>CAVSKO010000002.1:0-5699685 GCA_963728545.1 Blastocatellia bacterium
TTATAAAGAGATCACGGCGCGGCTTGCGGACCCGCGCCGCACTACGGACGCCGACGCGCAAAAGCTGATAGGGGAAGGGAAGGCGATTTACTGGGCTTCGGGGTCTATACATTCGCCCGAAACCGGCTCGCCCGAGATGCTGATGGAGCTTGCTTACCGGCTGGCCGTCGAAGACTCGCCTTTCATCGAATCGATTCGCAAGAACGCCATTGTGATGATTACGCCCGCGCTCGAAGTTGACGGGCGCGACCGAATGGTCGATCTCTACAACTATCGCAAAGCAAACCCCGGCAAGGCCGCGCCGAACCTGCTTTACTGGGGCAAGTACGTAGCGCATGACAACAATCGCGACGGGCTTGGGATGGCGCTTGCGCTCACTCGAAACCAGATGAGGACATTCCTTGAATATCACCCGCAGGTGCTTCACGACCTGCACGAATCGGTCCCTTACCTTTACACGATGACAGGTACAGGCCCGTACAACGCGTGGCTTGACCCTATGGTGATCGATGAATTTCACCTGCTCGCTTATCACGAGATCGAAGAGATGACAAAGCGCAACGTACCCGGCGTATGGACTCACGGGTTTTATGACGGCTGGGCCCCGAATTACATGCTTTACATCGCGACGGGTCATAATTCCATAGGCCGGTTTTACGAAACATTCGGCAACGGCGGCGCGGACACTCGCGAGCGCACTTTGACGCCGACACAGACTCGCCGCGAATGGTATCGCCCCAATCCGCCTTTCGCCCGCGTCAAGTGGTCGATGCGCAATAACATCAACATGCAACAGTCAGCGCTGCTGTTTGCGATGAACTTCGTTGCGAACAACAAAGATCGCTTCCTGAACAATTTTTATATCAAGAGCAAGCGGGCGATTGCCAAAGCTACAAACGAAGGCCCTGCGGCCTGGGTCATACCCGGCGACACAGCGCGACCGGTCGAGGCGGCAGACATGGTCAACCTGCTCAGGTTATGCGGCGTTGAAATTCACACGACTACGAAAGAGTTCGCGGTTAAAGACCAGAAGTTTCCCGCAAACTCTTACGTCATAAGGATGGACCAGCCCTATTCGCGCCTGGCCGATATGCTGATGGACACTCAGTATTACAACGTGAACGATCCGCGCCCTTATGACGACACGGGCTGGACTATGGGCGCGATGCGCAACGTCAAAACCGTTCGCGTGACGGATAAGGCGGTGCTTGACGCGCCGATGGTAATGCTTACGAGCGATGCGAAGGTTCGCGGGAAGATCAACGGCTCTGCCACGACCGCTTATATCATCAATCACAATGCGGACAACACGCTGGCGACGCTCCGCTTCCGCCTCAAAGATGTACGGATGAGCGCGGCTGAAGAGTCATTCAAGGTTGCGAATCAGCAATTCAATGCGGGGTCGTTTATCATCAGGTCGGAAGGCAATCCGGCGGGGCTTCGCCCAGAGCTTGAGGCTGCCTTGACCGAGCTTGGGCTAACGGCTCAGGCGGTAGACCGTGCGCCCGACGTGAAGAGTCACGAGATACCGGTCCCGCGCATAGCGATAGTTCACACCTGGACCAACACGCAGAATGAAGGCTGGTATCGCATAGCATTCGACACCTTGAAGATCCCTTATTCTTACATCTCGGTTCATGCGCTTCGAGACACGCCCGACCTGAGATCGAAATACGATGTGATTATTTTCCCCCCCGTGGGAGGGACGGCTCAATCGATTGTAAACGGATTGCCGATGCGCGGCGATCCGATCCCCTGGAAGCAGTCGGAGCTGACGCCCAACTTTGGCTTTTCGCCCGACCAGACGGATGACATACGCGGCGGCATAGAGATTCGCGGCGTCGCGAACCTGCAAAAGTTCATCGAGGGGGGCGGGCTTTTCATAAGCATCGGAGGCGTCTCGCAAATACCGATCAATTACGGAATCACGACCGGCATAACGACTCAAGAGCCGCGACAGTTGCAGGCGCGCGGATCGATTTACAACGCTACGTTCGCTGACGCGAAGAGTCCCATAGCTTACGGATACGAAGAGAAGCTCCAGATTTATTTCAATCAAGCGCCTCTGTTCCAGGTGAGCGCGATACCGGGCGGCGGAGGATTTGGCGGCGGACAGGGAGGCCCGGATAGCGGGCGCGCGAGCGGGCGCGGGAGCCTGACAGACCCCGACGTGATCCAGGCCATGCCTCGCCAGCCCGCCGCTGAGCAGAGACCGGCACCCAGACCGGGCGAGGAGGGAATACCCGAAGAAGTGCGCCAGCAGCTTGGGCCGCTGCTTCCGCCGCCTAATATGAGGCCGCGCATAGTGCTTCGCTTTGTGTCTGACGAAAAGGGCCTGCTCGTAAGCGGCATGCTCGCGGGCGGTCAGGAACTGGCAGGCAAGCCCGCCGTGATAGATGTGCCCGTAGGCAAAGGCCACGTGGTCATGTTTGCGACAAACCCTATGTGGAGACATCAAACGCAGGGCGAGTTCTTTTTGATATTCAACGCGGCGTTGAATTACAACAACCTCGGAGCCGGGAGAGCAGAGATGCCCGCGCGGCCTGAACCTGCGACGGGCAACGATCAATAAATATTCGAAGATATGCACTGCCCCGGAGGGGCAAGCGGACATTAGCTGGTGGCTTCACCATCGGCTAATATCTTTCGCTCTTCCAGAGCGAGAACCGAGAACGAATAGATTCTGGGTCTTTGCGGATCAGTCTTGAAGCCCAATCGTGCCAGGTGTATTCTCCTATGCTGTCTCAAAGATATGATCGAAGGAGGATGGCATGAGACATTTTTTTAGCAGACTCTTGTTTACGCTGGTTTTTGCGTTCGGTCTCGGACTTCAAACGCCACTCGCCCAGGAAGACCCGCACGCTGCACACATGGCCGTCGGCTATGTGCCGCGTGAGATACTTGAGCGTGCCCTGCCGATTCGCAAAGGCGTCGGCGCGGTAACCGACAAGGTGACGACTTCCTCAAACGAAGCGCAGGCTTTTTATAATCAAGGGGTCGCTTACCTACACTCTTACGTGTGGATAGAGGCTTCGCGCTCGTTCAACCAGGCTTTAAGACTCGACCCGAAGCTGGCAATGGCTTACGTGGGCTTGAGCCGCGCTTATTCCGGGCTTGAGGACCCGAAAGCCGCGCGCGAGGCGCTCAACAAAGCAGAAGCCCTTGCCGCAGGCGCAAGCGAGCGCGAGCGGCGACGCATTGCTATTCGGGCGAAACAACTCGACGCAATGGCCGATCTCGCCAACGTCGCAAAACACCTCGAATACAAGAAGGCGATTGACGACGCGCTGGCCGTAGACATGAACGATTCGGAGTTATGGCTGTTGCGCGGCAACGCCGAGGAATCGAGTGCAGCCGGACGCGGCCAGCGCGGAACGGCGGCTTCAATCGCTTTCTACGAACGCGTGCTGAAAGTGTCGCCTGACAACTTTGCCGCGCATCATTACCTGATCCATTCTTACGAGACAATAAACCAGATACAGGACGCGCTCAGACACGGCGCAGTCTATGCGCGGCTGTCGTTTTCGATCCCGCACGCGCACCACATGTATGGGCATGACCTTCGCCGCGTTGGCCGAATCGAAGATGCAATTGCCGCCTTTCGCAAGGCCGACGAACTGGAGCACGCTTATTACAAGTCCGAGAATATTCTTCCTGATTACGACTGGCATCATCCTCACAATCTCGATCTACTTTCGACTTCCTATCAGTACATGGGCAAGGTCAAAGAGGCCGAACGGCTTATGCGAGAAACAAACGCGCTCGCAGTCGTCTCTGACTACCGCGAGTTTAATAAGAAAGAGTGGCCTGCGTTCTTGCTCGCCAGGGGCCGCACCGCCGAGGCGCTTGAAGCGTCGCTCGCATTGACAAAGGGCAAGTACGCGGGCGCGCGAGCCATTGGGCATATCTATGCCGGGCACGCATTACTTGTGCTTGGCCGAACACAAACGGCGACAGATGAGCTGACGGCGGCAGAAAAAGATGGGCAAGAGCTTCCGCGCGTCGGCGCTATGGTGATCAGGTCTTCGCTTGAACCTTATGTCGAAGGTCTTAGGGCTGAAATATACCTGCGGTCGGGAAAAATGAAAGAGGGCCGAGAGATCTTGAAAGAGGTTATGCGAAAGCTGCGGGCGGTGCCTGGCCCGGATGCCTGGAGCCAGGGACTTTTTAGGTTGGAAGCAATAGCTCGAACGGCTCGCGAAGTTGGCGATTGGGAACTGGCCGAATACGCTGCCCGGCAGATGCTTGATCACGATTCAGCTTACGCGGGTACGCATTACGCGCTCGCGCTTGTAGCTGAGCATAAGCGAGACAGAGCCGCAGCGCGGAAAGCTTATGCGGCAGCAGAAAAATATTGGCGTAACGCCGATGCCGACCTGCCGGAGCTTTCACAGGTGCGGGCGAATGCGCAAGAGCAATCCTCAACCAGATAAGCTGGTCGAGGACTGCTCTTACAAAGATTGATGATTTACTAAACTACGGTTCGACGGCCACTGAGCAGGTTGAAGATCAACACTATCGCCGCAACAACCAGCAACAGGTGAATAAGCCCACCGCCGATTCCGCCGATCAGACCTAACAACCACAACACCAAAAGTATTACCAGAATTGTCCAGAGCATAGTTCCTCCTTACTATTTCAAAAAGTATTTTGATTGCGCCGGCTCAGGCCGCCGCTTCCTCGACCCAATCCATCGTGCCGATCCGATTTTCAGACCCTACCAGATGTATGACAGGTGTTTCGCTGACTTGCTCAATCGCCTGATTAGCGCCTGCTCGAAGGCTGCGGCTCAGGGCAACTAGAATCATCTCTAAGGCCAGCCCGCCTATCGCTACCGCGAACGCTGTCATCAGAATTCCTATCGCTAGCACCGTCATCTTCGTTCCTCCACTCTCCATTTCTGCAATCGTTATTCCACTAGCCTGCCGACGCACTCGTGCCGACATAAATCCTTAAATATCAACGTAAACTATTTTGTCAGGCAGGATTGCTCGCGTGTGATGAAAGGATTTTAATACGAGCGCTGAAGTACGCAGCGTATTGCTATAGAACAACGCCAGTATTCAAATTGCGTTAGAGGCGTATCGCGTCAAAGCTGATGCGAGGAATTTCTAGTTCCTGAATGACTAAACGGAACTTCCCGCGCGGAGAGAGCGGGATTTCGTCAGGGAAGCTGAGAGTGATTTCCATAGTGTCGCCGATCTTCTCTTCAAGCTCATCGAGTATGCGGCGGCTGTCTCGGTCGGTGTAATCGCTCTTTCGTTTTATTCTAAGCTCAAGCTTGCCGCGCTCCCGCTGATAAAACTGTATCTGCTGCGCGCGGTCGAAAACATCCGTGTGAAAGTTGAGGGCCGCAGTAGAGATCAGGTTGTTGAGCTTTCCTACGAGCATCTCCTGATGGCGCCCTTCCATTTTTTTCAGAAGCCTGTAATTGCGCCCGCAAGCGCAACTGGCCGGGCCTGTCCTCGCGTAATCGCCCGTGCGATAGCGCACGAGCGGCATCGCAATATTATCTAGCGTTGTGCCTACAAGCTCGCCAAGCTCGTCTTCGCCCTCAGCCGCCGAGCCGTCTTCTTTTATAACCTCGGCCACTCCGTATTCGGGAAAGATGTGGTAGTGGTTGCTGACTTCGCACTCTCCCGCAAGTATCAAGTTTTCCGTGTGCCCGTACCAGGAGAAGAGCCGCGCGCCGAAAAACGATTCGATGAACTCCCGCTGGCCTGAGTAAAGTGTCTCTGAGGATGCCAGCACGCTCGCGAATTTCGGAGGCTCTATCCGCATATCTTTGAGGTGGCGGGCGAAATCCACGACAGCCGAAGGGTAAGAATGTAATGCTGAGAGCCGGTATTGACGCATGACGCGGGCATACTCGGCCACATTGTCAGGCGTCATATGAAAATTCGAGAAGACGTAAGCTCGCTCTCTTACTTCGTAGCGCCAGTGGCTGCGTCTCTTTACGGGCCAGCCTCTCAAGATGGCGCGGAGATGTTCGTAGCGGAACCCGACGCGCGCCCATTGCGTGAGGATGTATGCAAGCTCCCGACCGGCGGTGCGTCTCAGGTTGTATATCCCCAGCGGCTCTCCTGAAGTTCCGCCCGTCGTGTAATAAGAGCGGTTGCGTGCCGGGATGTTTTCTGCGAGCAAGTCTTTGATATTTGCGCGAACCGTCTCTTTATCGAGCAAGGGAAGCGCGCGCAACTCGGAAATGTCTCGCAGGCTTTCAGGGTCAAAGCCGAGCCGGCGAAACATGCGACGGTAATACGGGACGTTTTCAGCACAGTGCTTCAACATACGTCGAAGCTTTGAAAGCTGGAATTCTGCCAGCCTATATTCATCCCAGTGCTGGGACTCTGCGAGCAGCTTCATCGTAGAGGAAAAATGAGGGCTGTAACACACAGCCGGTGGAAGCCTGTAATAAACCTGCTTCAAAAGATTCTTAACTTCGCTCGTAAGAGTCATCCTTCATCTAAGCTGTTGCTTGCTGTTCAAAAACCTCTTCGGCGGCTACGAGTTCCTGCTCGGTCGTTTGCGGGCGACGGATGAAATAGATTGCCGCCAGATACAACACGCCGCCGATGATTAGCGCCTGGTTGAAACCGGTCAGTATAGCGATCACAAGCGCTGCGACCGATCCCATGACCGATGCCGCGCCGTTGACTCCCCAGGCCCACGGAATTATCTCGGGCGCTCGACGCGCGAGCAGCCTGATGCCGATTGGCATGGGCATCCCCATGACGATGGCGAGCGGAGCCATCAAAATGACTGCGATCACTACGCGGATGGGATGGGCCAGGTGAACGAGGCCGTAAAAAATCGGCGGCAGCACCAGTATATAGACCAACACGAGAGCGACGAGCGCGACCAGGACTTTTGTAAGAGTCCGCGATAATCCCTCTTCGTTAAAACGACCCGTCAAGTAACTGCCTGCGGCGCTAAAGGTCAGCAGCGAAAACAAGACGACCGCAAGCGCGTAGACCGGGTGGCCCAGGAAGAGTATGAATTTTTGGATCATTGCCACTTCGACAATGATAAAGCCCGCGCCCAGACAGCCGAAATAGAGGAGGTAAGAGAGTCTGCCCTTTGGCCCGGTCGAAAGACGCCGCCGTCGCACCAGGGCCAGCGGCATCAGTATGAACAGCGCGACCAGGACAGATGTGATGCCGAGCAACGCGAACAGGACGAAAGTGCCGAGATTCGTCTTTTGCCATTCGTACGCGCCTTTGAGCGCGAGACCCAGGTTCGACAGCCGAATCGAATTGAAGAAGAACGGGTTGTTATCCCAGGTAGGCTCGACATTGGTTTCGAACGAATTCCACACCTCCGCAGGGTCGGCGGCTTCGATCATTCGCGTGAAGACGTTTGGGGGCCGCACGTTCGGCGTGTACAACAACTCGAAACCATTTTCCGCCGCTACGGCTTCGATCTTTCGCACGTCGTCGGCGGTAAACTCGCTCCTCTTGAATATAAAGGTAGCGGGCGTGCGCTGATCATAATCGCGCCCGTCGCGCACAAGCATGATGTGGCGGTCAGGATTCGTGATCTTCATATCGCTCATCATAGCCCGCGTGAGCGATATGAGGCGCAGCAATTGATCGGGCGGCTCGAAATACCAGCGGGTCATCGTCAGCACGCCGTCGTCTGAAAGGTGCGCGGCGTAATCCTTGAACGCTTCAACCGTGTAGAGATTATTTTCCGTCAACGAGAAGGCGCCCGCCGAAGTCGCGGCCCACGTGTCGACCATGGTCGCCTGAATGATGTCGTAGCGGTCCGAAGAGCTTCGTATAAAGCTGCGCCCTTCGTCTACGACCAGGCGCACGTCCGGGTGTTGATAGATAGAGCCTGAGAAACTCTTGTACGGCTCCGAAGACATTACGTCCCGCGCGATAATCGGGTTGATCTCGACTGCCGTGATGGGGCGCGCGCCGAACACCAGCGCGCTCATCACGTCGTTGCCGCCTCCCGGCCCGATTATCAGTGTGCTCCCGCCGGGCTTCAAATGATATGCGAGCGCGTCTATGCGTTGTCGCTGGTGCTGGTGAAGCTCAGGGTTGCTCGCGTTCCAGGTTATGCCGGTCGCCGCGTCGGCGTCAATTTTGATCTCAAGCGATTCATTCAAATCGCCTTCGACCGTGATGCGCGAAAAGGAGTTCCATTTAGAGAATAAGACCCTGGTTTCGTCCAGCCCCTTCGATTTGCGTATATCAATGTTGTTCGTGGCGCTGTTGTAACCGGCAAAACCCGCGAGCCCTATCGTGACCATGAAGGAGATCATTAGATAGACGCGCCCCCCGCTCGTAGACGTGCTAAAGAGGATTGCGCTCGCCGCAGCTATCGTCGAAACGAGCAGGATAATGTTGATGGCTCCGATGGCGTTCATCACGGGGATGAGCAGCAAGCACCCCAGCGCCGCGCCCGCAAGGTCGAACAGGTACAGCCGGCTTATATCTTTCGCAAGCCTTGTGATGGCGAGCGTCACCGCGCAGCCTGCGAAGAAGAACGGGAGCGATGTCGCCGCATATATCTTTGCAAGGCTGTAATAGTTCTCTGCGCCCCCCTGTGATTGGAGCGGGTGGGAGAGGATTACGAAGAGCGAAAAGACCGTGCTGATGGCAAAAAGCAGCGCGGCGAGTGCGAGCCATCCGCCTGTGCGCGATTCGTCGAGCTTGCGCTGTACGATGTATATAAAGACCCCGCTCGCGCCGGAACCGAACAGCGCAAGCGATATGGCCATGAAGGCGAAATGATAATACATCGTCGCCGAAAACAGCCGTGTCAGCGAAAGCTCCAGCATCAGAACCGACAGCGTGACGAGCGCGATGCCAAAAAATATTCTTCTTCGATCCATTAATCTTTTTCTCTTATTCTTTATGTTTCAGGAGTCCGGCAATGTCCTGGCTCACTTCTTCTGCGCGGGCGTCCCAGGTCAACTCTTTAACCGCTTGCTGCCGCGCAAGGCGCTCGCCGCGGCTATCGCGGGCGAGCGCATCTTCAACCTTTCGTATGAAGTCATCATAGTCGCGAGAAATGCGCAGTATACCATCGAGAGGCTCATATTCGTAAAGCGGTGTGATGACGACAGGCTTTCCCGTAGCCATGTATTCGCGCACCTTGATGGCGCTGCCGTAGCTGACGAATTCGTTCGCAGTCACCCAGGGCAGCACACAGACTTGAAACTGGGCCGCGTATCGCGGCATCTCGTCATAAGGTTTCGATCCGATGCAATGGACGTTGGGCAGGTCTTCGATCTCAAGCCTGGTGGACTTCAACCCAATCAGCACCCAATGCCATTCAGGCCGCTTGCGGCAGACATATCGGATCAACTCCTGATCTATGAGCCAGTAATCGACCAGGCCGAAATAACCGAGCCGGGGCTGCGGCACAAGATCAATGTCCGAGGGCGGTTCCCATTCGCGAGAAGTGGCCCCGGCGAAATGATCGAAATCGACCGCCTGTTCCAGCATCTTCGCTTTCACAGATAATTCGGGCCGCGCCTTCAACTCTTCTTCAAACAGCTTGCGCCCGGAATAATAGACGAGGTCGGCTCGCTCAAGCATATCCTCGTGCATTTCCGCGATGATGTCGGACGCGGTGGCGTGGTCCATGCGGTTGGCGGCGTACTTATCAGAAATTTGATAAATCAACGTGCGTTCGCCGAGATGACCTACGACTTCGCGCGCAGTCGGTATTGCTATCCAGAGAACCGGGCTGCGCAAGTCGTATGCGATCATAAGCATCTTGACTTGTATTACCAACAGCCAGCGATTGATGAGGCGGCCCAACCGGCTCGAATAAAAAGGAAGCACCAGCGGAGAAACGACTACGATGCCTTCTTCGGTTTGACGAACCAGCTTGCCGTAGCTGCGAAGCTTGCGTTTGATCTTGCTGAGCAGATCAGGGCTTTTAAGCCCCGGCAACCCCATAGAGATCGAGTTTATGAAAATGACGCGATTGCCCGCCCGCGCCAGCCTTCGCATTATGTGATTTTTTGAATGCGGGTGGTGATACCACCAGTCCTCGCCCGCAAAACAGATTATCAATTCACCCTCTATCATTTGTAAAGATCTATATCGGTTTGCAATTGAATGCGGCCAGAATAATCAGCATCTCCTTTGGAGCGCGGTGACTTGTCACCGCTTTTGATTTAGGCCAAAGCCGATTTTGCTAACACGAAAGCGCCGACTTGTCGGCGCACTCCAAAGAAGCGGTCGCATTCAATTGCAAACCCCTCCTGTCATCGCATCAAAGACGCGGTCGGCGTTGTGCTTCCAGGTGTATCGCTCGATCACCGTTCGCCTCGCTCCGGCTCCGAGCCGCGTTCTCAATGATTCATCGCCAGCCAGTCGCTCTATCGCGCGCGCGAGCGCGGCGGAATCGCCCGGCTCTACGAGCAATCCATTCTCGCCGTCCGTTATTATGTCGGCTATCTGTCCCAACCGGCTCGCGACTATCGGGCGAGCCGCAGCCATGTATTCAAACAGCTTCGTGGGCGAGCCGAAAAATTCGCTTCCGTCCACAGACTCTACATGGGGCGATGCGAGTATGTCGCAGGCGTCCAGGTAGTCGGGCGCTTCGGCGTGCGGTTTGCGGCCCGTGAAAGTCACTTTCGCCGCAGCCCCGCCGCGCTCGATTATCAATTCTGTGAGGTTGCGCTGGTTGCCGTCGCCTATGAAAAGAAAATGGCAGCCCGCAGCTTTGCTCGTTTTTGTGACGGCTTCGGCCAGGATTGGCGCGCCGTGCCAGGGGCCGAAAGTGCCTATAAAGCCCACGACAATCTTGCCCTCAATGCCTAGCGATTGGCGAATCCGGTCGCCGCCTCTTCCCGGTCGAAATAAATCGGTATCGACCCCGTTCGGATTTACGATGATTTTCCCCGCGTCAACCCCGACGCGAACAAGGTTGCGGCGCTCGACTTCTGAAACAACGAATATCTTATCGGCCGCGATCTGGTTTAACCGCTCGAACCGTTTTAGCAGCCAGAGCTGGCCTATGGAGTTCCACCGGCGGCTGATCCATACCTCTGATCCGTTGTATTCAAGCGCGAGCGGCAATCCCGTCACGATTGATAAAACGACTCCCGTCCAGTTGAAACGGCTATAGCGCTGGTAAATAAAATCAATTTTGTCAGGCGCGATCCGCCCTCTTTCGATCAGCAGCAAGCTGTTGAATGTAAAAAACAGGTTATTCCATATCTCGAATATCGCCCGCGTTGCGCTCAAAGCGGGGGAAGGCTTTATCAGAAAGCCTGCTTCGTTCTCATACGTCGAGGGTTCATTCAAACCGGTACCGACCGAAAGAAACGTCAATTGATGGCCCGCCGCCGCCGCGCCGCTCGCGAACCCTTTTACGTGCGTAGTCATTCCGCCAGCCGTAGCGCTTACCAGCGTTGCGCGAATGTGAAGCGCCCTGCTCGATTTCGGCCCGGCCACTCTTTTTTTAGAGGCCCGCGCCGTTTCGCGAAACGCCAGCATCATTCGCAGCAATGCCGTGAGCAGCCACGAAAGAGGAATTATCAATCCGTAGCCAAGCGCCAGCTCGAAGGCAAAACGCGGCCCTTCGAGCATCACGGCGCTAAAGCGGGAGCGCGATATGTGGCGACCGGCGTGATCCTCTAAAATTATCCGGCGCGCACCGGCGAGAGCTAAGAACAGGATCATTGCGCTCGGCGCGCTCTGCAAGTTGAGGTCATAGGTGAACAGGGCGAACGTGTCGGGTTTAAGCGAGCGAATGCGGTCAAGAGCTTCACGCTTTCGAGCCCCACTTAAGATCATCTTTATTAAGAGTCTTTATCTCCGAGCCTGGAAATCTATTAGAGGCCCAGAGATTCGCCGCGACCTTGTCCTCCGATAGATCGAGTAATACTACTGAGTGCTGAGCGTCTCCCAAGTCCTGAGTGCCGGACACTGTAGCTCTCTCTTTAGTTGATCCCTCTATTGTTTTGATTGCTTATAATCTCCTGCTCTAACCCATCACTCAGGACTCAGCACTCAGGATTTTTCTGAGTGAGTGTGCGTTTAAATTTCTGATAGTAGTGTAGGTATAACAGGTAGTCCAGCGCCATCGCGGCAGCGCCCGTCCAGGCCGCGCCCATTGCGCCGAATTGCGGCACCGTCAGCAACAACCCTGCTAGAGTCACTATGCTCACTATAACTGCTATGTTGCGCATCTCGGCGCCTCGCCCGTGCGAAGCCAGGAACATGTTGTAAGGTTGGAAAAGGCCCGAGAAGAGGCCGTAGACGGCGAAAGGCAATAGCAGATTGCTTGCTTCGCTGTATTTTGGAAAAAGCAACCTGAGAGCGAACGGACCAGCCAGGGCCAACCCGATGGACAACACCACCAGCACAACCGCATTCCAGCGAGTGATGCGCCCTGGGATGCTATCGGCTGTTGCAAAAGCGCGGAACCGCGTGATGGCGAGCGTGCGAGATATCGTGCTGATAGGGTTTGAAAGTCTTTGCGCCTGAGCGTACAAACCGAGCGGCGCAAGCCCCGCGAAATAGGTTATTGCCAGGTTATCGCACTGCGTCACTGCGGCTCCGCACAACCGCGCGAGATAAACATTCGCCCCATAACCGCGAGACTCTTTAAGCGTAACTTTTATGTGTCGAGAAAGATCCTCAAACCTGGGCCGCAATCCCGCAATTGCAATTATAGAGGCCAGCCCGATGCCCGTAAAATAGGCCACCAGAGCCGTTCCTGCGGTAAGGCGATTTGCGAAAGCAAGCCCTGCAAGCATCAACAAATATAGAGAAGCCATCAGTATTTGAAATACCGAGAGCCGTTTGATCTGATTCAACCCCTGGCAACTCTGCTCTACGAGAGTTTGAAAAGGGCGGAAAAAAGCGAAGCCCGAGGTTGCGACAAGAAGCCATCGCACGTCTTTCTGAAAAACAAGATCGATCGGGACCGCGAGCGCCAGTATGAACAGCGCGAGCGCCGTGCCGACAACGGCGGCAATCACAACGAGCGCGCCAAGCGCCAGCCGTTCCGTGTTCTCGTCTTTAGCAAGGGCGAGCAGGCGCGCGCCTGCGGAAAAGAAGCCGAACTCGATAACGAGGTCGAGGATCAGGACTATGCTCAGACCGAACACAAACCGCCCGGCCTCGGCAGGCTCCATCCACCGGCCGAATATCAAGCTCGTAAGGAACCCTGCGCCCATCGAAAGCGTGTGCGCAGAGAACAACATTCCCGCTTGCCTGGGCGTCTCGCCCAGTCTAAACCGCGACGGCTGGGTCGAAGCTGGTAAGGACTCAACTTCCAGTTTTGTCTCTCCTTAAAAAGAGATCATTGTAGCACACAGCAGCGCGGCTGTCGGGTTGGCCTCGACTGGATACACGGCTGTAACAAAGTCTGATTCAGCGGCGCAGGATGAGCTTTAGCCCCTCAAGTGGTTGCGCACTATACTTCCTCCTAGCATCCGGCAGGTACTTGAAGCCCTGCCTCAATGCCAGCCCCACTATCAGATTGTTGATTATCGCCATGGCTTGTGCCGCATCTCCTATTCGTAACCTGCAATAATCCTCTCTCAGTGTCCAATCCTTTCTATAGTGCAGCCCGTTTTCTATCTGCCAGTGCTTTCTGACTGTCTCCAACAGCTTCTCTGCATTTGCCCGTTTGTTGCTCAGGCTTGTTACCCCATAGCTGACCTCGCTGCGCTTCTTGCCGCTCACGAGCTCTTCCACTTCTCTTTCTATCTTGAAGACCTGGCAAAGCCCTGGCCAATCGAGGCGTCCTGCCAACATACTGCTTGTTGTAATCCGCCGCTGCTCAAGCCGCCCGTGCTCTTTATCTGTTGTCTGAGCTCTCTGCAAGTCATTGCCGATTACCTTGAGATTGGTCTTGCCTTCTTCTATCTCAAACAGAGCTTCTATTTCTGAGCGAAGGCCGGGTTGATTATCTTTCACTGCCCAGACGTAGTCCGCGCCTGCTTCTACGACCTGTCGAGAGAGTTCACGCTGAGCAAACATCGCATCGCCCGTAACTACTTTTCCCTTTAAATCTATCGTTTTGAGCAGGCGGGGAGCAGCCACTATCTCATTCTCTTTCGAGCCTACCTCCATCTGCCAAAGCACTATTCCTTCATCGGGCAAGTAGGCGGCAAGCAAGTGCAATCCTTGTCTTTGGCCTGCCGGGATAGTCCCTCTCACAGCCTTCCCATCCAGATTTATCTCTGACGATTGCCCCGCGTTAGGAGCAGAAAGCAGAAACAGACTCACGGCCTGTTGAAGCTCTGCTAGATCAACGGCGCGGCCAAGTATTCTAGAATAAGTAATCGGGTGCGGCACTGTGTCGCGGTCAAAGTGGAGAGCTTCTTTTAGAAGTTCTTTTCGCAAATCAACCCACTGAGCAATGCCGCGAGGCTCCTGCTCGCCAGCAAGTTTAGCCAGGATAACGAAAACCAAAGCTATAGCAAGCGGATAGCGAATCCCATGCGGGTCACGGCGATCATTGAGGCTCTCCAGATGCTCATAGAGGCTGCCAACGTCAAAGAAGAAAGCTTCGTTTAAATCGTCAAGCTCCAGGCCAGCAGTGTTATACTTCATAGAGACCTTCCTCCGGTTCTGTTTAGTCTTCCAACTTACAGATTAACCGGGTTAGGTCCTTATTTTTAGTTGTCAAGCTACTTTGTTACAGCCCTGGACTGGATAAGGTAGGTAGGCCCATTCGATTGTCGACTTAACAGGCTTACCCGCACGGGGAATTGACCCCGCGTTTTTTTAGTGTATAGTCACCAGCAACATCAGAGCAGCGGTCATACTACTCGGCGAGAGGTGATTATGGATTCCACACTGTTTAACCTGCTTTTGTTGACCATCTGGCTCGGCCTCGTAGCAATGCTGATCCTAGATAGAATCTTTGAGAAGGGGAAGTGACTCTCCCAGGATCTAAGCTTAAAAAATCCCGCCATATACAAATCGGATTGCTCCACGACCCGTCTAGAATCTAAAATCCGAGATCAGGATGGGTGTCGTTGACGAAAGAGGAAAGCAAGTTATCACCGAGCGCGAAGTGCGCGCCGCCCAATCGGGCGACACTCTTCGCATAGATGAGCGCGCGATATTGACGCCGTTGGCTGCGGACCTGGCGCGCGAGCGAGGCGTCACAATCGAGCGCGCCAGGCGGCGCACCGCCGCGCGCAAACAGAAGATAGCCATAGGCGCTGACCACGGCGGGTTTGAGATGAAAGAAGAGTTGAAACGCGCGCTCGCAGACCTGGGGCACGACTTTCAAGATTTCGGCTCGCATTCCGCAGACCCCGTAGATTATCCCGATTATGCTCATCTGGTCGCGCGCGCAGTCGCGAGCGGCTCTTGTGGCCTGGGCATAATGATCGACGGCGCGGGCATAGGCTCCTGCATGGTGGCGAACAAAGTGCCAGGGGTGCGCGCCGCCATGTGCTATGACACGGCTTCGGCCCGCAATAGCCGCGAGCACAACGGCGCAAATGTGCTCACGCTCGGTGGCAAGATGATCTCGCTCGACAGCATGCGCGACATCGTGCGCGTGTGGCTTGAGACCGAGCTTACCGAAGACCGCCACCGCCGCCGCGTGGCTATGATCAATGCCATCGAGAGAGATTATCTTAAATGAACTGCTTTTCCCGGCTTCCCATCGGGTGATCTGATAGATTATTATAACGCCGCCTCATCGAAACATTACCGATGCTCTTAATCTATGGCCGAAGAACGGAAGTACGCAGTCGAGATGCGTAACATTACCAAGCGGTTCGGCGAGGTGGTCGCAAACGACCACGTAAGCCTCCGAGTAGCCGACCGTTCTATCCACGCGATCATAGGCGAAAACGGCGCAGGCAAATCGACCGCGATGAACATCCTTTACGGGTTCTACACCGCGGACGAGGGCGAAATCCTGATCGATGGTCAGCCGCGCGCGATCAAAAATCCGAGTGATGCTATTCGACTCGGGCTCGGCATGGTGCATCAGCACTTCATGCTGGTCGAGCCGCTCACCGTCACAGAGAACATAATCCTGGGGGCAGAGCCTGTGGCCGGTCTGGCGATAGATTACCGGCGGGCGCGTGCGCGCGTGAGCGAAATATCCGATCAGTACGGGCTGCGGATCAACCCCGACGCGCGAGTGTCGAGCTTATCCGTCGGACAGCAACAGCGTGTCGAGATTTTAAAGACGCTTTATCGCGGCGCTCGCATACTGATACTGGACGAGCCGACAGCCGTGCTTACTCCGCAAGAAGTCGAAGAGATGTTCAAAATTCTGCGCGGGCTGCGCGAGCAGGGCAAGACGATTATCATCATCACGCACAAGCTGAAAGAGGTGCTGGAGCTGTCGGACAACATCACAGTTATGCGAGACGGCAAGACAGTCGGCAACCTTCCGACCTCGGGGGCCACCGCCGAAGGGCTTGCGCGCTTGATGGTGGGCCGCGAGGTGTTGCTTCGCGTCGAGAAGCCAGAAGCGCATCCTCGCGATACGGTGCTTGCGGTCAACGAGCTTTCGTATCGCAACGCCGAGGGAGTCACGGTCTTAAATAATGTTTCATTCCAGGTTCGCGGAGGCGAAACGCTAGGCATCGCGGGTGTAGAAGGCAACGGGCAGACAGAGTTGATAGAGATAATTGCCGGGCTGCGCCACCAGAGCGCGGGCAGCATCGAGCTTGAAGGCAAATCGGTGAACCGCCTCGACACTCACGACCGCAAGCGGCAGGGCGTTGCCCACATTCCCGAAGACCGTCACCGGCGCGGCCTCGTATTAAGTTTCGACCTTGCGAGCAATTCGATACTTGGATTGCACCAGGACCCCCCGATTTCAAGCGGCGGGCTGCTCAACCATTCCATCATAGCGGAGCGCGCCCGCCGGCTCGTCAGAGAGTACGATGTCAGGCCGCCGAATATCAACTTGCCCGCCCGCGCGCTTTCGGGCGGCAATCAGCAGAAGCTTATCGTGGCGCGCGAATTCGATATAAATCCAAAGCTGATACTGGTTCTCAACCGACGCGCGGCGTCAACATTGGCGCGACCGAATTCATTCACCGAAAACTTGTTGAGCTTCGAGACGCGGGCGCAGCCGTGCTGTTGGTATCTGCCGAGCTTGATGAAGTGCTGAGCCTCAGCGACCGCGTGATAGTCATTTACGAAGGACACATAGTCGGCGAAGTCGATCCGCGCACGGTTACCGAAGAAGAGATAGGCTTGATGATGACGGGCGGCAGTCGCCGCCCTTCGCCTCCTGCGCCTGAATAAAATTATGAGAGGAATGATTAGAGAAATAATCTTCCCGCTTATAGCCGTCGTAGCTGCGTTCATAGTCGGCGGCGTGATTGTGGCCATTGTGGGCGACAGCCCGCTGATCGTCTACCAGCTCTTCTTCGCGAGCGCGTTCGGCACAATCGAGGGCATAGGTTACACGCTTTTTTACGCCACGCCTTTGATCTTCACGGGGCTTGCGGTCGCGGTCGCATACAAATGCGGTCTTCTTAACATAGGCGCGGAAGGGCAGCTCGTAGTCGCCGCATTCGCCGCCGCCTGGGTCGGGCTTACGCTGCCGGGCTGGCCCGCTCTGATTGTAGTAATGATCGCCGCGCTCGCAGCAATGCTTGTCGGAGGCGTATGGGCGGGAATCCCCGGCGTCTTAAAAGCAAAGTTCGGCGCGCACGAAGTCATCACCACTATAATGATGAATTTCATCGCGGCGGCAATCGTCAGCTACCTGACGCAGTACCACTACCGCGAGCCTGGCGACCCGATCCTTCAATCGCTGCCGATAGCCGAGGAAGTAAACGGCAAAGTCGTGGGGCCGCACATCCCGCGAATCCACGAGGTGCTTGGCCTGATAGGAATCGATTTTCCGGCGCACATCCCGTTGAACCTCGCTTTCCTGCTCGCGCTGCTCGCCTGCCTGGCCGTTTACGTCTTCTTATGGAAAACAAAATGGGGCTACGAGCTTCGCGCGGTAGGGCTCAATCCGTCGGCGGCAGAGTATGGAGGAATTTCGATCTCGCGCAATATCGTGATGGCAATGTTTATTTCGGGGATGCTCGCGGGGATGGTGGGAATCAATGAAGTGCTCGGATACCGCTATCGTTATTACGACGCATTCTCGGCAGGCATCGGCTACGGTTTTACAGGAATAGCCGTCGCCCTGCTAGGTCGCAATCACCCGATAGGCGTGTTGCTTGCGGCCATACTATTTGGCGCGTTGATACGGTCGGGGCCGTTTATAGACCTGTTCACCACTCATGTCTCGAAAGACTGGGTGACCATTTTGCAAGCAATCGTGATTCTCTTTGTCGCCTGCGAAGCGATCTTTCGCGGCGGCGCGAAACGTCTCCTGGGTCGAGTTGGCGTATGATTACCGATATTATCAATCTATCTCTGCTGGCTTCGATGATAAGGCTATCGACGCCGCTCATCCTTGCGTCGCTTGGCGGGATGTATTCCGAGCGGGCCGGGGTCATCAACATCGCGCTCGAAGGAATAATGCTCGCGGGCGCATTCACCGCCGCCGCCGTGACAGAGCGCACGGGCAATCCCTGGATAGGGCTTACGGCGGCAGCAGTCGCAGGAGTCCTGGTCGCGCTTATTCACGCCGTTGCCTCGATAGAATTCCGAGCCGACCAAGTAGTCGTCGGCACGGCGATCAACATACTCTTTTTGGGAATCCCCGCGCTGGTGTCGGGCGCGCTCTTTGCGTCTACCGGCTCAACCCCGTCGCTGCCGCGCGAGCAGACGCTGCCGGACTGGCACATTCCTTTGATCGACAAGATTCCTAAGGTTAACGAGATACTGTCGGGCCACAAACCCGTAGTCTATCTGGCCTTCGCGCTGGTCCCGATAAGCTATTTTGTTTTATACCGCACGCGCTTCGGATTGCGCCTGCGCGCGGTCGGCGAAAACCCCGAGGCGGCGGACACTGCCGGAGTAAGCGTGGCGCGGATACGTTACGCCGGAGTTCTGTTGAGCGGATTGCTGGCCGCGCTTGGCGGCGCGTATCTTTCCATAGGTCAGAATTCGCTGTTCACGCGAAACATGACTGCGGGCAGGGGCTTCATAGCTCTTGCGGCGTTGATCTTCGGAAAGTGGCATCCGGTCGGCGCTTTTCTCGCCTGCTTGCTGTTCGGACTGGCCGATGCGATCTCGATACGAATGCAGGGCGTCGTTAACATCCCCGTGCAATGGATTCAGATCATACCCTACGTGTTGACGCTCGTAGTTCTGGCCGGGTTCATCGGACGCGCGACGCCTCCGCGCGCTATCGGAACTCCATACATCAAAGAGAACAGATAATTTATCGCCTGTAACGACTATGACGATTCCACTTTACGAGAGAGCATCAGAAGCGGCCCGCTACATCGGCGCGAAAGCCGAGCGGCGCACTCCCCGCCTTGCAATAGTCCTCGGGTCGGGGCTTGGAGGCGTAGCCGACGCCATCACGGATGCAGTCGAGATTCCTTATGAAGAGATCCCCCATTTTATGCGCTCGACCGTAGAAGGACACGCGGGGCGTCTCATCATAGGGACGTGCGGCGGCGTTGAGGTTGCCGTGATGAAAGGGCGATTCCATTTTTATGAAGGCTATTCGATGGAAGAGGCGACCCTGCCCATAAGAGTATTTGGGTTACTTGGCATTCGCACGCTGGTTTTGACAAACGCAGCGGGCGGGGCTTCCGATCATCTCGCGCCCGGGTCGCTGATGATTATTACCGACCACATAAATATGATGGGCGACAATCCGCTTAGGGGGCAGAATGATGACCGCTTCGGCCCGCGCTTCCCGGATATGACCAATATATACACGCCTGCTTTGATAGCTATGGCTCACGAAGTTGCGCGCGAGATGGGAATCAATCTGAAAGAAGGTGTTTATATTGGGCTTCGCGGCCCCTGCTACGAAACACCTGCCGAAGTGCGTACGTTGCGCGATCTGGGCGGAGATGCGCTGGGTATGTCCACCGTCCCGGAAGCCACAGTCGCGCGCCACATGGGGATGAAGATTCTCGCCTTTTCCTGTATCACCAACGTGGCAGCCGGTCTGGCAGATCGGGAGATAGCTCACCAGGAAGTGATGGAAGTCGGCGCTCGCGCGGGGCGCGAGCTTTCCGAATTAATCATACAACTCGCACCGCGACTGGTCAGCTTAGAGGCTGAATGATAAGCCCCGAGGGGGCGCGATTCGATAGCCCGGCTGCCGCGCGCCGGGTAACAGGTGATAGAAACAGCAAGCCCTGAAAGGGCGAAATAAATCGTCGGATTATTTCGCCCTTTCAGGGCTTGAATGATTTTGCGCTGGCATTCACAGGGCGTTGCCCTGTGCTATTGAATTTCGCCCCCTTGGGGCTTTCATCTAGCCATCTTAAAACTTATCCTGACGCCGTTTGCAGGCAAATGGTAATATTACAATTATGATAATCGGATTGAGCGGCGGAACCGGCTCAGGCAAAACGACGGTCGCGCACAAGATCATACGCTCGGTCGGCGAAGACAACGTCGTCTACCTTCAACAGGATGCTTACTACCGGAACCTGGGCGACATGCCCCTAGACCTCAGGCATAAGGTTAACTACGATCACCCGGACGCTTTCGACACCGAGTTGATGATAAATCACCTTGCTGCGCTGCGGGCGGGCGAAAGCATCGAGCAGCCGATTTATGATTACGCCACGCATTCGCGCAAAGCCGAGACGTTTCATGTAGAGCCGCGAGCCGTTATCATCATTGAAGGAATCCTGGTGTTCATTAACTCGAGGCTTCGCGGGTTGATGGACCTGAAGATATTCGTAGACACGGACGCAGACATTCGCTTCATCCGCCGGTTGGACCGCGACGTGCACGAGCGCGGTCGAACGGTTGAATCTATCATCACGCAATACACGACGACTGTCCGCCCCATGCACTTGCAATTTGTAGAGCCTTCTAAGCGGTATGCTGATATAATTATCCCCGAAGGCGGCCACAACGATGTCGGCATCGATCTGATAACGGGAAAGATCAAATCGATTCTCGCAAGCGTAAATCATCAGCAAAAAGAGATGCCTTATTCACCCGAAGAGATCGAGCAGGATTCGGTGAACTGAAAGTTTATGTCAGGGGTTTGTAATGAGAAAGAGAAGTTTTATAGCCGCAACGAGTGACGACGAGTTGGTCGAGCGCGCAAAACAGGCGCGGCTTGCGGCGCACGCGCCTTATTCAAATTTTGAAGTCGGGGCGGCAATCCTGGCGACCGACGGCCGCATCTTTACCGGGTGCAATATCGAGAATTCCACATACGGGTTGACTATGTGCGCCGAGCGCGTGGCGATCTTTAAGGCCGTAAGCGAAGGCGCGACAGAGTTTTTGAAAGTAGCCATCGTGGCCGATCATGCCAGCATAACGCCGCCGTGCGGTTGCTGCCGGCAGATGATCTGGGAGTTCGCAACACACAATACGGAAGTGATACTCGCGAATCTGTCGGGCGACGTTCAGAAGTTCGATATCAAAGATCTCTTTCCGAATGCCTTTGATGCGAGCTTTCTACAGGGTGTGGGATAACGCCTCATTCCTTGAAGTGCGGCGCGCGGTCCCGCACTCCAAAGGACATCTTACAACAGACCTGCCGTTTTTTACCTTCCGCTTGTTTCCGCCTCACCTGCCAAGATAGACTCTAGTGCTTTCACAAAAAAACGACGAGGCTTCGGGCCTCTGCGGAGGGGATCGCTTGAGAAAAATTCTGATTGTTGTCTTCCTGTTGATAGTGATGTTCGTTTCGCATATGCCATTGTCTGCGACGGCAGCCGAGCGGGCTGATGTCATCATTCGGGGCGGGTGGGTCGTAACGATGGATGGCTCGTCGCGCGTGATCGAAAACGGCGCGGTTGTTGTGCGGCGAGAGCGAATTGTCGAAGTAGGCCCGTGGGCCGAGGTCGCGGCAAAATATACCGCCGCGCGCACGATTGACGCTCGCGGCCGCATAGTGATGCCGGGACTGATAAACACGCACACACACGTGCCTATGGTCATGTTTCGAGGCATAGCCGACGACCTCGTCTTGATGGACTGGCTACAAAAATACATCTTTCCTGCTGAGGCCAAAAATGTAGACGAGCAGTTCGTGCGATGGGGCACTCGTCTTGGCTGCCTTGAGATGATTCGCGGAGGCATAACCACTTACGTTGACATGTATTATTTCGAGGACGCGATAGCCGATGAGACGGCGCGGGCAGGGATGCGGGCCGTGCTCGGCGAGACGCTGATAGATTTTCCCGCCCCCGATAACAAGACCTGGGACGCTGGCATGGCCTACGTCGAGAAATTTGTAAATAAGTGGAAGAGCCATCCGCTTATCACACCCGCAATCGCTCCGCACGCGCCTTATACGGTTTCGACCGAACACCTGAAACAGACCCACGAGTTCTCGGTTCGTCACAAAGTGCCGCTCGTCATTCACGTGGCCGAAGATTATGCCGAGGTGAAGACAATTCAAGAGCGTTATAACGCTAGCTCTGTCGCTTATCTTGATCGCATAGGCTTGCTTGACGAGCGCGTTATAGCGGCGCACGTCGTATGGCCTACGGAAGACGACATAAAGACGCTCGCAAGCCGGCGGGTAGGCGTAGGCCATTGCCCGCAATCGAACATGAAGCTTGCGGCGGGCGTCTCTCCCGTTCCGCAGATGTTGCGCGCAGGCGTAGCGGTCGGGCTGGGGACCGATGGGGCGGCGTCAAATAACGATTTAAGTTTGTGGGAGGAGATAGATACGGCGGCCAAGCTGCACAAGCTTATCTCGAAAGACCCGACGACGCTAAAGGCGCAAGAGGCGCTTGAGATGGCTACGATCAGGGGCGCGCGAGCCGTTCACCTCGATAAAGATATAGGCTCGCTTGAAGCCGGAAAACTCGCCGATTTGATAATCATCGGCGCGAATGGCGCGCACCAGACGCCGCTTTACAATGTCTATTCGCATCTTGCGTATGCGACTAAAGCAAGTGATGTTGAAACGGTGATGATAAACGGTCGCGTCGTGATGGATAACCGCAGGGTGCTGACTGTAGATGAGGCGTCGGTGCGCACGAAGGCAATTGAGTACCGCGACCGCATACGAAAGAGCATCGCCCCTTGATGCAGCGATCAAGACGGTTGCTTGCCACTCGTTGCGAGCGGCTGTTAAAGTTGAAGATCAAACAAAGCATTACTTTCTGCACGCGGGTAATCTGTCAGCAATCAACCGCACGTTATCACGCAAGGCGAAAATTACCAGGAGGGAACCGCATTGAAAATGTCAGAGCTTTCTCGCACTCTTTATGCGCTGTCGTGTCTCATTCTAGTTTTATGCATGTCGGTCGCAACACCGGCTCAACAGGCCGCGCCTGCTGCTAAGAGCCAGGCAGATGAGCTTGTCAAAAAGGGCGATGATTTATACAAAGCAGGCAAATTTAAGGATGCCATCGAGGCATATAAGGAAGCGCTCAACCGCGACCCGAACAACGATCAAGCCATCGGCTATATCGCTTATTCGTTTAATAAGATGGGCGATAAAGAATCTGCCCGCCAGTGGATGAAACGGCGCATCGATATGCCAGGACAGACGCCTTCGAAAAAGGCTACGACGCTGGCCGATCTGGCGCTGCTTTACTGGGACGACGCGCATCTTCAAGTAGTGGGTTTTCTGGCTACGGGCAATATGACCGTCGTTAAACCCGAAGATAAAGCGGCTGTAGTAAGGATGATCGCCGAAGGCATCGACAGCGTGCAGAAGGCCGTCACAATCGCGCCGCGTTCCGTAAAGGCTTTCAACCTTCTCAACCTGCTCTACCGCACAAGCGCAGCGCTTGAGAGCGACCCGGCGCGCCGGAAGGAAATTCTGAGCAGGGCCGATGTAGCCTTGCGCCAGTCGATACAGTTTTTCGAGGCCAATACGCAGGTGCAGCAGTCGGCTGATATGTTCATGACTCCTACGATTTTAACCCTGGACGGCGCGGAGCTTGGCGAAGCCGTGAAGCTTGGACAGGCTACGAATAAAGTGCAGCCCGATTCTAAAGATGCTAAAGGCGCGCTCGCGGTTGAGGTGCTGATCGGCCGTGACGGTAAAACGCGCTTTAACAGACTGGTGGCGGGTCAGGGCAAGGCGGGCGATGCCGCGCTGGCGGCGGCTCGCCAGTGGACATTTGAGCCTACTACTTTCGAAGGCCACCCGGTACAGGTCTTTTTCGATCATCAATTTCACCGCCAAATAATGAAATGACAATTAGGGTAGCTATAGAAGATTCACCGCAGAGACACAGAGGACACAGAGCGGGCGCAGAGAAAACCAATGTCTGCTCTGCGCCCCCTTTGCGTCCTCTGTGTCTCTGCGGTGAGATGTTTTAAATCATTTCGCGATCCAGAGGTTGAACTTCTGTCCTATGTCAAACTGCGATTCTTGCTCGTAAAACTGCACCGGCTCAATATCAGAGACAAGTTCTGCGATCTTTCTAGCCTGCTGCTCATACTGCTTTACCGAATACACCCTGCCGAGATGCGGGCCATTGCCCGTGTCTGTGATCTCTAACATCACTACGTCCATACCGCGTTCTCTCAGCCGCGCGGCAGCCCTGTTAGCGTCGGCGCTGCGTCTAGCCACGTAAATGACCTTGACCCGAAGCCCTGCGAGGCTTGGGGTAGATGTAGTCGGACTGGTGCTGGCGCGGGGCGGAGGGGGGACGGTGGAGGTCGGCATTGGCGAAGGCGGACGGAGAGTCAGGTAAGTGAAGAGAGCGGCACCGATCACGATCAACACGAGCGCGCCGACACCTACGATAATCCAGACCCAGGGAGTCTTCTTCGCACGCACCTGCGGGCCTGGTTGATAAAATGCGACCGGAGTTCCGCAAACAGGGCACTGATTCCTTCCCGCAGGAATCGCGGTTCCACAGTTGCGACACGGTGGCGTTACAGGCCAGACGGGCGGCGGTTGAGGTGATCCGAAAACTCCTTGAGCGGGTGGCCCTTGCTGCGGCTGCATGGATTGCGAGCCTAGCATCTGTGTCTGGTTGCCGGCTTGAACAAAAAGCTGGTTTCCGCACCGCGTGCAAAACTTTACTCCCGCTTCGTTATTAGTACCGCATCTCTGGCAGCTCAAGCCCGGTAATGATCGGGCTTCGACAGGGGTTTGCGGAACCTCGCGCGAGCACACGATACAAAATTTCCAGCCGGGCTGAACGTCGGCTCCGCACGACGGACACTTCCCGGCGGCTCCTGCGGACGCGGCTGCGTCTGACAGAAGCCCGCCGCAGTTATTACACATACCACTATTAACAGGGAAATTGAGATTACATTTCGCGCAATGCTTCATATTAAAAAACCTTTTCACCTTTTGATCAATTCAGGGCTCGTAAGGCGAGATTATCAAAGGCTGGAGTGGTTACGCAAATGGCAAGGGCAGCCACACCGGGCTGCCCTCAGCATAGGAGCGATCCAAAGGGGAGGTACAAAACTCAAAACAGCCAGAGTTCGGGTCTGAGCGCGTGCCATAGTTTTTGAGCCAGAATCAGGCCGATTGATTGATTGCCAAAGCTGATGCGAGCGAAACCTGTCATACCGGGGCGCAACAAACCGTCCGAGTTTTCTACCATAACTTCGACCGGGTAAAAATGCTGGCCTCGCGGGTCTGTGATCGGCTCTGCATTGATTTTCGACACGCGACCTGTAAATGTGCGACCGGGAATGGTCTTGAGCTTGAAGCGGACGGGGCTGTCGAGTCGGACGTCTGCTATCTCGCGCTCGCTCACCTCGATTTTGAGCAGGAACTGTTCCAGATCGCCGATGCGGCATATCTCTTCACCACGGCCGTAGCGGCGGCCAACTATCTTGTGCAGATCGTCGCCCAATATGACGCCCGCTTTCGGCGCAAGCAGGTTCATCCCGTCGTATTCGCGTTGCAGTATGTCTCGGCGCTGGCGGAGCGACTCTAACTGTTGCCGATTTGCGTGAAGCTCTGCGATCAACGCGTCGAAGTTAGAGCGCGCGGCCCTTGCTTCGGTCTCGGCTACGAGCGAGTTCGTCTCGGCCCCACTCGTGAGCCTTCGATGATCAACAATCGCGGCTTCCAATCGCGAGCGCGCGCCCTGTAGTTCTTTTTCGCTCATGCGCGCCTCAGCCACCGCGCGGTCATATAACTGCGCGCCGATCAACCCTTGATCGAGAAGCTTTTTGTATCGCTCGACCTCGCGACGGTTGTGGTCAAGCTCTGTCTGTTTCAAATCGATCTCGGATTGAAGCACGGCCAGAGATGCCGGCAAAACGGCAGAGCTAGAGGCGGAAAACTGTTCTGCCCTTGCCCCTGCCTGATTGATCTGGCCCGACTCCTCTTTAAGCTCGGTTGCTACTCGCTTGCGATCTACCTCTTTGAAGTTGGCAGACAACAGCAACTCGCTTCTGACGCGAAGCTCCTCCTCGATGCGCGAAGAAGTGGTGTGAAGCCGTTCTATCTCCGAGTTGAGCTGCGTCAGACGGTCTTCGATCTCAGGGTTAGCCAGGTTAGCTAGCTTTGTGCCTTCGGCCACTGCGTCGCCGGGTTGAACGAAAATCTGTCTGAGCACCGCGTCTGTGTTTGCGCGAGCCACATCTTCGCGACCCGGCGGCAGAACCAGGACGCAGTCGCTGCCCGTAGAGGCTTCCCACGGCGCGATCAAAGCGCCGACTATTATCAAAGCAAGTCCCCACTTCACAACTCGGCGACGGTTCGCAAACAATCGCTTAGGCGGCGCGGCTTTCTCGGTTGACTCTTCGGGTTTAATCTCCGGCGCGGCTTTTTGTGCTGACATAATCGTTACTCCTTTGACGTTTTTAAACAGCCCGCGAGCGCTGTTTAAGGCGGGCTTCCACCATTTTTCGGTGAGCAGAACGGCTAGTAATATGGTCAGTAACACGCCCAAAAAACCCAGGCCGTCGATTAACCAGTTGCCCATCAACGCCAGGATTAGCCAGATCAAAACCAGCGAATAGATGATCGAGCATAGCCAGTAGCTGACGAGCAGGGCGGGCCTGTCGAATTGCTTCTTACCGGCATTGGATTGGCCGAACAGGCGAGCAAGGAGCGAGCGGGCATATTCGGCTGACCGCGCCTGGAGGTTTTGAACTCCTACCATTTGCGAGAATGCGTAATACCCGTCGAGCTTGATAAGCGGGTTGCAGTTGAAAAATACGTTTAGCGTACCGCCGATGAAGACCAAGAACATGAAATCCGCAAGCAAGGTGAAAGGCGTAGCCGCAAGCCATGCAATCGCAGCCACAGCGCTTACGACGAGCTGCCAGTAAATGCCCGCGCCTATGACCCAGAGCCGCTCGCGTTTTCGGCCTATGCGGTATATGTCTGTCACATTACAGTAAAGAGCGGGGAGCACATAATAGACCATCAAGACGCCGACTTCGTTTACGTCGCCGCCAAAGTGCTTGCAGGCAAGCCCGTGTGCGAATTCGTGCGAGGCGGTAATCGTCAGGGCGACCAGCAGGATTATGCCGAGCCCGTATTCGTCGTAAATGTAAGCGGTATAGCCCGTGACCTCATCTCCCCTCACGACGAGACCCAGCAATGCGACCGCCATCATCACAAACGAGGCGATAATAAAGGGCCGCGTGAGCGCCCAGCCAAAACTCCGGTCGAGCCACGTGAGAAACCGGTTAGGGTTAAACAGCTTTACTTTGTAATAAAGCCCGCGCTCTTGCTTCTTCAAGTCCGCCGCCTGATCTCGGCCCCCGACGGCTAATAATCCTAACGAATCGAGACGGGTTAAGAACTTTATCAACACAGCGCGAGAGACACGCGGGCCGGTCTGCGCCCGCCCGCCGGAACTGATCTCGTTTACGGATTGGGTGCCATCGATCTGGCGGAAGACCATGTATTCGGGAGGCTTGAGCAAGAAGTAACGCGAGGTCCGTGTGTTTCTTATAACGTAGCGGGTGAGGCCGCCTTCGACTTGCTCCGTGACATCTACTTCGTCGTCAATGCGTGGCGGGTAAAAGCAGTAATTATCATTTTGTGAAGGGGCGGTACTCATTACGGTTTCTACTACGAGTTTGAACGTACTAAAGGCGCGGCGTCGTTGAATCCTGGTTCGTTGTCACCGGCTGTCGCAAAGCTCGATGATTCTACCAGATTCGGCGACGCCGCGCCTCAGATAGTTGTCGGATTTTTAATTACTCTGATAGGACGACGCCCGGTGCTACCACTTCTTCCATCTCTTCGATCATCAGGTCATCAAGAATCACGCCTTCGCTCAGTTTGGTCATTTCGTTAGTCATGGGATGCTCCTTTCAGGATTTTCTTTAAATTTTAATTGCTTTTCAGAATGAATCGTTGGTTACGTTTTGTAAAAGGCGCGGCGCTGAATCCGGTTAATCATCGCTGGCTGTCGCGGAGCCTGATGAGATGCGCCTCGATTCAGCGCCCCCGCGCCTAAGTGTCAAGATTCACCTTACTAGTTGGTAAGAATGATAGCCGGTGCTACCACTTCTTCCATCTCCTCGATTGCCATGTCATCAAGAATCACGCCTTCGCTCAGTATGGTCATTTCGTTAGTCATGGGATGCTCCTTTCTTAGCTCTAGCAATTTTGAATTTGGATCGCCGGTTGTCGCTCAGCCTACTCTGTTGGGCTTTTGCAACTCCCTTGTTACGCTTATAGACTTAGCAAGGCGCGTGCCGAACTTTGGTTCGACTGCTGGGAGGCGGGCATTCCTGTAGATACAACGATTTAGCAGATTCGTCGTAAAATCTGGCTCCGGACCAAACCTGTGAACCTGCTACACACTTGATCTGCCTGAAAGAATAAGTCTTTTTAATTGAAGGATTAACAGGGCATGTGTACCTACTACACGTGTGTATAGCAGCTACACAAGTTTTAACTGGGGAATTATCGGTGTTTTCGGAAAGCTACTCAGGAAGCTTTAGAACTTGTCTCTTTCATTGCCCAGATGAGGTCGGTCTGATCGGGTTTATCATTGAACCCTAGTGAGCCAAAGGTGGTTAAGGCTTCGAGCCCCGCGATAGAATCTATCTTTGCGGCTTGAAGTAGCTCGTCGAGGGTATTTCCATCACCGGGACTAACAGCTGACCCGAGACTGATCTGCAATCCCGCGCCCTGTTTCATTTTATAAATCGCCTGGCGTATGCGAGCGCGCACATCGCTTACTTCCGCCAGCCCTGTGTCGGGCAGAAGCGCAATCAGCATATTGGTCGAGTAGCAGGCTATAAGGTCTGTCTCGCGGACCTGATGTTTTACCAGCTTGCCCATCTCTGCCAAAAAGCTCTCGGTCCCTGCACTAGCGGAAAGCTCGCCGGAGTTATTAAGACTCACCAGTACCATCGCGAGCGGCGTGCCGAGGCGCTGGCTGCGCGCCCGCTCGCGCTCGAACTGTGTGGTGAGCGCGCGCATATTGGCAAGCCCTGTCGCGGCGTCCGTGAGGGCGTCCCGCTGCGCTTGCTCGTAGGCAATCGCATTGTAAACGGCATCCGAGGCAGCCTGGCATATAGAATCCATCAACTGTATGTGATCCACGCCATAAGTCTCTATCTCAGTCGAGTAGAGTGCGATTGCGCCCAGCGGCTCCTGATTCTTGACAAGCGGAAAAACCATTACGCCTTTATACTCGGTGGCGGCCTCGGCTCCCAGAAACCCCAGGTCGAGCGCGGGCTTAGTATTGTACATAGCGCGCTGGTTGGTAATGACGTAGCCGGTTATGCCTGCTTCTGCCGGTTGCCGTCGGTGCAAGAAACGGTCCGCGTGGCGGCCCAGCGCGTGCGCGATCTCGAATTCGGACCGGGACGCATCGAATAACGAGATGGCGCATGTGGTGAAGGGAACTAGCTTGGCAAGTCGGCTGGCAAGAATAGCCACGGTGTCTTCGACAGATATTGTGCTGGCGAGCGTGCGCGACATCTCGTAAAGGGCAGTAACTCGCTGATTGGTCTCTGCGATTGAATTAAGAGCCGCCGCTGCGCGGTCAATCTGCGGTTCTGCTTGAAGGCCGGCAGCCGGGCTGGCAGAGGCCATCGCGGAGCTTACCTGGCTGCGCTTCTTTGACTCAGGCGGCTTGAACGAAGAGGCGGAGGCTTCAGCTTCCAACTGGTCAACCGAGGAGAGGAACATCTCGACAAGTTTCGGGTCAAAGAAAGTGCCCGCATTCTGCTTTATGTAATCGAGTGCCTCTTCGCGCGTCATGCCTTTCTTATAGGGCCTGTCCGATCTGAGCGCGTCGTAATTATCAACCAGGGTCAGAATGCGAGCGGTTATCGGTATATGCTCTCCTTTCAAGCCGTCGGGATAGCCTCGCCCGTCCCATCGCTCGTGATGGTGACGAACTATCGGGACGACAGGGTAACGGAAATTGACGTTCGAAAGCATATCGGCCCCGATGATCGTGTGCATCTTCATCTGCTCGAATTCGTGCTGGGTGAGCTTGCCCGGCTTGTTGAGGATGTAAGCGGGGACGCCTATCTTACCTATGTCGTGCAGCAGCGAACCGGCTTTGAGAGCTTCGATCTCAAGATTCGACAACCCGACCTTTTCTCCCATTCGGCCCGCAAATAACTTGACTCGCTGTATGTGATCGTGGGTAACGTCGTCTTTTGCGTCAATTGCCATTGCGAGCATTTCGAGGATAGAGTCGTAGATGCTTGTCAGTTCCTGGTAATGCTTCTCCTGCCCGCTGAGTTTATCGCGGTAGGTTCTAAAAGTGTAATAGATGATGACTGGAACCGGCAACACCAGCATCATAGTTATCAAAGTTGAGAGTAATCCGTGAGTGCTGAAAACATAATTAATTAACCCGGCCACGATTGCGCTAGCCAGGTAGGTTATCGGCTCAACGGGAAATGTAGCGCGTACCCTTTGCCCGATCTTATTGTCGCTTGCAAGGTAGGACATCAAGACAATCAGGATCAGTTGCAAGGCATAATCTGCGATAGCCATTGCAAAGAGAGGCAGGGCAAATGTCAGCAGTGTCTGTGTTGACCCAGTTGCGATTGGGTAGTTTGACAGATACCCTTTAACGACATAAAAAGCCATGCCTGCGAAGTAGACTGAAAATGATTGATTTGAGACGTTAAAGAGATGAAGCGTCAACCTCAGCTTAAGGCGTCGGCTTGCGAGCAATATGTCAATTGCCGCGAGTAGTACTCCGTGATAAGGCCCAAGCGCTATAATGGCAAGGAATATTAAAGCCTCCGGAACTGAGGTCCCGGTGTTTGTCCCGAAAAGGTTAACCGGATACTTCGCGGATGTGACTGCGATGACGAGAGCCAGTAATGCCCAGATAAGCAGAGTTACATAGCTACCTGAAATGACCTCTATTGCAGCATTTACCAGCAAAAATGTAGCGATGCCGGTTATACATGCGAGGATTCCCAGTCCGCTCTGACCATATCGCTTTATGTCTTGCTTTAATGATTCCATTGTAGGCCGCGTTAAGTGCGCGTCGGAATTGTCCCGCAATGGATGATTGTCGCAGACAGAATCCTGACGCTTTGTTAACAGTGAGGGGGCTAATTCGTCAATTTACTTCCAGTCACCGTCCCAAATGACGCCTGTGCAAACGCCTGGTATGTCCATCCTCTTCCACTCCTTTGGATTTAACTTAGAAAACTAACAATCGTGAGCAGCTTACTTAAATACAAGATCAATGCCATGCCGAAAGGGGAATTACTTATCAGCTTTATTGTTGTAAATAGAAGGCTTGTGGGGATAAGCCCTTCGGGCGAAGGTAAATGTTACACGTCTTTTTCGGTCAGGATGACTAATAAAAACCGTCAAATTGATGTTTTGACGGTTTGCCGGGGGAAGGTGGTTATCCGGCAATCACAGTAAATAGGTAAAGTTTTTGACTTTATAAACGCGCCGAGAGGCTTGACCGGGAAGGGGAAGGGACGCCTGGCTTTCGCTGTCCAGCTAGAAAGCAAGCGCCGCCAGGCTTATCCTATAGCTTCTGAAAGCCTTACTCTCTAAACCTTGAAGTTGAGGCGGTCTATTTTCAGGTAAAGCCCTTTGCGCGAAAGCCCCAGTTCTTTGGCCGCGCGCGCGATATTGCCCGATGAGCGTTGCAGCGCGTCTTGGATCATACGTCGCTCAAGCTCCTCTACGGCTTCGGCGAGCGTCGTGTTTGCGGGGATAGCCGTCGTAGCTTCAACAACCTTTCTGACACCTGAGCCGGGAAGCTGTATGTCGCGGCTCGCCCGCAGGATTTCAGGCGATAACAGGTCGGGCGCCCCGATGCTCCCCGAATCGCTGTAAGCCACTATGCGGCGCACCTCGTTGCACAGCTGCCTGACGTTGCCGGGCCAATCGTATACGACCATCAAATCAACCGTCTCTTCCGAAAGCTGTATATCGCGCTTTGCCGCCTCCTGTTGATAGAGGTTCAAATAATGGTTGATGAGCACGGGTATCTCTTCGCGCCGCTCGCGAAGCGGGGGGACCTGTATCCGTATGACGTTCAGGCGGTGGAACAGATCTTCGCGGAATTTTCCTTCCGCTACCCCTCGCTCTAGATCCGAATTAGTCGCGGCGACCACACGCACGTCAACGTGTATGGGCTGGTTCTCACCTAGCGGGTGTACTTCGCCCTCCTGTAAAAACCTGAGCAGTTTGGGCTGGAGGTCTAACGGCAAATCTCCAAGCTCATCCAAAAATAGCGTGCCGCCTTCCGCCGCGCGGACGATGCCCGTGTTGTTTGCCATTGCGCCCGTGAATGATCCTTTGCGAAAGCCGAATAACTGACTCTCGATCATCTCGCGGGGCGCTGCCGAGCAGTTGAACGGCAGGAAGACGTTGAAACGCCGCGAGCTTCCCGCATGCACGGCTCGCGCGATCAACTCCTTGCCCGTTCCTGACTCGCCCGTTATGAGCACCGTCACGTCCGACGAGCGTATCTTGTTGATCTGCTCAAGCACGCGCGTCATAGCCCGGCTCGCGCAAATAAAGCCGGGCATCTCGACTTCCTGCAAGAGCCGCGCAGGCGTAAATACGTGCGTCCGGCGGGTCTTGCTCTTGAGGACCTGTGTCTCAAGCCCCTGCTCTACGAGATAGATCAGCGGCTCCATCCGCACGGTTCGCGCGCGGAACCTTTCATCTTGAGGCTCGATAATGCGGAGCAGAAAGCTCGATTGCTGTTTATCAGAGAACGTGAAAACGGCGTGCTGGTTGTAGTCGTCTTCGGTCAGGCTTCGCAAATATACCAGTTCGCGCTGTTGTTCCTTTTCATCAAGCCTTATGGAGGCGGCGAGCTTGAGGTCGTTCTCCTGTTGGTCGCCCTCACCGGTTTGCATTATCTCGGCGACAAGGGCCGCGCGGCTCAATGCCTGCTCGCAGGTGATCGAGGCAAGCTCGTGCAACAGCAGCTCGCGTGAGACCGAAGCCTGCACGAGCCGCTGAGCTGTAAAGCCGTCGAGAATCGAAGCCAGGTGCGGCGCATGATCCTCTTTCGGCGGATGCGGTATCTGCTTCGGGGGTTGAAACTTGAGATTGCCGCTCTTTCAGCGACTTTAAAAAAGCCTCGGCCTCGCGCCGGTCGTGCTCGGCGCCCAGGCGGACGAATACCGCCAGGGCGGTTTCCACTTCGGTTTGAGCTTCGGTGATCGAACCGCGCTTTTCAATCATCTGGGCCAGAACTACGCGATTCAGCGCGCGATCATAGACGCTCCCTCTTATCTCGTAAATCAATGTGCTCTGGCCGAGCGACTGAAGGGCGGCGGCAAGGTGCCCCTGCGCGGCCTCGATCTTTGCCACCATCCTCATCATCAGGCCCCAGATCAGCATGTCCGGCGCGTCGCGCAGGTGCGTGCGAACGGTCTCGACATTCTTGCGAGCTTCCGGGAGCTCGCCGATTTGAATCAACGCTTCGGCCAACCACAAACGGGCCTCGGAAAAATACTGGCGGTCGCCCAAACGCAAAGCTATATCGACGGCGCGCTCAAGGTGAGTTATCGCAAGGTCCGGGCGGTAGTTCATCAAATAGTACCGGCCGATAGTCGTCTGCGTGCTCGATTCCAGCGGATGGTCTTTGTTGAGCGGGTCGTTGTTTTTTATAGTCGCGAATGCCGCCAGCGAATCCTTTAGCAACAAGTCAGCTTCGTTCGCTCGCCCGCGTAGCACTTGAAGCTGCGCAAGCGTATCGATAGTCCCCGCCAGATGAACTACGCGCGACGATTGCCTCAATATCTCGATTGCCGATCTCAGCATCTGCTCGGCGCGGTCCCATTCGCCCAGCCACATCAAACGGTAGCCGAGATTGTTGTAGTTTATGGCAAGGTGAAACGTGTTTCCCGCTCGCTGAAAATGATCGATGCACTTTTCCCAGGCGGCGAGCGCGCGCGCCGTAGGCAGCTCGATATTGTCGTAGATCAACGCCAGGTCGCTGTAAGCGCGACCCAGCAGCTCGTGCTCGTTGCGGTCGCCGATTATAGCCAGCGCCTGTTTGATCGATTGAAGCGCGTTTCGATAATCGCCCTCGCGAAAATCTATGTTGCCTATGTGGAAATATGATTCCGCAAGCTCGCGCCAACTACCTACCTGTCGAAAATAATCGAGCGCAGAGCTGTATTGATCGCGCGCTATGCGTATCTCTGAGACAAAACGATAAGCGCGGCCAAGCCCGAAATAACATGCCCCTATGCTCGATCTATCCTCCAGTCGGCGAGCGATACGCATCGCTTGATTGAACAGCGCGATTGCTCGGGGGATGTCGTTGCTGTAGGAATGTCCCCAGCCCAGCCGTATCAAGACCTGCATCTGAACCTGCTCGCTCAGGCGGACGAAATCGGCGAAGTTGTCATACTTGGCTACGGCATCCATCTGCTCGCGGTTCATGCCGCGTTTTTCGAGCGCGAGGCTGAGCTTGCAGCGGATGACGGCTTCCTGTTCTAACGGGTGAGGCCCCATGCGCAGGGCAGACTGGAAATGTGTGACCGCTTCTTCGAAACGGCTGTCATCGAGGGCTTCCTGGCCCGCAACAATCGCATCTTCGACACGATGGCTGCTAAATGGATTCTTACTAGCCATGGTCGTCCAAATTGTGGGGGCAAGCTCCGCAACGAGGTCTTAACTGCTGTCTAAACAATCCCCTCTAAATCGCTCGGATTCTATTAGCAGGGAGTGCCAAAGTCAAGCGTATCATTCGGAGTCATCCTACTTCACTTGCCTACGTATAAATATAAGTCATAATAGTTGACCGATTCCCTAAAATACTGCTCAAAATCTCAAATAAGCCCTTTTCCCGCCGGATACCTTCCTGGCATACCCTTTGCAGATTAGGTGGAATGTGTTTTTGGAAAAGGGAGGGCGAATAAGTGGGTATCCTTCAATTCATAGTGTTGTCAGTTGTCTTATTAATTTACCTGGTTATCTCGGGCACTTTAGCTTATCGGCTGTTCGGTTTGAGCTTGCCTGAACGGTTCAGACGCGAAAACTGAAAGCATAAAGTGAGTCTCAACCAGAGGAGGAAAAAACCTTATGAAACTGACTTTCAAAGATATCGAAGAGAGCGACACGATTTTGATCCGCACTCAAAATAGCGAGTACAAATTCGCTGTTACGGACCCGGAAGGGCGGCGCGGAGTACTGTCGGGCGGATCGCTCGGCGGCGAGCAACGCGAGGCTAACCTTGTCGGCGCGCTGCCCGAAAGCGGTCCCGCCCTGGTCGGCGATACGTCAAAGCTTGAGACGGGATCGAGGGCGCTGTTTTATCTCTCGGCCAGAAGGGGCATAGAGAGATTAATCACTTCGGTCATTACCGCCATCACGATCAACCATCACGGGAGTCGGAACGAGAGACACGCGGCATGATCGATGGCCTGATGAGGCGACCCGGTGTATTTATGAACATTAAAAAAATGATCAAGCGCAGCCTGATGAAAAAGGCTCTCAGGCACAGCACCGTTAGAAAAATGATAGCGCGCAAATTGTTAAAGCGGGCCATCAAACCCGTTCCGCTCATTGGCGCGAGCGTCGTAGCCGCGCTCGCCATCTCGACGATCCGCAGAAAGGGAGCTATTAAAGGGTCGGCAGACGTTGCGCTCGATTTGATCCCCGGCGTGGGTCTGGCAAAAAACGCGGTCGAGATCTTCACGGGCGATTTAATACCGGATAAGAAAACAAAGAGTGTTTAATCCATAGGTGATTGCATTGGAATGGTTGGGTTGGTTGGCGGCTACAATACTTGTCATAACCTTATTCTCTCAGGTCAAAAAAAACTGGGAAGAGAAAAAACTTAAAGGCGTGAACCCGTTACTTTACTACGGGCAGGCCGTAGCCTCGCTCTGTTTTGCGCTCTACAGCATGAGCATAAGCTCGTGGGTCTTCGTAGTCGCAAACGTTCTAGGCTTGTTGAGCGCCCTGGTAGGCATCTATCTTGTGCACCGTTACAGATAATTCATCTACGCCCAATTGAAATCCGCCCTGATTAATCCTATCTTTAATAGCGAATGGCTATCGATAATGAATGGTACGACGAGCTGGGCGATGAATGGTGGGATCCGCGCGGGCCTGTCGGCCTGCTCCACGACCTGAACAAAGCGCGGTTCGGCTATTTCAAGAGCGTTTTAGGTAGGCTTGAAGGATTGCGCCTGCTCGACGTAGGCTGTGGCGGAGGATTGCTCTCGGAATGCTTTGCTCGCGAAGGAGCGCAAGTATTTGGACTCGACCTTTCGCGCGAGTCGCTTTTTGCGGCGCGTCGCCATGCTGGCGCGACAGGCGTCGTTATCGATTACGTAAACGCGAATGCTGAATCATTCCCGCTCATCGATGGGGTGTTCGACGCGGTTGTTAGCTCCGATTTTCTTGAGCATGTCGCGGATCTCGATAGGGTTGTGAGCGAATGCGCGCGAGTGCTAAAGCCTTCGGGGCTGTTTTTGTATGAAACGATCAACAGGACGATAATGTCGCGCGTAGTCGGAATCTGGCTTTTCGAGCGAGTGCTTAAGTTGATTCCAGCGCATACGCACGACCCTGGCATGTTTATAAAGCCTGAGGAGTTGCACGAAACGATGGCTCGCCACGCGCTCACGAATCTGGAAACGCGCGGCATCGGCCCTCAAGCAAATCGCCTGGGCGCGCTCGCGGGTTTTGTAAAGCGCGGCAGCCCCGGCCCTTTTCATATTATGGATGACGTTTCGATCTCTTATGTCGGCTACGGCGTAAAAGGCGAATGACTCGGCATGCTTACACCTGAGCGAATATACGAAGAAGAACTGCTTGATGCGGGCGAAGGCACGGACGAAGACGTGAGAAAAAATCTCATCGATCTGCGCCGCATCAATCGCCTGCTTGGCGGCAAGCGCGTCGTGATGGATGCGCTTGCCCGCAGCGTTGACGGAACCAATGTCCGCCGGCTATCGCTCCTTGACGTAGGGACAGGCTCGGCGGACATCCCTGCGGAGGTTCATCGCTGGTGCCGCGCGCAAGCAATCGAGCCATTCATCGCGGCCCTCGATTTGAGCGAGCGAAATCTGAGAATCGTGCGAAAGGATTTTATTTCAGGGTCGGAACTCTCTTTCGTGCGAGCCGATGCTATGAGCCTGCCGTTTGCGGCGGGGAGCTTTGATTACGTCACTGCGTCGCTGTTCTTGCATCACTTTCGGGATGACGACGTTGTTCGGCTGCTTGCGGATTTTGCGAGGGTTGCGAGCCGCGCGGTAATCGTGAACGATCTCGTGCGAAACCTTGTGCCGTATTATTTCAGCCGTATATCCGGCCCGCTTCTAGCTACGAGCTTCCTGACGCGAAATGACGGGCCGGTGTCGGTGCTGAGGGGCTTTACTGCCGAAGAGCTGAAAGAGCTTGCCGCGCGCGCGGGTCTGCGCAATTACCGCGTGAAGCGAATGTTCCCGTATCGTTTATCCCTGGTCGCTGATGTAAGCCGTTAACGGTTACCATCGGCGGCCACGCCGGGGAGCGCGATAAAATCGAACGCGTAGCAAAAGGCGTTTTATTACGAGTCGTCTGGTTATGGATTACGATGTGATTATAGTCGGAGCGGGTCCCGCCGGAACATCGGCGGCAATTCGCCTGGCTGAAAACGGCATTCGCGTTCTGGTGTTGGAAGAAAAGCACATGCCGCGCGAAAAGCTCTGCGGAGAGTTCATCACGCCGGAATCATTTCCTACCTTGAAGCGGCTCTCTGTATTCGACCGTTTAGTTGCGGCAGGGGCGCAGAAAATAACCAGCCTGTCGCTCGTGACTTCGAGCGGCAAAATAGTCCGCATGCCCGTTGCCGATATGTCTTTCGAAGCGGCGTGGGCCATGAGCTTGAGTCGCGCGCGATTCGACCACATCCTGTTTGAACGGGCGCAAGAGCTTGGCGCTACCTGTCTCGAAGGCATAGCCGTAAAGCAACCGCTTTATGAAGGCGCGACGGTGTGCGGCGTAGAGGCTTTGTCGCTTGCCGACGGTCAGACTGTCACGTTCAAAGCTCCTTTGATAGTCGATGCATCGGGTCGCAACTCGCGACTCCTGCTCAGCCGAACGGAACGCGCAGTGGGCGAGCGCGGATCGCGCCTCTACGCCATGAAGGCTCACCTCCGAGGGGTCGAAGGAATCGAAGATCAGGTTGAGCTGTTCTTCTTTCCTCAAGGTTATGGCGGGCTGTCGCGCGTTGAAGGGGGGCTGGTCAATCTCTGCTTTATTGCGGGCGAGCGCACGTTCAGGGATGCGGGAGGCGACGCCGGTAAAGTTGTGAGCCGTTTGATCATGAAAAACCGGCTGGCCCATGAACGTCTAGCCACGGCGGAAGTAGTCGGCAAGTGGTACAGCGTCGGCCCGCTCGCTTTCGGCAAGCGTCGTTTGTCGAAAGGGGGGATCATCGCCATAGGAGATGCCTCAGGCATGATCAACCCGTTTACGGGCACGGGGATTCAAATCGCGCTCAGAACCGGCGAGATAGCAGCCGAAGCGATTCTTGAAGCCCGAAATGATGCGCCCGACTCTGTCACTAACGTCGAGCAAGTCTTATCCTACTACCAGATGCGTTATGATCTGGAGTTCAACAGCCGTATGATGGCTGCGGGGATGTTGAGGGGCGTGGCTTTTTCGCCGCGCGCGGCAAACTTTCTGGCGGGAGTCTTTGGGCATATGCCCTGGCTGGCCCGTCGCGTCTTGCGCGCTACGAGAAGCGGAAATAATATACAGAGAGCCATTAAACAGAATTGATTCAACCCCTTCGAGGAATGTGATAATCGGCCAGATTTTGGAACTTTCTACCCAGCCGCGCGTGGTAAATGCTTAAGACTGGGCCTACTTAATATTAGGAGAGACCGCAATGCTGAGATTAAAAACGATAGCTTTTTTCTTGTTTGTCGCTCTCGCCGCCGGGGCGGCGCAGGCGCAGACCGCCGAAGGTCAAAAGGATAAAGAAAAGGCCAAAGGCAAAGGCCAAAATCAGGCGGCCGAAGCCTGGACTTTTTCTGCGCCTATGAACTTTGGCGAAGCGAGCTACCTGGGCGTCTACCTTGAAGAGATCACCTCGGAGCGCGCGCGCGAGCTTGGGCTTAAAGAAGAGCGCGGCGCGCTTGTTATGAAAGTCGTAGAGGGCAGCCCCGCCGATAAAGCAGGGCTTAAAGAGAACGATACGATAGTGAGTTTTAACGGGCGGCGCGTTGATAGCGTCGGTGAGCTACAGCGCCTGATGCGCGAAACGCCCGCCGGCCGAAACGTACCGATAGAAGTTTTTCGCGGCGGCAATCAGCAGACGCTCACCGCCACCTTGAGCAAGCGGTCCTCGGATTTCGCAATGCTTGAGCCCGGATGGAGAGAGCCACGCGAGCCGCGACAGCCACGTGAGCCGCGCGAACCGCGAGAGCCACGTGAGCCAGGAGAGTTCGGAGATTTTGGCAACTATAATTTCTTTAACTATGGCCGCTTCGGAGGCTTCATGGGGACGCGGCTCGGAATAACGATTGAGCCGCTCACGGGCCAGCTTGCCGAATATTTTGGCGTAAAAAGCGGACGCGGCATTCTGGTCACGGAGGTTCAGGCGAACTGGCCCGCGGCCAAGGGAGGGCTTAAAGCGGGAGACGTTATTACGGCGATAAACGGCAAGAAGGTAGAAAACATAGACACGCTGGTCGAGGCGATTACTGACAAGGAAGAAGGGCAGATTACGCTGACTATCCTGCGCGACCGCGCAGAGCAAACCGTAACCGTAACTTTAGAGAAGCGCCGCACTACTACGCGTCCTCGCGGAAGCCTTTTACCAAACGTCAGCACTGCCGTCTGATCATTCTTTAATTCTTATTCGTCAAGGGAGGCCGCCCGCGCCTCCCTTTTGCTTTTTCGGGCATCGCCACTCTTAATTCGATTCTTGCCACCGAAGCCCGCGCGAGGATAACATACAGCTTCGGCTCTCTTTCGACATGTCACCAAAAAAGAGATTCTATATCGCGATAAGCGCAGTGGCGGGCCTCATTGCATTTGGCACAATCGGCTTGAAGCTGATTACCGGGCACGACTGGTTCGACTGCTTCTTTTTCACGCTTTATACTTTAACTACTATAGGCTACGGCGAGATGGATGACATGAGCCGTGAGGCGAAGTATTTCACCGTGGTTCTCATTATTCTGGGCGTGAGCACAATCGGCTATGCCCTGTCTGCGGCAGCCCAGGCGGTGTTAGAGTCCGAGCTGCTCTCGGCCTTTGGAAAGCGCAAAATGTTTAAGGACATTAACAAGCTCACCAACCATTACATAGTCTGCGGGGCTGGCCGCATAGGCTCGCGCGTGATTCGCGAGATCGCCCGCAGCGGTTATGATTTTGTAGTCATCGAGAGCGACGAGTCGCTGGCGGAGCGGCTGCTCGCGCAAGGCCATCTCGTTTTGATGGGCGATGCGATGGACGACGACGTGCTTCGGGCCGCAGGCATAGACCGCGCGCGCGGCCTTGTGTGCGCGGTCTCTTCGGACGCTGATAACCTTTACATCACGCTCACGGCGCGCGACATCAGCAAGGATTTGATGATAGTCTCCCGCGCGAACGATGAGGCTGCCGTTGGCCGTCTGTTAAAAGCGGGCGCAAACAAGGTTGTCTCGCCCGTCATCACAGGCTCGAACCAGATGGCGCAGGTGCTGTTGCGCCCGGCAGTCGCCGATTTCCTTGAGCTTGCGACGATGACCGAGCGATTGGAATTAGAGATGGAGCAGATAGAGATTCATCGAGGCTCGCCATTTTTGAATCGCGCTCTGAGAGACACGGGAATTCGCTCCGACCTCGATGTGATAGTCATCGCCATCCGTCGCAGCGACGGAGAGATGATCTTTAATCCTTCGGCCGACACGGTGATACAGGAGCACGACGCGCTCGTCGCAATCGGGAGCCACACAAACCTTGAAAAACTCGAAAAGAGAGCTAACCCGGATCAGGCTGTGGGGTCAATAGGTCAACACCGGCACTGATACTGCGCACAATTGATGAAACCCGGCGTCAGCATAGTGATTCCCACCTGGAACGGAATCCTTCTGCTCAAACGATTCCTGCCGTCAGTTACCCTTGCGGCAACCGAGTACACGCGCCAATCCTCGGCGTCCGTCGAAATCATCATCGTCAACGACGGCAGCACCGACGAGACTTGCCCGTGGCTGGCCGAAGAGATTTCAAATTCGAGATTTCAAATCTCAAATCCTGAATGGAGAATCTTGAAAAATGAAGAGAATCTCGGCTTCGCAAAGACCTGTAATCGCGGAGTGGAGGCGGCAAGCCACAGGCTCGTCTTTTTGTTGAACAATGATGTTGAGGTCGATGCCGGTTCGATCGCGCCGCTGGTCGAGAATTTTTCCGACCCGACGGTGTTTGCGGCACACTGTCGCGTGATCGAGCTTGAGAGCGGCGAAGAGTGCGGAACGGGCAAAGTCGGCGGCTTCGGGCGCGGCTTCTTTCGCGTCCATCGAAGCTATATAACACGCACCTCGCATGAAAAAGGAAGCCGAGGGCCGCTCTATTCGATCTTTGCGGGAGGCGGCTCCGCAATGTTCGACAGGGATAAATTTTTACAACTCGGCGGGTTCGACGAATTGTTGTCACCCTTTTACTGGGAAGATGTCGAGTTGAGTTATCGCGCATGGAAGCGCGGCTACACAGTTCTTTACGAGCCTCGGTCGGTCGCGCGACACCGCATCTCTTCGACAATCGGAAAGCTCAAGCGGCGGCGTGTCCGGCGGATCGAGAGGCGAAACCGCTTGCTCTTTCACTGGATAAATCTTCACGACAATGGAATGCTTGCATCGCACATCGCGTGGGTAGTCCTGCTTGCGCTGACCGCGCCGTTGAGGCTCAAGCCGGGTTTTCTCTCATCGCTTGCGGCGGCCATAAAGTTGTTGCCCGAGGCCCGCAAACGACGTCTTGAAGAGAAGCGCGCCGCAAAGCTGCGCGATAAAGATGTGCTTCTCGTCTTTAAAGAATTGGCTGCGCGACCCGACGTGATCGCGTATGATCACCGAGAAGAGATCGATGCCGGAGGCTAAAATATGGTCAGTCAAAATCAAGTTGCGTTGAAGAGTTTAATCTCGACTCTCGTAATTCTCTCTTTTTCTCTCCCGGTCTGCGCCAAGGATAAAAAACCTGCCGTGCCAAAGTCTGTGCAAGAGATTCGCGCAGTGCTGGACCGGCAGGTGGAGGCGTGGAACCGCCGCGACCTCGAAACGTTTATGGCCGGCTACTGGAACTCGCCCAGCCTCAGTTTTTATTCGGGCGGGACAAAGACCGCGGGCTGGAAGGAGACTCTAGGTCGGTATCGCGAGACTTATCAAAAAGAGGGGAGCGAGATGGGCCAGTTGGAGTTTTCAGACATCCAGATAGAGATGCTCGGGCCGGCCAGCGCATTCGTACGGGGCCGCTGGCGGTTGAAGATGCAATCGAGCGAGCCCGGCGGCCTGTTTACGCTCATCTTCCGCCGCCTCCCCGACGGGTGGAAGATCATACACGACCACACAGGCTCTTCGACTTAGAGCGAATTTCAATTGAGCTTATGACTTACTGGATTTAGGAAAGCCGTCAGTTCGCCGCAAAGGACGCAAAATAACGCGAAGTTCGCAAATATTTTTGGCGGTCTTTGCGGCTCTTTGCGATCTTTGCGACGAACTGACGGCACTTGATTATCCGGTCATTGCCTCTCGTTCAAATGCAATCTGGTCTAATATTCATAATCAACCGAGCCGATGGCGTCCGCAATCGCTCGGAGCTTCAAAGCGGCCGCCGTATGCTCGTCGTGGCGTGTGTATATCTCCAGGGCTTCCAGGTCGTCGTAGGTGGCGACGATCACGCCATCCCACGAGCGAGGAGCGCGCAACACGTCTTCGCCGATTTCGAATTCTCGTATGACATCGATCTTGTCGGGCAGCGCGCGCAACCCGTCCAGTGCCTCTTTTCGCTCTGCCGCGCTCGCCTCCGGCTTAAACTTAAAGAATACGACGTGTCTTATCATTCGTTACGCCTCCAATTGGATTCGACTTTTCGATCTTACTTTTAATGAGTCAGTGGCGCAAGACACCCCGGTTGCGCTACATTAATTCTTCCGTAGCAAACAAGAATCCTTTATGACATTGAGCCGATTACTGTTCCTCGATTCAAACAAGCTGCAAGAGCTGGCCGAAAAACTTCGCGGCGCGTACGCCGAGGCGGAGCCTTTCCCTCACGTCGTCATTGACGATCTTTTCTCCGAAGAAGACTTGAAAGCGATAATCGAAGAGTTTCCCAATCCCGGCGGGATCGATTGGAACAAATTTAATAACCGCGAAGAGCGGAAGCTGGCTTCGACGCGCGAGACTCAATTGGGCGATATGACGCGCCTTTTCTTGTATCAGTTGAACTCATCGATCTTCATCGATTTCCTGGAAACGTTAACGGGGATAAAGGGTCTGATTCCCGATCCGCATTTTTGGGGCGGGGGATTGCACCAGATCGAAAGAGGCGGCTTTTTGAAGATTCACGCCGATTTCAACCGGCACGAGAGGCTTGACCTTGATCGCAGGCTGAACCTCTTGCTTTATCTTAACGAAGGGTGGCGAGAAGAGTACGGAGGGTATCTGGAGCTTTGGAACCGTGATATGACTCGGAGCGTGCAGAGGATACTCCCGGTCTTTAATCGCCTTGTTATCTTTAGCACCACGGATTATTCCTATCACGGCCATCCTGATGCTCTCGCGTGCCCGGCCGGTCAAACACGCAAGTCGCTGGCCTTGTACTATTACAGCAATGGCCGCCCGCCCGAAGAGCTTGCAGGCGATCACGGAACCTTGTTCAAAAAACGCCCGACCGAAAAACTGACCGGATTGCCTGCGCGCATCAAGGCAAAGCTTGGCGGGAAAAAGATGTGAAAGAGAACCCGGTCGCCGCTCTCGCGTGAATTCTGAAGCACGATTCGAAAGATATTACAGAGGTCAACGGTTCTGTTACAATGACGGTCGAGGATTAATTATCCTTTTACTCATTATCTTTCTATATTTATGAAAATCCTATTTGTCGTATCCTCACTCGATCTGACTCAGCCGTTCAGCGCCACCCCGGCGTGGTGGCAACTGTTGAAGGCTATGTACGAGGTCGGTGTGGATGTAGTAGCTACGCCTTACCACGGGCCTGCTATAGAAACGCTGTGGTGGCGCGCGGAGCCTAATCCTGCGAAGCTTCAAGGCGACACTTTTAAATTCGCGCGCGACAACGTTAATAAACTTATAGACAACAGACCGCAGGCTCAACTGACAGACAATCCGGACGAAGGCTTATCAGACCGCCTGGTGCGCCGCGCCGCTCAATCCTTCATTGCGCCGATATGGGCGCGCCACCTCAACCGAATCCTCACCGCCCAGCCGGACATAGACGCTTTAATCTTTTTGACCGTGCCGCTCAATCAACTGGTCGGATTGCCGGCTGAAATACAACGCAAGTTCAACAAGCCGGTCTTTTATTATGACGGCGACGTGCCTGCCAGCCTGCCCAATCTGCGTGGGTTTGCCAGCGGCTTTCGAATTTATCAAGGCTCAAACCCGTCCGAGTATACGGCCTTTATCAGCAACAGCCGGGGCGCCGCCGCCTCGCTGCGCGATCTGGGGGCGCGCGAAGTGCACCCCTTATATTATGGCGTGGATACGGATGTCTTTAGCCCTATGGAGGTCGCCCGCCAGGACATAGACGTTTTCTTTTATGGTCATGGGCGCGAATATCGGTCGCAGTGGATTGACGATATGATCACCTCGGCATCGCAAGCTTTACCGGAAGCTCGCTTCGCCACGCGCGGCACGAAGCTCGGCGATCTGGGGCGCACGGAGATATTGCCCTATTTGAGCTTCAACAAGTTGCGAGAATACGCCTGTCGCAGCAAGATAAACCTGTGCATCACGCGGGCCGCTCACGCCTCCATCTACGCCTCATCATCTTCCCGCCCGTTTGAGCTGGCGAGCATGGAAGCCTGTATTGTAGCCAACACGTATGAGGGAATCGAGGAATGGTTCGAGCCCGGTAAAGAGCTATTCGTCGTCCACAGCAGAGAAGAGGCTATAGATCGTTATCGATACCTGCTGTCTCACGAGTCCGAGCGGCTGGCCGTCGGGCGGGCGGCGCGCGCGCGCGTGCTGAAAGAGCATACGTTTCGCCACCGCGCACGGCAACTGGTGGAGATTGTGAGAAGCTATTTATAGTCAGTCCCGCGTCGGAACTCTTAAATACCCGGTTATAAAAGTGACAGAGTTAAAGAACAGACCCTTCGTCAAGAAGCTCATTGACGCAAATGATGCGAGACACTTTTACAGCTCGCTTCTACAGAAGCTCTTAGAGACGGGGTTTCTGGCGAAGGACATGGCTGTGCTTGTCATTTGCGGGACGACCAAAGATAAGTCGATATTCGCCGATCTAGGCTTCACCAACGTCACCATCTCGAATCTTGACACGCGCGAGCCGGGTGACGAGTTCTCACCTTACACGTGGAGTTACCAGGATGCGGAGAATCTGGGGTTCCCGGATGCGCAATACGACTTTGTAGTAGTCAATGCCGGCCTTCATCACTGCCAATCGCCGCACCGCGCATTGCTTGAAATGTACCGGGTGGCCAGGAAGGGCATACTGGTTATCGAGGCGAGGGAATCGCTCCTTCTGAAGCTGGCGATCAAGATGGGGCTGGCCGAAGAGTACGAAGTCTGCAACGTAGTAACGGAAGGTCTCGATTTTGGCGGGGTGAGAAATACTCTTATACCGAATTATGTCTACAGGTGGACGGAAAGAGAGGTCAAAAAGACCATCGCTTCTTACGCCCCCCAGGCAAAGCCCGACGTCAGATTCTACTATGACCTGAAGTTTCCTTTCGGCTCGCTGGTAGATCGAAATCAATTCTTTTTATTGATGGCACTCGCTCTTTACCCTGTGGCCAAGCTCGCCAGCAAATTGTTCTCAAAGCAGTCGAATCTGTTCGCTTTCGCGATTAAAAAGCCGGAGATACCACGGGAGTTATTCCCCTGGCTCAGGATGGAGGATGACAGCGTCGCGCTCAATCTGCCCTGGATCAAAAAGAGGTATAACATTTCGCCCGAAAAAGAGTCATCCACGACCGGCTGATTCCAGGCCAAATCTTGTTATAATAACCTTCTCATAATTATCGATAAGGAAGACCGCAATGTCGAAGATCAAAGTATTGCCAGATGCGCTCGCCAACCAGATTGCGGCGGGCGAAGTCGTAGAGCGGCCTTCGTCTGTAGTCAAAGAACTGCTCGAAAACGCGCTGGACGCGGGCGCGCGCAAGATCAGCGTAGAGGTTGAGGCGGGCGGCAAGCGGCTCATAAGCGTCGTAGACGACGGCGAAGGCATGACGCGCGATGACGCGATTACGGCTTTCGAGCGCCACGCTACGTCAAAGCTTCGCACGGTTGACGATCTTGAAGCGATCACTACGCTGGGCTTTCGCGGGGAAGCGCTCCCGTCAATCGCGTCGGTCGCGCGGTTGTTTCTGCGAACGAAGACCGAAAGCGACGTGGAAGGAACCGAAGTCGAATTTAACGGCGGGCGTCTTGTTGCGGTCCGTGACGTAGCGTGGCCGGGCGGCACCGAGGTAGAAGTAAAAGACCTTTTCTTCAACATCCCCGCGCGCCGCAAATTTCTCAAGAGCGACGCGACAGAAAGTTTTCATATAACCAACCTGGTGCAGCATTATGCGCTGGCAAATCCTGAAACATCGTTCCTGCTCATCAACAACGGGCGCGAAGCCATTCGCGTCTCGCAATCACAGTCGCTCAGAGAGCGGGCTTATCAAGTGCTCGGCGGCTCGCTGCTAGGAAAGCTCGTAGAAGTAAACAGCCAGTTGGACGGCCTGCGGCTGGTCGGCTTTGTGTCGAACCCACAGGAGCAGCGGTCTTCGCGTGACGCGCAGTATCTGTTTGTCAATCACAGGTTTGTTCGCGATCAGCTTATTGGCCGCGCGCTTGTCGAAGCGTACCGCTCGATGATGCCTTCGGGGACTTACCCTGCGGCTATACTCTTTATCGAAGTGCCGCCGACCGAAGTCGATGTCAACGTCCACCCCGCAAAGACCGAAGTGCGCTTTTTGCGAGAAGGCGCGATACTGGCTTTTATCCGCGACTCAATTGCCGACGCGCTTCGGAAAACTCAGCCCGTAACGCGCGTCCCCGGAATAGGCGACGCGTCCGCACGCAGGCAGCCAGAGAGCGGCGCAAGCAGACCTCCCTCGAATTCTCAATACTCGAATTCTCAATATAGGCCATCGCTGGCAGAACGCTTGCAAATTGCGCCCGGTGTTGTAAAAGAGCCTGACACTGTCGATGCTCCGATACCTGTTCGGATGACGGATGAGGCGAGCGCGAGCAGCATCCCGCGCGAAGTTGAAGAGCAAATCTATTCGAGCGTCGAACAGGCCAACGCAGCCAGCGAGCCGGTCGAGCACTCGGTTGCCAACGGCACGGTTTCAAACGAAACCTGGCTTGAAGATCAACCACTCGAAGATCAGGGCTTGGAAAAGCAGGCCCTTCCGGGGCTTGGGCACGGTATCAAACCGCTGGGGCAGATCAGGGACAGCTATATCGTGGCAACCGACGAAGAGGGGCTGTTGCTTGTAGATCAACACGCGGCGCACGAGCGGGTATTGTTTGAAGAGATACGCGACGGAAGGCTCGCGCGCGCCGCCGATGTGCAGCAATTTCTAATACCCGAAACGCTGGACCTCAGCCCGGCTGAAGCGCAAGCATTTGCCGTAGTCCGGCAAGAGCTTGATAGCCTTGGCGTGGAGACTATGGAGCTTTCAGGTCGCACGATAGCAGTAAAGACCGCACCGGCGGGGCTTTCATCAGCCGACGTGGTTCAGCTTGTGCGCGAGGCGCTCGCCGTGGTCGAGCGCGAGCGACGCGACTTTAATATCGAAAACCTTCGCAACCAGATGGCCGCGTCGCTCGCTTGCAAAGCCGCTATCAAAGTCAACATGCCGCTGACGAGTGAAAAGATGCAGTGGCTGATAGACGAGTTGATGAAGACACACAACCCTATGACCTGCCCGCATGGCCGCCCGAGCATCATGCGCATGCAGTTGCGCGACATCGAGCGCGGCTTTAAGCGGCCCGTGTGAGACGCAGCAAGCCTGTGAAAACCTAAACTGCATTCTCTGTTTGTGAACGGCTTACTTCTGCTTGTTAGCTACCTTCTTTCGATTGAGCATCTCAAGCTCCGCTTCTAATTCGCTGCGCTCTTTCGGATTCAGCAGTGAGCCGGACAAAGCAAGATACTGTTTGAGGTGGTCCGAAGCCTTCGCGTATTTCTGATCGCTCTTATAGGCTTCGGATAATGTCAGGTGGATCTCGCCTTTCAGGTCGTCAGCGCTGGTCATTTTAAGAGCTTCTTCGCCATCTTTGATCGCGCGCAGCGGGTCGGCTTGAAGCACGTAAATCTGTGCGCTCGCGTCCAGGGCCAACGACAGCCGCTCCTTAGCCGAGACCTTTTGGGCCAGCCTGATCGCTTCGTCAATGCTCGCCCGTGCGCGGCCGAGATATAGATTGCGGTCGGTCAGAGTGTCGTCGGCGCGGACCAGACCGACGAGCGAGTAGCCGAGTATGTACTGCGTTTCGGCCAGGGCTGAGTAATTGACGTAACGCCCGCCTCCGAATATCACGTGCGATATAGACAGCCGCTTGAGACCGCGCGAGGGCGATACTTGCTTGCGCGAGACCGCATCAAATAGTTCCAGCGCCTTTTGGGCTTCCTCAACGGCCTGCTTGCATTTTACCTTCGAGCGCTGAAACGTCAGCACCTCGGCCATTATCAAGCGCGCAGCCGGAGATTTCGGCTCAAGATCAATGGCTTGCTTCAATTGCCGTTCAGCGTTGATATAATCTTGGCGCAGCAGCAATGCGTCCGCGTAGACGACGCGGGCAAATCCATATCGTGGATGACGATAGATAATATCTTTGAGCCGTGCGATCACATCCGCGACATTACCGCCCGCCTTAAGCTCTGCCTCCGCCAGTAATGCCTCGGCCTCGTAATCTGATGGTCTCAGCTCAAGCGCCCGCTTGAAACTGGCTACAGCAGCCTTTTCCTGGCCGAGCGATTGCTGGGCGCGGCCGAGATAGACGAGCGCGTCCGGGTAAACGCCTCCATTTTCCTGAATGGCGCGGTTGAGCAGTTCTACCGCAGCATCAAACTTCTGCTTGTTGAAGCTCTCGACGCCTTCCTGAAATAGTTTTCTCGCCGACTTTGACGGCTCCTTGGCCTCGGTCATATAGACATTCAATTGCTTGGCGGTTGGCTCGATCAACGACTCTTCATCGCCCTGGCTGAACGTGAGATTGACCTCGACGTATTTTGATTTGCGAGGCTCGACCATTGCTTGAATATCTTGCCTGATCGCTCCTCTGGTAAAAGAGAGTCTTCGCGGGCCTGCTTTTACTTTGACCGCGCGTTGCGTTCGCGCGTCCATCTTTTCGCGGTACGAGTCATCAATGGCGACTTCGACGCCGTCGAGATCAGGCGTGCGAATCACCAGCATGCCGTACTGGTCAGAGCCCGTCTCAGGGTTCAGGTCGGCGTAGTCGACTACTGAAAGCGCAAGGAAATTAGCTTCCAGCATGTCTGTCCTTGCTTCCGGGTGTTGCGCGCTGTCGGTTATCTTCGGCACCTCTTCGCGAACATACTCTGCTATCTCTTTGAACGTCACCTTCGCGTCCTGGTCCACGTCTGCATTGCCGCGCAAGCCCTCAAGCAGGCTGTATGTGAAAGCGCCGTGCTCTAAATAAGCAGGCTCTTTGGCCGCTTCAAATGGGCCTGCCGACGAAATAAACCCGACGCCTGAATCAATGCTCTTCATCTCCTCTATGTACCTGGCGTTCACGCGAGGAGTAGTCGAGCCGCGCCCGTCCAACTGGACCCCCGCGCTGTGACAGGTGTCCGACAGCACAAGCCCTTTCTTAGCCGGTATCTCTCTTATCAACTGGCGGAACTCATCCATCGGAAGCCCGGTTTTTTTGAAGTCGCGCGGGTCCGTGTCATGTAAAACGAAGTAAGGTCTTTCAATCGGCGTTTTCGTAACCGCATCAGTATCAGGAGCGAGCATCCCGTGCGCGGCGATGAATATGATGAAGAAATCATTCGGCTTGGTCTGCTTTAGCTTCGCCAGCGCCGTCTGGACACTGGTTTTAGTCGCTTCTTCATCCTTCAGCAATATCATGTGGCCGCCTTCGCGTTCGTCTCGAAAGCCTCCGCCTTCCGGGCTGCGCAGAAAGTCGTAGAATGCCTGCGCGTCCGCATCCGCAAATCTCAGGTTGGAAATATAATTGCCGTTAATATCCTGGTCGCCGTACTGGAAGCGCGATACGCCTATCAGCACAGCCCAGAGATTCATTTGCTCTGCGCTGCCCGCCGAAACTTCCTTGCGCGTTGCGCCTATTTTGACCTCCTGCCGTTTCATCTTGATCGTGCGCTCACCCTGAGCCTGAGCCTGGGCGTAAGCGCGAGCGTGTGTAAGCGACATAAGAGGGAAAAGCGATAATACTGTGATAAGCAAAGTTGTTGTGCTTCTTTTCATAAATACTTCCTCAACTATAGTGGCAGGCGCGAATCCGGATTCGCGCCTGCCACGTCTTGAAAATCAGTTCTGGGCCAAACTATCACCTGTTTCTAGGAGTAAAAACCGGCGGCCCGGTCTGGGTTATATCCTGGTTATTGTCGTTGTCATTAACCTGGTTAACAACGACTACGGTGGCTACTGTGCCTGCCGCAGCGGCCGCTACGATGGCGAGCGTAGTGCCCGTCAAAACGCCTGCCGCCGCAACTGTGGTGACGCCGATGGTTGTGGAAACGTTTGTTCCCGCTATAGTCGCCGTGACTGAAGACACGCCCTGGGCCGCGCCCGTTACGGTTGTGGTCGCTATTCCTAAAGCGTTTGTAGTGACGGTGGCTGTGGTTGCGCCCGCTCCGAGGGTCGCTCCGCTCCCGCCGAGACTGAAGACAACAGCCACGTCAGGCACAGGCTTGTCGTTCTCGTCCGTGACCTGGACTTGAACTTCTCTGGTCTGGCGATTGCGCACGGAGATGTTTGCGCGGCCTGCGACGGGGCGTATGCTGTACCTGCCTTGTGGAATCTGTGCCTCAACGCTCACAGCACCCGTCATGGCTTCAAACTGCGGGCCGCTTTCGCCTGCCCCCACGCGAAAGCTCGCCCCGCGAGATGCGACCAGTGCGGAGCCGCTCGCTTCGACGTATGCTTCGGCAGTTTGTCCGAGCTTCACAGTTACGTCTCCCTTGATGAGCGATGCGATCAAAACAGCGCCGTCAATTGTATCATCGAACCTCTTGGGCGTCACCCGTAGCTTTGCTATCGCGCCTGAATTGAGAGTGACATGCCCCACGCCGTCAAGCCAGACGCGGGCGCTTCTGTCGGGAGGCGCTTGCAATATTTCGCCGCCCCAGATGAGCTGCTCGTTCTTGCTGCGGAGCCCGTTGACCCTCGCCGTGGTGAACGATTCCATCCTGCCGATAGGGCCTGTCTCGGTTGTCGTCGCGTAGAGGCGAATCGGGCGGTCTTCATCTGAGTTTCCGCCATTGGAGCGCGCGAGCGCCGGTATCGAAACCTGAATCGCGATCAGGATCAAGCAGAGCGGTATAGCTGAGTATTTCACTTTCATTTATATATCTCCTATAAGCATTCAGAAGCCAGAAAGCAGGAGTCAGAACACTCGAAATCAGCAGTCTGACTCCTCCTTGCTTTTCATCGGTTCAGGGTTTCACCGCGTCAACTGTTAAGCCAGGCAAAAACAGCGTCGCGCGTTGTTGCGATTGCAATTGAATGGCTGACGGACAGCTCGGGCTGATCGAGCCTGAAGTTGCCGTAGACGAAGAGCTGGGCCCATTCAATGTGACTCTCACCGATGAGACACCCGTCCCGCTAAAAGACTGCTCGACATTGAAGCTCTGGCCGTTCACCAGACTCGTTCCGGAAATTGGCCCGGCGAGATCAACATCGATAGTCTTGATGGTGCCGCCTGAGCTATCAAGGAAATCGTACTTGACGCTTCGGACATCGGCTTTGCTCGGACTCCAGGCGTGGTAACGGACTGTGAACTGATCGGTGCCCGACTGGCAAAGGGTCACGACAGGGTTATTGGAGTCGCCTGTTGCAGGGTCAATCAGCTTCACTTCGCTAGCTACCCTGGCGCGAATCATGACGGGACTAATGCCGGCAAGAAGGACTTCCGACTTGAAGTCGCCGGGCAAGACCTCGGAAGCCGACAGATTGGTTGTGGCCGTGCCGACGGGCGGAATCGTCGGAGTAAACTCCACCGTAAAGCAAACCTCCTCGTTGAAACCAATAGTCACGTTTTGGCCAACATTGAGCTTGGTTCGCAAGTTCCCACATCCGGTAAAGACGGAGAAGAATTTGTTGTCATCCGGGTTATTAATCGGTTTGCCCGCTCCCGCGTCGGTCACGCGCCTGACACCTCCAAACGGAAGCGTGAGGCTTGTGCGATCACATTTGACATTCTTGACGGTGAATGTGCCGGTGGCGACTGCGGGTTTCACTTTCTTCTTTTTCTTCTTCTTGCTTAGCAGATTGACCGAAAGATCAAGCTCGCTGCCGCTGCCGATTGTCACCTGCGCTGCCTGGCCGCCGCTATTAATCACCGTCACAGGAACCTGGCAGGTTGTCGAGACGCCTGCCCCATCCGACACCGTAACGTTGATTGATCGGAGGTCTGACCCCACTGAAGAGTTTGCCGCAGGTGTCTGGGTTATAGTCAGATTGGCGGCTGGCGTGCAAGCATCCGAGACCGAATTCCTGACACTAGAGGTTATGTCGGGAACGGTAACTGTGCATGCGCCACCGGCGTCAATTTGCACGGGCGTTGTCGGACAGACGATCGTAGGCGGCTGGGCATCCTGTACGCTAATCTTGAAAGAGCATTCAGATTTTCTGCCTACTGCATCGGTCGCCGTGCAAGTAACGGTCTTCGATGTGCCCGCCTCTAACCTCTCACCTGAAGGCGGTATACAGATTATACTCGCGCCGGGGCAATTGTCGGTCACGCCCGGCACCGGATAGTTTACGACCGCCGAGCACTGATTTAAGTCCGCATTCTGCACTATGTCGCGAGGACAGGAGACGATCTTTGGCGCTTCCGTATCCGTGACTGTGATTGTGAAGCTACAACTAGTCTGAAAAACATTATTCTCAGAACTCTGCGCTGTGCAGGTGACCGTCGTCGTGCCCAAAGGGAAGAAGAAGCCTGATTGTCCGTCGCTCCGAACGCACGTCACCGGACCACAGCTCTCGCTGGTTGTCGGAGCAGGAAAATTAACTGTAGCCCCGCACCGTCCGGAATCATTCGACGTACTGATATCGGGAGAGCAGGTGAGTACACAATCGTCAATCGCTGCCCTGGCATCCTTAAAGAAAAAGGCGGCAAAAAAGATGTTGTCATTATTTGATGGGTTTTGAGTATTTATAGTTATTGTAGTGTCGCCGGCCACGACAAATGGCCTGAGGTCGTAAAGCTCATCGTCAGTGCGAGGCCCTCCGCTATCGTCGGCGAAGGGAGGTGGGTTTGTGTTAGAATCACCTATACCTCCAACCGTCAGAAGCGCGCCGTTAGCTCCCTGCCCATCATCCTGACCACCTGCTGATGATGTTAGACGCACTCCATTTACATCAACGATGCTGAATTGACCACCGGGCTGAAAGCCGAATGATATGCCGAAAGACAAATCAATCGGGTTAACCGGATTAATAGGATCAGCAGTATTAACGATGAAAGTATCCCCTTCGCTACTTTGAGCACCAAATAAAATAATTACCGTGTTGATAGTAGTCTGGTTAGGATCGTCGAAAATTACTGCCAGTACCTCTCCGTCTAGAGTGGTGGAATTCACCTCCGTTATAGTGAGCGACGATAATCCTGGCGCAGCGGCGTCAACTATCGGCTTCACGATTGATGTCACATCTGCAAATCCGTTAGAAGTTGTGTTGCCGGGAGTTCCGAAACCGCCAGGGACTATGGTGTCCCAGGTGACATCGTTACCATTAATCTTGACATCCCCGTTGGCCAGAATGCGAGGGCCTGGAATGGTAGCAGCCGCTAAAAAAGCGGCTCTTACGGTCGCCCCGGCAGGCTTCTGCACTTCTATGGTTCCAGTTGCGGCCAGAGTACCCAGTCCGTCAATTGATAGCGTGATATTTCCTGTCTCTGTGATGAACGGATCAATGCTGAGAGGTTCTATTAGCGCTTGGGAAGCGGGGCTTTGCGGCCCCCCCCCGATCTCGGATTGAGCGCTTACGTCCGCGCCAAGAGTGTTGATGAGTACAACACTCACAATATATGCTAATACGAGAGCCATACCTTTCAAGCCTGTCTTCTTTGTGATTACCATTGTTGATCCCGTCCTTTCCAAGAATTGCGTGAGTTTCATGGTCCAGAATGCTTTCAATGTTCCTCTGGTTCTAAGAATTAGGTGAAGGACAATCTCCGTAAAGATTTGCCCAGATCGCTCGGCTAATATAATGAGTAAGAGTTAAGAACTTAGTGGTGTGACAGTTGATGCTTCTTAGGTATACAAGAATTTTGAAAAAAGCCTTGAGTCTCAGATTATAGGCAGTCTCCAGCCAAGGCAATGGGAAATGGTTGCCATAGCTCCGGGTATCTAACGCAAGTACAGGGGCCATTACGGGTTATATCTCCTGCTCGTCGCCGTTGTACGTTAAGCCGAATAAACCTAGCTACAAGCTATTACTCGATTAAGGTTGCTGAAAGAATAAGAGCAAATACCCGATTCTAGGAATCGGTCTCATAAAGGTAATGGTAAATATCTCTAAAACATTACAAATCTGAAAAACCGGGATAATTAAAGGGACTCTTCGGGCCGGTCCTTTGCCTGATTTATTTGTGAGAACCAGCTCTAGACTTTAACTGCCCGGCAGTTCTCCTACCATGACATGACGGAAGACTTAGAGGAAATATTGCACTCGACCTAAATTTTTGCTCAACCTGCCGATATTAAATACAAAAGGCGTAAAGCAGTATATACAAGTTCAAATTAAAAGCAATTACATTTACTCACAATGACGAACGCAACTCTACAACCAGACTCCCTCCCTCCTGCTTTATCTCAACGTCTGCTGTAAAGGCCTGGTAGCTAAAAGCCGTTGCTTTCAGCGTATAGCGGCCCGGCGACACGCGCCTGTTTAATTCAAACCGGCCTTCCGCGTCCGTGCCGGCCCATGCGATCAGATTGCTTGCCGTCACCTCGCGGCTTCCCAAAGGCACTATCCCAATCCGCGCGCCTGCTACGGGCTTTCCCGTCGAAGCGGACTTGACCACGCCGCGCACCATCACAACAAACTTCGGCTGAATGACCTGCGGCGCTTCTCGCCGCATCTGTGAAGCAACCGCTCCCGAACTGCTGGCCGGGGCGCTTCTCGGACTTGATTCGCCGAGCCGCACAAGCATCGAGGCGACCAGATGGGCCGGGCGCAAAAAACCTACCGCCCCAAACTGTCTGGTCGCATCGGGGAACCCGTCGCCGTCTTTATCAATCGGCTGGCTATCGGCAACTACTTTTGATGGGATGCCGATCAACTTTCCTTCGCGGTCAACCGCCGCGCCGCCGCTATTGCCGCGCATGAGCCGCGCGTCGGTCTTGATCCATTCTTCGAGCTTGTCTATGCCTTCAATCATGCCGGAATTTACGGTTACAGTCGCGCCGCCTTTTCCGGGAAAGCCGATTATGATTATCTCCTCCATCAGCTCGATCTTGTGCGAATCGCCAAGCTCAATCGCAGGCAAGCTCAAAGCCCCGGATGCGGGCCGTCCGGATTCGTCACCCACGACCCGCAGTAGCGCGAGGTCGTATTCTTTATTTATTACAACAGGCTTGAGCCGGTATCGCGCCTCTGAAGCCGTCTGAGCGCCGGAAGACGGCAGGGCGAGAATTATCTCATCATACAGCCGGTCTTCGTTGTCATAGCGAATGACATGATAGTTGGTCACAATCACGCCATCCGCCCGGATCACGACGCCGGAGCCTCGCAGGCGCGGAAACTGCGAGGCCATACTCCCCGTGCCGTTCACATAAATGATCCCAACCGCCGAGACTGCCTGGCGCACTCGCGCGCGCGCGCTATCGCTTATTTGCCCTGCGGCGCGCGCAATTCCCAAGCCACTGTGCCAGACTGAGGCTATGAGTATGCACCCCAGCGCGCAGTATACAATGCTCGTTCGGTGGACCGCCTTTTCAGACTTGCGCGTTTCGTTTCGCATATCCGCCGGTCGATAAACTGACTATCAGATGCGACGCAATCTGACCTCGAAAATTGCAACCTCACTGCCCTTGAGCTTATCGGGGATGGTAACGACCGCGCCCTCCTTATCTTTATCCCTTGGAGGGGCCAGCCTGATCTTGCGGCTGAGGACGGCCTGGCCGTTTTCGGGCAGCACTTTTGTCGTGTTGTCTACGACGACGCCTGTTGGCTTTGAGGCCGCGCTGCCTAGCTCAGAAGCGGCGTTTGATGCCGTCGTGCCTAACACGCCCTCTGAGTTTCTGATAGCTTCCTCAAGGAAGGGGATGGGTTGGCGGGATATCACTACCTGAATGACTTCAATCCCTTTTTCTTCATTATCAAATTCAAAAATATCCTTACTCGGCAAGAGATATTCCCTGCCTGCGCGGATTACATTGCTGTTATTGAACTTGATATTGGGATAAAAAACAGCCTTTTCTCCCTTCGGGGTGATGTTTATGAAATAGACATAGCCATCAAAATTGCTCTGAAACTTGACTCTGATTTGATCGCCGGCCTTGAAAGAGTGATCAGCCGGGTTAATGGCTACCTCTTCATTGCCCTCGACCCTATAGACTACCAGACTCATTCCGTCTTCCTGCCCCGACCTGTATTTCTGGCGAATCGCGCGATCCTGAGTCTGCGAATTATCCTGCGCCATGGCCAGCATCGGTGCCAGGTTGATGGCAATAAGTGAAACGATAGTAAATCTGATTAACTTTCTCATTATTCTTTGCTCCCTTCTCGCTCTTTGTGATTGAGCACTATCTTCTCAACAAGTTCTTCATTGTTTTTTCTATCAGCGTTTGTCACCCAGATGGCATAACGCCCGGCTCCGCCGCCCTTCTCAGGGCTGAGGGAGGGGCGGCTCGTGGACTTTTTCTTTGTCTCTTTTATTTCATCGACTTCCTCCCACTTGACATTCCCTCCAACTACATTGATCCGGCCAATTACAGCCGGGATGGCCTCCCGGCTGAAGACCACGGTATATAGTTCACGCCCGGCAGGCTCTAAGAATTGAAACCAACAATTGCCATTCTTATCCAGATAATCCTTATTGCAGTTCGACGGCACAATGATCTCCTGATTCTTCTTGACGAAATTTTTGCCGCTTTTGATTCGTGAATCTGGAAATACTACATCTCCATCCTCACCCGAGGTATTCTGAATGATTGTCAGATAACCATCCTGGTTCGGCTTTACCCTGAGTTGTATCCTGTCGCCGGTATGAAAAATGGTTTGTGGATTTACCTCTTCAGGCGTCTGGTCTTCGCCCTCGATCATGATCCTCCACTCAAGCGTGAGAAGCGGCTTGCGAATGATCTGCCTGCGACGCCCAGGCGAGGCGCGCCTCTCAATCGTAATCACGTTCGTCCAGACGCTCGGGGACTCAGGCCCTTTACCCTGCTCGCGCTGGTAGGGTCTTTGCGCCATTGCGGCGGGATGTGCGGCAATGCTGTTATGTTGCGCCGCAAGGTCAGCCGCGAGGTCCGTATGAAGCAGCCCGCCAAGGACTGCCACTATTGCGAGTGAGCTTAATACCCGATTATGCATATCTTTTGCTCTTTAAACCGAGCGGCCTAAGGAACCCGCGTGCGCAAGTATTGCAACAGCCTCGGATCGTCAGCCGAGACCGCGCAACGAAAGCCAAATGCGGTCAATTGTTCCTTCCCGTTCGTCATCCGCTCTTCGAGATTTGGATTCTGATAGTCTCTGTAGGTCGTCCGCCCATCTGCGATCACGTTTTTATAACTGCCGCCGCGCACGACCCGGTCCTTGTTGCCGAAGTTTGAATTCGGAGTAGTATTTCCCGGATAAGCCTGATAAAAAGCGTTAACCCATTCCGCCGCGTTGCCTACCATATCATGAACACCATACGCGCTCGCCCCATCCGGAAAGCTCCCAACCGGATATGGCATGCCTGAGAAATTGGCGCGGCCAGGGTCGGGCTCGTCTCCCCAGGGCCAGCGGCGCTTATTGCCCGCTTTCGGGTCCCAGGAAGCTGCCTTCTCCCATTCTTCTTCTGTGGGCAATCGCTTGCCCGCCCATTGAGCATAGGATGAGGCATCAAACCAGCTTACGCCTATCAGGGGCGAATAGGGATTATTGTTGAAATAATCTCTGTTTGTTTGAGTATCAGCAGGATAAGGCCATCCGGTAGCATCGCAAAACTGCTTGTACTGTGCGTTAGTTACTTCAAACTTATCTATATAATAAGCGGGCATCTCGATTGTTTGCGCGGGGCCTTCATCCGAAAGACCATTGTCATCGCCCATTATGAATTGCCCGGCTGGTACTAGCACCATTATCCCCTGGTAGTTAATCTCGCCCGCCGTCTCGAACGGCTTGAGCTGCGCTCTCAGCACTTGCTCTTTACCCTCTTCGCCTGTGATGGCCTGTTTGAATTCCTCGTACCCGTCGCGCACTATGCGAACTTCCATTGATTTACCGGCCTCAAGCTCGGACAGCTTTATATTTCCGGTCTGGGGTATAACCCCGGCAGGCGCGCCATTAAGATAAATCACGCTCCCGGCAGGCGCGCCTTGGATCACAATATTGAATCCCTTATTGCTCGTCGTAGGAGTATTCAGAAGGAACGCGATTATTGCAATAGCCAGCGCGCCTCCCAGCGTCCACCATACCCATCTGGAACGAGAACGCGCAGCCTGGCGCGTCTTTACAGTAACCATCTTCGGTTCAACCGCCGCCTGCGTGAGCATAGTCGATACGTCGGACTTGTCCGCGAGGCTATCGGCGGCGATTGCTTCTGATGGGATTTCGGGTGGTCTGAAGGTTGCCGGTTGGCGTGTGGACTCAAGTCGCGCAGTCGGCTGCGGATCTCCTGAAAGTGCAGGCGTCGCGGTCTCACCCGCAGGTAGCTGCACTGACATGAGGCTAGCAGTGCCCGTTGACCCTCTCGAATCCAAAGGCTCCTCAGCCCCGGCGGCCGACTGCGGCATTGCCGTCTTATCTGTCTGAGCCTCGATTTCTCGAATCCAGTCGGCAGTTAATTGCCGCGTCGTTACGGATGCAAATTCCGTGTCTATACCCGCTTCCTTATAACTGGCCATGAACTCTTTAGCCAATTCAAGCGCCGATTGCTGCCGGTCTCCGGGGAGCTTGCTGAGCGCGCGCAGCACGACTTTCTCAAGAGATGTAGGAATATCGCTGCGCAACGTGCACAAAGGTTTCGGAGCTTCGCTGGTGTGCTTTAGCGCCACCTCCATCGGAGATACCGCTTGAAATGGGAGATGTCCCGTCAGCATCTCGTATATGATTACCGCGAGGCTATATACATCTGATTGAGCATCCAGTTCCTCGCCGTGACACTGCTCAGGAGACATATAGGATGGCGTTCCGATCACCATGCCTAATTCGGTTAACTTGCTGGATTCGGGCCCTGATTTGAGCTTGGCGATGCCGAAGTCAAGAACCTTGACCCTGTCTATACCTATTTCAGATTTGATGAGCCAGATATTATCCGGCTTGAGGTCGCGATGGATTACGCCTTTTGAGTGCGCCGTATGGAGCGCAGCGCAAGTCTGCTGGACTATAAGGTATATCTCTTTGAAATCAAGCTGTTTTTGCTGATGGATTCTCGCTCTCAACTCCATGCCTTCGAGAAATTCCATCACCAGATAAGCTATCCCCGCGTCCTTAGTCACACCGAAATCAGTCACGGCGACTATGTTAGGGTGCTTGATTGAGACTGACGCCTGAGCTTCCTGACGGAAGCGCTTTAAAGCAGTCTCATTGGAGGATAATTTTGGGTCTAGTATTTTAATGGCGACCGCGTTGTCCATATATATGTGAGTCGCCTTGTAAACTTTTCCCATCCCGCCTATGCCGATTATTTGCTCCAGGCGATATTTGTCGTCCAGCACAGTCCCGACCAACTGATCTTGTTCAGTGGTCGTTACAAGTGTTTGCCCGTCAAAAGCGCAGAAGAGTAGATTGTCCTTTACTATACTCTTGCAGGCGGGGCATTGCTTCATGAAATTCACCGGCGCAGAAACCTCAGCTTGATGGTGAGGGAGAACGCCGCTCCTGTAGACCGACACAGTGAGAGAAAAGAATTTGCTTCCTCTGAGTCGCGGCTTATAGCCGGATTGCGACTATGCAGAGCGCGTCCGTATATTACAATGGCCCTTTGGGCGTGTCAATTTATCCAACTCGACGTAATTGTTCGGAAACTTACCACGAAGGCGCAAGCAAACTAACGGCGCGCCTTCACATCTTTGTGCCTTATTGAATTTTAATAGAGGTGGCCCAAAAGAAAACTTGCGCCACCTCTTTATCGAGGAAGGTTGCGTTCTGTCCGTATGAATATGCTTATCTCATTCAGGCGCGCCTTCAATAATGCTCATTGGCGATTCGGTTGGAATAATCTTTGTCAGCCTGAATCCGGCCTTTTCCAACAGCGCGCGATACTCTTCTTCGGTGCGCTCGCGCCCGCCCGTCATAACGAGCATGTTCAAGTCTATGAACTTTCCGAAGTGAGGCTCGCTGCCCGTCGGCAACACTGCCTCGACGAGTAATAGTCTCCCGCCTTCTGCTATTGCGCGCCGGATATTTTTAAGAATGGCTATCGAACGCTCGTCATTCCAATCGTGTATGATCCACTTGAGCATGTATGCGTCCGCGCCTTCGGGGACCGCTTCAAAGAAATTGCCCGCGACGACTTCGCAACGGTCGGAAAGGCCCTTGGCCTCCATGCGCTTTTTCGCGCCGTCGGTCACGTCGGGTAAGTCAAAGAGAACTCCTTTCATCCCAGGGTTCGCTTTGAGAAGCGCGGCGAGGAGACTCCCGTGCCCGCCCGCAATATCGACGAGCTTGCTTATACCTGAAGCGTCATAATTCGCAAGGATCGCTTCTTCGGTCGCCAACGTCATGCTGGTCATCGCGTCGTCAAAGGTCCTGCCGTTCTCAGGGTTCTGGGCATAGAACTCCCAGATCGGCATGCCGAAGGTTTTATCAAAAGCGATCTCGCCGGTCTTCACGCTGTACATCAACTCACCCCACGCAGGGAAATGTTCTTCTCCAAGTTCTACCGTCGCAAAAGCGCGCAGCGAGCCGGGCGCATCTGTTCGCAGGGTGCTGCCCAACGGGGTTAACCCGAAGCGACGGTCGGCGTCCTGCGTGAATACGCCGACGCTCGAAAGCGCCCGCATTATCCTGTAAATCGCCCCCGCATGAGTGTCGGTCCCGGCAGCAATCTCCTCGGCGGATTTCGGCCCACCTGCAAGGTGATCTGCGATGCCGAGTTTAGCCACAATATAAAGGGCTCGCGAAATCCAGAAGCCTGAGATCATCTGTAGCATTGCGATCTGTGGCGGTGTCTCTGCCTGTGTCTCTAACTGTGATTGACTCATATTCTGCACCTCTTTTATGAATTTTCAGCAAAATTATTACGGTTCGTATCTCCTCGGCGGTTTACCTGCGCCGTTGACGAGTGTTCTGGTTAAACTGAGGAATTTTTGTGCCTGCTCCGAGCGCGGCAATGCTTGCGCGCGCGTCTGCAAGAATGCGCATGCGGACATTTGTTCGCAGCCGCTCGCTGCGGTTAACCGTGAAATGTTCGATAAGCAACATAGTGCGATGCCAGCTTGATTCTAACTCGTCTGCGAGGCGCGAGACCTGCGTTATATCGTAAGGGACGGCTATCACGTCACAGCCCAGGCGGGCGAAGACCGAAAGATAACGCGCCGTCGCAAGGTCCGGGCAAAGCAACCGCCGGTTGGCGATCTTCAGCTCAATTCCCAACAGCGTGTGGAGTATCTCGACGCGAGAGTTTTTCGCCGGGGCGCGCAACTCATATTGTCTGGTGCGCTGAACAAGAATCTTATCGCGATAAAGAGAATCGAGCGCCTGGTCACCCATCTGCTTTTTTATCTCGGCGGCAATGTCTTCGGTCTTAACCTGGCGGGCCGATTTCGGCGTTCGCTCGGCAATCGATTCGACTTTTTCTGTTGCGGGTTTCATCGAGGCTATGAACAATTCCGTAGAGGCACTCGGGCGGCGGCGGCCCCGTTATTTTCTGGCCGACGTGATGTGGTCGCGGGCGCGCTCAAGCGCCCCGAGCACGCGGCCCGGCATTATCCCCAGATAGAAAGTCCCCAGGATTGCAAGCGCGAGCGCCACGGCTAGCGAGCGAGACACGGCGGGCCGTTTGAAGCCTACTGCCGGTTCCGAGAAATACATCGCGACTATCACGCGCAAATAGTAATACCACGAAATCGCGCTGTTGATCACGGCTATCACGACCAGAAGATGAAAAGCGCTGAAGCCGAACATGGTGTTGCTGCCGGGAGCAGACCCCATCGCCCAGGCCGTCTTGAAGACAAGCAGCTTTGCCATAAAGCCTGCCGTCAGCGGTATGCCCGCGAGGCTGAGAAGAAAGAGCGAAAGGGCCGTCGAAAGCCCGAGCGATTGAAACCCGATTCCGGCATAATCGGCGATCTCGGTCCGCTTGTCGCCGCGCCGCGCGATCACTTCTATTACCGCAAACGCGCCGATGTTGATCACGACGTAGCTCAAAAGGTAAAAAGCGACCGAGCGCCAGTCGCCTGCCGCAAGCCCCACGAGCGCGTAACCCGCGTGAGCGATTGACGAATAAGCCAGCATTCGCTTGATGTTGTTCTGGATTATCGCGACAAGATTTCCGATGGTCATCGTCAATATCGCCATGACGATGAGCGTGTTCGTCCACGCGCCGTGCAATTCGGGAAGCAGGCTTTTGCCGGCAGCCGTGGCGACGGGCGTGGCCGCGAATGTGAAGATGAAGACGCGCGAGAACGAAGCAAACGCGGAGGCCTTTGATCCCGTAGACAGGAATGCCGTCACGGGCGTCGGCGCTCCTTCGTAAACGTCGGGCGACCAGATGTGAAAAGGCGCCGTCGCCACTTTAAAGCCGAATCCGACTATCATCATCGCCGCGCCCGCAAACAACATCTCTTGAGAGAAAATGTATTCGCGGCTTTGCGCCAATCGGTCGGCAAGCGTTTGAAGGTTTGTAGTCGGCAGGGCCTTTGAAATCGGGTCATAGCTCGCGCCGTAAACCAGCGCCATGCCGAAAAGCAGAAACGCAGTAGAAAACGAGCCGAGTATGAAGTACTTGACCGCAGACTCATTCGACCGAGGGTCGCGCCGGCGATACCCGCACAGCACATAAGTAGAGATCGAAGTTATCTCAAGCCCCAAAAAGATCATCACCAGATCGTTGGCCGCCGACATAAAGAGCATGCCCGTAGTGGCGAACATCAACAGCGCGAAATATTCGCCCGTCGGCAGCGATTCGTCTTCGACCCAGCGCAACGAGATCAACACCGTCAAAAAGGTGACGAGCAGAAAGATCATCGAGAAGAAGAGGCGAAAATGATCCGTGATTAACATCCCGCCAAACGACGTGTCGCCGTCTCGCTCCCACAGGCTTATGACGGCCGCCGCCGCTCCGACCAGACCAACGAGTGACAGCGCGCCCGCTATCTTGCGCTCTATGCGCCGCGATATGGCGTCAATGAGCATTATGATTATGGCGACCGTCGAGGTGATGGTCTCCGGCAGTATCGCGTGGTAGTCGATGTCTATCTGGTTTACTTGCATCTAGCGTTCTACGGCCTCAATCTCTTTTTCGGCTGCCACCTCTCCAGCAGTCTGTACTTCGGTCGGGTTGACGCGCTCGCGTATAGCGGCAATCGCAGCATTGGTCTTTGAAAGAAATAATGACGGATAGATGCCCATCACAAAGATCAAAATGATCATGGGCGCAAGCGCTAACCGCTCTCGCAGGTTTATGTCCGTGAGCATGAGATTCTCTTTATTGCGCACTTCTCCGAAAATAACGCGCTGATACATCCAGAGCATGTAGACCGCGGACAGTATCATGCCTATTGCCGCGAGCGTAGTAAAAAGCTTTGCGTACGGCAGCGCGGTCGAAATGAACGTCCCGATGAGTATTAAAAATTCGCCCACAAAACCGTTCAACAAAGGCAGCGCAATTGATGAGAGCGTGACTATCAAAAACAGCGCCGAAAAAACGGGCATGATGTTAGCCAGCCCGCCGAATTCAGCTATGAGCCGCGTGTGCCTGCGGTCATAAATCATCCCGACGATCATAAACAGCGCGCCCGTAGAGACGCCATGATTCAGCATTTGAAAAAGCGCGCCTTGCATCCCTTCGTCAGTGAAAGAGAAGATTCCCAGAACTACGAATCCCATGTGGCTCACGGACGAGTAAGCGACCAGTTTTTTTAGATCGGGCTGCACCATCGCCACCAGCGCGCCATAAATGATTCCTATGACCGCGAGCGCCGAAATCAGCGTGGCGTAGTGGCGCGAGGCTTCGGGGAAGAGCGGCAGGTTGAAACGCATCAAACCATAAGTGCCCATCTTGAGCAGCACTCCGGCCAGTATCACAGAGCCTGCGGTCGGCGCTTCGACGTGCGCATCGGGCAGCCATGTGTGAAAAGGGAAGAGCGGAACTTTAATCAAAAAAGCGAGCGCGAACGCCCAGAAAAGCCACCTCTCATCCGTGACGGACAGAAACGAAGAGGTCTGAATGTCTGCCGTTATTTGCGCGATGTCGAAAGTGTAATTGCCGGTCGTGCTCCCGTGCATGTAGTAAAGCGCTATGATTCCGGCCAGCATCAAAAGTGATCCGACTACGGTGTAGATGACGAACTTGATCGCCGCATACACGCGCCGCTCGCCGCCCCAGACCCCTATCAAGAAGTACATCGGCACGAGCATCACTTCCCAATAGAGGTAGAACAAAAACATATCCATCGCGACAAAGACGCCGATCATTCCGGTTTCGAGCGCAAGCACCGCGATCAAAAATTCGCGCAGGCGATGATGAATCGAGCGCCACGAAGAGATCAACGCCACGGGGACGAGAAAGGTTGTCATCACGACTAACCAGAGGCTCAGGCCGTCAACGGCGACGTGGTAATTCACGCCCAGATTAAAAGCAGTGATCCAGGGAGTGTTCTCCACAAACTGAAGACCGCCTGCCGAATTGAACCCGAATGGCAGCGCAAGCGAAACGGCGAAAGTGGCGAGTGAGAAGAGAAGCGCGGTCCAACGGATCGCGTTTTCGTTTGGCCGCGCGACTCGCCCGATAAATATGAGCAAGATTGCGCCCACAAGCGGCAGCAGCGTGATTATGCTAAGCAAATTTTCCGTCATATCGAAATAGTTAAGAGCTACCTGATGACGAAGTAGGCTATTATCAGCAGCGCGCCCAGCACGACGACCGCCGCATAGCTTCGCGCAAAGCCGGATTGCAAGTAACGCACCGCGCCGCCGATCTTGCCGGCAGTGTAACCTGCGGCGTTAACCGCTCCGTCGATTACGCGCACGTCGATGAACTTCCAGAGCAAGTTGGTTGAACCGACTTTAACCGGCTCCACGATGGCCGCGTCGTAGATTTCATCAACGTAGTATTTCTCTTCAAGCAGGCGCGGCGGGCTCCACAGCGGATTCCGGTTAAACCATCTCCAGCCGATTGCAATTCCGGCTATTGCGATGAGTACGGAAATTCCCGTCAAAACAAGCTCGGTCGTGTGGTCTGCGCTCGCATGGCTTGTAGCAGGCTCTTCGAGCGCACTTATAGGAGCAAAGCCTTCCGGTTCCGCATGCTGGGGTCCGGGATGAGCGATTGTTTTATCGAGCAGGTGTTCGAAATAATTAGGAATCGCTCCGCCTGAGAGCCCCTCCGGCACTCCGAGGTATCCTGCGAACACCGCGCCGATTGCCAACACCGCGAGCGGAAGCACCATCGAGCGCGGCGATTCGTGCGGAGGCCCGGTGGGGTGCTCGTGCGCATCAGGAGCGTGATGCTCCGCCGCGTGCGCCGATGTGTTGAATCGCTCCTTTCCCCAGAACGTAAGCACCATCAAGCGCGTCATGTAGATTGCCGTCAGCAATGCCGTCACGGCTCCGACGAACCAGAGCACCTTGCCCCACGGAGCAGGCAAAACCGAACTGGTGAATGTTTTATAGAGTATATCGTCTTTGCTGAAGAACCCCGACAAAAGCGGTACGCCCGCAATCGCAAGCCAGCCGAAAAACATCGTCCAGAAAGTCACGGGCATGTATTTTTTCAGCCCGCCCATGCGCCTCATGTCCTGCTCGTGATGCATGCCTACGATCACCGAACCCGCGCCCAGGAAAAGTAATGCCTTGAAGAAAGCGTGAGTGAAGACGTGAAATATGCCCGCCGTAAAGGCTCCGACGCCGCAAGCCAGGAACATGTAGCCGAGTTGCGAGATGGTCGAATAGGCGAGGACTTTTTTGATGTCCCATTGCGCCAGTCCGATTGTGGCGGCGAATAGAGCTGTCGCCGCGCCTATGATGGCTATGATGAGCAACGCCGTCGGCGCTTTTACATAAATCGAGCTTGCGCGCGAAACCATGTAAACGCCCGCCGTCACCATCGTCGCCGCGTGTATGAGCGCGCTGACGGGGGTCGGGCCTGCCATTGCGTCTGGCAGCCAGACAAAGAGCGGTATCTGCGCGCTCTTGCCCGTAGCGCCGATGAACATCAACACCGCGATGGTCGTAAGCCCGCCCGCGAAGATTGCCGACATGGTGAGCGGGTCGGTGACGGGGAGTCTTTTTGCCCAGTCTAGTGCGCCTGCGCCGTGAACCGGATTGTCGAAGTAAAAGATCGATTTCGCGTGATAGAACAGCAGCATCATCCCAAGCGCAAAACCAAAATCGCCGATGCGATTGACTATGAATGCTTTCTTGGCCGCGTCGCTGGCGTAGCCGCGCGTGAAGTAGTATCCGATCAACAGGTACGAGCAAAGCCCCACACCTTCCCAGCCGACGAACATCAGCAGGAAGTTGTCGGCCAGCACCAGCGTCAGCATCGAAAACATGAAAAGATTCAGATAGGCGAAAAATCTCCAATAGCCCTTATCGCCGCGCATGTAACCGGTCGCGAATACGTGTATCCAGAAGGCCACGAAAGTGATAAAGAGAATGTAGATGCCGGAGAGCGAATCGAGCACGAAGGAAAAGTCTGAGCGAAACGACCCGACGTTTATCCACGTGAAAAGGTATTCGTGAATCTTTTCCCCTTCTTCGAGGGCGTGCAGGTGATGGAAGAAGACGTAGAACGCGAGGACAGTCGAGACGGCTACTGTAGAGCAAGCGATGAGTCCAATCGCACGCTCGCCCATGCGTTTGCCGAAAACCCCAAGAATTATTGCGCCTGCAAGCGGCGCGAGAATTATAGCGGCTAACATTTTCTTTAGTCCTGAACGCTTCTACAGTTTCAGCGCGTCTACGTCATCCACGTTGAGCGATTCGCGATTGCGGAAAATCGAAATGATAATTGCAAGCCCCACAGCCGCTTCGGCTGCCGCTACGGTCATTACTATGAAGACGAAGAGTTGCCCGCCTAAATCTCCGAAATAACTCGAAAGCGCGACCAGCGTCAGGTTGACCGCGTTGAGCATCAACTCTATGCAGAGGAAGATCGTGATCGCGTTTCGTTTTATGAAAACCCCGATTGTTCCTATGGTGAACAACAAAGCTGAAAGTCCCAGATACCATGACAATGGAATCATTGCAGTCTCCCGAACGGATAATCTCAAATCGCGGCGCGTAAGCGTAGGCGCGATTCGCGCCGGGGCACCCGTTCTGACGGGACGCGCCCTGCAAATTTGAGATTTGAAATACTCAATCGCCCTCGCGCCTGGCTAACACCATCGCGCCGACAACGGCCATCAAGATCAGAACCGACGTTACCTCGAAAGGCAGCAGGTAATCTGTAAACAGCTTTTGTCCTATGCTCAAGGTAGTGCCTGCGTCGCGGTTGGTAGCGTCGACCGGCGGCATAAATTGAACCGGCACGCGCCAGACTATGTAAAAAGCCTCGGCCAGCAGGAGGCCCGCAAAAGGTATGGCAAGATAACGCAAGCCCCTTTGCTTATCGATCTGCGGCTGGTCCTTAGGCGTGTTCAACAGCATTATGACGAAGACGAACAGGACCATTATCGCGCCCGCGTAAACGACTATCTGCATGGCCGCGATAAACTGTGCCCGCAGAGTCACGTAAAGAGCAGAGAGCGCGGCAAGCGTGCTGATGAGCGAGAGTGCGCTGTAGAGCGGGTTGCGCTGGATCAAGATGTTGAGCGCGCTCGCAACCGCGACGACGGCGAAGATGATGAATAATGCCTTTTCCATACCCGATTATTTAACGGCTATTTCGCTATCAACTCAGGCCAGATCATCACCAGCGTGGCCGTGAGGATCACGTTTATGATGGCGCCCGGCAAAAGTATCTTCCAGCCGAATCGCATCAACTGGTCATAACGGAAGCGCGGCAGCGTGAACCGTATCCACATAAAGATGAAGATAAATATGAAGACTTTTAACACGAAATATAAAAGGCCCAACACCGGATAGGTGGCGGCGCCAGGGCCGCTCCAGCCGCCGAAATAAAGCGTCGTCGCTACCGAAGTCACTGTTATCAGGTGGAAATACTCGGACATGAAAAACATCGCAAACTTCATTGAAGAGTATTCCGTGAAATAGCCCGCAACAAGCTCGGCCTCGGCTTCGGGCAGATCGAACGGCACGCGGTTGGTTTCTGCGAGCGCAGAAATGAAAAAGATTATGAAGCCAAATGGTTGAAATATTATGTTCCACCTGGGCAGGAACCCGAGCCAGGCGTGCTGTTTTTCGACGATCTCCACCAGGTCGAGCGTGCCCGATATGAGCAACACGCCGACGATTGAAATGCCGAGCGATAGCTCGTAGCTTATCATCTGCGCGCTTGCCCTCAGACCGCCAAGCAGCGAGTACTTGTTATTTGAAGACCAGCCCGCCAGCGCGACTCCGTACACGCCCACAGAACCGATTGCGAGCACGTATAACAGGGCTATATCGATCCGCGTCACGCGCAACGGGATCGTGCGGCCAAACATAGTTATCTCGCTGCCGTAAGGGATGACTATAAAGCTCATCAGCGCGGGAACGATTGCGATGGCGGGGGCGACGATGTAGAGCCACTTATTTGCCTGGAGCGGTATTATGTCTTCTTTGAAAATAAACTTCAGCCCGTCGGCGAGCGGTTGCAGAAGCCCGAACGGGCCTACGCGATTTGGCCCGACGCGCAACTGTATAAAGCTTGCCACCCTTCGCTCGATATAACTCAAATACGCAACTACAGTGATAAGTATGAAGAAGATGACTAAGATTTTGATCAGCCACTCTAGCAGGAGGTCTGTCATAGTTTTCTTTAGTGATGAGTGATGAGTAACTGACTAGAACTCATCACTCATCACTCATTATCTATTCCACTCAAGAATGCCTTTTCGCCACACGTATATCAGGCCGACAAGCAGGATGACCATGAAAAGCATCATTTCGCCGTAAAAGACATATTTAAGCGGGCTCCAATTCTCGTCTTTCAACACGTTGGGGAAGGCTACCGCCCAGGGTATCAAGAAGACCGCTTCGATGTCGAAGAGCAGAAAGACCATTGCCACCATATAAAACTTAACCGACTGGCGCTCGCGAGCAGTGCCTACGGGCTCCACCCCGCACTCGTAAGGCATGAGTTTTTCTCGCGTTGGCCGGTTACGGCCCGCCAGCCGCGATAGTGTAATCATAACGGCTGCAAATCCGACTGCGATGACGAAGATGAGCAGGATTGGGAAGTAATTGACAACCCCGGACGGTTCCATTTTGTAAGGTCTCCAAGTGTAAGCGGCGGCTATCCACAGAGAAGAAACCCGCTTCAATCAAGACTAGGCATCTTATCGCTTGGCGAAAACGAGTGTCAAGCAACCGAGGCGAAATGCCAGGGCTACGGCGCGCCATTCAAACAGGTTGAAAGGATTTAGATGATCGAAACGGAAACGGGCATTAAGGCCGGGGTTGCTGGATATAGCGATTAGGGTCTACAGGTTGATCGTTTTCGCGTATCTCGTAATGAACGTGCGGGCCGGTCGAGCGCCCGGTGCTGCCTGCGTGGCCTATCTGGTCGCCGCGCTTGATACGCTGACCCGTCTCTACGTTGATTCTCGACAGGTGGCCGTACCTGGTTGTGATTCCGTTGCTGTGATAAACGACCACCAGGTTGCCGTAACCGGCGTGCGGCGCGGCCCAGACCACAAGGCCGTCTGCGGTAGTGTTGACGGGAGTGCCGAAATCTACGGCGATATCGAGCCCTTCGTGAACTTCGCGGCCTTCGCCGCTAAACGGATTGCGCCTGAAACCGAAACCATCCGTCACGTATCCGCTGACCGGCAATCCCGCCGGGATCGATGCCAGCCTTAGCAGGTCTGCGCGCAGGCGGTCGCCTATTTGTCTGACTTCGCGCTCAAGGTGGTCTGCTGCTTTATCCAGAGCGGCAACGGTTTCAGGCCCGCCCGTTCCAACTTGCAGGTCTACGTCCGCCGGACTTTCCATGCTCGCCTGGCGGGCCAGCTCGTCCGACATGTCTTCGATATAAGATATCTGTCCTTTAAGCTTTGCGTATGAGTTCTGAAAAACGTCGTTCTCTTTTTTAAGGGTTTCGTTCTCGGCTTTTACGGACCTGTATTTAAGATTTAGCGTTTCGTGCCCGGTCAGCCTCACAACGCCGTAGGCCATGACCAGCACGACTACTCCGAGCAGTGCGCCGCCAAAATAAGCAATGTTTTTATGGATGCTGATTCGTCTTGATTTATAAGTAGTCCCGGAAGTGATGATAAAAGAATAGTAGTGTTTGTCTTTCGACATTAAGCATCTCCTTTGCTCTGTTGCCAGAGTTTCGGGATGTTGCCAATGTCCTACAGCAACACCCTGACCGCTTGTATTACCGCTTACAACTTGTTCATGAAGGGCTATTGATACTTCGCTCAAACAGGAGGGGAGGCTATCACAAGGGGAATTTAATGGCAATAGTTACAGGGCAGGCGTGAGTCAATTTATGAAATTTGCAACAATCTGAAGAGTCCGTCGTCCCTTGTCAGTGGTCTGCCTACTTTTAAACAACCGACCACTGACAAGGGACGACGGACAATTGATTAATAACTGCTAGGTTCTGTGCGGCGCGGTACGACTATCTTGTAGACGATCCATGCGATCAGCAAAAAGATGGCTATTACGGCTATAAGCAAGAGCAGCTTTATTATAACGCTTACGACTCCCACCAGGATGGCGACCAGTTTCGTAGCAATCGCAAGCGCTATTATCGAGATCGCCGTGCCGAAAATAAATTTGATCAACGCCATAACTAAACTCCTTTGTGGTATTAGGAATGAAGAACCAAGAGCCTTGAAGGCATCATTCTAAATACTTCGTTCCCAATTCTCAAATAAAACTCACTGGCGAGCGCGCTCCGTGGCGTTGCTCGCCTGTATGGTTATGTTCTTATAAGTAGTCTTCAGCTTGATTTCCGGGCCATCCGATCCGCGCATCGTCACCAACCCCTCGCGTGCGCGACCGGGAAGCTCGTTAAACCCCACAGGCTTTACCTGGCCGCCCTGGCTCGACGCGTCCAGCTTGAACTGACTCGATTGCGGAAGCACGAGCTTTATCTCGCCGTGAAGATTATCTACCTCGATATCCGCAATCGGCTCTTCACCTGCGATGAGCGTCACGTCTCGATAGCTCGTCTCCACGTCTACGCTCTCAAAGAAGTTCTTGAGGACTACTTGTCCGTGCGATGTCTTGATCTCGACCGGGCCGTGCAACTCTTCCGCATTCACAGAACTGCGCTCGGCCTCGACTTTCACCTCGCCCGTGATCGAGCGAATCTCAATATCCTTTTGCGAAGAGTTTATGTGCAGATCGCCGCTGATGCCTCGCACCTTCACGGTTGAATGCGGTGCGTTGATGAAGAGATCGGCCGCTTGCGCTACGTCTACGCTGGCGTGCTCTGTTTTAAGCTCAGCCTCGCTGTGCAAGTTTTGAGCGTTGATGCGGCAGAACGGAGCGTCAACCGTGACCGGGCCCGATAGATCGCGAATCTCAACAGCGCCGTTGCTCGCAGCGACCTGTACGCTCCCGCTGACATCACTCACCTTGGCGACCTTTGCGCCCGTGATCTGGACATTGCCGTTGATTTTGGAAGCGACGACGTCCGAATATGTAAGGTTGCATTTGACGTCCCCGGTGATCCGGTTCAAGTTGATTTCGCTCTGGGCATAATTCGCCGTCACCGCGAGCCTGCCGTCTATCCCGCTCGCCGAAACCCCGCCGTAGCTGTTTGTGACAAACAGCGCGACTCTGGAGGGAACTTCGAGCTGGATATTGGTCGTGAATTGTTGATTGACCTGATCGCGGTTGGTCGTGATCGTCAATCCGTCCGGCGTCTGATTGACGATGAGCTTGATTTGATCGGCAATATTTTTAGCCTCTTCTTCGCTCCATGCTCGCACGCCCTGTGTCAACGTAGCGCGGAGGGCCTGGGCGTTGCCGCTCACTTTCACATCGCCGTAGCCGTTATTGACCGTAACCTTCATGCCGGGAATGAACGACGGGGCGGTGAATGTCGGATCCGCAAAAGTGTAAGTCTCGCCTATGACAGAGTCTCTGAGGCCGCCGAGAATTCCATCCAACTTGACCGCAGATAAGAATGATGGGTTCGAGCTGACTATTCGGTTAGAGATGACGCCTGTGATGACTATCAAAGTGATGATCAACAGCCGCCAGGGTGTGAACAACCGGGGCGGCGCTCCGTCAGCCGGGCGATACGTGTAGTAGCGCACAAGCTCTACTGCCGCAAAGACCATTAGCAGCAGCAACCAGTAGCGGCCATAGGTTGCAAGCACGTTTACGCTGGAAGTAAAACGGTGAGCCAGGAACAGTACGCCGATTAGGATGAGCAACAACCCGCCTATGGGCGAGCGCGGCTTTCGCTCGACGGCAAATCCCATGACGCGCACGACGCCCGCACATATCAAGAAGAGGGGCCATAGCCGCATCAGCCATTCGGTTATGCCCGCGCCCGCAGGAAGGAACACGAATATGAGACCTGCTGCAAGAAGCAGCAGCCCGATCATCAACGTGCCGTTTATCTTCTTTCGTGTCGAAGCCAACGTGGGTCTACCTCTGGTGTCCCGACCTCCAGGCCTGCCCGCTCGCTGTGCTCGCGTCATCGGCCATCGAGCCGGAGATTAGCGAGAAGGAACGAGGGGAATAGTCCTGCGCTTGATCTTCTACGCGCGAGCGCCTGAAATATCTTGTCAGCAAAAAACCGCCAAAGATGATCAGCGCAACGGGGATCAGCCGCCCCATCGAAATATAAACACCGAAGGGCCGCAAAAGCTGTAAGACCATCAGCAATCCCGTCACTATCAGCACACCCCCGATTACGGGCGCACGCCGCGCAAGCCCGCGCTTAAATCGCGCCTCGTCTGCTGCGGGGCTTTCGCCCTGTGCAATCAACCTCGCAGTCCTATACGCATCAATTATAGAGTAGACGTAGAAGGCGACTCCAGCCAGGCCGAACATGGCTTCGAAGACGTGAAGGTCTGAGAGCTGAAAAAGCCCGATTATCGTGACGAAATGTACGACGGCTTTGACGTTTTGCCGGTTATAAACAGCGCCCATTCCGGGCAGCAGCGCGCACAGCGCAGCCACTCGCGCTTTCCCTTTCGACTGCCTGGCCTGATAGTGGCCCTGGTGCTGGCGCGATAGGCTTTCGACCCCCATCACGATACAGTCCTGGCAATAAGGGTACCCTTTAATTCTGTGATCACAAGCGGCGCACAGTTTTCGCGTGCAACTGATGCACTGGACTCTCGCCGCACTCCTCGGATGATATGAACAATACATGATAGATTGCCTCGCGTGATTATTCTTCACAGTTTAGAACGAAGTCGAGCCACCGTTGGTTCTGGCAATTGCCGGAACGGCTAACAATCAGGGAAAGTTTTTTGAGGTAATTCACATTCGCAATGAGGATGATCTAGATGGAGTGGGGAGAGAAGTAACCACACTCCACAAGAGTTGATTCTCGTTTGACGGATTGTTGCGAAATAGATCTAGTTTTTCTCTATCGACTCTGACGATTTGTTCGAGCTTGAATTCGTGTTTTGATCCCGCTCGCCGCCCGCGCCTGTAGATTTATTCTCGCCGCCGATCGTGTTCCAGATTTCGCCGAGGTTGGAGCCGACCTTTTGAATGCCCGCGACGACTTCATCCTTCTGCGCGTAGATGTCTGTGCCCTGGCTGTAAATCTCAGCAGCTCTCACCTGGGCCTGGCGATAGATGCCTGCTATCGTGCGGTCATCTGAAAAGCCGAAAAGCAATATCGCGAAAGTTGCAAACGCAAGCCCGGACGCCGTGGCAAAGCTCCAACGCGCACGGTCCGTTGCTCGCGGCATCAGCCGATTGGTCAGCGCGCGCGCCTGATCTGCGAGCCGCGCTGCCAGACTTGCCCGCCGCTCCGGCATAATTGCCAGCAGATTGGCGGCAACGCTTTCGGGAACCTCGTACTCTTCGTAAGTGTGCACCATGTGGCAGGCTGCGACGGCATAGACGACGCCGGTCAGAAGCTTTGAGCAAGCGGAGCATTCGGCTTCGTGCTCCTCGAACCTATGATATACCGAAGCGGGGACGAAGCCGTCCAAAAACTCCGTGATCAATTCTTCAAAACCGAAACAGTCCAGCGCGGCGCATTCATCGGGGATCATCTCAAGTGTGAGATCAAGCTCGAAAGGCGTCTCTACTTCAAAAGCCTGACGGCATTCGCCCATCGCCGATTTGACATCATCAAGAAGCGTGCGGCACGCACGGCACGAGAGCGCGTGCTCGGCAGCGAGGCTCTGCGCCGGCGGCGCAAGCAGGCCGTTGACATAGTCGCTCAATATCTCTTCAAACTTGCTGCAATTCATAATCTCTTCGACTCTGCTCCCACAAGGGTAGAATCCCGCGCAGAAAACTTCGGAAGTTTCCGGTCCGACCGCAAAACGATTAGTCAGTGATTACTACGCGCTCGGTACGGTTACTGGATGACTTGAGCCAACCACTGACTACAGGCCGGCTCAACTACAGCCCAACTCAATCGGGATTCACCTTCATCCTTCGCAAAACTTTGGCAAGCTCGATTCTGCCTCGGTTGATGCGACTCTTTACCGTGCCTTCAGGGATTTGAAGAAGGTCTACGATCTCCTGGTACGTCAACTCCTCTATGTCGCGCAGGATGACGCACTCGCGCAGATCGGGTGAGAGCTTGTTTATTGCGGCGAGCACTTGTAGACGGCGTTCCTGCCGTTCGAGTGATCGCTGCGGGCTATCGCTGCCCGCCGGCAGATGGTACTCGTGATCGGCCAGGTCGTCGCTTGAATCGGTAGGCGTGCGCTGTCGCTTGCGGTAGTCGTCAATTATCAGGTTTCGCGCCAGGCGCATGAGCCAGTTTGACAGATCACCGAGCGACGCGTCGTACTGATCCAGCGAGCGGTAGACGCGTATGAAGACTTCCTGCGTCAGATCTTCAGCCGCCGCATGGCTTGAGGTGAATCGGTATGCCAGGTTGTATATGCGCCGCGAAAATTGGCGCACCACATCCGCCCAGGCACCCTGGTCACCCCGCAGACAACGCTGAACCATTTCAGCATCGCTTGATGTCAACGCCAGTCTTGCTCCCACCTGTCGCCTTCTCTAACTTGAAGTCTTCCAACCTCGCTTAACGAGACGGCAACGCGAAATGTTTCAGCTAAGGCCCCGGCCCCAGGACCTGCCGCCCATATACTAACACGATCTGTAACCTGCTCTAAGGTCGCCGTCGGCCTGGCCCCGCGCCTCCCGTCCACAATAGATAGAAAGAGGTGCGAAAGGGCCAGATTTTGTGCTAGAATCCCCGCTCGACACAGCCCCTAGCGGGTCGGTCCCTTAGGTGGAGTCGAGGTCGGAGCGATAGTCGGCACGCGCCCTTGATTTCAAAGATAGCATAATACGAGGAACACCTAAAGCTGTGAAGAGCAGATGGAAAACTGCCGCGAGCCTTATTATCGGCGCTCTATTCGTTTACTGGTTCGCGCATAAACTCGATTGGCTCGCCGTGTGGAATGAAGTGCGCGCGGCCAACTGGACCCAGTTGGCAATGGCCGTCGCCCTGCTCGTAGGAACTTACTTTATTCGCGTGTTGCGCTGGCGCGCGCTGCTTGAGCCGATGGCGCACCCCTCGCTCAGGGCATTATTCCGCGCCACGGTCGTAGGCTTTTCCGCGTTATTTTTGATGGGCCGCGCCGCAGAAATCATAATCCGCCCCGCAGTGCTTTCAGTAAAAGAGCGTGTTCACCCTTCGGCCAGCTATGCGACCGTCATGATAGAGCGCGTCTTTGATATGGTGATGGTCGTCATCTTCTTTGCGGTGAACCTGATCTTTTTTGAGCACAATTCGCGCGATGCCGAAGCTATGCGGCTGCTGGTTTGGATAAAGGTTGTGGGCGCATCGCTGCTGGTTTTGTCCGCAGCCGGGGTGTACGGGCTATCCGTTTTCCGAAAGCGCACGGCGACCGTGCTCAGATACCTTGAGCGAAAACTCGCCTGGCTCCCTTCGCATCTGCTTCGCGGGCTGATGAGCTTGCTGCGCCACATTTCAGAAGGGCTGTCTGTCCTTCACGATGTCAGGAGCCTGACGATCACCGTATCTTACACGATAGTTTTATGGCTGATGGTAGCGTTGGCTCACCTCCTGGTCGTGCGCGCCTTCGGAATCCCGTACGCAGTAGTCCCGTTCACAGGCGCGGTCTTTGTGATGGGGCTATCAATGTTAGGCTCGGTGGTTCCCACTCCAGGCGGGGCGACGGGGCCGTTTCATGCTGCTACCTCTGCCGCACTCGCTTTTCTCGGAGTTGCAAAGACCGAAGCGGCGAGCGTGGCGATCATACTGCATCTGGTCGTCTTTACCCCCGCAACGCTGTTTGGCCTGTTTTATATCTTTAAAGACGGTCTATCGCTCGACCGGCTGCGGCGCATAGGCGAGCGCCAGGTTGAAGAGGTTGATCGTGAGGCTGAGATGGCCGAACAGCAGGAGAGCGAAAGCCCAGCCGTATTGCATGGATGAAGCGAACTGGCGTGGCCGGGAGGCAATTGCCCCGATTGACCGCTACGGCGCGCGCCGGTTCGTCAGACGGCATAATTCTAGTCACGAGAGAAGAACTATGAAATGTCCTTTCTGCGCGCACCTGGAAGATAGAGTCGTTGACTCGCGCGAGAGCCGCGAAGGCGACGTGATACGCCGCCGCCGCGAATGTCTCAAGTGCGAGCGCCGCTTCACCAGTTATGAGCGGATTGACGAAATACCGTACATGGTGGTCAAGAAAGATGGGAGCCGCGAGCCGTTCGACCGGCAAAAGATCCTGGCCGGCGTGATGAAGGCCTGCGAGAAGCGCCCGATTCCTATGGCTAAGATCGAGGCGCTTGTCAACGGCATCGAGAAGTATGTTCAAGAGTCCCGCGAGCGCGAGCGCTCTACGGAAAAGATAGGCGAGATGATAATGCGCCGGTTGAAGGAACTGGACAAAGTGGCTTACGTTCGCTTCGCGTCTGTTTATCTGGATTTCAAAGACGTGTCGGAGTTCATGAGCGAGCTGAAGACACTGGTTCGCTCAGGCCGCGCGAGATAAGGCGAACAACTTTCCGATAAGCCCCGGAGGGGCAATAGGATATTAGCCGGTGGTGAAACCACCGGATGATACGCGATACAACGACCGCGCCCTGGAAGGGCGCAGGACTCCTGCGCCCTTCCAGGGCGCGATCTATCTGGCCGTATTAATCCAGGGGCGTTACTCCTGCTAATATCTTTCGCCCCTCCGGGACTACTCTTCACTAACTTGCTTTTGTAGTTCGCAACATGGCAACCTTGATTGTTAACCAAACGCGAGAAAGCTATACCTTAATATTATGACATCAATTCCACCCACGATGATTGAGACGGAAGAGATACAGATAGAACAGACCGATGAGCAGGTGCGGCTGCCTGAAACGCTTCCGGTTTTGCCGCTCAGAGACATAGTGATCTTTCCTTTTATGATCGTCCCGCTATTTGTGCAGCGCGAGCGATCGATCCGCGCCGTTGACCAGGCGCTGGCCGAAAACCGCATGATTATGCTTGTGGCCCAGCGCGATCTTGAGAAAGAAGAGCCTACGGGGTCGGACCTTTACGATTACGGCACGGCGGCGGCAATCATGCGCATGCTCAAGATGCCCGACGGCCGCATACGCATACTGGTCCAGGGATTGACGCGAGCGCGCGTCACGCGCTACGACGATAACCCCCCTCACCTGCTCGCGCACATCGAGCCGCTGACGGATTCAGAGCCGGACGCCGACGATCTTGAGCTTGAAGCCCTGATCCGCAACGTTCGCTCATCGCTTGAGCGCGCCATCACACTTGGCAAAAACATCTCTTCGGAAGTCATGGCGATAGTAGCCAATCTCGAAGACCCGGGCCGCCTCGCCGATGTGGCCGCTTCCAACCTCGAATTAAAAGTGGCCGATTCTCAATCGGTGCTTGAAAAGCTGAATCCCGCAGACCGCCTCCGCCGCGTCAACGAGTTACTTGCGCGCGAGATCAACGTGCTGCTGGTTCAACAAGAGATCAACACCCAGGCCAAAGGCGAGATCGACCGCACGCAGCGCGAGTTTTATCTGCGCCAGCAGCTTAAAGCCATTCAGACAGAGCTTGGCGAGGGCAACGAACTGGCCGAAGAGATCGCGCAATATCGCGAGAAGATGCTACAAACGCGCATGCCCGATGCGGTCGAAGAAGAGGTTGACCGCCAGATAAAGAAGCTTGAGCGCATGCACCCGGACGCGGCAGAGGCCGCGACCTTGCGCAACTACCTCGATGTAATGGTCAGCCTTCCCTGGTCCAAATCTTCCGAAGAGAACCTGGATCTCAAGCGCGCGCAGACGATACTCGATGAAGACCATTACGGGCTTGAGAAGGTAAAAGAGCGCATAGTCGAATCCCTGGCCGTCCGCAAGCTGAAAGAGAAAGTCAAAGGCCCGATTCTTTGCCTGGTCGGCCCGCCCGGCGTTGGGAAGACCAGCCTGGGCCGCTCGGTCGCCCGCGCGCTCAATCGCAAGTTCCAGCGTCTATCTTTAGGCGGTCTTCACGACGAGGCTGAAATTCGCGGCCACCGCCGCACCTACATAGGCGCTATGCCGGGCCGCATCGTTCAATTGATTCAACAAGCGGGAACAAACAACCCGCTCATCATGCTCGACGAGATAGATAAAGTGGGCGCGGATTTTCGCGGCGATCCTTCGTCGGCGCTGCTGGAAGTCTTAGACCCCGAGCAGAATTTTTCGTTCCGAGATAATTATCTAGGAGTCTCCTTCGACCTGTCGAACGTCTTGTTTATGACGACGGCGAATGTGCTTGAGACTATCCAGCCCGCGCTTAGAGACAGGATGGAAGTTATAAGGCTTGCGGGCTACACCGAAGAAGAGAAGGTCGAAATCGCGCGCCGCCATATCATACCCAAGCAGATGGAAGCGCACGGAATCACGCCGCGCCACCTGACTATCAGCCGCTCGGCTTTGCGCGCGATGATACAGCAATACACGCACGAGTCGGGGCTGCGCCAGTTCGAGCGCGAGATAGCGACTGTCTGCCGCAAGGTCGCGCGTCGCGTCGCCGAAGGCAGCGATGCGGTTGTGCGAGTCACAAACGGCAACCTGCACGATTTCCTCGGCATCCCGCACGTGCACCCTGATGAAGTGCTGAAGAAAGATCAGGTAGGCGTAGCGACCGGCCTCGCATGGACCCCCGCGGGCGGCGACGTACTTTTCATCGAAGCGCTGCTGACGGCAGGGAAGGGGGCGTTGCTGCTCACGGGCCAGCTCGGAGATGTGATGAAAGAGTCGGCGCAAGCCGCATTCTCGTGGGCCAAGGCGCGGGCGGATGAATTAGGAATCGATCAAGAGAAGTTCGACAAATTCGATATGCACATACACGTGCCCGAAGGCGCGATACCGAAGGACGGCCCTTCTGCGGGCGTAACGCTTGCGGCTGCGCTCGTCTCGGCGCTATCGGGCAGGCCCATCAAGCGCAGCGTCGCAATGACGGGCGAGATCACGCTGCGCGGCAACGTGCTTCCTGTCGGCGGCATAAAAGAGAAAGTGCTTGCCGCTCGCCGCGCCCGCGTAAACACCATCGTGCTTCCACAGCAAAACCGCCGCGACCTTGAAGAAATCCCCAAGACGCTGCTCAAAGAGATAGATTTCGTCTTTGTGGAATCCGTGAGGCAGGCGCTCAAGACAGCCCTCACTTGATTGCAGATTGTAGATTGGGGATTGCGGAATTGCTGATTGTCTTTCAATCCGCAATCGTTTAAATGTTTCATTTTTATTGCGAGCGGCCCCAATTATTGACTCGCCTAAATTTGGCGTGGTATAACCACCCAACCGGGAAACCGGTCATAGCGGGATGGTTGAGACTGCGGCTCGCCCTAAGCCCCTTGGTCTGAGTGGATGAGAAACCAGGTCATTTGAGTCGCAGCCTTCGCGGAAAATTAATATCAAATCGAAAGGGTAACTCTACAGATGAGGCCAGAAAGTGTGGTGGGTCGACGTGTTGTATTTTTCCTGCTTCCACTAATTCTGATAGTCGCTATTATTCCGGCCCAGGCTTTTGCTCGATCAGAAACTCAGACCTCATCCGGTAGCAGCCAGACGATCATCGACCGCGCCGAGACCCTCTACCGCCAGGGGGCGGAAGCTCACCGCAAGGGTTTGCTGGAGGAAGCCCGCAAGCTTTTCGATCAAGCCATTGACTCTATATTGCTTTCAGGAATTGACCTTCGCACGGATGCACAGCTTGACGCTTATTACCGCGACCTTCTAAACCGAATACACAAATACGAAGCTCAGCCCGACGACGATCACGGCGAAAAGATACGTCCGGAAGTCGTAGAGAAGTCGGCCCTCGACGAGATATCGGACGTCAAAGAATCCGAGCTTGTTACCTCGACCGAGAGCGGCATCAATATTTACGGGCGCTATGATTTTGATTTTTCGGTCGCCCCGCCTGTATTCCAGTACATGAATTTCTTCATTTCCGGTCGCGGGCGCTCGACTATGGAGACGGGGCTTAAGCGTTCGGGCCAGTACCGCCAGATGGCCGAAAAGATTTTTCAGGAAGAGCGCGTTCCGCTCGACCTGATATGGCTCGCGCAAGCCGAGTCGGTCTGGAAGCCGAACGCGCTTTCGCGCGCCGCCGCTAAAGGCATCTGGCAGTTCATACCTTCGACCGGCACGCGCTACGGGCTTTCGCAAAATCAATGGGTAGACCAGCGCTCGCACCCTGAGCTTTCGACGCGAGCCGCCGCGCGTTATTTGCGCTGGCTTCACGATTATTTCGCGGGCGATTGGCTGCTGGCGATGGCCGCCTATAATTCGGGCGAGAACCGCGTCGCGGGCGCGATAGCGAAGTGCGGCTACGCGGACTTCTGGGAGATACACCGCCGGGGACTGTTGCCGCAAGAGACGCGCAACTACGTGCCGATCATCCTCTCGATCATAATCGTCAGCAAGAATCAATCGCGGTACGGCTTCAACGTTACGCCGGAACCGCCTCTGAACTACGATGTCTTCGAGCTGTCGGGGCAGACCGATCTAAAGGTGGTCGCAGACCTGCTCGGCATGCCTTATGAGACGATGCGGGATATGAACCCTGAGCTGCGCCGAGGCGCATCGCCTCCTGAGCAGCGTTACAATATCAAGATTCCGAAAGGAATGAAGAAGCAGTTCGAGATTGCATACGCAGCCCTGCCCGAAGACCAGCGAGTGCGCCGTGTCGAGGTTCCGCGCGAAGAGGTAGCAGAAATAGTAAGACCGACCTACCGCGTACAGACTGCATCATATCAAGTCCGGCGAGGCGATACGCTCGCGGCGGTTGCGCGCCGTCACGGCGTTTCGGTGAAAGAACTGGCCCGGATCAATCGAATGTCTGCTCGCGGATCGTTGAGAAAGGGTCAGGCGATTCGCATCCCCTCCAGCGTGCGCGCTTCACGCGGTCGAGGAACCCACGCTAAAGTCAGAGCAAGCCGCTATAGTGAAAAGAGGGTGGTTCGCTCTCGCGTTACATCAAAGAGCAAAGGTCGAGCCGTCAGCTCGCGCAATAAATCGCGCGGCAAGTCCACGCGCCGCCGACGATAACTGCGCTAAATAACTTCCCAAGATTACAATCATAAACATGCCGAACCTGGGATTGGTATGCATAACGACTTCCGACCGCGTGCGCTACCGCACGATGACGCGCAGGCGGCTATTGCAGTTCAGCGCATCAGAGCTGAGGCGAGCGCTCGAAGAGCTGTATGCAGCAAACCTCAAGCGCCTCGGCGCGGCGATAGATTTTTGCGAAGAGCAGGGAATAAATCTCTATCGCCTGACTTCGGCCCTGTTCCCGTTTGCAGACGAGAGTGTGGGTGAAGAGACGCTGGCGGGTTTTAGCGAAACTATGAGGCAAACCGGAGAGCGCGCGCGAGTCGCAGGAATCAGGCTCGTTATGCACCCTGACCAGTTCGTAGTGTTAAGCTCTGATTCACAATCTGTCATCGAAAACAGCATAAAGATTTTAAGAATGCATGCCCGCACACTTGATATGCTGACGCAGCCGCGCACAACTTGGGCCGCGATGCAGCTTCACGGCGGCAAAGGCGACCGGGCCGAGCGATTAGCAAGCGTCATACGAGATTTGCCCGACAACGTTCATTCGAGACTTGCTTTAGAAAACGACGAACGCGCTTACGGCGCTCTGGAGATTCTAGAGGTTTGTCGCGCGGCTGGTGTGCCAATGATTTTTGACGCGCATCATCACGTCGTTCACGAGCGATTAGATAGTTACGACGATCCGAGCATTGCCTGCATGCTCGCGCTTGCAAGAGAGACGTGGCCTGATCCTGAATGGCAACTGGTTCACATATCGAACGGGCGCGAGTCTTTCAACGACCCGCGCCACAGCGATTTGATTACGACAATGCCCACGGCTTACCGCGATGCGCTATGGATAGAGGTCGAAGCGAAATTAAAAGAGCAGGCCATAATAAAACTGCGCGCCGAGTGGCTGTAAGACTGCGCGTAGGGACACAGATCATCTGTTTGGTTGCTTAAGTAAGTCAATAAGCCTGAGTACCTCTTTCTCCCTGCCTTTATCACCAACAGTTCGGTATATGGCTAAGGCTTCATTATAATACTCAAACGCTCTTTCTTTATCACCCAGGCGCTGGTAGACGAACCTGATTGCGGTATGCGTAACAGCTTGCGAGACAAAATCATGCGCCTGCTTATAAATAAGCAATGCCTCTTCATACTTTTCAATAGCACTCTTTGAATCGCCGATATTCTGTAGCGCTACAGCTTCTTGATAAACTGTATTTGATCTTTGTGCGGATAATGCTTCCTCTCTTGCTTTGTAAGCCTCATCTTGGGCTCTCATTGCGTCCCTCTTAGCCGCCTCTCCTAAGGCTAATTGCCTCGGGTAAACTGCAAGCGTGTTAATGCGCTTTTTCTGATGCGTAGGGAGGAATGAAACGGCGCAATAGAGCAGCAAGTCGCTTCCGAAGAGCGCAAAGTTTTCAATGCGCTCTTCGGAAGGTTAGGGTTGACTCAGCCTACGATCTTGAGCACGATTTCGAGCGGGCGGCGGTGAAATACGCGCGGCGCGTTCTCTAACACTTCCTCAAGCGTCGTCACCCCGAGAAGCGCTTTCACCATGCCGTCTTCCTGCATCGTGCAAAGGTCGCAAGATTCAAGACTGATCTGGCGAATCTCCTGCATAGTCCGCTTTTGAAGTATAGCGTCGCGCACCTCCGCGTTTGGAACGAGCAATTCGTATATGCCAAGTCGCCCGCGATAGCCAGTGAAGTTGCACGACGAACAACCTTTTCCTCTGAAAAGTGTGTACTTGCTAAGCTCGTCGCGCGCGAGGCCGAAACGACGCAATGATCTGTCTTCCGGTTTGTACTCAACGCGGCAATTAGAACACACCTTGCGCACCAATCGTTGAGCCAGCACTGCTCCGATGGTCGAAGCGATGAGCGATGTCTCGATGTCCATGTTTATCAAACGGACGAGCGCGCCTACGGAATCTTCGGTGTGGAACGTGGCAAAGACTTTGTGACCCGTCAGCGCAGATTGAACGGCTACGTCTGCCGAGAACTTGTCGCGGATTTCGCCTATCACGATCATATCCGGGTCCTGCCGGACTATGGACCTGAGCGTTTCATTAAACGTCAGCCCGATCTTTTCGTTGATAGAGCATTGCGAAATTCCGTCAATGACGTATTCAACAGGGTCTTCGCAAGTGATTATCTTGACCGTCGGATCATTGCAATGGTCTATCGAGCTATAGAGCGTCGTCGTCTTGCCCGACCCCGTCGGCCCCGTGATGAGCAGTATGCCGGAAGGAGTGGCGAGGACGTCTTCTGTGTAGATGCGCAGGATGTTGGGCGCGAACCCGAGTTCCTGGAGGCTTATCAGCGAAGCCTTGTTCAGGATGCGCAGCACCACGTTTTCGCCAAACACGGTGGCGTAAAAAGAGGCGCGAATGTCTATCTCTTGCTTGTCGGTTTTGACAAAGATTCGCCCATCCTGATGCTTGCGCCGCTCTGCCACGTCGGCGTCCGCCAGGATTTTTATTCGAGAGATGATTCTGGGAGTGTAATCGCGCGGGAAGTCCATCTTGTGGACCAGCACGCCGTCCAGGCGATAGCGTATTCGCAGCCTGTTTGCCATCGGCTCAAGGTGTACGTCAGAAGCCCCGGCTTCGATTGCGGCGCGGATCAATTGATCGACCATCTGTATGACGCGATCTTCGCCCGCCTGCGCCTGTGGCTGCGCTTCCAGCGTGTGGTACTTGACCTTCTGATAATCCCCCATGCCCGATTCTTTGCCCTGCAAAAGCGCGTCCACCAGCTCGAGCTTCTGAATTATCAGCGCACTCGTCGCGAGCGCCAGCTGCACGGGGCAGTTGAACAGTTGAGTGATCTCCGCGATGAAATCTGTGCGTGTCGGGTCTGCCACGAGCAGTTGCAACTGGCCGTCCTGGACCTTTAAGGGCAAGGCGATCTGGCGGCGCAGGTATTTGAGCGACACGCGGCGAACGAACTCGCCGTCTATCTGGCTGATGTCCGGATCGATTATCGGGAGGCTGAATTTTTCGGCGAGCGCTTCGACGACGTGTCGCTCCTTGATCAACCCCATATTGATAAGAATCTCGCCTATGCGCTTTCCGCGCGGCCCTCCCTTGCGCTGGACTTCGCGGGCAGCCATCACGTCGTTCTGTGTTACGTGGCGGCGCGTGATCAGTATGTCGCTTATGCTCACATTATTTCGGTGGCGGCGTATGAAGTCTTCCAGCCGCGAGTTGCTGACAAAATTCATTTCAAGCAGAATTTCGGAGAGCGATTTCTGATCTGAGATGTGCTCGCGAATCTTGCGGGCTCTTGAAAGCTGGTCGTGTGTCAGTATTCCTTCGGTTATGAGTGCGTTTTCGGTTCGCTCGTCAAACGAGTATTGCAGCATCGAGCCTCCTGCCAGGACGTTTTATGAATAGTTATAACGATTAAAGATTAAAATCGGGGGAGGAGGGAGCAAGCCGTTTATTGAACTGAGAGCGAAAAGATGATAAACCATTGAGTTCGAAAAATCTGTAGTAATTTTTGGTGTTGACTTGAAACCTTTATTAACGATCCTCACATTATTTTTAATAGCTTCGGGGCAGGGTATGCAAAAAAACGAGCGGCCTCGCGCTCGCGACATCGGCCTTGTAGTCGGCGTGCTGCCAGCGGGGCCGCTCAATGCAATCACGGATGTCGCGGGCGTTCAGGTAGGCCACACAACTATCATTCGAGGCGAGGACGTGCGCACTGGAGTCACCGCCATTTTGCCTCACGCGGGCAACCTGTTTCGCGAGAAGGTGCCGGGCGCAATCGAGGTCGGAAACGGGTTCGGCAAGCTCGCGGGCTCGACCCAGGTCAACGAGCTTGGCGAGATTGAAACGCCTATCTTGTTGACCTCGACGCTCAACGTCCCTCGCGTGGCCGACGCCGTGATCGATTACATGCTCGCGATGGAAGAGAACCGGGACGTGCAATTGATAAACCCGCTTGTGGCCGAGACGAACGACGGCTTTCTAAACGATATACGCGGGCGTCACGTGGGCCGCGAAGATGTCGCAGCCGCGATCAAGCATGCCAGGGGAGGCGCGGTTGATGAAGGGGCCATAGGCGCAGGGACCGGGACTGTGGCTTTCGGGTTTAAAGGCGGAATAGGCACGTCGTCGCGCCGGTTGCCTGCGGGGCTTGGAGGCTACACGGTGGGCGTGCTTGTGCAAAGCAATTACGGCGGCGTGCTTACGATAGCCGGAGCGCCCGTTGGCCGCGAGCTTGGCCGCTATTACCTGAAAGACGCGCTTGAGCGCGCGACGGGCGGCAACCGCGTGGGGAAGAAAGATAATCTCAAATCTGAAATCTCGGATAAGGATTTAGCCGACGGCTCGATAATCATAGTCATAGCGACCGACGCGCCCGTTGATCATCGCAACCTTCGGAGGATGGCTGCCCGCGCTATGATGGGGCTTGCGCGAACGGGGTCTGCGGCGACAAACGGCAGCGGCGATTACGCTATAGCGTTCTCGACGGCTCCCGAAGTCCGTATCCGCACAACCGCGCCCAGCAGCAACACGACGCGCGATGTAAAACTGCTCTCAAACGACGCGATGTCGCCTCTTTTCCTGGCCGTCATCGAAGCGACCGAAGAGGCTATATACAACTCGCTGTTTCGCGCCACCACTATGACCGGGCGCGGTCGCACGGTCGAAGCTCTCCCGATTGACCGCACGATTGAGATACTGCGCAAATACGGAGTCCTCGCGCGGCAGAAATAATACGGCCTATACCTCCGTCAGGTCATACCCCAGGGGGACATTCCGCAATTCGGCTGTTAAGTATTCGTGTATATCAAAAGGGTGTGTCTGCTGCTTTGTGATCTTGTGGCGGAAAACGTCTGCAACGTGCGCGAGCAGCTTTCCGTTCTCATCTATATCGGCGTCAAGCACCATCACATCATTGCCTTCCGCGTCTTTGCCCGGCCCAAATGTTAGCTGCACGTTGCCCTTCTCATCTTTAGATTTGATGCTGAACATATTCTTTTTTGCGACACCGAATTGCGAAGGCATGTTTCCGTGATGGTTGCCCGAAGGCGTGTCTTTGTAATCTTCAAACTTGCCAAAGTCCTTTTTGATCGCCCGCACTATTTCGCCCATCTCCGGGCGAACCAGCGCGATCACTCTCGATTGAGCGATCTCTAGAATCTGCTCGACGAACGAGAACCAGTTATCCTTTTTCTTTGCCGGCTCGATCATGTTGGACATCTTGGTGTAGAGATTCAAAAGACCGAGCTTTGCGAGAGTCGTTTTAGGGTCGGTGACGTTGTCATAATTTGGCCCTATGAACAACCCTAATTTCGAGCCGCCTCTCACCTTCAAGTCCGGCGATTTTTCAAGCACCCGCTTGAGCGGAGTGAACTCGCCAGGAAGGTCATCAAACGCAACGAATTTGGCTTGCCACTGATCGGGCTTGCGAAACAGCATCACAGGCATTTCCAGTAACTGGCCGTCGGTGAGCATGAAAATATCTGTCTGCGCTTCTCTATACCTAGTCGTCTTTATCTCACAGAACATACGGCTCGCCTGAGGAAAAGCCGGGAGCCTCATCGGCTGGTTCAGGGGAAATGAAACAGGCTGGTTGAATATCTCTCTCTTCTCAAGATTCGGCTTGAACTCAATCACTCTCAATCTCGCGTTAGAATCGCTCACAGGCTTTTTATCCACGGTAATCAATTTGAGGTTTAAGAAACCCTGGTTACCTGAATTTGACATCTCTACTCCTCCTCAGTTATTTCTAGATTTCTTACTGCGCGGGCCGCAATTGCGCGAGCGTTTTGCTATCAAAGTCACCGAAGTCGTGACGCGATAATACGCCGGTAAATATTTTTATTCAAATCAGGATGGGCTATGAAGAGACGACTGCTTACGCCTCCAAAATTTAGTTTGCAAGAGGCCGGCAGGCGAGGCATTCTCTCTGGCGGGCCGGATTGCTCGCTTATCAACCCGCACCGGGAATCGATATGTTTTCAAGATTTGTCGTTTTACTCGCGCTTTTATCTCTAGTTTCAATCACCTGTCTTGGCCAGGGCCTTGTCACTCCTCGCCGTCAAGCGCTCCGCGCCTCTAAAGCCCTGTCTAACGGCGATCAGAAAGCCGATGCGCCCGCCCCGCGCGGTCAGCCGGAGAATACTGAAGATGGCCTCTCGCCAGCGCTGCCGGCCGCGTTGCCCGTTTCGGCGATCAAGATCAAGGCCGCAATTGACGGGCAGGTTGCCACCGTTCGAGTCACACACCTGTTTCGCAACGAAACCGATGACGTGCTTGAGGGAACGTACTATTTCCCCGTGCCGGAAGGGGCGACTTTTATAGAGTTCGCCGTCTACGACGGCGACGAGCGCCGCGTCGGTCGCGTGAAAGATAAAGAGCAAGCCGCCCGTCAGGCAGTAAACCCTGCGATACTTGAAATGACCCGCAACGGCTGGTTTCAATCGCGCGTCTACCCGATTGCCCCCCGTTCCGAGAAGCGTATCGAGATCGTCTACTCGCAGAAACTTTTATTAAAAGATAACGTCGCAACGTTCGATTACCCGCTCGGTCGCGGCTACAAAAGACTCAAAGTGCCGGTCGGCACCGTCGAGCTTGATCTCGACGTGCGCTCATCAGTCGGGATAAGGAACGTCTTTTCGCCGACGCACCCGGTAAAGCTCCAATACGACGGCGACCGCCACGTTACCACGAAGCTCTCGACCGTCGGGCGCGACGGGGCAGAGAACTTTCAGCTCGTCTATTCGCTTTCAGACGAAGAGAACGACGGGCGCGGGAACACTGCGAGCGGCGACGACTCTTCGCAATCAAACGCGGCTTACGGGCAAGCGACCCACACGCAATCAGGCCCCGGTTTCGTCGTTGATCAGAGCGGGGCCGTAGTCGCGGGCGCAACCGTCACGATCAAAGATGAGAAGACCGGGGCCGCGCGCACAGTGACGACCGACTCGACCGGCAGTTACAGCGTCGCCGGGCTTCCGCCCGGCAGCTACACGGTCGAAGTCAACGCGCCGGGCTTTAAGAATACCCAGGTGCAAAACGTAGTCGTGCAGCCGGGACAGGTCGCCGCGACGGGGGTGACGCTTTCCCCCGGCGGCGTTTCAGAATCGGTTACCGTTACAGGCGTCGCCCCCGCGCTTATCGATTCCACCTCGTCGCAAATAAAGTCCAACATCGAATCGCGCAAGATCAGAGAATTGCCTAACCTCGCCCCGGTCAATTCGCTCGCGCGATTAGCCCCCGGCACCTCCTCCGACCAGCCTGACTCTGTGACGAGGCAAGCGACCGGCGTGGACGAGAGCGGTGAGGGCCGTCTTCGCTTCAACGGCAATCGCGCCCAATCGAACAGCTATCTCCTCAACGGCATGGATAACAGCGACATTGACGGGCGGCCCGTTATATTGATAAACAACTTTGATTCTATAGACTCATTGTTCATTATGATGACGCGCGGAACCGGCGACATCAGCCTCACCGGGGCCTCTTCGGTAAGCCTGCTGACCCGCAGCGGAACAAACGATTTTCATGGGACAGTATATGATTACCACCTGAACCGCCGTCTTGGCGCGCTCTCGCCGCTCGAACGACGCGCGGGGCTTGAGCGCGAGCCTCTATTCAAAGAGACGCTTTACGGCGGGACGTTCGGCGGTCCGATTCGCCGGGACCGGCTCTTTTTCTTTGGCTCGTTTCAAGGCGAGCATTTAACAAGCGACCGTTTCATCGATTCGACTGCGTCTTTGCTGACCCCGACCGCGCGCGGTCTGTCAGAGCTTGCCCGCGCTTTCCCCGATTCGACGACCGTCGCCGACTTGATCTTGAGAGGCCCGCTCGCGCGCAGCCTGGGCGGCCCGCAGATTCAACGATCCTTTTCGATCCCAGTGCTCGGCATGCCGGTTGAGTTTGGCGAGGTCACCAGAGTCATCCCCTCGAAAGCTCGCGGGTACGAATCGGGCGGGCGACTTGATTACAACGTCACAAACCGCGACCGGCTACAGTTCGACTACTGGTATACGAGCCGTAACGAGACAAATTCGATAGGCCGTCTCGCCGCAGGTTATGTGGGGGAGACAAATAATCGCTCGCAGTTGGGCGGCGTACAGTGGAATAGAATGCTCTCGCCGCGAACGTCGAACGAGCTTGGCATCGGATTTACCCGCGCTCGATTACGGCTCGACGCGGCCCCCGACACCGCGAGCGCATCCGAGGAAAGCGACCCTCGCATGAATGCGTCACCGACTCCGAGCGTGAACGTAGGTTTTCACGCGCTCGGTTATGGCGCGAGCGCACTGCTTCCCGCGAGCCACGAGTTGACGGTTTTCAGGGTGTCTGACGCGCTTTCGCACATCGTCGGGCGGCACAATATCAAGCTGGGCGGCCAGGTGCGCCACCGCCTCACTACATTCGATTACCTGCCGGGTCTGGGCGGGCAGTTTACCTATTTGAGCTTTGATGATTTTGTTCAAGACCTTCCGACCTCGCTCGCGGTTGCCGCAGGAGACGCGCGCTCCCGGTTTACAGAGCTACATCATCATTTTTATGTTGACGACTCTTGGCGCGTCCGCAGCAACCTCACCCTCACGCTCGGGTTGAGTTATGAGAACGGCGCTCAGCCGATTAACGATCTTGTGGACCGAATTCGAGATCGCGAATCGAACGCAGCTACAGCATTGTTCGACCCGCGACTCCCGCTCGAAGCGCGAACCATTCGGAAAGTTGATCGCGATAATAACAACTTTGCCCCGCGCTTCGGGTTCGCATACACCCCGCGATTCCGCGTGCTGGGGACAAACTTTTTCGGATACGACAAGACGGTAATTCGCGGCGGCGCGAGCATCTCTTACGACCAGACAAACTACCGAACTCTTGCCGATGTCGCGGCAAGCTCGCCAAATACTCTTTTCGCGGTGCTGACCGATGCGATTCCGAGCTTCCCCCGCGTGCCCGGCTTTAGAGAACTGCAAACGCTTTTTGGCGCGTCGCCTGAAAAGCTCGCGCGGACGGAGCTTGCACGGAGCTTCCGCACGCCGTTTTCAACCGCGTGGCATCTGTCGGCGACTCGCGATCTGAATAACAAGGTATTGGTCGAGCTAGGCTACGCGGGCACACGCGGGATAGGCATTATCCGCGCTAGCGATGCCAACCCCGTAATCGATTTTTCGAGCGCAAACGCAATCGGACCGCGACGCTTATACGAGAGCACGGGCCGCTCGATTTATCATTCCTTTCAATCCAGGCTTGAAGCGCAACTGGCCGACAGCATCGTGGGAGGCATTTCATACACCTTCTCGAAGCTGATTGACGACGTTCCCGAAAGCACTGCGCAGATTGCGGGCGGCATCGGCGACCGCGCTTCGCTTGCAGTCACGGCGCTGCCGACCTTTGCTCAAAACCCGTTTGACACTTCGCGCGGAGAGCGTTCGCTTTCAACCCTCGACCGTCGCCATAGATTTACGGCGAACTTTGTCTGGACGCTCCCGCTTCGCAGAGGGCAAAACGGATTTGTGGGGAGACTGCTCGGCGGATGGCAAGCGAGCGGAATAATAGAAATAGCGAGCGGCACCCCGTTCACGCCTTTGCAACAGGCCGGTTACTCGCCCGCTTCCGCTGCAGTCTTCGCTTCCGCGTTCTCAGACCGACAAGGTTCCGTGCGCCCGTTTGCGTCGAATCCTTTTGCGCCTGCCGACAGCGTGGCTTTTTCAAACGCCGCAAACACGTTCTTTCATTTCTTCTTGAACCCGGACGGCACGCCGTTTCAAAGCGCTACCGGGTTCATCCTCGCCGACCATACGGGATTCCGCGAAGGAGTCCTGACCGAAGCCAGGTACGTCTACAATGATTACGTGGTCGAGCAAGCGGCCCGCGCGCGCGGGCTTCTACCAGACGCATTCGGAAATACTTTTGCGGCGGGCCGCCCGTTCGGCGATGTCGCGAGAAACAGCCTCATAGGACCGGGACTCACCAGCGTGGATTTTGCTCTGTTAAAGACCACGAAACTGAGCGAGAAAGTCTCGCTGCAATTTCGAGCAGAGTTCTATAACCTCTTCAACCATCCCAACCGAACGAAGCCGAACTTCATACTTGAAAACGCGGGCGGTTTTGGATTCGCAGATTTAGGCGAAACCGACAGCAGCCCTCGTCGCGTCCGGCTCGCGCTCAAGCTGATCTTTTAGGAAATTAAAGAAGATTCACCGCAGAGACACAGAGAACACAGAGGCTGCGCAGAGAAAACAGTATTCTGCTCTGCGCCCGCTCTGTGTTCTCTGTGTCTGCGGCGGTGAGATGTCTCGGATCACCGCGCTCTTGAAGCCCATCACGGCTTGATTTTCGCTTTCATCAATTAGACAATGCGGCTCCAAAGGAGATCGATCATGAGCAAAGTTGGAGATGCTGCGCCGGACTTCGAGCTTAAAGACAACAACGGCCAGACGTGGCGATTGTCTGATCATCGCGGCAAAGTAGTCGCGATGGTCTTTTATCCGAGGGATGAGACGCCCGTTTGCACGAAACAGATGTGCAGCATGCGCGACCGCTGGACCGATTATGAGACGACCGGGGCCGAGGTCGTGGCTATCTCAGTCGCATCTGTCGAGTCGCACAAGAATTTCGCTGCGCATCACAACCTGCCTCAACGGTTGCTTGCCGACGAGAAAGGCGAAGTGACCCGCGCTTATAAAGTCTCATCTATGTTGGGCGGCTCGCAGCGCGCGGTTGTCGTCATAGACCCGCAAGGCGTTATCAGCTATCGCAGATCGGTCATTCCGATTTTCCGCCCAAGCGATGACGAAGTGATCGAAGCGATTCACAAAGCCGCGAGCGCCTGAAATTTAAGCGCCGAGCAGGTCGGCCAGCTCAGCAAGGTTCGACACCTCGCCGTCAGGTTGCGGGCCGCCCTCAAATGCGCGCTCCGCTTTTCGATTCACCCAGATTACTGGCAACCCAAGCTTGCTCGCGGGTACTACGTCGTGGAAGTAACTCTGGGCCGCGTGCAACATTCGCCTTTCACCCGCGCGAGCCAGACCTTCTTGAAAATGCGCAAACGCGGGCTTGTATGATCTGACCTGTTGGGCTGTGACGATGAAATCAAACCCGACGGTGAAGTGGCGGATAGTCGCGCCAATCAAATCGTCATCGGTGTTTGAAAGTATCCCGAGTTGAAATTTGCGCGCCAGCCTTTCAAGCGCGGGGTTGGTATCGGCAAACGGTTGCCAGCCGGGGAGACTTGCAGGAAGGAAAACGGCGCGCTCCGCTGTGATCGACCAGTCTAATCGGGCGGCTACTCTCTGAGCCGTTTCGGAGAGAACGTCGCGGTAAGCGCGATACTCGGTTGCCTCTACCGCAGGCTCTTCTTCCATGTAAGCTTTAATAATCTGCTCACGGTCAAATTGTAGCCCGTCTCGCGCTGCTTCCATTTGAAAGGCGTTTACGATACCGCCTTCCCAATCTATGAGCGTCCCATAACAATCGAAGGTGATGAGATCGAAATCGACTTTCATATGAATAAGCTTGAGGTCAGGAATTGACTGCTTTCCAGAGCGACTGCCACGAGGCATGAAGCAATTGATCTATCTTCGCCCAGTCTTCTTCGGTCACGCCGCCCGCTTCCGCTTTGTCGTCGCGTATGGTCATAGCCTCGGCGCGCAGCCGCGCGTGCTCCATCAACGCTTCGGCAGGTATGCCGTAAAGCTCTGCGGGAAGATCGGCAAGCGAACGGTCGAGGTCGCCCGGCTTATGACTTTTTCTCTCGCGGTGAATGATCCACCACTCAAGCTCAAGCTGCGCCGCCCGCTCCACGTTAAATTTAATATCGCTCACTTTTTGTATTTCAGTGTAAAAGCTCCGAAGGTCGGGCAGCGCCTTTTCGTAATCGGCGCGGCTGCGGCCATCCTTGAAGACGAAAGCCGCTTTGGCCGCGCTGTAGGCTACAACGTTGGACCTGACGTAGGGCAAGTTGTACTGCGTGCGCAGCAGCTCTGACAGCTCCGTGAACAGCCTGGCGCGCTCGCGCGCGTAATACGATCTCCACATCGCGGTTTCGAGCCGCGCAACCTCGTTCGGATCGAACGAGCGCATGCTGGTAGCGCGCGGGCCGTACAGGTCATAAGCAATCCAGGCAAGTAGGACGACGAAGATGGCGAGCGCCACCCAACGCTTTTTCAAGCGCCTGCGTTGAGGCCGGGTCGTGTTTGCCGCCGTGGTTTCCGGTTCCCGCACGGATTCAGTTTGTGTGCTTGCCATTGTGATTTCTCCGCCCCTGAATCTTTTTGCGCACTTTGCGACTCTTTGCGATTTTTGCGACGAAATGACGGCTTTAGCAAATCATTAGTTCCGATTGCGCAAGGCCGCTGGGAAACGCAAAGATCGCAAAATTCCGCAAAATGCGCAAAGACTTAATAGCCACACCATTTTACGGTCAAAGCGCGGCAGAAGGATTTAATCAACTATCTTTATGTGAAGCTCGCTCAATTGCTCGTCGGCTACGGGGCTGGGAGATTCGGTCATCAAGTCCGTAGCGTTGTTTGTCTTCGGAAAGGCTATGACCTCGCGAATCAATTTCTCGCGGGCCAGCAGCATCACCAGCCGGTCGAAGCCAAAAGCGATGCCCCCGTGCGGAGGCGTGCCGTATTCCAGCGCATCCAACAGGAACCCGAATTTTGCGTGCGCCTCCTCTTCGGTCAATCCGAGCGCCTCAAAGATTCGGCGCTGCAACTGGCGCGAGTGTATTCTGATCGAGCCGCTGCCAAGCTCGACGCCGTTCAGCACCAGATCATAAGCCTTCGCGCTGACAGACGCCGGGTCCGTCTCAAGCTTGTCAAGGTCTTCGTCGCGCGGGCTCGTAAACGGGTGGTGCATGGCGTAATACCGCCCGTCCTCGTCGTGGTACTCGAACATCGGAAAATCCGTGACCCAGAGGAAGTTGAATTTCGCATGGTCGATCAGACCTTCGCGCTCAGCGACTTCGGACCTCAGCGCGTTGAGCGAAGCGGCCACCACGGACGGCTTTCCGGCGATAATCAGCGCGACATCACCCGCCTCAGAACCGGCTGCCGTAGCCAGTTCCGTGACTTTGTCTTCGCCGAGCGCTTTAGAAAGCGACGAGCTTATCGCGCCCGCTTCGTCCCTCTTTATCCAGGCCATCCCGCCCGCGCCAAACCGCCTGGCAACCTCTGTAAGCTCATCCAGGTTCTTGCGCGAATACTTCGCTCCGCCTTTGACGACAATCGCCTTCACCTGGCCGCCAGAATCGAGCGCGGTTTTATACAAAGTGAACTCTGTGTCTCTGAGCTGATCCGATAAATCCACCAGCTCAAGCTCGTAGCGCGTGTCGGGCTTGTCCGTCCCGTAGCGGCGCATCGCTTCCGCATAAGAGAGCCGGGGGAAGGGCATCTCCACCTTCACGTCGATCAGACGACAAAGCTCGACCATCATAGGCTCGATGACTTTGAATAGATCATCGGGCTGGATAAAGCTCATCTCTATATCGATCTGAGTGAACTCCGGCTGGCGGTCGGCGCGGAGGTCTTCGTCGCGAAAGCAGCGCGCGATCTGAAAATACTTATCGTAGCCCGCCACCATCAGCAGTTGCTTGAATATCTGCGGCGATTGCGGCAGAGCGTAAAAGCTGCCGGGCGCCAGCCGGCTCGGCACTATGTAATCGCGCGCCCCCTCAGGAGTGGTCTTTATCAGCATGGGCGTCTCGATCTCGTAAAAGCCGTGCTCGTCCAGGTAGCGGCGAATGCTCAAGGCGGAGCGGTGCCGGAGCTTTATGTTCTCCTGCATCTTCGCGCGGCGCAGGTCGAGGTAGCGATATTTCAAGCGCACCTCTTCGCTTGTGCCTTTCGCGTCAATCTCGAACGGCGGCGTCCTGGCGTCGTTGAGCACAAAGATTTCGCGGGCGATGACCTCTATGCGGCCCGTCTTTATATTGGGGTTCACCTTATCGTGATCGCGCATCACTACCTTGCCGACCACGCCGACCACGTGCTCGTTCCTGAGTTCTTTCGCGCGGCGGTGCGCTTCGGAATTTTTCTCCTCGTCAAAGACGACCTGGACCACGCCTTCGCGGTCGCGCAGGTCTATAAAAGTTAGCGGGCCAAAATCGCGGCGGCGATGGACCCAGCCCATCAGGTTTACCATCTCTCCGGCGTGCTCCGGCCTCAGTTCTCCGCAATAATGATTCCGTTTCAGTTGTTCGAGATTGTCTGCCATAACTTTATTGATCAATACTAAATTGCTCACTCATCTTCACAATATTCAACCTGTCAATTAAATCCATTTCTGCTAAGTTCTGCTGATGACCTGTCGCCATATCGCGTAGGACATATTTGCCGCTTTGGATTTCATCTTCGCCTACTATCAATGCGTAGCGGGCCGACAGGTTATTGGCAATAGCGAGCGACTTCTCAAGTTTTCGGCCTTCGAGATCAATGATTGTGCTGATACCCAACTCGCGTAGCTTGCGGGCAAGCGCGAACGAGTGTTTTCGAGCATCATCGCCTTTGTAGGCGATATATAGAGTCGGAGCTTCACTCTTTTGATCCAACTTCGCTTGTGGGATACTCATCACCATTCTCTCAACTCCAAAAGCGAATCCGAAACCCTTTGTGGGCGGCCCATCCAGCATCTCGGATAGTCCATCATAGCGGCCACCCCCGACAATTGTATTCTGCGCGCCTAACTGCGGGCCGATCACTTCAAACGTAGTACGTTTATAATAATCAAGACCGCGAACGAGACGAGGCTCAATCTGATATTTGATTCCTCGATCATCAAGATACTTTAAAAATTTATTAAAGTGATCATCACACGGCTGGCATAACGACAAATGAATTACTGGAAGCGCCCCTAAGTAGGGTTGACAAGAAGGCACCTTGCAGTCAAGTACTCGTAAAGGGTTCGTCTCATACCGTTTTTTGCAGGTTTCACATAGAAATGGTAGATGTTCTTTAATCGCGTCTTTCAAATGATTTATATAAGCCGGTCTGCAATTCTCATCTCCAATTGAATTGACCAGTAATTGAGTGTCTGTGATCCCCAACTTCTTCAAATACCAGTCGAGCATCTCTATCACCTCAGCCTCGATAGCCGGGTCATCGCTCTTACCTAAAACCTCCACGCCAATCTGAGAGAACTGGCGGTAGCGGCCTTTCTGCGGGCGCTCGCGTCGAAACTGCGGGCCGATGTAAAAGAGCTTTGCTAGCCCAGAGTGATTGAACAACCCATTCTCGATATAGGCCCGGACTACCGAGGCGGTAGATTCTGGTCTGAGCGAAATGTGCTCGCCGTCGCGATCTATAAAAGTGTACATCTCCTTGTTGACGTCCGTCTCAGTTCCCACACCTCGCTCGAACAGTTTTGACCGCTCGATAATGGGAGTGCGAATCTCCTCAAACCCGTAGCGGCGAAATGCTTCGCGCGCCGTTTGCTCGACAAGGTGCCATGCTTCTATCTGAGCGTCAACTTTGCGTGCGAATCGTGCGGGCAAAATGTCTTGAGTCCCTTTAACCTTGTTAATCATATTATCAATTTTGGATTTTGGATTCGGAGATCAACCGCTGCTCTTACATTCCGAAATCCAAAATTCTATATTGTCAGATAATTGTTTTTGTATTCGATATAATGGCGCCAGTGTGTATCTATGCGAGCGATCTCTTCTTCGGTCACTTCGCGGCGCACGCGGGCGGGCGAGCCCATAACCATAGAGCGCGGCGGTATCACGGTTCCCGGTGTGATAAGCGAGCCCGCGGCTATAAACGACTCTTCGCCTATCTCGACGTCGTCCAGAATAATCGAGCCGATGCCGACCAGCGAGCGGTCCTTGATCGTGCAGCCGTGCAGCATAACGCCATGACCTACGGTTACATAATTGCCTATGATCGTCGGGAACCGGCCATTGGTCACGTGGATGATCGATCCGTCCTGGATGTTTGTGCTATGCCCGATGCGAATGTGAAAAACGTCCCCTCGTATGACGCAGTTGAACCAGATGCTGGATTGCTCGCCAATCTCTACGTCTCCGATCACCTGCGCGCTCGCTTCTATAAAAGCCGTGGCTGCGATCTTAGGTGTGATGCCTTTGTAGCTCCGTATCATAGAAAATGCCTCGTTAGCGGAAAGAAATCACGTTAGCATACCGGCTGCGCGTGTAGCAAGTTGACACTCGGCAGCCGCTCGCATAGCATCAACGCGATGCCGCGTTTAAAAATAATTGCCCTGATGATACTGCTCGTTGCTTTGCTTCCCGCGTGCGGCGGGAAACCGTTCAACGTAAAGACAAGTCCGGACATTCCCCCGCCGGAATACGCCGTCAAAGCCGCAGCGGGCGAATTGACCGTGCAGGCGGCAGCGGTGACGGACGAGGATTTCTTGTATGAAACTTTTGACGCGAATTTGATACTGGCGGGCGTTCTGCCAGTGCGGATTAAGATTGCTAACGCTGCGCAGGAGCCGGTCGATCTGAAAAAGGCGAGATTTGAAATCAGGGCTGCCGGTCGCGCTTACAAAGCGATTAACGCGAAAAGCGCGTTTAAGAAGCTGATCTCATATTACGGCATCACCACCTACAGCAAACTGGGGTACAAAGAGTCGCAAACAGATTTCGCCTCGCACGCGCTCGATCTGGAATTGCCGCTCGCGGCAGGCGAGTCGAGACAAGGGATGCTCTTTTTTCAAGTCCCCGTTGAAGCGGCGCAGGCCGCCGGGCTGACGCTTGTCGCCCGACGGCTCGATGCAAAAAAGCAGAAAGCAGATTCATCACTTGAGTTAAAATTGAACTGAATGAAGAGAGCCCGACCGCGCGGGCGAGTGGGCCGGGAGCGAGATTATGAACCGACATAAAAAGCTATTCTTTATCCTTATCACATTATTGCTGGCCATCGAGCCGAGTGCTGCGCAGGAGACATTTAGGAATCCCGCGATGGAGACACAGGACGAGGCCCAGCAAGCTCTCAACAACGCCCGCGCGCTCGCGCGCAAAGGCCAGGTCGAAGAAGCGGTAAAGGAAGGTAAGCGAGCCGCCGCGCTTCGCAAAGATCAATGCGCGGAATGCTTTCAGTTCATAGCCCAGACCTATTTTCAGATGGAAAGGTTAAAGGACGCCGCCGCCGCGTTTCGCCAGGCCATCGCCCTAAAGCCCGCTAATGTAGCCGAGCTGTGTAACGGGCTGGGCGTCTCCCTCTACTTGCAAAAGGATAAGAAATCGCTCGAAGAATCGGTCCTGGAATTCAAACGCTCTATCGAGTTAAGCAATGGTAAAGTCGTGAAGGCGTATTACAACCTCGGTTACGCGCTTATCAAGTTGGACAAGCAAGCGGAAGGCGTCGAAGCGTTAAAAGCCTTTCTTGCAGCCGACCCCGCGTCGAATAACGCGGAACAGGTGCGCGCAATCATAGCTAACCCGCGATTAGCGGGCGAGCAGTTCGCTCCCAGGTTTGCCGTCAAAGCGACTACCGGCGATGAGCTGTCGCTCGACAAGCTGAAAGGCAAGGTGATCCTGCTCGATTTCTGGGCAAGCTGGTGCATTCCGTGCAGGGTCGAGATGCCCGAAGTGAAAAATATCTGGAAGAAATACAAAAATGACCAGTTCATCATCATAGGCGTTAACCTGGACGATAACGAAAAGGCGTTTAATTCTTACGTGAAGCGAGAAGAGTTAACCTGGCCGCAATATTACGACGGGCAAGGTTGGAACAACACACTCTCGCGTCTTTACCAGGTCCGTGGGATACCTCACACGGTGCTGATCGATGAGCGCGGCATAGTGCGAGCGGTTGGGTTGAGAGGGAGCAAACTCTCTTCGAAAATAGGCGAGATGCTCAAAGGTCTTCAAAAGCAAGAGAACCAGGGCAAACTGAGACCGTCTGTGGCGAGGAGAAAAAGCCCCGAAGGGGCGAAATTCAATAGCCCGGCGCGCTAGCCCCAGGTCATCAAATTCACAATCGTTATCAATGTCTTTACCTGTTGTCAGTAGCTGTTTCCCGGCAATAGCTCTATCTGCACAGCCCAATACCTGCCGCTCTTCTTTCTGTAACTCACCTTTGCTTTTGCGCCTGATGAAATCGCCGTGAATCGAATCGGATGACCGGATTCGGAGATCTCCGTTTTATCATCAAGCGAGATGGTCAGGTTATTGTTACCATCTGTCAGGATCATTGTCCTGTTGCCCGTGTCGAATCTGCTGATCTCGCCCTCGGCAGTCGCTAAATCTATACTCAAATCTTGCCTATCCTGAAAAGAAGGCTGCTGCATTGGTGCCTGTCCCAGGCGATGTCTATAAAGCCAGAGGCTCGATAGAATGAAAGCGATTATTATCAGGATGATGATTTCTATGAGCCTCTTCACGATGCTTCACCGAACACAAAGTCTCTGACATTCAATCTTGTCAGTGGGCAAGGATCATTCCACTGATTATATAAGCCTCTCCAATCGCAAAACTCGAAAGTCAAAGCTGTTAGCCTCCTTTGCGGCTGTTAAACTGAGCCGCCCGATTGAGGCGTTATGGAATGAAAAGCAATCCTGCCACGCACGGGGGCTGTTCAGATTGGCTGCCGAAAGAAATGAGCGGATCGGTCAGGGTCAGTGCCGATCCGCTCTGAGTGGGAAAAAGGTGGGAGCACTTTGGTAAGTTAGACTGTTCTTACTTATTCTTCGTTGTTCCTCCTTTCATCTGTGTAGAGTTGGTGGTTTTCCTATGATGTTTCCTTTTACCCTTGTGGTGAGTAGTCGCTTTTGCTGTCGAACTAGTCGCTGTGGCTGCAGAAGATTTTGGCGCTGTTGTTTTATTAGTCTGCCCTGCGAAGGCCGCCGATGCTGTAAGCGCTAGTACAAGCATCCCGGTTAAAATCAATTTCCTCATCTGTTCCTCCGTCTATCTCAAGCTGCTGCTTTATGAATCGTTATCCACATATGCGAATCCTGCCAATTCGCTTCACCCTCACAAGCAGCAACGGCCGTGCCGAATCGCTTTTCCATTTTTACTGGCAATTCCTTGTCGATGAGGCGGGGGAAGAGTAAGGAAACTGTGGCTTTTTTGTTGGCTCACGCAAAAAAGCCACAACGATTGGTGTAATAGGTTTTGAGCAAGAATTCGGGTCTGGTAGTCCCGTCAGGGACGAAATGTTTATAGCAAGTGGTTATATAAATCAAACAAGCTCCGGTAGGAGCGACATAACTTTGAGCGGATCATTCGCCCGTATCCTTCAGATTTATCTGGAAGCGCTCGGCCATGCGATAAAGCGTGCGGCGGTCTATTTTCAAAACCTCGGCTGCGCGCGTTCGGCTGCCGCCTACTTGATGCAGCACGTGAATCAGATACCTTCGTTCCAACTCGTCGAGCGTGGGCAAGTCTTCAAACATAGAGTTCAGACGGCTGACTTCGGCAGGGTGAGCGGCAGCCTTGCGAATCTTTTCAGGCAGGTCGTCCGGCGTAATGACGGCTCCCCTGGCATAAAGCGCGGCATTCTCCAGCGTGTTTTCAAGCTCGCGAACGTTGCCCGGCCAGTTGTATCGCGCAAGTTCCGTGAGCGCCTCTTCTGAAATGGTCGTTGCTCGCGTGCCGAGTTTCTGAGCGCGCTTAAGGGCGTGGACCGCGAGAAGCCCCATGTCTTCTCGCCGCTCGCGAAGCGGCGGGACTTTGAGCGTGACGACGCTGAGACGATAATAAAGGTCTTCTCTGAATCGGCCCTGGGCAACCTCTTGCTCAAGGTGGCGGTTTGTCGCAGCCAACACGCGCACGTCTACCCGCAGGCTGCGCGCGCTGCCTACTCGACGAATCTCGCTCTCTTGCAAGACCCTGAGCAGTTTCACTTGCAGCGCAAGGCTTGTCTCTCCGATCTCGTCCAGAAAAATGGTGCCGCCGTTTGCCTCTTCAAACAGACCTCGTTTATCGCTCGTCGCGCCCGTAAAGCTCCCTTTTACGTGTCCGAAAAGTTCCGATTCAAGCAGCGATTCAGCGATAGCGCCGCAGTTGATGGCGATGAACGGCCCGCCCGCGCCGGGGCTGTTGCGGTGGATGGCTCGCGCTACCAGCTCTTTGCCCACGCCCGATTCGCCTGTGATTAGCACGGTCGATCTTGACGGCGCTACGAGCGCAATCTGCTTGTAGACATCTATCATCTTCGGGCTGTGGCCTATCAAGCCCGAAGCCTCGCTGTACTCCTTGAGCAACACCGCCGCAGGCTCGCCCAGATCGCGTCCTTTCAAGGCTCGCCGCGCCGTTTGAATGACCTCATTGACGTTGAACGGTTTGCTTATGAAATCGAAAGCGCCCTCGCGCACGGCTTCGACGGCGGTTTCGAGTGTGCCGAATCCGCTGATTAGAATGACCTCAGACCGGGGCGCGAGCGCCTTGAACTCTTTTAGCAGACCGATGCCGTCCGTGCGCCCCCCGAGGTTTATATCGCTCACTATCAAGTCGAATCGATTTTCTTCTACTTCACGGCGCGCGCCGTCGGGCGTCTGGCTGGAAGCAACCTCCCAGCCTTCTTCCGAAAAAATCTCGGAGAGAAAATTACAGGTTCTCAAGGTCGTCATCTATCACCAGTATGCGCTTCATCCGTCAACCCCTACGGCGTCTTTCGTTTCAGTCAATGCATCAGTATGCGATTCTGCGGCCACTGCTTTACAAGGCAGCGTGATGCGAAACGTTGCCCCGCGATCCTGTTCGCTTTCAACACCGATCTGGCCGCCGTGCGCTGTGATGATCTGTTTTACTATCGTAAGCCCCAAACCTGTCCCTCTCCCTTCCTTGGTCGAGAATAAAGGGTCGAACACCTCATCAATTCTGTCTTTCGGAATCCCATCGCCGGTGTCTGAAAGTTCCACGACAACACCGCTCAGGCTTGCTGCGGTCGAGACCTTGAGATTGCCGCCCGCAGGCATGGCGTCGAGGCTGTTATTTATCAAGTTTATGAAGACCTGTTGCAGTTGGTCGGAATCGGCCTGGATGTGGGGGAGGCTTTCCGCCATCTCGGCGCTAAGCGCGACCGAGCGCGCAACAAGAGCGGGTTGAGCCGCGTCAAGGATTTGGGCAAGTAGCGAATTGACATCCGTCGGAGCAAGCTTCAACCCGGGCCGCCGCGTCGAGTCGAGCATCAACCGGACTATATCTGTGATCCTCTCGATCTGGCCCGCGATTACGTCCAGCCGTTTTATCGTTCGCTCGTCCGTCGCGCGCGCGCGCAATAACTGGACGTGGCCTGAAATCAGATTGAGCGGCGTGCCCACTTCGTGCGCAAATTGCGCGGCCAGTTGGCCTGCGGCGGCGAGGCGCTCAAGCAGTGTCAACTGGCGCTGCATTTCAAACAATCCGAGATTCGCCTCTTCGAGCTGCTCTTTGCGCTCTGCGATCTCAGCCGTAGCCTCGCGCACGCGGACTTCCAACAGGTGCTGTTCGCCCGCCAGTTGCTCGGTCATTTGCCTGATGCGGCCAAGCATGCGATTAAATCGAGAAGTCAGAAGCCCTATCTCGTCCGGAGCCGAGGTCTCTACTTCGACCGATAGATTCCCCTCTTCCGCTTTCGACATTGCTAGCAGCAGGTTATCAATCGGCGTGTAGACTATATGGCGAAACAAGAAGTAAGTGATTAAAGTGATCGCCGCGATTGCCAGAAGCATAAGCGGCCACAAAAAGCTGCGAAGGATGGCCGCGTAGCCTTCAGTTGTGTCGAAGGTCAGCACTACTGAAACTGTCCCGATCTGTGCCGGGCCTCGGTCATCAAACGAAGAGAGCGCGGGCGCGATTGCGGATATATATCTTAAATCGCCCTCTTCCCGAATGCCGGTTATCACTGAGCTGTCAACGAATCGCTTTGCGATCTTTTCGTCTTCACGCGAAGGCGGGCCGATCTCTTCGGGAAGATGAATCATTTCTTGCCAGTCGTTCGGCCCTGCCAATTGAAAAACTCTCACCTGTGAAAGCTCGCTGTAGTTACTGATTATCGTGTCGGTGATCGCATCTTTCACTTCGGGCCAGCTCGGCTCGACTCGCTCTTCAACCGCGCCTTCGGCCCCGTGATGTGTTCTACGCTCTCTTTTCAGGTGGTGCTCTATCGTCGAGGCAACGCGAGTAGCCAGAAGCAAAGCTTCTTCTCGTTCCTGCTGGTTGCTGACGCGCGTGATGGCGAGGTCAGAAAAATAAGCGGTGATGGCGAAGACTGCGACAAGCACTGCGGAGACAACAATCGTAGTCTTGGTGTGGAGCTTTAAAGCCCAGGTTTTGCTCGCCATTATGAGTCAATTAAAGACCTGGTCATTGTGTATGTCCAGAGCTTGATTGTCGTCGAGATGTTTTAACCGGTTCTGGTTAATCGAAGCGCGTGCATAAATCGCCGGGCAGCGGCGATCTATACGCCTTTTGGTCAATCAATAAACATGACGTGTTCGAGCGCCGCATCGCGCATCAAATCTTGTGGAGCTTTGCTGCCCGTCCAAAGCTCGAATTGTATCGCGCCTTGCGCTATAAGCATTTCAATCCCGCTGATTGTTTGACACCCTTCGGCGCGCGCGTCTTTGAGAAACATTGTCTCCAGCGGGTTGTAAACCAGATCGTAAGCCACGCGGCGACCTTTGAGCGCGGCTCGACTGACCGGGCTTGCCGATTCGTCATGCCCGCGCATTCCAACCGGAGTCGTGTTTATGACTATATGAAGATTGCTTGATTCAAGTGCTTCGACCGGATAAACAGTTATCCCTGCCGAGTCTGCAAGCTCGCGCGCCTTAACCGTGTCGCGTGCAAAAAGAGTCACGCGAGCGCCACGGTTGACCAGTCCATAAACTACGGCTCGGGCCGCTCCGCCTGCGCCGATCACGCCACAGCTTTCACCTTTGAGCGCGCAAACTTTTTCTAAAGGCGCTATCGCCCCTTCGACATCCGTATTGTAACCTTTTAACCGACCGTCACTGATGACGACCGTGTTGACCGCGCCGATCTTTTCAGCCGTCTCATCAATTTCGTCTAGCAGAGGCAAGACGGCCGTCTTGTATGGAATCGTCACGCTCAACCCGCGCATGGGCCAGTCGAGCGCGCGGCCCTCTTCTCGAACGAACCGTGCAAAAAATTCTGCCAGGTCATCTACCTCGATTGGCAGATAAACATAGTCGAGGCCGAGCGCCTGAAACGCCGCGTTATGCATCGCAGGCGAAGCGGACCCGGAAACGGGTCGCCCGATTATCCCAGTGATGGCGGTCTGGCGCGATAAGCGGTGAATACGATATACGTTTTTCAGCTCGCGGCAGGTCAATTGTCCAGGGGCGCTCTCGCGTCCGCGCGCAAGCGAGCCATAAGTGAGATAGCTCCCTCGGCTCGGCCCCATAATTCGAGTGATAATTCCCGGCTCTCCCATAGCAAGCGCAATCAGGTTTCGCCCGTCGGTTTGCGCGCGATCCAAAAGATGAAATACCGATAGCGTATCTGTGATGCTGCCCGCTCGCGTGACTATCTTATGCACGGCTGCGGGAATCCGGCAGAGTCGCGCGTAATGCTCGCTCAAATCCCGGGGTGTTTCATCGAAATTGTGGTAGGAGAGTATGAGCCGCGACAAATCGGGCGCGAGTTGTTTGGCTTGCTCGTAATGCGCGGCTTCAATGTCGCAGTAGTCTGCCCAGTTGCGCGCGCCTTCGACGAGCAGGCGAAGGCGAACCGAGTCATCTATCATCTGGCATCCGCCTTCGGCAACTGCGCGACAGGTGATGATGACAGGCAAAGTTTTTTCTTCGAGCAATGAGCGGAGGTTTTCCGGCCTCGTAAAATCGAAATCCCGGAGAAAGTCGAGCCTGATTTCGACCATATCGGCGACTTGCGCCGATTGTTTCAAGCTAGCGCGAGCAGCCGAGACGGTCTGTTCGGTGATGACTGCGCAGACGCGAGCAGGACTATCTTTCGCCATCATTCGTCTTCATCAAAGGCGAAAACGTCGGTTGAAAGGTATCTCTCGCCCAGGTCAGGAAGGATTGTGACCACGCGTTTCCCCGCGCCCATTTCGCGGGCGACGAGCAGGGCGGCCCAGCAGATCGCGCCCGAAGAGATGCCGCAAAGAATGCCTTCTTCGCGCGCAAGGGCGCGGGCCGTATGCTTTGCGTCGCCGTATTCGACGGGCACTATGCGGTCTATTATTTCGGTGTTCAGCACGACCGGAACAAAGCCTGCCCCGATGCCCTGGATCGGGTGAGGCGCGGGCGGCCCGCCTGAAAGTACAGGCGAATCTTTTGGCTCGACTGCTACGAGCGTGACGTTGCGAAGCCGCTCTTTTAGCACTTCGCCTACTCCTGTGATCGTCCCGCCAGTGCCGACACCGGCAACGAACGCATCCAGGTTTGCGCCGGTCGCTTCGATAATCTCAAGCGCGGTCGTGTGTCGATGTATCGAAGGGTTGGCCGGATTGTTGAATTGCTGCGGTATGAAGCAATCGTCTATTTGCTGCTGCAATCTCTCGGCTTCCGCGATAGCCCCTTTCATATCGAGCGCCTTAGGCGTCAATACGATCTCGGCCCCTAAAGCGCGCAGCACGCGAATCCGTTCCAGGCTCATCGAATCGGGCATTGTAAGTATCAAGCGGTAGCCTTTCGCCGCAGCAGTCATAGCCAATCCGATGCCTGTGTTGCCGGATGTCGGCTCGATAATAGTCGTCTTGCCCGGAGAGATTCTGCCCTCACGCTCAGCCGCTTCGATCATAGCGAAAGCTATGCGGTCTTTTATGCTGCGCATGGGATTGAATGATTCCAGCTTAACCAGCACCTCCGCCGAATGCTCGCCAGGCAATCAATTTAGCCGCACGAGCGGCGTATTGCCAATAGTCTCAAGCACGCTGTTACAAATCTTTGGCCTTTCAGACATAAGCACCAGATTAAAGAAGGCAAAAGGCAAAAGGCAAGAGGCAAAAGGGAAAGTCGAAGCTTCTCTGCTTGCCTTTTGCCTTCACTATTCAGCCTGTTATCATCGCAGTTTGAGGTTTTTCCGATGGAGAGTAAATCATGTTGAGAGATAAGAAACTTGCAGTGATTGGCGCGGGTAAGCTGGGCGAGACGCTGATAAAAGGGCTGATCGAAGCGGGTGTGATTGACGTGAGCAACGTCATAATTACTGCGGGCCATCAAGTGCGACTCGACCGCATGCGCGAACGCTTCGGCGTAACAGGCACGCTCTCGAATGCAATGGCAGCCGAGTCTGCCGATATAATTATACTTGCCGTGAAACCGCAAACCGTCCCGCATGTCCTTTCAGAGATAAAAGGATCGCTTCGCCCGTCACAGCTATTGATTTCGGTGGCGGCATCCGTGAGCGCGGCCTTTATCGAAAAGCACCTGGAGACGGATGTCCCGGTCGTTCGCGCTATGCCGAACACACCCTGCTTGCTTAAGAAAGGCATGACGGGCATCGCTCCCGGCCTCAACGCGCGCGAGGAACACGTCGGGCTTGCCAAGTTTATCTTCGACGCAGTTGGCCGCACGGTCGTAGTCGACGAAAAACACATGGACGCGATAACTGGTCTCTCCGCGAGCGGGCCTGCGTTCATATACATCATAATCGAATCGCTGGCCGAGGCGGGCGTAAAGGTAGGCTTGCCGCGCGACATTGCAACGGAGCTTGCCGCGCAGACCGTAGTCGGAGCAGGCTCGATGGTGATTGAGACTGGCGAGCATCCGGCAAAGCTCAAAGATATGGTTACGACTCCGGCCGGTTGCACTATCGATGGGATTCTTGAGCTTGAAGACGGAGGCTTGCGCGTGACTTTGATAAAAGCCGTCGTTAAGGCCACGCAACGCGCCAAGGAGTTGTTGGAAACTTAACGGAGATGCCGGAATGGTTTCGAGCAAAAAGGAACGTTCTATGGGGAGCGGGCGAACCGTGCGGGCTTACGCGGTATTGATAATCATATTGGTGTTGTTAATCTCGTTTGGATTTTTCAACCTTTATCAACCTGTGACGGCGCAACAGACTCAAGACAAATCCGACATGGCTGCCGCAGACTTCCCAAAGCTTGTGACCGATTATTTGCTCGACCTGCACGCGCGCCATCCCGCGATTGCCGCCGCCAGCGGCATACACGCGTGGGACGGAAGGCTTGAAGATTACAGCAGCGCGGCGATGGCATCCGAGGCCGATGCGATCAAGAGGTTTCAGAGCAGGCTTGAAAAAATACAACCGCTGTCGCTGTCGTTTTCCGACATATTCGACTACCAGATCATTCAGTCGAATATGCGCGCGCGGTTGCTTGAGCTTGAGCAGATAAAAGATTATGAGCGCAACCCAAAGGTATACAATGACGTGATTGCGCAGGGACTGTTGCAAATCGCCATGTTCGAGTACGCGCCCGCAGATTCTCGTTTGCGCCACGTCATCGCGAAAGAAAAACAGGTCCCCCGGCTACTGGAGTCCGCGCGGGCAAACTTAAATAAGCCGCCCGCGATTTTCTTAAAGATAGCGCTGGAAAGTTTCCGTGGCACTCTGAGCTTTATTCAAAACGACCTGCCAAAAGCCTTCGCCTCGGTGAGGGATGCGAAGCTGCAGGGAGAGTTTAAAAAATCTACAAAGACGGCTGCGACCGCCGTCGCCAAACACATCAAGCATCTGGAACAGGCAAAGCCTGACCCTGAGAACCTCGTTTGCAATCGGCAAGCAGAACTATGAAGCGAAGATAAGGCACGAAGAAGGCATAGATATTCCGACTGAAACGTTGCTCAAGATAGCCGAGCGCGAGCTTGCTAAAGCTCAGGATGAGTTTCGCAAGACCGCAGGTGAAATTGATTCGCGCCGCCCGGTGCTTGCCGTCTGGAGCGACGTGCAGCGGGACCATCCGCCAGCGGGCGCGCTTGTCGAAGAGGCGCAGAAGCAGCTCGATGCGCTTGTGAAGTTTATACGGGAAAAAAAGATCGTCACATTGCCCGAAGGGCCGGGGCCGAAGGTAGCGCCGACGCCCGAATTCATGCGATGGTCAACGGCCAGCATGTGGACGCCCGGCCCGTTCGAGGGGCGTCAGCTTCCCGCGCGCTACCTGATAACAGATGTCGATCCCGCGTGGACCGAGAAACAGAAATCCGAGTACCTGTCTTCGATAAACTTTCCGCAATTGTGGTCCACCTCGATTCACGAAGCGTATCCGGGCCACTTCGTGCAGGGTGCGTATCTCAAGCAAGCGCCTTCGAACGTGCGAAAGACCTGGGCGCTTGCGCCCGCGAGCTTTGTCGAGGGCTGGGCGCATTACACCGAGCAGATGATGTTGGAAGAAGGCTTTGGCGCCGGTGATCCAAAGATGAAACTCGGCCAGCTTGCCGATGCGCTTTTGCGGCTCTGCCGGTTCGTAGTCGGCATCAGGCTGCACACCGCAGGAATGACCGTAGACCAGGCAACGCGATTCTTCATGGAAAATGCATACATGGGCGAAACGCCTTCGCGAATCGAAGCCGAGCGCGGGACGTTCGACCCTACCTATCTTGTCTACACCGTAGGGAAGCTCGCAATTCTAAAGCTGCGCGAAGATTACAAGCGCTATCGCAGGGACAATTTTTCGCTGCAAGAATTCCACGACCGTCTGCTTTCAAACGGGTTTGCCCCGATCTGGGCGCACAGGCGAATGCTTATGCCGGAGGAGCGGGGGAAATTGCTTGAGTGATTAAAGCGAATTTCGCATGATTGCAGAATATTCGAACTTCTCACCGCAGAGACACAGAGAACACAGAGGGGGCGCAGAGGTTTATTGCAAGTTCATAACTTTCCTATGAATGCCTTGCTTTAGGATCGGCACATTAAAGTTTATTAGCAATCCGATTTTCCAGCCGCCCAATCGTAAATATGTTAAGAGCTGTGCGTCAAAAATTGGCGTGAGGGCCTCGACTGACTTTACCTCTACAACAACTGCTCGGGCCACTAGCAAATCGAGGCGATAACCATGTTCCAAATGTAGACCCTTGTACTCAATTGGCACTGGCCGCTCTCGCTCGAATGGAATATTACGAAGAGTCAGCTCTCGACAAAGACATTCCTGATAAGCCGACTCCAGGAGGCCCGGACCGAGTGTGCGATGTACTTCAATCGCGGCTCCAATAACAGCCTGCGTAACCTGATTGAGTTCTTCTCTGCGCATCCTCTGTGCTCTCTGTGTCTCTGCGGTGAATCTTCTTTTTTGTCCTTACGCTAAACCTCAATCATCAGTGCTGCTTTTCTTAGCGCCCGGTTTGCTTGGCTGTTCGACGCTCAATTGATTGTCAACTTTTTTTACGCAGTCGACTCTCTTTGTCATTCGCGTGGCCACGCCCTTCAACCCCGACGTCTTTACCATTCCTTTCAGCGTCACAGCGCCGTCTTTCGTTTCGACTTCGATGCGGGCCGATTTCAGAGAATCGGATTTTGAGAGCTTCTCTTTAACGCTCGCCGTGATCGAATCGTCCGTTGCCGCAGTGCAGTCAACCGTTGAAGCCTTTTCTGCTTTTGGCTTCGGCTGAGACTTTGAATTGTCCTGAGACGCAAAGGTGCCGCCTACAAGCGCCAGAGACAGCACAAGCATAGTAATAGCTTTCATCTTTTATTCTCCCGTTCGATTTATTAGGAGAGGGGAAGAGGCCCGCAAAAACTCGGCTTGCAACAGTCTCCTTTTCTTAAAGGACGCAAAAGCGCGGCCCCACAATGCAGGCAGGCTTGTGAAATTATTTTGATGTCGGGTTTAACTACTTCTTGCGCCCGCGCCAGTCTGAGAGAATCTCGCGGGCGGCATTAAATCCGGGCGCTGCCATAACTCCGCCGCCGGGATGCGTGCCCGACCCGCACATGTAAAGCCCGTTGACGGGCGTCCGGTACTGCGCCCATCCGGCGACAGGCCGCATGAAGAATAACTGGTCTACGGTCATATCGCCGTGAAAGATGTTGCCGCCCGTCAGCGAGTACTCGCGCTCAAGGTCTAGCGGCGAGATCACCTGCCGGTGGATTATCGCCTGGTGAATGTTCGGCGCGTACTCGGCGAGCATATTTATGCAGCGGTCTGCGAACCCTTCTTTGATCGAGTCCCAATTCGCATCGCGCAAGGTATAGGGGGCATACTGGGCGAATATGCACATAATGTGTTTGCCCGGCGGGGCGAGCGAGTCGTCATAGGTCGTCGGTATTGTTATCTCAAGCATCGGATTGTCCGACGGGCGGCCCGCAGAGGCGTCTTCCCACGCCCTGTCCACATAATCCATCGAAGGGCAAATATGAATCGTAGCCTTGTGCTGATGCCCAAGCCCTCGGCCCGGATAGTCCTTGAAATCCGGTAGCGCGTCGAGCGCCAGATTGATCTTCAGCGAGCAGCCCTCGATGCGAATCTTTCTGATCTCGCTCAAGAAATCTTCATCCAGATTTTGCGGCTCGATCAATTTTAAGAAAGTAATCTTCGGGTCCGCGCTTGAAACGACCGCGCGCGCGTGTATCTCCTCGCCGTCCGCAAGCGCGACCCCGTAAGCGCGGCCTTCGCGCACAAGCACGTTCGCCACATCGGCATTGGTTCGTATGTGCGCGCCCGCGGCCTGGGCCGAGCGCCCGATGGCTTCGCTGATCGCGCCCATACCGCCGCGCGCAAATCCCCATAAGCCGCGAACGCCCGTCGCACCGCCCATCACGTGATGGAGCATTATGTAAGCCGTGCCGGGAGTTGAGGGACCGCCGTTTGTGCCTATCACGCCGTCGGTCGCAAGCGTCGCTTTTATGTGGTCGGACTCGAACCGCTCATCCAGATAAACGCGGATGCTCTGCGTCATGATCTTTATCAGGTGCACGACCTCCGGGTCGCGGAACCTGATCGCTTCAAGACCTAACTTTCCCATTCCTATGAGGTCGCGAAACTTGCGGCGAACGATATTTGGCGGCGTAGTCATCAGCAGCCCTTCGACCCAATCTGCCAGGCGGGCAAGCTGGTGCTCGAAATCGGGGTAGATTTCAGAATCGCGCTTTGAAAACTTCGCCAGCTCTTTTTGAGTAGCGTTCATGTCCTGCCAGAAAAAGAGGTGCCGGCCATCGGGAAAGACTGAGAAAAACGACGGGTCTTTTGGGTAAAGGTGATACCCGTGGCGGTGCAGCTCAAGGTCGTTTATGATTCGCGGCTGGAGCAGGCTGCACAGATAAGAGAGCGTCGAAACTTTATATCCCGGCCAGGGCTGTTCGGTGACGGACGCGCCTCCTAAGACGGCTCGCCGCTCAAGCACGGTGACGCTCAGCCCTGCGCGAGCCAGGTATGCAGCCGTCACAAGCCCGTTATGCCCGCCGCCTATTATGACTATATCAGTTGCGTTCATTGTTGACCTGTGGGCGGTTTAGGTTCTTGTGGGAGTGTATCCAAAGCTCGTCGAGCGACCCGGCTTCAAGCATCTTTGTAATAAAGACGATCTGACCCGTGTGCATAGCGACGTGAACGGCGACGTTGAAAATCTGGTTGAAGAGCGTAGGGTTATAAGCTTGTTCTGCGGTAGACTCCAAAAACCGCGAGGTGTCGAAAGCCCGGAGCGTCTCTCCGGCTTGACTTATCGTTTCATCAAACGTCGCGAGCAACTCTTGCTTGGGAACGGGGCCGCGCTCCGAGAATTCCGCGGGGCGGTTGCGCTCGTAATCGAAGCCGCCGATTGTGTAGGCCAGGTAATGGCGCATCGATCCTGAAAGGTGCAGCACGAGATTGCCCACGGAGTTGCTTTGATCGTTGGGACGCCACCAGAGCTGCTCCTCGCTCAACTTCTCGACGCAAGACCTGATCTGTTCGGGAAATAATTTTGTGATACGAGTACGGAGCGCTTCCAAAACGACACCGTCAAAGTCTGCTTTCTGTTGCATAAATCTCCTGACGCGCGCGTCACTTTTCGCGCAAATTAATTCAAGCGCCAGATTTTAGTGATTGAAAAGCAGCTTTGCAATGCGAGAACGAGCGGCAAGGCTGCCGCCGGGTCCGGTGGATCATTAAGAAATGCGTATAGAGCGGCTTTTATGAATTATGCTCTTCGCCGCCTTCATCAGCCCGCCGCAAGAATTTTCCGAACACGGTCAGCGAGAAACCTGCTATCGTCACCGCGACCATGAAAGCCAGGATGCAGACGAGCAGAATAGCCATCATCTGTAAAAACATAGCTGCACCTTACGGGGGCTTTAAGTATTGGGGGTAGAGATGGCCCAAGACTACCCGAACTCGAAAAAGAAAGCAATAAAATTATTTTCCGTGATTCAAATCGAGCGAGGCGATGGTTTCGACGTGATAAGTTTGCGGGAAGAGATCAAACGCGACCACTTTTGAAAGCCTGTAGCGCGCGTCTAAAAGTTTTCTGAGATCGCGCGCGAGCGTCGTCGGGTCGCAAGAGACGTAGGTGATGCGCGGGGGCTTGAGTCGGGCGATCTCGACGATTGCCTCAGCCGCCCCGGCGCGCGGCGGGTCGAGCAATACAAAATCCGGTCGTGGCCCGCGCGAGTTCACGTTCTTGAGCCAGCTTTCGACACGGTCGTTATAAAACTTCACGTTGCGAGCATTGTTTGCCGAGATGTTTTTACGGGCAAAGCGCGCCGCTCGCCTGTCGGATTCGATTCCAACCACGCGCTCAAACGAGCGCGCAAGCTGCAATGTGAATAGCCCCACTCCGGCGTAGAGATCCAGGGCGAGATTGCCCGAATGGTTGGCCGTAGCTTCTTTGATGAAATCTTCGAGCAATAAAGAATTCACCTGAAAAAAAGTTGTAGCATCGAAGCTGTAATCGGCGTCGCCGATTCTCACTGTGACGGGCGCGGCGGAAAAGCCGGTTAATTCAGGCTCAACGCTGACCCCCGCCCCGCCAATCGCCATCTCCACTTCTGCATGACGCGGCAAGTCATGCTCGCCGTTTTTCAGAGTCGAGCGCAACCGGACGAGCGCCCGGTCAAGCTCAGGCGCAAGCACTGGGCAGGTCTCGATGTCGCAAACCGTATGCGAGCCGTTGCGATTGAACCCGATTCGCAACTGGTCGGAGCCGTTTTCTATTTTTACCTGCGCTCGCGAGCGATAGCCAAATTCGGCGGCAGAGCGAATTTCGATCTCGCTCTCCCAGGCGATTCCGCCGATGCGCGTGAGCGCGTCTCGAACGAAACCCGATTTGGCTTTTAATTGCTCGTCGTATGACAGGTGCTGGAGTTGGCAACCCCCGCACTCGCCAAAATATCTACACGGCGGCTCGCGACGCGATTGCGATGGCGCAAGTATCTGTTCGATAACGCCGCGCGCGAAATTCTTCTTACGCTCCGTTATGCGAACGCGCAGCCGCTCGCCGGGTCCGGCAAACGGGACAAAGATCGCTAGACCTTCCAGGCGGGCTACAGCATCGCCGCCGAAAGCCAGCCTCTCAGTCGTCACCTCGACGACATCTCCAACGGAAAGCGGATTCTGATTCACATATTCACGATAACAGGGTTCATATCGGATTGCATACGAATGAGAGGGCTTATCTTGGAGCGCGGGGTTCAGCACTCCAAAGGGCGCGTTTGATTGATAGACGGCATATAAAAATAGGATTATTGCTCGGCGGTCATATCAACGATCATCCTGGTCAATCTCTCAGGCTCCGCAAGCCCGTAGACTCGCCTCCACAGGCCTTTGTCGTAATTGCCGATAAACAACACCGGCGAATGATACCCTGTGCGCGCCTGGTCGCCGGTCAAAGCCCTTGAAAGGCGATCAATTTCCGCCTTCTCGCCCGTCACGAAAGTCCAGCCCTGGTTTGCTCCGTAATTTGAAAGCCACGCTTTGAGCTTTTGCGGGCTGTCGACTTCCGGGTTGGCGCTGATCGAAATGAGCACTACGTCTTTGCCGAGCCGGTTGCCGAGCATTGCCTGGAGCCGGGCGAACTGGTTGCCTTGCATCGGACAGACCGAAGGGCAGGTAGTGTAGATAAAATTAATCGCCACCACACGACCTTTCACAAGGTCATTATAAAAATCAACCCTCTTTCCATCCTGATCCACCAGAATCAAATTTGAGATAACGTCCTTCGGAGGCTTCCTTTCTTGTTTTTGCTGAGCGTAGGTCAATACCGCGACGAGCGCGACCATCAAAGCCAATATGCTTGCTCGGCGTAAAAAACTAAGGCGCCGGAAGTCAAATCGCGAATGCGGCTTGCGTATGTTATTCGTCGTATACACAGATCACCTCGTTCAGCCGACTTTGATAATTTTAGCGACCGAAGGCACGCCCTTTTTATTTACCAGAAAGAACATGTAATAACCCGGCGGGCAGATATTCCCGTTCGTGGGCGCAGTTATTTCAAAGCTCTTTCCTTTCTTAACCATGTTCAGAGGCACGCGGCGCTGCTCCATGTTGATTGAGTGCGTGACCGAGGGCAGGCGGATCAGGACGGCCTGGGAGACAGTCTTCTTATCCGGCGACTTGACCAGAAAACGCTCGCCGTACGCGATTGAATCTTTCATGGATGTGATCGTAGGCCGTTCGCCTTTAAACAGATAAGGAGGCGAATACATCTCTATATTGTAGTTGTCGCCGCCGCCGCCCGTGGGGCCGGGCAATCCGCTGCCCGCGACCAGTATTCGCCCGTCGGGCATCAACATCGCGGTCGAATGATATAGCCGCTCTACTTGTCCCCCCGCCATCATCGTCCACTCGTCTTTGTCCGGGTCCCACATCTCCGAAGAACGCTCTGTCCCGGTGAAATTATTAAAACCGCCGCCGCTCGTGCCGCCTATTGCCAGCACTTTGCCGTCGGGAAGCACGACAGTATTAAGCTGACGGCGGGCATAATACATCGAGCTTACAGGTCGCCAAAAAGGCGAGGACTGGTTCAGGTCTATGACTTCGGCGGTATTCGTAGGCGTGCCGCCGCCTACTATCAGCAGCTTGCCTATGTCATAAAGCGCGAACGACCCGGTGTCGCGGAAGCCGTAGTTGCTGTCAGGCCCCGCCGACCACGACCCGGTGCCTGTGGTGTCTAAAAAAGCAGTCGCTTGATCCGGCCCCGCGCAAAAGACTCGCCCGTCGGGCGCAAGCACCATCCAGGGATAGTAGGGCAGGAACTTTAAGGCTCCCGTCAAGGAGCGCCAGCCGCCGCCCACCTGCCACACCTGTGGCAGCGGATTGTTCTGTTGGTTCTCGTCCGTTCCCGCGACTACAAGCACCTCTCCGTTGCCAAGCGAGCAGTTTGACGGATACCATCGGCCCGCGTTCATGTTCTCGACGCGCGTCCAGGTGTTTGTCTTGAAATCGAAGATGTTCGTATGAGGCTCGCCCCTGCCCGTATTCTCGATGTTGCCTCCTGCGACTAGCAATCTGCCGTCGGGCAAAAAAGAATGCGCGCTGCAAAACAGATTCGTAGTCGAGTTGGGCGAGGTGGCGAAGCTGTTTGTTTCCGGGTCCCAGATGCGTGTCTGTGTGCTGGAAGGCTGTCTCCCGAATTCATCCGTCTCGAATGTCCAGAAAAGAACTTTCCCGTTCGGCAGCAGGTGCATGTGAATCGCTACGGCGGGGAATTCTCTTAACGAAGACCATTGCCCAACCATCACGGGGTTGGTCTCCATAGCGTCGGTCAACGTTACTATGCGAAAGTAATTGAAATTGGCGACCGCGCCTGACGGCCCGTTACCGTCCATCGCCACGCGCATCACCTGGCGGCCCGCGCTCAGGTTGACGCCCATCTTGAAAACAGTCTTGTATTTGTTCCAACCGCCCGTGTCGGGCACGCTCATAACGCCAGTCTTATCTTGCCCGTCAAACTCGATATGAAATGCCCCCCCGTGCCCGCTGGAAGCTACGCGCGCTTCGAATACATACGTCCCGGGCGCAGAGACGTTTATAGTGTATTCAAGCCATTCTTCGACGAACACGTCGCTGACTTCAAAACCGCCCTCGCTGCACGCCGTGATGTCGACGCCCGAGGTCCGGTACTGCCCGCCTTTATTTGACTCGTCTATGTCGTGGAAAGCGACCTCTTCGCCGCCCTTATCGAAATCTTCGGCTTCGACCTTGCCGACGACGACCTTCGGCGCGTCGTTGAAGGGGAATTGGGGCGCTGATTCGCCGGGCGAGAATATCCTAAGAAAATTGAAATTGCCTACGGCTCCGGTCTGCCCGTTGGTGTCCATAAAGACGCGCATCACCTGGCGGCCCGCGCTCAGGCTAACGCCCGTCTTTGCGACCGTCCGGTATGAGCCCCACCCGCCGGTATTCGGGACCGTCATCGCGCCCGTCTTGTTTACGCCTTCAAACTCAACATGAAAATTCCCGCCCGCGCCCGCCGATGCCACGCGCGCTTCTACGGTGTAGCTTCCTGCCGAAGCGATCTCGACGGTGTATTCGAGCCACTCGCCCGCAAAGACCGAGCTAACCTCGAATCCCCCTTCCGAACACGTGCTGATGTCCACGCCCGTTGCGCGGTACTGATTGCCGTCGTTGGCCTGGTCCTTGTCGTTGTAAGCCACGCCCTGCCCGCCGTTGTCGAAATCTTCGCTTTGAATAGTGCCCGGAACGGCTGCGGGCGACCCGCTGAAAGGCGCTTGCCCTTCCTGGAAAAAGAGCGTGGAAGCAGTTGCCGTATTAGTCAGCGGCAGAGCTTGAACGGCTATGAGCGCCGAACAGAGCGCTAAAGAGATCAAACGGAATATCTGGGGTGAGCTGAAGTGAAAACCGCGACGCATCGAGACTATCTCCTATAACCTGGCATGGGCCTGAGCCGGAGCAAAAATCCCCCTGGCCTCAAGTCAAGGAAAGACTCAATGACCGCGTTTTTCCATAATGTTTTAGATGTAAAAAAGGCTCAATCGAGGAACTGAATTTGCCTCGCGCAAGCGTCTGAAAACGAAGTTCTGCAAGGTCTGCTCGTATATCAATTTATCCATTTTGGAGCGATATGCTCGAAGCTGCGACGCCGCCTCGTCACGCATGGCGGCAACGCCGCTTTCGCCGCTCGTCTTTAGCAGGCTATCGAGGATCATGCGGTCGATTGCGTCAAGATCTTTTTCAATTGCCTCGGCATCGGCGGTTTCCGAAGCCTCTAGATAATCTTTGATCTCTTTTAACCTCGTCCGCGCCCGCTCAACGGCTATAACGACCAGATTGCGCTCCGCGCGTTTAGCCGCCGTTTCTGCCCGCGCAAGCTCCTGATCTGAGCGGCCGAGGAAATCGATAAGCACGTCTTTGGGGAAGGGAGGAGCCTGCTGCTTGCCTTTCCGGCGTGAAGGTTGGGCTGCGGGATTGCTTTCAAGAGGGCTGGCGCCGACTTGGGCCAGGCGGTACTCGGCATAAAGAGATTCGACCTCTTGCTGGCAATAGAACATCGAGTTGACTTTGCGATATTTTCGCGGGCGCGAGTCGTAGGAATCAAAAGCCTGGTTTATGGCGCGCAGCACAAGATGGAGCGGGATGCCTGCGTTCTTCCAGCTTTCGACCAGCGCCCAGTCCATAGGGGAGATCAAAAGCGGCTTGCCCCGGCGGCGAACGAACTCCTCTTCGACCTCGGTGAAGTAGTTAAAGTAATTGAGCAGTTCCGTGCGAGCAGTCCCTTTTACGTTATCGCATTGATGATCTGGCCCAGTATGAAGAAGCCGACAAGCGTTACGACCACGTCGAGAATTATGTGTCCAAAAAGCGGCATCGCATCTTTTTGCGCAGCCGCGTCGAGAGCGTTTATCGAGCTAAAATCTTTGTCTTCGTCCGCCATTTGATTCCTCCAGTTTATTCATTTCAGACAAGTGGTGTGAATCGGCTGATGATGTTTCCTTCAACTCTTTGAAGCTCTTCGCGAACTATGTCGGCCTTGCTGTCGAGCTTGAGCCGCTTCGCGATTTCTTGCGCAGCCTCTTCCAGTTCTGCATGGAGCAGATTTGCGATGCGCTCGCGCTCCAGCGCAGAGACGGCATCAGGATTGGCGAGCGCGCCCGCGCTCGGATGCGCCTCCGGGCCCTCTTTTTTATGTACGTTGATGAGAAAAGAGAAGCTTGGAACGGGGCAAACGGGCGAGCGGCGAAATGCCACGCGCAGCATCTGTTTGACTTCGTGCTCGCTCAGGTCGGCGAGACCCATTAGAGCCTCTTCATCGGCTTCGGTCCAATGGGTATCAGCCAATTCTTCGTAAAAACGTCTGATACTTTCCAACGTGTCGTCATTACTGGCCACAGGCCGGCACTCGAACGTAGATAGCCGGTCGGCTATACGGCGCGAGGCTTCTTCCGACTCTTCGCGAAATATATCGGCAATGATCTGCCGCTCGTCGGGTCTTATTCTCATATTTCCCTTGCTCGCTTTATCAATATCAAAAAGCGACCACAGCGCTATTAAGATATACCGAACCGGAGCACAGGGACAAGGATGAAGGATGAGGGATGAAAAAGAATCCGGGTGCTCAGCTCGACCTCTAGATTCGAACTCTCAAATCCTTTTCATCCCTCATCCCTCATCCTTCATCCTTCCTCCCTTGTTTGTTATTATGCGTTCACCATTATGAAAAGAGCTTTTTTGCTGTTTAACACGCTTGTTATTTGGATCAGCCTCGGCCCTGTTTTTGCGCGCGACGACTACCAGCGCTCGACCGCTCTGGATGCGCTTCATTATCGCATACGAGTGGAGATAAAAGACCGGACTGATGAGATACAGGGCGAAAGCGAAATCGTATTCGCAATTCTCGAAGAGGGCGTCCGCGCCATCAATCTCGATTTTGTGGCGCTTTCCGTAGATCAAGTGAGCGAAAATGATCGCCCCGCTAACTTCGCGCATAAAGATGGGCGATTGGTGATTAATCTCGCGGCTGGTTACAAGCGCGGCGACAGGGTGCGGCTGCTGGTTAAGTATCACGGCAAGCCTGCGGACGGGTTATTTATCAAAAAGAATAAATTCAACGACCGCACGGTCTTTGCTGATAACTGGCCTAACCGCGCGCGCTACTGGTTCCCTTCGATTGACCACCCTTACGACAAAGCGACGGTCGAGTTTATTGTCACCGCGCCCGATAATTTTGACGTGATCGCCAACGGCTCGCTCGTCGAGACGACCAGTTTGCAAAATGGAAGAAAGCTCAGCCACTGGCGCGAAGCGGTCCCGATTCCGACTTATTGCATGGTCATAGGCGCGACCCAGTTTTCAATCATCAACGCAGGTTCATGGGCTAACATTCCCGTGATTTATTATCTATACCCGAAGGACCGCGATAATGGCATCAAGGATTATGGCCGTGCCGTCCAGATGCTTGAGTTCTATACGAACCTGATAGGCCCATATCCTTATGAGAAGCTCGCGCTGGTCGAATCCTCCACACGGTTTGGCGGGATGGAAAACTCTAGCAACATATTTTTCGATGAGAAAGCATTTAACGGCAGCGGGCGATTGGAAGGCACCGTAGCCCACGAAATAGCGCACCAGTGGTTCGGCGATTCTGTGACCGAAGCCGACTGGCACCACCTGTGGCTGAGCGAAGGCTTTGCCACTTACTTTGAAAACCTCTTCTTCGAACGGGCCGACGGGCGCGAAAAGTTCGTCAGGCTGATGCTCAAGGATAAAGATACTTATCTGAGAGCGAATGCTGCGAACCCGCGCCCGATTTATGACACGGCGACGACCGACCTGTTCAAGCTGCTTAACGCGAATAACTATCAGAAAGGCGGCTGGGTGCTTCACATGCTGCGCCATGTCGTAGGCGACCGAGTATTCTTTGCCGCTATTCGAGATTATTACCTTAGATACCGCGACCGGAACGCGATGACCGCAGATTTCCAGCGCGTCGTAGAGGAGCATTCAAACCAGAAGCTCGACTGGTTTTTCGACGAGTGGATTTACAAAGCGGGCCACCCTGTTTACGACGCCCGTTGGCAGTGGGACGACGCCCGCCGCGAGTTGCGGTTGAGCATAACTCAGAAGCAAGAGCAGGCTGTTTTTCGAATGCCGCTCGACGTAGTGATAAAAACGGGCGACACGGTTCGGCTGGAAATCGTGCAGGCAAGTGAAAGGGAGCAGGATTTTACGTTCAAGCTCGACGCGAAACCGAGCGCCGTTGCTATTGATCCTGACGAATGGGTGCTGAAGGAATTGCACCTGGAAGAAACGCGGTAGGCCGCAATACCGAATCTGTTTGATAGTTCCTCTCTTTGGTGATAATTTCTGCGCTGCCCAATGCCTTAGCGAGCAGAAGCATTAGCCAGTTGTCTTCAAGCTCCTGCCGCCCAAGTTTGCTTAGCCTGTTAAAGAATTGATATATCGAAATCAGTTTTGAAAGGAGCCTTTCGCGATGCCTGGTACATTTGATGTGCATTACGATAACGTAATTACAGCTATTGCCGATGGCCAGATCATCCCTTTTTTCGGGGCTGGTGTGAACCTATGTGGCCGCCCAGACAGTGTGACCTGGAGTCGTGGCTGCCCGCATCTGCCTAGCGGCAGCGAGTTGGCTGAGCATCTTGCAAAAAAATACCATTATTCTTGGAGCGATAAGCAAGACTTGGCGCGCGTGTCTCAATACGCGGCGATAATTATGGGGCCTGGTTCGCTTAACGAAGAGCTGCACAAACTCTTCGACGCCGATTACAAGCCAACCCGTTTGCATAAATTTTTTGCGGCGCTGCCCGCTACGCTTCGCGAAAAGGGTTATCGGCCCGGTCAACTGCTCATCATAACGACGAACTATGACGATCTGCTTGAAATCGCGTTCAAAGAGGCAGGAGAAGAATTTGATCTTGTTTCCTACGAGGCTGAAGATAAGCAGTTGCGCGGTAAATTCTGGCACACGCCGCCTGGCGGTGAAGCTCGCATTATTGAGAAGCCAAATAGTTATCGCGGCCTATCTCTCGAACAACGTTCTATCATTCTGAAGATTCACGGCGCGATTGATAGAGAGAACCCAGATCGTGATAGCTTCGTGATTACCGAAGATCATTATATTGATTACTTGACCCGTATTGACATTTCCAAGTTCGTGCCAGCTACGGTAGCCGCGAAACTGCGCAACAGCCACTTTTTGTTTCTTGGTTATAGACTGCGTGATTGGAACCTCCGGGCGATTCTGTACAGCATCTGGGCGGAGCAGAAACGATTTTGGAGGTATTGGGCCATCCTTTCGAACTCTGAGCAGTTCGACCGGTTATTCTGGCAGTCGCGCAACGTAGATATTCTTGAGATCTTACTGGAAGAATACATTGCCAGGTTGGATGAGCGTGTGAAAGCGCTTCCGCGCGCAGAGGTATAATGTGAGCAAGGGAGTACTGCCCGCAACGCCCTACAAAGGGCTGGTTCCTTACTCTGAAGAAGATGCGCCGTTCTTTTTCGGGCGAGAACCGGAACGAGAGATCATCACGGATAATTTGATGGGGTCACGCTTAACGTTGCTTTATGGCGCAAGTGGCGTAGGCAAAAGTTCTGTCCTGCGCGCAGGCGTTGCGCATCGCCTGGGAAAGCTTGCCAGGCAGAACCTGGCGAAGCGAGGTGCGGCTGAAGTTGCTGTTGTGGTCTTCAGCGCGTGGCGTGATAACCCGCTCGGTGAGCTGACTGCACAGATTCAGCATTCAGTAGCGCGAACTTTGGGCGAGCCTGCTGAGAGCGGTTCAACTTATGGTAATTTCCCTGATGTCCTGGAAAGTGCGATTGAGCGCATCAATGGCCGCTTGCTGATCATACTCGATCAATTTGAAGAGTATTTTCTCTATCACGCACAAGAAGACGGCCAAGGAAGTTTCGCTTCTGAATTTCCGTGGGCAGTTAACAATCCCGATCTGCCTGTTAGTTTTATGATATCCATTCGCGAAGATGCGCTCGCGAAATTAGACCGCTTTGAGGGGCGCATCCCAAATCTGTTCGATAACTATTTGCGTGTCGAGCACCTCGACCGCGACTCTGCGCGCGAAGCAATTATAAAACCCATCGATCAATACAACAGGCTTACAGACCCCGGCCGGAAGATGATCATCGAACCTGCGCTCGTCGAAGAAGTTCTTAAGCAGGTTAGAACCGGACAGGTTGTTTTAGGCGAGACCGGGCGCGGCAGTATCGAAGGGAAAGATACCGAAGCTCAGATTGAAACGCCATATCTTCAACTGGTGATGACGAGGCTTTGGAACGAAGAGTTGCGGGAAGGCTCGCGCGTTTTGCGTCTTGATACTTTGAAAAATCTGGGAGGGGCAGAGTGGATAGTCAAGACGCACCTTGATGAAGCAATGAGCGGGCTTAGGGGGGAATCGCAAGATGTAGCAGCACACATCTTCCGCTATCTTGTAACACCGTCCGGGACAAAGATCGCCCTTTCAGAGGGCGACCTGGCGGAGCTAGGCGAGTTGAGACAAGAGCAACTCGCGCCAGTGATTGAAGAGCTTTCGAGCGGAGACATTCGCATACTTCGCCCTGTTGCTCCGCCGCCCGACAATCCGGGGCCTCCACGCTACGAGATTTTTCATGACGTTCTGGCCCCAGCAATTCTCGATTGGCGCTCGCGATACGCGCAGGTCCAGGAACTCGCCGGGGCTGAAAGTCAACTTGCTCTTGAAGTAGAAGAGCTATCCAGGTTAGAGAAACGAGAAAGAGAGAGAAAACTAGTTCGCCTCCAGCGCCGGTGGCTGATGACCCTGGTATTGTTGTTGCTGATCATTATAGGTGCAATGGTTTTCGCTTTTTTGCAAAAAGCCGAAGCGGATAACCAGCAAAAGATTGCTCGGTCTCGCGAATTGGCAGCACACGCGATCTCGCAGTTGCGGATTGACCCTGAGCTAAGTTTGATATTGGCGACCGAAGCAGTGAGAGTGAAGCAAACTGCACAGTCCGAGGAAGCTCTAAGACAATCTTTGCTTGAGCTGCCGACTTACACTGTAATGCTAGGGCACATGAATAGCGTGAACAGCGCAGCATTCAGCCCCGACGGCAAGCTTATCGTTACCGGGGGGGGTGACGGCACGGCGCGGGTGTGGGATGCAAGCACAGGCCAGAGCTTGATAGAGATGCGGGGGCACACGAATAGCCTGAGGAGCGCAGCATTCAGCCCTGATGGCAAGCTCATCGTCACCGCGAGTATTGATAATACGGCGCGAGTGTGGGATGCGAGCACGGGCCAAAGCTTGAGGGAATTGCGAGGTCACAAGTATGGTGTGAACAGCGCAGCATTCAGCCCCGACGGCAAGCGCATCGTCACCGCGAGTAATGATGATACGGCGCGAGTGTGGGATGCAAGCACGAGCCAAAGCTTGAAAGAGCTGCGAGGGCATACAGATAGCCTGAGGAGCGCGGCATTCAGCCCCGACGGCAAGCTTATCGTCACTGCAAGTTTTGATCGTACGGCGCGAGTATGGAGTGCAAGCACAGGCAAAAGCTTGAGGGAATTGCGAGGACACACGTCACTTGTGACGAGCGCGGCATTCAGCCCTGATGGCAAGCTTATCGTCACTGCAAGTTTTGATCGTACGGCGCGAATGTGGGATGCGAGTACGGGCCAAAGCTTGAAAGAACTGCGAGAGCACACAGGTAACGTGACCAGCGCGGCATTCAGCCCCGACGGCAAGCGCATCGTCACTGCGAGTTGGGATGGTACGGTACGAGTGTGGGATGCAAGCACGGGCCAGAGCTTGAGAGAATTGCAAGGGAACACGAGAGCAGTAAACAGCGCGTCGTTCAGCCCTGATGGCAAGCTTATCGTCATCGCGAGTTATGACGGTACGGCGCGAGTGTGGGATACAAGCACGGGCCAGGGCCTGAGAGAACTACAAGGGCACATGAACACCGTGAACAGCGCGTCGTTCAGCCCTGACGGGCAGCTCGTTGTCACCGCGGGTAGGGATGGTACGGCGCGAGTGTGGGATGCGAACACAGGCCAGAGCTTGAGAGAGCTGCAAGGGCACAGGGATAACGTCGAGAGCGCGGCATTCAGCCCCGATGGCAAGCGCATCGTCACTGCGAGTTGGGATGGTACGGCACGAGTGTGGGACACAGGCACAGGCCAGAGCTTGATAGAATTGCGAGGGCACAAAGCATCATTGAACAGCGCGGAATTCAGCCCCGACGGCAAGCTCATCGTCACCGCGAGTAGCGATGGTACAGCGCGAGTGTGGGATGCAAGCACGGGCCAGAGCTTGAGAGAATTGCAAGGGCGCACGAGAGCAGTAAACAGCGCGTCGTTCAGCCCTGACGGCAAACTCATCATCACCGCGAGTAGTGATGATACAGTACGAGTGTGGGATGCAGGCACAGGCCAGAGCTTGAGAGAATTGCAAGGGCGCACGAGAGCAGTAAACAGCACGTCGTTCAGCCCTGACGGCAAACTCATCGTTACCGCGGGTTCTGATTTTACGGCGCGAGTATGGGATGCGAGCACAGGTCAAATCTTGAGAGAGTTGCAAGGGCACACGTCACCTGTGATGAGCGCGGAATTCAGCCCCGACGGCAGGCTAATAGTTACCGCGAGTAATGATGGTACGGCGCGAGTGTGGGATGCGAACACAGGCCAGAGCTTCAGCGGACTGCAAGGGAACACGTCATATGTGACGAGCGCGTCGTTCAGCCCCGACGGCAACCTCATCGTCACTGCAAGTAATGAAGGTACTTCTCGCATTTATCCATACGAATCATTCGCGCCTTTCGAAGAACTCCAAACCCTGGCTCGCGCTCGCATAGTGCGGGCGTTGACGGAAGAGGAAAAGAGGAAGTATGGGCTTGAGCAATAGAGCAAATGAGTCAATCAGACTGGCTGCTGAGTTGCCGCAGGAATTTGGCGAGCACGTTTCCGGTCACTGTGCGGCGGTAATATTCGGTCGAGCGCAGGTCGGTAATCGGCGCGATCTCTTTTGCGATAATCTCTTTTGCTTGCTCTATGTGAGTTGGTGTCGGTTGTTTACCAATAAGAAACTCTTCGGTGCGGGGCGCTCGGATCACAGTCGGCGCGACGCTTCCTACTGCGATGCTGATCGATTCGATCACGCCTCCCGTCAATCTCGCTTTTGCCGCCAAAACAGTTTTCGAAATTGCTTGAGCGCGGCGCGTGCCCACTTTCCAGAAAAAATCACGCTCGCTGTCTTTCAATTTAGGCAAGTGGACTGCGACTACCATTTCGTCAGGCGCAAGCACTGTGCTTCGATAGCCCGTATAAAAATTGTTGAATGAAACATTCCGAGTGCCGCGTGTGCTGCCGATCTCGACTTCCGCATCATAAGCCGCCAGCACTGGCAGACTATCGCCCGCAGGGGAAGCATTGACTATATTGCCGCCGATTGTGCCGCGATTCTGAATCTGGATTGCGCCTATCGTGCGAGACGCGGCGACGAGAGCGGGCGCGTGATTTTGAATAAGCTGAGACTTAATCAACTGCGTGTAGGTAGCGAGCGCGCCGATTCGCAGGCTGTCGCCTTCGTCCGTGATGCCTCGCAATTCGTCTATGCGCCAGATGTCTAAAAATTCTCCAGCGTCCAGCAAATGCGAGTTCATCAAGACCATTAAATCGGTCCCGCCCGCGATTATGTTCACCGCCCCCGCGCGCTCTGCCAGAATCTCATAAGCTTCCGCAAGCGTACCGGGCGAATGTGCTGTCGGGTTGTGATTCACGATATTTATTTACCAGTCAAAGCCGCTTGCTTGATTGCTTCAATAATCTTGACGTAGCCGGTGCAGCGGCAGAGATTACCCGCGATTGCTTCTTTGATCTCGTCACGCGACGGCTCTGCAATCACGTCAAGCAAAGCCCGCGCTGCTATCAACATCCCAGGCGTGCAGATGCCGCATTGCGCGCCGCCGCATTCGAGAAAAGCCTGTTGCAACGGCGCAAGCTCGCCGTCCGTTGCCAGTCCTTCGACAGTGATTATTCGCGATTGAGCCGCCTGACAAACGGGAACCAGGCAGGCATTGATTACCTCGCCGTCAACTATCACAGAGCAGGCACCGCACTCGCCCTCGCCGCAACCTTCTTTCGTGCCCGTAAGCCGCAAATCTTCGCGCAACACGTCAAGCAACCGCTTCATCGGTGGCGCGTCAACTTCGCGGACTGTTCCGTTAACCTCAAATTGAATCTTCATTCTTTGACCGCTTTTTTCTCTAAAGCCATCTGTAATCTTTCAGGCGTGATCGGTATCTCTGTCACAAACGCACCGGTTGCGTTAAAGACTGCGGCGGCGATTGCAGGCGCGGCCCCGTTCATAGGCAACTCGCCTACGCCTTTTGCGCCGAAAGGCCCGTGCGGATACTCCTTTTCTATAATCACCGTTTCCATTTCCGGAGCGTCTAACGAAGTCGGGATTATGTAATTAGTCAGGCGATTATTGACTATCCGCCCACGATCCCAAACCAGCTCTTCGAGCAATCCGTACCCGACCGCTTGCAACGTGCCGCCTTCGATCTGCCCGGCCGCGAGCAATGGATGAATCGCGCGGCCAATATCCTGCGCCGTTGTGATTTTCAAAACAGTGACTTCGAACGTGTCCATATCGACTTCGACTTCGGCTACTTCAGCTCCCCAGGAGTAGGCCGGATATGCATCGCCCGAATATTTCTCGTCGTCCCACTCTATGTTCGGAGGGCTTGCGTACCGCGCAAGAGCCACCAGGCTTCCGTGTTGCTCGACGTAATCGCACGCTATCTCCTTGAATGAAGCCAACGGCTTGCCTTCCTCAACAAAGTTGCCCGCGATCAACTCGGCTTCGGGAGCGCCGAACCGCTCGGCTACAAAGCTCAAGAGTCTTTCTTTGGCTTCGCGAGCGGCCATTTGAACTACGCGGCCAACTACCATACAGGTCCGAGACGCCACCGTAGGGCCGCTGTCGGGAACGCGCGATGTATCAGTCTCTTCGACCTCGACTTGATCGAAAGGGATGCCAAGCTCTTCGGCTACTATCTGGCAGAAGATTGTTTGAGTGCCTTGCCCGATCTCCGTAGACCCGGCAAGCACCTTTGCTCGCCCCTCGGCTGTGATCTCGACGCCCGCCTGCGCCTTCATCTTCGCTTCTCCGCTGCCGGTGAAGCCCGCGCCGTGAAAGAAGAACGAAAGCCCGATGCCGCGCCGCTTGTTATCATCCGAAATGTGATTTCCTTCGGCGACTTTTTTCAACTCTGCGTATCGCGAGCGGTCAACCGCCGTGTTCAAAACATCTTGCGCCCCTACGCTCCACGTCAACCGCTGCCCCGTAGCTGTGATGTCGCCTTCGCCAAGCATATTCAGCCGTCGAAGCTCCAGCGAATCCATGCCAAGCTCTGCGGCTATCTTTTCCATGTGCATCTCGTAGGCGAAAGCAACTTGCGGAGCGCCGAATCCGCGAAAGGCTCCGTTTGGCGGCGTATTCGTAGCCACCGCTCGCGCAGTGATGCGCACGTTGTCGCAACGGTAAGGGCCGAGGGCGTGTATGCTCGCACGCGAAAGCACGACCGGCGTCAGCGTGACATAAGCGCCGCCGTCCAGCACTATGTCAATTTCGCTTGCGATCAATCGCCCGTCGTTTGAAACGCCCGTCCGGTGGCGAACGATTCCGGGATGGCGTTTGGTTGTGGCCGATATATCTTCGGCGCGGTCGTAAACGATCTTCACGGGCCGGCCGGCTTTGTGCGCCAGCAGCGCCGCGTGCGCGGCTATCATCGAAGGGTACTCTTCTTTGCCGCCAAAGCCGCCGCCCGTAGTCGTTTGAATTATTACCGCCTGCTCGTCGCTCAAATTAAAAAGCTGCTTGATCGCTTTGTGTATGTAGTAAGGGCATTGCATCGAACCCATCACGGTCATCGAACCTGGGCCGGGAATTGCTATCATGCCCTGCGGCTCGATGTAGAGTTGCTCTTGATGAGGCACGCGATATTCGCCTTCGATTATGCGGTCGGCTTGCTCGAATGCCTCGGAGGGGTCTCCCCGCGCGATGAGGAAACGTTTGAAGATGTTATCCGCTCCGTACATCACGGCACGTTCGCCCGCAAGCGATTGCTCGATGGTCAGGATCGGCTCTGCCTCTTCATATTCGATCCGGATATGGCGCGCAGCCTCTTCCGCCTCGGCGCGGCTTTCGGCGGCTATGAGCAATATCGGCTCGTCATAGTGGCGCACTTCCACTTCGACCAGCAGCGGCTGGTCGTTTTCGATCAAGGCTACATAGTTATGGCCGGGTATATCACGGCAATCGCAGGTGACTATGCGCGACCAGTCAAAAGCCGTGTCGAACGAGATGGATTTGATGCGCCCGCGCGCAATGCGGCTGCGGATCGTCTTGCCGTGCATCATACCATCGAGCGTGATGTCATCAATATAACGCGCAGCGCCGGTCAGCTTTTCGTAGCCTTCCTTGCGTAAGACATTTTGCCCGACTGCCATTAGAGTCCCCCTGAGATTTCGGTTAGTTTACTAGGGCCGCTCACCTCTGACAAGCGTCTATCCCGGACCGGGCAAAATCAGCGGCGGAATTGATACAGCCTTTCGCAGTTTTCAGGTAGTATATAATACGCCGCCGGACGCCTCGGTTGCTGTCGGCGAAGAGTAGAAACTACAGGATTGAAACTTATGTCCAGGTTCACAGGCCCACACGATTTCTTTGATCAAGAGTATGTCGATCATTGGGCAGAGATAGCCAATTCCAGAAGGCCGCATCGCACGAAATTCTTCGACGCATTTGTAGTGGAATTATCGCGGATGCGCGAACCGAACGTGCTGGATATCGGAGCAGGCCCTGGCTTTCTGGCTGAACAAGTGCTCGCCCGCTGCCGGGTGTCGTCTTATCACCTGTTGGATTTTTCGCCTCGCATGCTTGAGCTTGCGCGCCTTCGCCTCGCGAATTTTGGCGAGCGCGTTTTTTTTCATCAAGTAGACTTTCTCAGCGATAACTGGTGGCAACCGCTCCCCGAAAAGTTTTTCGATGCGGTCGTCTCTTTACAGGCAGTCCACGAGGTCCGGCAGGCGGAAAAGATAGCGCAACTTTACAGCGGCGCTGCATCGCTTGTAGCCGATGGCGGCAAGATCATCGTAGCCGACAAGCTCGACTTTGTAACCGAAGCGGGAAGGGGAGAGCTTACTATTCGAGACCACGAAATCGCTCTGGAGCAGGCAGGCTTTAGAGGTTTCCGGCGAGTCCTTGAGATCGAAGACTTGATAATGTTTGAAGCAACGATTAAAGCTTTGAATTAGATCAGGTATAAATCGAGCGTACGGTAATGAAAGAAGATTCACCGCAGAGACACAGAGGACGCAAAGGGGGCGCAGAGAAAACCAACATCTGCTCTGCGCCCCCTCTGTGCTCTCTGTGTCTCTGCGGTGAGATGTCTTTCTCATCCCGAACACGCATATACAATCCAGTCTAGAGCTTTGAATTGGAACTATTCGAATCGAAAAAGGGTAATCTGTTTTATCTTTAATAATGCGGGAGGGTGTCAATGTATTGTCCAGGTTGTGGGTATCAAACCGCCGAGGGCGCCGTTCGGTTTTGTCCCGGCTGTGGGTTCAGATTGGACGGCGTTACTGAGTTGCTCGCACGCGCAGGCGAGCCTGTTACGGGCGAACCGAAAGCGACTGTGGGCCTGTCCCAGCGCCAGGTCGGATTACGCATAGGGGTAAAAATTATTCTTCTGAGCGTGGTTCTATTTCCGGTCTTCCTCGGCTTGAGCTTCCTTTTTGACTCGCCCGTGCCGTTGTTTCCCCCCGTGACTCTATTTCTGGCAGGTTCAGCCTGGGCTTTATATTGTCAACTGTTTGGCGAAAACATTTTGCCTCTAAAACAGGCTCGAATTCCCGCACGCCCGCGCGAGCTTGCTCTGCCGCAAAGGCAGAGCGTTCCCAACACGGGTTTTATTTCAAATCAATCTCCTGCACCGGCAACAGCGCACCCGCCGAGCGTAACGGAACGAACTACGAATCTACTTAAGGATGAATAGAGCATATCTGACCGAAGCTGCGCTGGCGCGCGGCGTCCGCCGTTTATGTAAGCTCGACACGGACCTTGAGGGCATCGTAAGAGAGTTCGGCCCGCCTCCGATGTGGGCGCGTGAAGAGGGGTTCCACACGCTCATACATATAATCCTGGAGCAACAGGTTTCACTGGCGTCAGCAAAAGCAGCCTATGATCGCCTTCTCGAAATTGCTTCGCCGCTCACGCCCGCGTCGTTCCTCGTGTTGGATGATGCGACATTGAAGCGCGCAGGCTTCAGCCGCCAAAAGACGGCTTATGGTCGCAATCTTGCTCAGGCTATCGTCGATAATCACTTGAACCTTGACGGCCTGAAATTGATGAACGACACGGATGTTGCGCTTGAGTTGATGAAGATTAAAGGTATAGGACGCTGGACTTCGGACATCTACCTGTTGATGGTGCTGCGCCGCCCTGACGTTTGGCCTAGCGGAGACCTGGCCCTGGCAGTTGCGATGCAGAATTTAAAGAGACTGAGCCACAGGCCGACAAACGAAGAGTTAGCGGAGATGAGTTCCCGCTGGCGACCCTGGCGAGCCGTGGCCGCGCGGCTGCTCTGGCATTACTACTTGAGCAATAGAAGGTAAAAAACCGGGCTCGGCTCTTGCAGGATTTTGAAGATCACTGGCAAGATGTGGGACGACGCGAAGGGCTACTTTAAGAATTACCGGAAACCTCGCGCGAATGATAATGCCGAGAGCCACTCTATGCTAACCAGTTTCAAGCTCCCTTTGCATTTCGATCCCGAACCGCTCAGGCGCGACCTTGACGGTATTGCGCCCGATGCCTGGGTGCCGCATTTCAACACTGGCTATTATGAAGGCGACTGGAGCGGCGTCGCCTTGCGCGCCGGGGGCGGCGTCGAGACCAAGCTTTATCCCGACCCATCGGCCACGTATGCGGACACGGCTATTTTGGCCGACTGCCCGAATATTCGAAACGTCCTCGCCGCGTTTGACTGCCCTATGGAATCGGTCCGTTTGCTCAAGCTCGGCCCGCGTTCGACTATAAAAGAGCACACGGACTTGAATCTCAGTTTTGAAGACGGGACGTTGCGCGTTCATATACCCGTGGCCACGAATGAGAAGGTCGATTTTTATGTCAATAACGAAAGGCTTGCGATGACGCCCGGCGAAGTATGGTATGTAAATTTCAACCTCCCTCACCGCGTAGATAACCGTGGCAACACGGATCGCATACACCTTGTCCTCGACTGCGTGGTAAACCAGTGGTTGAGCACGTTGATCCCGCCCGAAGTGCGTCATCTGGAAGATGCCAAACCAGTATTTGTCGAGCAGTCTGAAGAGACAAAAGCGAGCCTCGAACGGTTCCGCCAACTGGTTCTCGATGATGCGAGCTTGCTTGAAACGCTCAGACAGACGCGGAATAAAAGGGCGTTCGTAGACTTAACGCAGCGTCTGGGCAGAGAGCGCGGCTGCGTCTTTGCCGCCGCCGATGTCGAAGATGCGCTCAGAGAAGCGCGCCGAATATGGCTCGAACGGTGGATATAGGATGCAGATTGAGCGATTCAAGGGGTGGGTTCCGATACGGGTTTACTGGGAGCAGAATGCGCCTTTCGTAGACTGGTGCTACATGGGCGAGGAGCGGTTTACCGCCCCTTTTTTTAGCGATACCATCGAGCGGCATTTGCGCCTTCCTGCCAACCTCTTATTTCGCCCTCAGACGCCAATAGAGACTCTTGCCGAGTGGCGTGAAGCCCGTCCCGGCTTGCCGCCTAAAGGTTTTATCTTTCATATGTCGCGGTGCGGGTCTACGCTCGTCGCGCAGATGCTTGCCGCGCTCCCCCGGTCAATCGTCATCTCAGAAGCGGGGCCCATCGATTCGGTGTTGCGCGCAAATTTCCGCGACCCGGCTTTGACGGATGACCGCCGAGCGACCTGGCTCGAATGGATGGTGAGCGCGATGGGTCAGCCGAGAGCGGGCGAGGAAAAAGATCTATTTATCAAGTTCGATTGCTGGCACACCATCGACCTGGAGCTGATACATAGGGTCTTTCCCGACGTACCCTGGCTATTTCTTTATCGCAATCCTGTGGAGGTTATGGTCTCGCAATTCAAAAAGAGGTCGGTGCACTTTATTCCCGGCATAATCGAGCCAGGGTTTTTTGGCCTCGACCCGGCTGCTGCAATCGAGATGCCTCCCGAAGAGTACGGCGCAATAATTCTGGCGCGAATCTGCGAAGCGGCTTTGCGGCACCGAGAAACGGGCCGCTCCATGTTTATCAATTACTCACGTTTGCCCGAAGCTGTCTGGACGACGGTATTGGATTTTTTTGATGTTGCCTACTCGCCGGATGACCTCGCGGCATTGCGCGGGGCTGCGAAATTCAATGCAAAAAATCCCATTCTACATTTTGAAGACGACATTGAGAGGAAGAATCAACAGGCGAGCAAGCGGTTGATTCAAGCGACCGAGAGATGGCTTGCTCCGGTCTATGAACAGATGGAATCCGCCGCGCGCTATTGAAAGCCTCTCGGGCTGATTATTCTACTGACGTTGATTTTTTAGCCCTGGTATCACAAAATCGCCTTTCACGTTCAAGCAACTTTCACATTCCCCCAGGAGAACGATGCTATGACTCTTTCGCTTTTTCTGTCGCTTGCCCTGCTCGTCGCGCCGTTCCAGCAACCTTCGCAGCCCGCGTCGCAAGATTCACAGACGCGCCAGGGTGCTGCCCCCAGGCCCGCGGATAGAGTTGCTGAAAAAGAGAGGCCCCCCGTCGTTGAAGAAAAGCCCGTCATCACCAAACACGAGATAAAGGCGGGAAACAAGGTGCTCAAATACACCGCGACTACCGGCATGATGCCGATCAAAAATCAGGCGGGCGACATCGAAGCGCAAATATTTTTCATTGCATACACGCTCGACAACCCCGGCCCCGTGCGAGAGCGCCCGCTGATGTTTTCATTCAACGGCGGCCCGGGCTCTTCGTCGGTCTGGTTGCACCTTGGCGCGCTGGGGCCGAAGCGCGTGCGCATGCTTGACGACGGCGCTATGCCCGCCCCGCCTTTTCAGCTAGTCGACAACGACCAGACGTGGCTCGATCAAACCGATCTAGTCTTCATAGACCCCGTAGGGACGGGCTACAGCCGCGCCGCTCGGCCTGAGATTGCAAGCAGGTTTTTCGGACTCCGTGGCGACATCGAATCCGTAGGCGAGTTCATACGGCTTTACCTCGGCCGTTACGAGCGATGGTCATCGCCCCTGTTTCTGGTGGGCGAAAGCTACGGGACGACGCGAGCGGCAGGGCTTGCGGGCCATCTGATAGACCGGGGAATTGCTTTCAACGGAGTCATACTTATTTCTACGATAATGAGTTTTCAAACGGCGCGGTTCGCCCTGGGCAACGATCTGCCGTACGTGCTCTTTCTGCCGACATACACGGCAACGGCGTGGTATCACAAAAAGCTGCCGCCGGACTTACAACAGAACTTGCGAAAAACGCTCGACGAAGTTGAGCGATGGGCAGCGACCGATTACATGGTTGCGCTCGGAAAAGGCGACCGCCTCGCGGCGGAGGAACGCCAGGCGGTGATCGATAAGCTTGCGCGATATACAGGCTTGAGCAAAACTTACCTGGACAATACCGACCTGCGCATAGAGATTCAACGATTCGATAAAGAGCTTCTGCGCGATCAGAAGCGAACCGTCGGGCGCTTAGACAGCCGTTTCAAAGGAATAGATGCGCTCGCAGCCTCTGAACGCCCCGACTTTGATCCGAGCATGGCCGCAATTCGGCCTCCATACACGGCGGCGTTTAATAACTATGTCCGCGCGGATTTGGGATTCAAATCTGATCTGGAGTATTACATTTTAGGCGGGGGCATCGGGCGTTGGGATTGGGGAACGGACAACTCTTATGCCGACACGAGCGAGGCATTGCGCAGCGCGTTTTTAAAGAACCCTTACCTCAAAGTGCTGGTCGCCTCCGGGTACTACGATCTAGCCACGCCCTATTTTGCGGCGGAATACACGTTGAATCACATGGGGCTTGATCCGAGCCTTCGAGGCAACGTCAAAAACACCTATTACGAGGCCGGGCACATGATGTACATCGAAAAGAGGTCGTTAGCGAAACTCAAAGACGACGTATCGGCTTTCATTCAGAGTGCTGCGCCGAATCAACAGGGGCAAAGATGAGCGAGCAAGTGGGTATCGAAGGCGTGAGAGCTGAGATTGAAGAGATCGTCAACCGCGAGACAAGGGCGTGGGACGCGCAGGATGCAGAGACGCTGGTCGGCATATGTCACCCCGACATGGTCTGGCCCTGGCCCCCTACGGCCCAGGCGCATGACCCCGCGGATTGGGTGATTGAGTGGGGAAGGTACGATTACGAGCGATGGAAAGGCGGTTGGCAAAATCTTTTTGATACTCACACGCTGATTCATAACAAAAGAGAGATCAAAAAAATCGTGGTCTCGAATGAAGGAGACGGCGCTTTTGCCGTAGTCGATATAGATACGCTTTGGCGAGACGCCGCAGGCAACGACAATCACTGGAAAGGGCGCGTCTGCAAAGTGTATACAAAAATCGGCGACCAGTGGAAACTCATCATGCACACGGGCGTGCTCGATTATTCTTCGCTATAATGTAAGACCGGATTGAATTTCATATGAATGTAAGGGAATGAAAGAAGATTCACCGCCGCAGACACAGAGAACACGGGATGGCCGATGATGTGCTTCGCACGCGGCGGATGCGCAGAGCAGACGTTGGTTTTCTCTGCGCCCCCTTTGCGTCCTCTGTGTCTCTGCGGTGAGATGTCTTTCCAATCCCGCACACTCAATTGAAAACCGCCATAGAAAGGAATCATTATGATTCTCAAATTATTTCTGACAGCACACTTGCTCATCCTGCTGCTCCTTTTGTTGATACCAGATGCCAATCACACAAACGCGGCGCTATCCGCGTCTGGAACTCAACAGGCGGAAAAGAGCCAGGACGCAAAAAAGAGGAAAGGATCAAAGATGACCGACAAAGTAGTAAAGACCGATGCCGAGTGGCGCGAGCAGTTAACGCCGGAACAGTATGAGGTGACTAGAAAAAAAGGGACTGAGAGAGCTTTTACGGGCGAGCATTACGCGACAAAAGAGAAGGGCGTATATCGTTGCGTCGGTTGCGGTCAGGAGCTTTTCAGCTCTGATACGAAATTTGATTCCGGCACCGGATGGCCGAGCTTCTATGCGCCCATCTCGGAAGATAATGTCGAGACGGAAACGGACAACACTTACGGGATGAGACGTACCGAGGTTTTATGCAGCAAATGCGAAGCGCACCTGGGGCACGTATTCGACGATGGCCCGAAGCCTACGAACCTGCGCTATTGCATCAACTCGGCCGCTTTGAAATTTGAAAAGAAGCAATAACCGGACTTCGCCTGCGGGCGACACTCTATGAAAAAACTCCTGCTGATCACTTTTTGCCTCACTATATTTCTGTGCGCCGGAGGCGAAACTTTCCGGAGTGAGAGCCATGCTCAACAACTTGCCTTCCAATCTGCTCCGAGGTTGACACCGCGCCAGATCACGCTTGCAAACGGCAAAAAGTTTAACCTCAATCTGCCCGAAGGCTTCGACATAAAAGTTGCGCAGGAAGGCTTGAAGCGGGTCCGCTTCCTCGCGCGAAGCCCCGACAATCGTATCTTCGTCACGGACATGTACAACCGGGCGGACAATAAAAGAGGCGCGGTTTACATACTGGACAGCTTCAATAAAATCAGTGGCAGGTTTGAAAAGCGCACGCCTTATATGACCGGGTTGCGCAATCCGAACAGCAGTGCTTTTTATACGGATCGCAGCGGGCAGGATTGGTTTTACCTCGCGCTGACAGACCGGCTGGTTCGCTACAAATACGCGAGAGGGGAAGAGAAGCCTTCCGGCACGCCCGAAGTCCTTGCGACCTTTCCCGATTACGGTCTGGATTACAAATATGGCGGCTGGCACCTCACTCGAACGATAGCCATAGGCCCGAACGAGAAGCTCTATATCTCTGTCGGGAGCAGTTGCAACGCCTGCGAAGAGAAAGAAGAGATAAGGGCCTCGGTGATGGAGATGGACCCGGATGGCCGCAATCAGAAGATCATCGCCAGGGGGGTGAGAAACGCCGTGGGAATGAAATGGGTGGCGAGCGAGTTGTTCGCAACTAACATGGGCGCAGACCACCTGGGCGACGACAGGCCGGAAGATGTTCTGGTTGTTGTCAAGAATGGCATGAATTACGGATGGCCTTACTGCTACCAATACCGTGGAAAGATTTTTGCCGATCCTAAATTCTCTTCATCGAAGAAGAAGGCGGACTGCAAAGATATTCCTGTTGCTTATGCCGGATTCAGCGCGCACAGCTCGCCGCTCGGGTTGGAGTATTTCGGCGAGTCGAATGCCGACCCCGCGCTCAAGAACCATTTTCTAGTCGCTTTGCACGGCTCTTCAAAGATCATCTTGAATCATGGCTATCGTGTGTCGCGGGTGGCGAAGGGAGGCTCAATCCAGGATTTCATAACCGGGTTTCTTCAAAACGGAAGAGTCATCGGCAGGCCGGTCGATATTATGCAGTACGGCAAAGACGCTTTCTTGCTGACGGACGATCACGCCGGAGTCATCTATTACGTGTTCAAAAAATGATCGCGTATTTCAAATCGCGAGATTGAGATTAGAGCTTATCGCCCGGAACTGCTCTCCCGCATTCGCGATCACTTCTTGCTCGTTCATAGTCAATAGCTTGCCTTCGCGCATCACCGGGCGGCCATCAATAATGACCGTTTCAACATCGCTCGCCATCGCCGCATAGACTACCGTCGACACCGGGTCAGGGCGCGGGGCAGTGTGCAAGCGATCAGCGTTGATCAAAATCAAGTCGGCGAGCTTTCCCGCCTCGATGCTGCCGATCTCTCGGTCAAGCCCCAGCGCGCGCGCGCCTTCGATGGTCGCCATCCTCAGCACGTCGGGCGCGGGAAGCGTTTGCGGACCGCATCGCATCTTCTGTATCAGCGCGGCTGTGCGCATCTCTGTAAACATATCGAGCCGGTTATTGCACGGCGCTCCGTCGGCTCCGAGTGAAACCGACACGCCGCGCTCGATCATCTCAGGAACGCGCGCGATGCCTGACCCGAGTTTGAGGTTTGAAGACGGGCAATGCGAGACTCGCGTCCCGGTTCGTGCGAGTATTTCAATCTCGTCGTCGTTGAGCCAGACGCAGTGTGCCAGCAAAACGTGCGAGCCGACTATTCCCATGTCGCTCAAATACTCGACGTTGCGGAGGCCCGTCTCGCTTTCGACAAGGGCTATCTCGTCTCTGTTTTCAGAAGCGTGTGTGTGGACCATGACGCCCATCTCGCGCGCAAGCTTTGCCACTCGTTCAAGCAAATGGCGCGTGCAACTGACGGCAAATCGAGGCGCGAAACAGGTTCGGATTCTGCCTTCGGCAGTGTTGTGCCATGTCTTTATCAGCGCGACAGATTCAGCTATGGAGCTTTCAGTATTTTCGCTGAGCGGGGCGGGAACATCATCGCCTTTGTCCATCATGCACTTGCCGACGGTGGCGCGAAAGCCCGCCTCTTCGACCGCCTCGAATACCGCGTCGGTATGACGAACGGTCTCCATCGTGAGCGCGCAGGTAGTCCCTCCGCGAATCATCTCGCTCAGTCCCAAGCGCGCCGAGGCGCGAATAGAGTCGCGAGTGTGGGCCGCTTCCATAGGCCAGATGCGTTTCTTGAGCCAGTTGATCAGAGCCAGGTCGTCGGCCGCCCCACGAAAAAGGGTCTGGCAAAGGTGAACGTGTGTTTGCACGAAGCCAGGTAAAAGCAAGCGGCCTCGACCGTCAATCGTCTCAACGTCGCGCGCCGCAATCGAGCTTCCTATCTGAGCGATGCGACGCTGCTCGATCAAAACGTCGCCCTCGAATATGCTGTTTCGCGGGTCGAGCGTTATTACGGTCGCGCCTTTTATCAAGAGCGAGTCTGTCATATTCTGCTCGATATTAATAGAACGCGGCCAACATTACTACCTACATTCTATGTCCTGAGTGCTGCGACCCGCCGACGCGGGTTCCCCGGAGTCCTGAGTGATAGACCAGAGACGATATAATTAGATTTTGTTGTTTTTACTCAGGACTCAGCACTGAGGTTAGATGGGCCATTTGTTGTTTACGAACTGTAGGCAGAGGCGGTCAAAGCCGTCTTTGTCGATATAGTGGTTGCGCACAAACGCTAAACTGTCAAATGTACGGTCTACGTTTGTGATCTTTACCAGATCGAATTCGGGCGGGGCTGATTTGATGCAGACGCGCGCGCCGCCCCGGCTGATGTTTTCTGTGACGGCTACTGTTCGCCCTAGCGATTGCATGGATTCGTGGAGGTATTCGATCACCACAGGCTCGGCGCGGTCTTCGCGCGGCTCCATACGGCGGTCGGCCCCCGTCCATTTCTGAGTGCGAAACGTAGCCCACGGTTTGTAAAGATAACCGGCGGGCGGATTCTTTCCGATAAACTCAAGCCCTACGACTCTGATCCCGTCTCTCGGCAGCTCGACGCGCCGAACGATTGCATACATATTGTATCCATGTTCGGCAAAACCGTGACTGCGCAATTTCATCGGCAACGGCAGCGTCACGTGAAGCACAGCGCCGTGACGGACTCGCTTTCGCATTTTGACCGCAACGCCCAGGCGGCTCACGTTAACGGTCTTTCCTATCTCTTGCCACTTGCCGCCCGCGCCGTCGTAGCCTGCTACGAGAATCGGGACAGAAAGATTGAACCGGTCGCACCTGCGGCGATTATACTCTTTGCCTTCGCTCGCAAGCTTTGTGAATATAGGCCGCTCGATAAGATTGACATTGATGTCGATAGCGTTCGGAGCTGCCGGCTTAACATCCGTTTTCTGAGCCGCGCTCTCCGGCGGGGGTTTAATCTGTGGCACAGGGGCGGCTGGCGCGCTCGTGTCATTCACCTTGCCTAAGATTATACGGCTTGGGCTCTGGATGGGGCGGCGCAGCGATTCGTCATATTCGATTCGCTTGTGCGGTGTGGTCAACACGAACATGGCTTGCGAGACTTTTCCGAATATCCGGTCGATTCTCACAAGCATCTCATCGGGTACGGCGGCCCTGACTTTGTAGTAAGAAGGATGCAGCAGCTTTACCGTGTGATGATATGCGAGAATTATCTGTTCGTTTGTAGCCGACCGTTCAAGCCCCAACGTCTGGTAATGCGTGCTCGAGCACTCGACCCGTTCGAGCAGCGGCTCTATCTCAAGATAGTACGCGCTAATCAACTTGCCGGTGTTGACCCGGTTCATCGCCCGTTGAATTAGCAACCCGGAGCTATTCACGCGCTACCTCACAAAAGCTCGAACTAAAATGTCGGTTTCTTCTCCGGGGGTAGAAGCGGTTCAATTATAGGGTGACTACATTATGGAGAACTTCTTGCTACTGTCAACTCTGTTTTAAGAGGGCTTCTGTGACGCATCTCACCCGCGCGGGGTAGGCCTGCGCGGGTTTTGTACAAAATTGTCGAATGGATGAAAAAACTTTTTACTGCCGACCGCCGCGAATGAATCGCGCAGCCGGTGAGTCTTTCATCGGCAGCGAAAAACGCCGGATGCCGTCGTACTTGTATAGCGCGCCCGCAACAGCCGGAGCCGTAGGCACAAGACCGATTTCACCCACGCCCTTCGCTCCGTACGGGCCGTCCGGGTGCTCATCTTCTACGAGTATCAACTCGACTTCCGGCATATGACGGGCGCGAAGCAACCCTTGCGAGTTCATTGTCATAGTTTCGGGAATGCCTCCCTGGACTCTGAACTCTTCGGTCAGCGCGTAGCCCAGACCCATATGCACGGAGCCTTCGAGCTGCCCTTCAAGAAGCGTCGGATTCATGACCTTGCCCACATCGTGCGCGGCTATGACTTTGCTGATGCGCCCCTCGTCATCGAGAATGGCTACCTGTGTGGCGAACCCATATGCGAAATGCGTTTTGGGTCTATCGGTCTTGCTCTCAAGCGAGACGGTGTCGTCGATCAGCACTTCGCCGTAGTAGGTCCGGCCTGCCAAATCTCTGAGCGTCATCCCGCGATCAAGATCGGTTTTAAGCTTGCGGGCGGCTTCTTGCGCCGCGCGGCAACCGAGGAATGTTGCGCGCGAAGCAGTCGTCTGGCCGCAGTCCAAATCGTATTTCGTATCGGCGCTGACGTGATTAAACAGGCAAGGCGGAAGCCCCGTCTCTTCGCAAACCGTCTGCACGAGAATAGTGAAAAGCCCCTGGCCCATCTCCGTGAAACCCGTGTATATGCCCGCCGTGCCGTCGTCGTGGATTTCGATCATGCACTTGCCATACTCAGGCAGCCCGTTGCCTATGCCGACATTCTTGATGCCGCAAGCGATGCCCGCGTACTTCGCATTTCGGTAGGCGTCTTTAACGGCTTCAAGCGTCTTTTTCAATCCGACGCTCGTTTCAAGCACCTGGCCCGTACAGAACTTGTCGCCTACGTCGAGCGCGTTACGATAACGAATCTCCCATCCGTCAATGCCGACTTTTTCAGCCAGAATGTTGAGCATGGATTCTATGGCGAAAGCCGCTTGATTGGCCCCGAACCCGCGCATTGCTCCGCACGGAGGATTGTTTGTATAGACAGATAGCGATTCAACTTTCACGTTGTCGACTTTGTAAGGTCCCGTGCAGTGGCCCGCCGCTCGCTCTAACACTTTGGTCCCGACCGACGCGTAAGCGCCTTTGTCTCCGACCATGAAGGCTTTGACCGCAGTGAGCCGGCCTTCCTCATCACAGCCGACCGTGTAGTCCATCTTTATCGGGTGACGCTTGGGATGGAGACGGAGACTCTCTTCTCGGCTCAAGGTCAGCTTCACAGGCTTTCCGGTGACTTTAGCGAGAAGCGCGGTCTGGGCCTGTATGCTCATATCTTCCTTGCCGCCGAACGCGCCCCCGTTCGAGACAAGTGTCACGGACACCTTATCTTCGCTCATTCCGAGGAACGAAGCGATCTGCCGCCGGTCGTCAAAGACTCCCTGGCCTTGCGTATAAACTAGCAAGCCATCGCCTTCCGGTTGAGCTATGCAAGATTCCGGCTCAAGGAACAGATGCTCGATGAATTGAGTCTGGAACGTGTGCGAAACGACGTGCGCGGAATTCTTTAAAGCTTCTTCGACATCTCCGCGATTGATCTCGGACTTGCTTAATAAATTGCCCTTCTTATGAATCCGTGGAGCGTCGGGCTTCAGCGCGTCTTCCGTAGTAGTGATCGGCTCTCGCACGTCATAATCGACCTCGATTGCTTCGGCAGCGCGGCGCGCGGTTCGGCGATCCGTTGCCGCGACGGCTGCGATGACGTCGCCTATGCAGCGAGTCTCTTCGCCTTCTGCGACAAAGATCGGCCAGTCTTTATAGATAAGCCCCTGGTAACGCTCTCCGGGCGTGTCGCGGGCCGTTACCACTCCTATGACTCCGTCGATTGCTTCGGCCTTTGACGTGTCTACTCGCTTGACCAGGGCGCGCGGGTGCGCTGCGAGCAGCACCGCGCCGTGCAGCATCCCCGGAACGCTCATATCATCAATGTAGGGTCTGTCGCCGAGGACGAACTCTCGCGCTTCGTACCGGGGCAGACGCGTTCCGACTCGACCGCTCGATTCAAAATCAGGAACACACTCGCCCCGCAAAACAGAGGAAGCCAGCTTGATTGAGTCTACGATCTTAACGTACCCGGTGCAGCGGCAATGGTGCATGCTCAAGACGCGATTTATCTGGTCGTCGGTAGGCTCGGGGTTTTTATCGATCAAATGCTTGGCTCGCACGACGATGCCCGGCGTGCAGAAGCCGCACTGTAGGCCGCCCGCAGCGATAAAGCTATCGGCATAAGCTTTTCGCTCTTCGTCGCTGAAACCTTCGAGCGTAAGCACGCTCTTGCCTGCGACATTCTTTGCGGGCACCGCACAAGAGACCACCGCGCGGTCGTCTACTATCACGGTGCAACAGCCGCATTGTCCCTGCGGGCTGCAACCGTCCTTGGGCGAGATCAACCCGCAATCGTCGCGCAAGACTTCAAGAAGCGATGCGTCTTCTGCGACTTCAATCGCTTGATTCGTTCCGTTAAGGACAAACTCAATCCGAGTTGCCATACTGGTCTCCTATGCTCTTTATTCAGTTTGGTTATATTATCATGCCCGGTTATTTTAATTGATAGAGAAATCTCACACGATGGTTGTGAACTCATTTGAATTCAGGGTAGAAGCTAGAAAATGGGGCACCGTTGATTTTACGCAAAGAACGCAAAGAAACAGCAAAGATCGCCGACAATATTTGCGATCTTTGCGGGATTTTGCGTCCTTTGCGTTGAAATAAGTTTTTCCCAATTCTAGTAATTCATTCAGCCCCGAATGATTCTATAAATTGAATCGCCGGGCTGGGAATCTTTCTTCGACAGCACGTAGTAAATTGCTTCGGCATCGTTTATGCGCGTGCGTTTTGCGAACTTCATTCCGAGCCTTTCCATAACTCTAAAAGAATCCGCGTTCGGAGGGTCTGCTCCCGCATAGATGATGTCAAAGCCGTGATCTTCAAATCCGAGCCTCATCATCGCGCGCGCGGCTTCGGTGGCAAGCCCCTGGCCCCAATAAGCGGGCGAAAGGCCGTAAAGGATTTCGATTTCCCGTGCGTCGCCAAAAAAACGAAACCCGCAAAAACCTATCAGCGACTCTTTATCTTTCGGCAATACGGCCCAGAAACCGAACCCGTGCGCTTCGAAGCTCTCAAGGCTGCCTTTGATGACTTCTTCGGCTTCCTTTCTGCTTATCACCTGGTCATCCCAGAGATATTTTCGCACATCGGCATCAGTCCACAGCAGATGAAGCGCGTCAAGGTCATCCGCAGTCAAGGGACGCAATCGCAATCGCTCTGTTTCAATCTTTATCGGTTTCATAAACTCACGCGCTTTTTGCGGCGACCAGTTGCTTGCGCATTCTTGAAGCTATCAGTCGTAGCGCTATCGCCGCGACCAGTAACACCGCAAGCGGCGCATAGTAGATCGATACTACAGCCCTACCACCGTAGCTGAACAGGAATATCAAAAAGAGGAAATACATCCCTACCGTGTGCAGAAGCTGCCACCTGCGCTCTCCTAATAACGCCGCAGTTCGATCAAAAGAAGTAGCGACCATCGCGGCGATAAATAGATAAGCCAGGCTCCCGCCGATAAGCGCAGGCATATCGGTCTCTCTGATCGAACGCGCCCGATGTGAGCACTGCAAGAGTCACAATTGCTATGGCGTGCAGCAAGTGAGACACAGCAAAAGACACGCCTATGTACCTGCGATTGGCGCGAATCCATTTTGTCATAGCGCCGGGCCAGAGCTTTACAAGAGCCGTAGCGGTAAACGCCGTCAGGAAGAGGAAGAAAGAGGTTCGCGCAGTGGCTCGAATGACGACATGCACGCCTTCTTCTCCGGCCCCGTAGATTGCAATCAGGAGCGCAACCATACTCGTTAGGGCAAGCGCAGCCCATCCGACGATTATCCATCCTTGAGAATAACTTTTCTTTGCCGCCATATCCGATTCACCTTTGCTTATTATTCTACGCTCGATAGACTAGAAGAGGCGCGATATTATAGATCAACGGGAGGCAAAATCTAAAATGAAAGCTACGTGGCAAGATGCGGTCCTGGCCGAAAGCGACGACACAGTGGTCGTGGAAGGCAATCACTATTTTCCTGCGGATTCCATCAATCGATCTTACTTTCAAGAAAGCAGCACTCACTCTACCTGTCCCTGGAAAGGCGAAGCCAGCTATTACGACATAGTCGTAGACGACGACGTCAACCGAGACGCCGCCTGGTATTATCCAGAGCCGAAACAGGCTGCGGAGAATATCAAGGACCGCGTCGCTTTTTGGAAGGGCGTCAGGGTCGAGTAGCGAGGCTGCGCGATGGCGGAAATGGATTGGAAACATAACGGCATACGCATCGTCCGCGCGGGCGAGCTTGATACGAACACGCCTCAAACGCCTGGGATGACGCGCGCAGCCGCAATCAATCACGCGCGCGCGGGCGCAAATCGTTTATGGGCCGGGACCGTTTCGATCCACCCGAATGCTAAGACCGGGGCGCATCATCACGGCGAGCTTGAAAGCGTCATCTATGTTGTGAAAGGCCGCGCGCGGATGCGCTGGGGAGAGCGGCTTGAGTTTTTTGCGGAAGCCGAAGCGGGCGACTTTATATACGTCCCGCCTTATGTCCCGCACCAGGAGATCAACGCCTGCCCGGACGAGCCGCTCGAATGCGTTGTAGTTCGAAGCGGGCAAGAGCCGATAGTCGTAAACCTGGACATACCTACCATCGAGCAGCCGGAAGAGGTCAAGTGGATCGATCCGGCCCACCCTGAATAATTTGACCAGTGGCTCATCGGGTCAGATCTACTGAGACGAGCGGCACGTCCCAGTGAGCGATCAGAATCTCGAAACGCCGTTGTTCTTCCTTGCGGAAAGCTTCCTGGTCCGGGAAAAGCTTTTTGATGATCGCATCTTCAGCGCTCGAATCATGCGCAGCCGCAAGGTTTTTGAAGACTATCGTCACGCGGTAATCCCATCGCGCATCTTCGGTCGTGTGGTAGCGGGGCCGCACCGCCGTCACCTGCAACATGCGTCCGCTCTCTACCTGCTTTTGAAGCACCGGGAAATGATTCTTCTTAAACAACCGTATAAACTCGTCCGCGAATCCCCAACGCGCTTTGTAATAATACTCGACGACGTAAGGTTGATCTTGCGGGCTGGCTTGCGATCCTCGGGCGCAAACCGTTTGCGAAGCCGGGTGAGACAATGTCAAAAGCAATAGCATCGCCAGGCGCAAGCGAGAAGCTCTTTTCATCCGTCCTCCTTTGATAAAATGCGGGTTACCACAATTAGCTCTCAGCAACCGGCGGGCGGCGGGCGGCCCACGGGCGAGCGGCTTCTAGCTGCGACGCCAGTCTAAACAACGTTGCTTCGTCTCCGAATCTCCCGACAAAATGCGTGCCTACGGGCAGCCCCTCATCGTTCCAGAACAGCGGGACAGACATTCCCGGCTGGCCCGTCAGATTGCAAACGGGGGTGAAAGGAACAAAGGTCGTCGCCCTCTTCATCCCCTGCAAAGGGTCTTCCTCGGTCGCATCGAAAGTTCCGAGCGGAACAGGCGGCTCGCCAAGCGTAGGCGTGAGCCACACATCGTAACCCTCGAAGAAACGCGCTACATCTCGACTTATTGATTGAATCATTTGCAGGGCGAGCAGGTATTGCGAACCACTTTGCTTGCTTCCCATTCCATAGAGCACCCAGGTTAGCGGCTCGAAATATTCGGCTGACGGAGTGCGGCCAAGTCCATGAGCGATTCCGTCAATCGTCCAGGCCGCGCCCACCGACCACAAAGTCATGAAAGATTGGATCAGCAATTCCCCGTTTATTATAGGGGCCGCTTCTTCGACCGTGTGGCCCAGGTCGCTGGCGAGCGCCGCCGCATCCTCGACAGCCTTTATGCAATCGGGGTGCAGCGGCGTTCCCGACGGCGTGGCAGTCGTAAAGGCTATACGGAGTCGTCCCGGGTCCGCGCCGACTTCTTCGATAAACGGGCGAGCCGGGGCCGGGGCATAATAAGGATCACCAATGTCAGGTCCCGATGTGGCGTCGAGCAATGCCGCGCTGTCGCGTACCGAGCGCGTTACGGCATGCTCTGCGATCAACCCGGAAAACATATCTCCGAAATCCGGGCCGAGCGGGTTGCGCGCCCTTGTGGGCTTCAGCCCGAACAGCCCGCAGCACGAAGCCGGGATGCGAATCGAACCGCCCCCGTCGTTTGCGTGAGCCATCGGAACCAACCCTGCGGCTACAGCGGCGGCAGACCCTCCGCTTGAGCCGCCCGTCGTCCGCCCCGTGTCCCAGGGGTTTCGGGCCGGGCCAAAGAGCGCGGGCTCTGTTGTGGGAAGTATTCCATACTCCGGCGTGTTGGTCTTGCCTACTACTATCAGCCCTGCGCGCTTGAGCCTTGTGACAAGCGTGCTGTCGTGGTCAGGGACGTAATCGCGCAAGAAAGCCGACCCGGCAGTCATCCTCACTCCGGCGTAAGAGGCCAGCAGGTCTTTGAGCAGGTAAGGGACTCCGGCGAAAGGCCCCTTCGGCACATCTCCCACAGCCGCAGCCCGCGCCTCGTCAAACATAGGCGTGACGACCGCGTTAAGCGTCGGGTTTAAGCGCTCTATCTCCTCAATAGCCGCCTCGACAAGCTCAAGCGGTGTAACCTCTTTTCGCCGCACAAGGTCGGCCATCGCGGTCGCGTCTTGAAAAGCAAGGTCGTCAAAACTCGCCATTATTTTCGTTCCTTTCTCTCCGGATTTGGCCCGCCGAGTCGCGTCGCTTCCCGAATTATGACTCTAGCTTTATTGCCTCGTTTGCCCGTTTTAATCTTCGCAATGGAGTTTGTCAATCCCTAATGAGAAATAGCCGTATTGCGGAACTGTTATTGTTGCAGAATCTGCGAGAAACCGAGTTTCTTTAAATTGGCTAAAAGGTTGAAAGCCGCTCCAGGAGCCAGTTTCAGGCAGTTACAGGTTTTTAAATCACGATTTAAGACGAGCGAAAAATTTTCATAAAATATTTCTGTCATGAATGCATTTTTTCGTTGACAAAAAGTTTTCCTGTGTTAATATCACGCTCGCTCAGTTGGTAACAACTGAGTGCGGTCCCGAGAGGTTTTAGTTGAAATCTTCTAAATGTGCCGCTGTTGATCTTCCGCAAGGGAGCTTAACAAAAGCGCATTACTTTAGTGTGATGGCTGAGGCTCGAAAGGGCTTCAGACGCCGAGGTCCTTTGGGCTTCGGTGATTGGAATCCGCAAGGGTTCCAAATAACGCTGAGGGATGGAAGATTGATACCGGAATCACTCGGGGCCGATTATTTTTGCCCGACCTTTTTTCTGCCGGTCAAAGCTTTTCTCAAACCGTCATTTGATTTCCCACCCACCATAGAATAGATTGCAAGAAGAAAGATGCGGTAAAAACTTGTTCTATCGCATACGTACTCATATCGAAGAGCAACATAAAACTGGAGATTGATGTAATGGCAAAGACTTTCAAACGAATAGAGACCAAGCTCATCCACGCCGGCGAGCCTTCGCCGCGCATAAAAGGCGCAGTCAGCATGCCTATCTTCCAATCCGCGATGTTTGAATACGAGGGCGAAACCAGCTATCACGACATAAAATATATAAGGTTGAATAACACGCCTAACCATAAAGCGCTGCACGAAAAGCTGGCATCGCTTGAGAATGCCGAAGCGGCGCTTGTGACCGCTAGCGGTATGGCGGCGATCTCTACGACGCTGCTGACGGTGTTGGCGGCGGGCGACCACTTGCTTGCGCAGGACTGCCTTTATGGAGGAACGCACGATTTAATCACGCGGGAGTTCGCTTCATTCGGGCTTTCGTTCGACTTCATAAACGCAGACGATCCCGAATCCTGGCAAAGCAAGCTGCGCCCGAATACCAGGGCAATTTATGTCGAGACGATGACCAACCCGCTTGTTCAAGTCAGCGATTTGAAAGCGGTCGTCGAGTTCGCGCGCAGCAACAATCTGCTCTCGATGATAGACAACACGTTTGCAAGCCCTGTCAATTTTCGCCCGCCTGAAATCGGTTTCGACGTATCTCTGCACAGTTGCACGAAGTATCTCAACGGCCATTCGGATATAGTTGGCGGCGCAGTGATTGGCCACGCCGATTTGATCGAAAAGATCACGCATAGGCTCAACCACCTGGGCGGGTCTATGGACCCACACGCGGCATTCTTGCTCCATCGCGGCATGAAGACTCTGGCTTTGCGGGTGAATCGCCAGAATGAGAGCGCGCTTGAGATAGCTCAATTTCTCGAAAACCACCCGGCAGTAGAAAAGGTCAATTACGCGGGGCTTGAAAGCCACCCCCGCCACCAGCGCGCTCGCGATCTGTTCGACGGGTTCGGCGGAGTCTTGAGCTTCGAGCTGAAAGGCGGCGTCGAGGCAGCCGAGCGATTGATCGCAAAGACCACACTTGCCATCCACGCGCCGAGCCTGGGCGGGGTAGAGACGCTGATTACGCGTCCGGCTACCACGTCGCACTCGGGCATGTCTCGCGAAGATCGCGAGCGGCTGGGCATTACTGACAGCCTGGTCCGCGTCTCTGTGGGCATCGAGGCCACGGAAGATTTAATCGAAGATTTTGATCAGGCGCTCAAAGGATAACGGCGCCATAGCTGTTACAAACCTACCTGCCAGGTGAAGGGAAGCTACAGCCTCGGAGTGCGGTGATTTGTGATACTGCTGGCGAATTCAGTTTTGCACCACTTACAGAGATCGAGCCGAAGAAATACCAACACTTACCATGCTGGATCCGCCGGTTATCCGAATTCGCCAGCAGTATCATTTGTCGCCGCACTCCGAAGTAGGCTTTGACCGTGCAGCAACCTTATGCCCTTGCCTTGAATCTAACTCACCATTCACGATTCATTCTTCGCTCAAGAAAAGATAGTTGACATTAATACGGTTCATATATAAACTATCTTTCGAAAGGAGCGTTATGAAGTTGCAGCATGAACTGAAACTGAGACAGCCGCTGGTGAGCAACAACCACGAGGCGTTGCTCAATCTGGTTCGGACATCATCCATGCTTTTGAAGCTCTCGGACCGCTTCTTCTCGCATTTTGGCCTGACCGACGCCCAGTTCAACATTCTGATGATTCTCAATGATTATGATTCTGAGGGGTTGAGCCAGCAGGAATTGAGCGACCAGCTAATTGTGACCAAATCGAATATGGTTGGGCTCGTAGACCGACTTGAAAAGGCCGGGTACGTCAAAAGAAAGTCGCATCCTACGGATCGCCGTTTTTACCGGATAGTGCTCACCGCGAATGGCCGAGAGACGATTGAGAGGGTTAAAAAGTCATACTTCGAGGAAGTAGATAAAATGATGGGCGTGTTGACCGACTCTCAGAAAAAGAGCTTGATTCTCGCGATGGAGAGACTCAGGCAGTATCTTCACACGAGGCAAGCCTGAGGAGTCACGCTATGAAAGAGCAGCAACAGCATTCAGACATCGCACAACAGGGCGTGCAGCCAGCTTATCCGCAAGACGTGCTCTCCGTGATGCAGTTGAAAGCGGAGTTTTACAGCGACCGGGCGGCTTTTCAACTTTACGAAAACGGTTCGTGGCAGGGCATGACTTATGCGGAGCTTGCCTCCAGAGTGCGCACGCTTTCCGATTACCTGATTGAAAGCGGGATCAGACGCGGTGACAGGATTGCAATCCTGTCCGAATCGCGACCCGAATGGGCAATAGTCCTGTTTGCCTCGGTCCGTTGCGGGGCGACGTTTGTGCCGCTCGATACTAAGCTAACTCCGGTCGAGCTGCTTTCGATCTTGCGGGATGCCGAACCGCGCCTCCTGTTCGTCTCAGCCGCGCAGGCCTCTCTGGCCGAAGACATGAAAGCGCAACTCCCAACACTCGAAAATGTTTTTTTGCTTAATGGAGAGGCCGAAAAAAGCGGCTTCATTTCGATAGACCAGCTTCAAGCATCAAAGCAACAGGAAGGGATAACGCGCGATATTGAAGAGACGGCGTTGATCGTCTATACGTCGGGGACTACGGGAGCGCCAAAAGGCGTGATGATCTCTTTTAAGAATATCGGCTACCAGATCATGAATTTCGCAGAGGTCATCAAGCTGAACGAGCGCGATATGCTGCTGTCGATGTTGCCGCTGAATCATCTGTTAGAGCTTACGTGCGGGTTGCTGGGCGCGCTGTACGCGGGAGGGCGCATTTGCTATTGCTCTACGCTCTTTCCGCAGGAGATTGCCCAGATCATGCGCGAAAAGCGAGTCACCTGCATGATAACAGTGCCGCTCTTTTTGAAGTTGCTAAAGAGCGGTATTGAAAAAGAGGTTGACCGCGCAGGTCGTCTGAGCAAGCTGCTCTTTCGCGTCATGTTTTCTGCGGCTCGATGGGCCAAAGCGCCCGGCTTGAAAAGGCTCCTGTTTTATCGAATTCATCGCCGTCTCGGCGGCAGGCTGAGGGCTTTTATTTCAGGCGGAGCGCCGCTTGACGCCGAAGTGGAAGAATTCTTTAACCGGTTGGGAATTCCGATTTATCTGGGCTACGGATTGACCGAGACAAGCCCCGTCATCTCTGTGAACACGCCCGCGCACAATCGAGCAGGTTCCGTAGGGCGTCCTCTTCCCGGCGTGCGCGTGCTAATACTTGAAAACGGGACCCGGCAGGGTGAAGGCGAGATCCTGACGGCAGGCCCTCACGTTATGAAGGGGTATTACAAGCGCGAAGATTTGACGCGCGAGGTGATGGATGATCAGGGGTGGTTTCACACGGGCGATCTCGGCAAGGTTGACGAAGACGGATACATTTATATCACTGGCCGGGCGAAGAACCTTATAGTGCTTGCAAGCGGCAAGAAAGTTAACCCCGAAGAAGTCGAGGCCGTGATTTCCAGCAGCCAATTGATCAAAGAGGTTTGCGTGATTGGACAGCTTTCGCGTGACGGGCTTCAACAAGGCTCCGAAGAGATATGCGCTGTCATAGTCCCCTCAGAATCGCTAGCTCGTCGGTCGGATGAAAGATCGGCTATTGAAGACGAAATCAGCGAAGAGGTTAATAGGCTTGTAGCGACCCTCGCCCCGTTCAAGCGCCCATCAAAGGTATTCATTCGATTTGAAGATTTGCCAAAGACTTCGACTCGCAAGGTGAAACGCGTGCTGGTCGCTGAATGGCTCGATAGCGTGCAACAGACGGTTGTCGCGTGAAAGGTATTAAGGATCGCGGTTATGAATGAACCAATCGTTTTGCTTTACTTGTTGAACCTGATATTTATCGGGCTGTTGCCGAAGATCTTTTTTAGAAAAGATGGCCGGTTCAACCTGATGTGGTGGATTGCGGCGTCGCCCTTTATAATCTGCGCGATCGTTCTGGTTCTGGCGACAGCAGAGTACGTTACGCCTTTCAGGCTTAATGGGTGGAGCAGGTGGCTCGATCTGATTTCGGTCCCCTTTAGCGTTGCATCAATCGGGTTGCTTTTCTTTACGCTGGGCACTCACCGCATTCCCATCTCGCTCTGGCATCAAGACAATGACGCTCCGAAACACATAGTCACTTATGGCGCATACCGTTGGATACGTCATCCTTTTTATGCGTCATTTATTCTCGCGCTCTTGGGCGCAGTCATTCTCTGCCCGCATTGGGGGACGCTCTACACGCTCTTGCACGGAGTCAGCGTTTTGAACTTCACGGCGGCGAGAGAAGAAAAACGTTTAAGCGCGTCCGAGTTCGGCGACGAGTATCAACAGTACATACAGCGAACAGGACGCTTCTGGCCCAGGTTCAAAATTGCCCCGGCCGCCGGGAGCATCCAAGAGCCGCGATAAACCTCGCCGCGCTTGCCGCTCCTTTTATTAACATGCCGGATTACTTGAGATCAGATATGAGAGAAGCTTTTATAGATCACTTATCCTTCGCGCTCGGCGATCAAACGATAGCCGTTGAAGAGTCGGCAGAAAAAGGGAGACTCGTTTCATCGCCTTCGGTTTTGAAAGAGGCGGGGTTTGAACGTCACCACATTTGCGTTGAGCAAACGACCGCATACGACCTGGCGCGACGGTCGGTCGGCGAAATTGCCGGTGCCCTGGGCGACATCGGCGCGATAGTCTATTCCACCTGCATCCCCATAAACGGCAGCATAGGATCGCAGAGCCGCTTCGCAGAAACCAGAGACGTGAAATACTTGATGGATTTTCCTGCGAGCCATTTGCAAGCCGATTTCGGGTTGCACAAAGCCTCTGTGATCGGCCTCAATCAGCAAGCCTGCACGGGTATGCTAGGGTCGCTTCGCATTGCGAGAATGCTGATTGCGACGGAGCCAGATATTTCGCGCGTGCTTTGCGTCACGGCTGACCGTTTCCCGGAAGGCGCGCTGTACGAACAGTCGTACAATTTGATTTCTGACGGGGCAGCCGCCTGTGTGGTATCGACGACGCCGGAAGGGTTCCTGCTTGTCGGCTCTCATTCCGTAACGAACGGAGCGATGGCGCAGGCTTCGGATGACGAGACGGTCGGCAGTTTCTTTAGCTACACTTTTCGAGCGATTCAAGACAGCCTGGCCCGAGCAGGGCTTGAAATAAAAGATATCAATTGGATAGTCGCGCAGAATACGAATCAAAAGGCGTGGCAAATCCTGTCGCGATTGCTGAAGTTCGAGTATGAACGGGTCTACTTTCCGACTATCAGAGAAGTAGGCCACGTCATAAGCGGCGATAACATAATCAACCTCAAAAGGTTGGTTGATGAAAAAAGGGTGAAGCCGGGCGAGCGCGTGCTGCTGTTTATGGCGGGGTACGGTTTGAACTGGCAATGCGTGATTCTTGAGAAAGCATGAGCAGTTGAGAATACAAAAGGATTCACCGCCGCAGACACAGAGAACACAGGATGGCCGATGATGTGCTTCGCACGCGGCGGATGCGCAGAGCAGATAGTTTTCTCTGCGCCCGCTTTGCGTCCTCTGTGTCTGCGGCGGTGAGATGTTTTAAAAGTGAGGTCAAAGTGGCTGCATTAGCAAAAACCGTAAAAAGACTTTCCGAGATTTCAATAAAGGATTACATCAATCCCTATTCTCATCTGAGCTGGCCCGAATCGCTCGACGAGTCGCAGTGGTTCACCAGCCCCGAATTGATCTCTATTTATGGGACGCGGTGGTACGAAGAGTTGGGCGAACGCGAGCGAAAGCGTTTGAGCTTTTTCGAAGCGGTAAATTTTTTCAGCCTCAACATCCACGGTGAGAAGTCGTTAATCGAAGGATTGGCCGCGCGCCTATACAAAAAAGGCAATGACGAGATTTCGCCTTATCTCCATCATTTCCTCGATGAAGAGAACAAACACATGGTTTACTTCGGCACGTTCTGCACGAAGTACGCCGGTAAGATTTATCCCGATAAAAAACTTGTCTTCCCGCGAGAGCATGCGCGCGGCGAAGAAGATTTTCTCTTTTTTGCGAAGGTGCTGATATTTGAAGAGATCGTAGACGTCTATAACGTGACTATGGCGGTTGACGAAAGGCTCTCGGAAATCGCGCGCCAGATAAACCTGCTCCATCACCGTGACGAAGCGCGCCATCTGGTCTTCGGTCGGCTGATAGTCAAAGAGCTGTTCGCCCGTTACTCTCCCGCGTGGTCACAGGAGACGCTTCGAGGCGTGCGCGATTATTTGAAGTCGTATTTTCTCGCAACCTGGAAAGAGTACTACAACCCTGCGGTGTATCGAGATGCAGGCTCTGACTCTCCTTATGAATTGATGGAAGAGGCTTTCGAGAGTGATTCTGCGCGTGCGCACAGAAAGCGAATATCGAATGGTTGCGTCGAGTTCTTTTTAGAGAACGGCATTCTGGATGAGGAGCCGATTTATGAAGACAGAAGCAGAGATACGACAGAGCTTGCGTGATTGGATAATAAAGAAGAATGGCAAGATAAAACCGGAAGACTTGAACGATCAGACTCCGGTTATAGAGCAAAGAATAATATCGTCGCTACAGGTGATGGATTTGATATTCTTTCTTGAACAACTGTCGGGCAAGCCAATAGAAGTCGATGATCTGAAGCCCGGCGTCTTTCGAGACATCGATTCTATTTACCGGAATTTTTTTAACGCTGCTTGATGTAAGAGGAGACGCAGGTGATAGACTTCGAAAAATTACCAGATTACAGATGGTCAGAGAGCGGGCAATCTACGTTGAGCGGAACCCTGCTCGATCTTTACCGGCGGCTTGATCGTCTGTTTCTCAGATGGGCGCGGGAATGTGGCGCCGATGAATACCTGTTTCCGCCTTTTATCGCAGCGCGCGAGCTTTCAAAGCTCGATTATTTTCGCTCGTTTCCTCACCTGGTCACGTTTGCCACGACGCTCGACGCGAGCGAAGAAAACCTGAAGCAGTTCGCAACAGGCGAGCCTCTCAATGATGCGGGCGAAGTGCAATTGGCAGTGCAATCTCCAATTCGAGAGGTGCTCACACCGGCCGCCTGTTACCATTTTTACGTGCGGTTTCAGCGAGAGACACTCGCCTCGGCGAGGTACGTTACTACGCGCGCGACCTGTTATCGAAGAGAAGCCTGCTACTCGCCGCTTGAGCGCCAGTGGAGCTTCTCTATGCGAGAGATCGTCTGTCTCGGGACTGCGGAAGAGGTGAAGGAATATCTTGCCCGATACCAGGAGAAAGTTGACCGGTTTTTTAGGAGCATCGAATTGCCGGTCGAATGGAAGAACGCGACTGACCCGTTTTTCAATCCTTCGCGAAACCCAAAGTATCTTCTCCAAAAGCTCGATCCGGTAAAGACGGAGATGATTTTTGAGGACAAGCTTGCAATCGGCTCGATCAATTTTCACCGGAACTATTTCGGAGAGGCGTTCGAGATTTTGCGCGACGGGCGAGAAGCTTTCTCTGGCTGCGTGGCATTCGGCTTAGAAAGATGGATATATGCTTTCTTAAGCCGCTTCGGATTAAATCAGTCCGATTGGCCCGACCTTGATCGCGAGTAAAGGAAGAGATGAGCGCGAACGACATTTTAATAACGGGCGGGGACGGCTACCTCGGCTCGCGGCTCGCAATAAAATATCTTGAGCAGACCGATTTGCCTGTCACGCTCTGGATGCGCGCAGCCGACGAAGCTGAGTTTCAATCTAAGCGAGAGAGGCTTGCAGGCGTGTTGCGGGAATTCGAGCCGCGCATAAGTTTTCACCGGGGCGAGCTTGTTGACCCGGAGCCCTTTGAGTCGCTCGACCCTCGACGCATACGGAAGATCATTCACACCGCATCGGTAATTCGCTTCAATGTCGATCAAGAGACTGCTCGACGTGTCAACATCGAGGGGACTGAAAAGCTGCTACGCTTCGCCACTCGATGCGAGAATCTTGAAAGTCTAGGGCTGTTGAGCACTGTCTACGCTTCGGGGTTGAAATCAGGCGTTATAGAAGAGGTCGCGCTCGACGGCAAAGACGGGTTTGCGAATTATTATGAACAATCGAAATGGGCTTCCGAGGCGACGTTGATTCGAGAGTATGATCATCTGCCCTGGCAGATTTTTCGCGTCGCGACGGCCATCGCGGATTCAGACGAAGGGCGCGTCACGCAGTACAATGCTTTTCATAACACGCTGAAGCTTTTTTACTACGGGCTGCTATCTCTCATCCCCGGATTTCCCGAAACGCCCGTTTATTTTGTGACCGGAGATTTCGTCGCAAGCGCGGTCTTCGAGTTGATGAACAATAATACGAATAGGGCTATTTATCATGTAGCGCACACCGAGAGAGAATCGCTCACGCTCGGAGAGTTGATAGACCTTGCGTTTGAAGTCTTTGACGGGGAAGCGGACTTCAGCGCGCGCCGTGTTCTCAAGCCGCTTTATTCCGACGCGGAGTCGTTTGATCTTTTGGTAGACGGCATCAGCTCGTTTGGCGGGGGAATAGTCAACCAGGCAGTTTCGAGCGTCGCCCCTTTCGGGAAGCAGCTTTTTATCAAGAAGGATATTCGCAACTCGAAACTGGTTTCGACTCTTGCGTCTTACCCGAAGACGGATGCGCGCAGCTTGATACAAAATACTTGCCGGTATCTTGTCCGAACCCGGTGGGGGAGAGAACAGAATGGTTGATGAGAATGAACTCTGGATTCTCAGTTTTTATCGCACGTCGGAGATAAGCGGCGCGCTGTTTTTCGGAACGCTTGCGCGCTCGATGCGGCCCGGCCCGGTCCAGCACGATATGACAAAACATTTTTCCGACGAGGCGCTTCATTCCTGGTACTGGACCGCTTGCATAAACAATCTCGGAGCGCGCCCGCTCAAACTCGGCGAAGCTTATCAGGATCAGTATCTCGCGGCGGCAGGCATGCCCGTAAATCTTATGGAGGTGCTGGCAATCACCCAGGTATTTGAAAAGCGCGTCATCAATCAATATGCGCGCCACGCCCAGGCTCCGAACCTCAGCGTTGAAGTCCAGGATACGCTCGCAAAGATCATGATAGACGAGCGATGGCATATCGAATGGATTCAAAAAGCTCTCAAGCAGATGGAGCCTGATTACGGCGCGGAGTTGATTGAGACGACGCTAAAACGTTTCCGGGAAGCCGATCAAGAAGTCTATCGAAAGACCATGCAAGAGCACGAAGAGCGAGTCCGGCATCTCTTCAAATCTAAATGAGTATTAAAAAATGCAGGTTGCAAGCCCCAAAGGGGCGAAATTCAATAGCACAGGGCAACGCCCTGTGTTCATCACCGCAAAATCATTCAAGCCCTGTAAGGGCGAAATAAATCGTTTGGATTATTTCGCCCTTACAGGGCTTGAATGTTATTTCGCCAATCACCCGGCGCGATGCGCCGGGCTGTTGAATTTCGCCCTTTCAGGGCTTTTTAAACAATTCTAAATGAGCCGAAAGGATCGAACATGGCTGGAAGTGTTACGGCAGATAGAATCAAAGCGAAGATGTCGAGCTTGCTCCGACAGCCCGTTTCAAAGCTTCAAGACGATACTGTGCTTACCGACCTTGTGACGCAATCGTTGCTCTTGATCGAAATGGTCATCGAGCTACAAGAAGAATTTGGCGTGCGACTGGTGCAGGATGACTTGAAGAACGTCAGGACCGTAGGCGATTTAACCCGATTGATCGAAAGCCGGGCGAAGTAATTTAATACCTCCGGGCGGGCTTCGCGCGCGAGCCGGTCAGAAGGCTCTTTGCAAATCTGACCGCGCGAAATGCGATGTGCTTTGTTGAATCACGCAATGCCGATTGGCCGACCGGCGAAGGCTTGAACCCTAATTCGCGGAGACGGGCGTTTGCGCCATAGAGAAACCGGCGACGTTCTGATGCGGGAGTTTGAAACGTGATGCTGAACGAGATCGATACTTCGTCGCCGTTTTCAACAAAGTGCGGCGCAGTTACAGGGAAGTGAAGTCCCAGACCGGGCGCGAGCGAGAACCTCTTAGCCTTAGCGCGGTACTCTTCTTTGAACGCGATTTGAAATTCGCGCTCCGAATAATAATCTTCCAGTTCTTTCTCTGAAAGAATTGATCTGTCCGCCGGATTCCAGATCGTGACCCTCTTGCTGCCGCGAACCTGCAAGAGGAAATTGTATTCCGGGTCCATGTGATAGGGCGTAACGGATGACGCCGATGAGATAAAAATAAAGCCCTGCCGTTTTTGCATTCCCGGCGCAACCGGCTCCGACATCGGCCTTATCTCGTCTAGGCAATCGTCAAGCAACCGGCGATATTCCGGGTCGTCCTCGACAAACTTCAATACCATCCACGAACGGCATTGCTCGATCCGTCTTATAGTCTCTTCGATTGATAAACCAGTTTGAGGCCCTTTGTACAACCCCGTAGTGACCGGAACGTTGCCGGAATTATAACTGACGTGCTCGGCGGGTAATTGGCGCGCAAGCTCTATCAATCGCGGGAGCGCGAACAACGGGTGATCGGCCAGGCGGTGGCGAACCGTGAAAGGATCGCGGTTGAACTTTGATGCGAAAGTCGCTTTATCAAGTTCAAGCAGTTGGGGCCTGCGCTCGTTTGCCGGTTTATGCAGCCCCGTCTCGGCTCTGTCCAGAATGCCCTGTGCGCTCATTTATCGTTCTCCGTTGATAAAGCTACTGGCTTCGGCGAAGACGGGCTAAAGCGGCGAATCTTGCGGCTCAACCATCTGAGCATCGGTATCAAGGCGATAAAAAACTCGCCCGCTCCTCTTCCGGTTGCGATAGCAACAGTCTGTATTGACCGCCGCGCCGGCCATAACTGGTTTATCATCATCCGGTCGGGGCTTGCGCAAGAGTCCATCCATCGCACATTGATTCGCTCGTGCAGAAGGCGAATGTTTTCCATCTCAAGCAACACGCCGGGAGAGAAGCGCGCATACTCTTCATCAAATGCGATCTTAAAAGCGAACGACCCCCGGCCTGAGACGAAGTTGCACTTATAAGCGATCCGGCGGCCGTCCAGGCTCAAGGCCAGCATCATCAATTGACCTCGGTTAAACGCCTCGGTCGCGACCGTCTTGAAGTAGACTTTATCGGTTTCATCACAGGCCAGCGCGCAACCCGCCCGGCCCTTCCAGCTTCGAGCTTCAAACTCAAGAAAAGCGTCTATCCAGCTTTCCGCATCGCCTCCGGCCTCAAGCATGGAATACTCGACCGTCCCCGCATCTGAAATCCGTCTCTGCTTGCGGCGCACCTCTTTTCTTCGCACGCGTGTCAATGTCGCTCGCAGGTATGAGTCCGTGTCGGTCGAGGGTCGAAAGACCGCGCGCGTGAACGAATCGGTGACATAGGCGGGTCGCTTGCTCTGGCTGAAGTAATCGACCATCTGATGATGAAACGGCCCGTCGCCGGGGATGTGCCCGAACTCTATCAATGGGCAGCCGTGAGCGTAGTTGTCTATCCATTCGAAAAATGCCCCGAGCGTTTCGCGCGCGTAACCTGCGCGCAAGAGCGGCGCGCAAAGATAACTATATTCATGCTTCCACAGGCTGATGGTTTTTATTGGGAGCTTTCTGTAAAGCCCATGGTATTGGTTTTGAATCTCTAACGGAAATAGCCCGCACAAAAAACCGCGCTCATCTTTTCGCCCTGGATTGTGCGAGAAAATCAAAACGATCTTAAACTTTCTTCCCTCGCCGTAATGCTTGAGCGCGGGGATCAACATCCAGCTCTCATAAAAAGCGTTCGGCTCAATCGCGTGTCGGGCCAGGTTCTCCCACTCGGGGATATAGGCGGTTAGCTCTGCCACGTCATCTATAACAACGACCGGCATCCTTGCAGCGTCAGCCTTCAACTCCGACCCGGTCGCATCTTCCGCGTCAGGCTTGACAGAGTGATTGCCGTTCGGCGCGTGGAGAGATTCGAGGACGGCCCTGCGGCTTTGATTGCTTTTATCGGCTGCTTTCATGAAATCGATTCCAATAACGCAAAGAGGCCCGAAACACATGGGCGAACAAAGTTGCGAGAAACCCACCTGAGCAGGGGGAATGTCGAAACCGCGAGGTTGCCCGATCTTCTGCCCGTGCTTACCACAAGATCGCTGATCGTCCTCCGCTCCGTCCACACGCGATTCATCATGAAATGATTAGGCTCGGCGCAAGAGTCCATCCACTCAACTTCGCTGAGCCCGTGGAGCAGGCGAATGTTTTCCATCTCAAGCAGTACGCCGGGAGAGAATCGCGCATACTCTTCGTCATAAGCAATCTTGAAAGCAAAAGAGCCGGGCGCAGCAATCAGGTTGCACTTGAGCGCGACGGGCCGCCCGTCAAGCTCTATACCTATCATCATCAACCGGCCTTTATTAGCTGCTTCAATCATTGCCTTGACGAAAAAGCTGCGCCCTGAGTCATTGGAGCTGAACGCGCTGCCTTCCTGCCCTTTCCACCCGCTCGCTTCGAGCCGAAGAAAGTTTTCGACCCACGCTTCTGCGTTCGCGCCTTCTTCGAGCGCAACAAACTCGACGCGGCCCTGCTCGGAAAGTCGCTTCTGCCTTCGCCGTAAATCTCTGCGATGCTCTTTCGAGATGGCCGCGCTCAAATACGAATCGGCATCCGAAGCGGGCCGATAAAGCGCGCGCGTGAACTCGTCAGCCGTGAAGCTGGCTTTTCCAGTCTCGTTCAGATAACCGGTGAGCAATTCATAAAAAGGGCCGTCCGTGTTTACCCAGCCGAACTCTATAAGCGCCGCGCCGCTGCTCGCTCGACCCAGCCAATCGAAGAAGGCTTCCAGACATTCGCGCTCCATTCCTCGGCGTATGAGCGGCGTCGCGAGAAAGCAGTGCAAATGTCGCCAGAGGCTGATCGTCTTTATAGAAAGCCCTTTGTATCGCGTCTTCTGCTCAAGCGGGAACAGCCCGCACAAAACCGGCGGAGCCTCGGCGTCTGTCTTGTCTTCGGCGAAGATCAGGACGAACCGAAGGTTGAGGCCTTCGCCGAATGCTTCGAGCGCGGGAAGCAACATCCACGATTCGTAAAAGACGTTAGGCTCGATCGCAGCCCTTGAAAGATCGTCCCAGCAAGCACGAAGTTCGGTCAGGGCTTCGAGCCCTGTGACCTCACGGGCGCGCATAATCGGTTTGGGCGACGCCGGAGGCGGCAGGCCGGGTTCTAGCTCAAGCGTAGATATTCCCGCGTGTTGTGGGGCATTTAATTCGGGGCCGGCAAAAGCAGTTCTCATAATAACCTTTGCGATTTCGGGTCTGGACCTGAGCCAGACCCGGCAATCACACTCTTAAACATGTAAAATGACTATTTGCCACGATTTTCTACGATTTTTCGGCAGGACCAAAAAGATACAAAACACGGCAGCGAGACTGACAGCTTGTGTCAGCCTCAATCGTGGAAAGTTTACCCATTCTCGTTCGAGGATAAGGAAAAAATTCCACTACACCAACTTGCATTCTTCATATTTTTATGAAAATTACCCATTCGGGGTGGAACAATATTTGCTCGCTCGTTTCGACGCAGGACATTTAATATCGGTTTGGGAGGGATGATGCATCACGCGAAAAATCATGCAGCCAAAGCCGTAGGCCGATTGTGGCCTGTCCTGTGCTGTTTGCCGGGCCGGTATTGATTGAAGTTGAGTGAGAGACTGTTTTGACTGCGTTCCAGCCGATAAGGACTCCGCTTCATATTCTGTTACCGATCCGACCAACAACGTTTCACCGATAAAGGCACACCAGGAGTGATCCTGGGTCGCAAAGCCAAGGCCTTCTGAGGGATGAAGGATGAGTTTGGCCGATGATGCGCTTCGCGCACGGCGGATGAGGGATGAAAAGGAATAAGAAGTCTCAGCCTGGAGATTTCAAATCTTTTTCATCCTTCATCCCTCATCCCTCATCCTTTAGTCGAGGATGACTGGTTACCGAAGTGGGATGAAGCCCGCCCCGACTATCCATCTCACTTACAGCCTGTTGGAAAACTTGAGCAAGGGCTTTCAATAAGCCCTCTCGGATGATGTCAGTCCTGCGGTTATTGAGTTTTCAGACCGGCTCGTATTGAAAAACCCTGGTTCCGGCTATATCTTTCGCAACGGTTTTCCTTGAGCTTCTACGACGGTTGCGGCAAGAGAGACTTGATCGCTGGAAAAGGTTTTTGAGATTGCCCCTCTTCGCCCTCAAAAATTGATTCTCGTTGTGGATGGTCAGGGGGACGCTTACAAATGAAGAAATACCTGTTTATAACTTTCATAATCGCCGTAGCAATCATTTCGCATCAGGCGGTCCTTGCGCATTTAGGTAATCCGGCAGCAAACGCAGCAAAGCCGGAGCCGGCAGCGGTGAAGCCCGCCGCTTCGATTCCCGCCGTCTCGGTCCCAGACGCCGGTCAAGTCGTGCTCGATCAGTCGAGCGGCACGCGCATCGTCCGCATCACCGACAGCAACGACGCTCGCTGGCCGGTTGTCTCTTACTCGAACTGCGCAAGCTTCAATCAAGACTCCACGCGCTTTGTTATAAGCCTCGACGGAGTCGCAACGCTTTACAGCTTCGACGGAGCGCGGCTCGCGGCGCAAAAAGAAGGCCCGCTATTCGATTCGATTAAATTGCAATTCGACAGTTGTTTCTGGTCTGCGACCGACCCTGACACAATGATAGGGCTTTTGGATTCAGAGGGCGTTCCTCAAATTTATGCCTACAATGTGCGAACGCGAAGCTTCACCCTGCTAAAAGACTTTCTGGGAATTCTGCCTGAAGGCGTATCGGCAAGGATGACCAAATCTTTTAACGACGACAACCAGTTCGTATTCGCTTGGCGCGATGCATCGGCGGTCGTATGGCAGCACGTAGTCCTGTGGGACCGCAATCTGGACAGCGCGTACCTGTTCGACTTAAACGATCAGGCGAGCGGCGTCACGGGTTTCCGCGAAGCCTATCTTGATGAGTCGAACGAGTCGCTCATCGTTGTCGGCGACACGACCAGGGAGTGGCGTTTCCGCAGCCAGCCGCAATCGGATGCCGTCGAAATCGACTCTCGAATGAATAACGGCGCGGGCCTGCAAGCATCATTAGCATCGGTTTATCGAAACGATTCAGAGGGCGAATCCCTCGCGTTCGACTGGCAGGAAAAGATCGCCCAGATATTCTCTACAAACAAACACGTCTACGTCGGTGTGCGCCCGGGCTCGACACGCGCAAACGAGTGGAGGGCAGTCGAAGGCACGGCTGTTTATTACACGCAGCTCGCTTCTGAACAGGTCAAGGGGGCACTGGGTTTCGTCAATTGGCGAGGGCAAGAACTGGTTCAGAGCGACAGCGCAATGCTTGGGCCGGGCGAGTGGCAGATGGACGCGGCGGCGAACAGGCTTTATGTGCGCCTGCCTGACGATTCAAACCCGCTCGCTACAGGCGCAGGCGATAACGCGCCGGTCATCGGCTTGACAAGCCCTTCCGAGGAAGGCGCGGTACGAATTGCGAAAAACGCGAACGGAGTTGCCGAGCAATTATCAAACACGGATTCAAGCCTTTGGGAGAGGCGCGCTCAGTTGCGAGGAAATCTCTCGCGTGATAAGCGTTTCTTCATATTCAATTCCGGCCCGAAAGGATCGCGCAGTGATGTCTATATCGCCGCTTTGAACATCGTCGCGGCGGGTATGGATAGCGTGATCTGGACCCATACGATTAACTGCACCGCAGTCAGTAACTCTGTTCAGAAGACGGCGGGACAGGATCAGATGGACGACGCGAGCGCCACGTCTTTGCAAGCAATCACTTCGGGCGACGGCTTCGTGGAGTTCACGGCTACGGACGTGGATAAAGAGCGATGGTGCGGGCTGAACAACAGCAACGCGATTCACCAATCGGCCAATGACATCAACTTCGCGATCAAGATGGCGAAGAAGAAAAAAGCCTGGGTCATTGAGGACGGCGTCACAAGAGCAAAACTGAAATACAAAAAGAACGCTCTGTTCCGCGTGGCGGTTGAGGGTGGCAAGGTTAAGTATTACCAGGACGGCAAACTGATCTACACGAGCACGAAAGCGCCCGTCTATCCTCTGATGACGAACGCCTCGCTGATAAACACCATGTCGTCTGTGAGCAACGTGATGATTTCGGGCGCGGGATTCGGAACGGTTGTTTCGATCAGCCCGGCGAAAGCGGCCCTGGACCCCAACGAGACTCAGCAATTCACGGTGCGCATTACGGGAGGATCCAACAGCAATGTCAACTGGAGCGCGACCGGAGGCACGATCACAAGCACAGGTTTCTACACGGCGCCTGCCGCACCGGGAATGTACACAGTGACCGCGACCAGCGCTGCCAACCCCGGTACGGCAGCCTTCGCATCCGTTCAAGTGGGTCAGGGTAATGATACTACTCCGCCCGCTATCTCGGCAGTGTCAAGCTCAGGAATAACGGCAAGCAACGTAGTGATCTCCTGGATGACGAATGAGGCGAGCAATACTCAAGTAGAGTACGGCTTGACGACTGCCTACGGCGAGATGAGCACTCTCAATACCGCGCTCGTCACAAGCCACAGCGTCGCGCTCGGCGGACTGCCTGCGAACACGCTCATTCATTACCGTGTCAGGTCGAGAGACGCGGCAGGGAACCTGGCTGTGTCCGGCAACTTTAGTTTTACTACTGCCGGTGGGCCTGATACGGCGCCGCCTACCATCACCAACGTTTCAAGCTCCGCCTTGACCGCTGTCGGCGCTACTATTGCGTGGACAACAAACGAAGCGAGCGACTCGCTTGTCGAATACGGCGCGACCACTGCTTATGGCAGCGCGTCATCGCTCAACAACAGCATGGTCACAAGCCACAGCGTAGCTTTGACGGGGCTGACCGGAGGCAGGCTGTACCACTATCGTGTGAAGTCGAGAGACGCGGCAGGAAATCTGGGCGTATCGGGTGATTTCACGTTCACGACAGGCTCAGGAAGTGGCGGCGGAGGCGGAGGCGGCTCGGATGTGCCGTTGAGCTATAACGCCATCACCGATCGCAATCCACGGCCAGAGCCTCCGCTGCCTTCGATGGGCCTGGCGGGCAGCCGCATAACCGACCCCACGTTCGGGACGCGCATACTGCGCGTGACGGACGGCAACACGCGGCCCGACCGCCCTCGGCGCTCATTCGGCCCGCCGAGCGGTTCGGAGCAGAATACCTGGAACACCGATAGCACGATCTTCTTCTTAGGCGGAACGAACGGCGAGATGCTTCCTTATAGCTTCGACAAAACTACTATGACTGCGACGCGTATGGGAGATCGCAACAACGGCAGCGGCGGTATGATGCTGAACATAGCAAAATGCGAATTCAGCTTTACGGATAAGAATATTATTTACGGCATCGGAGGCAATGGCCGCACCTTCATGCAGTACAACTTCCAGACCGGCGCTTATACGACGCTCTTTAACCTCGACACAGCCGTTCCGGGGTTGAGCGGCATAACGGGCGACGTGTCTGCGAGCGGCAATGACAGGCTCAGCACTTATTTCGGAGCAAATGTTCAAGACTCTCACATGTATGTGGCCGTGTGGGATAAGAACACGGGCCAGGTCGCAGTTCTCAACACGCAGAATTCGACGGTCAAGACGTTTGGGTCTTCAAGCTTCCAGCCAGTAGGGACGACCATAGGCTTCACGCTGCACAACGCGCGAATCGGTAAAGAAGGCCGTTATGTAGTAATGACGCCCGGCTCGTCTGCTTCTCACGCGTTGTACGTGTGGGATACTCAGACCAACGTGGTCGCGCCCGTTCCGCAACCCGGCGGCGGCGGTCACAAGGTGAACGGCTACAACGCGCTTGTAAATCATGCCGCGCCGCCAAACGATCCTAACCACGCCGATGCGGCGCAGTGGCTGCTGCGCCCTCTCAACACGTCGCAGTTGAGTTCTATTACAAGGCTTGCGACGCCTGCGCTCACGCCGCTTGAGTGGGCCGTAGACACGCACGTATCTTGGAACAACGCGCGAGCCAACGTGAAGACGCCTGTGCTTGTCTCTCTCTACAGAGACCCCGGCGCGGCTGGCCCGTGGCGAGCCTGGGATGATGAGATCATCGCGCTGAGGACGGACGGAGTCGAATCGAAAGCCTGGCGTATATGCCATCACCGCAGCCAGGTCTTTCCGTACAAGTTCGATTATTCGCCTCGCGGCAACGTGTCACAGGACGGGCGCTACTTTATGTTCGCCTCGAACTGGGAGCGAACGCTCGGCAATGACGAGTACGGCGAGCCTCGATTCGATCTCTTTGTCGTAGAGCTTCCGGCAGGGGGCTCAAGCCCACCTCCTCCGCCTCCCGGCGACACGACGGCACCGGTAATCTCTGGAGTCAGCGCTTCAGGGGTGACATCTTCGACGGCCAACATTGCATGGACGACGAACGAGGCGAGCGACACAGTAGTCGAGTACGGCGCGACCACCTCGTACGGGAATTCGACTTCGCTCAACAGCAATATGGTCACAAGTCATAGCGCGACTTTGACGGGGCTCACAGCAAGCAGGCTGTACCATTACCGCGTGAAATCGAGTGATGCTTCGGGCAATCAAGCCGTGTCAGGTGATTTCACGTTCACCACGACCGCAGGCAGCGGCGGCGGCGGCGGCGGCGGCGGCATGCAAGCCGTCGCCTGGACAAATCTCGTCAATGTCGTTGCGACGGGGAACTCTTTGCGCAACAACGTTCCGAGCAACGGAGGCGCGACGAGCGTGCAGCGGATAGAATCCGGAAACGGCTATGTTGAATTCACAGCCACGGAAACGAACACCTACAGGTGGGCGGGGTTGAGCAACGGCAACAGCGGCACCGGCTATGACGATGTCAACTTTTCGATCAACCTGACGAGCTACGGTGTCGGCGGCGGGTTTGTAGCCAACATACACGAGAATGGAGTCTACAAAGGCGAGACGACCTACAACAGCGGCGACGTGTTCCGCGTTGCGGTAGAAGGCGGGGTAGTGAAGTACTACAAGAACGGCTCGCTTATCTACACCAGCGCGAAGACGCCGACATACCCGCTGATCGTAGACACAGCATTTGGCGAATCAGGGGCGACGATCACGAATGCCAATATACATGGTGATTCGGGGCTTGCGAACCTGACCGCGCCGATGATGTTTGACCGCGCGAGCGGTTACAACGCCGTATTAGCCTTGCCGGTTTTCGGCCAGCCGGGCGCTGCCGGTCTGGTTGATTGGCTCTTAACAAATAGGAAGAGAATGCTCTTTTCCTGATACCATCTTGATCTTGAGTCAAGGGCGTAACCAATAAATGGTATCGCTGACCGCCAGGACTTTCGGTGGCAATAAACCGACCGCAAGCCCTGGCGGTTCTTTCTTCAGACGTATTGCTAGAGCGAATTTCATTTAAGCGTATGGGAATGCAAGAAGATTCACCGCCGCAGACACAGAGAACACAGAGCGGGCGCAGAGAGAACCAACGTCTGCTCTGCGCCCGCTCTGTGTTCTCTGTGTCTGCGGCGGTGAGATGTCTCTCCAATCCAGTACATTCAATCGAAAACAACTCTAAATCCTTCCTTTGATCAATCGCCGATTTTCGTCATGACAGAATGGTAGAGGCTTGTTACAAATCTTCCGGGCGACTGTTAAGAAAAGTTTTGATATGATTTGCGCCTTAAAGGAGGAAGACTATGGCTACGGGAAGCTCAAAACTCCACGCGCTGCTGATGGGTGTCGATTGCTATCTGCCGAACAGGTTGCCTGACGGCGGTTATTATCCGAATCTTGGAGGATGTGTCAGAGACATCAACCATGTCGAGAACTTTTTTAAAACCAAGCTCGGCCTCTCAGCCGACAACATCACAAAGCTGACGGCTTCGGGCGACGGCGACCGCCCCTCCGAGCCGGAAGCTCAATGGCCTACGTACAAGAATATGGTTGCGGCCTTCAAGAACCTGATCAAAAAGGCGAAGGCGGGCGATCAGGTTTACATACACTATTCCGGGCACGGCGGGCGGGCGACGACCGCATACCCAAAGCTGAAAGGGAAGACCGGCCTGGACGAAACGCTCGTGCCTACGGACATAGGCAACAGCGAGACGCAATACCTGCGCGATGTCGAGATAGCGCACCTGTTAAAAGAGCTTGTTGATAAAAAGTTGATCGTTACAGTCGTGTTCGATTGCTGCCATTCGGGCGGGGCGACGCGGGGCAAGGGCGGCGCGAAAGCGCGCGGCATACAGAGTATCGATACTACGCCCAGGCGCACTCCCAGCCTCGTGGCTTCGGCTGAAGAGCTGGCCGGAACCTGGGAGTCGGCATCGGGCGGCAAAACGCGCAGCCTGAAACCGGGCAGTGGATGGCTGATGGAGCCGAAAGGGTACGTGCTGTTGGCCGCCTGCCGCGCACAAGAGCTTGCTATGGAGTATCCCTTCGACGGCCGGGAGAGCAATGGGGCGCTCACCTACTGGCTGCTCGATTCGTTAAAGCAGATCGGGCCGGAACTAACTTACAAACTGTTGCACGACCGCATATTGGCAAAAATACATTCGCAGTTCGAAGCGCAGACGCCGCAGCTTCAAGGCGAAGGCAACCGCGTCGTCTTCGGGAGCGAGCAGGTCGAGCCTCAGCAAGGCGTCACGGTCATGCAGGTTGAACACGAAGAAAAAGCGCGTTATGTTGAACGCGGGCCAGGCGGGCGGCGTTCGCAAAGAGGCGCAGTTTGCTGTTTATTCACGTGATGCCAAGAGCCTCGCCAACACGGATGACCGCGTGGCGATGGTCGAAGTTACGGATGTCGGATCGTCCGACTCGTGGGCAAAGATTACAAAGAAGCTCGGCACAAAAGCGATTGAGCAGGGCTCGCAGGCGGTGCTGCTCGATCCGGGTGCGGTGCGTCTTCGCCGCAGCGTTCGGTTGCACAAGCGGGATGATCTGCCTAAGAAGATAAAGCAGGATAAAGCGCTCGACGATGTGGCGGCGATTCTAGGTAAAGACGAAATCCGATTTGTGCAAGTGGCTGCCGATAATGAGCCTGCCGATTATCAGGTTACGGTCAATGAAAATAGCGAGTACGAAATCTGGGATCCTGCCGGTGAGCCGATAAAAAATCTCCGGCCCGCTCTGGGGATTGCAAGCAAGGATTCTGCGGCCCGCGTCGTCAGCCGGTTAGAGCATCTGGCAAAGTACCGCAACGTACAGGAGCTTGATAATCGCGATCCGATGTCGCCGCTTGCGCGGAGGCTGGTCGTAGAGCTTGTCGGGAAGCAGGCAGATTTCGACCCTGCGGATGAGCCTGAGCCGAAGCCGTTTGATTCCGAAGGGAACACGCCGGTGCTGACGGAAGGCGAGTGGACTTTCTTGCGCGTGCGCAACGATTCTTCGGAAATACTAAACGTGACGATCATGGATTTGCGGCCCGACTGGGGCGTCACGCAAATCTATCCATCCGGCGCAGGCTTTTTCGAGCCTCTTGATCCAGGCCAGCAGCTTCCCTTGATTCCGCTACAGGCCAGCCTTGAGCCGGGGTACACAGAAGGGACGGACTTGGTCAAAGTATTCGCGACGGTTGGGACTACGAACTTCCGCTGGCTTGAACTGCCTTCGCTCGACAAACCGCTTGAGCGCAGCATGGCAACACGCGGCGGACCGACGAGCGCGCTCGATGAGCTTCTTTCGGCTTTTGCATCAGGAGAGCCAAAGACGCGCAATCTGAACCTGGCCGCTTATCCGAGCAAGGAATGGGTGACGGCTCAAGTCGAGGTGCGCGTCCAAAAGGAAGCGCCGAAGCAAAAGAAAGCTGCAAAGCCGAAGGCAGAGTCGAAACAAAAGAAAGCGACAAAGCCAAAAAAAGGCGCGAAGTAAGAGAGAAAAAGATTTACATCAGAATAGAGTCTCGGTAGGGACGAGATGTTTCTAGAGTGTGTCTGAAAAGCCTCGAAGAGGCGAAATTCGATAGCCTGGGGCATCGCCCCAGGTCTGCGACAATCATCACGACAAGCCCTGTAAGGGCGAAATAAATCGGTCGGGTTATTTCGCCCTTACAGGGCTTGCTGTTTGCGTCACGTGTTACCCGGCGCGTTGCGCCGGGCTATCGAATTTCGCCCTTTCAGGGCTTTTTCTCACTTTTCGGATATCCTCATAATCCCACACATCGTCACTTGATTCTCTGGGCGGCGACCTCTTCATCCGTAGCCGCAAACCAGAGCCTCACCGTCTTATCCGCACTCCCGCTTGCCATCACCACCCTTTTTTTATCAGGTGAGAATGCAACTGAAATAACAATGTCTGTGTGACCCTTGAGCGAAGCTAGTTCCTGTCTGGTGCTTACGTCCCACAGCCTAACCGTATTGTCTACACTCGCAGAGGCAAGCGTCCTGCCGTCAGGCGAGAATGCTACTGAATAAATAGATTCCGTGTGTCCCTCGAATGCTGCCTTCTCCTTGTAATTGTGATGCCAAAGGTAGTACCAATCGAATTCGCGTAAATCATCTGACTTAGGAGTATCAGATGCGGGCAAGAATGCATTTAGTAATTCCTGTACTCTACTTGAGTCGCCGACTTCGAACGCCTGTTGCGCCAGGTTCATATTGGCGACATAGAAGAACTGGCGAGATTTTCTTTCATTCTCTACAGCCTTCTTTTGCTGCTGATAACCAAACAGAGCTAAAGCTAATGCCGTAATAAATGCCAGCGCAAAAACTACGGCAGTCCGGCGAGCGCGTTTGATCTCTCTTTTACGTTGATGCTCCTTTTCCAGCGCCTCCGCTTCACGCGCTGCCCTACTTTGTTCAAGGAAACTCATTATTCCTTATCGTCGCGCTCCATCGCCAGTTCCTGTTGCAAACGTACGATGGAGAATTCCGGATCCATTTCAGGGATGTTGCTATAATGCTCGCCGATCAAATGGACTGAGAGTCGGCTACTATTAAGGTATTCGCGAACGGCCTCCCGCAAAGCAGGTGCTTTCAAAGGCAGCGCCTTGTCAGGCAGAACTACATGGCCGAACTGCTGTAACTCGCGTCTGACTTTGTCGCGCTCTTCGCTGAGATCGGAAGTGGTTTCGGCCAGGTATACGGTTGAGGCGGACGATGAAGGATCAGGCAATTGGTTGGACAGCGAGGGATCAGGCGGTTGATCGGGCGGCTGGCTTTCAAGCCGCTTGATGAGTTCTGAAATATCCCAGGCCAGGTCTTCAAACTTATCCCAAAATCTTTTGTCTTTCTCTCCACTGGAGCTGATTCCATGGTCGAATTCGCGCACTTTTCCTGATAACTGATCTCGTTGGTAAAACTCGTAACCCAGCAAATCTCGTATCTCAGGCGGGTGTTCTTCAAGCTCGACATAAGTCTTTATAACTTTGAAGACGCGATGTTTTTCACCAATCCGAATACCGCCGCTTTGATCCGCGAGGCGGAAAAAATCTTTTAGCTCACTGCGACAGGCCGGAGATTGAAGATAGCGCGGCGACAGGACCGAAAGCAGGAGGGCAGTATTCGACAGCTCGATGACGATTACGTCGTTGAAGACATCATTACCTTTCAGCTTGCGATCACGCCATATCTTCGGAGGTCTTCCCATCAGTTGGGCGAGGCGGATCTGGAGCAGTGCGTGAAGTGTATCGATCCATCCCTTGAGACCTTCGGTGAGCGGCTGATTATCAATATGGGCGTAGCTGATGAAAAGGTGATTTTCAGAGCTATTAATAGCGTCCATCTCCACCTCCCGGAACCTAAACTAGATAACAACCGCTGATCTGGTGAACGATAAATCGGGAAACCCTGAGCAGACCCGATTCGCAATTGAAAAACGACTGGAGCCGAATTGTGTAATGCGAAAAGCGGGTTGATTATAGCAAAGATTTTGAAGTGGATGATAAATAACTCTGACCGCAGTCTAGAGGGAATTTCGTATGATGGTAAGGAAATGAAAGAAGATTCACCGCAGAGACGCAGAGGACACAGAGGAGGCGCAGAGTTTTTAGCTTTTCTCTGTGCAGCCTCTGTGTCCTCTGCGTCTCTGCGGTGAGATGTCTCGGATAAACTATTTTCTCACCAGGATTGCCAGCGTTCGCTCATCGCAATCGCCGTCTTTGTATCGAGTCGCTGCCGCTACTTTGAAGCTTACAAGCTTGCCGAACTCTTCTACGTATTTTTCAAAATCAGCTTCGCTCTCTCCCTCGTGGCCTTCATAAATCATGAATGACCAGGGGGCGCGCGCGAGCGCGTCGAGCCACCCGATGTGAGCGCGAACCGCAAGGTAAGAGATCGCGCATCCATTCAAAGCGGGTCTTAAAAACTCAGGCAGGTCGGTCTCAACCTCTTGCGACTGGCTGATGTCGCCGCCCGTCGTGGAAAACCTTGTGCATCCGAGCGCTAACAACAACGCTTCCGTGTGCGGCGCAATGTGAGCGCGGTCCCATCCGTGACACCATCCGGCTCCGAGCCTCAAATACTCTTCCATCATCATCCCGATGTTGCACCCTACGTCCAACACCAGCCGGTCTTTGATAGTCACGCCCGCCTTCTTCATAAGCTCGCTGATAACTTCGATTCGCTCTTCGATCCCGCGCTTGCCTGCTAGCGCGACTCCGGGGACGGATTGATAAAGATAGCGCCCTCCGCGAAACAGGCTCCGGTCGCCAAAGTGAGACTCCTCGGCTGCGGCTATGGCCGTATCTTTTAAAAACTGGTCGTAGTTCATCAACAGAAAATTCTGAAAATCTATGTAATGAAATTTGCCCGATTGGTCTACGAACGCATTATTCATGCAGGTGGGCGACTCGAATTCTTTATCCTGGAATCCGAGCGGCAGGCTCACTTTTATCAACCCCTGGCGCTCCATCTCTTTTATGCGCTCTATGCCCGCTTCGCATTCCGCGTTCGTAGGCACGCTCCCGTCTACGTGCTCCATTACGTAAGCCGTCCACACGCGGTCGCCGCATTCTATCTCGATCAAATCGTAAAGACGCGGGCCGAGCCCTTTGGCAAAGAAGAGATTCGCAACCAGACTAAGATGCTTGTGGCCGTGCAGGAGCTTCTGGCGTATGAGGCTGTCTGCTTTATCAAGCGAGTCTTTTACGTAAGTGCTGTCGTCAAGCCCGCCCTGATTTTTGACGATCTTGATGCCGGCGGTTGCCGGGTAGTTTTTCATCACGTCTTGAAACGGAGATTTGCGGGCCGAGTCCGGCGGCAAGTAAACGGTGTGGCCGCCTTGCGAATAAGCAATGCCGGTCGAGTTGAGATAATTCAATAAATCTCTAACCGTGCTGAAACGGTTCTGCGCCATCACGAACCGCCTGGGTGACTGGCGCGGCAGGACTTCTTGCCAGGGGCGCGTCGCGCCTACGGCCTTTATGATCAGGCGTCGAAGCCCCACGCGGCGCGCGACACGGTATTCGGCTACGAGCTGTTCTTTCAACCGGCCCGCGCGGGCGTAAAAGCGCGGGAAGTTGACCGAAGCCCACCCCCTGACGGATTGCCTCGCGGCTGCTTTCAAGAACTTTTCGGGGTCTTGAAATTCGGCGAACGCACGACGGCCCTGTTCTGTCACGAGCCAGCGGTCGTCTTCATTGACCAGCCAACCGGCTCGAATCGGGGCGATGGTTACGGTGTGCGCGGCCTCGTCAAACTGGTTCGCGTAGGCGCTTGAAAGAGCGCCGTTCGCAAAAAAGGTCTGCTGTATGCGACGTATCACCGCTTCCGCCGGAAGCCCTTCCGGGTGCGGTTGCACTATCTCGAACACTCTTCTAATCAGCTCTGCTGCGCGCTTTCGTGTCATTGCTGCCATCTCGATTGACTCCCTGATGTTTAATTCGTTCTTGAGGTTTTACCCGCGCTTTTTTGCTATCAGATAAATTCCGGAAACCAACAACTCTTCATCCGTCATGCGAGCGTAGCGGGGTAACAGCTTCGGGCGAATGCTGCGGACGAGCGAGAGCTTCGCATCATCAAAGTCTACGCCCCGTTCGATATGCTCTTTATGAGGGAGCAATTCTTGCGGCTCGCCTACTATGCGCGTGACCAGGAACTTCGAATCGTACCCTAGCGCTTCCATCTTCTGCTGGTAATAATCGGCCAGCCTCCGATTCGCCTTGCCCGAATAAACCGACATCATTCGATAGACCGAATCGGGAATGGTCAAAAACGTGAGCGGGTGAAACCCGTTCTTGCTGAACATCCCTTGATCGCTCAAGTCCATCGTGTGAAGCATGTGGCCGCCGGGAACCAGCAGCTTGTCCATCCCCGCGAACGCCGAATCTATGTCGTAGACATCCTGTAACGCGCCCTTCGATATTATGAAATCGAAAGAGGCTTTGCCCAGCAGCTTGTCCGCTTCTTCAACGCCCGTGCCGTAAATGTACCTGAGCTTCGCCTCGTTGAACTCTATGCCCCGTGTCAGATCGACAGCCTCATCGAATCGCTTGCGCTCTTCACCTTTTATGCGGCTGCGCATAGCCAGATAAATATTTCGTTGCTGTTCGGGGTCGCGCTTCGAATAAAACTTATCCATCGAGACGACGCTCGCGGCCCCCGCAGAGATAAATCGCAGCGCCAATCCCAGGTTGTCGCCCGTCCCGACTTCCAGAATCCGCTTGCCCGCGAATGTTTCGGGAGAAAAACCGGACCAGCGCAGGAAAATCTCGTAAGAGTGGTCGATGTAGCGAAGGCTCTCTTCCAGACTCATCGCGATGTGAGCGACGCCGTGATCCGATTCGGAATTGCCTACTTTGAACCGCCGCTTGACTCGATAGTTGTTATAAATATTGAAGGCGATGATTATCGCCTTTGATCTGAGCGCGATTCGCTTGACCTGAGCCGTCATTTCTAAATCCCCTTTCATACAACCTCTTCGACCATTTCTTGAGCGACAAATTCCGCGTCTTGATTCAATCGGTCCTGCATAATCGTTTGCAGTTTGTAGTCGCGATAAAGCCCCGGCTCTCCGCCGTGCCCGTCTGCCGCAGCCATCGCCATGTTGAAGGCCTCGCGCGCGGTCGCGAAATGTAACTTGTACCGATTGGTGCGCGCGGACTCTTCCAACGCTTCTTCAAAAAAGCGGCGGCAGCGATCCCCGATAACAGTATCTTGATCCTGCGGGAAGAAGCCGTGACAGTAGAGTTTTATAAAAACCCATTCGGGTCTTCCGCCTACTGATATGCGGGCATTCGACCAGCGGTCAAGCCGCTTCAAATCCATCGGATGATTAAAAGCCATCACCCCGTCGTCGAGTCGCGGCACGACCATCCCGCGCACGCGGCGGCTCCAATCGAAGACCAGCGGGCCGGTAAAGATGATCGGCAGCCGGGGCGTGCTGCCGGTTTTGAGGCCCGGCCCCTTGCGGTGCGGGACCGGCTCGTCAAATCGCCCGCCGCATTCGTAGATAGAATTTATGCGAGGCACCTGGGTTTGATAAGGGACCGAAGGCAGCGTGAAGTCCGCATAGCAGCCGGTTCTCTTCCAGCGTCTGCATCTCTGAATCGACGCCGCAGCACTCGCCGCCCCTGGAATTCGCGAGCGCCCAGTTGCCGTGCACGAATGCGTACATCGGGCGGCCCTCGCCGTTCATGCGCGAAAGGCACTGGTGCTCATAAGCGAGCGCATCGCGAAAATTTTCTATAGTCCGTCTCAGGTTCGCTTCGGTGTCAGGCCGCTCGACTCCGTGATGCAGGTGTATCTCGACTTCGCCGAACCCCTCCCTTTGCAATTCTGCCAGGCGGTCGAGCAGGGGGCGGTGGTACTGCTCTGCGGGGTAAAAATTCGTGTGGCGAAAAGGAGTTCCGTCCGAATCCTTGACTGCGTTGCCGATCCGTCGCGCTCGCTCGCACCAGTCGTCCAGTCGCCGAATCTGTACTGATAGATCTACGGGGAGATTGTTCGCATCCCAGCTTGGCTCGAAATGGTTGGCGACGATGAATATCAGGTGGCGCGTCCCGGCGGGCGCGGAGAGCCGCTCGATCAACTCGCTCGCTCTCCAGAACGGATAGCGCGAGAGCCACGGCAGAGACCACGCCAGTTTTCTTATCATTCCGGGATAATCTGCACTCATCGAACTGCCTGTCCTTTGCTCCGATTAAACACTGACCGGGCAGCCGGTCTTGGATTGTTCGACCGGCGCGCTGATTTCATAAGAGCCGATAGTGAGGCTCTCTTGCGCGGGCTTTCCGGCTACGAGAAAAATGCTTGATACCAGAAGCTCCTCGTCCGGAAGACTCTTAAACCTTGCGTTCAGATTCGGGCGAATAGCTTTAATAAGCGCAAGCTGTGAGTCGGAGTAATCAACACCTTGCTCGATCTTTTCCTTATGGGGATAAATCTCGCCTTCCTGGCCTACGATGCTGACGACGAATAACTTCGATTCCAACTCAAGCTCGGCCATCCTCTCGGCGTAATAACCGATCAGCCTTCGATTCGATTTGTCGGTCGCGCTGGTCATCATACGATAGAGCGAATCCGAGACGGTAAGGAACGTCAGCGGGTGCATCCCGCCGTTAGTGAACATTCCCAGGTCGCGCATATCGATCTTGTGCGCCATCACACCGCCGTCGGTCAACAGTTGCTTCATAGCCGCGAGCGCCGTGTCGCTGTCTTGAATGCTCTGTATGACGGCCCTTGAGATTATGATGTCGAACGATGCGGAGCCGAACAATTGCTCGGCATCTTCTATGCCTGTGCCGTAAACAGATTTCAGCCTGTCGGAATTAATCTCTGTGCCGGTGGTCAAATCAATAGCTTCATCAAATCGCTTTTGGGCTTCGTCATCGAGTTCCGATCTGAGCGCGAGGTAAATCCTGCGCTGTCGTTCGGGGTCGCGTTTGGAATAGAACTTGTCGAGGCAGACGACCTCGGCTGCTCCAGCCGCGAGGAAGCTCAGGGCCACGCCCAGGTTGTCGCCGTGACCGATCTCTAAAACTCTCTTGCCACGGATTGTTTCGGGCGTAAGGTCTGCGTAGCGAAGATAATCTTCAAAAGTTGCGTTGATATAGCCTACGCTGTCCGAGATGTCTGAGATGCGGCTGTGGCTGGAGCCGTAGGAGGCTTCGATATTGCCAGAGTTGACGCGGCGGCGTACACGCCAGTTGTTATAGATATTCTGCGCGATGACCGCCGTACGGGATTTTTTTGAGAGCTGTTTTAACCGTTCGATCACGCTTTTTGATCCTCAATTCAGGTAAATTGCAATTAGGCTCAGGTTTCCACGCTTCTGCGGCACATTTGTTGAGAAGCAAGGGGATAGCCAGCGCGAGCTTAATAGGGAATTTAGGTAGGAAAAAGAGCGTATTTGAAAAATATTTCATAAGCCTCGAAGAGGCGAAATTCAATAGCCTGGGGCGCTAGCCCCAGATCAGCACCATACATCACGACAAGCCCTGTAAGGGCGAAATAAAGCTTCGAATTATTTCGCCCTTACAGGGCTTTTTCTCTTATGCGCGTGTTCCCGGCGCGATGCGCCGGGCTATTGGATTTCGCCCCTGCGGGGCTTGCAGACTCAAACTAGATCACTGACCGGACGCGGCTTGTGAATTCAGCGTGCGCGCTGCCGGCTGAATCCACCGGCGCGAGGTCTAATGACTCGATCACCTCTTCTACACAATCGCGGTTTATCGCTTCGAGGCTGGCCGAGTAACCGTAAAGCAAGGCGTTATCGCAGATATTGTTTATCACGCGCGGTATGCCCTGCGAGACGCGGCCTATTAACGCCATCGCCTCGCTGTCGAACAGATCGACTCTTTCGGCCCCGGCAATCTTTAAGCGGAAGCGTATGTATTTGCTCACTTCAAACGGCGAGAGCGGTTTGATCTCGCAGCGCAGCGAGATTCGCTGCTTCAACTGGCGCAGGTTGGGCCGATTCAGTATCGCCTGCAACTCCGGCTGGCCGCACAGTATCATCTGCAAAAGCTTTTCGCTGTTCGTCTCAAAATTTAAAAGCAGGCGGATCTCTTCCAGCACGGGTGAAGGCAATCCGTGCGCTTCATTGATTATCAAGACCGTTCGCAATCCTTCCGAATGTCTGAGAGCCAGAAACTTGCCAAGCACCGCGAGCATCTCCGGCTTTGACGCCGATTGCGGCATCCCAAGCCCTAGCCCGTCGATGAATTGCTGGAAAAACTCTGAGGCCGTCAGGAAAGGATTGAAAATATAAACCGGCAACACCTCTTCGCCGAATTGTTGTATGGTCGAGCGCAGCGTAGTAGTCTTGCCCGTCCCGACTTCGCCCGTAAGCACGACGAGCCCTTTGTTATGCTCGACGCCATACTTCAAAGTCGATATTACTTCCAGGTAGCTTTCCGTCTTAAAGATATAGTTCAAATCGGGCGTCAACCCGAATGGTATTTCCTTCAGCCCGTAATACTCTGCGTACATTTCACCGTCTCCTTACTCCGACAACTCAACCGTCTGGCTCGATAAAACACTTCCCTCGACGAAAGCCTCGTCGCCCGCATCCATATGCGATTCGTCGTCGAGGCTCGCCAATCTGTTCAACGTCATCCGAAATACCGTAGCATTGCTGAATCGTTTGTTCGGATTCTTTTCAAGCAATCCCATAACGATGCGCGAAATGAACTCCGGCACGTCCCAGGAGAGCACGTGAGGCGGCAGCGGCGAGTGCTTCATCCTGTGCCTGCGGCGGATGTAATCCGCGTCTTCGGAATCGAAGGGCAACCGGTCAGTCATTATCTCGAACAACAATACCCCAAGCGAATAAAGATCGCTGCGCTGGTCTAATGACGCATCGCACATCTGCTCCGCGCTTTGATACTCGGCTGACAGACGGCGCGAGCGCTCTGTGTGCGCCCACACGAACTGCTGCCCGGCGTCTATGCCAAAATCGATTATCTTCACAAGCCCGTCAGGCTCAAGCAGTATCTTTTCCGGCTGCAACCTCAGGTGAAGCACGCCGCACGAATGCGCATAGGCGAGCCCGGCGGCAACCTGATTGATGATCGAAACGGCCTGGCCTATGTCGAGCCACCCTCTTCGATTTATCAGGTCGCGGAGAGACTCGGCCACGGGGCTGTGCTCCATTACAGAAAAATGTATCCCGTTTATCGTTTCCGCTTCGCTGGTCTTTACGATGTTTTTATGCGTGAGCCGGGCCGAAGCCTCGGCTTCGAGCCTGAATAATTCGCGTTGGCGGAAATCGCGTGCGGCGCTGCCTGAAAGGACTTTTAACACTACCGTGTTGTTGCCTGCGGTCGAGCGCGCCAGATAGAACTCGCAAGCGTCCGAAGAACCGAGCGATTTCAAGACCTTGAACCTGTCTGAAAGCGCCGACGCCACTTTTTGAGTTCCGAGCGCGCTTGCGAATCTAACCACCGGAGCCGCAGCCGATTGCTTTGTATCATCCACTCGCTTAATAAAATCGGTCATAACAGTTTGATCATCGTCACCCGTCGCAGCAATCTTGATCGGCTTGTTACTCATAGCTTTTTAGCTTCGGCTCAAAACTTTCGAGCGAACCCGTTCATAAACCGCATTGCCGAGCATGCCCTTTACAGCCGCCAGGGTCGCGTAACGCGCCTGTTTCATCAACAGCCCTTCCGAGCGGCAGATGCGGTCGAAATCCGTCATCGAAGTGTCGCGCATCACGGCCACGCGAGATAGCCGGTACGGGTCCGCGTCCGGCAGGTTGATCCCTATTCTGCTCGTCGAAACCGTACGATAACCGGCATCCTGCGCGAGGCGCGCGACCGCAGGGTTCCAGCGCCCGCCGGGACAGGAAAAATGGTCAACGCGCTCGCCTATCAATTGCTCCAATTTCTGTTTTGCGACCGCTATCTCGACCATCATACGCTCGCGGGTTAAATCCGGCAGGTAGCTGTGCGTCATCGAATGGCAACCGATCTCGAAACCCTGTCGGCTCAACTCTTTAACTTGCTCCCCTGTTAAATACCCTCGCCTATTTATGAACCCTTCAACTATGTAAAAGGTAGAATTGAAGCCAACTTCCTTGAGCGCGGGCGCGGCGATAAGCAAGTCGGTCGCGCACCCGTCGTCAAAAGTGATCGCAACGGCGGGGTCTTGCGACCGATTCCATGCCAGGGCCTCGGTGACGCTCAAACCCCGGTAGCCGTTTGCCGCAAGACTTGTTATCTGCTCGCGAAAATAATTCTCCGCGACGACGTAGCGCGCATAGCCTTCTTCGCCCTGGCAAAGCGGGCGGCCAGGCGACTGAATCTCGTGATACATCAGGTAGACGGTTCCGGCGCTCATCAAAAAATCCTTCTGAGTTGCGCTTTCAAGGGCGCGGGCACGGTTAAGCCAAAGCGGTCGATTAATTTCTTGGCCTTCTTAATCATCTGTCGCTTGCGTGCGTATCGTTTTTGAATTCGTCCAAAATCATTTATCAGCGGTTGAGGCAACAGGCCGTTTGAGGGCAGCTCAAGCTCGCCTCTCGCTGCGAAGTAATGGCCGTCGGCCATCGCATCAAGGATTTTTTCAGACGCAAGGGTGTCGCACTCGACTATGTTAAACAATCCGCGATACTGCTTTTTCCAGTGCAGATCGATTCCGTAAAAGGCGCGCATGCGCGGCGCGCGTTTTTGCAAACGATTGAGCAGGGCAAACGTCGCGGGGCGAGGCGCGAGGCGACCGTCGTATTTCGAGTTCCAGGTCTCTATGCCGTCGGGAAGCGTTTCGAATGATTCGATCCAATCGAACGCGCTGTCCATCGGGTGAGCTATAACTGCCAGCCCTCCCTCGCTTTTGATATGGCGTATTACTTCTTGCGGCTCCGGGGTCGTGACCGCCGACGTGACGCCGTAAGCGAGAACGTGCATGCGCTCGCGGCAGGTGTATTCGACCCCGGGTATAAATCTAAAATTGTCGTCTGAAAGTTTGCGGCAGTCGCTCTCGTAAGCTTCACGGCTGTCCGCGTCAAAATACTCTGCGTGATCGGTCATGCAAACGAATGAGCAACCGGCAGAGACGAATATCTCTCTCAGCTCCGCAAGCGTAAACTCGCCGTCCGAGTAGGTGCTATGAACGTGAATAGCGCCTTTCAACATCACCAATACTTCAAACCTCCGAACGTGATTTTGGGAGTGGGGCCGACAACTCTACACTCCGCATCTCCGAATGGGCTTGTCTCTTTTTAACCAGAGCAGGGATTCGCCTGAAAGCGAAATCGAGCCAGTCGCCTAGCTCGGGCATCGGGTCGCTCATCATAAAATTATCGTGATAGGTTCCGCCGACCGGCTTCAGAAAATCGAGCGTTGCGCGAAGCCTGCCCGGATATTTGCCCGCGTAGCCTGCGGGAGCGCCGCGCCACACTTCTATCAGGTGGCGCGCGTCGCCGAGCAGCCACCTGCACCGCACATTCATTCGATAATTGGGAGCCACCGGAACATCGCCGCGCTCGGCTAATTCTGCAAGCAGGGCAGGGAAGTCTGCCCCGGCGTAAACCGAAAGCGGAAGCGAGTTCCAGAACCGCCCATTGACTTCCATAAAGACCGGTGTGCCGTCTGCTCGAATGCGGAATTCCACCATCGCCACGCCATGCCATCGCAGGGCTTGAAGTATGGCAAGCGCCGCATCGCGCATGTGTGGATCGACCGGCGCGCTCGCGCGAACTGCGCTGCCTGATCCTGTCGGGCGCACGTCGCGGATGCGCCGGTGAGCGAACTCTGCGCGAAGCTCGCCTTCGCGCATCAAGGCAAAATAACCTGCGCCATTGCCTTCGACGTATTCCTGCACGAGCGCGGCAGAACTTCTCTGATTCATCTGCTCGACTGCGGCCAAAAGCTCTTCCGCATTGCGCGCATAAAGCGGCGCTCCCGTTGCAATAACTTTTCCGGATGCTGACATCTGTTCCGACGAGCGGGCTTTGATGACCGCCGGATAGTTTATTGATTCGGCTATATCGTGAGCCTCGGCGCTGCTCGCGACGTAAAAAGTTTTCGGGACAGAAACGCCGAGCGAGCTTGCAAGCCGCGTCGTTTCGCTCTTGTCAAAAGCCCGCATCACAATCTCGTGAGACGGCAAAACCAGCCGCCCGCAGCTTGCGAATATTTCTTCTCGATAGGTTGAAAGAGGCAACGTCGTCCGCTCTGTCACGGGCAGTACTAGCGTACCCGGCACGCGCGCGACTTCTTCTCGAATGCGTGCGACAAACGCCTCGGCGGAATCCATCGGCGCGGGATAAGTAAAACTGCTTTCAGCGAAACGTGACCATCCCGCTTTTGACCAGCTATTGCTTGAGCCCACAGATACACGATGGCCCGCGCGCGCGAGCGAACGCACGCAAGCGACTGCTTGATTTTCGTTGCCGTCAAGCACCAGTATCTTCATGCGCTCACCATCGCCGCGACTGTTTCAGGCGTGCCGGTCTTGTCCGACAGCCTGGTTGTTTCGTTCAAGACTTCTTCAAAGCGGTCTGCTATCACCGACCAATCGAATTGTGCCGCAAGACTCGCAGCCGCCGTTTCAAACTGTTTGCGCGTTTGCCGGTCGCATAGAAGTTTGATGATTGAATCGGCAAACCCGAGGCTAGTATCCGCCAGCATTATGTCGCGCCCATCCGCTACGTCCAGCCCTTCTGCGCCGACAGAGGTCGAAACGACGGCTTTACCCATCGCCATCGCTTCATAAATCTTCAGGCGCGTGCCGCCGCCGATCCTGAGCGGCACGACGACCACGGCTGCGTCTCTCATATAATCGATCACGGACGGCACGGTCCCCGTCACTTCAACTGAATCGGCAGCCAAACTTAAGACGCGAGGGTGAGGATTTCGGCCTACGATGCGGAAACGCGCGTTGGGAACGGCTTTCAAAACGCGGGGCCAGATTTCCGCGCAAAAATACTCAACCCCATCGATGTTTGCTTCCCAGTCCATCGAGCCTGTGAAGACTACGACCGGCTCATTCGCGTCGCTGCCGGATTGCTGTCGATATGCTTCAAGGTCGACGCCCGTAGGCACTATGTTGATCCTCGACTTCTCGGTCATCAGCGCCATATTTTCGCGGTCGTTTTCGCTCACAGCGATCACGTGATCGAATCGGTTGACGGCCTTTTGCTCGTAGCGAATCATCTTCGCGGCTTCGAGCTTGAATGCTATTCGCTTGATCGGGTTAGGCTCGTAGTCCGCCTGCCGTCGCCACAAAACGGATTCGACGTTGTGCTGGAACAATACCGTCGGCAGGGACAACTCCGCAGGGAAATTCAAAGAAGCAGAAAGAAAATCACAAACGGCCACGTCAAAATGGCGTTCGGCCATCCACTCTCGGATCAACGCGCCGACACGCGCCGAAGTAAATTTGGTCACGGCGTATGGCGCGCGTGAAAAGATATTTTTTAGATAATCGATTGCGGAAGACTCAGCCCTGCCGGTCGAGATTGAAACAGTGTGAGAGAAATGCTCGACGATCTCGCTTTCGTACACGGAATCTTTCGGGCCGTCGTAATACGAAAGCAGTGTGACTTCGTGCCTTGCCGCCAGTTGGCGAAGCAAGTTGTACGAACGAATCTTGCCGCCGGTGTTGACCGGAATGAGCTTGCCGCCTTTTACCCAGAGTATTCGCATTCGCCTTTTTCGATTCAATATGCGAGCGCCGCTTGAGGCGCTTCTGTAAGGGCCTCTTCAAGCACGCGCCCCTTCATCTCAATCGGGACGCTGAGGCCGAGCATTGAAAGCATTGTGGGAGCAATGTCGAGGTTGTTGCAGTCAGGAATGAAGCCGCCGCGCCGCACGCCCGGCCCGTACATTATCATCATGCCTTTCGGGTCGTGACAGCCGGATTTCACCATCCCTGTGCTGTATACCAGATTTTCGTAGAGCATCGAAGAGTCTTTATCAAGGTTCGGGAAATGACACCGCGACTCTTCGGTGATCGTGTTGTACGTCGCCAGGTTTACCGTGATGCTGTTTTCGACCTTAGTCACCCAGAACATCGGCTGGTCGGGTGTGTCAACGTAGGCTGATTCAAGCGTCGTTGTGATGAAGTCTCTCGTCGTCAAAGAGTCGGGGTAGATGTTGAACTGGTCTGACATCGTTGATAAAGCTTCTGCACGATCTGCTACTCCGAGAATCTCAAGTATCTTTTCAAGCGAGCGTAGCTGTCTTACCTGCCTGCTTCCTTTAACGGGAGCGACGTACGGCTTCTGCCCCATGCTTGAAGCTACTACCAGAACAGTGTTTTCGTCCGCGAGCTTAAGCATCCGTTTCAATAACTCGTCAGCCGTTCGATAGCCGTGCTCGATTGCGTGACCGTAGATTCGCACTTCATCCGGCGTGGCGTCTTCTTCAAAGGCTTCCGGCTGCATGGCCTTCCAGTAAGTGTGCATGTAATGGGCTACGTGGTTGCTGTGAAATGTAGCCAGATCAGGCCGGTGTTTAAGGTAAAGCTTGCTGAAAAAATCGAAATTCACAAGCGGTTGCATCGCCACGCGCTGCCATCGAATCTCTGGGGCCACGCGCTCGCGGGCGAGCTGTCGAGCTATGCGAGCTACGGTCGCGGGTCTGAGTCCTAGCCGAAGAAGCCGCGCGCCGAGTCGCGCCTTAAACAACAAGCCGTCCTTATCCGAAGGCAGTCGTATCGAACGAGTGTAGGTGAGATTCAATTCTTGAATCGCGCTGGCTGATGCAGGGTAAGTCTCTGCCGTGGGCGCGAAAGTGTCAGGCACGTAAAAGCCGTTTACCTCTTGCGGAGGCCACGAGCAAAGGCTGCCGTAAACGCCTACGCCTAATCCCTGGTCGTGACAAATTTCCCAGATGCGCTTTGCGCGAATAGTGTCGGGCGGCTGTTGAAGAAAGAATACGTTGTGGTCCGCTTGCGGTCTGCCGGTGTAGAGGGTCGTCCAGGTGATCCAGGGGTCGAGCTGCGGCGGCAGGTCTACGCTGACGGGCGCGGCCCACGTCCCTTCGCTTTTGAGTCGCGCGAACGTAGGCAGCTTGCCCTGTTTTATAAGGGGGTCAATAAGGTTCCAGGTAAGCTCGTTCAGCTCTACAAGCAAAACCTTTTTACGCGATGGGTTCTTGCTACTCATTCTTACCTGTTCTCCAAGTTTCGTCTATCGATTGAATGTGCTGTATTCGAAAGACATCTCACCGCCGCAGACACAGAGAGCACAGAGCGGGCGCAGAGCAGAGGTTGGTTTTCTCTGCGCAATCTTTGTGTCCTCTGTGTCTCTGCGGTGAATCTTTTTGCATTCAATTTCACCAACACACGCCCTGATAGCTCGTTCGGCCCTCTTCTGCTTCGAGCAATCGCACAAGATCGATTATCACGCGGCCGTTATCAAGCTTTTTGGAAAGCCGCTGAAACTCATCCTCTTTCTTGCCGATGATAATTACTTCCGCTCGCTCGATGACTTCATCAAGCTCCGAATGCATCAGCGAAGATATATGCGGTATCTCGCGCTCGATGTAATCCCGGTTCGCGCCGAAGATCCTTGCCAGCTCGACATCGCGATCATAAATCGTAAGCCTCAGCCCCTTGCCTATGAGCGTTTCGATCAGGCTGACCATAGGGCTTTCGCGCAGATCGTCCGTGCCGGACTTAAAGCTCAACCCAAGCACCGCGACATTCTTGCGCCCGGTGCGCAGAACCATTCCGGCTGCGCGCTCTACCTGTCGCCGGTTGCTCGCCATAATCGAACTCAACACCGGCACGTCGACATCAAGCTCTTTGGCTTTGTAGGTGATCGCGCTGAGGTCTTTCGGCAAGCACGAGCCGCCGAAAGCGAAACCGGGCTTCAGGTACGCAGGCGAAATATTCAGCTTGGTGTCTTTACAGAAAACGTCCATCACCTTGTGGCTATCGACTCCCATAGCCTTGCAGACGGTTCCTATCTCGTTTGCGAAAGTGACTTTCAACGCGTGAAAACAATTACTGGCATACTTGACCATCTCGGCTTCTTTTATGCCGATGGTAATTACCGGCGCATCGATGTTGACGTACAGATTGCGCAAAACATTAGCTGTTCTTTCATCGTCAGCGCCTATGAGAGTAAATGGCGGGTTGTCGAAGTCCTTGATCGAAGTGCCTTCGCGCAAAAACTCCGGATTGATTGCAACGCCGAAATCGCGCCCCGCCTTTTTGCCTGAGCTTAGTTCGAGCGCGGGTTTGACGACGCTCTCGATACTGCCGGGCAACATAGTGCTGCGAATCGCGATGATGTGAAAGTCAGTTTTCGACTTCAGGGCCTCGCCTATTTGATGGCAGACGCGCTCGATGTAAGAAAGGTCCAGGCTGCCGTTGTGATTTGAAGGCGTGCCGACGCATACGAGCGAAACGTCCGATTCCAAAACCGCCTCGGCGCAGTCTTTCGTAGTCCGAAGGCGTCCTTCTTTTACCGCCTCGCCGATCAATTTCTCAACCCCTGGCTCGACTATGGGGCTTCGACCGCTGCTGATGATTTCGACCTTGAGCGTGCTAACGTCACAGCCGATGACTTCGTGTCCGCGCGCGGCAAAGCAAGCCGAAGATACGCAGCCCACGTAACCAAGTCCAAAAACGCTTATCTTCATCTCTGTTCCCCCGCCGCGCTTCGCTCGGTTGAAGCGAGTGAGATCGCATCCCTAGTCGTTTTTTCGTGGCGGGCAAGCTGGCCGAGCAGCGCGCGATTTTGAGCGGAGGGCAGGAGCTTTACGAAGCCGTCGCTTGCGCCAACGACTTCGCCCACTTCCATCTTTGAGAAAAACGAGTTGATGTCTGTCCACGAGACACGCTGGTCAGCGCCTTCTACCCAGTTCCAATCACGCTGCGGGCGCGCGCTGAATACCCTTTCCGATAACCACATATCTCCGCCTTTTTCCCACGTGGATAGTGACTCTTCCGCAAAATCTTCGCGCCATTGAAGCATCTTTGAAGTGCCGATTTCGGTAATGTGATACGTGTTCAAATTGCCCGTGCGGTTCAGTGGGTTGAAAGGGAAAGTCCAGCTAAAAGCCCAAACTTCGTCCTGCTGATTAACAGTAGCGACGCGGCTTTCGGGTTTTAACAGCGGCTGAAGCTGCTCGATGCGAGCGACGACATCTTGCTGGCGCTGCTGCTGAACAGGTTTTGCCATAGCTGCGATGTTGGAGATGGTTGCTACGGCGACAAACGCGAGGGCAGAATAATTGAACCATCGAACGGAGCGGCTGCTCGCGAGTGAATACGCGAGCGCGATGAAGGTTATCGGGTACAGCAACAGGTATCGCTCGATCGCGCCGCCTTCCCACAGCATCGCGAAAAGTAAGACCGGGATTGCGTTGACTACAAACAGTGCGGCAATACGACGGCCCCCGGCGGAGCGAAGCAGGTTAAAGAGAATTGCGGCAAGGAATATGTAAAAGAGCGCGAGCTTCCAGAGGCTGACGCGCAACAGGTTGACAAGCGAGACGGGGTTGAACGGGTCGTGTACCAGATAAGCTTTGAAGAGCGCGCCGTCATTACCCATGTTTATGAACGACCGCGACAGGCCGAAGACCATTCTCGGAGCGCCGTTGAGTCCGGTTATTCCGTGTGAAGAATGTGTGACCCACTCTTTGAATCCATCCACCGAATTTATCCCAAGCGATATGGCGGCGGCTCCATAAACTAAGACTACGGCCAGGCCGAGCGCGGCACAGGTCTGAGCTACGAAGCGAAATTGTTTTTTATTAAAGCCGTAAAAAAATAACGGGGAAGCCAGGGCAGCCGGTATAGACCATACGTATGTAAACCATAAGCAGACTGCGCCTGCCAGCGCCAATCCGGCAAAGACCGAGGCGCGAACGGTCTGCTCTGGCTTGTCCCCGTTTTTGACCAGGAGGAAGAAACCCAGCAAAAGGAGCGAAAGGCCGGGCACGTAAGAACATCCTGATTGAGCATATGCTAAGAAGCCTTGCGAGATTATGAATGCTATTGTAACGGTGTAAGCTACCCAGTTCCGTTTGCTGATATGAGAAGCGAGGCCGAAGACCATAAAGACGCTTAACAGGCCCGCGAGCCAGTTTATTATCACCAGCGTCAATGTCACGTTGCCGAGCGGGTCGGGGCCGATCACGAGGCGGGTCAGTGGCATAAGCGCCTGAGAGACTACCCACCCTAGCGGATACCACAGATAATGGCCGAAATCTTGAAAGCGATGCTTTACAATCGCATCGGCGTAACCCACTGTGTCGCCCATCGTGAAGGGGACCGTAAACCAGGTCACGAGCAGGTAAATGATTAATACCGGAAAGTATTTACGCAACCGCAGCCTCCGGGCCGTCAGCATTCCTCTCACTTATCTAAAATGGAGAATCGGCACCGTTTTTCACATAAATTATGAAAAATTCAAGACCGAGCTTGCTGTTTGTGGTTCCCCTTTTGGAGCATTGAGACTGTTTTTAAAGGAAAGGGAAAATCCCAACAGGGCGAAACCCATCGAGAGCCCCAAAGGGGCGAAATAAGATTCGATTTATTTCGCCCTTTCAGGGCTTGTTCTCTTATGCGCGTGTTACCCGGCGCGATGCGCCGGGCTATCGAATTACGCCCTTTCAGGGCTTCCCGAATAAATCTTTATTGATTCTTCGCTCCTTCAGTCGAAGCTGAAGCGATAGAGTTGGAATCCAGGGCTTTTCTTTTTTCCGCCAGGCCGATCAATAACGCGCGATTCTGAGCGGAAGGCAGGAGCTTTACGAAGCCGTCGGTTGAGCCAACGACTTCGCCCACTTCCATCTTTGAGAAAAACGAGTTGATGTCTGTCCACGAGACACGCTGGTCAGCGCCTTCTACCCAGTTCCAATCACGCTGCGGGCGCGCGCTGAATACCCTTTCCGATAACCACACGTCTCCGCCGTGCTCCCACACGCCGAGCGATTCTGCGGCGAACTCTTCGCGCCAGCGCGGAACCTGGTTAGTGTTGATCTCAATTATGTGATAGGTCTTCAGGATTCCCGATTTGTTGATGGGGTTGAAAGGGAAAGTCCAGCTAAAAGCCCAAACTTCGTCCTGTTGATTAACAGTAGCGACGCGGCTTTCGGGTTTAAGAAGCGGCTGAAGCTGCTCGATGCGAGCGACGACATCTTGCTGGCGCTGCTGCTGAACAGGTTTTGCCATAGCTGCGATGTTGGAGATGGTTGCTACGGCAACGAAAGCCAGAGCGCAGTAGTTGAGCCAGCGGAACGAGCGGTTGCTTGATAGAGAGTAAGCGAGAGAGAGAAAAATCAGCGGGTACAGCAACAGGTATCGCTCTACGGCAGAACCGTCCCAGAACAGCGCAAAAGCGATGACCGGAGCCGCGTTCAATAAGAGTAATCCAAAGATACGACGGCCCTCGGCGGAGCGAAGCAGGTTAAAGAGAATTGCGGCAAGGAATATGTAAAAGAGCGCGAGCTTCCAGAGGCTGACGCGCAACAGGTTGACAAGCGAGACGGGGTTGAATGGGTCATGCACTATGTAAGCTTTGAACAACGGGCCGTCGTTCCCCATATTGATCATCGAGCGAGCCAGGCCGAATATGACTCGCGGCAACCCGTTAAGCCCTGTCAGATAGCCGGATGTGCTGACGACCCAATCCCTAAAGCCGGATATGGAATATATTCCTCCGGCAGCGCCCGCCACGGCGAATGTCAAAATCATTATCAGCCCGAAGGCTGCGCAGCCCCGCACTACCAGCCAAAATTGTTGCTTGTTGAACCCGTGCAAAAAAAGCGGTGCGGCAAGGGCCGCAGGTATAGACCATACGTACTGAAGCCACATCCCGGCAGCGCCCGCAAGCGCCAGACCCGCAAACAGAGCCGTCCGCCAGGCCCGCTCAGGCTTTGCTGCGCCTTTGACCATTATGTAGAGCCCGAGCAGCAGAAGCGCCAGCCCCGGAACATACGCGGTGCCGGATTGGGCGAAATTCAAAAAGCCCTGCGAGAAGATCAAGCCGATTGCGACGGTGTTTGCTACCCATTTGCGACACGAGACTATCATCACAAGCTTGTACATCAGAATGACGCTTGCCAAACCTGCGAGCCAGTTTATCGCTATGAAAATCAAGTTAGCATTCGCGAGCGGGTCCGGCCCGACGAACAGGCCCGTGATCGGGTGAAATACTTTCAGCAGCGCCCATCCCAGAGGTCTCCACAACAGGTGGCCGAATTCCAACAGCCTGGAATTTACGACCGAGCCTGCGTAGCCGACCGAATCGGCCAGATTGAATGCGTCTGTGAAAGCGGTCGCAAGGATGTAAATGCCGACGACAAGACCATACCGGCTGATTAAATCTTTAACAGTGATCTTTGTGGTACTTTGTGATGAAGTCTCTACCATTGATTCCTCAATAGAATGTAAGGTGACGCGAAAAGATTCACCGCAGATGTGTCTCTGCGGTGAAGAGAGTTGAATACAGCATGCTCATTCGCCATATCCCTTTTGCCCGATTGCGATCAACGAAAGGCCGAAAGGCGGGGGGAATATCTTCTCTATCCGTTCGGCGACCGGCGCGACGTATCGGTCGAACAACTCTATCTGGTCCGCGTTCTCTTCGCGGCGCTTCAACACGCGGTTGTTCAAAAACCATCCGGTCATTCCAATCACGTTCATATAAAAAGACCGCTCGATCTCGAAACCAGCCGCCTTCATCCTGGGCAGCAGGTTCTTTCGAGTATATCGGCGATAATGGTCTAGCGATTCATCTACGGTCCCATACAAAAATTGAAATGCCGGGACCAGCAATACCAGCCGCCCGCCCGGTCTGAGGACGCTGTGCATGTGCGACAGGGCGCGCAAATCGTCTTCGATGTGCTCAAGCACGTTCAAGCAGATCACTGTGTCGAATTCATATTTCGCCAGCTCTAGCGCAGCCGGGTCGGCTATATCAAGCTCCATCGGGACGACTTTGAGACTGCCCGCGACCCGCGTCTTCAAATAATCGACGCAAGGCGAATAGACATCTGTGGCTACGATCAGCTCGCGATCCATCAAAAGCGTTGTGAAGTTCCCGATGCCGCACCCGACTTCCAGAATCCGCCGTCCGGCGTAAGGCGCGATCTGGCGAAACATCCAGTTGCGATAGTTTGCGGCCGAAGCCATGATCTCAAGATCGGAAACCGTTATGTTGTCCGCGCTCATTACAATTTCTCCCTCGACTCCTGCGACTTCCACGACGCCCTGTTATTTGTAATCTCGTTTGTCAGGACTCTCATTTGATAATCGAATTCCTGGAAACGGCGGACTATCGTGTGCACGATCAACCCCGCGAGCATCAATAAGACTCCGCACAAGACAAGGCCGACGGCAAGCACCGCCGAAGGCAAATGAAGCACAAGCCCTGTATTTATGAACTCGACGATGACGATTGCGCCCGGAATCAGCCCGCCGATTATGAACAGAAGCCCTGCGGCCCCGAAAAAAGTCATCGGCTTGTAGTCGCGAAACAGCGCCAGGATCGTGTTGAGTATCAGGAACCCGTCTTGCACCAGTCTGATTTTTGAATGGCTGCCTTCGGGCCGCGTTCCCAGGTCGGTCGGGACTTCTACGATGCGGTACCCGCGAGCCAGCGCCCTGATCGTCAATTCGGTCTCGATCTCGAACCCTCCGCCGAACAGCGGTATGTCGCGAACGAAATCGCGGCTGAATGCGCGATAACCGCTCAGTATGTCGGTCAGCCGAACTTTGAATATAGAGTTTAAGACGGAGAGGAAGATGCGGTTGCCGAGCCGGTTGAGCCGTTTGAATTTGCTCTGGCACTCGTCGTGCAACCTTGATCCGACTACCATGTCGGCTTCACGCGCAAGCACCGGCTCGATCAGCTTATGCACATCCGCAGGCGGGTAAGTCCCGTCGCCGTCCACCATGATGTAAACGTCGGCATCGACTTCTTGAAACATTGACTGCACGACAAAGCCTTTGCCCTGCCGCCGTTCGTGAAAGACTATAGCGCCCGCTTTGCGCGCTTCTTCGACCGTGCAGTCGGACGAGTTGTTGTCAAAGACGTAGATGTCGGCGTCAGGCAACTGCAATCGAAACTGGTGAACCACTTCGCCAATAGTCAGCTCTTCGTTATAGCAGGGAATCAAGATCGCAACTCTCGCTTCGGCTGCGTCGCGTAGTTCCGTTGCTACGGACAGGTCTTTCAGGGCAAAAGCTCTTCTCGCCAACATATCTTCTTCCTCTTTCAACCGGCTCCGAGCGCGACTTCTTGAATGCGCCCGGAACTGAGGGGGTGATGTCGAAACGCCGTTTCGGATGATGCATCTTCGCCGTCTATGAATCGGCGCTGCCAGATTTCAAAATTCACCAGCGCCCACAGCCGCTCGGCGTGGTTTTCGCCTTTCAGGTGGCGGGCGACAATCTCTCGCACAAAGTCGTGATTAAAAATAGCGCGCTCTTTAGCGCGGCTTCCCAGCACGTACTCGTCAATGATTCCGCTGAACCGCCCGCGAAACCACGAGCCTACGGGAACGGGGAAGCCCATCTTTTTGCGCGTTAGAATCTCTTGCGGCAGACGATTGCGCATAGCCCGCCTGAGAATGTATTTAGTCGCGAGCCCGCGTAGCTTCATCTTCACAGGCAGCGCGGCGGCAAACTCTACGAGCTTGTGATCCAGAAAAGGGACACGGCTTTCAATCGAAGCAGCCATGCTCATCTGGTCCTGCTTCATCAACAGCTCGTGCAGGTAGGTCTTCAAATCAGCCGCGAGCAATTGGTCGAGCAACTGGCGCGCGTCCGACTCGCCTATGTGATCGAGCGAAGCAGCGTAAGGATCGGCCGTAGCCATCCGTGCGCGCGCCTCGTCGGTGAAAAGGCGCTGCTGCATAGAGCGCGAAAAGACGGAGAAGTTATCGAAGTATATGTCCTGGATACCCGGCTCAAGGCACAAGAAAGTGCGCGAGAGCTTTTGACGCGCTCGCCAGTGCCGAGGCATTGCTTCGATCAAACTTTTTATAGTTCTTCTAATCGCTTCGGGCGTCGCTCGGTTGTAAGCGCGAGCAGCCGCGAGGTTATAAACGGTCGTGCGATATTTGCCGTACCCGGCAAGCAACTCGTCGCTCCCCTCGCCGGTGAGGACTACCTTCACGTGATCGGCTGCGAGTCGTGAGACGAAATAGAGCGGCACGCTCGACGGGTGCGCTATCGGCTCATCTTCCTGATAAACGAGCGTGGGTAACGCGTTAAAAAACTGGTCGGGGCTTACTACGGTTTCGTAATGCTCGGTTCCGAAAGCGCGCGACACCATTCGCGCGTATTCAAGCTCGTTCGCTTCTCGCTCGGCAAAAGCCACGGAGAAAGTCTTGACCGGGTCAGCAACCATCCCGCTCATCGCCGCTACGATTGCGCTGGAATCGATCCCGCCCGACAAAAACATGCCGAGCGGCACATCGGCCATCAGACGCAGCCGGACCGACTCTTCAAACAGTTCTCCGAAACGCTCTACATAATCTTGTTCATTGAGCGACTCTTCCGGCTTTGCAAAGCTGACATCCCAGTAACGCTCGATCTCTACACGCCCGTCGCTCCAGATCAGCGTGTGGCCCGGCAGCAACCGCTTCACCCCGCGAAAGAGAGTCTCTTCGCCCGACGTGTAACGGTTGGCGGCGTAATCCGCGAGCGCGTCGTAATTGAGTTTAGCCCTCACAGCGCGCGCTTTCAGTAGTGCTTTGATCTCCGACGCGAAGCAGATTACGCCATCATCGGACAGCGTGTAGTAAAGCGGTTTGATTCCAAGCCGGTCGCGGGAGAGCACAAGGCGGCGGCGCGGCGCGTCCCAGATTGCGAACGCGAACATCCCGCGCAACTCTTCGACCGCGCGAGGCCCGCGCTCTTCGTAAAGGTGAATGATCGTTTCCGTATCGCTCGCGCTATGGTAACGGTGGCCTAGCTGTTCGAGCATAGGGCACAGCGCCCTGTGGTTATAGATTTCGCCGTTGTAAGTTATCCAAATCGTGCCGTCTTCGTTCGTCATCGGCTGGTGGCCGCCCGCCAGATCGACTATCGAAAGCCGCCTGTGAGCAAGCCCGACCCCCCCATCGATGAAAAGGCCAGCGCCATCCGGCCCGCGATGAATCAACGTGTCGCGCATGCGGGTGAGCATCGCTTCGTTAACGCTGTAACCGAGTTTTTGAGGGGCGGCTATACCGCAGATTCCACACATAAGCTATTGCCTGAACCGAATTCCTCAGTTTAGTTAAATGATTAATTGAGGTGAGTTTTTACAACTCCGATTGATTTGTTAAATGTTTTAAACAGAAAAGTTTAGAGCGATTTTCGATTGGGCAGGTGTAAAACTGGGAAGGCAGATACCGTTGCTTCAACGCAAAGATCGCAAAGTTCAGCAAAGACCGCCAAAAAGATTTGCGCGCTTTGTGGTACTTTGCGTATTTTGCGACGAAGTGGACGGCATTTGAATTCAAGCCGGTTTGCCTGCGCGCTCGGTTGTGATGAGACTAAAAAACTCTTGTTCGCCTGTGCCGGTCGCTTCAAAGACGGCGACCGGGGCCTGCTCACGTCGCCCGTATGCCGTCGAAACCCACCCATTTTCAATTCGAGCCGACGGCGTTGCGCTGCCCGTAACCTCGATCTTTAACTGTGCACCGTCTTCGGATCTGGCTATAACCTGATTGCCGGTCGCTTCGACTGAACAGCCGGCAGGGAAGTGATAACGAATAGTGTAGAGATGATGCTCTTGCGCCTGAAAACGATCCTTCACGATCAAGCGCGCCCCGGAGTCTTCCTTCACGAATCGGAGTGAGCGAGTGTGCGTGACGGGATCGGGAAGCCGCTCGTAACCGTCGTGCGAGCCTTCGAAATAATCTGAGTCAGCCTGACTGACGAACTGCTTTGCGGTAGCCTCGGCGATGTGTTGCCACGAGAACGGCCCCGAAGGTACGGATTGAGATTGATCATCTACAGATACCGTGTTGTGCGCGCGGGTCGAGCGGAAAAGATCGCGCATTTGCGCATCGCCTGTGTAAGTGTACGTCCCCGGATCGATGAGCCAGGTCTTTCCGTTGGCAGCGAACTCGAATGCGAGCGCGTCGGCGTGAGCGTGTCCGCAACTCGAAGAGCCGTGCGGGCCGCAGTCAATCAACACATAACTTGAATCACTCGACCACCCGTCGCGCATAATGTAATAGCCGCCTTCGGTGAAAGCCCGCGAAGTCTCTGCGGGCGAACGCGCCTCGATCTCGTCATAACGCTTGAGCGCGGCAGGACCGAGCAGCCAGAGCGTTTCGACCTTTGCTTCGCCAGCTACGAATTTCCAATCTGCGCGATTAAATATTGCTGCCGCCGTCGCAATCGTGTCGCGCCAATCGTTGCTTTCCCTGGCTGCGAAAGTAATCAACCTGCCGCCATCATCATCGCCAAAAAGCGATGACGTGCCGTCTGGCCTGGTTATCCACGTCAGGTGATCGAGCAGCAACGCGAGTCTCTCTTCTACCTCTGCGGGCAAAGCCGCGCCGCTCGCGCGAGCCAGCATCAAAAAGTGAATGAAGAAGTCGGCGGTGTAGCGTTGATAGTAAGATGATTGCTCGAAATAAACTCCGTCCGCGCGTATGTGTTTCGGCATCTGTTCCAGCAATATCTTTAGACCCGTGTTGCGCCACTGGGCTGCTTCTCGGAATTCGGGCAGAGCGGTTCCCAGGTAGAAAAGTCCGAGAGCTTCGCCCGTCAGGTGTGTGTTCGCGCTGAAATAATGCGACAGGTACGAGTTGATGTGACGCCCGTGAGCCGCAAGCTGTTTTAACAGCCTGAGCGTGAACCTTGATGTCAGTTTTGGCGAGTCTGCAAGCAGGTGCAACGCCCACAACCAGGCTATAGCGCGAAAGGCTACTTCAAGGCTGCTGGCCCAGTTGACGCCGCGAGAAGGCGGGTTCGCATCCATCCAAGACGAAGCTTGCGCGACGAAGCTTTCTGCATACCGCTCATCGCCGGTCAGCCAGTAGACCTGTCCGAGCGTTACGAAATGCGAATGACGATTCAACTCCCACGTCACTTTTTTGTCGCCCGCGACATTCACATCCAGGTAATCGATTTTGCTCCAGTGTACAAGCCCTGTTCGCTTGCCCGAAACTGGTTCCAGATGCCAATCAATCGGATTGTCGAAGCTCACACCCCGGATGCCGAGCAAATCAAATCTCCCATCAATTGCCCGGTCAGCTTTTTCAATCAACGCCTTTCTTTCGTCAGGGAAACGCTGGTCCATTACCCTGACGATTTCGGCGCGGCAGCAGAGCGCAGGAAAAAATGTTTGGCTCGGCGATTTGCTTTCGGAAACAAAGCTTCGGATGCGTTCCAGGATTAACTCTGTAGTCCCTTCGGCAGACCCGTTGCGCGAAGCCGGAGAGATGCGCCGCAGAAGCGCATTATCATTCATCTCGTCTGCCGAGCTAAAGACGCGTTCGCCGATCTTCGCAAGCTCCTGACGGCTGCGCACACTGATTTCGCGAAGACTTTTGCCGCGAAGCTTTTTTAGTTTTGCTCTGCTGATCTGCATTTCAAGCGTTTGCCGCAACCTGCTCCGCGCCGACTCTTGCGCGGCCCGCGATCTCCGCATAAGTCGCAAGCCACTCTTCGCGCACCGCCGACCATGTATATTTTTCGCAATCCGCGCAAGCAGTTTTTATAAGCCGGTCGGCCATCTCAGCATCTTCGAGCAAAGCGACGACGCTCCGGGCAATGGCTTCATGGTCTCCGCACGGAACGACCAGCCCGTTGCGCTCATTTGCGACGATGTAAGGAATGCCTCCGGCGTCTGTCGTCACGACCGCAAGGCCGCTTGCGAACGCTTCGATGTGAGACACGGGCATGTTGTCTATGTTCGAAGCGTTGACGAAAATGTCTGCCCGGTCATAGAGCGCGGGCATTTGTTCAGGCGAAACCTGACCGATGAACTCGACGTTCTTTATCCCAAGTCCCTCTTTGAGTGATTCAAGACGCGCTCGCTCGCTGCCGTCGCCCGCGACTAGCAGCCGCGCTTCGCTTACCTGTTTTTGAATGATCGCAAAAGCGCGCAGGATGCATTCGACGTTGTACAGGTTTTCGAGATTGCGGTTTGAAAGAATCACCGGCTGTAGAGGCTTTCGAGTGCGGAATCTGAATCGAGTGAGGTCGACCGTGTTTGCTATCGATTCGGCGCGAATGCCGAACCGCCCGAAGACTTCTACCAGATAGCCGGAAGGGACTACGACCTTGACGGCCAACCTGATAACAGGCAGCGCGGTCCTTCGCCAGCGCGTCAGGTGGTCTTCGGCTTCGCCGCTGCGGTAGTTGAGCATCACCTTCTTGCCGTAAAGCTTCGCGACGAGGATAGCCGGGGTCGGTGAAAGGACGAATGAAAAATAGGAAGCCGAAAAGACATGGATCACGTCATATGCGCGGACGCGGACGAGCAGCGTGGCGATGTAAAGAAGCGTTGTTACAACCGTGCGGACGTACTTGATCGCTTGCAGCCGTCTGAGCGCTCCCGGCAGGCGCGGGTTAATAGGCAAGAACGAAACCTCAAGCGTCGGTTCTTCTTTCAGGCGCGCAATCAACCGCGTAGCCTGCACGGCCTGACCGCCCAGTATGTCGAGCGATGGAGCGACGATCAGGACGCGCAGGGGATTGCCGTCACTCGATTGGTTATCGAATGCTTTATGGCGCGTGTTCAGAGAGAGATGATCCATCGTTTCGATTTCTTAAATGCCTTCCTGACGAACAGTGTTTATAGCTTCCGCGACCGCGCGCGGCGAGCGAGCGAGGAGCCGATCATAAAGTTTTTCGGTGCGCTCAAGCTGCGCCTGCAAGGAGAATTTCTCTTCGACTAGTTGGCGCGCCTGACGGCCCATCGAGTCGGCTTTAACCGGGTCGAGCAAAAGATTGATGATACGCGCGCCCATCTGCTCGTCATCTCCTGCGCGGACGAGATAACCCGATTCGCCGTCAATAATCGCTTCGCGCGCCCCGCCGACATCCGTGACGACTGCTGGGCGCGAGGCCGCCATGTATTCGAGGATCGCGTTTGAAAATCCTTCGGCTTTCGAACTCAGCACGCACACGTCTGAGATCGATAGAAGCTCCGCCACGTTTTCGCACCGGCCCAGAAAAAAGAGGTCTTGCTCAAGCCCCAACTGAGCAGCGAAACGGCGCGTCTCATCGATCAGCGGCCCTTCGCCGGCGATGACGAACCGGGCTTGCGGGACGGCTTCTCGCACACGGCGGGCAGCACGCAAGAACATCGAGTGATCTTTAACCGGGTGGCGAAGATTTGCGACTATCGTGACAAATCGGCACTCATCCGATTGGGGCAAGCCGAGCAAAGCGAGCTTCTCATGACGACTGATCCGGCGACTTGCGGCGACGCGCTCGCGGTTAAGCCCGTTATAAACTACGGCGATCTTTTCTCGGCGGACGCCTTCTCTAACAAGCTGATCGCGAACTGCTTCGGAGTTAGCAACTATTGCGTTAGCCATTCGATAAGCGGCTCGCTCGACAACTTTTTGAGCCGTCGTTCGCCAGCCGCTTGTCTCGCGCCTTGCCGCTATTCGCGCGGGCACGCGGGCCAGGCGACCGGCGGCCATGCCAAAGACATTGCTATAAAAATCGTGCGTTTGAATTATGTCGATCTCGCGCTCACTCAGTAGTCGAGCAAAACGGCGAAGCTGCCTAACAGCATTGCGATTATAAAAGCTCGTAAGCCGGAATTCCGAAATCTCTCCAAGCTCAAGGCGATCTATTTCATTGCGCAACACGCCGCCGGAATCCAGGCAGGCGACGCGGACTTCGTAACGACCGCTTTCGTGCAAGAGCCGCGTGAGCTGGACTGCCTGTAGCTCGGACCCGCCCTGGTGAAAGCTGCCGATGAGTTGTAAAACTTTTCGTTTCAAAATCGTTTTGCTTCCCTAATTAGCCTCTCTCTTCTGTCTTCCTCACCGCAGAGACACAGAGAACACAGAGCGGGCGCAGAGCAGATATATGGTTTTCTCTGCGCCCCCTTTGCGTCCTCTGTGTCTCTGCGGTGAGGGAGACTTTGCCCACCAAACTATTCGCAATAACACTTAAGTCAGAACGAGGATTTGCTCAGGGGCATTCGCCTTGAGATTTTCTAACTCAGCGCGCTCGTGTCTTAACCACGATTCTAGGACGAAGATATACCATAATTGATTCGACGCCCAACCTTTTCTCTCTGCCCTCTCCAACTGAGCTAGCGCCTGGTCGGCTCGTATCCATCCGTCGCTTGCGAGTATAGAATCCTTGAGCGTCTCTCTTACCGATTCCGCCCATCGGCCTGCCATCCATCTTTGAACTGGAATGCCGAAGCCCCGCTTACGCCCGCTTGCTACGCGCTCCCCGATATTGCGCGCGGCAATCTCGCGCAGAACGGCTTTTAACCGTCCGTGCCTCAATCGCACGTCATACGAAAGTGTGGACCCGAACTCCCACAAATCCTGATCCAGAAACGGCGACCGCGCTTCGAGCGAATGGTACATAGTCGAGCCGTCGACTTTCGTCAGATACTCGCCAACGAATCGCGTCCGGCGGTCGTAACCCAAAAAATCTGAAAGCAATCGCCGGGCGGACTGGCTGGACCAGGGAATAGCTCGCGCAGCCACCGTGGCATCCGCAAGCCGTTCGCCAAGCAGCCCCTCTCTTTCGTATGCAGGCAGCCCGTCGTGCCTTTCGGCTACTGCACCAAGCCCGCCGGTCGCATAATCGATAAAAGACCTGGCTCGGCGCATCACCCCTTCATCCGAAACTTGATTTCGGAAGCTCTTCCACAATCGCGCCGCAGCCTGCGGCATTGCTCGCGCCGCTCTTTCGGCGATCCAGAAATGGCGATGGCCTTCATAGCCTAAAAACAGATCGTCGCCGCCATCCCCCGTCAAGAGCACTGTCGCCTCTGACCTCACGGCCTGCGACACCCTCAACATTCCGAGCGCCGAGGCACAAGCGAACGGCTCGCCGTAGGCTTTAATCATCTCTGACAAATCGGGCGCGGCGTCTGATGATAGCTCCAGCACTCGATGATCGATTTTCAGAGCGTCGGCGGTCGCCCGCGCGTCTGCTGTCTCGTCCCATGCATCTCCCGGCGTGCCTATCGTGAATGCTTTGATGTCGCCGCCGAGCCGCGATATTGCCCAGCAAACAAGGCTTGAATCTACTCCCCCGCTTAACAGAGCGCCGACCGGAACGTCCGCGTGAAGACGCTTCTCTACTGCGCTCAAAAACAACGCTTGAGTCTCTTCTACGGCCTCTTCAAATGCAATCTTTGCCGAACCGTCTGCGGTCGGAGGGGACCAGTATTCTCGCAAACTGATCGAACCGTCGCGCCATTCGACAATCGTCGCAGCAGGTACTTTGGCGACCCCTTCATAAATCGAGCGGTCATCGGTGACGTACCCGAACTCCAGATATTCCATCACCGCTTTATCATCAATCTCGCCTGCGAAGCCTCCTGCCTTGAGCGCCCTCGCCGTCGAAGCGAAAGCTATTCGCCCATCTCGAATCGCGTATAGAAGCGGCTTGACGCCCAGACGGTCGCGCACCAGAAAGAGTTTGCGGCAGCGGTCGTCCCAGAGGCCGAACGCGAACATGCCTTTGAGCTTTGACACCAGCGCGTCAAGCCCCCACTCAAGATAACCGTTTATCAGAACTTCTGTGTCGGTATTGCTTTTAAAATGGTGGCCGAGAGATTCAAGGTCGCGGCGCAGGTCGAGAAAATTATAGATCGCCCCGTTAAAGACCACGCCGACCGAAGCGTCCGGCGACAACATAGGCTGGCGGCCCGCTTCGCTCAAATCGAAAATCGCAAGGCGACGATGACCGAGCGCGGCCCCGTCCCACAACTCGATTCCTTCGCCGTCCGGCCCGCGCCGCGCCAGCGCGCCCGTCATCCTGGCGACACGCTCTCGCGCCGCTTGCCTGTCCCGCTCTCCGATCAGACCTGCGATTCCGCACATAAATCAGCCCCGATCATCTTGTGAGAATTGCCGAAGCGAGTCTCTTCGACCGCGACCCCGCGCCGTTATTGGCCCCGTTTCCGTCGATGAATGTTCGCTGCCAAAGCTCCAGCGTCAACAGCCCCCAGAGGTGGCGCGAGTTGTCACGCCGACCGCGCGCGTGCTCGTTTAGAATAGCTTCGACCTCGTGCTGGTTAAAATATCCGCGCTGACGCGTGCGGCTGTCGGTCAGCGTATCGTGGAGCATATCGCGCAGCTCGTTGTTGAACCATTTGCCTATGGGTACGCCGAACCCTTGTTTGGGCCGGTCGATTATCTGGTCAGGAATTAGGCCGCGAACAGCCTCCTTCAATATGTGTTTGGTCACGCGCCCGCGTAGCTTCAAGGATGCAGGTATCGTCTGGACGAACTCTATCAACTTATAATCGAGCAGCGGCACTCGCGCTTCAATCGAGTGAGCCATGCTCATACGATCAACCTTTGTAAGAATGTCGCCCGGCAGGTAAGTCTTGCTGTCAAGGTAAAGGAGCCGGTTGATATGCTCCTCGGACGGCGGCACGGTTAGCAACTGCCTGAACCCGGCGGACGAGTCGCGCCCGTTGAGCGCGCGCCGTATATCGGTCGAAAGCAGCTCGCGCTTTGCATCTTCGTCGAAATACGAGAGGCTGTCTACGTAGCGGGCATCGCCTTCGAGCGCAACGTTGCGGAGGAAGTTTTTCCCGTAAACGGCGCGCGGAAGCACGCGGCTCGCCCTGTGCATCAGGTTGCGCCTTATGAAGCCCGGTATTCGCTCGAACACGCGCCTGTCTTTATCGACCAGGTATCGCTCATAGCCCGCGAACAACTCGTCGCCGCCGTCGCCCGACAGTATGACGGTCACGTGCTCGCGCGCCATCTTTGAGACCATATAGGTCGGTATGCTCGACACGTCGCCGAAAGGCTCGTCGTGATGCCAGACTATGTCTTCGACTATATTGCAAACGTCCGGAGTGACGACGAATTCGTGATGATCCGTGTTGAAATAGCGGGCCGTGATGCGCGCGTGGTGCAACTCGTCAAAGCTCGATTCGCTGAAGCCTATTGAAAAGGTCTTTACAGGTCGATCCATCTGCCGCGCCATCATGGCGACGACGGTGCTCGAATCGATCCCGCCCGATAAGAACGCGCCCAGCGGCACATCGCTTATGAGCCGCAGTTTGACCGATTCGGCAATCAACTCTCTCAACCGCTCGATGTAATAACTCTCGTCAAGCGGCGATTCCGCTTCGTCGTTCTGTCGATAATCAAAGTCCCAGTAACAGCGAGTTGACAGGCGCCCGTTTTTAAAAGTGAGAGTGTGGCCGGGCGGGAGCTTGGTTATGCCGCGAAATGCCGTCGCCGGTTCCGGCACGTAGCCGAATGACAGAAAGTCCGAGATTGCTTCTACGTTGACCTCGCGTTCGACCGCCGGGTGTTGAAGAATCGATTTTATCTCGGAGCCGAATATCAGGGTGTCGCCCACGAGCGAGTAATGAAGCGGCTTTTTGCCCACGCGGTCGCGCGCCATAAAGAGCTTGCGCTCGCGGCGGTCCCAGATGGCGAAGCCGAACATGCCGCGAAGCCGCTCGACGCAAGCCTCGCCCATCTCTTCGTACAGGTGAACAATAGCTTCGGTGTCCGAATGCGTTTGAAATGTGTGGCCGAGCGCTACCAGCTCGTCGCGCAGCTCGATAAAGTTATAAATCTCTCCGTTGAATACTATCCAGATAGAGCCGTCTTCGTTAGATATAGGCTGGCGTCCCGTGACAAGGTTGATGATCGCCAGCCGCCGCATGCCCAACGCGACGCCGTCCTCGACATAGAAACCTTCATCGTCAGGCCCGCGATGCTCGATTATGTCGCACATGCGCTTAACCAGCTCGCGGCGCTCAGTCGAATCAAAGTTTTCTTCGGGTCCGAAAAAACCCGCTATACCACACATAAGAGTTCCTTTTACTTGCCGGCCTTCTCCCAAAGCACCCCGGCGCCTGCGCTCGCCCCGACCGCTACGGCTCGTTCCTCGCCCTCTGCCGTCTCTTCGCTCCCCGCCAATCTCCTAACCGCTATCGCGTAAGCAACCGGGTAGTAGAGATACCAAAAATACTGGTAAGAGGCGAAAAAGCTACAGACTATGTACCCGATAATAGTCGCGTGAATTCCTATGCTTAATAGATAAATCTCCCTGTCTTGAGGCCGCCTGTAATCTTCGGTCCTTTTCGCAATGCGCTTGAGCGACCGCATAGGCGCAAAGATCAACATCAGATATGCAATGAGTCCCGGCACTCCCAATTCGGCGGCAATCTCTATGTAAGAGTTGTGCGTCACCTTATCCATATAAGCGCCGATGTTGCCGATGCCGATTCCGGCGATGGGGTGGCGGACAGCTATGACAATGGCGTGCAGCATAAGCCCCTGGCGTTCTTGCGCCGAGCCGGTCGCGTCCCGGTCTGTGTTGAGTATGGTAAAGAGCCGGTCGCCGTAGGCATTCGGCATCGCCAGGGTAAAGGCTCCGAACAACAGCAAGGCTGCTGTGATCGTCGTCGCGCGGTTATGACGCCCGATCTTCCATAACATAAAACCGCCCATCGCTATCAGGGTTAAAAATCCGCCGCGAGAGAACGAGACGACCACCGCGACCGCAAGAAGCGCGACGCAGGCGAAGTAAAACAGACGCGCAAGCCCCCTGGTCGTCAGCGCAAGCACAATCGCGAGCGGCAGCACCATATTGAGCGCGGCGGCAAAATCGTTTGCGTTGCCGAACATCCCGCCGACCGCTCCTTCGACCCTGGGCGCTCCGATTGTCAATATGGATTCGAACTTGCCCGCCGCGTAATTTTGTACCGCGATGTAAGCGTTGTATGTCCCGCAAACGACTACCAGCTTCAGCATCATCCGCAGCCGCCCGCGCGTGTCTATGAGGTTTGCCATCAAGATAAAGATTGCTACTACCTTGAGGAAAACCTCTGTGAGCATCATGACGGCATAATCCGGCTCCGTTGCTATGGGCGTAAAGAGGACCGAAATCAGCACGAGGAAGCCGACCAGCTTGACCTCTTTAGTCCAGATCGTCAATCGCTCGCCGCTTATGAGCTTCGAGATGATGTAGACGGCAATCGCGGGTATGGCTACGTATTTGATGATGGGCGAATCGCCGAAGATTTCCGGCCAGATGTCGTGAGGCCGCGTGTAAAGCAGCAACGTAAACATCAAGAGGCCGAGATAGGCGAGGCCGTGTTTGCCCGTCCCAACGTTCTGGAATTCAACCGCTACCGGTTCGACTGTCGCGACGGGGCGAGGCTCAAGCTGCACGCCGTCGGCGCGATCTTCTTTCCATACTCTTTTGCTCGCCGTATTCATTAATAATTATTCACTGAATCTCGGTCGGAGAGGCGAGCGGCAGGCGCTGTGACCGGAAGCGGTTAAATTTTTCCGCGAGCCGTCGCAACTCGTCTTTCTCTTCGCCCGTGACCGCGCCACAGACTATAGCCATCGCGAGATAGACCGCCCCGAAGACCGCGGAGCAGATCGCAAGCGACACGAGCGGTCGCGCGTCCGCAAGCGGCAGCCTGGCGGCAAACGCCACAAGCCCTGCGATGGCGGCTGCGGCTACGGTCCTCAGCACTGGCGCGAGCAGTTTTAAATCGCTCATCGTCATTCGCAGTTTTCGCCCTATGACCATCATCGTTATTGCAATCGCCAGCAATTGAATCGAGACATCGGCCGCAATTGCGCCCGTCAATCCCGCTGCGCGTATGCTCACGTAAAGCGCGCCGCACGTGACCGGGATCAGGCAGAGGTAGAGTTTCAGCCTGAAAAACTTGAACTCCTCGAATGCGCGCAGCACGGGGCCGGTCACCGTAATCGTGAGCAAAAAGGCTATCAGGTTGATCGCGAAGATGGGCGCGGCTCCGGCATAGTCCTTTGTGAACAGGGCCGTGATGAATTCGTGGCGCAGGACGAGAAGGACCACAACGGTCGGCACGAAAAAGAGCGCGAGTTTTCGCATGACTGCGGTCCAAAGCACGATTATCTTTTTGTAATTGCCTTCCAATTCGAGCCGGGCAACTTCGGGTATCAGCACGCTGCTTACGGAATCGACCAGCACCATCATCAGCGGTATCTGAAAGCACCCGACCGAGTAGATGGCGAAATCAGCCGGGTCGAAGTAATACGATACGAAATATTTATTCAGGTCTAATTGTAGGCTGACGACAAGGCCGCCGAACCCGAAGGGGAGGGCGTTTGCAAGCTGCGCTTTGAAAAGCCCGCCGTCGAACGATTTCCAATAGACGCCAAAGCGGCGATAGAGGTATATGAATAAAATCGCGCATTGCAAACCGCCTTGAATGACTGCGGCTACGAGCAGCGCGCGAATGTTGCCGAACGCAAGCCCTGCCCCGATCAACAGCAAGCTTTTGGACAATTGAACAAGCACTATGAAGAAGGTTGCCGCTCGTATATGACCGTCGGCTACGGTCACGATCTCCAGAAAAGATGAGATGAGCCAGAGCAGTATTGCTGCGCCTAGAAGCGGTATGTGAGCGGCCAGGTCATCGCTTTTGAAAATGAGAGTGACCCACTGCGGGTGTATCGCAAACACCAGTGCGAGCGCCGCGCCCACGACCGTATAGAATACAAGGACGTTCAGCACGATCTGAGGCTTTTTATCCGGGTGGCGCGGCATGAAGTAGAAAGCCGTAGTCGTGACGTGAAGCCCCAGCAGGGAAAGCGAGGTGGCAACGATCTGGAAGGCCTGCTTGTACAGCCCGAACTCGGTCTGATCGAGCGTGCGGACAAGGACTAACGGCAGCATGAAGGCCATGGCAAACGCGAGACTGTTTGCGACGGCAAGCAGCGCGGCGCGGCCTGTAAGTCCCGTTCCTTTGTTTGAATCTTGAAGCACTTTTTTAGAACTCCGGAAAATACTCGCAAGCAGTCGCCGCGATCAGCGTGGGGTGCGTTTTCCTAAGCCTGTCTTTCAGCAGCTCGAACCCACTCGTCAATTGGACGAAATGGCCCAGGTCGCGTTCCGTGTGTATGCGCCTGAGCGCGAGCGGGTTGGTGTCTCGCTTGTTGAGGCCGGGCCTCGATGTGACGGCGCACTTGTAACCCGCGCGCTCGACTTCAATCGATACCATCGGGTCATAATTTCCGTTCGGATAACAGAAGAGGTCTACGTTGCGCCTCAACACCTCTTCGAGCCTGCGCCGAGATTCGTTCAGTTCTTTGCGCAGCCGGTCGCGGCTGATGTTCGTCAGGATGGGATGAGTCAGCGTGTGCGAACCGACTTCGATGCCGGCGTTATCCATCTCGCGCACCTGCTCCCAGGTGAGCGGGCTGAAGTCGCCCGGCGGAACGCAGGGAAGGGAAACTTTCAGCGAAGAGGCTATGCTTGAGATGATATCTTCTTTAACTTCATCCGGTATCTGCTTCAGCTCGGAGTTGACTACGGAAGCCGCTATGAGCCGCGATTCGCTGTCGCCGAGTTTTATCCGAAGCGCGCGGTCGTTTATCGTCGTTTCCAACATGGCCGTGTCGGCTTGCAAAGCCAGGTAGCGCAGCTTATCGGTCCAGAGCCACGCTCGCTGGTCTATGAAATCTGTTGCGACAAAGACCGATGCGGGGACGTTGTACTCGCGAAGGATCGGAAAAGCGATCTCGAAAAAATCGCGGTACCCGTCATCAACCGTGATGGCGGCGACGCTTGGCGGCAACCGCCTGCCTTGACGGAAGTAGGAAGCCATCTCCGACAACGGCATTATGCGGTAATGCGTTGTCAGGTATTCAAGCTGCTCGCGGAGTGCGCTGGCGGAAGTAGCCAGCCGGTTGCCGTTTTCGCTGAAGCGATGATAGACGACTATAAGCGCTTTGCTGCGGTTTGCCAGGCGGAAGGGGGCAAACAGGCCCGTATTGCGCATCAGGTTGAGGACGGCTCGCTTCATTTACTGTTCTCTATTCTTTAACCTTTACCCAGTGTTTAATCGTATTTGCGGCCCTACGCAAGAGTTCTTTTTTTGCGCTTTCGGTCTATCCGCGCGCGAAATAATTGCTCTCGACGCTTCTGTTCGAAGCCAGAGTGTTGACATTAGCTTCTAAGGCATTCAAGCCCGCGCCTTCGGCCTCGTAGGCCGTAAGCACCAGCTCGTGCAGGTCCATGCGGTCTATGAGGCTCAGTATGCGGGTCGGCGGAATGTGCAAGCCAACGGCGAGCCTCAATACGCTCTCAAGCGAGAGGTTGGTTATGATAGAGCTTTGAATCTTTGACAGCAGGCCCTGATCAAAACCTGTCTTGCGGCAAAACTCCGATTGCTTTAACCCGAGCGCCTGGAGCCGGTCGCATACCAGCATAGAGAGTTGAGATTGATCGTTCATCTGAGTCTTTTTCATTTGATACCTCCACCCCACCTTTTTGTATTCATCATCATTATTCGCTGCGCGTTCATTGCGCGAAGCGATTTAAGACCACTCCGAATATCTCGCCACGGTTGAAAGGCTCGATGGCTTTCGCCATCCCTGTCGAGTTCAGCTTGCCCGCGCGAATGACTAAAACGGTCGTGTCCATCGCGCGGGCCAGCAGGTGAACGTCTCCCGAATAGAGCAGCGGGGGCGAATCGAACAGAATAAAATCGTGGTCGGGATCAAATACCTGCAGCATCTTCCAGAAGACTGGTGAGGCCAGTATCTCCGCAGGATTATCGACCTGTTCGATGGCGGGCAGCAGGTTGAATTCAAACGGGCGTACGCGTATGGCGGCGGCCCCTGCCGGAAGCCCTCGCGTAAAGGCTTCGGTCAGTCCGATCTCCGATCTTATTCCCAGCATGCCGAGCGTAGAGGGGTGCTTCAGGTCGCAATCTACGACCAGCACTCGCTGGCCTGCGCGGGCGAGCGCGCGCGCCAGGTTGAGCGTCACCGAGGTGCGCCCGTCGCCGTGATCCGCCGAGGCGATCAAAACGCGCTTGAGCTTTCTTCCCGCAGCCGCCGTGATAAGCCCCGTAGCCAACTTGTTGTAATGATCCGTCGCGCGCGGCGCGTAATAAGCGGCGATGTGCGGATCAATGCGCGACTGGTCGAGTATCACTTCGCGCGCGGGCTGCGCGAGCGAGCGGCGAACTAAAGCCTGCGCCGTTGCCTCGCGTCTGGTTCGCTCGCGCTCGAAACTGGATTGCGCGTTAAGCGAGTACCGCATGAAGTCAAACTGGGCACCTGTTGAGTTGTCTTCAACCCCCGTCGCCTCGATGTCGATGACGGGCGGCTCGACTCGTTCGTTCCTGCGGGCCGTCTTGTTTAGCGCGTCGTATACTTTTCCCATTCTTTGAACCTTTCGTTAAACAGGTTTCTATTTCTTGAAACTTTATTTCTTTACCATCATCTGGAAGAGGCCCAGGAAATTGAGCAAAAAGATCAATACCGGAACAAGCGCCACGCCCAGCGCGAGCAGTCCGACTTTGCGCCGGATCGCCCCCCGGTCTACGGGGATGCGCGCGCCGGCAGTAACGGTTTCCGGTATGAGCGCCACTACGGGAACGTCTAGAAAATACTGCACGTCGCTTTCGGATTGGATCAGATAGAGCCTGGGGAACTCCGCAATCGCTACTGCCACAAGACCGGCTACCAGAGCCAATCCCAGGCCGAACAGGTATAGCACCATGCGGTTCGGCGCTGCGGGCATCTGCGGCAAGTTCGGTTGATCTACGACCTGGAAAAGCGCCGGTCCCAAGCCCGCCGTCGGCGAAAGAGATTTGTGCAGCGAGTCCTGTCTTTTGAGGAGCGCGTCGTACCGCGTGCGCAGACCTTCGTACTCGACCTGAGTCCCTGAATACATGCTGAAGCCGCCGCCGTCGCTCGGCGCTGGCACGGAGACCGGCGCGGAGCCTACGTTGGGCATTGATGCGAGCGAATTTCGCTTGCGGTCGATCTCGCGGCGCACTACTTCAAGCTCGGTCTCTAGCCTCGTCAGTTCGCGTTGCAAAGAGCGAAGCTCCTGGGATTCGGGGGTCGTCATCACGGCGCGCGACTGATCGCCCGGCCCGGTTTCGGCTATGCGGCGGTTGATTTCGGCAATCTGCTCTCGCGTTTGAACGACGCGAGGGTGCGTTTCCGTGTACTCCGAGATGTAATCTTGCAGCTTCGCTTCAAGCTCGGCCTTGCGGCGAACGAGCGCGCCGTAAGAGCCGTTCGTGCGGGTTTCGGCCGGAGGCGCAGAGCGGACTATATCCTGTTGCTGTGCGATCATGCGTTTCTGCTCTGCGATCTGTAATTGAAGCGCGTATTGCCGGTCGGTCAAACTCTCGACGCTTTGATTTACGGTGCTGCGCTCTGTGCGTATGCGGTTCAACTCTCCGGCAAAGCGCCCGGCCGCTCCGGCGCGCGCCGATGCTGCCGCGCGCTGTCGGCCAACAGAGCTGAGCTGATCCTCTATCTTTGCGATCTCGGCGTTGACTGCGAGCGATTCGTCAGTCGCTTGCTTTGCCGCTACCTCGTTCGCCCGGTCGAATATCGAGAGCAGCTCGGTTACTACCTGTTTGGCGATTGTGGGATCGCGGTGGCGGTAAGAGAGCGTGAAGGATTCGGGAAAGCCCGGACGGTCGCCACGGTTTTTGGTATCGAGCTTGACCGCCTTTCGCATCCCTTCGACAGCGCCCTCTAATTCCGATTGAGACTTTAGGGGGTAGAGGTCGTATTTCTGGATGAGGGCTTCGAGGTTCGAGCGGCTGGTGACCTGCTCGGTGACGGCGGCCATCTGCGCACCGTTCGTCTGGTCGTCGTATTTGTTGCCGTACACGACGATCAGGGCGCGCGACTCATAGAGAGTGGGAATGCCTTTGATGACGAAAAATGTTGAAATCAACATCACAACCGCCATAAAAAAAAAGAGCAGCCGTCTGCGCCAGATGATCTGTATATATTCGATCAAGTTTCGGGGTCTCAAGCTTCCCATGATCACCTCTTCGAAAATTAGAATCTCTTCTGCGGCTTCACTTTTGGCCCTGATTGCCTGATGACCCGTAGCCAGGGCATTCATCGCTTCGTTAATGTTAAATTCATAATCCCGCCGTAATTTCAGATATTTTCCGGCGCTCCCCAAACGGGTAAACCAACAATCGGGTTTTGGCTAACGCGCCAGGAAATCACGGGCACATAGCAATTTAACTACATTGTGTCGAGCACAAAGCTAGCCGAGCAAATATTGACCGTAGCGGCCCCCGGCGAAGAAGAAAGCGATTTCGCCGCATTGCCAGGGTTGTCTGTCGAAGTCCTGAGCGAGCAGGCGACCTTTGATAGCTTGCAGGCAGAATGGGATGAGTTGCTCGAAGAGAGCCGCCAGCAGGTCTTCTTTTTGCGATGGGACTGGATGCGCGCGTGGTGGCGCAACTATCAACCGGCAGGCAGCCGCTTATTTATAATCACCTGTAGAGAAGCGAGTGGCCGTCTGGTCGGTCTCGCCCCCTTATACCTCATCGAGCGCCGCACGGCAGGAATACCGCACGTCAGAGAAGTCTTGTTTTTAGGCACGGGAATCCATACGAGCACCAGCGAATACCTCAACATAATCGCTCGAAACGGATTCGAGCAACGAGTCAGCCAGGCCGTAGTTGACTGCCTTCGAGAAAGTCGAGAGTGGGACCGGCTGTGGTTATACGATGTCCCCGCAACTTCAATAACGCGCACGCGCCTGTCGAGCGCAATCGGCGACGAGGCGAGAGTTAAGAATTGCAATCGCTCGTACTACGTAGACACCACCGACGATTGGGCGACGATCAAAAGCGGGATGGGAAAATCAATGCGCGCACACATCAACCGCCAAATCCGCCGCTTCTTCAGGCTGTTCAACTGCACCTTCCGCAGAGTCGAGCAAATGGACGAGATCGAAATGACGATAAAAAGATTCGTCTATCTGCATCAGGTGCGCTGGCAAGCGAAAGGCGAGCCGGGTTCGTTCTCGCTCCCGCGATTCAGAGAGTTCTTAAGTGAAACGATGCGGGAGAGCTCAGCCCGTGGTCGAATGCGTATGTGGGTGCTCGAAGTCGATGGCCTTATCGAGGCAGTCTTACTGGCCTTCCTCGACGGCGGCGTAGCGCATTACTTCCAGGGCGGCTTTAATCCGGATTACGCGAAAGAGAGCCTGGGGTCGGTGATGATCGGGTTGTGCATAAAGGATTGTGTGGAAGCAAATGATGTAAAGGAGTTTGATTTCATGGGTGGAGATGTTCAGTACAAGACACATTGGACGAAGATGAGCCGCGAGACTGTAGAGGTAGAGTGGATGCGGCAGGGTGTGCGATCTCTGATCTATACGGCTCGCAATCAGGCAGAAGCAATCAGCAAAGCGGTGTATCGCGCAACGGTTCCAGATACTGTAAAGGCTGCGCGCCGGCAGCTCGTAAATAGATGGCGAGGCTCGAATGGAAATCACGCGCAGGCAGTAGCCCCCGCGTCCGGCAGCGTGACGGCAGCAGACTTTTTGGTGCGCCAGATGACCGACCGCGACCGCGAGCGCGTGAAGGCGCTCATAGCAAAGATGTCGCCGGGCGATGTTGACGCGCGTTACGAATGGCTTTATGAGTCAAATCCGCACGGGCGCGCGAAGACCTGGGTTGCAATCGACCGGGAAACCGGCGAAACCGCCGGATGCACTTCTATCTTTCCGCGAAGAGTCATGGTCGCGGGGCGCGAGCGGGTGGGATCGATTGGAGGAGACTGTTTTGTCGAGCCGCGCTTTCGAAGAATGGGGCTTGCCACTGCGCTTCACCGCGCGAGCTTCTCTGCGATGCGCGACCAGGGAATTGACTTTATGTACGGCCCGCCGGTCGTCAACAATCTGTCCGCGCTGGTAAAAGCAGGCTCGCACTTAGTGACTGGATACCGCCGATGGGTGCGCCCGCTCACGGGGCGAGGCGCATATCGGGCGGCCTTCTCGCGTGTGCCGTTAACGTTAGAAGCGCGATTGGCCGATTTGCCGGTAATGGTCTTTAACCAAATGACCAGGGGCGATGCGCGAGATTTTTCGCTTGAGCGAGTGACGGAATTCGGCGCGGAGTTTGATGAGTTGTTTGAGCGAGCGGCGGGAAATTATAAGATTGCGTGCGCTCGCGACCGACAATATCTTACCTGGCGGTATTTGGAATCGCCGCGCCGGCGACAGGTTCCTTATGCGATCAGGCGAAACAGCGAGTTAGCCGGTCTTCTAGTGCTTGAAACGAATGGCGAAAAGGCTGCGGTGATCGACCTTTTTACATTGGCCGAGCCAGATTTTATTGATGCCGCGTTACAATTAGCAATCGGCTGCGCTTCGGAGGAGGGCTGTTCCAGTCTTGAGCTTGATGTGACGCAAGGGAGCATGGTTTCCGGTAGAATGCGCGCGGCGGGATTCATCAACAGGGGCGAGCGCGGTTTTCAGGTTGCGGTGTCAGACACCGATGAACAATTTCGGACTCTTATTGAGGCGAAAAGCTGGCAATTTATGGAAGCGGATCAAGACCTCGACACATTCTTTGTGAGCGAATAGACAATTTCTCTTTTGGAGGGCGGCGACTCGTCGGCGCACTCCAAAGGAGATGATTATTATCTCTACCTCGCGCCGTCCGGCTCGTTTCTAGATTCCACTGGCCACATAGGAACGATCTTTCCCTGGTCATCAAATTTCAAGTCTAACTTTCTTTGCCATTCGTCCAGTAAAGAGTTCGGGTCGCCAGGCAAAGGTGAAGCATCAAGGCTATCGAACTGCATAGTCTCTATCGTCAATGAGTTTCCAGTTACATGTGAAACGACTTGCAATCGGTTTCCGGAATCATCCAGAAAACGATAGGCTCCAGTTTGATAATTGCTAAACCAGTGATTGGCTTTCGTCTCGAAATTACCATCGCTAACATCCAATTGATGCGCCCAGTATAATGTCAATAAAACCACAGTCTTGCCGTCAGGGCTGAAGGCGACAGCCTGAACAGACCCTCTCTCTCCCTCTTGAAGAAATTTTTGATATTCCAAAGGCTGGCCGATAGGCTGACCGGTATCAACGCTCCACAATCGCGCTATTCCGACACCGCTTCCTGTAAGCACAGTCTTGCCGTCAGGGCTGAAAGCTACGGCGATAACCGGGTCTTCGTGGCTGAAAGGCTGGCCGATAGGCTGGCCAGTATCAACACTCCACAATCGCGCTGTTCCGTCATAGTTTCCTGTGAGTACAGTCTTACTGTCAGGGCTGAAAGCGACGGCCTGAGTCGAACTTCCCTGGCCGAAAGTCTGAATAGGCTCGCCGGTATCAACACTCCACAATCGCACTGTTCCGTCATAGTTTCCTGTAAGCACGATCTTGCCATCGGGGCTGAAGGCGACAATTAGAATCGAACTTTCATGGCCGAGAAGCTGACCTAAAGGCTGGCCGGTATCCAAGCTCCACAATCGCACTGTTCCTTCAGAGGTTCCTGTGAGTACAGTCTTGCCGTCAGGGCTGAAAGCGACGGCCTGAGCCGAACCTTCATGGCCGAGAGGCTGACCTACAGGCTGACCGGTATCAACGCTCCACAATCGCGCTGTAGTGTCATCGCTTCCCGTAAGCAAGGTCTTGCCGTCAGGGCTAAAGGCTGCGACCTGAACAAGCCTTTCGTGCCTGAAAGTTTGGCCAGTAGACTGGCTGGTATCAATGCTCCATAATCGCGCTGTTCCGATACTGCTTCCCGTAAGCACAGTCTTGCCGTCAGGGCTAAAGGCTACGGCCCTAATCGAACTTACATGTCTAAAAGGCTGGCCAATAGGCTGACCGGTATCCACGTTCCACAATCGCGCTGTTCCGTCATAGTTTCCTGTGAGTACAGTCTTACTGTCAGGGCTGAAAGCGATGGCCTGAGTCGAACTTCCATGCCTGAAAGTCTGAATAGGCTGGCCGGTATCCAAGCTCCACAATCGCACTGTCCCGACATTGCTTCCCGTAAGCACGGTCTTGCCATCAGGGCTGAAAGCGACGGCCAGAACCCGGTCTTCGTGCTTGAAAGGCTGGCCTACAGGCTGGCCGGTATCGAGGCTCCATAATCGCGCTGTAGTGTCATCGCTTCCTGTGAGCACAGTCTTGCCATCAGGGCTGAAAGCAACAGCCCGAATCGAACCTCCATGCCTGAAAGGCTGGCCTACAGGTTGGCCGGTATCAACGCTCCACAATCGCGCTGTAGCATCATCGCTTCCTGTGAGCACGGTCTTGCCGTCGGGGCTAAAGGCTACGGCCCAGACTTGACGTTCATTCTCGAAAGGCCGTCCTACAGACTGGCCGGTATCAACGCTCCACAACTGCGCTGTTCCAGTACTGCTTCCTGTAAGCACGGTCTTGCCGTCAGGGCTGAAAGCAACGGCCCTTATCGGACTTCCATCCCTGAAAGACTGGCCAATAGGCTGACCGGTATCAATGCTCCATAATCGCGCTGTTCCGACACTGCTTCCTGTAAGCAAGGTCTTGCCGTCAGGGCTGAAGGCGACTCCGTCGATTTGCCCTCCGTGTCGGAAGGTGAGAAGACGGTTTTTGTAATCCTCACCGGCAAGCATACTTATCTGGCGTCGCCGGTTGTCTGTTGCCTGGACGGATAAAGCTTTGAGCCATGAGAGTAATGCTTCTTCTCTGTTCTGTTTCGCCTCTTCGCGCAGGGCGCGGCGGTCCCAGAACTCAGCCAGAAGCTCATCGGCTTTGTCTGCATAACCAGGAATCCTGCGCAGCTTTGTATAGGCAGCCAGCGGATAGTCGTCGCTGGCCGTCCGCAGGGCGATTATGTATTGGAGCGGCTGAAGCGCCGTGTACCAGACACCTATGCCTAGCAACAACACAACAGTAGAAGCAATTGCAATACGCCCGTTCCAATCTGCGGGCATGGCCTTCCTGGCCCACTCGTCTGTTAAGACCCGCTCGTATATTCGATTGCGCACGCGCAGCTCGCGATCTTTCGAGGGCGCTACGACGCTGGACAATTTCAGCGCGGAATGCACAGGAGAGAGCGGAGAATCAATAACCTTCTCCCCTCGATAAATGCGGAGATACAGCTTTAGAAGCCTGCGGCTCAGTCTCTTATTTTGAACCAGACGATCCCGCACAAAATTCAGGTTCGAATCTTCACGGTTGGCCTCCGGCTTTAGGAATCGGTCTTCGACCAGGCGATCAATCTCAGCATCATCGCATGATTCGGATTTCTCTTGCGTGACGGCCTGACAGAGTTTTTGCGTCAGGTACGGATGGCCGCCGGTCCAATATAGAATGCGCTGTAGCGCCGTCTCGCACTCCTCGCCGTTTGCCTTGAGACCATCGGCCAGGGGGCGGGCTTCTTCAAAAGTAAAGTCGGTGAGATCGATGCGGTGTCCGATATTGAAAGGCGTACGCCGGACATCTTTTATCAGGTCCGAGGGGCTTGCTGCGCCCAGAAGAACGAAGCTGAGTCGCTCGAATTCCGGCTCGGTCGCGCGGGCGTTGTGGCAGGCCCGTATGGCGGCGAAAAAATCATCTGTGAATGGCAGGCTGATCGTCGTGTCAATCTCGTCAACAAAGATGACAACCCGCTCTGAGGTCTTAGCCAGCACAACATCGCTGAAGAATTCGGTGAGGCGCTGCAAGGCCGGTAAATTCTCTCGCGCTTTCCACCATTCAGACAGATTTACTTCGACGCCGATCTCTCGAATAATGCGATGGGCGATGCCGTAGTACCACCTGTCGGCAGAATCGCTTTTCTGCTCCGAGCCGATTTGCGTGAGGTCTACAATCGCAGTGCGAAGCCCTTCCTCTCGCAGTCGCCTGGCAGTCCTGGCCATGAGACTGGACTTGCCCATCTGGCGCGGTGTGAGAACGTAGCAAAAATCTCCGGTCAGCGTTCGCTCATACAATTCCTGATCGGCTTGCCTTTCGACGTAGCTGGGTGAGCCCGGCTTTAAGGTGCCGCCGACGACGTAGAACTCTTTGTTTGTTTGGGCAGGGCTTCTCACAAATGTTTTTTGAAATAGTCTGCATAAAGTTGGCAGCGCATCTGAGCCGAGTTGCGTGTTTCGCCTTTGATCAGCCCTTTGGCCATCAACCTTTGATAATCATTTTCATCGTCGCACTTGCCGTTGCGAAGTACATCGCGCAGGGCGGCCTTCAACTTTTCATGATTTTGCAAAGACCACAAATAGCGGCGTAAATGATCGCCAAACGGCCCGCGCTCATCCGTAGCCGCTTTCTTCAAATCCGATAACGACCAGTTATTTGTCGCAAGAGTGTAAAGCGATTGACGCACAAGATAAGGGTGACCGCCTACCAGGTTGATAAGCTTCTGAATCTCTTCTGCGGTTTTCAATAACCCGCGATGCTTTGAGTTCAGCTCACAAACCTGTTCGAAGTCGAAATCATCAAGATTAATTGGATGTCCCACGTTAAATGGAGATTGATTCAGGTCTTGTATCCAAAGATATGGATCGGTCGAGTGAGCAATGACAATGTTTAGTCGGTTCCAAACCTCTTTTTCGGCGCGCAAGTTGTGCCACCTGCGAATGGTAGAGAAAAAGTGATCTCTATAGGGAAACTTGAATACGAGGTCCGCTTCATCAAACAAGATCAGAATTGGCGAGTCGGCTTCGCTCAGAATAACTTCCTCAATGAAAGCCGTGATATTCTCTTTTGCGCCCAGGTAATCATCCCAATACTGGTCGGGCTTTGCGGAGGTTTTGAAGAATTTGGCAAGCTTATAAGCCAGATAGCGCAATAAGCTTTCCAGACTCGTCAAGTGCGACTCATCGACTATTTGAAAATCGAGGTAGAAAGCATGCTGACGCTGCTTGTCGGTGGCAGCCCTGACGATCAGAGAGCTTTTGCCCATTTGTCGCATGCCCTTGACCCTTGTAGTTGTTCCATTCCCACGAATTTGGTTCTCCAACTCGGAGTCCGCGTCGCGCCGTATGTAAAAAGGCGAGCCAAGTTTTAAAGTGCCGGTTTCCAAAACTAACCTCGGGTCGGCGGCGGGCAACGGCGCGCCTGAGTATTCAGTCGCATTTGCTAGTTCCTGTATGCCCGAAGCCGAGAACTCTCCAACCGGTTTGACTTGCTCCGGCAAAGCTGCGCCTCTCTCGATGGCCGTACTGATCTGTTCACAGATAGCTTTATAATCATCACCCTCTTTCCAGAGCGCATACTGTATGCGATCAAGATACGCTCCCAGGTCATAGGGCAGCTTGCCTTCAAAGGCAACACGGACCGGTAATATGGTGAATGCCTTTTCGGGGTCCTGTACAAGCTCGTGAGCAAGTTTTACTTCTTGCCGCACCATATCGCTGCGAATCGATCCTGCGGAAAGCAAGACGACAAAGAAATTCGAGTCTCTTATGTGACGTTCAATCTCCTCTACCCATTTTGTACCGACTGAAATCTGGGTATCTACAAAAACATTGTGGCTTCGCTCCTTCAGATGATCCTCCAGAAAGTGTGCAAGATCCTGGTCTGGTTTCACGTGTCTATAACTAATGAAGACCTTACTCACAAATTTTATCTCCGGCGATGCAAAAGGTAGAGAAGCCCGGTCTGCTTACCTTAATCGGCCATCCAATAGCTGCTTTGCTGACCCTGTTCAGGAATAAAGGCTACCTGGCGGCAAAAATACACAAATCTAATTGGGAATACAAGCTTATGTCAGGTTGAAGCGAGTGAATCACGCTACGGCGTTAGGGCAATCGCATCATAAGAAAAGTAGGAGATGACTTTACACAATATTAGGAGCGTGGATAGTCTGAAAGGATTTCAACTCAGAAAGGACTTCCACGCTTTGAAGGAAAATACCAACAATCCCAGCTTTATTGATTACTTTGCTGATCTGGCTGATCCTCGTCAGGAGGATCGTTGCGATCACAAACTCATCGACATTCTTTTCATCGCCGTCTGTGCAGTTATCTGCGGCGCTGATGGCTTTACTGATATGGAGGAATTCGGCTTGTCGAAAGAGACTTGGCTGCGGCAATTCCTCGAATTACCTAATGGCATTCCCTGGCACGATACATTCGGGCGCGTATTTGCTCGACTAAAGCCTGGTCAGTTTCAGCAAAGCTTCCTGAGTTGGGTTCGTGCAGTGGCCGATCTGACCGACCAGCAAATAGTCCCTATAGATGGTAAGAAACTACGCCGCTCCCACAACCGATCTTCTGGGCAACGAGCTATAGAATTAGTCAGCGCCTGGTCGAGAGCTAATCGCCTGATGTTGGGACAAGTGAAAGTTTCAGGGGATTCAAACGAGATTACAGCCGTGCCGCAGTTGTTGAGGTTGCTGGAAGTCAAAGGCTGCATAGTTACCGTTGATGCCCTCTTGTGCCAGAAAGAGATAGCTTCCGAGATACTCAACCAAGAAGCAGATTACGTGCTGTCACTGAAAGGCAATCAAGGCAATATCTACAAAGAAGTAGCACTTTTCTTCGAGTCGGTCGTTAATGATCACACTTATGGTTTTAGGATCAGTAGGCACGAGACGGTAGACGGCGAGCATGGTCGAATAGAGGTTCGAAAGTACTGGCATGTCAACGCGCCAGAGTGGCTGAAAGAGAAGTTTGAATGGCCAGGGTTAGAGAGTCTGGGGATGTGTGAGGCGAGGCGAGAGATAAACGAGCAGGTAAGTGAAGAGAAGCGATATTATCTGAGCAGTTTATCGGTAGATGCAATGAGATTAGCAGAGGCGGTCAGGGGGCATTGGTCAATAGAGAACTCCTTGCATTGGATACTGGACGTAGTGTTTCGGGAAGATGATTCACGAGTAAGAGTAGGACACGCAGCAGAAAACTTTGCGCTGGTAAGGCGGATAGCACTGAAACTGCTACAGCAAGAGAAGACACTCAAGCGTGGAGCGAAAACAAAACGGCTCAAAGCAGCTTTGGATGATAGCTATCTGCTTAAAGTTCTCAACACTTGAGATGCGATTGCCCTAGATAATTGGGCAAAGGAAGTTTCAAACATCATAGGGAAGCCCTTTGATTCTTATGCAACTTACTCGAATGCCAGAAGTAATCCTACCTGGAAGTATTTTCGGAATATTGACACAGGCATATCAGTTTTTCATGCGCCCGGGCTTTCAGAATTCATTCAGCAAGCAGCGACGCTTGTAGCAAAATGGGAAGTTGTTGATAGAATAAATGGCAAGATGTTTGTATCTGATGGCGTCAGTAATATTGTTTCTTATAAGAACATCCGCCTTGTACAAAGAGTTCTTTCCAAACTGACCTCAGGCGGAGTAGATAAAGGATTAACATTAGTACCTCTTGAGAACTTTTTTGTAGCGGCTAAAGGAGATTACCTCATCTTTTTAAACCGAGATTGTAGTAGAAAAAGATTTGAGGCAGAGAGAGAAAGAATCCGGAAACGGCATCTCAAGGAGGCGCAAGTCTTATTCCCAATAACCTCGTTTATTTGGCAAGACAGTATAAGTGATGAAGAATTTGAATCAATGATTCTAGATTTGCTAGGACGCGAAAAAGGGGTTGTATGGGTTCGAAAGGTCAGCGCCACCAAAGAACGAGATGGAGGCAAAGATCTAATAGCAGAATGGAATACGCCACCGCTTCCGGGCCAAATTATAAATGAGGGTGATGAGCCATTCAGGGTTAGAAGAGTTTTGATCCAATGCAAAGCGTTTAAAGGCTCTGTGGGTAAATCGAAAGTACAAGACATACGTGATACCGTAGAGCATCATAACGCTCAAGGGTATTTCCTTGCAGTGTCCTCTCAAATCTCTACGACTTTAACCGACCATTTATTAAAACTAAAAGACGAGGGGAAATTTTGGATTGATTGGTAGACAAGAAACGAGGTCGAAGAAAGACTTAAAGAAAACTTAGATATTGTGGCAAAGTACCCTGGAATAGTAAGTGTTAAAAGGTAACGCAGCAGCTCCCAGGCACGGCAGCCTAACAAACGCATTCAGCGGAGGCCGCGAAGCAAGTTTCGTATCGCTCCCTGAGTGCCGCTCGCGGCTCCGCTGATGCGAATCGTTAGGCAGCTTCCAGGGCGTTGCTGCATAATTCGAGTAAAGAATAGACTTCATCTGTAAAGAATCAAACACTGATTAGATCGGATAGCTGTCAGGCATTCCTAGATGGGTCATCTTGTTTAGTGCTGCTCACCTCACGAACATTTCTGTTGCCTGGTTCAGAAATTTCCTCGCACTTAGCCGATCTCCAAAGATGCTCTTCACCCTCATAATGGCTGTCTCCACTAAGCTCCTGCGATGATACTTGCTTCTCTTCTTCCACTTCTTTCTCCCTATCTTTCTTATCTCCCGCAAGTTCTTATCTCTTTGGCGGAATCTTTCGTCTTGTGGATTCAATCGGCCTGTGCGGCGAGGGGGAATGACGGCACGAGCCTTCACACCAGCTATAGCTTCATAACAAGTCGCATAGTCGTACCCTCCGTCTGTTGTCACCTGTTTGATTGGCTCATCAATCTGCTCCAACAGGTCTGGCAGAACTTCCTTATCAGAAACATTGTTGGTTGTTGCTACCTGCGCAATGATCTCTCCTGTCTCGGCATCTATGCCAAGGTGGAGTTTGCGCCAGGTGCGGCGTTTCGCATAGCCGTGAATTCTTACTTTCCATTCACCTTCCCCGTAGACTTTCAGCCCTGTAGAGTCAAACAGGGCGTGCAGAGATTCTGACGAGGTAGTACTACTTCTAGGGTTGCTGCGCGACGGCTTAAAATCGAAGGATGAGGGACGGGCAAGTCTAAGTCCATCAACTCTAAAAGAGAGCAGACCAGACCATAAGTAGCCCGTTGAGGCAGATGGTAAAGACTCTTTAACACGAGCATAACTTGAATGCAGGCATCACTATAGGTGCGAGGCTTGCCGCGATGGCCTGACCGGGAGTGATTGAGCCAGGACTGAATGGCTTCTTCATCAAACCAAAGCGTGAGGCTACCGCGATTGCAAAGAGCTTTGTTATACTCAGACCAGTTACGGATGCGGTATTGCTGCTTCTTCTTTTTTTTCACAGATTGAGAATATCAGCTTCACCGCATCCTTCGCTATTTATGCAGCAACGCCCCATCGGAAGCCTAACAAGCGCATGCAACGGAGGCCGCGAATCGAGTTTCATATAATATCACCAATAGTACGCGCGGCCCCGCTGATGCGAATCGTTAGGCGGGCAAGCGGCTTCGCCGCTATGTGTGTGAAAGAAACTTGGCTCAAGCCGCCACACCCTTTAACCTTCCATAGCGCGTCCAGGTTGCCAAGTCCATCGCGCCAGTGGTGCCTGGTGCCCGCTTGTTAGGCTGGTCCCGGAGGTTTGCGTCGGCGCCATTGGTGAAGCTTCGGCTCTCCCGTTTAGAAGAGTGTTTCCTTTGTTTAGAAGAGTGTTTCCTTTGTTTAGAAGAGTGTTTCCTTTGACAACCTCCGCTCCTAGTCGCGCTATTCCCACTCATTATGGAGCTATCTCGCATGAAAGCCAAGTCTAAGCCCGCCTCTTCTCGCAAAGCCTCACTCAGGCGTAGGAAGCTTTCAATCACTCATCCTATTGCTTGTGGCATTGATGTCGGCTCTGCTTCCCACTTCGTTGCTGTTCCTGCTCATCGCTGTGTTGAAAGTGGCAGAGAGTTCTCCTCTTTCACCTCTGACCTCTATCGGATCGCTGACTGGCTTGAGCAGTGTCGAGTTTCCACGATTGTCATGGAATCTACTGGCGTCTACTGGATTCCTCTTTTCGAGCTACTCGATAGTCCTCGCTTTGAAGTTAAACTTGTAGATGCTCGTAGAGTCAAGCATGTGCCTGGTCGCAAGAGTGATGTCTTGGACTGTCAGTGGCTGCAAGAGCTTCATACCTATGGCCTGCTCGAAGGCGCTTTTCGGCCTGCCGACGAGATTGTCGTGTTGCGCTCTTACTTGCGTCAACGTGCAATGCTTGTGCGCTCGGCGGCTTCCCATATTCAGCACATGCAGAAGGCTCTCTCACAGATGAACATCCAACTTCACAACCTCATCAGCGACATTACTGGAGTAACCGGATTGAAGATCATCCGAGCCATCCTTGCTGGTCAACGTGATCCGAAACGGCTTGCCTCCTTGCGCGATCCAAAGTGTAAGAACTCTGTCGAGACCATTGCCAAATCGCTGGAAGGCAATTACCGCAAGGCAATTACCGCCGGGAGCATCTGTTTTCACTAAAGCAGGGCCTTGAGTTGTATGACTTCTACCATCAGAAGATTTCGGAATGTGACCGCGAACTTGAGCAGCAACTTGAGACGATGCATAAAGTAGTCCGCACAACCGTCAAGCCGATGCCTGCGGCCCGATGCGCTCGCAGGGCTGAAGGCAAGCGGGTAGGATTCGATGCACGCAAGTACCTGTATGAGATGACGGGCGTAGACCTGACTCAGATAGATGGAATAGAGACTTCGACTGCATTGGTAGTCATCAGCGAGATAGGGTGTGATATGACGAGATGGCCAACTGGAAAACATTTTGGGTCGTGGATGTGTCTTGCGCCGGGCTCGAAAATAAGCGGCGGAAAAGTCTTATCAACCAGGACCAAGCCGGGAGCCAATCGAGCAGCTAATGCTCTGAGGCAGGCAGCCCAATCGCTACATCACAGCCAGAGCGCATTGGGAGCATACATTCGCAGAATGCGTGCGAGGCTGGGAGCGCCAAAAGCGATAACAGCGACAGCTTACAAACTGGCAAGAATGATCTACTCAATGTTGAAGTAAGGGACAGAGTATATAGACTTGGGGCAGCAAGCATATGAAGAACAATATCGAGACAGGGCGCTGAGAAATCTACAGCGCCCTGCACGCCGCTTCGGATACGAACTGGTTAAAGCAGACTCAAATGCTGTCTGCCCCACTTCCTAGAATCAATCGCTTGCTGGGTTGTTTCTTAGAAGGCGCGGATCGAATTACGGTGCTCCCTTCTGCCAGTTCTCTACGTGTAAACCAGTGATCCGCTTGAAATGTTCCTCGTTGTTGGTCGCAATTCCAAAGCCATTCACCACCGCTGTTGCTGCAATCAGAATATCTGCATCACCTATTAATTCGCCACGCCTATATAAGTCTGCATATATTTCCGCTGCTTGCACTATGACCCCATCGGTAATTGCTAGAATCTCGTTTTTCACACAGAACTCTTCAAATCTTGTTACCTGTTGAGTTGCCCCCTTTGCTTTCAAGCCACGTAGAATCTCGTATCGAGTGATGATCGAGATCGTGAACTGACCATGTTGAGATAGGTATGTTCTTGCCTTAGCAATAACATCAGGATTCTTCCGCATCAATGCAGAAAGAATATCGGTGTCCAAAATGACCTGAGGCAAACTCATAAAGCAGTTCTATTCGGGAAGAAATCACTTCGGTCTAAGGCTATCTGCTCGATTTCATCAACTTCTTTATCAGAGAGACCATCAAATACTTGTGTTGCTAATTCGATTAAATCTTCTTGTGTCTCGGGAGGAGCTTCGACAATTAATTTGACACGCTGGCCCTGTGAGAATGGTAAAGAATGCTTGTTCACAGGTCTAAAACTACCATTATCGAAAACTGCATCTATAGTTTGCTTCATGATGAACTCTTATTACCTCCTTCCTGATTCATTGTCCGCGCCTGTCGAGGAGTTTGCAAGCGTCTAACGCTGCGCGTCAGCGGGCGCGCGAGCGGCACTGAAAGAAACCATGCGAAATTCGCTTCGCGCGCTCCGCTGGATGCGTTTGTTATACCTGCCTAGCGAAATGTGCTGATGGATTAGCCGCTGCGCCAAGTCGCGCTCGCGCCAGGAATAATCAGAGCAAGCCAAGGCGAGGGGAGAATAAGCACGGCGCGAGCGCGACAGAGCCCTGACGGGCACGGCGCAGCTAGATGGTTCGGCAGGCATAACAACCGCATGCAACGGAGGCCGCGAAGCGAGTCTCGCATCAAAGGCGAGTGCGGCTCGCGGCCCCGATAATGCGCAGCGTTAGGCTGCTTACACTACCAAAGCCGGCAGCTCTTCCAGGTATATTCTTGCATGTCTTTTCTTGAGGATTGCGTCTAAAGATGATGGTGATTGATGTCTGCTCATCCTTCACCAGGAGTTAAATTGTTGAACAACTTCTCTTGTAGATTTACCTGTCGTTTACTAACGGTAATGCTGCTATCCGGCTTTGCCTGTAGAATCGCCTGGCAACAATCCCTACACCAGGAGTTGGATGGCCAAATATGAATTATCATATCCTGGTCTAGCTATCACTGATGAGTAATCGGAACAGGATAGGAATAGCGAAGATAGAAGGATATACTTCACAAGCGGCGCGGCCTAACGAGCGTATTCACGTGCGCAGGCCGATCCTGCGAAACGCTTAAGCAAAGGAATCAAAGATACTAGAAGGGAGAAGCTATGAGATACCGAAAAGCAAAGATTTTTTTACCACTTGTATTGATGGCGCTAATTCTCACAGTCCCATCCCAGGCATCATCTAACAGCCCGATGCCCAATTCCCCCCGGTCGGGAAACACGCAATCAACTGCACCCAAGTTGCCGCCGGGCGTGGAGCGAGTGGCCTCGGTCGAAGGCATTACTGAATATCGTTTGCCCAACGGCCTGCGGGTGTTGCTTTTTCCAGATCAATCAAAGCAAACCATCACCGTTAATATCACGTATCTGGTCGGCTCGCGACATGAGAACTATGGCGAAACCGGCATGGCACACCTGCTCGAGCATATGGTCTTTAAAGGCTCGCCGAGACATAAAAACATTCCTCAGGAGCTGACCGAGCACGGCTCGCGCCCGAACGGCACGACTTCCTTCGACCGCACGAACTACTTCGAAACCTTCCAGGCTACCGAAGAGAATCTACGCTGGGCGCTCGACCTCGAAGCGGACCGGATGGTCAACTCGTTCATCGCCAAGAAGGACCTCGACACAGAATTCTCGGTCGTCCGCAATGAGTTTGAGGCGGGCGAGAACAATCCGTTTCAGGCGCTGATTAAGCGCATTACAGCAGCGGCCTTCGAGTGGCACAACTACGGCAAGGAAACCATCGGCGACCGCTCCGATATTGAGAACGTGCCAATTGATCGCCTGCAAGCCTTCTACAAGACCTATTACCAGCCGGACAACGTCGTGCTGATGATCGCCGGCAAGTTCGACGAGGCGGGCGCGCTCAAGCTCGTAAATGAATACTTCGCGCAAATTCCGAAACCATCGCGCACACTGCCGAAGATTTACACCGCCGAGCCGACGCAGGATGGCGAGCGGTTCGTGACCGTGCGTCGCGTGGGTGACATTCAGGGCGTTGGCGTCGCGCATCACATCCCTGCGGGGCCGCACCAGGACTTCCCGGCAATCGAAGTGCTGGGGGCGACACTTGGCGATACGCCTTCAGGACGTTTACACAAGGCGCTCGTCGAAACTAAGAAGGCCGTTTTCGTCGGCAATTTCGAACAGGCGAGCTATGACCCCAACACCTCTATGCTCTTAGCGATCATCTCGAAAGATGCTGCCCTCGACGACGCGAAGGCGACGATGATGCAAGTGATTGATGACGTGCTGAAGAACCCTCCTACTAAAGAAGAAGTCGAGCGCGCTCGCACCAAACTGCTTAAGCGAATTGAGCTTGAACTCGCTGCGTCCGACCAGATCGGCCTGATAATGAGCGAGTACATGGCACAGGGCGACTGGCGGCTCTACTTCCTGCGTCGCGACCGCATCAAGAAAGTTACGACCGCCGACGTGCAGCGCGTCGCCACAGAGTACTTCAAGCTCTCAAACCGCACGGTCGGTATCTTCATCCCGACGGAGAAGCCTGACCGCTCCGAAATCCCACAGCGCCCCGACGTATACGCGATGGTCAAGGATTATAAGGGCGAGGCCGCCGTTGCGACTGGTGAAGCATTCGACCCGTCACCGTCCAATATTGAGTCGCGCGCGATACGGTCAACCACGCCAGGGGGGATGAAACTTGTGCTCGTGCCGAAAAAGACACGTGGCGGCAAGGTCTTCGCATCGCTGACCCTGCACTTCGGCAACGAGCAAACCCTGATGAACCGGAGCGCAGCCGGAGGCATAGCCGGACAGATGCTCATGCGCGGCACGGCTAAACGCACGCGCGAGCAGATTCAGGACGCGTTCGACAAGCTCAATGCCGAAGTGCAGATCTTCGGCAGCACGGAGCAAGCCTTTGCTTCAATCGAAACCACGCGCGAAAACCTGCCCGCCGCGATGCGGTTGGTCGCCGAAGTAATGCGTGAAGCGTCATTCCCTGCCAAAGAATTCGAGCAGGCTCTACAGGAGCAGATCGCCATTCTCGAATTCCAGAAGCGCGAGCCGCAATCCCTCGCCTTTATCACGCTGCAACGTCACCTTTCGCCATATCCCAAAGGTCACCCTTGGTACGCGGCGACATTCGATGAGATGATCGCTGAGTCCAAGACCGTCACGCTCGACGATGTGAAGAGGTTCTATGCGGACTTCTACGGCGCGGGCAATAGCGAACTCGCAGTAGTCGGCGAATTCGACGACAAGGAAGTGGCGAAACTGGCGGGTGAGTTGTTTGCCGACTGGAAGAGCAAAATTCAGTTTGCGCGGATAACAGAAGTCTACAAAGATATCGCGCCGGTCAATCAGGTGATTGAAACGCCAGATAAACCGAACGCAATGTTTGTCGCAGGAATGAACCTCCAGTTGCGTGATGACAACCTTGACTATCCGGCGCTGATCCTGGGGAATTACATGCTCGGCGGCGGGTTTTTGAATTCACGCCTCGCCGTACGCATTCGCCAGACAGAAGGCATCAGCTACGGTATCAGCTCCGGCTTGAGTATAAGCCCGCTCGACAAGAGTGGGCGGTTCACAGCCAATGCGATCTACGCGCCGCAGAACGCCGCGAAGCTTGAAGCCGCTTTCAAAGAAGAGATCGAACGCGTGTTGAAGGATGGCTTCACGGCTGATGAGGTGAAGGCGGCGAAGACGGGCTGGCTGCAATCGCGCCAGGTCAGCCGCGCACAGGACAACGAGTTGGCGAGTCGCCTGGCCAACCGCCTCTACCTCAATCGCACGCTCACATGGGATGCGGAGTTGGAGAAAAAAATCGAAGCCCTTACACCGGATCAAATTCTCTCCGCAATGCGGCGGCACATTGACCCGAAGAGAATAACGATCATCAAGGCCGGTGATTTTGCGAAAACGCAGAAAAAAGCCGCCAATAACTGATCTTTCAACTGAGAAGCTATAGGCGTCATTGCATTATCATGCGAAAGGAACAGGAGCAGAAAGAGTAGGTGATGAAAAGGCACAGCCTAACAACGGGATCGACCGGAGCGCGCGAAGCGGATTTCTTATGGTTCCACCAGTGCCGTTCGCGCGCCCGGTCATCCCAACCGTTAGGCGCAGGGAGTGCAGTGCTGGCTAGACTAATAACCAGCATAGGAATTAAGATAAGACCCCACAAGAAAGGAGACTCTATGGACAAAGGCTACATCTCAAAATTAACCGGGCAAGGAAAGAGATTGAACGTCACTGGTGACCCGTTCATATGTAAGGCTGTCGGCGAAGATACCGCCAACGGCTGAGCTCTATCAAGTGAGGGGTAAACCTGCGAAGCTGCGCTTAACAAACACAGGCAGTAGGGCACGGCGAGAGATTTTCTTAGGTTTCCTTCGGTGTTGTGAGCCACGCCCGCTGACCACGACGTTAGGCGGACGAGTCGTACGCCAAGTACATGATAAGGATGTGAATCATGAGCCAAGTGTTCATCAGCCATGCGACGGAGGATTGGGAATTTGTCAAGCGCGAGATCCAGTCACTGCTCAAATCGCATGGATTGTCAACTTGGTGCAGTCAGGACAAGATTCGAGGCGGGTCAGACTGGGAGCACACCATCCGACGGGGACTCGAGGAGTCGGAATGGTTCCTCGTGGCGATGTCGCAGAATTCCCTAGAGTCGAAATGGGTCGCGCGGGAAGTACATTGGGGGATGGAGGAACGATATGATCGCTTTGTTCCGGTTCTGCTTGGACCATGCGACATTACTCAATGGCATTTAGGGATCCGTCAGCTTCAGATTATAGATTTTACAAATGTCACTGATTCCGCAAGGCACCGACTGCTTTCAGTTTTCGGACTCGAATCCGACTACACGGCAGCAACAGTGCACCTGCTTCCTACACAGGCGACCGAAACAGGCCCCGCTCAAGCGAATGTAGCTGACTTTAAGAGCGAGCCTCCCTGGCCAGGCCAACCTTTGCTAACTAGTTTCCAGTATTTCTGCTACATCTCGGAGAGCAAGGTGAATCAGCTTTTTGTGCAGATTCCCGATGAGACTCGTGACCGACCTGCCAGCGATGCTGCGCTTGCGCGGCGTATCGCAGAATTGATTGGGCAGGTCGCAATCAAACGGGCTGAAGGATCTAACGACTTGCAAGGCATCGAGAAGGAGCTTTCGCGGCTGCAGACGGTACGAAACCTTGGGTCGCTTCGTTTCGGAATCCGGAGCGGCGCTGGTGTCGAACGCGCGCTGGCAGGGCTGGAGGATGCGAAGTCGCTTGTAACCAAAACGCGAGAGGTCCTACGCCATGTATTTGACCAAAGGCGAATCCAGAGCCTTGAAGAAGCCGTGCGAGGCGGTGGAAGACTGCAGTCCTTTTGCTACTTCTACGAAGGCGACCACAGCTTTGAGGACTATGCCGGTCCAGGAATGGTTATTATCTCAAGCCAAGTGTGTCAATACCGGCTTCATCTGTACTGCTCGATGAAATACTTCAGCGACATGAGCTTCCGACAAGATGCGCAGGGCAGGTGGCAAGCCGAACCGCATTCTCTCAATTATCCTTTCTTTCAAAAGAATGGCCCGTCCTACAGCTTGATATCGTTTCTGCTGATCACATCAATGCGAGAAGGTACCATTCTTGGCTCACCAATATGCATGATTCTAGACAGTCGAAAGGGGGTGTCCTTATGAGCCAAGGTCCAAAGCAACCACATGGCGCATCACGCCTGCCGGAAGATGAACCGATCCTAACGCCCGAACAACACGTAGGTGCGACCATAGAGTTGGAGGGTGTTCCCTACAGAATTGACTCCATCCTCGCGACTGGCGGAACCATGGTCGTGTTTTCACTGACCAACTTGCACACCGGGAAGAGCGATCAAGTACTGAAAATCCTCCGGGAACATTTCGACCCGCGACCCCGTCTTGCGGAAGCTCTAACAGACGCGCTGCAAGCTGTGCAGGACGATCCAGACAGGGTTGTGAAGATCTGCGACATGCTTCTGGCTCTCGATCCCAGTTCCGAGGTTGCGGCATTCGACAAAGGGGTGGCGCTAATGGTTAAGGGGGAAGGCGAACGCGCTTTAGACGCGTTCGACCTTGCTATCGCCATTTCCCCAGCCGATCTATGGAACTGGCTCCAGAAGACCAGCTGCCTTGCGATGCTTGGCCGGGATGGTGACACGCTCTACAGTTTCCTGGTCGCAACGAATCTCGATGCCATTGGTACCCGGGAATGCCTCGCGCAGGCACCTGGTCTTGCCAAGGAAATCAGCGGAGCGTTGAAGCGTTTGGCCTCACAGAATTCGTCAGACACTGCCGCGCAACGAGCGCTCGAAGAGTATTTTCGTTAGCTCGAATTGTGCGCGTAGAAGTTCGGCATCGCCCAGCTTTGGGATGGAGCCGACTTGCTATCGCTCCCGGCTCATCCCACCGTTAGGCAGCGCCTAAGTTGCGGACAGGCTCCCTATCGGTTGCATTGTTTTTCAATGAATTCTATGACTTCTACACTTTTAGCCAAGTAGTCCTTAAGGTTGCCAAGCGTTATATTCGAATGCTGGTTTTTCCCATGAGCTATCAAGTGGCGTTGGTTCATTATCGAATCAATTGCTTCCAGGCGACCGTTAATATTTACATAGTTTTCCAATTCATCTCTCCAAGCAGGGCTAAAGGCTTCTGCTATATCAAGGAATCTTTGCGTCTTAGGATTTCGGATCGGAGATATGGCGGAGCTTATGTAATTAGCGATAGGCTTACTCGTCTTCTTATAGGCAAAACCGATATATATTTCTTTCAATGCATTCTCGATAAGGCCGGCACTTAGAATACATAAATACTTAGCCCATTCGGCTTGCAACTCCAAATTGTTTGCACATGCTTCATCGGTCTTCTTTATGGGGGTATCGAGCCTTTGTAATTGTTTAGCTATTTCTCTATTCTGCATTTACAATACTTCGGACATTATTTGATCGAAAGGGGTTAACAAGAAAGGCCAAGAACTGGTTGAATCTGAGTGTCGAACTCCACTTCAACCGGTTAATGGCCTATGACAATTGTCAAAGACATTCTCAAACAGATGCCTGCTCTCAGTCAACCGCAGCGTAAGTTCCTTGAAACTTTGTTTGCTACTATCCTCGCCCTGCGCGGAAGAGTCAACTTTCGCAATCTGAGCCGCTACTGTGACTACTCCGAGCGCACGATTGCACGACAGTTCCGGCGCTCGTTTGACTGGCTGGTCTTTCATCAACAAGTCATGGCCACAGCCATCAGTCGGCTCTCGGAAATCATCTCGGCTCAAGATGCTTCTTTCATCCCCAAGAGCGGCAAGCAGACTTTTGGTCTCGGCCATTTCTTCAACGGTTGCACTTCTCGCGCCGAACGCGGGCTGGAGATTTCCACCCTTGCGGTCGTTGATGTGACGCGCCGCTGCGCCTTCACGTTGGCCGTGGCGCAGACGCCACCCGGTGATGGCGAGGCCGCCTCGCAGCAGGAAAAAGAGGAGACTCGGATTGATTTTTACAAGCAGCAACTGCGTGCGCAGCGTCACCGCTTGCCACAAAGTATCAAATATCACTGTGTGGATGGCTACTTTGCGAAAAAGAAATATATTGATGAGGTCGTTTCGCTCAAGCTCCATCCGATCACGAAGTTGCGCTGCGATGCCGACTGTCATTTCCTCTATACGGGGCCGCACCCGAAGCGACGCGGGCGAAAGCGCAAGTATTCGGGCAAGGCCAACTTTCAAGACTTGGGCCGTTTTGCCTATCTCGGCACGATGAAGGAGGCTCAATATGTGCATCTGTATGCAGCTATCGTCTGGCACGTTTCCCTTAAGCGGAAACTGCGTGTGGTCGTCCTGGTCAATCGCAAGCAAGCCAACAAGGCGCGTTACATTGTCTTGGCCTCGACGGATCTGGAACTGGACGCTCACAAGCTGGTCGAGTTGTACGCCGCGCGTTTCCAGATCGAGTTTATCTTCCGCGACAGCAAACAGTTCACAGGCCTGTCGGACTGTCAGGCGCGAGCCGAGGCCGCACTGGATTTTCACTTTAATGCGAGCTTGGCGACGCTCAATCTAGCGCGTGCCGAGCAATTGCTGGCGCAGACTGATGAGTCCGTGCAAGTTTTCTCGATGGCGAGTTGGAAACAGCGTCATTTCAATCAACGATTGCTCGATTTATTTATTGAGAACTTAGCTCTCGATCTGAGTTGGGTGAAAAATCACCCCTGTTATGACAAACTCAGGGCTTACGGCGCGATTGCCGCCTGATTTTGTCCGAACCATTGATTTAGATGTCATCGAATTTCTCAGTGGTTTTTTTGAGCCTAGATGACACATTGCTTTCATCCGATGTAGATTGTGAAACAAGTCTGACATACTCGGTGTCATTGAGCAGATCGTTATAGGCTTTCTTGACTTTCTCATAATCTTCGATACGCATCTTATTAAGTTTTCGTGCAAGGCCGACCATTACAGAATCAAAGACAGCAGCATTGACTCCCGCCACTAGCCTGAATGCTTTCTTGCCAATACTTTGTTGGACCACGTCAATAGTACTGGTGAATATTTTCCTTGCCTCCATTAAAAACTGCTCATCAGCTTTGCGATGTTTCTGAGAAAACTTATTAAGAAATTCATGCATAGGTTTCTCGTATGTATCGCTAGAGAAATAGAATGCTAGAAAGCGAAGGATCAGTTCTTGGTCTTTCAACCGGCTGCTTTTTTTACCATATATACTTCTCCATTTATCGTATTCATTGAGTTCTTTGATCAGATCAATAAAAGCGCCATGATCGATAGCCGTACGAATTTCTTGCGGGGTTAACCTACGCAGGGTTCCTGCAAAGTCGCTTGACAATTGAAAAGAAAAGACCTACCTCGGTTCAATAGCAAAGTAATTCAAAACTGAACCGGAGGAAGGTCTTAGATGAAGCATAACACTGCAAGCTTCTCATTGGAGCAAAAATCCGAGCCGTTTATCTTTGATGTCGATAGTCTCTTTTATCACCTCGACTGCCTTACTGATCGCCGCAAACCAAAGGGCGTGCGTTACCCTCTGGCGGTCGCTTTGGTCTTTGTCATTTTGGCAAAGCTTGCCGGCGAGGATGACCCTGAGGGGATTGCTCACTGGATCGCTCTTCGCAAGGATTTGCTCATCGAAGCTCTCAAGCTCAAGCGAAAGACTACACCTCATCCGACTACTTTCTCTCGCATACTTGGTTGGGCGGTTTCGGTCGAGCAGCTTCAAGAATCATTCACGCAGTTTCTGCTTTCAACTGTGGAAGGAGGCTTGTCTTTACAGATGCCCTTAGATGGAAAGACCTTGCGAGGGACGATTCCTCCAGGCAAAACACAGGGAGTTCACCTGCTGGCAGCCTATCTTCCTGCTGAAGGCATAGTGCTTTGCCAGGTTGAAGTAGGATGCAAAGAAAACGAGATAGTTGCAGCACCACGAGTCTTAAAAAGCGTAGATTTAAAGGGAAAAATCGTGACAGGCGATGCGATGTTTGCGCAGAGAGAACTGTCTCAAATGGTAGTCGAGGGCGGAGGAGAGTATGTGTGGACGGTCAAAGATAATCAATCCACATTGAGGGCTGAGATAGAGGCAGCATTCGAGATTGAGGAAGGCAAGACGGCGCTGAAAGCAATGGAGAATGACTTGTCACGAGCTGAGACGATAGAAAAGGGGCACGGACGAATAGAGGAGAGGCGTCTTGTGGCGACCAGCCTGTTGAAGGGATATTTGCAGTGGCCCTGCCTTGAGCAGGTCTTCAAGATTGAGCGAGAAGTCGAAGAGATAAGTACTGGCAAGAAGCGAAGTGAAGTGAGCTATGGAGTGACAAGTCTGAGGAGGGAAGAAGCCACAGCCGAGAGATTGATGGAAATAGTGAGAAGGCACTGGGGGATAGAAAACGGGTTGCACTATCGGAAAGACAAAACGCTAGGGGAGGATGGTTGCAGATTAAAAGTGGGAGAGGCGGCGCAGGTGATGGCCGTGATAAACAATCTGATAATAGGATTGGTTCTGAGACAGGGCATAAACAATCTAGCAGCGGCAAGAAGAAGCTACAGTGCCAATCCGCTTGAAGCGCTGAATCTCATTTTGCGCCGATAGACCTACTTTGCAATAGCCCTGTTAACCTACGTTAGGGCGAGAGCATCTAATTTTCTAGGAGAATAAGGATTTTGGTTTCTTAGACTTCTATACCAGATACAAATATGAGCAAATTCCTTCGACTTTTGACGGTAATTTGAATTGGCAAAATTGCTCGAAAAGTTGAACCCCTCACTTTTGTTGGGAATTTAGATGCTCTCGCCCTGTAACCTACGTCCTTCGCTATTGAGTCTATCAAATATATGATAAACACTTGTATTGTTGTCTTGTGGAGATTCTTGTTTAACTATAATGGCATGAATTAGTGAGTCGTTCAATTTAACTCTATCCTGTTCTTCTAGCGTTTTAAAAGTCAGTCCTTCAAACTTGCTCTGTACTTTAGTTAGTTTAAATACTTGCTGTTTCTTGTCGTCATCCTTTGGATTAAAGATACCGCTATAGAAGAATTGAAGAGTCTTTAATCTTTGCTGACCATCAATTACTAAGAGTTTGTTCGTATCCGGTTCTCGGGCCAAAAATATCGCGGGCACAGGCAGTCCTAATAATAAGGATTCAATAAAGCGAGACGCCTCTTGTTGGTTCCAGACATAATTTCGTTGAAAAGGGGGGATTAGTATGTCTCCGCGATTCAGTCGCTTAACAAGCCCCTCAACATCGTAGTCCGCACCGTAACTCGTAATATCGTATTGCACAGGTGGAACAGTTGAATCATCAGATGATGCTTCATCAATTACGTCTATATCATCTTGTTCTTGCAACTCGTCAATAGCTTCAACCATATATAAAACTCCAGTATCTATTAGTCATCAACAGCTTGAGCATAGCTTATATCCGCTTCTTCTATCAACTTTACTAAGGAGTGCTTTGTAATTGAAGTTTTGATAAATAGCTATAGCCGTTGCTATCATTCTGCTATGGCTCGACAAACGCAGTTCATTCACCTGACCCGTCAAGAACGTAGTTCTTTGAAAACTCTGTTTCGCTCCGGCAACGGCAATAATCGTCAGCAAACTCGCGCTCGCATTCTCGACTTGCTTGATAGAAAAGTTCCGCCTGCCGAGATTGCTCAAACTCTCTCGTGTGGTGTGGCTACCGTCTATAACATCAAGCGTCGCTACGAAACTGAAGGCTTGAAGGCAGCTTTGACCGACAAGCCCCGTTCTGGCAGACCCGTTGAAATCAATGGCGCTCAACGAGCCAAGATTACAGCCCTGGCTTACTCTACTGCGCCCACGGGACATGCCCGCTGGAGTTTGCGCCTGCTTGCCGATAAAGCCGTAGAACTCGGATTTGTCGAAAGTATCTCTCATAATGCGGTAAAGGAAATTCTGAAAAAAACAAACTCAAGCCGCACTTGAAAAAGCAGTGGTGCATAGGCGCGATCACTGCCCAATATCTGGCACGAATGGAAGACGTGTTGCACCTCTACAGTTTGGCGTATGACGAAAAGCGCTCCATAATCTGCTTTCCCATAATCTGCTTTGATGAAATGCCCGTGCAACTCGTGGGGGAGGTCGTCGCGCCGCTGGAGATGAAGTCGGGCAAGCCCGCTCGCTTCGACTATGAGTATGAGCGAGACGGTACAGCCAATCTGCCGGTGGCCTTTGAGCCATTGACAGGCAAGCGCCTTGTAGAGACAAGTCATCAAAGGAAGAAATTGGATTACTGTCGCTTTCAGCAGAGCGTCGCGGGGATGTGGGGTGATGCGGACAGAATCGTGCTGGTGCAGGATAATCTCAACACGCACAATGCCAGTTCGTTTTACGAGAACTTGGGACCAGAAGAAGCCTTCGCTTTGGCGCAGCGATTCGAGATGCACTACACGCCGAAGAAAGGCTCGTGGCTCAACATAGCAGAATTAGAACAGTCTGTCTTGTCGCGCATTTGTTTAAGTCGGCGGATCAGTTCGATTGAGGAACTGGATCGTCAGATACAAGCAATTGTCAAAGAGCGAAACGAGCTAGAGATTAAAGTCAAGTGGCAATTCTCAATCACGCAAGCGCGAGAGAAGTTGAGCCGCCACTATGAGAAAGTGAAAACCAAAAACTAAAATTACAGAGCACTAGTTTTGCGTCTGCCTAACAGCCAATAGAGGCGGGCGGTCAAGAGAAAACAGTTCTATCTTGGCCCCGAAAGGCTTGTTTTCTTCGCGAGCATCATTTAATCACCTACTGCATGTGCTCTGACTTTTTACTTCTCTGTGCGGTGTCAGATTCTCTGCACCAAACAGCCAAACGGGCTCTCAGTCTTGTTGCTGCTGACTGCGCTCCAGAAGATTAACCGTTCCGCACCGGCCTCACTCAAACGCGACGGGAAGCTTTTGCTCTCCAGTTATCTACGAGATACCGGCGCGGGCAGAGCAATTCCAGAAAGTTGACAATAGCTGGTGGAGGTCGCCTCCCAATCAAACGCGACGGGATCGTCCCAGTTAGGCGTCGGAGATGACGACCTCCATAACTGCATCATTTCCCGAACAGCATCTCTTCTCTATAATCCTCCCCTTGTTTCATTACATAGTAGGCTGCCTGCGCAAGCTTGTGCGCTATGACGTTATAGGCTACTAGCTTTCGCGCGCTGCCCCGATGCCTCGCGAGATGTCCTTGATAGCAGCGACGGATTCTGGGGTAGCTGCGCACTGCCACGACTGCTGCCTGGTTGAATGCTGATTTCAGATAAGCGTTGCCCTGCTTGCTTGAGCGACCCCGGCGGCTGACCGCCCCTGATTGTGCTACTCCGGGCACCAGCCTACAGTATGAACTGAAGTGGCGAACTGTGCTGAAGCGGGAGATCTCTCCCACTTCGTAAAGGATAGTCAGTGCCAGTATCTTTCCTATGCCGGCTACTTTCAGCAATCGCTTGTAATCTGCCTTGTCACGGGTCAGTGAAAGAATCTGCTGCTCAAGCTCCGTTATTTGCTTCGACAGCAAATCAATCCTCTCAAGCTGATGAGCCGCGCTCATCACAAGCAGCGGATGAGAGAACCACTCTCGAAGGTCTTCGTCTTCGGCCAGCTTGATGTGGTTGCGAGAGCTACAGAGTATGCCTTCACGCAATAGCAACTGACGAAGAGAGCCGTACTCCTGCGCCCGCAGTCCGACAACGTGCATACGTCGGCGGAGAAGATCACGGATGGGACGTGTGGAGGCTGGGTAGATGTAAGATTTGGGAATCACGCCAGCTCGCAACAGTTTTGCCAAAGTGAAAGCATCCCTGCGGTCTGTTTTCACTTTAGCTTGAGTAATCATCGCCAGGCCGAGCGTGTGAGCCAGTGAGACATGGAAACCGTTTGCTTGCAAACCATCAACAAGCCAGTACCAGTTGAAGGTGCTTTCGACGACGATCTGCAAGTTGGGCTTGAAAGGTAGAAGCAGGTTCGAGATACGAGGCAACTCGTTAGCAGCTTTCTGCTGAAGATGGATTGATAGGGTTCTCATCAACCACACAGAGGTGAGAGTCTCTTGCGCTGAGATCAATTCCGCAGTAAAACACTTTAGGCGGTCTCCTTTCTTAGAAGAAATATTTTCAACTGTCTGCGGGTGATTATATGTCGCCCGCAAGACCGCCTCTATTGATTATCAAGCGCATCCAGCGGAGGCCGCGAAAGAACCTTCTAATGTTACAATCAGCTCCGCTCGCGGCCCCGCTGATGCGAATCGTTGGGCGTCTTGTCCTCAGCCAATCTAAACATTACTTGCTTAAGTATGTTATCCTTTCGAGCGAGAGGTAAACAATATGCATCAAGTCAGCCTAGAAGAAGCAAAAACACAGTTACCAGATCTCATTGATGCCGCTGTCGGCGGTGAAGAGATTATTATTGCAAAAGACCCGCAGCACCTCGTTAAGCTTGTACCTGTTCCGACAGCAAAACCGCGTCCACAGTTTGGCAGCGCAAAGGGATTGATAATCATGTCGGATGATTTTGATGAGCCGCTCGAAGACTTTGAAGAATACCTGAAATGAAGCTTCTACTAGACACTCACACCTTCCTCTGGTTCATAATGGGCAATCCCAATCTTAGCGCCAATGGTCGTGTGCTGATAGAGGACCAAGCGAATGAGAAATACTTGAGCGTTGCAAGTTTGTGGGAGATAGCAATCAAAGTAAGCATAGGCAAGCTGACTTTATCTGCACCATTCGATGCTTTGATACTACAACAACTCAGCGTCAATGGCTTTGATTTGCTTAATCTGGAAGTGTCTCATGCCGCGATGCTAATAAATCTGCCATTTCATCACCGTGATCCATTTGATCGGCTTTTGATAGCGCAAGCAATGGTAGAACAGATGAGAATTGTTAGTATAGATTCGACCCTCGATGCATATCAAATACAACGGTTGTGGTAACGATGTTTGTTACAAGCCACGCGCCGCCCAACAAGCGCATGCAGCGGAGGCCGCGAAGCGAGTCTCGTATGGTACTTTGAGTGTTACGTCGCGGCCCCGCTGATGCGTGTCGTTAGACGGCCTAAGATGGCCTGTCACTTTCTAAAATTGGTCAAAGCTGTAAAAGGAAGTTTATGATTAAGTCCGAAATTGAGAAAACAATTCTTGCTGCTTTGTATGAAGCTTGGTCGGTTTCAGATGATGCTTGCAACCTGCACTCAATACGAGAGCAACGAGGATGGGGTGAAATCGAATTTGAAAAAGTGCTGGATCGAATGGAGCATGGAAATCTAATAGAACCTAGCAGCGTAATTACACATGTAATAACCTCAAGGGGCATCACCTATGCGGAGGCCAATAATATTGCTCCAGTAGAGATGGCCCAAAAAAACAAATCTGCCCGAACACGGATAATTGAGGCTTTATTAACTATCTACGACGAACAAGGGCCTCATGCAGAAGCTCATTACACGACACTAGCTCGGATGCAATCTCTGGATGAGGATGTCGCAATGAAGAACACTCATGTACTCTCCGTTTCAGGCCATCTGGAAGAACAATCTGCGGGTTGTTACAAGCTTTCTTATCTTGGCCTTCAGGGTGCCGCTGATTATATAAGGCGAAATGCTATCGCAGACGAATTCGAGCAAGTTTCCGAAATGCGTCCTCAACCAAGGGGCGGGCCCTTCAAAAATTACTTGCCAAAATACTTGAACAGCAAGGATGGTCCCAACTTGAAGGAGTAAGAACTTCTCATGAAGAAATGGATGTAATTGTCTTCCGCGAACGAGAGTTCTACTTGATAGAATGCAAATGGGAGAAAGAACCAATCGAAGCAGATGTCATGCGAGAGCTACTAGGCAAGCTAACTAACAGAGTTGATGTAAGAGGAATTGCCCTGTCAATGTCGGGGTTCACTAGAGGAACTGTAACCCAAATAGAGAAATATGCTAGTACCAGAGTCATTTTGCTTTTCGGGCCTGAAGATGTACGCACTTTGGTCTATGAGCAGACTAGCTTTGATGATTTGCTGAATGAAAAGTACAGAGAATTGGTTGTATACAATAAAGCAGTGTTTCATTAAGGCTCGCCCGCAAGGCCGTCTAACAATCGGTTCGACCGGAGCGCGGCAAGCGGATTTCGTATATTTCCATCAGCATTATGTGCCGCGCCCGGTCAACCGGGCCGTTAGACGTGCCAATAGTAGATACCGGAAAATTACTCATGGCGATATGGATATCTAGGGACGTGCTCGAAAGCTACGTATTCTGCAAGTACAAGAGCTATCTCAAACAGACAGGCCAGCAAGGCCCCCAATCCGATTACGAGAACCTTGACCATAGCTTTAAAGAACGAGGTAAGACTCCGGGCCATTGATATGATTCTTGCCAAACACAAGGGTAACGAAGTGGTAAGAAGTATTCCCCTGACTACTTCTATCTTAAAACGAGGGCCGCTCTTCATTTTGGAACCCATCCTAGAAGATGATCTTTTCTGCCTTTCCTTTGACGGGTTGAAGAAAGTGCCTGGCTCATCAGAGTTGGGGAACTTCCTTTATATCCCTATGCTGTTCCACGAAGGCCGTCAGGTCCACAAAGAACAGAGACTTCTCCTAGAAACATACGGCCTACTCCTCTCTCAATTCCAGGGGATAGCACCACACAAGGGGATCATCTGGCACGGCAAAGAATGTAAGGCTATGAGGGTGCAGCTTAACCCCGATCTGAGGAAGGCTCAACAAGTCCTCCGGGATTTGAAAGAGATGTGCAGTGCTGAGGCACCACCGAAGCTGATTCTCAATGAGCACTGCCAAGCCTGTGAGTTCCAGTATCGCTGCCGCGATCAAGCGGTGCGGGAAGATAACATCAGTCTGCTTCGAGCAATGTCAGAGAAAGAGATCAATGGCTATAACAGGAAAGGTATCTTCACCGTCACTCAACTCGCTCACACTTTCAGGCCCCGACGCAAGGGGAAGAGAGCAAAGCAGGAAACGAAACATCACTACCATGCCTTGCAAGCATTAGCGATACGTGACAAGAGAATCTATGTCCTTGGGAAGCCAGAACTCCCTAACAGCCCTGTGCGCATCTACTTCGATATTGAGAGCAATCCTGAGGCAGGGTTCGTTTACCTCATTGGCCTGATAGTCATAGGTAGCGATTCAGAAAAACACTACTCCTTCTGGGCCGACCATAAAGATCAGGAGTCCGAAATATTCGAGCAGTTCGTAGCAGAGGTCACCCGGCACAAGGACTTCTTAGTGTTCTGTTACGGGAACTATGAGCGAGCTTTCCTCATGCGGATGAGGAAGGTGGCAAAGAGAAAGAAGCTAGTGGATAGGATACTGAACGCTCTAGTCAATATCCTTTCTTTGATCTATTCCCACATCTACTTCCCAACATACTCGAACAGTCTAAAAGATATAGCCAGATGTGTGGGCTGTTCGTGGACTGAGTCAGATGCTTCAGGAATCCAGAGCATCGTTTGGAGAATGCAATGGGAAGCTACTCACAGCGAGAGATGGAAGCAGAAGCTAATCACGTACAACCTGGAAGATTGCGCAGCCCTGAAGAAGGTGACTGAGTTGCTCCAGGTAATCATCGCCAAGACCGCTTCGGACGAAGTATCACTGATAGACGAGAGAGACCGTCCGCTGATAACTTTTGTGAGTGATGTCGAGAAACTGACTGACTACTACAAGTGGGGACCAATAAACTTCGTTAACAGTGATTATGAGTACGTGAACAACTGCGCTTATTTTGACTATCAAAGGGAACGGGTTTATATCCGCACCAGCAAGACCCTTAAGAAAAACAGAGCGAGAAAAAAGCAGTCTACCAATCGGAGGCAGAGGCTCAGGGCATCCAAGCGGGTTGTGATCGTGGCTTCAAGATGTCCCGCTTGTAGGAGCAAGGAAATAATCAGCGGAGTTAAGAAGCCGGTTCGAACTCAGGAACCAAGAGTAAAGAGAGCGTTTGATTTGGAGCTAACTTCGAGTGGGATTAAAAGGAAAGTGATTGAGTTCAGGACGTCAGTACATCAATGTCTAAAATGCGGTGAAGAGTTCGTTCCTCATCAGCACGAGAGATTGGATAAGCACTTTCACAGCTTAAAAAGTTGGGCCATGTTTCAGCACGTCGAATACAGGATCAGCCTTGAGACAATTCGGAGAATGTTCGAAGAGCTTTTCGGCCTACGCATTTTCTACACGGAAATCTACATGTTTAAGTCGTTGATGGCTAGATACTATAAGGTGACATACCGAAAGCTGCTTGAAAAAATCCTGTCTGGAACGCTCCTGCATGTGGATGAAACAGAAGTGAAGTTGCAAAACGGTAAAGGCTATGTCTGGGTGTTTACGAACCTTGAAGAGGTCGTATATATGTATAGGCCTACAAGAGAGGGAGACTTTCTGAGGGAGTTGCTGAAGAATTTTCACGGTGTGCTGATCTCTGATTTTTACGATGCCTACGACGCTATCGAGTGCCCTCAACAGAAGTGCCTCATTCACCTTATACGGGATATAAATCAAGAGTTATTGAACAATCCCTTTGACGAGGAGTTGAAGTTGATTACCCAACCCTTTGGTAAACTGCTGCGAGTAATAATCGCAACCATCGATGAGTATGGACTGAGGCAGAAATATCTCAAGAAACACGAATCAGAAGTACAGGAATACTTCAAGCTCCTCTCAGAGCAAAGTATCCGCTCCGAAGCTGCCGACGCCCTTCGCATGCGGTTGGCAAAGTATCGGGACAAACTGTTCACATTCCTCAACTACGATGGGGTGCCCTGGAATAACAATAACGCTGAACATGCCATCAAGCAATTTGCGTACTATCGAGAAAATACAGTCGGGACAATGAGAGAAACTGAGCTGATCGGCTATCTCCTGCTGTTAAGCATCTGTCAGACCTGCCGATACAAAGGAGTTAGTTTTTTGAAGTTCTTGTTATCGAAGGAGCGAAATGTAGATATGTTCTGTCAGAGGAAACGACGAAGGCGAGGGCTTCCCTCCGTGGAGCTTTATCCGAAAGGGTTCGTACCTGCTCACCTTGCGAGCTTGCATAAAAAGAGGTTGCGACAAGAGCAACATGATGCTGAAATCTTACAATCACAAGAGAATATTAAGAGAAGATAGAAAAACTTGCTGAAAACAGGGCACGTCTAACGACTCGCATCAGCGGGGCCGCGAGCGGTATCGATTGTAACATGCGAAACTTGCTTCGCGGCCTCCGTTGCATGCGCTTGATAATCAATAGAGGCGGTCTTGCGGGCGACATATAATCACCCGCAGACAGTTGAAAATATTTCTTCTAAGAAAGGAGACCGCCTAAAGTGTTTTACTGCGGAATTGATCTCAGCGCAAGAGACTCTCACCTCTGTGTGGTTGATGAGACCCTATCAATCCATCTTCAGCAGAAAGCTGCTAACGAGTTGCCTCGTATCTCGAACCTGCTTCTACCTTTCAAGCCCAACTTGCAGATCGTCGTCGAAAGCACCTTCAACTGGTACTGGCTTGTTGATGGTTTGCAAGCAAACGGTTTCCATGTCTCACTGGCTCACACGCTCGGCCTGGCGATGATTACTCAAGCTAAAGTGAAAACAGACCGCAGGGATGCTTTCACTTTGGCAAAACTGTTGCGAGCTGGCGTGATTCCCAAATCTTACATCTACCCAGCCTCCACACGTCCCATCCGTGATCTTCTCCGCCGACGTATGCACGTTGTCGGACTGCGGGCGCAGGAGTACGGCTCTCTTCGTCAGTTGCTATTGCGTGAAGGCATACTCTGTAGCTCTCGCAACCACATCAAGCTGGCCGAAGACGAAGACCTTCGAGAGTGGTTCTCTCATCCGCTGCTTGTGATGAGCGCGGCTCATCAGCTTGAGAGGATTGATTTGCTGTCGAAGCAAATAACGGAGCTTGAGCAGCAGATTCTTTCACTGACCCGTGACAAGGCAGATTACAAGCGATTGCTGAAAGTAGCCGGCATAGGAAAGATACTGGCACTGACTATCCTTTACGAAGTGGGAGAGATCTCCCGCTTCAGCACAGTTCGCCACTTCAGTTCATACTGTAGGCTGGTGCCCGGAGTAGCACAATCAGGGGCGGTCAGCCGCCGGGGTCGCTCAAGCAAGCAGGGCAACGCTTATCTGAAATCAGCATTCAACCAGGCAGCAGTCGTGGCAGTGCGCAGCTACCCCAGAATCCGTCGCTGCTATCAAGGACATCTCGCGAGGCATCGGGGCAGCGCGCGAAAGCTAGTAGCCTATAACGTCATAGCGCACAAGCTTGCGCAGGCAGCCTACTATGTAATGAAACAAGGGGAGGATTATAGAGAAGAGATGCTGTTCGGGAAATGATGCAGTTATGGAGGTCGTCATCTCCGACGCCTAACTGGGACGATCCCGTCGCGTTTGATTGGGAGGCGACCTCCACCAGCTATTGTCAACTTTCTGGAATTGCTCTGCCCGCGCCGGTATCTCGTAGATAACTGGAGAGCAAAAGCTTCCCGTCGCGTTTGAGTGAGGCCGGTGCGGAACGGTTAATCTTCTGGAGCGCAGTCAGCAGCAACAAGACTGAGAGCCCGTTTGGCTGTTTGGTGCAGAGAATCTGACACCGCACAGAGAAGTAAAAAGTCAGAGCACATGCAGTAGGTGATTAAATGATGCTCGCGAAGAAAACAAGCCTTTCGGGGCCAAGATAGAACTGTTTTCTCTTGACCGCCCGCCTCTATTGGCTGTTAGGCTGGTCCCGGAGGTTTGCGTCGGCGCCATTGGTGAAGCTTCGGCTCTCCCGTTTAGAAGAGTGTTTCCTTTGTTTAGAAGAGTGTTTCCTTTGACAACCTCCGCTCCTAGTCGCGCTATTCCCACTCATTATGGAGCTATCTCGCATGAAAGCCAAGTCTAAGCCCGCCTCTTCTCGCAAAGCCTCACTCAGGCGTAGGAAGCTTTCAATCACTCATCCTATTGCTTGTGGCATTGATGTCGGCTCTGCTTCCCACTTCGTTGCTGTTCCTGCTCATCGCTGTGTTGAAAGTGGCAGAGAGTTCTCCTCTTTCACCTCTGACCTCTATCGGATCGCTGACTGGCTTGAGCAGTGTCGAGTTTCCACGATTGTCATGGAATCTACTGGCGTCTACTGGATTCCTCTTTTCGAGCTACTCGATAGTCCTCGCTTTGAAGTTAAACTTGTAGATGCTCGTAGAGTCAAGCATGTGCCTGGTCGCAAGAGTGATGTCTTGGACTGTCAGTGGCTGCAAGAGCTTCATACCTATGGCCTGCTCGAAGGCGCTTTTCGGCCTGCCGACGAGATTGTCGTGTTGCGCTCTTACTTGCGTCAACGTGCAATGCTTGTGCGCTCGGCGGCTTCCCATATTCAGCACATGCAGAAGGCTCTCTCACAGATGAACATCCAACTTCACAACCTCATCAGCGACATTACTGGAGTAACCGGATTGAAGATCATCCGAGCCATCCTTGCTGGTCAACGTGATCCGAAACGGCTTGCCTCCTTGCGCGATCCAAAGTGTAAGAACTCTGTCGAGACCATTGCCAAATCGCTGGAAGGCAATTACCGCAAGGCAATTACCGCCGGGAGCATCTGTTTTCACTAAAGCAGGGCCTTGAGTTGTATGACTTCTACCATCAGAAGATTTCGGAATGTGACCGCGAACTTGAGCAGCAACTTGAGACGATGCATAAAGTAGTCCGCACAACCGTCAAGCCGATGCCTGCGGCCCGATGCGCTCGCAGGACTGAAGGCAAGCGGGTAGGATTCAATGCACGCAAGTACCTGTATGAGATGACGGGCGTAGACCTGACTCAGATAGATGGAATAGAGACTTCGACTGCATTGGTAGTCATCAGCGAGATAGGGTGTGATATGACGAGATGGCCAACTGGAAAACATTTTGGGTCGTGGATGTGTCTTGCGCCGGGCTCGAAAATAAGCGGCGGAAAAGTCTTATCAACCAGGACCAAGCCGGGAGCCAATCGAGCAGCTAATGCTCTGAGGCAGGCAGCCCAATCGCTACATCACAGCCAGAGCGCATTGGGAGCGTACATTCGCAGAATGCGTGCGAGGCTGGGAGCGCCAAAAGCGATAACAGCGACAGCTTACAAACTGGCAAGAATGATCTACTCAATGTTGAAGTAAGGGACAGAGTATATAGACTTGGGGCAGCAAGCATATGAAGAACAATATCGAGACAGGGCGCTGAGAAATCTACAGCGCCCTGCACGCCGCTTCGGATACGAACTGGTTAAAGCAGACTCAAATGCTGTCTGCCCCACTTCCTAGAATCAATCGCTTGCTGGGTTGTTTCTTAGAAGACGCGTAGTGAATTACAGATCATTCTCTGTCAGCCCTGCAAGCTTCATCAGGTGCTTGAGTAAGCCTCTCTTTAGTCTCTGATTGCCATGTACTGGAACCGAAAGCCGCACATTGCTTCCTTGTTTCCCGTAGATATGATGCTACTCTGAACACGTATCAACGTCTATCCATGCCGTTCTAATACTTTCGCCAGCTCTTTACCGGATATAGATTTCATACCGCAATTTCTAATATCCGGTCGCTTTCAGAGATTTCGGATGGTGAAACATCAACCGCCAGACATCCCTCAACCGCATCGTAGATGTTCTGTAGCAACTCTTCAAAGGTCTCACCTTGTGTGGCGCAGCCTGGGATAGAGGGAACTTCTGCCCAGTAGCCTCCCTCCTCTGCTTCGTGAACTATGACTTTTAGTTTCATGGCGGTTCTATTATACGAGTAATCAATCAGAAATTCGACTGCGAGTAGCAGGCAAGCGTCTAACGCTGCGCATTATCGGGGCCGCGAGCCGCACTCGCCATTGATGCGAGACTCGCGCACGCAGCCTCCGTTGCATGCGCTTGTTAGACCCCCTGGTTTCAGTAAATGCAATGATATTCGATCAGGCAGACTACAATATCCGATGTGATTGGGGAGAGCGAGCCGCTTTGATGCTTGCTCCCATCAGCGATGTTATTATCATCGTTGATTTACTCTCTTTCTCAACAGCAGTAGAAATTGCGACCAATCAAGGTGCCCTCGTTTATCCTTTTCGATGGACAGATCACTCAGCTCACGAGTTCGCCCGCTCTGTTGGCGCAGAGGTGGCGGATAGCAGCAACAAGAGCGGATACTGTCTGTCGCCAGCATCTTTGCAATCACTACCGGCTGATACTCGCCTGGTACTTCCCTTCCCAAACGGCTCTGCTCTTAGCTTCTCAACGGGTTCCACCCCAACAATTGCAGGTTGTTTAAGGAACTGCCATTCTGTAGCAGAATCGGCAATGAGGAAAGGAAAGAACATAGCTATAGTTCCAGCAGGTGAGAGATGGGAAGACGGGACGCTTCGCCCGTGCTTTGAAGATTTCTTAGGGGCAGGGGCAATAATTCAGTATCTTGAAGGGATGCTATCGCCAGAAGCCAGAGCGGCAGTAGCTGTGTTCGAGACTGCGCATACAAAGATATATGAGCTGATTAAAGGTTGCGGCTCAGGCAAAGAGAAGATAGATAGAGGAGAAGAGGCAGACATAGTATTGGCCTCGGAAGTGAATGTGAGCGAGTGCGTTCCAGTAATGAGAGGTGGAGCTTACAGGAGGGAAATCTAACATTTGCATGCAACGGAGGCCGCGAAGCGAGTTTCGCATCAACCCCTCAGTGTGGCTCGCGGCCCCGCTAATGCGAGTCGTTATGCCCCTTGCCTTAATCCTACTGAAACAAGAGGTCCCTCTCAATATAAAGCGTCTTATGCTAAGATAGAGCCGTGAGGTCAGATTATGACTACAAAAGCAAGAGCTACAATCGAAGATTTATACAATGCCCCTAGCAAAGCTGAAATTGTTAACGGAGAACTCGTCTTAATGTCACCAACAGGAGAGGCGCCTAACTATGCAGCCGGAGAAGTATTCGTTAGTTTACGACAGCATGCCCGTCGTACTGGAATTGGTCGGGCTGTAACAGATAATGCAGGGTTTAAGGTTGAATTGCCAAATCGAGATTCCCTCAGTCCCGATGCGGCCTATTACATAGGTCCCTCAAGAGGTATGAAATTCTTTGAGCGCGCGCCAGTATTTGCTGTGGAAGTTAGGAGCGATAGCGATTATGGGCCAAAGGCAGAGCAAAGAATTGCCGAGAAGCGAAGAGATTATTTTGCAGCAGGAACACTTTGCATGTGGGATGTTGACCTGCTCAGCCCAGACGTAATTAAATCTTACTTAGCGAACGATCCAGATAATCCGATCATCTTTAGGCGAGGTGACATAGCTAATGCTGGTGATGCTGTGTCAGGATGGTTCATGCCTGTTGACGATCTATTCCCAGAACAAGAATAGAACCTCGTAGTTTAATCGTGGCATAACAAACGCATGCAGCGGAAGCCGCGAAGCGAGTTTCGCATCAATGGCGAGTGCGGCTCGCGGCCCCGATAATGCGCAGCGTTATACCTGCCTAGCGAAATGTGCTGATGGACAGGCCGCTGCGCAAAGTCGCGCTCGCACAGCAAAGACTACGCTCAGGCGACTACTCCGGCATTCATCAAGTACGCGAGCGCGACGGAGGCCTGCGGCCACGGCGCAGCTAGAAAGCTGAGCAGGGTATAACAAGCGCATGCAACGGAGGCCGCGAAGCGAATGTCGTATGATAGAATCAGCACGGCTCGCGGCCCCGATAATGCGCAGCGTTAGACCCTTGCGGTAAAGAACAGTTGCCATTCAAGGTACTGATCTGTAAATTCTTGCTATGAAGCTTTATCTTGATAGCTGTAGCTTGCAGCGGCCATTAGATAGTAAGGATCAAATTCGCATTATGCTTGAATCGGAAGCGGTACTGGTAATTATCGCTCTTTGTGAAATGGGCCATATAGATTTAATTTCATCAGAGGTCTTACTGTTTGAGAATCAGCAAATCCCGAACGCTTCACGCAAAGAGTACGCTCTTGAGGTATTGCGTAAAGCAAATATATTCACTCAGCTTGATAAAGAGATACAAAACAGAGCCAAGGAAATAACTGATGCAGGTGTTATGCCGTTAGATGCCCTGCACTTGGCATCGGCTGAAAAAGCGCAAGCAGATTACTTTTGCACTTGTGACGATAAGTTGTTGAAAAAAGCAAAGGCATTATGCAAACCTAAGTTGAGAGTCGTTTCGCCAGTAGAGCTTTTAGAGGAGATAGAGAATGACAGTAGAGGTTAAGCCGTTAGCGGAAATCACACACGAAGCGATTACTGTGCTGTGTAAGCATATAGGGGTTGCTAATACAATGCGCTTCATAAATCAATTTACAACAGGATATGGCAACTATACAGAAGAGCGGAAAGATATATTTGCAAAAATGTCGCTAGAAGATATTACGTTAGAGATTGAGCAGAAAAGGTAGAGACAATAATACCGACTTATTTCACCTTAAGGTGGGTGGGGCATCTATCTTCACCTCAGAACGGGTCTAACAAGCGCATGCAACGGAGGCCGCGAAGCAAGCGCCGTATGATAAAATCAGCACGGCTCGCGGCCCCGATAATGCGCAGCGTTAGGCCGACGCTGGGCAGTTGTTGTACCCAGGCATTCTGACAACCTATATTATGCATTATTTCTATTGAGAATATCGTCTTAGGTAATATAAGAGGTTGCAGTTCTTGATATGGACATCAGGTAGCATAGCCCATTTTTCAGGAGGAGTTAATGGTGGGATCTAAAGTATTCATCAGCCATATTACGGAAGAAGCAGAACTAGCAGGTATTCTAAAACAACATCTTCTCGAAGACTTCCTTGGATTAATTGACATATTCGTCTCTTCTGATAGCACAAGTATTACTCTAGGAAATATATGGATGATAGACATAGATAATGCGTTGAAAACAGCACAAATTGAGATAATTCTCTGTAGCAAAGAGTCTGTCAAACGGCCCTGGATTAACTTTGAGGCTGGAGCTGGATGGATCAAGGGCATTCCAATTGTGCCCATCTGTCACTCAGGGCTACAGCTTGCTGATTTGCCCATACCTTTGAATATGTTGCAAGCCATACAAGCGAATCAAGAGTCTGGTCTGGAAAAACTTTACTTGTTACTGGCTCAAAAACTTGGGTCTGCAACACCAAATGCTAATTTCGGAAATCTTATTAACCAGATCAAAGGTTTCGAAGATAAATACGAAACGATCAGGGGGATAAAAAACATAGAGCAATAAAATGTATCGGAAATGCCAGGGCTATTAACACAAGTCATACGGTTTATAGACCATCTAAGGGCAGAGGAAAAACTAACCGAGCTTATAGCAAAAGTCAGTATAAAAAGCGCTTTCAGTAATCCTTTTCAAGATAGGGTAGCCACTTGGCGAATCTTGCGGGCACGGGAGCAAGTGGAAAGAATACAAGAGCGAGAATGGGAGCTTGAGGCTTTAACTCCCACTGCTTATGTCGCATACATATTCGAAGGGATTATGAACCTTCTGGAAGAGAATGATGAATATTGGACAGTAACAAATTTAACTTTCTGGTCAAACAAGGCAGTAGGTGACTCTGCTTTCCTGGATACGAATATCAATGCCGCACGGCGAGGAGCTATCATCAAGAGAGTTTTCCTAATCGGGAAGGATGAATGGAATAATAAATCTACCAGGAAAGACTTAGAAGCAATATTACAAGAGCACAAACTGGCTTCCGAAAAAGTGAATAGTATAAAGCCATGGACATTGATCTCAAAGTATTATTTGTCAGACAACCTTGACCGTGATCTCTTAGTCTATGGCCATTTTGGTATAGCTCTCCACCCAACGAAAGATGAAGACATAGATGATGGATGTGTTGTGATAGCACCTCGCTACGACTCGCGTGCTTTGGGCACAGCTATCTCACATCTCAAGCTCATTTTTTCAGACGGACCGTCTTCTGATACGGAGACGATTGAGTTTGTAAGAAAGTTTAAGAAAGTATTTTCAATCTCTGATGATTTGAATAACCTTGTATAAACCAAGCCCAAAGCTTGGCTAACATTACAGTCATTTCTGTTAGAGCGAAATAAAAACACGAAGAAGATCTCAGCCCAGAAATAAGTAAGCATGAAGGGAAGAGTAAAGATAAGGATAAGAAGCTGGAGATATCTTTTCACTTGTCACTGTCTTATTCCTTACTTTAAATCAGAACGATCTCTCACGGCGCGGCCTAACAAGCGCGTGCACCGGAGCGCGGCAAGCGAGTTTCGTAAGGTTCCTCCAATACATTGTGCCGCGCCCGGTGACGCGTGTCGTTAGGCTGCCTCATTGGAAGTAGGTTATGAGCGAAAGAACTGAGAATGCTATAAAACTCATTAGAGATTCAGCAGAAGACCTTGATTTCTCAGTTGGACTGTCTTGGGACTCTAATCAAGCGCAAATCAAGCTGGGTCAATGTCACACGACACTTCATTTAGGAATTGAGGACGGGGTTATAGCCTATTTGTACATATACCTTCGTGCCTGTGAAGAGGGAGGTAGGCGGACTGATCTCAACGATTGTGAGTCACTCCTGCTCTCTGCCTTTTTGCGCGTTCGCTCAGTACCGGCCTCTTGTAGATTGTTAGATGTTCCTCATCCCGCAATGGACATGCCACAAGAGATTTATGCGCGCTTCTTGACCATCGACCAATTCTATAAACCAACACACGTCATAGATGAAAATGGAATTAAACAAATCCGAGAATTACTATCAGGTATAGCTATATTCGGAGCAATTTTGCCACGGTATTTGGATTGGACAGCGGATGCTGATGGCAAGCTCATAGCAGATTTCAGCTATGATGGGGCAGATGATTGGTAGGGCAATCGCATCATAAGAAAAGTAGGAGATGACTTTACACAATATTAGGAGCGTGGATAGTCTGAAAGGATTTCAACTCAGAAAGGACTTCCACGCTTTGAAGGAAAATACCAACAATCCCAGCTTTATTGATTACTTTGCTGATCTGGCTGATCCTCGTCAGGAGGATCGTTGCGATCACAAACTCATCGACATTCTTTTCATCGCCGTCTGTGCAGTTATCTGCGGCGCTGATGGCTTTACTGATATGGAGGAATTCGGCTTGTCGAAAGAGACTTGGCTGCGGCAATTCCTCGAATTACCTAATGGCATTCCCTGGCACGATACATTCGGGCGCGTATTTGCTCGACTAAAGCCTGGTCAGTTTCAGCAAAGCTTCCTGAGTTGGGTTCGTGCAGTGGCCGATCTGACCGACCAGCAAATAGTCCCTATAGATGGTAAGAAACTACGTCGCTCCCACAACCGATCTTCTGGGCAACGAGCTATAGAATTAGTCAGCGCCTGGTCGAGAGCTAATCGCCTGATGTTGGGACAAGTGAAAGTTTCAGGGGATTCAAACGAGATTACAGCCGTGCCGCAGTTGTTGAGGTTGCTGGAAGTCAAAGGCTGCATAGTTACCGTTGATGCCCTCTTGTGCCAGAAAGAGATAGCTTCCGAGATACTCAACCAAGAAGCAGATTACGTGCTGTCACTGAAAGGCAATCAAGGCAATATCTACAAAGAAGTAGGACTTTTCTTCGAGTCGGTCGTTAATGATCACACTTATGGTTTTAGGATCAGTAGGCACGAGACGGTAGACGGCGAGCATGGTCGAATAGAGGTTCGAAAGTACTGGCATGTCAACGCGCCAGAGTGGCTGAAAGAGAAGTTTGAATGGCCGGGGTTAGAGAGTCTGGGGATGTGTGAGGCGAGGCGAGAGATAAACGAGCAGGTAAGTGAAGAGAAGCGATATTATCTGAGCAGTTTATCGGTAGATGCAATGAGATTAGCAGAGGCGGTCAGAGGCCATTGGTCAATAGAGAACTCCTTGCATTGGATACTGGACGTAGTGTTTCGGGAAGATGATTCACGAGTAAGAGTAGGACACGCAGCAGAAAACTTTGCGCTGGTAAGGCGGATAGCACTGAAACTGCTACAGCAAGAGAAGACACTCAAGCGCGGAGCGAAAACAAAACGGCTCAAAGCAGCTTTGGATGATAGCTATCTGCTTAAAGTTCTCAACACTTGAGATGCGATTGCCCTACTACGGCGTTGTGCGAAGCGCCCTTTTAGCGGCTTCAAGCCGCACCTCTTCCACCCTGTTGCGTTGGCCCACGGCGCGCTCGATCAGCCGTTCATAATCGACTATGCGGAGCCTGGGTTCTTCTTTCGCTACGACGGCGAGTGCTCGCCACAGGGACAACTTTCCTTCGATACCAAGCGACACGGCTTCCGAGGCTTCAAGCAAACGCAGAGCGCCGCCCGCCGGGTCGTCCACACGTAGCTTAAGTTCCGTGACTTTCTCTGTGAGCCAGGCGGTCGCCTTTCGCGTGCTGCTCTGGTCAACATCGAGAAGATTCATAAGTGATTCAAGCTCTTTGCGATCTTCCTCGATGTCGGCTCGCAACGCGGCGAAAAAGCTTTCCAGCGCTGTGCCTGGGTGTGCTGATTCGAGATGTTCAAGGAGTTCGAGGGCGACTACGGAGCCTGCCAGATGGTCATTCAAATAGGTTGCGATGTGTTCGTCGGCCATACTTCACCTGCTTTTTGTTTGATGAAGCGTCCGACATGGCGAGTCTTACTGCTGCACTCTTTAATATGCCTTCAAGTAGCTCGCTCGGCAACCGCCTTTCCTCCTCGTTTTCGCAAGATGTATAACGAGATGACCAGTGAGACGATCAAGAACGTCAGCACGACGATCTCAATAATGAAGTGCCGGAAAGCTTCTTCAGGCCGCTCGTGGGCTTCGGCGATCTCTGCGGTCAAAATCAGCACGCGCCGGATGACGGCAATCAACCCGACCAGGAGGAAAGGTTCAGGAGACAGACTATGTTCTCGGAAAGAGACCTGGATTGTGTACAACAACTCCACGACTAACAGGATTAGCAGTATGCGGTCGAGCAAAGAGACGATATTGGTAGCCAGTGATCCCGCCAACAGGTGATTCGCAAAACTGATGATGCCGGTGACTAAAAGGACGATCGAGCTACCGGCGAGAAGCAGTCCGAGGCCGATGTAGACGATGTCTTCGAAGACTGTGAAGCCGCGAGCGACCCAGGCGCGGGTGAGAGTCGGTTTCGATTCCGTCGAGTCCATAGAGCAAATCCATGTGATATGCAGGGAGAGATGCTCAGAGCGCCCGACAACCAAGTTTACCGGGTCGTGTATATAACCACAAAGCCTGAGCGACTTTTACGGCGAAGGCTGGCCCAAAGCCCTATCTCGCCATCGGCGCACGCTCATCACGTCGAATCGCTCGCCCTCGAAGATGATCTGCTTCACTGCTTTCTTGCCATTATCGCTTTCGCGCTTGAGCCAGTCACGCACTTCCATCCAGCGTACTTCACCCTCTGAGTTACGGATGACCAGCAGTACTGGAAACTTCTGCGCCATCCAGTAACGGGCGTGGCGCTCGTCTTTGATCTTGAAGATTTCTGCGCCGTCGCCCTTCCGCTTGTAGAGGTAGGAGTCTCCAGACTTCAGTTGCAGATAAAGCTTTAGTCCGGTCGCCTCGCCAGTATCCGTCTTGAATTCGATCTCCATATCTATGCCGTTGTCGCTTACAGTTAGTTCCCGGCAGATTTGTCCCGCGAGTGATGCGGTAGAAATCACCTCACCGACCAGCGTGCGTTCCTTATCCGCGTTGTCGAGGATGATCTGCGATTGCTTGTCCAGTTCCAGCACACGCTGATGAATCTCAGGTGCGGCGAATCTCTCCTCAAGATCATCCCACAGCGGCACACGTTTTTCGCACTTCACGCAAAGGATGCTCGCCTTTTTTCCGTTTTCCGCCAGGCGCTCCATCGCCGTTTCGCGATCTCGCACGGGCGTCTTGCAATGCGGACAGACATAATGCCGCAGGCGCACGACCTCACTCCCTTTTTTCAGCAGGTGCTCATGGACATAACGGCTGAATATCATCTTCTCACCCACCGGGATGTCGGGGTCGAAATAGACTTCCAATTCGCCCGCGCCCTCCCCACGGCGTGTGAGCTTCACGCCAAGGCGACGCCCCTGCGATAGCGACTTGAAGTCGGCGGCGTAGCGCCAAAGCTCATCGGCTTCAAAAGATTCTGTGTGATGCAGCCGTACAACTAACGTAGCGTAGATGTCGTCGAGGAAACCATTGAAGCGATAGCTTACCAGCACCGCCGGATGTCCTACCAAGTCCGGGCGTTCGCGCCGGTAAAAGCTGGGGAAGACCAGCAGCGCCCCTTTGTCCGTGTATTCGCGCAAGCAGAGGCTGCGTTCTATCAGTGTCTGGTGCATTGCCAGCAGGACGAACCGCTCCTCGTCGGATTCGAGACGTTCAATTGATGATTGATACGTGAGGTCGCCGTTCAAGACTCGCTCTTCCGGCAAGCAGCCGCGTTCGAGCTTATCATCCCGCATTGTCTGGATCACAGCTTGAGCGTAGGCGTTGATGCGCTCCGGCTGGAGCAGCACCCAACTGCCAAACTTCAGTTCCCACACGACGCCGGGACCGGCTAGCAGACTCACAACGGCTTTCAACTCTTCGTCGGCGAATCGCGCGACTTCGCCGGACAATCTCAGTTGTAGTGTCTCTCGCAGTTCATTGAAGCGCATCAGCACACGGCCCTCGTCTTTAAGACGGATGATTTCTTCCTTGAGCCGCTTGAAGAGCAGAGGTGATGACCGCCACGGAATATCTTCCCACTGGATGCCGTTGAGGATGGCTTGCTTGAGTTCCTCGCAGCCTAGGTTAGACTTGGCGCTGGTTTCAAGCAATTGCAAGTAGCCGCGTTCATTCCTGAATGCTTCAATCTGATTCCGGCTGACGCGTAACCCGCCAGCATCTACGCGCCCGGCGACCAAGAGCTTAGAGAACGCTTTGCGCGATGCGCGAGTAAGATCGCGGTCCTACTGACCCAGCGTCTCGAATAGGTCTTCCTTCTGTCCGTCAAAGACCAGCACGGTCAGCGCGGTTTCGTCCATATAAAGCTGGTGAATCAACCGCTGGTCCGCTTGGCCACCGAAATCCCATAGCCAGATTTCGCGCTCGACGCCGTCTTCTGAAGAAACGGGCAGCTTCCACTGTGTGGCCCAGGCTCCGACCGTTGAGTCGCTGGGCTGCCAGTCTTGACCAGCTAGAACCTTAGATAGTCCTGTCTTACCCGCGCCGCTTTCGCCGACTAGGAGGACTTTCGCATTCGTGTATTGAACCTGATCGGGAGGGTACGGCCAGACGGTTGCGGTGGCGTCCAGTACTCGCGCTTCGGTGACAAATTCCGATAAATCCCACACCTGGATGCCGCCGCCTTTGTCCCCGGAGATGGCTTGGCGTTGATCAGCGCTCCACGCCAAGCCATATAAATCATCCATGTGGCCTTCAAACACGCACAAGCAATGCCCTGTCTCTACATCCCACAACCGAACGGACTTGTCATCTGATCCAGAGAGGGCATAGTGCTGATCGGCGCTCCATGCCACGCTCCTAACGATCTGCGTGTGGCCTTCAAACACGCGTAGGCAGTGCCCCATCTCCACGTCCCATAGCCGCACTGTATGATCCTGTGAGCCGGAGAGGGCGCGGCGTTGATCGGCGCTCCACGCTACGCTATGGACTCCTTTCGTGTGGCCTTCAAGTACGCGTAGGCAGTGCCCCGTCTCCACGTCCCATAGCCGCACGGTCATTTCTGCCACTCCGGAACCGGAGAGAGCACGGTTATCAGTGCTCCAGGCCACGCTTTGGACTGTGCCCGTATGGCCTTCAAGTACGCGTAGGCAGCGTCCCGTCTTCACGTCCCACAGTCTTACCGTTGTGTCATCGGAACTGGAGAGGGCGCGGCGTTGATCGGCGCTCCACACCACGCACCTTACATAGCCCGAGTGATCTTCGAGCATGCGCAGGCAGCGTCCCGTCTCGACGTCCCACAAACGTACCGTTTTGTCACTGCTGCCGGTGAGGACGCGATTTCCATCTGGACTGAACGCGTAGGCTAATACGTCCGCTTTGTAGTCAAGCTGTATAACCTTTTCTGCCATCTGCTTGCGCGCGGCCTTCTTTCGCATCGCCTTCGGCTTTGCTGGCGGGCGGCAGGCTTCCAGGAGCTTCGCATACCCCTGCTCGCGGTCATCTGTCACCCAGTTGATGTAAAGGAATTGCGCAAGCGAGCCTTTGATGGATGCCTCGTCGAGCCGCAGGGGAATGAAGCGGAGTTGCTTGTTCAGCGGGTCACGAAAACGGAATGTCTGACTCTCTAGCGTCGCCCAGTCGGAGCCGAATGCATTCGCCGACATACACAACACCAACATGCGGGAGTTCTCAAGCCCTTCTTCGATCTTTGCAGGGATATTGTCGCCGGGCTTCAGTTCCCACTCGTCGAGCCATACGCGCACGCCGTCCGTTCGCAATCGCTCTGCGATGGCGCGAACTACTGCTTTGTCCTTTGAGCTGTGGCTCAGGAAAACATCGTATTTGAAATCATCAGCCATGCTTTACCTTTTGCACAGAACAATTCTTAACAGCGGCTTATCGCGCTGCACAATTATTCCTGTGGCAACTGGTCGTTGCCCGGCGCTGCATAACTCTTCTGTTGCCCTGCCGGTGGAGAGTAGTTCGCTCCCGGTTGTTGATATGCGAAATATACGTCGTGGAAATTTGTGCATAATTCACAACGCAGCCGAACGACAGCTAGCCTCTGCCCGTCAAAGGTAAGCCCCTCTTTATAAACCGGAGCCCCCGGCCTATGAAACGGAGCGCCGCAGCGGCAACGGAATGTCATCAAGTGGCGTGTGAAGTCCATCTCACTTTCAACGAAAATAGCCGTTTCTGGACTCGCTCCGGGTGGAAGATTTAAGGCTCGATAAAAATCGCTCTGCCTTCGGCGCACCCGCTGCCGCTTCACTCCCATCACGATGCCAAATCCAACCAGAGGTATCACGACAACCCCGATTGCAATCGCCGGGAGCAAGGTGGCCCAGGCGGGTTCCCCGCTTCTGTAGTAAAGCTCGTAGCCGACGCTTTTTTGTATCTTCCCAATAACCTCTAAATGCTTTGCCGCGCGATCCGCCGTGACGTGATCGCGCATGCTCTGATAGGAGTACATAAACCTTACGGTGTTACCCAACTGGCTGCTCTCAAAGTGAAAGTTGACTGCTTCGTCCGAATAGGTCTCGGAGTCTTTAGGTATGCCCAGATTATCAGGCAGTTGCACATCTATAATATGACTCAAGCAGACCGGATGCCTGACACCCAGCGGCTGCGACCGCCGAGAAATGCCCGGCTTGGCTACCTCCGTGTGGATGCGGTCGGCCACAAAGACGCGCCCGCCCTCTTTCCAGAAATCCGGTATCCGGTACTTCTCCGTGATGACGATTGTGTTCATCTCTTCATCGTCTTTGACCTGCGGGTCGCCGTCGGCCTGGATGCCCGGATCGGTCTCGGCGTAGTAATTAAGATATGCTTTGCTAAGCTCGGACATCAATTGATGCGCAAGCTGGTTTCGCATGTCGTCCGCATCGCTCCCCTTGTAAGTCGTCACCACCTCAAGCGCCACCGGAAGATTATAGTTCGCAACCTTGTAATACTCTTTTACGCCGGTCGATCGAGACCAGATAAGAAGGCTGCGGAATCTCTTCGAGCGCGCCGTTGCCTTCTCTTACTACCAGCGCACGGGCGTATTCGGGGTTATAGCGGGTGTCAAGCAAGCCGCGCTGGAGCGTGGCCGTCGGGTCGAACCACCGAGTCTTGTCTTCAAAATTCACCTGAACGATGACGTGGTTGAATGCGAACGGGGACGGCAGCCATTCGTCAAGAGTGTGACGCGCATCCGTGTTGACGAGCGCCGGGTGAGCTTCAAATCCAAGCGAGTTCAGAATCGTTGTCAGAAGGAGCGATTTGTCTTTGCAATCGCCGAAGCGTCTTTCAAAGACAATCGAAGGCTGGATGGGCAAATGAGAGTGCGGCCCCATCTCTATCCCCAGGTAACGCACTTCGTCTTGCACAAACCGCAACGCAGCCAGCAGCCGCGAGTCCCAATCATCGGGATCAAACTTTGTGCGCCATTCTTCGATCTGCCTCTTGAGCGCGGGGCTGAGCGAGCTGACCTTATACAGAGGCCGCGCCCATCGGATTACTTCTCCCCAGTTTGCAAACTCGCTCAGTTGAATCGTGGGCGCGGCTTCGAACCAGCCCGGTGTGTTGCCGTCGAATTCAAGCGCCGCGACACCTTCGCTCTCCCACACGTATTCCGTCTCGCCTGCTGTCTGGTGTATGCGAGGCTCGATCTCCGTTCTTTTACCCTGCATATAAAGCTGGCGGCCCGCGGGCCAGAGGAGCCGCCACGAGAGCTTCCCGATCGGCTCGCTCGTGGCGAGATAGAAGAAGTTGACAAAGCGCCCGCCCAGGACTGGATTATCGCCTTTGAGCGTGTATGCGTAGTCAATCTTATCGCCTACGCGAACGTCGTTAAGAAAGATCAGGGCAGAAAGCATCCCGTTATAAATTTTTTGATAGAAATCGTTTTCTTGCTGGATGATTTTTATCTCGCGCGGCTTCAAAGCGTCGATCACGCGGTCGCCGCGTATTATGCGTATGTGATGAATCGTCAATTGCTCATAGGATGGCTCGAATTCCAACTGAAGCTCGCTCACGTCATCAAGCCCGGCAGAAGAGTTTATCTTTTCCACCCTCCGATAGTAGCGTTCCGTAGACGCGCCGCCGACGCGAAATTGATTGTCGATCAGAAGGTATGCCGACCCGCTTTCGTCGCCTGCCGCCTGCGCGGTCGCAGGAATCTCCGTTGTTTGAACCCAGGAAGGCTGCGGCTTGACGTTGAATGATTGACCGGCGGAGGCCTGTGCGCTTGCGCAGACAATTATGAGCGCGACAAACGCGATTCGGGCAAATAATTTTACCAGGCCGTTTACTCGAAATTCTTCGTGAGTCAACACGAGTATAGCTAAGCCGGGCCTATGCGACCCTTCAAAAAAGTTCGCTCTATTCATAAGCTTTCAATCTCGATCTGCAATGCTATGGTAGCAAGATACTGTTCCCAAAAACTCGACCGGGAGCCTCAGTAAGCCCAGCTATATTAACTGTCTTTACCAATCACAATCAACACTAAAGCAGGCTGAAGCTCCCGTTTTATCGCCGGAAGCAGTCATAAAAGGCGGGTGTGATTTTCAGAGAGTTTCCGACGTTTGGATAAGCATTGTTTTACTAAAACAGGTAGCGAACTCTGACCAGCAGGCAGCCCAAAAATCGGAGAGATCATAGCCGCCCATTCTCAACACTCTCTTATGATTAAAGTAGACGATGAGTATTGTGCCGGAGAACAAGAATTGGTGCAGGAAAGCCGAGACGAGCTTTATCGCAGCGGGTTTTGAATTTCGCATATAGTTGATCATTTCCGATTCGTATTTTATATGAAACCCCTCATCGGCAAGTATCTTGTCGCAGATTCCAGTAAGCACTTTTGAATTCGTAGCCCGCTTTAAAGCCCTGTAATAAACCAGAGAGATAATTTCGGCTGTGATCAGGACGGTGATTGTCAGCTCGAATCCGACATTCTTTCTCAATCTTCGGAATACGGCGTCAGTCCAGTTCTTTTTTATCAGCGCGATGTTATGAATATCCATAAACCGCTTCAGAAGAAGCGCGTGGTTCTGCTCTTCGGCTATGAAGAGTTTTGTTATGGGAACCAGATACTCACTGTCTAACTTCTCAGCGTATCGAGCGGCGGATTTCAATAACCCTTTTCCTTCCGAGTACTCGCCTAGCTGGAAAGCGGCTATCGAATGCTCGATGCAGCTTTTCTCATCCCCGGTCAGCGCGTCTTGAGCGTCCCAGGATATGTCGCCGATGTCATATCTGTTTTTTGAGAAGTAAGCGTGCCAGGGCTTGAGAGAGTTAAGCATTTGCATCCCTTTCGATGAGACTTCGCCACACCAAAAAGTGGCAGCGATCTTTTGGATGCGGTTTGTGGCCTTGAGTTGCTTGGCATGATTATTTCTTGAACGCGGCCTTTTTCGGCGTCAAACCTGAAATCGAATTACCGCGCAGTGCTTTGATAATCGAAGGAGATATGACCATGAGATTGACCGAGATGGTATCGTGCGCCGGTTGAGCGGCTAAGCTTACGCCGAGCGCGCTCGCCCAAGTACTGGGCGAGCTACCATTCTGCGGGAAAAACTTCACTTGACGGTGGGTGTTGAGAATATTACAATCCGCCTCGGTCGCCAATACTTTCGTGGCCTCAGTTAAGCAGGAATGCCGCCGCTCCGTCATACATAGGTTAGCACCGGCAAAGAAAAGTAGTTTGCAAAATCTCTCGGGATTCGAACAGTATTTGACGATCTGCGCATACATTTCTAGAAGAGCCCCTTTCAGAATTGAACGTGATTACGAGCTGACTTTCGGATTTAATGATGAAGTCTTGAGTAAGGCGAATGAACTACTCCTTATTCTATGAGGAACTCAGTTCGAACCTCTCTACGAAGATGATCACGGCTTTTAGCAAAGTAGGGCTGAGAATCAACCAGTTTGCATTTGGAGATGCTTATGACTGTAGGCAGTGCCAAAAGTCCTTCTCAGGTTTCTGGGATCACCCAGTCGCAGGCGGTGACGAGTATTTTGATTTTTAACCCATCCAATTATTCGCGAGGCGGCTATGTTAGCCTTCCCTGGCACGAGATTCACCTGGCTACCGGCTACGAGCCGGAGGATATCACCTTATATCAGCACCCGGATAACCCGAAAAATCCAGGTGATCCATTGTTCTTCCAGGTAGACCAGATCGATCCGGCGGACCCATCACTTGACACCCTGGCTTTTTTTCTAGCCAGGCCGATTGATCCCAGCCCTGAAAAATCCATGATCCCTTCGAGCACCATCTATATCGCCAACACGGGCAATAAGGTGAAAAGTAAAAAGCCGAGAACCCCGCCGAAGCAGGAAAAGAAGGTCGAAATAAGCAATGATCAATTGGTTATGCGGCTCAACCTCTCTCCTGAGTCGGAAAACGGCACAGGGTTCTGGTATTCGGGCTCGGCCACCAGCGTCAGGTTCGCCAAATTAAAATGGGTGGAATTCCTGGATTACAACACCGCCTTCTTCTCTCCTGCCGAAGGGCACGACCCGGAAAAACGTTGCGCTCAGTTAGAGAGCATACAGCTATCACACCCTTCGGCGACGCCGGAGCCTTACCTGAAGGTTAATCTGTTCAATCAGCCTTATCGGCTTGTCTCGGAATGCGATGGCCATGTGAGGAAATGCGTCACAATAGCCTCAACTCCTTTCTTTTATAATTACTGGATCAAGAGCAAATCCCAATCTATCCCGCTGAAATGCGAGCTGTACAGAATATTCAGCCTGTACAAGGGTCGCGATTACATTATCGAAGAGTTATTCATTAAGGCTAAACCTGTTAAGAAGCAGGTAGGCGTCAAGCCGACAGAGCTTTATTTCACCGCTCGCTACTTTACGTATATGGATATGGGAGCGGAGCACATCTCTCGCGACGATAATGTTCCTGATTGGTTCACGATTGTCAATCTTGACTCCCCTTATTACGGTTATGGATTTGCCACGGATGCTCACACGACGCCGGTTCTACATCCGCACCCTGAATATGCCGATGTAGAGAATAAAAAGAAGACCTTCTCTTGGAAATTGGATCCCAGCAAGGGTGGACGATGCCTGCATCTGTTCTCGAAATATCAGCCTACTAACATTCCGGGGCCGGGCCAAACCGACCTTGAGTATCTCGACCAGCAATCGAATGAGGCTAAGAGATGGTTCGAAAAACAAGCAGGTCATGCATGGTACGAGGTCTTATACGCTCCAATCTATGCAAGATATTCAGTAGCCCCAGGAGGTATAGATGTCTAAACCGCCTGGCGCAAAAGAAGCCTCCAGGCAGGCTCAAGAGGCTGCCCGCAAGGCATGCGATTTGTTGGAGGACTATAAACAACAAGCTAAAAACGCGTCCGAGTTGTTCGAGTCTCTGCACGCCGCCGTGAAGGAGGCCAAGGCACTTGCCGTCAATATAGAAAAAGCAGTTGCCCGTCACTCACAGCCGACAGCGTCTGCCGTCAGAGAGGCCGCTAAGCGGTTGCGAACCGGTGCCAATTTTAAGGCAGCTAAAGCCGCCTCCAAGAAAGCTGCTAATGAGCTTCAAACTGCGGCGGCTGCCGTCATAAGGGCGGATGACGTGTTAAGGCCGGTTCCAGCCCTTTTCCCTACAAAACCGTCCCCAGATAAAGAAAATCCTTTCCGCAGTTCTCGGAAGAGAGCGGCGAAGCAGGCTGCTAAAGCAGTAAAAGCCGTCGAAGCTGCCAGTAAAGCCGCGCGGGATGAGCAGGCCAATCTGAAGGAGGCCATCATTCAACTGCGCGCAGTCAACAGCTTGGAAGCGGCGGCGGATTCTGCGGCCGCTGCCGAAAGGGCCGCAGACGGACTGGAGGCTGTTGCGGCTTTGATCAAGAAGGCCGCCGATAGCATAGAGGCGACTGACGAGGTGAAATGGCCTACAACTTATATCTGGGTCGAAGCCTTCAAGTGGATTGCCGAGTTGGCAAAGGTTGTCAGAGAGAACGCCGAGTTAGCCCGCGCCGCCAATAGCGGTACGGCGGAGGACGAAGAATGGGTCAGGCAGGCGGACGAGGCCCGCACAAATGCAGAGAAGTGCGAGAAAGAGGCAAGGGACAATTATGACTCTGCAATAGCCGTGGAAGTCCTGCTCAATGTGGAGGGTTTTTTTTATGATCACAGACAACAGATCTTTGACAGGCTTGAAGAGTGTCATAACATAGCCCTACAAGCTATCTCTAACAGAGACATGTTATTTATTGCTGAAAGCCTTCCGATCATCAACGGTATCATTCATGTGGGCAGCGCGCGAAAACAATTGAAATCAGCTACCAGGTGGGTCGAGAGGAATTGGGGAAGCGGAGAGGCCCACCCGCGTATAGTGCTTTCAGCTTTACTGTTCAAATACGTCACAGGCGAAGGGGCAAAGGCCTTTATCGGTCAGAACCCTCCTCATGAAAAGGAAAATGTTTGGAAGCAGATACAGGATCGGGTAAATAAATTGCTTTAGCGAAAGCCGGATCCCTTCGCTCGTTTCACAAATCACACCTCGTTTGTCTGTTTGGTCTTAAGATAGTCTTTGTAACGAGAGGGCCGACTCTATTGTCGCCCGGTCAAGTCGGAAACAATATTCATCTGGTGGATTACGTCTATTAACTAGCGGCTGCAAAGAGCATCAGCATGGCCCCGGTTTGTAACCGAACATGACGGTAGTTTTCATCAGTTGGTCCAAAGAGAAAAGCAAAGCGCTGGCCCAGGCACTTCGCGAGTGGCTGCCCCACGTCTTACAAACAATCGAGCCCTGGATGTCGGAATTTGATATCGATGTTGGCGATCACTGGGAGAGTGCAATCGATGAGGCCCTTGGGAGGGCGCAGTTCGCTATTGTCTGTCTTACCGAAACCAATCATCAATCACCCTGGGTTAACTATGAAGTGGGCTTCCTTTCCAAAACCCTGGCAAGATCTATTTGCGCTTACCTGATCGGGGTGCAAAAGAAAGATATCAGCGAGTTCCCTATAAATCGCTATCAGGCAACGACAGCCGACAAGCAGGGGACGCTCGGACTGCTGAAAGCTATAAACAAGAAAAGCGCGCGGCCGGTTTCTGATAATGTATTGGCCAGGAGCTTCGAGCACTTCTGGCCGGAGCTGGAGCAGACGATGAAGAATTTACCCGATGAGGAAAAGCTTGAAGACGCCAAACAACTCCTTGGCTTTCGTGATCTTTCTCAACGCAGGCTCCAATTGCCGGAGTCTGATTTATTCACCCTGTCAGTTATTAACCCGCTGAGCCATTCTCGTAAAGGCCATGCCGTTACCGAGTGGCAGCCAATAGATGAAGCCACTCAAATCTCAAAGGACTGGCTGTTAGTGCAAGATGAGGCAGGCAACCCTGTTCCTGCTCAAGTTGATCTTATTGACCCTGAAGACCCTTCCTCGGCTACCCTGGTTTTCTCTCTAAACAGAGAGATGTCTCCCAGCCTTAGCGACGGCTCGCCTTCTCAAACCTTTGTGACCGTAGAGAAGGGCAAACAATTGCGGTCCGCCCCCGACGAGTCGAACGCATCTGACGAGCCGAGATGCGAGTTCCTGGAGCAGGAGCGACGGGTTAAGTTGATCAGCAACCGCATGGAAGTCTGGTTGGAGCTAAATCCCGCGCCCTGGGATCCTGAAAAGGACTGGTATGCAGGATCAGTTTCCAGCGTGTGGCTTGATAAACTCGAAATGCTCGATGCGTACAAAGACGCGATTCGCATAACGGATTACGAGAGGCGTTGCATGCTGATAAATCGTCTCCAAATACAACCTCGTGATCGCAAGGCAGAGCTTTATGAACAGCCTGAGTTAATAAAAGAGCCTTACGAACTCGTGTCCCGATCAAGCGGACCTGTTCGGGCAAGCGTTACTATACTTTCACAGCCTGTTCATTGCGGCTTTTGGGAGTTGCCGGACCAGAAAGAGTTCCCTGTTAAGTGCCGGTTGCGGCGCGTGATAAGTTTATACAGAGATGCGAACTACATCTTCGAAGAGTTAAAGATAATACCGGTTTCCGACAAGCGCATTGATGATAAAGATATTGAGTCTATCCGTTTTACGATCAGGTATTTTTCATACATTGATTTCGGATCGGAAACATATCGGACCGACAACAAGATAAAGTGGTTCACTGTCGGCACGACATGGCCCCCGCGACAAGGTTACGGGTTTGCCTCCGACTCGCGGGCGGGCAAGAAGGTCAAATATCCGCACCCTAACTATCCAAAAAAAGGAGACGAGGAGAACACTTTCTCCTGGGACCTGACCACCAGTCACAGCGCAAAGTGTCTCCATTTATTCAGACGAGGAGACCCGGACGATTTGCAAGCTGAAATCGAAAAGGCATGGATTGAGCAAATCCGTAAGCCTCTTATTGTCAAGATCCCGGAACGGCCTAAAGACAGCGGATACAAGCGCCTCTGAATGGGCAGGTTGATTATCTCTTCGAGAGTTACTCCAGGCGCACAGCTATAGCGACCAGAGTTAATCATCTCTTCTCCACGATAAAAGAAACAAGGCTCGTTAAACCTGTCGCAGGGTTCGTGGCGAAACCGGGCGACCTGTCATCTGCGCCCCTCAATGTAAATCCTCCCCGGCTCAGGTTGTAATCCAATTCAACGATTTGCTAACCTGAATTCGAATTTCTGAACGGTGATTTGATAATCGAAGGAGTGACGATGAGATTGACCGAGATGGTATCGTGCGCCGGTTGAGCGGCTAAGCTTGCGCCGAGCGCGCTCGCCCAGGTACTGGGCGAGTTACCAAAACAACCCGCCGACCCGAACTTGATCGTAGGCTTTGACACGGCTGACGACGCAGGAGTATACCGTCTCCGCGACGACCTCGCATTGGTTCAAACCGTAGATTTCTTTACTCCCATAGTCGACGACCCGTTTGATTACGGCAGGATCGCCGCGCTAAATTCTATCAATGACGTTTGGGCGATGGGCGGGGTGCCGCTTACGGCGCTCGCAATAACCTGCTTCCCGAAAAAGGGCGTGGATTTCTCGATACTCTCAGAGATCATGCGCGGCGGGCTCTCTGTGCTCACCGAGAACGGGGTCGCGCTTCTGGGCGGCCACTCGGTCGATAACCAGCAAATCATGTTCGGCTACGCCGTGACCGGAACGATAGACCCTCGCCGGGTCGCGACAAATGCAGGCGCGCGCGTGGGTGATCTAATAATTCTCACAAAGCCCATAGGCACTGGAGTGATTTCGACGGGCATCAAGTTTGAAAAAGCGTCTGCGGAAGTCGCCCACGCTTCGATCGCAACCATGCTGACCGCCGGGCGCGAGGCCGCAGCCGCCATGCGCGAGTTTGAAGTGCGAGGCGCTACGGATGTGACGGGCTTCGGCCTTCTAGGTCACTCGTGGGAGATGGCGCGGGCCAGCCGCGCCACAATCGAGATCGTCGCCGAGCGCGTGCCTCTGCTCAGAGGCGCGATGGAGCTTGCCGGAGAAGGGATGCTTACGAGCGGCGACCGCACGAACCGCGACTACGTAGGTGATGACATTGAAATCGCAGACCGCGTGAGCAAACATCTGCGCAGCCTGCTTTATGATCCGCAGACGGCAGGCGGAATTCTGATCTCGATTGCCGCAGACCGCGCCGAAGAGTTGCTCGCGCGTCTCGGCGAAACTTATGACCGGGCCGCGATCATCGGTCGAGTCGTTGAGCGCGGCCCCCATTCGATCAAAGTGATCTGATGACAAAGACTCTAGATTATTCTGCGATGCTTGACGTAGCCATCGAAGAGGCGCGGCAGGGAATGGAAGAAGGCGGGATACCCATAGGCGCGGCGCTTTTCGATAAGGATGGAAATTTGTTAGGGCGCGGCCACAACCGCCGCGTCCAAGAAGGCGACCCTTCGGTCCACGGCGAAACGGATGCATTTCGCAAAGCCGGCCGCCAGACCGGCTACCGGAATACGATAATGGTTACGACGCTCAGCCCTTGCTGGTATTGCAGCGGGCTCGTGCGGCAGTTCAAGATAGGAACCGTAGTCGTAGGAGACGCCGACAGCTTCTCGGGCGGGATAGATTGGCTCCGTGAAAACGGCGTCGAAGTCGTCGTCCTCAACTCTCAGGCCTGTGTAGATATGCTTGCCGAATATGTATCGGCCAACCCCGAAATCTGGAACGAAGACATCGGCGAATAGTTGCGCGTGGGCGGTCGCCCGATCACCGGGTGACAGTGTAAAATGTCGTGGCAACAATTCACGTGGAGTGACGTATAACCTTGATAATATGGCAGGAAAAACTGTGACCTCTATTCGAGAAAACGACCTACAAACGAAGATGAAGGCCGCGCGTGAGAAGTTAGACGCGTGGGTGAAAGAAATCATTCAGTGGCACTTCGACCCCCAGACCGGCTGTCCCTTCTGGCTCGATTATGCCGGCAAACTCGATTGGGACCCGCGACGCGAGATCAACAGCTACGATGATCTCGCGCGTTTCGGCAATTTTCAGGACGAGTGGCTTCGCGGCGGCCCCGTGCGCCGCTGGGTGCCGAAAGCTTATGCCGACCGGCCCGTTTATGTATTTGAAACAGGCGGCAGCACGGGCGTCCCAAAGTCTCGCATCAGCATAGATGATTTTCGCATCGATTACGAAATGTTCAGCGAGACCTTGCCCGGCGAATTTTTTCCGAAAGGCTCGGACTGGCTGATGCTCGGCCCATCAGGCCCGCGAAGGCTGCGCCTTGCGGTCGAGCACCTGGCTCAATATCGCGGCGGCATCTGCTTTATGGTCAACCTGGACCCGCGCTGGGTCATAAAGCTGATAAAGATGAAAGAGCTTGAGATGGCCGAAATCTACAAGCGTCACGTCATCGATCAGGGCTTGACGCTGCTGCGCGCTCACCCGAACATTCAATGTCTGTTTACGACGCCCAAGCTGCTTGAAGCTCTGTGCGAAAGAGTTTCGCTCAAGCGAATGGGAATCAAAGGAGTCTTTTGCGGCGGGACCGAGATGACTCCGCAGTTTCACCGCTTCGCCGTGGAAGAGTTGCTCGACGGCGTCTACTTTGCTCCGACTTACGGGAACACGCTGATGGGGCTTGCCGTACACAAGCCTCGCATGGAAGAAGACAATTACGCGATCATTTATTACCCGCCCGCCCCGCGAGCTATGGTCGAAGTCGTAGACCCCGACCAGACTGATCGAGTTGTCGAGTACGGCGAGACGGGCAGGGTGCGGCTTACGACGCTGACGAAGGAGTTTTTCATGCCTCGCTTTTTAGAGCGTGACGAGGCAGAGCGCGAGCGGCCTTTCGATCTTTATCCCTGGGACGGAGTCCGCAACGTGCGGCCCTTCTCAAGATTTCAAACCACTGTCGTCGAAGGAGTCTACTAATAATCTCAAATTTGAGATTTGAAATTTGAAATTGCTTATGCTTCACATACCAATACTGCGCAAAGGCGAGCCGTATAAGAGTCTGGACGTTGTTCGCGTGCCGCATCATCGGACGCGCGAGCCGTTTGTAGAAATCAGCCAGGCTAACAACGGTCTGATTCGTCGTGACCTGCTCGATCAAGCTTCGGCGAAGCGAGCGCTTGAGGCTTTTTCATCAAAAGCCCTGCTCGAAATATCGGCTCGTGCCGCCGACCATTTTGCTAACGATGAGCTTCCGCTAGGCGAAACCGCCCAGTCACCCGAAGACTATGTGACGCAGGTTTCGGCGACGACGGGGCTGCCGCACGTGCTCGCGCGAAAGAACATGGCAAAGATCCAGGGCGTTCTGCGTCAGATGGAATCGGTCGTGAACGGGCTTACGCGGAATCTTGACCTGGGGATTCTGGATAGCGGGTTTGGCGAATTAAACGGTCAGGCGCTCAGCTTTTTCCCCCGTACAAACTCGCTCGGCGTCGTGCTTCCGAGCAACTCGCCCGGCGTTCACTCGCTCTGGGCTCCTGCAATCGCGTTGAAAACACCGCTCGTCTTAAAACCCGGCAGCGCGGAACCCTGGACGCCCTATCGCATCGCTCAAGCCTTTATACGCGCCGGTTGTCCTCGCGAAGCGTTTTGCTACTACCCGACATCTCACGCCGGGGCCGCAGAGATTTTGCGCGCGTGTGGGCGCGGCATGTTGTTCGGCGATGCTTCTTCGGTCGGCGTGTGGAAAGGCGACCCGCGAGTCGAGCTTCACGGGCCTGGTTACAGCAAGGTCGTCATAGGCGAAGACCTGATAGATGAGTGGGAGAAGTATCTTGATGTCATAATCGCTTCGATTCTGGAAAACGGAGGGCGCTCTTGCGTGAATGCGTCAGGCGTGTGGGTCCCTGCGCACGCGCGAGAGATTGCCGAAGCGCTCGCCGTAAGACTTGCGGAAGTTGCTCCCCGGCACGCCGAAGACGAGCGAGCGCAACTCGCGCCTTTTGCCGATGCCGGTGTGGCGACACGCATTTCGCAAATGATCGATCAAGGTTTGACCGAGCCTGGCGCTCGCGATGTCACTGCGCAGCATCGAGCGGGCGAAAGATTGGTCACCTGGGAAAACTGCACGTACCTGTTGCCTACTATTGTTCACTGCGAAGACTCGGAACACACGCTCGCCAACAAAGAGTTCTTGTTTCCTTTCGCAAGCGTCGTTGAAATCGATCAGGCAGACATCCCTGAAAAGCTAGGCTCGACGCTTGTCGTGACCGCGATAACCAGGGACCGGGAATTGATACGAAGGTTAGTTTCTTCACCGCTCGTTGACCGGTTGAATCTCGGCGCGATACCCACGAATCAAATAGTCTGGGACCAGCCGCACGAGGGGAACCTCTTCGAGCACCTCTATTCGCGCAGGGCTTTTCAGAAAGCCGTAGGAACATAGCATGAAGATAATTCAGATCACGGCAGGCGCGGCGGGAATGTACTGCGGCAGTTGTCTGCGCGACAACGCGCTTGCAGCCGAGCTTATCGCCAGGGGGCACGATTGTTTGCTTGTGCCGCTCTACACTCCTACGCTTACGGATGAAGAAAATGTCAGCCAGGAGAAGGTCTTTTTCGGCGGCATAAGCGTCTACCTCGAACAGCACTCGGCGCTTTTCAGAAAGACGCCCTGGCTCATAGACCGGCTGTGGGACTCGCGGCTTGCGCTGAAGCTGGCCTCGCGCAGCTCGATTCAAGTCGAGCCTTCGGCGCTTGCGGACCTTACGGTATCGATGCTGAGAGGCGAAGACGGACACCAGCGAAAAGAGTTGTTAAAGCTCGTCCACTGGCTCAAGGGCGAAACTCTGCCCGATGTTGTGAACCTGCCGAACTCGCTTTTGATAGGGCTTGCAGAGCCGATCAAAAAAGCTCTGGGCGTGCCCGTAGTCTGCACGCTACAGGGAGAAGATCTGTTTCTCGATGGATTGCCGGAGCCTCATCGCTCGACGGCGATAAATTTGATAAAGAGCAAAGTCGAGGCGGTCGACGCCTTCGTTTCCGTGAGCCACTATTATGCGGAGTTCATGGCGCGCACGCTCGACATACCGGAAAAGAAGATTCACGTCGTCCCTCTGGGGATCAGCCTCGACGGCTATGAAACGGGTGATCGTTCGCGGAAAGACCTTTTCAAGGTCGGTTATTTTGCTCGCGTCGCGCCCGAAAAGGGCTTGCACGTTTTGTGCAACGCGTACAAACGTCTCCGCGAGCGCGGAGAGATTTCAAAAGCGAGCCTGGAGGTCGCGGGCTATCTTGCGCCTGAGCATCGAGCTTACTTAAACGGCATCGAGCAGCAGATGAAAGACTGGGGATTAGGCGACGAGTTTCACTACCACGGAGTCGTTGATCGCAAGCAGAAGATCGATTTTCTAAAGAGCCTCGACGTGCTGTCGGTGCCCACCACTTATAATGAGGCTAAAGGGATTTTTCTTCTTGAAGCGATGGCCTGCGGCGTGCCGGTCGTACAGCCTCGGCGCGGCTCGTTCACCGAGATAATCGAAAAGAGCCTTGGCGGAATGCTTGTCGAGCCGGATGACCCAGAGCGACTGGCCGACGCGCTATTTCATATTTTTGAGAACCCGCACGCAGCCGAAGAGATGGGCTTGACGGGAGCGGAGAGAGTTCGCCGCTTTTACAACGTCGGACAGATGGCCGAGCGCACGCTTGAAGTATACGCCCACCTGAAAAATGGAGCGGGGCGAGCCGAGGCAGCAGCGGACGCCGTAATGGCTTAATTTGATTTTCAATCAACTGATAATCGGGAACAATCGCATGAAAACTAGAGAATCGGTGCGAACTTACGCAAGATCGAAAGTTTTATGGTCTCTCCTGGTCATTGTCATTCTACTGGCGCAAGCTATAGTTGCATCCGCACAGACGCGACGCTTTACACCGACCGTTGGTTATCCAACTTTTGCCAAACGCGAGCCTGTCTTGCGCGTAAAGCCCGGAGAGATTATCGAGACAAACTCCCTGTGGGGCGAATGGTACGAGCGCGCGGGCGGCGCGTGGCCTGGCGAAGTGGGACCGTTTTACATCGAAGGCGCAACGCCGAACGATACGCTGGTAGTGAAGATATTAAAGCTGCGGCCTAACCGTGATACTGCCGTCTCGACTCACACGCCGAATTTCAGCGCGCTTGCAAACGATAAGTATACTCCGGTTCTTAACGACCCGATTCCCGCGAAGCGATTCATCTGGAAAATAGACCGCGCCCGAAACACGGGGACGCTTGAGCTGCCTCAAAGCCGCATGAAAAAGATCGAGGTCACACTTGCTCCGATGCTTGGCCGCGTTGCCGTAGCGCCTGTCGGGGATCAGGCGTGGGGCGGGCTGTGGCCCGGAGACTTTGGCGGCAACATGGACGCTGCGGACGTTTGCGAAGGGGCTACAGTCTACTTGCCGATCTTTCATGAGGGCGCGCTCTTTTATTTCGGAGACGGACACGCGCTGCAAGGCGACGGCGAAGTTTGCGGCTCAGGCCTTGAGACGAGCATGGACGTGACTTTTCAGTTCGACGTAATCAAGAACAAAAAGATTCGCTGGCCTCGCATCGAGAACAGCGAATACATAATGGCTACAGGCAGCGTACGCCCATTGATGGATGCGTTTCGCATCGCGCAGATTGAATTGATCAACTGGCTTGTCGAAGAGTACGGTTTTGATAGGTGGGAAGCGCTCCAAGTAGTCTCGCAGACCGGCCAGACACGCGTCGCAAATGCTGTTGACCCGAATTACACAGTCGTCGCGCGGTTTCCAAAAAAGTATCTGCCAAAGAATTGAGGTCACTGTAGCTTGCTCGAAGTAAAAAACCTGACAAAACAGTATCCGACCCCGCGCGGGCCGCTCGACATTCTCAGCGACGTGTCGCTTACACTTTCTCGCGGCGATGCGGTCGCAATAATGGGGCCTTCGGGCAGCGGGAAAAGCACACTGCTCTACATACTCGGCGCGCTTGAGCCTCCCACTTCCGGCCGTGTCACTCTCGACGACCGAAACCCGTTCGAGCTTTCCGAAAAAGAGTTGGCTGAATTCCGAAACAAGCAGATCGGGTTCATCTTTCAAGACCACTGCCTTCTGCCTCAATGCTCGGTCCTGGAAAACGTCTTGACTCCCACGCTCGTCGCATCGGCCAACGGCGATTACAGCAATCGAGCGAAAGGGTTGCTCTCTCAGGTAGGTCTGGCCGAGCGGCTGGATCATCGTCCGGCGGAGCTTTCAGGCGGCGAAAAGCAGCGCGTGGCCCTCGCGCGTGCCTTGATAAGAGAACCGCTGTTGCTGTTGTGCGATGAGCCGACCGGCAACCTGGACCGCAACTCTGCTGACCGCGTAGCGACGCTTTTGCTCGATCTACACCGGGAGCAGCAGACCATATTGATAGTAGTAACCCACAGCGCGGAGCTTGCTTCGCGCTTCCCAAAGCGCTTTGAGATGATTGAGCGCGGCCTCCGGCAGGTGTAATGCGAACATCCACCCTCCTGAAAAATAACCTCACCTATTTTTGGCGAACTAACCTGGCCGTAGTCGCGGGCGTGGCGATTGCCGTTGCGGTCCTGGCAGGCGCGCTGCTGGTAGGCGATTCGGTGCGGGCCAGCCTGCGCGACCTTTTTTTGGCGAGGCTAGGAGCAACAGAGCAGATAATCTCTTCCACAAGTTTTTTTCGCGAACAGCTTGCGGATGACCTTCTAGCAAAGAGCGAGTTTGCGGATTCATTCAGCGGGGCGTGCCCGATCATAGTTTTTGAAGGCGTGGTGACTCACGAAAAGAGCGGTCGCCGAGGAAGCGGAATTCAGGTCTACGGTGTGGACGAGCGATTCTGGAAATTTCATGGGCGCGAAGGGCAGAGACAGCCGCTCGAAGATAACAAGATTTTTGTGAGCGCAGGCCTGGCCGAAGAGATGGGCGGCGCGGCGGGAGATACGCTGCTGCTGACAATCGAAAAGCCGGCCGCGATTCCTGCGGAATCTTTGCACGCGCGCAAAGACGATCTGGGGCGCACCATTCGTTTATCGATTCGAGAGGTGCTTTCAACGTCCGAGCTTGGAGACTTCTCGATACGCCCGCAACAGGGAAACGCGCGCACAATCTTTGTCTCGCTCCGTCGTTTGCAGCGCGACCTTGAACAACCCGCAAAGGTCAACGCTATTCTTGTCTCAGGCAAAAAGGCCGGAAGCGTTCCATCACTCGAAAAGGCTTTGCGAGAGACTTTCACGCTGGAAGACATCGCGATAAAGATTCGGCCCATAACCGAGCAGCGCGCCATCGCTCTGGAGAGCGACACCGCGATCATCTCGGACGCGCTATCGGATACGGCGCAAGCGACTGCCGCGCAAAACGGAATGGCTGCGTCCGGGGTACTCACATACCTGGCAAACGCGATTCGCGCGGGCGGAAAAGATATTCCTTATTCTGTAGTCACAGCAGTCACCCGGGAGAAATTTCAATCGCTTCGACGAACGGCTTCATCGCAACAACCGCCGCCGGGTTCCGAATTGCCGCCCGTGATTTTGAATGAGTGGGCGGCCACCGACCTCGGCGCGCGCATAGGCGATGTGGTTGAGCTTGAATATTATGTATGGCAGCAAGAAGGCAGGTTGAGCACCGAGAAGGCGCGGTTTCAATTAATCAACATTGCGCCGATCAAAGGAGCCGCTGCCGACCGCAATCTCGTTCCTGATTATCCGGGCATCACCGGGACCGAAAACTTGAGCGATTGGGACCCGCCGTTCCCTATGGACCTCGGGCGCATACGCCCGAAGGATGAAGACTACTGGCACAAGTACCGCACAACGCCGAAGGCTTTTGTCATTCTCGAAGACGGGCAGCGGCTCTGGCAATCGCGTTACGGACGGCTCACCTCTTTGCGAATCACGCCACCCGACGGCACATCGCTTGAGGCGGCTGCTGTTTCGTATAACCAGAGCTTGAGGGCTGCGGTCGATCCGGTTCAAACGGGGATTTCGATTTTTGACGCCCGCCGGCAAGGGCTTGAAGCATCGCGCGGCGCTACCGATTTCGGAGAGTACTTTGTCTACTTCAGTTTCTTTCTTGTAATCTCTGCGCTGCTGCTTGTCGGCCTGTTTTTCAAGCTGGGCATCGAGCAGCGGCTGAGAGAGATCGGCATACTTCGCGCGACAGGCTTCTCCGGCTCAACGATACGAAACTTGTTTTTGGCGGAAGGCATAATACTCGCAACAACGGGGAGCCTCGCCGGACTCGTGGGCGCGGCAGGCTACGGCTGGCTTATGATGTACGGGCTGCGAACGTGGTGGGTAGACGCCGTGGGCACGCGGCTCTTGAGCCTGCACGTATCGCCCGTTTCTTTAATCATCGGCGGAGCGGGCGGCGTTTTTGCGGCGCTCATTTTCATCTACTGGACTTTGAGGACGCTCGCCGTTGCTTCGCCTCGCAGCCTTCTTAGCGGCGCATTAGAAGGCAAAAGTCAGAAAACAAAATCGGCTGGCAGTCGCTTTTCCAGTTCTTTTGCCGCGATGGCTTTTGGAGTTCTTGGCGTGGTTTTGCTCGTGGCCTCTTCGCTTGGCTTGATAGGACAGGTGGCGGGCTTTTTCGGTGCGGGAACTTCGCTGCTGATTGCATTCATCTGTTATCAAGCGGCGCGGCTTCGCAAGAATAAAAAGGGCGCGATTGAAGGCAACGGCTGGTGGTCAGTGTCGCGACTCGGATTTAGAAACGTGACCTACCGGCCCGGCAGAAGCGTGTTGTGCATCGCTCTGATTGCTTCGGCAACTTTTATCATAGTTGCGGTGGATGCATTCAGGCGCGATAGCTCCGAAGCTTTGACGGATCGAAAGACCGGCACCGGAGGATTTCCTCTGCTCGCGGAATCGGTCGTTCCTCTTGTGCCCGATCCCAACACCGAGGATGGGCGAGAGACTTTGAATCTCTTCGCAGATCAAAACAGTCTGCTTGAAGGCGTGAGCTTTACTCGATTTCGACTGCGGCCGGGAGATGACGCCAGTTGCTTGAATCTTTACCAGCCGCGCAACCCCAGGATAATTGCGCCCGGCCCCGGTTTTGTAGAAAGCAATCGCTTCGAATTTCAAGATTCGATGGCCGAAACCGCTGAGGAGAAAGCGAACCCCTGGCTGCTGCTCGATAGGCAAGACGCAACAGGAGCCATTCCCGTCATCGCCGATGCGAACTCGATGACCTACGTTCTCCACAAAAAGCTTGGCGACGAGATCGAAATAATAAGCGGCGTTGCGACTCCCGTGAGATTACGCCTGGTCGCATCGCTTGCCGACAGCGTATTTCAAGGTGAGTTGCTGATGTCTGAGAAGAATTTCACGCGCGCTTTTCCTGAGCAGGAGGGCTATCGCTTCTTTCTTCTCGATGTAGCACCGGAAAAAACTTCCGATGCGGCGACTCTGCTTGAAGAGCGGCTGAGTGATTACGGGTTTGACGTGACGCGTACTGCCGAGCGATTGGCAGGCTTTCACCGCGTCGAGAACACTTACCTTTCAACTTTTCAGACGCTCGGCGGGCTGGGCTTGTTGTTGGGCACGATGGGACTCGCCACGGTGTTGCTGAGAAACGTGTTGGAGCGGAGGCGCGAGCTAGCGTTGCTCAGAGCGATGGGCTACCGCTCGTCGCATTTTACGATCATGGTTGTGGCCGAAAACGCCTGGCTGCTCTTCAGCGGTTTGTTGACAGGTGCGCTGTGTGCTCTTTTAGCGATTGCGCCTGCGCTTTTTTCCAGAGGCGGTCAGTTGCCGATTTTCTCAATGGCAATATTGTTGATGTTGGTTTTGGTGACGGGGCTTGCGGCGTCGCTGCTGGCGACCGTAGCGGCGTTGCGCTCTCCGTTGCTTCCTGCTTTAAGATCGGAATAAATCGGAGGTAGTACGAAATGATTAAGATCAAATCTCACCGCAGAGACACGGAGAACACAGAGCGGGCGCAGAGCAGACGACTGTTTTCTCTGTGCATCTTCTGTGTTCTCTGCGTCTCTGCGGTGAATCTTTTTTGTCAGCCCTCATTTGCGCAGGATTGGCCCGGCTGGCGCGGGCCGAATCGCGACGGTCAGGCCACGTTTACCGCTCCTAAAGCATGGCCTGAAAGCCTGAAGCTCAAATGGAAAACGCCGGTCGGTGAAGGGCATTCGTCGCCGGTCGTCTCAGGCTCGCGAGTTTACGTGCAGGCCCGCCAGGGTGATGAGGAGGTTGTCTCGGCAATCGATCTGAATACGGGAAAGCCGCTCTGGAGCGACCGGTACGCGGTCTCTTACGTGATGAACCCGGCGGCTCTCGGGCATGGCAAAGGCCCGAAATCAACGCCCGCGATCTCGGGCGGCAAGCTCTACACGTTGAGCATCAACGGAGTCCTCTCTTGCCTTGACGCTCAAACGGGCAAGGTAAAATGGCGCAAAGAATTTTTTAAAGACTTCAAGGCCACATCGCCGCTCTACGGCTCTGCAATGTCGCCGCTCGTCGTAGACAACCTCGTCGTGGCTCACGTCGGCGGAAATTTCGGCGGCATGCTCGCGGCCTTCAACGCCGAAACCGGCGAAGTGAAATGGAGCTGGAAAGGCGACGGCCCCGGCTACGCTTCGCCTGTTGTCGTAGATATTGATGGGACGCGGCAGATAGTTACTCAATCGGAGAAAAACTTGATCGCGGTCTCTGCCGCAAACGGCGAGCTGCTCTGGCAAATGCCTTTCACAACCGAATACGACCAGAACATTGTGACGCCCGTCGTGTATAAACAGACGCTCATCTTTTCCGGTATTGACAAAGGGACGTTTGCGATCAAGCCTGTAAAACGCGACGGGAAGTGGCAGGCCGAGCAGGTCTGGCGTAACCCCCTGGTTGCTATGTATATGAACAGCCCCGTCCTGGTCGGCGATAATCTGTTCGGGATGTCTCACAAGCGCAAAGGACAATTCTTCGGCATTGATGCGCGAACCGGCGATGTGCTGTGGACAAGCGAAGGTCGCGAAGGCGATAACGCCGCGTTGCTTGCAGCGGGAGGCTTGCTCTTTTTTCTGACTGACGACGCCGAGCTTACCGTGGCTCGCAGCAGCGCAAAGGGGTTCGAGCCGCTAAAAAAATACACCGTGGCGCAAAGCCCTACCTGGGCGCACCCGGTTTTGATAGACAATCGCATCCTGATAAAAGACAATTCTACGCTCGCGCTCTGGAGCCTCGAATAATCGTCGCGGTTTTGCGAAAGCATTAACTCTGGAACATACAGGAGGCCGCTGGCGTCTAAGGTTCCAAAGGCCGGAATCATTCACCGGAGGTGTATCTATGCTGTCGAGACTGCTCGGAAAGACACGGTTCGCGCGATGCGCTGCCGTTTTGCTGCTCGCGTCGATTGCGCTGCTGGCTGGCACGATTACTGCCGACGAAAATGACTGGGCGCAGTGGGGCGGGCCGAATCGCAATTTCAAGTCTGCCTCAAAGGGTCTTGCAAGCTCGTGGACTGGAAAAGGGCCGCGCGAACTCTGGAGCCGCGAACTGGGCGAGGGCCATTCGTTCGATACTGGTTAACGGAGCCCGTCTATACACGATGTACAGCAAAGGCGAGCGCGAGACAGTGATCGCGCTTGAAGCGGCTACGGGCAAGACCGTCTGGGAGCACGGCTATGATGCGCCAAACGTCGTGATGGGTAAAGCGATAGATTATGAATTCGGAAGAGGCCCGCACGCGACGCCGCTGATCGTGGGCGATCAGATCTTTACCGTGGGCTCTACTGCAAAGTTGCACTGCTTGAACAAAGAGACTGGAAAAGTAGTCTGGTCTCACGATCTGTATAAAGAGTACAACGGGACGTTCGAAGACCGAGGGTATTCGTGCAGCCCTCTCGCATACAAAAACACAATCATCTTGAACGTAGGCGGGGCGGGACAGGCCATCGTCGCATTTAATCAGAAGGACGGGAGCATCGTCTGGAAGAAGCATGATTTTATGACCAGCCCTGCTTCGCACGTCATCATAAACGTCGACGGCCAGGAGCAGCTCGTAGCTTTCCTGGGCAAAGAGATCGTCGGGCTTGATCCGAATAACGGCGATCTATTATGGAGCCACCCGCACGTAACCGAATGGGGCTTGAATATCAGCACCCCCGTCTGGGGCGAAGACAACCTGCTGTTCTGCTCGTCGGCCTACAACGGCGGCAGCCGCGTGCTGAGGCTCGGGCAAAAAGGCGGAAAGACTACAGTCACCGAACTCTGGTTTCACCGCCGCCTGCGCGTGCATCATGGAAATACGATCCGCATAGGCGATTACGTTTACGGCTCAAGCGGCGATTTCGGCCCGGCTTTTCTTATGTCTGTCAACGTCAAGACAGGCAATATCGGCTTTCAGGACCGCAACTTTCCAAAATCGACTTTTCTCCTCGCCGACGGCAAGCTCATCATCCTTGATGAAGACGGGAACCTCGCGCTCGGCACGCCCGCGCCGAATGGCATAAAGATAATCTCGAAGGCGCAAGTGCTTCAGCACACCGCATGGACCGTGCCGACTCTCGTAGGAACAAAGCTCTACCTGCGCGACAGGAAAACGATCAAAGCGCTCGACCTGAGCTAGATCAAATCTCAATTATGCCTGCGCTCATAGCAAGGTATAACGCCGCGCATCAGCAGCCCATCCGAACTTGTCGGGAATACAGAAAACTTAGCTGTATTCCCGACAAGTTCAAAGCTACGAGAAACATTAACCCGGCTTTTGCTTCACAGTGAAGGTTAGTCCGGCTATTGTCATAGTGCCCGTGCGTATAGGCCCACTATTCGGAGCCACTGAGAACGTGACGCTTCCGTTGCCAACGCCACCACTGCCCGAAGTGATCGTTATCCAACCGACATTGCTGACGGCCGCCCAATCACAATTATCGGATACAGTCACACTCACACTCCCTGTCCCGCCACCTGAACCGAAAGATTGGCTTTGCGGGGAGATTGAGAATGAGCAGTTGCCAAATTGAGTAACAGTGAAAGTCTGGTCGGCAATCGCGATCGTTCCTTGCCGGCTGCCCAGCCTGAAGTTTTCTCTAACTTCAAAGTCTACAGGGCCGCTTCCGCTTCCTGTATCGCCAGAGACAATGACTATCCAGCTGTTATTACTTGCTACCGTCCAGTCACAGTCGGCAAGGGATGTCACATCAGTGTGGCCCGGGCCGCCAGCGCTTGTGAAAGACTGGCTTGCCTGAGAGATCGAAAAACTACAGGGAATGTTGACAACATGATCTAGTTGCACAAGATTAGTGTTGCCGTTGCTGTCGGTCATACTCAGTTTTGCTATATACGTTCCGGGCGCCGCATAAGTGTGCATGACCGTAGGGCCGGAGCCGGTTGTGTTATCGCCGAAGTCCCAGGAATAGCTGACAATTGTGCCGCATGGAGCCGTAGAAGCGGTGGCATCAAAGGTAACAATGAGAGGAGGAGCGCCTCCTGTTTCAGGTGAAAGTGTGACGTTCTCTTCAATGCTGCATTGTGTTTGCTGACGGATATCTAGTGGCACGGAATTCTCAATTTCATCGGTGCTGGGCTCGATCACATTACTTTCCGAGAGAATTATGTCCGCGCGTGCCGCACCTGTTCCTATCCTGCCTCCTCCATGGAAAATAAGCGCAGGCCAGTCCTGAAACCCACGAAGAAGAATATGAGTAAAGCCGTCTCCATTAATGTCCCAGCCGAGCGGAGCCGGAGTCAGTAGACCATTGCAATTCCAATCAATGGCGGGCAGCGCCAGTTGTTGCGCGCATGGCATAGCGATTTGATGGGGAAGCATCGCATGGGCTTTGCCCAAAAAGTCGGCGTGAAGCGCAACATCTTGGGTTTACTTTCAAGATGCTTATACAACTAATAGACTTTTTGGGCAAAGCCCAGTAACAGAGCCTACTCCAGGGTGGAGCGCAAAGCAAGGTATTGTAATGGCCTATTATCTTGAGCATGGGTGAGGTATCTAACTACATAATCTCTGTAATCTGCATCGCCACAGCGATATTTTCCGTCATAAATAGTAGGCGGATGCTTTTCAGGCTGATCTATAGCCTGATTGGCGTTTCGCTAAAATCGCAGCAGTCCCAGTTAGGCGACCGTTTTCTCTGGCCTCCTTCTCAGGAAGTGGTGAACTTGGAGTAAGAGGTAAGCATTTCAATAGCTATATATGCCTTACCTTCATCCTCATTTACTCGCCAAATTTCAATGACATTTAGGAGGAAACAGATATGGGAATGGCAAAGCTAAACGTCTGGATCTCCGGTCTGGATGACCCATGTTCTATAGACGATAGAACATGGTATGTGACTATCTATAACTGCGACGGCAAAGTGCTTCAATGGTGCGGCAGGAAGTATGTAGTCTTACCTGCCAGATGCGGCCACTTAGAAGTTGAAGTTCCGCCGGGATGTTACTATATCAAGGCGGTGTGGAGCTTCTCTTTCTTGGGCGGCATATTCTATGTCAATCACTTTACGGACGCAGCGATTGTTCAAGCCTGTTGTGGTGAGACAACCTGTGTGACGCTCTTCAATCCGAGCTTACACCGATGCGGGACAATAGTATTAAGAGCGCTAGCAGATGCAGTGCAACAGAAGGGAATCAAGCCTGAGACAGCAAAGAATGCCGACAAGGCCTTGGCCGCCGCCATTGCTGAAGTGCCGAAGCCGAAAAAGGGTTTTGAGCTGGATCATCTTGATGAGATTGAACGATTGGTTAGAGAACAAGAGAAGCGATCAAAGGGGCGGAAAAAACCAAGCTAAATATTATGATATGAAGACCTGACTTTACTGCCAGAGGAGACAGTCGCCTAACAATCAGGTTTAGCAAGTCAGCGCGCAGTGGTCAGCCAACCATACGAAATTTGCTTATTACGCACCGGTAGAAAACCTTTTAGGAGCATCAACTCAAAAAGCAGTCTATCAACATTCAGGAGCGTCAGTTTCGTTTCAACTTTATGTCTTGAACGCAGCGCAAGAGATTCTCTTTGTCGCGCTGAAGCGCCCTTATCGAAAAGACGCCGTCCTCTTTAGCCGAGTCTGCTCGAACGCGGTCGTCGATAAATGGATCGCCTTCAAAGACTATCTCAAAGACTTTCTCTTTATATCCGTCGCCTGAAACCACGTAATGAATATGCGCGGGGATTCTGGCGTTCGGATAAGGGCCGGGCTTTATTGTGCGAAACTCGTATCTCCCTTGATCGTTCGTTCGCATCGTCCCTTTCAAACGCGGGTTGGAGCTGTCGCGACCGCCGGGCGTGTAATAGCCATTTATGTCCGTGTGGTAGACGTAAACAGAAACCCCTTTGAGCGGCGTAACACCGTCCGGCCCGTACACCGTGCCGGAAACTACTAAAGCCTCTCCCGGCTCTTCCTTTGAAGTGATTGTTATCTGCCAGGGGGCATCAACGCTCGCAGGTTCCGCGACCGGCCCAGAGCAGATCGAAGTCATCAACACGATTACCAAAACAATTGCGCTTTTCATCAATCCCTCCTAAGAAGTCCTGTGTGCTGAGTCCTGAGTAGAAAACGAAACTCAGGGCTCAGAAGTTGCCTGACGCTCAACTCAGGACTCCGGGGCACCGGTCGCAGCACTCAGGACTCCTTCATGCGCTTTCTACTTTCGGGGAGTTTGATTTACTATTACCGCATCCCACTCAAGGAGAGAAACGTGAGACAAAGAATCTTTTTTGCGGTCGCTGTAATCTCGCTCATCTTCTCGAAGGCATTGGCCGAAAACTGGCCGCAGTGGCGCGGCCCTTCTCTAAACGGCGTGAGCGCTGAAAAGAGTCTCCCGACGACCTGGGGCGCGGAAGAGAACGTCACATGGAAGCTAGCGATGCCCGCCTTTAGCGGCTCGACCCCCATAATCTGGGCCGACCGCATCTTTCTCAACCTGGCCGAAGGGGATGACCTCTTCCTCTGGTGCGTGGACCGCAACAAGGCGTCGGTCTTGTGGAAGAAGCGGCTCGGCGGCGGCAACATGAAGCTTCGCAAGCAGAATATGTCTTCGCCTTCGCCCGTGACGGACGGGAAAAATGTGTGGGTGATGACCGGGACGGGCATACTCAAAGGGTTCGATTTCTCGGGCAATGAGCTCTGGTCGCGCGACATTCAAAAAGAGTACGGCGAGTTTGGCTTGAACTGGGGATACGCCTCTTCGCCGCTCCTGTTTGAAGACTCGCTTTACGTGCAGGTGCTTCACGGGATGAAGACGGACGATCCTTCTTACGTGATGCGGATAAACAAGACGACCGGAAAAAACGTCTGGAAAGTCGAGCGGCCCACCGCTGCCATACGCGAGTCGCCCGACTCATACACGACGCCCGCGCTGCTCCGATACGGTAAAACCATCGAGATAGTAATAACCGGAGGCGACGTAGTGACAGGGCACGACCCGGCTACGGGGAAAGAGCTGTGGAGAGCGGGCGGGCTTAACCCCGAAAATCAACCTTTCTATCGCATAGTCGCGTCGCCCATCGTCAGCGGCGATATGATCTATGCTCCGACGCGCGTCAAGCCGCTGCTTGCGATTCGCGCGGGCGGGCGCGGAGACATTTCAGAAACGCATCGCGTCTGGTCGTTTCAAAAGGGGCCGGACGTGCCTACGCCTGTCACGGACGGGAAGTATTTTTACGTCATAGATGACAAGGGCGTGATGTGGTGTCTCGACGCAAAAACGGGGCAAGAGATTTATGGGCCTCAACGGATCAAGCCAGGGACGTATAGCTCTTCTCCGGTGCTTGCGGACGGAAAGATCTACATTACGAATGAAGACGGGCTGACCACGGTCGTGAAAGCCGGGCCCAAGTTCGAAGTGCTGGCCGAGAATAATCTGAATGATTATTGTCTCAGCTCTCCTGCGATTTCGGACGGCCAGATATTCATACGCACTACGCAGCACCTCTATTGCATAGGCAAGAGGGCCGCGCGGTGAATTCACTGACCAAATCTATTTCTACATTGAAGAGGAAGCATGAATAGACAGAATATTCGCGCGAGAATTTTATTGACCTTGCTGGCGGTTGCTGTGCTTACGACCGGAGTTTCTCCCGCTCGCGCCTACGCGCAAACGGCTAAGGGGAAGACTGCGATCACTCACGAAACGATGTGGATGATGAAGCGCGTCGGCGCACCCCTGCCAAGCCCCGACGGCAAGTGGGTGGTCTTTTCGCTGGTCGAGCCTGCTTATGATGAAAAAGATCAGGTTTCGGATCTGTGGATAGTCGGCACGGATGGAAGTGTTGCGCCGCGCCGATTGACTTCAACAAAGGGCGGCGAGAGCGGGGCCGTCTGGTCGCCCGATAGCCGAGTGATTGCTTTTTCGGCCAGAAGGGAAGGCGACGAGGCGAATCAGATATACACGATCAATGTCGCGGAAGGCGGCGAAGCTGTGCGCGCTACTTCCGTTTCGACGGGCGCGCGCTCGCCCGCGTGGCGGCCAGACGGCAAGGCCCTGCTTTTTACGAGCGGCGTTTTTCCGGGCGCGATGGATGACGAGGCGAACAAAAAGATCTCCGCAGAGCGCAAGGCCCAAAAGTATAAAGCCAGAGTCTATGACAGCTTCCCCGTCAGGTACTGGGATCGATGGCTTGACGACATTCAGACTCACATCTTTGTTCAATCGCTTGAGCCTGCCGCGCGCGCTAAAGACATCCTCGCGGGCACAAGGTTAGTTGCCGAGCGGGGCTTTGCCGGTCGCGCTCTCACTTCGGGCGAAGACCTGGATGCGACGTGGACGCCCGACGGCCAGGCGATCATCTTCGCCGCGACTACGGGTAAAAACACCGCGGCCTATGCGTCGTACAACACTCACCTTTATCAGATGGCGGCTACGGGCGGCGAGCCGAAGCAATTGACCACGGGCCGGTACAGCTTTGGCCGTCCTACGTTCAGCCCCGATGGGAAAGCTCTTTACTCAATCATCTCGACGGATGATGAAAACATTTATAACCTTGACCGGCTGGCGATGTTTAGCTGGCCTGCGCCGGGCAAGCCCCAGGTTTTGACGGCGAGTTTTGATCGTTCGGTCGGAAGCTTTGCGATCACGCCCGACAGCAAAACGGTTTACCTGCTGGCAGAAGAGGCGGGCAATGAAAAGCTCTACACCGTTGCGGCGAAGGGCGGCGAAGTTCGCCTCGCGATGGATATGACGGCAGGCGTCTACACTAACCTGGCGATACCGCGCAATGCCGCGCAGACCGTACTGCTTGCCACCTGGGAGAGCGCAATAAACCCGGCAGAGATCGTGCGCCTCGACCTGAACTCAAAGACGCAAAAACGATTGACGGAGTTTAACGTCGAGCGGGCGGCGCAGATCGACTGGCTGCCGTTGCGCCACTTCTGGTTCACGAGCAAAGCGGGCAAGCGCATTCATAATATGATAGCCCTGCCGCCCGATTTCGATGAGGCAAAGAAATATCCTTTGCTGGTATTGATACACGGCGGCCCCGCCGGCATGTGGAGAGACCAGTTCTTTTTGCGCTGGAATTATCACCTGCTCGCCCAGCCCGGTTACGTGGTCCTGATGACTGACTACACGGGCTCGACGGGATACGGAGAGAAGTTTGCCCAGGACATAAAGGGCGACCCGTTTATCGGGCCTGTCGGTGAGGTCAACGAAGCGGCAGACGAAGCCATACGCCTGTACAAATTCATAGACGCCGGGCGACAGGCGGCGGCGGGCGCAAGCTACGGCGGGCATATGGTGAACTGGCTGCAAGCGACTTCGACGCGCTACAAATGTCTGATCAGCCACGCCGGGCTTATCAACCTTGAGAGCCAGTGGGGGACGAGCGACTCGATCTATCACAGAGAGGTTAATAACGGCGGTCCTGTCTGGGAGCAGGGGCGCGTGTGGCGCGAGCAGAACCCGATCCGGTTCGCAAAGAATTTCCGCACGCCGATAATGCTCACAGTCGGCGAAAACGATTTTCGCGTCCCGCTAAACCAGACGCTTGAAAACTGGAGCGTGTTGCAGCGGCTTCGCGTGCCGAGTCGTTTGATAGTCTTTCCGGAAGAGAATCACTGGATTCAAAAGGGCGAGAACAGCCGCTTCTTTTATCGCGAGCTTCACGCCTGGCTGAAGAAATATCTGAACAACGGCGATTGAGGATAAACCAGAGAGGGAAAACGAATGAGGCCGCCCATACCGGTTCTTACAAAACGAATTCTCATACGCATCCTGATCCTTTCAATGTGGCTCACAGTTGCCACAGCGGCAAGCTCAAACTACGCGCAAAAATCTTTCGCCGTCAGAGAGCATTACACGAAGCAGGAACAATTGATTCCGATGCGCGACGGGGTCAAGCTTTTCACGGCGATCTATGTTCCTAAAGACACTTCGCAAAAGTACCCGATCATGCTTAATCGCACTCCATACAGCGTCTCGCCTTACGGGGCCGAGGCTTATGATGAGTCGCTTGGGCCGTCGTCGCTTTTTGCGAAAGAAGGCTACATCTTTGTTTATCAGGATGTGCGCGGGCGAATGATGTCGGAAGGCGAATACGCCGACGTGAGGCCGCATAACCCTAACAAGAAGGGCAAAGAGATAGACGAGAACAGCGACACTTATGACACCATCGAGTGGTTGCTAAAAAACATTCCCAATAACAACGGGCGCGTGGGAATCTGGGGGATTTCGTATCCGGGTTTTTACACCTCTATGGCGATCATCGATTCTCACCCGGCGATCAAAGCGGCATCACCGCAGGCTCCGATTGCGGACTGGTTTATCGGAGACGATTTTCATCACAACGGCACGCTTTTTCTGCCGCACGCTTTTAACTTCTTTTCCTCGTTCGGGCTTCCGCGCCCGAAGCCGACCACGCAATTTCCGCCGCCTTTCAAACACGAGACGCCCGACGGCTACAAGTTCTTTCTTGAGATGGGGCCGCTGTCGAACGCCAACAAGAAGTATTACAAAAACGAGGTGGCTTTCTGGAACGAGATGATGAAGCACCCGAACTATGACGAGTTCTGGAAAGAGCGCAATATTCTGCCGCATCTCAAGAACATCAAATCAGCCGTGATGACCGTCGGAGGCTGGTACGACGCCGAAGACCTTTACGGCGCGCTCAATACTTACAAGCAGATTGAAAAGCAGAATCCCGGGATCGTAAACCTTCTGGTGATGGGGCCGTGGCCACACGGCGGCTGGGCCGGAGGCGAGGGCGATTCGCTCGGCCATGCGCGGTTCGGCTCCAAGACTTCGGTCTTTTATCGCGAGAGCATCGAGCTGCCTTTCTTCAATTATTATTTGAAAGACAAAGGCGAGATGAAATTGCCGGAAGCTTACGTTTTCGAGACCGGCTCGAATGTGTGGAAGACCTACGAGCAATGGCCGCCAAAAAATGTGAAGGGTGAAACTCTTTACCTTCAACCGGGCGGGCGGCTTGCGTTTGATCCGCCGAAAGACTCCGACGCCGCGAGCTTTGATGAATACATAAGCGACCCTAACAAACCCGTTCCGCATATCGACTGGACTGCCATCGGCATGACTACCGGATATATGGTGGCCGACCAGCGACACGCGGCAAAGCGACCGGACGTTCTGGTCTATCAAACGGACGTGCTGACCGAGGATGTGACTATTGCGGGGCCGATCACGGCCAGCCTTTTTGTCTCGACTACGGGTACGGATTCGGATTTTGTGGTAAAGCTCATCGATGTATACCCGGACGACGCGCTCGATAATTCGCCAAACACCCCGGGGATTAAGATGAGCGGGTTTCAAATGCTTGTGAGAGGCGAGCCGATGCGCGCGAAGTTCAGAAATAGCTTTGAGCGGCCTGAGCCGATGGTTCCTGGCAAAGTCAACAAGGTCGAATGGGTGATGCCGGACAGCTATCACACTTTCAAGAAGGGCCACCGGATAATGGTGCAGGTGCAGAGCAGTTGGTTCCCGCTCATGGATCGCAACCCGCAAAAGTTCGTCGATATCTATAATGCAACCGAAGCCGATTTTCAAAAAGCAACACAGCGAGTCTATCACTCGAAACAGTACGGCTCGCAGGTGAAGGTCGGAGTTATGAAATAGATGAAAAAAGATTCACCGCAGAGACACAGAGAACACAGAGCGGGCGCAGAGCAGAGTATGGTTTTCTCTGCGCATCCTCTGTGTTCTCTGTGTCTCTGCGGTGAGGTGTTTTGAATCGCTTATGATTCGAATTGTGGAGGCTCTTATGCGTACTAGAATCTTTTCGGCTCTCTTTCTATCGTTGCTCGTGCTCACCCCATGTATTGCGGCAGACGACTGGCCGCAATTTCGCGGCCCCGGATCTTTGGGCGTAGCCAACGACCCCAATCTTCCCGACACCTGGAGCGCGACCGAAAACGTCGCGTGGAAGACGGACATCCCCGGCGTCGGGTGGTCGTCGCCCGTTGTCTGGAATAACAAGATTTTTATCACGTCGGTCATCTCCAAAGGCGAGATCGAAGCGCCAAAGAAAGGACTCTACTTTGGCGGCGAAAGAAAGCCTTCTACGGACGAGCACCGCTGGGTTGTCTACTGCGTGGACTGGAAGACGGGAAAGATTCTTTGGGAGCGTGAAGCCCACAAAGGGGTTCCAGCCAGCGGCCGCCATCTGAAGAACAGCTATGCGTCAGAGACGCCCGTGACCGACGGCGAAAGAGTCTACGTCTATTTCGGCAACGTAGGTCTTTTCTGTTACGACATGAACGGAAAGCCGCTCTGGTCAAAGCGCTGGGGGCCGTTCAAGACGCGCTACGGATGGGGAACTGCCGCTTCGCCCGTCGTTCACAAAGACCGCATTTACGTTGTCAACGATAATGACGATCAATCTTTTATCACGGCTTTCGACAAAAAGACCGGCGACCAAATCTGGCGCGTTGACCGCGAAGAAGGAAGCAACTGGGCGACGCCTTACATCTGGGAAAACGAGATGCGGACGGAGATTGTAACGGCCGGAACAAAGAAAGTCCGCTCGTATGATCTGAGCGGCAAGCTGCTCTGGGAGTTGGCCGGAATGTCTTCGATCTCTATCCCGACGCCGTTTTCAAAGTTCGGAATGGTCTACATCACGTCGGGTTATGTGATGGACAACGTGCGGCCTGTTTATGCGATTCGGCCGGGCGCGTCGGGCGACATCTCGTTAAAAGAGGGCGAGAAGAGCAATCAGTACATAGCGTGGTTTCAGCCGCAAGCCGGACCTTATAACCCGACCCCCGTCCTTTACGGCGATAATTACTACACCTTGCTTGATCGCGGTTTCTTCACCTGCCACGACGCAAAGACGGGTAAAGAGGTTTACGGCAAACAGCGGATTGATCCATCTGCCGGAGCTTTTACGGCTTCGCCGTGGGCATACAACGGGAAGATTTTTTGCTTGAGCGAAGACGGGGACACTTACGTCATTCAAGCGGGAGCCGAGTATAAACTGGTCGGCAAAAACGGCCTGGGCGAGATGTGCATGGCTACGCCTGCGATTGCTCGCGGGAGCCTGATCATTCGCACGGCGTCACGGCTCTACCGCATAGCAAAGAAGTCCTGAGCGCCGCGACCCGCCGGCGCGGGTTCCCCGGAGTGCTGAGTGAAAGCCGGCACTCCGGACTCGGTAATCAGGACTCAGGACTTTCTTATGGATATGGTGCTTGATCCAACCGAAATCAGAGTGCTTGGCTCGCTGGTCGAAAAGCAGACCACGACGCCCGAATACTACCCGCTGAGCCTCAACGCGCTGCTTCACGCCTGCAATCAGAAGTCGAGCCGCGACCCTGTAGTCTCTTACGACGAAAAGACCGTCAGCCATGCTCTTGATACCCTGCGGGATAAAAAGCTTGTCTGGTTGTTCCGGGGCGTCAACAGCCGCGTGCCGAAATACGGCCATATTTTCCCGGAGGCGTTCGACCTCACGAATAAAGAGGTAGCCGTCCTGTGCGTGCTGATGCTGCGAGGGCCGCAAACTGTGGGCGAGGTCCGAGGGCGCACCGGCCCGCTTTACAGCTTCGAGTCGCTCACGGATGTCGAGGCGACGCTCGAAGGGTTGATCGAAAAGGGAAGGGCAGAACATGGTAATGAAGCTCCCTCGCCTTGCGGGAATGAAAGAGTCTCGGTACGCGCATCTGTTAGGCGGCCCGATTGCTGTGGAAGAGGTCGAGGTCGCGCTGCGCACCGAATCCCGCACCGGAAAGGCCCAGGCGATGGAGGAGAGAGTCAACAATCTACAACAGGAGGTCGCAGACTTGCGCCAGGAACTCGCGGGCCTCAAACAGCAATTCGTGGAATTCAAGAAACAGTTTGAATAGCTTTTATCAAGATTGCGGCTTGAAGTACAAAACCATTCCCGCGCCTACGGCTACTAAGAGAAAGCCCACATAAAGCAGCGGGTTCGGCTTTGTGTGAGGCGGGTGGAGCAACATCGAAAAGAGCGTATTCACGAGCGGCGCTCCGCCGAACACGAGCGGCATAACGTAATTAGGCAGCCCGCCCGATTTGAAAGCGTAGATGATGCAGATCGCGCCTACCGCGCCAAGCGCACCGCCTATGGTCGCCCACGTGACGCCTCCGCTGTTGAATCCCTTGAGTTCTCCTTGAGCGCTGAGGCTTGCAAGTGGAAATAATACGCCGATTAAGAAGTAGGCTACGCCGACGCAGAGCAGAGAGCGAAGCGGGCTGCCAAGCTGCACCTGCCCGCGATGAAGCGTAGGACCGTAAAGGCCCCACGCGAGGCCCGCGCCAAGCGCGAATATTACCCATAGCATAGAAGGCTTTGTCTCCTTTTTCGTATTCGTTGTCATTCTTTTTCTCTCAATCGCGCTGCGCAAAACAATAAAGCGCGCTGCGCGTGCGTATGTAGATTCGCCCGTCGGCTATCGCGGGCGTGGCGTAGCATTCATCATCCAGATTATTGACCGCAAGTATCTGCCACTCGCCTCCGGCTTTCAAAACAGAAACATTGCCCGCCTCGCTCACCAGATAAACCTTGTCGTCCGCCGCAACGGGCGACGCGAAGTATTTATCGATCGCGCCTTCCAACCGGCCTTGCTTTAGAACAGCGCCCGTCGCCGGGTCGAAAGAGATCAATACCCCACCATCGTTCACCATGTAAAGAACGTTTTTGTAGAGCAGAGTCGAAGGGACTTGCGGCACTGGCCTCTGATAACGCCAGCGAACGTTGCTGTCGGTCATATCGCCGCGCCCGCCGAGCTTGATCGACAACAGCCCGTTTTCAGACGCCATCATCGCGCGGTAAACGCCCCAGTCTTTCTCATCCAACAGCCCGTCACGATTGAGATCAAAAACGTTAAAATAGCCTTCATTTTTTAGCTTCTGATCCTGCGCTTCAACCGCTTCAGCCTTGGAAACCTTTCCGTCTTTATTCTTGTCGTATGTCGGAAGGACTTCTGCAAAGGCCTTCACAGGGACCTGCTTGCCCGGCTGGTTTTCGGGAAAGCCCCAGCCGTTTATGTAGATCACATCGCCTTCCATCGCGGGAATCGATTTCATCTCGCAAGCCAGCCCCCGTACCCACCAGACTTTTTCGCCTGTCTCGACTGAATAAGCCGATAGCTGGAAGGATTCCGGCAGCACTATCTGTTCAGGCCCGGTCTTTGGCCGGTAGAGTATCGGCGTCGAGTAACCCGAGACGACTTCGGGGCGGTCGATTTTCCATTTTGTGCGACCCGTATTCTTATCAACGGCTATCAAAAAAGAGTTAGTGTCCTGATCGCAGGCGAGAATAACTTTGTTGCCCGAAAGAATAGGCGATGCCGCCATACCCCATTGGCTGTTAAAGGGGCCGAGCGGGAGCCGCCACGCTTCCGTGCCGTCGGGCTTGTAGGCTATCAACCCGAAGTCCTGGAAAAAAGCGTAGACGTTCTCGCCGTCCGTCACGGGGCTTGGAGAAGCGGGGTTATTCGGCTTCAACAGACGGTCGGCGCGATTGCGCGGCACTTCTCGCTGCCAGAGCAGCTTTCCAGTCTTTCGGTCCAGGCAGATCGTCAAGAGTTTGTTGCCATCAAAGCCCGTCAAAAAGATACGGTCTCGGCCAAGCACCGGCGAGGAGTGCCCGGCGGGCAGCGCGGTTTTCCAAATTATATTTTTCTGAGAACCGAACTCAACGGGCAATCCTTTCGACACGGAGATGCCCGTTCCGTTAGGCCCGCGAAACTGCGACCAGTCTTCGGCAAAAACGCAAATGCCGAATGCGGAAATCAGAATGCAGATAGGCAATGAAAACTTGAAAGCGCGAGCATTCTTCATTCGAAGGCTCCTTTAATCTTGTTCGTGGTCCGGGTAATTCTAGCAAGCGGCTCTTGGAAGTTGCAATTTGGCGAACCGCCATGCGATAGTACGTCGAGGCTTGACCACCGGTTGCAACGCATAAAAGATGAAAAAATTTCTTTTGGCCTTAATTGTCGTTGCGCTTCTCATACTGCACCAGGATTTCTGGTATTGGGACACAGCCAGCCCTTTAGTCCTGGGCTTTCTTCCCATAGGGCTTTTTTATCACGCCTGCTTTACGGTCGCCGTGGCGATAGTGATGTGGCTTCTGGTCAAAACGGCCTGGCCCGCGCATCTCGAAGCCGAGGATGAAACCAATATAGAGGAAGGTGAGACGCGTTGATACCGACGATAGTAGTCTTTCTCTATCTTGGCGTCGTCCTGTATATCGGCATCTTCGCCTTTCGCAAAACGGCCGGCCGCGTTAAAGCAGAAGAGTATTTTCTCGCCAGCCGTTCTCTCGGCCCGCTCGTCTTTCTGCTCTCTCTGTTCGGCACGAACATGACGGCCTTTGCCATACTCGGCTCTTCGGGCCACGCCTTCGCAAACGGCATAGTCACTTACGGCCTCATGGCTTCGTCATCCGCGCTGATCATACCGCTCTCGCTCTTTTTCATAGGCACGCGCATCTGGGCGTTGGGCAGAAAGCACGGCTTTATTACTCCCGTGCAAATGTTTCGCGACCGCTGGGAATGCTCTCATATCGGGACCGTGATCTTTTTCGTCCAGGCCGCGCTGCTCGTCCCTTACATCATCATCGGAGTGATGGGCGGCGGGACGGCGCTTAACGCGATAAGTGGCGGGAGAATTCCTTACTGGTTCGGCGGCGCTATCGTCGCGATAGTAGTGATGAGCTACGTCTTTTTCGGCGGCATGCGCGGGACGGCCTGGGTCAACACTTTTCAGACGTCGCTGTTCCTGCTTTTCGGGGTGATAGCTTTAATCGTCATCGGAGTGGGGATGGGAGGATTCAAGACGGCGATAGGTTCTTTAAACAATCCGGCCACTGACTACCTGTTGACGCGCGAGCGATTTTCACCGATGGCTTTTCTGAGCTATATGTTCATCCCGCTCTCTTCGATAGCCTTTCCGCACATCGCCATCTTCTGTCTGACCGCGCGCAAGATGAGCCAGTTCAAAAAGACTGTGATCTTTTATCCGCTCTGCATGGTTGCGCTGTGGCTGCCGTGCGTCTTCTTAGGCGTCGCGGCCAACAGCGTCAAAGAGGCCCCGCAGATCGAAGCGAAACTTCAGGCGCGCGCGACGCTCGCGACAGAAGGGCCGCGTCTTACGCCTGATGAGAGAGATGATCTGCGAAGAAAAGCGAGCGGAGACGATGTGCTTTTGCTGTTGCTCGACAAATTTGCTCCGCTGTGGCTTGCGGGGATATTGGGCGCGGGCGTGATGGCCGCCGTTATGGCGAGCGATTCTCAGATTCTCGCCCTATCAACTATGTTCACCGAAGACTTTTTCGCTTTCTACGGCGGCAAGGCCCGCTTTGGCGAACGTGTGCAGGTCGCGACCGGGCGAATCTTTGTCGTAGTGTTGACCATTGTCGCATACACGATAGCCCAGCGCGTGCCCGAGAGCATCTTTGCGCTCGCGACGCAGTATGCTTTTTCGGGATATTCGGCGCTCGCCCCGCTTCTTGTGGCGGCGCTGTTCTGGAAGCGAAGCACGCGCTGGGGCGCGCTGGCAAGCACGCTCTGGGTGGCTACGGCGGTGATCGCGGTCGCGGTCTTTCAATCTCTCGTGCCGCCTTCTCCGACGCCTTTCTGGCAGGTTGCGGGCGGCGACGTTCTTTCGCGCACCCCGGCGGGCGCGACCGTATTCGGGTTTCTGCCCGTCGTGCCAATGACGATAATATCGGCGCTGTTGATGATAGTAGTCTCGTTGATGACATCTGGGCCGAGCCGCGCAACCATCGCGCGTTATTTCCCAGACGAGCGGCGTTCTGAGGTTGAGACCGTCAACGCTTAGAGCGACCGAAAACGGAGCAGAATTATTATGGCTGAAACAGAAACAGGTTCTAGCGGTTCCGGTTTGCGTTTGATTCATTGGGCGATACTGGCTGTGGCCGCGCTCGGATTTGCCTTTGACACTTACGAGCTGTTGATGTTGCCGCTGATCCTTCCCCCGGCGATTCAGCAAATGGGAGGCTTCCAGCCGGGCAGCCCCGATTTTTTGCAATGGCGCGATCTGTTTTTTTACGTGCCCGCAGTGTGCGGCGGCGTGTTCGGCTTGCTGGGCGGCTATCTGACCGACCGGTTCGGGCGTCGGAGGGTACTGGTCTACAGCATCTTGCTTTACGCGTTTTCGGCTCTGGGAGCCGGTTTCGCGACATCGCTCCCTATGCTCCTCGTTCTGCGCTGCACGACTTTTATAGGCGTGTGCGTGGAGTTCGTCGCGGCGGTAGCGTGGCTGGCAGAGCTATTCCCGGAGCCGAAAATGCGCGAGCGCGTCCTGGGCTACACGCAAGCCTTTTCATCTCTCGGCGGATTTATGGTGAGCGGCGCATTCCTGCTCGCTGATAAATACGGCGCAAGCTTACCCGCAATTCATGGAGTGCACGAAGCCTGGCGCTACACGCTCATCTCGGGAGTTATCCCGGCAATTCCCTTGATAATTATCCGGCCTTTCCTGCCTGAATCGCCGATGTGGAAAGAGAAGAAGGCTGCGGGCACGCTGAAACGGCCAAGCCTCACCGAGCTTTTCAATGTCAGGTTTAAGAGAACCACGTTGGTAACGACGCTGATGGTGGCTTGCAGCTTTGCCGTAGCTTTCGGAGCAATTCAACACCTTCCGCAAATAGTTCCGGGTGTGCCGCAGGTGCAGGAATCTGTAAAAGCACAGGTGGGAGATTTGGACCCGAATTCGAGAGAGGCGAAAGCGATTGAAAGGAGAGTGACACAGCCTGCCGTCGGTACTGTGCAGCTCATTCAAGAAACGGGCGGGCTGGTAGGCCGATTCCTCCTTGCTTTTCTCGCCGTTCGAATATTATCGCGGAGAAAGCTTCTTAGAATATTTCAGATTCCCGGTCTGATTTTTGTTCCGCTCGTCTTTCTGTTCGCGACTACAACGAATCTTGAGATGCTCAAGTGGGGAGCCTTCATCGCGGGGCTTTTAACCGTAGCCCAATTCAGTTTCTGGGGGAACTATCTGCCGCGAGTCTACCCGACGCACCTGCGCGGCACGGGCGAAAGCTTTGCGGCAAACGTAGGCGGGCGCATGTTCGGAACTGCTGCGGCGCTGTTGACGACGCAAATGCAAATACGCATGCCGGGCGACACCACTGCGACGAAGACCGCTTACGCGGCGGCGGGCGTGGCATTCCTGGCCTTCGCCATAGGGTTGATAGCGAGCTTCTGGCTGCCTGAGCCAAAGCAGGATGAGTTACCCGAATAGGGGTTTGACAGAAATAGCTTTTTCGATAAAATGGGGCGGCTCTTCAGATCCGGCACAAAGCAATTAAGCACTGGTAACGCCTTAATCAGCCGGTTATGAGGCATCGAGATGTCGTGATGCCTTCAATGCCCGTATACAGCGAGCGTTCGGTCCGCTCAGTTGAATGAAAATCTTAGAGGTATGCCCCTATGTCTTTCTTTAAGACCTTCAAGCCCTATACTCGCTCCGAGCTTGCGGCCGATTCCCTCACCACGGCGCAGCACTTCCTGAATAAGAGCCTGGACTGTTACAACAAGGGATGGTTTGATGAAGCCCTCGAAAGCTGCCGGCAGGCGATCGAGATGCGTGACGGCATCTTCCCGCGAGCTTATTACCAGCTTGCGCGCGTGCTTCTGGACACGGGAGATATTGAAGGGGCGATAAAAGCTTTTAACACCTCTATCGAGCAGCAACCTGAAAATGCGGATGCTTATTACAGCCTTGCCCTCGCACTACAGCGAAGCGGCAATTATCGAGAGGCCGTCTCGGCGTGTCAGAAAGCCATCGAGCATCGCAGCGGCAAAAACCCGTGGGCGTACCAGAACCTCGGCAGCGCACAACTCTCTTTGGGCGAATACGACAGCGCGGCTGTCGCTTTCAAGAGCGCAATAGAACAGTGCAACGGCGAGTTTCCTAAAGCCTGGCACTCGCTAGGCGTGGCGCTTGCGCGCAAAGGCGATCTCACACAATCTGTCTCGGCGCTGCGCACGGCGATAGAACAAAACCGTGGGAGCAATGCCGACACACAGCTTGAGCTTGGCCGCGTGCTAATTGAGACGGGCGATCTGGCGGGCGCGATAGAATCTTTTCGGGCGGCCCTCGACCGCCAGCCCACGGGATTTCCTCAAGCGCGTTTCGAGCTGGGCTGCGCGCTTTACGAATCGGGCCGGCTGGACGAGGCGATTGACCATCTGGAAGCCGCAGCCGCCGAGCAGCCGATGTTCGCCGAAGCTCATTACGAATTGGGGCGAGCGCGTGCGCGAAAGGGCAATCTCGATAAGGCAATCGAACTCATTCCGCACGGCGACCGCCCAGCGCAATTATTTTCCGCTGGCTTATCACGATCTCGCCGCCGTAATGGCCGAAAAGGGCGAGCTTCTGGAAGCTGTGGCGAATTATCGCAAAGCGATTGAGCAGAACTCGCGATACTCGCGCGCACACTACGGCCTGGGGCAAACGCTTTTCGATCTGGGCGACAACGAAGGCGCGGTAGCAGAACTCTCCGAGGCAATCAGCCTTCAGGGCGGCATCTACCCTGACGCGCATTTTCTAGCCGGGCGCATTCACGCCCAGGAGCGCAGGCTCGACCTCGCCATACAATCTTTCAGGACGGCTCTGTCGCAGGATAGATTCTTTCCCGAAGCCTGTTACAACCTGGGGCGCGCGCTTTACAACAACAACAACGCGGGCGAAGCCGTCGAAGCATTTCGGGCCGCAATCGAGTTGCGCGGCGGCGACTACGCGGAGGCGCACCATAACCTCGGCCTCGCGCTTTTCGATCTAGGCCGGGCGGGCGAAGCCATCGGCGAATACCGACTTGCCATAGAGCAACACAAAGTTTTTCCGCACGCTCACCGCGACCTGGGCCGCGCGCTCTACCTTCAAGGCGACTACGACGGCGCGATAAAATCCCTGCTCACCGCCGTAGACCAGCGCGATGGTAAATTCGCAGAGGCGCATCACGAGCTTGGCCTCGCATACTTCAAAAAGAATTTGCTTGATGAGGCCATCGAAGCTCAGCGAAAAGCTATCTCTCAATCCGAGAAATTCGCGGAAGCCCATTTCTGGCTCGGCGCGGCGTACAGCGCCCGAAATGAGGTTCTCAAACGCCATACCCGCATACAAGGCCGCAATCGAGAGCCGCGCCGCCGCGTATCCCGAAGCTCATTACAATCTCGGCGTCGCATACGCCCAGTCGGGCGATCTGAGTGGCGCAATCAACTCTTACCGCGCCGCTATTTCCGAGCGCGAAAACTTCGCTGAAGCCTACCACGGTCTGGGAGACGTTCTGTTTGAGACGGGCAAGATCGAAGACGCCATTTTAAACTTCCGCAGCGCGCTCACGCTGAATGACGAAGTGGCTCCCGCGCATCATCGCCTCGGTGTAGCGCTCTATCGGTCAGGACAGCTTCAAGAATCGATCAAAGAGTTCGAGCGGGTTATCGAACTTGAATCCGATTACCCGCCTGCTTACCTTGACCTCGCGACTGCCCTTTATGACAACGGCGAACTGGGACGGGTCATAAGCGCTTGTGAAGCATTGATCGCTCAACACGCGGAAGAGTTTCCGGATGCTCATTTCATGCTTGGCCGCGCTCGTTACGAGCAAGGCGACCTTCAAGGATCGGCAATCGCTTTCGGGGCGGTGATACGGTCGAATCCCTCGATGGCCGAAGCCCATCACAATCTGGGACAGGTTCTCTACGATCTCGGGAATCTTATAGGCGCAATCAGCGCCTACCGAGCGGCGACCGAAAAACAACCCGGCTACGCGCTCGCCCACCAGGACCTCGGCCTTGCGCTTTACAAGAAGGGCGATAACGAAGAGGCGGCGGCCTCCTTCCGCCGCGCGATTGCCGAAGCTCCGGATAGCTCGCCGCTCGCCTTTCATAATCTGGGCGTGGTCCTCTTTGAGCTTGGCGCGATTGAGGATGCGGTCTCTTCATACCGCACGGCGATAGAACAGCGCAAAGGCCGCTACGGCGAAGCCTACTATAATCTGGGCAACGCTCTCTACCATAGCGGCGATATCGAAGGGGCCATCCGCGCTTATGAAACGGCGATAGAGCAACAGCAAGGAAATTATCCCGAAGCCCATCGCAATCTAGGCAACGCGCTCGCCCGGCTCGGAAGTTTTGATCGCGCAGCCGAGCTTCTCAAGACCGCGATGTCGCAGGGCAACGCCGCCGCCGACTCTCATCAAGACCTGGGCATTGTGCTCTACAAATGCGGGCGAATCGATGAAGCGGTCGGGGAGTTTCGCGCCGCGCTCGATTTAAGACAGGGCAGCGCCGCCGATGTCCGCTATGCGCTGGGCCGCGCGCTTTATGAGGTGGGAGAGACCGACAAGGCGCGAGAGCAGTTTGAGCTGACAATCGCCGACCGCGAGAGCGATGCGACATCCGCAGGCGAAGGGCAGTTGACGGCGGGCGAGAGCGATGCGGGCTCACGTGGCACGCCTTTCCCCGAAGTTCACTTTGACCTGGGCCGCGCGCTTTATGACCTGGGTCAGAGCGAGCGGGCCATAGCTGAATTTCAAAAAGCGATAGAGCAGCGCAACGGCGAGTTTCCGCGCGCGCATTTCGAGATGGCCCGCGCGCTTTTCCGCGCCGGTCGCCATTCGGGTGTTAGGGCCGCGCTGAACCTTGCCATCGAGCAGCAGGGCGGCGTCTTTCCGGAAGCCTATTACCATATGGGCCATCTTTATGCTCAACAGGGAGAGACGGACGCCGAAATCAATGCATACGAGAAGGCGATAGAACAGGCAGGCGGGACGTATCCCGAAGCATATTTTCGTCTGGGTCACGCTCACGCGCGCAATCGCAATCTGCACGATGCTGCGGACTCATACCGCACGGCAATCGAGCAACGCGGAGGGAATTTCGCGGAAGCGCATGATTACCTGGGGAGGATTCTCTACAGGCTTGGGGACATAGAGGGCGCGAGCAAAGAGTATTCTGCGGCAGCGCGTCAACGAGGGAAGCTTAAGCCGGTCGCAGAGCCCGGTGAGCAGGTAGCAGCGAGCGAAGCGGCGAAGATTCACTACAGGGAGGCTGTAGCCGGAGACCTTGATGTTGAGCTAACACAAGCGCCCACCTCGGCTGACTCCGGTAAAGACGTCAAGGTGATGTAAAGTGACAATAAAAAATCTCACCGCAGAGACACAGAGGACGCATATGGCCGATGATGTGCTTCGCACGCGGCGGGGGCGCAGAGCAGATGTTGGTTTTCTCTGCGCAACCTCCGTGTTCTCTGTGTCTCTGCGGTGAAGTCCGATCTTTAATCTTAAATTATCTATGAAACACTACAGACGCTCGGCAATTCTTTTTTCGATCCTGATAATGATTCTCGCATCATCGATTGCGCCCGGCCTTGCCGCCGGCCCGCAATCCGATAGACGGCGCGGCGCGGATGAAGCCGATCCGGTCGAGATCAACTCCCCGCAAAGCGAATTGCGCGGCATGATCAAAAGGTACATGGCCGACCGTGGAAGCCTGTTCCGCTTTCATGCAGTAGAAACGTCTCCCGCTCGCAATGCTCGTATGAGGCAGTTTTATACGGAATGGCTTGCTGCGCTCGGTCGAGTGAATTTCGATTCATTGAGCCAGGACGGGCGAATCAACTACTTGCTATTCAAAAACCATCTCGATTACGAATTGCGCCAGTTGGAGATTCGAGCGAAAGCTTTCGCCGATGCCGCTCCGCTCATTCCTTTTGCCATAAAGATTGTCGAGCTGGAAGACGCGCGCCGACAGATGAAGCGCGTCGAGCCGGCCAGCGTGGCGGCAATGCTGAACGGGTTGAGCAAAGAGATAGACGCCGCTCGCCGCGCTGTTGAAGCGGGGCCTGGAGCGGAAGCCGCCAGCGGAGCGAATGAAGCCTCGGTGAGGACAAAAAAGACCGTAGCCAACCGCGCCGCCGTGATAATCGGTCAGCTCAGAAACACCCTGAAGAACTGGTTCGGTTTTTACAACGGCTACGACCCCATGTTTACCTGGTGGGCGTCAGAGCCGTACAAGGCCGTCGATAAGTCGCTCGAAAACTACGCCGTCTTACTGCGCGAAAGAATCGTAGGCGTGAAGGCCGGTGATCAAACTGCGATTATCGGGGACCCTATCGGACGCGAAGCGTTAATCAGCGAGCTGGCCCATGAGATGATCCCCTACACGCCCGAAGAGTTGATCGCCATCGCGACCAGGGAGATGGAGTGGTGCGAGGCCGAGATGCGACGGGCTTCTCGCGACCTGGGATACGGCGATGATTGGCGCAAGGCGTTAGAACACGTCAAGACCCTGTACGTCGAACCGGGCAAACAGCCCGACCTGATTCGAGAGCTTGCTGTTGAAGCCATAGACTTCGTCGAAAAACACGATCTTATAACTGTTCCGCAACTTGCTCGCGACACGTGGCGGATGGAGATGCTGTCGCCCGAGCAGCAGCTTGTAAGCCCGTTCTTTCTCGGCGGAGAGATCATACAGGTCTCATATCCGACTGCCGCGATGGGCCACGAGCAGAAGATGATGAGCATGCGCGGCAACAATATTCATTTTGCTCGCGCTACGGTATTTCACGAGTTGATACCCGGCCATCACCTGCAAGGATTTATGGCGGCGCGACATCGAACTCACCGCAGCTTATTCAGCACGCCCTTCTGGACCGAAGGGTGGGCGCTTTATTGGGAGATGCTTTTGTGGGACATGAGCTTCGCCAAATCGGCGGAGAATCGCATAGGCATGCTCTTCTGGCGCATGCACCGCTCGGCGCGGATCATGTTTCTCTCGGCTTTCACCTTGAGCAAATGACGCCGCAGCAATGCATCGACCTGCTGGTCAACCGCGTGGGCCACGAGCTGGATAATGCCACAGCCGAAGTCCGTCGTTCTTTCGCGGGAAACTACGGACCGCTTTATCAATGCGCGTACTTGCTGGGCGGCCTACAAATTCGCGCGCTGCGCCGCGAGCTTGTCGATACGGGCAAGATAAGTAATCGCGCATTCCACGACGCAATCTTGAAAGAGAACCGCATCCCCATAGAGATGGTGCGGGCGAGCCTGACTAAACAGAAACTCACGCGCGATTTTTCATCCTCGTGGAAGTTTTACGGCCTGAACCCTGGAACGCGATGATAAAAGCTGCGATAAAAATCTTAGCGTTTGCCGGAAGCCGGAAGTTTCAACATTCCTGCCTCTCCCATCGTAGGCATAGAAAGCTGTATACGAATAACGAGTAAAAAGGAGATAGTCATGAATAGGCCAATAAAATCTGCTTTCAACCTGCTGGGCGCGGTCGCGCTTCTGGTCAGTTTTATGTGCGCGCTCGGATTCGCTCAAGAGAAGTTTCCGACGGGGAAGTATGCCGTAGGAGAGTTCACAATCAGTTTTAGCAGTGACGGCACAACTACCGTGAGACGCCAGGAACAGGTCGTGGTAGAGGGCGTCTACAGTGCAACAAAGGACGAGATTACCATAACCGATAAGCGAGGGCCGATGGCCTGCATCGATGCGGGGCCGGGCAAGTTTCAATGGAAGTTCGATGGAAAGGCGTTGACTCTCAAAACGATTGAAGACCCTTGCGGGGGCCGGGCATCGGCATTGACCAGCCAGCCGCTAGTTAAAAAAGATGAATAACCTTTTTAAGTCCTGAGTGCTAAGTGAGAGGCCAGGCAGTACGCTGATGAATTTACTCAGGACTCAGCACTCAGCACTCAGGAATTAATTGTGATTGAATCGAGACTGAAAGGAGAACTGAACAATGGTACATAATGGAATCCGACGAAATAGAAAGCGCATCTTCAGGGCAGGCGTTTTGCTGTCAATGCTCATCGCGTTGACTATATGTCAGAACGACCTCTCTGCTCCCGTGGCGCAAGCCCAGTTCATCGAGTACATATTCGACATAGTCCCCAATGATGATACTTTAAGAGATAACTTGCCTATGACAGGCACGACCTTTTATCTGGACGGTAAGATTTATCCATTCAGGAGCGTCAACCAGGCGACGTGCGGATTTGCTGTTGCCAACCCCAGACAGGTGGGGACGTGGCGCGCCTGGGGCCAGGTCGCAGATGACGGACGATTGGTTTTGAATCAAAGCCTTCTGGTCTCTTCTTCTCATGGGCTTATAGAGTTACAGGGAGTGACGGGAGTCCTAATAGGCACACAGCCCGCAGGCCCCGCCATACCGGGCGACCGAAACGGGCCGACCACAGGCCCGACCGAAGTGGTTTCTGTGACCGGAGGCGCGGGGAACTACAGGGGGTTAGGCGGCGAAGGGCAAGTCAGGTCGTATTGCTCGGACCCGTCGCGGCCATTCCGCTATGACCGTCCTTTCTGTATACAGATTCTGCGCAAGTAAGGCTCTTCACTCAGAGGTGAAAGATGAATCTAAAAACAGCGATTACTCTTGCCATTGTCGGGGTCTGCTTGAGCCTGTTTCTGGGTATAGTCCGATGGATAATGTCGTCATTCGGCATCGTTCAAATAGGGAACCGATTTATATTTCAAGTTCTCTGGCTGGCCGATATTCTGCTGGCAACCGTGCCGATGATAATCTTTCTGGCCGTGCTTTTGAGCAAGCAGAAGAATTGATCGCTTCGCGCTCGCGCGCCTGTCTCGTTACAATCTTCAGATATAGACTATGAAGATGTTATGGAATCCTGACGAGATAATAGAGGCCGTACGAGAGCGCGTGAATAAAGCCGATCTGTCTGCGGCGGTCGTCTTCAACTGCCACATAACAGGGCTTTCGGTAGCCCGCTCGCTTGGTGCGCGAGGCGTTCCTGTAATTGGGCTGGATCGCGACTCAAAAGGTTTCGGGCTGCATTCCAGGTACACGACCGTTGCGGGTCGCTGCCCTTATCCTCTGGAATCGGAGCGCGCCTTTATAGATTTGCTTTTGCAAATCGGGGGCGCGCTCGACCGCAAAGCGTTGCTTGTGCCCTGTCTCGACGAATGGGTCTTTGCAGTCGCCAAGCATCGAGCCGAGCTTGAAGAGTTCTACATCCTTCCGTTCTCTGACCTTGAAATAATTGACCGCATTCTGGATAAAAACTTGCTCTATCATAAATGCGAAGAGAGAGGAATCCCTATCCCGCGCACTTTTTATGTCGGAGAGCAAACGCCTGAGCAGATAGCCGGGGAGATCGAATTTCCGTGCATCGTCAAGCCCACGCTGCAACGAGAGTTTACAAACGAATTCGGCGAAAAGGTCTTTCGCGCAAACGACCGCAGAGAGTTTCTCGATCTCTGCGCGCGAGCGCGCCACCACTCGCTGCTGGCTCAAGAGATTGTCGGAGCGGGCACAGACAGTTTCTATTCGCTTTGCAGTTACGTGGGCCGAGACCGCGAGCCGAAAGGCGTCTTCGTGGGCCGCAAGCTCGAACAGTACCCGCCCGATTTTGGCACCGCCTGTCTCGTAGATTCGCGTTACGTCCAACAGATAGTCGAGCGCGGCGTAGATATACTCAATCAGTTCGACTACTATGGCATAAGCGAAGTCGAGTTCATTTATGACGAGCGCGACACGGAGTTCAAACTGTTAGACATCAACACGCGAGTCTGGAAGTGGATAGGTCTTCCAATTGCTGCCGGGATCGATCTTCCCTGGCTTGCTTATCAAGACGCCGTCTACGGAGAGGTCGAAGCGGCGGGCCGGCAGCGTGAAGCGGTTCGATGGGTATACTTGAAGGATTATGTCGCGCTGCGCCGCGAACGGACGGGGTCGCCCGAAGCTACGCTCAGCCGCCAGGATTGGGTTGATCTGATTTCAGGAAAAGCGGGCGCGGATAGCGATATAGTCTCGGCTGTCTTATCATCAGACGACCCTGAGCCTTTCGCGAGGTTGATGGAGAGCCTGTTTGAGGAGAAGCCATATTATTGCGCTTGCTGAAAGTTATTACGGAGGTCGGATAAGTGAATAAAGTAAGGTACGGATTCTGGATGCCGATTTTTGGCGGCTGGCTGCGCAACGTCGAAGACGAGCAGATGCAGGCTACATTCGAGTACAATAAGCGAGTCGCGCAGAGGGCCGAGCAGATAGGCTACGACATCACGCTGTTGGCCGAGTTAAACCTGAACGACATAAAAGGCGCGACCGCGCCGGTGCTTGAATGCTGGACGACCGCGGCTGCGCTTGCTTCCGTGACCGAAAAGCTTGAGCTGATGAACGCTATCAGACCGGGCTTTAGGCTGCCCGCGATAACCGCAAAGATGGCCGCAAACATTGATCAAATCTCCGGAGGCCGCTTCAGTTTGAATATCGTGTCGGCGTGGTGGGAGCAGGAGATGCGCGAATACGGCGGAGCGTGGGTCAGCCACGACGAGCGGTACGAGCGGACGCGAGAGTTCATCGAAGTGATGCGAGGGATGTGGACTGAGCAGGAGTTCAGTTACGAAGGAAAGTACTACAAAGTCGAAAAGTCGCACCTGGAGCCGAAACCTGTGCGCAAGCCCTGGCCCACGCTTTACGCGGGAGGGGAATCGGAAGACGCGAAGCAGATGATAGCGCGTTATTGCGACGGTTACTTGATGCACGGCGATCCGCCTGAAAACGTCCGCCCGAAGGTTGAAGAGATGAAGGCCCGGCGCGAAGGGCTAGGCATGGAGCCGATGTCATACGGCATCGCGGCTTATGTGATCTGTCGCAAGAACGACGCGGAAGTCAAGCAAGAGATCGACCGGATATGCGACGTGAAAGATACGGCAGGATATTTCGGTTTTAAGGATTTCACCACGCAGAGCCAGCTTGAGCGCGAGCTTTCATTGCGCGATTACTCGGTATCGAATCGCGGGTTGAGGACCGGGCTGGTCGGGACCGCCGAGCAGATCGCCGAGCGGATAATCGAGTTTCGCAAGGTGGGCGTGGAGATATTCTTGATGCAGATGAGTCCTATGCTTGAAGAGATGGAGCGATTTGCCGAAGAGGTAATGCCCTTAGTAGAGTCTGCGTTGTCGAGTACGAATGATAAAGAGAATGCTAGTTGAGTAGAAAGAAATTATACTGAGTATAGAAGCCATCGAAACTTATTTATTAAGAGAGTATTCATATGGCCGACTCGCAAGAAACTCAAGATAAAGTTCTAGAAAAAATCGAACGTGCGCGGCGAGAGCAAAGTAAAGCACTAGATCTCACAGGCTACACGTTGTCACGTATGTTATATGAGATCCCTGACGAAGTCTTCAATCTTCCTCACTTGGAAACTCTAATCCTAATCGGTAACGAAATTCGTGAGGTGCCGGAACGGATTCGGGATTTGATCAACCTCAAGTGTTTGGATGTTCGTCGGAACCCGATCAGGAAACTACCCGATCTCCCAGGTTTGAGACTGGACTGGGATAGCTACTTGCGATGTCAGGGGACCTTGTCGCGGGAAAATGTGGAAGGGATTTGTATAGTGATCGATGAGAAGCGATCCTCGAAATTTGTACTGTCAGAGGTGTTGCAACTCAGTCACGAGGTTGCCAGCCTACCAAGCCTGCGCATCCTTAATCTTAGCGTATCTTCTATGGCCGAGAACACGAAGCTACTTAAGCCAACGAAAGAGATCCGAGACCTCCTCAACAATATCAGCCTTCTTCACTTACTCGAAACATTGACTTTTTGGGGCTTGTTACTTGAAGAGATCCCCGTCGGAATCCGCAACCTGAAGAGACTCCAGACGCTCACGATTGACTCTGCGTGGTTAAGCGAAATTCCCGATTGGTTGGGCGAGTTAGAGAGTCTGCGTTACTTGGGGCTAGAGGAAAACGAATTGACCGCTCTTCCGGCCTCGCTAAAAAATCTGTCGGAACTCGAAGTAATTAACCTAAACTCTAACCGATTCGCTGAGATTCCAGAGATAATCTTTCGGATGAGGAACCTGATCTATTTTGATATCGGATGTAGTGGCTGGCGAGGTTACACAGGTTTCATCAAAAAAGTTCCTATCGATATCCTTCAATTGCCAAAGCTCGAGAGCCTCAACGTAGAAGGACAACCAATCGAGGTTCCGCCGCCAGAGGTCGTCAAGGAAGGTGTTGAAGCCATAAAGAACTATTGGCTGCAACAACAGGAAGTCGGCATCGACTACCTTTGCGAAGCGAAGCTAATCATTGTGGGAGAGGCGGGAGCTGGAAAAACCACGCTTGCCAAGAAAATTAAAAATCCCGAATACAAGCTGAAGCCGCAGGAACCTTCGACAGAAGGCATTGATGTGGCTCGTTGGCACTTTCCAGCCGCCGTGCGAGTCAAGCAGGACGAGCGGGAGGAACTTCACAACACAGACTTCAAAGTAAACATCTGGGATTTCGGCGGCCAGGAGATATATCACGCTACTCACCAGTTCTTTCTCACCCGCCGCTCTCTTTACGCTCTTGTGACGGATGATCGTAAGGAAGACACCAACTTCAACTACTGGCTACAGGTGGTCGAGTTGCTTAGCGACCGAAGCCCGCTGCTGATAGTTCAGAATGAGAAGCAGGATCGCCAGCGCGTTATCGATCTCGGGAGCTTGCGCGCGAACTTTCCGAACCTCCGAGAAGCATTCAGGACCAATCTGGCTACTAACCGGGGCTTGAATGAGCTTGAAAGAGCAATCAGGCAAGAACTGGAGCGCTTACCGCACATCGGAACCCCTTTGCCAAAGACCTGGAGCCAGGTTCGTAAGGTTTTGGAGAATGACTCCCGGAACTACATCAGTCTCGATGAGTATCTGGCCATCTGTCAGAATCACGGATTCACAAGGCGGGAAGACAAGCTGCAATTGAGTGGCTACCTGCACGACCTGGGCATCTGTCTGCACTTCCAGGACGACCCTGTTCTTAAGAATACAGTTATCCTAAAGCCGAAATGGGGCACGGATGCCGTGTATAGCGTGCTTGACGACCGTACGGTCCTGAACAACCGAGGCCGTTTCGGTCCGAACGACCTGGCGAGGATTTGGGCTGACGAGAAATACTCGTCTATGCGAGACGAGCTGTTGCGGCTGATGATGAGGTTTCAACTCTGTTACCAGTTGCCGGGCACGGATGACTACATTGCTCCGCACCTGCTCTCGCCTGCGCGCCCGGCTTATGAATGGGAAAGTAGCGGTGGGCTGGTTGTGCGATACGATTATGAGTTCATGCCAAAAGGCATCCTAACTCGTTTCATCGTTGCGTTGAATCACCTGATCGCCGACCAAAACCTCGTGTGGAAATCGGGGGTAATTCTCACACGCGAGGGTTCGCGTGCCGAAGTCATTGAAGACTACCAGCGACGCCGGATCACTGTTCGTATCAGCGGCGCGGATTCGCGCGGCCTGCTGGCAATCGTGGACGATCAACTCGAACGAATTCATGCTTCTTTCCCTCGTCTGAAATACGATAAATTCTTACCCTGCAATTGTGAGGTTTGCCAGACGCGCGAAGAACCTTTCGCATATCCTCTCAGCGAGCTGAGAGATTTCGCTGCGCAGGGTGACAAAATTCAGTGCCGTGTAAGTCGAAAGCTAGTCGATGCTGCCCGCCTGATCCGAGATGTGCTACCTTCATTGGCCGATTTATTTCAGGGGGTGGCAGGTATATATGGCACCGTTCCTGTTGAGCCTTTCCCACCGCCGAAGCCTCTTCCCGTTAAAGAAGTCTTCGTGTCTTATGCATGGACCGAAGAGAGCATCGGCATCGTCGATAAAATCCAGGAAGCCTTCAAGGGGCGTGGTATTGTTCTTGTCCGGGACAAGAGCGATGTGATGTACAAGGGTTCGATTCGCGACTTCATGAAGCGCATCGGGCAAGGTAAGTGCATTGTAGTGGTGCTGTCAAAGAAGTATCTGGAATCCAAGAACTGCATGTTCGAGATGACCGAGATAGCCGACCATGAGGGTATCCGCGATCGTGTATTCCCCATCGTGCTGGACGACGCCATGATTTACGACGCGATTGGCCGCCTGCGCTACATCAAACACTGGGAGCAGAAAAAGAAAGAACTCGATGCTGAAATGAAGGAAGTGAGTGGCGAGTATCTTGAGGGTATTCGTGACGAGCTTGATCTATTTACTAAAATCCGGAATACAATCGCCCAGATCGTCAATATCCTTGGCGATATGAACGCCCTTAGCCCCGGTCAACACCAGGGGACGAGCTTCGATTCACTCCTGCAATCCCTGGAGTCACGGCTGTCGAAGTGAGAATGTCAGGATAGCTCATACTCAGAGGACCTTTGAAAGCCTCGAAGAGGCGAAATTCAAAAGCCTGGGGCGCTAGCCCCAGGTCATTGCCAGACAACACAACAAGCCCTGTAAGGGCGAAATATCCCAAAAGATTTATTTCGCCCTTACAGGGCTTGCTGCTTTTCCATCGCTTGTACCCGGCGCGATGCGCCGGGCTATTGAATTTCGCCTCTTCGAGGCTTTTGAACTATCTTTTCAAATGCCCTCTCAATGGCGGCGATAGGGCGAATAATTATTAGAGCCGCGTGTAATAGGCGTCGCCCGCGCAGGCGCGGCAGAGAGTTTGCTCGCCTCTTACTACCTCGCGGCGATCATTGACCGCTTCGCCGCAGTTGTCGCACAGCACCCTTGAAACAGGCCGCCCTGGCTGATCCTGTGTCGGCACGTTTACCACGACGCGCTCAATCTTAAACAACTCTTCATCCGGCAGTTGCTTGTAAGCAACTAATTGTCGCTCGTACCGGTTCTCGATCTCGGGGAAGATGCGATCCGCTGTTTCGCGTGACGTATCGAGCGCGACAACTCTTATAGCTTCGCCGGTCTTTGTGTTCAGAAATGTGGCCGCAAGCTTGCCATAATCGTAGTATTTCAGTGTGCGCTTGCCCAGACGGCAGCCCGTCACCGTGTTGATAGCGTCAGCGGCGCAACGATCTATCTCAACAAAAACGAGCAACTTCTTTTGATCTGAACCGCGAGGGTCGGCTATCCCGACGGCCTGGCATCCGAGCATCGCCATCCTGACTCCGAGCACCTGGCCCGCGCACATATGCCCGTGTGAATGTTCCGCGCTGATGAGAAGTTCTTCGAGTGTTTCCATCGCTACAGCCCCTTTGTCTCTAACCAGATTATATTCTCATCAATCGTATAGCAAATAGCTTTCGCGGCGGGCGACGAAATCGGAAATCCCTTCCTGCCACGATGCTTCTATCTCGGCCACAGACACACCTGATTCAATCTGCTCTCGTATCCTCGCGGTTCCCGTAATCACGTCGAATGGCAAACGGTCGTAAACGTATTCATACGGCGGTTGCTTCCAGCGGAAGCTTTCAGGATAAAGCCGCCTTATCGCGCTCGTGACGGCAACGCCGGTTGCGACGGGTTTGAACCGGTCGCGGTTAGTGACGTGAATCTGAATGCCGCCGCAAATCTCTCCGTTGAATTTGTGGAACGTAGGCTGAAAATGTAGCGGGCGGAAAATGATCCCGGGAAGGTTATCTTTTTTCAACTCTTCAGTCAGCCTGTATGAATCTATAAAAGGAGCGCCGATCATCTCAAACGGTCGCGTAGTCCCGCGCCCTTCCGATATATTCGTCCCTTCTATCATCACCGTGCCGGGATAGACTACCGCCGTGTCAATTGTCGGCATGTTGGGCGAAGGCATCACCCAGGGAAGCCGCGTCTCTTCATAAAACATCGAGCGCCGCCAGCCTTCCATCTCTATTACTTCAAGCTCGCACTTGACTCCATACTCGCGGTTGAACATCAAGGCCAGCTCGCCCGCCGTCATCCCGTGTCGCATAGGCAGGGGAAACATTCCGACGAATGATCGAAACTCAGGTTCGTGAATGTTGCCTTCGACCCGCAGCCCGTCGATAGGGTTCGGACGGTCAAGAACGATGAATCTCACTCCCCGCTCGCCTGCCGCTTCCATCGCGAGCGCCATCGTGTAAATAAATGTATAAACGCGCGTCCCGACATCCTGAACGTCAAAGACAAGCGCGTCCAAACCTGAAAGCATCTCAGGCGTCGGTTTTCTATTCTCCCCGTAAAGCGAAAAGGCAGGCAGCCCGGTTCTTTTATCCGTGAACGATTGCCACTCGATCATATCGTCTTGTGTTTCGCCGCGAATGCCGTGCTGCGGCCCGAAAAGCGCGACCAGGTTTATTCGCTCTTGTTGATGAAACAGGTCGGCGGCGTGAACGAACCGCGAGTTGATCGAAGCAGGATTGACTATCAAGCCGACTCGCGCCCCGTCGAGCAGGCTCAATCGGGATTCTAGCAAGACTTCAAGTCCGAGTTTCATTTGTAAAGGTTGTCTCTAGCCGCAAAGCACCGAGCCGCCGTTGACGTTCAGCACTTCACCGTTGATGTGGCTCGCAAGGTCAGACGCTAAGAAAAGTATCGGACCTGCGATCTCTTCGGGCGTAGCGACGCGGCCCAATGGAATCAGGTCGCGAATCTTTCGTCGTTGTTTCGGATCGTTGAGCGCATCGTCCGTCATATCGGTCGCGACCCAGCCGGGCGCTAAACAGTTTACCGTGATGCCGCGCGGGCCAAGCTCTGAGGCGAGTGATTTGGTCATAGAGATGATCGCGCCTTTCGTAGCCGCGTAATGCGAGTGAAACGCTTCGCCGCGCTGTCCCGCCGTAGACGAGAACCAGTATGATCGTGCCTCTTCTTCGAGGCGCCATCACTTGCGCCGCAGCCCGGCAGCAAGCGTAGATTGATTTCAGATTCACATTGATCGTCTCGTCCCACTCGCGCTCGGTCATCTCTTCGATGGCGGCCCGCTTCCATATCCCTGCATTCGCAACCAGTATGTCGAGCGAACCGAATCGGGCGGCCGCGCGCTGAATCATCTTTTCAACCGAAGCCGGTCGCGATACGTCTGCGCGGGCGAGCATCACTTCTGCGCCCAGCCGTTCGCATTGCGCTCCAACGAGCGCGGCCTGATCGCGCGCGCGATTATAGTTTATGACAATCCCTTTCGCGCCCGCTTCGGAGAATTTAATGGCCGTTGCCGCTCCGATGCCGCGCGATGCGCCGGTTATGATTGCAGTCCTGTCCGCAAGGCTGATCATGATCGATAAGGTAATTAAATTTAGAATCAATCGCCGGCAACGGCGGCTGTGGCCGCTTCGACTTCAATCTCTTTGTGAGGCTTGCGCTCTTCGCGAGGCAGGAAATAAGCCAGGCACGCGCTGACGAGAGTCGAAGCTGAAGCGAAGACAAGGACTGTGGCGAACCCATAAGTCGTCGCAACGCGATCAAGCGCGGGCGGAGCGAGTGCGCCCACGCCCCACGCCGCTCCCATCATCAATGCCGAAACCGTTGAGGTCTGACCCGGCACAAGCTCTTGCGCCATCGCTACGTTTACGGGAAGCGTCGAGAGCAGCATAAATCCGCCCAGCGCGAGAAGTACTATGCTCAACGGCCCGGAAGTCAGAAAAGCGGCAACCATCAAAGGCCCCGCGAGCAACCCTGAATAAAGTGTGACTGCGCGCCCGGATATGCGCTCGGCCATAAACCCGCCCGCCAGTCCCCCGACGCCGCCAAGCAATAGAAAAACGGTTATCACGCCGCCCGTCCCCGTCACATCGTAGCCTTGCTCTTTGAGCAAGAAGGGCAGGTAGTTGTTCGTCGTCATCTGAAGTCCAGACCGTATGACCGTTATCAGATAAAGCAGCAGTAGCGGCTTCCACGCCATTCGCAAGGCGGAAAGAAGCTGCCACTTGATCTTTGTAGCTCCCTCAGCCGCTTTTTGCGGAGCCGGGAGCGGCGGGCATATTTTGTAAAGCACCGCCGACATCACAAGACCCAGCACGACGATGTAATAGGTTCGACCAAGCCCGAACGCTTCGTAGATCAATGCAATCGCAATCGGCCCAAGCGCAAAGCCCATCGTTCCCGACGCCGAGAAGACGGCCATGCCCATGCGCTTTCGCTCTGTCGAAGCCGCCGCCGCCATCGCGGCCCCTTGTGGATGAAACGAGCCTATGCCTACGCCTCCGCCGATCAGCAACAGGATCAGCACCGCGTACGAGGGGGACAATCCGATCATCGAAACAAAGACCCCCGTGATCGCAGGCCCGAAGACGGCAAAAAAGCGCCTTGCATATCGGTCTGATATAAAACCGTAGACGGGCTGCATCAGCGATGAAGAGATTGCATAAAGCGGCGCGAGCCAGAAGACTTGAGAAGTTGTCAGGTGCAGGTTGTCTTTCAGCAGCGGCAGCAGCGGATAGATGATGCTCGAATATGTATCGTTAACAAAGTGTCCCGCGCATAGCGCGGCAAAAGTTAACTTGCTTGCTCTCGGCATAGGTGGAAATTGCTTGCGCACGGGGCGAAGAGTTTAACTTTTCACTTCTTCTCGCACTCTTGATTCGCATCGCTCGCGCACGACCGAAATAAAGTGCTTGAATATCGCTTGAGAGAATGGGTCTGTTTGCCAGCTTACCTCAGGGTGCCATTGCACGCCAAGAATGAACTGATCGGGCCGCGTGTTTATTACCGATTCGATCACCCCGTCGGGCGCCCAGGCAATCGGCTCAAGGTCGCGGCCCACGATGTCTATAGCTTGATGGTGATGGCTGTTTACGGTGATCGTAGTCGAGCCCGCTATCTTTGCCAGCAATGAGTCGTCAGTGATGTTGATCGAATGAGAGCGCCGCCAGAAGACTTCGCCCTGCATGTGCTTGAGCGCGCCTTTAACTTCCGTAAGAATGTCCTGCACGAGCGTCCCGCCTCGATAAACGTTCAGCGATTGAATCCCGTAGCAGATGGCGAGCACCGGCAATTGTCTCGCCTCAGCCGCTGCCAGCAGCATCATATCCGTCTCGTCGCGCCGAGGCACGACGGGACCTAGACCGGGCTTTGGTTCGCGGCCATACCTGAGCGGATCGACGTCGTTGACCGCGCCCGATAGGCATATTCCGTCAAAATGTTCTATCGCCGTTTCGATAAAATCCGGCTGAGGTATCAACGGAACAAGCATAGGTGTTCCGCCCGACGCGTATATAGCTTCGGGGTAGGTTTCGCGCAGTTCATAATAATTAGTTTCCCAATTGAAACGGCACGGAATGCCTATGATCGGCCTTCGATTCGCGCTCAATCAATTCACCTCGTCTTGAAAAGATAGCCGCAGATAGATGTGATTGCCTGCGGTGCTCCACGGACCTCGTCTAGACGCTTAGAATATCTCTCGCCCGCGCCCCTTGTCAATCAAACGCAAGAAATCTACCTGGTCTTGAATCGCTCTGGAAGAGCGAAAGATATGAGCGTGTGGCGTATCAATCCGGTGGCTTCACCACCGGCTAATGTCCGATTGCCCCTCCGGGGCAATTATTTATTCGCACCTTCTAAGAATGAATATACTCTGAACGGATTGGTGTTTTGATTTGACTGGGCGGTCGGGCGCGTGCTAGGTTCGAGCTTCGTCTTGTTCTTTATTTTTCATGCTTCGGGTGCCTTGAGGCCCACGGGCTTCAGGGAGAATAGGGAAGCGGGTGAGATTCCCGCACGGTCCCGCCACTGTGAAGTTCTCGAAGCCGCCGACACGAGCGCCACTGATCTGATTTTCGGGAAGGCCGTCGGCGGAAAGGGCGCGCAATCAAGCGCACCCGCGAGACTGAGTCAGGAGACCTGCCCGTAAGCTTCACGACGAGCCGATAGCCCTCCGCGCGAGGGGGCCGGGCGCACCGGAGCATCTTACACCCCGCTCCTGCTCGACTCACTCAGCTAACGAGGTCGGCAGGAGCTTTTGTATTGAATCGCAAATATCTTTTTACACTCACCACGCCCCCGCCCGGCAAGCGACCGCTCTTGACCGCTCTGCTCGTAATAACTTTCTGTGTGATTCACGGCTGCTCCTACCAAAAGCCGGTTGCCGAAAGCGAAAGAGTTTTTGTAGACGAGCAAGGGCGCTCGGTGAAAGTCAAAGCCGAGCCTGGGCGAATAATATCGCTCGCGCCCTCTGTGACCGAGACGCTTTTCGCTTTAGGTCTTGGCGACCGCATAGTCGGCGTGACCAGCTACTGCGATTATCCGCCGGAGGCTGCTCAGAAAGAATCCGTTGGAGACACGCTGCGGCCAAGCATAGAAAAGATCGTCTCGCTCAAACCCGATCTGGTCATCGCTTCAACCGCCAGCCAGTTGGAGCAGTTCGTTCGGAGACTTGATGAGCTAGGCATCCCGATCTACGTCAGCAACCCGCGCGGCATCGACGACGTGCTGGCCTCGATAGAGCGAATCGGAGAGATCACGGGCGCACGAGAACGCGCGGCGGAGGTGACACGTTCGCTCCGCGCACGCATTGATGCGACCGAGCGACGTTCCTCAACACTAGAAAAGCCGAAAGTCCTTTTCATCCTCGGCGCCGAGCCGCTTATTACTGCCGGGGCGGCCAGCTTCGTCACTGACTTGATAAGGCGAGCAGGCGGCAGGTCGATTTCCGACGATGCGCCGGGCGATTATCCGCAATATAGCCTTGAGACGGCAATCGCAAAACAACCCGAGGTGATTTTCTTGCAGGCGGGCGAATCCGCATTGCCATCGAGATTGAAACAGACACCGGCTGCGCAGAGCGGTAGAGTTTATCGCTTGAATGATGATCTGCTGCTGAGGCCCGGCCCTCGCATCGTGGACGGGCTTGAGCAGATGGCCGAAAAAATTCACCCGGTTGAGAGTGGTCAGTAGAGTATTAATGAGCGCGACTGCGACGACAAATAGAGTGCGAAAGCGAATCCTGGTGCGCGAGCGGCTCACACCGCGCCGTCTGGTGGTGACGCTGGTTTCGCTTCTTGTGATCCTTTCTCTTTTTGCGATAATCGCGCTTTCGGTCGGGAGCGAGCGGGTCGGACTTGACGTGATATTAAGAATAATTGCTTCTAAATTCACGGGCAATCCCGGTGAGGTCCCAGCCGAGCAGATCGCAATCATCGCGGATATACGTCTACCGCGCGTGTTGACGGCCATAGTCGTGGGCGCTGCATTGTCGGTCGCGGGCGCGGCGTTTCAGGCGCTGCTGAGAAACCCGCTCGCCGATCCTGGGATTCTGGGAATCTCTACCGGCTCTGCTTTAGGCGCGATTGCCGCGACCATCTTCACAGAGTCCCTTCCCGTCAGCCGCCCGCTCGCCGCATTCATCAGCGCAGTAATTACAATGGGGCTCGTTTATGCCATAGGGCATGGGCAAAGGGGTTCTTCGACCGACCGCTTGATACTGGCAGGCGTGATCGTCAACGCCTTTCTCTCTTCCGGGGTGATCTTTCTGGTTACGACTTCAGGCTCGCGGCTGCGAAGCGTCTTTTCGTGGTTGATAGGCGATCTCGGCGGCGAGCCGAAACTATTACCGATAGTCGCCGCGCTCGTTGCTTTTGGCATTTTTATCATCTTCATCAACTCGCGAAGCCTTAATCTGTTGATGACGGGAGAGCAAGAATCGCTCGCTCTGGGCGTCGAAGTAAAGCGCGTCCAGATAGCAGTCTATGTCGCCGCATCGCTCATCACCGGGGCGGCTGTTGCGATAGGCGGCGTAATCGGCTTTGTGGGTTTAATAATCCCGCATGCGGTGCGGCTCGCGGGCGGAAGCGACAACCGCCTTGTTATCCCCGGCTCGGCGCTGGGCGGAGCGGCTTTCTTGCTTTTTGCAGACACTGTTGCGCGCACAGCAATAGCCCCGCTAGAGCTTCATATCGGGGTAATCACGGCGCTCGTCGGCGCTCCGGCTTTCGTTTACCTGTTACGTCGAACGAGCTGAATCATGCTTGAAGTGAGAGACATAAAATTCGGTTACGAGGAGCCGGTGTTGAAGGGCGTCTCGTTCGACGTGTCAAATAAAGAGTTGCTCGTCGTGCTTGGGCCGAACGGGTCGGGGAAGAGCACCCTGCTAAAAATCATCGTGCGCGTGCTCAAAGCAGAAAGCGGCAGGGTGATGATTGATGGCCGAGACTTAATGACGATGCCGCGACGCCAGACGGCCCGCCTGGTCGGTTATGTGGCCCAGGAATCGACCGCGCGATTTCCGCTCACGGCGATGGAGTACGTGTTGCAAGGCCGCTTTGCTCAAGGCCGCCTCATCGGGTTCGAGAGCGACGAAGATGTGCGCGAAGCGGCGCGCGCTATGGAGATGACCGAAACTTCAGAGTTCGCCTCGCGATTTGTGGGCGAGCTTTCGGGCGGCGAGCGCCAGCGCGTGATGCTCGCGCGAGCCCTGGCCTCGCAACCTCGATTGCTCGTGCTGGATGAGCCTGTCGCGAATCTCGATATTTCTCATCAGGTGAAAATGCTCGATCTGGTGAAAGAGTTGACTCGCGTGTCCGACATCTCGGCCATAGTTGTCACACACGAGTTGAACCTGGCGGCTGAATTTGCGACCAGGATTATGCTGATGAAAACAGGAGAATTGCTCGCTATCGGTGAGCCGCGCGAGGTCTTAACCGAGAACCGTTTGCGCTCTCTCTACGGGACCGACCTGCTGGTCGATGAGAATCCCGTGAGCGGTGCGCCGCGAATTACAATTTGCAAAACAGGGGCTAGGAGCTAGCCCCTGATTCTGGGTCGCCGTTGCAGGGAAGGCGGTGAGAGGCCGCCACTGTCCCGCAACTGTGATGCGCAACGAAGCCGGCAACCCGGCCACTGCTCCGTGAGGGCGGGAAGGCGTCGGCGTAGGCAATTCAAATCTCGAATGCGGGATTTGAATGAAGGCGCTAAGTCAGGAAACCTGAAAGGCGATCCGAGGACAAAACTCTTTCGCGGAAAGGAGAATTTATATGTTGAATCTTTTATTCGCTTCGAGACCCGGGCGGCCTCTACCATTTCCGTTACATCCTCGGATGACGCGCCTGCTCATCAGCGCGTTGATAACAATAACAATCATCAGCGGCTCGACCTTTACCTCTGCGGCGGCTGGCGAGCGCGGTCGGCTTGAAGGCAGTGTGACCGATCCTTCGGGCGCAAAAATAGTTGGTGCTCGCGTTGCGCTCAGAGATGCGACCGGCCTTAAAGCTTATGAGGCGAGGACCGATGACGAAGGCAAGTTTTCGATCTCAAACATAGCTGCCGGTCGCTACACGCTCACGGTCGAAGCCGAAGGTTTCTCGCAGGGCAAGAAGATTGAAGTAGAAGTGCGAGAAGGCCAGCTTGAAACGGTAACTGTTCAACTCGCTGTCGCCGCCATAACGGACCACGTTCTTGTCACCGCGACGAGAACCGAGACTCCTTCAAGCGTCCTTGCGGGTTCGGTTGCGGTCCTTACAGGTGAGGAGCTTGAACGAAAAGGAATATCTTTGATCTCCGAGCCGTTGCGATTGATTCCAGGCTTTGCGGTTGCTCAAACCGGCGGGCGAGGCGGAATAACTTCTGTCTTCGTGCGCGGCGGAGAATCGGATTACAACAAAGTGTTGATCGACGGAGTCCCGGTCAACGCGGCGGGCGGGGCCTTCGATTTCGCTACGCTTACGCCCGAAAACTTCGAACGAGTTGAAGCGGTGCGCGGGCCTCGCAGCGCGCTCTTTGGGTCCGACGCGATGACCAGCGTCATTCAACTCGTCACGCGGCGAGGTTCAACCTCTACGCCGGAGCTTGAGCTATCGGGCGAAGGCGGGAGCTTCGACTTTCATCGCGAGACGGCCAGAATATCGGGGCTTCATCGCTGGTTTGATTACTCGGCCAGTTTCGGTTTCTTACAGACCGACAACAGATTTGAAAACAGCGATTACATCAACCGCTCGGCCTCACTGAATCTAGGGTTTCGTCTTGATCCGAAAGCCGACCTCCGCGTTACCTCGCGGTGGAATGACAACACGCTGGGTGTTCCCGGCCCGACCTCTGTCCTGTTTGCCGACCCGGACCAGCGACAAAAGCACAACGACCTGGCGGTCGCGGCCGCATTCGACCACAGGACTACATCGCGGTGGAATCAAACGGCCCGCTTCGTATTTTCAGAGTTCGACACGAATAGCTTTGATCCAGCCGGGCAGGATTTGACGCGACCCGACAGGCCGCCCCTTCCGCCCTTCACTTTCTTTCCTGACTCGGCGTTCAAATTCATCGAGCACCAGAAGCGGCTCGGAATACACTATCAATCGATAGCGGCGCTTTCGAATTCGAACGTGCTGACGGCAGGGTTGGACTTCGAGCACGAATCGGCTGTCTTCACGGATGATTTCAGCCGCGTCTCACCTGATCGAAACAATCTGGGTCTCTATGTTCAAGACCAACTCTCATGGAAAGAGCGATTGTTTATAACGGCCGGTGTGCGCGTTGAAAGAAATACCGGAAGCGTGCCGGATGATCTGCGGGCCGCGCTTTTGTCTCTTGGCTCGCCTGTGCCTGAGGGAGATGTCGGTTTCGGAGTAGAAGCAAATCCGAAGATCGCATTGACCGTCGTTGCGCGATCACACGTTGATGATACGGCTTTCGGAGCAACCAGGTTGAAAGCGGGATTCGGCACGGGGATCAAAGAGCCTTCGCTTTTACAGGCGTTCAGCCCAAGCACTTTCTTTCTTGGGAACCCCAGCCTCGACCCGGAGCGGGCAAAGAGTTTTGACGTCGGAGTAGTACAGGAATTTTTCAACCGCAGGGGGAGCGTCGAGCTTACATACTTTGATAATCGTTTCCGTGATCTGATCATCTTCGATTTTGATCCCGTGACTTTTGGGCCGATTGTGCTTGAAGACGGGCGGCTGACGAACTTTATAAACCTGGATCGAGCGTCGGCGCGAGGCATAGAGTTAATGACGGCTGCGCGCCCGCTTCGGCCCCTTCGATTGATGGCGAGCTACACGTTTTTGCGTTCGCGCGTCGAACAAGCTAGCGGATCGTTGAATCCTGAAGTCGGTCTGGCGCTAATACGAAGACCTCGCCATTCGGGGTCGTTTGAAGCGGCCTGGACGGAAGAGAGATTTGACATCGCGCTCGAAGGATCGCTAGTCGGAAAAAGACGCGACATCGATCCTTTGTTTGGCAGCGCATTCGATCTGGTGGGAAGACCGATATTCAATGACGGATATGCGAAGCTAAACGCAAGCGGATCATATCGAGTGAAACGGCCATTAACGGTTTTCGCTCGAATAGAGAACTTGCTGAATCAGGATTATGAAGAGGTTCTCGGCTTTCCGGCATATCGCTTGAATTTCACGGCCGGGCTGCGCGTCCGCATCGGCGGAGGGAATTAAGTGATAAGTGATGAGTGATTAGTATCATCACTCATCACTTATCACTTTCTTATTCGTAAACGCCTTCGCGAACGAGAAGGCGAACGTACATTTCGCGCAGGCGGAGCGCCGTCTCAAGCCGCTTGCGCGAAAGACCCATCAATTTTTTATTCCCTCGCTGCCGCGCCGTTTCAAAGATCGTGCGTAACGATTGGATCTCTTCATCCTGTGCGCGTAGCCGTTCTTTAAAATATTCTTCTGGCATTTTTGATACAACCTTACACTTTCGAGGGCCTGCGGACCTGAGGGGAGGTCATCCGTCCCTGCCTTGTGCCGCTACTTCGGCGGCATGTTTCATTACTAAATTTATAAATCGCTCTTAACCGTGAGACTAGAATAAATCTAGACCCATGTCAATCATCTTTCCTCAACAACCGGGCCTTTGAGCCTGTTAAAACAGAGACTCATTGCGGTTTCTTTTCACCCACACTCACGCTCTTGACCGGGACCGCATAGCCGTCGTTGCTCCGCTTGGAAACGCCCAGCCGCTTGAGCGTATGGGCCGAAGGCAGCCCGGTCGTCGGAAGCTTATTCGCCTGTTGAAACTGCTTCATCGCATCGGCGGTCTTTTCATCATACTGGCCCGAAGCCGGGCCTTCGAGATAACCGTGCTTGATCAAAGCGTGCTGAATCTCGCTCGCTCGTTCAGTAGAAATTCCCGATGCCACGGGACGCGGGGCCGCCGTCGCATCCGACTCTTGAGATACATCCTGGCGATTGACGGGTTGATACCGGGCCTCGTACCTGCGCCGCCTGCCACGGCTTGCGATACGGGTGCGGCCACGCCCGCGCCTGCCTCGCCGAGACACTTCTTTGCGCCCGCGTTCGCGTTTTGCAACCTTGCCGCGAACCGCCTTTCCGCCTTTCGCTTTCTTAGCTGCGGCGCGCGCCGGTTTACGGCTGGCGCGAGATTTTTTTGCGGCCAGCGCGTCCGCGCTCGCAAGCGACAGGATGAGAGCGATTGCCAACGTGAAAACAAAACGTCTTTGCATGACCATTATCTTAATCTTTTTAGTCTGACTGAGGCAGCCCTGGCGCAGAATTATAACATTATGACAATACTCTGCAATAACCAGATATGAGATCACCATCTCACCGCCGCAGACACAGAGGACGCAAAGGATGCGCAGAGTTATTATTCTTCTCTGCGCCCGCTCTGTGTTCTCTGTGTCTGCGGCGGTGAATCCGATGTTGTTTCATCAACGCGGGCGGAGGCTTCCAACCGTGAACTGCTTTGGAGGAGAGGGTTGTGCTTCTCGTAGCGCAGGGCTTTCGACCGAAGCCTGCGCATTGGGAGCGGCAGGTTCCGCGACCGGCTGTGGGGGGGTGGCCGCGCCGCCTGATAAAAGCTCGCGAATGCGGAGCCACCTCGATTGCTCTCCGGCAACCAGCCGCTTTAGTTCTTCTCGCGCGGCGGCGTCCGTGATTGTATTCGCCGCTGCGGCTACTTTTTCGAGAAAAGGCATCAGATAGCCAAAGTCTTTCTCAAATGCACCACCGGCCATTTTGTTCTCCTTTTTGACTGTTATGAAAACGATTCAGGTTAACATCTGACGTTGAGTCGGGTAAAGAGGTTGCGGCTTTGGCGCTGACTGAGTATAACAATTTTGGACGAAACCGGAGAGGTGAGATAACTATGAATGGGATAACGGATAAGGATGTTGAAAGATATATATACGAGCTTCTCCCGGAGCGGGATGAAGTGCTGGCCGAGATGGAGGAGCAGGCGCGCGAGCGGAGCATTCCAATAATCGGCCCGGCTGTGGCGCGCGTGATCAGTCAGTACGCCCTCTCGATAGGCGCAAAACGAGTCTTTGAAATGGGTTCGGCCATAGGTTATTCAACCATCTGGCTGGCGCGGGCCGTGGGCGAAGGCGGGCGGGTCTATTACACAGACGGCAGCGAGAAGAATGCTTCGGAAGCGCGCGGCTATATCGAGCGCGCGGGCCTCGCCGACCGCATACAGATTTTAATCGGAGACTCCAGAGACTTGATAGACACCGTCAACGGCGAGTTCGATGTGGTCTTTAACGACGTAGACAAATACCAGTACCCGGATGTGTTTCGTAAAGCGGTTCCGCGAGTTCGCCGCGGCGGTTTTTTCATCACCGACAACGTCCTGTGGAGCGGGCGGGTGGCGCGCGAAGACACCGACCGCGACACGGAGGGCATCCGTGAGTTCAACCGGCTGATCTATTCCTCCGACGAGCTGTATCCGACGATATTGCCGATTCGCGACGGGATAGCCGTCTGCTTGAAACTTTAATCGCCCGGCGGATGAAAAAGTTCACTGAAGCGACCGGGTTCGAGTATAATCTGCTCTGCTTAAGAACCGAAGTAGATTGAAGGCCGAGGCATATCACCAGCCCGGCCATAATTTCAATAACCTCTTTTGAACAACTGATGGAAAGCTGCGGAGGGTAGTTATGAACATGGGGCGCGTTGCATCACGTTGCGTATTATTAATAACTCTATCAAATTTGTTTGCGGCGACGGGTGTCGGCCAGATTCCTTTCGGAAGCAGGGAGTACGCCGATATAAAGAGGAAACGCCCCGCCGAAATCCACCTCTCGAATTTGACGTTTCAGGTACATGTAACATCTCTGGATACGCGCGCCACCCACCTTGTCGAGAGATTTAAGAAGCAGATCGCAAATGGCGTGCTGGCCTCTAACAGAACTTTGCGTGAAGTGCCGGCTTCGCCACAGGTGATTGTCGAGTGCGCCATCACCAACTATGACTTCTCTGAGAAGACCGAGGAGAGGAAAAAGATGGTGCTCAAAGACGCGGGCACATTCAAAGTAATCACGCTAAATCTCGGAGTCTCGTACAAAGTCATACGGCGCACAGACAATTTCACCTACTTTGCCGATAACTACTCGACCATCTACAAGCAAGAGTTTCAGGTGGGCGTTCAATCTGCGCCGACCAAGGCCGAGGTCGAAGACATAACAATTGCGAATGTCGTGGGTGCAGTGCTGGTGAAGCTGACCAACACGGAAGAGAAGCTGAAAGTCAGGGTGATGGGTAAAGACGAACTGGGCCGTTATACGAGGCTGGCGCAGGCAGGACAGTGGCTTCCTTACACGGAGAGCGTTATCGCCATTCCTCAAAAAAAGATAGATAAAGACGGGTTAAGCGACTTTGAAGGCGATAGGAATTATGACCTCGCTATAGCATACGAGGCGCTTGCTTATGAAGCGATGTGGACAGATTACGACAACGCCGGAAAATACTTTGAGCTGGCCGAAAAATATGTCCGCGAATCGCAGAAGTTCGACCCGCGCGAAAAAGAATACGTCAACGCGCAGGCGCGTATAAACGACGGCAAGGCATATTTCAAGACCGTCAAAGAACGTTTCCCAAAACAAGCCCTCCCACCGCCAGACCCGGACAGGTCTCGCGATATCGGGGATAAACCCAAAGATAAAGATGGAGTATTGACCAATGACTCGATTATCGAGATGGCAAAAGCGGGATTTACCGAAAGCTTCATACTGGATGAGATCAAGCGGGCAAAGGAGCCGCGTTTTGATACAACTACGAGCGCGCTTATACGGCTCCGCAGCGAAGGCGTGAGCGAATCGGTGATACGTGAGATCATACGTCGCGCTTCGGGTGCGAAGCGATAACGGTTGCTACCGGGAGAATATTGATGCGAGCTTTCAAAGTTACCGCAGCCCTAACCATTTTCTTGATTGCGATCCCTGGCGTTGTGAGGGCGACAACACAGAGCCCTGAGCGACGCGCGTTGTACGATCAGGCTGTGGAGACGGCTAAAGCCAGAAATTATGAGCACGCCTATGAGCTGGCCGAAAAACTGGTCCGCGACGACCAGCTATTTTACGAAGCGAACGTGTTGAGGATCGCCCTCGCCACTATACTAAAAAAGACCGGGCGGGAAGACGCGCAAAACATCCTTAAGCTCGCGCGAACGCGCTTCAGCGGAAACAACCTTGATAGCGACGTAAAAGAGATGGTTGCCCGGTTGACCGCTGCTGCGCCGAGCAATCCCAAGCCCGTAAGCAACAGCAAACCTGTAGTAGCTGTCTCGCCCTATGTTCGCAAGAAAATGGCTCTCGTCGTAGGCGTCGGGAAGTTTAAAGACCCGAAGATAAATCCTCTACGTTATCCTGCCGCGGACGCGCTGGCATTCGCAGAAACTCTCAAAACTTTTTGTCGGTTCGACGAAGTAAAAACGCTGATTGATTCTCAGGCGACAACCTTTGACATTCGGGACGCAATAGATGAGCTGGCAAAGAGCGTGACCGCCGAAGACCTGGTCGTGATCTACTTTGCCAGTCACGGGTCGCCGGAAAACCTTGATAAAGCCGGGATCAATTATATCGTCACGTATGATACGCAGGTCAATAAACTGTATGCGACGGCGTTCAAGATGCAAGACCTTCTAAATGACATTGAGAGACGAATCTCGGCCGAGCGAGTCGTTGCCTTTCTCGATACCTGTTACAGCGGGGGGACGTTTAAAGAATCGCCCGCCGGATGGACGAAGGGGAGCAGCCGGGGTTTGAGGATTGAATCGTCCGGCCCTCGGCTGGCTGATGCCGAACAACAGCTTCGGCGGTCGGGGAGGGACGTAAAGGTGGAAAACGCTCCGGCCAATTCCTCGCGCAAGCCGCAAGGAATTGGCCGCGTTCTGATCGCTTCGAGCGCGGAAGATCAGAAGTCGTGGGAAAACGACGAGATGAAGCACGGGTACTTTACGTATTTCCTAATCGAAGTCTTGAAGCAACAGGCCCCTGTTTCTGTTCAAGACCTGTTCAGGCGTTTGAGCGCAGAAGTCTCGGAAGCCGTTCGCCAAAAAGAGAAAGAGAATCAGACCCCGACCATGATAAATAGCGGCACCGATGCAACTCGGATTTATTTGAAGGAAGAAACCGGAACCGGCCCCCCGGCGCAAAACCGCCAACTCTGAGCCCGAATCTATCGCTTTATTCCGAGCGCCAGAAACAATATGGGGCGAAAAATTTTCCACCAGTCTGTGAGCGCCCGCATCTTTGTGTAAGCGAGCTTGTCTGTTTCCGGCGGATATTCTATTCGCACCGGCACTTCGATAACCCTGTGGCGCAACCTCAAGGCTTTGAACAACAGGTAAGGCTCAAGCTCGTAACGGTCCAGCCATTCCTGCCACAGGTTTATCCGCTTGTCATCAAACAGCGACAATTTGATCGCTCGAAATCCGCTCGACGCATCCGTAACGCGTCGCCCGCAAAAAAGCGAAAACAGGAATGTATAACCGCGCGTGCCCAGACGCCGCTTTAACGGCATGCGAATCCACTCGCCGCCGTCCGTGTAGCGCGACCCCTGAGCAAAATCCGCGTCGCCTCTCAGGATTGGCTCAAGCAGGCGGGGTATCTGCTCAGGCGGCGTCTTGCCGCCGCCTGAGACCACTACCGCTATGTCGTAGCCGTGTGCTAATGCGTAGTCAATACCGCTTCGGATTGCAGCGCCGACGCCGCTGTTTTTGCCGCTGCGAATGACGACGGCCCCTGCGGCTTCGGCGCGTGCGGCGGTGTCGTCCGTAGAACCGTCATCGACGACGACTGTTGCCTCTACCGCGTCGCGCGGGACCGCTTCGACTACGCGGGTGATCCGCACGCCTTCGTTCCACGCGGGAGCGATGCACAACACGCGCGGCTGCTCTTTTGCGCGCGCGTTTGCTACGCCCACTTGGGATTCGTGTTTCAGTTTTCCGTCAACCATTCGTAAGTGCGACGCAATCCCTGCTCGATTGTCACGGACGGAATCCACCGAAGCTCGCGACGAATCTTTTCAATATTCAGAACGCGGCGGCGTATGTTGTCAATGTCGCGGCGATCTACATAGACCGGCTCCACCTGCGCGCCGGTTATGTCGATAATCAAGCGTGCAAGTTGATTAACCGATGTTTCGCGCCCGGTCCCTACATTGTAAACCTGGCCTTCTGCTTTTACGGCGAACCCGGCGAGCAGCGTGGCTTCTACGACATCGTCTATGTAGGTGTAATCGCGCGTCTGCTCGCCGTCCCCGTGTATACGAGGCGACGAGCCCGCCATCGCAGCCTCAAAAAACTTTGCGACGACTCCGCAATAAGGATTGTCGGCCCGCTGCATCACGCCGTACACGTTGGAATATCGCACGACCGCCGTAGACAGACCGTAGCTCTCATAAAAAGCTTTACAGTAATTCTCGCCCGCGAATTTCGATACCGAGTAAGGGCTGAGCATGTTTGTCGCGTCGTCTTCGTTGATGGGCAAGTATCGCGGATTGCCGTAGACGGAAGCCGACGAGGCATAAACGATTCTTCTGACTCCCATCTCGCGCACCGCCAGCAGCACGTTTAGCGTGCCGCCTATGTTCACTTCGTAATCTTCGCGAGGGTTGCGAGTCGAGACGATTATATTTCGCGCGGCTTCGTGAATGACTACGCCCGCGCCTTTGACAACATCGCGAACAAGATCGAAATCCGTGACGCTGCCGCGAATTATTTCCAACCTCGGATCGTCCGAAGGCAGGTTCTGTTCCGAGCCTGTGTAAAAATCGTCAAGCACCGTGACGCGCGCGCCTTCTTTCAAAAGCCGCCGAACGATATTAGACCCGACAAACCCCGCGCCCCCGGTTACAACAACTCGTTCGTCTTTAAGATTCTCTAGATGCTTCATCACCGCTCCGTCCTCACAAATCGAGAGCCAAACAATACAATTAATGACGCGGAAAAATCAAAACTGTAAGGGGGTAAAAAGACAGCTTGAGAAGAATACCCGATTTCGGCGCTACAATCCAATATTTAGTTTTCTCATCACAGCTTTTAGCCTCTATTGTCTCAAAGCCACTTGAAACTTTGATTGATAAGCAAGAAACTTATTCAGGGACGACAACACGCAGGAGATTGGTATGATTGATGAGCGCACGCAACATCTTGAGCTTGTAGCGGCAAATCTTACTCAAGCTTATTACACTGTCCACACCGGAGGCAGCCCGGACCATAGAGACATATTGGAAACATATCTGTTCCTGCTCGAAGCCCTGGTCGAGCACGACACTCAGAGACCGGGCGAAACACCCCTGGCAGCAAGCGACACGCTCGCCCCGTTTGTAGAAGACCAGCGCGATTAAGATTATAAAAATTTGATATAATCTCGACGTGGAAAAAAGGGCAGGCATCTACATACACATTCCGTTTTGTGAGCGGAAGTGTACCTATTGCAATTTCAACACGACCGATTTTGCTGATGACCTGGCCGAGCGGTACATAAACGCCGTCGCTCAAGAGATAGCTTTCTGGGGCAATCATATCAGCGTTCCTGTAGACACGATCTATTTTGGCGGAGGCACCCCATCGATTGTCGAGGCCCGCCAGCTTGCTCGATTGATTGAAGCGTGCCGCGATAATTTCGACGTGGCGGCGGATGCCGAGATAACTATAGAGATCAACCCCGCGACCTTTACAAGACGGAAGCTCGAAGCCTGGCGCGCATCAGGGATAAATCGCGCAAGCGTCGGCGTGCAATCTTTCCTTGATCGCGAGCTTGCCGCGCTCAGCCGCACGCACACCGCCGAGGGCGCGCGCAACACCGTCGAGGCGCTCTGCCAGGCGGGATTCGATAACATCAGTATCGATTTGATCGCGGGACTGCCGGAACAGACTCTCGCGGATTGGGAGTTTAATCTCGATGAAGCGTTGCGGTTGCGCCCTTCGCACCTTTCGCTTTACCTGCTGGAGATCAAAGAGGGCACACAGCTTTATGCGCAACTGAAGCGGGCAGCGCGCCCCCGACCTGATGACGACCTTGCGGCAGAGATGTACCGGATGATATGTGCAGCCACGCGGGATGCCGGGTATGAGCATTACGAAATATCTAATTTCGCGCTTAAAGATAAAGCCTCTTCCGGGAGGTACTGGTCGAAACATAATCTGAAATATTGGCGAGGAGCACCGTTCTATGGTATGGGATGTGGCGCGCACTCGTATGACGGGCGAGCGCGCTGGGTAAACCTGTTGCAGACAGAAAAATATATAGAGAGCGTGATTTCAAAAGGTCATGCAACGGGAGAGCGAATGGAGCTTACGGATGACGCCCGCGCGTCGGAAGCGCTTTTTATGGGCTTGCGATTGATTGGCGGCATTCGCCTCGACGAGTTCCGCCGAGAATACGGTGTGGATGTGGCAAGGCGATACGGGGACGAACTTTCGCGGTTAGAGGAGACAGGGCTTGTAGAAATTGACGAAGACAAGCTGAGACTGACCGCCAGAGGTTTGCTGTTGTCTAACGAGGTGTTCGTCTGTTTCGTCTGAACGGAATGGTTTGGAGATAAAACGATGTTTTTGCTTTTAAGGATTATTGTTGCCTTCTCGATCATACTGTGCGCCGCAAGCAATCTTTCCGCTCAAAGCGGCCGCGTCCGCCAAACCCCTCCTCATCGGCCGCCGCCGACAGAAGGAGATGACACGACACTCCGGCTCCGCGTCGAAGAGGTCTTGTTGTCGATAAACGTGCGCGACAGAGAAGGTCGGCCTGTATCAGGCTTGCAGCCTTCGGATTTCGTCGTCACCGAGGACGGAAAAAAGCAGCGAGTGACATCCGTCGTTCCAACGTCAGCGAACGTCCTCTTGATAATCAATGCAAGCGGCAACGCGATGGGTTTGAAAGACAACAACCTGAATCGCGACCTTGCGCTAAAAATAATCGATTCGCTAGGAGAGAACGACCGCGCCGCGATTATCTCTTATGGCGACAGCGTAAATTTGTTGTCCTCCTGGACTAGCGATAAAGAGGCGCTTCGCCACGCTATCAAGTGGAGGCTCAAGCCCGGCATCGAGTCGTGCTTTCTCGACAGCGTGAAATACGCTACGGAAAAACTGTTGCCGCTCGCCAGTGGCCGCCGCAGCGTAGTGCTTTTATCCGACGGCGTGGACTCTCTGCATAAAAATTATTTTGAAGACGCGCTCGAATCAATTCATCGCGCGCGCGCGACGGTTTATATCGTCTGCCAGAACGCTCGATTGCTGAAAGAGCTAAAACCGGAGGCGTACAACCCGCTCTCCTGGTACGAGCGACTTGACCCGAAAGCGCGCAAGCGAATCAACCAGCAGCGGCGCTATTATCGCCAGGTTCAATCCGCAGAAGCCATGCTCGAAGGAATTGCCGCCGGGACGGGCGGAATAATGATTGACCTGAAGTCCCGCGTTGAATGCACGGAAGCGAAAAAGGGAATCTTCCTGAAAAACGACGGGCCGAAAGAGAGTGAAGGCCAATTCGATTGCGAGTCTATAAAGAAGTCAATTGCTGAGGAGATCGGCACCGAAATGGTCATATCGTATTCAATCGAGCGCCGCCTGGAAGAGGAAGACTTTCACCTTGTAAAAGTCTTTTCCACTCGCGTCGGAACCCAGGTCCGCGCTCGGTGGGGGATATACTCCGACCTCTCTACACAGGAAAAACGAAGAACCAAGCCCTGAAAGGGCGAAATTCAATAGCACAGGGCAACGCCCTGTGTGGACCAACGCAAAATCATTTAAGCCCTGAAAGGGCGAAATAGATTGATCCAATATTTCGCCCTTTCAGGGCTTGTCTTATTCAACATCCATTACCCGGCGCGATGCGCCGGGCTATCGGATTTCGCCCTTTCAGGGCTTTCTGTCATTAACTCTCGGACATTTAAATTGCTGCCCGCGATGGGCTAGAGTCTCGCAATCGTTGTGTTATTATTCCCGTCTAGTTCGATATTCTAGACGGGTGATGCGATGGAATACATTGATCTGCGAAGCGACACTGTTACAAAGCCGACGCCAGAGATGCGCGAAGCAATGGCGCGGGCCGAAGTCGGAGACGACGTATATCTGGAAGACCCTACCGTAAACCGGCTCCAGGAACTAGCCGCAGAAAAGCTGGGCAAAGAGGCCTCGCTCTTTGTGCCGTCCGGCACTATGGGCAATCAAGTCTGCGTCAAGCTTCACACACAGCCCGGCCAGGAGGTCATTACCGAAGAACGCAGCCATATTTTTAACTATGAGATGGCCGCCATGGCCGTCGTCAGCGGGACTCTGGCCCGCCCCGTGCGCGGCGAAGACGGCATTCTCGACTGGCCTTCGATTGAGTCTTCGATCCGCCCGCGCTCGGCTTACTACGTCGCGCAGACGGGCCTTGTGACGCTAGAAAATTCGCACAACATGGCCGGAGGCGCTTGCATGCCGTTTGAGCGCATGGAAGAGATTTGCGAGCGCGCGCACGAAGTCGGTCTGCCCGTGCACTTGGACGGCGCGCGAATCTTTAACGCCGCAATCGCGCTCAGGCGCAACGCCGCTGAGCTTGCGCGGCCTTTCGACTCGGTAATGTTCTGTCTCTCAAAAGGGCTTTGCGCTCCCATAGGCTCGCTCATAGCTGGCCGCCGCGAATTTATTGATCGCGCGCTTGCGGTGCGGAAGATGTTTGGCGGGGCAATGCGCCAGGTCGGAGTGATTGCAGCCGCGGGATTGATCGCGCTTGAGAAGATGACCGCGAGATTGGAAGAAGACCACGCCAACGCGCAACTGATCGCGCGTGGCCTGACTGAAATCCCCGGCGTAAAGATCGATCCGGAACGAGTTCAAACAAACATTGTCATCTTTGACATTGCCGGGACGGGCAAAGACACTACACAACTTTCGGCTTCGCTTAAAGAGCGCGGCGTGCTTGCAAACGGAATAAACCCGCGTGAGATGCGCATAGTCACTCACAAAGACGTCAGCCGCTCGGACTGCGAATCGGCTCTGGGAGCTATAAAAGCAGTGATGAGTAATGAGTGATGAGTGATGAGTATCGGCGCTCTGTTTTTACTCATCACTCATTACTCATTATTTAGGATTCGATGGAGAGACTGGTAATTGCTATTGACGGGCCTTCTGGTGTCGGCAAGAGCAGTCTGGGAAAGGCGCTGGCTCGACGCCTGGGCATCCTTTATATAGATTCGGGCGCGGTCTATCGCGCGGTCGCGCTCGGTGCGCTTAATGCAGGCGTTGAGCTTGAAGATGTAAATGCTCTTGCCGCCATTGCGTCACGCTCCGACATACGGCTAGGAGGCGACCCCGACCATTTGCGCGTCTTTTTAGATAACCGCGAAGTGACACGCGAGATCAGGCAGCCTGAAACGAGTCACGCGGCATCCGTCATCGCGACCGTACCGGAAGTGCGCAAAGCCGTGGTCTTGAAACTCCGAGAAATGAGCCACGGCGGCGGAGTCGTTATGGACGGGCGCGACATCGGGACGAAAGTTTTTCCCGACGCTCAGGTGAAACTTTTTCTGGACGCCGCGCCCGATGTGCGGGCGCGCAGACGCTGGGAAGAAGATCGCATGCGCGGGCGCGATGTCACAATTGACGAGGTGAGCGGCGAGCTGCAATCTCGCGACCGGCGCGACACCGAACGCCTGGCCACTCCGTTGATTCAGGCCGACGACGCTATCTTTATAGACACCTCGGATATGGAGCTTGACCGTGTCGTCAACCGCGTGCTTGAAATTGTAGAATCACGACGCTAAACTTCTAAGGCGTTAAGTCGGGACGCGTGAATTTGTGAATCTCTTAACGGAAAAATTCTTGAATTGAATCGAAGACTCGCCACTACTGCCATGCTCGCCACAAAGCAAAACGGGGAGCGGACTGTTACAATCGCACTTCGCAAGAATAAATGGGAATCTTTACTGGATTAATTATGGAGGTGGGCCGCGTGCGCCGCATTGACCGTCGCGCAGACGGGGCATACCTTGTAATCGAAGCTAAACGGGTGCTGGAGGGCACGCGGATAGGCGATTCAATCTCGATAGACGGTGTCAACCTGACGGTCATCGAGATGGGCGCGGATTTTTTCAGCGCCGACGCTTCGCTTGAGACTTTGAAACGCTCGACGCTCGGAGAAAAGAGAATCGGCAGCAAGGTCAATCTGGAGCGTGCGCTCGCGGTCGGCGAGCGGCTTGGCGGGCACATGGTCCAGGGACACGTTAACGGGACAGCCGAGCTTCTGTCGGCAACGCCGGAAGGAAACGCTTATCGCATGCGCTTTCGCTTTCCGACGGAGCTTGGCCGTTATATCGCGATGAAAGGCTCGATCACCGTCAACGGCATCAGCTTGACCGTGGCGGGCCTGGGCGCGGATTGGTTCGAGGTTGCGATCATACCGCACACCTGGCGCGAGACCACGCTAGGGGATTTGAAATCGGGCGACCGCGTCAACATCGAGGTAGACGTGCTCGCTAAATATGTCGAGCGACTTCTCACCCACGGTGAAGAGCGCGCGGGAGCGAGTAGACTGACTCTCGAATACTTGACTGAGCAAGGATATTAGAAAGTGATGAGTGATGAATATCGGTGCTCTGTTTTTACTCATCACTCATTACTCATTACTCATCACTGGAGAAGATGATGGCATTTGCAACTATTCAAGAAGCGGTTGAAGATTTTCGCGCGGGCAGGTTGGTGATTATCGTCAACGACGAGGACCGCGAAAACGAGGGTGACCTGGCTTGCGCCGCAGAGAAGGTCACGCCTGAGATAATCAATTTCATGGCTCGTTATGGGCGCGGCCTCATCTGTTTATCGCTTACGCCCGAGCGGCTGGACGAGCTTCAGATACCTCTACAAATATCCGAGGCGGACAACACGGCAACGCGAGGCACAGCTTTTTGCGTCTCTATTGAGGCGCGGCGAGGGATAACGACGGGCATCTCGGCAGCCGACCGCGCGACGACGATTCAGGTCGCGGTCGATCCGCGCTCAAAGCCCTCGGACCTGGCTCGCCCCGGACACATCTTCCCCTTGCGCTCGCGCAGGGGCGGCGTGTTGGTCAGGCCGGGGCAGACCGAAGCCGTGATCGATCTGGCGCGCGTCGCCGGGCTTACACCGGCAGGCGTAATCTGCGAAGTCATGAATGATGACGGCACGATGGCGCGCTTACCCGAATTGCGTCGCTTTGCCGCCGAGCACGGAATAAAGATTATCTCGGTGGCCGACCTCGTAAGCTACCGGATGGCGAACGAAGTGCTTGTACGTCAGGCGAGTCAGTCTCACGTGCCTACGGTGTACGGCGAATTTCTCGCGACGGCTTTTAAGAATGAAATAAACGATGATGTTCACCTGGCGCTTGTGATGGGAGAGATCAACGCGGATGAAAGCATACTCGTGCGAGTTCATTCGCAATGCGTATTGGGCGATGTGTTCGGCTCGCTCAGAGACGACACAGGCGGCCAGCTCCACCGCTCGCTTGAGCTTATCGCGGCCGAAGGGCGGGGCGTTTTGCTCTACCTCCGCCAGGAAGGGCGCGGCCTCGGGCTTGTCAATCAGTTGCGCGCTTATCGTTTGATCGATGAGCGAGACAAAGACACGGTCGAGGCGGACGCCGAGGTCGTCGGGGTTCACAACATGGACCCGCGCGATTACGGCATAGGGGCGCAGATACTTCACACGCTCGGGGTGAGAAAGATGCGGCTGTTGACGAATCATCCGGTGAAGCGAGCAGCCATCGAAGGCTTCGGCCTTGAGATAACAGACCGCGTGCCGATAGAGATGGAGCCGAACCAGTCGAACGAGAAAGTGCTGCGCGCTCGCAAAGAAAAGCTCGGACACCTGCTTACAAAAGTTTAGCATTCGCGTTTTAGACCACTGACTCTTTGATCTTAAATTCGCGCCGCGACCCGGTCGCAACATGCGTCACGGAATCTTTTTATGCGCAAAAAGTTATTGATTGGCGCACTCTCCCTGCTCGGCATAGTCTTGCTACTTGTCATCGCCGCCATCTGGTATGTGCGCAGCGGGCGGTTAGACCTCTTGCTAAAGGGCCAGATCGTCGCGGCCCTGAAAGAGATGGGCATACGCGCCGAGATAAATGAGGCTCGCCTTGATCTGTTCGGCGATAAGGTCACGCTCGGAAACATAGACCTGTACACGGAGGACGGTCAAAAGCGCATCGGCCATATAAACAAGATCGAAGCCAACTATTCAATAGTCTCTTACCTCCGCCAGGAAATAAATATCACCGAAGTGACCGTGACCGAGCCGGAGGTCTGGATAGAGAATGACGAATCGGGCCTGTCCAATATCAACACCATCCATGCGCCCCCGAAAAAAGAAGGAGAAGAAGCCGGCATAACTTTTCTCACCGCCAGATTCATCATCAACCACGCGAAGATCAACTATGTGGACCGCAAGCAAAACATCGTCGCGACTTTGCCGGACGTCAATATTAGCTTTGACCCGAAAGAGCCTGCCGCGCTTGTAAACGAGATCAACCACGCGCTCACGGCCAAATTCAACCAGCCTGCCAATCTCATATATCAAGGCCGCCCGCTCGACAACATCAACCTGGAAGCTAAGGCCGATGTGACTGAGAAGAGCGCGACGAATATCAAGCTCAGTTTGAGTTCTCCGGTCGGCGAAGTGAATGCAAGCGGGCAGGTTGCCGGTTTCTCGCCGCTCGATTACGAGCTTAAGTTCGAAAATACCAATGTCGATCTAAAACAGATTTCGCGCGTCTTCGCTCCCGACACTCCTTTGGACGGCAGAGCATTTTTTCAAGGCACCGTCAGGGAGACCTGCAACGGGGCGGCGGCCTCGGACACGTTCAGCTATTGCCTGGACGGGAGCCTTGCTGCGCCGAGCCTTGCTGCGCAAGGTTTTCGAGTCTCTGACTTGAACGTAAATAATCTTCACGTGGAGTCGGCGGGGAGCCTCGACAAATACAGAGCGACCGCGGATTTAACGACCGGCGCGGTGAGCGGCCAGGGAGTCAACATCAGCTCGATTCAATTGAAAGACGCTGATGCCACGGGCGAGGGCGCGGATTTTGAAGCGTCGGGCGCGCTCAACATGCCATCGATAAAGAGTGGCAAGATCAATGTGAGCGGGCTTCGCGGCTCGCTCTCCGCCGACGAGCAGAGCGTGACTTTATCGAATTTCACGGCAGCGACTTTAGGCGGGAGCGTCTCAGGCTCGGCCACAGTCGCATACAGCGGGGGCACATCAAACGTCGCAGTGCAGTTCCGCTCAATCGATCTCAGCCGGGCGGCTTCGCTTGCCGCCGCAAAAAATGTTGACGTGCGAGGCTCCGCAAACGGCAGCGCACGGTTGTCGTTCCCCGGCATGAATTATCAAGCCGCGACGGGCCGCATCAATGTCAATTTTGACGCGTCCATCTCGCCACCCGATTCGACCACCGAGGCGGCCCCCGCGAAGGGCGAAGTCAGTCTCCTCGCTACGGGGCGCGGCTTCAACGTGCAGCGCGCTTACGTGCGCTCGGCCTCAAGCGAGATCACTGCCACGGGGAACGTAGGATGGAACGGCGCGGCCAACCTTGATGTCAATTTCAAGTCGGATGATATGGCCGAAGTGCAGCGCGTCATCAATGCGTTCGGCTTAATACCGGAAAATGTGAAGCAGGAGTATGAAATTGCTCTTGCCGGAACGGGCGCATTCACGGGCCGCCTACAGGGTGATCTCTCAAATCCGAATTTGACGGGTCACATCAGCCTGTCGGACATTCAGGCGCACAACGAAACGGTCGGCTCGTTTGAAGGCGACGTGGCTTATTCGCCCGCAGCCGTGCGCATAGAAAATGCATCGCTGGTTCGCCCGGACAACTCGCGAGCGGACTTCACGCTGAATGCGCCGTTGAACGGAGAGAACAACATATCGTTGAAGGCCAACGTGCAGAACTTCGATCTCCCTGCGATAGTCCGCGCCGCCTCTCCGAGCCTTGCGGATATAATCGGCAGCGGCAAGATCAACGGGACAGTCAATTTAAGAGGACTGCCCGGCCCGCGCACCATTGAGGGGACGGCCGACATATCGCTGAGCGCAGGCGAATTCAACATCCCTTCTACGGACGAATCGAAAGAGTCTGAAAAGATCAGCGTCCCGGCCTTCACCGGAAAGGTCACGCTCGCCAACAGCGTCGTCAGCGTGCAGAACATACAATTGCAGACCGGCGACAGCACCATCACGGGGCAAGGCTCGTTCAACCTGGACACTTATGAATACTCGATTAACGCGGAAGGCAGGAATCTTGATCTCAGCCGCCTGTCGCGTGTAACTACAGCCAGTGTGACAGGCACGGCGGACCTGGACATTAAAGGCCAGGGCAAATGGGACGAATGGTCCGACATCAATCTCAACGCCACGCTACAGGGCAAGGGCGTGATGTTGAACGGACGCGACCTCGGCGACGCGAAGCTTGTAGCTTTCACCGAAAACGGGTTGTTGAAACTCGAAGCGACCGGAAACGTTCTGGACCAGCCGCGCACCATCGCGGCGACGATAGACCTGCGCGACCGCAAGAACCTTCCGGTGAATGCGAGCATAGAATTTACAGACACGGAGCTTGGCCCTTACCTGGGTTTAATCTCGCCCGAGTTGTCGGGCATTACCGGCTTTGCTACCGGCACGGTCAAGCTGAGCGGGCCGCTAAATGACCCCGACAAGATTCAGGCGGTCGCCACGCTGACCAGGCTTGAGTTCGGAGGCAAGATAGCGGGCGGGCAGCAGTACACGATAAAAAATCAGGGCAATATAGTCCTTACCGCAAGCCCGAAACAGGTCACGCTCGAAAGCGTGACGTTCACCGGCGAAGGCACCAGCATCACGCTCGGCGGCACGCTGGCGCGCGACCCCGACGCGCGGTCTAACCTTTCAGTTAATGGCGAAATCAACCTTCGCTTCCTTTCGTCCTTCACCGATTTAGTCTTTGCGACCGGCGTTGCGCGCGTCGAGGCTTCGATAGCGGGCACGCTCGAATCGCCTCAGCTTTTGGGCACTGTAAACCTCAGGGAAGTGGGATTGCGCGTAGTCAATTTCCCGCTCTCGATGGCGCGCGGCAACGGCGCCATCCGGTTCACGTCGAATCAGGCGCTGATAGAAAACTTCACGGCATCAACTCCCGGCGGGGGAACGATCACGATAGCAGGCGGGGCCGCGCTTGCGGGACTCGTGCCTGACAGGTGGCGGATTGAAATGACTGCCGATCAAGTCGGCGTCGAATACCCGCGCGAGACTCAAACAGTGATCGATGCAAACCTGGCGCTCCAGGGGAATCGCCGCGTTCAGGTCTTATCGGGTAACGTATACGTGCGCCGCGCGGCTTACACGCGCGACATCACGCTCGAAGAATTGATTACAGGCGGCGGCCCTCTCGAAGAAGGATTTCTCGACGTGGGGCCGGGCGGAGGCGGAGGCGCGGCCGCAGGTCCCGCGATTACGCTCGACATACGCATCGAGGCCGACAACACGCTCATTATTCGCAACAACCTCGCCGATGCAGTCGCGAGCGCTTACATAAATCTGCGCGGCCCCGTAGACAACCCCATACCGTCGGGGAGAATATTGCTCAGCCGGGGCACGATTCAATTTCGCAACGACCGTTACGAGCTGACGCGCGGGCTTATCACGCTGCCTCCGCGACGCGGGGCCGAGCCCTTCATAGACCTGCAATCGGAGGCTGACATCAGCGGTTATCGGATCAACATAGGCTTTAGCGGAACCCCTTCGAAGCTTGAGACGATCTTGCGATCCGAGCCGGAATTGCCTGAGCGAGACATCATCTCGCTCGTCTTAACGGGCAATCTTACGGGCGACAGCAGCACCGCCGCCGCCGCGACACAGACGGGACTAGGGCTTGCTCAATCGCTACTGGCCGCGTCGCTTTCCGAGCAATTACAGCGCGGCACGCAGCGATTGTTCGGACTCAGCCGGTTTTCAATCAACCCGCTTATAGTTGGCCGGGGCAACGACCCGACCGCGAGGGTGACGCTGGGGCAACGAATCACAAAGAACCTGACTATCACCTACTCGCAAAACTTGACTTCAGGCGCGTCCGGAATTGATCGCATAGTGCTTGTTGAATACCGCCTCAGCAATCGTTTTTCGGTCGTCGGTTTTAGAAACGACCGGGGCGAGCTTGGCTTCGACGTTCGAGTTAGAAAACGGTTCTAGCGAATTTCTATGAGTGCACGGGAAAGCAAAAAGATTCACCGCAGAGACACAGAGAACACAGAGCGGGCGCAGAGAAAAGCGTACTCTCTGCGCAGCCTCTGTGTTCTCTGTGTCTCTGCGGTGAGATGTCTCTCCAATCCCGTACACTCGATTGAAATTCGACACTTCGTCCTTGCCTTTTGCTTTTTAACTATTGCCCTTTGCCTTTTGCCTTTCGCCGCCGAGGCGAGCGATCTGGGCGACTTTCTGGGCCGCCGCGTTGTCAGGGTCAATATAGAGATAGAAGGCGCGCCGGGAAGCAGTATAGGCGAGCTGCAATATCTGCTCGATGTCTCGGTCAATCAGGATTATTCGCCTGTTCGCATACACGATTCTCTCGTCCGTCTTCACAAATCCGGGCTTGTCTCTGCGGCTCGCGTGGAGGCCGAAGCTTCGGGCGCGGACGGCGTGGCCCTGAAATTCGTGGTCAGACCGCAGGCCCGCGTCAACAGTGTCGTCTTTGAAGGCGAACCGAGACTACCCGCCGGAGTGCTGAGATCGAGGCTCAATGATCTTAACCCCGGCAACAAACTTTCTCCCGGTGCCGTATCTCGCGGGATTGCCGAATTGCAGGCATTTTACTCTTCGCGGGGATACTATCAGGCGCGCGTTACTGCGGACATAAGAATCGACCCGACCGGGACGCGGGCGACGGTCGTTTACATAATCAACGCGGGCCAGCAGGCGCGCGTGTCGAAATACACTATAAAGATTCAAGGCGCTCAAATCGATTTGAGTAAGCCCCCGCCTAAAATAGTTGAAGGCCAGCCGTTCACTCAATCTCTGGTCGGCGAAGAGATGGAGCGCATAAGACAGCGCTATCTGGCGGAAAACTACCTTGCGGTGCGTGTCAACAACATTGTGGCGCCCGATACAGAGACTAACACTGTTGCGGTGACCATCACCGTTGAGTCAGGGCCTCTCGTCACTGTCGAGGTCGAAGGTCTAAAAGAGCTTGACGAAAAGAAGAAGCGGGAGATATTGCCGTTTTACACGCAAGGCGGGATAGACGATTTTACGATTGAAGAAGGGCGTCGCCGCTTGCAGGAATTCGCGCAACAGAAGGGATATTTCTTCGCGGAAGTATCAAAGCCCGAACCGCCCGATCTTTCGGTCGCGACCGCGACTATTAAATTTGTGGTGGAGCCGGGCCGCCGTTATAAACTGAGCGATATTGAGATCGAGGGACTCACCGCGATTCCTTCGGCCGAGCTTCAATCGCAGATGAAATCAAAAGTCGCTTCGTTCATTCCTTTCTTCGGCCTCGGTCGCGGAGTGACGAGCAACGACATGCTGCGGCAGGATTCGAACCTGATTCTCAAGCGTATGAGAGAGATCGGTTATCGCCGCGCGCAGGTTGAGGTGCTGAGAAGCGTCTCTGTGACCGGGGAAGATTTGATCATCACCTTCAACGTTGAGCAGGGGCCGCGCACCTACGTCGAAGAAGTCGGAATACGCGGCAACAACGTGCTGACTACGGATCAGCTAAACGGGGACATAGACATAGCGCAAGACGATCCGCTGATAACAACAGAAGTGACTCAGACCGCAAACAAGATGACGGCGGATTACAACATGCAGGGGTATGCCAAGGCCGAGGTCTATTCTGATCTGGTCAACCTGGGGAGCTTTGACGGTCAGGAGCGCGTGCGGCTGCTTTACAACGTGGCCGAAGGCCCGCGCGTCAGAATACGAAACGTGATAACACGAGGCACGGCCCGGACGAAACCTGAAAGGCTCGAACGCGACTTCTATCTATTCAAAGAGGGCGATTGGCTGCGCAACGATCAACTGCAAGAGACCGAGCGCGTGCTATACGACACGGACGCATTCAGCTCTGTTCAGATCTCTTCAGAATCGGTCGGACGAACCGCGAACGGGATCGAAGAGCACGACGTCACGGTCAACCTTGTAGAAGCAAAATCGTACCTGCTGATCTACGGCTTCGGCTACCAGACTAGCGAGAGCGATAAAACGGTTCCGGGCTTAGGCTCATTGAATGGCATTCGCGGGCTTGTGCAGCTTTCAAACGTAAATATGTTTGGAAAGCTCTACACGGGCAGCACGCAAGTGCGCGTAAGCCAGACCGAATTGCTCGGCTCAATATCGTTTCAAAACCCGCGACCGTTCGGCAAGAACTACCCGCTGCTGATCTCGCTTTTCGCGCGACGGCTTGCGGAGAAGACTTTTAACTCTGACCGCTACACGGCTGTCATACAGACCGAGCGGCGGTTGTCTGAGCAGACCATCGTATACGCGAGTTATAACTTCGAGCGCATAAGCAACTACAACATAGAAGGCGATCCCGAAGACATCGAGCGCAACCGCCAGGCCGTAAGGCTCGGACGCATAGGGATGAGCTTTGCGCGCGACACGCGCAACAACGCGTTCGACCCGTCTACGGGAACATTCACGGTCGGCAGCTTCTACATCGCATCCAAGATATTCGGCGGCAACGAACGGTTCGTGAAGCTGCTCGCGGAGCACAACCGCTACTATCCGATAAAGCGTTTCCGCGAGACGGTCTATACTGTTTCGGGCCGTCTGGGATTGGGCGTCCCGTTTGGCGGAAGGCAGACGCTGCCGATTTCCGAGCGATTCTTTGCGGGGGGCGCGCGCGATTTGCGGGGCCTCGGCTTTGAAGAGGCGGGGCCGCAGGACAGCCAGGGACGCCCGACAGGCGGCAATGCCGTCTTCATCATCAACAACGAGCTAAGGTTCCCGATATGGAGAATATTCGGCGGCGCGGTCTTTTCAGACACGGGCAACGTATTTGCCCGCGTAAAAGATTTTCGACCGCAAGATTTGACTCAGACCATAGGCTTCGGCTTCAGGGTAAAGACGCCCGTCGGCCCGGTTCGCCTGGACATAGGGTTTCTGGTCTTCAACAAGCCGGATAATACGCGCACTCCGCATCTGCATTTTTCAATCGGGCAGACGTTCTAATGGGAATTATTAGTATGAAGCGAATTCAAATAAGCATTCTGATCTTCGCGATTTGCTTCTTCCCGTCAACTGCGCGCGGCCAGCAGGTCGTGGACCTGATAGTCGCGCTCGTCAACGATGACGTTATAACAAGATCAGATTTGCTCTGGGCCATGGCCCTTGATCCCGAGTCTCCCAGCCCAGCCGGGCCGATCAGTTCCGACGTGTTGCGCCGTATGCTCGACGTGGTGATCGAACAGCGCCTGATCGCTCAGGAGGCTGCGAGAATACCTACGGCGGAGGTCACTCAAGACGAGGTAAACAAAAAGCGCGCAGAGTTGATCGCTCAGTTTCCATCCGAAGCCGCCTTTCGCCAGCGCGTGGAATCCGTCGGACTGACTCCGGAGAGGATAGACGAGTTGATTCGACAGCGGATATTGATAGAGCGGTTCATAGAGTTCCGTTTCTATTCGTTTGTCTTCGTCTCCGAGCAAGAGATCGAAAAGTATTATCGAGAAGTTTTGGTGCCCAAGGTTCAAAAAGCGGGACAGGTCCCGCCTTCGCTCGATCAGGTCCGTGACACGATTACTGAGATACTAAAACAGGAAAAGATCGGCCAGGAGCTTGACCGCTACCTGGCATCCGCGCGACAGCGCGCCGATGTAGTATTTTTAGCCGAGCCTTGATGCCCGACCACATGAAGACCAACCAACTGAAGACCAACCACCTGAAGGCCGACCACTTGAAGCCGACCCCGCTCCGGCGTTATAAATAAGTCTGCAATCGCGCTGGGCGCGTTTCAGGGTCACGGCTGCCAAACGGCGCTCCTGTTATCCGTCTATAGTACTAGAGGGTCGCTCCGACCCGTATAATGTATAGCCTGAGAGGTGATTATGAAGAGAATCCGTGTCTATGCCTTAATGCTTATTCTTAGCCTCGGCTTCAGCCTTCTCGTCGCGCCGGAAGACCGCGCATCGGAATCGCAACAAGATGACGCCGTTCGGCTCAAAGCCGAGCTTGTGCAGATAGATGTTGTGGTCACAGATAAGAAGAACCGGCCTGTGATTGGTTTGAAAAAAGAGGATTTTATTCTTTTAGAGGACGGGAAGCCGCAGGAGATTAGCTTCTTCTCATTGCAAAGAGCCTATGCTACGAGCGCCGCCGAACCGCAACTGGCAGAGGGTACGAAACGCGACGCGACTCTTCCGAACCTGCTTCCTGAGCCGGGCAGATTCATTTTTATTATCCTCGATCAATATAATATCAGCCCAACTAACCATGCCAAGTTAAGAGACTCGCTATTGCGTTTCATAGCCGAGGACGTAGGGGCGCTAGACCAGGTGGCAATCATAGGGACGGGCGGCAGCCTCGCCGTGTTTCACCAGGCGACAAAAAACCGTCGCGCGCTCGAACTTGCCATCAACGCGTTTCTGGGCGAAGGGTCGGATCTCAAGTCCGCGCTTGCGGCAGATCAAGCCCTGAACAGCGCGCAGAGCGATCTCGGTCTTTCCGCCTCGCAGAGCGGAGCGGCATACCAGGAATACATACTCAGAAAAACTTTGACCGCGCTTAAAAACCTCGCTTCCGGAGTAGACAGCGTGCCGGGCCGCAAGCTTGCGATCTTTATCTCTGAAAACCTGCCGATTCAGGTTACAACCTTAGGAGGTGAGGACAATCTCTTGTATGAGCTTGATAAGGTAATAAGCAGGTCGCGGCGGGGCGGCTTAACCTTCTACACTGTGGACCCGCGCGGACTGGTGACGACGATTCCGGGAGGCAGCGCTGCGGAAGCGGTCGGGGGGAGCATGTTGAGCACCCAAAGCGTTGTAGAAGACCCCGGCGCGAGGGCCGACAGTCTGCTCTCTTCACGCTGGGGAATGATGGAGCTTGCGGCTGCGACGGGCGGGTATTCGATCTTTAACACAAATAATGTCCGCGCAGGCTTGCAACGGGTCATGGGCGAGAACGAAGCCTATTATCTGCTGGCCTACTATCCGCAGAACGCCACGCCGGACGGCAAGTTCCACAACATCAAAGTTCGCGTCAAAGATCAGCCAGACCTCATCGTGAGAACGCGCAAAGGCTACACCGCCGTCAAAGAGAAAGATCAGAAACCGAAATCGGATTCCAAGCAAAAACGCATAACAGAGTCTTTAGCCTCGCTCGCTCCCGTTCGCAACGTCAGGGTAGCGATAGCAAAGGCCATTGCGGGGAGCGATGTTCAAACGGGCGAGCGCTCTGTAAAGATGCTTATTCAAATCGATCCTCGCTCTCTGTCGTTTTTGGAAAATGGGAATAATAAACCCGGCTCATTTGAAGTGATCGGGTTTGTTTACGACCTGAAAAACAAGTTGGTGGATGGGTTCAGCCAGACGCTCAGGCCAAAGCCCGAATCGTACCCTCGGCTATTGTCCAACGGCATTGCTTTACCCGGCGAGATCAAGCTCAAAAAAGCCGGGCTTTATACCATTCGGGTCGTCGTCATCGATCAAGAAACCGGCGAGATGGGAACGGCGAGCGAGTGGGTAGAAGCTCGTTGATTTAAGCCCCGCAGGGGCGAAATTCAATAGCCCGGCTGCCGCGCGCCGGGTAGAAGGCGATGGATAGCAACAAGCCCTGAAAGGGCGAGATAAATCGTTCGGATTATTTCGCCCTTTCAGGGCTTGTTGTTTTGCGCTGGTCAATACAGGGCGTTGCCCTGTGCTATTGAATTTCGCCCCTGCGGGGCTTGCGCGTTACAACACAGTTTCCGATTGCCACCCGACCCCATTCGGATTAAAATCAAATACTAATCCGGCACCACAAGATGATGGATAAATTAAAGGAAGAGTGTGGCGTATTTGGTATCTTCAACCATGAAGATGCCGCGCGGCTGACCTACCTGGGGCTGTACGCCTTGCAGCATCGCGGGCAGGAATCTGCCGGGATAGTCTCGTCGGATGGCGAGCGGCTGCACGCGCAGCGCGGCATGGGTTATGTCAGCGAGATATTCAAAGAGGAGCAACTGGCGGGCTTGCCGGGTCGCTCCGCCATAGGCCATGTTCGCTATTCGACTGCCGGTAGCGTCTCTCTGCTTGAAGCCCAGCCTTTCTTAGTCGACGGCTATCGCGGGCAGATCGCGCTCTGCCATAACGGCAATCTGCCATATGCCTCGGAGGTGCGCGCGGAATTAGAGCTGGATGGAGCCATCTTCTCTTCGACTTCCGACACCGAAGTAGTGCTACATAAAATAGCGCGCTCGCGCGCTAACGATCTTGTCGGCGCGATTGTAGAAACCTTTACCGAGATCGAAGGCGCGTACTCGATGCTCTTTCAGACAAAAGAGAGCCTCATAGCGGTCCGCGACCCGCGCGGCTTTCGCCCGCTTTGCCTGGGCCAGCTCGGAGATTCTTATGTTGTCGCCTCCGAGACATGCGCTTTCGATTTGATAGACGCGAATTATTTGCGCGACGTGCAGCCGGGAGAGATTCTTATCATCGACCGCGACGGTTTGCACTCGTCTTTTCCCCTGCCGAAAGAGAAACCCGCTAACTGTATCTTCGAGCATGTATATTTCTCGCGCCCCGACTCTCTGGTCTTTGGCCGCTCGGTGAATAAGAGCCGCCACAAGATGGGCCAGCATCTCGCTCGCGAGCACCCGGCGAATGCCGACATCGTAATTCCCGTGCCCGATTCCGGCACTTCCGCAGCAATCGGGTACGCTTCGGAATCGGGGCTGAAATTCCGCTTCGGCCTCGTCCGCAATCACTACGTCGGTCGCACCTTCATCGAGCCGAAGCAGTCAATTCGCCATTTCGGAGTCAAGGTAAAGCTTAATGCCGTGCGCGATTTGATCGAAGGGTTGCGCGTCGTGCTTATAGACGATTCGATTGTTCGCGGGACTACTTCAAAGAAGATTGTTCAGATGGTCCGGCAGGCCGGAGCGCGCGAAGTTCACGTGCGAATCAGTTGCCCTCCTACGATCGCGCCCTGTTTCTACGGAGTTGATACGCCCACGCGGGAAGAGTTGATCGCGGCGAACCTGTCTGTCAACCAGATAGCCGAGTTCATCGGCGCAGACAGCCTGGGGTATCTGAGCCTCGAAGGGCTGCTGCGGGCTTGCAGCGACCCGTTTGGCAACCGGCATTGCACGGCCTGTTACACGAACGATTACCCCATCCGAGTCACCTCCAAGGCGAGGACAAAGACCGAGCGCGAAGAGGGCGCGCTCTCCCACGATAGCGTCTGGCCTCGTACCTGAGCCTTCCTGCTGATAATGAGAAAAAACTCAAGATCGCTCTTAATACTTTTGCTGGTGGCGGCAGTAGCGGCCGCCTACTATCTTTACCGCAATCGTAGTGAGCAGGAGCCTATCCCCACGCCCGCGCCGGTCACGGGCCGTCTCGTCGTCCATTTCCTGGACGTGGGGCAGGGGGATTCAGAGTTGATCAAATTGCCGGGCGGCGAAACAATCTTAATCGATTCGGGCGACGCCGGGACTCCGACTGTCGAGATGCTCAAGCGTCTTGGCGTGAGCAATATCGATCTGGCTATCGCCACGCACCCTCACCAGGACCACATAGGCGAGATGCGCGATATAATGCGCGCCTTCAAAGTAAAAGAGATTTGGGATCCCGGGTTCAATTACCCGACTAAGACATATCTCAACATGCTCAAGGAGATCAACAGTCAAAACATAAAGTTCGAAAACCCGAGGCGCGGCCAGACGCGCTCGTTTGGCGATGTGAATCTCGAAGTCCTTAATCCCGGCTCGACTTTTATCAGCGAAGACCGCGATGATGTAAACGACGCCTCGATAGTCGTCAGGCTTACTTTCGGCAATAACAGGTTCCTGTTCACGGGCGACGCCGAAGAGGCCGCCTGGCAACAGATGATCCAGGTGAATAAGAACTCGCTGCGAGCAGATTTGCTGAAAGCGGCGCATCACGGCAGCTCTAACGGCACGACCGATTATGTGCTCGATGCCGTCAGGCCCGAGATCGTGACGATCAGTTGCGCCGTTGGAAACGAGTACCACCATCCGCACCCGAGGGTGGTGCGATTGTTGGAAGATAGACAATCCGCGATCCAGCTCTATCGAACGGATCTTCAGGGAACTTTGACTGCGACGTCGGACGGCAACAAAATTGTGATGAGCACGGAAAAAACTGTGCCGAAAGACAGGCTCTACTTGACCGGCGATGAGGTCGCGGGTAAGGTGGCGAGCGACGGCAATGGAAAAAGCGGCGCGCCCGGAAAGCGCAGCAGTATAGGCTCCAGATGAAAAAGAGCTTAGCCATGATCGTCGACCGCATAGAGGATGATCTTGCGGTGCTTGTTCTTTCAGACGACGAGAAGGTAAAGCTCAACTTGCCTGTCGCCCGTCTGCCCAAAGGCGTCAAGAGCGGCGATCATCTTAAGGTTACTTTTGAGATCGACCGAGAGAGCACGGAAAAGGTAGCAGCCGAGGTCGAGGATTTGCTCGACAAACTAAAGCGGAAGAAAACCGAGTAGTCAGAAAAGCCGAGTAATCAGTGAAGCCTTCTGAGAACGGGATGAAAGAGAAGATCAGTTACCGCGATGCGGGCGTTGATATAGACGCCGCCAATGACGCCACGGCTCGGATACGTCGTCTCGCTCGCGAAACATTCACTCGCGGTGTGATGACCGACATCGGCTCGTTCGGCGGAATGTTCAAAGCAGATTTCGCAGGGATGACGGAGCCGGTGCTTGTCTCGTCTGCCGACGGCGTGGGCACAAAACTCCGCGCGGCGTTTCTAACGGGCATACACAACACTGTGGGGTATGATCTGGTCTGCCACTCGGTCAACGACATACTTGTCCAGGGCGCGCGCCCGCTATTTTTTCTCGACTACATAGCATCGGGCCGACTGGTTCCTGAAACCATCGAACAGGTGATCGAAGGACTCGCGCGCGGATGCAAAGAAGCCGGCTGCGCGCTCATCGGTGGCGAGACTGCCGAGATGCCCGGCTTTTACGCCGACGGCGAATACGACATCGCGGGCTTTATTGTCGGCGTAGTAGACGCGCCTCACATTATCAACGGTTCGCAGATTGTAGCAGGCGATCTGCTGATAGGTTTGCCGTCGGTCGGGATGCACACGAATGGTTATAGTCTTGCGCGAAAGCTCTTTTTTGACGTTGCCGGTTACACGGTCGATACCTATGTTGAAGCGCTCGGCTGCCGCGTAGGGGAGGAGTTGCTCAAGCCGCATAAGAGCTACCTCGGCGCGCTCGATGGCCTCCTTGGTTCCGGCGTAATCAAGGGGCTGGCTCACATCACGGGCGGCGGTCTGCTCGAAAATCTTCCGCGCATACTTCCCTCGGGGACTGCCGTCGAGATCAAAAAGGGATCGTGGCCCGTGCTGCCGGTATTTGATCTGCTAGGCCGTATCGGCAACGTCACGGATGCGGAGATGTATCGCACGTTTAATATGGGAATAGGGATGGTCATCGTCGTCAGCCCTGAGGGCCGCGAGCGGCTGCGGGCCTATCTTGATGAGCGCGGCGAAAAGCACTACGATATTGGTAGAGTAATCGAAGGAAATCAAACAGTGTCGATTAGTTGAAATGCGAAGTCGGAGCGCGCAACAAACGCGCGCCAAAGTTCGTTTAAGGTTTGACGGAGCAAGTGGGATGGTAAAGTGCCCGAACTGTGGAACCGAAATAGAAGAAGGTAAAAAGTTTTGCCGGAATTGCGGCCAGCCGATGCCTTCTACCGCAGAAGAGGCGACGACCTGGCGGCTGCCGCCTGATACGAAAACTCAGGCCGAGCCGCCGCGCGCAACGATGCCTGTTGCGCCCGGTCAGACCGCGCCCGCAAGCAAGCCACCCGCGTACGTCGAGCCGCCCGCGTACGTCGCGCCGATGAATTACTATCCGGCGCCCGCGCAGCCCGCGCCATATCAACAGCCTGTCGAGGCTGGGAACGCGAGCATTTCGATAGGCAACTGGCTTTCAGAAGGCTGGCAGGTCTATAAAGAGAACTGGCTGTTGATGACGCTCGCCACGCTGCTTGGCGGATTTCTGACCATTGTGACTGTAGGCATACTGGGCGGCCCGATGCTGGCAGGGCTTTATCGTATGGCCTTCAAAACCTTGCGCGGAGAGCGGCCACAGCTTGGCGATCTTTTCAACTGGGAAGGAAGGTTCCTGCAATCTTGTCTCGCATTCTTGATATTCTCGGCAATATATGGCGGCGTGACCGGAATCGGCCAGGGCTCAGCAATTTCGGGGTTGTTGAGCCTGATAATTACGCCGATGCTGACGGTACTGCTCGCGCTTGTAATACCCTACATCCTGGATGGAAAGAGAGATATTGCTGCGGCAATAAACGACGTCGTCCGATTGGTCTTCTCGCGCGATGCGCTGATGTGGTGGGTCGTAGGGCTGGTCTTCGCCACGATCATCGCCGGCGGATTTTTCGGCTGTCTGGTAGGCGTGCTCGTAACGACGCCGTGGATAATATCGTCGGCTGCCGTAGCCTATCGCGACGTTTTTGCGATGGATGACCCGAATCGAACGCTTCATTGATAGGTTGTAATCGTTAGATCGCCCTTGAGTTTTCAGGCAAGCTTTTACAAATCAATCGTCGAGAGAGAAGAGATTATGCAATCTAACTTTCAAATTCCGGCTCCGCCAGAGGTTCGCTTCGGTGAGTGGATAAGCGAAGGCTGGAGGATGTTCACCGAGCAATGGAAAGTGTGGGTGATGATCACCATCCCGTTATTTGTATCAATGGTAGGCCCGGCGCTTATCCTCGTAATCTACATTTATGGGGTATGGATGCCTGAGGTTATGGAGCAAGCGCGAAGGGGCGGTTCTGCGCCTCCTACTGACATCCTGGCTGTATATTTTCTCTTCGCGGGGCTGTCGCTGCTGTTAATGCCTTTGACGGTATTTTTTATGGGGGGCATGTATCGCTGCGCATTCAAGCAACTGCGCGGGGGCAAGCTCGAATTCAAAGACGTTTTCTCGATTGGAAACAGTTACTTTCGCCTGCTCGGAGCGATGCTGCTGGTAGGGTTTGCAGTAGTGCTCGGCATGATGCTTTGCATCGTTCCCGGTTTCATAGCTCTCGGCGCGCTCTATTTCACTATTCCACTAGTCATAGACCGGAACATGGGTGTGATCGAAGCAATGAAAACGAGCATCGCGATGACAAAGCCGAAGCTTTTTCAATTTGTACTCTTCGCGTTCTTAGTCCAGTTAATCGCTTCGGCCGGGTCTTATGCTTGTTACATCGGCCTCCTCGCCACGTACCCGTTGATGTTTACGATACACGCCGTCGCTTATAGAGATTGCTTCGGGGTTCAAGGCGCGCGGAGATTCACCCCGCAATTGCCTCCGCCATCCATCTACGCGCCTCCGCAAATGGCGCAAGCCCCGCCGCCGATGAATCAAGCGCCGCCACCTCCCCCTGCGATTGTTTGTCAAAGCTGCCAGACATCGCTCCCGCCCACGGCGGCTTTTTGCCCCAAGTGCGGCGCGGGCGTGCGCCGGTAGAAAAGTGAGGCGATGAAAAAGAAAGTCCATCTCACCGCAGAGACACAGAGAGCACAGAGCGGGCGCAGAGAAATACTCTGCGCATCCGCCGCGGGCGAAGCACATCGTCGGCCATATGCGTCCTCTGTGTCTCTGCGGTGAATCCGGTTATAGTTTCGCGTAATCAATGAATAAATTGAACGAGCTTGAAGGGAAGAAGCCGCCGGTGGCCGTGATCGGAGCAGGCTACTGGGGGATTAATCACGTCCGCAATTTCTATGAGCTGGGCGCGCTGTCGGTTGTCTGCGACACGAACGACGAGTCTTTATCGCGAATAAAGGAGAAGACCCCTGGCGTAAGAATCGAGACGGATTTCGAGCGCGTGCTTCGAGACGACTCGATACGCGGAGTCGTTATAGCGACTCCCGCGGAAACGCACTTTCGAATGACGAGCGCCGCGATTGAAGCCGGAAAAGACGTGCTGGTCGAAAAGCCTTTAACGCTCGATTTGAAAGAGGCCGAGCGCCTGGCCGTGTTGGCCGAAGAGCGTGCAGCAGTCTTAATGGTCGGACATCTTTTAGAATACCATCCGGCGGTCTTGAGATTGCGTGAGTTGATCTGTTCGGGCGCGCTCGGCGAGTTGCGATACATCTACGCGAACCGGCTCAACCTCGGCAAGGTGAGAAGGGAAGAGAACATCCTCTGGAGTTTTGCGCCGCACGACATAGCTATCATTCTCCGGCTGGTAGGCGTATTCCCTTCGCGCGTGGCCGCTACGGGCGGCGCGTATCTACAGCCCCACATCGCCGACGTGACGGTAACGCACCTGGAATTCCCTACGGGCATTCGGGCTCACATCTTTGTAAGCTGGCTGCACCCGTATAAAGATCACCGGCTGGTTGTCGTCGGGTCGAAACGAATGGCAGTCTTTGACGATGTGCTGGCCGAAAACAAGCTGCTGGTTTACGATCAGGGCGTGGAGTTTGTTAACGGCGAGCCTGTCACTCGGAAAAGCGAAGGCGTCTCCGAAGAGATAGAAAAAGCAGAGCCGCTCAGACGAGAATGCTTGCACTTTCTACGGTGCATCGAGACCAGAGAAAAACCGCTCACGGACGCCGAAAGCGCATTGAAGGTCTTGCGAGTTTTGGACGCGGCTGAGAATTCTCTCGCCGCGCGCGGGACGCCTATCGATCTAAGTTTTGAATCGTGAGAGCAAGAGGATGGATAAGAATTATTTTGTGCATGAATCGAGCTACGTTGACGAGCCTTGTGAGGTCGGCGAAGAGACAAAGATATGGCATTTCTCGCACGTCATGAGCGGCTCAAAGATCGGACGCCGCTGCAACATCGGCCAGAACGTAGTCATATCGCCTGATGTCCGTATAGGCGATAATGTGAAATTGCAGAACAACGTCTCGGTCTACACCGGAGTAATTTTGGAAGACGATGTTTTCTGCGGCCCGTCGATGGTCTTTACAAACGTCGTAAACCCCCGCAGCGCAGTCTCGCGCAAAGATGAGTACCGCAGAACCCTGGTCAAGCAAGGAGCATCCATTGGCGCAAACGCGACCGTAGTCTGCGGACACACAATCGGACGGTACGCTTTCATAGGTGCGGGCGCTGTTGTGACGCGCGACGTGCCCGATTACGCACTTGTTGTAGGCAATCCGGGCCGGGTTGTCGGATGGATGTGCGAATGCGGCATCAAGCTCGATCTCTCGCGCAATCTCGAAAGGGATCAAGACGCGCAATGCTCGACATGCGGCAAGGGCTATATTAAGCGAGGAGGAGTAGTGAGCCTGTCATCCGGGGGGCCTACGGATGACAGGCTATGAATAATTTTCTCCGAGCAATTGCGCTGCTCGGAACTAGAGGTTAATGAGTCCTGCACTTCATGTACTTCAAGCAGCCAGGTTATCCCCGTTTATTGGGAGCGTTACGTCGGTCGAGGCCGATGGGCGAAGCTCGATTTTAACTTCGCGCTCTGCCCCGCACTCGTAGCAGACCTGGATTAATCGGTTGTCAGCGCTACGCGGATGGGGAACTCCCCAATAGTGTGCGTGGTTTCTGAGAAAAGCAAGTATCTTCATCTTTTTTCCCTCACTCTATTAGACGCTATTTATATCCATTTCGCTTCAAAAAAATTCCATCTCGCTCAAAAGTTTGTTAGGGAAAAGGTACGCGCTGACAAAAGCGGGCAACTGCGAGTATCCGGCAGAGTCTTATTAAGAAACAGCGCCCGTTTGCCGATTAACCGCGGATATGGATGAGGATAAAAAGGTTATAGAAGCTCCCGGACATTTTCAGGCGGTCGGCCCAGGACAGCTTTTTTCCCGCGCACTACTATTGGCCGCTGGATGAGGTCGGGATTTTCGGCCATAAGGTTGATCAATTCGTCGTCTGATAGCTCGCGCTTGCCGAGATTGAGGTCTCGATAAACCTGCTCGCCTTTGCGCAACAGATCGCGCGGGCTGATGCCGAGTTTCCGGATCAGGTCTCGAAGCTCGGCGGCGGTGAGCCGTTGCTCATAATAGTTGATCCGTTCAAACTCCGCGCCGCTGTTTTTGAGAAGACCGACGGTCTCTCTACACTTGCTTCACGTGGGCTTTTGATAAACCTTGATCTTCTCTTTCATCCGCTCACCTCAACTGGATTTTAGCACGAAAAGAATTGCTAGTACATTTTTCGGAGTGCGGCGACAAGTCGCCGCTTTTGGGTTAGCCTAACGCGAAAGCGGCGACAAGTTGATGCACTCCAAATATGTTATAATTCTTGAGAAAGGAATTTGATTTGAAAGTAGTTTACGACAAGGGGATATACCTTCCCGAAATAGATTTATGGATGGACGCGAAGCGGCCGAAAACTCGCTCGGTCATATCGCACGCGCACGCCGACCACATACAGAGGCACGCCGAAATCATAGCGACGCCCGGCACAGCAAAACTGTTCGAGCATCGCGTCGGCGGCGCCCGTGCAACGCTGCTGAATTTTAATCAACCTTGCGATTTTGACAAGTTTAGGCTGACCTTTTACTCGGCGGGTCACTGCCTCGGCTCGTCCCAAACGCTGATCGAGTTCAACGGCGAGCGGCTTTTGTACACGGGCGATTTCAAGCTCAGGCGCGGTTTGTCGTGCGAGCCGCCCGACATCGTTCAGTGCGACACGCTGATTATGGAGTGCACCTTCGGCCATCCGATGTTTCAGTTTCCCGAAGATGAACAGGTTCACCAGCTTCTTTACGAGCAGGTAGACCGCGCGCTGATAAGCGGCTTGCAGCCGATGGTCCTGGCTTACTCGCTCGGCAAGAGCCAGGAGGCGCTCAAAATACTATTGAAGGGCGGCTATTCGGTTGCGCTCCACCATTCGATAATGCAGATCGTAGATATTTATAAAGAGATGGGCATAGAGTTTGAAGGCGATTACCGCCCGCTCGATCTGTCGGACGCGGATGGGATGGTTGTTATGATGCCGCCGGGCGCGATGCGAGGCTACGCCTTTCAAGCGATTCAAAACGCTTATACGATATACCTGAGCGGCTGGGGTATGGACCCGCGCGCGCGCTATCGTTATCGCACCAGTGCAGTGCTGCCGTTGTCGGACCACGCGGGTTTCGACGATCTGAATCGCTACGTGATTGAATCGGGCGCAAAGAAAGTGTACACATTATACGGCGATCATTATTTTGCGTCGCACCTCAGACAGCTTGGCGTGGATGCGGAGCATTTGCACGAATACACAGAGCAATCGTCGCCCGTAGGCAAGCGGCGGAAGACGAGACGCAAAGCAAGGAGCGAGACGCTCAGCCTGTTGGATTTGATCGAGAGCAACACTTAATGATGCTCTATCGATATTGATAAAGGGGCAATATTGGCAACAGTCGAGGTCATTGGAGCTGAGTTCGAGCTGATCCATAACAACCTGATAGATGTCCTCAAAGTAATCCCCGAGGAGCGGCTCTACTGGAAGCCATTTGAAAGCGAAAGCTTTATACGGGTCTATTCATGCGGCGAGCTTATCAGCCACATCGGCGGGTTGGTCGAATATTCGTTCAACGGCATAACGAGCAATTTCTGGGAGGAACCTTTCGAATGGATCACGCGCGAGGTCTTGCCTACGCGAGCGCACATTGCGGCATACCTCGAAGAGGCTGCGCGCGGGCGGCGCGTCGCATTCGAGACGCTTACGGACGAAGACCTGCCCAAGCGTGTCTATTACCCTGACGCGACCCCGACTACGGTGGGAGAGATTCTGTTGAGCACGCTCTCGCACGCCTCTCATCACAGGGGGCAGGTCTATGTCTACGTTCATCTGTTTTCAGACGCTCGGCTGCCCGCGACAGGCACTCGCGGGTTTCGCGAGCGGTCACAATCCAAGGGTAGTTATTAAATTGCGGACAGCGTTTTGAGCTATGCGAACAAAGAAAGAGCGCGTGCATGACGAGGTCGCGCGTCTGCGAGAGATCATTCGCTATCACGACGAGCGATACTATACCCACGCCGACCCTGAGATAAGCGATTACGAGTATGACCAGTTATTGAACCGGCTGCGCGAGCTTGAAGAAGCCAATCCCGATCTGATCACCCCCGATTCACCGACGCAGCGCGTCGCGGGTCGCCCGGCAGAAGGGTTTGCGGAATACGTCCACCGGCGGCCAATGCTTTCGCTCGACAACACCTATTCCGTAGACGATCTTCGCGAATGGGATAACCGAGTCCGTCGCGGAGTCGGGCGCGAGGGCGTCGAGTATGTGGCCGAATTAAAGATCAATGGCCTGAGCATCTCGGCGATCTATGACCAGAGCGCGCTCACAAGAGGAGTAACGCGCGGTGACGGTTTTATCGGCGAAGACGTTACCCAGAATGTGCGCACGATTCGCTCGCTCCCGCTCAGGATCCGCCCCGAGGTATTCAAATCAAAGGCCAAACAAAAATCGAGCAAGACCGCAAAGAAGAAAGCGGCCCCCGCTCAAGTTTCGCTTTTTTCTAACGGCGAGAGCGATTCGCGCGCAACCGGCCAATCCCCCGTCAATAGCGAGATAGAGGTGCGCGGCGAGGTCTACTTGCCCAACGAAGAGTTCCGGCGGATAAACGCGGAGCGAGGGGAACAAGGGCTGCCGCTTTTTGCCAACCCGCGCAACGCCGCAGCCGGGACTATGAAATCGCTTGACGCGCGAGTCGCCGCCGAGCGAAAGCTAGACGTGTTTTGCTATGACCTCCTCGCGGGCGGGCGAAAGCATCTGGGTTCGCACTGGGAAGCCCTGGAATGGCTTCTGGGAGCCGGTTTCAGGGTGAACCCAAACCGGCGATTGTGCCAGTCCATAGATGAAGTTATTGCTTCTTGTGAAGAGTGGGGACGACTTCGAGACGAGCTTGGTTATGAGATCAACGGCGTAGTTGTGAAAGTAAACAGCACGGCCCTTCAAGACGAGCTTGGCTCGACTTCGAAGGCCCCTCGGTGGGCGGTCGCTTACAAATACCCCGCGCGACAGGCGACGACAAAACTCCGGGCCATCACCGTTCAAGTAGGCCGCGTCGGCACGCTCACGCCCGTGGCCGAGCTTGAGCCGGTGCTGCTTGCGGGCACGACCGTATCGCGGGCCTCGCTGCACAACGAAGACCAGATCAAGCGGCTCGGCGTAATGATCGGCGATTTCGTGCTTATAGAAAAAAGCGGCGAGATCATTCCCCAGGTCATTAAAGTGATCGAATCAAAGCGCGCAAATAGAGGGGCTGAACTTCAAGAGTTCGTCATGCCGCGAGAGTGCCCGGCCTGCGGCGAAGAAGTGACACGCCTTCCGGGAGAGGTAGCGTGGCGATGCGTCAATTCGGCGTGCCCCGCAAAGATCAAAGCGGGATTAAAACAGTTTGCATCTCGTCGCGCGATGCGCATCGAAGGGCTCGGAGAAGCGCTGATCGATCAATTGATTTCCGTGCGAATCCAGAGGGATGAAAAAGGCGAAACACTATTCGACAAGAAAGGCGAGCCGCTGCGACTTGAGCCGCTCGTCAGAGATTTCGCCGATCTCTATCACTTAAGAGAGCACAGAGATGAGGTCATCGCGCTTGAGCGGATGGGCGAGAAGTCTGCTGACAATCTGCTCAAGCAAATTGACGAGAGCCGCGCGAATGATCTTTACCGCCTGGTCTACGGGCTTGGCATACGTCACGTCGGCGAGCGGACGGCGCAGATACTCGCCTCGGCTTTCGAATCCTTAGACGAGTTGATGAGCGTGGACGAAGCGCGGCTGGCAGCCATATTCGAGATCGGCCCGGTCGTCGCCGCTTCAATCGCCGAGTGGTTTCGCGAGCCTAGAAACCGCGAACTAATCTCTCGGCTCAAAGAGTCCGGCGTGAACACCTTGCGCAAAGGGGCGAGCGAAACGGGCGGGAAAAAAATCGCGCGCGACCTCGAAGGCAAGCAATTTGTTTTGACAGGCCGCCTCGAAAGATTCTCGCGCGATGAGATGAAACAGTTGATCGAGCAGCGCGGCGGTCGCGTGACCGGCTCTGTGACAAAGAAGACCGATTATGTCGTAGTGGGCGAAGAGCCTGGCTCGAAGCTTGAGCGGGCGCGCGAGCTTAACGTCGCGGTGCTGGATGAAAAAGCTATGCTCGCGATGCTCGGCTTATGATCTATTGAAGCGGGAGTTGCTTATGAGGACACACGATCAAGCGCTGAAAGAATTAAACGATAACAGAATTCTTTTTGAACAGATCGTCGAGCGTTACCCTGATCCTGCGATCTCGCACAGACCGAGCGAGCATCAGTGGTCGATCAAAGAGATTCTCTGCCACCTGGTCGATATTCAAGAAGTAGGCGCAGGCCGAGTCTCAAAGATGCTCGCGGAGGAGAACCCGCCGATTGAGCTTTATGACGAGGAGAGAGAGAATCGCGAGCGCGACCACCGCAACGACGACATAGGATTTTATAAAGCGACTTTCAAAAGCACGCGAGACAAGCTGCTCTCCGCGCTCGCCGGAAAAGATTCCGCCTGGGAGCGCCGGGGGCGACACGCCTTGAACCCCGATTTCACGGTCGAGTTCGTCGTAAACGATATGCTCGATCACGAACGTCATCACTTCGATCAAATCCACTTGATAACAACGCGTATGTGAGCTTTTTCTTTCGATTGCGATGACAGAAAAATATGAAGTAGAGCTGTTGAATGTATCGAAAAGATTTGGCGACACGGCGGCCGTCAATACGGTCACGCTGGGCGTGGTCGAAGGCGAGTTTCTGACTCTCCTGGGCCCGTCGGGGTGCGGCAAGACTACGTTGCTTAGAATGATTGCCGGGTTTGAAATCCCGGATACCGGCTCGGTGATGTTGGGCGGGCGCGATGTGACGGACGTTCCCCCGTTTAAGCGCGATGTTACGACGGTCTTTCAACACTACGCACTTTTCCCTCATATGAACGTGTTTGATAACGTCGCCTTCGGGCTAAAGCAAAAGCGTGTTGCCCGCGACCAGATCGAAACCCGCGTCCGAGATGCGCTCGAAATGGTAAAGATGGGCGGATTCGATAAGCGACAAACGTCAGAGCTATCGGGCGGGCAGCAGCAGAGAGTTGCGCTAGCGCGCTCGCTGGTGCTTCGCCCAAGAGTTTTGCTGTTGGATGAACCGCTTGCCGCGCTCGATCAGAAGCTGAGAAAGCAGATGCAGATCGAGTTGAAGAGTTTGCAGCAGAGCGTTGGCATAAGCTTCGTCTACGTCACGCACGACCAGGAAGAGGCGCTCACGATGAGCGACCGGATAGTTGTAATGAACGCGGGCCGGATAGAGCAGACCGGGCGCGCGGAAGAGATTTACGAGCGCCCCCAAACCGAATTTGTAGCAGGCTTCATTGGCGTATCGAACATTATAAAAGGCACCGTCACGGGCAAGCGAAACGGCTATTCGATCATCCGCCTTGGTGATGGAGAGATAGAAGCTCCAGGGGTTGATACAAAAGTTGGAGACGATGTTCGCTTGATGGTCCGCCCTGAGAAAATATCTATGACAAGCGATAGCGCAGAAAACGCGATCACTTCCAGGATTGAATCGGCGGTCTATCTTGGCGAAAGCACGCAATGGAAGATCAGGCTGAGCGACGGGCAATCGATGACGGTGCTGGAACAGAACCGCTCATCGTCGCGAGCGATTCAAGAGCATGTCGGGAAAGAAACGCGGGTGATCTGGAATTCGGATAGCGCGGTTATATTAAAAGCATGACGGCGAAAGTTAGAGGCGACAGATTCAAAAACAGCCGCGTCGCAAGGTTGCTGTTTAGCCCTGCTCTCGTCTGGCTGCTCATCTTTTTCGTCGCGCCCCTGTTAATCGCAGTAGTCGTCAGTCTCGCTACACGGGGCCCATACGGCAAGACTATTTATGATCTCACGGGCGAAAATTATTTGCGCGCGCTCGACCGTCTCTACCTGCCCGCCTATTGGCGCAGCCTCTGGGTCGCAACGGCGACGACCGTCATCACGGCAGTAGTGAGCTTTCCCGCCGCTTACTATATCGCGCTTCGGGCGGCGGCGCGCTGGCGCAGGATTTTGCTCGTGCTCACGGTCATCCCCTTCTGGACAAGCTTTCTGGTTCGCACTTATGCGTGGATATTGCTCCTGCGAAGCGAAGGATTGATAAACTCGCTGCTCATCGGATCAGGAATAATCCGTGAGCCACTGGGTTTGCTCTATTCGGATTTTGCGGTGCTGGTCGGACAGGTTTACGGCGAGCTGCCTTTTATGATCTTGCCGATCTACGTCGCGCTTGAACGATTGGACAAGCGGTTGCTTGACGCCGCGCAGGATCTGGGGGCCAACCGATTCTGGACGTTCGTCAGGGTCACGCTCCCATTATCGCGGCCGGGTCTGATGGCTGGCACGGTTCTTGTTTTCATCCCTTCGTTAGGCGCGTTTATAACTCCCGATCTGCTGGGCGGCGCGAAGTCGGTCATGATAGGAAATTTGATTCAGAGCCAGTTTACGCTGTTGAATCAGCCTTTCGGTTCGGCCTTATCTTTGATATTGACCCTGTCGGTTCTGATTCTGCTCGCGGTCGCGATGCGCGCGGGACTCCGGACGAGCGAGCTTGCATAAGAGGCTTGCTTGAAATGCGCCGTCCCAGATGTTAATGGTATTTAGCTTGAAGTCAAAAATATGAACATACTCGGAATTTCAGGGCAGGAGAGCGATGCGGCTGCTGCGCTCGTTCAAGACGGTCGCGTGGTTGCGGCCATCGAAGAAGAAAAACTTGCGCGTATACGTCACGTCGGGATGAATTACGCCGGAGGCATTCCCACCCGCGCGGTAAACTTTTGTCTTGAGCGCGGAGGAATCACTTTCGATCAGGTCAATTACGTAGCTTATTATCTGGAGCCGTACAAGCTCTTTCATCGCGAAGTCGCATTCAATTCGTCACACGCGACGAGCTTGCCTGCGGAAGCGGCGCTCGAAGCCTTCCCCAACTATTTTGTCGAAAGCCTCAATAACCTCAGAGAGCGATTAAAGACGCGCCGCATGATCAAATCCCTGTTGGGCGGCAAGGGCCGATTCATCGAAGTCAATCATCAACTCGCGCACGGGGCGAGCGCGTTTTATTGTTCCGGCTTCGATAGCGCTGCTATCATCGCGGCCGGTTATCGCGGCGATATGACTTCGACGGCGTTGATGACGGGAAAGAACGCGCAGATCGCGCTTGAACGCGAAGCTCAATTCCCCAATTCCGTGGGCCTGATTTACAGCGCAGTCACTGCGGCCCTCGGGTTCAGCTTTTCAGGCGACTGGCATAAAACAATGTGGCTCGCGCCGTCGGGTACGCCTCAATTCCTTGACCTCTTTGAAGACTTGTTGAGCATCGATTCAAACGGATTGCCGAAAGTGAATCTCGAATACTTCGATCTGCCGTTCAAGGGCGTTCCTGCGCTCGGCGCGCGGTTTTACGAAAGGTTTGGATTAAAGCCCAGGGCTAAGGATGAGCCTCTTACAGAGAGGCACCGCAACGTCGCGGCTAGTTTGCAGACCGCAATTGAGGATGTGATGTGCGAGGTTGCAGAGCGCCACCGCGAGCAAACGGGTGAGGAGAGCCTCTGCCTGGCCGGAGGCGTTGCGCTCAACAGCATGGTCAATTCTGCCATCGAGCGACGCTCAGGGTATGAGCGAATGTTTGTGCAACCTGCCGCTGGAAACGCCGGATGCTCGGTCGGCGCGGCGCTTTACGTCTGGCACGAGACGCTCGGCAACCGGGAGCGCGTCTTCAAAATGGAGCACGCTTTTCTCGGCCCGCGCTACGATGACCAGGAGATCAAAAGCGTGCTCGACAATTGCAAGCTCAGCTATCAGTACTTTCTTACGGAAGACAAGCTGATTACGGAAGTAGCGCGACTGCTCGCAGAATCAAAGATCGTAGGCTGGTTTCGGGGCGCGATGGAGTTCGGCCCGCGCACGCTCGGCGCTAGAAGCATACTGGCCTCGCCGACCGTCGAGTATATGCGCGACAACTTGAACGCATACATAAAGCACCGCGAAGATTTCCGCCCGTTCTCGGCGGCTGTGCCCGAAGAGCGAGCCGGAGAGTTTTTTGAGCCGAGCGCATTGACAGAGTTTTTGCAGGGGGTGAGCCGCGTTCGGGAAGGGAAGCGCGAGATGATTCCGGCTGCCGTCTTTGGTGATGACCTCGTGCGCGTGCAAAGCGTCAGCCGCGCAAAGAATCCCGCGCTTTGGAAACTGCTCACCAAATTCGGCGAAGCGACGGGCGTTCCCGTGTTGCTCAATACATCGTTCAATCTTTTCGGCGAGCCGGTCGTCTCGACGCCGCGCGAAGCGGTGCGCGGCTTCTATTGCTCCGGAGTCGACAGCCTCGCTTTAGAAAACTTCTTGATAAAGAAATAGGAGAGAGATGGAAAAGCGACTTTACCTGGTGACGGGTGGAGCAGGTTTTATAGGCAGTCACATCTGCGAACGACTTCTTAACGACGGCCACAGCGTCCGCGTGCTGGATAATTTCTTTTCGGGAAAAGAGGAGAATCTTAAATCAATTGGCGGCGAAGTCGAGCTTGTTCGCGGCGACATACGCGACCGGCAAGTGCTGGCCGAGGCAATGAAAGGCGTGTGGGTAGTCTTTCACGAAGCCGCGCTCGGCTCCGTGCCGCGCTCGGTTGCAGACCCTCTGACCACGCACGACGTGAATCTGACGGGGACGCTGAACGTATTGCTCGCGGCGCGAGACGCGGGCGTGCGCCGGGTCGTCTACGCGTCAAGCTCGTCGGTTTACGGCGAAACGCCGGAACTGCCTAAGCGAGAGAGCATGCAGACTCAACCGCTATCGCCTTACGCGCTGTCAAAGCTCGCGGGCGAGCATTACATAAGAATCTTCAATCGGGTTTACGGTTTTGAAGCCGTCTCGCTTCGCTACTTCAACATATTCGGGCCGCGCCAGGACCCCGAGTCTCAATACGCCGCCGTGATACCGAGGTTCGCCACCGCGCTGCTCGGCGGCAATCAACCTGTCATCTACGGCGACGGGATGCAGTCGCGCGATTTTACTTATGTCGAGAATGTAGTCGAGGCAAACCTGCTCGCGGCGGAAGCCGAAGGCGTCGCGGGCCGTGCTTTCAACATCGCGTGCGGCGGGCGGTTCACATTGCTCGACCTGCTTGAGAGGATGAAAAAAATTATCGGGAGCGACATAGCACCAATTCACGAAGACGCTCGCGCGGGCGACGTTCGAGATTCACAGGCCGGGATCGAAGCCGCCGAGGAAGCTTTCGGCTATCGCGTTAAGGTCGGTTTCGATGAAGGGCTGCGACGAACGGTCGAGTGGTTTCAAAAAGCAGAGCGGTGAGAATTATTTGAGATCACTCTGACAGCGCATTGACGTGAGTCCTGACCGTCTCGCCCAGCGTATTGAGGTTGTAGCCGCCTTCGAGAATCGAGACGACGCGCCCCTCAGAGTGCCGGTCAGCCATCTCCATAACCTCTTTCGTCATTTCTCGAAAATCGCTGTCTTCAAGCATCAGCCCGCCGAGCGGGTCGCCGCGTCGAGAATCGAACCCCGCAGAAATTATGATCAGATCCGGCGGAGCAACTTTCTCGATCTCTTTCAGCGCATCGGTAAAGGCTTCGCGATGAGAGCGGGCCGGTGTGCCCAGGCTCAGAGGGATGTTCAAAGTCGTTCCTTCGCCTTTGCCCTGTCCCCTCTCGTTGCTCGCGCCGGTTCCCGGGTAATAAGGATACTGGTGAGTCGAGAAATAAAATACCGTAGGGTCGTCCCAGAAAATGTCTTGAGTGCCGTTCCCGTGGTGCACGTCCCAATCAATTATCAAAACGCGCTCGGCCCCGTACTTTGCTTGAGCGTACCTCGCGCCGATGGCCGCGTTGTTGAACAGGCAGAATCCCATCGCGCGATTTGGAGTCGCGTGGTGGCCGGGCGGGCGAACGAGCGCGAATGAGTTATCGGCTTCGCCCGTGAAGACAGAATCGACCGCGGTAATTGCCGCTCCTGATGCGAGGCGCGCAACCTCGAAAGACTCTTTGCTTATCACGGTGTCAAGATCGACAAACGGAACGCCGCGCTCGCAGAGGTTTCGTAATTGATCGATAAGGCGGCGGCCATGACACCGCTCGATGTCAGTTTCGGAAGCCGGCAGCGGAGATACTTTCTGCACGCGAGACCACAGCCGCTCATCGCCCTCAAGCGCGCTAACTATGACCCGCAAGCGGTCGGCGTTCTCCGGGTGACGCCCGGTCTGGTGATCGAGGTAAGCGGGGTCGTAAATCAGAGTCGTTGTCATAGGATTATTATAGGGGATTTGTCGCGAGGTCAAAAAGCACGCAGGCAGTAGAACAAAAAAACAGAAGGTGCGCCTGGTTAAGGGCGCACCTTAGAGCTTAAAGAGGAGGGTTTTCACCTTGCTCACAAGAGGAAGAGGTATGAATCATCGCTCGCCGGCGCGGCGCTGCAAATAAAAATTATACCGCGCCAACCGCAAGCAAGATCACATGCTAGCTTCCCGTTTTAGAAAACGATTCCTTCTCGCAAAAGTTCCTCCTCATTGCTTTAGGAAGTAATTTATTTGTTCATCGCGCCCAGCTGTTTAAATAAAAAAGCGTAAGTGTCGGCTTCCCGCTCGTTGCGCTGTTTTTGCGTCTCGCCACTACCGTGTCCTGCGTCGTAATCGATCCGTAGCAAAACGGGTTTGCTACTCGCCGAAGCCGCTTGCAATCGCGCCGCCATTTTCGCCGACATCCAGGGGGCAACGCGCGGGTCGTTGATGCCGTGCGTCAAAAGGACTGCCGGATATTTTACGCCGTCTTTGATCTTCAAATAACCATCCATCGCCAGCAGTGCTCTGAAACCTTCTTCGGTTTCGACCGAGCCGAATTCGGGGATATTTATAGCGCCGCTTGCGGTTGTTTCGCCGCGCAAAACATTGATGTAACCGACATTGATAATCGCCGCGCCGAACAATTCGGGCCGTTCAGCAATCGCGTTGCTGATTAAAATACCACCTGCGCTTACACCTTGAATCCCCAGGTGTTCGGGCGAGGTGTATTTTTCCGCAATCAAATACTCGGCGCAGGCTATAAAGTCTTTCCAGGTGTTCGGCTTTGTCTTCCCTTTTCCCGCCAGATACCATTCTTTACCGTATTCGCCGCCGCCGCGAACGCCCGTTAAAACATACACGCCGCCGCGCTCTAGCCAGGGCAAAGCATTAGCAAAGAAGTCCGGCGAAGTGTTTTCATAGCCATATGCGCCATACCCGTCCATCAAAACAGGATTTGAGCCGTCGCGCTTCAAGCCTCTTTTGTAGATGATAACGAGCGGGACCATAATGCCATCGTAGGATTTTGCTTTGGCGTTGACGGTCTCGATATGCGACATATCAATCGGAATCGGCGGAACGAGTTTGGTATCCGTTGAATTTCCGGTTTTCGGGTCGTATTTGAAATGAGCAGTTGATTTTGTGAACGATAGGGTGCGGAAATAGATGCCGTCTGTATTTGTTTCGGTTGGCGTAATTCGAGCCGAGCCGCCGTAAGGCAGCCTGATCAACTCCGCTTTCATCGTTTTGTAATCAACGCGCCAAATTCTTCTCATGCCGCCGTCGAGCGTCTGCACATACATTGCATCGCGTTGCGCTCTGCCTGCTTCGACTATGGCTTCGCCGCCGGAAAAGAAGGTTTCATCCTTGGTTAAATACTGTTGTTTGAGATTCGCGCGAACGATCTTATAACGCGGCGTATTTTTATAAGTCGTCAAATACAGATCGTCGCCGCGCATATTCAACCCCGTAACTTCATCCTCAAAACCGACGATTTTGCGCCAGGGCACGGGCTTCTGGTTTAAAGCTTGGAGCTGAGTAGCATAAATTTCGATGTTCGGCGGCACACCCGAGTTGACATAAGTAAAAACGTATTTCCAATTCGGATCGGTATCAGGGAACGTCAGCAGTTTTTGGTCTAAACTGATATTCGGATTTACGTCATAACCGAAAACGGGTTTATCCGTATCGGGGTTCGTTCCCAAAACATGGAGATAAACACGGAGTTTTTGATATTTTTCAGTTTCCGGCGCGCCTTCGGGAAGTTTTTGCAGGCGATTGTAGAGAAAAGATTTTCCGTCAGGCAGCCATTCGCCTTCGCTGAAATTCGCCCGGTTCGATCCGCTCGCCCATATCTTTTCCGGTAGCGGTTTCAACGACGCGAATCTCGCCGACTTCCGAACCACCCGCGTAAATGAGATAAGAAACGTATTTGCCGTCCCAGGAAATATTCCAACCGCCGAGCGAGTAACGCTTGCCGCCGTCGATTACTTTCGTCGGGTCAATTAAAAGGCGCTCCGCGCTCGTCAGACCTTCGCGGACATAAAGTTTATTGTCCGGCTCGCCCGGATTGCGCTTCAAATAAAAATAAAGATTGCCAAGCGGACGAACGCCGCTGATATTTACGCTCGCGCCGCTCAATCCGTTGAGTCGCTCTAAGATTTCGCCGCGCATCGGCATTTTATCAAGATAAGCGCGACTGTAATCGGCTTGCGATTTTATCCATCTCTGCGTTTCGCCCGCCTTCAAATCTTCCAGCCAACGATACGGGTCTGTGATTTTCTGGCCGAAATACTCGTCGCTTACATTACGCACTTCGGCTTTCGCCGGCGCGTTTTGCGCGAGAGTAGATGCAATAGATATTGAGACTAGCAAACAAGCGGCAAGATTTGTGGCGAAGAGGTATCGAAACGGTTGCATAAATCGTTATCTTCTATTCACTCATACCTCAACGCCACCATTGGATCCACTCTTGTAGCTCGGCGCGCGGGAAAGATGGTTGCGACCATCGCCGCCGCTGCCAGGACAAGCGACACCAGCGCGAAGGTCGTAAGATCGGTCGTCCCCACGTCAAAAAGAAGGCCCGACATTATGCTTGATAACACCACGGACAAGGCCACTGCTCCTGCGAATCCTATGACCAGGCCGATTCCGGTCAGCAGCATGCTTTGGCCTACAACCATCTTCAGTATGTCCAATGATTGCGCGCCGAGCGCCATCCTTATGCCTATCTCGTGCGTTCGCTGCGTGACTGAATAGGCGATAACGCCGTAGATGCCGACGACGGCTAAGACGAGCGCGACGGAAGCGAAGATGACAAGCAGCAGCATGTTGAAACGCTGCCGCGATATTGATTCGGAAAGCACATCCTCCATCGTGCTGATCTCGGCGATGGGCTGTTCAGGGTCTATAGCGCGCACTTCGGCTTGCGCTGCCGACGCCAACGATCCCGGATCGGTGTGTGTGTGCAGCACAAAATTCATGAAAGCGTAAGGCTCACGCGCATGCGGCCAATAAATGGTCGGTTTTACTTCAAGGTTCAATCCCATATCGCGAATGTCGCCGACTACGCCCACGATCTCATCCGGCTCGTCGCTGTCCCAGCTTATTACAACGCGCTTGCCGAGCGGGTCTTCATTAGGCCAGTAGAGCCGCGCCATCGTTTCGTTTATCAAAAGCACTCTCTGGCTCTTCGCCGTATCTCGCTCGTCGAGCATTCGGCCCTTAATCAAAGGTATCGCCATCGCGTCAAAATAGCTCGGCGTCACCACTCTCACGTCTGTAACGGGCTGTTCGCCGGGCGGGGGCTCGGGGCGATCTGTGATAGTGAAACCGGTGGCGGATCGCTGGCCCGCCAGTTGCAAAAAGTTTATCGCGCCTACGGACTCGACCCCTGGCAAGACGCGGAGCCTGTCTTCCAACTGCTTGAAGAAGGCTATGCGTTGCGCTTCCTGACTATATTTTGATCCCGGGAGCTGGAGTTTCAGAGTCAAAATATTTTCAGTCCTGAAACCGGGCTGTACATTTTGAAGCCGCATGAAGCTTTTGATCATCAATCCCGCGCCGATCAAAAGCACGAGCGACAAGGCCACTTCGGCTATGACGAAAAGATTCCGAACCATGCGGCTGCTGCCCGCAACCCTGGTCCCGCGCCCGCCTTCCTTGAGCGTCGCGTTGAGATCGGGCTTCGATGCTTGAAGCGCCGGCACCAGGCCAAAGATTATCCCTGTTAAAAACGATATGATGAGCGTAAACACAAGCACGCTCCAATCGATTGCGATTTCGTTAAGCCGAGGTATGTTATCAGGGCTGACGGCTACGAGAAGTTTCAACCCCCAGTAAGCGAGCAACAGCCCGAGCGCGCCGCCGAAAGTTGAAAGAAGCACGCTTTCAACCATCAACTGGTAGATGATTCTTGACCGCGCTGCGCCGAGGGCTGTCCTGAGCGCCAACTCTTTTTGCCTTGTCGCAGCGCGAGCAAGCAAAAGGTTGGCGACGTTCGCGCAGGCTATCAACAAAACGAAACCTACCGCACCGAGCAATAACAGTATGATCGGCCTTATGTCTCCCACGATCTGTTCGTGGAGCGGAACCAGGTTCACATTCCATCCGGCATTAAATTTCAGATTGGTCTGCTCTAATTGAGCCGCTATGCCTTCCATCTCTGCCTGGGCCTGGTCGCGGGTCACACCCGGCTTTAGCCTGGCGACGCTCAGCAGGAATCGGCCCGATGTCGCTCGATAATCAACGGCGGGGTCTAAGGCCAACGGGAGCCATATTTCCGTCTCCCGGTTCATGAAAATAAAAATCGGCGGGCATGACGCCGACGACCGTATAACTCCTGCCGTTCAGCGTCACCGATTGGCTGAGTATTTCGTCGCGGCCTCCGAACAACTGTTGCCAGAGGCGATGGCTCAGAATCACGACCAGTTCATTTCCGGGCCGTCCTTCTTCTTCAGTAAAGGTGCGCCCGCGCAAGGCCTGAACTCCAAGCACGTTGAAAAAGCTGACAGTCACAATCTGAGCGTCGAGCACTCTAGGCTCACCCTGGCCCGTCAGGTTTCGCTGGCTGTTGGTGGTGAGCGCAGCCATCGGATCGAGCGTCTGGGTTTGTCGCGTCCAGTCTAAATAATTAGCGGGAGAGACGACATTGGTAGCGCGATTTCGCGGAATGTTTCTCTCCCAAACCATAACCAGCCTGTCAGGGTCCGTGTAGGGGAGAGGGCGAAGAAGGACGCCGTTGACGACACTGAAGATGGCTGTGGTTGCTCCGATGCCTAGCGCAAGCGCGATTATCGCAACCGCCGTAAATCCTGGTTGCTTCCTAAGCACGCGCAAACCGTAACGAATATCTTGCAGAACTTTATCCATAGCCTGGCCCTCTCTATTGTCGTCTGCTTAATTTTTAGACCGCTGCCGTCTCCGAGGCGCGTCATCCTGTGTGTTCGGATCGGCTTCGATCTTTATATTCATATCCGCCGCTCGGCGGTCGCGCATCAAAATCATTCCCAGCGCCCAGGTTGCCTGTTTTCGCACGTGATTATTCTCATCCTTAGTCGCCGCGCTCAAAGCTTCGACGGCGCGGTAATCGCCTTTAAGACCTAACGCCCATGCCGCCTGCGAGCGCACATGGCCGTCGGAATCTTTCAAAGCCGCCGTCAAAGTTTCTACGGCCCGGCTATCGCCCTTGAGTCCGAGCGCCCACGCTGCTTGCGACCGCACGTGCGCGTCTTGATCTTTAAGAGCCTCCATCAAAGGCTCGACCGCCTCACGGTCCCCCTTAAGCCCCAGCGCCCATGCCGCTTGCGAGCGCACATGGCCGTCGGAGTCTTTCAAAGCAAAGGTCAGTGGTTCCACAGCACGGCTATCGCCTTTTAGCCCTAACGCCCATGCTGCTTGCGAACGAACGTGATTGTCAGAATCTTTCAAAGCTACTATCAGTGGCTCTACGGAATCTCTGTTGCCTACAAGCCCCGAGGCCCACGCCGCTTGTGAGCGCACTTGCGGTTCCGAATCTTTGAGCGCTGTAATGAGAGGCTCAACCGCTCGCGAGTCGTGCTTCAAGCCCAGGCCCCATGCGGCTTGCGCGCGAACTTGCCAGGCAGAATCGCTTATCGCAGCAATCAACGGCTCAACCGAGCGGTCATCTTTTACCAGCCCCAGCCCGAATGCAGCGTTCTTTCGCGCATACATCTCCTGGGTCTTTAATGCCTGGATGAGCGGGTCAACCGCAAGAGGCCCAATCCTTGAAAGGGCGATAGCAGCTTCCTTGCCCACCGTGTCATCATCGTCAAAATGCGTGCTGTTACCTCTCCCACCGCAATCAAGCACTCTTACCTTCGTCTCATCGCCAAGCAGCCGAACCAGATGCGATATTGCGGGCGCGGCCCGCTCTCGCATCTGTCCAAGCGAGCAGGCGGCAGTAGCACGCTCGACGGCGTTGCTGGATTTCAACGCTTCGATCAGCCTGTTCAGGTCAGAAGATGAAATATTCGACTCCTGCTGAGAAAACGTCGTCGTAGTTGCGCCTGACCCTGCTACGCGAGTCTGCGCGGTTGCGCCAAAAAGGCAGCAAAAGAGCATTGCTATCATTGCCAATCTTTTCATCATAATCTCCTTTGACTCAGTTATGATCAGAGAGACTCATCGCTCTACAAGTCGCGGCTTGCGCGAGCGCGTCTGCGCGGCCTGGCGGGCCTTGGGTTCGGATTCTTGTCTTCATCCGGGTTGACCTCGACATCGATGTTGTCGGGTTCTATTTCTATATCTTGAGGCTCCTCATTCCCGTCGGTCTTCGTTTTGGTATCGAGATTTACGTTGATCCTCATGGGCCGAGAGTTTACCAAGAGCATTCCGAGCGCCCACGCTGCGTTCTGTCGTACGTGAGGATGTTCGTCTTTCATCGCAGCGTTCAAAGGTTCTACAGCCCTCTGGCTGCCTCTCATTCCGAGCGACCATGCGGCCTGCGCCCTCACGTTCGCGTTCTCGTCTTTGAGGGCAGCTATCAAAGCGTCAACGGCGCGGCTATCGCCTTTCATTCCGAGCGCCCACGCGGCCTGTGATCGAACTCTATGGTGTTCATCCTTCAGAGCGGCCATCAGCGGTTCTACGGCGCGGTGATCTCCCTGCATGCCGAGCGCCCATGCGGCCTCGGCCCTCACGCCTGCATCCTTATCATTGAGCGCGGCCGCTAACAAATCTGTAACGCTCTGGCCGCCTTTCATTCCGAGCGCCCATGCCGCCTGTTTTCGCACCTGCTCGTCGCCGTCTTTCAGCGCATCGATCAAAGCCTGGACAGCTCCGCTCGTTGTCTGCTCAGAAGATTTTTCCTCTTGTTGCTGCGGCTCTGCCGGTTCTACTGGATCTGCTTGATCTTCCTTTGAAGTCTCTTCGTCTTGCGGTTCGGGTTCAGATTGCTGTAGCTGTTCTTCCGTTTCCGATTCGGCTGTGTGAAACGATGGCGTCATCGTTTGAGTTTCAAATCGAGGATCGTTCTGCTTGAGCTGTGTCCCGATCAATTCAAGACTCTTTGATTCAGGCGGCGGCGAAGCCTTTGTCTGCGCCGTCGGGCGGAGGCTTGCGAGCGGAAGAATGATCAAGGCAAGGGAAAGAACCACGAGTGACGAACCGATTCGGTTCAATCCTCTTCGGTTCAAGCTAGGGTCGAGGATAGCCAGCAGTCGCCCTTCGAGTTGCGACCGGCGCGCCATTGCTACCGCCGTTAAAGATGAGCAGCTCCCCGATCTGAGCGAGCGCGCGGTTTCAAGCAGCAGGTCTGCGTAATCCGACGCCCTGGTGCCCGTTCCTAAGACTTGATCGTCGCAGGCCAACTCGCGCTCCATTCGCAAGCGGCGCGCGGCCATCCACACAAGCGGGTTGAACCAGTAAAGCGCGCAAGCCGTTTGAGCCATTGTCTGCGTCAAACAATCTTTGCGTTTGACGTGAGCCAGCTCGTGCATCAATACGACGAAACGGCGTTCGCGCGGCCAGTTGTCAGCATCCGCGGGCAAAAGGATCGCGGGCCGTAGCGTGCCCCAGGTCTGCGGCATCGCTATCCTTGGGCTTTTAAGCAATGAAACTCGCCTGAGCAAACCTAGCTGGCGGCTTATGTCGAATGAGAGATCGGTCCAGGCCGGGTCAGTAATTTCATGCGCTTTGCGAGAGAGTAACCATACGGCTGCGATGCCGAATAAAAACCGCCCGAGCGAAATAAAGACCCCCGCGAGCCAGATTATTAAAATCCATTGACCCCAATTAACGGCTTCGTTTGATGCCACAGCAGATGATTCGTAATCTTTGGAAGCTTGCCCGTGTGAAGCAGGGACAGCCTGTGCTTCAAAAGCAAGTTTCGCATCCATTGCCGGGCGGGCGGGCTGCGCCTCACGCTTGGCCTTGTCCGTTCGAACAATCGCGGCGCTCCTTGTCGACTCATCTGATTTAAGCATTGAAAATGATTCGGGCAAAATAGAGACGCGCCACGACGGGAGCCCATAAGTTAAAACCGGCAGCGCGAGCAGTCCCAAAAGCGACAGGCTCCACAAAAGATGACGAGTCGCAGCCGACGCGCGCCGCAATATAGTGTTTAACGCGAGGGTGGCTAGAAGTATCGCCGTAGCTTTCAGCGCGATGTCTAAAATAAAGAGCGTCGTCTGGTCTTCAATGGGCGAAAGCTGCAAGATTTCAAATGCCGTGTAGATCATTAGCGCCCCTCCTTTCTCGCCTCTTCTATCAGCTTGGAAAGCCTGTCCAGGTCCGAAGCCGATAACTTGGACCGCGACATGTCAAGGAGCGTCGCCACCGCGTCTTCTGTCGAGTCGTCAAAAAACGTCTGTAGCATCTGCTTTAGCGCAGACTGCCTGGCTTTCTCGCGCGACACCGTAGGCAAGTAGACATATCGCAACCCGTCCATCTGGTGCTTCAACAATCCCTTTTCTTCAAGCAACCGCAGCATCGCCCGCACAGCCGAATAACTGGGCGGGTTTGGCAGGTCCTCCATCACATCGACCGCCGTAGCCTGCGCGCGCTTGTAAACGATGTCCATAATCTGACGCTCACGGCGGCTCAAATTCGTGTGCATCTGCTTTGTCATCTGCGGCTCTCCTCTGAGAATCGAAATCGGCTTGAACTCGACGTGCTAATTTTTTAGCATGTTGGATTTTTTAAGTCAACAAGAAAATGCTAATTTTTTAGCATCAGCTTGCAAAAAAATCGCTCTCGAATTCGAGAGCGATTTTTTAGACCTGTTATTCGTACCGCAGCGCAATCATCGGGTCGACGCGGGTAGCTTTGCGCGCGGGGATATAGCTGGCGATCAAGGCCACAATCGCGAGGATCACGGCGACTCCTACAAAAGTGGCCGGGTCTATGGCCTTCACGCCATAAAGCAGGCTGGACATGAACTGCGTTACAATGAGCGCTCCGGCAAGCCCGATTGCCACGCCTATGCCGACCAGCACAAAGCCCTGCTGTATCACCATAGAAAGTATATGGCTTTGCTGTGCGCCTAACGCCATGCGTATGCCGATCTCGTGCGTCTGTTGAGCGACCGAATAGTTCATCACTCCGTAAACGCCTACAGCGGCAAGTATCAAAGCGACCGCCGCAAAAATGCCGAGCATAAGCATATTGAAGCGCGGCTGCGCGACCGAGCCGTAAACTATCTGCTCCATGTTGCGTATGTCGGCTACGGGTTGATCCGGATCGATTGAGGCGATCTCGTTCCTGACAGCGCCGACGAGGTTCGACGGGTCGCCTTCGGTTCTGACGGCCAGGAACATCTGCCTGGCAGGCGTTTGCTGATAAGGGAAGTATATAAACTCTCGACCTTGCGCGCTCAGGCCATAGTGTTTGACGTGCGCCACTACGCCGACGACTACCAGCCACGGGGCCGTCGATTGATTGCCGCCAATCTTGACTCTCTTACCGATAGGGTCTTCATTGGGCCAAAATCTTCTGGCAAAGGTTTCGTCGATTATGCAGACCATCTGAGCGCCTTGCGCGTCGTGGTCGTTGAAGACTCTGCCGGCCTTCACCTCTATGCCCATCGCCTCGAAATAGTCCGGGCTGGTAACTCGACGGTCGCATTCGAAGCTTGCGTTATCAACGCTTGCAGAAGGCTGCTCGACGGTCACGGTGCCCGATTGATAAGCGCCGCTCAGGGGAAGGTGTGACACGGTTCCTGCGGTCTTCACGCCCGGCAGCGCCCGCACGCGCTGTATGAGATTCTGATAAAAAGGGGTGAGCTGCGCGGCGTCGGAGTACTTCGTCTGCGGGAGCCGCAGTCTGAGCGTGAGCAGATGGTCAGGTTTAAACCCCGGCTCTACTTCTTGCAGGCGAATAAAACTGCGTATCATCAGCCCCGCGCCCGTCAGCAGCATGAGAGCAAAAGCCACCTCTGCTACGACGAGCACGCTGCGAACCATACGCCCCCGCGCGCCGCCCGTAGACCCCCGGCCGCCTTCCTTGAGCGTCTCGTTCAGATCGGGTTTTGATGATTGAAAGGCGGGGACCAGTCCGAAAACGATCCCTGTCAGCATCGCTATTCCGATCGTGAATATGAGCACGCTGGCATCGATCGATACCTCGTTCAGGCGAGGGACATTATCCGGCGCAACCGCGATTAATGCTTTCAGCCCGAGATAAGCGAGCAACAACCCTATCGCACCGCTGAAGACCGCAAGCACGATGCTTTCCGTCAAGAGCTGGCGGATCAGACGCCCTCGACCTGCGCCGAGAGCGGTGCGTATGGCTATCTCTTTTTCTCTGGCGACAGCCCGCGCCAACAACAGGTTCGCGACGTTGGTGCAAGCGATCAGCAATACGAACCCCACCGCGCCTAACAACATCCACAGCATTGGCCGCACGGTTTTTACCACGTGAGCGTGCAAGGGGACGATGTTTATGCCGAACCCGAATTTATAAAACTCATTATCGAGATCGGCGGAAATCTGCTTCATCTCTTCTTGAGCCTGCGCGAGACTGTATTCGGGCTTTATGCGAGCGATTACGCGCATGCCGTGGTTGCCGCGATTTTGCTGGCGAAAATCCGCCGCCATCGGCACCCATAGCTCAATGTTCCTCGGAGATTGAGCGTCGGGCGGCAGTATCCCGAAGCCGTCGGGCATCACGCCTATGACCGTGGCGTTCTGGCCTTCGAGCGAGATAGTTTGATTTATGATGCCGGGGTCGGAAGCGAAGCGACGTTTCCAAAACCCGTGACTCAGTATCACGACCCTCTCTCCGCCGGGCCGGTCTTCGGCTTCGGTGAAGGACCGGCCTTGAGACGGTTGGACTCCGAGAGTAGGGAAGAGATTTGCGGTTACGGCTGCGCCCTGTAGCTGTTCAGGCTCTCCGACGCCCGTCAGGCTGACGCTCGGAAAACTCATCGCCGCAAAATCTTCTATCATCGTGCTGCGCTCTCTCATATCGGCAAGCTCCGGGCCTGAGACCCAGTTCTGCGGCAGGTCGGGCCCGAAATAAGTCCAGACCAGCACCAGCTTGTCGGGGCTCGCGTAAGGCAGAGGGCGCAGCAAGACGGTATTGACGACGCTAAAGATCGCGCTGTTTGCTGCAATCCCCAGCGCCAGCGCCAGCACCGCGATGATGGTGAAGCCCGGACGTCTAGCCAACATGCGGAAAGAGTAGCGCAGGTCTTGTAGTAACGTATCCATCAGGCGACCTCTACACTTTCTTCAACCACGCGCCCGTCGAACAGGTGTATCTGCCGGTCGGCGTGGCGGGCGTAGCGCGGGTCGTGCGTCACCATGCAGATGGTCGCCCCCGCGCCGTGAAGCTCTTGAAGCAGATCGATGACGGCCTCGCCGTTTGTCGAATCGAGATTGCCCGTAGGCTCGTCGGCCAGCAGTATGAGCGGGTCTCCGGCTACGGCGCGGGCTACGGCCACACGCTGCTGCTGGCCGCCCGACAACTGGCTCGGCAGGTGTTTTGACCTGTGCGACATCCCGACCCGCTCAAGCGCATCCATCACTCGCTGCTTTCGCTCCGACGATTTCATTCCGCGATAGGTGAGCGGAAGTTCTACGTTTTCAAAGACCGTCAGGTCGCCTATTAGATTAAAGCTTTGAAATATGAATCCGACCTCGCGGTTGCGCACGCGCGCGCGCGCTGCCAGGGGGAGATCGGAAACCGGCTTGCCGTCCAGATACTGGTTGCCTTCCGTGGGAGAGTCGAGCAGCCCGAGAATCGAGAGCAGCGTAGATTTGCCGCAGCCCGACGGCCCGGCGATAGAGACGTACTCTCCTCTCTTTATTTCGAGATGAATGCCCGACAGCGCATGCGTTTCTACTTCATCGGTGAGAAAAACCTTAGTCACCCCTTCCAGGCGAATAAGCGGATGGTCAGCAGAGTTCATACTTTCTTGTCCTCCGAAGATTTTTTTTCATACTTATCCCGCTTCTTTCGGTGCGCGTATGCAGTCTTAGACGTTACTACGCAGGATTCTGTTATCAAGGTGCATAATAATGAAGCACCCGATTCCTTATCTCTTAAGTAAAACTGCGCCAGTTGAAGTCCGAAGCCAAAAGGACTGCAAAAAGCGAATTTCAAATGACCGACTCCCCAACAAGCAGGCCTCAGGCTTTGGGCACTTTCTGTGAGTGGCGCGAGATAAAAAAAAGTTTCGAATTTTTTTTGCGTTAAAACGAGGGTGATCTTTAGCATGAAGATTGAAACGAGATGGACGCGGCTGTCGTACGGTTATCGAACTTTCGTAGCCGTACGAAAGTCCCTTTTTTTCGAGAGACGGCACAAAAGCTGCAACCTTTTCATTGCGTCCGCCACTTACTGGTCGAAACGAGGATGAAGTGGCAAATGCTGGAAGCAATTAGCCTGGTGGGCCAGCCGAGCGGACGCGCCGGGGCTCTGATGAACAGTTCAGAAGAACTCATTTCGCGCGCCCGCCGTGGCGATGATGAAGCCTTCCGCCTGATCTTCGAGCGGTACGGCAGACCCATCATCAGCTTCATCTACGACATGGTGGGTCAGCGAGACCTGGCCGAAGAGTTGACGCAGGAGACTTTTGTGCGCGCTTACAAAAACATCGGCGGTCTGAGAGATGAGACGAAGCTGTTAACCTGGCTGTTCGGCATAGCCAAGAACGTGGCGCGCGAGTTGATACGCGCCCGCTATAAAGATGACGGCAAAGTCGGCATAGATGATGACCGCGTGATGGAATTGAGCGATAATAATCTTCTGCCCGAAGACGTGCTTTTGAACAAAGAGCTGAACGGAGTGATTCAAACCGCGCTCGGGGCGCTCGATGAAGATAAGCGATTGGTCTTTTCGCTCAAAGTGTTTCAGCAGCGGAGCTACGAAGAGATTGCGGAGATAACCGGCTTTTCTATTCCAAAGCTCAAGACCGATCTGCATCGCGCGAGGACGGAGATGCGCCGCCGCATCCGTCCATATTTGGGAGCTAGCAATGAAGTGTGAAGATTATCTTCCTATGATCGAAAGTTATGTTGACGGCGAGCTTGACGGCACAACCGCTCAACGCATCCGGACGCACCTTACCACGTGCGACTCTTGCCAGGATTTCGTGGCGGAGTTGAGGCAGGAGCAAGAGGTGTACGCGCTTTACAACCGCGAGGTAGACATAACGCCCGCGATGTGGGCCGCTGTCCAGGCGAGGATTGAAAAAGCGAAGCCCGCCCGCTCCTCAAGCGTTTTTGAGGGCGTGAGCAATTGGCTTCGAGGGTTGGTCGGAACGCCGCGCTTAAGCCCTGCTCTCGCGGCCGCGCTAATCATAATGACCGTCGGCACAACCGTAGTCGTAATGAAGTACCTGAATTCACCCGATAAACCCGAAGTTCAGCAGATGGCCGACGCGCGCGAGCCGAAAACAAGCGAAGAGAAGAAAGTTGTACAACCGCAAACCGGAGAGTCGCAGCCGCCAATCGTGGCAGAGACGAATCCGGTGGTGAAGCCTCCCACAGGCGGTAAGCCTGATGAAGAGATCAAAGTGCCCGGGCGTCAAAGAAACGCCGTAAAGCAACCCGCTGTCAAGCCTCAGCCTACGCCGGAGCAGCTTGTGCGCGAAGCCGAACAGAAATACTTGAGCGCGATTGCGATTCTTGAAAAAGACTTTGATCGCAACAAGTCTAAGCTTGACCCTGCGATTGTCGTGCGATTCGAAAAGGCAATGGTAGACATCGACAACACGATTGCCGAAACTCGGCGGGCCGTGCGCGAGAATCCTGATGACCCGATAGCATTGCAATACATGCTCTCGGCTTATGCAAAGAAAGTTGACGTGCTCAGAGAGATGGCAAGAAGTAATTAACGAGTCACTCCCTGTTCAGACAGAGATAATTCTAAGGATGTGCGTCAGGCATAAATTGAGCCTGAGTTCATAGTAATGTTTATGAAAAGAAGAACGCTAATAATTTTAATACTCCTCGTCTTCGCATCGAGCGTGGCAGGCATTGGCGAGAGGGCCGATGCCTCGATCATGCCCGGCGGAGGGCAGAAAGAAAAAGAGAAGCCTACGACAAAGGTTACTCCGAAAGTGGCGCCGAAGGTGACCATTAAGCCGGACGTGAATGTTGACCCGCAGGTTGCCTCGACCGCACCAGATCAACCGAGTCAGGTGTCGGTCAAGTTAGATCGCGGGGGCAAGGTCGTCGTCGTAAACCGAAGCGGCGAAACCCGCATTACCGGATGGGACAGCGATATGATCGAAGCCCGCGCCGTAGGCGAGGAAGGGCCGGAGGCTGTGCAGGTCCGAGTGTCCGGCGAAGGCGCTCGCTCTCGCGTTGTTTTATCTGTGCCAGCTTACAATTCGCGGCGTCATAGCAGCGAGATCAGCCTAGAGATCAAGCTGCCGCGTTACGCGGACCTCGAATCGATCGAGAGCCAGCGCGGCGATATTGACATCACGGGTCTTGACGGCACCGTTGCGGTCTCGACCGCGCACGGTTCGCTTACGATCAAGAATGTCGGCTCGCTCAAGGCCGCGACTCGCAACGGCGAGGTCACGGTCGCAGGCGTCAAAGGTGATGCATCTATCAGGAGCTTGAACGGCGATCTGACTATAGACAACGTCTCCGGCTCGGTCGATCTGGCGGCGACAAATGGGAACGTCATAGCTCGCGGCACAGGAGGCAACATCCAGGTCAACTCGGCTTCGGGCGACATCGATCTGCATTGCGTAAAAGGTAATGCGACGGTGAATACTGCAAGCGGGGCGATCATGCTGGTCGGCGTCGGCGGAAATATAGAAGCCAACACCGCGAGCGGCGATGTGATCTTCAAAGGCGCTATGCGCGCAAGCGGCAGTTACAGATTAAAGTCGATTTCAGGGGCTGTAGAGATGGCCGTTCAGCCCGACCCTCCGGGTTTCACCGCGACGCTGATTACCTATAGCGGCGAGATCGAAACAGATTTTCCGCTGACCGTCAACGCGCCGCTCACGGGACCTATCAACCGGCGCATAGTCGGCGTGTACAAAGACGGCCAGACACAGATAACGCTCGATTCCTTTAGCGGGACCGTTAGCATAGTTAAAGCGACAGGTCCCCCGACGGGGTGCAAATAGTTTTTCAACTTAGAATGTTCAACGGCTCGAAGCGGCACATTCCGCAACAAATTTGGAGAGGTGAAAAATGAGAACAAAAATCAACAAGCTGATCGGTATCATGCTAACAGCAATCTTCGTGTTGGCAGTTGCTTATCAACCTTCTGTGGCATCTGCTCAAAGAGACGACGATGATTCGCGAAGCGATTTGCCGGAGCGCGAAGAGATCCGCCAGAGCTATGAGCTTTCGTCCGGCGCAACCGTGATAGTCGAAGGCATCAACGGCACCGTAGATATTGAGACGACAAACGGACAGACCGCTGAGGTTCACATAGTTCGTTCTGCGGCGACGAAGGATGATTTGAATTATCACAAAATATTGATCGAGCACTCGGGCAGCCGTCTCGTGGTTCGGGGCGAAAACGACCGCGAGCGCGACCGCGCCTCGCGAGGCCGCAAAGTCCGTCACCGCGTAACGATGAAGATTCCGCGCAGAGTCGATCTGACGACGAGCGGCGTCAACGGTCGTGTCAATATCGGCGAAGTTGACGGCCCCGTCAAAGTCAGCGGCATCAATGGCCGCGTCAACGTCGGGCAGGCCATAGGCTACATGGAGATTTCAGGGATAAACGGCGCGGTGACGGTAACCATTGCGCAGCTCAGCCAGCGCGGCATTGAGGTGAGCGGCATCAACGGTCGCGTGGAGCTGCGCTTCACCGAAGACATCAACGCCGACCTGGAGGTGACGGGCATTAACGGAAGCGTCCAGGCCGATATGCCCAACGTGACCATCTTTGGCAAGATAAGTCGCGATAATTTCCGCGCGCGAATAGGGTCGGGCGGGACGCCGATACAGATGTCAGGCATTAACGGCGGCGTGCGCATAGCTCGCGCTTCGAGCGCAGGCTAAACGCATTCACTTTCAGGTGGCTGTAATGTTGAGACTCAAAACATCTCACCGCAGAGACACAGAGAGCACAGAGGGGGCGCAGAGAAAACCAACCTCTGCTCTGCGCCCCCTCTGTGCTCTCTGTGTCTCTGCGGTGAGTCTTCTTGTAATAACCTTTTCTACGATTATCGCTGGTGCGCAGACCGCCGAAGAGTTCCGGGCGGAATTTCATCAGACGTATCCTCTCGCCGCGACAGGGCGGATCAACGTGAAGAATGTTTCGGGCGCTGTCCGCATCATCGCGTGGGACCGCAACGAGGTAAAGCTGGATGCAGTAAAGACTGCGCAGTCGAAAGAGAGTCTCGACGAAGCGGAGATCAAAGTAGAAGCCACCGCAAACGCCATTCAAATCCGTACCAGCTATCCTAATGATTGTTGCTTTTACTCGGAGGAGTGCTGCGAGAAGCGGTTTTATAGAAGCCGCGAATCCCGGCTCGCCTCGGTCGAATATAGCCTGATGGTCCCGCGAAATGCTCGCTTGGAATCCGTCGAAGTCATAAAGGGCAACGTGAAGATTGACGGCCTTTCAGGCTCTATCAATGCTTCCACGGTCATCGGCGAGGTTGACGCAAAACTTAATCGGCTCGCAGATTCTAATTCGATCACTTTAAGCTCGCTTACGGGCGGCATTCTTTTAACCATTCCTTCTGACTCGCACGCCATTGTGATCGCGCGGTCGCTTTCCAGCGAAATAACTAATGATTTCGGGCTGACGATAAATCGCGGGGAGTTCATCGGTCGCAACATCGCGGGCCGACTCGGACGAGGCGGCGCGCGAGTGACGCTCGATAATATCACGGGCACTATCGCCGTCCGCCGCCTTTCGGACGGGCGCACGCCGAGCGCCGCGACGAACGTCAATCCTCAAACGGTGAGAGGCGAGACAGAGGCTAACCAGACTCTCGCTCGCCGCATAGTCGCGAGGGCGCGGCAACAGGCTCAACAGGCCGTCAACAATTCGGTCGATATTTCTCAAGCAATGCGCGATGTGCGGCGCGAGGTCGCTCGCGCGATGCGCGAAAGCTTGCCGATAGCCATCAGCATAGCAGTGCCGCAGATAGTCATAACTCCTGCGCCGGAAGCTAGAGTGCAGCCGCCTCGCGCTACTCGTGCGCCTCGCCCACCTCGCCCACCACGCTCGACACCACCGGAAGCTCCGTCAACGCCGTCCCCGACGCCGACTCCAACAGCGCCTCGTGCCGAGCCGATCTATTTTAGAGTTAACGAGACGGAATCGAAATCTTTTACCTTGAGCGGTGTCAGTCGTATCAACCTCGACACCTTCGACGGCCCGATAACGGTTCGCGCCTGGGACAAACAAGAGGTGTTGATAACGGCTACGAAAAAAGCCCGCGATGAAGAGGCGATGCGCAGTGCGCGAGTTCGGTTCGAGCAGCGCGCGGGAGAGGTCGTGGCAATTGCCCGATTCGATGATCCGGCAGGCGAGCGCGATAGCGCGGATGCCCAGGTCCATCTCGACGCATTCGTTCCGCGAAAAGCAAATCTCCGCCTCGCGACGAGCGACGGCAGGCTCTTTGTCGAAGGCGTGTCGGGCGAAATGGAACTGCGCACCGATGATGGAGAGATACGAGTAGCAAACGGGGCGGGCCGTCTGCGCGCCAACACAAGCGACGGCCAGGTTCAGGTCACGAAATTCAACGGCGACGTCGACGCTCGGACAAATGACGGGCAGATACTGTTGGAGGGACGTTTCAATTCTCTGAGCGCGCGAACGGGCGACGGAACCATAACACTATCTCTTCCGGCAAGCTCTAACGCGACGATAGAGACTGCCGCCGAATCGATCATCATAGACGGTCTCAGAGTGACTGAAGAGGGCGATTCTGCGAGCCGGTTGAGACGTTGGAAAGTAGGCGCGGGCGGGACGGTCTTTTCGCTTCGCACAGGAGACGGGCGAATCGTGTTGCGCCGGTCGGGCGCATGACAGAAAGATCGCTTTTCTTGTTAACGGATCGTCACGGGGTCGCGTCTTAAAAAGTGGAGTTGGGCGCAAAAACGAATAGTCGCAGGGTCGGGTAATCTGAAACTGACATCAAGTTTTTATGACTCGCGGGCGCTTTTACTTTTAAAGGCCGCGCCCGAAAAGATGGGGCTTGCGCGTGAGCCTGAAAGAGATTCAAAAAAATAATGTTTATTCAAACAAATGGAACATTTATCCGCGCTCGCTCGTCTAAAAAAAAGGCACTTTTGATGCTCTCATTCAATAATTAATTTGAGAAGGCGCGGATCGGATAAGCAGTTGGGGTTCAGTGGAGTTGGTTATGATTAAATGTATAGTGGTGACTTTTGCATTGGTGCTTTGCCTGCTGGCGGTTAACACACAGGCTGCACAGCAGGATGCAGCAGCTTCGAATGGTTCATCTAATGCAGCAAAACCCGCCGACCCAAAACACGTAACAGTTCCCCCCGAAAAAGCGAACCCCGTAACGATACCTAAATTTGATAAACCGCCCGTAATCAACGGCAAGCTCGATGATGAGGTGTGGAAGACGGCGGTTGTGCTAAAGAATTTTTATCAAGTACAGCCGGGCGATAACATAGCCCCATCGAAACCCGCCGAAGTCCTTCTCGGATACGACAGCAAGACCTGGTATATAGCTTTCCGCTGCCCGGACGAGCCGGGCAAGGTTCGCGCTACGGTTCCGAAGCGCGATAACATCTGGGAAGACGACAACGTCGGGATGTTTATTGACACCTTTAACGATAAGCGCAAAGCGTACGCTCTTTTTTTTAATCCCATTGGTATTCAAGCCGACGGCACGCTGACAGAGACAAACGAAGATTACAGCCTCGATATAGTTATGGAGTCGAAAGGCGTAGTGAACGAAGACGGGTACACCGTCGAGATTGCTATTCCTTTCAAATCGCTCAGGTATGAAGCGGGCAAAGGCAAGCTCTGGGGCGCTCACTTTTTCCGCCGCATCAAGCGTTTCAACAACGAGCTGAATTCATGGATGCCGCTCGACCGCAGCAAGTCGAGCTGGATAGCGCAAGAGGGGCACCTCGCCGGGTTGGAAGGCATTACAACCGAGCGGCAGCTTGAGCTCATACCGACGCTGACCGTTTCGCAATCGAGCCGTAGAGTGAGCACGCTTTCGGTGGGTGCGATCAATGCCAATCCGTTTATCGTAGACCCCGGTCGCATGGTCAACAGCCCGTCGAACCTCGACCCAGGTCTTTCGGTTAAGCTCGGCATAACGCCGAACGTGACGCTAGATTTTGCGGCCAACCCCGACTTCGCTCAGGTCGAAGCCGATCAACCCGTCATAACGGCCAATCAACGCTTCCCGATATTCTTCGCCGAAAAGCGGCCCTTCTTTCTTGAAGGCATAGACATTTTTCAGACGACGATTGCTGCCGTTCACACGCGGGCGATAGTCGACCCGGACTATGCGGCAAAGCTGACGGGGAAAATCGGGAAAAACACTTTCGGGTTTCTGGCGGCTTCCGACAACGCGCCGGGCAATTTTAGCGAGGATGAGATAAATGACCCTGAAATCTTTCCTGACATAGAGAGATTCATCGACAAGAACGCTTATATCGGCGTGTTGAGGCTGAAGCGAGACGTAGGAAAAGAATCGAGCGTGGGTTTTCTGGCGACGAGCTATAACTTTATTGAACGCCATAACCAGCTTGCGGGCTTCGACGGGCGGTTCAAGCTCGACAAGCAGACCGTTTTCTCTTTCCAGGTGCTTGGCACTACGACCCGCAGCTACTTCTACGAGCCGGAGATTGACCAGAGCATTTATAGGACGGGGAACGGCCTGGTCTACTACGCGGGCCTCGATAAAACGGGTCGCAACTTCGGCTATTACGCTGAAGTGCTGGGGCGGACGCGAGACTATCGCGCAGACGTAGGCTTTACGCGGCGCACAAACACAAACAGCGGTTTTCTCTTCATGCGCTATAACAATGACGCGAAGCCGAAGGCGAAACTCATCTCGTGGCGCGTGTCGAATGCAGCCGGCGTGAATTACGATTTCCAGGGCCGTATGCAAAACTGGAACAATGAATCTCAATTGCAGATCAGGGTTCCCGGCAATACTTATCTCGGATTCGGCGTTGAAGAAGGCTACGAGAAATTGATTGAAGAAGAGTTCGGCCCCCTGCGCACGGCGACACAACTCGGGGCTTTCTTTGGGCCGGATTCGGAGCGTTCGGCGCACCGCAAATCGCTCTACTGGTATGTCGAGACAGCGCCGAGCAAGAAGTATTCGATATTTGTCTTCACGTCGAGAAACTGGGGGGCGCTTGACCTGGACTTCGGCGGCGGGCCTCGGTTCCCGCGCGTCAGCCCCGCTGCTTTAGTCGATCCCGATGCGCGGCTCGATCCCGGAGCAGGCAATACATGGTTTGTTGACGGGATCGTCACTTACAAGCCTATCAACGCTTTGAGCACATCGCTCGGCTTTACAAAGAGCAGGCTTGTGAGAAGTGACACTGCGCTGCTGGCGTTTGACGACAACATCTTTTCGTGGCGCACGACCTACCAGTTTACGCGGTTCACCTTCTTGAGGGCGCGGCTCGATTATGACACGCTCGCATCAAGCGTTCGCGGGCAGTATCTGTTCGGATGGACGCCGAATCCGGGAACGTCGTTTTACGTGGGCTATAACGATGACCTGAGCTATAACGGGTTTGACCAGTTCACGGGGAATTCTTTGCCGGGCTTCCGGCGAAACAACAGGACGTTTTTTATAAAGACCTCCTACCTGTTCCGCCGCAGCCTTTAATTAGTGGTCGGGGCTTAGAGGCTAGAGATCAAAGATCAGGGACTCGCCTCTAAGCTCTGACCCATATAACGCGCCGTAGTTCATTGTAGTTTATCGGATGGCCAACGGCAGCAAACGGACCTTAAAGATTGTGATTGAATTATAAATCTGTGGCAGGGTTGATTAATCGCAATCGAGACAGGCTTAATAATTATTTAGACGGACCGACGCCCCTTTAATTCGAGAGTAAGAATGTTCGTTATGAAATTTATATCCGCTCTATTTGTGCTCGCCGTATGCGCGATTTCGCTTTGTGCGCAGACTCAACCGATAGAATCTTCTGTTGCGACCGGCACGACCTCTGCCGCGAAGCCCGCCGGGCCGAAATCCGTCACGGTGCCGCCCGAAAAGGCGCAACCCGTCAGCGTCGTCCGCTTTGAAAAACCGCCCGTGATTGACGGCAAGCTCGATGAAGAAGTCTGGAAGCAGGCGGCCATGCTAAAAGACTTCTACCAGACACAGCCCGGCGACAACATCGCGCCGTCGCAACGCACAGAGGTTCTACTCGGCTATGACAGCAAATTTCTTTACGTCGCGTTTAAAGCCTACGATGAAGCGGGCAAGGTGCGCGCGACCGTGGCAAAGCGCGACGCCGTCTTTGACGACGACAACGTGCGAATCGTGCTCGACACGTTCGACGACAAGCGCAAGGCTTACGTATTTGTCTTCAACCCCTTTGGCGTCCAGGCCGACGGCATACTGACCGAAGGGCGCGGCGAAGATTACAGCGTCAATGTCGTGATGGAGTCGAAGGGCATAGTGACCGAAGACGGCTATTTCGTAGAGATCGCGATCCCTTTCAAATCCCTCCGCTACACTGCCGGTAAAGACAAACACTGGGGCGTCCACCTGTTCCGCCGAATCAAGCGGTTCGACAACGAGCTTGATTCGTGGATGCCGATCTCGCGCGATATATCGGGCCTGCTGAACCAGGAAGGCCGAATCACGGGCCTTGAAAACATCGCCTCGGAGCGCACGCTTGAAATTATTCCGACCTTCACCATTTCAGAGACCGGAAAGAGAATCGCTGCCCAGGCTTCGGTTAACGATCCGATGCTTGCCGACCGGGGCCGCTTTTTAAACAGGCCCGCCGAATTTGACCCCGGTGTGAACGTCAAGCTGGGGATCACTCAAAGCGTGATACTGGATTTTGCCGCCAACCCCGACTTCGCTCAGGTCGAAGCCGATCAACCCGTCATAACGGCCAATCAACGCTTCCCGATATTCTTCGCCGAAAAGCGGCCCTTCTTCCTTGAAGGCATAGACATTTTTCAAACGCCGCTGACCGCAGTCCACACGCGGGCGATAGTCGACCCGGACTATGCGGCAAAGCTGACGGGCAAAGTTGGCCGCAACACGTTCGGCATGATTCTCGCGTCGGACAACGCGCCAGGCAACTACAGCGAAGAGGAGCGGACGAACCCGGATATCTTTCCGCGCATCGAAAGATTCCTCGACAAGAATGCTTATATCGGCGTGCTCCGCGTGAAGCACGATGTCGGGAAAGAGTCGAGCATAGGGCTGATAGGCACGAGTTATAACTTCATTGAAAAGCACAGCCACCTCGCAGGCATCAACGGTCGTTTCAAGGTAGATAAGCAGACGACTTTCAACTTCCAGGTGCTTGGCACGAATTCGCGCGCCTTCTTTTATGAGCCTGCCGAGGATAAGAGTATTTACAGGACAGGAAACGGGTTTGCTTACAACGCGGCCTATTTTTACGGAGGCCGGAACTTCAGTTGGGAGCTGTACGGCGAGGGGCAGACGCAAGATTATCGCGCCGAAGTGGGGTTTAATTCGAGAACGAATACAAACTTCAACAGCGTTTTTCTGGGCTACAACTCGACGCCCAAGCCGAAAGCTACGCTGATCTCGTATCACGTGCACAACTTCACGCACATCGATTACGACTTTCAAGGCCGCATGCAAATCTGGGAAAGCGAGTTCGCCGCCGAGCTTGGCTTGAGCCGGCAGACCTATGTAGGGGGTGGATACGAGCGGGCTTATGAACGAGTTTTTGAGGAAGAGTTCGGAGCAATTCGAACGGCGACCAGGACGGGCGCATTCATAGGCGATGATTCGGAGCGTTCATCGAACAAGCATCACTTTTTCCTCTGGGGCGGGACAAAGCCAAGCAAAAAATTCGGCTCCGATTTCAGGGTCGTTTACCGCGTGGGCCATTTCGATTATGACTTCGGCGCGGGTCGCCGGTTCCCGCGAGTAAGCCCGGCCGCGCTCGTTGACCCTGATGCGGCATTTGACCCGGGTCGCGGCGGCCTTTTCGAGTTCAGAGCGAACGTGTTCTATCAACCTTCTGACGCTTTGAACACGACATTCAGTTACACGAAAAACCGTTTGACTCGTTACGACACAGACCGCGTGGCTTTCGACGACAATATCTTTTCTTCGCGCACGACTTACCAGTTCACCAGATTTTTGTTCGCGCGCGCGCGGTTGGATTACCTGACGCTCAGCTCAAGGGTGCGCGGGCAATACCTGATCGGGTGGACGCCGAATCCGGGAACGTCGTTTTACGTAGGCTATAACGACGATATGAATTACAACGGCTTCAGCCCGTTCACAGGGACTAGAGAGGACGGAATGCGACTCAACAGTCGCACGTTCTTTATAAAGACCTCTTACCTGTTCCGCCGTAGCTTGTAGAGGCGCAGGGCCGTTTTATGTCAACTTTTTTGCATTTCGTGAAACTTTCCTTCGGCTTATGGCACTGACTGTGTGTCAGGCAAGATCGTCTTGCGCCTACCATCTCCCCGCTCGCGAGGCGCGAGGCGAATTATTTGGAACTTGAGCGCAGCAGTGGGCGAATAATTACCTGACGATCACTCAAAAAACGAAGGAGGACTTGAACGTCATGAAGCGAGTTTTATTACTCTCATTAGCCTTTTCGCTGTCTTGCGCCTCAGTTGGTTTGGCAGCTACAGACCGGTCGCAAGAAGCGACAACTACGGAAGCTCCTGTAGCAGTCGTCGCGGCGCAGGAACGGGGCAGCTATCTGGGCGTAGGTCTCGACGAGGTGATGCCGGAGACTGTCGCTCGGCTGAAGCTAAAGGCAGAGCGGGGGGCGGTTGTAATAGATGTCGTGGCCGACAGCCCCGCGGCAAAAGCAGGTCTTCAAAGAGATGACGTAATCGTCAGGTGGGACGGCGAGCAGATTGAGAGCGCCATACAGCTTTCGCGATTGAGGCGCGAAACTCCTGTTGGCCGAACCGTGCGGCTCGGCATCGTCCGCGACGGGCGCGAGATGGAAGTGAGCGTGCAACTCGGAGAAAGACCTGAGCGGGTTCTCAAGAATCAGACCCAGAGTAGTCACGCCGCGCCCGGCTCGGACTCGTTTCATCAGGCCGGAAAGGGCGCCGAGAGCAAGGACGATCATTCGCGGTCCTATAGGGATGCAGATGCTCAGTCTCACGCCGCAGATGGCCGAATACTTCGGCCTTGGGCAGCGGTCGGGCGCGCTGGTTACCTGGGTGGATCAGGATTCTACGGCAGCGAAGGCGGGGCTTAAAGCGGGAGACGTGATTCTCTCGATCAGCGGCGAGACGGTCGACGGCCCCAGTAATGCCTGGCGCACGCTCCGTCAAAAGGCGGGCGAGACGGTCGAGATAAAAGTGATGCGCGACCGAAAAGAACAGAGCCTCACCGTGACGCTTGAAAAGAGCACGGCGACCTCGTGGATAATCGAGCCGGGCGACATCAATATATCTATTCCGGTCGCGCCGATTGCTGTTCCGATGCCGCACATCGAATTGCCGGCTCTGCCCGCGATGCCTGTAATGCCAAAGATCCACATAGCTCCGATAGCGGTGCCGTTCGTGCGCATGACTTATAGGATTTTGATCTAAGTTCGCCGGTTTCACTCTCATGGGCATTTCCTGATAACCGAGCGGACTTAAAAGGAGACGGGGAGAAAGACACGGAGAGAGGGGACGCGGCGACGCGGCTGAGGATTACCCAATCTCTGTGTCCCCGTCTCTCTGTGTTGCCGTACTGCTCTCGCGGATGAGATTTTACCTGTTTCCCACTGCCTCTCTTCCTTGATCGCTCGACGGAAAGCAATTACTGAATCCTCAGGCACTTTATTGTTGACACGGTCCAAGGTAGATGTTACAAGGTACTCGGCTGAAAGGTTGATTGAAGCTATGCCGTCTTGTACGGCTTCCGGCGCGGGATCCCTCATCGAGCATGCCTCGATTCCTGTTGTGCGCCTCAAAGTGCCCCCTGACCAGTAAAATGTAGTATCTGTCGGTTTGTTGCTCCCCTCGTTTGCCTTCTCTCAGCATTAGCAAGCACGCACCTCATCGGTCAATATGCATGGACCGCATAGGCGACCGTTTGAACCTGGCAATGGCGCGCGCTATTGCCGGATTTAGGAGCATCGAGCGAGCGTTAGTGGACGCTCAGTATGAACAAGGCAGAGCTAACTGGTAAATTATGTCGGCTAAACTGGGCGAGACCCTTCTAAAAGATAATCTAATCACACCTCAGCAGCTCAAAGAAGCGCTCGACTTTCAGAGAGTCAACGGTGGAAGGCTCGCCTCTACCCTCGTAAGACTCGGAATGCTTTCCGATGAAGAGGTCACGGCAGTCTTGAGCCGCCAGTACGGCGTCCCTTCCGTAAACCTCGACCTTTTTGAAGTCGATCAGGCCGCAGTCGCCCTTGTGCCGCAAGAGACGGCCGAGCGTTACTCGGTGCTGCCGCTGTCTCGCGTAGGCGCGACGCTCACGCTAGCGATGGTCGATCCCACAAACGTCTTTGCCATAGACGACATAAAATTTATGACGGGCCTTTCGGTCGAGCCTGTCGTAGTCTCTGAGACGACACTCAATGCCGCGATAAAGAAATACTACGGCACGACGCGCGAGATGGAGCTTGCGCGCGTGATGGAAGACCTGGTCGCGGAGACGACGAACAAAAACCCTTACGGCGAAGACATCGACCAGCTTGACATCGAAGAGCACGAAGAGGAGATCGACCTCGAAAACCTCGAAAGGATGGCCGAGGATGCGCCCGTAGTAAAACTCGTAAACGTCATCCTCGTAGACGCGCTCCGCCGGGGGGCATCCGACATTCATATCGAGCCTTACGAAAAAGAGTTTCGCGTTCGCTTCCGCATGGACGGCGTGCTTTACAACATAATGGCTCCGCCTCTGAAGATGCGTGACGCGCTCACGTCGCGAATGAAGATCATGGCCCGGCTCGACATAGCCGAAAAGCGGCTTCCACAAGATGGCCGCATAAAGATCAGAGTTCGGCTCGACGGGCGCTCGCGCGAGCTGGATTTCCGCGTATCAACATTGCCCACTATCTTTGGCGAAAAGATGGTGCTTCGCCTGCTTGATAAAGAGAATCTGCGGCTCGACATGACTCAGTTAGGCTTTGAGGCCGCGAGCCTGGATAAGTTCAAGCGGAACATCTCGAAGCCTTACGGGATGGTGCTGGTCACGGGGCCGACGGGTTCCGGAAAAACGTCTACGCTTTACTCGGCGCTGCAAAGCCTGAACACGCCGGAAACGAACATAATGACTGCGGAAGACCCGGTCGAGTTCAACCTGCCCGGCATAAACCAGGTGCAGATGAAAGAATCGATAGGGCTGAATTTCGCGGCCGCGCTCCGCTCATTCTTGCGCCAGGACCCGAACATCATTCTCGTCGGCGAAATCCGAGACTTCGAGACGGCAGAGATCGCGGTCAAAGCCGCTCTGACCGGCCACCTCGTGCTTTCCACCCTGCACACAAACGACGCGCCTTCGACTATCAGCCGGTTGATGAACATGGGTATCGAGCCCTTTCTTGTCGCAACTTCTGTGAACTTGATCCAGGCGCAGCGACTTGTGCGAAGAATTTGTAAAGAGTGCAAAGCCGAGCACCACGCCCCGGCAGAGGCCATGATCGACGTGGGATTCCCGGCCGCCGAGGTCAAAGAGATAAAGACGTTCAAAGGCATAGGATGTGGAAATTGTAATGGTACTGGCTACAAGGGCCGAGTCGGTCTTTATGAAGTTATGGAGATAACCGACGAGATACGCGAGTTGATTCTGGTCGGCGCGTCGGGCTTGGAGCTACGCCGCAAGGCCATTGACGAAGGTATGTTGACGCTCCGCCAGAGCGGGCTTGAGAAGATCAGGCAAGGATTGACTACGGTAGAGGAAGTCGTGAGAGAAACAGTTAAGTGATTTTAGATTTTTGATTTTGGATTAAGGATTGCGCGCCGACCCATCAGAGCTTCGGTCCCACAATACAAAATCTAGAATCCAAAATCTAAAATCGCCGGAGGTTATATGCGAGAGATTGCACTGAGCGATTTGTTGAGGAAGATGATAGAGCTTGGCGGGTCCGACCTGCACATAACGACGAACTCCGCGCCTATGGTGCGCGTTCACGGTGTGCTGAGGCCGCTTGAGTATCAGGAGATGACGCCGGCAGAGACGAAACAGCTTGCCTATTCAGTCTTGACCGACGCGCAGAAGCACAGGTTTGAAGAGACTCTGGAGCTGGATTTCTCATTCGGTATCAAGGGGCTGTCACGCTTCCGCGCGAACATCTACAACCAGCGCGGCGCGGTCGGCGCGGTCTTCCGTTCAATCCCTTACGAGATACGCTCTTTTGAGGAGCTTGGGCTGCCGGGCGTAATCAATAAGCTTTGCGATAAGCCGCGCGGGCTTATACTCGTCACGGGGCCTACCGGGTCGGGCAAATCAACTACGCTTGCCGCGATGCTAGACAAAGTTAATCGTGATCGCCACGAGCACATAATCACGGTCGAAGACCCGATAGAATATCTGCACGCGCACAAGGGCTGTATAGTCAACCAGCGAGAGGTCCACTCTGACACGCACTCATTCGCCAACGCGCTCAGGGCCGCTCTTCGCCAGGACCCGGACGTGGTGCTCATAGGCGAAATGCGCGACCTTGAGACGACAGAGACCGCGCTCAGAATAGCCGAGACGGGCCACTTGACTTTTGCCACTCTGCACACGAATTCGGCGGCGTCATCGATCAACCGTATCATAGACATTTTCCCGGCTCACCAGCAGTCGCAGATTCGCACGCAGCTTTCGATGGTGCTGGAAGGAATCGTCACGCAGGCGCTGCTTCCGAAGGCTAACGGGCAGGGGCGCGCTATGGCTATGGAGATACTTGTGCCGAACGCGGCTATTCGCAACCTAGTCCGCGAAGACAAGATTCACCAGATTTACTCTATGATGCAGACGGGTCAGGAAAAATACGGGATGCAGACCTTCAACCAATCGCTTGTGAGTCTCTACTTCAAGAAGCAGATCACGCTTGAGATGGCTATGGCTCGCTCATCAAACGCGGACGAGTTACAGGATTTGATAAATCGCGGGACGGCGGCGATGCAGGGTGCAACTCCTCCTGGCGTCAGACAGCCGGGCTATCCCGCGCAACCCAACCGGCCCATGAATCCGTTAGGCCGCGTGGGACGGTAAAAGCAAAGGATGAAGTATGAGGGATGAAGGATGAAAAAGAAACAAGCCTCGGTTCTGAAATCTGAGATTTGCGATTTTAAATCCGCGCCGCGCGCAAGCGCATCATGCGCCATATTCATCCTTCATCCCTCATACTTCATCCTTTAAAGATTGCCCCTTTGGTAGTAAACAGATTTAGAGTAAAAGTGGGGAAGCCAAAATGCCTACTTATGTTTTCAAAGGCCGCAACCGAATGAACGAGATGGTTGTAGGCGAGCGCGTGGCTGCCGACCGCGCGGCGCTCGAAGCCATGCTCCGGCGCGAGCAAGTCATCTTGACCAGCGCGCGCGAGAAGGGACGCGAGATCAGTCTGCCCAAGGTTGGGCGCGAGAAGGTCAAGAGCAAAGACCTGGCGCTGTTCACACGCCAGTTTTCGGTCATGCTCGACGCAGGACTGCCGCTCGTGCAATGTCTTGAGATACTGGGTCAGCAACAGGATAACAAGTTCTTTCAAAAGGTTATCTTTCAAACACGCGCAGACGTTGAAGCCGGTATGACGCTTGCGGATGCGATGGCTAAACACCCGCGCGTGTTCGAACCGCTCTACACCAACATGGTTGCGGCGGGCGAAACCGGCGGTATTTTAGACATCATCTTGCAGCGACTGTCAACCTATCTTGAGAAGATGGTCAAGCTCAAGAGCGACGTGAAGAGCGCGCTGATCTACCCGATAGCGGTTATCGTGATTTCGATCATAGTCATCTCGATCATCATGATAGTCGTCATCCCCGCCTTCAAGAACATCTTTGAAGGACTGCTGGGGCCGGGCGAGAAGCTGCCGTGGTTGACCGAGCTTGTAGTCTCGATATCGCAATTCCTGGCCGGGTTCTGGTGGCTGATAGCAATCTTTGTCGGCGTTATGGTCTTTGCGGCGAAAGCCTGGTACAAGACCGACAGCGGGCATCACATGATCGACAGCCTTCAGTTGAAACTGCCGATCTTTGGGCCTATCCTAAAAAAGATAGCGATAGCGCGGTTCAGCCGAACACTCTCGACCTTGCTCAGCTCAGGCGTGCCCATTCTGGAATCGCTTGAGATAACTGCAAAGACGGCGGGCAATATCGTAGTCGGCGAAGCGATCCTTAAAGTCCGCACCGGTATCGAGCAGGGCCAGACGTTTGTCGAGCCGTTGAAAGCCAGCCAGATCTTTCCAGTGATGGTAAGCCAGATGATAGGGGTCGGCGAGCAGACGGGCGCTTTAGACGCCATGCTTTCAAAGATTGCCGACTTCTACGAGCAGGAAGTTGATGCCGCGATTGCAAACTTGCTGAGCCTGATGGAACCAGCTATGATTCTGTTCCTCGGCGTCACAATCGGTACTATAGTTATCGCGATGTATCTGCCACTGTTCACGCTCATCGGCAAACTGGCAGGCGGCGGAAAATAGTTTGTTAGTCAGTTGTCCGTAGTCAGTTGTTTATCGGTTATTTTATAACTTTAGACGACGGACAACGGTCTACGGACAACTGACTACGGACAACTGACATGCGTAGAAAGCTTCAATGGTTGTTGGTCTCGCGCCTGGCCTTGGCGGTTGGACTGCTTGCGGCTGTGGCACTCTTTGAGCGAGATGACGCCAAGCGTTCGTTTATACCCGTCCTCTCGATGCTCGCGGGCGCGGTAGTGGTGTTGTCGGCTTTCTATTTCATCGCGCAGCGCACTTCGTCCCGGCTCAAGTTACAGGGGTACATCCAGCTTTCAATCGACCTCGCGCTCGTCACCTGGCTCGTCTATTTGACGGGCGATGTCGAGTCGGCCTTCCTTGCGCTATATCTGGTAATTATCTTTGCCGCAAGCACACTATTTGGTAGGCCAGGCGTCCCTCTGCTCGGAGCTTCTGCGGCTGTGATGTACGCAGTGACGGGCGTACTGGCGATGAGCGGGCTGGCCCCGCGCGCCGACGGGTGGGCGCCTTACGATCTAAAGAGCCTGCCCTGGGCAGAGTTCATGTTCTCGCTGAACCTTACAGCCATCTTTGCTATCGCGGCGCTGTCGAGCCATCTGGCAGAGCGGATTCACCGCAGCGAATCCGAACTGGCTACGGCCACATCAGAGCTTGCAACCGCTACGAAAGAGTTGGCCGATAATCGCCTTGTTAACGACCGTATCATAGAGAGCATGCGAAGCGGCCTTGTGACGACCGACCTGCGCGGCAATATTCTAACGTTCAACCGCGCCGCCGAAGAGATAACAGGTTACAAAGCGCAGGACGTTAAGGGCGACAATATCTCTTCGATTTTCGGGGACATTGACAAACAGATTGAAGTCGGGTTGGAATCGATCCGCACGCGGTCACGCTTGCCGCGATTTGATATCGGGTGCAAGACAGCAGACGGGCGCGACCTGCACCTGGGCTTTTCTGTCGCGCCGCTGGTTGACGAAGCGCCGGAACTGCAAACAAATGCAAACGGCTTCCCGTTTCGCGGTTACGTCTTGACCTTTCAAGACCTGACCGAAGTGATGGAGTTGGAGCGCGAAGTTCGCCGCCAGGAGCGGCTCGCTGCGCTCGGCAAGATGGCTGCGGGGCTTGCGCACGAGATTCGAAACCCGCTCGCATCCATGCGCGGGTCTGTCCAGGTGCTCGCAAGCGAGCTGAGCCTTTCGCGCGACCAATCTCAGTTGATGGAGATAGTCCTGCGCGAATCTGACAGGCTGAATCGAATCGTTTCGGACTTTCTCACTTATGCCAGGCCGCCTCGGATCGAGCGAACGGTCATCGAACTGTCCAGCATCTTGTCAGAGACCGTGGCCTTGCTCCGCAACAGCCCCGAGCTGACACCCGATCATCAGGTGGCGGAGGATTTTCCCGCCGAGCCTGTTCACTATAACGGCGACCCGAACCAGATTCGACAGATCTTCTGGAACCTCGCTCGCAACGCCATACAAGCGATGCCGAGCGGCGGAGAGCTGCGCGTGACGCTTGAAGCCGCCCGCGGGCGCGAAGTGACTATAACCTTTAGCGACACGGGTCAGGGCATGAGCCGGGAGCAGAAGGAGAGAATGTTCGAGCCGTTCAACTCTTCGAGCGGCGGGACGGGCCTTGGGATGGCGATAGTTTATCAACTTGTTCGGGACCACAACGGAAAGATAGACGTTGAAAGCGAAGCCGGAAACGGCACTCGTATCTCGATAAAGCTTCCGGGCAGCGGGCGGGTCAAACGCGAGTTTGACTCCCCGGTTCCAGAGACATCGGAAGCAATAGTAACCCGCGTTTGATTTAGAGAAGGGAATGTGATGGAGAAGATACTGGTTGTAGATGACGAGCGCAGCATGCGCGAATTGCTTGAACTCGTTTTAAAGCGCGAGGGTTACGCCGTTCACACGGCAGAGAATGGGACCCGCGCACTTGAGTTCGTGCGCCAGAATGTTTATGACCTTCTCATTTCGGATGTAAAGATGCCCGACATCAACGGCATCGAGCTTCTTGAGCGCGTCCGCGAAATCTCGCCCGAAACAATGGTCATAATGATAACCGCATTCGCCACCGTGGACACGGCTCGCCGCGCGTTCAAGCTTGGCGCTGAAGATTTCGTAATTAAAGATTCGGGCTTCGATGTCGAAGAGTTGAAAGTGACGGTTGGCAAGGTGCTTGAGAAGAAACACCTGCGCCAGGAAAACGTGCTTTTGAAACGTGAGCTTCGCCAGCGCAACTCGCTCGACAACATCATAGGCCGATCACCACAGATGCAGGCCGTCTACCAGATGATCGAGACCGTCGCCGCTACGACTTCGACCGTGCTTATAACCGGCGAGTCGGGGACCGGCAAAGAGCTTGTCGCGCGCGCTATTCACAGTATGTCAAACCGCGCGGGCGCTCCGTTTGTGTCTATCAACTGCGGCGCATTCACGGAAACGCTTTTGGAGTCCGAGCTGTTCGGCTATATGAAGGGATCGTTTACGGGCGCGGTATCTAACCGCAAGGGGCTGTTTGAGGCAGCCGAAGGGGGAACGATCTTTCTCGACGAGATAGGTGAGACGACGCCTGCCATGCAGGTCAAGATGCTCCGCGTGCTTCAGGAGCGAAGCATTCGCCGCGTCGGCGGCATTGAAGAGATTCCCGTAGACGTTCGGGTCATCGCCGCTACCAACCGTGATCTTGCGCAGATGGTTGAAGACGGCACATTCCGCAACGACCTGTTTTATCGTATCAGCGTGATTCCTATCGAAATGCCACCGTTGCGGTCTCGTCGCGCAGACATACCTGACCTTGTGCGCCACTTTCTTGAAAAGTACAGCGCGGCTGCCGGTCGGCCCACGCTTGAGATTTCCGAAGAGGCAATGCGTTATCTTGAGTCGTATGACTGGCCGGGCAATGTTCGAGAGCTTGAGAACACTATCGAACGGGCCGTCGCGCTTGAGCCTGGTCGCATCGCGGGAGTAGACCGCCAAAGAGTCGAATCAGGCCCGCTCGCAGGATTGCCGGACCGCCGTCTCAAGCCTGAGTGGTTGCCTGAGCGAATATTGAAATACAAGCCCAGGAACATTACAGACATCGATTTACCGGAAGACGGGTTGGATTTGGAAGCCTATCTGTCTCAGCTCGAAAAGGACTACATTATCCGCGCGCTGCAACGCACGGGCGGCAACCAGACTCGCGCCGCAGAGATACTGAATATGTCGGTCCGCAGTCTTCGTCATCTTCTGGACAAACATAAGATTCGCCAGACGGCGAGCCTTCTGCGCGAGTCTACGGCTGTCGGCGACAGCGCGGCGAATAAATGATCGCATAGACCGGCAATCTATTGTCGGCATAACGGCCAAGACTCTTTCAAGCAACGTTCTCTGGACGAGACTGCGCCTCTGCCTATAACACCGCCTTCTGTTTCACCCCCACTACAGGATGCATTCGAAATATAATTTTGAATGCGATCCCTGAACAGGGGATCATTACATCCTTTTGCTCACACTATAAACCCGCAACATTCATACGGCGCTCGAAACGAGTTAGTAAAAGCTGACCGACCTGCTGAGATGGCATAACCCTTGCTGATCATTACAATGGTTTTCGAACAAGCAGGGCGATTTTATGTTCAAGGAGATGGTTATGAAAAGTGAGCGTGGCTTTTCGTTGATAGAGCTTTTAGTAGTAGTCGGCATTCTTATGATAATTTCGGCGATAGCTATACCGGGGCTTCGCAAAGCAAGGAATAATGCTAACTCAGGATCGGCGATACAATCGCTCAGAACGCTTACGACAGCCGAACACTTATACGAGAGAAGGTTCCATCAATACGCCACGTTAGCCCAACTTGTGCCCGAAGGCACGATTGATACTCATCTCGGAACAGGATTGAAGAGCGGTTACAGTTTCACGCTGACTCTGAGCGCAGGAAACCAGAATTTTTCCTGCACAGCAACGCCACTTGATGATCCTCCTAACATGCCCCATTACTTTGTCGATCAGACCGGCGTCATCCGTTACAACGACGGTGCGCCTGCCAATGCATCAAGCTCTCCGATACCGAGGTAGGACCATCCGTTTCTGACAAAAAGTGGTAATGATTTCTAACGCAATTTGTTAGGAAAAGTCTATGAAAAGAGCGCCTCGAATCCAGGATTCTAGAAAGCTTGTTTGCTCACAACAGTTTCCTGCGACCATTCCGATTTAGAACACATGGCACAAGCGTTGCCGTTATCAAGCTTGAGATTAAAGTTAGTTTGGCCGCTGAGGACAACATTGCCTACGGCGAGACAAAAGAAAAAAGGAGCAAAAGGAGCATTATGAAGAAAGAGAACGGATTTTCACTGATAGAGCTGCTGATAGTGGTAGCCATCATAGGCATCATCGCCGCTATCGCAATCCCGAATTTGCTTAAGTCCCGACAGGCGGCCAACGAGTCGTCAGCCATTGGATCGGTTCGCACGTTGGGTACGGCGCAAGCAACTTACCAATCTACTCGCGGTCGAGGTAAAGACTTCGCGGTCTCTCTGGCTGCAATGAACACGGAAGGCTTGATCGACTCAGCGTTGTCGAGCGGTGCCAAGAGCGGCTTCGCGTTCACGTGCGTAGGCGTGGCAGCGACTGCAACAGCACCGTCGTACTTTGACAGCTCGGCTCAGCCGCAATCGTCCGGTACGTTCGGAACAGGCAACAGGTCATTCTATTCGAACGAGACGTTTGTGATATATGCATTGGATGGCGGTACAGCGCCGACAGCGGCATTCCCGGTGAGGGTGCCTGCTGCACCTGCCTTACCGATTGAATAGAACCTCTATCAATCTGGTTGAGTGTGAAACGGGCGAGCCGCCAAAAAGGCTTGCCCGTTCTTTTTTTTATTTAAAGAAATTTATGTGTCTCAATTGAAATTGAACAAAAAATGGCATTCATCACTTAACGAAATTTGGGAATGATAACCTGCCGCCAACTGTTTTCAAAAAGCTTTTCTTTAAGAGACACCAGTTAAAACAAGAGCGACTTTCTATTTCGCGTGGCACAGCCTTTGCCAATGCTAGTAACGCGATCTGTCGTAGTTCGGCCGCTAGGGACAAAACGACCTACGGCGAGACAAAAGAAAAAAGGAGCAAAAGGAGCATTATGAAGAAAGAGAACGGATTTTCACTGATAGAGCTGCTGATAGTGGTAGCCATCATAGGCATCATCGCCGCTATCGCAATCCCGAATTTGCTTAAGTCCCGACAGGCGGCCAACGAGTCGTCAGCCATTGGATCGGTTCGCACGTTGGGTACGGCGCAAGCAACTTACCAATCTACTCGCGGTCGAGGTAAAGACTTCGCGGTCTCTCTGGCTGCAATGAACACGGAAGGCTTGATCAACTCAGCGTTGTCGAGCGGCAACAAGAGCGGTTTCACATTCACGTGCGTAGGCGTGGCGGCGACTGCAACAGCACCGTCATACTTTGATGCCTCAGCGCGTCCGCAATCGTCCGGAACATTTGGAACAGGCAACAGGTCATTCTATTCGAACGAGACGTTTGTGATATATGCATTGGATGGCGGTACAGCGCCGACAGCGGCATTCCCGGTGAGGGTGCCTGCTGCACCTGCCTTACCGATTGAATAAGTCGGATTATCAATAGATCAACTGATCATAAAACGGGTGAGCCTTTCCGAGGCTCACCCGTTTGTGTTATAGTTTCTTCATCAGCTCATAAATTATGCGGAACCGTTCAGGGTCGCCCGCGTTCGACTTTGTAAGAGAGCACAAAGCTTTACCCTATTCGGGGAAGCTCAATCTGGAGCTGAGGAGAGTACTATGAAGAAGAGACAAGAGCGAGGTTTTTCGCTTATCGAGTTGCTTATCGTGGTTGCCATTATCGGTATTATCGCCGCACTCGCAATTCCCAGCTTGTTGAAATCTCAACAGGCAGCTCGCGAGACGGCTGCAATCGGTGAAGTCTCGGCTATTGGCAAAGCGCAAGTGACTTACCAGATGACAAAGGGTCGCGGGAAATTCGGGACGCTTGCACAGCTTGGTGAAGACGGCGGGCTTAATGCCGCGTTAGCATCCGGCACAAAGAGCGGTTATCTTTACACTTCTGATCCTGTCGTTGTCGAGGGATTGCCCGGGATGTACGACACGACTGCGAAACCCAGTTCAACGGGGAAATTCGGAACGGGCAATATTTCCTATTACTCTAATGAGTCTAATACTATTTACGAAGCAGAAGGCGGGACGCCGCCTACGTGCACTCCGCAAGACCGCATTCCAAAAGACGGTCAGATCATAACAAGGTAAGCAGAATTTAATGGGCCGGGGAGCGCTCTCGGAGTTTGCCCCGGCCCATCAACTCTTGATCGAGTTGCTGAAGTATTGAAAGCGTGAGATCGAAAACTCGCGCTCAGTCCCTTGCCCCTGCGAGCAGTCCCGCCCCCGCCAGGAAAAGTTTCTTATAAATCATCTTGAAATCTACACGCACGAAAACCACAGGCAAACACGCGCGCGCGCGCGAAGCCTCAGCCAACGCGCACGATAAAGATTCATTCTCACTCGTAGAGCAACTGAGCGCGGGCCGCGTAATAATGCTCATTTGTCTCGTCGCGTTTCTGGCTTATGCGAACTCTCTCGGCGGGGATTTTGTCTTTGACGACAACGAGCAGATAGTCGAAAACCAGAATCTGCGTTCCTGGGATAACATCACGCGCGGGTTTACCACTCACGTGTGGGCTTTTCGCGAGCAAGGCGAAACTACGAACGTCCCCGCGCCACTGCCGTACTACAGGCCGCTCTTTACTCTGATGCTGACGGTCGAGTATCAGCTATTCGGGTTGCAGCCGCAGTGGTGGCATCTTGTGAGCCTGATTCTTCATATCATCTGTGCGGTCGAAATCTTTTATATCATTCTGGTATTATCGCGCCGAAAACTGGTTGCCTTAATCGCCTCGTTACTGTTTGCTGTCCACCCTGTCCACGCAGAATCTGTAAGCTGGATCAGCGGGATGACCGATCCGTTGTTTGGCGTATTCTTCCTCGCGTCGTTTTACTTTTATCTCAAGCATCGTGACGGTCATCCACCCGCAGCCCCATCGGGGAAAGAGAAGGCGTCCGCGTCGTCGGAGAAAAGAAGGTATCTTGTGTGGTCGCTTCTGTTTTTCATCGTCGCGGCTTTCGCTAAAGAAACAGCCCTCAGCCTCGTTATTTTGATATTCGGCTACGAAGCGGTCATCTCAAATGGCAAGATGAGCGCTCGCTTGATAGAAGCTGCAAAGCGCGCGTTGCCTTTTGTCGCGGCGGCTTTGGTTTACCTGATCCCGCGATATCTGGTTCTCGGTGAAATGATGTGGAGCAATCCTCAAGCTCCGGATCGGCCTTTCTCTCACACGCTTTTTACGCTGCCTTTTGTGATTTGCAGTTACTTGCTGCACCTCGTATGGCCCGTCGGCCTGAGCGTCACTTATGACACGAGGTTTATAACTTCAGCGGCGTCTCCAACATTCTTCTTGCTCGCCATTATTCTCGCCGTCATCACAGGCTTACTGATCTATTTTCGCGCTCGTATCAGCAAACAAGTATGGCTGGCGTTGTTGATGATTATTGTCCCGCTATTACCTGTGCTTAAACTCGGACAGGTTTCGCAAGAGCAGTACCTGGTCTTTGATCATTACCTGTATATCTCTGTTGCAGGGTTGGGTTATCTGGCGGGGCTTGGGTTGTTTAGGCTTTCGCAGTCGAGGACCGAAAAATTGAGCCTTGCGGCGGCGGCATTGTTAGTGGTCGCGCTTGCAGCCGGGACGCATTTTGAGAATAAGGCGTGGGCCAATTCTTATGCGGTCTGGTCGAATGCCGCGCGCGTGAGCCCGAATTATTGGGCGCCTCAATACAACACCGCGCTAGAGTTGATTAAGCTCAAGCAATACGACAGCGCGCGCGCGATGCTTGAGCGAGCGAGTGCGCTCAAGCCTGACGAGCCGACAATCTATGACGCGCTAGGCCGCGCTCATCTTGGCATGAGTGATCTCGAAGCTGCCGAAGCGAGTATCAAGCGCGCGCTTGAGATCAACCCTCAGATGGTAGAATCGCTCAATAATCTCGGCACTGTTTATTTTGAGGCGAAAGATTATGAGAAGGCCGAAAAGTATTTTACCGAAGCGTTGCGTGTAAACCCGAAAGCGACGGCAGTGCAGTACAATCTGGCTCGCTGCTACTCTCGCTTGGGCCGGGACAATGACGCCGTGAGGGAATTTGAACAGTTCTTAAAATCGTCGCCCAATGATGCCGAAGCCCTTTATGAGCTTGGAGAGGTCTATAAAAAAAGAGGGCGGCGCGATGACGCTATTCGCTCTTTCGAGCGCGCGCTTGATTTGACAAAATCACAAGAACTGAAGGAAAAGATTTCAAACAGTTTAAGCGGCTTAAAACGATAGATGCAACTGCTTGAAATTGATAGCATCTATATTGCGAGGACAATGGCTACCACTGAAATCACAAGGCAGCAGGTCGCCGGGCCGATGTTTAACTTGAGGCCGGGAATGCGCGCGAAGATCGCCGCAATAGCGATCAACACGTTCCGCGAATCGGTCCGCGACCGCGTGCTCTACAATTTGATACTGTTTGTTTTGATCCTGATTGGCGCGTCCGTCTTTGTCAGCGAGCTTTCAATTGACCAGGAGAGCAAGTTCATAATGGACCTGGGGTTGAGTTTGATGCTCGTATTCGGCGCGCTTATAGCAATCTTCATAGGCGTCGGCCTCGTCTTCAAAGAGATAGACAAGCGCACGATCTATAATCTGCTTTCAAAGCCTGTCCACCGGTATGAATTCATAATAGGAAAGTTCTTCGGGCTATGCATGACGCTGTTAGTCAATTGCGTCGTGATGGTCATCGGAATTGAGCTGGCCTTGATGTACGTAAACGGCGGGTTCGTCTCGTTGCAGTTGACGCTTTTGCCGGCGGCCTATTTGATCTTCCTTGAGCTTATGCTTGTGGTCGCGGTCGCGCTTATGTTTTCCAGCTTTTCAACGCCTATGCTTGCTGCGCTCTTTACATTCGCGGTCTATGTCATAGGCCATTTCAGCCCCGATTTGCGACTTGCCGCCGAGTTGACCGATTCTGCGGTGACTCGCGTTGTGCTGATAGCGCTTTATTATTTGCTGCCGAACCTGTCGAATTTTAGTTTTATCAGCGAAGCCTCGCGCGGCAAGATCGTTCCTCTCTCAATGGCTTTGTCGGCTACCGTCTATGCGATCATATATGCGAGCATATTGCTATCCGCCGCCGCTTTGATTTTTCAGAAACGGAATTTTAAGTGATTATGAAACGCGCGATACCAATAGTCATAATCATCGCGGGGTTTTGCCTGCTTTATCCATTGCAGCGCTGGATCGACTCATCCACTCCACGCGAATCGACAAACGAAGAGAACCTCTATTTCTCTTCCGGCGAATTGATAAAGAAGATGAGCCTGGGCCTGGATGGGCTTGCCGCAGACATATACTGGATAAGAACAGTTCAATACTTTGGGCGCAAGCTGATCGATAGCCGCGCACCCGGCGAGCCGCCGTCCTTTGGAAGCACCAAAGAGATTCGTATGGAATTGCTTGCCCCGCTGCTCGATATTATTGTCACGCTCGACCCTCAACATATTTCGGCTTACAGATTCGGAGCGATCTTTTTGCCGGAGCGCGATCTGGCGGCTGCCATAAAATTGCTTGAGCGCGGCATCGCCGCCAATCCGAACGAATGGAGGCTCTATCAAGACCTGGCCTACATTTACTGGCAGGCGGGAAACCAGGCGAAGGGGGAAGAGAAGGCGGGTTATTATGCGAAAGCCGCCGATTGGTACGAGCGTGGCAGCCGAGTCGAAGGCGCGCGCGATTGGATGGCCGACATGGCCGGAGTGATGAGGATACAAGGCGGCGAGCGCGCGACGGCTCGGAAAATCTATGAAGAGTATGCAAAGAGTGAAGAGACGAACATACGCAATCAGGCGGCGGCCAGATTAAAACAGCTCGACTCGCTAGATCAGATCGATAAGATCAACGAAGAGTTGCGCAAGAGAGTCGAGCAGACCGGACAATGCCCGGCGAGCTTGCGATTGCTTGCGAGAGAGCTTTATTCAAAAGAGCTGACGTTGAATATAGAAATGTCGCCCGTTAACCCGGAAGGCTTTCCGTATGCACTCAACGCGGCAACCTGTCGGGCAGAGCTTGATAAACAATTGACTATTCCGCGCTGAATTTTTTATTCAAAACATCTCACCGCCGCAGAGGCGCAGAGCAGATGTTGGTTTTCTCTGCGCCCCCTCTGTGTTCTCTGTGTCTGCGGCGGTGAATCTTTTTCCGAAAATTGTTTTAAGAATGCTGCTGGCTCTTCAGGTCTATCGTTACGGTAGCGCCTGAAGTCTTTATCCTGGCTCGAACAGGCGTGCGCTTTTCGTCGTCGGTCACCCAGATAAACATCTGGCCGCTGCGTTTCACATAACGCCCGTCAAAGACTTTTGCGTCCAGCAAAATCGTCTTGAACTTGATCGAGTTGACCTTAATCTCTTCGCGACGGCCTACGACGACTTCGATGTTATACACCTGGCCGCTGTCGCTTATGGGCACCTGGATCACATCGCCCTGGTTGAGCTTCTGAGTCCGAACGAAATATGTAGCCGATAAAATATCTTGAATCCACGAAGGCGAGCTTGCCTCTTTTACGTTTGCCGTTCCCGCGCTTTTCGACAGGTCTCTGTCTATGTAAGTCACGCGACCGGCCTCGCGGTCGATAACTGCTTTCTGCTCGCGCCGCGTCGCCCCTTCCTCGATCTGTTTGGTTGAGGTGTGAAGCCCTAGATCATTTGTGCTGACCATCGAATGAAATCGGTCCCTGACTTTGATGCCGAACAGCTTCGGGAAAAGACCTTTTGAGACGGCTTCTGCTTTAAGCTCTATCAAGTCAGATTGCTGCGGCTCGGTAGGCTTTGACACCCAGAGCTTCAGCTCGCCGATAGTGCCTGAGAAGATCAGTTTTGAGAAATTTATTTCATAAGTAAGCGTCTCGCCGACCTTGAATGGAAGCGGTTGAGTAATTTTCGGAGCGGTGACGGCAGCGACCTTGTCCGACGCGACCTGCCCGAAGCCCACGGATGCGCCCTGAATCAAAACCATCAATACGATTAATAGCTTCTTAATCATAATCTAATTATACCTGTCTCGAACCGACTTTGGAACAACGAGGTGTTAGATGCGAAAAAAGTACCTCGCGGCTAACAGGGCCATTACAAAAGCGATTCCGATTGCAGCCCGGTATTCGCGGTGGCGAAGGTATAAAGACGAATCAAAGCTTCTTATCGCATTGGGCGGGCTGACTTGAGAGTCTGGCTGGTTGTCGGCCTTGTTGGGTCTGTAAGGAGTCAAGCGCGGAAACATCAACGGCACCCGTCGGCTGTAGATTTCATACTCATCCGGAAAAAGCTCTTGCATATACTCGGCTTCGGCAGCCATCACGGGCAAGTAGATCAAAAGATAGACTGCGATAAAAAGCGCCACAAACCAGAGCGAGTTGGTCGCGACTGCTATGCCTGTCGCCATAATAAATGTGCCGAAATAGAGCGGGTTGCGCGTGTAGGCATACGGCCCGGCTACGCAGAGTTCCTGGTTCTTTCTCAAATGCCCCGAAGCCCACGCCCTGATCGTCAGACCGATTAACGCGAGCGCCGCGCCCGCTATCAACGAGATGCCGGTGGGACGCGCAGCGATAACCAACAGCGGGGCAAGAATGAATCCCGCAGGTACTCTTATCCGTTGCGCTATCTTGCGAAATGTAAATCTTGTTTCTCTGCTAGCCTCAACCATATTTATTCAGTGATGAGTAATGACTGATGAGTGAAAAACAGAGTGCCGATACTCATTACTCATTACTCATCACTCCAATCTCCTTGATATTGCGTCTATCACTTCGCCTGCCGGGATGTCCATACACTCCCAGTGCCAGCAGCTACGACGATAACAATCTGTGCGGCACCACAAATCTCTGCCGACAGTGATATCTCTACTATCAAACGGGCCGTTGCGCTCAGGCGAGGTCGGCCCGTAAAGCCCGACTATTGGCGTGCCTGCGGCTGCGGCGAGATGAAGCGGGCCGGTATCGCCTCCGACAAAGAGACGCGCTCGCCGCGCCAACGCAACAAACTGCTTCAGAGTTGACGGCGTAGGGTGAGCCGCATTTGATCGCGAGCTTGCGCGAACGGCCTCAGCCATCGCCTCTTCGCCCGGCCCGTAGGTGACTATGGAATTGATCGCGCGGTTAGTTGAAAGCCAATCTGCAACCTCGCCATATCGCTCGACAGGCCAGAGCTTTGTCGGCCAGCCTCCGCCGGGATTGATAATTGCGAACGGGCTTCCGACGCGAGTCATCACGCGGTCGGCATATTCGTCATCCTCCGGCGAAACATAAATCGGGAATTCGTACCGAGACTTAAGCGGTTTTTCGTTATTGATGAGGCTTTCGGCGAGCGCGAGATTTTTTTCGATGACGTGTTTTACCTGTGCGGTCTCTACTTGCTCGGTGAGGAAAAACCGGCTCGCTTTTTCCCGCAGCTCGCGGGTTTCAAACCCGATACGGCGGACGGCCCCTGTCGCCAGCGCGACTACGCCGGATTTGATCAGTCCTTGAAAATCTATAGCAACATCAACCGGGCTCACGCCCGCTCCGTTATTGCTCGCGCCCGTACGCGCCTGCTCGATCTTGCTGCGTATGTCTTGGAGAGTTGCTTTACTAATCACATTCTTTCGCCACTCGCGAGTATCTATCTCGATCAGCTTGTTTATGACGGGCGAGCCTTTGAGAATCTCGCCGGCACGCCGCTCGACTATCCACGAGATGTGAGCTTCGGGCAACGCTCGCCTGACGAGGGCCGCTGCCGGGAGCGTGTGGACCACGTCGCCTATAGAGCTGAGCTTGACGATTAAAATTCGCATCCTAGCCGGTTTAGATAATTATCGAATAAATCGCGAAGCGGAATTATAGCATTAGCCCGCGTCGGGCCGTTAGCCGCCATTCTTTGAAATGGCGCGTGTAGCGTGTTAAAATCGCTTTCGCTCATTCGAGTTATGAAAAACATTAGCATACTTGGATCGACCGGCTCGATCGGTAAAAACACCTTATCCGTAATCGACTCCCTCCGCGAAAGATTTTCAGTCAGCGCCCTGGCCGCAGGTCGTGACCTGGATGGGCTGGCTCGCCAGATTGCGCGATTCCAACCTCGACTCGTATCGGTGGCAGCCGAGAGCGACATCCCTGAGCTGACAAAGAGGCTGCGTGACGCGGGCGTAAGCCGCATGCCGGAGATTGTCTTCGGCGACAGAGGGCTGGTCGAAGTGGCCTGCGTCTCGGATGCCGAGATAGTCGTCTCCGCTACGGTCGGCGCTGTCGGGTTTCTGCCCACTTACAAAGCGCTGCAACTTGGCCGCCGCGTCTGTCTCGCGAATAAAGAGACTCTCGTTATGGCCGGGGAGTTGATGACGCGAGCAGCACGTGAAGCGGGAGCCGAGTTGCTCCCAGTAGATAGCGAGCATAATGCCCTTCATCAATGCCTGCGCGGAGAACGTACCAGCGAAGTAAAGCGATTGATATTGACCGCGTCGGGCGGGCCTTTTCGCGAAACTTCACTGGCCGATATGAAGCGGGCGAGTGTCGAGCAGGCGCTCGCGCACCCGACCTGGCAGATGGGGGCAAAGATCACTATCAATTCTGCCACGCTCATGAACAAAGGGCTTGAAGTTATGGAAGCGGGCTGGCTTTTCGGGTTTTCAGCCTCCGAGATAGCCGTGATGGTTCACCCGCAATCGATAGTTCATTCCATGATCGAGATGATCGATGGCTCGATCATCGCTCAACTGGGCGTGACCGACATGCGATTGATGATTCAATACGCGCTCACCTATCCGGAGCGCCTGGTGACCGAGTTGCCGCAACTCGGAATCGAGCGACTTTCACGTCTGGAGTTTTTTGAGCCTGATTTTGAAAGATTTCCATGCCTCAGACTCGCTTATGACGCTATGCGCGAAGGCGGCACGATGCCTGCCGCATTGAGCGCGGCAAACGAAGTGGCGGTGGCCCGGTTTCTTGATAAGAAGATCGCTTTTATGGATATTCCTCGCGTGATAGCCGATACGATGGACGCACACGACACACGTCCCTGCTCTAGCATCGAGGCTATTCTTGAAGCCGACGGCTGGGCGCGGGCACGAGCATCGAAAGTCCTGAGTGCCGAGTCCTGAGTAAAAACATGAGCACAGTGTTTTGGTTTCCCACTCAGGACTTAGAAAGCTCATAGACACCCTCATCGCACTAAGATAAACTTAAAGTTGTATATCGGTCTGACGAATTTGCGTGCATGCTAACAGGCCGTTGAGTTGTGGCTCTATTTGATCTGAAGGAGAATTTGCCGTGATAGGCGTACTCGTTTTTATTCTTGTTCTAGGCGGGATGATCGTAATTCATGAATTTGGCCATTTCATAGTAGCTAAATTATTCGGAATCCGTGTTGAGGTCTTCAGCATAGGCTTCGGCAAGCGGCTCTTCGGGGTTAAGAAAGGTGACACGGACTATCGCCTCAGCTTGATACCGCTGGGCGGATACGTGAAGATGGCGGGCGAGAACCTGGACGAGCAGAGGACAGGCGCGCCCTACGAGTTTATGTCAAAGCCGAGGTGGCAGCGATTTCTTGTCGCCGTTGCCGGGCCGGCTATGAATATACTGACGGCCATTGCCATTATTGCTATCCTCGCGATGATCCATTTCGAGACCGAGGCTTACAGGACGTGGCCCGCGCAGGTCAATGCAGTCGAGCCGGGCTCTCCCGCGGATAAGGCGGGCATACGGCGAGGCGACTTGATCCTTAAGATAGATGGTGAAGAGAACCCGCTCTGGCGCGATGTCGAAGACTCCATTCTCGTCAATCCCGGTCAGACCATCCCTGTCACGGTTAAACGAGGCGATCAGATTATAGACCTCACTTTACCTGTAGCATCGCGCCCCTTCGAGCAAGAAGAGATAGGTTATGCCGGGTTCAAGCCCGATATCGGCTCCGACGCCAAGCTCATAGTAAAAAACATCGGCAAGGATAAACCGGGCGCGCAGGCGGGACTACTGCCGGCCGATCAAATAGTCGCAGTCAACGGCAAGCCTGTCGAGCAAAGCCCTTATGGCAACCTTGATGTGATCACCGCCATACGCGCGAGCAACGGGCAGCCCGTGACGTTGACCGTCAAGCGCGGCGACCAGACGCTCGATATAACGGCAGCGCCTCAGATGGATGACGGCGAGTATCGAATCGGGTTCGAGCCTGACCTGATCAACGTTCAGAAAATAGTCACGAAATTGGGGCCAATCGAAGCGATTAAGTTTTCACTTCAAGAGAACAAGCGAATACTGAAGCTGACCTGGAAGGCCATCTCTCAGATGTTCGCCGGACAGCGCTCGCCTGGAAAAACTCTTACAGGCCCGATTGGCATACTCGGCATAACTCAGGAAGCGACCGAGCGCGGCGCGTGGTCCGTCCTTAATCTGATGGCTCTGTTGTCGCTCAATCTGGGCATATTCAACCTCCTGCCGATTCCGGTGCTCGACGGCGGGTTGATCTTCATGCTCATACTGGAATCAGTCCTCGGCCTGTTCGGCATACCGCTTTCCTTGCGCGTCAAAGAGCGCATGATGCAGGTCGGGTTCGTAGTCTTGATACTGCTGATGGGATTTGTGATATTCAACGACATAGCCAAAAAAATTCCGGGCAGCAACGTGGTCCAGCAACAGCAACAACAGCAGCAACAGAACGCGCCCCAAAAAGAGGGCGAGCAGCCTTAGCCTGCTCGATCTAGAGACTGGCCGTTAAGAGGCGGGCGTCGCGCCTGCCTCTTAACTTAAATTGATCAAAAAACCTTAGCCCCACGTGCGGTGTGAAGATATGAAAAGATTCGCGATAGCCTTGATCGCTCTGGTTTGTTTCTGTCTGGCTCTCTCGCCGCGTTCACCTGTCTACTCTCAAAAAACTGTCGGCGCAAAACCGCGCTTTGTTGAGGGCGAGATATTGGTCAAGCTGAAATCAGATTCGCTGGCAGGCGGCGGCCTGGACCGTGTTGCTGAACTTATATTGCCCGGACGGGCGGCACAGGTTGAAGCGCTTCAACCTGCCGAAGGCGGCGGACTCTTTCTTTTACAATTTGATCGCAGCCTCAGCGTTGAGGATGCAGTTCGCACCGCACTGGAGGACCCTCGCGTCGAATATGCTGAGCCAAATTATCTGATCCGCCCCGCAGAGACTGTGCCTAACGACGAATTCTTTAATCTGATATGGGGGCTGTCGAATAAAGGCGATAACTCGGGTACTGCGGGCGCAGACATAGGGGCGGCGAGGGCGTGGGACATAACGCAAGGTAGCCAGGACGTAGTCGTGGCCGTTACAGACACGGGGGCAGATTTGTCTCACCCTGATCTGGCGCCCAACGCGTGGGTGAACGCAGGCGAGGTGGCAGGCAACGGGGTGGATGATGACAGGAACGGCTTTGTTGATGACATCAACGGCTGGAACTTCTTTTCCAACAACAACCGTTTCTTTGAAAACGCTTCTGACGATTTTCACGGAACTCACGTGTCGGGAACTATCGGGGCCGCCGGTAACAACGGGATAGGAGTGGCGGGCGTAGCGTGGCGCGTGAAATTGGTGTCATTAAAATTTATCGGCAGAAGGAATGGCGACCTTGAAGGCACAGAAGACGGCGCGGTCAGAGCGATCAATTACGCGACGGCTTTGAGAAAGCAAGGCGTTAATCTCAGGGCCATCAACGCAAGCTGGGGCGGCGCCGAAAAAGCACAGGCCCTGCGAGATGCAATAGCGACGGCGGGACAGGAAGGCATTCTCTTTGTCAACTCGGCTGGGAACGGCGGCGATGATGGCTCTGGCGACGACATTGATCAAAAACCGGATTACCCTGCCGCCTGGAGCAAGGAGATTTCCTCTATGATCTCGGTGGCGGCGCTCGACCGCTCGGATTCAGTGCCGCTTTATTCCAATTACGGCCACTTGAGCGTGGACGTAGCAGCGCCCGGAGGCGTGTGCTCTTGCCCTGCTGGGGGCATCTTTAGCACCGTGCCGGGCGGCAGGTATGCTTATTTGAGCGGTACTTCAATGGCAGCCCCTCACGTGACTGGAATCGCCGCGTTGCTCTGGTCTGTAGACTCGACGCTCACGCCCGCCCAGGTTAAACAGAGAATCATACGCACGGCCCAGCCGGTCAGGGGCTCTTGCTTCAAGGATAGTCAGCTCAGGCCGTGCAAGCGCCATCAACGCTTTAACCGACACCGTCCCGCAAAATGTCCCTATTTCAATCGGATTTGTGCAGACCAATAAGAAGACCCTGACCATAGACGGTCTAAGCTTCTTGAAAGGCTCAACTGTAATCGAGGTCAATGGCGTTGCGCTTACAGGAACCAAATTCGATGAATCATACAAGCTGGCTAACGGGGCTTACACGCGCATAAAGGTGAAACTCGGAAAGCCCGGCATGAAGTCTACATTTCCGGCTGGCGTCGCCGTGACAGTCGCTGTCTTGAATACCGCGACAGGCGAGAGGTCTCTCAGCCATCTCTTATATTAGAAACTGATTCACAGGCAAGCTCACGACACTCCTGCCGGTCGCCTGTACAAAATCTCGCCGTTCTGATTTGTTATTCCCCGAATAGAGAAGCCCGCCAGAAGATAACCGTAGCTGCTCTTTGGCACGGTTAGAAGGCCCTAAAAAGAGTATTGAACGAGCTTTAATAAGTTGTATTATTATTGTGGATATTGTGGTAAAGGACAACCGGATTTTATAATTGCTCGGTTGGCAGAAAGGCCCAAAGAGGTCTGACCGCAATAGGTTCCTTAGGTGTTGCCCCCACTCACAGATGGATTTTATAGTTCAGGGCAATAGCGCGCCTGCTCATGCCAACAGTGTGTATTAGCGCGAGCGCCCGGCAAAGGTTTTAAGCATGAGAAGAAATACTGGAATTCTTTTATCCCTTGCTATGTTACTGTCATTTTTAATACCTGATGTGTGCGTTCGCTCCCAGGCAGATTCAAAGGTCAGGCTCCTCTACGTAGACAATCAAGTGATCGTGAAATTCAAGGCGGACGGCAACAGTAGAATCGATACCGAGCGAGTAGCAGAAACGCTATTGCCATCGCGCGCGCAGAGGGCCGAGCCGATAATGTCGGCAGAGACAGGAGGCGCTTTCCTGCTACAGCTTGATGGCCGAATCTCTGTTGAAGAGGCTATCGCGGAAATATCTTCCAACCCTTCGGTCGAGTACGCGGAGCCGAATTACCTGATCTATCCTCAAGCAACGACGCCCAATGACACGTACTTTTATGAGCAATGGGGGCTGTTTAACAACGGGCGTCCCGGCGCAGACATAGGGGCGACGCGGGTGTGGGACATAACGCAGGGGAGCCAGGATGTGGTAGTAGTTGTATTAGACACAGGGGCGGATTTGTCGCACCCTGATCTGGCGCCCAACGCGTGGGTGAATGCGGGCGAGGTGGCAGGCAACGGAGTGGATGATGATAGAAACGGCTTCGTTGATGACATCAACGGCTGGAATTTCAGGGCCAACAGCAACCGGCTCGTCGTTAACGCCGACGAAGATTTTCATGGGACTCACGTATCGGGAATCATAGGCGCGTCAGGCAACAACGGAACGGGTGTCTCCGGAGTTGCGTGGCATGTAAAGCTGATGTCGCTCAAGTTCATAGGCGACGAAAACGGCAGCACTGCCGATGCGGTCAAAGCAATAAACTACGCGATGGACCAGAAGCGTAAAGGCGTCAACGTAAGAGTGATCAATGCCAGTTGGGGAGGTTCGGGCGGAAGCACGTCACTGCAAAGCGCCATCTCTGCGGCAGGCCAGGCGGGAATCCTATTTGTTAATGCAGCAGGGAACGGCGGCGACGATTCGGTGGGCGATAACATAGACGAGCAGGCTGATTACCCGGCATCCTGGAGTTCGAGCATGAATTCGCTGATCGCTGTCGCCGCGCTCGATAGCGAAGACAGGCTGGCGTCATTTTCAAATTACGGTCTTAGGAATGTGCAAGTCGGCGCACCGGGCGTGAGGGTCTTGAGCACGTTGGTCGGCGGTGGTTATGGCTTCGCATCTGGCACATCAATGGCTGCGCCACACGTATCCGGCATAGCGGCGCTGATCTGGTCGCGCGAGCCTTCGCTGACTCCTGCTCAGGTCAAGCAGCGGATAATCTCGACCGGCGACCCTGTCTACTCGCTAGCATCGAAGGCTACGAATCCGGCGCGCGCGAATGCCTACAATGCCATTTCAAACTTTACTCCGCCGGCACCAGGTCTGGGCGTCGGGGGAGTGAAAGCTAATAAAAAGCTCCTGACGGTTGACGGGCTTGGATTTGTGCGCAACTCGACGGTAGTCGAGGTCAACGGCGTTGCTCTTTCGGGGACGAAATACGACAGCGCATATGAGCTTTCAAACGGCACGCTCACACGGATGAATCTAAAGCTGGGCAAGGCAAAGATCAACGAGGTAGTGCCTCGCGGTGTTCCTGTTACGATAACCGTTATGGACCGTAATACCGGCGCGAGATCGCCCGGCTACTTGTACGTAAGAAATTAAGTTTCTTATGCAAGCTCTTAAGCGGCGCAATTCAATAGCTCAGGCTATGGGATTGCGCCGCTTCGAGCTTTCTTCTAAATAACATAGACAGGGGTTTCGCCTTATTGTAAGATTGCCGTCATCCTGATCGCCCTTTTATGGCTGAGGAATCATTAATGAATCAAGGCAGGACCGCAGGACAAGCAGACGCGCTGATCGACCTCTTAAAATCCTCGCTCACGGCTGAAGGCGCGCAGGCTTTCGGCCACCTCGTTCTTTACACCTCGTTCGGAGTTGTGCGCGGGCGCATCGGGCTTACTTTCGCTCAGTTATTAATCGGAGCCGAAAACGGTGTAAATACGGACTCCTCCATGCTGGAAGTCATTGAGCTAAACGACGCAACGGTCGAACACTACTCAAATCACCTTCCTACGGCCAGCTTCAACAGGATGTACGTGCGGCTCGCCAACGTGCACGGCTTCGCAATGGTAGATTCGTAAACCCTCCGCAACGTGCGCTCCTCTCTGAGGCAAATCTCTTAAGTTGTGCTACACTGGGCTGACGCTTGTATATCCGCTCGCCACCAGAAGGAGATGCCTATGCTAAAGAAAATCACCACATTGACGGTAGCCCTTTTGCTAGCTTTTACGTTGATCGGTCAAAGACAGGTTGTCGCAAGCTCAAAGGCCGAGAGGGATGTTAAGTACATCGAAAAGGTAAAGGCGGGAATACTCAAGCTAGGCGTAGGACAGCAATCGCGCGTCACCATAAAGATGCGGGATAAGACAAAGCTGGTCGGTTATATCAGCGAAATTCAAAACGAACATTTCGTCGTGTCCGATATAAACTCTTCTTCGACGATGACTATTGCTTACACAGACGTTTCCCAGGTGAAGGGCAATAATCTCTCGACCGGCGCAAAAGTCGCGATAGGCGTGGGGATCGCCGTTGCGGTCATCATTATTCTCTATTCGGTTCGCGGGGCTTTTTGCGACGGCCAGTGCTGAAGTTCCGCGCTGAAAAAGCATGACCGATTATCTCAGCTATCGAAACGACCTCGACGACCCGGCGCTCGCCTCAGTCTTTGATGAGCTGTCTTTCTGGTCATCCAGGTTCGGCGCGTTGCTGCTCAATAACATGGAGCTTCGCCGCAACCTGAAGATTTTGGACCTCGGCTGCGGCAATGGGTTTCCCTCTTTCGAGATGGCAAATCTTTTAGGCGCTTCCTGTCACATAACCGGCATGGATATATGGCGCGAAGGTCTAAACAGAGCCAGGTACAAACAGCGATTCTATCAACTCCCCAACCTGACTATCCTTGAAGCGGACGGCGCAAGAATGCCGTTTCGGAATTCCACGTTTGATGTGATCGTCTCTAACCTCGGTGTGAATAACTTTGCCGACCCCGCGCCTGTTCTGGCCGAGTGCCTTCGGGTCGCGCGCGCGGTCGGAACGCTCTACCTGACGACCAATGTCAAAGGCCATTTCGCGCAGTTTTATACAGTATTTCGCGATGTTCTGGGCGAACTGAATAAGACCATTTACCTTGATCGCCTGGATGCTAACGAGATGCACAGAGGCACGAAAGAGTCTTTAACCGGACTTCTACACGACGCGGGTTTCAATGTGAACAGGGTGATTGAAGATAGCTTTGACATGCGCTTCCTGGATGGCAGCGCATTGTTGAATCACTCTTTGACAAAGATAGGGTTCCTTGACGGTTGGCGTGCCGTCGTCAGCCCGGATGATGAGAGAGTCGTTTTCCAGAGAATTGAAGAACGGCTGAACGAAGCGGCAGAGCGAAGTGGAGAGTTGCGGATGACTGTCCCGATGCTTTTTATCGAAGCGAAAAAGCCGGATTTATAAAGTAAGCGCGGGGTATTCCGATACATCTCACCGCCGCAGAGACACAGAGGGGGCGCAGAGAAAACCATATTCTGCTCTGCGCCCGCTCTGTGTTCTCTGTGTCTCTGCGGTGAATCTTCTTGTTTTAATATCGTTATTTCACTTTCATAACGACCAGCGTCAAATCATCGTGCTGCGGCATGTCACGGCAGAACTCGCGCACGGTTTCAACTATCTTCATCGTCAATTCGTTGGCCGACAATTGCGCCCCCCCGGCGATGATGCGGCGCAAACGCGATTCTCCGAACTCTTCGCCCTCCGGGTTGAGCGCTTCCGTCACGCCGTCCGTGTAGGCGACCAGCAGGTCATTCTCGAACATCTCTATGGTCTCCTGCTCGTAGTCCGACGTGTCGAACGCCCCGATGATAGTCCCGCCGGTACTCAACAGAGAGATGCTCGGTTGTTCCGTCTCCATTTTGAACTCTGTCTTTAAGGCAGCTCGATCACCCGCAGCTACGGCTTGAGTGGCTTCCCGCGCTTGCGTGGCGGCCGCTGCTCTCATAAGTATCGGCGGGTTGTGCCCGGCATTGACGTAAGTCAGACGGCCCGCCTCTTCATCATATTGAGCGTAGAAGAAGGTCGCATACGCGCTCGCATCCGTAGAAACGTGAAGCAGCCGGTTCATAGAGCCGACAAGCCCCGTAAGGTTTCCGTTGACGGAAGGGGCCTGGCTGCGAAGCGAGGCCTGCACGGTCGACATCAAGAGGGCAGCCGAAATGCCTTTGCCTGCAACGTCGGCGACTGCAATGCCTACCCTGCCGGGGCCGAGCAGTATGAAATCGTAGTAATCGCCTCCGACGCCGCGCGCCGGGTGACAGACGCCCGCTAATTCTACGCGGCCAACATCAGGAGGACTTTGAGGAAAGAGCCGCTGCTGGACTGAAGTGGCTATCTCAAGCTCGTGGCGAAGCCGCTCCTCTTCGCTGATCATCTGTACAAGCTGCGCGTTCTGAATCGCGTAAGCCATCTGCCACGCCAGCGCCATAAGCAAGTTCTTGTCTTCGCGCGAGTAGGGAAGATCGCCCAGCCTGGGGCCGAGCGAGATGATTCCCAGCAATTGGTCCTTCGTAGCGACAGGCAATAGCAGGGCCGAACGAACTCGGCGTAGGGTCTTTAGCTCCCTTGCCCGCGCGTCGCTCGCAACCGTGCTCGCAACCGCTTTGCCTGGGCCGGAAGAGTGACTCATCATCTGCTTACCGTAATCGAAATCAACGACCAGCGGTTGAGACGAGTAGCTCATTCGGTCTACCACAAAACCCGCGTCCGGCAGCGTTAGGCTTCGATCCAGGTCCGACGTAAATGAATTATCACTCATAGCGCGCGATGTGATGGCGCAGTTGTAATCACCGGTCTGGTCGTCTTGCAGGAAGATCGCTACTGTTTCGATGTGAAGCGCGGCTTGAATCTTTGCTACGGCGCGCTCCAACAGTTTCTCAACCGTGGGGACGGCGCGAATCTCCTGACCCAGCTCTGACAGGATTAGCTGCGCATCATAAGCCTCGCGGAAAAATTTGCGATCGATGATCGGCAAAACGCGGTGGTTGACGATTGTGAGCAGCCCTATGGCGACCGCCGTAGCAAGCATAGTGACCGCGATGTCTGCGCGCGTGCCGAGGCTGTCGATGAAAGCCATGCGAGCGCCGGTAAGCAGGAAGCTCAAGAGCGCGAATACGACTATGGCCTGTATGATGATGAATCCCCGCGATACGAGCAGGTAGCGAACGCCTCGCCGCAAGATCCACCTTATAGGGATGACCTGGTGGCGAACGATGGCGTAAGCGAACGAGAGCGGAAAAAGCGGGAATGCGAGAAAGGCTATTACCGCCAGCCATTGCTCAAGCATCGGATTTGTATCTTTTAGATTGAATACAAAGGCCAGTCCGAGCGAGCTGAACATCGGCAAAAAACCGGCTATGCTGCCGGCCACGACGACGCGCATCTTGCGGCGCGAAGCGCGGCTCGCCTGCCGGTAGTTAATCATCAGCGAAAATAGCCCGCCGGCCACATAAAGAACCGAAAGGGCTATACCCACGGTTCCCAAGGCCGCTAATGAGAATTTAAAATAATTATAACTCTCTGCACGCCCAAAGGCCGCAAGCAGGTTCAGTATCGCAAAGTAAGGAAAAATGAAGATAAGGTGCGGAACATAAAGATAGTATGAGAGCCGTGGAAAACGTCTGAGCAGCGGCGACGGCTCAGGAAAAATCTGGAAGAAATGAAAGAAGACCGGCCAGAGGAATAACGAGACGATCTGCACGATCAGCATCACAACCATCAACCAGGGCGGCACACCCGCGAATGACGGGGTCGTTGCCATCAGCGCGCCGATAAACATTCCGAACATCAGCGCGAGCAGAAGCGCCTGTTTGTCGTAGGGCTTGAGCAGGAAGACCACAAAACCTGTGATTATGAATATCGCGGGAATTATCAAATATCCCGCGACCATCAAAGTCCAATCCGAAGTCAGCACCGGCCCGGTCTTGAGGGAGAACGACCTGGTCTGCCCGTCGCGGCGTATCTCGATTTGATAAAGCTCGCCGGGCAGCGTGTTTTGAAAGACGCTGAGAACGTCATAAGGATTTTTGATCGCCTGGCGATTTAACGAAATTATCTCATCTTCGACTTGAATCGGCAGGCCCGAAGCGACCTGCGCGATATACAGACGGGCGCCTTGTTGTTGTGCCACCCAGCCCGGATCGCTCCGAACGCTCAGTATCGCGAGGCTGCGATACATATTCACCCCGATGCAGATGAAAAGCAGGGCGAAAAAAAGACCGCCCAGGATCAGCCTCAATCGCTTATTTGTCTGCTCGCGCGGCACGTCGTATATCATAGTAAAAAAACGACTCGATAACCTAGCCCTATTTTTAACCGAACCATTGCTTAATAGTCTATTACGCAGATTGGAAAAGTGTAGTTGCGAATCGGGCTTCTAATAATGTAAAAAACTGAAGTTCGATATTTATCAAGCGGAGGCGAGTGTGATCGATAAAATTCAACAGGCTTTAAACGACGCAGACCTTGACGGGTGGCTATTTTATAACTTTCGCGGCAGCGACCCTATCGCGGAAAACATTCTGGGACTGGCGAGCGAGGGCCACATGGCGACGCGACGATGGTTCTACCTCATCCCGCGCAGAGGCGAGCCCACAAAGATTGTCCACTCCATCGAGCGCGATGTTATTGACGCCCTGCCCGGCGAAAAGCTCATTTATCTGCCCTGGCAACAGCTCCACGAACACCTCAGAAGCTCGCTTGCGGCTTTGACCGACGCGCGCGCGCCTCGCGTCGCGATGCAGTATTCGCCCGATGCTGCCATCCCGTATCTTTCAAGGGTTGATGGCGGAACTATCGAGCTGCTTCGCTCATTCGGGATAGAGATCATATCTTCCGCCGATCTGGTGCAGAAGTTTGAATCGGCCTGGGGCGACGAACAGCTTGCTATGCACGACGAAGCGGCGCGCGGGCTTTACAAGATCGTTCACGAAGCTTTCGCTGAGATTGGCCGCCGTATCGGAGAGGGAATTCCGACGACCGAGTACGACATGCAGCAGTTCATAGTGGGTCGCTTCGCGGACCACGGGATGATTACACGCGACCCTCCGATTTGCGCCGTCAATGCCAATAGCGCGATGCCTCACTACGAACCTACGCGCGACAAGCACTCGCCGATAAACAAAGATGATTTCGTGCTGATAGATCTGTGGGCAAAGCTGGACCGCCCGAATTCGGTCTATGCCGATATTACCTGGACATCTTTTGTGGGCGAGAGCATTCCCGAAGAGGTCAATAAAGTGTTTACCGTCGTGCGAGACGCTCGCGACGCCGCAACCGACTTTGTAAAAGACGCATTCGCAGAGGGCCGGACTATTTACGGCTGGGAGGTTGACGACGTGTGTCGCGCAGTGATCGAGTCAGCCGGATACGGCAAGTACTTCATACACAGAACCGGCCATAACATTCACACCGAAGTTCACGGCAACGGAGCGAATATCAACAACCTCGAAACAAAAGATCAAAGGGTATTGATCCCCCGGACCTGTTTTTCTATCGAGCCGGGAATCTACCTGGAAGGGCGCTTCGGCGTGCGCAGCGAGATCGACGTGTACGTGGACGAAGGCGAAGCAAGAGTAACCGGCGGCGAGCCTCAACGCGAAGTTGTAGCGATAATGGCTCGGTAGGCGAAAGCGCAATCCAATCCATGAATTCGTTGAGAGGCGGGATTAGCCCGCCTCTTGGCTTTCTTCAACCGGCTCGACTATGACGGCGGTCCCGTAGGCCAGCACTTCGGTTATTCCGCTCAACAACTCCGTAGCGTCATATCGCATGCCTATGATGGCATTTGCGCCTATCTCGCTTGCGTGCTGGATCATGATCTCGAACGCTTCGGCGCGCGCCATCTCGCACAGCCTTGTAAACGCGGTTATGTTGCCGCCTTTCAGCGAATGAATGACGCCGCCCATGTATCCGAAAAAAGAGCGCGAGCGCACGGTGATGCCGCGAACGACACCGAGCGTGCGAACGATTCGGTAATGGTCGAGCGTGAAGGCCGTCGTCACCATATGATGTGGCAGAGTGTATCGGTTTGAAACCTCATAAGGAGCGGTTGCCGTGATCCGTTGCTTGACCTGCTCCAGGTCGTCGAGTTTGTCCCTCATCTTTTTTAACCTTTCGTTGGCGGTGGGGAGTAAAAGATAAATCCAACTCGCTTATTCCGCAATGAAAATTGAAAAGTTGCTACTGATTGAGCCAGCAGTTACAATCCTCATTTAAGATTCGCAGCTTAAAGGGGCATCTCAGTGGTGAAAATCGAGAGAAAGAAAACTGTGGCCGTAAACGTGGGCGGCGTCCTGGCCGGCGGCAACAACCCTATCGTCGTCCAATCGATGACGAACACCGACACGGTAGACGTTGAGGCAACCGCGCTACAGGTCGAGCAACTCGCTCGCGCAGGTTCAGAGCTTGTCCGCATCACGGTCAACACTCGCCAGGCCGCAGCCGCTGTCCCGCACATCGTTGAAAAACTCGGCGAGCGCGGGATTGCAGTACCCATCGTCGGAGACTTTCACTATAACGGCCATATATTGTTAAAACAGTACCCGGAAACGGCGCGCGCGCTGGCAAAGTACCGCATCAATCCGGGCAACGTCGGGCCGGGTCAGCACCACGACAAGAATTTTCAATCGATGATCAATGTCGCGATTGAAAACGATAAGCCCGTTCGCATAGGCGTCAACTGGGGGTCGCTCGACCAGGGGTTGTTGACGCGACTGATGGATGAGAACGCCGCGCGGCCCGACCCGAAGGACGCGAAGGAAGTGATGCACGAAGCTATCGTGTTAAGCGCGATTGAATCGGCGGAATTGGCCGAAAGTTGCGGGCTCGATCACGACAAGATTATACTGAGCGCGAAAGTTTCAGGCGTGCAGGATTTGATCTCGATCTATCGCGTTCTTTCAGCCCGTTCGGATTACCCGCTTCACCTCGGCCTGACCGAGGCCGGGATGGGGAGCAAAGGCATAGTCGCGTCTACGGCTGCGCTGGGCGTGCTCTTACAGGAAGGCATAGGCGACACGATTCGCGTCTCACTGACTCCTCGGCCCGGCGGAGACCGCACCGAAGAGGTCATAGTCGCGCAGCAAATTCTCCAGACCATGGGATTGCGCAGCTTCTCGCCGATGGTTACTGCCTGTCCCGGCTGCGGGCGGACGACCAGCACGCTGTTTCAAGAGATGGCCGAAGATATTCAAAACTACATACGCGAGCAAATGCCCGAATGGCGCGAGCGGTACAATGGGGTTGAGGAGTTGAAAGTCGCCGTGATGGGTTGCGTGGTCAACGGGCCGGGGGAATCGAAGCACCAGAACATCGGCATATCGCTTCCGGGAACGGGTGAAGAGCCGCGCGCTCCCGTTTTCGTGGACGGGAGAATGTTCAAAACGCTTCAAGGGGAATCAATCGTCGCCGATTTTATTCATATCCTCGACGAATATATTGAGTCGCATTACAAAAGAAAAGATGAACCTGTTGCCGAGCTACAGGTCTGACCGATGGCACTCACCTCTCAGTCTTTTTCTCTTCCGGGTTATGCGCCTTTCTGATCCGGGTGATCGTGAACATGATGACATTATTGGCGAAGCTAGGCAGGTCGCCCGTCTTGGCCAGCGCCTCAAGTGCAGGAATCGCGCGCTCATCTCCGAGCAGTCCCAGCGCCTGAATTGCCGCGAACCGGATTTGTAAGGTCGGGTTTTTCAAAGCAGCGACGATCAGCTCGTAAGCTTTTTCATTCCCTTTGCCGACCTGTGACAACAACTCTATCAATGTGACGCGCACGGCGGGGGGATTCCCAGGCACGGCGTACTTCAGACCGATCTCTATTGCGCGCGGGTCTTTCAGCGCGGTAAGCCCCGCTATCGCGCCCGCGCGGACTGTGCCTTGCCACGACTCCTGTTTGACCGTGTCGGCAAGAACATCGAATGCGCTAGACGAGCCGGTCTGGCCAAGCGCTTTTGCCGATTCGGCGATTGTCAAATAGCTCGGATCGTTTTTTATTGTGCTTATAAAAAGGTCCGCGAGTTTCTCATCCCTGAAAGCGGCAAGCCCTTTGACCGCTTCCCGGCGAACTCGGGCGTCTTTGTCTTTGACCGCTTCGAGCAACCCCGCGCGAGACGGCCCGGTTCCGAAAGCCGATAACGCTTTCGTGGCTTCGACCCGCACCCCCCAGAAACCTTCGCGCTTCACGGATTCTGAGAGCGCGAGAGCGGCAGCTTCCGTGCGCTGCGCCTTCAGATCGATGGCCGCGCGCAGCCGCCCCATCACGTCGCTGTCGTGAAGCAACTGGTAGGCGATCTCTTCGTCGTTCCGCTCGAACCTCACGCGCTTTATGATCTGATTCCCGCGATCAAAATTGATTATCAGCGGTTTCGAATCAACCGCGAAAGAGAACTCTTTTTCCGCTTTGTCGATCCAGACACGATTTATCTTTTCGCCCGCAGCAGTCGTTATGGCAATATCTACGGGCATCGTGAAAAACTCGGGTGACTCGTACCAGGTGCGCCTATCATCCTTAGCTTGAGTCTGTTTGACGGTAAGCCTCAGCGTATGCGCCCCCTCGTCATAACTCGACGCGATCTCGAATTCAGGATGCCCCATCTTGTAAACCCACTCGTCGAAAAACCATTGCAGGTTCTGGCCGGTCGCTTCCTCAATCGCGATAACGAGGTCTTGAGTCTCAACCGTCCGGTACTGGTTTTTCTTCAAATAATGGTTTAGCGCTTTCCAAAACATCTCGTCGCCAAGAACGAAGCGCAGCATGTTCAATACCGCTCCCCCGCGCTGGTACGAATAAGCGTCAAAGACCGAATCCGGGTTGGGGTAACGCCTGGTCGAAATCGGGCGACGTATCCCGTTCGTCCAGGCCTGGAAGTACGTCTCCTGGTCTGCGTAGATGTCGTAAAGATAATCGTCGCGCCCCCTATCGTGCTCGGTCCATACAGCTTCCATCACCGTCGCAAAAGATTCGTTCAGCCACAATTCGCCCCAGTCTCGGCAGGTGAGCGTGTTGCCGAACCAGGAATGAGCAAGCTCGTGCGCAACGATATCGTCGGAAGATACGTCGAGCAGCGCGCGCCTATCGTTGACGGCTGTATCGGTCATCGTCGTGGCCGTGATGTTTTCCATCGCGCCGCCGAAGTCGCGCACCATCGTCTGGGCGTATTTCGGGTAAGGGTATTCGAACCCGGTCTTTTCGGAAAACAACGCGACCATCTTCGGCAGCTTGTTGAAAGAGACTCGCCCTTCTTCCACCTGATCGCGGTAGACGTAGGAGATGACGGGCACGTTTTTATACTGGTCTTTCAACTCGACGTATTCGCCTACGATGATCGAGACCAGATAGCTTGAGAAGGGCCGATCCATCTTCCAGTGCCAGGTCTTTGTCTTTTTCGCAGCGTCCGGTGTGACGTTCACGAGCGAGCCGTTTGAGATGACATTAAATTTGTCTTCGACCCTGGCAATCAATTCGCTGGTCGCCTTGTCGTTTGGATAGTCATAACACGGGAACCAGTAGTGATTATCTTGAGTCTCTCCCTGCGACCAAATCTGGTAAGGCCGTGTCGGGTCGTTTTCGTTGGGCGTGATAAAGGTCAAGCCTTTCTTTGGCGTTGCCGAGTAGTTGATCTTAACGGCGATGTCGCTTCCCGCCGCGTAGGATTTATCAAGCGAGATAAAGAGTTTCTCATTCCCTTCGTAACGGAACTTCAGCGGCTGGCCCTCGCCGAGCTTAACCGTGTTTATTGTCATCTCGCCCGCGTCAAGCTCGATCTCCTTAAAATCGCCTTTGAACGGGCGGAGATTGACCGTAGTTTCGCCGGCGACAGATCTCTTTGCCCAATCGAAACTGACTTCGATGCGGTAGTGCCGAACGTCATAATCGTGGCTGCGCGGCCACTGATACGGCGGCGCAACGGGAGCAGGCGCAGGGGCAGGCGCTTGCGATGTGGCCGGCAGGGCCGAAATCGTAAGAACAAAAGCCAGCACGGCGGCTCGCACAGATTTATACCAATACGAGGAATAGAAACTCATTAAACCTCCAGGACAGTGCGCAGCGGGCAGTTGTTCGTAATTTCAAATTTCAAATCTGAGATTTTCAATGCAACTGCCCGCTGCCCGTTGTCTACTGCTTCTTCATTTCATCGTACACCGTGCCTACGTTTGAGGCGAATCGCTGCGCGTAACCGTTATAGCCGGAGTACTGCTCAAGCTTGACATCTTTTACCGCCTGCTCGCGCGTCATTCCAGCGTCTACGGCTTTTTTGACGGCGGCTCGCAGGTCTAAAAAGTATTGCTTGAAACTCTTCAGATCCGCAACCGTTCCGACTTCGCCGTGTCCGGGAATTATCTGAGATGCAGGGTCTACGCGGGCAATCACCGCGTCGAGGGTTTCGATCCACTCGGCTGTCAGTCCTCCGTGCGCGCCGTCGATGAATGGAATGTTTTTGTTAACGAACATATCACCCATGTGGACCACTTTGTCTTGCGGAAAGTAGATGATCGAGTCGCCGTCCGTGTGGCCGCGCTTGACGTGGAAGGCCTGAATCTCTTTGCCGCCGAGGTAGATTCTGATCTCTCGGTCGAACGTCAGGTTAGGCGCGTGGACTTCGGATGCCTGTACCGACTTGGCATCCATAAGCATGTTCTTGCGGACGTTATCATGAGCGACAATCGTCGTCATCTTTAGGAAGAAAGCGTTGCCGCCCGTGTGGTCGAAGTGGTGATGGGTGTTTATCAAAAAGCGTATCGGCTGTGTGGTCACGGACTTTATCTGCTCGGCTATGCCGGGAGCCAGGTCGGCAAATTGATCGTCTATGACGACAACCCCTTCGCTTGTGACTACGAAGCCGATGTTGCCGCCCCGGCCAAACAGGGCGTAGACCTCGCCGGTCAATTTTTGCAACTTGAATGGCCCCTTATCCTGCGGCTTGCTGCCGTCGTGCGCCTGAATCGGATTGGAGATCAAAAGCAGGCTGAGGACTGCTAGAATGGCGACCAGTCTTTTCATCTTCTCCTCCACTTATCTGTTTATTCTGTATTTTGTTTGAGCTTGAGCGAGCCGGATCAAAAGCAAAGTAAAGAGAGGTTGCATCTGACGCTACGACGAGGCGAAGCCGCGCCGCTCGGGCCGGTTTCGCCTCGTCGTCGTCATTGATGTTACGTACGCAGACCGTCCGATCAGGGCTTCTTCTCGGCGGGCTTTTCAGCAGCGTGGTCATGCGGGGCAAGGTAGGGGACCTTGACCTCTGCCCAGGCGCGCAGCTTCCCGTATCGCGCTTCGTAGGTGAAAGAGTCCGCCCCGTTTTCGGGCCTGATGTCCAGGCTCAAAAAGTTGACGCTCGGCCCGTCCATCGAAACCTGGAGCGGGGCAATAATATCTTTCCCCCCGCTTCCGAGCACCATCTTGTAGTTGTCATTAGCGTCGAAGTTGAAGCCAAGCGAGTAGGAGCCTTTCGGAACCGGCACCCCGCCGATGACAACGTCAAAGTCTGTTTCGAACTTGCCGATGTTTTTCCAGACGCGGTTGAACGTCGTCATCGCGCGCTCGGTCTTGCGGGCATTAAAGGATGCCTCGTTGTAGTGGAGCGATTTAAAGCTCAGCGTGAGCTTGCCCGCCCCCTCTATCAACATCGTGTGGGAAAAATCCTTTGCTGTCGTTCGCGGGTCGTGAGCGAAAACAGTGAGAGCCGCTGCCAGCACAAATGTCAGCGACAGAAAGAGTCGTTTCTTCATTGTAATTATCCTCCGGCTAAATCTGAATGAAAGTTTGCGGCGAAGCGACGATTATATATACTAGTCGCGGGCGTGACAACGCGCGGGAGATGGTGTTGACTTGAATCGTTTTCGTAACCTACTATTGAACCTGGCAACGAGCGGTCTGCGTCGCGCTCTCCCTTATAATTGATTGGCCTGAATGTGAGGATAATGTTATGGGAAATCTGGGGTGGACGGAAATCCTGGTCATACTCGTGATAGCTCTAATAGTGTTTGGCCCGCGAAAACTGCCCGAACTGGGCAAGAGCCTGGGCCAGAGCCTTGCTCAATTCCGCAAGGCCAGCGACGATTTCAAGCGAACCTGGGAGCAGGAAGTCGAGATCGAAAAACAACGCTTTGAAGCGCCTCCCCAGATTCCTGCACAGGTGACGGGCGACAACTACCCGACCGTGTCGCAATCGGATTCGTACTGGCCCGTCGACACCGTGGAAGAGACTTCGCCCGCCACGGATGAAACGGTCGCGACCGTTCAAGAGGGCGAAAGCGGAGCGACGGAGACGAAGCGCGACTGGATGTAAAAGGCGGCACAAAGCGCCCGCGTATCAGTGGCCGACGCGCTTTCTTTCTTTCCTATCACGATGACGACCTACACCGAACCCGAACAGGAGATAGAAGAGCAGGAAGATGAATCCAGCATGTCGTTTCTGGATCATCTGGACGAGCTTCGCACGCGCCTGATCCGCAGCGCCGCTTTTGTCCTCATAGCCTTTGTACTCTGCTGGATATTCTCTGACAAGATCTATAACTTTCTGGAGATCCCCGTCCGCGCCGCGATGCTCGACTCAGAGCGAAAAGCCGGTTTCGGCATCAAGTCCGAGCTGAAAACGATCTGGGATTTGCAGGACGGCGCACAAGTCAATTTCACCTTGCCTACGGATGCGCGCGTAGGCGGAGCGCTCATACAGACCGGAGGTACGATTCGCCTCAAAGTCCAAAGGCAAGCGGACGTAATCGAATTGCTCACGACTACTCCGCTCATAATAAACGAAGCCAACGTACTGCCTGAAGGGACGGTCATCCCAAAAGAGCTGTACTCGACTTCGAGCGGGAATCTTAACCCTGACAATAAATTGATCGTGGGGACGGTTCAGGGGGCCTTTAATCTTTACATCAAAGTCTCGTTTTACGCGGCGATATTCTTCGCCGTCCCGTTTTTGCTGACGCAGGTTTGGGGATTCGTCGCGCCCGGTCTTTACTCGCACGAAAAAAAATACGCCGCCCCGTTCATCATAATGTCATCGCTCTTTTTCTTGATGGGGTGCGCTTTCGCCTACTACATTGCGTTTCCGCGAGCCGCCAATTTCCTGCTCGGCGTTGCTGCGGAAGGCGAGCTGCGCCCGCTCGTATCAGCCGACGAGTATTTCGACCTGATTATTCTGATAATGCTCGGCCTGGGGCTGGTCTTCGAGATACCTACGGTGACCTTCTTTCTGTCGCGGCTGGGGATAGTCACGCCCAGATTGCTCTGGAAATTCTGGCGGTTCGCGCTGATTATCATCTTCATAGTGGCGGCAATTCTGTCGCCCACGACCGACATCCCTAACCTCCTGGTCTTTGCCGCGCCTATGCTGATCCTATATTTCTTGAGCATAGGCATCGCCTGGGTCTTTTATAAAAAACGCCACAGCGATGAGCAGTTGCAGGAATAACCCGCAAGCCGGTCGGTCGCGGCCATTCTAAGATTGACCGTTTTGCCGGGGTGCTGCCTTGCGCCGCGACAGTACTTGACCGTAAGCGAGCGCAACACGTAAACTTACAGTTTAGATTAATCAACGCTCACTCAAGAAATGGACCTCCAGGTTTAACCGAAAGGAGTAGGAGTTATGAAGGGTGAAGTTAACCTCTTCAAGAGATCAATTGCTGTAGTTCTGGGCCTGATGATCGCCTTCGGGTCGGCCAGCTTCGCGGTCGCGCAGGAAAAGGGCAAGAAAGACCCCAATGAAAAAAAGAAGCGCGATGAGCTGAAGAGCGTCTATAAAAAGTGGCTCGACGAAGATGTCAATTACATCATCACGGACGAAGAGCGAAAGGCTTTCAAGACGCTCAAGACCGACGAGGAGCGCGACCAGTTCATAGAGCAATTCTGGCTGCGCCGCGACCCCGACCCTGATACGAACGAGAACGAGTACAAAGAGCAGTATTACGAGCGCATACAGTACGCCAACGAAAAATTCGCCTCCGGCATACCCGGATGGAAGACCGACCGGGGCCGCATCTACATAATGTTCGGCAAGCCCGACGAGATCGAAGCTCACCCGGCGGGCGGCCCTTACGAGCGCCCTTCGTATCACGGGGGAGGCAGCACGTCTACTTATCCTTTCGAAATCTGGTGGTATCGTTACATAGAGGGAATCGGGTCTGATATAGAGATAGAGTTCGTCGACCCGTCGGGTTCGGGCGAGTACCGCATAGCCCGCAGCCCTGATGAAAAAGACGCCATGCTTTACGTCCCGAATGCCGGTTTGACGCTGGCCGAAAGCCTCGGCCTCTCAAGCAAGGCCGACCGCGTCGGCGTCGGCAATTTTTACGGCGGCGGGGGCCGCTCTCTATTCGGGGCGAGGGCGAAGGACGGACAGTTCGAGCGGCTGAGCCTGCTCTCGGAATTGCAAAAGCCGCCCGCTATAAAATTCCCCGACTTGCAAGTAAAGGCGGACCTCCCTGAGATAGCCTCAGACATACTGCCCTTCAGCGTCCGCACGGACTTTATGCGAATAAGCGGCGAGTCGGTCGTCACATCGTTCACGATGCAGTTCGATCACTCAGACCTGTCGTTCAAAAACACGGGCGGCATATACGCCAGCTCCGTGAACATCTACGCTCGTCTCACGGGACTTTCCGGACGTCGCGCAGGGAGTTTTGAAGACGTTGTCCAGACCGCGAGGTACACCGAGCAGCAGTTGAGCGCAGGCCAGACGCAGCGCTCGATCTACCAGAAAAACGTCGTGCTGCCGCCGGGACGTTATAAGATCGAACGTGGTGGCGCGAGACGTTACTAGCGGAAAGACGGGCATCCTTCACCATTCGTTTGAAGTTCCGCGTTATCAAGAGAAGCAGCTTGCCACGAGCACGTTGATTTTAGCCGCTTCCATCGAGCCGCTAGATAGCAAGTTGACGTCAGGTATGTTCGTTCTGGGCCGCTACAAAGTGAAGCCGTTCGTCTCGGGCGTCTACAAACCGGGCCAGAACCTGGCGCTGTTTTTGCAGGTCTACGACGCAGAGATGGACCAGGCCACATTGCAGCCCGCGCTCAAGGTCGAATACATCATCATGAAGGACGGCCAGCAGGTGATGTATGTTCTGGAAGACGGCAAGACCCAGGCCGGGATTGTAGACCTGAAGGGGCAACAGTTGACCGTCGCTCGCGGAATCCCGATAAAAGATAAGCTTGCCGAGCCGGGCACCTATACCGTGACCGTAAAGATCACCGATCTGGTCTCGCAGAAGGTCGTGACCCCGCAGGCCCAGTACACGGTCGTCATCCGCTGAGGCTGTGGACGCGTTATTTCAAAAAGAGGGCTTGCTTCGGCAAGCCCTCTTTTTTTCAGTTTAACTTTTCGTTTTCGAATCCTCTTGTTATCATCACTCACTCGGAATACAGGTCGTCTGCTAAAGGTGTTAAATGAGTTTTTGGAGTAATCCTTTCACAGAAGATTTGGCTGTTGACCTCGGAACGGTGCATACATTCATTTATGGGCGCGGGCGGGGGATGGTCGTCAGCGAGCCCTCACTGGTGGCAATCGACCGCGTGACGAATGAAGTGATGGCCGTAGGCACGGAAGCGCTTGAGATGCTTGGCCGCTCGCCCGAAGATGTCGAGGTCGCTTATCCAATGCGAGAGGGCGTTGTGGCCGACTCAGAGCTTGCCCAAAGGATGTTGGGCAAGTTTCTCAGAAAAGCGCGCGGCGGGCGCGCCCGCCTTTCGCGCCGGATTATCATGAGCGTCCCGTCGGACATAACGAGCGTGGAACGCTTCGCGATTCGCGAGGTAGTGAAAGGAATCGGGGTAAGTCGCGTTTACCTGGTCGAAGAAGGGCTTGCGGCTGCTATAGGCGCGAAGCTCGACGTTACAAACATGAAAGCCTCGATGATAGTAGACATCGGCGGCGGCAACACTTCGATAGTCGTGGTAGCAAACGCCGGAATCGTAGAATCCGAGACCTTGCGAATAGGCGGGCTCGATATGGACCACGCCATAATCGATCATATCAAGCACAATCACCGCGTCTTGATCGGCGAGCGGACTGCCGAGCGGTTGAAGCAGGTTCTAGGGTCGGCAATCGAGCCGCCCGAACATCACAAGAGCGCGGTCAAAGGCCAGAACATGAACGAAGGCGGCCCGGAAGCCGTCGAGGTGTCGACACACGAAGTCCACCAGGCGATTGATCCGACGATCAGACAGATTGTCGAAGCGATCCGGGGAGTGCTTGAGCGTATACCGCCAGAAGTAGCAAGCGACGTGCATGACAGCGGGCTTATTTTGACCGGGGGGATAGCGCATCTCGCAGGAATGGATCTGCGCGTCAGCTCTGCCACGCGGTTACAGGTGAGCATAGCCGAAAGCCCAAGGCAATCGGTGGCCAGGGGGTTGATCGCGCTTTACGACCAGCCCTTACTGCTGCGACGTGTAGCTCGAAATGTTGAAATGAGCTGATCGGGTTAATTCGGCGGTTTAGTGTCGGTTTCCGGCTTTAGAGTTTTTGAAAGGCTAATCATGTTAGCCAGCACGCGATACGCGCCCGTGTTCATAGCCAGCGCCTGCGTTCGCCAATCAAAAGTAGTGTAGACAAACGTTCCCGCGCCGTGCCGCGCCACAAGCAGCCCTCCTTTGCGAGGCTCTTCACCAGGATCACCGGATTCAAGCAAAGCCGCGTATTCGGTCGCCCATTCTCCGGGCAAGTAGATAGCTCTGTCGCGAACCCAGCCCTCGAAATCTTTTTCAGTAATCTTATTAGGCTTTGACAGAGCTGCGTGTTCCGGCTCAAGAAGCTTTACCGGAGCGGTTTCGATTGTTATGCGGTCTTTTGTAAGTTTGACGGGGAAGGGCGCAAATTGACCGCGCGCGAGCAACAGGTTCCAATCATCAGGTTGCTGATAGAGCACGACCAGGGTTCCGCCGCGATTTACAAAATCGAGAAGGCACGCGGTTGCCGTAATCAAATCGGGGCGGGTGAAGTATGCCAGGTTGTCGATGATTATCGTGTCGAAGCGCGCGAGCGCGGCACAGGTGGTCTGCGATTGCGAAACGTTATTCTCGACGGACCCGTGCAGGCTCGTTTTGATCTCTTCAACCCGAAGCTCTGTATACTCTACGCCAAGCTGGTTTAGTGCGAACCCTAGCCACGAATCGAACCCGCTTACGTAACCTACCTTGACCCCTTCGGCCACTTCGAACTCGCCCGATTTCACAAGAACCTGGGCAGATGCGATGGCTTCGGATGTGGCAGGCTTTTCGCGCCGTACCTCCATCAGTATCTCCGGCGAAAGCGGCGGCTTAAGCAGGGGCAATTTGAGCTTGACCTTTATGCTGATCTCTTCATCTTCTTTTATAAAACTCACAACCTGCGGCTTGTAATCCTCAGCGGTCAGCCCTAGCGGGACGATCCAGAACTCGCCCTTAAACGGGCCGGTTGTGCGATTGCGAAGGCGAACCGTGAAATCATAGTCGCGAGGCTTTGCCCAGTCTTTTACGAGCGCGAATGGAATAGCAGCCATCTCAATCGGCGGCGCGATGTCGAAAGAGACCAGTACTGGCAATGATATCGTAGTCTGTTCGAGCTGAATCTCGGCATACGCAACAAAGCGAGCGCCGAAAAGTTCAAGCGCATGCGCGCCCGGCATAATAGAAGAGAGGGCGTAATATCTCTCTTTGTAAATGTGTGTCGTGTGCGGCAGCGTGAGCGCGGCGTCATCCGGTATTTGATACTGCGCCTCATGAGTCGTAACCGTCCCCGCAAAGGCTACGGTTACTTCGCTCGCTTTATAATCCGGCTTTTTGTCCGACAGCGGGAGCGCGTCAGGCGTGTGAAAGACTATGGGAAGTTGGCGGCTGCCCCCGTTTCGCAACGCGAGCTTGAGCGATAATTTTTGACCGCGTACAAGTATTCTGTCTGCCAATGAGGCTTCTAAACTCAGGTCGAGGGCAAAGGCGAGGGCGCGTTCCAGGCTTTCGATGTAGCGAATCATTCGGAAAAACTGGGAGCCGTATCGCTCCCGTATCTCAGTTATAGTCCCTTCGGCGCGTTTCTCTAGCAGCCTCTCTCTCATCGCTTCGATCAGTTTTTCCTTCATACCTATAGCTTCGATTAACGAAGCATCGCCCACGCGGGGCGGAGCAATCGAGCGAGACAGGTTTTCCGGAAGTATGATTCCATCGAGCAGAGAACCGCCGGGGCGAAATTTATCGTCGGGGGCCGACCGCTTGAGCTTGTAAAACATCTGCTCTTGTGTGGCATCGAATCTTTCGGGCCAGCGTCGCGACGCCGTATACGCGTTGAGCGCGGCCAGCCCGATCTGCTCGTATGTAAGCCCCCGGTCGCCGTCGTATTCGCCAGTAGGAACCGCCACGTCGTACGCACCTTCTTCGGCCTCATGAAAAACGCGGCCTACACGCCAGGGTTCCGTATCAGGCTCGGCAAAACGGCTCACGTCACTGGATGCGTCAAATGCTTCGTTGACTAATCGCGCGACGGCTTGTTGTTGGCCGTCATCGCTTTTTGTCTCGGGTCTGCTGATGATTATGTCGGGGTGTATTAAACGAATGGCTCGGACAAGTCTCGCAAGAACCGCATCGGGGCCCCACTTGCTTAAAGCCTCTTCGGCGGTTTTTGTGTATCCTGAGTCGGGCAGGTTGAGAAAATAGACATCAGAATCAACCGTCTTCGCGGCGGCGAGCGCGCGCCGAGTGTTTATTACGGCGGTCTCTTCTTGCCAGGCGGGCGGCGCTCCTTTTTCGCCTGCCTCGTCCCTGGTCGCAATCGTGATTACGCATCTTGCGCCCAGCTTTTTTCTGTAATACGCAATCGTTGGGTAATCAATATCGGCAGCAGAAGCCACGACCGCCATGACGATGAACGGGTTGGCAAGGTCTTTCAAGGCCTGGTTGAGCGCGACCAGGCCTCTTTCATTTCCGTACAATGCCGGCTCTCGCGAGGCAGTTTGCGCATAACCTTTAGAAAAAAGTGATACGGTGTTTGCGACGAGTATCAATGTTAATAGAAATAAAAAACAGAATCTAAGCTTCAACTTCATAATCCATTTCTCTGAATGCCTTCCAGTGGGGCTAAGGCTATGTTAGCATTCTACTCAACCCCTTGTGAAATATTTCGGTCCCCGATCACTTATCCGATCATTTGACAGACAGGGAGCCTGTTGGTGAAGACTAAAACTAAAGTAGTGCCGCGAGTAGCCGAAGACAAATCACAAAAAGAGAAAGAGAGAAAGACGCGCCTGCTTATAGCCCTGCTGTGTGTGGCCCTGTCGGGCCTGGCCTCAGTGCCGTTCTTTTTCATGGGCCAGACGAAAACGGAGGGCGGCGGGTTGGAATTGAAGATGCCCGCTACGCACGACATGCATCTGCATTACGAGCAGATGCGCTCTTTTTACCACGGCCTTTCCGCCGGATCGATCTATCCGCGCTGGGAAGAGGATACGAACCGGGGGTTCGGCGCTCCGACGATGAGTTATTACCCGCCAGGAGTCTATTACATAACGTCACTCTTTTATGCGATGTCGGGCGATTGGATTCGCACGCTTCTGAATGCGCATTTGCTGATGATGCTTGCGTCGGCTGCGGCAATTTATATCTATGCGAGGCGCTTTATGTCCAGATTCGCGGCCTTAACCGCGATGGCGGCATATATCTTTTTGCCTTATCACCTGCTCGATCAATATCAGCGCGGCGCGATTGCAGAGTTGCTCGGTTTTATATGGATGCCTTTAATGCTCATGTTTGGCGAAAGCTTATTCCGGCGGTTCTCAGGATGAGCAGAATGATATTAATACGACAGGCAATCGGTCTCAGACTGCGCATCTGCTTTTGAATTTATCAGGGCTGGCCGCAAGCTATGGCGCGTTTGTCTGGTCGCACCCGCCTACGGCTTATCAATTCACGCTCGCTTTTGGCGTTCTGCTATTAGCACTGGCGTTGATGAGGCGAGATTTCAAAGGGCTTGTTTACGCGGGCCTGGGCCTGGCCCTGGGCCTGGCAATCTCAGCCGCTTACCTTTTCCCTGCCGCCATCGAGCAGGAATTGATACGCCACGAATACATATCAGAGACATGGCCTTACCATAATACTTATGTCTTCGTGCATGATCTGTACTACATAGATTCTCATCATCCGTTTTTCAGATTGATAGATTCTATCTGGATTTTCGGAACAGCCCTGATCGCCGCTTGCGCTGTCGTCTTGCTCGCCGTGAAATCGTATTCGCGTTTGCTGAAGCCTGCGCTCAGACAGCACGTGCTTTTGTGGGTTATCCTCGGAGGCTTTGCCGCCTTTATGATGACAAAGCTCTCTTATCCAATCGGGCGTTTCATTCCAAAGATCAATATAGGCGTCTTCACGTGGAGGATGCTCGCGATCACAACTCTGGTGCTGGCTTTGCTTGCGGGGGCTTGCGTCGAGGCTGCTATCAATGCGGCTAAAGAGCGGCTGCGCTCCGGACGGCTTCTCCTTAACTCGCTGGCCGCTGTTATAGCGATAGGCGGAATCCTCTTTGGAGTCGGCGTAGTCGCGCTCCCGGTTTCGAAAGCGCCCGTTTTTGTTCCTTCGCTTGAGCACGTAAATTTCGCTACGATCCCGCGCACCGCCAGCGAAGATATGTTCGCTCTGCCCGTAGTCGATCCGGCCGAGCTTGCCGAAGGGAAGGGCGAGGTAACTATCGAGCGATGGGACCCGCATCACCGCGCCCTGCGGGCCGAGCTAAGAGATCCCGACCGCCTGATGATACGGACTTTCGATTTTCCGGGCTGGAAAGTTACGGTTGACGGTCAGCCTGCCGTTATAACTCATGGCCGCGCGGCTCGGATAAGGCTGAACAAGGAAACCGAGCGCATCACAATCAACGGGCGCGAGCGACAGGTCGGGATGAATGAGGATTTTGAAGCATTAGTCCGCGCCAACCGGGCGAATAAAGATACGATACTGGAAAACGGACAACCCATCGAAGTTATCGAAACGGAAGAACTGGGCGACATCCTTCTCGAATTGCCTGCCGGCACACATCACGTTAAACTGGATTTTACAGACACCTCCCCAAGGCGTGTGGCAAATATCACGACCGTCATAACGGTCTGTTTGGTCGTGGCAATGATGATTGCCGGCTTCGTCCTGAAACGATAAAGCCGGCACAGCACGGAAATATAATCAAAACCTATCTAGACTAGGAAACGTTGTTATAGTGTCATTTATACTTGACAGCCGGGCTAGCATATTTGACAATGCAAAAAAGAGAGCACCACCGGCCCAAACGGAGGACAATATGGCACGAAACTTCGCAGACCTGGATGCCCTGGAGAGCCTGCGAGAGTCGGGGGATTATGAGAAGCTCGGCGCGTTGCTGACCGATGATTGGCAAACGATGTCGGAGTTCGATACTGACGCAATCAGGTTCAGATTGCTTGCGGCGGAGCTTGCAGGTCGAGCGGGAAGGCTCGATGAGATGGAGGTCGCCATAGGACCGTACATCAACGAATGTGAGCGCGTCCCTTTCGGATTGGCTGCGCGCGTGTTGGTGGGATCAGCCCTTTATCATTATCGCCGCAACGAGCCTGTCCGCGCTTTGCAGCTGGCTACACAGGCGCGCCTTATAGCGACTGTGCGCGAGGACGAGATAATCGCAGCCGAAGCGATACAGCTCGAAGGCCAGGCGCTCTGGTCGCTGGAAAGGTGGGAGGAAGCTGAAAATAGGCTTGATGAGGCAATCGCAATTTACGCCAGTCAGATGCGATCATACAGGCTTGGGCTATCATATCTTTGTCTCGGCGGCGTGTTAAATCGTATGGGAAGAGTCGAAGAGGCTCGCGTTGCGCTTGAGCGCGGCATAAAGATTCTCCTGAAATGCAACGACGACTATAACCTCGCGGTAGCGAGAGTCAATGTTGCCCACGCGCTAAATGCTATCGGCGAGCATGACACCTCGTTGAAATACCTGATGTTTGCGCACGAAAAATTTGAGCATATCGGGCATTTTCAATACATTTACCTTACGCTGAACAACATCGCTGCTACGCTGATTTACCTGAAGCAATATGATAGGGCCGAAGGGTATGTTGGCCGCGCATTGGAGATGGGCGCAAAAGTCCGCAGCACGCAAATAGCTTCTACATATGAGATCAAAGCGAGGGTCCACATAGCCCGCCGCGAGTGGGGGCTTGCGCAACGGGCGCTTGAATCTTCGCTTGAGATCGCCTTTCAGGCTAACAGCCAGTTGCAGAAGGCCGAAGCTAAACGGACTCTCGGGCGGCTATACCTGGCGCAGGACGCGCACGAAGAGGCCGCCGAAGCGCTCTGGCAGGCGCTCGACTACGCGCAGGACCTGAGAGCCTCGCTGCTAGAGCTAGAAACAAAAGCGTTGCTTGCGCAAGCCATCTGCATTACTAATCCGGTCGAGGCTTGCGAGCTTCTTTCGGATGTGGACTCTGCGCTTGGTGACCGCCCGCTGCCGGAGTTGAAGCGGGACGCACACGCTGCTCGGCGGCGCATCAATTCGCTCGATCAGGAGCACTACTTCGTCCTGAGCGACTCTAAAGTACCTCTTCTGGCAGAAGCGAAGATAGCTCTGCTCAAATGGCTCTGGGCGCGCGCGCTTTATAAAGCCAGAGGGAATGCTCGCGAGGCCGCGCAGATTTTAGGCGTAACCCCGACATACATTCGAAAGCTTACGAAAGTGATTCCGCGAGATTTGCTGCGACCAGGCAGAAAGAAACCGAAAAAGACGGAGAGCGAGATTTAGATCAGATTTCCGAAGGGCGCGAAATCCATAGTGAGTCGGTCAACTCCTGGAGCTTTTGCTTTACGGTCTCATAACGTGTTAGGAACGCGCGCTGCTCATCGGCGGAGAGCGCGCGCGTTCCATTTGCCACCGAGTCCGAGTCTATCACTCCCTCTATCTTGAGAGCCTGCTTGAAGCAGGCGACTGATTTCTTGACCGTCTTGCCGTTTTCCGAAAAGCGGCAAGCGGCACTGAACTCCTCGAACGCCGATCTGTAAACAGCCATCAACCGCTCATCGCCTGAAAAACAGGAGCGCCATGCCCTCTGCCACTCTCGCGGAAAAGCGTTTGCCGGGCCTGATACCACTCCTATCGGCAATTCATTATGAAGCAAATAGCGGTTCCAGTATTCGCGAATGCGGCCCGCCAGCCCGTCGTCCAGGCGAAAGACCTGAAACATCAACATCGCGTTTCCGACATATATCCCGAATTCGCCCTTGTCTTTATAATGCAGAGCGCCCTTGGTGTAATTGCCGAGCACGCGGCGCGGCGCGGATACTTTCACACCGAAGATAAACGGCAAACGACTCAGCCGTTTTACATCGCGCGTGCGAATATGAGGTATGCGAGGGTTCACAGCAATGTCGGCATTGTCGTACAGAAAGAGCGGGAGCCACGCACCCTTGTGATCGAACAGGTCGCTCACGTCGCGTTGAAAAAACGCGATGATATCGCCCAGGTCTTTTATCGAAAGCGGCGCGATCACAGCAGCATCAACACCGGCGTCGAGCGCGACTTCAAGGTTCGCAAGAGTCTCTTTTCGCGTGGTTCCTGTAACGCCTACCCATGCCTCGATGGGCTGTGCGGCAGGCGTAGCGAGGCGAGAATTTATGCGGCGAACTTCGTCTGCCTCGATCCATATCAATCGCTGCCGCTCGCCGTTCGTGATCCGGTTCCACTCGCCGTTCGTGCCTACGCCGAAGATTATGTCTGCGCCGCGCCCCGCCTGTGCGGCGTAACGAAAGACGTTGCGTTGTTGTTCTTCGATTACTCGCCCCGCAGGGTCAAGCACTGTGATGACAGGTATGCTCAACCCGCGCCGTGGCAGATAGCGCGGGCTTATCGATGATCGTCGCTGGGAGGCGCTGATTTGATCTATCTCTGCAAACTGAGACATGCGTCAAATCCGGTCCAGGACGCTAACGGTCCTCTCATTGTGGACATCGCCCGTATTCAAAGTCGATTTAGGCTCAAGCAATATCACCTGAGCTTCTTCTTCGGCAACGGGGAGATGTTCCACGCCTTTGGGGATTATCACAAACTCGCCTTCTTCAAGCCGTATGTCGCGGTCGCGCAGCTTGATTAGCAGGCTTCCCTTGACGACAAGAAAAAGCTCGTCTTCCGCTTCGTGGTGATGCCATACAAACTCGCCTTTAAGCTTGACCAGCTTTACATACGAATCATTTATCTCGCCCACGATCTTCGGGCTCCAGAGATCATTAAAGAGGTCAAATTTTTCTTCGAGCTTCACTTTTTTTATGTCTGTCTGTTCCATATTCGAGGGTTCCAATCTTCAGGCTTATATATCGAGCGTATGCGCGACCGATACGGCTGTCAAGAGAACCGAAGATCAAGCCGCCGCCCGCGTTGCTCGCTCGCAGGCGGTTGTGTATATTGTGAAAGCGGGCAGGTAGTTGATACGCATTTGCTCTGCGCGCCGCCTTGAGTTACCCGTTAGCGATCTTTAATCAATCGAACACTATTTTAAGGAGCCACCAATGGAACAACCTGCCAGGACTAATCAAGATATGATCCAGACCCTCGAAGCGATGGGCAACAAGTTGCGAATCGATTCTATAATCTCAACGAGCGAAGCAGGGTCAGGCCATCCGTCAACCTGCATGTCTGCCGCCGATCTGGTCGCAGCAATCTTCTTTTACGCGATGCGATACGATGTCCCAAATCCAAAAAACCCTCTGAACGACCGCATTATTTTTTCTAAAGGCCACGCCGCACCGTTGCTTTATGCCGCCTGGGCAGAGGCCGGTGCGTTTCCTGTCGAGCGGTTAAAAACGCTCCGCCAGTTTACAAGCGAGCTTGAGGGCCACCCGACTCCGCGACTCAAATGGGTCGAGGTGGCGACAGGCTCGCTAGGCCAGGGGCTTTCAGCCGGTGTTGGAATGTCGTTGAATTCCAAGCGGCTGGACATCATCAATAATCGCGTATTCGTGCTTATGGGCGATGGCGAAGTGGCGGAAGGATCGATCTGGGAGGCGGCGGCTTTAGGCTCTTATTACAAGCTTGATAATCTGATCGGCATAATCAACGTCAACGGCTTAGGCCAGAGCCAGCGGACTATGTACGGCCACGACACAGAGGTCTATCGCAGCCGGTTCGAGGCTTTCGGCTGGCACGCCGTCAGCGTTGACGGCCACGACATCCCGCAAATCATCGCCGCGCTTGATGAATCGATGGCGGTTAAAGGAAAGCCCACCGTGATCGTCGCCAAGACAATGAAAGGCAAAGGCGTATCTTTCATGGAAGACAAAGAAGGCTGGCACGGCAAGCCACTCAAGAAGGGAGAGGAAACCGACCGCGCTATCGCAGAGCTTGAGCCAAAAAGCAAAGGCGCGGAAGGGCTGAAGGTGAAACCGCCCGAAGGAAGATCGATAGGCCGGCCAATAGAAAGCAGCGACAATCAAAGTGATTCACAAGAAGCGATCCCTTACAGCCTGGGACAAGAGATTGCCACGCGCGAAGCGTATGGCGATGCGCTGGCTCGCGTGGGAGCGATAAACCCGCTCGTAGTTGCTCTGGACGGCGACACGAAGAACTCTACTTACTCCGAGAAGTTTATGAAAGCGCACCCCGATAGGTTCTTTGAGTGCTTCATAGCCGAGCAGAACATGGTCGGCGCAGCCGTCGGGCTTGCGGCGATGGGCAAAGTGCCGTTTGCGTCTACGTTCGCGTGCTTTTTCACGCGCGCTTATGACCAGATACGAATGGCGGCTATATCGCAATCGAACTTGAAATTGTGCGGGTCGCACGCGGGCGTTTCGATAGGCGAAGACGGGCCTTCGCAGATGGGGCTGGAAGATTTCGCGATGATGCGGGCTATCGAAGGTTCGTCGGTGCTATACCCTTCTGACGCGGTTTCGACCGAGCACGCGGTGAGGATCGCCACGGCAGGGAAAGGCATCTTCTATATCAGGACTACCAGGCCAAAGACGCCTGTTATATATGCAGCAGATGAAGAGTTCGCTTCCGGCCGCGCTAAAATCGTCCGCAGCAGCGCCGATGATAAGATTACAATCGTAGCGGGGGGCGTTACCCTTTTTGAGGCGCTTGCTGCCTATGACCAGTTGAAAGCAGAAGGCATAGCGGCTCGCGTAATAGACATATTTTCGATAAAGCCTATCAATGAAGCCACGCTTCGAGCTTCCGCGCAAGAGACTAATAATCTTATTCTTTCAGTCGAAGACCACTCTGCGGCTGGCGGAATCGGCGAGGCCGTAGCGGCGGCGGTGTCGCCGGTAGGCGTCAAGGTCCACTTGCTTGCCGTCAGCGAGCTGCCGCGCTCAGGGAAGCCCGAAGAGTTGATGGCGGCATACGGGATAGACCGAACCGCAATCGTGAAAAAAGTTAAAGAGCTTGTAGCCGGACAGTGAAGAAAAACGGCTGCCTTGACAACCCCAGGTCCATCCGGTAAGGTCGTCTGTTGCTCCAAAACTTGAATTTCAGACATGAGTAGATAGCGTTATATTTAACTCTTAAACGGAGGTCTTGAGATGGCAATTAAAGTTGGTATTAACGGTTTTGGCCGAATAGGGCGGAATGTTTTTCGCGCCGCTATGGGAAGCGGCGACATAGACTTTGTGGCAGTCAACGATATAACCGACACAAAGACGCTGGCCCACTTGCTCAAGTATGACTCAGTGCTTGGGAACCTCGACGCGGATATAAAAGCTTCAGAAACGAGCATTACAGTAAACGACGATGAGTTTCGAGTCTTTTCAGAGCGCGACCCCGGCAAAATCGACTGGGCATCGGTCGGCGCGGAGATCGTAGTCGAATCTACGGGGCTTTTCACTAGCCGCGAAAACGCAGCCAAGCATCTGCACGACACCGTCAAGAAAGTCATCATCACGGCCCCCGCTAAGAATGAAGATATCACTGTCGTGCTGGGCGTAAACGACGAAGCTTACAACCCCAAAGAACACCACGTAATCTCGAACGCATCTTGCACTACAAACTGCCTCGCGCCGATTGCAAAAGTGCTTCACGATAACTTCACCATAAAGCGGGGGCTGATGACGACGGTCCATTCGTATACGAATGACCAGAACTTGCTCGACCTGCCGCACAAAGATATGCGCCGCGCGCGCGCCGCAGCGCTTTCAATCATCCCCACCTCGACCGGGGCGGCCAAAGCTATAGGGTTGGTGCTGCCTGAGCTAAAAGGTAAACTCGACGGCTATGCGCTTCGAGTCCCGACCCCGAACGTCTCTGTTGTTGACCTGGTCGTCGAGGTTGAAAAGGCGACCACTAAAGAAGAGGTCAACGAAGCGATGAAGAAAGCCGCGAGCGGCCCGTTGAGCCACGTCCTCCAGTATTCCGAAGAGAAGCTTGTGTCATGCGACTTTCGTAAGAACTCTTATTCATCGATACTCGACGCTGAATACACCAACGTGATCGAAGGCAACATGGTCAAGGTGCTGTCGTGGTACGACAATGAATGGGGTTACTCTTCACGAGTTGTAGACCTTATTGGCTACCTCGTAGATCGAGGACTCTAGGGGAAGTCGATGGCAAAGCTATCAATCACAGACCTAGAGCTGGAAGGGAAGCGCCTGTTCATTCGCGTCGATTTTAACGTGCCTATCGATGAAGAGGGGCAGGTTACGGACGACACGCGCATTCGCGCCGCGCTGCCTACGATTATTTACGCGATGGATCACGGCGCGAGCGTGATAGTCGCCTCGCACCTGGGCCGGCCCAAAGGCAAGCCCGATCCTAAGTATTCGCTCGCTCCCGCAACTCACAGGCTTTCTGAATTGCTTGAGAAAGAGGTCAGGCTCGCGCCCGATTCGGTCGGGCCTGCGGCCCGCGCCGTGGTCGATTCGCTTCGACCGGGCGATGTCGCGATGCTTGAAAACCTCCGGTTTCACGCAGAAGAAGAGAAGAACGATCCTGAGTTCGCCCGCGAGCTTGCACAGATGGCCGACCTTTACGTTAATGACGCGTTTGGAGCGGCCCACCGCGCGCACGCATCTACGGAGGGCATCACACACTTTGTGGAGAAATCGGCCGCCGGGTTGCTGATGGAGAAGGAGTTGCGTTATCTGGGCGAGGCGCTCGAAAACCCTGAGCGACCGTTTGTAGTGATACTTGGCGGGGCGAAAGTTTCGGACAAAATTTCAGTGATCGAAAACCTGTTGAAATCCGCCGATCATATTTTGATCGGCGGGGCGATGGCCTATACGTTTTTGAAGTCGCAGGGGCTCGAGACCGGGCGGTCGCTTGTTGAAGATGATAAGCTCGACCTGGCGCGCGATTTGATTGCGCGCGCGCACGATCATGGCAGCGACCTGCTGTTGCCGACGGATAACGTCGTGGTCGATAAAGAGACCTGGGACAAAGATCCGGAGTCGGCGCATATACGAACTTGCCCGGTCGATAATATAGATCCGAACGAGGCGGGATTCGACATTGGTCCGATGACGATAAGACATTTTTCAAACGTCCTTACGATAGCGAAGACGGTCGTATGGAACGGGCCTATGGGCCTGTTCGAGCACGAGCCATTTGATCGCGGCACGCGCGCTATTGCCGAAGCCGTCGCAGAGACCGGTGGGATCACGATTGTCGGCGGAGGCGACTCTGTCGCAGCGATAACTGAAGCAGGAGTTGCGGATAAAATCACACACGTCTCAACCGGCGGCGGGGCCTCGCTTGAGTTCCTCGCAGGAGAAAAATTGCCGGGCATCGAAGCTCTTACCGACAAATGAGTGATGGGTGGCGAGTTTGGAGAAGAAGATGAAGTTTTTCTTGATAGTAATAACTCTTTTCGCAGTCGTAACACTCGCCGCGTGCGAGCGAAAAACATCAGAGAGTCAAAGTCAGAATACGGAAGCAGTCAACCGGAACACAAGCCCGCCGTCAACTTCTGCGCCGCCCGATGCCCCTACGGCAGATAGCGCGCCTCAACTGCCGCCCGACGGACAATCTCCAGAGAACAAACCTGCGCAGCCTGGCCCCATTAAGCCGGCTTCATTTTGGAACTTGACCACGGGCGAGATAAAAGACCTGCCGAATTATCCGGGAGGCGCCAGGATGAATATGCAATACGGTCCTATCAACGGCGTGGATTCGGCTTTTATCTTGCTCACGACAGGTGACTCCGTAGAAAAGATTGCGGCCTATTATGACAAATCGGTTAAAAGAGGGGGCTGGACGGTTGCTGAAAGGATGAGCGACCCGGAGCTTTATAAATTAAAACTTAAAAAAGGGGATCTCCACGAAGCGCTAGTTCAGGTCGAAAAGGACGTACAGACCGGCAACCGTAGAATCATGCTTTCCCGGCTTGAAAAACCTAAACCGTCTGCGAACCAGCCGAACCAGCCTAAGCAGTAAGTTATCGTCTTAGTCCGGTGGAAAAAGTTATGCGAAAACCGCTCATAGCCGGAAACTGGAAGATGTACAAAACTATCTCTGAAGCCGTGGATTTCGTCCAGGCATTCAAGCCTCTGGTCGTCGTGGCGACTCACACAGAGATAGTAATCGCCCCCCCATTCACTTCGATCAAAGCAGTGGCCGACCGATTGGAAGGCTCGAATATTGGGGTCGCGTCTCAAGACATTGCACCGGAACCAGGGCCGGGGCCGTTCACCGGAGAAGTATCAGCCGCTATGGTGAAAGATGCGGGCGCGCGTTACGCGATCATAGGCCACTCCGAGCGGCGGCAATATTATTGCGAAACCGACGACACGGTTAATAAAAAGGTGCGCGAAGCGTTAAGCGCAGGTCTCGCGCCGATTGTCTGCGTCGGCGAGCGAATCGAGGAGCGAGATGCGGGGCAAGCAGAAGCTGTTGTAGGCCGCCAGTTACGCGGCGGATTGCGCAACTTGACAGTGGCAGAAGCGTCACTTATCATAATTGCTTATGAGCCCGTTTGGGCCATTGGCACGGGGCGCACAGCGACGCCTGAAACCGCCGAGCAGATGCACTCTTTCATAAGATCTCGCATACAGGAGATGTTTGGTGAAACGGTAGCTGAGGGAGTGAGGATTCTATACGGCGGGAGCGTAAAGCCGGATAACATAGCCCGATTGATGAATGAAGCCGATATCGATGGGGCGCTGGTAGGCGGCGCGAGCCTCGAAGCCGAATCGTTTGCAAGGATTGTCAATTTTAAAGAAGACAGGTAGGAGTCGGTTGTGATTGGATACATATTAATGGCGTTATACATCATTGCGTGCCTGGTATTGATCTTGTTCGTGCTTTTGCAGCCGGGCAAATCCGACGCGGCCGCAGTATTCGGCGGCGGAGCCAACTCTTCGGCCTTCGGCCCGCGCGGCACGCAAACGGTGATGGCGAAAGTCACAATCGGCGCTGCAATCGCGTTCTTTTTGATCGCATTCGTATTTGCGGAAGTTCCCGGATTGTTTGAAGCAAAGTCGGTCGGAGGCGGACTAGGATCAGAGGCGGAGAGCGCGCCGGCTCAACCCGCAGCGCCGACACCTGTTCCCCTAACCGAACAGCAGACGCTGCCCACGGGCGAGGCTCCGGCAGTGACTCCGCCTGCGACGACCGAAGCACCGAAACCCGCCGCGAAGCCTGTCGCCCCAGCTCAAAAGAAAGAGGGAGCAAAGCAGGAAGAGAAGAAACCGGCGGCCAAGCAGCCCTGACGAGGTTTTGACAATTTATCCTTCCGAGCGTGCCGAAGTGGTGGAACTGGTAGACACGTACGTTTGAGGGGCGTATGGGGCAACCCGTGGGGGTTCGAGTCCCCCCTTCGGCACCAATCACATTCTAAATAAAAAGCCTGGGATTGGGACTTGAGCCATCTCTTTGCCGTTTCGGCAAGCTGATGCTTCCAAAAACTCTCGGCAAACGGAGCCGATAACGGTCCTTCTTGTTAAGTCCTATCACAGGACAGTAGCGATTCGATTTTGTAAGAAATATCACCGTTTTTCACTTTAAGTCCTTGACAAGCATTCCGCTCTTTTCTATACTGTGGCCCGCGTGAAGCTGAGGGTCAGCAAGTATTAACGATTACACGCTGCAAACATTGGCCCAAATAATCATCGATTTGTCTAGAAGCTAGGTGAAACCTTCACCTTGGGAGTTTAGCCGACTTCACCGCCTTTACATTACTTTCTCGCTAGACTGAAGCCGGTAGTCAATTACATATAAACAATCGGTAAAGCTAAAAGAGCTTCTCGCATTGTATTCCTTATCACCTGGCGTCAGGCGCTGCCTGATTCAGATCACGGATTATCTTAACGGCGAACAAGAAAGGTAATTGGGTTCCAGGGGTTTTCTGTACCTGAATGTAGAGAATTCGCCAGGAGGAGGCAAAGATTGAGATGAAATCCCTGAATCTAGTTAACAGAAATAAGCCGGCAAATACTCAGGCTAAGGTAATGAAAAGACGCTCAATTCGTTACCTGCTCCTGTCGTGCATGCTTGTTGCCTCCTTCATAGCATTTACTTTTGGAGTCTCAGGCCAGGGCGCCATCTTCGGCCCAAGAACCTATACTCGTACCCCCGGGCCGCTCGATATTTTCCAGGAGAATTTCAGCGTCTCCAATCTCAACAGCGGCTTCACACTCCTCGTACAGAATGGCGATGCAAGTGGGAACTTGCGCGTCAGCGGCGCAGAGATCTCATTAAACGGGGTAACGGTTGTAGGGGAAAAAGAGTTCAAGCAACCGGGTAGATTGATACAGAAGCCTGTCTCCCTGCTAGAGAACAATACCTTGCGGGTTCAACTCCGGTCGTCGCCACCGGGAAGTTTTATTACAATTGAAATAATCCGTGAGCCGATCCCAAATCTATCCATCACCAGCCCCCTAAGCGGCACAGTCTTCAGCACGCAGCCTATCACTGTCGAAGGAACGGTTGACATATCCTCAGCAGAGGTAACGGTCAATGGCGTGAGCGCCAATGTGATCGGCGGGCGATTTGTCGCCAACAATGTCCCGCTGCCGCGCGACGGCAATAACATTATTACAGCAATTGGCACTACACCCGGAGGCAGTACCGGCCAGGCTAGCACAATGGTTCTACTGGACAGGCTGCCTCCGGCCATTGTCATAGATGGCCCGCGTAACAGCTTCACTACAGCCGACGACACGATTTCGGTCACCGGAATGGTGCGGGATGTGATCACGCCCACTCCTACAGTCCTGGTCAATGGGATTCCAGCTACTGTCAGTAACGGAACTTTCATTGCCATGGGGATTCCACTAAACATGGGCGCCAACAAGATCACAGCCACGGCCACCGACCAGGTAGGAAACCAGAATGACGTCGCCGTCACCGTCTTTCGCGCCGAGCTGCCCGGATTGCGTCTGCGTATTCTGTCAGGGCAAGCGCAAAACGGTCTAATCAATTCGATCTTACCAGCGCCGCTCACCGTGCAATTGATCAACGTAGATGGCGACCCGGTCCCCAACCGAGAAGTAGTCTTTCAGGTAGCACGCGGGGACGGCACGATTAAGAATTCCCCGCCCGTCGCCGGCCAGGCCGGCCAACGCACTCTGACCCTTCTAACAGATGGGAACGGCGAAGCGGCAGTACGTTTTACCTTGGGCTCGCGTACAGGGGCGGGCAACAACCGTGTGGATGCGAGCGTAGCGGGAGGGCTGTCACCGACTGAGTTTTGCGCCACCGCCACTGGCGGCGCACCTGACCGCATTGCCATTATTCCCATGAGTAATCAGCAGGCGGGTGTAATTAACCAGCCGCTTGCCATGCCATTCGCTTGTGTGGTCGTCAACGCGTCGGGCAACCCTGTGGCGGGCGTGCCGGTATTGTTTAGTGTCACGGAAGGAGGCGGCAATTTTGGCGGCAACGTGACGGCGACTGAGGCCACAGGGCCGGATGGCGTTGCGCACGCGCTAATGACGCTAGGGCCGGAACCGGGGACGCAGAACAATGTAGCCACGGCGGCTTTCCAGGGACAGACTGACCCGCCGATAGTGTTTGCCGCATCGGGACGCGCGGCAGGATTGCTAGGCAACACGACCTTCAGCGGCCTGGTACTGGATAATGGCGACCGTCCGCTGCGTAACGCGCGGGCCGTTATTTTCGGTACTGATCGTTCGGCCATCACGGACGTGACGGGGCGGTTCCTCATCACAAACGTTCCGCCCGGACCTCAATTGTTGTTCATAGATGGGTCGGCGATTGCGGACTCACAAGGAAGGATATTCCCCAATCTTGAGTTTGATCTGAACGTAATCAGCGGAGTAGAGAATTCGCTGCCGATGCCGATCTACTTGCCGCCGCTGGCGACCGACCCGCAAAGTGTCGCCACGATTACGGGGCCGGTGACTACGACAATCGTGTTGAAGATGCCGGGAGTGCCTGAATCAACTTTGACGCTGCTGCCTGGAACAATCGTAAGCAATCACACGGGCCAAGCCAGCGCGAGTAATCCAATCACGGTGCGGCTGTCGAGGGTTAACAATGACCGCGTCCCGATGCCGCCGCCCAACGGCTCAGTCTTTACGCTGGCCGGGACTGTACAACCGGCGGGCACGCACTTTAATCCGCCGGCGAAGATTTGTGCGCCGAATACAGGGATGCCGCCCGGAGCGCAGGTCAACATCTTCTCATTCGATCATGATGTAGGACAGTTTTTGAGCATCGGGTTTGCGACCGTAAGCGAAGACGGGTCGGCGATCTGCTCGAATCCGGGATTTGGAATAGACAAAGCAGGTTGGTTTGGTGGCACACCGCCGCCGCCGCCGACTACGGAACCGAAGAACTGCCGAGTCACTGGCGTCACTGCAACTCCTAACCCGGTCTGCATTCCTATGGTTGTAGGACCACAAATCTCAGAAGAAGTCGTCATCACTGCAACGACTGATCCTGGAAATAGGACGGTGACGTGGAGTGGCGATACTGGCGTCAATCCGGTCATATCTGGAAATACTTTGCGCACAAGGTACGCGACGACGGGAGAGAAGGTTGTCACCGCAACCTGCGAACAGTCGAGCCGGTCCATCACGGTGAGGGTTGTCCAAATCAACAATGTTGACGTGCATAGTTCAGATGACGAAACCGAGAATGTTCCAAGTGTCATAGCTGGCGGACTCCTTCACTTCGTTACCGCGAGACAGCAAAACGATGTGGTGCTGATCGCTTCGATTACGCCCGACACAACTGAAATTAGAGATGCAATCACCTGGACCACAACGTCAGGTGTCGCGCTGACATCTCCTGCGGTCGGCACTGACAAGCGGACAGTTAAGTTCTCAAGTAATTTTGCGCAGGGGCGGCGAATACCGATTGAACTTCGAATTTCTGGAAGAGTTTGCCGGGAGATCGTGGCCTGGGTCGTTTCGGCAGATGCGGCAGGCGCAGTTGCCGCACCTGTAGCCACTCCATTAAATACTGGAGCAGGTCTTAGGATTGGAACCGTTGTCAGGGCGGATTTCGATGGCACAGCGACCATTCAGCCCGCCGAAATCATTACGGATGCAGACAGGCCAAATCTTGCCGGGGCTAACACTTCAGCCCCACCTGGAGGCAACAATAATTGCGCGATGGCGCTTGCCGGAGGAGGAAACGCCAGATGGGACATGTCCAGGCGCATAGCAGTGCGGGCTGCAACCACCCCTGCCGGGCTCGCGCTGGGATGCGTGGATAATATGGACAATTTCCCTGCGAATCTAGCTATAGGCAATGATGATGCGGGCACGGGAGACGAAGATAACGACCCTTACAGTGCTCCTGCTGCGGGTCAGATCACCTCGATAGATGTTCCTGGGCGGCAGGGTCCAGGTAATGGTAGTCTGACTAATGGAAATGTAGGAAACACGTACCGGAGCCAACTCTGGTTCCAAGAATTTGCCCGCATTAACCTGAGAAACAGGTGGTTTGTGATTTCAGGTAATGTACTATGGCGCGTTGATTTCAGATTCATTAAACGGCAGGTGACCGAAGCGCTCTGGGGCTTGGATGTAAATGGCGATGGCGATATGAATGATAACGTCACGGAAGCTATGTTGGGGGTCGATGCAAACGGCGATGGCGACCTGAACGATAATGTGGGATTCTGGGATGATAATAATTCGACATCCGCTAATGACAACGCTGGTTCTCCGCCATAATAACTGAGGAGATCATTATGAGAAAGAAGTTTTGGATTACGTTTTTTTTGGGCGTCATTTTCTGCCTCGCCTTGGCAGCAACACGCCCATGGGAAAGAGAAGGGTTCCCTGTAAAAGCGATGTCTGACGAAGCTGTGGATTCGCTAAGAAAGGTTGTGCCTGATTCTCCTGCTATCGCTTCAGCAGATGTTCTAGGGCGGATGGAACGCGCAGCAGCAACGAAAAGGATAGATGCTGCCCAGTTGCTGATAAAATGCCTTGCATTCAATCTCGACCCCGTGGCTTCTAATGAGTCACTTTCTCAGGAGGAACTTGTGCCAGCGATAGGGGTGCTGAAGAGACACTACGGCACATCAGTATTGTCCTTCATATACACCGAAGGCATCAGCACAGATAAGAAATGGATGCGCGAGCGGTGTGCCCTGGCTGCTCGCGCAATCTCCTCCAAGTCGGAACTTGGCTCGATGCGAGTCGTTTTTTCGTTGGATACCACTAACAATCCAGATGTAAAAGAGTTCGCACGATTGCTTGATGTAGAAAGCTTGAAGGTTCAACTCTTTGATCGGAACGACGCCATTGGTGACCAGATTGACAAAGCTGTAAAGAAAAAGAATTGAGACTGTAGAGGAAACTGGTGAAGTTAGCGTTTGCTCATATCCGCCGTCAACAGCAAGCGAGGTGATTTATATGTCTCTGCACATCCGGAAAAATCGACGAAGCTCTAACAGAGGGGCCGTTACAATTCTGATTATATGCCTGGCGAACCTGTTGTGGGTGGTCCCTACTGGCGCACAACAGAACAGCACCCTTCCAGAAGGCGCTACCGTGTCTGCGCTGGGGCGCTCTGCCCAGGTTCGCAGCGACGGCAGTTTTACCATCTCCAATGTCCCTTCCAACATCGGGCGCTTGCGCGTTCGCCTGATTCATCCCAACGGCACAACGGCAGAATCGAATTGTCTGACCCCTGTTGATAGAGGGACGACGCTGGTGCCTCCTCTGGTCTTTGGCGCGTTGACGCCTGTATCCGCTACGCTGGCAGTGCAATCCTCGCAGAACATCTTCACTGGGCAAGGGCAGACGGCACAGCTACAGGTGACGGCCAATCTTCAAAGCGGCGGGACTGTAGATATAACCAATAGCTTATGCACTACCTACATCTCCAGCAATACTTCATTCGTCACAGTGAATCCAACCGGGTTGGTAACGGTCAACATCATGCCGCTTATCCCCGCGACGATTATCGTCACTGTCACCAACGAGGGGGTAGTAGGCACGGTTCTCGCTTCTTCTGAATCCCGGCCCTGCCACGACCGACCTGGACGGCGACGGGATGCCGAATGACTGGGAGTTGCGTAACGGCTTCGACCCCACTTTCGCCGGAGACGCTGTGCAAGACGCTGATGGCGACGGCTTGAACAACCGTCAGGAGTTTCAGCAAAACCTTGCTCCGCGCGACCCTGACACGGACCGCGATGGCATCAGCGACGGCGCAAACGACCCTGATGGGACAGGTCCTATCATAGCCGGTCCTGACCCTGAACCCTTGACGCCCGAAACCGTGCCACCTACCTGCGCGCTCACGAATCCAGCCGGCGGCGCTACATTAATTGAAGGCGAAACGATTATTGTGCGCGCCACGGCGACCGACAACGTAGGCATCAATCGTGTGATCTTCACATCCAACGTCGGCGCGCTGAATTTCACGGACTTTTCTTCGCCTTACGAAACCCCGTTCGTGGTTCCAACGGGCATAACTCAGATGAGTTTCAATGCCGTTGCCGGCGACATAGCGGGCAATACCAGAGCAGCCTCGCCCGTCATGGTAAACGTAATACCAGACCCTCTTACCACAGTCACCGGGCGGGTGTTGGGTGAAAATCTGTTGCCGGTCGAGGGTGCTGCCGTCACTGTCCTTGGGCGCCTGGGAAGCACGAGCGCTGATGGTGGTTTCGCCATTGCCAATGTCCCCACAACTCAGGGCAATCTGACCGTAACTGCTACCTTCACTCCGAAGAGCGGGCCTCCGCTTACCGGTACGTCTGTTCCCACGCCGCCTGTGCGCGGCGGCACTACGAACGTAGGCGACATATTACTGATTCCTGCCTTATTCGAGCCTGATCTAGGCACGCTCGTCCTTCGCAGTGACGACGGCTCGGTTACTCGCGCGCTGCCATTTAGTTTCTCTTTCTACGGGAATAATTACAATCAGGTATTTGTCAACAACAACGGGAACCTGACCTTCAATTCTGTGGAAGGCGACTTCACCGAAACCATTTTCGAGTTCCTCAACCGCCAGCCGCGCATCTCCGCTTTTTGGGATGACATCGAGCCAACCTCTTCGGATGCGGCGACAGGGCTATACATCAACGATCAACTGCCGGGTCGGCTGGTTGTGACCTGGCTGCGGCAACTTGAGTTTGCCCAGGTGCCAGGCCCGAACACGATTCAGGTCATACTGTTTTCCGATGGGCGCATTCAGTATGGTTATCAGGGGGTCGCGTCGTTGGATGCGATTGTGGGAGTTTCGCCGGGTGGCTTGACGGTGTCAAATCCGCTGGCACGGGTGATTGATTTCAGCAACACGCCCTTTGTCAGTACGAATCCGGGTGAAGCCCTTTACGAGCAGTTTGAAGTGCCCGCGCCGCGCGGCTCCACAGATCCGCCAGGGTCTGGACAGAACTCTAACCGGAACAACCGATTCGACCTTGATGGTGGTTTTATAGTGTTCACTCCCAGGCCCGGCGGCGGTTATGATGTACGCACGATTCTTCCGCTTATTTCCTCAAACCATGGGACTGTCAGTGGGCAGGTCCTGGACGCAAACGGGCAACCGTTGGCGAGAGCGGAAGTAGAAATATTATCATCACAGGCACCCAAGTTCCGCGCCCTGATAAACACTGATTCGCAAGGACGCTATGTCTGCGCCAATGTCCCATGTGGCGGGAAGATCATGGTGAGCGTCACAAAGCGCGGGAACATGGTCGGGCAAGGTGCCGGAGAAATGCTAAATAGCCAAGAGATTGTCAGAATAGACGTGCAACCATCGCCGCCGGGACCTTTGAAGAAATGACAAAATATCTGCCCGGTAAAGTTGTTTGTCTTTCATGACCAGTTTTGGCAGCATGCCAGTCTTTAGGCTCTTTCCCCGAAGTTTTCTGGTTTGCGGAAGAAGTCACAATCACATTCTAAATAAAAAGCCTGGGACCATACTCCCAGGCTTTTTATTCTTCGAGTCTACTTTCAGTCCGCACGAATGTGCGGATGGAGTTAAAACTCACGAATTTCATTCGCATTCACTTTCAGTCCGCAGCTTGCCTGCGGATACGCAACCTATGCACTTTTAGTGCATAGTGGTTTAGTTCTCTTACTATCTTTCCACGTCAGGCCAGTTGTTTTTTGATCGGCAGCTCGCGAATCCTTTTCCCGGTCGCCGCAAAGACTGCGTTGCAAATCGCAGGCGCGATGGGCGGAACGCCCGGCTCGCCTACGCCCGCCGGTGCCGCGTCGCTCGCTTTTCCGTTCACCGTCAGTTGGATCATCGGTTTCCTCTTCGTTTGAGTGTCGTAAAAAAATTCGCGTTGCGAATAATACCTGACCGGAATGGATAAGTCTAAGCACGCTTTTATTCTGATCCTAATTGCTTCAATTCGATTTTCCGATCATACTTCCGGCGAAAGCCGTGTGGTTAGCCCCTTATCAATCCCTACGGGAGGTGTCTTTAATGAATCTTGGTCTGGGAAACCCTTTTAGCTCAAGCGGCACAATTGATCGCGGGCCTTATGCCGTCTGGGGCATTATACTTTTCGTAGTCAAATACAATCTCGACCGCATAGTCGCCGCAACCTTTTTCAACAGGCAATGGGGCCTTCTCAATTATCTTAGCCCCAGCGAGCAGTTTCGGGTCGATTCTATTCCGCGAGACCAGTTGGCATTTTACGGGACTCTACTGGCCCTGGCCTTGCCGTTTATCTGGGTGGGCGTTGCGATGACGATCCGCCGGTTGCGGTCGGCTGACCTGCCTTTATGGCTGGTAATACTCTTTTTTGTGCCGGTCGTAAACCTGTTTTTCTTTATCATACTGAGCTTGATACCTTCTCGCATTGACGATTCATACCGCAGGTTGCCGTCTCGTATGGGGTTTCGAGAACCTGCTCGGCTGGATCATACCGGACCACCCGGTCGGCAGCGCCGCCGTCGCGTTGCTGGTAACTACACCGCTTGCCGTCGGCGTGACGCTGTTGAGCGTAAACGGATTTGAGAACTACGGCTGGGGATTGTTTGTCGGCCTCCCGTTCTGTCTCGGCTTTACTTCGGTTTTGCTTTATGGCTTTCACCGCCCGCGCCCCCTGGGAAGCTGTATCGCAGTCTCGGTTTTGACGGTCATACTGGTCGGGCTTGCTCTGCTAGCCTTTGCCGTAGAAGGAATAATCTGCCTGATGATGGCCGCGCCGCTGGCCGCCATCGTAGCGATGATGGGAGGCGTAATCGGCTATTTGATTCAACGCGGCCCGCGTCACACGCTGGGTTCCGCTGGTGTTTACTCTATCCTCGTCTTTGCTCTCCCAATCTTTATAAGCGCAGAAAGTCTCAGTCAAACCGAGCCGGAGCTTTTAGAAGTAAAGTCTTCCGTCATCATAAACGCGCCGCCAGAGCGGGTCTGGCCCAACGTCATATCGTTCGCCGAGCTTCCGCCGCCGGACGAATTCATTTTCACGACAGGCGTAGCATACCCTATACGCGCCCGGATCAATGGCACTGGCCCCGGAGCCGTCCGCTATTGCGAATTTTCGACGGGCGCCTTTGTCGAGCCTATCGAAGTCTGGGACGAGCCTCGTTTGCTGAAGTTCGCCGTAGTCGGCCAGCCAGCGGCTATGCACGAGCTTTCCCCGTACGGGGAGATACATCCCACGCATCTCGATAATTACCTCTCAAGCGAAGCGGGGCAGTTCCTGCTCACAGAATTGCCGGACGGGGCGACGAAGCTGGAAGGGACTACCTGGTACAGAAACCGCTTCTGGCCTGAGCGGTACTGGCAATTCTGGTCCGATCACATCATTCATCGCATACACCTGAGAGTGCTCAATCACATCAAGCAGATTGCCGAGCAGCAGGCGCAGGAATAACCGCCGAGCAACCAAATTCTAAGCTTGTCATCTAAGCCGGTCATGAAAAGCAAGCTTAGATTTGCAACATCAACTGTAGCGGTGACAGCGCTATTATTAACATTCACGCTCACGCAACCGTACTGGTCCTCGAATGGGCCTACGCAAGACGGCCAGGCGCAGGCCAGCACGATTGATGATTCAGTCCAACCTCAAGCCGCTCCCGAAAAGCCGGTTAAATATGTGACGTTCAAGGTCACTGGCAAGCAATCAATCGCCGAGCTGAAATCGCGGTTCGGCAGCGAAGGCTTCCTGACGATCTTAAAGATCAACCGCGTAGATCAAGATCATGTTCGCATTGGGAGCGAGTTGTTAATCCCGACCGAACAGGCTGACCTTCTGGCCGTTTCACCTTTCCCCGGCGAGATCGAAGCGGTGAAAGATATTCCCAAGTTCGTTCTTGTCTCGCGCAAGGTCCAGGCCTTCGGCGCTTACGAATCGGGCAAGCTTGTATGGTGGGGGCCGACCAGCACGGGTAAAAAGTCTACAAAGACGCCCGCCGGTCTATTTCATACAAACTGGAAATCTAAATCGAGGAGAAGCTCGGTCAATCCCAACTGGATTCTCCCCTGGGCATTCAACCTGGATATTATTGACGGTATAGCTTTCCACCAGTACGATTTGCCGGGCTATCCGGCCAGCCACGGCTGCGTGCGTTTGCTCGAAAGCGATGCGAAATGGGTTTTCAACTGGTCTGACCAGTGGATACTGTCGAAGTCCGAATACAAGCCTCTCGCCTACGGGACGCCGGTCATTATTTTCGATGAGTACGCGTACGGCCAGATGCCGCCGTGGAAGCGCCTTCCCGCCGACCCGAAAGCCGCCTCCGTCTCTATTGACGAAATAGAGAAACTCCTCAACAAGCACCTCTCCGTGATCGAGGCCAGGTCGCAAGAGCGAGAAGTCGTAATGGCGACGATCGTTCAAGCCAGCGCCAAATAACGAACCCAACCTGTTCTCCAATCAAATCTGCCGGTGATATTATTCATCTTTGACTATTAGGAGATGATTATGAATAGCCAGGCAGAATCGGAATTGAAGATCGCAAAGTTGCGCTACGCCGGGGGAGAACAGTTTGTCGGAGAGTCGCCGAGCGGCCACGCCGTTGTTACGCAATTCGGCGGGGAGAAAGTGACGGCGGCAAGTCCTATGGAGTTGCTGCTCATATCGCTCGGCGGATGCACGGGGGCCGATGTCGTAGGCATTCTCGAAAAGAAACGACAGCGCGTCACCGGCTACGAGATTGAAGTGAGAGGCACACGCCGCGCAGAGTATCCGCGCATCTACACTCATATTGAAGTAGTGCACAGGTTTCGCGGGTACTCGATTGACCCGAAGGCAGTGGCCCACGCGATAGAGTTGTCGGAGACAAAGTATTGCAGCGTTTCGGCTATGCTAAAAGCCGCCGCCGAACTCACTATGCGGTACGAAATCATAGACGAAGATCAGCCGTGAGAACGGCCGCGCGCGCAGGGCTTCTTTAAGGTGATCTGCGGTGAAAATCAACATTGAATTGTCGGGCGTCGGTGGTATAATCCGGGGCGCGGCAATTAGGTTGTCTGAACTTACTCTCTACATCCAGCTACCGCCGCAAATAAAATGGTGGCGAACGATTAGACAGAGACACTTCAATAGCTTTTAGGCTCGCAATCGTCTGGAATGGCGATCCGGCAAGGGCAGTTTTCTCCCTTTAGCTTTAGCCAATCCATTGTGACCGTAAGACCTGTTCTTCGGTCGCCGGAAGCGGAGACCGGCCCGTCAGGTGTGGCCCTAATTGCTCGTCGGGACAGTTCGGTTATCCATAGGGTTTCCAGGGAGGCGTCCAGATGATCTGCAACGACTGTGGTGCATCGCTCGTAAACTCAGCAAAGTTCTGCGCAAGCTGTGGTTCGCCTACCCTTCTGGACCAGGCCGACACACAGATGCTCCCCCAGGATACCTCGCCCATCAATCCGGAGAATACCAATCCAACGGGCCTTGCTGCTCAACCGTCCGTGCCCGCTTATACGCCCGGCCCGGCTGTAGGACTCGCTCCTTATCCGGCTTGCGTATTTCATACAAGCGTCGTAGCCGCAGGGGCCTGCGTGGGGTGCGGCCATCACTTTTGCCGCGCCTGCATATACAGTTACGCCGGTCGGAATTATTGCGGGAATTGCTGGGCGAGATTCAACCCTGCGATGCAACAGCCGCCTCAGTATCAACAGTATCAGCCGTATCCACAACCTTACGGCTACGATTACAGCCAGCCATATGCTTACCGGCCCGCGCCTCAGGTCAAGAATCCCGGACTTGCGCTGTTTCTGAGCTTCATAATGCCGGGCGCGGGACAGCTTTATAACGGCGATGTTGGAAAGGGAATTCTTCTATTCCTCGCTTTCTGGCTTCTCGTCTGGATTTTTATCGGGTGGGTTTTCTGGGTGGTAGCAATGGTCAACGCATATCAGTCGGCGCAGAACATCAATCTCGGCAATCGCCTGTGACCGGGCGGAAAGTTTTTCATCAAGAGCAAGCAGCTATGAGTCAAGCGCAGCGAGCGCTCATCTTTGTCGGTCAGACAGGCGCTGATATAGCTTTAATCAACGCACTGGAAGAGCTGCGCATCTCTCCGATGTGGCCGTGGGAACAGGCCGATCATGCCTCGGAGGTCGGCGTAATAATCATCGACCGCCCGGCCCTTAACGCGCTAAAAATATGCTCGAATCTGCGAACCCAGCCGCAGTTTGCAGACCCGCCGATGCTTGTTCTTCTCGACGTAGCGGACACCCATTCGCTCGCCCAGTTTTCCGTCTTCAATGCTGACGTGCTTACGAAACCGCTCCGCTACCAGGCCGTGGTTCGCTACCTCTCGTCTAAGATGCCGCAGTCTGAGACGGCCGGCCTTCAGACCAGGAGCCTGACGCCCGGCCAGTCGCAGGCTCCTGCCTCTACAGTCAGCCCGTTTGAAAAAGAGACTGAATTGTTCGGTGGCCAGGGCGGGGCCGCATCATTGCGCACTAGAACTGGCGCGACCCAGCATCTTGATGACGTTATTCCGACAACAGAGCTTTTATTCCCGATGGAAGTGACCGCGCAAGCCTTATCGAAAGGTAGCGTCAGGTGCGGCAAGTGCAACCGGTGGGAATGCCGCCGCGAAGACAGCTTTTGCGCGGGCTGCGGCGAGCCTCTGGCCGTGCTGACGATTGCAAGCGACGTTGTCACCTTCGAGCCCCTGGGCGCGCATCGCGTAGGCGGGCTGGTCGAGATGCGAAACAGCGGCTTGAACCCCGTTCGCATGGCGTTCAAAGTCGACGGCCCAATCGCAAATCGATTTACGACTCACGCCACGGAAGCAATCCTCGAAGTAGGCAAGACCGGCCACTTGCTCGTCACGCTCGACGCGCGAAATATGAACCTGGCGACCTCATACGACGCGGTGCTGGAGATCGTCTGCAACGAAAAGGGGCGCTCCACGCGCCAGGTGAAACTCGCGGTCGAGCGGCTCCCCATTGCCAGAATTACCTCGCGCGCAATCTACACGGCTCTGCTTGGGGCCAGAAACGAATGGGGGTTTGAGCTTTCAAACATCGGCGGCGGCACACTCAGCCTTGCCGGAGTAATTCTAAACGACATCAACCTGGATTTTGCCGGACCTGTTCATGTGCAAGGCGGCCAGTCGCACGCGGTCACGGTCATAACCCCGGAGCTTGATCTTTCAGTCGGGACTCATAAAGGGAAGTTGACCTGGGAGTTCGAGCAGGCAGAGCCGGTTAGTCTCGATATAACGATTCAAGCGATTCGCCCGCCCCGTCTCGTAGCCCAGCCGCAAGCCCTGGATTTCAAGGTGCTGTTGACGAAAAGGACTCTCAGGCTGCCGCTGACGCTGGTAAACGCAGGCGGAGAAGATTTGATAGTCGAAAGGCTTGTGCCTTCAGCCAACTGGATTGAATGTCTGGTTGAGACTCCCATCGAAATCCCGCCGGGCACCTCGCACGTATTCGACGTGAAGATCATCGGGTCGTCGGATCTGGCCGGAGAGCGAGCGGCTGAGATAGCCGTTCAGAGCAATTCGTATCAGGCTGCGAGCCAGACAGTAAGTTGTCGCGCGAAGTTTGTCGAACCCGTCGAGTACGACGAATACATAGGGATAGATTTCGGCACGACCGCTTCGTGCGTCGCCGTGCTTGATCGAAACAATCGCCCGGTCGTTATGGAGATCGACCCGGCTGAATCGGAAGGCTCCGACCCGAGGATGATGCCGTCGGTACTCTATTTCTACGAAGACGGCTCGGTAACGGCGGGCCGCGTGGCGCGCGAGGCGGCTACGATTGTGCCTGAAAATGCAGTGACGGCCATCAAGCGAGTGCTCGGAATAAAGCACCGCAAAAAACTTTCAGGGCGAGAGTACGACGCTACGGAGCTTGCTTCAAAAGTGATTGAGCAGCTTGTTCTGCGGACAGAAGACAGCCTGTTTCGCCTCGGAGTGTACAAGACACCGCGCAAAGCCATAGTAACTGTTCCGGTCGAGTTTTTTGACAATCAGCGGCGCGCTCTGCTCGAAGCCTGTAGACTGGCGGGACTGGAGATGGAGTCGCATTCTCCACGCGGGATCGTCATCGATGAAGCGCACGCGGCTGCGCTCTACTACTTGAGCCGGGGCGTCGCGCTTGCCAACATCGAAGGGCCGGAGCGATTGATGATCTTCGATTTCGGCGGGGGCACGCTCGACTGCGCGCTGATAGAGATCGAAAGCCTCGGCGGAAAGCTGCTGTTAAAAACGCTCGCGTCGGGCGGAAATCCAAAGCTCGGCGGAGAAGACATTGATTGGGCGCTTGTCCGCTTCCTTGCCGGTAAAGCAAAAATCGAGTACACGGATTTTGACGCCGAGTGCTTGACCGACTGGCAAAAGTTTCAGCACAGGACTCAGAACGCCGAAGTGATCCGCGCGGCCTCTGTAACCCGCGCTCGATTCAAACGACAGGCCGAGCTTGCCAAAATAAATCTGAGCGCGGCCGAAGCATACGAGCTGGTCATAGAGCCGCTGGCGCGCGTGGACGCTACGGCTTTGCAGCCTTACGTTATGAACGGGGCCGTTCCGGCTCTATTCATAACAACTGTCAACCGCGCCGACCTTGTTAACGTGCTTGAGCCGTTTCTAGAGCGCGCGACTCAGGTGGTCGAAACCGTTTGTGATAGAGCAAATGTCTCGCCCGACTATATCAATACGATCTTGCATACGGGGCGAACCAGCTTGCTCGCGATGGTCCGAGACCGCATTAACGCGATGTTTGTGAATGCCGAGGACCGCTCGGATTTGATCGAGCCGAAATTGTGCGTGGCGCTGGGCGCGGCCTACTGGGGCCATATCAAAGACAGGCCGAAGGCTCACATAGAGTTCGTCAGCGGGGCAGACCGCCTGCCCCACGACATAGGCTACCTCGACGTTGTGATAGACAAAGGCGTAAAAGAGACCTTCGTGCCCATCTTCCGCGCGCAAACTTTATTCCCGTGCGAAACGGTGATACATCTGCCAAACGGGAAAAAGTATATAGACCTGCGGCTGGCCGAGAATCGCGGCAAGAAGATGATTACCGAGGGCACCCATGAGGTTGCTACTATCGGTCGCGCTCGCTTAGATTCTCGCGAAGTGATGGACGAGATGATCGCGGTCCATTTTGCGATAAACGAGAACCGCGTGCTTGAGATCACGGCCAATGGCCGGACGTTGACGATAACCGATATGGCGGAGGATTGAGCCTGTGCGAGGGAGCAATTATATGAATAGACTCATCAGGTTTCTGGGCGCATTCGTTTTGATAGCTTTGGTGTCAGGGCCAGTCTTTTCCCGTCAAGACCCGCCCGCCGCATCAGCCAGCGGTGGGTCTGCTGAAACTCAGGATAGTGGTGCGCGAAATCCAGCCCCTCCCGCGCCGCCGCCCGCCGAACAACAGCCGCCACTGGAACCGAGGAGGCCTGATGCGCCGCCCGCCAATTTAGACCAGAGGGGATTGCTTGAAAGCCCGATTGTTTTATTGATTGCGGGCGCTCTTTTACTCGCCGCTTTAGGTCTGCACGGAGTCCACCTGATGAACGAAGCGCGCTTCAGACAGGAGCTGGCGGACATTCGTGCCAATCTGCAAAGACTCTCAAGCGCGAACCTCGGAGTTAATGCCGGACAACTGAGCGCGGTCGAAAACCTTTCAGACCAGTTGACGCGTCAGAAGCAGACTCTAGGCACTGTCTCGGCGCAGATCGAAGAATTGGGACGACGGCTCGCATCCTTTGATCAGAAGCTGGTCGACACGTCAAAAGCCGTAGCGATGGCAACGCACTGGATGGGTCAGGCTCAGATAGACGAAGCGCTTCAAAATGCGGGCGGCCAGATAGCCGAAACCGACCGCGCGCAGGCGATAAAGATCGTGGAGCGGTATAGAGAAATTTCTAACGCGAACGTCAATCGCGTTAGACCGCTCGCAGAGGCAGTGGCGAGCCTGGTCGAAAGACAAAATGATCGGCGTGACGCGCCCGCAGAGCTGGCGAGCCGCGCCGAGTCGCTCCAACACGAGATACAACAATTCGACCGTTGGAACTCGGATCTGAATGACCGGCTTGCCTCGCTCCAGCGCGGTTCGTTTCCCGACCGATACGCCGCTTTCAAAACGAAGCAGGGGCAGCTTGCCGAGCGTATCAATAACGGGGCCACGCCGATTCACGAATACATCAACGGTTATCGCGAGCTGCTCGATCACTATTTCCCCGGCGGCGTGGGCGATAATTCCATCTCGATGCCGCCCGCCCAGCAGGAAGCCGATCTGAAGAAGATGGTCTCAGGCGTCCCGGATTATTTGATGGACTGGTTCGACAAACTCCACCAGCTTCAAAGCCAGGTCGCAGCGTCCGACGCGCAGGGGGCCAGACCCGACAATCAAACCGCCGCCCAGCTTGCGCAGATTCAAAAAGTAGCGCGTGAGGTTCTCGGAAAATTCGACATTCAGCCGGAAGAGATTCAAGTTGGTCAGACCAGCTACGACCGGCGCTTGCACGACGCCGCGTTGATTACGCAGTCGTCGCAGTTTCCTGCAAACACCGTGATCGGAATTCACCAGTGCGGCTTTCGCAAAGCTTCCACGGGTGAAGTGCTGCGCCGTCCAAAAGTAGTAGTGGCCGGAGTGGGTGTTGCTTAGTATGGTAATGAAAGAAGATTCACCGCCGCAGACACAGAGAACACAGAGCGGGCGCAGAGAAAAACAATCCGCTCTGCGCAACCGCCGCGTGCGAAGCACATCATCGGCCATATGCGTCCTCTGTGTCTGCGGCGGTGAGATGGATTGAATGAGGTGTCTCTTTCGCCGTTTCAGGAAGAGTTAATGTCATCAAGCCCCGTACTTTTTGAGTTCTCGAAATACTGCCCGCATCTGGATTGCGGGGAGCCGTTGGATATCGACCCGGCTGCGCCCGCGCGTTTTTGCGTCCATTGCGGGTCGGATATAACGATTTGCTCTACGTGCGGGGCCACTAACCGGCTGCTAGCCGTCTACTGCCGGGGCTGCGGGGACCACACACACTCTGAAGTGTGGCCGATGCACGCCGGGTTAAGAGCAAATGAGATTCAACTCGGACCGATTCAAACGGTAAATCAAGTTCAGTCGCCTTTCCCCCGCCATCTCGGCTCGTCTGTGCTTGCTCATTCGATTGCCGCAGACGGAATCATCATGGCTCCGCTCAGCGACGGGGCCATAACACTGATCAGCGAGTTCAGCGGCAAAGTGATCGGGCAGATTCCGGTTCATGAAAAAATCTCTGTGACGCCCGCGCTCAACGAAGGCTTCCTTTTCGTCGCGGTGGGAAACAGTGTACATTCATTCGACCTTGCTTATTTTCTGAGACACGCGACGCAGAGCTTGCCAAAGCCCGCGTGGACTTATCAAACCGCCGGCAGCGTGATCACCGATCCTCTGTTGATCGACAACAAATCGATCTATGTCACATCGAAAAACGACAGTAATTTGATCCTCGAAGCCGTGTCTCAAGCTACCGGTGTACGGGCCTGGCCTCAATATCTCTTGCTGGGGGAGACAAATATAATCCCGCCCGTCATGGTCGGCAACTACATCATAGTCGTCAATCAAGCGGGTGGAGCTATTGTCATCGACTCGCAAGACGGAACCACGGTACAGACTTTTTTATTGCAGCGCGATCCTGACCTGCACGTGGCTCCTTTTGTCACCGGCAATCGAGTCCTGGTTGCCGATACAAACGGCGGCTTGCACGAGATCGCATTGACGGAGACGGGCGCGGTCGGGACTCTGATCTATAGCCATCAGGCGAGAATCGTAAGCCTTACGGCCAACGAAGAGCATATCGTGCTGGGCCATACGGCGGGACTCACGCTGCTGACTTCACGCGGCGAGCACGTGTGGTCGAATGATTCGATAGACTCTATCTCGGTCCAGCCGATACTGGCGGGGAGCAGTATATTCGCGCTGGACGATTCCGGGATGGGGCTTCTGTTCGACGTGATGCGAGCTAATCCTGCTGTGCGCGTAAAGATGCTATCGGGCGATGTGATAACGCCGCCTTTGATGACGAAGTCGAGGATTGCAGTCACGAGCGCCTCGGGCGACCTTGTGGCCATAGGATGGAAATAACCGACGGATGCGAAAGTTGCTTTTAAGATTATCCTCATGCGCGCTGGTGATTGCTTGCGCGGCATTCAGCATCGCCGCCCAGCAGAGCGGGACCACTCACGTCTTGTTGCTCGACATTTCGGGCAGCATGAAGGCCCGTTACGCAAACAACATGAAAGCCTGGCTGATCGAGCCCCTCCTCCGCTCCAGCGCATTCGGCTCAGATGATCGCGTGATCGTTCGCTGGTTCAATTACAGAGGCAACTCAAACTTTGATCGTAAAGACCCGCTGCGCCGCTACGACGGCAAGTACGATGTAGCCCAGATTCTCGGCAATATCCCCGGCCCGCAAAACATCTCGGGCAACACGGACCTGCGCGAAGCGGTCGAGCTTGTGCTGGCCGACCAGAAAGGGCTTCCGATTCAGGGCGACATCTTGATCTGGATGATTACGGATAATGTGCAAGACGTTGGTAATCAGGGAAGCGTCAACCCGCTTTACCAGAGGATAGTCGGCGAGCCGAATTTTCGCGCGGCTTACATCTACCCGCTCGTCAAAGAGAACAACTCCGCGCTCCCGCAGGGCAAGGACGCGATGGTGATGTACCTGCTGCACTATTCGCCGCAAGGCCCATTCACAGGCATGGATCGGTTGGCAGATGATGCGGGCCGCAAAGTCGGCAACGACGCTACGACGTGGATTCCGTTTGAGGGAAGGATCAGCGTTGATGAGGGAAGCATCGTAGTGAACTCTGAGCCTGTGCGCCTGGTTGATGGCCGCCTGGAGCTGCCCCCGATAGCCGAAGGCACGCCGCCCGAATTCAATATTCAGTTTTACATAAAATCACAGCTACGAGGCCGGGAGATCAAAAGCGGAAAGCTCGCAAACCCGAAAGCGATAGTCCAGTTGCCGGACACGATTGAGGTCCAGGGCGATCAAGGCGCGTGGAGGGCCTCGGTGTCGCCAACAGACTTGACTTTGAAGTCTCAGAAAAAATCTCAGGTGCAATACACCGCGAGAGTCAATGCCGGAGGGCTTACGCTGCACCCCGCGAGCTTCTGGGACGCGGTCTGGGGTTCTACGAGCGAGCCGATAGACGCTTCACTCCAGCTTACGCCGACCGACGTTCAGACGAAGATGGACGTTTCGGAATTCTCTTCGGTCAAAAACCTTTCGAGCATCCAGAATATCTTGCAGCAGAGCCAGAACAACCGCCGCCCGATCATCATCCCTATGAGGTTTCAAGTGGAGTACAGCACCGTAGGGCGGAGGATTCTGGTCGGCGGTGTTGCGCTCGTCGCCATCTTAGGTGTCGTAGGAATATCGAGCATCTTTTTTATAAAGACACCGTTCGAGCTTTCATCTCCGACGGGCGAACAGATGCTGATGCTGCCGGTGATAGGGAGCGCGTTTCTGAGTGACGACGGCACACGAGCCGCCGTGATTAAAAAGCGGTTCGGCTCGCTCAGCGTGGCTTCGCTGGGCGAGTACACGCTTGACGGCGGCCAGCGGATGAGGCGGCTTTCGCCGACATCTGACAGCTTTGTGGTTGTGAATCAATCTCTCAATCGCGCGGACCAGTATCATATCCGCCGCAAGCGGCGCGCGACGAAGGACAAGGTTGACCGCGATGATGATTTCTTGAGCAGGATGTGAATGGTAAGGATGGACAAGAAGATTCACCGCAGAGACACAGAGGACGCAAAGGGGGCGCAGAGAAGACATAAAACTCTGCGCAACCGCCGCGTGCGAAGCACATCGTCGGCCATCCTGTGCTCTCTGTGTCTGCGGCGGTGAGATGTATAAACCAGGAAGCGAGGTTGTCATGAAAAAGAGATTAACCATTATGTGCGGCGTAATTCTGTTGATGCTTGCATCGGGCATTGCGGCAAACGGGCAGGGCGTCAACAAATTTGTCAAAAAGACTATGAAGCAATACTGGCTGGATCAGAATCGCCAGCCCTGGAGCGATATCAGCTATGACATGGCTGTTAGAATCGATCCGGAATTTGCGGCCCCGCTCGGAGTTGTCGAAATTGCCTCTGACGACATCGACCCGCTTACGAATCAGCCTTTCGCTTACCCTGTAGGCGAATGGAAATTCTTCAAGCTGAGGAAAGACGGCGTAGGCACTTACGCGGAGGTCGATTATCTGGTCTACGAGAATAAATACGAGCCGGTGGTCTACCAGGTCGAGTTGCAGAAAAACAACCGCTCGATACCTTTCGCTTTCGGGTCGAGTCAGGTCGAGGTGTTTAACGACACGCCGAACATTGCGCCAATCGGGTTGAAACTAAATAATCCCATACTATTAAAAGACTGGCTCATCATCGCGGGCGTTCTGATCATAGGCGCGATCTTGCTCTATGTGCTTGTGCTGAGGGCGCTGTTTTCGGGATTGCTCTTCAAGCGCCGGTGGGGCGTGTCGAGCGCGGAGCATTTCACCTGGTCGCTCGCGCTTTTGCTCATGCTCGGCATCGCGTCCGGGTTGACGCTGCTTTATCTTCGCCCGCGACTTGAGACTTATATCATCATAGGCGCTATGGGGGCTCTGTGGCTCCTGCACGCAATCGTCTGGCTGGTGAGCGGCAAAGAAGCCTGAAAGGAATAAATTATGAGTCAAGCAACTATTATAAGAGGAAAAGTCGATGCGCAGGATTTCAAGCCTGCGCCCGTGAAGCCGACGATCATTATTGGGATAGGCGGGTCGGGCGGCGATATTTTGCTGAGAGTCCGCAAGCGGTTCTTTGAAAAATACGGCTCGCTGAACCAGTTCCCCATTGTCTCTTACCTCTGGCTCGACACGGACGCCACGGAAAAAGATGTCGGCGCGGGCGTGTTCGCCGAGCACATTGCCTTCACGCCCACCGAGAAGCTGATGACGACTATGGCCGATACTACTAAGGTCACAAACGACCTGAACCAGTACCCGCACATAAAGCGGTGGTTTTATCCGGGCCTCACAAAGCTCAAGACCATGACCGAGGGCGCGGGGCAGATTCGCGCTTACAGCCGCCTGGGCTTCTTCCACCATTTTCAGGAGATCAGAAACGCGATAATCACAGCCGCGAGCGTGGTCAGAAACGTGGCGAACATACAGACCGTGCAGGAACGCCATCACATGGAAGCGAACCCTCAAGACCTTCAGGTCTTTGTGGTCTTTTCAATCGCGGGCGGGACCGGGAGCGGTATGTTTCTCGACCTCGCGTTCCTGCTCAAAGACATATTCCGAGGGAACCAGTTGACCAGCGTGGGCTTCATACTGATGCCGGGGCTGTTCAACCCTCACGAAGACAGAATTTTCGCGAACGGCTATGCCGCGCTGAAAGAGATGGAGTATTACAGCTACGAGAACGACTTCGACGTGGAATGGCCCGACGGCCTGCGCCAGCCCATCCCCGGCCCGCCTTTCAGCTACACCTATTTCATCGACCGCACGAATTATGCGGGCAACGCCGTAGAGTTCGCCAACCGCGACGTGATCTTTAACATGGTGGCCGAGAACATCTTCAAGGACTTCACGCAGAGCGAGTTTGCGGGCTACAAGCGCGGCGTCCGAGTAAACCTCGACCAGTACCTTGTCGATCTCTTCGCATTCACGCACCTCAACGAGCATCGCGAGCCAATCATCGATCAGAAATTTATCACGCGCTTTTCGAGCTTCGGGCTTGCATCGATCACCGTTCCTGCCGACCGCATCGAACAGGCTTGCGCTTATAAGCTCGCCTCCGACGTGGTCGATCACTGGGGCAGCCTCTCGCACACGGAGTTCAACGCTGCCGTTCTGTCCGATGTTGTGCTGCGCGAAGTCTTGCCTCAAGTGGGAATGTACGAAGGCAATTTTGCCGCCGAGGGCCGCATCGAGCAGCGCCGCGACATACAAAACGCCTTGCTCGACGATGGCCGCCGCCAGGGACAGAAGATTCACAACCTGATAAATATGAACATCGCGCAGGCCGCTCGCGAAGTTCGCGACGGTGTTCATAAACAGAAAGGCCAATCGATGGCCCAGTACCTGCGCGCAGCCGTAGAGCGCGAGCTTGCAAAGCTCCGCACGGACAAGGCTGACGCTCAACAGTGGGGCGATTATGCGAGGGCGGTTTACTTCAACAAGATTGCGCTGGGCGAGCATTCCGAGAAGATGCTGCACCAGATTATGGCGCGAATCGTAAACGAGCAGCATCAGAGCGTCGGCTATGCAATCGCGCTTTTGAGACAGGTCGTAAACGTGCTGAGGGACGAGAACCGCGAATACATTCCGTCATTTGCGCGCGGGCGCGATACGGCCATCAAGCGGGCGGAAGAGGAACGCCGCCGCCTCGACCGTATGTTTGGCGAAATCGCGCGGCACGAATCGCGAAAGAACTGGGACGGGCGCAAGGGAACTATCATGCGCTACGACATACAGCGATTTGAAGAGATCGCGCCGGATTATCTCAATGCTGTTTTGCTTTCGCAGGTGCGCGGGGCGGCGATGGAGGTCTGCCAGGGGCTTATCGCCTTTATCGGCATGGCCGAGCGAACTGAGAGCGGCGAATTGCTTTCCGAAGGGCTTATCGGCGAGCTTTACACGCTCGGCGGCCAGCTTGAAAACTTGAAGCGACGTCTGACGACTAAATACGAGTTCTTCCGCCAGCCCTCTTCGGGCGAGCTGTCGTTGATGCTTTATGAGCCGAATGACATAGAGACGAGTTATATGCCGAAGTATCTTGGCACGGGCGAGAAGGCTCAAAGACAGATCGAGAGCATCGGCGACCAGATACTGCAAGAGCTTCGAACGTCGGTGATGGATTTGCCGCGCGTCGTGCGGCAGAAGGGCATAGACAACGTCGAGCACCAGATCCGCGACCTGGCCCGCCGTCCGTTCTCGATGATCAAAAAAGACTTTGACGTGTTGGAGACCCTTTACAAGAAGTTTCCGAGCGAAACGGATCGCGAATCCAAAGTGCGATTCATTTATAACAAAGCGAAGTTCTGGCTTCACGGAGGCGAGAGCCGCTCGCGCAGCTACCAGTTGTCGGTCGAGCGCCACAAGGTGATTGTCGGCGTCCCGCAAGACAGCGCGGACCCGATCAAGCGCGAAGAGTTCGAAGAGCTTATAAAAAATCGAATTCAAGCGGCGGGCGACCCGGCAATCTCTATCCAGCGGCTGCCCGAACGCAGCGAGATAGTCTTTTACAGCGAGGTGGGCGGGATACCGATCAACTGGGCCGATTCCGTCATCGACATGCGAAAGAAGTATCTTGCGAAACAGGCCGAAGGCGAAGAGCTTCATATCGATTGCCACGAGATAAAATTCGAAGACCTCGTCGTGCTTGATGACCGCGAGCGCGCGGAGATGGAAGAAGCGCACGAGTGCTTTTTGCTCGGCGTTATTTTCGGCGAGATAAAACCGGAAAAAGACGCTAACGGCAACGTGCGCTATTCGTGGCGCGAGACGATGAAGCTGACGGCCAAGCAGCGAATACTCTCTCTGGGCATCGAAGAGCGGGCGCTGGCCGAACTGACTACGAAGAAGTCCATACGCGAAACGCTGCTGGCTAGAATCTACAAACACCTCGACCGCATACGCAGGGACAGGGAGATGCTGGCGCGGTTCAACGCGCTGCTCGGCTGGTACATAATGGAAAAATACCCGGCCGACGTGCGCTCGGGCGCAGACGGCGTCGAGTACCTGGAGCAGTCGAATATGTGCAGGGCCGTTTATAAACAGCTCACCAACATTGAAAAACATATGGAGACGCAACAGGCCGCCGGGCTCGACTCGATAGACGATTTCATCGAGTTGAGTCGCAAATACGACGCGATGCTAAACTCATTCGCTCCCGTGCTGATCAATGGCAAGCGGGCCTTTATGCCTGAAAGGCCCGAATCTGTCGACAAAGTCTTCAGGCTCGGAGGTTGAACCGATTAATATATGCGTGTTTGTAACAACTGTGGTTTTACGTTAAACGAGCAGGCCGACTTTTGCAGCAATTGTGGCACGGTTTTAATGCGTTCCGCAGGGGTCGCCGAAAACGCGGCCTGTAAATATTGCGGAGGAGAGACGCGCCCTGCACAGGTCTTCGCCGAAAAAGAGCTTACTATTATTCTGACAGACCGGAATGAAGAGCGATTTCTTCACGCACTTGCCTGTACAAAGTGCGCGCGCGTTCAACTCCTGGTAGATTTCGAAACCGATGTGGAAGAATAGCTCTTACCGCCGCTGCCGGGCGGCGCAATGGTTGGTCCGGTAAGATTTGGAGCAGGTTATGATATGTAATCAGTGTGGCGCCTCTGTCGAAAGCGGGATGAGTTTTTGCACTGAATGTGGGGCGAGGCTCGATTTCGTCCCGCCGCCTGTCGAACCCGCAACGCCTCCACAGGATCCCTATGCGGGGAAAACCCGTCCCATCTCTTCGCTTGGCGGACAGCAACAAATAGAGCCACCCGCTCACAATACAAAGCCGCTTTCAAGCCCGATAGAAGAGATGCCCGCTCAGCTTCCAGGCCCGGAAGAGGAGCAACCCGCTCAGCTAGAGCCGCAGTATCAGCCGGAGTACCAGCCTCAATACGAGGCTGAGCCCCAGCCCCAGCCTCAATACGTGCCGTCGCGGGGTGAATCGAATAAGCGCAATCTTTTTATCATCGCAGCGGCAGTGTTGCTGCTTCTCGTCGTCGCGGGCGCGGTCGTGCTGGCAGTCAGGAGATCATCCAATGATCCGCCCGTCGTTCAAGCAATCAACGTCAACAAGACGGCTATTCTGCCGGGCGAAGAAGTGAGTTTGATCGCCCGCGCAATGGATGCCAATGATGAGCAGCTTAATTATGAATGGAATTCTTCGGTCGGGAAGATTATCGGGTCAGGCCCTAACGTCGTGCTGAACACCTGGGGAGTCGAGCCGGGTGACGTCACAATCACGCTGACCGTTACCGATCCCGCCGGGGAGTTAGCTTCAAGCGCAAGGTCGATCACGATCATTCCCGAAACCGGCGCTCTCGCCGGAAACACGACAGATCCGCAAATGCTGTTGAAGATCATCGCTGATAAGCGGGCAGTCCAGCGTGGAGAGGCGGTCACTCTCAGCGCCGAGGTGGAGAATCGAGAGGCCGCCGAGCTGACTTTTGATTGGAAAACTTCAGCCGGTTCGATTCAAGCAAACGGCGGTTCTGCCACTCTGCAAACTTCCTCGATACAGTTGACCGGCACGTCTCAACAGGTCTTTGTGACGGTGACGGCAAAGGACGCGCGCGGCACGGTTAAATCAATCAGCCAGACGATCAATATAGTGGAGGACGCGCCTAAAAACTGGCCGCCCACCGTTGAGCTGGTAGCCAGCCGGTTACGAGTGCAGCAGGGCGAAGAGATCGTGATCTCTGCAACGGCTGCGGATCGTGACGGCGATCGGCTCAGTTATTCGTGGAGCAGTTCCGCAGGGCAATTGACGGGAAGCGGCAACAAGTACACGCTCAAGACAACTTCGATAAAACCCGGACAGGTCGAAGTCCGCGCCACCGTGGCAGACGGGCGGGGCGAGATGTCGAGCGCCAGGCTTGTGATTACCGTGACGGAGCGGCCCAATAACTCACCAACCGTAGGACAGATCGATATTGACCGAACGCGAATCAATGCGGGCGAGCGTGTTCAGTTGAGGGCTAATGCGACGGACCCGGACGGCGATAATCTGAGATACCAGTGGGCGACCTCTGCGGGCACGATCAGTGAAAGCGGCCCGAATGCGAGCGTGGATACTTCGGGTGTGAATCCGACTTCCGGCCCGATTCAAGTGACTGTAAGCCTGACCGTGACGGACCAGCGCGGCGGTGTTGCGACCGGGAGCCGTTCGTTTATGGTGGGCAGTCCGCCGCCCGCGCGACCCGGCCCCATGTCCGCTTCTGTGGGACAGGCCGGGGAAGATGTGATCGTTACTCTCTCCAACACCCCTGGCCGCGTAGACTCGCCCAGAGGCTTTGTCCAGGTGTCGGTTGGGGCTTTCGGCGGGGGGGCACAGGCGACCGGGTTTTTCCCCGGCGTCGCCTGTAGCGTCTCTTTCGGCGAAAAAGAAAACGTCGATGAAATATCTTTTGTGGAGGCCCCAGGCCCCGGCAATCGCTTCAGCCGGGCGCGAGTCCGTGTGCGTCCCAAGAAATCTAAAAAGCCGGTCAGATTTGTTATCATCTGGCGTGCGTTTTGATCGTTTGATAATAACGTATAGGCAGATTAATGCGGGTTTGACGAAGGAGGGTGATATGAGAATCGTTAAATCACTATGCGTATCGGCGATGATCGTAAGCCTGATCGTGTCGCTTCCGCAGCAGTCGCGAGTGGGGGCTGACGATGAGATACGGGTTCCCGGCAATGCTATCTTTACGCTCGAACTTTTATCTCCGATCAGCACCGAGCGGAACAAAAAAGACGATGAGTTTACCTGCCGCGTGCTTGCCCCGCGCGACTACTCGAACGCGATAGTCAGCGGCCACATCGCGAAGCTAAAATCCGGCGGCAAGGCGAATAAGAAATCGGAGCTTACGCTCGACTTTGACTCGATCACTATGGGTGAGCGTTCCGGCAGGTTCGAAGCCCAGGTTACAGAGGTCTACGAAGTCGTGGCCGGAGACAAAGGGCAGGCGGACGAAGAGGGTAATGTCAAAGGCAAGTCCGTTCGCAAGCGCGCTGTTAAGATAGGCATCGCCGGGGCCGTCGCCGGGGCTATCATCGGCGGGTTGCTCGGGGGAGGGAAGGGCGCAGCGGCAGGCGCGGCGATAGGCGCGGGCGCAGGAGTCGCGTCGAGCCTCGCCGTCGATGCCCCGAACCTTGAGCTTCCTGAAGGAACACAGTTCAATGTCAAAACAACTGGCCGCTCGCGATAAGAAGTACTGATCGCCTTCAATGACAGGGTCATGAAAGGACAACAGAATTCACCGCAGAGACACAGAGAGCACAGAGGGGGCGCAGAGAAAACCAACCTCTGCTCTGCGCAACCTTTGCGTCCTCTGTGTCTCTGCGGTGAAAAAAATCTCGCATTACCATCACCTTTATTTAGCGACTATGGATTGGCCCGTCACCGATCCGGTCAATCTGTTTTGATGTCTCGAAGTATTTGCAGGTTTCCATCCGAGCTAGTAACATGCGCTGGAATCCAATCGCCCTTCGGTCGGCAGATCGAATCGCCATCACTATGAAATGTTGAGGAAGGTTCCTCTTCGATTGATATTTGGCTTTAGAAATAGCTGGTCGCAAAATCGGCACGGGTGGTAAGCAAGCGCATCCCGATTCGCCCGGCGTATGGAGGGAGCCATGATCATCTGTAACCAATGTGGGAATGGGGCAGAGCCGGAATTGCGATTTTGTACGGATTGCGGCGCGCAGCTTTATGCCGATCCTACACCTCCGCCTCCTCCGCAGTACGCTCAGCGCACAGCCATTTACGGAACTGCCGCCGCTCCCGCGCGTACCCCGCCCGATCTGCGCGCCGAGACGGTTCCTGAAATACCTGAGCAGGTAAGACCTGCCGCGACGACGAACCCGATTCTCGATCAGGCTGCTACAACTATTCAAACCCCTAAGTCCCCGATTGAGACAAGGGTATTGATGGGCGTTATCGGCGTGGTCATCGTGGCCGCAGTCGCGACGGTTGTCTATCTCTTGCTTGAGTCGTCGCCTTCGGCAAAAGAGGCAGACCAATTGCGCAAAGCGGTCGCTGAGGGGCGGCTCGTCACTTCTTCGGGCGACGACGCTTATTATCATTATCTCCAGCTCAAAGCGATTGACCGCGATCACAAAGCTCTCGGCGAAATAAAGATGAAAGTGCTTCCGCAGCTTCTCAAGCTTGGCGAGGATGTCTACAGCCGCAAGGCGAACATCACTCCTGAGATGTTGACTGAGCAAGACTGGAAAAAGACTGTTCGCGTGTACGAATGGGCAAAGACGCTTGAACCCGGCGACCGGATGCTTGAGGCCAGGTGGAAGTTTGCCGAAGGCGAAGTTGCAAAGCTCCTTGGCAGAAAAGATGATGCGGAGCGAGGGTTCGCCGCTGCCGCGCAAGCGAACGGGTCGTGGGCGTTGCCGCAAAATAGCCTTGGTCTGCTGCGCACGGAAAATCGCCGCTACACGGAAGCGATAACCTATTATCAAAAGGCTATTGATCTAGACCCCAACTGGGCAATCCCGTACAACAACATGGGGACGGCTCACTTTTATTTGAAAGATTACGATTCGGCTGAAAGATATTACCGGAAAGCAATCGAGAAAAATGCCGACTGGGCTCGGCCTCATTGCTGGCTTGGGACGATCTATCAACAGAAAAACTTTAATGAAGCCGCAATAGAGCAATACGAGGCGGCGCTCAACCTCGGCACAGACAACCTGCCGCTAGATCGCATCGAGATTCAGAGAAGAATAGAGAAGCTTCGGGCAAAGGCCACAGGAGGAGGCGCTTAATGTTTTGCCGCTCCTGTAGAACCGTTATAAGTGACGCAGCTAAGCATTGCCCGAACTGCGGGTCTGCTACACAGGCTGCGAACCAGGCCGCGCCTACGCTTTTACCCAATGAGGAAGGATCACCCCCTACTGCTGCGCCGACCCTGAACAGATCGTCGGCCTCGGGCAACAGGACGGACGAGACATTGGTAGGGCGAGTGCTGGCCAACCGGTATCGCCTTGTCGAAAAGCTCGGCCAGGGCGGGATGGGGGTTGTATACAAAGGAGAACACATAAGGATTCATCGCGCTACGGCGATAAAAGTTCTGAACGCCGAGCTGTCGAACAACCCCGAATTTATCGCTCGCTTCGAGCGCGAAGCGGATATGGCGAGCCGCATCAAACATCCCAATGCCGTGGACATCTATGATTTCGGCGAGGCAGAAGACGGGATAGTTTACCTGGCTATGGAGTATCTCGACGGAGTCCCGCTTTCATCGATAATAAAAAATGAAGGTCCGTTGTCGCTGGAGCGCACAATACACATACTGGAGCAGGCCGCCGACGCGCTACAGGCGGCCCACGTGCTGGGAATCGTCCACCGAGACCTCAAGCCCGACAACATAATGATCTGCAAAAAACCGGGCCATACCGATTGGGTTGAGGTAGTCGATTTCGGACTCGCTAAAGGTGTTACGGTTGATGCCGCATATGAGACTTTGACTCAAGTCGGTTTTGTTCTCGGCACACCCGACTACATGTCGCCTGAGCAAGTGGGCGGCGACGACCTCGACAGCCGCTCCGATCTTTACAGCCTGGCCGTTGTCACATACGAGATGCTGACGTGCGCTTTTCCTTTTGAAGGCGCAACGCAGCAGAAACGCATGGTCAAGCGACTGCTTGAGCCTCCAAAGCCCGTGCGCCAGCTTAACCCGTCGCTGCCCGCAGCCGTAGAGCAGATTTTGACTAAGGCGCTTTCGCGTGATGTGGATGATCGGCACTCATCGACTATCGAATTTGTGACGGCATTAAAAGAGGCCCTTGCAATCAATCGCGCGCAGACGCAGCCGCAACAGCAAGCGAGAAAGCCGGAGCCTGCCATACCGCCTCAGCCTGCAAACCGACCGCATCAGGACGCGGCCCCGATCTTTTGCAGTCGCTGTGGGAGCCGTATCCAGACGGGGCTGAGATTTTGTAATGATTGCGGCGCTCCGGTTTCCGGCGGATTCCTCACAGTGCCGGTTCCGCCCCCTCCGGCCAACACGCCTGTTAACCCGCGCATGGCGACGAGTCCGGGGATGATTCAGCCTTCCCCATACCCGACGGTCAACCCCTCGCCCATACCTTTTGCTGCGCCCGCGCCGCGTATTGCGCCGATGCCGCAAAGAGGCTCGCGGGGCGGGAAGAAAGCGGCCATTGTGATAATGAGCCTGGTCGCTTTAATAGCAATCGGCGTTGCGGTCTATCTTATTATTCAGAGGCAGTCTGGCGACGACGGGTTGACCACAGCAGAGAGGCTCGCCAGCTCGCTCCGAAGCGCCATCTCGGCGGGGAGGCTTGTGACCCTGACGGATGACGATGCGCGCACCTACTATTTTCAGCTTAAAGAGGTTCAGCCCTCTCATCCGGCGCTCAGCGAATCCACGGCGACCGTGCTGCCGCAGCTACAGCGGCTTGGCGACGATATATTCAAGAAGAAAAAAGCCGTCAGCTCTGATGTGTTAGCGCCGGAAGATTGGATAAAAACGTTGCGGGTTTATGAATGGGCAAAGGCGATTGACCCGAATGACCGCTCGCTTGAAGCCCGTTGGCGCTTTGCGGAAGGCGAGGTCGCAAAACAGCAAGGAAGGAAAGATGACGCGGAGCGGAGCTATACGGCTGCGACGCAGTTGGACCCGAACTGGTCATTGCCGCATAACAGCCTGGGACTTCTTCGCATAGACAGCAAGAGATACCAGGACGCCGTCCCTTATTACCAGCGGGCAATCAATCTCGAACCCGACTGGGAGATACCCTACAACAACATGGGTTCCGCATATTTCTTGTTGCAAGACTATGTCACGGCGGAGGGGTACTACAACACGGCTATCGAGAAGAACCCTAATTGGGCGCGGCCACATTACTGGCTCGGCTCGATTTACGAGAAGAAAAATTGGAGTGCGGAAGCCATAGAGCAATATGAAATTGCTCTGAAGCTCGACCCTAAAGGCGAAATAAACAACGATATAAGAAGACGTATCGAGCGACTCCAGAACGCATCCAGCCAATAAAGAGAGTTGAATAGCTTCGACAAATCAAAGACTATAAGCTTCAACCGCAAGCCGCCGAAAAACTGGCCATATAAGCGATTTGCGGCAGTGGTCGTAGTCTCGGTGGCGATAGGCCTGATAATCGGCGGCGGCCTTTACTGGTGGTTCAATAAAGAATTAACAGAGCATTTCGACGTTCTCATACTTCACGGCACGGTCATCGACGGGACCGGCGCGCCGCGACGAAGCGAAGCAATCGGAATTCGTGATGGCAAGATAGTCGCCGTCGAGCATCCTTCATTTGCGGAAGCCGACAAGGTAATCGATGCCGAAGGGTTGATCGTCGCTCCCGGGTTGATAGACGTTCACACGCACATCGAGTGGAATTTGCGGGGCGCACAAAAAGAGACGGCTTTAACTGCTCCGAATTTCTTATCGCAGGGCGTCACGACGATCATCACGGGGAATTGCGGCACTTCATCAAACTCGCTTTCGCAATTTTTTAACCAGTTGCAATCAAACGGAACGGCAATCAACATCGGCTCGCTTGTCGGCCACAATACTGTCCGCCGCCAGGTATTGGGCGACGATTCAAGAGAACCATCCGAAGTTGAGTTGAATAAAATGTGTGACCTGGTAAAGCGAGCTATGACGGACGGCGCGCTCGGCTTTTCGACAGGGCTTGAATACGCGCCGGGCATATTTTCAAGCCGCCGAGAGGTTGAAGCGCTCGCTGCGGTCGCGGCTCAATACCACGGGCTGTACGCGACCCATATGCGGGACGAAGGGAATGACGTTCTCAAATCACTTGACGAAGCTTTGCAGGTTGGAAGACGCGCGAAAATACCCGTAGAGATTTCGCACCTCAAATCGCGAGGCCGAACCAACTGGGGAAGGTCGCACCTGATAATAAAAATGCTTGAGCGCGCTCAATCGGAAGGGGTTCAAGTGAGATGCGATGCATACCCTTATACGGCATCGAGCACGTCGCTTGAAATCTTGATTCCGAAGCGAGCGCGCGAAGGCGGGTCGAGCAAATTGCGTGAAAGATTGCGCGACCCGGTCGAAAAAAAACGCATAGTCGAAGAGATCCTTTCACAGATGAGGAGCGAAGGCTGGCAAGATTTTGCATTCGCGCGCGTGGCCTATTGCCAATCTGCTCCTGAATACAACGGTCTGACTATTCCTGAGATCGCAGGTCTGCTCAGCAAATCTGCCGGTAACAATGCGTCAGGCCGCGCGACGGAGAACAGCGCCGCCGGCCAGTATCAAGTCAAACTTGTGAACAGCCAAAAAGCGAAGCCTTCGCAAAAGCAAAAAGAACGATCGGCGACAGATAAGACTGCAAAGAAAACACCGGCAAAGGCCAACGCTTTGAAACAGAATGAAAAAGATAAGCCCGCGAATCAGAAAAGCGAGCCCGGCAAAGATATTGCGAAAAAGAGAGCGCAGGTGAGCCCGGAAACGTTTACCCCGCAGAACGGGCCGCCGGGCCTTGAGAGTCAGGCGGAGGCAATCTGCTACATCGCTTCGAAAGGCGGGGCGCAGATGATCTACGAAAACATGAGCGAGGATGATGTAGAGAACATTCTGCGATTGCCGTATTGCATGCTCGGCTCCGATAGCGGCATTCGCCTCGGCACGGAAGGCAAGCCGCACCCGCGCGGTTACGGGTCGGCTCCGCGCCTTTTATCTCTTTACGCTCGCGACCGAAATCTCTTCTCGCTGGAAGAGGCGATCAGAAAGATGACATCCTTGCCCGCAGAGACTTTCCGTTTAGCCAATCGGGGCAAGCTCGCGGCTGGCTACTGGGCCGATGTTGTGGTGTTTGACTCCGCCATCGTAAAAGACAAGGCGACTTATGAAAGTCCGCTACAGGCCCCTGATGGGATTGTATATGTTCTTGTAAACGGACAAGTATCGCTTGATCACGGGCAGGCGATTGCCGTCAGTTCCGGTCAGGTTATAAAGCGAGAATTTTAAATAGGAGTTGCGATTATGATTTGCCCCTCTTGCGGAACCGACAACGTGCCGGAAAGAAAATACTGCGGACTGTGCGGCCACTCCCTCAAGCCGACCGCATCAACTACGCAGCCGCCTGTTCCGCCTTACCCTCGGCCACCCGCCCCGGCCTACCCGCAGCCCTCTGCTCAATCTCATCCACAGGTTAATGCGGCTTATCAACCGAGTATCGCTCCTTTGCCCGACACACAGCCTAAGCCCGTATCGGGTGGCTTTGCCGCCCAGCCCGCGCCTGTGTCTCAAGCAGTGGCAAGCGAAGAAGCGGCCCCGCCGCCTGAGCATAGCTTTTTTGCGGACGCGTTTCGGTATGCACTCTCCTGGCGTCCGTTGTCGCTTTTGACCATCGGGTTTTTCTCTTCAATGATGATCTATTTCTTCTCAACGGTCATAAGCGCCGTGATACTCGGCGCGATGCGGCGCGGCTCCAGCAGCCCGGATACAATCAATGTGATAGACGTGATACTGACGATTCTGACGCTGCTGGTTATGTATGTAGTGGAGATTGTATTTTTATCCGCGACGACAAAGATATGCTACGAGCGGCTGGTAAACGGGCGAGCGGTTGCGCGCGCAGATGCTATGAAATTCGCTGTCAGCAACGGAGGGGCGGTCATAATAGCGCCCTTCCTTTTTGTGCTGTTGTTCGTAGGAGTCTTCTTTGTAGAGTGGCTGATCTTTTTGTTGAGCAAGATCGAAACCGTAGGCCCTATCATCTCAGGCATATTCTTTGCGCCCTTCGTCGCCGTAAACGCAGTCTTGTTTTTTGTAATAAATTATGCGATCTGGATGACGCTGATAAGCGTGTCGAGTGGGGCCAAAGGCATTAGCGAGACTATGGGCAAGACCGTAAATCTCGTGAAGCGAACGTTTCGCACTCGCGTCCCTGAAATACTTTCGCTGACCCTGGTGCAGATATTGATATCGATCTTTGCAATCGTGATCGTAGCAATCGGCTTTATGATTACATTGATGGTCGCGAATTGGGGCGAAGCCGACATAGCGATCAACGCTGTCTTAGACGGGCGCATCGCGCGGCTTCTCGACCGTCTGATTATGGGAAGCTCGTTGCCGTCGGATATAAGAATGGGCCCTGAGCCTCCCGTATTCGGGCCGCTTGTAGGGCTGCTGACGCTTGCGGGCGGACTCGCGTTGATCTTAGGGATATTGTTGGCATTCCCCCGCGTCTTCTTTGTAAACGGCTGTATACGAATTTATCAGCGATTGGTAAAAGAGCCGCAGGCTTCCGGTCAGGGGTGATGGATCAAGGGAATGAAAGAAGATTCACCGCAGAGACACAGAGGTCGCATATGGCCGATGATGTGCTTCGCACGCGGCGGATGCGCAGAGCAGAATATGGTTTTCTCTGCGCCCCCTCTGTGTTCTCTGTGTCTCTGCGGTGAGATGTCTCTCAAAACCCGTACATTACAATTGAGAACCGCTATTAAAGTAAAGGAGTCTGATTGAAATGAAATGCCCAACGTGTGGGAGCGAGAACCTGCCTAACAAAAAATTCTGTGGATTGTGCGGGCAATCGCTTACAGCACAGCCCGCAGCCGTAGGTTTTTCAGGAGCCGCACCTGCTCCACAGCAGCCGCCTTATGTTGAGCCCGCGCCTATCCAGCCACCGCATCCTCAGTATGCCGCCCCGCCTCCGGGTGTCAGTTTCGGCGACCGGCCAATGGTAACCGTCGAAAAGAAGTACAAAGCCCTGAGAGGTATCGCAACCTGTTTTAAAATTCTCGCTTTCGTCCTGGCGATCTTATCCGTGCTCGGCGCTGTCGGTATGCTGATAGTGGCAGCCAACACGCGGCGCGAAGAGGAATTGATTATCGCAATTCTCTCGGCCGTCGGATCGCTTATCCTGAGCGGCCTGACGTTTCTCTTCTATTACGGCATGGCCCAGCTCATAAATTTGCTCATAGACCTGGAAGAGAACACGCGCGTTACAAATATGCTTCTTACGAACCGCAGGTGATGCGCTATTCGGTTGCGCGACCCTTCGGACGTTGATTGGATGCGAGAATCTTTTTTCTCATGCGAATCGAATCGGGCGTCACTTCGACAAGCTCGTCCTCGCGTATGAATTCAAGCGCCTGTTCAAGCGAAAGCTCGCGAAAGGGAACCAGCCGCATCGCTTCGTCTGCGGTTGATGCGCGCATGTTGGTGAGCTTCTTCTCTTTGACCACATTCACATCCAGGTCAACGTCGCGCGCATTCTCGCCGATCATCATGCCTTCGTAAACCGGCGTATTCGGCCTGACAAATAACTCGCCGCGCTCTTGAAGATTATAAAGCGCGTACGTCGTAGCCTGGCCCGCGCGGTCGGCGACCAGCGCGCCCGTTATTCTCTGAGAGATTGAACCCTGCCATTCGTCCCAGCGAAGAAAGATTGTATTGATCAGTCCCGTCCCTTTTGTGTCGGTCAGAAACTCGCTTCGGAAACCTATCAGCCCGCGCGAAGGGACTTCGAACTCCATTCTCACGCGGCCCGTGCCGTGGTTTACCATCTTCGTCATTCTTCCGCGACGGCGACCGAGCGCTTCCGTGACGACTCCGATAAAAGTTTCGGGGCAATCGATGACGGTAAGCTCTATCGGCTCAAGCCTGCGGCCCTCCTCATTGCGCGTAATGACTTCCGGCTTCGACACCTGTATCTCGTATCCCTCGCGCCGCATCATCTCGATTATGATCGCAAGCTGTAGCTCGCCCCGGCCAGACACCTTGAAGCTGTCCATTGCGTCCGTAGACTCCACACGGATCGCTACGTTTGCGAGAGCCTCTTTGTCGAGCCGCTCTCTTATCTTGCGCGAGGTGACATACCTTCCTTCGCGACCCGCAAACGGCGAAGTGTTGACCGAAAAGATCATGGAGATCGTCGGCTCGTCTACTACGATTCGAGGCAGCGGGCGAGGGTCATCCGCCGCAGAGACAGTCTCGCCGATGTAGATGTCTTCGATGCCTGCGAGAGCGACTATCTCGCCGGCTTCGGCGTGTTCGATGGCCTGCTGCTTCATCCCCTCGAATGCGTAAAGCTTCGTCACCTTGGTCTTTTCTATGCGCCCGTCCAGCTTACAGATCGATATTTGATTGCCGACCTGGACCGCGCCCGAAAACATCCTGCCAATCGCGAGCCGCCCGACATAATCGTTGTAATCGAGGTTTGCCACAAGCATCTGCAAGACCCCGCCGGTGTCTGCTGCCGGAGGCGGAATCGTGCGGAGTATCTCTTCAAACAGAGGGCGCAAATCCTGGCTGTCGTCCGCAAGCTCGCGGCGAGCGACGCCGTCACGTGCGATGGTATAGATGACAGGAAAATCCGCCTGCTCTTCGGTAGCGTCAAGGTCTATGAAAAGGTCGAAGACTTCGCTAACAACCTCTTCGGCGCGCGCGTCCTGCCGGTCGATCTTGTTTATAACGACGATGGCCGGTAGCTGTTGCGCGAGTGCCTTGGACAACACGTAACGGGTTTGCGGCAACGGGCCTTCGCTCGCGTCTACCAGGAGCATAACCCCGTCCACCATCTTTAAGACGCGCTCGACTTCGCCCCCGAAATCGGAGTGGCCCGGCGTGTCAACTATGTTTATCTTCACGCTTCCGTAATGGACCGAGGCGTTTTTAGCCATGATCGTAATGCCTCGCTCGCGCTCCAGGTCCATGCTGTCCATCATTCTCTCGACCGTTGCTTCGTTGGCGCGAAATAAGCCCGACTGTTTCAACATCGCGTTGACCAGCGTGGTCTTCCCGTGATCGACGTGAGCGATGATGGCAATATTACGAATATCTTCCCTTGTAATCACATGTCCTCCCAGCTCTCTCCAGATCAAACAAATAATCATAACAGACCGGCAATTAACTGTCAGGTTCCGCCGCCCGCCGGTCATTATGGAATTGCAGACTATTTAAGTTTTTCACGAAGAGTGCTGGTATAATAACCCTGCTCGCCGCAAAATGGTCCAGGCTCGTCGAACGGCGCATGGAAAGAGTATTGATACAACGCGAAGGTTCTCTGTATTACACGCGGGCTTACCGGAGGCTTGTAGCCCTTGCCTCGCTCGTCTACCTCGTCGCAGGAACGGTTGTGGCTATTATTGGAGCGAACAAGCTCGACAGGCTCCTTGCAGGGGCTGTCCTGCTTGGCCTCGTGGTCGCGCAGATACTGACGGTCTGGATGGTCTACGCAATCGTGTTATGGGTCTTCAAGCGCGAAGCGCTCCAATCGGTCGAGATCACAAGCGAAGGGATCCGTGAGACTCGGAATGGCCGCGAGCACGCATTCCTGCCCTGGTCGGGCGTCAAACAGATAGAGATCGATGCGACGATAGTCGCCGGGGCGAGCCTGCGCGTCAAAGGGAATTTCACCGAGATAAGCATATCAAACGTCGATCTGGTAATAACCCGCCAACAAAAAATAGGCGAAATGCATCGCGCTCTGGGCGAAACCGGAAGGCTGCAAAAACTGCTCGAAAAGTTGAAAACAACCGCGCCTCACGCGACGATTGAGATGAACCGGCTGGCCCGCCGCCGCTTGAAGAAATTGCCGTGGGCCGAAGAAAAAGCCTCGACCTGATCCGACCCGTCAAGCTCGTCAAGCTCCGACACAGGATGCTATACTTTGCTTCAACTCTCCGATGAGAAAATATAACCTGAGCAAGCTATATGAGAGAGAAATATGAGACGGTTATCGGTCTTGAGATACACGCGCAGCTAAAGACCGATTCGAAAATCTTTTGCGGATGCTCCACTCGCTTTGGCGATGAGCCTAACGCTAATACTTGCGCGGTCTGCCTGGGACTGCCCGGCGCGCTCCCGGTCCTCAATCGCAAGGTGATCGAGATGGCGACTCGCGCTGCGCTCGCGCTTAATCTGCGCGTCAACAGCCTGTCGATATTCTCGCGCAAAAACTATTTTTACCCCGACCTGCCGAAAGGCTATCAAATATCTCAGTATGACCGCCCTTTTTCCGAGCGCGGCTGGGTCGAAATCCCTACGGCCGAGCGCAACCAGTCGGGCCAGGCGGTTGAGTGGCGCGCGAAGCGGTTTCATATAACACGGCTGCACCTTGAGGAAGACGCGGGCAAATCGATCCACGAGGGAATGCCGGAATCCGCAACCAAGTCTTATGTAGACCTCAACCGCAGCGGAACGCCGCTGGCCGAGATAGTCTCCGAGCCTGATATTCGCTCTTCGTGGGAAGCGTACGACTACGTTCAATATTTGCGGCGCACGCTGCAATACATAGGCGTGTGCGACGGCAATATGGAGGAAGGGAACCTGCGCTGCGATGCGAACGTTTCTGTGCGGCTGCGCGGGGCGGAAAAGCTCGGCACAAAGGTAGAGCTTAAGAACCTCAACTCTTTCCGGTTCCTTCAACGCGCGCTCGAATACGAGATCAACCGCCAGATCGCGGTCCTGGAAGAGGGAGGGCGGATCACACAAGAGACCCGGCTTTGGAACGAGCGGGACTCGAAGACCTATTCGATGCGGTCGAAAGAAGAGGCGCACGATTACCGATATTTTCCTGAGCCTGACCTTCCGCCCCTGGTAGTGACAGAGGATCTGATCGACCGCACAAGCCGAGAGATGCCGGAACTGCCGGAAGCGCGCCGTCGCCGCTTCATCGAGCAATACGAGTTATCCGCTGACGACGCTGCGCAGCTCATCAATTCGCGCGCGATGGCCGATTATTTTGAAGAGACGGCGAAGGCTTCCGGCAACGCGAAGGCGTCGGCAAACTGGATTTTGAACGAGCTTGTCCGCGAGCTTAAAAATTCAGGCTCTGACATAAGCAATAGCCCCGTAAGCGCCCCACGGCTTGCCGAGCTTATAAGTATGATCGAGCGGGGGACGATCAGCGGCAAGATGGCTAAAGAGATACTGGTCGAGATGTATGGCTCCGGGAAGACGGCTGAAGCGGTTGCGCGAGAGAGGGGCGGCACACAGGTTTCTGATGAGGCTGAGATTCGCGCGATGGCCGAGAAGGCCGTTGCCGATAATCCTAAACAGGTTGAACAGTACCGCGCAGGCAGGACTGCGTTGCTGGGCTTTTTCGTCGGCCAGGTCATGAAAGCGAGCAGCGGGCGGGCGAACCCTGCGATAGTCAATAAGGTTCTTAAAGACGCGCTTGAAGGTGAGGGACAGAAGGGTTGATGCAGATCAGATCGTTGCTCTTTTTATTCGCTTTAATCTTTTTTATAAGCGGCTCGCTTGCTTGCGGAACCAGGACCGTAGCCGTAGACGATGATGAAGTCCTTGTTCTGGAAACCAGCTACGGGCGCATCGTGATAGAGTTTCTCTCCCAGGATGCGCCCTTGCATTCTTCGCATTTTAAGCAACTGGCCAGGGAAGGCCTCTATAATGGCACGCGCTTTCACCGCCTTGTTAAAGATAAAAAAGGGCCGAAAGCCATACAGGGAGGAAACCCCAACTCTGCGAGCGACAACACTTCGCTCTGGAGTACGGAGCGGCCGGACCTGGAGACTGTGCCCGCAGAGTTTTCAAAAACGCTCACGCACCGCAGGGGAGCCGTCTCGGCTGCGCGCAACATGCAAGATGAAAATAGCGCGACCAGCCAGTTCTTTATCTGCGTGTCGGACGCGCCCGAATGGGACGGAGTCTACTCAATCTTTGGCCGCGTGATAGACGGTATGAAGACGGTCAACCTGATAGCTCGCGCGCCGGTATTTCCGGGAACGGATGTGCCGTTGGACGGAGTGGTGGTTAACAAAGCTTACATAGCCAAACGCAGCGAGCTGAATTGAATTCGAGGCCCAACTGTTAATTCTTGACAATGGGTCTGAACGGGTGCAATCTTGAAGCCGCCCGCACTTGCTTGCCTCTGAACGAGAGATTTTATGCAGCTAGCCCGCGTCATAGGAACGGTCGTCGCGACGGTAAAGAACGAATTGCTCGAAGGCCGGAAGCTGCTTGTAATACAGCCGCTCGACGCCCGATATGAGGCGGCGGGCAAGCCTATGATCGCAATCGATTCGGTCGGCGCGGGTCGCGGGGAAGTGGTCTTCTGGTGTCGAGGGAAAGAGGCTTCTTTCCCTTTCGAGCCTGCGGAAGTTCCGACCGATTGCACTATCGTCGGCATAGTCAATTCGGTCTTTTTGGATCAAAGAGTCTAGAGCGATGTTATTAGCGCGGGTAGTAGGCAATATTGTGGCGACGCAAAAAAACGAGCGATACGAAGGGGGCCGCATACTGGTCGTCCAGCCGATCAACCCCGACGGGACTTCAGTCGGGGAGGAATTGCTGGCGCTGGATTCCGTAGACGCGGGCGTCGGAGACACGGTCATTGTGGTTCGCGAAGGCTGGTCAGCCTCTACAGCCTCGACCGGCAGACCTGGGGCGGCGATAGATTCTGCGATAGTAGGCGTTGTTGATACGATAGAGCTAGAAGCGTAGATTAGAAAGCTATGGAGCAAGCGGATCAGGAATTATTACGCCGGACGCTGATGTCGATTGTAAAGAGAATCGAAAGCGGCGATTCAATCCCCGCTGTAATGTCCGACCGTCCCGGTCAAACTTCGGAGACAGCCGGGCCGCCAGTCATCATTGTCATGCTCGGTCAGGCTGGGTCGACAAACAACGAGGTCTGCGAAAATCACGCTTCGCATGAAGCAAGGCCCGGCGGCAAAACGGGTTCGGATATCTCCCATCCGGGATTTGAGAGGTTTCAAATCTCTGATGCGCGCGCCGCCGATGGTCCTAAACCCTGTTTTATGGAGCCGGAACGGCTCTGCGTCAACTCGGGCGCTTGCGAGATGCTCGGTCACTGATCGAAAAATCGCAACGCCGCCAGGGCCGCATTATCAAGGCAAGGTATGAGTGAGACAGCCACCCTCGTTTATACAACTCAGGACGGGGAACGGAAGGTTTACCTGCTCGACGGCCCTGCGTTTCGCGTCGGACGGCTGGACGAAAACGACCTCGCGCTCGACAACCCCTATATTTCACGCGTCCATGCGGAAATCACTTTCGACGGCGCAACGCACACTCTCAAAGATTTTCAGAGCACTTCAGGCACGTTCGTCAACGATGAGCAGATCGCCGAGCACATTTTGAGAGACGGCGACAGGATTCGCTTCGGGCGAGGGCACGGGATTGAATTCATCTTTCATGCTCAAACGCCGGACGAAGCGAGCGAGCCTAATGAAAAAGAGGTCGAAGACACATTTCACCCTGTTCGCGTTATTCCGCCGGAAAACTCAAGATTTATAAACACTGCGAAGCTGCCCCCGTCGGGCGACCTGCCGAACACGACTATCGATCAACTTCGCGCGCTCTACGAATTCACAAGCGATATATTGACTGCCCATTCGTTTCAGGAGCTGTGCGACAAGCTCGCCAACTTTCTGCACCGAACCTTGAAGTCGGAGCGTTGCGCCGTATTGTTACACGACGACGAGAAAGACGCGCTAAACGTGAGAGCGGCGTGTCCGTCGAAAGAGGAGATCACACCCAGCACTAGCATCACGCGCCTTGCTTTTGACGAAAACGTGGCGGTCTTTAGCATCAACGCCCGCTCGGATGATCGCTTCTCGTCGGGCGAATCGGTGCAGTTGCAATCGATCCGGTCGGTCATTTGCGCGCCCATCGGGTCGAAGACCCGCCTGTGGGGCGTTTGCTATATTGACAACCTCACTTCCGACCACCCCTTCGATGAAGAAGAGCTTGATTTTCTGACTGCCGTAGCGCGCCAATCGGGCCTCGCTATGGAAAACCTCTACCTTATGGAGGAGCAGCGGAAATCGCTTGAGAGCTTTATTCGCACTCTTGCGGCTTCGCTGGACGCGCGCGATGACAACACGGCCGGCCACTCTGCGCGGGTCGGGGCCTACTCTGCGGGGATAGCTCGCACGATGAAGTTGAGCCGTGAAGAGGTTCGATTGATCTATTACGCAGGGTTACTACACGATTACGGCAAGATAGGTATACGCGATGACGTGCTTTTAAAACCGGCCGAGCTGACCCCGGAAGAATACGAACACGTAAAAGAACACCCGCTACACACTTTCCGGTTGCTCTCAAAGATAAGGCTGCCGGAAGACCTGGCGGATATTCCCATGGTCGCCGCCGCGCATCACGAGAGGTGGGACGGGTCGGGCTACCCGTACGGGCTTAAGGGCGAAGAGATACCGCTCGGAAGCCGCATAGTCGCCGTCGCCGACGCGTATGACGCGTTGACCGGAGAGCGCGTTTATAATCGCCCTTGCTCGCCTGAAAAAGCTCTGGACGAAATCAGGGAGCGGTCCGGCATTTACTTCGACCCTTCTGTTGTAGATGCTTTCAATGAGTACTTTAACTCAGAGATAGAACCCCGCCATCGCCGCCAGTCAGTGATGAGTGATGAGTGATGAGTTAGACAGCGCGCGACCCCGCGATTTGAAACTCATTACTCATCACTCATCACTCCTCCGGCCCTGAGTTTTTCATTCCTTCGAACAAGCAATGCGATTATTCGCTCAAGCCCGTTGACCAGCGAGAGGCCCAGGCTGTCTTCTCTATGAAAGACTGCGTTTCGTATCTCGCCCGCTTCTTTGTACCGGATTGTGATTATGTAATCGTGCTTCTTTTTATCGGGGAGCTTTTCGCGAGGGATGACGAGCGCGAGCGGACCGAAGATAAACCACCACATCGGGCGTCGCTTTCTCTTTCCTTCTATGATTGTGCTCGCATCAACTACGCGAGCATCAATGATCTTATCGGCGGCGATCTTGATAGTGCGGCTGCCCGGAATTATCTCGCTGATCTCTATTCCGCCGGGGCCAATCATAAGCTTGACCGGCGCGGGATCTTCAAGCCTGTCGATGCCGCCAAGGTATTCGATCTCTAACCGGGTAATCTCAAAGTCGCCCGCAAGCGAGTTTCCTGTGATCGGCAGGCCGCACCAGATGCACCTGGATGCCGTTGCGCCGTTGGCGCGTTTACAATGCTCGCAATAAATCGGAATCATAAAGAAGAGTTCGGCGACCGTATCTGTAATAAAGACCGTATCTGTAATAAATAGCTCATCGGCAATACAGTTGACCTGAAAGTCGCCCGAAGCGTAGGCTTTCGGTCAGACTGAACTGAACATGCGGAGATTATAGTGGCCCTTTCTAATAGACTTCAATACTTGATATTGTGCCTCGGACTTCTGACCGCTTCTGTTTTGCTCGTACGATTCGCCTTAGACTTCGGGAATGAAATGAGCATTATGTTGGCGCTTCCGTTTTGGGCGCTCGTTTTAACGGCATTGGCGATTGCTGCAATAAATATTTTTCGAGGTGAGAGACATAAAGAAAATTATGTGCCCGGCAGGAAAAGAGAAATCGCGATGTTGACCGCCGTTCCGCTCGGCTTCCTGGCCTCGACTCTCGACTGCATGGGATTGAGCGTCGAAGGCTGCACGGCATACTGCACATTCATAAAGCTTGGCTGGGTTCCTTTGATAACTCTTGTCTGCGTTGCGTACGTGATCACACGCAAATCGTGGTTGATTACCGCGATAGCTTTGATGGCGTTCGCCACGCTTGTGCCACACTGCGTTTGCTACAACCCAGGCAACGGATGGCGGATAGATCGTCTTGGCTCTAGCCCCGTCTGTTATTCCTGGGGATTCCTGGTGAGCGTGATTTCAGTCGGCTCTCTTCGGCCCGGCGCGTTGTACTGGCCTTCGGTCGGCGTATGTTATGCCATCATAACCGGGGCGACCGGGTTTTTCATCTCTCACCACTATTTGCATTTTCCGTGGTGATTAATAAACCGGGTTAAAAGTGAAAAAGGTAGAACCACTCTCTCTGGCGATTCTACCTTTGAGTACCGCTAACGGGGCTCGAACCCGTAATCTCCGCCTTGAGAGGGCGGCGTGTTAACCACTTACACTATAGCGGCATTTCGACGCTGGCAATAGTCGAGGAGGTTCAGGATTATTTCCGAATCTTCCTGCGAACTTTCAACGAACCTGCTGGACTTTCCAGTATACACATACTAATCTGTTGCTGCAACATGCTGCGCTGAAGGCGTGGACCTTTCAACGATCATCAAATTATGCGTGAACGGCGATTTAAAAAAACGGATCGGCATTGCTGTTTTACTCGCCGAGTGGTATCTATATCTGCTTTGCACTTTCTATCGATGTAGCTTGTGGGTGTGGTTTGCATGATGTTTCGACGGACGTTAGAACATTAATGTGAGCTTGCAGGCTTTGGGCACAAAAAATAACAGCTCATTCTACCCAGACAATTGGCGCGCTGCTGCCCCGTACGCGCGGCTGATTCCGGCAACCACCGCCGCTTTGCTCGCCGCCGACCGGAAAGCGATTGGCCGCTACCTGCGTACAACCATCACAGTCCAGACAAAACAGCACCGAGACGAAGAAGGGACCGTGCTTTATGAAGCTGCGCGCTTTTGTTGAGGCAATAGAGTTGAGGGGCCAATGACCCAGATCTTTCATCGCAGCACAAACTTCTTAGCCAGAGTCACTATATTCGGCACGATATTTTTTGTCGGGGCATTGCTGTGGGTGATCGCAGGATACAATCGCTCGTCATACAACACTCAAGCTAATGTCCCGCGCGAGCAGCCCGTCCAGTTCAGCCACAAGCACCACGTCGGCGATGAAGGAATAGATTGCCGCTATTGCCATACCTCGGTAGAGAGCGCGGCATTTGCCGGGATACCCCCGACGAAGACTTGCATGAACTGCCACTCGCAGATTTTCGCAAACAGCCCTTATCTTGAGCCTGTGCGCGAGAGCTGGCGAACCGACAAGCCGATAAAATGGACCAGGGTCCACGACCTGCCGGACTTTGTCTATTTCAACCACAGCATACACGTCAAGAAAGGCGTGGGGTGCGCGACCTGTCACGGACGCGTCGACCAGATGCCTTTGATGTATCAGGCAGAGTCGCTGCAAATGGAATGGTGTCTAGCTTGTCATCGCGAGCCTGCGCGATTCGTCAGGCCGCGCGATAAGGTCTTTGACATGGAATGGCAGCCTCCCTCCAATCAACTGGAGGCGGGGCGCAAGCTCGTCGAGGAGAACAAAATCCGCGAGCCAAATGTCTTGACCAGTTGCAATACCTGTCACAGGTGATCGTATGGGTAGCTGCGGAAAACGACCGATTTTTGAAGCCGGAGCCGAGATGAGATTGAGGAGAGAGTAGAATAATGTCTAGCCTGGTGCAACTGAAAAGCTCAATTAAGAAGAGAGAAGACTCAAGCGACAAGGAAGTTGATCCATCGCCGCTTACTGAATCGGCTCACTCTCATCCGGCTGAAGACAACTCTCTCGAACTCCTCCGCGACCAGCTCGCTCGCTCACATGGAAAACAGTATTGGCGCAACCTCGAAGAGCTTTCGAATACCCAGGCATTTCAAGAACTTCTTCACCGTGAATTTCCCGCTCAAGCATCGGAGTGGGACGACCCCGTAGGGCGAAGGAGTTTCTTAAAACTCATGGGCGCGTCGCTGGCCCTCGCGGGATTGACGGCCTGCACTCGTCAGCCTAATGAAACTATCGCCCCATACGTCAGGCAGCCTGAGCAGTTGGTCCCCGGAAAGCCGCTTTATTACGCCACGGCTATGGAGATGGGCGGAGCCGCGACGGGGTTGCTGGTAGAGAGCCACGAAGGCCGCCCGACTAAAATCGAAGGGAATCCGGATCACCCGGCCAGCCTCGGCGCAACGGACATTTTCGCGCAGGCTTCGGTGCTTTCGCTTTATGACCCGGATCGCTCTCAAACGCTTACCCGGATAGGAGAGATAACCGCCTGGTCCGCGTTCCTGGGGGCGATTCGCCCCATAGTAACCGCGCAACGCGGTTTGCAAGGCGCGGGCTTGCGCATACTGACAGAGACGGTCGTATCTCCGACGCTAGCGGATCAATTGCAAAAATTGCTCGCCTCGCTGCCGCGCGCGAAGTGGCACCAGTACGACGGGGCCGGAAGAAGTAATGCCAATGAAGGCGCGCGGATGGCCTTCGGCCAGTACGTCAATACGATTTACCAGTTCGATAAAGCCGACGTTGTGCTTTCTCTGGATGCGGATTTTCTCTCGTGCGGTCCGGGAAACTTGCGGTACGCCCGCGATTTCATTTCGCGACGGCGGTTGGTCGAGGGCCGGACCGAAATGAATCGCCTCTACGTTGTGGAAAGCCACCTCACAACAACGGGCGCGAAAGCAGATAACCGGCTGGCTGTGCGGCCAAGCGAAGTTGAGGTCTTCGCCCGCTCGGTCGCGATGCTGGCTGGCGCACAAACCGGCGGATCAACCCCCCTCTTACTCAATGACCGGCTTTCGAAGTGGTCCGAAGCCGTAGCGCGAGACCTGAAGCAACACAGCGGCAGGAGTATAGTAATCGCAGGCGAATATCAGCCTCCCGTAGTTCATGCGCTCGCCCACGCAATGAATAGCGCGCTAGGGAATGTCGGAAAGACTGTGCTTTACACAGACCCCGTCGAGGCGCGACCCGATAATCAAATTCAGTCTATTCAAGAGCTGGCCCAGGATCTCGATTCCGGTCAGATCGATCTGCTCGTCATACTCGGAGGCAATCCCGTTTACAACGCGCCGGCTGATCTCGACTTTGTCGAGCGCATAAAGAAAGCTAAGCTCCGTGTTCACCTGAGCCTTTATAAAGATGAGACTTCAGAGTTGTGTCAGTGGAACATACCGCAAGCTCATTACCTGGAGTCCTGGGGCGATACACGCGCTTATGACGGGACCGTATTGATCATTCAGCCGTTGATTGCGCCGCTGTATCGCGGGAAGACCGCGTATGAAGTTCTCGCGGCATTCTCTGACCAGCCGGAGCGGAGCAGCTACGATATAATTCGCGATTACTGGCGGGCCAACAGGGGAGCGGGAGGCCGCGTGTCGCCTATCGCATCGAGCGCGCCCGCGACTGCTGCGAGCGCGACCGCCGCACGGCCTCAACCACCACAGCCTGCCGCCGCTCAAGAGCCGGTATCGTCTGCGCCGCCTCAAACTGCGCCCGCGCAACAACAGGGCGCTGCTACTGATTCCGTGTCAACGGCTTTTGAACAGTTTTGGAGAAAGGCGCTGCACGACGGGCTGATTCCGAACACGCAGCTTCAGCCAAAAGCGGTCGCGGTCGCCGCCAACTGGGCCGCTCAAGCTGCCGCCTCGCAGCCGCCGGTCAATCAAAACGCGCCGCTCGAAATCTCATTCCGCCCTGACCCGACGATTCATGATGGCCGCTTTGCAAATAACGGATGGCTACAGGAATTGCCAAAGCCAGTGACGAAGCTGACCTGGGATAATGCCGTGATGATTAGCCCGGCTACGGCTGCTAGCTACGGGCTGGAATTTAAGCAGGGCTACCTGGGTGGCCTGATGATCGGCGATCAGGTTGCGCTAAGTTTCAAAGACCGCAGCATCCTGGCCCCGATCTTTATAGTGCCTGGCCACGCCGACGGCTGCGCGACTGTTTACCTGGGGTACGGCAGGCGCAGCGCGGGGAGAGTCGGCACAGGCCAGGGGCACAATGCATACGTGCTGCGAACCTCGGACGCGATGTGGAACAGCCCCGGTCTTCAAATGTCAAAGACGGGTGAGAAGGTCGATCTTGCGGTGACTCAGTTGCAACACCTTATAGACACGGAAGAGTTGCGCGAGCGCGACATTGTTCGCTCCGGCACGATTGAAGAGTACAAGCATCATTCGTCGCTTGTTCCCGAAGGTGGACACGGGAGCGATCATCATCCCTCGCTTTATCCTGATTACGAGTACACGGGCTACAAGTGGGGAATGTCTATAGACATAAATGCCTGTATAGGGTGCAGCGCGTGCATAGTCGCCTGCCAGGCGGAGAACAACATTCCGGTCGTGGGCAAAGAACAGGTTCCGCGCGGCCGCGAGATGCAATGGCTCAGAGTCGATAGTTATTTCAAAGGCTCGCCCGAAAATCCTGAAACATACTTTCAGCCTGTCCCCTGCATGCATTGTGAAAATGCGCCGTGCGAAATCGTCTGCCCGGTTGCTGCGACCGTGCATAGCTCCGAAGGGCTTAACGACATGGTCTACAACCGTTGCGTGGGGACAAGGTATTGCTCGAATAACTGCCCTTACAAAGTTCGGCGCTTCAACTTCCTGTTGTACCAGGACTGGGACACTCCCGGCCTCAAGTTGATGCGCAACCCTGACGTGACCGTGCGCAGTCGCGGCGTTATGGAGAAATGCACTTATTGTGTGCAGAGGATAAGCCGGGCGCGTATCGAGTCAGAAAAAGAAGACCGCGCTATCAGGGATGGTGAAGTGAGGACTGCTTGCCAGTCGGTCTGCCCGACCGAGGCGATCATCTTCGGCGACATAAACGATTCCGGAAGCCGCGTCGCGAAGCTAAAAGCCGAGCCGCGCAACTACGGGTTGCTGGCCGAGTTGAACACTCGCCCGAGGACCACTTATATGGGAGCAGTGCGCAACCCGAATCCCGAACTGGAGAAGTCTTAGCGTTATGCAGGAACATCCACACGAGTCTGTGTCTCCCGACCTCTCTATACCGCCGGTGATAAAGCCGGGGCATACATTTGCTTCAGTCACGGATAAGATCAGCGCGATTGCGCTTGGGCGTCGGACTCCAACGGCCTGGTTTATCGGCGCGGCCATATCTTTCCTGCTGACGATGCTGTTGTTTTACACGATAGGCTATCTGGTCGTGACGGGCATAGGCATCTGGGGCAATAACATCCCCGTGGGCTGGGCGTTCGACATCATCAATTTCGTGTGGTGGATAGGCATAGGCCACGCGGGCACTCTGATTTCAGCGATCCTGCTGCTGTTGCGCCAGCAGTGGCGCACATCGATCAACCGCTTCGCAGAGGCGATGACGCTTTTTGCGGTCGCCAGCGCCGGGCTGTTTCCGTTGCTTCATACCGGGCGACCCTGGCTCGCCTACTGGCTGGTACCTTACCCGAATACGATGGACATCTACCCGCAATTCCGGAGCCCGCTCGTGTGGGACGTGTTCGCCGTCACGACATACGCTACGGTCTCGGCGCTTTTCTGGTTCATAGGGTTGATACCCGATTTTGCGACACTGCGCGACCGCGCAAAGAGGCACTCGGCCAAAGTCATTTACGGCATGCTTGCGATGGGATGGCGAGGCTCGGCCGTCCACTGGCACCGCTACGAGACGACTTACCTGTTGCTCGCTGGCCTTGCGACCCCGCTTGTAATTTCGGTCCACACTGTAGTCAGCTTCGACTTTTCGATAGGCATAGTCCCCGGATGGCACGCGACAATCTTTCCTCCCTATTTCGTGGCGGGCGCGATTTACGCCGGTTTCGCAATGGTGCTGACGCTCGCAATCCCGCTCAGAAAACTTTACGGCCTCGAAGACTTCATCACGATGCGTCACCTCAAGAACATGGCAAAGATCATGCTGGCTACGGGGTTGATAGTCGCTTACGGCTATATGATGGAGACCTTCATGGCCTGGTACAGCGGGAACACGTACGAGCAGTTCATGATTTTAAATCGCTTCACCGGGCCTTACGCGCTGATGTACTGGGCGCTGATAGCCTGTAACGTCATCATCCCGCAGATTCTCTGGATTAAGCGCGTCCGCAATAACATACTCCTGCTTTTCCTGGTTTCGCTGGTCGTGAGCGTCGGGATGTGGCTGGAACGCTACATCATTATCGTCGTCAGCCTGACCCGCGATTTTCTGCCCTCCTCGTGGGGCAATTACACGGCGACCGTATGGGACTGGTCGATGTTCATAGGCACGATAGGACTCTTCTTTGCGCTGATGTTCCTGTTCATCAGGTTCCTGCCGATGATCTCTATCTTCGAGATGCGGACTATCCTGCCGCAGGCCGACATCAAGGAAGCAAAGGAGGCCGCCGATTGATAAACGGGCGATCAAATGGCTTGCGGTCAGTTCTCGTTCCTACGGCGAGGTGTGAGCGATGAAACATAGGTTTCCTATTTATGGAATGATGGCGGAATTCGAAAACCCGACGGCGGTCGTTGCAGCCGCGCGTAGCGCATACGAAGAGGGTTATCGAAAGATGGACGCCTACACGCCTTTTCCAATCGAGGAGCTTACCGAAGCTATAGGCTTTCGCCACACGCGGCTCCCGCTGATCGTGCTCATAGGCGGAATAATCGGGTGTCTCGGCGGTTATTTTCTATGCTACTGGGTATCCGCCATAGCTTATCCGTTAAACGTCGGCGGTCGGCCTCTGCACTCCTGGCCCGCATTTATCCCTGTGACGTTCGAGACGACAATTCTGCTGGCCGCGCTCTCGGCAGTCTTTGGTATGCTCGCGCTCAACGGGCTTCCGACGCCGTATCATCCTGTGTTCAACGTCCCGCGTTTCGAGCTTGCGAGCCGGAACAGCTTCTTTCTCTGCATCGAATCAGCCGATCCGAAATTCGACCCGGAAAAGACGCGGGCTTTCCTTGAAAGCCTGGACCCGCGAGAGGTGACCGATGTTGAGTATTAAAAGGGCAAAACTTTTTCTTCTGATTTTTGCCTTCCTGGCTTCTGCCTGTCGTCAGGACATGCACAACCAGCCGAAGTACGAGCCGCTTGAGCCTATCGAACCAATCGGCACGATAACCGATGGCCGCGCGTCGCGCCCGGTCGTCGAAGGGACAGTAGCGCGCGGCAGTCTCGACGATGATCCGCTCTTGCTCGCCAGCCGGGCAGGCGCCCCGCAGGTTAATTCAAACGTGGGAGGGCAGGGGATGACGGCAGGCGCTCCGGGCGCGCAGGGACAGACAGGACAGGGATTTTCTAACACATTTCCTTTCCCGATAACCAAAGAGGTGATGGACCGGGGCCAGGAGCGATACGACATCTATTGTTCGGTGTGCCACGACCTGACCGGGAGCGGCCTGGGAATGGTCGTGCGGCGCGGCTATCGCAAGCCGCCGTCACTACACGAAGACCGTTTGAGACAGGCCCCGGCAGGCTATTTCTTTGACGTGATAACGAACGGGTTCGGCGCAATGCCCGATTACTCAGCTTCGATCAACCCGCGCGACCGCTGGGCCATCGTCGCTTACATTCGCGCGCTTCAACTGAGCCAGCGGGCGACCATCGCAGACGTGCCGTCAGAAGACCGCGAAAAGCTCAACGAGGGCGCGACCCAGCAGGGAGGCAATCAAAGATGATGGAGATCAGACCGGTTGCGCCTCCTGAGATAGACCGTCTGAGCAGCCGCGCGCTTTATGTCGGCATCGCGGCGTTGGCCGCGTGCGGGGTCTGGGCAATCTTTAACGCCGAGCAATTCTTCCGCTCTTATCTGCTGGCCTATGTCTTCTGGATTGGACTCGCTCTGGGCTGCCTTGCAATCCTGATGGTACAGCACATGTCGGGCGGCGCGTGGGGGATTATCATACGTCGTGTGCTTGAAGCCGCGACCAGGACTTTTTTGCCGATGGCTTTGCTTTTCATCCCGCTGGCAGTCGGAGTCTGGTTGAAGTTCATCTACGTCTGGGCGAACCCCGAGGCCGCTGCCGGAAACGAGGTGCTTCTGAAGTTGCTGAAGCACAAAGAGCCTTACCTTAACGTGCCGTTCTTTCTCGGAAGAGTGGTTTTCTATTTTGTGGTGTGGATCGGCGTGACCTACTTTCTCAATAAGTGGTCGCTTGAGCAGGACCAAACGGGCGACCGCCGCATCACCAGAAAGATGCAGATTTTGAGCGGGCCTGGCCTGGTCCTTTACGGGCTGACCGTGACGTTTGCTTCGATCGATTGGGTGATGTCGCTTGAGCCGGAATGGTTCTCGACCATCTTCGGCATAATGTTTATGGGCGGGCAGGGCGTTCTGGCAATGGCTTTTGTCATAGCGGTGCTGATACTGCTCAAGAACCGCAAGCCTTTTTCAGAGATAATCGCGCCCAGGCATTTTCACGATCTCGGAAAGCTGTTGCTGGCCTTCATAATGCTCTGGGCATATTTCAACTTCTCGCAATTTCTTATCATCTGGGCGGGCAATCTGCCCGAAGAGATTCCCTGGTACGTGCGCAGGCTCCAGGGGCCTTTCAAATGGATCGGGCTGATACTGGTAATCTTTCATTTCGCGTTGCCGTTTCTGATGCTGCTTTCGCGCGATCTGAAGCGAAGCGGGCGACATCTAGCGATAGTTGCGATAGCTGTAATAATTCTCCGTCTGGTCGATCTCTACTGGCTGATCGCGCCGGAGTTTCATCACGGCGAGTTTCATCTTCACCTGATGGACATAATCGCGCCCATCGGGGTCGGCGGCATCTGGCTCTGGTATTTCTGCCGCCAGTTGAAAACCAGACCGCTTCTGCCCGTAGGCGACCCGGAGCTTGAGAGCGCGATTGGGCCGGGTGAAAGGCATCATTGATCTGAAGGTTTGATTTATGGCAAAGAAGCACGACGAAGGGCCGGATGTCTCTTTCATAAGCAACCCGAACGTCAGTCACGAAGAGAGTGACGTCAGAATAAAGCCGATAGTCTGGTTCGGCGTCTGGCTGACGGTCTCAACGGTCATCATCTATTTCATGCTCTGGGGGCTTTTTAAATATTTCGAGGACCGCGCGGAAAAGTCTGAAACACCGCCGCCTGCCCTTGCCGATGAGCGCCCCGAGCTGCCGCCGGAACCGCGATTGCAGCTATCTCCGAGCCAGGTCGGGCAGAAGCAGCCCGATCTGAACGAGCACCCGCTGGCCGAGTTAAAGAGCATGAAGGAGGAAGACGAGAAACGGCTGAATAGCTACGGCGTTAATACGGCTACGGGCGCCGTCAGGATTCCCATCGATTTGGCAAAGCGGCTTGTCTTGGAACGGAACCTTTTGCAAGCCGCACCCGCAACCGCGCAGCAACCGGGAGCGCAATCGAGCAACCCGGTTGTGAAGCGCACTTCGAATCAAAACCAGGGCGCGCCGTCCGAGAGGAGAGAGCAATGAGGAGCAGGTTTTTATTTTTTGCTATTTGCTTTCTGCTCTTTGCCTCATCTTCCGTGGCCTGGGCGCAAGGGTCATACCCGCAAAGCCCTATGTCGTCCACGCCGCCCGCAAACAGCAAGCCGAAAGTCTTAGAGGAGGTGGGCATCAACCAGCGGCTCGGCGAGCAGTTGCCGCTAGATGTCAATCTGCGCGACGAGACTGGTCGGGACGTTCGCATCGGCGATTATTTCAAAGATCGCCCCGTAGTCCTTGCGCTCGTCTATTATGATTGCCCGATGCTTTGCCACGAAGTATTGACCGGTCTGACGCGCAGCTTCGAGCAACTGAATTTTTCCGTAGGCAAAGAATTTGAAGTCGTAGCCGTAAGCTTCGACGCGCGCGAAACGCCGCAGATGGCCGAGAGAGAGAAGGAGAAATATATAAGCTGGTACAAACGCGCGGGCGCGGCCGAAGGGTGGCATTTCCTGACGGGCGATCAGCAATCGATTGACCGGCTGACCCGGGCCGTCGGTTTCAAATACGCTTATGATGAACAGACAAAACAGTTCGCGCATGCCAGCGGCGTAATGGTGCTGACGCCCCAGGGAAAGCTCGCCCGTTATTTCTACGGCGTTGAATATCAGCCGAAAGACATGCGATTAGGGCTGGTCGAGGCTTCCGAAAACAAGATCGGCTCGGCGGTCGATCAGATTCTTTTGTACTGCTACCACTACGATCCTACGACGGGCAAGTACGGGCCTGTAGTCATGAACATGCTGCGGCTGGCCGGTGTGATCACACTGCTGGCAATCGGCCTACTGTTCGTCTTTATGCGCAGGCGGAACATCGCGCGCTTGCGCGAGCAAGCAGGAGGAATCATCTAGGTCATGCAGTCTGGAATACCATTGATGCCCGAACAGGCCTCGACTATCTCAGGCGAGGTCGATGCGCTCTATCTCTTTCTGGTCGCGCTGACCGTATTCTTCTCGGTGGCGATAGCGGGCACGCTACTCTACTTTGCCGTCAAATTCCGCAGGCGCAATCGCGATGAAATCCCTCAGCCTGTAGCGGGCGCGCTGAAACTGGAAATTCTCTGGTCGGTCATCCCGTTTCTCATATCGATGTTTATCTTCGGTTGGGGGGCGAGCATCTATTTCAAACTCTACCGCCCGCCGAAAGAGGCGCTCGACATTTACGTGGTCGCCAAGCAATGGATGTGGAAGTTTCAACACCTGGACGGGCAGCGCGAGATAAACGAGCTACACGTCCCCGTAGGCCGCAAGGTCAAACTGACGATGACGACCGAGGACGTTATACACTCCTTTTTCGTACCGGCTTTTCGCGTCAAGACGGACGTGGTGCCGGGCCGTTACACGACAGCGTGGTTCGAGCCGACGAAGCCGGGCCGTTATCATCTCTTCTGCGCGGAGTATTGCGGCACAAGCCATTCAGGGATGATCGGCTGGGTCGTCGTCATGGAGCCGACGGAGTACCAGACCTGGCTTTCGGGCGGGGCGGGCGAAGGCTCGCTTGCCTCGACGGGGCAAAAAGTCTTTCAAGACCTTGCCTGCAACACCTGCCACCGGAGCGACGCGCAGGGGCGCGGGCCGAATCTTGAGGGGTTGTTCGGCAAGCAGGTTCAACTTGCCGACGGAACGACCGTCACCGTGAATGAAGACTACATACGCGAATCGATTCGCAACCCGAGGGCTAAAATCCATGCGGGGTTTCAACCGATAATGCCGGTCTTCCCTGATAACCTCGTCAGCGAGGAGCAGATATTGCAATTGATCGCTTATATCAAGTCCCTTGGCGCGCAGCCGTCGTCGTCGACAACCGCCCCCGGCAATGCCGGTCAAGGGACTACAAGCGTTTCACCACCTGATGCGGGGCGAGCCAATCCGCTCGCTCCCACGCAGCCGCGCGGAGATCAAAGGCCGCCTCAGTAGCAGAAAAAGGTATGGATACGAAAGAACCAATTAATGAACCACGCGCCAATTATATAAACAGCACGTACGGCATAAAGTCGTGGCTGCTTACGAAAGACCACAAGCGCATCGCGCTGCTATATCTCATTTCGATTACGGTCTTCTTCTTTTTAGGGGGCGCGTTCGCGGTCCTCGTGCGTCTCGAATTGCTGACGCCGGCGGGCGATCTGTTGCAGGCAGAAACCTACAACCGCATGTTCACTATGCACGGCATAGTGATGATCTTCTTTTTCTTAATTCCCTCGATTCCTGCCGTGCTGGGAAACTTCTTAATCCCGATAATGATCGGCGCGAAAGACCTGGCCTTTCCGCGTCTCAATCTTTTGAGCTGGTACATTTATATAATTGGCGCGGCTTTCACGCTCGTTGCCGTGATCGCGGGCGGAGTTAATACGGGCTGGACTTTCTATACGCCATACAGCTCGAACTATTCGACGAGCAACGTGATATGGACGGGGCTTGGCATATTCATCACGGGGTTTTCCTCTATCCTCACGGGATTGAATTTCATCGTCACGATTCACACGATGCGGGCGCCGGGGTTGACCTGGTTCAGGATGCCGCTGTTTGTCTGGTCACATTACGCGACAAGCTTGATTATGATCCTGGGAACGCCCGTGATCGCCGTGACTGTCTTGATGCTGGCGATGGAGCGAACGCTCAAGATAGGCATATTCGACCCGGCGCTGGGCGGCGACCCGGTCTTGTTCCAGCACCTCTTCTGGTTCTACTCGCACCCCGCTGTCTACATCATGATCCTGCCCGCGATGGGCGTAATCAGCGAGCTTGTCGCCAACATGACGAGGAAGAATATATTCGGCTACAAGTTCGTGGCTTTCGCCAGTATAGCCATAGCCGTTTTCGGCTTCCTGGTCTGGGGCCATCATATGTTCACCAGCAGCCAGTCCGTTTATGCGGGAATGGTATTTTCATTTTTGAGCTTTGCCGTAGCCATCCCGTCGGCGATAAAAGTTTTTAACTGGACTGCGACGATCTATCGAGGCTCGGTTCTCTTACCAGACGCCTCTGCTTTACGCATTCGGCTTTATCGGGTTATTTACAATCGGCGGCATGACCGGTCTGTTTTTGGCGGCGCTGGGGCTTGACGTTCATGTCCACGACACATATTTCGTAGTCGCGCACTTCCACTACATCATGGTCGGCGGCGCGATCATGGGTTATCTGGGAGGCATACATTTCTGGTGGCCGAAGATAAGCGGGCGTATGTACCCGGAAGGCTGGGCAAAATTCGGCGCGCTGGTCATCTTCGTAGGGTTCAACCTGACTTTCTTCCCGCAATTTATCGCCGGATACCTGGGGATGCCTCGCCGCTATCACGCTTACCCCGAAGAGTTTCAAGTCCTCAACGTCATGTCTACGGCAGGGGCTTCTATACTCGGCATGGGATATTTGATCCCGATGATTTACCTGGCGTGGTCTATGCGGTACGGGCCGAAAGCGACGCGAAATCCGTGGGGCGCATTCGGGCTGGAGTGGATGACCGCATCGCCGCCGCCTACGGAAAATTTCGAGGTGACGCCGACCGTGACGTGGGAGGCTTACGAGTTCCGCCCGCAGGAAGAGACCGTAGTCGTGGGCGTGACCGGAGAGACGGATGAAAAGGCCGATCTGAGTACGACGTAGGGCGACATAAGTTTTTTTGAGGAGACGAAATTTGGCAGAGAGTCATACAGTGCATCATACGGCGCTTGCCCATCATTTCGATAACATGGAGCAGCAGCGAGAAGCCGGGACGCTCGGGATGTGGGCTTTTCTGATAACCGAAATAATGTTTTTCGGCGGGTTGTTTCTTGGCTACATCCTTTTCCGCTCGAAATATCCCCAGGATTTTGCCGAGGCGAGTCGCGGCCTCAACACGCTTTGGGGCTTCATAAACACGATCGTGCTGATTTGCAGCAGCCTCACTATGGCGCTCGCGGTATATTACTCGCAGGTTGGCAAACGGAAAATGATAATCGTCTTTCTCATCTTGACGATAGTGCTCGGCCTGACGTTTCTGGGGATCAAAGCGGTCGAGTACAAAGAAAAGTTCGATCATCATCACGTTCCGGGCGCGAGCTTCAAGTGGGAAGAAGGCCACACGCCCCAGGCCGCCGCGCACGAGATGGACACGGGCAAGATTCAGTTATTTTACTGGCTCTATTTTGCGATGACCGGCGTACACGCGCTTCACATGATAATCGGAATAGGCGTGATGCTGGTCCTGCTTTATATGGCGTACAAAGGGCGCTTTTCGCCGGAGTATCACGCGCCGGTCGAGCTGTCGGGACTTTACTGGCACTTTGTCAACATAGTTTGGATTTTCCTGTTCCCGCTCCTGTACCTGATAGGCGCGCACGAATAAGCAGAGAAGGGAAGCACAGATGAGCGAGCACATAGTTTCAAAGACGACTTACTTCGTGATTTTTTTCGCGTTGCTGGTCCTGACGGTCGTCACCTATCTCGTGGCAAAAGTTGACCTCGGTCAATTCAACGCGGTAGTGGCATTGACGATTGCCGTAATAAAAGCCCTGCTCGTAGTGCTCTACTTCATGCACCTGCGTTATAGCTCGCGGCTGACCTGGGTCTTCGTCGGCGCGGGAGTTTTCTGGCTGGTGATTATGATCGTCCTGACGCTCAGCGATTACATGACAAGAGACTGGGTCAGCATATCGAGCTAAAATCCGTCAGCCGCCGTTTCGTAGTCATACGACCGTAGGTTGCTCGTGTAATCAATTGAGACGCATGAGGGACTATTACCCGTCAATTTTATAGCATTTTTCTCTGGCACAACGATTGATTAACAAAAAAGCGAGTTCGGAATTAGCGAACACTCACAAGCGTCCACAAGCTCGCATGCTCGCTTATTGAATAATTTTATTATTTCGGCATGGCGGAGCGAAAAACAATTGTGAGGTAGGAGGGGGCCAACGGCCCCCTCTTTCGATTTATGCTGAATCCGCTTTGTCTATCTAGCACATGGCAAAAGCAACCAGGATGATTATACTTGATATAGGTGGACGCTCGCCGGAGGGATAGAATGGGAAACATAAAAACTTACAAACCGAAAGAGTTCAATCTGAGCAATCTGAACGGCATATCCGATGAGACGCTTGAAATGCACTTCAAGCTTTATGAAGGTTATGTCAAAGAGACAAACAAGCTGAGCGAAAAGATCGCAGAGTTCCTTAAGGACGGGCAGGTCGATCACGAAGAGATGCCCGCTTATTCAGAGCTTACGCGGCGGCTGGGTTTTGAATACAACGGTATGGTCTTGCACGAGTATTACTTTGGCAATATGACGGCAAGCCCTGCGAGCGGCCCCAATCAATCTTCGTCATTCTTCAAAGCGGCAGAATCGAGCTTTGGCAGTTTCGATATCTGGAAAGCCGACTTTACCAGCATCGGCAAGATGCGCGGAGTGGGCTGGGCCATCTGTTACGAGGACCCGTCAAACGGGCGCGTGTCAAACCACTGGATCACGCTTCACGAAGTGGGCAACGTCGCGGGATTCAACCCGATTCTTGTGATGGATGTCTGGGAACACGCTTACCTTCTCGACTACAAGCCCGCCGACCGCCCTAAATACATCGAAGCTTTCTTCTCCAACATCGACTGGAATGCCGCCGAAGAAAGGCTCCTTGTCGGTAAAGAAGCAAGGCCGATTGCGAGCGGTGCAAAATAGCTCTTCTTAGCGATGAGTGATGAGTAATCGGCTTTTACTCATCACTCATTACTTTTTTTGTCCCTGCTTGCTCACCTAATCTTACTTTTGTATTATCCCTTCAACCCATACGAGCATATCCGAAGGGCGCGGTCGGTGATCGGATACTTTTCAGGAGTGTAAAGGAGATCGAATGTTTAGACTCACATCGCTTCTTTTAGTGATCCCGGCGTGTCTCGCCGTTATGACTCTCGCGCGGGCCGAAGTAACAAAACAGGTGATCGTTTACGAAGGCGTGGTAACAGAGGTCGCCGCGCCAGCCGAAACATCGAAAGACCTCTGGGTGACGATGAAAGACTTGAAGCTGGCTACGGGGTTTGTGCTAAAGCCGCAGGGAATGTGCAAGGCCGAACTCTGTTTCCCTCTGCCGAAAGCGCGAAAGAATGATTTTGTTGTCAAGCGAGGGAAAACATCCTGGTTCAACCTGAGCGAGTTTGCGCGACTGGTGCGCCAGCCGGTCGCGTTCGACCAGAAGCATTCAACCTGGTATTTCGGCGCGCGGCAGGACGAGCAGAGCAGCTATATTGAATCGCTTGAAGCGCCCGACTTCAAGCTGCCCGACATAAACGGAAAGCTCCATTCGCTTTCCGACTTTCGAGGTAAAAAGGTCTTGTTGGTTACCTGGGCTTCGTGGTGAGGCTGCCGGTTTGACTTGCCAGGCTGGCAAGCGCTTTACAGCGAATTGAAGGGAAAGAATTTTGAGATCATCTCCGTCGCTCAAGATACCGGAGGCGCAAAAGACGCAGGACCCTGGATAAAGAAAGCCCCGCTTGAATACACTGTCCTGATCGACGACCAGCACCTGGTCACAAAGCTCTACAACATGGTCAATGTTCCGACCGCCGTCTGGATAGACGAGAAAGGGCGCGTCGTCCGACCGAATGAAGTTGCTTATGTCGATAATAAGTATAAGGTGTTTCACGCGGTTGATGCCGCCCCTTACCTGGACGCGGTCCGCGATTGGGCGGCCAACGGCGAGCGCAGTCCGTTCGTTATGAGCGAGCAGGAATTAAAAGCGCGGCTGTCACCGGCTTCAAGCGACCGCGCGCTTGCGGATGCGGAGTTCGGTCTCGCGGAACACCTCTACCGCAAAGGTCACGGCCAGGATGCAATTCCACACTTTAAAGAAGCGCAGCGGCTCTCGCCCGATAACTGGAACTATAAACGGCAGGCGTGGGCGCTCTCTGATGCCGAGCGCGACTACGGAACGAACTTTGGCAAAGAGGTGCAGAAGCTAAACGGCAAGCCTTACTACGCGCCTCGGAAACTGCCCGAAGTGAAAAAGAAGGATTAAATCGGCGGATGGGTTTAAGGGAATGAAATAAGATTCACCGCAGAGACACAGAGGACACAGAGGCTGCACAGAGAAAAACTCTGCGCCCGCTCTGTGTCCTCTGTGTCTGCGGCGGTGAGATGAATACTCGAATCTTGTATTCTCATTAGTAAAACGCTCTAACTCATTTCTTACCATCCGGCACAAGCACCACGCGGAACCCTATGACATCAAGCCTCTCGGTTGCAGGGTTCTTGAGACGATACGCAGACCGGCAATGATTCGCTATGCGATTCCACGCGCCGCCCCGCATCACCCGGAGGCTATTATTGCCACCGGCCTCCCACGCACTGCCATCACGCGGCGCGCCTTTATAGTCTGCGTGCCAGGGGTCAAGGCACCATTCCCACATGCTGCCGTGCATGTCGTATAACCCGAAAGCGTTTGGCGCATTGAGACTGCCTACAGGCAAAGTCGTCTTTCGATAATCGCCTTTCTCTCCCTTTTCATAAGGAGACCGCGCGTCATAATTTACAAGATCGCCCGGCAACGCCTCGCCAAAATGGAACGGAGTTGGTGTCCCCGCCCGACAGGCATATTCCCACTGAGCTTCGCTGGGCAGCCGGTAAGGTTTCCCGGTCTTTCGAGACAACCGGTCGCAGAATTCTACGGCATCCTGGAAAGATACTTTTTGGACGGGCCGGTTGACGCCTTCAAAATTAGACGGGTTCGGATTCAAATCCCTGTTCACTTTCGGGAGGCTCGCGACTGCTTGCCACTGCGCTTGCGTGACTTCAAACTTTCCCATATAAAAGCCGGGCACTTCGACGTTGTGCTGCGGGCCTTCTTCGCCGAACCGTTGCTTTTCAGTATCGGGCGACCCCATCAGATAAGTCCCGCCAGGCACAAGCACCATTTCAAGCGTAACGCCTGCGCCCAGGTCTTCGGCAAAAGCCTGCGCTTCACTGCGGCTTCGACCCGCCGGCTTGCCCGTGGCATCGACGGTCACTACTTCAAAGCTAATGGTCTTGAATGGCGGGACCGAAAAACTTGCCGCAGGCGCATTGGCGCTCGTGCTCGCAGGCTCGGCCGCAGCAGGAGGCGGAGCCGGATTCGCCGGGGCCGTGGTCTCATTGCTTGTCCCCAACCCGCCTTTCAGAAATATGGCCGCCACACCACCCACCAGTACGAGCGCGACGACTGCAATCCAGAGCCAGCGTTTGCTCCGTCCCGTGTCAGGCGCCTCTGCAACGGTCTGCGCTGCCACGGTCTTTGCTGAGTCGATATCGCCCCTCTTGACCGGCGAATCAACAGCGGTCTTCCGCGCTAGCTCTGCCGGATCATTCGCGCGAACCGTTACGGCCGCAGCCGGGCCTGACTGCGCGATGGTCTTTTGCTGGCTGCTGGCGATTATAGTGCTCGCCACCCCCGGCTCCAAATTCTGACCTGCCTGGCGCAGCGCGTGGCGAAACTCAACCGCGTTTTCGGGACGATCATTTCGATTTAGCGCCATCGCCTGCATCAAGACGGCTCCTACGGCGGGAGGGATATGGTTGTTCACCTCGTCGGCTCGCCGTAACGGGTCCGCCTCCCCGCTCAATAGTGAAGAGGTTCTCGTAAGCGCGTCGGCCGGAGTCACGCCTGTCATCAGGTGATAAATCGTAGCGCCAAGCGAGTAGATGTCGCTCCGTGCGTCGGTCCCCGACCCTTGAATCTGTTCAAACGGCGCGTAAGTCGGCGTGTATCCAAAGATGCTTGCAGAGCTTGTCGACAGGGCCATCTCTGCCGACCCTTTTGCCAGCCCAAAATCGAGGAGAATAACTTCGCCCCTTTTCGTGATCTTCAGGTTCTGCGGTTTTATGTCGCGATGAATTATAGGCGGCTGGTGCGTGTGTAAGAAATCTAACGCGTCGAGCAACTGATCTGCCCACATTAATACCTCTTCATACCTGAAAGGCCCGCCGCTCTTTTCCAGCCTCGTGTAGAGGTCGTCGCCCGGTATATATTGCATCACGAGAAAAACTTCTTCGCCCTCGGTAAAATAATCTATAACTACGGGCAATGCCGCGTGGCGAAGTCCGTTGAGCAACCGCGCTTCGCGCTCGAAAGCTTTGCGAAGATTTTCACCGTTGACCAGCGTCTGTTTCAAAGCGACAGTGCTGCCGAATCGCTGGTCGGTTGCCAGATAGACCGCACCCATTCCTCCCTGTCCAAGCAAGGACAATATTAAATAGCGATTCTGTAAGATCGTATTGGGTTCAAGCATTTCATTCTCCAAAGCGCCCTTTTTCGATAAGCACCCCTTACCTGCTCATTTATGATTCAAGTTATCCCCGGTTCAAGCTCAATTAACCTGGACGCCGCCGTTCGAGTTGTTCTATTACTCATCGCCGGATTTGTCAATACCGAGACAGAACCGAGTTTGGCTCTATGTTTTGAGATCGATGATTTTATGCCCGCGCTTGGGTTTTATACAGCCTTTGGTGTAATCTTTCTGTTTAGGTAGCGTACCGAAGCCGCGGCTTCCTGCTAATGCTAAACATTATTACTTAAAACTCTGCAAAAGCGCGACGGCCCTAGATAAGATTATTGTGTATGCCTGGAAGAAAAAAACAAAAAGCACCGATCCAATTTATCCTGAATGGTGAACAGACCGAAGTCTCATTCGCGCCTCATAAGACCCTGCTCGAAGTCCTGCGCGAAGACCTGAACCTCACGGGCACAAAGCACGGGTGCGAGCTGGGAGAGTGCGGGACCTGCGCCGTGATCGTCAACGGCAGGACTATTCTTTCATGTCTCGTGTTAGGGCTGGATATGGAAGGCTGCGAGGTGGAAACTATTGAAGGTATGGCCGACGGGAGCAATCTACACCCTTTACAGGTGACATTCGCAGACCTCGGAGCGGCGCAATGCGGCTATTGCACGCCCGGCTTTTTGCTCACAGCCAAAGAGCTGCTCGATAAAAGTCTCACCCCGTCCAGGGAAGAGATCAAAGAAGCCCTGGCGGGAAATCTTTGCCGGTGTACAGGCTACATCAAGATTTATGAAGCGGTCGAATTGGCGGCCGCGCGCATGCGCGGCGAAGAGGCCGAACCCGCTAAAGAAAGCATCTACGGCTATGAATAACGGCAATAACGGAAAACCTAAGAGAGTCATCGGCAAGCCGTTCCGCAAAGTAGACGCCCGCGCGAAATGCACGGGACAGACCCGTTTTGCCGACGACATAGTTTTGCCACGAATGCTTTTTGCAAAACTATTGCGCAGCCCGGTCCCGCACGCTTTGATAAAGCGGATAGATGTTTCAAAAGCCTCGCGGCTGCCGGGAGTGTTCGCGATCATCACGGGCCGCGATCTGCCGATCCCTTACGGCATTCTGCCCGTCAGCCAGGACGAGCACGCGCTGTTGATAGAAAAAGTTCGCTTCATCGGCGACCCTGTTGCCGCAGTCGCCGCCGTTGACGAAGACACGGCGTTTGACGCTATGAACTTGATCGAGGTCGAATACGAGCCGCTCAAGCCTGTTGCTTCGATTGAAGACGCGCTGAACATAACCGAGCCGCGCATTCACGAATACGGCGACGGCGGAAATGTCCACAAAAAAGTCTCGCTCGAATTCGGCGATATGGACGAAGGCTTTGCCAACGCCGATCTGATTCGCGAGGACACATTTTTTTACGAAGGCAACACGCATTTGCCTCTGGAGCAGCACGCCGCCGTCGCGCATTTCGACCCGGACGAGAAGCTTACCCTGTGGAGTTCGACTCAAACGCCTCACTACGTTCATCGCGCGCTGGCGAAAGTGCTTGAGATTCCTGCCAGCCACATTCGCGTTATCGCTACTCCGAACGGAGGCGGCTTTGGGGGGAAAAGCGACCCGTTCAATCACGAAGTCGTCGTCGCAAAGCTGGCAATGATAACGGGCCGTCCGGTTAAAGTAACCCTCACGCGGGAAGAGGTCTTCTACTGCCATCGCGGGCGTCACCCGGTCTTGATGTGGGTGAAGACCGGGGTCAAACGTGACGGCGCGATCACGGCTATGCATTTTCGCACGTTCCTCGACGGCGGGGCATACGGCAGCTACGGAGTCGCAAGCACTTTTTACACGGGCGCGCTTCAAACCGTCACCTATGACATTCCGCGTTATAAGTTCGAAGGGACGAGAGTCTTTACCAACAAGCCGCCGTGCGGACCAAAGCGCGGTCACGGCACTCCGCAACCGAGGTTCGCGCTCGAAGTCCAGATAGATAAGCTTGCCGAAGAGCTTGGCCTCGACCCCGCCCAGATGCGAAAACAGCACCTTGCGCCCGCCAATTCGGTGACGGCCAATTACCTTCGCATCGGCAGCATGGGGCTTGGCCAATGCATAGACAAAGTTGTCGAAGGCTCGGCCTGGAACCGGAAACATCGTCAGCTCCCTTTCGGTCGCGGGATAGGCATTGCCTGTAGCTCTTACTTATGCGGTGCGGGGCTTCCGATCTATTGGAATAACATGCCGCATTCGGGCGTACAGCTTCGCCTTGACCGCCAGGGCGGCGTCTGTGTTATGTGCGGCTCGACGGACATCGGCCAGGGGTCGGATTCGATTCTGGCATACATAGTCGCAGAGGTGCTGGGAATCGATCCTTTCGATATTCGCGTGGTTACTGCCGACACAGACCTCACTCCTGTCAACCTGGGGAGCTATTCGAGCCGCGTCACTTTAATGACCGGAAACGCGGCTTTACAAGCGGCTGAACGCGCGCGCGAGCTGCTGACGATAGCCGTGGCAGAAAAGCTCGCTGTCCCGATTGAAAATATCTCGTTCGCCGAACGACGCGCTTTCGATGTAGAGAACCCCGAAGTGGGCGTCACTTTTGCGGAAGCCGTTCAGCTTGCTGAAGCAAAATACGGGACCATCGGCACCGTAGGCTCATACGCGCCTCCGCGCTCGCCGGGAAAATTCAAAGGCGCAGGCGTAGGCCCTTCGCCTGCGTACAGCTATTCGGCCGCCGTTGCAGAAGTAGATGTAGACCCGCAGACCGGCATCGTAACTGTCGAGCGCATCTGGATAGGGCACGACATAGGGCAATCAATCAATCCCACGCTCGTAATGGGACAGGTCGAAGGCAGCGTTTATATGGGATTGGGCGAGGCGCTTATGGAGGAGATGGCTTACCGCGCTAATCGAAATGTGGTGCATAAGTTCCCTTCTATGCTTGAGTACAAAAGCCCTACTACTCTTGAGATGTGCGAAGTCATCACATACTTGATAGAAGACCCTGATCCAAATGGCCCGTTCGGGGCTAAAGAGGTGGGGCAGGGACCGTTGTTGCCCGTGCCGCCTGCGATTGCCAACGCCGTCTACGACGCAGTCGGCGTGCGCGTGGATGAAGTGCCTATCACGCCGGAGAAAGTGCTGACGGCGCTTCGGGCAAACGCGCAGGGCAAGCCGGGGAGATTCGGGCCGAATTCGGTCCCTGACATCGCGTGGCCTTCGCCTTTGAAAGTCCAGCCGCCCGCCGAGGGCGGCGATGGCCGCGAGATGCCGCGCGAAGCGGTTCACTTGAGAGATTGAGGAGAGTTCACAGCTTTCAGAGTAATCTGCCTTGAAACTGGCTCCTGTAGCCTGATACAGCACAAGGGTTCTTCTGAAAACTGAAAACTGAAAACTGCTTTATGATGAGACTTCCCAAATTTACGTATCGCGTTCCGAAGAAAGTCTCCGACGCGGTTAAGATGATTGCCGATGCCGGGCCGGACGCGATGTTCGTGGCCGGCGGGACAGACCTTTACCCGAACATGAAACGGCGGCAGCAAACTCCCCGGACAGTTATCTCTGTAACGCGGCTTCGCGAGCTTCACGAAGTTCGCGGAGACGCGAAAGAGGGATTGGTGATCGGCGCATCCGTTTCATTGACCGATGTCGTTGACCACCCCATCATCAAACGCGACTACGGCGTAGTGGCGGACGCGGCACGGACTATTTCAACTCCACTGCTTCGGAACATGGGCACGATAGGCGGCAACCTCCTCCTTGATACGAGGTGCAATTATTATAACCAGAATTATGAGTGGAGGCGGGGAATCAATTTCTGCATGAAAAAGGACGGGGATATCTGCTGGGTGGCTCCGAGCAGCCCCAAATGCTGGGCCGTCAACTCGTCTGACCTCGCGCCGGTAATGGTTGCGCTCGGCGCGCGCCTGCGTCTCGTCTCTTCAAGCGGTGAACGTTTGATAGATGCATCGGACATCTATAACAACGACGGCATCGACTACCTGACCAAGCGCCAGGACGAGCTTTTGACGGAAATCCATCTGCCGCCCCGAAACGGTGTTCGAGCCGTTTACAAGAAGCTTCGCAGGCGCGGCTCGTTTGACTTTCCCGTTCTGGGAGTCGCTGCTGTTTTGGATTTAGCCGAAGACTCTGTAGTAAGAAATGCGAGGTTGGTACTGGGCGGTGTAGCTCCCGCGCCTATCGAGGTCAAAGAGGCTCAGGACGCTTTAATAGGCCGTCGACTGGATCAAGAGCGCATAGAAGCTGCGGCCGAGGCTTGCTATTTGAAAGCGCGGCCTCTTGATAATACGGATTTTATGATGAACTGGCGAAAACAGATGGCCCGCCCCTACGTCAGGCGGGCGCTTGAGGAGCTATATCCGGAAGGCCACAACGACGAGCGCCGTCGCCGCTTCGAGGTTTAATAACGGTTTAAAGCCTATCGCGCCCTAACAATTGATTGAACTTTTTGTGAATATCATTACACGTCGAACCCCAATATTATCTGCAATTAAAAGATCACGCCTTATAGCCCTTTCTGCTTGACTTAATATCCCTAGTAGACATAAGATAGCGCACCTGATAGGTAAGAAGTATTCCAGACCCCTCAGGAGCAAGATTGCAACCTGCTGAAGACCGCATTCGGTTTTCATAGTTGTCGGCCCTGACAAACTAATAGTGTGACTTTAAGAATAGTGTGACTTAACACCCTAAGGAGGCCCCTTATGAAACTCCCCAAGAACTCGTTCGTGAAGATGTTCGGATTGATGCTTGCGATAGCAGGCTTGTTTACCTGGATAACGGCTAAGACGCCGAGCCGTGTGCTGGCGGAATTCCCCGGCCAACCTGTTCCGGCAATCACCTCCGGGTCGCTCGCTGCAAGCAATCCGGCGGGCGCTCCGCCCGCCGGAACACAGACTTTCTGCAACACAGACCCTATAACATTTACTAATTTCCTTCCCCCTATATTGACTCCTTTTCCGGCAACCCCTTATCCCTCGAATATACCCGTTTCAGGGATGACGGGCACCCTAACCAGTGTCACTGTGACGCTGAATAATATTAGCCATACTTTTCCCGATGATATGGACCTGTTGCTGGTTGGGCCGACGGGCGTCAACGCAATCATAATGGCGGATGCGGGCGGAAGCCCTGACGCCGTAAACGTCACGCTTACGCTGGATGATGCGGCTGCAACTGCGTTGCCCGACGCGGGGCCGCTTGTATCGGGCACGTTCAAGCCTTCGAACTTCGGACCACCAGAGACATTCCCGGCTCCGGCTCCTGCGCCTTCAGGCGGGTCGGCCCTGTCCGCGTTCATCGCGACGAACCCGAACGGCACTTGGAGCCTTTACGCAGTTGACGATGTGGCTGGCGAAGTTGGCAGCATTGCGGGAGGGTGGTGTTTGACGATCACAACGGAAGATACCGAGCCTTGCACGCTCACCTGCCCGCCGAATATAACCCAGGCCAATGACCCTACGCAGTGCGGGGCGGCGATGGTGTCATATCCCGCCCCGACGACGACAGGCGTTTGCGGAACGGTAACGTGCTCTCCGCCGTCAGGCTCGTTCTTCTTCGTGGGGACGACTACCGTTACCTGCACCAGCGCGGCAGGCTCGAGTTGCTCTTTTACAGTAACGATCAACAATGTCGACTGCCCCACTGAAAATTTCTGTAACCCAACAACGATAAGTATGCCAGTCACCTCCACGGTCACGCCTTACCCGTCGAACATAGGCGTGTCAGGGTTATCGGGCGTAATCACCAGTGTGACCGTTACGCTCAATAACCTGAGCCACACGGCCCCGGACGATGTGGATGTTCTGCTCGTAGGTCCGACCGGCGCAGACGTGATACTGATGGCGGATGCGGGTGGAACCCCTGATGCCGTCAACGTCACGCTGACATTTGACGACGCTGCTGCGAATTCGCTACCCGACGCCGGGCCGCTTGTATCGGGCACGTTCAAGCCTACCAACTTCCCGCCGGCAAATGAGACGTTCCCGGCTCCGGCTCCCACGCCTTCGGGCGGGACGGCTCTGTCTGCTTTTAACGGCACAAACCCTAACGGCGTCTGGAAGCTTTTTGTGCGGGATGACGTGACGGGCGATGCCGGCAGCTTTGCAGGCGGCTGGTGTTTGAATATCACCACAGAAGAGCCTTGCACGATCACGTGCCCTGCCAACGTGAGTATCGCAAATGAACCGGGCCAGTGCGGGGCAGTGGCCAGTTATTCGGCTCCCTCGACTACGGGGGATTGCGGCACGGTCACTTGCAGCCCGCTCTCAGGCACATTCTTCCCGGTCGGCACGACTACCGTGACCTGCACTACGACGAGTGGACCGAGTTGCTCGTTTACCGTAACAGTAACCGACAACCAGAACCCGACTGTGACCTGTCCTGCAAACCAGAGCATCGCGGCTGCTCCTGGGCAATGCTCGGCTACTACGACTTACTCGGCAACGGCCGCAGATAATTGCCCTGGAGTGAGTGCGGCCACCTGTTCGCCGCCATCAGGCACGTCGTTCTCTGTCGGCACGACTACTGTTACTTGTAGCGCGACAGATGCGTCGGGTAATTCGGGAAGCTGCTCGTTCACGGTGACAGTAGTAGATACACAGCCGCCGATGATCGTTTGCCCGGCCAACCAGACAGCCACCGCGCCCGACGGCCAGACTTCAACTACTGTCACATATCCTAACCCGACAGTGACCGATAACTGCCCGGGTTCAACCTTTGTCTGCTCGCCGCCGTCCGGCTCTTCTTTCCCGATAGGTGTAACCACAGTCACCTGCACGGCGACTGACGCATCAGCTAACCAGTCTAGTTGCTCGTTCGAGGTAGCAGTCGGCGGCACGATTTCAGTTGATGCTGACAGCTTCCTGAGGGATGGCGCTGACAATACGAACGAGGGCGCTAACGAGAGAATGCGCATACAGAATTCCGGCAATAACCGCGCGGTTGTCAGGTTCAACCTGGCGGGCGTTCCGACCGCAGGGCTACAGTCGGCCACGCTCACGCTCAACATCGCCGAGAATTCCGACAACTGGGGGCCAACGGGTAGATTCGTTGATGCTCACCGATTGACGGCGGACTGGACGGAAGGAAATGGGAAGAATGAGGGGCCTGGTCCACACTTCCGTGGGACCGGCGAAGGCGTTACGTGGAAGTGCGCGAAGGATACTAACATCAATAATCAAAACGACGACTGCGTCACGCCATGGAACGGAGGAACGTTTGCGGCAGCGACGGCCCCCTCGGTCCTCCACATAAACAACCAGACCGGCCCCGTAAGCTGGAACGTCACCGCAGACGTGATAGCTGGGGCTAGCAACGGATGGTTAATTAAGAAGCAATTGGAAAATCAGAACGGGCAAGTCCGATACTACACGAAGGAAGGGGCCGCTGCGGCCGGGAATCCGAGCCTGGCTCCTAAGCTCGTGCTTGTATACGCTCCGTAAGTCCGCTTGCGAAATCGCGGCACCTCAAGCGCAGAGCTTAATTGCCGCAACAATGCTTAAAAAGGGAGACAGGTATTACCGTCTCCCTTTTTTTCTAGCTTGCTGTTGTCTGAGTCGCCGCTCTCCGCGCTGGTTTGCTGCTGCGTAATGCGCGAACCAGCCGCCTTGAGGCGACGGGAAGCGTTTGAGGTACTTTCAGAGGGAAGAGCTTAGATACGAGAGTCTCTTTCTTGCTTTGAAGGTGCGAGGCCGCTTGAAGCATCCGGCTGCTTTCGGCGATATGTTCCTTCAAAAACTTGCGGTGCGACACGATCGATATTATCTCTTCTTCGAGCGCGACGAGGTCGTGCCAGTCTCCTATACGGTCTTGCAAACGGCGAAGCCACGCAAGGGCGCGAGGCGCATTGCCGTATCCCATTTCCGAAACAATCTCTAACAGGTATCGCAAGCGTTTCGCCGCGATCCTAACCTGATGAAGCTCCGCCGGGTCTTTTGTCGGGTGAGACGCGGCAACGAGCGCGAGGAATTCCGAAAGCCTCTGTTCTATTCGCTCCGAAGCGCGGAGCGCAATCGCACGTTCGTCGGTTAACTTCGGCCTGGGAGAGACAGGCGTGTCAGGAGGCGGTTCTACTGAAACCGTTTCAAGCTGACTGCCTTCGTTGCCTTCGACTGCGGGCGGCGTGATTGATGGAAGGTCGATATCAAGTCCTAACTTTGAGCTGAATCGAGCGAGGTTGACGCGCTTCAGATAACGTCGTGCTTTCGCAAGCTTGCGCGCTCGCCGTTTTTGCAGAATCTCTTTAAGGTGGTCGAAAGATTCCCGGCGGGTCAGGTTTCGTGATGTGCCCTCTTTTTCGATGATGAGCAAAAAGACATCGTAATTGCGGACCTCCGAAAGCACGCGCCGCCAATTGCGAAGCCGCTTTTTCATCTTGCGAATCTTGAGCTTATCCTCACCGGTTTGCAGCAGGTCGAGCGATGCTTGCAGCCTGCGGGTTGTAACGCGCATCTTGTGAATCGCTTCCACATCGTCGCTTTCCATAACCTTCGGGAGGTAAAAGTTTAATAATATGATTTGTGAAGTTATGATTTCGTTTAGCGAGCGCGGCTGCTGGCTGCTAACGGGTTCGGTGGTTATTGCTGGCTCAGTTGTCGAAATTCCCGATTCCATAATTGGTGCCTGGGTGGTCTACCCGCAGGCGCTGTGGGACTCAAAGGTGCTAGTCCCGGCTACTCTCAAAGATTACTATTTTGATAGCCCTGCGGCAATGCTTAATGATGACCTCTTGAATTGCAGGAGTGGCTGGGGCGATACTTTGATAGAGAATCTAGTATGGCACGCACAAAGAAAGCTGCGCGACTTGATGAGCTGGCCGCACAGATTCGCGTCTGCGTGAAATGCCCTCTGCACGCATCGCGGACGAATGCGGTCCCCGGCGAAGGCAAATATACGGCAAAATTCATGATTATCGGAGAAGCGCCCGGCAAAGAAGAAGACCTGACCGGCCATCCGTTTGTGGGCGCATCGGGGAAGTTCTTGAACAAAGTGCTGGAAGGAACGGGCCTGGATCGAAACGACTTCTTCATTACGAACACAGTGAAGTGTCGCCCTCCAAAAAACAGAACACCGAAGAAGAGCGAGATAGAGATTTGCACATCGAGCTATCTGTTTGAGCAGATCGAATTGATCAACCCGAAATTAATCATGCTGTTGGGCGGTGTCGCGGCGAAAACCGTTCTCGGCGTTAAAAGCGTCGGCGAAGCTCGCGGCAAGGTGATTGAGCGCGACAACCGCAAATACATAGTCGGCTATCATCCCGCCGTGAGGTTTTATCGCGAGGACCTTGCGGAAAAAGTTTTAGAGGATTTTGCCCTGCTTAAGCGCGAGATAACGAAACTCGAAAAGGGCGGAGGCAAAGCAGGATAATAGGTTGTTTCCTGCAAAATCGTTGAGTCATATGTTTTTTTGAAGATAGTACATAAGCCTCGAAGAGGCGAAATTCAATAGCCTGGGGCGCTAGTCCCAGGTCTGCGCCAAATATCAAGACGAGCCCTGAAAGGGCGAAATAAAGTCGATCAATCAAACTTATTTCGCCCTTTCAGGGCTCGTCATTTTTGTCAATCGCTACCCGGCGCGATGCGCCGGGCTATTGAATTTCGCCCCTGCGGGGCTTTTCAATTGTGCACCTACTGGAATAAAAAAGCCGTAATGCCTCAGTTACGTGGGGAAAGTTGAGATGCCCTCTTTGCAAACAAAGGATTTACGGTTTTTGCTCCCCACGTAACTGAGGCATTACAAAAAGCCGATCTTAGCCTTTTACTAATTGAGGGCTATAATATTAAACGGAGGGCATCTATCAAGCGCAATCTACATTTCGCCCATGTGGCGTAGAAATAATAGATGGACATACTTCAACTTAATCTTAGCAAGACCGAACCTGACGTGGCTTCCGATGAGGAAATTCGCTTTCAGGTCGCGCTGCTTGGGGCGATTGCTTGCGCCGCTGCCGGCGTACTGGCCCGCTTCCTTTTTGATGCCCCGCTAGTACCTGAGTTGATGGCCCATTTTGTTTTTGCGGTAGCCCCGATTGTAGTTGTAGAAATAGCGGTTGGCTTTCTCGGCTCCTTCGCAAAACATATGGGCTTTCTCGCCTGCGTGGTCATTTATGTGCTGGCGTTGACTGCCGGAGCGAATGCCTTCTTACGCCACGCGGCCCCGCGTTTCAAAACAACAAACAGAAGCGTTCTGCTTTCCTCCTTTTCATTTCTCGTGTGGGCCGTAACTGTCGTCGCACTCATTCCTCTGCTCGGCGGCGGCATCTTCGGCATTTATTTGCGGCAGGGAGCTTTCATTACACTGATATCTTCATTGGTCGTTCATGCGATTTACGGAGCGACGCTCGTTCTGGTCTCAAAACTTTACGCCGAGCGCCCCGAAGTCGCTGCGGCCAACAATACAAGACTATCTCGGCGGCGCGTCATGCGTGCCGTTGGTTACTCTGTGCTTGCCATCGGAGCCTATGACATCGGCAAGACGCTTCTTGGGTCGTGGCTGCAAAAGGGGGCTGGCCGCGTGAGAGCAGGCAACGGAGTATTTCCCGATATCCAGGGTCTTGCGCTCGAAGTCACGCCTAACGCGGATTTTTATGAAGTATCAAAGAACCCTTTCGATCCTCAAGTCGATCCCAATAGCTGGCGGCTCCAGATAGGTGGACTCGTAGACCGCCCGTTCTCACTCACCTTCAAAGAGATCAAAGCGCTCCCTTCGGTCGAGCAGTACGCGACTCTTTGCTGCATAAGCAACGACGTGGGCGGCAATCTTATCGGCAATGCACTGTGGCGAGGCGTGCGACTCAAGGACCTGCTTGAAAAGGCGGGTGTGAAACCCGAAGCAGTTAACATAGTGCTGCGCGCTCGCGATGATTATTCGGATTCGATACCGGTTTCGAAGGCTATGGCCGAAGGAAACATCCTTGTTTATGAAATGAACGGCGAGCCGTTGAGCGTCTCTCACGGATCACCTGTGCGGCTGATAGTCCCAGGCATTTACGGCAAGAAGAACGTCAAATGGATTACCGGCATCGAAGCGGTCAATTATGATTACCTGGGATTCTGGCAGAATCGCGGATGGGATGATCGCGCAGTTTATAAGACTATGTCCAGGATCGATGCGCCAGAGGGCACGGTAGGCGAAAGCGCGACTATTGCCGGGATAGCTTTTGCGGGCGACCGTGGGATAAGCAAAATGGAAGTCTCGACCGACGGCGGGAAGACCTGGGAGCAGGCCGAAATCAAACCCGCGCTTTCACAGTATTCGTGGGTGCTGTGGCATAAAGAGTGGAGCCCCAGATATTCCGGCAGGCACTTGATAAAAGTGAGAGCCACTGACGGAACAGGGACGACGCAAACGGCGGCTTATACGACTCCATATCCGAGCGGTTCTTCGGGCTACGACAGCAAAGAAGTATCTTCCGAGTGATTCAGGCTTCTGTATGGCGGCTACGCGCCGCCATCAAAGAGTGGTATATTACTACTCGCCCTCACAACGGCAACTTAAAAAAACTCGAAGGAGGCTCGCTCCATGAAAAAATTAATTGTACGCACGCTCGCAGTCATAGGCGCGCTGACTATTTTATTCGTCATCGTCATCGGAGGGTTGTTTCTATTATCATGGTCATCGAAACCGGGTGTGCCGGGTAAGGTTATTCTGGAATTGAATCTTGAAACGGGTTTGATCGAAGCGATTCCGAATGACCCCATCGCCTCCATAATGCTGTCGGATACGACTACGGTGAAAGACATTGTTGACGGTCTGGAGCGAGCCGGTAAAGATGATAGAGTAGCCGGGGTTGTTGCCAGGCTTGGCGGAACGACTACGGGGATGGCCCAGGCGCAAGAGATTCGAGACGCGATAATAAACTTTCGCAGCAAAAATAAGTTTGCCATCGCTTATGCCGAAACCTTTGGCGAAGTCGGCCCTGGCACGGGCTCTTATTATCTGGCTACGGCTTTCGATCAAATCTATCTTCAGCCTTCGGGGGACATAGGGCTGACGGGCATTATGTTGGAGTCACAGTTTCTGCGCGGCACGCTCGAAAAACTCGGCGTCACGCCGAGGATGGACAACCGTTATGAATACAAAGCCGCGATGTACACTTATACTGAGAAGAAGATGACACCCGCTCAACGCGAAGAGCTTGAAGCGATCATGAATTCATGGTTTTCGCAGATAACGCGAGGCATAGGCGAAGGCCGCCGCATGGCCGAACCGCAAGTTCGCGCTTTAGTCGATCAGGGGCCATTCCTCGGCAAAGAGGCCGTAGACGCGGGGCTGATTGATAAGCTTGCTTATCGAGACGAGGTATACGCCGAGGCAAAAAGTAAAGCAGGCGACAACGCTGAATTTCTTTATATGAAAAAGTATCTTGATCGCGCCGGGCGACCTAACCAGACGGGCCAGGTCATCGCGCTGGTTTACGGCGTCGGCGGGGTGCAGCGAGGCAAGAGCGGTTATGATCCTATTTCCGGCGACGTTTCGATGGGGTCTGACAGCGTCGCGGCTGCGCTGCGGGCCGCGATAGACGACAAAAACGTAAAGGCGATCATCTTCCGAGTGGACAGCCCCGGCGGCTCTTATGTCGCATCGGATACGATCTGGCGCGAGACGATCAGGGCAAAGCAAGCAGGCAAGCCCGTGATAGTTTCGATGGGCGACCTTGCGGGTTCGGGAGGATATTTCGTAGCGATGGCCGCCGACAAGATAGTAGCTCAACCGGGGACCATCACAGGCTCGATAGGCGTGTTGGGCGGCAAGATGGTTACTACGGGATTCTGGGACAAGATAGGCATCTCGTGGGACGAAGTCCACGTCGGACAGCACGCGACGATGTTTACGGGAACCAAAGATTACAGCCCGTCGGAGTGGGCAGAATTCGAAGCGTGGCTCGACCGCGTCTACGCGGACTTTACCGGAAAGGTAGCCGAGGGCCGCCGGTTGCCGAAAGAGCGCGTTCTACAGATAGCAAAGGGGAGAATCTATTCGGGCGAGGATGCCAAGGGGATTGGGCTTGTAGACGAGCTGGGCGGATATCCTGTCGCCCTGAAACTGGCTAAAGAGGCCGCGAGCATTCCCGAATCCGACGATGTAAATATTCAAGTCTTTCCAGCGAAGCGCAGCGCGTTTGACGCCTTCTTCGGTGAAGGGCCTGAGAACAGCGAACGCGAAGCGACGGCAATGGCACTCACCGAGACTTTGAAAGCAATTCAACCGGTAGCTCGAAGATTGAGAATGCTGGACGCGGGCGAAAAGCCTGCACAGTTGCGAATGCCTGCTGTCAAACCAAAACACTGATTTAGATCTGCAATGTAGGGTAATGAAAGAAGACTCACCGCCGCAGACACAGAGAACACAGAGCGGGCGCAGAGAAGACAGTTTTTCTCTGCGCCCCCGCCGCGTGCGAAGCACATCATCGGCCATATGCGTCCTCTGTGTCTGCGGCGGTGAGATGTATTATGCATGAGAGCTAATAGGAGAAGTAAAAGCGGCGCCGGCACGACGGGCCGCGCCGTCTATCCTTTTACGGCAATAGTCGCGCAAGACGAGATGAAGCTGGCGCTTATATTGAGCGTCATCGATCCGAATATCGGCGGCGTCATCATCATGGGCCATCGCGGCACAGGGAAATCGACTGCCGTGCGCGCCCTGGCCGATTTGCTCCCGCGAATTTTGAAAGTCAAAGCCTGCTTTTACGGTTGTGATCCCACAAGACCGAACGAGCTTTGCCAGGAGTGCGCAAAGCGGATTGCAGATGATAACCGGCTGCCGACCGAGCGTGGAGTCGTGCCGGTCGTCGATCTGCCGCTCGGCGCGACGGAAGATCGCGTTTGCGGAACGCTTGATATTGAACGCGCGCTCGTCGAGGGCAAGGTTGTGTTTGAGCCCGGGTTGCTGGCGCGCGCAAACCGGGGCTTTCTCTACATCGATGAAGTAAACCTGCTTGAAGACCACCTGGTCGATCTTTTGCTCGACGCTGCGGCTTCGGGGCGCAATGTTGTAGAGCGAGAAAGCATTTCGGTGATCCATCCAGCGCGATTCGTATTAATCGGTTCTGGAAACCCCGAAGAGGGCGAGCTTAGACCTCAGCTTCTCGACCGCTTCGGACTTTACACGCGGATCGAAACCATCACAGACCTTGACCAGCGCGTCGAGATAGTCGAACGACGCGAAGAATTCGAGCGCGACCCGGATGCTTTTATCATTAAAGCGAAGGCGGAACAGGACCGGCTGCGCCGCCGTCTTACGCGAGCCAAAGGCGCGCTCGACCGCGTGGGGCTTGATCGCGGGTTGTTGCGACGAGTAGCCGAGTTGTGCCTGGCATTAGAAGTAGATGGTCATCGAGGTGAGCTGACTATTGCGCGGGCGGCGCGGGCGCTTGCCGCTTTTGAAGGGCGCACCAGGGTCGAGTTTAACGATGTCAGGCGTGTTGCTGTGATGTCGCTGCGTCACAGGCTGCGCAAAGACCCGCTCGAAAGAATCGAAAGCGGCGCGCTTATCGAACAGGCATTGGAAGAGTTAGCTCCGACAGTTGTTTCGCCGCGACAATTTGCCGCAGTAAACTGAGCCATCAATGGTAAAGGGAGAGCCAGAATCCGATTTTCCATTCACTGCCATAATAGGATGTGAAGCGGCGAAGCTCGCCCTGTTGCTGCTCGCGGTCGAGCCAGGGCTGAAAGGAGTCCTGATCGGGGCAGCGCCGGGCAGCGCAAAAAGCACACTTGCCCGCTCCTTTGCTGCGATCCGGGGTGAACATAAGTCGCTGATGTCGCTCCCCTTGACCATAACGGAAGAGAACTTGTTGGGCGGGCTTGATGTTGAACGAACCCTTTCTGCCGGGAAGAGAATTCAAAAGCCGGGCTTGCTTTCAGGAGCTGAGGGCGGAACACTTTTTATCAACGATCTTAACTTGCTCGATGCAAAGCTCGCGTCCATTGTTGGCGCTGCACTCGAATCAGGCGTAGTTAAGATCGAGCGAGAAGGTTTTAGCGCGGCTCATCCGTCAGAGTTTATTTTGATCGGGACATACAATCCTGCCGACGGGTCACCAGGCTCTGCGCTTTATGACCGCGTCGGTATGATTGTTGAATCGACTCCGATCTCCTCGCCGGACGAAAGGGCCGCGATCATCAACCGTTCGATTCAATCCAAGAGCGACCCTTTGAGTTTTGCTCAAGAGCACGCCGTGGCAATTGCGGAGATAAAAGCAGAAATAGACCAAGCCAGGAGATTGCTCCCACGGGTTCAAGTAACCAGGGGGCAGACAAAAAAACTTGTTCAGGTCGGGTTGTCTTTAGGCATTGAAGGGAACAGGGCCGATATTTTTGCGGTCAAGGCGGCTCGCGCAAGCGCGGCACTCGCAGGGCGCGGCCATGTTGAAGAAGATGATTTAATCGCGGCAATCCAGCTTGTCTTGCTGCCCCGCGCGAACACACCTCCCGTCTTTGAGCAAAGCCCCGCTAATGAGGACGCGACAGAGCAATCAACAGACGGTTCTCAAGATGATTCAGCAGAGAGCAAAGAAGGCGCGGGTAAAGTTGCCCCCATAGAAGACCTGCTGATCAAAGCGATTGATGCCAGAGTGCCTGAAAACCTATTCGAGCAAATGCGCGCGAGACAGAAGAGATTGAAAGCGGGGAAGCGAGGCGCTCCACTGCCTGCGGATCGCGGGCGCACAGTTACAAGCAGCGCGCGGCGTGATCCATTATCAAGGCCCGCTCTGTTTGCGACTCTTGCTGCTGCGGCCCCTTTCCAGAATATCCGCCGCAACAATGACGTAGCGATCAAAATCAATAAAAGCGACCTCAGGTACAAACGGTTTAAGAACCGCTCAGGGATACTTTTTATCTTTGCCGTGGACGCAAGCGGGAGCATGGCTTTGAATCGTATGGCCGAGGCCAAAGGCGCGCTTGTTCGCATCCTTCAACAGGCTTACCTGCACCGGGATAAGGTTGCGCTTATTAGTTTTCGCGGCGAAAAAGCAGATGTCTTGCTTTATCCAACTCGAAGCATGGAGATGGCTAAATCCGTGATCGACAGCCTGCCTGCCGGAGGCGGCACTCCCGTAGCGGCAGGGCTTGCTCGCGCTCTAGAACTGGCGAGGTATGCGCGCATACGAAAAATGTCACAGGCTATGGTTGTCTTGATGACAGACGGGAGAGCCAATATATCATCACGAATTTTGAGCCGCGCCGATCCAGGGGACCAGGAAGCGATCAACGAAGAGTTGAAGCATATCGGGCGAGTTATGCAGATCGAAGGCATAGCATCTGTTGTGATCGATACGAAATCGAGATTCGTTTCTTCAGGCGAGGCCCGCAAACTTGCCGAAATGCTCGGCGGAAAGTATCTTTATCTTCCGCGAGCGGGCGCTGGCGGTATACACAAGGCGATTGAAGCTGTTGTTTCGGACATGCGCGAATGAGGATGAATCAACCTGTTTCAAAAGAAGAACGCGACCGGCGAGTGCTTGAGCTTTATGAGCAGGTGCTTGAGCTGGAGCAACGGTTAATTCCCACACGGCTACACGTTTTTGGCCGCGCCTCTGAAAGCCGGGAAGTGACGGACTTGCTCAGAATGGTCGCGTCGTTTGATCGCCCCGAGCTTGGAGTCCGATCATTAGCAAACCTGATTTCTGAAGGGCTCGGGCTGCCCGATTATGCGAAATTGCTTAACGAAAGCTCTCAATCAGAGCAAAGGATGGCCGAGCGAGAAAGGGTTGAGTCAATATTACAGGAAGCCATTCAACTGTTTGTGTCGGCTACGATTGATTCAGGTGCGAATGCTGCGAGCGACTTTCTTAGCGATAGAGCCGGTGTCGCAGTCGAAGAGTCGCTAAAGGTTTTTTCGCTCCTTTCTGAGATTCAAAAACAACTTCAAACCAACCGTGAATTGGAAGGACTGTTGCGGGCGCTTCGCGGCGAGTATGTAGAGCCGGGGCCGGGAGCAGACATAGTACAAAACCCCGCGATATTGCCGACGGGCCGCAATACGCATGCCGTCAATCCCTACGTAATACCTTCGCCCGCCGCAGTGCGCCGCGCCGAGACGCCCGCGAACGCTCTGCTTGAGCGTTGTCTGAAAGAGTCAAACCGTTACCCGGAATCAGTGGCAATGGTGTTGTGGGGAATCGATAACATCAAAACAGAAGGCGAAGCGGTTGCCCAGGCTCTCTGGTTGTTAGGGGTCACTCCCGTACGAGACTCGCTCAACCGCGCGACCGATGTAGAGATAATCCCTCTTGAACGGCTAGGCCGTCCGCGAATCAATGTAGTGATGACTGTATCGGGAATATTCCGCGATCTGTTTGGCTCGACTATGGGGTTGCTTGATCGCGCCGTCCGGCATGTTGCCGCGCTTGATGAGCCTGACGATCTTAACTTTGTACGTCGGCATGTGGAAAAGCAGATGCTCGAAACCGGCTGCTCGTTTGATGACGCGGCGGTTCGGGTCTTTTCAAACGCGGCGGGGAATTACGGGACTAACGTGAACTTCATGGTTGCCGAAAGCCAGTGGGAGGATAGCAACGAGCTTGGCGATCTATTCGTCACCAGAAAGTGTTTTGCTTATGGGCGCGATTCGGAAGGGCGTAATTATGACGGCAAGCAGGCGAAACAGTTGCTTGAGCAAGCGCTGGCTCGCGTCGAGGTCACGTATCAAAACATAGACACCGTCGAAGTCGGAATAACCGACGTCGATCATTATTTCGAATACCTGGGCGGCGTGTCCAAAGCCGTCGAAACACGCACGGGCAATCGCCCTCGAATCTATCTTTCGGACACGCTGACGCCCAATGCCAGGGTGCGGTCGCTCGAAGAAGCCATCGGGCTTGAGACGCGGACAAAGGTATTGAACCCAAAATGGTATGAAGGCAGGCTCGAACATGGTTTTACGGGCGTGGCGGAAATCGAGCACCAGGTGACAAACACGTTCGGCTGGTCGGCGACTGCCGACGCCGTCGAGGATTGGGTTTACGACCGAGTAGCGCAAACCTTTGTGCTGGATGAAGAGATGCTCGACCGACTGCGCTCGCTCAACCCGCATTCGGCGCGCACGCTCGTCGGGCGGTTGCTCGAAGCATCAGGACGGGGTTTCTGGGCCGCCGATCAGACGGTTCTTGATCGTATGCAAGCGGTCTTTTCAGGCATTGAAGACGAGCTTGAAGGTGTAGGGAAATAACGGAGTGAAGATCACCGTTTTATATGTAGGCACAAGCTTACTGGCGCCGCTCAGACGAGCTGAAGCGGAGATCAATAGCAAGTACTCGCTCGGCTTAGAGGTGGCGGCGCACAATTGCGGCGCGCCGCTCGGCGCGATTGAGTGGGAGGCTTGCGCGCGCGATATTTCAGAGTCCGAGATTATCTTCATCATACACGTCACGGATTCGGATAATGCAATCAGGATAACGACGGCGCTTGACTCTCTCGGAGAAAAGCAAACCATCATCGCTTTTAATTGTATGCCTGATTTGATGCGGCGAACCAGAATGGGCAGGCTCGATTTCGGCAAGATGATGAAATCGAAACGTGAGGGCGAGCGGCAATCGGAACAGGCGTCTAAAAACTTCCTAAAGAAAGTCGGCAATTGGATGGCCGACTATGCGAAGGGTCGTAACTCAAATGGCAACGGCAAACGTCCGCACGGCGGCGCAGGCTCTTATCTGAAGCTGATAAACCGGCTGCCATCCATACTGAAATTCTTGCCCGCCACGGGCAAGCTGAAGGACGTAAAAAATTATCTCTACCTGTTCTGTTATTTTCTTCAACCCACGCCAAAAAATATTCGCTCGATGCTGCTGTACGCGATAAAGAATTACAGCAAAGCCGGATCAACGCGTTTTCAGATCGATGCGCCCGAATCGGTCCCGGTCGCGGCCGTCTATCATCCGGATGCGCCCAGGTTATTTGAGACTTTCGAAGAGTATAAAAAATGGCATGAGCGCACGCGTGGCCGCAGACTTGAACGACACGAGACAATCGGGCTTCTGTTGATGCGACCTCAAGTCGTAAGCAACTCCAAACAACATTACGACGGTTTGATCCGCGCAATCGAAAGCGAAGGGCTATCGGTTGTTCCCGCGCTCTCGACTTTTATGGACAACCGCGATGCCTGCCGAGAATTTTTCATCGATCAGGACAGGTCGCAAGAGCAGGGGAAACCGCTCCCGCGAGTCAGCCAGATCGTTTCGCTGACGGGATTCAGCTTTGTAGGCGGCCCGGCCATGAACGATTCGAAGGCGTCCGTAGATTTCCTTCAAAACCTGGGCGTCCCGTATCGCTCATTGATTTCACTCGACGTGCAGACGGTCGAAAACTGGGAGAGGAGCAAAACGGGGCTTAACTCGATTCAAACAGCTATGCAAATAGCTATACCTGAGATTGACGGAGCGAGCGAGCCTTTCATCTTCGGCGGACTGCGCGAGAACCGGCAACCAGCCGGAGCCGATTGAAGAGAGGTGTCAGCGAATTGCCCGACGCATAAAGCGATGGAATCGTTTGAGAGTCGCCCCGAAGTCTTCGGTCAAGCTTGCCTTCTCGGTCTTCTGCTTTCCGCCGAATAAAGGGAACATTGGGACGGCTGCCGACCTGGATGTCTTCGCCAGCCTCCACGAAATTCTCACGCGACTCAAGGCGGAAGGCTACGATACGGTCGTGCCTGAAAGCGCAGATCGCTTGCGCGAGCAATTGCTCGGAGGCAATTCGGAAGAGTTAGGCCAGGTTTCAAACATCGCCTATCGAATGAGCGTAGACGAGTATCGCAAGCTCTGCCCTTACGCGGGTGACATAGAGCGCGAATGGGGACGCGCGCCGGGGCTTATCAATTCCGACGGTCGCGACATACTTGTTCCAGGCATCAATCTGGGAAACGTCTTCGTCGGCATCCAGCCGACATTCGGATATGAGGGCGACCCGATGCGATTGCTCGCAGCCGAAAGCGCATCTCCTCATCACGGCTTTATGGGGTTTTACACTTATATCGAAAAAGTTTTCAAGGCTGATGCCGTTATACACGTCGGCACGCACGGGGCGCTTGAGTTTATGCCCGGAAAGCAAGCGGGACTCTCTTCGCGGTGCTGGCCTGATCGTTTGATAGGAGAACTGCCGAACGTTTACATCTACAGCGTCAACAACCCGTCGGAAGGGACGATAGCCAGGCGCCGCTCCTATGCAGAGCTTGTGTCTTACCTGACACCGCCGATAGAGCACGCCGGGCTGTACAAAGAACTCGCTTCGTTAAAAGAACTGCTCTCGGCGTACCGCCGCGCCGGTGACGAAATTGAGCGCGAGCATCTTTTCGAAGCGATAGAAGAAAAAGCGCGCGACCTCAATCTAAAATCCGAATCAAGTTTGTGAGTCACCCTTACCGGCCAGAGCCCGACCACAAATTCTACAATGAGATCGGCGCTTGGCGTTAAGCGCGCGGCACTCACGGCATTGAAAATACATAGCGCGGGCATAGAGATTGGTTAATACCGCGCTGATTACCAGTATGCCGCCGAGGACGGCGATGGTTATTAGCACGTCTGTGAATGATTTCACGCAGAAGATCATAACAGGGTCCGTATATATAACCGAACGCGATTACAATCACGTTTTCGAAAAAGGTTCTAATGCCTCGCCACAAGCGGCGGGATTCTTTACTTGAATAGAGATAGAACTGACTGGCCTTGAAGACAATATTGCAGCTAAACTCTCTTTAATGTTTGGTGCAATCTCGGTATAAGCGCATGCGGACTTGATTACCTTCTACAAACAGTTGGTTGATACAGAAAGTTTCAGAGGAGATCTAGCAATGAACTCACGATCTGGGGGCGGATTTATTGGCTGGAGGAGAGTCAAAAAGCAGTTGAGTTGCATCCTTGCCGGGTGCGTGGTTTTAGGGCTGACATTCGTAAACTGCGTCTCAATCGAAGCTGGATGCTGCGGGTCGCGTATTCAATCCGTCATCAAAGCAAGCGATGCTGGGCAGGCTATGAAAGATGCGATTGACCTGGAAACAGGGAAGCCGATAGAGCGAGAGCTAAAGTCCGGAGAGATACATACATATCAAGTAAGTCTCCGCGTCAATCAGTTTCTAAAAGTAGTGGTGGACCAGCGCGGCATAGACGTGGCGGTAAGCCTGTTTGGTCCTGACGGCAAGAAGATAGCAGAGGCGAACATCTCATTTCTGACACAAGTGCAAGAGTCAATTTCGGTCATAAGCGATGCGGCAGGTAGCTACCGATTGGAAGTACGCTCGCTGGACAATAGCGTACACGCGGGCCGATATGAAATAAAGATAGAAGAAATACGATCCGCAACACAACAAGACAGTGTGAGAGTAGCCGCCGAGAGAGAGATAGCGCAGGCGGAACAACTGAGATCGCAAGGCACGGCAGAAACTTTCCGGAGGGCAATTGATAAATATGAAGAAGTACTCCCGCTAGGTCGTTCAACAAGCGACTTAAGACTAGAAGCCTTAACGCTCAACAATATTGGAGAGGTTTACTATTTACTAGGAGAGAGGCAGAAGGCGCTGGAATACCACAACCAGGCTTTGCCTATACGGAGGTCAGTGGGCGACAGGCCGGGAGAAGCCACAACGCTTAACAATATTGGAGAGGTTTACAGTTCACTGGGGGAGAGGCAGAAGGCGTTGGAATACTACAACCAGGCCTTGCCCATACACCGATCAGTAGGCAACAGGTCAGGAGAAGCCGCAACGCTCAATGGCATCGGCATGGTTTACAACTCGCTGGGGGAGAGGCAGAAGGCGCTGGATTATTACAACCAGGCGTTGCCTATACGGAGGTCAGTGGGTGACAGGTCAGGAGAAGCCAAGACGCTTAGCAATATTGGCAGTGTTTACAGTTCGCTTGGGGAGAAGCAGAAGGCGTTGGATTATTACAACCAGGCTTTGGCCATACAGCGATCAGTAGGCAACAGGTCAGGAGAAGCCACAACACTTAACAATATTGGCCTGGTTTACAGTTCGCTTGGGGAGAGGCAGAAGGCGCTGGAATACTACAACCAGGCCTTGCCCATACAACGATCAGTAGGCAACAGGCCAGGAGAAGCCACAACGCTTAGCAATATTGGCGGTGTTTACAGCTCGCTGGGAGAGATGCAGAAGGCGTTGGATTATTACAATCAGTCCTTGCCCATACGGAGATCAGTGGGCGACAAGCCTGGAGAAGCTATGACGTTTAACAGTATTGGCGTGGTTTTCACCTTGCTGGGGGAGATGCAGAAGGCGCTGGAATACCACAACCAGGCTTTGCCTATACGGAGGTCAGTGGGCGACAAGTCAGGAGAAGCCACAACGCTTAACAATATTGGCGGTGTTTACAGCTCGCTGGGAGAGATGCAGAAGGCGTTGGAATACTACAACCAGGCTTTGGCCATACGGAGATCAATAGGCGACAGGCAACGAGAATCCTCAACGCTCACTGCCATCGGCGTGGTTTACGACTCGCTGGGGGAGAAGCAGAAGGCGCTGGAATACTACAACCAGGCGTTGCCCATACAACGATCAGTAGGCGATAGGCCTGGAGAGGCCAGGGCGCTTTACAATATTGGCATTGCTTACAACTCGCTGGGGGAGAAGCAGAAGGCGCTGGATTGTTACAATCAGGCCTTGTCGATATTTCGTTCAACAAAGGACAGGCTAGGAGAAGCCACTACGCTTAACGGTATTGGCAGTGTTTACAGCTCGCTGGGGGAGAGGCAGAAGGCGCTGGAATACTACGACCAGGCCTTGCCCATACACCGATCAGTAGGCGACAGGCCAGGAGAAGCCAGGACGCTAAACAATATTGGAGAGGTTTACTATTCGCTGGGAGAGACGCAGAAGGCTCATGATAACCACACTCAATCGCTTCTACTCAGCCGAGCAGTACTTGATCTCTACGCTGAGGCCAAGAGTTTGTATGGGATCGCCCGCGTAAAACTCAAGCAAGGTGAACTCCTTCAAGCTCGCTCGAATCTTGAATCTGCTCTTCATATTGTTGAATCACTGCGCGTCAAAGTGGCAAGCCCCGAGTTGCGAGCTTCCTTCTTTGCCTCCGTCCAAGATTACTATGACTTTTACATCAACTTGCTGATGCGGATGCATCAACTTGACCCCAATCAAGGAATCGATGCGGTGGCACTCGAAGTCAGCGAGCGAGCACGAGCACGCACTTTGATGGAGATGCTCGCCGAAGCCCGCGCCGACATCCGCCAGGGCGTTGATCTTGCTTTGCTTGAGCGTGAGCGTTCTCTGCAACAACTGCTTGATGCCAAAGCCGAGCGCCAGACTCGTATGCTGAGCGGCAAGCATACCGAACAGCAGGCGGCAGAGATGAAGGCAGAAATTGAGCGATTATTGATTCAATACCAAGAAGTGCAATCGCAGGTCAGAGCCAGCAGTCCTCGCTATGCGGCACTTACTCAACCTCAACCCCTCTCTCTCAGGCAGATTCAGCAGGAAGTGCTCGATTCAGATACGCTACTTCTGGAGTATGCGCTCGGAGATGAACATAGCTACCTGTGGGCAGTTTCTTCTGATTCAATTGCCAGCTTCAGATTGCCTGGACGGGAAGCAGTAGAAAAAGCCGCTCGACATGTATATGAACTGTTGACAACACGCAATCGGCGAGAGCAAGGCATGTCATCCGCTCGGTTGCAGGCGCGGATTAAACAGGCTGAGGCTGAATACAACCGGGCGGCAGCGGAGTTGAGTCAGATGATCCTTGGACCAGTTGCTGCGCGGCTAGGCAAGAAGCGACTGCTGGTAGTCGCAGACGGAATATTGAACTATTTGCCTTTTGCTGCTCTGCCTGCGCCTACAACTGCTCGAAGCAGTTCAGACAAAAGAGATGGAGCTGGAGTCAATAAGTCTGTGGCTCAAGATGGTCAACACTTGCTCCTGGCAGAGCACGAGATCATTAGCCTTCCCTCGGCATCAAGCCTGGCCGTGTTGAGGAAGGAACTGTCCGGAACGCAAGCCTGCTCCAAAAGCAGCAGCCGTACTGGCCGACCCTGTCTTTGATGCAGGCGATGCGCGAGTGCAATCCTCAGGGCAACAGGTTAACAAAGCAGAAGGCCCACCAAACAACCCTTCAAAAGAAGTCTCAGAATTGGCGCTAATACGCTCAGCCAGTGCAGTGGGGTTGACAGACAGGGGCGAATTGCCGAGGCTGCCATTCAGCCGACAGGAAGCGGAAGCGATCCATGCTCTGACCAGGCAAGCAGGGATAGATCAGGATGGGACAAGGGTGGCGCTCGACTTTCATGCGAGTTGACAGACGGCCTCCAGCCCTGACCTGGATCATTATCGGATAGTTCACTTTGCCACGCATGGATTGCTCAACAACGAGCACCCGGAGTTGAGCGGGATAGTCTTGTCCCTGGTAGATAAACAGGGCAACCCACAGAACGGGTTCCTCCGCTTGTATGACATCTATAACATGAACCTGAGAGCAGAGCTTGTGGTACTGAGCGCGTGCCAGACGGCGCTGGGCAAGCAGGTCAGGGGAGAAGGGCTTATAGGATTAACACGAGGATTTATGTACGCGGGGGCGGCCCGCATAATGGCCAGCTTATGGCGAGTCGAAGATGAGGCGACGGCCGAGATGATGAAGAGATTCTATGAAGGGATGATAAAGGGAGGGCAAAGGCCAGCGGCGGCATTGAGATCAGCGCAGGAGTGGATGCAGCGACAGAAGAGGTGGAGAGCGCCATACTATTGGGCGGGATTTATTCTGCAAGGTGAGTGGAAGTAGCCGCCTTCGGATACCGGCACTGTGATGATAGGCATCGCTGGTTTGCTGAGGATATAGTCTTGAAAGAATCGGTTTCTCAGAGAGCGAATACCGGATAGCTTCAGTGCTCATCATTTATCGGCTGGCACTTGCTACGGGAACCGATTTTTTCATACGGACACTTATTATACGGGATAAAAATCGTAACAGGGTCAGCACAAATAACCGAACGCGATTGAAATACAAACGCCCTTAATTTCGTCTATCATTTCGGAAGGCGTTGCCCTTCTTTCAACCCATTCCCCAGATCATAAATCCAAGCTTCACTATTATTATCATCCGTGAGGACAGGTATGCTTTTTAAAACCCTCAGCGCAGCCGTATTCGGCATTGATGCTTACGTCGTCAACGTGGAAGTAGACCTCACACCGCGAGCGGGCGACAGCCTCTCGCCTTCGTTTACGATGGTCGGCTTGCCCGACACTGCCGTCCGCGAGAGCCGCGAACGCATACGAGCTGCGATAAACAACTGCGGCTTTTTCTTCCCGATTCATAGAGTGACCGTGAACCTCGCGCCCGCCGATATAAAAAAAGAAGGCACCAGCTTTGATCTGCCGATAGCAATCGGAATCCTTGGGGCAAACGGCGACCTCAGTCGTGAAGAGTTGAACGACACGCTGATAGTCGGAGAACTATCGCTTGACGGCCGTGTGAGGCCCGTAAAAGGGGCGCTTCCCATAGCTGTTGCCGCACGCTTGTGCGGGGCGAAGCGGCTTTTCATCCCTGCCGAGAACGCAGAAGAAGCGGCGGTAGTGACAGGGCTCGACGTATATCCGGTGGCATCGTTGAGAGCGGTTGTGGAATTGATAAACAGCGAAGCGCCGCCGGAACCGATGAGGGTCAACACAAGATCGCTGCTAGAAAACCTGAGCCAGTACCCGGTTGACTTTCGTGAGGTGCGAGGGCAATTGCACGCCAAACGAGCAATCGAGGTGGCAACGAGTGGGGGCCATAATATTCTAATGATAGGGCCGCCGGGCTCAGGCAAGACGATGCTGGCGAAGCGCATCCCGACGATACTGCCGCCGCTAGAGTTTGAAGAGGCTATCGAATGCACAAAGATACATTAGACATAACTGCCTCCGAATAAGCTTTCAACATAAAGGCTTAGATTCCAATTGAAATCATCCAAGCGATGAATGCTCGATAACAGAATCATCAGGGGGGTATTATATGGAACCATGTTAGGCCCCTCATAGAGGTGTTGTGCCATGAATAACCCCCTTCATGGATTATGCATAGTTTCCTGTTGGATTAGTTTTATAGCTTATGTTACACTGCGCATCGCGATTCGAACTTACGTGAGTAGTCAGGTTTCTTGGCTTCGATACCCCAGATAATTAGAAAGGAGAACACAGTATGAAACTCTGGATCTCTATTGTAGTTCGTACGCTGATGATCTTAATAGGGGTTATATTACTTGTGATAGCATTTACTGCGCGCCAGACGCAAGCGCAAATAGTACAATGTAACCCGATTTTCTGCCTGGATGCTTGCTCAGGCCAAATTGTGGATGTTACTGAAGTAACCTGCAGATTCTCATCTCCGCCTTGCTTTCACACCGCTTGCAGAAAGATTCACCCTCAAGGCTGCTACCGCGAAAGAGGGAAGTGTCAGGATGATCCTTTCATCACCACCTGTTATGAACGATGCTGTCTCGGTCGTTGCTGTTACGACGGTCCAGGACAAGGTTGGTAAAGGAGGATAATGTATATGCGACTCTTTAAGCTTTTATCAATTCTTTTGCCGATGGCGGGGGCATTTGCTTACTTTGCTGCCAGCGGCGCGAACAATCCCGCAGTGCAGCCCAAGCAGGGTTTCACTATTAGTTATGAAACGTACACAACACATCAGGGGCAACGTTTTGTTGCTGGTGAGGCAATGCGCTTTGTGTCCGAGTCGGGCAATTTCCGACAAATCAATAAGGATTGGTTAGTCTCCGACAGCAAAGTACGGACACAAGAAACTATAGGCGATGCCGATGGCGTATTCTGGCTATCCCCGGATGGAGCACTCGAACTTGTCTCCGGTGCGAACAAGGGGTTTGCAGAATATCGGTCCGAAGCCTGGTTAGCGACTCACGCCGTTCGGACTGAAAGATTTCTGGGTTATGACTGCTATGTCTTCCGCCAGGGCGATGACAGAGCCTATGAGGAGCGTTGGTATTCACCAATCTTTGGTGATGTGGAATTGAAAGAGCTAATTGTAAGGCCTGATGGTGAGATAATGAAGGAAGCAGTTGCCATTGACCTTAGCGAGCCTCGGGCTGAATTTCTCAAGAAGCCTGATAAGCCTGTTCAATTTGACATCATTGAACAGAAGATCAATCTAGACAAGAAAGAGGGAAAGCCGGAGAGGGCTGCTGCTCTTGAGGAAGCTGCGGCTAAATTCAAAGCGAAGTAAAAGCAGGGATGTTATTGTAATCGGTTGGTTTTGGCTTGCCTCAATTGTTATATCTTCAGCCTGGAGTATGTGACATAAGGTATAGTAACTAAAATAGCTCAATGGTGTTTACCGGGGCCTAACGCGATTGAAATACAAACGCCCTTAATTTCGTCTATCATTTCGGAAGGCGTTGCCCTTCTTTCAACCCATTCCCCAGATCATAAATCCAAGCTTCACTATTATTATCATCCGTGAGGACAGGTATGCTTTTTAAAACCCTCAGCGCAGCCGTATTCGGCATTGATGCTTACGTCGTTAACGTGGAAGTAGACCTCACACCGCGAGCGGGCGACAGCCTCTCGCCTTCGTTTACGATGGTCGGCTTGCCCGACACTGCCGTCCGCGAGAGCCGCGAACGCATACGAGCTGCGATAAACAACTGCGGCTTTTTCTTCCCGATTCATAGAGTGACCGTGAACCTCGCGCCCGCCGATATAAAAAAGAAGGCACCAGCTTTGATCTGCCGATAGCAATCGGGATACTGGGGGCGAACGGCGATCTCAAACGAGAAGAGTTGAACGACACGCTGATAGTCGGAGAGCTATCCCTTGACGGGCGAGTGAGGCCAGTAAAAGGCGCGCTCCCCATAGCCGTTGCCGCACGCTTGCGCGGGGCGAAGCGGCTTTTCATCCCTGCCGAGAACGCAGAAGAAGGGGCGGTAGTGACAGGGCTCGACGTATATCCGGTGGCATCGTTGAGAGCGGTTGTGGAATTGATAAACAGCGAAGCGCCGCCGGAACCGATGAGGGTCAATACAACATCGCTGCTAGAAAACCTGAGCCAGTACCCGGTTGACTTTCGTGAGGTGCGAGGGCAATTGCACGCCAAACGAGCAATCGAAGTGGCAACGAGTGGGGGCCACAATATTCTAATGATAGGGCCGCCGGGCTCAGGCAAGACGATGCTTGCCAAGCGAATCCCGACAATACTGCCGCCGCTAGAGTTTGAAGAAGCTATCGAATGCACAAAAATTCACTAGACATAACTGCCTCCGAATCAGCTTTCAACATAAAGGCTTAGGCTTCAATTGAAATCATCCAAGCGATGAATTATCAATAACGGAATTATCAGAGATTTATTGCATAAAAACATGTTAGTCCGCTAGAACCGGTCGGTTCTACTGTGATTTAAGATATCGGTTTGTCATTCTTGAAATATTATTAGTTCTTTTGAAGGGGTTCCGCATTATGTACTTCAATAAGGAGCGGGTTCAGGGCTGTTGCAAAGTCGAGCCATCTTTTGGAGTGCGGCGATAAGTGATACTGCTGGCGAATTCGGATAACCGGCGGATCCAGCATGGTAAGTGTTGGTATTTCTTCGGCTCGATCTCTGTAAGTGGTGCAAAACTGAATTCGCCAGCAGTATCATAAGTCGCCGCACTCCAAAACAGTAGCTTCTCTTCAAGCAGATAAGTTACTTTGCAACAGCCCTAGGAGTGGGTTTTACTTCGTTGAATCGCGCATGAATTGGTGCTATAATCGTGCCCGTCTCTGAGTAGCAACTTCTAAATAATACCGCTACTGCTTAAGCCAACAATCTCTAAACCAAGTCCGGGGGGGTATGTTAAAACGTAAATCATTATTTCAAATCTCAAACGCTTTCTGTGCTCTCGTTCTTGTTTGTACATTGTTTGTACTGATAAGTGCCTTGTCCCACCCTTCGCAAGAGCAGCAGAAGCCAAAAATAAAAGATCAGGCTAAACTTCCTCTTGCCGTTTATACTGCACCGGAGCCATCTGATCCAACAGAGCGTGCAATAAGGAAGGCGCGCAATAGCCGTTATGATAAACGTAATTACAAACCATTTGATCAATTGCCTCTTAACAGGAAAGAGAACCGGTAGTATGGGAGGTGATTATTTTTCGGTTACACCTGCTCTTCCAGCATCTGAAAGCGATGCCATCGTCAAAGGTGAAGTTGTCGATGTCAAAGGATATGTGTCCAATGATAAGACCGGGGCTTATTCGGAGTTTACTGTTCATATAAAAGAAGTGTTGAAAACCGATAACAATTTATCTGGTAATTTAATAATGGTAGAACGTGAGGGGGCAACTGTCCAACTCCCAGATGGACGGACTATAAGACATGTAATTGGCGATTTGGGCATGCCAAGAATTGGCGGTGAGTATGTTTTCTTCTTAAGTTATTATGCGGAAGGGCAGGTTTACAATATTCTTGATCTTTATGAGTTGCAGGATAAGCAGGCCATCCGCTTAGACACACGGGCGTTGTACCTCAAATATAGCGAAACTGAAGAATCTAAGTTCCTGAATGAATTACGGGCAGATATCGCGAAAAGGGAGAGAAAGCGATGAATAAGCCAGAGCTGCAAGCTCACAGAGTCCTCTCATTCACAATATTCACCGTATTGCTAGTAATTCCACTATACCCACAAAACGTGTTCTCGCAAGTTTCTTGTCCAACAATAGAAGCTTTTTATCCATCAGCCCCCTACTGGTATAGTTGGGCTTCTTCAGTAACAGTTCAGTTTAATATTGGCCCTGGGTTTACTTCGAGCCAGAGAACCAAAATTCGTAATGCTTTTACCAACTGGAATGCGTCTTCCGGATTCAATGGAAACTGTTCATTTGTGACCTTCAGTGAGACTGGCGGCGAGTATGTATGTGACGTGGTTAAAGAAATACCTTTGTCGAGCGGTGCTGCCGATGCTGAATGTGAGCCTAGCACCAACTATCAATTTCGTGACTATGCCAGAATTAGGGTGAACCCTCTTTTCCTCGACGCGCCAGATTACCCATTGACAGGAATTATAGCGCATGAGATAGGACATTCTTTCGGTTTAGGTCATTGCACTGGCAGCGGTTGTTCTTGTAGTGCTTCTGTAATGTTTTACTGCTCTCCCAGGACATCCCTTGCCCAAGGCCCTACCCACTGTGATAATGCCAGGGTTAAGCAGATAAACAATTATTGTCTGACTAGTGGTGGCAGCCAAAAATACATATGTCAACTTGGTGTCGGCTGTGTTCGAGATGATAATTCAGGCACATACACATCACCGAACTGTGATGGTGAATGTCATGAAAATTCTTGTTCTCAATCGAGGCAGTGGGCGTGCGTTTCTCAGGGAGGGCATTGGGTCCAGCAGGGGCCGGATTATTGCGAGTGTTACACCGACACCCCTATAGTCATTGATACACAAGGCAATGGTTTTAATCTCACCAACGCAAATAGTGGTGTGAATTTCGACATAGAGCCTGGTGGCACCATCGAGCGTATTGCCTGGACTGCTGCCGGTTCAGATGATGCTTGGTTGGTTTTAGACCGAAACGGAAATGGTCAAATTGATGATGGGCAAGAGCTATTTGGGAATTATACTCCGCAACCACCATCATCTCAGCCTCAAGGATTCATTGCACTAGCTGAATATGACAGCCCGATCAATGGCGGTAATAATGACACGAAGATAAGTGGCGGCGATGCTATTTTTTCTTCGCTGCGACTTTGGAGAGATACGAACCACAACGGCATTTCAGACCCAGATGAGCTTCATACTTTGCTTTCACAAGGGGTAGGATCAATAGACCTCGATTACAAGGAATCAAAACGGCAAGATCAACACGGGAATCTGTTCCGTTATCGCGCGAAAGTGCGTGATGCGCGAGGCGCGCAAGTTGGGCGATGGGCATGGGATGTGTTCCTTCTAAGAGCGCAGTAAGCTGAAAAGTGCTGGATGTAAAGACCGCCGGTAAGTCCATTGGGAATTGCTGGTGGTCTTATGCTTTTTACAAAAGACGCGCTGAAAGCGGCCTAGCAACTCATGCCGCAAACAGATTGAATTATCTGGACAGAGAATTACGTCTATCAATTCCGAAGGCGAAGCCCTTCTATCAAACCATTCCCCAGATCATAAATCAGCTTCATTAATAATTCTGTGAGGACAATAATGCTCTTTAAGACGCTCAGCGCCGCCGTCTTCGGCATTGATGCTTATGTCGTTAACGTGGAAGTAGACCTCACACCGCGAGCGGGCGACAGCCTTTCACCCTCGTTTACAATGGTCGGGCTGCCAGATACAGCCGTCCGAGAAAGCCGCGAGCGCATTCGAGCGGCGATAAACAACTGCGGCTTTTTCTTCCCCATTCATAAAGTGACCGTCAACCTCGCGCCCGCCGACATAAAAAAAGAAGGCTCCAGTTTTGACCTCCCCATTGCAATTGGGATACTGGGGGCAAACGGCGACCTGGGGCATGAGGACTTGAATGACACGCTGATTGTGGGAGAACTGTCGCTTGATGGGCGAGTGAGGCCGGTAAAAGGTGCGCTACCCATAGCCGTCGTCGCACGCGCTCGCAGAGCGAAGCGACTTTTCATCCCTGCCGAGAACGCAGAAGAAGGGGCGGTAGTGACAGGGCTCGACGTATATCCGGTGGCATCGTTGAGAGCGGTTGTGGAATTGATAAACAGCGAAGCGCAGCCGGAACCGATGAGGGTCAACACAAGATCGCTGCTAGAAAACCTGAGCCAGTACCCGGTTGACTTTCGTGAGGTGCGGGGGCAATTGCACGCTAAACGAGCAATCGAAGTGGCAACGAGTGGGGGCCACAATATTCTAATGATAGGGCCGCCGGGCTCAGGCAAGACGATGCTTGCCAAGCGCATCCCGACGATACTGCCGCCGCTTGAGTTTGAAGAAGCTATCGAATGCACAAAGATACATTAGACATAACTGCCTCACGATCAGTTTTCAAGGAGGGCATGGCTGGGGCTTTGGGACGAGGTTTTAGTAGGGTAGTGATATTAAAGTGGGTTGTACGAAATGGGATGATATTTTTCAGCCGCATTTCACGCCTTAATAGTTGGAGGCAATAAAATGCCTGAGTAGCTATACAGCCAGCAAAAGCGGCCTTGAAGTACAGGGCATTGATGCATCTGCCGCAAACTTCGCTTTTATACTGCTCGCGCGCCCGGTGAACTCAACCGTTGGCTACTCAATCAACTTCAGAGGTGTATATCAAATGAAGATCAATTCTGCTCTCACCGCTTTCGCTTGTAACCAGCGTCGGCACACCAGTGTAACCTTGCTGGTGCTCGTCGGCGTTCTCGCGTTCTACTGCGCAGGCAGCATCGTCTATGCCCTCGACGGTTACATGGTCTATACTTGGGGAACAAGGACTGACGATACAGGGATCAACATCGGATCGATGTCGGATCGCACCTGCTTTCTCAGTGGCGTCACCGGGAATCTCAGTCTAGGCGCACAAACTGGCTTCGCATGTGGCTCGAAGGGCGAATATTCGGTGGCGGAAGTGACCGGAAAGCTTCCTCAAGGGCATTATTGGCTCATAGCCCACGGCGCTGCTTGCGAGAATCAGGTTAACCAAAAGGTCTGGTCTAATAACCCTGTCAACGCCCAAGCGACTTGCGTCTTCAGAACCACAGGCGTAATCAACGGAGCGTGGTCGACCCCCCACTGGTCGAGCCCCCACACCGGCCAACCCACCAAGATTGCAGAGCTACTTACCGGCGGTCCCACGAAGCGACAATGCTTCCTCAGCGGTGTATGGGGGGTGGCTGGATCATGGAACAGCAGCAACAGGTTCGCGCGTGTGCGCAGGGTGACGACAACAGACAATACCCACCCGACGCCCGGCTGGTACATCGAGGCCAACCTGCCGAGGGCATCGGACGGCTCGAACCCCCTGGTCAGGGCTCGGTGCGTGGACTTCGCGCTGGTTACGACCATCACTTCCGGCACGACACCTGTGAGCCAGGTGACAAAGACCTACACCCTTACCTCTGGACCGGGCATCAAGGCGTGCGCCTTAATGGGGATTCAGGGCGCTTTCAAAGAAAACTCTTGGAACGATGGCGTTATAATGCATCCCCCGACGAATATCAATGGGAACTGGTCGCTGACGGTGACGAAAGGTAAGTCGGCCACGTGGGCGTGTGTAAAGTGATGATCTGAGTAGCTGTATTAATGGAGCGAAGCAATAGCCGTCTTCCGGTGGTAGCAAACCAAGCTAAAACATCGCGGAAATCAGGCAATTGGGCAAACCCTGCGATCAAACATCAATGTGACAAACACACACCGGACCATCTATATCTCAGTTCGTATGTTTCCATCAGCAACCTCATTGCCGCCCGCTTATGCGAGGCTTTATGCGCACGGCACTCGCTACATTAAAAATACATAGCGCGGGCATAGAGATTGGTTAAGACCGCGTTGATTACCAGTATGCCGCCGAGTACCGCAATGGTTAGAAGCACGTCGCCGAATGATTTCACGAAGGAGATAATAACAGGCCCCGCACAAATAACAGAACCCGATTGAAATACACCAACCCCGAATTACGTCTATCATTTCGGAAGGCGTTGCCCTTCTATCAACCCATTCCCCAGATCACATCTTAACTTTAAAAGCTGTTCCATTCAGGAGAACGAGCATGCTCTTTAAGACGCTCAGCGCAGCCGTATTCGGCATTGATGCTTACGTCGTTGACGTAGAAGTAGACCTCACACCGCGAGCGGGCGACAGCCTCTCGCCTTCGTTTACAATGGTCGGGCTGCCAGATACAGCCGTCCGAGAAAGCCGCGAGCGCATTCGAGCGGCGATAAACAACTGCGGATTCTTCTTCCCCATTCATAGAGTGACTGTGAACCTCGCGCCTGCCGACGTGAAGAAAGAAGGCTCAAGCTTTGATCTACCGATTGCCGTAGGAATACTGGGTGCGAACGGCGACCTCAAGCGAGAAGATTTGAATGACACGCTTATAGTCGGAGAGCTATCGCTTGATGGGCGAGTGAGGTGCGCTACCCATAGCCGTCGTCGCACGCGCTCGCAGAGCGAAGCGACTTTTCATCCCTGTCGAGAACGCAGAAGAAGGGGCGGTAGTGACAGGGCTCGACGTATATCCGGTGGCATCGTTGAGAGCGGTTGTGGAATTGATAAACAGCGAAGCGCAGCCGGAACCGATGAGGGTCAACACAAGATCGCTGCTAGAAAACCTGAGCCAGTACCCGGTTGACTTTCGTGAGGTGCGGGGGCAATTGCACGCTAAACGAGCAATCGAAGTGGCAACGAGTGGGGGCCATAATATTCTAATGATAGGGCCGCCGGGATCGGGGAAGACGATGCTGGCGAAGCGAATCCCGACGATACTGCCGCCGCTAGAGTTTGAAGAAGCTATCGAATGCACAAAGATACATTAGACATAACTGCCTCCGAATAAGCTTTTACTCTAATAACGTCTATCGCGACTGATTATTACTACTGCCTTAGCAAGAACACGTCCCACGCCCACCTGCCTACATGCGTGCCGTGCGAGTCATATACCTTTGCACGATAGCGGAACAAATTACCGTGCTCGTCTGTACGCTTCTTCTCTTTGTAGTCCAAGTCTATTCTTGTCACTCCCCGCGCGGGCAACGTAAAGAGTTCGGACGCTTCCGATGTCCCGTTGTGGTTTACGTCCTGCCACAATCGTAATGAGGCAAAAATAGTATCCGAGCTATTGATCTTGCCGTCGCCGTTCCCGCCGTTCTGTGCCTTATCAAATTCGGCAAGGGCGATGAATCCGTTCGGCGTTGATGTCTGAGGCTGCGGAGTCGAGTTCCCAAACACCTCTCTGCCTCCGTCTATCGTTCCGCTATTATTGCGGTCGAGCGCTAGCCATGCATCATCGGAGTTGGCGCTTGTCCACGACAGGTGTTCCGGCGTCCCATCGTTATTAAGGTCGAAATTGACACCACCCGCCCAATCAGTCAAATCGTAGCCGTTTCCAGCCACATCGATAAGCAGTGGAGTTGCGCCACAACAGCAACCACTAAAGCTGCTCGGTGATGTGCCGGGTGGGCAGCCGGTGCAACTGTTTTCTGGGAATGAACAGCCGGATTCAAGCTCGCCACCGTTACAGATGAAATCGAAACAGAAATCCCCGCCGCCTTCGCCGCCGGTAGGACAGGTATGATCTCTTTTAGTCTGTTCCGTATCCTCATCTGAGCCTCGCTCGCACCGTGATTCGCCAAATAGGTCTTTATGATCATGAAAAGGGAATCCACATCGCTGCATACGAACAGGGGCGTTCCGCCTGAAAAGCGGCTGCTCATAATGCCCATTTGAGAAGTATCTGGGCGGGTGAAATTCCGGCCAGCATTCCCAGGCTATTCTATAGCATTGGTCTATAGGGCGGTTGTATTCCTCTTCTGTGCAAGTCCCCAGCTCAAAGTCAAGATGACAATTGGGATGAACAAGGGTGCATGCCCCAGTAGAGCGGGCTGTGACATTGTCCGTTTGCCCATCAGGCCATGCAATCGTCCTTACTTCTGTTTTAAACAATGTGAAATGTTGATAGGCTTGAGTAGCGCCGCATCCTTGGCTGTATGGTTGAGAATCCGTTGGGCCGCTTTGCGTAAAAGGTGTGCAATCAAAATTAGGCATTGCAAAAACTGCAATTGTAAGCATAGAGATATACAGGCAACTTAATGTGAATGCCATTCCACGCAGAAAGCTTTTCATAGCAAACATCACATCGAATTATCCAGGCAGGTTATTGTTAACTGGATAGACTCGTTGAGCAGTCTCCGTAATTCTAAATTGGCTGTAGAAATAGAAACTCAAAGCCTACTCTCTAAGCTCTTAAAATCGTCTTCCACTCTTAACGAATATTCAAGAAACCTCTCGTACTTGACATTCATAGATTCCTTATTATTCGAGATAACTAAATTATTTCCATTCTCAAACTGGTTATACAACTTTGAAAGATATATACGGATGAACTCTCTCCCATGTCTAAGACCAGACTCCACGTAATGGGACATAGGGAAATCACCATCTGGCTTGATGGGCAAATTTTCAGCAAACTGTCTTAGTTTTTGAAATTCTTTTTGAAAAAGTGCCTGCCCTACTTTATTGAGGCTTTCCAGATGTGAATTAAAACGACCCAACTGGATCTTAAATCCAAGGCGTTTATCCAGGACTTTCCTGATTTCTCTAGGATCTCCGTCAATTGTCATATCGCTGAACAGAACAGCTTTAATGACAATATTTTCTTCCTCTTTGGAATCTATACCATATAAAAAATCATCGATGGCTTCCGGTGAGAGCTTCTGATACTCTTCCCCCTCAGCAAATATATAATCTCTACGATTAGTTTCGCGCTCCCCGATGGAAGTAACTACAGCAGTGATATCTTTTGAGTACCCGTTTCTCATAAAGACTTGAATCACATTCGGACTAAGCATTTTCATTTCAATGATTTCTAACTTCGAAACCGCGAGTTTTACCGTGGGATCAAACTGTTTTGGGCCTACATAGGATTTTATCGATGAGCCGAGTAGAAAAACGCAGACTCCAAAGACAGCCAAAATATAAGGAATGGATACTCTTGCCTTGATTCTTTGCATAAAATCTCCTTTCAGGTTGACGATACTGGGGAAAGGTTTGGATAACCGAATAGACTCGATGTGATTTAAACAAATCGGATTGTGGTTAATATCACATTACTTTTTTCAAGTCAACAACTATTTTGGTGAGTCCGGCGAAGGTAGCAGTGACTTGCCCGGCATCACAGCGCCATATCTAATAAGTCAAGATTTCGGAAAGCCGCATTGAAATACAAACGCAACAGATTACGTCTATCATTTCGGAAGATAAAGCTCTTCTTTCAAACCATTCCCCAGATCATAAATCTGCTTCATTAATATTTCCATTCGAGAGGACGAGTATGCTTTTTAAGACCCTCAGCGCAGCCGTATTCGGCATTGATGCTTATGTCGTCAACGTGGAAGTAGACCTCACACCGCGAGCGGGCGACAGCCTTTCACCCTCGTTCACGATGGTCGGGCTGCCCGACACTGCCGTACGAGAAAGCCGCGAGCGCATTCGAGCGGCGATAAACAACTGCGGCTTTTTCTTCCCCATTCATAAAGTGACCGTCAACCTCGCGCCCGCCGACATAAAAAAAGAAGGCTCCAGTTTTGACCTCCCCATTGCAATCGGGATACTGGGGGCGAACGGCGATCTCAAACGAGAAGAGTTGAACGACACGCTTATAGTCGGAGAGCTATCGCTTGATGGACGTGTGAGGCCCGTAAAAGGGGCGCTACCCATAGCCGTTGCTGCGCGCGCTCGCAGAGCGAAGCGACTTTTCATCCCTGTCGAGAACGCAGAAGAAGGGGCGGTAGTGACAGGGCTGGACGTATATCCGGTGGCATCGTTGAGAGCGGTTGTGGAATTGATAAACAGCCCCGCGCAGCCGGAACCGATGAGGGTCAACACAAGATCGCTGCTAGAAAACCTGAGCCAGTACCCGGTTGACTTTCGTGAGGTGCGGGGGCAATTGCACGCCAAACGAGCAATCGAAGTGGCAACGAGTGGGGGCCATAATATTCTAATGATAGGGCCGCCGGGATCGGGGAAGACGATGCTGGCGAAGCGCATCCCGACGATACTGCCGCCGCTTGAGTTTGAAGAAGCTATCGAATGCACAAAAATCCACTCAGTCGCGGGCCTGACCGAAAAGCGAGGTCTAGTAGCGAAGCGCCCTTTCCGAGCGCCGCACCACACGATTTCAGACGCGGGTTTGATCGGAGGCGGCACGGTCCCAAGACCAGGAGAGGTCTCGCTTGCCCATAACGGAATGCTCTTTCTTGATGAGTTGCCGGAATTCGAGCGCAATGTTCTTGAAGTGCTAAGGCAACCGCTCGAAGACGGACACGTCACTATAAGCCGCGCCGCGATGTCGCTAACTTTTCCTTCGCGATTCATGCTCGCAGCCGCTATGAACCCGTGTCCCTGCGGCCATTTTAATAATCCGACACGCGAATGCCATTGCACGCCTATGCAGATTCAGCGATACGTTTCGAAGATTTCAGGGCCGCTGCTCGACCGCATAGACATTCACATAGACGTTCCCGCTGTGAAGTTCCGAGAGCTTTCGAGCGATGCGCACGGTGAGTCGTCGGAAGAGATAAGAGAGCGAGTAGTGAAGGCTCGTCGCGTGCAGCTTGATCGATTTGAGGGCGAGAAAATATTCTGCAACGCACAGATGACTCCACGCCTGATTCGCAAATATTGCCTGATAGACGCAGCTTCAAAATCGCTTCTGGAAAATGTAATCACGCGGCTGGGGCTGTCTGCGCGCGCGTATGACCGCATATTAAAGGTCAGCCGCACGCTCGCAGATTTGCAGGGCAAAGAGAAAATAGAGTCCGAGCACGTGAGCGAAGCGATTCAGTACCGAACGCTTGATCGCAACTTCTGGGCTTAATGGCACGACAACACATTTCAACGCAGAGACAAAGAGCATGCAAAGAGTAAAACTCTATATTCTCTTTGCATGCTCTTTGTCTCTGCGTTGAATTAAAAAAAGATCAATTTGAATTGGCTCCGGCGGCTTGCGATTTCTCCCCTTTCACAAGCCGGTCGAACCATTCCACCTGGCGGTTTACTAAATCGATCTGGTGGTTAGGCTCAGCTATGCCATGACCTTCGCGTGGATAGCGCACGAACACGACTTCCACTCCACGCTTGCGCAATGCGCGGTAATACTGCTCGGCCTGCGCAATCGGCACGCGGCGATCTTGCTCGCCGTGAGTAATCATGATCGGCGTTTTCACCCGGTCAACAAAAGACATTGGTGAATACTTTACGTAAGTCTCTCGCGCAGTCCAGGGCAAACCGCCGAAGCCATATTCCATCAACCCCGGTATGTCGCTCTGGCCGTGGAAGCTGTACCAGTCGCTTATTCCTGCGTGGCCGATGGCGGCTTTGAATCGGTTGGTCTGTGTTATCACCCAGAACGTCATGAATCCGCCGTAGCTGCCGCCCATCACGCCCAGGCGATTCTGATCGGCAATGCCAAGCCGGATTACCTCATCAACGCCTGCCATTATGTCCTGGTAATCCTTGCCGCCCCAATCCTTCAGATTCGCAACGGTAAATTTATTCCCATACCCGGTCGAGCCTCGCGGGTTGGGCATCAGGATCGCGTAGCCATTGCTTGCCAGTATCTGCGCCCGTGAGTTGAAACCATAAGAGAATCTCCCGTAAGGCCCGCCGTGAATCTGCAATATAGTCGGGTAACGCTTGCCGCGCTCAAACCCGACCGGCTTTACCAGTATCCCTTCGATCTCAAGCCCGTCCGCCCCTTTCCACTTAATCACTTCCGTGTCGGCTATGTTGAAAACTTTAATATCCGGGTTCAAATCGGTAATCTGTTTTGCCTCGCGTCCCATTACGGATGCGACCCAGATATTGTCAGGCGTCTTTGCATCATTGAAATTGAATGCGAGCAATCGACCATCAGGCGAAAGATCAACTGATCCATAAGCCCCCGCGCGCTCAAACACCACCTGAGGCCCGCCGCCCGTCGTCGGTATCTTTAACAACTGGCCGTACACTCCCACAGCGCCGGGAGCGTAAATAGCGCGGCCATCGGGCGACCATTTGATTCCGCCAAAGATAGAATCGGCGTAACTCGCAGTCAGGTTGCGCGGCGCTCCGCCTTCGACCGCTATGACCATCAAATCGGTTTTTGGGGCCCACGAATTCGGGTCTTCGGTAGCAACGTAAGCGATCTGCTTTCCATCCGGCGACCAGCGCGGCTGCGAATCAGGGCCGCGATTTGTGGTCAATTGACGGGGCTGCCCACCTTGGGCCGAGACGACGTAAATGTCAGTGTTACGGTCTTCGGAAATGTCTGTGTAGCTCGACTCCTGCGCACCACTGCGGCTGACGACGTAAGCGATCCAGCGCCCGTCGGGCGACCACTGCGGCTCGGATGCGGTAAAGGTTCCTTCGGTTACTCGCTTCTTTTCCTTCTTGTCCAGGCTGATAGCCCACAGGTGCGTATAGTTGAAATCCGAGTTGACGACTATCGCGTCAAACTTCTCTTTCTTTCGCTTCTCTCGCTCGGCTTTATCTTTCGGAGTATCGCGAACGATATAAGCGATTGATTTGCCGTCTGGCGACCATCGGAACTGGGAGACGGGAGATTCTTCGTCTGTCACTTTCTCGGCCTCGCCGCCGTTTATTGAAATCATCCAAACCTGGTTGCCTCGCGCGGTCCCTGGTTGCGCGGCTTGAGCCGCGTCGCGGTTTGCGAGGAAGGCGATGCGGCTGCCGTCAGGCGACCATTGCGGCCCGCTCTCGCCGCGCTCGCCGTTGGTGAGCCTTACAACCTGGCCGCCGGAGGCCGCGACCAAATAGATGTGCGAATCGCGCCTGTCCTCTTTCTTGTTCCACTCGCTTACGGTAAAGGCGATCCATTTACCGTCAGGCGACCATTGCGGCGCTCCCGCGTCCTTGATTGCCAGCGCTGTTTCGATGGTCATCTTTTTGTCACCGGCAGCCGAAGCAATCGGGATCATCACGCTCAAAACAAAGATCAGAATCAAAGCCCGTCTCATAATCTTTCTCCTTTCTGAATTAAGTGAACGGAGGAAAACGCATTGTATCGTAAATCAGTCAGGCTCTGTCCAGAGCGCGGTCGGCAAAGAGAGAATCGGATAACGCTCTCTAAGCTCTCTGACCGAGCGGGCGTAATCGCTCTTTTCTATCAACCCCGCGCGCATGCGTTTTCTGAGGCTGCGAATCTCGTACAGATAAAGATCATTTACAAACTCTTTGGCAAATTCCGGCGCCGTATGCTCATCGGGTTTAAGCCCGTGACGCGACAACTCGGCAAGCACAAGTTCTCTATATCTGAAACCCATCGTCAGGTCAACGCGCGCTAGCTTATCGGCGTGTGCTCAAGCTTTTTTACGCCCTGTTCTAGAGATTGATTTACGCGCTTGAGCAGGTCGTCTTCAAAATCGAGGCCGAGAAGCACTATGTCGGTTTCATGAAGCCCTTTGACAATGCCCACGTACAGACGGTCGCTCACCTCGTCATAAAAGGTTCGCTGCACGATGACTTCGGGGTCTATACGTTTTATCGCGGCCTCGACCTTTGGAATAAATTTGCGAATATTGCTCATTTACGCGCCTCCTCCGCTCAGATAATCGAGCAGGAATTTTACCTTTCGATTCGCGGCGTTTCAATCGATCTTAGAATTAAAGTACGAATATTGCTTGACTAATAATCTAGAAGCGATACAATCGCCCGCCTGATCGATAGTTCGAAATGTCCTTAATCGATGACAATGTTGTTCGTGATTGGGTTGCGCTCAGCTTCGCAAGCGGCATCGGTTCCAGAACTGCTTCAACGCTGGTAGACCGCTTCGGCTCGCCTGCCGCCTGTTTTGATGCGAGCAATCTTCGTCTGGAATCCGCCGGGTTAAAGCGTGAAGCGATTGACGCCCTAAAAAGCAGCGATGCGCGCGAGCGCGCCGACCGTGAAATCAAATTGCTTGCGGAGCTGGGCGCAAAAGTCTTTACGCTCGCAGACCCGCGCTACCCAAAGCTGTTGCGCGAAGCTTATGACCCGCCAATCGTGCTCTACTGCCTCGGAGATTTAGAACGCGCGCTCGCCCAACCCGCAATCGCCGTAGTCGGTTCCCGACAATGTTCTACGTACGGGCGAAACGTTGCGGAGTCTCTAGCTCGCGAGCTTGCCGAGCGCGGAGTGACGATCATCTCAGGGCTGGCTCGCGGCATCGATGCGGCTTCGCATCGCGGAGCGGTCGAAGCTCGCGGATTGACTGTGGCAGTTATGGGGACAGGTTTGGACACGATCTACCCAAAAGAGAATCGAAAGCTGGCGGAAAAAATAACGGAGCAGGGCGCCCTGCTGACAGAGTTCGCGCTTTCAACGCCGCCGCTCCCTCAGAATTTTCCTTTTCGCAATCGCGTCATAAGCGGCCTCGCGCTCGGAGTCCTGGTAGTCGAAGGGGCAGAGCGCAGCGGCTCGCTCATCACCGCGCGCATGGCGTACGAGCAAGGGCGTGATGTCTTTGCAGTGCCGGGTAACATCACTTCATCAAAAAGCTTTGGCCCGAACTATTTGATAAAGGACGGAGCGAAACTTGTGCAGACCTGGAGAGACGTTGTTGATGAGCTACCGGTCGAATACAAAACTGCGATCATCGCGGCAGAGCGGGATCAGACGCGCGCCGAACAATTGAGCCTGGATGAAGTCGCGCTAACGGATTCGGAACGCAAGGTGCTGGGTATTTTAAAGATGGATGAGCCTGTCCATATCGATCTCTTGATAACGGAAGCGGGGATGGCGTCGGGAGAGCTTATGGGCGCACTTTTGAAACTGGAGATGCAGGACCGCATAAGGCAGTTGCCCGGTAAAAGCTTTGTTCGCAGGCTTTAGCAGGGTTTTCGGAAGCCTTGCTTGACACGGCGCGAAAGCCGGAGCTAAAGTCGATTGTTTGATTCTAACGAATGAAAGCCGCATGTCGAGTGCGGCTCTCTAGATGGGTAATTCAGATTATGGCAAAGTCGCTGGTTGTTGTTGAGTCGCCATCCAAAGCTAAAACGATTAACAAATATCTGGGCGCGGGCTACACGGTCATGGCCTCGGTGGGGCATATAAAAGACCTTCCCAAGAAGGGCATCGGAATAGATTTTGATAATAACTTTGAGCCCAGCTACGAAATCATCCCGGGCAAAGAAAAGGTAATCAAGCAGCTAAAGGCCGCTGCAAAAGAGGCGGAAACGATCTACGTGGCTACCGACCCTGACCGCGAAGGCGAAGCCATAGGCTGGCACATAAAAGAGGAGCTTGAAGGGCGCGGCAAGAATCGCAAACAGGTTCGCCGCGTGATGTTTAACGAAATCACAAAGAGCGCCATACAGGAATCGTTCCGCCACCCGACCGAAATCGATCAAAATCTCGTAGACGCACAACAGGCCCGCCGCCTGCTCGACCGCATAGTCGGTTATCAAGTCAGCCCTTTGCTCTGGGACAAGGTTCGCCGTGGGTTATCGGCGGGCCGCGTGCAGTCGGTCGCGCTGCGCCTGGTCGCCGAACGCGAGCGCGATATACTGGCGTTCGTGCCGACAGAGTATTGGACTATTACGGCCAATCTCGGCGCAAACGAGCCGCCCGCTTTCGACGCGCGGCTTTTCAAGATAGAAGAGAAGACCGTAAAGACAACGGACTTTGGCGAAGACGTTAAGAAAACCGAGATTCACGTCAAGGAAGAAAAAGAGGCCGCCACTCTTGTAGAAGACATCAAGCGCCAGCGTTTCGTCGTGTCGTCTGTGACGACGAAAGAGAAGAAGCGCAACCCTGTTCCCCCGTTCATCACGTCGAAGCTCCAGCAAGAGGCTTCGCGCAAGCTCAGGTTTCCCGTCAAGAAGGCCATGCAGTTGGCGCAGCGACTTTATGAAGGGGTAGAGATAGGCGATGAAGGGCTTGTCGGGCTGATCACTTATATGCGAACCGACTCCACGAGGGTCGCGGATTCCGCGCTCGGAGAGGTGCGCGAACTCATATCAAACCAGTTCGGGCCGGATTATCTGCCGGCAAACGCTATCCATTATCGCTCAAAGAAAGACGCGCAGGATGCGCACGAGGCGATTCGCCCGACCTCCGCGATGCGCACACCCGATTCGGTCGCGCGCTATCTGGGTAAAGACGAGCTTGCTTTGTACAAGCTCATCTGGCAGCGGTTTGTCGCGTCGCAGATGATGGCTGCGCTGTTCGATCAAACGACGATAGACATCAAGGCGGGCGAGCGATACCTGTTCCGCGCTACGGGGTCTGTGATGAAGTTCAACGGATTCCTTGCCGTGTATGAAGAAGGGAAGGACGAAAAAGACGAAGAGGATGACGAGCAGGCCCGCCGTCTGCCTCGCGTCGAGCAGGGAGAAGAGTTAAGGCTGAACAAGCTGTTGCCGGAGCAGCATTTCACGGAGCCGCCGCCGCGCTACACCGAAGCGACGCTGGTCAAGGCGCTTGAAGAGAAGGGGATCGGGCGGCCTTCGACTTACGCATTGATCATGACGGTCATACAGGATCGCGAATACGTAACGCGCAAAGAGGGTCGCTTTATGCCTACCGACCTTGGAATTATCGTAAACGATTTGCTGGTCGAAAGCTTCGACGATCTGTTCAACGTCCAGTACACGGCCCACATGGAGGAAGAGTTAGACGAGATCGAAGAAGGAAAGATGCGCTGGACCGAGGCGCTGGCCGAATTTTACGGCAAGTTTACGAAAGACCTCGAAGCCGCGAAGCGGCACATGCGCGACGTGAAGCGCCAGGAGATTTTGACGGACGAGAAATGCGAGAACTGCGGATCGGTGATGGCGAAGAAGTTCGGTCGTTACGGTGAGTTTCTCGCCTGCACAAATTACCCTGAATGCAAGACCACGCGCGACCTGCCAAAGCCGCACGACGAGGCGGGCGAAGAGGTCCACGCCGAGGCGGCCGAAGAGATTTGCGAGAGTTGCGGCAAGCCTATGGCGATGAAGCGCGGGCGGTTCGGCCAGTTCCTAGCCTGCACGGGTTATCCGGAGTGCAAGACGACGCGAAAGATTCAGAAGGGCGGAAAATTTGCTGCGCCCGACGTTGCGCTTGAAGAGTTATGCCCGCAATGCGGAAAGCATCTGGTCATCAAACAGGGGCGGTTTGGTCCTTTCACCGCCTGCTCGAATTACCCTGAGTGCAAATATATCAAGCAGGAGACGACCGGGGTTTCTTGTCCGGAATGCGGCGGAGAGCTTGTTGTAAAGAAGGGCAAGCGCGGAAAATCTTTTTATGGATGCTCCAACTACCCGACCTGCAAATTCGCGTTATGGGACAAGCCCGTCGCGCAGGACTGCCCGGAATGCGGCGCGCGCTTTCTTTTAGAGAAGACGAAGAAAGACGGGACTCGTTATCTGCAATGTCGCAACGAGGACTGCAAACACAAAGAGCCGTTGGGAGATGAAGAAGGAGATATCGGGGACAGGCCACGCCTGACCGCGTGATGTTGTAGGCCGCTCCGAAGGGGCGGCCTTTTTGATATACAAAGCCGTAGTGTTGTGTTATACAACCGGCTGAATGGTGAAAAAACGAGTAACGTTAATCTTTCTTATTGCGCTCAGCATCTTTGTTCTCTGCCTCAGTTTTATTATTTTCAGGCCATTCTTAAAGCCGGTCTTCGCAGCTATCGTGATTGCAATCGTTTTCTACCCTGTGCACGAGAGAATGATCCGGTTGATTCGCAACCCGAGCCTGGCGGCGTTCCTATCGGTCTTGCTTGTCACCCTTATCATAATCATCCCCGCGATATTTCTCTGCGTCGCCATTTATCAAGAGCTTGCTCACCTGACCGATTACTTGAGAGCCAAAAGCGATGAGAGCGGCGGGTGGAACCTTTTTATTAATCGCTTGCTTGAAGTGCCGTCCTACTGGCTCGCGCGATTTGGCATCGATATTAACAGTCTGGATTTGCGCGGCAAGGTGGCTGAACGACTCGGAGAACTGAGCGCCTTCTTGCTCGCCGAAGGACAGGCGCTCGTAGGCAATCTCGTCAGCTTCATAGTAAATGCTGTTATAGCGCTATTCACACTCTTTTTTCTATTTCGAGAGGGCCGGTCAGCACGGCGCAGAATCGCGGCCCTTCTCCCGCTTCATGCCGAGCAGATCGATAAACTCTTCACCGGCATCTATAACACGATCATGGCGACCGTGTACGGCGGGCTTGTAGTTGCCCTCGTGCAGGGCGCTCTCGTAGGGCTTGCGCTGTGGGTTTTCGGCATACCTTCGCCCGTCTTGTGGGGCGCGGTCGCCGCAATGTTTTCGCTCCTTCCTCTGGTCGGGTCCGCAGCGGTCTGGGTGCCTGCCGCGATCTATCTTTTTATAAACGGCCATTACATTCAGGGAATCATTCTCGTAGCATGGGGGGGCGGAGTCGTCGGGACTATAGACAATGTGTTGAGGCCGCTGCTGATGTCGGGCCGCGTGCGTATGCATACACTCCTGATCTTCTTTTCCGTCTTCGGCGGTGTTCAGGTCTTTGGCTTCCTCGGGCTCTTTGTCGGCCCCGTTATCATCGCCATCACTACGACTGTCTTGAGCCTGCTCAGGGAAGAGAGCCGTTCATGGTTTTTGCCTGACGAATCGAATGCCGCAATAGTGCCTGCTCCGTCAACTCCCACGGACTAAGCTCACCGCCCGAAAAAATCCCGTCTCAGGTCAAACCAATTCGATAAACGCCGCATCGTAGTGCAGGGTTTGACCGAAGGCAATACGCTTTACAAGGCAGAATCGCTACTGTACCCTTGTTTAAGGGAACTCAGGCTTTTACTCATCAATAAATCTGATTGGCAGCGGGTAATACTATGCAATCAATAAAGAAAATAACGTCATTTACGCAAAGATTCGAGGTGCGGCACAACTGGCTGCAAGATTTCTTCAGGCAATACACCTTTCTGGCCCTGCTGGCCCTGTCCGTAGTCGCGGGCATTATGTTCGGCGCTACGGTCGCTTATCAGGCCAGCATGACCGAAGAGGCCCAGCAGGTTGCGGCGCTCGCCAATTATCGCCCGAACCTGGTCACGCGCGTCATCGCTAACGACGGCAAGACGGTTGTCGGCGAGTTCTCGCTTGAGCGGCGAATACCTGTCAGCTATGAACAGATTCCCGACACGATGAGGAATGCTATCCTCGCCATCGAAGACGACCGCTTCGATCAGCACATCGGCGTAGACCCGATTCGCATCGTCCAGGCCGCATTCAAGAATGTAAGCTCAGGGCGAAAATCCGAAGGGGCTTCGACTCTGACCCAGCAACTGGCCCGCGCCCTGTTCCTGACTCCTGAAAAAACTTATACGAGAAAGGTCAAAGAGATTCTCTTGTCGCTACAGATCGAGCGCTACTACACCAAGCAGCAGATCATGGAGATGTACTGCAACCAGATTTTTCTCGGCGGCGGAGCTTACGGGTTTGAGGCGGCTTCACAGTATTACTTCTCAAAATCGCTGAAAGAGCTGAAGCTCGAAGAGTGCGCTTTGCTCGCGGGGTTGCCACAGGCCCCAAGCCTTTACTCTCCTACGCGGGACGAGAAAGCCGCGTTCGACCGGCGAAACGTCGTGTTGAGAAGAATGTATGAAGAGGGTTATATCACCACGGATGAGTACGAGCGCGCGCGGCAGACCAAGATCGCTTTGAGCCTGAGCCCGCACAGCACGAATAACAATTCTATTTATGGCTATTTTGTCGAAGAGGTCAGGCAGGAATCCGAAGAGACCTTTGGCACGTGGCAGACGCAAACGGGCGGCATGAATATCTATACGACTATTGATGCCGACGCCCAGCGCGAGGCGATTCGCGCGGTCCGTCGCGGGGCGCACGCTTATGAAGACAGGCATGGCAAGCGCTGGCGCGGCAAGCTGCTCAACGTGCTGGACACAAAGTTGGCTTATGACCTCTCGCATTACAACCATGCCGACTGGGTGGGTAATTATCTGCCGGGCGATTATGTTTACGGCCTTGTGATGAACGTGGGCGGCACGACCGCCGAGGTGCGATTTGGAGATTACAAAGCGACTATCACAGAAGCGAACACGAAGTGGACGGGCGGCGCTCCCGGAAAGCTTCTGAAGCGAGGCGACCTCGCGGTCTTTCGGGTCGCGAAAGTTGATAAGGACAAGCGCGTGCTGGAAGTGAATCTCGACCAGTTGCCCGCCGTTAACGGCGCGCTCGTCTGCATCGAATCCAAGACCGGCGAAGTCCGCGCGATGGTCGGCGGTTACGATTTTTCGACTCGCAAGTTTAATAACGCGACCCAGGCGGAGCGCCAGACCGGCTCTTGTTTCAAGCCGTTCATCTACGCTGCGGCGATAGAGAATGGCTTCACGCCTGACACCGTCGTGAGCGCAGCCACATTCGTAGACTCAGGAACGGGCTGGTCGCCGAAAAACTATGACGGCTCGGCGGGCGGCGGGATGCTGCCGCTCAGAAGCGCGCTGCAACAGTCTTTGAACATAGTAGCGGTGCGCCTGCTTTCGGTGGTCGGCGTAGACAAAGGCGCTGAGATTGTAAAACGTTTTGGACTGCCTAACCCGATGAAGCGCGTCTTGCCGTCGGCGCTGGGCGCTACGGAAGAGCCTCTGCTGGATATGGTCAGCGCCTACTCGGCATTTTCAAACCAGGGCGTTCGCCTGAAGCCGCACTTAATCAGTCAGGTGACGGATTCTGACGGAAACGTGTTGCAGGATTGGAAGACCGAATCCTACAAAGTCATTTCGCCTTATGTCGCTTCGCAGATGCAAGACATGATGCGGGCCGTCGTGACGGGCGGCACCGCAGGCTCGATAATGAGCAACAAAGAATTGGCGAAGCGTATGATCTGCGGCAAGACCGGAACGGTCAACGATTTTACGGACGCGTGGTTCATTGGCTACACGCCTTCTTACACGACCGGCGTTTGGATCGGTTATCCGGGATTGAAACGGAGCCTTGGGAATAAAGAGGCAGGCTCGGTCGCGGCCCTCCCGATGTGGGTACAGTTCATGGATAAATTCATGAAGGACAAGCCGAATGACCAATTCCCGAAGGCCCCGCCTCCTGACCGCGAGGTGCTTGCGCGCCGGGCCGAAGCCGAGCGCGCGATGCGCAAGGCCGCCGCCGAAGAAGCCGAAGCGCAGGCGGCGGACGAGACTTCCGACAAGGCAAAGGACGCGGCGCAAGATCCTGAATCATCAGAGCCGGGAGCGCGGCCCGTGCCAAAGCTGAGCGAGCCTGAGCGAGGTCTGCCTCCTCGAATGGGCGGCGAAGATCGGCCTCGAACAATGCCGCCCAGGCCGCGTTCGGAAGACAGGGACGACGACCGAGACAAGAAGAAGAAGGACAGGGACAAGGACGACGATAAAGAGAAAAAGAAGCGCGGCAAAAACGGGTAGTTGCGACTCTTTTCCCTCAGTGATTACTTACCATGTTCTTGATAGTTGTCGTGACGGTAATCGTTGTAGCTCTGCTTTGGCGGTTGAATAGCGAGCGCGCGATCAGTCGCAATGAAAAGCAATATTTGAAACGGCGCGGTTACGATGCCGGAGAACCTGCCGCCGAAGGGCCTCCCGTACACAAAGACACTCGATTGTACAGCTTGATTGAATCGCTCGGGGATTTGTCGCCCTTCGCCCGCCAGCGAGCGGCAGAAGGCCTTTCCAGATTGTGTGAAGAAGGGCGCGGCGACCAGCGTATGTTGCCCGCGCTCCTGGCCGCGCTTAACGACCGTGACGCGGCGGTGCGGGGCGCGGTGGCTGTAGCGCTTGCAAATCTTGGAGACGGGCAGGCAATCGAGCAGTTAAAAAACAGGCTGGAGGAAGAGGAATTGATTCACGTAAAGGCCGCTTTGAATAAAGCGATTGAAAAGCTTACGTCCCGGTCGCCTATCAACCAGCAATCCTAAAGCTTGTTCTCGCCGCGCACGTAATACCTGAAAGCCATCTTAGCGAGCTTCCACACTTTGCCCCATTCGATGTTGCCGCTTTCGCCCCGAATCAATTGATTGACGATCAACTGGCGAAGATAACGCCCTTCGCGCTTGAACATAAATCGCTTGGCGTAAGGCCGAGCGACTTCAAAGAAATTGAAGTTGGGGTCTACGAATGTGCCGATCCCTTCCAGCGTCATAATCGCACGGACTATGTATGTGAAGTTTGCGGGTATGCGGAAAGGGAATTCGTAAATCACGTGTGCGAGGTCAAAGATCAACTCTTTGAACTTCACATCTCCAAGCCGCAGGCTCAAATACCTGTCAAAAAGCGCTTCGATCACGGGCTTAAACCGCTGTTCCTCGTTCGGCGAAAGTTCTATAAAGCCTAGCCTCACCATGTCTTCGACAAGCCCATGCACGTCGCGCTCTACGATGTGGAAGAAGGCGTTAATCAGTTTCGATTGAAGCTCCATCGACAGACGCCCGACCATGCCGAAGTCAAAAAACGCAAGGCGGCCATCAGCCATTACGCGGAGATTGCCTGGATGCGGGTCGGCGTGGAAAAAGCCGTCTTCGAGCAACTGTTTCAGGTAGGTTTTCGCGAGCAGGGTTACTATTTCGTGAGGGTTTTGGCCCGCTGCCCGAAGCTCTTCCATCTCGATCACTTTTAAGCCGGAAATAAACTCCATCACGATCAAATGGCGGGTTGAAAATCCGTGATAGATTTGCGGCACATAAATTTCGCGCCATTCAACGAAATTCTTTCGAAACATCTCTGCGTTGCGCGCTTCCTGCTCATAGTCCATCTCTTCCGAGATGGTCGCATGAAATTCGTCCAGCGTTCCCTGCCAATCGACTCCGCGAATCAGATTCGGGTATCGCTCCAGTATCCGCGCGACTCTCCGAAGAACTCTTATGTCTAAATCGATCTGCTCGGCGATATTCGGGCGCTGGACTTTGACGGCGACTACCTCCCCCGTCTGCAAAGTTGCGCGGTAGACCTGGCCGAGACTCGCCGCTGCTATCGGGTCGGTTCTCGAAATCCTTAAAGATGTCTGGTATGTCGGCCTTAAGCTCGCGCTTTATGATCTCTCGCGCCTCTTCGTTGGGGAAGGGAGGCACCTCGTCCTGAAGCTTTGACAGCTCTTGTATGTACTCGACGGGCAGAAGGTCTGCGCGAGTGGCGAGCGTCTGGCCGATCTTTATAAACGTAGGCCCCAGCGTAAGCAGATGTTCGCGAAGGGCCGCGCCCTCGCTGTGCCGAAGCTCGGAATCGGTTCTCTTTTTCGATTTGAGCCACCGCCGGTTGTTGAATAAAAGTCTGGTCGCGAAAAAGAGAACCGTCAGCCCTATCCGCAGCAGCCGCAAATAGCCTTTGAATCCGATTGGCAGATTTTCTTTTGCAGGGGGCTCGGGAGGCGAGGTAATAACGTCGCCAGGCTCAGCAAGCGCGGGCGGCTCGGCGGTCCTCACGGCTATTTCGGTCGAGTTTGAAAGCTGCTCAGGCATCAATTATCGATACGACGCGACACCCCATAACGTTGCCACATAGAGATTGTACCACACTGATTAGTTGTTAAAGCTTCGCGCAACAAACCAGATTGTCGAATACTCGCCGGATAGAAATCAAATGTATTGGAACGAATCTCAAGTGCGCTGCGCCTTGTCAGTGAATTAGACATTCAACCTGATCTCTGAAACCTTTGCGCCGGAACTTTGCCTTAGTGATGATACTGATTTGACCTGATTATCGCTTATACAAATGAAGGCCGCACCCGTGTTGCACAGGCCTCTAATAAAGTGGCTCTAACCACAAAGGAGATGCCCCATGTTGAAACCGCGTTATATCTTCACATCCTTATTGATTGCTATGCTTATGCTTTACCAGGCATACGCTCAATCACCCACTTCAATCGACCAACACCTGTAAAAAGGGTGCGAAGTAACTGCCAGCCCATGCACCTGATAAGTAGGAAACAGAAACATAAATTCGATTCGCGAGCCTGTCGGCCCGCTATCCTACGCCGAGGCCAAGGAGGCCTTTGATTATGATAATGAAAAAATTTCTCGGAACAGCACTAGCAATATTTTTATTAGGCACGATGAACTACCTTTGGGGACAGAGACGGGAAGCGCCCCAGCCCCCTCAAATAAAACCGCCTGCCAATGCTACTTGGCCTATAAAAGAGAGATGCAAAGACTGCCCGCTCGAACGCCAACAAGATGCGAATCTTCCGGGTTATGAGCGCGGAGTTCTTATTGTAAAGTTCAAGTCGCCATTTGCTGAATCACTTCTCTCGACTCTCAATCGAATGCCCACAGAACGCAGGGTCTTGCCCGCGCTGCCGTCTTCGCTCCAGGCGTTCGCTCGGAAGTACAGGGTCAGTACCATCGAGCCGCTTTTCAATCCCGCTTTAGTCTCATCGGCGCGCATTGCTGAGATCAAGAGGCAATTTCCACGGAGGACTCTGCGCGCGAGGCATACGAGACAAGTGCCCAGACTCGACAACATTTTTAAGCTGACGCTCGATCGGCAGGTAGATTTGGAGCGCGCGGCACGGGAGTTGAGCGCTGACCCGCAGGTCTTGTTTGCCGAGCCGAACCGTACTGTCGAGGTTTTTTTAACGCCCAATGACGAGTACTACAACCCGAACGATCTATGGGGACTCTTTAAAGTTCAGGCGGGGTCTGCGTGGAATACAGCCACCGGACAGGGAGTCACAGTCGCCGTCATAGATACCGGAGTTGACTTAAATCACACCGATCTCTTCAGCAACATCTGGAGCAACCCCGGCGAGACGGGGCTGGATGTTAATAATAACAACAAAGCGACCAACGGCATTGACGACGAGGGGAATGGTTTCACCGACGATGCTAGCGGTTGGGATTTCGCTTATAACGACAACTTGCCAACCGATCTAGTCGGACATGGCACTCACGTCGCAGGGACAATCGGAGCCGTAGGCAACAACCAATATGGCATCGTCGGGCTTGCGTTTCAAAGCAAGATTATGGCGATCAAGGGACTGGGGGACAATGGAGGCGGGCTTACGATCAACCTTGCCAATGGAATTCAATATGCCATTGCTAATGGCGCAGACGTAATTAACAATAGTTGGGGCGGCCCAGACAATCTGTTGATTCGAAATATGGTGGACGCGGCACACGCCATGGGGGTTGTCGTCGTCTCTGCCGCAGGCAACGCTACCAGCGAGGCATGCACTGCCTGCCCGGCGAATGCCGAGAATAGTCTGACGGTTTCAGCTTTCAACCCTGGCGATGCGCGCTCGTCGTACTCTAATTTCGGAGTTAAGATCAATGTCGGAGCGCCTGGAGGACAAGGCGCGGCAACTCCAACCTCCGGGACTGAAATTCTCTCCGCCGTGCCCCTTTCGTCGAACTTGACATCGTCAGGAATCCCTATTTTAACGGGTGGGGACAATCGCAAATACATGCCTTTGGCTGGCACTTCGATGGCAGCGCCACACGTCTCGGCGCTGGCGGCTCTGCTCATTCAGGCTCATACATCGTGGACTAACGAGGAGATTCGACAGGCGATCCGTCAGACCTCCACCGATGTCTCCACTTCCGGTTTTGACACGGATTCAGGCTATGGCCGAATCAATGCGGCGGCGGCTATAGCGCTTGGCCCGACCGCGCTGCCGACGGCCCTTGTGAGAGAGCCGGTTAATTGCGCATCCATCAGCGGCACAGTTCCTGTAATAGGTTTGGCGGAAATCGCCACAGGAGCCGGCTCTTATACAGTTGATGTCGGTCCCGGAGATGCTCCCGCCTCTTTCGTCTCGATAGGCAGCGGCAGCACCCCCTTGAACGGGACACTCACGATGTTTAATACGCTCAGCGTCCCGGATGGACGCCACACCATTCGTGTGACCACCACCAATACTTCTACGTCGGAGAAGAGCGAAGACCGCAATGTGGTGAACATCAACAATGTATTAATCAGCGCACCTGTGAATAACGAGGCGCTTACAGGTTCATCATACAGTGTGATAGGAAAGGTAGCGGGCAATCTGGGCTTCTCAAGCTATAAGCTGGAGTGGGCGCCTGGATATAACGCCACAACCGGTTTCCAGACTATAACCACCTCCAGCACTCAAGTCAGCACCATCGGTCAACTAGGAAACTGGAACCTGAGCTTGCTGCCTGACGGGCAGGTTACGTTGCGGTTGAGCGCGACTTTCTCCGGCAATGGCGGTTTCGTTTCGCAGGACCAGAAGAATGTGATCATAGATAAGCTGCTTGCGCCGGGCTGGCCGGTTCCCCTTAATCACGTCCCGTCGTTCAAGTCCCCGAAGATTGCCGACCTTGATGGAGACGGAGCTAACGAGATCATCCTCGGCGCATCGGTTTTTCAAGTCAACGGGTCTGTCCGACCGGGCTGGACCAACTTTCCCGGTCTGGGCCGCACCAACCCTGCCATTCTTAACGTTGACGGGACGCTGGGAACTTTGGAAATCGTCGCCGCCGTGTTCGACGGGATGAGTAGTAGCCCGAACAACGGCTCGCCCGTCATTTACGCCTACAAGCACGATAAGACGGTAATCTGGTCATATCCAGTCCAGAACCCCAATACCACCCTCACCAATTACAACGAGGGTGTGCCGTCAGCCATATCGGCAGGAGATGTTGACGGAGACGGCCAATCGGAAATCGTCTTCACGATGTTCTTTACCTACTACAACACCACTCCCATTTACCAGACATGGGTCTTTGTGCTCGACGCTGCGACGGGCGCATTGCAGTCATCCTTCCCCGTACCCGGCGTATCGCAGAGTTCAGTCGCGCTGGCAGACGTTGACGGGAACGGCGTAACCGATCTCATCATCGAGTCATGGATAAACTCCAGCAACGACGGGTTGGTGTCCGTGCTTACCGGCAGCGGCGTGGCCGTAACCGGCTGGCCGGTTCAAATTCCCACTTCAGCAGGTACTCAAGGATTTGGCAACATCGATCCGGTGCTGGCAGACGTGGACGGCGATAGCCATCCGGAAATTCTAGTGGGCATGCACCTGTTGAATTACAACGGCTCGGCGAAGTCGGGATGGCCTCTTTCTTCTCTCGCTCGCTCGACGGGCGTACTGGCTCCATTGCCGGATGCAGACTGCGCGATGGAGGCGAGGACGGGCGGAGCCAATAGCGTCGTCTACTGGGCGGCGGAACATACCGCGCAGATCAGCTTTGCGAAGAGTAATAGCTTTGAAAATCTCCTTATTCTAATGTGGGGCGAGAACGGCGCGCAGGGCAATCCCATCGTAGTGGACGTTGACGGAGATCAGCAGGTCGAGATTATCGGATTAAGTGAGCTTGCCAGTACGACGCCTAACAAGCCCATGCGGCTATATGGAAGCGACGCACTATCACCGAACGAGCCTGCGTCGTTCCCGCGTTTCGTGCTCACCCCGAATCCTCAGGGGTGGTCAGACCCTATACGTTCGACGGCAGCAGTCGGGGATGTTAATAAAGATGGGAAAGTGGACCTGCTCGTTGCCGCCGGGGGGCAACTTTACCTGTGGAATCTCAACAAGCCTTTCACTCCGGCACTGAACTACTGGCCGATGTTTCAACATGATTTGCGCAACACCGGCGTTGCTTCTTCCTCACACTGGCAACCGGACCTCTACATGCAAGATACACCCGCGGATGTAGGCTTTGAGCCGGACACAGTTTCGCCCCTGCTATACATCAGCTCCGACATCTGGGTTCGCACCAGCGCCGACACGACCGTGAGCAGCGCCAATCCGGGACCGGACACGACGCCCTATTACGCCAACGAGCATCAGCACCTGAACCCTGTGTATGTTGACCAAAACACGCCTAGCTACGTTTACGTAAAGGTGCGCAATCGCGGCTGCTCGCCCAGCGCAGGCACGGAGAAACTGCGCGTCTATTGGGCCGACGCCAGCACAGGATTGCCCTGGCCGGGCACCAACGTTTGGAACGAGCTGGACTGCGTGCCAGGCTCCGGAGTTGACCCGTGCTCGCTGCCGGTCATCGCACCGGGACAGGATTACGTCGCGCAGTTGCCGTGGGTGCCGCCCAACCCGACTACGGTCGGCATCAATGGACATTTCTGCCTTATCGCCCGCATCGAGACTCAACCTTCAGGGACGTTCGGTATGACGTTCCCCGAAGGCCCGGCTCTCTGGCAAAACGTCGCGGACAACAACAACATCGCCTGGAAAAACCTCACAGTGATTGACGGCACCGGCAGCGCTATGGTGACTGTCGGCAATCCGCTCGACCACGCGGTCGCGCTGGAGTTGCACTTCGCAGTGCCGCAAACAGAATTGAGAAATAACCTGCTGTTGCACGGCGACGTTTTCGTAGACCTGGGCAAAGCCTTGATGGAGAAATGGCGCAGGGGTGGTCAGCGTCCGCGAGGCTTCGCCGTGGTGGGCAAGACGACTATTAAGATCACTGACCCGACCAACGCTCAACTCACCGGCCTGCTTTTTGATAGAGGAGAGAAGCATACCGTTGGAATACGAATACAACTTAAACCAGGCGATCTCGCCCCGCCTGGCTCCCGCTTCAATTTGGACCTGATCGAATTAGCTCCGCTGACAAAGACGGCCAAGCCGAGCGCAATCGGCGGCGAGCGCTACACTTTGATTGTGCCAAAGGTTGTGAAATGAAGCGGCCTGGTTTTTAGCGCATAGCTTGCTTGTCAGCTACTGGAGGCGGAGTCCGCGAAGCGAATCTCTTATGATTTCTTCCCGGACTCCGCGCGGGCTGGGTGACGCGAGGCGATTGGCTCAATCCGCAGTTTCGCTATTGATTGAAAACTACGCGAAGAAACTTTCGCTTGCCCACCTGTATCAATACTTCCTGGCCTGAGCCGGGGTTGATCTCCTGTTTAACATCCGTTACTCGCTCGCCGTCTAACTTTACGCTCCCTTGCGAGATCAATCTCTGCGCTTCCGAGAACCGACGGCGCGAGGCCCTCTGCCGCGAGTAATTTTACAAGCCTGATAGGTTCCACAGGCTTTTCAACCTGGGGTATGTCGGAGGGGATTTGCCGTTCGCGAAACATCTGATCGAATTCGCGCGTAGCCTCTTCCGCCTCTTGCTCGCTGTAAAAATCGGCGACGATACGGCGGCCCAGAGCTGCTTTGAGGTCACGCGGGTGACGCTCACCACTGCTAGCCGCGCTCTTTAAGGATTTGATCTCATCGGGGTGCAAATCTGTGAGCAACTCGTAATAACGCCACATCAACTCATCGCTTATCGACATGACTTTGCCGAACATCTCGCGCGGAGGCTCCGTGATGCCTATGTAATTACCGAGGCTCTTTGACATCTTCTGGACGCCGTCAAGCCCTTCCAGAAGCGGCGTGGTCATAATCAACTGCGGTTCTTTGACTCCGTACTCGCGCTGTATCTGGCGGGCCATCAGCAGGTTGAATTTTTGATCCGTCCCGCCAAGCTCGACATCGGCTTCGAGCGCGACGGAATCATAACCCTGGACGAGCGAGTACATCAGCTCGTGCACGCTGATAGGTATTTGAGACTCGAACCGCTTTTTGAAATCGTCTCGCTCCAACAACTGAGCTACCGTGGCTTTCGCCGAAAGCCGTATAAAAGCTTCGCCGCAAAGCTTTGAGGCCCACTCGTTGTTGAATCGTATCTCTGTGCGCTCGGGGTCGAGCAGCTTGAAGATCTGCGATTTATAAGTCTCGGCATTCTCTTTTATCTGCTCAGGCGTGAGCGGCGGTCTCGTTGCGGAGCGCCCCGACGGGTCGCCGATCATTCCGGTAAAGTCGCCGATCAAGAAGATCACCCGATGGCCGAGCTGCTGAAACTGGCGCATTTTGCGTATCAACACTGTGTGGCCGACATGAAGGTCGGGGGCCGTCGGGTCAAAACCCGTCTTAACCCTGAGCGGAACGCCCGTCTGCGCCGAACGCTCAAGCTTGCGCCGCAGCTCTTGTTCCGGGATGCAATCAACCGCCCCCTTTTTTAAGTATGCGATTTGTTCGTCTAACGTCATGACTATTTCTCAGTACCCGACAGGAATGCCGCCGAGTCGCGGGTCGCTGGCTCCCAATCTTACCCCCGTCTTTGGATCTATCATGATGCCTTCGGCATCGCCCATGTTCCCCGGCTTTTCAGCGAAGATATGGCCGCGTTTTTCAAGGGCTGTGCGAGAGTCTTTATTTAACCCGAAAGGCTCCCAACGTATTTGATCCGGCATCCACTGGTGATGAAACCGTGGAGCATCAATCGCCTGTTGTATGTCCATTTCGAAGTCGATGATATTAATTATTACTTGAAGGACCGTGTTGATGATCGTTGGACCTCCGGGGCTGCCCACGGCAAAATATACCTTGCCATCTTTTAGCACTATGGTGGGGGTCATCGCCGAAAGCGGACGCTTGCGCGGAGCAATGGCGTTGTTCTCGCTTTGAAGCAAGCCATAAGCATTCGGCACGCCGGGTTTGGAAGTGAAATCGTCCATCTCATTATTCAACAGTATTCCCGTTCCGCGAGCCGTCGCGCCTGAGCCATAGCTGTTGTTAAGCGTATAGGTATTCGAAACGACATTCCCCTCTCGGTCGATCACAGTGAAGTGTGTGGTATCGGCTGATTCATACCCTGCGGGCTTGCCTGCTTTGATGTCGGCGCTCGGAGTAGCCTTCTCGGTATCGATTGTCTTTACCAGGTCCGCCGCGTATTTCTTTGAGATCAACCCCTCGACCGGGACCTTGACGAAATCTGCGTCTCCTAGAAACTCCGCCCGGTCGGCGAACGCTCGCCTCTGCGTCTCGACTATTAAATGAATCGCGTCAGACGAATTATGCGAGAGTTCCTTCAGATTGTAATGCTCAAGGACGTTCAACATTTCGAGCAGGGCCGTCCCGCCTGACGAAGGCGGCGGCATCGTCAGTATATCGTAGCCACGGTATGTACCTTTGAGCGGCTTACGAATCGTAGGCTCGTACTCTTTCAAATCCCTGGCCGTGATAAGCCCGCCGTTGGCCTGCATATCGCGCACTATCAGGCTTGCCGTCTTGCCTTCATAAAACTCGCGCGGGCCGATTGCTTTTAGCCTTGCGAGTGTAGCGGCAAGCTCAGGCTGTAGGAATCTCTCGCCTTCTTCGTAAAGCTTACCGTCGCGCAAAAAGATTTTTAGGCTGTCAGGGAACTTTTCGAGCAATTCTTTGCTTCCCTCAAAGCTTCGCGCCGTATGCTGGTTAACGATAAAACCTTCAGCCGCGAGTCTGCGCGCGGGTTCGACTACCTGTTGCCAGTTTAATTTGCCGTGCCTTTTGAGCGCGAGCGCCAGACCGGCTACCGTTCCGGGCACGCCCACAGCTTTGTAGCCTACGGTTGAAGCGTCCTCAATGACATTCCCCGACTGATCCAGATACATATCGCGTGATGCGGCAAGCGGCGCTCGCTCACGATAGTCAATGATCTCAGTATCGCCGTTCGCGCGTCTTATCATCATAAACCCGCCGCCGCCCAGATTCCCCGCAGAAGGCCATGTGACTGCGAGGGCAAGCCCGACAGCGACCGCCGCGTCGATAGCATTTCCGCCGCGCTGCATGATCTCGACGCCTACGCGCGACGCAAGCTCACTAGTCAATGCAACCATCCCGTGTCGCGCCCTGACTGGCTTGCGAGAGGCGGCAAGCGGCGTGATCGGTGTTCCGATAACAAAGACAAGCAGCAGCAGGATAGAGATTTTCTTAATCATGAATATCCCCTCGTAGCTATCTATAGAACGTGATGTACCACGCGATTAAAGGCTGCCCTACAAAAAGCGCGATAATAGCAGCCGGACCCAGAAAGACGCCGAATGGAATCTCCATCTTCATATTACCACCTCGAAGCTTTATTAGGATTATCCCGATAACAGCTCCCAGAAGCGAGCCTATGAAGATCGTCAGCATAGTAAGCTGCCAACCGAGGAATGCTCCCACCATCAGCATCATCTTGATATCGCCCATGCCCATTCCTTCGACGCCCCGCACGCGAAAGTATAACCAGCGAACCAACCACAGGCTGCCCGCGCCGACCGCTGCGCCGAGTACCGCTCCCAGTATCGCAACAGCGTGGTCGGACCAGCCTATGAGGTGAAACATCTTCCGCGTTGATCCAGTAATTTCAACGTCGGGTGAAAGCGCGCGCAGGGTGAACATTATAACAAAGCCGGGATACGTGATCTTATTCGGCAAAATCTTATGTTGCAGGTTGATGAATATCAACGGGACCAGCAGCGATAGAAAGACAAGGTCGGCAAACAGCGGAAGGTCCAGCACGAATTCGTTTTTCACGTAAGCCAGGAGATACAAAATTGCCACCAGCAGCTCGACCGCAGGGTATAGCGGGGAGATGCCCGTGCGACAATTTCGACACTTGCCTCCGAGAAGGGCGTAACTGACGACAGGAATGTTGTCATAAGCTTTTATCTCGGTATTGCACGAGGGACAGTGAGAGCTGGGAAATACGACCGATTCTCGTCTCGGCAGCCGGTATATCACTACGTTTAGGAAGCTGCCGATTATCAAGCCGAAGAGAAAGATCACTACCCCAACAAAGTATGGGTCAAGTTCCATCACGTATACGCACGAGACGATCCGTGAGGAGACCGCAAGCGAGTTTGCTCCGGGCCGTCTTCGCCAATCACTTTCTTTTTTGTGTCCTGCAACAAACTTGGATTAAATTAGCTTTCTTGCAATTGTGCAAGTCTTAACCAGAATTCTTGCCTTGAGAGAGGCCCGGTATGGTGTTTGCAGGTATATTCAACTTCAGCGTGTGGATGCGGCGATCTGGAGCGTCTTATGGAATCGAAGGGATTCGGCGTGGCTATCATCGGAGTCGGTTTGCTGGTCGTAGTCATAGGCGCACTCATGTACTTTGGCGCTCTCTCTTGGTTCGGCAGGCTCCCTGGAGACATAAGGATCGAGAGGGAGACGGTACGCATTTACGTGCCGATCACTTCCATGCTGCTGCTCTCGGTTGCGCTCAGCCTGCTGCTCTATCTTATAAGGAGATTATTCGGGTGAGCCGTCAAGCCCTCGCTTAGGAGGGCTTCTCCAGCGATGTCGCGGCCAGTTGCGTATCCATGTACTCGGTAAGCTCTTTCACCTTGCCATCTGCAATGCGGTAGACCCAACAATAGGTGTTGTTATAAAGTTTGCCCGCCCTGGTCGTAGCCTGCCCGCGCCCCTCGACCACTACGAAATCGTCTTCGGCTATGAAGCGATGCGCCGTCACGCGCATCGGCGCGTCAAAGTTGGCGCTCAAAGGCCCAAGAAGCTCGACGAGTACGGCTTGCTTTCCGTCAAACGTCTTTGACCAATCGGTTGTGCCGATGATGGTCCATTGAACGTCGTCGGCAAGGCTTTCAACAAAGGGGCCGGGGTTGCCATTTGATAGCTCGGAAAAGATGTGTTGTAAGAGTTGTTTGTTTTCAGCAGCACTCATGATTTCTATCTCCTTGAGTTGAATCTATAATACGAAACCTGATTTCCGCAGTCTGGATTAAATTAGCGGAGCGCGGTATTGTCAAGTCTCGCCCACAACTGAGCGAGGAAGAGAGTTGCGCGACCACGTAATCAGGTTGTATCTTGGCGAACTGCGCGCAAGTAGATTGCTCCATTGTTTACTTTATGAAGATTCTTCAAGTATGCTCGGCAAGCGAAATGGGAGGCGGCGAAGTTCATGTCGCCGACCTTGCGCGAGCGCTTGCGGCCAACGGGCATGCGGTTTATCTGGCGGTCAGGCCCAACAGCCCTTTGCGCAACCCGCTGGCCGGGCTAATTACATCGTGGCACGAGATGCCTTTAAGAAACTCGCTCGATTTGCAGTCCGTCCGAAGCATAGCAGAGATTGTGAACCTCCACTCGATCAACATAATTCACGCGCATGTGGGTCGCGATTATCTAGTAGCGGCGCTTGCACGCCGCGCTGCGCCGCGCGCCAAGCTCGTTATCACGCGCCATCACTATTTGCCGCTCAAGCGTAATGCTATCTACCGCTGGCTGCTACAGGACGTATCGGCGGTCATAGCAGTTTCAGACAGCGTGCGCGAATCTGTGATCGAGCGGCTGGCGCTCCCGCCGGAACGCGTTCACACCATCCCGAACTGGATCGATCCCGCGCGCTTTCAATCTATCGATAGAGATGCGGCGAGGGCAATCTTTCGTCTTCGAGCAAATCTGGTAGTGGCCTGCATCGGTGAGATAACTCCTGCCAAGGGGCAGGAAGAGTTCATACGCGCCGCCGGACGAATATCGAGGAGCCGCTCGGACGTCGAGTTCATCATCGTGGGCGAAGAGCGCGACGACGATGAACCGTTTACAAAACACCTGAAACAGGTTGCGGCATCCGTAGGGCTTGGCGAGAGGCTGACGTTTATGGGTTTTGTTCGCCACATCCCTGAGCTGCTCGCCGCGACAGATATTGTCGTCGTGCCTTCGTGGGATGAAGGATTCTCTCTGGTAACGATAGAGGCGATGGCGGCGCGAAGGCCGGTACTGGCTTCAAACGTCGGAGGCATTTCCGGGATCATCAAAGAGAATGTGACGGGTGCGCTTTTTCCGCCCCGGAACTCGAATGCTCTCGCTGATAAATTGATCTGGATGTTGTCGGATGGCGCATTTCGCGAGCGTCTTGCTGCTCAAGCTCAGCGCGATGTTTACACGCGCTATGGCCGCGAGCAGATTATCGAGCGCATAGAGTCGCTGTACCTTCAAATTCTGTGAGGCGATAAGAAATAGTTTTGAATCTCGCCCCTGCGGGGCTTTTAAACCGCTGTAAAGTAATCATCTGCTCTGATCCTCATTCGACGTTTTTGTATTCATCTCCCAGAGCTTCAGATTTTTCAAGAAAACATAATGAGCGGCAAAGCGAGCAATCGCCACGCCCTGTGCGCCGTCAAGAAAGCCCAGCTTGATGATGTAAGAGCGCAGGAAAGCGACCGCCGGTGAAATGAGCATTGATAAAGGAGTCGCGCGCCTACCTTTTTGATAAAGCTCGCGCGCGGCGAGCGTCGTGTAGCGGTCGATTCTCTGGTGATGGTCCGAGGCGTTCTGCACGGTGTAGTGAAGAATGTCACCGCTCAATCTTTCCGTTCGGCCATTCACTTTAACCGATTCGTGCACAAACTCTCCCTGAAAGCTTGCCGCCTTGCGGTTGTACAAACGTACCTTGTGATCGGGATACCATCCTGAATGCCTGATCCAGCGTCCCAGATAAAAGGTCAATCTCGGCATCTCGAATGCTGCGACCGTTGGCTCCGGCCCTCGCTTCAGTTTTTGCAGCTCAACGGCAAGCCCTTCCGAAACGCGCTCATCGGCATCGAGGCTGAATACCCAATCGAAGCTAGCCTGCTGTGCCGCAAAGTTTTTCTGATTGGAATACCCCGGCCACGCCCTCACATAGATCCGCTCTGTAAACCGGCGAGCGATCTCAACCGTGCGGTCTGTGCTTTCAGAATCAACGACTATAATCTCGTCCGCCCACGCCAGCGACTCAAGCGCGGCAGCTATATTATCCTCCTCGTTTAGTGTTATGACAGTCGCGCTGATTTTCATTCAAGGTTAGGCGGGGCTGAAAACTAAAGATCTAATGAATAGATTCAGCTAAACCAAACGCTCTTTCATCCGTCGCAAAACTTCTAGCGCATCCGCAGGAGATATCTCCGTCGTATCAACCTGCCGCAACTCATCTATGACCGCGTCGTTTGCGACTTCGAACAACGAAGGCTGCGGCTCGTTTTTGCCCGTCGGCAAGTGACGCGCGAATTTCGGTCGCCCCGTTACGTCAAGCTCGTTCGCTTCCAGATTTAACAGTATCTCTCTGGCGCGCTCGATAACATTGCGCGGGAAACCTGCCAGCCGCGCGACCTCTATTCCGTATGACTTCGACGCGCTGCCTTCTACGACTCTTCTCAAAAAGACTATAGCGCCGTTTGATTCCTTTGCCGCCATCTGATAATTACGAACGCCCGGTAGCAGCTTAGCAAGCTCTGTCATCTCGTGATAGTGGGTCGCAAAAAGCGTCTTGGCCGCGTGCTGCGGGTTGTCGTGCAGGTACTCCGTGATAGCCCACGCGAGCGACAGCCCGTCAAACGTAGATGTGCCGCGACCCACTTCATCCAAAAGCACAAGGCTGCGCGGCGTGGCCGTGTTGAGGATGTTAGCCGTTTCGGTCATCTCAACCATAAAAGTTGATCGCCCGCGCGCCAAACTATCCGATGCTCCGACGCGTGTAAAGATGCGGTCAACTATGCTGATGCGCGCTTCGTCTGCGGGGACGAACGAGCCTATTTGAGCCATGATCGAAATCAAAGCCGTTTGCCTCAAGTAGACCGATTTCCCTCCCATGTTCGGGCCGGTTATTATAAGCACGCGGTCTGTAGAGTTGTTCAGATAAACGTCATTGGGAATGAATCGCTCGCCTGTTCAACTCGATCACCGGGTGTCGTCCGGTGCGTATATAAATTTCGTCATCTTCGGTCAACAGCGGGCGAGTGTAATTGCGGCGGGCCGCCACCTCGGCAAGCGAAAGCAAAACGTCGAGCGTGGAAAGCGCCTGGGCTACCGCTTGCACGCGACGGGTTTCAACCGCGACCGCTTGCCTTATGTTTGCAAAAAGCTCCTGTTCGATCTCCGCGATCCGCTCGTCCGCGCCCAGCACCTTCGCTTCATACTCTTTCAACTCCGGCGTTGTATATCGCTCGGCGTTCGTGAGAGTTTGCCGCCGCTCATAATTATCCGGGACGCTCTTCGCGTTTGCCTTGCTGACTTCGATGAAATACCCGAAGACGTTGTTGAACTTTACCTTGAGCGTTGCGATGCCTGTGCGCGCCCGCTCGCGCGATTCGATGCGAGCGATAACGCTTTTGCCGGAAGTCGAAAGCTCTCGCACCTCATCCAGCTCTGCACTGTAGCCGGGTCGTATGTACCCGCCGTCGGCGGTGGTTGCCGGGGGATCATCGACAAGGCTTGCTCCTATTAAGTCGCGGAGGTCGGGAAGCTCGTCGAGGCTCTCTGCGAGTATCTCAAGAAGCGATGACGAGCAGTCCCCGAGCAGTACTTTTATTTCCGGCACAGAATCTACGGATGTTTTTAGAGCAACCAGATCGCGCGGCGTAGCCCGCCCCATGCTTATGCGCGCCATCAACCGTTCGAGGTCGGCCACCTTCTTAAGCTCCGAGTGCAAACGGTCGCGGAGCATCAGAGCGGTCTTTAACTCTTCGACGGCGTCGAGCCGCGATTTCAGCTCGCCGAGTTTCATCGAAGGGCGCAGCAGCCATTGTTTCAACAACCGCGATCCCATGCCGGTCGCGGTCTCGTCCAGCACTCCGAGCAGCGTGCGGGAGCGCGACCCGTTAATTGCTTCGACCAGCTCAAGATTGCGGACCGTAGTCGAGTCGAGCATCAAGAAAGCATTCGGCTCGAAATAAGAGATGCCCGTAATGTGCGAAGCATCGGCCTTCTGTGTTTCACGGACGTAATGGAGCGCAGCGCCAGCCGCGGCGATTGAAAGCTCGTGCCCGCCAAGCCCGAACCCGTCGAGCGAAGCTACCTCGAAATGCGTGAGGAGAAGCTCGCGCCCGTTTTGTAAAGTGAAACTCCATTCATCCAGTGGGTTGAGCGACGGCTGGCTGCCCGCAAGACTGAAAGCGGTTGCAACGCCATTCGTTTCCGAACTCGCGCTTGCGGTAGCTGCCTGTTGCCGGTTGTTTGAATTGAAAAGAGGCTCAAGCGATTTCGGGAAAATAATCTCGCGGGGCGAGAAAGAGTCTAACTGTTCAAGCGCGCGCTCCCAGGCCGCATCGCCTGCGAACTCGGTCACGACGAACTCGCCCGTCGAGAGATCCAGAAACGCTACGGCCATACCCTGGCCCATGCCGAAGATCGATGCGAGGTAGTTGTTCTCCCTGGCTTCTAGCAACTGCGAATCTATTGCTGTGCCGGGCGTGATGACCCTGACGACCTCGCGCCGCACCAGTTTTGTTGCCTTCTTCGGGTCTTCGGTCTGTTCGCAGATCGCAACGCGATACCCTTTTCGGACAAGTTTTGCAATATATCCGCTCGCCGCGTGATATGGGACGCCGCACATCGGGACGGGTGAGCCGCGCTCTCGGTTACGCGCTGTGAGCGTTATCTCAAGCTCCTTTGCGCCTATCACCGCATCGTCAAAGAAAAGCTCGTAGAAATCCCCGAGGCGAAAAAAGAGCAGAGTGCCGGGATGCTGGCGCTTTATCTCCTGGTACTGCCTGAGCATTGGCGTGCCTTGTTGCATATCAGAGAATAATAAATTGGGCAGATGTTAATAACAACTTCTGGGGACTCATCAACGGGGAATCAACCGAAAAATATCTCTGCCGTGCGATAGATCGCTTCATCAATCGTTTTCGTCTTATCCGCAATCTCCTCTAACGGGACGCTGGTTATATCTAATCCGCGCAGCGCAGTCATTTGCCCAAACTGCCCGGCGATTATGAGGTCTACTGCCTTGACTCCCATACGCGTTGCCAGCACTCGATCATACGCGGTCGGAACACCTCCCCGCTGGACATAGCCGAGCACGGTCACGCGGGTTGATATCTTTGTGCGTTCTTCAATCTCATGCGCGACTATTTGGCCTATTCCGCCAAGCCGCTCTTGATCGTAGATGCGATGTCTCTGGTCAGAAGTTAGAAAATCATCTTCCGGGTCAGGGCGAGCATCCTCCGCTACGACGACTATAGAGAATGCTCGCCCCATATCTTTTCGCTGTAACAAAAGATCGCACACATTCGATATGCGAAAAGGAATCTCGGGGATCAAAATTATGTCTGCGCCGCCCGCGATACCTGCATACGTCGCTATCCAACCCGTATGCCTGCCCATGACTTCCACCACCATCACACGGTGTAGAGCTTCGGCAGTCGTGTGGAGCCGGTCTATGGCTTCCGTCGCTACCGAGACCGCCGTATCGAACCCGAATGTGTAATCGGTTCCGAGGATGTCGTTATCGATTGTCTTGGGCACGCCGACTATTGGGTAGCCGTGATCGCGCCACATTCTCAATGAGGCGGAAAGTGTCCCGTTACCTCCTACGACTACGAGGCTGCTCAGCCCGTATTTGCGCCAGTGATCGCGAATCTTTTGAAGCGATTCAGGACTTGCGAGTGGGTTCGAGCGAGAAGTGCCGAGTATGGTTCCGCCCTTGTATTGAATTCCGGCCACGGAATACCTTGTGAGCGGCTCGATGTCTCCGTCTATCAGCCCCTGCCATCCCGAATGAATTCCCAGTACGGGTATCTTGTCAAGGAGCGCGCGACGAACGACGGCGCGTATCACGGCATTGAGTCCGGGGCAATCGCCCCCGCCTGTCATAATGCCGATGTAGTTGTCCATCGCAACCTTTCCACCTGTTTCCGCCGAGCGTTCATATGGTACTAAGGACGCTCTAGTATAGACAGGTTGTCTATGCCATGACCAGAATATATAATCGCCAGAGCAGAGGCTGTCAAACATGCCCGGGCAATTGGCGGCCGAAGCTCGACCCGAGACGCGGCAGCAAAGATGTCTAACTCGGATGAACAGAGGCTTCCAATCATATTTGCCCTCGACACTTCGTCGAAACGAGCTAGCCTGGCCGTAGCGCGCGGGACGAAACTGATTGGAAGCTATCAGGGCGTTGCGGATGAGAAGCGGTCAGAGAGACTCTGGGCCGAAATCGATTCATTGCTCAGCGAGTCCGGGCTGACGATAAACGACATCGATCTTTTTTCAGTATGCACGGGGCCGGGCGGGTTTACGGGTTTGCGCGTCGGTATGGCTGCGATCAAGGGATTCGCAGCCGCAACCCGGAAGCGGGTCGTGGGTGTGACATCACTGGAAGCGGTCGCTTTTCTTGCCGCTCCGGCGCAACAAGTTTTTGCCACTGTGAATGCTTACAAGGGGGAAGTCTATTCTCAGCTATTCAGTTTGGATGAAGAGGGATTGTTTGTTGCCCAGGAGCCGCCGGTTGTTACAATAGCGACAAAGGCAATCGAGCGTGTCGCGCATCTGGATAATGTAGTCTTTGCGGGTGATTGGGCCGCTGCGAATGCCGAGTTTATAAGGGCGACCGGAAAGTCAGTGAGTACGACCGATCGCTTGTCGGCTGAAGCTATCGCAGAGATTGCTTTTAGGAAGTACGCGCGGAGCGGGGGCGAAGACCCTGAACGGTTGCGTGCTTGCTACGTAAGAGTTTCCGAAGCAGAGATAAAACTTTCAGAAGGCGTACTTGGTTCTAAGATCAAGCGAGTAGTAAAGCAGGAATAATCGTTCCCGAGCATTTGATTTTTAAAACAGAGGTCAAATACTTGACAGTAAGTAACTGGAAAGAACATGAGAGGCCATCCCCGCTCCGCCGCTACATAATAGAGCGAATGCAGGAGGAGGATCTGGGCGAAGTTGTGGTGATAGAAGAGAGCAGCGGGTTGAATCGCTGGGGGTACGATGCTTACCGGCGAGAGTTGCTCAAGAACGAGAATTCGGTAATGCTTGTAGCCCGCAATCTCACACCCGGCCCGAGCGTATTAGGCTTTTTTGCGGGCTGGACGGTAGAAGATGAATTGCACGTCAACAACATCGCATCCCACCCTCGGTATAGAAGAATGGGCATTGGACGGAGCCTTTTGACGGCAGGAATCGAAGAGGGGACCTGTCGCGAAGTCTCATTTGTTTTGCTTGAGGTTCGGGCATCGAACGAGGCAGCGCAGTCGCTTTACAGAAATATGGGGTTCGCTTACGTAGGTCGCCGTCGGGATTATTATCGCTTGCCGACCGAAGATGCATTTGTGATGAAGTTAGAGATTGTGTAGAGAGAAGAAGCTAGAGGAGAGAGTTGACAGATCAAGAAATGCGCGGATAGAATTAAATTCTTCGAGCGGGAGTAACTCAGCGGTAGAGTGCGACCTTGCCAAGGTCGAAGTCGCGGGTTCAAATCCCGTCTCCCGCTCCAACAGATTAAGGCGAAGGCAGACCCTAATAGAGCGAGAAGAGAAAAGGGAATAGCCTTCGCTTTTCGTTTGACAAGTCGTGGCGGCGTAGCCAAGTGGTAAGGCAGAGGTCTGCAAAACCTTTATTCATCGGTTCGATTCCGATCGCCGCCTCTTTCATTCCAACAACTTAGGCGGCATTCTCCACATCCTTTCAAATTAACTGTAGGGATTTTTGTAGGTAGTGTTTGCACCTTCTTCAACCTACCTTATCTTCTTTAACAGCATGACTTGGATTGAGTAGGGAAAGGTTTTTCTTTTCTTATTGACTCATGTTCTGCGAATTTGTGTATCTCTAAATTGCTGATTTGATTCAGGCGAGCAAATTATTGAATAAAGGTTATTTAGACCTTTGATCGTGTTTGGTGTTAGAAGGATTCTTTCTCTTGAATCTCAGTACTTGGACCAGTCAATCTTGATTCGAGATATAAAAGCTTGCTCCCTTTCTTCCAGAGGGATATCCATCAACTCTTCGTAGAGCTGCCTGCCTTTGTCGGTATATTGATATTGTGTTTTTGCATCTATGAATGTCTCATTGTCCTTTGATTCATACAGCCCATTTTCCAATAGAACATCCATTACCTTAGGCTCATAATAGACGTGTGGATATTTATCATTCGGAGGATAACACCAGATTGTCCACTCGAAACTTGTTCGGTACAGGACAAGAGTATAGCCTTCTCCAAATGCAGTGAAGCAAAGCCAAACATCGCTTTCAAAGATCGCTTTGTGATCATAGTTTTCAAACATAGCTATTTCAATGCCCCTTGCTTCGAAGGTCCGCGCTCTAACAGTTCGATTACTCGCTCTGCATTAAGCATCAGATCATCGTAGGTCCATATTTCAATCCCATGAAGATAGCTATTCAACTGCCTCTTACTTCTTTTTAGATCTCTTACTTGTTTAGGGGTCTTTTCAGAATTCTTCTCCCCAGACCTACCTATGACAATAATCCCTTTGGGCTTATATGTATCAATCTCATCTTGGTAGTAAACATCTGGATATCTCCTCGCATAGTCATCCAGATAGTCCATAGTCTGTGCCAGAGATTCTTTAAGCTCTTTGGACTGCTCTCTACGGTTTGACCTCTCAATAAACAGATTGTCAGTTGGGTTCTCTAATTCAACAACATCGTTAAAGCCATCTGCTCGTTGCAGTAAAAGGTCTGGTTCTCTATTCACGTCAGACTTTGGTTTGCTCTTTACAGAAATGTACTCTACACCGAACATCCAGAAATTCTCTTTTAAGTAATCCTGGTAAAGAGTCTCCTGCTTAACACCTTTTTCCTTAGATATCTCTTTCCCGTTATCTACAAGGCGATTGAACTCTTTAAGTTGGTTTCTGAAAAGCGGAACACTCCGTTCCATCTCAAGGATTCTTATTTTTTGTCTTTGCTGTCTTGCTTTCTCTAATTTGAGACTCAAAGATGCAATTTCTTTATCTTTGTCTGATAGCTGACGTTGTAGTGCAGTTAATTCTGCTTTGTGTTTTGACGCTAGCTGTTTTTCGAGTTTCTTAAGCTCTTCAGTAATATCTGCGATATCAACTTTTTCATTCTTCTTTTGGAGCAAGTTGCTAATCAGGGTTCTAGTCCAGGAGCCAAAATCTGTGGATTTGTCTTCCAATAATTGATGAAGAATCCTTAAGAACTTTGGTAGATCTTCTTCTTTGATAAAAAAGCCTGGAGCTTGTTGACTTAAGCTGCCGTGGAGCTTTCTTAGGTGCTGCAGAAGCAATCCCTTTTTCGCATCCTCTAGTCTGTAAGCTGTGGAGACTTCGAGATAAAAAGGATTATTCCTTCCTTGACCCTTCCTGGTTCTGAGTGATGAGATTTTCTTGAAGTAGTCAGACATCCGCACTCCAAGCAAAAAGTTAATAGGTCACTAATGACAGTTTAATGGATGAGCTTTCGCAACTGTTTAAGCAAAGCCACTAAATTTCCACCACTGAAGCCAGGTTTATTCATACCGAGCTTTATCCATAAATCCAGTATGTCCTGCTCCAGTGTGTCCTGTGGTCTTCGCCATCCTCCTGGTCCACCGCAACCATCACTGGCCAGGACCGTAGTCATATCTTCACTAGTGATAGTCACGCGAACACAGACAGCTAAACCGTCCCTCCTTCTTCGGTTAATCTGTTCATTAACCCAACTCTCATCTACATCTCTTGGATCGCTGAGAGTTCGAGAGGCATCATTCCCTATTTGGATTGTGACCATACTGCTACTCCTTCGGGAGTATAGTATATCACCAGCCGGTTTCTAAACATACAACTAATTGACTTACCGGAACTGTATTCCACAACAGATGGTATAGCTGAATAGAGGCCAAGTACTTTGTGGAGTTACATATTGTATAACCTAAACCAGTACACATATACTTACGTGTCTATAGCAAATTCCGAACACCGACGAGTTGAGATGACTTCTTACTTTAGTGATCGAGAGCGCGGTCCCAGTCCCCGTATTAACGAGGAGATTACAGGTGATGTTTGGGGCGGCATAATCAGCCTCATTGAGAGTTGCATTAGGAATGACTACTTCGGGGAAGAGTTTCCTGCTTTGTGTCCGGATGGGTATGGAGTCATTGGTTTGGATAAAAGGGCAATGGCTCTGACCATTCGTGCCGAGCTGCCTGAGCTTAACTGGCCACAAGATATGAATAATCTAGCTTGGGGAATAGATTTGACTAATCCCCCTACGACACTAACTATATTGGACCTGATTGAGTTTTGCCACAGAAGTGTGGCGAAGCCAATTCAAGATGATTACCATAGTTTTTTTGTGCACCATCATCTTAGCTTTGATCGCCAGCGCGGACAGGCTGAGTTTCGGGAGAAGATCGAGCGAATTCTTGCTCGAAATGGACTCGCGTATGAATTGCAAGACAATGGACAGATCGTCCGCTTGGGTTCTCCAATACTTCGTGAGGATTTGCAGGCTCTTGTTTTTCAAACGGGTGATACCCATTTGGACGCTTTGCTCGAAGCATCTCGCGCAAAATACTTCGACCCTGATCCTAGTGTTAGGCGAGAATCCCTTGAAAAGCTCTGGGATGCTTGGGAACGGCTTAAAACAGTTATAGATCCTACAGACAAGAAGAAATCAATTACAATCCTACTTGATAAGGCCTCATCAGAGCCTCACTTTCGGGAAAGACTCGAACGTGAAGCCAAGGAACTGACTGACATCGGTAACAACTTTATGATAAGGCATACTGAAACAGGGAAGACCCCGATAAGCTCAAACGAACAAGTTGATTATCTGTTTCAAAGGCTCTTTGCGCTTATTTACCTGCTGTTAAAAGTACTATAAAGAGGCATAGGGCTTCCGAACTATTGAATTGAAACAGAGTGAGGGCCTTTCACCCTCTCGCATCCTGCCCTGTACACAGGCCGATGTAAGTGGTTCCCTTTACCACCACGTAGGTAGCCCCGGTATCTTCTGGACATCCTGCCGAGGCAGCCAGAGCCAGCACCGTTTTTCGCATCGCAACGGTTTCTAAGCGATAGTGAGTTGGGGGCAATCAATTCTTTGGCAGAGCATATATACAACTTATGGATCGAGCTTTGATCTGTGTTCCATCAGCGTATTCTAATATCTCGCAAGATAGGTCAGGTGACGTGCTATAAGCGCCTTTTGGGTAAATACATTTATATTCTAAGCACCTACACTTATCGTCGTCTCGGGGATTCTCTTCACAATCTCTCCTGTCCACTTCTGCTTGAATCTCTACTTGGGTTTTTATTCTGTATTTATTGCAGGAGGCTTTACAAGGAGCATCAAAGGCAAGGCACGATTTCTCAGAAATGAATCTATTCTTACCCGTATGCACGTTCCATCTCTCACAAACACATTTCTGTGGATTGTGCTTGCAAAAGAATGAATCGGAAGATATGTGGGCTAATCCAAGAAAGATGATGATTCCAATGGTAATAACGAAGATAAAGAACTTCCAATTATAGTTTCTCAGTGTTTGACTTTTCTCGTTTTTCATTTCCTCCCCTCCAAATCCTTCCTAATCAGCACAGCCATTCGAGAGCTGATTTTCATCCCTTCCTTCTCACAAAACTGCTCGAACCTCTTGAGCAACTCTGAGGGCAGGGTAATATCAACCCTTTCGTATTTCTGTGTGGTCATGTGTATTGGTAGGAGGAGCTAGTATTTAAAGATTTCGGTGGTGGAGAATACAGGAATTACAAAGCGCTTGGCTATTTCCTAGCGTTACTATTCTTTCTACCTAGAGGAGTGGTCTGCTGCATGTTCTCAGATTTGCTTCCACTATTTGCGTTGCTGTTGTCTGATCTTTTCTGGTCGGTAGACGACTCAGCTTGAGGAATTACATTGAGGGGTTGCGCTGCTTTCAGAGGATCAGCTTGCAGAGTGACTTGAATAGGTTGTTCTAACTTCATTGGCTTAGGGTCCTTTGCTGCAAAGCCCAAAAAAGATTTAACAGTCTCATTATTCAGCGCACTGATGATAAGGGCGAGAGATGATAGAACAAGAGGAAGAGCCTTGTATACGAATTTCTCTCTACGATATGGGCAAGAGAATATACGGTGGCGTAGCTTATTCCAAAAAGCTAGTAGTTGTTCACGATTCAATTGGGCAAGCGAATCGTCTGCCTCGCGAGGAGTTGAATCAACTGTTTCCATTTCTGCATACCAGTTTTCTTTGCAGACGTGGACTAACACAGTCGCTTTTGTAGTCTCATCAACATTGAAAAACTTACTGTGCTGCGGGCAGCGATGGCAAGGAACCCTGTTGAATTCCATTAAATTGCCTATCTAATCCTCTCTTTTATTTTCTAATACTGTCTTTCATTTGAGCCACATCTTTAGACATGTTAGTAAGAGTTTCATGGATTATGTTTATTAATTTATTTAAGCTAGCGACAGTGGAAGATAGCTCGCCATATTCAATTCTCAAGTTAGAATATTGATCGGCCATCTGAGTTATTGTTTGATTGAGTTGATTTGTGTTGTGATCTTCGGTTTCCTTTCCAGATAGGAGTTGCTTCTGCGACATATCGATCGTCAATAATCTCTTTTCAATATCTGAAATTGCCTCGCGTGTTCGGACACCACTCTCTCTTACCTCCATTGTTATTGAGGAGATACTATCCCTCAGCTTATCAAATTGTAAGAGGATTCTGTTGATACGGTCGAATACTTCTCGACGGGAAAGTACATAAGATCCATCACCATATTGGTGTAGTAGTTCTATGGCATCTATAACACCAGGGTCTGGAGTAAAATCAAACCCAAGTTTTTGAAGGACATCACGTAGGACTTTATAGCTAGCGTTAGGAGGGGAATTCTGATTCCAGATTTGTTCATCTACGAGCATAGCAAGGAGCAGATCAACCTTCTTTTCAAGGTCATTTGGTGGTTCGGTTAGGTTAGATGAGGTAGTTTGACTTGAACTCATGGCTAATCTCCTAAACTGCTCATTCCTGGAATTGATACTACTATAACAAAATAGACGTAATTCCTTGGTAAATTGATGCAATCTTCTAAAACGCAGGTGATATTCTACACCCTTCTTTGTCTTCGTAAAGGGTAGCAAATAACATCAAATACTTTAATGCAAGATTTTTGTCTCTCCCAATCACTCCCGAATCTCCTCACCTTTTTTCCTAAACTACTGTAGGGACTTTTGTAGGGACTACCTGCTTAGATGGACTTGTATAAGCTTGTAAATCAAAATCTCGACTACAAGCAAATACAAGCAGATAGCAGTAGCGGCGAGCCTATACGAACCGTTTTCTTAGTCCTGCAAAACCTTTATCCATCGGTTCGATTCCGATCGCCGCCTCTTTCCTTTTAATGATTTACAAGAAATCAAACAAGCCTTTCTCGTTCTATGTGTGCCAATAGTGTGCCAATTTATAGATTGTGTGCCAGCTTCGCTGTGAAGAAGTCTTTCCAGCTTCTCAGTAGCTTTCCGCCGCATTATGGGTAAGTCGTGGTTGTGGGCATCCGCTTTGATTATTTCTTCGCTGGCTCGCCATAACTCTAAGGATTATGCTCTAGCTCTAAATGGTCACAGCGAATCAAGTAATACCTCTGGATGTTTCTCTGCTATGGCTAACAGTTTCAAAGCCGCATCGCTCGGTTTTCTTATGCCTTGCTCCCATGCTTGAACAGTCTTAACGCTGACGTTCAACATTCGGGCAAAGGCGGATTGTGAGCATTTGATGTTGCGGCGTGTAGCTACAATCTGCGCCGCAGTTCGTGGTTTTGGTGGGGTAGGAACTCGAACAGTTGTAACACGCGCTCTAACATTCTCGCCTCTTGCATGAGCCGCAGCTTGCTCAAATCCTTGCACTACTCGATTGAATGTTTCATCGCTCATATACTTGCCCTTTGATCGTCTCATTTTTTCTCCCTCTCAGCTTCTTTGATTATGTCAACCAATCTCGCAATCACCCGCTTTTGTGCTGCTGTAAGATTATCTTGCTCATTCTTGGCAAACAGGTAAATCAAATAGATATGACCACGATGCTCAACATAGTAGTAGAGGTATCTAAAGCTCCCGCGCTTGCCACGCCTCTTGGCCGGGTCACCTACGCGCCCTTTGCGCGCTCCATTAGCCCCTTGTATTATGGGCCATCGCTCAGGGTCGGCTATCAGGTCAGCCTGAATTGCAAAAAGCACATCGAGCGATGCTATTTCGTGCAATCGCTTTGTGAACTCTGGAACCTCAATGAAGCTGTATAGCTTCGTTGCCACCAAAAACGATTGTACTACTGCGTAGGATAGCGGTCAATCGCTATGGAGAGTCGCTGTCCGATGCGGTGAGTATCAGGTGGAGCGGGATAATGGAGCGAGTACCTGCATAGAAGCGTTAGTATGTGTTAGTGAAATTGCAACCTGCACTCTGAAAATACTAACACATACTAACAGCAGCCAATGTGGACAAATGGCTTTTGTTGGTCTGTAAAACAGACTATCCAGTACGTGCATCTTGTGTGTAGGCTCCCTCGTAGAGCATTTTTTCTAGCTTTGCTGTAGCCCGTTGCTGCATTGTTGGAAGAACATGACTGTAGGTGTCGAGAGTAAGAACTATTGTTGAGTGGCCTAGTCTCTCACTGACTACTTTCGGGTTTTCCTCGGCCATGAGTAAGAGTGTTGCGCAGGAGTGGCGCAGGTCATAGAGTCTGATTTGTGGCAGGTCAGCCTCTTTGAGTATTGGCCGAAAGTAGCGATAGGTAAGACTCGGTATTGATAAGGGTGTCCCCGTACCGCTACAGAATACCAAGCCGTGAGTATGCCATTGTGGGCCAGCCTTCAATCGTTCCTCGTTCTGCTTTCGCCGATGCTCAGTGAGCTTGTGCAAGAGAAGGGAAGGCAGCGGAACATTGCGACGGCTGCGAGGTGTTTTAGGTTTCTCGAAGTTCCACTCTTTCTTGTGACGTACGAGCGCCCGCTGAATTGTGGCTGTCCCATGATCAAAATCTATATCCGACCACTGCAAAGCTAGATATTCTTCCGGCCTCATTCCAGTAATTAGCGCTAACTCGAATATCAAACCGCGTGGCATGTTGTCAGCGAATTTGAGAAAGCGCACTGCCTCATCTAGCGCAAGGACGCGGCGCTCTTTGTGTGGCACTTTGGGCAGTTCGACTAGATCAGAGGGATTGCGCACGAGCAAGCCCCACTTGACGGCTTGCTTCAATGCGTTGTGCAAAGCTGAATGAGTATGCCGTACAACTCTTGCGCTCAATCCCTCGGCTTGCATCTCACCATAGACTTTCTGAATGTCCAAAGCTTGTAGCCTGTCTAATCTCCTGCTACCCAGAGGCCCCCGAATATAACGACTCAGTAATCCCGCGTAACCATCCGCTGTGCGCCGCGAGACTCGCGGACGTGCGGCGCTTTCAAGCCATTTGTCAAAGTACTCATTTAACGTCACCCCTGAAGGCTCGATGAAAGTACCAAGATCAATGTCACGAAGAACACCATTCAGAAACCGTTGCGCGTCCTTCTTCGTTCCACGAATCGTTTTGTTGAGATAGCGCCGCTTGCCTTTTGCCGAGTCTCGGCCAAGAAAGACTCTAACAAGCCAGGTACGCTCTCCTCTCGGAATGATTTGTCCAGCCATACTGCTTACCTCCTTTGTTACTTTCTCCGCGTTATCATCGGAATGCGCGGCCCTCCATCTCGATCAACATTGATTCACTACTTCTGCCTGAATTTTCTGAGGAGAATGCGGAGATAATCCCCCTTCAGATCAGAGTAAAAGCTGCCCAGCCTGATCACCTCATCAATCGCTGATTGAATCAACACGAATGCCTGCGTGTCACTGTTTTTCTCTTTGATGCCTTCTAGCAACAGGATCAGGCTGTCCGGATCACCCTCTTGTGCTCGGAAGGCCAACTCTGCCGCTTCCTTGTGGGCGAGATTGATTTGCTTTCCCTCATCATCGGATGTACACATGACTTGTCCTCCATACGTGGTGGATGAGAGAGGCAAGTTTTGGGGTCTCAATTCCTGGCTTGCCTCTCTGTTGATCCGCTTTGACTGTGAGCCGTCACAGCCCCATCAGCATTCCCGTCCTGCTCGTAAGATTCGATCTGCCGCTCCGAATATCTTCATGGCTGACTTCTCTGGTATCACATCGCCCTTGAGGTAGTTCTGAATGTAGCCTCTGCAAAACTTCGCTCCAGTTAATTCAAGCGATTCGCACAGGAGCAAGGCGACGGCTTCGGCTTCGGCTTCTCTGAGGTTTCTAGGTGTGCGCTCTGAGTCGCTGAACGAGGTTTCTGCTGTATGCCCTAGCTCGACATGTGCCAATTCGTGAAACAGAGTTTTATGAGGCATAGCAGCCACAGGGGAGATAGCTACCTGTCTTTTCTCTGCGTAGCCTTGCACGTTGCCGTCTGTGACCGTGAAGGAGATTTCTTGAATGCCAAGCACGGCCAATGCCTTGGCCTTGTCCCAAGCTGGTATCTGCTGCGCTTGGATCGGTTCACCATCAGTCTGAGCTATGACAAACCAGAGAGGCTTCCAAACAAAGGTTCTAATGACTGTCTGATCTTCGCCAGCATCGTTGTCCTTGATCTTTCGCGCTAGGGGCATACACAGCCATAAAGCCTTTTCGGCTTTCCTGACTTGCCGACCTTGCTTCCGCCATCCTGGATAGGTATTGATCGGCCCTGGCTCAATGCCGCGCATCTGACACTGAATCAAAGCGGCAATTTGATTGCTCAACGAATACCCATGAAAGGCGCTGTAAGCTCGCAGAATCAATCCTGGCTCCATTACAGCCTTCTGTAGTAGCTCTGTCCATTTCGTTTGGTTGTCCATAAGTCCTCCATCAGGTGATAAGGGGATAGCCTCAGCCATCCCCTTGCTCAATCAGTTCGCGTACAGCATCAGATAGTAAGCGCGGTCAAACTCATAGGCAGGATGATCCTTAACGCCTTTGAGATTGAATGCCCATCTGCGAGTCTCAGCGCTGCGCTTGCCCCAATTGCGATAGTCCCCCTGTCGGCTGTGGTACTCGACGTGGCATCGCTCGTGCGCTGGCTCAACATGTGTGCCGCCATTGCTGAGGTAGGTCGGATGATGAAGGTTGATGGTCTGGTCTGGTTTGATTTCACGATTGCAGAAGTAACAGCTTAGAGGCTCGTGATCTGTATCAGATGCCTCTAATAGCTCTTGTTCTTGATGATTGGGAGCTGAATAGGTTTGCTCGCCTATCAGACTCTTGATGTCGCTTGTGTCTTCGGTGTATCCTCTCATTTGGATAATCCTTTCAAGCCTGTTACCGCAGGCTGGATATTCAAGGGCTAGATGTTGGAAGCATCTAGCCCTTTACCATTTATTGGCTAATTGCTTAGTGTGCGCTAGTCGGCGAGTGGGTGCCATACTCACTCCGCTCTGCTTATTCACCTACTCAGCACGGCAACAATACAAGTCCAGACCCTTTAGGCTTTCAGCTTGATTATCAAAGATCATAATAGGACTATTCTACCGTATGCGGAAGTTTTTGTCAATCATTATTCCGCTTGCGGAATATTTTTGGTCTTGTATATAATCTGGGAATATGAGGCTGGTAAGCACAGAGGAGGCAGGAGAAATTCTGGGAGTAAGCTCTCGCCGTATTCGGCAGTTGATAGCTGAAGGCAAACTTACTGCACAGAAAGTAGGGCGTGATTATGCTATCGAAGAACAGGCGCTAGAATCTGTGAGAATCTATGGCAAACCCGGAAGACCGCGAAAGAAACTAGATGTTATACGCAAAACTCAGCTCACGAAGAAGGGTAAATTGAAGTGAGTTATTCTGCTGTCCACAAACCGCATGTAGGATTTGAGGAGGAGTTTATACTTAAACTACCCCTCCTCGAATTTGCTCATAATTTTTCAAATTCCATATATTGCGAACGGTTGAGAGACTTTTTAGGTGTAGACAATCAGTAATGGTAGGCGTCCCGCCTCGAATAGATCAATACTCCTTCGGTCGAGAAGGCGCAAGTAGATGGCCGAATTAACGACTGAAATACAACTGGCAAGGCTCGATTGCCTAATGTTCTTTCATCTCGTCCAGTTTGGATGGGGAAAAGTACGTATACTTTCTTCCGGCGCAAAGGTCGCGGAAAACTCTCCCGTTTCCGGCGAACGGAGGCTGGGCTACCCAACCAGACATCGCCTTTCAATGGCTTCAAAACGAGTCCGGACAAAATGCATGGAGGAAGCCGAGCAATACAAACGGGCTTGGCGCGAGTGGTGCGAGGCCCGCCGCCGCTGGCTGGCAACAGAAACTGAAGAGTCGTGGCAATGGTATGTGGCCGGACGGCAGAACACTAACTCAGTGGCCTACCGCACCAAAGTCGATCTTAGCCATAAAGGAGGCTGGATTCATTTCAGGGCAAGGCGAGGGTTTAGGTACATGTTTCATGAGTTACTGCCTCGACTTCAAGAGCGCCAACGTGCGCGTAAGGAAATGCGCGAAGCCCAAGGTAAACTTGTAGAAACGAAAGAACGGATATTTCACCTTATGTGTGTACCCTCAAAGTTCCGTTCTCTAGTGTGAGAGTTCAATCGCAATACCAAGTGCTTACTGAATTCGCGCAACGCACTGATCGGTCCGTAGATGGCGTTGAGAAGGAGCCCCGTTAGGTTGACTCCAAGCCAATTGCCAGTGGTCAGGAGTATGTACCCTGTTCAGGATAGCTGTTCCTACTCGCCATATATATCTTCGTGTCGAAGCCTCTTTCGCTTAGGCAAGGCACCTATAGGGGGAATGGTTTCAGGTGTCTCGGCTTCTGGAACCGCAAATCCAAGATTTGAGAGTCCATAGGCAACGTTAACAAAGGGCAGGAGGTTTGCTGAAATAGTTGTCCCCTTCTCTGGAAAAAGATCGGACGGTATATCGGGGTGCTGCTGTGAGATGCGCTCGTTTTGTCCGTTTGGATGTGTGGAAAGAAAGCTTCGCAATGGAGCTACCAAACTACCACCGCCAATCACAAAAACATTTGCTTTTCCCCATGCCTTTACTTCATAAGGATTAGCCATTATCTTGATGAGTCCTCGCCTCCATGCCTCAACCTCACTATCCCGAATCTGCCCAAAAGTCTCTTCCACAGCGTTCAATACATCCGAGTCGTGCAGCAACCGATCTTCCTGCGAGCGCAAGTCCAAACATTTGTTAACGTCCATGCTCAAATGAATGGCAAGCGCATGATCCATCGCATCCATGCCGTAAGGGCCAGAAAATGTACCGAAGAAAACAAAACCTGATTTAACCCTTTTCCCATCAATAACCTCGTCAGTAATACGAAACATGCTTGCATTTGTCGTCCCTGCTCCGACATCAATCTTGAAATAAGGGCCTGCTGGAACCCCAGGCGACCGAAACGCCCAAAGCATTGCGGCTTCGGCTTCTGAGCGAACCCAATCTCTGATTTGAGTTGGTGACACGGATCCTTTTAATTTGACTGAATGGTGGGCTTCGTCTAACCACTTTCTCGCATCGGCTAGGTTGATCGTATCTCCGACGAGTGAGCCGTGAGTTCGATAGAGTTGCCATGCAGTGCGGGCTATCATAACAAAAGCAGCGCGAAGGTCGGGATCGGCGAAGAAACTCATAGGAATGCCTAAAGTCATTCCAAGATTACTATCAGTAATCCTTAGAACGTCCCGAACTGCCATCGCACCTTCTGAAATCAGTGACCAGACCGAAAGAGTTGCAAAATCGCTTGCGTGAAAGCCTGCTGGGAATTCATGTTGCGGTCCATAATAATAACGCCCGGGGCTATTCTTTACTTCGTCTGCCACACGCATTTTGATACTTTCATAGCATGTAGCCGTTTCTCCTTTCAATGAGCCGCCTAAAGGTTTATGCCCCAGGAAAACCCTATCACTACTACAGTAAACAGTAGAAGGAAAACGATAATTATTCCGTTTACCAATCAGTACGGCGCGCTCACCACCAGGCGCGGCATAGTCGCGAAGTACGAGCTTCGAGGTGCTTGTGCCGTAGTCGACACCTAAATGGATTGATCTTGGTCTGCTCATTAGTTGCCTCCTCCTTCGACTTTTAAAAAGCCAACAGCCACTTCTAGTACTGGCCCGATTCCAGCATCTGTAACTGTCGCATTCCGTTCCAACGTATTTGCGAATTCTCGTTCAGCTTTCTCCAATTGTGCCTGAGCCATGCGTATCGGAAATTCTGCTGCATGGCGCTCTTGTAGTGTGCATAACCTCTGTTTTGCCCTTTCCAGCTTTAATTGAACAGCTCCTAGGATAATTGCCTGGCGTTGTTCTGCCCTCACTTGGTCAAGACGCTGCTCCCTTTGATTCCACTCAGCTTTCAAAGCGTCTAATCCCGTAAGCAACCGTTTCTTTATATTCTCAACCTGATTTTGCGTGACGCCGTTTATTTCCACGTCCTGACCACTTTCCAGCATTTGTAATATCACTGGAGTTGTTTCTTCTGGGTCTTTCCAGATCAAGTCGCTTTCCATATCGGCGATTACAGCGGAAAGCCTTGTTGTAGAGCGTTGACCCTTCAATTCGAGGAGGGAGACAAGGAAACCGTATAAGCCGGGCGGCAACAGAGAGCTTTCCTTCAGAGCCAAAGCGAAGGCCGCCTTGGTTTTCTCCTTAGCTACCTCTCTAACAATGAATTTGACTAGCGGATGGCGCAAATGAAGCATCTCTGCTCGCGGATGCCGATATCCGGCCTCTCGCGATAAGGTGAGCTCAACTGACCCACCCATGATCCGGCGTCCGAAGATTGCGGCATCAGGACCTATCTCCGGCGCTGCGGCTTCGATACTCGCGCCCAATGGCCCGCGAAGATCAACCTTCACTACCCTAGTAGAAACCTCAGACGGTAGCTGACATCCGGAGAAGTTTCTTTCAAGATACATGTTTAAGAAAAGCAGCAAATCCGACTCAGATGGAATCTGTCGCTCTCCAGTAACAGCATTGATCTCATCGACTAGACTCTGATCTGCTGCCAGAAGATTATCCACCCGGGAAAGCATCGTGCGCGCCTCCTTAACCCGAGTTTCTAGGGCATTGCCTCGTTCCTCTACGACCCGCATCATCTCTTCCGAGGAGAGGTCTCCGCTCAGAGCCTTTTCCGTCAGGCGTTCAATCTCTTCACCGATGATCGGATCCATTTCACCGATGGACTCGCGAAATATATCTATCTTTTCGAAGAGCCGTTGAAGGACATATTCTTCGATCGAATCTTTAACGATAAAGTTTACGATGACGATACGCTTGGCCTGTTGTCCAATTCTGTCGAGGCGTCCAATACGTTGTTCAACCACCATCGGGTTCCAAGGCAAATCGTAGTTGAATAAGACAGAAGCTTTTTGCAAATCTATTCCTTCACCACCAACCTCAGACGTAAGGAGCAATGGCACATCTTCACGCTCCAAAAACTCGTCAATGACAAACTCCCTTTCATCAACTGAGATACCGCCATGTATCATCCTTAGGTTGAAACCGCGCTTGGTCAGAGCAACTCTCAAATACTCTAGTGTCCTGCGAAAATAAGAAAAGATTACGATTTTGCGTTGGCTTCGATGTGCCTTGCCATCCTGTTTCCATAACTTTCTGATTGCTTTCACTAATTCTTCGAGTTTAGTATCAACTTTGCCCGTCTGTTCCCATTTTGTAACAAGACTCTGCAGATACGAGCGGCTGGGACCCGACCAGGCATTGGATCCGGGTGATATCTGCGCTGGCTCTTCTTCCGTTTCGAATTGGGTCTCAAAATCATCTAGACCGCCTGCTTGCCTTAACTTTTCTGAAAAATACTGCATTGCAGCCGGAATTGAACTGGCGGTTGCACGGTACGCCATTAGTAGGCTCATCCTAAACCCCCATGTATCCATGCCAGGCGAAGACATGCGACAGAGCGCTTCGACGCTGTTGTAGATCTCGCGTTCATCATCCGTGAGATTGACACCAAACCACTTCGCGAAACGGATAGCACGGTCGGGCATAGCTTCTACTTTACGGGTGCGTGAGATGATGTTACCGAGCAAGCTCAATTGGGCGATATTTGAGTGCAGTTCGACGAAATCCTCACGCTCCAAATTGGTTCCATCGAGGCGCTCGAGAATTGATGATATGAATTCCTGAGACAACAAGAATGTAGATCCGTGAGATCGAGCAAACTGCTCCAGCAAGGTTCTTGCCCGTAAGGCTTCAGGGGGGCTTTGGGTCAGTGCATGTTGTGCAGCAAGGATCAGGCGATTCGCTTCAACTTGGTTCTGGAACAGCGGCCAAACGGGGAATTCTTCCGGAGAAAGCAAGCGCAGCAAATTCCATAGATCTTCTAGCTTATTCTGGACCGGCGTGGCAGTCAGAAACAGAACGCTATCCGAGCAGCGACTAAGAGTCGCCCCCATTTTGTGTTGAAGGCTCTCTGAATTACGCATTCGATGCGCCTCGTCAGCGATGAAAACATTGATTGGAGGTTGGGTTTCGTCGAATGCAAGCCGAATCTCCTCGGGGCGGGCACTTTCGTAAGATACAATCCAACGAAAGGGTTCAGGTTCTCTTCCTTGCCGCAAAAGCTCCGCAAGTCTAGCAAGGTCGCTTCCTTTGACGATATCGAAGTGTTCTTCAAACCTGAGCCGCATTTCCCTTTTCCATTTTGGTGCAAGGCGGGCTGGCACAAGTATTAGTACACGCTCAACAATCTGTCGCGCTTGGAGTTCACGCAAAATATATCCTGCCTCGATGGTCTTACCCAAACCAACGTCGTCCGCGATAAGCAAACCTTTACCCTGATTGTCTAAGAATTTAAGCAGGGGCTTAAACTGATGTGGATAAAATTGAGTTCTTGCTGTTGAGAAAGCATATGCTACACGCGTGGTCGGTGAATGCAATCGGTGAAACGTGAGAGTAAAAATAAAATGGCGCAAACCTGAGAGGCTGCCCTGTCTGAGTGAATCCCAAGGGCTTTGAATTTCTTGGAGGGGTTGCAGTACATCTTCTGGCAGGGCGAGTAGTTGCGCACCGAACTGAACTAGATAGGTCCAACTCTCAGTCTGTTCATTCCAACGCGGTTCGCGGACTAGCCCAATTAACTCTGGGCGATTGATTCTCTGAACTGGATCACCTAGTTTGAACAATGGATGGCTGCTCAACGAATTAGTCTCCTGTAGTTACAAGTCTGCTGCTCGCTCGGCATATGGCTACCCTTTAGACTCACTCGGACGCGGTACAAACAGACGAGCGCCTTTCTTCAGATTGCATCGTTTGCAAAGTAATTCGATGTTCTCGGCTAGATTAGAACCACCACACGATCGTGGAACAATGTGATCAAACTGAAGGTCCTTCTGCGAGCTACAGCTTCGACATTTCCTTCCGTCGCGTTTCCAAACAAACAATCTAGTATCTGCCGCTATTGGCTCAGTAGAGATTTCTGTAATGCGCAGCTTATTGGCTGAAGGACGCGCTACCGAGCTACGAAGTAGTCGCACGGGCTTCGGCCTCCAGGACATTCTTCTTTTCATAACTTCATTCCTGCAAGCGTGGCCAAGTCTTCAATGGCGCGATGAAGGTTCCGTAGCATGATAACCTTCTGTGCATCACCGGCTTTTAAGTCCTGAATATCACTTGCTGGTGCTCTCTTCAGCTTTTCCGTTGCTGTCTTCACTGCTAGGAATAGGTCGCTCGCCAGAGAAGGGTCATTCCGAATTAACACCTTCTGCGCTTCCTCAAACCCATCGGCTTCGAGTACCTGGGTCGCTTCCGGATTCTCTAGAATTAGAGGTAAATCGCGCACTTGCTTCGAATCTGTAATTCGTCCTTCGGAAATCCATTTGTGAATTTTTTGCTTGAACTCTAAACTGTCGTTAAAGTGTTGTCGGAGGTCTTTCTTCTTCATTACTTCATGGAAAAGTGAGAACTTTCTTACGTTGCCAGGCGCGGGATTCGCAATCAAGAACTCATTTGTTGCCTTGTACGCTGAAAGCAATTCTGTGATCTTAGATTTGCTGAGCCTCAAGTGGTCGCTTAACCAATCGAAAGTCTTACCATAGATTGCATAGAGGTCATGCACATGTTTAGCCTGCTCATAAGCGTCCCATCGTATTTTGCCAGCGACGTGCATATCAGCCAGAAGAACAGCGAGGTCTTCCTCAGTCAGGTCAACGTCGAAGACCATGGCCGGCATAGTCATGAAACGAACGTCGCCAGGGTGCTGTTCAAGCAGGTGTCGCGCCGCGACGGTTCGGCAGTTTCCTTCGCGGACGATGTATTTGTCGTCGTTGCCCTTGCGTTGAACTATAATCGCATCATAAACACCACCATTTTGGAAGATAGATTGTCCAAGTGCCTTTACGGTATCTTTCTCCCAAATCAAGTTGTCTAGTTCATTTTGTGTAATACCGCTCCCCCTTTGTCCAATCAAAAACTGAATGCGAGGGTTGTCAGCGTCTAATTCACATTGGTCAACACGGACGGAGGTGCGCTTATAAGGTATATCCTTGCCCTGAAGTCGTAGGTATTGCACATTCGGCGTCATTTTTCTCTCCTAAACTCAATCTTAGTAAAGCAGCTCCAAAATAACACATTAGTACTAATAAATCAATTCAAATAAACAATACCAAATAGTACTAAATTCAATAATCGGTACTATTGAGTACCATTTCAGCTTATTCTTTTCTTTTAAGGCCAACCACTTAACGTTGCTAGCCCTTCGTGGAATCATGCCAACTGACTTGAATCACCGACCAAAAAAGACAGTATACTAAGATTTTCGGATTCGGATTATTGGAGTCTGATAAAATTATTTAGTGGGTTAATTGGGGCGAAGGGAAGAGTCCAGCCCAGAAAGGTTGGGTTATCTTCCATGGATTATTAGATGCGAATTGCAGATGACATCGATCTGGATTTGAAGGAACTAGGTGAGGATGCTCTCCCCCTTAGGGTGAACTCGACTTTAATAGAACAGCGCGCTCATGCAATGATGCTCGACAGCCTCGCAGGTGAGACAGACCAGAAGATAGCCCTTCGCTACGGTATCTCGCCAGATGTTGTAAAGGATATGATCAGGGCTGCTCTGGAGGATTGCCTCAGCACCAGACAGCATCTAGCATTTCTGGCTAGCTCAATTAACAAACTTCTGAAGATCGATGTTGAGCTAAAACAGATGGATCAGGAGCTTCCGCTTGTTGATGAAAGAAAGTTCCAGAGGCTTGATTCGAATGGCAATATTAGGGATTTGGTTGAAGAGGTCTCGAACGTGTCTGTAAAGATCAAGATCAAAAGTGAGCGCAGGCAGAACGTACTGGCAACAAAGACTCTGCTCGCAGTCGACACCGGAGAAGTAACTGACGAAAAAAGGGATCAAGAAATAAAAGAGATCATAGCCACTTTAACAAGCGTCTCACGGGAAGTCATACTGGAGTTCGCTCAGCATCTATCAGCCGATGCAAAAGAGACGGGAGGCGTAGAAGCCGAACGCGAGCTGTGTGGGGCGGTCATTCAAATAGAACCAGAACTGCATGGATAAGGTTTGTTGTTATATTAGTTTAGCGACAATTTGCCATCCCTTAAACCACAGGTTGCAGGAAAACGGGTCTCACGCCAAAGCAGACCACACTGAAAAAGAGTTGATGAAGTACTGTACCCCTCTCTCTCCCTCGCTAATCTTTTCAATCTGCCTATATAGTGAATACAACGCTGGTGCTGGATGATAGCGCAGCCTATAGTCAAGCTTAAAGATCTTTGCCCAAGATTGTCCAAAGACGAGGGTATAAAAAGAACTGTGTAAATGGCAATATGAACCGTACCTCTTCAATATAGAAAGGAAGAACGACTATGGCCATTTCACCTCAGCTCATTGACCAACTACTTGAAGACTACCAGTCACCTTCAGACCTGCTCGGCGATGACGGCCTGCTTCAACAGCTTACCAAAGCCTTGCTTGAGCGCGCTCTTGAAGGTGAAATCTCTCACCACCTTGGCTACAAGAAACATTCCTCGGAAGGCAAAAATAGTGGCAACTCTCGTAACGGGTCAGCATCAAAAACCCTCAAAGGCAAGCGTGGGCAGATCCAGATAGACGTTCCTCGTGACCGCACGTCTGAGTTTGAGCCTCAGATTGTTAAGAAACGACAGACTCGTTTTGATGGATTGGATGACAAGATCATCTCGCTGTACTCGCGTGGAATGACCACACGCGAGATTCAGGGGCACCTTGAAGAAATCTATGGAGTGGAAGTATCTCCAAGTCTGATTTCTACAGTCACTGATACGGTCATCGAGGAGGTGAGGGCATGGCAGAACCGTCCCTTAGATGCAATCTACCCGATTGTTTACCTCGATGCTTTACAGGTTAAAGTCAAAAGCCAAGGCAGAGTCTCGAATAAAGCAATCTATCTTGCCTTTGGGGTGAATCTATCCGGGATGAAGGAAGTTCTTGGGATGTGGTCGGCTGAAACGGAAGGAGCAAAGTTCTGGCTATCAGTAGTGACGGAATTAAAGAACCGAGGAGTAGCAGACATATTCATTGCGTGTGTGGATGGGTTGAAAGGATTTCCAGAAGCGATAGAAGCCGTATTCCCGCAGACACAAGTACAGCTATGCCTGGTGCATATGGTGAGGCATTCACTGTCGTATGTCGCATCGAGAGATCGCAAACAGGTAGCGACTGATTTGAAAGAAATCTATCAGGCAGCGACCCTGCAAGAGGCCGAACTGAAGTTGGAAGAGTTTCAACAAGTCTGGGCACAGCGATACCCGCTTATAGGAAAGAGTTGGAGAGCTAACTGGGCGAGAGTGACACCTATGTTTGGATTCCCTGAGGAAATCCGCAGGGCGATCTACACAACGAACACAATAGAGTCGCTGAATATGACGCTGAGAAAGATCATCAAGAACCGGTCATTGTTCCCCAATGATGAGGCGGTTTATAAGCTGATGTATTTAGCGTTGAGAAACATCAGCAAGAAGTGGACAATGCCGATAAGGAATTGGAGTGGAGCAATGAATCAGTTTGCGATTATCTATGGAGAAAGAGTTCCGATGCCGGGACTTGGATAAATTCATTTACACTGTTCAATGCATACCTTCCCAAAGACCGTTATTCTGACTTGTTCGAAGAGTCCCCTAGAGTCTCAATCAATCTGTCGAGCCAGAGGCGTCCCAAAGAAATTCCTCCCAACCTCCTGCATTCTTGTATGGGCGATCTTTTACATCTATGCTTGATAGCCAAAAGACCACTTTCCTGAAATTATCTTCGACTTCTTCGACTAATTGGCTGAGGTTGCCTAATCCTACTTTTCTTAATTCCTTGTCAACATCGCCGGCACTACCCCCGTGGACAACAAGTGATCTTACTGAATAGGCGCAATCCATCAATGCGCGACCAGAATGGCGATTTCGCTGAGCATGAGATGCATGAAGAATACTCGCCCCGTTAAGGGAGAAGCGGTAGGATAACTCAGAACGAATGGCGTTATTATTCACTGTCAAAAGGATCGATTCCCAGGAGATTACGAGATCAATCAGCTGATCTATCAAATCCCGCCTTTGCCTGGCAAGTAGGAACCTTCGTAGTCCTCGGTCTAGGACATTGTCTTGAGATATACCCTTCGATACCAATCTATATGATTCTTGTAGTGGCTCAATGTCCGAAAGGGCAATTTGCATTTCATTGGTGGATACGTAGCGTGCAAATATGGTGTTGGCCACACTTCCAGGTACAGGGAAACAATCCACAGACATTGGCCCTAGATCAATTCGCCCAGTCTTATATAGGCGAAAGGCCGATAGAACTTCGTTAAAAATTATCTCTACTTGCTGAGAGGCCCTATTCAGACTTGATGAATAAGATGATTCTGAATCACCTCCGAAAGGGATGATTAGGGTTATTCTAATCTCTGCGTTATGTCCCAGAAAGTTGGCGCTACCATATATCCATTGGGTATCGTCAGTGAAGAATTGTCTATCATTGATCTCTTCCTCAGTCAGTCTGGCAACTATTATATTATCCGTGAGAGAAAAACCAGATGTGGTTAGGTTAACGCCGAGAAGTCTTGCTGTCGCTCTGTAAGTAATCTCTAAGGCCGCCAACCCATCTCTCAGCTGAGACAAAACTGATTTTGCAGTTTTAGCATCAAAAACCAAACGCCCGTTAACTACGAAATAAGATTTCAAAAGAACTCGCCGAATAATCTGCTCAGGTTCCCCGAAGTAACCTACTCTTTCGGCGGCGGTTGATAGTACTGAATCGGTTAGAATTTGTCGTTCGACTTCTTTATAGGAATCCGTCTTACGAAAAGAATCGTCAATAGCAAATTGAATCGGTATCCTATAATCGGGATAGTCTTGAAACCCACTCTCAATGTATTTTTGCCGTATGTGTACAGGCTTCTTTGCCACGAGAGTCTCAGCCGATACACATAAATCTTCGATAGCTATAATTGGCCCCGAAAGCTGGACCACAGGCTAAGGTGGAAGTAGGCTATGATCCACCGAGCCAGTGGAGGGTCAATCATGTCCAGGATTCGCAAGCAATACAGCAGTAAGTTCAAGTTCCAGGTAGCGATAGAAGCAGTCAGAGAGACGAAAACGATTAATCAACTCGCCAGCGAACATGGCTTACACCCAAACTTGGTCAGCCTCTGGAAGCGCCAATTGCTCAATTCGGGGCCAGAGATTTTCAATCACTCTAGGACTGGTCATCAACAGCAACTACAAACACGTGAGGCCGAATTGTTTGAGCAAATCGGGCGACTAAAGATGGAATTGGAGTGGCTGAAAAAAAAAGCTGCCCCGTTCAATTGAGATCAAACGGGGTATGATTGAGCCGCAGCAGGCAGACATCAGTATGCGTCGGCAGTGTGAGTTGATCGGCCTGAGCCGTTCGACTTTCTACTACAGCCTGGCTACAGAGTCCGAGTTCAACTTGCAGATAATGCGACTGATTGATGAGCAATACACCAAGACTCCATTTTATGGTTGGCCACGCTTGACAGCTCACTTGCAGCGACTCGGTCACAAGGTCAACCACAAGCGGGTAAGGCGATTAATGGCGCTAATGGGCCTACAAGCCATCTTCCCTGGACCGAAGACGACTGTAGCTAATGATCACACGCATCTAGAACAACCTTCGATGCTATAGACCTGTTCGGGTGAAGGTAATAGGCCAGGCGAAATGCTCTCTCCATTTCGCTGTCTGTAATTATAGTTGGCCCCATTGTCTAGACCACGAATTAAGAAAAATAAAGTGGACATTTCCTAGCTGCCAAAGTGAACCTCCGATGGGGTACGATAGCTTAGGCTCTGGTGCGGTCGTTCTTGATTATAGAACCAGAAGTAAGTATCGAGCCCTGTCTCCAACTCTGGAACACTGGCGTACTCTTTCAGATAAATGTCCTCGTACTTCACGCTTCGCCATAATCGCTCAACAAATATATTGTCCAATGCCCGGCCTCGCCCATCCATGCTGACGCGAATGCCTGCCTCCTCCAAGGTTGAGGTGAAAGCCTGTGCTGTGAATTGAACCCCTTGATCAGTGTTGAATATCTCAGGCTGCCCACCCGACAGCGCACGCTTTAATGCCAGTAGACAAAATTCTCCATCCAGAGTGTTCGACAACTGCCAGGCGACCACATACCTGCTGAACCAATCAATGATTGCCATCAGATACATGAAGCCCGCTCGCATTGGCACGTATGTTATATCAGCGCTCCAAACCTGATTCACTCGGCTGATAGAGAAGTCTCGCAGTAAGTACGGATATTTCTTATGCTCACGAGATGTTAGTTGCTAAAAAGTATCTTGAAAGATTGCCGGAAACAGAACAGCCTTATAAGCAACGAGTGCCGATAGAAAGCCTTCTTCAGATCTGCGTTTACAAAGCCTCTGATATATGGGAACAAGATCAAGAAAGCGTTAATCCTATTAAGAAGCCGTATTATAGTCCTACCCTCGATGATTTGCTGATACGCTATATCAAGTTTCTTGTTTGGCAGACAACAATCCACAATTCTTGTTACGTCGCAGTTGGTCAGGGTTGCTTTCTATATACGTACCGTCCTGGCGAAATTGCAAATCTAGCCATCGACCATTTTGATGAAGGAAATATTCGGCGTAATAAATCTGTTATCTTAGGCTATATCAAGAAACGTTTTGCGCGTAATAATATCTTTAGAAACAATTTAGATCTAGATACGAAACCCCCTAATGAAGATGAGCGCAATTTAATCCACGAATCTTTAACTGCTTTTACTCCATGGCTCGGCCCATATTCAGCAAGCCCTATACCTAGCAAAGGTATCCTCGATACATACTTCAGTTTGGCTTCTGAGAAAACAGAATGGGAGCGATCTCACGTTCTAATAGATCCCATCAAGGCTGGTTTAGCTGCCATGATACGCGAATATAATAAGCTGTTCTCGGAAATAAGTGGTATGAGATTAGAAGATCCAGATAATAAACTCTGCATACCTATCTTTAAAGGCGCGCCCTCGTCTTCTCGCAATCGACATGATTTTGATCCTCTTGGTAAAGGCGAGTTTGACTTAATAAGGTATTCCTTAGAACGAAAACAGCGTCGTAGACAAATTCTTTATAGTAGACAAATGCCCGCTATGAGAAACGAGCCTTTGCCGCTAATCTCAAAGGATGGGCATCAGCACATGAATATACCTCCCGTTATGCGCAGTTTACTTACAGGACTTGGTGGTACAGAAGGTGCAGTTTTTGAGAACTTACGAACACTCTATAGGAGCTTGGTTGTGGAGTTGCACGATATAGATCCAATAGATCTTAATTTTCACTTAGAGCATTACTATGAAGAAAATGTTCAAGCTGATCCTGAGACGAAAGAGTATGAACTACTTAGCTTTCTATCAAATTTCGGCGGTGGTTCTGCTAATGATGGTATACCATTTTCCAGTTATGGATCTGGGCACTTCGGTGATCGGCGGAATCCATATCCACTAAGCCCAGTTGAAAAGGAGTCAATAAGAAAAGGACTTGATCAGAAGCAACATCGCAGAGGCGCATCTCATTTTGATGCTGTACGCGTGTTTGTTGATTGTGAAGAATTATTACAGTTGAATTCATGTACTCCCCTGCTCACATCAGGTTCTAGAAGGATGACCTTCAGAGTGCCTGCCAACGCATTTTGGGTAGAAGTTTTCGGGGAGGATAAAGAAGGAGAAATTCTCTTAGCTGCTTTTCCCTTACCACAATTAGAATCAGCAAATAGTGTGCAAGTGCAACGGATGCTGATTACACACGAAGGCGGGTCTACAATAGAGTTGTCAGTTTCCCCGATCATTGAACAAGCCGATGAGTGTACTGAAGCGCTGATTCAGATTAGCTACTTACTAGGGTGCTGCACTAAGAGCGATGAAGCTTTAACTGAAAGATTAATAGATAAAGAACCAAATGGTACAAGGGATAATCATGAAGGCTGTAGCATCAATCCTGAAAAACCTATAGAAGCCAAAGGCAACAAAGGCTTAGTCGCACATGCTAGTGCGATTCGGAAACTAACTTTTAATGTATATCTGACACTTAGAAGTCTGCTAGAAATTAGAGAGATAGGCTACCAAAAGGATTCTGTTAAACGCATAGATACATCAAAAATTAAGCCAAATATTAGGAGAAGTAAAGAAGACAATAGTTTTGGTCATAGGCTCCTGGTATTTACGGTTCTGGTATTAATGATAATCTGCGTAATTACTGTGGTCTTGAGATTAGTTTCGTTAAAGCATAACTTAGTTTTCCGAACGCAGAAATTCTCCAACAGTTTTGAAGACGCGTGGGGGCCGCGCTACAAAGCTCAGAACAATGCTCCCGGACTAAAGGAGGCTAAAACTAAATCACTGAAGCAAGTCCTTCGCTGGAATGGCATCGCGAATGATGCTAGCGGGCTTGACCACACGCCCGTCAAGGTAGGCGAGAACCGAGTCTTCGGCGAGCAGCTTGGGCCTGGCCGATCAAGCCGCGCGATGGCAATCGTTCACATAGCTATGTTCGAAGCATTAAACGCGATCACAGGCGACTTCGAGAGTTACACCGGACTTTTCCGCGCATCCAAAGAAACTTCCGGAAAAGCCGCAGTAGCGCAGGCGGCGCACGATACGCTGGCCGCGATGTTTCCTTCTCAGAAAGCCAGCTTCGACTCACTGCTCGCCGAAGACCTCAACGAGTTGCCGAACAATCGCGCGAAGACGAACGGGATCGCTCTTGGTCGAACGGCGGCCTTCTCTATTCTGGCTCGTCGCTCCCTGGATGGCTCGCAAGTAGTTGAGTCTCGCGTCAATATAGATTTTATATGCGATGACGAGCCTGGCAAGTGGCGTCAGGACCCGGTTAGCCTGATCCCCCTAGCGTTGGGCGCGCGCTGGGGCGAAGTGTCTCCTTTTGTCTTACAATCGCCAAGCCAGTTCCGTGTGCCACCTCCCCCCGCAATGGATAGCCCTGAGTACGCAGCCGCTTTCAACGAAGTGAAACAGCTAGGGGGTGACGGTATCACCACACCGACAGTCCGCACGGCTGAACAGACAGAGATAGGCATCTATTGGGCGTATGACGGAACGCCGAGTTTGAGTGCGCCTCCACGATTATATAACCAAATTGCAGTTCAAATTGCCGAGCAGATGGGATCGAATGAGGTAGAGCTAGCACGCTTATTGGCGCTTGTGAATACGGCAATGGCAGACGCGGCTATTGCGATCTGGGATTCAAAGTATTTCTATCAGCACTGGCGTCCAGTGACCGGCATCCGTGAAGCCGATGCTGGGACAGGCACTAAAGAGAGTGGCGATGGCAATCCTGGAACCGTTGGGGATGTGACCTTCTCTCCGCTCGGCGCTCCGGCCAGCAACCTTACGGGGCCGAACTTCACGCCCCCATTCCCGTCCTACCCGTCAGAGCATGCAGGTTTCGGAGCTGCTCTCTTCGAGACTCTGCGCAATTTCTACGGGACAGACAGTATCACCTTCACCTTTGTTTCAGATGAGTTCAACGGCGAGACGCTCGATAACAAAGGCAACGCGCGCCCGCTCGTCCCGCGCAGCTTCACGTCGCTGTCGCAAGCCGAGGAAGAAAATGGACAGAGTCGAATCTACCTGGGAATCAACTGGTCTTTCGACAAGACTCAGAGTATCGCTCAGAGCCGGAATATAGCTGATTATGTATTCAAACATATGTTTCTTCCAATTCGCGGAAAGACCGAAAGGAACGAAATTAACTGAGCACGTCAGTTCGAGGAAAGGGAGTGTTTACAACTTCCTTCGGAGGGGGGAGTGGGGAGACGTATCCAATGGACAACGCGCCCTGCTCCCACCCTACACAACCGCGCCAACTCTATTTGCTTCGCGCGCTCCGCTGGAGGCATTTGTTAGCCGCAAGGCTACCGAGACAGCGCTTCAGCCAGTGCCCTCAGCAACGCCGCACCATCCCCATGCCATGCGCTGCCGTGCATACACGCCAGTGTTCTTGGTTCGGCTGATGCAAGTCTTTCAAGCAACTCCCCCGCGCTTTTCGCATGCGAATAGTAGTCCATCTTCTGGCGGAACGCTTCGCTCGGCCCGAGTATGTCCGACTCCGTGATTGCAGGATGACCCGCACCGCCTTGCGTGAATAGGTCGCCGCACAGTAGTGTCCGTGTTTGCTCTTCCATTAGATAACCACACTCCCAGGCATGTGGCAGATGCGGCGTGTAAAACCACCGCACCGAATGGTTCCCGAGCGATATTATTTCCCCATCGTCGAGTGCACGAGGGGGCCGATCAGCAAGATCGTTAACTGAAACTTCAGCCGCGACTTTGCCGCACACAGGAATAGATTCTGTAGCGACAGCGAGCCACTCGTTGAGCGACCCGCACTCATCCGCTTCCACATGCGAAAAAGCAATGTAACGGAGTTGGTGCGGAGGCAACACGCTTGAAACCGCCTCGCGAATGAGCGGAAACATTTTGCGCGGCCCTGTATGGAATAGTAATGGCTCATCATCAACAATGAGGTACTGGTTGAACGAGAACCCTCCTGTGCCGCCTCCTAGCGACACTGGCGTGTTGATACGATAGATACGATCCGCAACTTCATGGATGTTGGTTCCAGACTGTGTGTTCGTTATGACCATGTCATCTCTCCTTTGGGTTTACCGTCCCTGTCGGGAAGCTGCCCGCGCTATAAGACTCAAATACTCACCGAATATGCTCCGGGAAGAGTTGCCCGTACAGAGAAATGGTATTTTAAATTCTTTTTCATTGCTTTGCATCATGCTCTCCTCTCTCTGCAACTGTGGATCACCCCTTCCGGGATAAAGCAATCTGCTCATTGACATTGCAGCATTCCAAGTGTCAGCAATAGTGCAAGCCCAATCAGACCGCCGCCGATAATTATGACATGAGGGTTCTGATCATTAACCTGCATCCTATTAGCTCCTTTCAATCATTCTACTGGTAACACGTTTGAGACGATTGAAAGGTTACAACAAGGTTTTTGAACCTTCGTGGTTGCGCGGCAATGTTATACCTGAGAAGACAGCGATGACTGTATTAGGAGCTGCTGATCGAATCCTTAAAGCGGGACAGGTTGAGTAGATTCAAGAGCCGGATGCGGGGAAAGTCGAAAGGAGGGGAGTGGGGAGACGTATCCGTTGTTGGCCGTAGCTTTCAAAAAGGGGAATCGGGAAATCTGATTGCTGGTTTCCTGCCGCGCTCGAATGCATCGAGGCGAAGTAGGAACATGCCTATCCCTGACGCGCCCTGCATAAAACCCGTTTGCGCCACGAGCAATTCAGGCTTGACCCGATGCTCGGCTTGAATCCATTTCAAACCGCTCTTATCTCTCGTCGCTCTTGACACCATGTTTTTCATGACCAGCCTGGTGTATTCGAGATAGGGTTTATCGCCGGTCACTTGATAGAGACTTAGGAAAAATTCCCCGACACCGGCCGATCCGCAACATTGACTGACATTGTTCCAAAAACCAGCGGTCTGTTTTTCAGGGATGCCGCTTTGCATAATCGCCCGCGCTGATTTCTTTACCCAATCAAGCCAGCCCTTATCGCCAGTCACTTCGTATAAGCGGTAGAACAATCGCGCAGTGCCAGCCGGTCCGTGACACCAGCTTAAGTAATAGAGCCCTTTTCCGTCTGGCTCATTGTGAAAAATCATGCAGATGTCGCCATCCGTCTTCGCCACGGCTTGTAGGTAACGCGCGCCATTCAATGCGGCGCTGAGAAACTCTTTATCCCTAGTTTCGCCGTAGAGCGTCGCAAGAAAGTAAGCAACTCCTGCCGTGCCGTGCGAGAAGTTGGGCATCAAGCGCGGGAAATCTCTATTCATTGCCCACTTCAACCCGCCCGCTTCCTGTTTTCCTAGCGCAATCAATCGCTCTCCGGCTCTTGCGGCCAGCACCTTCAAAGAAGGATCGCTTAACTCTTTTGCAGCGTAGAGCAAAAAGAGCCCCGTGCCTGCGCTGCCTGCAATAATATCTGTCGTGTCGTTCCACTCAACACCCGCAGTGGGTTTTCTGTCTTCAGACTGGAGATCAATCGTCCGTGCTCGCTCTTTGAGCAATTGAGTTACACGAACTGCGGCTTGTCTGTACCTGTTATCGCGTGTCGCTTTAAAGGTTTCAATCAATGCGAAGCCCATGCCTGCGATGCCTACATAAAATCCGGTCTCTTTTTCATCGGAGAGGTGAGCGATTAAATAGTCTGCCGCTGAACGGGCATCATTCAAATATGTCGCATCATCTGTCGAGTAATAGGCTTCAAGGAAAAACAAGACGACTCCTGGCACACCCGCATACAGGTTCATTGTGATTGATTTGTTATCGTTGGGGTCTGCGAGGTAAGCCGTCCCTTGCTCTGTGCGCACGGCAGCCGAACGTATCCAATTCGCGGCATCCTGGGCGACTAGTAGATAGCTCCGGTCAGCGGCCTTCAAAGGAGACAAGAATAAAGCGAGGAATAAAATTGTGGCAACAACTCGTTTCATCATGCCTCCGACAAGTTTGTACCATACAAAACTTGCTTTGCGGCCACTGCTGTATGCGCTTGTTAAGCGCTACTTTGTATCAATCGGAAGAATCATGCAAAATTTTCGCAGTCACATTGCCTATACGTGTTGATCTACCAGAATCGTGTTTCCATCCGGATCAACAATCATAAAGCTAGCCGGACCTGTAGAGCTTTCGTCTGCTTCTGAAAGCATCTTTACGCCACGATCTTTGAGCTGGCGCTGCAACTGTCGAACGTCCGTGAATTCACTGAGTTGCTGAGCATCGCTATTCCAGCCCGGGTTGAAGGTGAGAATGTTCTTATCGAACATGCCTTGAAACAACCCAATAGCGTGGTCGCCATTCTTCATAATCAACCAATTCTGCGATTGATCTCCTGCGAAAACCGTAAAACCCAGCTTTTCGTAAAAGAGCTTCGACGCCTCGATATCTTTTACAGCCAGGCTAACAGAGAAAGTTCCCAGTTCCATAATTGTCTCCTGTTCTGAAATGTTCGCGCTTGGGGATGCTTAAGTAATCTCAAATATAGCGCCCCGCATCAGTCAAAGGAAGTTAGAGTTCAAGGGTGAAAGATTATTGGAGTCTAGTAGCTGTCAGCTCTTGAGGAAGTGAATAGATTTAACTTCATCAACCCACTTTCCCAATTGCGTAGATCTCTGATGTTGGCTGCTCGGAGCCTGTCTCCGGCTCGACCGTTATTGCGGCGAACGCGACCGGCCCGATTGTCGAAGGGATTTCCACAACGTTGAATCCATGCCCTGTCTCATCGGTTTTGATCATTCCCGCGCTTATCTTCGCATTCGGAGTTACGAACCAGAGTTGATAGCCTTTGCCTTCAGGCGGGGTTGGCAAGTCTACAGCGACCAGCCATAGATTTTTCTGCTTATCCCAAAAAATCTTTGCGGAGTAAGCCGGGTCTACTTTAAGCGGTATCACTTCTGAATTACCCGAAGTCAAGACTGCATTGATCTGCTCGGTTTCTTTCGCCTTTACCGCCTGGCGGTCTGCCTGCGCCCTGAGTTCCGCCGCTAGTTGTTGTTGCGCTATGGATGCTCTTTGCTTTTCATCTTGCCAGGCGAGGAAGGATATGGCTGCGAAGATTGCAACCGCTGCCGCGATGGCCCAGGGAATGAACGGTCGCGCGGACGAACTGCGAGTCGATACGGGAGTCCGGCTGGCCGTTTTAGCTTGCTCAGTAAAGCTACCAGCTATCGGCAGAGCCTGAATCTCCTTTTCTAAACGATTTCCAAGCAAGTCGCGTAAGTATGACGGAGGGGTAATTTCCGGGGTGCCAAGACCTATGTTACCGACTACTTTTTCGAATTCGCTCAGCTCTTCCTTGCATACGGAACAGCCTCTGCCCAAATGGCTCTCAAAAGCGCGCGCCTCGTGCTGGCTTAACGCCCCTAAAGCATATAATGCTGCTGTCGCCTGACTCTCCTCTGTAATGCTGTTGTGCTTCAATACTTTGCCCTTCCTGCTAACCTAGCCAACCTGATTCTCTTGTAAAATTTCGTATTTTTCTGGCGCTACAAGTAAGAATAGGGTTCCTCCTATAGTGTAAGTTGATGCGTGAATGCTTCCCGGCCCGGCGCAATGATAATCACCCGGTCCGAGAATTTCTCCCTGTACGTGACAATCGCCTTCCATAATATATAACTGTTCAATATCGTGATGCCGATGCCTGGGTAAACTCGTTCCAGGCGACATTCTCACAAGCGATGTGGCGATTCCTGTCTTATTGTCAACAAACAACTGCTTAATCAGAACGCCTTTTTGTAACTCTTGCCATTCACCTTCATCCGCGCGAACGGATAAGAATTGCGAAGATACTATTGCGCTTGTCCGCTCTTCGTTCCTGACGCGCTGATCTTCAACCAATCTGAGTTGAAGCTTTTTCTTTACTTCCTCAGTGGGCGATTCTTCCGTGACCCCAAAGCTCAATGCCACTAAGACATCTCCGAAGCCTTCAACCTCAGCCTTGCATACGTCGCAGCCTTCTCCAAGATGTTTTTCAAAGGAACGCGCTTCGTCCTGGCTTAATGCCCCCAGTGCGTATAACGCGGCATTCTCGATCAAATCCGTGTGGACTTCACTATGTTTCAAAGCTGCCCCTCCATAAACGGTTTCAGCGTCTCACGCAGCTTCATCATACCTAAGCGCGTCCGTGTCTTTACTGTCCCAAGCGGCTGGCCGAGCTTCGCGGCAATCTCCGTATGGCTCAGCCCCGAATAATATGCCAGCTCTATAACCTCCCGTTGTTCGGGCGAAAGCGCCGCGAGCGCAGTACGTATTAATCGCTGTCGCTCCGAACTGAATGTAGACTCTTCCGGGCTGATACTTGTCGCTCTTACCTCCCCTACTGCGTCAAGCGGCTCTTTAGATTGCTGCTCAAGCCTTCCCGACCTTAGCCGGTCGATTGCGCGGCTTCGCGCAATCGTCACAATCCAGGCCAGCGGCGCTCCACGGCTCCGATCATACAGAGCGGCCTGCCGCCATACCTGTGTGTAAACATCGAGCAAGACCTCTTCGGCAGTCGAGCGATCATTCAGGATTCGCAATACAAGGCCGAAGACAAGCCTGTTTGTCGAATCATATAAAGTGTTCAGGGCAAACTGGTCCCCATCGGCCACTCTCTTTATGAGCGCCACCCAATCCTGATCACGTAGTTGTGTTTCGATAGAGTCCTGGGGTGACCCCAATGCTTCCGTCCCCATATCATTCTACGCAAACAAATTATCGTGCGGATTTGCGCAGGAAAAACTGTCTGCGCTTCGCAATACTATAGCAACACTTTCAACAGCATAATACAACGAAAGCCCCAGATAATCCTAAAGCTTTTCGCGATATTTACAGGCCGTTGGAGCCTTCCACTTTAATCCTACATTTTACCAAAAGGGGGAAAAAATCGCCCGGCGAATCCGCTCGCATAAATGCAGTTTATTAAAAACATTCTAAAATTACAGAAAATTATCGAAAAATGTGTTTCATACTTGCAACAGTCTTGCTTCTGTGCTATATTTTAAACCGTCAAGTTGAGTGAAAGGAAAGCGACGCCATGAGTTCAGCCCTTCAAGAGCACGATGATTTTGAAGCGATACTTGTCAGTCTCTCCGAGCGATTGCCTGACGAAGTGATAAAGCAGCGCATAGGATGGCGCGATCAATCGGGCGAAGAACACTGGATTGACTACATAGAGTGGCATACGGCTGCTGAAATCCTGGATCGCGTTTGCCCGGACTGGTCACATGAAGTGTGCGACATCAACGTTATCGGTGATCTTGTCGCCGTCACCGCCTCGATAACGATAAAGGGTATAACAAGGTGCGGGATAGGCGTTGACTCTGCGCTTGACGAGAAGGGAATCAAGGGGGCCGAGCACGATGCTCTCAAACGGGCAGCCGTAAAGTTTGGCCTGGCTCGGTCTTTGTATCGCGACGCAAAGAATAAACGAAAAAAGGCCGCTTCAAATGATTTCGGCCAGAAGAAAAGCAAGGACACAGACTCCGTCTCCGAGAAACAGCTTTCTGCGATCTACGCCATCGCAAAGGCGAAATCGCTCGATGCGCAGCTTGAATCAATGGCGCTGTTCAGGTGTGATCCTGAGCAGTTGAGCCGGAGCGCCGCCAGCGAATTGATAGATCATCTCAGAAACATACGCATAAGCGCCTGACACCGGCGATTGAAGAAATTTGTTTGCGGCACGAGCAATCGGGGTTTCTTCGTGCCACAAGTCCCGTGCCGGAGCGATAATCTCCGGCACGGGCATATGAGTTAATTGCATGGCCGTCTCTCGTATAAACATGGAGTGCAAGCGTTATGGTTGCATGAAAAACCTGCTTGCTTGCTATGCGAATTGCCGGTACAGCGGAAGGTGTGATGACCTGAGAAACGAGGTGATCGATAAAGCCGACCAGGCCGCTAAAGACATCAATGACTATCTTCGGGAACGCGGACGCACGCCGATTACGATTCAGGTGATGAAGCGCGGGTTGAAATTTACAGATGCCCCGAGGCTTCCAAAAAACTCGCAAGCCAAAAACTCACAAGTAAGCGCCCCGGTAGCTCAAATCAAGACGCTTGATTCAAATGCGAGTAGCGAGGCAAAAAAAGTCTCTTCAAAAGCGCCGAGTTTGGTCGCCGGCCGTCCACGAAGTAAAAGAAAGCAGAGAGCTGTCGCATCAGTATCTGCGATCAGAACAACAACGAGCAGACAGGTTTCCGGGTTAACAAATAAAGAACCGGCGAAAGCTATTAAGCCACGTCTCGGCGAAAGGCGTAAAAAGGCGGGTTCCAAAAGAAAGAAGAGAATTACAATGGCAAGAAATACATCGCGCGAAGAGGGCGGCAGAAAACAAGAGAAGTCTGAAATTTCCAACCAGACAATCGAAGCGCCACAACCGGCAACGACTTCTAAAACTGCGCGGTCAAAGAATGGGTCGAATCGCAAGGCGAAAAACTCTTCGAGAAACGCGCAACCCGCAAAGAAGACCGGAAAAGTCTTTATTATCCTTGAAGGAAAATCGGCAAGCCTGGTTGATGAGCATGGCTTGATCGCACATTTACTCGCGAATCATTCGTCAGACGCTCGATACTTTGAAGCCAGCGAAGTTGAAGCTCGATTGCAGATAGTCCCTAAACGATAACTATACAAATCATTTCTTTAGAATCTCGCGCGACACTTTGGGATGCGCCTTCAGCCTGTAGACGGGATAAACGTGCGAGCCTTCCTGACCCATCGCGCGGTCCAACTCCTGATCGAGAACATTCCAGTTGACCAGCCCGTCATCGCTCTCAGGCTCAAGCAGGTAAAAGATGAGCGCCGCCATCGGCTGATTCATCTCTACGATGTATGACCCTTCGGGGAACTCTTCGCGGCCCGCTTCATTTGTAACGCTCAGCTTGATCTCTCTGTGACCTTGAAAAGCGCGCTCTGATTTGACGACCGATTTTAGCGAGTACAATTCCACGTCGAAGGCGGCGGCTTTCTTTGTGCTCTCTACAACGATGCCGTGCGCTAACAGCAGATCGACAACCTTTCGCTGATCCGGTTTAAGAATGTAAGCCGCAGGAGGCTTGATCCGTCGAGTAGGCTCAAACTCGCCATACTCGGCCATTTTCACGGGCCGAGACTCGGCGACGGCTTCAAACCGAGGTTTATTCGTGCGAGGGTCAACTACTTTATTCACCGACCCGACCAGTATCTCTACAGGCGCAGGCTTTGGCTTGAGCTTGAAACTCACTCCAAAGCCTTCTTCGTTGCCCGATGTAGTCCCTGTCTGGATTGAGTAAGCATCCGCTTCGCGGACGGTCTTGACGACCTTATCGCCGTTGTCGGCGACATACTGCAAGATGGCGCGGACGAATTTGTCCGTCACATCAACTCGCTTGCGAAAGTCGAGATATGAATACGCCTCGCTCAAGATCGCTATCCGGTTGCGCAGGCCGACATAGTTGTTTCCAAATCTCGGGCGGTAATCGAACGTGGCCCATGCTTTCGGGTCTGCCGATTTATTCGGGTCAAGCTCGCGCATGGGGTTTTGCGCGTCCGAGAAGTTGCCATAAAAATATGTCTCGTACTTGTATTTCGTGCGAAGTAGCTTTGAGATGTCGGGCAGCAATTTTTCCCGCGTGAAAGAGATGATGCGCCGATCCGCATTCGGATTAAGAGAAGGCGAGAAGGTGAGCGCGTAACCGTGATATGAGCCGTTCGTCGTATGCAGATCGATAATCACATGCGGGTCCCAGCGGGTGAATACTCCGCCGATTAAACCGCGCGCCTCGGGGCTTTCCAGCTTCATAAAGTCGCGGTTCAGATCAAGCCTCGCCGCGTTCTCTCTGGTGCCGACTCCGCCCTCAGGGCCGTTCTGCGCGGTTCGATTATTGATGCTTATCTTTTCATTCCCGTCGGCGTTGTATATGGGCGCGACGAGCAGGGTCATCTTGTCGAGCAGATTGGAGAGCGAGCCGGTGACAATATCCCTCATCAGGTGCAAGGTGGCTTCTTTGCCCTCAACTTCTCCGGCGTGAATGTTCGCCATTATGAAGACGACCGGTTTGCTTGAGCGGACGGCATCCGCAGGGGCGTTTATAACCGGGCGCGATAAGATTACAAGCGGCAATTGTCGGCCCTCGGTCGTCACGCCAAAGGTCTCTACTTTTACCGCATCGCTCAGCGTCTGTAGCTTTGCGATGAACTCCATCACGTCCGTGTATCGGGAGGTCTCTTTGTAGTCTGTGACCTCAGCGCGTGATCTTAAATCGGCTTGATTGGCATCTGTATTCATAGGCAGCAATAATAGCATCAAGCAGCAAACCGCAGACAATAGCTTCACTAATTCTCCCTCGTTTCATCAAACTTGATCTCAGCGGGCGCGAAATTCACGCTGTCCGCGCTCACTAGATAATACCGCGTGCCACCCCGCTGTCCAGTCAGCGCAGAGTTTATAGACTCGCCGTGGAGATGACCGTAGACACAAACGTCGGCTCTGTACTGATCTATCAGTTCTGTAAACCCGCTGGGTTGATGGCTGGCGTTTGTAGGCGGATAGTGGAGCGCAACGATCAGATGATCGAACTCCGATTCGCGCCCTTTTAATGAATCGAGGGCCGAGCGCAAACGCCCCACTTCGCGATTGTATATCCTCTCGTCGTCGTCTTTAAAATAATCGTCACCGGGACACATCCAGCCACGTGTTGCTGCGACCGCAATGCGATCCACTATAATCGAACTGGCCTGCAAGACCTTGATCGACGGATGTAACTCGCGCGTCAACTTGCCGACGGATGTCCACCAATAATCGTGATTGCCCTTGAGCATCACCTTGCGCCCTTTCATTTGACCGATTCGATCAAGGTCGCGGCGCGCGTCCTCAATCCGCATCGCCCAGCTTGTGTCTCCGACTATCAAGAGCAAGTCGTCGTCGCTCCCATCACGCTCCCACGCTTCGAATATCTTGCGGTCGTGATCGCGCCAGTTCTCGCCAAAGCGATCCATAGTCTTGCCCGTATTTCCTTCAAGGTGAAGATCGCCAATTGCAAAAACTCTCATCGCTTTAATAATACAGAAGATTCACCGCCGCAGACACAGAGGACACAGGATGGCCGATGAGGTGCGGCGGGGGCGCAGAGCAGAATAAGGTTTTCTCTGCGCCCGCTCTGTGTCCTCTGTGTCTGCGGCGGTGAGATGTCTGGCTGTAATCCGATTCAAATGGGCAGCCGTAGATGAGCCTTACAACCCATGCTGTCCTGACGGTTTTCAAGGACAAGAGTACCGCCGTGAGCTTCGGCTATCTGGCGGCTCAAGACAAGCCCGATTCCCGAACCGGCCGGTTTGGTTGTGAAGAAAGGCACGAAAAGGTTTGACGTATTTGAGAGGCCCGGCCCTTCGTCTTCTATACGGAGATCAATCTGACCATCAATGCGGGACCAGCCGATTCGCACCCCTCCGCCTGTTTCAAGAGCCGCGTCTACCGCATTGCGCAACAGGTTTATCAATAGCTGTTCTAATTGATCTCCGTCTGCTCTTATCGTTATTTCCGGCCCGTTCAACATCGTTACGTCGAGGCGAGTCTCAAGCCTGATCACACGCTTGACGAGCGCGCTTATGCTCAGAGGCTCGAACCGGGGTTGCGGCAATCTCGCCAGCCTCGCATAAGCTTCCAGGAAACGATTCAAAGCCGCAGCCCGCGCGGATATGACTGCGAGCCCGCGCCGCGTGTCTTCCCTCCAGTCCGCAGGCAATTGCTCCCGCGAGACGAGGCTCTCTAGGCTTCCTGCAATCGATTTGATAGGGGCTAGAGAATTATTAAGCTCGTGCCCGAGGACGCGAACGAGTCTCTGCCACGCCTGTCTTTCTTCTTCGCGCAGCGCGCGGCTCAAATCCGCCAGCACGAGTAGCTGGTGTGGAACGCCGTGCTCGCGAAACGTGCTGCGCCTGACTCCCCATCGGGCCGTGCGGCCCGCGAACGTCATCTGGATAGTACGCGCCGTGTCGCCTTGCAAACAGACGGCTAACCCTAAATCGTCTGCGCTTCGGCCAAGCACTCTTTCCGAAGGCTGCGCCAGTAACCGCTCCCCGGCCCGGTTTACCAGCCGCAACCTCCGGTCTGCGTCAAAGGCGAAGATCGCAACTTCGATCTCACCCATCACGGTTCGAAGCAGTGCGGTCGCTTCTAATGCGCCTAGCCTCTGCTCGTGTAGGGTCTGCCCAAGCGTGTTTACCTCCATCATCGCTTCGCCCAGCGGGTCGTCAACTCGCGCGCCGCGCGCTCTGATAGAGAAATCACCTTCGCGCAATGCCGCGAGCAGATTTGAAAGAGTTTGGAGAGGGAAAATTACGCGTTCGCGCAGGGCGTAAGCAAAGCCGAACCAGACCCCAATTATCAGCACGGTCAAAGTCCACTGAACTTTTGCCGTGTAATCGCCCGTCCAGAGGAACGCCATCGAGGTGATTATCGCGGGGACCGCGCCCGCGAGCGCCATCAACAATATTCGGCGGTCGTGCCTCGGTCTTTTTTTGCGGGTCGCTGGGCGCATGTAAAGAGTCCTGAGTGATGAGTGCTGAGTGGGTGTTTGAAAAGCCTCGAAGAGGCGAAATTCAATAGCCTGGGGCGCAGCCCCAGGTCATCATCCCACAATAAAACAAGCCCTGTAAGGGCGCGATAAATATATGTCGCCCTTACAGGGCTTGTTTATTAATCCGTACGTTACCCGGCGCACCGCGCTGGGCTATTGGATTTCGCCCCTTCGGGGCTATTGAACTATCTTTTCAAACATCCTCTCCGCACTCTGCACTCTTTTAGCAGTCACATTTATCAAAGCCCGAATCGCTGTAGACGACGGTAAAGCGCGCTCCGGCTCAAGCCGAGCTTTTCGGCGGCGCGGCTTACATTGCCGTCGCACTGGGCCAGCGTTTTCTGAATCAGAAATGACTCGACCTCTTCGAGGCTCATGTCTTCTAACCGCCGCGATGCGTCTCGCCCTGCTTGTAAACCAAGATCGCGCGCCTGGAGGACTTCGCCCTGCGCCATCAAGACTGCGCGCTCAATCGCGTGGTCAAGCTCGCGCACGTTGCCAGGCCATCCGTGTCCGAGCAACAGCTTTATAGCCGTTGAGTCAAACCCTGAAATATTCTTCCTGTAGCGCTGCGCGTGCTGGCGTAGAAAATGATCCGCGAGTATCGGTATATCTTCGCGCCTGTCGCGAAGCGAGGGCAGGTGTATTTCGACCGTGTTCAATCTGAAGAGCAAGTCCTGGCGAAAGCGGTTTGTGTTCACTTCTTCATCCAGGTCCGCATTGGTCGCAGAGATTATCCTGACATTCGCACGGTGCGTCTTTGACGAGCCTACTCGCTCAAACTCGCCCGTTTCCAAAACCCGCAAAAGCTTGGGCTGATGTTTTAGCGGCAGGTTAGCGATCTCGTCCAGAAAAAGAGTTCCGCCCTCGGCCATCTCAAATCTTCCCACACGGTCGGTCTTCGCGTCCGTGAAGGCCCCTTTGACGTGCCCGAACAGCTCGCTTTCAAACACGCCCTCGGACAAACCACCCAGGTTGACTGTGACCAGCGGTTTTGAAGCGCGGTCAGAGACTGCGTGAAGCGTTTGCGCGACTACGCCTTTGCCGGTCCCGTTTTCGCCCGTTATGAGGACGTTTGCTTCCGACGGGCCGACGCGGCTGATGATCTCAAGCACGGGATGCATGGCGGGGGATTCGGCAATCAAACGGGGAAGCCGCTCGTCGCGCAATAGCCGGTTTTCGGCCTCAAGCCGCTGGCCTTTTCTGAGCGCCTTGCCCAGCTCGATTTGGGTCTTCAATATCGTCAAAAGCCGCGCGTTCTCCCACGGCTTTTGCACGAAGTCTCGCGCCCCGCGACGTATCGCTTCGACGGCCAGCTCCACGCTCCCCCAAGCGGTCATCACGACCACGGGAAGCGCGGCGTCGAGCGTCTGTATACGCGACAACAGATCAAGCCCTTCCTGGCCCGACGTGGTGTCGCGCGTGTAATTCAAATCCATCAATAAGGCATCGTAGTCGCGGTCTTCGATAGCCTTCAAAACGGCGGCGGGTGACATTACCGCTTCCGTCTTATAGCCTTCGCTTTTGAGCAGGAGCCTGAGCGCCTCGACGATGTCGGGTTGATCGTCCGCAATCAAGATACGCTGGCTGGATGATTCCTGGCCTCTCATACAGATCTATCCTGAGTTTTATTTATACCACCCACGCTGATCGAGTGAATACCTGACGGGCTAATCCGTTGGCGAGTTATGGAAGTTTGACCGGAGCCTGCATAGAGGTCGTTACAAAAGCAAGCAGGCGTGGCGACCACGCCTGCTTGCTTGAATGCTTTTGAGAGCGGAGCTTTTAGAAACCTATCGGGCACAGACCATAAAAAGGCCCCTATGAAATCCGAGCCGTTCAATGACCCCGAAACGTTCCCGTAAGCAGCCATCAGACCATCTCAAAGCCGCTCTCTTTAAGTTCCTTCTCCGATTTCGGATCGTGCTCGTCATCAACCACGCGCCCGTCAAACAGGTGTATCTGCCGGTCGGCGTGGCGGGCGTAGCGCGGGTCGTGCGTCACCATACAGATCGTAGCCCCGGCCTGGTGAAGCTCGCGAAGCAGCTCCATAACGGCCTCGCCGTTTGTAGAGTCGAGGTTGCCCGTAGGCTCGTCGGCCAGCAGTATGAGCGGCTCACCCGCGACGGCGCGCGCGACAGCGACGCGCTGCTGCTGACCGCCCGATAGCTGGCTGGGCAGGTGTTTAGCGCGGTGCGCCATGCCGACCCTTTCGAGCGCGTCGCCTGCTCGCTTCTTGCGCTCGGCCGATTTCATCCCGCGATAGGTCAGCGGAAGCTCGACGTTTTCCATCACCGTCAGGTCGCCTATCAGGTTGAAGCTCTGAAATATAAATCCGACCTGCCGGTTTCGTATCCGCGCCCGCTCCGATAGAGGCAGGTCGGAAACAACTTTTCCGTCAAGCAAGTATTGCCCCTCCGACGGCGAATCGAGCAGCCCTAGAATCGACAGCAGCGTCAATTTGCCGCAGCCCGACGGGCCTGCAATTGAGAGGTACTCGCCTTTCTTGACGTCTAGATGTATACCTGAAAGAGCGTGAGTCTCGACTTCGTCCGTGTAAAAGATCTTCTTAACGCCGTCGAGGTGAATAAGCGGTTGATCGGATGAGCCCATCTAGCAATTCCTCCATATTTCTTCAGAGCTTCAGTTCAAATTGATCGTCGGTGCGCTGTCCCACTGCGCCGTGTCGGAAAGGACAACCTGCTCGCCTTCCTTTAGACCATCGATTATCTCAATAGTATTTACAGAGCTGCGGCCCAGCTTTACCGTAACTCGAACAGCCTGCTTCCCGCCGTCTGTGAGCTTGAACAGCCCCACCGAGCTATAGTCCTGCCCGTGTACTGGCCTACCAACATAAAGGATGTCTTCGAGTCGTTCAAGCTCAATTGTTCCATCGACGCTCAAATCCGGTCGCGCGCCCTTCGGAAGCTCGCCCGTGAGCGTGACGTCTACGGTGACCGTAGCATTTTGCGATGCGGGATCAATGCGCGAAACGACGCCCGCCACCACCCCGTTGCGGGTGTCAACGCTTACGGGCTGGCCTATCAGCACGTCTTTGATCTGGGTTTCAGCAATTCTGATTTCTGCCTTCAATCGCTTGGGGTCCGATACCCTCGCGAGGTTCGTCCCCGGCGTGACGCTCTGGCCCACTTCGACGGGCATCTGTTGCAGAACGCCGTCTATGCCTGCGCGAACTTTGAGCGCATCTACCTGGCTGCGCCGAAGTGCAGCCATCGTGCGAAGCTGAGACACGCGCTCCTGTTGAACGGCCAACTGTGCCTTGACCTCGTCGCCAGTGATGCTCAATCGCTTCTCCTCGATTGATTTGCGCGTAGCCATCTCTTCTGCGCGCACTTTCGACACTTTCTGGTTTAGCTGGGAGATCAAGCCTTGCTTGGCGAGTTCTTCGTTCACTTCGGCCTGGAGCTTGGCCTGACTGTAGTCTGCCTGGACGGTGGCCGCAGTAGCTTGTTGATCGAGCATGCGTTTTTCAAGCTGCACGCGCAGGCTGGTGTATTCGGCCTCTGCGCCCGCTAGCTGCGACGTAGCTTCAAGCGCCGCTTGCTCGGCTTCTGGATTCGTAAGCTCAAGCAGGATGGTATCCGCGCTGACGTCGGACCCGGGCTTGACCAGTATGCGCTCGACGCGCCCTTGAGTCGTGGCCGGTATCCAGCGAATCTCTTCCGGCACAAGGCTGCCCAGGCCGCGAACCTGTCGCAGCATGGAGCCGCGTTTGACCGTATCGATCCAGACCGTCAACCGCTCGACGGTAGGCGCGGCGGGCTTGAGCCGGGAGACTCCGACCGTTATCACGCCGACGGCAATAATGGCAAGCAATCCATAGATGATCCGGCGGACCTGGCGATTGCGGCTACCTGATTTTCGTGGTATGTCCATACTAAACCTCCGACTCCCATTAGGAAACTGGCGTGCCATAGTAGGCGAATGATCTAAATGTTTCAATAGCTGGTTTTATCTATCCAGCTATTGATGTCCGATCACGGGCGTTTCGCCAGTTGTGGGAACGCGCTGTTCGTAATCGAACAAGGCGTCAGAGCCATTCCTAAGCTCCCGGTCGCTTAATCGTTTACTACCCACCCGTCTCTAAGCTGTATGACTCGGTTCCCGTAAGAGGCGTTGACCTCAGAGTGCGTCACCTGCACGATGGTCGTCCCCGCCTCATTCAACCGCTTGAACATCTCCATGATCTCTTTTCCCTGGTCGGAATGGAGATTGCCTGTAGGCTCGTCTGCGAGGATCAAACGCGGGTTGGCGATCACGGCCCGCGCTACGCCTATAAGCTGCTGCTGCCCGCCCGATAGCTGAGTCGGATATAGGCTGCGCTTTCCTACTATCTGAAAGCGGTCGAGCACATCGCAGACGATGCTTTCGCGCTCAGCTTTCTTGATGTCTCTGTAGGAGAGCGGAATCTCCAGGTTTTCGTATACCGTCATGTGATCGAGCAAGTGATAGTTTTGAAAAACGAACCCGATGTTGCGGTTTCGCAGCTCGGCCCGCTCCTTCTTGCCTAGCTTGTGCACGGGCTGGTCAAGAAAGTAAAACTCGCCCGTCCAGCTTGTATCGTGCATTCCGAGTATGTGCAGCAGAGTCAATTTTCCCGCTCCGCTCGGTCCCATTATAGATATGAACTCACCGTCTTTTATGTCGAACGTGACGCGGCGCAGCACAAAGTTCTTTACCACTCCCGTTTCAAAACATTTCTCTACGTTGCGAAGGCTGATCATTAAAATTCTCCTGAGACGTTTCTTAAATTGCTACGCCGCAGACAAACCCAAGTGCTATGCCATGGTAATCCAAAAAACTAAATCAAACAATGGCAAACGGTTATTCTCGACCGGCGCATGCCGCAGCCGAAATAAATTCCCGTTTGTGGGAACTGCGTGGCCGTAATCGGACATCATATTGACCTCAGCCCCGGCCTCGCGTCATATTATTCGTATGAACGAGCACATCTTTCGCGAGTATGACATCAGGGGGGTTGTAGGAAAGGATTTGACAGACGAAACCGTGTATACGGTTGCGCGCGCGATCGGGACGTTTTATCGAGCGCACGGCGTTCGTCGCGTGAGCATAGGTCGCGATGCTCGCGAAAGCTCGCCTCGGTTTCGCGACCGTCTGATCGAAGGGTTGACACAGACAGGCTGCGACGTTCTCGACGTAGGGATGGTCCCGACCCCTGTGCTTTACTTCACGCTGTTTAATGAAGCGGTCGATGCGGGGGTTATGATAACCGGGAGCCACAACCCTTCCGACTACAACGGCCTGAAGATATGCCTGGGGAAGAGCACGATTTTCGGCGAGCAGATAAGCGAGATTAAGAACATCGCGCTCTCACAAAAGTTCGCTTCGGGCCAGGGCAAGAGGGAAGAGAAAGACGTTTTGTCGGAATATAGTAATTATATCGCTTCAAACGTAAAGCTTGGCCCCCGCAAGATAAAAGTCGTAGTCGATGCGGGAAACGGGATGGGAGGATTTATCGGAGCGCCGCTTTACCGCGCGATGGGCTGCGAAGTGGTCGAGCTATTTTGCGAGCCTGACAGCCGTTTCCCAAATCATCATCCCGACCCGACGGTGATTGAAAACATGCGCTTTGCCGTCAACGCAGTCAGGGCGAATAGGGCTGACCTGGCTATAGCATTTGACGGCGATGCCGACCGCATCGGCGTCGTAGATGAGAAGGGCGAGATAATTTGGGGCGATCAATTGATGGTCATATTCGCTCGCTCGATTTTGAGCCGACAACCCGGCGCTACTTTTATAGCCGAGGTGAAATGCTCTCAGACGCTTTTCGAAGACATCCGTCATCACGGCGGCAACGCGATTATGTGGAAAGTAGGCCACTCGCTGATAAAGGCCAGGATGAAAGAAACAGGCGCACAGCTTGCGGGAGAGATGAGCGGGCACATCTTTTTTGCCGACAGATATTTCGGCTACGACGATGGAATATATGCCGGTGCGCGATTGCTGGAGATACTATCGAACACAGACGAACCGCTCTCGTCGCTGTTGGCAGGCTTGCCCCGGACGATTACAACTCCGGAAATAAGGCTCGATTGTCCCGACGAGATCAAGTTTTCGGTGGTCCGAGAGCTTACGGAAGATTTCAAACGCTCGCACGAAGTAATCAACATAGACGGCGCTCGGATTATCTTCGAGCACGGCTGGGCTCTCGTGCGCGCGTCTAACACTCAGCCCGTCCTCGTGCTTCGCTTCGAGGCGGATAGCGAACAAAACCTTAAAGAGATTCAAAGCGCAGTCGAAGAGAAAGTAAAACGTATCATCGAACGGCACTCATAAGCCTCGAAGAGGCGAAATTCAATAGCCGGGTGCAGCCCCAGGTCATCAACGCACATTAATCTAAGCCCTGAAGAGACTGCTAAAAAAGTTGGCAAGTCCCGGTCGGCGCAGTATCCTGAAAGCGACTTCTAGCAGAGGAGCGGTTCCCATGCTCAAACCAGACTACTACATCGCCCCGACCGACATCGATCTCTTGGTCTTTGCTAAACTCATCCCCGCTGATCACTATCTGCGCCAACTCAAAGCCATGATTGATTTCGACTCGCTGCGTCATCTGGTCGCCGATTGTTACTCACCCTCGATGGGGCGCAGCGCCCAAGACCCGGTGCGCTTGCTCAAGCTCAACTTCCTCCAATTTCACTATGAGTTGTCGGATCGCGAAGTCATCGCTGAGGCTCAGGTCAATGTCGCCTTCCGTTTCTTCCTCGACTTGGCGCTCGATAGCCCATTGCCAACGCCGCCCTTGTTGACCCAGTTTCGCACCCGCCTTGGCGTCGAGCGATTCCAAAACCTCTTTGATGAGATTCTCCGCCAAGCCCGCCACCTTGGCTTGGTCAAAGATCGCCTGCGCCTCAAAGACGCCACCCACATCATTGCTAACATTGCCGTGCCCTCGACGATTCGCCTGGTCGCTTCTAGCCGCGAGCGGTTGTTGGCGGCCGCCCAGCCCTTTGCGCCCGAAGCCGTCGTCGCGCATCAACAGCGCGCCATCGGGATTCGTCAAGCCACCGCCGATCTCAAAGACCAAGCGCGCTTGCTGCAACGCGTCGAGCAGTTGCGTGAGATCGTCGTCTGGGCCGAGCACTGGGCCGCTCCGCCAGTTGGCGAGCCAGTTGGCGAGCCAGTTGGCGAAGCCACCACCGAGTTGCGCGCGGCGCTCGACCTGGCCCACAAGATATTGGCTGATCGCCAGCCCCAAGCCCAAGATAAGCTGTTGTCGCTGGTTGACGAGCAAGCGCGCACCGGCAAACACGGCGAGTATTACAATGGCTATCTGCTGGATGTCAGCCTGGATGCCGACTCGGAGTTGATCTGCGCCATCGAGGTGCTGCCGGCCAATGGCGATGAAGCCAAGGATGCCCAGCCCTTGATTGAATCTGAAGAAGCGGCGCACGGCAATGACATCAAAAGTTTGTCGATGGACGCGATCGGCTTTCGCGGCGAGGTGTTGCGCGAGTTGGCGGTCGAGAGCGGGCCACAACTGACCGTGTATGTGCCGTCGTATGAGTGGCCGGGCTCGGTGCCCGGCTTGTTTCAACCGGGAGATTTTCAACTCGATGAGCCCGGCGAAGCATTGCAATGTCCGGGTGGGCAAACCAGCCGCAGTCGCACGCGAACAGGACGCGATCAAGGCTGGCAATACTTTTTTCCAGCCCGCCAATGCCAAGCTTGTCGGTTGCGCACGACTTGCCTGAAAGCGGGAGCGAAAGGAGGACGAACGGTTATCAAGAACGACTACGAAGCGGAATATCAAGCGGCCAGAGCGCGCGCCACCACGGCAGCCTATCAGGAGGTGAGAAAGCAGCATCCGCGGATTGAGCGGAAGCTGGCCGAGATGATGCGCTGGCATGGCGGCAGGCGAGTGCGCTATCGCGGGCGATTGCGAGTGAAGATTCAGTATGTGCTGACCGCCGTCGTCGTCAACCTCAAGCGCATGGTCAAGCTGTTGAACCTGCCACTGAGTCACCAGCCTGCCTGAAGTGCGGGCAGCAGACCGTGCGTGGTGATGATGAGGTGTATCGTGCTTCATTTCAACTCGGACTTTTTTAGCAGTCTCTTCAGGGCTTGTTTGTTGATCGGTCCATCACCCGGCGCGCGGCAGCCGGGCTATTGAATTTCGCCTCTTCGAGGTTTCTCAACCTCGCATTAGCTGAAAGCCTCAAGGTATTTCACGCCGGAGCCTGTGTTGAATAAAACGACTCTTTCGTCCCGGCTCACATCGCCACGCTCTAATAACTGCCTGAGCGCAGGCAGACAGGCTGCGCCCTCCGGCGCGGCGAATATACCTTCTGTCGAGCCTATCTCTTTTACCGCTGCTAAAAGTTCTTCGTCAGTGACCGAACAGGCAGTCCCGCCGCTCTTTCGCAAAATGTCTAGCATGATGAAATCGCCGACGGCGCGCGGGACTCTCAGCCCCGATGCGACGGTGTGAGCGTCTATAATCTCTGCGCCCACCGTGGCTCCCGCCTCAAACGCCAGGACAACAGGCGCGCAACCTTCGGCCTGGACCGAAACCATTCGAGGTCGTCTGCCGTCTATCCATCCCATGCGCTCCATCTCGTCGAAGGCTTTCCACATTCCTATCAACCCCGTCCCCCCGCCCGTCGGGTATACGATCACATCCGGCAACTCCCAATCTAACTGCTCGGCCAGTTCGTAACCCATCGTCTTTTTGCCTTCGACCCGGTAAGGCTCCTTCAACGTCGAAACATCGAACCACCCTTCGGCCTCTTTCCTCTCGCCGATTATTCGACCGCAATCCGTTATCAACCCGTCGATCAGCGTGACATCTGCTCCGGTCTGAAGGCATTCGATGATGTTTGCTTTGGGCGTATCGCTGGGCATAAAGATGAAAGCTTCAAGCCCCGCCTTCGCGGCGTATGCGGCGAGCGCCCCTGCCGCATTACCCGCCGACGGGACTGCCAGCTTTTTGACTCCAAGCTCTTTCGCCATCGAGACGGCTACGGCCATCCCGCGCGCCTTGAACGACGCGGTCGGGTTTAGCGATTCGTCTTTTATAAAAAGGTTCGCCATTCCAAGCTGGTTGCCGAGCCGCGCGGCCCGCGCGAGCGGCGTCATTCCCTCGCCGAGCGTGATTCGATTCGACTCATCATTGACCGGCAGCACTTCTCTGTATCGCCACATCGTAGGCTCGCGCCCCGCGAGCAACTCTCGCGTTAAAGTCATCTGCGCGCGCTCCAGATCATAAGCGACCATCAAGGGCTTCCCGCATTCGCACAGGTTATAAAGCCGATTCGGCTCAAGCTGTTTGGCGCATGCCGAGCAATAAAGATGCGTTACATTCATAAATGCTCCTTATATTTCATAAAAGCCGAGCAGTATATCTGCGCACGCCGGAGCAGGCAACTTGTAGAAGCTTGCGAGGCGGTGATACAGTTTTTTGTTTATAGAAAACAAAAGGAGATAATCTTATGGCAAACCGAAAAGCGATAATCGAGACAAACAAGGGGCAAATAACAATCGAGCTTTATGAAGATAAAGCGCCGATCACTGCCGGAAACTTTATAGACCTCATCGATCGCGGTTTTTACAACGGGCTGAAGTTTCATCGTTACGAGCCGGGCTTTGTAATTCAAGGCGGCGACCCCAGAGGCAACGGCACGGGAGGATTCGTCGATCCTCAAACGGGCCGCGAGCGCAGGATCAAATTAGAGGTTTCGCCGGAGTTGAAACACGACGAGGCCGGGGCAGTCGCGATGGCTCGGTCAAACAGTCCCGATTCTGCCTCTTGCCAGTTTTATATCACTCTCGGGCCTGCGGCTTTTCTTGATATGAACTATGCTGTCTTTGGCCGCGTGACGGACGGGATGGATGTCGTCAAACAGCTTCGCGCGGGCGATAGCATGTCGAGCGTGACTCTCTCTGAGTAGGCTCGCGCGAATTTCACAAAGCCAATACGACGCGTCCGGTTATCTGGGCGCGTCGCATCTGCTCGAAAATCTCATTTATTCTCTCAATCGGGCTGATTTCTATCCGGCAACGGACCTTGCCCGCAGCAGCGAGGTCAAGCACTTCGCGCAAATCCTCGCGAGTCCCTGTGGCCGACGACATAATCTTGACCTCGCGCATCATTATCGCGGGAAAGGTCAAATCCTCGGCAGGCATCCCGACTACTACAAGCGTTCCCGAAGACCTGGTCGCGTAAAACGCCTGGTCATAAGCGGCCTTCGCGGCCGAGGTGACTACCGAAACGTGAGCGCCGCCCATCGAGCGCAATTGCTTTACGACATCTAGGGTCGAGCCGTTCATCGTGTGATCGGCTCCAAGGGCACGCGCCAGCTCAAGCTTGTCGTCGGCAATATCTACGGCGATGACTTCTGCGTCGAATGCTTTTGCGATCTGAACGGCGAGGTGGCCCAGTCCCCCTATGCCAAATATGGCTACGCGCTGTCCGGGCTGAATCGCGGCATTCTTGATCGCGCGGTAAACCGTGACGCCCGCGCAAAAAAGCGGGGCCGCTTCGTATGAGTCGAGCGAGTCCGGCACTTTCGTAGCGTGGCTGGCCTTAGCTTTGACGTATTCGGCATACCCGCCGTCAACCGACGCGCCGGTGATCTGCTGCTTAGGGCAGAGATTCTCGCGTCCTTCTTTGCAAAGCTCGCACTCACCGCAACTCCAGTGTAGCCACGCTATGCCGACACGGTCGCCTATCTCAAGCTCCGTTACAGAATCACCTTTTTCGACTATGCGGCCAACCGCTTCATGTCCAGGTATCAGCGGCGTCTTGATCATCCTTCGCAATTGAGTCCAATCGCCTTCTGCAATATGGAGGTCCGAATGGCACACGCCACAGGCTTCGACTTTTATAAGCACCTCATCCGAACCGATGGCGGGCGTCTCGACATTTTCAATGACAAGCGGTTGTTTGAACTCGCGAACGACGGCTGCTTTCATCAATTATCTCCTGTGTGACATCCTTTTACTCTTTGAAGCAAAGGTTATCAATTCGGTTCTAAATACTCAAATATAGATTGAGAGAAGAAACCGGACTTCACCGCAGAGACACAGAGAACACAGAGCGGGCGCAGAGCAGATGGTTTTCTCTGCGCCCGCTCTGTGTTCTCTGTGTCTCTGCGGTGAGATAGTTCTTGCATTATCAACGCCTATCTTTGTCGACTATTGAGTAGGTTGCCGGTCGTGTAAAATAATAATCAATGCTCGTTTTAGGTATAGAAAGCTCGTGTGATGAGACTGCGGCCGCGGTTATTGAGGACGGCTCGGTTATAAGGTCTAATATCATTGCGTCTCAGATAAAGACCCACGCGCCGTTTGGCGGCGTCGTCCCGGAGCTTGCCTCGCGCGAGCATCTCGACAGCATCACTACAGTAGTCAATTCTGCGCTCACAGAGGCTGGCGTTACGCTCGACCGGATTGACGGTATCGCTGTGACCAGGGGGCCGGGGCTGGTCGGCTCGCTGCTTGTCGGGATCAGCTTCGCCAAATCGCTTGCGTTTTCCCGCAACAAGCCGCTGGTTGGAGTGAATCACATAGAAGGCCACGTCTACTCCGTCGTCTTCGAAAACCCGCAGGTCGATTATCCTGCACTCGCCCTTGTGGTTTCAGGCGGGCATACCACGCTCTTTTTCCTGCCCGAAGAAGGCAAATACGCGGTCCTGGGTCGCACGCGAGACGATGCCGCCGGAGAGGCTTACGATAAAGTAGCAAAGTTGCTGGGGCTGGGTTATCCCGGCGGGCCTGTTATAGACCGTCTTGCGAAGAAGGGCGATGCCGCAGCAGCCGAGCTTGTATTCACGCTTCCTCGTATGGACTCGCACAACCTCGATTTTAGCTTCAGCGGGCTAAAGACGGCCGTGCTCAGATACGTGAGAGAGAAGAGAATCGAGCCGGTCGCTCAAGGTCAGGGGCCGTCTCAAGAAATCTACGATCTTGCGGCCAGTTTCCAGAGTAAAGTGATCCAGTCGTTATTGTCGCGGTTGAAAAAGGCTGTCGAGCGCCATCACCCACGTACGATAATCCTTGCCGGTGGCGTGGCTGCAAACAGCGCGTTGCGTGAAGAACTAAAAGCAAGAGATTTCGGCGCTCCGGTCTATTACCCCAGCCCGGATCTGACGACCGACAATGCGGCGATGATAGCAGCGGCAGGCTTTCCGAAACTCTTGCGCGGCGAGCATCACGGCTTTGAGTTTTCAGCCGAACCCTCACTCAAACTAGAAAACCTTTTGCTTGCAGGTTACGAAGTCCCCGCTAAAGTGCGGTATCGCCTCTGAATCGGTATGAATGATTTGACCTATATGCAACGCTCGCTCGAACTCGCGGCTAAGGGCGCAGGCCTCGTCAGCCCGAACCCGATGGTCGGCGCTGTGCTGGTCAAAGGCGACCGCATCATAGGTGAAGGCTATCACAGATATGACAGATTGAATCACGCTGAATCATTCGCGCTTGAGAAGGCGGGGACGGCTGCTCGCGGCGCGACACTCTATTGCAGCCTTGAACCCTGCTGCCATCACGGCAGGACGCCGCCTTGCACGGATTCTGTGATAGCGTCAGGCATTAAGCGAGCGGTTATTGCCACGGTCGATCCCGACCCGAGAGTTAACGGGCATGGAATCGAATTGCTCCGCGACGCAGGTATCGAGGTTGAAGTAGGCCTTCTGTCAAACGACGCCATCAGATTGAACGAACCTTATATCAAATATGTCACACGACACGTGCCTTTCGCGCATGCTGTGAGCGGGCCGGACCCACTCGACTTTATTGCGGATTGGAAACCCACTCCTGAATTGTTAGAGGGCTCAAGCTTATATGACGCGCTCGTGTTGGGAGAGCAGCGGCTCAACCATTTTTTCCTTGAGGCAAGCTTGAATCGCGAACGTCACAGGCCCTTTATCGTAATCGGCGATGAGAAGGCTCTTCGGGAAAGCGGCGTCTTCAACCGCGCCCAGATGCACCCTGAAAGCATCACACTTGTTCAGATCAACGAGATTTACGAAACGGAAGAGATAATTCGAAATCTGGCCGAGTTACGAGCGACGAGTGTTCTTTTTCTTCCCAATCATTCGAGACACCTTGATCTCAATTCTCAATGGCTGGACAAGGTGACAATGGTTCACTCCAGGGATTACAATTATGGAGAGTTTGAAGCATTGGACGCGGGCGGCTATGTCGAGATCACAAGACTCTTGAGCGAGCTTACAAAAGTTGATTAAGGCCAAGAAAAGCCTCGGACAGAATTTTCTAATCGATAAAAATATTTCTCGCCGGATTGTAGAAACTGTCTCTCCACAAAAGGACGATCTTATCATCGAGATAGGCCCCGGCACGGGCGCGCTCACTCGTCTGCTGATAGAGCCTGCGGGCCGAGTCATTGCGCTTGAAGTCGATGCGCGTCTGGTTGAAGAGCTGCGCAACTCGCTTCCTTCAAACAACCTTGAAATTATAGAGGCCGACGCGCTGAGCTTAGATTGGCGGCAGCTAATAGCCGGCGCCACAGCTTCCTGGGCCGAGCGGTTCTCAACAGAGTGATGCTTATCCGCGCGTTCGTATCGTTGCGAACCTGCCTTATTACATCTCTACGCCGATTCTTCAAAGGCTGATAGAGCAACACGATTCTATTTTTGATATGACTCTGATGCTACAGACGGAAGTGGTCGAGCGTATTGCAGCAGACCCCGGCGGCCGCGAATACGGCTATCTGTCCGTGCTCGTGCAATATTACTGCGAGGTCAAGAAGCTGATCAATGTTCCCCCTTCTGCTTTCAGACCTGTTCCTAAAGTTCAATCATCGGTAATCAGACTCGTCGCGCGCACGCAACCGCTGGTTCACGTCCGGAACGAGCAAAGCTTTTTTGCGCTCGTGCGAGCCGCCTTCGCGCAGCGGAGGAAGACCATCTTAAACAACTTGAGAGCCGCTGAGACGCAGCTAGGAGTCGCGGTTCCCGCAGAGCGGGCGTTGGAAGAAGCCAAGATCGATTCGCGCATCAGGGCAGAGGCGCTTTCGATAGCCGATTTCGCTCGCCTGCATAATGCGATTATGGAAGAGTGAAAAGCTTGTGTTTGATAAGCCACCGGCTTGCTATAATCAAAAGAGGATGCGAATGATCGCTGAGAGCTAAAACATGGAAGACGGAAAACTGGAAATAATCCCGCTCGGCGGGGTAGGGCTTTTCGGGATGAATATGATGGCCATGCGGTGCGGGGGCCAGGCCGTTATTATCAACGCAGGGATGGGCTTTCCTGAAGAAGACACGCCTGGTGTAGACATCATTATTCCCGATTTTTCTTTCATAGATGATTATCGCGACGAGATTCAAGCCATAGTGCTCACACACGCGCACGAAGATCATATCGGGGCGGTCCCTTTTCTGCTCAAAGAGATAAATGTCCCGGTCTACGGTACGCACTTCACGCTCGCGCTGCTGGATAATAAGCTCGTAGAGCACGGATTGGCGGACTATGTCACGCTTCACGCAGTCGAGCCGCGCGACAAAGTCGAGATAGGAGATTTCGAGGTCGAATGGATACACGTCTCGCACAGCCTTACGTCTTGCGCGGCGGTTGCGATAACGACCCCGGTCGGAGTTGTGATTCATTCCGGCGATTTCAAAGTCGATGACACGCCCGTCGTCGGCCCTCCTATGGATTTGAAGCGGCTGACGGATTACGGCGACAAGGGCGTGCTTGCCTTGCTCGCAGATTCTACGAACGCTGAGCGGCCGGGCCGAACCCTCTCTGAGCGAGCAGTCATCCCGGCGTTCGAGGACATATTCGATCAATCGACCGGGCGAATCGTAGTCAGCTGTTTTACCACATCGGTTCACAGGGTACAGATCGTGCTCGACCTTGCGCGCGATTACGGGAGAAATGTAGCCCTGCTGGGCCGCAGCATGGTCCGCAACGTTGAGACGGCGGACAGCCAGCGCCAGCTAGACGTGCCGGACGACATATTTGTCACGCCCGCTCAAGCGCGGCAAATAGATGACGACCAGTTGCTTCTTCTCGTAGCCGGGTGCCAGGGAGACCCCATGTCGGCAATGACCAAGCTGGCTACGGACCAGTACAAAAATCTATCCGTCGGCGAGGGCGACGTTGTCGTGTTGTCTGCGCGAAACATCCCCGGAAACGAGAGGGCCATCTCCAGGCTCATATCGCATTGCTACAAACGCGGCGCTCGCGTCATCGATAGCTCGATAGCTCGAATACACTGTTCCGGCCACGGGAGCCAGGATGATTTGAGAATCCTGATCGAGGCTACGCGTCCAAAATTTCTCATCCCGATACACGGGGAATATCGGCAGCTTTACCGTCACCGTGAGTGGGCGGCATCGCTTGGGATAGTCGAGCTGGAAAACATCGTTGTGATTGAAAATGGTGACGTGCTTGAGATAGACGAGTCGCGGGCGGAAGTCATCGCAAAAGAGTTTGTGGGGCGAACCTTCATCAACGGCACGCTCGGCGCGGTCGAGGACATAGTGGTGCGAGATCGAAAGCACCTTTCGTATGATGGGATCGTGGTGCCGATAGCTACTATAAACCCGACTTCAGGCGAGCTTGAATCCGACCCTGAGATTGTGACTCGCGGCTTCATTCACGAAGAAGACTCTGAAGAAATGTTGGCCGACCTGAAGAAGATAGTAGAACAGACCGTGCATAATGCCAGCCACGAAGAGCGCATAGACCATGCCGTAATAAAAGAGAAAATACGCCTGGCGCTGAAACGGTTCATACAGAAAAATACCGGGCGTCGCCCGATGATAATACCCGTCGTGATCGAAGTCTGATTTGAGTTAAATAAGCCCGAAGCCTGCGCGGCTGAGAGCGTAAATAACCACGCCGATAATCACTGCGATAAAAGCCCCGAGCGCGCCAAGCAGTACAATAACCCACAGCCAATCGCTAAACGTGGATTGTCCTTTGCCGCGAGCGTGCTTATTCAACAGCTTCATGTTCTTGTCGTTTGATTTCCAGGCGAAGTCAAAAATATCGCCGACAAAAGGGATGCTTCCCACAGCGTAATCAACGCCGATGTTGTATACCATCCGCGTGATTATCAATTTAGGCAATCCGTAACGAATCGAAACCAGGACGATGTAAGCGGACATTAACGACGCAATCGTGTCTCCCGCGACCGGGAAGAAGAAACTGATGATCGGATCAAGCCCAAACCTTATGTTCGTTCCGGGCACCCTTACCAGGTCGTCAAGAACAAAGCTTATTTTGTCGAGGTGCTTGTCGATGGGCGCATTTCCTGTCCGCTCAAGCGGCAGGCGGCTCCCAATCGAGCGCGGCTCGACTTCGGTCCTTCGATCGCTGTATCCAATTGCCTGCGTGTTGTTGGCACCTCGCCCCATCCTTAGCCTCCTATCCTGTTACGCGCGCCGCTCGTCTCGGTTCAATTTGATGATAAGCGTCTCAATATAGTTTTCCACGAGCGAAAAAAGCTCAAAAGAATTCTATCAGCGGAGAGGCGGGGAAGGAAACTGGCCGGTGGGTTCTTTTATTGTAGAAAAAAAATGGGGCGAGTCATCTTGATAGAATCCTGACCGAAGGTAAAGGGGAAGGGAGACAAGAATTAAACCAGCTCCCTGTTTTCCTTCCAGATGCTACAGTATGCTCGCCCACGTAGACAGAGCGTATTCGCGATCTGTCAAGCAGTCTAGCGACAGACTAATCAATATCGTAAATTCTAAAGAGCGCAGATATGATTGCAGAATGAAAGAAAGGCAGCCTTGTTTCACCGATCCCTCGCTTGCACGTCAGAGTCAAATCTGTGCGTCTCTCATTAATAATTAATGGGGCTAGAGAAACATTGATGAAATAGCAAGTATGCTGCCAAACAGTTTCCACAGTTACGAGCAACATAGCCGTAGTTTAGCCCGTTCATACAAGCAATCACAGGAGGGTGCCTGTAACCATAATGCACCCTTTATGTCGCCATCTTCACAACAGGATTAGGGGCGCGCGGATTCGAGGAACGCCTTCAGCTTGCGAGAGCGCGAAGGGTGTCTGAGCTTTCGCAAGGCTTTGGCTTCGATCTGACGTATGCGCTCGCGCGTGACAGCGAAATGCTGACCGACCTCTTCAAGCGTATGCTCGCTGCCGTTAGGCCCAAGCCCGAAACGCATCTTTATGACTTTCTCTTCGCGCGGGGTGAGGGATTTAAGGACTTCTTCGGTAATCTCTCTGAGATTCGATGTTATGACGGCATCTGCCGGGTTAGTGATCGTCTTGTCTTCGATGAAATCGCCGAGGTGCGAATCCTCTTCTTCGCCTATCGGAGTTTCGAGCGAGATAGGCTCCTGGGCGATCTTCAGCACCTTGCGAACCTTTGACACGGGGATGTCCATCTTCTTTGCGATCTCTTCAGAGCTAGGCTCGCGCCCAAGCTCCTGAACGAGCGCTCGCGACGTGCGGATAAGCTTGTTGATAGTCTTGATCATGTGAACCGGAATGCGTATCGTGCGCGCCTGGTCGGCAATGGCTCGTGTTATCGCCTGGCGTATCCACCACGTCGCATAGGTCGAAAACTTGTACCCGCGCCGCCACTCGAATTTATCGACCGCCTTCATCAACCCGATGTTGCCTTCTTGGATCAGATCGAGGAATTGCAATCCGCGATTTGTGTACTTCTTAGCTATTGAAACAACCAATCGAAGGTTTGCTTCTATCAACTCGCTTTTGGCGAAATCGGCTTCATCTTCGCCACTGTTGATAGCAGCAAGCGAGCGTTCAAGCTCAAGCGCGGAGACGTGCCAGCAATCTTCAAGCTCTGCGAGCTGTCGCTCGGCATCCCTCAGGTTGCGCCGCAACTCGCGCTCATCCTCATTCCATTTTTTTCGTTCGAGCGACCGGCGAGCCCTATCTATCGCGAGCTTGGCGTCGCGGGACTCGTCAACGCAATCGCGGATAATTCCCGTCAGACGGTCGTGCTGGTGCATCGCGACATCAAGCGCGCGGGCCTGGCGGCTCAACTCAACGCGGGCGATCGCAAGCTTGTGGCGAAGGCGAGGGAGCTTCGGCGATTTCTTAGATTCTTCTTTGAGCCGGTCGTAAAGCTTGAGCGTTCTTAAGTAGTTCTTTCTCAGCTCTGTCAGTGCGTCGAGGGTCGATTGAAAATATTCTTCTATACGTTCTTCGGTTATGCCGTCTTGCTCTGTGAAACTCACAACCTCTCGAATGTGCAACTCGCCCCGGCGCAGCCGCTCGCCGATTTGAATCAACTCCTCGATGCAGACAGGGGCGCGGGAGATAGCTTTTTGGGCGCGCTTCCGCCCGCGCTCGATGCGCCTGGCAATTGATACTTCGCCGTCTCTCGTAAGCAACGGCACGATGGCCATCTCTCTAAGATAGAGTCGAACCGGATCGTTAGTCTTGTCCAGAGAGCCCGGCGTGAGATCCAGGTCCAACTCTTCATCGAGCGAATCTTCGACTTTTGCTTCCGCGCCGTCACCAACTGCCGCCGTCTCGATAAACTTTTCGTCCGTGTCTGAAATCGATATGCCCTCGGCCCCGATCACATCGAAAATTGCTTCGATCTCTTCCGCCGAATTCATGTCGGGAGGCAATAGCCGATTGATGTCATCATAGGTTAGGTACTCCTTCTCTTTTCCGACTTCGAGAAGTTTCTCTACTTCGTCGTGATACTTTTCATTGATTTCAGACAATGCCGGCTCTCCTCTAAGGGACCAAGTTCATAGGGTGCTTGCGCTGCCACTGTGAATTCGTACCCTCATTATCAAAATCTGTCAAGATGCTTGTTGCCTAAACTGCTTTCTTTAATGCGTAACGTTGCATTGTAAGAAAGTCTTAACTTTTCAACGCGCATCATATCAAGCGGACGATAAAGCAATCTTCCGCTTTTGCACCTCGGTCTTTTCTTGATAAAGCCGCAGCACGCGTTCGTTGTCTTGCTCGCGCTCTGCCTGGCCAAGCTCCATCTGTATCTGGTCGAGACGCTTTTCCAACTTTCTTCGCCTCAGCGATGAAAGCGCTTCGGTCGCTTTCTTAAACAACGTGTCGAAATCACTCTCGATCGCCCAGGCCAGGTCGCTTATCAAGAGCGCGGGAATCAATTCGCGTTCCTGTTCGCCTTCCGCACGCTCGCTCAGCGAAGAGATATCTATCTCCGCCCCCTCGTCGTGCAGGGCTACGATGGCCGAGAATATGGAAGCGGTAGCGAGGTCCGCGTAATCTTCTAATAGCAGGTTCGGGGCGATTGCACTGCGAACATCCGTGCTTGCCAGCATCAATTCAAGCAATTGCTTTTCTGCTTGAGTGATCTCCTGGGCCGCGCGAACACGCTTTGGATCGAGCGCCTGCTGCCGATTCGTGGCAGTGCGCCGAAGCTCTTCTCGAATTACGCGGCTATCCACCTTGAGTCGGTTGGCAATCTGGTCGGCATAATCGGCTCGCGCAACTTTGTCACGCATTCGCGCCAGGTGCGGCAGAATCGAGTTTATCGCCTCTACCTTTCCGGATGGCCGCGATATGTCGTAATCCCCTGTAACAGTGTCGATGATGTATTCGATATATGGCTGTGTCGTTTTGAGAAGCTTTAAAAAGCTCTCCCCGCCGTGCGCGCGGACGTATTCATCCGGGTCGTCGTCCGTGGGCATGCGAAGAATATTGACTCTGAACCCTTCAACCAGCAGCATCTCAATCGATCTCATGGTCGCGGCCTGGCCCGCCGAGTCGGGGTCGAAGTTCACGATTATTTGCGGATGATCCATGTACCGTCTTAGAAGACGCACCTGGCTATCGGTCAGCGCCGTGCCGAGGCTTGCCACCACATTATGGACTCCCTCTTGATATGGGATGATGCAATCGAGATAGCCTTCGACCAGTATGGCAAACCCGAGTTTGCGAATTTGATCCTTCGAAGGAGCAAGCCCGAAAAGGTTGCGCCCCTTTGTGTAGACGGCTGTTTCCGGCGAGTTCAAATACTTCGGCTCGCCTTCGCCCATCACGCGCCCGCCGAATGCTATAACGCGATTTTGCGAATCGGTTATCGGAAACATCACGCGCCCGCGAAACCGATCATAAAACCCGCCTTGCTCTTTTAAGACCGCAAGCCCGCTGCTGTCTATCTCGTCGGTGGTCGCGCCGAGTTCTCTCAGGTGATTAATCAACCCATCCCAACGGTCGGGCGCATAACCTATGCGGAAAAGTTTTCGCGTCTCGTCGTTGATGCCGCGAGATTTTATATACTCGCGCGCCCGCTCGCCTTCCGGCCCCGTATCGAGATGGCTTTCAAAGAATGCGGCGGCCCACTCGTTGAGCTTCAAGATGACTTCGCGGTCCTGGGCGAGCTTTTTGTAATCATCGCTCTCTTCGACCGTAGGGATCGGTATGCCGCTTTTTTCGGCTATGATGCGAACCGATTCCGGGAAAGAGCAGCCTTCGATACGCATTATGAAATCAAAGACAGAGCCGCCCGCACCGCAGCCAAAGCATTTGTAGATTCCCTTTGTTTGATGAACGTTGAACGAAGGCGTTTTTTCGGAATGGAACGGGCAGCAGGCCATGTAGTTTGCGCCACGTTTTTTGAGCGTTACATAGTCAGATACTATTCGAACAATGTCCGCTTGATTCTTTACGTCGTCAGCAAACCCTCGCGGGAAACGCATTGCCCTTTTCCGATCTTGGTTGTTAGCTGATTATCACCCGGCGTATGGAGGCAGAAGAATTTTTAACAACAAACATCATTTCGCGCAAGTTTTATTATTGAGAAGCGCGAATTACTTTTTAAGTTCTGCAATAGTTGCGCCTGCGCCGCCTTGATCTGCCGGAGCCTGTCGAAACTTTTCGACGTGAGGATGGCCCGTTAATAGCTCGGAAACAGCTTTTCGCAAAGCTCCTTTGCCATGACCGTGAACGATGCGAATCGTGTCGGCTCCTGCAACGTAGGCTTCGTCAAGAAATTTGTCCACGCGATCTGTTGCCTCGTCTACGGTCGAGCCGATTACGTTTATCTCCGCAGAAAAAGCCTCATCGATCTTGATCGAAGCGCTCACGCCGCGCGGCAATTGCGCTTCTCGTTTCGATGTGGGCGCTGCGGATTTTACGAGTTGCAATTCTTCGCGCCGCGCTCGAAATCTGAGCGAGCCGACAAGCACCGTATAAACGCCGTCGCTTATCACCTCGACAGTCCCTTCTTTATCGAGCGATTTGATTCTCACGCGGTCGCGTTCATGTATCTCTGCAATCTCTTCGGCAAACGGGCTTGATGCGATTTCGCCCACTTCAACAATTGTTGCGCCGCCTGCGGGCGCGCTCGTCGCCGGAGCAGTCGCCGCTTGCTTGCGAAGCTTGACGCCTGCCGACCGGCGCAATTCGGCTGCGCGGGCTTCCGCCTCTTTTTTTATGCGGGCCGCCGCGACTCGGTCTTTCATCGAGTTGATAAGACGATTGCTTTCTGCGGTGAAATCGCTTATCACGCTAGAAAGCTGGCTCTCAAATTCCATTTTGCGTTCCGCTTCACGTCGAGCGAACTCCAGATCAAGCTGCGCGTACTTTTCAGCCGTGACCTGTCTCTCCTCTTCAAGCGCGAGGCGCATCAATTGCTGCTCGTCAACGAGCGATTTAAGCTGCTTCAAATAATCGCTCGCGGTTTTGTGCGAAGGGTCGAGTAGCCCGCTCGCGTGGTCGATTATTTCAGAAGGAACATTCATTCGCCGGGCTATCTCTAAACCTGAAGAAGCACCGGCAACACCTACTATCAAACGATAAGTCGGGCGGAGAGTTCTTTCATCAAACTCAACCGATGCGTTCAGCACACCATCAACCTGGGACGCCCATACCTTCAAAGGATTGTAATGCGTCGTCGCGATGGTGGTCGCGCCCTGCCGGCGAAAATAATCGACTATAGCAACTCCCAACGCAGCGCCTTCGTCGGGGTCGGTGCCGGTGCCGACCTCGTCAATCAAGATGAGCGCGGGCGGCCTGACACTTGAACCCATCTCGGAGATGTTCCGCATGTGCGCTGTGAAGGTCGAAAGATTTGCCGCAATCGATTGCTGATCGCCGATGTCGGCCTGCACCTGATCGAAGACGGGCAGCGCGGCAGTGCGGGCGGGCACGTGCAGACCCATCTGCGCCATCAGGGCAATCAGCCCGACCGTTTTAACCGCGACCGTCTTGCCGCCCGCATTCGGGCCGCTGATAACCATTGTTTGAAACTCTTCGTTCATCTCAAGCGAGATCGGGACAACGCTGCCGCCCGATTGTCTGAGCGTGTATTCGAGCAACGGGTGGCGAGCGTCCGTGAGCGAAATCGTGCCTGTATCATTCATCTCAGGCCGCACACATTTGAACTCGACAGATAGCCTCGCCTTTGCCTGAGCGAAATCTATTTCAGCAACCGCATCGATCACCGCGAGGATTCCGCTTAAATTTATTCTGAGCGCTTCTGTAAGCGATAAGAGTATCTTGTTGATTTCAATCTCTTCCTGCTCGCGCAGCCGAACAAGCTCATTATTCTGATCGATGATCGTAAGCGGTTCTACGAATATAGTCTGGCCGCTCGAAGAAAGCCCGTGCATCACGCCGGGGACTTGCCCGCGCGAATCGGTGCGAACCGGGATGACGAACCGCCCGTTTCGGATCGTTACTATCTCGTCCTGTATTGCTGTCGCAGACCGCTCCCGCATTATGGATTCGAGGTTGCGATAAATGCGCGTTCGCTTCTCGTTTATCTCGCGCCTAATTCGCCGAAGCTCCGGGCTAGCGTTGTCGTCAATTTCGCCGTTAGGGAGAATCTTTCCGCGTATCGAGGCAAGCATACGCCGCAGATCGGGAATGTTTGACGTTATAGACGAAAGCTGCGGGTAACGACTCTTTGTTTCCTGTTCGCTGAACTGATCTCTGAGTCCCATCCCGGTTGAAACGAGGCTTTGAATAGCGAGTATCTGCAACGGCTCAAGGATGGTTCCTTCGACGTGAAGCTGTTCGAGCGACGGTTGCGGGTCATGTATCTCGCCAAGCCCGAAAGCGCCGCCTGTCTCAGAGTAGTCGACGCACTCTGTTGTGCGATCAAGCTCGCGATTGATCTGGATGCGATCATTTGACGGCAAGAGTGCGAGCGCAAGCTTACGGCCGAGCGGCGACTGGACGTGTCGCGCGAGCATCGCGACCAGGGAGTCTAGCTCTAATGTTTTGAAAGTACGTTCATCCATGGTTATTTTTTCGCTCCGCAGTCAAACAAGAATCTTACGCCGCGTCGTTTATTGCGGTCAACGCACAGGGGCATTCAGTTTCGGAACTCACCGCAGAGACACAGAGAACACAGAGCGGGCGCAGAGCAGACGTTGGTTCTCTCTGCGCATCCGCCGCGTGCGAAGCACATCATCGGCCAGATGCGTCCTCTGTGTCTGCGGCGGGGAGATGGTTTTTGCATTCCTAGAGTGGTTCTCGTATAATCCGCGTCCTGAGAATGAAGTTACTTATCGGTCCAGCCAATTCAGGTAAGACAAGCCATGTGATCTCCCGTATAGCCGCCGCACTTGGCGAGCGGCAAAGTCGCCCTTTGCTGGTAGTGCCTTCCGAGCTCGCGGCCGCAGAGATGAAAAGCCGATTGAATGAATCTATGATTGCAAAATCCATCATTCAGCCAAAAGAGTTAGTCTCTACTTTCCCTGCGCTCTACAGGACCATACTGAATCACACGGGTCATTACTTGAATTGGATCAGCACGATAGAAAGGTATCGCCTGCTGCGCAACGTAGTAAACGACCAGAATGAAGCAGGGAAGTTAGAGTATTTTGATTTGATAGCGGATAAGCCGGGACTGATCTCTGCGCTTGGCGGCTTTATTGATGAGCTACGGCGAAGCGGAACGACCCCGGATGATTTCGCGCTCATCGCAGAATCTAGAAACGCAAAAGATAGAGACGTTGCAAAGATATTTGCCGAGTACGCGACTCGGCTTGCTGCGGGCGACGATACGGAGTCGGAAGGCGCTGGGCTGGTCGCATTAAAAGCTTTGGAGGCAGCAGAGAAAAATCCAAAAACTGAGAACGCTGCCTTGCCTTATACTCTCGTAACAGCAGACGGTTTTAACTTTTACACGGCCGTTCAAGTGAAATTGCTTTCGTTGCTTTCGGCGCTAGGCGTCGAAGTCGTAACGACCCTGACTTATGAAGAAGGGCGCGCAATTCATATCTGGCAAGAACCTACGCGCGCGCGCTTTGCCGCCCACGCGACGGATATCGTCGCTTGCGCGAGCGCGCCTGCGAACCTGATTGATCGCGCCGCAATCGGTTTTATGCGGGACGACGATGCGTGCTCAAAAAATGAAAAGGGCACCGAAGAGGCTATCGATTTAATTTCCGCGCCCGACCGCCTTACCGAAGTTCGCGAAGTCGCGCGAGAAATTATGCGGCTCATTCGCGAAGACCGACTCAGGGTTGATGAGATTTCAGTCGTTTGCCGCTCGCTTGATTCGTACACCGCACACCTCGAACGAGTTTTTGATGAATGGGCGATACCTTTAAAGTGCGACCGTTCGTCGGCCCTCGGCGAAAACCCGCTCATCATCTCCGCGCAGAAGCTCCTAAGTTTGAGCGAGAAAAATTTCCCGCGCCGCGCGTTTCTGGACTCTCTGCGTTCGCCTTACTTTGATTTCTCGTTTGCAGGACTGGACGCAGATTCGATAACCGCGCTCGACCGTCTTTCAATAGACGAGAAAATTATTCGCGGCCGCGATCAATGGAGAGAGGCGATCATTGCGACGGGAGAGAGAGTTAAAAAACGCGGCGAAACGGATGAACTTGAAGAAGAGTCTGACGAAGAGCGGAAAGCGCGTTACTCGCTCCTCTGCGAGCGGATGGATACATTATTTCAAACACTCACTTTTTCGCCCCGTCATACGAGGCTCGATTTCGTCACCGCCATCAATGACTGTTTCGACAAACTGAAGGTGAGCCAGTTGCTCTTCGGGTCTGAAATGTATGAGAGGGACAGGGTGGCGCTTGAAGTATTTCTCAATCTATTGACGACCTTGAGCAACTCTCGGCATAACAACCCCGGCGATGTTTCGTGGCCTGAGTTTCTAAACGAAATTGAGAACGCCATTGCGGCGACTACCTATGTATGGACGACCTCTGACGAGCCTGTCGTAGTTGCGCAAGAGATTCACAGCTTGCGTCCTCGCCGCTACAGAGCAGTTTTTATTTTGGGAATGGTCGAAGGCGAATTCCCGGTCAGGGCATCCGAGCGGTCGCCCTACACTCTTTTCGAGCGAGAGGAGTTGCGGCGAGCGGGAATTGACCTGACAGAGACTCCTGCCGACGCGGGAGCGGACCTGGCTCAGTTTTATCGCGCGATGACTCTTGCGATGAATCACCTTTTTCTGAGCTATCCACGCACAGATTTTGCCGGGGGCGAATTGCTCCCTTCGTACTTGATAGACGAGATCAGGCTGGTCGCCCCCACGCGAGAGATTCGTATCGCGCCAGCTTACTCAAACAGCAACCGGCGATTTAATAAAGATATTACCTCGCTTCCGGAGCTGGCCTCGGCTACGGCCGCCAGAGTCCGCGACAGCTTGCTGGGCGCGGGCAAAGATGGACTCCGCTTTGACTCTGAAACGGAAGCGGCGTCGGCTCGCCTGGACGCGAATCTGAAAAGCTGGCCTAACACGATGCGGGCGGCAGCAGTCGAGATGAGCCGTCTCAAAGGCGGGGCGGATCGCTTCGGCGGCATTATCGAAGACGCAAGCCTGATTGATCTGTTGAATAAAGAGTTTGGCCCGGATCATATGTGGAACGCGACGCAGATCAACGACTATGGCATCTGCCCATTTCGATTTTTTGGCAGGCACGTGCTCGCTCTCGGCCCGATGGAGCAGCCAGCGGAAGGCTTCGCCGCAAGCCAACTTGGCACCGCTTATCACCGGATACTCGAAGACGTCTATTCGTCGCTGCGCGAGAAGGGGATTCAGATAACGCCTGAAGTGATTGCAGCGGTGAGAGAGATTGCCGAGCAAGCGGGCGAAGCGGCACTCGAACGGATGGTTGAGAGGCGCGAGCTTCGCAAAAGCTCTCTATGGGTGTTTGAAAAGAATGAGATTAAAAAGCGCATCATACGGCTCTTAGAAAAAGAGTCGGATTGGAACGCGGAAAATCCGGCAAAGCCCGCGCACTTTGAGCGCGCCTTTGGGAAGAGCGGCGAGAAGCCGCTCTTGATAAGAGACGAGGCCGAAGAGATAAAAATTTGCGGAGTCATCGATCGCATAGACGAGCGCGAGGACGGCTGTGTGGTCATAGACTATAAGACAGGCCGCACGCCTATCCACTATAATGAAGCATTGGATGGCCGCAATCTGCAATTGCCGATTTATATGATGGCCGCAATTCAAGTAGTCGCGCCGGGAGCGCGTGTCGCTTCGGCTTACTATCTGCACATCAACAGCCGCAAGCGCGGGTCGGAATTGCCGCATAAAGATAATCCCGGTTTGACGGTCGAAACGATGATCGAGCACGCGGAAAAGCGTATACGCGATTACGCACGAAACGCGCGGAAAGGGCGATTCCCGGTAAGCCCGAATAAAGGCCGCTGCCCTAACTACTGCGAGTTTGAAGTGATGTGCCGCATACATTCAATCAGCGGCTCTTCAACCGAAGAGAGTCGTCAGGATTAGAAGAGAGGCGAGCGTGAGCCGATTGAAACAGGCGAAAGAGAAAGCTTCAAAAGTAGAGGTGAAACCGGCGCGCGGGGCGCGCGAGCAAAATCAGTTTCTGGAGCTGCCTTATCAATTGCACAAGGGGAACCGAAATTGGGTCGCCCCGCTCAAGCTAGCTCAAAAAGATATTCTCAACACGCTGAAACACCCTTTTTACAAAACGGCGGACGTGGAGAAATTCCTCGCGAAGCGGGACGGGCGCGTAGTCGGGCGCATAATGGCGATAATCAATCACGCGCACAATGAATTTCACGGCGAGCGTACAGGTTTCTTCGGCTTCTTTGAAGTCGAGAACGATTTTGAAGTCGCTAAAGCATTGCTGGACGCGGCGCGCGATTGGGTCAATTCTCGCGGGGCGGAAGTTATACGCGGGCCGGTGAATCCGTCAACGAATTATGAGCTTGGATTGCTTGTCGAAGGTTTCGACAGGCCTCCTGCGGTTATGATGACTTATAACCCGGATTATTACGTCGGCCTGCTTGAGCGGTACGGCTTTACGAAAGCCGTTGATATGTATGCTTACGCGATTGACGTCAATTCTTTTATAGTCTCGCAAAAGCTCAAGCGCGTAGCCGAGCGGCTGAAGGTGAAGGATAAGATCAGCGTCAGATGCGTGAACATGAAAGATTTCAAAAAGGAAGTCGAGATCGTTCGGCGCATTTATAACGACGCGTGGAGCAGTAACTGGGGATTCGTCCCTGTTTCGGAAGCGGAGTTCGATCACCTGGCAAAAGACATGAAGCAGATCGTCGATCCGGAGGTCGTCTTTATCGCCGAGCAGCAGATAGATGAGCAGGGAACTAAGAAACCCATTGGCTTTTTCCTTGCCGTGCCCGACATCAATCTTGCGCTAAGGCGAATAAACGGGCGCTTGCTCCCGTTCGGGCTGGCAAAGCTGTGGTGGCATTCGCGCAAGATCAAACACATACGCATCATCACGATGGGCATTGTTAAAGAGCACCAGAACATGGGCGTGGCTTCGGTCTTCTACAACGAGATTTATCGACACAGCAGCGAGGGCGGCTATCCGTCCGGAGAGATGAGCTGGGTGCTTGAAAACAACGTGATGATGAATCGAGCGGCGGAGTTGATCGGCGGGCGGCGAACCAAAACGTATCGCATTTACGAGATGCAAACAAAGGATGAGGGAGACTCAAAAGGATGAAGGATGAAAAAGAGAATCGCTTATGTCCTTTTCATCCTTCATCCCTCATCCTTTAGTTGTGGTATTATGAAGTACTACTCGCCTGATGGAGAATAAAGCCTGATGCGAAAGCGTATCGCTCTGTTTATATTTCTTGTCCTCGCCGGTTTTACCGCTTACTACGTTTACACGCGCGGGTGGCCGGGCTGGCTCTCTCCGATCTTTTCGTCGCAAAAGCAGCCTGTCTCTCAGCCGCCCGCAGATAACAAGCCTGTCGAAGATTTGCAGATTCAGAACGCCGTGCTCGAAGCTTTCAATCGAAGCTCCGACCTCGGAGGCAAGAGCATAGTCGTAAAAGTTCAAGATAAGATGGTCACGCTCTCTGGCACTGTAGAAACAAACATGCAGCGCAGCGGAGCGGAACAGGCGGCCCAGGCCGTTGACGGCGTGACGGGCGTGACTAACAATCTTGCGGTAGCAAACCCGCAAGCCCCGGCGGAACCCACGACCAATGTTCCCGCCGTGGATCAGAACGCCGAGCTTGCTAAGCGTGTTAAGTTTGAATTGTACGACACCGGCGCTTTCGATACCGCGACTATGACCGTCACGGCTGCCGATGGAGTGGTCACCTTGTCCGGGACCGTTCGCTCGCGCGCCGAGCAGTTGCTGGCTGAGAAAGTTGCCCAGGGCGTCCCGGGAGTGAAGAAAGTTATTAATGAGGTGCGCGTGGCTCAGGCCCCCGGTCGTCGTTGAGGGCCGCCGTAGCGCATGCTCGCGCAAGGGAAAAGGTGCAGCAAGTACAACCTCTGAGCAGATGGCACCGAATAGAGCTTCTCGCCACACGCTTATTCCAGCGGTTACGTCTACCTACAAATCAAAAATACTTCGTCCTGACGATAACCATAGCGGTCGCCTGCGGGCTGGTCGCCGTCAGTTATCACGCTCTGATTCGTTTTATAACGGCAAATCTCATTGACCGCGCGCTGGTGCTTTCAGGCCCGTCACGAGTGGTCTGGATGCTGATTATACCGACTGCCGGGGGGCTGGCCGCCGGGCTGCTTATCCACTACTTTGCGCCCGAAGCTCGCGGCAGCGGCATCCCGCAAGTGAAGATCGCTTATTCGCTGAATTACGGCAAAGTGCCTATGCGCGTCGCCGCCGGCAAAGCGATCATCTCGGCGCTTTGCGTCGGGTCGGGCGCGAGCCTCGGCCGCGAAGGGCCTACGGTTCAAATCTGCGCGGCGTTGTCGCACGCCATTGCGCGGTTGTTTTCTATCCCGCGCCGCAAGCAGATGAACCAGCTTCCCGTGGGAGCGGCAGCCGCGATTGCCGCCGCTTTCAACACGCCGATCGCCGCCGTCACGTTCGCGCTCGAAGAGATCATAGGCGACCTCAACCAGAAGCTAGCGGCTTCGATTGTCATAGCTGCGGTCATCGCGTCCGCCATAGAACGCTGGCTGTTGGGGCCGAACCCGCTCTTTACCGGGGCAAATGTCTATAAGCTGAATCATCCGGGAGAGCTTCTCGCGTATGCTGCGCTTGGGGTCACGGCGGGCGTGGTCGGCGTGATCTTCTCGAAACTGATTTTGTGGCTTCGGATGGCGTTTCGCGACCGTCTTAACGTCCCTTCCTGGTCCAAGCCCGCGATAGGCGGCGCGGTGATAGGATTGATAGGGCTCTGGCAGCCGCACGCGCTCGGCATCGGGTATGATTTTCTCGGAACGGTTCTTCAAGGCGAGCACGATCTGGTTTTGAGAGCGGCCCTCGCATTGATGGTCGCAAAGATTCTTGCCTCTTCATTCAGCTACGGTTCGGGGATGAGCGGAGGCGTTCTCGGCCCCTCGATGTTTGTCGGAGGCATGCTCGGCGCAGCAACCTGGGAGGTCGTCGCTTACATACAGCCCGAAGCTCATATCATGCGCGGCGCTTTCGCCCTGGTGGGCATGGGCGCGATGTTTGCGGCGGTCATACGCGTCCCAATAACTTCGATCCTTTTGATATTCGAGATGACCTATAATTACGAGGTCATACTGCCTTTGATGATCGCAACCGCCATTGCCTACACGGTCGCTGCGCGATTGTCGCCGCTTTCCATTTACGAATCTTTCTTATTTCAAGATGGCATACATCTGGGGCAGGCCCCGAAGACGGACGCGCTTGCCCGGATAACGGCGGCCTCCGTGATGACGCGCGACGTTGTAACGCTGCCCGACGACATCACCGTAGCCGAAGCGCTCGACCTTATCGGCAGAATTGAGTTCAACGGCTACCCGGTGCTTCGTGAGGGTCGAATGGTAGGGCTTATAACCACCGGCGACTTGAAGCGGCTTGAAGCCGAAAGCCGCCAGGATTATTTGCTTGCCGATGTGATGACAAAGAAGGTTGTCCACTCGCATCCTGACCAGACGCTCGATACCGTAATACTAAAGCTTGCTCAAAGAGAGCTTTCACAACTCCCGGTCGTGTCGCGCGTGGATGACACACGTTTATTGGGGATCATAACTCTAAGGGATGTGGCTCGCGCTCAGGCCCGTTTGGCGTCGATGCAATATTCGCTTGGCCCTGATGATACGATACGCCCTGCTAACGCAGGTTGAGCGCTACGAGGTGGGAAGGATAAGCTTTCAAGTCCCTTGCTACTTCTTAAAAAGGTTCTCGAACGCGGAGCGAGCTTCTTGCATGACCGCGCTCTTTCGAGGATCGCCCTTTGCCGCTTTATTGGGCTTAAAGAAGTCGCAAAAGTTCGCCCTCTCGCGGTCCGTGACCCACTCTGCCTGAGGCTCGCGGCAACGATTGTGCGCCGACGTGTCGTAGTTAGTGCAGTTCAGGCAGCAATGGACATCGGACCCGCATTGAGTACACTCTTCAGTTCGGGAGATATACCCGGTTTCAAACTGTAATTGCATGCCGCAATGATGACAGACCATTGAGACACCCTCCTTATCCTCCTTGCATTATACCTGACCGCCTCGCCTCGTTTCAATTCTCGTCAACTTTCGAAGGCCAGATGACTTTGAAGCGAGTCCCTTCGCCGGGTCTGCTTTCTACCTCGATACTTCCTCCTAGCAGCGCGACGAGCCGCTTGTTTATCGGGAGCCCGAGGCCTGTCCCGCCTAAACGGCTCTGCGTCTGGCCGGGGCCTTGATGAAACTCGTCAAAGATATTTTCCATTTCGTCTGCCGGTATGCCGCCACCTGTATCGCTCACTTCGACTGACCACAACCGACCGCGCTCTATGGGGCTGACCTCGATCAAGACTTCTCCCCTTTCCGTGAACTTGATTGCGTTGCTCACCAGATTAGTAATCACCTGCCGGCACTTCGTCTTGTCGCTGACGACTTCATCGGGCAGCCCTTCACGAATCTCCGTTCTTATATCTACGCCGTGCTGCTCGGCAATCTCTGTGAAGCTGTCGCGCACTTGCGCGATCAGCTCCTGCGGCGAGAACTTAACGGGCCTGATCCTCTCTTTGCCCGCTACGATTCTCGAATAATCCAGAAGGTCTTCGATCATAGTATTCAAATATTTGAGATTGCTTTGCAGCCGGATAATAATATCGCCCGAGTCGGGCGTGAATTGCTCTCTTGTTCTGTCGAGAAGCTCTACCAGCGCGCTGATGACCATCAAAGGCGTTCGTACTTCGTGGGCCAGGGTAGAAATAAAGCGCGATTTCACCTGATCGAACTGGCGGAACTTGTCGTTGCTCGTCTCAAGTTCGAGCCTCTGCCGATCAAGATCCTTTCGATTATTCACATATTCGGTGACATCTTCGAACACGCTCACAGCCCCGATCTTCTGACCGCTCTCGTTATAAATCGGGGATGCGTTAAAGGTCAGCACAAGCTCAGCGCCGTCACGGCGGCGCACACAGATCAACTGCCTGGCTGCGGTCTCGCTCTGTTTAAGCGCGCGGTTCAGAGGGAATTCCGCCGGGGTCAGACTATCGCATCCTTCGTCTTTCAAATTGAGCTTCTCGATCATCTCGTCAATCTGTATGCCTATGACTTCGTCGAGCGGGATGCCTAAAATCTCAAGCCCGCGCCCGTTGACGACCGTAACTACGCCTTCCGCGTCTGCGATTATGAGCCCGGTCATCATTTGTGAAAGTACGCTGGCAAGCTCATTAGCGCGATTGGATTCCGAAGCTACTGCTTGTTTCAGACGGACGAGCGACCGGACGCGAACAAATAGTTTCGACGGATTGATAGGCTTTGCAAGAAAGTCGTCCGCGCCGACTTTCATTCCTCGCTCCCAATCGATTTCGCCTTCCGTGACCAAAATGACCGGCACAAACGACAACTGCGGGCTCTGTTTTATTCGCTCCGTGATTTCGTAGCCGCCCATGTCAGGCATCTCAACTTCGCAGATGACGAGATCAACCGGATCACTCTCCATCATAGCCAGCGCCTGCTCACCCCGTTCGGCAACGCTCGTTCGGTAGCCGCGCGTTTTGAGCTTGTCCGAGATGAAATCGGCAGTCTGCGGATCAGCGTCTACGATGAGTATGTGCTGGTTGTGAATATTGAGCAGCTTATCGGTCGAACGCCTGGGAGTTTCCGCCACCGCGATCTCTGCGGGAGCGATACTGCTTTGCTCCTGGTCGTCTCGATGCGAAGCGAGAACCTGTTCGATGGTATGTTCAAGCAGTTCGTCGTCGATGGGCTTGGTTATAAATCCGTCACAGCCTGCCTCCCAGGCTCGCTCCCGGTCGCCTTTCAGCGCGTGCGCGGTCAGGGCGATCACCGGAATATGCGCGGTTCGGGGATCAGCTTTAATCTGTCTAGTCGCTTCCCAACCTGACAGCACAGGCATGCTCATATCCATAAGTATGAGATCGGGCTGATCCGATATGGCTCTTTCGACAGCCTCGCGACCGTCCCCTGCCTCGATTAATTCATGCCCCGTTTGAGCAAGCAAAAGTCCAAGTATGTTGCGAATGTCGGGGAAATCTTCGGCTATGAGAATCCGTGCCATTGTCCACATCCAATCCGTTGTCAATTATTGCGGTTGTAAAGGCCACACTATGGGTACGAGCGCCATCGAGATAACAAAAATAATCACAGTGAGCAGCGCCCCCACTTTGAAGAAATCCATAAAGCGATAACGGCCAGGCCCGTAGACCAGCACGCAAGACGGCTCAAGCGGCGTCAGATAAGAACAACTGGCCGCGACGGCTATCATCATCGCGAAAGTTCGCGGGTTGAGATTCATCTTCGTGGCGGTCTCTATAGCCACGGGCAGCAAGACAAGCGCAGCCGCCTGGTTCGACATAGGCTGCGTCAGGGCTACCGTCAAAATGAAAAAGGCCGCAAGCACTACGTAAGGCAAGTAATCTCCGAGCCCCGCGCTGCTTGTATAACTCACAATGCTGTTTGCGATATAACTCGCAGTTCCCGATTTGTCCATCGCAACGCCGAAAGCCATCATCGATCCGATCAAGACTATTATTCGCCATTCGATGGCCGCGTATGCCTCTTCGGGAGTGATGGCGCGTGAGAAAAACATCAGCAGCGATCCTATGACCATCGCCGCCGCGAACGGCATGATCTTGACCGTCCCCAAAGCGATGGCAAACGCGAAGATCGCGAGCGCGTATTTCGCCTTCGGGGAACGTGGTTGCAGCCCTGAAATGTCGCCTAACAGTATGAGAGTCCCGTCGGAAACGATTCTTTGCACGCGCTCGCGAGGCCCCTGAATCAACAGGACGTCTCCGAATCTGAGGCGTACCCGGCTCAGGCGCGAGCGGATCGTTACGCCCTTGCGGTTTATGGCCAGGACCGCCACCCAATATCGCTCGCGAAAGCGGACTTCCTTGAGAGTGCGCCCGCGCAGCCGCGACCCCGAAAGCACCATCGCTTCGACAAGTATCTGATCGCCCGTGCTGAAATCGAAATCGCGCGGCTCGATGTCGGCTTTGATCTCTAACCCTGCTACGTCTTTAATCCTAATTATGTCTTCGGCGCTGCCCTCGACCAGCAGCAGGTCACCCGCCTGCAATAACTCCTGAGCGCGTGGCGCGACTACCTTGTCGGGACCTCGTATGATCCCGATTGTGATAAGGTCCATCTCGCTACCGAGGCGGCTTTCGCCGAGAGACTTCCCGGCCAGCGGGGAATCGGGCTGAATTACAACCTCGGTGACATAATCGCGAAGATTATAATCGGTCTCCAAATTCTCTTCTGATCTGTTAGGCAGTAGCTTCATCCCTATCGTAAACATATAAATCAACCCGGCTATCGTGATAGGGATGCCGACCGGCGCAAGCTCGAACATATCCATCGGACTCTGGTTGTATTTAGGCAGCAGCCCGCTTATTACAATGTTTGTTGAAGTCGAGATCAGAGTGACGCTGCTCGTCAATATTGATGCGAATGCCAGAGGCATAAGCAGCTTCGAAGGCGAGATTTTCGCGCGCCGCGCAAGGCCCATCACGGCGGGAAGAAAGACCGCTGTCGCCGCAGTGTTGCTGATAAAAGCCGAAGCTACGGCGACCGTAACCATTATCAGGAGCGCAAGAAAATATGGGCTCCCGCCGCCAAAGCGTTGGAAGAGGCGGCCAAGAGTATCGACCACGCCGGTTCTCACAAGCGCGGCAGTCATCACAAACAAACCCACGATCATTATGACCGTGTCGCTCCCAAATCCGGCGAAAGCTTCTTGAGTGGATAAGACGTTCGGCAAGAAGATAGTTATCAACAACAGCAGCGATAATATTATTAAAGCGGTAATATCGAGCGAAAGGAAATCGAGCGAGAATAGCACTACTGCAACAAACAAAATAACCAGAGTCAAGGCAATAGCCACCACCCCTCCATAAATGACAAAGTGATCTCAGTGTGAGCCGAGCAAATCGCAGACCAGTGATAACTGCTCATTATTATTAGAGAAAATTTTCTTGGAATATAAGAGTGTACGGTAATACGTCAGCGGCTTGAAAAAGCCTGTTCGTAAGTGATCCTGAATAATGAGTGATGAGTGATGAGTTCCGGTTTTACTCATCACTTTTTATGAGATAGGAACTCTTTCGACCAGCGCGGCAATGCCCATTCCGCCTGAGATGCACAGCGTCGCCAGCCCCAAACTTGCCTTGCGCCGCTCCAGCTCGTGCAAAAGCGTAGTCATTATTCTCGCGCCCGAACATCCGATAGGGTGGCCCAGCGCGATGGCCCCGCCGTTAACATTCAAGCGGTCGTGGACAAACTGTAGCTCGCGGTCGCACGCTAAAACCTGCGCGGCGAATGCCTCGTTGAGTTCTATAAGATCAATATCAGCAAGCGCGAGGCTTTGCCTTTCAAGCAGTTTTCTGACGGCCGGAACCGGTCCGATTCCCATAACGCGAGGGTCGACACCGACAACCTCGTAATCGATCAGCCGCGCCTGCGCCTGGACAGAATGCGCTTCTGCGAAGTCTGCGGAAATGACTAGAAGCGCGGCGGCCCCGTCCGTTATCCCCGAAGAGTTTCCTGCGGTAATCGTTCCCTCGGAAGAAAAGACCGGCGGGAGTTTGCGCATAGAGTCTATCGTAGCGCCTTGTCGTACATGCTCATCGGTGGAAAACTCAATAGTATTTCCTTTGCGGTCCTTTATCGAAAGCGGCAGGATTTCTGCGCGGAAACGGCCTTCTGTGGCCGCCGCCTCTGCGCGTTGCTGTGACCGCAGTGCAAACTCGTCTTGCTCTTCACGCGAGATAGAATACTCGCGCGCCAGCGTTTCAGCAGTCTCGCCCATGACCTGCCCCGATAGCGGGTCGAGGAATCCGTCGCGATACATCCCGTCAACTAACGGGATATTCCCCATCTTAAGACCCCACCGCGCACCTTCGGCAAGATAAGGGACACGGCTCATCGACTCTGACCCTCCCGCGACTATCGCTTCCGCCCGGCCGAGCGCGATTTGCTGGGCAGCGAGTATGATCGCTTTCAGCCCCGACCCGCAGGCTTTGTTGACCGTGTAGGCCGGGACAGATTCCGGGATGTGCGCGCGGTAAGAAATCTGGCGAGCGACATTAGGCCCGCCTCCAGCTTGTCGCGCGTTTCCGATAATCACCTCATCGATCAAATCCGGGGCAACGCCCGCCCGTTTGAGAGCTTCCACAACTACGGGCACGGCCAGGTCGCTCGCGCTCCAGTCTTTAAGCGTTCCTCCAAACTTTCCAATCGGCGTTCTAACCGATGATGCAAGCAAAACGTCTCTCATTTCTTTTTACCCGACAAAGCAAAGATGGTTTGTGCCCACTGCGGTCAACGCGGTTGCGCAATCAGCGCCCGCGCGCGATCAGATTTCTGGGCCGCTTTTCTCCACAAACTCGCGATCATCTTGTCACCCGAAAGCTTACTCCCATTTGCCGCGCTTGTGCGCAAATCAGGATAAAGCGCCAGCAGGTTTGAGACTTCGGCTTCGTTGACCGACCCGTCGCTTGTGCGTCCGATCTTTAAGTTCCAGACCGTGCGCGCCCAGTTGTAATCCGTGAGGGCCCCTGCCACGAGCGCGACGACGCGGGTTTCCAACGAGTTTTCAGATGAGCTGTACCCGCCTATGAATTGTTCGACATCGCGACGAAGCTCGGAAAGCTGGCGGCCATAATCCGTATAGTCGGTCCCGGCATTCGTCTGCGATACCATCGTTTGAATAGACGCAAGCACGGCGGTCGAGTCACGGCTGAATTCCGGCCTTACGGGCGGCTGTTCCGCGCGTTGAGTGGGTGGCGTAGCCGGCCCGAAAGACATTGAAGCAAGTGTGTCGAGCGCGATAATCAATTCCAGGTTATTAGCCCTGATCCGCACGCTGTAGGCAGTCAAGTCAAGTATGACCCCCGTGATCCGGTCGCCGTTTTTTGTGACGAGAGTGACCTGCGAGCCGATGATGCGCGGCCCTGGTTGCGGACTCGCTGCCGTCTCCCGCTGAGGGCGAGGGCGCGGCTTCTTTCGCGTTTGCGCGGCGACAGCCGAGTTGATCGATATCAACACGATTAACAGTGTTATTAATGCTTTCATGATCTTTATCAAAACGATCCGCTCGCCCGTGCGAGAGAATCTCTTTCCCGATAAGCCAGTCGTTAACCCGATTGCCGGCTTGTTACTGGTTTTTGCTCGTTTGACGATTCCTTCTTTGAGTAAACGCCTTCGGCTGCCGACTCAGGGCTAGGCATTCGGCTGCGCGAGCTTTCAATCGCTTCCTGCGCAGCATCATCTACTTCGCGAATGACCCGCTCCTCTATTTTTTGCAGGACCTCTCGATTCTGATCGGCGCGAGAGCCAGGGTGATCCTGGCGCTCGCCAGTTTCAAGGTCCAGCGAGCCTTCGATCAAATATGTTTCGTATAGCCCGATTGGATCTCGCTTGCCCCACCGCTCGAATAACTCTGCCGCAAAAGTAGCGCGCGCCTCTCGCTCATCGTGCGTCGCGTGGCCGCACATTCTAAACGTCTCTGCGATGAGCAAGAAAGGGCCTCGTCCTTCTCGGCAGCCGTCGGCCGCAAGCTTTACTGCTGCGTATGCGTCAAGCACGTTATTGCCGTCAAAAACCGAGCCTTCGACCCCGTAAGCGGCGGGCCAATCGAGGAAAGACCCGCGATGGTGCTGGTCGAGACGTGTGCCGAGCGCGACCTGGTTGTTCTGTATGATCGTTATCATCGGAAGTTGTTTGACCGCTGCGAAATTCATTGACTCGTGAAAGACGCCCGCCTTTGTCGATCCGTCTCCAATCCAAGTGAGAGCAACTCTTGGCTCGCCCCTCATCTTGAACGAGAGCGCGACACCCGCGGTGACGGCCATCACATCGCCAACCTGGCTGATAGGCGCGAGCACGCCATAACGCAAGTCGCCGATGTGTAGATCGCGTCCGCGCGTAGGCGAGTCGTCTGTGCCGAGATAGCCGCGAAGCATATCGGCAATCGTCATCCCCATCTCGTGACAGGCCCCGGCGTTGCGGATCATCGGGGCGACAAAATCTGTCGAAAGCCCGCCCTCAATCGAACCCCGCTCAAGCGCATGGACAGGACCGATGGTTGCGGCCTCTTCGCCCGTTCCCAGCCACGCTTTAGAGATAACGCCCCGCTTGACCCAACGCTTGAGAGCGATGTCGTGTAGGCGATTGCGAATCAGCCCTTCGTATAATGCAAGCAAACGATCACGCCCCAGCGCATCGATAACCTGTCGCCGCTCGTCGTTAGCTTCAAGCGTGCGGCGATACTCTTCTGCTATCTCAGCGTCGGGCTGCCAGCTTACATACTCTGGCGGGTCAAAAGCGGGATAACGTATCATGGTTTTGTGTCGCTACGGATTCAAATCATCAATGTTGTTACAGAGTCAACCTCTTATTTTGGAGTGCGGCGACAAGTGATACTGCTGGCGAATTCAGTTTTGCACCACTTACAGAGATCGAGCCGAAGAAATACCAACACTTACCATGCTGGATCCGCCGGTTATCCGAATTCGCCAGCAGTATCATAAGTCGCCGCACTCCAAAGGTGTACCTTTTATTCACTGACAGGGCCGACAGGCGCTTTTTGATCTGCGAAAGCGACCTCGACCTCATCGCCCTGAGCAACGCCCAGCGCCTCGGCTGCGCCCGGCGATATTCCTATATCTAGCCCGGTGTTTTCGTGCGGGCCATAATCAACTGCGCGGACGATTATGGCGACGCCGTTAGCGGGATTGGTGACTAGAATTTTTTTGTTGGCCCACCACCTCTTGCCTTCTTCCGGGCTAATGTGTTGCAAGTGATAATCCCATCGCATCGAGCAATAAAAGCTCTTAGGGTTGAGACTGCGAACAAGCTCATAAGCGAAATGAGGTCCAGTAGGCAGCGACAGCTTATCATCCGACTTAAAGCCTCTATCTTTGGGCCCGCCAAAGATGTTGACCTTGCCTTTCAAGGTCGGCAACTGAGAGTTGTCCGGCGCGGTTGCGGTTTGTGATTCGGACGAAGCTGTTGCTTTCGATTCCTTTGTTGCAGCCGCCTCTGTGGTCTCAGTATTTTTTGCCGGTGATTTTTTTGTTGAGCCTTTTTTTGCCGCGCTCCTCTTGCTCGATTTCTTAGAACTTGCTCCAGCCTTAGCCATTTTCTCTCCCCTTAAATAGCTTCAAAGTTTGATTTGCCACAAATATTTATTATACACGTTCAGCCGCTTCCGTCATCCCGCGAGAATCCGTCTGCTCTATCAAGTCGCGCGCGCGGCTAAAAATGTAATCGAACATAGGCTCGGTCAAACGGCCTGTAAAAGTGTTTTGCTGGCTCGGATGAAAAGAGGCGATAAGTTTTAAATCGTCTCTCAAATCAAACTCCGCCCCGTGTGAAAATTTAGGCCGAGCTTTTTTTCGCCCCTCTGGAATATCAACCGAGGCTAGCACCGCGTCAAAGGCAAGGCGACCAAGCGCGACTATCACACGCACACGCTTGAGCAGCTTTAACTCGGTAAGCAAATACGGTCTGCAATTTTGTATCTCCGAGGGCAATGGTTTGTTGTCGGGCGGAGCGCAATGGATGACAGAAGTGATCCAACAGTCCGTCAGTTCGAGGCCGTCGCCGCGATGAGTGAACACGGGCTGGTTTGCGAATCCTGCGCGGTATAAGGCGCGATACAACCAGTCGCCGCTGCGATCGCCTGTAAAGACGCGCCCGGTACGATTACCTCCGTGAGCCGCAGGAGCAAGCCCAACGATCAACATCCGCGCCGCCGGGTCGCCAAAACTCGGCACGGGGCGGCCCCAGTATTCTTCGTGAGCAAAGCGGCGGACTTTTTCCAGGGCTACGCGCTCGCGCCATTCGACGAGCCGAGGGCAACGAAAGCAATTGCCAATCTCTTTTTGCAGAGCTTCAAGTTGCGCTGAAGAATTCTTATGAGAGTTGCTTTCGGTCATATCTGAAATTGGTCCGGTTGACGCTCAAGCTGGTAAAGCTTACCATGCCGGTTAATATGTACGAAATCACCGACCTGAAAACCCAGTCATAAAACGGAGCTTAATGCCGACAATTACCATTGATGAATCCCCGCTCGCGCCCGGCGTCAGGCCTGTTGAGATTTACTACCGTGAAGCGGGTGAAGGCCGGCCGCTTATCTTTCTTCACGGCGGATGGGGATACCAGATTTATCCGTTCGATAACCAGATCACAACCTTTGGCAACGGCTTTAAAATACTCATACCCGACCGGACGGGGTATGGTCGCTCGCAAAGGATCAAAGATTTTCCCGGCGATTTTCACAGCCGCGCCGCCCGCGAAATGAGAAGCTTTATCGATGCGCTCGGACTTGAGCGGCCCGTCTTATGGGGCCACAGCGACGGGGCTGTCATCGCTACCTTGATGGGGCTTGCGGATCCTGACAGATACTCTGGCTTGATACTGGAAGCCTTTCATTATTACAAGGTGAAACCCGGCTCTCGCAATTTTTTTGAAACGATGGCATCGAACCCCGACGGCCTCGGCCAGCGGGTAACCGATACCCTCACAGCCGATCATGGAGAAGATTATTGGCGAGAGCTGATAGTTAATAACGGGCGAGCGTGGTTAGAGATTGCAGAGTCAAGCACGAAAGAGACGCAAGACCTTTACGAAGGCCGCCTGCGGGATTTAAAAGTCCCGACGATTTTTATTCACGGAAGCCGCGACCCTCGAACAGAACCCGGAGAGCTTGACGAGATACGTAATCAGTTGCCGAACGTTCCGATACACATCATTGAGGGAGGCGGCCATTGCCCTCACAGCGAAAGCCAATCAGCTCCGGAGAGCAATCGCCTGGCCGGTGAATTCCTGAGCCGAGTCTAGATTATTAAAAGCCTCTCACCGCAGAGACACAGAGGACGCAAAGATTGCGCAGAGAAGACGCTTCTCTCTGCGCCCGCTCTGTGTTCTCTGTGTCTCTGCGGTGAATCTTATTCTTTTTTAATATCGACTAACGCATTAAAGTCGGGTATTCCGCATTCGGGGTCAGAGACGCCTCGCTCTAAAAGTACATTGCCTTCCGGCCAGTGGACCTGCACATTGCCGGGTGCGATTGGAGCTACGCGGCATTTGCCTCGAAGATGACCGACGGCGCTCTGTAAGATCACAGCTTCGCCGTCCGCGAGTCCTAGTCTTGCCACGTCATTCTCATTCATAAAAACGTCATTGCGTTTTGCGCCTGTTAACGGGTCGGTTTCTCTGTGAACCATGCTGTTAAATTGCTTGCCCCTGCGGGTCGAGAGCCTGAACTTGCCGTTCACTTCTTGCTGCCTGATGTTTATCTCAGAAAACTTCGCGCGGCCTGTATCGGTGGGGAAGTGCGGACGCGGCGTTCCGCTCTCGGTCTGTGTCTCGCACAACCTAGCGCCGCCCCATTGGACCTGATCGCCCGCACGCGTGAGCCGTTGAATGCCGTTGTAAGCGGGAACGGCGCGGGCCATCTCGTTGCGAATATCTTGAGCGTCGTCGAAGTAAATGAGGTCGGCGCGGTCGGGAAAAGCTCGCCGGGCGACTCTCATAATAATCTCCCATTCGGCAAGGGCCTCTCCTATTCGTCGCCCGCGTATTTCCGGGCTAAAGATCAATCGTCTCTCGGTTGAAGTCTCTGTCCCGCCACCTCGTTGCTCGTAGCGCGTCTCGGCAGGCAACAACAATACAGTGTCGCGAGGCTCAACCATCATTTGCGGGTTGAGCACTATGTCTTGATGAATGCGCACGGGCAACCGGGAAACGGCTTGCGCAACATAATCAGGCTCCGGAAGCGTTTCGAGAAAATTGCCGCCTATCTGATAAAAGAGATCGATGCGGCCTTCATACGCTGCATCAATCATCTCTACGGCGTTCAGACCGCGCCAGTCGGGAACATCAAATCCCCACAATTTGCCGAATTGATCCGCGCCCTCTTTGCCGACCGCCACGCCGCCGGGAAACTGGTTTGGGACCGCACCCACTTCCGCGCCACCCTGCACGCCTGAGTGCCCGCGTATAGCCATAAGCCCGCACTTCTCGCGCCCTATGAAACCGCGAGCTAACGCCAGGTCTACGATTGCGCGGACATTTTCAACACCGTTTCGGTGTTGAGTGATGCCCATAGACCATACAAAGACGGCTGATCGAGCCTCGCCCAGAACGCGAGCGAAGCGAAGCATCTGCTCGCGGCTTGTTCCGGCTTCCCGCTCAAGCAATTCCCACGAACAGGCTCCCAGAGCCGTTTTCAAGTCATCAAGCCCTTCGGTGTATTCTTGAATAAAGTTGTTGTCGGTCCAGCCCTGTTCGATAAGATGCTTGATTACTCCGGCAATAAACGCGCGGTCGCCTCCTGTGTTGACCTGGAAAAAATCATCCGCGATTTTTGTGCCGAAAAGCGCACTCTCCATGACGGAAGGGACCCAGTATCGCTCAAGCCCAGGTTCACGGTACGGGTTTATAACGACGACGCGCGTACCCTGCTTTTTTGCGTGATAGATGTACTTGGTAGTGACCGGCTGATTGTTGGGCGTATTGCTCCCAAAAAAGACAAGCAGGTCTGTGCCGATCCAATCCGTATACGAGCAAGTCGATGCCGCGACTCCCAGCGATTGTTTCAACGCAACGGTCGAAGGCGCGTGGCATATTCGCGAGGAGTTATCTATGTTGTTGGTCCCCAGAAAGCGAGCAACCTTCTGCGCCACGTAATAGACTTCGTTGGTCAGTCCGCGCGAGGTAAGGTAGAAGGCCATCCTTCGCGGGTCTGTGGCCGCGATACGGCTTCCCGCAACTTCGATAGCTTCGTCCCACGAAATGCGAGCGAAGCCCCGCTCGCCGCGCCTCCGGATCATGGGGTAGGGAAGTCGGCCAAGCTCGCGCAGCTCTGCCGCCGTTTTTTGTGAAAGCTTTTGGGCATCCGTGAGATGTTTGATGTCGAGCGCGGGCATCGTGTTGAGGCGCATCAAATCGAGCCTGACCATGCAAAGATGGACGCCGTCCATCGTAAAATCGTGAACGCCCGTGGTGCCAAGCGCGCAGCCGTCGCAAACGCCTTTAGTCAGAATGCGCCACGCGAAGGGCAGCTCGCTTCGATTACGCCAGATCGTTTTTGCGATCTCGAAATAGTGATTGGGTTTAACCTGATTTATTCCGTTAGGAACCAGGCTCACCCAGCTCTTTCTGTCCCAACCCTTTTTTGACATAGCCTGCCTTCGTTGCATTTGATTACAAACCTGTGTTTAAAATCAAGGCGATGATTCTTGTAATCGACAATTACGATTCATTCACATATAACATCGTGCAATACCTGGGCGAGCTTGGCGCCGATGTTAAAGTTTATCGAAATGATGCCTTGACCGTAGAGAAGATTGCGGAGTTGAATCCTGAAAGACTCCTGATCTCTCCCGGGCCTGGAATACCTGCGAATGCGGGAATCAGTATTGAGGCTGTCCGCACGTTTGCAGGCAAAGTGCCGATACTCGGAGTCTGTCTCGGCCATCAAGCGATTGGAGAAGCGTTCGGCGGTTGCGTCGTCCGCGCAAAGACATTGATGCACGGGAAGACTTCGGAGATATGTCACGACGCGCGCACTATCTATCGCAGCCTGCCTTACAGGTTCAAGGCGACACGGTACCACTCGCTTGTTGTCGAAAAGGATACCGTGCCCGAAAGCCTTGAGATTTCCGCGACTACGCCCGACGGAGTGGTCATGGGCATTCGCCATCGAACATGGCCGGTCGAAGGCGTTCAATTTCACCCTGAGTCGATTATGACGGAACACGGTAAGACGCTCTTTGAAAACTTTCTCAAGCTCTGATCCGCTTTTTCTTTATGCCCAACGAAAGGAATAGACCTGATGGAGTGATCGCCGCAGGCGGCATACTCGACCGCCTGGTCGAAGCGAAAGCGATCCGGCTGAATGAGGCCAGGCTGCTTCACCCTATCGATACTCTATTGCCGGCTGTCGAGTCGCGCGCGCGCGGTTCATATAATTCTTTCGTTGATAGAATCAGCAGAAAAGCTACGACAAACATCATTGCGGAGATAAAGAGCCGGTCGCCCTCGAAAGGGATAATTCGGCAGGATTTTAACCCCGGATTGATCGCGCAGGCATACGAGCGCTCCGGGGCCGCAGCTTTGTCCGTCCTCACAGAAGAAGATTTTTTCGGAGGCTCGTTAGCCCATCTGCGTTCGATACGTGACGGCGAAGATTTGCCGGATGCGCGACCGGTCAAACTCCCGTTGCTTCGCAAAGACTTTATATTCGACGAGTATCAAATTTACGAAGCCGCACTTGCCGGGGCGGATGCGGCGCTTTTGATTGTCGCTATACTTGACGACGAACTGCTTAGGAGATTGATCGAGCTTGCAGACAGAGTGCAGATAGCAACTCTGGTTGAAGTGCATACAGCTAACGAAATGAAAAGAGCGGTTGACGCGGGGGCCTCGGTGATCGGCGTGAATAACCGCGACCTGACCACGTTTAATGTCGACCTGGAGACGTCATTAAACCTTGCGCCGATGGCTCCGCCCGAAACAATTCTTGTCAGCGAGAGCGGGATCGCAAGCGGGGAAGATATTCGCTTGTTGAAGTCGGCGGGGTTTGATGCTTTCTTGATAGGCGAGCACTTCATGCGCGCCGCAGATCCGGGTGACGCGCTCGCCCGGTTGATCGCTGAATCTGATTAACAAAATCATGAAGCGAGTCCGAGTAAAAATCTGTGGCGTTCGCACGCCGGAAGAAGCCGAAGCGGCTACGGCGGCAGGGGCAGACGCGTTAGGCTTTAACTTCTGGCCGGAAAGCCCTCGTTATGTCCCGCCCGACGAAGCCGCCAGGATAATCGCCCGACTCCCAGCTTTCATCAATTCAATCGGGGTGTTTGTCAATGAAGATCTGAATCGAGTGCGCGAAATTGCTTCGCAGGTAGGACTCAACGCAGTTCAGCTACACGGCGAAGAGACGCCTCGGTATTGTCTTGAGCTTAACAATACCAAAGTTATCAAAGCCTTCAGGATAGGCGAAGGTTTTGATCTCGACACAATCGGCGATTACTCGGTCAGCGCAATCCTGCTGGACGCGAAAGTCGAAGGCCAGTATGGCGGGACGGGCAGGCGGTTTTCATGGTATCTCGCAATAGAGGCGAAGCGTCTCGCGCCCGTCATTCTCGCGGGCGGGATTACGATTGATAACGTGGCCGAAGCAATTACTTTTGTCAGGCCGTTTGCGATAGATGTTTGCAGCGGCGTTGAATCAGAGCCAGGCCGCAAAGACTTGAATAAGATGAAAGATTTTATGAAGGAAGTAGCTCGCGCGAACGGCTTATAGAAAGATTATGACGGACGATAAGCAACAGACTCGTTACGATATGCCTGATAATCGGGGCCATTTCGGGCCTTATGGCGGGCAATTTGTTCCAGAGACTCTGATGCACCCGCTTGAAGAGTTGACCGCAGCATATGAAGTGTCGAGGCGCGACCCGCAATTTGAAAAAGAGCTTTCCGATCTGCTTGAGAGTTATGTCGGCCGCCCGACGCCTTTGATGTTTGCAGAGCGATTGACGGGCTACCTGGGCGGAGCGCGCATCTACCTCAAGCGAGAAGACCTCTGCCACACGGGCGCGCACAAAATCAATAACGCTATCGGGCAAGCGTTGCTCGCCCGGCGTATGGGCAAGAGCCGAATAATAGCCGAAACGGGCGCTGGCCAGCACGGTGTCGCAACGGCGACCGTGTGCGCGTTGATGGGGCTGAAGTGCGTTGTCTATATGGGAACCGAAGACATGCGCCGTCAGGAACTGAATGTCTTTAGAATGCGATTGCTCGGCGCAGAAGTCGTCGGGGTGGAATCCGGGAGCCGGACTCTTAAGGATGCGATCAACGAAGCTCTTAGGGACTGGGTTACAAACGTCGCGGACACACATTACTTGTTGGGGTCTGTTATGGGGCCTCACCCTTATCCGGCTATGGTGCGCGACTTTCAATCGGTCATAGGCCGCGAAGCGCGCGAGCAAATCTTAAAAGCCGAAGGCAAGCTCCCCGACTGTTTGATTGCCTGCGTAGGCGGGGGCAGCAATTCAATCGGCCTCTTTTACGAGTTTCTACACGACACCGAAGTTCGAATGATAGGCGTTGAAGCAGGCGGGCGAGGGCCATCGCTCGGAGAACACGCCGCTCGCTTCGAGGGCGGCAGGCCGGGCGTGCTTCAAGGCACGCACAGCTACATACTTCAAGATGACAACGGGCAGATTTCGACTACTCATTCAATCTCCGCGGGCCTGGATTATTCGGCGGTCGGGCCTGAACACGCTTATCTGCACGACACAGGTCGGATAACTTATAGCTCGGCCACCGATGATGAAGCGCTCGCGGCTTTCACGTTGCTATCGCGTTTGGAAGGGCTGATCCCCGCGCTCGAAAGCTCACACGCAATTGCCGAGGTTATAAAAGTCGCACCGCGTATGAACCGGGAGCAGATCGTTATTGTGAATCTTTCGGGTCGGGGCGACAAAGATGTCAACACCGTTGCCGAAAGCTTAAAACTGTAAACGCGATGAACCGTATCGAAGCAAAGTTCAGCCAATTGCGGTCGGAAAGACGCAAGGCGTTTATACCGTTCATCACGGCCGGCGACCCGGACCTCGATACGACTTTGCGCTTGATAATCGAACTTGAACGAAGCGGGGCCGATGTTATAGAGCTTGGCGTCCCTTTCTCAGACCCGATGGCCGATGGGCCTGTCATCCAGCGCGCATCCGAAAGGGCGCTGCGGGGCGGCGTATCTTCGCGCGATTGCATAAACCTGGTCCGGCGCGTGAGAGAAGAAAGCGATGTCCCGATCCTCCTTTTCAGTTATTACAATCCGCTTCTCGCGCTAGGATTGTATGACCTTGGAGAACGCCTCAACTCAGCCGGTGTGGATGGTGTTTTGGTGACAGACCTTGTGCCGGAGGAAGCCGGACAGTTCATCGAGAGAATGCGAGCGGCAGAGATCGCCACGGTTTTCCTTGTCGCTCCGACCAGCACCGAAGAGCGAATCAAGCTCGTAGCCGACGCGAGCAGAGGATTCATCTATGCCGTTTCGCGGGCGGGCGTGACGGGAGTGAGGCAGAGCCTCTCGGAAGCTGCGGCAAGTCTGGTTCAACTCATAAGACGGGTTTCGGATTTACCCGTCGCGGTCGGGTTTGGAATCTCTACGCCGGAGCAGGTCGAAGAAGTATGGCGCACCGCCGACGCTGCGGTGGTCGGCTCTCGAATCGTTGCAGAGATCGAGGCGCTTGCCGATGATCCCTCTATGGTTGCGCGAGTCGGGTCGCTCGCTCGCTCGTTAGTGTCCGGCAGGGTCACGTAAAGCAACTCTCATAAGCGTACATCAAACGAACCGCTCTCGACCGGACATCCAACTCCAGGGAGAAAGATTTGCCCACACCTCAGACCAGGGGCTAAACTAGGGGGACCAGTTGAGGTGAGGATTAACGTTTGGACATAGACGAATGGCGCATAGAGATTGATCGCATAGATGAGCTGCTCGTAGAACTGCTCAACCAGCGTTCGGTCTGCGCTATAGAGATAGGACGCATAAAGCGTCAGATAGGATTGCCGGTCTACTCTCCGAGCAGAGAAAAAGAGGTGATCGAACACGTCATCTCGCGAAACGGCGGCCCTCTTGATCGTGAGGCGGTCAGAAGATTATTTGAACGAATTATTGACGAGTCGCGCCGGATTGAACGTGTGACGGTTGAGAAGGAGATCGGGGAGCGAAAACGTGTTAAGCCTGTCGCAAAAAAGAAGCGAAAGGCGCGCGCGCGATAATTGTAAAACAATATCGAGCGTCAAAGGATAAATTATGGTTATTGTGATGGAAGAGAGCGCAACCGAAGAGCAGATATCAATTGTGATTGAACGATTGGTTAAGCTCGGCTTTGATATTCATCGATCTACGGGCGTGCGCCACACTGTATTGGGCGCGGTCGGAGGCCAGATCGTAGACACCCGAGACATAGAGTTGATCGAGGGCGTCAAGGAGGTGCTGCGCATCACCGCGCCGTATAAGCTGGCGAGCCGGGCTTTTAAAGCCGAGCCGACTCGCATAAAAGTAAGAGACGTGGTGATCGGCGGCGAAGAGGTCGTGATGATGGCAGGCCCTTGCACGGTCGAGAGCCGCGACCAGGTGATGGCTATAGCCGAGATCGTTTCGCGCAGCGGCGCTCGCGTGCTTCGAGGCGGCGCGTTCAAACCCAGGACATCGCCTTATTCGTTTCAAGGGCTGGGCGAAGAAGGGCTGAAGTATCTGAGGCAGGCGGCTGACCGATTCGATATGCTGGTCGTTTCCGAAGTGATGGAGCCGTCACAGATTCCGCTCTTTATACGCTACGTCGATATTCTTCAGATCGGCGCGAGGAACATGCAAAACTTCAACCTGCTGAAAGAGATCGGCAGGCTTAACAAACCCGTCTTGTTAAAGCGTGGCCCCGCCGCAACGATTGAAGAGACGTTGCTTGCAGCGGAGTACGTGATGTCGGGCGGCAATCACGAAGTTATGATATGCGAGCGCGGCATCCGCACGTTTGAGCCGTACTTGCGTAACACTTTTGATGTTTCAGCGATTCCCGTATTGAAGAAGCTCTCGCACCTGCCTGTTGTGGCCGACCCGAGCCACGCGACGGGGCGACGAGATAAAGTGGTTCCGATAGCCCAGGCGGCGGTGGCGGCTGGGGTTGACGCCTTGTTGATAGAAGTACATCACGATCCGGATAACGCTCTCTGTGATGGCGCTCAATCGCTCTTGCCCGAGCAGTTCGAGCAGTTGACACATCGATTGCGGCTCATCGCCGAAGCGGTTGATCGATCTATGAGGTCGAGCGCTCCACAACCCGCCGGAAGTTAAACATGAGTGTGCGAAATTTAAGACTTCTCACCGCAGAGACACAGAGAATACGGAGCGGGCGCAGAGAAAACCAACCTCTGCTCTGCGCCCGCTCTGTGTTCTCTGCGTCTCTGCGGTGAATCTTTTTGTTATGCGTTTTGAAAGGGTAGCAATTGTCGGATTGGGGCTTATCGGAGGCTCATTCGCGCTCGCGGCAAGGCGGGCTGGAATCGCTCGCAAAATTACCGGGTGCGGTCCCGTTGATACGATCGAATTCGCATTGGCGCACAACATCATCGATGAGGCGGAAGACTCTTTTTATGACGGAAGTGTTTCTGAAGCCGATCTTATTTATCTGGCAACTCCCGTCTGCACCATTGTCGATTTCCTTCGCACGCGAGCGGGACAGATCAAGCCGGGCGCGATTGTTACAGACGCGGGCAGCACTAAGCGCGAGATTTGCCGCGCGGCTCGCGAGACTCTTGCGCCAGAAATACATTTTATCGGCGGGCACCCGATGGCCGGGAGCCACAGAACCGGAATCGAGCACGCAAGCGCTGACTTATTCAATAATGCCCCTTACGCCCTTGTAACAGAGAACACGGATGATTCGATGGATCGGAATTATTCGACAGCGCTCAATGCCATGCTCGACGTTGTCGGCCGGATTGGAAGCCGCCCGGTCATAATCACACCGGATCTCCATGACAGGATCGTTGCCAGGATCAGTCACGCTCCTCAGCTTCTCTCTACCGCGCTCGCCGTCGCAATAGGGAAGGTGGGCGAGCAGGAAAGCCGTGAGCTTGCGGGAGCGGGCCTGGCCGATATGACTCGACTGGCCGCGAGCAACTGGTCCGTCTGGGAAGATGTTTGCCGGACGAATGCGGACGAGATTCGCGTCGCGCTTGATGAGGTAATAATGGAGATAGAGTTGATGAGAGCGGCGCTCGCCGACGGAAGTTTTTCAACCCTTAGAAGCGCGTTTGAACAGGCGAATGATTTCAGCCGGAATAGCGCGCGGCGAGTATAACTTGACCTTCAAATAACTTTTGCGATTCCATTCGCCTCCCAATAAGAGTTGACTTTTTGATCGCGGCATTGTTAAAGACTGAGGGAGCAATGGCTACATACGTTATTGGCGACATTCACGGGCGGCCACATTTGCTGGATCAATTGATCCGCGACGTGCCCTGGGATATAAAAAACGACAAGATAGTTTTTCTTGGCGACCTGGTAGACCGTGGGAGTGATGTGCCCGGTGTGGTCGAGCGCGTGATGAAGATTGTGAGCGAGAACCCTCGCGTGGTCGTGTTGCGAGGCAATCACGAACAGATGATGCTCGATTGCCTCGATTACGGCGACCTGCAATGGCTCATCCCCGAAAACGGCGGGATTGCTACGTTGAAAGGGTACGGCATGGACCTGGCCGAGCTACAGGACGTGACCGACATAAAGATTCCGCAAGAGCATATCGAATTCATGCGCAGCCTTCCGTTCTTCCACGAAGACGAGCAGGCGATCTATGTTCACGCCGGATTGATACCCGGTGAGCACCCTGCGGATACAGACCCGGACGTGCTGCTGTGGACGCGCGACATGGATTTTTTCAGAACCTATGACGGGAAGCTTTGTTTCTTTGGTCATACTCCGACGCAGTATCTGCCGAAAGATAAAAAGCAGCGAAAATTCGGCATATACATACACGGAGGCTGCGTTGGGCTGGATACGAGCGGAGAAAGTGAAAGCCCGCTCTCCTGCATTCAAGTAGAGACATTCACCCTGTACCAGGCTCACCCGTCGGGCAAGACCGAGGTCGAGCGGCTACGCGCGCTAAAACCTGCCACCCAGGACCGTTCAGACGAATGAGTATGCTCAAAATAGTAGGAACGGTTATCGCCGCGGTTGTTATTATAGTGAAATCTGGAGCGCGATTTATAAGCCTCGAAGAGGCGCAATTCAATAGCCTGGGGCGCAGCCCCAGGTCAGCACCAGACAACACGACAAGCCCTGAAAGGGCGAAATATGCTAGCCCAATATTTCGCCCTTTCAGGGCTGTTTGTTTTAGACGTGCGTTACCCGGCGCATCGCGCCGGGCTATTGAATTGCGCCTCTTCGAGGCTTTGGAACTAACTTCTAAGGCTAGCCTTAAATCATGGTTTCTTGTTAATCATCGCCGCATCCTTTTTAGTCTCGCTTTGACGTTATCGCTATTTACCCTCGCGTGTGAACGAGTCGGGATAGACGAGCGTTTCCACGATACCAGGCTCACTAACTGGACTGCCATCGATGACCCTGATACGGTCGAAGAGCCTTCGGTGTGGAGGGTAGAGCAAGACGGCTGGCTTCACCAGCGGAGCAACATCTGGGGACGGCGGGGCGATTTTATCGGCCGGTGGTACGGAACTTTTCTGGTCGCGGGAGATGAAGATTGGAGCGATTACACGATCAGTTTGAAGGCCAAACCCGAAGATGACGATGGGTTTGGAGTGGTATTCAGATTTAAAGACGCGGAGCATTTTTATCGTCTCGTCTTCTTACAGGATGGCTTTAGCGGCGGCCCTGTGACCAGATTGGACAAGCGAGCGGGTGAAGATTACACTGAGTTGTGGTCGGCCCGGCAAGGCTATCGCGCCGGCATCGAGATGCAGATACATATAGATGTCGAAGGCGATTCGATAAAAGCCAGGGTTAACGGCCACGATTTATTCGAAGTCAAAGACGACTCTTATCGTCACGGCAAGGTGGGCCTTTTCTGCTACGCCCAAAACGGGCAGGCATTCGATGACATAAAAGTGATTCTCAAATAAAAGTGATTCTCAAATAAAAGTGATTCTCAAATGAACCTGAACCGTTCGACCGGCAAAAAAACCTTAGGAGGAAATTATGTCTAAGGCAGTAATAGTCACGGGCGCAAGAACGGCCATCGGCTCTTTTGGAGGCTCGTTAAAAGATGTGCCTGTAACCGAGCTTGGCCGGGTTGTCATTGAAGCTGCAATCGAGCGCGGCGGCGTGGATCGAGAAGAGATTGAAGAAGTCATAATGGGTAACGTGCTGCAGGCGGGCGCAGGAATGAACCCGGCAAGGCAATCGGCAATTGCGGCACGAATACCCGACCGCGTCCCCGCTTACACGGTAAATAAAGTCTGCGGGTCCGGGTTGAAAGCCGTGGCGCTTGCCGCTCAAGCCATCGCAGCAGGCGATTCGGATTTGATCGTCGCGGGCGGAATGGAATCGATGAGCAGAGCGCCTTACCTTCTTACGAATGCGAGGTGGGGTTACAGGCTCGGCAACGGCGAGTTGATCGATTCGATGTTGAGCGAAGGGTTGACCTGCGCGATGGCGGGTTGCCATATGGGCGTTACTGCCGAAAATGTCGCAACAGAGTGCAATGTTACTCGCGAAGCTCAAGACGAATTCGCCGCCGAAAGCCAGCGCCGCGCCGCAGCCGCTATTGAAGATGGGCGGTTTGATGAAGAGATCGTCCCGGTCCTCTTGCCTCAGAAAAAAGGCGAAGCCGTAAGCTTTAGCCGTGATGAATACCCTCGCGCCGGGACTGTTGCCGCCACGCTCGCGCGGCTGAAACCGGCCTTCCTCAAAGAGGCGGGTACGGTGACGGCGGGCAACGCTTCGGGGATAAATGACGGCGCGGCTGCTCTCGTCGTAGCAAGCGAAGAGCGTGCGCGGTTGATGGAACTGACGCCTATGGCAAGAATAGTCTCTTACGCAGCGGCGGGCGTTGCCCCCAGCGTTATGGGGCTTGGTCCGGCCCCGGCAATCGAACGCGCGCTTGAGAAAGCGGATCTCAGCTTGAACGACATAGACCTGTTTGAGTTGAACGAAGCTTTTGCGGCGCAGAGCATCGGCGTGATCGGCAAGCTGGGGATTGATGCTTCTCGCATCAATGTTAACGGCGGGGCGATTGCCCTGGGCCATCCGATAGGGGCGAGCGGCGCTCGTGTTCTTGTGACATTGCTCTATGAAATGCGAAGGCGAGATGCGCGGCGCGGGCTTGCTGCCCTTTGCATAGGCGGCGGCCAGGGCATAGCTATGATAGTCGAGCGTTAGCATTCTCTGAACCGCGAAAGCAGAATCGATGCGACGATTTTTTTTCATACTTGTGTTGATAATAACGACCGGTGTTTGGGGCGACGGCGCCTTTGCACAGGAGAAACCGCGCGCAGCCCGCGCGCAGGAATTATTCAAACAGGCTGACGAAGCTCAGGCGAAAGGTGATTTTGATGCGACAATCGCTGCTATCGAAGAGGCGCTCAAGGTCGAGCCTGAGTGGGCCGAGCTACACTTGAAGCTGGGCATTGCCTTTCTCTTCAAATTTCTACGGACGCGCGATGCAGCGTTTGAGGCAAAGGCCAGGGCTTCTCTTACTCGCGCAATCGAGCTAAACCCGAAGCTCGCCGCGCCGTATTATTACCTCGCGGCGCACCATTCAGCCAGGAGAGAATACGACCAGGCGGTTCGCTTTTACGAAAAGGCAATCGCTGCGGACCCGTCGGACATTTCCTATTTCACGGGGAAATGGGAAGCCCAGTTGAGAAGGCCCGATTTCGAACAAGAGATTCCCCGGATTCGTGTTGAAATCGAATCGCTGGTCGCGCGCAGCCCGAAAGATAAAGAGACGCGAGTTAATCTGCTGGTCGCTGCTGCGAAGGGTTACTCGCTGGTAGGGGATGACGAAGGCCGGGGAAAGACTGAAAGCTTGATCGTAGCGGAGTTCCCTGAAAGAGGCGAAGCCATGCAGATACTCTTTCACCGCGCGGTTACCGAGAAAAACAAAGAGCGGCAAGCCGATATACTTGAAGACCTGTTTGCCCGGTTTCCTGCGACGCGCCAGTGGCAGTTTTTCTCTATGGCTTTCCGCGCGCGCGCCCTACAGCAGAATATTTCAGGTGAAAAGCTTTTAGGGCTTGGTCGATCCTGGGTTGAGTCATCAGGTCAGGATAATTACCAGAGGGTCTCTTCTATGGCTACCGTGATAGCTGTGCTGGCCGAAAGAAATACGAATCTTGAACAAGCAGGCGCGCTTGCCGATGAAGCGGTAAAGATTGCTGATGCCATTTCGGCGGATTCCGTGATGGGGCCGGGCGCGGCGCAAGAAGACAAGGAGAGATATCTCAATTTTCTCAAAGAGCTTGCGCACCGCTCGAAAGGGTTCGTTTTGCTAAAGCGAGGAAAAACAGACGAAGCGGCCAGGGAGCTTAACTCCGCGCTTCAACCGGTGATAAAGGAAGTCGAAAAAAACGGCTTCATCCTCTGGAAAGACATGGATCTGCGCGAAGTAGGCGTCAGACCGCGAGTCTTGTGGCTCGCCGAATTGTACGAAGCGCAAGGCGATTTCGAGCGCGCCGCAAAATACCTGCTCGCGGGGTTCGGCGATGATGATCTTGCTAACAAATACATACAAGAGCGCGGCCTCGCGGTCTTTAAGAAGCTTGGCCGCAGCAACGAAGCCGCAATCGCAGCACTTTCGGAAGCACAGCGACGATACCGGGCGATGTCAACTCCGACAGCTAGCGGGAAGGATGAGGAGAGAAAAAGCCTGATTGCGAACAGGGTTAATCAACCGGCCCCCGATTTTCAGGTGACGACTCTTGATAAAAAAGTAATAAGACTCGGCGAGCTTAAAGGAAAAGTCGTTGTGTTGAATTTTTGGGCGACATGGTGCGGGCCGTGCGTCGTTGAGATGCCACATTTTCAAAAGGCGGCCCGAAAGTATACAAGCAATCCGAAAGTTATTTTCATCGCTATAAGCCTCGATGACAATCGCGCGCTTGTCAGACCTTTTCTCAAGCGGATCGGATACACAGATCTCGTGGCGTATGACGGCGGGGCGGCCCGCAACTACCAGATTGCCTCTATTCCGACAACGGTGATAATCGACCGGGACTCGGTGATTCAATACCGAGACATAGGCTTTGGCGGCGCGGGCGAAACCTACGTCGAGCGGTTAAGCTGGCGCATCGATGAATTGCTAAAAGAGAAAGCCAACGCCGCAAGTCCTGGGAATTGATTTCGAGGAAAGATGACTGACCAGATTAATACGAATCGAACGGGGATCGATGAGGGGGCTCCGGTAATCGTCTATCTGCACAGCCCGCGAGAGAAGATGTGGGGGCTGCTTGCAGAGTTGAACGCAGCGGGGGTCTTCATCCATGGCATCGATTTGAGCACGTTTGAGGACTGGATGATGATGGTCGTCCGGGGAGAGCGTAACATCGGCTTGAGCCACGTCTTCATTCCGATGTGGCGCGTAGAGAGAATCACGCTCGATGAAACTATAGACGATATACCGTCAATGGCGGAAAGATTCTATTCCCGCGTCGGGATGACTATTGATGAGTACCTCAATCGATGACCCTCTTATCGGTCATTGTTCTTGCAAGTGCTGAAAGACTTCAGGCTCGATCTTGGCAGCGTAATTTATAGTATTGAGCTTTATCTCCTGAACGAACTTCCCGTTCTGGTACATCACCCTGCGCATAGGGACCAGCGTGTTTTGGACCACGCGGTATGGCGTATAGAAGTACGAGATGCGGTATTTCGTCGGCTCTTTTCCCTCGCCCATGCTCAACTGATATTCCATGTGAAGTACGCGGTAGAACTCTTTGCTGATCCAGTAACGAGTCTTTTCGCCGCTCGGAAGCGTCAGGTCGATCACGTGCGTGTCTATGCCTACGACCGTCTCAGGCCCTATTAACTCTATCTTTGAGCCGTCTTCCCTGTATCTGAGCAGCGTCGAGTATTCGTGAGTTAACTGGGCGCGAAATGCCGCCTCGGCCTCGGGGGCAGGAGTAACATACTGGCCGTTTTGCGCAGACCAGACGGATGCGCCGTTGAAAGCAACCGAGTATTTCACTTCGGGCGCGGCTCCCTGTTGCTGCGCTGCGGCTGAAGGAGCCAGGTCAAGGTTGACTCTGAGCAAATCCATCCAGGATTTCTCTCTGCGCATCGAGCGCATATTGTATTTGCCGGTTAAGTCGCCCTGGTCTGTCGCCAGCCTGATTGTCCCAATTTCTTGCGCGCTCTTGTGCGCGGCCTCGATGTTGGGTCGCCCGCCATAGGCCAGAATGGCCACTTCGACAACCGCCTCGACCGGACTTAACTTGATCGCCTCGGTTTTCTTGCGATTCTTTTCAAGCTCTTTCTGGTCCGGCACTTTGCCTTCATCTTTTTTCTGCGTTCCAGGTGATTCGGGCTTCTTTTCTTGCGAAGCAATCGAGACCGTAGCAGGTATAAAAATTAGCAGCGCGGCCATCACGGCTACGCTCACCGCGCGGGCGTACGGGAATTTGATATTCTGCTTTGCCAACCTGACCAATGTAAAAACTCCTCCATCATTTGCAAAATAAAAGGGACGAATCATACGACCTGAAGCCGGAGCATTGCAATCGGAATTGTAGCATAGCCAATGTCATTATCGCACCCGAAGCATGCGCGTTCTCGCCACAGTCTTAACAAAAACACCCTCCCGTTATGTTGCGGCGGCGGCCTAATTGGTTGCAACTGCCGAGAGCGGTGCTATAGAATTGCCGCTCAGATTCATTGCGTACGGAGGGGAAAATGAAGATCGGTGTGCTTGTGGGGCGTGAGGGCACGTTTCCACAATCTCTTATCAACGAAATCAACCGCCGCAATGCCGGTGTGACGGCTGAATATATACAACTGGGCGGCGTGCGAATGGCCGAAAAATGCGAGTATGATGTGATAATTGATCGTATCTCGCACGAAATACCTTTTTATCGTGCCTATCTGAAAAGCGCTGTTCTGTCGGGCGTGAAGGTTATAAACAACCCTTTCTGGTGGACGGCTGACGATAAGTTTTTTAATTACTCGCTGGCGACTTATATGGGAATCGCCATCCCAAAGACTGTTCTGCTTCCGCAAAAGGAGTACAAGCAAGGCGTAGTTTCTGAATCGCTCCGCAACCTCAAATACCCGCTTGATTGGGAAGAGATAATCGACTACGTCGGTCTTCCTGCGTTCATCAAGCCTTACGACGGGGGAGGGTGGCGCGGCGTGTCGCGCGTAAACAACCGCGCCGAGTTGATGGAAAAATACGATCAGAGCGGGACCGATTGCATGGTGCTTCAAGAGTACGTCCCTTTCGATCGTTACGTGCGGTCATACTGCATAGGCAAAAAGGATGTTTGTCCGATGCCTTACGACCCTATATTTCAGCGCTACCTGGTGGTTGACAATTACCTGGAGCCTGAGATGGACAAGCGCGTGCGTCGAGAAACGATTCTGATAAACGAAGCGCTCGGTTACGACATCAATACCGTCGAGTTCGCCATAGCCGACGGCGTTCCTTACGCGATTGATTATATGAATCCCGCGCCCGACGCGGACTGGTGGTCGGTCGGCTCAATCTACTTCAAATGGATGGTCGAGAAGGTGGCGGATCTTGCCGTCGAGACTGCGCTGCACGGCGAGCCGACGATAAAACAACATCGCTGGGTCGATATGCTGGGCCACGAGATTAAGAGGCAGGCAGGAGCAGATTAATGACCAGCCAGGCGGTCAACGATTACAACGCGCTTATAGAGGGCAATCCGCAATTGCTCGAAGAGTCGCGCGAATACTTGATAGAGCGATTCGGCGATGTGCGATTGATCTTCGGCGGCCGGACGCTTGCGCCGTACCTGCGCCCGCATTTCGTGTCGCGTGCAGAGTGGCAAAGAATTGTTCACGCCTGCGAGACCATATGGGGGGCCGTCGAGAAGGTTGGGCAAACAGCGCCTAAAGACAAGCTGATGCTCGAACAGTTGGGGCTTACCAGTGCGGAGCGCGAGCTGGTCGCGATTGACCCCGGCTACCCGAACACATCTGTGACGTCGCGGCTCGACTCTTTTTTGACCGGCGACAGCTACCAGTTTGTCGAGTTGAACGCCGAATGCCCGGCAGGGATCGCTTACCAGGACGTTGCCGCAGAGATATTCCTTGAGCTGCCCGTGATGCGCGAATTTCGCAGGTCGCACGATGTGACGGCGATGTATTGCCGACGGCACCTGCTCGATTCTTTGCTCAAGATTTATTCCGCAGTGCGACCTCAGGCGGACGCGCCGAACATAGCCATAGTCGATTATCGCGGGCTGCCCACGCAGCGGGAGTTCGAGCTGTTCAAAGAGTTTTTCGAGTCGCAAGGGTTTGCCGTAACGATTGCAGACCCGCGCGATCTTGAGTTGCGAGAGGACAAGCTTTACCACCAGGATTTTCGCGTCGACCTTGTCTATCGAAGGGTATTGACGACCGAGCTTTTAGAAAAGATTGACGAATGCCGCGCGCTCGTAGACGGCTATCGCAAGGGAGCGGCGGTTTTCGTCAACTCGTTTCGCACAAAATATGTTCACAAGAAAATGCTCTTCGGGATTCTCACAGACGAACGCCACGAGCATTATTTTTCCGACGCGGAGCGAGAAGCCATTCGCGCGCATGTCCCGTGGACGCGACGAGTGGAGGACGTAAAGACTACTTATCAGGGGCGGCAAATAGACCTGCTCGATTTTCTGAGAGATAACCGCGACCGGCTAGTGCTGAAACCGAATGACGATTACGGAGGGCACGGCATTTACATCGGTTGGGAGGAGGATGAACAGGGCTGGGATCGGGCCATTGATTTTGCGCTCAAGGGCGACTACCTGGTACAGGAGCGTGTGGCAACCGGGCGCGAGGTCTTCCCTTACGTGAATGAAAGGGAAGGCGGCGTCGAGATGATAGAGCAGTTGGTAGACCTTGACCCGCTGCTGTTCTTCGGCAAAGTGGAAGGAGCCTTTACAAGACTCTCATCTTCCTCTCTGGCAAATGTCACGTCGGGCGCGGGGATGGTGCCGACTATGCTAGTCGACTGATATTTCACCGGTTTTATTGATCCTTATTAACTTGTCGAATATAAAAGAAGAGGAGATCAGGATGGCTGACTTTACTCTAGGAATTGAAGAAGAGTTTCAAATAGTAGACCCTCAAACACGCGAGCTGCGGTCGCACATAACCGAAATGATCGAAGAGGGTCAGATGATACTGGGCGAGCAGGTCAAGCCTGAGATGCACCAATCGATGATAGAGATTGGCACGGGCATCTGTAATAACATACAGGAAGCCCGAGCCGACCTGGTCAAGCTGCGCCGCACCATCTCGTCGCTTGCCGAAAGCAAGGGGTTGCGGATTGCCGCCGCCTCTACACATCCCTTCTCAAATTGGAAAGACCAGAAGATAACTCCCGATGCGCATTACGAAGCGGTCATCAACGAGATGCAGATGCTCGCTCAATCGCTTTTGATCTTTGGCATGCACGTTCACGTCGGCATCGATGACCGCGAGGCGCAGATACACCTGATGAACGCCGCGCGTTACTTCTTGCCGCACGTGCTTGCGCTTTCAACCAGCTCGCCCTTCTGGATGGGGACCAAGACCGGGTTGAAGAGCTACAGGTCCGAGCTGTTCAAAAAGTTCCCGCGCACCGACATACCCGATTACTTCAGCTCGTATTCCGAGTTCGATAATTATGTAAATCTACTCTTAAAGACCGGCTGCATCGACCGGCCAAAGAAAATATGGTGGGACGTGCGGCCACATCCACACTTCCCGACACTCGAATTCCGGATCTGCGACATCCCGTCTAAAGTCGACGAGGTCATCGCGCTCGCGGCGCTCTTTCAAGCCATCACGGCAAAGCTCTACAAGCTCTATCGCATGAACATGGGGTTCCGTCTCTATCGCCGTGCCTTGATACAGGAGAACAAATGGCGGGCCGTGCGCTGGGGGCTCGACGGCAAGCTGATAGATTTCGGAAAGCAGAAAGAGGTTCCGGTTCGCGATCTGATCTACGAGCTTTTAGATTTCGTTGACGACGTTGTAGACGAGCTTGGAAGCCGTAAAGAGCTTGAATACATCCACACAATCCTCGCGGTCGGGACGAGCGCGGATCGCCAGTTGAAAGTGTACGAAGAGACTGGCGAGATGAACGCAGTTGTCGATCAACTCATCTCCGAGACTATGGACGGCATAATCGATTGATAGTGATGAGTGATGAGTGATGAGTGATGAGTGATGAGTGCGAGTTCTTACTCATCACTCATCACTTCACAACCCCCCGTATCCTCCCCAATCGCGCGTTCGTTTGCGCAAAGCAACCACGTATTAAAATGAAACATCACTCTAATAGTAGGCATAGAGTTAAACTTTGGCTGCCGCAAGTTAAATGTTCTAGTCAAAGGGCTATGGTTTGAAGCCGACAATTGAGGCAATTGATTGTCGAATAAAAAAAGGCGGGCACGGGTATTGCTCAAAACATGACCGCGCATTTGCTTAATTTATATGGAGGCTGGAAGATGAGCTATCGAAAACCTCGATACGGGAGAGATGACGAAGAGCGTGACCGCAGGACCGTTTTTGACGGAGAAGACGAGGGGAGTTTCCCACCCGAACCGCCTCCGCGAAGCAGGGAAAGTGAAGACAGGTTTTCCAATGTACGGCGAAGCGCGCAAGCGGCTGTTCGACGGGCGAATGATCGCGGCGGCAGTAGCGGCAGGCCAAGAAAGTTATCACGCGCGGGTAAGAAGAAAGGCCATCTTGATATCTGCGATTGTCGCGGGTGTGGCCGTCATTGCGATAGTAGGATACGCATTGCTCAGCGGAACGAATACTACCACGGTAAAAGCTCCTGCCGTCTCACAGCCCGCCAACACTCCGACTCAGCCGTCGCAAAGCGCCCGCTCGCAGCCTGCTACGCCGCCTGCCGGTCGAGAGTCGGATACAGGGCTTCCCATTCCCGGCCTTTCAGAGTCTGCGCCGACGACAGAGCCTGCAACCAACAAGTCCTGGCTTGAGATGGGATTTCTAATACTCTTAAAACTGGCCCTCGCGGCCCTGCTCGCTGCGATGCTTGCTTATCGCCCGCGCAAAGACATGCCTATCATGCAGCGCAACCCTTATGTGGCGCAGACACAGATACTACTTGCCGTAGTCGGGGCGGCGATGATGATGATTGTAGGCGACAATGCGGCACGCGCTTTTGGAATATTCGCGGCGGCTTCGCTCGTTCGCTTTCGAACAAATATTCGCGACCCGAAGGAGATTACTGTTCTGCTGGTGAGCCTGGGGATAGGACTTGCGGCAGGGGTTGGCCGGATTGAGGTTTCGATTCTGTTGGCGCTTTTCGTTCTGGCGATGCTCTGGTTGCTTGAGTACTACGAACCGGCGCAGGTCTACCGAGCGATGGAATTAACTATCACCACCAGAAACGTGACTGAAACAGACGATATACTGCGCGAGATTTTTGAGAAACAAAATATCAACGCAGAGCTGCGGGAAGTTAATCGCGAGGACAAAGAAGATCCGATAGGGAAGATCGTTTACTATGTAAACGTCAACCCGACCGTAAGCACCGATCAATTGAGCGAAGAAGTCTTCTCATCTGACCCCGACAACATCGACAGCATACAGTGGGATCAGAAGAAGAGCACTTCTTACATTTACCGATAAGCCTGACCGGCGACGAATCGGATCGATTCTCGACGGGCAAGTCTCAAATCTTTGGCGGCGCGTCCTCATCCGGGCGCGCCGCATCTCTTTTTATGCCTGCGCGGTTGATGCTCCTGGGGACAGGGAATAGAATCAAAGAAAGATTCTGGAAAGTGCAGGTCCTGTTATGGCGGAAAATGCATACGACGTGATTATCATAGGCGGCGGCCCCGGAGGCGCTTCCGCTGCCATCTACACGGCGAGAGCTAATCTCTCGACACTCGTGCTGGACAAAAACATTATGAGCAGCGCGCTGGCCGTGGCAACAAAGATAGTCAATTATCCCGGCGTGCCCGAAGAGATAACCGGGCTTGAGCTGCTTCGCCGCATGAGGACGCAGGCCGAAAATTTCGGCGCGCGGTTTGTCCAGGAGCAGGTTATCGGAGTCAACTTCAACTCTGACCCGAAGACCGTCTATACGAATAATGTTTATCAGGGGAAAGCGGTGATACTGGCGACGGGTGCGCACGAACGCAAGAACAAAGTCCCTGGCGAAGACAAATTGCTCGGGCGCGGCGTGAGCTATTGCGCTACCTGTGACGCGGCGTTTTTCAAGGGTGAAGACGTGGCCGTAATCGGGTTTAATGACCACGCGCTTGAAGAAGCCCTGTTTTTGACCCGCTATGCAAAATCGGTCAAAGCCATAACCCCGGTATCTGAGTTCAAAGCGAGCCAGGAGTTAAAAGAGAAGGCCGCCGAGAATGATAAGCTTGAGGTCTTAACAAAGCTAAAGCTTATGGCCGTAGAGGGTAATGATGGCCTGCAATCAATTCGCGTCCAGGGGCGCGACGGCACGGAGCAGAGCATCCCCGTGTCCGGAGCATTCATCTACCTGGAAGGGAACCAGCCGAGCACAGAGTTTCTAAGCAGCGTCATACCTTTAGGGACGAGCGGCTGCTTGATGAATGAGCGCGACCAGTCAACACCGATTCCAGGCGTGTTCGCCGTGGGCGACGTTACTTGCACACAGCTCAAACAGGCAGTAGTCTCGGCCTCCGAAGGAGTGATTGCGGCGATCTCTGCCGACCGTTTTATAAATCGGTTAGACAAAGCTTCGCCGGGGCGCTATTACTAAAGCGCCACACTCTATTTTGACAAAAACCTCTGGCTATCAATCTATTACGGCCAATCTGTCTTATTAGAAGTCACAATCGCTTATCAAACATCTCCAGATGTAACCCCCCGGCTAAATTTCTCCTTTATACAGAGTAGTTAATAAGATTATAGATCAGCTCGCTTTGGATGGCATCGGCCTTGCACGTTGCAATTCTGGAGAAACATTAATGGAGACTGCGAGCAAGTTTCTTTCACATAGAAAAGCCGGGCGTACTAAAACAGCCCGTCATAACGAACGTGTTTACAAGCAATCAATAAACAGCGATGCGATCAAAAAACGCCTTGCTCATATTTCAACCAGAATACATGCGCTACTGCAAAACGGCTTGACCGCTCTTCAAAAGCCGCGCTGGATCGCAGCAATTGCGATTCTTTTCATTTCCATCTTTGCTATAGGCTTTCAATTTTACAGTGACCTGTCAGCCGAAATAGACGAGAGGTTGAAAGGCGGTTACCTTGATGATTCAGTCGGTATTCTGACCTCTCCATTTATGGTCTCAGCGGGCGATAGGCTTTCTACAAAAGAGCTGGTCGAATACCTGCAAGCGGCAGGTTATCAGCAATCCGATAAAGCCGGCGTTTCCGAAGGCGGATACTACATCGTCGAGGGCGACGCCGTTCAAATCATTCCTGGTCGCGTTGCAACTTCACAGCTTGGGTTGAACCCCGTGCGATTAGAGATAAAGAATGATCGCGTCGCCTCGATACTTAATCCCTCAAACAAGAAACAATCCAACTCGGCACAAATCGAAGGCGAGCTGCTTGTCTCTGTGAGAAATGGCGACCGTCGCAAAAAGATACCCGTCGAGTTCGACGCTATACCTGAGAATTTGAGAAACGCCGTTATAGCGGTTGAAGACCGTAGATTTTTTAATCACAGCGGTATCAATTGGCGGGGCATAGGGCGCGCGCTGTGGGCCGATATTCACGAGGGCGGGATAGTGCAAGGCGGCTCGACCATCACACAGCAGATAATAAAGAACTCATTCCTGACGAGCGACCGCACTTTCGGTCGCAAAATAAAAGAAGCCGGGATGGCTTTGATACTCGAATCGCGTATTTCAAAAGAAGAGATCTTTACGCTCTATTGCAATGAGGCATATCTCGGGCAGAGCGGAACGTATGCGGTTCACGGCTTTGGAGAAGCCGCCCAGGTTTACTTTGACAAACATCTTTCCGAATTGACTTTGAGCGAAGCAGCCTTACTCGCAGGGTTGATACACGCTCCTAACCGTTATTCGTTCCACCATGATTTATCGCGGGCAATCGAGCGGCGCAACACCGTTCTAGACGCGATGGTCGAGACAGACGCCATCTCGGCTGAGGCCGCTGATCGGGCTAAAAGAGAGCCTCTTCAGATCAAGAGTAGAAGACCTCAAAACGATTACGGCGCGAGCTTTTTTACAGACTACGCCCAGCGCTACATCGAAGATCATTATGACTCGCCGGGCCGCATCTATACGACGATGGACCCTCGACTACAGCGCGCGGCCTATGAAGCCGTGACGGCACAGACTGAAAAACTCGACAAAATATTCGCGAAGCCTTCTCGGAAAGGCGAAGTGGCCCCAAAAGTCCAGGCCGCGCTTGTAGCTATGGACGCGCACACGGGCGAAGTGCTGGCGATGGTTGGAGGCCGCAACTATGATGAGAGCCAGTTAAATCGCGCCACGGATGCGAGGCGGCAGCCAGGGTCCACGTTCAAGCCATTTGTTTATGCCGCTGCGATCAGAGAGCGTTCTTTCACCGCGTCAACGATGCTTTCCGACAGGCCGCAATCTTTCAAATACGACGCGGGCCGGGCTGAGTACAAGCCGACAAATTATCACGGCGGGTTCAGCAACAGGGATGTTACATTGCGCGAAGCCCTCGCGCGCTCGCTAAACGTGCCTGCTGTCGAGATGGCTATGCGTGTGGGATTGGCGAACGTCGCTGATCTTGCAGAGGAGTGCGGAATGAAGCGTCCTGCTTCATATCCTTCGACGGCGCTTGGGGCAAGCGAGGTCACGCCGCTTGAGATCGCGGGGGCTTACACGGCATTCGCAAACGACGGCATGGCGCTCAGGCCAATACCGATCAAGACAATGGCCGATAATAAGAGCGGGCGACCGGGACGTCGCGCCGCTACGGGCGCGCGGGTCTTCTCTCCGCAGGTGGCCTACCTGATGACTAATTTGATGCAGACCGTAGTTGATGCGGGCACCGCGTCAAAGCTCAGAGCGATGGGGCTTGACGGAGCCATAGCCGGGAAGACGGGAACTTCAAATGACGGCTGGTTCGTCGGCTACACGCCCGGACTTATTTGCGCCGTGTGGGTAGGTTTTGACGATAATCATGATCTCAAGCTTAAATCTTCGGATTCGGCCCTGCTGGTCTGGGCCGATTTTATGAAACAGGCAATCGAGCTTTGCCCGCGATACGGCGGCAACACGTTTGCTCGCCCCGGCGGAATCGTTACCGTAGAGATCGACCCTGACACGGGTTACCTCGCAACGCCCGAGTGCGCTAACCGCCGCAGTGAGATTTTTATCTCGGGGACAGAGCCCTTTGGCTCTTGCGCCTGCGCTTTGAATCACGATCTTATGGCCGACGCGGACGATATGGATTCTCTCCCGCTTGAAACCGAAAGCACAGACTATAGCAAGATCACTCTCGACGTATGCGCAGATACAGGATTGATGGCTTCATCATCATGCCCGCAAACCATGAAGCAGACTTTCGATCTTGGCAAAGAGCCGCTCGATACTTGCACGAAAGACCACGGCGGCGGTGTTGATTCACTGGAGCAAAAGGTTGAAAAACTTAAAAAGAAACAGCGCCCCGTATTATTCCAAGATAGGTAAAGGTGTGATAAATGATTTCTCAGTGTTAAACTACAACTTATCGGGCTGTTTGAGAATCATATTTGATGGCACGAGGAGTGCCGTCTTCATAGTAGCTGTAATCGGTAGTAATTCTTTCGGAGGCGGAAAATGAAAAAGATCAAGAATATTAGGACTGGCGCAAGCCTGCTGGTACTCGCCGCGCTGCTTGCGTTACCTCTTGGGACTTTGGCGCAGACGCAGATTAAGGCTCCGGGCAATAAATTCAGCGTAAGCGATGATGTGAAACTCGGGCGGGAGGCGGCAGCCGAGGTAGAACGCCAGATGCCGATCTTGAATGATAGAAACATCGAAGGCTACATCGATCAAGTCGGGCGACGCCTCGCCGAAAATATTCCCTCTCAATTCCGCCACCCGGAGTTTCAATACTCTTTCGAGGTCGTCAACGCGAGCGACTTAAACGCATTCGCATTGCCGGGCGGTTTTACCTATGTGAATCGCGGGCTGATAGAGGCCGCGAACACAGAAGGAGAGCTTGCCGGAGTGATGGCGCACGAGATAAGCCACGTAGCCCTGCGCCACGGGACGGCCCAGGCTACTAAAGCTCAGAAATATCAGTACGGCGCGATTGCCGGGGCGATTGCCGGCGCAATCCTCGGCGGCGTAGCCGGAGGCGTGGTCGCGCAGGGAAGTCAGTTTGGCCTCGGAGTCCACTTCTTAAAGTTCAGCCGCGAGTATGAGCGGCAGGCCGATTTGCTCGGCGCACAGATAATGGCTAATGCCGGATACGACCCGCGCGACCTGGCTAATATGTTTCGCACCATAGAACGCCAGAGCGGTGGCGGCGGCCCTCAGTGGTTGAGCAGCCACCCGAACCCCGGCAACCGTTATGAGACGATTAACCGCGAGGCCGAATTGCTCCAGGTTAGAAACGTCAATAATGACGAGTCTGATTTCAGAAACGTCCGAGCGCGTTTGCGCGATATGCCTCGCGCTCGCACGATGCAAGATATAGCGCAAAACGGGCAGCGTTATCCGCAGCAAGGCGGCGGACGTTACCCACAGGATGATGGGCGCTACCCGCAGGATGATAGGCGTTACCCGCAGGGCGACGGGACGCAGAGGCCGGTTGGCCGAGTCGAAAATCCTTCCACGCGTTACCGACCCTACACGGGCGGTAATGCCTTTCGTCTGGCTGTCCCTGATAACTGGCGCGACCTTTCGAGCGGAGCCAACGTGACCTTCGCACCCGAAGGCGCGTACGGGCAGGCGCAGGGGCGGTTCGTATTCACGCACGGCGCTATGATCGGAGTCGAGCGCGCTCAAAGCCGCGATTTGAGGCAGGCCAGCCAGTATTTTCTGAACACACTAGCCCAGGGCAACCCCAACATGCGCCAGCAGAGCAGCTATCAGCGCAGTGTGATCGATCGTCGCGAAGCGCTCAGCATTACGTTAAGCAACATATCGGACGTTACTGGCCGACCCGAAAACGTGACTGTTTACACGACGATGCTGCGCAACGGCGATCTGTTCTACATCGTCGGTGTTGCCCCGCGTGAAGAGTTCGGAAACTACCAGCGAACCTTTGACGCAATTCTGCGCTCTGTTCAATTGAACGATTAATAGCAGAGCAGGACTACCATAAAAACGAAGGCCCGCTTTATGCGGGCCTTTTTTGCGATCATTATAGCGGTTTTCAATTGAATGTACGGGATTGGAGAGACATCTCACCGCAGAGACGCAGAGAACACAGAGCGGGCGCAGAGAAAAGCTTAAAACTCTGCGCCCCCTTTGCGTCCTCTGCGTCTCTGCGGTGAATCTTCTTTCATTCCCTTACATTCATATGAAATTCGCTCTAATTTTGTGGAAGTACAGGCTCTATTATCTGGCAATTATTCACCGATAGTGACCTGAGGAAGGCAAGCAGATCGTCTCTCTGTTCTTTCGTCAAAGTTCGCTTCTGCAAATTCTTCGTGTCCAGGTGCGGGTTTGGCCTCCCGCCGCCGAGCATAAAATCAACTGCCTCTTCGAGGGTAGCGATGCTGCCGTCGTGGAAATAAGGCGCAGACTTCGCGACATCTCTTAAGGTCGGCGTCTTGAAAGCCCCCGTCTCTTCCGGCTTATTCGTGATCTTGCCTCGCCCCAGGTCGGGTTCGGGCTTATCCATCCCGACGCCGACGTTATGATATTGCTGATCGCTAAAGAGAGCCCCATCGTGACAGTTATTGCACTTGGCATCCTGGAAGACTTGCCAGCCGCGAGCGACTGCGCCTTGCATGGCCGATTGGTCACCGGCTTTCCACTTGTCCCACGGCGTATCTCCGGTGATGATAGTACGCTCGTAAGCCGCTATCGCCTGCATCATATTCTCAGGCGTTGCGTCGCTGCTGAATACTTTCTGGAACTGGTCTTTGTAACCTTTCAAAGCGTTGACGCGGCCCGTTATCTCTTGCTCCTTACCCTCCGCGCCCATATTTCCGCCTTTCCAGGCAGCCATCGCCTGCTTTTCAAGCGAAGGGCTTCTACCGTCCCAGTAAAATGCTTCGTGATAGCCGATGTTCCAAAGCGTCGGGCTGCTGCGCGGCAGCGGCTTGTTAAACGCGCCGATAGCTTTGGGCAATCCATCGGTCAGACCTTTTTCGCAGACATGGCAAGAGTAGCAGGAGCGCGACTCATCGCCGCTCAATCGCTTGTCGAAAAAGAGTTGACGACCGAGCGCCACTTTCTCGGGAGACATCGCGTTATCCGCCGGGATATTCATTTCGGCATAGCTGGCAAGCCCTTTTGGAAGAGGCTGTATATCAGGCTTGTATTCTGATGTACTGCGGGTCCCGTGCAGGTCGCTACAGCCCGCGAGAAAAGTGACCGCGAATGCTGCGAGCAGCAATGATAAAACTGTCGCAAGCTTTACTACTGGAAGTCTCGAACTCATTTGCGTCCTCCATTCTAAGAATGCGGTTATCAGTTCAAAAACCGCCGACCGATGATTGAGGCAAAACCGGAACGCCGAGATGTGGCCCGGGGTTGTTGAGCGCCGTGCGCAAAGCAAGCACGAGCGCGTCGCGCGTCTCTTCGGGAATGATTATGGCATCAACGAATCCGCGAGCGGCGGCGAACCGCGCATCAAGCTCGCTATCATACTTGGCCCGCACACGGGCCATCTCTTCGAGCATCTTTTCATCAGGCTTTCTCCCTGCACGTTCCAGCTTTTCAAGCTCCGCGCTAAAGAGCGCCATCACAGCCGAATCGCCTTCCATAACGCCCATACGCCCGGTAGGCCACGTGAAAATAAAATCCGGGTCAAATCCCTGCCCGGCCATCGCGTAATAGCCCGCGCCCGATGCATGATTGAGAGTCAATACGATCTTTGGCACGGTCGCCGTAGCCATCGCTTCGACAAATCGAGCGCCCGCGCGAATGATCCCGCTGTGCTCTGCTTCCGTGCCTACCATGAAACCTGAAACGTCCTGTAAAAATAGCAGAGGTCTTTCGTGCCGGTTGCAGGTCTCAATGAAGTAAGCGACCTTCTCAGCCGATTCGGTGTAGATGATGCCGCCGAACTTTGGAGGCGTGCCTGCGGGGCCGCGAATCAACCCTCGCTGGTTCGCGATGACGCCTACGGGGATGCCCCCGATGCGCGCGTAACCCGTAATCATCTCTTTGGCATAATCGGCCTGGAACTCGTCAAGCTCTCCGTCGTCGATCAAGCAGGCCACCACATCGCGCATATCGTAAGGGTGGCGATGGTCTGCCGGGATGATGTCATAAAGATCCGTGGCTGGTCGCGCGGGTTGGCGCGGTTCTTTGATTTGCACTCTAAGCGGCGGCGGAGGTGGAAGCTCCGCAACAAACTCTCTTAGCTTTGCGATACAATCCTCATCGCTTTTAGCGCGATAATGCGCGACCCCCGAAATCTCGTTATGCGTGAGAGCGCCGCCAAGCGTTTCGCTATCAACGGTCTGGCCGACCGCGCCTTTGACGAGGTTTGGGCCGCCAAGCCCCATAAACGAAGTGCCTTCGACCATCACGATCATATCAGACAGCGCGGGCAGGTATGCTCCACCTGCAACGCACGGCCCCATCACAGCGGCCAACTGAGGAATCTTCAGATAGCGCCGCATCACTGAGTTATAAAAGAATATGCGCCCTGCGCCATACTGGCCCGGAAATACTCCGTTCTGGTACGGGAGATTGACGCCAGCCGAATCGACCAGGTAGATGATGGGAGTGCGGCTCCGCATCGCGATCTCCTGCGCGCGGAGCATTTTTCTGATTGTTTCAGGCCACCACGAGCCTGCTTTCACCGTAGAGTCATTAGCGACGATTACGACCTCGCGCGCCGCCACGCGCCCAATGCCGGTTACAACGCCTGCGCCTGGCGCTTGCCCTTCGTATTGATCGTAAGCGATCAAAAGACCTATCTCTTGAAAAAAGGAGCCTTCGTCAACGAGCAAGCTTATACGCTCGCGGGCCGTGAGCTTACCTTTTTTGTGCTCGCGGGCGATGCGCTCTGCCCCGCCGCCTTCGCGCAAACGAGCCTCAAGCTCTTTCAGCTCATCAACCAGCTTCTCAAAGCGCTCTCTGTTGGTCGCGGTCTTTGTTTCCATACGTAAGGTTAAGAATAGGAGAAACCCAAGAATAGCAATGCCACCCAAGGGGTGACAAGTGAAGAGGCGATTTCCTGCTTGATCGAGCGCGTTTCGGCGTTCTTTAGTTGATACGGTTTCGACGGACCTCAAGCTGCTGACGGTGCTTGTTGACGGGGTAGCAACATTTTATAATTACACCTGGAGTTGAAAAGATGGGGATCAACCGGATCGGTTTTTTATTCGCAGCTTTATCGCTCGCGATTATTTTGATAATGCCTCAGGCTGGCGTGGTTGCTCAATCGGGGAAGGGAGCGCCATCGGGCCGGCGCATTGTGACTTTGAACGTAATCGTTCACGCCCCGGAAAGTAAGCAGATTTCCAAAGACGATTTCGAGTTGTATGACGCAGGGATTCCCCAGGATGTCGAATCGTTTTCTCGCCTCGACGCAGGCTCGCGCATAGTCCTCATGGTCGATAGCAGCGCGAACCTCAAAGCCGAGCAGGCCGCGCTGCAACTGGCCATCACCGCCATTATCAATGAGCTGTATGACGACGACCAGATGATGGTCGTGGGCTTCAACGAGACGGCTGAAATAATCGAAGATATGACGCCCGACCTCAAAAAGTTACAGGCATCGCCCTCCAAGCTTATCCGCAAAGGCTTCCCGAAACTTTTCGACGGCCTCATAGCCGTTTCCGACGCGCTCGCGCAGCAGGCGAAAACAGGGCTTGAAAAGCGAGCCATTATTCTTATCAGCGACGGTTACGATAGTGAAAGCAAGACGAAGTTTGACGCCGCTCTGGTCGAGCTTCAAAAAGAGAACGTCATCCTATACGCAATTCAAGTCGCAGATCGGACTCGAGGCGCTCTGCTCAGGGACAAGCCCAAGCCGCCGGCCGCGCTGGCTCAACTTGCCACCGGGACAGGCGGGGCCGTTTATACGTTCGACAAAGCCGCAGATGCCGCGAAGCTTATAGCCGATGATATGAGAAAAAACTGGTATCGGCTGATCTACACCCCCGCAGGAGTAAACCCCATTAATACTCGTCGTCTTTTGATGATGTCGCACGATGACGGGGTTGAGTTCCGAACTAAAGGCTCACACCCTGGCCGTTATCAGTAGTTCCAGCCAGCTCGAAGAATTCTTTAGCCAAAAGAAAAAGGCATCGGAATCATCCGATGCCTCTTGGCCCCTCAGGTTGTATCTTGCGAGCATCGTTGGGTGGGTGATGCCCATAAAATAAGTGACTTTATCTAGAGCAACCATCGTGCCGTTGTGATGATCTATCCATCATTATTAGTCTAAGTGTTGTCAATAAAGACTCAAAGCCTGCCTTAGACCTGATTTTTCGCCTATTTAATATTATCGTTAGTTGGGACATAAATGCTAGAGTGTGTGAAAAACTGGCTCGAAATCGTTATCTTACAGGAACAAATTCAGGTTCTTTTTCCACCACCGGGCGTGTTACCGCATTACGATGCGAAAAGGCCAGCAGTATCCCAAGCATGGCAAATGAAGTTATCAAAGACCAGCCGCCGTGACTGACAAAGGGCAGCGTAATCCCTGTCATTGGGAGCACTCTGAGTACGCCTCCGATATTGACTATCGATTGAAACCCGACAAAGGCCGTAAATCCCGCAGCTAATAGCTTTGTAAACATATCCGGCGCGCCGATGCTGATGGCCGTGCCCGCATAGATAAAAACGGCGAGGGCGAGCAATAGCGCAAGCGCGCCTAAAAGCCCCGTCTCTTCAGACACGGCGGCGTAGATAAAGTCGGAATCTACGACCGGGACGGCTTCGGGGAACCCTAGACCGAGCCCTTCTCCCACGACCCCGCCTTCATAGATCCCAAAAAGCCCCTGGGACTGCTGTAATACTCTGTCTTGCCACGCCTCGCGGTTTCGCTGCTTGACCTCCTGCTCGTCATTCATATCGAGGTCTTTGTCGTTGAAGTACTTCTTATAAACTGCGTCCTGTTTCCACCACCAGGTATCGGGAGAGGGCGGCTCCCAGGTGTGTAGCCACTGATAAAACCTGAAATGGACTCGGCCCGGTATGCCAACCCCGGTTGTCGTCCATTGCGCTCCTACGAATACTACAAACACAATGGCTAGCAGCCCTATCGCGTACATAAGCTGCGTAGTCTTGCGGACTGCGACGACATAGAGCATTACGTAGACCCCGAAAAAGACCAGCATCTGTCCGAAATCCGACAACGCGAAGAAAGGCAATACAGGCATGGCCGCGATAATCAAAAAGGGGAGCAGGTAGCGGTTGGGCGGCAACCCCCAGCGCGTTCTTCTCAGGTGATGATATGTGTCTGCCAGCATGCCGGCGAAGCTCACGAGAAAAAGGATCTTCACAGGTTCCCAGGGCGTGGTTTGGCCCAAAAACTTTCCTTCGGCGCTGAAGATGAAAACGATTATGGCAAACGGTATCAACGTAGCAAGCCCGATCAAAAGCGCGTGGCGCTGAAGCCACAAAAGCATCTTATCGCTACGGAATATTCTGAACCCGATTACCAGGGCCGCCAGCGCCGCCAGCGGTATGAAGGTATTGACCGACGTCAACAGATCGCCCACCGAAAATCTCTCAGCAGGAGCGGCCTGGCTGGCGGGGCGTTCGGGCACGGCATCGGCGCTGCCGAACATGAATTTCTTTTTATCGTCATCGTAAGCGGTCTCTATGTTGAGAAGCCGAACCGCCTGCGCCTTGGCCTGACGAGCTTTAGCCCGCGCCTCGCCACCGTATTCGGGGTCCATGAAAACGCGATACTGCAACAGGAGTCCGACCGCAAAGAGAAAGATAGCGGCGGTCAGAGGGAGCATCTCTCCCCTGAATTTCTGCCTTCGCGTGAGCCAGAAAAAGACCCCGATGATGGGGAGAAAAAGCGCCAGGTCGCGCGCGGCTGCGAGCTTGCTCGCGTCATAGCCTCTTAACTGTCCCGAGGCTATGACGGCGATATAACCGAGAATTGCCAGCGCAAAAATCACGACTATCAGCAGAAGGTGTAGCGAAGGGCTTGTGCGCTTGATGCGATTTATGCTCTTTTCCATTTACTCGTGCCTCTCAGTGCGCTAATGAACCATACCAATAGCTCGTTGCTAACGTGTCGAGATCGGCTGCGAATTGCGATTGTTCGGCAGACGCTGCGGCTTTACAGGCGTCTGGCCGGGGGCGATGCTAAGATAACCGAGCCTTGAAGCCGACTCGATTATTTTGACGGCTATAGGGGCTGCGGTCTTTGAGCCTTCTCCCCCTCGCTCTACCACAACGGCGTATGCGATCTTAGGGTTATCGGCAGGGGCAAATCCAACGAACCAGGAATCGGTCACGCCTTCCCACTTCTGCTCGCGGCGTCCTTTTTCATCTACTTCAAAGACGAGCTTACCGTTTCGATCATAGACCGGCACAACGCGGTCAGCCGTCCCCGTCTTCCCCCCGGCTGTGATGCGTCCCCGCAACGGCGCGAAAGCCCCGGCCGCCGTGCCGCTGTCGACCACCGTCTTCATCATCTCGCGCATCCTGGCAGCAGAAGCCGCGGAGATGAACGGTCCTACCACCTTTCTCGGAGCATCTGCCTCCAAGGTCGGGGCGGCAAATGCCCCGTCCGCGCTCGTCGCCGCCGAAGTGATCAAAGCCATGTACAGCGGCGTCAAATCGGCGTAGCCCTGTCCGATAGCTTGCAACGCAACGTCATGGTTCGTAGCCTTTGACGATAGATTCATCTGCGTTACGGGCGGGGCGAAGATATAATCGAACTGCTCAGGGCTTCCATGAAGAACATCCCATAAGCCCGTCGCTCGCAGCGTCTTGTCATCGGGCGATATAGAAAATTGGAGCCGCCTCGCATAATCGGATAATCGTTCTTTGCCTATCTTCAGCCCGAGCTGGCAAAAATATTGGTTACACGAAAGCCTGAACGCATCGTCTAGCGCAAGCTGGCCGTGAACGTGGCCGCCGAAATCCTGTATTGCGCGGCCCGAACCCGGCGGAGTGAAACCGCCTGCGCGGCAGGTGTAGACTTCGTTCGTTATTCCGAGATCGACTGCGACGGCAGCTATAAAAGTTTTGAAAGTTGAGCCGGGGGCGTAGTAGCCCGCCGGGCCACCCGTGACGAGCGTCCCCAGAGCGCGATTGACGAGCGGAAACGGGCTCATACCTGGCGCGTCCTGCACCTGCTGGCTCAAACGTTCCCACGTAGCCTGGTCCGTTATCGCGCGCGGCTCAAAGCTAGGGGCCGAAGCCAATGCCAGAACTTCATTCGTCGGCAGCAACAACACAACAGCAGCCGACGGCTTGCCAGTGGATTGAACCAGATTGTAGACATCGCGCTGAAAGTTGGAATCGATAGACACTTTCAGATCTTTACCCACGGGGTTAGGAGACACAAGCTCGTTGTACGTGCTAGCCGATTCGGTGAGCCAATCGCGGTAAGCGTACTCCATTCCGCCTGCGCCGAATATAAAATCGGAATAGCCCGTCAGGTGTACCGCAGCCGCGCCCAGCGGGTACTCGCGCGTTATTACTCCACCGTCGCTGCGATACCGGACCAGGGAATTTTCAAGCTTCCCTGTGCGATCAAACACCCAACCTTTGAGGCTGAATTCGGCCAGGCGGCGGTTGCGCGCGTCGTTGCGTTTTGCCTTCGAAAACTCATCGCTCGAATCGGCTTTGAATATCCAGTAGGAATGAAATCCAAGCACTGTTATTAACAACAGGACGAGGAATATTCGCAGCCCGCGCAGCCAGCGATTGGTGGCTGCGGGGCCGAAATCTTTCGCCTCCTGAAAAGGAGCCTCCTCAATAGCGGCAGGAGGGTTGCGATGTTTCCACGCTCCCCACACGAGTGTTAGCATCAGTAACACCGACACACCCGCAAAGACCATCGTGAGGATCAAAGGAACCAGCATAGAATTTTCCCCTAAACTCGCGCCAGTACCGATAAAATTAAGTACGGCGAGTCACACCCGTTTTGTTCTTTAAGTTGGAAGCGTCCAGGAAGTCGTACTACGAATCTGCCCATCTGAAGATTACGGTTTGCGATCATTAAACAATGTCGATAACGGTCAGCACTATGTCGCCGACCTTAACACTATCCCCGGCTTTTACAGCCCGCGCCTCGCTTGAGTATAGGATCTCCCTGTTTACATAAGTTCCGTTAGAGCTGCCAAGATCGGCGACTACGATGTCGCCGTTGCTGCGCAGCGCGAATGAGCAGTGCATGCGAGAGATGCTCGGGTCCTCTATACGAATCGCGTTTCCCGCGACACGCCCTATGTAGGCGGGAGCGGCGCCGACCCTCAATTGGATGTTGAAGCTTCTTCCGTCCGCGCTCCGCAGCTCTACCCTTCGCCCGGCGTCGGATTGTTTAGCCGTCGTATTGCTTTGAGTAACCGTGTCCGGCAGCGCCACGACGTGCGATTTTTGCGACGGATCTTCCGCATCAAAATCGGGTTTGATGACCGTCACCTTTGCGAATAAATCGCGCCCGGTTTCAACTATTATCGGGCCGCGAGTCTCATACCGGCGGTTGTTGATGTACTCGAAGATGATCGTTTTCAGCTCGACGGCGAGCGCATCAATGTATTGAGTGTTCAAGCGAGAAGTCTCTTCGTATGTAAACAGTATCTTGAAGTGGTTCGGGGAGACGCGCTTTACGCCGTTCTTATCTTCGCGCAGGCTGTTTTCGATGACGCGTTCGATGCGCGACGTAAGCTCGCCGATCTCTCGCGGGCTGAAGGTCTGCTGGCCTTCGGCAGCAGTGCGGCTATCGGCTTTTGCTCCCAATCGCTCAAGCACTCGTCTCGCAAAGCCCTCGGCTTTATCCAGCACGCTGTCGTTCGAGTCGCCCATTTCTCATAGAGTATATCATAGCGAAAAGTGGTGCGCGATGTCGGCCTGTTGAAATCGAGCCGCGATTATTCGACCTTGAATGTACGGCAGGCGGAATTTATACTGCACGGCTATGCCTGACGCGGATGTGGTAATCAGAGAATGCGTTTCGGTTGATGATTTCAACCAATGTATAGAGCTGGAGCGCGCGGTCTGGAAAGATGATGATATAGACATTATGCCGATAAGGCTCTATATGCTCTCGAAAGCCTGCAACGCTCCGACCATCGGAGCTTTCGATCAAGCGGGCAAGCTCGTGGGATTCGTTCATACGATGCTTGCTTTGATGGAGAGACGAGTTTTTTATCTCTCTCACATGGCCGCAGTTGTTGAAGAGCTGAGGCATAAAGATATAGGCTACCGGCTGAAGCTTGCTCAGCGAGAGAGGGCGATTGAGGCCGGAATCCCGCTGATCATCTGGACGTTCGACCCGCTGCAATCGCGCAACGCGCATTTTAATATCAATAAGCTTGGCGTCATCATTCGTCGTTACGAAATCAATTACTACGGTGAGGGGGTGTCAACGGTCTTCGACAGCGGTGTGCCCTCCGACCGCATCTTTGCGGAGTGGTGGGTTTCCTCCCCGCACGTCGAAGCGACGCTCGCGGGCACGCGCCCCGTCGTTCAGGAAGAGACCGGCTCGGTGATGATCCCGGATGACGTAAATGCAGTGCGCGCGCATTCACTACAAGAGCACCTCGACTGGCGTCTAAGCGTCCGCGAGGATTTTTTGAAAGAGCTTTTGAAAGGCTCGATTGCGCGCGGCTTCACGCGAGACACCGAGAGCGCGAAAAGCAGATACCTGTTCAGCAAAGACGAAGCGCAGTTTAATTTTAATCACTATAATTCGCTGACCCTTGGAGCAGAAAAATGAGACTTCAATTGGAAAGACTCGAATTGACCGAGATCGAGATGCCTTTGAAATACCCGTTTGAAACGAGCTTCGGGCGAACGACCCGGCGCAGGATAATGATCGTCAAGGCGACTGACAAGTCGGGCGCAATCGGCTACGGCGAATGCACGGCACCCGAAGACCCTTTCTACAATCACGAAACGATCAATACGGCGTGGATAATCGCTACGAACCATATCGCACCGCTTCTGGCTGAAATCCGCGTCGAAAGCGCGAGCGAAGTCAATCAAGCTTTGGCGCGCATACGAGGCAACCGCATGGCGAAGGGCGGGGTTGAAACGGCCATCTGGGACCTCGAAGCTCGCCTGGCCGGGTCGCCATTGTGGAAATACCTTGGCGGCACTCGAACTGAAATTGCTTCGGGCGTCTCGATAGGTTTACAGGAGACGGCTTCGGCCCTTCTGGAAAAGGTCTCAAAGGAGCTTGAAAACGGGTACCAGCGGATAAAGATTAAGATCAAGCCTGGCCGCGATGTTGATTTAGTAGAAGCTGTTCGCTCGCGATTCCCAGACGTGCGTCTTATGGTTGACGCAAACTCTGCGTACACGCTGGCTGACATAGACCTTCTGAAGCGGCTCGATTCTTATAACCTGATGATGATCGAGCAGCCGCTTACGCCGGGCGACCTGGTGGACCATTCAAAGCTACAGCGCGAAATCTCTACTCCCGTTTGCCTTGATGAGTCTGTTTTGACGGTAGCGGATGCGCGCCACGCCGAGGAGCTTGGCTCTTGCAGGATTATCAACATAAAGCTGGGCCGCGTCGGGGGGCACACAGAAGCCCGTATGATCCAGGAGTTTTGCGCAAGCAGGAATATGCCTGTATGGTGCGGCGGCATGCTTGAGTCCGGTATCGGGCGCGCGCACAACATCGCTATGTCTACGCTCGCGGGCTTCGTCTTGCCGGGTGACGTGTCGGCTTCGGAGCGATACTGGGAAGAAGACGTGATCTCGCCGCCCGTGACCGTTAGTCGCGTCGGTACGATCACGCCCCCGACAGCGCCGGGAATAGGGTATGAGGTGAACGAGCAGCGATTGAATTCGTTATCGGTCAGGCGAGAAGAAATCAAACTTTGAAACGCGAGGAAATAAATGGCGGAATTTGATGGAAGATCGGCGATTGTCACGGGAGGCACTCGCGGCATTGGTAGGGCAATCGTCAAAGAGCTGGCTGCGCGAGGCGCAAACGTTGCGTTCAGCTTTACAAAAAACAGCGAGCTTGCAGACGAGGTAGTAAAAGAGGTTGAAGCAACGGGCCGCCGGGCGCTTGCTTTCCAGGCCGATGCGGCGGATGGCGCGGCCGCTGAGAATATGGTCCGCGCAGTCAAATCGGAATTCGGTTCGGTCGATTATCTTGTCAACAACGCGGGAGTGACGCGCGACAAGCTCATAATGATGATGAGCGAGGAAGACTGGGACGTCGTTCTCGATACAAACCTCAAAGGTGTTTTTAATGTGACTAAGCCCGCCGTGTTGATTATGGTCCGTCAGAGGCGTGGCGCGATCCTGAACATCTCTTCGATCAGCGGAATCGTAGGGATGGCCGGGCAGACAAACTATTCGGCTTCAAAAGCAGGTTTGATAGGGTTCACGCGGGCGCTGGCAAAAGAGATTGCCAAACGAAACATTACGGTTAATGCTCTCGCGCTCGGCTTGATTGAAACCGATATGACGGGCGTGCTGGCGGATGAATACAAGCAAAAGGTAATGGAGCAGATACCGCTCGGACGTTTCGGAAATGTCACAGAGATAGCGCGGGTCGCTGCATTTCTGCTTTCAGACGACGCTCGATACATCACAGGCCAGGTCATCCAGGTAGACGGGGGACTGGCTATGTGAGCTTGACGAACCGGCTTTAAGCCCCAAAGGGGCGAAATTCAATAGCCCGGCTGCCGCGCGCCGGGTAACAGGCGACGAATAACGACAAGCCCTGAAAGGGCGAAATAAATCATTCGGATTATTTCGCCCTTTCAGGGCTTGAATGATTTTGCGGTGGTGAACACAGGGCGTTGCCCTGTGCTATTGAATTTCGCCCCTTTGGGGCTTTCAAACAACCGTTAAATATCTTACCTCTAAATATCTTACCTCAAGACTTGTTTAATCAATCGTGATGGTAATAAACGTCATTCGCCCGCCTCGCTCGACCTGTATGGCGACTTCTTCGCCTTTCGAAAGCGCTTTTACCGCCTCGGTCAAATCTTCGGTGCTCTTAATCTCTGTCTTGCCGACGCGGTGAATCACATCGCCGTGTCTCAATCCTGCTTCAGATGCGGGACTGCCCGGATCAACGCTTCTAATCACAACGCCGCTCGGCTCTCTCAGCTTCAGCCGGTCCGCCATCTCAGGCGTAACAGGCTGAACGGTGACGCCAAGCTTTGTGGCTTTGGGTTCAACATCAGGATTGGGCGTTTCAGGCGTTGGTATGCGCTGCGCATTGACGTTCAGCGGTCGTTCCGCGACATCGACGGTGATCGACTGAGGGCGGCCGTCTCGAATGAAATCTACGCGAACCGATTTGCCCACAGCCGTAGCCGCTACCGCGTCCGTCAATTGCCGCGAGCTTTTGACAGCCTTTCCATCAAATGCCGTGATTACGTCTCCGCTCTTGAGGCCCGCTCTAGCGGCAGGCGTATCACCGCCCGGCACGTCTGCTACGAGTGCGCCGGAATCGGATTCAACTCCGAGCGCGCGAGCAGTCGCGTCATTTATATCAGTCACGGAAACACCGAGATAGCCTCTAGTCACTCTGCCGTTCCTAACCAGTTGATCGTAGATCTGTTTTGCCGTGTTTGATGAGATGGCAAAGCCTATTCCTTCGCTTGAGCCCGTTTGCGAGAAGATCAAGGTGTTTATCCCTACGACCTCGGCGCGCATGTTTACAAGCGGCCCGCCGGAATTGCCGGGGTTTATCGATGCGTCGGTCTGTATGAACTTGGAATACTGCGCGCTGTCCAATCTCAACTCGCGACCGGTCGCACTCACGATGCCCGCAGTTAGAGTTTGCTGTAGGCCGAACGGGCTGCCTAGAGCAAGAACCCAATCTCCCTGCTCGACTTGATCCGAATCGCCCAGCACCGCAAAAGGCAATCCCGACTCGTCTATCTTTATGACGGCCAGATCGGATTCGGGGTCCGTGCCTACGAGGGTTGCTCTATATTTTTTCGAGTTGCTCAGGGTAACTTCGATCTTTTCCGCTTTCTGAACGACATGATTATTAGTCAATATGTATCCGTCTTCTCGGACAACAAAACCGGAACCTGATCCGGGGCGACGGCGCGGTCCTTGCTGAGGAAAATCAAATGGTAAGATGTCTGATGACGGACCGGCAGGCTCGACTGTTTCAACTACGTTTATGTGAACGACAGCGGGTTTAACCGCGCGGGCGATCTCCCTAAAAGAGTTCGACAGTCCTACCGGCGAAGCCATCTCGGCGTTCGCTGGCGATGCCGGAAGCTCCGCGCCATTATCCTTCAATCTATTGTAAGCATATTGGATGACTACTATGGATAGAATAAGCGCGAGCGCAAGCATGCCCCCGATTATCCAGGGAAGGGAGGTGTTGGCGCGCGGTCTGGAGACGGGCAGGGGCGGCGGCCCTTCAATCACAGGGCTTTCAATCGCAGGGCTTTCAATCGGCTGGGTCTGCCTCGATTGCGCCTCTTCGTACCTGACTTCGTTTTGAATCTCTTGCATCGTCTCGGTCCTTTCTCAAATAGGTGAAGCTACCTGAAGATTAACGAAGGACCGAGCCTTAGCGCAACTCTATAGTCAAATATCGGGAGCCGGGCCGGACCTGAACTGCTTTCGAGAGCCGGCCTGGGTTAGCAAAAAACTTACAGGTAGTCGTCAACCATCCGCCTGGTGCGCGTCAGCCCGTAGGATTTTAGCTGACGGTAAAGCGTGCTTGGCGAAATGCCGAGCAACTCGGAGGCTTTGCCCTGATGCCAGCCTGTCTGTTCCAGCACGGTCAGTATTTGCCGCTTCTTCATCTCGTCCAGATTCACGGGCGAATCATCTTCTTCCGCCGCAATGGCAAAGCTGCGCGGCACGTGAGTCCTCAACTCTATAGGCAAATCTTCCGGTTGTATCACTTCACCCGACGCGAGAATTACCGCGCGCTCGATGACGTTGCGCAACTCTCGCACGTTTCCGGGCCAGGAATAATTCGTCATCACGCGCATAGCGTCTTCGCTCATTGTTAAGCGATTGCCCCCGCTCACGCGCGCCAGGAAATGCTCCGCAATCGAAGGAATGTCTTCGGGACGATCCCTCAGAGGCGGAAGCTTGATTGTGAAATTGTTTATGCGGAACATAAGATCGGCGCGGAATTTGCCTTCGCCCACAAACTGGTCAAGCTCGCGGTTCGTAGCGGCGATGAATCTAACATCGACTTCGACTTTCTTTGTACCGCCGACGCGGAAGAACGATTGCGTCTCAAGCACGCGCAGCAGCTTCGACTGCAAGGTCAAGCTCATCTCGCCTATCTCGTCCAGAAACAGCGTGCCGCCGTGAGCAAGCTCCAGCAAGCCGAGCTTGCGCTTTCGCGCACCCGTAAAGGCCCCCGCCTCGTAACCGAAAAGCTCGGATTCCAAAAGCGTCTCTTGGATGGCTGCGCAGCTTATGTCAATGAAAGGCCCGGCGTGGCGATTAGAGAAGCAGTGAATCGTATTCGCGACAAGCTCTTTACCCGTTCCGGATTCGCCCGTCACCAGCACGATTGCGTTCGAGACGGCGACCTTGCGAACGAGATTCATGATCTCCGTCATCTTCTGGCTGCGAACTACGATGTCAGGCGCTTTTTGCTTGTACGTGAGACGCGATTGCAGTATCAGGTTCTCGCGTTTGAGCTGTCGCTTCTCATATGCCTTGTTTAATATCGCTTCAAGCTCGCGGATGTGGCACGGCTTTGTGAGATAATCGTAAGCGCCGAGCTTCATCGCCTGGAGCGCAGTCTCGACCGTCGCGTGGCCCGTCATCATAAGAACTTCGGGCGGCTGCTCTTGCTGGCGAAGCTCGCGCAGCACTTCGATGCCCCCGATAACGGGCATCATTATGTCGAGCAGCGCAACATCGAATTCGGATTCGCGCGCCGCTCTCAGGGCCATTTCGCCGTCGTGAACAAGCGTCACTTGATGGCCGAGCCGTTGAAGCTCTTTTTGAAGAACCAGCCCCAGATTCTTCTCATCCTCTGCGATCAAAAGTTTGATGCTAGCGTTTGAACTCACAATGCACTCTCCATTTCTAGTATATGATCGGAAACAGATTTAGGAGCCTGTTCTGATTGAATCTCAGGCGAGACAGGCAGCAAAACTCTAAAAGTTGAACCTACGCCTTCGGTCGAATCGACTTCCATCTTCCCGCCGTGCTCCGAGACTATGCCGTAGCAGACCGACAGCCCCAGCCCCGTGCCTCGACCGAGCGGTTTTGTGGTAAAGAACGGGTCGAATATCTTTTGCAAATGCGATGCGGGAATGCCGCAACCCGAGTCTTCCAATTCCACTGCGACGGCCCGCTCATTCTCGCAATCCTGCCAGCGCGTTCGGATCGTAAAACGCCCGCCGTGTTCCATAGCGTCGTAGGCGTTCGAGATCAGCGCGATGAATACCTGCTTCATCTGCCCTTCGTTCACGTAAACGGGCGGAAGCCCCGCGTCAAGCTCCTTGACAACGTGCATATTGCCGATCTTCGGATGATGCTTGACCAGGTGCAGGGTCTGCTCGATGATCTGGTTTATGTCGCTCGAATGTTTTTCGGCCTGGCGCTGGTGCGAAAATTCTAGCAGGCTGTTGGTGATCGTCTTACAGCGAAAAGCTTCGTCTCTTATGATCTGAAGATACTCGCTGAAATCCTGGCTCACCTCCTGGCTTTCAATCTCTTCGACGCGAACGTTCAACGCCTCGGCGCAGGCCGCAATGGTTGCGAGCGGGTTATTCAGTTCGTGGACGACCCCTGCGGCAAGGCGGCCAATCGAAGCCAGTTTTTCGGCGTGAATAACCGCTTCGTTCATCTTCTTCTGGTCGGTTACGTCTTCTCCGACCGTGATGACGTGGGTCACTTCACAGTTATCAACGCGCATAGGAATCTTGCTGATCTTCCAGGTCTTCTTCTGATTTTCGATCCAGGATTCCTGCTCGACCCGCACCATGTCGCCCGACCGAAAGACCTCGGTAAACTCGTCTTCGAGCATGCGGCGCGGCTGGCGCGCGAGCACGTGAAAGACGTTTCGGCCTAGAACTGCATCGCGGCTCATGCCCTGCCCGCCGACTTCCCGATTGCGGTTCCATGCGACTATGCGCATATCGCGGTCAACTACATAAAGCGAAACGGGCAGCGAATCTATTATCTTTTCAGTGAATCGTTTCTGCTCTTCGATCTCGCGCGTGCGGCGCGATACTTCGACGGCAAGGTTGATCGAAGTGTCTTTTGTGCGCTGATAAAGCTCTGTGTTGCGTATGGCCAGGCTCAATTGCTGCGCGACTGCGCCGAGCAGCTTCTGGTCATCGGAACTGATCGAGCGAGGCTTGTGGCTCGCGCAGATGAGCAGCCCTATCAGCCGGTCGTCGAACATCAGCGGCACGATTGTCTCTATTGAGACGCGCGGGTCTATCAGGAATCGCTCCGCCACGCGGGTTTCAATCGCCGACTGCATGGCGAAGTCTTTCCTGTCCAGATATGCCTTCACTCTTTCGGTGTTGTACCAGTGATCCGAGCCGTGATCTCCGTCGTGAATCCGCGAATAGATAGCCGAGACAGGCTCTTCGGATTCGCTGTTGGCTCGCACCACGACTGCGCACACGTCGCATTCAAGGCTCTTTCCTACGGTGAAGACCGCGTAACCGAGAAGCTCGTCCATTTCGAGCGAGGTCATCAAATTGTTGCCGAGGTTGTAGACGAACGAAAGCTGCGCCGCGCTCTTTTTCGTTTCGACATAAAGCCTGGCGTTCTCAAGCGCGACGCTCAACTGGTTGCATATCGTGGCCAGCAATTCGGCCTGCTGGCGCGGGAGCGAATTTTGATTGCGAGTAAAAAGGCAGAGCGCGCCTATCGTTTTGCCTTTCAATCCCACGGGCGCGCAGACCATGCTGCGAACATCTTTCAGGATTTCGCCCGCCAGCCCTTTTCGCGCAGAGGGCGGGAGCGGCTCAAGCAGCAGGTGTTTGTCGCCCATCAGCGGCGCGGTGCGCGAATAAAGATCGAGCAGGCTGCCCGCGCACTCTTCAGTTGCGTTGAATCCTTCCTGGGCGACTACGGACATGGTCTGGTTATCGGCGGAGCGCAAATAGCCGACGCCCGCGTCTACGCCGAGGTTTTTTACAAGCACGGAGAGCGTAGCTCGGATTAAAACATCAGGCTCAAGCGAGCTGCTCAACACAGACGAGACGGCGTGCAATACGTTTAGTTGCTCAAAACGCTCTGTCCGCTCGCGCTCGTTTCGCCACGCTCGCAGATGTAATTTTACGGAAGATAGAAGCTCGCCCCTCTGATAAGGCTTTATAATGTATGCGCTCGCCCCGGTGTTGAGGCACGCGACTTTGTCTTGGGCGCGGTGGCTTTTGGAGATTATGAGAATAGGCAGATCGGCGGTAGCTTTAACCGCACGGATTTCTTTGCAAAAGCTCATAGCCTCCGAGGCCCACTTTAAGCGGCTGAGACTCGTGCCCGAATCATCATCTCCGGTTTCAATCAGCGGCCCGGTCAGGCGGGAAGCGGAGAGGTCTATGATAATTAGCGACGCTGCTTGAGTGGCGAGGTGATCGCGGGCGACCTCGAAAGAGTTGATGGCAGTCGCGGTATACCCTGCTACTTTGAGCAACCGCTCTAAGGCGCTTGCCGATTTCGCCTCGTCTCCCAGTACAAGTATAAGGTCAGAAAACCCGTTCGGGTCGGACATAGAAGTGCCTGCAAGGGGAGCGGGGCAGTCAACCTATCTTCAGGGGCTGAATTTGCTTTGCAACTGTGTGGCGAGAATTTAAGTCATTTTGACTTAAGTGTCAACACAAATAATAGATAAACATAGGCGCCGATCTTCGCCCGCCATGTCAATTTGAACGATTCTCTGATAGATTAATAATTCCGACAAAATAAAATCTGAAAAGAGGAACTGATGAGACGATTTCTTATCGCGAGGATCGGCGCATATTTAGCGCTGGCAATTCTGATCTCGACGCTCGGAGGATGCGCGAGTAACGAGGAATCCGCCCCGACGGGTGAAGCCAAACAGCCTGTATCGACTAATGCGGCGCCCCTGGATTCACTCGCAAAATCAATGCGCGCGCAGCTTGCCACGAAATCATTTCGGGCGCGCATCACTTCTTCCAGTCAGAACATGCCGGGCGAGTTCGTTGTCGAATACGTTGCGCCTGATCGTCTGCACATGACCAACCCGGTAAGCGAGTTGATCGCAGTCGGGTCTGAAACATATACCCGACAGAGCGGCGGCCCGTGGCAAAAAGCTCCTATGAATGCCAACGAGATGGCCGCCCAATTCAGGGACCCAAAGCTTATCGATGAGCTGGAAAAGAACTACGATGTGAAATTGATAGGGCCCGACACGCTGGACGGTGTTCCTATGGTGGTTTATGAGTACACGCCCAAATCCCCTTCGCCGCAGACCCCGGCGGGAAAGACGAAGGTCTGGATCGGCGCAGACGACAGTCTGCCGAGAAAGATAGAAGTCGAGACCGAAGTCGGCGGCCAAAAAACGACTACGACGATACTCTATTCCGATTACAACTCAGACATAAAGATCAACTTGCCGGTTAAAAGCTGATAGAAAAGCCTCGAAGAGGCGCAATTCAATAGCCTGTGGCAACGCCACAGGTCATCATCAAACATAACGACAAGCCCTGTAAGGGCGAAATAGATTGATCCAATATTTCGCCCTTACAGGGCTTGTTCTCTTATGAGTGCGTCACCCGGCGCGCGGCAGCCGGGCTATTGAATTGCGCCTCTTCGAGGCTCAGGGGCCTGCTGTTTAATCGCTCTAGAAAACAGGCGTGCAGCGTCATCGCTCGCCAAGCTGCTGGCGGGCGAGCGCGGCCTCGTTAGAGCGGGGATAGAGCTTGATTATTGCTTGAAACTCGGCCCGCGCGGCCTCCTGTTGCCCAAGCTCGTTCAAAGCCATCCCTTTTTTGAACTTTGCGGCTGGAACCTTGTCTCCCTTTGGGAACAACTGGACGAGCTTATCAAACTCGGCTATTGCCTCATCGTGTTTTCGCTTTGCAAACAGCGCCTCGCCTATCCAATACTGAGCGTTATCGGCCATCTCGCTTGTAGGATACGTCTCGACATACTGGCGAAATTCGCTTATGGCAAGATCGTAGTTTCCACGGCTGTAATCGCCATAGGCGGCAGCGAAAAGCTGGTCGGGGTTGCCCGGCGTGATCTGTGTGAAGGTCGGGAGTTTCGGCAAGTTCTCGACAAGCTTCTTTAGCTCAGCCATCTGCTCTGACAATCTATCAATGCGCTGGTTGGTCGAAGAGAGTCGCTCGCCCAGGCCGCCGACTTCGTTGAGCGCGCTCGAAGAGCCTTCGGCCACCCGGCTTTGAGCCTGACGGATGGCCGTGACGTTGTCTATGATCTGCGTGATGAGCGCGTTCAACTGGCCGCTGTTTTTATCCATCGTCTCTTGCATCGAGCGAACCTGTCGTTCGAGGATCGTGACCTCGTTCTTCAGCTCATCAAGAGCGATTTTAAGCTGCACCTCTTTATCTTTCTGTGTGCTCGCGCCGGGCGAGGCGAGCGCAAGCAGTGAAAGCAAAGCGAGCGCAACCGGACTCCCAAATCTTGATCGCATAGATCCTCCGAATTACTTGAAACTTATCTGTAGAATTATCGGCTCAGGGTTACGAGGCGTCCCGCCCGAAACGTATATAAAATCGTCGCGCCTATCATTGGCCCACGACGGGCGAGCGCCGGGCGACCCTTCGCTTGTGCCCGATGAGCGCTCTTCGCCGTAGCTGACTGTCTGCATCCTCGACCCGTCAACTCCGAGCGAGACAAGGAACTCGCGCGCCGCCTGCGCGCGTCGCTCGCCAAGCCCTATGTTGTACTCTTCGGTCCCGCGCGGGTCGCAATTGCCTTCGATGCGAAATACAATCGAGCGGTTCGGGGCCTGGGTCAGCCATTCTGCCGACCGTCGCAAACGGTCCCGGGATTCGGGCGTAAGGTCCGCTTCGTTGTATTCGAAATAAATCGCCTGCACCGCTTGACCGAACATAGCGGCGATAGTCGGGTTAGGCGCTGTGACTCTCGGGCGCGAGCCCGGGTCGGTCGGGGCAGCCTCTTCGGTCACGGTCACGCGAGTAGAAGCTGCCTCAGTGCCGCCCGCGCTCGTTGCCGTCGCCGTGTAGGTGGTCGAGCTTGACGGGCTTACTACTCTCGTCCCTGAGTTTGGCACGGTTCCCAATTCGCTTATCGTTACCTGACTGGCATTCGACGAATTCCAGCGAAGCGTGGTCGACTGGCCGCGTTCAATGGCATCAGGGTCGGCAGAAATGCTGATCGTAGGCCGGGCCGGGCGAGGTGTGACCGAGACGATCTTTGAGTCACGGGCCTCTTTTTTTCCGCGCGTGGCGACAGCAGTATAGCTAGTCGTATTATTAGGGTTATAAACTCGCGAGCCTGCCTTGTCCATCTGCTCGCCGTTTATCGTAACGGTTTTCGCATTCTTTGATTGCCAGCTAACGCGCACATCTTCGCCCTGTTGGATCCTGTCTTTTGAGACCTGTACCTGGACTTTTGGCTTGGCGCACCCTACACCAAAGACTACCAGGCCCCCCACACAGATAATCACAAGAATCCGCAAAAGCCTCGTTGCCATTTCAAAACTCCTTTCCTTTATAAGTGATGATTGATGAGTAACGAGTGTGAAGTCATAATGCGTCAGTACTGTGTTTACTCATCACTCATCACTCATTTACCCCACGCAGGCAAGCGACCGCCGCCGCGAGTCAACTGGCGCTGTTCGCTGCCGTCAATATGCATTTGCCAAATCTCCCACCTTCCTGTTCGGTTCGATTGAAAAGCGAGGTGCCGCCCGTCAGGCGACCATGTCGGGCTTTCATTTCTGCCCTGTGATGTTAGCTGAAGCAACTGGCCCGACGCTACGTCGGCGACAAAGACTTGAAAGCTCCCTGCGCCGCCATAAGTGAACGCGATGTAGCGCCCGTCGGGCGACCAGGACGGAGAGTCCGCGTGGCCGCCTCGCGCGACCAGGGGCCGCTGGTTCGAGCCGCTCGCGTCCATTACGTAAATCTGAGGCGAGCCGCCCCGGTCGGTTATAAAAGCAATCTCGCGCCCCGTGCGAGGGTTCCATCGCGGGGATATGTTGACCGCCTTCTGAGTGCGAGTCAGCCGCCGGGCGTTCGAGCCGTCGAGATTCGACACATAAATCTCCATCGATCCGTCGCCGCTTATCGCAGAGCTGAAAGCCAACTGCCCGCTCGGAGAGATCGAAGGCGACGAGGTCGTCGAGTTAAAGTGTGTGCCTCCGATAAGACCCCCATCAGCTGAGCGAACCACTATGTTAGGAACTCCACTTTTATAACTCACATAAGCAAGGTAGCGACCATCGGGCGAATATTGCGGGAAACGGACTATCGGGCCGTCGCTCGCAAACGTTCGTTGATTAAATCCGTCATAATCCGAAACCTTGATTGAATCGCCGCTGACATAGGCGATCTTTGAAGTCGCAATGCCGTCGCGGCCCGTCAACAGCTTTACGATCTCGTCTGCAAACTCGTGGGCCATTCGCCGCGCGTCTCCCGCGTGGCGAGACGCGATCAATTGCTGCTTTGTCTTGATGTCAAAAAGATATGTGTCCGCGATCAGCGAGCCGCCGGAGTTTTGCAGGTTCCCGAATGCGACATAATCGGCGCGCACGGGGTCGGCGCTCCACTCTTCAAAGTTCAACGCCGCCGGGTCGGCTATGAGCGTTTTGGGGTTGAGGCTCTTTCCCACAATCCCGGAGACGGCTGCGAACTGAAGATCGGCCAGCAGCACTTGATTGAAAGTCGCGACCGCCGCTTCGACGCCCGCCGAACGTGCGATGAAATCGGCCAGCGCCAGATTAGGCCCGTTCCCCGGCGTGACTATTATAGTGCCTATCTGTTTTTTCAAATCTTCTTGAACGGGAGGCTGCTCTTGCTGACAGACGGCAGCCGCTCCGAACGCGAAGACGAATGTAAGAGTTATAAAAATCAGTGATGCTTTTTTTAATCTCATAAACAACCGCTTTGAGCCATTCAATAAAAACTATTTCGGATACCGAAACCACACCTCGGCTGAAACCTCCTGCGCGCTCATCAGAAATCCGTCCGGCATTCTGGGCAGCGGGTTTGCTGCCAGTACCGCGCGCTCTGCCGCGTAGTTGAGCTGGCCGAGCGGGCTTCGCTGCTTGAAATACCCGGGCGACACGCGACCGTTCGAAACAGAGAGGATTGTGCCGTCTCTTGCGATCTTCAAGACAATAACAACATATTGCACGCCGTCGGTATCAACCTGGGGCGGGTTAAAATTTCTGCTCAGTATCGATTGAATTCTTCGACCGTACTCGGAGCCGCCCGGCAACCCCGTGCCGCCTCCAAACCCGCCGCCAGAGCCGATTCCAACGCCTCCTATCATAGCAGGCGAGGGGCTCCCGAATGTGCGGCCTACCTGCGCCGATTGCGACGGCGAGCGGCCTCGCTCATCTTTCCCCGTGAAGATGCGCTCTTGCTGATTCGTCACGGGACGGTCTGTTTTCAACGCGTCGGGGTTCGGACTCTCTTTTTCTGTCGTCGGGAGAACTTCGTCGGCGCGCTCAGGTTCGCGCGCGGAATGTTCTACGCGAGTATTATTGATAGTAGAATCCTCATCGCCAATGTGCGATACCGGCTGGGGCTTTGCAAATCCGAGAATCGCCCTGCTGTCCGTTACACCGACTTCGATAGCGCCGCCACCGCCCTCGCCGCCTTCGCCCGCGCCCGCCGCAACTATAGTCCTGGTCGCATTCCATTGATATAAAAAAATCATTCCGCCGATGACTAAAGCATGAAGCGCGATTGAAAGCAGTATGCTCACGCCCGGAGCGCCGGAATCGGTGATCGAATCATTGTCGCGATTTAGGATCATCACTTCTTCCTGGGAGTAGGCTCTGTGACGAGGCTGGCATCGGCCCCCGCCTGTTTAGCAACGTCTAAAACATAAGCGATGATTCGATAAGGCGTATCCCCATCGCCTCTGACGTAAACTCGGCGTTCGCCCGACTGCCCCAGCTTTTCCGAAAGCAACGCAGGCAGATCGTTGACATTCACCTGGCGAGCTTCGGTCTGAGTGCTCAGATAAATATTGCCGTCCTTATCGATGCTCACGACTACGGACCTGGGCTTAGGCTGATCCGCGCGAGCCTCGCGGGTCTTAGGCAGACTCACTTCAATGCCCGTTTGAAGTATGGGCGCTGTGACCATGAAAATAACGAGCAAGACCAGCATCACGTCAACGAGCGGAGTGACGTTGATTTCGGATAAAGAAGTTTGAGTTCGGCCTCGCTGATCGGTGAATGCCATTTCGAAAATCTTCTCTACACGTCTGCTTTGATGTAATGACGCTCGATAAGGTTTAACATCTCAAGCGAAAATCTATCCATCGTCGCCGTAAGCGATTTCACTTTGCTCAAAAGATGGTTGTAAAAGATGGCCGCAGGCACAGCCGCGGCTATGCCCGCCGCGGTCGCAATCAACGCTTCCGCGATTCCGGGGGCTACGGATTGAATTGAGGAAGCGGTTGCGGCGCTCAGACCTTGAAACGCGATCACTATACCGACCACAGTTCCAAATAGGCCGATAAAAGGCGAAGCATTTGCGGTCGTGGCAAGCCACCCGAGGCTTCGCTCTAGGCGAGTGATCTCCGCGATGGTTGCGGATTGCAAGACGCGGTTGACCGAATCAAGGCTTCGAATTGCCCCCGCGCCGCTCATCTGGCCCGCTATCTCTTCATAACCTGCAATAAAGATTCTGGCGACGGGGCTGGCTTTCGCGTTCTCGGCTTCGATGAGCGCGTCGGAAAGCTTCGTCCGGCTGCGGAAGCGCGAGAGAAACTGTTGGCTAGATGCTTCCGCAGTTCTGAGTGCCGCCCACTTGCTGAAAATGATTACCCACGAAGCGATCGAGAAGAGAAGCAGGATCACAAGCACGACTTTGGCGATAGGGCTTGCCTTGAGCAGTAAATTGATCAGAGAAATCTTTTCGGTTTCTGTAGTCTGTATGAAAGCAAGAGTCAGGCTGAAAAGTCGCGTCAATGCTCAATCTCCTATGAAGTGGCCGCGATCAATTCTAGAACGCGACCCGGTAAGTGTCAAACAATGCTCAGTTTCGCACTTGACCCGAAGGCGAGCTATAAAAGATAGTGGGTCGTTGTGAGCGCCGCGAAAAAGAAAAGCTTACTTCCGACGGGGCTGGGTGCGGCAACTGCGCTCGTATATCTATTCCTCTACCTGCCGATTGCGGTCCTTGTACTTTTGTCGTTCAACAACTCGCGCTTTAGCACGATCTGGCAAGGCTTCACGTGGCGATGGTACGCAATTGCGTGGAATGACGCCGCGCTTATCGCTTCATTGCGTATGAGCCTTGTCATAGCATTTTTGACCGCGCTCTTTTCAACGGTAATCGGCACCTCGGCGGCGCTGGCGCTGGGTCGCTACAGGTTACGGCTTCGCCGCGCCGCAGAAGCCCTTGTCTTTTTGCCCGTCTTAATCCCCGAGATAGTTATAGGCTTTGCGAGCGCGGCGTTGTTCGGCTTGCTTGGGATGGCTTTTGGGCTAAGCACGATAATAGCGGCACACGTTGCATTCTCGATCTCGTATGTTGTCTTCATCGTCCGCGCACGAATAGCCACGCTCGACCAATCGCTTGAAGAAGCGGCTATGGATTTGGGCGCGACTCCCTGGCAAACATTTTACCGGGTGACGCTGCCTATGATATTGCCCGGCGTGATTTCGGCAGCGCTGCTGGTCTTTACCATCTCGCTCGACGATTATGTGATCACAAGTTTCGTTGCGGGGCCGGGCGCTCAGACTCTCCCGCTCAAGATTTACTCGATGGTCAAGACGGGCGTTACTCCGGAGATAAATGCTATCTCGACGGTGCTGCTCGTAGCGACGGTCTTGCTTGTCTTTGTGTCAGAGCGACTGGCATCGGGGCGAATAAGAAGGTGGCCGATTGCCGCAGGGGCCACGGGGCTGTTGTTACTCATAGTCTTTTCCTTCGGGGGCAGCGGCAAAAAAGAGGCGGGCGGCGAACTGAATATTTACATCTGGTCGAACTACCTGCCTGAGAGCGTGGTCGCGGAATTCGAGAGCAGGTTCAACGCCAGGGTCAACATAGAGCTTTATGATTCCAACGAGGCATTGCTGGCGAGGCTTCAATCGGGCGGCGTGAGTTATGACATCATAGTGCCGAGCGATTATATGGTGACTGTGCTTCGCGAGCAGGACCTTATAGAAGAGATCGACCGCGACCGAATTACAAACTTTTCAAACCTCGACCCCGATTTTGTTGCGCTTCATTACGACCGGTTAAACCAGTTTTCTATCCCTTATATGTGGGGCACGACCGGCATCGCCTTCAGAAAAGATAAAGTCGCGGAGCCTGTCGAGAGCTGGTCAATTATGTGGGACAGCCGATACAAAGATCGTCTGGCTATGCTCGATGACGTGAGGGAGACATTCGGCGCTGCGCTCAAATCCCTCGGCAACTCTCTAAACAGCACGGACGCGGCGGAGATTGAACAGGCCGCGCGGTTGCTTGCGCGGCAGAAGCCGCTAGTCAAGGCTTATGACAGCGGCGGGTTCGACCAGTTGTTGTTATCGGGAGACGTGTGGATCGCGCAGGCTTACAGCGGCCAGATCGCAAAGGCGATGGCGGATAATCCCTCTATTGGTTACGTCATCCCGAAAGAAGGCTGCACGATGTTTGTCGACAACCTCTGCATTCCGCGTGTTGCTAAAAACCGCGAGCTTGCTCACGAGTTCATCAATTTTGTGCTTGAAGCCAGGACCGCCGGAGAGATTGCAAACGGCACAGGCTATTCGACTACGAACCTGGCGGCGCGAGGATATATCAGACCCGAACTGTTGAGTAATGAGGCTGGCTATCCGCGTCGAGAAGACCTGCGGCGTTGTGAGCTTATCGTGGACGTTGGCCCCGCGATAAGCATTTATGACAACCTGTGGACCGAGATTAAATCGGAATAACCTTAGAATCGAATTGCCCGGCACGCTCAGTTGCGCAGTTTCGAAATCAAGTCTTCTTCTTTGTCAGGTTTTCTGAGCGGGGTTGAGTGCTCGCGGTTCACGCGGCCCGTAAGCGGGCGCGGTATGCTTTCGAGCGGCGTTGCGGAAATTTGTGGAAGCTGGTCCGGCACTTTCTCGGCGGCAACTGGCCGCGTGTTCGCCGGTTGTGAGGCCGGGTTTTTGAGCGGGTCGGCTACCAATCGTTGGCTTTGACGCGTGTTCACAGCGGCAGGCGTCTGAGTTGGTTGCGAACTCGTCAGTCCGCCTGTTCCTCGCGGCTGTAGCGCCGGGTCTAACAACTTCTGGCCGACCTTAGCGTCAATGATTCGTCCAATGCTGCGAAAAAGTATTATGATGCCTACGAGCGCCAGGCCGAGAGCTACCACATAGACGTATGTATTTCTCGGCATTATGAAATAGGCTAATGCCGCTCCCGCCAGAAAAGCCGCCCCGACCGCAAACCCCTGTATGCCGTCGCTGATCTGTTTCCGCGCTCGTTTATATTCGCGGTCGCGTAGAGGGTCTGTAACGGTCACGCCCCCGCTGAGGGCCTGCGTGACTACACCAAGATTCATCCCACAAGTTTTGCAGAACTTTGCTCCTTCAATAGACTGGGTTGAGCAGCTAGGGCAATACATCTATCACTATCTCCAATTCTCGACGTGAGGAAATAACCTTTTATCGCAGGGGCTCGGCGCACAGTATACCACGAAAGATTGACACTCTCTATACCATATAGCTACACTCGATTTGTATTGTCCTGTGTGGAGGTTCTCTTGTTGTGATGAAGTTAATAGCGGTTGCGGTTATTCTGATTGCCCCTTCAATTTATACCCCACTACATACTGCGGCGCAGAACACACCCCTCGCAAACGGGAGCAAGCAGTCGGTAGGGCTTGTTTTACCGACCGTAAAACGCGATTCACTATTGAACGGGCTTCAACTCGTAGTGCTTGAGCAACGGGGGACCGGGACGGTTTCAGTGCGATTGCGAGTCAATAGCGGCGCGATGTTCGACCTCGCGGAAAAAGGCGGGCTGGCCGATCTCACTGCCGGAATGCTGCTCAAGGGTGGCGGCGGTTACGACGCCAAGGGCGTGGTTACTGCGGTCGAGCAATTAGGCTTGAGCGCGAACGCCACGGTCGGCTGGGACGCGACAGACTTCAGCATAAGCGGCCCCTCTGAATCGCTGGAAGCGATATTTGATCTGCTCAGCCGTCTTGTCATAACTCCTGCGTTTGATCAGAAAGAGTTCGAGAGATTGAAGGCAGAGCGCATTGCAGTGCAAAAAATAGAAGCGACGAACTCGGAAGCGTCAGTGAAGCGGAAGACGCTTGAGGCAGTATTCGGCACGCATCCTTTTGGCCGCCCCGAGCGAGGGACAACCGCGTCGCTTGAGAAAATCACTGCCGCCGATCTCTCCTTTTACCACAAACGATTTTACCTTGCTAACAACTCGGTTTTGATCGTCTCGGGCGATGCGACGCCCGAAGATGTAACCAGACTGGCGCGCGCAAAGCTCGGCTCCTGGAAAAAAGGCGAGAAGATTGCGGCCACTTTCCGCCCGCCGGACGCGCAGACGGTCAGAAAAATTTTGATCCTCGACATCCAGGACGCACAGACCGCGCAAGCGGCCATCGGGCAGATAGGAGTATCGCGCCGCGCGACGGATTTCTTTGCGGCTTTGATTCTTGGGGAAGTGCTGAATCAAGCGGGAGCGACCGCAGTCAATCCCGAAGCCGGGGCCGGGCTTCGGGCCGATCTTGAGGGGCGATTGCTTGCGGGGCCGTTGTTGTTGAATATCAAGTCGTCTCCGACAGGTATAACTCCGGCCATCGAATCGGCGCTCGCAATGATGACCCAATTGCAATCCGCACCCCCGTTGATTGAACAGGTCGAATCGGCAAAGAATCGTCTGATCTCTACATTCACCGATCGTTTGCGGACTATGGAGGGCGCAGCCGATGTCATACTCGACATAGAGCTATACGGATTGGGCCGCGACTATATGATCAATTTTGCCAACCGTGTTAACGCGGTCACTCCTGCTGACGTTTTGCAGGCGGCCCGCACTTATCTAAAGCCTCAATCGGTTGCGATAGTTGTGCGTGGCGCTGCAAGCCAGCTTGAAACACCGTTGAAGAAATTCGGAACCGTGACCGTCGTTCGTTGAACGCGTTTTCATATCTCTATACATGGATTCAAAAACAAACAGCCTGCACCCATCCGGCAAGGCCGCCGAGGTTCGGGCCATGTTTGCGGAGATAGCCCCGCGCTACGATTTCTTAAACCATGCTCTTTCACTCAATATCGATAAGCGGTGGCGCAGGTTCGTCATAAAAAATGTTGAGCGGCAATTGCGGCGACCTGGCGCCGTGGCGCTCGACCTCTGCTGCGGGACGGCGGACCTGGCCTTAGAGCTAGGGGCGGTCGCGCCTACGGTCGGAATCGATTTTTGCCGCCCGATGCTCGAAGTCGGTCGCCGCAAGGTTCAAGCGGCAAGGCTGCCCGTAGATTTAGTCGAGGGCGATGCGCTAAGAGTGCCTGTACGGGACGGCTCGGTTGATGTCGTAACTGTTGCGTTCGGTCTTCGCAACGTTGAGAGCGTTGAGCAGGGAATCAAAGAGTTGTTAAGACTGTTAAAACCGGGCGGGCGGGCTGCGGTGCTTGAGTTTTCGCGCCCGCAGATTCCCGTCTTTAGCCAACTGTTTCAATTCTACTTCACCAGGGTCCTCCCCAAAATAGGCAACGCGATTTCAGGCTCCGCGTTCGCTTATCAATATTTGCCCGATTCCGTAAGACGATTTCCGGATCAAAAGACGCTTGCCGGAATGATGCAATCGTTTGGTTTTTCAGATGTCAGATATTACAATTTATTTGGCGGTGTTGCGGCGTTACACATCGGCGACAAGCCCTGACTGGCGTAGGTGCGGGGACGATACCTACTCCGATCTACTGCGGCGGTCTTTTCCATAAAGGGGTGAGATGAGCACAGACGCGATTCAATTCTTTTTCGACCGGTTCGGATTAACCTTTGGCGACATTGATAAGCTTCTGGCTACTGCTTTAGCAAGAGGGGGAGATTACGCCGATCTGTATATTGAATACAGGTTGTCAAACAGCGTTAATATTGAAGAGCAGATCGTAAAATCGGCTTCCAAGTCTTTATCTCAAGGGGTGGGCGTGCGGGTCATAATAGGGGACAAGACCGGATACGCCTACACGGACGAGATAGCATTCGACTCAATAAGGCGGGCGGCAGAGACGGCTTCGCATATCGCGCGCAGCGGCGTGGGTATGGACATTATAGGTGTAAACGCGACGCCTAACAGGATGAACCTCTATCCGGTCGAAGTCCCCGTCTCTTCGGTCGAGCTTAACCGCAAAATCGCATTGATAAAGCGCGGCGACCAGTGCGCGCGCCAGTTCGACCGACGCATACGCGAAGTGCAATCCTCGATATCCGACGAGATGAAGTACGTAATGATCGCGTCTTCCGACGGGCGCCTGACGGGGGACGTGCAGCCGCTCGCGCGGTTTGCTATCTCTTGCATAGCGGACGACGACGGCAACCTACAGGTCGGGAGGTCGGGCGGCGGCGGGCGCGTCGGCATAGACTTTTTTGACCGCGAATTGACGCCGGAGTATTTCGGTCGCGAGGCTGCAAGGCAAGCAATTATTCAACTGGATGCGATCGACGCGCCCGCGGGTAAGATGGAGGTCGTGCTCGGTCCCGGGTGGCCGGGCATACTTTTGCACGAAGCGGTGGGCCACGGGCTGGAGGCCGATTTCAACCGGAAGCAGACATCCGCATTTTCGGGCCTGATAGGCGAGCGAGTAGCTTCTGAGCTTTGCACAGTGGTCGACGACGGGACGATACCCGACCGGCGCGGCTCGATCAATATTGACGACGAAGGCGAGCCGACCACGAAAACAGTATTGATTGAAAATGGGATACTGCGCGCTTATCTGAGCGATTATCTGAACGCCGGGTTGATGAAGTCCGCGCGCACGGGCAACGGGCGTCGCCAGAGCTACAAGCATATTCCGCTGCCTCGAATGACGAATACTTTCATGCTTGCGGGGCCGGATACGAAAGAGGAGATTATACGTTCGGTGAAGCGAGGCCTCTACGCCGTTCAGTTCGGCGGCGGCCAGGTGGACATAACGAGCGGCGAGTTCGCTTTCTCGGCTTCGGAAGCTTACCTGATCGAAGACGGGCAGATCACGGCCCCGGTCAAAGGGGCCACGCTCAGGGGGAGCGGACCCGAATCGCTCAAGCACGTGAGCGCGGTGGGCAACGACCTGGAGCTTGATCACGGGGTGGGAGTTTGCGGTAAAGACGGCCAGAGTGTTCCCGTGGGAGTCGGATTGCCGACTATAAAGATCAGCGAGATGACCGTAGGCGGCACGCGGCAATAAGCAGTTTAATCAAGTTTGAATAATAAAAAGCGATTCAAGAGAAAGACGTCGCTTTGAGCCATTCCTCCGATGCATAAGTCTTTTCTTGAACCAGTGCCAGGGTATTTTATCAGTCTTTAATCTGGTTCAAATTCATAACGAAACGAACTTTCACGCCGAAAGAACAGGTAGCCATTTGACGAGTGAGATCAATAAAGATTTTGCCCTCGACATTGCCCGCAATGCTGTAAAGCGTGGCGCAAGCGCAGCAGAAGTCGTAATAAGGCACCGCACGGAGTTCAGCGTCGGAATCCGCCTCGGAGAGGTTGAAACTCTCAAAGAGGCCACAGACCGGGGGCTTGGCCTGCGGGTGTTGATAGAAGGGAAGCAGGCTTCCGTTTCAGGCTCGGACTTCGGCCGTCAGGCATTAGAAACTCTTATCGCCGATGCAATCGAGCTTGCGCGCGCCACGTCGCCTGACGATAGCGCGGGTCTGCCCGACATCGAAGAGTTTGCCGCGGAGATTCCCGACCTAGATCTATACGACAACGAGATTGCCGCGCTTTCTCCGGAAGATAAAATCGAGCTTGCGCTAAGAGCGGAACAGGCGGCTCGCGAGTACAGTCCGTTGATAGTCAATTTCGACGGCGGAGGATTTGATTCGACGAGCGGGGCGATGATTCTTGCAAACTCATTCGGGTTTACGGGTGAATACAGCGGCACCTCCTGTTCGCTCGCCACTGTCCCCGTCGCCGCCGAAGACGGGAAGATGCAGCGGGATTACTGGTACGATGTGCGAAGGAAGTTTAAAGAGCTTGATAGCCCTGAGCAGATAGGAATCACTGCGGCCAGGCGCACACTGCGCAAGCTGGGGGCGAGGCCCGTGCCCACGCAAAATGTGCCCGTCGTATTCGAACCCAATATCGCCCGCGACCTTCTCGGAGACATATTCACGGCCGTGTCGGGGGAATCAATATTTCGCAAGGCGAGCTTTCTGGTCGGGCAGATGGGCGAGCGCGTCGCGTCGGAACGTCTGACGATAATCGATGACGGGGCGGACCCCGGACGTTTAGGCTCGCGCCCGTTTGACGGCGAAGGACTGCCCACGCGGAGGACTACTGTTGTCAGCCGGGGCGTGCTGGAAAGCTACCTGCTTAATACTTACACCGGGCGCAAGCTGGGATTGAAGTCTACGGGCAACGCTTCTCGCGGGCTGGTAGGAGTGCCGTCGGTCGAGCCGGGCAATCTTTATATTCAGCCCGGGGAGCATTCACCGGCAGAGATCATAGGCAGTTTGTCAAAAGGTTTTCTCGTGACAGAGTTGATAGGCTTTGGGGTAAACATCGTGACGGGGGATTATTCGCGTTCGGCCTCCGGGATATGGATAGAAAACGGCGAGCCGAGTTTTCCGGTGCAGGGTGTAACCATCGCGGGTAACCTTAGAGAGATGCTGAACTCGATTGAGATGATCGGGAATGACCTGGACTTTCGAGGGAGCATTCTCTCACCAACTCTTCTGATCGGCCAGATGACCGTCAGCGCCTGATTCGGATTGAGGCAAGTATGTTTGAGCAACCAAGAGAGAACATAGAGAAAGATCGCTCGAAGCTAGTGATGATAATGAGCGGCGTCGCAGTTGCGGCTGTGATCGTTCTGATAGTTCTGGTCACATCCTTCTGTAAGGGTTCGGGTCGAATCGATATGGCTTTGCCGGGCTCGCCCGAGTTCGATTCCTATGTGAGCAACATAAAAGTTGATCTGGTTGATAAGCGCGTCGGGGAGCGAGAGCTAAACAAGAGAGTGAATTACGCTCGGCTCATCTGCAACGTGACAAACACAGGCGACAAGGTGCTGGTCGGGCTACAGCTAAAAGGGGTAGCCTTCGGCTTCAACAATGAAACTCTTAGAGAAAAGGTTGTGACTGTAATCCCCGGATCACATAGCGATCTGGAACCCGGAAAAACTATAAGGGTCGAAGTAAGCATGGAGCCAATACCTGACCCGTCACAGATCATGGACTTTAGAGTAGAAGTTGCGGGATTAAAGATAGCTTCGGATTAAGCCGCTTTCGATCATTGCTGCTTTATTGTCACGCCGGGCGGCGGGTTGAATTGAAATTCGCTATCCGCAGCGACATAGTTCTCGCGCAGGTTCGTGAGGACGAAATCCATTCTCGCCCCGTTGCGCTCAAATATCACCAGCCGCCTCACCTCAAACGACTGAGGGTCGACTTCGACAAGCAGTTGCTTGAACTCTTCCGGCGCGCGTTTTGGAAAAAGTCTCAGCAGACGATTTCCCGCGCCGATAGGGGCTTCGTCGCCGACCAGTTCGATTCTCGAAAAATCGCGCCGTAGGTTTCCCCTGCCAAGAAGGAAGAGAAAAGGAATTTGAGGGTCGGCAGACGCGCGGACCGATGATTTTGCGGCCTGCCGGTCGCCGAGGACGTAAAAGAAAACATTCTTGCCGTCCGATACAAAGAGCTTTCTTTCAGGGCTTGTATAATCCCAACGGGCTTTGCCGGGTCTCTTGAGCAACAGGTGGCCGCTCTCGCGCATCGTGCGTCCGTCGCGGCCCGTATAGACTTGCTCGAATTTTGCGGCCAGCCCTTTCATACGCGAATACTTCGCCTGTATCCCGTCAATCAACGCGCTTAAATCGTCTCCTGCGTAACCGGGCGCGACGTTGGCAGCAGCGACGATCTCGATTATCAAGAGAACGGTTGCTGTAAAAAAAAGCCTTCTGCTGAAATTATGACGCGCTTCAATTGAATGTTTTGGAATGCAAGAAGATTCACCGCAGAGACACAGAGAACACAGAGCGGGCGCAGAGCAGAATATGGTTTTCTCTGTGCAACCGCCGCGTGCGAAGCACATCATCGGCCATATGTGTTCTCTGTGTCTCTGCGGTGAGATGCCTCTCAAATACAGTACACTCATCTGATTACCGGGTTTGATTTGCGCTCGTGAACAAGTCTTCGAGCGATGTGCGCCTGGGGTTAATAGATACGAGCTTTCCTCCGGCTTCGTGTATTAGTGCGACGACGCTTGCGACATTTGTTTCATCCTGTAGGATTATCTGCGCGCCGTTCGGAGTTGCATTGATCGATTCGACCGCCGGTATTTCCCGCATCGAAATGCTCAAGACCCCGGCTCTACTCCCACGGCGATGACTTCTAAAGATGACCCCTCGTGCGCGGTCAGCTCTTCGACGGCGCCGAACCGGACGAGCTTACCCTTGCTCAGTATGGCCGCGCGGTCGCAGAGCGCTTCCACATCAGAGAGAATATGCGAAGAGAAAAAGATCGTCTTATTTTGGCGACGGAGCGATAGCATCAGATCGCGCACTTCCCGGCGGCCTATCGGGTCAAGGCCGGACATAGGCTCGTCCATAAAAACGATCTCAGGGTCATTGACAAGGGACTGCGCTATGCCTATCCGTTGTAGCATGCCTTTTGAATATTTTCTAAGCTGGCGTTCTGCTTGCTCGCCGTCAAGCCCGACCAGATCGAGCAACTCTGCGGCCCTGCGACTTGCGATGGGCTTTTGGATGCCGAACAGGCGGGCCGTGTATTCGAGCAATTCTCGCCCGGATAGATAGTCGTAGAAATAAGGGTTTTCCGGCAGGTACCCGATTCTGGATCGTGTGGCGACATCATCGATAGGATTGCCGAGGATGGTTGCAGACCCTTCGGTGGGGTAGATCAGACGCATGAGCAGTTTCAGCGTCGTGGTCTTCCCGGCCCCGTTCGGGCCGAGAAAGCCGAAGATATCGCCCCGGCGGACATTGATTGTCAGATGATCGAGCGCGCGAACGGTTTTTTTCTTCAGGAAGCCTACTTGATAATCTTTTGTGAGGCCTTTGATGTCGATTACGACTTCGGATGTCTCTTTCTGGGTTGCCGTCATCTCGCCCTTCTATCGAGGCATTTTCCAGCCGCGCGCAAAAAAGTGGCTCGCATCTTCGGGTCGCGGATCTGTTCCGCGTCTCTCGCGAGCGGCTGCGCCTGCAAGTCGGGGGCGTTGAAAACTATCTCGGGAGGGGGGTCGTGCTGGTCGAGCACCATATCTTGATTGATCACAAAATCGATTGCCGTAACTGTCGGAGCGCCCAGCAGCGAATTCAATCTAAAGAGCGCCTGCCCGCTCATGCGCTTAAGCTGAACGCGCCACGTAGCGTCAACAACTGCGACAATAAGCGTCTTACGCTCAAGCCGCACGGGAGCTGTGACCTTTCGAATTTGAGAGCCTACGGCTGCCGACCATGCCGCAAAGACTGCCTGCTCGCGCCCTTCATCCGAATCGCCGATGTGGCGCAACAACTGCGGCAGCAGGTTTAGCAGGCTCATCATAGGGTCAGGGACCGGGGGCAGGGGCAAGGGGATTTGAGATTTCAAACTTGAAATCTCAAATCCCCTTGCCCCTGATCCCTACTCCTTCTTTCCATGCTTTACTTGAGGCCAGTAGGTTCTCAAAATTAAAGTCAGGGCTGTTAGGCTGCGTGTGACACTGAGTGCAGCCAACAGGTGTAGGCATAAAGCCGTACCCTTTTTTATTCGTGCTATCAACGTGCGCGCGGCCCGGGCCGTGACACGATTCGCACTGCACGTTTGCCAACTGTGGCGTGGTGACAAGGGATTCAAAGCCGCCTTTCTGGTATCCGACGACGTGACAGCCGATGCATTCGGTATCGAACTGCTGTTTCTTTTGCTCAAGCGTCGCCATCGCATGCGCGTGGCTGGTCTTTTCCCAAATCTGATGCTCTTCCACATGACAGGCGGCGCAGGTATCGCCCCCGACAAAGTCCGAGACCTGCTGCCCGAGCATTGGCGGATTAGAAGCCAACGGCGCGGAAGAGACATCTTTGGCGGATTGGTTCTGCTGCGCGGTAAATTCGTCGTGCGCGGCAGTCATAGTCTCGCGCGCATCCGGGTCGTCGGGGATGAAGCCGTCGAGGCCCGCGAAGCGATTGACCTGTTTTGTTACCGCCCCCTGCTCGTCAACGTAGACGCGCATCTCGCCGACGTACTTCGTCTCCATATAAGCATAGGCGATAGAGGCGCGATTAAAATGCTGAACCTCTTCTTGATTATGGATGCGGCGCGCGCCGATGATCGTGTCGATCTCGGAGTTTTCCGTCGCAAGGCGCTGGGCCATGTCCTGCGGCATATAAGCCAGCGCGATGATAAAATCGGTCTTCGATTTCAGCTCCGGCAGAACGCGACGTGCCGCTTCGAAAGGATCGGTGATTTGAAAGCCCGCGACCGATGTTTCAGTCTGGCCCGGGCCTGTCGGCTTTGCTTCGGTAAACCCTACGATACCGACTCTGACGGTCTGACCGGGCTTGCCGCGCTTTAACGTGATCTCGCGTATAACATAGGGCACAGGAGCATTGAGGGAGTTGTCTGCCGGCTTGACATTAGCAGACACGAGACGTTTGATAAATGGCAGCTCTTCGACGCGCTTCTCGTAGCTCTCTTTAGTAAAAAGTTGTGCCGCGTAAGGCAGATCGTTATAACTGAGGTTAGCCGCATCGTGACGAAAATCCGCATAGCTCTTGACTACCCATCTGTTTTTTGTCATAACGTCAGAGGGTAATTGGCCCGCGCTAAATTTTTCGTCGGTGAACAGATTTCCAGCGTCGACGAAGAGGGAAGGAACCTCTAGATTCGACCTGTGTTTGAATGCTTTGATATAGCTGACACGCCGTGCCAGTCCACCCATAGGGTGGCTCGGTCAGCCACAGGTTTCGAGGCTGCCGTGAATGTCGGCTCCATAAAGAATAGCAAATGCGTAACCGTCGTCCTGGCCGAGTCGTTCTTGTAGTTTGGGATCGTTCAAATCAAGCTCGAAACTATCATTCTCTTCGAGGTCGCCGGAACGAGAGCAGCCGTTGTTAATAACTGCCAGCGTGACCGCGAAAGCAATGAGAACGAATAAAGAGATTTTTCGGCGCAAAGGATAACCTCCAATAACAGATATTCAAAACCACCGACAGGAGCGGGTCCCTTTTTGATAGTAGCAAACTAGCCCCAGGTCTAAAAGTTCCGGTCGGCCTAAAAAAATGCCAGAGCAAGAGAGCAACATAATACTCGCGTCTTCATCGCCCCGCCGCGCGGACCTGCTCAAGACGATTGGTGTCAGCTTCGAGCTTTCTCCGAGCAACGTACACGAGCGGCCACACCAGGATGAAGCACCCGCCGATTATATCATACGGCTTGCCAGGGCTAAAGTTATCGATGCCGCGCGCAAGCGGGATACCGGCCTCGTTATTGGCGCCGACACGATTGTCGTCCTGGACGGGCGAATCCTGGGCAAGCCTCGCGACGAAGAGGACGCCGAACGGATGCTCAGACTGCTGTCGGGACGCTGGCACGCCGTTATGACCGGCCTCGCCCTTTATGACGCAGCCACCCGCCGCGAGGTGGCCGATTACGACAAGACTCTCGTGCGGTTTGCGCAGCTCACCGACAAAGAGATCGATTGGTACATAAAGACGGGCGAGCCGATGGACAAGGCCGGTTCTTACGCGATTCAAGAGCGCGGCGCTATGTTTGTCGAAGAGATAGCCGGCAATTATCATAATGTCGTCGGGTTGCCGCTCACGCTGTTGTATCGCCTCTCAAAGAGAATGGGATACTCGTTTATACCTTAACCCGCTCTTGTATTGTCCCGCTCCTTATATACGCACTTGAGGCTGACCCGGTTACAGAGGGGGTAGCAAAAAGCCGGGCGAGGTTATACTCTAAATTAGAGTTATAACTTTGGAGAACATGATGAGCAGCATTCAAGGGAAATCGGCTCTCGTAACGGGGAGCACGCGAGGAATCGGGCTTGCGATTGCGCGCGCCCTGCTCGAACGCGGCGGCAGGGTTTTTGTATGCGCCAGGAAAAAGGATGAGGTAGGCAGGACGATCAAGACGCTGAGCGAAAGCTACGGCGACAGGGTTTACGGCGGAGTATGTGATGTGAGCGATGCGGGCCAGGTCCGTGCGATGTTCGAGCTTGCGGGCCAGGCTCTGGGAGGGCTCGATATTTTAATCAACAACGCCGGGGTCGGATCGCACAGCTATGTTGAGAAAATGTCACACTCGGAATGGCGAGCTACGATCGACACCAACCTGTCGGGCGTATTTTATTGCTGTCACGAGGCTGTCCCGTTGATGAAGCAGCGCGGCGGCGGCTTTATCATAAACATTGGCAGCCTGGCCGGGAAGAATGCTTTCGCGGGAGGGGCGGCATACTGCGCGTCAAAACACGGGTTGATAGGGTTCTCGGAATCGCTGATGCAAGAGGTACGATACGACCACATAAGGGTGAGCTGCGTAATGCCGGGGTCCGTCAACACGGGGTTTGGACGGAGCGGCGAGCAGGACACTGAGACTACCTGGAAGCTGTTGCCCGAAGATGTCGCGACGGTAGTGATAAGTCTTCTTGAGATGGAGCCGCGCGCGCTGGCAAGCCATGTGGAGTTGCGGCCCTCGGAGCCAAAGAAATGAGCCTGTAACTCAGGCGGTCCGCGCGGCGTATATATGTAAAGATAGGAACGTTGACATTGAAAAGAAGGGGTTGGTAGAATCCCTTTTCGCTGTAAGGTTATAAACACTCGACTGAATTCCTTTATATCCCGGACTCAGGCAAGAATATGGCAACAACTGAAACAGAAGTAAATCAAGGGCCAAAGGCTTCTCCGACAGCTCAACCCGATGTAATGCCTCGCATTAATATGACCGAGGTTAGAAAACGCGAGCCGGTACTCGACCGCATACTGAGGCTGTTAAGCTCGGTCAGGTTTGGTGTCTCCCTGCTCGTAATAGTACTGACCTGCTGCGTGATAGGTATGGTCATCATGCAGAAGGACGTACAGGGGTTTGAAGATTACTTTGCGCGGCGAACGCCGGCCGAGCAGCTAATATTTAGCTGGCTCGGATTCTTCGACATATATCATGCATGGTACTTCACAGGCCTGATGGCCGTAACCGGCCTCAACATCATCCTCGCATCAATTGATCGCTTTCCTTCCGCCTGGAAATTCATTTCAAAGCCGAACGTCAAGCAGACGCCAAAAGCGATCAGCCATATGATGCTCAACGATCAGGCCGAAGTGAGAGAAGCGCCCGAGGCTTTGGCTAGCAAGATAGAAGAGGCCTGGCGGAACAACGCCGTTGTTAATTCGGCTGTAAGATGGCAAAAAGTATTGCTGGTGGCGATGATAGTTCTGCTTATGGGCTTGCTTCTTTACATCCTGCCGCCGGGGATGCTGCGATGGATTACGGGGCTGGGGAGCCTGGCTTTTGTAAGCTGGTACTTGATCTACGGTCTTGGATTCAAATACAAAGTCACGCGAGACGAAGGCCGCATAACGATATTTGCTCAGAACAACCCCTGGAACCGTCTGGGTGCATATCTAGTTCACGTGGCGTTGCTGACCCTGTTTACGGGAGGCGTTCTCACGAGCCGTTTTAGCACGGGCGGGATAATGGAGATCACGCCGGGGCAATCGAGCAGGAACTACGTGACATTAGACATGAAGTATAAGGACGGTCGCTGGGAGCGCGAAGTGGGAGAGGCGACCATACCGTTCGAGGTCATGTGCACGGACTTGCAACAGAAGCTTATCCGCCCGGAGGCCGGTTTCGATACCATGAACACGATTGACTGGCTGAGCTACGTGACGATAAAGGACAGGGCCGCCGGTCAAGAGATACCTGCTGTGATTCATATGAACAACCCATTCGACTACAGGGGGTACAGGTTGTTCCAATCACAGTTCAACCCGATCGGAAACGCGCGCAAGGTAAAAGTGATCTTCAAGGCCGTCAACGCGGACCAGACCATGGAGGTCGAGATACCTCGCAACGGCGCAGTAGAGGTTGAAGGGATAGGGCAGGTGAGTTACGAAAACTTCTTGCCCGATTATATAAAAACCCGTGAGGGCCCGACTTCGGCAAGCCCCGATTATAACAATCCCGTCGCCATACTTTTCGTCAACGAAAAACAGCCCGTGATGGCATTCAATCCGCAACTGGCCGAGCGCGTGTTGACCGATAAGGGCAGGGGAAAAGACGGGGCGAGCTTGGAAGATTACACGCTCAGAGTCAACGGGCAGTCCTACGTTGTGCTGCTTAGAGATTTTGAGAAAGCATCTTTGAATCACAGCCTTGAGGTTCGCCGCGACCCGGGCCAGAACCCGTTTTATATCGGCAGCATGCTTTTGATACTCGCACTGGGTTGTGTCTTTTTCTTTTCTCACGAAAGAGTATGGGCGGTGATAGAGCCTGATGGGAAAGGATCGAGAGTCTACTTTGGCGGCAACACGAACAGAAATAAGCCGGCATTCGAGGGCAGATACAATTCCCTTGTCGAATCTGTGATCGGAGGAGGAAAAAAGGATGAGTAGAGCAATCAAACGTGAAGAAGTCCCAGGCTTATGGCTCGACTTTCAAGACTCCAAGACGTGGCTGCAACTGGGCGTTGCGGTAGTCTATCTAGCCATAGTTTATATGGTGACGCCGACCGGGTCGATAACTGTTAACTTCCCCTTTAAATTCGAATTGCCCTGGCTGGTCATAACCGAGGGAATGGCCGTCGCCTTGATGTTGACGGCGATAAGGGCGAAGTTCTGGGTGGTTGTCGCTCCCATCGCGCTGGCTATAGTTTTTATCTTCACAAGACTCACATACGGCCAGCACGGTTTTCTCTACGAAAGCGCGCTGACGATGCTGGCTTTAATCAGCTACATCACCGGCGCGGTAGTTCTGGTAACCAATCTCTTCGTCAAGGATAAGTTTTTAACCTGGCTGGGACTGATCGCCGTACAGTTTGGCTACTGCACGAATCTGTCCGGGTGGATGGTTCGATGGATCGAAGCGGGCGAGAAAGAGGGCTGGCAGACGGGGGCGATCAACGGAGCCTGGCGGTACTTTCCGCTCGATAATCTCTATCCGTTGACGCTCGGTTTTTGCGCGGGGGCCGCGTTAACCACGCTGGTAATCATGCGCAGGCCGAAGTATCAATTTCTAGGCGCGCTCTCATTGCCGATCATAACAGTGATCCTGACGCTCGCGATCTTTTTGGGCAACGAGTACAGAACTCTGCCCGCAGTCTTAGACAGCTACTGGCGGCCCATTCACGTGACGATAGCGACCGTGGGCTACGGGGTATGCCTTGTGAGCTTCGGCCTGGCATTCGCTTACTTGCTAAAGGACGGCATCCGGTCGGAGGCCGTAGCGATAACGGTGGGGGTGTTCGGAGTAGTCGTCTACGGATTTATTGGCCGCGTCTACGGCGCGGCGCTGACGTTCAGCGTTCCAATTCATCAGGAGTATGGCGCGTCGCTGCTGTTCAGCAACGGGGTAGGGAACGACTCGCACTTGATGATCCGCGGGAAGCTGCCCTTCATGGGGCCACTGATGTTGATAACCTTCCTGGCTATCCTGGCCGCTCTGGCGCTTTTCATCATCTACTGGATCAAAGAGAATGAATCGGTTAAGAGATGGGGATGGAATCTCTTCAGGGCAGCAGTCGTTTTACAGGCTGCGGTTCTCGTCATGCTATTTGTCCAGATCAAGAACCTGGACTCGCAAATCAGGAATGTCAATCCTGCTACTGTGATAAGCGAGCGCGAGTATGCTCCGTTCGGCCAGTGGCTCGTTGACGAAGAGTACAAGAGAAACAATGTTCGGATGGAGTTGAGAGAGACCTTTTCTCAAGAGAGGCTTACAGAGATCGGCAAAAACCAGATTCAAAGTATGGGGCCCGGTCTGAAATCGAGCATGCAGTCAAACCCGGTGGAGTTCGGCGGCCTGGTAGGATTATTCGTGGCACTGTTGATGGCCGCCGTCTTTTCGTGGAAGCGAAAAGATGTAGTTACCGCTATGCCGGGGCTTGAAAAGATCAACAGTATGCTTTACCGCACGGTGGGCGTAGCCTTCCCGTTGTTATCGATGCTGCTCATCACAGGCGCTGTCTGGGCGAATGAGTCGTGGGGGCGTTACTGGGGATGGGATTCGAAGGAGGTTGGCGCGCTCGTAGCATGGATGGCATACGCAGGCTTCTTGCACACGCGCATAGCGCACGGGTGGCGCGGTCGGCGGAGCGCATATTTTGCGTTGTTAGGCTTCGCGCTTGTGATCTTCACCTGGCTAGGCGTGAGCTACTTGTTGCCGGGTTTGCACTCCTACGCATAGACGCGCGGCGTCGAGATTTACATTAACAAATCAAAAGGCGAGCACACGTGCTCGCCTTTTGATTTGTCGTAAGTGTTCAGACTACCGATTTTTGTGCGGTCAAAATCTTCCGGCAGGATTCATAAAGATCGAGTTCCAGCAATCGCCACGTCCCAAATAGTGATGCCAATATGCTCTTGGTTTCACTCCCCTTTGCGGATCGTGTGCCTCCGCTTATCTTGCGACTCACTACTGGTTCTCGCAGACTTCGTTCCGCTGCGTTGTTATCTGCCGGCACTCGCGGGTCGGTCATGAACATAAACAATTCTGGCAGGAATCGCTCTATCCTCTCACAAAGCCTGCTCATTGCTTGCTTCTTCTTCAAGTGCGGCTTGCACAACGCAAGCAATTCTTGCTCATACTTGCGCTGTGCTTTCACCCGCTCTGCTTTCTGATCTACTGGTCCTAGTCGCCGGTTCGGTCCCTTATATGCCTTTGCCCGATCATATACATCTTTCACTGCTTGTGCCCACCACTGCACACTTTCATCCTTTTCGTGCTCCCGCTTCAACTCTCGCACATCGCGCAACAAGTGAGTCCAGCATCGCTGGTGTGCCCCCTTGTGTACGTTGTAGCCAGCATAGAAATCCGTCACCAGAACGCCATCGAACTCCTCGCCCAGCACCTCTTTGACTACTGTTTGAGAGCGCGTCTTTCGATAGAGGAAATATCTCACCGAAGGTGTTGAGAAACTCCATAAGTATCCGTTTCGCCCGTCCTCTCGCCACCCTGTCTCATCTCCGTTTACTACAGGAGAGCCACGTATTTTATTGCCTAATGCTTCGTAATCTGATTTCCCTCGTTCTGCCACTCCACGAACCAGTCCCACCAACTCGCCCGTGCTTAAAGCTAATGCCCATCGTCGTCTGAGGTAATCTTGAATGACTCTGAAAGGCAAACGGCACTGCTCACGCAAGACCGTCACTTCGCTTTGTACAGATATGCCGAAGCGTTGCTTTCCAACTACCATTGCTGAGAAGTCAACTTCGGGTGCCCAGCTTTGGTGGCACTGCGGGCAAGTCCTCTCGACTACTATATGTTCTACCACCTCTACTGAGGTTGGTGGCAACTCGATGACTCGGCGCACAGTGCCAACCCGTCCACCACTTAAAGCGATATTACATAGCGCACATTGCTCAAAGGCATGATGGACTCGTCGGGTGACTTTATCGAGTGGCCGAGCGTATCCTTTGTTGCGTTTCTTGCGCGGCTTCTTCTCACGTTCCCGGCGATTGGCTTTTACAAAGGAAGGGGGATTGTTATTAGCTGATTGCTGACGCAGTCGCTCATTTTCGGCTTCCAACTCTTTGTTACGTTCTTCCAAGGTTTGCAAACGGATCAGGAGTTGTAAGACGAATTCTTTCAATTCGTCACGATTCGCGTTTTCCAGATCCACATTCACAGTTGAAGTCTACAACCTTTGTCAACAGCCGGTTGCTGCGCCCAACGCTCACCTCGGATTCTCGTCTGAGAACCGAAGTCTGAACACTTACGATTTGTCCTCTTTCTTGTTCAGTTAAATCGCGTAGGCTATACTCACTTTTTGTTTCAAAGCCTTTTTAATTTGAGATATGTGCTTAACTCCGGCAATAATGAGATAACGACCTGGGTCTGATAACGTTTTATATAATACCAGTTCGCAGCAATTTTTTATAATCAAGGAGGGAAGAGAGATGGCGATTGAAGAAAGGGATGTTGAGTTTTCGGTTGACGGCGGCGTGGCGCGCGGCTACTTTGCAGCCAAATCCGGTGCGGACTCACCGCGCCCCGGTTTAATTCTGATACAGGAGTGGTGGGGGCTTAATGATCATATAAAAGACATAGCCCGTCAATTTGCGGATGAAGGGTACGTGGTGCTCGCGCCAGATCTTTACGACGGTGCGAAGACAAAGGATCCGGAAGAAGCAGGGAAGCTGATGCAGGGGCTTGATCAGGGCGCTGCGTTACAGAAGCTCAACGGGGCCGTCGAATATTTAAAGAGCCTGCCCGAAGTCGCGCCTGAAAGAATAGGTGTTACGGGGTTCTGTATGGGGGCTCATACGCTCTGCTGCTGGCCTGTCATAACAAAAACATAAAAGCGGCAGCCCCTTTTTATGGAGATGTCCCCGCAGAAGATGAGCTAAAGAATTTATCGGCTCCAGTGCTATTTATCGGGGCGGAGAACGATTTTTGGATAACGCAGGACAAGATGGCCCGGCTCGAAGAGGGTCTGAAGAAGTTTGACAAGGAAGGCGAGGTGAAGGTTTATAAGGGAGTCGGGCACGCCTTCTTTAACGACACTCGGCCTGATGCGTATGACAGGGACGCGGCTGAAGATGCCTGGAAGAGGGTGACAGGCTTTTTTGAAAGCCATCTTAAATCTTCCGGGGAATAAGCGTCTCATAGTTTTGCATCAGAGTATGAGAATGCCGTTTTCTCTCAATGCCTTTTTGACTTTGATATACGCCTCTTTGCTCGTGTCGCCGTAATCTTCCGGTTTGCTCCAGGCCCGGACGGCCAGCGTCACGGTGTTATACTGGATTGAGGTCACCTCGACTGAGGGCGGCGGAGTTTTAAGAATGCGATCATCCATGGCAAGAGCGGATCTTATAACGGCCTCGGCCTTCTCATAATCGTCCTGTCTCAGCTTGATCGTCAGTTCAAATCTTCGCCGCTCTGTCAGTGAGAAGTTTATAACCGTGGCCCCCCACACCTTTGAATTCGGCATGATGACTCGGACTCCGTCTTCTCTGATCATCTGCATGTTTACAATAGTAAGATCGAGCACCACACCGCGCGAGTTTTCGACCTCGATGGTGTCGCCAGCTCGGAATGGCCTGTAGATTAGCAGCAATAGCCCGGCTGCGAAATTCGATAGCATGTCCTTGAAGGCGAACCCCAGGATGATGCCGGTGATGCCCAACCCCGCTACAAACGTGGCGACGTCCCACCCGATTTTGCTGAGCGCTGTTAGGCAAGCAGCTAGAATTATCGTCAGGTAGAGGGAGCGTAAGAAGAAGCTCTTTAGCAGCGGGTCGTTCTTTATACGGCTGCGGTCCAGCAGTGAAGATAGCCAGCGCCTGGCAAGTCTTGCCACGATCAGGCCGACGAAAAGAATAATCAGCGCTTGACCCAGGTTGATCGCTAACTCAAGCCCCGTTCTTCTCAAAGTCTCTATAAAGTCCGCAGCCTGCCCTTCAATTATGCTGGTGTTCAACTAATCGCCTCCGGTCAAGAATCCGTAACGTGCAAAGTACAACGCGCGTTTTGCTTCTGCAAGTAATTGTTCGGCGCAATTGTTGTAAATATCTTACCGAAAAGAAAATTATTGTGTGGTGAAGGTGGCGCTGATAATATCAAATCTGTATACACCTCCATACAAGGAATAAAGGGATGGGAAGAGTAGCATTTTGTCTTCTGATTGTCCTCACAGCCACAAGCTTCAAAATTGTAGATAAAGACAGAAAGTCTTCAATCGCGAGCACGGGCCTGCTCAAGCGCATTGAAAAGGCCAGGAAAATGCTTGAGCCTGAGTCGGTGCAATTATTGAAAGGGACGGTCGGCGCCAGGCGTGTGCGCGTAGGCCGACGCCGGTATCAAGAGATCCCCGTGACGGGCATTGTCGGGCGCGAGATGGCGCTGGCGATAATGGATTCCGAAGACGAAATCCGAATCGCGCGAGCCATCAAAAGAGATGAAGCCATGGAGGTATTGACTCCCGGCTTTATTCTAAGTGTCAGGAGAGACAACGGTGTCAATTCCGACATAGCTGTCGTGCTGCCAGCGGGGGGCAAGGTGCTTGCGGTGAAGTATCCGATCTCGAATGAGGGAAAGAGGTTTGGGCCCGGGGATGATGTAATAGAGGCTATCTACACTCCTTACTCTGCGGAGATAAAGACCGATGAAGTGATCGAGCGAGGGATAGAGATTCAAGCCGATCTTATCAAAAAGGCATACGCGCGATTATCCGAGCGCGCGGTCTTTTCGAGGGCATTTCCCGGCCGAAAGGTTGTAGACGTAGTGCCGCAGGATGTTCTCACGGTCCTATTGATGAATGAGCACATCGATCCGGGCCTGTTTAAATCCGGTGGGCTTGCGCGTCCGCTAGTCGAGCAGGTCTTGACGATAATCGCGACGAATAGAGAGAAGGCATACGCTTACTCGATCAGTTCGGCTGGTGCGCGCGGGCTCGTACAGATGATACCTTCGACCTACAGGCTCATAGCCGGGAGGTATCCGGCGGCGAGGCTTGAGCCAAACTTCCTTGTCGGGATGGGTGATCCTGTCAATGCGATCATAGCTCAGATACTGTTGTGCGATTCAGACTGGGAATCTATAAAGTCGCAGAGCGAGATAAGCGCCGACCGAATTGGTCCGTATCTAGCTGCGGCATACAACGGCGGGGTAGGGAGGGTCTTATCCGCGCTAAAGCACGATAAGCAGGAGTGGATGGAGTCACCCGATTTGAGCCGTCGGCCTACCAAGACCGTCACGGTGAAAGTACCAGTCAGGACTCGCACGCGGCGGGGCAGGAGCCGGGTTACTTACGTGCTGAAGAGTTATACGCAGCCTATCTTCATGTCCGAGACGAGCAAATATGTGAGCCAGTATCACTGGATCAATGATTTCTTTGTAGCGAGAGGCACAAGCGGCTTCAAGCCGTTAAAAGAAGATTAGTCGATAGTATTTATTAATACTCAGTTGGAGAGGGCTGCCGCATCAGGCAGCCTTTTTAAATTGGACAGTGTTTTTGTACTGTTGCGGATTGATTCTTATCAGCAAAAATAAAGAAGGACCGAAACGATCAACGCAGCCCCCGTTGCCCTGATCATTTCGATCCTTCTGTTTCTTTCGAAGCTCGTCTATTGTATTGGCAAGTCGAGTGCCAGACTTAATTCTGTTAATACCGGGCCATAATTGTTGAAAACTCTAGGGCGGCGCGGAATCTGTGGTGGCGACGCTTCCGTTTTTTGTCATCAGGTGTTCCTGAATTTGTTAACCTTGCCCACAAGTCAACCTCTTTGACGGGATGAGAATAATCGGTATATGATGGCTTTGGATGAGGCCCCCGCTAATCAAGCCTACGCGAAGGATTATATAAAGATAGAATGTCGGAAACCAAAAAGAAAAAGATTGTAGTTCCGATGCTAGATTTAAAAGCGCAGCATGCGACGATTGCGGATGAGGTTGAGGCTGCGGTTAAAGGCGTGTTCGAGAGTCAGCATTTCATCCTCGGGCCGGAAGTGCGAGAGTTTGAAAACGAGATGGCCGATTATTGCGGAACCTCGCACGCCGTAGGCTGCGCGTCCGGCTCGGATGCTCTATTGTTAGCGTTGATGGTCTGCGGAGTGAAGCCCGGAGATGAAGTAATAACAAGTCCATTTACTTTCTTTGCGACCGCCGGGTCAGTCGCTCGGCTCGGAGCGAAGCCGATATTTGCGGATATAGAGCCTTCCGGTTTTAATCTCGACGAGAATCAGCTTGAGAGTTTGATGACAGAGCGAACGAGGGCGATCATGCCCGTGCATCTTTTTGGTCAGTGCGCAGAGATGGACAAGATCAAGGAGATTGCGGACCGCAGGGGTGTTGCAGTGATTGAGGACGCTGCGCAGGCTATCGGAGCCGAATACAAGGGACGGCGCGCAGGCGGTCTCGGCCTGATGGCAGCATTTAGTTTTTACCCGTCAAAAAATCTTGGAGGGGCTGGCGACGGAGGGTTGCTTACGACAAACGATCCGGAGGTTGCGGAACGTCTGCGGCGGAATCGCGCTCACGGCGCGAAGAATAAATACTTTCATGAAGAGGTCGGGCTAAACAGCCGTCTCGATTCTTTACAGGCGGCGATTCTTCGTGTAAAGCTCCGTCATCTTGATAGGTGGGCAGAGGCCAGGCGAGCAAACGCCGCCCGCTACAAGGTGCTTTTTGCGGAGACAGGGCTTGTGGAAAATGGGCTGGTAGTATTGCCAGAAAGCCGTGCGGATGTTTATCACGTTTATAATCAATTTGTAATTCGCGCGAAAGACCGAGACAGGTTGAAATCCTATCTTAAAGATGAAGGTATCGGGACGGAGGTCTACTACCCCTTATCTTTGCATTTGCAAGAATGTTTTAAGTATCTAGGGTATAGAAACGGAGACTTTCCCGAATCCGAGCGGGCTTCGCAAGAGGCGCTGGCGATCCCGATTTACCCGGAGCTTGAGGATGAAGCGCAGAGATATATCGTCGAGAGTATAGCGGCCTTTTACAGTTTATAAGAGATGACTGATAGGGAAGGGGAAGCTCTATTATGAGAGTGTTGGTAACGGGTGGCGCGGGTTTTCTCGGCTCACATCTAATAGACAGGCTTTTGAGCGAAGGCCACAAGGTATTAGCGTTTGACAATCTGTTGACCGGACGTATAGAGAACATCGAGCATCACTTCGGCGATGAGAGGTTCAAATTTGTAAAGCAGGACGTGACGGAATACCTGCACGTGGGAGGGGCGCTCGAAGCAGTCGTACATTTTGCCTCTCCCGCGAGCCCGATAGATTACCTGAATCTACCTATAGAGACGCTCAAGGTCGGGAGTCTTGGAACTCATAAGGCATTAGGTTTGGCGAAGGAAAAGAAGGCTCGATTTCTGCTGGCTTCGACATCCGAGGTGTATGGGGATCCACAAATCCACCCGCAGCCTGAGGAGTACTGGGGCCACGTAAATCCGGTCGGGCCACGTGGCGTATACGATGAGGCGAAGCGATTTGGCGAAGCGATCACGATGGCCTATCACAGGTTTCATGGATTAGACACAAGGATAGTCAGGATCTTCAATACGTATGGCAGCCGCATGCGGCCAAATGATGGGCGAGTTGTCTCAAATTTTATAGTCCAGGCACTTAAGGGCGAGCCGTTGACGGTTTATGGCGACGGGAATCAGACGCGATCATTCTGCTATGTGAGCGACCTGATCTCAGGGATTATAAAATTGTTACTGCATGAAGACACAGGTGCATCCTTGCATGAAGGAATAGGGGCGAGAGGGAACGGCAAGGCCGACGATATACATCTGCCGGTGAACATAGGCAATCCAGGCGAGTTTACAGTAAAGGAACTGGCGGAAAAGATTATCGGGCTAACCAACAGCAGCAGCAGATTAAGTTACAAGCCTTTGCCTATAGACGATCCACAGATCAGACAGCCCGACATAAGCCGTGCCGAAGCCTTGCTCAAATGGGGGCCGGTCGTAGGTTTAGAGGAAGGCCTTACAAAGACCATAGAATATTTCAAAGGGGTTGTTAAAGCGTAAAGATCAATAGACATGAGTCTGATAACGACGCGGGTTTTCTCATTTTCATAATTTGTAACGGATAAGTTTGAGGGAAGTAGTTATGGAAGGCAGTTCATCGTTAATATTAGGATTTAGATTAATCCTGGTAACAGCCTTAATCTGGTTATGCTGTATTTCGGTTCAGGCGCAGAGTTTAAATCAGAAGCAGCAGGATGATGAGATAAAATTAGAAACGACTCTAATACAAATCCCTGTTGTTGTGAGAGATAAAGGGGGTAGGTATATCTTAGACCTATCTAAGCGAGAGTTTAGCATATATGAAGATGGCATCCGACAGACGGTGGAATTCTTTGGCACCGTTGAAGAACCCTTCAGTGTTGTGCTGGTCTTAGATACGAGTGGATCGACTGCGGCCCAGCTGGAGTTTATAAAGTCTAGCGCCATTGCATTTATCGAGAGTTTAAGGCCTCATGATAAGGTGATGGTGATAGGGTTTAGCGACAGTGTTGAGGTCAAATGTGATCTGACTGGAGATCGAAAAGTGCTTGATGAAGCAGTGAGATCTTTGAATTCAGGTGAGTTTACACAAGTATATGAAGCTGTATATACAGCCGTCTGGGAGAAGCTACAAGGGGTCACCGGAAGAAAAGCGGTCATACTATTTACAGATGGTATTGATACGGCGAGCAGTGAGATTATTGGAGAGGATACACTGGATGCGGTCGTTGAAAGTGAGGATGTAATCGTTTACTCTATCCGATATAACACACGGGCTGATGTAAAGAGAAAGCTTGAGAAGAAGGTTGTGGGAGGAGAGTATATTGAAGGAAATAAGCGCATTCCCTGGTATCAGAAGCAGCAAGAGTTAGACAGGGCATACAGAGAAGCTGATGAATATTTACAGCAGCTGGCTCAGTTATCAGGAGGTATTGTAGAAAGGGCAGATGAGCTAACAGACCTGAAGGGATCATTTCGGCGGCTCGCTGAGGAACTCAGACAGCAGTATCTACTTGGGTATTATCCGACTAATAAAGATAAAGTTGATCGAGATAGGAGACTGGAAGTGCATGTATCGCGACCGGGATCGAGAGTCCGAGCACGCCCGGTTTATAGATCCACACAATAGGGCCTTTGATTCATAACGTGAGTCTGATAACACATTGAAAATAAATCTCAAATTATGAGTTCGGATTTTGATAGGGAATTACTTAACTTGATAGCTGGTTCCCAGGGCAGGGCGGAACCAACTACAATATTCCATTTATTCCTAAAAGATAAAGAAATTGGTAGACTTGCTATATCTGGGCAATACAGCACAGAGACTGGCCATATCCCGTCAAACATTCGTAAGAAATTAAATAATCACCTGGATATAACAAGAAGCACCTCGGCTCATAAACAAGTTGGCGAGTTCTTAATTGACGAGGGTGAACTAGCTTATCGGGTAGTAACGGAAATACTGGAACCTTCACCGTCACTATATGTATTTGGAGCTGGCCACGTTGGGCAGGCGGTGGCATTAATTGGGGCACTAGCTGGCTACATAGTTACAGTAGTAGATGATCGAAAAGAATTTTTGACTCCGGAGAGATTTCCGAACCCACACATAGTCCTTGTGAACGAGGATTATGACCGAGTTAGCTGTAGAGTTGAAATAACAAGAAATAGCGCAGTCGTAATTGTAACACGGGGACACCAATATGATGAGACTTGTCTGAGGCAAGTTTTAGCTGTAAATACTCGGTATGTGGGGATGATAGGCAGTCGCCGGAGAGTAATTGCAATCTTTCAGAGATTAGTGAAAGAGGGAATCAGCGAAGAATTGCTTGGAAAAGTTCACGCGCCGATTGGTCTAGAGATAGGTGCCGTATCCCCGCAAGAGATAGCAATAGCAATAATGGCGGAAATAATTGATGTGATGAATGGCTTCAAGCAAAGCCATAATCATAAGAGGAGGCTACCAAAGTGAAAGGTCTAGATATATTAGGAATTGACAGTCTGCTAAGCGAAGAAGAGAAATTGGCTCGATCAACGGTGAGAAGATTTGTTGAGGAGGAGATTAATCCAATAATAGCTGATTGCTTTGAAGAAGGGAGATTCCCAAAGGAGTTGTTGCCAGGACTCGCTTCTCTGGGTGTTCTAGGCGCAAATCTTCCTGAGGAGTATGGTTGTGCTGGAATGAATAACGTAGCTTATGGGTTAGTCATGCAAGAGCTTGAGGCAGGGGATTCTGGCATACGTAGCTTTGCCTCTGTACAAGGGGCTTTGTGCATGTACCCAATTTATCAATTTGGAAGTGAAGAACAGAAGAGGCGGTTCCTGCCGGAAATGGCTTCCGGTAAGATTATTGGATGCTTTGGCCTCACAGAGCCGAATTTCGGCTCAAACCCTTCTGGGATGCTAACACGGGCGGAAAGAGTAAGAGATGGGTGGCTTATTAATGGATCAAAAGCATGGATAACTAACGGGAATATTTCTCAGATCGCCATCGTCTGGGCAAAGACGGAAGGCGATAAGATTAGAGGATTTATTGTTGAGAGCAATACACCAGGGCTCACAATAAGAGAAACAAAGCATAAGCTAAGCCTTAGAGCATCAGTCACCTCGGAGTTGATGTTCCAGGACTGCCTCATACCTGAGAATAACGTGTTGCCTCAGAGTGATGGCTTAAAGAGCCCACTAATGTGTCTCACCCAGGCAAGGTACGGAATTTCTTGGGGAGCAATAGGCGCGGCAATGTCGTGCTTCGAGACAGCCCTTGACTACTCAAAAGAGCGGATACAGTTTGGAAAGCCAATAGGTGCGTTTCAGTTGACGCAGAAAAAACTGGCTGAGATGGCTATTGAGATAAGTAAGGCACAGCTACTTTGCCTCCACCTTGGAAGGATAAAGGATGAGGGCAAGCTTCGTCCTGTTCAGGTTTCTATAGCCAAGAAAAATAATGTCGCAATGGCGCTTGACTGCGCAAGGATATCAAGGAGTGTTCTGGGAGCAAACGGAATAACAGGTGAATACCCAATTATGCGTCATATGAATAATCTCGAATCAGTCTATACATATGAAGGCACAGACGAGGTTCACACCCTGATCATTGGACAACACCTTACAGGGCTAAGCACATTCGAATAGAAGCTTCAGAACGTAAGGGAAAAGTATAGATATCTAATACGTAATATCTATTATCAGACTCAATTAGTTGAAGTGCCGACCGGGTAGAACATGGGAAAATAGAAACAAGTGACGTTATCAGACGGTTGTTCGGAAACTACCCTGTGATATTATCTCAATTCTCTCACGGGAAGACGCCTCCCAGTACATGATCCATCGCCATTTTCAGTCTGTCTGTAGTTACTGGCTTTGGTAAAAAGTATTTCGCCCCTGCCATAAGAGCCTCGCTTACTTTTTCAGGATAACTTTGTGAGCTGACCATAATCACACTTGCTTCAGGGTCGTCTTTACATATCCGCTTTACAGTCTCTACGCCTTCCACTCCTGGCATCACGATGTCCATAAATACAATGTCAGGCCGCAACCGGTTATACTCTGAGACAGCCTCATTACCATTAGCCGCCTCGCTTGTCCTCACATTTTCAAACGAGCCTAATAAGCGCTTCATGTAGAACCTGGCAAACGCCGAATCATCCACAATCAGGCAGATCAGAAATGTGTCGCCTCTTCCCCGTTTGCTATCTGGCTTCTGCACTCCCTCTCCTCCCTGTTTCACTATACTCGCCGACCTCCATAAGAAGGTATTCCGCTATTCCAGATAATGGTAAAACCTTTTCTACAAACCCATTTTCAACTGCTAATCGAGGCATACCATACACCGCACAACTATCCTCATCCTGAGCTACGGTCTTGCCTCCGGCTTTCTTTACTTCACCAATTGCAAACGACCCGTCATTCCCCATTCCCGTCATGATGATTGCAGTCGCATCACGCCCATACTCTTTCGCCACCGATTGAAAAAGAACATCAACCGAAGGCATATGCCCATTCACAGGAACACCGCGTTCCAAAACGACCTCAACGCCACTACCTCGTCTCTTTAAGCTTAAGTGAAAACCTCCCGGCGCAATTAAAGCTGTCCCAGGGGTCACCAAATCCCCGGAAACCGCCTCTCTCACACTTATCTCGCATATCTCGTCCAGCCAGTGGGCAAGCATAGTGGTAAAGGTTTCAGGCATATGTTGAACGATTACGATACCGGCACCGAAGGTGCGAGGGATCTTCGGCAAAAGGGCTCTTAAAGCATACGGCCCCCCGGATGAAGCACCTATAGCAACAATCTTGCTCGACCCAGGCTCCGATCTACGCGACTTAAATTTCCTCCCCCCCAAACCGATACTCGGGGAGACTTCATCACGTATGCTCCTTCTGACCCGCGCAGCACCTTTAATTTTCAGTATGAGTTCTTCACTCACTTTCGAAACATCGGCAACGCTTTTTGGCTTGCAAACGAAATCAACTGCCCCCAGCTCAAGAGCCTGCATAGTCAGGGCTGCGCCTGCCGAAGTGAGCGAGCTAAGCATTACGACGGGAATAGATTGTGTAGCGACGATCCGGCCTAGCGCGGTTATGCCGTCCATCCTGGGCATATCGATATCCATTGTAATCACGTCAGGCTTTATTTGATCGATTTTGTTAAGCGCGAAATCGCCGTCAATCGCAGTCGCTACAACCTCGATTCCTGGCTCTTTATCAAGAATGCTTGAAATCAACTTTCGCATAACTGCAGAGTCGTCAACAACGAGCACTCGTATTGCCCCATTACCCAGCATATTCAAATTCCCTCATCCCCTCATAGTGGTTTTCATTAACACTCTTATCGTACATCGCCCCCACATCCTGTATGAGTACTACGTCCCCACTACCCAGAACGGCGGCCCCAATATATAAACGGCTCTCGGTCCATCTACCGTCCAGAGGTTTTACAACAAGCTCTCGCACGCCAAGCATTGAATCAGCAGCTATGGCGAATTCCCTTCCAGCGGATACAACAACTATCAAGTACCTGCATAGATCTCCCCCTGATGTTGAAAACACGCTCTGCAGTGCACTGTTTTCTGAGTCCGACTGCGTGTAGATAATCGGCAAGAAACGTTCTCGAATTCGGTAGCACTCAACCCCGCAGATAACGGAGACAGCAGCCTCATCGAACTTCGCAACCTCGCGAATCGCGGCCAAAGGCAGCGCAAAAAGTTGATTGCCCGCTGAATAAAGCAACGATCTCATGATTGCCAAACTTAGCGGCACCCTTAAAGTGAATGTCGTCCCCTTCCCTTGCTCCGTCCTAACAGAAATAGTGCCACGGACTTTATCAATCATGCTTTTGACTGCGGCTCCGCCTATTCCTCTGCCAGAAAGCTTGGTGACGGCCGCAGCTGTTGAAACGCCGTCTTCAAATACCAGCCGCGCGCTATCTTCTTCCGACAATTCATGAGCTGCCAAAACACCTGCCTCACAGGCTCTCTGCCTGAGCGCGCCCAGATCTATACCGCGACCATCGTCGCTAATCTCAAGCACAACATCTTCAGCCTCATAAAAGGCCCGCATCCGTATAGTCCCGGTCTCGCGCTTTCCTACCCTTATTCTTTCCTCGACCGACTCTATCCCATGATCCAGCGCATTTCTCAAAAGATGCAGTATCGGCTCGTAGAGCAATTCCACAAGATTCCTATCAAGCTCAGCCTTCTCACCACCAACAACCAGATCAACCGATTTCCCAAGCTCGCCCGCCATATCTCTAATGGCCCTGCTGTACCTGCGAAAGAGCATATCTACAGGCACCATCCTCATTTTTAATGCTATTTTTCGAAATTCCGTTATCAGACCCTCGAACCTGTCAATCGATTGTCGTAATCGGCTCGCCGCCAGATCGTCCCGTAAGCAAGCCTCCGCCGCACGACTTGCTTGATCTACCGCCGAACGGGCTATCATCATCTCGCCCGCCAGGTTTAGCAGTTCGTCCACCTTCGATGCCTCAACCCTGATTAACTTCCTTCCATGCTTGCTCGATTTCCTCGAATCGCCAGCAGGCTGATTGCCATGTTTCTCAACCTCCTTCTCTTCAAGCCCCTCTACTGCGCTCTCTAGTCTACTGGTTTGCAGGAGTGCTTCACCTTCCACCTGCCCGCCGTAACGGATTGCAGACGGATATGGCAAATCGCCGGGCCGGTCGCTTAATACGGCTGTCTTGATCGCGTCGAGAACCTTTAACAATTGGCTTACGACGCTCTTATCTAACCCCGATACGCCACTCCCAATTTGATCCAGATAATCTTCGATTCCATGAGCCACATCGCTTAATCGATCAAGACCGATACACGCTGCGTCGCCCTTTATAGTATGAGCGCCACGCCTGAGCCGAGCTATTACCTGCCCCTCAACAGTTCCAGCTTTAATCCCAAGCAGGTCGTCCGTCATCTCATCCAGGATCTCAAGCGTCTGGTCACGAAATACCGGATATAACTGCTCTAAATCTTCTTTTGTCAGATCGCTCATCCCCATACGCTCATCCATCAAGCCTGTAAGCTATCCCCTTGTTTCGATGTATCATCGTGAACCGGCCCGATAATCCCTGCAAGCTTTCAGCATGTCCGAGAAACAGATAGCCGCCCGGCGCTAGACACCTGGTGAGCCGCTCGATCAAACGCCGCTGCTCTTCAACGCCAAAATAGATCAACACGTTGCGACAAAAGATTACATCCAATCCTCTCAAGCCATTATCATGTTTAAGATTATGATAATCAAAAATGACGTCGTTCTTTGCCCGGTCAATTACCTGGTAAGCCCCATTCTCTTCCCTGAAATATCGCGCTAGACAACCCGACTCTATACCTTTCAACTGATCGCGCCTGTACAGACCACTCTGAGCCTTTTCAAGAGCAGTGAACGAAAGGTCCGATGCGAATACCCGGACCGTCCAACCATTTTGATCGGCTAATGCTTCATTAACACACATAACAAGACTGTAGGGCTCTTGCCCCGTCGAGCAGCCCGCACTCCAGAGCCTGATCAAGCGGGATCCTGACCTCTCTTTTTCAGCTACCAGATCGGGAACGACTACATCTCTCAGAAGATCGAATTGAGGCAGGTTTCTGAAGAATGACGTCTCGCAAATCATCATTGCATCCAGCAAGGTGGGCAGCTCGCGCTCTCTCGCAACGCGGTCTTTCAACAGGCAGTAATATTCTTGCACGCTCCTCAAACCCAGCTCATCCATCCGCCGCCTCAACCTCGATTCCAAAAATGCACGCTTCTCGGCCCCCAGAGTAAATCCACACTCCCTCTCAATAAGCTCGCCGAATGACTGGAACTCAAAATCCGTCAGACTATAGGAGTTACCCTGCCGGCATGCCGGCAATTGGCTCATCTCTTTCTCGGAATTGTAATTAATACTCTTCATCCTTCCGTAACAATCTCAGGATGACCCGGTCGCTTTCGACTATCAATGGCATCTGCCACACGGCTAAGCTCACACCTGATCTCACCGTTTAGGGCTTCGCCGACATCTATAAGACCGATATATCGTCCATCCTGGTTGATTATCCCAGTGAGATAACCTGCTCCTATCTCGGTCAGAAGGTCGGGAACGTTTTCAATTTCGCTCTCAGACACTCTTATCAATTCCGAAGCCCCGTCCACTATCAGACCGGCCAACACCCCATCAACATCAACTACGATTATTCGCTCCTCCATTTCGCAATCAGCCGGGGCCGCTCTCAAACGCTTCCTCAGATCGATCACGGGAACAAGATTCCCCCTGAGATTCATTACCCCCTCGACGCAGCCAGGGGATTCTGGAATTGGAGTGATTTCGCGTAAGACGACAACCTCTTTCGCGCGAAGTATGTCTAGCGCAAAATCCTCCCGCCCGATCTTGAATACCACCATCTGTCTTCTTAAAGGCATGAAATCTTCCCCATCAAATCCGAGGCGCTTACGTCAATCGGCCTGTTGGAAACTTCGCGGCCTGAAATCAACTCCGAACCTCCGCGCGGAAGCGCGTTCGAGGTCGTAGGAGAATGGATGAACGAAATCATCTTTGACTTTGAATTGGGAGATCGCTTTATTGAGCTGCTCTGACAGCGCGACCATCCCCTGGATAGTCTGCGCCGTCTCGTGAGCCCCTGCCGTTGTCTCAAGCGTTATCGCTGAGATCGTCTGCATAGCCCCGGCAAGGTTGCGTGTGACTTTTGCCTGCTCGTCAGAGGCGGCGGAGATCTCTTCGATCAACTCGGTAGACTCCCGAACAGCTACAGAGATGTCCCGTAGAGCGCTGCTTGCCTTCCCTGCAAGCGAGCTTCCCCCCTCTACTTCTTTCATCCCCTTCTCCATCGCAGAGAGAGCTTCCAGTGTCTCTTGCTGAATGGACTTGATCAGGTTCCCTATATCTTTTGTCGCCCTCCCGCTGCGCTCGGCAAGCTTTCTGATCTCCTCGGCCACTACACTGAATCCAAGCCCGGCCTCACCGGCGTGAGCAGCCTCTATCGCGGCGTTGAGCGAAAGCAAATTCGTCTGCGCTGCGATGTCGTTTATCAGATCTAAAATCTCTGAGATCTCTGAGCTGCGGACCCCCAATAGCCTCATCTTTTCTGCAGTCTGCTGGACCGCAGAGTCTATCCTCACCATCGCATCCGTAGTATCCCGCACAGCCTGGTCGCCCTGTTCCGCCATATCAAGCGCGCGCCTCGCCGCCTCCGCCGATGCATCGGCATTCCTTGAAACCTGTGTCATCGAAGCGGCCATCTCTTCTACCGCGCTCGACGTATTCGTTATCTCGTCAGTCTGCCTTTGCGACCCGACGGCTATCTGCTCAGCCGCAGCCAGTATCTCCGTCGCGCTCGAAGAAACCGTAAGCCCTATATGCTTAACCTCTGTTACCATAGCGCTGAAATCGTCGAGCATCTTATTGACTGACTGTATGGCCCTGCCTAGAGCATCGTCTCCCTCCGCGCCCCGCAGTGTAAGGTCGCCTTCTGAAACCTGAGAAGCGACCGTGAGAAAATTGACAAGGCTTTTTTCTAAACCTTCTTCCGCCCTCTTGCGGTCCACAGCCGTCGCAATGTGCTGAGATACGAACATAAGGACTTCTTCATCTTCCGGGCCAAAACCGACTTCATCCCTGTAGCTCTGTATCACTAGAGTTCCGACCGTTCTTTCTCTGTTCTTTAAAGGAATGCCCAGCCAGCAGGAGGGCGGCTCACCTATCTGCTCCACCTCGCCCTGTCTGAGCAGCTCTCGCAGGTCTTCCCTCGTCGCAAGAAGCGCCTTACCGTTCCTTATCACGTACTCGGTGAACCCCTTTCTCATCTTCCGTGGTTGCGGCGGAGAGTCGTACTCATCAACAAAATATGGGAAGCTGACTTCCTGGGTGTCTGCGTCGAAAAGGGCTATAAAAAAATTTTTAGAATACATTATCTGGCCGATGATGTTGTGAATCGCCGCGTAGAAACCCTGTAAATCCTGCGCCGTATTTCTTCGCTCTACAATTCGATAAAGAGCGGCCTGTGCTGTCTCTTTACGCCGACGCTCGGTTATATCGTGAGCCTGAACCAGTCTGGCCTGCTTGCCTTCGAATACCAGATCGTAACCCATCACCTCCACTTCAATAATCGTTCCGTCCCTCTTCCTGTGCTTAATATCTTTTGCGCGCTCCGCCGAGCCATTAACCGGTGCCCGGCTGGCGCTAGTTCGATCAGAGCAGATCAAATCATAAAGCGTCAGATCATTGAACTCGGGCTTCGTATAGCCATATTGATCGCAAGCAGCCCGATTGACGACAAGAAACCCTCCTGTCTCGCGGTCGTGTATCCATTGAGGCGCAGGGCTATTCTCAAAAAGCCCCTTCCAACCCGATTCGCTCTCAGCAAGCAACCGCCTCTGTTCATCCTGCCGCTCAAGGCGCGATGCAATTTCGCCTACCATATCATTAAAGTTTCGCGCGACTTCTTCCAGCTCGTCGCCCGTAGCTATTCGCATCTTCCCGTCCAGCTCGCCTTCCCGCACACTTTCAATAGCCTTTGACATGATCTTGATATTTATCGCGACCGCCCTGGCGAACATCAGGGCTACGATGCCGAATATAAAAAGGACCAATAGCGCAGCAGCTATAATCGCCAGTCGTCTTAGCGGCTCATTAGATTCGACAACCTCGCTAACCCCCAGGTAGATTGCGCCGCATACCGCAAGCGTGGACAGGCTTGCCAGCACGACTATGCCGATAGAGAGTTTGCTCGCCAGTGTCCGAAGACCAAGCTTTCCGAGCAGGTATAACAATTTACCGCTCAACTCAATATCAGATTTGAGTTTGGACTGTGATTGATTCATTTTGTTCATATAATGATTTTTTGGCAGTAGGCCCTGATGAGCAGCAGGGGCGAAAGTTCCTACTAGAATTCCTAACGGTTAAATGTCGAGCGTAAGTCGTCAGCAGGGGCAAACGATGGGGACAGAGGCTTCAACGAGAGAATTCGCGGCAGATGATCTCTATTATGGATGCTCTATTAATTCAGTCAATACTATTCTACTTCTTTTATCCCCCTTCTCTGATAGAAGGATGAAATGGATAAAATAAGAAACGTTATCAGATGCAGGTCTTTGAAATTATGGTCTGCCCATTACCATTTTCCAGTCTTCTAGAGATTTTATCCGCAGATAATAGTTTTGCCGCTTCTCTTCTCCAATTGTGCTTTGAGGACGAGCGGCATAATTATGGCCCGGATATAGCACAGTATCTTCGGGTAGCTTTGCCAGCACTTGCGTGAGCGAGTAGTACATCTGCTCAGGATCGCTCCCCGGGAGATCGACTCGCCCACACCCTCCTATAAACAGGGTATCGCCTGAGACGAGATACGAGTTGACCAGAAAACACTGGCTGCCCGGAGTGTGGCCGGGCGTATGCAAGAAATTTACTTTGACTCCGCCTATCGAGAGGTCGCTACCTGCGGAATGTCTCACAAGGTCGCTGTCAGAAAGGCCTGTTATAACCTTTACACCTTCGGCTTCAGCCTCATTTACGTGTACCTTTAGAGGGTGGACAGCAAGTAACTCGCTCAAACCCTTGATGCTGTGACCGAATATATTTCCGCCCACATGATCCGGGTGATAATGCGTGACTAGAGCGCCGGTCAATCGCATCCCCTCTCGCTCAACGTAATCACAGATGCCTTGTATGTCCCACGCCGGATCGACAATCATGCACTCTCTCGACACGTCGTCACCGATAAGGTAGACGAAGTTCGCCATCTGGCCTGCGAATACGTCTCCTTCTGCAAAATCTCTCCCCGCCAAAAGCTGTCGCAAATAGAGTCCCATAACTACCTCTCTTCTATTCCGTTGCCCGCTTTGGGTTAAAGCTGGAACTTGAAAAACATCCCCTCATAATGTAGAAATTTTATTATGGTTCACGTTCAATTTCGCGCGGGGTTATCCGCCCGCACTCTCTGTTTCGCTCTATGCCTGTTACTGGCGCCTTGCTTTGCTTCCTGTTCAAAAAATAACGCGGAAGCCCAGATGGCTATCCAGGAGTATTTAAAGACTCACGGAGCGCCTGATGTCAAGGAGGTCAAGATAGAACTCTTTCATACAAACAAGCAAGTCCCGGATAAAGCCTATGCGGGGGTCATTACTACCTACACATTTGGCTCCGGTTCGGGTGAGCTTCAACGCGAGTCTTCAGGATATATACTCAAGCGAGAGGGCGGCCAGTGGATAGTCGAAGGCAATACCAAGTACACGAAAGATGAGCAAATGGCGTCGGAGATATTGATGGGAAAAAGGAAAATGGTCGAATAAAGGCCTATTTCTTGCTCTTTTCGTAACCGCTGGTATGCTCGCCGTATTGCTTTTCGTACCATGATATCTCATTTTGATATGTGGCCTGGCCGGCCTTGAATGGGCGAGCGGCTTCTCCCGCACCGTAATATCCGGAGTGTGGCATCGGGCCGTACAGCTCTTCTTTAGCATCCCCGCGCTTCGCTTTATCTTTCCTGTAAGGTCGCTCGTAACCACCACCTATACCGAAGCCCTTAGATCGAAGCTCCAGCCGCCTTGAAGGGTGCTGCTTGTTAGTGTAAGAGAGCCCAGCGCTTGTGATCCTCGAATGATCTCCCCTGTCGGTCGCCGCTCCTTCCGGCGCTATGTCCCTGGCATAGCCCTGGCGGTCGTCTTCTAGAGTATCTTCTCCGTGCCGAGCGCCGATCCGTAATGCCGAATCCTCTTTTCCGCCCTCTATCGATTCAGCCTCTTCTCTCTTCTCCTCAATCCGATCCTCACCCATCGTAGGCCCTCACACAATCGCTGAAATGTTATTGCCCGCGCAATTGCTTATGTCGAAAACGCCTGCGCTCGCATATCCTTCTTATCCGCTTGATCCAGTTCGTCTTCATCATCCTGGAAGCTGCCCCCAAAACCATATTGACGCAGCCTGCGATAAAGCGTCCGCCTGTCTATGCCGAGAATCTGAGCGGTCTTTATCTGATGGCCGTCCATCTTTTCCAGTATGCGAAGTATATAACGTCGCTCTACTTCCGCAAGCGTCGCGTTATCCAGCGTCGCCTCGTCAACTATGTCACGCTCTGGCGTGGTCACGCTCGCGGGCAGGTCCTCGGGCGATAAAACATCGCCGCTCCCCATCGTCAGCGCGTGCTCGACGGCGTTCTCTAACTCCCGGACATTGCCGGGCCATGTGTGAGTCATAAGAATTCTCATGCCCTCGTTTGAAAATCTTCGCGCAGGCTCGCCGTGCTGTTGAGCGAACTTCTGTAGAAAGTGGTGCACAAGCAGAGGGATATCTTCCCGTCTATCCTTTAGATCCGGGAGACGCACCGGCACCACGTTGAGACGATAATACAAGTCCTGGCGGAACTCATTGCGCTTCACCGCATCTTCAAGGTCTTGATTGCTCGCCGAGACGAGGCGAATGTCTATGGGGATGTTCTCGCGCCCCCCGACCCTTCGCACCACTCGCTCCTGTAAGACGCGCAAAAGCTTTACCTGAAGATTTGGCGATAACGTGTTGATCTCGTCAAGAAAGACTGTGCCCCCCTGCGACTCTTCAATCAACCCCCGCCGCGTTTCATGCGCCCCGGTAAACGCCCCTTTCTGGTGCCCGAACAACTCTGATTCAAGAAGCGTCTCGGGTATTGCTGAGCAATTGATCGGCATAAAGGGAGCATCCCGGCGATCCGAGTTATAGTGGATTGCGCGCGCAACCAGTTCTTTGCCTGTTCCCGTCGAGCCGATTATCAACGCCGAAGCATCTCTACGCGCGGCAATTCGCCTTATTACTTCAAACAACTGCTGCATAGGCTTGCTGCGCCCGACGATGTTTGAAAAGTTATATCGCTCGCGTACCTCCGCTCTAAGCTCCTTGACTTCCCGGCGAAGGCTCAACCGCTCCAATGCTTTTTCGACCGTTATCGCAAGCTCGTCCAACTGGAACGGCTTGCCTATATAATCTTCTGCCCCAAGCTTCATCGCTTCTACGGCGGATGAGATAGAGCTAAAAGCCGTCATAATTATTACGGCTACTTCGGGCCAATCGACCCTGATCCGCGCGAGCAGTTCAAGCCCGCTCATTCCGGGTAGCTTTATGTCCGTAATCACCAGCGCGTAGTCTTGCTCTTCAAGGCGTCCGAACGCCCCTTCTCCGTTTTGAATCGAGTCTACGCGATAGCCCTTCTCGGAAAAGAAGGACATCAACAATTCGCACATCTGCTCTTCGTCTTCGACGATTAATATTCTTTGATTCATCTTCCCCATTTTTTACTCTCCCTTGGCCGCCGGCGCGGGAGCGCGGCCGTCTTTGGGGATATAAACGACAAGTGCCTTTCCCTTATCAGCTATATCTGCCGTTTCTACCTTTGCCCCAATCTCGTCCAATATATTTCTCGCAAGCGTCAACCCCATTCCAATGGCTTCGCCGCCTTTTGAGGGGTTGAGAAAACCGGCAAATGATTGAGAAAAATCGACTCCGTTTCCTTCTCTATCAATCCCCGCAATAGAGATTCTCGCAAGTGAGGTGAGCGCAGGTGTGTCGTCTATCGCAATCTCCAGGCTGCCCCCCTGGCCCACCCGCTCCGATACGTTTAGAAAGATGTTGAAAAGCGCCTGTCTCAACCTTGGGGCATCCCCGTAGATCAGCGGCGGGTCTGTATTAACTACAACCGATGCTTTCACGTTCGCCTTTCTCAGATGATGGCCCATTAAGTCCAAAGCCTCTGTAAGAAATCCCTTCAGCCCTATCGCATCCGAGCGGCCCTGCGCCGGGCGGGCCAGGTTGACTATCTGCTTGATAAAATCGGCGATGCGGCGCGTTTGATTCAGGATCGTAGATAGCTCGCGGTATCCCTGATCCTCAGGTTTAGACCTCATTAACAAGTATTCACAATATCCCGATATAATATTTAGCGGCGTTCCCACATCATGCGCTAATCCTGAAATCATCTGCCCGAGCGTTGCAAATCGCTCGGTTTTGAGCAACTCCTCCTGCGCGCGCTGGCGGTCGGTAACGTCCAACATCAATCTCATATAACCGACTATCGACTTGCCCTCAAACATAATAGGCTCAATCGAGACGATATATACTTTCTGGCCGACCGCAAGCCTGCCCTTTAGCTCCATCCGAGGCCCGGTGTTTATTACCTGTTCGTGCGGACAAGTCTCCGGCCCCGTATGAAAAAGATCGGCGCACGCCCGTCCGATTATCTCCTTGAGCGGCTTACCAAGTATTTCGGCTAACCTCCCGTTGGCATAAAGTATCGTGCCTTCGAGAGAATGTATCGAAACCCCTTCAGGGATCGCGTCGAAAATTTGCCCCCAATTGAACGCGGCATTGAATGCGGCCTGGCCGCCCATCTCATCATCTTCCGACCTGGGCGCTTGCGCCCTATTGCTCGACCTGACTTTTCGTGGAGCCGACCGCATAGTTTTACCTTCCCAAAGTTAGCTTTAACGCGAGTTTTGAGTCTTCATAAAAAGAGAACCGATGCAATTCTTTCAGCAAAATATATTCCAGTCGCGCTACTTCGAAAATTGAGGCTTTGTAGCGGTTTTCACCAAGTCTTCATCTCAAATGTGTCCCGTTATCTCATCAACATGAGACAAAAAAGTATAACAATATAAGCTTTGGATGAATAGGAGAACCGGGGGATTATCGATTAAGTCAGCAAGAGTTGTATGCCGGTCATTAATGTCTCAAGCCAATAAAAAGGAGGACCACCCGGTGGTCCTCCTTTGAGTTTTAAGAAAGAAACAGATTTAACTGCTTTAGCTTCTTTCCTGATTAATTAGTCGGGCAGCTCCGATTGCACTGGAACGGCAGTGAAGCTCTTGCACCAGGATTGGTTATTACTACCGCTCCTGGCAAGCTGCTGCATACCCTGCCCTTCAGCACAAGCTTGTTGAAGGTGTTGGTTCCGGACTGTAGCTCCTTGAACTTCACCTTCTTCGGCGCCACGCCTCCTACCGTCACTGTCGCACCTTGCTTGATGTTCGATCCGGTGATCGTAAGCGTGAACGCACCATTATCTTGGCGGTTCAAATCGCAGTTGGTTACGACAGCGATGTCAATCACCGGACATTCAGGTCGTGTGTCACCAGGCACACACGGTCCTCCGTTGCCGCCACCTCCTCCTGTCGAGTTACAGGTGAAGGTGACCTGGATGCCTTGCTCGTTCCCTATCGGGCATCCCACCGGCGCTCCCGCAGGCAAGCTCGTCAGGTTTCGACTCGTCCCTCCTGGGCCTACCAGGAAGATCAAGAACCTCTTCCCTGCATTCGCGCTCGTGAACACAAACTCCGCGTCCACCGCGAAACAGCTCAACGGCTTCACTATCCCGTTTATCCGGTTCGCCGTGTTCCCTACCTCTACCGCGAACGCGCTCGTCACTCCCGGCGTCCCGTCCGGCAGGCAGAAGCACGCTCCCGTCACGATCAGGTTCTGGATCGGCACCGCACAGTTTCCGTCACTCGGCGTCACCGAGAACACCACCGGCGCCCTCACTCCCAGATCTATCGGGCATACCACCGTCCGCGTGAACGGCCCGAAGATATTATTATCTCCTGCCGTGAACGTCGTCGTCACCGTCAGGTTCGCCGCCCCTCCGCAGCACGCCGTCGGGAACGCCGTACCAGGGAACGCCGCCAACGGATTGAACGTCGCTCGTACCAGGTTCTTGTTGACCGGCGTCACCGTCCCCAACGCTATCGTCGCGTCTATCACGCCGTCCCCGTTCGTGTCACACGCTAGCGTAACGGCCGTTGAAACCGTCTTCCCGTTCCTCTGCAGCGGCACTCCCGTGTCACTCTGGAACCCTTGACAGATTATCGTCGTCTCGTTGGGGAAGAACCCACACCCTAACAGGTTAACCTGTACAGCGCACAGCGCGTCTATCAGGTCTGTCCCTGCGTTGGGCGTCGTCACGAACGACCCTACTAACACCTGTCGGCACAGCGGGTTTGCCGGCGGGGCGCATCCCACGCCGAAGAAGCCCACCTTCCCTCGGTTCGGGTCTCTCTGCCGTGAAGGGGTGCACAGCGCCGCGTCGTTGCCTTCGAACCTCAGATCGAAGTCCGGCGTGGCGAACGTGATCTCGCCGCCGCTGCCGATCGTCGGGTCTGAGCCTTCGTTGAACAACTCGAACAGGTGAGGCTCGGTGCCTTCCCCGATCAGGCAAGGCATGATGCTGGCCGTCACGCCCTGCAACACGCCGAACGGAGCAGTGTCCGCTGCCGCAGCAGCCGTCGAGAGGTTGATCTCGCACAGGCCGGGCGGGTTGAGCGGGCTGGTGCCGCCGATCGAGAAGCCGACTATGACAGGTCGGTCAGGCGTGCCGAGCAGGTCCATACGGCAGTACTCGAATATGAAGTGGCCGCTGCCTTCGGGTCTTGGCGGGCAGCCGACGATGATCTGCGTGTTCGGCTCGCGGACGAATCTCAGGTCCGTAGGCCCTTCCTGCAGGTCGAACGGCACGGAGTTGTTGCCGATCGGGTTGGCCGGGTTCAAGGGCTGCGAGGCGTTCTCGTCAATCCCCGTCCCGTCATCATACAATGTCACCGAGAACGTGTTCGACGACCCGCACAAGGGCGCGTCATTAAATATGTCCACGTCGTTGTCTATGAACTCCGGCACGTTTATCCACCGCACCCTGAACGCGTTGATGTTGGCAAATCCCAACGCCTGCACTGGGAAGGTGTTAAAGGCCGGCACTCCTACTGCTAATATGTCCGATGTCGTCCTCGACCCCGGATCCAGGTCCGCCCACGCCGGCGCGATCCTCGGCGGACCGCTCCGGAAGGCCGGCACGGTCGGGAACGGGCTCGTTGACCCTACTCCGAATGTCACGCTCCCGTTTGAGTTCAAGAACAGTCCATTCCACACACAGGCCGCCGTCCCTACTGGCCCCCCGAAGACGAACTCGAATCCGCCTTCCAGCAGCCCCACCAATACCGGCGTGCCCGCGCCGTTGTCATCATCACCTCGGAACGGCGTGTTCTGATCGTCGCCGCCCGCAGTCTGATGCGACGGGTCGAAGGCCTCGAATATGATCGGCCCGTCCGCGTCGTCGTCATCTTGCACCGTCTGGCCGCCAGTCAGTCCCAGCGTCACGCCCGTCCCCATCGCTATGGGCGCCAACCGGTTCGTGTAGCGCAGGAACCCTCGCGCCAACCCGCTCAACCCCGTCGGCGTCAACGTCACCTGGTCTATCGGCGCTTGGTGGAAGATGTGGTCGAACCGGTCACTGTCTCCGTCTCCCTGGTTCCCTCCACTCGCCGGTGGGTTCGGCACCTGGTCCGTCGGCAAACCCCTCAAATCCACGAAGTCCGCTCGCCGGTCCATCGGACACATATCCTCAAAACAGAGTATCTCTGTGAACATCGGCGACGGGTTCTTCCCTATCCCTGCCGGCGTTCCTCCGCTTATGACGAACACCGTCCCTTCCTCGCTCACCGCTATCCCGGAGTGCTCCGTGAAGTCCACCTGGAAGTCCAGCTTCAACACGCTCGCCAGGATCACTCGCGCATCCAACAGCGACTGCGTCGTCTGGATCGTCCCCGGCCCGTTGCCCAGCACGAATACTCGGAAGTTGTTCACTCCCACCACTCGCGCTATCGTCGCCGTCGGCCCGTCGGCGAACCCGTCGGCCAGCGGTATCTGGCCTGGGAATCCCGCCGCTGGGCTCGAACAGACGTCGAACGCCCCGGAGCAGTCGGCGAAGCTTATTACCATCGAGGGCGTCGCCGGCAGCGCTCCAGGGTTGGTGAACAACCCTTGCGTCAACTGCTCGAAACTTACTGCCCCCGCCTGGAACGATGCCGCCACGGCTGCGTACACCACGTTGCACGGCCCCGTCGTTATCGCCACCACGTTGCCGAACGTCGTCGCGTTGCCTGAATAATTCGTCAATCTCGATCCCACGACCGTCAAGGCCGTCGCGCTCGTCGCCGCGCTGCCCAACGTAGGCGGCGTCGCGATCAACGGGATCACTCGGTTTATGCGGCCCGGCGGCACCGGCGATCCGCACAATCCGTTCTGGGCCGTGCTTCGCGCCACTTCGGTCGCCTTGAAGATCGCCGCGCCTGACAACTGCACCAGGTCTGACAGGTGGAAGTACAACGACCCGTCGTCGTCCACCGCCACGCCCCCCGTGTTGCCGAACTGCGAGCGCAGTATCTGTCGCACCTGCGGCACGATGAAGACCGTCGCCCCGATGTTGAATGTCGCGAAGGCCAGTATGCGCGTGCGGATCGGCTGGTTCGCCGCGTTCGACGCGCAGCCCTGCGAGTCGTGCACCGATACGTAGATCACCTCGCCGATTATCCCGCAAAATGCCGCCCCGAAATCTCCCAGGTCGGCTACAGGGTTTACGGCGATGCCCGTGACCGTCACCTGGTCGTCCGAGCAGTCCAGCGTAGTCGGGTTCTGCAACACAAAGCCGTTTGAGGTGAAGCCCGTGCCCGACGAGACGAGGTCAGGTATGTTCACATCAAAAACGACATCCACAAGCGAGTTGCCGACCAGGTCGGCCCCGAAGTAGACGTTGCCCACAGAGTCGCCGTAGTAGTAGAGGTTCAGCAGGTGGCCGTTTGCAAAAGTCACCTCCGAAATGGCGGCCTTCGTGAGGCTGAAATCGATGTCGGGCTCAATGGTAGAGAAATCATCTACCTTCGCCGAGCGATCGGCTGTGCAGTCCTCGCGGCCGTCCCAGTCGGCCAACAAAGCGACTTCGGAAAACTGGGTGTCGCGGCCGCCGATCGTCGTGATCAGAGCGGCCGACAGCGCGCCGACCTCGCTGAGGACGACAGGCTGGCCGGCCAAAGGAGGCCCCTGGCCGCCGCCCTTGCGCTGAGCCGGAGGATCGATGGGAACCGATCCGCCGGGGCCGGTGAAGGGGCCAAGCGGGCCGCGAAGATTCGAGCCCGGGTTGGCGCGCTGGATGCGCTGAGCCAGAAGTTTGCCGACCTGACGGGAGTGAAGACCGTCGGGGAGGCGTTTGATCCCGAGCGCCTTAAGGGTGTCGGGAGAATAATTGCCCGAAGGGGCGGCGGCGGACTGATCCAACGACTCAGCGGCAGCGGGCGCCTGCTGAGGCAAGGGTGCGAGCCTTGCGGCGGCTTTGAAATTAGCCGAGTTGGAAGCAGCGCGAGCCCTGAGGCCAATGACAGGCAGTGCGATAGCGGCAATGGCCGCGACAAGCACTGAAAGCATTACTGCTCTTTTTATTTTCATCGTCTATCCTTCTCCTTATTCCAGGTAGCCGAGTATCCTGGATAGAATTGCTTTTGCGGAACGGTTCTTCAAAGGCGACCTGATGTTATAGACACTCACGCGAGCGATATAACTCGTCAGGCATCGTGAACTGCGACCCCGAAAACAAGTACTTTAGCTTTATGCGCGAAAAGCTTCTACTTTGCGACTTTTATTCTGAGTTCAAAGGAATTTTTGCAAACAGAACCGAACCAGGGAGCATAGTCTGGTTCTCCTCATCAAGACTGTACGAGCTTATTGCTATTAGACTCTGGCGACTAGCATTGTAAGCCAGGTGCTCAATGCGAGGTCCTAGCTCGCCTATAAAATTAACGCTTGCCCGGTCGAGTGAAACGGAACTATCGACGGTAAAAACCAGACCTGAGTAGGTTGATATAAGTCCTACAGCGCCTTGTCCGGCAACAAGATTGGAGATCTGAGATTCTTTTCCAAACACTCTGTCGAAAACCCTCTGGCCAGCCACGCGGTTCTTTTTACTAAACTGGACTAATCCGACGACAGCCGACCCTTCAAATTGAATAAAGGATGGACGTCGAATCTTTCCTCCTCGTTCGACAAAGCTTGGCCGTCTGATTTTCGTGAAACCGCCTCGCTTTACAATAGTCAGCAATTTTTTGGCGCGATCATATTTAACAGAGAACCGGCCCCGGCTCAACATCCCCGGATTGAGCAAACTCCGGCATCACGGCAGCTCTCTCAATCACAGCATTGCCGTCTTTATTTTTGAGATCGACCACGCAGACCGAGCCGTCGTTGGTCATGAAATATCCGTACTCGACGGTCGCCGTATTCGGATCCCAGCTCACCACCGCGTTACTTCCTGCCGATAAGAAAATTCCTTCGCCGAAGTTCTCAGGCGACAGGTGCCTGATCAAATTCACCGTCCCATCCTTCGCCAATTGGTAAAAGTAAAGATCGGACGTGAAGCTCACTGCGCCTTCGCTTCCCTCAATCCTACGGCTTGTCGCCACGGTGAGAGTGTTGCTGGTTTCGTCTATTCCAAGATACGAAACAATGTTCCCAGGGTTAATATTATCTATAACGACGGGATAGAAATCACCCTTTAAGACATCATAAGTGAAAATCAAAGAACCGTTCGTGAATACGAGTATATTGCCGCCGTGACCGAGCACGAACTGGTCGGGCGCGTCCTCGGTAACATCCCTATTCACGCCTCTGATGCGAATCGGGACCGCGCCATCCGGGTCGAATCCGGGTTTCCCATCCGCTTCCAGATTCAAGCGTATGTGGACCAAAACCTCGTGCGATTCGAACAGGCCCGAGCCGGAACCCACTTCGACGTATTCGGTGCCGCGGACAAAAACGGTATTTGAACCTGCATCAAAAACCAATTTCGTCGGGAAATAACAGTTGTTCAACCTGCCGATTTTCGGGCTGCTTTCGGGCTTCTTAGTGTCATAAAGGTATATTTGATTATTATCAAGCTGTGAGAGATTGGTGACCTCATCGATGTTAGTCGAAGGGCCAAACGGAGCCACGATAGAGTAGCGGTCCAAGACGAAAGCGGTGTTGTTGGTAGCTCCGTACGCGCCCGGCAGACTTACGTTTTCGATCTTCGGTATCGTATCGAGCATGTAAGACATGGAGGGGATAGCACAGAAGCCAATCAAAAGCATCGCAAGCACCGAAGCCTGAACGACCAGGCTCCTGAATACTTTTTGAATTCTCATATTCGTCCTTTTTCCGAAGGCTTGGAATCGTGATAATTCTATACAGCTTGAATCGCCCGATTCACTAGCATCCCTTATGCCAGGCTCCCGTCCCGGCAGCTATCTATCTTTCTTATACAAATCAAAGGGCTTAGAAGTCCTGAGCTTATTCTAAAACTTCCTGCGGACCGGATACTATCTTCCCAAACGGCTGGTAAATTCGTACCAGTGGGAAATCGCTTTACACATAAAGGACTTAGTACGGATCTGAGTTACCTAACGGAAGCTTGATCATATTTTCAGAACCGCTTCAACGTCAAGTCTTTATGCGCAAAATTCGCGACTTTTTTTTCGATACCCTTCACGCGCCGCAATCAAAAATTGTCGCCGTTTTATAAACGCTCTTCCCGTTCGATACCGAGCTGTCCCAATTTTAGCCTCAAACCTCTGCGGGATAGTCCCAGATCTATGGCCGTGCGTGACAGGTTATTCTTGTTTCTCCCCAGCGCTTCCTCTATGAGCTTTCGTTCGAGCGCTGCCGTCGCCTCCTTCAGCTTTACGGGCTTGCCCGCCGGAGCGTCGCTCGCTTCTCGTTGCCCGTTACTGGCAACGGCACGGCCCCCGCCGTTCGGGTGGTATTCCCTTCCCGTAGAGAAAGGGCCGCTCGGATACCCGTTCGTAGAATACGAGCCTCGGTCCTGGCGAGCCTGTCTTCTCGGGTGCGCGACCTCGGGCGAAAAATGTTCGAGCGACAAATATTCGCCGTCATTGGCGTAAGCCACTACCCTTTCAATCTCGTTTCTCAACTGCCTCACGTTTCCGGGCCAATCGAACTCTGAGAGCGCGACAACTGCCTCTTGCATCATCATGACACCCTGTTTGCCCGAACGCGATAGAAAGTGCTCCAGGAAATGTGAGGCGAGAACCGGTATCTCTTCGCGCCGCTCCCTCAAAGGAGGCACGTGTATGCGTATGATGTTGAGGCGGTGGAAGAGGTCTTCTCTAAATCGCCCGTCTTCGACCGCGCGCTCAAGATCGGTATTCGTAGCAGCAAGGATTCTCACGTTGACGCGGAGAGGCTTTGTCTCGCCGAGCGGCTGAATCTCGCCTTCTTGCAAAAAGCGCATCAGCTTCGGCTGCACTTCGAGCGACAGGTCGCCTATCTCGTCAAGAAAGAGTGTGCCCCCATCGGCAGCTTTTATTATCCCGGGATAATTCGTCGTCGCCCCTGTGAACGCCCCCCTCCGGTGACCGAACAACTGGCTATCGATAATATCTTTTGGTGTAGCCGTGCAGTTAAACGGGAGGAATATCGCGCGGGCGCGCGCAGACTCCACATGGATTGCGCGCGCGACAAGTTCTTTGCCTGTGCCGGACTCGCCCGTAATCAGCACCGTCACATCACTGGTCCTGATCTTGTGAATTCGCTCGATGACGTTGAACATCAGCGGGCTGCCTACGATAAATCCCGGCATAACCGTATGTGTGCGATGGTCCACAGCCGGCGGCGTGCCGTTGCGCGCGGCGACCCTGAGCGAGCAGGCTTCGATTCCAAACTCCGCCTGTTTGAGCAGAGGCTGAAGTCGCCCAAAGTCGACCTCGCCCGAAGCCCGCATATAAATTACCAGACTGGCTTTCAAGCCATCCCTGATCCTTACAATGTATCCATTGACGGACCGGCCGATGCTTTCGGCGGAGTTATAATCTATAGAGTCCGCCAGAAGCTCTGCTTCCACCCTCCCGATTGCTCGCGTGACCAGCAACTGCCGCTGGTGGTCTTCAGCGACCCGTAGAATCATCACCCCGTCCACTTCGAGGTTTTCGCAGATGACAGCGGCCAGTTCTTGGACGAGCAGCTCTTTTGACGATGAGGCCTCTATCAGTCTCTGCATCAAAAGCACGTCGCTCGGAGGGCTGACGCGGATGATCTCGGGCCCTTTCTCTTCCCGCTTCGCCAGAGAATTCAGGGCGCGCGTCGTTAGAGCAAGCATCGGCTCTGCGCCGAGACTTTCAAACGTTGATTTCGCCGTCAGCAGGTTCGATTCGGCGTCTCTCATCTCGCCCGCCCGTTGCATAAGCAGCCCCATCTCGTAATGGCTCTTAGCAACTTCGTAGGGATTCCCTATCGTCGTAAAGATCGAAAGGCTCTGGGCTATATGCTGCTTCGCTTCGGTCAACCTTCCCGACGCCGCCTCTATCTGGCCCGTCAATCTTTGAACCAGCCCCGCGCCTGATAGTGATTTCTCTTCCTTCAAACGGCTTTGCGCCAGGTCGAGATATTCCCTGGCCTGTTCGTAATCTGACTGTAAAAAATAGAACTCGGCGAGCGCTATTCGAGCAAACGACACGCCCTGCATATCGCCGACCGAGGTCGAAAGCGTGAGCGCTTCCTTCAAAGATTTGCTCACGGCGTCCATCCTGCCCGTCCACTGATACAGCAAAGCCTGTATGCGAAGCGCGCTTGCCTCCGTCCATTTCTCCACGTTTTCGAGCAGCTCCAGGCTCCTTTTAAGGTGCGCCTCAGCTTCCTGGAAACTCCCGCGCGCGCAAAGTATCTCCGCCAGCGTAATGCGCGCCGTGGCCTCCCAGGTCGGGTTTATATATCGCTGCGCCGTTGCCATGGCCTTTTTAAGATTGACGACGGCTTCGTCCCATTCGCCCGCGCAGCGCAGCAGATCGCCAAGATTGTTGTATGTCAGCGCGAGATGATCTTTGTGGCCACCCTTCTCAAGATACTCGATTGCCCGCTTGAGGTAACGCGCCTGCTCGTCGCGCTCTCGAAGATCGTCGTCGTAAGCCGTTCCCAGGTCCAGCAGAATCGTACCTATCAAGTTGGTGTTTGAGGTCCCTTCTGCAAGATCGAGCGCTTTGAGATAATTCTCCTTGGCGCTTGAAAACGCGCCCTCGTAAAAATTGACCGCTCCGAGCCGGTCATAAATTCTCGCGAGAAGCTCTACATCTAACGTTGTCTTTTGAACGCCGGCAGCAGCAGCCAGGTAATCACGCGCGATTCTAAACTCATTTATCCTGATATATGTGTGGCCAATGGCGTAGTTGGCTTCGCTCACGCCGAGATTGTCATGAAGCTCGATGTAGAGCTTCATCGCCTCATTTAACGAAGCGATGGCTTTCGGATAATTCTTGAGCCAGCTACTCACCCATCCGATGCGCAGACGTATGCGCGCCCTCGACTGCATTGACAATGATGACAAAGCGTGCGGGTCTTCATACTTGTTTATAGCGCTGTAAGCGTCTTCATACTTGCTCAACTCTTCTAAAGCCTGACTGAGAAACGATCGTGTCAATGCCTCTTCTTCCAGTGGGAGCATCTCTTCTGTGAGCGCAGCCGCAAGGTGCTCGACAGCATTCTCGTAACGCGATTTTGCAAGCGCTTCTTTGCCCAGGGTGAAGTGCGAAGGCAGTTGAGGGTTGATGCCCGAGGTGTGGACCAGGCTGTGCCCCTTTTGATTACCGTTTTCGTTTCGCTTCAATATCTGCCTTACCGTGACGTGGCTTATGCGGATTACGATCCCGCGCTCGACCGCCGTGTTCGCGAGTTTTTGCGGCGTCCATTCTTTGAAAGGCAAGCCCAGACCCGATGGATCCGTATTAGCCAGTTCGAGAATCGCAGCCGTCTGAGCCGCCGTGAAATGCGGGCGCGGCCCCCCTTGCGGGCCCCGCTTTTTGACGACGATACCGTTTATGCCGTCCCTGTTAAATTTTCTTATCCATTTTTTTATGTTCGAAGGATGAAATTTGAGCGTCTGGCTGATCTCCGCCGCAGTCCTCCCCTGTGAAGAGAGCAAGATTATCTCGGCCCGCCCTGCCTCTTCCCTGTTGGAAGATCCTAAGCAGCGGGTCAGTATCTCTCTTTCTTCGGATTGTAGCGGTCTTACGAACAGCGGTTGAAACATCAATAAGCGCCTTTACGCTATTTGCCCAAAATCACGAGGGCGGGTCGGGAGTGTTTTATTTAAGTTCTGTTTCAAGAATACTCGCCTGCTTGCTGCGGTGCGTCGAATTCTTTTCGAATATTTCCACCTCACTCCCTGTTTGCTCAATAAGGGTTGCAAAATAACAAAAAACCTCCAGCGAGTCAACAAGTTTCTTTCCAATTATTTAAGCTCATATGTATACACACGTGACGTAATATAAATTTTCTATTGGACAGTAAAAGGTCGGGTTGATAGAATGCACGGTCGGACGAACCAGTCAACAAACTAGGGGGGAAGGATAATGAAGTATTCAAGACCAACTGGGGAGGGCGCACGCCTGCACCCCTTTTTTTTATTGGCTTTCTTCTTATTGGCGATAGCCGGGCTTGTGGGCAACTCTTTGTTAAAAGCGAAAGCTCAGACCACACAGGCTATTCAAACAATCGATGTTACGACGGCTCCAGTTACTGTTCTTGGAACAGGTGAAAAAGATCAGATAAGCGGAAACGGTAGCCCCGGAGTCTTTACCGCTTTCCCGCGCGCTCACGCTGTTGCGACGGGCGACTTCAATAATGATGATATCGCCGATATTGCCATCGGCGCACCCGACGCCGATTTTACTCCTACGGCGGGAGTCTCTCGCCAGGACGCCGGAGCGGTCTACGTTATTTTCGGAAAGAATTTTTCTAACCCGACGATAGATACCAATACCGATCCCGAGGTGAAGATTTTTGGCGCCGCCGGTGGCGACAACCTCGGTTTTTCTCTCGTCGTCAAGGATGTCAACGGCGACGGCACGGATGATCTTGCGGTCGGCGCGCCGGGTGTGAATTTTCCGGCTACGGGAGATGGCGCCAGAACAGACAATGGGGCTGTCTTTATCTTCTTTGGCTCGAATTCCTCTACGCCTCGCACAATCGATCTTAACGTTGCCAACTCGGCGAACGTCGCCATCTTTGGCGAGCGCAGCGGGGACCGGTTTGGCAGCGCAGTCGCCGCGGGCGATGCGGGTGGCGCGTCATCTGCTTCTGAACTTTTAGTCGGCGCTCCAGGCAGCACCGGGCCGCTGCCGACATCTGCGCGAACAAACGGCGGCGCGGCCTTTCTCTTCTTTGGCGGAACGCCGCTTCAGAACACCACTACTACTACAAAAGTGATCAACCTGGGCAGCACGGCCGTCGGAGCGCAGACGGCCAATGTCAAAATCTATGGCAAGATCAACAGCCAGTTTGGAAGCTCTGTGGCGATGGGCGATCTGAATGCGGGCGGCGCAGCCGATCTTGCTATTGGCGCTCCGCGAGACGATAGACCCACCACACCATCGCCTATAGATGAAACCGGAGCGGTCTACCTGGTTTTTGGTGGCGGGATGAATCTGAACCCGCCGGCTGGATCGACAGTCAAGACCTTCGACATTGCTGCGGCACAACAACAGACTTCCATTTATGGCATCGATTCGGGCGACCATTTCGGAGCTTCGATTGCCGTCGGGGACGTGTCCGGAGACGGCACGGTTGATTTGATAGGGGGCGCGCCGGATGCCGACGGGCCCGCCAATGGCCGCGCGGAAACGGGTGAGGCATACCTGCTGCTCGGGGGCACGCGCTTCAATCCCGTAGCACCTGCGACAGAGCAGATTATCAATCTGGGGCCTGCCAATCTCAACCTGATTATTTTCGGGTCTGCGACCATGGATCACCTCGGCTCGACCGTAGCGACCGGCCAGGTGAATACGACTGGCAATAACGATACGATTCCAGATGTTTTGATAGGCGTTCCCGGCTTTGACCACCTGACGCGAGCCGAGTCTGGAGCTACGCTTATATTTTTCGGCGGCGCGAACCTCACCTTCTTATTGACCAGAGACCTCGCGCTCGGTCAGGACGACATACGCGTTGTAGGTCAGACCTCTGGCGACGAGCTTGGGTGGGCAATAGCCGCAGCCGATGTGAATAATGACAGGGGCGGCGATTTGATCGTGGGCGCGCCTTTTTCAAGCCCGGTTATCGCTCCTCAACCGCCGCGAACAGATGCGGGTAAAGTCTATGTCGTGCTTGCGGCCGCGAGCGACATCCCGCCGCTGAATCAAAACCCGGATGTGACAGTCACAGATCCCGACGGCGGCGAAACGCTCACGAGCGGCAGCACGTTCCCGATCACCTGGAATGCAACCGATCCGAACGGAGATGACACCATACAGAGGTTCGAGATCAGGTTGTCAACGGATGGCGGGACGACCTTCAACCAGCCCATCGCCTCGAACGTGCCGAACACGGCTAGCGTAGGCGAGACGTTCAACTGGGTTGTTCCTCCCGGCATTAACACGACGATGGCGCGCATCCGCGTCATCGCTTTCGACAACGCGGGCGGGCAGGACCAGGATGACAGCAACGCGAATTTCACTATCACAGACACCACCGTGACAGTCACAGTCCCCGCCGCCGGAGCGAGCCTGAGGTTCGGTCAAGTGGTTACTATCACGTGGGTGGTTCCGCCTGCCCTGGATAGCCTGGTGGACGGCTTTGACATCTTCCTTTCGACAAACGGCGGCGAAACGTTCAACATACCGATCGCATTCAACGGCCCGAACGACCCTGCTATCGAAGGAAATATCCGCACGTTTAACTGGACGATATCGGGCCAGAGCGCAGTCTGCACATCGAATGCGAGGATACTGGTCGCGGCACGCCTCACAAACGGGACGACTTCAACAGGTCAAAGCGGCATCTTCTCTATTGGCGAGCCGGGGCCGACCATCAATACGAGCGCGATAACTTTGTCCTCCAACAATACCCGCCTGACGCTCAGGACCAGTCAGCCGTCGGGCGGAACCGAAGTCAGATTCCTACAGGGCGTGATGGTTGAACTCTCGACCACGCCCGAAGGCACGACGTTCGTGATGCCGAATAAGATCAAGTTCAAGAGCAGTGGCGGGAAGATCATAACCAAGGGGTCTTGGAACGGCCAATCGCTCGACGCTTTGATACCGAATGGGGCAATCCGAATTCTCCGTGTTAAGAATCCGACGTGCGGCATCACTCAGCTTCGAGTCATCCGCAACGGCAGCACCCTGGCGCCGGCTCCTGCGACGGCGACTCAATCATTAACAGTCTGGCAGTAAAGCCAGGCCAATAACTTTGCAAACTTAAAAGGGCCGATCTCGCGAGATCGGCCCTTTTTTTAACATACGTACTTCAACCGGCTACCTTCGCTCGTAATACTTCATTATCAGTCCGTCGCGCCCGATTGCATACCCGCGATTCTTGTAGAACGCAACAGAGAAAAGGTCCGCGCTCGTGCTGCTCTCCTGCTCGACCCAGTGGCGGCCTCCGTCGTACGTGCGAATGATTTGACCTTTATAACCGACGATCCAGCCCGTCTTCTTATCAACAAAGCTCATGCCGAACAACGGCGCGGTCGTTCTCAGTTGTATCCTCTGCCACGTCGCGCCTCCATTCTCAGTCCTCAACAGCGCGCCGTTGTCTCCCGTGATGAGCCCAAGCTCGTCGGTGATCAGATAAACCCGATTCAAATCATCCGATGTCCCTGAGCGTTGAGGATACCAATTCCTGCCGCCGTCATCCGTGTGCAGTATCACGCCGCGCGTCCCTACGACCCAGCCTCGCTCGCCTTGAAAACTGAGGTGAAAGAGTTGAGCGTCGGTCCCGCTGCGCTGTTCCCGCCACGAGAATCCCCCGTCCGACGACGTGAGAATCAACCCCTCATCGCCGACTATGTAGCCGCGACGGTCGTCCGTGAATTGGACTGAATAGAGGTCAATCCCGTCAGCCCCCTTGCCCACGGGTCTGTACGGGCTTTTTTCAAAGCTGCGCCCGCCGTCCGTGCTCAACATAATAGTGCTCGCGTCGCCGACTATCCAGATGTCGTCTCTGCGAACGAAAACGTCGTTCAAACCTGCCGTGACTTTCAAATCAACTTTTTCAAAATTGCGGCCTTCATCAAAAGACCTCGCGACCAGCCCGTCCGCGCCGACAACCCATATCTCGTCGCCGTTGTACGAGACAGCGTTGACGGTCGCCTCTTTCCCACCCTGCTTAAAGATTTGAGCCTGTGACCAGCCTTGCTGGGCTATTGCGGATAATTGAAACGCAGTTGCGAGCAGTGTGATTGCGACTAAAAAAAGATTTCGTGGCCTAATCCTCATCCGGTCCTCCGTGCCGGCTCGTCTGACCTTCCGCTCTTAGCTTGTACCTTTGGACCTTACCCGTTGAAGTGCGAGGCAATTCCTGAATGAAGATGATCTCTGTTGGTACTTTATGCTGCGGAAGGCGCGAACCCAAGAATTCACGCAGCCCTTCCTTCATCGCCTCGCGCTCCCCATCAGTTCGGATGACCACGAATGCCTTTGCAGTTGCCAGCCCTTTGCCGTCCTGGGCCGAGACGACGGCCGCTTCTGTAACCGAAGAGTGCGAAAGCAGCGCGGCCTCTACTTCTACGGGCGACACCCATAACCCTCGCACCTTAAAACAATCGTCCGAGCGGCCTATGTGATAATAAAACCCCGATTCATCCCGGCGATATATGTCGCCCGTCTTTACCCAGCCCTCGCGTATCGTCTGGGCCGTAAGCTCTGCGCGCTTCCAATAGCCTGCGGTCGCGCTTTTGCCGCTCACCCATAGGTTGCCCAGTTGCTCGTCCTTCACTTCCCCGCCGGTGTCGTCAACGAGTCGGGCCTGGTATCCCGCGACCGTCTGCCCGCTTGAGCCTGCGCGAGCAGACCCCGCGCGGTTAGATATGAAAATGTGCAACATCTCTGTCGAGCCGATGCCGTCGAGAATTTGAAGATTGAATGCCTGCTCCCACTCTTCAAATATACTTGCGGGAAGCGCTTCACCGGCCGAGACGCAGCAGCGAAGCGATGAAGTGTCGACTTGCCCGCCTTGCGTTCTAAGCTCAAGCAGCGCGCGATAAACAGCCGGAACGCCAAAAAAGATTGTCGGCCTCTGCTCTTCAAATATCTTAGCCACGCGCGCCGGTTGAGGCCGCTCCGAATCCAGTATCACAGTCGCCCCGGCAGCCATAGGAAATGACAGGCTGTTTCCCAGCCCGTATGCAAAAAATAGTCGCGACGCCGAGTAGAGCCTGTCTTCTGAATTTAATTCCAGGATGCTATTTGAATATGACTCTATCGTGTAAGGGATCGAGCCGTGCAAATGAAGCACGCCCTTCGGCGCCCCTGTGCTGCCCGATGTGTAGAGCAGAAAAGCAGGGTCTTCGCGCGTCGTCAACGGGAAAGCGGGTCGCGTCGCGATCTCTTCTTTCAACTCAAGGTACGGGCGGGCCTCCGTATCTACGATCAATATCGAGCAGGACGAACCCGGCTGGCTTGAGTCGACTTTATGCTCAAGCTCTTCTTCGACAATCACGGCGCGCGCGCCGGAGTCCGAGATTATAAAGATTACTTCGTCCGCCGATAGGAAGGTGTTTATCGGGACCGCAACAGCGCCTATAGAGACCGTGGCGAGAAAGGTTGCAATGAACTCCGGCGAATCGTATAGCAGAATTGCGACGCGGTCGCCTCGCTCCACTCCGCAAGCGAGTATCTGACCGCTCCAGTAATCGACCTCCGTGCGCAGCTCGTCGTAGGTGATCCGCCCGCCGCGAAATTCTATCGCCGTGCGCCTGCCTAATCCTGCGGGGCGGTCGTCCCCCAGGAAATAATCGAACAGATTAAAATATGGAGGAATCATCGTCATCCATTGCAGGATTATAAACTACCGGCGCACAGAGATAAAAGAATTGAGCGTGAAGATGATTTATTTGAATTTCCTTGAATTGGGGAGAGCTGGTTTCGTCGCAAAGGGCGCAAAGAGAACCGCAAAAAATCGCAAAAAGAATTTGCGTGCTTTGCGGCTTCTTTGCGCCCTTTGCGACGACACAGCGGCCTTTGCTTTCCTAGTCGGCGGATGCCGGGTCAAAACCGACCTAAGGCAGATGATAAACATCCTGCTCGCCTTTGCGCTCGATTTGAAGCTTGTTTTCGGCGGCGGCGTAATCGAGGTGAGCTATAGTTTCAGAGACGGCGAGGAAACGATGATACCCGTTCGCGTTCGGGAACAACAGAAGCGCCGCATCCCAGCCCGTGGCCCCGCCCTTTGGCAACAGGGAAAGAAGTTTCGATTGCCTCAGTTGAGTAAAGCGGTAAAGCCGGTTGAAGTGCTCGTCAAAATCGTCAACGTCGTCCCCGTGGCCGCCCTTGAGGATCGTCGGCGCGAGCGAGCGGATGCGGGCCAGCGATACGAGGTATTCGCCGAGCGATTGGAAGCGCCGCTGCTCATTTACGGGGTCGGGGCTGAGCACAGGGTTAGGAGTTATATTCTTCAGCACGGTGTCCGACGAAAAGACTGTGCGATTGCTCGTTCTCACAAGACAGATCGAGCCGGGCGTGTGTCCCGGCGTGTGAACTACGGTGAGGCTTTCGTGCTCAAAAAGTATCTCGGAATTGTCTTCAAGAATCTCGACCTGTTCGAGCGGATAAGCAAAGCCTCGAAACTTCTCGTAGCCCGCCTCCATACGGTCGATCATCTCGCGCGGGACTCCCGCGCCGGTCAACAATTTTCTATACGCGCTGTAGTCAACTTCGGGCCGCACGGCGGGAGCGTCCCACGCGTGTATGTAGGCGCTCGCGCCGGACTCTTCGACAACGACTCGCGCAAGGCCGTAATGGTCAGCGTGAGCATGCGAGACAATCACTCTTTTTATATCCGACAGCTTGTGGCCGAGCCGCGCCAGTCCCGACCTCAACGCCTCAAGCGATTCCGGCGAATTTGGCCCGGCGTCAATGAGCGTCAGAGGGTCCTCTTCTATGAGATATACATTAACCGGGCCAACATAAAACGGGGTGGGAACGCTTATCCGGTGAATCTTCATAGCAAGGGCCAGGGAAAAGGATGAAGGAGGAGGGCGGAAAGATGAAGGATGAAAAGAACCATCCTAAATTCTTTTTCATCCCTCATCCCTCATCCTTCTTACATGTTGTAACGTCCGGCTTCGATGATCGCGTCGGCTATTCTGCGACGGGCCGCGATGGTGTTGACGGGAGTGAAGCGCATGTACCGCTTCAGCATCGCGAGCATCGTCCGCAACTCGTCGCCCTCGGCCATAGCCGCGAGCGCCTGCTTTGCGTGCTGCTCTATGCGCTGTATCGCGTCGTTTGCAAAGACTCGCGTTGCATCAATGTGAATTGCGACGGATTGCTCGCCGCGAGTGCCAATCAACTTCTCTGTGCGAAGGATCGCGCTCTCCATCGCCAGCAAGTCCATTATTATGTCGCTCGCCGCCGCGAGAACTTCTTGCTGCTCCTGAACTTTGTTCATGTATTTCTGAGCAGCCATCCCGAGGACCGCGATTGCTGCTTTCTTGCAATTGGTCAAAGCCGACCTTTCGGCAGCGAAGACGCCGTCTCCGGGGTCTTCACCGAGCGAAGGCTGGAGGACTTCGTCCATGAGCTTGCGCGCCGCCTGGAACAACGCAAGCTCGCCTTTGGCCGCGCGGCGCAGCAACTGGCCGGAGATGATGAGACGGTTGATTTCGTTAGTCCCTTCGTATATACGGCTTATTCGCGCATCGCGGTAAGCGCGCTCGACCGGGTAATCCTTTGAGTAGCCGTTGCCGCCAAAAACTTGAACAGCTTCGTCAGAGACATAATCGAGCGTTTCGCTTCCGACTACTTTGATGACCGAGCATTCGACCGCATAATCTTCGATCGCGCCGAGAACTTCTGCCGGGTTATCGCGGTCGACCACCGCAAGGCTGCCTTCGATCATTCCGACGGTCCGGTACGTCATAGAGTCCGCAGCGTAAGTGCGTATAGCCATCTCGGCCAGCTTGTGCTTTATCAAGCCGAATGAGGCTATCGGCACGCCGAACTGGTGACGCTGCTTTGCATACTCTGTGGCGATGCCTATGAGCCGCTTGCAACCCGTGATCGCGCTGACGCCGAGCTTGAGCCGCCCGATGTTCAGAATGTTGAAAGCGATCTTATGGCCTTTGCCGATCTCGCCCAGAAGATTCTCAACGGGCACCTGAGCCTCTTCGAGATTGACGGCGCAGGTGGACGATCCGTGCAGCCCCATCTTGTGCTCTTCGGGCGCGACAGAGACGCCAGGGAAATTGCGCTCGACTATGAAGGCCGTGAATTTTTCGCCGTCAACTTTTGCAAAGACTATAAAGATGTCCGCAAACCCGGCGTTGGTGATCCACATCTTCTGGCCGTTGAGAACGTAATGCTTGCCGTCCTCTGTAAGCACGGCTTTGGTCTTTGCGCCCAGCGCGTCCGAACCTGAGCCTGATTCCGTGAGAGCATAAGCCCCGATAAGCTCGCCTGTCGAAAGACGCGGCAGATATTTTTTCTTCTGCTCTTCGGTCCCGAAATAGACTATGGGAAGCGTGCCGATGGTCGTGTGCGCGCCGAGCGAGCCGGAAAACGAAGCCTGCCCGGTCATGTTCTCCGACGCTACGAGCGAGCTGAGCAGGTCGAGGCCCGCGCCGCCGTATTTTTCCGGGATGTCAATAGAGAGCAACCCCAGCTCGCCGGCCTTTGTCAACAACTCTCTCGTCAGCTTGTAGTCCTTAGCTTCTATTTCCGCGTCTAACGGCAGCACCTCTTTTTCCGTAAACTCACGCGCGGTCTGCGCGATCATACGGTGCTCGTCGCTTATATCTTCGGGCGTGAAGACTTCCTGCGGATCGTGGTCTTCAAGCAGAAAGCTCCCGCCTTGAATCACTTTCTTTGTCTCTGCGAAGCTTGTCATGGCGAATCTCCTTAAGTAGTTTTCTATCAATTAAAGCAGCTCGAAAATTCCCGCCGCGCCCATACCGCCGCCTACGCACATTGTCACCATTCCGTAACGAGCGCCGCGCCGTTGCATTTCACTGAGTATCGTCGCAGTCAACTTCGCCCCCGTGCAGCCGAGCGGATGGCCGAGCGCGATTGCGCCGCCGTTGACGTTCAATTTGTCTTGATTGATTCCGAGTTCTTTTATGACTGAAAGAGCTTGCGCCGCGAAGGCTTCGTTAAGCTCAATCACATCGATCTGGTCGAGCGTGAGGCCCGCAATCTTTAAAGCTTTTGGCACGGCTGCCACCGGACCTATCCCCATCAAATCGGGCGACACGCCAGCGGCAGCATACGCGACAAATCTGGCAATCGGTTTTACTCCAAGCTCGCGCGCGCGGTCTGCCGACATCACAACGGCAGCCGCAGCGCCGTCCGATGTCTGCGATGAGTTGCCCGCAGTCACTGTCCCGCGAGCGTGAAATACCGGACGGAGCTTTCCTAATGCCTCAAGCGACGTGTCGGCCCTCGGCCCTTCGTCTTGCCCGAACTCAAACTCGCGCGTCACCCGCTTGCCGTTTGCGTCAAGCTCGACAGTCTTGACCGAGAGAGGCACGATCTCGTCTTTGAACTTTCCTGCCTTGATAGCCTCTGCGGCCTTTTGATGGCTGCGCAACGAAAACTCGTCGGCCTCTTCGCGCGTGATCGAATACTTTTGCGCGAGGTTCTCAGCCGTCAAACCCATGTTCAAGTAATAATCGGGCCAGGTGTCTACGAGTGTGGGGTTAGGCGAAATTTTGTTCCCGCCCATAGGAATGAGGCTCATCGTTTCGGTCCCGCCGGCTACAATGCAATCGGCCCAGCCGCACATAATTCGCTCGGCGGCAAAAGCGATTGCTTGAAGGCCGGACGAACAGAAGCGGTTTATCGTTACCGCCGACGTCTCTTTTGGTAACCCCGCGAGCCACGAAGCCTGCCGAGCTACATTCATTCCCTGCTCTGCCTCGGGGGTGGCGCAGCCGAGAATTACATCTTCAACCATGTCAGGCTCAAGCCCCGGTGTTCGCTCGATGGCGGCGCGAATAACGGTCCCGGCCATATCATCCGGTCGCGTGTCTTTCAACGAGCCGCGCGGGGCTTTGCCTACCGCCGTCCTCAATGCTGAAACTATCACTGCATCTTTCATGTTCGAATCTCCATATCGCTTCTTTTAACTACACAAGAAACGAGACAAGCAAATATCTTTCGTTATCAGACTCTCGATCAGTTCCTCAGCGGCTTGCCGGTCTTCAGCATGTGCTGTATGCGCTCCTGCGTCTTTCGCTCGCCGCACAAAGAGACAAACGCCTCGCGCTCAAGGTCGAGCAGGTACTGCTCGGAGACAAGCGTTCTGCGCGAAAGGTTGCCGCCCGTTATCACGTATCCGAGCTTTCGCGCCACGTGCCCGTCGTATTCGCTGATGAACCCGCCGCGCACCATCATATGCACCGCGAGTTTTATAAGCGTGTATGCAGGCTCGCCGAGCACGGGTATGTCTGTGCGCTGGCGCGGCTGTGTGTAGCCGTCGCGAACGAGCGCCAGCACCGTCTGCTTTGCGTCTTCGATCAAACGGTCCTTGTTCATCGTTATCGGGTCGGTGTCGCGCAAGAATCCCAATTCCTTCGCCTCAAGCGCCGACGTAGCGACTTTCGCGGTTGCCACAATCTCGGAAACTTTCTTGACGTGAGGAAAGAGGTCTTCGTCGGGCAGAGTATTTTCGGTGGCGCGGAGAACCATCTCTTTTACCCCGCCGCCGCCGGGGATAAGCCCCACGCCTACCTCGACCAGCCCCAGGTATGTTTCCGCTGCGGCCCGCGCGCGGTCACCGTGCATAGTTATCTCGCAACCGCCGCCCAGCGCCATGCCGTGCGGGGCTACGACCACAGGCTTAGCCGAATAGCGCAACGCCATGTTGGCGTTCTGGAACTGGCGGACGGACAGAGCGATTTCGTCCCACTCGCCTTCCTGCGCGCCCAATAGCAGCAGCATTATGTTTGCGCCCACCGAAAAGTTTTCGCCCTGGTTGCCGATGACTAAAGCTTCAAAGTTTTCGCCCACCTCTTTGACCGAGTAGTTCATCATCGCAATCGTGTCCGCGCCGATTGCGTTCATCTTCGAATGAAACTCAAGGCACGCGACGCCGTCGTCAATGTCCACGAGCGTCGCCGAAGCATTCTTCTTTATCACCCGCTCGCGTTCTTTGATCGATTTCAGAATCGTTATGCCCGCCGGTGTTTCCGCCTCTTTGTAGTCGCCGGTTTCAATATCGAAATAGTATTTGCGGCCATCGCGATTGACGTAAAAACTCTTCTTCCCCGCGCCGAGCAATTGCTCGACGAGCGCGGGAATTTGCTGGCCTTCGCCGCGCATCTTTTCGACAGATTTTTCTACGCCTATCGCGTCCCACAGTTCAAAAGTTCCAAGCTCGTGGTTAAACCCCCAGCGGACGGCGTTGTCTATGTTGACTATGTTGTCAGAGATTTCAGGCACGCGATTGGCCGTGTAAATCAGATTCTGGCTGATGGTCTTCCAGAGGAATTCGCCAACGCGGTCTTTCCCGTAAATCAGAGTGCGAATCCGTTCGGCAACATCTTCAATAGCTTTTGCGGCATCGATAGACGGGTAGCGAACTTTTTGCGGCGCTCGGTAATCCATCTCCACATAATCGAGTACCCAGAATTCGCTCTTGCCGCCTTCGCCTCTCTGCTTTTTGTAAAACCCCTGTCCCGCTTTGTTCCCGGTCCAGCCGCGCTTGACCATCTCGCGCAGGAAATCGGGCGGCACAAGCACGTCGCGCTTCTCATCATCCGTGACAGCTTTATAAAGGTTTTCCGCCACGTAAAGGGCTGTATCAAGCCCTACGATGTCCGACGTTCTGAAGGAAGCCGATTTCGGACGCCCTAAGAGCGGGCCGGTCATCGCGTCTACCTCTTCAATGCTGTAGCCGCCTTCGACCATCATGCGGATCGCGTTGAGCGAGCTGAAAGTGGCAATACGGTTCGCAATAAAATTCGGCGTGTCTTTCGCAAACACAATTCCTTTGCCCAGTCGCCGGTCGCAGAAATCGGCGATAAACTCCGTGACTTCCGGCAAGGTGTCGGCTGTCGGAATCACTTCAAGCAGTTTCAAATACCTGGGCGGGTTGAAAAAATGCGTCCCGAGAAAATGCTTTCGGAAATCTTCCGACATCCCTTCGGCCATAGCCTTGATCGGAATGCCCGATGTATTCGAGCTGACGATTGAGCCGGGACGGCGATGCTTTTCGACTCGCGAATAGAGGTCGCGCTTGATCTCAAGGTTTTCGATCACGGCTTCGATTATCCAATCAACACCGGCAAGCTTTGAAAGATCGTCGTCAAAGTTCCCGGCGGTTATCAGCCTTGTGACCTGTGGCGAATAAAAAGCGGCGGGCTTGATCTTCTTTGCGCTCTCAAGCCCGGCGTTCGCGATGCGATTTTTTACCTGGCGGCTATCAAGCGTCAGCCCGCGAGCCTGCTCTTCTTTTGTCAGCTCTTTGGGCGCAATGTCGAGCAGCAAAACTTCTACACCGGCGTTCGCCAGGTGCGCGGCGATCTGCGCGCCCATCGTGCCTGAGCCGAGCACCGCGACTTTATCAATCTTATAATTCACAATCTCTCCTCCGGTATCAGTCCTTTTATACGGCAACAAGCTTTGTTCTCTCTTCTTCGTAAAGCCTGTTAATAACATCCGCGTAGTTTTTCTCGATAACGCTGCGACGCGGCTTTAGCGTCGGAGTCAACTCGCCCGTCTCTATCGTCATCTCGCGCGCGAGCAAAGCAATCTTTTTGACCTTCTCGAACCGGGAAAGCTCCGAGGTGTACTTTTCAACCTGCCGCTCGATCAAATCTATGATCCTGGGATTCGAAAGCAACTCGTCATCGCCTTCAAATTCGATGCCCTTCATCTCGGCATAACTGCGAAGCATCTCGAAATTAGGCACGATCAAAGCAGCAGGAAACTTGCGCGCATTGCCTACGATCACGACTTGAGATACGAAGCGGCTGGATTTGATCAAGCTTTCGACGCGCTGCGGAGCGACATACTTTCCGCCGCTCGTCTTTATCAATTCTTTCTTGCGATCCGTTATGCAGAGAAATCCGTCCTTATCAATATGGCCTATATCACCTGTTCGGAACCACCCGTCGGCAGTGAAGGCCGCCTCATTATCCGCAGGTCGATTGTAGTAGCCCTTCATCACAGTATCGCCTTTGACCAGGATCTCGCCGTCTTCTGCAATGCGAACCGACACGTTGTCCATAACAGGGCCGACGGTCCCTATGCGGTTTCGAGATTCCGTGTTGCAAGAGATCGAAGGCGATGTCTCGGTCAGCCCGTAGCCCTGCAAGATGGTCAACCCCGCCCCGGCAAACAGGTACGCAATCTCAGGCGCGAGCGGCGCGCCGCCAGAGATAAAAACTCTTATGCGCCCTCCTACAGCCTCGCGCCATTTTTTGTAGACGAGCAGATCGGCAATCTTGTGCTTTATCGCCGGCATCGGCCCGATTTTTTCGCCACGGTCTTTGCGCTCGGCCCACGCCCGCGCAACTTCGAGCGACCAGAGAAAAATCTGGCGGCGGGGAAATTTCGTAGCAATGCCGCGCTCAACTATCCGCGCGTATATTTTTTCAAACATACGAGGCACGCTCGTCATCACGGTCGGGCGCACTTCGATAAGATTTCTCGCCACCGCTTCTATGCTCTCGGCGTAAACGATCACCGCCCCGACGTGAGCATACAGATACCAGACGGCGCGCTCGAAAATATGAGAGAAAGGCAAGTAAGTGAGCGCCACGTCGCGATGGCCTTCGAGGCCGAGCCAGCCGTAGCTGTTTAGCGCATTCGTAGTCAAATTTTTATGCGTGAGCATCACGCCCTTCGGGTCGCCGGTCGTCCCCGATGTGTAGATCAACGTAGCAAGATCATCTGCCGTGACAGGCTGCCAGAGGGTTTTATAAAGATCGGGCTTGTCTGCAAAAAGCGCGCGACCTTCGCCTGCCAGATGAGCGATAGAAATAATCCGGTCGCCTTGCGAATCCTTCGATTCGTCGAAAAGGATTATCCACTCAAGCGTCGGGACGCGCTTTTGAATCTTTCGAGCTTCTTCAAGAAACTCGCTTGAGACGCAGATAGCGCGCGCGCCCGAATCCGTAAGGATATATTCGACCTGATCGGCGGCTTGCGTGGCATAGATAGGAACATCTATTGCGCCTATTGAAAGCGTCGCCAGGTCGGCAATATTCCACTCCGGGCGGTTCGCAGACCAGATGGCGACGCGGTCCCCTTTTCTGAGGCCGAGCGAGTAAAGGCCGAGCCCAAGCTCACGGACCTTGCCTGCGAATTTATCATACGAAAGCGAGCGCCACTCTCCGTCGAACTTAAAACGAAGCAGTTCTTCTTCGCGGAATTTTTCTACGGCGAAGTTAAAAAGCTCGTTCAGAGTCTTAGGTTCAGTGGGCATGCTCTCTCCAGGTAAATTCAATTGCTTTTCACTCGATGGCCACGCCATTCAAAAACAGATCGATGACCGGGTCGGCAGTTGCTCCCAGGCTGTAACGCTTACGGCTCAAGACCCAGTTTGTCACCATCTCGTCAAGCGCGCCGAATAAAACCTTTGCCGCGATAGTCGTGTTCAGATCGCGCCGGAAGACGCGCTTCGCCTTCCCTTCTTCGATCACGTTTCGAATGAGGTCCAGGTATTCGGTCACTTTCGTAGCGGAAAACTGCTCCATGAATTTCGTTGAAGACCGAAGCTCGACCTGGAAGACGACGGCCAGGTCGCGGTCGTTCCCAAAGCGGTTGAGGTGCGCGTGGACGATTCTCCTTAGCTTTTCAAGCGGGTGGTCGATCTCCAAAAGCCGCTCGCGACCCATCGCCAGGGCTTCGTCCATCACGTGATTGAATATCGAAACGAGAATGTCATCCTTGTTTTTGAAGTAGAGATAAACCGTCCCGTCGGCAACCCCGGCCTCGCGGGCCACGTCTGCGACTTTCGAGTTGAAAAACCCGCTGCGCGCAAAGACTTTTATCGCCGCGCGCAGGATGGTCTCGTACTTGCCGTTTGTCCGCTCTCGTGCTTGCGACGCTTTTCTGGCTGACATTATTTTGATCCTCGGAAAAATGAATGATGATTCATTCATTTAATTTGTACGCCAAATCCTAACCAAAATCAAGCTCGGTTTGCTATCATTCTTCTGGCATTGGAGATCATGGACAAAGATATAAAAAAGACACTGAAAAAACACCTCAAGGGGATCACAAGCGCGAATCTCGAATCGCTCTTGAACCGGTTGGGCGGGCTGCCTTACGAGCGAGTCTTGCTGACTACAGACATCAGCGTCGCCATTGCAGCGACGAACCTGCGCGCGGCTGTCGAGATGCTCAGGGCCGCGCCCGAAGTATCCCGGCTGGTCGAGGCGGGCGATTTGAGGGTCTGGGGAGAGGTCGGCAAACGGCTGACGGCGACGAGCGTCGAAACGGCGATAAACTTTTTTCAATCGAGCGCCAGGATACTCGACTCGATCATCGAGGACATGCGCTCGCCGGTCCTGAGGCTCGTAAACAAGCAGGCGGCGCTTTCAGCCAATACGGCGGTCAACAGCTTCAAAGCCGCGCCGGGAATAATCCGTTCAATCGGAGACCACGACAACGTTGCGCAGGTGTTGACTATCTGCCTGGAGCTTGCCCGTCACTCGGTCAAACACAGCAATGATCTTTTTATGGCTGCGCCCGAAGTGATCGAAAAGATGGAGGCCGCAGGCAACGACGAGCGGTCTGACCTGATCAAGCGCGCGCTCACTTTAACCTCGTCTTTCGCCTTCCGTTCGGGAGGCACGGCGGCCGAGTTCTTCACAGAGCTTCCCGAGGTCATAGCGCGGGCCGAGCCCGAAGCGGTCGATAAACTTTTTGAGATAACCGAATCCTATCTCGACCGCTCGGGCGGCGTGGCATTGCAGTATTTCAAGGCCGCGAGCCGCGTCCTGACGATTGCGGGCTTCGAATCCTTCGACCGCTGGACCACGCTTGCAAAGCGCGTCGCGCTTCAAGGCAATGCCGCGAGCTACCATTTCATGAAGCAAAGCCCGCAAATAGTCGCAGAGCTTGCGGCGCGGGCCGGGCGCGCGCGCCGCGCCGAAGTCGTCACGGCAGTCCTTGAGATAGTAGAAGAGATCGCGGCAAAGAGCATCATTGCCGCGACCGAGTGTTTTAAAGCCAGCCCGCTCGCATTGAGCGCGGCAACCATAGGCCAGTTTCGCGAATGGGCCGTGCGCGGGATTGAAAAGACCGGCGACAGCTCGCGGCGCATACAGGCTTATTACGCGCTGGAATCGAAAGCCAGCCAGGACGCGCTCTTCAAGATAGAAGGCGGGCTGACGCTCGATTCGGTGGCTCACACGCTAAAGCTGTACGTCGAAGGATTGACCGGCCGCTCGCTCAACATAGGCTCGCTCAGCTCGATTCCGGACGAATCAAAGATCGGCGACGGAAAGACTATTTTTCTGCCTTCGGTCGTGGCGGAGTTTGAAGACGAGAATGAAAACTTCAGACTTTTCAAAGTGTTGGCGGCGCACGCGGCAGGACAGATCGAATTTCAGACTTATATAAAAGATTCGCCCGATCTGCACGCGGCCCTCCGAGAAACGAGCGTCGCTTTCACCAGGGCGACAAAGAACCCCGACTCAATCGCGCAGGCAGGCAACGGCGAGACTCAGACCGAGGGGATCGATTATCTGAGAGTGCTTACGGAATTTCCGAATGCCAGTCTGGCGTTGCGGCTCTTTACGACTATCGAGAATGGACGCATAGACTATCTGCTCCGCAACGTTTATCGCGGGATTAGGAGGGACCTCGATTTCGTCAGGCTCAGGCTGGTCGAGCGCCGCCCGCTGATCGAAAATCTCCCGCAGGAGCTTGTGCCTTTCGAGCTGCTGTTTCAAATCACCATCTGCGGCGGCGCGACACCGGACGCGCTCAGGACATACCCTACGGTCGTGCGCCAGATTGAAACCATATTGACCAACTATATTTTTCGCCAGGATGCCACCGTAGGCGATTCATTAATCGCGACCCGGCACATTTATGACTTTTTTGTAGAGCACCCAAACAGCGCCGACGCCACAACCGACCAGGACCCGGCGGGCGAGGGCGAGGGAGAAGGAGAAGGCAGCCAGGCTTCGGTCGCTGACCCGAATGCGGAACAGGCCGCCCAGCGCAAACAGATCGAAGTCCGCGACGACCCTTACAGCTTCTGGGCTTCGGGCCAGAGCCAGGAAGTCACTCCCGACCAGGACATCTTTAACCAGATGAACAGCGGCGCTTCTGCCGAGTTGGATTTGGAGAAAGGCGACCGCGCTTTTTATTACGACGAGTGGGACCGCGATCTTGGGGATTATCGAACCCGCTGGTGCCGCATAATCGAGCGAGGGGGCTCGCGCGGCTCGCGCGGTTTTGTCGAGATGGTTCGCAGCCGTTACGCGGGCGTCATATCTTCGATCAGGTATCAATTCCAGCTTTTAAGACCGGAAAACCTCCGCCGCATACGCGGCGAGGTTGACGGAGAAGATTACGATCTTCAAGCCGTGATCGATTACGCGCTCGACAAGCGGGCGACGGGTCTTATCAATGACCGGCTCTACACCCGCAAGCTGAGGCGCGAGCGCGATGTGGCCGTATCGTTCCTGCTCGACATGTCCAGCTCGACGGCGCGAACTATAAGCCGCTTCCCGAACAACCCCTACACGCAGCCCGGCCAGCGCATCATCGATATAGAGAAAGAAGGGCTCGTGTTGATGAGCGAAGCCCTTGAGGCAGTAGGCGATACTTATTCTATGCAGGGATTCACGAGCGAGGGCCGCCGCAACGTCAAGTTTTATGTGATAAAAGATTTTTCGGAAGGCTATTCACCCGAAGTCGAACGCCGCATCGGAGGAATCACTTACCAGAACAACACGCGGCTCGGGGCCGCAATCCGTCATGCAATCACGAGGCTCTCCTATCAGGATGCGCGGACGAAATTGTTGATAGTGCTTTCAGACGGAAGACCCTACGATCACGATTACGGAGACAGCCGCTATGCGCGCGAAGACACCCGCATTGCGCTCAGGCAGGCGAGAATCGAAGGCATCACGCCTTTCTGCATCACTATCAACAGGGAGTCGGAAGACCAGTTGCGCGATATGTACGGCGAGGTCGGGTATACGATAATAGATGACGTGTTGAGCTTGCCTGAAAGGCTCCCGGGAATTTACAGCCGTCTGACAACGTGAAAATGAGAGGCAATGGCCGGGTGATCAAATGCCGTCAGCTCGTCGCAAAATACGCAAAGCCCCGCAAAGTTCGCAAATATTTTTGGCGGTCTTTGCGGGGCTTTGCGTTGAAATACGATTTTACCAATTCCAGTAATTCCCTACGATCAATTGAAATTCGCGTTCATTCATAACGCAATGCTTCGATCGGGTCGAGCCTCGAAGCTTTTCGCGCGGGCCATACTCCGAAAACAAGTCCTATCAATACCGACACGACCAGGCCGGTGATGACGGCCCACATAGGAACCGACGCGGGGAGCGTAGGCAAAAGAAAAATGATTAACCGGCTTATCCCGAAAGCCAGCACCACTCCCATGACGCCGCCCAGGAATGTCAGCGTCATGGCTTCGAACAGGAACTGGCGGACAATATCCCTTCGGCGCGCCCCTATAGCTTTTCTGATCCCGATCTCGTGCGTTCGCTCCGTAACGCTCACGAGCATGATGTTCATCACGCCGATCCCGCCGACGAGAAGTCCTATGCCCGATATAGCTATGGCTATCAACCCCACCATTGCCGTCACCGAGTCGAACTGCTCAATTATCTTGTCCGCGGTCCCAAGGTCGAAATCATTTTCCTGGTTGAATCGCACTCCGCGCTGGCGGCGCAGTATGTCCTCGACCTGCAAGAGAGCCATAGGCAACTGGCCCGACCTGGCGCGGATTATCATCATCATGTACTCGCTGCGGGGCGAGAGCTTGCGAGCCGTGCGGAACGGTATAAAGATGGCGTTGTCTTCTTCGTTCTCCCCGAACAGGCCCGTTTTTCTCTTCTCCAAAACGCCGACGATCTCAAACGGCCTGCCGCCCATCGTTATTTGAGTTCCCGCGATCTGGCTCTTGTTGGGAAAGAGCGCCTCGGCGACGTTGACGCCGATGACCATGCAATCGCGGCGGTGCTGGTCATCCAGCTCGGTTATAAAGCGCCCCTCTTGCATTATTATGTTCGTAGTCACGGCGTAATTCGCGCTGACGCCCTGGAGGCTTCCTCGTTTGTAAGTATGCCCCTGGTAATTGAGAGTGCTGTCAAACCGCCATTCGATGAACGCGACGTTTGCCACGTCTTCAACCGCCGTAGTCTGTTGGCGGACCGCTTCTGCATCGTCGGCGGTCAACGGCTTGCGCGTGCGTTCTTCCTTGTCCTGCGGCCCCGAGAAGCCCGTCGAGAGGTGAAAAGCGTATATGTTATTCGTGCCGTATTCTTCGATGTATTGAACTATGTTCGCGCGAAGCCCCGTCAAAATCAACGCGATGGCGATCACCGTCATAACTCCTATGACAATTCCAAGCACCGTCAGAAAGCTGCGGAACTTGTGCGCGCGCACATTGTCGAACGCCATCCCGAGAACTTCTGTCATCATCGATCTTGGAAGCTTCACAGAGCACTCTCCGTTTCAGTTCTTCGTCAACGCCAGTATCGGGTCCATTCGCGAGGCCTTTATCGCGGGATAGATGCCGAACAACATCCCGATGCCGCCCGATACGGCGATCGATAGAATAACGTACGGGAAGGTTATCGTCATCGGCACGGGCGTCGTGATGCTTATTAGAGAAGAGATTCCCGCAGCCAGCAACAATCCCAGCAATCCGCCGAACGCCGACAAAAGCGACGACTCGATAAGAAATTGCATCAATATGTGCTTGCCCTTTGCGCCTACGGCCTTGCGAAGACCTATCTCGAATGTTCGTTCGGTCACGCTGAAAAGCATCATATTCATCACGACGATGCCGCCGACCAGAAGCGAGATCAAAGTGATGGGGACGACGACACCGGCGATTGCCCCTGTAAGCTGGTCGATCTGATTATTTACCTGCTCGACATTCACCAGACCGAAATCGTCATCTTCGTTCCCTTTCAGCTTGTGGCGATTTCGCATAGCCGTTCTGGCTTCTTCGATGGTCGCCAGGAACTGCTCGCGGTTCTCGGCCTTGCCGTGCAGTTGTAAGCTCTGGCGACGGCCAAACATCTTTCCGTAGGTAGTCAAAGGAATATAAACGTGATTATCGAGGGATTGGCCGAACATCGAGCCGCGCTTCTCTTCGACGCCGACGATCTTCATTGGAACGCCCTGAATCTTGAGTTCTTTTCCTACAGGATCAAACCCCGCAAAAAACTTCTCTCTCAGCTCCCAGCCTATCACGCAGACATTGCTTGAGTTGTCAACCTCGTGAGAGAGGATGAAACGACCTTCTGCGATAGTCTTGTCCTCGATCTCTCCCATATTGGCCGTCACGCCCGCAAGCTCCGTCGCATACAACTCTTCGCCTTCGTGCTTCAGGTCTATGCGACTCTCGGCCTGTGCGCCTACCTCTTTGCAAGACGTGCATTGAGTTTTAAGCCAATCGAAATCGTCCCAATCGAGCCGTTTGTTGCGGCGGTTCATCAACTCCCACTCTTCTTCGGTTCGGCTCCCGACGTGCGCCATGCGCGCGATCATGAAATGATTTATGCCAAGGACTTTCGACACTTGCGTTATGACATAAGAGTTCAACCCGTTGATGGAGGCCCCCACGACGACTACCGAGGCGACGCCGATTATTATCCCTATCAGCGTCAAAAAGGTCCGCAGCTTGTGGGCGAAGATCGCCTGTAGCGCAATCTTCGCAGCATCAGCGTAAAAAGAGTAAAAGCTTCGCATAGGCCAATTAATTTATTGAGATGATCTGAATTTAGATTACGAGGGGATGGAAAGTAATGTTTAGGAAAAATACTTTAAGTCATGTGTAGTAGTCCCGTCAGGGGCGATATGTTCATTATTTCACTCCTAACGGAGCTTGATTGTTTTATAGAAACATCCGCTATAAACATCCCGCGCCTGTGGCGCTTGCTTTTTGTGCAAAGCCGCTCAGCACTCTAATGCGCCTCATTGTTGCTTCACTTTGAACGACTGGTTGCCGATGTTGATAATACCGGCCCTGCCGCTCGGGCCAGGATTTGTCGCGACAGAGAATGTGACTGACCCGTTGCCTATTCCTATATCGACTGAGGTGATCGTGATCCACCCGACATTGCTCGTCGCGCGCCATGCACAGTTAGACTGTACTGTAATCGTTATGTTTCCGCCCCCTCCGCTCGCCGGGAAGGTCTGGAACATGGGCGAAAGCGAGAAGTTACAGGCCCCCCCTGCCGAAGTGCCCTGAACGACTGTGAAGGTTAGCCCGGCTATCGTAATAGTGCCCTGGCGCGGGCTGCCCGTCCGATTGTCCCTGACGACATAATTGACCAGGTCGCTTCCGCTCCCGCTGTCGCCCGAAGAGATATTGATCCAGGATGCATTGCTCACAGCAGTCCAGTTGCAGCCCGCAGACGTCGAGACATTCACGCTCCCCTCGCCGCCCGTTTGACTGAACAACGCGGTTCCCGGCGAGATCGAAAAACTGCACCCGCCGGACTGATTGACCGTAAAAGTCTGGCCTTCGACTGTAATCGTCCCAACCCGCCCGCTGCCGCCGTTTGGATCGACCGAATAGTTGAACGTCCCATTGCCGGAGCCGTTCGCGCCCGATGTCACAGTGATCCAGTCGTCGTTGCTTATCGCCTTCCAGATACACCCCGGCTGGGTGGTCACATTGGCGCTGCCGCTTCCCCCGCCGGTCGCGTAGGATGCGTTCGTAGGCGAGAGCGAATAGGTGCAGTTCACGTTGCTCTGATTTACGGTGAAGGTAAGTCCCGCGATGGTTATCGTCCCGCTGCGCGGGCTGCCCGTGCCGTTGACGCCAACCGTATAAAGCACGGTCCCGTTGCCTACGCCGCTCGCGCCCGATGTGATCATAATCCAGGGATCGTTGCTGACGGCATTCCACGAGCAGCCGGCCGGGAAAGTGAGGCTGACGCTCCCGTTCCCGCCCGATGAAGGGAATGACTGGTTTGTCGGCGAGATCATCGGGGCCGGGTTATTGGCGGTCACAGAGGCCGATGAAGAGTTATTGCCGTTGTTTGAATCCGGCGTCAGCGAGCTTACGGTCGCCGTGTTAGAGATGTTTGTCCCGTTTGCAACCCCACAGTTAACCATCGTCACAAGTGTGATGGTGGCCGATGTCCCCGATCCCATTGCAGGGAACGTGACTGTGCGGTTATTGCCCGACCCTCCGCACACGCCTCCGCCCGTCGAGCCGCAGGAGACGAATGTGGTCGTCAGAGGCAGATTGTCTGTAATCGTAACCGAGTTCGCAGTATCAGGCCCGTTGTTGGCGACTGTGATGGTGTAGGTTATGTTCGAGCCTACGGTGACGGGATTGGGCGAAGCGGACTTATTTACGGACAGATCGGCCTGGCCGGTGATCGTCCGGGTCTGCGAAAACTCTGAAGTGCTGTTTGCAGCGTTCGTAGCCGTTGCCGTTACAACATGGCCAGGCGTGACCACTGTCGCCAGGTTCACATTGAAGCTCGCGTTGCCGGAGCCATCCGTATTTACCGTCGTGATGCCGAGAAATGTCTGCCCTTCTCCAAACCCTGTAGGATCGCCTACTGCGCTTGAATAAAAATGTAGAGTGAAGGTGGAAGAGGCCGTGCTGTTGAGTGTTCCTTGAATGTTCACCCCTCCGCCCGATGTCGAGGCGGCTGTCAACACGGGGAAGTTCTGCAAATTATTTGCGCCCGCATCTCCATCAAGATTGTCATTCGCAGTTACTCCGGTAGGAGCGAGGTCTATGCCAAGCCCAAAGTTTGAGAAAATGGAGTTCCTCTGAATAGAGTGGCCTGTTCCTGAGTTTACAAAGACTCCGGCCCCGCCGTTGAAGGCTATTATGTTGCCTTCGCCGCTTGCCGTGCCGCCGATGGTGGAGTTTGTGACAGCGTCCCCGATGAAGATTCCGTCAAAGTCATTCCCAAGCGCGCTGACTCCATTCGCCTGGAGTCCGATTATATTTCCTTTTATAAGATTGGCAGTGGAGGGGTTGCCGGATATGCTTACGCCTAAAAATCCGTTCCCGGAAATCACATTGCCCGCGCCCGTCGCCGCGCCGCCTATCGTGTTGTTAGCGCCGTCGAGTATGTCTATCCCGCCGCTCTCGTTCCCAAAATCTGCTGTGCCTGCGGCGTCCGTGCCTATGCGATTGCCTTGCATTTGATTCGACGAGGCTACAAGCAGGCGGATTCCAAGGCCGCTATTGGCTGAGATCACATTGCCCGCGCCCGTCGCCGTCCCGCCTATCGTGTTGCCGTTCGCGCTGATTAGAGAGATGCCTTCCGAGCCGTTACCTAACGGCGACGCGCCCGACACGGTCGTGCCTATATAATTTCCTCGCACCTGGTTCGCAGTCGCGAAGGCGTTGACGATAAGAATGCCCGTGCCGAAATTGCCGGAGACAATATTTCTCGCAGCCGCAGTTGTCCCGCCTATAGTGTTTGATCCCTGATTGACAGTGATGCCAGAATCAAAATTCCCCGCCGCTGAGGTGCCTGCGGCGTCCGTGCCTATAAAGTTTCCTTCGACGATGCAACTGCCTGCGGATAGATCGATGCCCGTGCCTTGAAAATTGTTGATTACAATTCCTCTGATAGTCGTGCTCGCGGCGGCGACGCTGAACCCGTTTCCAGCCGGCTGATTTATCCCGTTAAGCACTATTTGAGGAGTCGCCGACCCGGGGCTTTGAGTCGTACCGTCAATGGTGACGGTGCCGAAGATAAAAGGAAGCGCAGATGTCGGGCTGATAGTGTGAGGGCCTGTGCCGGGAATATTGAACGAAATCATGTCGGCCCCGGCATTGCTGTTCGAGTCCAAAATCGCCTGCTCCAAAGAACCCGGCCCACTGTTGGCCGTCGTCGTCACGGTGAACGTAGCCGTCGGGGCAGACACGACAAAGGACGGCGCGGCCGCGTTCTGTCTGAGAACCACAAGGTCTGAAAGCGCGTCCGAGTTGAGCCTCATAGGCAATACGGCCACAGGCTCTCCCGTAACGTCGAGCGACACAGGAGCCGGCCACCGGTTAAGAGAGGCCGACCGAGTCGCGCGATTATTTCCGGCCACGGCTTCGTTTGCAAATATCTCGATTTGTCGCGCGGCATTATCTTGAATGATCAGATCGTCCGCCGCGCCGCCCGATACGCGCGCGCGATCCAATCGCTCCGCCGTAGGCCGGGCGGTGTCGCTGATCGCAGCTTGCGTCCAATTGCCTACTCTTTTTCCCGTTTGTGCAAATTCTTTCGAGCGATCAAGCAGAAATAGGTTTCCTTGATTCGACAAGACTGCGATGTCAGACGTCCCATCGCCGGAGAAATCTCCCACTGCGATTGAGCGAACAGCAAAAGAGAGTTCAAGCGCGGTCGAATGCGCGCGGTCGAAGCTCATCAGATTCGGTTCGACCGCAGAACTGCTTCGGTCACTCCCCCTTACTATTACAAGGTCGTGGCCCGAAGCTGCGGCCAGGTCTATAGAGTAATCCTCATCCAGGCGGCCAAGTGCAAGCGCGGAGCATTCGGCGGGCATATCTAAAATGTCAGGCTCGCCTGCGAGCGCCCCTATCGTGTTCTGAAAGATAAGCGCCTTCGCACCGGCGGGGCTGTTGATAGCGACTGCGAGATCGATCAAGCCGTCGGGCCGGTTAATCTCACCGGCTTCGAGAGCGGTTAACTTACCGGGGAGCGAGATAAACCGGGCCGGATGAAATCTCCCTTCCGCGTCCCCGCTCAACAAACAGAGCGAGTCGCCCCCCTTCTCTGCCGCGACGATGTCCCAATGGCCATCGGCGTCGAAATCCCCGGCGGCCAGTATCTCCGGCGTCTGCGGAATCTCTATGATCGTGGCCTCGGGCAAAAACGGTGAAGGCGAGGGAGAAAAACGTTCTGCGCTGTGGCGCTGGGCCTCCGGAGTGTTTGGATAAATCGAATCGGCGTCTCCTCGATAGAGCACAACCTGCCCGCCCGATGGGCCGCTATATCCGCAAATTAAATCGGCTGTGCCGTCGGCGTCAAAATCTCCCGAGGCCAGGGAGAGCGGTCGGGCCTGATCCTGTAGCAGAGCTTGAGCGAGATATTGAGGCCCGCTGTAGCCTGTCAGTATCTCCCTGCCGTCCGCATAGTTGATATGCGGAAACCCTCTTCCCGCAGCCTTGAGAGTGATCTGCCCTTCTGAATTTTTTTGTGGCCCGGCGGCGGCCTTAGAAGTTCGTAAAGGGTTTGATATGCGTGTAAAAAGGCTCACTGAGAGATTGGGCAAAGCGCCAAGCGCAGTTGAGCAGATTAGAGTAAGAGCAATAGTTATCAGATATTTTGAGAAAATTTTAACCTTGTTCATTTCCGAAATCCCCTTGGAGCCGACCTGTGCTTTTCGCAGACGAAATTACTATCGTTTAGACCTCGCCTTTTCCATTTACTCTGAATGAAAGAACGACTTGAGGCTTGAGCATGGGGCAAGATACATGCCTTACGAACGGCAGGAATCTTATATGTGGCCCTCTATCCGGTCAAGCCATAAAGCGGCGAGGAATTATGACAATAGATGTCAAGAAATGACCTTTATACTCTGCGCGAGCCCACAAAACCGGAAATTGAAAGGAGCGAGTTATGCAATACGGATTTGTAATCGAAGGCGGCGATGTTCCGACCATTGTCGAGCTGACCGAGCAGGCAGAAGAGGCCGGTTGGGACGGCGTCTTTATTGCCGACGCGCTGGCGATACAGACAAAATCTTTTCCCGCATTCCCCTGGTACGACCCGTGGATTACGCTGTCTGTAATGGCTACGCGCACAAAGCGCATACGCATAGGGACGCTTATAACTCCTGTCACGCGGAGGCGGCCCTGGAAGCTTGCGCGAGAAGCGGTCACGCTCGACCATCTTTCCAACGGTCGCCTTACGTTAGGAGTAGGGCTGGGCGCGGCTGATAGCGACGGCGGGTTTTACAAAGTCGGTGAAGAGATGGACCTGAAAGTCCGCGCGCAGATGTTGGATGAAGGGCTTGAGATTATGGCCGGATTATGGAGCGGCAAGCCTTTCAGCTTTACAGGCGAGCATTATAAAGTGGATGAAATGACTATGCTGCCTGAGCCCGTCCAGGCGCCGAGAATTCCCGTCTGGGTAGTTGGCGTATGGCCGAAAGAGAAATCCTTGAACCGCGCGCTGCGTTGGGACGGGATCATCCCTCAGAAGTTTAGAACCATGTCTCGAATGACGGCCGCCGAGGTTCGAGAGCTGAAACAGTATATCGACGAGCGCCGCGAGCAATCTACTCCGTTCGACATTCTGGCCGGGGGCGAAACGCCGGGCAACAAGCCGAGGGAGGCGGCTAAGAAGGTGCTTCCGTTTGTGAAAGCCGGGGCAACGTGGTGGCTGGAAAGCAGGATGACTACGGTTAAGAAAGTGCGAGAACGAATAAAGCAGGGGCCGCCGCGCGTGGAGTAGCATCTTTCTGCAAGCTGACAAATGAAAGAAGGTCGCGCGATACAGTACTGGGTGATGGTTGCCATAGAATTCAATACCAGGTGATAGTCTAGACCCGCAGGATTGAGACGGATTGCGGAAACTAAGGCGGCGGTGTTAGTTCCTGATTGTATCCAGGGCTAACATTGCCGCTTTGAGTAAAGAATTCGATTCAGGCTTTAATTATTTGTTTTAGCCGGTTGATAAATCAGGTGAATCATTTGCATAATCGTAGACTCGATACAGATCAAAGATTCCATATTTCCATAAAAGAGAGGCTTATCGAAGTAATGTCTGCAATGCTGCGTTGTCCCGCCTGTAATGAGATTATCACGGCCAACTCTGTCGAGTGTAAATACTGCTCTTTACCACTCAATCAAAATATCATCGGCATCGAGGTAATGAAGTTTGAGAAGGTGAGCAAAGCTGTCACGGAGGCAAACACGATGCGATCATTAAATGCGGCGCTAATTCTCGTGGGCATACTCTGTGTATATCTGTTAATTTCTGGCGCGAGCGGGTTGCAGCGTGTCTATATTCATTTTATACCGCTAGCAGGATTGATCTGGGTAATCAGTTGGTTTGTTCGATATGGCAGTCTACAGAGTAAAGACCCCGATTTCGAGCCTGCTCGCGCGCAAGTAAAGAAATCCCTTTTGATGTGGAGCATCGGGTTTGTCATTTACCTTATTTGTTTAGCGTGGGCGGTGGTTAACTGGTCCATTTGAGTTTCTTTGTTAAGGAAGGTTTAAAATAGGAATAGAAATGGTGGCCAGGGACGGAATCGAACCGCCGATAATCATTCGGTTATTCCATCGGCTTCGGACAGGAATAACCTTTTCCAGCCAAATTGTTTAGCTGTTCTCATTCTGTGACAATTCGCGCATCTTACGTCACACTTACTTATCTCTTCTTTTATCTTATCCCAGGAATATCTGGATTTGATCATTTCGGAAATGCTCTTAAACTTATTATCTCTATGATCAAAATCAAGCAGAACGGGATTGGATTGTCCACAATCAATACACGGATGCCCCTCAAGATATCTATATACTAGAGCGGCTAATCTCTGCTTTCCTAGCCTACCATTTATTACTCCTCGTTTCTTGTATACGTCTTTATGTTTAAGGTAGTGATCCTTAGAGTAAACACTCACACAGACCTTGCATCTGGCTTTTCGTATGCCCTCAGCCTTATATTTCCAATCGAAGTGATCTTCGGGTTTTATTTCACCACAGCCGGAACAGGTTTTTTCGATTAACCGCATGGAAGGTAAAGAAGGTGGCCAGGGACAGAATCGAACTGCCGACACGCGGATTTTCAGTCCGCCCAAATTGTACTTACTAGCAATTTCAGATCATTTCATATCCTTTCCTGTCGTTCATAATCGCCGTCACTTCAAGTGTTTAACCTTTCATCAACTTTGCCATTGATTCAGGCACTTGCTCGATGTTACAGTTCAATGTGTCCGTGAAAGTGTCCGTAAGACCCTAAGAGGAGTGACAATGGCAAGAGATCGAAGCGGGTATGTGTACGAGGAAAAGGTTTGGTTTGCCTCAGTTGATTTTCGCGGTGAGGACGGTAAGCAGCAAAAGGTGAAACGCCGCGCAAAGGGTAAAGAACACGCCGCGCAGCTTGTAAAACAGATAGCATCTGAATTGAAGGAGAAGGGCTTGCGAGTGGTTGCAGGCTCTCAAAAGTCTTTTACAGAGAGCGGCGGCTGGTATGCGCGTGTGACGTTCGTTGACGACAGTGGTACGCGGCGCAACGTCAAGCGTCGAGCTGAGAATAAGACAGAAGCAAGAACCCTTCTCAAGCAAATCATACGTGATCTGGACGATTCTGGCGATACTGTCATAGAAGGCCATAGGACAACACTCAATAGCTATCTAGATCGCTGGCTAGAAGCAGCAGCAAAGCCGAGAGTGAGCCAGCGCACCTATGCTGATTACGAAGATTTACTGCGACGATATGTACGGCCAGCAATGGGCAATAAAAAGCTCTCCAAGCTGCAACCAGAGGATATTGAATTCCTCTATGGAAGTATGCTGGAATCTGGCCTATCGCCTCGCACTGTACGTTACACGCACGCGGTTCTCAATTCTGCTTTCAAACACGCGGCCAAGAGAGGTTATATGATGAGAAATCCTGCATCGTTTGTGGAATTGCCAAAACAAGTACGCAATGAGATGCAGGCGCTCTCGCCCGAAGATGCGGCGAAGTTCCTTGAGGCGTGCGCTCAAGATCGTTGGGGTGTGATTTTTAGCCTTGCGCTCACTACAGGAATGCGCCCGGAAGAGTATCTAGGCTTGCAGTGGAAAGATATTAACTTCGTGAATGGAATCGTCACGGTTCAGCGCACATTATGTTGGAATCGTAAAGGTGGTGGCTGGTATTTTGGTGAGCCTAAAACAGCGAGGAGCAGGAGAAGTATACCAATTCCCTTCTCTGTCGTTCATTCACTTCACGAGCATAAACGACATCAAGCAGAGGAGCGATTGAAAGCCGGGCCAAGCTACCAGAACCTTGATTTGGTATTTGCGACGAGCGAAGGTGGCCCATTGTTGCCGCAGAATCTATTCCGGCGTCATTTCAAGCCGATTCTGAAAAGCGCCGGGTTGCCACAGTCTATTAGGATGTATGATCTTAGACATTCTTGCGCTACGCTGCTACTTGCAGCGAACGAGAACCCAAAGGTAGTGAGCGAGCGTTTAGGCCACGCCAGTATTACACTAACTCTGGATACTTATTCGCACGTGTTACCATCTATGCAGCAAGCCGCCACAGAAAAGCTTGAACGTTTGCTATTTACCAAAAAGCTATCTAGTGTTTAGAAAATAGGTGGCGAGAACGATTAGCCAGTGAGGATTATTATGAGTGAAGCAACCTTACAGCAAGTCACGCGACTTGCAGATCAACTCTCATTTGAAGAGAAGCTTTTTCTTGTAGAGCACTTGGCACAGAGTCTCCGCCAAAACCAACAGGAGCACAAGCCTAAAGACCTTCGTGGAATATGGAGCGGGCGCTTCCCTCAAGATTTCGATATTGATTCGGCACTCAAAGATATTCGCCACGAGTGGGAAAAAGAATGGCCACAGGTTTTTGAAAATAGTACAGGGGAGTAAGACGCGCGCTACCTATTCGCACTTACTACAATCAATGTAGCAAGCAGCAGAAAACCAAGCCGGTTAATTACTTCAAGCCAAGCTTATCTGGCTGCATTTCGTAACTTTGAACGAGCATAATGGGTGGTAGGTTGATTAAGGACAAGCAAGACAAAAACGGGAAGCCTCATTCCTTGCATTTAGATTTCACAATTGAAGCTGGTGATTTTGGGACATTTGACTGCTGTTATAAGAGTGATTCCATAGCAGAAGTGTTTCGGAATTACTTCGACAGCATATTCCCCGGTCATCCAGATCGAGCGGAGTTCGCGTCAGAATTGATGGAGGAAGCCGCTGACTATGGGGTTACACTTGATACTTTGAAAAGGAAGCACCGTGAGCTTAGAGACAACGCCGTTGAGCTTTACACCGCTCACGCAATAGAATTCTTTACTAGCAAGCTCGGCTCTGCCTTCAAAGACGTGCTTATACCTCTCTTTATGGAGTCTGCGCTCGAAAGCTATGAGCGACTGAAAAGGCAAGAGATTAGTGTGGAGAAAGGCATTATGGTCCTCCCCGACGTAGATCGTTCGGGGATAGCGAGAATAGCTCTACAGTTGTACGAAATGATGGCCAAGGAGCGATTAGGTATCAAGCGCGGTGGCAGAAAGGCTCGATTCGACCTAAGCAATTTGCGCTATATTTATGAGAATGCGACCCTACCAAATACAAAGGAAGCTAAGTCCCGCTATAGAGAGAATAAAGATAAGCTTGACTGGCGCGAAAGAATTAAGAATGGATTTCCTGAAATGCCTGACGATCTAATTGAACGGCTACCCGGAAAGGACGCAAAATTATCAGCTAGATTGCAGAATAAGTTAGAGCGAAGGGGCGGCCTTACATCTCAGCCCTCTGAAATTGCTCTTGAGTGGGCCGCTCGGCTATGCGGCGCTCCACCCTACAACTACCGACTTGATTACCTATGGGGAATTAGGAGATCGCAAGGCTATAACGGTCAAAATAAGAATAGAAGGCAAACTAAGATGAGTAGAAACATTAGGGATTCAAATTAGCAATTGAACCCCTAGTGATTTACTTTTCGATTCTTGAGTATTATTTAGCTGTGAGCAATCGTCGCTCGCAGCATTTTATTTTTGGAGGGACAGAGAGATTGAACGAACAAGGGGGAACGGTGACAGAAACATTGACCGAAGTTGAGTTTTGCAGGCGAGTAGGAATCAGCCGCGTAACGGCTTGGCGGCTTCGAGAAAAGAAAGCCTTATCATTCTGCAAGGTCGGAAAGAAAATCTTCTATTTGCCGCGCCATGTAGATGAGTTTCTAAGGGCGTGTGAGCAACCTGCCAAATAGCCACAAGATGAGCCATGCCAATTTCATAACCCAATTAAACAGCAGGAATTGGTGTGGTTGTACCTAAAGGATGAGTTCAGGATAAAAAGGAGATAGATTGAATATGTACAGACGGGCCTCTCAGTATGAAAGATCAGAGGCGATGCTTTGGCCGTCGCCAATCAAACCAATCGCTCGCTACGGGCTTGCAGGAGATATAGTCAGACTGATCGAACCACATTCCGAAGCTGACCCGGTGGCGTTGCTGAGTCAAATCCTTGTAGCTTTCGGTAATGTGATTGGTCGCACAGCGCATTTTATTGCGGAAGCTGATGAGCACTACTTAAACCTCTTTGCAGTAATGACAGGCTCTAGCTCTAAGGGACGCAAAGGTACATCACTTGGGCAGGTGCGGCGACTGTTTAAGCAGGTGGACGAAGGTTGGGAGCGAGATTGCATTCAATCCGGCCTTTCATCAGGCGAGGGCATGATTTATGCCGTGCGCGACTCAATATCGAAAGAGGAAGCGATTAGAGATAGAGGGATAGTTAAGGACTATCAACTTGTAACAGTAGATGGCGGTGCAGACGATAAGAGGCTGCTAGTCGTAGAGCCTGAGTTTGCATCCACCTTGAGGGTCCTTGGACGAGAGGGCAATACGCTCTCACCACAAACCCGCCAAGCTTGGGACACTGGTACGCTAAGGGTACTCACCAAGAATTCACCCGTTCAAGCTACGGGCGCTCACATCTCTATCATTGGCCATATCACGCGAGATGAGCTGCGCCGCTACCTAAGCACGACAGAAGCAGGCAATGGCTTCGCAAACCGTTTTCTATGGTTTTGTGTGCAGCGTTCCAAGTTCCTGCCAGAAGGGGGAGAACTTCATAAGGTGGACTTTGAACCGCTCATTAGACGGCTTTCTCAGGCGGTGAGTTTCGCGCAGACTGTTGGGGAAATGCGACGGGATGAAGAAGCACGGGAGCTATGGAGCAAGGTTTATAGAGAACTGTCCGAAGGGAAAGCGGGTCTTGTAGGGTCTGTTACTTCGCGTGCAGAAGCACAAGTTATGAGACTAGCCTGCTTGTATGCACTGCTTGATTGCTCTCAAACAATTCGCACCGTTCATCTTCAAGCAGCAGTTGCGTTGTGGGAGTATTGTGAAGCGTCAGCAGAGTTCATTTTTGGAGATTCGCTTGGCAACACACTGGCCGATGAAATATTGCAAGCACTACGGGAATCACCATTTGGAATGACGCGAACCCAAATCCGTGATCTGTTCAAGCGGAATCGGACTGCAAGGAATATTGCCGCCGCGCTAAGTCAACTCGAACAAGATGGCCTTGCCTGTCCACTAGTTGAAGCACCTGATGGTCCGGGGCGGCCTACAGAGCGATGGGTGATCTTTGGGGTTGCCGATGGAAAAGATGGTCTGTCCTATAAGGGTGAGAGGCTTGAAGATGAGATTATGTCGTAAGGTCGTTAATGTCGTAGATAAGGCAGCGAGAAGAATGCTCTTAGCTACACTACGACAAAAACGATATAAACGATTTAATTCTTTTCGTCTGCACAAAGCATCTTCAAGTCTCGGAACCTCAAAAGGCTTGGAAACCTCTATTGGTCAAAGGGTAGGCGGCATGGCCTACCCTTTGACTATCAAATAAGAGGATTTATTTTAGGTCTAATTCGACCTTGATGCAGTCTAAGCACAATTGTTGATAACTGCTATGTTATGTCTTGCTATACTTTCGTTCACACCGGGTTGCACAGCCAAAACAATTTTTGCCATTTTAGTAAAATGGAGATTGGTTCAACACTATTAGTGAAAATGGTTCATGGGCGAGGAGACACATTAAATCCAAATCCTTATTCTTCAATTTTCAAGCGGTTTAGCTAGAGAGATACATATTGCGATAGCAATTAACGATAAGGCATATTCAAAGTATGAAAGTTGACGAAAAGATTTTAGCGAGACTGCAAGAACTTATTGCTCTAGGCCAGAAAGTTCTGAATACGAGGGAAACAGGCTCAAATACTAGGGGGATGTACAAATTCTCCTACGATAACCTGGATAGAGGGTTGGCAAGCCAATGGGGTGTAAGTTGCCTGAGTTTGATCGGTAGAGTTTTTGGTAAAAGCAGCGACCACTATGTAAAGTTTGAAAGTCTTTTCTCTGAATTCCATAAACCTCTCATTGTGATACAAGCGTTCGGAATTCTGAAAGCAGCAAAAGATGACTATGAGAATGGCTACCTGTTTGAAACTCGTACCTTAATAGAAGCAGAGGTCTTTGATGATCTTCTTGAGCAGGCAGAGTACCTCTTTAATAGTGGATACTATCTTCCAGCAGCAGTTATGGCCGGTGGTGTACTCGAAGATGCGTTAAAGAAGCTGTGCGAGCGCAGCAGCGTTTCCCTTCCTTCAAAACCAACAATTGACCCTATGAATGTAGGGCTTGCAAAGGCTGGATTATACAGCACGCTCGTTCAGAAGAAGATTACGGCACTAGCTGACATCCGAAATAAGGCTGCACACGGCAAGTATCATGAGTTCTCAAAAGATGATGTTAAAGAAATGATTGCTCAAGTACGCTCATTTATGGAGAAGTATTACATTTGAAGGGCAGCTTATGACAACTGCGGCATTTTCAAAGCCGCCTGATTGCAGCAACTCTAATCGCAGCTCTTTTCAATACATCTAATTCCTTTTAATACCTTGTAGGGATAGATAACTCAGCAAACTTCGTTGGTGTACTGTTTACATGCAGAGAATAATAAGCCAAACTTACAGGAGTAAGGGATATGGGGGTTTGAAAACTCCCGCGCGTTAGGGGGCGGGTTTCCTATTGCTTGCATCAGACGAGAAAATCGTAAGTCATGGAGTTAATGTAATTGGCTAATTCTCTGCTCCAAGCCAAGCTTCGCTTTAGGTGTTGTTTGACCCCCATTTGAACCCCCTCTGAACCCCTTCTGAACCATATCTGATATAGCTCTGGTAAATTGCCGGGTGGGTATAGCTGCGTACCGTTTCCATGCAATGCAACCTTTTTAGGAAAAACCAAATTCCTACAAGCAGCTTGATGCAGCTTGTAAAACTGTTTCTCACAAATCCTCTGAACGAGGAGATAGATGTGCCTCTTGGTCATCTAACCTGAGATCGTGTCGCTACCGGCTGCTTTCCAAGGATGCCTGTAGATTCACTAAATTAGTAACACTTGGCCTGAATAGTACGCGGAGCCAAAATAGGACAAAGGGGTTATAGCCCAAAAAAATTTGGTATAAATTTTCTCGCGGGGGTAGTGACCATCTGCAAAGGGGTTGCCGCGCCACAATCACTCATTTTTTGCCCGTCGCTGTTTCTTTTGCGGTGACTTCGGTGGCCTGCCTGCTTTGCTGGCTCTACTAATCTTATTAAGAGCGTCGGCGCGTATGATGTAATCACGGCCTACTTTATGTGCTTCGAGACGACCAGACTCAATCATTTTTTGAACCGCTCGAAGCGTAAGCCCTAGCCTTTCGGCTGCCTCTTTTGTACTTAGAAACTCATCCATAGTCCAAGCCTAAGCTCAAAATAATTTTACGTCAAGATGAAAAATTGCTTGACATATTTTACGCCGTGACGTAATATCACATCACGACGTAAAATCAATCTTTGAGATGTATCAAGCTGAAACCTCAGAGGGTCTGGATTACCTAATCCTGCGATTGCCTCAAAGGATGCCGTATAGGTTGCCGTGCTGATGAGAGGAATAAGCAGAGCGGGGATGAGTAAGGAACTTACCCGCCGACGATAGCAAGCGAAACGTAGTTAGGTCATTAACGACGAAAGAGGCAAACGCGCCAACGTCTGCCTCTCTCTTATCCACCCGCTCTGAACGGGTAGAAAGGCTATTGCCAATGCCTAGAATAATGGATTCCTCGGATGACCTCAAGACGTTAATCGGCCAGCAGTATCCCGCCGATTATACCTACCAAGAGTTAGAGCGAGAGCTTGCCGCTTGGCTCTCGGAAGGCTACGACGAATGGCTTGATGAGCTTGAGCGCCAGCGCGAACAAGCAGCCACGTGGGAAGGCGCAAAAGAGTTCAACGGCATCCTCATCAAGAAAGTTTGCGAACATACAAGCTGCCTACACTTTCGCTGTGAGCGTGGGTTGCGGATTGGTGGTATCGAGATTTGACCTGCCACATCTGTAATCGTCGCATCAGGCTGGATGATGTAGTTGAGTACCATCATCCAGTCTATCGCAGCGCGGGCGGAGTTGAGACAAAGCCGACACATAGAATCTGCCACAGACGACTACACAGCGAGCGGGGAGACTTCTCCCGCTTTGGTCGAATAGGCGGACAGCGCACGGCTCAGACCCGCGTATGGGCTTTCTACCTAAAGAATGTTCGCAATCATCCAGCGTATGAATTCGACAGGCAGTATTACCTGATGATGTACGCACACTGACCGGCAAGGGCAGGCCCGAATGCCTGCCCTTTGTCATTGATGAGGAGATTATGAGCGATCAGACAAAATGGAGTGACTTACTAAGCGCAGCAGTTACAGAGCCGGGATTAATTCTTAAAGCTTATAGCGCGTTTCACGGCTATAGCTTGGGCAATCAAATTGCCGCGATGGTTCAATGCCAGATGCGAGGCATTCAACCCGGCCCGATAAATACCTTTGTTGGCTGGAAGAATCTCAACCGACACGTCAAGCGAGGGGAGAAAGCCATCTGGCTATGTATGCCTCTCACTCGCAAAGTGAAAGGCGATACTGACAAGGATGAGACTGTCATCACAACCTTTGTCTGGAAGCCTAATTGGTTCGTGCTACCACAGACCGAAGGAGAGCCGGTTCAAGAGCAGCAGATTCCAGCTTGGAATAAAGAGAAAGCTCTTGCTGCACTCGGCATCACACAAACTGAGTTCACCCACACAGATGGCAACACTCAAGGATATGCGCGCAAACGAGAGATAGCAATATCGCCACTGGCTGCGATGCCTCACAAGACTCTGTTTCACGAAATGGCCCACATAGAGCTAGGCCACACGGCTGAGAGTGAATTCACAGACTCAGAGCATACGCCGCGAAGTCTACGGGAAGCCGAAGCGGAAGCAGTTGCATTGTTGCTGTGCGAGTCGCTTGAACTGGCGGGAGGAGAGTATTGCAGGGGCTACATTCAGAATTGGCTTGCAGGCGATGTGATACCGGAGAAGTCGGCGCAGAAGATATTCGGGGCAGCAGATAGAATCCTGCGCGCCGGACGTGATTGTTAATGGGCTTGTGAAAAATCACAGCCCGCACCAACTAACAGAGAGGCAGGCCAAGACGGTGAAATCCCAAGCCTGCCTCTCTCATCCACCACGAATGGAGGACATCTCATGAATACATCTGATGATGAGGGAAAGCAAATCAATCTCACGGACAAGGAAGCGGCAGAGTTGGCATTCCGGGCACAAGAGGGCGACCCCGACAGCTTGATCTTACTGCTTGAAGGAATAAAAGAGAAAGAGAGCGACACACAGGCTTTTGTGTTAATTCAGTCAGCAATTGATGAGGTGATAAGGTTGAGCAGTTTCTATGCTGAACTAAAGGGAGATTACCTTCGCATTGCCATCAGGAAGTTCAGGCAGAGGTAGAGATTCAGAGGCAGGGGCGCGGCTGCCTTATCAACGCGCAGAAAGGAACAAGAGTGTTTCGATGATAGTGATGCGGGGTTAATGACAAGCTAAGAGAGCCGCACATAGATCATCGAGCAGAGACTCCTTAGCAGAGAGAATAAGCTGCCGCGCCATTGAGATTCAGCAAATGAAGTTTTATCCTGTACATACCTTGCTTACTGAGCAAGAGCAGACGGGCTATAAGCATGACCTTGTTGGCGTAGGCAGTAATGTGCAGTCAAAGACTTGAATACAGAAGGAGAGGAACATGAAACATACTGCCATAATAAAGCCAGTGGGCGTTAATGGCTCTGGCAAGAGTTTACTTATGCGAGCTACGGGAAAGTTTTATACCCCCCCGCTCATCGCTAAGAATCTTGTCGAGAGCCTAGTCCAATTAATCAACTTTGATGAGCTAGAGAGCTTTAGTTTGATTGACCCCTTCTGCGGGGATGGCCGTTTACTATCGTTCTTTATAAATCGTGCGTGTGAGCTTAAGCAGGGATGCAGGATTTCGTGGCACGTTGCCTTCTGGGATTATGACCGGGATGCAGTAGAGGAAGCGCAGAAGGTATTAAGCTCACTTGTAAAAGAGAAGGGCTTGAATGTAACACTTGCCCCGATATGCCATGACTCGTTTGTGCAATCATCAGGGTTTTATGGTGGCTTTGACTGCGTAATAACCAATCCGCCTTGGGAGACTATCAAACCTGATAGCAGAGAACTTGCGGAGCTATCCCCTGATAAACAAGAAGCCTACCGGGCCGCGTTGAGAAAGTATGATCTTCAACTAGGGAATGTACTACCATACTCACAGCCAAAGAGTAAGTATGCTGGTTGGGGAACAAATCTCTCACGGTGCGGCACTGAATTAGCACTAAAACTTACGAGGAGCACTAGACTATGCGGCATTGTAATACCGCTATCCTTGCTTATGGACCAGATGTCTTATCGTCTGCGTCAATGGATGCTGGAACAAGCCACAGTGGTAGACGTTGCTCATTATCCAGCAGAGGCAAAACTCTTTGATGGAGTAGATCAGGAGACTGTCTCCATCATTCTGCAAAAGACTCCGGCCCAATCTTTCAAGACCTTAGTCACTCAATTTGACCGTAAGATGCGTAAGGTGTCCAGCAAGACTCTAAGACTCTCGGTGAGAGACTTACAGCTAATGGATTACTGCGTTCCCGTTATCTTCGGCAGCACTCTGCTAAGGATAATGAAGAAGTGGGAGTCCTTGAATACGGTTGGCGATTTAGAGGCTGAGGGCGAAAAATCTCTCTGGCTAGGGCGGGAGTTAGATGAGACTCGTCACAAGGAGTTCCTATCCGAATCAGGGCGGTACGGATTCTTGAAAGGTAGGATGATCGGGCGCTATACAATCTTAGAGCAGCCTAGAAACTTCATAAGAGAGAATATGCGCCAGATTCCAGAATCAGCGCGGCATCAACGTCTTGCATGGCGGGACGTATCGCGCCGAAGCCAAGCACGACGAATGCAGGCCGCGTTGATTCCTTCGGGGATGGTGACAGGCAACTCCTTACACGTTGCCTATTTTCAGGACGATGATCTCCAAAGGCTTCGCGCTTTGCTGGTTCTAATGAACTCCCTTCCCTTCGAGTTTCAGGTTCGTTCTAGGCTTGGCACAGGTCATATCTCTCTTGGAATAATCCGGCAAATCCGAATCCCCTCTCTTGATGACATTGTGTCTGTCCGCGACCTCGTGTCGCTGCTTGATGAGGCTAAGTCAGGGTCGAGCGATGCTGAGATTACCCTAGAGATGATCGCAACGAAGGCGTATGGACTTGACAGGGCCGAATATCAGGAACTCTTGAGCCACTTTGAGGGTCTGCCGAAAGAGCACGTGACAAGGTTGCTGTCTCATCCTCTATTGGACAGCGCGAGGTTAAGTGATTATATTGCTTCCGACACAGGTTCTAGGCAGATACAAGATGAGTGTACCGTATCCAGAGAGAGCAAAGGTAAGGATTCCCAACCATTACTCCGCCAAGCTAAGTAGCTTGGATATTCAAATGGCGCTTGCCGTGCCGCCCGGTGGGAATTGGAAGAACATTCCAGAAGTAATCCCTTCTAAGAGGCTTGAGCAAATCCGTAGGAGTTATGCGGCTGGTGGGGGTAGCCGTTCAACCTATTATGGGCGGCTATATCCCACTAAGCCTGCATATACAATCAACACTTGCTTTCACCGTCCGGGCAATGGATGCCATCTGCATTATGACTATGAGGGCGGGCAGCATCGAGTTCTCTCACAGAGAGAGGCTGCGCGGCTACAGTCCTTTCCTGACAACTTTGTATTTCATGGAAGTAATAGTGACATCAATAAGCAGGTCGGGAATGCTGTTCCACCCCTACTAGCGTATCAGATCGCTAACAGTTTTCCGTTCCGAGGACATTTTATTGATTTGTTCTGTGGCGCAGGCGGTCTGTCTCTCGGTTTCAAATGGGCCGGATGGGAGCCAATAGTTGCTAATGACATTGAGGAGTCCTTCCTCAAGACATATTGCGCGAATGTCCATTCAGAAGCTATTGCAGGCGATATTCGTAAGCAATCTATTTTCGATAGCCTTGTTGAGCGAGTTCGCAGCGCTAAGAGAGAGAATCCAGATCGCCCGTTATTTGTCCTTGGCGGCCCACCCTGTCAAGGTTTCTCAACAGCAGGCAAACGACGCACAGTTGAAGATGAACGAAACCAGTTGTTCAATGAGTATAAAGCTATGCTGATGGCAATTGAGCCGACAGGATTTATATTTGAGAATGTTACAGGGATATTGAATATGGAAGGCGGTCGTGTGTTCAACACGATCTGGACAGAACTGCAAAGTACAACCAAATCGCTTCTGCTATGGAGACTTCATACTGAGCAATACGGCATCCCTCAAAGACGCACTCGAATCTTTATAATTGGTGATTCGATTGATTCACTAAGACTTCATCAGCCTGAGCCAATCACACTCTTGGAAAGAAAGGGTTCGCTTTTTGATGACCTTTCTCCGGCGATCAGCGTGCAAGATGCACTCTCGGATTTGCCGCCCTTAGAATCTGGTGAGGATGGTTCGCATAAGGATTACCTTATGGAACCATCCAATCCATATCAGGCTCTAATGAGGTTGCAGTTATCACCAGAGGAATATTTGCAAGACGTTCGGAACAGGCCCAACCATACGAATAATTAATACTCAGAATCAAGTGTGGTCCTGACATACCTATCATCGGCCCACATACCACTCAAGCGGGCAGCTACTAAGGCCATAGCATCTGCAAGTTCCTTCTTAGCCAAAGCAAAGTTGTTCGGCTCGGTCGTTGGCAAGCGTTCGATGATCTCACGCAATTCGGCCTCGCCGTATTCGCCTGCACCGGATGACCATATCTCTGCAATACGCTCATCTAGTTGCTTAATTGATTCTGTTGACTGCTCAAGCGCCTTTAGAGCCGATTCGACCTTCCTATCAATATCGTTATTAGAGACGACGAAGGCGTTCCGGTTATGCTTTTGAAAGTAATCCCGCAACGAATCAAATGCAACCCGAAAGCGCCGCGCCTTTTGCTTTATTGCCTGCCGCGAGGTGCGGCGAGAAACCTCTAAATTGTCGAATCGCGTAATATGATTCTCAACTCGCACATTAACGAACTCAACATCATTATCGGCGTGATGAAGACCAAGATAAGACGCGAGAAATGTAAAGTATCCTGCCTCAGCAATTCTATTGAAGATACTCATAAGAGTATGGCGATTATCCCGCAGTAGCTTACTGAGCCGTTCGGCAGTCTCTTTATCAACCACGTCTGACTTGCGTGCGTCCCATAGGGCCTTGCTGTGCCATGATATGACCTGCTTGCCTGCTGCCTCAACTGCGCGCAAATGAACTACATCTCTTAGCATCATTCTATTATTTTTTGCGCTATTGCAGGGTGAGCATAAGAATTGAAACTCAGGTCTATGACTGAAACCAGACGACAGTGGCCCGATGTGATCAACAGCGCAGGGTGTTGGATGAATACCTTTACCAGACTTAGCATTCAAGCAGGGCTCATTAGGAAACTCGGCCTTGATCTTGCCATATAGTCTATCCGCAGCTATCCAGTCGCCATCTGACCAATATTCAAATACACGGCGATCAGTCATGTAAGAAGCTAGATTCTTCTTGCTGCGACCTGTATCAGCCTTACCGCGACAACACACATTGAACGAGTGAAAACCGTCAAAGCGGTCTGGGGCATTTGACATAGCCCCCGGACTCAAAGTGCTTGGCTCGCACGAGATGTAATTTCTATCAATCCATTTCAGCCAAGCATCCAAGTCGGTGCCAAGTTCCGGGATTTCAACGCCATTGGCTCTCAGCAACTTAGGTAGGTCTAAGAATACTTGCTCACCAAATCTTTCGACCAATCTGGCGACGAGAGTGGTGATACTTTCAAATCCGCCAAGAGGGAATGCCTCATCAATGTATCTCAGATTCTTGATACGTTTGAGCAGTAGAGCATTAGGGTAAACGTAGCGTATATCCATTATGCGTCCGCAACGCTTACAAGGCTTCTTTTTGGTTGGATGAATGTGCTTCGCTGTCCTACTAATCCATTCAGATGAAGCCGGGTCAATGCCAACGCTGCCTGCCTTCTCTCGCCACCAGTCCAGCCGTTTGCGATGAGTATCTTTATATTTTCCGCTCTTTCTATTGGAAGGAGCTTCCCACTGAATCTTATTATCGTCTGTAAAGGTATCCGGCATTCCTGCATACACCCCATGGTTTGCAATGAATTCCATATATTTTATGAATTCTGGATGCCATGTCTGGCCTTTACTACCATATCTATCTTGTGTTGACATAAACTTAGTTTACGAACCGTATTCTTGCCGTAGGCTCTAAGTCCCATGCTTGCAGCTTTTAGACGACAGCACAAGTCGTTTACGGGCGAAAGAGCGTAACCTTTGTTTCATACTAATGAGTAGCCAATTATCTATCGGTGGGAGGCGCGCAATAACCCGCATAAGTGACAGTGTGACCTATCCAACGCTAATATCATTCAAGATGGCTAGGAATCGTCTAACTACTAAAGCATCTAATATTGCGCGGAGACTTGAGGCTCATTATGGCAGCCCCGACCTTGGTAACAAGGCTGACCCGCTCGATGAATTGATATATATAGCTCTGACTCGGCAGACCACCGATAAGGCCGCTCAACGGACTTGGCTGGCCCTTACAAGTAGGTATCCCTCATGGGAAATGCTATTAGATGCGCCCGAATCAGAGATTGCAGAGGTAATTGTGAGTGGCGGCTTCGCACAACAGAAAGCGCGATGGGTAAAACATACTCTAAGGATTATCAAGGAAAGGTTTGGGAAGCTTTCACTGGATTCTTTGAGAGAACTAGATGATGCAGAAGCCGAGCGGTTTCTCTGTAGTTTACCCGGAGTCAATATCAAGAGTGCCAAGTGCATTCTCATGTACTCTTTGAACCGGCAAGTTCTTCCTGTAGATACTCACGTTCAGCGCGTGTCTGAACGATTAGGATTAGTAGAGCGGGGACTAAGCTCTAAGCAGCTTCACGCTCGTTTAGAGGATGTTGTGGCCCCACAATGGAGATTCTCATTCCATGTTAATGCTGTCGTTCATGGTCGAACGATCTGTAGAGCAGTGTTGCCAAAGTGCGATGTGTGTTTACTTAAATCTTCTTGTGAATACTATCAAAAGCGCGATTAGGTTATCCTCATTAGATTTTAGTTATAGAAGTAGTTACCGTTTGCCATGAACTCCGGGTGATTCTGTACTCTACAGAAGTACACTCGTTTGCAGAACATGTTTTCGCAGGATTCACAATCCAGTGAATTAGATTCTGACCTTGTGGATTGAAATTCTCAATAACTGCTAAGAGGTATCTCTCAGCATGTGCTGTTGCTTGCTGCCACTCCCGACCTGTAAGAGTAGGATTACAGAAAGACAATGAACTCTTAACATCAATGTACCGGATTTCATCTTCCTTCTGTGCTACTAGATCATAACCTCGCCGCTGCCTAGACACGTCATACACTACCCAACCATTCTCTCTCAGGGCATTTGCCACAAATTGTTCTGCTTCCCATCCGGTATTTATGTTTGGTGGTTTTGTAGCTATAGTGGGTAAGGGTAAGCTTTTCTTCGGTTCCTTGCTCTTACTCTTGGCTTTCTTTACTACTGGTGGTTTCAATTCTTCCATGTCTGAGAGTGGACTATATGATATTTTAGGAAAGGTTTTTAGCAATCTGGCAGTAAAGGGGTTAATCGTGCTGTCATCGAAGTATGAATTCATTTCATTTAGGGAAAAATTGAAGTCGGAAGCAAAATCCATTAATTCAATCTCCATACGATCAGAAAGGAAAAATGAATCATAATAAAGTCCTACTACCAATGGTAACAGAGGAGTTTTCTGTCCATTCGGTGCAATATACGGAAGAAAGTTTGCGATAATACTTGCATCAACAAAAGAGTACCCATCCGTGTTTGGGTCTTTACGAATCCATTTCAAGTGATCTTCATTTCGATACTTAGCAGTCGTAGAGGCAAGAGAACATGTAGCACCGGCTAATACTCCTTCCTCAGCAGGCCGAAGATACTTACAAGTCAGGCGGGAAGATTGTAAGAATTCTTGGTCTGATAAATCCTTGGGTGGGGCAAAGCACATAATTCCTTTCTGAAAATTAAAATTATTACGCCATGTATTCTGAGGCCCCTGACCCGGAGCGCTTTGCCCTGATCTAGCATGGTATTCATTTTCAAACAGCATGAGCACGCAATCTTCTGCCGGGCGACTCATCTTCGTGTAGAGGTCGTCTAGTAAAGTCTCTAGCGCGTTCGATTTGATATACTCAGGCGAGGTAACATTAGGCAAACGGTCTTGGTAGAATTTCATTCCGAGGAATATTTGAAAAAACCGCCCGCGAAACGACCTTCCGCATTGTTGCTTAAAGGCCGCGAGTTCGTTTAGAGCTGCTTTATAAATCTTGGGGGTGCTTACATCTATCATACATTGAGTATAAAGCAAGAAAAGCCTAGAGTTAATCGGCCCGCCTTAATGCTGACTTACCATTGTGACTTGTCTGATGATCTGTTCAAGATTAGACAAAACTAAACATACAAGAACATTCAATGTGTCCATGAAAGTGTCCATAAAAACCTAAGCCACCTTCACGGTGGCTCTAATTTATTGATTTAATTGGTGGCCAGGGACGGAATCGAACCGCCGACACGCGGATTTTCAGTCCGCTGCTCTACCAGCTGAGCTACCTGGCCACATCTGTTGACTCTCAGGCTTCAAAGTCAAAACCTCATCTTAAACAATACATCAACCAACTGTCAACTTTGAGTTTTATCGGCCTTGCGGACATAGTAAACATAAAACAAAACCCAGCCGATGAAGACTACAATACAGACTATTGCTACCACTAAGAACATCACCTTGCCGCTCTTGGAGTAATAATAAAAGTTGAAAGCCGCCAGCAGCGCGAACAATACCCAGTACTGCAGAAACACTTTCAACCCTCGTTTGCTCTCATCGGTCATAATCGTTTATAGGCTCCTGGTATTGTAATTCCTGCCGGCGATGTTGACATTATTGCCGGCCTGTTTGTAGTATCACTCGCCCGCCAAACTTACAAGGGAGATGCAAGCTTAATGTCGATCTGGCAAGCGATTCTTCTGGGACTCATACAGGGCCTCACAGAGTTCATTCCTATCAGCAGCACCGCTCACCTCACTATCGCAGGCAATTTGATGGGCCTCATCAAATCCGACAGGCCCGAAGAATGGACCGCCTTCATTGCTGTTATTCAACTCGGCACGCTACTGGCCGTCATCGCTTACTTCCGGAGCGATATTATAAAGATCATTCACGGATTCGTGTCGGCAAACCTCGCTTTAATCACTAAACGGCCCGTCACGGAATCCGAAAGAAGCTACAACCGGCTGGGATGGTTCGTCATCATCGGCACGCTCCCCATAGCCGTCGTTGGCCTGATCTTTAAAGACCTCATAGAAGGCAGCCTCACAAAGAATCTCTGGATCATCGCAGGAAGCTTGATAGGGCTTGCCGTGGTCCTCACCGTAGCCGAAATAGCCGCCTCGCAGAAACGCGACATGACAAATCTGCGACTCAAAGATGCGATTGTCGTAGGCTGCTCGCAAGTCTTCGCCCTTATCCCCGGCTCTTCGCGATCCGGGACGACCATTACGGGCGGGCTTTTTTCAGGGCTGACGCGCGAGGCGGCTGCGCGATTCTCGTTTCTGCTTTCGATCCCCGCCATAGGCGCGAGCGGGTTGCTTGAGCTTCCTCACGCTTTGAAATCTGTCTCGACAGACTGGACGGCGCTCGCAGTCGCTACTGCCGTCTCAGCCGTTTCGGGCTATCTTTCGATAGCGTTCTTGCTGAGATTTCTGCAACGCCATACGACATTTGCTTTCGTAGGCTACCGTGTCGCTCTAGGGATTATTCTGATAGCGTTGCTGATATCGGGACGGATTCAACCTATTTAACGGGACTGCTATTTCCTCGACCAGAACTTTAGCCGACCGACCAGAGAAAAAATCCAGTATTTAAATTCGCGGCGTGGCTGGACCATCTTTATCCTCTCCCCCGCGCGCTCGACCAGCTTCACGCGCCCCAGAACCCTGTGCATAGGTATGGGCAGATCGTTTTGTGTGGCTGCGTCTCCGCGAGTCACAACCGACCGCTCTCTCGACCCGCGCTCGATGCGAATCACTCTATGTATTACGGCTGTGTCGTAACGCGTCTGGTAAAGGATGATGTCCCCGGCTCGGAGTGGACTGACCGAGGCCGGCTCTATTGTGATGATGTCGCCGTCTTCGATAGCGGGCCGCATGCTGCTGCCGCTCATACGCATCTCTACTGGAAGGCTCTTTGAAAGCAACTGACGAGCGTGTTCGAGAAAATCGGGCGTCTCTAAGGTGGCCTCGCGCCCTCGCTCCGCCTTTATACCATCATAGGCGCGCATCTGTCTTTCTCCATCAGTCGAGTCAGCTCTTTAGCTGAGTGTTTTAACTTTCGTCCGGCTATGAAGCCGACCAAGAAAAAGCTATTGCCAATGATAGCGCAACCCGGCCAAGCCGGAAAGTCAAAATCCGAAAAGCTCTGGAATTCGTCAGCCGGCTCCCTGCCCTGTCCCATATATGATCAATCGTCCGCGCTCATCTCTTGCGCAAGACGAACGCTTTTGTCGGTGGCTGCTCCAGTCTTAAAAGAACGTCGGTCTGGCTTATAATGTTATAACGCTCTTGCCGGGCAGATTCCAGCATCGCGCCGCTCACTTTGTCATAATAGAGCACCAGCCCGCCTTGCTTATCGATCAGATACGACCCTTCTTCGACGGTCGCGGTCGAGCGAACAAACTTTTCGACCTTGAAGTTTCCCTCCTCATCAAATGTGTAGACCCGCGTCAGACCGTTCGCCACATCTTTGGGCGCGTAACTGTCCTCTACAACTTGAAAGACGAACTCACCCGATAATCTTTTGCCGGAATCTTCGATAATGCTCTGTTGCAAAGCGACCTTTAATTCAGATTGTTGATCCTGCCCGCCGCTATCATCCGTGCGGCCGCAAGAGAAACAGATCAAAGCGAGAAGCCCCGCGAGCGCGAGCAATATGTTGTTTGACTCGCTTCGCATCGGCGAAAGTTTTCACCTGCCCGGCACCTGGCCGAGTCTTCTGAAGGTCGCTGCCTTGCCGCTGTTCGATGTCAGTACCAACTCTGAGCCGTCAGTCAACACCTGTATGGGATGTCTTACCACAACCGGCGGCTCCTTCATCTGTTTCTTAGACTCACGGATCACCAGCACCAACTGGTTATTCTCTTCAACCCTGAAATCTCCGGCGTCTGTGTGATCAACGCGGCCTCCCTTCATTGACTCACGCGTGAACTTTCCGTCGGTCGTGAAGTTAATCCGGGTCGTGTTCTCTGCGCTGATCATGTCTATGAGGCCCTTATGACGAACTTCGACGATCACGTATGTCCCGAGCAAAGGGGCAGGCGGATTGTTCTCGTTCCCAGGGTTGCTTGTAGCCGGAGAAGGCATACCAGGAGCCGGAGCGGGTGGAACATGCGATACAGGCGGTTTGACGACCCCCGGTGGCTCGACGGGGCGATTTGAGTTTTCTTGCGAGTTTGCCGCGCCTGTCTGATTTTGATTGACGGGCTCGCTGTTTATGCAGCCCCCGGCAAAGAGAGCCGTGCAAGCCAGGCATATAAATATAATTCTGTTTGTTCTTTTCATCTCTTTTGATAAATGCGGAGAAGATCGCTCGCCCTGATTATCAAGGCCGAGTGGTTTTCGGTTGCACAGGTTTTTCCCCCTGATTCTGGTTCAGCGCTCGGACCTGGGCTATAGCCCTGGCCGCAGCAGCGCGCACGTCAGGGCTTTCATCTCTATCTGCGGCTCGCTCAAGCGATGCCAATGCGCGCGCATCGCCAACTTCGCCAAGTCCCGCAGCAGCAAGCTCGCGCACCTCTTCGCTTTGATCTGAAAGCGCGGCGACCAGGGCATCTATGACGCGCGGGTTCTCGAAAACGTGTCAACGCGGCTACGGACTTTTTGCGCACAGTAATCAACCCGCCGCGCATCAGCCCAAGTATAGGCTCGATGGCCGATGGGTCGCCTATTCTTCCAAGCGCGGCGATAGCTTCCCCGCGCGCGCCGGATAAATCCGTCCTTATCAGCTCGATCAGAGGCCCGACCGCTTCCTTCGAGCCGATCTCGCCTAAGGATTCCGCCGCGAGCGCGCGAAGCGAAGGCTGCGAATCCTTCAAAGTAGAGATCAATTGCGGCAAGGCGACAGCGCCCAGCCGCGCAAGCGAAGCGGCAGCCTGGCTCCTGAGCGTGCCCGTCTCATTTCGCATCAAAGCCATCAAGTGCGGCACGGCCCGCTCGCTTGAGCTTGCCCCCAATGCCTTTACGGCAGATGAGCGCACACCCGGGTTTTGATCTGTCAGCGCCTCGATGACTCTGTTTAATGCTCTCTCAGAATGGATGGTGCCAAGCGCCTCGATGGCTATCTCTCTTGTCGCAGGCAGCGAGGAGCTTGCCATGCTCATCAATTGATCTATCGCGGGCTCGCCAATCACTCCGAGAGCTATCGCAGCCTGCTGCTTGAGAAAAGCATTCTCTTCCCGCAGCGCGCCGGAGAGCGGCGTGATAGCGCGCGCGTCACCTATTATTCCCAGCGTGCGCGCGGCGGCGGCACGCACGTCAGCCGGAGACCTTCTGTCTTGCAAAAGCGCGATCAACTGTTCGACTGCGGGCGCACCGATTTTAGTGAGAATGCGTATGCCGCGTTCTCTATCGGCCTCGCGGTCCGTGCGCAAAAGGTCTACGAGCGGGGCTATGGCTTCAGGCCCCATCGCGACAAGCGCGGTCGAAGCGTAGAAGCGGACTACAGGGTCTTTATCTTTAAGTGCCGCGACAAGAGGTACGGCGATGTCACCTACAGCTCCTTCGGCAGAAGCGCGGGCGAGCGTTTTCGCCGCTCGCGTCCGCACCCGCCAATCTGCATCCGAAAGCGCTGTAACGAGCAGACGCGTCGCTCGCGGGTCTTTCATGCGCGCCAATGATTCGGCTGCGGCCAGGCTAACGCGCTGGTCCCTGTCGTTGAGCAATGTTGACAACGGCGCGAGCGCGCGGCCGTCTCTCAATCTGCCGAGCGCAAAGGTCGCTTGAATCCGAACTTCCGACGACGGGTCATTCAGAGAACTTATCAGCGCGTCTGTCGCCCGCCCGTCTCCGAACTGGCCGAGCGTTCGAGCCGCTTCCGCCCGCACTCTCATATCAGAATCTTTTAACGCGCCCATTATCACGGGCACGGCGCGCGGGTCTCCGAGCCTTGCATAAGTTGAAAGCGCGGCGGCCCGCACTTGCCAGTTGGGGTGAGCGACATCGGTTGCAAGTCTTTCAACCGAGACTCCCAGCAAAGAGAGCGATTTGATGGCCGCATTGCGGACAATTGGCTCGTCATCTTGAGCAGCGGTAAAGAGCGATTCCGAAGCGACCGCATCGCCTATCAAACCGAGCGAAGTTACCGCAGCCGCGCGGACCTCTTTTTCAGGCATCCCGGCAGCGTTGATAAGAGCTTCGACGGCTCGCCGGTCTTTGAGCGAGCCGAGCGCTTCGACGACTTTAATCTTAACCGCAGTCTCTTTGTCCGTCGCCAGCGCATCGATCAAAGCGGGGACGGCTTTTTGATCTCCAAGCCGACTGAGCCGCTCTGCCGCTCGCACGCGGTCGGGCGCGCTCGGCCCGGATAACTGTCTTATCTGGTTGTCAACCGTCACATCGGCGGCTGCAAGCGCGCCTGCGATGTTCGCGCTCATCCTTGCCCCCGGCTCCTCGGCGCCCAGCAAGGCGTCGGCGACCGCGTTCTGGTCAAAGGCGGCGATGGCTTCATTCAAGGCCGAAACAACAAGCGGTGATTTCTCTTTTTTCAACAGCCCGACAAGAAAAGATAAGGATTTATCGCCGCCCGTTTTCTGGTCCGCCTTCGCCGCTTTTCCGAGCGAGCGGACTGCCGTCGCCCGCACCACGGGCTCGGAATCCTCGCCCAAAAGCATTAATGCATCAATCGCGGACGGGCTATTGAACCGAGGAAGCGCCTCGGCCACCACAAGACGAACCGTGATGGCTTCATCGTTGTTCTTTGCGGGCTTGCCGCCGACTCCTGAACCTGGGCCGTTCCTTGCCAGATTCATTATTTCAGGCAGGGAGCGGGGGTCCGCAAACTCTAACAGGGCGCGGAGGGCCGCCGCTTTTTCGTCCGCGAACTCGCTCCTTAGCGCGGAAGTCACGCGGTCAAGATAGTCGGCTCTGCCAAGACGGTATGCCGCGACGGCATACTCCAATTCCAGCGCACCACTCTCTTTGTTCGCGGCGAGGATTGCATCCGCCGAGCGACGCTCGCCTATTTTGCCAAGCGCGGTGGCCGATTCTCTGCGCACGCTGGGGTCTGTATCCTCAAGCAGCTTGATTAAAGCGTCAACGGCCGCCGTCGCTCTCATCTCGCCGAGGGCCGAAGCGGCAGCGCGCCGGACGTTTTCGTGCTGATCGGTCAGAGCTTTTATCAGCGAGTCCGTAGCGGTTGCGTCTTTTAGCAGGCCAAGTGACCGGGCGGCGCGGGCGCGAGCAAAAGGGTCTTCGGTTTCAAGCGATTTTTTAAGACTCTCGGCGGCAGAAGTCTCCCCGATCTCGCTCAACGCCGAGAGCGCGGCATCGCGCACAAACCAGTTGTTATCCTGAACCAGGGGGAGCAAGTCCTGCACGTGCGATCTGTTTCGAAGCCTCCCCAAAGCCCTGGCGGCCTCGCCTCGCACGTACCAATCGGGAGAGGCAAGCGCGGCGGCGATCTTTGTAGCAGCTTCGGGGTCTTTGGAATCAACCAGCTTTCGTATCTGTTTCACGCGGGCGACGGCTGCGGTCGTCTGGTTTTCTTTCAGGTCGGGCGACTGGGCAAAGAGAGCGCCCGGCGGGAAAAGCATTCCCCAAAACGTCGCCAGTAAAATGATTTTTTTTGCCGAGAGGTCTTTTTTCATCAGTACGCCCAGGCGTTCCCGCAGCTCGCTTAGCAGACGAAATTCTACAGTATTACGGGCGATTTTTGAAAGGTAAGATATTTCCCGCTGAAGCTAAAAATGCCTGCCCGGTTGTTGGTCCAACCGGGCAGGCATTCCAAACTTTTTTCAGGCCGTTTTTTATGCCGCGAGACGGTCGCCTGTTTGACCGATCTTTTCGGCGAAGACTCCGAATCTAGCCAATGCTCGCTCAATTGCGGGCATTGATTGCGGTACATTCATCTTGAGGAACCTGATAAGGTGCCCGACCTCGGTCGGCGTCAGGTCCTCTGGGCTTCTGCCGGGGATTCCCAGCGGAATCAAGTACGCCCTCATATTGATGTTCGTGCGGCGCATCTCCGTTTCAAGCCCCTGGATGAAATCTTCGCGGTCCGCCATGTTCATTGCTACCAGGCCATCGCGCACAAGGCTCTTCAGCTCATTCGGGTCAAGCGAGTTGAGCCCGTTTGTGGACACCTGACTTCTCGATTGCATTCTCTTTGTGTTTATGTTCTTTGTTTGTATATTCTTTGCCATTTCCTTCCACCCCTTTGTAACAAAACCGATTCTGTTTCCTGATACCTCCAAACTTAACAGCGCGCTTATTCGCTAATACGGGGCGCGATGTTCAACCCGTCAAACGCCTTTCTAACAGCTATGTTCCAAGATCTTTCAATGCCCTTCCGCCGCGCTTTTTTTCCGCAAGCCCCTTGCGGCTCCCACTGGCTGCGAAAAACTCACTATGCATTTGTGCAACTAATATGCCATTGGGTTGTATGCTCACATCTAAATCTCAATGCTATGATCATCGATCAAAGCCTGCCTGGCCTGGCCCCTCGGCCAAGGCTTTGATCACCTTGTTTTGATACGTAGCATTTGTCCGATTAAGATTCAATTTTCCGCCAATCGGATGCCTGCCTTCAGGCTCTCGGATAATGCTTCAAAAAACATGCTTCAACCGAGCCTCAAACTACGATCTTCGCAGCATAGAACGAAAAGCAATCAGCCTTTTGCGTCAATAATGTACGCACAAGTGACATAAGAACCCATTCGCCCGTCTGAGCTTGGCTCGCTGACTTATCAAATTCTCCACTTTTGGCCGTTTTCTTCCGGATAGCAAAGTGTGGAACAGAGGTTGCAGAATGGAATGGACATATTAAGCATCACCTACCAACGATGCTTGCCAATTACAACCTGAGGGGCCAAGAGGCACCGGATATGTCCGGTGCCTTTTTTTTGTTCGAGTGGAGCTTTTATCTTCGACTTCTGGGAACTCACGCCCCGCGTTTGCCCTCTTCGATTGAGTTAGGATGAGGTGGGTGATTATGGTATAATTCAACTTCTATTATCACACCTACAAAAGAAAGGAAGCATCAATAAAACATGGCAGATGAACGTGCTGAACGGAACCGTGCCATCGATCTGGCTATCGCAGGAATTGAGAAGCAATTCGGCAAAGGCTCGATCATGCGTCTTGGCGAGAAAAAGGTTGTAGATGTCCCCGCCATCTCTACCTCTTGCCTGAGCCTGGATGCAGCAACCGGAATTGGCGGCGTGCCAAGAGGCCGAATAGTTGAGATTTATGGGCCTGAGTCGGGCGGAAAAACGACCCTGGCGCTGCACATAGTGGCGCAGGCCCAAAAGGCAGGCGTGGCGGCTTATATCGATGCCGAACACGCGCTTGATGCTAAGTATGCTGAAAGGCTGGGCGTTAACGTTAATGATCTCTTTATTTCGCAGCCTGATTCCGGTGAACAGGCTCTTGAGATTGCCGAAGCGCTTGTGCGGTCGGGCGGCGTTGACGTGCTCGTAATAGATTCGGTTGCGGCGCTCGTTCCCCGCGCAGAGCTTGACGGCGATATGGGCGATTCGCTTCCGGGGCTCCAGGCCCGCTTGATGTCGCAGGCGCTTAGAAAGCTTACGGCGGTCGTAGCGAGGTCAAACACCTGTCTGATCTTTATCAACCAGATTCGCGAAAAGATCGGCGTTATGTTCGGCAACCCCGAAACTACGACCGGCGGGCGGGCGCTCAAGTTCTACTCCTCGATCCGCCTTGAGATTCGCCGCACAAGCGCCATAAAAGACGCCGAATCCGTAGTCGGAAACCGCACAAAGGTTAAGGTGGTCAAAAACAAATGCGCGCCGCCTTTCAGAGAAGCCGAATTCGACATAATGTACGGCGAAGGCATCTCGCGCGAAGGCGACCTGCTGGACCTGGCCGTCGAGCATAAGATCGTCGATAAGAGCGGCGCGTGGTTCAGTTTCCAGGGCGAACGCCTCGGGCAGGGCCGCGAAAACGTCAAGAACCTTATCAAGTCCAACCCTGAGATTACTTCAAGGATAGAGGCCGGAGTTCGCCAGGCGCTCGGGCTCACACCCGACGGCTCGACCGAGGAGCCTGAATCGAGCGCTCCTGTCGCAACGGGCGGATCGGGCCGCAAAGCCGCTCCCAGAGAATAACCATCCCTGTAACAATTTCATCACTAAAATAAAGAAGCCCGGCACAGACCGGGCTTCTTCGCTCTTAGCCGCTACACGGCCATTCTCTCATTTCTGGCCGAACGGGCGCTGCTTCCCTTCCAGTGCTTCTTTGTACGCCCCGTTCGGAATATCGCCGAGCGCCAGGGCTTTTTCGTATTCCGCCAGCGCGTCCTCGCGGAATTCTTGAAAGTCCAGTATTCGAGCTATAGAGACATGGCTCCACTGTATCAGCCATCGCTCGGAATCTTTCGACGCATTCTCGATAGCTTTTCGATAAAGCTTCATTGCCGCTTCCAGCCGGTCGTGCTGCGCCTGTATCTTATCGTTTTCGTCAGCCGCCGCGTCGTTTTCTACCGCAGTGGGAACCTGGCTTTTTATTTGAGCGAGGCCGTAAAGGACTCTCGCATTATTCGGCTGCGTGGCGAACATCTCTTCGAGGATCGGGCGAGCCTCGTTGAAGCGCCGCTGCCGTATCAAGTCGTCCGACAACAGAATCTTGCTCACAGCCGGGTTCGGCTCGGCCTCGCGCGGCGGATTCGCGCTGAGGGCTTTTCGCGCCTCCGAGACGCGAGCAACTATCGGCTCAAACTCTTTCGCGCGCGCAGCCTCGCGATCAAATTTCGTAGTAGCAACCATCTGATCGAAAAAGTCTTCGATGTTTATCCCGACCTGCTCAAACCCTTTGAGCGAATCGTAAAAATGGAAAGCCAGCACAGCCCCGCGCAAATAGCTTTGGGCCAGATCGTACACGGCGTCGTCTTCGGTATAAGCCACGCGGGTTTCAGCCGACTGGATGCGGCGCATGCGCGCTTCAGCCGCGCTGGCGAGCGACTGTCTGAGTATGAGGTAGACGCTCGGCCCCAGGTATTTTGTTGCCGTCGGGACCGAACCCATAAGCAGCAGGATCTGGTCTTTGTATTCGAGCGAAGCTTTCAGATGGCGCTCGATAATCGGATCGACTACAAAGCGAATAAGCGCCGCCCGTATGGCCGCGCGGTTAGCGATGGCTGATGGGCCGATGATAAGCGTGTAATCGTCTCCGACCCTGCGCGAAAGTATGTCCTCTTTTTGATTGAGCAAATCGTCTCTGATGACCGAAGCATCGAGAGAAGCGAGCGGGTCGGGGATAATAAAGACCTGGCGCGTGCGTGTCCGCGAGATCATCTTCTGCGTTTGACGCTTATCTCCGCCCTGCGGGTCTTTCGTCTCAACGATGAGCGGGCGCATATTTACAATCGTTTCGGCCTTCGTATGAAAATACTCAAGCGTCTTGTAGATTATCTCGCCGACCGGGCGACGGTATGCAGTTGAGTAAGTCTGGCCGACCCTCATGTATTTTGGCAGCAGTTCTTTCATGCCGCTGGAGGTATAAAACCGGCTCACCAGACTCACAAAACCATCTTTTATCAGCGGCTGGAGGTCGTCAGGGATATTATCCGGCTTGCCGTCGTTGTTGTCGTCGCGCGTATAGACCGAAAACGCAGGCGGGGCAGTCATCAACAGGCTGAGCGCCGCGTAACGCTGGGCATCTACGGCCTCGTCAACACTAGGCCGACGGTGCGATTTGTAGAACGCGGCAAGCTCCTGTTTGATCTGAGGGTTCAGATTCGCAAGATCTTTTCTCAACTCCGCGCGGGCGGGCGAGAGCGGCTGGCCTTGCGATTCATAATCGAACCCTGCGACGTTTATCGCCGCCATGACGACCAGCGTCCGCACATCAGGCTCTATGCGAACGTTGACATCGGAAGGCGGTATGAAGCCCGCCTCTTCGACCGCAGCCGGTTGCTCAGGTTTTTTCGGTTGAGGCTTTGCCTGCTGGGCGAGCGTCGCACTCACAAGCGAAAGCCCAATCAAGAATGCAAGAATTGATTTGGGCATAATAAAAAGATAGCTGTCAGCGAAAAGTTCGGTCAACCCGATGCGGGAGGATAGGGAATGCCAGAAGATTCACCGCAGAGACACAGAGTGCACGGGATGGCCGATGATGTGCTTCGCACACGGCGGTTGCGCAGAGAAAAACTTAAAACTCTGCGCCCGCTCTGTGTTCTCTGTGTCTCTGCGGTGAGATGTCTCTCCAACAATGTACACTCATAGGTAAAAGCTCTAGAGCTTCTCTGAAACGGTCTTTGCCTGCATAAAGAGCATCAGGTAATCGCGCCCTCCGGCTTTCGAATCGGTCCCGGACATATTGAATCCGCCGAACGGGTGGACATCGACAAGCGCGCCCGTGCATTTGCGATTCAAGTAAAGATTACCTACGTGAAAGTCGCGACGCGCCTGTTCCAGCCTGCGCCGATCTTTCGAATAAACAGCGCCGGTCAGACCGAACTGGGTGTTGTTTGCAATGTCGAGCGCCGCGTTGAAATCCGGCGCGCGGAACGCCGCAAGCACGGGGCCGAATATCTCTTCTTGAGATATTCGCGCCATCGGGTCTACGTCCCCGATAACGGTAGGCTTGATAAACCAGCCCTGGCTCTGCTGCTCGACCGGCTCGCCGCCCGTGACCAGACGGCCTTCGCCTTTGCCTATCGAGATGTAGTTGAGAATCAATTCGTACGCGCTCTTGCTTGCGACCGGCCCCATCCAGTTCTCTTGCTCTTTTGTCGGGCCGACGCGGATACGGGATGCGCGCTCGCTTACGCGGCTTACGATATCCTCGTAAAGTTCTTCGACTACGACCAGGCGCGAACAAGCGGAGCATTTTTGACCCGAAAAACCGAACGCCGCTGCGACTACACCTTCTGCAACTTCGTCAGGGTCTGCGGTCTCGATCGACTACGATAGTGTCTTTGCCGCCCATCTCCGCAACGACGCGCTTTATCCATAGCTGCCCTTCGGCGGTCTTGGCCGCAAGCTCGTTTATATGCAGTCCGACATCCTTCGAGCCTGTGAAGGCTATGAATCGCGTTCGGGGGTTGCCGACGAGGTAATCGCCTATGCGGCTGCCGCTGCCCGGAAGAAAGTTGACCACGCCCGCAGGCACGCTCGCCTCTTCCAGAAGCTCCATGAATTTGGCTGCGATAACGGGGCTGTCGCTTGAAGGTTTGAGCACGACCGTATTTCCCGTCACGATGGAGGCCAGCGTCATGCCGGCCATGATTGCGAGCGGAAAATTCCAGGGCGGGATCACAACGCCCACGCCCAGCGGGATGTAATAAAGCTCGTTCTGCTCGCCTGCTAGCTCCGTAAGCGGCTGCTCCTGACTGTAACGCACCATCTCTCTGGCATAGAAATCCGCGAAATCAATTGCTTCGGCAACGTCTGCGTCGGCCTCGGCCCAGCTCTTCCCTACTTCAAGCACCATCAAAGCTGTGAACTCTGCTTTTCGCCGTCTGAGCAGCGCCGCGACCTTTAACAGGTATCGGGCGCGCACCTCGGGCGCGACGTTCTTCCATTCCTTGAATGCCTCCGTCGCCTCTTCGATAGCCTTGTCGGCCAGATCCGTAGTCGCTTTGTGAACAAGCCCGACAATCTCTTCAGTATTTGAAGGGTTTGGCGAGGCTAGCATATCGCCCGTGGTGTATCGTTTTCCCCCTATGATGATCGGGTAATCCTGTCCGAATCTGGATTCGACCTGGGCGATGGCCTCGCGAAGCGTTGCCGCCGCCCGCTCATCAGAAAAATCTGTCAGCGGCTCATTCCTGAATGCTGGGAGCATGATAGTTTCCTTTCGTCGTCTTTCTGGCTTTTTGAAGCAAATACAAAATTAACAAGCCGGAATCAACGCGTCAACCGAACCCCCAAAGGGTCGCGCACGTTTAGCCTATTTAAGGCGCATATCGCAGCCCTCCGGCGATTCTGGTACAATTTAGTGGCCTTCTTACGGGGCAATAGTGGCACAGGTTAGACCGGAGCGATACATACAGATAGGGGTAGGCGAGCTTGACTAAATCTCTTTTCCACTCACTGCGGCAATTTCTTGCAATACTGCTTTTTCTGTCGGCCCTCGCCGAGGTTCCGGCAGGCGCTGCTTACAGTCCGGCCCCTTCTGCCGGACTCAAGAGGGCTGCACATGATTCGGCACAGCTATCGGCTGAAGACCGGCTCGAGGTCTTTGAAGATGTCTGGAAGATGATCGATGAGAAATATTACGACCCTTCCTTTAACGGCGTGAACTGGAGCGCAGTCCACGACCGCTATTTGCCTCTTATTGAGAGGGCGACTAGCGATGATGAGTTTTACACGCTGCTAAAGCGAATGGTGGGCGAGTTGCGCGATGCGCACACGAGGTTTCATACTCCGCGCGAGCGTCGCGAGCGAAAACTCGATCAAGGCACTAGCGCCGGAATATCTATTTACGAAGTCGAAGGGCGCACCGTCGTGGTTAGCGTAGACCCTTCGTCAGAGGCGGCGCGCGCCGGTGTTGAAGAAGGAATGCTGGTTCGAACTATTGACGGCAAGCCGATTGAGGCGCGGTTGGCCGAGACTCAAAAAAGCGTTGGCGGATCATCTTCTGAACGCGCCAACAAGCTCCGGTTGTATAGAAAGGCAATTGACGGAGAGCCCGGAACCACGTTCGCGCTCGGTCTTGCTCGCGCAAATGGAACTGCGCTGAACGTCGTGCTGACGCGGCGAATCGTATCCGAAACGGCGACGGTAAGCTCGCGCGTATTGCCTTCGGGATTCGGCTATATCAGGCTGAGCCTCTGGAAATCGCCCGTCTATAAAGACTTCAAAAAGGCGCTTGATCGTATGAGAGACACTCCCGGCCTCATCATTGACCTGCGCGGAAATCCCGGCGGCGAAGTAAACGAAGTGCTGCGAATCGCGGGCTATTTTTTCTCCGAGCGGGTTTCGTTCGGTCGCTTCATAAACCGTTCCGGAAAGTTCATACCTCTGTTCACACGGTTAGAGGATGACAGAATCTACAACGGCGCGATTGTGGTACTGGTCAATGAAAGCTCCGGCAGCGCGTCCGAGATGTTTTCCGGCGTGTTGCAGGAGAATGGGCGCGCTGCGATCATAGGCCGCCAGAGTTGCGGCTGCCTGTTGGGCATTGCTAAATACCGCGAAGTTGAAGGCGGGGGCGAGCTTGCGATCAGCGAGCTTGGCTATGTCTCGCCCAAAGGCAACAGGCTCGAAGGGAGCGGCGTGCTCCCGAATGAACAGGTGACGTTGAAAATAGCCGACCTGCAACGACGCCGCGACGCCGCAGTCGAAGAGGCAGAGCAGCAATTGAGATCAACCGCCGCCCGCGTCAAAGCTGCACAGTAGAAAGCGTGTTTGATTTCAGAAGTTGTTTGCAAGCCCCGTAGGGGCGAAATTCAATAGCACAGGGCAACGCCCTGTGACCGACATTGCAAATTAATAACAAGCCCTGAAAGGGCGAAATAACTCGTCGGATTATTTCGCCCTTTCAGGGCTTGCTGGTTTCAATGGCCTGTTACCCGGCGCGCGGCAGCCGGGCTATTGAATTTCGCCCTTTCGGGGCTTTTTATTCCCATCAGTTACTTCTGGCTCGCGCAGGCTGAGATAACTTTGCTTTCGGAAGGCTGACCAGATTCGCAATCATCCTGTACGCGCCTGGAACCCCGGCGGGCAACTGCCTGAACCACGCGATGCCTGTGTATATGTAATAGCCCTTGCCGTATTGCGCGATAAGCTGTCCGCCCTTTAACGGGGCTTCGCCGGGATCATTGCTCGCCACCGTCGGCTTGAAATTCGAGTCCCACTCGCTCAGAAAATAAGTGCCTCGCTCTTGAACCCAGCCTTCAAAATCGGCCCCGGTGATCCGGTTCGGATAATTGAAGAGGGGATGCGCCGGATCGAGTATCTCTACAGCGGCGCGCTCGTCTGTCACGCGCTCCGGCGTTTGCTTCATCTTGACCGCGTATGGAGCCACATTCCATTGCGCGTATTCGTTCTTGTTGTACTGGACGATCAACGTCCCGCCGTTGTGAACATAATCTAAAAGCCGCCGGTTATTTGCGACGACGTCCGGGCGGACTTCATAAACTCGAAGCCCTGTCACGATAACGTCGTATTTGCTGAGGTCGCCCGAAGCAAGCTCGCGCGATTCGATCAACGCGACGTCGACGCCCAGGCGTTTCAACGCATTTGCGAAATCGTCGCCCGCGCCTTCGATGTACCCGACCTTTAATCCGGGAGCTACTTTGACATCGAATACTTCAGCCGTCGCCGTCGCATCGCGGTAAACAAAGCGCGGCTGGGTGTGCGGGTAAGAGACCGCCTGGTAACCGCGCGAAAAGTCCTGTCCGTTTACGCGAGCTACGGCCCCTATATCGTAATTGCCTTTCGAGTTCGCGGGGATGGTGATCTTATACGTAAAGCTTGTACGCTCGCCTTCCCGCTTCAAGTTGAAATCCGACTGTGACGGCGCGACAGCCAGATGAGAAGCGTGGCCCGCGCTCATTGCGTTAACCGTCAGTTGGCCTTGAACTCCGCCCTTCGAATTGTTGATGAGCGATACGGTGACTTCTCGCTCCGTCGAACGAGTAGACGCGGGGCTGATGATAATTGCGGGCGTCACGGCGACAGATATGATTGGCGCGATCTTCAAATCCTGCCTGATCTCGCCCAGCGCTTTGTCTGCAAAGCGAAACTCGGCAGCCCGCGAGACGGCCACTCTTTGCCCTTCGATTTCAAACTCTGCCAATGCCTCTGCCTCGGCAGGGGCTTGAGGCTCTATCCCCGAGCCGCCCTTCCCCGGCACAAACATAGCCCCCTGGCGAGGCTGCTTTAACCAGTAAGGCGCGGTCGGCTCGGCGTCCTGGGCAACCGAGACTTTGAATTCAGTCTGCGAGATTGCTCTGCCGTCCGTAACGGAGCTTTCTTGTTTTTGTTGCGCGGCCGTTATCCCGTTGCGGCTCGGAATGGTAACGTTAAGCGTTTTGACGTTCTCGCGCGCATAGGTCGAAACAGTAATATTGAACGCCTGGCCCGGCGTAACCGTGTCGTCATCCGCAATGCAATCGACTATAACGCCGTTGGCCTCGGCGAGCGCGTTGGCAAAATCTTTCTCTTTCTGATCGAGCAAAAAATTGACTTCGTACATCTCCGAGTCGTTCAACCCCAGTTTTGAAAGGTCGGCGCGAATCTCTCTCAACCGACGCAACCCCTGCGCGATCGTTCCGCTCACCGAGCCGGGCGAGTAAGGGTTATACTCTTTTTTAGCCTGTTCGGCTGCGCGCTGCACATCCGTCAGAGCCTGCTTTAGCTGCATTGCTTTCTGGCCTGCGAAATCTGCGATGCCGACGATGGTCGAATCGATACCATCGAAAATATCTTTCTCCTCTTTCGCGGGCCCCGCCGCACTTTCAACAAGCTTGTACCTTGAATAGCGAGGCTCGCGGCGTTCGAGCGCGCCCTGGTCTTGAGAGCGGTGCTGGCTCCGGCCCTGCATCGCAATCTCGAAATAGGTGCGCCCCAGGATCGGATCATATTGTCCCGTGTTGATCGTGAGAGTCGCTTCCGACGGTTGAGACGGCGGCTGTTGCTGCTGTCTGCGGTCGGAAGCTCTTATGTAGAGCTTTCTGGCTTTCCACGGCCTCAGTCCCAACTCGGTGTACTTCGCAGGGTCGGCGGCGGCCTTGTAAGCTTCGACGGCGAGCAGGCCCGCCGCTTGATGATGCCCGTGTCCGTCCGAGGGCGTCCCCGTCCACACCGAGACGATCACAAAAGGGCGAAAGGTGCGAATGACTCTCACCATATCCGAAAGCACGGCCTCTTTGTCCCATTTCGAGAGAGCCTCTTCGCGCACTTTGCTGAAGCCGAAATCGTAAGCGCGAGTGAAAAACTGGCTCGCGCCGTCCAGACGGCGAGCCGCAAGCATCTCGTCCGTGCGAATGACTCCGAGCGATTCATACAACTCAGGGCCGATCAAGTTCTGCCCCCCGTCGCCGCGCGTGAGCGATAGATATGCCGTGCGAGCTTGTCGTCCGCGCGCAAGGTAAGCAAGCAGCCCGCTATCTTCATCATCGGGGTGCGCGCCCGTGTGAAGCACGCTTGCGATGATGCCGAGCCGGTTTATGGCCTGCCCCAGCCCGGCGGCCCCGCGATCCATCGCGCTCGATAGACTCTTTTGCGCGACTACGACCGAATCGCTTTGCGCGTGGATTGCGCCGAGGTTGATAAAAAGAATCAGAGCTATTGATACAGACTTATAGATAAACCTGTTCTTCTTCAAAATCCGCCTCCCTCTACCGGCGTCAAGCAACGCCGTTGTGAACATAGCTTCTCAGGCCAGAATCGCTCTCAAAGAAGTCTAAACTATTTTTCGCGCGTTGATAAAGCGACAAACAATAATCGAGAAGCTTCCTCACGCGGCTTGCGGGGAACGGAAGCGGCCAATAAAATAGTCGCGCGAGCATTAACGAATCACTATAAAACCCTGTGGAGGCGCTGATGCCGGATAGACCGCACGACGAGCCTGACGAAACGATCAACTTTCCGGGTGGGTGGAAAGGTTTCTACATCTTTCTATTCTTCTATGGCATTCTGCAAATCGTGCTTCTTTACCTGTTCACCAATACTTTCAATCGACACTGATGCATATCATAGACTGGTTCATATTCGCTCTGTACATGGGCGGCACAATGGCGCTGGGGCTATGGAAGAGCCGCCAGGGCAAGGACATTGACGCCTACTATCTCGGCAACCGCAGCCTGCCCTGGTGGGCGGTCGGCCTCTCCGTGATGGCGACGCAGGCGAGCGCAATCACATTCATCGGAACGACCGGGCAGGCTTTCAACGACGGGATGCGCTTCATACAGATTTATCTCCCGCTGCCCTTCGTCGTCATATTGCTGTGCACCAGCTTTGTTCCCTTCTTCTACCGAGCCAGGGTCTATACCGCTTACGAGTACCTGGAGAGAAGATTTGATGCGAAGACAAGGGCGCTCACAAGCTTTCTCTTTCAATGCTCTCGCGGAATGAGCGTCGGCATAGTGCTATACGCTCCGTCCGTCGTTTTGTCTGTGATCTTAGGGTGGAGCGAGCCGTTTACTATTTTGCTGATGGGAGTGACTACGCTTCTCTACACCACGAAAGGCGGTGTGCGTGCAGTCGTCTGGACGGACACGCTCCAGATGCTCTTGATGTTTATAGGCGTTTTTCTCGGCATCTACATCGTCATCTCAAAGCTTCCCGAAGGCATCAATCTTTCAGACGCAATATACCTCGGAGGCGCGGCAAAGCGGTGGAACGCCGTCGATACGTCTCTGGACTTGAACAATCGCTACACGCTGCTTTCGGGGTTGCTGGGCGGCTTTTTCCTGATGCTCTCTTACTTCGGCTGCGATCAGAGTCAGGTGCAGCGATACATAACGGCAAGCTCTTTGAAAGAGAGCCGCATGTCGCTCGTCATGACCGGGATACTCAAAGTGCCTATGCAGTTTTTCATTCTTGCGACCGGCGTCTTCTTGCTCGTCTTTTATCAATTCGAGCGCCCGCCCGTCTACTTCAACCCGGCAGCGGTCGCGAACATCGAGCAGAGCCCCGCGCGTGACGAGTTTTTGCGCTTGCAGGCGGAATTCGATCAGGCGTTTGACAAACAAAGGCAGTTGAGCTTCGAGCTTGTCGAAGCCCGTCGCAGTGGCGATGCGGCAGAGGTTGAACGGTTGTTTGCCGCGCGGCAGGAAGTAACCAATCAAGCCGACGAGATACGCAAAGCCACAGCCAAATTGATTCAAGCGAATTCGTCCACTCCAACAAATGATGTGAATTATGTCTACCCCAGTTTCCTGCTCAAATATTTTTCGGGCGGCATACTGGGGCTGATGATCTCTGTCATCTTTGCCGCCGCGATGTCATCGATTGCAGGAGAGATTGCCGCTCTTTCCAGCGCATCGATGATCGATTTTTATAAGCGATACTTCAAATCCGAGGCGTCGGACGCGCACTATTTGAGGGCGGGTCAGATCTCTACTCTCTTCTGGGGGGTCTTCGCCACCGTTGCCGCATTTTTCTTAGGCAGTCGTGGCACATCGCTTGTCGAAACCGTCAACACAGTAGGGTTCTCATTTTTACGGTCCGATTTTGGGAGTATTTATCCTGGCTTTCTTCATAAAGCGATCAAACGGCACAGGCGCATTTATCGCCGTCATCCTGGGAATGATTGCCGTGATCTCTGTCAGTTGGATGACGAAGATTTCATGGCTTTATCTGAATGTGATCGGGCCGTTCGTAGTAGTCTTCGCAGGAATTCTTCTCAGTTTTGTCTTCCCAAATCGGCAAGGACCTTCAAAAGAATCGAACCTCTCAAAGTAAGCAGCAGGCCGCAATATTAAGGAGAAACTTTACCGGGACCGGGCGGCGTTCCCGGTGGCGTCCCAGGCGGAGTGCCGGGCGGCGTTGCCGGCGGGCCGCTGATTGGAATAGCTTGCGGGTGGATATAAATAAACACCCACTCTTCATACTTCCCCAATCCATAAAGCGTCCGCACCGAATCCCCCTTGATCTTGGGGGCGACGCCGACTATCGGGATTTTGCCCAGGTCCGGGTTGCCGCTGCCGGATAACCGTTCGCATGGGCTGGGAGGGTTGACGCCCGGGTTAATTCCTTGTGGATTCCCCTGGCCGGGTGGCTGGCCGGGCTGTGTGGCCGGATTATTAGGGTCTATGATAAGCGGCGGAGGCGGGCCGGCCATATCTAAATATAGGTCAGGAACAATATTGCCGGTTGCCGCGGTGTAAGCCTGGAGCACGGTCATCAGTCGCGAGTCACACATTCGAACCGGCTCCCAGTCGCTGTTCGTCATCGGATCGATAGTAGCCGAAAGCCGGACCAGCTTGATCTCATTGACGCCTATCAGGTATGGCTCTCTAATTTTTTCTAGATCGACAAGACATCCGCGCGGCTGCGGGCAGTTCATCGGGTTAATATTCAGCGGGCGGCCGTTGTTGTAGTAACGTGCTATGGCCTTTGCCATCTCCTCGCCGCGATACAGCATCTCGGCTTCTTTATCGCGCCGCACCTGAAACGATATGCTCGGAGCCAGCGCGCCAAGCATTATCCCCATTATCGAGAGCGCAAGAATTATTCCAAGCAACGCCCACCCTTCCTCACCGGCCGGCGAGCATCGACGCGGCGCAAGCGGTTTGCCACCGGCATTGCTCGCGGACTTTATGCTTGAAAGTATCGTTATTCTCATCTCGGCTTTTCTTGTCTCGCAACGGTCTTTTTGATTCCGAGTTGCAGATGTGTCACTTCTATCATGTCTTTTGTGATCGAGTCTATACGCCAGACGCCCTGAATGGTTTCGCCCCGCCTGTAGCCCTTGTGCTCGAATACGCCCCCCACTTCGAGCAGAGCGTTGCCGCCCGTCTCGCCGTAATACTTGAAAGGAGGCTCGGGGGCCGGCTGCACCGAGAGCGCGACCTGATTCGAGAACATCTTTGAGGGGTCGCTTTGAGACCGGACCTCAATTGGGATGCTCCCCTGAGACATGTAATCTCCCGGCGCCACATCTGTCGAGAGCGTCGTCGCGTTGACCCGCTTTGTCTGACGCGCTCTGCCGCCCATTATTATCTGCGCGTCAGCCGGATAGCCATTGCCCACCACCGTGAGCGTAAACGCTTTTGGCGTCGATGCGATCACGCTCGGAGGCTGGACGAATTGAAGCGCGATCGGCGGCGGCGGTATCGGCTTCGGCGGAGGCTCCGGTGGCGGTACGTAGTAAGCGAATATGTTCCCGCGCTCTGTTTTCGGATTAGGGCTCGCTACGACGTGAGTCACCAATTCCAGCGGCGTCAAATCTGCCAGCTCCGCCTCCAGCTCTTCTTTCCGATTTGAAGGCTTACTCGCCGCCGCTTCGACCTGCCTTTGTGTTTGCACGGGAACCGTCGTCGATCTGGTAGGCGCGCTCGCGCTTGAGTTGGTGTTGCCCGTCCGGCGCGTGGGCCGCGAAGGCCCGCTGTCGCTCAGAAAAAAACTGTAAACGAAGGCGAATAACATCAATCCCAAGGCTCCCGCCAGGACAAACTTTTTATTCTTCTCCCAGGCTAAATTTTTACCAGCCATTCTCGATACTCTCTACTTCTGCGCCCTTATCAAGATTGAAAATATGCCGTTATGTTGATCGCAAGCGAGATGCCCGAGCTTGCCTGCACGCTTCTGCCGCGACGGCCTTCTTCCGCCTCGACGCTCGTCAGGCTGAGCGTCTCGATGATGAGATAATGATTATTGCGTTCAAGCTCGTGGATGAACGTCCGCAAATTGTTCAACTGGCCGAAGACCGAAAAATGGATGTCGAGCTTCGGAAAAATATCCATGGATTGTTCCATGCTCTTGCCCTTCGACCCGCTCTTCTGTTCCACGTTATGCCGCACCTCTATGCCGCTCATCAACTGAAGGTTGTTCTTTTTAGCGAGCGCGTTTATCTCTTTGAAAAGCTCTGCCTCGCCGCGCGCGCGCGGCTTCGACGTAAGGTGGCTGCTCTTGAATGCGTTGAGGCTGTCGAGCGCCTCTTTGCCCGCGTCCTGATCCGCGTTTGCGCCGCCTGCGGCATTCTGCACGCTCGCGTCTATGACGCCTTGCTGCGCGGCGTGCTGGGCTTCAAGCACTCGCAGTTGGTCTTGCTCCGGTTTCACCGAAGTGAAGTAATAGGTGAGCACCAGCACGAAGAAAATCAAGACCGAAGCGGCGGCCATCAGCTCGGCGGGGCTTAGTCCGAAGGGCCTCGCAGGCATCTTTATCTGTCGGGCTTCTACGCGCGATACGCGCTCTCTCACGTGGCTGCTCATTACCTGCCGCTCCTGAATGGTCTGTATATCAAATTCATAGTAAAAGGCACTTCCGAATTATCAAGCGCCTGATCCTGCGCCGACTGCCCCCTGATAAACGGGCCGCCGGAATTATCGACGCTCGCCATCATCTCCGTCATCTGGTCCGCACTCTTTCCAATCGCTTTGATCTCGACCAGGCCCACGACCTCGCCCGCTTCGTCCACCGATTCGTCAATCTTTATGCTCAGGATGCGAACCTGTTTGGGGACGTGCGTCTCCAGGTCGTTTATCATCTTTGTCCACGGAAATGCCTTTCGCGCAACCAGCCGCCGTGCGGAGGCAAGCTCGTAAGCTTCCCGCTCGGTCAATTGGACTTTGACGGTCTGCTGCTTTCGCTTTTCGGCTTCTTCATTCAACTGCCTGACATTTCGCTCTCTTTCCGTGACGGTGGCGGCGAGCCGCTTTGATTGAGCGTTTGCGGTGGTCTTTTCGGAATAAGCCCATAAGCCTATCGACAGGCTCACGAAGAAAAATGCCCAGACGACGATCCAGAATAATTTGCGGTTAGTAAATGGGCGCGTGGCCAGATTAACTTGCATCCTCATCACCTTAAGAATAACCGAGGAATTGGTTGAATCGCAATCTTTAGCACACCTTTAACTCACACTCGTTCAGGGGCTGTTCGGTTTCAACGATTCTTTGGAGCGCAAACGCGCGCACACCGGATTAGTTCCTTTTGTTTGCCGGCCACCAACTGGCAAAAGTCATGTCCGGAGTCTATAGTCTAATTCGAGAACGTTTATTAAAGACGAGGGCAAAATGACCGAGCATAAGCACACGAACCGGCTTATAGACGAAACGAGTCCATACTTGCTACAGCACGCGCACAACCCCGTGGATTGGTATCCCTGGGGGCCTGAGGCTCTCTCGCGAGCGCGGACGGAAGATAAACCGATACTGCTGTCGATAGGGTATTCTGCGTGTCACTGGTGCCACGTCATGGAGCACGAGTCTTTCGAGAACGAAAAGATCGCGCAAATAATGAACGAGAATTTCGTCTGCATAAAGGTCGACCGCGAAGAGCGACCCGATCTCGACTCGATTTATATGAACGCAGTCCAGATGATGACGGGCCAGGGCGGCTGGCCCATGACGATGTTTTTGACGCCCGATTTGAAGCCTTTTTACGGAGGCACGTACTATCCTCCGGCTGACCGCCAGGGCATGCCCGGATTCCCGCGTGTGCTTTTGACCATCGCAGACTCATACGAAAATCGCAGGGATGACATACTGAGCAGCGCCGACGAGATCACGGGCGAGTTGCGCAAGATGAATCGCTTTCACGCCAGCGATGAGATGCTAACTACGGAAGTCTTGACTCAAGCCTTCTCCGCGCTCGCTTCAAACTTTGATCGGGCGAACGGCGGCTTCGGCCACGCGCCAAAGTTTCCGCCTTCGATGACGCTGATGTTTTTTCTCCGCCACCGGAAGCGAACAAATTCACAGGACGCGCTTGAGATGGCCGAGCTTACGCTTGAGAAGATGGCCGGAGGCGGAATGTACGATCATCTCGGGGGCGGCTTCGCCCGCTATTCGGTCGACGCTCAATGGCTTGTCCCGCATTTCGAGAAGATGCTTTACGACAACGCGCTGCTGGCACGAGTCTACCTTTATGCATATCAGGCGACGGGCAAACCAGCTTACCGCCGAGTCGCGGAAGAGATTCTCGAATACATCATACGCGATATGACAGACCGCACTGGCGGCTTCTACTCTTCCGAAGACGCGGACAGCGAAGGCGAAGAGGGGAAGTTTTACGTCTGGACTAAACAAGAAGTGATTGACATCTTAGGCGAAGAGGACGCCGAGCTTTTCTGCGATTATTACGATGTCACCGAACAGGGGAATTTCGAGCACGGGAAATCGATTCTCAACACTCCGGTTAATATCGAAGAGAAGGCGCGCGAGAAAGGCATCCCTGTAGAAGAGTTCGCTCGAAAAATGGAATCGGCGCGAAAGCGACTTTTTTACGAGCGCGAAAAGCGTGTGCGACCGGGCCGCGACGAAAAGATTCTTGCGGCCTGGAACGGGTTGATGCTCACGGCGTTCGCGGAAGCGGCCAACATTCTGGGCCGGGATGATTACCGCGCGGTCGCCGTCAAGAATGCGGAGTTTCTGCTGGAAAGTTTGATGCGGAATGGCCGCGTGCTGAGAACATTCAAAGACGGCACGGCAAAGCTGAACGGCTATCTTGAAGATTATTCGTATTTGATCGAAGGGCTGCTTGCGGTCTACGAAGCTACGTTCGACACGAAGTATTTTGATAGCGCTCGTGGGCTTGCCGATACGATGATCGAGCAATTCTGGGACGAGGATGAAGGCGGATTCTTCTTCACTTCCGCAGACCACGAGGAGCTTATCACTCGCACGAAAGATTACTTCGACAACGCTACGCCTGCGGGCAATTCCGTAGCAGCGGTCGCGCTTCTGAAGTTAGGAATGTTGACACAAGATAACCGTTACCAGCGATGCGCCGCGACAATCCTGCGCACTATGCGACAGGCGATGGCGAAATATCCGAGCGCTTTCGGATACCTGCTCGGCGCGCTGGATTTTTACCTGTCGGAGCCGAAAGAGATTGCCATAGTCGGAGATGCGGATTCACACGAAGTGCGCTCTTTTATCTCGGAAATCTACTCTCGCTATTTGCCCAACAAAGTCCTCGCGCTAAAAGCGCCTGACCGAAGCGAGTCCGAGTCAATCAAGCTTCTCACGGATAGATCGCCGGTCGGGGGCAAGCCGACCGTTTACGTCTGCCGCAACTATACCTGTCTCATTCCGGCAACTTCGGTTGAAGAGTTAGCCGAGCGGCTTGAAGAGTGACACGGTCAGTTCTTAAGCCGTATTTCAAATATCGCCGGCCACAATTTTCCGCTCACGAAAATGCGCTTGCCTTGCGCATCATAAGCGATCCCGTTTAAAACCGCCTCAGGATTGATTCGCATCTCAGGAGTGATTATGCCCTTCAGGTCCAGGAACGATGTCACCTGCCCCGTGGCCGGATCGATGCGCAAGATGACGTCCTGGTGCCAGACGTTCGCCCAAATCTCTCCCTCGATGAATTCCAGCTCGTTGAGCTGTGTGACGGGTCGGCCATCACGTGTGACTCTCAACTTGCGAACCGTCTGAAAATTCTGCGGGTCCAGATAGGTGAGCTGATCGCTTCCGTCGCTCAATATCAAATCTTTTCCGTCGTATGTAAGCCCCCAGCCTTCGGTTTGATAAGTGAACTCTCTAATCACTTGAAAGGTTTCCCGGTCGTACACAAATCCGCGTTTCGTAGTCCAGGTCAGTTGTATCAAGCGGTTGTCGACCAGGGCCAGCCCTTCGCCGAACAAGTCAGGGGCGAGCTTCACTTGCTTGATCACTTTTCCCGAAGGGAATTCAACTCGCCTGAGACTCGATTCGCCGTATTGGCCCGTGCTTTCGTAAAACCCTCCGTCGTGCCAGACCAGACCTTGCAGGAAAGCATTCGGGTCGTGTGGATGCCTCGCCACAACCTCGTATGAAACCCTTTGCGCCTGCGCGGGCTTGTCGGCTGCGGGCAGGGCCGGCTCAGGCGATTTAGTCGTGAGTTTTATCATGCTATAGATCCCGACCAGAATTACCAATACGGCTACCGCCATTAATAGCAAGAGATTCGATCTCTTTGGCGCAGCGCTTTGCTTCGAATGCGAACCCTTCTTTTTCGACATTGTCATCTCCGAGCAATCAAATAGTAGAGCTTTTCCCAGCCCTCACTCGTCTTATTGATTGTAAAGCATGTCTGATCTTCGAGTCCTTGCGCCTGTGTTTGGAAAAACGGCTCGCGTGGATTATACTCGCCCTGACCCGCAATCAGGCATCTGTGCTGCAAAAAAAATCTCGCTTTATAAGAGGAGGAAGCCAGGATGATTCTCGTTCGGAGACTGTTTACAGGCATACTCGCGTCCCTTCCGGTTCTGATATTGGTAAATTCAGCGTACGCAAATTCGAGCGCCCCGCCGCAGGCGACGGAAATTAATGTCATAGCCCGCAAGTTCGAGTTTTCACCGAAGTCGATTACCGTGAGCAAGGGCGAGCGAGTAAAGCTCGTCGTGACTTCCGAGGATGTGGATCACGGCATAGCGATTGACGCTTATAACGTAGATGTGAAGCTACCGGCTAAGCAGACAAAGACCGTTGAGTTCACGGCTGACCGCGAAGGGCGATTTAGATTTTATTGCTCTGTCTTTTGCGGCGATGGTCACCCTGAGATGGCGGGAGAGCTGGTCGTCACGGCTTCTCAAGCTGAGCCTGCCACGGATATGCAAGTAACTTTCGTCGAGAACGAGCCTGGAGTCGTGGTTGTCGAGTCGGGAGGCCGCCGCATAAGAATCGACACCCGCACAAAGACCGTAACCGATGTGGCTGACGCGCCTGTGCAGACAGGGCAGCGACCTACGACCGCGCTTGTCGAAAGAGAGAGCAGCAAAGCCTACGAACCTTATGATTATCGGCTTGTAAACGTGCCGACGCCGAAACGAGTTCCGCGCCACGCCTTGAACCTCTACTTCACGCACCGCTTCCAGCAGCCTGTTCGCCAGGAGGACGTTCCGATCAAAGAGGAGGCGAGAGTGCTGTTCGGGCTGGACAGCTTTTCAGTCTCGTCGTTCGGATTCACCTACGGAATCACGGACAGATTGTACGCATCAATTTATCGCTCTCCGATCTGCCAGCCGGGTCTTTGCAGGACTGTAGAGATAGGCGCAGGTTATCACCTGCTTGACGAAGCGGGACGGTCGCCCGTCGCGCTTTCGGCTTACGTGAGCATAGAGGGCGATGATAATTTCACAGAGGACTACACATACAATCTGCAAGCGATGTTCGCCCGCAGCATTACAAAGTACGTGAACGTCTTTTTTTCGCCCGCCGTCCATTTTGAGAGCAACGGCAACGGCCGCTTCAACCCGCGCCCCGAAGATTTCTTTCCCCCGGCAGACGCGGCGAACCAGTTCGAGTTGGGCGAGCACACAGGCTCTTTCGGTTTCGGTGTGAACGCGCGCGTACGCCCTACGGTCTCTCTGTTGTTTGAATACACGCCGCGCGTAGGGTTCAAGCTTGGCCGATCAATTCCGATCTTCGATTCTAATTTTAACGTCACGGGCTTCGAGCAAGAATCGGAGGCTGAAATCGGATTTGGTGTTGAGAAGCGCATCGGGCGGCACGCCTTTTCGTTTACATTTTCAAACACGCAGACGACCACGACAAGCCGCTACAATTCAAGCAATCTGGTTCTGCCGCCGAGCAGATTCACGGTCGGGTTTAACCTGTTCAGGCGATTGTTTTGAGTCGAAAGAGAGGCGAGGACCGGGTAATCAAACGCCGCCAGTTCGCCGCAAAGGACGCAAAGCTCCGCAAAGCTCGCAAATCTTTTTGGCGGTCTTTGCATCTTTGCGCTCTTTGCGACGAAATAAGATTTCTCCAATTCCAGTTCATTCACAGATATTTCATTAGAAGCGTAGCCAGACCGAGGAAAGATAAAAAACCGGCTACGTCTGTGCAGGTTGTGACGAACACCGAAGACGCGATTGCCGGATCAATGTGGAACTTTTTTAAGATGACTGGAATCATCGTTCCAGCCGCTCCTGCTACGACCATGTTTATGACCATCGCGGAAGCAAGAACTACTCCCAACCATATATTCTTGTAATAAAGCGCCGCGACTGATGCGCCAACAAAGCCTGTTAATATCCCGTTGCCTGCTCCGACTATTATCGACTTCAAAGTCACCCAGCTCACGTCCGTCAGCTCTCCTAATGCAATTCCTCGTATGATGACCGTCAAAGTCTGGGTGGCGGCGTTGCCACCCATCCCTGCGACTATCGGCATGAGCGCGGCGAGCGCGGGCCGCTCGCTTATCTGCTCCTCAAACTGAGAGACGACAATCGTTGCAAGAAACGCTGTAGCCAGGTTGATCAAGAGCCAGGGCGCGCGCAGCCTGAGCGAGCGTAACGCGGGCGTGCTCACACGTTCTTCGGCGGCCACGCCCGCGAGCGCGAGCAGATCTTCTGCGACCTCTTCCTGTAGCACGTCGATCACGTCATCGACCGTCACTATGCCGACAAGCTTGTCTTCATCGCTCACAATCGGGATCGCAAGCAGGTTGTACTCTGCGACAAGCCTTGCAACTTCATGCTGGTCCGCCGTCGTCCTCGCGCTTATCACATCGGGAACCATGATTCGCTTCAACTGATAAGACGGCGGCGTCGTCAGCAGCTTTCTCAAGCTGACCACGCCGACTAGATGGTCTCTTTTATCAACTACGTAAACATAAAAGACCATCTCGTACTCTTCGTTCCGGCGTTGCAGCGCGGTGATGGCCTCAGAGACGGTTACATCCTCCTGCATAGCAAAGTAATCGGGCGTCATGATTCGCCCCGCAGTGCGCTCTTCGTGCTCTAAAAGCTCGCGCACGCCTGCTGCAAGATGAGTCTCCATGAGCGCGATCACCTGGGCGGCGAGCGGGTCGGGCAATCGTGACGCGAGGAACGTGGCATCGTCCGTAGGTATCTCGCTTAAAAGCTCTGCGATTCTTTTCGGGTCGAGCCGCTCAAGCAGTTTGAGGCTATCTTCGGGGGTCATTTCGCTCAGAACGCTCGCGACATGCGAGATTTCGCATTCGCCCAGCAGAACGTCGAAAGCCTGCGACCGCTCCGCACTGCCTAGCATTGAAAGCAGTCGCGCAACATCGACCGGGTAGGCTTTGATGAAAATCTTCGCCAGATTAGACCGCGCCCCGCGATGCAAAAGCTTTCTGACAAGCGGGACCGGTACGGTCGCCGACGCCGTCTTCTTTCCCGTTTCCATCATAATGAGTCCTTCATCTTTCAACCGCGAATCTTCAAGGGCAAAAAGCCTTTAATCTTAATCTCTCATCACTTGAACCGCAATAAAGCATATTCATCTATTTTCTTCTTGAACTTTTCTTATTAAGACCCGTAATATAATTACGCAAGCTTTTGTAAGGAGGTAATAAAAGAAATGCGTGATGATATTAACTCAGCAGGGGATGTAATTATAGAGGAAAAGACGCCGGGGACGGACAGGGTAGTTGTGACCAAGATGCCGAACGAAGGCGAGCGGACGAACTCGGGCTTTGACGATATAGCGTCGTCGGTAAAGGAAGTGGCGCAAAAGACCGGGGACGTGTTGAACCGCGCTACCGAATTGATAAGCAAAGCCATCGAAACGGCATTATCGGCCAGGGATCATGTGGTTATGGTTCGGGTCAATGACGATTCGCTGAAAAAGCTTGATGGGCTTGTTCAATCGGGCATCTTCAAGAGCCGGTCGGAAGCCGCAGCCTTTTTGATTTCCGAAGGCATAAAGGCCCAGGGCGCTCTGTTCGACAGGATAGAGCAGAAGACCGCCGAGATCGAGCGGCTGCGCTCGGAATTGAAGAGCATAGTCCAGCCGCCTGAGATCTAATCGCCAGGGTTCAGGAAACAGCATTTGAAAGGCTCGCAAAGGCACCTGCACAGGGGCGTCGCTTGTGGGCCTTTACTTGTTTTCGCAGTTTGCCATACAAACACGACACTGTATAATCTCCGCGTTCGATCTTTGCTTTCGAGTTGAATAAAGCCTCAAGAAGATGGAAGAAACCCCGGTTCCGAAAGTTCAAGGAAAAGTCCGCCACTTCCCTTGCCCCGGATGCGGCGGGGATCTGGTTTTTGAGCCGACGGGCGGCTTGCTCGTCTGTCCGTACTGTGGCCGCAAAGAAGAGATCCCGGCGAGCGCAGAAGAGATCGTCGAGCGATCTTATGAAGAGTATCTGCGCCCGCGATCAGCCCAACTAGAGACAATCGCCACAAACGCATTAGAAGTCCGTTGCGACGGCTGCGGCGCAATCGTCGCCTTTACGCCGCCAGAAGTCGCGGGCGAATGCTCGTTTTGTGGCCGGAAGCTCGTCGCTCAACCCCGCTCGGCTGACCCGCTCGTCGCGCCGGAAGGCGTGCTGCCCTTCCTCATAGGTGAAAAACAGGCAAACGACGTTATAAAGAAATGGATTTCATCGCGCTGGTTTGCTCCGAACGGACTTAAGAGGCTCGCCTATCAGGAGGCAGTAGGCGGTATGTATCTTCCCTTCTGGACTTATGACGCACATACGACGAGTCATTACAGAGGCCAGCGCGGGGAGCACTATTATGTCCAAGAGACATACACAGATACAGACGCGCAGGGCCAGCGGGTAACAAGGACCCGACAGGTTCAGAGGACGAACTGGTATCCGGCTTCCGGCACGGTTGAACGCTGGCACGATGACCTGCTTGTTGCAGCAACCCAATCGGTCTCCGTAAATCGCCTTCAATCGCTTGAGCCGTGGGACCTGGATCAATTGCAGCCTTACCAGGAGGCTTATCTTTCAGGCTTCAAGGCCCAGCGCTACGAGGTCGATCTCCCGCAAGGTTTCGAGCAAGCAAAGCAGATGATGGCGCGTGTGATCGAAGGCGACGTTCGCCAGGATATCGGCGGCGATGACCAACAGATCGATGAGATAGCCACTTCGTACTCGGCAATCACATTCAAACATCTGCTCTTGCCGGTCTACCTTGGAGCGTATCGCTTTAATCAGAAGGTTTATCAGGTAATGGTCAATGCCCGAACGGGCGAAGTCCAGGGAGACCGACCTTACAGCGCCTGGAAGATCGCTTTACTCATTCTGGCTATTCTTTTGATCGTCGGGTTGATAGCTTACTTTAAGAAATAGCAGTAGCAGTCCGGGTTTTGATTATTGCTAAAGTTTGGTCGCTTTCTATAATCTTTGTATAATTCAAGTGACGGAGAGCAAGATGCAGACAATTTCCATTTCAGGGCCATTGAGCGACATAACCGAAAAAGTAGACCGGAATGAGCGTCTCTCATTCGAAGACGGGGTAAGGCTCTTTGAATCCAACGATCTCATAGCCATCGGCGCGATGGCTAATAAAGTTCGCGAGCGCATGAACGGAGATTTGACTTATTTCAATGTCAACCGTCACTTGAACTATACGAACGTATGTATCTCAGATTGCGCCTTTTGCGGTTTCTATCGCCGGGTTCGACATCCCGAAGCTTACGAATGGACGGTGCAGGAATGCGTAGAAATCGCAAGAAAGGCTTACGCCGAGGGCGCGCGCGAGCTGCACATTGTCGGGGGGCTTCACCCCCGCCTACAGTTTGATTACTACACGGGACTGCTAGGCGAGCTAAAGCAGAACTTTCCCGATATGCATTTGAAAGCCTTTACGATGGTCGAGTTGGACCACCTGACGCGCGTTTGCAGGATGACGGATGAAGAAGTCATTGACGGCCTTATCCAGGCCGGGCTTGACAGTTGCCCCGGCGGCGGGGCCGAGATATTTCGCGAGCCGACTCGAAGCCGGATTTGCGCGCATAAGACTTCGGGCGAACGCTGGCTTGAGCTTACAGAGAAGGTACACGCTCGCGGGGTTCACACAAATGCTACGATGCTTTACGGCCACATCGAGTCCTACGAAGACCGCGTGGATCATCTCGTAAAACTAAGAGAGCTACAAGATAAGACGGATGGCTTCATGTGTTTTATACCCCTTGCCTTCCACCCCGAAGGCACGGCCATTTCGCATCTACCCGGCCCTTCGGCTATAGACAGTCTAAAGACCATAGCGATTTCTCGCTTGATGCTCGACAACATAGCGCACATCAAGGCTTACTGGGTTATGCTCGGCAAGCATATTGCGCAGGTCGCGCTCAGGTTCGGGGCCGACGATCTTGATGGGACGATAAATGACGGCGGCTCTCTTATGGAGTCCTACCTGGCAGAAGGAAATCAAAACTTTCTGACGCGGACAGGGATTGAAGAGCTGATACGCGGCGCGGGCCGCGTGCCCGTAGAAAGAGACACGCTCTACCATCCGATGAACAATCAATCGGAAGATATTCGCCCAAGCCCCCGAATGCTTCCAGTCATCGGATAATTCTTATCCCTTAGAGCAAGTTAAACAGTAAAAAGGTGGCGCAATTGTCCATTGCGCCACCTTTTTACTATCAAATAGATTGGGGAGGGTTCTATATTTTTTGCGTTGCAGTTACTCGAATTGGAGGGCCATCTTTGAACCCTTCATCTCAACCCTGCGAACCTGGAACGAACCGTCTGCGTCAACGCTGAAAACAACGGCATTATCCGAAGCATTCTTGGTCAGGTCAACCAACTTGTATGAGGCTTTTGCAACTTCGCGCCCGTTCTTAGTTATAACTGCCTCGCCTTCCTTTTTGTCGTCAAACTCTATCGAATACTTGCCCTGATCCAGAACTACACCACCAAGTTTCGCATCACGTGAAAAAACAAGCGTCCGGCTTACATTCTGGCCGAAGGCCGCAACACTCATTATGACGCCAAGGGTTATTGTAATTGCTAATCTCTTTAAGCTAAATGATTTAATGACCATCTCTTCTCCTTTTTCTTTCGCTAAACTCTTTTTCTCCTGCCCAATCAATCTTTCATACGATGAATATGAACTCAAGTTCTATGAAAATATATTGAATTTGAACTCAAAATGTCCAGAATTATTTTGAATCTAATATCAATCGCTGATATAATCCCCTGCAAAAGTTGAGGATAGTGGTCCTAAATCGAGGTGAATGAATGGTAGAAAATTTGGCCGTAAGCGTGCCCTCCGACCCGAAACAGGCGCGAAGCAAACAGACAAAAGAGAAGATCGTTCAGGCGGCGATACAACTGTTTCAAGAACGCGGTTACGAAAAGACTACTTCTAACGAGATAGCCGCCGCCGCGGGTGTCAGCGTCGGCTCTTTTTACGTTTACTTCACCGACAAACGCCAGTTGCTGCTGAACATCTTTGACCGTCTGGCCGATGACCTGTTTACGCATGCTTTTGACAGCCTGAAACCCGAACACCTTTTCGATTCCGAGTTGAGAGAAGGGATACGCCTTGCCGTTTCCACCACTGTCGAAGACAAACAGAAGCTTTCGGGGCTACACCGCGTCATCTGCGAGCTTGTCTTAAAGGATGCAGAGTTCGCCGTCCGGCAGAAGGCCTTGATGGAAAGGTCATTATCCAGGATTCGCGAGATTATCTCGCTTGCCAACAAAGCCGGTCTTACGTGGGAGATCGATGTCGATGCGGCTACTTTTGTAGTTCATCGCGTGGTCTTTGACCTGTCGCAGGATTATGTGACGAATGCCGTGGAGTTTGATAAAGAGAGGGCGATAGATTCTTTGACCGATATGATCTACCGTTTCCTGTTCAAGCCAAAAGCATAGAATCAATCGCCGAGGTCAAGCTTTAAGTTCTGGCTCAACTCGGTAATAACCATCCCTTCCCTGACATACATCCTACAGGCGAGCGCGCTTTTGATCTCGCCGTCTTCGCTCTTGTACCAGACCTGGCAGTTTATACAGTCGCCGTTCCAACAGTAAGGTCCGACCGAGACGGTATCGGTCTTTATGTATTGAAAGCAGCGCAAAAGCTTATTCTTACCCGGGACGAGCGCGCGCGTTTCGCAGATCTTTATTTCGACCATCTCGCCGAAATTTTCAAACAGTCCTTCTCTCCAGGAAGACTCGCTCACCGTACACCTCTTCGTGGGGCAATAGATATGTTTGGGGGGTTGCGGCTGATTCTACTAGAGAGCGGGCCGAATGCAAAGAAGTTTCTTGAGCGTCAGCCCGCCCGTTCCTTCACCTCGACGTGGTCGCTAGAGCCTATGACAAGCACGTCTGCAATCTTTATGAATAGACCGTTCTCTACGACTCCGGGGACGAGCCTGATCAGCGGCTCCAAGGTTTCGGGATCGGCGATGGGCCCAAAATTACAATCGAGAATATAGTTTCCGTTATCAGTCTCAAATGGCTCGCCTTCTTTTTGTCGCAGGGCAGGCTCACACCCGAGCCTTGCAAGCCGCCTTTCGGTCAAACGCCACGCGAAAGGCAAGACCTCGACCGGTACGGCGCGCGACTCGCCCAACTGAGCGACAAGCTTTGAATCGTCAACGATCATGACCCGTTTAGCGGAAGCTATCGCAACCAGCTTCTCACGAGTCAGCGCGCCGCCCCCGCCTTTGATCATGTTAAAACGCGGATCGACCTCGTCCGCCCCATTGATGGTAATGTCTATCTGATCAACATCGTTTAACTGAACTATGGTGATCCCTAACCCTCGCGCCAGGCGCTCGGTTTCAAGCGAAGTAGGAACTCCCCTGATCTTCAACCCTTCCCCGACCCGGCGAGCCAGCCCTTCGATTGCGAACCTGGTCGTCGAGCCGGTCCCAAGACCCACAGTTTGACCATCCGTTACGAACTCTATAGCGCGCTCGGCAGCCCGCCGTTTCAAGTCATCCGTCATAAGAGATTTCCTCAATTAAATTGCCGCAAAAGATAACATCGAATAGAGCGATCTTCAACCCGCTGAGGCCCGGCCAGTCTTTGCAGCCTCTATGACGGTCTGCTACACTAGCCGCGAATGAGTGAGGTCTTGATACTTACTTCAAAGGGGAATCCGAATTGGACGTTATAATTTACACAAAGCCAGGCTGCCCATACTGTCAGAAGGCGCGCGAGCATTTTACGGGGATAGGCGTCGCCTTTGATGATCGCAACGCGCAAGATAATCCGGTCTTTCGCAAAGAGATGCTCTCGATCACCGATGGAGACCGAACCGTCCCGGTCATCGTTGAAAACGGGCAGCTTAAACAGATCGGATGGGAAGGCCGAGGCTGAACTATACACTGAAATCGAGCGGTCGCTCGGAAAGTGAAAAAATCGAAAGAAAGGCGCGAGGTAAACGAGTCACGTCAAGTGCGTTGAGGCATTGCTATGACAACTACAGCGGTTCAAGATAGATTTAAAGGCCCTTATCAGAAAAATTTGACCGAGCTTGCCGAGCTGATCGATTGGCTTTGGAGCGAGCACGACAAGTCGTTCGTCAAGGCGGGCGACGATAGAGTTTATGCTTTTGGCGGAAACGGATACATACTCGTCCTCGATGAATCCAGGTGGGACGGCACCATCGAATTTATTACGCCGTCGGGAACTCTCACGATCAAGCCGGGCGACGGCGGCAAAATCAGTGTCAATGCGGCCAATCAGGATGAGAAGGGTATCAAGCAGCTTCTTAAATCCGGAACCGAGGGCTTGAGAGGATATTACGAGCGAAGGTACTGGAGCACTCCAAAACAGGAATAAAAGATCACTTTTTTAGCGCGGCAAGACAACTGTCTATGAGCGATTCCGGCTGGTCGTCAAAGATCAGTTGAGACGCGGTAGGCTTATCGGCGGCCTTGACTATTTCTTTTATATAGTCGGCAATCCCGCCGCTCCCCTCCATCACGCCGATGATTTTTCCTTCGTCATAAGCTATTGTGAATTCGTTCAACGCGCCCATCCCGCCGCCGAAGATTATGACTATATCGGAGGACCTGATGTTTACGACATTGCGCCCTTTTAGCCCGAATCCGGTGTAGATTATCACCTCCGCCCCGTCGAGCGGTAGCTGGTAAAGCTCCTTATGCTCTGCGGACGATGAAGCGGGCGAGATGCCTATGGTCAATCCGCCGACCCTGCGCACGACGCGAGAGACCATATCGGGAAGGCCCGTTGTAGCGCCAGTAATCAGTATGCAGTCCCGCTCGGCGATCACCGTGCCAAGCCGCGCCGCAAGCGAAGTCAACCGTGCTTTTTCGCCCGCGTCATGCGCATCTCGCGCCGACCCCATAACACCTATTTTAGGTTTGGCCGCCTGTCGATGCATCAACGGTGCCTCCATTTCTGTCTGAGGTAGCCTGTATCCCGGAAGGCTAGTATACTCTCACAAAATGAATCCTGATGATAAGAAAAAAATATACATAGGCACACAAGGCTGGAATTATGAAGGCTGGACAGGACCATTCTATCCTCGCGGGACTGCCAAAAAGGATATGCTCGCCCTTTACTCCAGGATATTCAATACCGTAGAGATAGACTCGACCTTTTACGCAATACCGGCCGCCAGTTCGGTAGAAAACTGGGTTGACCGAACTCCCGAAGACTTCAAGTTTTCTGTTAAGCTTCCTTCGGAAATAACTCATAAGAATCGGCTTCACGGAAGCGAGGAGTATCTGAATCAATTCCTCAACCGTATCCAACTGTTCGGAGGGAAACTCGGCTGCATTCTCATTCAACTCCCGCCGGATTATTCTCCATCAGAGCGGCGAGCACTATCGAGCTTTCTCAAACTCCTGCCAACTGAGTTTAACTTCGCCGTGGAGTTTCGCGACTCCGGCTGGCTTGATACGGACGTACAGGGCGAATTGAAAAGCTATAACGTCGCGCTCACGCTGACCGACAGCAAGTGGATAAATCGAGATCGCAGCTTTGAGTTGATTGATGATCCGACAGCACGTTTTGCTTATGTCCGGTGGATGGGCCTGCGCGAGCTGACAGACTACAGCCGCGTGCAGATAGATAGATCTCGCGAGCTTGAGCAGTGGGCCGAGGCCGTAGGTAAGCTTGCGGCAAAGGTCCCTTTGATCTTCGGGTATTTTAACAATCACTTCCAGGGCCATTCTCCGGCAAGCAGCAATCAGTTTAAGCAGTTGCTCGGATTAGAAGCGGTAAGCCCTCAAGAGTTGGTCATACAGCCGACGCTATTTTGATCTTATCTTTAGACGCGGGATTAAAGAAATATTCTTTGAAGGATGATTAAAGTGTGACTTTAGCATTAAGAAAGTATTAGCTCATCTACTGCGCTGTATCCCTTCTATAAAAAGGCAATTCCACAATCACGGCTGGTAATGAATTATTGTCATGTTCAACTTCAAGGTTTGTGCCGGGATCGAAGAAGCCATACTTGACATAACCGAGAGCAATGACCGAGCCGAGGGTTCGAGATTTGATGGCGCTCGTGATGTAACCGATCTCTTTGCCTTCCTTGATAATCTTATCTCCAGGGTTTGGCGCAATCTCAGCGGCGAGAGCAAGCCCGGAAAGCTTTTTGCTGATGTGTCCACGGTATGTCGCCATAGCGACGGCTTCCTGCCCCGTGTAACATCCTTTTGTGAAACTGACAGCGTCAGTAAGACCAAGCTCAAGCATCATGTTCATATCATCTGCGTCAACGCCGTAAACAGGAATTCCCGCTTCAATCCTGAGTGAGTCCAGCGCTTGTAGACCTATTGGAGCGATTGAATGAAATGCTCCTTTCAAGAGTATGAAGTCCCAAACATCCTGCAAGGCTGCTGCGGGCATAAGAATGTCAAATCCCATCTCGCCCGTGTGAGAAGCTCGCACTACGACAACATGGTGGCCCGCTATGATAGTCTCAATCCAGCCGTGCTCCTCAAGCGCGGGCACAGGCTCGAAGCAAATCTCTTTCATCACAAGCAGCGCATCCGGCCCCTGAACAGAGAGCGTTCGGTAGCTATCAGACAGATCTTCGGCTTTGAAATCGCCCGCGTAAGAGAAAGGGAAAACATATTTAAACACTTTCTCGTGAGTCTGCGGGTCATTGATTACAAGATACTCGTCTCCCAACCCCAAAACACGGCAAAGCGCCATCGCTTTTCCTTTTCCGGTTAAGAAAGCCGCTCGCACGCCTTTCCCTCTTTCAAGCCCTTTTATGTCGTTGGTGACAAGCCCGTGTAAAAACTGCGCGCCTTCTTTCCCGCCTATCTTTATGACGCCTTGATATGACAGATCGATCAGGCCAACGCCGCTACGCACCCGGTCGTGCTCTTCGTCCGGATTGGTGTAAGAGGCGGCCATCTCCCAGCCGTAGAAGTTGCCAAAACTCGCCCCTAGGTCCTTCTGAGCCTCAAATAGCGGTGTCCTTTTTGTTAAGCCCTCAACTGTCTCACTCATACGTTTACCCCTAATCAACTATATCTTTAAGATAGAATGGATGCCAGTTAAGCCAAGATTCTACTTGAACTGTCGTAGCGCCGACATCTCAAGTGTTTCTTTAAAGACATAAGGCTCGACCTCAAAAATAAGGGCCGAGCCTTAAATCTTTGGATTCACAATAGATTCAAGAGATCATTTCTTACTGAGTTCTGCGATTGCGGCAAGCACTTCTTCGCTATGTGTCACAGGTTTTACTGACATGAAGACCTTAGCGATCTTGCCGTCGGGGCCGATTAGGAAGGTATTTCGGGCTGAATAGATATTGCCGTTATACTCCATCTTCGAGCCGTACATCTCAGAGACTTTCTTATCCGTGTCGGCGAGCAGCTTGAAGTTCAGCCCCTCTTTTTCACAGAAGCTCTTGTGCGAATCGACCGAGTCGGTGCTCACGCCGAGGATCACCGCGTTTGCTTTCTCGTAGTGGGCGCTGTCGCGCTTAAAGTTTCTCGCCTCAAGCGTGCAGCCAGAGGTGAAGTCCTTCGGATAAAAGTAGAGCACCACCCATTTCCCGTGAAACTGTTTTAGCGAGACTTGCTTCCCTTCGTCGTTCATAAGGGTGAATTCAGGAGCGACTTGCCCGGCTTTCGGGGCCGCCTCAGCGTTTGTTACAGGTGGTGCCGGCTTCGATTCTGCTTTCTCTTGAGCATAAACGGCGATTAAAGAAAGGCTCAAACAAAGCATTAGACCCAGGATAATTCTCTTCATAAACGATCTACCTCCGTTTTCTTTTGCCTCAAGCATTCGCCACTTAAAATTTCCAAATGCTTGAACTGCTTCAACACTGTGCGGGCGGCAATCATCAGGATCACCGCCCAAATTATTTACTTGCCTATCCAACCGCCGAAGTGCTCGGTCAGAGCCGCCATAAAGAACAGCATAGGGATAGACAACCATGTATTTGTGCGCGAGGCCAGAAAGGCTACGCGGGCAAGCTTGGCCGACTCAGCAGGGATAGGGGTTCCCTTCTCTGCGTTATTGGCGGTCCAGCCGATGATTCTCTTTTGATTCGGCCAGATGATGCCCCATACATTCAAAAGCATCCATATCCCCAAGGCGCCGCCGATGCCTATCGAGTAGGTGTTCGTGCTTCCTTTATCCCCAAGTTGCGAGTAAAGCCATTCAACACTTACGACTGCAAGAATCAATGCCAGAACGCCTATGATGACCGCCAGCACCCAGCCGTTATTGACGCTCTTCATAGCGACCATGCCTATAGCGAATATGACAGCGATGATCACTAACCAGACCAGGAGTATCAGCCAGGGATTCTTCCCCGCGTTGCGGGCTTCAGGGGCGACTCTGTACATCGCAAAATAGGTCAACCCGATCAGCACCGTGAGTACCGCGCCCCAGCGAAACCACCATAGCGCGCGAGGCATCAATTGCGGAATGACCTTCCCTTTTGTTGGCCCATCGAGGACTTTCATCAGACTGACGTTGACCAGGTTGAAGAAATACAGATGACCTATCCAGACAATCCCGAACAGGATGTGCAACCATCTCAGGAGCAATTTCACATAAGCTTCTACCTGGGGAGATCCGTCTGGCTCGGTCGGCAGCTTGAAAATACCATCTTGCAGAAATGCAAGAATGGGATGAAATACCAAATCCGGCAGGGCAAGAAGAAAGTCTGGCAGCATACATCCTCCTTAAGGTTTTAGTTTAGCAGTCCTGATCTGTAAAACGTCTTAAACTGGATACGGATGGCTTAAGAGGCTCAATATAAATTTCCATTCACTCCGTGTCAACGTCAAACGGGCAAAGTCTTTATAATAAGACCTACAATAAAGCCGGGTGTGTGTGCGGAAACAAAGCATCCAGGTCGCATCAAAAAGGCGAGTCCACTTATCGCCTATGACATTAAAAGACTGGCAGAGCCTGGCGGGTCGGCACAATCAATAAGTTGCCGTGAGAGCCGCTCAAGACGATCTCTCACGGCAACACGCAGTAAATCTTGCGCGGGCAGTAGAGCCAAGCGGAAGGTTTCCGTGGCGCTACACCGAAAACGAGCTGCCGCACCCGCAACTGCCGGTCGCGTTGGGATTGCTAAACGTAAAGCCCGATCCCATCACGGAGTTTACATAATCGACCTGCACGCCATCCAAATACTGGCGCGAGAACATATTGACAAAGACCTTCAGACCGTTGTGATCTATTATGTCGTCGCCCTGGCGCGGCCCGTCTTCGATCTGCATCGAATACGAAAAACCGCTGCACCCGCCCGGCACAACTCGTATTCTCAGCCCTGCCTCCGGACCAGCGTTTTCCGACTCGATGAATTTCTTTACTTCGGTAAGAGCAGTTTCAGTTAGTGTCAGCATCCTTGTTTCCTCGTTATAAGAATATTTCAGTTACAAAGTTATAGGGCTACTTGCTTCGCCCGGAAGCTCGGCTCGAAGCTCGCCAAAATCTGGTATAGCTTCCCGAAGAGCACGCTCGATACCAAACTTTAGAAGCAGCGTAGAACTTGCGCAAGCAGTGAAGCTGCCTCGCAAGCTAACCGAAGCATTCCGGCCAGTCACTTCGATAAGCTCGATCTCTCCGCCTTCGAATACAACCGCCGGGCGAACTCGCCCGATCACCGCTTGAACTTCATCGAAGCTTATCGAGTCTCTTCTCTTCATCAAGCTACTGCCTGTCGATCTACGGACGCGAGCCTTAAAGCTCTTTAACATTATAACCCAACCGATGCGCCGCTACCATACCGTCAAACTTCGATTAGACGGTAAAAGCATCTCCACGGCTGTCGCTCATGTCCAGTATAGGCAAGCCCCCGCCTTTTTTCGCCAGCGTCTTTATCTCATCCTCGACGCCTTCAGCGATTCCAAGAAAAGCGGCGGCCTGTGGACTGTCGGGAGACCCTATCACAACCGGCACGCCCGCATCGCCCGCTTCGCGCACTATGGACGAAAGCGGCACCTGACCGAGCAGCCTGGTCCGGTAGCGCGTAGCCAGCTCTTGCCCGCCGCCCGCCCCGAAGATGTCGTGGCGCTCAGAGCAATTCGGGCATACGAAATAGCTCATATTCTCCACAACGCCAAGGAGAGGGATCTGTACCTGCTCGAACATATTGATCGCCTTGCGCACGTCGGCCATTGCAACTTCCTGCGGCGTTGTAACCACGACCGCGCCCTGTACCGGGACCAGTTGAGCAAGGCTCAACTGCGCATCGCCAGTCCCTGGCGGCATATCAACTATCAAGTAATCAAGCGCGCCCCATTCGACATCATAAAGAAACTGTTTAACTGCGGTGTGGAGCATCGGGCCGCGCCATACAACAGGCTTATCCCCTGGGTTCAGAAAACCCAAAGACATTACCTTTATCGCATGTTTTTCGAGCGGGAGAAGTTTCTGGCCGCTAACTCCGGGCTGTTCGTTCAAGCCGATCATGATCGGCACGTTAGGGCCGTAGACATCCGTATCCAGGAGCCCTACTTTTGCCCCGCGTTTGGCGAGCGCTACGGCCAGATTGACCGCTACGGTTGACTTGCCGACGCCTCCCTTGCCCGAGCTGACGGCTATAATATTTCGCACTCCGGGGACAGCCTGTTTACCGGTCGTCGCCGGGTTCCTCGGCACATTTGCTTGCATTCGCTTTATTGCTCCCTTCACTCTTCGCTTCGCTTTTACTCTGCGATTTAAAGTGTACATTCAAGAAGGAAACAATCAAAGTCGTTATCGAATACATCAGCCATTCGGCTATAATCAACGGTCAATGAACAGATTCTTTCACAAAGGGAATCCTCTAGCCCCTGAAGAATGGGAGCGACTCTTAAAAGTAGTTAGAGGCGTGAGCAACGCGACCGTAGCTCGCCGATTCATACAGACAACTGGTCCGCTCGGCGCAGGCGTACAGACGGTGCCGACTGAGACACTCGTCGGGATTACCGAAGGATATAAAAACAGACTCGGGGAAGACGGGACGCGGGTAGTAGCCGGAAAAAGGAGCAGCGAGATCATCCCTATAATCTCAAAAGATTTTGTGCTCCACTGGCGCGACCTGGATGAGGCGCGGCAGACTGCTCAGCCTCTCTCTTTTGCAAAGGCCGCCGCAGCCGCCGCCAGTTGCGCGCGTACCGAAGACAAGCTCGTTTTTTACGGTCACAGCGTCTATGGTTATGACGGATTGATGACCGTTGAAGGTCGCAATATCCTGACGGGACTCCATTGGGGAGATGCAGGCGATGCGTTCAACAATTTCACACAAATGACACGGATTTTGATGGCGCGAGGTTACAACGGCCCCTTCGCCGCCGTGGTCCACCCCCGCATCTATGCGGATATGCACAGAGTTTTGGAAGGCTCTTCGTTGCTAGAGATTTCTCACGTGAATGCGCTTCTGACCGCCGGGGTGTTCAGGTCGTCGCTGCTCGCCCCGAGGTCGGGATTTGTAGTCTCAACCGGAGTAGAGAACCTGAAATTGATAGTCTCTGTCAATGCGAGCATAGCTTTCTTGGGGGCAAAACAGATGAACCTTCCCTTCCGCGTCTTCAAGGCCATATACTTGCGTATTCTACAAAGCGACGCAATCTGTACGTTTTAAATATTGAGACGAAGAAAAATGAGCGATCAAGGAAAGACTGAGCAAGACTATCTGGCTGTGGTCGAGCGCGAGCTTTCGCGTTACGAGCATCCCTTATTCGAATGGACGGCGGCCTCCGTGGAAAACGGCATACAGGTCATCGTCCATCTGAAGATGGAAGGCCTTCACGACGATCCTTATAGATTTCTGTTAACACCGCGCGAGTTAAATGCGCGAGCCTTCCAGTGGGACTTTCAACGGCAGTTATATAATTACCTGCACGATTACCTCATAGAGATGTTCACGCGAAGCCCGCAGATACACGAGTACTAGGCTAAGCTCTGGGATGAAATTTCTTATAAACCTCGCGCAAGCGTTCATTGGTGATATGCGTGTATATCTGTGTTGTGCTGATGTCGCTGTGGCCAAGCATCATTTGCACCGAACGCAAGTCGGCCCCGTTCTCTAACAGGTGCGTGGCAAAGCTGTGCCTCAGAAGATGCGGAGTGATATGGCCTATCCCAGCTTTTTCTCCGTAGGTAACAATCAGCTTCCAAAAAACCTGCCTGGTCAAAGGCTGCCCCTTCGCATTTACGAATAGATTTAAGCTCGCCTTTCCATTTAGAAGCCGCGTGCGTGCGGTAAGATATTTTCTCGTCCAGTTGATCGCGCTTTGCCCAAGGGGAACGGTTCTTTCTTTGCTCCCCTTCCCAAGCGTTAATAAAAAGCCAAGATCGAGGTTCAAATCTGAAATCTTTAACGTGACAAGCTCGGAAACTCTCAATCCCGTCGCGTAGAGGACTTCAAGCATAGCCTTATCTCTCAAACCCAGATCGGTAGAGACATCTGGACTATCAAGCAATCGATCCACCTCTTCCGTCAGCAGAAACTTTGGGAGCGATTGCCAGGATTTTGGGCTTTCAAGGTTTGCGCTCGGGTCGCGGTTGAGATGACCGTCTAAGACCAGGAACTTATAAAGGCTTCGCACGGTCACAAGCGCCCTGGCAATGCTTCGAGCTTCAAGCCCCGTCTTATGAAGATGCTGGATAAAATTCTTCAAATCTTCTCTTTCGACCGATAAGAGATTCTTGCCGCGCTCATCGGCAAAGCGGCTCAATTTTTCCAGGTCGTTGCGGTAGGCAATCAAGGTATTCTGAGAAAGCCCTTTTTCAACGCGCAGGTAATCCAGAAAGCTCTCTTCTATTCTTCCAGCCATCTCGATCCACTCCTTCGGAAGGGTTGACTGCCGTACGGAATCTTTGACATATTCTATACGAATCGCCTGTAGAATAGAATTCAGACTTGGCGCTTCAGATAGTTATCATTCTGGCTCGTCCAGTTTAGTAAAGCGAGAACGCTTAAGAACTTACTTAAAGCCGGCAGGAATAATCAATGAAATTGAAAGAGATCGCCGACCGACTATCTGCCATTGTAGAAGGAGATAGCTCGGTTGAGATAACAGGAGTGGCGACACTGGAAAAGGCATATATCGGCGATCTCAGTTTTCTGGCAAACGCAAAATACTATCGCGATGCGAAGGCCACGTCAGCTTCGGCCATAATTGTAGGGAATGACTGCCCTTCCCTGGACCGCCCCCTGCTGAGACACGAAAATCCTTATCTTACGTTCGCAAAGGCTGTCGAGATATTCTATTTACCGGCAAAGCCGAAACCCTTTATCCATCCTACTGCCTGGATTTCCGACAAAGCAAAAATAGGGAAAGCTGTTACGGTCGGAGCATATAGTTTTATTGCCGACGGAGCAGTTATCGAGGACCGTGTGATAATCGCCCCTCACTGCACGATTAATGAGGGAGTCGTTATTGGCGAGGACTCGATTATAGACGCGGGCTGCGTGATCCAGCATCAAGTATCAATCGGGAAAAGGTGCATAATTCAAAGTAATTCTGTTGTTGGCTCAGACGGATTTGGCTACGCCAGACAAGATGACGGCACGTGGTACAAGATATATCAGGCCGGCACCGTTGTCATAGAGGATGACGTCGAGATAGGCGCGTGCTCGACTATTGATCGAGCGACACTGGGCGAGACGAGAATAGATCGAGGCGCAAAACTCGATAATCTCGTTCAAATCGGGCATGCCTGTATAGTGGGCGAAAACAGTATGCTCTGCTCACAGGTCGGACTTGCGGGGTCAACAAAAATCGGGAAGAATGCGATCCTTGCAGGACAGGCTGGCTCTGCCGGCCATCTGACTTTGGGCGACGGGGTGATCGTAACCGGGCAGACAGGTATTCCAGGAGATGTCGAGGCCGGAAAAATAATCTCAGGTTCCCCGGCAATCGATAACAGACAGTGGCTAAAATCTACCGCCGTATTTGCCCGATTGCCCGAGATACAAAAGCATGTCCGCGAACTCGAAAAAAGAGTGAACTCACTTGAGAAAGAACTTGATGTGTCACGTGACACAAAATCAAAAAACGGATAACCCCTAAGATTCATAGTTTATGGCATAAATATGAAGGTAAAAATTGAAGATTTAGGATCACAGCGGATAAAGAATCTGGAAGCGAATGTAGAAAAAGTTTTGGATATTGTCCCGGTCGAACACCTGCGCGGATTCACAAAGCTTGTCTTTGTTGACCTGGTGACCGAACCGAGACTTTCTGCGGCTCAACGATCTAGCCTTCCCGCCTTGTACCATCCGAGGATGGGCGGGCAGATGGCCTGGGGCGAAGTTGCCATGTCGGTGCTTGCCCCACCGAAGAAGTTCCCCAAAGGCCTGCTAAATCGTCTCACGATTAAAGCGGCGATCGCTCAAGTAATTCTTTCACTTCTTGCTCAGCATTACTATCTCACTTTATCCAAAGGCATAAAGAAGAATCAGTTAGAGTTAGCCTGTCGGCAATATGTTGAGAAGTATTTCGATAAATGGAGGGAGAATCAGGGCGGGCTGCGAGTCCGCTTGATGAAACCTTTTAAGCCTTATCTGGATAAGCTATCGAAAAAGCTGGCAAAGAAATACCGAGAAGAGATGGAGCGAAAGAAGCTCCAGGAAAAGTAGAGTTATTCGGCCTGGCTGATATGCGCCAAAGCATCCTTCAAAGCCGATTCGATATCCTCTCTTTTTACGCTCGACTTTTTGAATTGAATCGTAAGGGTGAAAATTTGAGTTTTGGGCGCGTATCTGTAGGTAGAACTTTTTGCTTTTTTAGCCCTTCCCTGCCGAACCTGCCGCGCCTGATCGCGAGTCATACCGGTATCTTTAATCCGGTCAACAAACTGCCGCATCTCAACCTCAGACGGCTGCCTAACTACCTGTAACAACATTGACTTGGACGTAATGTCGGCACGCCGACATACGTCTCTGATCTCGGCCGGAATTGCCGCGAGCGAGAGGGCTTCGGTTATCGAAGAGCGGGATTTGCCTATCTTTTTTGCGATCTCTTCGTGGGTGTAGCCGAATCTTTCTGCGAGCGCCTGCAATCCGTCGGCCTCTTCAAAAGGCGACAGGTCTTTCCTCTGGAGGTTTTCGATGAGCGATATCTCTGCTACGGCACGGTCGTCAACATCCATCTCAATACATGGCAGCTCGGCGAGGCCCACCTCAAGGCTTGCGCGGTAACGGCGCTCTCCGCTGATGATCATAAAGCGCCCGCCCACATCGCTCGGGCGTACGAGCAGAGGTTCGAGCACCCCTACCTCGCCTATTGAGGCGATCAGCTCCGTCAAATCACCTATCTCGATTCTCGGCTGATTAGGGTTTGGCTGGAGTTTATCTATGGGAATCATACGCCCTATGGGAGCGCCGGCGCTGCGGCTGGTTAGTTGCTCTACATAGTGCGCATCGTGGCGCAGCTTGAAATTGTTAGGCAAACCTCTTTTAGACACGTTGCATTACCTCTTGACACAGACTGGAATACTCTGAAGCCCCGCTGGAATTCGGGGCAAAAGTGAATATGGTCTCTTTATAAGCGGGGCTCTCTTCTAGACGAACCGATTTGCTTATCACAGTATTAAATACTTTGTCACCGAATACTTGCCTGATTTGTTCATGTATATCTTTAGCTAGCGTGGTTCGTTTATCATTTAGCGTAATTACGACGCCCAGGACTTGAAGATTTGGATTAGGTCGAGCTTTAACCTTTTCGACCGTCTCTAGCAGATCGTCCGTGCCTTCGAGGGCGAAGTAAGAAGGCTGTATGGGTATTATCAAGTAATCCGACGCCACCAGTGCGTTGACCGTGATCAGCCCCAGGGTCGGCGGGGTATCAATTATAATGTAGTCATATTTTTTCGTGAGACCTTCGATTCGGTCCTTCAATCTAAACGGAGCATCGAACTCGCCTATCAGCTTGCTTTCGAATTTGGCGAGGCTTATTCGAGAAGGGAGTATATCGAGTCCGGGAAGATTTGAACGCCTGATCACCTCTTCAAAGCTGACCTGCGGCTCTGTAAGAAGCTCATAAACCGACTGCTGTACCGTGTGAGAATCGAGAAAGGATAAAGAGCTATTACCCTGTGGGTCGAGATCGATTAAGAGGACCGTCTTACCGACGAGCGCAAGAGCCGCCGAGAGGTTTATAGCAGTTGTCGTTTTGCCTACACCTCCCTTTTGATTGGCTATCGCAATCACCATACTCGATTGACCCCTTTCGTGGGAAAGCTTTTGCATCCTAATGCGGCCAAAGAGCAGTGTCAAGGAGATTCAATTCCATCGGGCTTATTATCACGCACGTTTTGACATTTCGCCTCAGTAGACTTTCAAACCTGTTTATGTTTTAATTGTCGGGCAGCGGCGCTTCGTTTTTGAAAAAGTTTTTTGCATTTGATCGGAGCATGAATGGAAATCGAAATGAAGATTCGGGGCCTAATGATGGACCCGGCGGCAAACACACCGATTATAATCCTCAAAGACATAAACGGCGACGCAATGCTCCCGATATGGGTCGGAGCCTTTGAAGCAAACGCTATCGCGGTTGAGATCGAAAAACTTGCCACACAAAGACCCATGACGCATGACCTTATCAAGAACATTATCTGGGAGCTGGGGGCAACAGTCAGGCGTATTGTCATAACGGATCTGATCGATAATACTTTTTTTGCAGTCATAGAGATGCTAAAAGACGGCGAGATGCTCGTTGTAGATTCGCGGCCTAGCGATGCCATAGCTCTCGCGCTCAGAGTCGACTGCCCGATTTATGTCAACCAGGAAGTGATCAACAATTCCAGCACGACCATAACCGAAGAGGCGGCAGAGGAAGATGACGACTGGCCGGAAGATATTATCGATGATGCCAGTGATTACAAGATGTAGTCGTACGAGTTATTATCCCCAGATCAATCTTGCGAGATCGAGATAAGGAGGCAGCATGTCGTCGTTTAATAAGATAATCATTGTAGGCTATCTGGGTCGTGACGCTGAATTGCGTTACACCCCACAAGGCACCCCGGTTTGTGATTTCTCTGTCGCGACGACAGAGCGCAGAAAAGATAAATCAGGCGAATTTCAGGATCATACAACCTGGTTTCGCGTGAGCTTCTGGGGGAAGCGGGCCGAGTCGACCCAGCAATACTTGACTAAAGGTAAGCTGGTCTACCTTGAAGGACGCCTCAATCAACGCGAATACCAGGACAGGGACGGGAATACACGAACCAGCCTGGACGTGAATGCCACCGAAGTACAGTTTATTGGGACAAGAGGCGGCGAAGAAAGTTCATCAGGATTTCGCGAAGAGCGGAGCAGCAGCTCAAGGCCCGCAGCAGCGGAGGAGAGCTCCGAGCCTATAACCGACGACGATATTCCTTTTTAGTTCTCGACGGCTTAGTCAGTTATAACAAAGCGCTTTGTAAGTCCTAACTCTTTGATTTTATGCTGAAGGCTCTGGCGGTGCATGCCTAGCAGATTGGCTGCCTGAGTTATATTGCCTGAGGTATTCTCTAAACACCTTTCAATATATTTTCGCTCAAACTCTCTTTTCGCATCCTTAAAGTTTAACGAGAGAGGTATATTTATATCTTCCCCCGCTTCAAGAATTATATTTTCTTGCAATTGCTTAGAACCTATTTCTTGAGGTAATACATCTAATGTAATCTCTTCACCTTCTGTAAGAACAACCGACCGCTCTATAACGTTCCGAAGCTGCCTGACGTTACCCGGCCAGTTATAGTCAAGGAATACTTTAAGAACAGGTTTTGAAATCCGTAAGGGGCCGGTTCTATAAGCCAAAGAATACCGGTCGCAGAAAGCCTGGGCCAGAGCGGCAATATCGGTCTTTCGTTCACGCAGGGGCGGCAAGGTAAGAGATACGACTGCGAGTCTATAATACAAATCTTCCCTGAACCGTTGCTGTTCGACCTCTTTTTCAAGCTGTTTATTGGTTGCGCTTATTATGCGAACATCGGTCGAAATAAGATCATTGCTTCCGAGGCGTTGGAATTTCTTCTCTTCGATCACACGCAGAACCTTTGCCTGGGTTGCCAAACTCATATCACCTATCTCATCAAGGAAGAGAGTGCCTTTATTAGCAGCTTCAAATTTCCCTATTCTCTTCCCCGTTGCGCCGGTAAAGGCTCCCTTTTCGTGCCCGAACAGCTCGGACTCGATCAACTCTTCGGGCATTGCGGCGCAATTCAGGGCAACAAACGGGCCGGATTTGGCCCGGCTCCGCACGTGAATCTCTCTTGCGACCATCTCTTTTCCGGTGCCCGATTCGCCCATTATCAACACGCTCACATCCGTCTGTGCGATCTTTTCGATAAGCGAATAGACCCTTGTCATTGCGGGCGAAGACCCGATCAATTGACCATAAGTCTCTGTGCCTGAGAGTTCCTGTCTTAGCTGCTCGTTTTCCGCTCTGAGCCTGAAAGCGCCCAACGCGTTTCGCACGAGTATCCTTAGCTCATCTACGTCAAAAGGCTTTGCCAGGTAATCGAAAGCGCCTAACTTTATCGCTTCAACGGCCATGCGCTCGGACCCGTGCGCAGTGACGATAATGACCACGGGGGCCTGTTTGCGTGAGACAAGCTCCGGCAGGTAATCAAGCCCCGATTCGGATGCCAATTTAACATCCAGCAATATGGCGCTCGGGTTGTGGCTTGCGACGACCTGCTCTGCGCTTGATACGCTTTCGGCCTCAAAGATTGTGTACCCTTCTTTTTCAAGCGCCCGCCTCATCCCGTATCGCGCGGCAGGCTCATCGTCAACTATAAGCACCACGTTTTCCATATCTCACCCTTCATTCAGCAAGAAAGATTCTAACATCTCTGACGTTATTGCCGGTCGGTCCAGTGTAAACCAGTCCGCCCATAGCTTTAAAGAATGAATGCGAGTCGTTACGCGCTAAAAAATCTCTCGCATCTATTCCTCGCGCATCGGCTTCTTTAATAAGTTCAGAGTCGGCAACCGCCCCCGTAGCCGTGCTATTGCCGTCTATGCCGTCCGTCCCGCAAGATAGAACCGCTATTTTCCCCCCTGCAAGTTCCGATAATTTAAGCGCAGTGTAAAGCACGAACTCCTGGTTACGCCCTCCCTCACCGTCACCGGTGACCGGGCAGGAAACCTCGCCGCCTGAAACCAGACAAATGGGCCGGTCGGGAAAACGTTCTTTCATCGCCAGCAGACTCTTTATCAATTCCCTGCTCACCCTCTTGTAATCGCCTTCCGTGAAGCGCGAGTCTGTTTCAACCTCAAAGCCGCGCGCCTTCGCTATCCGCGCGGCAGCAGCGATCGCGTCGAGGTTATCGGCCAATAGAAGATTAATGCTCTTTTTCTCGTTGCTCCACGCGCCGGGCAGTACGGGAATCTCTCCTTTGCCGAGCAGGTTCCGTATCGAAGAGGGCAGCTTTTCCTCTAACCCGTATTTTTCAAGTATATCTAAGAAGTCTTCAAGTTTCACTTCATCGGGCAACAGAGGATTTGAAGCGATAGACCGAATATCCCCCGGATTCACATCCGAGAGGAACAAGGCGATGCTTGAGCTTTTACGAGCAAGATAGCCGAGCCGCCCTCCTTTGATTTGCGATAAATGCTTTCGCACTATATTGATCTCTCGAATGGTTGCGCCGCAGTTTACTAAAAGCCGGTTCAGGTCTCGCAAATCTTCAAGGCTCACGTCATCGGAAATCGTCTGCTCGACCGTCGCCGAGCCGCCCCCCGTGATGACAAAAATAATCAATGAATCCGAAGTGGTTGTTTGAAGTATTTCAAGGATCTTTTTTCCGGCCAGCAGACTGTTCTGATCGGGCAAAGGGTGACCGGCGATTATCACTTCTGATTTTAGTTTTAGCTTCTGTTGCCGGTCACAAACCAGAATGCCTCTCGTGACCCTGTCACCAAGCATCTCTTCAAGCGCCGCCCCAATGGTGAGACTCGCTTTTCCAAAACCTATCAGGACGATCTCTTTAAAATCTTCCAGGTCAATCGAATCGTTGCCCAAGTAGAGAATCCCGTCATTAAGCTTGAGCTTATTATTGATAAGCAACTTCAGATCGAGAGCTTTTAATGTAGCAAGGAAGATTTGTTTTGCTTCTTCTTTAAGGTTCTTCATGAAGTGGTGCAGGGTTAAAGAAGATTATTTAAGATCGAATATCAGCTTTAAAACGTCGCGAGCAGCCACAAAGGGATTCCCGAAAGATCGCTGCCGAGCGCGGCCTGCTGCCCGAATTTTCCGAATGGGCCGAGCAGCCGCTGAAACAGACTCTTGCGAGGCTGAATCGAAAGCACCTGCGGTTTGCCTGGTATTTTAGCGAGCGAAGTGGCTCGTTCTATTGCCAGATCGAGATCGCCAAGCTGGTCTACCAATCCCGCGACCAGGGCTTGCCTGCCGGTCAAAATCCTACCATCGGCTATGCCTTCTATCTCTGCGCGCGGGCGGTTGCGCGAAGTCGCAACCGCGTCAACGAACTGTGCGTGAGTATCATTAATGACATCTTGAAGAAGTGACTCTTCATCTTTAGAAAACGAGCGATAAGTCGCCAGCATATCCTTGTGCGGACCGGATTTCACGACCTTTGGCGATACGCCAAGCTTGTCGTAGAGGTGGCTCAAATCGCTGCCGCGTATTATCACGCCTATCGATCCGGTGACCGTGCCGGCATTTGCTATTACTTCGTTTGCCGCCATCGAAACATAAACGCCGCCGGAAGCCGCTATATCGCCCATCGAGGCGACTATGGGAATGCCCTTCCCCTTCACCCGCGCGATTGATGAGAAAATTTCCTGGCAAGCGGCTACGCTCCCGCCGGGGCTGTTGACACGCAAGACAATCGCCCGCGCTCTTCTGCGCTCGGCCTCTTTCAGTGCGGCTATGACCTTGGCGCGGCCTCCTGAGAAGGCATCGCTGTCGGCAATGACGCCCTCGATCTTTACAACTGCAATTACATTTTTTGATCGCTTAAAAAGTCGCATGGCTTATCAGGGCAATGTCGGCATCTGCGCGAGCGTTTCATCTAAAACAGCCTGGTCAGAATGTCCTAGAGCGGCGATCTTCCTTGCTGCTTTATCGCAAAGCTCCTGAACAGTATGGCCGCTGTGCCCTCTGGTCCAGTTCCAGCTTACTTTGTGCGGGCGAGCCGCGTCCCGGAGCCGCTTCCAGAAATCGTGGTTGGTTTTCTCGCGAAAGTTTCCATTTCGAGTTTCGATAACATACCGCGAGTCGCTTATCACATGCACATCGCAAGGCTCTTTGAGCGCCTCAAGCCCTATGGCGGCCGCGACAATCTCCGCTTGATTGTTGGTCGCAAAGCCGAGGTATTCACCGACCACTTTATGTTGAGGCTTCCCTTCCCCGTTGACATAACTTAGGATCGCCACGGCCCCGGCGCGCGCTTCTTGCTGACCGTTTCCAAGAGAGCTGCCGTCACATACGATAGTTATTCGCTTCATAATCTCCCGGTCAATTATATTTTAAGTGGCGTGACGTGGAAAGCGAGCCGGGCGGGTTTGATTCGAAGTTATGAAGACGCAATAAGATTCACCGCAGAGACACAGAGAACACGGGATGGCCGATGATGTGCTTCGCACGCGGCGGGGGCGCAGAGTTTTATTCTTTCTCTGCGCCCGCTCTGTGTTCTCTGTGTCTCTGCGGTGAGATGTTTTGAATCTCTTAATTATCGAGTTCCGATGAATCAATGTTATAAGCACGGATGAGTCTCACAACCTCTAACCGAACGCCGTCCCAACTTCGATTGACCGAATCGGCTAAGGAGCTTGAAGTCGTCGTTATTAAACGATCGGTTTTTCTGGCTTCTCTCGCGAGCGCAAGGGTTGCGGCGCGCGCTTCCTGCCGGTCTTGCATCCCTCCGATCAAGCGGCTATAAAGCCGCGCGGCATTGGCGAAGTTATCCAGCGCAAAGAGTATTTCTATCTCTGTATCTCCATACCGAGAATCTATCTCCATACGATTTCCCGACGATCTTAATCCCACAAGCCGCTGATACTCGGAAAGCATCTGCTCGGCCTGTCGCTGGATATTGCTGACAGAGGAGGGCTGGCCGTCACTTACTCTTGTATTACCAGGATCGCTCGCCCTGGTGTTACTCGCTTCGCTTGGTCGAGAATTGCTACCCAGCGGAATCGTTATGTCTCCGGCGGCGCCGTGAACTACGACCCGGCGGACAAAATCGACTCCGTCTTTAACACTCAACTCGATTTTGCCGCGAGTCAAAGCTTGCGTCACTATGCCGGTAGGTCTTACCGCACGCGCATAAACTTCCAGCGTATCGCCGTTGGCGACCTGTTCTCCGAACCACCGCCAGCCGCCTGTATTCGCCTGTGTGTTAATCATTATGTACAGTGCGCCGTCCCCCGTGCGATTTGCGGTTGCCGAAAGCACGTTTGCAAGGACTACTCTGTCCGCAGGGACTCGATCACCCGGATTAGGATTTCCAGTGTTAGTATTCCCGGCGTTAACGCGCGCGGCATCGGCGCTTGCAGGCGGGCGAGTCTCTCTGCGCCCGGCTACGGGAGCGGCTCTCATAATACCTAATTTATCAGCAGTAGCCGGGTCGAGATCTCCGGTTTGCGGAAGATTGTTCTCTTTTTGGTAGGTCTTCAACGCATTCGAGGTTCGGGGATTCATCACACCATCAGTCTTGCCTTCATAATATCCCTGCTCCTGCAAAGCAACCTGGGCGCGACGGATCATCTCAGTCGAAGAGAGAGGCAAAGACTCGGTTGCAGGCGGAGGCTCAGTCTCGGTCGTTTCCGGTCTTGTGACCGGTTCTGGTTCTCGTCCAGGCTCTGCTCGCGAATCAACCGGTTCAGACTCCTCAGGCTCGGCTTTTTGATCGGGATAATCGCGAGGCTCAGTCTCTCGGCTCGGCTCAGGTTCTCTCCGCGGCTCAGTATCTCTTCGATTTGGGCGATCATAGCCCTGATCACGGTCGCGGTCGCGTTTGCGATTAGAGCGCGGCCTGTTATCACCCGCGCGAGGATCGCTGTCACGAGGGTCATTGTCACGCGGATCATTATAATTAGGATCGTTATCACGCGAGCCGTTATCAAAGGTCGGATCACCGCCGAGCGACAGCGATTGCTGCAACTTTATCCCGAAAGGCGTTCCTGTGCGGACTTCGGCCTCTTCGCCTTTTGATAAAAGCACTCCGGCAAGCCCTATTCCCGCCCCGATTCCCCCGCCTATTATCGCCCCTTTTCCGCCACCGGCTATCCCACCGAGTATCGCCCCAATCACACCGCCGCCGCCGACAAAGACAGTATTGCGGTCGTTGCTGCTTCCGCCCACAGAGTTCTCGTCATCTATCTTTCGACGGACTTCGGGATCGTCAGAAGTCAAGCTCCCAACCAATCCTATACGCCTGCCGTCGGGCATAACTATCGAATCGAAATCTACGGCGATTGCCCCGGCGCGACTCATTCTTTTCGCGGGCGTCACCTGAGTCACACTCCCCTCGACAATGGTTCCAGCCGGTATTACCTCTCGACCATTGATAGAGACCGGGTCAGTAACCGTAGCAGTAAACCTGTCTCCCACGCGGGATGTCTTTGAACTCAAGGTCTGGTTCATGCGCATGCTGATGATGGTGTCGGGCGGGAGCGTCCCTCCCCGGTCGCTATACCCGCGCGAGCTGTAGCGGGGCCGACTCTGCTGGGAGAATGCTTCGGTATTAAATCCGCCTACAAAAACCGCTATGACCGCCGCAACCGCCGTCCATCTTGCCAAACCTTTGAGATTCATACTATTTACCTCCAAACAGTAAAGACCTGCAGACCGGGGCATTATTCTATCAGTTCTTGTGACGTGCGAGACGGCTTCCGTGTTGTCCGCTCATTTTACTATTCTACCGGGAGCCTCACCGTAACTGTAGTCCCCTCACCCGGGCGGCTCGTCACCGCAAGATCGCCCCTGTGCAACTCGGCTATCTTTTTAGCTATCGCCATACCCAGCCCCGTCCCCGCTTGCTTTGTCGTGTAGAACGGCTCGAAAAGCCGCCTCCTGGTCTCGGCGTCCATCCCCGTCCCATGATCCGTGACCGTCACCGTCACCGTCCCTTTTCCATTGCTCGTCTTTACCTCAACCTCGCTTCCGGGGCGGCTCGCATCTATAGCATTTATTATCAGATTCAAAAACAGCTTTCTCAACTCCGTCGGGTCGAACGGCGCGGGCGGGAGGTTGGGCGCGTAATCTCGCTTGATCTTCATCTCCTTTGTGCTTAAACGGTCGGCCACCATCGGCATCAAATCGTCGAGCAGATTATTTAAATCCGTCTCAACGCGGTTAAGCTCTTTGGGGCGAGCGAACTCCGACAACTCTGTGACTATAGCGGCAAGGTGATTCACGCTGCGGTCGATCACTTCGAGCGTCTCGTTAGCCTCATCCGAATTGCTGCCTCTTCGTTTAAGAACCTCTGTGGCGAAGCGTATGCTGCCGAGCGGGTTTTTTATCTCGTGCGCGATCTGAGCAGTCATCTGGCCGACTGCCGAAAGCGCGCGGTTGCGGCGCAGTTCCGATTGCGCCCGCTCGACCTCTGTCATCTCGACGAAGACCAGGATCAGTCCTCTCCGCTCTTCCGCGATCATCAAAGGCGAAGCGTATACATCGAATAATCTCGCTTCTACCAATTCATGCCGTCCGAAGTAGCGGCTCCCGGTTGACCCGCCTTCCAGGTGCTCGCGAACGGCTGCGACGAGGGCGGGTCTATCGCCAAGCATCTTTTCATAGCTCTCATTGAGAGCCTCATCCTCATCAAGCTCGATCATTTTTTGAAATGAGTCGCTTATCAACTGGACTCTGCCCTCCTGGCCTATGACTACGACCCCTGAGACGAGGCTATCGAAAAGCGATTGCAGATAATCGCGTGATTCTGCGCTCTCCCTGTAAGACGCGCCGAGCCGCGCGAGGATTCTTCTTATCTCGTAAAACGTCAATCCGGCGACGACAAGCCCTACGATCATAGCGGCCCATGTCGCGACGACCACTTTATCTCGTGCGACGCGGCTCAGAGCCTGTCCCTTCCTGTCATCCTCTTCACGCTCAAGCCTGGTCCATTCCTCCATACGGTCAATGGCGTCAGCGACTCGTTTCCTCTCTTCGAACCAATCTATGGGCCTGTCGGAATTGATCGCATTCCAGTACGTATTAAAAGCCTGCTCAAAATCTTTCCACTCCTCGGTCGAGGCCATGCTGCTCTTGCGCCCCTCTTCAATGTACCTGTCCATCTCGACCTTGAGCTGTTTGAGCCGCTGTTGAGCCGGGAACCGTAGCAGCCTGTTCTGCCCTGCATCAGAGGCAGCGCGGGCTTCCGCAGCCATCTTTCCGTCCGTGGCTTCAATTCTCAGGACATTACTCAGGTGATTGGCCTCCGCTTCCTTGATGAGGGCTATCTCTCTTTCGACGCTATCAAAACTCTGTCTGCTCCAATACCCAAGCCCGCCGACCAGCAACAGCAGTAAGCAGAAGCCGACCAGCAAGACATTTCTGACCAGCGGCTCGGCAGCCGCCGTCAGTCCCAGACGGCTTACAGGAAGCTTGCGCAAAAGTTTGGCGGGCATCGATTAAACCCCTTCCATCTGGCCCCTGACCGTCACGACCTGGTCCGTGAAGCCCTCGAATGCGTCGTCGTGGCTTATGACAAAGAGTTGATCGAAATCTTTTATTCGACCGATCTGTTGGGCCAGGTTGCGACGCCGCTCTTCATCCATATTCGTCGTGGGCTCGTCAAAAAAGGCTATGCGCATGTCCGATAGCTCTTTGAGCAAGGCGAGCCGGACTGCGAGCGCTGCGGCCATCTGCTCGCCGCCCGATAGGCTCGCAAAAGCCCTCTCGTGCCCGTCTTCTTCCAGAATGATCTCGTAACCGGGATCCCACCTGAGCGAGACCATGGGGTTGCCGGTTATATCGCGATAAAGCTGGTTCGCTTCAATCGAGATCGATTGCAAATGAGCTTCGGTTATATACGGAACGGCCTTTTTCAAAACATCGCGAATAAAATCCGAAAGCGCCAGAACTTGATTGTAGCGACCCCTCGACCATTCAAGTCTCACGAGCCGTTCCCTCACCTCCGCAAGACGGTCTATCTCCGCGATTAGCTCTTTTACCCTGGCCAGGGCGGCGTTTAATTCAGAGTTGAGGGTGGCCACTCGCTCGTGTAATTGTTCGAGCCGGGTTGCGAGCGATCTATGCTGCTCCTCATCATACATTGACCGGGCTTGATCGATCTCAGCGGTCCAGGCTTCGAGTTGACGAGCGGCTTTTTGATGCTCCGCCGAGGCTTCATTCAATTCCGACTCGCGGGACTCAAGCATCGCGGCCACGGGCTGATTTTCGATAAAGGCGCGGTACTCGCTTTCCGACCGCGCGCGCCGCTCGCGCTCCGTCAGTATCTGTTGATCGAGATCGCGCGTGGCCTCAAGCTGCGCGGTCAATTCTTCAATCGCGCGCGCGAGCGTCTGCTGTTGCGTCTCAAGCAACGCGAGAGATTCTTTAAGCTCCCGCTCTTTTTCAAGTCCTGCGCCAAGCAAGCGGGCGCGGCCTCGCGGGTCGTCAATCTCTCTGAGCTGTTCAAACATTCGGCCCAGCTCATCTTTCAATTCATCGATTGCCGCGATACGTTTTTTTAAGTCTTCGATGGCCTTTTTGCGCTCGGACCCTTCGGTCGTCAAACGCTCAAGACGGTCGCGCAGCAAGCCGAGGCTCTCGTATTTCACGCGAGCTTCCCGCGCCGCTTTTAATTCCTGCTCAAGACGGTCCAGCCGCCCTTCGGACAGTCTCAAGCCCTGCTGGCTGGCAGACGCTCCTCCGATATCGGCTTCAAGCCTCGCGGCAGTCGCCCGCTCGATCTCAAGGTCTTGAACGTATCTCGAATAATGGACGCGATGTGTTTCGAGGGCGAAAGAGGCTTTGAGAGTCGCTTTCGCATCGACGAGCTTGCGCTGAAGCTCTTTTCGGCGGCGTTCGGCTTCCGTAAGCCTCGCGCTTTCCGAGCCTATCTGCACGCGAAAGTATTGATCGAGCCCCTGCCCCTCTTTCATGTTCAAACACTTCTCGGAAAGCAGCGGGCAGAGTCCGCCTTTAACCTGTGAAAGAATCTTTTTCTCGCGCTCGACCGATGCCCTCAAAGTCGCGATCTCTTCCATCGTGTTTTGATCAAGCGCTTCGAGTTCGGCAAGCTCGGCTGCGGCCTTCTCCGCAGATAATCCCGATGACATCTCTCTTTCCAGCGTCTCAATCTCGGCTGTGATCTTCGCAATGTTATTCTGCGCGCGTTTCAACTCTTTCTTTCGCTCGCTGATGCGTTCAAGCGCGACGCGCATCTCTCGCAGCTCGGCTTCAAGCCGCCTTCGGTCATCTTCAAGCCTGGGCGCGTGCTCGGCCGTTTCTCGCAGTTTTTCCGCCTCTTTTATTCGCTTCGATATGTCGAGGTATTCCGCGCGCGAAGCGCCCAGCTCTCGCTCGGCGGTCTTGACCTGCTCGGCCACCGCCGTCAGCTCTGCGATTGCGGTCTGTAGCTCGGCGGCGCGCGCTTCAAGCCGTTCTTGCTCGCGGGCAAGCGGCGCTAGCCGTTCTATCTCTTTGCGGTCGGCGTCTATCTGGGCGAGCTTTTCGCCGAGCGCCTGAGCCGATGTCTCTACCCGATAAATCTCTCGCTCTTTTTCAGAGTGCGCATGCTTTAACAGGTTCTCTTTTCGTCGCCTCGATTTCTAAAGCCGTCAATCGAGTATTGGCTTCTTTGTACGTTGCAAAACCTGCGGCGGTCGATTGTACGATCTCTGAGGCTCGACGCGATTTTTCAACATCTTCCCCGAGCGCGATTAGCCGCTGCTTTATCTCTTCCGATCTGGTCGAGAGCGTCGCGATGTCGCGACTGGTTTGCTCGATTTTTCTCTGCAAAGCGTCCAGCCGCTGCAACTCCGACCGTGATTGCTCGCGCTCGCGCTCTGCGCCGTCGAGGTCGCGCTTCAAATCCTCTATGGCCTTTTCAATCGCCTCGCGCTCTTCGACGAGGCCGTCGAGCGATGCCACCTCGACGCCGAGCGCGGCTATCTGTTCTCGAAGCTCTCCGTCTTTTGATTCCACGAGGCGTATCAAAGCCTTTAACTCTTCGGAAGACCGCTGGTACTCATCAACTCTGAGAACTTTGTCGAATCCGACTTTGCGCCGCGAGGGCTGATCTGCGAAGTTAACGGCGAAAGTCCCTTGCGGGACGCCTATAGTCGAAGTAAAGAGGCTCTTGAGATCGGCCCCTGGCTCAACGCCCAGGTGTTGCCTGAGCCAGACGGCAACCTGATTTTTCTGCTCCACCAGTCTGAGCTTCGTCACCGGGTCATAAACGTAATAACCCGTTCCCGTGTCGCGATAGACGGTATACTCGCGCCCGTCGAGCGCGGAAACGAAGGTCACGCGAACCGAGCCTTTTTTTGCGCCGCGCTTGAGAAAGTCTTCTTTCTTGTAGGCGAGTTGATCGAACAGCGCCCACGAAATAGCTTCGAGGATCGTCGTTTTCCCCGCGCCGTTCGGCCCGCTTATGGCGGTAACGCCGGGCCCAAACTCAAAGCTGCCCGCTTCGTAATTTTTTATCTTTTCCAGCTCAACTCTGGTAATCAGCATGTTTCGATTGTTCCATTATCAAGTGAGGATTCTGAACTCTGATTAATCTTATCACGTGCGCAGGCGAAGCGAAATTAAATGAAGACCGCTCGATTCGGCGAATGAATTTGTGCATTGAAAATGGTTAGACTAAAGTTTTAATGAGGAGGAGGCGCTATTATGATTGAGCTAAAAGGGATTGAGGCGGATCGCGCAGAAGGTCAAAAAGCTGCCCCCGGAGTAAAGTACATTATCTTCGCCGACAGCCAGGTCGACCTGAAACCCGGAGACGAATTTCTGCTGCTTGTGACGAAGCCGCCCGACCTAAAACACGAGGAGTACGGGATACCGGTGAGGGTCACAAACAATTCCGAGCCGGATGAGGACGAGTTCATAGTCCAATACGGGGAGAAGCTTTTCGTCGTGCAAAAGATACCTGAATTCATTTGAGAATCCTGGGCCGCGAAGCTTGCTTTCCTGGCCATCTGCTTATAACATAAACGGTCGAGGACCCCCCTTCTTCTTGCGGAAACCCCGCCTTGAGATCGCTTTGCTTCTCTGCTCCACCGGGACGATTACCGTTATGGTAATAATTCTGATAGTCCTCACCTCAATATTCGTTATCGCGCTCGGGCTGCACGTCTATAAGCGCATGGTCCAGATGCGAGAAGCTCGCATGACCGAGAACGAATACAATACGGCGGTCGCGCTCTGGAGCTTTGCTCGCATTGTCAAAAGCAATATAGACGAAGCATTGCGACAAGGATCGGGCGTGCTTGATTTCACAAAGATCATGGTGCCGCATTGCCAGGGTTATCGTGTCACGCTTGAGCTTGCGGGTTATAACCTGAGCGTGTGCGGAGCGCCAATCAAGCACAACCGCACGGGTCGTTTGTCCTTTTTTATCGATAACAGCCTCGTTTTGCGCGCGGCTGACCATTTCGGTCAGGCGGCTTCCGATCAGGACCCGGAATACACGGGCAGCACAAAGGTTTAATGACCTTCGGATATTTGGAACGCCCCACTGTTTGTGCTAATCTTGCCGGGCGGCCAACCCCGCACTACAACACGCACCACAGACAATAGATTATCGATTGAGGCGGCGATCCTTCTCTGCTTTAAGAAAGAAAGCCCCGTTTCCGAATACTAAGGAGAAAGATATGCAATACGGCATCTCGATGTTCTCGACTGAATATGCAATACAGCCCGCCGAGCTTGCCCGCGAGCTTGAACAGCGCGGGTTTGAATCGCTCTGGCTGCCCGAGCACACACACATCCCCGCAAGTCGCCTGAGCCCCTGGCCGGGCGGGCCCGATCTGCCGAAAGAGTACTGGCACACTTACGACCCGTTCATAGCCCTGACGGCGGCGGCGTGCGCGACCGAGCGGTTGCGCATAGCCACGGGAATCTGCTTGATAATCGAGCGCGACCCTATTACTACGGCGAAAGAGGTGGCGAGCCTGGATGTGTTGTCGAACGGTCGCTTCATCTTCGGCATAGGCGGCGGGTGGAACGCGGAAGAGATGGAAAATCACGGCACAGATTTCAAAAAGCGCTGGCGCATCCTCAGAGAGCGCGTACTGGCGATGAAAGAGATATGGACAAAAGACGAGCCCGAGTTTCACGGAGAGTTTGTGAACTTCGACAAGATATGGGCATGGCCGAAGCCCAGGCAGAAGCCGCATCCGCCGATACTGATGGGAGGCGACGGGCCGACTACTTTCGACCGCGTGATAGAGTTTTGCGACGGGTGGATGCCAATCGGCGTGCGCTCGCCGAACCTGCCTGAAAAAATAGCCGAGCTGCGCCGACGGGCTGAGGCCGCAGGGCGCGACCCTCAAAAGATTTCCGTCTCGGTGTTCGGCGCAAGACCTGATCGCAAGGCTATAGACGAATTGGAATCAGCCGGCGTCGAGCGCGCTATCTTCATGGTCCCCTCCGCCGACAGAGATACCCTGATGCCTATGATCGATAAATGCGCCGAGCTCATCGAGCCGTCCGCCTGATCCGTGCGGGGTTGAACGAGTATGAGGTTCCGCGCGGTCGAAAGCAAAGCCCGGCTCCTTATAGCCCTTCTGATCGGAGTCCTGGTCATTACAATAGGGCTAGGGGTCGTGCTGATTGCCCGGCCCTTCGACGCGGCCGCATCGCCAGCGTCCTCTTACATTTTCAGCTTCCTCATAGTCGCGCTCGTTTTCGGACTCGGCCTGACTTTTCTGTTCGTCCGGTGGCTGCTTCGACCTTATAGCCGTATGGTCGAAGCAGCGCGCGGCAGCCCCGTCCACGCACTGACGGCCCGAAGCGAAAGCGAGTTTGTCGTAGAAACTTTTCAAGCGCTGGTCGAGCAGCTTCAAGCCAAAGAGAAAGAGCTTGCAGAGCTTCACGCGCTTGAGCGCCGACGGGCTGAGAGAAGCGAGCGGTTCAGCGAACGCCTGATTGCCAACATACCGAGCGGGCTTGTCGCCGTCGATTCAAGAGGGCGCGTCACGTCGGCCAACCCGAACGCCGCAAGGATATTTTCCGAAGTCGATTCGAGCACGACCGAGATCGAAGACGGCTTGCAATCATACGACGTTGATTATCGACACTACTTCGCCGCCGCCCCGCGCCTGCTTGAGATGGTCTCCGAATGCCTCGCAACCGGCAAGGTGTTTCGCCGCGAAGAGGTGGACGTGAGTTTACCCGATGGCCGCATACGCCGCCTGGGCCTCAGCATCTCTCCGATCACAGACACAGACAGGTCCGTCGAGGGCGCACTTTGTATGATGACCGATCTGACCGAAGTCATCGAGCTGCGCGAGCGCATGAAGCTGCAAGAGAGCCTGGCGAACCTGGGCGAGATGGCCGCCGGGCTTGCGCACGAGTTCAAGAACTCGCTTGCGACCATTCACGGTTATGTCCAGTTGCTCGATGCGCAGGGCGACCGGGCTGCCGCAACAGACAATCGTCGGCAAACGATGGATGCGACGCTCAATGAAGTCAGGTTGCTTGCGCGGCTGGTGACGGACTTCTTGAATTTTGCGCGGCCACAGGATTTGAGCCTTTCCCGCATCAGCTTGCGCTCGATCATCGATGATTGCGCAAGCGAGGTGAAAGCTAAGTTGGAGGCGAGGGCGATAGAACTCAGGATCGAAGGCGACTTCCCCGATATTCCAGGAGATGAAACGCTGCTCAGAAGCGCGTTCTCTAACCTGGTTCGCAACGCGGCTGAAGCGATCGATACGGATTCAGGGCGCGGGCTGATTTCAATCACAGGCGCAATCGATGCGGAACCCGACCGGCGCTATGCCAATATCAGAATCAGCGACACGGGGGGCGGCATCTCTGCCACAGACCTCCACAGAATCTTCATTCCGTTCTTCACAACAAAATCGCGCGGGTATGGGATCGGGCTTGCGATAGTTCAAAAAATACTCGTAGCTCACGGAGGCGATGTCACGGTCGAAAAGAGCGACAGCTCAGGCACAATCTTTCGCTGCCGCCTGCCGCTCGCGGCTCAAAAAACAGTTTAGAGCGAAATTCATATGAGTGTAAGGAAATGAAAGAAGATTCACCGCAGAGACACAGAGGACGCAAAGGTTGCGCAGAGCAGAATACTGTTTTCTCTGCGCCCGCTCTGTGTTCTCTGTGTCTGCGGCGGTGAGATGTCTCTCGCATACAGTACATTCAATTGAAAACCGCTCTAAGAGATAAAAGTAGTCTTAGGAGTGCGGCGCGGGGTCCCGCACTCCAAAATAAAAATGCTACGTGATCTTAATCGATAGGACGAACGGAGCCTTCGTTACGGCCCAGGGATTTAGGCTGTTCAGGTTCTTGCTCCTCGTTCGAAGCAGAAACATTTGTGGGACCGGCCGCCGGCCGCGACTGAGCCGGGGGCGGAATATTTTCTTGCGAGGTGATAGGGCCGCCAGTTACAGATTCTTTGTAACGGGCGAGAATGTCATCAACTTGCGCGCGCGCGCGCTGGACCTCAAGCTCGCGGTCGGCTTCGGCCACGCGCGAATCGATAGTCGGCTCGGAATACCTGCTCAAACGCGCGCGCATTTCGTCTATCGTTGACGAAGGGTCATTTTTATCAAACGGGGATTGGATGCCCGCGAGGTTTTCTCGCATCGTCGTCAGATAGGTTTCGTTAGCAAGCTCATTGCCCGTAGTGCGGCGCTGCTCCCTGAGCGCCTGCGCTCGCGCTGCCGAAGAGTTTGCTTCGACAATCTGTTGTTTAAGAAAGTCGCGGTGTGAAGCCATGCCGACAAGCTCGCTTGAAGCCGAGCTTGCCGCCGTTGCGTCTCCGCGCTCGGCGGCAAGTCGCTCTCGCTCCGAAAGACCTATCATCTTCAACTCTACTTCGGCCAGCTCTTTTTCAAGCAGTTTGGCCGAAGCGCGAGCCTGCACTTCAAGCTCGTTGAGCCGCGCAATTTCAGCGCGCGTGATCTGGCGCACATCGCGATCAGGCCCGCTTGTTCGCTCGATCAGATCATCGAGGTACGAGTTTATCAGTCGTTTCGTCCGCTCCCACATAGTCAATTCCTATTAAGGTTTCTTAACGGGTTCCGGTTGCGGCTCTTGCTGAATGGGCCGGGGCGATGTGGCTGCCTGCCCGACGACGGGTAACGTCATCGGCTTGACGAATTTGACCCTGAAGATCGCGCCCGGGCTTACTCGCACTTCCCCGCCCTTTGTCAGAAGCAGTCCGCCGGCCAACCCGCCGAGAATGCCTATGCCGCCCGCCGTACTGCCGCCGCCGACAAGTATCGTCCCTATGCCTGCGGCAGTCCCTATCTCGCCGCCGGTCCTGGTATTTTCGGCAGTCCTTTTACCGCTGCGCTTTCCGCTGACTTTGCCTTCATCATCGGCTTTCATCTTTTCGTTGTTGTCCCAATCGTCTATTGAAGTAATGGCGACCGAGACAGGTTCAGCGCCCCAGGGCATGATTATGCGCTCGAAGATGATCGAAAGCTTTCCGTTCTTCTGACCACGCCCGGCTGGCACAGCTTCGGTGACGCGGCCATGAAACTCTGTGCCGCGAGCCAGCACGAGTTGACCATCCACATAGATCGGCTCATATAAAATTGCTGTGATAGTGTCTCCGGGCTCGTTCAGCTTGGAGTTGAGTTGAGATTGCAAGACTATGCGCGCTTTGGTCTCCGCCTCAATTGTCGCTTCGCGAGCAGCTTGCGGCAGCGCCGTAACGGCAGACAAAAACAGTATGAGAGTCAAGAGTATAGAACACGCGCTCTTTTTCATAAGGAACCTCCGGTAATTAAGCGGACTGGAGTTGTACGCAAATAGCTTATTTCAGCTTCCACTCCTCGGTCAAGTCAGCAGTTCTGATTAAAGAGAAGTAGCGGTAATAAAGTTTATCTCACCCTTCGAAACCGTCAGCCGATTGCTCGCTCGATAACGCCTGCGAGCCTTCTTGCCTGTTCTTCTATTCTGTTTTGATCTTCACCCTCGATCATTACGCGGGCCAGATTTTCAGTACCCGAGTAACGAACAAGCAATCTCCCACGACCTTCGAGTTGTTTTTCTATCTGCTCGACCTCAGCCGCAACGTCGGGTATCAACTCAAGCTGTGGCTTGCTGCGAACTCGAACGTTGATTAAGACCTGCGGATACTTTGTAAGTCCTGCCCCTAGCTCGGTCAATGTCCGGCCAGATTCTTTGACGGCCCGCAGCACTTCGATTGCCGTGATCAGCCCGTCACCGGCCAGAGAGATGGAAGGAAAGATTATATGGCCCGATTGTTCCCCGCCGAGGCTCGCGCCCCGCTCCAGCAACTCTTCGAGCACGTAACGATCCCCAACCTGCGCGCGAATCAGTCTTATGCCTCGATCTCTGAGCGCCAGCTCTAATCCTATATTGCTCATCACGGTAGCAACGACTGTGTCTTGAGCTAAAGCGCCGTTTGATTTCAGGTACTCGGCCAGGATGAGCAATATGTGGTCGCCGTCAATCAACGCGCCGCTCCCGTCTACGAACAGAGCGCGGTCTGCATCTCCGTCAAATGCGATGCCTAAATCAAGCCCGAGATCGAGGACCGTCTTTTGAAGTCTCCCCGTGTGCAACGATCCGCATTGCTCGTTAATATTTTTGCCGTCGGGAGCGGCCGAAAGGACTTCAACGGTCGCGCCCAGCACCTTGAAAAGTTCCGGCGCAATATCGGAGGCCGCGCCGTTTGCACAATCGATAGCCAGCCTTATTCCATCCAGCCGCAGGCCGCGCCCCACCTCTTCGGCAAGATAAGCGATATAGCTCTCTTTGTAGCGCGCTGCATTTGCAGCCCGAACCTTGCTCTGGCCGTTCATGAGCGATTCTGTCTTATCGCCGACAGAACGAGCGGCGCTCAATGATTGAAGGTCTTCTTCTATTCGGCGCTCCATTCGGTCATCGAGCTTTTTTCCGGATGGCGAGAAGATTTTGATCCCGTTGTCGCGGTATGGATTATGCGATGCTGAGATGACTACGCCTGCATCAAAAACGGCGGTCCTGGTTATGTATGCGACCCCCGGAGTTGTGATAACGCCCGCAGACTCGACTTGAGCGCCACGCGAGGCCGCGCCGTCCGCAATCCATCGCTCGATTTCGGGGCCTGACTCGCGCGTGTCGCGGCCAATTATGATGCGAGGTGCGCGTCCCAGCTCACCGGCCAGATTCATCGTCAAAGCTTGACCGATCAAGCCGACTGTTTTTTCATCAAGCGGAAACTGCCCGGCGACACTTCTAACCCCATCCGTGCCAAAAAGCCTCTGCGTCTCTGTTCTCGACATACAGGTTTATCCCCAAAGATTATTAGCTCGTCAGACTACATTAATCCGACTCATTCTATCGCAATCGAATCGTTTTTGGCTCAACCGATAGAACGCTAGCGCGGTCGGCAAAGGAGGGAGACAGTGTTACGACCGGCGTGTACTCATTCGGCTTTCCCGCACCCGCGTGATGCTCGACTTTGACGGTGATGTCGGCAGGGGTTATCGAATCTATAGCCGAGCGCCCGCCTCTAAGCGTCACTTTCGCGAATCTAGGGACGGGCTGCAACTGAGTCGTCGCTCCCGTCACTGTGATGGGTATACGGTCTATTACGCGTTCTTTCTGCACTTCGCCAATGTTGACGGTCAACATAACATCCCGCTTATTGCTCAACGTGACGTTCGGAGAATCCAGATCGAGTCTTACTTCACGGCTGAATGGCTCGGTCTTGCCATAAAGGCTGACGGTCTCTGTTGAGATTTCGCTGATCTTACCGACGGCGCTTGCGACGCCTGCTATTCGCACCATAGAGGGTGTGATCGCCGTTCCTAAAATTTCGAAACCTTCGGGCGGGCTGCCTTCGAAGCGAGGCGAGACGGGAACGTCTTTTTCTATCATAGGCTCGACCGTCACGCGTATGTCTCGCGGGTCGATGCGTTGCACTTTAACGCTCGACGGCAGGCGGCCCTCGTCTAGCTTGAGCGGAATAACGCGAACGCCCGGTTCTACGCCCTGTAAGTCGGCATACGCGACAAGGTCGCCCGCCCTGAGCGTGTCCAAAACGTCGCGGGGGCCGCTCAGATATACGCGGGCCTCCAGCGAAGCGTCGTTCGAGATGGTCAAGGCGAGGTTTTCAGCGAGGTTTGGAAGCTCGATCGGCACGTCCCTGAGCGTTATCTGGCTCATGGGGCGAGAGGCGACCGAAAGCCACAGGACTGCCGTAATGAGAAGCGCAAGGAACTTCAGCCCGGTGTTTTCCAGAAAGTAGTCCCTGGCGTAATCCTTCAATACGGCCAGGTAGTGGAGCATTCGGTCCATAGCTCTTCCATCACTTGATATAGGTTTCGCTGACTCGTTCTCTGGAAGCGTCGCCGCCCGGCGCAACCGCTCTCCGCGTGCGCCGTCGCGCTGTACGAATTACTTCGCTCAAGCGCGGCGGCTGTAGAGCTTCCTTGATCGAATCGCGCAACCGCGCGCTGTTCAGATAACGCGTGATCTCGCCGTTGACTACGAAAGAGATCACGCCCGTCTCTTCGCTCACAACGACTGCGACAGCGTCGGTGTCTTCCGTGACGCCTATGGCGGCGCGGTGGCGCGTGCCAAGCTCTTTCGACAATCGCGGGTTCAGGGTAAGCGGCAAAAAGCAACTGGCGGCGGCAATCTGATAATTGCGTATTATGACGGCCCCATCGTGCAGCGGCGTGTGCGGGTCAAACACCGTGACCAGCAGATCGTATGAGAGCGCCGCGCCCATAGTCACGCCCGTATCAATATAGTTTTGCAGCCCGACGTTGCGCTCTAACACTATCAGCCCGCCTATTCGACGCGAAGAGAGCGTCATCGCGGCAAGCACGATGTCGTCATAGACTTCTTCGCCGCGTTTTGAGCGCCCGAAACGCAAGGGGCGGCGCAGGTTTGACCCGACCCTCATCAATGCCGACCTGATCTCAGGCGCAAATATCACGAGGATGGCAAATCCGAAATAGACCAGCGTGTTGCGCATAACGAACTGGAGCGTCTCCAGCCCGAAATAGGCCGAAATCTGGTAAAGCAGCCCGACGCCCAACAACCCGACAGCCATCTGCACGGCGCGCGTGCCGCGCACAAGCTTCAGCAACCCGTAGATGATCGCCCAGACGATGAGGAAATCGAACAGGTCGCTCAATCGAAGCTGTTTAATGAATTCGAATAACTCTTGCCAGCCGGTCATTACATAAAAGCTTACGAACCATTACAAACCAATAGATTGCTCAAAGGCCGGGGGAGAAGACCGTTGTGAGCCTGATAGCCTGCCGAAATGGGTCAAGCGATTTAGGGGCACCCTTCAAGCGGCACATCTATAAAAATATCAAGCCAGACACTTGAAGCTTGCGTGGGCGCTCACGATTTTTCAGAAGGCGCGAAAACCCCTAGCGCCTGCACGGCTTTTCGTCCCCGATTGGATGCGGCCAGGCTTTGAGGTGTTGCCGCTTTTTGACCCAAAAAGCGACTTTTGCACAATTCCCAAATCTCTGTTAGAGCCGCTATCGCGCGCACGCTCAACCGATGACGAGCGATTCCTTTTTGTATGGTATCGCTCGCCCTATCGAGAATCAAGCTTATGATCCCGTTTGCGTACATCGATCTTCGTTCTCGTATGATTTTCTCTCACCGGCAACGCGCGCGCAGTATTACCACCCCTCATAATGGGCCGATATTCCGAGTAGAACGCTTTGGCATCACAATTGCCAAGAATAAAGCGTTAGATTTTACAGAGAGGTTCAAGACGATGACCGTGAGACTGGTAAAAAGAGGGCAACAGGTTGAAAGCAGTAACAAACAGGAGCAGCAGCCTTCAACTACCCAGCTTGTGTTGACAACCCAGGCATGGGTTGAAGAATTCAGAGCGCGCAAATCAAGCTCTGACGCCGCGCTTAGAGCGCGCGTGAAACTGGGGTGAATACTGACCGTGCAATCCGCTTAAACACTTCTGCTAAGTAACCACTAGAATCAGCAAGCTCGATGTAAACCGCAAAAATCGCAAAGGGGACACAAAGCTCGCAAACATTTTTGCGGTTATTGATCTATTTTGCGTTCTTTGCGAAGACGGCTTTCCAGCATTTTTCGGGGATTGAGCGATACTGAACTCAAGACACAAGAGATTCGCGCGTCAATTTTATCGCAAGAGCTGAATCGAGGATTCGGTCGGCGGCCTCGCGTTTTGTGAGCAACGGCAACTCCGTCGTTTCAGTATCCGAGACCAGGGATATTCTGTTTGTATTCACATCGAACCCGGCATCCTGCGCCGACACGTCATTGGCAATTATGAGGTCCGCGCGCTTGGACACCAGTTTCTTTCTAGCATTATCCAGGACATTTTCGGTTTCGGCAGCAAAGCCTATGACAATTTGTGTCCCTTTGGTGTGACCAACTGTGGCAAGTATGTCCACAGTTGGTTCCAGCTCCAGTAGCAATCTGTCCCCATTCTTTTTGATCTTTTGATCAACGACCGTGGAAGGGCGAAAATCGGCTACGGCAGCGGCCATAATGATGATCGTTGAGCAGTCGAGATTTTCCATAACCGCCCGATGCATTTCAGCAGCCGATTGGACTCGAATCATTTGGGCGCCCGTGGGAGCAGCAAGCGCAACAGGGCCGCTCACCAGCGTAACCTGAGCGCCCCTCGCCAGTGCCGCTTCTGCCAGCGCGTAACCCATCTTTCCCGATGACCGGTTCGTCAATCCGCGGACCGGGTCGAGAGCTTCGTACGTCGGGCCTGCGGTGATGAGCACCCGCTCCTGTTTGAGGTCATCAACGGTTGAGTTTTCGACGCGGCCCTCAACGCTCGCGCCCGGCTGAAGCGATTCAAGGTTTCCTTTGATTAGCTGCCATGCCCGTTCGACGATCCCCGCAGGCTCGGCAAGACGGCCCGCGCCAACGGTACGGCAGGCCAGGTAGCCTTCGCCAGGGTCTACGAAATGGACGCCGCGAGATTTAAGCCGTGCGACATTTTCCTGTGTCGCGGGGTGCGCCCACATCTCGACGTTCATTGCGGGAGCGACAAGCACTGGCGCGGTCGTCGAGATATAAAGCGTCGAGAGGAAATCGTCCGCGATGCCGTTTGCGAATTTCGCAAGCGTGTTTGCAGTAGCCGGTGCGACCACCAACAGATCAACCGACTGCGCGATCTGTATATGTTTTATCTCAGGGTCATCGGTAGGCGCGAACATTTCGGTGATAACCGGCAGGCCTGAAATAGATTGAAATGTAAGCGGGCCGACGAACTCTGTTGCGTGCCGCGTCATAACGACTTGCACGGCAACACCACGCTTTTGAAGCCCGCGAAGCACCTCGACGGCTTTATAAGCGGCTATGCACCCTGTAACGCCCAGTGCAATCTTCATGATTTGTCCTTAGTCCGTTATCGGTTGTCCGTTGTTCGACGGACGACGGGCGACGGACAATCGACAATAAATTTATTCTTCTTCCGGCGGCTGCTCTTTTACTATCTGTTGGTATTGTATCAGCCCGTGCTGAACCTCTTCGAGCGCTATGCGCGTCGTCTTCTTTGCGCTGGACTGCAAGCGCGGGCGCGCGCCTTTTTGCAACTGCTTGCTGCGCTTTGCCGCGAGCAAAACGAGCCGGTACTTGCTATCGATTTCAGTAGTCCAATCCTGACCGTTCTTATCTTCAGGCATAAAATCCATCACCTCCAAAAGTGTCTATGATCGGCTTAACAAGCTTTCGCTGGCGGTCGAGCAGATGGCGCTCCGCAATTATCACCGCTTCAAGCTCGCGGGTCGCGCGCTCCAGGTCGTCATTGACTATCACGTATTTGAAGCTCGCGTACGATAAAACTTCTCCTGATGCGTTCTTGAGCCTTCGCTCAAGGTCTTCGGTGTCATTTAGATTTCGCATTCGAAGGCGTGATTCCAGGATTTCCCGCGACGGCGGAAGCACAAAGACCGTCACGGCCTCCTGCATCTGTCGGACTATTTGCGCCGCGCCCTGCACATCAATATCGAGTATCAGGTCCGAGCCTTCGCTGATTATACGCTCCACGGCCGTCTTCTGCGTTCCGTAAAGGCAGCCATGTACCTCGGCTGATTCTAAGAACTCGCCTCGGTCGCGCATGTCCAGGAATTCCTCTTTGCCGATAAAATAATACTCTACCCCATCGCGCTCCTCACCGCGAGGCTTTCTAGTCGTGTACGAGATTGAGTATTCAAGCCGGTCTAATCGCTTTAGCGCGCCCTCGACAAGCGATGATTTACCGGCCCCGGACGGAGCCGACACGACGATCAGAGTGCCGGGCACGATCATCTCTTTTTTAGGGTCCGATATCTTCTCTCCCCCGCCAGAAGAGAGCGATTCATTCGACATTCTGGACCTGCTCCCTCAGCTTCTCAACTTCGGTCTTGATGACGATAGCAGCATCGCTTATCGCCAGGTCGCTCGATTTTGAAAGTATAGTGTTGGCCTCTCGATTCATCTCCTGCAAAATGAAGTCGAGTCGTTTGCCGACTTCATCGTCCGCGTGAAGCTGGTCGCGCATCTGCGATATGTGGCTCTTAAGCCTGACTATCTCTTCGCTTATATCGCTCCGGTCCGCAAGCATCACGGCTTCCTGCGCCACGCGAGTCTCGTCTACCTGGCCGCCATCGACAAGCTCCTGGAGCCTTTTCTGAAGTTTCTCGCGATAGATTCCGGGCAACCGCGCGGCCTCGGATTCGATCACAGGCAACTGGCTTTCGATGTTGTTAAGCCGGTTTGTAAGCTCCAAGGCAAGCCCCTGGCCTTCGACGACGCGCATCTCTGTGAGCCTGACAAGCGCCTGCGAGATGGCCGCAATAACGCCCGCGACAAGCCATTCATCGAGCTTTCCCGAGTCTTGTGAAACCTGCATTGCGCCGGGAAGTTTTGCGATCAGCTCAAGCGACGGGTCGCCCGTCAGCTCGAATTCCGTCTTGAGTTCGCCCAACGCCTTGAGATACCCCGATACGAGCGGGCGGTTGATCTCGAAAGTAGCCTGCCGGGTCTGCTCTATGGCGACCGTGACATCTATGCGCCCGCGCTTGAGCGCAGCCTGCACCTGTTTTTTCATAGATACTTCGAGGCTTGATAGCTCTTGTGGCAACCGCGTATGCACGTCGAGAAAGCGATTATTAACCGAGCGAATGTCTACGCGCACTTTGAAATTTTCGCCGTCCGCGCTTCCCTGCCCAAACCCTGTCATGCTCTTAACCATTTTTCCTCTCGATTGCTGCTGATTACTGTTTTTCTTCCGCCACGGCCACTTCGTCTTGATCAATGATCTGATCTGAAAACTGTAGCTCGTACAGATCGCGGTATATTCCCCCGCGCGACATCAGCTCTTTGTGGGAGCCTTGATCGATAATTTGCCCATGATCGAGAACAACTATCTTATCCGCGCTGTGAATGGTCGTCAGCCGGTGCGCGATGACCAGGGTCGTGCGCCCCTTCATCAAGTTCGCAAGTGCGTGCTGAACGAGCCGCTCGGATTGAGTGTCGAGCGCCGAAGTTGCCTCGTCGAGTATAAGAATCGGAGCGTCTTTCAAAAGCGCCCGCGCTATAGCCAAACGCTGGCGTTCTCCGCCCGAAAGCTTGACGCCGCGCTCGCCTATCAAGACTTCGTAACCGCCGCGCTCGATTATAAAATCGTGCGCGTAAGCTGCGCGAGCTGCCTCTTCGATCTTACGGCGATCAAAATCGGGCCTGCCATAAGCTATGTTGTTTATGATCGAGTCATTGAACAAGATGACCTCTTGCGTGACAAGCGCGATCTGCGAGCGCAGGCTCGCGAGCGTGGCGTCGCGCGTGTCAACGCCGTCAACTGCGATTTCGCCGCGAGTCGGATCGTAAAAGCGCATCAGCAGATTTGTCAGCGTAGATTTTCCCGCGCCTGAAAGACCTACGAGCGCAACGACCTCGCCCTTGCGCACAGTGAGGTCCACGTCCTTCAAGGTCCAATCCTGCGAATCGCTATACTTGAATGATACTCGCCTGAGTTCGACCCTGTCTTTAAGCGGGGCAAGCTCGACGGCATTTGCGCGGTCTTGCTTCTCGGTGTGCGTGTCGAGAAGCGAGTAGATGCGCGTTATCGCGGCGAAGGATTGCTGTAGATAATTCTGGATTCGGGAAATCTTTCTGAGCGGATCGTACATTTGCAGCATTGCCACGATGTAAGCCGCGAATATGCCTATCGTCATCGCGCCCGAAGCAATCAATCGCTCTGCGTAAAGCAAGAACCCTGCGGCCAACATGACGCCGACCATCTCAAGTATCGGGGAAGATAAATAGACCACACGGGCCGCGCGAACCTGTGTCTGGGCCAGCCGCAAGAGCGCATCGCGGAAACGTCGCTGCTCGAATTGTTCCATGCCGAAAGCGTTGACGATGCGGTAGCCGGAGATCGTCTCCTGCGCGATGTCGAGAACCTCTTCGGTGTTCTCCTGGGTCGAATGGGCGAGCCGTCTGAGCCGCCTGCCGAATTTCACCGTGACCAGGGAGATGAGCGGGCCGACAATGAGTATGGCGAGTGTAAGCTTCCAGTTGAGCATGAAGACTAACAAGAACAGCGCAAGAAAGGTCAGGCTTTCTCTGAGCAAGTCGGCAAGCAAGGTCGAGACTGCAACCTGTACTTTTTCCGCGTCGCTTATTATGTGCGTGGTCAGAGTGTTAGTCGGGTGGTCCATAAAAAACTCGCTCGACTGTTTGAGCAAGTGGTCATACAGGCGCTGTCTTAAATCGACCACCGCCGCCACGCCTATGCGCCACATCAGCAGGTTTGATAAATACTCGGAAGCTCCGCGAACGAGCGTGAAAAGAATCAGCAAGGCCGCAATCAAAGGCAACACGTCGGCTGTGGCAGGCAAGTAGTTGCGCACATCGAGGTATGCCGCCAGCCCTATCGTCGGCGTTTGCGGTCCTGTGGGCAATTCGTCGATGATCGATTTCAGCAGAGCAGTTCGACCTGCTTCGAACAATCCGACCAGCGTCATCAACATGAAAGCGAGCGCAAAAAGCCCCGCGTAAGGTCTGACGTGTCGAAGCAGTATGCGGAAATCTTTCATGGATTCATGCTTGCGGGGGCTCGCCCTGATTAAACGATTGATTATACGCTTGAGAGGTCAAGCGTCAAGCCAAAGGCAGGATTATCCAGGGCTATTGCAAAGTAGGTCTATCGGCGCAAAATGAGATTCAGCGCTTCAAGCGGATTGGCACTGTAGCTTCTTCTTGCCGCTGCTAGATTGTTTATGCCCTGTCTCAGAACCAATCCTATTATCAGGTTGTTTATCACGGCCATCACCTGCGCCGCCTCTCCCACTTTTAATCTGCAACCATCCTCCCCTAGCGTTTTGTCTTTCCGATAGTGCAACCCGTTTTCTATCCCCCAGTGCCTTCTCACTATTTCCATCAATCTCTCGGCTGTGGCTTCTTCCCTCCTCAGACTTGTCACTCCATAGCTCACTTCACTTCGCTTCTTGCCAGTACTTATCTCTTCGACTTCTCGCTCAATCTTGAAGACCTGCTCAAGGCAGGGCCACTGCAAATATCCCTTCAACAGGCTGGTCGCCACAAGACGCCTCTCCTCTATTCGTCCGTGCCCCTTTTCTATCGTCTCAGCTCGTGACAAGTCATTCTCCATTGCTTTCAGCGCCGTCTTGCCTTCCTCAATCTCGAATGCTGCCTCTATCTCAGCCCTCAATGTGGATTGATTATCTTTGACCGTCCACACATACTCTCCTCCGCCCTCGACTACCATTTGAGACAGTTCTCTCTGCGCAAACATCGCATCGCCTGTCACGATTTTTCCCTTTAAATCTACGCTTTTTAAGACTCGTGGTGCTGCAACTATCTCGTTTTCTTTGCATCCTACTTCAACCTGGCAAAGCACTATGCCTTCAGCAGGAAGATAGGCTGCCAGCAGGTGAACTCCCTGTGTTTTGCCTGGAGGAATCGTCCCTCGCAAGGTCTTTCCATCTAAGGGCATCTGTAAAGACAAGCCTCCTTCCACAGTTGAAAGCAGAAACTGCGTGAATGATTCTTGAAGCTGCTCGACCGAAACCGCCCAACCAAGTATGCGAGAGAAAGTAGTCGGATGAGGTGTAGTCTTTCGCTTGAGCTTGAGAGCTTCGATGAGCAAATCCTTGCGAAGAGCGATCCAGTGAGCAATCCCCTCAGGGTCATCCTCGCCGGCAAGCTTTGCCAAAATGACAAAGACCAAAGCGACCGCCAGAGGGTAACGCACGCCCTTTGGTTTGCGGCGATCAGTAAGGCAGTCGAGGTGATAAAAGAGACTATTGACATCAAAGATAAACGGCTCGGATTTTTGCTCCAATGAGAAGCTTGCAGTGTTATGCTTCATCTAAGACCTTCCTCCGGTTCAGTTTTGAATTACTTTGCTATTGAACCGAGGTAGGTCTTTTCTTTTCAATTGTCAAGCGACTTTGCAGGAACCCTGCAGGATTATCAACTGAACCGCCACACCATCTCGTAGTTGACAGAGAGAAGTAATGAAAAGGAAAATTATATCTCACCGCAGAGACACAGAGGACGCAAAGGTTGCGCAGAGCAGAATAAAACTCTGCGCCCCCTCTGTGCTCTCTGTGTCTCTGCGGTGAATCCGGTTCTCACCACATCAGGCTTTGATCTTATTTGGCGTAATACCCTTTTCTAGACCGCACGGCGGCATTCGAACGCGCAACGCCTACGCGCACGCGCCTGTACGTCCCGTCGCGCTCGGAATTTGTAGGGTAGTAACCGACGCTGTAAAGTGTGCGCAAGGCTGCTGCCACCTGCTTGTAGACTCCGGATAAGTCTTTCGCTTGCTCGGCTCGGAAATACTGGCCCCCCGACAGCTCGGCAATCTTCTCAAGCTGCGTCCGCGCGACGGCATAGCTTTCACTCGTGCCGTTGCCGCGCTGGAATACCTCTTCGTATTCGGTATCGAGATAGATCGGAAAGACTATGACATCCGATTCTTCTAGCTTGCGCGCAAGCTGCGGAAACGTCACGCGAGTTTCAGCCGGGTTGTAACGGTCGAGCGAGCTGTCCACGCCGTCGGTCATCACGACTATGGCGTTGCGCTGCCCTTGCGTACCCCGCAAAGTGTCGAGCATCGCCCACCACATCGCGTCGTAAAACGCAGTTCCGCCTTCAGGTCTTTCGATCTCTTTTATTCGCTTGCGGAGCAGGTCGCGATTGGCAGTCAGTTGAGAGACGACTCGCACTTCGTGAGTAAAAGTTAAAACGGCGACTCTGTCTTGCGGCCCGATGACCTCGATGAAGCGCAACGCAGCCGCTTTAACGACGTCGAGCTTATCTTTTATCGAGCCGGAAAGGTCGAGCAAGAGTACGAGATTGAAAGGGCTGGTTGACGGGGCGAAGAATTCAACCGCCTGCCGCTCGTTGTTTTCGTAGATTTCAAAATCTTCTTTCTTCAGATTCGCAAGCGCCAGCCCTGATCGATCAGTGACGCTGACGCTGAGATTGACCACCGCCGAATTGAGAACGATTGAATCTTCGTCTTCGTTTTTCCGAGCCGCCGCTGTCGAGGCTTCGCCCGCAGGTTCGCCGCCCGGTCCTCGTTTAAGCTCAGGCCGCCTGCTCGGAGTTGAGCTTTCAATAGAAGAATCTTCCGTCTGCTCTACGCGAGACGGCCTTCGATTATCGGACCACCCTGTCTGTGGGTCATAAGTAGCTTGATCCGACCAGGGATTATTAGAGCGATTGCCCTGTTGCGGCTTGCGCGGAGCCGGGTCATTAGCTCCCGGTTGAGATTGCTCATCAACGGGATCGTCATAAATGGGATTGCCGGGCCGCCGGGCTGCCGAAGAAGTCGAGTCTGCCGGGATGATGCGAACTCTGAATCCTGCCCCGTTATTGCTCGTGGATTTTTCATGCCTCGGGCGCATAAACGGGCCGCCGATGTTTGTGCTGTTCACATCATCGCTGCGGTCCTGTCCCGCGAGGTCCGTCCAATCCCCGCTAGACCTTGAGCCGCCCGGAGAGGATGACCCGCGATTGCTTGTTCCGCCGTTGGGCCGCCCAGGGATAATCAGATCGGGATCGCGTGAAGCCTGCGTGGACGGGTAGCGCCGCGCGTTGTCGCGCTGATTGAAGCCGTCATTCGATTGGCTGTTTTGCTGATCGGTTACGGGCTGCGGCGCGCGCTGCTCATAAGCGGCCCTGGCAATCGTTGAAGAGCTTGCCCCGGGAGAGAGAGTGATATTGCCAGTCCGGCTATTGAGTATAATAGGCGAGCTGCCGGAACCGAGTTTGCCTTGCAAGCTGTTGGTCCCCAACCGCTCTACCTCTGCAAGCTCGACGGAAGATTTTACGACTCCGCGCGCAGACCGCATCGAGATTTGTGCGTCATCATTCCTGGGCAGGCTATAAGAGATATTGCCGCCTGTCGTTTCAACAACTGCGCTTGCCAGAGAGCCATTGACTTCGATGGGCCACGTGCCGCCCGCGAGTTTCATGTGCGCGTGAGCGGGAAGATAAACGGTCAAGTCGATTCGACCCGGTTTACCCGATTGCCTGCACTCGATTATGATGGTGTTCTGCGCGCCCATCAGAACCAGGTCCGACGGTTCCAGCGGAAGCGAGGGCGGCGTTTTCCGCTCGGCCACGACTCGCACGCTCTCCTCATTCCAGACTTCGATGCTGGTTGCGCCCCGCAGGTTTTGAATGTTCACCTGCCCGTCAGGAGCTAGCGTAAATGTCTCGACGCGCGTGGCAGACACTTGCGCGTTGACGATGGGCGTTAAATTTACTGCTAAGACGGCAATTGCGATTATCAAGGCAAGGGTCGCTGTGCGGCGCGTGCCTTTCGCGCTCAAAGTGATGGGGACTCGACTATTCATACTGGCCTCCGCTGACTCAAACGGAAAAGACAACTTCATCGCAACCTGCCCTGTCTGAGCCTGGCTGCGACAACGAAAGGCGGATAATTGCATTCTCGCCCAGCCGTAAAATAGAGTCAAACAAAATCAACGTCCCCCATTTGGGTAATTCTTTATAAATCAATAAATTACGGGGAGAGAAGCTAAAAAAGGCCCACCTTTCGGCCGGCCTTTCAAGCATCTATCAAAGATATGTTTATTATGTCGTAGGTCGTGTGGCAACTTCGCGAGCGTTATAGCCTCGACGGTGACGTACGGCTATTTCGTCGCGACCTCGCAAGCGGACTCTCAGCGCGCGGTAGCCGCCGTTTGAAAGCGAGTTTGTCGGGTAGTAGCTGATCTGGTAGACGTGGCGTAATTCTTCCGCGACGCGGGCGGCAAGACGACTCAGATCGCTTATTTGATCGGCGTCATAAACGGGGCCGCCGCCTGCCGTAGCCACGTCTTCCATGAAATCACCGTTGCGGCCTCGTCGCCTGCCTTGCCTGCCTTGTGGAATCGAAGATGAGCCGGGCGCGGAATTCATTCGCATCGAATCAGGGTCTACGAAAGTCCCGCCTCTGCGCCTGCGCGGAAAGGGCCAGGGCCAGGGAAACGGCAGCGGAATCTGCGGAATGCGAGTGCGCGGCCAGGGATCTACGGTTATGCTCCCGCCACTGCTCTGGTATCGAAGCCCGTAGACCAGCACATCAGATTCTGTGACTATGTTGACCGCCTCGTCATAACTGGCATGGCTGCTCGTAGTATCTTCGCCGTCGGAAAGCAATATCATAGCTTTCCGCCCTTCGATCATACGAAGCTTTCTATCAACAACTTCATAGACCGCGTCATACACGCTTGTGCCCGATCCGGTCTGGGTATTTCGTATTGCAGATTCAAGCTCGCGCCGGTTATTTGTAAACTGTGTGTGATAGTGAACGTTCTTATCAAACGAGACGATCATAACGCGGTCATCGCTGCGCAACTGGCGAACGAATTCGAGCGCCGCTTTTTGAATCTCTTCAAGGCTGCCCTGCACGCTTGGGCTTACATCCAGCACGAGGGCCACGTTGAATGGAACACGTTCGTCGCCAAAAAATGCTATCTCTTGCTGTACCCCGTCTTCGTAAAGCAGAAAATCGTTCTTCGTCAGTTGCGGGATGTAACGCCCGGAGCGGTCGCTGACCAGCACAGGAATATTTACCAGCGTGGCGTCGAGTTTTATAGTGTCGTCGCCGTCATCGGCCGGCATTGTTGGTCTCGCTCTGTCTGACGCAGTCTGATCCGGAAACTCTTCTTGCTGCTCGGACCGTGGCTGAGGGTCTGACGGGCGACGAAGAACAGGTTTATCTTTGCCTGACTTATTCTGTTGCTCGTAACCGCCAAGACTGGGCGGAGTGGCCCTGCCACGGTTTCGCTCAGAAGGGTCGGTATCCTGTTGCTGAGTTTGTTGCTCGACTCTGGGCCTACCGCTTTGCTGCGATGGGTACGAGGGCGAAGACGCGCCGTCGGTTTGAGACCGCACAGGCGGTTGCGAAGTGCGAACCTGAGGTGCGGGCCGGGATTGCTGCTGCGGTTCAACCTTCTGAGTTTCAAGCGGGGGCCTGTCGAACGGGGGCGGCACGCGGCGTTGCTGGGCCGAAGCCGGTTGCTGTGTAGTTTCCTGTGTTGTCCTTGTAGAAGCGCCGGGTCTAACAAGCACCGGCTTTTGCCGCGACGGGCTTTCTACGACAGGCGGAGCGGTTTTTTGGACAGGCGGAGCGGTTTTTTGCTGGGGGACCGATGCGCTTTGCTGTCTTGATTGTTCAGTGCCCCGGTCTGACGCCTTCTGCTCTGCCGGCTTTTGCTCCGGCGCTTTTTGCGTTCCGCTTTCTGAAACTATTTGGCCGTTTTTTCCGCGCTTGGGCCGTTGGCTTCCGGTCTGGGCGGACGATATTGGAGATGCGGAAGCAAAACTCGCCGGAAGCAGCGATACTACCGCAAGCACGATCAGGACTGCGGCAAGCGTCGAGCGTAAGGCTTTAGGGCACATTCTAATACTCCATTTACCGAATTCCAGGCATCCGCGCACGGTAAGGTGTGCAGGCGGCGCGGTCAAGCGTTTCGTCTTTGCACTGTCCAGCTTTATCCCAAGGATTGCGATGTTTTTTTAGCCTCTCCGCGTGGCCTGAGCGAAAAGTTTTTTTACGAGATTCGGAATCTGATCGGCTTGCAATGCTTCTGTTCAGACTGTAAAAAGTATTTAGGCGGGTTAAGGGGGGATTAAATTGATGGAATCGATCAAGGAAATCAAGCAGATAAAAGAGCTAGAGGATGCGCTTGCCGATTCGAGCGACAGACCCGTGCTCCTTTTCAAGCACAGCCTGACGTGCCCGATAAGCACGCGCGCGTATAACGAGCTGCATTCCTACCTGAAAGAGGCTGACCCCGAAGTCAGCTACAACCTGATAACGGTCCAGAGGGCGCGCCCTCTATCCAATGAGGTCGCCGCGCGGTTGGGCGTTCAGCACGAAACGCCCCAGGTGATTCTTGTTCGTAACGGGCGCGAGGTCTGGAACGCTTCACACTTTGCGATCACTTCTTCAACGCTCAAAGAGGCGATTGAGAGCCTAAAAAATTAATTCGCGTCTTAAAGACCCGCCCGGCTGGGACTTGTTTCGCGGCTCAAGGCCTCCATATTCATACGCAATCCGTTGATGCTATCTTTTAGCGTGCCGAGCATGCGCGGTTGGGCCATTCGCTTTTTCATGAACCCGAGCGTGCCTCCAAGTATATCAACCTGCAATCGTATCGTGTAAGCGATCACCGTCCGTGGTTGTCCGAGAGTATCTTTGTAAGGTATCAATTCTGCTACGGATAATCCGGCTTCGGTGTAATGGCTCGAATAGATCTGTTTGGAAGCTATGAAAACCCTGTCGCCGTCTTTGTGAATCAAGACGTGGACAATAGTGATTACGGGCTTGAGGTCGCCATACTTCTGCTTTGCCCAGTAAATCAGCGACTCCGAATCGGGCGTCGTTCCTCGCGGGTAGCTTTCAAGCTGCGAGAAAAGATGCTGGCAATGTGTGTTGAGTTCTTTCTCTTCCCCCGCGAGTGAACCGAACGCCTCACTGGCGTCAACCGGCTTATCTTTGTCCGCGAATACCCCCATCGCTTGCTGGCCCGCCGCGTTGTAGGCTTTGACGCGCTCGACAAGCATCTTTTTATATTCGGCGGCCAGTCGAGCTTTCAAATGCGGCGTAAGCCTCTGTTCCTTCCCCGCAACGGCGCGTATGCGGGCAATCTCTTGCTCGGTCATCTTGATGTCGGAATCGCCCGGCTTCGCCAGTAGCAGCGCGTAAAGTTCCTTGTCATCGATTGTAAGCCCCTCAAGGTCGCTCACGCCGGGGGATGCGCTGAATCGCCCGACCGCGTATAAATTTTGGGTCTGACGGATGATATCGAGCGCCTTGTAGGCTTCGACAAACGCTCCGGGCGTGGCGTCTGCGAGCACGGCGCCAAAACCCGCCATCACTTTTGAGTTCTTCGAGGACAGGCCGCGCGTTAATACTTGCTTTTCCGCAAGCGCTTTCAAATCCTCTAATTTGAGCTTTAAGTGAAGGACGTGCGGCTGAATCGATTCTATAGTCTCAAGATTGTTCCCGTTCCCTGCTATAGCAATCCCTGCGCAGCCGAGGATGATTATCAGCAAAACCGCGCTTGTTCTTCGCATTTCCCCAGACCCCTTTCGTTCGCAGATCGTAACGTTTTGCTTGTTCCGCAAATGCTTCGGCAAGAGCTGTGCCAGTGGGCGCGGTTCTTTGATTCGATCCTTTTTTTACTCATTGAGCCATTTTTTCTAAGAACCAGATGCAAAAGGGCGACACTCAGCTACAAGCCAGGCAAAAGGCGTTCGAGTTACGGACGGTTTCGATACTCGACAGTGTAGGTTAAACCATCATCTGTAAAGAGTTTCTCAGAAATCGATTTTAAAGTTGTACCCTGATACCTTCACGCTTTACTTGACCATCTCGGCTGGCATTCCACATAATTCCACGCGACCGTGATTCGAAACAGGCTACGATCTCACAAACAGACTTTTCTGCTCGCGATTATCTTCCTGGGCGTAACCCTGTCTACAATAGTCTGGACTGAAAAAAACAGGACGCCTCCCGCCTGGGACCCCGCCGATCACATCAGTGCCGCTTATGATTACTATCAAAGCCTCGCTAATCTTCGCTTCTCGGATTTTGCGCGGGACTTTTTCTCAATGCCGCACTTCTACGCGCCGCTGATTCACATCGCAACAGCCCTGGTCTTCTTAGTTTTCGGCGCTTCGTTACTGACCGGTATTTTTGTGAATTTTATCTCGCTGGCATTAATACTAGGGTCTGTTTCCTGGATTGCGAGAATGATTTACTCCGAAGTCGAGTTTGAGAGTAACGGCATAACTCGAAAGAACGGATCGGTATTTTGGCCGGGGGTTCTGGCTGCGCTGATGGCCGTCTGCTATCACTTTTCCGCGTGGCTTGTCCACGATGCTTTTCTCGATTACCCATTAATCGCGCTCGTGTCTTTAAGTTTTGCCCTGCTCATTCGCGCGGGCGATTTTAAGAACCGCCGCCGAGCGTTAGCATTTGGCGTAGTCATCGGACTGGGCATACTCGCAAAACAGACGTTCCCGTTCTTTTTTATATTCCCTTCGCTCTATGTAACGATTCGGGTTTTGATCGGTCGCGACCTGCGAGCTGTTTTCAACCTCGCTCTTGCAGCGGCCGTCGCAGCCGCTGTCGCGAGCATCTGGTACATCCCGCACCTTGATGACGTCATCGCAATATACAGAGTTAACCAGGTCGGGGCAGTAAATGAAAACGAAGCGCCGCTGCTCACTCTAGGTTCAAACCTGTTTTACGTTCACGCCCTCTTGAGCACTCAAATACAGGTTCCCTTCGGCGCTCTCTTTCTGTTCGGGCTGATCCACTCGCTCGTCCGGCACCGCAAAACCAGCCTGCTGCTCTACCTCTGGATACTGAGCGGGATAGTCTCTTTCACTTTTGTCGCAAACAAGGACGCGCGCTACACTGTGCCGATTCTGCCCGCCGTTGCGGTTATCTCGGTTAGCTGGCTCGCAAGCTCAAGACGGAAGAAGAAAGAAGAACAAGATACCCAAGATCAACCCGTGACAAGCCAGGGAGCGCCCGCAAAATTTAAGCGCGCCTTAAAACCGGCTCTGGGAGCCGCTATCGTGGTATGGGCAATCGTGAGCTTCATCAACGCGCAGTGGCCGAGAGATGGGTACGGGCTATCTTATGATCTGCCGCTTTTCAGTTGGAGGATATTCGCGCGCAACTATTACGGGTTCGATCATCGCCCGCTGCCGGATGATTGGAGCGCGCCGGAGATCGTTCGAACCGTGGCCGCACATCGCGCCGGGGAACGCGCGCGGCTCTCTGACGGCTCTCGAACGCCGGCTCGTCAACCGACGCCCGAAGAGAACCGTCTCGCCGCCGACAAAAGGCATAGGTATTTTCGACGAGGCGGGTCAGGCTATTTTGGGAGTCGTCGTAAACCTCCCTCAATTGAATCCGTCGAACATAGGTCTTTTTGCCAGGCTGCTCGCGCCGCAGCCGGCTGGGCCGCCCTTGATCTACGTCGACTGGCTCGTAGTCGAATCGACGGTTGACCGCATCGAGAGTTGCGATTATCTGCTGATCCGCACAGGTTACGGCCCCGAAGATTATGTGGCCCCGGTCGAGCGTAGATTCGAAGAGATTCTGCGGGCAAACCCCGAACGCTTTACGAAGATTGCGAGCTTTAACATTCCCAATAACCAGCAGGCTATTGTTTACAAGATCGAAAAATGAGGCCATCCAGATCAGATTTCACAGCCAGAGAGTTGAGCATCATAAAGCGTTACCGCACGCCTTATCAGGTCCAGCGATACTTAAGCTCGATTCCTTATAATCGCGAAACCGAAGGGCAGACCTGCTTCTCTTTTCGCGGCGTCGTCAACAGAAATCGCGCCCACTGCCTGGAGGGGGCCATTGCCGCCGCAGTCATATTGGAATACTGGGGCTACCCGCCTTTGCTCGTGAGCATCGAGTCTCAAGATTTGTTAGACCACGTCCTTTTTCTTTATAAAAAAGGCGACCGCTACGGGTCGGTCGCGCGGTCGCGCGACATAGGGCTTCACGGTCGCAAGCCCGTTTTTCGCACAGTCCGCGATCTTGTGATGAGCTATTTTGATATGTACATAGACAAGACCGGTCGCATAACCGGCTACGGCGTGGCCGATCTCAACGATTTAGGCAATTATGATTGGAGACTCTCGACGCGCAACGTGTGGAAGGTAGAGCGCCACCTGCAAGAGATTCCGCACACCGCCATACGATCATCCGAGGCTCGCTATCAAAAATGGCATCGCCGTTATATCGAATTCAGCAAGAAAAATCCTGGCTGTTCACCCGACTACTTTCCGAATAGATCGCTCTGGGTGCTTTGAATCTCAAAACTTGCCGAGAAGAATCGATGTGGCCCCGATCATGTTGAATACGAGATGAATTGCCACGCAAGGAAGGAGCGATTTTGTGTATGCGCGGATGGCAGTCAGGATGAGGCTGAGCGTGGTCAGCCCTACGAGTGAGGCCCATGCTCCCCAATATTGTTGAACATGGACGAGCGTGAAAATGCTGCCGACTATCAGTATTGACAGCCCCACCGGGAGGCGGCTCCTCAAACCTGAGTAGAGCATGCCGCGATAAATCACCTCTTCAACAAAAGGCGCAGTCAAGACAGCCAGGCCGGCAATCATGTACCTCGCCAGATCGGATGCCCTCAGCATCTGTGTAAAGAGAGTAGTTTGCGCTTCCGGCAATACCAACTGTGCGAGGAGGCTGACCAGAAATACCGCGCCGATGGATACCGGCACCAGCAGAAGCCCGCCGACAACGCCGAGTCCATCCCAGCCCCAGCCTAGAGTAGCCAGAAAGGGGCGGCGGCCAAACTGTGTGACAACGGCCCAACAGGCTACGAGGATGATGATGTGGCCTAAGGCCGTAGCGATTATAGAAGCCACAACCAGTCTGACGCCTAGATTACCGGCTGCGATATCTTCAGCCGAGGGCATATTGCCGTTGCGGTGCTCGGTGTAGAGAAAAGGGAGCGGCAGCATCTGCGGCAAGACGACGCTGAGTACCCACATGCAGACGCCGCCGAGCAGTCCCCAGTGCGGGCGATCTGGGTCCGGTGTTGAGTCTGTGGATTGATTGGTGGCGCTGACTAGAACCAGTGGTTGGTCTGACATCTATTACCTTCAAGCCATCTATTACCTTCAAGCACGTTAGTAGCTAAGGTCAGTTTAGCGGCCTGAAGAATGCGCGGTCAAGCCCGCGCCTTTTCGTTGTTTGAAGACAGGCTCGGAAAGATTGACGAGGATGGTCTGCCGGGTTCTTTCGATCAACTCCGGCAATTGGTCTTCGGTGAAGGCAGCGGTTTTTATAGGCTTGGCTATTATGACTTCCACGCGGCCCGCGCGCGGCACGAGCGATCCTTTCGGCAACATCTCGTGCGTGCCCCGTATGGTCACGGGAACTATTTCTGCTCCGGCGTGAAGAGCTATTTTGAAAGCGCCCGCCTTGAACTCTTTCAGGCGGCCATCTGCGGAACGGGTGCCTTCGGGGAAGACGGCGAGCGAGCGGCCCGTTCGCAACCCCTGTATGACGCGGCGCAGGGAGCGCGCACTTTTTCGCCCGTCGCTTCGATCAATCGCGAAATGGCCTGCCGCCCACAGGTGCCAGCCGAGAAAAGGAATGTAGAAAAGCTCTTTCTTAGCCATTATGCGAAACTGATAAGGCAGGTAAGCAAACAGCGCGGGTATGTCTATCAGGCTCGCGTGATTCGCCATGTAAACATAGCAGCGGTCAGGCGCGAGATTCTCTTTTCCGTAAACCCTTATGCGTGCGCCGATACTCCAGGCTACCAGGCGACACCACCATCTGGCGCACCGATACTGCATCGTCCCGCTCCGGTCAAAGGGCCAGAGCGCGAGCGATATTATCCCAATAAAGATTGTGCAGAGATACCAGATCAGATTTGCAAACGGCGCCCACAGATAAGCAAATATCGTCTTGAGCTTGCCCACTACTCTCACCTCGCTTAGAGGAGGTAACGGTCCATGTGCCCGGCATGGCTGCTGGCCGCGCTTCGATATTATTTTACATTGGTTCGATCAGGGGCGCAGCACAAAGGATGGTGATTATGCTTTTCGCGTCGTCAATTTCGCGCGACCGGACCAGGTCAAGGGCTTTTGTGAACGGTAATCGAATCACTTCAATCTCTTCGTCATCGTCGAGGCTTTGAGCAGACTCTTCTAACTCAGTCGCGAGGTAAACATACAATCGCTCTTCGCAATAACCGGGCGCGACATAAAACTCACAAAGCTTTGTTAGATTCCTGGCACGAAAGCCGACCTCTTCTTCGAGTTCTCTGAGCGCAGATTGTTCGGGCGTCTGGCCCTGCTCGATACGGCCGGCCGCGATCTCAAGCGAGTAACGATTGAGCGCGTATCGCCATTGCCTGACAAGGGCCACAGTCTTGTCTGCGAAGACCGGCAACACACCCACCCCGCCGTTGTGATGTACGATCTCGATCTCGACCTCGCCTTTGCCTTCGGACATAAAGCGGTTCTTAGACAGATCAAGGATTTTGCCCCGATAGATGTAATCTCTTTTTATAAGTTCGTGAGCCATAGGTTCGCGCTTAAGAATTCTGCTCTGTCTCTTCGGTTTCAAGTATACGCTTCACCTCGCCGACGAGATGAAGCGAGCCTGCTACGCAGATCAACCCTTCGGGCGGCGTCACGGAGCGCGCCCACGATAAAGCCTGAAGTACCGTCTCAGTAAATATGACGTTGCGTGTAGAGCCGAGGGCTGGACTGCCAAGCCTGGCGTTATTGGCGGCTCGGCGGTCATTGACGCGCGTCAGGACTATGGTCTTTGCCGCCGGGAACAGCTCCGCGGCCATGCCTGCGATGTCTTTATCGCTCATAGCCCCGAATATAAGAGTCACTGGCCCGCGCCATACCTCTTCGAGATAAGCCCGCAAGGCGCGCGCGCCGCCCGGATTGTGCGCGCCGTCGAGCAATATCGCAGGGCGATCATCGATCAACTCAAGACGGCCTGGCCATCGCACTGCACGCAGCCCTTTTATTATGGCTTCGCGCTTGACCGGCAGTCCCATCTCAGACAAAAGCTCTGCGGCCTCTATCGCGGCGGCGGCGTTCTCAGTCTGATGGCGACCGCGCAGCCCCACCATTATCCGGCTATAGTTGGACCGCCCGGATTCATAATCAAACGTAGTCCTGCCGTAATCGCTCGTCAACACTTCGGCAGGCTCGTTGGCGAAAACGGGCAGCACGTTTGTCTCCAGGCATCGCCGCATCAAAACCTCGCCCGCTATTTGATGGCGCTGCCGCCCGATAACGGCCCTCGCGCCCGGTTTGATTACTGCCGCTTTCTCTGTTGCGATCTCGGCAATGGTATTTCCGAGAATGTTTTGATGATCGAAATCTATCTGGGTAATAACGGAGCAGACAGCGTCTACGGCGTTTGTAGAGTCGAGCCGCCCGCCCAGACCCACTTCGAGCACCGCCAGCTCCGCGCCGCTTTCCCGAAAATGCGATAGCGCAATCGCTGTCATATGCTCGAAGAAAGTCGGCAGCGCGGCAAGTCTCCCTTCGGCAACCAGCGTCTGCGCCGCGCGCCTTACATCCGTCGCGTGACGGGCAAATTCGGCTTCGGTGATATTGCTGCCGTTTACGCGCACGCGCTCTTCGATGCGGACCATATGGGGCGATGTATAAAGCGCCGTGCGTATGCCTGCCAGCCTGGTGATCGATTCGATCATAGCAGCGACAGACCCTTTACCGTTTGTCCCTGCTACTATCACCGACTTGAAAGAGAGGTCGGGCCGGTCGAGCTTTTCAAGCAGCAGCCTTGTGCTTTCCAGTCCGTACTTGGCGGCAAGGACTTCGTGTCCAAGCCCATACAGATAGCTTAACGATTCGGAATAATCCATCTTCAACTAACAGTCGTTTTATTGCAATGGGCCGGTTTTTTCGGGGCCAGGGACCGGCGAGTTATCAATGAGAATTTAACGAGTGATTCTCCGGTGACGCTTGAAATCATTTTTACGGCAGCCCTGTATTTATGTTTTTTTCCCGGCTGGCGTCTTCCCGTTTTGATTCATGAATGCGAGCGAGCTGATAATGAAATCCCTCAGGTCTTTTCTCTCCACAACGGCGTCGAGCATACCGTGGGTGAGTAGAAATTCTGCGCGTTGAAAACCTTCCGGCAGCTTCTGCCGTATCGTCTGCTCGATGACGCGCGGCCCGGCAAAGCCTATCAGCGCGCCCGGCTCGGCTATATTCAAATCGCCGAGCATCGCAAAGCTGGCCGTCACCCCCCCGGTAGTCGGGTCGGTCAGGACCGAAATAAATGGAAGCCCGGCCTCGTCCAACCGAGCGAGCGCGGCGGAAATCTTGGCCATCTGCATGAGTGAGATGGCCCCCTCTTGCATCCTTGCGCCGCCCGACGCCGAAAAGATTATCAAGGCCGCTTTGGTTTGGATCGCGCGCTCAATCGCGCGAGTGATTTTTTCGCCTACGACGCTGCCGAGCGAGCCGCCGACAAAAGCAAGCTCCATAGCACAGACGATTGCATCGTGGTCGCCGACAAGACCTTCGGCAGTGATGAGCGCGTCAAGCAAGCCTGTGCTTTTTTGCATCTCTTGAAGGCGGATTTTATAGTTTTTAGTGTCAACGAAATTCAGCGGGTCATTCGATACAAGTCCCCGGTCAATCTCGGACCACTCCGAGTTGTCGAAAATCATCTCCAGCCGCTCGTTTGCTTTGATGCGACGGTGATGGCCGCACTTGGGACAGACGCTGAGATTCTCATCGATCTCGCGTTTAAAAAGCATCTGCTCACAGCCCGGACACTTGACCCACAGCCCCTCTGTGCGAACGGTCCTCTCCTCGGCGGGGTCGGTGGGCTTTGGCCTCTCTTTTTTCTTAAACCACGACATATCTTGAGCGATGAGTGATGAGTGATGAGTAAACTACGAATTGGTTTTACTCATCACTCGTTACTTCTTATTCCTTTTGCTGAAATCGGTCATCTTTTCGGGGATTCCCGCGCGGCGGTTGACGACCCTGGCAAGGATGAAAAGCAGATCCGAAAGCCTGTTCAGGTAGACAACCGTCTCGATATTTATTTCTTCCATCTCGGAAAGAGCGACTACGCGACGTTCAGCCCTGCGCGCAACCGTTCGCGCAAGATGAAGAGTCGCCCCCGCTTCGCCGCCGCCCGGAAGGATGAACTCCTTTAGCGGCTCCAGCTCTTTGAGGAACCGGTCAGACAAATCTTCAAGTGTGGCGACGAACGATTCGGACACGCGAGGAACTTCGATGCCTGCCGGGCTTGCCAGGTCGCCGCCGACAGTAAACAGGTCGTTCTGGATCAAAGCTAATGCTTCGTCTATCTCCTGATCTTCGACGAGCGAGCGCGCAAGCCCGATCAGTGAATTAAGCTCATCGACATCGCCGTAAGCTTCGACTCGCGGGCTGGCCTTGCTGACGCGCGCCCCGCCGACAAGCGCAGTCTCTCCGCCGTCTCCTGTCTTCGTATAAACTTTTGAGATTCGCATACCCTTAGCCATCGAGTAAGTGCTCATTCTAGGCTCGACAGCCCTCGTTGTCAAAGTTGCACCTGTCAGGAGAAGAAACCGGAATTCACCGCCGCAGACACAGAGAACACAGAGCGGGCGCAGAGAGTACGCTTTTCTCTGCGCAACCGCCGCGTGCGAAGCACATCATCGGCCATATGCGTCCTCTGTGTCTGCGGCGGGGAGATGACGCTTGCTTACCATTGCCTCTCTTTGTCAACTACTGCTACTCTGACGTGTCAAATCAGCAAAGGGTAGCAACGATGGCAAAGATCACTTTAGGCATACTCGGCCTCGGGACAGTTGGAACTGGAGTCATAAAGCTTTTGTCGGACGACCCGCGCTTCAAAGTTAAATGGGTAGCCGTCCGCGATAAATCGAAGCCGCGCGAGGTCGATCTTTCAAACATTCGCCTGACCGAAGACCCTATGGAGATAGTCCGCGACCCGGAAGTTGAAATCGTCATCGAAGTAGCGGGCGGGATCAAATCTATCTACGAAGCGATTAGAAGCGCCATCGAACAGGGCAAGCACGTCGTCACGGCTAATAAAGAGCTTATCGCAAAGCACGGCTCCGAGCTTTTTGAGCTTGCCACGCGCCACAACGTGACGATTCTGTTTGAAGCCGCGGTCGGCGGCGGCATCCCTCTAATATCGACTATTCAACGGGGGCTGGAGGCTAACGAGATTTCGAGCGTCGCGGGAATCTTGAACGGCACGACTAATTATATTCTCACGGAGATGGAGGAGCGCGGCCTCAGCTTTGACGAAGCGCTGCGGGGAGCGCAACAGCTTGGTTTTGCCGAAGCGGACCCGACAAACGATGTCGAAGGTTTCGATGTGGCTTACAAGATAACCATACTCGCATCGCTCGCGTTCGGTCACTTTGTCGATACGGATGTAGTCTACAGGCAAGGGATCTCGCAGGTCACCGATCTCGATATGAAGACCGCGAAAGAGTTTGGTTATCGAATAAAGATGATAGGGCTTGCGCGGCGGGGCGGCGGGTGCCTGGACGTGCGCGCTCACCCAATGCTCGTCCCGCTCCATCACTTGCTGGCATCGGTAGAGGGAGCAAACAACGCAATCTTTATAAGCGGAGACGCCGTCGGTCAGGTGATGCTGGTCGGCCCCGGCGCGGGCCAGATGCCTACGGCAAGCGCCGTCGTAGGGGATTTGATCAACCTCGCCAGCGCGATCAAACTCCCGGATTTCGCGCCGTATTTTCAACCGATGATCGACGCGAAGGAGGCCCCCGTGTGTTCGGTTGAAGACGGCGAGAGCGCGTTTTACATTCGCCTTGAAACCGAAGACACGCCTGGCGTAATCGGCAATATCGGCCACGCTCTGGGCGGCCATCAAGTCAGCCTTCATAGCCTTGTACAGCGGGGAGTGACCGCCGAGGGGGCGGCGACAATCATACTGCTCACTCATCGCTGCCGCGAGCGCAACGTCGCCCGCGCGATACGTGAGATTGAAACGCAAGCTACGACTAAGCGCATAGGCATAGCGCTGCGAGTGTTTGAGTAAATATGCTCGTTCAAAAGTTCGGCGGGACCTCCGTAAAATCTATAGCCCGGATAAAAAATGTCGCTCATATTGCGGCGCGCGCAGCCCGTAGCACACCCATAGTCGTTGTGGTTTCGGCTATGGGCGATACTACGGATTATCTTGCCAAGCTTGCCAGGCAAACCAGCAACAACCCGAACCAGCGCGAGCTTGACGCGCTGCTTTCGACCGGAGAGCAGGTTTCAATCGCGCTCGTTGCTATGGCTCTAAACGAGCTTGGCGCGCGGGCCGTTTCGATGACGGGTGCGCAAATCGGAATTACTACTGAAAGCGTTCACACCGCCGCCCGCATAGTCGATATAAAAACGGATCGCATTCTTCACTATTTGGATCGCGGGTTCATAGTTGTTGCCGCCGGGTTTCAAGGTACGACCTCTGAGGGCGACGTGACCACTCTGGGGCGCGGCGGGTCAGACACGACGGCAGTCGCGCTTGCGGCGGCGCTCGGGGCCGAAGGTTGCGACATCTACACGGACGTCAACGGCGTTTATACCGCTGACCCGAACATAGTCTCGACTGCGCGGCTGTTGAAAGAGATCTCTTATGAAGAGATGCTTGAGATGGCGCGCGTCGGCGCTCAGGTATTGCATCCCCGCGCAGTCGAGCTTGCGCGCAAGCATCAGATGCGAATCAGGGTCAGAAACACTTTTAACCCCGACGAAGAAGGCACACGTCTTTTAGGAGCAGATGAGATGGAGATCTATCGTCCCGTGAGCGGCGTCACGGTTGATCGCGATCAGGCGCGGCTAGCTATCTTGAAAGTCCCCGACCGTCCGGGCATCGCGGGCGAAATCTTCGGCGCGCTGGCCGAACGCCGTGTCAGCGTCGATATGATAATTCAGGCGTTTCATCAAGACCGGTCGGTCAACGACATAACTTTTACGGTTAAGCGGAGCGATTCCGACACGGCGCACGTCTTGCTCGATGAAGTTGCCGCCCGGATCGGCGCGGAAGGAGTGCTTGCGGACAGGGATGTCGCAAAGGTCAGCATAATCGGCGCGGGGCTGATGGACCAGCCCGACATCGCCGCGCGGATGTTTGGCGCCCTCGGCGAGGCGGGAATCAATATCAAGATGATCTCGACTTCCGACATCAGGATTAGCTGCGTTGTAAGCGACAGCGAAGCCCAGCGGGCGGTGACGATAGTACACGATCTGTTCCACCTCGATTCGGAGTAGAGCTTATCGATAACGGGTTTGAAAAGCGAAAGAGTATGGTTATACTCTTCCCTCTCCGGGAGCGAGTATGAAGTTTGCCGCAATAGACATCGGATCAAATTCAATCCACCTTGTAATCGTGCGCGCAGAGCCTGGGCAGCACCTCGACATCATCGACCGCGAAAAAGAGATGGTGCGGTTAGGGTCCGGCACCCTCAGAGCACACAAGTTGTCGAAACAGGCAATAGAGCGCGCAGTCAAGACGCTGCGCCGCTTTAAGCGAATGGCCGAAGCCAATCGCGTCGATCTAATCATAGCGACAGCGACAGCCCCCTTGCGCGAATCGCACAACGCCGACGAGTTTATCGAGACGGTGCGAAGAGAGATCGGTTCTCGACGTCCAAATATTGCCGGGCGTTGAAGAGGCGCGCTTGATCGCGCTGGCCGTTTCCGAAGTGACAGACTTTAACGGCCGCCGCGCGCTCATCATAGACATTGGCGGCGGGTCTACGGAATTCATAATCACAAGCGGAGCCGCGCCTGAGCTGCTGCTGTCCATGCGATTAGGCGCGGTCAGGCTCACAGAGAAGTTTATAACTACCGACCCCATCTCGCAGGAGGAGCGCGAGCGGCTTACGGCAAACATCAGGGCCGATTTGACGCGGGTCGTTCGGGAGATCAACAAGCTGGGGTTCGACTTCGTGATAGGGACCTCGGGCACGATACTCAACATGGTTAGCGCAATCGTCCAGGCCGAATCGGCTGCGCACATGGACGACAACGCAGGGTTCGAGCCCTTCAGCCAGACCGTCACGTTCGGCCAGCTTAAACGCATGAACCGGAGGCTGTCGAGCATGACCGTGCGCGAGCGGGGCAAGGTTCCGGGCCTGGAAGAAGACCGGGCGGATATTGTGATCGCCGGGGGCCTGCTGCTTGAGACAATTCTTTCCGAGCTGGGAGTGAAAGAGATAACAAGCTGCGACTGGTCTTTGAGAGAAGGTCTGATCCTGAATCACCTGCGCAAGCTTGCGGCGGAGCCTCAAGCAATCGAGATGACGATGAATCCAATCGGCGCGACAGACCCCGGCTCCACGCCTTCGTCGGCAAATTTTGTTAATACAACCGGGCCGCTCGACGTGCGGGCGCGGTCGGTTTTGTCGGTCGCCCGGCGTTACGATTACGACGCGCCGCATTCGCATCACGTAGCGCGTCTCGCCACGCGGATTTTCGATGACACTCAAGACCTTCACGGGATGGGCGATCACGAGCGCAATCTGCTCGAATATGCTGCGCTGCTACATGACATTGGCTATCGCATAGCTCATAACAACCATCACCGCCACAGTCTTTACTTGATAAAGAACTCCGAGATGCCGGGTTTCACAGGCAACGAGATCGCGGTAATGGCTGCGGTTGTCAGGTATCATCGAGGCTCTTTACCCAAAAAAGCTACCAACGCGCGCATGCGCCGCGAGCACGAAGATTTTTTCAGCATAGAGCGAAGCCACCGCCCGATTGTGCTGAGGCTGGCCGCGATCTTGCAGATGGCCGACGGGCTTGACCGCTCGCACAAACAGCTTGTCCGCGACGTGCGGTGCGAAGTCACAGGAACGACCGCGACTATGTATCTGGAATGCGATAACGAAAGCGAGCTTGAGTTATGGTCGGCGGATCGCAAGGCCCGATGGTTCCGAGACATCTTTCGAGTCTCAGTCAGATTCGAGTCCGTACAGCCCAGCCCCGCCCAACACGGAACCGCCGCTCGAAGCGGCGGCTAATAAAGAGAATTGCCCTCGATCGGTTGACACATTGCTTTCACAATCTGCGCCTAAACCGCTGTTATAGTAGCCCTTTTCAGATCAAATCCATTGACACGACCGGTCGAAATGCATAACATAAGGCAGGCGAAAAACGCCTGAAGAAGTCGCGAGGTGTGCCGTGGACGTCAGGCCACGCGCTTCGGACCCGCAGCAAGGGACGAGCACGAAATGACCAAGGCGGACCTCGCACGAATCGTTTACGAGCATCACGGCAGCCTGACAAACAGAGAAGCTCTTCGTCTTGTAGACCTGGTGTTTGACCTGATAAAAGAAAAGCTCCTTGAGGGCGAAGAGGTTCATATAGTCGGTTTCGGCACGCTTGAAGTGGTAACGCGAAAACCCCGGCGCGGTCGAAACCCGAGGACGGGCGAAGAGATAACGCTCGCGGGCCGCCGCGCTCTTGTATTCAGACCTTCTCGCTCAATTCGCTCTGTCTGAAAACCAGAATGAAGGGCACGGGTTTAGTATGATGGAAGTCTCCTCAAGAATCCCGGAAAAACTGTTCTTCAGGATAGGAGAGGTTTGCGAGTTGATAAAAGTTCAGCCGCACGTCCTCCGCTACTGGGAGACGGAATTCCCCATGCTCGCGCCGCAGAAGAATCGCGCAGGCCAGCGCGTCTACCGTCGAAAAGATGTCGAGATGGTCCTGCGCATACGCGACCTTCTGTACGAAGAGAAGTTCACAATAGCCGGAGCAAAAAAAAAGCTGATGGATGAGTTGCGCGGAAGCTCCGGGCGAGGAAAAAGCCTGTCGAGCGAATCCGTTCAATCCGAACCCGCTCAATCCGAGCCTCCGACAGAGCCGGACGAAGCCGAGGTAATGACCATCCCCGAACCCCTTGAGCCAGCCTCAGAGCAGACCATCACCCCCCAGGCCCGCCGCGCGCTTCGCGTCATCAAGCGCGATCTTGAGGATTTATTGACATTACTAAACTCGAATGCTAGCATCAAAAGTTGAGCAAAACAGCTCGCATTTGAATATAAAAACGGGACGTGGCGCAGCCTGGTAGCGCGCTTCCTTGGGGTGGAAGAGGTCGCTGGTTCAAATCCAGTCGTCCCGACTTAAGCTCAACAGATACTACAGATAGAGAAAAGCGAAGACCCTGCTGCTCGTTTTCGACCCTTCAATTTCTACTTTAGTCGCGTGCCCCGGTCGTTTGCTCTTTTCTGGGCTTTCTTAATTTATGCCGAAAATACTGGTAACAAACGACGACGGCATTCATTCTGCGGGCATCATCGCTTTGGCCGAAGCCCTTCGATCGATCGGTGATGTGACGGTCGTCGCTCCTGCTCACGAAATGAGCGCCGCCTCTCACTCGCTGACGCTCACGCGCCCGCTGCGTATCGACAAGATAGACGACACGCACTACTCGGTTGACGGGACGCCCACGGATTGCGTCACACTTGCGATGAATCAAATAATGAAAGGTGACCTGCCCGTCATAGTTTTATCAGGCATCAACAAGGGCGGGAATCTGGGCGATGATGTGACCTATTCGGGAACCGTTGCCGGTGCGCTCGAAGCCTCGATCTACGGGCTGCCCGGCATCGCCGTGAGCCTGGTCAAGCGCGTTGATTTTGATTTCAAGCCCGCCGCAGAGTTCGCCGTCGAGCTTGCCCGTCGAGTGCTCGATAACGGGCTGCCTCGCGGCACTCTATTAAACGTCAACGTGCCGCCCGGCCCTGTTCGCGGCGCGCGAGTGACAAAACAGGGGACGAAGATAATCAGGCCGACGATAATAGAGGGCACAGACCCGCGTCAGAGAAAGTATTACTGGATAGGCGAAGAAGCTCTGACCTGGAACGAAGAAGAGGGCACCGATTACGAAGCCCTGCGCCAGGGGCTTGTATCGATTACGCCGCTTAGAAACGATTTGACCGATTACCGAATGCTCGAAGAGATAAGATCAAGGGATTGGGATATAGCTCTCGAAACACAATCAAAATGAGATCAAATCATACTTACAGCGAAAGCCCCGACGCTCATCTTTACCAGGGGCAACGGGCGCGGATGATCGACCTGCTCAAGAACCGAGGCATCTCGGACGCGCGAGTGCTGAAAGCCATGGAACAGATACCGCGCCATCTGTTCGTGCCGGATGCGCTGTCGTCGAAAGCCTATGGCGACCACGCCTTGCCGATCGGCGATATGCAAACAATATCTCAGCCTTATATGGTCGCCCGAATGACCGAGTTGCTGGAAGTTGACAAGGATTCGACGGTCCTCGAAATAGGCGCAGGCTCCGGTTATCAAACAGCCGTGCTTTCAGCCGTCGCGGGTCGCGTGTTTTCCATAGAGAGAATCGGGGATCTCGCCCGCATGGCGCAGGCGAACATTCGCAAGCTCGGCTGTTATAACGCTACTGTAAAATGGTTTGACGGGACTATCGGGTGGAGCGAGCACGCGCCTTATGACGGAATACTCGTGGCTGCGGGCGGGCCTGAGGTCCCTGAGCCGCTTGTCGCCCAGCTTGCAATAGGAGGGCGACTGGTCATCCCCGTCGGAGACACGGAACGGCAGACGCTTGTTCGCGTGATCAAGACTGAGACGGGAACGATTCGCGAAGATCACGGCCTATGCCAGTTTGTAAAACTCATCGGGCGGCACGGCTGGCCATCGTAGAAGTACTAGAATGGTTTTCAATCAGAGGTACGGGATTGGAAAGACAACTCACCGCCGCAGACGCAGAGAACACAGAGCGGGCGCAGAGCAGACGTTGGTTTTCTCTGCGCCCCCGCCGCGTGCGAAGCACATCAACGGCCATATGTGTCCTCTGCGTCTCTGCGGTGAATCTTCTCTCAATGAGCTGATATGGAATTGATAAAAAGCCTGATCGATTTCTTCCTTCACCTCGACCAGCACCTCGGCGAGCTGATCCGCAACTACGGGTTGTGGACATATCTCATACTTTTTCTCATCATCTTTTGCGAAACGGGGCTCGTGGTAACGCCGTTCCTTCCCGGGGATTCATTGCTATTTGCCGCCGGGACGTTCGCGGCTCGCGGAGACCTCAACGTCTACTGGCTCTTCATTCTTTTGAGCGTTGCCGCGATCATCGGCGATACTGTCAACTACTGGATAGGCCATTACATAGGCCCGAAAATTTTCCATAAAGAGAACGTCCGCTTTTTGAATAAAAAACATCTGGAGCGCACGCACGCGTTTTATGAAAAGTATGGCGGGAAGACGATAATCATAGCGCGGTTTATCCCCATCATTCGCACATTCGCCCCGTTTGTCGCAGGGATCGGCAGCATGACGTACTGGCGCTTTATCGCTTACAACATAGTCGGCGGCATTCTTTGGGTCGGCATCTGCGTCTTTGCCGGGTTCTTTTTCGGGAATATCGAAATCGTGCAGCGGAATTTCTCTCTCGTCGTCGTAGCCATCGTGCTCATCTCTGTCTTGCCGATCATCATAGAATTCGTCCGTCACCGAATGAGCCGATCAAAGGCCGATGCGCCCGAGAGCGCTCCAATAAAATTCGAGCGTGAGAAACAGGCAGACCAGACGGTTGATTAAAAAGAGCGCACAGGGAATGCGGGGCCGATTGATGCAAGACGCTCGGACTTATCATAGATCACGCGCTCTAAAAACAGGCCCGACGGCGGCGCGGTGTGAGCCGCGACATTGAAATTAGAAAACCCCTGTTTCCTCTTTCCAGACTCAAGCAAACCCTCAAAAACCTTTTGATTGATGTTGCCGCGCCCCACTTCCACAAGCGCGCCGACAATGCGCCTTACCATCTTCCACAAGAAGTGTGACGCGGTTATGCGAAACAACACGAGATCGGCTGCCCGAGCCATTTCTACGGCGTTAACCACAACTATCGTGGAGCGGTCGTCTCCCCTCGGCTCGCAAAAGTTGAAAAAGTTGTGGCGGCCAACAAGAAATTCAGAAGCCCTCCGCATGGCTTCAAAATCGAGTTCATCTTTGACCCACCAGACGAAAGGCTTTGCGAACGCCGTCCGCCTCAACGAAATCTGATAAAGGTAGCTGCGAGCGCGGGCGCTCATGCGCGCGTGGAAATCTATTCCGGCATGCTCGACCTTCAGGATATTGATGTCGGCGGGTAGATTGTCGTTGAGCCCGCGACGAAGCTCGCCCGCTCTGATCCTCCGGTCGGATTTGAGGTGCGCCACTTGCGCGAGAGCGTGCACGCCTGCGTCGGTGCGGCCCGCGCCGCCAATCTCGATTTCCGAGCCGCATAAGATTTGTGCGGCCCGGCGCAGCTCGCCCGCTATTGTGCGGGCATTTTTCTGCTCCTGCCATCCGCGATAGCGTGTTCCTTCATATTCTATAGTCAGCTTCCAAACCGCCATGCGTCTTAGCTTGCTAAAAACTTTCCGCGCCGTCAAATGAGAATTGGCTGGCAAAAATTGGCCCCCCATTGGCTCTTTACACGTATTCAGTTGATGATAAAATGGCCTACTGTAGTGGGCCAATATTTGCGAGGATTGAATTGATGATTCTTGAACTGGATCGCGAAAGTCGAATTCCTCTTTATATTCAGATAGTCGCGCAGATTCGCGACATGATTTCGCGCGGAGCCTTGAAGATCGGCGACCGTCTTCCCGCAAACCGCGAGCTTGCAGAGTTGCTCGGCGTCAACCGCACGACCGTCAGTAATGCATATAGTGAGCTTGAGGCCGACGGGCTTATCGCGTCACACGTCGGGCGCGGGACTTTTATCAGCGCCGCCCCGGAAAAGCGGGAGGCGCCAGCGCCCGCCCATGTTTCACCCATCGTTTGGGATTCCATGCTGGCCGACCAGAAGGGCGACATCTGGCTAAGTCGCCTGCTTCACTCCCAACAGATAAAAGGGACTATTTCGTTCGCTTACGGGCTGCCGCAGGCCGAGCTTTTTCCGGTTAACGAATTTCGCCGCTCGGTCGACCGCGCATTGCGCCGCGACGGGATGAACCTGTTACAGCTTGGCCTCAGCAGCGGGTACGAGCCGCTTCGAGAAAGTCTCAGCTCGCAACTGGCGGCCTCGGGCATAATGGCGAAGCCCGACGAGATTTTGATAACGAACGGCTGCCAGCAATCGCTCGATTTGATACGAAGGGTTTTTGTCGGTCCTGGGGACGAAGTGGTGCTTGAAAACCCCACCTATCCGGGCGCGCTCAGTGTCTTTTGCGGCAGCAGCACATCGAATTTTATCAGCGTGCCTATGACTGAGAGGGGGATGGATATGGACACGCTCGAAGACCTTCTCTCTCGTCGCAGGCCGAAGCTGATTTGCACTGTCCCTACTTACCAGAACCCGACCGGCGCGACTATGGATATGGCCGCGCGCCAGCGACTGCTGGGGCTGGCTGTAAAACACCGCGTCGCGATTGTCGAAGACGACATCTACAGCGATCTCAGGTACGACGGGCCGATGCTCCCTTCCCTTAAGGCTCTCGACGAACACGGCGTGGTGATATTGATAAGCAGTTTTTCTAAAATTGGTTTTCCAGGGCTCAGAGTTGGATGGGTAGTCGCGCCGCGCGCCGTCATCGACCATCTGAATGTGGCAAAGCAGCATTGCGATCTTCACGCAAGCCTGCTCACACAGGCAGCGGTTTATGAATTCTCGCGGCACGGGCTGTTGCAAAAACATATCAAGCGCGCGAGGCGTGCATACAGCCTTCAGCGAGACGCCATGCTTAAAGCGATGGAAAAACATTTCCCCTCGGAAGCAAAGTGGACCAGGCCCGCCGGCGGCATGGCCATCTGGGTCACCCTTCCGCCAATGCTGAACACGGATGAGATTCTGGTTCACGCTGCTGAGAACGGGGTGACCTTTAGCCCGGGAAGCCATTTTTATTCATCCTCGCCCCAACTGAATATGATGCGGCTCTGTTTCACAATGACAAGCCCGTCGTTGATCGAAGAAGGCATCAAAAGGCTGGGGGCCGTAATCAAGGCGAGGATGACAACCAGGAAGAAACAACGCGCGCATCGCAAGGCCGAAGGGTATCGCGCGCTGGTATAGAGATTGTATGCAAGGAGAGATCATATGGCTACTATCATGGCAAAAAGCGGTGAGCGGCGCGGATACCGTTTTGCTCGTCGCATGAAAAACATGAACGTCTCGGCTGTGCGAGAGATTCTAAAGGTGAGCGAGCGCCCCGAAATAATTTCGTTTGCAGGCGGCATGCCTGCGCCCGAGCTTTTCCCGGTAAGCGCGGTTGCGCGCGCGCACGCGGAGATGTTTGAGCGCGAGGGGCCAGAGTCTTTGCAGTACAGCACTACCGAAGGGTGGCGTCCGCTGCGAGAATGGATTTCGCGGCGCATGACTCAAAAAGGCATTGCTGCGGATGCCGACCGCGTTTTGATGACCAGCGGGTCGCAACAGGGGATCGATCTGACAGCCAGAATATTTCTTGAGCCGGGCGATGCGGTGATTGTCGAGAATCCATGTTACCTCGCCGCGCTACAGACTTTCAGCAGTTATGAAGTCTCGTTCATAGCAGTTGACAGCGATGATGAAGGAATGAATGTTGATCAGGTCGAGGAGGCGCTTGCCAAATCAAATCCGAAACTGATCTATATCGTAAGCGAGTTTCATAATCCGAAAGGCACGTCGTTGTCTATCGAGCGTAAGCATCGTCTGATTGAATTGGCGAGCCAACATCAGGTTCCGATACTCGAAGACGATCCGTATGGCGAGCTTCGTTATCGCGGAGTCCGCCCGCCCTCGCTAGCCTCGCTCGACCGCGATGGCATGGTCATCTATCTCAGCACTTTTTCAAAGACTATAAGCCCGGGGATGAGGCTCGGATGGGCGACTGGTTCTTCGGAAGTAATTCAGGCGATGGTAATCGCAAAGCAGGCTTCCGATCTCCACACGAGCACAGTCGAGCAACGAGCGGCGGCGCGATTGCTTGAGGAATTTGATTATGACGGGCACGTAGCAATGCTTTGCCGCGAGTATGGCAAGCGGTGCGAAGCAATGCTCGAAGCGATTGCTGAGAGCTTCCCTGCCGAATGTCGCTCGACTAACCCGGAAGGCGGTTTGTTCGTTTGGGTGGAATTGCCTGCTTCGATTAGCGGCGAAGAATTGTTTGAAGAAGCGCTTGCCGAAGGCGTCGCGTTCGTTCCCGGCACCTCTTTTTTTGCGGGCGAGCCGAGACACAATTTCATCAGGTTGAATTTCTCTAATCGCCCGCCCGACATGATCCGGGAAGGCGTAAACAGAATCGGGAAGATTTTGAAGAAGAGGTTGAGATGAAAAACAGGAGCTTTGTCATCGCAGACGTTTTTACCGAACAGAGGTTCGGCGGGAACCAGTTGGCGGTATTCATTGACGCCGAGGGCCTGGACACCGAGACGATGCAAAACATGGCGAGGGAGATGAATTATTCCGAAACTACATTTCTTTTGCCTCCGACGGAAGGCGGCGATTATCGCGTAAGAATCTTCACTCCTGGCGTTGAGCTACCTTTTGCAGGCCACCCGTGTGTAGGCACAGGGCATGTGATCGTCGCCGACCGAATGAAAGAGTGGACCGGCAACGAGACAACGGTTGTGCTTGAGACTGGTGTCGGGCCGATCAGGGTCAGCGTGCAGACTGAAAATGACCGCGCGGGCCACACAACGATGACCCAGCCGCTGCCTCAGGTCAAGGGGACTCTATCTGATCGAACGAGACTCGCTCAGGCGCTCTCGCTCGATTCGTCCGACTTCGCAGAGCTACCCGTCGAGGCGATCCACAACGGCTTAACTGTTTTGATAGTCCCTGTCGCATCATTGGAGGCTTTGCAGAGGATCAAGGTCGATCCGGGGAAGTTAGAAGACGTCAGCCGTGAGATGGGGGCAGAGACGGTTCTAGTTTTCACACGCGAAACCGTCCGCCCCACCAGCACCGTTCACTGTCGAGTATTCGCGCCCGCAGCCGGGGTCATAGAGGATGCGGCTACAGGCTCGGCCAACGGGCCGTTCGGCTATTATCTCGTGCAACACGGGCTGGTAGAAGCCAACAAAACGGCAAAGATCATAAGCGAGCAAGGCTTCGAGATGAAGCGGCCCAGCCTGCTTCACATCGAAGTAGATGTTGCGAAGGATGCGAAAGAAGTAACCGCAGTCCGCGTTGGCGGCGGCGTTGTGATTACCGGACGAGGCGAGATTATTCTTTCGTGAGACTGGATGATAAATGATTTGAGGGTGAGGAAATGACTGATAATTCTATTCGTTTGAAGACAGGTCTGGCCGAGATGCTAAAAGGCGGCGTAATCATGGACGTGACTGACGCCGAGCAGGCTCGGATTGCCGAAGAGGCTGGCGCGGTCGCGGTGATGGCGCTCGAAAGAGTACCTGCCGATATTCGCGCAGAAGGCGGCGTCGCCCGCATGGCTTCACCAAAAAAGATTCGAGAGATCATGTCGGCGGTCACAATACCCGTGATGGCGAAAGTGCGTATAGGCCATTTCGTAGAGGCCCAGGTGCTGGAAGCTCTAGGCGTCGATTTCATAGATGAAAGCGAAGTGCTGACGCCCGCCGACGAAGAGCATCATATCGACAAGCACCGTTTCAAAGTGCCTTTCGTGTGCGGCGCGCGAAACCTGGGTGAGGCTTTGCGCCGTATCGGAGAGGGTGCGGCGATGATGCGGACCAAAGGCGAGGCCGGGTCTGGAAACATAGTCGAAGCGGTTCGCCATTTGAGGCGAATCAAAAACGAAATCAAGCGGCTTACGGTCCTCGATCAGGAAGAGCTGATGGCGGAAGCGAAGACGCTCGGCGCTCCGTTTGAGATCGTGCGAATGGTCGCGCGCGACGGGCGATTGCCTGTTCCAAATTTCGCCGCCGGCGGAGTGGCTACGCCTGCCGACGCCGCGCTCTGCATGCAGCTTGGAGCCGAGACGGTATTCGTTGGGTCCGGCATATTCAAATCGACCGACCCGGCGGTAAGAGCGCGGGCTATCGTCAAAGCAACGACTCACTTCAACGATCCGAAGACGATCCTCGAAGCAAGCGAAGAGCTTGGCGAAGCGATGCGAGGAATTGACGTGGCGAAGCTGGCCGAAAGCGAGTTGCTACAGACCAGAGGATGGTAAACAGATTGCGAATCGGAATTCTAGCAATCCAAGGTGATTTCGCCGCTCACTCGGCGATGCTCGCTCGCCTGGGCGTCGAGACGGTTGAAGTGCGTCGCTCGGACCAGCTTGCCGATATTGATGGGTTGATTATTCCGGGCGGCGAGAGCACTACGATGCTCAAGGTCATAAGAGAAGAGCAAATGATCGATCCGATCAAGGATTTCGCCCGCGCGGGAAAGGCGATTTTCGGGACGTGCGCGGGCGCGATCTTGCTCGCGCGCCACGTTGATAACCCGCCGCAGGAGTCGCTCGGATTGATAGACATAGCCGTTGAAAGAAATTCTTATGGGCGGCAGATCGATAGTTTTATCGGACAGGCCGAGACCGCTTTAGGGGCGAAGCCCCTGGAGGCAGTCTTTATACGCGCGCCTCGAATCATTCGCACAGGCCCGGGCGTCGAAGTGCTTTCGACAATCGAAGGCGAGCCTGTGATGGTTAAGAAGGATAATCTTCTTGTCGCCACTTTTCACCCCGAGTTGACAACGGACGAACGTGTGCACAATCTCTTTATCGAGATGGCTTCTTTAATACCGGCGGCTGTGACAGGATAGAAACGGGAGGTCAAAATGAAGCTTCATAATTGGAACGAGATGGAAAGCGAGCAGATCACCGACCTGTTATCTCGACGTTATATATCCAGCGACAAGGTCACGATGGCAAGATTTTTTCTCAAGAAAGGATGCTTCGTTCAAGCTCACAGCCACGAGAACGAACAGATGTCCACGGTCATCACCGGCGCGATGAAATTCGTCATCGATGGTGACGAGGTAATCGTGAGAGCGGGCGAGACAATCGAAATCCCGCCTTTCGCAACTCACAGCGCCGAAGCCCTGGAAGATACGGACGCGCTTGACCTATTCTCACCGACACGCTCAGACTGGGAGGAAGGCCGCGACGCCTATCTCCGCAGCATCTAGAGCGGTATGATTATTATCCGTGAATACAGACCTGCTGACTTTGATCGACTGTACGAGATAGACCAGGAAGCGTTTGAACCCGGAATCGCTTATTCCCACCTTGAACTACAACTTTACCTTCGCAATCGATCCAGCCAAACGCTTGTCGCTGAAGACGAAGGCAACGTGATCGGTTTCGTCATCGGCAAGTCGGAACCGAGACGGCTGGGCCATATCATTACGATCGATGTCACCCCACATCGTCAACGACAGAACATAGGAAGCCGATTGTTGTCAGAGATTGAAACCTGGCTATGGGGTCGCGGCGCGGAGGCTATTTACCTTGAGACTCCGGTCAACGATTTAGGAGCGCAAGGCTTTTACGAAAAACACGGCTATTTTATCCTTGAGCGAATTGATCGTTATTATAACGACTCCCTGGATGGGTTCGTTATGATGAAGACTGCTAAACGATAAATGCTTTGCTTTGACTTTAAAGTTTCGCGTGATATTTTGAAGGAATGAAAGTAGAGATCGGTGTTATAGCTGCGGCAGGCTCAGGCACAAGAATGCTTCCCGTAACGCTCAGCTATCCCAAAGAGCTTCTTCCAATCATAAATAAACCTGCGATACAGCTGATCGTCGAGGAGTATATCGCTTCGGGCATAAAGCGAATCGTCATAGTAACGGGCCAGAACCCCGACCCGCTCCACCGGCAGTACGACCTTACAAATATCCCGCCGAGAGGCAAGTACAAACAGCTTGACGAGTTCGCAGAAAAGCTCGCAGGAGTTGAAATCATATTCGAGCCTCAGCGGGGCCCGTACGGCAACGGCACGCCGCTGATGGTAGCGCGGCCTCACATTCCAGAAGGTGAAGGGTTTATCTATTCCTACGGAGACGACATCATAAAATCGCAGACTCCGTTCACGCGAAAGTTGATTGACAAACATAACCGGACGGGCGCGCTCGTCGCGAGCGCACAGGAAGTGCCGTGGGAAGAGGTAGAGCGTTTCGGCATTGCGCAAATAAAAGACGGCAGCACAGACGGCGAAATGGCTGACGTTGTTGAAAAGCCGAAACGAGAAGAGGCGAAATCGAACCTCGCGCTGTTCGGTCGGTTTCTGTTGTCTACGGATGTGATTCGAATCCTGAGCGAGATTCCGCTCGGCCAATCAAACGAGCTGTGGCTCACGGATGCGATTCGCGAATACATACGCAGAGGTGGCCGCGTCGTCACACAGATGGTCGACGACGGCGAATGGCTGACGATTGGCGATCCGGTGAATTACCTGAGGACTTTGATCGAATACGTGATGGATGATGAGGAGTTGCGCGCCGCAATAGAGCCGCGCTTGCGCAAGCGGTTGAACGGCAGTTAAGGAGCGCGCGACTGGTCAAGCGCCATCTTTTTTGCGTCGTCGCCGGTGAGTGATTTTAAGAACTCTACAAGGTCTTGCTGCTCGCTTTCGGATAAAGAGACGGTTTGCAATTCCCAATCACGACTCGGGCTTTCGTTCCCGCCACGCGCGTAATACCCGACCACATCCAGCAAAGTCGCGGCGCTGCCGTCGTGAAAGTAAGGCGCGGTCAACTCTACGTTCCTGAGCGACGGGGTGCGAAATGCGCCTATATCGAGCGCGTTCCCGGTCACGAGGAACCGGCCCAACTCTGATGCGCCCTCTCGTTGGCTGAGGGCTTGAAGACTCTCGGCGGTCGCGCCTCGGCGAGCCGCGTCGAGCGCAGATTTCGTAAGAGCATAAAAGGCCGGATGGTTCGCCGCGATGCCTGTGTTTCGGTAATTCTGATCGGTCAAAAACGGAAACGACAAATTGAAGTTGTGGCAAATCGAGCAACGCGCCTTCCCGCGAAACAATCCAAGCCCTCTCAACGCCGCCTCACTCATCGCGGCCCTGTCGCCGGACATATAACGGTCGAATGGAGAGTTCCCCGACACAAGCGTTCGCTCGTATGCGGCTATTGCTTTTGCCAGGTCATCAATCGTAAGCGTACGGCCAAAGACTTCTCTGAACTCGGTTGAGTATTCCGGAATCTTTCGGAGACGCGAGATGACTTGCTCAAGCGTCGCGTTGCCCATCTCATCAGGATTGATAAGCGGCATTAAAGCCTGCGCGTCCAGAGTCGCGGCTCGCCCGTCCCAGAACTGGCCCGCGTTGAACATCGAATTGAGAATAGTAGGCGTGTTTCGCGTGCCGCGCCTTCCGCCTATGCCCTCCGCTTTCGGCCTGGCGTCGGCGAATCCGAGCTTCGGATCGTGACAGGTTGCGCAGCTTACCTGCTCGTCTGCCGAGAGCCGTTTATCGAAAAACAATTTTCGGCCAAGCTCGACTTTTCGAGGTGTTACGGGGCTGTCTTTTGGAATGAAGTATGTCCAGACATCCCTCGGGATTCCGAGCGGCGGGTTAATGTCGTAAGAGCTGCTCGAATCATCCGCGTTGACAAGCAACGGCGCAATCATCACCAGTAGAATTATCACGCCCAGCTTTAAGCGATTATTCGGCATCTCTGATTTCAAATTCAGACTTATTGATCTACTACGCCTTTGACTATGAAAGCGATTGGCATCTCTCCGGCGCTCGTCTTGACTTTGGCCGCAAAGCCCAGATGGCCGTGCTCATTTTCAAACACGGCGGGGAAAGCGGTCTTGCCTTCCGCCGACACAAGGCTGAGCGGGGCCGCGTGATTCGTTGCGCTCGCTTTCGTGCTCATTTTAACAAGCTCTTCGAACTTGAATTGCGCGTCAACGTTTTGATCGCTGCCGACCGGCACTAACAACAGGAAGTCGCGAACGGGCGAGATGCCCATATGATTTCCGTCCGTCGGGTGAAGCGCGTAGCGCATCACGTACGCTCCGGGCTTTATCGCCTGCCCGCGAAAATCGGTCCCGCCTTTGGGAAACGATATCACTCCAACGACGGATGAATCCTGTATCGCCGTGTAGATTGCGCCCGCCACATCGGTCTTCGCGCGCGTGGGCAGAGCTTTCCGCAACCAGATTTCACAAACCACGCTCCCGTCTGCAAGCAACACGCGCTGGCCCTGCGCCTCAACGGCGTTCTTGAGCGAGTCTGATGCGCCTTCGCCTGAAAAAGCTCCTATTGCCTCAAGCTTGCCGCCGTCGGCCAGGGCGGTCGCCGCCAGTAGCACGCAAAGAAAAACTGCCGACAAAAGCCGCGAAATCATCTATCGAATCTCCGATTATAGTGACCTACACATGCATACGACCGCTAATTTTGGAGTGCGGCGGCTTGTCGCCGCTTTAGAGTTAGCATAACTCGCTTTGCCTAACCCAAAAGCGGCGACAAGCCGCCGCACTCCAAAGGATATGCTGATTATTACGGCTCTAATGCGCGAAGCTGCCGACGAAGGCGCTCCGCTTGCCGCTCACGGTCCACGAGACGCCCAGTCCCGGCCCGTTATACTGATCCAGCTCCGCAACAGCAGGCATCGAGTGAGTCATCTCTGCTAGCGGCTGGTAAAATGTTTCTTCGTTGCCGCAGAGATGGTCTTTAGGGCTGATCGCCCGCGTCTCAATTCCCGCCAGATTGCCCGCCTTAAGAATTGCTTTGCTGTAGTGGCCCTGGTCGTGGCGCACTTCCATGCTAATATGCGCGACTTCGACCCTGACGACGTTCTTGAGCAGATCGCCTGCCATCTCCTGGGCAAAGCTTACGAGCGCCTTTTGCTGCTCAGGGCTGGCCTGCTGGTCTACGATCAAGACCGCCTTCGCAGGGTAAGGGTCGGTGTAGGGATTGCCCAGCGTAGCGGCGGCTTTGACGACGCCCACAACGCTCAACCCGTTCAACGAGACACCGCGCCAGCTTCCTTGATTCACTTGCCAAGCCAGTATGGCTTGATCTCCGGCAAGGTTGACTTCTCCGTTAGCGACGCAAGGCCCCGTCCAAACGTCCGCGCTGCGCGTCTCGATGTACTGGCCGGAAATCTGTTGAGCCTGGCTCGTCACGGATAAAACTAGCAAACACAAACTGCTGACTGCAAAAAAGAGAATCCTACGCATTACTTATCTCCTCAAAACTACTAACCACGAATGATCTGAAATTTCAAATTTGAGCTATGAAATAATCTTATCACACGTGTCCTTTGTTGTAACAAGGTCTGCCCGATGAAGAGCAATTGCCCGGCTCGGCCAGACGCCCGTCCGGGCCTATGCAATTCTGTGTGTAAAGACACCAGAAAAGACCTTCGTTTGAAGGCTGAACCGAAGGGTCGCGCTCAGCCGGTATGAACATCCCCTTCCACCTCAAACAGTGGCACAGGTCGTGGCGCTCGGTGCTGAAACGTTCGGCTTCTGTAATCATCGCGTACCTCCCCGCACGGCTTCGAGAATCGCCCGCTTGACTGCCACGCGAGCAAGCTGAATCTTGTAGCGGTTGCGCCCAAGGCTTGTCGCCTTAGAGACCGCAGCCTCGGCTGCTGCTTGAGCCACTTCTTCCGTTATTGCCTTGCCCATCAATGCCTGCTCGGCTTCTTGAGACCGCCAGGGTATCGGAGCGACATGGCCCATAAGGACTCGCGCAGAACTGACCTTCCCGCCTTCCACGCGGAGCGCGACCGATGCGATTGCGAGCGGCCAGTCCATGGCCTCCTTCTGGCGTATCTCGTAAAAAGCGGTCTTAACCCCTGCCTGAGACGGAACGATAATGTCAGTGATGATCTCGTTCGACTTCAAATCGTGCTCGCGGTCATTCTCTGATTGAGGAATCAGGAAGAATTTTTCGAGCGCGACTTCGCGGCTTCCCTTCGGCCCGAACAGGCGAACCGAGCCGCCAAGCGCGACCAGCACCGGAGCAAGACTCGACGGGCTGACAAAATATGCCGGGCCGGAATTCCCCAGTATCGCGTGATAACGATTGTCGCCTTCGGGAATCAGCGGAGCGCCCGTCTCATCTTTACCGAGCAGACCGAAACCCGAGCGGAAATACCAGCAGCGCGGGCGCTGGCAGAGGTTCCCGCCGATAGTGCCCATGTTTCTGATCTGCGGGCCGGCAATCTCTTCGGCGGCCTTCGCTATGACTGAAAATCGCTGGCGCACTTGCGGGTGGTCGGCAAGCTCCTGGATCGTCGTCAATGCGCCGATGCGAAGCTGTTTCGGCCCGACCGTAATGCCTCGCAGCTCGGCCAGCTCTTTGATGTTAACTAGCCGTTTCGGCGAGAAAATCTCATCCTTCATCAAAGCCAGCAGGTCTGTCCCGCCTGCCAGCGGCGCGGCGTCATCCCAATTATTGCCAAGCAATCGGACTGCCTGGTCTTTCGTAGCAGGGCTGGCGTATTCAAATGCTCGCATTGTTAGTGCCTCCCTTCTTTTCGAGCGCCTCAAGCACCCGGTCAGGCGTGAGCGGCAGCGTAGACACGCGCACCCCGATGGCGTTTGCGACCGCGTTGGAGATAACGGCTCCGGGCGAAACGACGGGCGGCTCGCCCAGCCCGATAACCCCGCGCTCGTCGTAGCCCTTGCCGGTCATCATGTGGACGACAAGCTCACCTATGTCGCCGATGCCCGCGAGCTTGTAAAACTCCATATTCGGGTTGAGCATTCGACCTGTCTTTGCGTCCATGACCTTCTCTTCGTAAAGAGAGTAGGCCACGCCCATAATCAATGCGCCGAAGACCTGGCTTTCGGCGGTCTTGAGGTCAACGATAAGCCCGCAATCCTGAACGGCGACTATCTTGTTGATCTTGACTATTCCCGTTTCGATATCGACAGAGACATCGGCCATCTGAACCCCGCCGACGCCGCTGCTGGTCAAGGGGGCGGTACCGGTAGGACCGGGGTTCTTGCCTCTGACGGTGATGGGCGTCGCTCCGATCTTTGCGCAAGCCTGTTTCCAGGTCAGGCTCTTGGCAGGGTTGCTCTTGACGCGAATAGTGCCTTGAACCGCTTCAAGGTCTTCGGGCTTCGCTTCGAGCGCAGGGGCGACCTTAGCAAAAAGCTGGTCGAGCGCGTCGAGCGAACCACGTCGCGTTGACGACGAGATGCCGCCGATAGTGGTGCTTCCGCCCGACCCGCCCGATGCGGGATAACGATTATCGCCGATCAATACCGTTACCATCTCAAGCGGGATGGCGAAGGTATCGGCCGCGACTATCATCAGACAGGTGCGGGTCCCCACGCCGAGGTCTTGCGTGCCCATCTTAACTTCGACAGAACCGTCAGGCTGTATAGTGATGTCGCAATCGCTCGCGTGTCCGCCGCCGCCCCATGTGTGTAGCGAAAGACCAAGCCCGCGCTTAACTGGCCCTTCGGTCTTATCGCCGCGCGGGTGCCACTTCTTTTTCCACTCGATCAAGTCCGCGGCGATCTTCATCTCTTCGCGATAGACATCGGCGCGTGCGCCTGTCAGATCGATGTTCTTCAAGAAGAAGTCGTACGGGTCCATGTTGAGTTTCGCGGCGAGGTCTTCGAGCGCCGACATAGTTATCAGACAACCCTGCGGGTGTGCGGGCGCGCGCCAGGCCCTTGCGCTCCCGACGTTCGTAGCGATGGCCGTATGCTGTTTTTTCTGGTTCGGGATCGCAAAGACGTAAGGCAACGGCGGCGACCCGCCTCCGCCCAGTCCGCCGCTCGCCCAGGACTCGGATTGCCAGGCGATCACCTGTCCATCCTTTTTTGCGCCGACTTTAACGCGGGCATAAGCCGAAGGACGCATGCCTGCGACCTTCAACTCGGCGTCGCGCTCAAGCATGATCTTGACGGGCTTCCCGCCCGCTTTCTTCGATAAACGCGCGCCGGTGATGTCCCAGCGGTCAGGCCCGAATTTACTGCCGAAGCCTCCGCCGATATGGTCCTGTTTTACGCGTATGCTCCCGGCGGGAATTTCGAGCGGCCCGGCCATCTGGCCCGCCACCTGGCTTACGGCTTGAGTCGAGATATGAACGAGCAGGTTCTTGTCGCCTTCCCATTCGTTTATCGACCCGTGCGATTCAAGACAGCAGTGAGTGATCTGGGTTAACCCGTAAAAACCTTCCACGACGGCATCGGCTTCTTGAAAAGCTTTATCGGCATCGCCCTGGGTCTGCGCGGCAGCAGGCCGGGCCATATCGCCCACGGCTTTCGGGTCCGTGTTGACTACGTTGTGATTGAGTTTTTCGTAAGATACTTTGATGGCGCGGCAGGCGTCTTCGGCGGTCGGCTCGTCTACGGCTGCGACCGCGACTATCTCTTCACCGGCCCAGCGCACTTCCGACCCTGGCTCGATTATCACGTGAACGGCTTTTACGCCGGGCATCTTTTCTGCGGCGCTGGTGTCGATGCTCGCGATCTTTGCGCGAGCGTGAGGCGACCGCAATACTTTGCCGTAAAGCATTCCGGGCCTGTTGATGTCGTAAGTGTATTTCGCGCGGCCCGACACTTTTGCGGGCCCGTCTATGCGCGAGATGCGCTTGCCGAGATGAGTGCGTTTCTCTTTTTCGGGCCATTTATATTCAGCCATTGCGACGCCCTCCTTTCCGGGTCTTTGCTGTCTGTGCGACAGCCGCCCTTACGCCTACGTAGGTTCCGCACCGGCATAGGTTCCCGCCAAGCCCTTTATTGATCTGGTCAGGCGTGGGGTTCGGGTTTTTATCGAGAAAAGCCTTGCAAGCGACCACAAAACCGGGAGTGCAGAACCCGCATTGTTGCGCGTCGTTGTCTATGAATGCCTGCTGTAGAGGGTGGAGCCTCTCGCCCTGCATCAGCCCTTCAACCGTAGTAATGGCTTTTCCCTGCCCCTCGATGGCAAGCACCGTGCAAGAGTAGACAGCCTTGCCGTCCATAATGACCGTGCAAGCGCCGCATGTCGCTCGATCACAGACGCGCTTTGCGCCCGTCAGATCAAGCTCGTGGCGAAGCGCTTCAAGCAGGGTCACGCGCGGCTCTACAGTCGCCTGATGCTTCTTGCCGTTTATCAACAGCGACACAGGAACTTTGCCCGGGCCGAATACCTTTACCGGCGCTCCCGCCACCTTGACGACTCGATGGCCCATCACGAGCGGGACGGATAAAGATATGCCCGAAGCCTTTAAAAAGGTGCGACGAGAAAAGCCCGAAGCTTTCTCTTTCTCTTTCTCATCTTCACTCATTTAGTCCCTCCGCCACCCGGCCCCGATTCAGGACAATCTCGATTCAGGGCAAGGGCGTTTCTCTCAGTTCAAGTTCATTGCGACAACATGGACAAGGACCCGGCACATAGGCCGTGATGTTGCAAACTTCGCAGAAATAATAGAGGTCGTGGATGCGCCCCCGGACAATCGATTTAACTTTGATTATTTCGAGCCGGTCTTTCGCATGGAGCCTTGCCGTTATCTGTAGCTCGCGGCTGCGGACTCGCGGGTCGAGGAAGATCGCCGCAAGCTCGTCGCCCTCAAGAAAAGTGTAATGCTTCTGATCCTGCGCGGTCAGTTCAAACCGGGGAGAAACCCCATTGCACGCGCCGTCCAGACACCTGACCTGACCTCGAAGTATAACCAGCGGCGCGTTATCCTCACTTGCCGCCGTCCGTGAGAATGGCGCGAGGAGGATCAAAGGTAGTAGTGTCAGGATTTTATAACGCATCGGTTCGAGCGCCTGCGTAGCCCTATGTCTAGCCCGTCTACCAGTTGAGGCTAAAGACTCCAACACGAACCAAGGAAACTTCCACCGGTCACGGGGTTTGAGGCCCGCAAATTCCCTTATTTGCAACGGATTGATTCGGTACAAAGGTTAGCACACTGCCCGTATCATCCGCAACGAGACGAGAGATTTGGCAATTTTTTTGAGGGCGGGCCACCTTTTGAAGGAGTTGTGTAATCATAAAAAAGTGAGGATGATCCGAACAGGGGTCTAGATAACGGAAAGGACAAGGACGTAATGAACAAAAACATGTTGAAGAAAGCTACAGCAGTACTGGGGTTGGTGCTCAGTCTATCCTTTTTCACCGGAATAATCTCAACTACTACGGTTCAGGCACAGAATCGTGATCGTCGTTGGAATAGAGACAACAACCGTCGCGATAATGACCGTCGTGACTGGAATCGTCGCGATAATGATCGACGTGATTGGAATCGCGGCAATAATGATCGTCGCGAATGGGAACGCCGCCGGGAGATAGCCCGCCAGCGCGCCCTACAAGAGGCGCGTCGGAGAGAGTGGGAGAGGAATAATCGGTACAGGAATTCGAGAAACTATCCATACTACGGCAATAATGGCGGCGGGTATTACGGTGGTGGTTACAACGGATACGGCAACTCAGAAGTGCAGCGAGGCTACAATAACGGCCTGAAAGAAGGGCTGGACGACGCGAGAGACCGCGATTCTTTCAACCCGAGCCGCCACAGTAGCTTTAGAGATGGCAACCAGTTTTACCGCGATGGTTTCTACAGAGGATACCAGCAGGGCTACCGCCAGAGCTCATACCGCAGATGGTAGCAAGCGCGGCCTAAAACCGTAACAGGTAAAGAGGGGGTGGCTTTGCTCCCTCTTTCCGATCTTGAATTCGCTATAGGTTGACTTTTTTCTCTCGATCATTAGAGTTGAAGCGGCAAGCTTACGTTTTGCTTAATCAAACGATCGGAGAGGAAGAAAACAGTTTATGGGCGAGCAATACAAAGCAGTGCTTGAAGAGAAGATCGAAGAGCTTGGCGGGCAGAACCTTCGCGTCTTTATAAACGATGAAGGGGTCCATCCGAAATACCGAGAGCATCTGGAAGCGACTTTCAAACAGGCCGGTGTGCGCTTTGTCGAAAGCCGCGAGGAAGCAAATTTTGTATTCGAGGGCCATTCGGAGCCTGCATTTCTTTTAGGTCAAGTAGTGGCTTTCTTCACGAACGAGCAGATAGCCTTTCAAGGGGCGCTCTAAACGAAAAGGGATAGAAGAAGCCGTCACCGCCTCTTCTATCCCTGATCTCCCGGGCGACAAACTGTTGACCGCTCACACCCCTCAGCCGGTCGCTAATCCTTTGAAGAATTGACCAGCGTCATCTCCTCGCTCTGGGAGGCGCTGATTGGCTCTACCGCGCGCAGGTCGGCCCGCACAGGCGAGCGCGCGTGGTTGCTGTCAGAGCCGAGGATTTGCGAGACAAATCCCATCTCTCTCGCTTCTTCGGGCGTGAAATAATGATCCGCCAGGTCGGAGAAAAACAGCCGTCGCGCTTCGTCTTCCGATAGCCCCGTGTCCGCAGTGTAGACGCGCAGCAACTGATTCACAGTCCGCTCAAGCTGATCGACGCGGTCTTTTAAGAACGCACGCGGCCCGTCGCTTTTCCAGCTAACGTCGTGCGACATGAACTCCGTGTTCGGGTAAGTCGAGCGGTTGGCCTTTGGCGGGGCGAGCATGACGGTAAGAGCCGCCGAATGGACCTTCCCAAGCGATATCGTGTGTATGTCGCAAGGCGCATTTTGCAGCACGTCGTAGATAGCAAGCGCATCCGTGACGCTACCCCCACACGAGTTGATGTAGATAGTAATAGGGTCTTTGTTTTCGTCGAAAAGCTCGTGTAATTGGGCTATGAACTTTTCGGTTCGCTCGTTATTGATGTCGCCGAATAGATATACTCTTCGCATATTGACCGAAGACCTACAGTCTCGGCTCCTTTCGGGGCACCGGCAAGCAGAGGGCTTGCGAGCACGGGCCTTATGATTCTTGCTTCTTAACCTGGTTCTGAGGCGTCTTTGCGCTCACCTGATTGGGGCCAACCATTCGGGTTTGCGCAAGATACCGGCAGTATAAGCACAGTCCTTGATATTATCAATCATAAATTTTACAATCCGCCCGCATTCCTTCCGCCGCCGCCTGCCTCGCAAGGTAGAGCCGTTTGACCTCAGTCCCATTTTGTCGGCGGGCCGAAACTTACTGGGATTCTCCGTGGGGCGGGTGGCAAGCTCGTTGCAGCTTTCAAGTGTCAGAGGTTTAGGCCGGCGGTGGCGTAACTGAGTAGGGTGATAATGCTGGTGTACACTTGTCCCAGGCAGGGTATGGTTTAAACACCGGTCGTAGAGTTCAAGTAGTAAGCATTCAGCGCCACGACCAGAGAGCGTCCAAAGCGGCGGAGCCCTCATGACGAAGACGCCAGGGGGCTTCGCTTTCCAGTCTCTTGCGTTTGCTACCCGGCAGAACCAGGGGTGAATCCTTCATTGATTCGGCTTGTAAGGCTTGTCGTCTACCAACAACCCATCGTCGCGAATATTGTCTACTCGGTACAGTTTCCAGCCTTCTGCGGTCTTCTTCCAAGTCTCGCGCTGCACCGCACCGGCTTCGACCTTGTGTAAGGTTCCATCAGGAAAGCGCTGCATCCGAACTGTTTTTTGAGTTATGTAGGCACTCGCCAGATTGCCTTCCACCTCAATCGTCCCGATCCGATTATCTTGGGAGATGAAATGGTCAATCCTATCCAGGAAGAGCTTTGTACGGGTTTCCATGTCAGCTCGCGAGTTTACTTTGCCATCCGGCGTAATGGTATGAAAGTCATCCGTGCGCAGAGCCATTATCGCCGCCACATCCTTCGCCTTAAACGCTTCCATATTGCTGGCGTACCAGGCCTCTATAGCCTTACGCACTGGCTTGGATTTGTCCCGCACTATACTCTTCCCATCTTTAACTTTTATTTTGCGGTCACCCTGCGCAACCTGCGCCTGATCACTTTGGGATTGGACGACAAACGCCGATGGGCAAGTAAAAGTCAGGACAAAAGCAACTAGCAGCAACAGACCTGTCATTGTTTCTTCCTCATTCTTTAATTTATACCTTACTCTACCGCGCCTAACGATTTGCATTACCAGGCGCGACAAACACTCACAGGACGATAAGAATCTCACTCCCTCGCCGGAAAAGGATTCTCTACTTAATGACGATCTAAAGTGGCTTAGCGTTAACGGTGGCTATTCAATTGCCGATGAGTCGCCCTGGTGATGAGGTTGTCTGCTATGAAAATAATATGCAGGCAGGTTGTCGAAACCAGCCCGACCGGCGCGACGGGTTGTAAAACGGTTCCCCTCTCTTTACTTTTTTGAGAAAGGTATTGTGTTACATCTCCAAATTGTTGCATATTTATTAAGTAGTAGACCGCTTGTAAAACCTGTGCTATCTTAACGTCGCAAGGTAAATGAGACACACAGTCAAAGCCCCTTTTACCAAAACGAGAGTGCTGTAAGACCGGGTTTTATCCAGGGTCGGGGCAATGCCGAGCGCATCTGTGCTTCCGGTTGCCGAAAATACCAGGAATGACGCGAGTTGGACGAGCAATCAGATCGAGAGGACGGGCAGTTCTTATGACCTCAAACAGGCTCCGAAAGCAGATCGCAATTTCATTATTAATCATTTTCAGCCTTACATGCTCTGTTACGTTCGCGGAGCCGGTTGGCCGAGCGTCGAAATCGCGCAAAGCCAAAACGACCGCACGCGGCGCAAAGAAAGAGTCACGGAAAAAAACTTCTTCTCGACTGGCGCGCAGCAAGTCTTCAAAATCGAGAAAGCAAGTAGCGCGGGGCTCCAGGCGCGGCCGAGGGTCTGCTAAACAGGGGCGGCTGGCTCGCGGGCGCGGGCGAAACCACAGGTCGAAATGGCGTCGCCAGGTCGCGCGAAGCGCTCCCGTCTATCACCGCACAGGCATACAGAACTTCTTAACCCAGACCTGGACCAACCCCCAATCTCAGCCCGTAGAACCGGCAAATAAATCTCATTCCGGTTCGACAACGCTTTCGCCAAACAACGACAGTACGGCGGGGCATGCTGCGACGTATCCTCCTGCAAGGCCCGCGACTGACGCTGTGAACGGTCAAGCTGCCGACCAGACGCTTGTCGATCCTATCTCGATCAACCCGCTCGTGCTTGCGTTTGCCAACAGCCTGGCCGCGCGCGGCTTCGAGGCGGATAATCAAGGGTTCATCGTCACGAATATGAAAGGCGAGGTGCTGGCCGAGCATAACGCCGACCGGCCTTTCAACCCCGCCTCTGTCGTTAAAGTGGCGACTTCGCTTGCGGCCATATCGAAGCTTGGCCCGGACTTTAGATTCAGAACGACTCTTTACACCGATGGGGCGCTCGACCCCTCGACCGGGACTCTGCACGGCTCGCTTTATGTGATCGGCAGCGGCGACCCGGCCTTCTTTCATGAGAACGCCCTTCTGATAGCCGACAACTTGAACCGCAGCGGGATTCACTCCGTCGAAGGCGACCTTGTAGTCCTGGGGCAGTTCTATTTCAACCTCTCGGCATCGCGCGAGGCGTCGGCGAAGAGTTTCCGCAACACGCTGACGCCGGAAACCTGGAGCGCAGGCGTCAAGTCGGCATTTCCCCGATTTCTGAGCATGCGGGCAAGCGACGGGCGCGCGGGCGCTCAGAACTGGTCTTCGGTCCCGCCATCTTTAAAGATTTCAGGCCAGACCATCACTAACTCGGCAGTCAATACGACAAACCTCAAGCTGCTTGCCATTCACACCTCGCTCCCGCTCGTTCGCGTGCTAAAAGGGCTGAACGATTTTTCAAACAACTGGATGGCGACAGTCATCGGCAACCTCGTGGGCGGGCCGCTCGCCGTGCAGGCATTCCTCAGAACCGAGGTAGGGCTTAAAGACGACGAGTTGAGCATAGTTACTCCGTCGGGGCTTGGCTCGAACTACATTTCGCCTCGCGGCACTATACACATACTCCGCAAGCTGATCTCTTATCTTGAAAACAAAGGCTTCGGCATTGAAGAGATGCTGCCCGTAGCCGGTATAGATGCGGGGACGTTGCAAAGGCGCTTCACAGACGCCTATCGCGGATCGGTCGTAGGAAAGACCGGCACTCTCAGCAGCGTGAGCGCGCTTGCCGGGGTCGCATACACGCGCGGGCGCGGGCCGCTGCTGTTTGTCATATATAATCGCGGGGGGTCCACCTACTCGTTCCGCGCTGTTCAGGACGAGACTATAAAGAAGGTCATCACCTTCTTTGGAGGGCCTGCGCCCGTCCGCTATTCGCCGACAGGCGGGCCGCGCATCTCCGAGCGCCAATCGGAACCCGGCGGACAGTCTTCGGTCGGGCAATCGCCTCAATAAGCCGGGGCTCGATAAAATCTGGACTCAATAAAATCGAGTCTCAATAAAATCGGTTTCTAATCATGGGCCTTTCAAAGGCGCAAAAACACCTTCTCATCTGGAGCGGCGGTCTTCTTGTTTTTGCCGAAATCATAAAGCGCGTGCCTATGAGCGAGAAGATCACAATGGTGGTCGGGCTTACGGAATTGATTCTCGCAATCTTCGCAGGCGTAGCTTTTGGCTTTGCGGCCAGCAGGCGAAGCGACTGATCCGTATCTCTTTCACGTCCATTTCAATCCCCGGCTTGCTTTTTAGCCATACCGAAAAGATAATTCCGACAAAAGTTATTAAAGTCATGCGTATATAGGCGAGCGCGTCTTATCGCATTCAACCGGCAAGGCGTGCGGCGTGAGAATATGTCGGATTATTGGTACATCTGGTTAATACTTGGAGTGCTGTTTATCGCCGCCGAGATATTCACGCCGGGGTTTGTTCTTTTGTGGTTCGGGGTCGGCGCGATAGTAGCGGCGCTGCTCTCGCTCACCGGCCTTGTGGGGCTTCCGCTCCAGGTCATAACTTTTCTGGTCGTATCGGTCATGCTCACGATAGCCTCCCGCACAATATTCGAGCGCGTCTTCATGCGCTGGTCTCCGGGTCGCGGGCTTAAAAGCGGCATCGATTCGATGCCGGGCCGCGTAGTCGTTGTGGTCTCTTCGTCGGAAGGCGCGCTCGGCGAAGGCGCGGTCCGCATCTTCGGCTCGACCTGGCGCGCTTTTCCTGTCGAAGGCGAAGAGCCTTTGAAAGAAGGCGAGCAGGTCCGCATCGAGCGGGTCGAAGGCACATCGGTCTATGTCAGCCGCGTGGACAGCCTGCCGTCATGGCGACAAGCTGGCCGTCTTGTAGAATAACGATTTCGCCCGGCTTTAAAACGTATGCCGGGCAAACAGGAGTGACGAGGTTATGGAAATAAACCCTGGAATGATCTTTCTCGGTGTTCTTGCTCTGGTTGTGCTTATTACCGTGCTGAAATCATTCCGAGTCGTCGGACAAGCATCGGTGATGATTATCGAGCGGCTAGGCAAATTTCACAATATGGCTTCGAGCGGGCTAAACCTGATCGTGCCGTTTATTGATAAGCCGCGCACAGTCTATTGGAGCGGCCTGAAACCCGGACTTGGGACCCTTGATTTGCGTGAGCAATTGCTCGACTTCCCTCCTCAACCCGTCATCACTCGCGATAACGTCACCGTAGGCATAGACTCTGTCCTCTATTATCAAATCACCGACCCGATCAAAGCCGTTTACGAAGTCGCCGATCTAACAGGCTCGATCATGCAGCTCACGATAACGGCCATGCGATCTATCATCGGCGACCTCGATTTAGACCACACTTTCACATCGCGCGACGTAATAAACAGCAGGCTGCGCACGGTGCTTGATGAAGCCACAGACCGATGGGGCGTTAAGGTCACTCGCGTTGAGATCAGAAATATCCATCCCCCTGAAGATATTCGCGTGACGATGGAAAAACAGATGACCGCCGAGCGTAATAAAAGGGCGGTGATACTTAACGCGGAAGGTGAAAAGCAAGCTGCAATTACGCGGGCCGAAGGCGAGAAGCAGTCCGCAATCGCCCGCGCGGAAGGTGAAAAAGAAGCGGCGATTCTTCGCGCCGAAGGCCAGGCCCAGGCTCGGCTGCGCCAGGCCGAAGCCGAAGGCCAGGCCATCCGCCAGATATCCGAGTCCATAACCGAAGGGCATGGGAATCCAGCCCATTATTTGATTGTTCAACGCTACATCGATTCGCTCTCGCAGATGGCTACGAGCCAGAATTCAAAAGTCATCTTCATGCCGGTTGAGACAAGCTCGGTGCTCTCTTCTGTCGGGGCATTCAAGGAAGTGTTCGGCGGGACCCAGGATGATCGCCGCGATAAGGACGGCTCTCTGCTTCCACCCGGACAGCCGACGGGGCGACAGCCCAGGTAGAGCCTCAATGCTCATCATCAGGAATGTAGTCGATCTCTTCTTCGCATTCAAAATAGGCGCTGTACAACGCGTGAGCGTAGTCCAACTGGTCTTTATCTACAAATATGCGTAGCTGTCCGACAAATGCCAGATGTGGAAGCAGCGATAGCGATTGCCCGCCTTGCACAGTAGCCGCCACGCCGTTTTGTTCGAGCATCTGCTTGATGAGCATAGCCACGGGATAAGCTCGCGGGCGACATAGCTCGACAAACTCCATACGCTTTCTGTCTGCTCGTTCGGTGGGCGGCGCGTGACTTTCCGCAATCTGGCTCGGAATCAGCCCGCACCCGCAACCCGGACAGGACGCCAAGCGCATCTGAAATTCACCCGCGCATATTGGACAAAGCATCAACATCAGTTCAAACTCGCTTCCATTAATTATTTCTTTTTACGCCGGGCCGGGTATAGGGTCAGACGGCCCGGGAATAGGGTCGGTCGGGTGCGGCACAGGGTCGGGATGCGGCACCGGCTCGGGTCTTGGGACCGGGTCAGGCTCAGGGATCGGGTCGGGGTCCAGATTGCGATGCGAGAAAATATTCATTTTATTTCTCCTGCTGCTTTTTGCACAAATTGCGATTCGAGCTTAAAGGTTCGTGAACAGCGCCCTTGAATTATAGCGGTTTTCGGATAGATTTGGGGCGGCTTTTTGGTTTATATTTTTTCTTCCAATTTTTGAAGGCCGATTCTCGGGTTCACATCAAGGAGGACAACTATGCTATTCGGTTATCGTGCGCGAGCACTCCTCGCATTGCTATTGATGTTTGTCGTTTCCGCGCCGTTCGCGGCTTTTGCGCAGGACGACAAGAAAGATGATAAAAAGGACGAGAAGAAGAAAGAAGAAGAATTACCGCTCAAGGCAACAAGCAAGATCGAGTTTACGACGGACGAAGGCACGTGGATGTCGCTGGACGTTTCGTCCGACGGACAGACAATCGTCTTCGATCTGCTCGGAGACATCTACACCATGCCCGCGTCGGGCGGGCAGGCGAAGCGCATTATCGGCGGAATCTCTTTTGAAAGCCAGCCGAAGTTTTCGCCCGACGGCAAGAAGATAGCTTTCTTGAGCGACCGCAGCGGGGCCGAGAACATCTGGGTTTCGAACCCGGACGGCACGGACCCGAAAGCGATCACAAAAGGGCGCAACCAGATGTTTATCTCCCCGTCGTGGACAGCCGACGGCAATTACATCGTCGCGTCGAGATCGGGCGATGCCATCGGCACCTTCTCTCTGTGGATGTATCACAAAGACGGCGGCTCAGGTGTGGTGGTAGGCACGCCCGACCCTCCGCTTAATCCACCCGGTTCGGGACTGCCCAATCTTCCGCGACAGAATAAATTCGGCGCGGTCGCTTCGCCCGACGGGCGCTACCTCTACTACTCCGTTCGCATGGGCGCTTTCAACTACAATGCCAGGTTTCCGATCTGGCAGGTAGTTCGCTTTGATCGGGAGACGAGCGAGACGGCTACGATAACGAACGCTCAGGGGAGCGCAATGAGGCCCGTCTTGTCGCCCGACGGCAAAAAGCTCGTCTACGCGACTCGCTACGAGACCGGCACCGCCTTGCGCGTGCGCGATCTCGAAACCAGCGAAGAACGCTGGTTGATTTATCCCGTCACTCGCGACGATCAAGAATCGCGCGCCACGCGCGACACCATGCCGGGGTACACGTTCATGCCCGACGGCAGATCGCTCCTCGTCCCGATAAACGGCAAGGTCCAGCGCGTAGATTTCGAAAGCGGCAAAGCTACGGTGATTCCCTTCACCGCCAGGGTAGAAGCCGAGATCGCCGACCGCGTTTATTCGAAGACGCGCGTCGATGACGGGGCCGGTGTGAAAGCAAGGCTGATACGCTGGCCCGCGATTTCGCCCGACGGCAAGCGTGCGGTCTTTAGCTCGCTCAGCAAGCTCTGGGTGATGGACCTGCCTGCGGGCAAGCCGAAACGTCTGACCGATTCGTCAATCGGAGAGTTCATGCCCGCGTGGTCGCACGATGGCCGCCATATCGCTTATGTGACCTGGTCGGCAGAAGGCGGGCACATCTATCGCGTAGCCTCGGACGGCAGCTCGCAGCCTGAGCGGCTCACGCGGCGGGCCGCATTCTACTCCATGCCCGTCTACTCGCCCGACAGCGGAAAGATTGTCTTCGTGTCGGGAGCGACTGCGGATCAGCTTTACTCTGATCTGCACATGCGCCACGACGATGTTTTATCCGAAGATGGTGTGACCAATAACGAGGTAGCCGGGATATTTCCGAACGCGGGGTTGGACCTCAGGTGGATTCCGGCTGCGGGCGGCGATTCGACGCTTATCGGCCCGACGCAAGGAGGCCGCTATCCGCATTTCACGAAAGACCCGCAGCGCGTCTATCTCACTACCTTTAACGGTTTCACATCTGTGAGGCTGGACGGATACGACCGGCGAACCCATCTGAAAGTGACTGGCAGCGCGCCGGGCCCGTTCCCGCCCAATGCCGATCAGATTATGGTATCGCCCGAAGGCGGCCACGCGTTCGTGAATCTTCAAAACAAGCATTACCTGGTGACGATTCCGAAAGCGGGCAAAGAGACTGTGAACGTAAGCATAACCGCCGGCCCTTCCTCCGTCCCGGTCAAGAAGATGTCAAGTGAAGGCGGTGATTATCTCGATTGGTCCGAAGACGGCAAATGGGTAGTCTGGGCGTGGGGGTCAAAACTCTATCGCCAGAATATCGCTTCCGATAAGCCGGAGATCATCGATGTAACGGTCGAAGCTACGCGCGCGCGTCCGAAGGGCGTCGTGGTATTGAGCGGTGCACGCATCATAACTATGAAAGGCAACGAGATCATAGAGCGCGGCGACATCGTAATAACCGATAACCGCATCACTGCCGTCGGCCCGAAAGGCAAAGTCCAGATTCCCGCCAGCGCGAAAATTATAGACGCAACGGGCAAGACCATTACGCCCGGCTTTGTCGACGTTCACGCTCATATGTGGGCGCCGCGCGGGGTTCATCAGACGCAGGTGTGGCAGTATCTTGCGAACCTCGCTTTTGGAGTCACTACCACGCGCGACCCGCAAAGCAGCACGAACGACGTGTTCGCTTACACCGACCTCGTCGACACGGGCGATATAGTCGGCCCGCGAGTCTATTCGACGGGTCCAGGCGTCTTCTCCGCTTCGGGCCTGGACGACAAAGACGCTACGCGCAACTTCATCAAGCGATACAAAGAGGCTTACCGGACTACGACGCTAAAGCAGTACGTAGCGGGTGATCGCATCGTGCGGCAGTGGGTTGCGATGGCCTGTAAAGAATTCGGCATCTCGCCAACGACAGAGGGCGCACTCGACATGAAGCTCAACCTGTCGCAGATGGCCGACGGGTTTTCGGGACACGAGCACTCGCTCCCGATTCACCCGATTTACAAAGACGTTGCTCAGTACGTGGCAAAGACAAAGACTTTTTACACGCCGACGATACTGGTGGCCTACGGCGCTCCGTGGACTGAGAATTACTTCTTCCAGAACACAGACGTTCACGGCAACGCAAAGCTACGTCGGTTTGTGCCGCACGAACTGCTCGACACTATGCTCAAGCGGCGCACCCAATGGTTCCTGCCCGAAGAATACGGCCACTCGGGTATAGCCAGAGGGGCGGCCGAAGTGGTTAGGGCCGGCGGTCGTGTTTGCCTGGGCGGGCACGGTCAGCTACAGGGGCTGGGCTGCCACTGGGAGATTTGGGCGCTGCAATCGGGCGGCATGACTCAGCACGAAGCCTTGATGTGCGCGACCATATTCGGAGCCGAAGCGCTGGGTTTGCAAGATGACGTAGGATCGCTGGAATCGGGCAAGCTCGCCGATCTGATAATCTTTGATAAAGACCCGCTCAAAGACATTCAGAACACAAGCTCCATAAGATGGGTGATGAAGAACGGCGATATGTTCGAAGGTGAAACGATGGATCAGGTATGGCCCAGGGAGAAGAAGCTTGAAAAGATGTACTGGTGGAACAACGGGCCGCCGACTGCCGGAGTCATCAAATAGGCTTCGGGAGCCGTTTTCAAGCCAGCATAGTGTTTGAGAGTTTAAAACACTTCACCGCAGAGACACAAAGCGGGCGCAGAGATTATACGTTTTCTCTGCGCCCGCTCTGTGTTCTCTGTGTCTCTGCGGTGAATCTTTTTAGTTCCCCGTAGGTTCACCGGACTACCGATCTAAGCCGCTCATTTTTTCAGCCTTCACCTCTCGGCTCAAGCCGCCGCGATCTTGTAGAGCCATACTCGATCAACCATTCGATGTCGTTTTGCATGCGCTTCGCCCACCCGTGAAGATTGCGCATCGCCTGCTGTTGCTCTGCCGTCAAAAGCCCATACGCGCCCTGTTGAATCTGGTCGGCGAATCCGAGAACGGTTTGAAGCGAGGCTTCCAGCTCGTGTCCCGCGTTTACTATGAACTCGCTTTTTAGCCGGTTGATCTCCAGCAACTGCTGCGCTGAACGCCGCAGCCTCTCCTGGTCTTCTCTGACGCGGTCGCGATCTTCGCGCATCTGCGATTCCGACCTGCGCGCCGCTTCGGCTGTGGCCCGCGCCTCGTTCACTATAGCTTTAACCTGCTCGGCTCCCGGCAGCGGCTCCGGCTTAGCCGCGCGAGCCGCCGCAAGCGATTTCTCAAGCTCGGCGAGATGAGCCTCAAGCTCGGATATTCTCGAAGACGCCGTCTGCGCTCCCTGCGCCGCGCTGTCGATGGCCTTGACGTTTGCGAGCGACAGGGCAAGCTGTCTGGTCACACGATCCGCGAACTCTATCTCGTCTGTGTGCCACTGGCGAGCGCGGTCGCATTGATGTAAGAAGATTATTGCTCGCGTCTTGCCTTCTAATCTCAAAGGCAGCGCAAGCTCTGAAAGCGTTCCCAGATTAACTGAAAGATCGCCGCCCATCAAAGAGTGGTTACCCGCGTCCGACGTTTCGACAGGCTCTCCGCTGGCCGTAGCTTCAAGCGCGCTGCGTGCTGTCGAGTCGGCGAAAGCGGCTCCCACAGCCGATTTCACGTCGGGCAATCTGTATTCGTGTTTTATGGGCGCGGGCTGTCCTTGCTCGTCGATCTCGACAACGACGGCGCGCGAAACGCCGAGCGCGTGACCCAGAACCTCGACGGCTGCCGCCATCACTTCTTCGCGCGAGCGCAATCGCTGCAAGGCTTCCGACAAGCCCAGGTAAGCGCTTTCAACTTTGAGCCGATTGCCGCGCGCGTCCGTGCTCTTTACAACTTCGGCCACAAGCGAAGCCGCAGATTGCAAAGTCGCGGAGTCATCTTCGGACCAGGCGTGAGGGCGCGTCGTATGAACTTCGAGGACGCCCAGCATCTCTCCGTCTGCGACAAGGGGAGCGCCCAGGTAGCTGCCTATTCCGCTCTCTTTTGCCTCGCGGGGAAAAAGGCATCGCGGGTCTGCCGGAGCGTCTTCAATCGCAAGCGGCGAAGCCATCTGAGCGACAGTCCCGGCCAACCCTTGCCCTAGCGGCAGCGGAAGGAATTCGGCTGAGCGCAAGCCGTACGCGGCGACCATGCGCACCATAGTCCCGTCCGGCTCTATGCGCCATAGCGCGGCGCTTTCGCCTCCGACCAGGCTCGCCACTTCTTGAGTGATCGAAGCAAAAGGCGCAGGGGCATCGAGCGACGCAAGAAGCGCCTGGGCAAAGCCTGTCGTGCGAAGCGAGCGTTCCGTTACAAGGTCGCGCTCCGCTTGCTCGCTTTGCAATTGCAAAGCGACAGCGAGTCTGTCGCCCAACCGCGCGAGCGGCTCGCCAAAGCGAGCGAGCGCGTTCGGGTCGGCTCCCTGGTCGGCGCGAGTGATGATAATGCCGTTCCAGCCAAAAGGCCCGCGCCACGGTAATACGGCAACCGTCTGGTTCGGTGCCGGAACGGTTGCGAGCTGTTCTGTCTCGGCGGGACCGGCGGCGGCCTCGTCTATAGCCTGGCCCCCGGCCTCTTGCTCATGAATATCCGGTCGCGGTTGCCGTTCACCATAGACCTGAGTAGTCATAGAGGTTGATCCAACTATCGAGCTGAGACCTGTAATTTGCGGCACTCTGATCTGAGGGATAGTAGAAGCGGGTAAAGAAGCTGGTATCTCAGAGATGCCTACGGCTTCGTCCAGCGTATCGAAAGGCGAAGGGCTTTTGGGCGATATTCTCTCGATTGACTCGCTACCCTCGCGACCCGCGTATATCCCGATGACCGGCATTGAAAGATACTCACGAAACAGCATTGAGATTGATCTGGTGAGTTCATCCGGGTCTTTTTGATAGCCGGTCTGGTCCGCCGCCGCCGCAAACTGCGCCTCGCGGTCTATGGCAGCAAACTCCGCCTGCATGCGTTTGTCGTCGTCGCGCTTACGCGCCCGCGAGCGAAAGATGAAAAAGGCGACTATGCCTAAGATAATTATTATGACCCCGGCGACAGCAAGGCCGAGCACCAGCGGACTGAGGTTATTAATCTGGTCGAGCACCATTATTTATCCCCAACTAAGGATGTGAAGCTTCAGGTTTCAGACTTTAATGTGGTCCTTCTCCGCATGGTTAAGGCTAGCGGCATCCACGCTTATCCATTCAAGCTGCGCGAAAAGTCTATTCTCAAATGCCGATTAAAAGCAACGGCAATCTATGAAGAATCGGAACCTTCACCGCCGCAGACACAGAGAACACAGAGCGGGCGCAGAGTTTTTTCTATATGTTCTCTGTGTCTGCGGCGGTGAGTCCGGTTCCCTATACTTGCTTGCGCGAACCCGGGTCGAAATGTACAATGCGCAAATCCATTAAAAGTCGTTGGAAACCGGTGGCCCACGCCTTCAAAGAGGGAGGATTCGCTATGTCAATCAAGCCAATGTCGGGTTCGCAGACTTCGGACGAAGAGATACGTCGTCCGTCGGCAAGGAGTAATTCGAGAACTATAAACCCCGCCCGCTTTAGTCGAAAGCCCGGCGCGTGGTTGATGCTGTTGCTGGTGACAGCTCTGCTGGCGGCAACCTTCCCTTCGACAACTGCGCGGGCCGCGAACCCAAAGCTTGAAAAGATCGCGCGGTCCGTGACGATCTATCGAGACACTTATGGCGTTCCGCACGTTTATGGGCCTACGGACGCGAGCTGCATTTTTGGATACATCTATGCGCAGGCCGAAGACAACTTTTGGCAGATTGAAGACAGTTATATCCGCGCGCTTGGCCGCGCCTCTGAAGTTCATGGCGAAAAGGGTGTAACCGGCGATCTGCTGAACCGCGCGCTTGGGATTCCAAAACTCGCGATGGCGGAATACCAGCGTCTCAGCCCTCGCTCTCAACAGCTATGCGCGGCCGTAGCCGACGGGCTTAATTACTTTCTTGAGACAAACCCGCAGGTCAAGCCGCGACTCATAACTAAATTCGAACCCTGGCACGTACTGGCCTTAGGCCGCTTCTCACTTTACCAGCTTTTCATCTTTGGCAAGACTGGTATTCGGATGGAAGAGTTGAGAACCGCGATACGCGAAGGCGACCCGGACGCGCCCGCAGGCGCAACCACCGGATCGAAATTGAGCCTGAGCGAAGATCTCTACAGCCAGATGGGAGCAGAAGCAGTGATCGGGTCGAATATGTGGGCCGTAACGCCGCAGAAAAGCTCCAGCGGTCGCGCGCTCTTGTTCATCAATCCGCATCAACCTCTATTCGGGCCGGGCCAGTGGTACGAAGGCCACCTGCACAGCGACGAAGGGTGGAACATTTCCGGCGCGTCGTTTTTCGGGTCAGGTTTTCCGACCATAGGGCATAACGACTACCTGGGCTGGAGCCACACGGTCAATGACCCTGATATAACGGATACCTACGTTGAAAAATTTGACGATCCTAAAAACCCGCTCGCGTATCGCTACGGCGACGGCTATCGCACGGCGAGCGAGTGGACCGAGGCGGTGAAGATCAAGACCGATAAGGGCATTGAGACGAAGAGTTTCAAGTTTCGCAAAACACATCACGGGCCTATCGTGGCGGTGCGTGACGGAAAGCCCATAGCGCTTAGAATGTCCGGCCTTGAAGAAGGCGGCATGCTCGAAGAGTGGTACGCGATGGGCAAATCGCGCAACATCGCCGAGTTCAAAGCCGCGATGTCTCGCACGGCAATACCGATGTTCAACGCGATGTACGCGGACCGCGAAGGAAATATCTTTTACATCTACAACGGCGCGGTCCCGCGCCGGGCGACCAATTTCGATTGGACAAAACCCGTGGACGGCAGCAACCCCGAAACCGAATGGCAGGGCGTTCACAAGTTTGAAGAGCTTCCACAACTCACAAATCCGAAGTCAGGCTTTTTACAGAATTGCAATCAAACGCCTTTCACTACGACGAGCGAAGGCAATCCCGCGAAAGCGAGTTTCCCGGAATACATGGTGCGCGAACTCGACAATGCGCGGGCTAAAATATCGCGGCGCATACTCTCTTCCAAAGAAAAGTTCTCGTATGAAGAATGGGCGCGCGCCGGGTTCGATACGTCAGTGCTCGAATCGGAAAATTACATTCCGGAGCTAGTCAAAGAATGGGAAAAGCTGAAACAGGAAGACGCCGCCCGCGCAGAAAAAACGGCTCCGGCTATAGCTCAGTTGAAAGCCTGGAACTCGGTTAGCACAATCGAATCTGTGCAGATGACGTTGTTCATGCTGTGGTTCGAAAAGCTCGTCCGACAGCGTGGACAGGTCGGGAAAGAGCCTTACCTGCGGGTTCGAATACTTGAAGAGGTGATGAGCGATCTACAGCGCGACTTCGGGACGTGGCAGGTGGCCTGGGGCGAGATCAACCGGCTTCAACGCCGGCACACGAGCGGCGAAGAGCCGTTCAGCGATTCCCAGCCCAGCCTCCCAATCGCGGGCGGGCCGGGGCCTGTCGGAATAGTCTTTAATTTTTACACGCGGCCAGAGAAAGGCAACAAGCGGAGGTATGGAGTCGCAGGCCACTCGTTTGTCAGCGTGGTTGAGTTTGCGCCAAAGGTACAGGCCCGCTCCGTGCTGGTATTCGGCCAGAGCGCCGATCCCGCGTCGCCGCATTACTTCGACCAGGCGCAGCTTTACGCAAAGGGGACGTTCAAACCCGCGTGGTTCACTTTGAACGAGATTAAAGCCAACAGCAAACTGAGCTATCACCCTGGAAAAGCGCAGGCGAAAGCGGCAACAAAATAATTGCCTAAAAAAGCGCCGTAGGCGTGAAATGTTTTTAGTAATAAGATTGATTCAGCGATCAAGCCCCGTCAGTTCAACATATCTCCCCTGACGGGGCTTGTTTGACTTATACGATCACTCGCTATAAACATTTCACGCCTACGGCGCATTTAACGACTCTCTCACGGTGCGCTGAAACACACGGCTAAAATCATTATGCCGCTACGCGGCAAACCTCACCTGAAAGTCCGTAGAGAGTTTTTCAGATGCGGGAGGGAGTTAAAACTGAATAACCTCAGATCACCTGCCCGCGCTCCGATTATATTGACGCTCGTGTTGTAAATGACTCCGAGGGTGGAAAGCAGTTTTTCATTCGTAAGCTCTAGCGCCGCGCCTACCATAATCGCTATCGGAGTCGCAGAAGTAAATACCGCTACGGTCTGCTCGTTATCACTTGCCATAAAGTCTGCAAAACATTTTTGAATTCTTTCGCGAAACGACGGCCAGGACTCCCCCTCAAAATCGGGATAACGATTCCCCATCCAGGCGCGGATTACTGCCGCGTCGCACCTCCCCGTAGCTCCGCGCGTCGTATGAGGGTCGCACCGCAAGGCTTCCTGCATCTCTTCGAAGTCGCGCGCGAACTCTTCGCTCTCATCCGTCAGGCGACGCGCCAGCGAGCGATAGACCGAGGCGAGGCTGAATTCGTCCCACCGCGAATCAACAATTATTTCCGGCGGTAGAAGATTGCCGCGCGCGTATGCCGAGCAGGCAAGCTCAGCCGTATGGCGCTGTCGCTGCATGCTGCCTGAGTAGACCGCGTTGAAGCTTGTATCCTGAGATACGAAATACTCGCCAAGCAGCCTTGCCTGCTCGTGGCCTAGCTCCGAGAGCACATCGTAATTATCGCGTGACCCCGCCTGTGCGTGGCGGATTAGATAGATCAGACTCAATCAGATACCTTTCTCGATCTTCAGTCTTCGTCAATTAGATTCCTGAGCGTTGGGCAACGTCGAGCGCAGCGCGAGCCAGCCCTTTTACTCTACGGTCAAAATTCTTAAACCGCTCGTCGCGCGTCTGGCCCCGAACAAAGCGAAAGTAAATCTGTTGCAGCACGACCGCAACTTTGAAAAGCGCGAAAGATTCATAAAAGGCTATTCCCGAAAGGTCGCGCCCCGTCCGCTCGGCGTAACGCCCGATTATCTCCTGTCGGTTCATCCAGCCCGGCTCGGTCGTCACGGGGCTTATCGATTCGCGCCGCGCTTCGGGGTCGTCTTTTTGCGCCCAGTAGCAAAGAAAAATTCCAAAATCGATCAGCGGGTCGCCAACCGTACACATCTCCCAGTCTAAAACGGCGACTACGCGCGATGGGTCCGCAGGGTCGAGCATGGTGTTATCAAGCTTGAAGTCGTTATGAACGAGCGTCGCCGGTCGCCCGGCCTGCGGGTCCGGTTCGGGCGGCATTCTCTCTTTGAGCCACGTGAGGACCTCGGTGATTTCGGGGACTTCGCTTGTTTTCGAGCGTTCCCAGCGGTCGGCCCAACCGCGCACCTGCCGGGTGACAAAACCGACTGGCTTTCCGAGTTTATCAAGGCCCGTTGAATAAATATCGACCGAGTGCAAATCGGCGAGCGTGTCGACCATCGCTTCGCTCACTCTACGGCGAAGCGCGTGGTCGTCGCCGATCTCTTCCGGGATGTCGCGGCGTACGACCAGCCCGCGACGACGCTCCATCAAGTAGAACGGGGCGCCGATCACCGCGAGGTCTTCGCACAGCAAGTAAGGGCGAGGCGCGAGCGGAAATAGTGGGTTTATTGCCACGAGCAACCTGTATTCGCGCGGCATGTCGTGAGCCGTAGGCGCGACAGGCCCGAACGGCGGCCTGCGCAAGACGAACTCGTGGCCGCCGAGGCGCACCAGGTATGTAAGGTTCGAATGGCCTCCGGGGAATTGCTCGACTCCGATAGTCGTCCGGTCAAGATGTTCGCCCGGCATCAGCTCAGGCAGATGCTCGCGCAAGTAGGCTTCCAGAGAGGCGACGTCAAGTTCTTCGCCCGCTCTGATCTCGGCTGTGTCGCTGTTTATCTGTCTCGTTTCCACAATCGCCCCGGGTGTTTCAGTGATGATCGAAAACGATATTATTAGCTGCGCGCGACGAATTCAAGCAAGCGGGACGAAACCGATGAATTTGCCGGATGAAGCTCACCGGTTGAAACTCTATTGACTGGCATGGTATGTTCGCCAGCAGGAAAGGGTTCTATCAAGCTGCGCCTCTCAATGGTACGAATATGATAAAGACTTTACTCATAGCCGAAGATGACGAGGACAGCCGCAAGCTCTATTCAAAAGCGATGGCGGAAGAGGGATTTCGGGTCATAGACGTAAGCGAAGGCGCGGCTGCGCTCGACGTGATAAAAAGAGAAACCATAGACATATTGCTGACCGACGTAGTGATGCCGGGCATGGACGGCATCAAGCTGCTCGAACGCGCGCTGGAGATGCAACCGGATATGCGCGCCGTTGTAATGACGGGCCACTCCACGCCCGACAAGATAATCAACGCCTTTCGCCATCATGCCTGCGACCTGCTTGAAAAGCCTTTCGGCCTGGACGACCTGCGCTCGGCTATCCAGGCTGCCGCAGATCGCCCCAGCGATTGTAACGTGCAGGTCATCAGCGCAAAGCCGGACTGGATAGAGATTCGCGTGCCGTGTGACTTGCGCGCCGTGGACCCGATCCAAAGATTTCTCGCAAGCGTTGAGCCCAACCTTTCCAAAGAGAACCCGCGAAGCCATCGGCTCCGTCTTTCGCGAATTGCTCAACAACGCGATAGAGCATGGCGGCAAGTGCGACCTCAATCAACAGGTAGAAGTAAAATACATACGCCTCAAACGGGCGGTTCTGTATTCGATCAAAGACCCCGGCGAGGGATTCGATCTCAAGGCGATAGAACACGCGGCCGTCGCCAACCCCGAAGGTAACCCGTTTTTTCATATGGCAGTCAGGGAGCAGAAAGGGCTGAGGCCGGGCGGCTTTGGAATCATGCTGGCTGCACAAGTAATCGATGAGCTGATTTATAACGAGAAACATAACGAGCTGATATTCATCAAGTATCTCGACTTAGCGCAATAGTTAAAACGCGCCACAGAATCTAATCCTCTCGCACAGATGCTGATCCTTACGGGAAACGACCTCCGTCAAGTTTTGAATATGGCCGACGTTATCAGCGCGGTCGAAAGCGGATTTCGCGCGCTCGCGCGCGGGGATGCTGTTGCGCCTTCACGCCTCCATCTTGCAATTCCGGAAGCAAGCGGCGTTTTGCTTGAGATGCCCGCCCACGCGAAGCTTGAGAGCACATCTGGCGATTTCAAAAGCGCGGTCGGCACAAAGATAGTGTCCGTCTTTGAAAATAATTCCGCGCGAAACATCGACACGGTTCAGGCAATTTACCTGCTCCTGGACGGCGAGACAGGCTCTCCGCTTGCCTTGATGGAAGGCCGCTTTATCACAGCCGTTCGCACGGCTGCGACATCGGCGCTTGCTACGCGGCTGCTCGCGACGGGTGGGCCGAAACGTCTGGCCGTTTTTGGCGCAGGCGTCCAGGCAGAGTTTCATATCGAAGCGATGCTACAGGTTTCGGAAGTAGAAAACGTAATGATTGCCTCGCGGACCGAGAGAAAAGCCGAGGCGGTTGCCCGGCGCGTTGCGTCTGCTTACAACATCCGTTGTGAAACGGTCGCTCCAAATCAGGCTGTTTTACGAGCCAACCTGATCTGCACCTGCACAGGGTCGCCCGCGCCGCTTTTTGACGGGCGAATGATCGAGCCTGGAACTCACATCAACGCCGTCGGCGCATTCACGCCCGCGACCCGCGAGCTTGACACCGAAGCGGTTCGTCGCGCCCGCCTGTTTATCGATGCTCGGGAGGCCGCGGGCTGCGAGGCGGGCGAAATCCTTATCCCCCTCGCAGAAGGGGCGATCGATCCTTCACACGTGAAAGGGACACTCGCCGAGCTTGTGACGAGAAAGGTTCCCGGTCGCCTTTTGCCGGGAGACATAACTATCTTCAAATCCTCAGGGCTTGCGATTGAAGACCTTGTCACCGCGCGGCTGGCTTACGAAAGGGCCGTGGCCGAAGCCGTAGGGTTTTCGGTTGAACTCTGACCTTTTCCGCCGATTGATGCAAAAATGTAGTAGACATTTCTCTCGATTTGTTAAAGAATCTCACCGCCCTACAGAATCCGTTTTTAATTAAGTGGCGTAATAACGATTTGGAGCGCAGTTCCTTTTCCAGGCTCAGGTTTCATTGCATCTAACGATAAAAGGAGCGCAGATGAGCAAAGGTTTCTTAGGAACGAACGCCTCATTCCTGGCTGATCTCAACCTGCTGGTGCAGATCGGCATGGGAATCGCATTGCTTTATGGGATGCGCCTGGCTCGAAAAAAGCGATTCAAAGAGCATAAGTATTGCCAGACGGCCGTGATGATTTTGAACCTGGTGATGATTTTTCTCATCATGGCCCCGTCTTTTCACAGACAGGTGCAGCCCCAGATTCCGTCCAGGCTTGGCGACGCTTATTATGGGGTGTCTGCTATTCACGCAGGACTCGGCACGCTGGCAGAGGTGCTGGGCATTTACATAGTTCTTGTTGCCGCGACAAAGATTCTGCCCAGGGCGCTGAGGTTTAAGCGGTTCAAGCGCTGGATGAGATTCGAGCTTGCGCTCTGGTGGATAGTCATCCTGCTCGGCGTCGGAACCTATTACTTCTGGTATATCGCTCCTGAACCGACTACGACCACTCAGAAAGCAGCTGCCGAACCCGCTGCAACAACGCCGAACAAAGTCACCGTGAAGATCACCAATTTCCAGTTCGAGCCTAAAGAGTTGACCGTAACCGAAGGCACTACTGTCGAATGGATCGATGATATTGGGCGGCACACTGTAGAAGCCGACGACGGCTCGTTTAAGTCGCCGGAGCTTGTTAAGGGAGGGACGTACGAACGCAAGTTTGAGCAAGTGGGTGACCACCCATATTTTTGTGGGTATCACGGCGATAAGGGGGGCGTGGAAATGGCGGGTATGATTCGCGTGATGCCTGCTTCAAAGTAACACTGTCAATTTAACATTCAATCAAATTAAGGAGAAAACTTATGCACATACGAGCTAGAATCATTCTGGTAGTAATTGTAGCAACAGCATGTTTAGCAATGGTCTCCGAGGCGAGGCCGAAGGGTAAACAGTCCGCAAATGCTTTGAAAGCACAAGCGGTAGCCGCGCCTCAGAAGGCGACCGTGAAGATCGCCAACTTTCAATTCACGCCCAAAAATCTGACCGTCAAGGCAGGGACGATCGTCGAGTGGGTGAATGAATCGGGTCGCCACACGGTAGTAGCTGATGACGGCTCGTTTAAGTCGGAAACGCTAACTGCCGGCGGTCGCTACGAGTTCAAATTCGACAAGCCCGGCTCCTACTCGTACTATTGCGGCTTTCACGGGGACAAAGGCGGCAAGGACATGGCTGGTAAGATCGTCGTAACTAAGTAAAAATAGTTATCGCGATGAAGAAGAGCGCTGACGTAGTCATCATAGGCGGCGGTTGCATGGGCGCAAGCGCCGCCTATCATCTGGCGCGAAACGGCATCACAAACGTAGTACTGATCGAGCGAGAGCCGATGCTCGGCATGGGATCGACGGGCAGAAATGCCGGCGGCGTGAGACACCAGTTTTCCAACCAGGCTAATGTAAAGCTCTCAATCGAATCGATACGGATGTTCGAGCGGTTTGAGGATGAAGTCGGGCAGGAAATCGACTTTCACCAGGATGGCTACCTCTTTCTTCTCAGCGATGAAGCGAACCTGAATGCTTTTAGCCGCAACGTCGCTATGCAGCGCAGCCTCGGAGTAGAGGTTGATGTGATCACTCCCGGAGAAGCGCAAAGACTGGCTCCGGGGCTTGAAGTCGAAGGCGTCATCGGAGCTACGTTTTGCGCCCGCGACGGGATTGCCGATCCTAACGGCGTAACGATGGGATTTGCGAAAGCTGCTCAGGCGCACGGCGTAGAGATCGTCCGAAAGACCGAAGTCACAGGAATAGACCGAGAAGGCAACCGCGTCGCCGAGGTTGAAACTACTCGCGGGCGTGTTTCGACGCGCGCCGTGGTCAATGCCGCCGGCCCATACGCAAAGCCTGTCGGAGATATGGTCGGCCTCGAAATACCCGTCCTGCCTTACCGCCGCCACATATTTATCAGCGAACCCATCGCGCCGGTTTCAGTCACTGGAGCAAATTTAGAGGCCCCCGCAAATCGAATCATGGTCATAGACTTTGAAACCACTTTTTACTTTCATCGCGAAGGAGCGGGGATTCTCTTTGGCATGTCTGACCCGTATGACCCGCCCCGCTTTGATACGACAGTAAGCTGGGAGTTTTTGGAGAAAGTCACGGAGGTAGCCGTGCGGCGTTTGCCAAGGCTAGCCGAAGCAGGAATAGCGCACGCGTGGGCGGGGCTGTATGAAGTCACCCCGGATGGAATGCCGATCATAGGCGCGGCCAAAGAGGTCGAAGGTTTTTACATGATAAATGGCTTTAGCGGCCATGGATTTCAGCACTCGCCCGCAGCGGGGCGCATACTCGCGGAGATCATTTCTACAGGAGCTGCGGCAGATGATATAACTCCGTTCGCCTACGAGCGGTTCTCAGAGCAATCGGGCGTGAGAGAAGCGAATGTGGTTTAAAGATCAAAAAACTCTCCGCCTGAAAAGCCCTGTAAGGGCGTTATTCAACAGCCCGGCGCATCGCCCCAGGTCGTGAGCATTCGTTAACAAAAGCCCTGTAAGGGCGAAATAAAGTCGATCAATCAAACTTATTTCGCCCTTACAGGAGACTGCTAAAAAAGTTGGCAAGTCCCGGTCGGCGCAGTATCCTGAAAGCGACTTCTAGCAGAGGAGCGGTTCCCATGCTCAAACCAGACTACTACATCGCCCCGACCGACATCGATCTCTTGGTCTTTGCTAAACTCATCCCCGCTGATCACTATCTGCGCCAACTCAAAGCCATGATTGATTTCGACTCGCTGCGTCATCTGGTCGCCGATTGTTACTCACCCTCGATGGGGCGCAGCGCCCAAGACCCGGTGCGCTTGCTCAAGCTCAACTTCCTCCAATTTCACTATGAGTTGTCGGATCGCGAAGTCATCGCTGAGGCTCAGGTCAATGTCGCCTTCCGTTTCTTCCTCGACTTGGCGCTCGATAGCCCATTGCCAACGCCGCCCTTGTTGACCCAGTTTCGCACCCGCCTTGGCGTCGAGCGATTCCAAAACCTCTTTGATGAGATTCTCCGCCAAGCCCGCCACCTTGGCTTGGTCAAAGATCGCCTGCGCCTCAAAGACGCCACCCACATCATTGCTAACATTGCCGTGCCCTCGACGATTCGCCTGGTCGCTTCTAGCCGCGAGCGGTTGTTGGCGGCCGCCCAGCCCTTTGCGCCCGAAGCCGTCGTCGCGCATCAACAGCGCGCCATCGGGATTCGTCAAGCCACCGCCGATCTCAAAGACCAAGCGCGCTTGCTGCAACGCGTCGAGCAGTTGCGTGAGATCGTCGTCTGGGCCGAGCACTGGGCCGCTCCGCCAGTTGGCGAGCCAGTTGGCGAGCCAGTTGGCGAAGCCACCACCGAGTTGCGCGCGGCGCTCGACCTGGCCCACAAGATATTGGCTGATCGCCAGCCCCAAGCCCAAGATAAGCTGTTGTCGCTGGTTGACGAGCAAGCGCGCACCGGCAAACACGGCGAGTATTACAATGGCTATCTGCTGGATGTCAGCCTGGATGCCGACTCGGAGTTGATCTGCGCCATCGAGGTGCTGCCGGCCAATGGCGATGAAGCCAAGGATGCCCAGCCCTTGATTGAATCTGAAGAAGCGGCGCACGGCAATGACATCAAAAGTTTGTCGATGGACGCGATCGGCTTTCGCGGCGAGGTGTTGCGCGAGTTGGCGGTCGAGAGCGGGCCACAACTGACCGTGTATGTGCCGTCGTATGAGTGGCCGGGCTCGGTGCCCGGCTTGTTTCAACCGGGAGATTTTCAACTCGATGAGCCCGGCGAAGCATTGCAATGTCCGGGTGGGCAAACCAGCCGCAGTCGCACGCGAACAGGACGCGATCAAGGCTGGCAATACTTTTTTCCAGCCCGCCAATGCCAAGCTTGTCGGTTGCGCACGACTTGCCTGAAAGCGGGAGCGAAAGGAGGACGAACGGTTATCAAGAACGACTACGAAGCGGAATATCAAGCGGCCAGAGCGCGCGCCACCACGGCAGCCTATCAGGAGGTGAGAAAGCAGCATCCGCGGATTGAGCGGAAGCTGGCCGAGATGATGCGCTGGCATGGCGGCAGGCGAGTGCGCTATCGCGGGCGATTGCGAGTGAAGATTCAGTATGTGCTGACCGCCGTCGTCGTCAACCTCAAGCGCATGGTCAAGCTGTTGAACCTGCCACTGAGTCACCAGCCTGCCTGAAGTGCGGGCAGCAGACCGTGCGTGGTGATGATGAGGTGTATCGTGCTTCATTTCAACTCGGACTTTTTTAGCAGTCTCTTCAGGGCTTGTTATTGTACACGCGCGTTACCCGGCGCGCGGCAGCCGGGCTTTTGAATTTCGCCCCTTTGGGGCTTTGGCCCTTCTTTTCAAGCACCCTTTAATTAAAACGGGATTTCGTCTTCTTCAAACTTAGCTTGCTTTGACCGAGAGTTCTGCGGCCTCTTCGCCTCGCCGGTCCCGGCAGTTGCTTTCGCGCTAGCGGCCCTCGCGGGCTGAGGTTGAATCTGATCGCTCTCCGGCGCGGGTGAGAGAAATTGAACATCCGTCCCACGGACTTCAAGCGAAGTGCGCGCCGCACCGTCTTTGTCTGTCCATTCACGCTGCGAAAGCTGCCCCTCGACATAAACCTGTCGGCCCTTAGTCAGATACTGGCTTGCAAGCTCTGCCTGCCGCCCAAAAAGGCTGACCCTGAACCAGGTCGTTACTTCCTGTAACTCTCCTGCTTTGTCCTTTCGACGCTCGGACGTGGCTATAGAAAAATCACAAACCGGAGTCCCCTGTGGCGTGTAGCGCAATTCAGGGTCGCGCCCTAAGTACCCTACAATCATAATCTTATTGAAACTTGCCATAACTCTTATCTCCTTCCAGCCTTGACTGTATCATAAATAAAACAACGTTTCAACAGCAAATTATATTATGTAGTTGCCCGTCAATAATGGGCAAGATAGAATAGTTATGTCAATTGATTAAGGGTGCCGAGGGTGGCCTGGAGATATTAAAACCCAACTTCTCTGAATCAGTATCCTCGTATGGTGATTAAGGACAGAGTAATAAAAGCCCTCTCTTCATATGCCGAAGAGATGATCGATTTCTCTAGCAGGATGATCGCTATCCCGACCGAGAATCCCCCCGGCAGAGCGTACCCTGCCTGTGTCGAGATAATCGCGAAACAATTAGACAGAGTCGGACTCGTCCCCGAGGTGATTGAAATTCCCGGCGGGGGCGCGCGCCCAGGCAGCGCCTCTGACAGAGGGTCAGAGGGAGGCCCACCTCGATGTATAAGGAGCTTTCATGGGTCGGGCAAGAAGACGCTTTATTTCCATGGTCACTATGATGTCGTCCCGGCAACAAGCGCTGAACAATTCCAGCCGAAGCGGGTGAGGAACAATCTCTTTGGGCGAGGGTCTGCCGACATGAAGAGTGGCCTTGCGGCGATGGTTTACGCCGTAAAGGCCCTGAGAGATTGTGGAGTAGACCTAAATGGCAGAATCGGGCTGATGATAGTCCCAGATGAAGAGACTGGAGGCGCTAGGGGCTCACAGTTACTACTACAGTCAGGCATACTGGGGGAGGACGGAATAGGAATGCTCACCCCCGAACCTTCGACCGGCATCATTTGGAATGCCAGCCGGGGCGCTCTTTCTATGAACGTAACCGTCAAGGGCAGGCCCGCGCACGTAGGTCTACACTTCAAAGGCAGGAATGCTTTCGAAGACATGATCGTCGTAGCAAATCGGTTGTTAGAACTAAAGCGTGAAGTAGAGGCCCGTAAAACCAGTTTTTCCATAGCACCCGACGCCGCTCGAAGGTCAATCCTACTGGTCGGGGGGACGTGCGAAGGGGGGACGAATTTCAATGTCGTTCCGGACAAAATGTTATTTAGCATTGACCGGAGAATAAATCCCGAGGAGGATCTGCAAGAAGAGAAAGAGAGGCTGCTCGCCTGCTTCAAAGAGTTAGCAGATAGAGGAATTGAACTGGAGGTCGAAATCCTACAGGAGGGGCGGGCGGCGGGCTTCTCCGAGAACGAACCTCTGGCGAAGGCGCTCGCGCACAACGTAGCAGAGGTTACCGGCAAGCCGGCTAAGTTCGAACTCTGCCCTGGCCTCTTAGAGATTCGCTATTACGCGGAGAGAAGCATAACGGCAATGGCTTATGGCCCCGGCCGACTGTCAGTCTCGCACGGCCCTCGCGAGTTCGTGACAGTCAGTGAAGTCTATAGCTGTGCGGCGGTATACGCCTTGACCGCGATGAACCTCCTGGCCGGATGAAATAGATGTGCCGGGGTAGCGCTCAAACTGCGACATGATAGCCTATCATGTCCACCACCCGTTTCCGCGCCAGGTCATCGAAGGTTTCTTTAATGGTCAGATACGCGCTGTGGTCAACCGCAAGATTCCTGCTAATTACCAGGCGATTGACTAACTCCTCCAGTGTAAGGTTACCCGAGCAGGCCGCCAGCAAGTCACTCATATGCTCCGAAACATGATACACGCTATGTGTGAGCAGGTTAAAGACTACATCATACCCCTTCGGCTCAAGCCTTAGGAGTTCATCGGGCGATCTCAATATATTATTCTTATAGACTGAGTCTCATGTCGTGCGAGAATCTCTTCAGCACGACATTACTGTTTAGCATCGGGTATATTCCGTTCCGCGGCGTATTCCAGCCATGCCTCAGAATCGAGTTTGAGATCATTCCATCCAACCCTACATCGCCAAGCCCCGAGGAATAGAACATAGTTTTGCACCCGGCAAACGCCATTGCGTTAACGAGCGGTGCCAGATAGGCGCTGCCCGACTCTTTATCCTGCAACTCTGAATGGATGAACTCCTCAAGGAGGTCGTTAAGCCTTAAGGCTAGTTCCCTGGGGATCCCGAGGTCGGTCGTGACCGCGTTAGGATCGAACCGCTCAAAGATGAACGCGTACAGGCGCAGGAACAAGTCAAGCGGCTCCTCCTCAAGTATCTGGCTCAACATGATGGTGGTCATGTTCACCGCAGGGTTGAAATAGAAAAATAGCTTGTCTGTCCACTTCGCGGCCTCCCGCATATCGTCCCTGCTCCAGTAATTGCTTTCGACCACATAATGCGGGGCCTTCTCTTCATATACCAATCCGAAAGCTTTCGGGTCATCAAACAGAGGTGACCCCGGCAGCAACAGGAGGGGATGCGGTTGAATCTTTTGCGGCAACAAGGACATCGCGTACCTTATCCCCGCTTCGTAAGTCTTCGGGCTGTCCTCCGGCAGGCCATAGATCAGGTCGATATAGATTTTAATCTTATCCGTCCTTTGCCGAAGAAGGCGTACGTTATTTGTAAACTCCTCTTTCTTCCATTTGCGAGTTATGGTGGCAAGTGCGCGGTCGTTGATTGACTGAAGGCCGAAGGCCACATAACCGTCATTCAACTGGCCCATCAGGTCTATGGTCTCCTCGTCGAGCAGTTCGGCAACCATCTCGAAATCGATAACTGTATCGGTGTTCAGATCTATTACCGCGCGCAGGAACTCCTTGAACCTCTTTTTATGCAGATTGGCGACCGCATCCCCCAACCACATCCTCTTCAGGGACGAGTTTAGGATAATGGATAATTCTTCTTTGATTCGCTCCATGGGGAAGTATCGAACGCTCAGCATTCTTCCCCAGTAGCAGAAGCTACAGGTGAACGGGCACCCCCGGAAGGTTCTCGTAGCCGAAGAGATACCCTTTCATTTTATCAAAATCGACAACCCCGGTGAGGAACGGGGAGGGGATCTCGTCCAGGTTCTGGATCACGGGCCTGGGGGCCGTGGCGCGAATCTCTCCCCCCTCCCGGTAGACAATGCCTTTGATGTCGGAAAGACCAATGCTGCCATTAAAAAAGTGCTCCAGAATCTCTGAAAACGTTATCTCCCCTTCCCCGACGGCTATCAAGTCTATCGCATCGTTTTTGCGCATCAACTCCCTGGCGCGGGGAGAGACTTCCGGGCCGCCAAGAACGATCCTGGTTTCAGGCAGACGGTTGTGGATCGAAGCGCAGATTTCCAACACCTGCTCGATGTTCCAGACGTAGCAGGAGAAGCCTAAGACATCGGGAGCCTCCCTGCAAATGTCTTCGGCAGCATGCAATTGTTGGCTGTCAACATCGTATCCGACAATCGAGACGTTATTGCCGTTCGCGGGATTGACCTTCCCCGCGTAGTAGGATTTCAGATAGTAAGGCGCCATGCCCACGATGCCATAGGGGTTCAGACCTACTAAGAGTGTCTTCATTGGATTCTCTCCCTTCTAAGAAGCCCGTGCTGGTGTTTTATACCCGTCAGTATTCATCTGGCCCTCAATCCCCGCCGGGGGGGATGAATATCGCCTACCCGCCTAGACAGAGCTTTCCCTGCGCGTAAGTTTTACCAGGGTGCCAGGCAAGAAATCCTGCGACAGGGTTTCGGGTTCGTTGAAAGTATCCACACCAGGGCTTTCAATCAGAATCTCTCGCCGGTGGCCGTTGCCGTTGTTGCCGGCCTGGACCTGGTATTGTTCCGGCAACAACTCCTTATACTCTGCCAGGACGGGCAACTCGTGAACTAGTTGCAACTGCTCGAACTTGTACAGAGCATTCACGACGTAAGTCAGGGCATCCTCGTAACCGTAATCGAAAAGGCGGCCGATACGTTCGGCAATCTCCTCTATGGTGAAGTCTCCATTGCAGCGCAGCAGTACTTCATACTGCATCTCGTCGAGCTTGCGTGTGTTCCTGTACATGTCCGCATACACAAAATCCGGAGGCAGGAATGGGCTCGAATAGAGTGCGGTTTTGCCCGTGCGCATTATGACCACCTCTCTTTTTTTTCGCGGAATTGCATCGCGCAGCAGGCGCTGCTGCAACTCTAAATCCTCTCCGGGGCTCTCATAACAGTGAAATGCCATGTTGTAACTGATGAAGTATTTGATGACCTCTTCCTTCGTCAAATGCTTGGTGTCACATAGAGGCGCCTCAATAAAATCCATGTTGTACCAGTCTTCAATCTTCTCAAACTGGTAATAGAATCCGTGCTTCTCCATCTCCTCAAAGAACTCGGTGCCGGGGACAGGGTGGAAGATGAAGAATTGGTTTATTGTAGGCTTTGCTTCCAGTATGAATTTCGCGGCCATCGGGATGTCTCGATGAGTCACATCCGGGAAGCCGAAGATGATCAGGGCGTGTACCTCTATACCCGCCTCCTTGCAAATCTCTATACCCCTCATATAGTCGTTGACAGACTCGCCTTTGTTAATGCTGGCCGTGTCGCGATGAGATCCCGTCTCGACACCCATCGCGACTGAGTAACACCCCGCCGCCGCCATGAGCTTTGCGATCTCGCGGTTTGTCCTGTCGGCGCGTGTGTAACAGGTCCATCGAACTTTCGTGTGCAGATTCTGAGAGATCATCTCCTCACAGATGCTTGCCGCAAACTTGTTGTTCAGCGTAAACGTATCGTCGGAGAAGAAGAATTGATTAAATCCGTACTTGTCATGCAGGAGTCGAACTTCCTCCACAACCTCAAGCGGGTCGCGGTACCGAACGGTGTTTCCTCTGTTCGGGAAATGAACGCCGCAGAATTTGCAGGTAAATGAGCACCCCCGCTGGGCCTCGATGTAGGGGGGGAGGATTCCGGGCTGCTGATACCTTCTGAGGTCAAGAAGGTCGTAAGCGGGGACCGGCAACGTTTTCAGGTCCGCCACCATCGGGCGCGGGACCGTCATTACAGGTTTCCCGCGTCCATCCTTGTATAGGATTCCCGCTACGGAATCCAAAGGCCGCCCTTCGTCTATCGCCCTGGCCAGATCGCTGATTGTTTCTTCGCCTTCGTTCAAAACGACAATGTCTATCTCCGGGATGACATCGAATATTTTCTCCTTATAGGTTGACGTAAAAATTCCGCCCACCACGATTGGCACGCCCGGGTCCGCCGCCTTGACAGCCTCACAGCACGCCTTTGTTGACGGGATGTAGGGCGCCGCGTGAATACTGATCCCTACAAGATCAGGGCGGTACTCTCTCATTGCTCCAATAATAGACTCGGGCTCGAGGTGATCTATCTGCATATCATGGATTTTTACCGGAAAGCCGCTGGATTGCAGACACGCGCCAATCACTAAGAGGTTGCGCGGGATAATAGTGGGAAGGCATGCCTCGTAGATGTCAAAGCGAAACGGTTGATGGATAAGTAGCGTTTTCATCTTTTGCTCCCCTATGCATTTCGAAGGCAAGTCGGCAAGGTAATTATGCCTCCGATTGATCGTTGGTCCGGTCTAGCAATCAGGCGCATCCGAACGCACGGCAGTCGGAGTGTCTAAGAAAAGACGCAGGCGTGAGTCTGTGTTCTCCAATAATTATTGGTCGTACACTGACTCCGAGAACCGATCTGCTATACACTCTGGGCGCAAGGCTGCAAGTGCAACGGTTTTCCTCGTCAGTAAAGGGTCTTATTCCTATTTTTTGCTGGTACCACCTGCGGTCGTACCACCTGCGGTCGTGCCTCCGGCAGTTGTACCTCCAGCAGTTGTACCTCCAGCAGTTGTACCGCCTGCGGTCGTGCCTCCGGCTGTTGTGCCGCCAGCAGTTGTACCGCCCGGTGCGAAGCCAGTTCCCTGTAGGGGTTCGAAGACTCTCATCTCCAGGGCGTCGAGACTCCTGAGATCCAGCAACACTTCAACCAGTCCAGCACCAGCCGAGCGGAGAACGGCACCACCCGCAGTCGTACCGCCTGCGGTCGTACCGCCAGCAGTCGTGCCACCTGCGGTCGTACCACCTGCGGTCGTACCACCTGCGGTCGTGCCTCCGGCAGTTGTACCTCCAGCAGTTGTACCGCCTGCGGTCGTGCCTCCGGCTGTTGTGCCGCCAGCAGTTGTACCGCCTGCGGTCGTACCGCCAGCAGTCGTGCCTCCGGCTGTTGTACCTCCAGCAGTTGTACCGCCCGGGCCGGGACCGATTTGCACAGGGATGACCCGCACTCCAAGACTTTCGAGGGATTTACAAGATAGAACTATGCTCAACACGGGGCCGCCAGGTATGCCTGGTCCTCGGCCTTCAATTTGCCTCTCCTCCAAGGGTTCTACTCTTGCCTCAAGCTTGTTCAGATCGTTGATAGCTTCCTTTACATCTTTGCTTTCATCTTTTTTTTTCGGTTCGTCATAATCTTTTGGACTCATGGTATGCCTCCTTAGGGTGAGCTTCAGGGTCTTTAAGCTCACTGACAATTATTCCCTGAGCCTCAGCAGCTGTTTGTGTATTTCGACGGCTGCAAGGGAAGACTTGAGAAACACTTTGGAAATAGTAAGATGGCGCGATTTCGACCTGGAGGTATACCAAAAACCTTGTATAAGCTAAACCAGCGTCAACATCGGTACTGAGGTAACATAAAACCTCCGAGGAATATAATTCAGTAGCGTTTCCTACAATTTATGCTTAATCTATCATCATGTCAATCAAATAATTTAATCGAATCTAAATATCGCCTGAGAATCCATGCCGATATAATGATAACGAATGATAACCTCGGCAAATCTGTTTTTTATACTTGCCTCGCAGTTCACTTTTGCGGGTGAGACTATGCCCTACGCTTTTTGGAATATTTGCAGGAGGAAGTCTTGAATTCAGGTTTTATGCGGGCATAGAAGCATCCAAAATGTCGTTTTTACCTTCTAAGTTATTGAATATGAAGACAACTATACAAAGAATTAGAACTGAAATCGAGTATCTGGAAGCCCTTGCCGAGCTTTATGCAGGGGACCGAAGCGGCGAGGCGCATCAGGCTACGCTCGCCGCTATCGAGTCTTTGCAAAATCTGGTCGAAATTATTAACGGGCGGAAAGAGTGTCCCTGGAAATCGCTTCCGGTTGCCGCTTAATTCCCTGCCGCTGCCCCAGGTAATTGAGTATCGCGCTCATCTTTTCGCAGCTTATTTCTGAAAAAAGGCACGCCGTTATAAGCGACCCACCAGGCGACTACGGCTATACCTGCGCCCGCCAGAAGATCAACTATGTAGTGCTGGTTCAAGACTATGGTTGCGACCCACATTGCAGCCGCATAGACCGATAACAGGCTTATCACGAGGCGGCTGCGGTCTTTGAGCGAGAGCAGCAGGAGCAAGACCGGATAGGCTCCGTGTAACGACGGCACGGCGGCAAACCATTGCGAGGCGTTTTGAATCAAGTGTTGGACTATCACGCCGTCCATCGCGGCAGACATTTTTGTCTGAGCAAGCAATTCGGCTGAAGGTTGGGCCGTTCCATAAAGCCCTATCCACCAGGGCGGCGCTACGGGCAACAACAAATATATGCAGATGCCTAAAACATGCAGCGCGAGGAATCCGCGCATGTGCAATGCGAAGCGATTGCGATAAGCCTCTATTCGTCGGCCTTTCCACCACCAGGGAAAAAAGAGCAGAGGAAGAATGGCGACGTGAGACAGATAAATCAATTGCGCGGCCCACCCGGCTGTTGCCCAGACGGGCGCGTTGCTGTGAGCCGCTAACCACGCTCGCGCGGCATGCGCAGGAACGTCGCCTCCTGCCATCCAGCCAAACGCCCAGAGTTCGATAAGGTAGGGCGTCTTTACCGCGACACGGTCGAGCAGAAAAGGTTGTACCAGCCGCAACCTGTCATAGACCATCCAGAACGCAAAAAGGGGCGCCCAGTCCAAAAAGAACTGACGCCCTTTTTGCCAGGCCCAGAATGCCGCCGGTATTGCCAGGAGCATTCCCCAGTGATAGCTGCGAATGCTGTGAGTCGCAACGCCCAGAGCTAGATAAGCTGAAACGGTCGCGGAAACTACGATCTGCCAGGTCTGTACGCGCTCTCTAACAAGACTATAAGATGACAATTACTACCCCCCGCAAAACTTGTTTATTTATGACTGCAAATATGTATTGCGAGATTCGTGCCACTCTAGAAAGTGCGAAAAACCTGGATAAATGGGCTCTATTCGTTTTAAGCGCGCGAGCGTGGCCGCAAACCACACCCGACACATGTCGAGTGAATACTGCACCCTGATTCAATTAAATAGGGATTCTCGGCTCAGGCTAGTAATTGAATTCGGCTCGGGTCTTTATGAAGCGAAGAACGTTTTCTCGTCTGATGAGACCTTCGAGCCGGCCTTCGGAAACGACCGGCACCTGGTTGAGGTCGTCGTTCTCCATGACCTCAAGCACCTGGCGCAATTCGGCATTCGGCTCGACCCAGCGCATCGTCTCAAACGGCTTCATCATCTGGCCTACGATGACAGTGGTCCAAAGCTCGCGCGGCACCGCTTTTAACTCGTGCGTGGTCATCAATCCTACCAATCTGCCGCTGCTCATCACGATGAAGCAGCGGCGGCCAGTGCGTATCAGGTAATCGTCAAAGAAATCTGAAAGCGAAATTTCCGCAGGGACTGTCGGCACGTCTGCGCTCATCACGTCACGCGCGCGCGCGCCTTTCATCGCCCGCTCGAAAACCATCGCCTGCTCGCTCGAACGCGCGGCGTCGAGCAGGAACCACCCGATGAAAGATGTCCAGAGGCCGCCAAACAACTGGCCCGCCGCGAAGACAAAGATTATTCCTCCAACTATCAGCAGGTAAGCGAAGCCCTGCCCGATGGCCGAAGCAACGCGCGTTGCTTTATGCAGGCTCCCGGTCATCCACCAGATTAAGGCTCGCAGCATCCTCCCACCATCCAGAGGGAATCCCGGTATCAAATTAAACAGGGCAAGCGAAAGATTGATTACCGCTAGCCAACTGGCCATCGCGCCCATAGGCGAATCCGGGTCGCCTATGATTATTTCAAGCAAGTAAAACAACCCCGCGATCACTGCGCTTGAGATAGGCCCGATGCCGCCGACCCAGAATTCCGTGGCCGCGTTCATCGCCTCTTTTTCGATTCTCGACACGCCGCCGAAGATGAACAGGGTGATCGAATGAACCGGCAAGCCTTTGGCAAGGGCGAGCAGGCTGTGAGACAGCTCGTGCGCGAGCAGTGATGCAAAGAAGAGGAAGCTCGTTACTATTGCCGTGATGATTTGCCACGAAGCGGGCCATTCGGGGTGCTCGCTGTGGTAGGTGTTCCACATAAAGAAGGTGGTCAAAAATAGAATTATGAACCACGAGTAGTTGACGCCGATCTCTATTCCGAACAACCTTCCGAGCTTTATGTGAGATTCCATCAGTTGCTTTGCCCTCTAGCGTCTTTACCCTTATTCTATCCGCCGCGAGCGCGAATGCTCAAGCAGTATATACATGCTGCCGTGGATCAAAAATCATAATTGATTCCCATTCTAATTTTATGATTGTAATTGCAAATGAATTGTGATATTTCATACCCGTGTGATCGAGACTCATTAATAATTCGAACTCGAACAGGGACCTAATTGAGTGTATGAGGGAGACGACGACTGCAAGGCAGTAGAGTAATATTCCCCTCCCGCAAATCGAGAGATACATCACCGCTATTTCTGCTCCGCTTTTGAAATACCTAAAAGAGATGCTTGCCCATCAGTTCTATCAATTTGCGTAAAGTCGGGCTGTAACAGCCTGTGGTCGCAGCAGTGTAACTATGCACAACTCTTGACCCGTTCATCCGCACCATACGCGGTTAATCGATCGCCTGTGGTTTGTGGGTGGCTGAGGTGTGCTTCAAAGCTCCATAAGCCACCCTTACGATAGCAGACACACTAACGATCCTGCCCCATACCCTCAGTCCGGCAGGTCGCAATATGCGGTTTGCCGGGGCTGAGCGGGGCGGATTCAACCCAATCACTCAACTTGGATTATAAGGAGAGACTATGAAGAGAAGGGTTACGAAACTATCTGCGATAGCATTCTTGATCTTCTGCCTGCTGGCGCTGTTGCATAGCACAGAGGCCACCCCTACCTCCGATTCTCAATATACGACCACAGGGCGGGCCAACCCTGCCATTCTAATGGAGGCTTACGAACGGTGGGAGGCAGAATACGAAAGCCGGGGAGGGGACCGAAACCGTGTATTGCCGCTTAAGTGGTCGAAAGGGCTTAGCGAGCAAAAGACAGGAGCTAGCGGTTACGCAAAGCTCAATTTGATTGATGGAACGGTAACGGTAGAAGTCGGAGGGCTTCCGAAGAATGAGGCCTATGACTTCTGGTTGATTGATAACTCTTCGGCGACGGATAGCTCTGTGTTACCTGACCCAAGTGACACGATGGTGCGAGTCGGCACATTGAAGCAGGAAGCCAGGGCTGCGAGGCTTGAAGCAAGCCTGGGCAGCGACGCATTCGCCAGTTTCGCGCCGGACCTCATTGTGATCACTCCGGCAGGAAAAAGTCCTGAAGAGGCGCGCATTCTGGTTGGACAGGAGACGCTTTTTCACGCTCTCTACACAAGCAAGCAGCGTGGTCAGTTCGGAGTGCTGGACGGCTTGTCCGGTCAGCCTGTCGCACAGGAGCGCAGCCTGTGGAATCGTTTGCTTTACGCTTTAAGCCCGGAAGTCGAGGCAAGCGGTGTCCCGCCACAGATCGGCGGGCTCGTTGCTACCGGACGGCAAATCTTCTTTAATGAAATCTTCGATGGGAACGGCAGGACTTGTGGAAGTTGTCACCGCGAAGAGAATAACCTCACTATAGACCCGACATTCATAGCAACGCTTCCGCCGAACGACCCGCTATTTGTCGCGGAGTTCAATCCTGCGCTCGCGCAGAATTTCGAGAAGCCACAATTGATGCGAAATGTCGGGTTGATACTTGAGAACCTGGACGGATTTGACAGCCTCGCTAACAAGTTCGTCATGCGAGGCGTTCCACATACTCTGGCGCTTCCAACCTCGATTGGGTCGTCACCCAGCGTGCCGGGCTTTGTCGATGCTACAGGATGGAGCGGCGACGGCGCTCCTGACGATGACGTTTTCCCTCTTCCCGATGGGTCGCTCCACACGGCGACTGGTTCACTGAAAGACTTCGCCATCGGAGCCGTCCGCCAGCATTTCACAAAGACACTGGCTCGAAGGCCTGTCGGCGGGATAATGCCGCGCGATTTCCGCTTTCCCACTGCCGCGGAATTGAACGCGCTGGAAGCGTTCCAACTATCAACAGGCCGCCAGAGCGATCTCACATTGCCGTTGAGCTTGAAAGGTGCGCTGCCTTCACTCGGGCAGAACATGTTTATTACAAATCCGAACAACCCTACGGCTGCATCCTGCAACACATGCCACATGAATGCCGGGGCGAAGTTTAATGGGGGCGGACCCGATCAAGGCACTAACGCAAACCGAAACACTCGCGTCGAGGACCTGCCGAATCAACCTGGTAAGCTCATTGATCCGACAATCCCTCGCGACGGTGGGTTCGGAGGTATGCAATCAGGCCCCTGCCCGTCGGGAGGGTGCGGAAACCAGACGTTCAATATCACGCCCGTTGTAGAGGCTGCCGACAGTGGCCCGTTCTTCCACAACAACGCCATTAACACGGTGGAAGGCTCTGTGCAGTTCTACAACTTCGGCTTACCAGCCGCGTTCAATCTTGACCCCACACAGGTGCAGGCCATCGCCGCATTCATGCGTGTGATCAATGCGCTGGAAAATATTCGCTCCGCCACTGATCTGGAGAATCGCGCGCTGCTTGAGACGACTCAAGCGGGAGCGGCAGAGTTGCTCAAGCTTTCCATCGCGGACCTTCAAGACGCCGTCTCGGTACTGTCGAGCGCCAGCCTGCACCCTCAGGCCGTCAACTCATTGCAGGCAGCAATCAGCAAGGATCAGGCGGCAATAAACACAGCGAACAAAGCGGCAAGAGATGCGCTAATCACTCAAGCCCTGGCCGATAAGCAGGCTGCCAAAAACGATATGATCAATCCATAGCTCCGCACAGAAGCCTAATGCTGCGTGGGCTACCTCTTCCGAGGGCCGGCCAGTTCTGGCCCTCGGAAGAACAGCTCAACCGATAGCCCGCATCACCCACCGCCAATCGCGAATCATCACTCAGCCGATAAACGACGCGTTGAGTTTACGACCCGCTTATATTAAAAAAGAGTTATGTCGCATATTTATGGCTTACTACCCGTGCTCGAAGCGTTGCGCGCAGGAAACCGCCGCGTCGAGCGCGTGATCATCGCTGAGGGCGCGAAACACGAAAGGCTGGCCGAGATAATGAGCGCGGCCCGGCGCGCGGGCATTCCCTTGAGGCGAGAGCCGCGAGCCGCGTTAAATCGCTTGAGCGGGAACGCGAACCACCAGGGCGTGCTCGCAATGGTTTCGGCTGCCGGTTATGCCGATAGCGAAGTGCTGCTGTCGTCAATCTCTAGCGATACGATATTAATTCTTTTAGACGGCGTGGAAGACCCTCACAACCTTGGGGCTATCATACGCACTGCTGAATGCGCGGGCGCAAGCGGCGTGATCATCCCGGAGCGGCGCGCTGTTCATATTACGGAGACGGTTGCGAAGACTTCTGCTGGAGCGGTTGAATACCTGCCCGTAGCTCGCGTGACAAATCTCGCATCATTCATCGAGCAGCTAAAAAAGGAGAATGTGTGGGTGGTTGGCGTCGAAGCTTCGGGCGAGATGAGCTACACCGAATACGATTATTCAGGCCCGGTGGCGCTGGTTTTTGGGAGCGAAGGGCACGGGCTTCACCGCCTTGTGCGGGAAAGATGCGACTCGGTCGTTTCGATACCGATGCTCGGAAAGATCAACTCGCTAAACGTATCCGTGGCCGTAGGAGTAGTGTTGTTTGAAGCGATCAGGCAGCGTCAAGCGAAGCCGAAAGCGGCTGAATAAGCTGAACAATTCTCTTCTCTGCTAGCCGCGTACGAGGCGAACCGACACGTAAAGAATCACGATTGCAAGCAGCGTCGCAAGTGCGGCGGCCATCGAGCCGCCGCGATTGCCCGGCGCGGCGTCGGCAGGCCCTTCGTGCTCGCGCGCCGCGCGAATGCTCGTGATGTCGTGATAAAGCATCAACGCAATCATCACTGCTATGAGAATCAATTTCCACATGAGCCACTTGCCGATTGGCTCATAGACTTTTTGCGGGTCGAAGGCTTCGCCGTTTAGCAGTTGATTCAACCGAACTGGCGAGGGGCGCAGCAAGAGATTTCCAAGCCCCGTAATGACTAACACGACGATCGCCCCCCAGCCTATCCGACGGAACCGCCGGCCAAGCCCGCGAAGCACGCGCTGGCGCTCTTCGGCTCCACGGCTCACCGCGAATGGAACTGCGACCGCCGCCGTGTAGATAAGCCCGCCCGTCCATATCGAAGCCATCAGAATGTGTAACCAAACATTGATCTCGTACATGATCTAGCCCTGGCCTTCGAGTCCAACCGATTTTTCTTCCGCGCCCACCGCCCCCGACTGTAGCGTCAAAGCTATGCCGAGGGCCAGTAACATTATTGCGCCGCCGGTCCAGAAAGGAGTCTTGCCGTAATGAATATCCCTGGTCGCGTCGCGGCCAAGCAGGTAGCCGCCCATCACAGGCCCGATGACACGCGCGAGACTTGCGGCCGATTGCAAAACGCCGAGCACCCTTCCCTGCCACGAGGCGTTTACGCTTTTGCTCGCCATGCCGTTTAACGTAGGCGTGACAAGACTGTTGCCGATGGCTATCCCCGTGCTCGCGACGAGCAGCATCATCACACTGTCGCTAAAGGGCAAAGCAAACATGCTCGCCGCCATCAATATGATCCCGGTGATTACGAGCGCCTTGTCGCTGAAAATCTTCACAAGTCTTCCGAGCAGCCCCCCTTGAATCAGCGCGCCGAGCAGCCCCAGATAAGCGAAGACGTATCCGTTGTGCGTCGCGTCGAATTTGAGGTGCTCATTCTTGCTTGTGAAAAGCGCGTAGATCGCGGTCAGCAGCGCGAACGAGATCGTGGCAAAAAAGTATGTAGCCACTACTGCGGTCAATTGCCAGCTTCCTGATTCTTGAAAGACACGAACTACCGACCCTTGCTTTCGCGCTTCGTCGCGGTTTTCGGCTGAGAGGCTTTCAGGCAACAGCAGGTAAAGCGCCAGAGCGTTTGCCGCTGCAAGGGCAGCCGCAAAATAGAGCGGGGTCGAAAGCGAAAACTGACTGAGCAGCCCGCCTATGGCGGGGCCGAATATGAAGCCGAGTCCGAACGCCGCGCCGATCAACCCCATCCCGCGCGAACGCTGGTCGCGCGGCGTAACATCGGCAATGTAGGCCATCGCCGTAGAGATGTTGCCGCCGCTCACGCCATCGATTATTCGGCCGAGGAACAGCCAGCACAGCACCGGCGAAAGTCCGAAGATCGAAAAGCCTGCGGGCAGCGACGGCGCAAGCCCCATTATCAAAAAGCCGACTGATGTTCCTATGAGGCTCAACAGCAGCACAGGTCGGCGGCCAACTCTGTCAGAGAGCTTTCCCAGTATCGGCGCAAAGATGAACTGCATCGCCGAGAAGATACCGAGCAGAATGCCTATCGTGGTCTCTGACGCGCCGAAATGCTCGGCGTATAACGGCAGGACGGGGATGACTATGCCGAAGCCGACAAGATCGATGAATACGGTTATGAAAATGATTACTAGCGGGGACCGGCCTTTTGCCCTCAAAGCTGTCGTTTCCCTTTCAGGCTGTAAGTCACATGCCCCGGTCGAACCGGGCGAAGATCGAGTTTACCAGTTTGACTGCTGTTAGTGAATCAACAAGGAATTACAATCTTCAAAACAGCTGGTATGCGCGGCGGAGCAAATCTCTTTTAAGAGTGACATAGCTTTGCTCGCCGATCAGGGCGTTTATCAGGACCGTGCGCACTCCCCTGTGGTGACGCGCCAAACGCACGACCGCATCGGTGAAGACGTGCCCAAAGAAATGTCCGTGGTAAAACTGCGGCAACCTGTATGATGCGTGCTCCAGCTCTTTGCCAAAGCAGTCTCGCCATAACCGCTCGTACCGCGCTGCTGCGTTCTCATAGCCGCCGTTGAGCGATTCAGCCTGCCCGCCTGCGAGCAGGGCGTCGGCCAGCAGGTCGGCAGATTTGAAAGCGTAAAAAATTCCTTCTCCCGTGATGGGATCGCAAAAACCTGCGGCGTCCCCGACAAGCGCCCACCCGTCTCCCGTCGCGCGCAGCCCCTTCCAGCTTGCCAGATCGAGCGTCGGAATCTTCGCCCCAAAAAAAGTGACTCGATCAGGCTCAGGCATGCGCCCTCCGTAGAAATCCTGCACAAAACCTGAAAGTAACCTGCGCAACTCGTCAGAAGTGCGCTCGCCGAGTTTTGAAGCTACGCCGAAATTCATCACGCCGGGTCTGGGGAAGGCCCAGAGATAGCCTGTAAAATTATCCGGGAACCGGACGACCACTTGATCTTCGTCGGTTGATCCGTTCGCCTCGGCTCTGTTTCTCTTGCCGTTGTTTGCAGTATCGTTGACCGCGACATTGTAACCGAATGCGAGCGCGAGATCGCGAACGGGGAAAATTCCTATCAAACGCCGGCGTGTGAAGCTTGCAGCGCCGTCGGCCCCAACTAAGAACTTCGCGCCCCATCGCCGTCCATCGCTCGTGGTAATCGACCAGCCTTCCTGTGTTCGCTCGAAATCCGTCACGCCAGAGCGAACAAACTCTGTCCCGGCTTCGACGGCGCGGTCGAGCACAAGACCGTTCAGGACTTCGCGCGAGTAGATGGCGAACGGGCGGTCGAGCTTGAGCGACACTTTGCGGCCCGAGGGCGAGATCATAGTAATGCGATTGACAAGTTTGTGAGGGTAATTGGAATTTTCGAGCAAGAAAGCAAATTCGCGAATGGCGCGAGTGGGAACGCCGCCGCCGCAGGGTTTTTCCCACGCGCCTTTCGGATCAAACAGCAGGCAATCGCGCCCGCTTGCCGCGAGACGCGAAGCGAGATGCGAACCTGCCGGACCTGCTCCGATGATCGCGAACTCGGCTGAAACCTTTTCCATGAATTGAAGAGTCTACCGACATAAAGCCGAAGTTATCAAGGTCTATACTTAAGCGATTCGGTGTATAGGAATGAAAGAAGATTCACCGCAGAGACACAGAGGACGCAAAGGGGGCGCAGAGAAAACAAGCAAATCTCTGCGCCCTCTTTGTGTTCTCTGTGTCTGCGGCGGTGAGATGTCTCCCCAGATTGCCGTCAAGCCATGTTTATGACGATTGATAGACCGTCCCTTCAAACACGACGATCACTTTTTTACCGAGCGCAAAGAACTTTCCAAGCTCCGGCTTATCAGCAAGCAGCTTGAAGAACTCTTCGCTCCCGAACGTAACTGTGACCTTTGGCAGCCCGGCGTCCTCTCTATATTCCGTGTCAAACCAGGCGCCGTTTTTCAGCATAAACGTCTTGCTGCCGATTACGCGGACGTTCGTGAATGATTCTACGAAGCTGTCCGTGCCATCCGCCTCTTTTATCTCGCGCTCCGCCTTGCTGCGCATGACAGCCATCTCGCCGCTTGAAGGCGCGGGGCGGCCTGCGGCATTCGGTTGCATAGCCCTGTATCTGCGTTGAAGCTCTTCATCCCTCGCCCCTGAGCGCGCCTGGGCCTTCATATCTTCGGTCACCAGAAATGACGTGTAGGGAGTCACGATGCCAAATCTAGTGCCCAGTCCGACTATCTCATCAACAAGCTCGCGGTTCTCTCCGTTGAGCCTTATCTGTTCGAGCAAGTACCCGACGCGCCGCGTGGCCCATAGCCTCGGCAAGAAATTATTCGCCTTTTCTTCGCTCGGAAAACTCTGGCCGGTGAAGCTCAGAGTCTCTAGCCGATCCCCGACATTGCCCGTCAAGGTGACGGTTGTTTTGCGCGGGCCATCTTTGTAGCGTCCGACGATTACCAGTTGAGAGCCTTTAAACAGGTCGGGCAAATCTCGCGGATATTGCATCTCTGTTTCCAGTTTGCCAAAGTCAATAACCAGGTCGGAGAGCACAGGGTAGTTCACCTTGGCGAAGAAACCGGAGACCTTTATTTCAAGGTCTTCGCCGGGCGTGATGTAATCGCTCATGCCCTGATTGTCCAGCGAGAGCTTGTCGAGCAAGTTCGTATTCACGTCATAGCCGACGCCGAATGAAAAGATCCTGACTTTAGCCCGGTTCGCGTACGCGACGTTTTTGAGTATCTCTCTAATATCGGTCGTTCCGACCGTAGGAAGCCCGTCGGTCAAAAAGACTAACATCTGCGGCCGCTGGCTAGGCTGGAACTGGCCTAAAGCAGTAACCAGCGAGTCGTTTATGTTTGTGCCGCCTTCGGCGCGTATCTTGTTGATGAAAGAGAGGGCCTCTTGCCTGGCCTGCTTGCTCGCTTCGACCAGAGAGGATTTCATTAAATGCTCTTCGCCTGAAAACGAGACGATGTTGAACTTGTCTTGCGCCGCGAGCGATTCGACGCCGAAACGCAGCACGGCTTTCGCTTTTTCAATCTTGTCTCCGCTCATCGAGCCGGAAGTGTCAAAGACGAAAACCACGTCTTTTGCGGCGCGCTCCTGTTCGCCCACATTCACCTTTGGCGAGATCAGCAATAGATAATAACCGTCTTTGCCCGGCTCGCGATGCGTCAAAAGCGACACGCCAAATTCTTTTTCCGACAGACTGTAATATAGCTGAAAATCTCTCTGCGCCTCTTCGCCGCTTCCCTCGAAGCTGAGCGTTGCCCGCCGCTCGCCGCTGCGGTTGACCGCAATCCGATGCGACGGCGAGAAGATAGTCTTAAGATCGATGGGCGAGTTTATCTCTATGCTGGCGGAGATCTGTCCGATAGGCTGAGTAAGTATTCTGCGGCCCGCGCCCAGCTCATAACGGTAAGAGACCGTGCCCGCTTCGTTCTTGAGAACCTGGCTGTATGTAAGCTCGATCTTACGGGTGCTTCTCGGCTCGATAGGAAAAACGTTGGCTTGAAATAAATCTTTTCCGGCGTACTCAAGCAGGCCGGGGTCGATCATTTTTCGCACGATCTCGTTATAAATCTGCCTTGCCTTTGCGCGCTCCATGACCTCTGCGGCCATGCGTTTGTCGCCGTCAAAGATCGCGAAATCCGTGATCGATGCGCTTTCAGGGATAGGGAAGAAAAACGACCCTTCCAGGCGGTGCGGTGTGTCGTTTTCAAATACCTGCTCGACCTTTGTCGTTGCCACTTGCGAATCGATCTTTGTAGTTATCTTGACCGATTTGACCTTGAGCGCGCGTGGGAGGGGAAGGGGGCGAGGTATTGGTCTGGGTGGACATTGACGGCAATCGGGGATGATGACCCCTTGCCCGTAGGCGATGCCGGATAGAAACACTACCAGCAACAAGGCACGATAGAATCTCATTTTCACATCCTGATTATTTTTATTATGCGGCGGGGGCCTCTCAAGAACTAATCGCTAACGCTCCAGCCCGTGCTCTGGCTTGAGAGCCCCCGCTATCTATTTGAACGCATCAAGCAGAGATCTTTGCTAATTTTTTTATACCCGATTTTTGACGGGTTAGTTTCGGTGCGATTTTGAGCTAATCCTCGTCGTGCTCGTTGCCGTCGTAGTGCATCACTAACGGCTCCTCATCCACGACCGTCTCCAGATGGACCTCCCTGCCCCAGAGCTTGTGAACATATTCAAGCGTCTTGCGTGCGTACTTCATATCAAGCTCGACGCCCTCGTAGCGGTGCGTTAGATAAAGCTCGCGGTTGCCGTCATAATCGCCGTCCGTGACTTCGATGTAGGGGAAGCCGAAATTCGTCATGTTGGCGACGAGTTGATCGCGGACGCGCTCCCACTTTTTCTCAGTCACAGTCCACTCTTCTTCATCCACAAGCTGGTAAACGAACAGGTCAAGAGTTTCGCAAAGCTCTTCGGTCAGGTAGTTGCGCAGGAACGAAATATCATTTTCCAGCTCGCGCACTTCCATCACTTTTTCCCAGCCCTCGCCGCCGCGCCGGCCGTACAGCTCCTGATCTTCTTTAGTCGGATTATCCCAACGTTTCTCTATGTCTTCAAAAATCTTGTAGCCCAGGTAATACGGGTTTAGCTGCCCCTTATGAGGCGAAACGACTCCGGCGTGCAGCCCGGCGAACTCAAGGTGATCGCTAGTAGAGAGGTCCATCTCGCGCATTATCCTGGAATGCATAATGGATGCGAATCCCTCGTTCATAATCTTCGTCTGCATCTGCGGGACGAAGTATTCCATCTCATCGTGCAGCATCGCTATTATGTCGCGCTGCCACTCTTCGAGCACAGGCGAGTTCTTCATCAGAAAATAGACGAGGTCTTTTTCGGGCGCTTCAAGACTCGGCTTGTGCTTATGGTCTTCATCCGTCTCTTTGGCCGCGGCCCCGTCCGACCCAAGCTCATCTTCCGAGAAGAGATCGTCGTAGCGCCCTTCGCGTCGGCGGCGACCGGCCTCTTCCTGTTTCTTCAGGTCGCGCGCCTCCCGCTTTATAAAGAAATTCGGATCGATGTGCTCTTCTATCGACAGCACCGCGTCAAGGAGTTCTTCGACGACTTTTCGGCCATGTTTGAACTCGTAATCAGACATGCGACGCGCGTGCATGGCGGCTTCGTTGACCATCCGGCGGTTGGTCCGCGAAAAGTAAGCGTTGTTCTTAAAAAAATCGACGTGGCCGAGGACGTGCGCGATCACCATCTTGTTCTGGATGGGCGAATTCGTCTCAAGCAAAAAAGCGTAAGAAGGGTTCGAGTTGATGACGACCTCGTAAATCTTCGACAGCCCGAAATCATACATCATCTTCATACGGTGATAAGCCTTGCCGAACGTCCAGTGAGAGTACCGGCCGGGCAGAGCATAAGAGCCGACTTCATACATCACCGACGCGGGGACGATCTCGAACCGGACGGGAAAAGGGTCGAGACCGAACTTCACCGTGGCAATATCCCAAATCTGCTCGATAGCCTCTTCAAGCTCTTTCACTTCCTTGTCTATCATATCGAGTCCTGAGTAATGAGTGATGAGTGAAATCTGATACTCATCACTCATCACTTAATCATGCTTTTTCGCCTCGTTTTCCGAAAAACTCTTTCAGCGCAGGATAAACATCTTCTTTGTCATCGATGCGCACGCCGACAAACCGCTCCTGGTCCTTGAGCCTGTCTTTGAAGATGGACAACAGCGCCCCCGATGATCGACGGTAGCTGGATGCGCCTTCCTCGCCAATCTCGCCGTAACCGAAAAGATTGCACGTCGAGATCAATTCGTCCGCCAGCCTGACTGCTTCATCGTTATCGGAATAATAGTTGTCCCCATCCGAAAAGTGGAACGGATAGATATTCCAGTCCCTCGGAGGAAATCGCTCTGCGATCACGTCGAGCGCAAGCCGATAGGCCGACGATACAACCGTTCCGCCCGATTCGCCTTGCGTGAAGAATTGCTCCTCGGTGACTTCCTTGGCTTCCGTATGATGAGAGATAAAGACGATCTTCACCTGATCGTACTTGGTCTTCAGAAAACGCACCATCCAAAAATAGAACGAACGCGCTATGTATTTCTTAAACTCTCCCATGCTCCCTGATACGTCCATCATGCTTATGACGACGGCGTTCGATTCATACTTTATTTGCTCTTCCCATGTCTTGTAACGGAGGTCTTCTTTTTTGAACCGGCCCATCTGCGCGTTGCCCGTTTCGCGCGCCTGTCGCTTGATGTTCTCCATTATCGACCGTCGCTTATCGAGGTTAGCCAGGATGCCCGAGCGGCGTATCTCCGTGAACTTCGTAGTCTTTGACTGCACGGCCTGTTTTGCCTTGTCTTCAAGATAAGGCAGGTGCAGGTCTTCAAAGATCAATTTGGCGATCTCGTCTATATCAACCTCGGCTTCGTAATACTCCTGGCCCGGCTGGTCGCCGCCCATCGGCCCTTGCCCCGGTCCCTGGCCGGGCTGCCCCTCGCGCGCAATCACGTCGCCCACCTGGGTATTGCCGTCGCCCGTGCCAACGTGCTTCTTCTTTCGATAGTCGAACCGAAACTTGTATTCATCCAAAGAGCGTATCGGCACTTTGACGACGCGCTTGCCATCCGACAGTATGATCGATTCGTTCGACACGATAGAGCCGAGGTTTTTCTTTATCGCCTCGCGCACGCGCTCCTTGTGCCGCTCCTGATCTATCTGTCCCTTGCGCTGCAGCGACCAGTCATTTCGTTGGACTGACATAATCTATCCTGTAAATTAGCCCGCACACCCATCAGGGATGTGCGGGCGTGTTAGCCAGCAATTTGAGTGGCCCGCCCGCTCGCTCAACGCGAAAGCAGCGTGCCTACGTATGTGAGCAATTCATTTGCGCAAACGGTGCAGTACCCGTGCTGGGTCACGAGGCGGTCAATCACCTCATTGATTCTGCGCAGTTGGTCTGCATCGGGCGTCTTGACCGAAGTGGTTATCTTGACCACGTCCTTGAGGTCGGAGAATATCTTCTTCTCGATGGCCTCTTTCAGCCGCTCGTGCGAGCGATACTCAAAAGGCTTGCCCTTTCGTGCGTGGCTCGAAATCCTGATCAGTATCTCTTGCCGGAAAGTATTCTTCGCATTCTCGCTGATCCCTATCTGCTCTTCAATCGAGCGCATCAGCTTCTCGTCAGGCTCAAGCTCGTCTTCGGTTATCGGATCTTTGAGTTTTTCTTTGTTGCAATACGCCTCGACGTTGTCGAGATAGTTATCGCAAATGCCCTTAGCCATCTCCTCGAACGAGTAGACGAACGCGCGCTGAACTTCGTTCTTGGCTATGTCGTCAAACTCGCGGCGCGTGGAGGCGATAAGGTTCAGGTAGGTGTCACGCTGCTCAGAAGATATGCCCGTGTGCTGCTCAAACCCATCTTTGATCGCGCGCAGCGCATCGATCGGATTGATGCAGGTGATGTTGTCGCGAACAAGAGCGCCCGACAAACGGTTGATGATATAGCGCGGGCTGATCCCGTCCATGCCTTCTCGCACCGTGTCTTCCTGAAGCTCGCGCACGTCTTTAGATTTGAAGCCCTCAACATCTTCGCCGTCGTAAAGCTTCATCTTCTTGACTACGTCGATGTTCGCCTTCTTAGGCGCTTCAAGCCGCGTCATCACGGCAAACATCGCGGCAATCCTCAGCGTGTTAGGCGCTATGTGAATATTGCGCAGGGCCTCTGATTGCTTCAGCAGCTTGTCGTAGATCCGCTCCTCCTGAGAGACTTTCAGGTTGTAAGGGACCTTTATCATGATGATGCGGTCCTGGAGCGCTTCGCTCTTTCTGTTAGCTACAAACGCGCTGTACTCGTTCTCATTTGTGTGCGATATGATTGCCTCGTCCGCGTAGATCATCGCGAACCGCCCGGTCTTGATGTTCTGCTCCTGGCTCAAAGTCAAAAGGCTGTAAAGGAATTTCTCGTTGACTTTGAGCATTTCGACAAACTCCATCAACCCCCGGTTGGCAATGTTCAGCTCGCCGTCAAACCTGTAGGCTCGCGGGTCGCTCTCGACGCCGACTTCCCCGATGGTCGAAAGATCGATAGAGCCTGTCAGCTCCGTGATGTCTTGCGATTTCGGGTCCGATGGCGCAAACGTGCCTATGCCTATTCGGTCCTTTTCAGAAAATATTATGCGGTGGACCAGAACGTCTTCGTGGCGGCCATGATATACGTGTTCGAGGTTATAGCGGCATTGCGGGCAAAGCTCTCCCTCGATGTACATCCCGTAGTGGCGCGCGATTTCAGCTCGAAGCTCGGGCGGAATCAGGTGTAGCGGCTCTTCGTGCATCGGGCAGTCTTTGATCGCATAGACCGCCCCGTTGTCCGTGCGGGACCACTTTTCAAGCCCGCGCTTGAGCATAGTGACGATAGTCGATTTGCCGCCGCCCACCGGCCCCATCAATAGCAGTATGCGCTTGCGGACTTCGAGTCTCTGCCCGGCGGATTTGAAGTACTCGACAATCTTTGAGATAGGACCTTCGATGCCGTACAACTCGTCGCTGAAGAAGTTATGGCGGATGATCTCGTCACGCGAGCCTTCGTTGACCTTCTCAACGCCTGCGGCCAGGACCATGTCGCAGACGCGCGCGTGCGATAGCTTGGATATGTTCGGATTTTGTAAGACCAGCTCGAAGTAGTCGCGGAATGTCCCCTCCCACGCCAGGCGCTCGCGGTCGCGGCGATGCGTTTCGAGGAGGTCGCTTATATTTACCTTATTTTCTGCCATCTGTTACCTCCGATTCCCTGCCGTGCGCTGACCACTCTGTGGGCGATAGGGTCAGGTTCCAGAATTTTCCTGCGCTGGAACTATTGACGGCCTCACCACTCTTTACTGCGAGAGTTAGGACGACACTCAGTCTACGCCCTCGCGGGCGCACAGTCGGAGGTAATGTCCGGCTGCTCATGGCTCGACTGGATGCACGCTCAACCTCGTTAAACCGAAAGCGAAACATCTCTTGTCAAACTAGCTCAAATCAATTTTCAAACAATCGTCTTCCCCTGACTGGAAGCATTATATCACAGAGTGCAAGCAGCCCCTTCAAACACCACGAAACGGCTTTTCACTCAGCGACTTATACAACGAAACCGGGCTCAAGTATAGAGCACGACGCGCGGCTTGACCGCCCCGCGATCCTCGTCGTACCGGCCCACAGCCACAAGCAATCCCGACTCGTCCAACAGCCGTATCGGCTCGTCACGGTTTGCCATCGCGCCAACCGGCAACTCAATCTCTCTGCCGTTCGCCACTGCTTTAACCGCGTCCGAGTCGAGCTTGAAAGACGGCAGGTGAGAAACGGTTTCGGCCATTCCTATAGCAAGGGCTTCGAGCCTCTGCTTCCCTTCCTGCTCAAGCTCTTCCAAACCGACAGCTCGCGAAATATCAAAAAAGCCCACCGCAGTTCTTCTCAACGCCGCGAGGTGACCGCCCACGCCCAGACGCTGGCCTATATCGTGGCCGAGCGTTCTGATGTACGTCCCCGAAGAGCACTTTACTCTCACGGCGAAATCGCGAGTCCCGTCATCGTTCAACGATAGCGTTTTCGGATCATCTTCGATCAGGTCAATCGAGTAGATGTTTATCGGGACCGGCTTTCGCTCAACTTCGCGGCCTTCGCGAGCGGCACGATACAGACGTTCACCCGCGACTTTCTTAGCCGAGAACATCGGCGGCGTCTGCACCTGCGGGCCTATAAATTCATTCAACGCCCTACGCACATCTTCGAGGCTGCAATCATATGATGATCGAAGCGGCGTTATCTGTTTGCCTGTGAGGTCCTGAGTGTCTGTGGCGAAGCCGAGCCTGACCGTCGCGATATATTCTTTATCAAGCCCGACCAGGAATTGTGAAAGCCGCGTGCCGCGTCCCACGCACACCACCAGGACGCCGGTCGCAAATGGGTCGAGCGTTCCCGCGTGCCCGATTCTGCGCGTGCCCGCTATGCGCCGAACTCGCGCAACAACAGTGTGCGAAGTTATGCCTTCGGGCTTGTCGATGATCAGCGAGCCATCCATCTTCTCTGAGTGATGAGTAACTTACATTAAGCTTTCTTATGAGAAAATGTAAACTGCGTCAAAAACTACCACTCATCACTCATCACTCATTACTCATCACTTTTTTTCTTACTGTGCTTTTAGCTTTTCGGAAAGCCCCGATAGCGAGCCGTTCAACTTTTTATACAATGCTTCGATCTGCGAGCGACGCTCCGTCGCCGACGGCAAGTCAGGCTCGTAGCTGGCAATGTAGAGATCGAGCGCGCGGCGCTCATCTCCGGCTTCTTGCGTGGCAACTGCCAAGTGCCAGACAGCCGTCTTGCGCTCCGCACTGGGGGGATAGACCTGCACAGATTTTTGCAGACTTTCAACCGCGCCGCGCGAATCGCCCTTCTTGAGCAATATCCATCCGAGCACATCCTGCGTACGACCTAGAAACACAGCTCGGCGGCCTTCGCGATCCAGTAGCGGCGCATCGCGCATGTACCCTTCGGGCTCCGTCGCCTGGTCGGCTACTGCGATGGCCCGCCGCGCCAGTTGCTCCGCCGCGTCGAGAGCTATCCCGTTGTCGGCCAGCTTGCGCGCAACCCAGACCATTCGGAAAGGCTGGCGTCCGTCGTCAAGAGTCGTAAACGTGGTGGCGGCCTTTAGCAATTCCGCGATTCCCGGAAGATTCGCGTCGCGGCCCGCAGTGAGCGGTCCACTCGTAACATTCGTCGGCCCTGCTGCGCGGCGAGGTCTGGTCGCGCTCTTTAAATCATCACCCGCCTGACCGCCCTCGGCCGAACCCGAAGCTCCTGCGCGCGGGCGTTTGCGAACCAGGGAGGCGTCGGTAGTCCGACGCGCCGCTTTGGCTATTTTTGCGAAATGGTCTATCCGCACCATGGCTTCCGCGAGGCGATATTGCATAGCGGTCGTCGGGTGCTCGTTTAAGAAAAGCGATGCCTGTCGCTCTCGCTCCAACAACAGATCAAGCCTTGGCGATCTTGCCTTTTCTGCGCCGCCAAGCAACGCCTCGAACTCCCCTTCGGGCGTAACCCGAAAACCTTTGTTCATCACCTCTATCGCCTGGTCGTAACCGTCTACGGCCATCAAGGCTTTGGCAAGCTCGAACTGCATAGTAGGAAAGGCAGCCAGCGTTTGCGCCGAAATCATTGTCGTCAGCGCGTCGCCATACTTGCTTTCCAGCAGGTCGATATTCGCCTTGGTTATGTGCGCCCACGCATAGCGAGGGTCTATTCGGGCCGCGCGCTCGATGAGAGGGCGCGCGATGGCGGTCTTCTTTCGGGTCGCGTAGAAATAAGCCAACTGGGTTAGAAAACGGTAATCGCCCCGCCCAAGCTCCATCGCCCGCTTTATCTCTTGCTCTGCCTCTTCATCCCGACCGAGCGCGAGCAGCGAAACCGCTAGCCCGCCGTGCGCTTCGGAGTCATCCGATTTGATCGCAATATGCTTGCGATAATAGGTGACGGCTCGCTGGTGGTCGCCCCTCGCTCGCGAGATATGAGCGAGATTCAAATTCGCGTACTCGTCGCGCGGATCTAGCTGAAGCGCGCGCTCAAACTCTGACGCGGCTTCGTCAAGCCGTAAGTTTATCAAGTAAGCAGTCCCCAGCGCGTTATGAGCGCGGTGGTCTTCGGGCGCGATTTGAACCGTCTGCTCAAGCACGCGGACGGCTTCGATAGGCGCTTCGATCTGGACGTAGAAGAAGCCTATTTGAACAAGACGATTAGGGTCCGCGCTAAAACGACTTTCGAATGATTTCATGAGCTGGACCGATTCGGCGCGAAAGCCGAAGGCGTTCATAGCCATCGGCAACGGGAATATGTACTGGCCGAATATCCGGTCGGTTATCGTAGGCGGGGCGAGGCGAAAGACGGATTTGAAATCCGCCATTGCAAGCTGCGCGCTTCCTTCCCTGAGGTTCTGCTCGCCTCTGAGCGCGTATTCGCGCATCAACATCTCGCGGGCTTCCGATTCAACATCCGAGCCGCGACTGGATTGCAGGAACTTTTCGAGCAAATCTATTCGCTCTTTCTGCGAAGTCGAGTTGCGAACCTTGTCTAAAACATCGCGCGGCGTAAGCGCCTGAACCTGATTATCGGCTGGCGGCGCTTTCCTGGTGGGCTTTTTGGCCTGGACGGCCGGTCGGGCAGATGCGAAAGTTGCTTCGGTCGGCGCTACGCTGATCGATGTCAGCAATATTAGAGCGGTCAAAGAAGAAAAGTCTGTACGGCGAACAATTCTAATAAACAACTTTTTGTACTTCATACATCGTCACTCCTTAGTCTCCTACCCGATCATTGGCTGGCGCTCTCGCGCTCGCCTTATTTGCGCGGTTCAATCGCGTCAACAAGCACCCGACCGAACCGGTTCGACGGCATCTCGACTCCTATCAGCGCGGCGAGCGTCGGCGCTATATCGGAAGGCGAGCATTCAACATGGTAACGGCCAGGGCGCACGCCGTATCCAAAGAACAAGACAGGCACGTGCGTATCATAGTTGTATGGCGAGCCGTGCGTGGTCGCCAGATTTCCCTCGGTGACAAATGAAAAAGGCTTTGTGATGATCCACACGTCGCCCGACCGCAAGCGATGAAACCCGTTTACGACTCGACGGGCGATGGGGCCTTCCGGCATTCGCCCTTCCAATATCTGCGTCCGCGTGTAATAGCTGACTATGCCCGGCACCGTCAGCGCGGCCTCGCCCGCTACGCGCTCGACTTCCGAGGCAATGACGCGCTTATCGGCAATGAGCTTTCTATCAAAGTAAAACTGATCGTTTACAAACCCGACGACCCACTTCTCTTCCCCGAAACGGGCTGCCAGAGCCTTGTTCACGGCTTCGCTGAGCGCCTTTCCGTCTATCCGAGCGGCATCGTAACCCATCGAGGCTAAGTATTCAGGGACGGGGCAAACGCCATGATCTCCCGACATCGCTACCACCGTATTGGCAAGCCCGACTCGACGGTCAATGTAATCGAGCAAGTCCGCCAGCACCCGGTCGAGCCTCACATAAGTGTCGAGTATTTCCTGGCTGTCTGGGCCATAGAAGTGGCCTATCAGATCGGGAGTCGAAAAGCTGACCGAGAGCAGATCTGGATATTGGTCTACGCCTAGAGACTCGGCTTCAATCGAAGCCTTGGCAAAGCTCGCGACGTAATCGAGCGCAAAGGGCGAATACTCAAAAGCCGAATAAAACTTCGAGCCGGGTTTCTCTTCACCGCCCGTGACGACATACGGAAATTTGTTTCCATTCGCAGAGCGTTGAATTGCGAGATTATCAGCCTGAGCGCGTTTGTATGCATCTGCGCTCAAAGCGCGCTCCCATTTCTGACCGAAATATTTATCTGGCCCCTCGGTATCATTAAACCGTTTCACCCAGGCAGGCAGCTCTTTCGAGTAATAGTCGCTCGTCACAAACCTCCCGGTTGCGCTATTGTACCAGAAGGCCCCGTTCGGGCGTTGTCCTCCGGGCAAAATTGCGGATCGGTCTTTTTGAGACAGGGCTATGACTTTCGATTGAAGGTTGTTGGCAAGCCGCATCTGATCGCCGATTGTCGTGCCTATCAGCGAGCGCGGGCTGAAAGAGCCAGGATTGGCGGCAGGCCCGGCCTCTGTGACCATGCGCGCATCGTTGTCTGAAACCATCACGCGCATGCGGTTGGTCTCACGATCAAACCAGAGGTTGCCGACTATGCCGTTTTGCGCTGGGACCGAGCCTGTAAATATCGCGGCGTGGCCCGGCGCGGTGTAGGTCGGCACGTAATCATAGTTGGCGTTTGTGAACAATGCGCCTCGGTCTATCAATCGCTTGAACCCGTTTTTGCCGTAAAGGTCGTAGAATCGCTCAAGAAAATCGTAGCGGAACTGGTCGACTACGATGACGACGACGAGCTTTGGCCGGGGGCCTGCGGATTGAGCGGGTCTTTGATTGCGAGCGGCGGTCTGTCTTTGCGGCGGGCCTGCGAGATACGGCGTCGGGAGGAGCAGGCAGGCGAGGAGAAGCAAAACAGAAATAGACCTGTATTTTGTTTTAGACATAGCCTTTGCGGTTCCTTTTGGTTTCATCGAAAGAGAACCGTAATTCACCGCCGCGCAGTATGTCAACCTATGGCCGGACGCCCCATCCGGGGGTCGGGCATTTTCACTCCAAATAAAGAATGAGATTTTGGTTTGGCTGGGGGAAGAGTTGTGATATAAGTTCACGCACTGGAGTTCCTCGTCATGACGACTACACAAAAGCAGGTTGAAGCTCAGCCTCCTAAACGCTCAGGCATATACATCACCCGGAGAAGACTTGTAATACTTGCGCTGATCATAGCGGGGCTAGGATCGGTCATAATCATCTGGCTAACGACTCGCGATTCGGCAGTTGAGAGTGGCACGAAGGCACTGGTCAATGCATACAGCAAGAGGCGGTTGATTGAGCCGAGGCTTTCGGGCGGGTTTCACGCGGGCGCATACGACCCAACGCCGAATGATCTGACGAATATCGATACGATAAAGCTAGAAGATGCAAAACACTATTTTTACAAAGCCGTTAATGACTCTAATAATAACCAGGCCTGGCACGCGCATGCGCGAATGATGATCGCGAGCAAACAGGTTAATAAAGCGACGGCGCTGCTTCGCCCGCTTGCGGTAGATCAGGGCGCAAGCGCAGAGATACATAATGACTTTGGCGCTTGCCTGTTTGAGCAAGGCAAGCTGGAAGAAGCGGTTGACGAGTTCAGTCGCGCGCTCGAAAAAAATCCGAAGTTGCAGGAAGCGTTTTTCAACCGAGCGCTCTGCTACCAGCGATTGCAACTAAGGGACGCCGCGCGTGACGACCTTACTCGACTTCAGAGTATAGAGCGCGAGGATAGTTGGATGGCTGAAGCCAAAGGGCGGCTTGATGAAGTCACTCGCCCCGTCCAGCCCGCAGAGAAGTCGGAAGCAATCATCGCCGAATTCAAAACCGCGCTCGACGATAGCAACGTCGATCAGGCCCGAAAGATGGTGAAAGATAATTTCATTTCGGTCCGGGGGTATGCAATCGAGGATTTAATCAAAGAGTGCTCGCAAGGCATAAAAGCACAAAACACAGGCGACGCTTCGCGCGCGCTTTCAAGGCTGGGATTGATCGGGGACCTGATCCTGGAAACGAATGGCGATAGAGAGGTAGCGGACCTCGCCAAATATATCCGTGGGTTAGCGGAAACAGACCGCGCACAGAATCTTGCTTTGATGGAGGACTGTTTCAAACAGATCGATGCGATGGGTCCGGGCAAGTACGACAAACCGCTGGCTGAGTTGATACGCTTGCAGGCTGAATTTGTCGGGCGGGGTAACCCTGTTTTCCAGGTTGTTTCGGCGTGGATGATTGCCAGGATTCACTATAACCTCAACCACTTTACCGAAAGCATAAGCGTGCTTGAAAAGATACTTCCCGGCATCACAAAACAGTCCTGGGTTTATCAAAATGCTCAGGTGCTGGCGCAGTTGGGATTGGGATATTCACGGCTAGGTAAAGATTCGCTGGCGATAAACTCTTCTCAGAAATCGCTGGAGATATATCGCGGGCTTCGGGTCTTTGAGGCAGAGGCAAAGGCGTTGCAAAACTTGAGCTTGCCTTATTGGCATCTCGGCGACCTGGACAGTGCTTTAGGTTACCTTCGTGAATCAACAATACTTTTCCTGTCCGAGTCGCCCAGAGCAGCCGGCTCGTATAATAAGATCAATGAGCTATCTTATAACAGTTTACAGATGGCCGATATTTATCGCCTTCGCAACAGGCACGGCATGGGCATGCTATTCGCGCAACAATCTTTAAGCTTCGCCGAGCAAACCAAGCACAATAGGTTTGCAGCACAGGCCGCGTCATTTATTGCCGTCGAGCAAGCCAAGCTTAAGCAATTCGAGCCCGCGAATGAAAACATCGACCTGGCAAAGGAGTATTTAGGGAAAGTTGGGGCCGCGCAGGCTCGCGATTACACCCGGCCCCTCGTACTGACGCGAGCCGGTGAGGTGGCAGCCTGCCAGGGTGACTTTGACCGCGCGCTTGAATACTTGAGCGAGGCTGAGAATCTGGTCACCAGCGCTCAAGAGAATATTATTCCGATGATAAGGGTGCTCAGATGTCGCACAGACGCGCTCGCCGATGCAGGGCGAGATGATGAGGCGCGCGCTAATCTCGACCGCGCCCTTACCCTGATAGAAAATTACCGCTCCAAGATTGTGACAAGCGATCAACGCAGTTACTTCCTCGACGGCAGCCAGATGGTGTTTGATCAAGCAATCCATCTCAGCAAGGATACGCCCGAAGGTCAGATGGAAGCATTCAATCTGTCGGAACGGTCGCGTGCCCGCGCTTTGCTCGAAGAGATAGCGGACAACCGGCCTGCTGTTGAAACCCGCGAGGCATCCAAACTATCGCAGGGCCAGCCCGAATCACGGATCAGACCGCTGGGTATTGACGAGGTCCGAAACGCGCTGCCCGAAGGTCTCGCCGTGCTGGAATACTCTGTGACCAGTAAGGGCAGTCACCTTTTTCTGGTAACTCGGTCCGGCTTTGACGTGAGGCGCTCGCCTGCTACCACCGAGCGGCTGGACTTCCTGGTCAACGCGTATCTGTCAGAGCTAAGAAGCTCGGCGACTTCAAGCGAGCCTGTCCTCACCGGATACCTGTCAGAGACGGCGCGCGCACTTTACGGCGAATTGATACTCCCGGTCGAAGACAAGCTCAAAGATATAATCAATCTCTGCATAATTCCTGACAAATCGCTTCATTTTCTGCCCTTCGCCTCGCTTATCGACATGAAAGATAAGTATCTCGTGACTTGTTACAATATCTCGTACGCACCGTCCGCGTCCGTCCTTGCCCGGTGCATCAGAGAGCATGACAGGCAGCCGGCTGCAAAGGCAGAAAAGATAGTAGCCATCGGCAACCCCAGTTTCGACACCGAAGCCTTTCCTGAATTGAAGGACCTGCCTGACTCGGCAGTGGAAGCGAGAGAGGCTGCCGATGTCTATGGCGGCGAGCATAGCGTTGTATTGAGCGGCGCGGTTGCTACAAAGTCTCGCGTGATGGCGGAGCTAAAAGATTGCGACGTGGCGCACCTGGCTTTGCACTGCCTGGTCAAGGACGACTCCCCCTTTAAGGCAGCTCTCGTACTCGCCCCCACGAAGGGCGCGTCAGGCCCTAGCACGCAGGCAGGTCAAACAAACAGCTTGCTGTCGCTTGATGAGATGTACCGCATAAAGTATCCGCGAATGAAGTTAGCAGTGCTGTCGGCCTGCGATACCGCGCTGGGCCAGTACTACAGGGGCGAAGGCATAGTGAGCCTTGTGCGCCCGTTCATTGCTTCGCGTGTGCCGACCGTCGTAGCCAGCCTCTGGCCCGTCGAATCGCGCGCCACCCGCAATTTGATGGTTGAATTCCACAAGGAGCGAAAGAATATGAACGGGCGGTCAGGTGAAGCTTTGCGAACTGTCCAGATGAAAATGGCAAGTAGTGGTTATTACCAGCACCCTTATTATTGGGCTTCATTCATTGTAATCGGGAGCAGTAATTGATTATACTGCGCACTGTTATGTCGCGGTTAGATTGACAAAAAAGTCAATCTAACCTCTGTTTTTTACAGGCGCTCAAAAAATTTTGGTCTATATTGCATCATATTGCTGCTTTTTGGAGTCAATAAAATTATGATAGACCCCTGTTAGCTTGTGCGACATGTCAAACCTCGTCAAAAAGGAAGGAAAAACTTATGGCTACTCAAGCAACTCGCAAAGTCAGCAAAAAGCGCGGTGGCAAGAGCCGAAAGAAAAAAAATCTAATTCCTCAAGCAACCCCTGCCTGTCCCACTCAAATCTCGGTTACTCTAGATAGTGGGATGTTTTTGAACGAACTCGATGAAGGGCAATATCCTAACTGCCGGATAGGTTATTTCGCACCGGAGTTTAAGATTTACGGTGACTGGAAATTGGTTGAAGGTCCGGACCTGACCAAAGCGACAACCGATTACCGGGTGATCAATTTTCGCTTGATTGACAAACTGGGCGAAGAAAAGAAGGACGGCGTTTACTTTCTAAAAGATTTGCTGAAAGGCATCTTGCTCAGAAAGGATATTTACAATGGCGCGTCTTATTCGCCCCCCGTCATTGAGACGAGGTTCGATTGGATCTTTAGCTTTGACTCCGGTGTTTTCCGATGCTCTAGCGTGAAAAACCGCTTTTTCAAACAGATCGATGGCCGGACGCATCAGACAAACGGCAAAAGGCAAGAATATAAAAATATTGCTCACGATGTTGTGATCCACTATGAGTTGGCACAGGGAGAGCGATTAGAGATAGCGGTTGGCGAACAAGTTCTGTGGAACTCTACAGATCGCCAGGTTCTGTCGAATACTACCGAGTACATAGACGTTGTGAGCCGCTTCGACATCGAAGTGATAGCTCCGCATGCAACCGCCGAGAATTATTTCCGTGACGCCCTAGATCACCAAGGGAATGATTATTGGCTGCCTAATCAAGGCGACCCTGATCCTGTTGGCGGGCGGCCTTGATCGTTGGCGGGCGGACGATATTGAACTAAATCGCTTCGACTATTGCCGGAGTGATGTCGGTCAGCGCTTTTACCCTGGCCCGTATAAAATCGGCTGCCCTTCCGAATGCAAGCGTGGCGATGGGATTTAGCGTATGACTGCGCGTTGAGAGATCCTCGATATTGCCGTGATCGCTCGTGATGATGACGGTCTGTTGCGCGAGGTCGGCTGCTTCAAGAGTCGCTTTTACAAAGCGATTGAGCAAAGCGACATGCGCGCGCGACCAGTCTCGGTTTTGAAGGTGGCCTAAACGATCCGTGATGAAATGCTCGTAGAGCGTAAAATCATGCGCCGCCGAAAGCCGGGCAAGATTACGGCCAGCCTCTTCGGGCGTTCGGCTCTTAATCGGATGCCCCATCCCGATGAGTGAATAATTCGTGAAATCATGAAATACCGCGTCGCCTCTATCCAGGTCTTCTTGAGTTCGCAACCTGACCCCTGCCGTCTCCGCGGCAACGGTCGTAGCCGAAACGAAGCGCGGGCGCGAGTCAAAATACCTTTGCGTATAGGCATTGGCAAAGGTCACGGATCGGCCACGGGTAATGAGTTGCTTATAAATGGATTGTTCCGACAATGCTTGCTTGAGGCGCGGTGAAGGATACCCGTGAAGGTGGCGGCCAATAAGCGAGGCCGCATTTACTCCTGTGAGGATAGCCGTCTGGCCGGTCGCGCTTTGCGGCAGCCCTTCGACCCCAAGGCGCGCATCCGTAACGGCGATCTTGCCGTCAAAAGGGAGTCGGGCTTCTTCATCTTTGAAGAGAGCAAAAAACTCTGCATCTATCCCGTCAAGCGGGTTGTGCGGGCCGCGCGTGCCAATCCCCACTCCGTCTACAAAGATCATTAACACTGACATAGAAAAGTGATGAGTGATGAGTGATGAGTGAAAAACAGTTGCTCATCACTCATCACTCATCACTGAGAGCTATTCTTCTTCGGTTGGCCTGATGCGCCCTTCTTCCTGGGCTTTCTGGACAATCTTCTGCGCTATTTGCGCGGGGACTTCGTCGTAATGGTCCAGCTCCATCGTGTATGAGCCGCGCGCCCCGGAAATCGAGTTCAGCGTCGATTGGTAGGAGAGCATTTCTGAGAGCGGAACCTGGGCTTTGACAACAGTCTGGTTGCCCTTCGTGTCCATGCCCTGGACTCGCCCACGGCGAGAATTGATGTCGCCCAGCACGTCTCCCGATACCTCCTGCGGAGCTGTGATCTCTACATTCATCACAGGCTCCAGCAATACGGGTTTGACTTTCTCTATCGCCGTTCGGAACGCTTTGCGTCCGGCCATCTGGAACGAGAGATCGTCAGAGTCTACCGCGTGAAACTTGCCGTCTATCAACTCGACTTTGAAATCGACCATCGGATAACCCGCGATGGCCCCGCGCGACGCCGCGTCTTTGATTCCCTTCTGTACGGCCGGCCGCCACTGCTGGGGTATCGCGCCGCCAAAGATTTTGTCTACGAACTCAAAGCCGCCCCCGCGCGGAAGACCCTCAAAGACGCAAGTGGCCTCGCCGAATTGCCCGCGCCCGCCGGTCTGTTTCTTGTGACGGCCCACGACTTCAATCCGCCCTTTGAAAGTTTCGAGGTAAGCAACCTTTGGCGGATGAAGCTCGACTTCCACGCCGTAACGCTTCTTCAACTTGGTGACGGCGACTTCGATGTGAGTCTGCCCCGACCCGGAAAGCAAGAACTCCTTAGTTTGAGGGTCGCGGTCGAAGCGGAGCGCCAGGTCTTCTTCGAGCATCTTGTGGATTGCCTGTGAAAGCTTGTCTTCGTCGTTTCTCGATTTCGGCTCGATGGCAAAAGCGATGGCCGGGGTCGGGAATTGCACCGGCTCATAAACAATCGGGTGAGCCTTGTCGGCAAACGTGTCGCCGGTCGTAGTCTCTTTCAGCTTTGTGACGGCTATAATGTCGCCCGCGTGGGCATCCGAGACTTTCTCAAGGTTTTTCCCCTGTAAGACGTGAAGCGGGCCGAGCCGCTCCTGCGTGTTCTTGGTGACGTTGTAGACAGTGGCGTCGGATTTCACGTTCCCGGAATAAATCTTGAAGATAGTAATGCGACCGGCGAACGGGTCGGCAATCGTCTTGAAAACGAATGCCGAAAACGGCGCGACATCTTTTACTTCTCTCTCGACCTCTTCCTCGCTATCCGGGCTCGGGTGGCCTTTCACAGGGCCGAGGTCATCGGGTGCGGGCGCAAGCTCTACGATCTCGCTGAGCAGCGGTTGGATGCCTATATTCTGCATGCCCGATGCTACAAAGATGGGGAAAAGCCTTCGCTCGCAAACGGCGGTCTTAATGCCGGGTATTAAATCCGCATCGCTCAACGTGCCTTCGGCAAAGTATTTTTCCATCAATTCTTCGGACGCTTCTGCAACTACGTCTATTATTTTCTCGCGGGCCGATTGAGCTGTGTCTTGCAAGTCCGCCGGAATATCGCCCTCACTAAACTTTCCGCTGCCGTCGCCTTCGTAGGTGTAGGCTCGCAGGTGTATCAGGTCGATGACGCCTTGAAAACTGCGCTCGCTGCCGATAGGTATTTGAAACGGCACGGCCTCGCGGCCAAACGTCTCGTTTATCTGGGCGACCGCCTGGTCAAAGTCGGCTCGCTCGCGGTCCATCTTATTAACGACGATCAATCGTGGAATTCCGAACTCGTCGGCGTAGCTCCAGCCTTTTTCCGTCTGGACTTCGACTCCGTTGACGGCATCGACGACGACGAGGGCGGAATCGCAGGCGCGCAACGCGGCCTTGCTGTCTAGAATAAACGCCGCGTAACCCGGCGTGTCGATAATATTGATTTTAGTCCCGTTCCACTCGCAATGGGCGAGCGAGCTATGAATAGTTATTTTTCTGTTTATCTCATCCTCGTCAAAATCGGTCACGGTCGTGCCTTCATCCACGCGCCCCAATCTGTTTGTGGCGCCCGCGTCAAAAAGCATCGCCGCAACGAGCGATGTCTTGCCCGCGTCGCCATGACCTACAATGCCAACGTTTCTAATCTGCTTAGTTTCGTAGACCTTCATAATGGGTGGTTTCCTTTCAACGCAAATTTTAATAAGTCGGATTGCTCAAACCATTCGCATTGAATTTATAACCTGGCAAGGCTTTGACGCAAGTGTGCAGGAGTCAGTCGTCCGTGGTCAGTTGTCAGTTGGTTAGCTTGTCGAATCTGTTATACGACTGACAATTGACCACGGACAACGGGCATTACATAGGAGAAAAGCTGCGGGCGATTTGATCTGTGAGATTGCGATTTGAATCCAGAGAGCCGCGCTTGCCTGTGAAGCGCAGCACCCAGACGGCGCTTCCGTCTTTCAGGAAATAATATGTGCTTGCAAGCTGGCGACCGCCCTCGTTGTTAAAAAAAGAGAGCCGCATGCCGTCCAGGCCGCCGCCGCCAAACGGCTCTCTAGCCGCTCGCTCGTAACCTGCCCGGTATATTCTCAAACTCTCTTCTTCCTGTTGAACCATGTCGCCCAGCGAGTTTGCCGTGAGGCTCTCTTTAGTTATCTTGAGCAACCCTTCGCTGCGATCTCTATAAACAAACTCGGTCTTTTGACGGCCAACGGCATCGCTGTAAGAGACGGCTCGCCAATCGCCCGTCAAAGTCAGCTTGAATTTACCTGCCGGGTCAACAAACTCTTTCTGGGGTTGAGCGTATACGGCGAGCGTGGAAACAGAGATTAGTATAGCGGTCAAAAAGAATAGACCTTTGTGTTTCATACTTCCTCCACTACGGGTCTAACGCGCGGGCCAGAATCAAGTCCAGGAGAAAGTCTATCACAACTCCTACGGCCCGGCATAGAATTGTCCTGAGTGAGAAAAAAACCGTGTGCTGATGTTTTTACTCAGCACTCAGCACTCAGGACTTATTAATCAACGTAGCGGGCCGAGCAGCGCGCGTTGCTGCTCAAGAAGGTGGTCTATGCCGTGGGTGGCGAGCGCGATCATCTGCTCCATTTGAGCCTGGGTGAAAGGCTTTGATTCGGCGGTCCCCTGTATCTCGATGAAGTTTCCTGAGCCTGTGCGGACGATATTCATATCAACTTCGGCGCGGGAGTCCTCCGCGTAGTCAAGGTCCAGCACCGGCTCGCCGTTGATTATGCCCACAGAGACTGCTGCCACATAATCTTTGACCGGAAGTGGGGCCGCTATCTTTCCGTTGTCGTACAACTTTCTGAGCGCGAGCATCAATGCGACGAACGATCCTGTTATCGAAGCCGTGCGAGTACCGCCATCGGCCTGAATCACATCGCAATCGAGATAGACGGTCCGCTCGCCAAGCCGGTTCATCTCTACTACTGCGCGAAGCGACCGCCCGATCAAGCGCTGTATCTCCTGCGTGCGGCCTGAGACGAGATTTCTCCCGGTTTCTCGCGGAGTGCGAGTCTCTGTGGCGCGCGGCAACATGGAGTATTCAGCCGTGACCCAGCCCTTCCCCTGCCCGCGCAAAAACGGGGGGACTCGATCATCTACGGAAGCCGTGCAAAGCACTCGCGTTTCACCGATCTCAATCAGCACAGACCCTTCGGCGTATCGCGTATAACCGGTCGTAAATCTTACCTGGCGGAGTTGGTCGTAAGCGCGGCCGCCCGTTCTTTTATAGCTCATATTGGTCCAAGCTCTACAGATTCGACCGACTCAAGAGGACGGCCAAGAAATAGCTCTGCTACCCGACGAAAACGGCTCGCAGAGTCTGTGACATAAAATTGTTCGCTCGGCGGCTCGTCGCTTGTACGACGGAGTCCGCGCTCTTCCAAAAGCCTTGCAAGCTCGTCTGCTACCGCTTCGCCCGAATCAACGTAAGATATATCCTTGCCAATCACCGCTTCGATAACGGGGCGCAAAATCGGGTAGTGCGTGCATCCTAAAACCAGCGTGTCGACACGGCTCGCGCGAAGCTCGGCCAGATACTCCTCCGCAACCTGATGCGTGACAGTGTGATTGAGCCAGCCCTCTTCGGCAAGCGGGACGAACAGCGGGCAGGCGCGAGAGATTATCTCAAGCCCGCTTCGCTCTCTGAGCATTGCCTGCTCGTAAGCGCCGCTCGCCACCGTAGCTTCCGTTGCGATGACGCCGACATATCCGCTCCGAGTATGCTTTACCGCGCGGCGAGCGCCGGGTTCAATTACGCCGATCACGGGAACAGAGCATTCGCTGTTGAGCCGCTCTGCCGCAACCGCAGAGACTGTGTTACAGGCTATTACTATCGCTTTGACGTTTTTTGATTGAATGAATGCGGCCTCTTCGAGCGCGTAGCGTTGAACCGTAGCAGGCGAGCGCGTGCCGTAAGGTATGCGAGCCGTGTCGCCCAGATAGATGAGACTTTCGTTCGGAAGCCTGCGCTCTAAAGCGCGGAAGACCGTCAACCCCCCGACTCCGGAGTCGAACACCCCTATAGGCCATTCCGATTTTGGATTATCTGTCATACGCGGTTCCAAGTAATAATCGGCTCAATCATTCTTCAAGGTTGGTTGATTCGGAAGCTCAAAATTTACAATCGAAAATCCAAAATAGAAATCAGTGTCCGCGCGGGTGCCTAATCTTGCCTTCGATCAGGATAGCAGATAGCCGGTCGAGTTCTTCGTCCGCTTCGTCTATGGTGTCCTGCAGCCCATCGGATTCAAATAACAGTGCGGAAGTCTCCTTGCCAACTCCTTCGAGTCCTTCGCCAAGCTCGCACATCTCCTCTTCTATCGCCCGAAGCTCCGCGATTGCCGAGGCCACGTTCGTGATGTGCTCGCACAACAGATCAACCGAAGCGCGCATCGCTGTGGTCTGCTGTCCAGCCGCAAGGAGCCTGGCTCGTATCTGATCGAGCCGGTTCAACAGAGCGATTCGACCATTTTCCAGATCGCCGATCTCCCGAGAGAGTTCAGCCAGCTTCATGGCTGCAATTTTCGATTTGCCGGATTCATTCATCATTACGGTTTTATCTCCGGGCCATCCGAATCGTGGGCCTCTGTCGTCACTGCTTGCTACAAAAAGCGACGGGCGAACCGTCTGCCCTGTTAATCAGAACCGTCGTTCGCCCGAACAAGTCTATCTCTCTCTTTGTCACGATACAAAGTGGAGGTGGAGAGAATCGAACTCTCGTCCGAGAGCCCTGGGCGACAGAATCTACATACATAGTTGCTTCCTTTTTGTTTCGCTCACTGCGACCGTGGAAGCAACGAAGCATCGCGGCGAGCTAGCCCAGTTTGTCTTTCCGGCATTATCCCTGAGCACGGATAATGCTGGGCAGCCTGCTAAAGTGACGCCTCACACCCCGCACACAGGCGATGCGGGGGGAGACGTAGTCGCATTAAGCGGCTAAAGCAAGTTCGCTATTCGCGATTGTGTTTTCCAAGCTTGATAACGCGGTGCGTGGGCCGCGGTATGCATCTATCGCTTCGGAATACCCCCGTCGAAACCTGGCACCCCCAAGCACTAAGAAGTTTAGCATCTATTATTTGCGGGTGTCAAGCAACGCGCCGCCGCGCGCCTCTGCGAATTGACGCTCAAGCTTTTGCCGATTCCTCATCGAGCGAGCGAGCGCTCGCCATCGCTTCATTGTAACGGGCCTGAAAGACGGAGAAGTCCTCTGCCGTCAACGGGAACATCCCGTACCAGAAATAGTCGAACCGGTCTGTAAGATAACGCATCGGCGCTACGAGCGGCTGGAACCGGGAAACCTTTGCCAGGTATTCGCGGTTCGTAGCGTTCGGCTCAAGCTCTATCAGGTTGCGTTCGGACAGCTCATAAAGCAGCGATATATAAAGCTTGCGGACCGCGCCGCGAAAATCTCCCGCCTTCGCCGCAGCCAGCGCCGCGTCGGCCAGATCGTTTGACGTAGCACCGGCATCGATCTCTTCACCCAAAACAGTCCGCTTCTTTTCGCGTTTCTTAGGCGTGCGCTTTATTCGCCTGAACATCCTGAAGGCGAGCACGAGCGCGCCGATCAGACCCGCAATGACCACGCCTCTATAAACCCAGCTCGCGCCAGAATTGTTTCCGAACAGCAACTCGATGATCTTTGTGTAGAGCTTTGTAAGAAAGGCCATTACCTCTTTTCTGACCTTCTTTATAAAAGCGGTCAAAGGGTCATCATTTTTTCTCAAGAACTCTGGCCGGTTGCGAATCTCGCGGAGTTTTTCTCGCGCGGCGGCGCTGTCTGCACCGCTCGATTTAGATTGAAGACGCTCCAGGTGTTCCCGGAGGGCCTGCAAGCGGCCCGCCGCCTCATCCAGCTTACCGTCACGCTCTTCGCCGTTTGCGGTATCACGCGCCGAATCGATTAATGCATAAAGCCACGCATTGTTGACTGTAACGGTCTGGCCTTCGATCTCTACCTGTTCTGATTGCGGAAGAAATTTCTTGATCTTATTGTTGGCTTCCTCTTCATACTCCCGGCCTTCTTTGATGATCTCTACCTGTTCGGCAGCCTGGCCGACACGCTTGCTATAGTCGGCGAGCGATGCCGCGCCAAAAGCATCGGTCATCAACAGGAGAATTATTATTGAAGCTGGAACCGTTTTACGCATCACTTCTGCTCGTTCAATGATTCGAACAGGTCAAACCTCGGCAACACGCTTGCCGCATTGAATACAGAATTGCGCGCCCGGTTGAAGCGACGCGCCACAATTCCAGCATAATGAAGATGCGCGGTCAACCGGGGCGGATTGAGTCTGCGGCTCTGATTCTAACTCGGTAAGCTGCGGTGTTTCGGTCTTCGGCGTCGTATCGAGCGTCGGCACAATGTTTTGATAGCCCTGCGGCTGGTCTTGAATAATCGGCTGAGGCGGTTGAGGCGGCGCGTGCGGCGGCATATATCCAGCCAGTCCGAGCGGGCTTGTCTGCACGTAAGTCCGATGATGGCCAAATCCCGGCTGCTGGTAGTAAGCAATGGCGGGAGGCCGTGCGACAGGCTGCCAGAAAAAACCGGGAGAAACTTCTCGCGCCAGCAACTCCAGATCATAGGCTTCTTTGCGGACGCGGCTGTCGAAGTAGAGCAAAGTAAACGAGACTATCCAGATCGGCCAGACAAGCAGGCTTGAGATTTGATTAAAAGCCGTGTAAACAACATTCCAACCGGGGCTTAAGAAGAACTCCGCCGAAAGCACACCGAAATATCCGAGAACACCTATGAAGGGAAGCGTGAATGCCGCGAGCAGCGATAATGAAACAAAGTAAGTGAACAACATTATCGCTCCCACGCGATACCAGTTCCCGCTTCCAAGGCTCATCGCCCGGCTGAGCGCGGACCCTGCCGATTGGCCTTCGATCATAACAACCTGCGGCAGGAAGATCACGCGCGCCGCCACGTGCAGCAGAACATATATCCCGCCCGCGACTGCGATCAGCACGGCTAGCGTCGTAATCACGACGACCATCCAGGGAGGAAGTCCTAGCCCGTTAACGGACCCTACAATTAAACCTATGATTAAGACTATGGCAAAAATCACGATCCATAAGACCATGCTCAACGCGAACATAAGCCCCATCGCGAGCAAACTCATCAGGGTAAGATCGCCGAGTCTTTTCCGAACAGCCGATAAGCATTTGCGGAAGGTGACAGGCTCGCCCAGCATTATATGATCGCCGACCACGCGTGAGAGCGCCGCCACCGTGAGCACCAACGCGAAGAACCAGACCGGATATCCGATTGTGCCGAGGCCAAGCATTATCATCGCCCCGCCGTCAAACTCGCCAGTCGCCGATGGTGATTCAATGTCTCCCAATAACCTTATATAACCGAACCAGAACATCATAGAAGAGATGTAGCCGATCAGCGTGGGGATGGCGACTACGGCGACCATTGGGGTGAAGTTGCGACGGTATAGCCGCACCGTGCGGTCTATCACGTCTCCGGTGGACATCGGTTCGAGAATGGTGAAATTCGCCATCGGTTTCGTACCGGAGAGAATTATAACACGGGGGGCCATCTGAGATTTCAAATTTCAAATTTGATATTTCAGATGGCCCCTGATCACTTTCATTTTCCCGCTTGCGCGCTCGATGCCCGCTTTAAGACTTTCTTAGCCGTGACGTGTTTCATCAACTCGGCGCGGTCCAGGAAGTATGTCGAGGCGGCTTTGCTCTTGCTAAAAAGCTTTTCAGCCTGATCGTCCCAGTGGCCGCTCTCTTTGTCATCGCTCTCGCCGAGCGGGATCACCTGATACGATTTAGGAGGGTTTGAAAGGATGACTATCGTCGGCATCGTCTGGCCGCCGCGCCCGACCATCTCTTTGCCGACAGGCGCGAAGCTGATAGCTCGCGGCGTCGCCATCGCGACACTGTTCTCGCCGCCGTTGAGCGAGCCGCCCCCGACGGGCCAGGTCTTCGCTCCGCCCTGGCGGCCTACGCGAAAGTACCTGCCGTAAGGAACTCTCAGCCCGTCGAATTTCGATTTCAGCCATTCGGCCGCTTTCCCGACCGCGCCGATTAACTGCTCGTCAGACACGCTAGCCGGAGGGTCAACGGCCTTCGCGAGGTCTGTGCCAAGCCCTTTCTTGAACGCATAGAAAGCGAGCGCGCCTTCCGATTCGGCTTCGCTTCGACGGTTCCATTTCTGTATCAGATCGTATACCTGGCCCGCGTCTGCCGTCCTTGAACTGTCGGGCGCTTTTTCCCATGCCTGTTTCAACCGGGCTTGCCATAGCTCGGCGTGGTAGACCTGCGGGTTGAAAGCGATATCTATAGCTTGATCGATAGTGACCTTGTTTGCGGCGTCGAGCAGGTCAGTCATCATCTCGGCTCGCTGGTGGCGCGGCGCTTCGCGGGTGGCGTTGTAGATGTAAGGACGCTCGGAAAACTTTTCAGGCGTGAGCGGGCTGTCTTTCATCATCCCAAAAGGTGTGACGTTGCAGTTGTGCATATAGCCGCCGGGCGGATTTGTGATCTGAGCAAGATCGGTGAGCGGATGAATCCCCTGCCATTCGGTCGCCGATGTATTGCCCGGAATCGGGCGGCTGGGATCAACGCCTTTAGCTCTTATCGGCACGCGCCCGTTGCGAACATAATAGATGTCGCCTTGAACAGTTCCGATCATTACGTTCTGTGACATCAACTGCAACCGCGAGAGCGCGCGTTTCACCTCTTCCAGGTTGCGCGCCATCATCATCTCGTAAATCTGGTCGGTCAGCCCAACCTCTTCCGCATAAGGGATCGCCATCGAGTAAGCCTTTGCGCCCTTGCGAGCGACTACGGGGCCGTGATGCGTGTAATCGATTTCGACTTCTCGCCAATCAACCTTCTCGCCGTTCTTAACGCCGATCTTCTGTTTGCGGACCACCATATCGCGCCATTTACCGTCATAGCGATACTGGCGCGGGTTATCAGGGTTGATCTCTTCTTCGTAAATGTCCGACGTGTCAGGCCCGCCCGTCGTCATAGCTACGGATGCATAACGGCTATGGCCGAGGCTAGGGAAAGGGACGCCCAGGATGGAAGCGCCCGCGACGTTAAAATCTCCGGCGTAGATTCTCACCTGATAAAACCGAAACTCTCCGTACCAGCTCAGGTGCGGATCGATGACGGCGACAGGCGCGCGCATCACTGTGCGAGACGGAGCTATCAGCATCTGGTTTGACCCGCGATAAGCGACCGGGTCGAGGGGAATTCCCCCGCGTTGAAGATCGCCCGCAGCCTCGCCCAGCGGCCACCCGAATATGATGTAACGCGAGAGCGCGATGACTTGCCAGGGCTGTATCTCTTGCGCCCAGGCAGGCACCTTCTCCGGGTGCTCTTTCATAAAAAGCTTGATGCCTTCTTGATACGCTTCGATCGCGGCGCGCAACCGAGGGTTGACCTGCCCATATTTTTCGCGGCTGATCTCTTCGTGACGCCACATGCGCTGAATATAGTCGTTTCGATAATTATCCGGGCCAAAGACTTCCGACATCGTGCCCGTTGCCCTCCGATAATTCTTGAGCAGTTCTTCGAGCCGGTCTTCGGCCTGCGCGTACCCGACCGCGAAAGCCGCCGATTCGAGCGTGCGAGCAAAGACGTGCGGGATGCCGTACTCGTCGCGGTAGATAGTCGGCTCATCGTTTGCGGCTTTGCCTGTGAAAGACTCGGCCCCGAACGGCACAAACATCGAAATGGCGATGACTAAAAGAATGGCTTTCTTCACGGTCGCGCTCCTTTGTTGAAATTGAGAGTTGAGAGTCTTTCATTATCACACTCGCGCCCTCGTTGCAAAACTTTCTGCTTTGTTAGAGAATTAACGCCACTCGCAATCTCGAATATCAATCGCGAAAGGAATAACTGATGGCCCCGAGTGAAAAGCTCCTGGTGACGCTCGAAAATGGAATCAAGCGGATAACGATCAACCGGCCCGAGCGGCGTAACTCTGTCGATACGGAAACGACCGTGCTGTTGCACGAAGAGATTCAACGGTCTGCCGAAGATGCGAGCCGCGTGCTGATACTCACAGGGGCGGGCGACGCATTCTGCGCAGGCGCGGACCTTCAAGCGACGAGCGAGGCGGATATAAAAAACTTTGACGTGACCTCGGCCTTGCGCTCGCGCACAAATCCTACGATTGTCGCTATGCGGCGGCTGTCGAAACCGATCATCGCTCGCGTGCACGGCCCGGCGGTGGGCGTGGGGTGCAATTACGCGCTGGCCTGCGACATGATTATTGCTTCGGATCAAGCGAAATTCGGACAGGTCTTCGTCAAGATCGGTTTGATGCCCGACGGCGGCTCTACTTACTTTTTGCCGCGCATAGTCGGCTACGCAAAAGCATTCGAGTTGATGGCGACGGGCGAGTTGATAAGCGCGCAAGATGCGCTTGCGCTCGGAATAATTAATCGAGTCGTCGCGGTCGAAGAGCTTGACCAAACAGTTGACGGCCTCGCCGCGCGGCTCGCCGCAGCGCCCGGAATCGCGCTCGCAAAGATCAAAGAAGGGCTGAATCACGGAGAAACCGGGGACCTTCAAAGCTCGCTGGAATTCGAGGCAGTCAATCAGCAAGCCTGTTTTCACTCTGACGATTTCGTCGAAGGGGTCAAAGCATTTCTCGAAAAACGTAAGCCCAACTTTCAAGGCAAATGAGAGAGTTGATTCAATCTGAGCGCGAGTTGTAGTTGCTCAAATCGAATATGCCAGTGCGGAGAAAAATTCAGATAATTGCAACGCTCTCTCTCATCATCGCTTTCGCCTCGTGGATTGCAGCCGGGCGGGCCGCAGCGAAAGAAAGCGATAAGCGGGCGGGCGGCCTGGCGCAGCAAGCAGACAATTGCAGCGCCTGTCACCAGAAAAACGGAGATCAAGCAGTCACCCTTTTTGCGCGCAGCACGCACGCGCGCTCAGGTATTACGTGCAATCGCTGTCACGGCGGCGACCCGCTGGCGACAGAAAAAGAGACGGCGCACGGCGGGCGGTTCATCGGCAAACCCACGAGCAACGATACGCTCGCGATGTGCGGCTCGTGTCACCGCTCGCAGATCGCGGCGTTTCGGACAAGCAGGCATTTTCCCGAACGCCGTGGCGTTGCTCGCGTCGATTGCGCCGGGTGTCACGGCGCCCATCTGGTCGGAGCGCAATCCGATAACTTCAGCTTCGCTTATTATTGCGCGGGCTGTCACGGGCTTGAGTACTTGCCGGAGCTGCCGGGTGATCTTTTAAAGGTGCTCGCAGTCGCAGACGATTCTCGGCGCATCGCGCGTGAAGAGGCTGGCTTCAAGCCTTCGGACGAGGTCATCAACCGGCGGAAAGATATTCGTCATTTGATAGGAGAGATAGTCCACCCGACAAACTTGCAAGCCGGACACGACAAGGTTGTAGAGATCGTCAAGCTCGGCGACGAGATAAAACGGATCGCCGAGCAGGAGAAGCGGAAGTCGAACAGGTGAGACTGTTGGAATTAATTTCCCATCTACGAGGTGAATGAATGAAAGAGCGATCAATGGCATATTATGCCCTCGCCGTGTTGTTTGCGATCAATACTATGAATTTCTTTGACCGGCAGATACTCGGCGCGATAGCCGAACCCATTCGCCGCGAGTGGGAGTTGAGTGACAGCGCTATAGGCGCGCTCGGCACAGCCTTCACGCTTCTCTACGCGGTCGTGGGCGTTCCGCTCGGGCGTTTGACCGACAGAAGCGTGCGGACGCGGATTCTGGCGGTGGGGGTCTTTGTGTGGAGCTTGATGACGGCGGCTTCGGGGCTCGCCCGGAATTACGCTCAGCTTTTCGCGCTGCGCTTGGGGGTGGGCGTGGGCGAAGCGGCTTGCGCGCCTGCTGGAAACTCGCTCATCGGGGATATGTTCGCGGCCAGTAAACGCGCAAAAGCAATCTCTATTTTTATGATGGGTCTTCCGATAGGCATAGCGTTGAGCTATTACGTGAGCGGGACCGTAGCACATGCTTATGGCTGGCGGGCCGCGTTTTATGTAGCGGGACTCCCCGGCCTCCTCTGCACGCTCGCAATCCTGTTTCTGCGCGAGCCTAAACGGGGGGCGACCGAAGTTCACAACATCGGCGCAATGAAGCGCGAAGGCTCGCCCTACAAACTTGTGCTTTCGATCCCTACGATGTGGTGGCTGATCGCGTCCGGCGCGCTGCACAACTTTAATATGTATGCCATCGGCTCTTTCCTCTCCCCATTCCTCACGCGTTACCATTACGCGGACCTGGCGCTGGGAGAAGCCACGCGCCAGGCGGGATTCGTTTCGATGTTCGTCAACGGGTTATCAGGCATTCCCGGATTGTTGCTCGGCGGGATTATAGGCGACGCGATTATGAGGCAGCGTGCTAACGGCAGGCTGCTGGTCGGAGCGATTGCAATTCTTATCTCAGCGCCGCTACATTATCTTGCGCTAGGCCGCCCGCCCGGCGATGTCACGGGCTTTGCGGTGCTGATGGGGTTGGGAGTCGCCGTCATGTACGCTTATTACTCTACGGTCTACTCGACCATACAGGACGTTATCGAGCCTTCTCTGCGCGGCACGGCGATGGCCCTTTATTTCTTCGCGATGTATGTTCTGGGCGCATCGCTCGGCCCGGTTGGGACAGGCTTTCTAAGCGATTATTTCTTTAAGCAGGCTTCGGGGGGAAAGGCTCTGGAGTTGATGTCCCCGACAGAGATCGCCCTGTTTCGCGCCGAGGGTCTGCACTCTGCGATGTACGTCATACCGATTCTGGGAGCTTTGTTGACGCTCGTTCTTTTTGCAGGGTCGCGCACAGTAACCAAAGACATGGAGAAGCTGCAACGATGGATGCGAGAGTCCGCCGCTAAAGCTGACGTTGCGGAAGCGGTAAAGGTTGAAGCTGCGAAGTAAGAGCGGAAGATGAACACAAGCAATTCAAAAAATATTCGTGCAGGATTGCCGCGCATTCTTGTGGTCTTTTTTTGTATTACCACGATCATAAACGCGCAATTCCTGACCGCGACAAAGAAGTCAGATCCGGCGAATCTACCGCCCGCGCTTTTACCGGTTGAGCAGTCAGCGGCTGATCTGGATTTCGACGAGGAGAGGGCTGATCGAGAGTTAATCGAAGACCCGGAAGGGCGCGGCGATTGGTTCTATTCACAGCGCGCCTATCCTTTTGACGAATTGCCTGCAAACGCCCGCCAATCGGCATGGGAATTGGTTTCGAGACGTGGCATAGAGTTGGAAGCGATCACCACGGCGGATACAAAAACCTGGCAGCCTATAGGCCCCGCGCCGACGCTACCCGGCTTTGGCAACTGGGGCGTTACAGCCGGTCGTATCAACGCGATTGCCGTGTCTCCTTCAAGCTCGCAGATAGTTCTCATCGGAAGCTCGACGGGCGGAATATGGCGATCAAACAACGCCGGGGCAAGCTTCTCGCCTGTGACCGACGGTGAGGTCGATCTCGCCGTCGGGTCAATCGTCTTCGCTCCAAGCAATCCCACGGTCGTCTATGCCGGGATGGGCGATCCGAAATTAGGTTATCTCGGAAGCGGCGTTTTGAAATCGACTAACAGCGGGAGCACGTGGACCAAGGTCAGCAACAACACGCTTCCCTCCCCCGGCACCGTCGCCAAAATTGAAGTCGATCCGGCGAACGCGGACCGAGTTTATGTCGCTCAATACACCCGCCTGTCGGCGGAGAAAATAATCTCAAGCGGATTTTATAGATCAACCGACGGCGGCGTAAACTGGGCCCGAACGCTTGCCGGAGCGGCGCGCGACATCGCGATCAGCCCAGCCGACCGGCAGACTCTTTTTGTCGGAGTGATCCCGCGCCCCGACATGACCGAGCCTCTTGCTTCGCAGGGGCTGCACCGCTCTACCGATGGCGGCAACACGTGGGCCAATGTCTATCCGGTAAATTATGACACGGTCTTTAGGAGAGATGTAAAAGTCGCAGTCACCCCGGCGCGGCCTCAAGCCGTGTACGTATACACGGGTGGATTCCTGGGCAGTAACTTTTCGGCCCGCCTCTCAGCAAGCACGAATAACGGTACTACGTGGTCTGACCTCAATGTGGACTTCGATACGGCGCAGATGGGCTATAACACATACGTTGTTGCGGACCCTCGCAACGCCGACACGCTTTACATCGGGTCGCGCGATGTTTACCGGAGCCAGGACGGCGGCCAAAACTGGGTGAATTTGACGAGGAACTTTTCTCGCGGCCCCGATTTCTATGAATACACACCGACGATAGCATCGTCGCATCCCGACCAGCACGCCTTTGCTATTTCTCCGGCGAACGCGAACGACATATACATAGGCAATGACGGCGGCCTCTCAAAATCAACCAACAGGGGAGCTACATTTCAATCCTTGAACTCGACCTTGTCGCTCACGCAGTTCGTGGGCATCGCATTACATCCTACCGATCCGCAAATCACTTACGGCGGCACGCAGGACAACGGGACGCAAATTCGCCTGTCTAATTCAAAGCAATGGTTCGAATTTGCTCCGGGCGACGGCGGGCGCTGCGTCATCAACCCGCAGGACCCGAGCGTGGTATTTACGAATTATTTTGGAGGGAACCTCTACCGCTACAGCGACAACGGCAGGTCATACGAAACACAGATTGCTTTTTCAAGCACTTTTGGAGAATTCGGGAATTCTCCGCGCATAGCTTTTTATCCGCCTTTCGTCGGCAACGGCGTAGACCAGACGATCTACGTAGGGACCTATCAATTATTCCTCAGCACGGACCGGGGCGATTCCTGGTTTCCGCCCGGCGGTGAGTTCGACCAGACCAAAGGAGTGACTGAAAAAGGCACCGACATTTTATCGGCCATCGGAGTCAGCCGCTCGAACACAAATATCATTTACACAGGCTCGGCGCAGGGACGCGCGATGAGAAGCACAGACGCGGGCGCAACCTGGAGTGACATCACCAACGGGTTGCCCGACCGCTTTATTTCAAACATAGTCGTAGACTACACCGACCCTGCTAAGGCATATCTTTCGGTTTCCGGTTTTCGATCAAGCCACGTCTTTAAGACTACGAATGCGGGAGCGACCTGGGCGGACGCGAGCACGGGACTTCCCGACATCCCAGTCAACGCCTTGCTGATCGATCCGCTCGACCCTGAAAAGCTTTACGCCGGAACGGACATCGGCGTCTTTCGATCCAAGAATAGCGGCGGCGGCTGGGCCTCGTTTAACACCGGAATGCCGCCGGTTGTGATCACAGGGTTCGCAGCCCAGGCGAGCGGGCTGATTCAGGTCTCTACTTATGGACGCGGGGCGTTCGAGATCACCTCGGAAGATGACCGCCCGTTTATAAGCTCGGCGTCGTGGGACGGCAAAAAGAAACTATCGATCTCAGGGTTGAGATTTGGCTCCACGCCAAAGGTCATAATAAACGACGTAGACAAGAGCAGCCGCATAAGCGCCTTCTCTGAAACATCGATCAAATTCAAAGGCAAGGCCGCCAAGCTCGGGCTCAAGACGGGTGATAACACGATTCAGGTTATCGGGGAGTCGGGCGACCAGTCGAACATCGTCGTCATCAGGCTTTGAGACAAAGAGGCTATTCATTCTCATCAATCGCTCTGGAAGAGCGATTGATATTAGCCGGTGGTGAAGCCACCGGATTGATCTACCTGACCGCGCGCCCTGGAAGGGCGCAGGACGTTGATTTGATCCTGCGCCCTTCCAGGGCGCGCGTGTTTTATCTGTAATGTCCGGTGGCTTCACCACCGGCTAATGCCCGCTCGCCCCTCCGGGGCAGTGAATAATTCGTTGCTTATGAAAATGAATAGACTTTGTCCTGTTGCTTTTTTCAATTGAGAAATGAATCTATAATTGAATCTGGCTCAAAGTTCAACCGGGAGTATTTTATGCTGCGTGGCTTATTAATTGTCTTTATAACTTTGTCTCCGGCTGTAACGGTTTTTCAAACATCTGTTGCTGCGTATCAAGAGACGGTTGTTTACACCTGCCCGATGCACCCCGAAGTTCAATCTTCGATTGAAGGCATCTGCCCCAAATGCCAGATGAAGCTTGTTGTCCAGGCTCCTGCGAAAAAGGATAAAGCGGCGGAAGAGACTGCCGAAGCTTACACCTGTCCTATGCACCTTGAGATACGGACCAGCGCGCCCGGCAAATGCCCCAAGTGCGATATGCCGCTGGTAGCGGCCAACCCTGCTATTAGCGAGGAGTTCAATCTCAGAATGGAAACCGCTCCCGCGATGCCGAAGGCGGGCGAGAAAGTTCGGCTGCGATTTCTGGTTAATGATCCGCGCACCGGAACGCAGGTGAAACAGTTCCAGCTCATGCACGATAAGCTTTTTCATCTCTTCGTCATCAGCCAGGATATGAAACGGTTTCAACACATCCACCCGCAGCTAGAATCCGACGGCAGTTTTTCGATCGAGACACTGCTGCCTGATCCCGGCAACTATAAAATCTATTGCGATATTTACCCAAGCGAAGGAGTGCCGCAGGTGATTCAGCGCAACCTGACGACCGCCGGGTACACTCCCGATCTATTAAGCTCGCAAGCGCGTCTTGTGCCCGACTCATCGCTCACAAAGATCGGCGACGCGGTGAAGGTAGCGCCTGAAAACGCCGACAGGCTCGGCGTCGATTATGCGACGCTACCGGCAGGCCCCGTTAATTCGATCAAGGTGGAATTGAAGCTTGAGCCTTCGGAGATAATTGCGGGGCGACCCGTCACGCTCAAATACAATCTTACGGACGCAAAGACGGGCGAGCCTGTTCAGGACCTTGCGCCGTACCTTTCCGCGTGGGGGCACACTCTTATACTGAGCGAAGATCAATCCGATTATGTTCATTCGCACCCGGCGGAGACGGTCCCTACGGACGTTGAGCGGTCCAAGCTGCGAGGCGGCCCGGCCGTCACATTCGAGGCATTATTTCCGCGACCGGGCAACTACCGCATCTGGACACAGTTTCTGCGCGGGAATGCGATCATAACTGTTTCGTTTGATGTTAAAGCGAAGCGGCTTCAATAGGCGGGTGAGAGACCGGCTCAACGCTTTTCAAATTTAAAAACCTGCTTGCCTACAATAAGAGTATCTCCGGGCTTCAGCTCTATCTCTTCGTCTATCCGAATAAATGTTCCGTTGCGGCTGTTTTCATCGACGAGGAAATACCGGCCGTCACGCTCTACGATGCGCGCGTGAAGCCCCGACATAAATCCGTCGTGAGGGAAATTAATATCGGCGCGGGATCTGCCGATCGTCACTTGTTTGCTGTCCAGGCGGTAAGAGGCTCCCGTTTCTCCGCCTTCCGTTACGAGCTTGAGGCTAGGCGCGGCCTGGGGCATATCACGCTCTTTCAATCGCCTCATCGCTCTTGACGACAATTTTTCGCCGCATGCATTGCAGTAAAATCCCGTGCCCGATTGAATCGTGCCGCACGACATGCAAACAACGTTGGTCGTCATGCGCGGGCAATCCGCTTGCAATGAATGCTCTTGATGCGATGAATGCGCTTGATCAGACCTGGTCTCAAACAATTCAGCCGGTCTGTGCTGGAAGCCCTGGCCCCGTCTTGCAGGGTCGCTGAAACGCGCGGGCGGCTGTTGTGGGGCGACATGCTCGGAGCGTTGAACTGGCGGATCAGGCGCGGCAGCCTGTGGCTTCGGCAATCTCTGCCCGCACTCCTGACAGAAGAGCCATCCCGGTTCGTTTACAACTTCACATTTAGGACAGATGACCTGGCCTCCGTATGAAGAGGGTTGCCCGTGCTGGTGCAAAGCTTCCTGGCCCGAAACTATTACGGTCGGCGGAAGCCCTTCGGCAATCGGTATGTCGGCCCGAACCCCCATAAGGTTTTCAGGCCCTTCAAGCGGGGCCGCGCACCTGTAGCAGGAAGCGGCTGTCTGTATGTTCTGGACCCCACATTGCGGGCAAGTCTTCATCGCTTATCCATGAGTAATGAGTAAAAAATAGTTACTCATCACTTGCTATTAATCTTAGCATTGCGCACAAGCTTTTGAAATTCTCGCGCAAGCAAACGCGACAATCGCGCCTGCTTCTGATTGTACTCCTTGATGTCAAAGCTCACAACGGGAGCGACTTCGCGCGTGGTAGATGTGATAAAGACTTCTGAGGCGTCAAGCAGCCGCTGCACGGGGAAGCCCCCTTCAACCAGATGCAGTCCCATCCTTCGCGCCACATCATAAATGAGCCCTCGCGTGATCCCGGCGATGCACCCGGTGGCGAGCGAGGGCGTGTAAAGTTCGTCCCCTTCGACCCAGAAGATGTTCCCGGCGGTCGCCGAAACAATTTCGCCCCGCTCGTTGAGCAAAACGGCTTCGCTGAACTGGCGGGAGCGCGCCTCTTCGAGCGCAAGCAAATGCTCGATCAAAGAGGTCTGCTTGATGCCTGCGAGCGGGCCTGACGAGTGAAGGCGGATGGGAGAGATCGTAAGCATCAGCTCGCGCCTCACGCGAACGGGTTCAGACGACGTGAATATCAAGAACTCAGATTCGCGCGCCGCTCCCACGCGCCACGCGCCCGCTTCGCCTTTCAAGAGCGTGAGCCTGGCTCGGCCCTGCTCGACCGCGTTGGCCGCGATTAAATCGTTCACAGCGCAACGCGCCGTATTAAGATCGATGGGCCTATCTATTCTGGCCTTTTCCGCGTGGCGCAGCAGCCGCTCCAGGTGGCGGTCGAGGGCAAAAGCCGCGCCGTTATAAATCCGTAGCGTGGTGAACACGCCCCAGCCGTAAAGCAGCCCTGCCGATTGAGGATCGATTCGCGCTTCACTGATATCGATTACACGGTCGTTGTAATAAATCAGCCGGTCCATTTCTTAGTTGGCATTCTCCCCGCTAAGCAGCGAGAGATATTTTTCAGGAAAGCTGGACGCGCGCCCGTGCGCATTCATCAGCACGTGTAGAGTCTCACCTACGGCCACAGAAGCCCCATCGGCGCGCTCTATCTCATAACCGAAGCGAACTGTCCGCCGGGAAAACTCTGTGATTCGCGTGCGAACGATTAAATCGTCTTCGTAGCGCGCGGGCGTTCTGTACCGGCATCGGGCCTCGGCGACTATCATAAACAGCCCGGTTTCTCGCTCCATGTCCCGGTACGAGAAACCGCAATCGTTGCAATACTGGCTGCGGCCTACCTCGAACCACACCAGATAGTTTGCGTAATAGGCCACGCCCATCTGATCGGTTTCGGCGTAGCGCACCCTGACTCGCGATTCGGCTATCTTGTCTGCCGGCTTTAATTTCATTCTGAAAAGATAGTTGATAAGCTCGGAAGGGGCAAGAATAGTCCTAAGTCCTGAGTGGAATCAGACAGGTTCCGGTTTTTACTCAGGACTTAGAGAAGAGCTTTTCCGGGCTTTTCAAAGACCACAGGGTCATATAGTCTTTTTATCCATCGGTTATGATTGAGCGATCTATCGGACTTGCCACAGACCTTTACGAATTGTCGATGGCGGCAGCTTATTTCGATAACCGTATGCGGCAAAGGGCGTCGTTCGAGCTTTTCATTCGTAAGCTGCCGCCCGCGCGCTCATACTTGATTGCCGCCGGACTAGAGCAGGCGCTCGATTACCTGAAGAATTTAATATTTAAGAGCGGCGAGATAGATTATCTCCGCAATCACCCTTCGTTTCGAAACGTCAGCAGAGAGTTTTTCGATTATCTCGGCGAGTTTCGTTTTACGGGCGACGTGTGGGCCGTGGCAGAAGGAACTGCCGTCTTCGAGATGGAGCCCCTCGTCAGAGTCAGCGCGCCAGTGATCGAAGCGCAGATAGTAGAAACATACTTGCTCGCGACAATAAATTTTCAAACGCTGATCGCAAGCAAAGCTGCGCGCGTGGTTACTGCGGCGCGCGGCCGCTCGGTAATCGAATTCGGAACCCGGAGAGCGCATGGCTCGGAAGCCGGGTTGATGGCCGCGCGCGCAGCCTACATCGCAGGGTGCAGCGGCACGTCCAATGTAGAAGCGGGATACCTGTTCGGCTTGCCCACGTTTGGCACTCTCGCACATTCATTCATCATGATGTTCGACGACGAAGATGAGGCTTTCCGAGCTTTCTTAAAAGTCTTTCCAGAGACGGCGACAATTCTCGTAGACACTTATGACACGGTGGAGGCGGTCGAACGGCTCTCGCGCAATCCGGAATTAACCATCCCCGCAGTCCGCCTGGACAGCGGGGATTTGTTGGAGTTGAGCAACCGCGTGCGAGCCATACTGGATGAAAACGGGAAAGCAGACACAAAGATTTTTGCCAGCGGAGACCTTGACGAATACGTTATCGAAGAGTTGATTTCGAGCGGGGCTAAGATTGACGCTTTCGGCGTCGGCACTCAGCTTGCGACTTCTTATGACGCGCCCGCGCTCAGCGGGGTTTACAAACTCGTAGCCGTGGAAGATCAAGGCGGGATAAGGATGAAGCTAAAGTTGAGCGAGGGAAAAGCCACCTACCCCGGCTCCAAGCAAATCTGGCGATTGACGGACGCGGCAGGCAGATACTGCGAAGACTTGATTGCGCTCGCGGATGAACAGGCCCCGCCGTCTGCGGGTCCGGGCAATGACGGGTGGCGGCCCTTGCTTGAACTTGTAATGAAAGGCGGCCAAAATATAAACAGAGAGGGTTCGACGGATGAACCTTCTCCGTCTGACACAGGGATCAGACAAGCGCGACTTGCGCGGCTTAATCAGGCTCGCGCGCGCGCTTCGGAGGAGTTAAAGCGCTTGCCCGGTGAATTACTTTTGTTAGACTCCGATCTGCGCTACCCTGTGAGGCTGAGCGAGAAGCTATCGAAACAGAGAGAGGTGTTAGAGAAAGATATAACTTCAAAGCGTCCGCAAGAATCCGAGTGAGGTAATAAAAAGAATGAAGAGAAAGTTTCAATCGAGCGCGCTGATTCTGGTCGATATTCAGAATGATTTTTGTCCCGGCGGCGCGCTTGCTGTTGCCGAAGGAGATCAGATCATAGAAGCGGTCAACCGAATGATGCCTGAATTCCCGCTCGTCATTTCCACCCAAGACTGGCACCCGGCTGACCACGTATCGTTCAAAGCGCAGGGCGGCCCCTGGCCTCCGCACTGCGTCCAGGGAACCGAAGGCGCGGAGCTTCACAAGGCGCTCAACCGTGAGAGGATCAGTTATTACTTCCGCAAAGCATCCTTGCCTGATAAAGATGCTTATTCCGAGTTCGAAGGCACGGACGCTTCGGGGCGCACTCTTGATGAGGCGCTCAACAGTCACGCGATCAAACGCATATATGTCGTGGGGCTTGCAACCGATTATTGCGTGAAGGCGACCGTGCTGGACGGAATAAAACACGGCTATGAGGTATATGTCGTTACAGATGCCATGCGGGCGGTCAACGTGGCTCCTGATGACGGCGCCCGCGCGCTCAAACAGATGGAGCGCGCGGGCGCGAAGCTCGTCACGAGCGATCAAATCCTGGGTTCAAGCGGGTCAAGGCACGCGACCGCCAGATAGGCTAGTCCTGTTTGATTGTTCCGTTGTCTACCACCTCGCCGGTTTCGCTGATGGCCTTAAAGGCAATCTCTTTTTCGTCAAGCTCCATCAGCATGAAGTGGTTGTCCGCATCATAACTGACAGCCCTTATTTCGGACTTCATATCCACATCGCCGCGCCGTGTCTTTCCGCCCGCGCCTGTTATGAAGTGCTGTATGCCTTGCTGTAGCTTTACCCGCTCGTAGATGTGGTCGTGGCCGGTAAATACCACCTTAACGCCGTAGCGTATGAACATCGGCTCTATCTTCGCGCGAAGCCCCAGGTCCGACCCGTGCTTTTTGGCCGACGAGTAAAGCGGGTGATGAAAGGCCGCGATCTTCCATTTCGCGTTTGAATTGCGAAGCGCGTTTTCAAGCCAGCTCGTCTGAGTCAAACCAAAATCCGTCGTGTCGAGCATGAAGAAGTTGACCAGGCCGTTGCCTTTGCTGATGGTGTAATAATTGTTGCCGCCCATGTTAAAAAGCGGGTAGGTGTTCTGGTCCTGGCGGCCTTCCTGAACGTCGTGATTGCCGAGCGACGCGTAAAAAGGGACTCGCTCTTTTAGCAAATTTGCGAACGGCTCTTCGAATTTCTTTACGAAGTGGCGACCGCTGCCGTTTTGGTAGATATTGTCGCCCGTCGTAAGCACAAACTCGAAAGGCGACTGCGCGCGAGTCTCAAACATCTTTTTCGCGAGCCCGAACTGATCGGTGTCGCCAGTCCCAAAATCGCCTATTACGGCGAACGTGATCTTCTCCTTCGCGTTGTTGGAGCAGAAGATCAATGTCGGCTTGATTAATGCCCCTGCGGTGATCGCACCCAGGGAGATGATTGCTTGTCGTCGTGTGATGAGATTGGTCTTTTTTTCGCGCATAGATTTTTCAGAGTCCCTTTAATCCAGGGTTAACATACCTGTGTTTGTTTTCATCCCAAAATTATTTAGGGCAATAATTTTGGGCCTGCGCAATCTGTTTTTGCTATGAATTTAGGATATAGCGAATTCGCTCGCAGTGCAAGCTTTCTCGAAGCTTTCAATATAATTGCAAACCTTATTCGATACATCTCACCGCAGAGACACAGAGCGGGCGCAGAGAAAACCATATTCTGCTCTGCGCCCCCGCCGCGTGCGAAGCACATCGTCGGCCATATGCGTACTCTGTGTCTCTGCGGTGAATCCTCTTGTATTACCCTATATTCACTTGAGCCTGGAAGTCGGGTCGCCGAACAATATCCAGGTCCGTCGCACGTCTAAATCGCTGATCGCCGCTTTCGCCCTGACCGTAGCCTCGCCGAGCCTCTGCGGCTGCCCGCTGAAGATTTGCCTGTACATCTGCTGATTCATCAAAGCCTGGCCTTCAGGCATCGTCATCCCCGAAGACGCCCAGACTGCGACCGCGCCGCCGTGTTCGCTGTCCAACAACGTTTCGGCCAGGCTCTTGAGCGTGGGATCAACGTAGTATCCATTCAAACAGGTCATCGTGATGAACAGCGGCAGGTTCTGCCCGTTTTCCAGCTCAAGGACATCTTCAGACGTCAACAGGTTCCCTCTCCACAAATCTACCGATGCATGGCCGGTGTAATTGACGAGCTTCGGTCCCCGGTTGAGAATCTCAAGCAGCATAGCCTTTGCCTCTGCCGGATCGATGCGGCCCCGGTCAATTCGCTCAACTCTAGTGCCGGAAGGTATCAAGCCGAGCAGTTGAGTGCTGGCGTTCTCGAAACTAAAGACGCCGTCATCCAGGTCTGAAACAAGCAGCACTCCTTGCGCTCCCGTAGAACTGTCATAAGCGACTATCTTCGCCACGAGAGCGGCTGTCTGCTGCGGCGTGCGAACGGGCAACCGGCCCATAGCCATCTCCGGCAACCCGTCATTGTTGAAATCGGAGAACCAGTCGTCGCAAGCCGTCTCCATAAAGCTTGTGTCTATCAGCTTCGTCGGCACCAGGTCGAAGTCTCCCTGCCCCAGGTAATTTCTCGGGTCGATGCTGGCGTCTCCCGCAAGCAGTACATACCGTGGCGCAATCTTCCAACTGCTCCCGGCATATGAGAGGAAATCCTTCACGGCTTGAGGGGTGCGTTGACCGAAGCTGAATTCGTTATAGAGGTCTCTCACATCTATGACTGACACTTTCAATTTCTGGTTCTGGCGCAAGGTCTTGAGCGGGTCGAGGCTGGACATCAATTCGCGGCTGGTGATAAAGACCACGTCCGCCCCGTTAGCCGCATCTCGCCAGCTTGACGGCAGGTGAGGCTCGACGCGCACGGGCTTTCTGGCTTGATCGAGGAATGCCAGAAGCTGTCGTCCACCCGCGCCTACAGGCGTGACGGTAATGCTGTATCCGCCTTTGTCCTGTCTGACCTGCCCTATCAATTCTTGCGGGGCGGCGGAATTGCTCACGTCCACCACTCGAACCTGACCGGCGGTGAAGCCGCCTATCGTCAACGCTTGATTGCCTTGCGCGGTGAGTCTCAGCGCGTTGTTGTCCGCCGCGTAACTGTGCGGGTAGGTCAGGCGCACGGAGCTAGCAAGACTGATGTCGTTTGAGCTTCCGAGCGAAGTCAAAAGTATCTGGTTCTGTCCCTCTCTTAAGAGCGAAGGCGCGACAGAGAATTTGCCCGTGCCCTCCGCCTGTCCGTTAAAGGAGACAAATCCGAGATTCGACCCGTTAAGCTGCACGCGGACTTCATGCGAAGCAGTGGTTACTCCTTGAACTCTTACTTCAAGCTGCGCCTGCCCTCCGGATTGATCCAGGCGCGACACTGTGAGTGATTGGTCGACCGGGTTTGAGGCAATGACCGGGCCAAAGAAATTCTCTTTATCGCCGTTCCTCAGCGACGCGAAGTAGATCACCCGATCCTTGCGCTCCACCGTGTAGGGGAAGTTTGTTGCGACGGCAGGCACTCCCTGCTCCCTCAACTGCGATATGCGTTTTCCTGGGGTTGTTCCTGACACGAGCCAGTAGACGCGTGTGTCCGTAGAAGGAGTATCAAGCCCCACGCCGTAAAACTCTATGGCGGCATTGATGCCGAACTCCGCATCCTTGGCCCCTACGACGTTGATAGCCTGCTCCTGTCCGTCAACAAATAGCTGCAACGTTCGGGCGTCGGCGCCAGGGTTAAGCCCGGCCGCGACCAGTTCCGGCTGAGTCACTTTATACCAGCCTTCCTGTTGCACAGAAATCTTTATCGCCGCTTTCGAAACAATACCGCCTTGTTGAGAGACTCCCGCTGCCGAAAGGCGGGGGAGCTTTGCTTTACGCTCTACGGGCGCGGAAAGGCTCGCCTGAGAGTCGATATTGCCGAGATCGGTGATCAATCGGGACGGCTGAACATTGTAAGCCGAAAGCGATTTCACACCGCTCGCGCTACCCGCGTAAACGGGCCCGTGCCAACGGCTCGTCCCGTCGAGAGCGACCTCTTCGAGCCAGTACTGCCCGCCGCCTCCAGCTTTGTCGATCCAGGCATAAGAGCGTCCTGCTCCAAGGGCTGTCCGGCTTCCGACAAACAGCGCCGACCCGGCTATGAGGCCAGGAGTCACAGGTACGCGCTTACCGGCTTCGTCGCGGTAGACGTTGAATCCAAGGTTCGCCACCTCGAATCCGGTCTGCCATCGCAGCAAGGTCCCTCCGCCGGGGCTGCTTGTCTGACCGTCAAACCTGTCCGCCGTGAACGAGAACCAGATGAACGTCGGTCGGCGCACCGGGTTCGGCCAGCGTCCAATCAGAGAATGAAGTCACGCCCGTAATCGTAGCCGTGTTTGCGGCAGTGTTGACCGTTCCGCCCGGCATAGTGAACGTGCCGTCGAACTTAAAGATGACAAACAGACTCTCGTTTGCCGTCCCCGGTATGTCTGTCGGGTCGAGGTAGGTGAACGTCAGATCGGCGGTCACACCCGTGCCCGTCAGCGTCCAGTACCTTTGCAGCGCGTGCGTGGGCGATAGGAGATTCGGCTGTGGTCCTTGGACAGCCTTTACGGTGAATGTAGTCGGGAAGGTCCCTGCGGTTACGTTGACCGCGACCGGAGAAAACCCGTTTGCAGTTCCCACCTCGAAATTCTTGTTGGCGGCCGCCGCGTAGGTCTTCCTGAAATTGCCGTCAACGAAACCGTTGGTTCGGACTACGGCGCCCGTGCCGGAGGAGAGGATCAAGTTATTGACCCCGGTGACAATTCTTCCGTTAGTCATTGTCAGCGCGGTGGCAGCGCTGGAAAGCGTCAGGTCGCCGCCCGCAATAGCTAGATTGTGAGTGGCGTCGTTATCATCATAGGTCATGCTGGTGAGAATGCGCGTGGGGTTGATCTCAGGGCCCGTAGTCCTTGTCGCCGTCGTCCTCAGATAAGAAATGGTCTCACCGCCCGTGCCGAGGTTGAAGGTAAATGGCATGTCGAAGGTTCCGGCTGCCGTCGGCGTCGTCGTATTGCCGATCTGAACAACACCTGTGGTCGCGCCGCCGTTGCCAAGCGTGATCTTGTTAGAATTGATGAGACTGCCGGAGAATAATCTGATCGCTCCGACAACAATGTTGGAGACTGTCGGGGCGATGGTAAGCCCCTGGTCGGCCTGTATTGCGAAATTGGTAACAGGGGCAGTAACCACGCCAGTGCCTGTATACATCTGCGGAGCGGTTGTAAGGAACCAGACAAAATTGGAACTCGCTCCGTTCGCGGTCAACGTCCCGTTGTTGGTCAAGGTCGTCCCGTTCATCAGGAACACATTGTTGCCGATGTTCAGCGTGTTGCCCGTGTTGATGGTTATGTCGCGAGTGATGTTGTTAAAGACGGCGGGCGCAAGGAACGTCGCCGAATGATTGGCCGAGGCATTGCTGATGACCAGGTCGGGAAAAACTCCGGCAATGCTAAACGCCTTCGCAGCGCCCGAAGCCGCGTTACCCAACTGCACTGTGCCGCCCGTGACGGTCGTAGTGCCGGTTAGGCCGGACTGGTTACGGAAATCGCGCGGCCCGGAGACTGCCGTGCTGGCAAGCTGAACAATAATAGTGCCGCCGGTGATGTTAGTGGTCCCGACGCCCGTTCCCAGGTCAAAGCTGCCGAGCGTCGTCGATGCGTTGCCAATCGTACAAACCGTGATCGTACCGGCTGTTTGGTTGTAGGTAATAGCGTTGCCGGATGCGGCCACGCCGAATCGCCCTGTGGCGTTGATGGCGCCTCCCTCGACTGTGATATTAGCGCCGGAAGCGAAGCCCATCGAATTGCCTGTGGCGATGCCGATGTTATATGTGCCTTGCGACATTCTGAACCTTCCGGTGACGGTCGGTGAGCCGTTCAGCCCCACGACCGTCGCATTCGGATTGTCCACCCAGATTCCGCCCGTTGCAGGAACGCTATAAGCTGCCGCATTGAACAGAGGATTACTGAACGCGCCGGTGCCGGCGATTTTGAATGTGCCGTTGGTGATGGTGAGGAATCCAACCGCATTCGCGCCCAGCACGGTAAGCGTGCCGCCGGGATTGAAGCTCAAAATTGGAGTGTTGTTCGTACCTTTATTGACCGTGACGCCTGCGGTCTGTTTGAAGTCGGTCGTGCTGCCGCCGCCGAGCGTAACCGTTGCGTCGGTTGCGCCGGTGAAGGTGATGCCCGCGCCCGCCGTGTTGCCGTTCGTGCTGAAATCAATCGTGCCGTTGTTGGTCAGGTTCCCGCCGATAGAAAGAACGTGCCCGGTCTGTGTGCCTAACGGGTTGGATTGAAAAACTCCGCCGCCGTTTACGGTAACGTCTTGTCCGACCGTCAATGTTCTTGCCGTTGTCTGTTCGTATTGCAATGTAGCGCCGGTTTGAACTGTCAAATTCAAACAGTTGCTTGAATCAATAGTAACGGTCGCGCCTGTTACGATAGTGGCATTATCACCCGCTCCCGGAACCACGCCGCCAACCCACGTCGCTGGCGCGCTCCAGTTCCCGCCTGCTGGCGTCGAATTGATATTGCCCGCAGGGGTGGTCATCTGGCTGCCAGCAAGCGCCGTGCTTAACGCGCCTTCTGAAATCGCAAAGACCTGCCAGAAATAGTTCGTGCCGGGAGAAAGCCCCGTGGCGTTGTAGGATGTCGCATTCTGCGCTGCCGTGCCGTCGAACGCGAAGTTGATGCCGTCGGTTGAGCGGTACACCCCGTAGAGCAGTTCATCCGGCGAGTCGGTCCAGTTGAGCGTCATCGCGAGTTGAGTGACGCCCGTGAAATTCAGGCCGGTCGGCGCGGTCGGCGTCGGCGGCGTGAAGGTGAAATCCCTTCTCATTCCATCCACCGCACCAGACAGCACCGTGATCGCGCCAGCCGTGTAGAGATTCTCCACCGGATCGTTCGACGCCCCGTTGAAGGTCGGCGCTGGCGTGCCGCTCTGCGCAGCAGTCACCGAGCCGACGTTTCCGGCGGTGTTGGTCGAAGAAAAGCCTATGTGCGGGTCTCTGGAATTGACATCGGCAGCGCCAGCCGCGGTCATCGTCATGCTGCCGTAAACGAATCTAATAATTCCTGTTCAACTCAGAGAGCTGGACCTGATAGGTCAGGTCAGCAGTTCCGCCCGTGTTGAAATTAGACTGATTGTTGAGCCATTCGATCACAAGCGTACGACCGGGAGCCGAGCCGATCACTTTGAAGTGAACTTTGCCGTCTCCGGCGTGGGTTCGCTGGTCCGCGCCATAAGCGGTGATGAGGGGGACATTGGTTTGAGCCAGAGGTTTATATGGAGTGCTTGTCTGCGCCGTCGCGCCCAGCCGCACCACGCCGTTATCATTGATGGAAAACGAGGTGAACCTGGCTCCCTGAAAATAAAAATCGAACCCGATATTGGTGAGCGCGGACGCCGTGTCATCAACGTTCGGCGCGAGCAACTGGGTCGTGCCGGTGCTCATGTCAGCGAGCGCGGCGGTGGTAGACGTGGCGAAACCATAGTTGGCCGTGTTGTTGATGACCTGCGGAATCATCGGGTCCTGTTTAACCGCGGGACCCTCTGCGGGAGGCCGTGGCCGCTCGTCCTTGCCACTGGGGCTCAGTCTGGATTCCAACATCGCTTCTACTTTTCCGACGGCTCCAGGAGATACAGCTCCGCCGGAAGGATTATCGCCGGGAGGGGATTTCTGCATGAACGCCTTTGTGGTTGCAAAAGACAACAGGGCAACCACGATAATCGCAATGTATAATCGTGAGCTAAAGAATGCGGGCTTCAGATATCGTGTGATAGTTCTCATAATCTCCTCCACTGGACTTCAATCGCAGGTTGACCCCGTTCGACTGGACGTGAGCCGTTGTTTGAAGCGGGGCAAACCGCAGACTGCTCGCCTCGCCTCCTGAATACACCAGAGCTTGATATTGCTTGTACCCGTTCTTGATCGTCGCGCGCAGAAAACCTCGCGAAGGCAAGAGACACCCATGGTTCGGTATACCGCAGCCAGCGAGCAGGCTAAAACGTTAGCCTCGTACGGGAAAAGCGCGATCCCTAATACGACTTGACTCCTGGCGTCAACAACAAAGGGCCTTGGTTCTGCTACTGCTGTAAAAATATAAGGATTATGTCGGCCGCATTCTATTTGGAACCGTATAGAATGTCAAACACAAAAGCCGCTTGCGCGAGAATGTTTTTGCGGGCAATTGCGGCCTGCTTGACAGGTCGGATTCACACCTTTACCATCTAGAGTTCTCCCGGACGCACGGCAACACTCCATGCGTCACCAAGTTTTAGGAGGATCGCATATTGCAAAAGAAAAAACGCGCTCAACCCGACATCCGCGCCATAACCCGGACAGTCCCCTCAAACGGCAATCTCGTGCAAGGCCAGAACGAAGTTGCGTTGCACCCGGAGCTTGCCCGCGCGCTCGACCTTGCGGTTGCGGATGGATTTAATAGTTACAGCTTCTTTGAAGGCGTCGATGAGCTTCGGCGCGAGGTGGCCGAAAAGATACGGCTCCACAACGGAATCATCGTAGACCCTGATAAAAAACCTCTTGAATTGATGATTACGCCGGGAGCGACCGGCGGATTGATTATTACCGCGCACACATATCTTCGCAACGCCTCAGCTATTGTCTTCGAGCCTTATTACCCTTATCACAAGCGCACGCTCGAAACCTGCGACGCCAAAACCGACGTGGTCAAACTGATAGGCGAAAACCTGGACCTGGATATTGATGAGCTTCGCCGGGTATGCCGGGAAGGAAAGGCGCGAGCGCAATATCCTCTAAAAGCGATCATCGTCAGCTCGCCCGCCAACCCTACGGGCCGCGTCTTTACACGCGACGAGCTTGAGGCGATAGTCAAATGCGCCGAAGAGTTCGACCTTTTGATAATATCCGACGAAGTGTACGAGCATTTCACGCTGTCGGCCTCCGACCACATAGCGACCGCCTCGATTCCTGGCGCGTTCGAGCGCACGATCACAATAAGCTCATTCTCGAAATCGTGGGCCGTATCGGGCTGGAGGCTCGGTTATCTTTACGGGCCGGGCGAACTTGTCGGAAAGCTCGCGCTGCTGGGAAATATCTATTATGTCTGCACACCGACTCCTCTCCAGCACGCGCTCGCTCGCGTATTGCTGGCCGACCCCGCCTATTATGACAATCTCCGGCAGGATTTTGGCCGCAAGCGAGAGATACTAAGAAGCGCACTTGAGAGTGCCGGATTTGATGTCTATGGTTCGCGATCCACTTTTTATATCTGGGCGCGAATTCCCGAACGGTTCAGTGATGCTACCGAGCTAAACGAATTCTTGATAAGGGAAGCCGGCGTTGCCGGGGTTCCTGGAAGCGCGTTTATGGACGACCCTGATCAGGACATTTATATGAGATTATGTTTTGCGCGCGAAGACAAGATGCTCGAAGCGGCGAGCGCGCGAATAGTGCAGGCGCTTCGCTAAAACCGTTTTTACGAAAAAGAAGAAGCGCGCGGTCTGCGTTGGCAGCCGCGCGCTTCTTCTTTTTACTGCGACAATGGTTAGATCAAATTACATATGAGTGTAAGGGAATGAAAGAAGATTCACCGCCGCAGAGACGCAGAGAACACAGAGCGGAATAAAACTCTGCGCCCGCTCTGTGTTCTCTGCGTCTGCGGCGGTGAGATGTCTCTGCCAATCCCGTACATTCGATTGAAAACTGCTCTAACGTGATACTGCGACGGTCGTAGAAGTCCTCCCGTCAGGATTACGCACAAAGGCGGAGTGAGTAGTCCCCTTCTTGATAATGTCGCGCACGCGAAGGTTGCCGGGCGTGCTGCGAGCGTTCTTGCTCACGACCCAGAAATCTCCGCTGCGCTCAAGCTGGAACGTCTGCGTGCCGTCGATTACCAGGACTGCCCCCGCAACTACGTTGGAGCCACCTGCCTGGAACCTCAAGGCTTTCTTTCTGAACTCAAGCCCGGCGATCACCGGGCCGGGGGTCGTCTCAGTGCCGCGCAGCCTGATGACCGTTACAAATCCGTCAGGATCATTGGTCACAAATGTGAGCTGGCCTACGAAAACACCTTGGCCTGACGGCGAGAAGTTGACGGTTAAGGTGATGCTCTGGCCCTGTCTGAGCGTCACCGGCGTAGCGGGTGCTCCGCTGACTGAAAAAGGCGAGTTCGGCGCTATTATATTTACTATCAACAGGTCGGCATTCCCCGTGTTGCTGATCTCAACCGTCGTAGAGCCCGGCCCCGAGGGGAAATCGATCAGCAGCTTGTTGACCTGAATATCGGGAACTGGAATTCCGGCTCCCAGACCTATAAGCGTCACTATTGCAACAGGCTGCCCCGGATCGTTGCTCGAAATGGTGAGTGAGTTTAAGAAAACGATTGCGGCCGTAGGCGCAAATCTCACCGTTATCTGAATCGACCCACCCGGCGGGATCGTGACCGGGAGCGAGGGTTTATCAGTGATCGTAAACGGCCCTGTAGGATCGCCGATGGCCGTTATGATTAGAGGCTGCCCTCCGGTATTCGCGATCGTAACGGTCCTTGTCGCAGACTGAGAAACATTGACCGTGCCGAAGTCTATAGTGTTGGGCGTTACGTTTATAACAGGGTTTGGCGGAGGCGGCGGATTCGGAGTCGTGACGCCGACCGTGTTCGAAGGGTCGGAGTTGCCAAAGTTGTTGAACGCAACGATTCTGTAGAAATAGGTCGTGTTCGCTTCGACCGTAGTGTCGCTAAACGAAGTGACGTTCGGCCCAAGCGTCGCAATCTCGGTGTATGTCACGTTGTCGAGGCTGCGCAGGACTCGGAAGCCCAGCTCATTATTCGAATTGTCATTCCACGTCAGATCGACACGATTTCCATTAACTACGGTTGCCACGAGATTGCTCGGGGCATTAGGGGCGAGCGGTAAAGTCGGCACAAGCGTGATCGTAAAATCGCCCGCGTCTGCCTGGAATCCGTCTACGATGATGAAGTAGTTAGTGCCTGCCGTGAGGTTCCGCCTGAGGCTTTCGGCCTCGCCGTCGCCGTTAACGTCGGCGCTGCTGCAACCGCCAAGCCCCGGACAGCTAGTCACTATGTAAACGGTCACGTCAAAATTCCCAATCGGCGTGACCACGACATCGTAGTTCTGCGAGTCGGCCGGTGTGAACTGAAAGACCACGTCGCGCCCGGTCGCCGACTGGCTGGAGCGAAGACACGGCGCTCCGGGATTAAAGTCGTTCGTAGCGCCAAAGGTTGACCCCGAACCTGCAAAAGGCAACCTGCTTGCCTCTATAACGGTGGCGCTCCCGCAATTATCATTCTCTGGCGTTCCCCGGCGAAGGGCGAAGTGGAAGGGCCCTGAAGAGCCGTTTGACGAAGGCGTATCGACGACTATGAAATATTGCGTGCCCGCATTCAGGGTCGTGGATAATGTCTCACCTTTGCCGTTCCCTCTGATATTCGCGCCTGCAACGCAGGTCCCGGCCGGGTTCGAGCAGTCCCTCACGATATAGAGGCTCAAATCGAACCCGGAGGCCAGAGGCGTAACGCCGACTGTATAGGTGTCGGTAACCGCAGGCGTGAATGAATAGACCACATCCGGTCCTGCTCCGGCAGCGCAGCCTCCCAACCCCGGATCGATATCATTCCCGGCATTGGCGGCGGTCGCATCTTCCGTGAATGGAAGCGACGCGGGATTTATCACAGTAGCGGTCGGGCAGCTTTCGCCCGCAAGCGGGCCTTGACCGAGAGAAATTCTTCCGGATGCGCTCGTCAACAAGAATGAGTTGGCAGCTAGAAGATCGATTATGACTAAAGCAACTAGGGACGATAATACTGTATAACGCAACCACGCAGAATGGCGCGCAGGGCTGTGGCTTGGTTTCATGGTTTCACACTCCGTTCTCAAGTTATCACCCAGGGGCCAGTAAACAGATAAAACCCAACTTCCCAAAATCGGGTGTGATATTAAGTTCCTGCTGTCTCCCCTACGATTCGGGCCTGAAGTGAGCGGAATTATATAGGATGTTCGAGTTTAAGGTAAAGCGATAGTTTTAAATCGCCACGGCTGTTGCAAAGTCGAAGCAAGCTTTGAAGTAACTTCTCTTCAATTATTAAGTTACTTTGCAACAGCCGTGATTCTGATTACCTGTAACTTGCAATAAGAGTTTTTGATGATATAATCCGGTCTGCTACGGCTCTTCTTTAATGCTGAAGTTGGTTATTCTTGCTCACCGCTTATAAAATTCGCCCGGATCTACACAGGTATGCTTGATGCAGAATAAGTAATCAAAAGGATCAAAGACACACAGAGGCACAAGGATGATTCGAGTTGGCTTAATCGGATGCGGTGAGTATGGCTCAAGAACCCATGCCCGCACAGTTTCCGAAATGGAGCACGCTCAGATAACAGCCATCAGCGAATGCGTCTTCCCACAAGAACTTTCCAAACGTCAGCAAGAGTTCCGCATACCGCACAGTTTCCAAAGTCATCTCGATATGCTTCGGTCTGTCGAACTGGACGCAGTTATCATAAGCACACCTCATAGCTTGCACTATTCTCAGGTAAAACATTGTCTTGAGCGGAGCCTGCATGTTCTTGTAGATAAGCCTCCCGCCTGCAAATCAGAAGAGGTTCAGGAGTTAGTACGACTGGCCCAATCGGCAAATCGCCATCTGGTAGTAGCAAGCCAGCGGCGCTACGATCCTATTTTATGTCGGCTCCGTGACTCGCTTCAAAAAGGAGTTCTGGGAGAACTGAAGTTTGTAGAGATCTATTACGCTAAGAGCAAGCGCTCCGACTTTTCAATAAGCTGGCGAAAAGATTCTTCACTGAGCGGAGGCATCCTTTTTGATGCCGGCTACCATGTGTTTGACAATTTGTTGTGGGTGACCGGGCTACGACCTGTGAGTGCCAAAGGGAGCCTGTTTCAAGAACCTGACCGAATCGAAACGGGAGCCTCGTTGTCGCTCAATCTGGAAAGAAACGCCTCGGCAAATATTTGCGTTCATCTTGATATGCCCGATAATGCGCTCAGAAGCTTGATCGGTCTGTATGGGTCAAAAGGCGCGCTCATCTATCAGTATGTGACCATTGCGGGGAAAAACACCTGCGCACGTCTGTTGACATTGATTGAGGGACACCACCACTGCGAAGAGATCGTCAAAGACGCGCAGCTGGATTTTGCTCCGGCGAAGAACTTTATTGCCGCAATACTCGGAACCGAGACGCCTATATCGTCCGGGCAGGAGAGCATTGAAACAGTCCGCGCCATCGAGACGATTTATAGCGAGTTAAACGCACGAGTTGTTGCAAAAAAACAGTAGCTACGTGAGGCTAGGAGATTTAAAAGAGAAAGAGTTCATAAAGCAGGTCATCGGCAAATACGCGACCACGGCTGCGGCAGATCAGTTCGATGATTGCGTTATTGTCGATCTGGAAGAGGTCTGCGGCATCAAAGGGCTGCCTTATCTGGTCTACTCCCTGGATCATCCTTCGTTCATTCGTCGAAGTCTCGGAAGCGAACTCGATCATCGGTTCTACGGGCGGTGGGTTGCGGCGATTGTTTGCGGAGATGTCCTTGCTATGGGATCGCGCCCGCAGGGCTTTTCGCTGGAACTGGCCGCTCCGCTTGATATGGATAGCACAGAACTCGAATGGATATTGCAGGGAATTCGAGAAGTGCTCGAAGCCTACGGTACTCGGTTCGAGGGCGGGAATCTGGATACGAACAACCTGGAGCTAGTCGGCTGCGCCTGGGGAGTGGTCGATAGGAAGGACATCATACGGCGCACGGGGGCGAGAGAAGGCGACTGGATCATAGCCACAGGCATCCTGGGGTTTGGCTGGGCCGATTGGACTCTTCGCAAGCTGGACAAGTTCAAACACCTATCAGCAGAGGCACAATCTGCATTTCGCAATTACAAGCTGATGCCGCTCGCGCCTCATAAGGCGATTATTGAGGCGGCCCAAACCGGAGGTATTACTTCCGGCATGGATCTTTCCGATGGCCTGATCGATTTTTTATACACGATCAGAGAACGCTCAGGCTTAGGGGTTCGCCTTGAAGAGGAGTGGTTCCCCATAATGCCTGAGATGCACGAGGCCGCAAGGATTTTGGGAGTACGACCGGCCCTGCTCGCATTGGAGGCGGGTTATGACTCCCCCCTTGCGCATGGCTGGACGGTTGCTCCGGAACTATGGCCCGATATTCAAAATATCTTTTATAAACATCAAACACCTATACACAGACTTGGCCGCGTTACCGGAGAGCAGCAGATCAGCATCGACACAGCTAACGGAGTGAAATTGATTGAGCCATTCTGGGATGATCAGTTCCGCAAAGAGAGTGTCATCGAAAGGTGGTTCGATCTGATAGAAGGGTTGTGACATGGAGAATATAGTTATATCCGGGCGGGACATGCCTGCCATCTTGGGCGGACCGCCCGCGGTGACAATTCCTTACACCCCTGACTGGCCCAAGATCGGCGATGAAGAGATTGCAGCGGTCGTAGAGTTGATGCATAAGCGCCAGCTTTCAATCTATGATCGGTCGGGGGTGATTGCCGAACTGGAAGACGCATTTGCGGCCTACCACGACGTGCGCTACGCGCTTACTCATAATTCAGGCACATCAGCTCTTCACGCAGCTTTCTTTGCAGCAGGCATAGGTCCGGGTGATGAAGTGATTGCCCCCACCTACACTTTCTTGGCAACCGTAGTGCCGATCTTGCAATGCAATGGAATCCCCGTCTTGTGCGAGATGGACCCGGAAACGCTTACGATTGACCCCGAAAGCATTCGACAAAGTATAACTCCCCAAACGCGTGCTATCGTGGTGACACATATATGGGGCCATCTGGCTGAGATGGATGATATTTGCGCGATAGCTCGCCTTCACGATCTTGTAGTCATTGAAGATTGTTCGCATGCGCATGGGGCAACTTATCGTGGGCGGAAGGCGGGGACCATAGGCGATATAGGGGTTTTCAGTCTTGAAGGGCACAAGCCTATAGTAGCCGGCGAAGGCGGCATGCTGATCACGAACAATCAGGATTATTATGAGCGAGCAGTTTTGCTCGGGCACTTCGGCGACCGCGCCAAGCAATGCGTTGAGCTGCCGCACAATCGGCGATTCGTAGACACGGGCTTCGGGCATAAGTACCGTATGCACCCGCTCGGCGCAGCAATTTGCAATGTTCAGCTTCGACATCTCGACGAGTGGAACGAAATGCGCCGCGAGAATCTAGATTATCTAAGTGAGCAGCTGCGCGAAGTGCCGGGGATCATTCCGCCGGTTACTCGACCACACACAACGCGCGGAGGCTTCTATGGATATAAGCCTGTTTATGACAAGGATGCATTGGATGGCCTGCCAATCGATCTTTATATCGAGGCTCTTCGGGCAGAGGGCGTGCAGGTAAAGCGGCCCGATTCGCCGCCGCTGCATCTGTTGCCGCTCTTTCAGGACCTCCCGGATCGCCTCTATCACCATAGCTGCCCGTGGGAGTGCCCCCATGCGAAGCGCAAAGTCACCTACAAGCCGGGAGATTTTCCCGTGGCCGAAAGCATATTCGAGAAGCTCCTGAGTCTGCCGACATTCACTGACCCGGCGCGCGACATCATTGATAAATACATAGTGGCCTTTGAAAAGGTGGCCACCCATGCCGGCAAAATAATGGAGGCGAGATCGAATCAGCACATTGAGTAGATGGACGCGATGGCAGAGACCCGGTTTAACATTGCGCAGCAAGCCCTGCGATCTGGCGGGGAATTGATCTCGGCACACCTCGGGAACACAAAAGAGGCGAAAGAGGTCGAGCCGGGGCATGTGGTTATGCCGGTTGATCTGGCGGTCAATCAACTGGTGATTGACGCGATCCGCAAGAGCTTCGCTACCGATAGCATCTTCACAGAAGAGTCCGGTTATTTAGGCGGCGGGGGCGAGTACCTGTGGGTGGTCGATCCGGTTGACGGGACGAGTAACTTGATGCTGGGAATCCCCTATGCCACCGCGAGTATAGCCATTCAGTATAAAGGGGAGACTATCTTCAGCGCCGTTTTCAATCCTTTTCTCGATGAGATGATCATAGCTGAAAGAGGCGGCGGCGCATTCGCAAATGGAGAGCGACTACAGGTGTCGAGCGCCGCGTCGCCTTCAATCGGATACTACATCCAAGGGTATCGCGTCCCTCCTGTAATCCAGCCGGAAATCCTAAGAGTGCTGCTGCCCGAATCGCAGCGCATTCTAAATACCTGGGCTCCGACTCTCGACTGGTGCAATGTCAGCAGAGGATGCGCCGAGTTCCTGGTCTGCTATGACACGGAAGCAGAGGATCTCATCCAGGGCAAGCTGATACTGGAAGAGGCGGGAGGCAAAGTAACTACCTGGAACAACCGCTCAATAGAGCTGGACTTGACAACACGACAGAGAGTGACGCTCGTTGCTACAAATGGATTTATACATGACCACTTGTGCGAACTGCTGAGTAGAGTGCCCGTTGCCGCATCTCTGCGTGAATACATCAGCCCTGGTGAACAGCAAACTCTTAGTAAGATTGCCAAACGCTTAAGCGAAAAGCTCGATCAGGATGAGTCTCCGGTATCTCAGCGGATTAGCGGTGAACTGGGTCTGCCGCAATCAGTTTATGAGCAGAATGCAGGGCTTCAATATATTGTCACGCAGGCGGAGGCATTACGCAGCGATCCGCTAGCTTTCCTTCGCCGCGCCTTCGGTGAAGTTGCGCCGCATCTTTCGGGGGAAGGGTCAAGGAAATCATTGCTTGACGGACTGGCGCGCGTTGCTGAAAACTGGGAGCCGCAAGAGCAGCCTCTTGAGATAGTCGCACAGGCGTTGGAGATAACCGCAAGCGATATACGAATTCATGACCAGATTCAACTTGCAGGCTACGGTCGCGAAATTATCGAGCCTCTGAAGGAGTCACTGCCGGCGGATTCGCTCGCGGTAGGCGTTCGGCTCAAGCGCAACGCTTTCAGAACGCTTCAAGCATTAGAGAGCATTGGCGGCAATGAGGTATTAGATCCCCCTTGCCGGCTGGCAGAGATCTCCCTTCCGCGTTTTGAAAGCGGCTTTTCCGGGCGGGCAGCTTTCGATGGCTTTGCCGCATTGATTATTACAGGAGGGCGAGGAACGCGCCTTCGGACCAGCGTTCCCAAAGGGCTTGTTCCCCTCGATAAACGGCCTCTTGTTGACCACGCCATCAGCGCGCTGCGGGACGCCGGAGCGCGCCACATTGCCGTCGTAGTTGGATACAAAGATGATCTGCACCGGCATGTCCTCGGTGAGGATATTGTAATACTCGAACAAAGCGAGCAACTCGGGACCGCGCACGCGGTTATGATAGCCAGATCATTCTTTGAAGGATATACAGGCCCGCTTTTGGTTTCCTATTCCGACATGCCGTTTATCGAAAGCCATACCCTCCGCACTCTAGTCGACAAGCACTGCGCAGACGAGGCGGCAATGACGTTGCTGACTACGGAGCGAAAGCGGCACCCTGAGTTTGGAAGAGTTATTCGCTCGGGAGGAAAAGTTCTCGGCATCGGCCAGGTCCGGTTTGAACAGGTTGAATCAGATGAGGTGGACGCAGGCTTTTACTGCTTCAAAGCGCCGGACTTCTGGCACCATCTTGGACAAGTGAAGAATGCTAACAATCGGCGCGAGTTCGTTCTGACTGAGGTGCTGACGCATCTTTCAGACGACGGTCAGAAGGTTGAGACCTGCTTCGTTGATGATCCTGTTCAGACCATCGGAATCAATCGGCCATCTGAGTACATACAGGCGGAGCGGATTGCCTACGCGCGCTCCAAAGATCGTAAATCTCACGGCGACGAGGACAGGCTCAATAGCGAGCTTTACCGGTCGGTTCGTTTTTATGAAAGCTTCGGCGGCATCAGAGCAGATGAGATAATTAGATCGCCGGATGAGACTTGCTTAGCCGAGGTAAAAGCTATCGTCGCGGCTTATGATGCGGCTTTAGCGCAGCAGATCGGGTCAATATTTCGTTGCCCCGATATCTCTCGACGTCCTCGCTCGTAAACATATAAGCCCTGGCGCGTCAAACAAGGAAGATTCTTATGTCGGCAGTCGAAATACCACAAGTATTGCTTGAGGCAATAGAGAATAAAAAATGCGTGCTGTTTATAGGCGCGGGGCTATCGATGGGAGCGGGCCTGCCCAGTTGGAGCGAGCTGATCTTGCCGCTGGCCATAGGGATTGAATCAATCAAAACAAATGATCTACTCAAGATTGCTCAGTTATACGTAGACAAGTATGACAGACCGGCCCTTATAGACAGAATCCTTGAAGCGACTGACACAACAGCGGTCCAGATTACAGATAATCATCGTCTTCTGGCAAAGCTGCCTATAAATATGTGGATTACTACAAACTATGACACTTTGCTGGAGGACGCCCTCCGTGAAGCCGGGCGCACTTGCCGTACTGTAATCAATGATGGGGCTGTGCCCTTTACCAATACTGACCAGGTGACTTTAATCAAGATGCACGGCACCTGGGGAGACCCGAGCAGTATTATCATCACAGAAAAGGACTATAAAAAATTTTTCAGCAAGCGTGGGATCATAAAGAACAGGTTGGCCGACCTCATTGCGGCGAATACGTTTCTATTCCTGGGCTATAGCGTCAGCGACCCGGACTTCAATCGGATACGCAGGGAGGTGGCGAGCAAGCTCCGGGGACTCCAAAGGCGCGCATACGCAATTATGTATAACGCGAGCGAAGCAACCATATCGGATCTACGGCGTCAAAAAATCAACGTGATCAACATAGTTACCAAACCGGGCGATGATTATAACGATCGTTTGCGAGCCGTGCTCCAAAAACTATTTCCACCGCCGCCCATTGAGAAAATCTTTTTGACCTATGATTGGGAAGACCGCCTGGAAGCAAGGCCGCTGGTCAAGGCTCTGAGACAGAAACGGATTAACGTATCCTGGGATCAAGACTGGCCGCACTGGGAGGACTTCGATCAAAAGTTGGAAGCGGGAATCAGCAGCGCCGATGTCGTCGCGGTCTACTTACCTAACCATTCAAAGGATAGCCGGTGGGTAAAAAACGAGATCCGAATGGCCGAAAAAGCAGAGAAGCGAATTGTAGCGCTTTGCCAGGGAGCAGAATGCAGGAGCGATCCGCCCGAGGCCATGGATATAGTTGAGATCGATCCGCACAATCCCTCAAACTCTGCCGATGCAATTGTGGAAAAATTGCGTCCTATCGCCACCCTGCTTGAGCAACCGCCGCCCGGCGACCGTAGTGTAAAAGAGTTGCTCAAAGCCGCTTTAAAAGCCAATCGCGGAATCCCTAGCGACACGATCACCGATAAGATATTTCTTTCGCCCGAAGCCCAGGACTTTACCGAGAGGGCATACAATAAGGCCATAGACAGTTTGCATCTCGCCCACCCGGATCGCCTGAATGCCGTTTTGGAGTACAGCCGGCTCAAACGGTTCCAGGGGGAATGGGAAAAAGCGCAACTGAGATTGAAAAATAGTCGCACCTTTGCTAGAGGTAACGCCGATATTCACGATCTCTTTTGCCTGGAATTAGGAGCGCTCGATTTTGAGCGTGGCGATACGGATGGTGGACTGACCCTTGTGCGAGAAGCGTTGAGAGACATTCAAAAGCGCGGCGTCACCCCTGACCTGGTGAAAGCGCTAAGGCAACTTGGCAACATGCTGCGAGAGCAGGTTGATTGGAAAGAGGCTATAGAGCACCTCACCGCTTCGATGCACATGGCAAAGTATATCAAAGACGTGGACAATGCCGGCCCAAACGCTTTGCCCCCTGTCGCAAGGTATATGCTCTGGAGCGATTGCGTCCGCGAACGCGCCAGCCTGCTTATGCAGATGGGCAACGCCGATGAAGGAATGGAGCAGTTTCAGTGCGCGCTCGATATTATTGAACAGAGTGAAGCTCCACAAGCTTCCGAGCATCTGCGAGGCATTATTCTTTACCAGTTGGGCCGGGGATATTTGTTGAGCAAACATGACGTCAGGACCGCTCTTGATTACCTTAATGAGAGTCTTCAGATTTTGCGCAAGTACGATAATCCTGTGCGACTATCCTTCCTTTATGATGCTTTCGGGCGGGCGCTGGTCGCGCAGCATCCCCCGGTGAAACTCGCCGATGCGCATAGGTATTTTGAGAAGGCCAAAAGAATTCGTGAAAGAGGGGAACACCAGTATTTTATTGCCTACACGGAACTCGGCTTAGGCAACTTTTATAGAACACAAGGGGATATAGAACAAGCAGTAGAACGCTATGAAACTGCTCGAATGAAGTTCAGCGAGTTGGGCAAGATCAGGGATCTGGGCCTGACACTACTCGCTCTCGGCACAGCCTACGCGAAGCTGGAGAGGATCGATGATGCGAAAAAATGTTTACAGCACGCCAAAGTGCAGTTCAAACAACTCGGTTTGGAAGAGAAGGTTCGTGAGACTGAATTTGAGCTTTTTAAGTTATTACCGCCCCAGCCGCTGGAGGAACTGCTAGAGATGGGGCAAGCCGAAAATATTACCCTTTATCTCAACGAGATCGGAGAATACAGATTTCACGACTGGATCAAGAATGAGGCGAGGTACGCCATCCCTGATATTCAGTTGCTCAGCGAGGATTACGAATTGCAGACTAGTTTCATTCCCTCGATTGAAACAAATCTGAGAAAGCTCATACGGGTCGGCATCGGAGATGATGCCGCAGTGATGAGCGTGCCGGGCTCGGAGATCTTTGATCTAGTCATGACGACTGACGCGGCGCCGGGATCGATCTGCCGTTCCACCGAAATCGGAATGGGCAGGTATGCGGCAAAGTTCAGCGTTGTTCATACCCTCTCCGACATTCTAGCCATGGGCGCAGTCCCGGTTGCCATTCTACTCAACCTTCATTTATTACGAGATACCAAACTGGAATATGCTATGGCTGTTGTAGAAACGGTGATGAAGGAAGCTCGGCAATATGGCGCCGCCCTTATCGGCGGAGACTTAAAGGAGCGGCGGGAGCAGTCTATCGGGTGTGTCGGCATCGGCATGGTCGAGAAGGGCAAAGCAATCCGACGCAGTGGCGCGCGGGAAGGCCACATCGTTGCAATTACACTGGCCGGATTACCAGATAAAACAGGGGTTCGAAAGATAGGTTGCCGATGGGCTCAAGAGATCATTAAGTATATGAAGCTGGATGAAACCGAGCCATACCAAACGTTTTGTCGAAATAACTGGAAGGACAAGCTGCTTTTTCTGCCTAGAGAGATGATTACAGTCTCGCGTAAAGGGCTTATCGAGTCAGCAATTGACACAAGTGATGGAGTGCTGGCCTGTCTGCAATTGCTCGGATGTGAAAGTAAAGTCGGGTTTATTCTGGAAGAAGAACTTATCGAGCAAATAATAGATGACGAAGTAAAGCTAATTGCCGAGAAGCTCAACTTTAGACCATCGCAGTTTCTTTTCAATGCCGGGCATGATTGGGAGATAGTTCTAACCGTAGAAGAGCATAATTTCGAGCTTCTCCGGAAAAGCTTTCGAGAGGCAGGAGGCGATCTTGCTCCTCTGGGCACCGTTTGCGAAAGAAGGGACGGGCTTAAACAGGGAATCGGGTTAATTACAAGTAAAGAGCGCCGTAGAATCTGGATTCCCTTCTTCACCGATGAGAAATTCGTTGCGCGATCATACGAGGAGCGCCCGATGGATTGGGAGGATTTAAAATACTACATAGAGGGACATCTGGCGCTGAATTATTAGCGCGAAAGCAAGGCCGGTCGGCATCAGCCCGCATAGCTTGACGGGCCGCGATCTTCTTTCGGCGGGTTAACCAGATAATCGAAACTGAGCCAGATGCTGCGGGCGTGGCGGTTAAATAAAACGGGCAGCGTAGCGGCAAGTGTAAATAGTATGGCGTAGACCTTCGGGTCAGATGCCGAAAGCGCGAGAATGCAAATCAGAAAAGCTATGACTATCAGCCCTTCGGTCAACATAATATTCACATAGATCGCGCCGATGAAATAGCCCTGTTCTCTGAGGAAAAGCAGCCCGCAGCACTGACACCTTTCGTGCGTGCCGAAGAATGATTTGAACAGCGGGCAGAGGCCGCAAGCAGGACATTTTAACCTCAATGCCCTTCCCATCACCTGCGCTGTTCTACGATAATCCATCTTTTTAAATGTTATCCGAAGTCGGATGAATACTGAAGCAGAGACGCCGATGTGAGCAGGGCGAGAGCATCTAAATTCCCAACAAAAGTGAGGGGTTCAACTTTTCGAGCAATTTTGCCAATTCAAATTACCGTCAAAAGTCGAAGGAATTTGCTCATATTTGTATCTGGTATAGAAGTCTAAGAAACCAAAATCCTTATTCTCCTAGAAAATTAGATGCTCTCGCCCTACCGATGTGAGCTAAAATGCTTGAAATGCAAACAGGGTTGACCGCCACATTGCTAGCTCGCCTTCGCAGCTCGCTTACAGCCCCTCAAGAAAACGGCGGAAAGAAAAACGCGATTTTCTGGTTCTGCCTGAGCCTCGTTTGTGCGAGCCTTTTCAGCCTTCGCGGCATAGACGGCGCATTCGAACATAAATACATCATTCAAGACGACGCCCGCCAGCACGTCTTCTGGATGCAAAGATTCACCGACCCCGCGCTTTTTCCCGACGATTTGATTGCAAACTACTATCAAGCCGTGGCTCCAGCCGGGTACTCGACCGTCTATCGGATCGCGGCTGCCTCGGGCATTGACCCCATACGTTTCAGCAAGATTTTACCCGTGCTGCTCGGCCTGATCACGACTGTCTATTGCTTCGGGCTAACAATGCGTATACTGCCTGTGCCGTTTGCGGGCTTTCTCTCAAGCCTCTTTTTGAATCAAGCTCTCTGGAGTCACGACGATCTGGTTTCGGCAACGGCAAGGGCGTTCCTATATCCTCTCTTTCTCGCATTTCTTTATTATTTATCGCGCCGCAAATTCCTCCCTTGTCTCGCCGCTGTAGCCCTACAGGCGCTCTTTTATCCTTCGATAGCCTTCATCTCGGCAGGCGTGCTCGCGCTCAGGCTGGTAGCGTGGAAGGGCAAGCGGCCTGTGCTTACCCGCGATAAGTTTAACCTCCGGCTATGCACAACGGGGATGGCAGCCATCGCAATCGCATTGTTGTTTTACGCGTCGAAATCTTCGGGCTTCGGCGACGTGATAACGGCAAGCGTAGCTCGGCAGATGTCGGAGTTTTACGCGGGCGGGCGAGTCAGCTTTTTTCGCAACGACTATATCGTCTACTGGACGAGAGGTCAGTACAGCGGGCTCTTGCCAGGTTACGTTCCGGAACTGTTCTGGGCGGCACTCCTCTTGCCGGTTCTGCTTTTCTACAAATCCCGCATCGCGCTTGCTCGAAAAGTCACGGAAGCTGGCGGGCTACTTGCGCAGGTAGCGGTTTCATCGCTCTTTTTTTTCTTTGCGGCCCACGCCCTGTTGTTCAGGCTCTACCTGCCGAGTCGTTACACGCAGCATAGTTTTCGAATCATTCTCTCTGTTGCCGCCGCCGTCTCGCTCGTCATTATTCTGGACGCAGCGCTCGGTTGGGCGGAGGGCGGCAAAGAATTCAGATTGCCGTTAAGACCAATTATCGGATTTGCGCTCACGGCCGTCTTTCTCTATTCGCTGGTGGCAACATCGATCGCTTTGCCCGACGTGCCTCAAAGAAGGTTCAGAGTTGGGAAGGAAACCGCGCTTTATGATTTTTTCGCTCAACAACCTAAAGATGTGGTTATCGCATCGCTTGCTGAGGAAGCGGAAAACATACCATCCTTTTCTGCAAGGACTGTGCTTGTAGCGCGAGAGTACGCTCTCCCTTATCATCTGGGTTATTACAATCAACTGCGCGAGCGAGCCGTCAACCTCATCACTGCGCAATATGGCGCGGACATCAACGATCTGAAGCTCTTTATCGAAAAACACAGGGTTGGTCTGATAGTAGTAGACAAAAAGGCATTCGAGCCGGGATATGCAAAATCAAATCGCTTGATTCAACAATTTTTGCCTGAGCTTGCGCGGCGAGAAGATGCTACAGAGTCAGCCCTCGCAGGCGTGATGAAACGTTGCGCAGTATTCGAGACGGAAAAACTGATCGTTATAGACGCCGCCTGTATCGTTACAAACGAGCAGCGTTTGAGTGTATCTGAAAAACAAGCCCTGAAAGGGCGAATTTCGATAGCCCGGCGCATCGCGCTGGGCTATTGAATTGCGCCCCCTCGGGGCTTTTAATGCTCCTCCGGGTGTGAGCGCGAGAGCTGCTGGCGCTTCACTTTACCGATGATCACGCGACCGGCTAACTTACCTTTTTCATCTATCGTAGTATGAAATGGGTCGCGCAACGCTTCTTCAAGCGTGATGAATCGCACGCCGAGGCTGTGATACCACGCCAGGATTTCAGCGAGGTTGTCGCAGGTAAACTGCGTCGCTCCGATCATCAAGATATGCTTCACGTCGCGATCAGCCATTTTCTTGGCCGCCCTGCGCGCTTTGACCGTCTTGTCGAGCAGAAGCGTTTTGAAATGCGCTTTGATAAGATTGACGCAGGTCTGGTCTTTGCGCGCAGCAGCAGCGCAGGATAATTGCGAGAACCGATTATCCTGGGCATCTATCGTCGCCGACACTTCCAAGAAATTATGCTTCTTGAGATAGGCTCTCACCTGTTCGCGAGTTTGCGGGTCGCGGTTCGGCTTCAGAAATGGAAAGCGAAAATAATTATGCTTGATTTTGACCTGGTCGTACTCACCTATCACCGCAGCGTTGCGAGCGATGTCGTCTATGTAGTCCCCGGCGGCTCTTTTACGGGCCTTCTTGCGGCTATAAGTCATGTTGCCGAGTATGTTTCCGCTCCCGGCCCACTTTTCGGCAAGCGCGTGGTCGAGATGATTACCCGACACGAAAGCAATGACCGGGGGCATATGGTTCTGTTTTAGCGCATTGACAAGTTTATCGAAATTTTCTGGATTGTTCTCCGTTTCGCACCAGTTATCTTCCCCGTTTTCAGGCTCTCCCTGCGAGCGGACCATCCCGTTGATAGTTAAAGCGATCTCCATTCCCTCAAGCGGACGGCCCGTCGTCTCGTTCTCTTTGTTTCGAGATTTAAGCACAGCCTCCATTACTGGAAAATCATTTAGCTCCTCCATACACTGAGCCATAGCAGGTTTCTGCTCCGCCGCTTTGCCGGACATTTTGCACCCTGCCAGGCTAAGAGCGAGCACAAGAACAAAGAACAGAAGATTCACCGCAGAGACACAGAGGACGCATATGGCCGACGATGTGCTTCGCACGCGGCGATTGCGCAGAGCAGAATATGGTTTTCTCTGCGCCCCCTCTGTGTTCTCTGTGTCTCTGCGGTGAGATGTTTTGGATCTCTTTACCCTCATATTTAATCCGTTATCGACTTACTATATTTTTTTCTTCCGCCAATGCGGCGCGGCTTACGATTTGAAAGACCTCTTCCGAGCTTATCGTCATAAGGCAATCGTGATGCGGGCAAAGATGCACCTGGCCTTCATCTTCAATCCTATAACAGGGGCTGCAAGCAAGGTCGCGCCGGATGACTGTGTTGCCCTCGCCCAGGGGCGCTGTTCTTCGTATATCCGTAGGCCCGTAAATAGCAATGACCGGAGTGCCGACCGCAACCGCAGCATGCATCAACCCGCTGTCGTTGCAGATAAGCATGTCACACCGCTCGATCAAGGCGGCAACTTGCTTGACACTGGTCTTCCCTGCCGCAACACGCACGCCGGGACCCAGCCCATTTTTCAATTCTTCGACCATCTCCTTTTCACTCGCCGAGCCGAATAAGACGATAATCGCATCCGGGTGATCTACAGTTATCCGCTCGATCAACTCGCGGTATCGGTCGAGCGGCCATTGTTTCCAGCGCATAGTTATCGAAGTCCCTGGTTGAATGCCGATAACAGTCTTCAAACCGCCAATCTCGTCTTGCTCGAAAAAGTCGCGCGCCCATGCGCGATCATCTTCGGTGAGATGCATAAAAGTCTTCGCCTCAGAGAGCGGGATTCTTCTCGCGCCCGTGGCTTCGATCAGGTCCATATAGCGATCCACTTCGTGCTCGTCCTCGCGCATCACTACGGGCAGGTTAAAGATAAAACTGAAGCGCGAGAACCTCTTCGACCAGCCGGGGCTTGTCACGTGGCCCGCGCGAAAGCGAGCGCCGCTCGCCGCGACCAGCAGCGCAAGCTTCCACGAATGGCTGTGAAACTCATTTATGGTCAGATCGTATCGCGTCTCGCGAATCTCTATGGCTCGCTTTATCCACCGGGCAAGACCCGCTCGATAAGGAGTGTTGTAGATATTGTCGAAAACGTTTGCGCCAGCCAGCACCTCTTCGCACCCCGTGTTGTTCCCGACTTGCAGGTCGATTCGGGCAAAGGGGTAACGCTCTCTGAGCAGCTTTAGCGCGGGCGTGTACATAATAAAATTGCCTAGACCGTGATAAGCAAACACCAGAATGCGCTCGACCTTTTCGGGGGAAAATTTCTCTTCGGCAATGGTCGTCAGATAGACCTTCAGCGCGGCTTCAAACGGCCTCCTGACAAGCTCTTTTAGCGCATGCTTTAACCCTTTCATTCGCTCTTTCTCAAATAGTACGAGATCGCTCTCCCTTTATGAGGCTCGTACTCGGAATTGACCCAGTCGTAAAAGTCCTTCTTATGTTCTACCACTTGAAAACGACTGAGCGCGACTGCTTTCGGGCGCTCGGCCTTCAACCGCTCGAACCACCCTTCAAACCCGCCCGGCTCGGTATTCGCCAGGTAAACGTCCTTTCCCCGGTCCATAAAAAAGTACTTGCTCGCATTCGTCATCCCGGAAAGCACGAGAATCTCGACCGTCCCATGCACAAATATTTTATCGCCCGGTTCGAGATGCGATATTATCTCGCGGACATCCGCGTCCTGGTCTTCAAGCGTCGGCGGCCTTCGGTCAAAAGAAAAAGCGTCGGCCACATTAAAAAAGAAGACGAGCAAACAAACGGCGGCAAAGCCGATGGCTTGAATCAATTTTGTATTGATCGTCTTCCAGATTCTGCGCAGAAGCTCTGCCGCGCGGTCGAGCGCTGTGACCAGAGCAAAGGCGGCAAAGATTGATACGAAGGGGAGGAAAGGCAAGAAATCCGCGTCGCCCTGCACATTAATCATGCAAAAAGAGAGATAGACCAGCGGCGCTATGAGTATCGCGTGGAACCGCGCCTGTTCCTGCAAGTAATGTATGCCCGTTTTCGCTGCCCGGTATATCTGCTGCGCGATAAGAAATATGAAACCGACCGCCGCGACGTAAAAGAAAAAACGATCCGTCCGGTACTGCTCTGTGACCATGTGCGTGATGTATTCAAAGAAATCTGCCGCAGGGCGCGTCTCGCGCGGCGCGTAAACGGTAAGGTTATAATGAATCGTCCACAGGTAGAGGTCTCTGAGCGCGCCGACTATCCAATAATAAATAATGAGTATCGCAAGCGGAATTATCGCACCCGCTGCGAGCCTCACTACTTTCATGTCGCGCCAGTTTGTAAAGTAGCGCGAAAAACTGAGTCCTGCTGCTCCGAGAAAGAGCAAGCCCGGCTGCCAGCTCAAAGCCGCGAGCATGGCACAAAGTCCCGCAAGCAGAGGTCTATCTTTTTGTATCAGCCAGAGCGTCACCACTCCGAAAAGTATCATAGGCGTTTTAGCCTGTATGCCCGCGCTGTTAGTGATCGCGAAAGAGTTGAATGACATCATGATGAGCGCGGCAAGCAACGCCATTCGACGGTCTTTGAAATACTCAAGCGCGACCAGATAAGTAAAGCCGATGGTAGCAATCGCGAGCAGAAAATAGATCGCGCGAACCGCATAAACGTCGCGCAAACCGAACGGGCGGGTTGCAACTATCGCAGCCGCTCCGATGTATGCCGAAAGCGGCCCTTTGATGTTTACCGCATCACGGTAAGGAACGCCGCCGCGCGCGATGACTTGAGCCATGTACTCCCAGTTGGCGCGGTCGCCACGGACGGGCTGTTTCCAGAGATCAAACTGATAATAAACGACAGCGGCCACGAGCATCGTCGCAAGAAACAAGAGCCGCCCGTTAAGCCAGACTCGCTTTTTGACTTGAGTGCTTGTCTCCTCAATCTCTACAACTTTGCTCATGTTATTAAAAGCGTATTCGCTTTTTGTCAGCCGATGTAGCCAAGATTCTTCAATCTTTCGAGCACCTCTTCGTTCTCTTCCGTAGAGTATGTCAGCTCGCTTTGATTCGGGTCATCGGCTTCGGCGGAAAACTTAATGGGGTTCTCGTTCAGATAAGTTTCAGAGATCATCGCTTCAAGCACTTTTCCGTCCATGTCGTCCGGCACCGCGTGTCCTGAAAGATAAAGCAGCGTAGGCGTGACGTCATAAATCTGCGCTTGAGTAAGGTCGAACCCCCTTTTTATAGGCCCGCCCGCTGCCATCATCACTCCGTGCATTCGATGGCAGCCCGATATTCCAAAAGCATCGACCATGAATTTATTCGACGTAAAGTCGGCGTTCCCCAGGGGCAGATAGCGCATGTCGCGCGGCAAGAAGGCTATGTCCGGAGCGTCTGAAACCAGCGGCCCGGTGTAAATCTCTTCGCGGAAAAACACCTCGCCCACCCACGGGCCGCCGTCGAGCGGGTCTTTTATGGCGCGCAGACGTTTGACTATCTTCTCGCGCACCGCCTCGTACTGATTATCTTCGACAACGCCGTTCGGCTCGCGCCCTTTCAGGTTCACATAAATCTGACCGTAATTCCCTTTTGAAAACGCCAGCGTCTGCTCCCAATCGACATCGTTAAAGGACAAGAAGAATGTGGAGAGAAGCTTTGAAGCGCCCGGCTGATTGCTCACGCCGCGCGAGGGGCGAAACGGCAGCTTTTTAATGATCTTGAACGCAAGCTCCGGCGTCAGCCCGATTGAAAACATCAAGTTTTTCAAACGCGTCAGCGCATCGCGTTTTAATTTCAGGAACCCTTCTTGAAGAAGCCAGATGTTAAACGAGCAGTATTTGTGCGCAGGCCCAAAGCCGTGATCCGACGCTATCCACACGAAAGGATCGCGGCCGGCTCCCGCAATCAAATCTCCTATGATCTCATCGACGCGCTTGAAATAGCCGTAGACACGCTCGCGGTATTGACTGGCCTCCTGCTTATCGTGCCGGGGGTGAGACTCATCGATTATGTGCCATAGCTCGTGCTGTATCCGGTCCGTCCCCCAGAAGTATTGAAAGAAAGCGTCCCAGCCGTAGCTGCTCATCAGGTACTCGCTCACTTTCGCTTTGTACTCAAGCTCGTCGAATAATTCCTCAAGCACGCCTTCGGCATTTCCGTTCCCGTAGGTCTGAGACAGGTGTAGCCGGTAAGGGCCGAACTTTTCTTCGATCTCCGCGAGCAAGTGCGCAGGATAAGCAAAATCCCTGCGACCGCGCGGCGTCATAAAATCGGCAATCAGCAAGCCGTTCACCTCTCGCGGCGGATAAGTGCAAGGGAAGTTGTGAACAATGACGCGCTTGCCCGTATCGCCCAACAAATCCCATACGGCGCGGCCCTGGCGGTACGAAGCGTTTACAGCAAGCTCGCGCTTTGTGCCGTGGTCGCGTCTTACGAATTCGAATATCCCGTGCTTGCCCGGATTCTTGCCCGTCATAAACGAAGACCACGCGACTGCGGTTATTGGCGGGAAGGTGGTTTCCAGATCGGCCCGCGAGCCTGCGGATGCGAGGCGGGCGAGGTTCGGCATATAACCTTTCTCGATCAACGGGTCGAGCACATTGAAAGATGCCCCATCAAGCCCGATTACTAATATTTTATTACCCATAAGATCTCGATCAGAACAAGCTATGAATATACTCGACCGGCTCTCATCTGTTCAACCAATGTACTGCGCGAGCCACTGAGTCATGCCCAGCGAAAACAGAAGCCTGTCTCTTGGCTCTCGAACAATAAATCGAGAAACTTGCTCGATTCCCTCAGCAAATGCAAAGCAATCTGCGCCCACGACAACAAAGCGGGCTTCTTTTTTCGTGGGCAGAATTTCTCAGCGCACGCCAACTTATTTCCTCGCATCCCGATAACCGCTAGGATCATCAATCCTGTGGCCAACACCAACAACAGATTCTCCAACCTTGCGGCCTGCTTCACCCTCACCCCTTCTAACTCAAACTCCTGCTTCTGATCACGGAAACTCTCCTCGCACCAAAACCGCCGTGCATAAATCGCCACGGTCTGCCTCGCCGTCAGCCCCAGATTGGTCGCCAACATCCAACTACAGACTTTGCTGTCGCGCTTCTCACAATTGAGCACCACCTTTAATTCATAACGCTTCGTCTTGTGGTAAGTCACCTTGCTCAGCTTGAAGCATTGCCCGACGGCTAACCGATAATCACGCAGCTTGCCCGTGTAACCGGCCATCTCCACGCAGGCATCGCCTTTGACGCGGATGATATAACCGCAACCTTGACGATCAAGATACTGGAGGAAAGCCACTCGTTGAAAGCCACGATCCGCTACGATGACAACTTTCCAATGCTTCGGTAAGCAACGGCGCAAGGCGTCAATAAACTGCATTTCAATAGTATTTTGCTGGGCTTTGAGTTGGTCACGAGCCACCGCCCACTGCAACACTGGCACGGCTCGACCGGCCACCGGCACCAGTGCCGAGAGCACTTGATAGGGCCACACACTGGTCCAGTCAATGATGATCTCCAGCGGTTGGATCGGTTTGAGTTGCAAGCGATGATGGAGTTGGCAAAGCAAGCGGCGCGCAATCACTTGTTTGCTTTGCAGGGCGTTGAGGCGGGGATTGGAGACAAAGCGCGCGACCCGTTTAAGGTTGTGCGGGAAGGCCACCGCAGTTTCAAAACCGCGAGCGATCTCAGCCAGAATGAGCGAGCGGCAGAAGAGCACGCCGCAGACCATCTGCGCGAAAGTAGCTTGCTGGGTTGGTAATAGTCCTTTGGTCACGGCTTTGGTAAACTTGGCAATGCGTTTTAGACGCATGAGCAGCCTCCTTGTTGCGAATGAGTTTTGGTCAACGCATTCTTATCACAAGGAGGCTCTCTTTTTCACTGGGCATGACTCAGCGCGAGCCAGGTTTGACACTCCGGCGAACGGCTGTTTAGTATTGATGTCCGACAAACGGTTTAGGAGATGTGGATGTCGCGTTTCAAAGTTCCGGTAGCCCACCCTGAGATTTTCTCCACGGAAGCAAACCCGAAAAAAGAGATTGGCAGCAAGCGGGCGATTATAGATTCGCTCACAGGTTATGCGGCTACGGGCGCGGCGGCCGGATTTTTATTAAGCATTGTCGAATGGACGGACTTAAACCTGCGGCCTTTCACTTTCATTGACTCGGTGTCTGACAGATTAATAATTGCCGTCTATTTCAGCATAAATATACTGGCGTGTCTTTTGATCGGCTTGCTGGTCGGGCTATTTGCTCACGCAGCCTCACCTATCATTCACGCGGTTGAAAAAAGGGGTTCGCGAAGCGAGAAGACTGGCCGCGCGCTGAGATTGATAACAGGTCTCGGCATTGCCGCCGTCTCCGCTTTTCTTTTGAACCAGCAGCCGCACATAAACCGCTACATCATCGGGATGATAAGAGAAGCCGAAAAGTTTCGATCATTGAGAAACTATTTGTTGAATCACGAAAGATCGTCCTCTTATTTAATCCTGTTTGGATTGATTATCGGGTGCTGGGTCATCTGGAAGATAACGCGCGCCGCAGGGTCGCTCAATCCTGTATTGCGAGCAGTGTGGTTGTTGTTTTTAGCTTTTATGATCGGGTTTGCGTATTACGTGGATTCGCGAGTCGAGGTCCAGCTTTACGAATACACTTTACACCGCTCGATGTACTTGCTAGCCGTGCTGATGGCGACGGCGTTCGCAGGCTCGCTATATTTTTCGACTCAAAAATTCAGGTCGCGTCCTCAACTGTCGAGTCCCCGGCGCAGAACGGCTTTGCCGTTTTATGCGCTGATCGCTTTGGGGACCGCGCTGCTTTTCACCGCTTTTCACTTCGGAAATAATCAGGGCTTGAAAACAATCGTCTTTTACCAGACGACTCAGGCCAAACAGAACTTCAAGCTCGCGTGGTGGGCGTTGGATTTCGACCGGGACGGTTACTCAGGACTGTTCGACGGCGGCGACATCGCCGGTAATGAAAAACTCGTTAATCCGGGCCGGCTGGAATCGATTGGTGACGGCGTGGATAACAACTGCGTAGGCGGTGAGCTGACCGAGCGCGATCTCGAATTATGGAAGAGCAGCCATCAAATCTCTCGAAGCGCTTCCGCGTCACAACCCAACAGGTACAACATAATCTATTTTTTTATAGACACGGTCCGAGCGGATCACCTGAGCGCGTACGGGTACGGCAGGAACACGACTCCTAACATTGACAGACTGGCCGCGCGCGCTTCGCTCTTTGAGCATGCGTTCAGCCCGGCGGCTAGAACATCGGAAGCGGTCCCTAAATTCATGCAGTCATCCTACTGGGACGCGCGCATCGATAGCTGGACAGAGGTGCTTGCAAAGAATGGCTACAACGTCATGCTATTTCCGGGGCGGCGGGCGTGGGAGCGTTACAAAGATTGGATGCCCGTCGTCAAGCAAGCTCAAAACAAGCCGCTCGCAGCAAACATCAATGTAGCGATTCAGACCCTCAGCAACACGCCGCCGGATCAGCCATTCTGCGCATATATCTATGTTCCCGATCCGCACCGGCCTTATGTCAAACACGACGAGTTTAATTATGGGGATTCGATTATTGATATTTATGACGGCGAGCTTGCTTATACCGATTCTCAACTGGGAAAGCTTTTCGATTGGATGGAAAAGACGGGGCGATTTAACAACACGATGGTTGTCATAATGTCGGATCACGGCGAGTCTCTGGGTGAGCGCGGCGTCTATCGTCACGCGACTCAGCTTTATAACGAGCAGACACGCGTTCCGATGATCGTTTACGTGCCTGATCAAACGCCACGCCGCATAAACGATTTCGTGAGCACCATCGATTTAGGCTCGACTATTTTGAGCGCGGTGGGTGTAGCGGTTCCCGAACAGTACATGGGAGTCAACCTGTTGCCGCTAATCCGTGGAGAGGCATTCGCGCGCCCGCCGGTTTACGCCGAGCAAACGAGCCAGGAAGTCTCGCCATTTGTCCGCCTCGATCAGCAAGTGCATCCCGAAACGAAAAAGTATATGGTCGTCACACAAGACGGCTACAAGCTGATTTATAATCGTGACTTTTTTAATTTCGAATTGTTCGATCTGAACTACGACCCTGCCGAGCGGCGAAACATCTATGATCGCCTGCCGGAAAAAGCGCGTGAGATGCGCGCGCTGCTCGGTCAGTTCGTTGACATTGTGACGGCGAGCAGGCCCGCAGACGCCGATGAGGGCAGATACTCAAAATCGGGCGGGATCGACGGCGATAAGGTAGAAGATTAAATCAACGCCGAATGACTTTCTTAATAGCCGCCAAATCTTCACGCCCCAACTCTTTTGTAACAAACAACGACGCTGCATAAACAAGCGATAAAGCGGCGAACTGCGCAATAATCAGCGGCCTCGACGAAGTTGAAAAGAGCGTTGAGAGCGCATAGACCAGGCCTGCGCACCCGGCTATGCGAAGCAACGAAACGGGGCGCAACAAGACTTTGTACTTTGCGAGAAGATAAGCGCTCGCGGCTGCGACTCCGACAAACATCGACACGGTCGTAGCCGTTGCCGCCCCTTTAAGCCCGTACTGCGGGATTAATAAATAGTTGAGAAATGCGCTCACCCCAAGAGTCAAAAAACCGACTGTCAAAGAGACTTTCGGCTTCCCGCTTGCAGAGATTATCGTGGTAAGCACGTAAAGCAAGCCGAACAGCAACATCCCGAAAGCAAGCACCGCAAGCGGCGCGGCTCCCGGTAAATACTTCTCCGGGAAAAATACTCGAATCGATTCTGTCGAATTTGCGGAAAAAAGCGTCGCTATGAGGGCCATAATTATCAACGAGTAGCGCACGGTCCCCGCAATGTAGCTCCGAGTCCTCTCGCGGTCGTTTGCAAACGTCGCTTCGGACACCAGCGGAAAGATTACAAACGTTATTGAGATAATTATCTGGTATGTGATGTTCGCGAGGTTCACAGCCGCGCCATAATGGCCAGAGTTCGCGCTCGCCTGCTCCGCGTCGGCAGACGATAATGCCTGGACTAACATCAAATTGACTTTTTGAAGCATGTTCAACACAAATGTAAATAGCAACAGGTAGCCTTGAAACTTTAGAAGCTCGTTCGCTCGCACTTCCCCGCTGCCTTTGCCCTTGCCCGCCATCAGTGCTGACACAGCCAGGACCGAAGCGGCGGCGAGCGCAAACCCGCCGATGCCGCCCATAACCCCAAAACCGAGCCAGACAAAAAGGACAATGAAAGCGAGCTTCAGCGTCGAGTAAGTCATGTCGAGCGCTGCCTGGATAAAGAATTTCTTTTGCCCGTTGAAGTATCCGGTAAAGACGGCATAAAACGAATACGCGAGAGTAATGAGCGATGCGAGGCGCAGGTAATCGCTTAATCGTGGGTCATTCAAGTAACGAGCAATGATCGGAGCAAGCAAGAAAAACCCCAGCGAAGCGCCGCCGCCTACCAGGACTTGCAGTTTCAGCGCCTTCGTTTTTACGGCGTCGGCTTTCTCTTCTTCTTGCGAAATGTGTTTTGAAACTGTTTGATATGTCCCCGTGATAATGACCGCGTTGATGACCGACACAGCGCCTACGGCCACGTTGTAAAGCCCGTACTGCTGCTCGCTCATCAAGCGAGACAGCACAAAATGAATGCCGTAGCCGCTCACCATAAACCATATTTTGGCAAGCGTGATGTAAATGGTCCCGCGTCCGGCGGTTCGCGCTACGTCAGCCGTTTGCGTTTTCGGTCTTATATCTTTGATTGTCGATAACTGGCTCATTCAACTTCAGCGAATCTTTGATTACACGAGCGAAACGCGGGCCTATCGTCTCCCACCCAAATGCAAAAGCAGTTTCGCGCGCCCTTCGAGCGAGGCTCTCGCCAAGCGCCGCGTCACCAAACAATATCTTAAGTTTGTCTGCAAGCATTTGAGAATCGCCCGACTCGAAAAGCAATCCATTCTCTCCGTCGTTTATTATTTCAGCCAGACCGCCAGCTCTTGAAGCGACGACCGGCCGCCCGGCTGCCATCGCTTCAAGACAGACTACAGGCAATCCCTCGGTTCGCCCGCCTTCGAGAGTCAGAGAAGGAATCACAACCGCGTCCGACGCCGAAAGCAAGTCGTCTCTTTCACGTGCTGTGACGCGGCCAAGGAATCGCGCATCAATCGAAAGCTGCGTGGCGAGCGATTCAAATTCCCTTCTCTGCTCGCCGTCCCCGGCTACAATTAATTCTACATCCCCCCGTCCGCGCAGAGCGGCAAGTAACACATCCAGCCCTTTGATTGGCGTGAGCCGCCCGATGAACAGAATGGTTTTCTTACCACCTACCGGGCGAGACTCTGAAATCGCTGGATTCAGCTTTACGCCCATCGGTATGACTTCGATCTTGCCGATAGCGGTCGGGCAAAGAGATAGGAGTTTTGATTTAAGGTCCTGGCTAACGGTTATGACGCGATGGCTATTGCCGGTTACAAAGCGGGCCAGGAACGAGCCGCCGCGCATTCGCGCTAGAAGGTGAAGCGCGCCTGAATGCTCGGCGACAACGTGAGGCTTGCCTTGCAGCCGCGCGATTATTGCGCCGATAAATCCGCAAGGGACCATCCACTGAGAGCAAATAGCGTCTGCCCTGAGCGCGAGCCGAAACGCTCGCAGAAAAAATAAAAGCAGAGCAAAGCCCGATGCGAGTTTCACAAGCAGGCTCTCAGAAAGTAAGCCATTCAAATCACGGCTCGCCTGCGCGCGGTTGAGCGCCGAAGGCACGAACGAGCGTGAACGAACGAGCGTGAAAAGATCTTCCGGCCATTCAGAGGCTTGATTGTCGGGAAGCGTCAACACTCTCACGTTGAATTCTGAGGACAGGTTGCGGGCAAAATCGCGGACATACCCGCACGTTTCGTCTTGCGTGTTGCGCGGAAACGAGCTGGTCAGAATTAACAGGTTTGGTTTTGCAGAGTTTCTCAATCTATTAACTAGAGCAGGGAGAGACATCTCACCGCCGCAGACACAGAGAACGCAGAGGCTGCACAGAGTTTTTATTCTTCTCTGCGCCCCCTCTGTGTTCTCTGTGTCTCTGCGGTGAATCTTATTGCCTCTCCAATCCCGTACATTTGCTATAAATCAATCCAAAGGCTGCGCGCTTTGCGCTTGCCACTGGCTACCTTCTCTTTGCTCCTTCGGAGCATCGCTGTTTTTGAGGCTTAGTTTCCGCCTCACGAAGTTTCGCGCGATCAAAAAAAGTATCGTCGGCACGACTTTCAGCGGATTGATGCCCGACACTTCGTCCGCGTATACGCATCTGACGGGCGCGCTTTCTACGGCGAGGCCCGCGCGGCAAACGGCAAAAAGCATGTCGTTAGGAAATCCGTAACGGTCATAAAGCTCATCAAGGTCCAGCCGCTTGAGCGCGCTCCGCCGTATGACCGTATATCCGCATTGCGCATCGAGATTGCTTTCAAATGCAGCCGCGAGGCGAGTGAGCGAGCTAAAGATCGTGTTCCCAATAAAACGGACCGGCGGCATTTCAGAGATCGTCTCGCGATGCAAAAAACGGTTCCCCTTAACATAATCGACTCCGCGAGCGGCGCATTCCAGCAGCCTTTCCATATCTCTCCCGTCCATCTGCCCGTCGCCGTCCATAACGGCAATCAAATCTGCATCGGTTTGAAGGGAGTAACGATAACCGGTCTTTGTCGCAGCGCCGACTCCACGGTTCGCCGTATGCCTCAGCAAGATCAATTTTTCGTTCGCAATCTGTGAGAGCTTCTCCCAGGTGCGATCCGTGCTGCCGTCGTCTACTGCGATAATCAGGTTGACAAAGCGCGGCACGCGCGAGATAGCTCGCTCGACCTGGCGCTCTTCGTTATGGATCGGCATGACTACCGCGACCATCCGGCCTTTGTACATCTGATTCCCTTCTCACTGATTTCGGTCATAGACCGCAATGTCGGCTACTGCCGTGACCTTGTGGTAATTAGCATTGACCGCCTCGCGCACGCGAGGGTCGGTCAAACTGTCTTGCACCAGGACGAGCTTCGGCTTGCGCTCGGCTATCAGTTCAAGGACAGAATTTCTCGCATCTTTCTTGATGCCGACCGAACGCCACCAGACGAATCGAGTCGGGTTGCGCCGCGCGGCCAGGAAATAAAAGCCGGTCCCTCTTTGCGCGAACGAAAATATCTGATCTTCGGGCGCGCTGTTCTCTTCAATCGCCCGCGTCATTCCTTCGATAAACTCTTTCTGTCTTCGACTGACCTTTATGCCATCGGCGCGAGGGATCGAAAGCGGCTCGCGGTCGATGAAACGAAAAGAAGAATCGAATTGAGGCTGCCACGTGTCTTTGACTCCGACACACGCAAGCAGCACTAGAGGAATCGAAGCGCATAAAACGGTCGCTCGCCGGGGCGCGTGCAAACGATTCTTGAAGAAGCCGTCTAATCCTTCGGCCCAGCGAATAATCAGCAGCAGTAACAACAGGAAGATCGCAGGCAGTACGCGCACCAGATGATAGTAGTCTGCGCGCGGGTACATCTCAAGAAATGCGCCCAGAGCAAACAGCCCTACGATGATGATCGCCGCCGAGCGCGTCCACCACTGGCGGCGGCCCTCGGCTGACTCAGCCTTTTTCTTGAAACTCCAGGCCAAGAAAGCGGCGGAGCCGATAAACAAGAAGACCGGCAAATAGGCTACCAGAGCCGTTCCTGAGGCTTTCATAATCTGAAGCTTGCCCGGAAAAAACAGAACTACCGAGCCGATAATCAAGACGCTAATCAGATACGATTCGAGCAGGTGCGGTCTGAAACGAAAAAGAATTGCCGCGCCCGCCGTAGCAGCTAGAAGCGCGGCTACAGCCGGGCCGATCAGCTTGATCGAGGGAAGAGGCACGGCCCTGGCTCCGCTGTACTCGGCGGCGTGATGTAGAAAATGGTCTAGCATCGGGCCGAGCGCGTTGTTTGAAGCCATGTAAATCATCATCGCTGCCGTGATGACGGCAAACCCGGCCCAGTAGAGCGAAGATTGCTTTATCGCCACGAGCAATCTTTTGAAAACCGGCGAGGGGAACAACAAAATCAACTCTCGTATGAATACTGCCGCCGTGCCCGTGCCGACCAGCAGGATGCCCACGTTGTATTTGAAGATGAAGACGACGCCCACCGCCATGCCGCTTAAGAATAACCACACCAGTTTATTGCTGCGGTCATAATTGAGCATGAAGATCATCCCGACCAGCACGAATAACAACGAGTATTGTGTCGGGACCACGCCGAAGATGTATTTGTGACCGAGCCACCCAAGCGTCAGCGTCACAGGAATCAGCGCGACCCAACCGGATGTGATTTTTTTTGCGACAAAAAAGAGCGCGACCAGCGTCAGCATCTTGAAAACGAAAAGCCCTGAGTGGATCGTTGGCATCGAAACGCCGAACGCTTTCATCAGCCAGGCGTTGAGCCAGAGCATGCCGGGCGTATAGTTGTACAAGAAATCGCGGTAAGGAATTTCGCCGTTCATCACACGCTCGGCGGGCGAAACGCTATAACCTATGACCGACAGCCATGCGCTTCGTTTGAAGAACAGCCCGTAGCAGATCAACCCTGCCAGAACGGTTATGACCAGAGGTAGGCCGTCGCGCAGACCGAACCCGCGTCGGGGTGGCGTTTCGGTCTGCGTCTGTGACTCAACGGACAAACTGGAATGCTGCGAGCTTCGCATCAGTCTAACTTGACGATTCAGCGCTCAGCGACGAAACACTCTGGCGCGATATGACTTTCCCTTCCATATCCTCAGGGACCTCTACTCCGAGCAATGATAAAACGGTCGGCGCTACATCTTTCAGGTTAAGCCCCTCGGCCTGCAAAGACCGCTCGCCCGCAGAGTCGCGCATTATGAAGATGCCGTGCCAATCGTGGTTCGCGTCATCAGGCCCGGTGTCGTTTTCAAACGTGTAGACGGTTTCGGGTTGTTCGGGCCAGATGCTCCCGACGCTGCGCCAGGAGAGGTTGCCGAAGTAGACGAACAGATCGGGCGGCACGCCTCGCACTTCCGTATAGACACTTTCGGGCCTGACGGCCAGCGTATTCATCATCGCTCCTTGATGATCTTGAAGCGCGGCAAGCTTCTCTATCAATTCTGCCCGTGTGCGCTCGTACTCCGCGCCCGGCTCGATTGTACCTTGTGGCTCGCGGCCTCGAACGTTCAACATCAGGCGAGCGTAATAGCCGCCTGAGCCCCACGCTCGCGTGCGGCCCCAATCCACGTCGCATTGCTCGACGGGCTTCGGTTTGTCGGGCCTGTTTTTCAATACCAGGTAACCTTCACGAATGAGCCATTCGTTGAAACAGATTCCGCCCACCATCCCGCGCGCGCCGTGATCCGAGACGATCAGAACAGAGGTGTTGTCATCAACCGTGGCTAGAAGCTCGCCTATGCGCGCGTCAACATACTTGTAATATTCGTGGATAGAATTTTCGTACTTATTGCCCGGCACATATTTCGGGTGCTCGGGGTCCGTGTACTTCCAGAACATATGATGAATGCGGTCAGGCCCCATTTCGACCATCATAAAAAAGTCCCAATCTTTGCGCGTCTCGACCATATGGCGGGCGAGCCGGAACCGCTTTTCGGTCATCTCGTAGATGGTCTTTAGCACGCGGTCCTTCTCTTCTTCGTCTGCGCGAAAGCCCACGGCGTCGAGTATGTACCCGCCGGTCACGCGCTGTACTTCATCCTTAAAGCTCGCGGGGTATGTGAACTGCTTGTCGGTCGAAGGAGTCAAAAAACAGGTGACCATCTCGCCGTTCACAGGTTTTGGCGGATAAGTCTGCGGCACACCTATGAGGATAACTTTTTTGCCTTTGCGCGAGAGTATGTCCCATGCGGTAGGCTCTTTAACAAAGGTCGAGTTGGCCGTCGCCATCTTTTCATAAGAGTAATCAACGCGGTTTCGAAGCCCGTAGAATCCGAGCCTGCCGGGATTCTTAGAAGTCATCATCGACATCCATGCGGGCACAGTGATCGGAGGATCGCTCGATCTCAGCTTTCCCCAGATGCCTCCATCGACCAATCGCTTGATGTTCGGCAAATCTTCGAGCCATCTGTCAAAGACTAGCTGCGGAGTTGCGCAATCAAGCCCTATAACCATCACACGCTTTTTCATCTATGAATGCATCCTTTCTAACCTATTAACTAGAAATGGACAGATCGTATTTCAACGCAAAGGACGCAAAGCACCGCAAAGACCGCAAAAAGATTTGCGAACTTTGCGTCCTCTTTGCGTCCTTTGCGTTGAAACTCGCCTTTGTCATCTCGGCGCTTTCCTCCTGAGTAGCAACACCTCGCCAAACCTCTCAGCAGGCTCAAAACTACTGGCAATGAAATCGCGCATCGGCGCGTACTTTTCAGCGGCAAGGTCTTTCTCGCTCGTCACGATCAGATCGACTCTCTTTTCATCAATCGCTCTGAGTGTGCTCGCGCGCTCTTCATCCGTCACGCCGACGCCGCCCCAGAATTGAGCGCCCGACGGGTTATTTCGGTCAGCCAGAAACAGGAATGAAGAACCGGCATAAGACTGCGTGAAAAAATAACCGTCCGGCGGCGTGTTCCGCCTGATGTAGCTCACAACCTGATTTATCTCGTCTGCTTCGGATTGCGGGAAGTAGACCCTGCGCCCTCGCTCGAACTCCAATTCGGTTGTGCTTTTGAATTTGAAGCCGCCGTCAAAGTAGGTGTTATAAAAAAGTCTGCCGCCCATCAAAAAGAAAGCGAGCGGCAAGATGATAAGCGCGAACCGCGCAAGTATTGGTTCACGCGAAAAAGTTATCAGCTCGTTTTTATAAACGTAGAGCAAATAAAAGAGCAGCAAGATAACAAACGGCATCGCCGCCACGGCTTGCTCGCGGGCGAATCGCGGAAACGATTCCATAAAAGCGGCCCACGCAAAGACCGTCACAAACGCCAGGGCGCGCCGGTCTGTCAGTCCAACTTTCCGGCCAAAAAGAAAAGTAAGAACGCTCGCCAGAATTATCATCACGGGCGCATAAAAGATCAGCTTATCGATTATCAATTGATCAGCCCAAACTAGAAACCACATTATAGAGAGAGCGCAGATTGCCGAAATTGCAATTGCGACGATGCGCGATGACCTGAGCTTATAGACCGCGAAAACGCACAAACCGAGCCACAATACAAACAGCACCGGCACAAGCGGCGAAGGCGCAGATGCGAGCCTGCTTACGAGAAATTCGCCAGGCCCAAACAGCAATGTTTTAATCATCGGCAAGAGCGCATCTTTCGCGGCCATATAAACGATCACAGGCAGCAGCGGCGCAGCTACTCCCAATATTACGAGCAGAGCGCGCCGGTAATTGCGCGCCATTTGCCGAAGCTTGAGCGACGCGGTTTCCTCATCGAGCAAGACAACGAAGAGGGTTCCGATCAGCGCATATCCGCCGATGTTATGTTTGAATAGTGTCAGCACTCCTAGCGACAACCCCGTAAGGACGAGCCAGCGATTTTTTTGCTGCTTCAAATATTGCCGCAGGAAAAGCAGCGCAAGGGCCAGAAATAACGCGCCGTAATGCATCGGAACTGCTTTGAACGGGCCGTTCGGTCTGAGCCACAACAGTGATGAAAGGGCCGCAACCGCAGCCCAGCCTCTAGGCATTATCTTTTCACCGCAAAGGTAGAGCGCGAAAGCGGTGAGGACTTTGAATACGAAGACTCCGAAAAGCGCGTTGTATAAACCGATGCCGAGCAGTTTAAAAACGGCGGCGTTGAAGTAGATGGTAGCGGGCGGGTAGAGCGTGTGAAAATCGCGGTAGGGCATCTCTCCGTCCAGCACGCGCTCTGCGCCGTAAAGGTTATAGCCTATCGAATAATTCAGAACGCTCTCTTTGTTAAAGAGCCAGCCGAAAAGCGCGGCGGTTACGACGATGACTGCGAGCGCCAACAACAATTCTTTGAGCCTGCTTGCCTGGCTCACGTTCTGCTCTTTAAGGTGTGCTGCGCTTGTTGTCCCCAGCATAGCTGCCCGGTCTACAAAAAGGCTGCGCATCAGGGCTGGCCTTCTGTGGCTGCTCGCTTATGCGCGGCTTTCAAAAGCCCGGCTCGCGAAACGTAAATTATGCCGCCCGCGACGGCGTTCAACATTGTCGGCGCGAAGGCGAGAAAAGAGAACATCAATGCCTGCTCGCGTGCTATGCCTGCGTTGGCAAACAACAACACGATGACCCACTCGCGAACCCCCAGCCCTCCGACCGAGATCGGCAACATTCTTATCAGATCGAACGAGCGAGATGAAGGCAAAGACTACCGGCAACCCGAGCGGCAATCCCATCGCTTGCGCCACGACAAAACACCCCAGACTCCAGATGACTCGGATCGCGACCGACAGCAGCAGGATGCGAAGGAGCATCCCCTTGTACCGGCGCATCTCGGCTATTGTCTCAAGCGTCCGCGAAGCCGCCTCGCCCACGCGCGGAATTCCGAAACGCGTTCCCACCCATTTCGACAACCGCGCGAGCCGCGAAGAGACGTAATCGCTCATCAGCATGGCGGACACAAAAAAAGCGACCGCAAGGACGATCTCGCTTAGATAGAAAATCTTGTCGGTCGGGCGGTAGATGCGGCTCGCCAGCGTAGCGCCAAGCCCTATAAGCAGCAGCGTGAACAGCCCCACCATTCGCTCGTAAACGAGCGTTGAGAGCACGAACGGTTTGTCGCGCACCTCGCGGTCAACGTAGATCAATCGCGCCACGTCGCTTGTCACTCCGCCGCCGGGGACGAAGTTCATGAAAAAAATGCCGATCAAATAATAGGTGAATAAACGGTGTGTCTTGATATGGTGGCATCGCACGTTGAGGATCACGCCCCAGCGGTAGGCCATCAACCACGTGACGACGAGCGATGCCAGCACGGCGAGCGGCAGGTAAGAGATGCGCGTTGCTTTGATCGCTTCGGCAAGCCCCGCCGGCTCGGCTTTCACGACCACCAGCGCAAGCGCGCCCACGCCGATAGCAATCTGCGCCAGCGCGCGCAGGCTCAAGCCCCGCCGTTTTTCATCGCGCGGGTTGGCCGCTCTCTCTTTTTCGTCGCGACTTCGTGCAATCATCGCTTATTTCTTACCGCGGGGTTGTGAGTGGATGTTGATCCATATTTGTGCAAGCTCGCGAAGCGTGGAAAAGATATGGCTGGGCCGAACGCTAGAGCGCCCCGCCGGGCGAGGGTAATGGCGCACGCCTATCTCTGCCAACCGGAAACCGTAATACTTCGCCTTTGCCAGCACTTCGGCATCAACAAAGAACTTCTTTGATTCGATCTGCACTTTATCGAACACCTCGCGGCGATACAGCTTGAACGCGCAATCTATGTCGCGCACGTTGATCCTAAAAATAATCCTCACCAGCAGGTTGAAACCCCAGGATAACACGAGCCGTGTCAGCGGGTCGAAGCGGTAGATTCGGAAGCCTGAAACTATGTCTGCGTCTTCGATGAGCGGCAGCAGGTTTTTAAGCTCGCGCACGTCAAACTGGTTATCCGAGTCGGTGTAGAAGATCAGTTGCGAGCGGGCGCTGGTAAACCCCGTCTTCAAGGCTTCGGCGTATCCGCGATTTGGCTTGTGATGAAAGACTCGTATATGGTCGGGTTCCGAGGCTGCGAGCCGGTCGGCTATCTCGCCGGTCGAATCCTGCGAGCCGTCGTCTACGATTATTACCTCCCAGTCGCGCAGCCCTAGCGAGCGCAGCACGTCGGCCATCCGTGTAGTGGCTGTCTCGATGTTCTCTTCTTCATTGAAAGCCGGCAGCACGGCTGAAATGCTTTCAAACATCATAATCCTGAGTAATGAGTGATGAGTCCGAACAATCGCCTTTCACTCATCACTCATTACTTTCATCTTCATCCGAGGTATCCCCAACCGCGCAGCCGCTCGCGTATCTCTTCGCTCTCCTCGTCGGTCATCGTTCCGATTTTTTCCGTCTCGCCATAGGCCGCCGCGTCAGAGAGCCTGACGGGGTTGCGGCTCATATACTCTTCGGTAAAAGCCTCTTCCAACACGCGGCCATCCATATCAGCCGGAATTTCTACGCCGAATGAATGCAGTATTGTCGGGGCATAATCAATGATCCTGGCTCCTTCGATCTCGACGCCGGTACGCAGTTCCGGGCCGCGCCCCATCATAACGCCGTGCATGCGATGATCGCCCGAATTCCCGTAAACGGGCGTTATGAATTTATTTGATGTGAGGTCGAGAGTGCCGAGCGGCTTGTTGGTCATGTCGCAAGGCAAGAATTGCAGGTCGGGCGAGTTGTCGCTGTGCGGGCCTGTGTAGAGGTCTTCGCGCCGCCAGATCGGGCCGATGAGCGGCTGGCCGGTTTCCGGGTCTACGAGCGCGCCGAGCCGTTCGCTCACCTGCGCGATTACGCGCTCATACTCCGCGCCCGGCTCGACTATGCCGTGCGTTTCACGCCCGCGAAGATTGATGAATATCTGACCGTAGTTGCCTTTTGAGAATGCGACCGTGCGCGACCAGTCTACGTCTTCAAGCGATAGCATCAGCATGTTGGCCAGCTTCATCAGCTTAGACCGATTCGTCACGCCGACCGACAAACGCAAGTGCGCAAGCCCCATCTTCATCGCCGAACGGTAAGCCAGATCGGGCGTCAGCCCTACCCTGAACAGCGCGCGCTTGAACCGCGTCATCGCGTCGCGTTTCAACACCAGCAGCCCTTCGTTGATGAGCCACACGTTAAAGCAGAGGAATTTTTTTATCGGGCCGAACCCATGATCCGACCCCAGGTAAACGGTCGTATCCTCGCCCACTTCGTCAAACAACTCTCCGAGCGTAGAATCAACCGCGTTCCAGTATTCGTGTATCCGGCCAATGTGCGCCAGGTGCTCTTTACGATCAAAGAACGGGTGCGACTCGTCCAGCAAATGCCATAGCTCGTGTTGAAAACGGTCCGTGCCCCAGTAGTGCGTTGCAAAGACATCCCAGCCATACTCGTTCATCAAGTAACGATTGACCTGGGTCTTATACTTCAGCTCGTCGAAAAGCTGGTTGAGTATGTTATCAACTTTGCCCGGCACATAGACTTCCGTGATGTAAAGCTGGTATGGGCCGAAGCGGGATTCGACCTCTTCGAGCAGCTTTTCGGGATAAGTAAAATCCTTGCGGCCACGCGGCGTGAGAAAGTCCGAGATCATCAGCCCATTGACCATAGTCGGTGGGTACGTGCAAGGCACGTTAGTGACTATGGCTTGCTTTCCCATCCGGCCCAAAACGTCCCAGAAAGGAAGCCCGTCGCGCGATTGCGAACTGACAGGCTGATCGGGAAGCTCCCCGCTCCCTTTGCGGCGCAACAAGAATTCGAAGACGCCGTGCTTGCCGGGATTTTTTCCCGTCATCCACGAGAACCCAGGCCGTCGGTGTGATCGGAGGGATCGTGGTTTCTAATAGCCCGCGAACGCCTTGCTCGTTGAAGCGTTTCATCCTGGGCATTACCCCAGACCGCATCAACGGATCGAGTATGTCGAAAGTCGAGCCATCAAGGCCGATAAATAATACTTTTTTACTCATAACAAAAGACCGAAAACTATAGCTGACCGATTGTTAAAATTCAACCGCGCCTGATCGGGAGTAAAGCCCGGACTTCACCGCAGAGACACAGAGGACGCATATGGCCGATGATGTGCTTCGCACGCGGCGGGGGCGCAGAGAAAACCATATTCTGCTCTGCGCCCGCTCTGTGTTCTCTGTGTCTCTGCGGTGAGATGGTTTATGCTATCCATCGTATCTCTTTTACAACAACCGAATGTCCTTATTAATCACCCGCTCGCGATTCTGCGGCCTCGTCTTCGATAGCCGCGCGCGCTGGTGCCTCTTGAGGCTCCGCGCGCCTGACGTACTGAATGGCCGTTCGCCATACTTCGACAATCCTGCGCCGCTCCTTATCGTCGTAAAAACCGAGCGCGAGAAGCGCGAACGGGAACGAGACGGCGAGCAACGTTTTGATGCCTAGCGAAACGTAAAGCCTGAACTGTCGAATCGGGTCATCAAATGAATACTGTTTCAAATCCCCTCGAACATAATCGGTCAAATAAAAAGCGGCGATTATCAGGCTGCCCACGCCGAGTATTGTAAAGACGCGGCTCCACTCATAACGAACTTTGAAAAAGAGATTAGAGGCCCAATACCGGAGCGCGCAAAAAATCAAGTATGAGATTAGAGTCGAGATAGTCGCCCCCATCGCCCCATAGCTTGGAATGAGCAAAAAGTTTAAGGCGACGTTAACTGCTAGCGCGGCAAAGATGACAACCGGAGCATAAATGGTCCGCTTCTTCAGCGTGATGCCGATGTTGAGCACGCGCGAGGCGCTGTCGAGCACAGCCGACACGGCAAGCAGCGGGATTATGGTTGCAGCAGGCCAGTAGCTCTTCAAGCCTTTTAGCAGTAGCCCATCTCCGGCGACGGCGGCGACCCCGAGCGCCAGAAACATGCTTATGAAAATTATGTATGTCAGCACGCGCGCGTAATACTCTTCTGCGCCTTCTTCTTTCATCACCGAAAAGCGCATCACGGTCCACACCTGGCTGAACGGCACTGTGGCCAGCACCGAAACGACCGAAACAAGCGTGCTAGCCATAGCATAAACGCCGACTTCATTATCCGTCGTGTACCGGTCGAGAAAGAAGCGGTCAATCATCATAAAGAGCGTAAACGATATTTGACCGAAGATCAGAGGTATGCCAAAGGCCAGCATCCCGCGCAGCTCGGCGGATGAAAAAGCGAAGCTCAGGTCGCGGCGGACCGCTATGAAAAAGACCAGCGCCTCGAATGCAACTCCGCAGAGACGGCCAATCAAAACGTTCTCGACCGTCGAATTGACAAAGACGACCAGGTATGAAATCAAAAAGAGCTGGACTGCAAAGGTTACGATATTCAGCGTAGAGTAAAGCGCCGATTTGAATCTCGCCCTCAATATCGATTCGGGTATTAGCGTGATTATTTCGAAAAAGCTGATAAAGAAAATCAGGCGCAACAGGTGCTCTCTCGATTCGCCAGCAAAGACTAGTCTCGAAACCTGCGGCGCAATCAAATAGAGCAGCGCGGTAAAGAGCGTGGCCGAGCAAAGCAAAAAGATCAGCGTCGAGCCGACTATGCGGCGGCGGTGCGCCGGGTCTTCCGTCTCATAGTAATGACGAAAAAAGGCGTGATTCAGCCCGAACTTCAGAATTATCGTCACGAGCGACATCGTGATCGTCAACAGCGACAGTATGCCGAACTCTTTTGCTCTCAGGTGTCGCGCGTAAACAGGGACAAGCACGAGGCCGAATGCGCTGTTAATTACGCTCCCGATCCCGAAGATCAGCGTGTGCTTAACAGTCTTTTTTATCTTTCCGTAAAGCGTGACCGTTACCTCCGTCCGACCGATTGCCGCTTCTCGCGCACCCACAACAGGAGTAAAGATATTGAGACACACGGGGCAGCGATAATGCTGACATAAATCGAGGCTCTCAATGTTAAAGGATCAAAGTCGAATGACACAACATGGCTTCCGCCGGGAAGCGCGACGGCGCGCATCGTATGATTGGCCGGCAGCACTTCGGTTCTCGACCCCATCAACGTAGGCTTTCCATCCCGGATAGTAATTATCGCTCAAAACCAGCAGAGAGTCGCCGTCCGTTTGAGTCTCGATGACTACGCGATTGCGTTTGTCTTCGATGATCCTGGCCGACTTGAGATTTGAGATTTGAAATTCGAGATTTGAAATTCGAGACTGAACAACGGCTGTCGTCTTTGGGTCGAAGCCCGGGTCGGCCAAAGCGGCGAGCGCCTCTTGAGGATTTGAGACTTCAATCGCGCGGCTCACAATGAAAGCTCGTGGCAAAGCATTTTTGTTCTCATAAACGGAGACGCCCTCGGCCGTCTTGAGCAGCAGAAGCCCCGCCGGGGGCTCGGCAGATTGCCGCGTCATAACGTACCTTACATTTAAGAGATCGAAATAGCGAGAACTCGTCCGGTCGAATACGACGTGGCTCAAATTTGGCTGCGATTCGATGAGCGAAGCATACTCGCGATACCATCGAGGGAATTGCTGGTTCTTGCCTGTGATGGTCGGAATGCGGTAGGGCAGCAGAGTGTTCGGCGGCGCTATGATCTTTTCAGTGGCCGAATCAACCTTTCTGTTCGTCTCAAGGTCGGAAGGGACAACCAGCACGCGGCCCGGCTCAAGCGCACGCATAAACTCGGTCGTTTCGGTCGCGGGGAATACGCGCGAGCGGTCAAAGGTAGGATTGAACTGCGCGCTGACCCAGAATAGATCGATAATAAGCAGTGCCAGCAGGCTCACAAAAAACGTGCTGCGGCTGATGCGCTCCATCGCGCGGCGCTTTAGCAAGAAAAGCAGCGCGAACAAAAAGACGAGCGGGAGAACAACGGCCAGGTCGGGCGGCAGCAGGTGCGGCGAAAGAGCGGCCGCAGTTTTGCTCGCGAAAGCCATTATACCGCTCGCAGTCGTATTCTGGGCAAAGCCTGTCGCTTGCGCGAGCAGAGCTACGAGAGTCGCCAGGACCGCGAGCGCGGCTGACGCGACGACAAGCTTTCGCCAGACGCGAGTGAAAGCGGCAAGCGCAGGGCCTGAAGATTTTAATAATAAATCCACACCGAAGCCTACGAGGACCGCTGCGGCAAAAATAAATAGAACCCAGATGCGAACCGTCACGCGAATGACTTGAAGTACGGGAATGAATTTTGTGACGTGAACATAAATCGGCGCGGCCATCATAACTATCGTCGCAAAGACGCAAAGCCAGAGAAAGAAGCGCGCCCTTCCCCAATCTTCCGCGCTATTAAAGTCAGACTGTTCGAGCTTCCTTGCTCGCCAGAGCGCGTAGACGCAAAAGCAGAGAGGCAAAAGCGCCGCGATGCTCAGATAAAGTATATGATCATGCGACACGTTGAGCGCGGTAAATAGGGTCAGCGTGTCCGTGTCGTATGCCGAGCCAAAAAGATTTGGGAAGATCAAAGTGGCTGCGTACCAGGGTGGCAAATAAATATACCCGATCTCTGTAGGCACTATCTTTCGATTCGAATTGCCGAGCAATTCCATCACCGGAACCCACTGGGTCGCCGCGAGCGCGAATCCTGTCACGAGCGTCACCGCCGTCATAAATAGGACACGCACAACTCGACGCTTCGGCTTTCGAGATCGCCAGGCGTCCAGGCCGAAAGCGAAAAACAGGTAGTACAAGAGGACGGCTCCGACGTAATAGACCTGGTTTTGCATCCATCCGCAAAAGAATTGTGCGGCGAGAAAAACTCCCGCGATGATGGCCGACTTAAAACTTGATCGTGTGATTGCGCGGTCAACGAAAAGCAGTATCAGCGGAAGCCACATCAGCCCGCCCCACCACCCCATCCCCGTCAGGTGCAAGAGCGAGTGAGCAGAAAGAGCAAAGACCAGCGAGCCAATCAGCGCGCCCTGCGGGCTTATACGAATCGAAACCAGAAAGATGTACATGAAGACGGCTGCGAGCAGCAGCTCGATTATTCGCGCTACAGAGTAGCCGAGCGGCACGTCCAGAAAGGTGTAAAAAAGCAGAAAGGGCGAAAAAGTCCGCGTCACTCCGTCGGCATAAATCGGGTGGCCCGCCATCGTGTAAGGATTCCACAAAGGCAGCTCGCCGTCTCTGTATGACGAAACTACAAAATAATCTCGCGTGATGTAGGTGTCGGTGAGGTCGCGCCGGTTGTAGGGGTGATCCGCAGCGCCGGAAGCCGAGTAGCCCCACGGGAGCTGGTTGTCCAGCGTTCGCACGTCTACGAAAGTCTCGCCCAAAAACAGAACGCGCCAAAAGAGCGCCAGTATGACTATAACTATAAAACCTATGTGCGCGGCGTGTTGACGGAGGCGAGCGCCGCGTGGTGTCGCAGCGTCGGCAAGTACGGCAGAGACAGATGTAATTACTGCCACGTCATCTGTCTTCTTGGTAGGTTTGCTCATTCTCTGCGCCAGATCGGATTGCAACTTTACAAGAGGCAATAACCGGATAATCAAATGCCGTCAGTTCGACGCATATGGCGCGACCCGTCGGAACGGGTGCCCCGGCGCTTCGCGCGGCGCGGACGCAAACAACCGCAAAGCTCGCAAAAATTCTTTGCGGTCTTCGCGGTACTTTGCGCTCTTTGCGTTGAAATACGATTTATCCAATTCCAGTAATCCCCCATCGTTTTCACATATACCCCAGACTGCGAAGTTTTTCTTCGACCATCTGTTCTTCCGATTCATTCAAATCGGTTTGCGCTCTCGCGTCGTTTTCGCGCACAGGCTCAAGCTTGCAGGGATGTGAAGCGAGGAATTCCGCCGTACAGGCTTCCTCGATCACGCGGCCATCCAGCCCTTCTGGAACAGGCAAGCCCGCAAAGTGCAAGACGGTCGGAACAAAATCGTAAACCGACGCGCTTTCCAGAGTCGTTCCTTCTCTGATGCCCGGCCCTCTGCAAACCAGTATGCCTTCTGGCCGGTGATCGCCGCTCCACCAGAATCCGCGCGATTGCACCTCTTTCGGCGGCAGGCCCAGGTCGGCTCGCGGGTTCCAGTAAACATAAAGATCGCTCGCGCGCTCGACATACGCGCCGGTGTAAACTTCATCGCGGCACACTACGCGCTCGACTACTTTATTCCCTCCGTCGTCGGTCCAACCGTCAAGGTCTTTGATTATCCGGCGGCACACGTCTTCGTATTCAGCAGCCGCGACCTTGCCTTGCACGTTGCGGCCTGACAAGTTGATGTTGATTACGTGGCGGCCCGGCTCGGAATAGGCAACGGTCTTTTCCCAATCGATTGAAGAATAGAAAGAGTCTTTGTCTTCTGATTGAAATCGCTTGATGCGATCATCGCTGACGCGCGATTTGATGCGCTCCTTCATAGCCTGTGGAACGATTCTTTTCGCAGCCCGACGGCTCGCGCTCATCAAAGAAGCCTTCGCCCGGCTCTTACCGTTGCGCGCCATATATCCATTCGCTTCGAGCCACGAAGCCAGATGATAAGAAGCGCCCGTGTGCGGCCCCATACCGTGGTCCGAGATTATGTAGACTTGAGTCTGCTCATCGGCAAGAGCTAACAATTCGGCTATCGCTTGATCGAGCCTCCGGTAGATGGACAAGAGCGAGTCGCTATCAACACCCGATTTCGAATTGCCGTTGTCCTGTGACCGCCAGAGATTATGTCCGGCCCAGTCGCTCGCGGTAAAAACGGTCATAAAGAAATTAACCGGGCGAGTCTCGATCAAGAAACGAGCCGCTCGCAATTGCGTGTCTATTAATTTCACCCACGCGTTGATGGCTTCATTTAATCAACCTGTCTTCATCATTTCGCCAAGACCGGCGGGCGCAAAATTGTAATCGGGGAATCGGTCGAACAACTCGCGGCGAAGCTCGGCGGGACAAAATGCTTTCTCATTCAAAGCGGGCGCGTCCAGCCCGCTGACCATAAAGCCGCTCTCGCCACACTGGGCAGGATAAGTCATCGGCACGTTAAGAAAGCCTGCCGAGAGTCCATAACGGGCGAGGTGCGAGCTTATGATCCGGCCTTCGCGGTCTCCGCCTTTGAAGAAGAGCTGGCGGTTCGTGGCGAAGTCGCGATCCGAAAATACGAAAAGGCCGTGGCGGCCGGGGTTGAGTCCCGTAAGAATCGAAGTCCAGGCCGACGCGCTGTGCATGTTTGGAGTCGAGAGAAAGCGCGCTGTGACGCCTTCGCGCATCAACCGGGCAAGCTCCGGCAGATGGCCCGCCGCAGCCCACGGCTCGATCAGGTCCATCGTCGCGGCATCCAGACCTATTACCAAAACTTTCATTCGATGTAGCCAAGCGCGCGAAGCCGCTCTCTCAATTCCGTCTCTTCGGTTTCGCTGTAAACTGACCGGGCGGCCTCTGCATTATTCGACCCTTCGCGGTACGAGCTTCCTTGTCTTACCGGCTCGCTCTTTTCGCTAAAGATCTCTGCGAGCACGCGGCTGTCCATATCTTCGGTGAGCGGAGAGCCGAGCGACGCGAGCGCGGTCGGCGCTACGTCGCGGAGATCAGGCTGCGAAGCAAACTTCACATTGCTTTCGATCCCACGCCCCCAGGCGATGAATATGCCGTCGCGTGAGTGAGTCCCCGTAGTCGAGTCAGCCGGAACGATCACATCGCCGTAGCTGGGCCGCTCGTTATAAACATAACTGTCGCGGCGCGGAATCATCACCAGGTCGGGCAGACGGTCAGAGAAGATTCCGTTGAAAGCCTCCTCGCGCCTCAACACGGTTTCAAAAACAGGCTCGCCGTCTTCGTGCGAGACCAGATTCAGAAGCGTCTGCCTCGCTTCTTTGACCGTATCGTCAAACCGGCTCTCGCTGACTATTCCCGCGCTCTCGCGGCCCGCCAGATTGACCCACACGCCTTTGTCCTGTGCGAAGTAAGCGCGCGTGCGTGACCAATCGATCTCTTCGAGGAACGCGCTGCCGTAGTGAACCTTGCGCTCAAGCGAATTCCCGTCCACGCGCTCGTGCAGTAGTCGACGGCTGATCTTTTCTTTTACCGCTTTCAACTGCGCGCGTGCGCGCCGCGAGCCGGGCGTTTTGAAAGCGAGTAGACCCGTGCGGGCCATCAATTCGTTTACGCGGACTTCGAATAACTCCGAGCAGAACCCGTGATCCGAAACTATAAAGATGCGTACACCGGCGGGCAGTTTTTCAATCAACCTTTCGATAGCCGAATCGAGCCCTTCATAAGTCTTATAGATAAACTCACGAAATTCGGGTGGCGAAGCAGCGTCGTGACGCGGATGAGACGCGTCCATATCAGCCCAAAAATCGTGCTGCGCGCGGTCAAGCACGGAAAAGACGACCATCAAAAAATCCCACTCGCCACGCTTCATCAAAAACTCGGTCGCGCGCTCGTGCGAGCGCGTAGCAAGATTGAATTCCGCCATACGCGCGTGCTTATCGGGCGCGCGCCCCGGCTCGATTATGTAATCAGGTATCGCGTGAAGTAACTCTCGTTTGAGAGTCGCCGGATAAGTAAACTCAGAGGCAAGGCCCGGCGTGAGCATTCCAGTTATCATCTCGCCATTTAGCGGTTCAGGCGGGTAAGTGGTCGGGACGTTGACGACAATCGAGCGACCGCCGCGTGCGCCGAGAAGTTCCCAGATCGGGCGCGTCATAATGTCTTTCCCGCTCATAGCCCGCACGCCGTAACTCGAACTGTTTTTTATGAACGGCGAAAAGACTCCGTGCATCCCTTCGCTGGTTCCCGTCGTGCAGCTAGCCCAGCCCGGAAAACTATTTGGCAGCAAGGTCGAGCGAAGCGGCGCGCTCGCTCCTTCTCTCAAGAGGCGCGCAAGAGTCGGCAATCGCCCCTCTCCGACAAGAGGAGTTATGATGTCAAAAGTCGCGCCGTCAAGTCCTATGATTACGGTTTTCATTCGTGATTTTAGGGAATAAAAGAAGATTCACCGCCGCAGACACAGAGAACACAGAGCGGGCGCAGAGAAAACAGTATTCTGCTCTGCGCAACCGCCGTGTGCGAAGCACATCGTCGGCCATATGCGTCCTCTGTGTCTCTGCGGTGAGATATCTTTAATCTCTTATACTCCTATTTCAACAGAGAACGCCCGTCCATCGCTTGAGGCACGCTCAAGCCTAGCGAATCGAGGACTGTCGGAGCAACGTCGTTAATGTGGGGCTTATCGGGTCTGAGCGCGCTTCGAGGCTTGTTGATAAACAGCGTCGCATCATCCTGTGTGTGCATGCCTGTGAAAACTTCTCTGTCCATCAACTCCTGCTTGTTGACCGCTCCCTTAAGATCGTAGCCGTAGTTGCTCAAGACGCAAAGATCGGGGGCCGCAGCAAAACAAGGCCCGGAATAAAGCTGCTCGCGCTCAAAAATATTCTTGATGACGGGCTTTCCGCCGTCGGCTATTTCGGCAATTCCCTGTTTGATCTCTGCGACGAGCTTCGCAGCGTCGCTTGCCTCGACCTCGCCTGTAGGATACCTGCCTTTGAGATTTATGTAGATGCGGCCCGGATCGAGAGCGAATGCCTTTGACCCCGGAGCGATCTCTTCTATCGAGCGCGCGTTCTCTTTCAACTTCAGATAGCCGTTATCGATCAGCCAGCGATTCAGATAGACCTGGCGGTGCAACGGTGTAAAGCCGTGATCGCTCATTATCATCATGGTTTCGTCCGCCGCTAACCGCTCCATCACCTGGCCCAGAAAATTATCTACCCGTTTGTAGAAATCCCTGAACGCCGAATGGTATTTGTGGCTTTCGTCCGTAGCGGCATCCATAAAAAAATGCTGCAAACGGTCAGTTTCCGTTATCACGCCCACGAACAGATCCCACTGCTCTTTGTCATAAAGATGAAGCAAGACTTCGACGCGCCGCTCAAGCGTCTTGAGGATGTCGTTCATCAACGCGTCGTGCGATTGCTGAACTTTGCGCGCGTCAACATCTATGCGGTAATCCATCTCTTTCAGTTTCGGCACAAGCTCCTGCGGGTATGTAGCTTTGTTAATATCAATCGCCACAAAGCCCGATATGAGCACGCCGTTCAGGGGTTGAGCAGGATATGTCGAAGGCACGTTGATAATGACCGAGCGGCGTCCAGCGCTGCCCGCCGCGTCCCAGAGGGTCGGGCTCTTGATGTGGCGCGAATTCGGGAAGTAAATCTTGTATGACCCGGGTTGCAGATCGAGAAATCCGTAAACGCCATGCCTGCCGGGATTGGCCCCGGTCATAAACGAAGTCCACGCCACCGACGATATATCAGGAATCAACGTGTCCATCTGCAAAAGCTCGCCCCGTTTTACAAGCTCCGCAAGTCGCGGCATTGTACCGTCTTCGATGAACCGGCGAGCAAGCGTACAAGGCGTCCCATCCAGCCCTATCAAAATGACGCGCTTGTTTTTCTCTTTGGCTTTGAACTTATCGAATAAACCCATCACTCATCACTGTCTTTATACGTATCCGAGCGCTTCGAGGCGGCGGCGGACCTCTTCTTCGTCCTCTTCGCTGTAACCTTCGGATTGTGCGCTTTCGATCAGGCCCATCTCTTCGAGCTTTGCGATGATTCGCCCGGCGCTCTGTTCGGGCGTCTCGGTATCGGATTCGATTACGATCTCCGGCGAGAGCGGCTCTTCGTACGGGTCGTCAACGCCGGTGAAATTTTTGATCTCGCCCGCGAGAGCTTTTTTGTAAAGCCCTTTCACGTCGCGCTCGGCCAGGATTTCGATAGGGCATTTGACGAAGACTTCGACAAACGAGCCGATCTGTCTTCGCACTTCATCACGCACTTCGCGATAAGGCGAAATTGCCGCGACTATTGCGACTACGTCGTTGCGGGTGAGCAGGTGGCAAACAAAGCCTATACGGCGGATGTTGGTGTCGCGGTCTTCTTTAGAAAAACCGAGCCCTTTCGACAGATTAGTGCGAATGATGTCGCCGTCTAACACTTCGAGCTTGTGCCCGCGCACTCTTAACTCACCTTCAACCAGCCGGGCGAGCGTCGTCTTGCCCGCTCCCGACAGCCCCGTGAACCACAATGTATAACCTTTTTGTTCCATACAGTCTCCAAACAATCGTTGCTCTGGTATTCTATTAGCAAAAGCGAGAATCGCGCAAAGGGGTGAATATACACACAGAGAAGGCAAAAGGCAAAAGTTAAAACCGGCAGACGCAATTATTAGCTTTTGCCTTTTGCCGCTTGCCTTTTGCCTTGACATTAGTTGATAATCGCGGCGCTTCACAATCTACCAGCATCAATAAGGTAAGCAGGCCGCAAACAGTGTCAAACTTTAATCAGAGATGACTCGGAGGATACCGCATGGCCGAACCGACTGTCGTGGTTGAAGATAAAAAGACGGGGTTTATACGCGGGCTGGGGCTGTTGGATTCCACAATGCTCGTCGCAGGATCGATGATCGGGTCGGGCATTTTTCTCGTCTCGACAGATATAGCCAATCAGGTCGGCTCTCCCGGTTGGCTTCTGGTGGTCTGGGTAATCACGGGGTTTTTGACGGTAGCAGGCGCTCTCTCTTATGGTGAGCTTGCCGCGATGATGCCAAAAGCAGGCGGCGTCTACGTCTACTTGCGCGAGGCGTTTTCACCTTTATGGGGATTCCTTTACGGTTGGACCTTTTTTCTCGTCATCCAGGCTGGTGGCATTGCAGCCGTCGCCGTAGGCTTTGCTGCATATCTTGGCGACGTCGTGCCACAGGTGAAGTCGACCGCGTGGATCATCCCACCTATAGATATTTCGCGCAATTACGCCCTAAGCCTCTCTTGGCCTCAATTGATTGCGATCTTGATGATAATACTGCTCACCTTTATCAACACGAGAGGGCTACAGTTCGCCAAACTGATTCAAAATATTTTCACGTCGGCAAAGACGCTTGCCTTAATAGGCCTGATAGTTATTTGTGCTATAGGGCTTAAGGCAGATGTAGTCGCCCAAAACTTCGGCAATATGTGGAGTCCGCAAGGCATCAAGCCCTTCGAGCCTGGCTTCGACTTTGTGCCTGCGGTTTCAGCCGTAAGCGGCACGCTCGGTCTGCTCATCGCGCTTTGTGTGGCGCAGACCGGATCGATATTTGCCGCAGACGGGTGGTATTACCTCACGTTCACTGCCGGAGAGGTCAGAGAACCGAAGCGGACCATCCCGCTCTCACTCGTCTTTGGAACGGTGCTGGTCATGGGGCTTTACTTGCTTGCAAATGTCGCTTATTTATTCACGCTCCCTTTTTCAGAGATTCAATCTGCGCCGGACGGGCGCGTGGCGACGGCTTCGTTAAATGTGGTACTGGGCAGCGTGGGCAAGGTCGTGATGGCTATAGCCATTATGATCTCGACGTTCGGCGCAAACAACGGAATAATCCTGGGCGGCGCAAGATTATTCTATACGATGGCGCGCGATGGGCTTTTCTTTAGACCTACGGGAAGGCTCAATAAACACCACGTCCCAGGAATGGCATTGATCTTTCAATGCGTATGGAGCTGCTTGCTTGTGCTCCCCAGAACGCGAAATTATGATGACGCGGGAGCAATAAAGCTAGATTTATCAGGTTCTCCGGAGTACGGCAGCCTCTATAACAACCTCCTCGATTATGTTGTCTTTGCAATACTGATATTCTTTGTAATGACAATCGTCGGCTTATTCGTTCTCCGATACAAACGGCCAGACGCCGAAAGGCCATATAAAGCGTGGGGCTACCCGGTCGTTCCCGCGATTTACATAATTGCAGCCTCGGCTATATCAATCGTGCAAATTCTTTATAAGCCAAAGACTGCCTGGCCCGGACTGGTGATAGTTTTGACGGGCATTCCCGTCTACTTTATCTGGAGAAAAATAAACAAGCCTATGACGGAAACAGAAAACGCAGCTTCTTGATGAAGCTGCGCGCCGCCGCAGCCTGTGATTGATTGACCGAACGGCGGGTGTAAGGATAGTATTGCTGGCGGATTTGGCAGGGGTGAAACTCAAACCATAGAACAATCATCGCGAATCAAGTGGAGGATACTGTATGGCGGATATCGCCATTCCGGTTGCAGAGAAACAGACAGGATTCATACGCGGGCTGGGGCTGCTGGACTCAACGATGATCGTCGCCGGATCGATGATCGGGTCCGGCATTTTTATTGTCTCCGCCGAGATGTCGCGGCAGGTAGGCTCGCCCGGATGGCTTCTGGTCGCATGGATTATCACGGGGTTGCTGACGGTAATTGGCGCGCTCTCGTACGGCGAGTTGGCCGCGATGATGCCCCAGGCCGGCGGCCAGTATGTCTACCTGCGCGAAGCATTCTCGCCGCTGTGGGGGTTCCTTTACGGCTGGACGCTGTTTATGGTCATTCAAACAGGGACTATTGCGGCGGTCGCGGTCGGTTTCGCCAGGTATTTCGGCGTGCACGTCACCTGGATAGACGAGGGCAGTTACATTGTCAGTCCGATTCACATAGGCTCAAGCTACGCCATATCGCTGTCGACCGCACAGCTTGTAGGCGTGTTGTTGATTGCGCTGCTTACGTGGATGAACACGCGCGGGCTGAAGCTGGGCAAGATAATTCAAAACATCTTCACCATCACAAAGACCGGCGCGCTGATCGGATTGATCGTGCTGGGCATCATTGTAGGCCTGATGAGTACGACGGCTGCGAGCACGAACTTCGGCGACTTCTGGACCGTGCGCGGCAAGTTGCAGGATGTGGGGCAGGGTCTCACAGCCTTGACCACATTTGGGTTGTTCGTCGCGTTATGCGTTTCACAGACTAACTCGCTCTTTTCAGCCGACGCGTGGAACAACATCACGTTCACTGCGGGCGAAGTGAAAAATCCCAAACGCAATATTCCGCTCTCGCTCGCCTTCGGCACGATTCTTGTCATAGGACTTTACCTGCTTGCCAATGTCGCTTATCTGGTGACGCTTCAGTTTGAGACTATACAAACCGTACCGCGCGACCGTGTGGCTTCGGCCACGGCCGACGTAATCTTTCCCGGCTTAGGCGCGGGCATAATGGCGGTCGCCATAATGATTTCGACCTTCGGCTGCAACAACGGTTTAATCCTTGCCGGCGCGCGAGCCTACTGGGCAATGGCGCGCGACGGGCTTTTCTTCAAATCAGCGGGCCAGTTAAACGCGAAGCGCGTGCCCGCCTGGGGCCTGGTCATCCAGGGCATCTGGTCGGCGCTCCTCGTGTTGCCGCGAACGATTACGGGTACGGATGAGGCCGGGCAGACGACCTACGGAAATCTCTACGGCAATCTTTTGACCTATGTGATCTCGGCTGCGCTGATCTTTTACATTCTGACGATCGCAGGGATATTCCGGCTGCGGCAAACGCGCCCCGACGCCCCACGTCCATATAAAGCGTGGGGCTACCCGATCGTCCCTGTGCTCTATATACTGGGCGCGGCGGCGATCCTCATCGTGCTGTTCGTCTTTCAGACCGCGACGACGTGGCCCGGCCTGGCCATTATCGCTACGGGCATTCCGGTCTATTTCCTGTGGCGCAAGTACGGCGAGCCCGCCCCCGACCGAGACGCAGAATCGGATTCGACGGGCGAAATATCATGAAGTACGGGTTTGTAGATCGAGAAGTTATCGCTTTTATCAACATCTGGAGAAAAAACCTATAACAGTGTTCCGGAGGGTCATTAATGGCTAATCAACTTTTCGCTAGAAAACCACTCGAAGTACTGCTCGAAGAGATGAGGGGCGAGCACCGCCTTCGTCGTGTACTCGGCCCCGTGACGCTCACAAGCCTGGGGGTTGGCGCTATCATTGGCGCAGGCATTTTCGTATCTACAGGCGCAATTGCAAAAGAGACATCAGGCCCGGCCCTGATGTTGTCTTACGTAGTCGCCGGGACTGTGTGCATCTTTGCGGCCTTGTGCTACGCCGAGTTCGCTTCGATGGTCCCTGTGGCAGGCTCGGCCTACACCTATGCCTACGCGACATTGGGCGAGCTTATGGCCTGGATCATAGGCTGGGACCTGGTTCTGGAATATGCAGTAGGAGCGGCAACGGTAGCAAACGGGTGGTCCGGTTATGCCCAGTCGGTCTTGAAAAAACTCGGCATAATTGTGCCGGAGGCGCTCAGCGGGCCGCTCATCAAATACGACCGCGGAGAGTATTTCATGAACACGAGTGCAACAACGCATAGTGTCATGGAAACAGTGGTTGAAAACGGCCAGGAAGTTCAAAAAATGGTTTCACATGATATTCCCGGATCGCTTTTCAACCTGCCTGCATTCTTGATAGTTGCGATCGTGACAATTGTCCTGGTCATCGGGATCAAGGAAAGCGCGCGTTTCAACGCTACGATGGTGATCATAAAAATTGTTGCGGTGCTATTTGTGATCGGCGTCGGCGCATTCTATATCAACACAGCCAACTGGGAGCCATTCGCGCCGTTTGGCTACACCGGCATCAGCTTTTTCGGCATTCCCGTGGCCGGAGAAACCATGGCTGGCAGGCCCGTAGGGGTAATGGCGGGCGCAGCGCTGGCATTCTTCGCCTACATAGGCTTCGATTCAGTTTCGACTCACTCGGAGGAGGCTAAAAAGCCGCAGCGAGACGTCCCCATCGGCATCATCGCATCGCTAATAATATGCACGGTGCTTTACATCGCTGTTGTCGCTGTGCTGACGGGCATGGTCAAATACACAGAACTTGACAAGAGTGCTCCCGTGGCAGACGCGTTCGGCAAGGTAGGGCTTGGATGGGCAGAGTTTTTGATCGCGCTGGGCGGCGTAACGGGTATCACTTCGGTGCTTCTTGTTATGATGTTAAGCCAGCCGCGAGTTCTGCTGGCGATGTCGCGCGACGGATTGCTGCCACCCAGTTTCTTCGGCGCAGTACATGAGAAGTTCCGAACGCCCTGGAAATCGACCATCCTGACGGGCATATTCGTCGGGACCCTCGCCGGATTCCTCCCTATAGACGTGCTGCTGGAACTGGTCAATGTAGGGACTCTGCTTGCATTTGTAATGGTATGCGCGGCGGTGCTCATTATGAGGCGGACACATCCGAACGCCGAGCGCCCCTTCCGTGTGCCGTTATATCCTGTAGTTCCGATCCTGGGCATTCTAACCTGTGGTCTTTTGATGTTCTCGTTACCGGCATACAACTGGATTCGGCTGGCCGTCTGGCTGGCAATTGGCTTGGCGATTTACTTCGGGTATAGCCGCAAGCACAGTCACATGGTGAAGTACCTTGCCCACGAAGTCCAAAAACACGGTGTCTCGCCCGCTGGGCAATTTATTGACGATGTCGAGGATCCTGACGAACAGCATCCCGACAACAAGGGCAAATGATCTCCTGTCGCAAGGCGGCGGGTGGGAGTAATCTTGCCTGCTGCCTTCTCACCTCCTTTCGCTCCGAAAGTATTCGCACATCTCAAAAATCACAACTGTCGTGACGAGTCTGGCAAGACAGATAAGCTTCACTGTATGCTAATCTGCGGATCGAATATGCGTGGCGCAAGACAAATGATAATCATAGTTCTCGGCGTCGCCGCAGCCTTGTCTCTAATGACGCGAGGCGGTTGGGCGAGCACAGACCCTGCGGCAGCGGGCGGCGCAAGTCACGGCCTCGATCCTATAGTGCTTGTCGGAGTTGCCGTAATTCTGGTCGCGGCAAAGCTCGCGGGCGAGCTTTTTGAACGGTTCAATCAGCCGGCGGTCTTGGGCGAGCTTATAGCCGGAATAATGCTCGGCAACCTCGCTCTCGTCGGCCTGACATCGGTCGAGCGATTGAAGACCGACAATGTGATCGGCGCGCTTGCGGAGATAGGCGTAATTATTCTGCTCTTTGAAGTGGGGTTGGAATCGAACCTCGGCGAAATGCTGGAAGTAGGCTGGTCGTCTCTTTTGGTCGCAATGGTAGGAGTGATTGCGCCGTTTTTTTTGGGCTGGGCGGTCGCGGCATACTTCATCCCACAGGAAGCAACGCTAGGCCATATTTTCATCGGCGCAACGCTGTGCGCGACGAGCGTAGGAATAACAGCCCGGGTCTTAAAAGACATAAAAAAGCTTCAGACGCGCGAGTCGCGCATAATCCTCGGGGCGGCAGTTATAGACGACATTCTCGGGTTGTTGATATTGGCTGTCGTTCAGGGGGCGATCAGCGCGCAGGCGGCGGGGGCATCGCTTTCGGTAACCCAGGTGGCGATCATTGCGCTCAAGGCAGGCGCATTCCTGGTAGGCGCGATAGCAGTTGGGCACTACGTCGTCCCACAGCTTTTTCGCGGATTAAACCGATTCGAAGGCAGGGGCGTTCTGTTAGCGCTTGCGATAGCGCTCTGCTTCACGCTGGCCTGGGTAGCCAATCTCGTTGGCCTGGCTTACATAGTGGGGGCGTTTGCGGCAGGGATCGTCCTGGACGAAGCCCATTTCGAAATCCTGCCCAACCACGACAAACAGGATTTGCAGCATCTGTTGAAGCCCGTTAGCGATCTGCTCGTGCCAATCTTCTTTGTGTTGATGGGGCTAAAGGTTGACCTGCGTGTTTTCGCACGGCTCGACCTGCTGGGGTTCGCCGCTGCCCTCACGGCGGTCGCAATCCTCGGCAAACAGTTCTGCTCGCTTGGCGTCGTCGAGCGAGGCATCAACCGACTTGCCATAGGGATCGGCATGATACCTCGCGGCGAAGTCGGCTTGATCTTTGCAGGCATAGGAGCGACTTTGAGCCTCCCGAACGCGGAAGGCGGGCGCGAGCCGGTTATAAGCGCGGCGACCTTTGGCGCCGTCATCATCATGGTCATAATCACAACGCTCGTTACCCCGCCCCTGTTGAAATGGGTTATGGCGCGAACAAAGAGCGGGGAAGATGAGCCCGTCAGCGCGATTGAGGAAGTTGCCGGCTAAAGCGGAGGGCGCACGACTAGCTGAAAACTCGCCCCGGTTGACTACAGCAGCTTTCGGCAGCTAGAATGATTCTCACTTTAGTATCAAAGTTGTTTTTACCTCTTTAAAGGGGATGTGGCGGAACTGGCAGACGCGAAGGTCTCAAAAACCTTTGAGATAACCTCTCGTGTGGGTTCGATTCCCACCATCCCCATAAAATCAGTTTTCAGTTTTCAGTTTTCAGTTTTCAGTGACCAGCATTTAGGACTCGTACTGAAAACTGGAAACTGAAAACTGAAAACTGTTTATGAAAAAGCCCGAAATCAGCTTTGACGTTCTCCCTTCTTCCGGCATCTCAGAGACCGTGCTGAAGATTTGTCTAAAGTGCGCTTTCGATTTCTTTACAAAGCAATTAAAGGCCTCGCCCCGCACTGCATACTCCGAGCTAAAAAAACATGTGCCTGAGCAGACCGATTTCACCGGCGCATCGACGGCCCGGCCTCACTTTTTTGATGAAGAAGAGGAATTGACTCATTGCCCTTACTGCAACGGCCCCAAGCGATGGTTCGCACAGTTTCGCGCTGTTCGCATAGACGCGCACGAATCTTTCGAGAAGCAGCGAAAAAAACTCTGGACGGCGCTCAAGAAAGACCCCGACCGATACACGCTCTGGCACCCTGAGCGGACCCAGATGCAGATATTTTCAGAGTGGCTTGAACGGCTGAAGCGAAATATCGATTTCGATGACGACGGCTGGCTGCTCGAAGTGGCCGTCGAGCAAGTGAAGCGGGCCGTGCCCTCAAACGGCTGGGAGGAAGCCCTTGCGGGAGGCGTCCGCCGCGTGCAGCTTTCAAGGCAAGCGGAAGACGGCTGGAGTTATGAAAAAGGATGGCTCTACGTCGCGCCTCACATATACGGCGATGTGCTGATGGTGCAGCACCTTCTTTCGCGCTCGCACTCGCACGGCGGGCGAACGTTTGAAGGAAGGTTGACCCTGCAAGAACTGATTTCGAGACTGCGCCGCATCGGTTATTTCGAAACGAAGGGCATAACCACGCGCGACCCGTATGAAGCTTTCGAGCTGGCGATTGCCGCGCTGGTTGCCTCCGGCCCGCAAGCGGTGTACTATGCCGTTGACCGGAGTGATTACTTGGCGAAGCTTAAATCCACTTACGAAAAGAAGCGCGCGAAATAATGAAAAAAAGGCTCGGCACCCTCCTGGTAGCAATAACATTATTGGCAGCGGCCGCGACCGCCGCGCAGGAATCGCAGGCGGGATTCGTCATCTCGATGAAGAACGGCAGCAGCATTCGCGGGCGGGTGTTGACGCGCGACGAAGCGACGGGAAACTTGCGTTTGACAATGACCGAAACGAGCGGCGGCGAGCCCAAAAGCTATGCCGTCATCTCGATGGAGGACGCCGAGGCGATACGCCCTTCAAACACGGATGCAGACTCTATACGCATAAAGCTGCGCGGCGGAAGCGAGCTGAGGTGTAGAGAGTTCGCCCTCAACGGCAACACGATTAATGTAAAGATAGGCTCGGCCAGCCGCGTTGAGGTGGGATGGGACCAGATCGAGTTGATAAGCTTCGCGCCCTGAAGTTAACCCGCAGCGCCCGCAGATTCTTCGCTCTTTATTCTTTCCAGCGCTCTCGATAATTCATCCCAGGCCAGCCGCACGTGCTCGATGGTCGTCCGTATGTTTCCAATCGCAAGGCGCAGCGTGAATTTGCCGTCGAGCTTCGTGTGCGAAAGGTAAACTTTGCCTCCGCTATTGACTTCATCGAGGAGCCGCTCGTTCAACAAATCGAGACGTGCTTCCATCCCGGAATCGGCTCCCGGAGCCGGTTTCGCGTCACCTGGCTCGGCTTTCATATCGGCAGGATGCGCTCTGAAACAGGCGGTGCTGAGAGGGACGGGCGCGAGCCGCTCGAAATTCGGGCTTTCGTCCACCCAGGAAGCAAACTCGCGGGCAAGCTCCATATGACGGCGGATGCGAGATGTGATTCCCTCGGCCCCGAAATAACGCATGACGAACCAGAACTTGATGGCGCGGAAGCGGCGGCCAAGCTGCGGGCCGTAGTCCATAAAGTTCTTGACCTCGGATTCCGTCTGCGTGCGGAGGTATTCCGGCACGAGGCTGAAAGCCTGGCGCAGCACGTCCATCCTTCGGCAATAAAGCGCGCTCAAATCAACAGGCACAAAAAGCCATTTGTGCGGATTCATCACCAGTGAGTCTGCGCGCTCCACACCTTCAAGCATCCATTTCATCTCCGGCACGATTGCAGCAGATCCGCCGTAAGCCGCGTCTACGTGCAGCCAGAGATTTTCTCGCTCGCACACGTCCGCTACCTGCGGAACAGGATCGATGCTTGTAGTCGATGTAGTCCCAAGCGTAGCCACCACACAGAACGGTAGCCATCCCGTGCGGCGGTCCTCTTCTACGGCGCGGGCTAACGCATCCGGGTCCATGCGAAACTCGGCGTCAGTCGCGATCTTTCTTACTCCCGCCTGCCCGATGCCGAGCGTTATTGCAGCTTTATCAATAGACGAATGCGCGTGCTCTGACGCATAAAGCCGCAACCTCTTGTTTGCCGATTCCAGTCCGCCCAAACCCTCTTCTCTTACACGCAGCCCCGGAACGGCTTCGCGCGCGGCAGCGATTGCGCAGAGAGTAGAGATAGAGGCCGTGTCATAGATCACGCCTTCGAAATTTTCAGGCAGTCCCATAAGCTGGCGGAGCCAGTTGAGCGTCACCTCTTCAAGCTCGGTCGCCGAGGGCGAAGTGCGCCACAGCATCGCGTTGACGTTGAAGGCGGCGGCAAACATCTCTCCGAGTATGCCGGGGCCTGACCCGCTTATTGAAAAGTAAGCGAAGAAACAGGGGTGGTTCCAATGCGTCACGCCGGGAACGACTATCTTTTCAAGGTCCGCGAGAATATCTTCCATGCTCTCGCCGATAGCGGGAGCTTCGGCAGGCAAGGCGTTTTTGATCTCGCCGGGACGAGCTTTTGAAAGCACCGGGTAATTTTGCGGGTGGCCCAGATAATCGGCGATCCAATCTACGACGCGATGGCCGTACCGCCGAAACTCTTCCGCGCTCATATCGCCGAGCGCATCAGCAACACTCTCGCTGGCTGCTCTACTCTCTTTGTCCATAAAATTCCGAGGGGTTGGTCAGTCTCGCCTTCCAGATCAAACTGCGGTTTCGATTCTCACGTAATCGGCCCTGCGCTTGAGCGGAGTAAATCCCTCGCTGATGATCGCGTCGCGCAACATCATCTCGGTCGCGCGATGGTTTGCGCCCGCAGGCGTTATGACATTCTCTTCGATCATCGTGCTTCCGAGATCGTTTGCGCCGTAATGCAACCCTTCGCGGCCCACGTCAAGCCCCTGAGTCAGCCACGACACCTGTAGGTTCGGAATGTTATCCAGGTAAAGGCGCCCGATAGCCAGCCAGCGCAGGTACTCGTCGCCGGGTATGCGGTCGGGAAACAGCTTGCCGATGGGCGTGTTGTCCGGCTGTAGAGTCCAGGGAATGAATGAAACGAATCCCGGGTTACGGTCTTGCAGCTCGCGCAATCGCTCAAGGTGCATAAGCCGGTGGTCGCGCGTTTCGCCGTAGCCGAACATCATCGTGGCCGTAGTCGGTATCCCTAAAGTGTGAGCCACGTCCATGACGTTTAACCATTCTTCGGTCGAGCAATGGGTCCGGCGCTTGCGGCGAATCTCGTCTACGAGTATCTCCCCGCCGCCGCCGGGTATCGAATCGAGCCCCGCATCGCGCAGCTCTCTAAGAAGGCCTTCGACCCCGAGGCCGGTTATCTTAGCAAGGTGATCGAGTTCGGGGGGCGAGAAGCAATGCAGGTGAATGCGGTATCTGGTTTTAAGCTCCCTGAGCAGCCCCGTGTAGTAGTCAAGCGTCAGATCGGGGTGCAGCCCGCCCTGCATCAACACGCCGCTGCCGCCCAGCTCGATCATCTCTTCGACCTTGCGGAAGATCTCTTCGTAGCTATGGACGTAGCCTTCGGGCGAGCCGGGTTTTCGATAAAAAGCGCAGAAATTGCAGACCGACACGCAGACGTTTGAATAATTCACGTTGCGGTCTACGACGTATGTGACCACGTCGTCCGGGTGAAGTTGCTTGCGCAACTCGTCGGCCAGACGGCCAAGCTCACGGGTCGGGGCCAGGTCTTCGACCGCCTTCCACTCTTCAAATGTCAATCGCTCTCGCGCATGTAACCGGGAAAGAAGCGCGTCCGCGTCCGCAGTTTCGACTCTGTTCTGCATAAGATAGCCTCGCTTTGGGATTATAACGAAAAGAGTGAACAGTGGACAGTGGGCAGGAGGCAGAAGGCAGTTACTCGGCTCGTCGAAGCCCAGGAATAACTGACAACAGACGAATAAAACTGCCTTCTGCCCACAGCCTACTGCCAACTGTTCCTGGACTTGGTTGTCTGTGTGTGTTAAAGGTTAAGTACGCGATGCGTTCCCGTTTTGCGGCAGCGGTGTGGAAGTTGGGACCCCCAGGTCGTGGTCTCGCCGATCATTTCAGGAACTGACAGACTTAGACCGATGGAAGCATACCAGCAAGTCCAAAACCTTTCATTAATCATACAGCCCGGCGACAGCTTCTTTCCTATCGTCAATGCTATCGACACGGCAAAGCACGCTATAAAGATGACCATCTTTCGTATGGACGATCCGATAGTGCTCGACGCTCTAAGCTACGCCGTGGCGCGCAAGGTAAAGGTGCAGGCGCTGGTCGCCCCGGCCTCGAAAGGCTGGACCAAACGGAACAAGAAGCTTGTAGATGATCTGTCGAAGCTGGGCATAGAAGTCAGGATGGCGCGGTCGAGAAAAGAGAAAGAGAAGGTCAAGCGTTATCACTATAAGATGATGATGATCGATGACCAGCAGTTGATGATACTCACATTCAATCCGACTCAGAAAAACCTTCACTACGCCCGCGATTTTGGCATACTGGTCCGCGATCAAGAGATCACGACAGAGCTTAACCGTCTGTTTGACGCCGACTGGCACGGGGAGACTTTTCGGCCCAGAAACCTCCCGCTGGTCATCAGCCCTTACAACAGCCGCAAAAAGCTGATCGCCCTTTTAAACTCTGCCGAAAGGTCTATTCGCATACTGGATGCGAAGGTGCAGGACCAGGAGGTGATGGGATTGCTTTTGCGCAAAGCCGCCGGCGGGTGCGACGTGAAGATAATCAGCCGGGACACCTACTACGATGAGGTCGTGCAGAATTTTCGAGTCCGACAGCTCGCCCGCTACAAACTGCATGCCAAGTGCGTCGTCGTCAACAGCACGCGTTTTTTTGTCGGGAGCCAGAACCTGCGCAAAGTCAGCATGGATCAGCGCCGCGAGGTCGGCATAATAATAGAAGACGACGCAATGGCCCGCCGAATCGAGCGCGTCTTTGACGAAGACTGGGTGAACGCTACAGAGATGCGGGCCGCAGAAGCGAATGTAGGATGACTTGTCCCAGGTGCCGCGTTAAAATGGTCGAGCAGAAGCGCAGTTATCACAAACAGCGCAAATGGATATGTCCAAAATGCGGCAAGGCGCGAATGCAGATGCTTCGAAAAAACAATAGAGGTGAGGCGGAATGAATAAGGGCAGACAATTGACCTACCGGCTGGGCGATGAGATAGCCTACGCCATGCCTTCCGGAATTCTTTATGGCACGGTTACGCGGGTGATCGGCGAAGGCGAGTCGAGCGCGGTTGAGATCGAGTTCGAAGACGGACGCAAGGAGATCAAAAAAGTGCGAGACCGCGCGCTCAGCCTGCTGAGGCGCTCGACCGGCAAAAGCGAAGAAGAAGAGCGGCACTCTGACCGCGAGCGGCTTCGCGACCCGGAGATCGATAGATTGTTCCGAAGCGAGCAGCGAAAACGCTGGCATTGAAAGAGATTGAGTTTTAGTTTTGTCGGGTCAAAAGCAGAACGAGGATTCGACCAACCCCGAACAAAACGAACGCTATCGCCATCATCAACCCAAGGTTGATTCGAGAAGCAACCCGATCATAAGCCAGCACAGGCTTGTCCCAACCCGCTAAAACGCAAACCGACCTGACCCATAAAACAAGAAGAAAAAGAAAGAGCAGCGGCCCTAGCTGGTTATAACTTAATGCGCTCGCAAAATCGCCTTTGCCGATTGAACAAAAAGAGTGCGTAAGCCCGCACCCGGGGCAAGGCAGCCCGGTGATGTTTTTGAACATACAGATTGTGAAATAACTCCCATCCGGCCTGTATCCCGACGGATTATAAAGCAGGCTTGCCGCGAATATGGCCCCCAGCCCTACAGACGTGATTATCGCAAGCCGCCTGGAATAACGCCGCGCTGCGAGCTTACGAGGGTCGCTCTCTGCGGGGGCAGTGGCCGTCTGTTCATAGGTTCTTTCTTCCATTGGCAAAACCGATTACCGAGCTTTCATATCTCTCTGCGCAAGAGGGCCTGACTGCTTTTCCTGTACGCGCTGCCTACAAAGCCGTCGAGCAGCCGGGCAAACTGGCCGGGATATTCTAGCATGGGCAAGAATCCGCAGTCTTTCAGGGTCGCCAGCTTTCCCGCGCTCACGCGAGAAAAGAGCAGACGCGATTGCGCGACGCCTTTCTTGTCCTTTTCACCGGAGATAATAAGCATGGGGCAACCGGACTCGAAGACCAGCTCCTCCATGCGCCCGGCGGATTCCATACTCACAGCCGAAACGGCAGTCTCGTATGCCGCGCGCGGATTGATGTTGGCAAAATCATCATACAGAGTTTCACGAAATGGTTTGGGCGCGCGGCGGAAGCGGTATGCGACCAGATTGCGTATCAACGGAAAAGCAGCCAGGTCGCGCAAAGCAATCGTTGCGGGCGTAAAGACCGCGAGTCGCTTTATATCGTTTTCAGTGACGGCAGCGCGCGGGCTGACAAGAACGAGCGCGCGCGCATCCTGCGGACGGCGATCCGCCAGCGTCGCGGCGACGAGCGAGCCCAGCTCGTGGCCGATCAAGGTTGCGTCAAACATTTCGGCAGCTTCGAGTATAGAATGAAGGTCTTCGGCGTGGTCTTCGATTTCAAACCCGGCAACATTCGAGGCGGGTTGCGAGCGGCCTATTCCTCGCGCGTCATAAATCAAACAGCGGTATCTGCGTTTTAGCATCGCGACTACCGGCCGCCAGCACTCCGAAGACATCGCCCAGCCGCTCAAAAAGACGAGGGGCGGCCCTGCTCCGACGACTTCGAAATAGAGCGGCCCGCCAGGGGTTCTTAAGATCATTTTATTAGCCTCGCCGCTGGCTGCATGGTAGCGCAACCGCGTCGAGCTTAGCCAGATTGATTTCTTGACAGCCTTTCGACCTGCCGGTAACATTCGCTATTCTTTTTTCGAGCGAACCCGAATTATGGAACCGGCCGACGATGAATTCATGCGAGAGTCGCTTTCCGAAGCCTTCGCCGCGCGCGAAGAGGGCGAAGTGCCTGTCGGCGCAGTCGTAGTCCTCGAAGGCGAGATCATAGGCCGTGGCCGCAACGCTGTAATCTCGACGAGCGACCCGACTGCGCACGCCGAGATAGTAGCGCTCAGGGACGCGGCCCGCCGCCTGGGCAATTATCGTATAGTCGGAGCAACGCTCTACTCGACCATTGAGCCGTGCGCGATGTGCGCGGGAGCTATCTTGCACGCCCGAATCGCGAGGCTGGTCTACGGGGCTACGGACCCGAAGGCTGGCGCAGTCACGACTCACTTCGAGATTTGCTCCACAGATTTCTTGAATCATCGAGTGATGATCAAAGGCGGCATGCTTGAGGATGAGTGCCGCGAGGTGATACAATCCTTTTTTCGCGAAAAGCGAAAGGCGGACACAGGCGCGGAGAGGTGCGAGAGCGGCTGAATCGGGCGGTCTCGAAAACCGTTGTGCTCGTAAGGGCACCGTGGGTTCGAATCCCACCCTCTCCGCCACGATTGAAAGCTGAGGGATGAGGGATGAAGGATGAAAAAGTTTTCTTTTTATCCTTCCGCCTTCATCCTTCATCCTTTCGGAGAGGTGCAGGAGTGGCTGAACTGGCAGCACTGGAAATGCTGTGTACGGGAAACTGTACCGTGGGTTCGAATCCCACCCTCTCCGCCACCGTTAAGGGATGAAGGATGAATTTGGCCGATGATGCGCTTCGCGCGCGGCGGATGAGGGATGAAAAAGAACCGCTCTTGATTCTTGTTCATCCTTCCGCCTTCACCCTCATCCTTGAGTTATCAGGCTCCGGACGCCGTGCAATCGCGCGGCTGCGAACCCCGCCAGGCCGGGAACGGAGCAACGGTAGCAGTTCGCGGATGTGCCGCGGCTACTCCGGAGCCTGACCAGACCTTACCCGCTGGGCGAGTCTTGAAACCCCTCTCGCTCTTATTTGTAGCGTCCGAACTTCTTGCAACGGATGTGTCAACCGCTTAGACTAAAAAAGCTATCAATTTTGCCGTACTAGAGTTTTCCTGATGTCCGAATCGCAAGTCATAGCCAGAAAGTTCAGACCGCAAACCTTCGAGCAGGTCGTCGGTCAAGAGGCAATCACGCGAACGCTCAGCAACGCGATAAAGGGCGGGCGGCTGCACCACGCCTATATCTTTTCGGGCGCGCGCGGCGTCGGGAAGACTACGACGGCGCGCATACTGGCAAAGGCGCTCAATTGCGTGAACGGCCCGACTACGGAGCCCTGCGGCGTCTGCCCGGCTTGCGAAGATATTGCCCGGTCAAAACCTTCATACGTGCTGGAGATCGACGCCGCTTCGAACACCGGCGTAGACAACGTGCGAAACGTGATTATCGAGTCGGCTTCGATTGCGCCGCCGCCGGGCCGCCATAAAATATTTATCATCGACGAAGTACACATGCTCTCGAACGCGGCCTTTAATGCGCTGTTGAAGACGTTAGAAGAGCCGCCCCCGCGCGTGATGTTTATTCTCGCGACGACCGAGCTTCAAAAAGTCCCCGAGACTATTCTCTCGCGGTGCCAGGTCTTTGAGTTCCGCACGATCACCGTCAAAAAGATTGCCGAGCAGCTTCGCCGCATCGCAACCGATCTGGGCGTAAAGATCAACGAGGCGGCGATCCTCGCAATCGCGCGCGCGGGCGAAGGCTCTATGCGCGACGCCGAATCGGCTATGGATCAGGTGATCAGTTTTTCGGGCGAATCGATAACGGAAGAGGACGTATCGGCTGCGCTCGGACTTGTAGACCTTGAGACGCTCAATGCCACGCTCGGCGCGATTGCTGCGGAAGACTCAGCCCAGGTGCTTCGCATAATTGAAGACGTGGTGACGCGAGGGTACGATCTGCGCAATTTTTGCCGCGAGCTTATGGTGCATGTCCGCGCGTTGTTAGTCACAAAGATAGCCGGGTTTGACGGCGAGCTTTTACAGTTGCCGCAGAGCGAAGCGGAAGCTCTGGTGCGGCTGGCCGGGGCATTTTCGGAGCAAGACCTTATTCGCTTTTTTGCGAACCTGACAAAGACGGAGCAAGAGATAAGGCTGTCGTCGCAGCCTCGATTTCAACTTGAGATCGGGTTGATGAAGCTCTTGCAGGCGCGCAGATTATATTTGCTTGAAGATGCGCTTGAACAGATCAGGGAGCTGCATTCCCGTTTGCCTGTGGCCGGTGTCTCAGCTCAAAAAGCGACTCCTTCACGTGTAGCGGAACGCGCTCCGAAGCCGGCGAGTGAGCTGCGCTCAGCCGGTTCGTTGGCGGAAGAGATCAAAGGAACGGCGCGAGGCTCTGCGGAAGCGGGCGAGCCGTCTGCGCCGTATAGCGCCGACCGGCCCGCTATAGATGTATCGGCCAAGTCTCGTCCGGTCGTCCCGACTGAAACGCCCGGATTGCAGGCGGGCGCACCCGCCTCGCGCGAGCGCAAGCAGCCGCCCGCCCCCGACGAGCCGCCGCCGCCGCCAGATGAGCCTTACGAGATCGAGTACGAAATGCCGCAGGCAACTTCGCAAACAGATCACGCAGAGAGTGCTGACAGGGATGCGGGGTTAAAAATCAAGGATGCGGTCGAACAACGCGGAAAGAAGTTTCTAAGAGCGACGCTCGATTTGGCCGAGGCCATTCAAGTGGAGGGCGAGTTCTTACGAATATCTTTCTCTCCGGAAAATGGGGTTTACAAAAAACAGATCGAAGGGCGGGACAACCGCAAGGTGCTCGAAGAAGTGGGCCGCGAAGTCGCGGGCCGTCGCTTGACGCTTTCCGTAACCGTCGGAGCGCAACCGCCGCAGGAAGTTAAAACAACTAAACAGGCAAGAGCCGAAGTTAAAGAGCGGGCGGAAGAGCACCCCGCGATTCGAGCTTTTACCGATAAGTTTCCCGGTTCAAGCGTTGAAGTGCTCAAGCCGAAAAATTAAGATTTATAAATGCCGATTATCGGCAAGGAGGCTAATATGAAAATACCAGGCGGGTTCGATTTCGGACAGATGATGAAACAGGCCCAGGAGATGCAGGAAGAGATGCAGCGCGAGATGCAGCAGATGCGCGTGGAGGCCAGCGTTGGCGGCGGCATCGTCAGCGTCGCGATGAACGGGGCGAAAGAGTTGCTCGAAATCAAAATCGACCCGGAAGCGGTTAAGGGCGGAGATACCGAGATGCTCCAGGATTTGATTATCGCCGCCGTGAACGAAGCTGCGCGCAAGGTCGATGAAGCGATGAAAGGAAAGCTCGGCTCTAAGCTCGGCGGCATGGGCCTGCCGGGCGGCCTCATTTAAGCCGTCGGTTGCGCGCTACGGTTGTCAAATGCGCCGCTAAACGTAGCGCGGCGCGATAAGTTATATTCGGAAAGTTATATTGATGTTAGATTACGCCGAACCTGTAACAAAACTGATAGACGAGTTAAAGCGGTTGCCCGGTGTCGGGCACAAGTCTGCTCAACGATTGGCATTCTACATTCTTCGCGCCGACCGCGAAGAAACCGAGCGGCTTGTCGAGGCGATAAACGAAGTGAAGGAGAGAATGTTTCTCTGCTCCATTTGTAACAACATCACGGACGTAGACCCGTGCCGCTACTGCTCAAGCCCTTCGCGAGACAAGCGCATATTGCTTATAGTCGAGGAGCCATACAATCTGGTGACGATCGAGAAGACCCGCGAATATCGGGGTCTTTATCACGTTTTACACGGGGCGCTCTCGCCCATACGAGGCATAGGCCCGGATGAATTGAAGATCAAAAACCTGCTCGAAAGATTGCGGGCGGGCGAGGTCGAAGAGATCATCCTGGCTACGAATCCCAATACGGAAGGCGAAGCTACGGCGAATTACATTTCAAAGCTTCTGAAGCCGCTTGGGATACGAATAACGAGGATCGCAATGGGTGTGCCTGTCGGCTCTGACCTTGAGTATGCCGACGAAGTTACTATGCACAAGGCGCTCTCCAACCGGCACGAGATTTGATCAGTACGAAATGAAGTACGACAGCCAGATTCGTGATGTTGAGGGTTTCTGGAATACGGAAACTTGCGGCGCGCAGTTTGTAGAGTGCTATAAAGACGACCACGATTTCTTCCGGCAGTATAGAAAGCTTCGGTATGAAACCGAGTGGCACATCCCCCTCCTCGTTCCCTTCTCTGAATCGAAGAACAAGAACGTTCTTGAGATCGGCTGCGGCAACGGCGCGGACGGCGTGATGTTCGCGATGAACGGCGCCGCCTACACGGGCGTTGACCTGACCGATACGGCAATAGAAGCGACAAGAAAACATTTTGAGATTGAAGGGCTGAGCGGAATATTTCAGGTAGAGAACGTCGAAAGATTGAGCTTCTCTGATGCAAGTTTCGACCTGGTCTATTCATACGGAGTTCTGCATCATACGCCGAACCCCGCCGCCGCTATTGGCGAACTATTTCGGGTCTTAAAACCGGGCGGCAATGCAATCGTCATGCTCTATCACCGGCAGAGTTTTAATTACCACGTCCGCATTATGGGTTATATGCGGCTGCGCGTTTTGCTAAAGATCATTGCTCGAATTGGAGGCGGGAAAAAAGAGCGGCTTAAAGTTTCGGGCCGAGAGATGAGGGGGCTGCGAGGTAATTCGAATCCGGAAGTGTGGCAAGTCCACCACGAGAATTTTTTGCGCGAGGGGTGGAGCTATTTGAAGGCGCGAAATTTCGTTCACCACTGCACGGATGGCCCCGAATGTCCTCTTGCTTATGCCTACAGCAAATCCGAGGCACGCAAACTCTTTTCAAGCTTCAAAGAGGTCGAGTTGAAAGTGCGCCACTTTCCTTTGCGAAAGTACAGGCTTGGCAGGCTCGTGCCTCTGTTTATAGAAAAGCTGCTCGCTTCGACCGTAGGTTGGTATTTGATCGTGGACGCGAAGAAATAACGGTCAGAATGTGTTATCGCCGCGCAGCATCACGGGAAGCGTTTTGATCATTATCTTCAGATCGAGCAGCGGGGACCAGTGCTCGATATAGAAAATATCGAGTCTCACCATCTCTTCAAACGGCAATCGGTTGCGCCCGCTCACCTGCCAGAGTCCTGTGATACCCGGCTTGACGTGAAACCGCGTGCGGTGCCAATCCTTGTAATGGCGCACTTCGTACTGGAGCGGCGGTCGCGGGCCTACTATGCTCATCTGGCCCATCAAAACATTTACCACCTGGGGAAGCTCGTCAAAAGAGAACCTTCTCATCCAGCTGCCGATCTTTGTCAATCGCGGGTCATCTTTCACCTTGCCGTACAGCGGCGCATCGTCAGTCCCTTGATTGGCGTCTTCGCCGTTTATCATGCGGCGCATCACTTCCTGATGCTCGCGGTCATCCATACCATCTCTCATCGAACGAAATTTCAGCATCAAGAATAGTTTTCCGTCCATCCCCACGCGCTCTTGCCTTAAGAAGATCGGCCCGCGCGATTCGAGCTTGATTAAGATCGCCATCAAGACCCAGAAAGGCCAGGTCAGAAGCAACAGCAACAGCGATCCAGTCACGTCCATGCTCCGTTTAAGCGCGCGCTGAGGGCCGCGAAGCGGTTCTTCAAAAAGTTTCACCATCGGAAGCGTTCCGATGGTCGCTATCTCCGTTTTGCCCGGCAGACAGTCGTAGAGGTTTGGGATGACTCGATACTTTATGTGATGATCGCGCCCGCACTCCATCAACACTTCGAACATCTTGCGAGCCGGAATGCGCGTGTCGGTAATCAGAACTTCTTCGATTCCATACCGCTTTACCAGTTCAGGCAGCTTGTCAAAATGGCCGAGCTTTCTGACGCCCATCTTGTGAATATTAGAAGCGTCCTCGTTCAGTCGCGCCGTTACTACGCCTACAAGCTTGTAACCGAGCCTGGGCTTCTCGAACATCTCGGTTATACAGACCTCCGACATCTCTCCCGCGCCGACGACTATTGTAGGAATCAGATTGCGCCCTTTTGTTCTGTAAAAGATCTGTGACACGCGGACTACGCACAGCGTCAGCCAGAAAAGTATCGCGGATAAAATCCAGTCGTAAACGAATACGAGCCGCGAGTACGAGAAGTCGAGATTGATTAATTGCCCGTCACGGTATGCGAAGCCCTGGCGAAAGAGAAAGGCTATCAAGACGAGCACCAGGAAAGAGAGCGTCGAGGCTTTTAAGACTCGTATGAAATCGTCCGAGAATGAGAACTCTCCTCTGAGCTTGAACAGCCCGAACCTTCTGAGCGCCAGACCTTTCACTGCGGGGACGAAGAAAAGCAGGCTCAGGTACGGCAAAAACTCGTCGGCCACGCGAACTGGAAAGAAAAACCTGCGCTTCCAGACAAAGAGATCGGCGTCGTGGCGAAATTTATAGGACAGGACAAACGCGAAGACCGAAAACGCCAGATCAACCGTGATTAGCGAGACGAGGGGTGCAAAGGACCAGAAAACCTGCTTCCATCTGGCCTGGGTTTTTATAGATCGCTTGGCTACAGTGGCTACGTGGTCAGACATTTTCGGTTACCGGGCCTCTGGTGTAATAAAGACTGAGGGCATAAAGCATCCACGCCTGTCCCCACCTCATATAAGGAATCTTTATGGTGTAGAAGCGTTGCCGCTGGAAATAGAAAAAGCCGGCCGGGTCCTGCATGCGCTCAATCGCCCACCGGGCAGAGCAGGTCGCCTTGAGGCTCGCTTCCGGCATTAAATCCTTCATCTCTACGAAAGTGATCACCGCTTGCGCCGCAGCGTGTATATCCACTGGATGTAGCTTGTTATGATAGTATTTGGGTGTGAAGTCCGCAAGAAAGAATCTGTCCCTGTAGAATTCATAGCCCCGAAACAGGTTTGATTGCCAATCATTTACGCCCAGCCATTTAATGATGTTCTTGAGCGAAACGATTATAAACCCCGTGTGAAAGCTATCAATCCACTGCTGCGAGCTAGACTCTCCGTAAGGCCACGAGCCGTCCGCGCGTTGTCTGGCAACCGTAAAGTCAACAGCGCGCCGGGCGGCTTCGAAATATTCATCCTGTTGGTCAATGCCGTAGCAACGCGCGAGAAGCTCGGCCGCCAGGAGGTTCACGTTATGCACCCGCGCAGAATCGAGCGGAGTATAACTAAAACAATGGCCCTCTTCGGAACTGGTTCGGTTGAGAACGTCGAGTAGAAAACGGCAACTGCTTTTTGCCGTTTCAAGCGCGCGCTCATCTTGAGTTGCGTCAAACCAATCCAGATAAGCGTGAGCCGCAAAGACTGTGCAGACAACATTGGGTGTGCCTCGCGGCGCAAAAAATGCCCGCGATTGCCAATCGAAATTATAGCCCCAGCATGCCTCGGTGTATCTGCCGTTGCGGAGCTTCGTGAGCGAGCCCATCAAAAAGTCGAAATCCTGTTTCAAGTCCTCCGCCGAATTCACTCGAAGCGGGTTTAATAAAGTCCCACCGGTTTTTGCGAGGAGCGATACTGCGCGCGCGGCAAGCGCCACAGCTTTTGGGTTCAAATCTTTTTTTATGCCGAGCAGCGGGCGCAGATTGATCGGCGCCCGCTTCACAGCTTGAATCATCAACGTTCGACCAAGCTTTCCGCCTCTGCCGACGGCGCGAGCAAGGGGACTGTTCAAAGCGTCGTAAGGATCATACCCGGCCCACGATTGGCTGCGACAATACCGAAGCAGTTTATATAACGCTTCCTCACATGATTTATGACTGACGGCTTCGACCTGCATGTATAGTAATTGGAACTGTTTTCAATTGAATGTACTGTATGCGAGAGACATCTCACCGCCGCAGACGCAGAGGACACAGAGCGGGCGCAGAGCAGACGCTTTTCTCTGTGCAACCTCTGTGTCCTCTGCGTCTCTGCGGTGAATCTTCTTTCATTCGCTTACACTCTCGCTCCGGTTTTTCTACAACGAAACTTCCAGCGGTATGTCCACGTCTACGGTTTGCGGTCTCAAACATTGCTCGTGATTACAGGCTTGAACCGTCAGCTTGGCTTTCAGCGTGTGATTGCCCTGCGCAAGCGAAGGCAATGCCCGCGCGGTGAATCTCAAGACCGTGCGGCCTTCGAACACCGACATGGGCTTTTCAGAAAAGGGGAACTTCTGCATTTTAGCCTTCGGATACCTTACGGCGTTGGCGCGCAATCCTTTCAGACTATCTAACTTTAGCGCTGTCGGTATGAGGAATTTCTCACCGGGTTGATTTGAGTTGATGTGATAGCCGTCATCTATATCTATGACTACTGCGACCTGAAACGTAGCTCCGGGTTTCACTTTATAAACCGATTCCTGCGGCTTCACTTTTATGACGCTCGCCGATGTTTGCGCCATCGCCGTCGTGCTTAAAAAAGCTGCTGCGAGAACCAAGAAAAATAGATATATCTTCTTCATTTGACCTCCTGATTTTGAATGCTCCGAGCCTGCTCAATAAAAGAGAATGGATCAATATTGATTACCGAAAAATCTCTGGCCGCTTCAATCGCGGCAAAGCAAGCAAGGCTTGTCGCCACGAGGGATTCGAGACTAAAAGGCGGCTCGGCGCGACCGCGCGCAGCCGCAAGAAAAGATTCTATCTCGTCGGCGTGCCCCTTGTCCTGGCTGCTGCCGCCAAACCGAGTCTTCTTTCCGGCTTTGATAAAATAACCGGTCTTGAAATCTTGGATGATGCCGACCGAACGATCCGCGAATATTTCTACTTGCTCTTTAGCAACCGAGGAGTCGCCGGCGGCGGTGTAGATTATCGAAGCGATAGAGCCATCCGTCATGCTAATTGTAATCGCTATGCTGTCGTCAACAAACAGGCCACCCGCGCTCTGATTGACTTTCGCGGCACTTATGCGCGCGGGCAGAGCGCCGGTCATGAACTGCGCGAAGTCTATGAAGTGGCATACCTCGCCTATGACCCTGCCGCCGCCTTCGGTCGCGTCCAAAGCCCAGTGATCCGGCGAAAGCTGACCGGCGTTCACGCGATAAATAATAGTCTTCGGTCCGTCACCGTTCATACGCTCATTAATTTCCTTAGCTGTGGGAGCGAACCGGCGATTATATCCCACCATCAAAAAGCCGCTTGACCCGCGCGCGGCAGCCACGACATCGCGCAAGCCTTCGACAGAGGTGGCGAGCGGTTTTTCCACGAAGACCGCTTTGCCGCGTCTGAGCGCCTCTGTCGCAAGCGCGGCGTGTGAATCGTGGCGCGTTGCTATGAATACGCATTGCGACCGATCATCGAGCGCCTGCTCGGCATCCGTTGTCGAATGCGCGAACCCGTATTGCTCGGCACTGTTTTTCGCGCTGATGCCCGTAGCGGTCGCGACCACGGCGAGCCGCACTTTGGGCGAGCGCCGCACTATGGGCAAAAGCACTCCGCGAGCAAAGCTCCCCGCGCCGATAAAACTGACGTTCAATTCGTCGGTCGATTGACTTTTGACTGAACTCGCAACGACCCGTCTCAAAGGAGTCCGGTCCGCTTCAGGGTATTCCAATACAACGCCGCAGTACCTTTCCCTTTTCTGACCCAGAATCAAATTATATGCGTCCGAAGCTTTCGACACGGCGAACCTGTGCGTGGTCAGCAGGTCGGCCTTTATTTCTCCCTCCGCGACGAGGCGAAGAAAGGCTTCCATATTTCGCCTCTCGGTCCAGCGCACATATCCGATGGGGTAATCGGTTCCCTTCTCTTCGTACTGCGGATCGTAGCGGCCCGGCCCGTATGACCTTGAGAGCTTCAGCTCAAGCTCTTTGGCGTAGTAGCTGTGGCGCGGCACGTCCATCCCCACAAGCCCCACGATGACGACCTTAGCGCGGTCACGCGCCAGCTCTCCGGCAAGCTCGACAGGCTCGTTCGATTTAGTCCCGGCGGTTATTAACACGCAATCAGCGCCTCGCCCTTCGGTCAAAGCGGCGCAAGCCGCGCGCGCCGATGCCGCGTCTGATGCGACAAGGTCTGCGCCCGATTTTTTTGCAAGCTCGCAGGCCTGCGGGTCAATATCTATCCCCACAACCAGGCACCCGGCGGCCTTCAATATTTGCACGGTGATCTGGCCGACAAGGCCAAGCCCGATTAGGGCAACCGCTTCGCCCAATCGAGCGTCTGCCTGCCGTATGCCTTGCATCGCAATCGCCCCGACGGTCGTGTAACAGGCCGACTCAAGCGAAGCTTTTTCAGGAACCTTTACGCAAAGATTCTTAGGGACGTAAATAACTTCCGCGTGCGAAGCGTACCCGGCCCCTGCGCAAGCGACGCGGTCTCCGACTCGGAACTCACCGGCATCAGCGCCGACCCCTATCACTACGCCCGACGCGCTGTAGCCGAGCGGTTTTATCTGGTTGAGCTTTGCTTTGACCTTTTCGTAAGTGGCTCGCAATCCTTCGCGCTTGAAAGTCTCGAAGACCTGGCGGACCAGATCGGGGCGCTCGCGAGCTTTGCCGACGAGAGAATTCTGGGCCGTCTCTACAATAGTGCGCTCCGTGCCCGCGCTTATTAGCGAGTAGGCAGTCTGAACCAGCACCCCGCCTGGTCTGAGCGAGGGCGGCGGCAACTCTTCGACTTCCAACTCTCCCGTTCGATAATTTTGGACGACTTGCTTCATTCTCTTAAGTCCTGAGTCCTGCGACCCGCTTGCGCGGGTGCCCCGGAGTCCTGAGTAATTGCCTCGCACTCAGGACTCTTTGGCGCGACCCGTCGGAACGGGTTCCCCGGCGCTATCGCGCGGCGCGGACTTCTTTATATCAGAGGATATTCGGCTCGCCGCTTGTGACGGTAGCCTTGAAGAACCTTGTGGACCTGGCGGGGGCTAACCTTGTCGATCTGTCCGGCGATGCTGTAGTGCAATCCATGTTCGGGCGGCGAAGGCGACTCCAGGTATTGACCGTAAGCTTCGAGTATCTGCTCCTGGACTTCCGGCTGCGGGTCCGGCACATTCGCAAACGTGCGCTCGTCATCGTGCAGAACGTCCAGCCATCTGAGCACCTGCCAACGGGTCACATAACCGAGAGTCTCGGCAATCTTGCCCGGCAATTCTGTGAGACGGTAGCGCTGCTTGCCCAGTTCTTGCCAATAAATTTTCTCTATCTCGAAAAGCTGTTGGCGAGACGGGTTAGGCGTCGGGGACTTTTCGTACTCGGCCATTGACCACTCGCGTATCAGCTTCATCACCTGTTTGTAAGGCACGTTGAGCGCGGCGCTGATAGCCCGCCGCCTTCCGCCTTCCGGCCTGTGCCCGCTTTCGACAAAGCGCTGGTACATTTCGATTGCGCGCGCTTTGATGTTCGGCGTGACGTTGGCCTTTGACTGCGTAAGCTCGCGTATCACGTCCGCCACCAGTTGCCGCTTCAGCCAGAGCTTGTTCGCTATTTGAGAATGCACCTCTCTGGTCTGCACAGGCTGTGACGCATACTGCTCCTCGTAAAGCTCTATGATTCGCTTGCGAAGATCAGACGTGAGCGCAGATACCTTGGGCGCGCGCGAGGGTCTCTCTTTTCGCGCGGGCGCGGCAGGCATGATCGGCTGCGGCACGGGCCTGGGAGCAACCCGTGTGACTTGCGCTTCGACGCGCGCTTCGGCAGGCACATGCTTGACGACGCGTTTCTTCACGCATTTTAGACAGTAGATTGCCTTCCTATCAGGAGAAAAGAAGGTCGCGTTGCAGACCGAACAGGTCCTACGAAATTTCATTCCACTCATAATAGTTCTCTTAGTCTAATAACGAGTCTCTGAAACTTCAACCCAACATGGCCTGTGAGCCGCTATTCCGCCAGCGTGTAAGCCAACAGTATCGGCGGCATAGCCGAGACGGGAAGCATGGCGTCGCAGCATCCCCTTTCGATAACCGAGCGCGGCATGCCGAAGACTACGGCTGACTCGTTTGATTCGGCGAGCACGTGCCCGCCCGCATTCCTGATGACCTCTGCGCCGTGCGCGCCGTCTTCGCCCATGCCTGTCAGGACTACCGCTAGCGCGCGCGCGCCACAGGCTCCGGCGGCAGAGCCGAAAAGCGCGTCTGCCGATGGCGCGTGGACGAGATCGCGCGCGCCGTTTGCGACCGAAAGTATTAGCTGTTCGCCCCCGCGCTCGACAGTCGTCTGCATCCCCGCGGGGGCTATGTAGATATGCTGTTTTTTGATCTGCTGCCCGTTCTGGGCCTCGACCACTTTGTAATGAGAAAGAGTGTTCAATCGCTCGGCGAAAGGAGCCGTGAAACCTGCGGGCATATGCTGCGCAATGACTATCGGCGCTTCCAGGTCTTCAGGGAAATCGGCTATCAAGCGCTGTATCGCTGCCGGGCCGCCGGTCGAGGCCGCGATGCAGATCAACTCGACGTGAGCGCCGCGAGCCGAGCGCTCTGCCGCAAGCATAGCGGCTTTCGTATCCGCGCTCGGCTTTAGCTCGCTTGTCAGCTTTGCGGCTACGGCCTGTTCCACGCGCTCGATCATCTGTTCCTCTAGCATCGAAGGCTGCCCCGAGGCGCGCGGCGTTGGCTTGAGCAGAAAATCGATTGCCCCAAGCTCCAGGGCCTTGAAGACGCGGTCGCGGTCGCTGAAAGAGCTGCAAACGACTATCGGCACGGGGTTATTCTTCATAGCCCAGCGAAGCACGCCGAATCCGTCCAGCCTTGGCATCAAAAGGTCGAGCAGCACTATGTCGGGTTTCAATTCTACGATGTGCTTGATCGCAACGTCTCCGTCTTCCGCAAGCCCTATCACTTCAAGCTCCGCTGATCGCGCAAATATTTTCGAGAACCGCATACGGTAGTACGGAGAATCGTCAACGATTAAAAGCCGATGCACTTTAAAACCTCAGTGATGAGTAATGAGTGATGAGTGAAAACAGTTACTTATAACTCATCACTTATCACTATTTCTTATGAACAAGCTCGCGTCCAAATTGAACCGGCTCGAAACCCATGCCGAGCGGCATTAACGATTCGGCATGTCCGAGCAACAGGTAGCCCCCATCTGCCAGCATCGAATGAAGCGACGCAAGCAACCGCTTTACCGCCGGCTCATCGAAATACATCAAAACGTTTCGGCAGAAGATCAAATCGAACCCGCCGGGCGGCATGGCTTCCCACCCGTGACTGTTCAGCTTCATCAAGTTAAATTGCTCGAACCTGATCAGCGCCCGCAAATCTTCGCGAACGCGCCACGCCCCCGAAGATTCGTGAACGAAATATTTTTCCTTGAAATCGGTTTCGGTCGTGCGAAAGCTCGACTGCCCGTAAAGCCCCCGAACGCCCGACTCGACGACTCGACGGCTCAGATCGCTTGCGGTCAACGAGGCCCGTTCTTTATCAAGCAGTCCTTGCTCGGCCAGGAGCATTCCGATCGTGTAGGCTTCCTCGCCCGTAGAACAACCGGCGCTCCAGATTCTGACCGGGCTGCGCGCGCGGGCCAGCGCCGGTAGAATCTGCTCCGAAAAAACTTTCAACTGCTGCTGCTCTCGGAAAAAATAGGTCTCGTGGACGGCGACGGCGTCGAGTATCTCTTCCATCTCCGTGTCGTCAAGCGTGCTTTCGTAAACTTCAAAGGAAGAAATCCCGCGCAGGCGCAGACGGCCCAGCAGCCTCCGCTCCAGTATGAAGCGCGAATTTTCGTCGTCAGGAACAAAGATGCCGCTTGCCGACGTGATGCGATTTCTGAGTTTCTGAAATGTCGCTTGATTGAGCGCATAATCGCCTGAATTGTTGCGCCCGTCAGGCCCTCTTCTCACAATCTCTACCCCTTTTTACCCCTTCAAGCTCCGGCCAATCGCTCTCCGTCAATTACAGCTACGTTTTTTCCCCGGCTTTTGATGTAATTATCTGTCAACCATGCTTTGCTTGAATCTGCGCGCGGCTCAGGGCTGGCAGCCGTCTTGCGCGACCCGGGCGAGCGGACCTCATTCGGCTTTATCACGATAACGCCGTCTATGTGGTCGGCGAGCAATCCGAGTTGAGCGTCGCCTTTGAGCAAGACAAGCCGCCGCTTCTCGTCCTTCTGATTTGCTTTCAAACTCAGGTCCATCACGACCGTCATTTTTCCGCGAATGCTTGTGACCCCCATGATCCCATCGGGCGGACCGGGCAGCGGCGTTACTCGCGGGCAGTCGACGACCCCTTCGGTATGCTCGACTCCGATGGCAAAAGCCTGATCGCCAACCTCGAATGAAAGAAAAGAGAACCTGATCCGCGACCGCTTCACCGGCCTTCTCTTCGGCCATATCTAACGGCAGCATCCCCAGGGTCAGGGCCTCTCTCCACTTTTTCCTTCTTTCGTTTGCCATCGGGTTTACAATCGCAAGCTCCTTAAGAATAACAAACTGGGCAGGTCTAAAACGAGCGCGACATCGCCCCCTTCCAGGTCAACCCCTCCGAGCACCCCCTTGATCTTAGATCCGAGCGAGCCGAGCGATTTTACGATGATCTCTCGCTGGGCTTCAAATTTCTCTACCGCAACCGCCACGTGACGGTCGCCCACCCGCGTGATAAAGACCGGCACGCGTATTTTCGTCGGCTGTATTTGCGCCGATAAGTCATACGAAAATGCAGCCGCCCCCGGGGTCATCGGTTCGACCGCGCCCGTCTGATGCAACACCCTCGCGCCGCCGAGGCCCAACAGGTAACCCAGCTCGATGAGCGGGAGGGTCGAGTTTCGCCAGGTGATGGTTCGCCTGCCGTCGCGCCCAAGTATATCGTCCGGGCCTATGTAGAGCAGCTCGATGATCTGGCCCACGTTGATGGCATACCGCCATTCGCTCACCCTGACGATGAAGGCCGGGATCATTACCAGCGTCGTCGGCACGACCATCTCGAACCGCGTCCCCGCTTCATTTTCAGACGAGATGCGAATCTCGCCTCCAAGCTCGTGAATCGTGCGCTCGACGGCATCCAATCCCACGCCGCGACCGGACACTTCCGAAACTTTATCGGCGGTCGAAAAACCGGGATGAAGAATCAACCTCAACGCTTCATCATCGCTTAATTCTTCCCCCTCGCTGACAGCGCCTATCTCGATTGCGCGAGCGCGGACCGCTGTCTTATCAATGCCGCGTCCGTCGTCTGAAATAGCGATAACGGCTCGCGTGCCTTCGAGGCTTGCTTCGATTCTTATCTTGCCGCGCGCGCTTTTACCCTTGAGGCGGCGTTTATCGGGCAGCTCTATCCCGTGATCAATGGCGTTTCGAAGCACGTGATAAATAGGGTCGGCGATGCGATCTACGATCATCTTATCGAGATGTGTTTCGCGCCCCGCAAGGTCTACGGAAACCGATTTGCCAAGCTCGCGCGCCAGCCGCGTTGCCAGCCGCGCGGCGCGCGTAAAAGTCTGCGCGAGCGTCACCATACGAAGCTCGACCAGCCGCTCTTCAAGCTGAAGAAAATCGCGCTCTATTCTACGGGCGCTCAGGCGAAGGTCGAATTGCTCTTTCGCGCCGAAGCCCGCGGCTATCAAAAACCGGTCGGCCATCGAGGTCAAACGTTCGGCCTCGATTGATAGCTCATGCGCCAACCCCGACAGCTCGTCTATCTGCGCAAGATCAACGCGCACGCTCGGCGAAAGCGGGTGGAGCGATTCCTGCGCGAAAGCGGGCGGCAAGGTGCTGAGAGATTCGGCGCTCTTTTGCGGCGCTGACGTATCGGCAGTCTTTTTCGGCTTGCGCCCTACGACCCTGAGCGCCGCCCCCGCGCGCCGCCAGGGAGATTGATTCATCTTTGAGACGCGCCCCGCGAACGGCTTGGCTATGCGTTTGACATCGGATTCTTTTATTTGCGTCGCGAAAAGCAGCTTGAAAGCGACGAGCGTCGGAGCGCTTGCGGTTTCGGGCAGCGTCGTTATCAATTCGCCGCGCTCGGCGAGTTTTGAGGTAAGCGCGCGATATTGTGTGTCGAGCGTCCCGACTTCCAGTTGCACGGTGAGGGCGTAAAAGGCGCGCCCGGCGCTGAGGTTTTCGCTGATCCTGTGCTGCTCGTATTCCGTCAGCAGGTTGCGTTCACGCTCGGATAACCCGATCAATTCGCTGTCGTCTTTGCGGGCGCGCGTTTGCGCCCGTCTCGTGATGCCTGTCAGCAATTCGCTCAGGCGGTCGAAATCATCTTGAGTTGCCGCCCCGCGCGCCGCCCCGGCGACGAGCGCGGCAAGCCCCGCTCCCGCTTCTTGCAAAGCTGCGGTCACCTCTTCATCAGACGCGAGTTTGCCTAATCGCAAATCGTCGAGAATGTCTTCAAACTCGTGAGCGAGCGACTGGACTTCGGCCAGCCCCATCATTCCCGATAAGCCTTTCAGCGAGTGGACGGTCCTGAAAATACGGTTGACGAGGTTTACTTCAGCGTCGGAGTTTGATTGCGCGGCGAGGCGGTCGAGGTCTGCGAGGAGCGAGTCTAAGAGTTCTTCTGACTCGGAGAGGTACTCACTTAATAGCGCCTTGTCTTCAATCATAGGGAGTTGTCAGGGGAAGGATGAGGGATGAGGGATGAAGGATGAAAAGGATTTAAAGCGTGGCATCTGAAATTCCAGATTTCAAATCTTTTTCATCCCTCATCCTTCATCCTTCATCCCTTCCCTATGAGTTCTGCGTGGCGGTAGCAATCGAGGCATTCTGACTCGTTTCAAGGTCGCGCTTGATTGCGTCGAGAATCCCGTTGATGAACTGGGTTGCCTCGAATGTCGAAAATCGCCGCGCGATCTCGAGCGCTTCATTTATGACGACGGTCTTCGGCGTATCCGGCTCAAAGAGAAATTCGTAGATCGCAAGTCTTAGAATATTTCTATCGACCACGGCCATGCGCGAGATGCGCCAGTTTTCCGCCCGGCGTTTTATCAGCGCGTCTATCTCGTCCAGATGAGAGAGCGCTCCCAGAGCCAGCCGGTTCGAGAAATCCCGACCCACTTCGCCAACCTCTTCGCCGAAAGCATCCCAGTAGGTCTTGACAAGCTCGTCGGCTCGGGGTCGCGCGATGTCAAATTGAAAGAGCATTTGTAAGGCACAAACGCGGGCCTTACGCCTGGCACCCATAATTCAAACCCTTCAAGTTATGTTTGCGTTACACTCCGAAGCATCCACCTTCAGAATTCGCGATAAAGGTTAGTAAGCTCGACCGCGCTCATGGCGGCCTCAAATCCTTTATTGCCTGCTTTGGCTCCGGCGCGGTCTATGGCTTGTTCTAAATTGTCGGCTGTTACCACGCCTAATGCGATGGGGAGGTTCGTTTCAAGCGCGACTTGCGCAATGCCCTTGAAAACTTCGGACGCTATGTATTCATTGTGGGAGGTCTCGCCGCGTATGATGACGCCCAGGCAGATAAGCGCATCGTATTTGCCGGATGAGGCGGCACGGCGGGCTGCCATCGGAAGTTCAAAAGAACCCGGAACCCTTATGATCGTTATGGCGTCGTTCGATGCGCCTAATCTTTCCAGGCCGTCAATCGCTCCGCCGAGCAGACGGCTTACAACGAAATCATTCCAGCGGCTGGCCACAATTGCCACGCTAAGTCCCTCTGCGCTCAGCCGGCCCTGGATCGTCTTAGCCACTTCTTCTAAGTCTCCTTATTATCAATCAACGACCGAAATCGAGTATAGGTGCGCGCCCTCGCGATGTCAAGAAACCACTAAGAGCCTGCACGGCTATTGCAAAGTCACTAGCGGGGTGAAGAGAAGCTACTCCTTTGGGGTTCGGGCCCCGCACCGCTTTTGAGTTACGCGAAAACGGCACGAGCTAACACAAATACGGTGCGGAGTCTGCGCACTCCAAAGGACGTTTTAGGCACCAGAGGTTTGATTCTCTGCCAGAGGCTGACGGATAATTCCCAAGCAGGCAAATCATTGTAATGTGCCGGATGCTGTACGGACATATTATTAATCCTCGTTCGCGCCGCATCTTATCTCATCTCGGTATGGCGATAGTCTTTTAGGGGTCAATGTGAAAACAACGGCTCTGATTTTTCTAAGCTACGCGCGGGCAGATATTAAGGAGGTAGAAAAACTATATAAAGACCTGGCTGACGCTAGATTCAAACCTTGGATGGACATAAAAGATATTCTCCCAGGACAGGATTGGAAGCATATAATCAAAGGTGTTATTCAAAAATCCGACTTCTTCCTGGCTTGTTTATTGACAAACTCTGTGAATAAAAGAGGTTTTTTTCAAACAGAACTCAAGGATGGCATGGAGGTTTTGAAAGAAAAGCTGAAATCCGATATCTACCTGATCCCTGTACGATTGGAGGAATGTGATCTACCTGAAGACTTGAACCATATACATCGGGTCGATTTATTCGCCGAGGACGGGTGGGAGAAGTTAGTAAGCGCTATTCAAGTAGAAATCAGACGCAGAAATAGAGAAAAGAGGGCCTCCCGATATGAATCGAAGTCCCAACGCTCTGATAGATCGCTCATGAATGTAAGAGCGCCTTTGAAGACAAGTCTTGGTAAACAGCACCTGGCCAAATTATTCGGAAAATCTACGGCAATGTTATGTGCAAAGATTGTCGAATTGCTGAACCTGGGGTCATTCATTGATTTAAATATTGATCTGATTCTAGTAAGGCTGGAAGAGTGCGACGAAAAGGCGGAAAGCATGGCCGCCAAGAGTGATATGTTTTTTTTCAGTTTAAGCTCGTTTGTCGTTAATAGCATCATTCAGGTTGGGAGCTATCCGAAGGCTCTCGACAAAGCAATCAAATGGGTAGCTACTCAACGCGAAGACCCTGAGCGCAAATATTCTATCGATACTCTTTCAAGACTGATACTGACGTATGTTGTCGCTAAAGGATGGGATAAACATAAAGACGATGAAGATCAAATGAAACAAGATACCTGGAAACGCATTGTCAAGCGCACTCAAGACCTGAATTCATGAAGCAGGGAGTTAGAACATCTTGATTGGGGAATGGAATGATTTGAAGAACGATTGCTCAGTTATTTTGTCAGTCTCACGAAAGGGCTTAAGCGCGTTATTCGCGCAATGGACGTATTCGTTTAGAGCTTAACGCGGGGGCGAAAGTGCAGCTATTTATAAGTTGGTCAGGAGAAAGAAGCAAAGCGGTTGCATATGCACTGAAGGACTGGATTCCTAAAATTTTGCACTATGTTCAGCCCTGGATGTCAGAAATTGATATTGCTTCTGGAACAAGTTGGATCGAAGAATTTGAGGAAGCGGTAAAACAATCAGAGTTTGCAATAGTCTGTCTCACCAAAAGTAATATCAATTCACCCTGGCTCCTCTATGAAGCCGGGTATCTGACGAGATCAGGGAAGACCTACTTGTGTCCTTATCTCATTGACGTAGCCATATCAGACATGGCTAGAAGCCCGCTTCATAGATATCAAGCTAGGACGGCTGACAAAATGGGGACCTTGAACCTGATACGTCATATCAACAAAGCTCAAAGAGAGAAAACAATCCCTGAATCAGTACTGATAAAATCTTTCAACGTCTTCTGGCCAAAGCTAAAGCAAACACTTGAGTATCTACCTAACGAAGAGTTATTCGGAGATATAAATAAGCTGCTCGACCTTTCTCGTGTGGTCAGGCGGCCTATATCAACAAGCAAGGACCCTGAACCAGTCCGAGAATCAGTAAAGTTGTTCCTGTCGAATCCCTCAGCCTATGCGCGCAAAGGCTACGTCACTACCGCTTGGCAGCCGATCTTCGAAGTGACACATATTTCACCGGAGGAACTGGTTTTAAGTGATAAAGCAGGCAACTTGCTTTGGTCACAAGTTGACTATGTAGTTCCGGATGATATATCCACCGCAACGCTTGTTTTTTCACTCAACGAAGAGGTTCTTCCCGGATACGATCTTTCGATGAATTCGCCCTTAATCACAATCGGGCGGGGAAAGTCCTTAAAACTAAGGGAGGACGCACCATCGCTAGAAATAGAAAAAGCAAAAGGACAGGCTCGCCGCGTTAAATTGATCAATAATCGGTTAGAAGTAGTATTGGAGCTATTCCCTGACCCGTCGAATAGTTATCGAGATTGGTTTGCCGGATCAGCTTCCAGTGTATTACTCGACGGCAGACAATTTCTCGATGAATTCAATGCACTCTTATCTCTTTCTGATTATGAAAAGAGATGTATGCAGATAGATAAGCTGTTTTATGCTGACGGACAGCAAATATCTGCCTTAGCAGGTATAATCAATCGGCCTTACGAACTCATATCACAATCTAGCGGCCCAATCCGAGCAACCGTTACAATCGCCTCCTCAATTTTCAATTACAACTACTCGAATCCAAATACGGGTAAGCATATTTCAGGCAAATGCAGGTTATACAGAACAATCAGTATGTATAACGATGCGGAATATCTAGTGGAGGAATTGAGACTTCGGGAAGTATCTGCCGCCGGCAAAGACAGGAAAGGTTATATGAATATTCCTTTTGGAGTTCGCTATTTTTCATACATAGATTTCGGGCTGGATCGTTATAGACTCAACCCCGTACCTGAATGGCTAGTGATGGGTTCTAATTGGTTCCCATTCCCAGGTTACGGGTTCGCCACCAATACTGCCGTACGCTCATTTCAAAATCCGCATCTCTCCTTTCCAGATAATGGAAATAGACATAAGACCTTCTCTTGGGAATTGCATCCTGAGCAAAACGCAAAATGCTTGCATTTTTTCGCCCATAATAGCCTGGATGAGTTGCAGATAGCAGTAGGCCGAGTATGGTATGAGGTAATCAAGGAGCCTTTAACAGCCCATATCAAGAAATAGATATCTCGTACGTTTGAAGCGACAAGTAGCCTATACTTCTCTCGGCAATTCCTATCATCTTTCCACCTACCCTTACCGTAACATCTGCGGGGTCGAACGATCTAACGAATGCGGCTGCCGGTCGCAATTGCCTCAATGACTGTAATCTCACTGATTATCTCAAAGTGCGTCCCCGGCATTTAATCAAGCGCAACCATCAGATTCACGTTGCCGCCCGACTCTGTTTTTATCCGTGGCGTCAAATTGATTCCACTCGCCCGCAGATGTTAAAATTTGAGGTTCGCTAAATAGCCATGCGGGTTACATGCGAATACGAGATTAGATACAAACAGGATGAAATGGCAGAAGAGGCAATTATAATTCGCGGAGCGCGCGTTCATAATCTCAAAAACATTAACGTCTCTATCCCGCTGGGCAAGCTGACCGTAATCACCGGCGTGAGCGGTTCGGGCAAATCCAGTCTTGCATTCGACACTATCTACGCAGAAGGCCAGCGCCGATATGTCGAAAGCCTGTCGGCCTATGCGCGGCAGTTCCTTGAGCGTATGGATAAGCCAGACGTAGACGAGGTCCTGGGCATCTGCCCCGCGATCTCTATACGTCAGAAAAACTCCACTCGCAACCCGCGCTCGACCGTAGCAACCCAGACAGAAGTCTATGATTACCTTCGCCTGCTGTACGCGCGGATAGGGATCTCTTTTTGCGCCCAGTGCGGCCAGCAGGTCCAGCGCGACACTCCCGAATCGATTGCCACGGAAGTATTGCAACTGCCGGAAGGGACGCGGTTTTATGTTCTGTTCCCGGCCTCCGCCGGCATGGAAGAAGGCGAGACCGCTTCCAACGGCGCAAGCCCCAAGCGCAAAAAGCGCACTTCGCGTGAAACCGCCGCGAGCCAGCACACCCGCATCCAGGCCCATTTGATGAGCCTGATGCAGCGCGGCTTTACGCGCCTCTATAAAGATGGCCGGATCATCGAGCTTGCTACGCCCGACAGCTACACGGATGATAATTTCGATAACACTTTTGTTCTCGTAGACCGCCTCGCGGTGCGCGAAGACATAAGAGCGCGTCTCGTGGACTCCATAGAGATCACCTATCAGGAAGGGCACGGCCAGGCGATCATAGAGATTGCAGACGAAACGCACACGCGCATGCAGTTTTCCGAAGGGTTCGAGTGCAAGCGATGCAATATAAAATACGCCACGCCGGAGCCCAGGCTGTTCAGCTTCAATAACCCATTCGGCGCGTGCCCGACGTGCCAGGGTTTCGGAAATACGATAGGGCTTGACCTCGATCTCGTGATTCCAAACCGCGAGATGACGCTGGCCGAAGGGGCTATAGAGCCGTGGCTGAAGCCCCAATACGATTGGGCGCAAAAAGATCTGATCAAATTTTGCAGGCAGGCGGGGATACCTACGAACGTGCCTTTTCGCCAGTTGAAGCCTGAGCATCAGAAAACAATAGTGCAGGGTCGCAACGGGTTTGACGGCGTGATGGGATTTTTCAACTGGCTTGAGAACCAAGAAGTACAAGCTGCACGTTCGCGTCTTTTTGTCGAAGTATCGCGGCTACACGCTCTGCCCCGACTGCTGCGGCGCTCGGCTACGGCTCGAAGCGAGGCTCGTTCAAGTCGGCGGCAAGAGCTTGCCCGAAGTCTGCGCTATGACGGCTGCCGAAGCGGCAGATTTTTTTGAGCGACTGACGCTCTCCGAGGCCGAGCGTGATATTGCCGAACGGTTGTTGCAGGAGATTCGCAGCCGTTTGAAATTCCTGCTCAACGTCGGGCTTCAATACCTGACCCTCGACCGGCTGGCTTCGACGCTTTCGGGCGGCGAGGCTCAACGCATACAGCTTGCGACGAATCTCGGCGCGTCGCTTGTCGGCGCTCTTTATGTGCTCGACGAGCCTTCGATAGGCTTGCACCCTCGCGACAACCGGCGCTTGATTCGCATACTCGAAGATTTGAGAGACATCGGCAACACCGTGCTCGTAGTCGAGCACGAGCCTGAGATGATGGTCTCTGCCGACAACATAATCGACATAGGGCCGGGAGCGGGCGAGCTTGGCGGCGAAGTGGTCTTCGCGGGCACGCCCAAACAACTGCTTGCAAGCGGGCCTTCGCTCACGGGCAAATATTTGCGCGGCGAGCTGGGGATCAAGCCGCCCAAACAGAGGCGACAGCCCGGCGCTCGAAAGCTTGAGATACGAGGCGCTGCCGAGCATAACCTGAAGGGCATTGATATATCGATACCGCTTGGGATGACCGTTTGCATAACGGGCGTGTCGGGTTCGGGAAAATCTACGCTCGTACACGACATCATCTACGCCGGCATAAAAAAACAGCGCGGCGAATGGACCGGGCAGGTCGGGTCCTTTTCAAAGATCGAAGGCGCTCAGTTCATAGACGATGTCGTGCTGGTCGATCAATCCCCCATCGGGCGCACGCCCCGGTCAAACCCCGTCACATACATAAAAGTGTATGACGCGATCCGCGACCTGTTTGCCTCAACAAGAGAGGCGCAGGCGCGCGGCTTTGAATCCTCCCACTTCAGCTTCAACGTGCCCGGCGGCAGGTGCGAGCGGTGCGAAGGCAACGGGGTCGAGATAAAAGAGATGCAATTTTTGGCCGACGTTGAGCTGATCTGCGAAGAGTGCAAAGGGATGCGTTTTAAGGCGAGCTTGCTTGAAGTCAAATACAAAGGCCGCTCGATACACGACGTGCTGAACATGACCGTGCGCGAGGCGTTGCTGTTTTTCGCAAACGTGAATCGAATCGCTACCAGGCTGCGGGTGCTGGACGACGTTGGCCTCGGTTACTTGCGGCTCGGCCAGTCTGCGACGACGCTTTCGGGCGGCGAGGCCCAGCGCGTAAAGCTCGCTTCATACCTGGCAAAGCGCACGAGCGAGCGAACGCTTTACATATTTGACGAGCCGACCACGGGACTTCACTTTGACGATATAAATCGCCTGCTCACAGCCTTCCGCCACCTGATAGACGCAGGGGGCTCGATAATAATTATCGAGCACAATCTTGACGTCATAAAGAGCGCGGACTGGATAATCGATCTCGGCCCCGAAGGCGGGGACGAAGGCGGTTACGTAGTCGCCCAAGGTCCGCCGGAAGCGATTGCCGAATCAAAGGCTTCGCACACGGGGCAGTTCTTGCGCGGCGTTTTAAAGCAATAAGATGGTAAGCACAAACTCTCTCACCGCCGCAGACACGGAGGACACAGAGCGGGCGCAGAGTTTTTCTCCGCGCAACCGCCGCGTGCGAAGCACATCATCGGCCATATGCGTCCTCTGTGTCTGCGGCGGTGAATCTTTTACCCCTACCTTACAATCCCATCTAAATATGCTAGACTTCGAGCAGTAACAATCAAAAGGAACAGGCGCACCAATGAAAAAGATTCTCCTTGCAATCTTGATTATCGTCACGCTTGTCTCACTCAACTCAAAGCGGGCGAGCGGCCAACAGATACCTTTTCAATCCGAAATCAGTGCAAGGACTGAAGAGATGAACCGTCTGTCGGCAGAAAAAAGGCGGGCGGGCATGAGCCTCGCGGCGCTCGACCCTATACGGCTGCGAAGCGAAGATGCTTTCAAACGCGGCAACGTCCCGCAGCTTCTTGAAATCCTCGGCGAAGGGATTGCTTTGCTGCAAGGAAAAGCATGGGACGAGAAACAGAAGTTCGTCGCCTCTTTAACGCTCGAACCCGACCGGCTGGTAGTCGAGCCTAATCAGGATATACAGGTTTCGCTTGCACGCATGTTTCCGACCGCCATCAATAAAACCTTGACCGCCTCGCCTACGGTTACTCTCGAAATCGTTGCCGCGAGCGCGGAGCCGCAGGTCGGAGAAGACGCGGCTCCTACCATAAGACCCGTAGTGATCGCACGGCGGCTAGCAATAGCGGAAGCGGTCACTAACGCGGGCCGCAGGGTCCAGCTTCCGGACGGAATTTTCTGGCTGGTTGCCACTATCGAAATCGGGAACCAGAAGATCGCAGAGGTTAGAAAGCCGATTTACGCAATAAGCGATTTCTCAGGCAGCCTCGCGCAATTGTCCGGTTTGGTCGCTGCGATAAAAAGCTCGAATGATCCTAAAGTGAAGGCAGTCGCTCATCTTGTGACAACGCCCGAATATCAACTTCAGCGGCTCGCGCCTTTGATTAAGAGCAGGGGTGAATACAATATCAACCCCTTCACCGAGCTTGATCGCATCGAATCGGTTCTCGAAGGACTCGCAAAAGGCGAAAACCCTCTGGCAACGGAGAGAGGCGAAATCGAGCGCGCTTATCTCGCTTCGGACGGAAAGCTGATTCCATATCGAGCCTATGTCCCGATAAGCTATGACGGATCGGCGGCTCGCCCACTGGCCGTCTTGCTCCACGGCGCGCTCGGGAACGAGCGATCTTATTTCAGCGGCCTGTATGATCCGTCTATCATTAAAGGCGAGGCCGAGCGGCGCGGATACATCTTTGCCGCGCCGAACGGCAGAGGCGCATACTTTGGCCCCGGAGAGCAAGACGTCTTTGAAGTAATAAAAGCCGTCTCGCGGGATTACAAAGTGGACGCGAACCGCGTTTATCTGACGGGCCACTCGCTGGGCGGTTTTGCTACGTGGTGGGTAGCGTCAAACAAGCCCGATCTGTTCGCGGCAATCGCGCCGGTGTCGGGCGCAGGGCCACAGCAAGCCGATCAGCTCGCGGCTCTGGTCGCGAAGCTCAAGGGGGTTCAGGCGCTTGTCATTCACGGCGCGCGCGACCAGATAGTGACGCCGGATCGCGCTCGGAGCATGGTGGCGGCTGCGCAGAAAGCCGGTGTCGTGGTCAACTATGTCGAAGTCCCCGAAGCGGATCACCTGACGGTTGTGGCGGGGACTTTCCCCGCCGTGATGGACTTTTTCGAGAAGCATTCTAAACAGGCCGGCGTGAAATAACTGATGTATATTTCCGCCGAAGCCATCAAAGAAATCGAGAACAAGTACGGGACGCCCGCAGAGGTTCATCTTTCATACGAGATGAACCGGCGCGAGTTTGAAATGGTTCGCAGAAGCCAGAAGCATGGCCGCGCTCACGATGTTACGCTTTGCATACTCAAAGAGAACAGCATCGTTGTTATCAAAAAACCTATGTACCCTCCCGGCGCTTACCGCGCTCCTTCCGGTGGAATCTCGCCAGGTGAAAATTTCGAGGCAGGCGCAGTCCGCGAAGCCTATGAAGAGACGGGCCTCGCTATCGAGCTTGTGAAATACCTTTTGAGAGCGCGCGTCAAGTTTACGAACGAATCGGACGTAATCGATTGGACCACCCACGTCTTTACGGCAAACCCGGTCGGCGGCTCGCTTGAGCCCGTTGACACACACGAGATCGTCGAGGCGCGACTTGCCGGAATCGATGAGCTTAACGGCTCGATCAAACAGGCCCTGCTTGCGAGCGGCTCGACGGGGCTTCGCTACCGCGCTGAACTTGGGGACATTGTTACGGGGATGCTCATCGAAGGAGGATTGCTCGCCCCGCCCGGCGGTCAATCCCCCGGAGGCGATAATAAATTTGAAACTTTTGATTTGAAATAAGCCTCTGCTATAATTGCTCCGAACAACCCCGTTTAATTGAACCGAAATAACGCCATGTACAACCTGCGAGCGTGAGATGATGTGTTGAGAGGAGCAGTAATGATCGATAGAAGCAATGATGTAAAAGCTGATCGTGTCGAAAGCGCTTCCGTTTCAAGCCACACGAGAATAATCATTATGCTGGTAGCCCTGTGCTGTCTATGCATGGGCATTGCGATTGGCGCGATCATGCGTGGGATCGCGGGGGCCAAACCCGAAGACAATCGTTTGGCGATAAGCACCAGCCCCGTTAACCCCGACTCTCTTTCCGCTATCTTCGCGCGAGTATCCGAACAGGTAGAGCCTTCCGTAGTTCACATAAAAGTATACGAGAGTGAGATGTACAGCCTTGGCCGGGAAGGAACCGGGTCGGGCATCATAGTCAATTCGGCGGGCTTTATCATCACAAATCAGCACGTCATAAAACGGGCGACGAAGATCAAGGTGAGGCTTGCGACGGGCGGAGAGTATGAGGCGAGAGTCGTGGGGCAAGACTCACAGACCGACCTTGCCGTAATAAAGATCAATGCGAAAGAGGCTCTCCCCGTAGGTAAGATGGGCGATTCCGACAAGCTCAACGTAGGAGATTGGGTGCTCGCCATCGGCTCTCCGTTCGGCCTTGAGCAGACTGTGACCGCAGGCATCATCAGCGCAAAAGATCGCATCACCGAGAGCGGGTCTACGCCGTTTCAACAATTCCTCCAGACCGACGCCGCCATCAATCCTGGCAATTCCGGCGGCCCGCTCGTCAACCTCACAGGCGAAGTCATAGGGATAAACACACAGATTGCCACGACCAGCGGAGTCTACAACGGTATAGGGTTTGCGCTGCCCTCTTCGACCGCCGTCGATATTTATAACCAGCTTGTGACAAACGGGCGCGTGCGGCGCGGCTATCTCGGGATAGAGCTTGACGCAGTTACGCCGCAGGCAGCGCGGTTAAACAAGATCGCAGAGAATCAGGGCGCGCTCGTCGAAAGGATGACCGACGAAAACAGCCCCGCCGCTAAAGCCGGGCTTCAGAGCGGCGACGTAATTCTGACGGTAAACAGTCAGAAGGTGAAAAACGTTCGCGATCTCGTCCGCCGCATAGCGTCGCTTCCGGTCGGCACGCTTGCCAACATCGGTTATGTGCGCAACGGCGAGCACAGGAACGCGGCGGTGAAGCTCGAAGAGAGGCCCGACGAAACCGGCGACCGTCTGAACATCAAGCCGCTCCCATTCGACCCGAAAAACCCGCGCGGCGTTCCGAAAAAAGATGAGAAGCCCCCCGATGAGCCATCAAAAGGAGCGCAGATAAAGCCAAGGCTCGGTATCGGGGTAAAGACTTTGACTGCGGACCTGGCGAAAACGCGCAGCCTCGAAGGCGCTCGCGGCGCATACATCACCACGATAGAACCGGGCAGCGTAGCCGACGAGAACGATGTCAGACCGGATGATCTGATAATCGAGATCAACTACCGCCCAGTGACCAATCAGGAAGTTTTTTCGCAACTGACAAAAGACCTTAAGAGCGGAGACGATGTCTTTATAAAAGTGCTTCGCAAAGACCGCCGTGGGCTGCGAAGCCCCGTCATAATCAGTTTCACTATGCCGTGAGAGAAGTGAGCAGCAGGCAGTGCGCAGTGTGCGGTCAAGAAACTCTGTCAACTGCTCACTGTTGTAAAAATGTTGCGCAGGCAACCTTTTGGAGATAAGCGCTTGACCGACCACAGGGGCTGTTGTAAACTTTTTGTTGCGAACAGTTGAACCATTGGGAAAGGGCAAGGGTCGCGATTCAAAAATCGCACATGCCCGACGGATCAAGCAACCCCTCCGACAGGCGAGCTTAAGTTCGCGGCTCGCTGTCAATAAGAGAAAGATTATGTTAAAGGGTCTAACGCCCTCGCGTCCTACAGTCAGGGACCGAATACCGCTCCAAACGTAATAAGGAGGTGTCTGTGAGCTTCAAAGTAGGCGAGAAAGTTGTCTATCCGAACCACGGAATAGGCGTGATCGAGAAGATCACCACTACCGAAATTTCAGGCGCTCAAAATAGTTTTTACCTGCTGCGATTGAAGGCTACGGAATCAACCGTGATGGTACCCATAGCCAACGCTATTGAAATCGGCCTGAGATCACCAATCAACACCAACCAGTGCGACAGATTGCTGAAAGCCCTTTCAGCAGACTTCTCAAATCCCCCGTTGGATTGGAAAGACAGATACAAAGATTTTCTGGAAAAGATGAAGACCGGGGATATCTTCTACGTCGCCGAGGTGCTGAAGAATCTCACATACTTAGCGCAAAGCAAGCCTCTCTCTTTTAGAGAAAAGAGGATGCTTGAGCGAGCAAGATATCTGGTTATTAGCGAGCTTGCGACCGTTTGCCGCAAAACGGAATGCATAGTCGAGCCAATGGTCGATGACGCGCTTCGCAAGTCCTGCTCTAAGCATACGCGCAGCGCAACGATGGCTAAGCCCTTGACGAAGCCGTCGGCAGCCTTCACGGCTCACTGAAGGTTGTATTATCAAAGCGGAAACACTGGCCCGTTTCTGCCGACAAGAATACGCAAAAATCTAAAGTCCCGCTCATGCGATAATCGCGTCGTATAGGCGTTTGTGTGTAAAGAACAAGCGCACATTTTTGGAGTGCGGCGCGGGGTCCCGCACTCCAAAAATGTGCGCTTTATCATAGCCCGCCTTGACCGTCTTCGAGTCCAAGCTCGCGGCGCGCGACGCTGTTTCTGCCGTCCAGCATCAGAGCCTCGCGGAAAGCGTTCTCAGCCTTCTTCGCCAATCCTGCTTCCTTGTACAAAAGCCCAAGCGTCAATCGCACTTTTACATTTGACCGGTCAAGTTCGGCGGCGCGCAACAAATGCTGCTCCGCTTCATACCTCACTCGCGGGTTGCTCACCAGACCGCCGCCCATGTTGCAAGTGACGTGACACCCTTCATGGTGCGTGTGCTCGTGGCGAGCCTGTGAAAGGATCATAAGCGTGAGAGCGAGATGGTAATGATAATGCGGCTGGGTTGGGTCGAGTCGGACGGCTTCGCGGAACAGGTGCTCGGCGGCGTGTATGTCTTTCTGCTCGTAACGCGAGCGGCCCTGCTGGTAACGTTGCGCGGCTTGCTGTGGAAGGTTGATAATCTGCGGCTTATTTGAGTGGATAGGCTGCGGCTGCGCAACCGCGTGATTTGAGTTTTTTGTTGAAGCCGCTTCCCTGCCCTCGCGGACCGCACCGGGTTGTTCGGTCTTTCGCGAGACAGGTATGTCGTACAGCCTGCGCTTGTCCGGATCGCTTAGCGTCGCGTGCGCTTCTTTCATCCTGGCGAGTAAAAGATCGAGCTTGCCGTGAAGCTCTCTGTGATCGGGGTAAAGCGACCTCTGAAAAGCAACCATCTCTTTCAGGTCGTTGAAGGCTCTGTTGATTGCAGCCGTAGTCACTATCTTTGAGACTCCGAGCACGTCGTAAAAACTGGCCGATTCGAAAAATTGAATCTTCCTATCAATCCCCGCAAGAGTCCGCGCCAAAGAATTCTGTCTGTTCTCTTCTACGACATCTTCGCCGGGGCTGACAACGCGGGCGAGCCCCAAAGCGACGAGCGCGCAGATTGCCTGAATCGTTTCACTCTCGGGCATGCCGACGAGCGCGCTGACATCGCCGACTCTGGTCGGCGCGTTGATGCGCGACAGGATGTAGCTTTCGCGCGTGTTGAGCCTTGCCGAAAAAGCAAAATGGCTTGAGTCCAGTGAAGCCGCTTGAATGAGGCCGTCGGGCGGCGCATAAGCATCGGCCCCGCGCTTTTTCTCGTACACGTGTCGCGCGCCGAAAAGTATGCAATCGGCTGATGAGAGGTCAAGCGCCAGGCCGTAGGCCGATTCAAGAGGCTCGAACTCATACTTGCCATCTTCCCACTCAAAAAGCGACTCGATGATATCAATAGCATTCTCGCGCTGGTATTCCATCAGCACATCTTCCGACACGACCCCAATTTCGACGAGCGCGCGTCCCAGCAAGTCCGAATCATTTTCGCGCCGCCGCGCCGATTCTACGAGGCCGCGAGTAGCGCGGCCATCTTTAATCAGCTTGTGCTCGATTTGCTCGGCGGGAAGATTGCTCGATACAGAGATTGGCTCGCCGGCGTCAAACAGTATCGCTTTGACACTCTTTTCCTGCGACAACGAGAGTCGTCCGCTCAATCGCTTTTCAGCTATTTCACGGATCAATTCTGCAACGAGCTTCTTGTTTAACTGTCCCTGCAAACGGATGGTCCTGAAGCGACGCTAATGGGGAACGACAGAGCATGCACGATTTGACCTTAGGGGCAAACGGCCCCATCTTAAATCGAATTCGGGGCCACTGCAATAGTTAGTAAGGCTGCTGCCGGTCATCGCCGGCGCGTCGTTTCCTTTCTTCATCACCTAAAAGCCAATATAATTCAACGTTCGATGAGTGTGTAATTGATGGCCGGATTAGAATATAAAAATCTCAATGCGATTCGAGAAGCTGTCGGGCCGCAAGACGCGGACGCCCGCCAGTGGTCAGCCGAAGAGTCGTTCCGATATTGCGAGCGGCTTGCGCGCGCTCATTACGAAAACTTCCCCGTCGGCTCTGTTTTGATACCAAAGCGACTCAGAAAGCACTTCTATTCGATTTATGCGTTTGCCAGAACGGCAGACGATTTCGCGGACGAAGACCAGGGCACAGACCTATCTGCCGAGCGAAAGCTTGCGCTGATAGCTGCGTGGCGCGAACAGCTTCACCTGGCCTTTAATGGAGAAGCCCGCCACCCGGTTTTTATCGCGCTCCGCGAAACCCGGGCGAGATTCGATTTGCCCATCTCGCTTTTCGACGATTTGCTGTCCGCCTTCAGCCAGGACGTTGTAAAGCGGCGATACGAAAACTTTGAAGAGCTGAGGGATTATTGCCGCCGCTCTGCAAACCCGGTTGGCAGGTTGATATTGCTTCTATTCGGCTATGGCGATGCGGAATTGCACGAGCGGTCAGATGATATTTGCACCGCGCTTCAACTGGCTAATCATTGGCAAGATGTCGCAATCGACCTCGCTAAAGACAGAGTCTACTTACCGGCTGAAGACCTCGACCGATTTGGAGTAACTGTCGCTGAGATGAAGACCGAGGCACAAAAAGCGAGCTTTAAGAATTTGCTGAAGTTTGAAATTGATCGCGCTCGCGAGTATTTCATTCGGGGCAAGCCTTTGTGCGCTGCTGTGAGCGGAAGGCTGGGGCTTGAGTTGCGAGCAGTGTGGTCAGGCGGGTGGCGCATACTTGATCGCATCGAGGAAAACGATTATGACGTATTCGCGCGCCGCCCTGAAATCACTTTCTCCGACAAGTGGCGGATGGTTTTAGGAGCATTCAGGAAAGGGGCTTTTCGACGCGGCTGATGACGACCGACGAGACTGCAATTGTTTCGCGCATGCCTCAAGCGCAGCACAGGTTCGACCATTCCGCAGGGTCGAACTTCTACTACTCTTTTCTGCTCTTGCCCTCGGCAAAGCGTAAAGCCATAAAAAACATCTATGCGCTATGTCGCATACTCGACGACATAGTAGACAATGATGCGCAGGGCCGCGACCCCGTCGCCGAGCTTCAACACTGGCGCGACGAGATCGAGTCCTGTTACCAGAGCTATCCTTCTACCGAATTCGGCGAACAATTGCTCGACACCATCGAAGAGTTCGAGTTGCCGCGCCAGCCGTTCATCAATTTGATAGACGGGATGGAGATGGACCTTGAGTGGCAAAGCTATCAGACGTTTGCCGACCTGCGCGAATACTGCTACAGGGTCGCGTCGGCTGTCGGATTGATTTGCATAGAGATTTTCGGTTACGAGTCGTTGCGCACAAGAGAGTACGCGGTCAACCTGGGCCTGGCGCTCCAGTTGACCAACATATTGCGAGATTTGAAAGAAGACATCGCGCGCGGGCGCATCTACATCCCCATCGAAGACCTGGAGCGGTTCGGTTATTCGGAGCAGGATTTGAGAAACAACCTTTACAACGCGCCCTTCATACAGTTGATGAAGCACGAGCACGCCCGCGCCGTAACGTATTTCGAGCGCGCGGCCGCGTCACTGCCAGAAGGCGACCGCGCCTCTATGTTTGCGGCAGAAATCATGGGGTCTATTTACCGTGAGTTACTCGACAACATTGCCGCCGCCCAGTTCGACGTTTACCGCAATCGCATAACGGTTCCCAAGATGCGCCGTCTCAAGATAGCGTTGCGCATCTGGCTGGACAGCAAGCTCAAGAGGTAGAGATTGTCGAAGCGCGTTGTAATCATCGGCGGCGGATTCAGCGGTCTTGCCGCCGCAACAGCGCTCGGCGAGCGCGGCCACAGCGTTTTACTCCTCGAAGCGCGCGCGCAACTCGGCGGTCGCGCATACTCGTTTGCAGACGCAAAAACGGGCGACAGTGTAGACAACGGGCAGCACCTTTTTATGGGCTGCTACCGGCACACAATCTCTTTCCTGAAAAAGATAGGCACGCTCGACAAGCTCCGGTTTCAAACCACCCCTCGCGTAGATTTTCTCGACCGCACATTCGGGCTTACGTCATTCGATTGCCCCGACCTGCCTGCGCCGATGAATCTCCTTGCGGGGCTTCTCAAACTCAAAGGGCTGACGGCTGGCGATAAGCTTCGCGCTCTAAAAATCGGCAAAGCGATTCGCGCATCACGAAACGGGACGGAGCGAAAGGGGCTTACCGTGGCAGAGTGGCTCACGAGTCTCAAGCAATCAACCAGTATAAAAGATCGCTTCTGGTATCCGATGGCCGTGGCGACGCTGAATGAAAGCCCCGCGATTGCTTCGGCCCGGATGCTGAAAGTTGTGCTCAAAGAAGCGTTCAGCGGAGATCGCGCGAACGCGAATATCGGTATTTCTACTGTCGGCCTCAGCGACCTCTACACAATTGCGGCGAAAGAATTCATTGAATCGCGCGGCGGCAGCGTTGAAACTAACGCTCCGGTGAAGAACCTTGTTATCGAAGACGGGCGAGCGCGCGCCGTCGTCCTCAAAGACGGGCGAACGATAGAAGCCGATTATTTTATAAGCGCGGTCACGCCGCAGGCTTTGATAAAATTACTTCCCGACAACATCGCGGCCCGCGAGTTTGCGCAGATCGCGCAGTTGGAATCATCGCCTATAATCTCGATCAACCTCTGGTTTGACAGGAGCGTGACTGACCGCGAATTCGCAGGCTTGCTCGGCACAAGAATTCAGTGGCTATTTAATAAAGCAAAGATTTCTGCCGCCGCGAGCGGATCGAATCAGATCGCAATCATCATAAGCGCGGCTCGTAATTTCGTTGGAATGACGAAAGAGGCTCTTGTCGAGATGGCGGTTTCTGAGCTTGGCGAGTTGATTCCCGAAAGCCGGAATGCAAAAGTGCTTCACAGCGTCGTCGTCAAAGAGCGCGAGGCGACGCTCTCGCACACGGTTGAATCAGACCTTCTGCGCCCTGGCCCGCGCACATCCGTTTCAAACTTGATTTTAGCGGGCGACTGGACGGCCACGGGATTACCCGCGACGATTGAGAGCGCAGTTATGAGCGGCAACATTGCTGCGGATTGCGTGGAATGAGACTCAAGCGGTATGCAGAATCTTTTTGCGAGCTTTGCGATATTTTGCGTCCTTTGCGTTGCCCATCGGCCTTACGCAAGCAAAACGCTTGATATGCAAAAGCCGTTGTTTTAACGCAAAAATCGCAAAGAACCGCGAAGACCGCAAATCCCAGAAACTAGATTCCAAATACTTGTAAGAAAACTTTGCGCTCGTTAGGGCCATCAAACTCGGCAAGTATCACGCTCTGCCACCGGCCTAGCACGAGCGCGCCCTCTCCGATAGGCACGCTCAGGCTGTGGCCCAGAACGACATTTCTCAAATGTGAGTCGGCGTTATGACGGTCGCAATCGGAGTACTCGGGGTCGTTGTGCTTGTAATAATTCTCGCGGGGCACTATCTGTTCGAGCATTGATTTTATGTCTACCAGTAAAGCATCCTGCCACTCATTTATAAAAAGGCCCGCCGTCGTATGTAGAGACGACACTTGTATGTATCCGTCCACGACGCCCGTTGACTCGACCAGTTTGCGAATCTCGTCGCTTAGGTTGACCAGTTCGGTTCGATCTTTTGTCTCGACCAGGATCGTCTTAGAAAATACCTTGACCACTCCCTCGTTCGTATAGCAATCCAGCGTGGCAGTCCCGCTTTTGCGGGGGTTGATAACTCCCATTCTCTCTCCTCCCACTTATAGTCTTATTCAATGCTCAGCCAAAGTCTAACTGGCAATCACCTCAATGGCAAATCAGGCCGGTGTCGTCTCAGGCGTAAAATCTCACTCGGCCAGCAGTTGCTTTATCTCCGCTTCGAACACGTCCTTTTCAGTTCGGCCTACGTGACGGAAACGGATGCGGCCCTGTTTGTCGACAATCAAAGCTATGGGCAGCGCCGACTCGTCAACCTTGAACATCTCGGCGGTCTTTTGATCTTTGATCGCCTGCGTGTAATTCATCGGGTGCTCTTTTAAAAACGGTTTGACTATCGAAGCGCCTTGATCGTCAAGCGACACGGCCAGCAACTCGACGCCGCTCGCTTTGTACTGTTTGTTGAGTTCGTTAAACATCGGGATTTCCGATATGCACGGCAGACACCAGGTAGCCCAAAAATCGATGACTACGACTTTGCCGCGAAGGCTCGCCAGATCAAGCTTGCCGCCGTTTAAAAGCGTCAAGCTGCCTTCGGGCATCGGGTCGAAATATGAGTTAGCGTTGACAAATGCTGCTATGAGCGCCCCCTCCTCATCAATTTTGACCGCCTCGGTCGCGCCGTCAGTGGGCTTTTTATCAGGCGAAGTTTTCGATCTCTTTCATGCGGGCAAGAAATTTCTCCGGCTTTTCAAATCCTTCGAGCCGCAAGTCATTGCGCTCCCTGCCGTCCGGGTCAAGAAAGATGATTGTAGGAACGCCGACTATGCCATAACGGTTCTTCGCGCGCGTCGCCACTTCTTCCCCGTGCGTCAGGTCCAGCTTTAGCGTCACAAAGCGCCCGGCTTCTTCTCGCACTTTCGCATCGGTGAAGGTAAACCGGTCAAGCTCTTTGCAGGGGATGCACCAGTCCGCATAGGTGTCAATTATCACGCCTTTACCTTCCGCGCGCGCGTCGGCTACGGCCTGCTCGGTATACGGCAGCCACACGATTTCCGCGTCCGGCAGTTTGGGCTTCGGCCATATAAATGAAACCGCCAATAATATTCCGACCGCGGCTGCGCCGACTCCTAAGGCGCGCAACGCCCAGGCGAACCAGCCCGGCTTTGCCTTGCCCGCTTCCCAGATCAGAAAGTAGAGCGCCGCCGCTAAGAAGAAAATCGCGAAGATGTGATTGGTGTAATCGCCCATCAGCGGCATGAGAAAATAGAGAGCCATACCGATCAGCACTACGCCAAAGACTTTTCGCACCGTCACCATCCAGACGCCTGAGCGCGGAAGCGATTTGATCGAGCCTGAAAAAGTGCCGAGTATCAAATAAGGCAGACCGAGTCCGAGCGCCAGGACGAAGAACATCAAAAAGGCAAAAAACGGCGTGGTCTGAGTCGCGAACGTAAGCAGCGCGACTACGAAAGGCCCGATACAGGGGGCCGCTACTATCCCCATCGTCAGCCCCATCACCAGCGCGCCGAACAACCCGCTGGTCGATTCGGTGCTTTTCGTCGCGAACCTGTTGAGCGATTCGGGGACTTTGAATTCGTAAACACCGAACATCGACAGCGCCAGCGCCATCATCAACACAGCAAGCCCTATCAACACGAAGGGGCTTTGCAACGCCGCGCCGAAGATGTTACCCGAAAGTGACGCAATCAATCCGAGCGTTGAATAGGTCAGCGCCATCCCGAGAACATACAACGACGCCATCGAGAAAGTCCGCCGCAGTCGCGGAGAGCCTCCCGATGCCGCTCCCTGATTGACGAAGAATCCTATCGTGATAGGAATAATCGGATAGACGCAAGGCGTCGCGTTAAGCGCGAGGCCCGAAAGGAATACAATCAACAGCGTGACCAGCACACCGTACTTGGCAATCGAGTCCGAAATCTGATTGCTCTTCGGAGCAGCCGCTTGATTTTCATCCGGCGCTGCTTCGCCTTTATGAACCTTTAGACTGAGCTGTTCAACGGGCAGTTGAGCGGCCCTTGTGAACATATCCGAGTTTATATTTTTGACAGCCTGCCCCTTTGCGACTGCGCGGACAGGTATCTCAATATTGATGTCTGCGGGAGCCAGGCATTGCTTGTCATTACACGCCTGCACAGTCACGACGGCTCGAAGCGTCATCTGACCGGGCTCAAGAGTTTTATCGGCTTCCGCGTCTACGACTATGAGTACCGTCCCTTGATGTACCGAAAGCTCTGTGTCCGGCGCGAACTCGAATTTTGCTTGCTCCGGGGCAGGATACTTCGTCTCTCTGTATAGAATGTTGTTGACCTGTTCGAACTGGACGCTTGTAGGGATCAGAAAGTCGAGCGAAGGCTGGTGGGCGTTGATGTGATAGCCGCTTTCGACATCAAGCGCGACGACCAGCTTGAACTTGTCGCCCGGCCTGATGGCATCAACTGAAGCGTACCCCTTCGCCTTGACCACGCGGTCGCTCTGGCCGAGCGCAACAGGCGCGGCTGAACACACAAACACGAGAAGGATTGCCAATTCGATCAGGAGCCTTTTTATCTTCATACTCTCTTATTTCTTTCTCAGATTACGAACCATCTCCGGGGTCAGATCATTAAACGTCAAGAGGCTGCCGCCGTTTGTGTCTACAAACGATCTGGCTTCATCCTGATTTCGGAAGGCGAATACATCAGGCCCCATCGGGCCGTTGACTCGGCTCTTATAAACCAGCGCAGTTTGCCGGGCATCAACTTCGGCTTTCGAGTTGTAATCCTTCATCAGAATTCTTTCGATATTTTGCCGGTCTTTTTGCGCTTCGGTGACTTCATATTTTTCGGGCGCGTTATAAAACGTCAGCATGTCGCCCGCCGTTTCAAACATCAGCTTCGTCCCGTCCGAGTAAAAAATTTCTGTCGTAGCCGGGTCCGAAGCTTTCACTTTCATCTGACATACGGGACAAATTCCTTCTGTCGCGTTTGCCTGAATCGGGCCGCCCGACGGGCCGCAGCCGACGGTAAGAAGGCAAAACGCGAAAAGCAAGAGACAAGCAGCTACGCCTCTCGCGGCTGCAAGTCGTAATTTAAGCTTCGGGTCTGGTCTCACTCTTTTTCGTCCACATATTCTCAATTTGCGCTTGACTCGATCCATCCGCCGCCGAGCACGATGTCCTCGTTATAAAACGCGGTCGCCTGACCGGGAGTTATAGCCGGCTGAGGCTCATCAAAATCAACACGAACCGAATTGCTGCCGGTCGGCGTGATTGTAGCGGGGGCTTCGATGGACCTGTAGCGGACGCGCACGTTCGCGCGCACGGTTGCGTCGGGACGGGTGATTGAAAGCCAGTTCACGCCCGTAGCATTGAGCGAGCGGCTCAAAAGGTCCTCGCGCTTTCCGACGACAAGGCGGTTGCGCGGCACGTCGATCTTTACGACATATAGCGGTTCCGGAGACGAGATGCCGATCCTTCGACGCTGGCCTATCGTGTAACGATGCAGGCCCGCGTGCTCGCCTATCACGGAGCCGTCTACGTTTGTGATCTCTCCTGCGGCAAGCGCCGTTTTATCCTCGCCATCGCCGACCATCTCAAACCGCGCATAGTCTTCGACAAACTGTGAATAATTGCCGTCGGGAACAAAACAGATTTCCTGGCTCTCAGGCTTCTCTGCCGTCTCAAGCCCCATACGATTGGCAATCGCGCGCACCTCGGTCTTTGTCAAATCGCCCAGTGGGAAGATGGCCCGCTCCAATTGCTTTTGCGTCATCTCAAAAAGAAAGTACGACTGGTCCTTAGACGAATCGCGTCCCTTCTTGAGCAAGTATCGCGCGTTCTTTTCATCGTATTCAACGCGGGCATAGTGGCCCGTAGCCACGCGCTCGGCTCCCACCTGGCGCGCGAGCGTGACAAGCCGCGCAAACTTCAGCTTCGTATTGCAAGAGACGCATGGTATAGGCGTGCGTCCGGCCAGGTAGTCTTCGACAAACGGGCGCACGACGGCGCGCTCAAATTCGTCCTCAAGATTCAAAACATAGAACGGGAAGCCGAGGTCTTCGGCCACCCGCCGCGCGTCGTACACGTCGTCGAGCGAGCAACACCTTGAAGGCTGAGGCTCGCCGTCAGGACCGAGCCTGCGCCGCTGGTTCCACAACTGCATCGTGAAGCCGACTACATCGTGCCCCTGATCTCTTAGAATTGCGGCTGCGACCGAGCTGTCAACGCCTCCACTCATTGCTACTGCTATATTCACTGTTTGCCTATCCATCTTGGCTCGCGCGCGGGCCAGATGCTATGATCCTTTTTCCGTGGATGGCATGCGGCGACTTGCCGCGTCACCATAAAGATTAGAATTATACACGACATAGAAAACTACAGCCAACTTTCGAGATCAGAGGTTTATGACGGTCAACCAGGAGAGCGTAGAGCAAGCTATTGAAAAACATGTAATCGCGCGCGAGCCATATTACTTGCCCGTCGGCAAAGAGGTAGAATTATTCGAAGCCGCTTATCGCGCAAAGCTTCCCGTGATGCTCAAAGGGCCGACGGGTTGCGGAAAGACACGCTTTATCGAATACATGGCCTGGCGTCTGACGCGCCCGCTCGTGACGGTTGCGTGTCACGAAGACCTTTCGGCCACAGACCTCGTTGGCCGCTTTCTGCTCGAAGGCGACGAGACGGTCTGGCACGACGGGCCGCTGACGACCGCTGTCAAACACGGCGCAATCTGTTATCTCGACGAGGTGGTCGAAGCGCGCAAGGATACTATAGTTTTAATTCACCCGCTCACCGATGACCGCCGTATACTCCCCGTAGAAAAACGCGGCACGATTCTACAAGCGACAGACGATTTCCTGCTCGTAGTCTCTTACAATCCCGGTTATCAAAGCGTGCTTAAAGATTTGAAGCAATCGACCCGCCAGCGTTTCGTCGCGCTTGAGTTCAACTACCCGCCCGCCCCGCTCGAAGTAGATATCCTTATGCACGAAGGCAATGTCGATGAGCAGACCGCCCGCGATCTTGTCCTGATAGGCGAAAAGGTACGCAACCTCAAAGGCCACGGGCTTGAAGAGGGCGTTTCTACGCGCCTGCTGGTCTACGCCGCGCAACTCGTGAGCGCGGGCATACATCCGCACGTCGCTTGCGAAGTTGCAATCGGCTCGCCGATCACGGATGACGCCGAGTTGCAACGGAGCATTCGAGAGATCGTCACCACGGTCATTTAATCGGCAACCATTGCCGCCAAACTCCCTATATAGATCAAAAAGAACTCTCTAAGGCTTTTCTATGAGACATCCTGCCATTTTGGCCATTTTCTCTGCCAACGCGAGAAACGATCCCAGATAAAAACCTCCCAAAAGTGCCCCAAGAGCGCACGGGCTTCCTGCAGCAGCCAGGGCAGCTATTATCAAGCCCTGGAATAGAACCAGAAATTCTAAGAAGTTAATGAAGCTGTTTAGTGTTTTGCAGGACGATTTTCCGCACAAAAAGAACCAGATTATAAATACCACTATAGCCAGTACGAAGGCTACAATGCTTATTATAATGGCATAAGCAACTCCGCATCCTCCGGCAATAGCCGCGGCAACTGCTATAAACAGCAAAAACGTTGCCAGCGCTAGCAATATCTCACATAGACAACAACCACAACCTCCGTTATCACCGTTGCCATTACCACCACCGCCAGTGGTAGGAGGACAAGACGGTATTACGACTGAAGTCACTTCGTTTGTTATTTCGGTTGCGCAATCTGTATCATCTGGTAAGAAGCTTACTGTTACGGTGTAATTGCCAGGAACCGTGTATGGGTGGTCCGTAGTTGACACAGAAGTTGATTGTCCTGCCCCATCACCGAAATCCCAGGTATAGGTCCCTGGAACACCAGGCGGGTCCAGGGTTGCTAAGAACGTTACGTTAACAGATTTATTAATGCTGTCTGCGCATCCTGCTCCGACGAATGCTTGCAGGCCCGTAATGACGGGGCAGCACGGAGGAATTGTAACGATTATACTTTCAACAAGATGACAATCGTCAGAAATGGCTGCTACGGACACAGAATATGACCCTGACTGCGCGTAAACATAATCTACCGGTGAATCTGATTCAAAGTCGCCGGGAGAAGAGGGGTCATCCATATCCCAGGTAAAGGTGAAACCCGGTGTAGGCGGCGTGAGCGTAGCCGTGAATTTCACTTTAGCCGACTTACCGGCTCCGGCGCACCAATCATCTTCATCTATCTCGGCCGTGAGTGACAGCTCTGGACAAGGCTGCGCACATGACTGAAGCGGGCCTACCAGCATATTTACGCCTGGACAGTCAACAGGTGAAAGTATCTTGAGGTAGGCAGGATATGGGCCTATATCGTCATACTCATGGGCATCGGTATATATTCCATTGCTAGCGACAACGAATGCTGGTCCGTTAAAGCCATCACCATAATGCCATTCTACTACCAGGGTGTCGCAATCCGGCCCCGACCCAAGTTTAATGTCAGCTTTTAGCTCTACTTCGCGCTTGTTGCCGACGCATTCTTTTTCTTTATAAGACAGAAGGACTTTCGGGCAACAGGCTGGGCAGGGGAGGACCGGCGCGGTAAATGGGTCCGGCCAAACATCCTTGCAGGATGGCGCTCCATCGCATTGGGCGGTTATAGATACAGTGCCCCCACATATACATTGCAAGTCGTCGGTACCAGTAAACTCAAACTCCCATGGACCGGAGGGGTTGACATTTACGATCTCCGTCTTTGTTCCGCCCGGACAATTAAGTACCAGGATGATCTGGCCGCTAAAACAATCTTGCACAGTCCCAACAACTTTGATTGAAGTCGCTGGGAGATTTATCACGCCTTGCCCCTGGACACTTGTGATCTGGATTGAGCAGCCCATATTTTCCTCCAACACCCAGACAAGCGATAAGTGGTCGTTTGAGAGGTTTCGTAGCTATGCCCATTAGTACTGGCTTTCAGATACCTTGTCGCGGAAATGCAACCCAACCCTAGTAAGAATGGTGAAAGTATAACACATTACAAAAAAGATTAATAATAATTTTAAAGTCAAGGGTTGATAAATAATTAATTGAACTTATTGGTAGCGGCGTGATGAATTCAGGCTTTTCAAAGACACTCGCAAGCCTCGCGCGCCTCATCGCATCAGCGACGAATGAGCCCGGCATAATCACCCGTCGCTGCGCGACCGGGTGGTCTGACGAACCCCTATCCATGTGCTTTAGCGCACGGAATCAACCTGCCGCTACGCGGCATACCGTTTTCGATTTACGCACAGGCTTCATTAACTAAGTCGGAGCATCCTTCGGAGCGCGGCAACTCGTTAGCCTAACTAAAAAGCGGCGCGGGGTCCCGCACTCCAAAAAGGTAGCTTCGCTACAAGCATCAAGTTACTTTGCAACAGCCCTGATGGATAACGAGCAACCCTTGATAACGCCGGTCAAGGTGTGGCACTTTGTATGTGAGAGTCCTGCTGCCCCTTTCGCAACGTAGCCTTTTGCGTCGTTGCAACAGTCGGCTTGGGTGCGGTTAAGTAAGAATGATTAAAGGCCAGCAAGCATGGATCAGGGTTCGAGGAGCGCCGAATGACCCTGAGTCTTTCGATTTGGCGACGTGGAACGGCATAGTGTGGGAAATACCACGCACGAATTCGCTCGGCGACATCATACACATACAGATTCCGGACTACATAGTCATAGAGACAATGCCGCCTTCGGCCAAGCCGCAAGAGCTTTACAAAAAAGAGTCTCAAGAGAGAAACGAATAGACTCGCCCGTTGAAATCACCCTTCAGGCCCGATCACCGGATTAACAAGCTTTCCAATCCCTGGGACGTTTATCTCTATCAAATCGCCGGGGCGTAAAAAGACAGGCGGGCTGCTGTATACCCCAACTCCCGACGGCGTGCCTGTAGAGATAATATCGCCCGGCTTGAGCGTCAGGTCTTGCGAGATGAATTCGATCAACTGCGGGATTTTGAATATCAGGTCGCCGGTATTCGAGCTTTGCCTCAACTCTCCGTTCACGCGAAGCTCAATGCCCAGCGAATGCGGATCATCGATCTCGTCTCTTGTTACTACCCACGGCCCGCAGGGGGCAAAAGTATCAAGCCCCTTGGCCCGCGCCCACTGACGCTCGCGGCGCTGGAGGTCGCGCGCCGTCACATCATTCATGATCGTATAACCCGCTATGTAATCGTATGCGTCGGCGGCGGCAACCGATTTGGCTTCCTTTCCGATCACGACGGCAAGCTCCGCCTCGTAATCGATCTTATCGCTGATGCGCGGAATCCTGATCGCGTCTCCCGGCCCGACGAGCGCTGTTGTGTTTTTCGAAAAGATGAGCGGGCTTTCGGGCGGCTGCGCGTTCTGCTCCGCTGCATGCGAAGCGTAGTTCAATCCTACGGCCAGGATCTTTCCGGGCGCGAGCACGGGCGGACTCAACACAGCGTTGGCAAGCGGGATCAGCACGCCGTCTTGTCTGCACTGGTTGGTGAGGATCAAATCGCCCTCTAGCTTTGTTAATATCTGTGCCAGCCAGCCCGACCCGCGCTTACAAAGGTCTATCACGTCCCGGTAAAGGCCCTCGATGTGATGATAGGTCGGCGGGTCTGTGTCGGATTCGATCCATTCGCCGCGCGCTTCGATAATCTCGAAAAATCCCGGCACGTCGAGAACCTCTTCGCCCGTTATTATGCCCGCAACCGGGCCACGCTCAGTCTTCATCGAAAGCAGCTTCATCATTCCCTCCTCGATTTCGCAAGCGTCTATCTCAGAGTAACGCAGATAAGGCGGGCGGCGAAAGTCATCTCGCAGGTTGAAGACCGACGAGGGTTCATCTATCCTGAGGAACTTGCTTTTGATCCCGCAATCAAGGAGAAATGATGAAGCTTGAGCAATTTGAAATGGAGAGAATGCAGTCGACCTGGGAGAACCTTGTCGCGTACAACCTGTCGGAAAGCGGCGTTCATCCCGTAGCGATAGCCGACCTGATCCCCTCACCGGAAGACCGCGAGCGGCTGCTCGGCACAGAGCTTGGTTACAGCCAATCGAACGGCACTCTCGAGCTGCGAAACAGCATTGCGCGTATTTACGAAGGCGCAAGCGCGGAAAACATCACGGTCACGACAGGCACCGCGGAGGCGAATTTCATTGTCAGCTGGATGATGACGGAGCCGGGCGATGAAATCATTATGATGACGCCCAACTACATGCAGTTGTGGGGACTCTTCAAATCTTTTGGGGCCGAGCTAAATCCGCTCCCGCTAGTTGAGGGAAGAGGCTGGCAGATCGATCTCGACCAACTGGAGAGCACGATTTCGGCAAGGACAAAATTGATAGCCGTGTGCAATCCGAATAATCCTACGGGCGCTATTTTGTCGGCGGAAGAGATGGATCGCATAGTCGCCGCAGCCGAGCGCGTGGGCGCGTGGATTTTAGCCGACGAGGTTTATCGCGGCGCGGAATTAAACGGCGATATGACAAAAAGCTTCTGGGGCCGGTATGACAAAGTGATCGTCGCGAGCGGGCTGTCGAAAGCTTACGGACTGCCGGGGCTGAGAATCGGCTGGATCGCGACTACACCGGAGCTTGCGGCGAGGGCCTGGGCATATCACGATTACACGACAATCGGGCCGGGACCGGCGAACGATTTTCTTGCGACGGTTGCGCTCCGACCGGAAAACAGAAAGCGGTTGCTTGAACGCACGAGAAATATTCTTAATAACAACTACCCGATTCTTCGCGAGTGGATCGATAGACAAGGCGGAACGTTTTCGCTCATTGAACCGCAAGCGGGCGCTATCGCCTACCTGCGCTACAATCTAGATATAAATTCCGTCGAGCTTGTCGAAAGTCTCCGGCAAGAACAGAGCGTGCTGATAGTGCCGGGCGGGCACTTCTTCATGGGCAACTATCTGAGAATCGGGTTCGGCAACGAGCCTGAAAACCTGCGGCGAGGGCTGGAAAGAATCGAGAGCTTTCTAGCAACGTTAAAGTAGATAATCTGCATTGATGGCATGGATTTGAAACTTGCTTTTGTCGGCTTTGGAAATGTCGCGCGAGATTTCGCCCGCATACTAAGCGAGCGCCAGGCACAGTTGGCCGACCAGTACGGGATTAGCTGGCGAGCAACTGCTATAGCGACGGCGCGTCATGGTTCGATAATTTCTGCCGAAGGCATCGATCTGATTGAAGCTGCCCAGCGAGTTGAGCGCGGTGAAAACCTTCCGGGGCTTCGGGGGGTGGCGGAAAAAAAGGATGCCATCGAGCTTGTCGAAAGCTGCGAGGCCGATCTTTTATTTGAGACAACTCCGCTCAACGCAGATACGGGCGAGCCTGCCATCACAATAATTCGCCGCGCGCTCGCCCGCTCAATAAACGTTGTTACGGCAAACAAAGGTCCGGTGGCTTTCGCTTACCACGAGTTGCACGCTTTAGCGCGCCAGCACCGGGTCGGCTTTAAATTCGAAGGAACGGTGATGGACGGCGCTCCGGTCTTCAACCTCATCGAGAGATGTTTGCCTGCGACGAAAGTAGTAGGATTTGCCGGCGTGCTTAACAGCACTACAAACCTGATCCTGACGGGAATGGAAGAGGGTCACTCGTTCGATTCAGCTTTAGCCGAAGCGAAGCGTCTCGGAATCGCCGAGGCGAATGCAGACTACGACCTGGACGGGTGGGACGCGGCGGTCAAAGCGGTCGCGCTTGCCAATGTCTTAATGAGTTCCAACGTGCGTCCGCAGATGGTCGAGCGGCGAGGCATTCGCGATATTACCGAGGCGGACTTGGCGCTGGCTGCTCAAACGGGCAGAACAATAAGGCTCGTCTCCCGCGCGCGAGTGACGGACGGCAGGCTGAGGTTGAGCGCGATGCCGGAGAGCATACCGTTAGCCTCACCGATGGGGTCGGCTCGCGGCACAACCAATGTTTTGATGATCGAGACGGATTTGATGGGCGAGATTGCCGTCTTTGAACACGAGCCCGGAGTCCGGCAAACTGCTTATGCCTTGCTCAGCGATTTCATCAGCATTCATCAAGAATCGGCTCGCAGCTATTAATCCATAGGCGGGTCTGCCGCGCTCGCGGTCGAACCTTCCCTTGCGCGTATCAGACCGCTCTGGTCTATGTAGAAAGAGCGTGTGGCCAGCAGCGCCGACCTGCGATTCGCTGTTCCCCACCAGCGGTTGGTGTTAGGAGAGCCGTCGGGGTTCGTCCTGTTATTTAGCATGTTGTAACTGAAGGCCGTGTCATCGGCTGTGTTGTCTCTGGCGATGGATTTATTTATGAATCCTTCGGTCACAAGTTCCTCGTCAGTCATAGAGTAGAAGCCGTGAGCCTTCTTGTACAACTCCTGACCGGGCAGCCACGATTTCAAGTAACGGACGGCGTTGGCCTCGTACGCCGCTTTTTTTGACCGCAACAAGCTCGGAATGGCGATGGCGGAGATGATGCCTATGATTGCTACGACGATCAACAATTCAACGAGGGAAAATCCTTCTTCTTGTTTCATATCGCAGACCTCAAAGATCGGGTTCAGAACCTCTCACGGTTTGATAATAGCAAGCCAAACGCCACGGCCCTCTCTCCAATCAAAAAATAGAGGCCGCCGCAAATAGCGATTCTTTTCTACTTAATGCAGGTAAGCCGCAAGCAGATTTGGTCATCAAATAGGGGATACACCCTAACGCCGTTTGTCACGTAAATTGGAGCAGGTATGACAAAAAACGGGACTCTTTTCACGTTTTTTCACCGCGATTGATTCCGGCGCTTTTTTATCCTCTGGTTTAGCAATAGATTCGACGGCAAGTCGAAATGCCAACTTTTGGTATTTGAAATGCTTGAGTAGCTCAAAGCTCATATGAAACCCGGGGTGAAAATATTATGAGGTGTCCTAAATGCTACGCGGAAACTTCCAACGATGCGCTGTGCTGTCCGGGCTGTAAGCTGCCTACTCCGAAAGGCCGAAGCTACCTCAAGAATAAAAACAACCGTCCGCAGACCAAGGCCAGGGCAAAGCGCAAGAGGGAGCGCGGACCTAGAAGAAGCGTCGGGCCTATGGTATCGGTTATCATCGTCGTGGTTACAATACTGGTTTGCGGAATCGGCAGCTATCTGGGAATGACGCTTCTGGAAGAGCATAAAGCGCAAGAGGCGGACTCGTTATATCTCGCCATGGACAGGCTCCGACAGATGCCTTCTCAACATACCGGGATGACCATAGATGAATGGCTTGAGCAGGCAGTAGCTAAGGCGCGCGAGGCGGGGCTGCTGGTTGAAAAAGAAGGCTGGCAGGTCAATCCCGTCGAGGGAAATAATTGCTTGATCTCGTTCAGCTACGAGGTGAAAGGCAACACCCAGCACCGCTTTGAATGGATGTTCGATCAAGTGAATGAGAGCTACACTGCTCAGACCGATCTCGCCGCCTCGGTTTATAAGCAGCAGTGACCAAAGCCTTACGACGGTTTATCTTCAAGATTGTCAATGCGGTCTTCCAGATCGTTTACATCCATTCGGACTCGTCCTAATTCCCCAGCTACGTGGTCGAATAGCCGGTCAAACCTGCGAAAGCCTTTTTGCACATCCTCGCGCAATTCTTTGATCTGGGCTTGCATGACTTCCAAGATTGGCCTTGTGTCATGCAGGCGGGCGTCAACTTTGGCCTCTAAACCATCGAGTCGTTCTCTCACATCTTTAAGATCAATGGCAAGTTGCTGAACGAGCGATATGAGCGAGTCCAGACGGTCATCTGTGGGTAACTGTTTAGTCGTCTCGTCGTCAGTCATTGGCCAGACCCTCGAACCGTACGCTTATTATGGGTACAGTTTGCGTGTAGGCAACCTTATATGTCAACGCTTACTTGCCCATTCTCTCTGCGATATGCTATAAGGCTCTTTTTGCCGTGAGCGCGCGATGCGTATCTGTGCAGTGGACTGCGCCGAATGCGGGTGTTCCTACCACGGCTCAACATTACAGATTAGTCAGCAAAAAAATTCCAAAGCCGGTCGCAAGATCGGTGAGCGGTTGAATACAAAGGGAGTTAACAACAAAGATTATGGAATCCGTTCCAGCCATAGGTTTCAGCATTATATCTTTAGCAATGGCCGTATACTTGACGGCTTTTTTTCGGGGCAAAGCGAGCGCAAGCGCGAAAGGCGTAAAAAACGTCCTCAGCCGCCGCAATCTCGTTGCGGCTTCGACAGCAATCGCTTTCATAGCGTTTAACGCTTTTACGGCATTCGCGCAGGGCGAGCCGGCTCCACGCCGTGCCGGGGGCGAGGCAAATCTAAGGCTGCCCGATCTGTCAAAAGAAAGCTTCCTTGGCGTAGACGGGCACACACTGCTGCTGTTGGGCATAGTGATATGTTTCCTCGGTCTGTTGTTCGGACTGGGGATTTACATGAACTTGAAGAAGCTTCCCGTCCATCGCAGCATGCGGGAAATCTCCGAGCTTATTTATGAAACCTGCAAAACCTACCTTGTCACACAAGGCAAATTCATACTCGTACTATGGATATTCATCGGCTTAATCGTAGCCGTCTACTTTGGCTGGCTTGCCACGACTGTAGACCCGGTGACCGGAGCAGTAACGCACGGCTTTCCGCCGTTGAAGGTCCTGATAATAATACTGTTCAGCCTGATTGGCATCGGGGGCAGTTACGGCGTCGCCTGGTTCGGCATCCGCGTAAATACGTTTGCCAATTCGCGCACGGCTTTCGCGAGCCTCGCGGGCAAACCCTATCCGATCTATGCCATCCCGCTCAGTGCCGGTATGAGCATAGGCATGATGTTGATCAGCGTTGAGCTGCTGATAATGCTCTGCATATTGTTGTTCATCCCACCCGATTATGCGGGGCCTTGCTTTATCGGGTTCGCAATCGGCGAGTCTTTAGGCGCGGCGGCGCTCAGGATAGCAGGCGGCATATTTACTAAGATCGCCGACATAGGCTCTGACCTCATGAAGATCGTCTTCAAGATCAAAGAAGACGACGCTCGCAATCCAGGCGTCATAGCCGACTGCACGGGCGATAACGCGGGCGATTCGGTCGGGCCGAGCGCGGACGGGTTCGAGACTTACGGCGTGACCGGAGTCGCACTCATCACATTTATTCTTCTCGCCGTGCCTAACGCAACCGTGCAAGTGCAACTGCTGGTCTGGATTTTCGTGATGCGCATCATGATGATAGTGGCGAGCGCCATATCTTATTTCATAAATCAAGCCATCGCAAAGAGCCGCTACGCAAACGCCGACCAGATGAATTTCGAGGCTCCGCTCACTTCTCTCGTATGGCTCACTTCCATCATATCGGTTGCTATCACCTACGTTGTCTCATATCTGATGATTCCCACGCTCGGCGGAGACTCAACGCTGTGGTGGAAGCTGGCCACCATCATTTCGTGCGGGACGCTGGCGGGGGCGATCATCCCCGAACTGGTCAAGGTCTTCACATCAACCGAGTCGAGTCACGTCAAAGAGGTAGTCATTTCCTCTCGTGAAGGCGGCCCGTCGCTCAACATTCTATCGGGCCTTGTAGCGGGCAACTTCTCCGCTTACTGGCTGGGGATCAGCATTATCATTCTGATGGGTGTGGCTTACATATTCAGCACATATGGACTGGCCCCATTGATGACCGCGCCTGCGGTATTTGCCTTCGGGCTTGTGGCGTTTGGCTTCCTCGGGATGGGGCCTGTGACGATCGCTGTTGATTCCTATGGCCCTGTGACCGACAACGCGCAATCTGTTTATGAGCTTTCGCTCATCGAGCAGGTGCCTAATGTCGAAGAGGAGATCAAGAAGGAGTATAACCTCCCGGTGAAATTCGACAGAGCTAAACACCTGCTTGAGGAGAATGACGGGGCGGGCAACACCTTCAAGGCAACGGCCAAGCCCGTGTTGATCGGCACGGCTGTTGTCGGCGCTACGACGATGATCTTCTCGATCATTCAGGTACTGAGGGGTGAGGCAGCCTCGGAAGCCATTTTCTATCAGAACCTTTCGCTCTTGAACCCGCTCTTTCTGCTCGGCCTGATCACGGGCGGCGCGGTGATCTACTGGTTCACGGGCGCCTCGACGCAGGCAGTTACGACCGGCGCTTATCGCGCGGTTGAGTTTATCAAGGCAAACATCAGGCTCGAAGGCGTCGAGAAGGCTTCGGTAGCAGACAGCAAGAAGGTGGTCCAGATATGTACGCAGTATGCGCAGAAGGGCATGTTCAACATCTTCTTGACCGTCTTCTTCTCGTCTCTCGCGTTTGCATTCGTAGACCCGTTCTTCTTTATCGGCTACCTGATCTCTATAGCCATATTCGGCCTCTACCAGGCGATCTTTATGGCTAACGCTGGCGGCGCGTGGGACAACGCAAAGAAAATCGTAGAGGTAGAACTCAAGCAAAAAGGGACGCCCCTGCACGACGCAACGGTCGTGGGCGATACGGTTGGCGACCCGTTTAAGGATACGTCTTCGGTAGCATTGAACCCCGTCATCAAGTTCACTACGCTTTTCGGGTTGCTTGCGGTTGAGCTGGCCGTTGAGATGACGAAGACGCGCGGGACAGGTTTCGGTCACACGCTGGCTGCCATCTTCTTTCTCATTTCGGTGTTCTTCGTATGGCGCTCGTTTTACGGAATGCGAATCGGCGCGCAAAACTAGAACGGTAGATTTTGATTTCGGGACTGTAGTGAGGCGGGCTTCGAAGCCCGCCTTTGCTTATTAAGGAGATGCTGATTATTCAGGTCGCATTATGTTAGTATCAAAACGGGCGGTATAGATTGCAGCCCGGATAATCGCCGCTAGCAGTTTACAGTATGCTTATTAGAAGTTTATGGAGCCCGCGCTGGTGGGCTGAAAAGATTCGCAGCAACTCAATATTGATAGCTCAACACCGGTGGGCCGTCGCCTTCGTTTTTCTGTTGGAGCTTGCAGGCTGCACCATCCTTCCAATCCCAATAGCATTGATAATGGTCGCGTTGATTACGGCAGCGCCGCACAGATGGTTCAAGTTTGCCTTGAGCGCGACATGCGGCTCAACGCTCGGCGGTCTTCTGCTTTACGCCATAGGCCGATTGTTTTTCAGCTCCATCGGCGAGCCTTTGATCCTCTATTACGACGGCGGGGAGCGCTGGGCCAACGTAGTCGGGTGGTTCAATAGCGAATGGGGATTTATCTTCATTATCCTTGCGGGTGTCACGACGGGGCTATTCAGGTTTGCTTGTCTGGGCGCGGGCTTTACCGCAATCGACCCTCTAGCCTTTCTCACGCTGCTTTGTCTCAGCCGGTGCGCTCGCTGGATTGCCGAGTGCTGGGCGATCAAATACGTCGGCAATCGTGTAAAAAGCTGGCCCGGCCATTACTTCAAATACGCGACGGTCGGCGTGATGCTCGTTATCTTTGCCACCTTGATAGCGTTATCAATCGCCGGTTGAAGCCTTCCTGCATCCTCGCAAAGGTTAATAAGATAATCGCAAAAATTATTCGTCAATCTAAGGCGAAATGCGGGTTGCAAAGTAGGCAGGGTTGACGTCATAATTGTGGGCTATCATCAATCCAGGAGATTCATACATGGCAGAGGAGAAAGTAATTAAGTCGGGAGTGCTTACGATCCCCCGACTTTTATTCTTGGCGGTAGTCGGGCTAATCATATTTCTCACAGTTTGGTCAGGATTTCTTGCCATCGGGTATTGGGTCATGACGTTAGCCCTGGTCGGGCTATTGACTCTCATCGTCATGGATTACGGCGTGAAGAAAGAGGCCATGCAAGTGGGAGCCGGTTCGGAACAAGCCGGGGCTATCAATACACAGGCAACCGCGCCTGCCGTTGCCGCAGCTTCTGCAAACGCGCCTCGCGTTCGCCGCCGCGCCAGCCGGCCGACCAAGCGCAGACGCTAAAACATAATTCACCACAAAAAAAGCCGCAGAGATCGCGAAGCTTATTTGCGATCTCTGCGACGCCTTTTATGTTCGCGGCACCGAAAGCGGCACGATGATAAAAAGAAAAGCCAGGACTGCCAGCTTTAAAACCAGATTCACTGTCGGGCTCACCCTCTTTCCTGTTATGGCGTTGAACTGGCCGTAGCCTCTTCGCACCTTCTTTACGTCTTTATATGCGATGGTGACTTCCTGATTTATATCAACTTCGGCAAGCTGGAAGGTGTCAACATCGATATACTCAAGGCTGCCATAGCGCTCATTGTCGTTCCAAAGCACAACGGTGATTCTGGCGGCGCGTCCATATTGCCTTATCCTGTTTTTTATCTCACGAATTCTCTTCTCTTCTTTTGATTGTGCCTGAGCGGGTTTGCTTGACGGGTCGCTGCTTTGCGCTGTTTGTTGCTGAACTGGCTCACTCGATGCAGGCTCGTCACCGCTCGGCGGCCCGGCGTACTGTTCGGCCCGCGTGTTTGCTGCTAATAGACATATAGACAAGATTACTATTATGATGCTCGTCGCCATAGGTTCCCTCCGTCTGCCGTCGCTTTGCCGGTTAACACGCAATGATATGAAACCACCCTGTTGCAACCGCCATGCCAGATTCGAAACTCGCACAAAGCGCAGCCAGAAGACTTTTTCGAGACTGCGGCGCGACCGCGAGCGCAGCAGAAATCATACAAATGAAGCCCTTTTTAATATGCTTGTGCGCTTGCTTGACAACGCTTTGCTCGCGTGTAGACTAGAGACTTGGCATACAGTTTTTCTTTACTCCCCCTGATGATATGCAAGTAACCGACACCAACACGATTTTCGAGCCGTCAGCCAATACTTCGGCCAACGAGATATCGCTTGGCGAGGCGGCAGAGATCATCCACAACCTGACAGAGGTTCCGACGCTCGACCAGATCAAAGAGTGGTTCTCGTCGCTCGTTCTCAGACAACGCGACTACGAGATGTATAGACTATTCACCGCACGGAAGTACGCAAGGAACCTCGTAGCTCGCAGCTCATTCGCCGAGATGTTGATGCTGTGCTGGCGGTCGGGGCAGCGCACTCCTATACACGATCACGGCGGGTCTGTAGGCGTTGTGATGGTGTGCGAAGGGCTGCTGACAGAGACGATGTTTGAGCATGCGCCCGAAGGCCGCGTTCGCCCTTATAACACTTATCGCTGGGGGCCTGGATCTATCACGGGCGCAGACGTGCCTGACGTTCATCAGCTATTAAATCTCCAGCCCGCCGGGCGCGATATGGTAACGCTTCACTGCTACGCCCCACCACTGTCTGTGCTGAACACCTACAGCCCGCGAAGCTCGCGCGTGGGGCGATGGAGAGAAGGATATTTCACGGGCGGCGCAGGCATCTGATCGCTGCGGTCGAGAGAGTGCGCAAACGATCTCGAAAGTTTTGAAATAGAGAGTAACCCGTCATGCAAAATCTGTTTTCTGTTTTACGATTGGCGCGGGATCAACGGCGCGTTGCTTTGGTCTTCTGCGTTGGGGTCGTCCTCCTGATTTCCAGTTTCGCCGAAGCCCAATCGGGCCGCCGCCCACCTAAACGGACAGAGTCCGAGGGCGTTCAGAAGTCAACCGAGCCTGAGCCGTCAACCAAGCAGGAGGCGAAACCTGAAAAAGAGCAAACACCTGTAATGATTGTTAAGTCTAACTCGATGTACGGTGTCTACTATGTGGCCGACTACGTAGTCGAAGGCTGTGCCGCCCGGTTGAAGCAATCCGCCGCGCTCCAGGTAGAAAAGCATCCGAATGAAATAAATCGCAAAGAGGCCAGCGATGCGGCGAAGGCTTCCACGAACAGATACGTCGTCTTTCTTGAAATGTCTTCGGATAGGATGGGGTATAACCGCAACCGCGACCGCATGGGGCAAGAGTACGTCGAAGATATGGTAGTAGAGTACACGGTCTTTACGCCGGGCACGGGCAAGATAAAGACATCAGGCAGGGTGTATCAGATGCGGCCCAGAGGAGGCGTCGGAGGCGTGGGCGTCCCATTGCCTGTTCCCGGCGGGCCTGCTACTGTCGAATACACGCTTAAACAGGCCGGGCGCGACGTGGCAGACCGCATTATTGACTCGTTAACGGTCATCGTCCCTCCGTCGCGGAATTAGACGGCGAGATTGCCGAATGATCTTTAACACGCCACAGCTTGACAAGAACAAAACGAGAAGATAAAAATGTGACCCGCCACCGAGGATGCTTCGACAACTTAACATGCTTAGATCAGCTACCACGCCCCCAGACCAATAATCTATGAAATTCGGTTTCGTAATCAACCACAGAAAATGTATCGGGTGCCACGCCTGCACAGTAGCATGCAAGTCCGAAAATGAAGTCCCGCTCGGCACATTTCGCACCTGGGTAAAATACATTGAAAAAGGCGAATACCCGGACACGCGAAGATTTTTTTCCGTTCTGCGGTGCAATCATTGCGAGGACGCGCCCTGCATTACGATATGTCCGGTGACGGCCCTTTACCGCCGAGATAACGGCATAGTCGATTTTGACGGCAATCGCTGCATTGGATGCAAAGCCTGCATGCAGGCCTGCCCTTACGACGCGCTTTACATCAATCCAAACACAAACACGGCCGAAAAATGTAATTACTGCGCGCACCGGGTCGAAGTCCAGCTTGAGCCTGCCTGCGTGATCGTCTGCCCTGTGCAGGCGATTGTTTCGGGCGATATGGATGATCCTTCTACGCGTATTTCTCGCCTGATCGCCTCTGAACAGACGCTTGTCAGAAAGCCGGAAGCAGGCACTAAGCCAAAGGTCTTTTATATCGAAGCCGATCAAGCCGCCCTCGTGCCTACGGACCAGACGCACGCCGGGGGCTATATGTGGGCCGAGCAACAGATGGATGAGATATTCCAAGATGAACAGGCGATGGCCGATGCCGATGCGCGGGCACGGACGACTTATGACGTCTCTCACGAGAGGCCGTGGGGTTGGAAAGTCTCTGCCTACCTGTGGACGAAATCAATTTCCGCCGGGGCTTTTATCGTTGCCGCAATGGCTCTAGGCTTCAATTTCGTCCCGCATCGCCACTGGCTTTTCGACTCTACCGCGCCGCAGGTCGGGCTGTTGTTTTTGGCCGCGACCCTTGCGCTGCTGGTGATGGATTTGAAGAGGCCGGAGAGGTTCTTGAGAATTCTGTTGTGGCCTCAATGGAAGTCGTGGCTTGTGATCGGCGGCTACATCTTGCTGATATACGGGGCGATTCTCCTGCTCTGGATGGGGTTGTGGAGCATAGGGCTGGAGGCGATAGAAGAGCCGCTGATGTGGTTGGGGGCTTTGTTTGCCATAATGACAGCCGTTTATTCCGCGTTTCTTTTCCGGCAGGCGCGCGGGCGCGTCTTCTGGCACAGCACGCTTACGCCTCTGCACTTGCTGGTTCAGGCAATGGTAGCGGGCTCCGCCGTTTTGATGCTCATCTTCGTCGTCGACGCTCTGCTTACCGGTAAGGATGTGACCGGAGCCGGGTTTGAATTTTTGTATTACGAGTTTCTAGGAACACTCTTCGCGCACGGAGTCTTGATGGCGGGCGAATTATTTATGCCCGAAGAGGGTGTGGAAAGAAAACGCGCCGCTCGTTTGATCACGAAAGGAATCTTCAGCAAGCTCTTTTGGGGCGGCGCGGTAATTCTCGGCACGGTGCTGCCAGTAGTTTTGCTTGCGACCGGAGCAGCGCAGTTTGGAATAATCGCCGGCATAGTCAGCCTGTTCGCCTTAGGCGGATTATTCTTGTGGGAACACATCTGGATACAGGCCGGGCAGGCAGTGCCGTTAAGCTAAAAATGAAAAGATTCACCGCAGAGACACAGAGAACACAGAGGGGGCGCAGAGAAAACCAACGTCTGCTCTGCGCCCCCTCTGTGTTCTCTGTGTCTGCGGCGGTGAGATGTCTTGAATCTAAGGTGCAATGAATGTCTGACGAACAGGATCAATCTCCTAGGGGACGGCTCGCAAGTTATCCGCCCTACGAGCGGTGGGATGATTGGGTCGAGTACGATTCCCGCCAGTGGCCTAAAAAAGTCGAGCGCCGCTACTCGCTTGTGCCGACGATCTGTTTTAACTGTGAAGCGGCTTGCGGCCTGCTCGCCTACATAGACAAACAGACCGGCGAGATACAGAAACTCGAAGGCAATCCGCTCCATCCCGGTTCGCGCGGGCGCAACTGCGCAAAAGGCCCCGCGACTATAAACCAGATTCACGACCCCGAGCGAATACTCTACCCGATGAAGCGCGTGGGTGCGCGCGGCGAAGGCCAGTGGGAGCGAACCACCTGGGATGAGGTGCTCGATACGTTTGCCGCGAAGATTCGCGCCGCGCTAATCGAAGACCGGCGCGACGAAGTGATCTATCACGTGGGTCGTCCGGGACACGACGGCTACATCGACCGCGTGCTTCAAGCCTGGGGCGTTAACGGGCATAACTCGCACACAAATATCTGCTCTTCGTCCGCAAGAGTCGGCTACGCGCTGTGGCAGGGGGCTGACCGCCCCTCGCCCGATTACGCAAACGCAAAGTTTATTCTACTGCTCAGCTCGCATCTCGAAGCGGGCCATTACTTCAACCCGCACGCTCAGCGCATCATCGAAGGGAAGACGGCCGGAGCAAAGATCGCCGTGGTCGATCCGCGATTGTCGAACACGGCTTCGATGGCGAACTACTGGCTCTCGCCCTGGCCGGGAACCGAAGCCGCGTTGCTGCTCGCGATGGCGCACGTCATCTTGAATGAAGAGAGCTTTGATCGAGAGTTCGTCAAGCAGTGGGTCAACTGGGAAGAGTTTATGAAGGCCGAGCGCCCGCAACTTCCCTGCTCTTTCGATTCATTTATAAAGACTCTCAAAGAGATTTACGCCCAGTTCACACCCGAATACGCCGCAGCCGAATGCGGCGTCGAGGCGGAAAAGATCGTCACAATCGCGAGAGAGATTGCTCGCGCAGGCTCGGCTTTCGCCGCGCACGTGTGGCGCAGCGCCGCGTCAGGCAACGAGGGCGGGTGGCAGGTCGCGCGCGCGTTGATGTTTTTGAACGTGCTTACCGGCAGCATAGGGACCGAAGGCGGCGTGCTGCCTAACGTCTGGAACAAGTTTGTGGCTACGCCTTTTTCAAAGCCCGCGCCACAGAAAGTCTGGAATGAAATCCTCTGGCCGCGCGAGTACCCGCTCGCGCACCACGAGATGAGCTTTCTGTTTCCTCATTTTCTCAAAGAAGGTCGCGGGCGCGTCGCGGCGTACTTCACGCGCGTCTACAACCCTGTGTGGACCAATCCTGACGGGCTGACATGGATAGAGGTTTTAAGAGACGAAGCAAAAGTAGAACTGCACGCCGCGCTGACTCCTGTCTGGAGCGAAACCGCCTGGTTCGCCGATTACGTTTTGCCGATGGGAATGGGCGCGGAGCGTCACGATTTGATGAGCCAGGAAACGCACGCGGGCCAGTGGATAGGCTTCCGCCAACCTGTAGGTCGCGTGTTGCGCGAGCGGCAAGGCGAAAAGTTCGACTACACTTATCAGGCGAACCCCGGCGAGGTATGGGAGGAAGACGAGTTTTGGATAGAGCTTTCCTGGCGCATAGACCCCACGGGCGAGCTTGGCGTGCGCCGTCATTTCGAATCTCCTTACCGGCCGGGCGAAAAGATTACTATAGAAGAGTATTATCGCTGGATTTTCGAGAACTCGGTTCCCGGTCTTGTCGAAAAAGCGCAGAGCGCGGGGCTCGCGCCTCTCGATTATATGCGGCGTCACGGCGCGTTTTCGGTAAAGAAGGAGGTCTACGACCAGCATAAAAGCTCCGTGCCGGAAGCCGACCTACAAGGCAGCCGGATCGATGAGCAGACGGGCCGCGTCATAAAACGGACCGGAGACGCCGAGCAGGTTGTAGGAGTGGTAGTAGACGGAAAAACGGCTCGCGGGTTCGGCACGCCTTCGCGCAAGCTGGAGTTTTATTCACAGACTCTGGTCGATTGGAAATGGCCTGAGCACGCCATCCCCGGTTACGAGCATAGCCACGTATACTGGCGCGACCTCGATCAAGCGAAGGGCGAGTTCCTGCTGGTTCCCACCTTCCGGCTCCCGACTTTGATACACACGCGTTCGGGAAACGCAAAATGGCTCTACGAAATCTCGCACACAAACCCGTTGTGGATGAACCCGAAGGATGCTGAAAAGTGGAGTTTCGAGACCGGCAACCTGGCTCGCGTCACGACAGAGATAGGCCATTTCGTGCTCCGCGTCTGGGTCACGGAAGGGATTCGTCCGGGCGTCGTTGCCTGCTCGCATCACCTTGGCCGGTGGCGGCTCAAAAAAGATAGCGGCACCGACCGGTGGGCCTCTGCGCTCGTAGACATCGAAGAGCTGGGAGAGGGTCGCTGGCGGGTCCGCCGTATCGAAGGCATCGAGCCTTTTGAGAGCGACGACCCCGATTCCGCGCGCATATTCTGGCAGGAAGGCGGCGTTCACCAGAACCTGACATTCGCCGTTCACCCTGACCCCGTGAGCGGTATGCATTGCTGGCACCAGCGCGTTCGCGTAGAACGTGCCGCGAGTGATGATCAATACGGCGATGTCGTAGTCGACACGGCTCGCTCTCATGAGATTTATCGCAAATGGCTTGAGAAGGCGCGTCCGGCCCCGGGGCCTGGAAACTTGCGAAGACCGCTCTGGTTCTCGCGCCCCGTCAGGCCGGATGCGGAAGCATTCATAATTAAGGACTAGGGCTGGAGGCCAGGGGCTAGATAAAAGATACTGCTGGTCCCTAGCCTCTACCCCTGCTTCCTGTTAGGCTTAGAGAGAGACAGATGAAAATCGTAGTAATCGGATATGGCAGGGTCGGGTCACGCACGGTCGCCGAGCTTTTAAACCGGGGTCATCAGATTTCGCTCGTCGACAAAGAAGCGACAAGGCTCAGCCGCGCTTCTCATCTTGAAGGCGTCGAGCTGGTCCAGGGAAACGGGATCGACGTCGATATCCAGCGAGAGGCAGGCATAGGCGATGCGGACATGCTGCTGGCCGTGACTCGCGACGACAACGTCAACTTGATGGCCGCCCAGGTAGCCCGCAGCCACTACCGCGTCCCGTATGCCATCGCCCGCGTCTACGAGCCGAGCCATTCGGAAGCGACTCAAGAAGACCCCCAGCTCATAGTCGTCTGCCCGACTCTTTTCGCCGTTAAACTTATCGTCGAGCAGGTGGATATAGCCTCTAACCAGAGGCCCACACCAAAAGAGAGCATCTCGGCTGAGCCTCCGAAGGTTGCGCCGCGACAGCGGTTTAAGTTGACAGACGATTCGCGTTACATATTGATCGCAGGCGGCGGAAAAGTCGGAGTCAACCTCGCCCGCGAGCTTTACGAAAGCGGCCACGAGGTGGCAGTCATCGAACGAGACAATGCGCGCGCCGTTGCGCTCTCAAACAAGCTCGACTGCCCCGTCTTTATCGGCGACAGTTCTACGCACGACGTTTTGGAGAATGCGGAGGCGCATCGCGCGCGCGTATTCGTAGCGGCGACCGGCAGCGATCAAGACAACCTCATCGCCTGCCAGTTGGCAAAGAAAGTATTCGGCGTGCCAAAGACGATCGCGCGAGCGTCGAATCCTAAGAACGAAGAAGTCATGGCGCGGCTCGGTGTTGATTCGACAGTCAGCTCTACAGCCATAATCCAGCAAGTCATCGAGCGCGAATTGCCAACGGTGAGAATAAAGACGCTTTTGAGCCTGCAAGAAGGCGCATTTCAGATATTGGAATACTCGCTGGATGCAGACTCCCCTGCTACAGGACACCTACTGCGCGAGATAGAACTTCCCCCTGAGAGTAACCTGATCGCAATACTGCGCGGCAACGTCACGGTAGTTCCGCGCGGCGAAACCAAGCTCTCAGAAGGTGATCTGGTTGTTGCGCTGGTAGATTCCGAGCAGGAGGCAAGGTTGCGCATGGCGCTGCTTGGCGCTTAATATTATGTTAAGGTTATAGAATGAACATCGATATGGGGAAAAAGGTACTAGTTGTCGAGGATCATCACGATACGTCATTTATGTTATGCAGCTTGTTGAAGATGGAAGGCTACGAAGTCGAGCATGCCATTGACGGCATCGTAGGTTATAAGACCGCGACCAGTGACCATCCGGACTTGATTGTCACAGACATACAGATGCCCAGGATGAACGGCATTGAAATGATAAAACGCCTGCGCGAGGACGACGGGTTGGAAAAGACTCCGATAATTGTCATGAGCGCGTATGGCCGCCGCATGATCGATGATGCCATTCAAGCCGGGGCCGATGGCTTTATTGAAAAGCCTATCGACTTTGACAGGTTTCTGACGACGATCAAGGAAAAGCTGCCGGTTCACTGAACCCGATGTATCGATGAGAGACGAATATGCTGCTCCGCTGCTGTCCCGTGCGGAGCGACGATATGGCTATCTTCCGTAGGGCTATTGAGCGTCGGAAGGGCCGTACATAATTGTCGAGCTATCAACGTTCTGTCTGAAAGGTTCCGGCCCGTCTAGTGATTCACGGCTTTATTTACTGAACCGCTACTCTTAGCATTGACTTGACAGGAACAGCTTGGCCGTTAATTGTATAAGGAGCAAACCGCCACTTCATCAATGTTTCTTCTAAATCTAGTATAGGGGCATCGGTTTGCGGGATAACTCTTACGACACGGCCTGATTCATCAATCTGTAAGATTACAACGGCGCTTAAACCGGGCTCACCCTTAAGTAATTGTTTCTTCACTAACGATAGCTTAGAAGAAGGCACCAAATAATAACCGGTATTGCGGTCATATAGAGGTTGATCAATTTGGGCGGTGTTCTCTGGGCTTAATCCGGCAGCTTGTGTAAGAGTCATGGCAGTACTTGAAGCACCTTCCCCCCATTCTTGATTGTGAAATGAGAGAGGCTGCCGCAATGAAGCCTTTAGTGTAGTTTCCCCATTTACTATTATTCGCACTTTAGCATTGTGTGGCACTTCGATATCCAGAAACACTATTTGGTCAAGTACTACTGGGCGATCAAAAACAATACTGTTGGTTGCTGTTTTCAAAGAAGATTCAGATAAAGGTGTGCCAGGTCTTATAGCCTGGAAAGGCCGCTCGATGTGTCCGCCTGGATGAACAGTTCTTATGAGCGTTCCTGCTGCCACTGAAACTTGATCCTGGACTTTAGGTCGAATATTCACGAAATCGGTCGCTTGTAAGCCGTTCAGCCTGATAGTAACTTGTGAGCTTGTTCCAGGCATAGTGCTGGCTTTAGCAATATCCGTGCTTTTACGGAGCAGGGGAACGAATTGCCTGCCCGGATGTGAAGATTGTTGTTTTGCCGACACGGGAGCCGAAGAGATAAAAGTAAGAACCAGAACGGACAGCCCCATTAAAAGCTTGCCGACCAGTAAAGAATTTCGGTATTTCATCTCAACCTCCAATCAGTCTTAACCGCAGTAAGTGTCTATAAAGATGCCAAAACCATGATCGCACACGGAAGTCAGACAAAAATAATACTCGGCACAACCAGGGTTACCACCAGGGATAAAGGTACAATCACAACCAATAAGTAAGTTGGTATATACGCAATTTGCGTCCCCGCCTTGTGTTACAGATAGGATCCGGCAAGCGTTTTGCGCCTCTACTGTGGAAGTGCCGACCATCTCAGGTTGTGAGGGACTTGCAAAGATAAGGAGAAATAATACACAGAGTAAGGTAATCCGATAACGGAAAGAACTCATTTTCGTCTCCTTAAGCTTGGGATAGGAAGCAACCTTATGGATACAAACAGGCTCATTATATCCATCTCATCAATGTAGTGTCAATTACTCAAATTTCCTCAAATGTCACTTTTCAGGATAAATTCTGCACCGACTCTGCTCATTCTTTCGAGAGGGCGCTAACCTTCTCATCCGGTGGAACAAACAAAGAGCTTAGGCAAATGAGAGGAGTGCCGCTGGCGCTTCGTACTATGCTTACTAATCCTTTAGCGATCCAATGGTGTATAGTTTTCTTACTTTTATTAACTATTTCACAAGCTCTGCGAACAGTTATAAGAACTATCGGGCGCTGACACTGCGGACAAGTGGGTGCTTGTAGAGAAATCTGTGAAGAATGGTGGCCCGGCAAGGATAGAGGTTCATCTGCCTGATGACACCAGTTACAGTAATTCTCCATGATTAGCCTCCACGGCGAAAGTGGACATTTTAGAGCTAAGGCTTGAATGGGGGGCAAAGATCTCTTTGCCGTTGTGATTATAGGCCTGATTTTAAGAGTATTACAAGGGTGGAAGGTGAGGTGAATTATTGAGCGTCAGAAGGCCCGTACATAATTGCCGAGCTATCAACGTTCTGACGGAAAGATTCCGGCCGGTCTATCTTCGGGTCGAACACACACGTTTGATTTCTCCCGCTCAATTTAGCTCGATATAACGCCTGATCCGATTTTTGAATCAAGTCGAGCGCCCTTGTGCCGTCCTCCGGGTAAGCCGCCACACCTATGCTGATCGTTATGTGCATGGTCTGCGTGGGGTCGGTCGCGGAGCCTTGAAAAGGATGGGCTTCGATCTCTTTTCTGATCTTTTCCGCCACATCAAGCCCGCCTTCGCGCGAGTCGAACAGATAGGCGAAAAACTCTTCCCCGCCGTAACGCGCGGCGAGGTCTGCGCTGCCCAGAATGTCGCGGATGATGTGGCCCACATCGCGAATCGTGTGGCTGCCGACGAGGTGGCCCCGGCCATCGTTGACGCGCTTGAAGAAATCCAGGTCCAGCATCAACACGGCGATTGACTGAGGCATATCGCTTCGGTTCTCGTCGTTGATTATACGGTCGAGGTCTGCAAACAGGCTGCGGCGAGAGCGCAAGCCGGTCAACTCGTCGCGCTGTATCATCTGGTGGACTCGCTCTTGAAATTCGGCTTCGAATTCATCGACCATCGCGAATTTCATCAAGTGATTGCCCACCTTGATCTTGTCGCCGTCTTCGAGCAACTGGTTATCGGTCACGCGAGAGCCGTTTAAGAAAGTCCCGTTAGTAGACCCCAGATCGTTTATATAATATTCGACTATGTCGTCTTCTACGGACAGGCGCGCGATCTCGGCGTGCAGACGAGAGGCGATCTCGTCACGCAACACGATGTCGGCCTGCGTGCCACGCCCGATTACGGTCTTCTCTTTTTCTATCGGGACGGACATCCCCAGGGTCTGCCCCTGCAAAAAGACGAGCACTGGCCGCTTCGGCGTTGACGTAGGGATTTCGCTGACGTGCAGCTTTACCGTGTGTTCGGCATCAGTCACTAGATTTCCCCTTCAAATGGCGTAATATATCAATAATGGCCGAAGTGGCGCAAACCGGGCAGAGACGTGGCCGGACATGGAACCCGGGCCACAAGCCTTTTGCCTGTTAACACTCGTATCTCGATTTGCGTCTTAATTGTTGAATGAAGGGCAACAATGAGCGAGATTGAGATGACCGGAGAGCTATTCTTCTTGGTTAGACAAAACCAACCGGCGGTCGCGCCAGCAGTGACTGAATTCAGCCCCGAGGCCCTCCTCGTGGAGGCGGCGCGGCGCGGCGACCAGGAGGCGTTCGCCCGGCTCTACAAGCTTTATTCTCCGATGGTGCACGGCGTGTTGCTTGCGCGCGTGCCGTGGGCCGAGGTGGACGATTTAGTCCAGGATGTTTTTTTGACAGTTCATAAGCGTATCAGCACGCTTCGCGACAGCAACGCTTTCGGAGGCTGGGTGGCGATGATAGCCCGCAACCGCGCGATGGATTTTCACCGCCGCTCGCGAAAGACCGAAGAGTTGCACGAAGAGTTCGCCGACCAGACCCGCAGCGAGGCGAACGCGGACGCGGCGCGCGTGCTGGGCGTGATTCAGGATTTGCCGGAAGCTTACCGAGAGACGTTGATTCTTCGTCTCGTGGAAGGGATGACCGGCCCCGAGATAGCCGAGCGCACGGGTCTGACGCCCGCGTCGGTTCGGGTCAACCTGCATCGCGGCATGAAGATGTTGCGCGAGAAGCTTGGATTGGAGGCAGCAGTATGAAAGACGATTATTTGTGGGATGGAACAGGCGAGCCTGACCCTGAGGTCGAGCGACTTGAGCAGATGTTGAGCGTCTACAAGTATCAGCCCCGACCGCTCGAACTGCCCGCAAGACCCGGAACCTGGTTCTCGCCGCGACTCGCAGCCGCCGCCGCGTTGATATTGATGGCTGTCGCTGGATTGTTGGTCTTTTTAAATAAAGGGGATCAGACTGCTCCAACCATAGCCACGGGCAACCAACCCGTGGAGCAGCAGGTAACAAAGCCGCAAGATAATTCCGATAAGGTCGTTGTTCCAAAACCAGGCCCGACCGGGTCGGAGATTGCAAAATCGCAGGGCCAGAAGCGCCGGGTGAAAAGACCGGAGAGAGTCGCGCCCGCCGTGCCTGATGAGACTGTGGAAGAGGTAGCTTTCTTTGATCTCGAAACCGCCAGGCACATGGAACAGGCCCAGATGCTGTTGCGGTCGTTTAAGAATGTCAGCCTCGACGGTGATGATTACGTTGTCAACGCGACTTACGAAAAAGAGCGATCACAAATCATTTTGCAGAAAAACGTTCTGCTTCGTCGTAACGCCGAGGCCAAGGGGAACCTGCCCGTCCAGGAGTTGTTAGGCAGCCTTGAGCCGTTATTGCTCGACATCGCGAATCTGCCTGAGCGGCCTTCCCAAGAGGATGTGCGCTCTGTCAAAGAACGGATTCAACAGACGGAGATAATCGCAACGTTACAGATTTATTCGGCCCCGATCATGGCACGAAGTGAATAAAGAATAATGAATAAGGGAGAGACTATGTGTCCTAATACTATCAATCAATCTTATTACCGGCGTAAGAGCCAGCAGGTGAGCTTCTTTATAATAGCGCTGGCCCTGGTGGGATCGTTACTTTTACTCGCCAGCGGCGGAAACGCTCAGGGCAAGACGCAAGACCTGGACAGGCTCAACCGCCTTGTGCAGACATCGAATTCTACGGACACGGCGATGCAGGTGTTCAGCCAGGGTAGGGATTCGATCACCGACGAGAACTGGCCGCGAGCCGAAGAACGGTTCAGTGTTTTCGTCAAAGATTATCCCAATCATAAGAATGCGGATGCCGCGCTTTACTACCTGGGGTTCGCGCTCTTCAAACGAGACAAGCTCAACGATGCGCGCGACAGGCTCAATCAACTGATTTCCGATTATCCTAAATCGAGTTGGAAGAATGACGCCAAGGCGTTGATAATCCAGATCAACGCCAAACAAGGCACTCCCCCCAAGCCTGAGTCAGACCCTGAGATGAGAATTTATGTCTTGCAGAGCGTCTGTCAGGGGAACCCTCAGAAGTGCCCCGAGTATGTTGCCGAGATTTTGAAGCCCGGCTCGAAGGCAACCCTCAGAGAGAAAGACCAGGCCATCGCATTGCTTGGCCAGAACCTGTCCAAAGCAGGGATAACGATTTTAATCAACCTGGCTCGCAACGAAACGAATACGAAGTTGCGGAAGACGGCGATCTTCTGGCTCGGCCAGACGCGCGACGAAAGCATATTCGATTTATTGAAAGAGCTGGCTACAACCTCGACCGATGACGAAGTCGCCAAGGCCGCCGTCTTTGCTATCTCTCAACACGGAAGCTCTCGCGCCGAACAAGTCCTGGGCGAGATGGCGCGCGGCGCAAAAACGCTGAAGATCAAGAAAGAGGCTATCTTCTGGCTCGGCCAGAGGTGCACCGATTCGGCCATCGAAGTCCTTATGCAGGTCTATCAGGCCGACCAGGATACCGAGGTCCGAAAGCAGATAATGTTCGCCTTCTCTCAGTGCAGTAACCAACGGGCCAGGGGCCTGCTGGTAGAAGTTGCCCGCTCGGGCGCGGATATCGAAGTCAGAAAGCAAGCTATCTTCTGGCTCGGTCAAAAGGGCGATTCGCAGAGCGCTGACGAATTGTTGAGCATCTACGAGGCGGATAAAAACGTCACGGTGCGCAAACAGATAATCTTCGCTTTATCACAGATGGGCAATGCGAAGGCTAGAGAGAAGCTGTTTGAGATAGCCCGGTCAGGCGACACGATTGAGGAGCGCGGCGAAGCGGTCTTCTGGATCGGCCAGCAAGGCGGTGACAAGGCTGTCGAGTATCTGTCTCAGTTATACGACATGGAAAAGACCGAAGAGGTGAAAAAGAAGATCATCTTTTCGCTCAGTCAAACAGGCAGAAAGACTTCGCTCAGAAAGTTGATCGATATAGCAAAGACCGATGCTTCGACCGAATTGAGAAAGCAGGCGATCTTCTGGCTCGGGCAGAGCAACGATCCTGATGCCATCAAGTTTCTTGAGGAGCTTCTGAAATAGACCGTCTAGCTCGGAAGCCGCAACGTTGAAACTATTGATCTCGAACCGTGCAGAGGAGGTGTGGAATGCGAAGGACTATTACGCTCTTTTTATCTTCCGTTCTTTTGACAGTCTTTATCACAACGGCGGCCCTGGCCCAGCGCGAGCGATTTATAAACGTAGACGGGCCTGACCTGAGGTCAAAGATCGAGTCTGCCATCAAGATGGCTCGCTCAAGCTCCACTCAAACATCATTCTGGGTCGCCTACGCGTTTGATGTCAGGCCCGGCGTCGCCGTTGATTATAACTACTCGGACGGTCACGGGACGACTTATGTTTCCGGCACGACGGTCAACATCGGAGACGGCTCTGGCAGGATGATAGAGACTCGCAATCTGGGCGTTTTCCTTCTTCACGACTCGGATGGGCGTGCCATCTCAAGAGTTGAAGTATATAACCTCGACCGCCAGCGAGAGTACAGCCGCTATCCAGTTTATTGGCTTGGCCGCGCCGGGAATCAAGAAAGCCTCGCGCTTTTGAAGAACCTCGCGCTGTCGAACGAGACGAGAAGAGTGGCTCAAACGGCGACCATGGCAATCGGATTGCACGACGACCCGCAGGTCGGGTCGTTGCTAAAAGAGATTGTTCGCAATCCGTCAAACAGTGAAGCGCGCAGCTCTGCCGTCTTCTGGCTGGGACAGGTGCCGGGCGAGCAAGCTTTCTTAACCGACATTGTACGCAACGAGCAAGAGGCTACGGAGATTCGCAAGCAGGCCGCTTTCGCTATCGGAGCCAGTAAGGACGATTCGGCCCTCGCGGCCCTGCAAAGTCTTTACCCGTCGGTCACATCCAGGGAGGTAAAGAAGCAGATTATCTTTGCATCATCAATTAACAAGAACAGCGACGCGGCCACAGATTTTCTGGTCAAGGTTGCGAACGATGACCCGGATCGCGAGCTTAAAAAGCAGGCGCTTTTTCTGGCTCGGCCAGAAAGCAGGCAAGCGCGCGCTCGAAGTGCTTGGCAAGACTGTTGAAAGCACGGATGCCGAAACCGAAGTTCAAAAACAGGCCGTCTTCGCCATCAGCCAGCGACCCAGGGATGAATCGATCCCGCTGTTGATAAAGATCGCAAGGACGCACCCGAAAGCGGAAGTCCGAAAGCAGGCAATCTTCTGGCTCGGCCAGACGGGCGATGAACGCGCGCTCGCATTTTTCAAAGAGATCCTCTCGAAGTGAACGAGTGAGTGAACGGAAGAGACTCCTCTAAGGAGAGCCGGCGCGACCGGCAGTTGTCATCGAGCTTGCGCCTTACAGACGACAACTCATCCTCCTGATGGTGCCGCAGTGACGCTCATTACGCTGAGCGTTCCTGCGGCAATTTTTTTGGCCGTCGAAGCCATACCTTGACGCTAGTTTCACCGCTCACTAAAATCGAATCAGATTATGAACACAGATGAAAAAGATTGCGCGGGCGTAGAGCGCATCGCAGAAGCCAATCTTCCGACAGAGATGGGATTGTTCCGCATCATTGCGTTTAGAAGCAACCTGTCCGGCGAAGATTTTCCCGTTTTGGTCAAAGGCGAACTTGACGCAGAGACGCCGAGCCTCGTCCGTATACACTCGCAATGCCTGACGGGCGACGTTTTTCACTCGACCAAATGCGATTGCGGACGCCAGCTCGACTACGCCATGAAGCTTATTCAAGAAGAGGGGCACGGCGTAATCATATACCAGCAGCAGGAAGGGCGCGGCATCGGGATAACGAACAAGATACGGGCCTACGCGCTGCAAGACGCGGGGCAGGACACTGTGGAGGCAAATCTATCGCTCGGCTTTGAAGTGGATCTGCGCCAGTACGAGTGCTGCGCCGAGATCATCAAGCAGCTAGGTCTTCGCCGAATAAGGCTGATGTCGAATAACCCGGATAAGATTGCCGCTATTCTTGCTGCCGGAATCGAGATTGTCGAGCGCGTCCCGATTGATCTTGAGCCCAGTGAATCGTCGCGGGGGTACCTCAAGACAAAGAAAGAGAAGATGGGCCACTTGCTTGAAAACCGCGATGAAGAGGATGAGGAGCAGGCCCTCTATTGATCGCCTCGTGTCGCGTCCGGTTGCGTTAACAGACCGACTTCCCTCTCGGTGAGGGCGACGCACCCGCCGCCGTTTCTTTCAAGAAGTAATAAGAAATCCGCACTCTTTTTTATGACGGGCAAGCTTGCGTCTTGCTCGCTAAACTGATCCGGCGCAGCCGAGAGCTGACCGAGCAATCGCTCAGGAACGAAGACTTCGTCCCCCAATTGCAACACCCACCGGCCCTGGTCGCCGCGCGCCACGACCGTCCTGATTCTCCCCCTATCGATAAAGCCTGCGTCTACGCGCTTCAGCTCGTCTTTAAGTATCGCGGCCCACTTGGCGGCTTCCTTCTTTGTAATGCCGACGCGGCTGAGCGAATCCCGTATTTCGATTCCTTCAAGCGCCTTTGCGACTCTCAGCTCGAATAATGGTGCGACATCTTCAAACGCCGAAACTTCGCCCGTCCCGGCAAACGACTCAAGCGCATCCGCCAGCTTGAAAGCGGATTGCAAGTGAACGGTGATTCCTTTTAGAGAGATGGTCGGGGGTTGAGGCGGGCGAATCGCGTCGTTTGCCCGGCTCAACGATCCGAGCCTGCTCTTAAGCTCGGCCATGTGGTCGGCCCCGAGCAGCGACCATCGCCCGTTTCGCTGGTCGCTCATTAGCAAGCGGCCCGCGCTCAGAGATACGGTCAACCAGTCGGGCAGATTGAGCGCGTCGTTGATCTCTTCGTCTACCGTGCCGGAGTTGCGATTATAGATCGTTATCAAATGAGCTATGGTTTCTGTTTCGAGCCACAGGTCGGATTGAGGGTAAGAGATCATCAGGCTCCGGCCCACGTTTGAGAGGACCAGTTCGTCGGAAGTCCTCTTAACGTCGTAGAATTCGACGCGAAAGTCCAGCGTTTCCAAGTAGTGCCTGGCCTCTTCGCGCGAAAGTATTGCTTCACGGTTCTGGTATCTGACAGAGAAAGCCTCTTCGGCCCTGATAATCAATCCGGTTCCGCCCTGACGGATGACGCGCGCGCTTGCGGCTTGCCGGCTCAAAAAAGCGCGCGCGCATTCGGCTATATAGGGAGCGAATGCCAACCCGCAATTGACCGATAAAATATTAATCATCTTTTGACTTCCCCGGACAGTATCGTCCAACAAGATTCAGATTAACACACCGCTCGCGCGTCACTCTATCCGCATTGCGCAAGCAATTTGATTGCTGTAGAAATGAGATCATGGCGGAAACGAAAGACCCTGTTCAGATAGCGCTCCGTGGATCGCTGTTGGGCAGCGAAGGGCGCGAAGTTAAAAAGGGCTTATGGGAGAATACCGTCTGCCTCGGCTCGGACGGCTTTGTCTATCACATCACGGCTTATCAAGGGCGCGGGCGTATTGAGACAAAGATCGAGGGCAAGCGCGCGGTGGGAGAATACCTTCGCTGGGTTGACGGGCTTTTCAGACCCGGAGAGCTTCCGGGCGAGTCGAATGCTATACACTATCGCGCGGCGCGAATGCTGAGGGAGTTGATCTGACGCGCCGCCGAAAGCCGCATAAACTGAAGGCCGCATAAACTGAAGGCCTCATAAACTGAAGGCCTCATAAACTGAAGGCCTCATAAACTGAAGGCCTCATAAACTGAAGGCCTCATAAACTGGCAGTTAACCCATCCGAATGATATATTTAATCCATGCTCTACAGAAAACCAAGAGTCGGACAAGAGATCAGCACCTACTGCGGGAAGTGCAAAGACGAGCGCAGCCACACAGTCACTGCAATGGATGGAGAGGTCGTAAAGAAAGTTACTTGCTCGATGTGCGGCAGTCTCCACAACTACAAAGAGAAAGCGGCCACGACAAAGACTGAGCGCGCTCCCAGGACCAGGACGGCTACAGGCACTAAACGCTCGCGGGAAGCAACAGCATTCAGCATAGACCCGAAGCGGCCCGTAAAATCTTATAACATGGATTCGAGTTTTTCAGCCGGCGATGTCATCGACCACCCAAAGTTCGGCCTCGGCTCAGTCGAATCTTCACCCGGACCCAATAAGATTGAAGTCAGATTTCAAGAAGGCAAAAAGATGCTCGTTCATAACCTCAAGAGCATCCGGCACTAGGCTTAATATCGATCTTCAAACGATAGAACAAAGGGCCATCGCCGAAGCGATGGCCCTTCAAATAATTCTGCGGCCAGTGATGATAATTCGCAGACCTTGTGCGCGCGTCTATTTGTAATAGTCTGCGTTCATCTGAGTAAAGTGCTTCCACTGCTCTGGGAGATCATCTTCGGTGAAGATTGCCTGGACGGGGCAGGCCGGTTCACAAGCGCCACAGTCAATACACTCATCCGGGTGGATGTAGAGCAATTCCGCCGCTTCGAAGGCTTCCTCATCTTTGCGCGGGTGAATGCAATCTACCGGACAAACATCTACGCAAGCCGTGTCCTTAGTCCCAATGCAGGGTTCTGCGATAACGTACGTCATTTAAGCCTAAGCCTCCTTTCAAAGTCGTCAGTGTAAAGTATGATTGATACTTGATTTCACAAAGAACTTTCGCCTATTTGGCAAAAAGAGTCAATAGCAGTTTTAGCCCTTCAGCGCAAGGTTTTAAAGAATTATTCTCGCCAATATAATCACCGTTGGTCGCCGCTTTCCGCCTCTTCTTTGTATTCGGTCATCGCGTACAGGTCCAACACTTCTGCGACTTCATCCGGGGTCATCAACTTCTCTTCGAGAATGATTTCGCGGATCGTCTTCCCTCTAGCAATCGCGCGCTTGGCGATGTCGGCGGCGCGGGCGTAGCCTATCTTCGGGTTGAGCGCGGTCACAAGCGCGACGCTGTGTTCGACATACCAGCGACAACGCTCTTCATTAGCGGTTATGCCTTCTACGCATCGCCCCGCCAGGACCGTTATCGCGTTCGTCGTTATCGTCAGCGACATTAAAAGGTCGAATGCTATGACGGGCATCATCACGTTTAACTCAAGCTGGCCTGCCTGCGCCGCCAGGGCTATCGTTTGATCGTTTCCCATCACTTGAAAACAGACCATGTTGGTCATCTCCGCCATGACAGGGTTCACCTTGCCCGGCATGATCAAAGAACCCGGCTGGACCGCAGGCAAATTTATCTCAGTAAGCCCCGTGTTAGGGCCTGAGCTGAGAAGGCGCAGATCGTTCGCAATTCTGGTCAGATCCGTCGCAAGAGTGCGGAGCGCGCCCGACAGATTAACAAAAGGAGACATGCTCTGCATCGCTTCGAAATAATCCCCCGTTTGTCGAAATCCTTCGGTGTCGATGAGCGGGTTTTTGACGAGGGCGTTTAACTCTTCGACAACGCGCTTTCGATAACCGGGGACGGCGTTCAGTCCGGTGCCTGCGGCGGTTCCGCCAAGCCCTATCTCTTTCAACTCGGATGAGGCGCTCAAGATTCTATCGGAATTTTTCTGTATAGCGGTCGCGTACGCGCCCACTTCCTGGCCGAGCCTGACCGGCACCGCGTCCTGCAAGTGTGTGCGCCCGGATTTGACCATGCGGTCAAACTCGATGGACTTTGCGAGCAAGGCGCTCGCCAGATAGCCGAGCGCCGGGAGAAGCTTTGAGACCAGCTCAAGCGCCGCAATCCGCATGGCGGTCGGGATCACGTCATTAGTTGATTGACCCATGTTCACGTGATCGTTCGGGTGAACGATTGAGTAATCACCCTTTTGGCCGCCCAGCAACTCGATGGCGCGATTCGCCAGCACTTCGTTCACGTTCATGTTGTGAGACGTCCCGGCCCCCGCTTGAAAAGGGTCCACGACGAATTGATCCGACAAACGACCGGCCAGCACTTCATCAGCGGCCTGAATGATTGCATCGGCAATACGCCCGTCAAGCGCGCCGAGCGCAGCGTTTGCGCGAGCGGCGGCTTTTTTGACCAGAACCGTAGCTGTGACGAATGCGGGGTAAGGCTTGAAGCCTGAGATGGGAAAGTTTTCGATTGCGCGAGCGGTCTGGATGCCATAATAGACATCCATCGGAAGTTCGCGCTCGCCGAGCGAATCGCGCTCAATCCTTGTTCGAGTCGAAGGTGACATGAGGGATTATTTCCACCTCTTCTTTCAGAATGGCGCGTCCAGCAAGCTCGGCAGATGGAACAGATAACGAAAAGTAGGTTGTCAAATTTCCCTTCGCATTATCTCATCTTTTGACGTTAGAGATTATATCGGCCCTCAACTCAGAATGAAAGTCCCTCACAAAGCGACCCTGCGCGTTCCAGGGCCATTCCACGGGCAATAATTCTGAAGCGCGAGTAAACGGCCGTTGCCCCACGATTAAGGGAAATGATAAGATTTGGCCCTTATCTGGCTGATTCATAGAACTTTCACCCCTCAGAGTGGGATTGTAATTGAAGGTATGCTAGCAAGTGAAAAAGACTGGAGGAGTATTGTATGAGAAGGCTTAGTGTGCTGGTTCTCGTCGCATTGTTTATAAGTGCGACTTCGCTCCATCGTGTGCAGGCTGCGGCGGGTGATCTCGACACTACGTTTGGCACGGGCGGTAAAGTGTTTACTCCATTCAACGAGATAAGTGCTTTTGCTAGCTCGGTCGTTATACAGCCAGACGGCAAAATAGTTGTGGCCGGTATAGCGGAATTAGATTTCGGCGTTGCCAGGTATAACGCGGATGGCATTTTGGATACTACCTTTGGGACTAACGGTGTAGTTCTGACCAGCTTCGGCGGCCAGGATGGGGCTTCTGACCTGGCATTACAGGCAGACGGCAAGATCGTAGTCGTCGGACTTGCCGTAACCGACAAGTTGCAGTATGGGGTCGCGCGTTACAACACTAACGGCAGCCCGGACACGACCTTTGGTGTGGGCGGTAAGGTTACTACCAGTTTCGGTCTTGATGATCAAGCTTTTGCCGTAGTCATTCAACCGAATGGAAAGATTCTCGTAGCCGGTACTTCTCTTACCCCGACAAGCCGCGACTTCTCTTTGGCTCGCTACAATACGGATGGAAATCTTGACAACACATTCGGTAACGGAGGGATGGTAACTACGGACTTCTTCGGTAACCTGGATGAGGCCTTAGATGTCGCCCTCCAGTCGGACGGAAAGATAGTGGCAGCGGGGTTAGCCCGAAGGCAGCAGATTACTCCTCCTTTCGTAAGGAACGATGACTTTGCAGTCGTTCGGTATAACAGCGACGGCAGTATCGATCCTACATTCGGAAAGGTGAGCACCGACTTTTTCAACGGCAACGACACCGCCTTTGCTGTTGCGATTCAAACGGACGGCAAGATCGTGTTAGCGGGGGAGGCGGAGGAACCATCTCTGGATAACTCTGCCTTAGTCCGGTATAACGGCAATGGCAGCCTGGATACGACATTTGGTGCCGGCGGTAAGGTCACGACAGACGTGGGCGGGGCAATTAACGACATTGTAATCCAGCCAAACGGAAAGATAATAGCAGCGGGAGGGAGCTTCGACTTTATAACGAATACGAACTTTGCGCTCGTCCGTTATAACTCTAACGGCAGCCTCGACCCCTCTTTCGGTTCGGGCGGTAAAACCTCGCTCGACTTTTTTGGCGATCAGGATCTAGCCACAGCCCTCGCCATCCAGGCGGACGGGAAGATTGTAACCGCCGGGTTCGCCACACTAAGGAACCCTTTCGCAGTTAACGCCTTTGCCCTGGCGCGTTTCGAAGGTGATGACCCTGGCTTCGACATTTGCCTGCAATCTGGCAGCGACGTACTCAGAATCAACTCCGAATCGGGCGCGTACGAGTTTACTAACTGCAATGGCCTTACTATCGGCGGGACTGGAACATTGAGGGTCAGAGGCTGCACCCTTACGTTGCAGCACAACGCACCCGACAGAAGAGTGATGGCTATGGTGGACACTTGCAGAAGAAGAGGCACCGCGACAGTACAAACCTTTTCGCCCCGAAGAACAGCCAATATCGCGGACCTGGATACGACCGACTCTTGCGGGTGCAGGTGAGTAACAAAAGTACCGGAACCACTATGTTGATGCAGAAACAGGTCGCTGTCCTGACATCGTGCTGGCTGCTGGCTGCGCTGCCTGTAGCTGCCCAGAATCGCAAGACTGACAAAGAGCACGAAGGCTTGTTCGGTTCGGTAAAATCCGTACGGGTCGAGAAAGCGAAGGTCTTGAATAACTCCGGCGCTTCGGTTGAGCAAAAGCGCGTCTTTTCGCAAGAAACCGCTTATGACCTTCGCGGGAATATGACCGAGGAGCGGGATAGTAGCCCAGCCCCTTATCACCTGTACAGTTATGACTCTAAGGGTGACAGGCTTGAGAAGAATGCGAGAACACCGATCACAACGGGGCCTCCGACGACTGCCGACTGGGGCTTTCTATCCAATGTTAGTACCACTCTCTATAGGTGGGTCTTCAAGCATGACACGCGCGGCAACAGGATTGAGGCAAAGAAGTACAGGCGCATGTTCGGCCGCTCAGACGATCATAGATTCCTTTCCGACACACAAAAAGTAACCTACAGGTACGAGGATAATGATCGCAGGGTCGAAACTGCTAGCTATGATTCCCGTGATCGTCTCTTACAAAAATGGGTCTATATTTACGACAGTTCGCCAACCCCTACACAAAGGGATGAATACAAATCTGATGGATCGCTGGCCGGCAAAGAGTTCTACACCTACGAGTACGATGACAGAGGGAACTGGATAAAGAGAGTCACATCGAAACTGTCCACTAAGAACGGGAATTCGCAGGTCGAGCCTGTCGAAGTGACCTACCGCACGATCATTTACCACTGAGGGTTACGATAGGAAGTTAGAATACCGCTGATGCGAAATCCTCCACCTGATGCGGCTATTCACTTTTCGTCTGTCTCTGCTGTCGGGTCGAAGGTGATATGAGGGATCATCTCCACGTCTTCTTTCAGAGTGACGCGCCCGGTAAGCCTTTTCTTAATTTTCTCTTTCGGGACAAAGGCGAGGCGGCTTTCGATCAGGTTCTCGTTCGGCCTGTATCCAAGCCCAAATTCAGGAAGCTCAGGCCTGCTCATCAGCCGCTTTATGTCCCAGAGCGTCTCTTCGCGCGTGTAAGCGCATATCTCAGTCTCGCGGCTCATGATGATCGCCTCTTCGGGACAGGCGTCGACGCAGAAACCGCAAAAGACGCATCGAAGCATATCGATCTCGAACCGCGTCGGGAATTTTTCGATCAGAGGATCGGGATGCTCGCCAGCTTCGATGTAGATGCAATCGGCAGGGCAAGCCGTCGCGCACATATAACAGGCGACGCAGCGCGGGCTGCCGTCTTCGCGCGCCGTCAATATGTGCGCGCCTCGGTAACGGTCTGAATAAGCGCGGCGCTCTTCGGGATAGTGGATCGTCGGATCAACTCGGCCCGTGACGTTCTCCATCATTCGAGTGAAGGTCAGCCCCATGCCTACGAGCGGCCCAAGCACCTCTTTTACTACAGACGATTCGCGCTGGGCGCGATCAGCCACGTTCACAGTTTTCGCTTGCTTTTTCATAGCCTCAACACTCAAAAATCTAAACTGACGGCTCGGCCCGCGTATCGCTAAAACCGGCTCTGGCGGCCTGTTTCACGCCTTCCGAACGTCACGCCGTCGGCAATGGGTCTGGCATTCGTGTCTCGCCTAAGACTGTGCTGCGATAAGCCGGTACGGTTTCAACCATAATGCCAAACACATCGTCGGGCGACAGCCACAGCGTCCCGTCTCCGCTTTCATAAAGCAGGGATGCAAAGACTTCCCACAGCGGCAGAATATCACCGCCCGGCTCCACTGCCTTACCCGCGAGTTGAACGCGGCCCTGATAATTTGTGTAAGTGCCGCTCTCTTCCGACCACGCCGTTACGGGCAGCAACGCGCTTGCGCCTGCCAGCCAATCGGCCTTGTGCGCCGCCAGGACTACGGAATACTCAAGCGCGCCGATCAATTCCGCGATGCGCGCTTCCCGCTCGGCGTCTTCCGGTCGGCTGACGAGCGGTTTGTAATAAACGATCACCCCGGCTTTGATATGACCTGCGCGCGCCGCCGTTATAGCGCCATCGATTCCGCCCAGTTCCTTGCTCATCAAGCCGAGATTGATCGCGCCCATAGAATTCGGGTGCTTATCGGTGTGGCGCAATATCTCGTCCTCTTTTTCAGTGACTTTCCGGTCTTCGGAATCGAGCCGGAACTCGAATTGGGCCGCGCCGACCTGTTCTCCCAGATAACGCTTGAACAGAAAGAGCGCTTCGTTAGTGGCCGACGGCGACGCAACCCCGATAATGGAATTGCCCCCGCTTGCCGAGGCGATCTCTTTCAATCGGGAGTTCACCGAAGCGATGGCCTCTTTCCAGGTGACCGGCGCCTGCATCCCGTCGCGCCCTTTCGTCAGCGGACGAGATATTCGCTCGCCCGCTCCTAGCTCGTGAAAACTCATTCGCCCTTCATCGCACAGCCAGCTCCGATTGACTTCCGGGTTGCGGCGCGGCAGCAATCTAAAGATCGTTCCGTCTCGATGATCGATCCTCATATTGCATCCGGTAGAGCAGCCGCCGCACACAGTGTCCGTGCTGTTCAGAAACCAGACGCGGCACTTGAAGCGGAAATCTTTCGACGTGAGCGCGCCGACGGGGCAGATGTCTACGACGTTGCCGGAGTAAGGGTTTTCCAGCGGTTTATCGTCAAAAGTGCCTATCGCCGTGTGATCGCCGCGACCGAAAAACTGCATCTCGCCGGTGTGCGTGACGTGATCGAAGAACCTTATGCAGCGCGAGCAGAGCACGCACCTTTCCTGATCCAATACGACCATATCCCCCAGGTCGATCACCTTGCGCTTGCGGACTTTCATCTCAAGCGGTATCTCGCTGGTGTGCAGCCCGTAAACCATGTAGTAGTCTTGCAAGCGGCATTCGCCCGCCTGATCGCAGACGGGGCAATCTACCGGGTGATTGACCAGAAGGAATTCAAGCACGCCGCGCACAGATTGCTTAACGCGGTCGGTGTTCGTTCGTACCACCATGCCTTCCGTGGCAACCGTCGTGCAAGAAGTCGGCAGCTTCGGCATCTTTTCGACTTCGACCAGGCACATACGGCAGTTACCGTCAATCGGCAAATCCGGGTGATAACAATAATGCGGTATCTCTATCCCGGCGGCCATCGCGGCCTGTATGATAGTCTGGCCTTCTTTCGCTTCGATCTCTTGTCCGTTTACCGTGAATTTTGGCATCGCCTGATTTCCAAAGTTTATTCATCCACTAAGAACACATCGCTTCAAATTCGCTGCGAAATTTTGTGACGAAACTGCGAATCGGCATGACGTCGGCGTCCGCGAGCGGGCAGATGGTCTTGCCTTCCATCATATCCGCGATCTTCAAAAGCAGGTCAACGTCCGCGCGCTTGCCTTTGCCCGCAACTATGTTGCGCAGAATCTTTGCGGCCCAGCCAGTCCCCTCGCGGCACGGCGTACACTGGCCGCAAGATTCGTGGCCGTAAAAATCGGCTATGACAGAGAGCACCTCGGGCATTTTTACGCTGTCGTCCAACACGATCATCCCGCCCGACCCTAACATCGATCCGGCTTTGAGCAGCGATTCATAATCGAGCAACGCGCCTTCGCACTCAGCCGCCGTCAACACCGGCACGCTTGAGCCACCGGGAATAACCGCTTTCAACTTCCGCCCGTCAGGTATTCCGCCCGCTTCGTTGTTTATAAAATCGAGCAGGGGGTAACCCAGATCGACTTCGTAGACGCCCGGTTTGTTTACGTGACCAGACACGGAAAAAAGCTTCGTCCCTTTGCTCTTCTCAGTCCCTATAGCGGCATGAGCGGCGGCGCCGTTCAGGATGATCCAGGGCAGCACGCAAAGCGTCTCGACGTTGTTGACCACGGTCGGGCATCCGAGAAAACCGTGAGTGGCGGGGAACGGCGGCTTGATGCGCGGATAGCCCCGGTTGCCTTCGAGCGATTCGATCAGCGATGTCTCTTCGCCGCAAATGTACGCGCCCTGCCCCAGGTGCAGGTAGAGGTCGAGCGCGAAATCTTTGCCCATTATCGAAGGACCAAGTATCCCCGCTTCATATGCTTCATCAAGCGCGCGCTGTAAAATGTGCGCGATGAATTCATACTCGCCGCGAAGGTAGATGTACGAGAGATGGCTGTTCAGCGCCAGGCAGGCGATTGCCATACCTTCGATGAGAAGGTGCGGGTCGCGCTCCATCAGTATGCGATCTTTGAACGTGCCGGGCTCGCTCTCGTCGGCGTTGCACAACAGGTAAGTCGGCTTGCCCGTGTTGCGCGGCACAAAACTCCACTTCATTCCGGTCGGAAAACCGGCGCCGCCGCGACCGCGAAGGCCGCTCGTCTTTACCTCTTCGATAATGGCGGACGGCTCCATGGCGAGCGCTTTTTCGAGGGCTTTGTAGCCCCCGCGCTCGCGGTACACGTTTATGTTAGTCTGGTCCGGCTTATCTGTGTTTATAAGAAGTATCTTAGTCATTCGCCAGTTTCTCGATTATTTCGGCTATGCTTGCGGGCGTCAGGTTTTCAAAGTAACGATCCCCGACCTGCATAGCGGGCGCGGTCCCGCAAGAGCCGAGACATTCCGTCAGGTTCCAACTGAATTTCCCGTCGGGCGTTATCTCGTTGATATCGACTTTCAGCTGTTGCTTGATTTCGTCAACGCAAGGGTAGGTTCCCTTCAGCCAGCATGTAACGTTGCGGCAAATCTCCAGGTGATATTTGCCCACGGGCTTTTTGTGCAGCATCGTGTAGAAGCTCGCCACGCTCAACACGTCTGATGGCGGATAGCCCATCAGCTCTCCGACATACTCGGCCACTTCCTGAGAAATCCATCCGAACTCGCGCTGCGCCAGCGTCAGCACCGGCAACAGCGCAGCCCGCTTCGCAGGATAGTGGGTCAGGATTTCATTGTAGCGCCGCATCGCTTCTTCGCTGAATTGGATCATCGGTCAAGCTCTCCCGCGACTATGTTGAAGCTCCCAAGCGCCGCGACGGCGTCGGCTAAAAGCGAGCCTTCGATCAGCTTCGGATATGAAGAGAATATGGGGAAGCACGGGCCGCGCGCGTGACAGCGCCAGGGTCGCATCGAGCCGTCAGAGACGATGTAAAACCCCATCTCGCCGTTCCCGCCTTCCGTGTAGCCGTAGACTTCACCCGGAGGCGTCTGTATGCCGTGCATCACCAGTTTGAAGTGGTTCATCAGGTCTTCGATGTTCGTATAGACGCCGAGTTTTGGCGGAAGCGTGATGCGCCGGTCATCAACTTGATACGGCCCTTCGGGCAAGTTGTCGAGCGCCTGGTGAATGATGCGGAGGCTCTGTCGCATCTCTTCCATGCGCACGAGGTAGCGGTCATACATATCGCCGCGATTACCTATCGGCACTTCGAAATCAAAATCCTCATAACTTGAATATGGATGATTCTGTCGTATGTCGTAAGCGACGCCAGCCGCGCGCAGCATCGGCCCGGTGATGCCCCAATCGATCGCGTCCTTGCCGCTTATCTCCGTCACGCCCACCGCGCGCTGCTTGAACAGGCGGTTGTTCGTGTTGAGCTTGTGCACATCATCAATATATCTCGGCAAACGCTTTAGCACTTCACGGCAGCGCGGGATAAAATCTTTCGGCAAATCCGAATGCAGCCCGCCCACGCGAACGTAGCTGACCATCATGCGCACGCCCGCGGTCATCTCAAGCAAATCGTAAATCTCTTCGCGCGGCTCGAACGTGTACCAGAAGTTTGTTATCGCGCCGAGGTCGACAAGGTTAGTGCCTATGCAGACCATGTGGTCCATTATGCGCGAAAGCTCCCCGAGAATTATGCGAATGTATTGAACGCGCTTTGGGACTTCGATCCCTAAGAGTTTTTCGACCGCGCAGGCATAACCGACGTTGTTGAGAAACGACGACATGTAATTGAGACGGTCGGTGTAAGGGATGACCTGGTTCCACTGGTGAGTTTCGGCCATCTTCTCGAAGCAGCGATGAAGGTAGCCGATCTCGACATCCGCGTCAGTGATCTTTTCGCCGTCCAGGCGACAGACGATTCTGAGCGTCCCATGCGTTGCCGGGTGCGAAGGGCCTACGTTGATGATCGTAGGCTCGCCGCTCAAACGGTCCGCCACTTCGTCTTCGCTCCATTCGGTCTGATACTCTATCGGCAGTTTGTAGTCGCGAGATAGCGGCGTCCGCCCCCCCGGATCGTGGTCTTTTCTGAGCGGGTGCCCGACGAACTCTTCGTGACAGAGTATGCGGCGAAGGTCAGGGTGATTGCGGAAGCGTATGCCGAACATGTCGTACGTTTCCCGCTCCCACCAGTTGGCCGTCTTCCAGACCGACGACACGGAATCAACTTCCGGAGCCGATTCCGTGACAGGCACCTTCAGCCTGACTCTGTGGCCGTGGTCTATCGAGTAGAGGTGATAAACTACGTTGAACCGATCTTCGCGCTTTACTTCCGGGTAGCCTAGATTATCAAGTCCCGTGATGGAGCTTAGCAGGTCGAACTTCGTTGCGGGGTCTTCTTTGAGCGTGCGGCAGATTTCCGTGATCCGTTCCGGCCTTAAAGTAATAGCCAGGTCGCCGCGAAAATCGTTCACGTCCAACACGTCGTCTTTGAACGCTTCGGCGATTGCGGCGACAATCGGGTTTTGCGGGGCCGCAGGCTCTCGCGTGATCTGCACCAGCCGGACTGCTTCTTGGGCTTGCTGGTCGGCTATCAACATAGTCTTTGGCGCGCTCTCGGTGATCTCTTTTTTCATACGCTCGCGCAAATCCTGGCGAGCGTCGGCGTTAACTAGAGACTCTTTCTCAATCAACTTTTGGATCATCAGGACCGCCTGCAACACGGCTTCTGGCGACGGCGGGCAGCCGGGGATGTAGACGTCCACGGGGATGATCTCGTCAATGCCCTGCATCACGTGATATGCGCGATAGAACCCGCCCGACGTGGCGCAAGCGCCCATCGAGATGACCCATTTCGGCTCTGGCATCTGCTCGTAAATTCGCTTGAGTACCGGCCCCATCTTGTTGAACGATTGTCCCCATAACCATCAGCAGATCGGACTGGCGAGGGGAGAACCTCACGACCTCTGCGCCGAACCTGGAGAGGTCGTAGTGCGCCGATACTACGGACATAAACTCGATGGCGCAGCAGGCGGTTCCGAACGGCATCGGCCACAGAGAGTTCTTTCGCGCCCAGTTCGCGACTTCGCTCACTTTGGTGGTGAGGAAGCTTTCGCCAACGGCTGTTTCAGTTACCATTATTTATCCTCTTCCTGGTACCCCGCGCGAGATAGAAAAGCGTGATTAAAGCCGGTTTAAACCTCATTATGAAGCTTCTCTAAAAATCTTATCGTCGTCTCACACGGGAGTCAAATTAACGTTCTGTAAAGGCGCGGAACCGGATACGGCTGATGAATTTCTACGGCTAAGGTCATGACAAAAATCTGTCAATGATGACAGGGTGATGCAAAGTTTGAATCTACAGACAAGGCCCCGCCTTGTCAACGATTAGGTACTCGAATCATGGCTGTTACAAAGTCAGAGCCGTCACCACAATCTCGCGCTCGCGCGGGCCGTTCGCTTCCACGAGTAAAACTCGCTGCCAAGTGCCCAGGTGAAGCCTGCCGTTTCGAACCGGGATCGTGAGGCTTGCTCCGATTATAGAAGAGATCATGTGATCGGGCGCGTGCGATGGGTCGTGGCCGTGACGGAAGTTAATCCTTGGGATTATTTTCTCAAGCGTCTCCATCAAATCTTCGTCCGTGCCTTCGATTGCCTCGCCCGTCGTAAGCCCGGCTGTCGTGTGTGTGACGAAAAGATTGCACAAGCCGTTGTCGATTTTTGCTTGAGCGAGCCATCGCTCAATCTCGCCCGTTATATCTATGACTTCTTTGTCGCGGCGCGTTCGGATAGCAATAGTCGTTGTCGGCATAGTTTCAATCCGTAAAGTCTTTGATCGATACTCCGTTGGTAAGGGTCTTATGCACAGGGCAACGCTTTGCGATTTCAAACAACTGCGCTTTCTGTTCTTCGGAAAGCGGCCCGGTGAGCGAGATGTATCGCTCGATGCGCCCTATCTTCCCTTCTTTCGTTTTACAATCCTCGCAATCTTCGGCGTGAATGCGCGTGTGACGCAAAGAGACCTCGACCTTCTCTAAAGGCCACTCTTTGCGGCGCGCGTACATCTGTAGAGTCATCGACGTGCAGGCCCCCAGAGCGGCAAGCAATAGAGAATACGGGTCGGGGCCGGACTCGCTCCCGCCGACTTCGCGAGGCTCGTCCGAATAAAATTTATGCGAGCCTGCGGTTATTTCCTGCTTTAAGTATCCAACCGAAGTGACAATGACCTCAGCCATAAGTATCCCTCCTTCCTGTTATCGTGAGAGAACTTTATCACGTTTGCTCGGCTTGTAATACTTTCGCCCACGTAATCCTTCGGGCAAGCATTCCATCTCTTCGGCGCGGCCTGATTCAAATATATGAGCGTACTGATACCCCTGGCCGTAACCTATCTGCTTCATCAGCGAAGTCGCCGCGTTGCGCAAGTGCAGCGGCACGGGTTGCCGCTCGGTTTCGAGAGCATCTTTTTGGGCAGCGATGTAAGCTTCGATTACGCCATTCGATTTCGGCGCGAGCGACAGGTAAAGAGCTGCTTGCGTCAATGCGAGCTTGGCTTCCGGCAGACCCACGAAGTGCGTTGCCTGCATCGCCGCGACCGCCTGCGTAAGCGCCTGCGGGTCTGCAATGCCTATGTCTTCGGACGCGAGAATGACCATTCGCCTGGCGACATACATCGGGTCTTCTCCGGCTTCGAGCATCCGCGCGAGCCAGTAGACCGCCGCGTCGGCGTCCGAGTTGCGTATAGATTTTATAAAAGCCGAGATCAGGTTGAAATGCTCTTCTCCGGCTTTGTCATAACGGATGGCGGCTCGCTGCATAGCTTCGCGAAGCACTTCGGGCGTGAGCGTCTTTGCGCCCGTCTCGTCCGCTTCTGCAACCGACGCGGCCAGCTCAAGCGTATTCAGCGCGACGCGCGCATCGCCCGATGCGTAAGCGGCTATTGAGCCAAGATCTCATCCAACGCAACGACGCGCTCGCCGCCCAGACCTCGGTCTGTGTCTTGAAGCGCCGTCTTCATAATCGCGACAAGGTGCTCAGTCGTGAGCGGGTCGAGCACAAAGACTTTTGAACGGGAGAGCAGCGCGGAGTTAACTTCAAATGAAGGGTTTTCCGTAGTCGCTCCGATCAGGATTATAGTGCCGTTCTCGACATATGGAAGAAAGGCATCTTGCTGAGCTTTGTTGAAGCGGTGAATCTCGTCGATGAAGACCAGCGTGCGGTGGCTCGACTGCTGACGGTACTCTTCGGCCTCGACCATAACTTCGCGCACCTCGCGTATCCCCGAAGTTACGGCGCTGAATTGCACGAAGTTGGCTTCGGTCGCGTCTGCAATGATGCGCGCAAGCGTGGTCTTGCCCGTGCCGGGCGGCCCCCACAATATGATCAATTGCAAGCGGTCTTCTTCGATCATCCTGCGGAGCGCGCGCGCAGGCCCTACGATCTTTTCCTGGCCTACGAATTCATTAAGAGTGCGAGGCCGCATGCGGTCCGCGAGCGGTCGCGCGCCGACGGCCTCGGCGGCCAACCGCTCATCTTCCGGTTCTTCAAACAATCCTCCCGTTTTTTGGTGGCGGGCCTTGATAGTTGCTTTCTTGAGTCTTGGCATTTCGGCCTCCTAAAAAAAATAGTAAAGCCTGGAACGCGCGCCATGCAATGACCTGCGAGGCAATCGAAAGCCCTTGCTTTTTATTGACATGAAAGGCTTAAAACGGCTAGAATCTGATTCGTTGACAAGCATTCCTCTCCTTTGTTAACCTTTTTCTTTACTCTAGTAAGAGTATCGGCCTCTGTCTGTATATAATATAGTTGTGGAGATAGCTTATCGTGAGAAGGATTTGGCTATTTACGGTTTTAATATTACTCGTTGCGCTGCTCAGTTCAGCGTGTATCAGAAAAGTAACTGTCGCCGAAGTGCTCCCCCTTCAACCCGGGATGACTACGGAGGCATTGACCGCGCGTATAGATTCTTATGGTCGGGTAGACACCGTTTCGGCTCAGGCCGATGTCCTGGTTCGCAATTATTTCACCGGCAAAGGAAACAAGGCCGAAGAGTTTCCCGAAGCTAACGGGGCCATACGATTCCGGCGGCCCGAAAACATCCGTATGCAAGTAACCGCGCCCATCGTTAAAACGAAGGTCGCGGATATGGTCAGCGACGGTCAGAGTTTTCGCCTCGCAATCTATTACCCCAAAGACAAGCGCCAGTTCGTACACGGCAGCAACCTCAGCGACCTTGATCGGATGGCGGCAGACGAGCTTAAGAAGACTAAAGACCCGCAACTGGCCGAGGCGGGCGGCCTGATAAACATGCGCCCGCAGCACATCACGGACGCTTTTCTTATCAAGCCTACGCCGTCAACCGGGCGCGCAGACGTGTTTCGCGAAGAAGTCCAGATGGAAGAACCCGACAACCGTCCCGGCAAGAAGGGGCGCAAAGTCGTGCGCGGCTATTACGTCGTCTATGTGCTTGAGCACGGCGACAAGGGCTACGCGGAATTGCGTCGCAAATTCTGGTTCGACCGGACTCAAAACGGCACGCCGCTCGTCCGCCAGCAGACGTTCGAAAACGGCATGGGCCGATTGGCTTCAGACGTGTGGTATTACGACTGGTTCAAGGTGAGCGACACAGATTGGGAATGGCCCGCGCGCGTCGTCGTGGACCGCCGCCAGGACGGATACCGCATCGAGTTGACGCTCAATAAAGATACCGTAGAGATCAACGCGGAATTGCCCGTCACAACTTTCGTGCTCGAAAACACGGAAGGCTTGAGAGAAGTCGACCTGGACGCGCCGCGCAAGGCTTCGGTTCTCTACCAACCGCAAGCCAGAGTCTTCTCCCCCCACGCGTTGAAGATGGATAGCATCATCGTAGCTAACGTAAAGCAGCGCCCGCTGCGCACGGCCGTGAGCATAATCGGCGTGGCCCTGGGGGTCATCCTGGTCGTGCTGACCGTGGGGCTGGCGCGCGGAATGATGCGCGACGGGGCAGACCGCCAGTCGAACGTCAACGCTGAGATACGCTTCTATGCTTCGGGCAACCTCTCTTTTACCGCAAACCCGCTGATGCTCAGAGCAGGCTTTGCCGACGCGATTATGAAGGGCGTTCAACCGACTGCGGAAGACCCGGACCTCAAGCCAATTCCCCCGATACAGGATGTCGCGGGGACTACGCCCGTCGGCGAGTGGTTGCAGCCGACCGATGGCGGTCTCGGGTTTGAGATGGTAGACGGCATCAATTACGAGAGCTTTGCAAAGACTACGCAGATCAAAATAGTCAACGGTCGCCCGCTCGGCGACGGGCGCGTTCCCGGCACCAAGTTTCAAGTTATAGTCGATCCTTACTATGCCGAGAACAACAAGGATATTGACGGCCAGCCCATCCGCGTTGGGAGCAAAGTAAAGATTTTAAATCACGATTTTGATGTCGTGGGCATATACGAGCCTGCGATGCTTGCGCGAGTCAAGATACCTCTCCCTACGCTTCAAGAGCTTTTAGGTGGCGCAGACAACTGCACCTTTGTGCTGATTAAGACCGAGGCTCAAGAAAAATCCGACGAAGTGATGGCCTCGTTGAAGCAGCATTATCCGAGCAACAATATTATCTTCACCCGCGATTTACCCGCGCTCTATTCTCAGGGTTTTAGCGGAGTCGAGATATTTTTAAACGTCGTGATCTGGCTTTCGATGGTCATCTCTACGCTTGTCATATTGCTTGCGATGTACACGACGATAATCGAGCGCACGCGCGAAATCGGCATACTCAAAAGCCTGGGAGCGCCGAAACGATTTATCGTCATGTCGATAGAGAAAGAGGCTGCGATGATAAGCGCGCTAGGCGTCGCTTTCGGCTTTGTGATGGCTATCCTTGGAAAATATGGAATCGAGGCGAGCACTCGGCTCCATATCGATCTACAATTGAAGTGGCTGCTTATAGCCGCACTCATAGGTCTGGCGGGCGGCATCATCGGCGCATTGTACCCGGCGTGGCGCGCTGCTAATCTCGACCCGATAGAAGCGCTCAGTTACGAGTGAGGTAAATGAAACCGGTTCTCGAGACAATCGATTTGAAGATGGTCTACAAGGTAGGCAATGTCAATGTGCCTGCGCTGCGCGGCCTCAACGTGACGGTCAACGCGGGCGAGTACGTGGCGATCATGGGGCCGTCGGGGTGCGGCAAATCTACTTTTTTGCACATCGTCGGCGGGATGCTACAGCCAACGTCGGGCCGCGTGATTATCAACGGCGAAGATATGACAAAAATGTCGGACGCCGAACGAACCGATGTCAGGCGGCGAAAGATAGGGTTCGTCTTTCAGCGGTTCAACCTGTTCCCGACGCTCACGGCGGAGGGCAACTTGAAGCTTGCAGAGCGAATCTACTCGAATGGAGCCAACGGCGGCAGCCCGGAGCGCAGGCGCGAGGTATTGGGACTTCTAAAGCTCGAAGAAAAGATGCACCACAAACCTCTTGAGCTTTCGGGCGGAGAGCAACAGCGAGTGGCGATAGCACGAGCTATTATCAACCGCCCCGCGATACTGCTTGCCGACGAACCTACGGGTAACCTTGACAGCGAGAACTCTCAAATCGTGCTTGATATGCTGCGCGGGCTAAACAACGAGTTTCGCCAGACAATCGTGATGATAACGCACAACCCGGAAGCGGCTGCGCGCGCGGACCGCGTCATAGAGATGCGGGACGGACACGTGGTCGAACACGCCTAGGAGAACGATCCGTGAAGCTCATATTTTCAACCTTGAAAAACGTGCTCTTCTGGTCGTACGAGCGAGGAAGCTGGCAGTATGACGTGATGTGCGTGTTGATTCTGTTGTTCATCTTCGCCGTGCCGAACCGCATTTTGCGCAACCCCCAAACGACGGATGCGAGCGTTGCTTTAGGGACTCCGGTTTTTGTGAGCCGCGAAGAAGTCGGACAGGTTGACCCGGCGCGAGTCAATGAAGTGATCGCCGAACGCCTGTCTCAAAAATACGGATACAATGTAACGATCATGCGAACTGAGCCGCATGTGGACAGCTCAGGCAACGTCACGGGCTATCTCGCCTGGAGACAAGAATGACAAGGGGTGTAAGGATGAAGCGAATAAATCTGTTTTTAATAGCTGTCGCGCTGCTGTGTGCGGCCTCTTTTTCGATCTCAACTGTAGAAGCAAACGGGCAGTTGGACGAGATTCTTGCGAACATGCAGAAGGCGGCGCAGAACATCAAAAGCGTCAGTGCTGACCTGAAGTCGGAAAAGCGATTCACCGGATCGATAGGCGGCAGAGAGGTCAACAACGGCAAACTATGGTTCAAGCACGAAGGCAAAGGCTCCGATAAAGTTAAGGTAGAATACCTGCAAAACGGATCGCCCAATCAGGTAGTGTGGGTCGTCGGCAACGAGATATGGTTCTGGCAGAAGTCTATAAATCAAGTCATCCTCACAACCCGCTCATCTCAAGCCACTAAAAACCAGGAGTTTGCATTTATCGCTACGCCGTACGCTTCCGTGCCTGAGCTAAAAAGCCAGTACAACATCGTTCACAAAGGCGATGAAGGCTCCAGCGCGGTGCTTGAGCTTACGCCCAAGAGGGCATCCGCGGTCAAGCAGTTGACGCTGTGGGTCGATAAATCGTCGTGGATCCCAAACCGCTATCAGGTCATAGAGAAAAACGGTGATGTATCGTCCTTCGTCCTGACCAACATAAAACTGAATAGCGCGATTAGCCCCGCGATGTTTAGGAAAAGCTGGCCGAGCGGCACCAAAGAACTCCGCAAGTAGAAAGATGCAGTCTCATATCAGAGTGTATTTGATAGGACGGCTCATAAGCCCCGTAGGGGCGAAATTCAAAAGCCTGGGGCGCTAGCCCCAGGTCTGCGCCAAACAACAGGACAAGCCCTGAAAGGGCGAAATAAATCGTTCGGATTATTTCGCCCTTTCAGGGCTTGAATGATTTTGCGGTGAACACAGGGCGTTGCCCTGTGCTATCGAATTTCGCCCCTAGAGCAGTTTTCGATTGAATGTACGGGATTAGAAAGACATCTCACCGCAGAGACACAGAGAACACAGAGCGGGCGCAGAGAAGACATAAAACTCTGCGCCCCCTTTGCGTCCTCTGTGTCTCTGCGGTGAATCTTCTTTCATTCCCTTACACTCATATGTAATTTGATCTACGGGGCTTTTCATACATCTTTTCAGAATTTTGGGGGCTTGCGGTCGCAAAGCCCTTTTGCTCTTTTATCGCTCAGCTAGCGTAGAGCGCGATGACCAGCATGCTCCCGCAGGTGATAACGATTATCCAGAAGAGGGCTTCGCGCGCAAGAAAGCCTATGCGCCGAGAGCCGGGCTTCTGCTTTCTCATCTGGCGATGCTTGAGCGCGAGGGCCGAGTGAGACATCACAATCCCTATCACCAGCGCACCCAGCGTCAACACGCGCAGCGGCCATAGGAAAAAGACCCACTGAAACTCTATGAGCAAAAGGAGCGGCAGACCTATTACAAAACATGTCGCCGCGCCCATCACAAGCCCCGCAAAATCTTCGTCGGCCACGGGGATATTTAGCGTCCCTGCTTTTGATGCTGCGTCGGGGTCGTAGACCGCCGACGTGCCATAAGTGATTTGAGGAGGGCGGCGCTCGGCATCGTAAGCCTTGCGCGTTTCATGGTCGCGCAGTATATCGCGCGCTTCGTTGAGCGACTTCATCGCCTCTTCGCTGCCGCCTCCGTCGGGGTGGCGTGAGCGCGCTTCGGAGCGAAAAGCTTTGTCTATCTCTTCATCGGTCGCCTCTTCTGAAACGCCAAGAACTTCGTAATAATCTTTTTGCGGATCATACTTTTTCATACCGCGCCCCAACTCAATTATATTCATCGACCCCGAAAGACAAAGTCAAAGCGCGTGCGCTTGCTCAGTCAAAGCCTGTTCGTGCTATAGTCAGCTTATGGCGGCAATACCGAAAGACGCAGCGGCTATCATTCTATTAAAAGACCCATCGGACCCGAAAGTATTCTGGGTGAAGCGCGACCCGAAGCTCATGTTTATGGGTGGGTTTCATGCATTTCCCGGCGGGCAGCTCGATAAAGAGGATCCGGCGGTTATCGTGACCAATTGCGACGCGGACGACGCGCGAGCAATGCGCGCTTGCGCCGCTCGCGAGGTTTTTGAAGAGACGGGCGTGCTTGTCGCTCAGGGCGCAGACCGGCTCTCAGCCGAAGCCTTGATGGATGCGCGGCGCGCGCTTGAAAGCGGAACAAAAAGCTTCAAGCAAATCCTGGACGAGAATGAGCTTGAGATCAACGGGTCCTCGCTTTTGGCGGCGGGCCGCTGGGTGACTCCGCCGTTTGCGCCGCGCCGCTTCGACACATGGTTTTTTATCGCCTGGCTGCCCGAAGGCCAGGAGGCGACAATCGAAGCAGGCGAGCTTGAATCCGGCGAATGGGTGCGTCCTGCCGACGCGCTCGCGCAGTGGCAGCGCGGCGAGATCATAATGGCCCCGCCGACGCTTCATATCATCAGAACCCTCGCGGCTAACGCTGGCCGCGTCGAAGAGCTTCCCTCGGCGCTCGTCGCCTTGCCCGAAGCGAAGCGCGGCACTGTTATCAGAATCGAATTCCGGCCGGGCATATTCCTCTTCCCCGTCAAGACGCCGACGCTTCCGCCCGCGACTCACACCAACTGTTACATAATCGGCGGGAGTGAGTTGATCGTCATCGATCCGGCTTCGCCTTACGAAGAGGAGCAGAAAGCGTTGGATGCGTTTATCGACGACTTGATCGCGGAAGGCCGAAGGGTTAGAGAGATTTTTATAACCCATCACCACCCGGACCACCACGCAGGCGTGGACCATCTTCGCGCGAGGCTCGGAGTGCCGGTCGCGGCGCACCCGCTGACAGCCGACCGGCTGGCAGGCCGTTTGAAGATCGATCGCATTGTTGAAGACAACGAGTTGATCGAGCTTGCGGGCGAGCCGGGCTGGCGTTTGCGCGCTTTGTACACGCCGGGCCACACGCGCGGCCACCTCTGCTTCTACGAAGAGAACACGGGCGCGATAATGACGGGCGATTTGATAGTCGGTATCGGCACGGTCGTCATCGATCCGCCCGAAGGCAACATGCGCCAATATTATGATTCGCTTCACCGGCTGCTTGAGCTGCCGAAACTCACTTCCCTTTTTCCGGCGCACGGCCCTGCAATTGGTTCAGCCGTCCCGAAAATCCGTGAGTATATTGAGCACCGTACTATGCGCGAAAATAAGATTTTAGACGCGGTGCGAGCGGGCGCGGGCACGACCACAGAGATAGTCGAGAAAGCATATACGGACGTCTCGCCCTCTCTTTACTGGCTTGCAGAGCGATCTACGGCAGCGCACCTTGAAAAGCTAGAAGAAGATGGCTTGGTGAGCAGCCGCGACGGAGAACGCTATTACGTATCCTGAGTCGTCTCGAATCAATATTCCGCGAAATACGCTTGTTGTATTATGCGGCCCGGCAGGGTGCGGAAAGTCAACTTTTGCAGCAAAGCACTTTCTCCCGACTCAGAGGGTCTCTTCGGACGAGTGCCGCGCGCTCGTTTCGGACGATCCCGCCAACCAGGCAATATCCGGCCACGCATTCGACCTTATGTACTTCATTATTGAGAAGCGGTTACTGCTGGGCCGTCTCACGACCGCCGACGCTACGAATCTACAGCGCGAAGATCGAAAACTCTTAATCAAGATCGCTCGCTCGTATGATTTCAACGCGGCAGCCATTGTATTCGATATACCCCTGGAGGTTTGTCTCGCTAGAAACGCGGCCCGTGCGCGCCGTATTCCCGAAGACGCGCTCCGCAAACAATATGAACTGCTCGAAGCCACTCTGCAGACCATAGACCGCGAAAGGTTCGAGTACGTTTACGTACTCGACCTGCAAGCTCAGGACAGAGTGGAGATCAAGATCGGCCCTCCAAAACGACCTCGCAGGCGCTATTGAGCAGTAGATCGCGCCAATCCTCATCAATATGTCGAACATAGATTTGACTTAAATCGTTAATCCGGTTATGTTAGTAATTACTAACTTACCTCAGGGGGGATCACCTATGGCGACCATTGTTGCCGAAAAGGTTCGCACTACGCGAATGACGGCCGAAAACAGGCGGCAGCAGATTGTGAATGTAGCTGCTGAGCTTTTTTCAAAGAAAGGGTTCAACGGCACTACGACAAAAGAGATAGCCGAAGGCGCGCGCGTGAGCGAAGCGATCATATTTCGCCACTTCCCTACGAAAGACACGCTCTACAGCGCGATCATAGACTACAAGACCCTCCAAAGCAGCGAGCGAATAAAAACGCACCTTAAGGAAGCGGCCAGCCGAAAAGATGACCGCGCGTTTTTTGGCACGCTCGCCTACGACCTGCTCGACGTGCATCTTAAAGACCCTGCTTTGATGCGGCTGCTGATGTTTAGCGCGCTCGAAGGCCACGCGCTGTCAGAGATGTTTTTTCAATCGACGGCCCGCGAATGCCGCGATCACGTGCGTCGCTACATCAAACAGCGAGGTGCTGACGGGGCATTTCGAGAGATGGATTCGACCGTGTGCGCGCGCGCGTTCGTAGGGATGATACTCCATCACGTCCTTGTTCGAGTGTTGTACAAAGATACGAGCTGCGACGACATAAAACTGTCAACCCGGCAGATAGCCGACCGCATGGTCGATCTATTTCTTCATGGGGTTCAAAAGCGATCGAATTGATTTTCGCCCCTAAAGATTATCGAAAACGGTAAGAAGAGATGATGAGATTTAAAACAAGAGGACTTTTATACACGCTGCTCATATTGGCCGCGATGTTGACGGCCTGCTCCGGCAGCAAGTCTGCGAACGCGAAGGCGGACCATAAAAACGACGAGACGGCGATAGCGGTAGAAGTGGCGACCGCGCCCGTTCTTGAGCGCAGCACGCGGCGCGGCATCGAAGTTGTCGGCTCGCTTGAGGCCGAGGACGAAGTCACGGTTTCGAGCCAGGCATCGGGCAATCTTGAAGAGATCGGCGTAGATGTAGGAACGCCAGTCCGGCGCGGGCAGGCGATTGGTCGTATTGATGAGCGTGAGCTTCGCTTGAAAGTAGAGCAGGCGGAAGCCGCGCTCCGTCAGGCGGAAGCGCGACTCGGCGTCGTGCCTGGACAAAGGATTGATCCGCAAAAACAGCAAGACGTTATACAGGCGAAAGCGGGGCTTGAGCGCGCGCGCTATGACTGGACCGCGGCGCAGAAACTTGTCGATCAGGGGGCAATATCAAGGCAGCAGCTCGATGTCTCGCAACGGGCTTTCGAGCAAGCAGAGGCGCGCTATCAAGCCGCGCTCGAAAACGTGCGCAACCTCGAAGCTGTTCTCGCAGAGAAGCGCGCTTCTCTGGATCTTTCTCGTAAGCAGTTGAACGATTCGGCAATCCTCTCGCCGCTCACCGGGATTGTGAAAGAGAAGCTTGCCTCGCGCGGCGAATACTTGCAGCCGGGCAAGGCTGTCGCCACTATAGTTCAGATAAATCCGCTGAGGCTGAGGCTCGAAGTGCCGGAAGCTTTCGCGGCAAGCATCAGCCGGGGCCAGGCCGTCACTCTCAGGGTAGACGCCTTCGCCGATCGCGAATTTCACGGCCAGATAAAGCGCATCAATCCTTCGGTTAACGAGAGGAATCGCTCGCTCATTGCCGAGGCCGAGGTGCCCAATGAGAGCGGGCTGCTGCGTCCGGGCATGTTCGCCCGCGCGCAGGTCGTGTCAAAAACCGAAGGGATGGCGATGATGGTGCCTGAGAGGGCCGTCGTGTCGCTGGCGGGCGTGAACAAAGTATTTGTGGTCGAAGGAGAGCGGGCCATCGAGCGACAGGTTAAGATCGGCACGCGAGACGGCTCGCTGGTCGAGATACTGGAAGGCGTTCGCGTCGGGGAACGCGTCATAACAACCAACACCGACAAACTCCACGACGGAATAACGGTATCGGCGGCGGCGAGCTAGGTTTGACCGCGCGCTCAGGGAATAAATATGCAGAAGCTAGCTGAAATATGCATCAAGCGGCCCGTCTTTGCGACTATGCTGGGGCTGGCGTTAATCGTCCTCGGCGCTTTTTCTTACTTTAGGCTTGGCGTCGATCTTTTTCCGAAGGTCGAGTTTCCGACCGTGACCGTGACGACTGTGCTGCCCGGCGCGTCGCCCGAAGAGATCGAGACAGAGATAACCAAGAAGATCGAGGAGGCCGTAAACACCATCGAGGGCATAGACGAAATGCGCTCGGTTTCAGCCGAAGGCGTCTCTCAGGTCTTCATCACGTTCGTTCTTGAGCGCGGGGTCGGCGACGCCGCTCAGGACGTGCGCGACCGTGTCAATCGAATCCTCCGAGATTTGCCCGAAGACGTGGAGCCTCCTGTCATCGACAAGCTCGACGTAGACGCCGCGCCCGTTATGTCCGTAGCCGTGTCGGGCAAGCGAAGCCTCCGCGAGATAACAGAGATTGTTGATAAGCAGATCAAACAGAGCATCGAATCGCTGCCCGGCGTCGGGCAGGCGCGGTTTATCGGGAACCGCAAGCGCGAGATACAGGTTTATCTCGACCCTAAAAAGCTGCCCGCTTATAACCTGACCATCGATCAGATTCGCCTGGCGCTCGCGTCGCAGAACGTCGAAATTCCCGGCGGGCGAATTGACCAGGGGCCGAAAGAGCTTACCTTGCGCACGCTAGGGCGCGTAGACCGCGTAGAAGAGTTCAACGATTTGATACTGACAAACATCGGGAGCGCGCCCGTTCGCGTCCGCGATGTCGGTTACGTCGAAGACGGCGTAGAAGAGCCGCGCACGATTGCGCGACTCGACGGCGAGCAGGCCGTCGTGCTCGAAATACGAAAACAGTCCGGCACCAACACGGTCGAAGTTGTCGATGCGATCAAACAGCGGCTCGAACAGATAAAGCCGACCCTTCCGCCGGATTTCCGCACACAGGTAGTGCGCGACCAGTCTACGTTCATCAAAGGTTCATTTCACGCGATCCAGGAACATCTGCTCCTGGGCGCGCTGCTTGCTGCGCTCGTAGTGTGGGTCTTCATACGCGATCTGCGCTCTACGATCATTTCCAGCATAGCGATTCCGACGTCGATCATCGCCTCTTACGCGCTGATGTATTACATGGATCTGACGTTGAACAACATCACCATGCTCGCGCTGGTGTTGTGCGTAGGCATAGTCATCGACGATGCGATAGTTGTTTTAGAGAACATCTATCATTTCATGGAAGATAAAGGCATGCCGCCGCTTGAAGCTGCGCGCGAAGCCACGCGTGACGTCGGCCTGGCCGTTATGGCTACGACATTCTCGCTCGTTATCATCTTCCTGCCGCTCGCATTCATGTCAGGCGTGGTCGGGCGGTTTATGGGCGGCTTCGGGTGGACCGCCGCCTTCGCAATACTGGTGTCGCTCTTCGTCAGCTTCACGCTCACGCCCATGCTCTCTTCCCGATTCTTGAAGGTGAAGAAGTCGGGCAAAAGTTCGAAAGAGTCTCGTTTATATAGATACATTGACGGCCCATACACCTGGATGCTGAAGTGGTCGCTGGCGCATCGCGGGCTAGTAGTCGCGGTGGCGTTCCTGGTGATGATCTCCTCTTTCTGGCTTTTCAAATGGATCGGCAAAGACTTTCTCCCCGAAGACGACCAGGCGCAGATGGAAGTCACGCTTCGCTTGCCCGAAGGGACCGCGCTTGATGAAACGGACAAGCTGGTTCAGGAAGTTTCAAACAGGATGAAGAAAGACCTCCCTGCGGGCGTCATCGATCACATCCTGACCACAGTAGGCGGCGACCAGCAGCAGAGGGTCAATCGCGCATCGATCTTCTTCGAGCTGGTTCCTATGGATGAGCGTGAGCACTCGCAGCAAGAGCTGATGCAGATAGCGCGCGGATGGCTCGGTCAATACAAAGACGTTCATCCGGCGGTGCAGATTCCCTCGGCCATTTCAGGCGGCGGATTTGCTAACGCCGACGTTGTCTATATCATACGCGGGCCGGACCTTGCGAAGCTTCGCGATTACTCCGCCAAAGTCACGGATATCTTGCGCAACACTCCGGGCGCAGTCGACGTTGACACGACGCTTGAAGAGGGCAAGCCCGAAGTGCGCGTCAACATAAATCGGGATAAAGCCGCCGACCTCGGCGTATCTGTAGGCTCTATCGCAAGCGGACTTCGCACGATGGTTGGCGGGGAGGTTGTTTCGTCTTACCGGAGCGGCGAAGATCGCTACGACGTGCGGCTTCGCGTGGATCGTAATTCGAGAAGCGATGCCACAGAGATATCGCAGCTTTACGTGGCGTCGACCAAGGTGAACAACGTCAGGATCGATAATGTCGTGTCTCTCGACGAAGGCATAGGGCCCGCGCAGATCGACCGCTACAACCGGCAGCGACAGGTCATCATAACGACTAACGTAGCTCGCAATCATGCGGCCTCCGAAGTGATGGCGAGCCTCATGGCGCAAATTCCTTCTGTAGGTCTGGACCCGGCCTATGACGCTGCGTTCAGTGGCCGTTCGCGCGAGATGGGGCGCGCAGCCGGCGGGTTCCTCGCGGCATTCGGGCTTTCACTTTTGATGATGTACATGATTTTGGCGGCGCAATTTGAAAGCTTCATTCACCCGGTTACGATACTGTTGAGCCTGCCGCTGTCGATACCGTTTGCGCTGATCTCGCTGCTCGGCACCGGAACAAACTTTTCTATCATCTACTCTTCGATAGGCGTGTTGATGCTTTTCGGAATCGTAAAGAAGAATTCGATTCTTCAAATCGATCACGCGAACAACCTGAGAAGAGATCACGGACTGGGCACTTATGACGCGATAATGCAGGCGTGCCGCGACCGCATGCGCCCGATCCTCATGACTACGTTTGCGCTCGTCGCCGGAATGATACCGATGGCGTTCGGGACGGGAGCCGGGTCAGGGTCGCGCCGCTCGGTCGCGATTATGATTATCGGGGGCCAGTCGCTTTGTCTCTTGCTCACGCTGCTAGTCACTCCCGTAGCGTATTCGCTGTTTGACGACGCCGCGACTTCCCCGCTGTGGGGCCGTGTGGCGGGCGGTATGAGAGGGTCGCTGCAATGGGCCAGGCGCAAAGTCGCTTCGGCCACATCGATGTTTCTAGGCCTTTTCAGATAAAGGGGTCGCGAAGTAGGGCAAGGTAATTCGGAGCGTCAGGAAGTGAATCGACCGCCGCGACGGTTCTTGAGTATCTCGCGGTAGTCGTCGCCTTCGATGGGGATTAGCCTGCACATCTCGTGCAAACGTGAGCGGAGCCGCACACCTACTCTATCCGTCAGCGTTTCGTCGTAAGACGAGCCGATTGGAATGTCGAGGTAGTTCGAAGTAAAGATCGTGACTTTCTTTTCGTTATATCGCTTGTTGATTATGTGCGTGATAGTCTCTTGAACCCACTCGGTAGGCTTGCTCGCGCCCAGCTCGTCAAGCACCAGGACTTCGGATTCAAATATAGGCGAGAGAATTTTAAGCTCGGATGTGTGCGTGTTCGGGTTATAACTGTCTTGAATCTCTTTCAATAGATCGCGGAAGTCGTAAAACAGACCGGCGATTCCCTTGTTTATAAGCTCCCTGAGCGCCGACACGGCCAGGTGAGTCTTTCCAACGCCGCAACTCCCCAGGTAGAGCAATCCGACATCGACCAGGGGATACTCTTCTACAAACCTTCTTGTGTTCATCAGAGCGCGCTGCAGCGACATCATCAGAGGCTCGAAGTTATCAAAAGCGCAATGCGAAAACCGTTTAGGTATTCTTGCTTGAGCGAGAAGGATGTCTGTGCGGGCAGCTTTCTTACACTGGCAGGGGCGGACGCCTCTGCTTTCGACATATTCCCAGCCGGTCCCACCACAATTCGGGCAAGGAGCAAGCTTAGGGTTTGCTGACTCTGCTAACATTCTCTACTTCCTGTTACTGCTTTTGGGGCCGCCTTGGGTGGGGCCGGTGACCTCGAACGGGTGCGATTATAGGGAAGCTCTCTTGAAATTGCAATCATAAAGCGACCTCGGCGCGACAAATAAATATTATAAATTTGCGCCGCGCTTTTTCAGCGCGAAAGTCGCTTGAGCGAGCGCTTAAGCACGGCTTCAATAGACCGGTCGCCGTCTTCTCTGATAGCGGTTGAAACGGCCCGCTCGGCTTGCGGTTTCGGGTATCCGAGCGCCATCAACGCGGCTACCGTGTCGTCTTTAACATCCGCTTCTGTGGTGAACGCCTGGCTCGCTGCTCCGTATTCCGCATCATCAAAAGATATGGCGGCCAGCTTGTCGCGCAGTTCCACGACAACGCGCTCGGCAGTCTTTCGGCCAACGCCCGGTATCGCCGTCAGCCTCAACACATCATTGTTTCTTATAGCGGGGATCAGCTCGACCGCAGGCATGCCTGAAAGCATCGTGATGGCGAGCTTCGGCCCGATACCGCTCACGCTCGTAAGGCGCAAGAAAAGCTCCTTTTCGCGCGTGGTATGAAAGCCAAATAGTTGCAGCGCGTCTTCCCTGACATGCGTGTGAATCTTCAGCGAAACATCTGCGCCAGGTTCGCCAAGCTCATAAAAGGTCGATAGCGGAACGGTCACTTCATAGCCCACGCCGCCGACATCTATGACAACTGAATTCGGTAATTTGAGGATGAGTTTGCCGTATAGTTGCGCGATCAAGTCACAGCCCTTTCTGTCTTTCAGTTTAAGCAACGCGTCGCAACACTGTCAACGTTGCCGCTTTCGAAAGTTACCGGATTTCACCGCAGAGACACAGAGAGCACAGGATGGCCGATGATGTGCTTCGCACGCGGCGGGGGCGCAGAGAAAACCAACGTCTGCTCTGCGCCCGCTCTGTGCTCTCTGTGTCTCTGCGGCGGTGAGATAGATTTTGCTTTCCATCGTCTCTATGTGCCAATGACGGGCATGAGAAGAACTATTGCAAAATCGAAGGGCTGGGTTATACTGGACGCTGTAATCGGACATTTTTCTGCCTGTGCCCCTTCAACGCAACCCGGCCCCGCGCGGTTTACAATTATGATCATTTCAAAGAAGAAGCGTGTCACGCTCAAGCGTGTGCTTTGGGCTTTCATTCCTGCGGTCCTTGTCCTTAGTGTCGGAGTAGTGGCGCTAGATTTTTATGCTATCCACCGCCTATCCCATCCTCAGCGCACACAGCTTTATGGGTCGCCGCGCGATTTTCAGATCATACTGCAAAAGCCCATGTGGTCGGACGAGAAGTGGAAAAACTCCGACTCCACGGAATCCGTAGGGTGGTTCTTGAGCCAGGGACGCCCGGCTCCTTCCGTAGTTCTGAGCCACGGTTACGCTTCGAATCGTTCGGAGCTGCTCACGTTGAGCTTCGAATTGTGGAAGTCAGGCTATCACGTCCTGGTCTATGATCTGCGCGGCCACGGCGAAAGCCCCGTCACATGGTCAGGGCTGGGAACCTATGAAACGGATGATGTGCTGTCCGCAATCAAATTCCTGAAATCACGAAAGAACGATAAAGGACAGGACCTTTTTGATGGCCGCGTCGGCCTTTATGGCGTAGACGTGGGCGGGTATGTTTCACTGGTCGCTTCTTCGCAGGACCCTTCAATCAAAGCCGTCGCCGTAGACTCGGTCTACCCTGATGTCAATCGCTTTATCAACCATCGCCTGAAGTCTCTCATAGGCTCAAACGACTGGGCGGCTAGCCTTCTGGATTCTTCGCTAGCCAACAACTTGAGCGAGGTTGCTATGCAGGTTTATCTCTTGAGGCGCGAAGAGACTGCCCCGGCGGTCGAAGCTGTAGGCGCTTCATCCGGCAAGCGATTCCTTTTTATCACGGGCAAGGATAACGGCAGGCTGGACGGTATGACCCGCGAAGTCCAGGCGCAGACAAAAGATCAAAATGAGCTGGTCGAGTTAGAGCATACCCGTACGCAGAGACTTTATGATGAGGATTCTTCTACTTACGACGCCAGAGTGGTGGCTTTCTTCAACGCGGCCATGCCGACCTCGAATGAAAAGCCAGGCGTCGCAAAGAAGCCGAAAAAATGAGCCGTAGGACCGCAGGCTGATTCATCAAATATCGGCGCTCATTCTTTCAACGTTATTCTGATTGCCCGCGCGTTTCTCTGCGATGCGATAAGCTCTGTTGCGAGCCTGGGGTCGCTCTCAAGGTCTGCTACCCAGTTTGAAGTTGTAAATACGACGATGCTCGATTCGGTTTCCAAGACCTCGACCAGCTTATCCGTATGAAGCGCATTTAACAAAGTCCCGTTTCCGACTCCGCACACCACCCGGCCATCCGCGTAAAAAACGGGCGCGAACTCTTTCATAAGAAAAAAAGCGATTCGCTCTCTCGGCTTGAGCGCCGCAGCCGCCTGCCTGGAAAGCGTCCTCCGGCTCTCGGTTTCATTCAAGACCGGGAACAGCAGTAAGACCGCTCCAACGATAACGCTCATCACCGTCGCCGTCGCGCCGATCAAGAATCCTCTGCTTTTTCGAGTTACGAGCAAAGCAGCGGCGACTAAAGCAGCCAGGAGCGGCATCCATAATAGCACTCGGCGCGGCCCCGTAATGTCTATCGATAGGCGACCGGCATAGTTTATAAACGCGACTCCGATTGCCATGAGCAGAAGGGACGTAATCCATGCGGCAATCGTATGCGCGCGAGTGCGTTGTCTTAAGAACTGCTCGACTTCGACGCCGATGATTATAGCGAGCGCCGGGAAGACCGGCAGAAGATAGCCCGGCAGCTTTGAGACGGAGAATGAAAAGAAGAGGAGCGGGAGCGTGAACCATATCCAGGCAAGCGTCAGTAGCGAATCGCGATTGCTCGCTCGCGGCCTCAGCTTTCTGAGCCGCAACACGGCAGGCGCCAGGAAAAATGTCCAGGGCATAGTACCGGCAAGCGTGACGATCAAGTAGAAATAGATCGGCTGGGGGTGGCTGTGCCGGTTCGTGAGGTATCGCTCGAAATGATGTTCAAGAAAAAATTTATCAACGAACGCCGAGCCGTGCTTTAGCCAGACCGGGACGTACCAAATCGCGGCCACGATAACGCAAATGATGAGCGCGACGAGCAGTCCCCGCAAATTGGCAGCATCGTACTTCCGCATTATTAAGAGAAATACCCCAAGAATGCCGATGACAAGAACGATGCCTACCAATCCTTTTGCGAGAACGGCCAATCCCAGAAACGCGCCGCACAACAACCAGTATTTGATGCGGGCGCGACCGTCTGCTGTGATCGCAGCAAGATAACCGAAGATGATTGAAATGCTCATCGTGGCGGCAAGAAATGTGTCGGGAGTCACGATTCTTGCAAACGCGATGAGCATTCCCATCGTCAGCATTACGATTGAAACTGCAATCGCAACTCGCTCCGAGAACACGCGGCGAATCACAAAGAAAAGTGCGATAACTGTCATCATCGCGGCTAAGGCTGAAGGGAAGCGCGCCGCGAATTCATTTACTCCAAAGACGTGATACGCCCCGGCCGACATCCAGTACTGGAGCACAGGCTTTTCGAACCAGACGCATCCGGCCAGTCGCGGCGAGATATAGTCTCCGGTCGCGACCATCTCGCGGGGGACTTCTGCGTAGCGCGGCTCATCCGGCCCGATCAGCGCCAGGTTTCCCAAGCCGAAAAAAAATGTGATTGCGGCAATCAAAAGCAGGAAGGCCCAGACGGCAAGCCTGCGCTTGGCAGTACCGTCGGGCTGCTCTATTATCTCTTCTTTGTCGCCGTCTTCAGTCCGTTGCTCTTTTGCGGATGTGCGAGCGAAATACGATGGGGATAACCTTGCGAGCGTCCAGAGCATTAGAGAAGTAAACATATAACGGGCGGTCGGGGGTCGGCAACAGCAAAACCGAGGAGCAAGCTTTTATGATTAGAGTCGCAGTGGTTGGCGCGGGCCATTTCGGTCGAGAGCACGCGAGAATTTACTCGACATCCGCAAACGCGCGGCTCGTCGCCGTGTGCGACATCAACGAAGCGAATGGAAAGTCGGTGGCTGAAAAACTCGGCGCGCGGTTCGTTACCGACTTTCGCGAATTGATCGGCGAGGTCGATGCCGTGAGCCTCGCGGTCCCGACCGAGTCGCACCACGCCATCGCGTGCGCCTTGATGGACGCGGGAATCTCTGTCCTGGTTGAAAAGCCAATAACTCGAACACTCGAAGAAGCCGACGAGATGATCGCCATTGCCGATAGCAAAGGAGTGGTATTGCAGGTCGGCCACCTTGAGCGGTACAACCCTGCCGTAGCCGCTGCCAGTGTGATCGTCACTCAACCTCGTTTTTTCGAGGCTCACCGCTTGAGCGTGTTTACGCCGCGCAGCCTCGACATAGACGTGGTAATGGATTTGATGATACACGATCTGGACGTAGTCTTATCTTTTGTTAAGAGCGAAGTGGCGGAAATCCGCGCGGCGGGTGTGCCGATATTGACCCCGAAAGTTGACATAGCCAACGCGCGAATCGAGTTCGAAAACGGGTGCGTCGCAAACCTGACGGCCAGCCGCGTGTCCGGGGAGCGGGTAAGAAAGCTCCGCTTCTTTCAGCCTCACGAATATGTGTCAATCGATTATTCCGCACAGGAGGCAGCCGTCGTTTCGGTGAAGCCTACGGCCGGAGGCAAGCCTCAATTCGAAAGCCGATCGCTCACGACGGAGCGGGACGAGCCGCTGAGGTTAGAGATTGAATCATTTCTCGCGGCGCTCGGCGGCGGCCCCGTAAAGACGGGCGGGGCCGAGGGACGCCGCGCCCTGGCCCTGGCAATCGGGATAACGGAAAAGATACGCGAGCATGCCGCGCGCGTTGGACTTGGGTTTGCCGGTTGAACCGCTGAAAACTTTTCGACGTTTACAGAAGCAATCTTGAAAGAAAGCAGAGGGGTTTGAACAAGATGATCAAGCGAATTATACTGCGCCACTCATTATTATCGTTAACTCTTTTTGTTACCTTGGCGGCTGCGGCTCGCGCGCAGGGCCAGACGGATGAGCTACGAGTAGATTACACGGTCAAAGTTGCGAGCGTCGAGAACAAACTTTTTCACGTGACAGCCGACATAAAGAATATAAAAGGGTCGCGCCTGGATCTATCTTTGCCGGTCTGGACGCCCGGCTGGTACACGATTGAAAACTACGCGAAAAATATCCTTCGCTTTCACATCACCGACGCCACGGGCAATCGCTTACAGCATCAGATGACGCGCAAGCAGACATGGAGCGTGGAGACAAAAGGGATCAACCGCATCAAAGCGGAGTTTGATTATCGCGCCGACGTGCTCGCCCTGAACCAGGCAAAGCTCACAAAAGATTTCGGCTTCTTCACCGGGACACAGTTCTTCTTGATGGCCGAGGGACACCGCAAGTCCCCCTCCACCGTCAGGTTCGAATTGCCTCAAGACTGGAAAATCATAACGGCCCTCAAAGAGACATCCGACCCGCTTGTATTCACCGCAGCCGATTATGACACGCTTGTCGATTCGCCTACGGAGATGGGGAACTTCGACCTGACGCGGTTTGAGTACGAGGGAAAGCCTCATTACTTCGTCGCGACTCCGGCTGGCGCTTTTTCAAAAGAGAAAACGGTGGTGTTTACCGAAATGCTCAAGAAGATCGCCGGGGCGCAGCGCGCGATATTCGGCGATCTGCCTTATGAAAAATACGTCTATTATTATTTCTTCGCGCGCCCGGAATCGAATGCCGGCGGCGCGCTTGAGCACTCGAATTCTTTTGTCGCCTTTGCCCCGCCCGGCCAGTACGCTACGCCCGAAATGTTGATGGGGACGGCAGCGCACGAATTCTTCCACGTCTGGAATGTAAAGCGAATAAGGCCGTCAGAGATGTGGCCCTATGATTACTCGCGCGAAAACTACACTCCGCTGCTGTGGGTTTCTGAAGGCTTCACGAATTATTACACCAATATTTCGCTGCTCAGGGCCGGGCTGCGTTCGCGCGAGCAGTTTTTGCAAACTGTTCAGGGAGCTATTTCGGGTGTGGAAAATAATTCCGCGCGAAATTACATCTCGCCTGCTGATTCGAGTACCTCGACCTGGCTCGGTTACGACACGCCCGTGGCTTTCGGAATTTCCTATTACACGCAGGGGCAGAACCTCGGCGCGCTGTTAGACCTTTCTTTGATTGCCGACACGAATGGTAAGTTCGGGCTTGATGAAGTGATGCGCACGCTTTACAAAGATTTTTATCTTAAAGGCAAAGGCTTTTCGACCGAAGACTTGATAGCGGTCATACGAAAGCTGTCGAAGCGTGACTACACGGATTTCTTCAGCAACTACATACGTGGCGTCAAGGTGCCTCCGTATGATGTGATACTGGGCCGGGCAGGCTACCGGATGGAGCAGGAAGGCGATAGAGAGGGAGAACCGGGCTTCGAATATTCCGTGATAGGGGACGGAAATGCAGAGGTCACGCGCGTTCGCACAGGCTCAGGTGCGGAAGCGGCGGGGCTGGTTCCGGGGGATGTGATTTTGAAAGTAGATGGTAAAGAGATAAGCCGCGCGAATCGCCCTTCCTTCAAGGCCGATCAGGACATAAAACTTACTATAAGAAGAGAGGGCGAAGAGAAGATTGTAAATATGAAGGTCGGCTCTCGCGGAATATCCGGCTATTCGATAGTCGAGGTCGCGAATCCGACGCCTGAGCAAATGCGCGTTCGTGATCGCTGGCTGCGCACCTCGCCGCAGTAGATATGAAAGCCTCGCAGGGGCGAAATAAATTCAATCGGTAATAAAAATTAACAAAAATGTGATTAAAGTAACTTTTCCGTTGACGAGGGGTGGCGGCGGGTATATTCTAGGGCAACTTTGGGAAGAAGGGAGAGCGTAATATGCGGTTAGGGCTTGCTCTGATTCTCATATTAATGTTTTTTTTACCTCCTGCCATAGTTACTTCTGAATCTTTCAAAGCATCTGCTTTTCAAGCTAATCAGATACGGGTTGGAGGAGCACAGTTTTCGCCCATGACTATAGGAGCGCAAAACTCATCCTCAACCCTTACCGTGGCTATTGAAACCGATACAGGTGTTCCAAGCGGCGCAACTGCCACTGTTCAAGTGACTGAGAACCGGCAACCTCAATAACGTATCATACGAAGTAACGACGGGTCGTGTGCGGACCGTTACGCTGAGCGGCGGGGGCGTAAGCACAACTGTGACCTTCAGGTTTACAACTTCTGTAGGAAACCAGAACGGGGGAACCATTACCAGCAGGGCTACAATAATTAACTCCTCGAACGCGCCAATAGGAATGCCTGCATTTCTTCCAAATCTTAGTTTGATAGTGAACCCACCAGGAACAGGAGGAGGAGTAATCGGGGGCTGTTCTATCCCCTGCAATCCACCCCATAACCCTGATGGTTGTGTAGACACAAGAGGCGATTGTCAGTTTGGCAATTACTGGTGCAGCTTATGTTGCAGATGCAACAGATTATCAAGCCCTATACTAATAGACACAGCAGGCAATGGCTTCGCTTTGACGGACGCAAGCGACGGGTGTCATTTTGATCTTGATAGTGATGGATTGGTCGAGCGTATAGGTTGGACCGTTGCAAACTCTGACGATGCATTCTTAGCGCTCGACCGCGATAACAATGGCACTATAGATAACGGAACGGAGTTGTTCGGGGACTTGACTCCACAGCCCCAATCGCCGAATGCAAATGGCTTTCTTGCCCTTGCAGAGTTTGACAAATCAGTAAACGGCGGCAATGAGGATGGCAAGATAAATAGCAGCGACTCAATCTTTGCGTCATTACGATTATGGAAAGACACGAACCATAACGGAACCTCAGAGCCAGGCGAGCTTTATCGGCTTACGCCACTCAATGTCGTCTCGATAGACTTAGACTACAAAGAATCAAGGCGACGGGATGAGTATGGCAACTGGTTTCGCTACCGAGCGAAGATAACAGATGCGCGGGGCGCTCAAGTTGGAAGGTGGGCGTGGGATGTGTTTTTTGTACGGGCGGGGTAAGTTCAAGAAGGATCAAAAGTGAAAACCGCCAGTCGATCTCAAAAGACCGACTGGCGGTTTCACTTTCAAAATAGATCGTAATGGATGAAACAGCCTAAAAAGACGTTACTCGGCGCGATGCGCCGGGCTATTGAATTTCGCCCCTTTGGGGCTTTCAGGCTATCTTTTCAAACGACCTTTATACAATTGCGAAGTCGTACTGCTCCTGGTGCAGGTGCGGGTCCGCTTCGATAGTTACAGGGGTGCCAAAATACGCCTCGATCTCTTCGAGCACCGCGCGCTCTGAAGCGTGAAACGCTTCGGCTACATCGGGCGAAACTCTCAGCATGACATCCTCGGTGCCGGACATCTGCTTTGACATCGCTTTCGCCTGCTCCAGTATCTCGAAGCACATGGTCTGAGGCGATTTGACCATCCCTGCGCCCTGGCAGTACGGACAGGGAGTGCAGAGCGTTCGCTCAAGCGATTGCTTGACGCGCTTGCGCGTTATCGCCACAAGCCCGAAATCGTTTATCGATAGAATCTTTGACGGCGCGCGGTCGGTCTGCAATTCCTGTTGGAGCGCTGCCATCACTCGCTGGCGATTCTTGCGCTCCTCCATATCTATGAAGTCGATCACGATAATGCCGCCCAGGTCGCGCAGGCGTACCTGTCGCACGATCTCTTTAGCAGCCTCCAGGTTCGTCTTTGTAATCGTGTCCTCAAGCTTGTCGGATTTTCCGACGAACTTTCCGGTATTCACGTCTATGGCTACCAGCGCCTCGGTCTGGTTGATGACTATATAGCCTCCCGACCTCAGCCACACACGAGGACGAACGGCTTTGTCTATCTCAGGCTGTATGCCGTATTTTTCTAGTATGGGCTGATTGCCCGTGTAGAGCTTCACGCGATTGACGAGCTTTGGCTGAACTCGATTTACAAACTCGACTATGCGCGCGTATTCGACTTCGTTGTCGACGCGTATCGCCGTGTACTCCTCCGACATTTGATCGCGGAGTATTCGCTGCACCAGATCGAGGTCGCGATGTATCAACGCGGGAGCTTTAATGCGGTCGCCTTTTTTGCGTATGTCGGCCCAGGTGCGCAGCAGGTATCGCATGTCGTCGTGTAATTCCTGCTCCGAGTGACCGGCGCAAGCCGTTCGCGCAATGAATCCGCCCGTCGCGCCTTCACGCTCGCGCAACGTCGCTACTAATCGCTTCAACCTGACACGCTCAAGCTCGTTCGGTATCTTGCGCGATACGCCGACGTGGTTGACGGTCGGCATGTAAACCAGATACCTGCCCGGTAAAGCCATGTGCGAAGTTATTCGAGCGCCTTTCTTCGCGATAGGCTCTTTAGCGATCTGAACCATTATTTCCTGGCCTTCGTGCAACAGGTCGCTGATCGTAGGCGCGGAGCGGTCTAGCCTGCGCCCGGAGGGAGGTTCGGGCCTTCGGCTCGACGAGGGTTCCGGCCTGCGCTGGCCTTCGGGCCTGCGGTCATCCGGCCTGCGGTCATCCGGCCTGCGATCATCGGGCCTGCGATCAAATCGGCTCCCTCTTCCACGCGGATTCTGTTGTCGAGGATGGCTTTCCTCTCTTTGCGGCTCCGGCCTCTGCGACTCCGGCCTCTGCGGCTCCGGTTTTTGCGGCTCCGCGACGATAATTTCTTCCACGTCAGCCACAGGCACGGGCACGATCTTTTCTTCTTCTTCCACAGGAGGCGGACCGCCTTTGCCATCCGGCGGCCCCGTGCGGCGACGGCGGCCCCTACCGCCTCTTCGGACGGCAAAATCGGCGCGGCTGCCACGCTCGCGAACGGAGGCCGAACGCTCTTCTTCAAACTGGCTTTCGTGATCGCCTCCGGCCTCGCTCGCGGCAGACAACGCGTGCTCGCCGCCTGTCAATTCATCAGCTTCGCTTGAGGCGGCAAGCCCGGTCAATTCTTCAATCTCACCCGGCTCCTCTGTACCGGCACGCGCGTAGAATTCATCGGGAACGACCGCAGAGATGTGACGAAAAGGGGTGAGCGATTCGTCAAACTCTCCGGCTCCGCCGGTTTCGCTCACCGCTTTGTGTGAAGATTGATCGGCGGTTTCATCTATTATGCGTTGAAATCCGGAATCAGTAGCCTCTTTGGATCGGAAGCTTCCGACACGCCATTCCGGCTCCGGCTCCGGCTCCGGCTTAGAAGCAGAGGTCCGGTATTCTGCCGAATGTACCTGCTCGATGATCTTCTCTTGAACGATTGCGTCTTTGAGCAGGTCGCCCGCTTCCGTTATCAAATCCTCGTCGGTCACTCTATGAAACTGCTGCGCCGGCTCGCTTGAGTCAGTATTCTCTTCGGTGCTCTGTTCGGGTTTGCCCTTTCGCGATGGTCGCTTCGTAGACTTTGCCGCAGGCTTGCGAGCGCGCGACTCACCCACTTTTTTCGTCTCAAGTTTTTCGGGCTTATCGGCTTTCTTCTTCGCAGTGCGACCGCTCTTTTTAGGCTCAGGCTCCGCGACCTTCCTGCGACCCCGCCCGCGTCTCGGTTTCTCTTCCGTCTCCTCAGGCTCGGCGGCTGCGGCCTGTTCTTGCCCGACGGATTCACCCGCATCTACGCCCCCCCGTTCTTCAACCGTTTCGGGCGCAGGATCATCCGTCACTCTTTCGCCGGCCCATTCCTCAACCGAAGCGGCCTGCGCTTCGTCAATTTGACGCTCGCCCTCAAAAGAAGCGGCGGGCTTCTCGTCTTCTCTCATCGCCTCGTCAAGGTCTTCGTCAGGCGTGGGCGGAGGTATTACGCTTTCATCGGCGATTTCCGCAAGCTGCTCGACTACATCCTCGAATGCGACGTTATGATCGACGACCGTCCCCTCTCGCGAGGGTTGACCCGAGGTGCGCGCGCCTTCCTGACGGAAGCGGTCCGGCCGCCGCTGCCGATCTTCGCTGCGCGGCCTCTCTTCAAACACCCGCGCCGCAGCCGCAGCCGCAGCCGGCCTTTCTTCTCCCGCGTCACGGAAATCTATCTCGTCTTCTTCCTCCATAAACTCCGTGAAGTCCGACACGTAGAGGAAGGCGTCGCGATCCAGACCTATATCGACAAAGGCCGATTGCATGCCGGGCAAGACTTTCATCACGCGGCCTTTGTAAAGGTTCCCAACAACTCCCTGGTTCTCGTCCCTGCGCTCGACGTAAAACTCCGTCACTACTCCATCTTCCATGATGGTAACTTTTTTCTCATGCACATTCGCGCTGATTATTAACTCTTTTGCCATGAATTCTCCTAATCCGGTCCCCGTGTTCGTCAGGTAGGTAAGGCAGGCAGGTTGAACCAGTATTACTTCGTTATGATCTCCTGGTCAGACCCTGTGTCGCAGAGCATCCGTGGGCGGGCTGGCCCCATAAGGTCGGGGCAAAAAATCGTGCGAGCAGACCGTCAGTCCCTATCACGGATCCATCAATGTGATGGTACTGTGTGCTCTGTCAAAAACCTTTGCTATCCCGCTCCCAGATACTGCGTCTTCGCCCCGTCGGCATGAACATAGATGCCAACATACGAGGCGTTCAGTTAAATCTTACCCGTGCTGTCGTCACGGTTCACGTCATCTTTCATTTTCCGCCAGCGTGAGCTGCGACCGGCTGTCTTCCGATCTGAGGATCAGAGTCAGCAAGGTTTTCTGAGAACAATCTCAAACGTCGCACACGCGAGCTGAGTGGTATTACTTCCTCAAACGTCATGCCATAGACAGCCGCCAAAATCTCCGTAGGTTTTGCGCCGCCGTTTGGCGAAAGCTCTGTAACGATCTTTAATGCCTGGCGCTGCTGGTCTGCAGTCAGCCGTATCGTATAACGCCGCACATCGATTTGCTGTCTCTTCTCTTTGCGAGCCCGCACGATTACAACCGATTCGCGCGACATATACTCGCTTGCGAGTTTGTTGTGAATCTCAATATCCTCGCTTGATTCGAGAGCGCCATTTTCTGTTCTGGCCCGCAGGGCTGCCCTGACAAGCTCAGGTGAATCGAGCGGAACAGAGTATTCCGCCCGGTTAAACTCTTTTATGAGGGCTTTCGCGCCCACCGACAACCGCTCAAGCGATTTGAAGCGAAATCCGTCGGGAAGCACACGGTTGATTCGCGCGAGAAAATCGCTCTCTTCAAGCTGATCGGCCGAGTCGAAATCTATCAATTCGTTTTCGCCTACCGTGCCGACTCCGAGCGCCGGGCCGTATTGAATCAGCGGCATAGGGTGAAACCCCTGGCTATAGCCGAGCGCGATCTTTGCGCGGCGAAACGCTCGCGGCAGCGCACGCGTCAAATCGAGGTGAGAAAGATACTTGATCGCTTCGCCTTTCTCGAACGTGGCGCGATAACGACTGAGGGGGTCCTGAGTCTTGCGACCCGCCGGCGCGGGTTCCCCGGAGTCCTGAGTCCTGACTTCGGACTTAAGCTGCACAAGCGGCTTTTCGATCAATTCCTGCAAGGGAGCTATGCGCTCCTGATAAGTGCGAACCTCTTTATGAAGCGCGACCGCTTTTTCCAGGTGCTTGCGCGAGAGCGTGAGGTCGCACTCCATCCCGCAGTTGTAACAGAGCAAGGGGCGCGAAGCGACTCGCTCGAAATCTTCGTGCGACGGCGCTATCGCGGTCGGGCGTCCGTCAATGATCTCGACGGGCAGCTCGCAGGGGGGCGATATCTTTGCCTTTATCCCCTTGATATACTCGCGCGCATTGAACTCCCTGAGCACAAGCGTATCGAGGTGGTCCCACGGAAGCTGCACAAGCGGCGCTCGGGGTTTATCAAATTCCTTCACGGGGAATTCCGCAAGATAAGGCTCTATCGCGACTCCCTCTTCGCGAAAGGCTTCCATCCACTTCTCGAAGTTGAAATGATCCGTCCACCCGTCAAACCGGCAGCCCGCGCGCCACGCCCGCTCAACCACACGGCACAGAGTCCGATCCCCGCGAGAGATGACCCCTTCGAGCAGCGACGTTTCTGCGTGATGCACTTTCACATCCAGCCGGTAGCGGCGGCCCAGGTCTTTGAGCGCGCGCTGCTTTCGCTTGATCGAATCGATCTCTTCTTGCTTGCACCACTGAAACGGCGTGTGCGGCTTCGGCACAAAGTAAGAGGCCGAGCATGTGACTTTGACCGATTTCTTGAACTTCTTGGCCCCCAGCTCGCGGACCTTTCGGCCAAGCTCGGCTATGCCTTCTACGTCCTCATCGGTTCTCGGTCGGAAGCCCGATCATGAAATACATCTTCATGGCGGACCAGCCTTCCGAGAAGGCTACCGAGCAGGAATTTATCACGTCCTGTTCGGTTATGTTCTTATTAATCACGTCGCGCATGCGCTGTGTGCCGGCTTCGGGCGCGATGGTAAAGCCTGTCTTTCGCACGCGGGCAATCTCACGAGCGAGCGATTCGGACACGCCCGACGCGCGGAGCGAAGAGACGGAAAAGCTCACCTTTCGCCGCTCCAGTTCTTCGCCAAGCAGTTTCACAAGAGGCTCCAGACAGGTGTAATCGGCTGTCGAAAGCGACGTGAGGCTCGTTTCGTCATAACCGCCTTTTTCGATGCCGTCGATGATCGTATCGACAATCGTCTTCGGGTCGCGCTCGCGAACGGGACGGTAGATCGTCCCGGCCTGGCAGAAGCGACAGCCGTCAACGCAGCCTCGCGCAATCTCTATCGCCACGCGGTCGTGGACGGCTTCGATTGCGGCAACCGGAGAGTCGGATGGAAAAGGATATTGATTGATGTCTTTGACGACGCGGCGGCGAACGGGCCACGGAATGCTCGGGTCTTCGGGTTTGTCTACAACCAGCAGCCCGTGATGAGGGCTGACCGAAGTAGTGTAAAGCGCAGGCACGTACATGCCTTCAATCCGGCTGATCTCCCGCAAGATCTGCTCGCGCGTAAGGTCATAATCGGCGTCTCTCAATTCCATGTAGCGCGAAACAAGCTCCGGGAAAGTCTCTTCGCCGTCGCCGATCACAAACACGTCTATGAAATCGGCCATCGGCTCTCCGGAATAGACCGTCGGCCCGCCCGCGATCACCAGAGGGTCATCAAGAGTGCGCTCGGAAGTTCTGAGCGGGATGCCGCCCAGGTCGAGCATCGTCAGCACGTTTGTATAGGTAAGCTCGTATTGAAGCGAAAAGCCCACCACGTCGAACTCGGAGAGCGGCGTGTAGCTTTCAAGCGACAGCAGCGGTATCTGGCGTTCGCGCAGACGGGCTTCCATATCGGGCCACGGCGCGTAGACTCGCTCGGCGGCCCAGCCTTCGTGCTTGTTGAGCAGGCCGTAAAGTATCTTTAGCCCAAGATGGCTCATGCCTATCTCGTAGGTGTCGGGAAAACAGAGCGCGATCCGCGTGTGGACATCTTCAGATGCTTTGCGCACGGAGTTCCATTCGCCGCCGACATAGCGCGCGGGCTTTTCGACCGTAGGAAGAATCGAGTCTAAAGCCGATTTGTATTTCGTGATATTGTCCATTTAATTAACAAATCTTCTGAACCGGACGCTCAACGCGAGGCCGACCCCGGCAAACATCGCAAGCACCGCTGTGCCTCCTGCGCTCATCAGAGGCAGGGGTATCCCCATAATAGGCAAAAGACCGACCACCATGCCAAGATTACAGGCTATGTGAAAAGTTATTAATGCCACAAAACCCATTATCATCAAAGAGCCTGTGCGGTCGCGCGACCCGCGAGCTACGGCTATCAATCGCCATATCCAGATCAGATAAAGCACCATCATCAGGCAGACACCGGCAAACCCCGTCTCTTCGGCCACAACGGCCCCTATAAAATCGGAGTACGCGTAAGGCAGAAAACCCAGCCGCCCCTGCGTCCCCTGCGCCACGCCTTTGCCGAGCGTGCCGCCTGAGCCCACTGCGATCATCGATTGAATGGTCTGGTATCCGTAACCTCTGGGGTCGGCCTCTTCGGGGTGTAGAACGGCTTTGATGCGTTCCTTCTGATAATCTTTCAGGTGCGGATAAACTGCTATCAAAGCCGCCGGGACCGCTATTATCGCGATGACCAAAATGATCTTTCGCATCCCGCCGAGAAAATAAAAAGAGCCGAGTATCGCCCCGAATGTGAGCATCGTCCCCGTGTCGTGCTCAAGAAAGATCAATATGACGGGCGGGATTACTATGGCCGCCATAAAACCCATGTCTTTTAGGGAGAGCGACCCCGGGCGCGCCTGCGCCATATAACGCGCCAGCATCAATATCGTAGCAACTTTTGCAAACTCGCTCGGCTGGAGACTGCCCACACCGGGAATGTGTATCCACGCCTGATTGCCGTTGATCTCAACGCCTATGCCGGGGATCAGCACGAGCACAAGCAAAACCATGACCGCCGCGTAAAAGAAAGGCGCGATTGTAACGATGACCTTGCGATAATCGGTAAACATCGTCACGGTAGCGACGCCGAGCCCTATGATCAGAAATATTATCTGTTTTTTGACAAAGTCCGTGCCGGGGGCCGTGCTGTAGATTCCAAGGCAGCCGAATAGCGTGAGCGCGATGGGCGCCAGCAACAGCAGCCAATCGATATCCCTGAGCGTCTTTCTGTCGAGATCAACCATTCCGGATTGCTAGAGCTTTAGCTGCTCGTGGGGGCGAGCTGCCGAGTTTCGCTTAAAATAAAATCTTACCATGCCGTCCGGCGAGCCAGAAAGCTCAACCACAAGACAGCCTCACCGCGTTACTAATTAGGTTTGCGGGCCGTGTCTCGCGTGCTTCGAGTCGCAGAGTTGATATCCGGCGCGGGTTGCTGCGGCTGCGCAGTCTTTGCGACAAGCTCAGGCAAGACCTGGCGTCCGAGTTTTTTCGAGAAGTAAGTCCCCATAATCATCTTCACTTTAGGGGCGGAAGCCCTGCCGCCAAACCCGCCGTGCTCGGTCAGCACGACGACACCTATTTCAGGTTTCTGGTCCGTGTGAAGCGGAGCAAACCCTATGAACCATGCGTGATCTTTATGTTCCCTTCCCCCGCGCGCTTTATTCATGGCGATGACCTGCGCCGTGCCCGTCTTGCCGCCGACGTTTAGCTCGCGCGGAAAGCCCACGCCGCCCGCCGTGCCGCCTTCGTTTACCACGCCCCACTCCGCATAGCTAAGTATATCGACCGTCGTCTTCGAGAGCTTCAGCTCCGTCGGCGTATCCTCATAATATTTGATGGGCAAAAGCTGCGTCTCTTTCGCCACTTTGAAGACGTGTGGAGTGTGGTATTCGCCCCCCATCATTATTCCTGAAACCGCGCGGAGCAATTGCATGGGCGGGACAGCGACCGACCCCTGACCTACCGAAGCAAGCACGGTGTCAAAATCTTTCCATTGCGGGTCTCGCGGGAAGCTCCTCTTTTTCCATTCGCGGCTGGGAATGATCCCGCGCACTTCGTTGGGGAGATCGATCCCGGTCCTCTGTCCCATCCCGAACCGTGTCACCCAATCGTGAATCATGTCAACGCCCATCTTTAGGCCGAGGCGGTAAAAATAGCCGTCGCACGAATGGACGATGGCCGGATGAATTGGCGGTGCGCCGTGATTGCCCATGCACCGGACAAATTTATTGCCCATCGATATGCCGCCGCCGCAAAGAATCTTTGAATCTTTTGGCGTGATAATTCCTTCTTCGAGCGCCGCCGTAGACATCATCAGCTTCCAGGTCGATCCCGTGGGGTAGATGCCTTGAATCCCTTTATTATAGAGCGGGTGTTTGGGGTCGGTGATTATGGCCTTGACCTCTTTGCGGTTTTCGCCGCCTGAGATCACGTTTTGAGCAAAGATATTCGGGTCGAACGCGGGCCTTGAGGCGAACGCATAGATTTCGCCGTTCTGCGGGTTCATAGCGATTGCCACGCCCGTGTCCCCCGTCTTATCAAACTCTTCTTCAGCCGTCCGCTGCATATCTATGTCGATTGTGCTTATGATGTCCTGGCCTTTGATGGGCTGGATGACCTCAAGCGTGCGAATGGGGCGGCCCCGGCTATCAACTATGACGCGCCGCATGCCGTTTTTGCCCCGAAGCACTTTGTCATAAACGGCTTCGATTCCGCCCAACCCGATAATGTCGCCCGATTTGTAACCGCTATACTTTGGCGATTCAAGCTGTTTGGGGCTGATCTCGCCTATGTAACCGAGAACGTGCGCGGCGAGCTTTCCATAGCGGTAATATCGTTGCGGCTGCTGCTCAATAGTTATTTCCGGGTATTCGTATTCATGCCCGGAAACCCAGGCGCGGTCGCCGAGCGTTGCGTTCTGCTTAACAAGTATCGGCTGCGACTTTGGCCGAAGCGGGTTATTAATCTCCTTGATTAACTGGTCGCGGTCAACGCCGAGGTTTTCAACCATAGCCGTAACCGTCTCGTCAACGCTTGCCATAAACTCGGGGTCGGGGGTGAGGATGATGTTGATAGCGGGCGTATTATCGACCAGCACGGTTTCGTTGCAATCCAATATGGCCCCGCGCGGCGCGATTATAGGGATCTCGCGGATGCGGTTGTTTTCGGCGCGCTGCTGAAAATCGTCGTGGCGCACGACCTGCAAGACATAGAAGCGTATTCCCAGAGCGATGAATAAAGCCAGCACCAGATATTGAACCCCGTACAAACGAAGCTCAAAATCATAAGAACTTTCCTTGGGGTTTTTCTTACTCATAAAACCTCCGCTTTATTGCCATGCGGCGGGCCGCCGCCTGCTCGGAAAACAACCGGTCGAGCAACAGGTACAGAATGATTGCCGTCGCCGTGTCACCCAGGGTTCTCCAGCCTATTATTTTGCCAAACTGCCCCCAGGTGTTAATACCTGGGAGCGGATTTTCAAGCATCAGATTCAGCCCGATAAAGATCACCGTATCGGCGGCTGACGCTACGGCTACGACTGCCAGGCGGGCGAAAGGGTTCTCCAGCGAGAACTTGATGCTTGTCATCGCCACCAGATAGCCTATCAGGGTCTTAGAAAAACCCCTGACGCCAAGTATACCTGCTCCGATAACGTCGAAGCCAATCCCCGAAACCGTCCCGACCAGCATTCCCAGTATCGGCGAGCGTTGCAGCGCGAAATAGACCGTCACCAACAGCGGCAGATCAATATAGCGAAAGAAGGCCAGATACTTAGTGAGCAGCATCTGTAGCAAGAGCGAGACTACGATGGTCAGGGCAATCTTAAAGGTCTGCACTCTGCGAGCTACCCCTTTTTAGATTTGAGATTTGAAATTTCAAATCGCGGCGCGCGAAGCGCATAATCCGCCATGCAAATCTATTTGGTTGTTTCTTCCATCTTCAAATCTTTCTGTTCGACTAACAGCACAAGCACGTGCTCCAGCCTTTCAATAGGGGCGGCGGGGACAATGACGATCTTATGCCAGGGCGCGTTCGGATCATTCTCGATTCGCTCGACCTTGCCGATGACCAGCCCCTTGGGATAGATGCGATCAAGCCCCGTGGTGATAACCGCCTCGCCGACCTCTACGGTCTCGCTTGCGTGGATGTTTTGCAACTCACAGGTCGGGCCTTCCGGGTCGCGCCCTCGCACTTCTCCCATAGCGCGAGAGTTCTGGAGCATAGCCCCGACCCCGGCATGCTTGTCGGTGATGACCTGAATCGTCGCCCAGTTGGGTCCGACCGAAATAACCCGGCCAACGATCCCGACGGCCGTGCCAACCGGCATATTGACTTTGACGCCGTCTACGGTGCCCCGGTCAATCGTCAGTCGCCGATACCAGATATTCGTCTCGCGAGCGACGACGTTGGCCGCAATTTCGCGGTACGGCGCGCGCGAGGGCAAAGCCAGTTGCGCGCGGAGCAGATCATACTCAGCCGCCCGCTCTACCGCCTCGTTGCGCTGGGCGGTCAACTCTTCGATCTCCGTCTTGAGCCGTATGTTCTCTTCGCGCGCGCCCCGGACATCCGTGTAACTGCCGATCCCGCCGGTTACAGATGAGACTACGCTGTCGATCGCTTTTCCGATGGGGGTAAAGACCGTCATCACCCACGTGCGAAATACCGATTGCTCGCTCTCCGGGTTGCGAGCATTCGTAGACATCAGCACGATCTGTGCGAGCAGCAAAGCGGCCAGCATCCACGGCGCTTTTTGATTTGACGTGCTTGCGCTCATCTTAGTGAGGGATGAAGGATGAAGGATGAGGGATGAACAAGATTTGAGATTCCAGGTTTCAAATCCTTTTCATCCCTCATCCGCCGTGCGCGAAGCGCATCATCGGCCAAATTCATCCTTCATCCTTTTCAATGGTGTAGCATAGTATTTTCCCAGCTTACGCGGCTGAGAAGGTCGAAATCGGCGAGCATCTTTCCTGTTCCGAGCGCGACCGATGACAGGGGGTTTTCGGCAAGCGACACGGGGACTCCTGTCTCGTGCATGAGCCGCTTGTCTATTCCTTTGAGCAATGCGCCGCCGCCCGTGAGCACTATGCCGCGTTCGGCGATGTCGGCTGAAAGCTCCGGGGGCGTGCGTTCGAGCGCAACGCGGACAGCGTTGACTATAGTAGAGATCGGATCGGCCAGGGCTTCGCGGACTTCCTCGTCGGTTATGGTGATCGTGCGGGGCACGCCTTCTATCAGGTTTCGTCCCTTGATCTCCATCTGTATAGGCTCTTCGCACGGCCAGGCAGACCCAAGCTCGATCTTTATCGACTCGGCGGTCCTCTCGCCGATCAGCAGGTTATACTTGCGCTTGATGTATTGGATGATCGCTTCATCAAGCTCATTGCCTGCGACTCGGACGGCGCGCGAATAGACTATCCCTGAAAGCGATATGACCGCGATGTCGGTCGTGCCGCCGCCTATGTCTACAATCATGTTGCCGTAAGGCTCGGTGATCGGGAGGCCCGCGCCGATGGCCGCCGCCATAGCTTCGGCGACCAGATAGACCTTGGATGCTTTAGCGCGGTATGCCGCATCCTCAACCGCGCGGCGCTCTACCTGTGTGATCTCGCCCGGCACGCCTATGACGACGCGCGGCGAAACCCACGAACGCCCGTTGTGAGCTTTGCGGATAAAATGCTGAAGCATCTTTTCGGTCACTTCAAAGTCGGCAATCACGCCGTCCTTCATAGGGCGTATGGCTATGATGTTGCCGGGCGTGCGGCCAAGCATCTCTTTAGCTTCTTTGCCGACGGCTTCGACTTTGTTCGTTACTTTGTTGATGGCGACTATCGAGGGTTCGCTGACGACAATGCCTCGTCCTTTGGCATAAACAAGAGTGTTTGCAGTTCCCAGGTCAATCGCAAGGTCGCTTGAAAACGGGTTAAATAAATTTCTCATCCTCATTAACTATTTCGCATATCAGCAGGCAATTGGGCGTCGCGTTTCGGTCCGCGTCCATTCGCGACGCAAGGTCGTCAAGTGGCGGCAAGGCGCACGGTGTTCTTCTCATACTGTTTCGCCTTGTACATCGCCGCATCGGCCAGCTCAATCAGTTTTTCCGCCTCCGTCGCGTGTTCGGGGAAGCTGGCAACCCCGAAGCTCGCCGTGAGGTATATGTCCGCGCCTACGCCGCCGTTAAATCGGTGCGCGGCAATTTGCGCCCTCACTCGTTCGGCCACCTGGATGGCGCTGCGGGCCGACGTCTCAGGCAGCATCATCACGAATTCGTCACCGCCGTACCGCGCCACGAAATCTGCTTCACGAACCGAGAGCATTATGACGCGGGCCACTTCCGTAAGCGTCACGCTCCCGGCGCGGTGCCCGTAAGCATCGTTTATCAGCTTAAACCCGTCCAGATCCATGAAGACGACCGAAACGGGCGACCCGTAGCGGCGGGCGCGGCGAATCTCGTTGTCGAGCGTCTGGTACAGGTAGCGGACGTTGTACAGGCGCGTCAGATCGTCTATCAAGGTCTGCCGCGTAGCAGTGTGATAATCGATTGCGTTAGCCAGAGAGCGCGCAAGAGATTGGCAGACGATCTCGACCCCGTGCGTCTCTTCCCGGCTGAATGCCTGACCGGCTCCAACTGAGGTCATTCGCGTCGCTTGCAGTACGCCCACCAACCGCCGCCCGACCATCAGAGGGACATTAAATTCCACGCGCTTCTTGTCCTTCTGATCGTTCGATTGCTCTGCGTTCGGCGCGTCGCTTTGCGTTATAACCACGCGGCGCTCCGTTACGGCGCGGGCAATTGGGCTTGACAGGGCGTCAAGGTCAACGAAAGGGCCTGACGGAAGCGCAGCCGCGTTTATCGCGCGGACAAGCTCAAGGCGGTCGGCCTGCTCACTCTTCAAGTAAACGGCCCACGATTCGGCATCGAGCAAATCGGGGAATAACTTCATCGCTTCGGCCAGTATATCGCTGGCATTAAGCGACTCGTGCAACCTCATTGCAGCTTCAAAGATCGAAGTTGTTAAAATCTCGTCCTGCATCTGCACACAAGCGCCTCACGCGGGCAGGTAGTCGCGGCTCCCGGCCGATAGTTCCCACACCACCGAGCGCACAGACCGCTTACCAGGATATTTCCAAAAACCAGCAGAGCAAGAGATTAAAACAAAGGGAGGACGACAAAGCTCGTGGAGAATCGAGGCGGTGGATGAGCTTTGCTTGGCTTGTGTTTTATTCCTTAGTATTCCGGCGGCCTATACTCATCCGACTGCCGGCTTGTTCCGCTATTCTAAAACGTGCCCCGCGCCGCTTCGAGCCTGGTCAATCAGCCCTGAATCCAAGTAACTCTTTGGACAAGGAAATTTAGCATGGTGATTATTGAACAATCAAGGATAATCGCCGATTAACTCTTTGAAATTAATCAAAAAGAGTGAGAAACTCTTTTTGACGCTCGCAAAACGGTCTTGAGGTCGGCAATTGATCAGGTTTAGACCGCATGATAGAATTGCTTCACCATTAGAGAGGTGAAAAGTTTAATGATTCGCAATCCCCGGACCGCTCGACGCGACCTTTTTGCAGATTAGCAAGCCTCCTGACGCGATAAAATAGCCCAGAACCTATCATCAGAACAGTTTTCAGTATTTGAATTAATGGAGGCTTTATGCAAACTATAACCGAGACAAAGCTGCCGGAAATAAAGACCGCCCTGCCAGGTCCGAAGACAAAAAAATTGCTCGAAAAAGATGAAAAATTCATGTCTCCGAGCTACACCCGCAGCTATCCGCTGATGGTCAAGCGCGGTTACGGCGCGATGATCGAAGACGTGGACGGAAACGTCTTTTTGGACTTCAACGCAGGCGTTGCCGTTTGCGCGCTCGGCCACGCCCACCCCGAGATAGTCGAGGTAATTGCGCGGCAAGCCAAAATGTTTACGCACATATCCGGCACCGATTATTACTACCCGCACCAGACCGAGTTGGCTGAAAAGCTGATAGAGATAACGCCGGGCGATTTTGATAAGAAGGTGCATTACAGCAACTCTGGCGCGGAAGCGATGGAAGGCGCGCTCAAGGCCGCTATCTATTCTACGGGCCGAGACAAATTCATAGCATTTCGCGGCTCTTTTCACGGGCGCACTTTCGGCACGCTATCGCTCACGTCGTCGCGAGCGGCGCAGCGAAGAGGCTTCGGCCCGCAGGCGCTCGACGTCACGCACGTCCCTTACGCGAATCACATCAGGTTTCCGCTTGAGCGGCGCGCGAACGAGAGCGTCGGACGCCGCGTTGCGCGCTACATCGAGGACACTATCTTTAGGACAACCGTCCCGCCCGAGGATTGCGCTGCCATAATAGTCGAGCCGGTACAGGGAGAGGGCGGCTATGTTGTGCCGACGGCAGATTTCTTGCCTGAGCTTCGCCGTATATGCGACGAGCACGGAATCGTTCTGATAGTCGATGAAGTGCAATCAGGCGTGGGGCGCACGGGAAAGATGTGGGCCATTGACCATTTCGGCGTCGTGCCGGACATAATGTGCATGGCAAAGGCCATAGGCGGCGGGATTCCGCTGGGCGTAACGCTTGCGCGCGAAGATTTGATGCGCTGGCACGTGGGCGCTCACGCGTCTACGTTCGGCGGAAACCCGATAGCGATTGCCGCCGCTTTGAAGACCATCGAGATACTCGAAAACGGCGTGATCGCGAATGCCGCCAGCATAGGCGAGCACATGCTGGAACGCCTCGAAGAGATGAAAGAGCGGTTCGATTGCATAGTCGATGTTCGGGGGCTGGGCCTCATGATAGGGGTCGAGCTTGCGCGCGACAGCAAGACCCTTGAGCCGTGGAGTGAGTTAAGAGATAACGTAGTCGTTGAATGCTTTAATCGTGGGCTGGTGATCCAGGGCGCTGGAGAGTCTTCGATCAGGTTCTCGCCCCCTTTGATAATCGACCGCGATCAGGCCGACTGGGCGCTTGCGACCGTTGAAGATGTGATTCGCCACTTGACCAACTGAAGATTAAAGGCCGTCTGAGATTGTTGCTTTGAATTTATGAAAACAATCTTCTCAGACGGCCTGTTTGACTTGAAGCCTCTGAATGCTAACGGCCTTCCCTGTTCTTTCATCGATCTCGACTACGACTCCATTTAGCCGCGCGTCATTTGAAGCAGTCTCAAACCGCGTCGGCATGCCGCGCAGAAACTTTGAGATCACCAACTGAGACTCTACCCCTATGATGCTGTCGTGCGGGCCGGTCATTCCCAGATCGGTTATGTAGGCCGTGCCGCCCGGCAATATCTGCTCGTCCGCCGTCTGAACGTGTGTGTGCGTGCCTACCACAACCGATACGCGGCCATCGAGGAAACGCCCCATCGCCCATTTTTCTGAAGTCGCCTCGGCGTGATGGTCTACGATCACAACGGCCGCGCGAGACTTGATCTCCGAGATAATGCGTTCCACGGTTTTGAAAGGGCATTCGGTCGGCGGCATAAAAACCCGCCCCTGAACATTGACAACGGCGACGGGCGTACCCGCGACGGTTGACCCTACCCACACTCCTCGACCGGGCGCTTCGAAAGCGTAGTTGGCCGGTCGAAGCAAGCGAGGCTCGTTTTCCATGTACTGAATGGCTTCTTTCTTATCGTAAATATGGTTTCCCGATGTCATCACATCGACACCGGCATTGAGGATTTCCTCAGCGACTCGCGGGATTATGCCCGCGCCTGCTGCTGCATTTTCGACATTTGCGACGACGAACTCCGCTTCGTGCTGTTCGCGCAACCGACCGAGCGTCTCTGTAAGAACCGCCCGACCCGGCTTGCCTACCACATCGCCTATTATGATGGCTTTCATCCTGCCTCCGTTAATTCTGTCCGATTATAGATTAAACCATAAAGATTGTGATTAAGACTAACTCGACGGTCAGGGCGAGAGCATCTAAATTCCCAACAAAAGTGAGGGGTTCAACTTTTCGAGCAATTTTGCCAATTCAAATTACCGTCAAAAGTCGAAGGAATTTGCTCATATTTGTATCTGGTATAGAAGTCTAAGAAACCAAAATCCTTATTCTCCTAGAAAATTAGATGCTCTCGCCCTAACTCGACGGTCGGGCAAGCGGCCTGATAAGGAGAGGCGGCCGTAGAAGAGGTGCTTGAGGGCAACCGCGCAGCCGTGTGACTTGCCAATTTTGAACCTGTTTAGAACAGGTGGGTGACCTGAGTCCTGGCATTCCCGCATCCCCGATCAATGTGGGGCATCGCTCCTGCCAGTCCTATTCCTGGCCCCCTTTATGTTGACGTTGGTACAAAATTAGCAATTCAATCACTAACCTTGCAGAAGCCCTCAATCGTTTCGGATATTACACGACCGTTTTATTCGAGGTCAAGATACGGTTCTTCACAAACAGCCGTTTTGATCGACTTATTTTAGATTGGCAGGTGCGTAAGGGCGATCGGGGACGTGATTCGATTGAGTTGAAGGAAATAAAAAAAGAGGACGAGATGTCTGCACATCCAGCTATCTCGTCCTCTACCATTCCGCTCACTTCAGGAATTGAGGAGGCACCTCAATTGCTGCTTTCAGTTAATTATATTTTTACCACACATCGCGGTCTTTGCGCAAGCCCCCCAAATCAAGAGCACGGCTGTAACAAAGTCGATTTTGTTGGGCTGAACTGGATTCGAAGATCAAAGCTCGAAAAAGCAATGTGCGATTTCCCTCAGCTTTTCTCAACTTGCATATCGCGGCGACTGCGCCAAGTCCTTTGTTTTCATTTCTCAAGCTACTTTGTTACAGCCCTGAATCAAGAGCCACCGCCGGGCAAAACTGCATTTTGTCATTATTATTGAATCCCGCCGGAACTTATGGTACAAGGACGTGTAAAGACCAGCCCCACCGCTAAATAGCTATGACATCCATCCATAAAAGTTGTCCTGAATGTGGCGGGTCGCTCGATTTGGGCGTTGCCTGTTGCTCGCATTGCGGCAGCCAGGTGGGGACGCTCTTTTCCGAAACCGGCGCGGTCGCCGTATCCAGCCCTTCAAAATATCGCTCAAGAATTTCGACCACGGTAGACTATTACGATAAGATTGAAAAAGCGAAAGAGCATGGCAACAACTCTTTGTTGCTTTCGCTGTTCAGCTTCATATGCCCCGGCATAGGGTCAATCCTTGCCATAGCTGCTATTTTGCTCGGCTCATCCTCTATAAGCACGCTGAAAACCCATAACATCGAAGAGGGGCGCGGGCCGGCGACTGCCGGAGTCGTGATCGGGGCGATAGCTTTGGTGGCGCAGCTTTATATGCTCTGGTATTTCATCAAAATCGGCTCGCCCTTATAGTGAGGGCCGGGTCTGCGTTCTCATAAGCCAGCCGTTATTTTACGCCTGAGATGATAGTAGCCTTGACTGATACCTCGAAAGGCCCGTCATGAAGCTCGCGGTCGATCAGCGACGCCAGATGCTCGTAGACATCCTGGCGGCGGTCTTCAGGCACTATCGAAAGCCACTCTTCCAGAAAAGTATCTTTTATCAAGGGCGATTCTAAGAACTCGTTGCCCGAATCAAAGAGAAATGCCTCTCTGCTGGAAATGGCTTCAACCTGCTTCAGCCCCGCGCGCTTGACCATCTTCTCGGAGTCTGAAGCCGTAAGGCGCTCGTTTATCAAGGTTTCGAGAGATCTCCATACCTCGTCTACGATTCCCGCTCCGAGCAACGCCTCCCAGTAGATCGAGAAGAATTCGTCGAAGCTCCCGCGAGTTGCCAGCTTGACGATGACTTTTGCGCCGGGGCTTGCCACACGCGCCAGCTCCGTGACCATCTCCTCTATCTCGTCGGGCGCAACCATAGACGCGTCTCCTATAACCGCGTCGAACCGGTCATCCCTGTACGGAAGGTCTGTCGCGCTTGCCTGCTCGAACGTGACGTTGTCCGTCTTTTTTACCTGCGCCTTTGCTTGCGAAAGCTCTATACGCTCGGCGCTTGAATCCGTGCCTATAACTTCGCCTTTCCCCTCAACACGCTCGGCCAGCTCAATTGCGTAAGCGCCGGTCCCACTATTGACATCGAGGAACTGGCCTTCGGCAGGCAGCTTGATCTGTTCATTGATAATCGTGTCGTACCTGTCGCGCCAGTCGGGAGTAATAAATAAATCGTATCTGTACGCCAATTCTTTTTCGTTCTTCATTTCACCCTTAAATCCACTTGTGGCATGATAGCACGTCCGGAAAATGGGGAGAAGAAAACCGCTTGACGCCATGCAATTGAAACTCAAGGTCATTAGCGGTTAAAATATTTGATTAATTTGACTGCCAGGATGAATTCATGGAGACCCAGCGAGCCATTTGCAGCGTTTGCCGGCAAGCAGTAGACGCGGACAAGCTTGTCCTGCCGGAACAGATACACGACTCGATCAAGCCCCTGCTGACCGTCAACACCCACGGGTGGGAGCCGGGCAAGGACCTTTGCACCGATTGTCTTCCTCGCTTTTTCCGCGTTCGCGATGAGCTTGCGACCCGCTTCCCGCAATTCGCGGATCAAGAGCTTAAGATAGTCCCCACGCCGATCAGGCTCGAAGCGCCCGATGAGCTGCGCGGGCGCGGAGTCACAATAGCGTTTCTCGACGCGGGGTTTTATGCGCACCCGGACCTCACACAGCCGACCAATCGCATACTCAAATACGTCAACGTTACAGACCGCGCGCGCCAGTCCGATTTGAAAAAGCCGCAGGTATCCGCCTGGCACGGGATGATGACTTCGGTCGTAGCCGCGGGAAACGGTTATCTGTCGGGCGGTCTTTATCGCGGCATCGCTTCGGAAGCCAACCTGGTGCTTGTAAAAGTCGGCTCGGCTTCTCGCATACGTCACAACGACATCTTGCTTGGGCTTCGCTGGGTCATACGCAATCACGAGCGGTACAAAATACGTGTCGTAAATATTTCGTGCGGGGGCGATCGCGAAGCCAGTTATCTTTCCGACGACCTTTCGCAGGCCGCCGAAGAGGCTACGCGCGCAGGCATCATCGTAGTCGCCGCCGCAGGCAATTCCGGCCACCTGCCAAACCACCCGGTTTTACCCCCCGCTTCCGCCCCGTCCGTGATCACGGTGGGCGGGCTTGATGACAAAAATAATTTCGACTTTGACGACAACGATATGTACAGGTCGAGCTACGGGCCTACGATTGACGGGCTTCAAAAACCCGAATTGATAGCGCCCGGCATCTGGGTCGCGGCCCCTATATTGCCGGGCACGCCTACGGCCGAGCAGGCGCATCTGCTGTCGATGCTGGAATACGCCAAAGACTCCGAGTTGCGCGACATCATCAAACAGAACCCCGGAATCGATGAAGACCTGGACCACGCGAGCGAGCTGCCCGTTTATCACCTGCGCCATCTGGTGTGGATAAAGATACGCGACAACAACGTTATCAGCGGCCACTACAAACACGTTGACGGGACCAGCTTTGCAGCGCCCATAGTTTCATCCATCGTCGCTCAGATGCTTGAAGCCATACCCGATCTGAGGCCGCACGAAGCGAAACTCGCTTTGATAAGGACAGCCGTGCGGCTCCACAACACGCCTGTAGACCGGCAAGGGTGGGGCATGGTGCACCCGCGAGGGGCAATCTTTGCGGCCTTGCAGATTCGCGGCGAAAGGCGCGGCGGCTCAGCTAACGGGCGGGCGCGCAAAAAGTTGAATTAGAGACTTCTCTGTGATAGAAATCTTTATCATGATTAAATCGAATGTGGCGCTGTTTGGCCACATATTTTTTTGCGACCCGGAACGCTTTTGTTACGTATAAGCACTTGAAACAAGAGAAGCTACCGAAGCCGGACCACGCTCACAAGAGAATTCACAGGTAAGGAGAGTAATGCATGGATAGCAAGCTGGCACCTCAGGCTGATTCGCAAGCCGCACAACCGGAACCCGAAATACCCGAATTAAACCCGCAACCACAGCGGCCCGCGTCTTATTCGATGATGGAGCCGAAAATGCGGCGAATCTACGGTGAGTTTTACCGCGAGATATATTTTTCCGAGGCCAAGCACCTCGACACCAAGACGCAAGAACTGATCTCTATAGCCGCTTCTTTAGTCGCAAAATGTCAGGGCTGCATCGAGGGCCATCTTAAAAAGGCGCTTGAGGCAGGCGCGACCGAAGAAGAGATCAGCGAAACAATCTGCATTGCGGCTGCAATAAACGCGGCGGCCATAATTGATCTGACCGATGTTGCGGCAAATAATATGAACATCAATCACTTTCCCAGCCAGGGACCCAGATTCAAGGTTGAACAATGAAAAAGTTGATCGGCTCGCTCCTTCTCGTCGCAGTCGCGATCGGCGTCGCTTTCCAGTGCGCCGTCGCGCGTAACTCGTCTACGCAAGAACCATCAACTGCACAGGCAGCGCCCGCGCCGGATGTTGGAGTTCAGTATGCTTCACTTCAATCGCCCGCTCTTGGGCGCGAGCTTAAATTCGCCGTTCAGTTGCCGCCCTCTTACGAGCGCGACAGCAAGCGCCACTATCCCGTGCTCTATTTTCTTCACGGGATGAACGGGAATGAAAGAGAGTTTGAGCGTAGAGGCGTCGCGGCGGCTGTCGCAAAGATGAGGAGCGAGGGAAAGATCGGCGAGTTTATCATAATCGCGCCCGCAGGCGAGAACAGCTTCTACCTGAACGCGAAAAACGGGGTGCGTTATGAAGACGCCATTATCAAGGACTTGATACCGCACGTCGAGAAGACCTATCGCACAATTAATACACGCGAAGGCCGCGCGATTCAGGGACTCTCTATGGGCGGATACGGCGCATTGATGCTGGCCTTCAAGCACCCGGAAATGTTCTCGTCCGTGACGGCCCACAGCTCTGCGTTGTTCGTCGAGCTGCCGGACACGAGCGGGACCGACCGCCGCGCGCAGTTTTTGAGCAGGTTGATCGGCAATATGTACGGCAACCCGCCCGACGTAGAATATTTCAAAGCGAATAACCCGATCAATCTTGCGGAGACAAATGTCGCGGCGATAAAGAAGTCGGGGCTAAAAGTCTATTTCGACGTAGGCGAACAGGACCGCTACGGCTTCCAGCCGAGCAATAAGACGCTCGACGAGTTATTGACGAAATCGGGCGTCTCGCACGAATTCCATATGTTTCCGGGAGGTCACGGCTGGGAGTACATGCTGTCGGTGGCCGACAAGTCGTATGTTTTTTTGTGGAAGAATTATAAGACCAACGAGAAAGCCTCGCGAGCTTCGCGTTAGCGCGTCGAATCCACCTTGTGACAGAACCGGGGCTGATGCTACAAGCATCGGCCCTTTTCATTTAGAATTGATCAATCGTGACAAACCGGCTTTTGGAAAAGTCTCGCAGCCGCTTCCGAGAGGTCGCGTCCGGCAGCGACGAGAGCATCGATCTTGCGGAAGCCGCGCTGCTTATCGGCGTCGAAGAATATTCGGCGCTGGATGTTAATCTATACATCAAAAGACTGGACGTCATCGCAAATGCTGCGCAGTCTCGCGTCCAAGACTCAGGCGATACGGATCAAATGATCTCGGCGCTGAATTTCACTCTATTCGACGAGCTTGGGTTTCGAGGTAATCGAGAAAGTTATTACGATCCTCGCAACAGCTATCTCAATCAAGTGATCGACAGGCGGCTAGGGATACCAATCACGCTGACAGTCATTTATATAGAGGTGGCGCGGAGAATCGGTTTTCCCGTCTACGGCGTGGGCCTGCCTTCTCATTTCATCGCAGTGCATAGAGGGGCGGGCGGCGAGATGTACATCGATCCTTTCAACCGTGGGCGCGTTATGGGCAGGGCAGGAGTTGAAGATATGCTTGCCGAGATGAGCGGCGGCGCGATTGAGTTAAAAGAGAGACATCTTTTGCCTGTCACCAACAAGCAGATAATCACGCGCATGCTGTCGAACTTATTAAACATCCATCTCGGCAATTACGGTGGAGGCGGTGACCGCTACACGGATTATGCACGCGCGCTTAAAGTAATGGAGCGCATTCTTCTGGTTAATCCCGACTCAACGGCGCACATACGGGATTATGGGCTGCTGCTTGCGGCAAACGGGAATCTGAAGCAGGGGTTATTAGAGCTTGATCGCTACCTCGCGCTCGCCCCCAGGGCTGCAGACAGCGAGACGATACGCAAGCAGATCAACTCAATTCGTGCGGAGCAAGCAAAGTTGAATTAAGGATAATGCAAGAAGATTCACCGCAGAGACACAGAGTACACGGGATGGCCGATGATGTGCTTCGCACGCGGCGGGGGCGCAGAGCAGAATACTGTTTTCTCTGCGCCCGCTCTGTGCTCTCTGTGTCTGCGGCGGTGAGATGTTTCTCAAATCCGCACAATTCCGCTTTTACTTCTTGGGCGCTTGCAGACCGGCGAGAAGTTGTTCGGCCACGCGATTCTGAAATTCGAGATTACCCGAATTTTTCTGAATAGCCGTTTTTAACTCTTCGGCAGCCCGCTCCATCTCTTTCCTGGTTCGCTTTGGCTGCGACAGAATTATGCCGATGTTGAGATGCGGCAACCCGCTCTGCGGATCAAGCTGTAGCGCTTTTTCTACGTCTTTAATCCCGTCTCTCTCACCCTTCATCGTTCGCGCGAGACCGAGTCCGGCGTAGGCTGCGGCCAACCTTGAGTCGATCCCGATTGCCTTTCGGTATGCCTCGATAGATTCTTTATATTTGCCGCCCATGTAGTAGGCCGTTCCCAACTGCGTGTATACGATTGCCCAGCGAGGCTCTAGCGTCGTCGCCTTCACTAAAGCCGCTTCGGCCCCGGGGCCGTCGCCCAGGTTGAGATTCGCCACACCAAGCTGATACCAGGCGGGAGCCCACGAGCCGTCAACCTCTGTGGCTTTCTCTAAATCGCTCTTGGTGGCCTTTATGGCTTCGGCGTCGCTTGTACCTTCGCCGGTCGAGGTTGGACTCCCCGCAAGCCAATCGCGCAGCCCCAGGACTCCTTTGAAATAAAGAGCCTGCGCTTGAATCCGGTTATCATCCTCTTTGATCGCCCGCGCATTGGTTGCGTTTTCAAGCCCTCGCGCTATCTCATCGCGCGTGACCACGCGCCAGTTGAAGACAGTCTTGTTAACAATCTGCGTGTTCGCCTCAAGCAGCTTTGTCGCAAGCGTCCCGCGCATGCGAGCCAGTTCAGGGCGGTCCGGGTATTTGCCTGCAAGATCATTAACCACCGCAAGCGCATTAGGGGTTTCAGGACCGGCGATCTTTCCGGCCGCCACCAACTCGTCAAACTGTTTTAGAAACCCTGAAATATCCGGCTGTAGCTTGAAGACGATAGTCGGGGCCTCCGGGCCTGCCTGAAATCCCCGTGTCGAAGAGACGTATCCGTCCTTGCGCGCCTCTATCGAGTAACTTCCGAGCGCCAGCTTCTCAATCTGAATCTTCCCCTCCCCGTTCGTCACTCCGCGCTCCTCGCCGTTTACATACACAGCAGTTTCAGGCGGGTCCGTAATTATCGTCAGGGTGACGGTGAAAGGGTCTGGCTTCGCAGGGACCGTAGGCTTCTTCGGGGGCTTTTTGCCGCCCTTTGTCGGCGCGGTAGGTTGTCCCGTCGGGTCCTGCCCGAAGACTACCGCGTCAGTCACGAAAGCCGTGAGAATTATTAAAGTCAAAAGCGAAACGAAGAGTTTGGAGAGTGATTTTTTTCGACACATATGCACCACCTCGGTGGGCCATTATATCGCACCTCCGCTTTCTAACCAATATATGAAGAATGATAAATGCCGGAAACCGCTCAACGCCGGGGAGTGTTCTAAGCAGGAGCAGCGGACAACGCGACCAGCAAAAACAGAGCTATTAATATCGGTCTTCTCATAAATCCCTCCGCTATGCTTTTAGCAAAAGGCATTCCTCACGACCGAACATTTTTAATGAGGTTAGCTGCGGCAATGAGCGGTCGGATACTGTTTTGAATCAAGCGAGTGTATCAAGGCGATTCAATTAAATAACCTTTTTTGAATCACCCTATGGCAAGTTTGCCGTTCAGTTGATAATCTCGTTTTCCTGGTTTTAAATTTATAAAGGACGTTGACGTACCGTGAAGAGAGTTTTAATCCTCGCCTCGTGCTTACTATCAATCTCCTGCGCAAGCGGTGTTACTTTCAATCGTGTCCAGCCGCCCGGGCAAAAGAGCGTCTACAAAATGCAGAACAATATAAAGACCGAGACACGGTCGCTCGTCGTAGATCGCGGGTCGAGGGATTCGGACATTGTGGTGAGCGCGCTTTTGGAAAGCAACGTAGCATCCGGCCGGCAGGATGGGAACTGGACCCTGTCGAACAAATTTACTCAGGTAGACACGAAGGTGAACGGCGAAAGCAGGCCCGATGCGAGCGGGCTGCCTGTGGACAAACCTTTTTCGATCACTCTGGACAGTAGCGGAAAGATAGTAAAAGTAGAGGGGCTTGAGACCACTGAAAAACAGACGGACATCGAACAGATTTTCTCACAGTTAAGCCCGACCGCTATGCTGCCCAACAGGCCAGTCAAAGTAGGCGAGAGCTGGCCTTTCGAGATAACTTCCGGCGGGCAAGGCAGCCCCTCTCAAACGATAAAGGGCGTAGGCTCATTGAAAAGCTTAAAGGATGACGAAGCCGTGATGGAGTTCGATTTCATTATCCAGGTGGCCGGAAACCAGCAGATGGGCCTCAGCGGGATCGGCCAGGGCAAAACGACCGCCGTTTATGATGCGGAAAAAGCGCGATTCATATCGCACAAGTCCGATGTGACAATCGAGACCATGGGCAATGTAATCATGGGAGAAAAGAGCGAGCCGGTTAAGAATACCTTTACCAGCTCCACGAAAATCGATCTTGTGAACAAATGATTCGACTGATGAGAAGACTGATCATATTATCGCTCCTGCTTTCGGTCGCGGCTTGCAAGGGCGGCGACGGAAGGCAGGAAGTAAGATTCAAGCTCGCCCGCCCGCTCGGCCAGCATAGCGCCTACACGATGAAGTACAACATCAAGGAAGAAGACATCTGGTCCGACCCGGCGGACAACTCGGTCAACGAAGAAGTATGGAATGCGCTGATCGAGACGGAGGTCACAGAAAACAGGCCCGAAGGAAGCTGGACGCTTTTGACGAGATTCACAAAAGTTGATGTGAAATCCGACGGGGAAAACGATGAAGAGACAAATAAATCCTGGGCCGGCATAACTTTTTCAATCACTAAAGACAAAGATGGCCGCGTGCTGGATGTGCCTGAGACTACCGATGCGCTCAACAACGATTTCAAGCCCAGAATGATCCTGATGGACCCGACCATGATGCTGCCCACCGGGCCGGTCAAGGTCGGCGCGAGCTGGCCCATAGATGTGACGCACACGATTCAAAAAGGGGACGCCCCCGTGGTCCAGACCTTGAGGGGGACAGGGACTTTGAAAGAGATTAACGCGGGCCAGGCGATGATAGATTTCGTCTTCACATCGGAAATATCCATTTCGAGCCCCGAAGCGGATGAAGACGCGGAGACGTGGACTGGCGATTGCCGGGCGACGGCTGTCTTCGACCTGGAGCACGCCCGTTTTACGATGAATAAGATCAATATGAATATCGAGACCCCCGGCGAAGTGTGGGCCGACAACCCTGACCTTATAAAGATCATAATCACAAGCTCTATGCAGTTTGACCTCGCAGGTCAATGAAAGTATGCGACCCGGCTATCATTCTTGTTTTAAGTCTAAACTCTTCGTAGTACAATTGCGGGCTAGTAAGTGCGGCTCTGGGGATTCATTAACGGACGAGGCGGTCTGGCGGAGATCATTTATGGCTGAAGTTAAAGTCTATACAACTAGCTGGAGCGCGGATTGTGAACAGGCCAAGCAGTTCCTTGACGACGAAGGAATCTTTTACGAAGAGATAGACATCGAGCATAACCCCGCAGCCGCGCGGCTGGTAGAAAGCGCAAACGGTGGCCGTCGTATCGTGCCGACCTTTGACATAGACGGGACGGTCTTCAGCCTCAAGCCATTCGATTGGAAAAAGCTTCAAAAAGAACTTGAGAGACTCGGCGTAGAAGAAGAGGAGTAAAGCCGCGCGCTTCACAGACGACCGCCTTACCGCGAACGGAATTCCTGATGTCTCAAATGAGCTTCCTCGAAAAACTGATGCAAGAGCCGCGCGCGATGTCGGTTTCAGAGCTGACGGCGCGCATCAAGATACTGGTCGAAGGCCATTTCATGGACGTGATGGTCGAAGGCGAAGTATCGAACTTCCGTCGTCACACTTCCGGCCACTGGTATTTCACTCTAAAAGACGAAGGGGCGATGTTGCGCTGCGCCAGCTTTCGCATGCAGAACCGCTTGATAAGGTTTACGCCGGAAGACGGGCTGAGCGTCCGCGCGCACGGCAGGCTATCGCTTTACGAAGCGCGCGGCGAATACCAGTTGCTCGTCGAGTTTCTTGAGCCGGTCGGCATCGGCGCGCTCCAGCTTGCTTTCGAGCAGTTGAAAAACCGGCTGGCCGCCGAAGGCTTGTTTGACATAGAGAGAAAGCGCGCTCTGCCCGCGCTGCCCCGCTACGTCGGCGTGGTCACGTCGCCCACGGGGGCAGCGGTCAGAGATATATTGCGCATCATCAAGCGGCGCAATGAAGCCATAAACATCCTCATCGCGCCCGCCAGGGTCCAGGGCGATGGGGCCGCAGAAGAGATAGCCGACGCAATCCGTCTGCTCAACTCGCGTGAAGAGGTCGAGGTGATAATCGTAGGTCGCGGTGGGGGATCGATTGAAGATTTGTGGTGCTTCAACGAAGAGCCGGTCGCGCGCGCGATATTCAACTCGCGCGCGCCCGTCGTCTCCGCCGTAGGCCACGAGACAGACTTTACAATCGCGGATTTCGTAGCCGATCTTCGCGCCTCGACGCCTTCGGCTGCGGCCGAGATCGTAGCGAGGGCGCGCGACGATCTCAGCGAGCAGATCGCGCGGCTCGAATCCGATATGACCGATTCGCTCAGATACCGGCTGCTTGAGATGCGCGGTCAGTTGCTAGAGCTTCAATCGAGCCGCTCTTTCAACGAGGTGGCAAATCGTATTCACATCTTGAATCAAAGGGTGGACGGCGCGGCCTATTCGATAGAGGCTTCGATTAAGGAAAGTATAAAACGAGGCCGCGCCGGGCATGAGAAAATTGCTTTGAGGCTCCGCGCTGCGGACATCCGCCGCGCGCTTGTAGCAGAGCGAGGCGCGCTTTCGCTTCTACGGGCGCGGCTCGCGTCTTCCGCGCAGGCGAAGATCGATAAAGAGGGCGAGAAGTTTTCAATCGCCGCAGGCAAGCTGGATTCGCTTTCACCGCTCGCCGTGCTCGGTCGAGGTTATGCCGTCGCTTTCGACAGCCGCGGGCGGATAATCAAACGCGCCAAGGATGTAAACACGGGCGAGCCGATTCGCCTCCGCGTTGGAGAAGGCGAGATAGATTGCACGGTAGATTAACTAAATAGAGGAGACATGGCGAAGCAAAAGAATTTTGAATCATCGCTAAAAGAGCTTGAGCAGATTGTCGAGCAGCTTGAGGCCGGGGACCTTCCGCTCGAACAATCGCTTGAGCTGTTCGAGCAGGGTGTCCTTCTGTCGCGCGAATGCCAGCGCCGACTTGATGAAGCCGAGCAAAAGGTTGAAATACTGATTAAAGGAAATGATGGAAAGGTCACAACCGCCTCGTTTGACGAACCGGATGAATGAGCCGATAACAGATTATCTCGCCCGGCGCGCAGAAGAGGTCAACTCGTGGCTTGACCGGCTTCTGCCTTCTGAAGACGTCCCGCCTGAACGGTTGCACAAAGCAATGCGCTATAGCGTTTTTGCCGGTGGCAAGCGGCTCCGCCCCACTCTGACGCTCGCGGCTGGCGAAGCATTCGGCGGTCGTACAGAGGACTTGATGCCTGCGGCGTGCGCGATAGAAATGATCCACACTTACTCGCTGATCCACGACGATCTCCCCGCGATGGATAACGACGATTTGAGGCGCGGGCGGCCTACCTGTCACAAAGCTTTCGGGGAAGCGGTCGCAATCCTTGCCGGTGACGCGCTGTTGACTCAAGCATTTCACGTGCTCGCCTTAAAAGATGCGACGAGCAACGCCGACCGTCAGGTGCGGGTCATACGCGAGATTGCGACCGCAGCCGGGACAGTCAATGCGCTGATCGGCGGGCAGATGGCAGATATTGAAAACGAAGGTAAGCCGGTCGGCGCGGAAACGGTCAATTATATACATCGCTCGAAAACAGGCGCTATGATTCGCGCATCTGTAGTGACGGGCGGCATCATCGCGGCAGCGACCGATGCGCAGATTGAAAGGCTTGCCGAGTACGGCAACCGCATCGGGCTTGCCTTTCAGATTTGCGACGATATTTTAGACGTCGTTTCGACCAGCGAGCAGCTTGGCAAGACTGCGGGCAAAGACCAGGCTTCGCTCAAGGCTACTTACCCGGCTGTTCACGGCATAGAGGCGTCCAGGTCGCGCGCCGCCGCACTTGTCGCGGAAGCGGTAGAGATCGTTTTATCGCTCGGAGTCGATTCCCTGCGGCTCGAAGCTATCGCCCGGTTCATTATTGCCAGGAATTCATAAGACGGTTATTCTTTAATGTTCGGCGCAAGCCCTAAAATTTTTATAGCCCTGCGAGTGAAAGACTGCATCAAAGTCCAGGACAATTGAAATTCCACGTTCCGCGAAAGGTTAATCGATGAAACTGCTTTCAAAAATAGATGATCCGGCTGACATCAGACAATTGCCACAGGCAAAGTTGCAACCACTCGCAGACGAGATACGCGAGTATATGATCGAAGTGCTTGCAAAGATCGGCGGCCACACGGGCGCAAGCCTCGGCCCGGTAGAGCTGCTGCTGGCGATCCATTACGCTTTTGATACGCCGCGCGACAAGCTGGTTATAGACATAGGGCATCAAGCATATTCTCATAAAATCATCACGGGCCGCCGCGACCAGTTCCCGACCATCCGCCAGTACGACGGGTTGAGCGGTTTTCTCAGACGCGAGGAATCGGTCTACGACGTTTTCAACGCGGCGCACGCGGGCACTTCCATATCCTCGGCGCTGGGCATTGCTGCGGCGCGCGATCTTATGGGCGAGGACTTCAACGTAATAGCGTTCATCGGCGATGCGGGGTTGACGGCTGGCATGGCGCTTGAAGCCATCAATCAGGTGGGCCATCTCAAAAAGCGCATGATAATCCTGCTCAACGATAACGAGATGTCTATATCGCCCAACGTCGGCGCGCTCGCCGGTTACCTGAACCGCATACGCGTGGCGCGGCCTTACAACGAGTTCAAGCACGAAGTTGAAGAGTGGCTGAAATCGATCCCCGCCGTCGGCGATATGATGCTGTCGGGCGCAAAAGCGGTCAAAGATACACTGGCGCGAGCATTCATCCCCGGTGCGTTGTGGGAAGAGCTAGGGCTGAAGTATATGGGGCCGATCAACGGCCACGACATCAACTCTATTTTGCAGACGCTCGAAGAGGCGAAGAAGGAAGATGGGCCGGTGCTTATCCACGCGCTGACGGTGAAAGGAAAGGGTTACGAGCCGGCGGAGCGCGACAAGACAAGCTGGCACGGCACATCGGCGTTCGAGATTTCTACCGGCAAGTTTATCAAAGAGCCGGTCACGGCTCCGGCCTACACCGCAGTATTCGCGCAAGCGACTATCAACCTGATGCAGGCGGACGACCGCATCATAGCCATAACCGCCGCGATGCCTGACGGCACGGGGCTTAACAAGGTGATGAAGGAATTCCCCGAGCGCACTTTTGACGTGGCTATCGCCGAACAGCACGCCGTGACGTTCGCTGCCGGAATGGCTACGGAAGGGTTAAAGCCGATTGCGGCGATCTACTCCACATTCTTGCAGCGCGCATTCGATCAAGTATTCCACGACGTGGTGTTGATGGGGCTCGACGTAACATTCGCGCTCGACCGCGCGGGAGTGGCCGGAGCCGACGGCCCGACTCATCATGGGCTGATGGACTTTGCTTACCTGCGCCCGATGCCGGGGTTCGTCATCATGGCCCCGAAAGACGAAAACGAGCTTCGTCACATGCTCAAGACGGCTGTCAACTACAACGGCCCGGCTTCGGTCCGTTATCCGCGAGGCAGCGGGGTCGGAGCGCCGATGGATGAAGAGATACACGCGCTTGAGATCGGCAAGGCAGAGATTTTGCGCGAGGGAACGGATGTGGCGATTTTAGGCATCGGTTCCGAAGTGAGCTATTGCGTGAAAGCTGCCGAGAAACTTGCTTTCGACGGAATCAACGCGACGGTCGTCAATGCGCGGTTCGTAAAACCGCTCGATGAAGAATTGATAACGGCGCTTGCGCGATCACACGGCTCGATTGTAACGGTTGAAGATCACTACTTGATGGGCGGTTTCGGAAGCGCGGTCATGGAGATGCTTGAGCAGAACGGCCTTCACGATGTTCGGGTGATGCGGCTGGCCTTCCCTGATAAATTGATCGAGCACGGAAGCCAGGGCTTGCTTCTAGCCAAGTACGGACTGGACGCCGACGGAATCTACTCTCGCGTGAAAGAGTTTGTAGCAAGCAGATACAGTTTCGTCAGAAGCTAAGATCAGGTGTCAGGAGTCGGGATATTTGAAAAGCCTCGAAGAGGCGAAATCCAACAGCATGGGGCGCTAGCCCCAGGTCAGCGCCAAACATAACGACAAGCCCTGAAAGGGCGAAATAAATCGTTCGGATTATTTCGCCCTTTCAGGGCTTGTCTTAATCAAACACGTTCTACCCGGCGCGCGGCAGCCGGGCTATTGAATTTCGCCCCGTTGGGGCTTTTCAAACTTCTACTCGCTATTCCCTAACCACGGACCCCTGCCCCCTGGCCCCCGACCCCTGTTCTTCAAATATTTTTGTCGTGTGCTCGGTGACGCTGGGCGGCGGCTCGCTAAAATCTGCTGTCGAACGTGACGGCAGTTCCTGTTCAATCTTTGGTTCTTCAAGTTTGAGCGGCGGGGGTGTGAACCGCTCGGCCAGCGTAGCCATAGATTCGGCAAAGAAAGCGGCGTAGATGATTTGCGCGACGCCTTTCAGCGCTGATATCAAAGGCAAAAGCCACATCAGGCTGAAAAGCAGCGGTAGTACCCGTAACTCGTGGTTAGACGCCTCACGAATGGCCTGGATGATCTCTTCGCTCACCGGAGGGTGGCCAAGATAATAAAAGAGGTACGCCGTACCTACGCCCGAAAAAAGACTTATCAAACCGTTTTTGAGATTGTGCTGCCAGGAATAGGACATCCATTCTCTGGGTTTGGGCAGGTGGCGGCGACGCTCGCGCTCTTCTTGTCTTAATTTTCGAGTCGTGCGGCGCGCTTCGGCGGTCTTCTCTCCGCTGCCCCAGTTATTCTCGGCCCAGGCTTTGACCGACCCCGCAGAACGCGAGATCGCGTCTATATCGATGCCGAAAATATCTTTTGCCTGTCCATCACTATTCAAAGCATCGTTGACGGCCTGAAGATTGGTTCCGCAATTCTTGCAGAACTTTTGAACTTCTGTCGGTTCAACTCCGCACTTTGGACAAAACATCTTTCCTCCTTATTCACAACAAAAGTAACACCGACCTGAGGGCCGATCAATGTCGCAAAAGAGCTTTTCGAGATCGTTTTTACGTGTCCTTATACGCATTCTATAGCGCGATAGTTTGAAACTCAGTTATTCTATTATCGTCGGAGGCCGCACGAGGGGGGGGGTAGGCGATCAATGGCGTCCGTATTATCAAATCAAGCTCTCAGCAGCCTTCTAATCTGCTTGCTTATTCTGTTACCGCTTGGCGGATGCGGCGGCAAGAAGGAGACTTTTGTGGCTCCGCCGCCCACGATTGAGCCTGAAATGATCCCCCCCTGGCGCAAAGCCGCGCTGAAAGTCGAAGAAGATCGCGGCGAGCCTATAGGCCGAAAGGCGCAGGTCAATGTTCCCGAAGAGTTGAAGCACTACAGCGACCGCCGCCGTTTTCTTGCCGTTCAGGTGGCGGAATACCTGACGCAGAAATACGATCTGCCGAGCGATTTTGCCGAGTTGGTTGCCCTGATCAGACGCAACCAGATGGTCGAGATGACGCCTCTTGGCGAAAGCTACATACTTTACGGCGTCGGCGCGAACGCTTCGGATGAGCCGTTTTCGCATTACGATCAGGAGTCGGGCGAAGACATTCCGCTATACGGCTCGTTTGAAGAGTTTCAAAAAGAGATTGAAAAGATCGCGGTTGCGACCCTTGAGCTTCAGAAGAAAATCGCCGAGCTTGATAAAGATTATAAGAAAATAAACAAGCGCGAGCGCGACCAGCGCGCCACCTTGTCGGCCCAGATGGCCGAGGGCCGAAAAGAATTGGCAGCCGCGACCAAAATAAAAGAGCGGCTAGAGTACTTCTATAAAAATCCCGAGCGGCGAAAGATGCTGATGACGAAGTACCGCCTGATTTCGGACCTCGCGGCCGATTTTAACGGACAGACCTACGACCTGACCGACGCGAATGCGCGGAAAGAACTCAAGGTTCGGCTGCTCAGTTTTATCCGCCCCGAAGCGCGCGACGTTCTTGTCGAGATCGCGACTGCCTACAAAGAGAAATTTGACCGATTGCTTCCAATCACTTCGCTTGTGAGGACCGAAAGATACCAGCAGCGGCTGAGCAAGACAAATCCCAACGCCACGCGCATATCTACGCCGCCGCACGCGACCGGGTTGGCTTTCGATATTTACGACCATTTTATGACCGCAGCCGAGCAGCAATTTCTCATGGGCGAAATAGCCCGGCTCGAAGACGAGGGCCGCCTCGAAGCTTTGCGCGAGAACCGCGACCACATACACGTATTCGCCTTTGCCGCCGGTCGCCCGCCGGACGAGGCCGTGATAGCAAAATCTATGGGCCAGATGAATACAGCGAAGCCCTCCATAGCAAGCAAAGGCGCAAAATCGAGATCATCGCAACAGGCGCGCTCAAAAGGCAAATCCAAAAAAGCGACGAGCGTTGCGGCGAATCGCAGGAGAAAAGGCAGGGCAGGATAAAAACAGTGATGAGTGATGAGTAAAACCAATATCCAAGACTCATCACTCATCACTCATCACTCATCACTCGTTACTCATTACGATGAAAAGAGAGCGGATAGACAGGTTGCTCGTCGAGCGGGGGATTGCCGAGAGCCGCAATCGCGCGCAGGCTATGGTGATGGCGGGCCAGGTGCTCGTTGAAAACCAGCGCGTCGATAAACCGAGCCACCTTGTAGACGACGGCGCAGAAATACGTATCAAGGGCGAATCGCTCAAGTATGTGAGCCGTGGCGGGCTGAAGCTTGCAGCCGCGCTCTCGCATTTCAAAGTAGACCCCGGGGGAAAAAACTGCATAGACGTAGGGGCATCAACCGGCGGTTTCACCGACTGCCTTTTGCAAAACGGGGCCGCGCGCGTCTGGGCCGTCGATGTCGGCCATAACCAGCTAGCCTGGCGCGTTCGCCAGGACGCGCGCGTCGAAGTGATCGAAGGGCTCAACGCCCGCAACCTGGATGAGATTGCGTTTCCGGTAAAATTCGATCTGGCCTCGGTCAATGTCTCGTTTATTTCGCTGACTAAAATATTGCCCGCCCTCGTCAACGCCTTAGCCGACAACGCCGACTCTATCGCGCTCATAAAGCCGCAATTTGAAGTCGGCAAGGGTGAAGTCGGCAAGGGCGGTATTGTTAGCGACCCGTTAAAGCATCGTCGAGTATTAACAGAGATTGTAGATTCTGTTTATCAAATCGGGTTGAAGGCCGTAGACTTGATCGAATCGCCTATACTTGGCGCTGAAGGCAATCGCGAGTTTCTAATTCACCTGATCCGCTCAGACACAATCGACCCGGCTGACGAGAGAATAAAACAACTCATACGAGATTTGACCCCGGAATAAACGTGCTTAATCTTGTGTCCGGCAAGTTACTATTCTAAAATCTGTCGCCGTCCGCACTTTTATCATAGACACGTCTGTCGGCTCGAAGGAGTACAGAGCATGTTTAATGCGCGGCTTATGGGTGAATGCTTACAGGTTGTACGCATCGCGAGCGCTCTCGCAGTTCTGTTAATAATCCACCAGTTTGCAAACGGGCAGACGAGAGGAGCCGAAGCAGCGGCCCGCTCGCGCTTTGGCATAAGCTTGATCGTATTTTCCCCCGCAGGTCAGACGCTTGCGGTTGTGAGGGGAAATCTGACCAGGGAGAGATTTGATTATTTTGACGGCTACCAGTCTCGCAGCGGCTACTCAAGCTACAACAGCGAAGTCGAGATTTGGGATCTGAGCGTGGGAAAGGTCAAACAGAGGTTGAAAGAGTTTAAAGGGCCGGTGCTGACCGCGACTTTTTCACCCGACGGACAGACGCTCGCGACCGGCAGCTGGGAATCGGTTGACGACCAGCCCTTCTCAAAATCAACCGAGTTCAGAAGAACTTTTGGAGTAGTTAAGGTGTGGGACGTGAAAACGGGCGGGCTGGTGTGGTCTCAGAAAGCATATAGCACTGATGTATCCGGCATAGCTTTTACGACTGACGGACGAACGCTTGCGAGCAGCGGCACCCGTCGCTCTTCAAATTTTGCGGTGGGAGAGGTGAAGCTATGGAACGCGCTGACGGGAGAGTTGAACAGAACGCTTGAGTATCGGACTCCGGTCTTGGGGATCGCTTTTTCGCCCGACGGCAGAACACTTGCCATCAGAAAAAGCATCCTCAACGAGTCGAAAGGCGAGGTTAAGTTGTGGAATATCCAGACCGCCAAAGAGGAGCAGACGCTTAAAGCAGATAGAGGGGTCACCCTTGCCGGCGTGATGCGGTCGGTCGCCTTTTCTCACGACGGCAAGATGCTCGCAGTGGCGGTCAACGGAGTAGACAACGATGAGATGTTTAACGAGATTCAACTCTGGGACGTGCCGGCAGGAAAGCTGAAGCGCTCGCTTACGGCAGATAAAATTCCCGCCAAAGGCTATGGAAAAATGGTGAGGTACCATTGGAGGTTTACTTCTCGCTTCTTGCCTCCGGGCCACCCGACAGCTTCGATAGCGTTCTCGACGGATGGGAAGTCGGTCGCAAGCGCAAATCGTGACGTCAGCTTTAAAATGTGGGACGTTGAGAGCGGCGAAGTCAAGACCACCGGGAGATCGCAGGGGCAGGTCGCCTCGGTCGCTTTGTCGCCTGACGGAACGCTAATCGCGACAGGAGAATTTGATAACAATGTCAGGCTCTGGGAAATGGGCACAGGGAATCTGAAACAGACGCTTGAAGCCCCCGCAGATTGGTCGGCCACGCTCTCTGTCGAAGGGCTTGTAGTCTCTGTCGATAGCATTTTGTCGGTAGCCTTTTTCCCGGACGGAAAGACCCTGGCAGGCGCTACGAGCAGCAATGCGGTAAAGCTTTGGGACGTTGCTCATACGGCGGAGAAAAAGAGATTGAGCGGGCACGAAGACCGCGTATCATCCATAGCGATCTTACCCGATCACAAAACTTTGTTGAGCGGCAGCAGCGATCAGACCGTCAAGCTCTGGAACGCCGAGACGGGAGAGATTCTTAAAACGTTTGCGGGGCATACCGGCGCCGTCACTGCCGTCGCGGCTTCGCCCGACGGGAAACTGGTCGCAAGCGCAGGCAGCGACAGGTCGATAAGAGTCTGGGGAGTTGAAACCGGGGATGTACGGCTGACCCTGAGAGGACACGACGGCGGCGTTTCGTCCGTGGCATTCTCGCCTGACGGGAAGACCCTCGCAAGCGCGAGCATGGACAGCACAGTGAGGTTGTGGGATGTCCAGACGGGACAGCCAAAACCTGTGGTCGTCAAACATCAAGGCTCGGTCAGCTCTGTAGCTTTCGCTCCTGACGGTAAGACGTTCGCAAGCGGCGGGTTTGATAAAGCGGTGAGGCTGTGGGATGCAGAGACCGGCGAGTTGAAACAGACAATGACCGGGCACGACGCGAGGGTGAATTCGGTTGCCTTTTCGCCGGACGGGAGCATTATCGCATCGGGGAGCGACGACAAAACCGTGAGACTCTGGTACGCGCACACGGGGACTGCCAGGCGCACGCTCAAAGGTCATGACATATCGGTATTTTGCGTAGGGTTCTCGCCCGACGGGAAGACGCTTGCAAGCGGCAGCGGGAATAATTCGCTCGTAATCTGGGACTGGCAGACGGGCGAGTTGAAACGAGTGATTAAAGACGCCTTCAAGATACAGGTGCGCGGCGACCGAGATAACTGAAGCCTGGCAGTAAATTATGCCTACCCGCTAAAATGAGAAGGTTCATACGAACGTGAATAAATCATTCTGTTACCTTTTCTTTATCTGATCATTATGAACATCACTTTTACCCACCTGATCGGCCCCAGAAAAGGAGAGGTTGACAGGTTTGAAGCCGACACGATTCGGGTCGGGCGAGCTTCGGACAACACGCTCGCCTTCTCAAGCGCGAATCGCCGCGTGTCGGCCCACCACGCAGAGATTAAGCTCAAAGACGATCATTATATACTTCACGACCTCGGCTCGACTAACGGGACGATGATTAATGGCCGCCGCGTTATTACTTCAGAGCTTCGGCACGGCGATCTGATAGAGTTCGGCGCGGGCGGGCCGCTCGTGCGCTTCGGCATCGAAGATAATGAGGCGGCCGAGCCTGCTCATCAAACATACCGCGAGCGAAGCCGTCTAAAAGACGAAGCCGACTTTGTTCATACAAGCACGGTTGAGCGCATAGTCGACCGGGCGGTTCGCACGCGCGCAAGCAATCTGAGATTGATCGTTGCGATTGCGGTGGCTATGGCAATCGGCGGGGTCGCAGGGATAATCCTCTCGTCCAAACGCGATCCGGGCAATACGAGCTGGGCCACAGTGGCGGAGCGCAACCAGCGGGCGGTTGTTTTTATCTATACAGAATTCGAGCTTGTAGACGGCAGCAATCAAGTCTTGCTGGCGGACGCGCGCGACGGGTCTGGATTCGTTGTTTCGCCGGAAGGGCTGATCGTGACCAATCGCCATCTGGTGCACGACTGGGATTACAACAGGCCGCCTTCCGGCGTAACCGGGCGCATAGTTAAGATCGAAGTCATCTTCCCAGGCGGTAAGCGCGAAGATGCTATACCGGCCACGCTCTACAGGCTCTCGAAAGATAAATCAGTAGATGTAGCCATACTCAAGATCGATCCTCCAGCCGGGCTGCAAGTCGTCAGCGGGCTTGAGCCTGATCTTGAGCACATAAACCAGGGGGACGATGTTGCGGTGATCGGCTATCCACTGGGGATGGACCTGTTACGGCAGACACACGAAACCCGCGTCACGCCTTCGCTGTCGATAGGAGTCGTCAGCCGCGTAAGCCCCGATTTAATTCAGCTCAATTTACGTGCTTACCGGGGCAATAGCGGCGGCCCTGTGCTCAACCGCAGAGGCGAGGTGATAGGAATCCTCACGGCCAATATCGGCAACGCTCAAGACATCGCGCTCGCCACACCCGTAGGCGCGGCTTTGCAATTGATAAAGGACGAGCCTGGCTACTGAACTAATTCTTTGTTTGACAGTTCTTCAGTTTAGGTTGAAAAATAGAGTGCCGGGAAAAACATAATATGAGTGAACACATCAAGAAGACCAAACAAAAAAACACGGACAGCGATGTTCATAATGTGACGCTGCCGCCCACTCTTTTCTTGCAAAGGCAACTGCTTTTTAACCGCGAATTAAGCTGGCTCGAATTCAACCGCCGCGTGCTGGAGGAGGCGCTTGACCGCTCGCAGCCGCTTCTGGAGCGACTAAAATTTCTCGCCATCTTCTCTTCGAACCTCGACGAGTTCTTCATGATCCGAGTGTCGGGTCTCAAACAACAGGTAGAAGAGGGCATTACCGAACTGTCGCTCGACGGCATGACGCCCGCGCAGCAGTTGCGCGGTATCTGCGAATCGCTCCGGCCAATGTTAGCCGAACAGATGCGCTGTCTTAAGGAAGAGATATTGCCCGGACTCGCGTCCGAAGGCATAATCATCACGCCTTATCGCGCGCTGTCGGACCGCGAGAGGCGCGCGCTGAATGCTTATTTCATGGAAAACGTTTTCCCGGTCCTCACGCCGCAGGCCGTAGACCCGGGCCACCCTTTCCCTTACATATCAAACTTGAGCTTGAACCTGGGCTTGATGATAGAACCTACTCCGGACGCCGACGGGCCGCATATCGCGATGGGCACACAGGAGCCGAGGTTCGCCCGCGTCAAGGTGCCGCCAATAGTGCCGCGCCTCGTTCCCGTAGGCGACAGCGGCACCGAGTTCACCTTTCTCGAAGATGTGATAGCGGCCAACATAAACATTCTCTTTCCCGGAATGCGCGTCGGAGAATCGCACGCCTTCCGCGTCACGCGCGACGCCGACATAGAGATAAGAGAAGACGAAGCGAACGATCTGCTACAGGTGATGGAGCAACAACTGCGCAAGCGGCGATTCGGGACCGCAGTCCGTCTGGAAGTATCGCAGACGATGCCCGGAGAGATGATGCGCACCCTGGCAAGCTCGCTCGGGTTTGGGGCCGATGACGTTTACACGATTGACGGGCCGTTAAACACACCCGACCTGATGGTGCTTTATAAGATCGATAGACCGGAATTGAAAGACCGTCCGCTCTCGCCCGCCATCCCTCAGGCGCTCAGGACGAGCGACAATATCTTTGACGTGATCAAGCGCCATGATGTGCTGGTGCATCACCCGTACAATTCTTTCTCGTCAGTTACCGACTTCATCAACACGGCTGCAATCGACCCGGACGTGCTGGCGATCAAGATGACGCTCTATCGCACGGGGCAGGACTCTCCCATAGTGCGCGCGCTGATGGAGGCGAGCGAGCGAGGTAAGCAGGTCGCGGTGCTGGTCGAGCTAAAGGCGAGGTTTGACGAAGAGAATAACATCGAGTGGGCCAGGCGGCTTGAGCGCGCGGGCGTTCACGTGGTCTACGGGCTGTTGGGGTTGAAGACCCATTCGAAGCTCGCGCTCGTAGTCCGCCGAGAAACAGATACGCTCCGCCGTTACGTCCACATAGGGACGGGCAATTACAACCCGACGACGGCCCGCATCTACACCGACATGGGGTTGTTTACGGCCAACGAGCAGATAGGCGCGGATGCGACAGACCTTTTCAACTACCTCACGGGATTTTCCAGGCAGACTGAATACCGCCGCTTGCTCGTCGCGCCGGTCAACTTGCGCGAGCGTATAATCGAGCTGATCGAGCGCGAGATCGCAAATCAAAAAGAGGGGCGAGATGCGCGAATGATCATCAAGGTCAACAGCCTGACCGATACAAAGATGATTCGCGAGCTTTACAAAGCGTCGCAAGCCGGGGTTGGAATAGACCTGATCGTGCGCGGCATCTGCGCGCTGAGGCCGGGCGTGCCGGGCCTTTCAGATAACATTACCGTCACGAGCATAGTCGGCCGCTTTCTTGAGCACAGCCGCATCTTCTATTTCGCAAACGGAGGGGATGAAGACGTATACATCGGCAGCGCGGATTGGATGATGAGAAACCTGAATCGCCGCGTCGAGCTCGTCACGCCTATTGACGACCCGCGCTTGAAAAAGCAATTGAAAGAGGCGCTGGAGCTTTGCCTGAGCGACAACGTAAAAGCACGCCGCTTACTGCCCGAAGGCTCGTACGAGCGCATAACCCCGCCGGACGGCGAAGAGAGCATCGACAGCCAGGCGCGATTCGTGAGCCTCTACAGCATGGGATAGGCTTCGATCAAATGAGTGAGTCACGAGAATGAGTGAGGCAGGAGAAAGCCGAAAGACGGGAGACTCTATACGCACTTTCGTATGCATAGAGATACCCGTGAGCGTCAGAGAGCGAATAGCCGAGCTTCAACGCGACTTGCGCCGAGCAGAAGCCCAGATAAGCTGGACAAAGCCGTCAAACATCCACCTCACTTTGAAATTTCTTGGCGATGTCGCGCGGTCAAGGATAGAGCGCGTAACGCAGGCAGTCGAGCGCGCGGCAAGCTCTATCGCTTCTTTCGAGATCGAAGTAGGTGGCGCAGGATGTTTCCCTTCTCCGCGCTCGCCGCGCGTCTTATGGATAGGGCTGGCCGGGCTGCCCGATTCGCTCAGGCAGATGCACGCTCGCATCGAAGATGAGCTTTACGGCGAAGGATTCCCACGCGAAGCAAAGCGGTTCTCCCCTCACCTGACAATCGGGCGTGTTCGCGCGCCGAAGAATGCGAGTAAGCTTGCCGAAGAGTTAATGGCAACCGGGTTTGAGCCTGAAAAATTCCAGGCCCGCGAAGTCATAGTTATGAAAAGCGAATTGAACCCTTCCGGCTCCGTTTACACCCCTCAAGCCACTGTAAGGCTCATCCATCCAAGTCCAGACCTTTAGGCCGTGTTGCGCTTACTTAATACTTCTTTCTAATCGGCTATCGCGGCGAACGCGGGAAGTTTAATGGGAAAGAACGGCACCCTTTTGGCGTTATTACTTCCAACCTGCTGCTGCCAAAACGCTTGATGTACCTGCCCGCTTTCCCGCCAACTAGAGTATTCGTAGGATCGTTCTCATCGGGCTTTGTCTTCTGTGGCACGCCGTCTACAAAAATGACTAAGTTGTCGCGAAACAAAAAGCCTTCTACAAACAACTTCTTTCCGCGTATAAACGCTCGGGTGAGAACCGGCGGGAAGACATCGCCTGATCCGAAGATCGTATTTAAATTGAAATTCTTAGCCTCGGTCGAACAGTTTCTCACAGCTATGTAATAAAGGCCGCCCCTGTTTTCAGGGAAAATTTCCAGTCTCTCGTCTGCGGTCGAAGTTCTCGATTCTATATCAGCCACTATTCTCCCATCTTCTTCAGTAACTCTCAGGCCGAAACGAGCATAGAGCTTGAGACCGGGCACGTCTGAATTGATTAAACCGAAATCGAATCCGCCACAGGGACCAAAGACACCGAGGTTAATCCTGAACTGTACTTGACCCAGTGTACAGGCATTCGGAGCAGATGCCGACACTGAACCTGACGTAAGCCCCGACCTTAGATCAACGGTATCAGTATCCGGCTCGTTCACAATGGTCGCTTTAATTGTAAAGCTGGCCGGTTCTGGCCCGCAGTTAGCGACGGCTATGAAATATGTGCCTGCATCCGGCGGCTGAGAGCGGGGATATGCAATAGATTCGGAGTTCAACCTGCTCACTGATCGGGCGCTTGCGACGATGCCTGTGGGTTCGGCGACAACCCTTTGTTCGAATCTGACGTAGAGATCAACATCTTGATCCCCGCTAAGATCGATCCGCATTTTCGCCGGGCTGCCCGGATATGAAATCGTGTATTGAGTCTGGGCGAGAATGCAGGCGTTAGGCTCCGGCGCAGGAACCGTGCCGGTTTGCGCAACACCGAAGAGAAGAGGAACAGTATCCATTTGCGGCGGCGAGTATCGACTCGCGTGGGTGACACAGGTCAAGCATAAGACGCTGGAAATAACTGCTATTAAGCTAAGACGACGGATAAGCTTATGGTTCATGGCAAAGCCTCCTGGATTAAAAGACGTAATCCCCCTGAATAAATATGCTGTCTGTCTAAATTAGTGGCTCAGGCCGCCTGTTTACAAATCTCGTAGATGATTGCGATACTATAAATTTGCGACCCCGTAAAATCAGGAGCATAGATGGCAAAAGTCGTGATAACAGCCGTTGTATTGACGATTTCGGATTCGGCGGCGCGCAAAGAGCGCGAGGATAAATCGGGGCCTGCGGTAGTTGCGGAGTTGGAAAAGCTCGGCTGCCGCGTCACCGATACCGAGATTGTTTCCGACGACCGCGAGTTGATAGGCTCGCGTCTTCGATGGTACGCAGACCGGGGCGATGTAAACCTTATCTGTACGACGGGAGGTACGGGCTTTGCCCCGCGCGACAACACGCCGGAAGCCACGCGCGCCGTGATAGACAAAGAAGCGCCCGGCCTTGCCGAATTGATGCGCCTGCGCAGCCTCGATTCGACACCGCTCGCGCCGCTCTCAAGAGCCGTCTGCGGAATACGCGGAAACACATTGATTATCAACCTGCCGGGGAGCGTGCGCGGCGCTGTCGAAAACTTTACGGCCGTCCGCAGCAGCATTCCACACGCCATAGGCTTGCTGACAGAGCAATCGCGAAAATGCGCAAGTTAATCGATCAGGAAGTTGGTAATGGGTACAAGTCAAGACAGGCTCGTTCACGCGACCGCAGCAAATAATCAATTGCGGTGCATGGCTGCCGTGACTACGAATCTCGTAGGCGAGGCTTGCCGACGCCATCGCACTTTTCCCACGGCGTCGGCTGCGCTTGGGCGCACTCTGACGGGCGGCCTTTTGTTGGGGAGCGGCCTCAAAGACCTGGAAAAGATAACGGTACACTTCGACTGCGACGGTCCCATCGGCAACATCATCGCGCAGGCGGACCCGTACGGCAACGTGCGCGGTTATGTCTCTAACCCCGAAGCCGACGCCACCGCGATGAATCAGATGGGCAAATTCGACGTGCGCGCAGTCGTCGGCACGGGCACTCTGTACGTGACGCGCGATGCGGGATTTGAGATAGGATTGTTCAAAGAACCCTACAGAGGCATGGTCCCGATTGTATCGGGCGAGATAGGCGAAGACATCGCTTATTATCTTGCCAAGTCCGAACAGATCAATTCTGCGGTAAGCCTCGGAGTGCTGATGACGGTTGATGCCGACAACGCGGCTTTTGCGGATGAGTCCACAGCCGCGCCTGAATTTGCGCTTGAGCGATTGCGAGTCCGCGCGGCGGGCGGGTATATCGTTCAGATGATGCCGAGCGCGGACGAGAGCCTCATCAGCCACCTGGAGCGGGCTATAACCGACGCTCCGCACTCGACCGAAATGGTTCATTCGGGCCTGGGGCCAACCGAGATGCTCCAGCGAGTCCTGGGCGATCTCGATCTGCGAGTGCTTGAAGAGAAAGAGCCGCGTTTTTATTGTCAGTGCTCGCGGGAGCGCGCGAAGCAGATAATCTCGGCGCTCGGTCGTGAAGAGATGATAGACATGCTGACTAAGGACAACGGGGCCGAATTGATTTGCCATTTCTGCAACGAGGCTTATCAAATCACCGCCGAAGAATTAAACGAGTTGTTGGACGAGCAATAATCCATCGACATGCGCAAGAGCTAGAGGCTGCTTGAAAGCCTCGAAGAGGCGCAATTCAATAGCCCGGCACATCGGGCTGTGACCAGATTCTTGTCGCAAAAATCAGACAGGGTGATATACTTTGCTCAAGTAGGAGCGATTTGTTTTAGCTGTCCCTGGTAAAAGTTGGAGGCTTACGCATGGATGAAAGCAACAGGCTGATGAAAGTCACACGTTCTTTTAGTGCCAGTGTGTGGCTTGAAGATGACTGGTATGTCGCACAGTGCCTTGAAGTAGATGTTGCGAGTCAAGGCACGACCGAAGAAGAGGCTATCAGAAATCTCCGCGAAGCGTTGGAATTACACTTTGAAGAACCTGTTGCAACAGCATTGCCGCAGATCCTAACATTTGAGGCCGAAGTCGGTGCCGCTTAGACCCCTCCCGTACAGAGAAGTCAAATGAAAGCTTCTCGCCGCAGGGTTTCAAGAGGTTAGCCAGAAAGGCAGCCACGTTAAATTCGCAAAGGAAACCGATGGCGGGCTACGCACGGCCATAGTTCCTCATCATACGGAAGTCGCCGTAGGCACTCTGCGCAGTATAATGAGGCAGGCTGGAATCGACCCAGAGCAATTTGAAGATTTGTAGAGGTTCAGGATATAGGCTCTCTCCGGGCAATATAGTTCAATCAGCTCTAACCCATCTGACGGAGCAGGCGGCCTATGCGCCGCTGCAACGCTCTATAAATCGTTTCGGGCGATTGGGTGGCATCGATGCACTCGAACCCGTATTCATCGATCATGGAATCAAAGACGCTGACCATTCTTGTTTGATACTCTACGAAGCTGTCGAAATGATCCTGGCCCAGGTGCATGTCCATCCCCGATTCCCAGTAATCGAACCCGGTGGGCTTGATTAAGACGCGCGGGATCAGGTCTGTGACGTTTGCTCGCATATAAAATACCGCATCGGGCTTGAGCGCCAGCCCGTACACCGCCTTGATCCAGGCCGGGTTCATTCCCCGCACGATTGCCCGCGCGATCAGCGAATAAATATAGCGGTCGGTCAAGACTATGAATCCGGCCCTGAGGGCCGGTATCATTTCGTTCTCCAGCCGGTCGGCAAAGTCCGTCGAGTAAAATAGCGTGAGAGAAATCGGGCCTAGCGTGATGCCTGCTTTCGCCTGCTTGATCCCCTTCCCCGCGAGCGCCGACCGCGTCATCCCGGTGTCCAGCACCGCGTGGCCGGAAGATTCCAGCCACGGCTTGAGCATTGAAACTTGAGTCGAGCGCCCTACTCCGTCCGGCCCTTCGATGACTATCAAGCGGCCTTGCAGTTCGGACAGATCAACGTCAGGCAAACCCTGTCCGTAAAACTCGAACCGGTGATTATTTGTGCGATTTTCCAAGCTCGATCAATCCTCTCCAAGCTCTAAGTTGCGAGCAGGATGTTTTGGCACGTCCTGTAGCTCGCGCTCGACCAGCGCGCGCACCTCGTCTTGCTGCTCTTCGATAGACCGCGTGGCGTCGATGACGGTCAGCCCGAACTCTTCGACCATAGCCTCGTACCGGTCTTTTATCATTCCTTGGAACAGACGGAAACTCTCTTCTATGTCATCCGAGAGTCCCAAATCCATCCCGGCTTCGTAGTATTTCAGCCCGGCCCGCGCGCCCAGAATTCGCTTGAGCGAGACTTCGAGCGGGACGCGAAAATAAAATGCTATGGTGGGCTTTACGGCGAAGCGGTAAAGCTCGCGCACCCACTGAGGGGTGACCCCGCGCGCGCCGTCTCGCGCAAACGCGGTGTAGAGATAACGGTCGGCCAGGACGATTGCGCCCGCTTTGAGCGGCGGAATTATGTGGCGCTCGATCCTGTCGGCGAGGTCGGTCGCGTGTATAAGCGAGAAGGTAGTGGGCGTCAGCATCTGCTTTTTCTTGCCCCGGCTTGTGGTCTCTTTTACGAGGGGCGAAGAATTCCACTCGCTGAAAAAGACCATGTAGCCTTCGCGACGGAGCCATTGCTGGAGCAGGCTGAGCTGAGTCGATTTGCCGGAGCCGTCTATGCCCTCGACAATGAAAAGCTTTCCGGGAAATTGGTGTTCGCTGTATGTTTGCATATCACCTGTCTACGGGCTAAAGTATAAACAAATTGTGAGTTAAAATCATTATGATCTTGAAAATTTCACTTTTACTGATACTTGCCGCGACCCTGCTGCGTGCAGAGGCTCTCGCGCCTCCCAGCGACGAGCCTGAGCCTGCGCCTATGGTAGAGCGCAGGCTCGATTTTCAAGAGCTTACGCTGCGCCAGCGCGACGGCCGCCCTTTCAACTTACGCGAATACGTAGCGGGCAAGCAAGTGGTGATCGTTAGCTTCGTCGCGGGCTGGTGCAAAAACAGCAACGAGAACGGGCACGTCATAAAACGGCTCTATGACAAGTACAAAGAAAAGGGGCTGGGCGTCGTCGTCGTCGCCGAGTATTCAGACGAAGAGGAGTTGCTCCTGCACATAAATCGCATCGGAATAAACTACCCCGTCGTGATCGAGACGGATAAGCTCGACGCGCGAAAAAAATCTCTGCATTACAAATACCGCCAGATGGTCGGAGACAAGCGAAAATGGGGAACGCCTTTTTACGTCATCATAGACGCGCGAGACGTTTTGCCCGCTCGACCGAATGACCCGCTGGCCCGCCGCGTGCTCACGGTATCGGGCGAGATTATAGAATCAGAAGCCGAGCAGTTTCTTTCTAACCGCCTCGCGCCCACAGAGCGTTAGCCGATCACCCCAGCCGCCGTATGACTTCTTTAGCAAGCGCCGTATAGTCTTCGGCCCCGTCGCTTCGCGGGGCGTACTCGAAGACGGATTTGTGGGCTTCTTGCGAATAATCCAGCTCCGTCCGTTCGCGTATCACCGTGCGAAGCAAGCGCGAGCGATAAGCCTTTTTTGCTTCCTGGCGGACATATTCCGGGCCTGCGCGGCGGGTTGTATAAAAGGTCAAGACTATGCCCGTGCGGTCGCTATCGATTTTCGCCTCGCGCGCGTGCGTGTCGATGAACTCCACCATCTGCTCGATTGATCGCAGCCCGAGCCATGTCGACACGCACGGAATAAGCAAATAATCCGACATCGACAAGGCCGCCGAAGTCATGCGGCCAAATTCTGGCGGGCAATCGAACAACACGAAATCAAACTCCCGGCCATCCTCCGGCGAATTGACCGCGCGTTTGATCGGCGCTGTGATGGCGCGCAGCCCGTCCGCTCCTGTATAGGCTTGCGCCAATCGCCTGCCGCCGCTCGGCAGAAGCCACACCCCGTCGCGCAGCTCCGAGGCCGTGGCCGCCCCTTTGGTGATCGCGTTTGCGACGGTGTCTGAAGTCTCGTCCAGGCCGGCAATAAATCGAAGGTTGTCTTGTGGGTCGCAGTCTACGAGCAGCACCCGCGCGCCCGCGAGCGCCAGCCCGAACCCTAGATTCCACGTGGTAGTTGTTTTCCCTGTGCCGCCTTTGGTGGCTGCAATCGTGATATGTCTGCTCATCCTTTTCCTCTCTTGCGGGTTACGGTTGGGCGTGAGGATTTAATAGAGCGGTTTTGTATTCGAGAGACATCTCACCGCCGCAGACACAGAGAACACAGAGCGGGCGCAGAGTTTTATTCTGCTCTGTGCAATCGCCGCGTGCGAAGCACATCATCGGCCATATGCGTCCTCTGTGTCTGTGGCGGTGAGTCTTCTTTCATTTAGGATTCTTGTTCTTCAAGGATCGGCGGCGAGCTGCCCGAAGCGGAAAGCTCGGTGGCGTCTTCGACTTGCTTTTGGGGCGCGACGCGAAGGTTTTCAATCCCGCGATACGCCAGGTAATGGTTGTAAACTACTATCAGCAATCCCACAAAGGGAATTGCCAGAAACACGCCGCTCAGCCCGCCTATCTCGGCCCCTCCCAGAATCGCCAGGACCACCACCAGGGGGTGCATCTTTATTCCCTGCCCTATGATTCTCGGATAGAGGATGTAATCCTGCACAATGCGCAGCACTATCAAAAAGACCGCGACGATCACCGCCAGCTTTACTGAAACTGTCAGCGTCAAGCCCACGGCGATTACCCCGGACAGCAACGGCCCGATCATCGGGAAGAATTCAAGCACCGCCGCCACAAACCCCAGCACTACTGCGTAGGGCACGCCCATCAGCCCGAATCCCGCAGTCACCACGGCCCCGACAACGGCACAGGCCGTAATCTGCGCGCGTATATAAGCGGCAAGCGTTCGATTCACGTCTAACAGTAACCAGTGAACGCGTTTCCTGAGCCGCTCATTGGGCATGAGCGTGACAAAAGCTTGCTCGAACTGCGCCGCGTCCTTGAGCATGAAGAATGAGAGTATAGGGACAAGTATGAGCCACGTCAGGTATGGCAAGTAGCTCAGCGCCCAGCCTCCGAAATCTGTCAGCACGGTGATCACCGTCTCGGCGAAGTGGCCCGTCTGATTTCCGAGGTATTCGCGCCATTCGCGCGGCAGGTTCAAGCGGCGCATCCAGCTATTGGCGTCATCGATTGTTTTATTGACCGCGCCCGATCCCGATTTTATGTATTCGGGAAGCTTCTCTGCCAACTCTTGCACCTGGGGCCAGAGAATCGGCACGATCAATTGAATCGCAAGAAACAGAAGAAAGCCGATGATCAGATAGACGATGCCGATGGCAACGCTGCGAGGCAACCTCATCTCGCGCGCGCCTATATAAATCGGCTGCTCGATCAGGCGAACCAGTGGCGCGACCAGGTAGCAGAAGAAGATCGAAAGAACGATGAGCAATAACAACGTGCTCAGCTTGTATAACAACCAGGCTAAAACGGCCAGGCCGACTAACAACAGGAGCACGCGAACGAAGACTATAGTCCAAACGCGAATCTGCTCTGACTGGTCAAGAATTTTCTTCTTCAACGCGGCCCCCGCCTCGCAAAAAGTGAACTCGTGAGGCCAGTATAGCACAGCATTTTGAGTGCGGCGACAAGTTGCCGCGCTCAAAAAATGCGTCTGAAATGAAAAGGTGCAGCCTGTTAGAAGGCTGCACCCGGTTATGCCTGATGATCTTTAACGATCGCCTGTAAAATTAATCTTGCCCGTTCCTCGATGCGCGCATGCGGCGGAAATCCTCGACCATAGATCTCGCCTTCGGCATCTCGCCGATAGCGCGCTGCATCTGCGCATCGCCTTCGAGAAGCACCTGCCGGCCCAACTCCTGGCCGTAAGCGGCTGTCACTATCTCGTAACGAATCTGCCGCTTCACCCAGTCGGCGTCTTTGTCAGCGCGGGCTTCGAGTGAAGTGAAATCTTTCTGAGTGCGAAGATAGCTCTTAAACGCCGCCAGCACCTTGTCGTTGATTTGATACTCGTTGGACGTAAGCCGATGATTAAACATGATCGGGCGATCAATCTTGAAGTCGCCGACGCCTGTGACCTGTCCCGCTGCAAGCTGTCGGGAGAACAAAAAGATGGGCTCTAACCATACCCGCTGCAACTCCGCCTCGCGGGCCGGAATCTTGACTTCAACGTCCGGCTGGATTCCGCCGCCGCCGTAAACCGTGCGCCCGCTATCCGTGCGTTTCTCTTCGGTGCGCTGCACGGCGTCTTTGTCGCCGCGCCTCAAATAGTAGTCATAAAACGAACGGCCGGAATACTCGCGCTGGATCAAGCGACCGCTCGGCGTGTAATAGTGGCCCGTCGTCAGAGTCAAACCCGAGCCGTCGTTTAGTGTCCAGACGCTCTGGACCAGCCCCTTGCCAAAGCTGTTTTCGCCGACGATCCTGGCGCGGTCGTGGTCTTGAAGCGCGCCCGCGACGATTTCGGAAGCCGAGGCCGAGCCGCGATTTATTAAGACGACCAGCGGAAAATCTTCGGGGTTAGGGTTAAAGGCCGCAAGCTCTCTTGACGGGAATACGCCGGGCCGCCCGCGCATCGAGAGTATCTTTTGCCCCTTGTATAAAAAGACGTTCGAGACTTTCCACGCCTGGTCAACAAGGCCGCCCCGGTTGTTTCTGAGGTCTAAGATCAGCGAAGTCATTCCCTGCTCTTCGAGCACGCGCATGGCTTCGCGCATCTCTTCGTGCGTCGTCGTGTTGAAGCCGCGCTCAAGGCTGATGTAGCCGACGCCGTTGCCCGCAATATAATAATTCGTGATCGAGGGCAGCGGGACTGCGGCGCGGGTGAGCTTGTACTCGACAGGCTGGCTCACGCCAAGGCGGCCCATCTTAACAGTGACGGGCGTCCCTTCAGGGCCGAGCAGCTTGCCCGACACCTGCTGCGAGGTCCACCCTTCGGTAGACTCTCCGTTTACTTCCATTATGTGATCGCCGTAGCGGACGCCCGCGCGATGAGCCGGCGCTCCGCTGAAGGTCGCCATCACATAAACTTTTCCGGCGCGCGCCGCGATGCTCGCGCCTATACCCGTGTAGCGGCTGCGCTGGTCGTTCTGGAAAGATTCCCACTCTTTGCGGTCAAAGTAGGAGGAATGAGGGTCGAGCGTGTGAAGCATGCCGAGGATCGAGGCTTTATAAACCCTTTCGAAATCCAATCGCCCGGCGTAATTGTCCTGGACCAACGCGATGGCTTCGGCGAAATTCTCGCCTATCTTTTTCCGCGTTACGGAATCGCTTTCGCCTTGACCGACCAGGCGCTGACCCGTGTGAGCGCCCGCAAAAGTTAATGGCATTACCAGGGCTACGAACAGCAACAGGTATCGCTTCGTCAATTTCATTCAGCTTTTTCTCCTACGACAAAAACAGGAGCGAAGCCGTCCACGCGCTTGTGATTGTGCGCAAGCCCGACCTTGCTACTTTGACAACTGAAATTCTAACGGAATACCTTTGAGAAAACAACTATCGAAACAATTCGGCCCTGAAGTTTGATGCAAGTTTGCGGTTCTGCTAACTTAGAATCTGGCCGCAGGCTCTCGCGCAATCGAAAGCACCCGGCTCACTTATATACGACGGAGAGATTTATGGCAAAAGATGTACTTATTCTCGGAGGCGCGCGAACCGCTATGGGCGAGTACGGCGGCGCGCTCCGCGACCTTTCGGCAATCGAGCTTGGCGCAATAGCCGCTCGCGCTGCGATTGAGCGCAGCCGTCTGTCGCCCGACCAGATAGATCACACGGTCATAGGCAACGCCATGCAGACTTCGGGCGATGCCATCTACGGCGCGCGCCACGTCGCGCTCAAGGCAGGCGTTCCCATTGACAAGCCCGCGCTGACGGTAAATCGCCTTTGCGGTTCGGGGATTCAATCAATAGTTTCGGCGGCGCAGATGATCCAACTCGGCGAGGCAAATACAGCGCTTGCCGGAGGCATGGAATCCATGAGCCAGGCCCCGCACGTCATACGAGGTGCGCGTTGGGGATTCCGCCTGGGCGAAGGCAAGCTGGAAGACTCGCTTATGGTAGCTCTGCTCGACACGCATTGCGGCTTTTATATGGCCCAGACGGCTGAGAACCTCGCGCGAAAACACGACATCTCGCGCGACGAGCAGGACGAGTACGCGCTGTTAAGTCAGCAGCGCGCGTCGGCGGCCTGGGAGTCGGGGAGGCTCAAAGAAGAGGTCGTGCCGGTCGAGTTGAAGTCTCGCAAAGGGACTACGCTTTTCGAGCGCGACGATCATTTAAGACCGGACACGACTCTCGAAGGACTCGCAAAGCTCAAGCCTGCATTCTCTAAAGATGGCCTTGTCACGGCGGGCAACGCATCCGGAATAGTAGACGGAGCGGCGGCCCTGGTGATCGCCGACGAAGAGACCGCGCGTAAATCGGAAGCGCGCCCTCTGGGCCGAATAGTTTCCTGGGGCCTGGCCGGAGTCCCGCCCGAGATAATGGGAATCGGCCCGGTGCCCGCGTCTCAAAAAGCGCTCGCTTCAGCCGGTCTGAACCTGAGCGACATCGATCTGATAGAAGTCAACGAAGCGTTCGCGGGCCAGTACCTGGCCGTAGAGCGAGAGCTGGGGCTTGATCGAGATCGCACCAACGTGAACGGAGGCGCGATTGCACTCGGCCATCCTCTCGGAGCTTCGGGCACCAGGCTTGTTCTTACCGTGCTGATGGAGCTTCGTAGGCGCGGCGCGCGATACGGTCTCGCAACAGCCTGCATAGGCGGCGGCCAAGGCATCGCTATGATCGTCGAAGCGATTTAATAAAGGATGAGGGATGAGGGATGAGGGATGAAAAGGATTTGAAATCTGCGATTTCAAATCCAATGATCGGGTTCGACGGCTGAAATCCTTTTCATCCCTCATCCCTCATCCCTCATCCTTCATCCTTAATAATATGTTTGGTGCGAAAAAGAAACTCGTTATGTGTCATGCCTGCCGGGGCCTGATCGAGCCGTCGTCGAGCCGCTGCCCCCTGTGCGGGCTGGAGGCCGTCCCTGCGCCGCGTGCGCGCGCTGACGAGCAAGCGGGAAGCGAGCATTTTTTCTCGCGGCTCATCCTGACAATAAACATAGCCTTGTTCGTCTTGATGGTGCTGGTAGACCTGAGGAACGGAACGGCTACGGTTATGAATAGCCCCAGCAGTCCGGTCTTTTATGATTTCGGCGGGCGGAACGTCTCTGCCATCGCAAACGGCGCTTGGTGGCTGCTCATTACCCCGAACTTTCTGCACCTGGGCATTCTTCACCTGATGTTCAACAGTTTCGCGCTCTACCAGATCGGCCCCCAGGTCGAAGAGATTTACGGCTCCCAGAAGTTCATATTCCTCTATGTCGTCATAGGCATTCTCAGCAATATCAGCTCGTTCGCGTTCAACATCAACGGCGCGGGGGCCAGCGGCGCAATCTTCGGTTTGATCGGGTTGATGGCGGTTTATGGTTATCGGATGGGCGGGGCTGTGGGGCGCGCGTTGATGCGGCAGATGCTTATCTGGGCCGCGTTCGGCGTAGTTGTGACCCTGACTTATGCCGACCAGGCAGGGCATATAGGCGGATTCATTTCGGGCGCGGCGCTCGGGTTCATCATCAAAGCAGAGCCGCCAGCGACGACCCGCGCCGCTCTTGCGTGGAACGTGACGGCGATCTGCTCCGCTCTGCTTGTCGTAGTCAGTTTCGTTATGGTGGCCGTCAATTACGGCAATCGCCAAATGGGGGAGACAGTCCTGAGTCTGGATAAATCTGTCCGGCAACTCAGTCAAGCCTTCTACGATTCGCTCAACGTAGCTGACCCTGCTTCCGAAAGCGCAAGCAAGACCGTAAGAGAGATGCGCAGCGCGGCGAGCGACATCGGAAAACTAGACCGCATAGACGATGCGAGCGATGAGATACGGCGGCGGCTGGTCGAGATGGCCAACAGGCGAGCAGACCTTTTCGACAAGGCAAAAGCAAATCCTTCCGGGCCAAAGGAGTCGGCCCAATCCGATGCGAAAGAACTTGAAAAGGTGATAGGGGATTATCATAGCTGGGTCGAAAGCGTTATGAGCCGGTACGGGCTTGAATACGTCGAGCAGCGTTGAGACACCGGCCAGCCGTCAGTATACTTCTAAGCATTGGAACAGAATGTCAGCCAGCAAGATTTTAGAAACTGCCTCCGGTGCGGCAGACCCACGCCCATAGATAATCCCGCATGCGAACATTGCGGCTTGCGGCCCGAAGAGTTGCTGGCCGCCGTGCGCGAAGAGGCTCGCACCCGCCGTTTTGTCAACGCGCTCGTAAACCGCTCGAACCCATTCACATACCTTTTCATAGGCATGAACCTTGGGATGTTCGCGCTGCTGTGGCTTGCGGGCGGCATGGATGTGCTGGGCGCAGACCACCGGGCGTTGGTCGCCCTGGGCGCGAAGGAGAATTCGCTCATCGATCAGGGCCAGTACTGGCGATTTGTGACTTCGATGTTTCTCCACATAGGGTTTATTCACCTTTTTTTCAACAACTATGCGCTGTGGATAGTAGGCCAGGAGATCGAGCGGCTCTATGGCGCGGCGCGCTTCGTCTCCATATACCTGCTGACGGGGCTGGCCGGATCGGTAGCGAGTTATTTCTATAAGCCCGATGCCACCTCCGCAGGCGCTTCGGGCGCTATCTTTGGCCTGTTCGGCCTGCTCGCCACTTTCGCATTCAGGTATCGAAAAGAGATTCCGCAAATCATCAGCAGCCAGATCAAGCGGCAAGTCATCCCGCTCATCGCAATTAACCTCGGCATAGGTTTTTTTATCCCGATGGTAGACAATTCCGCGCACATCGGCGGCTTGCTTACGGGTGTGCTGCTGGGTTTGATCGTCCCTTACAAACGGCCCGAAGAAAAAAAGACTCCCGTCCTGTGGCGGGCTTTACAGATCGTCAGTCTAGCTGTGATAGCCGTTTCGTTCATTTCGGCTTTTCGCGCCTACAACGGCCCGGCGTTTCAGGCACAGAATCTGACGGTTCGTCCGGGCGCGCGGATGAGGGGTTATCTCAACGGAATGAATCAGGCCAGTCAGGTCTTTATCGATTCCGTTAATTCGTCCCACCTCTCAGACAGTGTAAAGGGAAACCGCGCCAGTGTGACCCGCGCGATGTCGGAAGCAGATCGCGGGCTGCAAATTCTAGGCGATCTGCCGCCGATGGAAGACGAAGCCGAGCGGTATAAAGAGCGTCTCAGGGATTTGTTGACCAGGCAGAAAAGCATTCTGGAAAGAGTTGATCCCGAAAATCCACAAAGCTGGTCACAGGCTCAACGCGAACAGGAGCAGTTGATCGGCAGGTACAAAGAATTTGAAAAAGAATTTGAAGAGTGGCTGCCCGGCTACCTGGCAAAGCATGGGTTGGAAGTAAAAAAGCCACCCCCAAATCAAAACCCCGATCAATGACGCGGCCGGGATGGCGTTTCTGCCCCTTTGCGGTTGAAGAAACTTGCTTGAAGTAATAACCTACCCGTTTCGAGGGAAGAGAAAATTCATAACAAAGGAAGGCAAATCGTATGGCTATAAATAAAGTAGCGGTGCTGGGCTGCGGGCTGATGGGCGCGGGCATCGCGCAGGTGTGCGCTCAAGCCGGGCGCGACGTTAAAGTGCTCGAAGTGTCGGAGGAGTTCTTGAGTCGCGGGCTTGGCCGCATCGAAGGCGTGTTGAACAAACAGGTCGAGAAGGGAAAGCTTGAGGCCGAGGCCCGCGACCAGATTATGGGCCGCCTGAGCGGTACGACGAAGCTCGAAGATCTGGGCGACGTCGATCTGGTGATCGAAGCCGTGATCGAGAATATCGAAGAGAAAAATCGCATATATTCGCGGCTGGATCAGATATGCCCGCCCGAAACGATATTCGCTTCGAACACTTCGAGCCTGTTCGATCACACAGATGATGACGGCGACAAGCCCGGAGCGGCAGCGCCGTTTTATCGGGATGCATTTTTTCAACCCTGTGCCGATAATGAGGCTGGTCGAGATTGTTCGAACTATCTTGACGGACCAGGACGTTTTTTTTGCGGCGACGGTATTCGCGCGCGAGATAGGCAAAGTCCCCGTTCAAACATCCGACCGCACCGGTTTTATCGTCAACCGCCTGCTTGTCCCTTACCTGCTCGACTCGATACGAGCACTCGAAGAAGGTGTAGCGTCAATCGTCGACATTGATAATGCGATGAAGCTCGGATGCGGCTATCCGATGGGGCCGCTCACGCTCGGCGATTTTGTGGGGCTTGATACGACCTATTACATCGCCAATATAATGTTTGACGAGTTCAAAGAGAAACGATTTGCTCCGCCCCCATTGTTGAAGCGCATGGTGATGGCCGGATTGCACGGCAGAAAAAGCGGGCGCGGTTTTTACGATTATTCCGACCCGAATAATCCGAAGCCGATGAACCTGCTCTAAGAGTATCTTAAAGTCGCTCAGAGCCACGAAGGGGCTTTTACAGCGTGTCAATAAATTAAGAACGTAATTCTTGAGCGATGGCCGTAGCCGTCTGGCGAGCGAGTTCTACTTGATCGGGGCGATAAGAGATCGCGCCGACTACGGGGTGGCCCCCGCCGTCATACCTTTCGCAGATAGAAGCAAGGTTATGACGGCGCGGCTGCTTGCTCCAGGGATTGAAGCCTACCGAAACCTTTGACCGTGGCGCGGAGAGGCTCACGCCGACCGAGTAGACGCAGTCGGGGAAGAGATAATAAGGAATAAACTTGCTGTATCCTTCCGCGTCGTGCTCTGTGAGGTCAAAATAAACCACTCCGTCTTCGCATCGGGCCTCTTCGCGTATCAGTTCGATGGTTCTGCGGTGTCGCTCGAATAAGGGCCGGAAGGCGCGTTCTACCGCCGGGTCCGCTATTATCTCTCGAAGCGAGCGAGTCTGCATATCGCGTATGATCTTTTCCATCAACGCCGAATCTCGGCTCGCCTCAATGACAAGCATCAGCTTCAGAGCGGGCGCATCCAGCTCGACTGCCGTCTTCGCGTCTTTGTACTGCGCGCCGTCGATTATGTCCGCCCACTCGATCAACTCCTTCAGTTGACCTGCCTCGAACCCGTACTTTTCAGCCACGGTGTCGGCAATAAACTTCGTGCAGGATTTATAATGTTGGTTATGAAATTTTGTCGGCGATTGATCTTCGTAAAAATGCCTCTCGTCGTTATCGGAAAGAAAGGCGCTCTGGTGATGGTCGAACCACCAGGTGAGTCGCGGCGAGGGGCTATACTTGAAGTCGACTATTACGTTCTGGTCGCCGTCTAACAACTCTTCTTCGATAAACTCTTGATTGGGCTTATGGCTCAGCCCCGTGTAAGAAAGCTCTGCATCCGGTCTCATCTTTTCAGCAAAGAAGCGCGAGAAAACGGCGGCTGAGGCGAACCCGTCAAAACAGTGGTCGTGGTGTAAGACTCTTAATTTCATTCGTAGTGATCAATTCCCTTTAACCCTTCGGTTGAGTGACAAATCAATGTACCATTCTGCTAGCCAGGTAGTGAAGTGTTTTTACGGGTTGCCGCGTGGTAGAATTGTAATGACAAATATTATTAATTGATCTTAAGGGCTATGGCATCACAGATAACATTAAAAGAGATATTAAAGACACACACAGCCGAAGGCGATCTGTATGAGCGGCTTGAAGACGGAAAGCTGCGCTGCTTTGCGTGCGGCCATCGTTGCGTCATATTGCCGGGGCTGGACGGTATTTGCCGCGTGCGGTACAACGAAGGCGGGCGACTTATGGTCCCGACTGGTTACGTCGCCGCGATACAATGCGACCCCACGGAAAAGAAGCCTTTCTTCCATGCCTATCCCGGCTCGCTCGCGCTCACATTCGGCATGCTCGGATGCGACTATCACTGCGGATACTGTCAAAACTGGGTTACAAGCCAAGCCCTTCGCGATCCGAAGGCTATTGCTCCGCCGCGCGATGTCACGCCTGAAAAACTGGTCGGCATTGCTCGGCAGTACGGAGCGCGGCTAGTCGTTTCCAGTTATAACGAGCCGCTGATTACCAGCGAATGGGCCATAGATGTTTTCAAGCAAGCTAAACCGGCAGGGTTCGTTTGCGGATATGTTTCTAACGGGAATGCTACGCCCGAAGTGCTTGACTACATAAGACCGTGGACCGACCTCTACAAAATAGATTTGAAGAGCTTCAACGATAGAAACTACCGCAAGCTCGGCGGAGTGCTCGAAAACGTTCTCGACACGATAAAGATGGTTCACGAGCGCGGGTTCTGGCTCGAAATTGTTACGCTCATCATTCCGGGGTTCAATGATTCTTCGGATGAGCTGAAATCCTGCGCGGATTTCATCGCCAATGTTTCAACAGACATTCCGTGGCACGTCACGGCTTTTCACCAGGATTATAAGATGACCGGGCCTGACAATACTTCGGTCGAGACATTGATGCGCGCTGCCGAGATAGGCTATGACGCCGGTTTGAATTTCGTCTATGCGGGAAATCTGCCGGGGCGCGTGGGCAGATACGAAAACACTTTCTGCCCCGGCTGTAACGCAACGCTGATCGAGCGTCACGGTTTCCGTATCTTGAAAAACAGAATCAAAGACGGCGCGTGCCCTCAATGCGAGAGAAAGATTCCGGGCGCGTGGGATCGGAGCGCAACGCGGTCAGGGTGGCTTGTTTGACGGGACCTCGTCTGAGCGGCGCGCGTGAGTCAATCTGCGGCGCTATCGGCAGGGCTGCTCTCTTTTTTGTAACGCACTTGAATGATAGAGCCGCGCGTTTCGTCCGCCAGCGCGTCTTCCGATCTTGGGAGGCGAACCGGGCCGCCTACTTCTGCGATCAACTCTTCGACAAAATGATCTTGTAACCTTCTATAAGTGTTTACGTCTCCGGCCGAGTTGAATATGGCGAAAAGCAGCGGGCCGTGCTCTTTCGTATAAGCGATCCCGACGAGCGTGCTGACTCCATTGTCGATTGAAATGAGCGTTCCCGTCTTTGCTATCACCGAGCCGCGAATATCCTCTCGGCCAAGACGCACGCGAAGCGTCCCCGAATCTATGCCTGCAATCGGCATCACATCTTCCGCTTTCAAAGCGTAGTTTGACAGAATCGTGACCAGCGCGCGCAAGACCCTTACCGAAGCCTCCGGGGTGATGCGGTTGAACTCCAAACCGGAAGAATGGCCTACGTAGATTTCGCTGTCGCGCAAGCCCGCCCTCTGTATCAGAAACATCTGGATCGATTGCGGGCCGCCCACCGATTCGCCCACGACTTCGGCGACCGCATTGCTGCTGTGCGCATTCTGATAAAGCAGTATCTTCACAAGCGGCTCGGAGTAGTGCGACAGCAACAACGTGCCCGCTTTGTCGCCAAAGACGGTTCTCGCCATCGATCTTGATCCCGGCGTTCTCGATCACTGTGCGGAGCTTTCTGGCAGAAGTCTCACGCGAAAGATTTGAGGTATAGCCTCGCGCATAATAATAAAACGCGCCGCTGATTCTGAGCGCCCCCGTGACGCGCGAAACGCCGAGCCGTGATAATTCCGCCGCAACCTCTTGCCCGTCGGTGGCCGAAAACATCGGGTCGGTCCTGCCGTCAACCACAAGGTCGCCTTCAATCTTTCTAGAATCCGTGTCGATTGTTCCATCGGCTAAGAAGTCTGTCCGGTAACGAAAATCGGGCCCCAGCCTTGCCAGCGCCACCAGCGAAGTCGCGAGCTTCATGACCGAGGCGGGGTTAAAAGTAATATTTGGGTTGTGCTCGGCGAGGCGGAGCTTGCCGTCGAGCGTCTCTATCACTATCCCCTGGTCGTCGAGTCTGTGCCCGCGCGAAAGCAGTACCTCTTTATAATTTGACAGCGACTGGAGCGGCGCAGCCTCGCGCTCAGGCTCTTCGGTTACGGAGGGGAGATTGGCCACGGTCTTATGGTCGCGGACCTGGGCCGGGAAAACCATTATAAGAATTGTAAGGAGTAATAGCTTTTTCACCGCAGTCGGCAAACCTCTCTGCTGGCAAATATGGCTCACAGAAAATCCACCTCAGAAGGTTCGATTATACAAAAGTCGTGCCAGGAATGGCTACCTGATGGTCAGGTGAGGATAGTATCGTCGAGCGCAAAATTGATACATTGGGGCTGATTGATGGGTTGCGCTTTATTTATTTATGAGCGGGGACAGCGATTTACTGTCCCCGCGACTGTAATCAAACGCGACACGCTTACTTAAGTACCATTAATAACGCGCCAGCTCAAGCGCCTTTCGATAAACGTCTTCCATCTCAGGCAGCATCGCGCGTTCGAGTATCTTAGAAAACGGAACGGGGTTGAACGGAGAGCCGACCCTGAGGACCGGCCCGTCCAGGTGTTGAAAGCACTGCTCGTTTATTTGAGCAGCAATCTCTCCGCCTATGCCGCCGAAAACCTTGTCCTCGTGGACGACCATTGCCTTTGAGGTCTTGCGCACGGAGTTCAAAACCGTCTCCATATCAAGAGGCACTATTGTCCTCAGATCGATCACTTCGGCCTCGATGCCGTGCTCTTCTTTCAACTGCGTTGCGGCGCGCAGACACCAGTGGACAGTCGTGCCGTAAGAGATGATCGTCAGATCGTCGCCTTCGCGGCGCACGCGCGCTTTTCCGAAGGGAATCTCGAAATTCTCGCCCGGGTCAGGCGCTTTTGCGAAGACCTGGTTATAAAGATATTTCGGCTCAAGGAAGAACGTTATCCCGCGACTTCGCATCGCGTGGCGAAGCAGGCCGACCGCGTCGTCCGCAAATGCGGGGACGGCGATACGCAATCCGGGAAGCGTGGCAAAGACGGCTTCGAGGTTTTGCGAGTGATAAAGCCCGCCGCCGATATAGCCGCCCGACGCCAGCCGCGCCACTATGTTGGGCGCGAATTGCCCGTTCGAGCGATAGAAATCATGCGAAGTGTCTACGACCTGCTCCATCGCAGGCCACAGGTAATCGGCGAATTGCGCCGCCTCGATCACTACCCAGATATCTTCGCGAAAACGCGCGAACCCGTTCGCCGTCCCTACGATGTAATCTTCGGCAATGGGCGCATTGAATACGCGAGCGTTCCCGAACTCTTGCTGCATCCCTTTGGTGACGTTAAAGACGCCGCCTTTGTCTTTTGACGCGACATCCTGTCCCCAGAGAAACGTGTTCGGGTTGCGCCTGAACTCGCGCAGGAGCGTCTCGTTGATCGCCTCGCGCAGAGTAATAAGCTTACCCCCTTCGTTCGGCGTCTGTGCTTCGGGCGCTACCTCGGACTCTTCGGGCAACACGTAATGCGACACGGTCGCAGGATCAGGATCGGGCGCAGCTTCGGCCTTCTCGGCAGCTTCTTCGACCAGCAGCTTGTTCTCTTCCTCAATTCGACCGAGCACAGCTTCCTCGACAACTTCGACGTTCAACAGGTGCAGCCGCAGCCGCTCGTAAGTATCGTAGGTGCGAACTTCGGTCAGCTCTTCTTCGCTGCGGTACGCTTCGTGGCGATCGGAATTCGAGTGGGCGTTTATGCGCTCGCAAAAAGCATGCACCAGCACAGGCCCGGCCCCGCTGTGTATCAGGTCGGTGGCCCGGCGCATCGCCTTCGTAGCGTCGAATGGATTCGTCCCGTCGCAATTGATTATCGTAAGATTCCGAAGCCCGCGATAGTTGTCCGAGACTATGGGGTTCGCCGTCTGCTCGCTCACCGGAACGGAGATGCCGTAGCCGTTATTCTGCACGACGAAGATAACCGGCAACTGTTCACGGCTCGCGCCGTTGAGCGCTTCAAAGACGTACCCCTCGGAACAGGATGATTCGCCCTGGCTCGAAAAAACGATTGAGCCTGCGTCGTAATACTTGACGGCGCGGGCAAGCCCCGCCGCGTGCTGAGTGTGGTTTCCCGTAGCGGATGAAACATTCCAGATGCCTATAGCGATCTTCGCAAAGTGATTGCTCATGTGGCGGCCGCCGGAAGCTAGATCGCCTGCTTTCGACAGACCGTTCAAGATAATTTCGTAAGGCGTGATGCCTGCGGCCAGGCAGGTCAGCATGTCTCTGTAGTAGGGGAAGAGATAATCTTTGTTCTGTCGGAATGCAAGCCCCATCGCGACCTGTATCCCGTCGTGCCCGGCGTGCGAGGCGTGATAAGACCACCCCCTGGCCTGGCGCAAGTAATTGCGAGCCTTTTCGTCAAGCAGACGGCCCAGGTGAATCAGCCTGTACCACTCAAGCTGACGTTCGATCTCGACTATCTTCGGGGCATCTGCCAGCGGCTTGTACTGCAATTGGGCCAATCCGTTTGAACTCATCATTTTCCTCTCGTTCGTTTGTTCGTTTCCATACTCGGTCAAAAATCAAATATAACCGTGCGAGCGCGAATCCCGGCCTCGCGGTAATCACAAAACCCTCTTTTTGATCTGATGAAGGGGCTAGACCTTTATGTAGCCTGACTGCGGGCATTAAATCTGCCCTTGCTGATGTCCTTGACATCCATCCCTGCAACTTTTCGCAGTTGGCGAAAGTTAGCTAACATCATTGATTGTTTACTATGCAACTGCGCACGGAATATTTCAACATATCAAAAAAGGGACTTCTAAACAACTATCATTTCTGGTCGGAGGTAATGCCTCAGTTACGTGGGGAGCAAAAACCGTAAATCCTTTGTTTGCAAAGAGGGCATCTCAACTTTCCCCACGTAACTGACCGATTACGGTCGGAGCGCAAAAGGCTTTCATAAGAAAATGGTTTGCTCAACCAAATCATTACACCTCCGGGTTTTCTGAGCAATCCCGATATGGAAATTGAGATGAAAGATTTTTATTGGCGGGCCGCCGTCGTTTTATGGCTAGACAAAAACCTCCGGGAACCATTGGAATCTTGATTCCCGGAGGCCAATTACAGCCGCGTGAGGCTTATCAATTCGAGCCGTTCGGCTTGCTATCCGCGTCGCGCACTTCAATCGGGCCGATGTTTAACTTCTTCAGCTCAGCCTCTATCTTGCTCCGGTCGCCCACAGCAACTACGACCATCGTTTTCGGAGAGAGGTATTTTTCGGCGACCCGCTGGACATCGGCTGCCGTGACGGCATTGACCTTGCCCGGAAGCGTGCGGTAGTAATCCAGCGGCAGGTTGTAAACGAAAAGCTGTCCGATGCTGGCTGCAACCTGAGGCGTCGTCTCGAAAAATCCCGGCAGCGATCTGGCCATCGAATCCTTCGCCGCCATCAGCTCTTCCGGGGTCAGGCGCGTCGTGCGCATGCGCTCGATCTCGTTAAGAATCTCTTTTACCGCAGGAGCCGTCACGTCCGTTCGAACGCCGCTGCCGGCGAAGAAAGGGCCGGGGCCGCGTCTGTATATGAATGCCGAAAACGCGCCGTAACTGTACCCGTTTTTCTCGCGCAAGTTCATGTTGATGCGGCTGGAGAACAATCCGCCCAGCATCAAGTTCATCACCTCGATGGGCACATAATCCGGGTTCGAGCGCGCTACCCCGACCTGGCCCACGCGAAGCTCGGTTTGTGGCGAGCCCGGTTTGTCTACTACCACAACATGCTGCGTCATGTCGCCGCTGAAAGTCGGCGACGCGACCTGCGCGCGAGTTCCACGCCATTTGCCAAAATGCTTTTCGGCCAGAGCGCGAAGCTCGGCTTCGGTTATATCGCCCGCGACCACAAGCGCGGCGCTTTCCGGCACGTAGCCCGCGCCCCAGAACTTCGCCAGATCATCGCGGCTTATGGCTTTCAGCGACTCTTCCGTGCCCAGTTCCAGATAACCATAAGGGTGCTTTGTCCCGTACACTTCGCTGAAGAAGACTTTGTTTGCAAGCACGCCGGGGTTATCACGCTGTTGAAGCAATTGAGTTAAGCGTTGATTGCGAATTCGATCAAGCTCTTTTTGAGAGAACGCAGGGTGGAGCGAAACATCAGAGAAGATTTCGAAAGCGGCGTCCGCATTCTTCTTCAACGCTCGCACCGTGACAAAGGATGAGTCGCTTGACGATCCGGTCGCGAGCGTTGCGCCTATCTGAGCAACGTCGTCGGCGATCTGCAAAGTCGAGCGCTTCTCTGTCCCCTCGTCAAGCATGTCGGCCGTAAAGGCGGCAAGCCCCGGACGATCCGTCGGATTTGCTTCGCTGCCTCTGAGCACTACAAGGTTTGCGGAGACTATAGGCAGGTTATGACGCTCGACCAGCATCACCGTCAGGCCGTTCGCCAGCTTAAAGCTTTTCGGGACCGGTAAGGATAACGAGGAAGCGGGGCCGGCTTGCGGCGGTTGATTTCTCCAATCCTGGCTCTTATCGGTCAACTGCTCGACGGGCGCGGCTTCGGCCTTTTCAGCCGCCGTCTTGGGCGGGTCGTTTATGACTTTCTCTCCCTTCACGCCGTAGATGACCACGCGAGAGTTTTTTGCAAGCTTGTCGGCGGCGACTTTTTTGACCCCAGCGGTAGTCGCGTTTCGATAGCGCCCCAGGTCTTTAGCAAGGTAATTAGGATCGCCAAGATAGTGGTTATACTTATTCAGCAGGTCGGCGACGCCTCCAAAACCGCCCAGCGTTTCAAGCCCACGCACGATTAGAGATTCGTATGTATTTTGGACTCGCTCTACTTCCGCCTGCGTAGGCCCTTCGGTGCGAATTAAATTGATCTCCTCATCAATCGCTTTTTCCAGGTCTTCGAGTTTTACCCCGGGCTTGGCCGTCGCCTCTATGTAGAAGACCGAGCCGAGGATTAGCGACTCCTGTTGCGCGCTTACGCTCTGAGCGATCTGTTTTTCATAAACCAGCTTTTTATAAAGCCGGCTCGATTTTCCGCCGCCGAGTATACCGGCCAACAGGTCTGCTTCCGCATCGCCCGGCTTGTAAATAGGATCGGTCAGCCAGGCCATGTAGATGCGGGGCAGCTCTATCTGGTCCGTGACGGTCACGCGCTTTTCAGCAGTAATCGGCGGAGTCTTGACATCGATCTTTGGAACGGGCTGGCCCGCAAGTATCGGACCGAAATATTTTTCGACCAGGGCTTTTGTCTTTGTCTTATCAATGTCGCCTACAATGGCAAGGCTCGCGTTGTTAGGCGAGTAATAGAGTTTGAAAAAGTCGCGCACGTCATTCAACTGCGCGGCCTCTATGTCGGCGTGAGAGCCGATGACCCAGGCATAATAAGGGTGGTTCTTGGGAAAGAGCGTATGCCACATCTCTTCTTCGACCATCCCGTAAGGCGCGTTCTCGCCTTCCCTCCGCTCGTTGCGCACAACGTCGCGCTGGTTTTCGAGCGCGCGGGCGTCAAGCTTGTCCAGCAGAAATCCCATGCGGTCGCTTTCAAGCCACAGCGCCAGCTCAAGCTGGTTTGACGGGAGCGTCTCGAAATAATTTGTGCGATCAAATTCCGTAGTGCCGTTTATGTCGCTCGCGCCCGCCGCTTCCAATAATTGAAAGTGCGCGTCGTCGCCCACGTGCTTCGAGCCTTGAAACATCATGTGCTCGAACAGGTGCGCAAAGCCCGTACGGCCCTCGCGCTCGTTGGCGGGGCCGACGTGATACCAGAGGTTTACGGCCACCAGAGGCAAGCGGTGATCTTCGACCAGTATGACTTCAAGGCCGTTCTTAAGCTTATATTTTTCAAAATTCAGGCTCGGCGCAGACTGAGCGGACCGACCGGCTGACGACTGTGGACGAGCCTGTGCAAGCGTTGCGATATTTGTGTAGGCGGCAATAACGAGCGCCAACAAGACAAGTGTGAACATGCGAAGCTTAGGCATGGTGAAAATATCTCCTCGGTTGATGCGTTAAAATAAACTTCCCGGCACTAGCTGATTCCGGCTCTCTTGCGGGATTGATGATCTATTATCCCTGATTGATTTTTGCTGTGTCCAGCCAATCGTTTTGAGATTCAGGTTTATCCTTCCCTCAGACTGCTACGGATAAGTGAAATGATATGTTTCCGGTCAGTTTATGAGGTCGCAGCTAAATGAGCTAGACTTGACAGCGGTTGATCGCGTCTCGTACCATTTGACTTCGGTTTTTGTATGGGGCTGTAGCTCAGTTGGCAGAGCGCGCGGCTCGCATTCGCGAGGTCAGGGGTTCGAATCCCCTCAGCTCCACCATATTCTTTTAAAACCGTAACGGAAGGTCCTGGCCTTCCGTCTCTTGTGCGGCGTTGCTCCAGATCGCCTCAATATTCTGAAACACATATACCGGGCGAAAAGACCCGGCTAAAGCTGGAATAATCAGTACCCAAGACTGTCCAAATCAACCATTCTGTTCAGGAGGATTCATATGAAGATCAAGCTGTTTCAGTTAGGCTTAAAGCTTGTCCTGCTATTGATCCTTTTTCTTTCTGCACATCAACCTGCACGAGCCGCTGATAATGTTGTATTGAAGTGGAATAATGCCGCTTTGCAGGCTGTTCGCACCACTCGACTGGGGCCACCCATGGTAGCTCGCGCGTTCGCCATCTTGCACACATCAACTTTTGATGCCTGGGCCGCCTATGATTCTGTGGCCGTCGGCACACGCCTGGGCGGATCGCTGCGCCGCCCCGCCTCGGAGCGCACCGTCGAGAACAAGCAGAAGGCTATAAGTTTTGCCGCTTACCGTGCGCTAGTTGACCTGTTCCCCACACAGAAAGAGCTTTTTGATTCTGTGATGAGGGAGTTGGGTTACGACCCGACGGATACGACGACAAACATCTCGACTCCTTCGGGCATCGGGAACGCCGTGGCCGCAGCCGTGCTCGAATTTCGTCATAACGACGGCTCTAACCAGTTAGGCGATCTTAGCCCCGGAGCATATTCGGACTATACGGGTTACGTGCCCGTGAACACGCCGGACACAGTCTTTGACATAAACCGCTGGCAGCCGCTCAGGTTGCCGAATGGAACTGTGCAGAGGTATCTTGTCCCACACTGGGGCAACGTGACGCCGTTCGCGTTGACGACAGGCTCTCAGTTCCGCCCGCGCGCGCCCGCATTCTTCCCGAATCGTAAATTTGAGAAGGAGGCGGCTGAGGTATTGGAGATCAGCGGCGACCTCAACGACACAAAGAAAGCTATAGCCGAATACTGGTCCGACGGCCCCGGCTCAGAAAGTCCGCCTGGCCACTGGCAGCTTTTAGCCCAGGAAGTCTCTCAAAGAGACAATCACACGCTGGACGACGACGTGAAGATGTTCTTCGCCGTTAGCAACGGGCTGTTGGATTCAAGCATTGCCTCATGGGATGCAAAACGTGCTTATGATTATGTCAGGCCGATAACGGCGATTCGCGAGTTGTTCGCCGGAAAGCATGTCGTTGCATGGGCGGGGCCGTTTCAGGGCAACAAGTTTATAGACCCTAAAGACTGGCAGCCTTATCAGGTGACTACCTTTGTCACGCCCCCGTTTGCTGAATACGTTTCAGGTCACAGCACCTTCAGCGCAAGCTCGGCAGAGATACTGAAATCGTTTACCGGCAGCGACCTATTTGGCGCGTCGGCTGTCGTAAAGGCGGGCAGTTCGCTGATTGAGCCGGGTGTGACCCCCGCTTTCGACGTCAAACTCTCATGGAGGACATTCTCCATAGCCGCCGAAGAGGCAGGCATATCGCGACTGTACGGCGGCATACATTTCCGAGACGGGAACCTGCGCGGGCGCAATCTGGGCCGACTGGTGGGGGCACAGGTCTGGCAAAAAGCCTTGACCTATTTCAACGGCACAGCCGCACAGTAGCTGCCAGGTGATATTTGTTTGAGGCTGTAGCTCAGCTACCCAAAGCGGGCGGCTCGCATACGCGAGGTCGGGGGTTCGAATCCCCTCAGCCCCATTAAACACTTTTGATACTCAGCGGCCTCTCAGGCCGCTTTTTTTTCGCTCCGACAAATCTTCCAGCGCTTTTAACTTCAAGTTGAATAAGCATGGCTTAATTGGGGACTAAACTTGGGGCGCGAACGACGCCACGTGTAACAATATTTGCCAGGGCAAATGCAGAAAACTGCCATTATGCGTCATCATTGCGCGCCCTGGCTTGATGCTCCCTCTTTTTGCCTTCGCAATTAAAGCAAACAAACGATCATTATGTAATATAAATCCCAATCGGAACGGAATGCGTTTTGCAACAATAGAAGAAGGGTTCTGCGATTTTTTCTGCCACCAAATCAAAAGCTTGAAATCTTATAGCTGAGTTACGCGAACACTTTGGTTATGGGCGACTATAAAAACATGATTGATAATAAGTCCCGTGACGTTGAACCGAGAGATTTAAAGCTCGACGCTAGCAAAAACCCTTACGGCTATACGGAAGAGGCTCTGATCGACCCGCAAGCCCTGGAAGCATATTTGAAATTCTTAGAGACGGAATTCACCGATCCGGCAGCCGAAGCTTCTCCGAGCGAGCCTGACGAACCTACAAACGGCTGGCCGGGCCTTCCATTCTTGTGATTGCAACCGCTAGGGGGTTCTGATTTTGAAGCCCGGTTTGTTCAAGATAATAAGCGTTCAACGATTGCTTCCTTTGATTGTCGGAGCCGGCGTACTTGTTTTCACTCTTATCATCTGCCTCGCACTTTCCAGCTGGGAACAGACTCAAGCCGAGCAAAAGATTCTATTAACCTCTTCCAGTCTGACCGCCAATATCCGCAGCAGGACCAACGCAAGAGTAGAAGCGCTCGCCCGATTAAAGAAACACTGGGCCGTCCGAGAAAACCTCGGTGAGAGCGAGCAACGCGAGGATGCTGCGTTCATGTCGAACTACATACTGGGGTGCGAAGCCATCGGGTATGTTGACACGTCTTGCAAAACACGCTGGCTGGCTCAAACGGCAGAGCGACCACTTTCTTACTTTGACCTCGGATGGGCCGAAGGCTTATTGATTGAGCTAGGCATTCCGGCGAACCACGAGCAATCGCTTATCACGCACACCATCGAAGCGCCGGGCGGCGAGAAAGTCTTTCTCGTCACTATTCCCAATTTTCCCGGCAAAGGCCGCGACGGAACGATCGTAGGCGTATTCAGCGTCGAAGAAACCGTAGACGCTATCTTGAACCAGACAGTCGCTGTCGGTTATTCGCTCTCGATCTTCGACGGGCACGAGCAGATATACAGTCGAGATTTTGCAGGTGCGCATAAAGGCAGGGACTGGAAAGTCGCTTCGGTCATTCCTCTACAAAACGTCAGATGGCAAATGGAGACATGGCCGAGCCAGGCAATTCTTGACGAAGGTCGTTCTTACTTGCCGGAGGTCATACTGGCAGGAGGAACATTGATGGCTTTACTGCTGGCCGTCGCAATCCTGCTGGCCCAGACCGCTCGCGCCCGCACTGCGGCAGTCCTTGCAGGAAACCTGGAGATGAAGCGTGAGATAGCCGAGCACAAACGGACCGAAGACGCGTTGAGGAAAAGCGAAGACCGATTCCGCGCTTTTGTAGAGCAAAGCTCAGAGGGAATATGGTGCTACGAGGCCGAGCAACCTATCCCGATCACTCTTTCGGCCTCCGAGCAGGTTGAGCTTTTTCACCGTTACGGTTATCTGGCCGAGTGCAACGACGCGATGGCGCATATGTACGGGGCTTCAAGCGCCGAAGAGCTTATCGGAGCCAGGGTCAATGACCTTTTGCCTCTTGATGAAGAGAACCGAGGGTATCTGATGGCGTTCATCAATTCGGGCTACAGGATGGTTGACGCCGAGACGCACGAGGTTGACAAACACGGCCATCAACGTTACTTCTTGAACAACCTGATAGGGGTTGTCGAGAACGGCTTTTTGCTGCGGGCCTGGGGAAGCCAGCGCGAGATTACGGAGCGCAAGCTCTTAGAGCAGCGGCTTCATCAATCGCAGAGGATGGAAGCGGTAGGCCGCCTGGCCGGAGGCATCGCACACGACTTTAACAACTTGCTCACTGCCATCATCGGCTACTCCGACCTATTGTTGATGGATTTAAACGGAAACCAGAACGCGCGATCGAGCGCCGAAGAGGTCAAGAAAGCGGGACAGCGAGCCGCAGGTCTTACGCGCCAGCTTCTCGCCTTTAGCCGCAAACAGGTGCTCCAGCCGAAAGTGATCGAGCTGAATGCAGTTGTCGAAGATATGGACAAGATGCTCCGGCGGCTCATAGGCGAAGACATAGAGCTGATAACCGTGCTCGAAGAATCGCGAGGCCGAGTCAAAGCCGACCCGGGCCAGATCGAGCAGGTCATAATGAACCTGGCTGTAAATTCGCGCGATGCCATGCCGCGCGGAGGGAAGCTCACGATTGAGACTGCCAATATAGTGCTTGACCATCTCTACGCTCGACAGCATATGGAAGTCGAGCCCGGCCCTTACGTGATGCTTGCGGTCAGCGACACAGGACACGGCATGGATAAAGAGACTCAAGCCCATATCTTCGAGCCGTTCTTTACTACGAAAGAGTCGGGTCAGGGCACAGGGTTGGGGCTTGCGACCGTTTACGGGATCATACGTCAGAGCGGCGGAAATATTTGGGTCTACAGCGAACCCGGGCAGGGGACAACATTCAAAATCTACCTGCCGCGAGTCGAAGACGAGGCGGATGCTTACGAGGCTCAAGCTTGCAGCAAAGAGTTGGATCATGCGTCTGAAACCATTCTGCTTGTCGAAGACGAAGACTCAGTGCGAAGGCTTGCGAGCAGCATCCTTCAAATGAACGGCTACAAGGTCTTTGAAGCAGAGCGCGGAAGCGAGGCCATAGAGATTTGCGAGCGCGAGCGCGGGACGATAAATATGATGGTGACGGATGTGGTGATGCCCAGGATGAGCGGGCCGCAACTGGCCGATCACCTCGCCGAAGTGCGACCCGATATGAAAGTGCTTTATATGTCAGGCTACACGGACAGCGCGATAATCAATCACGGAGTGCTGGAATCAGGAACCGCATTTCTTCAAAAGCCATTCACACCCGCTTCCCTGCTCAACAAAGTGCGAGAGATACTCAACTCCGAACAGCCACAACAATGAGACCGCGCGATCACCTGGGCTGATAGACGGGCGATTGAGCGGTTGCCGCACTGCCCTTGAGGTCCGCAGCCCGCACCCCATTTATATCCGCGTAAAAAGAGAGCTTCCCGGTCTTCCCATACGCGACGGGAGTCGCCGTTGCCGAAAAGGTCTTCTGGTCGGCGCTGAGCGTTAAGACAAATCGATAGCCGCCAGTCTCTCGGCCCTCAAGATCTTTGGGCAGTCCTCCGAGTCTTATCAACTCTTCAAGCGTGGTGTTGCGGCCCTCGAATTTTCTGGAGTAGATCACTTCCGCGCCGATTATGCGCAACATCATCTCGTGCGCTTCGCCTTCGTTGACGATTATGCGAGTGTTAAAGAAGAATTGCCGCCCTTGCGCGCGAACCAATCCGAGCGAATCCTGATCACCCACGAGCCACTGACCGTTTACTCGTATAAGCGCGACTTGCTGAAGCTGCTCCAAGCCTTCGAGCTTCAAAAACACGATAGCCGTGTCGCCGGTTATCTGCTCGCCGCGCGTCTCTATCTTTTCAGGTATGGCCGAAAAGGTGCGCGCAAAGTCGGGCTCAAGGTCTCGAAGCTCTTCCGCGCTCAATTCTTCGACGGCCGCGCGGTAAACCGAGTGGCGGAACCCTTCAACATAATGCTTCTCTTTAAGCGCGCGATAAAATGCTATGACAGTGTTTGTCGGCGACGCCGCCTTATTCTCTGCCGCATGCGCGGCTGTAACGATAAGAGCGATTGCTAATAAGATAATTGATGCTCGTTTCATCTAAAAAACCTCGGGCTATGCGTTGTCAAAACATTCAGGGGCTTTTACGTGGGGAAGCTACCGAGTGAAGCAAATCCGCGGGAGGCATTAGCGGTTCGCCCGTTAATATACAACTGCCACGGTCGCGCTTGCAAGATTAATGATCTCGCGCTTTATTGCAAAAAGGTTGCGCGCATCTTATTTATTTTCGGGCTGCGCCATTCGCTCGCGCCCGGCCCGCATCCTCTCTTCGCGCCGCAGCTCATACAACCTCAATATCAATTCAGCGTCTTTATGCGTAGGGCTTTCGCTCATGTTTCTCCTCGTTGGAATGTGGAATATTTCACCATCTGTAGCTATTTGCCACACCCTTCCACATAGCTTGCGCCTGTGAGGCCGTCTAAGTCCAATCAATAGGCTATTCTAAAGCTCTATCGAGACACCGTTTTAGGAATGGCTTTTGCTGGAAGCTCTATGCCTCTATCAGGCTCAATCCATATATCAACGATCTTAGCCATGAAGACTTTTCGAGAGACAGCTATAAGAAAGAAAACACTTGCGATCAGCGCGGTGACGGGCAGCGTCGCATTTGTTTTGGCCTGCTCGGCATTCATAGATCATGACAGAGTCATGTTAATAGTCTTATCGAGTTTATTGCTCGTAGCGTTCTTGATGATATTGATGCTTCTGTTGACGGCTCAAGATGAATTGGAGAAACGCGTTGAGGAGCGCACGCGCGAGCTGAAGCAAGAGATTACAGAACGGGCCCGCGCCGAAGAGGCGCTGCTCGCTAGCGCGCAGCGTTACCGCGCCTTTGTCGAGCAAAGCTCGGAAGGCATATGGCGTTTCGAGCTTGAAGAGCCGTTCCCGATCACCCTGCCCGCAGACGAGCAGATAAAGCTTTTCTACCAGACGGCGTACCTCGCGGAGTGCAATAACATGATGGCGCAGATGTACGGGCTTTCATCCGCCGAAGAGATTCTCGGCGCGCGCATAGGCGACCTGCTGCCTCAATCAGACCCGCGCAACCTGGAGGCGCTTTACGCCTTTATGAACTCCGACTACAGGCTCAGTGATGTGGAGACGATAGAGGCGACCGCCGAGGGCGGCATGAAATACTTCGTCAACAATCTTGTCGGAACTATAAAAGACGGATTGCTGATACGCGTCTGGGGCAACCAGCTCGACGTCACAGAAAGAAAGCTCGCAGAAAAGGCTTTGCAGGAAAGCGAAGAGCGATTCCGCTCGCTGTTTGAAAACTCGCCCGTAGGCATCTATCGAACCACGCCCGACGGCAGAATACTGATGTGCAATCCCGCGTTGATACGCATGCTCGACTGCGTATCTTTTGAAGAACTGGCTTCCTATAATCTTGAAGAGGATGGGAGCGAGTCGAACATATTCGCGTGAGGAGTTCAAGGCCCGGCTTAAGGCAGACGGTCAGATCATAGGTCTTGAAGGTGTATGGAAGACGCGCGCCGGTAATTCGTTATACGCTCGCGAGAACGCGAGGGTGGTCCGCGACAGAAGCGGAGAGATACTTTATTACGAGGGCACCGTCGAAGACATAAGCGAGCGAAAACGGGCCGAAAAAGAGATTGTCCTCCTAGCCCATGCCCTCAAGACCACGCGCGAATGCGTTTCAATCACGGATCTCGAAGACCGTATCTTTTTTGTGAATGACGCATTCACCGAGACCTACGGATACACGCAGGATGAGCTGATAGGAAAGAACATCGCGATGGTGCGCTCCGACCGCACCACTCAAGGTGGCGTAAAGCTTATCACCCCTGAGACGCAGGAAGGCGATTGGCAGGGCGAGCTTTTGAACATAAAGAAAGACGGGACGGAGTTTCCTATCTCTCTTTCGACCTCCGTCATTCGCGACACGAACGGCGTGCCGTTCGCGCTTCTCGGCGTAGCCCAGGATATAACAGAGCGAAAACGCGCCGAAGCCGACCTGCATAACGCAAAAGAGGCGGCAGAGGCTGCGAACCGCGCAAAGAGCGAATTTCTCGCCAACATGAGCCACGAAATCCGCACGCCTATGAACGGAATAATCGGCATGACCGAGCTTGCGCTCGACACCAACCTGACACAGGAACAGAGGGAGTATTTGATGCTCGTGAAAATTTCGGCAGACTCGTTGTTATCAGTTGTCAACGACATTCTCGACTTTTCAAAGATCGAAGCGGGCAAGATGGAGCTTGACCCTGTGGAGTTCGATCTTGGAGGCATCATCGGGGAGACTATCAAAACGCTTGCGGCGCGGGCGGAAGAGAAAAAACTTGAACTGGCCTGCCACATACTGCCCGGTGTGCCTGTGGATGTTGTAGGCGATTCCGGTCGTCTTCGCCAGGTGCTTGTGAACCTCATAGGCAACGCGATCAAGTTCACTAATGAAGGCGAAGTCGTCGTCCGGGTGGAGACAGAAGAACGGACGCCGGAGGATGTGCTTCTGCACTTCATTATTCGCGACACTGGGATTGGAATCCCCGTCGAAAAACAGGCATTGATCTTCGAAGCATTCGCGCAGGCAGACGGCTCGACCACGCGCAAGTATGGAGGCACAGGGCTCGGCCTGGCTATCTCCGCTCAGCTTGTAGAGCTGATGCAGGGGCGAATATGGGTGGAAAGCCCCGTTGATTGCGGATCGCGGATTTCGGATTGCGGATTATCGCCGTCAGATGATCTTGATTCGCAATCTGTAAATCCGAAATCCGCGATCCGCAATCCGAAATCAGTTGGCAGCGCATTTCATTTCACCTCGCGGTTTGGCTTGCAAAAGCGCCGGTCCGCCAATCAATGCAGCCCGGACATGGAAGAGAATTTCGGGAAGGGCGTTGGTGTTAACGAAACTGCTCGCCCTTCGAAATCGCTCCGCATTCTTGTCGCCGAAGACAGCGCCGTAAACCGCAAGCTGATGACTATGATGCTTGAGAAGCGAGGGCACCGGCCGCAGCTAGCCGCAAACGGGCTCGAAGCGCTGGCCGCGCTCAACGAAGAAAAGTTCGACCTTGTGCTGATGGATGTGCAGATGCCGGAGATGAATGGATTCGAAGCGACTGGCATCATCAGGCAGAAAGAACTGATTACCGGCGACCATATCCCCATCATCGCTCTGACCGCCCACGCGATGATGGGCGACAAGGAGCGGTGCATTGAGGCGGGTATGGACGACTACTTGTCAAAGCCCATACGCTCAGAAGAGCTTTTCCACATGATTGAAAACCTGCTCGGGACCGCCGTCGCCTCAAAGTCCGAGGCTGCGGCCCCGGATGCAGTAGATTCAAACGGTCTGCTTGATTACTTTCATGGGGATAAGGAACTGCTCGGCGAAATCATCGAGGTTTTTCTCATCGAGTATCCCGGAATGTTTGCCGAGGTGCGTGCTGCCGTCGAAAGCCGTGATGCAAAACAGCTCGAAAAAACAGCGCACCGTTTGAAAGGTTCCATAGGAGTCTTTCACGCGATTCCTGCATACAACGTTATATCGCAACTGGTGTTGATGGGTCGCAATGCGGACATGGGTCACGCGCTCGAAGCAGCCCGGGAGCTTGAGTGTGAGTTAGAACGCATGAAAGAGGCGCTCACGGCGATCAGAATGGAGCAACCCGTATGAGAGTTTTAATTGCTGAAGACGACCATATATCACGCTACCTTCTCCAGGCTACGCTCGCCAAATGGGGTTACGACGTGACGGTGGCCGAGGACGGCGTACAGGCGCTGGGAATGATCCTGGATGAAGATTCCCCGCAGCTGATCATACTCGATTGGATGATGCCGGGGATGGACGGCGTGCAGGTTTGTCAACAGGCGCGACAGGCGCAGCTCGCAAAATTCAGGTATTTCATACTGCTGACGGCCAAGGGCGAAAAGGGCGACATCGTGGCGGGCCTCGAAGCAGGCGCGGATGATTATATAACCAAACCATTCGTCAGAGAAGAACTACAGGCGCGCATAAAGGTAGGGCTGCGACTGATCGAAGCGCAAAACAGCCTTGCCGACCGTGTGGCCGAGCTACAGGCCGCGCTCTCTCAGGTAAAACAGCTTCAAGGCATACTGCCGATGTGCGCGCACTGCAAAAAGATTCGCAACGACCGGGATTATTGGCAACAGCTCGACACCTTTATCAGCGACCACGTAGACGTGCAGGTCAGCCACAGTATCTGCCCCGATTGTTTCGATAAGACAATCAAGCAGGGGTTCGAGGATTTGGAAAAAAAAGAGCAACTCCTTTCTTGAGAGCCCCATTCCAACAACTGTGGCTGTTTGCCACAGTTGTCCCTATTATCCATTTCCGCCATGTGACCAGGCATACACAACAAGCTGTAATTGCAGTACCAGCGCGAGATACAGGATCACTCAAATCCCCGTCAGAGGTATAGCATTTGCAAAAGGATAGGGTGTTTATTGAGGCAGCGCACTTCAGGGGCTTGATCTGATCGGAACTGACTGCAATTTGCGCAGGTCAAAAGGAGGCATTTTGAGCAATAAAGATATCACCATTCTTATAGTTGATGACGAGGAGCCTATTCGCCGTCTCCTGTCTATGTACCTGAGCAAACAGTACACGTGCATAACGGCGCAGAGCGCCGAAGAGGCCACAGAGATGATCGGGGCCGGCTCGTTCAATCTCGTCATGAGCGATATAAGAATGCCGGGCGCGTCCGGCCTGGAGTTGTGCCAGCTTGTTCACAAAATGTGTCCCGAAACAGTAATCCTGATGGTTTCAGGCATGACCGATATTCAGTACGCGATTGACTCTATGCGGCAAGGCGCTTTCGATTATGTGACAAAGCCTTTTGATCTGGCGCAGGTGATGATAGCCGTTGAGCGCGCCTTGCGCTACCAGGCTCTCATAATAGCGAAGCAGCATTACGAGCAGTCGCTTGAAGAGACTGTGCGCGTTAGGACGAACGAGCTTCGCGCCATGAACGATAACCTCAACATCATGCTCGAAGTGCTCTACACAAACTACCGCGCGACATTGCGGGCGCTGGCCGGCGCGCTCGAAGCCCGCGACGTAGAGACTCGCGGCCACTCAAACCGCGTAGTCGCCTACAGCCTGAGGATAGCCAAAGAGATGGGCCTTACGCACAACGAGCTTATATCGATAGAACAGGGCGCGCTGCTTCACGATATCGGGAAGATCGGCGTAAAAGACTCCATACTGCTCAAGCGCGGGCCTTTGACATCAGCAGAATGGGAGGAGATGCGCGAGCATATTCAACACGGCTTGCGGATAATCGACGGCATAGACTTTCTTTCCGGCGCGCGGCCGGTGGTCGGCCAGCACCACGAAAAGTACGACGGCAGCGGATACCCGAACGGGCTGCGCGGCAACGCCATTCATATTCAAGCCCGCATCTTTGCAGTCGCAGACGCATTCGACGCAATAACGAGCGACCGGCCATACCGCGCCTCTCAACCATACGCGAACGCGCGGGACGAGATAGTCGCCAACAGCGGCGTTCATTTCGACCCACACGTCGTAAAAGCTTTTCTCAACATCTCGGAAGCCGAGTGGACAGAGATACGGAAGGCTGCCGACGAGGACGACTTTTTCGAGATGTTTATTGACAAGCGAGAAATACGTTCTTTCATAGTCTCGCTCAAGCGGCACACGGGAACTACCGGGCCGCTCAACCTGACCTCAGTGGGCCATATGAACCTGCCTGCGATGTAAGCTGATAAAGTGAGTCTTTTTGAAAAGCCTCGAAGGGACGCGATGCGCCGAGTCATTGAATCGCCCCCTTCGGGGCTTTGAGTTTGTTGACAACCAAAAAGTGGGCTGTCAAACTTTCCTGCGAACTTGATTATGAAAACCTGCCCACAATGCGCTACAACTTATGACAATGCTCTGGCCGTCTGCCCGAGCGACAACGCGAAGTTGATAGAGATAAAATCCGACGGTACGGACCAGATGATCGGCCGCATGCTGGCCGGTCGTTTTCTGCTCGTAGACAAGCTCGGCCAGGGAGGGATGGGCACGGTTTACAAAGCCGTCCATACACAGATGGACCGCATCTGCGCCATCAAGCTCCTCTCCCCTCTGAGCGCCGATACGGAATCGGCGGTGGCCCGCTTCAAGCGCGAAGCCAGGATGGCGAGCCGTATAGATAACCCTCATGCCATCACAATATATGACTTCGGACAGGCGGAAGACGGATTGCTCTATCTGGCTATGGAGTTTATCGACGGCAAACCGTTGACACGGCTTCTCGCCGAAGAACCGGGTCTGGGCATTGTGCGGACTGTTCATATTACAAGACAGATCGCAGCGGCGCTTACCGCCGCACACTCGCTCGGCATAGTCCACCGCGACCTCAAGCCGGATAACATAATGATCGCGCAGAAAGGCGCTGACGCCGATTTCGTCAAGGTTTTGGATTTCGGAATCGCAAAGACAGTGGCCGACGATACGGACAACGTCACGAAGACAGGCTTTGTGCTGGGCACGCCGGTCTACATGTCGCCCGAACAACTGACGGGCGAAAAGCTGGACGCGAGATCGGATGTTTATAGCCTTGCGATCATCGTCTACGAGATGTTGAGCGGGCGCTTGCCATTCGAGGGCGATAACGCCCAGGCGATAATGATAAAGCGCGTAACGAGCGACCCGGTAAAGCTCAGCCGCGCAAGCTCAACGGTAAGCAATTCGGTAGAAGAGGTCGTGATGGCCGGGCTTGCGCGCGACCGCGATGCGCGCATTCCGACTGCCGAAGCCTTCGCGTCATTGCTTAACGATGCGCAACACGGAAGCACGCAGGTTATCAGCAGCCCTGCGACAAATAAGATCGCCGAACAGGGGGGGAGACAGACCAATCCGATTACAGAGCGACAAACGTCAATGGCTGGAACTCCCGACAGGCCGTTCACCGCTGTCGATACGCCTGACGCAGTGACGCAAACCGTCCCTGAGCAAGCGGCTCTCCCGGTAAGCTCTGAGCAGAAACCTGCGCCTACCGTCCCTGTGCCTCAACCGATCCAGCCCGCTTCAAATTATGTGACTCAGCCGTCAACATCAATCGAGGCGTTAAAGCCGGATTCTGCAAAGGCCGGTACAGTACCGCCGCCACAAAAAGCCGATAATACTGTGCAGGAGACATTCGACCTTCATAGCGAACGGCCTCCTTATCCTGTTGCTCCTTTGTCGCAACAACCGCAGTTTCAACCGCGACCCGCTCCGGCAGGGCAGCCTGCGGTCGGCGGCTGGCAATCAGCGGCTCAACCGACTCAAAGGCCGCAGAAAAGCAATAAGGCTATTTTCATTATAGCGGCGGTGCTTGTCGTCGGAATCCTGGTTATCGGGGCGGCATATTTCCTGCTCTCGCAGAGCAACCAGACCAATAATACTTCTACTCAATCCGGTCAGAAGACAAATGCAGGCGAGGGCGCGGCGAAGGCTTTTTACGATGACGGTAAAAAACACCAGGAGCAGGCCTACTTGCTCGAAAACGCAGGGTCGAAGGCTGAGGCCGATGCCGAGAACGAAAGAGCAATAGCCGAGTATCGCAAAGCCCTTGACGCGCAACCCAATTATGCGGAAGCACACGAAAATCTCGGCGTTGCGCTTTACAACCTGGGCCGATTTGACGAGGCGCTAAAGGAATACGAAATCGCGACGCAGCAATACGGAAAGCCTACGGCGCAGGTGCTGGTAAATCAGGGACTGGCCTATCTCGGCCTCAGGCGTTACGATCAGGCGGCAAGCTCTTTTTCAAAAGCCAGAGAGCTTGATCCGAATGATTTCGATCTCGATTATTATATAGGCCTTGCGCGTCACTACAGCGGCGACACGGATGGCGCAAAAGCCTCTTTTAGAAAGTACCTAGCCAATGCGCCTTCGGGGACATACGCCCAGGCAGTCAAGGACATACTCGCGGGCCGAGCCGAGCCTACAATTCCCTCCCCTTAAAACAAGCGTGCGCGAGTTCTTACCTGTTAAACTGAGCCTTACGGAGCTGCAAAGTAACTTTAGCTATTTGCCCGCCCGCCGAGCCGGACATTGCCGGCTTCGTAGACGGCCCGCCGTTAGGATTTCTTGGCCGTCGCACCGGCGGTGTCTTCGCAACGGGCCGGCGAGATTGAGCCTGCGCGGCCACGACTTCGACTTCGATCACGTTTTCTGAATAGGCCACGACGGGCGTCTTGAATGTCTTCCCTCCGACTGTAAAAGACTGCCCGTTGAACCATTCATAGAGATCTAAATCGTCCATCTCTGTTTCAAGCTTAAAGCGAGAAGCCCCTTCGCTCATGCCCGTGCCCGGGTTCGCGGTTGCGCCCGTCCCTTTTAACCTCTCTATAACCGCCTGGACCTGCGGCGCCGAGGCCCAGTAAATAGTCAGGGTCTTTTCTTCTCGCAATTTCACGGTGTCGTATATGACATCGCTGTCGGAATAGATCGCCTGGAACAATTGCCCGACGGCTACTTTTGCGATGACGGGCGCGACGGAATCGAGCGCCCTGTCGAAGGCGAGCATTGGCGAAGACCCGCTCCCGCGCTCGCTCACGAGCGACTCGCCCAGGATCAGGCTCCCGTTAGGTCGCAGGATCGTGTGGATGAAATTGGCGTCCGAAATGTAACCGCCCTGGCTGAACGGCTTCGTTTCGGCTTCCGTGTCTATGTAGATCAAATAGTCCGCCCCGTATTGAGTCGCCTGACGTATGAGGGCTTTACGCTCGATTTCCGTAGGCGTGACTTTATCTTTTATCCGGAGGCTCACGGACTCCGTAGTGCTTTCAAAAGCGACGGGGCGAAGACCGGCCTGCTTGATTTTGTCGTTCATCAAAGCGCGCAATGTCTTTGCGGCTTTCGGGTCTTCGAAACGAGACGAGGGCATAACCATGACTTTTGGCGCATCCTTGCCAAAGCTGAGCACCTTGTTTTGCACGAGGGCCGAGACCATCAGCGCAAGGTTAACATCGCCTTCGACTGTGAGCGTCACCTTGGTTTCGTCGTCGTTGACGCGCTCGGTGACGACGTTGAACGAATTCAGGAACTGGTCGGGCGGGTCGAGCGCGATGTCTATGTCTTCGGCGTAACGGGTAGTGATCTCCTCCGAGAATTTCTCGGCGAGGAAATCGCGAAGCAACTGCTTTCTAGCTTTTGTTGCCGCGACCATCGAAGAAGCTTTTCGCGTCGCGCGGTTGTAATCATAAGTATATCTCTTGCGCAGCGTATCGGCTTTGCTCGTGGCTGAAAAAGAGATAAGCAGCAACAAGGTGGCGATGAAAAAAATAGGGATTCTTCTCACAACGTTCTCCTGGCTTAGAGCGAATTACAAATGAGTGTACGGGATTGGAGAGACATCTCACCGCAGAGACACAGAGAACACGGAGGATGCACAGAGTTTTTTCTCTGCGCCCGCTCTGTGTTCTCTGTGTCTGCGGCGGTGAATCTTCTTGCATTCCCTTACTACCTGAGTTGTCTCACCGAGTAGTTGACCTTGATGCGGTCTAGCTTCGGCTGCGCATCGGGCGAGCCGTTCTCGTTATAAGTTTCCACGACCGTAGTCCACGCAAGCTTCGGCTCGACGTTAGCGACGCGCAGGCGCGCGTACTTGGTCGTCACATAAGAGAGCACCTCTCCGGCTGCGTTCTTAATCGGCTCGTCTTCGCTGTAGACTTCAAACTCTTGCCCGACCTGTATCGCTTGATCGCTGCCCAGATCGATTGCCACTCGCCCTCCGCGAACGAAGACCACAAGCCCGCCGACAGGGACCGACGTGCCGATCTCTTGAGAAAATTGCGCGGCGATCTTCTCCATAGCTTTTCGATAGCCTTCTTGCCTCATGTCTGACTCGCTTCTCGATTTCGTCAGGGTATTCTTGCTCATCTTTTCTTCATAGGATTTCGAGAGCTTCAAGACGCCCGTCTCGGCATTGATCATCTGTATCTGCACCTTGCTTTTGACGTCGGCAGAAACATCTCCCGGAAGGTTGCTCCGCCCGATTATGCTCCCGATGCCGCTCGTTTTGGCCTTTGTCATCGAAACGTCCAGCGCGTTCCCGACGATAATGAATTTCGCCGATAACAGTCTTCCGACGCGGGTTGCTTGCTTCGGGTCAACGAGATCCGAGTTGTTAAAGCCCTGCTCGGATAGAATCTTGTCGCGCTGAGCCGCGGTGATCAATTCAAACCTGCCGGCTTGCGACAGCGCATCTTCGAGAGTAGCTGTCGTTATGTTGGTCGTCCAAGAGGTGTCGCCCGAGCCTGTCCCGATAACCACGACGCGGGGCTTGCCGCTTTGCGGAGGGGCCTCGCCGCTGCGCCGTTGCGCCGAACCGGTCGTCACGGATAATAAAATCATTGCTATCGCGATGCTTGTAGCCAGATATTTTCCTTTGGCGTTGCTCATCATGCCTCCAATTCAATATTCCGGCGGATTGCCGGGTTGGTTGTGAATAGTCGCTGTCTATTTGAAAGGCGCGGGGGTTGAAGTTTTGAGGATAAGAATCCGGTTATTTCCTGAGTCAGCCTTCTTTTTGTCCACCCGTCTGCCGTCTTCATCGCTTCTTTGCTTTCCAGGTGTTTATACTAACCGAAGCCGTCAGCTTTCGCTACTGCTTTCTATAGTGAGGCTTCACGACCGGCGCGACTATTGATTATAATAATATTTACTTGAGGTCAATCCATGTTACACGACGACGGGAGCAATATTCTATCGGGGCGCGCTCTGAATCCGCTTGAGATTTATCTTGAGATGAAAAAGCGGCTCGACCAGGGCGCGAAGGCGGCAGCCATGGCGACCGTTATAAAAACGCGCGGCTCGACGCCTCAGCGGGAGGGGGCAAAGCTCGTTGTTTTTGACGACGGCACTTTTATCGGCACGGTCGGGGGCGGGTGCGTGGAGGCGGACATTTGGGCCGAAGCGCGCGAAGTGCTTCGCACCGGCAAGGCGGCCATTTTTCATTTCGACCTTGCGGGCGATTTTGAAGACGACGAAGGCATGGTCTGTGGGGGACAGATGGATGTTCTTATCGAGCGATGGTCATACGAATAACCTCAACATGGTCTCCCCGTTACGCCCTTTCTGTCAGGGCTTCTATTGAAAGGCAGTCGCATTAATTTCTCAACCGTATGGAAAATCATTGTCCACAAAGGGGTATGTGCTAAACTCTGACTCTATGTCTGACCAGCGGGTCCTAATAGTCGACGACGAGGAACCTGCGCGCCAAGGGTTAAGCGAGCTAGTGGCGGGCTGGGGCTACAGGACGGAAACGGCTGCCGATGGCCGCGAAGCGCTTCTGCGCATAGACTCGTTCGCTCCGCTAGTCGTTATCACCGACGTTGTGATGCCGAACCTGGACGGGTTTCAGTTGCTCTCGCACATTCGCGAGGACCGCCCGCAAACCGCCGTCATACTGCTCACGGGCCAGGGGTCTGTAGACGCAGCGATCCGTTCCGTAAAAGAAGAGGGAGCGTTCTATTATTTTGAAAAGCCTATTGACACGCGCCGCCTCCAGCTTGTCTTAAGAAAGGCCGCAGAATACAGCAGCACCCGCCACGAGAACGAGCTTCTCCGCCGCCAGCTTCGCCAGTACGGCGCATTCGGCGAGATGGTCGGGAACAGCGAGGCGATGCGCGAAATATACACGCTCGTCGAGCAGGTCGCGCCCAGCGCCGTTTCAGTCCTTGTGACGGGCGATTCCGGCACGGGAAAAGAGATGGTCGCGCGGACCATACACAAGCTAAGCCCGCGCACGAACCTGCCGTTTATCGCCATCAATTGCGCCGCCGTGCCGGAGACCCTGATGGAGTCAGAGCTGTTCGGCCACGAAAAAGGGGCATTCACGGGAGCAGCCGATCGGAGGATCGGCTGTTTTGAGCTTGCAAATACCGGGACGCTGCTGCTGGACGAGATCGCCGAGATGCCGTTTCTGCTGCAGGCAAAGCTGCTGCGCGTGCTGGAAGACAAAAAAGTCCGGCGGCTCGGCTCGACAAAAGAGATGAACGTCAATGTCCGCGTCATAGCCGCTACAAACAAAGACCCGTACAAAGCCGCTCAAGAAGGCACGTTGAGAGAGGACTTGCTGTACAGGCTTAACGTCATTACAATAAAGCTGCCCCCGCTGCGCGATCACAGAGATGATGTTCCATTGCTCGTGCAGCACATGATAGAGGAGTTGAGCCGACGCCACGCAAAGACTGCGCGGCTGATCTCGACCGAGGCGATGGAGGCGCTGCTTGGTTATTATTGGCCCGGCAACGTTCGCGAGCTTCGCAACGTGATAGAGCGAGCCGTCGTTATTTGCGATGGCGAGCAGATCGAAAAGCGCCACCTGCCATCGCACATCACAGGCCAGAAACCCTCACCTAGCGCAGACGCAGTGATGATACCTATAGGAATGCCGCTTGAAGAAGTCGAGCGCCGCGTGATATTGAGCACGCTCGCTCGGACCGATTATAACAAGACGCGCACTGCTGAGACCCTGCGCATAAGCCTGAAGACGCTACACAACAAATTGAAAGCTTACCGCGAGGCGGGCTTGGAAAACGAAGGATGACAGATGAAGGATAAAGGATGAAAAAGATTTGAAATATCAAATCGCGGCGCGCGTTAGCGCATAATCCGCCATGCAAATTTCAGATGTCGAGGTTAAGTCCTCTTCATCCTTCACCCCTCATCCCTCATCCTTATCACTTAATTATGGCTTCCACAGTTACGGCGGGCGAACAGCTAGGACAGGAAGAGATCAAAGAGGCGAGAGCTACCCGCTCACGCGCATCGCTCTGGTCCAGGCTCGGCCTGCGCGCACGCCAGATAGCCTTGATCACGCTGTTCGTCGCCCTAGTCGTGATGGTTATAACGGTAATAAACGTCGCGCATCTTACGGGAGTTATAATCAGCCGCACCGAAGAGCAGACCCGACAGCTTTCAGACCAGATCATTTACGCCGTTCAACAGGAGGTGGCGCATAATATTCCGATCAATGACCCTAACCCGTATTCGGCGCTTGCGAGCGAGCATTCGGGTGTTCGCGGGCTGATGGAATCAACTATCGTTACTTCGCGGCAGATCACCTATCTTTACCTTACAAACGTGAGCGGGCAGATAATTACCGACTCGAAGGGGCGGCTTGAGCTGGCGGCCAACCGTCACATGATCGGCGATATTCCGACAGACAGGCCCGATCTCAGCAAGTTGGCAGATGAGGGCGCATTCGTTCAGCTTTACAGGGTGTTTCTGGAAGCGCCTATTTATGAGTATCGCAAGCGGCTCGATAACAAAAGCGGGATCAATGCCGAGCTTCACATAGGCGTATCGGCCACGGCGATCCGGCGCGAGTTGCTTATGCCGATTGGCACAAATGTTTTTATCGGGCTTATGGCGATACTCGGCGCGGCCATCGTGGCCATAAGCTCAGCCAATCTTCTGTTGCGGCCACTTCAAGCGATTTCGACAAGCATCGATCAGCTTGAGCTTGGCGGAGAGACGGATGCAATCAGCAAAGCCGATTTGCCGCAAGACCAGATGGTGACGGGTGTGACTGCGCGGCTGAAACAGCTCGGCGAGCGATTAGCCGGCGAGCGCTCGGAATTAGAGATCATGCGTGGCCGCCTGCGACAGGTGATAAGCCACCTCGAAGAGCGGTTGCTGTTGATAAACCGCGAAGGGCGCGTCATTCTGGCAAGCCCTGACGCCGAGCGGATTCTCGGCGTAAACGACCTTGAACTTGCGGGACTACCTATAGACGAAAGCCTCGGGGCGAACCACCCGTTAGTCTCGCTTGTAGAGCGCGCCTTTGGCGAGCGTAAATCGATAGCCCGGTCAACGCTGATGGTTACAGATGGTGGGCGCAAGCGCCAATTGCTCGTCTCATTGCAATACATCGAAGACGCAGGCGAGCCTGTCGGCGCGCTTGTCAGCCTGCGCGACTACGAGTCGTTTCAAAGATTCGAATCGCAGTGGGATTTGTCTAAAAAGCTTGCCGATCTTGGGCGCATTACATCGGGTATCGCGCACGAAGTCAAAAATCCGCTCAACGCCATGGTGATCCATCTTGAAATCTTAAGATCAAAGCTCGAATCCCAGACCGCAGACCCGACTCCACAGATCGAGATACTCGACTCGGAAATAAAACGGCTCGACCGCGTTGTGGCCACGTTCCTCAATTTCACGCGACCCGTCGAGATACATCTCCAGCCTCTGGATTTGAATACGACCGTGAGCCACGTCGTTGCACTTGCCTCGACCGAAGCAGAAGAGCGAGGCGTGACTATTCACAAAGAGGTCGCATCAGGCGAATTGATCGTAAAAGGCGATGCCGATCTTCTCAAACAGGCTCTGCTGAACGTCATCATAAACGGGTGCCAGGCGATGCCCGAAGGCGGCCCGCTCAAAGTGACGACGCTGAGAGGCGCGGACGGTTCGGCGCGCATCATTATCAGCGACCGAGGTGTCGGCATTGCAGAAGATGGCCACGATAGAATTTTCAACCTCTATTACACCACAAAGAAAGGCGGCACGGGCATCGGCCTGGCCCAGGCCTTCCGAGCCGTGCAACTCCACAACGGCAACATACGCTTCGAGAGCGAAGTCGGCGTCGGCACTACTTTTGAGATCATCCTGCCCGCGCTGAGCTAGAAATTCTCGCCAAATCGAAAAGAAAATCTTTCCAGGGAGGTCAACTCTCCGCTCGCCGATTTCATCACAGCCTGGGGTATATACAGATGAGGCAGACGGGATTGCCGGAGGAATCATAATGTTTTTGCAATCCATCAAGCGATCACTTGCAGCGACAATGAGCGCGCTCGTTTTGACGGCGACCTTTGTCGCGGCCCAGGATACGGAAATCCTTCCTCAAATAAAGCGGCCCAGGGTTAATACAAAAGAGAATACTCGTGTCGGGCCGACCGTAGAGTTAGAAAAAAGCCAGGTCTTTAGCAGAATCACCGGTATCGAAGGCGTGCGTACGCTTGAGAGCAAGAAGACGCGTATATTCAACAAAGATGCCCGAAAAGCGCGCAACTGGCAGGCCGAAGCCGTCATCACGCCGCAGGATTTTGGAACAGGCAGCGGCGATATATTCGAGGTAGAGCCTAATGATCGCATAGCGCAGGGCGTATCTCTTCCAGTCAATATTTTCGGAGAGATAAGCTTTGACGGCGATGTCAACTTCTTCGCGTTTCAAGGGCTTGCAGGCCAGCAGGTCGTTATCGAGCCGTTTGCCGCGCGGCTGCAAAACTCGGATCTGGTTGCCGACATCGCGCTGTTTGATTCGGCGGGACGTCTTATCACTTCAGATTTCGGAGACGTCGAAACTGATCCGTTGATACGTTTCACTCCCTCCAGCGACGAAGTCCTAATCGTAGGCATTGCGGATGTCGAAGATTTCGGCGGCAGGAATTTCGATTATGTGCTCAATATCGTGCGAGGCCTAGATGTTGATGAAATAGAGCCAAACGGAACTATCGCGCAAAGTTTGCCGCAGCTTCCGGTAACGATTTTCGGAGAGATAGATGGTCGCACGGACGTCGATTTTTACAGCTTCTTTGCCAATGCAGGCCAGACGCTTATCGTTGACGTTGACGCAGAGGTCTTCGGTTCAAGGCTCGATCCTGAGATAAATCTGACCGATCCGGCCACTGGCGTTGAATTCGTCTACAATGATCAGTCTGACGGAGACGACTCGCGCTATAACATAGTTTTGCCTTTCACCGGCCGCTACGTGATCGGCATAGGGTCTTTCGACAGTGATTCCAGCGGTTTTTACCGCTTGAATGCTTCGTTGGTTTCTGCCAGCGGCGCTCCTACTATAATCGGCGCGACGAAAATATCAAAGAAAATTTCAGAAGTGATAGGTTCGGGGTTCGCTTCAAGAGCAGTTGTAGAAGTCAATGGCCGCAGCCGCAAGACGACCTTTGTAAACAGCGGCACGCTGCGTGCAAAAGTAAAGGTGAAGGCGGGAGATGTCGTTACTGTAATAAATCCGCCCGACGACAGGCGATCCAATCCTTTAATAGTGCAATAAAAGCAGATCGCCGGGGCCTTGAACCAGGCCAAAACAATTGATCTTTAAGCAGGCAGGCCGAACTTATTGCCCGATATGGTGGGTCAACCACCCGATATGGTCGGAAGGGTACGTCAATCGTACTCTTTGAGTCTGTAAAAAATACAGGCTGCCTGCCTCTGAAAGAATCTAAGTTGAGCAAATTAGGAGGAGAGCACACAATGTCAACAAAATTTATAGCTGTGGTGCTGGCAGCCGTGCTTGCGGCAGCGGGCGTGCTGGCTTTCAGCAACAGTGGCTCAAAGACCCCGAAGGCAGAATTTGCCAATGCCCCGGCCTCGGTCGTTCCCAGCGCGCAAGCGGCAGAGACTGATCCCGCTGTAAATACCGACGCATATCTCGGAGATTTCAAATCGGGTTATGCAGACGGGTTCAATTCCGGAGTGGCGGGAATGAGCTACCCGGACCAATTGACAATGACGAATAACTCGCGCGGTTATCTTGACGGCTTCAGCCAGGGTTACACCGACGGGCAGAGCCAGCAAGCGAGTCTCCGCAGCCAGTTATGCCAGACGGCCAGCACGGCTGCTTTTACCGCATCGCCCGGTTATAACAGCTCAAGGTACTACGGCTCGCGCAGAGCGACCCGTTCGCGGGTTCTCGGCGACCGTTACGAGAGCGATTCTTATGCTCGCTCTGAGAGAGTTGATCGCGGCATCGGCACTACGGCGCGAAGGGCCTTGTTGATCGCTGGCGGCGCGGGAGCAGGCGCTGGCATCGGCGGAGCCTTCGGAGGCAAGAAAGGCGCGCTCATAGGCGCGCTGGTTGGCGGCGGCACGGGCACGGCGCTGGCATTTACGAAGAAGCCGAACCGCGCTTTCAATCGCCGCATCTCAAAGAAGAGCGTGCTTACCAAGACATTGATAGGCGCGGGCGCGGGCACGGTGATCGGGGCGCTCGCAGGCGGTAAGCGAGGCGCGCTTACGGGTCTGGCCCTCGGCGGCGGCGGCGGCGCTTTATGGTCATTGATGAGCGGAAAACGCACCACACGGCGATAATAATTTTCGCCTGATTGTAATGAAGAAAGACGGGACGAGCGGCAGGGCTTCGTCCCGTCAAACAACCCCACTCAAAAATTCCCATCCTCACTCATTGCAGGAAGCAATATTAGCAAAGATTTAAGACCGGCCCATAGGTTAAATCTTGACACTAAAAGCGATCTATGGAACAATGCGCCCGTAGCATTTTGAGCGCAACTTCTCAATTCAAGCAGTAATTAGCCCCTTTCAAAGTTGGCCCGGATGTGGAAGCCCAGGTCTTTAGGGACTTGCACAGGTTAAGGAGATTCAATCAACGTTGTGTGAGATTGAATATATCCCTTTCCAGCTTGCTTGGCGCGGACATTGCGACCGGCCCGGTTTGCCGAATCGCCTACGACCAGGCCTGTTTCCGTACAACGATCAAAGGTTAGTTGCAGTCGGTTGAGGTAACAACAAAATGACAAAGTTGTGCAGGAAAGCTCTCAGTTTTGCACTCCCCCTATTCGCTCTCTTTTTGCTCTACACACCAGCCCGGGCTACCATAGCCGTCCCGCTCTCGGATGAAGAGCTTGCAGTAACTTCCAGATTCATCGTCAAAGGCACAGTCCGATCAGTTATAAGCGCCTGGGACGATACGCAAACAATGATCTGGACTTATGTCGAGATACGGAGCGAAACCGTCTTAAAAGGCGATCTGGCCTCGCGGACTATAGTCCTCAAACAAGCGGGCGGGTTTGACGGGCAGACGGGCATACACGTTTTCGGCCAGCCGAATTTTTACATAGGCCAGGAAGTTCTGCTCTTTCTAAATTCCGCGCCCGACGGCAGCCTTCACGTGGCGCACACTTTCATGGGTCTCTATTCCGTCACCTCAGACAAATTGCGCGGCGAAAAGATGGTGACGCGCTCATACGACGTGAGCGGCATTGAAATCCTTTCGCGATCTGATAATGCGACTGTCACAGATCGGGCTTCGTACAATAATTTCATTCGAAAGATTGAAGAGACGCTTGATGCGGAAGCGGCTCGCGTAGAGCAGATAGATTCGGAACGCGCCAATCAACCCGTCGCCATTGAGCCTGCCGAGTACCGGCGTAAGAAGAAAGAGTCGCGCGGTATTTTTCCGAATTTCACTTTTATGGGTGGCGGCGTTCGCTGGATGGAAGCCGATTCGGGCCAGGCGATCACTTTCAACGTCAACCCTGCAAGCTCCCCGATTGCGGGCGGCGCGTCAGCCGAGATCGGACGCGCGATGGCCGCCTGGGGAAACAGCGGAGCAGGTATACGCTTACAAACCGGGGGTCAGACGGGCAGTTGCGGCATTTCGGCAGACGGCTCGAACACGATCTCTTTTGGAGATTGTCTGGGCCAGCTCGACCCGCCTGTGGGCTGTTCGGGCGTCGTCGGGCTGACAAGCGTTCGATGGTTCAACACGCCAAGGATCATTAATGGCCTCTCGTTTAACCCGCTGGCCGAAGCCGATGTCGTTTTCAACGACGGGATGGATTGCTTCCTCGGCAACTCTGCCAACCTGGCCGAAGTCGCCTGTCACGAGCTGGGCCATGCCATAGGGCTGGGCCATTCTGCAGATTCTTCGGCGATGATGTTTGCGACGGCTCACGGGCGCGGTCGCGACGCAACGATCGGGAGTGATGATAGGGCAGGCGCTCAAACCATCTATCCGTCCTCTTCAGGTGGGGGCGGAGGTGGCGGCACAACGCCTGTAGCAATCACCAGTTTTTCTATGCCCGATGCAGTAGTGAACAGGTTTTATAGAGTCGATCTGACCGCAACCGGCGGCACACCGCCTTACCGATGGAGTTTTGCAGGCGGATCGATACCACCCGGCTTGAATCTTTCAACATCCGGAGTCCTCGACGGAACCCCGACAAGGACAGGCTCATATTCGTTCGGCATACAGGTACTCGATAACGCAGGCGGGTCAACCGGCATTGCATCCAGATCGTTCTCTATGAGCGTCACGTCTGGCAGCAATCAGGGTTCGTTCCCTGTCATAACGCGCGTCAAGATAAAGAAGTCGAAGAAGCTATTCGTTTACGGAACTTCTTTTACCACGGACTGCATCATCATCTTGAACGGCTTCCTTCTGACGCCAAAATCTCTCACGCGCGAAGACGGCCTTGACCGCCTGCTGTACAAAGGTGGGATCCCTGTCGGCGCGGCAGGCACGAATACCATCTTTGTGCAGAACAACAGCAACCGTTCGGCGGCATTTTTCTTCTAAGAGCATCCTGCTCGAATTCCAATGCGTGAAATGAATCAGGGCTGTCTTATGACAAAGACAGCCCTGAAAAACTTTTAGGTCGGGTGGAAAGTTTTCGCTTCATCTGCTAATCTTCTCTGTCTCGAAGGGCGCTTAGCTCAGTCGGTAGAGCGCTGTGTTCACACCGCAGAGGTCACTGGTTCGAGTCCAGTAGCGCCCATCAGGTTTGCCCCGCCTGCAAATAGATTTCAGGCAAGAGTTGACTGTTATGATGAGACGACCTACAAAAGTAATAAGTCGAAAAATAGACCCTGTCCGCATTATCAAAGTCACGGGTCGCCTGGACCCCGGCGACGGCCCGGATATGCTCGCAGATATGGTTCAAGGATTTGTGGAGAAAGATGAGACGGAATTCTTACTCGATCTGCGCTCGGTTACTTACATCAGCAGCACCGGGGTCGGGAGCCTTATCAAATGCTACAGGTCTGTGCTGAAGCAAAAAGGGCATGTCAAACTGCTATCGCCTTCGCAGTCTGTTAGAAATATCCTGGCTATATCCAAGCTTGACGGTGTGTTTGAGATATTCTCCGACGAAAAGACAGCCCTCTCCAGCTACAAGTAGTCTTAGCCGCTACCCAACTATCTATCAGGCGGTTTCCTATCCTTAGGTTTATCCTTGGGCGGATTTTTCGGCCCTTTATCTTTTACGATGGGCGGCCCTGGTGGGTCTTTTCTCTCTTTATCTTTGCCTTTATCGCCCTTCTTCTGAGCATAGACAGTCGCGTCACGCGCGGGCAGGGTCCCGAAAGCAGTCACACCAAAGAGAGCCATTACAATGCAGAGAAAAAGCTTCTTCATCTCGATTACTTCTAACCTCGCTTGCAAACTTAAGAGCGATTATCGACCTTCGCTCGCTTTGTCTCGACAGTGGGCCGGAGCTTATCACGCTCTTTTTTAGTCACGACAATAATCTGCGCCTTTTCTTTCCTGAGCGTCTGTTCGCTAGAAGCGGAATTCGATTGAGCCAATGCACCCGCGCCGAACGCGCTTATAAGCATAACACTCAACATAAACCTGGAAAACCCTATTCTCATAACGGCCTCTAGCCTCTACCTCACACATTTCAAAACTGCAACTGCCATTCCATAACCGAGCAACTGAAATCCCTTGCAGTTACAGCATTTAACGATCAGCAGCTAAACCCATAACCTGCGGAGGTTCCCTTTTGGGGTTTTTGCTCACACGTTTTAGTGCATTATTGTGATGCTTGAGATAAATAGATCGTTGTAGATTTCCTACAACGATTAGGGCCATAAATGTTTGATAAACACGGGGTGTAACGGGGGCCGGTGCGGATTCCGCGGCTTATTTCTTTCTCTTGTTGACAGCTTCTTTTAGCTGTTTTCCTGCAGTGAAGCGGACTGCTTTTGTCGAAGGGATTTTCATCAACTCGCTTGTAAAAGGATTATGGCCGCGCCGCGCCCTTCGATGAGATACGGCGAACGTCCCAAAGCCTACCAGCGTGACTTTATACCCTTTCCTGAGGCTGTCGGTAATCGCGCCTTTGACGGCATTTATAGCGCGCTCGGCTTCGGCCTTGCTGATAGAAGCAGCGCTTGCCACTTTCTCTATTAAGTCGCCTTGATTCATTCTGCCTCCTAAATGTCGTAGTTGATGCTCGCAGCCTGCACTATATATGGTAGCTGCTCTGGCCGTTTATAGCACTTGAGCAAATTGGTGTCAACAGCTTTTTTAGGACGTGATGCCCTGAAATCAGTTCTGGGAGCCGTTTTCAAGGTTTGAGATGCGGCGGGAGTTACTGACCGATCTGGAGCAGGACTTTCATGCTATCGGGCTCGGCGGCTTTCTTAAACGCTCTTAAACCTTCCTCCAGGGGGAAGCGCGCTGATAGTAGCGGGCTTATATTGACCTTGTTGTTTGCAAGCAACTCTATCGCTATACCGAGTCGCCCGCAGCGGGACCCGATGATTGCGACTTCATTGACGACTACTTGCGCGAGCGCAAGAGCCGTTTCGGCATGATGTGTTGACTTTAGAACGACGACTCCTTTTGGTCTTACAAGCCCCAATGCCAGTGGGAGGCCCGTAGGAGAGCCGCTCGCTTCTATGACGATGTCAGGTTTATCGACAAGGCCCTGCGCTTTGAGCGCATCGAGCAGGCTTGGAACATTATCAACTGGATTATTTATTTGAAAGCAACGCGCGCCAGCAGCGCGGGCGAGATCAAGTTTATGCTCGTGCTTTCCGATTACGGCCGGGCTGCATCCCGTTTGCGCGACTACGCGGATAATCATCTGCGCGAGTTTCCCGTCACCGATTACCACGACGCTTGATGAGCCGTTTATATCGATCTGTTCGAGAATCTGGCAGGCTGCGGCAAGCGGCTCAGTAAAGACTGCCGTTTCATCAGACAACGTTTCAGGAACCGGCACGAGGTTGCGGGCGGGCAGCGAGATGAATTCGGCGAATGCGCCGTCTCGGTCTTTGATCCCGAGCACGGTCCTTCTGCCGCAATGACGCGAGTCGCCCGTCAGGCAGAGGCTGCACTCGTTACACCCGACATTGATCTCTCCGACTACGCGCTGGCCCGCAAGCATTGCGTCATCCGATTCAATCACACGCCCTACGAACTCGTGCCCCAGAATCCCGTGAAACCCTGCATAGCCTTTAACAATCTCAAGATCGGTGTTGCATATGCCCGCGCAGATGACCTGCACAAGAGCCTCTCCTTCGCGTTTGCGGACAGGCTCATTCTCAACAAGCCTAAGAGCGCCGTTAAATTTCAGGGCTTTCATGCCGGAGTCTGCCTCGCTACTTGCTGAATCTGAAAGGAAACGATTCACTTGTTCTAGGGCCGAGCGGCGTGGGCACCGTCGATTTGACTATAACCAGCATTGCGTTGCCGGGCTTGACTTGCTTCTTCAGTTTTTGCTTTGTGGCAAACAATGTCGTAACCGTCGCGTCGCCCTGTCGCGCACCGGATGAAGTGACTGTTGGCAGCTCAATTTCTGTGGTCACATCACTCAACAGTCTTATGAATACTTTTGAATTGCCGTCCGCAAATCCGGCCCCCGTAATCCTGAGCGACTTGCCGTTCGGGCCTTTCTTGTATTGAACGTCGGTTATCGTCGGAGCGCCGAGACGGAACCTGAGTGTGCCCGCATTATTTCCCTTCCCGCTCGCTTCTATGAAATATGTCGTTCCGGCTCTCGCAGCAAATGTGACTATCGAGCGCGTGCTCAGGCTGATAGCACTGCCGAAATCATCATTGCATGCCACCCGCGTCAGTGCGCCGCAATTTCCCGTATAAACGCTCAACACCGTGTCAAAGTCGCTTCCGACAGTTTCGATTCCGTAAACAGTGTCGACCGTGGGGGTGAATTTGTACCAAACGGTGTTCGAATCTATGCTGCCTGAGCATGAAACCGGGTCATCAAGGCCCGAAGTCGCTGACCTTATGTCGAGGATTTCAGCGATCGGTAAAGAACTTTGGCCGCTCAAATCAAGAGCAAGACGGCAATCGTCATTGATCGGAGTCGTATCACCTCCCCCTCCGCCTTGCGGCTCGAACGGAATCTGGCCGTAGAAGATTTCCTGCTTACCATTGCGCGTGTCTGTCCACAGGGCGTGCCCCTTGCCGCGAAACGCAGAGACACCTATGTAATCGCCTATTCCTACAGGGATTCTGTTTGGGAGCGCTTCGACATTCGACTGGATGCGCGGGTCGGAGCTTTGCGCGCTGACTTGATTGTCGATGAAGCTCAACCCGCCGTCCGTAGATCGAGAGATGAACGTGTTAAACAGGAACCCGCCGGGATCATTTCTGCGGTCGTGGTAGGCTACTAAAACCGCGCCCGAATTCGGGTCGACGCTCAACCAGGGAAAGAACTGGTCGCCTGTAGCCACAGTGTTGACCCTGATCGCGGGAGTGACAACAGGTTGTTCTCCATTCGGCGGCGGGACGCGTTTGATAAAGATGTCGGAGTCCGAACGATTAGTGCTTTCGGCCCACACCACATAAATCCTCCCACGGTTCGGCCCATTGCTCCGATCAACATCTATGACCGGGAAACTATTCATCCGCGAGATTCCTCGGATCGCGATAGCCGCGCTCGGCTCCGACAACGAGCCGACGTAATTATGCAGATTGAAATCGACACCCGGCGCAACATTAAGCGGGAAGAAAGTATCTCCGCCATCAGTCGAAGCGTTGAACAAAAGAGTCTTCGGACTCCCGATCCCATGCCACGCCGCGTATAGCTCGCCGTTCGGGCCTGTGGCAACAGAAGGGCCTCGCATGTCGCCGTTGTGGCTGATTACTTTAGCCTGCGAAAATCCGGCATCGCCCGGCCTGCGGTAAGAAGTGTAAACGACTGTGCGGTCGGGTTCCGTGCTAACCCAGATTGCGTACACGGTATTCTTGAATGGGCTCGAAGCCGACTTGTCGATAGTGATATAGCACTTATCCGCCCGCTTTGCAGCCGTGCCGTTTCCTATATCAGAAAAGACCGCCGCAGGGTCTTTGAAAGTCTGCCCGCCATCCGTTGATTTGAAAACGTAGACGCCGGTGTCGCTCGACGGCGGGTTGTCGAGCGTAAGGATCATTAAATAGAAGTTTCCATCTGCATCCGAGGCAACGGAGGGGTCGGATGCCCGCGGCCATACTTTTTGCGGCGTTTCGACGCCCGCTGTAGTGCCGAGCAGCGATGAGTTCCAATTCTGCCCGCCGTCGGAAGAGAAATAATAAGCTATCTGGGACGTGCCAAGTCCCGATGCCCCGCCCACTATGACTTTAGATGTGCCGACGATTATCTGGTCACTGAAGGTGCTTACGGCTATTGAAGTTTCATTGCGAGGGTCCTGGTCGGATGCGGGACTTACCCGCAAGTCCAGGGTGAAACCGAGTTGAGCCATAGACGGATTCGCAAGCCACGATGGAGCGACCGTCAAACAGCAGACTGAAAGCATTAATATGAGCGCAAATCTCTTAAACTGCATTTTTCTCTCCCGCACGACGTTTCGGTATCAATTCTAAATGGAGTTTGGAACACGCGTTAGTAGATTCTTTCACACGCGCCAATTTGGCGCAAGGCGAGCTTCGCGCAACTAACTTTTCAAAGGATTTGTCGCGCAGCTATACTCAAACTTTACCAAAACCGGGGAGAGTCTTATTGGATAAAAAGCATTATTATTTAATCGGCATATGCGGCACAGCGATGGCTTCTCTTGCCGGGATGCTCGTCGCGCAGGGCCATCAGGTGACAGGCTCCGACGAGAACGTCTACCCGCCGATGTCCACGGAGCTTGAGCGACTGGGCATTCCGATAAGCAACGGGTACAGACACGAAAACGTCAGCAGGCGACCAGATCTGATAGTAGTCGGCAACGCGATAACGCGCGGCAACCCTGAGCTTGAATTCGTGCTCAACGAAAAGATTCCCTACACTTCGATGGCCGCCGTGGTTAAAGAGAACTTTATACGCGGTCGCCACTCCGTCGTAGTCGCGGGCACGCACGGAAAGACGACCACGACTTCGCTGATGGCGTGGGTGATGGAAAAGGCCGGAGCGAATCCATCATTTTTGATAGGCGGCGTGGCCGAAAATTTCAATTCATCTTTCCGCGTGTCAGACAGCCCCTATTTCGTTATCGAAGGCGACGAGTACGACACTGCTTATTTCGATAAAGGCCCGAAGTTCATGCACTATCTACCCGACACGGTGATACTCAATAACGTCGAGTTCGATCACGCAGACATTTATCGCGATCTGGAGGCCGTCAAATTTGCTTTCAGCCGCTTGATAAACTTGATCCCCGGTCGCGGGACTTTGATTGCCGGTTGGGATTCGGCAATCGTAAGAGAGCTTTCTCGGCGCGCGCTCTGTCCGGTGGAGAGTTTCGGCATCGAAGAAGGCGCGCGATGGCGCGCTACAAATATTGATTTTGCGGGCGAGATGACGTCCTTCACGGTCACGACGGAGGGGCGCGAGTACGGGCGCTATCGCACTCCGCTGGCCGGAATGTTCAACGTGCGCAACTGTCTCGGCGTTATCGCGGCGGCAGACGCGCTCGGATTAAACCGCAGCCTGGTCGCAGAAGCGTTGGCCGAGTTTAAAAGTGTGAAGCGGCGCATGCAGGTTCGCGCCGTGATAAACGGCGTTACTGTCATAGACGATTTCGCGCATCACCCGACGGCAGTCCTCGAAACACTTTCCGCCGCGCGGCAAAAATATTCCGGGGCCAGGATCATCGCGGTGTTCGAGCCGAGGTCTTACACTGCTCAGCGCAAGGAGTTTCAGCAAGGCTTCGAGGATGCGCTATCGCAGGCAGATAAAATAATCATTGCCGGACTATTTCACCCCGAGCGTTATTCTGCCGATACCGCCGTCGCACCGGAGATGATGATAGAGGGTTTGCGCGAACGCGGGCTTGAGGCCGATTTTATTCCTTCCACGGATCGGATCGTTTCGCACCTCTCAGAGCACATGAGAGAAAATGATGTTGTAGTGATTATGTCTAACGGCTCATTCGGCGGGATTCACGACAAGCTGATAGCAAGCTTGAATAAAATGGAAGAAGATAGATCGGATTACGTGTGAGCGTACTGTAGTCCGGACATCTCCCCGCCGCAGACACAGAGGACGCATATGGCCGATGATGTGCTTCGCACGCGGCGGGGGCGCAGAGAGAACCAACATCTGCTCTGCGCCCGCTCTGTGTTCTCTGTGTCTCTGCGGTGAATCTTATATTTTTTCTTATTCATTCGCTGCCGTGTCGGTAATCACAGTGAGCCTTCCCTTGGGCTCGATGCGGCCGCGCAAAACATTTTTGACTCGTTTAGGAAGAAAGAACTCCGCGATCTTAGAGATATTCGTGACCAGTTCTTTTATATCTAGCTCGCCTTTCCAGTGCTCCATAACGACTTTGTAATCCGAGCGATTCAAAAGGCGAAGAAAGCCTATGGCGAGAAGATAAGAATCGTCTACCTGGCCTATAAACGGAATGAAATCAGGGATGACATCTATAGGCACGATAACGTACATGATTATCCCTGCGACGATGGCTTTGTCGGCAGAAGAGACGCGCGGGTCTTTGAGCAAAGCCAGAAGCAACCTGAGCAAATTTGGAATGAACAGTAATAACCCGCGCATCATTCTCTTCATCTCGCGTCGCTCTGACATCGATTCTCCCCCGTCTCGTTTTATTTGGCGATCTGTATTTTAAGAACCGCAGAGGGGCGCGTCAAATTTGAAATCGCTCGTTCGTACAAAACAGAAAGGGCGCTGAGATAATTTCAGCGCCCTTTCGTCACAAACTTGTCAGTTTATTTACGCTCCTCTGGTTTCCGTTCGCTCGACGACGACGGGCGCGGGCAGGACGGTGCGGAGCCGCGAGGGCTTCGGAGCAGAATCACAATCCTTTTCGGAGCGCTCCGGTCTTTCAGGGCGGGCCGAAGGCGCGGTTTCAAAAACCACCCTGACATTCCTGGTCGAGTCGTTAACCCTCAAAGCCTTCATTTGAAATCTAAATCTCGCCATACGCTTTTCGATCAGGCTCGCAAGCTCTGTCTGCGAAGCGACAATCGGCTCGACTAAAGATTCGACCTGAATCACAGGAATTTCAAATTTCCTGCCCGATCTGGATTCGCTCCTAAACGAAGATATTATGTCCCGCTTCGCGGCAATAACGCGCGGCGCGGTTTTCTCTTCCTTGCATTGCTGAGCCTCGACAGGCGCGACATTCCATTCATAAGCCTTGTTTGATTGCTCGCAATCAGCCGGAGCATTCTGGTCTTCGAGGCAAGCCACTTGACAGGGCTTATCCGCAGGCTCTTCGACCGGGGTAGACTCGTCGCAGCAATCCGGGACGTTTATCGCCGACAGATCGGCTGTGCCGAGCGGCTGGTGTGGGCTTGCAACGCCGCCCGTGATCCGGTTCCAGGCATTGGCTACCGCGTTGAACCTCGGTGCAAAGCTTATATTTACGCCAACGGCTTTCATGGAGATGGGGACCATAGCGAGTCCCAAAAATATGAATGCCAATCCAAAAGGCGCGGTTGTTTGTTTATTTATTCTTTGCATTTCGTCCTCCGAACCTTAACTCGGTAAAGAACTTCCGCCTCTTTTTGTCGCCATCTCTGACCTCTAACGGCCGGTAAAACAGAAAGTTCAACTTTTTCTTTATCTTACGACTCAGTGAGCCCGGTTCACAGAGTTGGTGTCCGCCTTGCGCGAAAGGTTTCAGAAAAAATCGCGCAGACACCATAATAGACGCTCAAAACACCCCTGCTGTTAACTTTCGAACAAAGATGACTGATTATCTTGCCGGCCCGAAGGAGGATAGTTTAAGCCGAAGTGCTCGCAGGCCAGCCGCGTCGTCGTGCGCCCGCGAGGCGTGCGGTTGAGAAAGCCTATCTGGATCAAATAAGGCTCGTAGATTTCCTCGATGGCGTCTTTTTCTTCGCTGATGGAGGCCGAAAGAGTTCCAAGCCCCACAGGCCCGCCGTCGAATTTGTCTATGATCGTAAGCAGCAGCTTGCGGTCCACTTCATCAAGCCCGTAGATATCGACTTCCATACGATTGAGCGCGTCGGCGGCAACGGCTTCGGTCACGTTGCCGTCGTAAATGACTTCGGCGATGTCGCGGACTCGGCGCAAAAGTCGGTTCGCGATTCGCGGTGTCCCTCGCGACCGCTTCGCAATCTCGCGCGCGCCGCTCGCGTCGATTGAAACGCCGAGTATGTCTGCCGAACGGTTGACGATGACCTCAAGGTCTTCTACCGGGTAGAAATCCAGATGCAGAGGGATGCCGAAGCGGCCCCGAAGGGGCGCGCTTATGAGCCCCGCACGCGTCGTCGCCCCGACGAGCGTGAAGCGCGGCAGATCGATCTTTATCGAACGCGCGGACGGCCCCTGGCCTATGATAATGTCCAATTGATAATCTTCCATCGCCGGGTAAAGCACCTCTTCGATGGCCGGGTTTAGGCGATGAATCTCATCGATGAACAGCACGTCGCCCTCCGAGAGATTTGTCAGCAGCGCGGCCAGGTCGCCGGCCCTTTCGATGACGGGCCCCGCCGTCGTCTTTATATCGCTGCCCATCTCGTTTGCGACGATGTGCGCAAGCGTAGTCTTACCGAGGCCCGGCGGGCCGTAAAGCAAAACGTGGTCGAGCGATTGGCCTCGCTTGCGCGCAGCCTGAATGAATATCGATAAATTCTCTTTTGCTTTTTGCTGGCCGATATACTCGCGCAGCCACTTGGGCCGCAGACTCAATTCAAAGTCTTGCTCTTCGCCTCCCTCAGGGTCGCCTGATACAACTCTATCATCTGCCATTTGATACACACTCCCAAATCTAAAATCTGGGGTTTCTGGCTTAAAGTTTACCATAAGTTGTGGTCGGGTCGAAAAGAATTCCCAAATTTAGTGGTTACTCGGTATAATTGATGGGCATTCAATCATGTTTTTAAGCATTGTTAACCAGCGTCGGGGGTTTGATAGCTTAACAAAAATCTATGGCTAAGTTTCTTCACATTGCTGATGTTCATCTCGGCATCAAACGGTACAACTTGCCCGACCGCACGGGTGATTTCTTCCGAGCCTGGAAAGAGGTCGTTGAGCGTTACGCTATCGGTGAGCGCGTTGATTTCGTCATAATAGCGGGCGATCTTTTTGATCGCCGCAATGTCGACCCGCAAGCGGCCAATCACGCGATGTATATGCTCCGCCGCCTGGCTCAAGCGTTGATACCCGTTTTAGTCATCGAAGGCAATCACGATCAACACGAATCCACTTCGCGCTTTAGCTGGCTGCGCAGCTTCTCTCAATGGCGCTACATCAAGCTGCTGGAGCCTGCCTGGGGCGAAGGCGGCGCGTTAAGGCTGGACCGATGGGATGATGAAGAGGCCAAGGGAGCTTATATTGATATAGCCGACGCGCGCATCTTTGGTTCGACGTGGTACGGCACGACGGTCGGAAACGTCTTGCCGATGCTTGGCGACGCCGTTCGCAAAAAACGGCGCGACAACGCTACGAACATAATGCTCCTGCACTCGGACGTTGAAGGGCAGCTCAATCGCCCTATTCAATCTGCCGTCTCCATCTCAAAGCTCGTTACGCTTCGCGAGGCCGTTGATTACCTGGCGCTCGGCCACACGCACAAGCGATTCGAGATCGAGCAATGGGCTTTCAATCCGGGCTCACTTGAAGCCTGCAATGTTAATGAAGCGGTGACGGAACGGGGAGCTTTTTTAGTTGAAACCGAAGGGCCTGTCATAAAGACGCGCTTTTTGAGCGCGGGCGAAGATTATTTTCAAAGGCCGTTCCGCCGCATAGAGCATCAGATCAGCGGGAGAGAAAACCCCGACGATGTTCGCGCGGAAGTCTACGACGTATTGCAGACCGAGTGCAGGCAGGTTGCCACGCTTGAAGACGAGCAGCGCCCGATTATCGAGCTTACGCTTCGCGGTCATCTTGCATTCAAGAATTCTTTGCTGCGGCTCGACAAATTGAAAGAACAGGCGATGGAAGAGCTTCAGCCGCTCGGATTGATCATCAATAACAAGACGATCCCAAAAGCGCTGGCCGTCGCCATTGACCTGACGCACGACACGCCGCGCGGCGAGCGAGAGTTGCGAGTTATCGAGGATCTTATAAAACCCGACCCGCGATTCGGCATACGAGCCGCCGAGATTGCTGCGATTGTTGTCGAAGCAAAGCGATTGGCGCTTGAAGGCGAATCGGCTGAAAAGATTCTCAAGCTTATCGAAGACCGTCTCTTTCAACCTGTGACGGGCGAGGCCGAGACTACAGAGGAAGAGAGCGTCACAGCCTTTAGCGCGAATTGAGTTTCAAGTCCCAATGGCAAAAGCACCGGAAGAGGGAGAGATTTGGGAATGGCGAGCATTCGGGCGTGTCGATGAAAGATTGGCTTCCCAGGTACTGGCTCATCCGATCAGGATGGGCGTTCACAATCACCGTGGCACCGACCTCTATTTAATCTCCGAAGCGAGCGACCAGAATGTAAAGCTCCGCAAGTGGGGCGCTGAATGGCTTTTGAAACTGAAGCTGCTCGTAGACAAAGCCGAGCGAGCTATTGAGCTGTACAGTGAAAACTCGACGATGGTATTCAGGTTCCCGGTCACAGAGGGTGAATTGCTATTCGCCGCGCACCTGCTAGGGGTTCAGCCGAAAACGCCTCTCGATAATAATAGTTTTACCGATGAAGAGTTTATTAATGCGCTCGTCTCGTCATCGCCGCCCGCCGCAAGAGTAGAAGTTTCAAAGGTGCGTTCGCAGTTTGATTTTGACGGCGGCTGGGTCGAGCTGGCGCACGTCAACTTCCCCCGCAAAACAGTTCAATCTTTATCTATACACTCGCGCGAGCGTGAGACGGTCGAAAAGATATTGGACTCTTTTGAGTTGGGCGCGGAACTCGACGCTATGAATTACGTCGAAGCGTGCAGGCGATGGGGATGAAATAGATTATATATTTGAGATTTCAAATTTCAGATGACGTGCTCTTTGCGATAAGATTAGGTTTCCTAAATTCCAGTAAAACATAAAAAAAAGTTTAATATGGCAGCTTCGGGTAATCTTCTCGCCCCCGCAATATAATTATTACAAATTAAGCGTTGTTATCAGCCTTAAACTGCAATCTTTACCTTTGACAAAGATAGGAGCTTATGGTTCAATCCGTGTACCGAAGCTGTATTAGCCCCTAAGTATTTCTAAGGCCAAGGCCAGGTTTCTTTCTCACAGAACGGCTGATGCATTGGGCCTACCTCAAGAAGACCTGATTAAGGTTTGCGAATATTTGTTTGAATGCAGACAAGCCCCTTAGTTTGTCAATAAAAGCTTATACAGAACAAGCATTGACTGTCTGAGTCGAGAAGCGGTTCTAGCAGGGTTGCCCTAAATCTCACCTATATTGAAGGCTACTGCTAGTGCGTGGGAACGCGAAAAGTGCTGCAGCAGTATCCAGGCTTGTATTGCTTTATTGCTTGAAGATCTATCTTCTCACGGAGGCAAGAATGGAACGCGTTCTTAAAAGATCATGGCTTAGATACTTCGGTGTGCTCGCATTATTACTGTGCGCAGCCCAGGTCACGACGGCAACCACAATCATAGGAACACCAGCCGATGACGATATGTTGATCGGCGCGCGCGCAGTCGTTAGAGGCAAAGTACTCTCCTTAAGCACCGGCATAGACGAGCAGAATCGCATTTATACATACATCACTCTGAAAGTGCAGGAAGTGATCAAAGGCCAGATCACCGAAAACAAGATTGTCATTAAAGAAGAAGGCGGAGCGTACGGGGATCGCGGCTCGATCATATTCGGCGCTCCGCAGTTCGCGCTAGGTGAAAAGGTCATTCTCTATCTGGACACGCGCGCCGACGGCTCGCTTCGCGTCCATCAGATGTTTTTCGGCAAATTCTCGATTGTCAAAGACGAGCAAACCGGCAAAGAGATGGCCGTTCGACAGGCTCCGGACGAAAACGTCCATATACTCTCTCCCGAAAATCATGACCACGCGCGCGGCCCATCCACCAACCAGATGGAGTTATCGGCTTACCTGGCGATGGTAAGAAGCCGCCTGGAGGTCAACCGGGAAGCAGCTCTCAAGTTTGAAGCAGATAATTACGCAGGCATACCCGTTCTTGCGCGACCAGTTGAATATGAGGATAGCCGCAGCAGAGGAGACATAAAGCCGAATTTCACGCTCATACACTCGGCTAAGCCTCGATGGTTCGAGCCGGATACCGGCCTGCCCGTACTTTTCTTCGTTAACCCTGCGGGCGCTCCAAACGCGCAGATCCTCGACGATGTGTCAGCGGCAATGGTCCCATGGTCTACTGTCGCGGGCTGCTCTTTGCGCGTAGTCAATGGGGGCACGACCGGGAATTGCCTGCCAAGCAGCGTACAAAATACCATTGTCTTTAACAACTGTGACGGCCGCTGGGCGGCTGGTTCAGGATGCCAGAATACTCTGGCGCTCGGTGGGCTTGGCTGGACGGGCGAGACGACCGTGATAAACGGGACGACATTCCGCCGCGCCCAGCAAGGATTTATATCATTCAACCCATTTGCGAGCTGCAACTTTGCAAACAGTTGCAACGTCAGAGAGATCACGACGCACGAGCTTGGACATGCGCTCGGATTGGGCCATTCGGAATTTCAGGACGCAACGATGGCGCCCTTCGCTCACTTCGATGGTCGCTGCGCGTCGATACGCCAGGATGACATCAACGGAATCCTCTTCCTTTACCCGGCTGGAGCCGGAAGCGGAGGGCCGCTCTCTATCGTCACCTCTTCGCTCACGGGCGCTCTGGTCAATACGCCTTACACTGGCGTTTTGATCGCAGCCGGAGGCACCGCTCCTTATACCTGGAGTCTCGCCTCAGGCTCAGCCCCGCTGCCGCCGGGCTTGACCTTAAACTCGAACGGCAATATCAGCGGCACACCGACGACGGCTGGAACTTATAACTTCACAGTGCGCGTCACCGACTCTGCGTCGGCGACGGCGACAAAGGCTCTTTCAATCAGCGTAGTATCAGGGAGCACTGCGCTCGATTCGCAGTTCGTTTCACAGACGGTGCCAACGACCGTAAACCCCGGCCAGACATTTACAGTCAACGTGAAATGGCTCAACACAGGCACAGAGACCTGGGGCGCGGGCTTCAGGGTAGTCTCTCAGAACCCGCCGCAAAACAGCACATGGGGAGGCAACAACGTGCCGCTGGGCGGTCTTTTCAACGTGCCTCAAGGTCAAGAACTCGACTTAAGCTTTACCGTATTTGCTCCTTCGGCGGCGGGAACCTACAACTTCCAATGGCAGATGTGGAAAGACGGCCCTGGCTTTTTCGGGCAAATGTCGCCGAACGTCGTTATCCAGGTCGGTTCCGGCAGCGGAGGCACTAATGGCTCAACCTTTGTTTCTCAATCGGTGCCCACCTCGATGACAGCAGGTCAGAGTTTCAGCGTGACTGTCACGATGAAAAATACGGGGACTACGACCTGGACAACCGGCAGCTATAAGCTTGGGTCGCAGAATCCGCAGGATAATAATACCTGGGGGCTGAATCGTGTAAGCCTTTCGTCATCAGTCCTGCCAAACGCCGATGCTACGTTTACCTTTAACGTAACCGCGCCGTCAACGGCGGGGACATATAACTTCCAGTGGCGGATGATTCAGGAAGGTACGGGCTTTTTCGGCGCAACATCTACGAACGTCGCCGTCCAGGTCGCATTGGGTGGGGGCGGAGGAAGCGTTAAATTAGACGGAACGCCGTTTGGAACAAGCCCGGCATTTGCATCAGGGCGAGAGTTCGACAAAGCGCACGACGGCAACACATCGACACTCTTCGACTTCCTGCAAGCCAACGGCGGCTACACAGGCATTGACCTCGGCGCCGGTAACGCCAAGCGCGTCGTCAAGATCAGGTACTTTGCTCGAAGCGACTGGCCGGGCGGCCCTGGCCGCATGGTCGGTGGCAAGTTCCAGGGATCAAATTCGTCGAGCAGTTCGGGCTATGTTGATCTTCACACGGTCACCGTTGCTCCTCCGATCAGTGGATGGGTCGAAGTGGCAATCGGCGATGCGACCGAGTACAGGTTCCTTCGTTATCTAGGTCCGAATGACTCATATTGTAATGTCGCGGAAATCGAATTCCATGGCCCTACGGGATCAGGCGGCGGCGGCACAGATGATGCTGCATTTGTATCGCAATCAGTTGCTTCGAATATGACTGCGGGCCAGACGACATCCGTTTCAGTTACTATGCGCAACACAGGCACCAGTACCTGGACACCGACCGGCGGCTACAAACTCGGCTCACAGAACCCGCAAGACAATACAACGTGGGGAATGAACCGTGTAAGCTTGCCTAACTCGGTCGGGCCGGGCGGCGAAGTTACTTTCTCCTTCTCCGTTACCCCGCCTTCGACGGCCGGATCATACAACTTCCAATGGAGAGTGATAAAAGAGAGCACCGGATTTTTCGGCGCAACATCTACGAACGTTGCTGTTCAAGTTACCGCCAGCGGATTAACCAAGCTGACCGGGGCGGCGTTTGGGTCAAGCCCGGCGTTTGCATCAGGGCGAGAGTTCGACAAAGCGCACGACGGCAACACATCGACCTTCTTCGACTTCCTGTTTGCTAATGGCGGCAACACGGGTATAGACCTCGGCGCCGGCAACGGCAGGAACGTGGTCAAGATCAGGTACTTTGCTCGAAGCGACTGGCCGGGCGGCCCTGGCCGCATGGTCGGTGGCAAGTTCCAGGGATCAAATTCGTCGAGCAGTTCGGGCTATGTCGATCTTCACACAGTCACCGTTGCTCCTCCGATCAGTGGATGGGTCGAAGTGACGATCAGCGATGCTAATGCTTACAGATACCTGCGCTATCTGTCACCTGATGGCGCTTACGGCAACATCGCTGATGTCGAGTTTTACACAGGGACACCCGCAACCGGTAAGTTGTCCGGTACGGCGTTCGGAACAACTCCGGCGTTTGCATCAGGGCGAGAGTTCGACAAAGCGCACGACGGCAACACATCGACCTTCTTCGACTTCCTGCAAGCCAACGGCGGCTACACAGGCATTGACCTCGGCGCCGGTAACGCCAAGCGCGTCATCAAGATCAGGTACTACGCTCGAAGCGACTGGCCGGGCGGCCCTGACCGCATGATCGGCGGCAAGTTCCAGGGGTCAAATTCGTCGAGCAGTTCGGGCTATGTTGATCTTCATACGGTCACGGTTGCTCCGCCGCTCGGTGGATGGGTCGAGGTGACAATTACCGATGCGACCGAGTACAGGTTTCTTCGCTATATCGCTCCTAATGGCGCTTACTGCAACATCGCTGAAGTCGAATTCTATAACCAATAGGATTCAGTTTTAGCTGACACTCAAAGCAAGAAGGAGGATCGATAAAAATCGATCCTCCTTCTTGCTTTTGGGATGCAGGTTGACAACCTTCGCTCTGAGTTTTATCCTGCTACTCGATTTTGAAGCTCCCGGCTTTATTCTTGCCAAGTTTATAATGTTACACACAGAATTATTTGTATGTATAAGGACAATCGTATAGCGGTAGTCGTCCCAGCGCATAATGAAGCGCGACACATAGGTCAGGTGATATTGACTATGCCCGCTCTAGTCGATCACATAATTATCGTCAACGATTGCAGCCAGGATGACACATCTGAAGTTGCTAAGAGATGCGGCGATGGGCGGGTCGTCGTCCTTGAACCGGCGAGCAATCAGGGGGTAGGCGGAGCGACGATTCTCGGATACAGGAAAGCGATGGAGATGGGTTGCGATCTGATTGCAAAGATGGACGGCGACGGACAGATGGATCCTGAGTTTCTCCCATCGCTGCTCGATGCCGTAATAGACCAGGGTTATGACTATTCTAAAGGCAACCGTTTTCTCGCAGGCGAATCGCTTGCCTTTATGCCGAGGCATCGTTTGATAGGCAACGTCGTGCTCACCTTTATGACCAAGCTGGCTTCCGGTTACTGGCACATATTCGACCCGCAGAACGGTTTCACGGTAATCAAGGTCGAGGCGCTGCGCGGGTTAAACCTTAATACTATTCACAAGCGTTTCTTCTTCGAGAACGATATGCTCGTGCACTTGAATTATATGGGCCGCCGTGTCAAGGATATAGCCATCCCTGCCCGATACGGCGAAGAGGTATCAGACCTCAATCCGTTCAAGATTGGGGTTACGTTCCCCATGCTGCTTTTGCGAAGGTTTTTTAACCGCGTCTATCAGAAATATGTCTTGAGAGACTTCTCCCCAATTGCGCTCTTTCTCTTTCTGGGGCTGGCGCTCTTTGGCTGGGGAACCCTGTTTGGAATCTACCTGTGGATTAGAACCATGTCAACCGGGCTCGCCACGCCGACCGGAACAATAATGGTAGCCTTGCTGCCGATGATTCTCGGCTTTCAACTCTTGCTGCAAGCAATTGTTCTAGATATTCAAGAGACTCCTAAATGACGGTAATCTGGGCGCTTGATTGACAATTCATATTAGCGCTCTTAAACTTTCTGTTCCCGAAAAGCCCTTGAGAGTTCATGAAGGTACTACTCGTTTGCAAAATCTCTCCACTTAAAGAAGGAGGCGCAGAAATCCGCTCAAAGGAGGTGGCATTCCGCCTGGCTAAGAAGGGCCACGATGTCACTGTCATCTGCGCCAAAGGGCGCATCGATGACCCCGACATACAGCATATAAACGGGGTCACGATTATTCATAAAAATATCTTTCCCGGATGGCTGCTTAAGAGGTTCCCGTATCCAAGCTACTTTCTGCTCGCCTCGATCAGCCTGTTGTTGATGTTCCCGCTCTTTTTCCTGCTCAGAAAAGAGAAGTATGACCTTGTCCGAGAAGATTTCTCCCCGTTTCCGCCGTCAGGACTGTTAGCCCTCGTGAGGCTGCCCGTCCGAAGACGCATTATGGTGACACACAACTTAGCGGGCACATTAAGAGGCTGGGTGAAATACTACGGGGTTCTTTACGGGTCGGCGGGGTATTTGATGGACAGGTTGTTGAGGGCCGGAAGATTGAGGTTTGACAGGGTCATCTGTGACGGGAAATGGTTTGCCGACGAGCTGAAGCAACATCCGAAGATTGCCGACAAGGTTTCATACATACCGAACGGAGTCAATCTGGATGAGTTTAATATTGCTCGAAAAGACCGGGTTAGCAACGGGACGACCCGGTTGCTGTGTGTCGGGCGATTGGTGGAGACAAAAGGGTTCCGCTACGCAATAGAAGCGCTGGGAGTTTTGAAGCAAGAGTACCCATATTTGAAGATGGACATTTGGGGGAACGGCCCGCTAAAAGAATCTTTGAAAAGGCTGGCGGCGGAAAGGGGCGTCTCCGAAATGTTAAGATTTCGCGAGCCGGTTTCTCACGCCGAGATGCCCGCGATCTACGGAGATTACGATTTTTTCTTAATGCCTTCCTTGTTTGAAGGCTTGCCCGTCGCGCTTATGGAAGCGATGGCTAGCCATCTGCCGATTGTGGCTACGGACATACCCGGCATCACGGGAATCCTTGATCCGGGCTCAGCCACGTTTGCGACGAAAGAGAACGCCGCAGACTTTGCGGAAAAATTAAAATGGGCCATCCAGCACCCGACCGACGTTGCTCGAAGCGCCGAGTCAGCTTACCGGATCGCGCAAAGCTATGATTGGGAGAACACCGTGCGTCAGGAGATCGAGGAAGCTTAGATGTTAGAGGGCAAAAAGCTGAATCCGTTAGAAAGACTCGCCTACAGGCTTTTGAGCCTCAGCGATATAGAGAACCGGACTTTGCGCAATGCCGTCAAACAGTTTGCGCTGTCGGTCCCTCCAGGCTCCCGCATACTGGATGCCGGAGCAGGTTTAAAGCCCTACGAGAGATTTTTTGAGCACTGCCAATACGAATCCTGTGATTTTGGCGATTGCCAGCAATTCTATTCAAACATCGACGACGGACGCCGCGACGATCTCGCCGCCAGGCATACCTACATCTGCCCGATAGATAACATCCCGGTCCCTGACGGAACCTTTGATTTCATTCTTTGCTCGCAAGTGCTGGAACACGTGCCTTATCCGCTGGAGGCTGTAAAAGAGCTGCAACGAGTGTTGAAACCCTCCGGGCAGTTGTTCGTTACCGTCCCGCAGGGGTACGGGATTCATGGAGAGCCTTTCAATTTTTTTTACTTCACAAAATACGGGCTTGAGCTGGTCTTGAATGATGCGGGGTTCGAAGTAATAAAGGTTGAAGAAAGAGGCGGCTATTTTTATTACCTTTATGATAGGCTCGCCAACGCCATCCCTCGAATCGTCGTCGGGTACAAAAATAGAATGTCGTTAATGATGCTGATCTTATCGCCGATACACATATTCCTGGCATATTTGCTCGGCCCGGTCCTGCTGCTGCTGGAGCCTCTGGACAAAGAGAAGCGATTTACAATGGGGTACGTTTCGCTCGCCAGGAAGAGGCAGGAAGGAAAAGCAGGTTGAGCGCCCTTCTCAGGTGTCCGGATAATTTCCTTTTTAACCGTTCAAGAGCTATATGATTAAACTCCCTTCCAAGCAGTCGGCTGTTGATCTGGTCAAGAGTCTTAGCCCGAGGGCCAGGTTTTTATCGAGCCTCTGGGGGCTGTTTTTTCTTCTGGTAATATTTGGCATACACGGTTCTGCGACCGGAGTGACCTCGGAGTGGTGGGCACCGGAAAAGCCTTATTCAGGATATTTATTCAAGCCTCCGCGCAAGCTGACGGAAACAGCATCTCCCAACAGCGTTTTAGCCATGCAAGAGGTGACTATGGCCCGCGCCCGTTGGATAAGGTGGGACGAGTTGTTGATTACGACTCCGCTCGCCTTGAGCCAGCTCTCGCACGACCCGCGCTTTCCTGTAGTAAACACAAATATCGGAAACGGCCAGAACATGCTGCTCAGCCCTCACCCACCTGTCCTGCATATTGTCAGCCTGGCGAGGCCGGCCACATGGGGCTATTTTTTTCTGGGCGCTCAGCGAGGTCTTGCCTGGTACTGGTGGTTTCAAGTCTTTTCCTGCTTCACGGTCCTCTACCTGCTGTTTGAAATCATCTTGAAAGGACACCGGCTCATAGCCGCTTTCGGAGCGTTCTGGTATTGCGCGTCGGCTTACGTGGTATGCTGGTCGCTTTGGCCCACACATCTCACATTTAACGGCGCGCTCGCCTGTCTGACCGCTTATCACCTGCTTCGATCAAATAGCCGGGTGGTCCAGATCGTTTGCGCCGTCTTGTTTGGTCTCGGTCTGACGGGATTCGTGATAACCATGTATCCTCCCTGGCAGGTCTCGCTCGGCTACCTTTTCGCCGCGATTTTTGCGGGCCTCTTTATTCGCGATAAGCTCTATCTCTCGTTCAAGCCGTTGCGGTTATACAAAGTAATATGCTTAACCGGGGCAATTCTGCTTGCGGGCGCGCTCGTCTCTTCATTCCTGATCACCTGCCTGCCCGATCTGAGATTGATGTCAAATACGGTCTATCCCGGAAAGAGGATTTCGACGGGGGGCGATTACCCTTTTGCTCTGCTCTTCAAAGGAATGTATAACCTGGAGACGATTTACTCAGCTCCGCAGGCGCTTATAAATCAGTGCGAGGCGGCCTCTTTCTACTATCTTTTCCCGGCTGTGCTATTCGCCATCTGCCTGTCAAAACGGGTTCGGAGGAGCCTGGGTATAATCGGCTGGCTGCTCGTCTCTTATATAGTCGGCATGGTCTTTTTCATGCTTGTAGGCATTCCGGAAAAACTCGCGAAGCTGACTCTGCTCAGCTACGCGCCGCCGTATCGAGCAGACATTGCTCTGGGGCTTGCTTCTATCATCTTATGCATCTACGTCCTGGCTCGGCTTAAGGAGACAAACGAATGGGACAACAAGTGGGAGAGGGTTGTCCCCTGGATTGCGAGCGCAGGGATGAGCGTCACGCTTTTATTACATGGTCTATTCTTGCTTCGAAAAGCGGATGGTTTTCCGGCTCCCGGTAAAATCCTGTTCATCTCATTTTTTATCGGTTTATTGTCTTACTTGTTGTTGGCGGGCAAGAGTCGGATTTTTTGCGCCGTTGCTACAATACTCATAGTTGCGACGACAGCCTTTTTCAACCCTCTGTTCAACTAACCTGGATCACATTTATAAATCCGAGCTTGCGCAGCAGATCACGAGATTCAATAAGCAATCGCCTGACCGGCCTTTATGGTTGTGCTACGGAGGCGTACAGCCGGGCACGCTCGTCACCGTGCTCGGAGGCAGATCGCTTTCAAGCACACACTGGCCGCCGCAGATCGCCATGTGGCGTTCGTTTGACCAGACAGGCGTATTCGATCCGCTTTATAACCGCTATGCGCAAGTCAACCTCGTTTATACGAAGAACGAAAACGAGGTCGCATTCCTTAGCAGGCAGGAAGATACATTGATGGTACACATCTCTCCGAAAAACCCCATCGTAAGAGGGATGGGAGCCCGTTACGTGTTGGCGCTGGGCGACGTACAAAATGAAGTGAAAGAGTCGGGGCTGCGCCTGTTGTACCAATCAACAGGCGCAAACTTTTCCATATTCGAGATACCCTAAATTAAATTACATTTGAGTGTACGGGAATAAAAGAAGATTCACCGCCGCAGACACAGAGAACACAGAGCGGGCGCAGAGAAAACCAACCTCTGCTCTGCGCCCGCTCTGTGTTCTCTGTGTCTGCGGCGGTGAGAAGTCTCTCCAATATCCGTATATCTATTGAAAACCGCCTTAGGTAAACGGCTCATACGAGGCTTGTTAACCGCATTACGGCGCGGAAGATTCTTCTTTTCATCGTGTTGAAAAGTTGATATTCTTTTCGGCACGCTTCATGTCTAAGAGGTAATAATGCCGCAGCAGAAAAAACGCATAGGTATATTCGTGATAGCTTATAACGCCGTCAATAAGCTTGACTGGACGCTCGACCGAATACCTAAAGATGTTTGGGATAGAGTAGAAGAGGTTTTTCTTTTTGACGATTGCTCTACGGATAATACTTACTACGCCGCAATCGGATACAAGCACACAAAGCGGCTCGACAAGCTCACCATCCACCGCAACACTCAAAACCTCCGCTATGGCGGCAACCAGAAGGCGGGTTATCAATACGCCATATCGCGCGGGCTGGACATAGTCGTGATGTTGCACGCCGACGGCCAGTACGCGCCGGAAGTCTTAAACGAATTGCTTGAGCCGCTGGAAAACGACGAAGCCGACATGGTCTTTGGCTCGCGCATGGCGAATGGCGGCGACCCTCTGGCGGGCGGCATGCCGCTTTACAAATATTTCGGCAACAGAATATTGACCTTTCTTGAGAATCTTATTATCGACATCGATCTATCCGAGTTCCATTCCGGCTACAGGCTCTATAGCTGCGAAGCCATGAAAAGAATCCCGTTTTTGTTGAACTCTAACGAATGGCATTTCGACACAGAGATTCTTATACAGTTTCACGAAGCCGGTCTTCGCATCGCCGAGCGCCCAATTCCGACTTACTATGGCGATGAGATTTGTTACGTCAACGGCATCTCTTATGCCTTCAATTGTCTGAAATCCGCCGTCAAATATAGATTGCACAAGGCGGGCGTAAGACATGAGCCGAAATACGACGTGAAATTGAACCGATACGTTTACAAGAAGGCCGATCCCTACAGCAGCCACGCGCAAATCCTGAGATGGGTCGAAAAAGAGCGCCCCTCGGAGGTATTGGAGGTCGGCACCGCTACGGGTTATCTAAGCTCAGAGATGACCAGTCTCGGTTGCAAAGTTACGGGCATAGAGCTGGACAAGGAGATGGCCGAGTTAGCCCGTCAACACTGCGCCGAGATGCACATCGCCGACATAGAGAGCATGGACCTGTCCGTGTTGGGCCGCTACGACGCGATCATTTTGGGTGACATTTTAGAACACCTGCGCAACCCTCGCGCGGTGCTCGAAAGGATGAACGAATTTCTGAAGCCGAATGGAAAGATTTTAATTTCGCTGCCGAATGTCGCTAACATCTGGGTCCGCCTCAATCTCTTGTTCGGCCATTTTAACTACAGGCAGGTGGGCATACTCGACGAAAGCCATCTGCGCTTTTTCACCCTCAAGACCGCAAAGCGACTGGCAGCCGATTCGGGGCTTGACGTTATAAGCACGAGCGTCACGCCTATTCCACTGCCGCTGATTCTCCCCCTCACAAGCGAGGGGCGACCTCTCAGTTTTCTCCACCGTCTAAACTGGTGGCTCACCCGGCTGAGAAAGACTCTCTTCGGAGATCAATTCATTCTAGTATGCCGCCCAAAAGCGTAAACGAAACAACGACGAACAGGGGGGCGCTTGGTTTTAAAAAAAATATCGGACATACTCGGTTCTAGACGTGCGATTGCGATCACGCTCACGCTTTCTGCGCTCGTCGTCGCCTCAATCATAGTCTCCCCGTTCTACCTTTCGCGCAGCGCCCCCGGCCCCGACGGCAACCCCGTCTCGAAGCCTATTTCTACGCACGACATGGCCCAGCATCTTGCCGTCATGTCGCAATTCGATCTTGTACTGAGAACGGGCATCATCTACCCCAGGTGGCAGCCCGACTTTAACAAAGGGTACGGGCTGGCCTGGACGAACTTCTATCAACCGGGATTCTTTTACCAGACATCGCTCGTCAACCTTGTATTCAACGACTGGATCAAAACGCTGTTCGCGCTATCGATCCTCGGACTCGCCGCTTCGGGTCTCACCTTTTATCTGCTGGCGCGGCTGTTTTATAACAGGTGGGCGGCGGCGATCGCCGCGCTGCTTTACATGATTTTGCCTTATCACACGCTCGACCTTTACTGGCGCGGGGCGATGCCAGAGCTACAGGGCTTTATACTGGTGCCGCTTATTCTTTACTTCGCATTCAAAGCGGGCGCGGAGGCGAAGTCTCGCCATATGGCGGGCCTGGGCCTGTTTTTATGGGCTTTACCTGCTGACACACTTCCCCGTCGCATACCTGTTGAGTTATACGCTGGTCCTGTACGCGCTGATCTGGGCCTACAGCGCAAGGGACTGGAAGATAGTGTTGCGTATAGGCGTCGGGATGGGCCTTGGGCTTATGCTGAGCGCCGTCTATCTGCTGCCCGCGTCGCTTGAGTACAAGCACACGCATGAACACTTCACAACAATCTTTCCTTATCACGACAGCTATATAACGCTTCGGCGAGCCATAAGCATTTTTCATAAGAATATAGACCTTTCGTTTATCGGCCAGACGGTGGCGTTATTAGTCGCGCTGGCGATTATTGCGCTGCTCGCGCGCGCCAACAACAGGCGCATTGAAAGTTCGGGAGAGGCTCGTGGGGCTGAGTCGCTCAAAAGATTGCAGACTCGCATGTGGATCATCCTCGGCGTCGTGACAACTTTCATGAGCACGGGGTTATCGATCTACATTTCCAAGCTGATTCCAAAGATAGAGAGCGTCTCTTTCGCGTGGCGGTGGCTGGTCATCACAGGCTTTTTCGCCGCGCTTCTGTTCGCCGCGGCCATAGACAGGTTGCGCAATCAGACGGGGATTTTGAAATGGGGATATAGAATCGTTCTGGCGTCGGTTCTGATACTGAATATCTGGATCACTTCGAAGAGCGTTATTTCCAACGCGCTTTCCAACCCGACGCTTAGCCCGCCCCCAAACCATGTTGAAGAAGCTTTTATTCCTAAAGGAGGCGCACTCCCTTACGATCTGCCGGACTCGCCTCTGGCGAGGACGGCTCCCGAAGGCGGGGCCGTAGAGATTCTCCGCTGGGAGCCTCTTCACCGAGAGATAGGAGTCTCCAGCACGTCTCCGATTGTGCTTCGGCTAAGAACGTATAACTTCCCCGGCTGGGTTGCTCGCGTGGATGGCAACGATAAGGAGATTTTTACCGGCGGAGATGGGGCGCAATTGATCACGCTGGAACCGGGCAAACACAAAGTCGAGGTGTCGTTTGCCAGCACGCCTCCGCGAACCGCGGGCTCAGCGATCACAATACTCGCTTTTGTGATTATTCTGGGTTTGATCGGGGTGGATTATCGCCGCAGAAACAGGGGCAGTATCGAGATACCGGACAAGCCGCTTGAGCAATTGGCAGAGGCATAGATAACCTGCCGCCGTTGGCTAACCATTTACCTGACCCACATCTCGTGGACCCATCCTTCTCTCATAAAGTTATCGCCCTCTATAACTCTGACCTTTACCTTTCCGGTTGCGGTTCTCAAGGATACGAACTTTCGTCTTGTTCGGGGCCGTGAAGACCTTCTCGGATTGGATAAGCGCATCTACACCGCCGCCGCCGTAAGAGAGCGTCTCTATCAAATCGTTAAATGCTTTCTCGTCGACTGCGACGAATATCTCGTTACGGCCCTCTAAGAACAGTTGCGCATCCGTGCCTGGGCCGCGTTCAACCGGTTCAACAGCATTAGAGTTTGCTGAAGGAGCAGGCTCGCCGCCCCTGCCGCACGCAGAAGAGTAAAAAGAGGCGAGAAGAATCAGGACTACGATTGCGACCCTCTTGCACATAATTATTCGAAGCAGAAGTTGACTATGCGGTCGATCACCTCGCCCACTATTCGGTCGGGTGTAGAAGCGCCGGCCGTCACGCCAATCGTGACGTGACCTGCGGGCATCCACCCTTCGGTCACAATCTCTTCTAACTCTCCTACGGGCTTGTGTCGGATTTGAGACGCAGACAATATGCAACGGCTCTCATTGATATGAAAAGCGGGCATGTGATGGGCAGAAATCTCGGCGAGGTGGCCCGTGTTGCTGCTGTTGTAGCCGCCTATGACTATCATCAGATCGACATCCTCAAGCACCAGCTTGCTCACGGCGTCCTGCCGGTCCTGCGTCGCCGTGCATATCGTGTCGAAGTGGCGGAAGCGGTCGGCGACAGCTTGAGCGCCGTGTCTTTGCTCGATGGCCTGGCGAAACATCTCGGCTATCTCAAGCGACTCGCTGCTTAGCATAGTCGTCTGATTGGCGAGCCCTACGCGGGAAAGGTCGCGGTCGGGATCAAATCCTGGGGGGCAAGCATCGGCAAATCGCTTCAAGAAATCGTCGCGGTCGCCGCCCTCGACTATGTAACGACAAACATAGGCGGCCTCTTCTTTATCGTACACGATCAGGTAGGTTCCGGATTCGTACTTTCCGGTTTGCGAGCTTGTGGCGCGCGTCTCTTCGTGAACGTGTTTGCCGTGAATGATCGCGGTGAACCCTTCTTTCGCGTACTTTTCAACGCGCTTCCAGACAGCTATCACCGACCCGCAGGTCGTGTTGACGACGAGACAGCCTTTCTGCTGTAGCGCCTGGTACTCGCCTATCGGAGCGCCGAAGGCAGGGATCAAGACAATGTCATCGGCGGTCACGTTAGCGAATCGCTCCGCGTTATCAGAAGTTGAGTCTATAAACTCAATTCCCATTTCGCTCAACCGCGAGTTGACGCGAGGGTTATGAATGATCTCGTTGGTAAGAAAGATTCTTCTATTCGGAAACTGGCGGTGCGTTTCGTAAGCCAGGTTCAGGGCAAAGTTGACGCCGTAACAGAAGCCGAACTCTTCGGCCAGCCGGAAAGTCAATCGTCCGATGTTGAGAGTGTTGCCCTGGCTTTTAATCTTCTCGACAAGCTCGCTGTGATAATCCGAGATCAGGGTCTCGCGGATTTCACCTTTGAGGCCGAACCCCCGCCGCACGACATTCGCGCGAGAACTATCGGGCGCGCTTGTTTGCTTCGTGTTATCTGTTTCTGTTGATATGTCTTCCACCTGATCGAGTGTAGCAACCGCAAAATGGTATTGCAACAGCAGCTACCCGCCGCCCAGAGTCTATTCATTCTCTCAAATCGCTCTGGAAGAGCGAAAGATATTAGCCGGTGGAGCAATCACCGGCTAATGTCCGTTTGCCCCTCTGGGGCAATTATTAATTCGCGGCCTCTAAGAATGAATAGGCACTGACCAGCCGCCTCATTGTAAAACCGCCTTTGTATCAAGCGCCGGGACTTCGATTGACAGCACGCGGTTCGATTCGTCTACGATAACTATCGCTTCATACCCTTCGCCAAGCGTGACTATGAAGCTGTTCGCCCTGATCTTTGCGCTCCCGGTATTGTATATAGTCTTTTCTTTAAGCTCGACCTCGGCCACGTACTGGCGCAGCCCGGCTTGAGGTGTTAGCACGGTAAACCGTTGCGGCCCTCGATTGTTCATGTCGAACTTGTTGATTAACAGCTCGTAATGATGCCATACGTTCTTGTCCAGCAACATAACCTCTTCGCCTACGGTGACGGTCCGCTCGCTGCGCCTGCCGTATGCTTCGATCACAACGCGCGCGACACCTGCTTCAAACTGCATAGAGTATTTCTGCAAGCGCTCACCTGCGCCCGTTTCAACCTCATATCGAATCAGACGGCCGCCGCTCAACTCCGTCATCGCCGTGATCTTCTGAGGCGCAGTGCCGGAAGTAATCTCGGTCGAGCTTTTCACAACCAGTCTTTGCTCGGCGAAGGTCTGTTCGAATCGCTCGACCCCTACCGATTTTTTATTGAGCACTATATTGTACGAGCCCGTTCGAGGCTCGCGCCCCCCGGCCTGCACAAGCAAGGAAACAACCGCCAGTATGATAGCCAGCACCTTGATACACCTCGCTCTCGATTTTCATGTAACTCTACCCTATATCTCCGGCTTGAACTAGACCGGAGTCGCGGCTGGTTGACAGGTCAGAACGCGCGCGATAACATTTTCTTCACCGAAAAAGCGTCTATTTAGGCCTTTATATATCAATACAAAGCAAGGGGTTTAATGAGAAAGAGGAAGCGGTCGCGCCCGCAAAAGCCAGAGCCGGAACAGCAGTCGTCAGGCTTTCATTTTTCGCGTAAATGGGTAATCGGGTTAATACTCGGAATCACTTTTCTGGGCTTCGCCAACACGATTAATAACCAGTTTGCATATGACGATCAAACCCAGATACTCCAAAACCTGCTGATTCGCGATTTCAATAATCTCCCCACCGCATTCACGAAAGAGGTCTGGTTCTTTCGCGCCCTACAGGATCGTGACCCGAACCAGGAGGAAGGCAGGCCGACGACGCCTTATTACAGGCCGATTTTCACCGTCTACCTGATGGTGGGCTGGCACCTGTTCAGCGATTGGGCGCAATACTGGCACCTGGCGAACATCTTGATGCACCTGATAGCCGTTTACTTCGTGTTTCTGATACTGGAGAAGGTGACGAATAATTTGAAGCTGACGGCCATCGCCACGATACTGTTCGCTGTTCATCCGTTGCGCGTAGAATCTGTCGCCTGGATAAGCGGGGTGACGGACCTTTTTCTCGCAGTCTTTCTACTACCATCCTTCTACCTGTACATACGCTATAGAGAGAACGGCCAAGGAAAATATCTGCTCGGATCCTTAGGGCTGTTCCTGCTGGCTGCGTTCTCGAAAGAGCCTGCGGTCGCGTTGCCGGTATTCATCGTCGCTTACGAGATGTTCATCATAAACCGGGGCGAGAAATTAATTAAGAAATTTGAGCGAGGGGCGCTTTACGGGGCAATCTTCTTTGTCGTGTCGGTGGTCTACTTTGTTATGAGGTATAAAGCCCTCGGATTCGTCTTTCATCACAGCCAATATACCTCGCACCCGTTCGGAGCGATTTTACTCACCATACCGCTGGTTATATGCAAATACCTCGCGCTGCTTATATGGCCCTTCTGGCCGGTCAAGCTTTCGCTCTTTCATGCCACCTATCTTGTTCTCACACCATTTTCGATTAGATTCATTCTGCCGCTGCTCATAGTCATAGCCATAACGGTCGCGCTGTGGCAGTTGCGCAAATCCTCGATAGCCAGATTTGCAGCATTATGGTTCGCCATACATTTGCTGCCCGTGCTGAACCTGAGCGCGTTCGGCGAAGAATTCATGGTGCAGGAGCGATATGTTTACATTCCGTCAATCGGATTCTCTCTGCTGCTGGCTATGGCGCTCGAAAGATTCCCGTTTGAAAGACTGATAGGCGGATACAATCGAAGACAGCTACAAACGGCTGTCGTGGCGGTCCTCGTGCTCGTAATGACCGGAACCACTCTCGGTCAGAACAAGGTGTGGAAAGACGATTTGACGCTCTGGGAATACGGAGTCAGGGCAGCCCCCGACCAGACAATGCCCTACTTCATACTCGGCCACAAGCAGATAAGTCGCAATAATACGCAAGCGGTCGTTGAAAATTTCGAGAACTTTATGAAGCTCAACCCGAATAACGCGGTAGTCATCGCCAACCTGGCGGCGGCTCACCTGTTTATGTATGAGCTGACGAATGATCGCGCGCATATAGACCGCTCGATTGCGTTGGGCGAGAGGGGCCTGAAGATAACAGACAAGTACGGGCCTCTGTGGGACACGCTGGGCAAAGCATACACGTACAATACCGAGCTTAGGAATTTCACGCGCGCTCACTACTTTTTCGATCAGGGGCTGAAGCTGCAACCTGAAAACGCCATGATTCATTATCACAAGGGCACGACCTACACTCTGGAACAAAAGTTTGATCTCGCCTTGCCATACCTTGAGACCGCGCGCCAGTTGGAGCCGGGCCTGCCCGACATTTACAAAGTGCTGGGTTATATCTATCGCGCTCGCGGGCAGAACCAGGAAGCCATCGCCAATCTAAGCACCTATCTGCAGATGGCCCCCATGGGGCGGGATGAACAAGAGGTGAGAAAAATCCTCGAAGATGCGCAAGCGCAGGTTCGCAAAGAGACTCCTAAAAGCTGAACGTAAGACCTTCGGGAGAGAAACCTTGATATAAGGTTTCTCTCCCGGCTTTGCTATTTACCCGCATTCTGTTTGAGCGCGGTTTCGATGGCAGCCTTCAGCGATTCGCGGCTCCTATCCTTCACCCTTCGCCCGTTTATAAAGACGGTGGGCGTAGAATTCACGCCCACTTTCATTCCGTCTTTGAGGTCACGGCGAACTTTTTCGGCGAACTTATTCGAATCCAGCGCCGCGTCGAATTTCGGTCGATCAAGCCCCACCTGAGTCGCGTACTCTTTCAACTTCGGGACTTCGAGCGCCGTCTGATTCTGAAAAAGAATCGCGATGTACTCCCAGTACTTGCCCTGCTCGCGCGCGGCCTCGGCCGCCTCGGCTGCTTTGAAGGCAAAGGTGTGCTGTTCTAACGGAAAATCGCGCACGACAAGTTTTATCTTATCGCCAAACTCGGCTGCGACTGCTTCGAGCACCGGCTGTGATTTCGCGCAGCTCGGGCACTGAAAGTCTGTGAACTCAACGATGGTCACCGTAGCAGTCTGGTTGCCCTTCATCGGCTGATCGTCAATCGCAATATTGTAAGTCGGTGGTTCCGGCTCCGGCAGAGAAACCTGTACTGCCGCCCCCTTGCGAAGCTGCTCGGCGAATGCCCCTTCGGCGCGTCGCGATTCTTGCTGCGCGAGATACTGCATGATCTGTGGCTTCAACTGGGCGTATTCGCCGTTGATCTTCGCTTTATTCTCCTCATAAAACTTCTGCGCGTCGGCTTCCGCGACAGGTTTTACTTTAGACGTGACTTCCGCCTCTATCAGAGCGCGGGCAGTTATTTTGCGCTTAAGCGCCTCTTGCTCAAGCAGCGTGTCATTGATCTTTAATTCGAGCTGTTGCTTTCTGAGTTCGTAAATCTGCTCCTGCAATTCATAGATCATAGGCCGCAACGAATCTTCAACGTCCCCGGACGTGATGCGCTCGCCGTTGACCGTAGCAAACAAACGCGCTCGCTCGGCCTCGGTCGCGGGCGGAGTCGCTTCGGCGACGATTATCTTCACGTCGGCAGCCGCCCGCAGACGTTTTGCAAGCTCAGCCGCTTCCGTGCGCTGCCGGTCGGCTTTTATATATTCGATGATGTCTTTTTTGACGTCTTTGAACTCGCCGTTGATGCGCGTCTTGTTCTGATCGTAAAAAGCCTGGGCTTCTGCTTCGGTCGGTTCTTTAGCTTTAGCTACTATCTCTTGCTCTATCAATTTAGTGGCGGTCGTCCCGCGCTTTTTCGCTTCCGCTTCCAGCAGTTTCGAGTTGACCTGCAGATCAACCTCGCGCTTTCGAGCGGTTATTATCTCCTGTTGCAAAGCCTGAATGCGATTCGCGATAGGCTCTTCAATATCCTTGACCTTTATCTGGACGCCGTTGACGGTTGCGATCACGTCCGGCAAAGGCTTCCCCTCGCAGCCGCAATCCTCTTTAGCCGAGGCTGGCTTTGCGGGCGAGTTTGCCGGTGAAGCGGTCTGTGCCTGCGCAAGCGGTGCGAAGCAGAACAAAATTGTAAGAACACCCGATACAAGTCTTTTCATTACCTTCTCCAATCGAGAGAGCACAGGCTTGCTTCTCTCGCCCTTTCATTCTTTTGGTATGATCCTCTCACTCAAGGGCAAATACTGTTTTTTATCAATATCAATTCCGACTACGTAAGACCCCGCCGCGCCCACGCGGCGATTGGGGCCGAACGTCATGGGTGGCAGCACGCCCGTATTGAAGTTTCGCAGTTGTTCGAGCGAATTTACAAGCCCGGCGCGACTCAAATTGCGGCTGCTCGCCTTGGTCGCCTCTACAAAGACCTTCGCAGCCGCAAATGCTACGGACTGGAACGCGGGGCTGCGAATCTCCGCTCCCGATTTCTGCATGACGGCCATGAACTCTTTGAAATCGGAGGCGCTGGGGAGTGAAACTGGATAGGATAGAAAAGTCTTCTTCGCGACCGCGGGAGAGATTGCGAAAGCGCCTCGACCGATCATGAGCGAAGAGCTTACCAGACCCGCTTCCAGTTTTTGGCGCTCGACCTGCTCGGCGAACGCCGTGAAGTGGTCCGCTCCTCCGAAAAAGAATATGTAATCCGGCTTCTTAGCGATCATCGCCTGCACGGCGGTTTCGGCCGAAAATTTTTGGCCGCTATAAGCCTGCTCCATTACTATCTCCATCGAATAAAGCTTTGCCTGCGCCTTCAAGCCCGCGAGCGCATCAAGGTCGAAGTCGCCGCCGGTGTAGACAACGCCGAGCCTGACGGCAGAAGCATGCGCAACCTTTGACGCGATAAAATCAACCAGCGAGCGAGCCTGCTCGCCAAAGCTGGGGAGAAAATAAAAGATATATCGGTTGGGCACGCGCGGCATGCGCGGTGACAAAGTTATCGGCCCGACGAGCGGAACTTGATTCTGCCCCAGAAACTCGTTCGCCGACGCGCTGCCCGCCGGCTCAAAGCTCCCTACCAGAGCGAATACACCTTGCCCATCGATCAATCGGCGGGTAGCTTCCAACGTCCCCTCCGCGTCACCTTTCGAATCCTCCACAACAAGCTCGACCCTGCGGTTGTAGACGCCGCCCTGCGAGTTGATCTCCTTGAAATAGGCTTCCAGGGCCAGTTTTATGTCTTCGCCGATTTTTGCAAGCGGCCCGCTCACGGGGAGCGCCGCGCCGACTTTGATATAATCATCCCCCAGCCCCGGTTCCGCATCCGACGCGGAGCCAAGCTTTCGCAAGTAGGCGATCAAGTCGGCCATCTGCGCGGCATTCATCTTGTACAGCGGCATTCCGGGATGGAGTTTTGCGCCGTCGGGGCCACGCCCTTCGGCGATTGCGCGAGCGAGGGTAGTCTCGTCGTAAGCCCTGCGCTCGCGATTTGTCAGCATAGACCTTTGCGGCGTGGTGAGAACATTCCAGGTGAGCGGAGGTGGCTGCAACCCGCCTTCCTTCGTGCCTTCTCCTCGCAGGCCGTGACAATTGGAGCAGGGGAAAGAGGAAGCGGGCAATTCAAGGCCACTGCTCCCGAGCAATGCCGTTATATCGCCCGCGCTGCTCTCGCCTTTCAGGTAAATCAGCCTGCCGCGCTTCTCCTGCTCTGAAAGCTCACCCGAAGCAGCGCTGCTCCCGACGAGCAACGCCATAGCGGCAAGCGCGACAAGAAAAGTTATCTTTGCAGTATTCACGATTTGAATATATCTCGCATTGGTTAGAGACAGGCTCGGCTAGCCTATAAACCTAGTGTTACTCTCTCTTCGGCCCGGCGATCTTCAACACCGCGTCTGCTATCTCAGAAGGCTTGGCCATCGCAACCATCTTTACCCATTCACCCGTCTCTACATTCCCGATAATCAATACGCTGCTATGCTTGAGTTTGTCATCAACGTAGCCGCCGACCTTGTAAAGCACCCGGTCAACATCCTCTTTCTTGCCGGTCAAGAAATACCAGCCGGGCTTCACCTTGAATTTAGCCGCATACTTTCTTAGCACTTCCGGCGTGTCGATAACCGGATCGACGCTTATTGTAATCATGTTAATGTCGCGACCGACCCTGCCGCCTAAAAACTCCTGCACCTTAGAGAGGTTTGCGGTCATAGGCGAGCAGACGCCCGCGCAGGTAGTGAACGCAAAGTTTATCATGACGGTCTTTCCTTTGAGCATATCGTCAAAGAAACGGACCGGCTTGTCATCTTGCGTCAGCAGCATCTGGTTCGGGAAGTAAGACGCGGCTGCCTCGGAGGGCGTCCTGGCTTTTTTCTCCTCTTTGATTGTGTCTACACTGCCGGGTTGCGAGGCAGACTCTTTCACTGAGGCCGCCCCCTTGTCGGCGACCTCAGTGATTACTCTGACGAGCGCCTGAGGCTCCGCAAGCCCATAAGTGCGAGTCCAGTATTGCGCCTTATCGTTCCCCATAACAATCATCGGCGTATGATCGTTCTTGTCCCCCGCGTATGCGCCGAGCGAAACTAACAACCGGTCTATGTCAGGCTTGCTCCCGGTAACAAAACTCCATCCCGGTTGCGCGTTGAATTTTGCCGAAAAGGTCTTGAGCCTCTCAGGCACGTCGGTCGCCGGATCGACGCTGATCGAAATCAATGTAACATCACGACCAACACGCTCGCCCAACTCTTGTTGCACTTTTCGAAACGTAGCCGTAAGCGGCGGGCAGATCGTCGTGCAGGTTGTGAAGATAAAATTGATCGCGACGGTTCTGCCACGAACCAGGTCTGAATAAAAACGCAGCCGTCGTCCATCCTGATCGTAGACTGTAACGTCCGGGATTCGGACTTGCGCGGATGGGCCTTCATCTTTTATAGCCTTCTTCTCTTCGAAGGCGGCGCTCGGCGCTTCGTCCGTCTTCCTCAATGCCATGCCACATTTTGGGCATTTGCCGGGCTTCGATGATTTTACTTCCGCGTGCATCGGGCAGACATATTCTGTCGCCTGATTGTCGGCGGCAAAGACCGGCGCGCTGCTCGTCAAGAAGAAAGGCGGCGCGAGGATTACAAAAGCTGAAAGTATTATTGCTAGCTTCATTCTGCTAATCATTTGTTCCCTTCTCTTTTATCGCCTGTCGGAGCCTCGTCGATGACCTGCACTGTTGTTTGAGAGAGGTCGGCAAAACGCACGCCTCGCGACGCAATACGCAACATAACGCTGTACTGTGCGGTGCGCGGGAATGCCTGTGAAATCTCGTATATACCATCCCCGACCTCTTTCGCCCACTGGCGGTTTTGCCATATGCCGGGCGGCTCGAAGATCAACACCTCGACGTCTTTGAGCCCTATAACAGGCTGCTTTGTTACCGGGTCAGTAATCCGAAATTTAAGTGAGACAGGGTTGCCAGTTTTGTATCGCGCCCCCTTAAACATAGCTTCTGCGGCCGTCGATGAAACGGCCTTGCGGCTTGCGCCATCGGGTGACTCGGCGATCTTTAGCTCGAAGCAATTGACAATGCGAGGCTGGTCAATCAGCATCAACACGTCGAACAATCCCGCCTGCTTGAGCTTTACCGGAGAGGTATAAACGCCCGGCGCAGTCTCCGAGAGGCTGCGATCTATCAATAGCAGCGCGTGGGGCTTGCGTTTGTAATTCTGAAAAGTCCCCATCGGAGCGTTCATTCCTTCGACGTAGTAATAGAGCATCTGGTCCGGAGTGTTGGCGATCATAACAGCATTGCCTTCCGGGGTAGGCGCGATCATATCGGCCACGCCTATCTCTTGAGGCAATGCGTTTGCAGCCTGACGCCCGGCCTGGACCTCAACAGGAGCCACCGTGCCCTTCATCGCAACCAGGTTCAATTCAATGAGCGAGAACTTTTCAGAGCCCGTCCCACGAATATAGGCGTACCTTTCGGTAAACGTCACCTGATCCGGGCCGTTGACCACCTTGCTCGCGCCGATGATGGTGTTTGTGGATGCGTCAAAGACCGACACAGTGCTTTCGACCCCGTTGACGGCGAACCCGTAGCGACCGCTCGGATCGAATTTGAGCGCGACCACACCACGGGTGATAGGAATGGTCTTTAAGACCTGCCGGCGCGCGGGATCGATCACGCTTATGGTCTCACCGTTTAAAGCCGCGACATAAATAAGTCCGCTCGCACCGCTGTATGCAACCGGCACAGGCGTCTTGCCAACGGCGATATCAGCGACCTTGCCGAGCGTCTTTATTTCTATTGCAGTGACCGTATCGGCTGCGCTGTTCGTCACATAAGCAAAACGGCTGTCGGATGTAAAAGCAATTGTATGCAATCCTGCTCCGACAGGCACAGTCGCGGCGAGCTTGTTTGTCTCGGTATCGATTACGGCGACCATAGCCGAGCCGTCCAACCCCACCCAGATGTTGCGGCCATCTGGTTGAAGCGCGATTCGCATCGGCTTAACCTTTCCCCCCAACGGTATCATGTCTACGAGCTTGCGCTTCAAGGTGTCGATCACGGCCACAGCAGAGAGATCGGGCAGCGTCAGGTAAAGGAAGTCTCTGTTTTTTGAGAGCGCCCAATCAGCTCCCGCTCCCGGAAGCGGGATGATGCTTTCGAGCTTTGTGATGTTAAACGACACCTGCGGGTTTATAAATGTGATGGTATTGTCGTGGTTGAGCGTGACCAACACATAGCTGTTGAGGTCGATGTCTGCGCGCACGCTCAACAACCCGCCCATGAAAGTTCTTATCTTGTCCTTGCATTCGGCTTCATTAGGCACGCGCTCGCTCGCGCGCTCGCTGATCCATCCGTTTGGATGTAGTCCCGTGATAGGCTGCCCCGTTCGCTTGTCCTTGACGTTGAACTCTACGACTGCATCCGCACCGGCCACCAATCCTTGCTGCTTGCCCTCGGCCCCGGCGGCCGCTTTTATCGAAAAGTCAACGACAATGCCCTCTCTCTCAAATCTCTGCGAGACGGAATTTGGGGCCGGAGCAGGGGCTTCGCGTTTTATATCCTTCGGCCCGCCGACCTGCGCAGTCGTTGTCGAAGCCGCTCCAAAGGCCAGGGTCAATGACAAAATTGCCGACGCGATAAACGAGATCAACCGTTTCATTCTACCGTTTTGCATAATAAACCTTAATTCGCGGAGGGCCAGGTCCGTGGCCCCGGAGTGAGGCCCTCCGCATTTGTGCCCGCCTATTAAAGGCAAGCACATTTTCGCGCCATCAGGTGCGCGCTGTCTTGTTAAAGCCGGACCAATCCGTTGAGCGCTAATTGAAAAAATTTAGTCTTTCAATCAAGCGCCCTGGCTTAATACTTTGCTGTAAGAAGAGATCGGCTTTTGCTTACGGGGAATATAACCGTAGAAGGCCATTCGAAAAACTAATCGGGCGAGCATCGATGAAACCTTATTAATTTAAATGAATATCAGCTTTATGAAACGGCTTCTGATGCTCGCCCGGTTTATGAACCCTTTGCGCTTATCTATGCAATCTTACCTGGGCAATACCTGGCGATTCTGAAAATTCTGCTCGCAGAATGATCGAACGGCCGATGCGCTGTCGCCGTTGACGGTGTTGTCGGTCGCTTCAAAATCTCCCGCGTATTGGTCGTTAGGATTTGTGAAGTAGTTGCAGGTTATGACCTGATTCCTTTTAGTCGCCTTAACGCCTGCCTGGATCGTCCCAGTCGCCACGACGTTGCCCGAAGCATCGGTGAACTGTACATCTGTAAACGTATATTTGACAGCAGGGGCTGCAGCAAACGCCGAGCCGAGTATGAACACCCCTAAGATCCCTGACAATAAAACACGCTTCATCTCAAAACTCCTTTTCCCTAATTTTTATTGAACCTGTAGGTCATTGAAAGACCAGCAGTAACTTGCTGACAATCTTGAATAGAGCAAGCGTCGTGCCTTCTGTCACAATCGACAGGCCGTTGATTTATAGGGGTTTAAGCGTGAGGTGTGGGCGGGGGGTGTTTCAGAATAAAACAACCGGCGCGGGTGATGTTTCACTGCATTACCCGCGCCGGTTTAAAGCAGAGGCCGGATGATTGCTCGTCCGGCCTCAGGGAAAAGAAATTACGGAGTCACGCGGAAGATGCCCCACAGCCCGCCGCCGGAGAACTGGAAAGCCTCCTGCGAACGGTAGAGGTAATCGCCCGTGACCTTCATCAACCCGCCAGCCGTCGTCAAGATATTTAAATGACGAGTCGCAGTGATGCCGCTGTAAGAACCAACATCGAACGTGAGCGGGTTGTTACCCAGCGCGGTCGAGTTGTTCTGCCACGGCTCGAACTGCCAGTTATGGCCGAAGATCGTAAAGCCATGCTGGCGCGGGTGGCCCGCAGCCTGCGTTACGCGGAATCGCACGGCAGTTCCAGCCTTCGCCGTAAAGACAGGCGTTTCAGGATCGCCGCACGCCCCGCCGCAACCTGCGTTGCTCGCGGTAGAGCTGAGGACGTTCGAGAAGTCGAAATTATTCTGATCCTCCAGCCCCAGGTCTATGGGGAATCCTAACCGCGCCCAGAAAGGCTCTGTGCGATAGTTGAACGCCTTCATGCCCGGAGTCTTCAGAATCATCCGCATCAACAATGTTCCTGAGCGGCTGACCGTTTTGCTGAAGGCTCAGGTCGTCCTGGTACAGCACGGAGAACTCGCGGAACAACAGAGTGCCGGCCGAATTCTTGACATCGGCTGTCGCCTTGCTGTTTCCGACCGTCGTCCACGTCGAGCCCTGCGGCTCGATGATGAGCTGGCCGACCAGGCCGTGAGAGCTGTGCTTGATCACGTCGCCCATATCGCGCAGGTTTGTAGCCCCGAACTCTATGGGAGCGGCGGTAAGCTTGCCGTTGGAGGTAAACTTGCGATCACCCGCGTACCACATATAGGTGTACGATTTGCCCGGCGCAACCGTCGAATCGGTGTTGAATCCGACGTTCGAGCCGTCATCGGTAAAGGTGTTGACCGACAGAAGCTGCGAGTGCAAGCTCACGCGGTTTGACGTCTTCACCTGGTTGAAGTTGAACCCGTTGACGATCATCGGAAGAGTATTCCAGCTATCGGCTTCAGGCACATCAACCGGCAGGTTGTTGCGCACAGTCATGTTGATGCAGTCTCCCGCATTCGCTCTGAGGATCAAAGGCTCGGGTTTCTTCGCGCCGCTTCGAAGGGCCGCTATGTCGCTCGCCTCTGCGAAGATGATCGCGTTCGGGTCCTTGATGCCGAAACGCTGGTTGTAAACAAGCGCCCCTCCGGGCAGCAAATCTCTGGCGGCCCACGCTTCAACGATGAATTCACGAAGCGGGGCACCCTGCGGACAGACAGTAGCTGAAGTCTTGACCTGGCCGCTCAGGTTGTTCGGCAGGTAAGCAAGACCTGTTTGTGTGCCCTGGAATGCGCGGAGCAATCCCCACTGCCCGTCCCAGAGGTTGTCGGTCGATGCCGATGAGTAGAGGTAGTCAACGCCTTTCGTAGGCGAGTTGTTATTCTGCCCTAACACACTATCAAGCACGAACTCGAAGTGCTCTGATATGCCTACCTGCTGGGAGTTGTTCCAGCCAGAGTTATTGGGGGTCGGCTGGCCCAGAGTGCCCGGCTCGAACAGCCACTTCACGCCGTGCATGTTGAAGGCGTGCTGCTCTTCCTGCGCGCCTTGAATCAATCGAATCTGAACGCGGTCGCCTTCATACGCTCTCAGAATCGGCGTGAAAGGATCGCCGTGAACTTCGGAATCAAACACATTTGCCATGTCACCGGCTGCGCCCGCCTTCTGGACGAAGTCGCCCGCCGTTTTCTGGCCTATGCGAAGAGGTATAGGCTCGTTGCGATAGTTGAGGAGCTGTGTGCCGGGATCAGCCGCCGAGATAGATTCGGGCAGCGGAATCGGCGTCGGCTCGATGGCTATGGGAAGATCGGCTTCCTTGCGCCCTGGAGGATTGACCGGGGTCAAGTCGGCCCTGTAGACGATCCCGAAATCTGCGAACGAGAGGTTGAACTCGCGGTAGCTCTTCGCCTGATCGGTCGGGATGATGTTTGCCGCAAACGATGTCGGGCCTCCATCAACTCGTCCGCCGAGCGCGCCGCCGTCTAGAGACTTCCATTGCGAATCGGTCGGTTCTACGACAAGCGCGCCATAAAATCCGTGGTGCTGGTGAGAGCTGGGACCGAAGTGATCGTGCGTGAATACTGTTCGAATGGTGCGGTCCTGGCCTGCCCGGTTGAGCAGCGGGTCTGCCCACCACCGCTGGATGGTCGTCTGCGCGCCGACCCAATCGCCCACTCCGTTTCCATCTTTGTCCGGGCCATCGCCAAACAGCGGGTTGGCTACCGGGTGTAGAATCTGCGCGCCGCCAATCGAGTTCTGGAATGCGTTGTTTGCCTCGATGCGCTCCTGAACCTCTCCGGGTGAGAACGTTCCGTCCTCGTAGTTCCAACCGTTGCCCGCGCCATCGGATGCGGTCACGTCGAACTTGACGAGGTGGATGTGCTGACCGACGGTGTCGGTGGGCGTGAATATCTGGAAGTCATCCAGGTTTAAGACGTGCGGCATCAGGTTAGTGGCCGCATAGGTTATGCACTCGCCGGAGTTGGCGCGGAAAAACAGCGGCTCCGGCGCGCGCGTTCCGTTGATCGTCGGAAGCGCATCCTGCTCAAGGGTGATGATGCGCGCCTGGCGATCATGCCAGCCCTCGCGGTTCACAGTCATGTCGAACTGTATGTAGGCCGAGCGGTAGTTGCGCGTCGTAACCGACCTTGTGGTGCTTCCGATCTTAAACGTATCGGGGCAAGGATCTGCAAACGGTGCGCCCGGCTTGGCCGCGCGACCGTTGACTAAGAAAAGCCCGCTTGCGCCGGTCGCCGTGAATGACGAGTACGCCTTTGCGGGCCAGTCGTACTGAGTTGTAAAGCTTGACGCTCCGACGCCCGCGTGGAAATCGATTGCTCTCTTTTCGACCGCGCTTCCATCGTTCGGGAGCAACTCGACCTTTGCTGTTTCGAGCTTGCGCGCAAAAGCAAGCAGGTTCGGATCGTTGTTCTCAGAGAGTACGCGCGACGCGACCGGATCATTGAGCAGTGCGGGCTCGATTGCCGCCGGCCCGTCCACTACGGTTGAAGCCATGATGCGGTGACGCGGCAAGCCGCCGTCCCGCTCTATATCATTCGGAGCTTGCGGAGGACGATGCCCCACGAGGTTCTGGAGGTTATCGCCCGGCTTGACCCCTATGTAGAAGGGAAAGCCCTTGAAGTCTGCCGTGGGCATCGGCGGTAGCCCAAGGTTAAAAGCCGTCCCGGCGTTGTTCTTTATTTTCGCGTTCGGGATCGGAACCACGGCCGGGTTTGGAGTGCCGCCCGCGATCTCTGCATCGGGCAGGTTCCGGTCAGCGGTTCCCGCTTCGAATACGTCGTGAACGCGCCACAGCTCCCACATCCCCTGCGCAAAGTGGGGATACAGGTGGCAATGGAAGATGGAGTCTCCCACGGTGAAATTGCGGTTGCCCGAACCGCCATAGTTTATCTCGTAGGTGAATGCAGCGCCGGGAGAGATGGTCTGCGAATCGAGATATGTTGAGTTCTGGTCGCGCGGGCTTTGCAGCCACTGGTGCGCGTGAAGGTGAAACACGTGAGTCTCTGCGCCTATGTGAATGTTGCGGAAGCGCACAGGCTCACCCAGGTACGAGTGGTGTACGTTTGAAGGATCGTCAGGGTAGAGCGCCTCGACAGCCTTGCCGGTTGCCGGGTCTTTCCTTACCACCATAGCCGGGTCGCCCCCGGCCCACGATTCCAGAAAGAACTCTTCAAACTTGCACTCGCCGCAATCTTTAGTCGGGCCGACCTTCTTGCGGTTTGCCACAAGCATAGAGCCCAGCCCGGACGCGCCATAATTGATCGCGAAGCCGTCTCGGACTCCGTGCATCAGCTCCGCATCGAGTTCGGGGAATGCCTGGACGGCTTTGATCTCGTCGTGAAAGAGCACTGTGAACTCGCGGAACGGCTGCCCGCAGGTGCTCGAAGGCGGCGCGGTACCGCAATCTTCATCCAGCACGCCGTCATCGTCTGTAATGATTGCGTTGATGTCCGTGTGGACTATCTCGTTGAATGAGTCGAGTATGTTGAGGACGGGATTATTGCCGCCGTCCTTGACATCGTAATTGATTCTTGGCGTGCCGTTGGGATTTGTTCCCGCATTGGCTGATTGAAGCTGCTGGGCAGTCACTTGCGAGCGATACCACTTGGAATTCTTCGGTTCTACGTTGACGGCCCCGAAAAGGCCAAGACCCGGCTGACCGTTGTCGCCTTCGCCTCCGGCATTCGCGCCCATCGAGTAGAGCATATACTGACCTTGCTTTGCAGCGTACCAGGTGTAGACTTTTGTCTCGCCGGGCGCTGCGAGCGACGACGGGTTCTGGCCCACGTTTGCTCCGTCAGAGGCTATGCTTCCGACATAGTCGAGCCCGTTGACATGCATGGATGCTTTGCGCGTTGCCGTAGAGTTATCCGGAGGCGTCGTATTGAGCAGGTTGGTGAAAGTCACCTGCAAGCAATCGCCTTCGTTTGCGCGCAGCACGAGCGGACGCGGACGCTTGTCCGGTCTGAGTTGAACATTCCCTGGGCTTAGCGACCCGCCTGTTATTGGGACAACGTCCCGGCGGAGCGCATACATCATTCCGGCAGGGTTGAAAGCTCCGAAGCGGTTGTAGGTATAGACCTGGTCTAAAGCGACCACATCGGCCTTGATCGTCCTGTTGCAGGTTGGCGTCTGCGCCATCGCAGTTGTCGCCGTTATTGCAACCAGTATGACAAGGGTGAAACTACAACTGATGAGCTTCGGAAGATTCTTTATCTTCTCCCTTTTCCTATTTTTCATTTCGGGTTTTTGCTCCTCAATTCTGTGTCAATTGTTATAGAGCCGAACCGGAAGCCCCTCGATCTGAAAATAGACAACACCAGTGGCTGCCAGCCAGATTAAGGCTGCCGAAGCTGTTCGACTCTTGACCTTCGACGAAACGGCGCTCAGGCTGCACGCAAAAAGATATGTGCTTGCTGAATGCTGTTACACGATTAGATTTGATCGCTACACATGCGCTCGACGCGCTTTAAAGCGAAACCTCCTTCAGGAGAATCAAATCAATTACTACATATACTGCTTTGCGCTCAGGGCCATGAGCGCCGTTGGATGATGCTGGATCAGTGCAACCTGTGTGCCTCTGCTCGCAGCCTTTTTCAGAATGAGTGGAAATGTTTGGTGGAAAGGGCTAAGAAAAAATTTCTGCGATAAATGTTCCCTGCACGGTTATCACGAAAGTGTTTCACCGTGAATCACTGCACCGCGCTGTGTGATGCAAAGCTTGACAGGAGTCGTTAACAGAGCGGGCGTGCCGACGACGGGGCGTTTTCAAGTCGAGGGTTCTTCCATCTCATCCGAGGCCATGTCCATTTCACAAGTGATCTCTCTTTTCAGCCCTGCGTTAATTAGTGAGAGAATGTCGGAGGGGAAGAAAGGTTTTGATAACACACCAAGCGCGCCGAGTCGCTTTGACTCGGCGACAACTTCGGGCGTGCAGTGCGCTGTGATGACGATGACGGGGCAGAGCGGGTCATTCATCTTCAGGTAATGCAACACGTCGAACCCGGACATATCAGGCAGTCGAAGATCAGTTATCGCAACGGAAAACCTCTCCCTTTTGGCAAGCTCAATCCCGTCCCGCCCGTTAAGCGCGACCACCACCCTGTAGCCCTGATCGCCCAGTACGATGCTGAGCGCATCACCCACACTGGGCTCGTCGTCTATGACAAGAATATCTATCACGCTCTACACAATTCTCCTCAATCCTGATAAGCCATAAGAATGCAGTTGCAACCTGAACAGCTTTGATGGCATGTGTGCAACCGCCGTGCCTATTGATAACGGCGTCGGTTGAAAAGCGCAATCCAATAGCACAGGGCAGCGCCCTGTGTTCACCAGCACCAATTCATACAAGCCCTGAAAGGGCGAAATAATCCGAACGATTTATTTCGCCCTTTCAGGGCTTAATTAATAAATCGCCTTCTACCCGGCGTGCGGCAGCCGGGCTATTGAATTGCGCCCCTTTGGGGCTTTACTAAAACAGACTCTAGTATTAAATGTTGCTGATTATTCCGGGTGATCTAAAATCCACGCGATCTGCCACGCCATGTTCTATTCCATAACAGTGCCATTCCCTTTGATTCCGAATCTTTTCATCATGCGATAGAGCGTAGGTCTGTGGAGATTCAGAATCTCAGCAGTCTTCTTGACGTTGCCCCCGGTTCGGTCAAGCGTCTGCTCGATGGCTTCGCGCTCTATCTCTTCTAACGTCATGTGAGGCGGAATTTCACACCTGTAGTTTCCCGGCCCGGCGACGTTTATGTGATCGGGCAGGTCTTCGGGCGCAATCTGGTCTTCCTGGCAAAACAGCACGGCTCGCTCAACGACGCTCTCAAGCTCGCGCACATTGCCGGGCCAGTTATAACGGCTCAGGAGCGCGGAGGCCGGTTGAGATATTCCCCGAACCTTCCTGCCGTATTTTTCGGCGTAGCGGAGCAGAAACAGTTCGGCCAGAAGCGGCAGGTCGTCTGCCCGCTCGCGAAGAGGCGGCACCGTAATTTTGATGGTGCTGATCCGAAAATACAGGTCTTCTCTGAGCGAGCCGTCTTGCATTGCCTGCTGCGTGTCTCGGTTTGTAGCGGCTATCAATCGAAAGTCTACCTTGATTGTCTGCTCGTCCCCGAGACGGCGGAGTTTCCGCTCTTGAAGTACGCGCAGCAGCTTGGTCTGGAGGTGTACGGGCATCTCCGCGATTTCATCCAGCAGCAACGTCCCGCCGGAAGAGGCTTCGACCAAACCCCTCTTATCGCGGTCGGCCCCTGTGAATGCCCCTTTCTTGTAGCCGAAAAGTTCCGACTCGATCAGGTCAGGCGGTATGGCCGCGCAATTAATTGCGATGAACGGCCCGCTGGCCCGGTCGCTCTGGAGATGAAAGGCTGTCGCAATCAACTCCTTTCCGGTCCCGCTCTCTCCTTCAATCAACACGGCCGCTTCGGACTGTGCCGTCGCCCTTATAGTCTGATAAATTCGGCGCATTTTTGCTGTGCGGCCGATGATGCCAAAGGCTTCGCTCTCTCCGACGAGCGTCTGCTTGAGCGTTTTGTTCTCCCTCTTTATCGCGCGAAGCTGTAGCGCTCTGTCTGTAAGCATAATCAACTGGTCGGGCGTGAACGGCTTTTCGAGGTAGTAATACGCGCCTTTCTTTATGGCTTCAATCGTAACATCGAGCGAGCCGTGCGCAGTCATCAATATGACTTCGGTTTCAGAGTTGTGCTGTTTGATCTGGTCGAGCAGTTCGATGCCTGTAGCATCGGGCATGCGGAGGTCTGTAAAGACCAGGTCAAACAATCTGTCAACAAATAACGCCATGGCTTCGGCCGCCGTCTCAGCCGTTTTCACGTCATGTCCCTGGTCGCTTAATATCAGCTCAAACGCGTCGGTGACGCTCCGCTCATCATCAACTACTAGTATGGTGCCGCCTGACTTCATTTGTGCCTTTCTCTTCCGACGGAAGTGTGATCTTTACGCGAGTCCCCTCCCCCGCCGTGCTCTCTAATTTTATTGAGCCGCCGTGCAATGAGATGACTTTTTGCACGTAATACATCCCAAGCCCCAAACCCTGGCTCTTGGTCGTGTAGAATGGCTCAAACACATTCTTTAACAGTTCTTCCGACATGCCTATGCCTGTATCTGAAATCTCGATTTCAACCGAGCCTGTCGAGCGGTGTGTCGAGATTGTCAGATCACCCCCTTCGCGCATGGCCTGGATTGAATTGAGCATAAGGTTAATCAAAGCCGACCGCATAGATGCTTCATCGATCATCGCGGCGGCCTCGGTTGGATCGGGCAATTCATCGCCTTCAAGATTCATTATCACCTTGACCTTGTTGGCGCTCAGTTGCGGCTCGACCAGTTGAAGCGCATCTTTTATGACGCGGTTAATGTCTGCCGAGCGGCGCTGGAGCGTGATCGGCCGGGAAAAGCTGATGACTCGCTCAACCGTGTCCGAAAGGTGATTTGTGCTGTTTATGATCTTGTCTATAAGCGACATCTCGGCCTTATCTATCTTCCCTTCCACCTTGCCCTTCAGATGGAGCGAATAAAGTTGCAGTCCGGCGAGCGGGTTTCTGACCTCGTGCGCAACCTGCGCAGCCATGCGACCGAGCGCAGCTATCTTTTCGTTATGCATGAGCTGCTCCCGCAACTGGCGAAGCGACTCTTCGTTTTTCCTCTCAGCGGTCAGGTCCCTGATGATGCAGAGATAGCCTATCAATTGGGACTCTGATTTGCGGATGGGTGTTATTGCTACTGCCGCGCCGAAGGAGCTTCCATCGGCCCGCTCTAACTCGACTTCAATCTGCGAACGCCCTTTCACTTCTGCCTCGCGCCCAGACAAAAGAAATGGCTTATCTTCGTCACTATACCTGGCATCGCGCACGAGCATTCTCGCTTGCGTACCGAGCATATCGCCTGCCTTATGGCCGAAAATCAATTCGGCGCCGCGATTAAACAGCGTTACTTGGCCTTCGATGTCAATCGCTATTATGGCGTATTCGGTAGAGCTTTCGAGCACCGTGTTAAGGAAGTTTTCACTCTCGCGGAGCCTGTGTTGCTGCTTATCAACCAGCCGCAACAACAGGGTGACGACGATGGAATTAACAATGACCGAAATAAAGAAATGTTCTATCCGCTGCGCGACCTTCCATGCCATGTCGGGATCGTCGGGATATATCTTCTGAACATGCGAATAGAGCGGTGACATCCCCAGCTCTTCCCAGGCATAGACTACGATGAGGGTCATCGCGACGGTCAGCGCCACAAAGAAGATTATGAGCTTGAGAGAGTTATTCATGCCTTTGCGTGTTGGCGATTTTTGTTGGGGGATAGATGCAGCCATTTTTAATTATTAACAAGCTCCGGAAGGGAAAGAAAGCGGGAATATTGCGCTCTTTTCGGTAGGTAATTTATCCAACGCCAATTGAATGTGTCAAGCAGCGTTGTTTATCTTCGGCACAAGTAGTCGAGCGCATGCTACTTCTTGATCGGGCCCGCGACCTTCAGCACCGCGTCGGCAATTTCAGAAGGTTTCGCCATCGCGAATACTTTCATCCATTCGCCCGTCTCGACGTTGCCGACCATCAAGAGGTTGACATGCTGATCCTTGTCCTCGACATAACCGCCCACTTTGTAGAGCACCTGATCGACATTCTCTTTCTTGCCCGTCAAGAAATACCACCCCGGTTTCGCCTTGAATTTATCCGCATACTTTCTCAGTTCTTCCGGTGTATCAATGATCGGATCGACAGTGATCGTAATCATGTCGATGTCGCGGCCAACACGGTCGCCGAGATGTTCCTGGACCTTTGCGAGATTTGCAGTCATCGGCGGACAGACCCCCACGCAGGTCGTGAAGGCAAAGTTTATCAATACAGTCTTGCCTTTGAGCAGATCATCAAAAAAATGCACGGGGCGATTGTCCTGCGTGAGCAGAACATTATTTGGGAAGTAGCGGGCGGCTGCTTCGGCCGGCGTAGCAGGTTTAGATTGACCCGTTGCCTGTTGTGGCTGCGCGCCGGTTTGTTGCGCGCTTGTCGCAGAAACGCCGGTAGCAGTCTTATCCGCCGCTTCGGTGATCGCTTTGACGAGCGTTCCCGACGGCGCAAGCCCGTAAGTCCGCGTCCAGTACCCGGCGCTCTCGTTGCCTATCAGTATCATAGGCGTGTGATCATTTTTATCTCCGACGTATGCGCCGAGCGCGCGAAGCAAACGATCTATCTCGGGCTTCGTCCCTGTAACAAACGTCCACCCGTCGCCTCGATTGAATTTTGATGCGAAAGCCGAGAGCCTTTCGGGCACATCGGTCGTCGGGTCTACGCTCACGGATATCAACGACACCTCGCGCCCCACGCGCTCGCCCAACTGCTGTTGGACCTTGCGAAAAGTCGCGGTGAGCGGCGGGCAGATCGTCGTGCAGGTTGTGAAGATAAAATTGATCGCTACGGCCTTCCCTTTCACAAGGTCTGAGTAAAAGCGCAGCCTGCGCCCATCTTGATCGATGACATTCACGTCCGGTATCTCGACAGCAACCCGATCCGCGCTCGCGGCCTCCCGTTTCTCCTCGCCGGTTGAGGTCGAGGCGGGCGTGTCGGCAACTCTCAATGCCATGCCGCACTTTGGACACTTGCCAGGCTTTGCGGACTTAACTTGTGGGTCCATGGGACAGACGTAGACGGCCTGCTGTTTTTGCCTCGCTTCGACCTGCTGTGGGATTGTCAATTGAAATGAGCAAGAGGCAAGCAATAGAACGAGCGTTGCGACAGGCGCCGAGTTGAGAAGCTTGATAAAGCCTCTCCTTATCTCAACTGTTCCATTTTGATAGCGCATAATTCTCCCCTTAAGCGATCAGGTTCAAAGTTCCCGCAAAACGGCTTGCAGAATCTATCTCTAGCTTCTTCTATCTGGGTGAACAGTGATGATTGTCCGAGGCGTTGCGAAGAGAACACCCGGTGCGGGCATGAGTATAATCGAGAAATCATGCCCGCACCAGCTTGAAGTCATGCGGTGTCGCCCTGAACTTTCAGGGCTTGTCGTGATATTGACGCTGACCTGGGGCTGCGCTCCAGGCTATTGAATCGCGCCTCTTCGAGTCTTTTCAAACTCGCTACGATCACTGCAACGTAAAGTTGACCGAAGTTTTGACATTGGCTCCTGGGTTGTAAGTCGTGTTTGTCTTGCTCACCGAGTTGACACGTATAGTGGAAGTCCCTCTGGGATTATTGTTGGCGGTCGTCACATTGAACAACGCCCATCCGTTCGAGCCGGTGGTGCTCGTTTTGCTAGTCGTCACTGCGCCCGTCACATCTGTTCTGACGGATGCGCCGCTAACGGGCGCGTTGCTTTGATCGACTATCAACGCTCTCCAGAAGATTGTTTGTCCCCTTCTGAAAGAGGTCTTCGCAACGCCGTTGGCATCGGTGGTGATGAGGTTGCCTACGTGCAGCACGACGGTTGGCGGCGGCGGCGGGGCGAGGTCCCCGTCCAGCACTCCGTCCAGGTTCCGGTCTATGCCCATGCGCGTGCCTGAGCCTACTGGAACTCCCATCGGCGTCAGCACACCTCCGGCAGTTATGTTGCTCGCCAACTGCGCCCGCGTAAACGGCCCGACACCTGTCCTGTCGGTCTTATAATCGTTCGACGCCGGTCTGTAAACAAGCCCCGTCTTCTGCCCGTTGATTGTCCCTTTAACGATAAGATCGATATTGCCCGCCGCGGCCTGACCTTCAAGCAGTGCCCAGTCGTTAATCACAGCCGTATTGTTGACGTTTGCCGACGTGATTGTGCGGGAGTAACCGACCGCCGGAGCCATCCCCGTGTCAAAGCAGAGCAAGAACGCGCTTATGTTTGTCTTTCTCACCGTATCATTCGAAAAGCTCTGGAAGACGGGGTTCGACAGAAACGAGAAGAGGCTGGGGACTGACCCGTTGTGAAGGATTCCGAACCCGCCTATGCTCGACGCGCCGGTGCCGCTGTTGAAGTTCAATTTTTGATAGACGTTTCTGAGTTGCGGCACTTTGAAAGCCTGCGCCTCTTGAAGCAAGGAAGCGGGTATTATCGCCCTGTTCGTACCGGTGCCGGGATTGGCCGTGTGGCAGGTATTACAGGTTACGCTCGACGTAAACGGCTCGTTGAGAAAGCTGTTGCGACCCGCATTCGGGTTGCCGCCCGCGATCGTGCTTGGAAGCGTCCGATCCAGGTTCTGGTTCGGATTCGGTTGAAACCGAATCGTATCTACATAATCTCGATAGGCGGTCATGTCAGCGCTGGAAAGCGCCACCCCACCCATAAGAGAACTGAACGCGCCGTTGAAATCAAGAAAGGTCGCCCTGTCGCCCCGCCAGTGCAGCGGATTAAGCCCGCTGAGCCCCCTGAGCGTCTGGGTCGTCATAGGGCCTTTCATCGGGTGAAACTGGAAAGTGAAGCCGTTGCTTCCGACCGTCTGCATATTGCCGCCGGGGTTGCCAAGGTCCCACGCCAGCATATCCATATCGGAATCTATGTGGCACGATGCGCACGATGCCGATCCGTTCCCGGAGAGCTTCGCATCATAAAGGAAGCCGCGCCCGTTTCTGATGACCTGCGGAGTGGGGTCGAAGCTGCCTGCGCCCAACTCTTTCACCACCGAGTTTGATGAAGTGTTGACTACCGAGACGGTGTTCGAGATTCTATTCGAGACATAGAGGTACAGCCCCGTCCGGCTCAGAGCGAGGCCGCGCGGGCCGCGCTTCGTTCTCGGGTTGACCGTAGCGCCCGTTGACGGGCCGATCTCGATGCGCGAGATTACGTTGCCGTTCACATCAAGTTGAGCAACACGGTCGGTGCCGAATGCCGCGACGTAAAGGAAGTTCCCGCTCGGCTCGAATAGCAGCGCAGTCGGTTGAGCGAGCGCTTCGGCTTTTGCCTGAGAGTTGGGCAACACCGAATAATCGACAAAGGGGTTCAGATCGAAATCCGCCGTCGCGCCTCCCGGCATTGCGATGCGCGTGACGCGGTTATCTACGAAGTGGCCGCGAAGGTTCGTCTCGAATTGCACAAGGTTGCGCGCGTCCGTGTTTGCGACATACAGATCGCCCGTTGTGGGGCGGACGGCTATGCCGAGATTTACCGTCCCCACTTGCGAGAAGTAGCGCGAGACGCTGAGCGTTGCGACATCTATTTCGACAACGTCGTTATCCGGCATGTTGTATTTGATGACGCCGGGGTTCCATTGCGGGTCGGTCGCGTCAACGATCAACCCTTCCTGCGGAGCGTTCGGAAGGTTCGGATTGGTCGGGCGCGGTGGCGCGGGAGCGCTGCCGGCTGGAATGATCGTCGTTCGATTGCCAGATAGCGCAAAGGCCGCATAGACTTTGCTGCCGTCAGGGCTGACGGCTAACGCCCTGGGGTTTTCGCCGAAGACAGGTATCGTCTTCAGCAGTTGGTGAGTTGTCGCGTCAAAGACTCGCACAGCGTTACTGCGCGAGGCGGTGACGAATGCCTTGCTGCCGACAAATACTACGTCCGCAGGCTCGTCTTTGACATAGATCGTATCGGTCACGATCCCCTGCGAGACTGAAACGACGCTGATGCTGTCAGAGACCTGGTTGACCACCCACACTTCGTCGTTGGTGCGCGGGTTGACAGAGACCGGCTCGATGCCGACAGGTATCTCTGCAACCAGTACGGGGTTGAACTCCTGCGAAATATCGAAGACCGAGACTCGCGCGTCAGGAGTATTGACGGCGAACAGCCGCAGCCCGTCCGGCGAGAGCCGGACGGGAGAGGTTTGCGAGCCTTCGAAATTTACGTACGCGCCCGGCGCAACGCCGGTCTGAGTCCTCCCGGTTATAGGAAGAAAAATTGCGGTTAAGATTAGAGTTATGATTGTAATTTTGAGAGCTGTCATGAGCGTACCTCCTACCCTTATTCATTTACCCTTTACTGGACCAGGGGCCTGGGATTTGTAGTCTCAAATTTCAAATTTGAAATCTCAAATAACTGGCCCCTGACCCCTGATCCCTATTGTTATGGCGTTACGCCGTATGTGCCCAGTAGAGCGCCGTCGCTTGCGCGCAGTTTGGTCAACGTGCGGCTGCCGAAGTTCGCAATCCAGACGTTACCGTTTTCGACTATAGCGGATGCCGGGGTATCGCCAACGCTGTAGTTGCCGAGCGTGGCGCCCGTCGTCCCATTTATCTTGGTTACGCTGTGGCTGAATTGATTCACAACCCAGGCCTCGCCGTTGGCACAGGCTACTGCCAGCGGGTTATCCCCGACGGTGTACGTGGCTAGAGTTGCTCCGTCGCTCGCCCGCAGCTTTGTCACATTGTCGCTTTGCGAGTTCGTCACCCAGACGTTTGCCCCGTCATAATCCAGCCCCGACGGTGCCTTGCCCACACCATACGTGCCGAGCGTGGCTCCAGCCGATGAAAGCTTGGTCACATTGTTGGTATTCTGGTTGACAACCCAGACGTTTGATCCCGCTGTGGCCAGGGCTACCGGCCCACCGCCGACGGTATAAGTGCCCAGCAGGGCGCCGTTGGAAGCGTTCAGCTTGGTCACGGTGTCGCCGCCGAAATTCGCCACCCATACGCTGGTTCCTGAGGGGTAAACAGCTATAGGATTTCTGCCGACGGCATAAGTGCCCAGCAGGGCGCCGTTGGAAGCGTTCAGCTTGGTCACGGTGTCGTTGCCGAAATTCGCCACCCAGATGTTAACTCCATCGTAAGCAATCAACCTGGGCGTGGAGCCCACGGCGTATGAGCCTACGATCGAGCCTGTGCTCATTGATATTTTCAGCACGGTGTCATTTCCTGCATTTGCCACCCAGAGGTTGCTCCCGTCGAAGGCCACGCATGAAGGCTCATCGATCGCTGATGTGGTCTGTGCCTGGCCGGTCGCAGATGAAATCGATAGAGCTAGCGCCGCGACGACTACCAGAAGCAGGGCAACAAAAAGTCTCTTGCCTGTAAAAAACGTCTTTCCCATTTTTTATCTTCTCCTTTCACGCTGTGATTAGCACTAACTCCGGCAGCGCAATTCGTTGCCGGAATCGCCTCAGGCGGTTCACTTCCTACCCCCGCCCGGCGATTTGGCAGTGTTGGCGCTACCATTATCGGCCCGGTAGTCTTTCGGCGTTTCCAACCAGATTATGCGTTTGAGGATGTTAGTCGGTCTGGCTAACACGGGATGCGCTATCCACACATCGGTCGTCTCGTTCCCAATGCGTATGATCCCTATGTGGTTTGCTTTGTCTTTATCCCGCTCAGGGTCCGGGTCTATAAAACCCAGCTTTCGCCGCAACACCTCTATGTCGGCGGGCCTGCCCGTCAGGAAGGTCCAGCCCGGCTTCACGCCGTGCATTTTAACATAGTGGTCAAGAACCTTGGGCGAATCCTCCGCAGGCCGCAGCGTGATCGAATACATAAAAATATCTTTGCCGATTCGATCTTTGAGCAGCTCCTGAACTTTGACCAGATTCGCAGTCGCGGGCGGGCAGATGCCCTGGCAGTCCGCATAAAACATGTTTATCACCACGTGCTTGCCGTGGATCAAGTCGTCGTAGAAACGAACCTCCTTGCCTTCATGCGTCTGCAACAAGAAATTCGGGAAGTACGTTGAGCGCGGCCCCGTCGTCTTCGTGCTCAAGTCGTCAGCCTTGTCCGCGCCTAAAACGTTTGCTAGCAAATTTCTTCTTTTCATATCTTGATCTCCTTTAAGGCGCAACAATATCCCACCTCAACATCATCGCATGGTCTTCATGTACGGTGTTGTGGCAATGCATGGGGTAACGGCCTACGAAATCTCTGAAGCGCATAAAGAGCCTTATCTGTTCGTTGAACTGTAGCCTCGCGACGTCCTTCCTGCCCCGTTCCACAGGAGGCGGAGCCACGCCGTTGCGCGTCAGCATCTGGAACTCTTCGAAGTGTATGTGGACCGGGTGCTGCCAGCCGCCTGAGTTGTTCTGCAAGATCCAGCGTTCGGCTGTGCCCTGTATGATGGTGGCCCGTACCACGTCCTCGTCGAATACCTGGTTGTTGATCGTCCAACTGCCGCCCGAACGGTCAAATCGCCAGATCCTTTGGACGGCCACATCTTCAAGCGGCGGGTTCGGACGGAAGGCCGCAGGCACGCGGCTGTTGTCGCCCGTAAACGGGAGGTCTACTTTGAACTTTATGATCTCCATAGCCTCGTTCGGCGGCAGTATGTCTCCGGTCGGGCCGCGCCCGTCTTCTTGCTCAAGCCGGTTCTGAAGGATGATGTTGTGCCCCACCCTACCTGTGAAGTCCACTACGATGTCCATGCGCTCGGCGACCGCTATCCTTGTCGAGGTCCGGTTGAGAACCGGATTGGGCAGCAGGTTGCCGTCGTTTGCAATATGCGTGAACGGGATGTCCTGGTTCGTGGTCTTGTCGCGAATAAAGAACTCGTAGAAGCGCGACGGTCCCGCGTTGAGCAGCCGGAAGCGGTATTTGCGCGGGCGCACGCGGAAGAAAGGCTGAATCTTGCCGTTGGCAAGAAACTTGTCGCCCAGTATTCCGTCAAGATTGAACTTGTCGAAAAACAGCCGCCCATTATCTTCGTCAAATACGCGGTCCTGAAAGACTATGGGCACGTCGAACTCGCCGCTCGGAAGTCCGAACTGAGGCGGCGGGGCGTTTTCGTTGTTCGAGTCAAGCTCGTCAAAAAGCAGGTACATCCCGGCCAGTCCCTTGTAGGTGTTCTGCGCGGTGAAATCAACGCGGTGATCGTGATACCACAGCGTGTTCAACGTCTCCCTGTGGTCGCCCGCTGTCTCCGGGAACTGGTCATAGCCCGCGCGTATGTTCGGATAGTGGTGATCCTTATACTTCGGTGCAGGATAAAAGTCCACAGGGAACCCATCACTCTCCGACGCCGTGTGGCCGTTGTGCAGGTGCGTAGTGATCTCGCCCCTCCCGAACCCGTCGAAGCCGATCAGCGGCAGGTTATTGCGGAACCGCACGACGACTCGCTGGCCGTAGAAGTTCTTGAACAGCGGCCCCGGCACCTGGTTGTTGTAAGTAAACAGCGTCTGCGGCGGCAGCTGCGGGTGTACGATGTGTCCAGAGGTCTGAGCCGCGAGGTTCTGGTAGGTTATGGGCGGGCCGAATCGCGCCGTGAACTCATCCCAACGCTGGTGGTCCGCACGCGGCGCTTCGCCCGCAGCCGTATTGGCAACCCTCTGCGGCGGGGGAGTGAGCACCACTGGCGTAGCATCGGTCATGCGCGGCATCTCTACGACGAAAGGGGTCGTCGGCGGGCTTTCAGGGTTGTCAAACGGGATGCGGGCATACGGATCGCGTGCGCGCGCGCTCAGCCCGGTTTTGGGGATCAGCATGCCGGTGCTGGCGATCAAGCCCATCTTGATCAGGTCGCGTCGGCTGAACCCCGCCTCTATAAGCTCGCGCCGGTTTTTCGTCGCATTCTTTCTCTCCTTTTCCCGTCTCATATCTCTCTTCGAGATGTATGCCATTTTGTTTTCTCCTTTCGGGTTTCACCTAGCCAATTATTTGGTGATTCAGGTTCTGCGATCCGGCTGTCGAGTTCTATGTAGCCTCCTATAGATCTCAAAAGACGGCGTTGGCGCAAATCAAGCCTTGATTCGCGCTGAATGGGGCGCAAATCCTGAAGAAACTATTTATCCCACTCTGCTGTGCAGGGCCATGCTACAACAGGAGCTTTTCTGATCGGGCCAGAACATTGTCTGGGACAAGTCCGAGCCGAGAGTGACCTGGTCCGCGCCTTCACTGAGAGGCGCGGACATCTTTCACGGCAGGACAACGACAAAGCATGGCATGATTAGTTCCGCAGTCCTTGTTTGATAAACACTGCGGGCGCAAACCGGTTGCCTTTTGCAGCCTCAGCAACCGCGTGCGGATGTAAAGCCAGAGCTAGCCTGATGTGTTGGTCACAGCTCGCTTTATTGAGAATGAATAGACGTAGACTTCTGCCCAAAAACCATCAGAGTCCTTGTTCGTCAGGTAAATCTCAGGCATTTTGAGCGCGCTATAGATTGGAGGAAGCTCCAATTTGCACACTTCGTCTCTATTATTCTTAAAATTTCAAAATTGTTATTGAGGTCAGGTCGGCTCCACTCCAACCTATTCTGAGCGCACCTATGTTATGCACCTCCCCCCTATGAGTCAAGGGAAAATATAAGAAGTGGCAATGATCGTGTAATTTTTTTTAAGCGACAGGTATTTTTCAAGCTCTTTGCCGGTCATGTCATCAGGCAGACATGGGTATTTGATTTGCTATCGCACAAATGGGGAGGAGGATCTAGATGAAATCTGTCTTTTCTGTGCTTCTTTCACTCACTTTTTTATCTGCATTGATTCCTTTTCAAACAATCGAAGCGACAGGCAACCTCACTAAAGCCAGGACTGACGCCAAACCAACGATAAATGCGCCTACCGCCACGCTCGACCAGGAGCGCGGTTCAACAATTCTATCGAAGCTGCCCGTCAACTTTATAGAGAATCGCGGCCAGTGGGACAGTTCCGTGAAATTTGTAGCGCGGAAAAGCACGACGGTCGCACGCTTTGAAAGCAACGCCATCAAGTTCGGATTCGGAAAAGTTCAGACCGGTTCTTTGACTCTGACTTTTGAAGGCGCATCCAAAACGGTTGAGATTGCGGGCGAAGGGAAGCGAAGCGGTCATTACAACTTCTTCTCCGGAAACGATACGAAGAGATGGCGTGAGCGAGCCGCCACATACGCGGGGCTTCTCTATCGCGGCTTGTACGATGGCATAGACATGCGCGTGCGTGAAGAGCCCGCGAAGCTGGAATACGATTTGATCCTGGCTCCGGGAGCAGACCTGTCGAGGGTGGCCGTGCGCGCCGATGGGGCAAAAAGGATCGAGATTGCAAGCGACGGATCATTGATGCTGCGCACGGCTCACGGGCTGCTCCGCCAGACCCCGCCCGTCACCTGGGAGCAATTGCCTACGGGTGAGAAACGTCCGGTCGAGTGCCGTTTCAGAAAGATCGATGCCCGGCGTTACGGGTTCGAAGCTATAGGTCGCGACCCCCGATTGCAACTTACTATCGATCCCGGTCTTGAATGGGGAACATTCCTTGGGGGCAGCGAGCACGACACAGTAGACAGTATTGCAATGACGCGGGACGGGTCAGGCGACGTGATCCTTATCGGCTTCACCAGGTCCGCAAACTTTCCCGCAACCGGCGGCGCAATAGGCCCGCTCGGTCAGTCGCCTTATGTCGCCCGCATCAACTCTACAGGCACGGCGCTGGTATATTCCACGCTATACAACGGGTCAGGAGTTGATAGCGCGCTCGGCCTCGCGGTTGACGCAACGAGCGCCCCTATCGTCGTAGGCAACACCAGCTCGCCTAACTTCCCCGTCACGCCCGGCGCTTACGACACGACCTACAACGGCGATTACGACGCATACGTCGCCCGCTTCAATCCGACCGGCGGCCAGTTGGTCTTCGCGACCTATCTCGGCGGCTCCAGGTCAGACCCGTCTAACCCGACGCAAGGTTACGAAGAAGCCTGGGGCGTAGGCGTTGATCCCGCAGGCTCGATTGTTGTCGCGGGCAATACCACTTCTTTGAATTTCCCCACGACGGCTGGCGCATACGACACAACTCCGAGTCCTTACAGTGATGCGAGCAATAGTTCGTACCAGGATAGTTTTGTCGCGCGGTTGAACTCCGCCGGGACGGCGCTCACGTATTCTACTTTTCTAGGGGCGCAGGGAGTCGATTACGCGCAAGACCTGGCCGTCGATTCACAAGGGTTCGTGACCGTGGCGGGTCGCACAGTGCCTATAGCCAGCGCCAATGGCTCGCCTCTAGGCACGCCTTTTCCGACTACTGCTAACGCATTCGATAGAACTCTAAACGGCAATGCTGATGTTTATGTAGCGCGGCTCAAATTGGACGGCGCGGGGGCAGCGGATTTGAAGTACTCCACATTGCTCGGTGGCAACGACACGGAGCAAGCGATGGGGATCGCCTTAGACCCGAACAACCAGAGCCAGGTTACAATAGTCGGCTGGACTTTTTCAGGGAATTTCCCGACAACGCCGGGCGCATTGCAGACCACACACTTTGCGCCTATCAACACGACAATGGCTTTCGTCACGCGGCTGCAATTCCCTGCCGCAGGCGGGGGCTCTATCTTGTGGTCGACTTTCTACGGAGCGCCCGGCAATCAACAGGCAGACGATGTGGTTGTCGATAACACGGGAGCGGCAATCGTCGTAGGCGCAAACGGAACTCTGAATCCTCCGACGACCGAGCGCGCGTACGACAGGACCCCGAACCAGTCGGACGGTTTCGTCTGCCGTATCAACTCCACAGGGAGCCAGTTGCTCTACTCGACCCTGCTCGGAGGGTCGTCGTTCGAGAATCATATGAGCGTCGCTTACGTCGGCGGCAACACGGTCATCGTAGCCGGGCAGACGAAATCAACGGACTTCCCTACCACGGTCGGCGCTTTTGATCGGGTTTACGGAGCTAATGGCAGTCCGAGCGCCTTTAACGTCTATGATGCCTTCGTGGCTAAAATGACGCTTCAGCCGTTTGAGAACGGCGACACGACGGCCACTCCGCCCGCGCTCATCAGCCCAGCGGATGGAGCGTCATTCAGAGCGCCGGTCTTTGTAGACTTTGACTGGGCTGACGCCTCAGACCCGTCGGGAGTCGAAGCTTATCACATACAGGTAAGCCCGAACCCGGCATTCTCGGACACGATCATTGCCGAGTTGGACGGATGGTACGAAACATGGGCGTCGGCTTCGCAAGCCGGAACCGATTTCCCGACGATCTTCTCGGGCACTTTTTACTGGCGCGTGCGAACTCTCGATTCGGCGCATAACCTCAGCGCGTGGTCGCCGGTTAGGTCTTTTATAGTAGGCGAACCCGCGCCGCCATCAACGCCGACTCTGGTCAGCCCGGCCAATGGCGTAACTCTTCCGCCGAATACTCAAATAACTTTCACCTGGAATGCGGCGGCGAATGCGTCGAGCTATGACATACAGATCGACGACTCAAGTAACTTTAGCGCCCCGTTTACGGTTTCGTTATCGGGAATCTCGCAGACGCAGTTTACGCATTCGTTCTCAAGCCAGAAGCGTTACTGGTGGCGCGTGCGCGGGCGCAATGCAGCGAACCAGACCAGCGGCTGGTCATCCGTGCGCTCAATCACCATCAAGAACGGAGCGCCCCCGCCACCGCCTCCGCCCGGTAGCGTCAGCCTCTCGACGCTCACGCTGAATCCGGCGAGCGTAGTCGGCGGCAACTCGTCGCAAGGGACGGTCATACTGACAGGCGCAGCGCCTACGGGCGGCGCGGTCGTTACGCTTTCCGATAACAGCGCTGCGGCTACAGTCCCGGCAAGCGTAACCGTTTCTGCGGGAGCTTCGAGCGCGACGTTTACTGTGACGACCGGCACCGTCTCGACTTCAACATCCGTAACCATCACCGGATCTTTCGGTAGTGTGAGCAGGACTGCAACGCTGACGGTGACGGCGCAACCGCCGCCGCCACCGCCCACAACTGACACGGTTGCCATCCAGCGCGCCGAGTATTCAAGCGGGAGGCTGCGCGTCGAGGCGACCAGCACAAGCTCGAACGCCACGTTGACCGTCTTTGTCACTTCGACAAACGCACAGATCGGAGTGCTGCGTAATGATGGCGGGGGGCGTTATCGCGGGGAATTTAACGTGTCGTCGAACCCGCAGAACGTCACCGTCCGCAGCAGCCTCGGCGGCTCAGCTTCGCGGGCGGTTAATTAATCGAAGCTAATATCCTTTAAGAGTCCCGGAGGGACTCAAGGATATTAGCCGGTGGTGAAGCCACCGGACATAGCCGATAAAACCAGCGCGCCCTGGAAGGGCGCAGGACGTTGACTTGATCCTGCGCCCTTCCAGGGCGCGAGAGCGAGTGGCCGATCAAGCCGATGGCTTCACCACCGGCTAATATCTCTTGCGCCTCCAGCGCAACTACTCCACCATAAGCTTTGATTAATCACATATTGCGGTAATTAGGTCCGCCGCCGCCTTCGGGCGGGACCCAATTAATTATCTGGTAGGGGTCCATGATGTCGCACGTTTTGCAATGCACGCAGTTTGAAAAGTTGACCTGAAGCCTCTTCTTCCCGTCGCCCGCATCTACCATCTCGTAGACATTCGCGGGGCAGAAATTCTCACATGGATTGCCGTACTCTTTAACACACCGATCAACGCAGATATTTAAATCGACTACCTTGAGATGCGAAGGCTGGTCTTCGTCGTGGTGTGTGCTCGAATAATAAACGTCCGTCAGCTTGTTGAAAGTCAGCTTGTCGTCGTATTTCAGATCGGCGTAGCGATCCGCGCCGCTCTCCCCGTCAAGCGGCGCGAGCTTCCGCATATGCTGATGGCCCGCTTTGATAGGGAGTTTCCTTGGTAAACGGCCTCCCGTCACTGTAGAGATTCCGGCAATGGCGAGCCCGAACATTCGACCCCGGTCGAACGCCTGGTGGAAGTTGCGCGCCTTGTAAAGCTCGCGCCCGATATAGCTCTCTTTCAGACGCTTATCGAATGCTCCGAGCGTCGCGCGCGAATAATCTCCGGCGACTAGCGACTCCAATATAGTCTCTGCCGCGAGCATCCCGGCTTTGATTGCAGTGTGAATTCCCTTGAGCCGCTCCCCGTTCAGCATTCCTGCCGAATCGCCGATGATCATCACGCCGTTCGCAGTCATCTGCGGCAACGTGTACCACCCGCCCACAGGCATCGCTTTTGCACCGTAGCGAACCATCTTCCCGTCTTTGAGCAGCTCGGCAATCAGCGGGTGCGTCTTGAATCGCTGGAACTCGTGGTGCGGGTCTATGCGCGGATCGCGGTAATCAAGCCCCACCGCAAGTCCTATATCGATTATGCGGTCGCGCATCCCATAAACCCACGAGCCGCCGAACGTGTGCAAATCGAGCGGCCAGCCCAGAGTGTGTATCACCGAGCCGGGCGGGAAACGGTCGTCGGGCACTTCCCACAGCTCTTTTATTCCGACCGAGTAGACCTGGGGATCGCTCTCAAGGTCGAGCTTCAAGCGGTCAATCAACTGTTTTGTGAGCGACCCGCGAACGCCTTCGCCAAGCACCGTAACGCGCGCGACGATGTTGACGCCCGGCTCAAAATTCGGTTTCGCTTTTCCTGTCTTATCTATGCCCTTGTCGCCGGTCCGCACGCCTATGACGTTCTCGCCTTCATAAAGCACCTCTGCGCCGGGGAACTCGGGAAAGATGTTGACTCCGGCCTCTTCGCATTTTTCGCCCATCCAGCGCACGAGACGGTTTAGCGACACGACATAGTTTCCATGATTGCGAAGCGGGGGCGGGATTATAGGCGCGCCGATTTTCCCGCGCTCGGTCAGAAAATAAACCTTCTCTTCGCCAACCGGCGCTTCAAGCGGAGCGCCCTCATTCTCAAAATCGGGGATTAACTCTCTGAGGCTAACAGGGTCCAGCACCGCGCCCGAAAGCTGGTGCGCGCCGATCTCCGAGGCCTTCTCGATGACGGCGATGTTGATCTCGTCAAGCGGCTTGCCGCCGGATTCTTTCGCGCGCTTGTTATGCGCTTCGATCAGCTTTGCGAGGTGCAGCGCACACGCCAGATTCGCCGGTCCCGCTCCCACGAGCAGAACGTCCATTTCAAGAGTTTCTCTTTCGATGCTCATAACCCAATCATAATAGGCAAAGCGAAAAAGGCAAAAGGGCGAGAACTGAGACTCAACCGCTTTTGCCCTTTGTCGTTTAATTTTGTCTTACGTCACTCGCCTTTTGCTTTACGAACCTCGGCGGTGAGCGCAGGAACTATCTCGAACAGATCGCCGACTATTCCGTAATCGGCAATATCGAATATCGGCGCTTCCGGGTCTTTGTTGATCGCGACTATCGTCTGCGAGTTTTTCATACCGACGACGTGCTGGATCGCGCCCGATATGCCGACGGCCAGGTAAAGCTTTGGCGAGACGGTCTGCCCCGAGCTTCCTATCTGCCGATCCATCGGGAGCCACTCGTTATCGCAAATAGGACGAGACGCGGCGATCTCTGCGCCCAGAGCTTTAGCAAGCTCTTCGACGATGGCGATGTTTTCCTGGCTCTTGATGCCGCGCCCGACGGCTACGATCAACGGAGCCTGTGTGAGATCAACAGCTTGCTTGGCCTCCTGGAATTTCTCTTCCGGCTGTGTGCGAATCTTTACGTCACCGAGATCGATCTCAAGAGCTTCGACGCGAGCGGGCGACTCGCCCGCCTCTGCCAGATCGGCGCGATATGCGCCCGCCTGGAATGACGCGAAGACGGGAGGCGCGGCTGAAACTTTTACATCCGTGTTGATCTTGCCCTGGAAGATCTGCCGCGTGAAGACGACCTCATTTCCATCAACGCGGAAACCTATACAATCGGGAACGAAACTCTTTGCGAGCGCCGCCGTCAGCTTCGGAGCAAAATCGCGGACCTGATAAGTATGGCTCAAGATGACAAGTCGCGGGTCGAGCTTTTCGACTACGCGGCGAAGCGCGCCGACATAACCGTCGGGCGTGTACTCGGCGAGTTTGCTGTCTTCGACCGTGTAAACGGCTTCGACCTTTTTAGCAGCTACGTCCGACGCGACGTTAGATACGTTGGAGCCTAGCACTACGGCAGACACTTTATCGCCAGTCTGTGCGGCAATGCGTTGCGCCGCCACCATCGCTTCATACGAAGTGCGATTTAAAACTCCGTCGCGCTGCTCTATAAAAAGAAGTATTCCCTCGCTCATCTATCCCCCATTTGATTTTGGATTTTGGATTGAAGAAAGCGGCTATCCTACTCCGATTCCAAAATCCAAAATTTATAGCACTCTTGCGTCGAAGCGCAGTTTTTCAACCAGCTTTGCTGCCGCTTCCGAGGGCTTGCCCTCGATCATCTCCGTGCGCTTGGTCTTTTCGGGCAAGTAGGCGCGCTCGATTGTCTGCAATGGCTTCAAATCTTCGGCGCTGAGGCCGAGGTCTGCCGCCTTGACTTCGCGTATCTCTTTTTTCTTCGCCGCCATGATGCCTTTAAGCGTGGCGTAGCGAAGCTGGTTGATGCCCGATTGAATCGTAAGCAGCGCGGGGCTCGGTATTCGCACCCACTGGAACCAGCCGCTCTCAAGCTCTCGCTTGACCCGCACGCTCGATTCTTCGGGCTGCACTTCCATAACGATTGTCGCGCTCGGAAGCCCAAGATGCTCGGCCAGAATCAACCCCACCTGCGCGAACCCGTAATCGTCGGATTGAAGCCCGGTGAAAATCAAATCAAATTTCTCATCCTTGAGCGCGGCCGCAATTGCGCGAGCGATGGCCGAGGCATCCGTGGCCGTATCGAAGACGGGATCGTTCAAATGGATGGCGCGGTCAGCGCCTTTAGCCAGCGCTTCTTTGATCGACTGGCGGACTCGCTCCGGGCCGAGGCTGACGACTATGACCTCGCCGCCGTGCTTCTCTTTTTGACGCAGCGCCTCTTCGAGCGCGTAGGCGTCGGCCTCGCTCATCTCATAGCTCAAATCGCGCTCGTCTATCCATTTCTGGTCCGCCGCGATTCTCAAGATAGAGTCCTTCTTTGGAACCTGTTTCAAACAAACGACTATGTTCATGCTTTACCTTATTAGTGGCGTCTATTTTCCGTTCGTCTGCTCGTAACGCTTCATCAGCACGGCGGCATTCGTTCCGCCAAAGCCGAATGAGTTTGAAAGCGCGTACTTGATCTCGACGCGCCGCGCCGTATTAGGCACATAATCGAGGTCGCAATCCGGGTCGGGCTTTTCGTAATTCGCCGTCGGCGGCACGACCTGATCGTGGAGCGCCAGCGCGATAATGCCGGCTTCAACGCCTCCGGCGGCTCCGAGCAGATGGCCCATCATCGATTTGGTAGAGCTTATGGGAATCGAATAAGCCGAATCGCCAAAGACTCGCTTAATAGCCATGGTCTCAAGCTTATCGTTATAGAAAGTCGAGGTGCCGTGAGCGTTTATATAATCCACCTCGTGCGGTTCTATGCCCGCGTCATGTATTGCATTCTGCATGACTCGCACGGCCCCGTCGCCGTCTTCCGACGGCTGAGTGATGTGAAACGCATCGGCCGACATGCCGTAGCCGATCAGCTCGGCGTAAATCTTCGCCCCGCGCGCGCGCGCATGTTCAAGCTCTTCGAGGATCAATATGCCCGCGCCCTCGCCGATGACAAATCCGTCGCGGTCGGCGTCAAAAGGGCGACTCGCTCGCTCGGGCTCTTGGTTTCGCGTAGACAGCGCGCGCATGGCGGCGAACCCTCCGACGCCCATCGGAGTGATGGCCGCTTCGGCTCCGCCGCAGATCATTGCGTCGGCGTCGCCGCGCTGGATGATCTTGAAGCTGTCGCCTACGGCGTGCGCGCCCGTAGAACAGGCCGTGCAGGTCGCCGAGTTTGGCCCGCGAGCGCCGAAGCGTATAGACACCTGGCCTGCGGCCAGGTTGACGATTGCGGCAGGAATAAAGAATGGCGATATTTTGCCGGGGCCGCCTTTCAGGAATTTTTCGTGCTCGCGCTCGATCACCCCGAACCCGCCTATGCCCGACCCGATGTATGAGCCAACGCGCGTGGCGTTGGCTTCGGTTATCGGCAGGCCGGAATCGTCCATAGCCTCCTGCGAGGCGGCTATCGCGTAGTGGATGAAGAGGTCCATCTTTTTGACCTCTTTCTTCTCGATGAACTTCAGCGGGTCAAAGCTCTTCACCTCACTCGCGATGCGGACGGGAAAGCTTGAGACATCGAACCGGGTGATGGCCCCCACCTGGCTGCTGCCCGCGAGCAACCCGGACCAGACCTCTTCTTTTGTATTGCCCGAGCCGCAAATCAGGCCGATGCCTGTAACGACAACACGACGATTCAAAGCCGTTTCCTCCAACTAGAGAAGCCTCCCGCGCTCGAAGGGCTATTTCGAGTGCTTCTCGATATAATCGATTGCGTCGCGGACGCTGGTGATCTTCTCAGCATCTTCGTCCGGTATCTCGATGTTAAACTCTTCCTCGAATCTCATAACCAGCTCAACCGTGTCGAGCGAGTCCGCGCCGAGATCGTCAATGAAGCGCGCATTCGGCGTGACCTCAGACTCGTCGACGCCCAGTTCATCCACTATTATCTGCTTGACCCTCTCTTCAACCGTCCCTTCTGCCATTTTCTAGCTCCTCCTAACAGTATTATTATAATTTGGATACCCATAGCGCATTATGCGCTCTGCTTTGAGCGATTGTCGAATCAATCGCTCGGCGGATTCTCTAACCTAAAGCCCGCAAGCGGCCGCCGCCTGTTCGAGCGTCTCAGGGTTTTCGACATTTAAAATCTCGCAGTCGCGATCCATCTGTCGAATCAAACCTGAAAGCACCTTGCCAGGCCCTATCTCGATAAAGCGCGTCACGCCGTGGTCTAAAAGCACACGGACTGAATCGCTCCAACGGACGGAGCTTGCCACCTGTCGGACAAGACTTTGTCGCGCATCCTGACCGGAAGTGATAACGGCGGCGGCGACGTTTGTCACAAGCGGCACATTCAAATCAAAAAATTCTATTTCGTCAAGCAAAGGGGCGAGCCTTTCGGCTGCCGGCTTCATCAGCTCGCAGTGAAACGGCGCGCTGACGGCAAGCAGAACTGCGCGCCGTATCCCTTTCTCTTTAGCGACTCTCACCGCCTGCTCGACCGCCGAGCGGTGCCCTGCGATAACGATCTGACTCGGCGAGTTGATATTCGCGGGCTCGCAGACTCCGAGGGCCGACGCCTCCCGGCAAAGCGCGTAGACTTGTTCGATATCGCCGCCGATCAAAGCCGCCATCGCTCCTTCGCCTGCGGGGACGGCCTCTTGCATAAAGAGGCCGCGCCGGCGAACCGTGCGGAGCGCATCTTCAAACCGTAACGATCCGGCGGCTACAAGCGCCGAGTACTCGCCGAGCGAATGGCCCGCCACGAAATCGGCGCGCGCGCCGCGTTCTTCGAAAGCGCGCAAGGCGGCTATCGAAGTCGCAAGTATCGCAGGCTGAGTGTTGGCCGTAAGCTTCAGCTCCTCTTCCGGCCCTTCAAAGCAGAGGCTAGCGAGCTTCATCCCCAGCACGCGGTCGGCTTCTTCAAAGACGCGCGCGGCAGCAGGCACAGTTTCGGCAAGCGCACGGCCCATCCCCGCAGCTTGCGCGCCCTGGCCCGGAAATACAAAAGCTGTCTTTTTGTCCGCAGTCATTTGTCCATCGTCCGTTGCATCAAATAAATCCTTATCGCCCCCTTGTCTTAATCCGGGCTGCCCGTCAACGGAGAAAGAACAACGGACAACGGACGCTTTGTCAGCTCGCCGCCACAGCCTTGCCCAACTCGCTTTCTATCTTTGAGTTGACATCTCCCAGACAATAATCGCGGGCCACGCCGATTGCGTTGCGAATAGCTTTAGAGCTTGACCGACCGTGACAGATCACCGCGACGCCTTTTATGCCCAACAGCGGCGCTCCGCCGTACTCCGCGTAATCGATTCGCTGCTTGAATTTTTGAAAGGCCGGTCGCGTAAGCAATGCGCCCGCCTTTGCCTGCAGCGAAGCCTTCAGCTCTTGTTTGAGCAAGCGCATTAAAACCTCGACCACGCCCTCGCTGGTCTTGAGCGCGATATTGCCCGTAAATCCGTCGCACACGATCACGTCAACCTGGCCCGTAAACATGTCGCGCCCTTCGACGTTGCCTATGAAATTGAGGTGCGAGCTTTTAAGCAGCTTGAAGGCTTCTTTCGTAAGATCATTCCCCTTGATCTCTTCTTCCCCGATCGAAAGCAGCCCGACTCGCGGGTTTTTAGCGCCGACTATGACGCTGGAATAAAAAGAGCCCATCACGGCAAAATCGTAAAGGTGTGCGGCCTTGCATTCAGCGTTCGCGCCCACATCGAGTATGACGCTGCCGCGCCCGGTAAGCGTCGGGAGCACGGCCGCAAGCGCGGGCCGGTCAACTCTGGGGAGCGTCCCAATGACGAGCTTTGATGTCATCATTACCGCTCCGGTGTTTCCCGCGCTCACCAGGGCCTGCGCCTTGCCTTCGCGCACCAATTGAGCGGCCACGCGTATAGAGCTGTTGCGCTTTCGCCGGACAGCCGTCGCCACCGGGTCGGTCATAGTAACGACTTCCCTGGCATCGACTATTTCGATTGAAGAGCTGCGCCAGGGCTGCGAACTTCCCAAAGCGCGACCGCGACGATGCTTGTCGAGTTCTTCTTGAATCTGCTCTGCCCGCCCCACCAGGATGATGCCGACGCCGAGGTCGCGAGCGGCCTCAATCGATCCCTCGATCTCGCTTGCGGGAGCGAAATCGCCCCCCATTGCATCCACAGCGATCTTTAACATAAATGATTTTGGATTTTAGATTTTCGTAGCGGATAATGTGCTTACGCACGCCGCGATTTTGGATTTTAAGAGCGGCGGTTGATTTCCCGGTTCGTAATCCAAAATCCGAAATCCGAAATCTAAAATTGGGCTATTCTTCTGCTTTAGGCTCAATCGCTACGCGCCCACGGTAAAAGCCGCATTTCGGGCATACGCGGTGCGGCGGGCGGGCTTCTCCGCAGTTTGGGCAATTGCCCACTGCCGGCACAGCCAGATGATCGTGCGCCCGGCGTTTGCCCGTGCGAGATTTTGAATGTTTCCTCTTAGGATTTGGCATTACGTACTACTCCCTCAGTTATCAGATTTTAACTCTTTGAGCGCGGCCCAGCGCGGGTCTACTTGTTCAATAGAACAATCACATCGCTGCTCGTTCAGATTCGCGCCACATTCCGGACACAGACCGCGACACTGCTCGTCGCAAAGTCTCGTCATAGGCAGCGCAAGCTCTATCTGCTCGCGCACCATATCGTCAAGATCGATCACGTCGTCTTGATAAAAGGCTGTTGAAAGATCGTCGCTGTCCAGCTCTTTCTCTTCTTGCGCGCTTGCGGGCCTGACCGCAGGCACATATAAAAGATCGAAGCTTTGATCGAGAGGTGCTGAAAAGGCCGTCAAACAGCGGTCACAATCATACTCGATAGTAGCCTTAACGCTTCCCACAAGCATCACCTTATCACCATCGCGAGTGGCCTGTAAATCAAGGGCCGGACGGCCAACAATGCGGCTATCTTCGCTCCTTAACTCAGGTTCTCCTTCACTGTATCGGTGATGAACAGCCAGGCCATTCTCTTCACTTATCTGGTTTTTGTTGACAACCATCCCCTTGTCTTCCTGGCCACAGAGCATCAGCCCGCGCTCATACAGTGAGCAATTTGACGCCCAGCGCAAAAGATATTCATTATATAGGCGGTGACAGGTTTGTCAACCAGACCCACCTCTCGCGGCAGGGCGAGAGCATCTAAATTCCCAACAAAAGTGAGGGGTTCAACTTTTCGAGCAATTTTGCCAATTCAAATTACCGTCAAAAGTCGAAGGAATTTGCTCATATTTGTATCTGGTATAGAAGTCTAAGAAACCAAAATCCTTATTCTCCTAGAAAATTAGATGCTCTCGCCCTACCTCTCGCGGCTTCCCTCAAAGCGTAACATTTCGGAACTTTGGGTTTACTCAGGCGTGATTACTGGGGGTATAATAAATGAGGACAAACCGATAAAGAAGGCGACACAGGCCGAATGGCAACAGTCACTCATCAGGCGCAAGCGGTTGGAGTCGGGGGCAGTCGGTCAATTGAAACAGCTAACGACCACGAATTGCTCGCCGCTATCAGGGACGGGGATGAAGCCGCGTTCCAGGAGATCGTGCGCCGGTATCGAAACCCTATAACGAATTTCGTCTACCGGATGATTGACGATTACGAGAGGTCTGTCGAGTTGGCTCAGGAAACCTTCATACGCGTCTATACGAGCGCATCTCGTTACCAGGCGAATTACAGCTTCTCGACTTACATATATCGGATAGCAAGCAATCTTGCCATCAGCGAGCTGCGCCGTCGCAAGCGGCGCAAGTTCGTCTCGCTGCTTTCGCCGTTTACCGGAGATGACGGCGAGCCAGTAGAGATCGATCCGCCGGATTCGAATCCGCTGCAAGACGAAGCCTTAATCGATAACGAACGGCGCAGGGCAGTCTCTCGCGCCATTTCGTCTCTGCCGGAAAAGTACCGCGCCGCCATAGTGCTGCGCGACGTTGAGGGCTTGAGCTACGACCGTATCGCAGAAGTCCTCAAGCTTTCCGAAGGGACGGTAAAGTCACGCATCAACCGCGCTCGCAACCTCTTGAAGGAGAAGCTGAGCGCGTATGTTTAAGCCAAAAATGTACAAGGATGGGGTTGGAATATTATGGACGGTTGTAATCAGATAAAGAGGACCATAGACGAGGCCGACCGGCCAGATCAGATCGCCTACGCGGCAAGCCAGCACATGGCTTCCTGCGCCGCGTGCAGCGCGTTCGCAGACGAGCGGGCGCGGCTGAAAGAGTTGATAGCGTCTGCCGGGCGGGTCAGCGCGCCGCCGGATTTCGACATAAAGCTGAAGGCGCGGCTGGCACGGGTGAAAGAGCAAAAGAGTTCCTGGTGGATTGTTCCGACAGGCTATCTAAAGCTCGGTGCTGCTACGGCTGCGCTCGTAATAGCCGTAGTCGCGGCGCAAACAAGCAACTTCTTCTCTGACGGCGAACAGCCTCAGGCTCCTGGCAACAATATAGCAAAGTCTCTACCTGATAATTCGCCGGGCGGCGTAATCACCGCTCAACCATCCCCGGGCGCTGGAGTCATAGCGCCAACCGTCGCTCAACCGATTCGATTAGCATCGAGAAACAACCGGCGACAGTTGCGACCGGCTTCGCCTGTGCGCGGCTTTATCGCCGAAGATGGTACGACGGTGCTGATGCGCGGGCCCGCGGGCGACCTTGAAGTCCCCGTGCCGACGGTCAGCGTGGGCGCTCAATCTCTGATTTATGTTAATTCGCATCGTTATAGCGCGCGTAGCGTTTCGACTTCATTCTAGTTTTTGTCGCGCGCAGTTTTGACTATGCATAAAAGAGCAGCAGCAGTATTAATGACGGTTCTGGCGCTAGCGGCGGTTGCCGATGCCCAGTATCAGAGCCAGGCCGGAGCTGAAGAGAAAGCGCCCTGGGTGGTCTCGGTCGTCCACACGGTTGACCTGCGCATACTTCTCGACCAGATCAGGAAGCAGCAGGATGTTCGTGTCGGCGTGCCCGGCTCGGCTCCGCAAAAAATAGTGAATGTCGCCACGGGGCTTGTCGTCGATGCCAGCGGTCACGTAGTCACAAGGCTCGCCTACCTGGACCCCGAAGACAAGAATCCGCAAATCTCCATCACAACAAGCGCGGGCGCAACTCTACCGGCGCGACTCGTGGGCGTCGATTGCGCCACAGGGTTTGTCGTGCTTGAAGTCACTTCGCTCAAAGTCAGCCTGCCTGCAATCGCGCCTGCCGCGAGCATCTCTAACGGAGCGGCGGTAAAGATAATAAGCGCCGATTACGTGTCAAAGTCGGGCGCTCAAGATAGGAGTAATCAGCTTTACGTCTCCCCGTCGATCAAGGTCTCTCAAGGCCGCGTCAGCACCGAAAGCATTTACGCGCCTGCGCGAGGCGCGCTCACGCTGTATGCGAGCCGCCTGCTTTCGCGCAACGACGGGAGCATAGTCACAACCTTTGATAATAAGGTTATCGGCATAGCCCAATACGCGGGCTATGGCAGGGCATACCTGTTTCCGATTGAGTTGATACGCGACACGGTCGCAAAGCGTGTCTTAGAGAAGAGGGATTCGGTCCCTGCCGGCTGGCTGGGGGCCAAGGGTCACTCTATAGCGCTTCTTCTCGATGAAGAGCGGGCCGCGCTCGGGCTCAACAACAAATCGGGCGTCATCGTCAAACAGGTTATGCCCAACAGCCCTGCGGCCACGGGTGGACTTCTGCCTAACGACGTCATCCTGGGCGTCGATAACATTGATATAGTCAGCGAGGTCGATCTCGGAGCTATTCTCTCTTCCATGCCTTCGGGTCGAACAATCGAGTTGCGAGTCTTGAGAAACAAGGAGCCGCTAAAGCTCGGCGTCGCGCTTGGGGCAAAAGCTTACAGCGGGCCGAACCTCGATTTGATTGGTCAACAACAGCAAGTGGGGCTGGAACAATCTAAACGTGACGAGCTTGAGAACCGGTTAAACGAGCTGGCAATACAATACTGGGAAAACAGGGATAAGGCTGAGTTAACTAAGGAGCGCACTGAGGCGATGCGCGAATTGCAGATAGAGATGCGAGAGGTTCAAGAGAGAATCCGCCGGCTCGATATGGAACGAAATGCCCAGTCTGATTCTACGGATGTGCCGGTCATCACTTTTTCAATCGGGTTCGCAGCGCGGCAGCTTACAAAGCAGCTCGCAAGCCACCTGGGGGCGCAAGGCGGAATACTGATCAATTCAGTGAAGAAAGACAGTCTCGCCGAACTCGCCGGAATCAAGGCCGGTGATGTCTTGGTAGGAACCGAAGATCAGTCGCCGATGACGGTGGGCCAGCTCAAAAAATTATTCTCTACCCAGCACGGCCCGATCTCGCTAAAGATCGTCCGCAGCAAGCAGACCCTCGTGATAAACATCAATAACCCATAAGATAAAGCCCTCAACCCTGGCCTTGCAGTTTCTGATCGCCGTGTGATAGTTACCATCACTTGCTGATGAAGACCGCAATTTCGCGCGAGCGACTCACGCTGATCATAATCCTGGCCCTGGCAATAGCGCCCTACTTCATAGGTCTGGGATCATCTTCGTTGTGGGACTCGAACGAGGCGTTTTATGCCGAGACCCCGCGCGAAATGATTGAGTCCGCAGATTACATCAACCCGTCTTTCAATTATCAACCGCGTTTCAACAAGCCGCCGCTCAGTTACTGGGTTGTCGTCTTATTCTACAAAGCCTTTGGCGTGTCGGAGCTTTCGGAAAGAATCCCGATAGCCCTGGGCGCAATAGCGCTCATAGCAACCGCGTTCGCGCTCGCGCGCGTGATCTTCTCTTTTGAAGCGGCAACCCTCGGCGCGATTGCCTTAGCAGTCTCTCCACGGTTTCTGATGTTCTCGCGGCGCATAATGATCAACGTTTATCTTTCAATGTTCATGGCGTTCACGCTCCTTTTTTTCGTCCTGGCAGAGAAGTATCCTGAGCGACGACGGCTCTTTCTCGCACTGATGTACGCATCAATCGGGTTTGGCACGCTTACAAAAGGGCCTGTAGCAATTGCGCTGCCTGCGATTGCTTTCTTTATCTACCTGGCCGCATCTCGGCAACTGAAAAAGATACGAGGCTTGATGATCGGTTGGGGCGCGGTCATCGTCGCAGCCATTGTGATGCCCTGGTACATAGCCGTTTATTCAGAGCACGGCTGGCTGTACATAAAGTCGTTCTTGCTGCTCGACAACATCTCTCGCTACACACAGGCCACGTGGGGCCCTGGTCGGGGGCCGCTCTTTTACTTGCCCGTTTTGATCGGAGATATGTTTCCCTGGTCACTTTTTCTGCCCGCCGCTTTATGGCTTCAGGCGGGCCGCTCGATAAAATTTATCAAGAGTATCCGCGCTTCAAGCAAGACAGACGATCAAAATAACCAGCCTGAAATTAATAAAAGAGAACCGCTGGCCTTGCTTCTGATTATCTGGATAATCGTCATAGTCGCTTTCTTCTCTTTATCAAGAAGCAAAGAAGACCTCTACATACTCCCAGTCTATCCTGCGGCGTCGGCATTAGTCGGAGTCCTGCTTTCCGGCTTCATAAAGGAGAAGCTTTCGACCCTCTGGCAGCGCACGGCCGAGTGGACAACCGCGCTTCTTGCATTGACCACGGCGTTAATCGGAGCAGTCGCGCTTTACCTGTTTGCTCTAACGGCTCACTACAACCTGGCCGGAGCGAGAATAATGGCCTTTGTCGCGCTAGCAGGCGGCGTCGCGGCGTTGGCTATGGCACTGTTTAAAAAGCCGCTCATCCGGCTTGCCATAACAGCGATTGCATTTGTGACGCTCAACTGGATTTTCGCGCTACAGACTTTGCCCGACTTCGAGCGGTTCAAGCCCGTCCGTCCATTTTGCGAGATGATCAAAGCAGAGGCCGCGACAGACGCCGAGGTCGGTTATTACAGGGTTGCCGCGCCGAGCATGGTCTATTATCTCAGACGGCCCATCTTCGAATATTATCGCCCGGACGAGCTTCAAGCGGTCTTTTCTTCGGGTAAAGCGGTTTACTGTTTGATGACGCTTCAAGATTATGAAGCGATTAAAGATTCTCTGCCCGCTCCGACATATATTCTTGCCAGCCATCCGGTCTTTCAAGTAAAGTTGAGAGTTGTTCTTGAAAAGGCTGAGCCTCCACAGGTAGTACTAATTTCAAACAGGGACGGAGCAAGTAGCTGATAATGAAGAAGACTGCAATTACGGCGTTAAAGATCGCGGTCAGCCTCGGCATCCTCGCACTCATATTTCGCAAAGTCGATTTTAATGAGTTATGGAAAGAACTGCACACAGCACATACCTCTTATGTCATCGCCTCCATAGGCCTGTACCTCTCGGTTCAGGCGTTGAGCGCATATCGCTGGTACATGCTGCTGAAACCCATAGGTGTCAATACGCCTTACAGAAAGATTCTCTCATTCTACCTGCTCGGCATGTACTTCAATTTCTTTTTGCCGACCGCCATCGGCGGCGACGCGGTGCGAGTTTATTATCTTAATAAAGAGACGCGTAAACTGAGCCGGTCTACGGCCTCGGTCTTTCTCGACAGAGACATAGGAATGGCAGCGCTTCTTTTGATCGCGACCGTGGCCGCAGCCACTGCCGGCACAAAGATCAACGACGTCCCGTTAGCGCCCATCTTTGCGCTGATTACAATACCGTTTGTCCTTATCAACCTGGCGCTGTTTTATAGACCCAGCTACAACCTTTTGCACCGCATCCTGAGCCTCTTCAAGATGAAGAGTGCCGACGAAAAGGTGGAAAGCCTTTATGAATCGGTCAACTCGTACAGGGGCGAATGGGGAGTACTCGGCATCGCAATGGTGCTTTCGATAATAATCCAGCTAGGCGGCATATTCGCTAACGTGTTGCTGGGCTACGCGATCGGATTGGAAGGATGGCTCAATTTTCTCGTATTCATTCCGGCTATCAGCCTCATCAGCATGAATCCGCTATCAGTGAACGGGACGGGATGGCGAGAGTATTCCTACGTGGTACTGTTTGAGTCTGTGGGAGCTACCAAAGAGCAGGCGACAGCGCTCGCCGTTTTATGGCTCGGCGTGCTTATAGCAACGAGCCTTCCGGGCGGAATAATTTATGTGTTGCGCGGCAGCCGGGGCAAAGAAAACATCGCTTCTGAAACAGAGCAGCTAGAGGCAGCGGGCCAGACGGCTACTGCGGGCGGGCGCGATGCGGATCAATTCACTTCCCTTTCCGGTCACACGGCTGAGGAAAAACCCCTCTCGACAATATAAGCCCCTGCTGGGTTAAAATGAAACTTGTAGCGCGCTTTGGCGTTCTACCCCTTTAGTCTGTGCGAGAACCAACGAGGTCCAGGATGCAATCAAATTCAGTGATAAAGTATCTAGCATTTTTTTTATTCTGTTGCGTAACCTTCAGCGCCGTCCCGGCTTACGGGCAGAAAGAAGGGAAAAAACATGAAGCGCCTTTGACCGATAAACAGCTTAACGAGCTGCACGCTAAGGCAAAGCTTAGGCCGCCGTCAGGCGTATCATTTTATATCGCGCCGATAGCAGAGACGCCGGGCCGATTCAGCATGAGTTTTACCGACGCCGATGGCCGCACCCTTTCAGGAGTCTATGTGCGAAGCCAGATCGATATACTTGAAGCCATACTTACAGAGGCAAAAAAATTCGCCCAGACCGACGAGGCCGTAGGACTGAAGAAACCCACCATCACACGCCTATCGGACAAAAAGGAGCCGGGACTGTTTGTCGACGTAGCAAAGATGGGAGTTCAGAGCCAGTTCTTTATTACCGTCTTGTATCTGGGTGAATTTGTAACCGTGGATGCTGGAACGATCAAGCGGGGAGATCAAAAAGCGACGGCGCTTCTTTACGACATCTTGACGCGAGTACAGCAAGTGAAAAACGGCGAGATTCCGCAGTAGACGTAACTCTCAGGTCGTAGCGGGACTCTTACTTGCAGCGATCAGCTCTTGTACGACCACAAGAAACTTGTCGAAATCGAACGGCTTTTGCGCAGAGGCATTGGCTCCCGCCTCGACCGCTTCGCGCGCTGCCGACGGGCCGAAAGCAGTCACCACAAGAACAGGGGTTTCGGCAAGCATACGGTCTGCGCGTATGCGCTTGACGAACTGTATACCATCCATCTTGGGCATGTTGATGTCGGTGATTATAAGATCAGGCAATTGCGTCGCAGCGGCTTCAAACCCGGTCTCCCCATTCGACGCGGAGATAACCGTATAGCCGCTCATGCGCAGGAGCTTTGACAGTATGTCCCGCGAGTCGCGATTGTCTTCGATGAGCAGTATCTTGGCCAGGTCGTCGGCTTCGACAACCACCGCATCCTGTATTGTGTGATTTCTCTCCACAAAGAGATTTTACATCTAATCGCCGTCTAACTGAATATGTTTGCCCTTGTTGTAATGAAGAAACAAGAAATTGATTCGACAGGTATATCTGTGGGTTAGAAATGAAAAGAGGGGGCTGGTTGCCCCCTCTTTTTCACAATTGTCTTGCTGCGCCACGCCAATGTTAAAGTATTATTCAATAATCGAGCGTGCGAGCTGTGGACGCTTGTGAGTGTTCGAGATTAATATCCGAACTCGTCTTTTGTATTAACAAAGGACGTGCCACAGCTTTGCGGCCTTGTCCGATTTTTCCAATTCTGACGCTAATTTCCAGAACCACACAGGAAATAGCCTCTCTGACTGCTCTCATCGCCTGAAAGACTCTATTGCTGCTTATCTTCTAAAACACATAACTACCTCATGAGTGAGACAAGATTGTGATGCTTCATTCTTGCGAGCAACATCTGAAGCTATTTTCTCGGCAACGAGAGATCGGGAATCCAGAAACGATAACTGCGTCCGTTGTATTCCCTGACTTCCTGCTTCAGTCCGAGCGAGAGTAGAGATTGTTCGTCGCGCCCAAGGTAAGTGAAATGCGGGAAATCGTAAACGACCGTGCGATGCCATCCAAAGTTCGCAAGCGTACGCTCAACCTCGGGGTCCTGGAACTCCGCCGCGTCGAATGCCAGCATGGAGAGATGTTGCGAAGCGCCGGGAGCGGCGACGGAATAGAGGATCGATCTGTCAAAAAAAGTGCCAAAATAAATCCGTTCGCCTTCTTCCATCTCAAGAATGATCGCAACCTGATCGACAGGCGCGAACCGTCGAATCGATTCTGCGCGCTCCGTTGTTATCTGTCCTAATTCTACCCAGTGCTCAAGCCCGCGGCTTACATTGCGGTTCCACAAGCCCACCGTGTCGTCGTATGATCTGCGGCCCGAATCCGCAGCGCGCGGCGTCAGGCTCATCCCATGCTCGCTTAACTCGGCTGAGGCGGACGTGAGGGCTTCCATCGCGTCGGCCTGTAGTTCGATTTCATATTCCCCGAAGGTTGCGGCGCGAATTTGAAGAGTGGCTTGGAATCGCTCGACCTCTTTGCTGTCGCGAAAGATGATTGCGGGCGGGGCTGTCGCGGTCGTCAAAAAGACTGCGCCGTACTCTGCCAACAGCCGCGACTCGACCGGAGAAGCAACTGTTGATGCAATCGAATCCAGAAGGGTTTTCATAAGCCTTTCTGAGTGCTGAGTGAAAAACATCAGCACATCGTTCCTGGTTTCTCACTCAGGACTCAGGACTCAGCACTGAGGACTAAAGAGAGATTAGCCTAAAATGAAAACTATTGACACCTCTCGGCCCTTAACCTACCATCCCGTCAGCACAAATTGCATCGGTCGTTTGCCTGCCCCTTCGGCCCTATCCCCTAAAAAAGCAGCAAATCGAGACGTCTGATAGGACATCAAAGAGCGCCGGTCGAGCCGGAATTCGCTCACAAAGATATTTGCCATCAGGCGGCGTTGCTGGCGGTCAGGGAGCGTACATCCAATGGCTCGACTCATCTTTCGACTTACACCTTTATCGCTATTTTTATTTGCACTGATTATGTCCGGCCAGTTTACAGCCGGAACCGATTCGTCGAAGCAGGGCGGCAAACCTTTCGTGCTCGACGCATCGTATCGAAGCCGTTCTTCGACGCATAAAGTTATCGTCTACGCACACGAGCAAGAGCTACAAAGCCGTATTCTCGAAGAGGGCGGCTCCGTCATAGCCGACTATGGCGCTTTCAGCCTGTTGAACTCTCCGGCTTCTACGGCAAGTCGTATCAGTAGCGAGTTGAGGGCAGGCTCCGGCGTCCGAGACGATATGAACGTTATACTTTTGCGCGCAGGAGCGTTCGACACTACCGAAGGCGAGCCTCTCCAGGCCAGCCGCATCGCCGAGGGCGATCAGAGCGGAGACCGTCTCTACCTGGTGCAGATGGTTGGGCCTGTGAAACAGGAGTGGCTTGACACGCTTGAGAGCGCGGCAGAGGTTATTGCCTACGTCCCAAACAATGCCTATCTGGTGCGCGCCGACCAGTCGGGGATAGATAGGATCAACAGCTTCAAATCACCGGAGAGCGGATTCATACAGTACGCAGGCGCATTTAGGCCAGGCTACAAAGTCTCCCCGGAAATCTCGCTCGATACCGATCAAGAGATCTCCGTCACGGTTCAGTTTATCGGGGCCGACGGCAACGCCATACGCGATTTTGCATCAAGTGCAGCAGCCGCAGAGATGGGCGAGCCCGAGACGGTTTCAAATTTCACAAACGTTCGCGTCAACGTTCGCGCTGACAGGCTGGCAGAGGTCGCGCAAAGAAGCGACGTTATCTGGATAGAGCCTTATCAGAAGCCTGAGCTTTTTGATGAGCGACAGGGGCTTATTCTAGCGTCGAGCTTCAGCGGAAACCAGCTTTCGCGCACTAGCTATCTGACTTGGCTGAACTCGAAAGGGTTGGCGACCGCGCCCGATTTCCTTGTTGACGTAGCCGACAGCGGCATCGATAAAGGAACTCTCGACCCTGCCGAACTGCACAAAGATTTCTTGAACTCTGCCGATGTTGCTCGCATCATTTACGCCCGCTTCGTTGGCGCTTTCCCCAATGACGATCCGCCTAACGATATAGGCGGCCACGGGACTATAAACGCGTTGATAGTCGGGGGCTACAATACCGGCACTCAGTTCCCTTACGTAGACAGCGATGGGTATAAATTCGGGCTGGGCATTCACCCGTATGTAAAGATGGGCGTATCAAAAATCTTTGCGCCGGATTATACCAACCCTAGCTTCTCGACTCTGGTCAATACGATGTACAGGGACGGCGCGCGCATCTCGTCAAATAGCTGGGGAGCTTACTCGAATAATTACACCGTCGATGCTCAAGCGTACGATGCACTTGTAAGAGACGCGCGGCGCGGTGTAGATGGCAACCAGGAGCTGACAGTGCTGTTTGCCTCCGGCAACGGCGGAGCCGTAAAGCTCTCGTCGCCGGGCACAGCCAAGAACGTCATCACCGTAGGCGCGAGCGAGAATCTGCGGCCCGGACTCGACGGTTGCCAAATCAATAACGAAGGCGGCGACGACGCTTTATCGCTCATAGGCTTTTCGTCGGGCGGCCCGACAAACGACGGGAGAAAGAAGCCCGACCTCGCAGCGCCGGGGACTCATATTCAGGGAGCCGCTTCACAAGACCCGTTCTATGCCGGAACAGGCGTGTGCGGCCCGCTCAATTACCCCTCTGGGCAGTCGCTTTACACCTGGTCGTCGGGAACGAGCCATTCGACACCCGCAGTAGCCGGCGCGGCTGCGCTCGTGCGCCAGTTTTTCCAGGCCTCAACGGGTCACGCGCCAAGCCCTGCGATGATCAAAGCGTTCTTGACCAACTCGACCACTTATATGAACGGCTATCTCGCGGGGGGCGACCTGCCGGGCATCAACCAGGGATGGGGGCTTGCCAACATTGGCCGCGCGCTCGATGACGTGCCGCGAATGAGCGTAGATCAAGATCAGATGTTGACAGAGTCAGGCAAGACTATAACGGTGAGCGGTAAGGTTGCAGACAATACAAAGCCGTTCCGAGTGACTCTAGCCTGGACCGACGCGCCGGGTAATCCTTTCGGCAGTCCCGCAGTCAACAATCTGGATTTGCAAGTCGAAATCGGCGGCAAAACCTATCTTGGGAACCATTTTGTCGGGAGCAGTTCTGCCGAAGGAGGCGCGGCAGACAATCTCAATAATCTCGAAGGCGTTTGGCTGCCCGAAGGCTTTACTGGCGATTTCACCGTCCGCGTTATCGCGGGCAACATCGCAGGGGACGGCGTCCCTGGAAACTCTGACACGACCGATCAAGATTTTGCGCTCGTCATCTACAACGCTACAAACGGTAGCGGCGGAGGCGGCGGTGGAGGCGGCGGTGGAGGCGGAGGCCCGCTTGATCCTCCCCCGACGGTCAACCTGAGATACCCCGTAGGCGGAGAGAAATTGACGGTTGGAAACCTTGTCCGCGTACTCTGGGATGCTTCGGACAATAAAGAGATACAGAGCCAGCGCGTCGAAGTCTCGTTGGACGGCGGGGCGACCTACAGCACCTTAAGCATACTCAACGGCACTGTGCGAAGCTTTGATTGGAAAGTACCTTCGGTGCCTACGCCGTTCGGCAGAATTAAAGTCACGGCATTAGACGGCGTCAATCTTCCGGTCTCGGCAGTCAGCCAGTCTAATTTCGAGATCGTCAACGGCCCGCCCGACACCAGCCCGCCGCAGGTGCTGTTGCTAAGCCCGAACACCGATTCGATCCTAGGCGGTGGTATGATTACGACGATCAAGTGGAAAGAGTCGGACAACGTCGGCGTCATCGAGCGCGTGATAGAGATGTCCGTAGACAACGGGCAGACATACCAGCGAATAATAACGCTGACCGCGCCGAGCAGCGGCGAAAACCAGAGTTATGACTGGCAAGTTCCCGCCGCGTTAGCTACGGATAAGGCTAAGGTGCGCATCACGGTTTATGACGGCGCGAGCAACTCGGCGGCTATCACTTCCGTAGGCAAGTTCCAGATCTGGCAGCTGCCTATCATCACGGGCGCTGATTACGGCACACCGGAAGGCAAAAAAGGTCTGTTCGAAGTCTTCGGAAGAAACTTCCGCTTTAACGATACGGAGATATACGTTGACGGAAGAAAGCTGAAGAAGGTCAAATTCACCGATAAGTGCGATTTGTCCGACGGCACTTGCAAGAAGGTCACGAGCGAGGACAAAAAGATCAACAAGTTTGTGCCCGAAGGCAGGTTTGTCGATATCGTTGTAAAGCTCAAGAAGACCGGGCAGACATCGCCGGTATTTTCGTGGAAGCGAAAGCCGAATCGCTAATGATAATGATGAAGAGGCGCTGAGGCGTATTTGGAAAGCCCCAAAGGGGCGAAATCCAATAGCCCGGCGCATCGCGACGGGTGATGGATAGATCAATAAACAAGCCCAGTAAGGGCGAAATAAGGTTGGATTTATTTCGCCCTTACTGGGCTTGTCGTTATGTTTGGCGCTGACCTGGGGCTAGCGCCCCAGGCTATCGAATTTCGCCTCTTCGAGGCTTTTCAAAAATACTTTCAAGACTCAGCACTTAAAACTATTTTGCTTTTAAGACTATTTCGCTTTGAGGCCGTCGCGCGCGCCTTTATTAGCGGTTTCGGCCTGGTTTAAAGCATCACGCCACGCGCCAATCTCACTATCTGTTTTCATCTCAGGCTCTATCGCGCGAATTATTTGCAAGTGCCGGTCTGTGGAATCGCGCAAAATGGTGAGCGCTTTCGGTATGGAAGAGCTTTTTGGATTGCGTTCGTATGCGTCTTCTAGTTTTGCTATAACTTCTCGGACGGCGCGTGCGTAATGCGTCAGCAACTCGGCGCGGTTCACTTTCGGCACCACGCCCCACTCCCTCTCTTCCTCTTCGGCTTGCTTCTGCGCTTTTTTATCCGACGCGGCGCTTTGTGCCGGCGAGAATGAAGCCAGCCTCCGGTCGGCGATCTTCATGAAGACCTTTACACGATCCTCGGCCTTCTGCGCCTCACGCACGTGGTTGTCTTCCTCTTCCGTGAGGTAGTCTCCGGGAATCTGCCTCGACGGGACGGACCCACTGTTTGACGCAAAGCTGCGAGCCAGCGGCGGCAGAGGGGTCTTTATATTATTATCTTTATTCTCTTCGGGCTTGTCCGTTTTTTTCTCCGCGCCGGGGTCTTTAAGGATGTCCGAAGCAAACGTCAGGTTGAGGGCTTGAACGCGCAATTGCCGCGTCTGTTTGAGCGCGTTCTCGGCAAACGGGAGCCGCTCTACAGGAAACGAATCTTTTATCTCTTCAAGAATGCGAATCTGTTTATATAATCGCTGCTCGATTTTTTTGGAAAGACTCCGCTTTTCATCGCCTGCTGCGAACGCCGCCTTGGCCGCTTCTGCGACCGCTTTATTATAAATATCGAGGTGCCGTTCGGACTCTGGTACGCGGCTCGCCCGCAGCGACTTGAAAGCAGCTTCGAGGTGAGCGTCAGAAATGTCGAGGCAGATCTCTACCATCCTCTTGGGCCTGCGCGCTTCGGCGAGCGTAATTCTCTCCTGATCGGTGATTAATTTAATGAGAGGGGTAGGGTCAACCGGAAGCGGCGGCGGGGGTGGCGGCGCCATCTTGTCGCCTTGAGCCGCGTAGCCTTGCGCGGCAGCCATTAAAGTGAGGGCTGAGATCAGAAGTCCGAACACCGCTTTTGTTTTATAAAGCCGCTTCATTTACCTTTACTCTTGACCAGTGACTTGCACTTACCTTCCTTAACCAGTCTTTGTAATAGGCCGAGCCTTATGTTCGCCTCTTCGACCTCATTTTTATTGGCCGTCGGGTCGGCGCGATCTACGAACGCTTTGTAAGCGCGAACGGCCTGTTCGCAATCGCCAATCTTATCGAACGAGATGGCAAGAAAGAAATAACTGGCCGGCACGTTTGGCCGCTTGCCTATTATCCAGATAAACTCGCGCGCGGCTTCGAGGTAACGTAGCAACTTAAAAAATGCCGTCGCAAGGTTGGCGTGAGCGACATAATTGTCCCGCTCGCGAGCGATCACGTCAGTTAGAACGGGCAATGCCGTTTCATATTGCATAGAACGCACGAGCGCGGCCCCAAGCTGAACTCTTGTGCGCGTGTCGTTCGGGTCCGACTCTACGGCCTTTCGGTAATAATCGGCCGCAACCTCCGGCTTATCTTTGAAAGCGAGGTCGCCGACAAACACGAGCAGCTTTGCGTTCTTTGGCTGCGCCGCGAGCAGCCGGTTGATGTCGTTTACGGCTTCTTCGACCTGCCCGTTTTCCGCCATCAGCCGCGCCAGATCGATTCTGAGCGCGAGGTCTTCGGGTTTTTCAAGAATCAAACGACGGTAGAGCTGTATCGCGGCCTGCGGCTGGCCCGCGCGCGCGTACAGATCACAGAGCTTTAAAGCAAGCTCTCTGGAAGGCTGCGATTGATAAGCCATCGAATAGTCTTCGACAGCTTTTGCAAACTCCTTATTGCTTTCAAAGTGGCGGGCACGCCCTTCACGCGCAGTTGCGTTGGCAGGCTCAAGCTCGATTGCGCGCGCGTAGCATTTAAGCGCTTCGTCTATCTTTCCCGTGCGCTCACTTGCGACGCCGAGCAGCGCGAAAGTGAGCGCCGTGGCCTCGCCCTGTTCGATGGCGGCGCGCAATTGCTCCGCGGCTTTTTCCGGCTCGCCGCCCTTTAAGAGCGCGCTCGCGTAGTAGATGCGAGCGTCCGTGATCTTTGGCTCAAGCTCGATTGCGCGCGACAACTCTCGTTTAGCCTCTTCCGTCTCTCCACGGTCGAGCAAGAGCTTTCCCATCGCGCGATGAGCGCGCGCAAAGCGCGGTTCAAGCTCGATCGCGCGGCGCAAATCGGCGGCGGCGTCATTGTCTCGACCGAGCGCCAGCAGCGCGACCGCCCGCTGGTAATGAGCCGGGTACAGAGTAGGGTCGGCGGTGATTGCGGTCGTGTAAAGTTTTATTGCCGAGTTAAGGTCTCCGCGCCCGTGCGCGTTTTGCCCTTCCTCGAATGCCTGGGCGGCGTTTTGCTGAGCTTTCGCGCCGGTTGAATTATGCGACTGCGCCGCTGCCAGTGATGATGTGATGAGAATTATAAATATTATTAAAATGAGGGAACGCATTGCAGTAAAAAACCTCAGCATTCATCATAGCATCTGCGCCATCCATCATCAACAATTCGCCCTGTTTCAATCAATATTGTTGAAAAGGAGCGCAGGTTTCTGCGCTCCTTTGGGAAGAGTGTTGACTTTGCTGCCGGGTTAGAAGCTGTACCTTAGCCCGAACTGAATCGTGCGGGCGGGCACCGTCGTATCAACGTAGATTTTTTCGTCAAGTGGTCGATCCGTAAACCCGCCAAAGAAAAGCTGGTGCACGGGTATGCCAAAATGCGTCCTGTTGAAAAGGTTGAAGACTTCAGTCCGAAACTCAAGCCGTTGCGCCTCGCTGAATTTGAAATTTTTGTTCAGCGCCAGATCAACAGTAGCAATGCCTTGCGCGCGAAATGCATTGCGCGAGCCTATCCTGTCCGTCAGATTGCCGTCCAGATTCGCATCACAGCAGTTGAGTAATGTGTAAGGCTGCGCGGTCTGGAATGTGCCTATGCTGGCAAGCTGCCAGCCGCCGAGAATCTTGTTGTCGCTATAAAACGGCAATTCCCAGATCAGGCTGTAGACAAAACGGTGGCGCACATCAAAATTTGCATCCCCTCGCTCTGATCGAAAATCGTTGCTGTCCTGCGGCAAGGCGCGCGCGCCCGCCAGCTCAAAGACATCCGATACTTCGTCTATGGCGTGTGACCAGGTATAGGCCGTCGTGAATTGCACGTTGTTTGAGAACCGCTTGTTGAGCTGAAGCTGCAACGAGTGGTAAATGGAGTTGGCATCGGACTCTATCGATGTGAATGAGCCGAGCAGAGGGAACTCTCTGCTGATCGGGATAATATTTGCATTCGTTCCGGTGTTGATGACAACCGGCTCAGAGCCTTTTCCCTCACCATTTGTGGTAGCAACAATTTTGCCTATCCTTGGAATCGCATTTGGGCCGCCATTAGGAGTCGCAAATCTGAGCAGGTGCGCCCCTTTCGTTCCTACGTAGGCTGCTGATAGCAGGTAGCCTTTGTCGAAGCTGCGTTCCAGCGTGAGGCCCCAGTGCTGAGCGTATGGGGTCACAAGATCAGCTTCAGGCAATGTGAAGCCGGGCCCTGCGGCGCTGATTGAGGCAAGAAAAATCAGGAGATCAGAGACGCTGCTTAGATTCATCCCGGTCTTCTCGCTGATTAAAGCAAGCGTTCCCTCATTAAAAGTGTTCAGCGTGCCTGGCTTCGTAAGGATGCCGCAATTCGTATAGCCTGCGCTGATGCCCTTCTTACCGTCAAGGTTAGGACCCAGACCACCATATATAGTTCCGGCGCAGTTGACTGTGAAGAAATTCGGATAGACTGTCCGAGATTGACTGATGACAGCGCCGAGAATCTGATCGTAATAGATACCGTACCCTCCACGGAGAGCCATCTTCCCTTTACCTGTAGGGTCCCAGGCAAAAGCTATGTGCGGCGCAATATTATTGTGATCCGAGTCGTAAATTTTTGAGCGACCTGCGAGAAACCGCTCAAGGCCAGAGACGCCCAGTTTTTGCTTTTCCAACGCAATGAATTTTTGAACTTCCGGGTCGTCGAATGTAGATTCTATGCGGCGGTCTTTCTCGGTCGGCACAGTGTTGAGTTCATATCTAAGGCCAAGCGTTAAAGTGAAGTCGGGGCTGACGCGAAATTGGTCGGCGAAGAAGAAATTATTCTGCCAGTAGCGCAGCTTGATGTTTGTATCACTCCCAAGGGTCAGGTTTTGATAATAACCCCCCGGAGTGCCTAACGCTGCATAATCTCTGCCGAGATAGAATCCGCCGCCCTTCGGCCCCGTATTTTCAATAACCTTGGTGCTGAGTGAGGTCTTGGCTATGTCTTTGGCTGCCGTAAACAGAGCTATCACGCGAGAGTTCCTGTCCAGAAAACTGTCCAGGTGATTCTGGCGAATGTCAAAGCCCATTGACAGATTATGCCGCCCCACGTCGTAAATGAGCGTGTCAGCATATTGGAAGGTGTTATTGGTCCTCCCCTGCGGGAAATTAAAAACGTCTACTCCAATAGGGCTGAAACCCGAAATCAACACCTGGCCTATCGGTCCTGTGCCCTTGCCGGGGTCATAGCCATTTAGGAAATTTGAGTTAAGCCCGGCCCCTAATGTTTCCGTGTCCCGCCCTCTTGTGACGAACATAGGACCCGTCTTGCCCGGCATCGTGACATTTTCAAATAGGGGGCGATTCAACAGAAACGGTATATCAGGAAAAATCTGAGAGGGTAAGAGATTCGGGTCTCGCACCTCTTCGAAACCGAGCGTTGTCCTGCCGAAAGAGAACCGCGCGGTGTTTGCCATATTGTCAGAGAGCTGGCTGGTGAAAATGACAGATAGGTTTTGCGTTCGGACGAGCGCATCAAGGCTTGAAAACAGCGCCTCGCCCGTAACGGGCAAAATCGTATCGTCATCCGTGAAGTTGTATCTTCCGGTTAAAACGTGGTCCTTACCCCACGCCTTTATATTATGGTCCAGCTTGCCGGAAAGGATTACGCCATCAGCGTCAGCCGGAAGAATCTCTGTAAAGGTGTTATTGCCGTAAGGCCCTATCGGATTATTGGGAAACGGGAACAGGCTCAGAAAGGCGTCGCCGTTTAGCGTCGTAGGAACTGTAATCAGAGTGAGTCGCGAGCGGCGGACCGGTATTCTAAGCCCCTTGTCTCCCTGTCCGAAAAGCCCCCGGTCTGCGATATTCGGCACCGCAAAATGCGATTCCCTGTCGGCGTCTATATCCTGGCGCTCCGCCGAAACGAAGAAATGAGTCTTCCGCTTTACGATAGGCCCGCCAAAGACCAGCCCGTACTGTGCGCGAGTAAATTTGTTCTCTCCGTCTACGGGGTTAGCGACCGTCAGAGGCGATCCGTCCCGCAGAACGGTCCTACCGCTCGAAGTGAGAGTGAAGCTTTGCGGCCCCCCCGTGAGATCAAAAGCGTCGCGCGCTCTCAAACTATTATGCGTGAAGAAACCGTAAAGCGTGCCGTGAAAGTTGTCTCCGCCTGAGCGCGAGACCGCGTCAACCTGCGCGGCCATGTTTCGGCCATATTGAGGCTCAGGCAGAAGCGTTGCGACGTGGTACTCTTGCAGGCTCTCAATTGATTGCGGCACGAGCGAAGTGAATCCTTGCCGCCGCACGCCTACGTCTTCGTCGTTGTTATCCGAGCCGTCTATGGTGAAATTGTTCGAACGGCTCCGCAGCCCGTTGACCGAAAACTGGCCTGATGTTCCAACCCCTGCCCCTATCCCCGGCCCGATAGTCCTTCCGATTGCCAGGGGCGGCGGCGCGACTCCCGGCAGAAGGAAGGCGAGATCGTCGAATGTGCGAATCCCTGGAAAGGGCAGAGCGAGCAATTGCAACCTGTCAAAATTTCCGCCCCTCGTAGCATTGCTTGTATTAACCAACTGCTCGGATTCAGACGCATCATTCAGGCCGGTTGAACCCTGTGGCCGTTGACCCGGTTGTGTGACGGGCGGCTGTGTGACGGGTGGCTGAGTGACAGGCGGTTGTGTCGCTGTAGGTGGCGTACCCGGCGGTGTCGGCAGGGGTGAGCCTATGAGATGCAATGCGATTGGCGGAAGCGGGACTTTCCCTTCCTGAGTAATCCTGATTGGGAAATTCTCCAGCGTAGAGAGAGTAGAGTTGGGGACGTTCTCATAGTTCAGCGCCGTAGCCGTAATCGTATACGGCCCTGAAGGCATGAGTCGTATGACGTAAACGCCGTCTCCGCGCGTCAACGCCGTTCGCTCAAGGCCGGTTTCCTGATTTCTTGCAAGCACGGTCGCGCCCGCGATGCCCAGGCTGGTGTTAACATCATAAACGCGTCCTTCAACACTCCCTGTCACCTGGTTTTGGGCTGCGTATGCAGGGACGTAGCTCAACTGTAGAAAAAGGGCTAACAAGAGGGAGAGCGGTTTTATGGTCTTTCTTGACATGGAAATTTCTCCTTAGACTCATAAACTTCAGCTTTACGGCTGCGAAATTTAGCTCGACCATTTAAGTTGTTAATAACATCCGCCCGAATTAAAGCCGGGGAGCGCGTAATTAATGTACACATATCAACGGCAGTCAATGTGCGTTTATCAAGATTTCCTTTGACGGCCTACATGATTATGAGGAGAAGAACAAAAACATTACCTGAGTTTTTTCCGGTCCAAGCCGTATAGCATTAGGGCGACCATATATTACTCGACTGCCGGCCACAGTTCTAGAGCAGCTTGCGAATTAGCGAAAATCATCTTCAACTACGAGGGGAGTGAAACCGCGCCGTTTACCTCGGAGCGATTCCTACGAACTTGACCAGAAACTGTTCGTCATCTTTAGTCGCGAACCCTATTGCGCCGATAGGAATCCTGTAATCCGTGATCGGCGGGCTCAAGGGTTGAGGGCCGTCGGTTTTAGGCGCGCTTTTAAGCGCTATTTTATGCGTGATAGTCGAGCCTTTCGCTTCGACTATTATTGTGAACGACTCGGTCGGGTTGTTCAGGGGTTCGGCGATGATTACGGGGTTTGCGAGTGCTTTAATCTCCCCGTCCTGGCAGATAAAACTGTAGAATCTCTTCGGAGACGATCCACTCGGGCCTGTAAGCTGGAACAGGTAATAATTCTTTTCATCGCGGGCGCGCACGACCCACGCGGCGCCTCTGCCGTTGCGGAGACTGATATCGAAAATCAATGTGAAATCTTTGTAGACCAGCGGCCTGCCGTTTACAGTATCTTTGGCAAAGCCGACTCCTGGGCCTCGCACCAGCATGCCGCCGTCGGGATTCTTTTGCCATCCTTTAGGAGCTATCCACGAGTCGAGGCTCCCAATGCTATCTTCAAAAGCCTTGAAGGCGATGGGCGTAAGCTCTATCTTCAGCTCCTCTTCTTTATCTAAGCTGAAAGTCGCCTTCCGCGAATTCGGATAGTACCCGTCCAACCGCGCTTCTATCTTGTGAGCGCCGGGTTTGACTTCCAGGGGGATACTTCCTGCCCTGTCCGTCTGCCCCTGATAAACGTCATCAACATAAATACCGGCTCCCGGCTCTGTCTTAACCACCGCCTTTGCGACCGCCGATTTTAGCTCGGCGAAAACAAGGCTTGTGTACCCGCCCCGAACCTCGACTTTTTTGCGCTCCCAGGCGATGACTTCAGGGTGCGTGATGTTGAGCTTGTAATACCCCTGTGGTATCTCGCTCAGGACTATCTTCTGTTCCTCCTTGTCGGCGCTCATCTTTATGCCGAGGCGTGAAGGGTCCTGATCGTTAAGCAATATTTTGACATCGTCGCGGACCGGGCCTATCTCCATCGTGCCCGTGTCCCGGTCGAGATCAGCCGGCACTATCGCTTCCCGGCTTGAGCTTACTTCGGCGCTCTTTGTCTGGGACAAGTAATTCGGCGCAGTGACTTCTATGCTATAGCGCCCCGGTTGAAGCTCTGCACGAAACTCGCCCACCCTGTCGCTAGGCAACTGCTTGACGACAGTGCCCCGGCTGTTTTTGACGCGCACGACAGCAGCCGGAGGGTCTGTCAGCACAAACAACACGCCCAGGCGGCGGTTCTGAGCCTTTGGCTTTCCAATGGGCCTATCGGTGCGGATGATTTTACGATCCTGTTTCTTCAACACGATCTCGCCCTCTTCGGATGTCTGCGCGCAGATGTAATGGGCGGAGAGCGAGAAGGCCAAAAGGCAGAAGGCTGAGAGTCGTAGTCCGTTAGTAATCATGATAGGTCAACAAATTCTATTGAAGATCAACCGCTGCGCGATACGAAAAGCTGACTCTTCATTGCTTTGTTGCGTCTCTGACGCAACGAAAGCCTATGAAATCTCTGAGGGCGTCCGGCTCAATTAGTCTCCTGGTAGTTGTCATAGCAGCAAGCTGATCATACAGATAGTTACCCCCGCGAACAATCTTATGACCCCGCTGTGTCTGATCGAGAATAACCTTTGTGCCTGGATATGATGTATATTCCGATGCAGTCCATTCAGACACATTGCCTGCCATATTCATCACTGTGAACGGACTCTTGTCGAGCGAGTTGCCGATAGGCTCCAATTTTTTCGCTCGGTTCTCTATGGTGTTTGCCCTGTCGGATTGAAAAGCGTTGCCCCAGGGGTAGAGCCGCCTGTCATCTCCCCTGGCAGCATACTCCCATTCCTTTTCGGTCGGCAGTCGCTTTCCGGCCCACGCGGCATAGTCCATAGCATCTTGCCACGAGACATTATAAACGGGGTATTTTTCTTCTCCGGCAGGAATCCGCCCGTTTATCCAGTGTCTGGGCATTCGATGATTAGTCTCCTGGACAAACCTTTGATACTGCTCGTTTGTGACTTCGTACGGATCAATGTAGAAGGCTTTGACAGAGACTTTATGCTCGGGTTTATCGGCTTCTTTCTTGCTGCCGTTATAACCCATTGTAAACTCGCCTTCCGAGATCAAGATCATCTGCTCCTCAAGGGGAGGGGGAGGCGGTCCTGAATTCGCGTTTATGTTTTCATTTACGGCGACGGCCTGTGGCCCTGGCAACAGCTTCCAAACTATCGCCACAATCAGACCGACTATCAGCACGCCTGCCAGTGAAGCCGCGAGAAGCTTCCACTGGCGCTGCCGCTCGACAGTATCCGACCCCGCAGCCAGCTCCCGAGGCCGATACCGGGTTGCCGGTTCCGATTGCGCTGCCAAAGTCTCGGCTTGAGACTGAACCCTGGTCCCGATTGAACCGCCGGATCGGGCCTTTTTCCGAGAAGGCGTCTGACCTAACTTATCTAATTCGACGGGGCTGTTATTATCCGCGTCCTGTGTCGGCGTTCTTTGAACCAGGGGGATTGTCAAAAAATTTGATTCTGGAGTTTTTAAGCTTACATACTTGAGTTCGATGCCTGCGGAAATCAAGGCCATCTCGTACTCGCGCGCAAGCCTGAGGGCCGAGTCAAAGCGATCCTCTTTTTGTTTCTCAAGCGCGCGCAAAATCACCTGCTCGACCTGCTCCGGCATATCAGGGCGCAGCTTGCTCGGCGATTCAGGCGCTTCATTAATGTGCTTGTAGGCTATCCCCATTGGTGAGGGAGCCAGGAAGGGGACTGAGCTTGTGAGCATCTCGTAGAGAATTACGCCCAGGCTATAAACATCCGAACGGGCGTCCAAATCTTCCCCTCGACACTGCTCAGGCGACATATAAAACGGCGTGCCCATTATCATGCCATGCTGGGTGATAGTGCCGAACCCGACCTGCCCCTTGAGCTTCGCTATACCAAAATCCAATACTTTGACCCGCTCAAAGCCTTCTTCGGATTTAAGAATCCAGATATTTTCCGGTTTCAGATCGCGATGAATTATGCCTTTCGAGTGCGCCATGTGGAGCGCCGCACAGGTTTGTTGGATTATCAGGAAGGCTTCTTCATAATCCAGTTGCTTCTTCTCTTTTATCCGATCTCTCAGCTCGATGCCTTCAAGAAGTTCCATAACCAGGTAGGCAAGGCCAAGCTCTTTTGACACTCCAAAATCAGTCACGGACACGGCATTTGGGTGCTTTATTCGCGCGGCTGCGCGGGCTTCTCTCTGAAATCGTTCGAGGGTTACTTGATCTGAGGTAAGACTGGGCTTGAGTATTTTAATGGCGACGACGTTATCTATGAGGACGTGAGTGGCCTTATAGACTATGCCCATACCGCCTGCGCCGATCTTTTCATCTATGCGATACTTCCCTTCAATCAGCGTGCCTAAGAATTCATCCTTGACCGGCGCGCCTTTGAGCGCCTGCCCATCGTATGGGCAGAAAAGCAGATGATCCTGTAGTTCTCGGCTGCAATTAGGGCATTGCTTCATCTATGTGCGCTCCTCAACCGGGGAAACCGAGCCTTTCGGGGCCATATCCTACAATACGCCTTTTAGCCCGTCAAATATAGGCCCCTTTGCGAACAGGACTGTTGCAAAACAACTTAACATTATGAACTGAATTTACTTATTTGTAGTGCGCTGACGAGTCGCTCCGCTACGAAAGATGCTATAACTTTGCAACAGCCCTGTTATTGCAATTTTGCGGTCAAGGCGGGTACTACTTCGGCCCAATCGCCTATGATAGCCAGGTCAGAGGTGTTGAATATTTCCGCGTTCGGATCGTTATTTATCGCGACTATGGTTTCTGATTGTTGTATGCCTATGGTGTGGTTCAGCACTCCGCGCACGCCGACTCCGACGTAGAGGCGCGGCGCGACTATTTTTCCCGTCAGCCCGATTTGATGATGGCGCGGGAGCCAGCCTTGATCGACCACGCGCCGCGTCGCCCCTATGCGGGCATTCAATACGCTGGCCAGCGATTCAATAACCGGCAAGTTTTCCCGGCTGCCTATCCCCGTGCCTACGCATACAATTCTCTCTGCCTCTTCAAGGTCGGCGACCTCTGCGGCCACCTCTTTTCTCACACTGACGAGTCGCGCTCGATTGTCTTTGATCTCAGGAACGTCGAGGCGAGTGACTGTTGCCGTGCGGAGAGGGTTTGGCCCGGCGGCGCACAACATTCCGGGCTTGACCGTAGCCATTTGAGGAAGCGTGCGCGAGAGAATCAACGCAACGATATTGCCGCCGAACGCGGGCTTGTGTTGAACCAGCTCTTCGCGCTCGTTTATGTCGAGGTCTATACAATCGGCTGTCAACCCTATGGCGAGCCGCGCCGCAAGGCGTGGGGCGAGGTCGCGCCCGTTTGAAGTCGAAGGCAACAACACGACTACCGGGTTGTGATTGTGTATGGCTTGTTCAAGCAATGACGTGTAAACAGCCGTCGTGTAGTTGGCGACCCGCTCGTCTTCGGCAAAATAGACTTTATCCGCGCCGTGCTCTGCAAGCGTTTTAATATGATCGGCGGCAGCGCGTCCGGCGACGAAGGCCGCGAGTTGCGCGCCCAACTTTCGAGCAATCTCAATTCCCTTCCCCAATAGCTCGAGGCTCACAGGGCGCAACCGGCCATCATTCAGTTCCCCGACCGCCCACACTTCGGGCGCGGTGGCCAGGCTCGCCGGAGTCTCAGGCGCCATAGCCCGGTGACGGCCCGCGCCGCCTTCGGCAAAAACGCCGCGCTGTTTGAGACGCTCTATCAGGCGCGCGGCCTTCTCGTCGGCAGATATGCCTTCGATGAACTCGACCTGGCGCGCGCGGGCAAGCGAGCGTATCTCTGTCACCCACGTGGGCGAGCCTGACAAACCGAATATGCTCAGGTCGGAAGAAAGCTCCGGCGCAGAAATCTCTTCTATAGGCTTTAACCGTCCGGCTTCGATTTGCGGTTCTTTAACTTTGATGGGGCGGATCAATCTTTCCGCCGCCGTAAGCAAGACCGGCAAATCGCATTCGATGGTTTCAAACCCGTCGTCGGTTTCGCGCTCTACGGTAGCCACGCGGCCGTCTTCGCTTATTTCAAGTTTTGTCGCGCCCGTGACGTGCGGAATGTCGAGCATCTCGGCAAGCTCCGGCCCCACTTGTCCCGTCTCGGCGTTGACGCTGTACTTGCCGCAAAAGATAAGATCGAATTTTTCTTTGGCTACCGCGAGCGCGAGCGTTCTTGCAGTCGCCAGCGTGTCCGACCCAGCAAAAGCACGGTCCAACAGGTGTATCGCGCGGTCTGCGCCCGCGCCCAGACATTCGACGAGAGCATCGCGAGCCTGCTCGGGCCCCATCGTTATGACAACGACTTCGCCGCCAAACTTTTCGCGGAGCTGAATGGCTTCGGCAACCGCGCGACGATCAAACGGGTTTACTATGTTGGGCACGCCTTCGCGTATGATCGTCTTCGTTTCCGAATCGAACCGGATGTCGGCGACTTCGGGGACTTGCTTTATACAAACAATTATTCTCATTTCGAATTAGACTTCTTAGCCCGTTTGCCCGCCGGTTGTTTCGGTATCAGCCCCGGCTTTATCAGTTCTTGTATAGGCTGCCCCTCGGCATCCGTAAAACTCAGACCGAGCAAGGCGGCGGCTGTCGGCGCGATGTCTATCATACGCGCCAGCGGCATCTGCGCGCCCACGCGAGCAGCCGGGCCATAGATGATCAATGAAGACCTCAGCTCGACCCGCGACGGCAAATGGCCGTGAGTGCCGCGATAATCCTTCGGCTCTGTGATTTCATCGCCCGTCAATGCTTCGCCGAACGCGTAGCCGGGCGCGGCGTCGAGCATCAATAACGCATTGGGAATAGAACCAAGCTTGTCTATCTCTTTTCGCTCAAGGATGCGGTTGATCGGGCTGTTGTTGCGCGCGGCCATCTCTTTAAAGAGGGCCGTGACTTTTGTCGCCGTCGCTTTGTCTGCCGGGTCGTGCAGGACTATGGCGCAAGAGCCGCCCGCAGGCCATGCAGCAGCTTTCCAATCCGTGGGCTTTCCGCTCTGGTCGAGCGTGATCAATTTTTCTTTTGCCAGAAATACGTTAGGTTCGAATCGCTTTTTGACCTCGGCGAAGCCATGATCCGAGACAATGAAGAAAGTCGTCTTGTCGAATATACCCGCCTTGCGCGTCGCTTCGACCACGCGGCCAATGTACTCGTCCATACGCTCGGCAACGACGAGCGCTTCGGGCGTGCGAGGCCCTTTCTCGTGATGGACGCCGTCGAGCGCGATGAAGTGTATCAGCATGAAGTTGGGCTTGTAATTTTCGATGATGAACTCGCTGATCTTCACACGACGCCCGTCGGTCGTATTGTCGCTGCCCGCTCCAAGCCCCAGTGCCTTTTGAATCAGCCCCGGCGTCGAATACTGCAAGGTGCGCTTCGGTGAAGAGCGCTCGTTAGGGTCTGCAATTTCCGGCACATTGTAATCAATATCGGCTTCGACCGTCACCGGCCACCCTACGCCTGCGGTCGAAAGCCCCGCTTTTTTCGCAAGCATCCATAGAGTATCGGCTTTCAAATCTTTCGAGAACCAGTACCACTCGCGCGTCTGCGGGTCGGGAGGGGCTTCAAAGATGCGATTTTGAATGATGCCGTGAAGGGCAGGTTTCACACCCGTCACCAGGGTCGTGTGCGCGGGATAAGTCACCGAAGGGAAAACGCCTTCGACGCCGACGGCGAAAGCGCCGTTGAGCTTCATCTTCGTCAGGTTAGGAACTTTCAATCCCAACCGCGCAGGCTCCGTGTAGTAATCCGGCACAAGGCCGTCGATCGAGATCATTATCACGTGCGCGTCCGAGCGAGCGGGCGCGGACTGAGTTGGTTGCTGTGGCGCTGTGGCCTGTCCGAACAGGCTTGAGGCCAATAACGAAATGCACAGAAGGGCGAAGAAAATCCTGGGGGCGCGAAAAAGTCTTTTCATTCTTCCACCTCATATGGTTTAGAGATCATACAGGCATAAAAAACTCACCGCAGAGACACAGAGAACACAGAGGCTGCACAGAGAAAAACTCTGCGCCCGCTCTGTGTCCTCTGTGTCTCTGCGGTGAATCTTCTTTCATCCATTATCTACACCAGTCGCTAATATCAGATTTAGAGATTCAAGCTCAACCCATCTCGTCCGATTATAACTTCTCCCGAATAATTCTTTTGAAGCTCGCTTTTCAACTCACTCTCGACAACGTCGAAATAAAAGTGCGTGACCACGAGGCGGGCGACGCGGGCGCGCTCGGCTAACGTCGCCGCGTCTTTTATAGAAAGGTGCGGGACGCCTTCTTTCCGCTCGCGAAAAGAGCATTCCGCAATCAACAGATCGGCGTTGCTGAAAAATCCTATCAACTCTTCGGCGTACGCCGTGTCGCCCGTGTAGCAGATCGCGCGGCTGCCGCTTTCGATTCTCACGGCAAGGCTCTCATCCGTGTGAGGCGTCTTTGCGACAGACAGGTAAGCGTCGCCGCCAAGCTCGATGCGCGAGCCTGGATCGAGCAGGCGAACATTAAGCGGGAATTTCGGCTTAAACAGGTCCGACCCGAAAGCCGTTTCAAGTCCGCGCATGACACGCTCAAGCCCGCGCGGGCCAATGAGCGTGAACGGTTCAGTGCGCTCGCCGCGCAATCCATGCTTGAAAGCAAAAAAGAGCGAAGCAAGCTCGCCGACATGGTCTACGTGAAAATGGCTGACGAAAAGGTGTGTCATCTTCTGCCAGGGCAATTTGAAGCGGTCAAGGGCGTGGACGCTCCCCGCGCCGCAATCGAGCATAATGCGAGCGTCCGAAGCTTCAAGGAAATAACTGGCCGAATTCCTGTTTCCGTCCGGGACCACCGTGCCTGACCCGACTATCGTCAGCTTCATCGTCACAACCTCGCACAAAGGAGTTTTGAAATCAAACTTCTTATAATAAATCGGCGTACCCTTATTCGGCTTCAAACCACAGAAGATTCAAGAATTTGATTTTAGCACGCGGCCTGCCGGTCGCGCACAGTCGAGACAAGTCCGGTTTGTTGACAGGGGGGCGACGGTTCTTCTAGCATCAATGGAGTTGGCCGGGCTACCACCGATTTATTGTGAGGCTGATGGCAGTACCCAAAACAGAGACCGCTGAAATTGAAGAGCAAACAGCCGCAGCGCCAAAATCGAACGCGGTGATGGGCACGCTCTTTCTCGTCTTCTTCCTGGCAACAAGCGATCAATTCGCGCTCTCGCCTCTTTTGCCGCTCATAGCTGCCGACCTGGGGATGGAAGAAGGGCGCGCAGGCTCGATGATGTTTTCGGCTTATGCGATTGCTGCGGCGGCGGCGGCGCTTCTTGTCGGGCCGGTATCAGACAAATTCGGCAGGCGGCGCTTTCTTCTTTACGCGTCCTTATTGTTCGGCTCATCGGTGTTGATGATAGCCCTTTTCAAGAATGTTTATCTGCTGGTCGCGATGAGGGTGCTGACTGGGCTTGCGGCGGGTACGTTCTCAACCTGCTCGATTGCCTACGTGGCGGACCATTTCCCTTACAAACGTCGAGGCGTAGCGATGAGCGTAGTGCAGTCGGGCTATTTCGCGGCGCTTGTCCTGGGAGTTCCCGTTGCGTCTTACATAGCCCAGTGGCAGCAAGATTACAGGCCCAGCTTCGCCTTTCTTGGCGCGATTGCGGCAATCACGTTTCTGCTGGTTTTGTGGGCGCTGCCGGAAGACAAGCACCTGATGGCCGAAAATCTTTCAGAAAGAGTGGCCCGCCGATTCGGGCGCATCCGTCTGGTCTTTTCGAATAAAGAGCGAGTCGCCGCCGTCGCGGCAGCTTTCCTGGTGTCGGCCGGGTTCGTCGGCTTTTTCTCTTACCTCGGCTCCTGGCTGAAAGACGAGCTAAAGCTTGAAACAGGCGAGCGGGGACTATTTTTCCCGCTCGTAGGCGTCGCATCGCTCGTCGGCGCACTGGTGGCCGGATCCGTCGCGGACAAAGTTGGCAAGCGCACAGTCTCTATTATCAGCACCCTGATCCTGGCCGCGATGCTCTTTCTTGTGCCGCGCCTCGGATGGGGCCTGTGGCTTTTTATAACGTTTTTGACGGCGAGCCTCGCGTTCGCATTTCGCCAGGGACCTCTGCAAGCCCTGGCGACACACCTGGTCCCCAGACAAGTGCAGGGCGCTTTCGTATCCGTTCGCAATACCGCTTCGCAGACCGGCATAGCCGTTTCGGCAGCCATCAGCGGCCAGCTTTATGACAATCCCGCACTCGGCTACACGGCGGTCGGGGTCTTTAGCGGCATTGTGACGCTCGCCGCCGCCATAGCCATATTTCTTATGCAAGAGCCGCGCGCTGAAACATCCGCCGAGTCTTAATTTCATTGCCATAGAATTACTGTTGACGCGTGCAGAGAGTAGTTCATAATAGGGATGTCTCTCAGTTTATGATTCCCCGCCCCAAACTAGCTGTCTCTTTGTGATCCAGGACAGAAGTAAATCAATCGGGACAGGGTATGATTAAGAAATCGAGAACCACATCCGATCTCACAGAGCCTTATTATAAACAGGTCGAAAGAGCGGTCGAGCTTGTCGAGCGGTCTGTAACTCATTACGACGCGCTTGGGATTGATCCGGGAGCGACAGACGCGCAGATTCACCGAGCACACCACCGAGCCGTAACCGTCCTCAATCCGCTCCTCTTCAAAGCTAAACCGGATGTGCCGGTCGAAATGCAAATGCGAATCAACCGCGCATTTCAACGTGTGACAATCGCATTCTCGGTGCTGGGGAATATTCCCAGACGCCGCGATTATGACAATATTTTGATGGCCTCAGCTCAAAAACCGGCTCCTGAAAAAAACAAGACTGAGAATAAAACTGAGAATAAAGCGGCGAGCGTTAATCAAATACTCAAGCAGGAAAAATCCGCCCACAAAGCCGATCTGCAATCAGAGAACCTGCGCAAATCGGAGAGGATGAAGCTCGCCTTACCGGCCCGCATAACCGGCTTTGATCGCAACGGCGGCGAATGGCGCGAGGAATCCGAGACGCTTGACGTGAGCCGAACCGGGGTCAGGCTTTATCTGAAAAAACGCGTGCGTCACCGCACGGTTGTACACCTTTTCTTTCCGCTCCCGCTTGAGCTGCGCAGCCACGGAGGGCCTGAGGAAGGTTATAACGTCTATGCGCTGGTGCGGAGAGTCGAGCCGCCTCGAAACGGGCAGCGGGTTATTGCGCTTGAATTTTTGGGCGAGAACCCGCCCGCAGGTTTTTCACAAAAACCATGGGCGACATTCCGCACAAAGTGGACGGGCGTAGAGCGCAGGCGCAGGCCGCGCGAAGAAAAATCTGTCCGGGTCATTATCGAATATCTGGATGAAGCGATGAAGCCCATTCAACAGCAAGAGGCTTTTACGGAAAACATGGGTGCGAGCGGCATGAGAATTCGCCTGAGCGTTCCCGCGCCCGAGTTCGATATGGTGAAAGTCATTATCGGCAATCAAGGGGCTGAAAGCCTGGCCGCGTTGAGCGACCGGTACTTCGACAAGGACGGGTTTGAGCGGCTATGCCTGCGCTTTATCGGCAACATCTCAGGTTCCGCAGCCCTGATGAGCAAGAGGGCCGAAAAGTCGGGCGCGAAGTCGAAAAGAATCCTGGTGGCCGATGACGACCCGCCGCTTAGAAAAGTGCTTGGCAAGATATTGACCGATGCGGGGTATGACGTGATACTTGCCGAAGACGGCCAGCGGGCCGTCGAGATGGCGGCTAGCGAAAAGCCCGACCTTGTCATAGCCGACGGGTTGATGCCCAAGCTTCACGGGTTCCTTGCGTGCAAAGCGATCAAGGAGCTTCCCTCTCCTCCGAAAGTCATCATGCTGACGGCCGTTTACACAAAGAAGAATTACAGGTGGGAGGCCAGAGATAAATACCGTGCAGATGATTTCCTGACCAAGCCGTTCGAGTTGTCCGAGTTGTTAGCCTGTATCGATAAACACCTTTCGGTTAATTAGCGAAGACAAACTCGTCTTTTTATTCCGCTCTGCGCCCCCGCCGCGTGCGAAGCACCTCATCGGCCATCCCGTGTTCTCTGCGTCTGCGGCGGTGAATCTTCTATCATTCCCTTATACTCATATGTAATTTGATCTAGGCGTCTAACTTGCTCTTGTGCAGATGAGCTTGTTTAAGACCGTAGCTGAAAGCTATTCTTGAGATCGAGATGAAAGCGCAAACAAAAGAGAATAGCCCGTCTGATGAAAAGCCTGTCGCTCGTCGCCCGCGACGATGGCTTCGTATCATCAAGCGAGTAGTTATTACGCTTGCGATCATTTTCATAATTCTCATCTATGGAGTGTTACCCTACTGGCTTTCTGGAGTGGCGACAAACGCGCGGACGCGCCCGGCTGATCGTCAATTGACCACGACCCCCTCAACCCTCGGCGCGGAGTATAAAGATGTCGAGTTTCAAACCAGCGACGGCGTCACGATCAGCGGCTGGCTGTTGCCGAGCCGCGCCAAGCGCGCGACGATCATTTTTTCACACGGCCTGTTCCGTTCTCGCCGCGAGCTTTTAGACCGCGCCGTCGCGCTATGGCGATTGGGTTACGGGGCGCTGCTGTACGACTCGCGCAACCACGGAGAGAGCGGAGCGGCGAAGGTGAGCCTCGGCTATTTCGAAAGACTCGACGCCGAAGCCGCCGCCCGATACCTCGGCGAAGTCACGCCCTCCGACCGCGTAGTGATGTTCGGCATTTCGATGGGAGCGGCAACCGCCCTGATGGCCGCCTCAGAGACTCCAGAAGTTCGCGCAGTCATCTCGGACAGTTCGTTCCTTTCATTTGAAGACACGACCACGCATCACGTAAAACTTTTTCTCCGGCTGCCCGCATTCCCGCTCGCTCACGAGATCAGGTATATGATCGAAAAGCGCGCGGGGTTCGACGGCTCAAACCTTGACGCGCTTCGGGCGGTCAAAGCTTTAGGCGACCGGCCCGCGATGTTCATAGCTGCTGCGCGCGATCCTCGTATGCCCGCCGATATCGCTCAAAGACTTTATGACGCGTCTACGGCTACGAAGCGCGATCTTCTGATCATAGACGGCGAGGGCGCAGAGATCCACGGCCACGCTTACCAGGCCAACCCACAGCTTTACATCGAACGAATCGCCGCGTTTCTTGAAGACGCCCTACGCGATTGAGATGTATCTGTGCCGGGTTTCGTCTATAATCGCAAGGCGACCCTTATGGAAACAGATAAGGTATTTGACGACGAAGTGATAGATATACGCCCTCGCAGGCGAAGGCGCTGGATATTTGTCCTACTGGCAATTGTCGTTGCCCTCTTCCTGCTCGGCTCCCCTCTGCTCGGCATTTACATAAACGCATTGTGGTTTTCGACACTAGGCTACTCGGATGTTTACTGGTACAAGTTTCGACTGGGGGGCCTGCTCTTTGTCGTCTTCCTCGCGCTCACCTTCTTGATCTTGCGCCTGTCGTTCGCCGCGCTCGCGCGGTGGTTTCCCCAGCTAAAGGAGCGCCCTCAAATCCGCTTCAGAAATATCGAAGACATCAGAGATATAAACGTATTGCCTTTCGTCTACCGCCCGGTGGTCTGGCTCTTATCGTTAGGAGCGGCGCTGCTGTACGCGATCAGCATGAGCAGCGACTGGTCTCCGTTTGCGCTCTACCTGAACGCATCGCCGGCAGGGTCTGCGGACCCAGTCTTTAATCGAGACGCGAGCTTTTACCTCTTCAAGCTGCCCGCGCTTGAGATAATCGCGGACTGGTTTTTCACGCTTTCGATAATAATCTTTTTATGCTTTGCCGCCGTCTCGGCCTATGTCTGGTACTATGAGCGCGCGATAGGGGTTGCGGGCGAAGATGCGCGCAACCGCGCCGTATCGGCGATAAGCACAGCCGGAATCCTTCTCGCGCTTGCGATGGCTTTTAACACCTACCTGAGCAAGTTTGACCTGTTGCACACCCGCCACGACCTGTTCACAGGGATCAGCTACACCGACGAACACGTTTTGCTGCCGGGCATGAATGTCTTGATCGTGGTCCTGCTCGCCGCCGCAGTGGCCCTTGCGGCGAACGCTTTCTTTCTAAAAAGCAAACGCATAATCGCGTGGTCGGCGGCGCTCGTGGTGATCGTGTGGCTCGTTGCGATAGTCATCGTTCCAAAATCTATTTACTCTTTTTCGGTCAAGCCAAACGAGCTTACTAAAGAGACTCCCTACATCCAGCACAACATTGAGATGACGCGGCGCGCGTTTGCGCTCGACAGATTCGAAGAGAAGACTTTTACGCCGCAGCCTGCGATCACGCCTAAACTTATACAGACCTACCAGCCGACTATCGAAAACATAAGGCTGTGGGACCCGAATGTGCTTCAATCCGTCTACAGACAGATACAGGAGATTCGCCAGTACTACGAGTTCCGCGTCCCCGATATAGATCGCTACGTCATAAACGGCAGGCTCCGTCAGGTTATGCTCGCGGCCAGAGAGATGAACGTCAACAAGCTTGAAGCCACATCGAGGAACTGGATAAACCAGCACCTCGTCTACACGCACGGATACGGCGTGGCTATGAGCACCGTCAACGAGTTTACTCCCGAAGGGCTGCCGCATCTGATCCTCAAGGACATGCCCGTAAGAAGCGAAGTGCCCGAAATCCAGCTCACGCGACCCGAAATATATTTCGGCGAGTCCACAAACCATCACGCTTACGTGCGAACCAACCAGCCGGAGTTCAACTACTCGGCTCAGGGCGATCAAGACTCTTACACAGAGTACGAAGGCGCGGCAGGGATACCCGTAGGCGGCATGCTTCGCAAATCGGCCCTGGCCTTTTATCTCGGAGACAATACGAGCCTCTTGTTTTCAGACTACATTACCTCAGAGAGCCGCGTGCTGATCCGTAGAAACGTTCTCGAACGAGTACGCGAGATCGCCCCGTTCCTTATGTACGAGTCAGACCCGTACATTGTCATAAGCAAAGAGGGGAAGCTTTTCTGGATGATCAATGCGTTCACGCACTCGGACCAGTATCCTTACTCGCGCGGTTATCAGGTGGCCGGGCAGAGTCTCAATTACATTCGCAACTCTGCCAAAGTCATCGTCAACGCTTACGAAGGGAGCGTGTCGTTTTACATTTTCGATCCCGACGATCCGATAATCCGTTCTTATCAGAACATCTTTCCAGGTCTATTTCGGCCCGCAGAAGAGATGCCGGAAGATTTGCGCGCTCACATACGTTACCCTGACGTGCTGGTCGAAGCACAGGCGAATGCTTACACGCTTTATCACATTCAAAACCCGCAGACCTTTTACAACCGCGAAGACATGTGGGCAATCGCGTCGGCCGAGGCTACTACGCAGCAAAACGCGCAGTCCGTACCTATGCAGCCATACTACGTGCTCATGCAGTTGCCGGGGCTGGACGAGCAGAGGGTTGAGTTTGTGAGCATACTGCCTTTCACCCCTGCCGGGCCGGGTCGAAACAACATGATCGGCTGGATGGCCGCGCGCAGCGACAAAGAGCTTTACGGCCAGACGCTGGTCTTTACTTTTCCAAAGTCATTGACCGTCAACGGCCCGGCTCAAATACGCGCGCGCGTAAACCAGGACCCCCAGCTTTCGCAGCTCATGACGCTCTGGAGTCAAAGAGGCTCGGAGCTTGTGCGCAGCAACATGCTGGTGATTCCAATAGGCGATTCGCTGCTCTACGTCGAGTCGTTCTATCTACAGGCCGAAGGAACGGGGAGCAAGCTGCCCGAATTAAGACAGGTCGCCGTCGCGACTCAAAACAAGCTGGCTACGGGAAAAACGTTCGAAGAGGCGCTCAGAAAACTCCTTTCCGACATGCCCGCTACCGAACCCGTCGAGGAAGCCCAGGCAGCGGGACAACCCGCCCGCCCGCCCACGCAGTCGCAAGCGCCCGGAACGACGCCGCCCGCTCCGCAGCCGCAAACGGGTTCGGGCGATATCGGCGGCCTTGCCCGGCAGGCCCAACAACTGTTGAACGATTATGAAAGGCTTTCAGCCGAAGGCAAGCATCGCGAAGCGGGCGAGAAGCTCGATCAACTAAAGCAGACCATCAACGAGATGAATCGCCGCCGCGGCCAGTAGCGGAATTTTGACAGCCCACTACATTTTGCATAGCCGCATCGCCTAAACCCAACATTTTGATTGACCTAGCGATTAGCATCTGTTACTATGCGGCCCGAATCGCCAGGATGCCCCCGTCCTTAAGAGGTGTCTCATTAATGAAATGTCAAGGTTGTGGGCACGATTATCCAAGCACTCTTACTCGTTGCACTCACTGTAGGCTGTTGAACCCGAAGCGAGCGCAGAATTCGCGTCTGATTGAATTCCCGCGAAAGGCTCGCCCATCGGTTGAAAGAGAGTCCGCGCAAAATCCTCTTCCCGCGTGGCGGCAAGAGGTGAGCGAAAAAGTACGCGCGGCCAAAGCAAGACGCAATTCTCCGATTCACAATTCCACCCCTGACCCCGCTCCGGCTCCGGAAGCAACTCCGTCTGTCGCAGATTTCGATTACGCCGAAGCGAACAGATACGAAAAGCAGTTCACCCCGCGCACGGCTCCGCTTACGCCGCCCGCGCGGACTGCGCGCTCCTACAGCCCAGCAACCAGCGTTGAGCCTGCCGCAGGGTCGGCGTCGGCTGCGCCCGCTCGGACTGCTCCACGGACGAACGACAACATTGTTGAAGCGGCGCTCACGCGCGTTAAGCGAGCTACAGAGAACGCAAGCCGCGCTTCGCTGCCAAAGATAGAGCCTGCCAGGCCCGTTCAAACCGCTAAAAGCTCGATCATCGTCGATAGAGAAGCGACGGCGAGGGCGCTTGAGCCGAGAACCGTTGAGCCGAGAACCGTTGAGCCGAGAACCGTTGAGCCGAGACCGCTTGAGCCGACAATCGATGTGACTCCCAGGACCCGGCTCATCACGACGCCGCTGCCTCGCATCGCGGAAGAAGCCGCCGCGCCTGTCGAGCCGGAAATTAAGCGCCCCTCAATTCAAAGCTCCGCGCTCCCAATTCCCGAACCCGTAGTGCCGCAATTATCTGCCGAACCAGAATTGCCTTATGTGCCGATAGACGATGCGGAGCCTCCCGAAGAGATAACCCTGCGAGAGACCGTCATCGTGCTGGACGAGATGGAGCCGTTAGATTATCTCGCGGCAGAGATCAACAAGGTTGCGGCGGGCGACGAGTTCGCGCATAACGAAAGCCCTTCACTTTTCACGCACGGCGTCATAGGTTTGACGGACCTGGTTACAATCGCTTTGAGCTGCACGCCCTTCCTCGCGTTGATAGAGATAGTAAACGGCAATTACGCCGATGGCCGCACGCGCGTGGCGGTCGCGGTCGTGTTATTGATAGTGTCAACCTTTTACCTCGCGTTGACGCAGGGCCTTTGCGGGAAAACTTTTGGGATGATGCTGACAAACACGCGGCTCGTAGACGCGCAAAATTATGAGCCAATCAGCGTCGGGCGCGCGATGGTGCGAACGCTCGGCTATTTCATAGCCTTTGCACCCGCGATGATCGGGCTGCTATGGCCCGCGCTCAGCCGCCAGCGCCGCGCGTGGCAAGACTATATCGCAGGCACGCTCGTCGCCCGCGATTTCTAAATCCAACAGCGCAAGGCGGGTCGCCTTGCGCTGTTGTTTCTCTTCAACCCGTCTCTTCCATTAATATATTTGAATGGAGAATCTCTTTCTGTCGGCTGTTGTCGCCGAGATGAGGCCGCTCGTAGTCGGCAGGTCTGTATCCAGAATCTCGCTTCTTAAATCCGACCTGATAATCGATCTGCGGCTGGCAGACAACCGGCTGCTTTTAGCTTCGATCAATCCCTCAGGCCCGGCCCTCTACCTTGCCGACCGCAGCCTCAAGCAAGAGAGCTTTGAAAAGCACACTTCGCATCCATTCATCGCGCTTCTGCGAAAAATGCTCGCGGGAGCAAAGATCACAGCGATTTCAAAAGCGGAGACTGATCGCATAATTGCCCTCGAATTCGAGCGGTTCGACGCCGCCGGGGATAAGACGCGAAACAGACTCGTCATTGCTTTGACGGGTCGAAGCTCGAACGCGTACCTGCTTGATGGCGATGGGAATATCGAAGCGATGTTGTACCCGCGCGGCACACTTGCGCCCGGCGACCGGTTCCATTGGCCCGATGAAAATTTTTCTCACAAAGATATTATCAATCAGCTTGATAACCGGATGAGCCGGGAAGAAGTACTGAACCTGTATTTCGGCCAGGCATCAGTTTTTGGCCCGGTGCTTGAAAGAGAATTTCTCGCGCGATGCGAAACCGCCGAGCCCGTCGCGGCGTTCAAGTCGCTTCTCGGAGATTTATTCGAGCAACAGCCTCGGCCTTTAATCTATTCACTCGTCGCGCTTGAAGAGATAGGCAACCGGCCTTTGAATTTGAAAAGCGATTTGATTCTCTCCCACATCGAGCTTGTTTCGGGTCGCCACCTGCGCCGGGTTGAATTCGCGACGCTTTCTGAAGCTGCCGATCAATACTACCGCGCGCTCGACCGCGCGAAGGCGTTTCAGAATGACTACAGCAACGTCAAGCGGTTGTTGGCCGACGAGGTTAAGAAGAGAGCGTCCTTGAGCAAAGCCCTCGAAGCGGACCGCGCGCGATTCGGGGACCCGGAGAAGCTAAAGCAATGGGGCGACCTGATACTGGCGAATCTTGCAACCGCGCGGATAAGCGGCGGGAGTGTGCGCGTCATCGATTATTACGATCCTGACCAGACGGAAATTGATATTGAGATAGGCGAGAAACACTCGCTGCAAGAAGCGGCTACCGATTTTTTTTCACGTTATCAGAAGGCTCGCCGCGCCCGCGAAGCTATAGAGTCTCGCAAAGGCCGTATTGATGAGGAGCTAAATTCTCTTTTCGAGCTATCAAAGTCGCTTGAAAGCGAGCCGACCGCCGGGCGTGTTGAAGAAGTCAGGCGCAAGGCGGAGCGGCTGCCTGGCCGGAACCCGGAGCAAGCTTCACGTCAGGGAGCAAAGCAACAGGAAAAGAAGCGGCAGATAGGGCGCTGGTTTATATTGACCGACGGGTACGAGATTGGAGTCGGCAAAAACGACCGCGATAACGACGCGCTCTCGTTTCGCGTCGCCCGACCTCAAGACATCTGGATGCACGCGGCTGATTATCCCGGCTCTCATGTCATCATACGAAACCCGACCAGGGCGGAAGTCCCTCACCGCGCAATACGCGAAGCGGCAGAAATAGCCGCGTTTTATTCACAGGCGAAGCAGGAAGCAAGGGCCGCAGTCCACTACACGGAAAAGAAATTTGTATCTAAGCCGCCGCGCTCAAAGCCCGGCCTTGCTCGCCTGGCGGCATTCAAAACTATTATGGTAGAGCCGCGCTGCGGCGTCGCCCGATTGGAATAGCTTGAAGAGAATTTATATGAGTGTAAGGAAATAAAAAAAGATTCACCGCAGAGACACAGAGAACACAGAGCGGGCGCAGAGCAGAGGTTGGTTCTCTCTGCGCCCCCGCCGCGTGCGAAGCACATCATCGGCCATATGCGTCCTCTGTGTCTGCGGCGGTGAGATGTCCCTCGAATACGGTACATTTGATTGATAACCGCCCTGGTTCGCGGCCTGCCATCAGATATCGAGAGCATTGAGGACTCTAGCGGCGGCTTCTTCCGCCGTGCAGTCGCCGGTCTGAATCGTGTGATCCGCAAGCGCATAAAAGGGTCGCCTGCGTTCTAATAAAATCCTCATCTCCGCTTCGCTCGCTAGAAGCGGCCTTGAGCCGTCACGCTCGATCCTTGCGAGACAGATTTCCAGCGGGCAGTCGAGCCAGACGGCTTCTCCCATCCGGTTGATGATCGCGCGATTCTCTTCCGAGATATAAGCGCCCCCGCCCATAGCGATCACTGCTTGCTTCACATCGCGAGCGCGTTCGAGCGCCTCTCTTTCCAGGCGTCTAAACTCGCTTTCGCCAAGCTCCGCGAATATCGCTCGAACGGATTTACCCGCGCCGGCTTCGACCATCTCGTCAAGATCGATGAATCGAAACCGGAGCTTTTCGGCCAGGAGCCGCCCGACGGTCGTCTTCCCCGCCCCCATAAATCCGATCAAGAATATTGGAGCTTCCCTCACGATATTGTTCCGTCTCGCGTAACGGACGCGAGCAGATCGTAAAATTCAGGAAACGAGAACCGAGGCGCAATCAGCGTCCGTGATTTCGGTCGTCCCTTCGGCAATCAGACCGGCAATCGTGAATGCCATCGCTATGCGATGATCGCCTGCGGTTTCGATTGTCGCGCCTCGAAGACGTTGCGGCCCTTCGACGGCGAACCCGTCTTCAAACTCTTCTATCTCCCCGCCTAGAGATTTGATCGCCGCGACTGTGCTTTGAATGCGGTCGCTCTCTTTCACGCGAAGCTCGCGCGCCTCGCGCACTTCGAGACGGCCTTCGACCTGCGAGCCTACGACGGCAAGAATAGGAATCTCATCGATCAGGTTCGGAATCATATCTCCGGCTATAAGCGTGCCTCTTCGGTCGCTTTTGAGCTGAGCGCTGCCGATTCTAAGATCACCGACCGGCTCTTTGTGATGGGCGCGAAGGTTTTCTGCGCGCACGTTTGCTCCAAGGTCAAGCAAGATTCTTATAAAAGCCGTGCGCGTAGGATTGAGATTTACGCCTCGGATAAGCAATTCCGAATCCGCCAGCGCGGCTGCGGCTGCGATAAAGAAAGCTGCCGATGAGATGTCTCCGGGAACATGGTAATTGACCGGGTTCAATTCGGCGCCGCCTTCGATGGTCATTCGACGATCAGTTACGTTTTCGTCAAAGCGCGCGCCGAACTGAGCCAACATAAGCTCGGTGTGATTGCGCGAGCGGGCAGGCTCCGCAAAGGTCGTTTGCCCGTCGGCGTACAAGCCCGCGAACAGGACACAGGTCTTAACCTGCGCGCTTGCGACGGGGCTGCGATAATCCATGCTTGCGAGCTTGCCGCCGTGGATTGTGAGCGGCGCGAACCTCCCTTCCTGCGCGTCTATGCGACAACCCATCAAGTTAAGCGGCTCGATTATTCTTCGCATCGGGCGGCGTCTGAGGCTGTGGTCGCCGTCTATCTCTGACGTGAAAGGCTGCGCGGCCAGCAACCCGCTCAGCATTCTGATGGTCGAGCCTGAATTTCCGGCGTCGAGCGCGACTCCGCCGACGGATGCGCTAAATCCATTTAGGCCACGGCCATGAATTATCAGCCGGTCTTCTCGTTCTTCTACATTGATTCCCAGGGCTTTTATACAATTAAGGGTCGAGCGGCAGTCGGCGCTCGTTGCAAACCCGTAAATCTCGGAAGGGCCTGAGGCTATGGAGGCGAGCATCGCCACGCGGTGTGAAATCGATTTATCTCCCGGAACTGAGATGATTCCGTTGACTGGCGATTGGCCCTTAACTCTTATCGATCTTGACATCGCAACTACGGGCATGTTACACAATGTCGCGCATTGTGACCACCTTGTTTACGAACTTGCGCCAAGAATTAAGGCTTTTAGGAAAGGCATTCCGAGCGCCGATGACTGAAACCATCGAGCTTTCAATCAACAGCAAACTTGAGTTCCTCGATCTAGTTAGCTCGGTGACTAAAAGCGTCCTGGCGAAGATGGGGTTTGATGAAGAGAGCGGAGGCTGGATCGAGCTTGCCGTCCACGAGGCGGTCATTAACGCAATAAAACATGGCAATAAACACGCGCCTGACAAGCAGGTTGATATTAAATTTGACGTCGAGCAGGAAAAGCTTATGATCTCGGTCAGGGATCAGGGCGAAGGGTTCGACCCAACCTCTCTGCCCGACCCGCTCGACCCGAATAATTTGCTCAACCCCAGTGGCCGTGGAATTTTCTATATGCGCACGTTTATGGACGAAGTCGATTATTCGATGCACCCGGAAGGCGGCAGCCTTGTGCGCATGACGAAGTATAAGCGATCAAACGAATAGCAAAATTAGAGGACGGAAAAGGAGAACCGCGATGGCTCAGCTCAACATCAAGGAACGCCAGAATGGTGATGTGACCATACTGGACCTCTCGGGTAAGATTACGATTGGTGAAGGCAGCGTACAGTTGCGAGAGGCCGTGCGCGGCCTGCTTGATGAGGGCAAGAAGAGAATTCTTCTCAACCTCGGAGATGTGTCCTACGTTGATAGCTCGGGAATTGGCGAGCTGGTTAGCTCTTATACCACTACCAATAATCAGGGCGGCCAGTTGAAGCTTCTGAATCTCACTAAAAAGATTCAAGACCTGCTGATGATAACCAAGCTGCTTACGGTCTTTGAAACGCACGACAACGAAGAGACAGCCTTAGACAGCTACAATAAGTAAGCACGGCCAATTTCATTGATAATGACGAAGGGCGCGACCGTCTACTCCGGGTAGATGCGAGCGCCCTTTCTTGTATGACAAAGATTCGGTTAAACAGAGTAATGCTTCTCTTCGTGGCCTTTGTCGCCTTGAGCGCGGCGCAGGCTTCGGGTCAAGCTCTGCCCGGCCAGTCGCCCGCCGAAGCAGCCCGAACCGGGAAGACCTGGGCCGTCGCGGTCGGCATCTCGAAATACTCGAAGCTCCCAGGCGGGCTTCAACTCCAGTTTGCAGACCGCGATGCTACGCTCTTTGCCGAAAGCTTAAAGAAGTCGGGCGTCACGGCTGAAAACATAAGGCTGCTGGTGGGCGCGGACGCGACCGCTCAACAGATAAAATCCGCGATAGGCAACTGGCTCGCCCGCGCCACCTCGGAAGGCGATACGGTCTACCTCTTTTTTTCCGGCCACGGAATGGTCGAGCGCGAATTCGGCGAATCATACTTGCTCGCCGCGGATTCCGACGCGAAAGACCCCTACGGCACGGCTATCTCTATAAACGAGCTTGCGCACGCCCTGTCGCGCAGGGTTCGCGCGGGCCGCGTCTTTATAATCGCGGATGCCGTCAGACGCGACCTCTTTCCAGAAACGGAAGCGGGCGCGGCTGAACAATTCATCCAGTCGTTTGATCGCCTGGCAAGCGTGCGCGCAGGGCTGTCGGCTTTGCTTGCGAGCAGTCCGGGCGAGTTTTCGCGCGAAGGGCGAGCGTGGGGCGGTCACGGCGTATTCACAAAGCAATTGCTCGACGCGCTTTCAGGCAGCGCCGATAGCAATCGAGACGGCGAGATTACGGCAGATGAAGTTTTCAGCTTTCTTTCCGCTCGCGTGGCGCAAGAAACGTCAAACAAACAACACCCCTGGCTGAGCGAGGCAAGGCTCGCGCAATTGGTCATATCGCGCACGGCAAACCCGCCTGACGCGCGAACTGAACCGAGCCGAACAGAACCGAAGCGCGAAACAGTGGCGAAAGCCGATTCATCGGAAACCGCTAGACCTGAGGCTACACAGCCCGTCACGCCGCCCGTCGCAACCGTGAAGCCGGATGATAAAAAACCGGATGTCGTAAAAAAGCCGGATGATGTTGCTCAACCGCAAAAGCAAACTTCGACGCCCGCCCCCATAGCTCGCGAAACGGCTCGGCCAGACGTAAAGGAATCAGTCCCAGTTTCAAGCGCAAAGGTTGAGCCGCCGGTAAAGCCCGAAAAGTCTGCGGCTGAAAAGCGAGTCGTGAGGCCGCAGCCGCCTCCGGCAACTCAACCGCCTTCGGAGCGGCGAGCCGACCCGATCAAGTCTGAGCCGATCAAGTCTGAGCCGATTAAGACCGAACCAGTTAAGCTGGAGCCTGCTAAGCCGCAACCGGCGCGACGCGCGCCCGCTCCTCCTGATTCGGCTAGAGTCTCTGCGACCGAGCCGCAGGCTTCGCCGTCAAGCACGGAGAGCGCAGGCATAGCGAACGAGAAGCCGCCGCCGCCGCCAACACCCGCAGCCGTTCCGCCGGGAATGGTCGCGGTGACGGCATCGCCTACGGCTAAACAGCCTGCGCCGCCCGCTGCGTCGATCAACTCGAAGCAGCCAGAAGCTGGGCCTTCGCCTATCGTGTTGCAGCTTGAAGCGGCCATCTCGGCAGGCAATTTGATAGAGCCAAGAACGGAAAGCGCGTGGGAGCTTTACCAGAAGCTTACGCAGGAGCAGACGGGGGCGGCAGAGGCTTCCAGATTGAAACCAATGCTTGCCGATGCGTTGATGCAGTCGAGCCGAAAGATATTGAACGGTGATGTGCGGGCCGATAACGTCGCCGACAAGGTCGAAGATTTCAGACGCGCAGGTCAGATGCTCGCGCGCGCCCGGTCTTTAGCTCCCGGTGAGGCCGATACTACTGTGCTTGAGAAGTTGAGCGCGGCGCAGGCGCTGATCGCCTTACAGTTTTATGACGAAGCTGAAAGGGCGCTCACGCAGCTTGGAGGAGTCGCGCGCCCGGCTGCCGTGGAAAACGCGCTCGGACTCATCTTTCAAGGAAAACTCGACGAGTATCAGGCAGAGCGCGCTTACAGGCGGGCAATCGAGCTTAACCCGAACTGGGCCGCGCCGCATTACAATCTCGCGCTGCTTTATAAGAGCAGAAAAAACCCCGACGCGCTTCAACTCTTAGAGAGCGCCGCGCGTCTCGACCCCTCAAACCCGGCTATTCTCGCCGCCCTCGGAGACGAGTACTTCGGCAAAGAGCAATGGCAGCAAGCCACCGAGGCCTACAAAAAAGCTGTGGCGGCGAAACCAAACGACGGCACTCTTCATACAAAGCTCGGCCACGCGCTTTACAGCCAGGGGCTGAGAGACGAAGCCAATCGCGAGTACCTAAAAGCTACCGCGCTGCGCGGCAAACAGTAGCGAACGACTCAAGGCAAGGCAAGTTTTTTTCTTTCGACAATGAGCCTTATTTCTATTTTTTATCTTTCTTTTCGTCTTTGACGGGCGACGAGAGATCGAGCGAATAAATCTCGTTCTCGTTATCGCGGTTCGAGCCGAACAGGATTCGGTTATCGGCAATAAAGAAGGGGGAATAATTGAGGAACCCTTTATAGGTGAGCTGTTGAATCTGGCCCGACTTTGAATCGAAGAGGTACAGATGCGCTCCCGTTGCCGTCTGCGATACGAATGCTATGAGCGACCCGTCAGGCGAGACGGCGGGACTTTTCTTCGGCAAATCGTCATCGGGCAACGAGCGCAAATCGCCGCTCCGGGTGTCTAAAATATAGACCCCGTCCTGCTGCTCCGGCTCTTCCTGTCCCCAGATGACTAAAAGCCCGTTTGCAGCGCTCGCGACGTAGCGATGAATTCGGGCGAACTTTCTTTCGGTCAGGTTGCGCATAGGTTTGCCATCAAGCCCATATTGCCACAAAGAGTGCCTGCCGCTCAGATCATCGATTTTGACGAGCAGCAGGCTTTTCCCATCCGAGGCAAGTCCGGGCAGAATCGTAGAGACTTCGTCTTCGGTAAAGAACTCCGATTTGCCGCCCGTGGTCTGGACCACCGCGACGTGGAGATTGCCGAACGCGGCATCGGGAAGCGGGCTTTCATCGGTCGCAAAAAAAATACGCTTGCCGTCCGGGCCGTATGCTGGCTGCCTGTCGCTAAAGTTATTTGAAGTGAGCCGTCGCAATACGGATTTTTTTAACTCCAGAGTGTAGAGGTCAGAAAAGCTCGCCGTCTCGTGAAACCCCGCGAAGGCTACCGACAGACCGTCGGGCGACCACTGCGGGTCTGTGATCCCCCACTGAAAGGCGGTCAGCGGTTGTATCGATAAATCCGCGAGATTCATTTTGTAGAGATTCGGAGAGCCTTCCGGTTTTTTCGCAATCAGCAGGATCGTTTTTTTGTCGGGCGAAATGGGGCCGAGCGAGTACAGGCCCATGCCTTGAGTCAGTTTTTCGATCTTAAACGGCTCGACCTTCTTCTTTTCATCCTTCTTCTCTTTTGACTGTTCTGAAAGCGCGGATGTGAAGGAGCCGATAAAAAAGATTATCAATAATATAAGGGCCGAACGGGTTGAAGCGAGGGATTTCGAAAACCTTTTTCTTTCCAGCATAGCGGTAAGGATGCTATCACAACAAAAAACTGCAAACAATAAAGCAACCTGTTCGGCCTTTGAGTAAACTAAGAACTCGCGTCTTCGGCAGGCGATGTATAAAAGGGGGTTTTAGGAGGCGTGAACTTGTAACTTAGCATAGAAGCTTGTTACTGTTATTTTCATTCACTGTGAAAAGGTGAGGCCCAATAACCGATGAGCCGATTGATGTTCGTCTACCTTAGCGGCAGCGAAAAGGGAAAGACGAGAATCTACAACCAGGACCGCGTGACGATAGGCACTTCCGACGCGTGCGACCTCAAGCTCGTTGCGGAAGAGGGAGGAATCCTTCCCGACGGCTTATTGGCGGAAGTCTACGGCTTTGACAACGACGGCGCTTTTAGCCTGGTTCCGACAGACGAAGCGCGCGAACTTGCCATTAACATCAACGGCGAACAGATGGCCGAGCCTCTTTCGGCGACCGGCTACACTTTGCGTGACGGCGACACGGTCCATTTCGGTCACGGGCTTTCGAGCGCGAGCGTGCTGTTTCAGGTGATGCCTGAAAACTTCTCGACCGCCCAGCTCGCGCGGCGCAACAACAGACAGATCGAAGAAGTATCCAGCCAGCCCGTCCACCCGCTTACGGCCACACTCTTTGTCAAAGAGCTGACGGCGAGTCTGTGGGCCGAGATACCGCGAAAGGTAAAGCTGATCTGGCTATTGGGTTCGACACTGCTCGCCCTCGCCATCGCAGGTTTCTTACTGTTCCTGATTTTCGCGTTTTATCGAAACGCAACCAAGATCGATCTAATAAGAGACCAGATAGCGCAGGAGCAGGCTGAGCGCCAGCGGGCGCAGAACATTATCAGCCAGCAACAGGACGAGCTGAAGACGCTGCGCGAGGTTGGCGAGCAAAACCGTCTCTTCACGCAAAAGATCGCCGAAAGGTTTAGCCCCGGCGTCGGCCTGGTCGTCGGCTCTTACAGCTTCGTCGAGCGCGGGACGGGGCGCGTGCTCAGGTACGAGACGGCGGATGCGGCCAACGACGCTTTGATAGACCAGAGCGGGATGCCGCTTGCTTCCGTAGACGGGGCGGGGCCGCCCGTGCAGATCGATTACACGGGGACGGGTTTCGTCATCGAACCTGGCATGATCGCTACGAACAAACATGTCGTGCGGCCCTGGGAGTACGACCGCGTGGCTCAGATCATACTTGAGCAGGCGAGGAACCTCCGCCCGCAGCTCGATTCCCTCGTCGTATTCTTCCCTTCCATCCAGACGCCGTTTGTCCTAAAGGAGGTCAAGGCCTCGCCGCTTTACGATATGGCACTTTGCAAATTCGAGCCGGGAGACGCGGCGCTGCCCGTGCTGCCTCTGAGCACGGCCGACCCGCGCTCGATCATAGGCGAGCCGGTCGTCCTGCTCGGCTATCCGACGGGCGTAGACGGGCTGTTGCAGCGTCTTGAAGAGAGCGAGCAGCGGGAGATATTGAAGCGAAACGGGCAGTCGGCTGAAGATGTAGCAGCGGGGCTTGCGGCTCGCGGGCTTATACGCCCGCTCACCACCACAGGCACGATCAGCGACGCCCGCCCTACGCGCGTGGTCCACACGGCGCAGACAACCGAAGGCGGATCGGGAAGCCCTATGTTCGACCGGGACGGCCAGGTCATAGGAATAAACTCTGCTATCTTGACGACCTCTGACGGCACGCAGAGTTTCGGGGGATCAAACTTCGGAGTCCCGATACGTGTTACTTACGAGATGCTTCAGGAATATCATAAAGGCATCTCCGGTCAGGCGACGATAAAGCCGTGACCGATAAGGCTGCCGGTAACTAACCATTTTCAGCTCACGCACAGCGATCTTTCTTTGCGATCTCGACGCCGTTGAAACAGAGCAGCTCGTCCTCTTTGCTGGGAGGCGAGACGACTTCAAAGACAATGCTGTCAAATTTTCCCTGCCCTCTGTAAAAGGAGGTCTTGTAGCCCCTCCCGTTTGTAAACTCAACCATCTGCACGCCCCACTTACCAATCGAGGCATTCTCAGGGATATGGACGGGCACCTCAAAGGCATCTCTTGAGAATCCTTCTTCGGGCGCGATCCTGACCTCTCCGGTCGCGAGTTTAGTGCGATTCGAGGCTGCCATGCTGAATTGAAAGCATTGGATGTATATACGGCTTATGCCCGCCGGGTCATAAGCGCGGATGCGCAGCGTAAGTTTTTCCCCAGCTACAACCTGGGCATCCCCGGCGCCATCTTCCTGAAAACTAAGTGACATAATTTCTCTACCTCTCCTATTAGTTCGAATATCGCGTGAGGTCTATAAAATGTAGGGGGAGGTTCGTACCGGCTGTTTCCCAGCTCTTTTTATGGCGACGATAATAACCGCCTAACGAAATCGCGTCAAGAGTTGTTATCGGCTGCCTCAAGCCGATTGCGGCCGTTGACAGTGACTGAATATGGCCGCTATAATTTTAGACTTTCGTCTCAAGCATATTTTCGGAGGGAGTTAACCGTGGCATACGCTATTATTCAATCCGGCGGCAAACAGTTTCGAGTCACCGAGGGCCAGGTCGTTCGCGTGCCTACAATCGAAGCAAATGTCGGATCATCAGTCGAATTCGACGTGCTCGTTGAAAGCAACGGCGACCGCATCGAAGTTGGAGCGCCTACAGTAGACGGCTCGCGCGTCACCGCCGTAGTAGTCGGGCACGGACGCGCCCCAAAGATAATCGTGTTCAAGAAGAAACGCCGCAAACAGTACAAGAAGACTCACGGCCACCGTCAAAATTTTACCGCAGTGCGCATAGAGTCAATCGGCGCCCAGTCTAGCAAGACGGAAAAGGCGGAAGCCGAAGAGGCCGAAACCCGCACGGAGACTCGTGAGGCTGCGGCTGCGGAATCAGAGCCTGCGGCACCCGCAGAAGCTAAGGATGTCGCGACGGCCGAAACGACGGAAGCGACCGGCGAGAACCGAAGAGTAATAGTCGGATTGGTTGACCGAGAAACGAGCGATAGCTCCATCTGGGGCGGCTTGATCGTTCAACTGGGATTAGAGGGTTTATGGCACATAAAAAAGGAGTAGGAAGCTCGCGAAACGGGCGAGATTCAAACGCCCAGCGATTGGGCGTAAAGCGTTTTGGCGGACAGGCTGTCAACGGTGGAGAGATACTTGTCCGACAACGCGGAACCAAATTCAAGCCGGGCCTGAACGTGGGGCGCGGATCTGACGACACGCTCTTTGCACTTGTGACTGGAACAGTCAAATTCGAAGAAAAAGGGCGCAAGGGCAAGTTCATCAGCGTCTACCCGGCAGAGTGATTCGATTTTGAATTTTCTTGGCGGATGATGTGCTTACGCACGCCGCGATTTTGGATTTTGGATTGCGGACGAAAGAACCGCCTACAATCCTCTAATCTAAAATCTAAAATTCAAAATCCAAAATCGTAAAGATGCAGTTTTTAGATCGGGCCAGAATAGTAGTTAAAGCAGGAGACGGTGGAAACGGCGTGACGGCATTTCGCCGCGAGAAGTTTGTGCCGCGCGGCGGCCCTTCAGGGGGCGACGGCGGGCGCGGCGGCTCGGTCTACATGGAATCTACCGACCAGCTCAATACCCTTCTTCAATTTCGCTTCAACCCCGAAACGCGCGCAGGGCGAGGCTCGCACGGCGAAGGAAGCAATCGCCATGGACGCGACGGTGAAGACGCGGTCATTCTGGTTCCCGTCGGAACAATCGTCACGGATTCGGAGACGGGCGAGCTTGTGCACGATTTTTCCCTTCCCGGCGAGCGCATCTGTGTAGCAAAGGGCGGGCGTGGCGGGCGCGGCAACGCTCAATTCGCGACATCGACTAATCGCGCACCCCGCTATCACGAAGACGGGCGGCCGGGCGCGGTGAGGGCGCTCAATCTGGAGCTTAAGCTCATAGCCGACGTAGGGCTGGTCGGGCTGCCGAACGTCGGGAAATCGACTCTCATATCACGCATCTCGGCTGCGCGGCCCAAGATTGCCGATTATCCATTTACCACGCTTGAGCCGAACCTCGGGGTCGTCTCCGTCGATGAAGACAGGACGATTGTAGTCGCAGATATACCGGGTCTGATCGAAGGCGCGCACGAAGGCACCGGCCTCGGCCTTGAGTTTTTGCGCCACATCGAGCGCACGAAACTGCTGCTTCACGTTGTGGATGTTTCCTCGACGGGGCGCGATCCGGTGGATGATTTTCTAACCATCACCCGCGAGCTTGAGTTTTATAAATCGGACTTGCTCGATAAGCCGCAAGCAGTCGCCGCGTCAAAGATGGACGCGGTTGATGAGCCCGAAAGGGTCGAGCGGTTGCGCCGTTTTTGCGAGGAGCGCGGGCTTGAATTGTTCGAGATTTCTGCGGTGACCGGCGCAGGTATCAGCCGCCTGGTTAACGGGCTGGGCGCGCGGGTCGAGCGGATTCAAAGAGAGAGCCAGGCGGCGTGACCCATCTGGCCTTTCGCGCGTATTTGATAAAGAAGTTGATAAGAGGTGACAGAAAGACTGAGCGAACGAATAGGAATGTACGGCGGGACTTTTGACCCCGTTCATAACGGACATATTGAGATAGCCCGACGGATCGTTCGGAATTTCAAGCTGGATCAACTATTATTCATCCCGGCAGGCAGGCCGCCCCACAAGCGCCATGAAACGATCTCCGACGCTTATCACCGATATGCCATGGCGGTCCTTGCGACAATTGACGACCCGCGCCTGCTAGTCTCAACCATAGAGATCGAAGCTCCCGACAAGCCTTACACATTCCAGACCGTCGAAAAAGTGCGGGAGCAATACGGCGAGCAGGCAGAGTCTTTTTTTATCATGGGCGCAGACTCTTTTATGGAGCTTGAAACCTGGCGCGAGCCTGAGCGATTGCTGGCAAGCGTGAACATCATCGTCGCTGCGCGACCCGGAGATGAAATCAACCTCTCGCGTCTGCCGGAATATGTAAAGACCCGTATCGTAGATTTGCGCGGGCAGCACGGGCAGGTTCGCGAAACGCCGGAAGGCGGCGAGAAGCGAACAAAGTGTTTTTTAACGGATTATGTTGAGGTGGACATCTCATCTACACAGATCAGGCGTATGGTAGGCGAGGGCAGGTCAATAAAAGGTCTGGTGTCGCCGGCGGTAGCCGATTACATAGAGAAGTATAAACTTTACAGGCGGTAAAAAATGGGTGGCAGCGCAAACAAACGAAATCAACCGCTGGCAGTCGAGCCTGACGAAGCGATAATGATCGCGGCGCAGGCTGCCGGCGAAAAAAAAGCAACCGATATCGTCATACTCGATCTTCGCCAGATAGCGTCCTTTACGGAGTACTTCGTTTTGTGCACCGGAGCAAACGTGCGACAGGTCGGGGCCATTGCCGATTCGGTCGAAGAGCAATTGCGAAAGGTGGGCAAACGCCCTTTGCACACAGAAGGCTATAGCAGTGCGGAGTGGATTCTGCTAGACTACGGCGATTTCATCGTGCACATATTCAGCAGCGCGTCGCGGCGGTTTTATGATCTTGAGCGGTTGTGGCGCGACGCGGGTAAAATTGAAATCAAAGATGAAACCGGCGGGTGAAGATAAAAAGAATAATTCTTGTCTTATTCGTCCTTCATCCCTCATACTTAAATCTTTCAGTCGGACTGCCCCTTTGACCTCGTACTAATAAAGAGGACGGGCTATGAGATTTATAACCAACTCCCCAGGCATGCAGCGCGTCGCCGAGCTTATAGATAGAGTCGCGGCGACGGACGCGAACGTATTGGTGCTTGGCGAATCGGGGACCGGCAAAGACAGTGTTGCGCGACTCATACATGATCGCGGGCCGAGGCGCGACCGGCCCTTTGTAAAAATAGATTGCGCCGCGCTGCCGGAAGAGTTATTGGAATCGGAACTTTTCGGCTATGAAAAGGGGGCGTTTACCGGCGCTACTGACGCAAAGCCGGGCCGCTTTGAAGCGGCCAACGGCGGCACGATTGTCCTGGACGAGATAGCAAGCCTCAACCTCACGGCGCAGGCAAAGCTGTTGCGCGTGATCGAGGAGCGAAGCTTTGAGCGGCTCGGCGGCAAGCAGCCGGTTCGCATAGATGTTCGCATAGTCGCGCTCGCAAATATAAATTTGAAAGAGGCCGTGCGCGCCCATGCCTTCCGAGACGACCTCTACTACCGCCTCGCCGTCGTCACGGTTGAGCTGCCGCGCCTGGCAGACCGCGTCGAGGACATTCCGCACATTGCCGAACAGTTCATGCGCCATTACGCGACGCGCAGCGGGCGCGTGGGCGTTCATCTTTCGAGAGAGACGCTCGCGCTGCTCGTGAATCACGACTTCCCAGGCAATGTTCGAGAGCTTAGAAACATCATAGAACGTGCGGTGCTTTCTTCGACGCGCGAAGCGATAGAGCCGGAACAGTTGCCCGATTATTTGAGGTCGGCCGGAAAGCTCATGCAATCGCGCACGAGAAAGCCCTCGCTCGCAGAGTTGGAAGCGGTTTACATACGCGAGATTCTTGAGCACACGCGCGGCAACAAGACCCGCGCAGCCGAGATTCTCGGCATCAGTCGCAAAAATCTCTACGAGAAGATGCGGCGGTATCAAATCGCGCCGGGCAAGGCGCAGGGCGCAGGATCGAGTTAGCCCTGAGTGCTTAGTATGAAGTTGCGGTTTGTGTGGGTCGGCAAAACTCGCAGCGCTCCTGTAAAAGAATTGATCCGCGAGTACCTGGAGCGCGTAAATAAGTTTGGCCGCGTAGAAGTCGTCGAACTTCGCGACCGCACGGACGTTGGCGGCGAAAGCCGGGCGATCATTGAAAAAGAGGGCAAAGATATATTGTCGCGCACGGCGGCGGATGCTTTCGTCATAGCGCTCGATGAGCGCGGCGAGCAGATGGACTCGCGGGCGCTCTCCCGCTTTATCGAAAAGCATCGCGTGGCCGGGACGAAGCAGATCACTTTTGTGATAGGCGGGCATGCGGGATTATCCGCAGGGGTAATCGAGCGGGCCGATTCGGTGCTCGCGTTGTCGCGCCTGACTTTTACGCACGAGTTTGCGCGGGCGTTGTTGTTGGAGCAGGTCTACCGCGCATTTACTATTATTCACGACCTGCCGTATCAAAAATGAGCCAGGCGAGTTAAGGGAGCCTGCCTGGGGCTAAGGGTAAACGTAGGCAAAAAATCAAGCCAGGAGTATTCGATGGATAAGAAGAAAGTCAAGCAGTACGAGACAAAGTTGCTGGAACAGAGAAATGCGCTGCTCGGTATGGTCGAGCGCACGGAAGATTATGGCCGAGAGGCTGACCGCGATGTCAGCCAGGACCCTGCCGATAAGGCTTCAAATTCGTATACCAAGGAATTGCTCTTTTCTCAAAGCACCAACGAGCGAAACATCTTGAGACTGATCGAAGAGGCGATAGATCGAATCGGCGATGCAAGCTACGGCGAATGTATAAACTGTGGCGAAGAGATTTTGCAGAAGCGTCTTGACGCTATCCCGTGGGCGCCGCACTGCATCCGGTGTCAGGAGCTTTTAGAGCAAGGGCTGCTGGTCGAAAAAGAGATTTAATCTTGGCCTGTCATCATACAACTGAACCATCTTCGTGCGAGCCGGTTGCGGCTCGCCCGCCATTATCTCTATCTCTCTTCTAGCGCTTCATCTCGGCGCGGAGGGTAGCAGTGCTCATACGCGCGCTCAGTAAAACCAGAGATGGACTGCTATCATTAGCCTATCCACAACAGTGTCGCCTGTGCGGCAACCCGGTTGAATCCTGGGATGACGGGGTCGTCTGCCGAGAGTGTTGGGAAGACCCTTCGATTACAAGCCTCTTCCTGGATCGGGCGGCTTGCCGAAAGTGCGGTGCGCCGTTTGAAACGCCATCCGACGCGCCTGCGCATGAGTCGTCAAACGAGCGTCTGTGTGGCGGCTGCGCTCACCTGCCTTTTAGCTTTGCGCGCGCTTGCGGCGCATACGCGGGCGCGCTCGAAGCCAGCATTCTTTTCTTGAAGTCCGAGCCGCACATCTGCCCGCGCCTGCGCCGCATACTGTCTGAGAACCTATATATCCAATCGGGCTGTGATGGAGAGCGACCTGGTGCTGGCAGTGCCACTGCATCGTTTGAGAGAGCGAGAGCGCGGGTTTAATCAGGCCCGGATAATCGCAAGAGTGATAGCTTCCCGATTCAATCTTGCTTTCGATGATTCGGCGCTCGCGCGACAAAAGCAGACTGCCCGCCACCGCGCAGGAATAGATGCCCACGACCGGGCAAAATCTGTTGAACGCGCATTCGCGGTCAGGCAGCCCAGAAAGGTTTCGGGCGTTTCGGTTCTATTAATCGATGACCTTTATACCACAGGAAGCACGATTTCTGCCGCAACAGAAGCCTTGCTCGATGCCGGGGCTGCGAGCGTTTGTGTAATGACAATTGCGCGAGCAGTCAGATTCGAAAGGCCCCGTTCAGGCCAGGACCGTTGACAGAAGTTCAATTCTCGCTTGCAAAAAAATCAAGTTTTCGTATACTGATTCAAAAATTTGGATTTTAAGAACAAAGTAAGATTCGGGCAAATTGCTTTTGGCTCTTATAAAGGTTTATGTTCTGTGAGTTTATATCCAAAGCCTCTTTTGTGAGGCAGGGGGTACAACAGTTGCTTTGCAACATTTCTCCATTTTTTGCACAGGTTGGCAATCAGGGGCTGTCCATTCCCGTTTTTCACTGATTTGATTGTCTGCGTTTCATCGCTGTGGGCAATAAATAAGTTTTTTACATACTAATACTGGCTCATTTATCCTTTACTCCAATAGCTCTGTAAGTCTATATCAGGTTCGAGGACGGGGTCGGGGCACTCAGCCCCGCGACAACGCCGATAGGTCGTCCGGTTCTCAGGCGCAAAGATCAGCCATGACCCCGGCTGTTCTTGAGGATTTCGGGCGATCTTTCGATTAACTTAGAGGAGAACACCCAATGAACAATACACGCTCGCTCACTAGGAAGGCAGCCGTGTACGTGCTCACTGCTCTGCTCGCATTAAGCTCGTTTGCCGGCTTTGCCAGCGCGCAGATTACCACTACGGGTCGCATCAGCGGCACCGTAATGGACCCGCAGGGAGCTATCGTTCCGACGGCTGAAGTAGTTGTAAAAAACGAAGAGACCGGTAATGAATACAAGGTCAAAGTCGGAGATGACGGCACGTTCGTCATCGCGGCCCTCCCCATCGCAGTCTACACGGTAACGGTGACAGCAGCGGGGTTCAAGCAGACCATAATCACAAACGTCCGGACACAGGTTGGCCTGGCCTCGACCGTCCAGGTCACTCTGCAGGTTGGCGCTGCAAGCGAGACAGTGACCGTCACAAGCGGCGCTGAAATATTGCAGAAAGAGACGACAAACGTCGGCTCGGTCATCAGCGGCCGGCAGATCACCGATCTTCCCTTCTCTTCCCGCGACGCTTTGGATCTGGTGCTGACTCTTCCCGGGACAGCCACCGTAGGCCGCCCGCGCAGTTCTTCTGTCAACGGCCTGCCAAAAGGCGCCCTGTTTATCAGCCTTGATGGCATCAACGCTCAGGACAACTTCTTGAGAACTACAGATGGCTTCTTCACCTATATACGTCCTCGCATAGATGCCATAGAGGAGGTGCAGGTATCAACGGCCACCCCCGGCGCAGAGGCATCAGCCGGAGGCGCGGTCCATATCCGTTTCGTCACGAAAGGCGGAACAAACGACTATCACGGCGGCGCGTGGTGGTACAACCGCCAGAGGGTCTACAACTCGAATTACTATTTCAACAAGATCAATCGTCAAAGATCGGAACCCGGCTGCGACATCGACACGCCGGGCTGCCTGGTCGAAACTCCTCGCTCGCAGGTGATGTTGAATCAGTGGGGCTTTAAGATAGGCGGCCCTGTAACTCCGTGGCTCAAAGATAAAGTTTTCTTCTTCTTTGCCTACGACGAGTTCCGCCTGCCCGAGCAACAGACCCGCAGCCGCGTCATACTCACCCCCGAAGCCGAAGCGGGCATATTCAAATATGTTGCCTCAAACGGCGAACTCAGATCGGTGAACCTGTTGGGGCTGGCTGCCGCAAGAAACAACCCGCTGATACCCGGGACGAAAGACCCGACGATTGCGGGCATTCTGTCAAACATACGGGAATCGACGGCCCAGGGCGCGCTCACAAACCTGACCGATCCCAACCAGCAGAATTTTACCTTTACAAACACGGGCGGGCAGAATCGCCGCTTCCCGACATTCCGACTCGACGCGAACGTGACGAGCAACCACCACGTAGAGATGATCTACAACTTCCAGGACTTTGCTTCTCGCGTAGATTTTCTCAACAGCCGCGACCCGGCATTCCCCGAACCCGTGCCCCAGATACTGGGCAGCCAGGGGTCCAACCGCTTCTCGCTGTCAACGGCCTTGCGCTCTCAGTTGAGCAGCAAGATAGTCAACGAGGCGCGCTTTGGATTGACGGGCGGAACGGTGGTCTTCTTCCCGGAAATGTCGCCGGGATCTTATGCCCCGTTCGGCGGCGTCGCTCTCACCTTCCCCGGCGTGTATGCTAACCCGCATAATGCGCCCAATAACTCGCGGCGCAACTCGCCGATCAAGCAGTTCAACGACAACCTGTCCTGGATCAAAGGGCGGCATAACTTTAACTTCGGCGCAGCATTCACCGCAGCCAAGTCGTTCCAGCAAAGCTCTGGCGGAAACCTTGCGCCGAACCTCAGCTTCAATATCCTATCCGCCGATCCGGCCAACGTGCTGTTTACGACGGCGAATTTCCCGGGCGCAAGCACGACGCAGCTCAACGACGCCAGAGGAATCTATGCGTTGTTGACCGGAAAGATATCGGCAGTCGCCTTTAACGCCAAGCTGAATGAAAAGACCCTGGAGTATTCGTTTGACGACACGGCCATCGAGCGCAATACCGTAAGAGGCTATGGCTTCTACTTCCAGGATTATTTCAAGATCAAACCCAATCTCAATATCAACTACGGACTGAGATGGGAAGCCCAGCTTGCTCCGATTCATAAGAACGGGGTTTATGTCAGACCGACCTTTGAAGGTCTGTTCGGCATAAGCGGCACGGACGGTCTGTTCAACCCGAACGCCACGGGCGGCGTGCCGACCGAGTACATACCGGTTGACGAAAACAGCAAGCCGTTTGATGACGACTTAAACAACTTTGCTCCGAGCCTCGGCATCGCCTGGAGTCCGCAGTTCAAGAACTCTATTCTCAAGGGGCTGTTTGGCGAAGGCGAGCAGACCGTGCTTCGCGCGGCTTACTCGATCAGCTATGTCACAGGCGGGTTCGCGGACTTCAACGCCGTTTGGAACTCAAACCCCGGTCTGACTGCCGCCGCCGGAGCGAGGGCAGGCATAGAGTTCACGGCGGGCAGTCTGCTGCTTCGTGACAATCCTAGCCTGGTGCGGCCTCTCCCGACGCGCACGTTCCCGCTGCTCGCACAGCCAGGCGTTGCGGCGTGGGATTTCGATCCCAACCTGCGCGCGCCTTACGTGCAGTCCTGGTCGTTCGGCATCCAGCGCGAGATCAACAAGGACACCGTTTTCGAAGCCCGTTATGTCGGGAACCACTCGATAGGGTTGGGTCAGCAGAAAAACCTGAACGAGGTCAACATATTCGAGAACGGATTCCTCCAGGAGTTCATCGCTGCGCAGAACAACCTCAGAATCGCCCTTGCCGCGGGCCGTGCTGCCAATTTCCGCAATCAGGGTTTGCCCGGCCAGGTCAGCCTGCCGATCTTCACGGCTTCGTTCGGATCGGCCACCGCTGCCAACTTCGGAAACGCGACTTTCATACAGTTGCTACAGCAAGGACAGGCGGGCTCGCTTGCCAACCAGTTAGGAAATTCGACGGCAAACCTCGCCTTCCAGACCAATCGAATTGCCGCAGGGTTGTCTCCCAACTTCTTCATCGTCAACCCGAACCTGTTGGGGGCAAACGCTGTGCTTGCGGACGACGGCGGCTGGAGCACTTACAACTCGCTTCAGGTCGAATTGCGCCGTCGTTTTGCAAACGGCTTGCTGGTGCAAGGCAACTACACCTGGAGCCACGCGTTTACGAATCTCTTCACTCAAGCGCAGGCTGCGCTTAACCTCCAGCCGCACACGCTCAGAAATCCAGGGATGGACAAATCGCCTTCACCGTTCGACATTCGGCATGCGTTCAAGGCCAACTACATTTACGAGTTGCCTATCGGCCCGGGACGCAGGCTCGACTTCACGGGCGGCAACAGCGTGCTGGGCAAGATATTCGGAGGCTGGGAGACGGACGGCATCATCCGATGGCAGAGCGGTCGCATCTTCTCGCTCACATCGGGGCGCGCCACAGTCAACCAGTTCGATTCCGGCGTGGTACTTGTCGGAATGAACCAGTCGCAGTTGCAGTCGCTGGTGAAGATCAGAAAGCAACCCAATGATGCTAATCGCGGGACAGTCTCGTGGCTGCCCGAGAGCTTCATTCAGGACACGCTCAGGGCGTTCGGGCTGGGCGACGGCAAATTGCCGGTCGGCCCACACCTCGCGCCTCCGTCGACGCCGGGTGAGTTCGGCTCATACCTGTACCTGTATGGACCGAGCCTGTTCCGCGCCGACCTGAGCCTTGTTAAGAAGACCCGCATACGCGAGTCATTGAACATAGAAACGCGCGTCGAGTTCCTCAACGCGTTTAACAACACCAACTTCATGATCGGCAACGTCGGCGCGGGCGATATCGCCAACACCGATCAGAACGCGGTGTCGGTCAGCTCGGCGACCTTCGGACAAACAAGCCACGCGTACCGCGACGTTTCGACAACGAACGATCCGGGCGGGCGGCTGCTCCAGCTCGTGCTGAGAATAAACTTCTAATCCGGCGCTCAAGCCGATTAGAGCTTGCGGGAGCGCGTTTTCGGGCGCGCTCCCGTTTCTTATCGCTTCCGGCGAGGTTAGGTGTCTTGTTGAGACGAGCGATCATTTCGGGCTTCTGCGTAATCTGCCTGGCGATTGTAGCCAACTCACAGCTAGGAATAAGAGGCCAGGTCTTTTTGCCGAACGGCGCGCCGGTGCAAAAGCGCATACGTCTCACCTTGACGACCGACAACGGCACGCGAACAGATTTTTATTACACGGATTCAAACGGTCGCATAACTCTTCCAAACATAAATTCTCCCTACACCATAACAGCCGAAACCGATAACGAGATGTACGACACTACGTCCGTCTCTTTCATTCCTCCGCACTCGGGCAACTACATCATAGTCAATCTAAGACCCTTGAAATCAGCTCCCACGGCTGCTCCTGGCCTGGTCAACGTTAATGATGTCGATTTGCGAGTCTCGCCAAAAGCCAAAGAGGCTTACGAGTCGGCAATCCTGCTTCTTCAATCGGAAAAGTATGAAGAGGCACTGGAACCTCTAAAGCGCGCCATCTCGCTTCAGACCAACTACTTCCACGCGCACAATGACCTGGGCGTGCTTTACATGAAGTTGAACCGGTTGGACGAAGCCGTAGCAACCCTTCGGCAGGCAATAAAGATCAACGGCAAAATCTATATACCTCAACTGAATCTCGGCATAGTGCTCAACCGCCAGGGCAAATTCAAAGAAGCAGCCGACGTGCTCACGCGCGTCCAGCACGACAACGCCGATCTATGGAAATTTCACGCGCCGCTCGTAGAGTCGCTTATTGGCTCTCAGCAATGGGGAGCGGCGGAAGCGGCCATAACAGACGCGATGAGCATTAAAGAGTTGGACGCGGTCGATCTGAAAATCAAGCTTGGGATGGTGAGAATACGGCAGGGGAAATACGCACAGGCATCAGAAGTCCTGGGCGAAGCCGTCACGCAGGAACCGGAAAACGCCCTGGCCCACTTCAACCTCGGGGCGGCCTTGATGCAAGCCGGAAAACTTGATGAAGCTGAAAAGGCGCTGTTGCGCGCCTACGAGATCAAGGGAGCAGGGATGGCGGGAACAAACCTTCTGCTCGGACAGCTATATTATCAAAAACATGATTATCAAAAAGCTATCAACTCGTTCACGAAATATCTTCGCGACTTCCCCGACGCCCCGAACGCCGCTCAGGTTAAAGAATCCATACGCAGGCTTACCGAAGCCATAAACAAAAAACAGTAAGATCGAATCAGCTCGTCGTTTCGATTGTGTCGACTGCCGTTGCCGCCGGCTCGCCCGGAGCCGCCATCTGCGCCGTTAGAATCGGCGCCGCGTCTTGTCTAAGATCGCCGAGGCGCAAGCCGAAGACCGCGGCACCCAGAATGCACAAAAATCCGCCAACTCTTATTGTCAGCGGCGCGCTTATTCGAGCGGCTACCCCGCCCGCAAGAAGGCTGCCGAAGGGGGCCATCCCCATCAAGCTCATAGAGTAAAAGCTCATGACGCGGCCCCTCAAATGGTCCGGCACCATAGTCTGCAACAGCGTGTTGGATGCCGACATCTGCAACATTAACGTGAAGCCTATCGGCACGAGCAATGCAGTCGAAAGAAAAAGGCTGCGCGAAAAAGAGAACAGCACCAGCAAAAGACCAAGCGCCGTGACGCTTGCGGCCACCACGCGCCCAAGCCCTCGAACCTCGCGGCGGGCCGCAAGCGTCAGAGCGCCGCCTAGCGCCCCCAGGCCCGCCGCGCTCAAGAGCGTTCCGAGCGACCGCGCCCCGCCGCCCAGAATCTCTTCTGCAAAGATCGGCATCAGTACTATGTAAGACAGTCCGAAAATGCTGACGAACGCAACAAGCAACAGCACCGCGCGAACAGGTCGGGTGCGACGCGTATAACGGAAGCCTTCTTTTAAATCCGACAGCGCGGACCCCGCAGGCTTTTTTGTCACTCTGCCGCCGACTCTCATCGCAAGCAGTCCGGCGATGATCGCTACATAACTCAATCCGTTAAATAGGAAGCAAAGCCCTTCGCCGATCCAGGCAACGATAAGACCCGCGAGCGCCGGGCCGACTATTCGCGCGCCGTTGATCATAGAGGAGTTGAGCGCGATGGCGTTCATCAGGTCTTCTTTCCTGACAAGCTCGACCATGAACGACTGGCGCGCGGGCAAATCGACTGCGTTAATCACACCCAATAAAAAGGCCAGAGTGATGACCGCACCGACCGTCACATTACCGGTGAGCGTCAGCGCGGCCAACACCAGAGCCTGCGCCATTGAAAGAGCCTGGGTCAGCACGATCAGGCGGTGACGGCTGTGTCGGTCTGCGAGCACGCCTCCGACTGGCGCAAACAGAAAGATAGGCACCTGGCCCGCGAACGCTACAAGCCCCAGCAACCACGGCGATCCGGTCAATCGGTAGATAAGCCAGCTTTGAGCAGTGCTCTGCATCCAGGTGCCTGTAAACGAGACGAGCATGCTGAAGAAATATATGCGGTAATTCCGATGGCGAAGCGCGCGGACTGTATCGAGTACGCGTTGTGGTCTTACTCTGTTATCTGCCACTTATCTCCTCGTCCACCAAAAAAAATCTGAGCGGCAACCCGGCGGTAGACTGAAAATGGGATTCTACTTTGCACTCCCGTAAGGGCTCAAGGCTCGCTTGACCCTTGCCCGACTCTATAAGAGAATTCTTTCGGATGCAGGAAGAGATCAGAGACGAGATTGCAAGCATCGCTCGCCAGCTCGAAGAACAATTGATGTTCTATCGCGAGATCGGGATCACGGACATAGGCGGAGCAGGTAATGCCGCGAAACTGGCTGCTGTAGCCGATTCCAGGGCAGAGGCTGTTCAAGATAGGCTCTCAGCAGCGGAAGACGGGCAGTCAAGCGCGACCGCACCGCTTAAAGACGAAACAGCTATGCCAAAGAAGAAACCGCAGACCGATCAGGAAGGATTGTTCGGGGACATATTTGTAGACACTCCAACGGCCGCACACGCTGCCCTTCCAGTCATAGAAGCCCAGGATGTTTCGCTTGAAGCCATACGCGAAGACATAGGCGAATGCGTTCGATGCAAGCTTCACGAACACCGTAACAAAATAGTCTTTGGCGAAGGCGATCCAAAGGCGAAGATCGTTTTCATAGGCGAGGGGCCGGGCGCGGATGAAGACGCAACGGGCCGCCCGTTCGTAGGGCGTGCGGGCCAACTGTTAGACAAGATCATCCAGGCCATTGGCCTCAAACGCGAAGACGTCTATATTTCGAATGTCGTCAAGTGCCGCCCTCCGGGCAATCGCACGCCGGAACGCGACGAGGTGGCGACCTGCGAGCAGTTCTTATTCCGCCAGCTCGCGCTCATACGTCCTCAGGTCATCGTTGCGCTCGGCTCTCCCGCCTTTCAATGTCTTCTCAGGACTAAGGAGACTATAACTAGGGCAAGGGGTGAATGGAGAGATTGGAATGGGATTAAGGTTATGCCGACCTTTCATCCGGCTTACTTGTTGCGCTCACCGGATAAAAAACGCGAAGCCTGGGATGATATGAAAAAAGTCCGAGATTACCTCAACACTTTGCCCGACAGGTAGACCGCTCCCTTCTCGCTGAACGAGGGCAGGAACCGTCATGCCGGATAAATCTGTTGTGGAAGAAGCTTGCACTCCGTTTAAGGAAGTGGCGCGTGCGCGTGGGCCGTCGAGGCGCGCATTCTCAAAAAGCAATCGCGACAATAAACGGGACGTCCTTGAGTCGGCCTGAACGGCACCGTGGTCTCTATGCCGCACAACGCGCATTTTATGGTCACTTCCACGCGCTCGCGCGGGAAGGGTTGGCCATAAGCCTGCATGTTGGCTGCGATTCGCTCGTTCTTTTTGACCTTGCAGGGACGACAGCGTTTGGGGTCGTTTTTCAAACCTTTGTCCGCAAAGAAAAGTTGCTCACCAGAGGTGAAGATAAACTCCTCTCCGCAATCAACACATCTCAGTACCTTATCCTTATACTCGTACACTGTGGGCCTCCTATACCTTGTTCCCTGAGGGCGGCTGTCAGCAGGATTCGGGCGCGAAAGCAACGCCCGTCCGAATAGCGGCTGCGAGTTTTAGAGGAGTTTTTTTGGTCACAACCATGAAGGACCTACCCCCCGTTTTACTCCTTGTTCGCTGCATTCATGCTAGTCACTCGGTAAAATTCGCACCAGATTACGCTCGCTTATAATTCCCACCCAAAATAACTGCTGCCATTATCGCTTTATTTGCGCCATAGTCAAGCAAATTATGGAGAAACCTGGCATTTCGACGCGCGGCATTTTTGAGATCGGTATGGTAAAATACCGAGCCAAAGGCTTTGTATTTAACTATTGACCTCGCCTGGAGAGTTTGGTACTTTGCCGAAAGAAAAGATTTAAATCCTGCCCCTACTGTCCGGTTTAAAAGCTCTCATAAACCTGTAAGGAGTCGCAATGAAACAGACAGCCCGTGTTGCCATCGTCGTGGCAGTGGCAGCCCTTTTATTCGTATCCGTATCGAAATCCACAGTAGCTCAACAGAGCGGATCAGACCAGTCCGAACCCGTAGTCAAGCGGGCCGATATTTATTGCACCGGTTTTATTACAGAAGCGACCCCTAGAACCGACCTTCAGGTTGTAGGGGGCGATAAAGAGAATCAACAAAACGCATTTGCCCAAGGCGATGTGGTCTTCTTAAACCAGGGTCGCCTGGCAGGCGTCCAGCCCGGAGCCGTCTATTACATCCTCCGTCCGATGGGCGAAGTCAAACATCCTTTTAAGAAGGAAAAGCTCGGCCACTTCGTCCGAGAGTTAGGCTTGCTTCGCGTCTTCGAGGTTCAAGATGAGACCGCGACAGCCGAGATAACTGTTTCGTGTGATTCGGTAGAGCTTGGCGACGTGCTCAAGCCTTATGAGGAGCAAGTCGGCCCGGCCCCGCGCGGAGCCCGCCCGCTCGCTAGATACGGCGAGGGCGCTCGCGGCACAAAGGGGCAGATCGTTCTGACGCCTATGCTCCGCGAATATGTTGCGACAAACGATGTCGTCTACATAGACATGGGCACGAGAGACGGCGTGCGACCCGGCGATTATTTCACGATCTATCGGAAGATAAACAGCCGCGAAGGCGTTGTAAAGATGCCGGACTATAACGTTGCTAAAGAAAAATCTAGCGGCTACGGCAGCGATCACTGGAAGGGCGGCGTGCATGCGCAGAGCGCGGCGCGCGTCCCCCGCGATAAGGTGAAACACGAACGGCCTGAGATACCGCGCAAGGTACTGGGCGAGCTTATAGTGCTCAAGGTCGATAGGACCACAGCCGTAGGACTCATTATGCGAACTGTCGCTGAAGTCAATATCGGCGATTTCATTGAGCGCTCGAATTGATAATCAATTTGAGGGCAGGCTCGCCTGCCCTGCCCTCAAAATAACCCGCAGTCGTTTCCCGCCTTCACGCTCGAAACATTCAATCCCTCTTTGCGTGTCCAGTATGCTAATGATTATAATGTGCTTTTGATCATTACTTTTAGGAGGGCCGAAATCAATGCAGCAGAAAAACAGCATTATTTGTGCGCTTGGAGTGATTCTCCTACTAATTGGCCTCACCGCCATTGTGCCGACGCATTCCAGTGCCGCCACACAAGATAAGGACAAAAGCGACAAGGCCAATAAAGAAAAGGATAAGAGCGACAAGGATCAAGACAAAGACAAGAAAGAGAAAAAGAGCAAATCTGAAAAAGAAAAAGAGGAGAAGGCAGAGGCTCGCACCGGACAACCGATCCTCTGGCGAGAGCCTACCGATATTGAGAGCCGCGACCTGTTCCACGGACCCGGTGGAGCCGAAGGAGCGCCCAACCCGTCGGATAAGTTTACCTTCATTAAGCGCGATTCGGGCGGCACGTCCGAAAAGATATTAGTCAAAGACGGCAAAGGGCGAGAGTGGTCGGTCAAGTTCGGACCCGAAGCAAGGCCCGAAACCGCGGCTACTCGAATAGTATGGGCCGCAGGCTACCATGTGGATCAGGATTACTTTGTCAAGGACGCGCATATCGAAGGGCGCGGCGGGTTCGATGTCTATGATGTGAGATTCGAGCGCAAAGACGATGGCTTTAAAACGCTCGATAACTGGATGTGGTTGTCAGACACTTTTAACGGCAAACGCGAGCTTCAAGGGCTGAAGGTCTTGATGGCGCTCATCAACAACTGGGATCTCAAAGATGTGAACAATAAGATCGTTCGCCCGAACAAAGAGAGTGGCGGAGACAGAGACAGCCGCGTCTATTACGTCTCGGACCTGGGCGGCACGCTCGGCGCTACTGGAAACTCGCTCGCCAAGATTCTGTTTTTCGGCGATCTTCCGGGAGGCTCGAAAGGAATACCCGACGCTTTCGCCAACCAGGCGTTCATCGACGGCGTGCAAAACGGAAAGGTCGTTTTTCATTACGAAGGCAAGAACCCAGCAGTGCTCGAAGGGATTTCGGTAGAGGATGCGCGCTGGATGGGAGAACTGCTTGGCCGTCTATCAGACAAGCAACTCTCGGACGCATTCCGCGCAGGCGGTTTTACGGACTCCGAAGTCGCTATCTACGCGCGAGCGATGCGTAGCCGCATCAACCAGCTCAAGAATCTCAGGTAGATCAGGGTAGATAATATTCACGGCAGAGAGACAAAGGCTGCACAGGGAAAAACTCTGTGCAGCCTTTGTCTCTCTGCCGTGAGATGTCTTGAATATCAAATCATTTCGCAGTCTCGAAAAGCCCCGCCACTGCGCCCGCAGGATCGCGTATCACGCAATACCGCCCTTGCTCGCCCGCCTGTCGCGGACCGTTGATGACCTCCCCTCCAAGCTCCACACATTTCGACATGCTTTTATCGAGGTCTTCCACCGTTATATAGATCAACCATTGAGCGGGCAAATCTCGATTGCCTCCGCGAGCGTGACAGATTCCAGCCACGGAGGTATCTGTGCCAGGCTCGTTCATGCAGTAGTCATCATAGCCGCCCATATCTAAGCCGACAGGCTGCCAGCCGACAATCTGACTGTAAAAGTCTCGGATATCGTCAGCGTTTTCAACCGTCAAATCCGCCCAAGAGACCGAGCCCACTTTTCGCTTTTCTTGTTCACTCATCAAGCCCTCCTAAAACACGTCACTTCTCACCCGGCTTTGCGAACCATAGATCTTTCGGCGTGACAAATGGCGAAAGCAGGTGAAGGGTCACGCCTTCCAGATCCGGGCGGTGCGCGACAAAGCTGCGCCGGTGCGCGAGGAAGCTGCAGGGCGCGTCTTCAAGCAAAATCCGCGTCACCTCTTGATAAATTGCGGCCCTCTCGTCGCGGTTCATCACAGAGCGCGCTTGCTCTGTGAGCGCGTCAACCTGCTCGTTGCTGTACGTACCTGTGAACAGATCGCGATTGCGCGAATTGAACAGCACATAAGTAAAGTTGTCGGGGTCAGGATAATCTGCATACCAGTCGCGCCCTGCTATCGGCACGATCCGCAATCTCAAGGCCCGCTGAAACTCTTCTGCCGCGACGTATCGAAACTCGGCGCGAATGCCTACCTCCGCGAGGTCATCCTTGAGACATTCGACCGCCGTGTTCACTGACTGTGGCCACCATATCTCAGTATCGAATCCGCTGCCGTATCCGGCCTCTTCCAACAACGCGCGCGCGCGCGACGGGTCGTGCTCGTAACCGCGCTCCGCAGTGTCGTACCCCAGCGTCCCCGGCGGTATCGGGCCGATCGCAGGCTCGGCCATCCCGCCGTAAACTTCTCGCAAAAATTTATTGCGATCCAACGCGTAACAGATCGCCTGACGCACTCGGCGGTCAGAGAAAGGGGGCCTCTCGCAATCGAAGACCAGCATTCGCGTCTGCGACTGGACCGTTTCCAGCACGTGAAATTCACCCATGCGGCTCTTCATCTCATTCAAATAAGTGAGCGGCAAGTCCGAAATATAATCGAGGTTCCCTTCGAGGAAGGCTGCGTAGATGTCTTCCGCGCTCATGGCGAAATAGACCGTGAGGCGATCTACAAAAGGCAGCTCGGCATTCCAATAATTCGAGAAGCGTTCGAGCTGCACTTCTTTGCCCAGCATAGGCTCGACGACGCGGAAAGGCCCTGTTCCGACAGGGCGTATAGAGAAGTCTAAGCTCGGGCGTTCCACTTCTTCGCGCGGCACTATGTAAGCGTAATCCATGCAGAGCGTGGACAAAAAGAATGCGACCGGTTGTATAAGCTCAAGCCTTATTACCTGCTCGCTCGTCGCCTGTATGCCGGCTACGGTTTCGCTTTCTCCAGACATAAACTGCTCTGCCCCGACTATCGGGCGAAAGACCCACGCCGCTGCGTCTTCGTTCTGTCGCATCTGGCGCTCGAATGAATACTTCACATCGTCAGATCTGACGCGCCGCCCGTTATGAAACCGCGCAGCTTCGCGGATGTAAAACGTGTAGACGCGACCATCAGGCGAAATCTCCCACCGCTCCGCAACGGCCGGGCGAATCTCTGCGCGCTCTCCGAATTGCACCAGCCCTTCAAAGATGTTCGACATCACTTCTACGCGCGAGATCGAAGAGACAGACGCTGGGTCGAGTATGATCTGCGAAGAGCGCAGCGCGAAGCGCAGATGCCCTCCACGCTCAGGGACGGGCAGGTGGAAGGTTTCAACCTCGCGATTGAGCAGTTCGGCTTCGCGAACCAGAAGATCGACCGCGCTGTTGATGCCCGAAATCGAAGCCTGGTTCCGGCCTACAACTTCTTTGATAGTCTCAATCGCTCTCAGCACCTGATCCGCGCCCGTAGATTGCTCGTCGGAGGCCGCGCGAATCTGCTCGACCACCATGGTCAGCTCTTCCATAGCTTCGGCGATATATTTCGATACTTGCGCTTGCTCGCCCGTCGCGCGGCGCACTTGCTCTGTAAGCTCGCTCATATGCAGCGCGCGCTCGCCTATGTGGCGCGACGTGAGCGCCTGCTCACTCGTTGCTCGCTCTATGCCGCGCGCCTGCTGGCGCACAAGGCTCGCGGCTTCGAGCACCGTATGGCTTTCGGAGGCCTGAACGGCCGTGGCATCGGCGATCAACTTTATGCGGTCGGAAGCGGCATTAGTCTTGTCGCGGATTTCCGACAGCAACACGGCGGCGCGCGACGCGAGGTCTACTCCTTCGTCGGCCCGCTTACCGCCGACCACGACGCGCTCAATCGTCTCGGTCACATCCTCGCGCACAGCCTTTATCATCTCTTCGATCTCTCTGGTCGAAGCGGCGGTGCGCTCGCTCAACTCCTTGATCTCGTCGGCCACGATTCTAAAGCCGCGCCCTTGCGTTCCCGCTTGAGCCGCGAGTATCGCCGCGTTGAGCGCAAGCAGGTGCGTGCGGTCGGCAATCTCGTTTATGACGTGAGTGACTTCGCCTATCTGTTCGCTCCTCTTGCCGAGTCGCGTGATGGTTTCGGTCGCGGCGTCGATGGCTTCTTTGATCTTCGACATGCTGGCCGCAGTATCGGCTACAAGCTCGCTTCCGGCATCAGCCGACCGAGCCACTTCCTCTGAAAGCACAGTCGTTTCGTTGACAGACTCGCCGATGCTTCGCGTCGAATCGTCTATGGCTTCCATCGAGCGGGCAGTCTTTTCGGCGGATTCGGCGAGGGCTTCGGTTAATTCCGCCACCTTGCGGACGCTCACTGCCATCTGCTCGATGGCCGAAGCCGTCTCTTCTACGAACTGCGCCAGCTCGTCGGCATTTTCAGAGACGTGGTTTATCGAGGTCGCCATTTGCAATATCGAGGTCGAAGTCGATTGTGTGAGGTTAGAGAGTGTTTGAAGGCTGCCGCCGACCGAATGCATCGAGGCGTTTATCTCTGAGATAGAGCTGGAAGTCTCTTCAACCGACTTCGCTTCGTCAATTACGCCTGCCGAGACGGCTTGCGTGCCGCGCAGGACTTCGCCCACGACGGTCTCGATTGAATCGGCGGCGCGTTGCAGGCGGCCCACTATGTAGCGCAGCCGCCGCGCCAGCCCGTCGAGGTTTAATAGTAATTGGCGGTCGTCTCCGTCCAGGTCAGGGAATTCGCCGTTTATGCGAAAGTTCAAATCCCCTTGTGCGATTCGGGCGAGCGTGCTGAAGATCTGTTGATTTGAGACCTGGGCCTCTCGGTCGTCAGAGCGACTATCTTGCGGCACTTCTCGCGCGTCAACAGGTGTTCGGCGGGCTTCATCCATAGGCTCTTCTTCAAACGCAGTTAGAGCTATTATGGTAACGGCTTGATTGAAGCGAGTCAATTCACGAATTGTGAAGACTCTTGAACGCGCGGGGCTTTCAAACTAAAATGTGGACGCCTGCCCCTCCTGGCTATAACCCAAAATGGCTACTGCTTCTCGTAGTCAAACATTAAATTCCGGGTGAGCTATACGTGCAAGGACAATTAGGGGCAAAGCTCGTCGCAGACCTCATACGGGAGATTTCCGCGAATAACTCCAGCGGACTGCTCCGGCTGTCGCGCGGCAAATCGATTAAAGCCATCTTCTTTGAATCGGGCTCGCCCGTTTTCGCTATCAGTAATCTCACATCCGAGCAGCTCGAACACAAGTTGATCAAAGATGGGCTTGCTACTTACGAGCAGATCGAGCAAGCAAAGCAGCGGGCCGGTAAAGCGAGCCGCCCGGGCCGCGCCTTAATCGATATGGGAGTCATCTCGGACGAGGCTTTGCAAGGCATCGTGCGCGAGCAGGTCAAAGGCATCATCCTTTCTCTCTTCGAATGGAATCAAGGCGATTACCTTTTTGATGAGCGAATCCGAGCAACTCACGATGTAACCCTCGACGTTTCTGCGGCGGACATACTACTCGAAGGGACGCGGCACGTCGCCAACCATCAACCCCTGGCTCAGGTAATCGCTCCGAACGAAAGCGTTGTCGTGCGAGCCAAAAGCAACGGCATAAGGTTAGACTCCGGCAAGCTGATGCCGATTGAAAGCTATGTGTTGTCGCGCATAGAATCTCCGACCGCGGTGAACGAAGTGGGCGCACTGAGCGGCATCACGGATGAAGACGCGCATCGCGCGGTTTGCGCGCTTGTGGCCGCAGGTTTTTTAAAAATCTTAGACGACGGGAAAGATGTTCAGGCGGAGCCGGAGCCGGATGAATTGATAGACCGGGTTCGCGAAGATGTGATGCGCAAGCTTCACTTTTATGGCTCGGCTGATTATTACGAAATACTGGGCGTGACCAGGCAAGCTACGACGGGCGACATAAAGGCGGCATATTACCAATTAGCTAAAAAATTTCACCCTGATCGCTACCGCCAGGCGGAATACACCGATTTGCGCGGCAAGCTCGAAGCCTTATTTGCCATAATAACTCAAGCGTATGAAACTCTAAGCCAGCCCGCGCAGCGCGCCGGCTATGATAAAAAGATCAGGCAATCGGGCCCGCTCAGTAAACCCGCGAGCACGTTTGTAACAAGGAAGCTTCCTACAAACCCAATCGCGCCGCCGCCGGAAGAAGAAACCTCTGAGGATGAGATTTCAAGCGCGCCTCCCGATACGACTCCGTCGGCCCCGCTTCCCCCTGTCCAGGCAGCGGCGGTCGTCCAGGAGCCTCGCGCGCAGGCAAGCAGCCAGTCGCCCGCCCAGAATGCCGAGCAGCTTTATAATCAAGGCCGCGCGCGCTATGACAGGAAAGAGTATCACGCGGCAGTCCACCTGCTGCGCGAGGCGGTCAAGATGGATGCGTCCCAGCCTCATTACCATTTCCATCTGGGAATCGCGCTTATTCGCAATCCCAGGACGCGCAGAGAGGCCGAGACGCATCTTTCGAAGGCAAGCGAGCTTGATCCGTACAATCCGCAGATACGAGTAAAGCTCGGGCTACTGTACAAAGAGGCGGGACTGGCAAAGAAAGCCGAGCATTATTTCAACGAGGCCCTTTCCCTCGACCCTGAAAATCGAATTGCAAAGCGAGAGATTGGCAAGAAAGACGGCAAAGGCGGCAAGAAAAAAGATGAGGCCGCCAGCATCTGGAAGTCCGATCTGGGCAGCATAGCAAAACGATTATTTAAGAGGTAGGAGTCATCCGAGATATCAAATTTGAAATTTGATATCTCAACTCCCTGTTCCCTGATCCCCGATCCCTGCACCCTGCTTGAATCTTTCTATCGCGGTGACGATTGCTTCCCTCGCCTTACCGGCCCCGCACCAGCCGTTAGTTTCTGTCAACTTGCCTTCAAGCTCTTTGTAGATACTGAAGAAATGCTCTATCTCGCGGAGCCTGTGTGGGTGCACGTCCCGATAATCTTGAAGTGTTTCACTCCTGGGGTCGCGCGTGGGCACGCAGAGAATTTTCAGGTCTTCCATACCTTGATCGACCATCGCAAGCATTCCTATCGCTCTGGCTTCGATAAGGCAGCCTGTGAAGGATGGGCTTTCGACCAGCACCAGCACGTCGAGCGGGTCGCCGTCGGCGGCCGCGGTAGACGGAACGAACCCGTAATCGCCCGGATAGTGCATAGGCGAATAGAGCGTTCGATCTAACCGGAAGATGTTGAGATTCGTGTCGTATTCGTACTTGTTTGCGCTCCCGCGCGGAATCTCCACTACAACGTTGAAGATTTCCGGGCTCGTTCCCCGACAGGCAGGTCAATGTATCGCATGTTGTAACTCGCAAGCTTTATTCTGCTCAGAAACGATTCAAAAAGGCCGTCACACGGCGCACGCCTCCGACCAGAAGCACGATTATCGGTGGGTAGAGGAAAATACCCAGAAGCAGGCCCGGCGACAGGGTCGGCGGTATATTCTGTATGTGACGCACCATCGGCGCTTTGCTGACGATGTAGCCCAATCCGAGCGAGACAAGGTAGCCGGAGATGAGAAACACGAGACCCGCGCGCCGGCTTATAGGCTTGTCGCGCGGGGCCTCTTCACGGAAAACCGATGTCAGTTGATCTGGAACTTGATAAGTGTAGCGGGCCAGCACAAGCGCAAGGTTCTTTATCAAGTAGATCAGGCCATAGATCGCCAGCGCGATCAGTATAATTCGCCCGACCAGATTCAACCCCTGCAATATCGGCGGCTTCACCAGCATCACATAAAAGCTCGACACAAAAAGCGGAACGACTATCAATACAGCATGGCTGCGGGCGGCGGTCTCCTGCCGCTCGCGCGCGAGTATCTCATCGACCATGCGGTTGAACTCGCGCTCGATGGCAACGACCTCGGCCTCGCGCGAAGCGTAAAAAGTGCGGCGCGAATAATGGTACTGTCCGCGATCATAGGCGGCGCGTCTCAGGGGATCGATCAGGACATGGTATGCCTCGTTGATGCGCGCGAAGCGGGAGTTCGCGTCGGGCGAAGCGGAAACGTCCGGGTGGCACTGGCGCGCTAGCTTGCGGTAGGCCGATTTTATTTCTGCCGTAGTGGCGCTCGCAGAGACTCCGAGTATACCGTAGAGATCCGTCATGACTCACAAATCCAATCCAAAAGATCGGCGCTCTACCGTGGGCCTTATGCCGTCTCGACAAACCTGGGGCGACACCTGGGGCGAGATGCTGGGAGCGGCAAGTATGGCGACTTCCCTACAAATCGAAAAGCCGCCGGCCCTGTTTACAAGGTAATATTACTCCTCACTTTTCTGCCGCTCAAGAGATTTCATTAGGATTTACTCGGAGTGGTTGACAACGCCCTTTGCGGGGTTTGCGTGGCTTACCGATTTTGGCGCCGCCCGTCGGCTCCGGCATACCAGGTGTTTCGTTCGCGTGAGGCCGTTGATTCTCGCAAAGTTCGCAAAGTGCCGTAAAAATCGCAAAAGCTCGCTAAATAGTTTGATCCATCCTCTAACCGCCCTTCATCCTCTGACGGGTCGAAGCGGTGTTGATGTGGCAGATTGCCGCAGCAAGCGCGTCGGATGCGTCTAACGGCTCAGGCGGCTCTTTAAGCCCCAGAAGCAGCCGCACCATCTCCTGTACCTGATGCTTTTCGGCGCGGCCATAACCTACGAGCGCCGATTTGATCTCAAGCGGCGAATATTCAAACACCGGCACTCCGGCGCGGGCTGCCGCGACCAGAACTACCCCGCGCACATGCCCCAGCTTGAGCGCGCTTTTGACGTTGACGGCGTAGAAAGTCTCTTCGACCGAGCACGCGTGAGGGCGCAGCCTTTCGATCACTTCTTCAAGTTTCTGGCTTATGATTAACAACCGCTCGGCGAATGTGAAGCGAGCGGGCGCGCGTATACCTGCGAATTCTACCAGCTCTAAATTACTGCCCAGGCTGTCGATCACACCGTAGCCCGTGGTGTCGCTGCCGGGGTCGACCCCTAGAACGCGGAACGGACGACCGCGATCAGGCGAAGGCCCGCTCGTGCGATCCAGGCTCAACCGGCTGCCTCCATCTCTTCGGCGGGTATATCAAAGTTAGCCGCTACGTTTGCCACATCGTCGTGGTCTTCGAGCGACTCCATCAACCGCAGCACCTGTTGCGCGGTCGCGCCCGTTACCTGAACCGAGTTGGTCGGGCGCATGAGGATCTCGGCCGACATCGGCTCGAGGCTTGCGGCTTTGATCGCGTCGAGCACGGTATTGAAATCTTCGGGAGCCGTCACTATCTCCCAGGTCACTTCGTCGTCGCCGACGTCTTCGGCCCCGGCTTCAAGCGCCAGCTCCATTATTCGCTCTTCGTCGACCGCATTTCTATCAACGATGATCGTCCCTTTCTTTTGAAACATCCAGGAGACAGAGCCGTTCTCGCCGAGATTTCCGCCGTTCTTAGAGAAGAGATGGCGAATCTCTGCAACCGTTCGCGTGCGGTTGTCCGTCTGCGCCTCAATAAAAATAGCCACGCCGCCCGGCCCGTAGCCTTCATAAGAGATGTCTTCGATGGCTGCGCCGGCTATCTCGCCCGTGCCGCGTTTAATGGCGTTAGACATAGTGTCTTTGGGCATGTTCATAGCCTTGGCGTCATCCATGGCCTTGCGCAGGCGTGGGTTTCCCGTCGGGTCCCCGCCGCCAACACGGGCGGCCACGGTAAGCTCTTTTATCAACCTTGAGAACATCTTGCCGCGCTTGGCATCGATGGCCCCCTTCTTATGCTTGATCGAATGCCATTTTGAATGTCCTGACATAACTGTGTCTCTTACCTCCGTCAGTTTCTCTCGTGCAGTATACGCCAAGCGATTCCACGCGGGCAACGAAGCTCGCGCGATGAAAGATTTGAGGATAGATTGAATAGGCTGGGAGGGTAGAGTTAAGCGCGATCTTTGGAATGCGATGCACGCGCGCCGCACTCCAAAGTCTCGCCTGGATTGATTAAAGAGTTCCGTTGCGCCCTTCGCCCGTCGCGGCGGCGGAAGTCTTTTCGGATGCTTCACCGGACTGGCGGTCTATCATACGGTAAAGCGTCTTTCGATCTACGCCCAGTATCTGAGCCGCGCGCGATTTATTGCCGCCGACCGCGCTCAACACGCGCAAAAGGTAGTTTGCTTCCAACTGCTCAAGCGTTGGCAATTCGCCGTCGGGCAGGATGTCGTTCATGACCGAGGCTACAGTGGGAGTAGAAACCATCTCTGGCGGCAAATCTTCGAGCCGAATTATGCCGTTCGCCAGGGCCGCAAGCCGCTGCATCGTATGCTTAAGCTCGCGCACGTTGCCCGGCCAGTTGTAGCACTCAAGCGCGAGCATCGCATCCTTTGTCATCGAAAGCGGTCGCCCCTTGATGTTGTACTGGTTGAGGAACGCAAGCGACATCGTATAGATGTCATCACGGCGCTCCCTGAGCGGCGGCAGCGTTATGGCTACGCCCTGCAACCGATAAAGCAAGTCCTGGCGAAATAAACCGCTTTCAACAAGCGCGTGCGGCTCGCGATTCGTCGCCGCAAGCACGCGGACGTTTACTCGCTTCCTGGTGTTTGACCCTAGCGGGCGTATCTCGCCCTCCTGAAGCGCGCGCAAAAGCTTCACCTGAAATGCGGGGGAGGTTTCAGTCACTTCATCCAGCAGCAGCGTCCCGCCGTCGGCCTCTTCAAACAACCCGCGACGTGCGGTGTCGGCCCCCGTAAAGGCCCCGCGCGTGTGACCGAACAACTCGGATTCAAGCAGCGTGTCCGGAAGCGCGCCGCAGTTGACTGCGACGAACGGCTTGTCGGCCCGCTCGCTTTTGCGGTGGATCAAGCGGGCTATCAACTCTTTTCCTGTGCCCGATTCGCCATAAATGATGACGGGCAACTCCGTGACGGCCACGCGAGTCGCGGTCTTTACCACCTCTATCATCGCGGGGCTGTTGCCAAGTATCTCGTGCGAAGATGGTTTCTGGGTCTCCACTTCGATGAGCTTGCTTGGGTAGCGACGTTGCTCGACTGCGGAAGCGATTGCCTGAAGCACGCTGATTGAAAACGGCTTGCATATATAATCGTTAGCGCCCTTCTGTACCGCCTCGATTGCGGCTTCGACCGACGCCTGGCCGGTCATCAATACGATTTCCGATTCCTGCGCGCTGTTTTCGCGGAATGCTTTCAATACGTCGAATCCGCTCAACCCGTCCATCACCACATCGCAAAAGACCAGGTCGAAGTTGTGCTCGGCAGCCATCTCCAGCGCTTGATCGCCGCTTGACGCAGACCAGACCTGATACCCTCGATCAATCATGGCGCTCGTCACAAGGTTACGCACTGCGTCTTCATCGTCTACAACTAAAACTCTCATATTTTCCTCTCCACATTGTCTAGGCTGAAAGAATCCAGGGCAAACTCCGTTCCTTTTTCTCATCAGTCCTAAATTGCGCCATTTTATCGTTTATAATTCGCAACCCTATATTCGCATGGGGATAATTTCCACAATTGCAAAATCGAGCGAGGAATATTGGACCACCGGCCTGAGGCCCATTATGCCGCGCCCTATTGTAGCACAGAGGTTTAGCCCAATAATTTTGCCCCTGTAAAAAACGTCTGCCGAAAATCCTGTCGCTAGTCGGTTTGTTTTGATTTTCAAACACAAAAGTAATATAGTTTACTCTCGCAATTGCTACAAGCCGGAGCTAAGTCAAACAACGCTGAATTTCGTTTGCACAGAGCCGGGGTTGGAGTATAGTGGTGGCGAGCCGAGGAGCTATCATTGAGCGTAAAGACCAGCAAGAGTGATAGGTCACGCATGGTAGAAAAAACATATAAAAAACAGTGCGGAACTGACCTGTTACACGATTCACAATCGGCTGGCTGATCGTCCAATTGATAATCTTCCTTAATGTCCCGATACGCGTAGGACAAACACTTATTTAGAATGCCCCGAAAATCCTACATCAGATGCGGGGCAGTCCTACAGAAAAAAAGGAGGAATTTGTGTACCCTTTTACATACTGAACTCTCTTACTATTAAAGTGTTACCATTTATTAAAGTGTTACCAATCCTGACTCTATGATCCGGGTAACAGCAATTAAGAGACGATACTCTATCGTGTTTGCACCTGGATGTTGCAGGTGAATCCTCCCCGGTAGCTGAGCGCGGAGAACAATCTGAGGAACAGTTCCTCCGTCCAGCAGCAGTTTTGCGCGAATATTTCGACCGTTGGCAGAGGATCTATGCTTTACATTGTTACAGGTGTTTTTGATACGGAAAACTTCATGCCGCACGGGCATTGTTACCTTTGGACTCCGGAGCTTGTCTGGCTGCATGTGGTTTCAGACTTATTTATAACTCTTGCTTACTTTTCAATCCCCATGACGCTTGTCTACTTTATCGGAAAGAGGAAGGACCTGCCTTTCAACTGGATGTTCGCAGCCTTTGGCACATTCATACTGGCCTGTGGGATGACACATGTTATGGAGATAGTGACGGTCTGGCACCCCGTCTATTGGGCATCGGGCGCGGTCAAACTCATCACGGCAGCAGCTTCGATCCCGACCGCCGTATTGCTTACTCGCCTGGTCCCAAAAGCCCTTTTAATTCCGAGCCAGTCTCAACTTGAAGAGGCGAACAGAATGCTCCAGTGCGAGGTCGAGGAGCGCAAGCGCGCCGAAGAGATTGCGCAGAGGGCCACGGCGGAGCTTGAGGCGAAGATCGCAGAAAGAACTAAAGATTTGACGAAGGCGAACGAAGAGCTGCGCCGCGAGATTGAAGAGCGCAAGCGAGCAGAGGCCGCGCTCGTCGAGAGCGAGGAGCGTTTCCGGCTGCTGATTGAGGGTGTGAGCGATTACGGGATTTATATGCTCGACCCGCAAGGGCATATCGCGAGCTGGAACGAAGGAGCAAAGAACATAAAGGGCTATCTGCCGGAAGAGATAATCGGCAAGCACTATTCATGCTTTTTTACCGATGAGGATATTGCCACGGGCAAGCCCATGCAGGAGCTGGAGCAGGCAGTGGCCAGGGGGAGACTTGAGTTTGAAGAGTGGCGCGTGCGCAAGGACGGCTCTCGTTTCTGGGGGGCCGTTCTGCTTACGCCTTTGCGCGATGAAGGCGGGCAGGTGCGCGGCTTTTCAAAGGTGACGCGCGACATCACCGAGCGAAAGCAGGCCGAGAAGTTCAGGCGCGAGGTCAGCATCAGGCTTGAGCGGCGCGTCGCCGAGCGCACGGCGCAGCTTGAAGCCGCAAACAAAGAGCTTGAGGCTTTCTCTTACACCGTTTCGCACGACCTGCGCGCGCCGTTACGCCATATTGACGGGTTCGTCCAGCTCCTGACCAAACGTGAAGCCAAAAAACTCGACCCAACGTCGGTGCGTTATTTGCACATCGTCGCCGAGGCGGCCAACAAGATGGGCAAGCTGATCGATGAGCTGCTGGCTCTGTCTCGAACCGGCAGGGCCGATATGAAGTTACAGAGGATTGAATTGAACAGTCTGCTAGATGAAGTCAAGCGCGAGCTTGCGCCGATGATGTCCAACCGGAAGATTCGTTGGGATGTTTCCAGGCTGCCGTCCGTCGAGGGCGATTCCACTTTGATAAAGCTCGTATTAACCAACCTGCTTTCAAACGCCATTAAATATACCAAGCCCCGCCGCGAAGCTCTTATAGAGGTCGGCTTCAGCTCTGGCGAGAACGGCCACGCGGTGATCTTTGTGAAGGACAACGGGGTAGGGTTCAACATGAAGTACAAAGAGAAGCTTTTCGGGGTTTTCCAGCGGCTTCACAGGGATGAAGAGTTCGAAGGAATGGGAATCGGCCTGGCTACAGTGCGCCGAATCATACACAAACACGGCGGGAAGGTCTGGGCCGAAAGCGAGCTTGACCGTGGGGCTACATTTTACTTCTCGGTTAAAGAATTCCAGCGCGGGAAGTGAATCTCTCATGCGAGGTGCGCTTCAATGGACACGAAGAAGATTCTGCTGGTCGAAGACAATATGAATGACGTAGAACTGACGCTCGCGGCGTTGGGCGAGCACCATTTAAGCAATCGGGTCAATGTCGTGCGCGATGGCGTCGAGGCAATCAACTATCTCTATAAACGAGGGCTCTACAGCGATCGCGTCGACGGCAACCCTTTGGTGATACTGCTCGATCTGAAAATGCCGAGGCTGGATGGGCTGGAAGTGCTCAAGCGCGTCAAAGGCGATGAGAGCCTGAAAAGCATACCCGTAGTCATGCTCACCTCTTCGCGCGAAGAGCAAGACGTTGTAGAGAGCTATAAACTCGGTGTTAACGCTTACGTCGTAAAGCCGGTAGCCTTTAACGCTTTTGTCAATGTGGTAAAACAGCTGGGCCTGTTCTGGGTACTAATAAATGAGCCTCCCCCGGATGCGCCAGCGTAGGATTGATGGCCGCGAGAGTCAACGTGGGAACAGTTTCGTTCGCGGCGTAGATTGCAAGTGAAAGTGCCCTCTCTTGCGCCTGCTGGAGCAAACCCAGTATACGGAGGGACCGATGACAAATGAGTTGCGATTACTCATTCTAGAAGATACTCCTCACGATGCAGAGCTTGACGTAGCCGTGTTGGAAGACGCGGGGTACTCGTGCAGTTGGGACCGCGTTGAGACGCGCGAAGATTTTCTAGAACGCCTCGACCGACCCGACTTCGATATAATACTTTGCGATTTCAGCTTACCTGTCTTCGATGGGCTGACGGCGTTAGAGTTGTTCACAAAGCGCCGGCTCGACATCCCGTTCATATTCGTCTCGGGCACTCTAGGCGAGGACGTGGCCATAGAGTGTCTGAAGGCGGGCGCGACCGATTATGTCATAAAGCCGCATCTGTCGCGCCTCGGCCCTGTCGTTACCCGCGCGCTGCGCGAGAAGAGCGAGCAGAAAAAGCGCCACCAGGCCGAGGCGGCCATACAGGAGAGCGAAGAGCGTTATCGCAAAATATTTGAAGATGCGCCGATCGGGATAATCAACTTTGATGGGAAATTCAATATTATCAAAGCCAACAAGGCGTTTTGCGAGTTGCTCGGGTACACCCATGAAGAGCTTCTTAAACTCAGCTTTGTCGAGGTGACGCACCTGAAAGACCTGCAAGAAGAGTTGGAGATGGGCGAGCAGGTCTTCAAAGGCTTGATCCCCAGCTACCAGATCGAGAAGCGATTCATAAAGAAGAACCAAGAATCCATCTGGACAAACCTGATGGCGACGGTGATCCGGGACAAACAGGGGAACGCGCTTCACGGGTTGGGGATGATACGCGACATAACCGAGCGCAAGCAGGTCGAGCTTGCGCTGCGCGAATCGGAAGAGCGGCTGCAAGCGATACTTGATAACTCGCCCGCGCTGATCTATACGCAGGACACCAACTGCCGCTTTACATTTGTCAACCGCCGGTTCGAAACCCTGTTTCAGGTCGATAAGGATAAGATCAAGACCCAAACCGCATACGACCTTTTCCCGAAAGAGATCGCCGATAACATGATGTCTTACTGCGGAGAGGTGTTTGAGGAAAAGACCCCCAAGGAATTCGAGGAGACGCTTCCACACCCCGACGGGCCGCACACGTATGTCTCGATCAGGTTTCCTCTTTACGATGCCGCCCACGCGCTTAACGGTCTGTGCAGCATCTCTACCGACGTCACAGAGAGCAAGCTGCTTGAAGAGCAGCTCCGTCAGGCGCAGAAGATGGAGGCCGTGGGGAGGCTGGCGGGCGGAGTGGCCCACGATTTCAACAATCTGCTTACGGCCATCATAGGCTACAGCCAGATTGTGCTCGGCAGCCTGACGCCGACGGATTCGCTTCGCAAAGAGGTTGAAGAGATTTTGAAAGCGGGAAAGCGCGCCTCTTCGCTTACAAGCCAGTTGCTGGCTTTCAGTCGCCGCCAGGTCTTACAGCCTGTGGTGTTAGACCTCAACCTGATCGTCGGCAACACTGTAAAGATGCTGCGCCGTTTGATCGGCGAGGACATACATCTGGTGACTATGCTTTCGCCCCTGCTCGGCCGAGTGAAGATAGACCCGGGGCAGATGGAACAGGTGATAATGAACCTTGCCGTTAACGCTCGCGACGCCATGCCTCGCGGCGGAAGGCTGATAGTTGAAACGAGTAATACCACCCTTGACGACGCTTATGCTCGCGAGCACATAAGCATAAAACCCGGCACCTACGTAATGATTGCGGTAAGCGACACCGGAGTGGGGATGGATGATGAAACGCAGTCTCACATCTTCGAGCCTTTTTTCACCACCAAAGGGCAAGGCATGGGAACAGGGCTAGGATTGTCCATGATCTACGGAATCGTCAAGCAGAGCGGCGGATTTATTATGGTAAACAGCCAGGTGGGAGAAGGCACGACCTTCAAGATTTATCTTCCGCGCGTCGAAGAGGCCGCGGACGCGGCGCTGCAACGCGACGATTCGGAATACTTGCCTCGCGGGGCGGAGACTATCCTGCTGGTCGAGGATGAACAGGCTGTGCGCGACCTGACTGCCCGCATACTTCGTGAGCTGGGGTACACGATCATCGAGGCGAGTAACGGCGAAGAAGCGCTGCGAATATCCGACCAGCGCCCGCCAGGAGATATTCATCTTCTGCTGACCGATGTGGTAATGCCGCAAATGAGCGGAAAGCTGCTGACCGATATGCTCAAATCGGAGCGACCCGAAATCAGAGTTTTGTTCTCGTCCGGCTATACGGATAACGCCCTGGTCCATCACGGCGCGCTAGAGCCTGGCACCGCTTTTCTTCAAAAGCCATTCTCGCCGAGCACGCTTGCGCGCAAGGTTCGCGAGGTTCTCGATAAACAGTAAACGGGTATTTGAAAAGATAGTTCAAAAGCCCCAAAGGGGCGAAATTCAACAGCCCGGCGCGGTGCGCCGGGCTGTTGAATTTCGCCTCTTCGAGGCTTGTCAAACACTCTCTAAGCATCCTGGCTAAGCACCGGCCTGTGGCGCCGTCAACGAATCGCGGCGCTGCAAGCTGTGGCGCTTAAAGTTCTCGTCGTCGCGCTCGGGGAAATCGCTCCGGTAGTGAGCGCCGCGCGATTCTCGTCGCGCGAGGGCCGCACGCGCAACCAGCCGCGCAAGCGTAACAAAATTCCAGGACCGCGTGTTGAGCGGTCGCGCGGCAATCTCTTCAAGCGCGGCGAGCGCAGCTTTTAAGCCTTCTTCGTTGCGAACTATTCCGACGCGCTCCCACATTATTCGCTTCACTTCCAATTGCGTCCCATCGTCTATACGCCAATCGGCTTCGCCCCCGTAATCCCAATCTGTCGGGTCGGCTTCCTGAACCCTGTCCGGGGCTTCCGCGGCGGCCATCTCTCCCGCGCGCGCGCCAAAGACCAGCCCTTCGAGAAGCGAATTCGACGCCAGCCGATTCGCCCCGTGGACGCCCGTGCAGGCGACCTCCCCGGCGGCATATAGTCCAGCCAATGAAGCGCGCCCGAAGGTGTCGGTTCGAACGCCGCCCATAGTGTAGTGCGCGGCGGGGCTGACGGGTATGGGGTCGCGCGCTATGTCAATGTTATAGAGCAAACACGTGTTATAGATTTTCGGGAATCTCCCCCTGACATAATCGTGGTCGAGGTGGCGCATGTCCAGCCACACGTGTTTAGAATGTGTCTTCTCGATCTCGAAATGAATCGAGCGGCTGACTATATCGCGGGGGGCAAGCTCCGCCCTCTCGTCGTAACGCGGCATGAATCGCTCACCCTCGCTGTTGATTAGAAGCCCGCCTTCGCCTCGCATGGCTTCGGACAACAAGAAGCGTGGCGCGTTCGCCAACGCGAGCGCCGTGGGGTGAAACTGTATAAACTCCATGTCCGAAATAGTCGCACCCGCTCGATAAGCCATAGCCTGTCCGTCTCCGGTCGCGACATCCGGGTTCGTTGTGTGTAGATACAATTGCCCCGCGCCGCCGGTCGCCAGCACCGTCGCGCGAGCGTAGAGAGCGCGTATGCGGTAATTGACCGGCTCGACATAAGTCACCCCGACGCATCGGCCATCCGTTACTATGAGCGATTGAGTGCAGGCGTGCGGCAGGTATTCTATGTTTGCAAATTTCTTTGACCAGGCTACGAGCGCGCGCACAATCTCGCGCCCCGTGGCATCGCCGCGAGCGTGGAGTATGCGCGGTCGGGAATGCGCCGCCTCGCGTGTAAAGGCGAGTTGTCCGTCTTCACGGTCGAACTCAGCGCCGTGCTCTATCAGCTCTGTGATATAGCGCGGTCCTTCTTCGACAAGAATCGTCACGGCATCCGCGTCACACAATCCCGCTCCGGCATCGAGCGTGTCTTGAACGTGAAGCCCTATCCGGTCGTCGTCGCTTAAGACAACGGCTATGCCGCCCTGCGCGTATTCGGTATTCGACTCTGTTATGCGATCTTTCGTCAGGACGGCGACGCGACCTTTACGGGCGAGCGCGACCGCAGCTCGAAGGCCCGCGATCCCGCTACCGACGACGATAAAATCTATCTGGTCCGACATAACTACCTGACCTGCGCTCGCGCGCCTTATCTCTTCTTCGGTTGGCGACCACCCCGCCTCACGATCATTTGAACTATCTCTTTATGGTTTTTCTCATCGGCCCAATCGGCTGCGGACTTGCCGGTCATATCTTCGGCCTTCGGGTCGGCCCCGGCGGCAAGCAGTATCTCCGCAACTTCCGTACGACCGGCGAGCGCTGCCTGCATCAGCGCGGTAAAACCTCCCTGCGCTTTTGCGTTCACGTCCGCGCCCTTTGCGAGCAGCAGTTTTACCGTATCGCTCTTGCCCATTCCGGCGGCGGTCATCAACGCAGTTATTCCGGTGATGCTTTGAGCATTAACGTTCGCGCCCGCATCGATCTTCTGCTTCACATCATCAACGGTGCCGGTCTCTACGATGCGCATCAACTCCGTGCGCCCATCCTGGTCTCGGAAATCGACTACGGGCTGTTGTGCGGGAGTAGCAGGCGCGTTCGTAGTCCCCACAGGCTCTTTGCTGCCTGAGCTACAGGCGTTGAAGATAACGACTCCTATGAATAAGAAAGCAATTGCTATGCGTCGCATGAAAAATCCTTTCAAAATCGAGTCTCACATCCAGGCAGCGGATGCCTGTAGCTTAAGTCTACTTGTATAACTCAAAGTCAATCTAGCCGACAAGCTCGCGGCGCGCTATAATAGGCGGCCACATCTGGCAGCCTCTGCAAGGCAATGAGCCGAGCAGTTCAGGCTCATCAAAGATCGCAGCTAAGGAGAAGTCATGGATTTAAATCTCACGCCGTCTGAGCAGAGCTTTCGCGAGGAGTTCCGAGCCTGGCTCAAGGCAAACATTCCGCCGGATTGGGACGCATCCGGTTTCGATGATTCAGAGCACCGTTTCGAGTATTTGCGTGCGTGGCAGAGGAAGATGTACGAAGCGGGTTGGGTAGGCATTTCCTGGCCTAAAGAGTATGGCGGGCGCGGCGCTACGCTGATGGAGCAAACTATCTTTATCGAAGAGATGGCGCGCGCAGCCGCGCCTCCGCTGATCAACGTGCTCGGGCTTTCGCTTCTCGGCCCGACGCTCATCGCTTACGGCACCGAAGAACAGAAGAAGCGATTTTTGGCACACATTCTCAGCGCGGATGAAATCTGGTGCCAGGGTTATAGCGAGCCTAACGCAGGCTCTGACCTCGCGTCGCTCAGAACCGAAGCCGTGCTTGACGGGGATCATTTTGTAGTCAACGGCCAGAAGACCTGGACCAGCTTCGGCCATTACGCCGACTGGTGTTTCGGGGTCGTGCGCACTGACCCGGATGCGGCAAAGCACAAAGGGCTTTCTTACATGCTCATAGACATGCGCAGCCCCGGCGTGACAGTTCGACCGCTAAAGCAGATGACGGGCGAAAGCGAGTTCAACGAAGTCTTTTTTCAAAACGTCCGCGTCCCGGTTGAAAATGTCGTGGGCAAAGTCAACGGCGGCTGGGAAATCTCTATCGCAACGTTGATGTTTGAGCGCGGCACTTTGGGCGCGAGCCTACAGATCACCTTCAAACGCCAGATCGAGCGTTTGATAGAGCTATCGCGCAGGGTAAATCATAATGGGCGACCGGCGAGCGAAGACTCTTCGATACGCCAGAAACTCGCGCAGATTTATACAGAGATAGAGATATTCCGCCTCAACCAGATGCGCACGCTCACGCGGATGGCGCGCACGGGCGTGCCGGGGCCGGAAGGCTCCATCCAGAAAATTTTCTGGAGCGAGATGAACCAGCGCATGCAGCAAGTGGCGATGGAAATACTCGGCCCGTTCGGACAGCTCACAAAGGGGAGCGAGTATTCCGTAGATCACGGCCAGTGGGCTCACGCTTATCTGCGCTCGCGCGGCAATACGATAGAGGCAGGCACGAGCGAGATTCAGCGCAACATCATAGGCCATTTTGTGCTGGGCCTTCCAAAGAGTTATTGAGCTATCAACAACCAGGAGAATGAGATGGAATTTGACCTGACAGATACACAGAAATTATTCAAGTCTTCGGCCCGCGAGCTGTTCGGGCAAGAGTGCCCGCCGCAGCTTGTGCGAGAGATGATCGAAAAGAATGAGCCTTATTCCGCGCACCTCTGGGAAAAGCTGGTCGAGCAGGGGTGGACCGGCCTGATCTTTTCGGAAGATGACGGTGGGCTTGGGCTAGGCATGGTCGAAATGGTCGTAGCGTTTGAAGAGATGGGCCGTGCTCTTGTGCCGGGCGCATTTCTTTCGACAACGGCGCTGGCAGGCTCGCTCGTTCAAGCCGCCGGCGAATCGGAGCAGCGACAGAAACGCTTGCAAGCCATCGCGGAAGGCAGCGCGAAGGCGACCCTTGCTCTGCTGGAAGAGAGCGCCCGCTGGGACCTTGACGGCGTAGCTTTGCGCGGCACGGAAACCGCAGACGGTATCAAGCTCACCGGAAAGAAGCTGTTTGTAAGCGATGCCGAAATCGCCGATTTCATCCTCGTCGCGGCGCGAATAGGATCGGACCTTGCAGTAGTCGTGGTGGACAAAAACGCGCAAGGATTGAACGTCAACGCAATGCCGGCGATAGACGGGACACGGCAGTTATGCGAAGTGACATTCAACGAAACGGAAGCCGAATTGTTGGTGAAGGGCGGCGCGGCGCGTCAGGCACTCGAACACGCTTTGGACGTGGCGACGCTTGCGGTCTCAGCCGAGATGATAGGCGGGATGCATTGGGTGATGGACGCTTCGGTCGAGTACGCAAAGACCCGCAAGCAGTTCGGCAAGCCTATCGGACAATTTCAAGCTGTCCAGCATCATTGCGCTAACATGCTGTTGATGACCGAGAGCGCGCGGTCCGCTGTTTATTACGCCGCGTGGGTTATGGGCAATGTCCCGGAACTGGCTCCCCTGGCCGTTTCTATGGCGAAAGCCTATACAAGCGATGCTTATCGCGAGGTCGGCAACTTAGGCATACAGGTGCACGGAGGCATAGGCTTCACCTGGGATGAAAACATCCATTTTTATTACAAGCGGGCCAAAGCGTCCGAGCTTATGTTTGGCGATGCGTCGTTTCACCGGGAGAGGATAGCGCGACTGGTAGTCGACGGCGCGAGCGCGCCCGCCCGCGCGGCCAGCCAGGTCGGAGATTAATGCGACCGCTTATTTTGGAGTGCGATGACTTGTCACCGATTTTGCTAACTCAAAAGCGCCGACAAGTCATCGCACTCCAAATTATTTGAAGCTCAATTCGCGCAGGCTTGTTTTTCAACAAAGTGAAGATAACTGCCTACCGTCGCCGGAGTCTTCTTGAGATTTATATTTGACCCCGATGTGCGGCAGAAGACCACCGGGCCGCCGCCGTTTATGCGCCCCCTGAGCGACGAGCCGTCCAGTTTCCCCTGGAGCGTTATTGAGATCGGAAATTCAGTGACGACATGCCCGCTGTTGGCTTCGGCGTCGAGATCAAATTGTGAATTCTCCGGGAGAAATAGATTCACGCTTCCGCCCGAAGTCTCAAGACGGCAATTGGCTTCTATAGGCTTTAAGAACCGAGCCGTAACGCTTCCGCCCGAAGATTGGCCTTCGATCTCGCCCGCTATGTCTTCAAAATTCAGGCTGCCGCCCGATGTCTTAGCCTCCAGCTTGCCGCCAATGCGGCTCGCGGTTATAGAGCCGCCCGACGTGTGAGCAACCACGTTGTCGCTCACGTTGGCGATGTTGATGCTCCCGCCCGAGGTCTTAACTACGGCTTCGCCCTCTATATCCTTGACGTTGATACTGCCGCCGGATGTTGAGCCTCGGACCGGGCCTTCGATGTTGGTAAATCGCAAATTGCCGCCGGATGTGCTGCTTCTCACAGTTCCTTGAAGCCCATCGACGCCAATGCTCCCGCCCGAAGTCTTCAGGTTGACGTTAAAGTTATGCGGGACCGATATGCGCAGCTCCATCTGTCTGCGATACCTGCCGTTGGGACCCTGAGACTCAATGTAGATGGTGTTGCCGTTCTGGGTGAATTTAACCGGATGGCGCTCCAGCAAGCTTCGCGCTTCGTCCGCGCTTCCCGCTTCAAACTTGCGGTACATCTCTACATCAACCCTGCTTGAATTCGAGGGCTTGACCTCTATCGATCCGCCGTCAACATCTACCGACAGCAGCCCACCGGATGCGACCTCGAACGAGCGGTTGATGCGTTCCTCGGCCTTTTCGCGCGCGCGCCCGCTGACATTAAAAAACCGACCGAAGTTGACGCCTATCAAGATTATGCTGCCCCCCAGAATCAGAAGAGCGACGATGACCCTTTTCATAACCTTCTCCTTGATGTGCTTTATAACGACAACGAACACAGCCGCGAAAAGGTTTAATTTTTCCTACTGTCTCACGAAACCGGAACTGCTGCGATTGCTGGAATTACTGTTATCGCCTCGACTTTCTTTCGAACCTGTCGCGGCCATTTATGCGAATCTCGACTATGTCGTCCGCCGAAAGATCGGTGTAGCCTGCTTCTTTCAACTCTTTGATGAAATTCGCGCTGATGCCGTGGATGCGAAACTCGACCAGCTTATTTATAGGCAAGTCGGTGTAGCCCACCGCTTTTATGTCGTTGATAAAAGCAGGAGTGACGCCGTGTATGCGCATCTCTACCAGCTTGCTGGCGGAAAGATTATCGTAGCCAAGCTCTTTGACTTTACTGACAAACTCAGGCGTCACGCCGTGTATGCGCATTTCAACGAGCTTGTTTGCAGAAAGCTCTGTGTAGCCTGCGGCTTTCATCCCAGAGATGTATTCGGGAGTCACTCCGTGTATGCGCATCTCGACGAGTTTATTCGCCGTCAAATCTTCAAAACCCGCAGACTTCATCTCAGAGATATAGTCAGGCGTCACGCCGTGTATGCGCATTTCAACAAGCTTGGAAGCGGAAAGCTCCGTGTAACCGGCTGATCGCAGGTTTTTGACGTAATCGGGCGACACGCCATGTATGCGAAACTCGATCAAGCGATTGACCGGCAGGTCGGGGTAGCCCAGTGAGGCCATCTCCTGTATGAAGCTGCGGCTCACGTCGAACATCGCCAGTTCGAAGACTTTATTGAGCGTCAGATCGTTGTAGCCCAGTGATCTCATACCGGCGATGTAACCGGAATTAGGCTCGAACCTGAACTCTCCGATTCCCTTCCCGTTTCTGAATAACCCGTCAAAGATGAAAGTGCCCGCGTCGCGTTGAATCTCGAAATGCGCATTCGGCAAATCCTGCGCCGCGTCCGACAAATTGAGTCCTCGCAGATCCGCAAGCGGCACGCTGAAGGACGTGTTGAAGCGATGCCCTGACGCGTCGGAACCGGCTTTCATGGTGAGCAATATTTTCGGCGTGTTAGAGTCTTTTGACCGCGCGCGGGTCATGTACTCAGCCGTCCAGTCGCCTCTGATAGTCTCTTGCGCGCGAATCGGGCTTGTAAAAATCGCGCACAAGATTATGGCCATAATGGTTAAAGCCTGTTTTTTCATCGTCTCCTCCATTACCTGATCGAATTATCAGGTAAGTGCCGGCTCAGTGAAAAAGGTTTCACGTTTATGTTCAAAGCGTGTTTGAAAAGCCTCGAAGGGGCTTTTATACGGCTTTACTCATACCTCAGTGCAATCATCGGATCGACTTTTGTAGCCCTGCGCGCGGGTATATAACTTGCCACCGCAGCGACCAGGGTCAGCATCAGCGATATTGATGCAAAGGTAGTCAGGTCGGCTGAGTCAACGCCAAACAGCAAGCTCGACATCAAGCGAGTCAGTATGAACGCCCCCGTAAGCCCTATGCCAACGCCTATCAGCGCAAGCAACAACCCCTGTTTGACTATAAGCCGCAAAATGTCTGCCGCATGTGCGCCGAGCGCCATCCGTATCCCGATCTCATGCGTGCGCTGCGTCACCGAATACGACATCACGCCGTAGATTCCAACCGTAGCCAGCACTAACGCTACGGCCGCAAAGATGGCCATCAGAAGCATAGTGAACCGACGCGGCGCTATCGAGGTCGAGACGATCTGCTCCATAGGCCGAACGTTGAACACGGGCTGGTCTTTGTCCGCCGCCAGCACCTGTGCGCGAACCGGCTCGGCCAACAACGCAGGGTCCGCATGGGTGCGCACTAGCATCGACATACGGCTCACCACACGGCTCATGACCTCTTTAGGGGTCTGGTCGAAAGCTATGTAGAACTGGTTGTCGACCGGGATCTGCCCGTCTACGCCGTAGTGCTTCACGTGCTCGACTATGCCTATGATTTCATAGCCCTTGAACGCGTCGAAATTGATATGCCGGCCCAGGGCATCCTCATTCGAAAAATACTCGCGCTCCAAAGTCTCATCGATCACGACAACCGGCTGGCTGCCCCGTTTGTCGCGCTCGTCTATGTACCGCCCTTTTTTGAGGCGAATATTCAGGGCCTTGAAATAGTCCTTGCTGGCGATGTACTGGACGGCCATTGGCCCTTTTTCGTCAGGGCCAGGCGCGGGACGGCCTTCGATCATAAAGGACTGCTCGGCGGCCCCCAGAAAAGGAACCCCGTTTGAATAACTGACCGCTTCAACTCCGGGCAGGGCCTCGACCTTCTGCTTGAGTTGTCCGAAAAATTCTCCTACGCGTTCAGGGTCGGATTTATCTTTCGGTATCGAAAGCTGCAACGTGAGCAGGTTCCTGGGGTCAAAACCGAGGCTTGAGTTCTGGAGGCGTAGTATGCTTCTTATCATCAAACCCGCGCCGATTAACAGGACGAGCGCGAGGGCTACTTCGACGACTACGAGGACGCTGCGAACAACGTGCCGAGTTCCGGACGAGCCGCGCCCGCCTTCTTTGAGAGTCTCGTTCAAATCCGGCCTGGACGCTTGCAGGGCGGGCACAAGCCCGAAGACTACGCCTGTCCCCACGGCGACTATAAATGTGAAGCCGAGCACCCAGCCGTTTATGCCCGCTTCCTGTAATCGAGGGATGCTGTCGGGCACTGCGGAGATCAAAACGTCTGTCCCCCATAGAGCAAGAAGCAGCCCCGCCGCGCCTCCCAGCAGCGAAAGCATTACGCTTTCGGTAAGCAACTGCCGAATTACGCGGATGCGGCTCGCGCCAAGCGCCGAGCGTATGGCGATCTCTTTTTGCCTGACCGAAGAACGCGTGAGCAGAAGGTTCGCAACGTTTGCGCAGGCGATCAACAGGACGAAACCGACGGCCCCGAAAAGTATCCACAGCGTAGGCCGTATATCCTGGACCGTGTCGTCATAAAGCGAATCAATATGTATGCGCCTGTTCGCGTTGGTCTGAGGGTACATTTCGCTGAGGCCCGCCATGATGCGGTCCATTTCGATGCGCGCCTGCTCTTCGTTGACGCCCTGCTTCATGCGCCCTATGGCATAGATTCCCGGATGCGACCCGCGTTCTTTGAAAGTCTCGGCCCACTGGCCTATGGGCACGAATATGTCTGCCCCCGATCCGAATTGAAAATCGGGAGGCGTCACGCCGATGACTATAAAGTTTTTGCCGTTCAAGGTGAGCGGCTGATCGATTATCGAAGTGTCGCCGCCGAAACGGCGCTGCCAGAATCCATGATTGAGTATCACAACAGGAGTGCCGCCGGGACGGTCTTCGTCTTCGGCTATGTCGCGCCCGAGAAACTGCTTGACCTTGAGCGCGGGAAAGAAGCTGGCCGATATCATACGGCCCTGCAATCGCTCCGCTTCGCCCGCTCCGGTCAGGTTAAAGCTGTCGCGTCTGAAAGCGGCTAGCTGGTCAAAGGCGGCGTTATTGTCGCGCCAATCGACGAAGTTGGGATAGGCTATGGACGTGTCCATCTGCGGAGTTTTTTCCCAGAGGATGACAAGCCGGTCCGGGTCTTGATACGGGAGGGGCTGGATCAAAACGGCGTATATGACGCTGAAGATCGCCGTCGAGGCGCCGATTCCAAGGGCCAGGGCAAGGACGGCGATTATGGTAAAGCCCGGACTTTTTATCAACATCCGAATCCCGTAACGCAAGTCATGAATTAATGTGTCCATATTTACCTCCAAAATCCCTTTGAATGGCCGGTCAGGCGGGAAGCGGGCACAGCTTGCGCCTCTTGACTCAATTCCAGATAGCCAATCGGCGTGCCACTGCGGGATTGCGGATTTGGGATTGCGGATTGCGGATTGACCCGCCAGCATCCATGACCTATCCGGTTCGTGCCTTAGCGATTAAGCCTCAAGTTATCAACAGGTTCTCTGGATTTAACCAAACTTTAAATACGAATTGGCTAGCCTTGCAGGGTCAATCCGCAATCCGCAATCGTTTTGGTGTTCGTTCGTGGAAAGTGGCAATCCCAATATTGAAACTTTATGGCTGGTCGGAATTGGTTCGTTTTACGGAGGAGCCGAGTTCTTGAATAACCGCGAGGAGTCTCTCTAAATCAACAGGTTTAGCCATGTGCGCGTCGAATCCTGCGGCCAGAGCGCGGTCATGGTCTTCTTCCATGGCATAGCCCGACACGGCTATCGCCGGGACAGACTTCAGTCCCGGAATCATGCGCAGCCGTTCGAGCATTTCATACCCGTCGGCATCCGGCATGCCTATGTCCGAGATGATTATCCCGGGCGGATCTGAGGTGGCGGTCTCCAGAGCTTCCGTCGCGGAGCGGGCGGTCAGCACGCGGCATCCAATTCTTTCAAACAACGCCTGGAGCATATCGAGCGTGTCCTGCGAGTCTTCGACTATCAACACAGGCTCGGGCAATTTATAAGCAAACGAGCGGGCTTCGTTGCCCGATTTTACATCCGCTTCTATTGCGCAGGGCAAGGCAAATGTAAAACGCGCGCCCTGGCCTATGCCTTCGGATTCGGCGCGCACCCAGCCGTCGTGCAGCTCCGCCAGCTTATGCACGATTGCCAGCCCCAGTCCCAGCCCTCCTTGCTGGCGCGTCAGAGAGCCGTCCGCCTGGCTAAAGGGCTTGAAGACCTGCGGCAGGAAATCGGGGTCTATGCCGACGCCCGTGTCAGACACCATGATAAAAGCTTCCTTGTCACGGCTGGCGAGCTGAACCGTCACGCGCCCTTCTTCGCCGGTGAATTTGACGGCATTTGAAAGGAAGTTCCAGACGATCTGTTGCAGGCGCACGGGCGATCCCACCACGATCAACGGCGCGGCGGGCAGATCGACGCTCAGCTCGACTCCGCCGCTGGTAGCCTTGTCGCGCACCGTCTCTATGGCGGATTCGACTATTGCCCGCAAATCGGTCGGCTCTTTATCGATGTGAAGCTTGCCGCTGACAATCCTCGAAACGTCGAGCAGATCGTCTATCAGCCGCGTCTGCAACCGCGCGTTGCGCTCGATGGCGTCAAGCCCTTGCGCGATAAGCGCGGGATCGGCCTTGGCAGACCTCATAAGCTTTGCCCATCCTAATATCGGGGTGAGCGGCGTTCGCAGCTCGTGAGAGAGCGTGGCGAAGAAAATATCTTTTGCATTATTGGCTCTCGCAAGCTCTTCATTGACCCGCTGAAGCTCAGAAGTCCTTTCATCAACGCGGTGCTCCAGCTCGCGGTTGAGCTGTTCGAGGTTCGACCGCGCCTCCTGCTCGGCCAGCATCAACCGGCGATGTTCGAGGCCGCGCTGAATCGTATGTTTCAGGTCATCAATTATGCAGGGCTTGATAAGATAATCATAAGCCCCCTGCCGCATCGCCGCTATGGCCGACTCTAAAGAGGCAAAACCCGTCAGCACTATCGCAATCGTCAACGGAGTGCTGCGCCGCACTTCGGCAAGCACAGAGATGCCGTCGCCGTTCTCCATGTGCAAGTCTGTGAGGACGAGATCGTATTGCAGCTCTTGAAGCCGTATGATGGCTTCCTCACCACTCAGGACCATCTCGACATCGAAGCCTTCCAGGCGGAGAACTTCGCTGACGGTGAAGGCCACGCTCTCTTCGTCGTCCACCACCAGCAGACGGGCTCTACCCTGTGGCCCTTCGCTGTAATGCTCGCCCTTGAGTTCTTCTGTTCCGTGAGGAGTGCTCATATTAAGAGTCGACGCTTTCCGTCATGGTCGCGAGAGCGATTTTAATCGCGCTAATGCTTCTCATCCTTAGCAAGGGCCGGCGAATCTAGGGGCAGAATGATTTGAAAAGTCGTGCCTCCATTTATCGTGCTGGTCACGTCGATCCTCCCACCGTGATGGCGCACGATGTCTTGTGTCACCCAGAGGCCCAGCCCCGTCCCTTTTATTCGAGTCGAGAAGAAAGGCTCGAATATTCGGGCCAGATCATCTTCGCTTATCCCACCGCCCGTGTCGATGATCTCTACGGATATCAACGGTTGCAACGAAGGATCGTACCGCGCGGTCTTTATTGTAATCCGCCCGTCGCGGTCTATCGCCTGCTGCGCGTTCAATATCAGATTTAAAAAGACCTGTTTTAACTGGTCCGCGCGGGCGTGCACACGAGGCAGATCTTCGGCAAACTCGCGCGCCATCTTTATGCTGGCCTGCCTGAGCCGCTTATCGACCAGGACGAGCGTCTCTTCAAGCAACTGGTTCACATCGACCCACTCGACGCCGCCCGACCGGCGCGCAAATCCGAGCATATGACGTATGATGTGCGACACGCGCTCGGTCTCTTTTCGCGCAACTTCGAGAAAGCGTTTCGTAGACTCCTCGTCGCGGCTCTCTTTCAAAAGGAACAACGAGTTCTTTATGGCTTCGAGCGGGTTGTTAACTTCGTGGGCGATAGAAGCGGCCAGCCGTCCTACGGCCGCGAGTTTTTCGGACTCGAACAATTGTTGCTCGACCCGGCGGCGTTCAAGCTCGCGTATCTCTGTCAAGTCATGAAGGATTGAGACGACGGCCGTCACCTGCCCCTTGGCGTCCTGCACCTCGACCGAAGTGATCTCCATCGGAAGCGTCACTCCGGTCGCGGGGTCTATCAATTCGATTTCTGCCTGTCGCCCGCTCCGCGTTTCAGAAGCAAGCCCCGATATGAACGAGGTGAGCTTTACGGAATTTGCGCGCACAGCCGCAAGCGCGCGCGCGGGGGAAGTGTCGGCCTGTTGCAAAAGCACGTCCGTCGGACGCGCCGAAACGTCTTCGCGCTGGAAGAGCAATTCCGCGCGCTGGTTGAAGAGTATAAAGTTGCCGTTCACGTCCGTAACCACGACCGGGTGTCCGACGTTCTCGATGATCCAATCGAGCCGGTCGCGCTCGCGGCGCGCTTCGGCCTCCGCCTGCTGAAGCTTTATGAAGTTGCGCGCCAGCTCTTCGTTCGCCTGGCGAAGGTCCGTGACGTCGCGGAAGACCGATACAAGCCCGATGCGCTCGCCTTGCGAGTTGAGCGCGGGCGTCGAGATAACTTCAAAATGTATGTCCGAGCCTTCGAACGGGTCAACGAGCGTCAGGTCCTGGCCGATTACTTCGGTCGAAGAGACGGTTGCGCTCGAAAGGTAAGCGGAAAAGAGCAGGTCGTTCATCTTGAGCGCGCGCCGTTTGCCTTCGCTCGCGTTGCTCGACCCGCTGAAGAGTTCTTCCGCGCGCTGGTTCTGAAGCAGTATTTCGTTGTCCAGGTTTGTAAGCACTATGGGGTCGGCGACCGATTTCATAATCGATTCGACCCACTGCCGCTCGCGCTGTAGCTTTCGAACTATCGAGCCTATTCGGTCTGTCTGAATGGCCGCTGCGATTGTGACGCCGAAGCTGTCGGCGCACAATCCGAGCAGGCGCATCGTCGTGTTGTCCATGCGCTCGCGGTCGGCCCCCACATAGAGCGCGCCTATGCACATACGCTCCGGCGACCAGTACTTGTTTTCGCTCGGCACCCGCCGGGCAAAATCGGCATCGCCTCTCTCCGACAGCAGCTCGCCGCCAAAAAGCGGCAGGGCCAGTATGTCTGTGTCGTATGCGATCTGGCCGATATAAGGCGCCCTCTCTCCGTCGTGGCGGGTGATCCAGGCCGGGCGACCCGTGTGAACTACCGAGACGCCCGCAGCCGACGAATCGAGCGGCATCTCTATCCGCTCGACCTCTTTATTGTTGGGAAAGCCCGATGCCATTCGCATGCGCAGAATGGCCTTGCGCTTGTCTATCAACGCAATCGAGGCATGAGGGAAACCCAGCTCAACAGTGATGGTATCGAGCGCCAGCAGCAACCTCTCGTCAAGCTCAGGCGTGGCGAGAAGCTGAGTCGTCAACTTGAAGAGGAGTTCGTATTGACGACCGGGCAACTCGCTCGCCGCGTTTTCAGCGATGCTCGAATCCGGTTGTCCTACCTGTCTCAGCCCGTCTTCCATAAACGGTCCAGCGTCGTTAGGTGTCCATTGCTAGCTCAAGCGTCCCTAAGGACAACGGCAATGGACCCCTGATTGCAGTTTATTACCTTCTATCCAAATCTACGGTGGAGCGGCGACGAGTAGTCTCTTCTTCTACTGTCTCAGTGCCGGGTATAAGCGTCGGTCGCGATACTGCCGGTGTTAACCCGACTGCCTCCGCGTACTTCAAGTAGGTATCGATCGAGGCGACTACGACGCGAGCTTCAATTGTTATCAAATCAATTCCCACTAATGAGATACGTACCCACGCGTCAATGACGATGCCTTTGTCCAGCACGCGGTCGAGCACGTCTATCAAACTAGTTCCGCCAGGTGCTCTTTCAACTGCCATCGTTTAATCCCCTTTTCAAAGTTAAACTGCATAACAACAAGAAACTGCGGGCCCGTCCGAAACACAATTACATCCAGGCTACCGACTATCGTGCGCGCGACCCGCCCTTTTTTGAAGACCCGCCTCTCTTGCGACTCGCCGTCGTAGAAGCTTGCGCATCTGAGAGGGTTGCCCCTCCCGCAGTCAACCTTTTCACCTCGCGCTCAAGCTCGGCCAGCCGCGCCCGCAGCTCCGCGTTCTCTCCTTCGGCGCGTTCCGCGCGCTTCGTAAGGTTAGTATCATAACGCCACCAGTTCAGCCCTATCTGCTCGGCTTTGTCAATCGAGCATACGAGCAGACGTATTTGCAGGGTCAGCAGCTCGACGTTCGCCAGCGATACTTTTATGTCGCCGGCAATGACCAGCCCTTTATCAAGTATGCGGTCGAGAACGTCTACCAACCCCGGTGGGCGCGATGTTATCAAACTTGTTCGCTCGGTCAACAATCTGTCGCTCCTCCAGAATCAAATTATCGAATTTCTCAGATCAAACGCCCTATCGGGCCCAGATCCAAATTGAGGTCTTCATCCGTCAATCCGAACTGCCCTTTGAGTGATTCCATTTTCTGTTCGAGCTTCATCAAAGCGAGCCCGAGATTTTCCACTTGCTCATTTGACAGGTCGCCCGCTTCCATACGCCTTATAGCTTGCTTCTCAAGCAACCTTCGGATGAATTCGATCAATGTGAGTACGAGTTTCGCCAGCCCTTGCTCGACACTTTCGGCATCAATGTTGATGCGGTCGGGCAATGCCTCAGTCACTCGCCGAAGCTCATTTATGAACTGCTCGGCGTGCTCGGTTTCGACTTCCGGCTCTGCCACACAAGTAGGCTTGTCTACAGACTCCAAAATATGACCCCGAATCGCGTCCACAATTCAAGAGTCCAGGTGCGTGAAACTATACGGGGGCCATGTGCCACTCGTCAAGAAACGAAGTTCGTTTCTCTCGCGTCCGAGCGCGTTTATTCGCTCGCGGTATTCGGCCACGCGCTCCCGCTCCACCAGAAAGCGCGCGCTGACGACTATCCGGTCAGCCGGTTGCACGCTCACCGCTTTATCACGAACCAGGCCCGCCACTCCTTGATCGAGCCAGAAAGCAATCTCTTCAGCGCGGTTTTTCAATCCACGCTCGACGGCCATCTCGCGCTGCTTTGCGAGCAGGAACGCGAGGCCGGGGCCGGGGATTTCGGATACAGAGGCGTCAGCTTTTGGCCCTGTTTCCTGTGATGTCGTTTCCGCGCTCTGGTTGCCGACAGCATCTTTATCCCAGATTATCTTAACGCTCATCTCGACCGCGCCGCGCACCCGGTCAAGCAGAGCTTGCAAGCGAGCTTCGTTTGACTCGACATAACTTCGAAGCTGTTCAACGGTCACAGCCGCGCCGAAGCGAAAAGGCAGCGGCGTAGTCACTTGCATCACGCGGTCGATGACCCGCTCGTGAGCGAGCACATTTTCCCTGGTCACTTTTACCTGATGGCTTTCGACATCGCTCACTACTGCTTTGATCTTTCCAAGATCAACTGCGCGCGTGTAAGCCCCGCTCAAGCCTTCTGTCGTCTCAATCGCGGCGATCTTCGGGTCATCGCTTAAACAATAAAGATAGAGCTTCATCGGTCGCGCTCGCCCAGCACTTCGTGTATGGTTTCGACCGACCCCAGCAGCACATTCAGACCCACGAAGATCAAATCGATATCGGCCACCGATATGGTTATCTCGCCCGCGATCACAAGCCCGCGATTGAGCACGTGGTCGAGGGTCTCCAACAGCGACAACTCGTCGGTTTCCAGGTCGAGCAAATCTTTATGCGAAACAGACATTATTCACCCGTAGAGAAATTATACGCGGGCCACGGCCCCGTCATCTCAAATCTGAATCCCGATGCGTCATACAGATGCGCAAGCCGCTCGGCCTCTTCATGAAATTCATTGAAGCGCTCTGTCGCCACCAGAAAAGCGAGCTTCGCGACAATCTTTCCTTGCTCGGCCGCCTCGTCTTTCATGACGCGCAAGCTCACCGCCTGTTCGCTGTGCGCAGTCAGCGCGCCCTCGACCTCCGCGACTATTCGCTTGATTTCCAATCGAGCCTCATCCGCTTTTAAGGCGTCGATCTTTTTCCGCAAAAGGTAAGCCTCGCCGGGGCTGGCCGTCTTCGCGCGCTCTGCCATCGAGCGCAGCCGCGAGCTGAGCGTGTCAATAACTTTTATAAACTCTTCCTGATTGCAACAGACAGTAATCCCCCACTCTTGTCGCCCGCCGAGCCGTTCAATTATAGCGCAAAGCTCCGCCGTTTTTTCCGACAGCATCTGTTCGACGCGCTCGCGCGCAAAGTATATAACACCGAACCGAAGCGGCACGACGCTTGTGCGCGAAGAGAAATGCTCAACGACTTTCTCGTGACGCACGGCCCTCATCGCGGTCCACGCAGGATCGGCCAACCGCGCATTCAACGAGTCTTCGCTGTAATCCGAAAGAGGAACAGGGCTGACGACAGCGGCGAGCTTTCCTTCGATGACCAGTTCGAGCTTCCCCGCCGTCTCGATTGCATCGGGCAATTGCTCTTCAAACAATCGAGCTAGAGCGGCGCTTTCCCCCACGCAATAGACGTAAAGCGCGTGTGAGGCTTTCGAGCCGTCTTTCTCGGTTGTTTTATTCTGCTTTCGTGGGCTCATCTCTTATCGCTTCTGCCAGTTTTTAAAATGCTCTTCCAGCCTCGCGCGGCCCCTTATCTCATGCGGCATCTGCGGGGCGACGAAAAGCTCGACCCTCGTTTCAAGCTTTGATCGAAAATCTTCAACCACCTTTTCCTGATGCCCGAGGCGTGCCGCGCAAAACCCGCAACCCGAAGCCGCGCGGGCAGGCACAAGGTTGTTTATCAATAAACGGCGCATGGGAACTTTGAGCCGTTTGAGCGCGGCAGTCAAATCAACTGTCTCTTCCAAACTCATCCGCTCAGGAATAGCGACCGCGATGAACTCACACGCTTTCGAGTCGGCGAGCAATTGAGCCACGCGCTTTATATTTTTCGACATCGCCAGAAGCTCTTCGGCGATACCGCTCCATTGAACCACGTTTTTGTATTTCAATAAAAGCTTGATGAACGCCTGAACCCACGACAGCGCAACCTGCGGCAGCTCCAGAAACCGCAGCAGGTGCCCGGTCGGGGCCGTATCTAACACAATTGTTGTGTAACGGCCCTCGTCCAGAAGATCAATGATCGCGCTCAAGGCGGCGATTTCGTCTATGCCGGGCGGCGCGAGCGAGATGAGTTCTCGCATAGCCTCGCGGTCGAATTGAATCTCCCAGCGCGACCCTGCGGTGAGCGATTCAAACAACTCGTCGGTCCATGTGCGAAAGCGCAGCTTCATTTCGTCAAAGCGCGCTACGGGGTCTACCTCAACAGCATCGAGGTTGCTCTGGCCCGCGACCTCTCGCTTCAGCTCGCCCACCTCTTCTTCAAAGCTGTCTGAAAGAGAATGCGCAGGATCGGTCGAGAAGACAAGCACCCGCGCGCTCGCATCAGATTCGGCCAGCGCCAGCGCAGCGGCAGCAGCAGCGGTCGTTTTGCCTACGCCGCCCTTGCCGCCAAAGATCATCAATCGGGGCAGTTCGCCGGCAAACAGGAGTGCCGATCCGTTCAGCGACGCGAGTTTTTGTACGCTTGATGCCTTTCGCTTTTGCTCCTCGGTTCCTTTTCTCTCAGCGTCATCCCACGCCATGCGCGCAAAAAGGCGCAGCGCAGCAAGCCCTCGAACCTCCTCCGCCATCAACGGAACGCTGTGTTGCCGTAGCTCCTTGAACTCGCTCCTGATCCGTTTGAGCCAGGGCCTCTGATTCGCAACGCGAGCGCGGCAGTATTTGCAATCGCTATGCTCGCTTTCGACTCTGTTGATTATCAGGTCCGTGACGTTAGCCCCGGCTTTTCGAAGCGCGCCGAGGTAGCGCGAAGTCTCTTCGACAATCATACCTTCCGGGACGGTCACGAGCGCGAACGCTGATTTGCCGGGGTCGAACAACATTGCGCGCACCCGCTCGATTCTCTCGCCAAGCTCGCCAATAAAGAGTTCTACCTCGTCTTTTTTAGGCGCTCCCCGCAAAAGCTGCGCGACCATATAACGATGCTTGTCTTCCATACGGTCGAGCGCCCTCAACCAGCTTGCAAAAACCCTGGGCAATTCCAGCAACCGCGACGTGTGCCCCGACGGAGCAGTATCAACGATTATGCGGGCGTAGCCGTTTGTCTGCTCAAACTCGCTTAACTCGAATAACGCCATCACCTCGTCGAGGCCGGGCAATGAAAGGTTTAATAATTCGTTTACGTCGCTTTCGTCCAGAAACGTGCCGCGCTCGGCAATCAAGCCGAGCAGGCGGCGATGTTTCGATTTGAATTTCTTGAGCGCCGCTGCGGCATCCATCTCGCGGGCGAACAGGCGCGACGAGCGGTTGCGGGCTACTTCGACTGTGCGGTCGCCGATTTCAACGCCGAGGCTGTCGGATAAGGAATGAGCGGGGTCTGTCGAGAATAATAGAAACTGTTCGCCGCCGCGAGCATGTTTGAGCAGAAAGAGCGCGGCGGCAGAGGCTGCTGTCGTTTTTCCGACGCCGCCTTTGCCGCCAAAAAAAAGGTAACGAGCGGATGAAGGATGAAGGATGAGGGATGAGGGATAAAAAAGAGTGGCTCCCTTCTTTTTCATCCCTCATCCCCCATCCTTCATCCTTTAGTCCCTCCCGGCTCCCAGAAGCCGCCTTCGTCGCCGCCCGCTTCGATGACTATTGATGATGATTCAGCGGTGTGAATCTGTCCGAGCATATCAAGCTGGCGCTGTTTTATGGCGCGGAGCCGTGCGAACAATTCCGCTTCTTGCTCCACGAAATCCTCTTCGGATATCTCTTCCGTCTCAAGGCGCAATTGCAGCTCAAGCAATTGCTCTTTTATTACCGATTCGTCGTTCAATTCCTGGTCCGCGAACTTTTGAATCTGGCCGAGGATGAATCTGAACCCGTTTATAGGAAGAAGCAGGAGATCGTCTACAATAAACATCGCGTTCTTATTTTAACACGGCTTCCGACGCCGCATCGCCCCGTTCGAGCTTGAGACGGATGTGAACAAAATTATAAGGCGGCCACGGGCCGCTGTATTTGAACGAGAGCTTGCCTTCATACTTGGCGGCAATCTCTTTGACCTTCTGATCGAATTCTGCCTCGCGGTCGCGCTCTACCAGGAAGGCCGCGTTCATAATCATCTTATCGCCTATGGGCTTGTTTGCGCGCGAGGCCACGGCCGTGTCGCGCAGCACCGAATAGACTTCGCGGACGTAAGCGTCCGACTGTTCGGCGAGCGCGGTCTCTACCAGACGGCCCAGTTGCATTCGCGCGAAGTAGGTCGAGCCAGTAGCGCGCGAAGTGATCTGCTCTTTAAGATGGCGTATCTCTTCGTTCTCCTGCTCTATTTCGGCAATGACGCGGTCGCGGTCCCAGTTGACTTTCAGACCGAACTCGACTTTGCCTTCCATCTTTGCGAAAACGTCTAAGAGCGCGCTGTAGGTGCCTCGCATAAGCTCTATGATGTCTTGCTCGGTGCGGAACAACGCGCCGAAGGCCATAGGCAAGACCGTGAACTCGCGCATCACGGTTTCGTTAACCTGCTCGTGCGCGAAGACGTTTTCTCGCGTCGGGTCATAGACGATCAACGGCGTATTGGATACGACGGCCGCCAGCCCTTCGTAATGAACTGTGTACACATCGTCGCCGCGCCCGCCTATTCCCATAGGCCCGAACGAACGCGTGTCTTTCGATTCGATGATGCAATAAACGTATTTGCCTTCTGCTGTGGGAGGAGTTGTCGGGTGCTCGGTTTCAGTCGATATCATTTCGGTAACCTCACCTTGTGGAACTGGATAATCTGGCTCGTTAAACTGCTTGTGCTATGACTTTCAGGCTCAATAGCTTTCTGGATTCTAGGGTTGTGCCGACCTCGTGTCAAGAATCTGTTTTATGGCAGTAACGGCGCGGGCCTTTGCGGTCTCGGCTAGTTAACTCTCATCGTTGCCCTGGCGCAGCAGCCCGTAGCGATAGTAACCGATTGCGTTTGAAAAGATCATCGATTCGGCCTTCTCCGCCGACGCGAAAACGGTCTTGATCCCTTCGTAAAGCATATCGCCCGAGCCGCCTGCAATGAGCACCTTCTGTGGCCGCATCGGGCGGACCGTCATCTGTATGCGGTTGATAATTTCGGGGAGATGTTTTTCAAGCACCTGCTTGCGCATCTCCTCAAGATCGACGGACTCGCCGGTCGGCGTGATGTAAGGCGTGCGAGAGCGTATGTATGATTCGATTGTGCTGCGCTCAAGATAATCATCGTAGCGCGCGTCGATCTCGCGTTGCAGGTCGTGATAAACAGCGTCGAGCGATGACGGAATGGACTTTGAAAAAGTGTTTATATAGCGCCCGTCAGCAGCGACTATGTCGATAGTCTTTTCGCCGCCGTCTATGACCGCCGTCGCCACTATGCGGTCAGGTATCTTGTTCCCTTCGCGGTCGAGCGCATAGCTCAGGTAAGAGCCGTACCCTTGCGGCAAGACCAGAATATTTTCAAGCTTGATTTCGAGAGTCTGGTCGACCTTGCCGTTGATGCGGTAGAGCTTGACCGTGTGCTTGCCCGTCAGCTTGTCTATCAGCACTTGCTTTTGAGTCGAGTAGAAGTTTACCGGGAGGCCCACGACCAGCATATCGGGCGCGGCGGTCTGCTTCTCCTGCATGAAGCGAGCGATGCCTGCGAGCGTCAAAGCGGGATTATAATGCTTGGTGAACATATCGCGGTCGGCAGTCACCTCGCCGCCGCGATTGAGTCGAATAGCCGTTTCGCCGTAATTCCGGACCTTGCCCGGATAGAGGCTCAGCTCAGCGATAAAGTTGTCTTCGGTCGTCCCCAGAAAATCCTCGCCGAACTCTGCCTGCCCGATAACCGAGGGGAAGATCAACGTCTTTCGCCCGCCCTTGATCTCGGAATAAATCTTCGTAGCTGAATAGCCGGTATCAACAGCAAGTACATTCATAATAGCTTTTTTACAGGCCCGCACGAGCGGCCCTGACGGACGCCTCCGTCGTCCAGAAAAGAACTACCTTGGCGTGTGATCTGCTCACGCGCGCCGCAATGCGGATTGAAAGATAAACGAATACTATGCAGTTGCACAATCCGCGATACTCGATCTGAGACTCGCAATCGGGGGTCACGCCAAATTATATTCAATGAGGCGGCGCGTTGTAAGTCGAAAAGTGTGACTTATTTCTGATAAACGAAACGCGCTGCGTCTCCTTCGGAGATTATTACTACGTCTCCGGGTTTGAGTTCGATCTCCTTCACCCGCTGAGAGCTGAGGCTGTTGAGGAACGTACCATTGGTAGAGCCTTGATCTATCAGCATTACCTTGCCATCGCGCGGGCCTACCCAGAGGTGGCGCTTCGAGATGCGGTCGTCAACGATAACCGCCCGGGCCATACTGGCATCCCTGCCGACGAATATCCCTTCGGTTCGGATGTCGAATCTCTGGTTTGCGAGCGGCCCCGTCGAAAAAATAATCGAACCGAAGGTCGCAGGCGCAGGCTGTGCGCCGCCCCCCCCCGAAAGCACACGCGTCTTGCCAAGGTCAGGGCCTTGCTGCTGGGACGAAGGGGCGGCTTCCATCACCTGCGGCTGTTGGTATGGAGACGACGCGCCCGACTGATGGCCATAAAGCCCAGGGGCCGCCTGCGGCGCTTGCTTAGGCTTCCTGCCGCGCAGCACCAGCACGACTACGACCGCTCCCCCAATCAACAGCAGCACCCCACCGCCTATGACGACCATCCCGACCGCGCCCGAAAACAGCGCGTTTCTCTCTTTGCCCTCGGAGATTGACTGCTGGCTGTCGCGGATGAGCAGATCGGTTTCCGAGTGCTGCGGGAAGAGCCGTTTCACCTCTTCAAATTTCGCAATCGCCTTCGAGTAGTAGCCCTCCCAGTAATAGTCTAGTCCCTCGCGATACCTGGAATCGACTAGACCTTCCTCGTTGGTCGTCCCCGCCTGCCTGACGAATTCCATCACAGTGCTCGTAGGCACTACGAAAGCGAAGCCGGAGACTTCCTGGCCGCCGACCGTGTCACCGCGAAAGGTCAGCATGCCTATGACCTCGCCCTTGTCAGTAAGGACCGGGCCGCCCGAATTGCCGTGGGTCGCAGGGGCGCTGATCTGGAGGATGGGCGAGTTGTCGGCTGCGGTCTTCTTTGCGGAGATACGGCCATCCGTGATTGAAGCTTCAAGAGCCGACTTCCGGCTGAGCGCGCCGGACTGGGATGTGTCGGCAGCGCCCGGGTAACCAAAGACCGATATATGGTCCTGCAACTGCACCTTGTCCGAGTCGCCGAGCTTGAGTACCGGCGCGTTTTTAACCTCTATCTTTATTATCGCAACGTCCTTGCCTTGCCCGATGGGCGCGCCAAAGGACTTAATCTCGAATGGGAATGAAGTGCCGTCGGGACAGACGACTAACCGAATGGGCGTTATGCTGCGCATCTGGGTGTTCTGCCCAATGGCGATAATCGTTTCCCGACTCCACCGCCGAGGGTCCTCGTTATAATCACGCGCAAGCAGCGCCAAGTATTGCTCGAAGAGCATCTCCTTACCCTTCTCTTCACCCGCCTTCGCGGCCTCCACCACGTGCGCATTCGTAAGGATGTACCCGTTCGGGTTTATGAAGGACCCGGAGCCAAACCCATACGCAGCTACCTGATAGACCTTGCCGCTTTTCATCCAAACCAACTCGCCTTCGTACCCGTCATATATGCGCACCACTGAAGGCTTCGTGCGCATGGCGAGCTTCTGGGCGTCGGAGATCTGCTGCGCACGGGCGGCGGGCCCTGGTATAAAAGAGATTGTTGCAATAGTGACAACAACCGCCCCCAATATCGTTATAACTCGTCTATTCATGAATTCCTCCTTACCTGGCACGTTCCCGGCTGACGGGCCAAAAGGCGAATGCCAGCATACCATTAAACCTTTCTTGAGTCTGCCACGCCTCCAAGGGCTGAGGGTTTCAAATGCAACTGAATCGTAATATCTGTCTATCTATACATCAAGTCGCAGACAAACAAAAAGGGGTATTGAATTCCGGAATAACTTCGAGCAAACTGCCGGGTTTCAATAAAGCGCCCTGAGGGTCGCTCCTTGAAAGTAGTGCGCCAGTATCTGCTCGTGATCGTGACCGAGGTCGGCCATCACCGCAGCGCCGATCTGGCAAAGCCCTACGCCGTGGCCCCACCCCGCGCCTCGTATGCGGAACCGCTCGGCAAGTCCTGTATCTTTATTCTTCTCGATTTCAATAACGAATGCCGAGCTATACAGGTGCGAGCGCGATAAAGACCGTCGTATCTCAAGCTCTTTGCCGATCACGACAGCCCCGTTCTCACCCGTTATCTTGAGCTTGACGATGCGGCCCGATTCGCCGCGCAATACCGGCTCAAGCGAGATAATTCTGCCTAAGTCTAACCCCGCGCGGGCGCGAAGAATATCGCGCAACTCACTTTCGGTGTATACGATCTGCCACCTGTAAAAATCGCGCGTCTCCTGGTCGAAACCCGGCAGTATGCGCGCAAGCAATGAGGCAGAATCGGTATCGCAATAAGCGGCAGGTTTTGATGTAATCCACCGCTCGGCGTTCGCTTCAATTGTGAGCGGCAGGTCGTAGCCGCTCAATTCGCCCTCGCCGTCATATACGGCAGAGAGATAAGGCACGTCCTTTTCTTCCCACGCCGCGCTGTAGACTTCGGTCACGCCGCCGCAGCTTTTCGAGTACCTCGCATCACATATCTCGTCTTCAAACATAAGCGCCTTGCCGCGCGTGTCTCGGATAGCGTCAAACGCCGATTGAGAAAACGCTTTAGAGATGCCCTGGTATCGCTGGCAGTGGTCGTCGGCGCACACGTCGAAGCTCTCGTGATTTTCGCGGTCGTACCATTTGATTATCTCGACCTGCTCGCTCTGAATTCTAATTTGATCGGAAATCCCGTTCTTTCCAGCCTGCTCGGCCGCTTTGTTCAACTGGGCCAGAAGCCAGCTACGCGATATGATCGAGTGAGCGCGCAAAGCTTCGGGCGGGCAGGTCGCGCTCATCTCAGACGAGATCACGCTCACAAGATAGGCTTCAAGCGGAAGCTCGTTGATGATCGTGAGTCCGGCGGGCTCCGGTAAAATAATGAGCGCCCCCTGAAAATGCTGCGCCTCTTTTCGCTGCCAGTGAAAATCGATCCCTATCGTTATGTCGTGCACGGTGAACCGGCTCTTTTCAAGATCGACAGGCGAAAGCGCGACACGGTTTCCGCGCAATGTTGTTACGCCTTCAATCCGTATCGCGCCGTCTTCAAAAACCCCGGTGTAATCGCCGTCGGCCACGCGCTCGCCGCCGTCCGCGATAAAGCCGCCTGAAAGACTCAAACGCACAGATTGCGCGCCCGTCATCAACCCGACTTTTATAAGAGGCTCGCTTTTTATATCGATCACAATGCCTCCTCCGACACCGAAGCAACTCTTTCTATCACCTCGACCACGCGGTCCTCGCTCAGGCTGACTTCCGCGTAGACCGCCTCCACCTGTTCGCCCCCGATCTTCTCGAAATGATCGCGCTCGGGGACCACAACGACTCCCGCCATATCAATTGCGCCGGGGCTTACAAGCAGCCTCTCCTCGCCTTCTGCGAAAAAGCAGGCCGGGCGGTGCCGAGCGCGAGGGAACAGGTAGACCGTCCATTGATTCTTTTCATAAGTGCAAATGATGTTGACCATCGGCTCGCGAGCTAACGATTCGCGCGAGAATTCATTTATCGTTTGATAAATCCATCCGGCCAGCTCGTCGCCCCTGCTCCCGCGAAAGACCACGATGGTGCGCCCGCCGTTCGTCAAGGTGAATAGCTCAAAGCCTTCGTTCGCGTTCATAGCGCAGTAGTCGCAATGCGCGGCTTCTGACGAATCGTCCGCGAGCAAGGCTTCGACCGGCATCCCGGCCCGCGCGCAGGCTTGAAAATGTAGATGATCCGGGGCAGACGCGCCGCACTCCGGCCCGTTGTACAAAACAAAGTAATCGGGCGAAAGATCGCGCGCCAGTTGAAGCAGCAGCTCAACATTGCCGTTGATCTGTTGAGCTACGTGATCGCGATGGACGATTGAGAGATGATTGTCGAGCACCGGAAACGGGTTGCACAGGATCATCAATTCGTCGCCGTAGGCAATCGCTTTCTCTTCCGCAGGGAGGCTGTCGGGGCAAAGGAAACAAGGTCTGGTCCCGACCGATTCTTTATCAACGCGGGCGGAGGTTGAGCGAATGCGCCTGGGGTTGCACTGGATTATAATGTCCGAGCCGTCGACTTGAACTCGCTTCGTCTCCATCGCCTCGAATGCCGCATAGCCTTCGGCGAGCAGAGGCCAGGTCTGCTTTTGATGTTTGATAAGCGCGTTGACATAGGCGGCAACGCTGCCGTCGTTATGATCGGAGAGAAAGGGCGACAGTTCTCGCTCGGTGATTAATCGGTCTTCCCATCTCATTTTTGATTCATCCTCTTTCGCGCAAGTATCTCGACGGTTCGCAAATGATCCTTATACGAATCGTAACGGTTGGCCGTCGGGATTGGAAGCGCCGCGTCCGAGTTCCCTTCCCACCGCCGGGCAAAATATATCGAATCGTAGATGCGGCCAATCTCGTAGTGACGGCTGATGCGGAGCGCGGCGGCGTAGTCCTCGCCATAACTCGTGTTGGGCAGACCCGTCTGTCTTAGCACGGGCACGTAAAAAGCTCGCGGAGCGCCCAGCCCGTTTATTCGAAGCGCGTTATTGCGCCCGTTTTCGCGCGTCCATTCGCGATGATCGATCAAGCCCGGCGGGATTGGCTCAAGATCGAAATTGACAATCGTGTAAGAACCGATGACCATCGCATAAGCGCCTTCCTCGAACTTCTCGATTACGCGTTCAAGCGTGCGATTGTCCGCGTACAGGTCGTCGGAATCCAATTGCACAGCATACTCACCGCAGAAGGGCGAATAGATCGCTTCGTTCCAACAGCCGCCTATGCCGAGGTCTGTGCGAGCGGGCTTGATGTGAACGAGGCGGCTCGCGTCGCGCGCAAGCTCCGAGAGTATCTCCGTCGTTCGATCAGTCGAGTGATTATCGACTACGATGACGTTGAAATCGAAAATGGTTTGCTGCGCGAGCGCGCTCAAGACGGCTTCCTTGATAGTTTGCTCGCGGTTGCGAACCGGGATGATGACGCTCGCGCGAACAGCGAACTCTTGATCGATGTGCGGCGGCGAGCCGGAAGCGATGAGAGCGCCGATTCGCGGGCGGCTCAAAAACTCCGGCACGAGATAAGCGCCCACACGCTTGAGGTGTTCGGTGGCAACCCGCTCCATCTCGATCTGGTAATCGCGGCGCAGTGGGTCTACGTAATCGAACTGGCGCTCGCCGCTCGCGCGTCGGTCGAACGGTATGCGCGTGTAAAGCGGTTCCGGTATTCGTAAGAGTGTAGAGTCAATCGAAAGCTTCAGCCTCAGATCATAAAATCCCGCCCACGCGAGCTGCTCATCTATGGGGCCGTGATTGTTGAGGGCGCTTGCGGCCGCGCGCTTGGAGACGAGCAACACCGGGCCGAAATCAAAAGTATCGCGAATGCTCCCCGTTTGATAATCGATCAACGGGTGATCGGATAGCTGGCCTTCGATTTCGTCTTTGAAATCGGAGTAGATCAAGCCCGCGCCGGAATCAGTGGCGACGGATAGAAATCGATCAATCGCTCGCTGCCCGAAACGGACCTGTTCGCCCGGCACAAACAGCAAGAGGTAATCCGTCTCGACTGCGTCAAGAACGCGGGCGAAGCCGGCTCCGCGCGGCGAATCAATTTTCAGCACTTGCGCACGCGCTCGCGCTTCGGGTGAGAGCGCAAACTGCTCGCCCGTTTGTTCGATTAAGAGAATGCGATCTATGTCCGTGTTCGCAGCAAGCGATTCGACCAGGGCGGTCGTCTGAGGGCTGTTTTCTTCTAACAATACTGCGGTCAATTGTCCCATAGAGTTGTTACCTTTTTGACTTCGCACGGTCGAGCGGCCTTAACAGAATCACGCCCGACATTCGATGGCCTTTCAGAAACTCGGAAAGTTTTTGCTCGATCACTTTTCCCTTGCTGCGCGTGGCGTGGCGCAAAAACAACTCGCCGTCGCGTTTAACAACGAAGCCTGTGTGAAAGACATCCAGATTTTTTCGCGCCGAGACGAAGAGAATCACATCGCCCGTTTCGACACGCCCCCTCACGCGATTCATGCGGAATTTAGGTATGCAATCAAATTCGGCGGCGCGCGCGGGCAGCCCCTTTACAATCGTGAGCTTTCTCGATTTTTTCACGGCCTCAGGCCCGGCGGTTATGTTTTTGATGAGCTTTCTTTTCTCGTTTTTTTCTGCCCAATTGATCATGTAATGATTGCGATGAAACCAATCTACTCTGCCGCCTTCATACCTCATACGGCGAACCGCATCGACGAACTCTTCGACGCGACGAGAAGAGGCAAGCGCCAGAACCGTTTCGATGTAGGTAACGCAATCAAATCCCTCCAGAGGAATTCTCAAACTCTCCCTTGAATCCGGCCCGCCGCCCAGCGGGTTTTCAAGATAAGGCAAGCCGATCAAACGGGACGATATAACATCAATTCGACCCGCAAGGCTCGACTGACGGGCGGCCTCTCGGAGCAGGCTACTGGCATTGCCGGTGTTCAGCCCCAAAGCCAGGCGGTCAGGTTTAGCGGCTCTGTTTGTCATCGTGGGTTCACAGGTCATTATAGCGAAAGTGAGGCAGCCTGCCAGCCTGCGACTTTGAACGGCTTGCTTGTCTGGGGAGCAAATTGTCGGCTATCATTTTTAGTTCTAAAATCTAATCGTGAGGAGACAATAGTGGAAAGAACTTTGGTACTAATCAAGCCTGACGCGATACAGCGCGGGTTGACAGGTCAAATATTCGCTCGCTTTGAACAGAAAGGGTTGAAGCTCGTCGGCATAAAGCTCATGCGATTGAACGACGAGTTGTTGAACGAGCATTACAGTCATTTGCTCGACAAGCCATTTTTCGGCGGCACAAAACGCTTCATGCAATCCACGCCGGTTGTCGCGATATGCTGGGAAGGACTGGACGCAGTCGAAACGGTTCGCCGTCTTTGCGGCATAACGAAAGCGCGCGAGGCAGCGCCCGGAACAATTCGCGGAGACTGGGCGATGAGCGTTCAGGCCAACCTAGTCCATGCTTCGGATTCGCTTGAGACTGCTAAATTGGAAGTTGCGCGTTTCTTCGGCGACGCGGAATTGTTCGAGTATGATTCCGTCACGCAATCTGCGATCTACTCGGAAGACGAGTTGAAATAAAAAATCATCTCACCGCCGCAGACACAGAGAACCACAGAGGTTGCGCAGAGATTATACGTTTTCTCTGCGCCCGCTCTGTGTCTTCTGTGTCTGCGGCGGTGAAGTCCGGTTGTTATTGCCTTACGATACCTCAACTCAGATTGACGCGCGGCACTCGGATCATGATAATGAGCTTCTGTCAGGCTGCTAGATTTATTATTGAGGAGCGATGATGAAGCTTAATTTGAGAACGACAGTATTGTTAGCGGCTTTGATTGCCGTCCCGGTTTTTCTATCCGCCTGTGGCGGTCATTCAAAGCGCACTGCGGAAGCGCATAAATACCCTGCCGGAAGCGTTACCAGCGAAGACCTCGATAGACAGCTCAAGTTCGACGCTCGCGTAAATGATTATGATGATTCGGATGATAAAAAGCTGGTCATCAACGTCCATCAATCCTGGGTCGCTTCGCCGCCCGGAATGAAAGAGCGCACGCTCAATCAGTGGTACTCGCTGTGGCAGGCCGTGCGCGGAGAAAATAAAGGGCTTGAAGTCGTAGTCCAACACGACGGGACGCCTGTGGCTAAATGGACGGCCGCGGGCGGCTATGAGCTTATCGAACAGAAGAAGTCTAAAGAGTCGGCAAGCTAAAACGTAACTACCTCTTATAACTTGCAATTTGAAATTTGAAATTTGCGATTTCAAATTGCACCCTCTTGCCTGCACCCGTCCGTATATAGATTCAGGACCGGAAATGCTTGACGGCCTCTAGAACACTATATCTATCAAGCAGTAACGGTCCACAGTTCTTATTCTTTTAATTAATTTACGAAAGGAGCGCGGGCGAGCTTTGCTAAAACGACTTTATAAAAACAGTAAGATGGCTGCCGGAGCCCTGAGGCTCGTCGTCACCGCGCTGCTTGCCCTGGCATTGGCCGTAGGAGCCAACAGCGGGATTCTTAGCCTCTCTGAGTTTACGCACGCGCGCAGTTCTGTTTTTTGCGCCGAGCGCGGCCCTAACGCCGGGCAGTATCACGAGTTGAAAACAGGCGCGGGACCAGAGACCCTTCCCGCCTCGACGTGTAACTCGAACAAGCCGCAGGATCAAAGCGAACAATCGGAGCAAATAAAAGATCGCGCTTCCGAGAGCTTTGATCTCAGGCTAGGAAAAAACCTGTTTAATCGCCGCGTGTGGACCGGCAGATTCTAGGCTGCGCGCGCCGGTCACGGAACGAGAAAGGGGCAGTAATGATTAAAAGGTTCTTGAGCCTCGCTCTGTTAATCTCCATTATCTCGGTCGCCGTTTTGCCCGCGCTGGCTTCGACTGCGGACCGTGCGCGATTAGACCGCGAATTTTCTTCGGATGTCGTGAAAGATATTCTTATAGATAACCGCAGCGGCGCTACAGAAGCCGAGACTTATTCGGGCGATACAATAAAGGTAACAGCTTCGCGTCGCAACTCATCCGACGCGCTGGACCCGGATATTTCATTCGAGTACCCCAATGCCGCGACCTTCAAAATCTCTGTCCGGCCTTCGAACCGGGACCGCCAGATCAATCTGAAACTTTTCGTCCCCGCGCGTGTTCGACTCCAGATTCATGGCTCGAACGAGCCTGTGGTGGTCAAGGGCCAGACAAGCGGGCTTTCGGTAAAGACCATGTCGGGTAACATAACGCTCTTCCTGTCTCGCGATTCAAACGCGTTTATCGCGCTCAGAGCGCCTAATGGCTCGATAAACTTGAAGATTCCCGTAACGGTTTCCGGCGTGATCGATTCGTCACAGCTTGACGGCCAGATAGGACGCGGCGGCCCGGGAGTGGCCCTCAACAGCCTGAACGGCAACATCAATGTGCTGCCTGACAATAACGCCGTTGCGCTCCCCGGCGGCGATAGCACGGGTAAAGATTTTGCCGCCAGCGCGGCCAGCTTTTTTTCAACACAGGTTTCCGAAGGCCGAGATACCGGTAATGCGATAGAGAAAAATCGATCAAATGCGCGAGCGCGCGGCTCCGTAGATTCGGCGGAGAATGATCCTGACGCAATCCGTCTGCGCACACGGTTGGTTAACCTGAACGTCAAGGTCCAGGACCAGTACGGCAAGACCGTGCCGAGCCTCAACAAAGAGAATTTCGAAGTCCTCGAAGACGGGGTGCGGCAGGACATAACCCATTTCGAGCCGGTCACGGCCCCGGTCAGCCTCATCCTCCTGTTGGATTTGAGCGGCAGCATTAAGTCCAAGCTAAAAGCCGTGAAGAAGGCTGCGCAGAATTTCATCGATTCGCTAAGGCCCGATGACCGCGTCGCGGTAGCAGGATTCACAAAGCGCTTTTTTGTCGTCGTCGAATTTACGAACGACCGCAAATGGCTGAGGAAGCTTATAGACGATCTCAAAGGCCCCAGCGGAGGGACGGCGTTTTACGATTCGCTGTGGGCTTCGCTCGATATGTTTGACGATATCAAAGAGACTCGCAAAGCCGTTGTCATACTGACCGACGGCGTTGACAGCTCGCTTGATGACTCTGACCAGGGCTCCCGGCGCGACTTTGACGAGTTGATCAGGCGAGTCGAAGAAGAGGACGTGACGGTCTATCCGATCTACTTCGACACCGAACACGAAATGGTTGAGAAGCAGCACATGAACACGCACGAGCAATACGCCACGGCCCGTATGCAGCTTCAAGCCCTCGCCGACCAGACCGGAGGCGAGTTATTTAAAGCGTCTCGCATAGAGGATTTGGAGGGAGTCTATCAGAAGGTTGCGTCCGAGCTATTCACGCTCTACAGCATCTCTTACCTGCCAAAGGACGCGTCGAATGAAAGGCAATGGCGCAGGGTCAACGTGAATGTCAATCGCGAAGGCGCCAAAGCAAAGACGCGGCGCGGCTACCGCACGAACTAGATAGGATTACATCAAAGTTTAAGGGACAATAAAGAAGACTCACCGCCGCAGACACAGAGAACACAGAGGGTATTGTCAGGTTAAAGGAGAATTGAAATAGGGTGGAAGTATGATGATACTTCGCCAATGACATCTCCGCCTAATCTTTATCGCCGCCACCGCTTCCCATCCGAAATCATCAGCCACTGTGTTTGGCTCTACTTTCGCTTCTCCCTCAGCTACAGAGATGTCGAACTGCTTATGACACAAAGAGGCGTAGTGCTTACCTATGAGACTGTCCGACAATGGTGCTTGAAGTTCGGCCAGCAATTCGCAAATGATTTGCGAAGGAAGCGCCCCCGCCCTGGAGATAAGTGGCACATGGATGAGGTGTTCATAAGAATTAATGGAGAGGTCCATTATCTTTGGCGAGCAGTCGATCAGTATGGGGATGTGCTGGATATTCTTGTACAAAGCAGTCGTGATAAGAAGGCTGCTAAGAAGTTCTTTCGCAAGCTATTGAAGGGTTTGCAGTACGTGCCGAGGGTAATCATCACGGACAAGCTTGGTAGCTATAGCGCGGCAATATCTGAGGTGATGCCCGGTGTTGAACATCAACGGCATAAGGGATTGAATAACCGGGCGGAGAATTCTCATCAGCCAACCAGATTACGAGAGCGAGTGATGCGAAGGTTTAAATCGGCAGGTCATGCACAGAGATTTCTCTCAGCATTCGGGATCATCTCACAGCACTTTCGACCAAAGCGTCACCTGCTCACGGCCAAGCAAAGCCGAGATGAAATGAAGCTGAGGTTTGCAACTTGGAAAGAGGTAGTTTCCATACCATCTGCTGCATGAATGAATCGGGTAGGAGGTCCTCTTCTACCCGACCTCCCACCTTTAATCATTAAGTTGACACGGCCCTTCTTAAAGAGGTTGGGATCACCAAAATCATCCCATGGTTTAACTATGATGCCAAAGCTCGCACTTGCAGTCTGATTTCCTCCCCAGAACGGTTGCGCTCTACCTCAAGATCATATCGGCCCTGAAGATTCATCCAGAACTCAGGGCTTACTCCGAAATAGATGCCTAGCCTTAGTGCGGTGTCGGCTGTAATGCCTCGCTTGCCATGCACAATCTCATTAATGCGGCGCGGAGGTACGCCGATATCAGTAGCAAGCCGGTATTGGGATATGTCCATTGGTCCGAGGAATTCCTCCTTGAGTATCTCACCCGGACGGACCGGCTCATGTACTTGCCTTTTAGTGATAGTCTGTGATTTCGACATCGTATGCGTCTCCGTCCTTCCAGTTAAAGCACACCCTCCACTGATCGTTAATCCTTATTGAGTACTCCCCTTTGCGGTCACCTTTCAACCGCTCCAGTCGGTTAGCAGGCGGCACTCTAAGGTCGTTTATACTGGTCGCCGCATCTATCATCGCTAGCTTTCGCTGCGCTGTGCGATAAAGCTCCTCAGGAAATCGAGGTGAGCGCCTGCGGGTGAAAATTGCTTCAGCCATTTTCCCACGAAAACTCTTTATCACAATGCAGATGATAACGTCTCACGTTAATAACGTCAAGCGTTACTATATTGGATAAACACCCTTTTACTGAAGAGTGCTACGCACAAAGATGGGATTATGTTATACATTCCAGGCTTCTCCTTGGTGATGGGAGTCTAAATATGAACGTGCTTAAAGGTCTGCTGGGTTGAGGGTGGTCTTACGACAGGAAGGGATAGCTTGGGGTAGTTTGCTGTGGCAAAAAGCCTGATTTGGGTTAGAGCGGCTTCTAAGCCCACGACGGATTATTTAGAGATCAATATCTGTCTAGTTGTCGGCAGGCCCGTACCAGTTAGCTCTTTCATGTAGAATTTCTGGGGAACAATAAGGGAACAAATCACCACGAATACCAGCTAAAATCAGCTAACAACAAGAATGTAAACACAAGGGCCGTGTCAACTTAATGATTAAAGGTGGGAGGTCGGGTAGAAGAGGACCTCCTACCCGATTCATTCATGCAGCAGATGGTATGGAAACTACCTCTTTCCAAGTTGCAAACCTCAGCTTCATTTCATCTCGGCTTTGCTTGGCCGTGAGCAGGTGACGCTTTGGTCGAAAGTGCTGTGAGATGATCCCGAATGCTGAGAGAAATCTCTGTGCATGACCTGCCGATTTAAACCTTCGCATCACTCGCTCTCGTAATCTGGTTGGCTGATGAGAATTCTCCGCCCGGTTATTCAATCCCTTATGCCGTCAATGTTCAACACCGGGCATCACCTCAGATATTGCCGCGCTATAGCTACCAAGCTTGTCCGTGATGATTACCCTCGGCACGTACTGCAAACCCTTCAATAGCTTGCGAAAGAACTTCTTAGCAGCCTTCTTATCACGACTGCTTTGTACAAGAATATCCAGCACATCCCCATACTGATCAACTGCTCGCCAAAGATAATGGACCTCTCCATTAATTCTTATGAACACCTCATCCATGTGCCACTTATCTCCAGGGCGGGGGCGCTTCCTTCGCAAATCATTTGCGAATTGCTGGCCGAACTTCAAGCACCATTGTCGGACAGTCTCATAGGTAAGCACTACGCCTCTTTGTGTCATAAGCAGTTCGACATCTCTGTAGCTGAGGGAGAAGCGAAAGTAGAGCCAAACACAGTGGCTGATGATTTCGGATGGGAAGCGGTGGCGGCGATAAAGATTAGGCGGAGATGTCATTGGCGAAGTATCATCATACTTCCACCCTATTTCAATTCTCCTTTAACCTGACAATACCTTAAGGTCATACCCAACGCGCTGAGGGTCAACCTCGCGGCCTTTGTAGCGGAAGACGGTCGAGCGCGCCATGACGCGCAACTTCGTGATGCGGGAGAGGAGGTTGATCAAACTTTCGGTAATGCCGTCGCTCAAATACTCAAGGTCGGGATCGTCGGTCGAATTGATCAGCGGCAACACGGCGATCGAATCGATCTGCTTTCGCGCGCGCCGTCGCCCACCGGAGTCCCGCGCGGTGTACTCGCCCACCGCCAGCCGCCCACTTTGGCTGGCGGCATAGTCGAAGCCGCTCGGCGGCGATAAGAATCTTGTATTCAAGCTCTGCGCCACGGCCCGCAGATCTATGATGAAGTCACGCGCCATCTGGTATCGAAGCGTCCTATCCTTGCGCAGCGCCTTCGAGACTATCCATTGCAACTCAGGCGGAATCGCCGGAGAGGTACGCGCTAGCGGCTCAGGCTCCTTACTCAAGATCGCCAACAGCAGGTCGCTCGTCGTGGCGCCGACAAAGGGTGATTTGCCGGTGAGCATCTCGTAAAGCAGCACGCCCAGGCTGAACAGGTCGCTGCGGCCGTCTACTTCAAGGCCGCGGGCTTGCTCGGGTGACATGGACGCGAGGGTGCCCAGGATCAGTTCGGGGTCGGTCTTCAGGCCGAGCCGCGTCGTGGTGTAACGATCAGCCTGGTTCTGAGCCGGGACGATTTTGGCGAAACCGAAGTCGAGAACTTTCACCAGACCGCCAGTGGTAACGATGATGTTTGAGCTTTTAATATCTCGATGAATGATGCCGAGCGAATGGGCTTCGTCGAGCGCCTCGCAGACTTGCGTGGCGATGTCAACGGCCTGGTTAATATCTAACGGGCTGCCTTCAAGTCGCTTTGACAGCAACTCGCCTTCGACATACTCCATGGCGATGAACATAGCCTTGTCGCTTTCGCCAAAGTCGTAAATCGCCGCCACGTTCGGCGAGCGCAGCGCCGAGGCGGCGCGCGCCTCCCTCAGAAACCGCTCGCGCCGCTCCGGGTCGTACTGATACGAATCCGGCAACAGCTTGAGCGCGACCTTGCGCCCCAGCCTCGTGTCTTCGGCCAGGTAGACCTCGCCCATGCCGCCCGCGCCCAGCTTCTCCAGAATCTTGTAGTGCGCAATGCTGTTGGTCATCAGTTCGCCACCTTCATTCGGGTATTTAGTACAATGCGGCTTAACCGGCCTCGGCGGGCTGCAGCTCGTTGCTCTCTTCCGTCGTCTTCTCCCCGTGCTTATCCCACTTGATCAGCTTCAGGTCGAGCACGAAGATCGTATAGATCACCGGCACAAGCAGCAGCGTGACGAAGGTCGCGACCATCATCCCGCCCATCTGCGCGTAACACATCGGCTCCCACAGCGGCCCGCCGTGCATCGCCAGCGGGACGAGCGCGATCACCAGCGCCAGCACCGTGATCATCACGGGCCTGAGGCGCATGATGCCGGCGTCCAGCACCGCCTCCTTCAGCGGCTCGCCTTCCGCGTGCTTCTCCTCGATGAAGTCAAAGAGCACGATGATGTGGCTGACGATCAGTCCGATCAGGCTGATGATCCCCAGGAAGGCCATAAACCCGAAGGGCGTGCCCATGATCCAGAGCGCCATCAGTCCTCCCGCAATGCCGTAAGGCACCGCCGCGAAGACGACAAACGGCTTGATGGCATTTTTGAACTGAAAGACAAGGCTCAGAAAGATCGCGACCACCGAGATCAACAGCACGACCACAAGATTTTTGAACCCCTTGACCTGCTCATCTTCCGACCCGCCGATCTCCATCCGGTAACCGGGCGGGAGCTGGTCGGCAAAAGCCGTCAACTGTGGACGGGCGGCGTTCATGATCTCGGAAGGCAGATGACCGGCCTCGGCCATACACGAAACCGTGATCGTGCGGAATTGATTGCGCCGGCGGACCTTCTCGGTCTGCATCCCGTACTCGACCGACGAGAACCTGCCTGAGCGGCACCTTTTGATCCCCTTGCATGGAATAGACGTAGAGGTTCTGCACGTCGGCCAGTTGCGCGCGTTCTTCCATTCGCAGTCGCGTCACGACCGGAATCTGCTTATCACCTTCGCGCAGCACCGTCACCTGCCCGCCGTTGATCCCTGCCGCCGAGGAGGCCGCCACGTCGAGGTTAGTGATTCCCGCCGCGTTCGCGCGGTCGGAGTCGGTTTGAAGCTTGACGGCGAAGGTGTCCTCGCCCCAGTCATCGCGGACGCGCTGGGCGTATGGAGTGGCGCGCAGGATGTCCTTCACCTTCTCCGCCTCCTGGCGCAGGGCGGCCATGTCGTCGCCGGAGATGCGGATTTCGACCGGCATTGTAATGGGCTTGCCCGTGTCGAGTTGTCGAACATCTATCCGCGCTCCCGGAACCTGTTCGTCCAAGGCTTTCTGCATGAGGCCGATGAGATGGTTGGTGTCATGCTTATCTTTTACCTCAATGATGACCTGCGCGTAGTTGAGCTGCTGCATCTCGGGCGAGACCGAAAACCAGAACCGCGGCCGCCGCCCCCGACGAAGGTGGTTAGAGATTTAAGGATTTCACGCGGCTTGCCATCTTCAGGGTGCTCCCTGCCATACTCTTCAGCCACCTCGCGCACCACTTCCTCCGCATGCCGCGCGGCCTCATTAGTCGCCGACAGCGGCGCATCTTCCGGCAGCCACACATCGAGGTAGGAAAGGTAAGAAAGGTCTTTCGGGAAAAAGTCGGTTTTGAGCTGGCTGGCAGCCAGTCCACAAACCGCCAGGAAAATCAGCGAGCTGAGCAACACCTTCCAGCGGTGATTAATCGCCCATTCGCCGACCCTGTAATAAAAAGCCGGGAACCCTTTTTTGCGCCGTTCCTCAATCGGCGGTTCGGGTTTGGGCTTCATCAAAAAGTAGCCTAGGAAAGGGATGAACGTCATCGCCACGATCAAGGCCGCCACTAACGAGCAGGTCAGCACGATAGGCAGGCTGTATAAGAATTCGCCAATGCCCCCGGGCAGGGTCAGGAACGGCAGGAAAGCGACGATGTTGGTAATGGTGGCGAAGATGATCGCCTTGATGAGCTTTGTCGGCCCCAGCCACGCGGCGATGAGCGACGGCACCCCCCCCCAACTGGTTCTTAATCGCATCGCCGGAGACCACCGGCACGTCCACCAGCAAGCCGAGAGCGATGATCAGCGTGGCGATGGATATTTGTTGTAGATCAATCTTCAGCAGGTGCGACATGCCGAAGGTGATGAAGAGCGTAATCGGGATCGCCAGCCCCATCAGCAGCGCAGAACGCCAGTCCCAGAAACCGATGAGTGAGACGAACACCACCAGGGCGATCGCCTCGTAGAGGCTGTTCATGAACAGGTCCACGTTCTCCGTGACTTGCCGCGGCTGGTCGGAGGTGCGCGCCATAATCAGGTCTTCGGGCAACTGTTTCTTCACCCCAGCCAACGCCTCATCAACGCTGCGGCCGAACTCACCGATGTACCCGCCCGGACGCATCTGAACGGCGACCGTGATGGCGCGGGTGCGTTGCCAGTCGCCCTGCGTGTCTCGCCAATCGTAGAAGTTCATGAATCTCGGCGGGCTGTCATAACCTCGCTCGACATCCACCAGGTCACGCAGGTAAACTGGCGCTCCCAGGTCCGTGTGGGCGACCGCTACGTTGCCAATCTCCTTTTCACTCTTAAACTCACCCGATGGGTCAATGGAAAAGTTCTTTCCCACGGCTTCCAGTTGCGGGCCTGCCGACGTGATGTTACGCGCGCCGAGAATATTCGGCAGATCTCCGGGTTTCAGTCCGTATGAGGCGATGCGCTCCTGGGAATAAAGGAGAAAGACCTTCTCAGGGAGAATTCCTGAGCGCGACACCTTCGACGCTAGCGGGATGCCTTTGAGCGTCTTCTCAATGAGATCGGTGAAATCATCCATCTCGTGGTAGCTGTATTTATCACCCACGACTAAGGCCAGCTTTGAACGCGCCTCGTTCAGGTCACGGATCACCACAGGCTGCCAGCTATCCGGGTGAAAATCCGCGGCCTGCAACCGCTCGTTGATGAACTGCCGCGTATAGCCGAGCAGGGCTTCATCGCTCGCTTCGGACACACCGTCCACGCCGATGAAGCCCGGCTCTGTGATGACGTGTAGATCGCTAGCCACCCCCTTCTCTTTGAGGTAATCGGCGAACAGATTGAGCGGGTCCTGCACGACGCGGGGGCTGACCGGATGGGTGAGGCTCATGACAATCGTGAAGCGTTTCCCGCCTCCCGCCGCCGCATACTCTCCTCGGTGACGTGCGATGCCTTCGCCGACCTCTTTCGCGCCCAGATCAATCTCCGCCTCACTCACCTTCGGGCTGGCGACGGTGAGCATGAGGGCGTTCGTATCACCGAAGTCCTTGATGAATTGTATCGGTCCCGCCCCGTCCGGCAGATCGGTGATGGCGTCGAGTTTGAGCGCGATGTCATCGAACTCCTTGCCGATCTGGCTGCCGGGGAAGTTCTCATCGAGGTCTACGTAGACCGCCGAAAAGTTGGTGCGCGAGATCGAGCGGATCTTTTCTACGTTGGCGTTCTGCGCGATCTTCTCCTCAATCTTCCTGGTCACCAATTGCTCGATCTGCTCGGCCTTCGCCCCGGGCCAGGGGGTGATGGCGACGGCAGTTTTGACCGGCGTGTCCGGGTCTTTGCGCTGAGGCATACTTCGATAGCTGTAAACGCCCCAGACGCAGACGGCGATGAGCATGACCCAGGCGATGTGCCGCTGCTCGACGAAGAAGCGAGAGATATTACGCTTGCTCAGGTCAATATCGTGATGGCCGTGAGCGTGTGCCATGTTGGCCTGCTCACGTGTCGCGGTTTTCTTGAATCGCCTGCGCACAGCTTTGCGCATTTTCAGCAATAAGTCTTGAAATTTCTTATTCATGGAATCACCTTTACCTGATCGCCATCTATTAGAATGGTGCCGCCTGTCGTGATCACGCGATCACCCTGCTGCACTCCGTCAGTCACGGCAACGGTGTTGCCGTAGGATTCGCCCAGCTTCACGTCGCGGAGCCGTGCGATCTGCCGCCCGCCCTGCTCTATCACCACGAAAACGGCATAGCCATCCGGCGCGCCCTTCGCTTTCATCACCGCGTTCAATGGCACGACCGGCTGCGCTGACACAGCCTGCTCGGTTCCCACCTTGAGCGAGACGATCATGTTCGGTCGCAGCAGATTGCCCGGATTCGGTATCGTCACCTCGATGTTGAAGGCTCGGCTTTTGGGGTCGGCGGCGGGAAAGACGGAGGTGATTTGACCGCTAAATTCCGTGCCGGGCATGGTTTCGCTCTCGATGCTCAGCGTCCTTCCCAGTTTCATTTCCGATACTGCGACGTCGGCGACGCCGAAGACCGCTTTGACCGACGACGTGTCGGCGACGACGAATCCTGTTGTGCCGGGCGAGACGAGTGTCCCTTTCTCGATCGATTTCTTTAGCACGATCCCATTCAGCGGCGACCTGAGTGCGGTGTCCTGGAGGGGAATCGTTGTCTCCTGCACGACCGCTTGCGCTCCTCTTGACCTGGCCTCAATGACTTCGATCTGCGCTTTTGCGGAATCGGCTTTGGCCTCGATCATGCGAACCTGTGAGCGTGCGGCTTCGACCTTAGCAGTGGTCATCTCCAACTGGGCCTTTGCCGCGTCGTAATTGGCTTTGGTCATGCTCTGGCTGGCGAACAGGTTTTGCGCGCGGTCAAAATCGAGTTTTGCTTTTTCATAAGCCGCCTCAACTTCAGCCAGTTGGGCCTTGCTCGATGCGATGCCCGAGAGCGCTTCCTGGTATTGTGCTTTGCTCGAGTCAACGGACGATCTGGCCTCGCTGGCCTGAGATTCTGCTTCTTTGACTTTGACCTGATAATCGCTCTGGCGAACGCGTGCCAGCACTGCTCCGACAGTAATGCGGTCACCTTCCTGCAGGTCGCGCGTTCGACCGTCCACGCCGCCGACCTGTTGAAGCGCGTCAACATAGCCGCCCACCTTGAAAGCCAACTCCACCTCTGTGCGTGGGATGATCGTGGCCGAGTACCGCTCGCCGCCGCCAGCGGTGTTCAACTCAACCGCTGCGACTTTCACAGGCACCGGCGGTTTTTCTGCCTGCTTGGATCGAGGCCTCAACATAGCCACTGACACCACAACCACTAACAAGAGCACTGTGCTCACTGCAGCTGCTTTTAATAGTTTCTGTTTCATTTGTCTGCTCCGATTGCTTTTTCGTACTCGGCTCTGGCCGTCCAGTAAGCCAGCAACGCCTGTTGATATTGATAGTCTGCATCGGCCAGCGTGGCCTGCGTTTGTAACACGTCGGAAAGTAGCGCCGCCTCTGCCTTGTATTTGTTGGTTGAAACGCGCATGTTTTCCCGCGCCGTTTCCTGCTGGAGTTGCGCGACGACGAGAGCCTGGCGGGTCTGCTGGAGCTTGCGGAACTTGTCGCCGACCTCGATCAGGACAAGGCTCTCGGCTTCGCGCAGGCTGTTCTTTACCTGCTCAATGGTCCTGTCTTTCTCCGCGAGCTGGTTTTTCTTTCTTCCCCAGTCAAAGACCTCCCACTTCATCACAACGGCTAGACTTGCAGAGTTCTTTGGAATCGCCTGGTCGAAATTCCGAAATGTCATGTAGGTGAAGCCGACGCTCACGTCGGGGATGTACTCGGACTTCTTGATGCGACGGTCAACTTCGGCCTGCTTGACCTTCAGTCGCGCCTCTTGCACTTCGGGCCTTTGCGCGAGCGCGCGGCTTCTCGCGAGGGCGAGGTCGGCGCCAATGCCATTGACATCGGGAACTGGGGCCACCCTGAACTCGGCGCGTACGTCCCGTCCCAATAGGTTGTTGAGCCGCTCTTTCTCAGTGGTCATCTGATTCGTCAGGTTCAGGGCTTCGTACTCGGCCTTCGCCAGCCGCGCTTTGACCTCAAGGCTGTCGGATTTCAAAGAGACCTTTTGGGCGACGTTATCGCCCATCACACGGTCCAGCTCGCGGTAGTACCTGATGGCTTCCAGAAGACTATCGAGGGCGCTCTGGGTTTGCAGAATTCCGTAGTATGTCTGCTTGACCTGATTAACCGTAGATTGCTTGACTTGGCGCAGTTTCTCGCTCTCCACGTCGCGTGCTAACCCGGCTTGCTCGATGTTCAGGCCGATGCGGTATTGCTGCGACAGCGGCTGAAGAATCTGTCCGGCGACGACCGCCGTCGGTTTGCGCGGAGTGCTGATGGAGAAGAATGGCCCGACGCCAGGAACGAGGGTTGATGAAGAGTTATCGAGACTGGTGTCTTGCTTCACAAGCTGCTCGGACGCGAGCGTGTACAGATGCAGCGAAGGCAACCGGAAGGTGCGCGTCGCGGCCAGTGCGTCTCCGGCGTTGCCGACTGCCAGTTGTGCGTTCTTAACCTGGCGGCTGTCACGCAACGCAAGTGAGATTGCCTCATCCAGCGTCAATACTTCTCCCGAAGCCCCATCTCCTTTTTGCTGCGCCAGGATGTTCACAGGGCTTGCCATTAGGGTGATGATCACCAGTAGATATACAATTCGATTATTCATAGCCTGATCCTTATTGCCTTGCGCCGAAGACTGCCAAGCCTTCGCCGGCTGTTTCTCAATCTTGCTTGGTATTGCTGCATTCTGCTGTTTTTGCCCCTCTTCCGCTTCAACTCATGCTTGTTTCTCTACATATGTTTCGGGTCGCGTCACAGGCGGCGCTTCCCGTGCAGTAATCTTTTCAATGACCGTCCTGGTCATTACTTCCGTCGCCCGCAGTTCTGCGCCGTCCCGGATCATGCGCGCGAGCAGTTCGCGGCCCTTATTGTCGATGTAGGTGACCCCTGACAGGTCTATGCGCATCGGTTCGCCGTTAAGCGGCGTCTGCGCCTCAAGCCAGCACTTCTCTAACACGTCAACCCAGTCGCCTGAGAGCGTGCCCTCGACCAACAGGCGGCGTTTCGAGCCTTCGCGAGTTTCGCTGATTCGTATCATGGCTTTATGCCTCCATTCGCGAACTGACTTGGGGCAATTGGCTTGTCGGACCCGTGTTCATAGGACCCGCTATCAAATTAAGAGCTTGGTAAGTCATCTTCGTCTCCACCTTTCAATGCTGATTCGACTCTCGCCACCGCAGTCTGTTCGGGATTGGTAAGGGCAACACGAGTGCCAAAGCGAGGCCGCTCTAACTCGTTGAATATCAATGCGGCCCGGCAACCTAACTGACCGCTGTGTCAAAACTGTCGTTGTCAGTTTTAGCAGCTCATTATCGTTGGCTCTCGGGGATTCTCTGTCAGCAGGTGGGGATGGGGGGCGCAAGCCTGTTGCGCCCCTCTTGGGGGGAATGCAGCCATCTACATGGCCGGGCAGGAAAACTCTCTGCGATCTATGCCTAGCTTCTTCATCCGAGCCAGCAGCGTCGTCCGGTTGATCCCGAGTCGTGCCGCCGCTCCTTCGGCACCTCCAACTCGCCCTCGCGTCTCGCCAAGCACACGCACTATCTCCTCGTGCTGCCTCTCGTCATATTCCCTGGCAGCACTTTTGGACTCTTCATTTCTCATCCCGCTGATCGTCTCTCTTATAATTCGCACGATCTCCTCGCGCTCGCGCGTGCCGAGGCTGCCAGGAGTTGTTTCGCTGCTCCCTCTATGCAATTTCGTCAGCGTCAATTCCGCCAGCGGCGCCTCCAACACCGTACCGCGCGTCAGGATCACAGCCCGCTCGATGAAGTTCGCTAGCTCCCGCACGTTCCCGGGCCACTCCCACTCCCTAAGCGCCTTCATCGTCGCCGCCGGCACCGTCTCGATTCGCTTCTGCATCTGCCGCCCGAACTTCTGCGCGAAGTAACTCACTAGCACCGGTATGTCCTCCCTCCTCTCCCTCAACGGCGGTATACGTATCGGGAACACGTTCAGCCGATAATATAGGTCGCTACGGAACTCCCGCGCCGCTATCATCCCCTCAAGGTCCCGGTTCGTAGCCGCCACTAGCCTCACGTCCACCTTCCTTGTGCGCGTGCTGCCGAGCCGTTCGAACTCCCGCTCCTGCAACGCCCTCAGGAGCTTCGGCTGGACCTCCATCGGCACGTCCCCCACCTCGTCCAGAAACATCGTGCCGTGGTCGGCCAGTTCCAGCCTTCCGACCCTCTGGCTGATCGCGCCCGTGAAGGCACCCTTCTCGTGGCCGAACAACTCGCTCTCTAGCAGACCTGTAGGGATGGCGGCGCAGTTGAGCTTGACGAAGGAGCGTTCTTTGCGGCGGCTGTGGTCGTGGATGGCGCGGGCGATGAGTCTCCTTTCCGGTGCCGGTCTCGCCCAGCAGCAGGACCGTAGAGTCGCTGGGGGCGACCGTTTCGACGAGCTGGAGGACGTGGCGGAGTGCGGGGCTGTCGCCGACGATCTGGTCGAAATTCAGATGGGAGCGGATCTCGTCTTCGAGGTAGAGCTTCTCCTGGGCGAGCTTCTCTTTGAGCTGGGAGATCTCACGGTATGCCAGCGCGTTTTCAATGGCGATGGCGATCTAGTCGGCGATGTGCGTGAGCAATTCCGCGTCCTCCGCGGTGAAGGCGTTTTCACTTCGACTCGCGATGTCGAGTGTGCCCAGTGCCCTGTCGTGTACAACGAGCGGGATGATGCACCCAGACCTGATCCCATCATCGTACGCGTGTTTGAGCTGCGGGGCCGGGAACTTCTCGAGATCAAGACTCCCTACGATGACGGGTCGTCGGGAAGTGAAGGCTAGTCCTTCGGGACTCCCTTCCAGCGGAAATAATGCGCCTTCGGCAAGGTCGCTCTCGTATTGCAGGTCGAAGTTGTGCAGTCGCAGTTGTCCGGTTTCCTGATCGTAAAGGGAGATCGAAGCGGAGTCGTGCGGGATGACCTTGCGGAGAGAATCGGAGGTCGTGCGCAGTAGACTCCCCATATCCAGGCAGGTGACCATGGCATTGTTGATCTCGAGCAACAGTTGGTAGCGGTCGCGCTCGGCTTCGGCGGCGGCAAGGAGGGCTTCGTACTGGCGATCAGCGCCAGCGGCTGCCGGAGGCCGGGGGTGGTCGTGCATGGTAATCACCTCCTAAATCTTAACATTGGCGCGGGGAGGTGATTATATAAAGAAACCAGGTACAAGACAAAAGGTTGATAACTAACCCAACGATAGGAGTCGCGCTCTTCCACCGATGCTACGCGCTTCGTCAGCTTCGGCGCATCGCGCCGCATGCAATCCCGATAAGCATCACAGTTCTGGCGTCAGTGTCGTTGTCAGTTTTGACTCTTAACACTTGCTCCCGAACAAACACTTTTCGACCACCTTCTATTTCAACGGATTTGCGGCCATGCCGGCCCGTTTTGCTCCGGCATACCTGTTGCCCTTAGCCGTGTTGGAAACGGAGGAAGGCTCGTGGACTCGGATCGGTGATCTCCCCTGCGCCAGGGCTCTCCGGTTTCCGCATTAAAGTAGGAGGAGTGAAAAATGGCACGATTCAAGATATTTGTTGCGGCGTCGCTAGCAACACTTTTACTGGCTTCACTATCTATGGCTCAGGAGGCGCGGCGCAATGAGGTGAGCGGTCAGGTCACAGGGTTCTTCACCAAGGACACAGACGGGAATGGCATCTCCCAGGATTCAACCAAGTCCGTCGGCGTTATGGGCAACTACCGCTTCTACTTCAACCGCTACATTGGCGCCGACGGCACCTACGGCTGGGCTCGCAACACGCTTCATAACTTCACGCCCGCGGGCGCCTTCAACGTCCAGTCCGACATACACCAGGTCACCGGCGCGGTTGTCGTGAGATACCCTAACAAGATCAGTCCGTACGCACTGGCGGGTGCCGGGGCGTTGATCTTTAACCCCACCGAAAATCCCGGAGGATTTGTCCCCGGAGCCGACCGCCAGACGAAGACCGCCTTCGTGTATGGCGGCGGGACCAACATTTATATAACCGAGGGGTTTGGGATAAAGGCAGAATACCGCGGCTTCGTCCACAAGCAGCCTGACTTCGGGCTCTCCGCGTTGAATTCCGATAAGTTCACACACACTGCGCAGCCTTCAGTAGGCATTCTCTTCAGGTTCTGACCGATCTGCCCCCTCGGCAAGACGAGCGCCTGGGGATAAGGGCCGGCACACTCCGCATCTCGATCGGAGGGGTCAACCTACTGCTGGGCGGGGACATCGTCCTCTCGGTCAATGGGGTTGAGATCCTCGAAGGGGACGAGTCGCTCGACCGGATTTATGAGGGCCTGAGCAATCTGAAACCTGGCGAGAGGATTGTCGCTCGGGTGCTTCGCGCCGGGCAGGTCATAGAGCTATCAACGGTGATCACTCCGTGAGTCGTCACCGGCGGGGTATTCGTATGCGATTCAGCAGGGGCATCATTCTTAGGGGCGGCTTTGGCGCGATACCCATCCGCGCCGCCGCGCACTTCGTCACCATCTTCCTGATCAACGCCATCACCTTGAACGCTCAGACTGCGCCGCCCGCGCGCGCGGCGCGCGCGGAGGCGCGAGTGATCGCGCAACAGGATGACCGAATCATACACCGGCTCGCGTCGTTGGCGGACCGGGCCAGCCTGTCTGCCGATCTCACCTTCGCCATGCGCGCGCAATCGCAAGCGGCGACCTTGCTGTGGCCATATGACTGTGAGCGGGCGCGCGACATCTACCGCCGCGCGTTTCAATCCCTCGTGTGTGACGATGGAGTCACGTCAAAAACCGCCTCGGTCCATCGCTCTTACCATCTCGCCATTACGACAATCGCGAGGCAACACCTGCTCGTCGAACTACTCCAGGAGATTGCGGGGCGAGACGCAGGACTGGCCGAAGACCTGGCCCGCGCCACGGTGTCGGGAAATCGCAAGGATGACAGCAGCCATGTGTTTAACGCACCGACGCCTGCCGCCCCAGCACAAACCGATGTCGAGCGTAGCGACCTGATGGTCAGCGTCGCGCTTCAAATTGTAGAGCGCGACCCGGCCCGGGCCATGGCGCTTGCGCAATCGAGCCTGGCCTTCGGCGTGTCCCCGCAGCTCTCGCGGCTGTTGCTGTCGTTGCGCGCGGCCGATGCCAGTCGCGCGGATTTCCTCTTTGCGTATGCGGTGGGCTGCATGGAACACCCAAAGGACGTAGATCTTAACGGCCTTCACACACTGGGCGCATTTCTGGTCTCGACCTCAGACCTTCTAGCTAAAGAATCCGTTAACAGAGGCGTGGTCGTGCGCCTTCTCAATTGCGCGCTGGCACAACTGGCGCGGCGCGCCCTGTTGACAGCTCGCGGGGAGGGCGGTGTGCCTGCAAGTCAAGGCATAGCTGCTGAGGATGCGGCCGTCATCTATTTCATCGGCCGACAGCTCGTCGGTCTGTTCGCACGCTACCTGCCGGAACGGCTCAGCCAATTCAAGCGCCAGATCGCGGAATTGAGCGCCACCGAGGCGAACGGCCGGGCAATCGCCCCGGCCTCGGTCTATGCGAGCAACCCGAACGAGATTGCGCGTGAAGCCCGCGCCGCTTCTACCGCCACCGATCGCGACCTGCTGTACGCGCGGGCGGCGTTCGCCTGGCTTGCCCGAGGAGAAGTGAGCCGGGCGCAAGCCGCCGCGGCGAAGGTCACGGCCGCAGCCATACGTGACCGGGTGATGATCCGGGTGGCGCGCCGGTACAACTCGGCTGGTCAGCTCGGGGGGGCGGTTGCCGCGGCGCGCCGCATTGAAGATGCAACAGCGCGCGCGAGCCTCCTGACGGATATGGCAGGGGCGGCGCTGGCTTCGAAGGATAGGGCTCGGGCGACCGATTTGCTCGACGAGGCCGCAGGCTGTGCGCTGATGGCGCGGCCTGCAATGGCCCGCGCGCGGGCGCTGATCGGGGTCGCGGGGGGCTTTACGGCATTCGATGCGAGGCGCGGCTTCGAAGTCATGCAGGCGGCAGTTGAGGCGATCAATGAGGCCGTCGCGCAAAGAGAAGCGGTCGAGTCGGCGCAGTCAAATCCGGGTGCTGCGGGAGAATTCGGACCGGGCGAGCTTTACGGCTCCGGCTTTGAAGCCACACTCGCAGCACTCGGGCGCGCCGACTTCGAGCGCGCCTGGTCTCTGGCCGAGCAACTTACCGCAAGAGACCTCACGGTGCTCGCGCAGCTGGCAGTGTGTAGTGGCGGGCTGGCCAGGCCGTCGTACGGGGAACGAGCGGCACAATGAGTTGATGTTCGTCAAATATCTATTCTGACCCCGGCGGCGGAGTTGATGAACAATTGGCAAGTAGTGGAGACACACAGGAGAGATTCATGAGCATCTGGGAGGTATTCAAATTCTTTTTCGTAACTTTTATGTTAGCCGGATACGTACTGCTCGCGCTGCTTGTGTTCGCCCGCGCGCTCTCAAACCTGATTAACCGTCGGGACTAATCTAACCAGGTCGGCGCACGCATCGGAGAAAGAGAGGACGTGATGATCAATGACACCCCATCCGCGACTATCTTAAATCACAGGAGAAGGAGCGCGTAGGTGATTTCGATGTGCTCGCTGCCACAGCTAAAATGATCTTCATCAGCCGGGGGAAGTCCTCACTCAAGGTATAATTGGCCCCGAAAGCTGGACCACAGGCTAAGGTGGAAGTAGGCTATGATCCACCGAGCCAGTGGAGGGTCAATCATGTCCAGGATTCGCAAGCAATACAGCAGTAAGTTCAAGTTCCAGGTAGCGATAGAAGCAGTCAGAGAGACGAAAACGATTAATCAACTCGCCAGCGAACATGGCTTACACCCAAACTTGGTCAGCCTCTGGAAGCGCCAATTGCTCAATTCGGGGCCAGAGATTTTCAATCACTCTAGGACTGGTCATCAACAGCAACTACAAACACGTGAGGCCGAATTGTTTGAGCAAATCGGGCGACTAAAGATGGAATTGGAGTGGCTGAAAAAAAAAGCTGCCCCGTTCAATTGAGATCAAACGGGGTATGATTGAGCCGCAGCAGGCAGACATCAGTATGCGTCGGCAGTGTGAGTTGATCGGCCTGAGCCGTTCGACTTTCTACTACAGCCTGGCTACAGAGTCCGAGTTCAACTTGCAGATAATGCGACTGATTGATGAGCAATACACCAAGACTCCATTTTATGGTTGGCCACGCTTGACAGCTCACTTGCAGCGACTCGGTCACAAGGTCAACCACAAGCGGGTAAGGCGATTAATGGCGCTAATGGGCCTACAAGCCATCTTCCCTGGACCGAAGACGACTGTAGCTAATCGTGAGCATAAGAAATATCCGTACTTACTGCGAGACTTCTCTATCAGCCGAGTGAATCAGGTTTGGAGCGCTGATATAACATACGTGCCAATGCGAGCGGGCTTCATGTATCTGATGGCAATCATTGATTGGTTCAGCAGGTATGTGGTCGCCTGGCAGTTGTCGAACACTCTGGATGGAGAATTTTGTCTACTGGCATTAAAGCGTGCGCTGTCGGGTGGGCAGCCTGAGATATTCAACACTGATCAAGGGGTTCAATTCACAGCACAGGCTTTCACCTCAACCTTGGAGGAGGCAGGCATTCGCGTCAGCATGGATGGGCGAGGCCGGGCATTGGACAATATATTTGTTGAGCGATTATGGCGAAGCGTGAAGTACGAGGACATTTATCTGAAAGAGTACGCCAGTGTTCCAGAGTTGGAGACAGGGCTCGATACTTACTTCTGGTTCTATAATCAAGAACGACCGCACCAGAGCCTAAGCTATCGTACCCCATCGGAGGTTCACTTTGGCAGCTAGGAAATGTCCACTTTATTTTTCTTAATTCGTGGTCTAGACAATGGGGCCAACTATAGATCCCAAGCTCGTTGAGCAAGTCAGCCGAGCTAATACTCGCGGCGATCATTTCCCAAGTAACATCCCTTCATTTGTATAAAGACGGTGAACTCAACCGTTCCTTCCTTATAAAGACGATCCTAAAGGTAAATCAGCGCCCCGAGTTGTCTAAAGCCGTCGTCAAACCTCAGTTCGAGCTTGCTGACATATACAAGATTTATAGCGATCTGTTTCCAAGCAAACAGCAACTTCCAACGACATCGTCCGTTGTCGCACAGCCCTAAGCTGAAAGCGACTCGTGCGTTGGTCAATGTGCAGACTATTCCAGACTGTGGGTTACGTGGATTGCGCTCATAATGGAATTTCTATTAAACCAGCTTTAGCAAAGGGTGGTATAATTCAACTACTTCTCAGAGACGAGGAGAAGATATGGCACACAGAGTAACAGCAATTTATGAGGATGGTGTTTTGCGCCCTCTATCTCCGCTAGAGTTGCCAGAACACAGCCAAGTCGAGATTGACATTCATCAAGTGGCCCCAGCAACAGCCCCCCCGGCTCATCATGATCAGATTAATCAAGCCCTGGTTAAGGTCGGCTTGAGTTTACCTTCCATTGATATAACAGCTCGCGCCGCAACGCCTCTCTCACCAGACCGGCGCGAAGAATTAGCACGATTGTTCTCAGTCGGCAGGCCAATTTCTGAATTGATCAGCGAGGATCGAGAGGGTCGCTGATGGCCGACTACTATGCTGACAGCAGTGTCCTTGTAAAAAGGCATGTCAACGAGATCGGGAGCGGTTGGTTCCGGGCACTTGCTGATCCGGCGGCTGGCAACGTCATCATCACTTCGCGCGTTAGCATTATTGAAGTTTATAGCGGCTTTAATCGTCGTGTGCGAGAAGCTAGCCTTAGCCCGGTGGATTATGCCCAGCTCGCTGGTGATTTTGCCTCGATCTATGGAACTGAATATCAGATTATTGAACTGACTGTAGCGGTCGCCGACCGCGCACGAGTGCAGTTGGAGCATCATGCATTACGTGCATATGATGCGATTCAACTAGCTTCAGCGCTAATAACGAGCGAAGCGCTTCAAGCCGCAGGCTTATCAGCGCCGATCTTCTTGGCAGCCGATGATCGCTTGCTAAATGCAGCCCGAGCCGAAGGTCTAGCAATTGACGACCCCTGCGTTCATCCGTAGGAGGTATTCAATAAAGACGATTTCTTCGGCCAAGTCGAGCAGGATGCCTAACCTAATCCAAAAACCGGCAGTACCGGAATCGGGCGTTCAGCCATTAACAATTCAACATTTCTGTAGTTGAGTGAGAATCGAAAGTATAGCCAAACACAGTGGCTGATGACTTGAGGTGGGAAGCGATGACGGCGATAGGTATTATGGCGAGAATTCATCTAAGGAGTATTATAGTAGGGCGAGAGCATCTAATTTTCTAGGAGAATAAGGATTTTGGTTTCTTAGACTTCTATACCAGATACAAATATGAGCAAATTCCTTCGACTTTTGACGGTAATTTGAATTGGCAAAATTGCTCGAAAAGTTGAACCCCTCATTTTTGTTGGGAATTTAGATGCTCTCGCCCTGAGTATTATAGCCCTTCCGCTTGATTGCAATACTCGCTTATCCTGACAATACCCTTTCTGGAGTATCACACAAAGCTCGTTAAATTAGATCCAGGGCAAATGGTCCATTTCGCTAAATTCAGGCTCATGAACGGCCTTCAACATCTTTCCCGGATTCAGAAGGTTCTTAGGGTCGAGTGCGTGCTTGATGGCGCGCATAGCATCAACGGCACTGCCATGCTCGATGGCCGCGTAAGCAATCTTACCTTGCCCGACACCATGTTCGCCTGTACAGGTGCCGCCCATTTCAATCGCCAGGCGGTTCAGGTGCGAGATTAATTCTTCCGCCCGGGCTACCTCTGTCTTGTTGTCCGCGTCAAGCATGATCAGGACATGGAAATTTCCGTCACCGACATGACCGACTATGGGTGCGTCGAGGCCAAGGCGGCTAACATCGGACTGGGCTTGTGCTATACAATCAGAAAGCCGGGAGATTGGCACGCAAACGTCAGTGGTGACACCCTTTTTCCCGGGAAACATATCGTGGATTGCCCACCAGGCGTCGTGACGCGCCGCCCATAATTTCGACCGCTCCTCTTGATCGGTCGCCCAAACGAAGGTACAGCCGCCGACGCTAACAACGGCCTCGCGGAACTTTTCGGCTTCGCGCTCAACATGCCGCAGATCGCCGTGGAACTCTACGAACAGCGTCGGCACCTCCTCGAGCGCGAGTTTCGCGCGTAGATTGAATGCGCGCACGCAAAGGCTATCGAGCAACTCGATGCGCGCCATATCGATCCGGTTCTTTAGCGCTGTGAGCACAGCGTCTGTGGCTTGCGCGACGGTGTCGAACGTGCACCGCCCTCCTGCAATTGCTTCCGGCACAGGGTAGAGTCGCAATGTGAGTTCCGTGATCACCCCGAGTGTGCCCTCGGCGCCGACGAACAAATGCGTCAGATCGTAGCCGGAAGACGATTTTCTCGCACGCGTCCCGGTCCGGATGCTCTCGCCGTTAGCAAGTACAACTTCCAGGGCTAATGTGTTGTCGCGCATCGTACCATAGCGCACCGCGTTCGTTCCGGATGCGCGGGTCGAAGCCATTCCGCCGAGCGTCGCGTTTGCCCCAGGATCGACCGGAAAGAACAGCCCCCAAGGTTGCAGCAAAGCATTGAGCGCTTCACGTGTCATGCCCGGCTGGACGACGACACACAGATCATCAACAACGAGCTCGACGATTTTATCCATCTTCGAAAGATCAAGGGAGATGCCTCCGCGCGGCGCATTCACCTGACCTTCCAGCGATGTGCCCGCGCCGAAAGGGACGATTGGAATCGCATAGCGACTACAGATCCGAATGGCGTCTGTGACATCCGCATTGCTCTGCGAAAACACAACGCCATGCGGGGCTTGGCGTGGCAGCCATGTCAGGGTATGAGCATGTGATTGGCAAACGGCGATATCAGTTTTAAAATGCTCGCCGAATCGCTCTTGCAATGCTCTCGCGCCCTCGGATGATAGGGCAGAACAACGGTCATTCGTAATAAGCTGTTGCATGACTCGCCTCCAAAAAATGTCTATGACGCAGGTTCCAGATGGAGCCCCAGGTCTGGGTCTACACTTCGCTCAAGCGTAACGAATTCTTCAAGGCTTTGGAGCATCAGATTGTTATCGCTGCCTGTGCCGATAGTGATCCGAAGGCAGTGCGGCAGCCGATAGTCGTGGAGCTGGCGGGTTAGAACCCCTCGCGCCCGCAGGTGACGATAGGCACGCTTGGCCGCCTCCTGATTCGGAAACACCGTCATCATGAAGTTCCCGCCGCTAGGCTCAAACTGCACGCCAATTCGTGTAAACCTCGCCGCCAGACGATCACGCCACAGGCGGTTGTGGTTCAGCGACATCTCCGTATAAGCCTCGTCCTCAAGGGCCGCAACCGCAGCCGCCTGTGCCGGGCCAGAAATATTGTATGGGCCGCGAATACGCTCAAGCTCGTCAATAATCGCACGAGATGCGCAGCACCAGCCTATGCGCAATGAAGCGAGGCCAAAGATCTTTGAGAAGGATCGCAGCACAACAAGATTAGGAAACTCGTCCAGGAGATCTAATCCATCTGAGTAGTCAGGGCTGTCGCTGTACTCAGCGTATGCCCCATCTAGGATCAAGGGGATATGAGCGGGAATCTGGCGAGCTAGGCGACGGACTTCGTCGCGCATAAGGTATCTGCCGGTCGGGTTATTCGGGCTGGCGATGAACACCGCCCGCGTTCGATCTGTAATGCATTCCAATAGGCCGTCAACTGATGGGGCAAAGCCTTCTGTCCGCGCTACAATCGGCACCGCGCCGACCTTGAGTGCGTTTAGAGCGAACATGATGAAACTGAATTCTGGAAATACAACCTCCTGACCGGGAGTTACGAATAGGCGCGTAAGTAACGTGATGAGTTCGTCCGCTCCGGCGCCACAGGTGATTTTATTTTGGTCAACCGCGAAGCGGCTCGATATCGTCTTCTTTAGCAGGAGGTGTGAGCCATCAGGGTACTTCCACAGATACGAACTGGCATCCATGAAAGCCCGAACGGCTCGTTCAGATGAACCAAGGCGATTCTCATTCATGGAGAGGTCCGATAGAACAGGCTCGTCACCCGAATGTCCGATACCCGCGAGATAGTGTGGAATTTGTTGCATCGCTGGATTATTACGATCCATGGAAACCTTACCTCTCAAAGATCGAGTGAGCTCTCGTTCGGCGTCAGGAGGATTCTCTCCACAATCGCCTCAAGGTATTCGGTCAATGTAACGTCGTGGTCGAGGTATGGTACGACGCTTCGTGTCCTTTCATATAAAGCTCTTCCCTTGGAACTTAGACCGTCAGCACCACGGATGTCTACAGCTTGGCAGGCGCAAAGCAGCTCAAACGCGACGACGTAACGAGTGTTACGTAAGACTTCGCGGGCACGGCGGGCTGCAACAAAACCGAGTGAAACTATATCCTGGAAGCCGCCAGTCGAGGTAAGTGATTGGACTGAGATGGGAACGGTCAGGGCGCGGTTTTCAGCCGTTACCGACGCTGCCATGAACTGTCCGCCCATAAGTCCAAGGCGGAGACCCGGGTCTTCCCGGCACAGGAAAGGCGGCAGACCGTTGCTGTTGCTTTCGGTGAGGAATCTATCAATGCGTCGGTCCGACAAATTGCAGAGCGTCACCAGCCCGATGACGAGATGATCCATGGCCATCGCCACGTACTGGCCGTGGAAATGGCCGTTGTGAAAAACTTCGTCCTCCTCGGGGATCACCAGGGGGTTATCGTTGGAAGAGTTCAACTCGTTCTCGATGACGGACCCTATAGCATCCATTGAGTCCAGCACCGGCCCTAGAACCTGTGGCGTGCAGCGGAGGGAGTAAGCGTCCTCAATTGGCTGGTCGCCGATTTGTAGTTCATTGTTCATCTGCGCGGCCAGCAGCTTTTCTACCTTCCGCTCGTCAACGGCGAGATTCGAGTCCTGTAAACGCTCCCAAAGACTCTCTGCCACCTTCCGTTGTCCGGGATGAGGCTTAAGGCGATGAACACGAGGGTCGAAAGGTTTTGTCTTAGCCGCGAGCCCTTCGCATGAAAGAGCCGAGATTGCTACGTAGTAGTCGAACAGTTGTTTCGATTCGACCAGAACCGTAGCACCGAGGCCTACCATACCCGACGTGCCGTTGATGAGCGCCAGTCCTTCCTTATAGCTGAGGCGCATCGGCTTAATATCGGCCCGCTCCAGGGCTTCTGCCGCAGGCATTATCTGGCCGCCAAAACGAGCCTTCCACTGACCTGTCGCCGCGAGGGCGACCGCCGCGAGTTGGCCCAAGTCACCGCTAGTGCCTAAAGACCCTTTTTCGGGGATGCAGGGAATGACGTAGGCGTTGAACATCGCCACGAGCTTCTGAAAATTTTCAACAGAAAGCCCTGAATTCCCTCTGGAAAGCGACGTGATCCGAGCCAGCATGATGGCGCGCACCACGTGATCGTCAAGGTAGGGGCCAACGTTCGTGGCTACAGCATTGATCAGGTTATTCTGCAACGTGGCGGTCTTTTCGACAGGCACTAGTATATGCACAAGCCCGCCGACACTTGTATTCACGCCATAAATTATGCGTTTGTCGCGAACGAACTTGTCGAGTTTATCTCGAGCGCGACCAACGCGCTCGATTGTCGCATCATCGACCACAATCTGCTTTCTGGAACGTGATAGATATGTTAACAATTCGAGCGTCATATGGGCGTCGGCCCGCAGGTTGAATTTCATTGTAGACACTTCCTTATCTACCGCTTGGTTTCCCAAAGCGGTGTCTGCGTGCATTTCCCAGGTGATCTGGCTGAGCTTAGTTATCGGCGAGCGCGACGAGAATGCTACGGTTTCCAACAAAGGCCGTGCGCCCATGAGCAAGAATAAGGTTGTCGAGCAAGAGAAGGTCCCCACGCTTCAAATGTATCGGGCGTTCGATCTCACGTAAGACTCGATAGACGTGCAGCGCGTCGTCGTCGGGTACAGGTGCGCCATTGCCGAAAAAGATGCCGTCCAGCATTTCGGGATTTGAGGCGCGCGCCCTCGCGATAGCCTCGTAATCCGCAACGCGGCCCTCCTCTTGCGCCCAAGCCATCATGCAGGCTGGGGCGAAAAAGTGAGCTTGATTGCACCAGATCGCTTCACCAGTCATTGCGTGACGCTTGATGGCAGGCAGCAGGTCCTGCCACAACTGAAGCGTATCGCCGTCTAGCCATTTGGCGCGCCACCCCTTCGCTGCAACGATGCTTTCTACAGCCGAGCGCTCGTCCACACCGAATACTTCGGGCCAAGGCTTCTGAACACCAGGCTTCAAGTGCAAAGTTTGATATGAGGGAAGCGTGCGGCGCAACTGTAGCCCAAGGCGATCAAACTTCCGGCGAATAGCCGGATTGATCTTGTCCAGGGCTATGCGCATGTCGCCGATAGTTGAATGGCCGCCGAGCGTAGCCGGTCGTTCGCAGAAGAATGTTATGCGGTCTGGCGGATTTCGCATGTATACCATCTCCTGGTGCAAAGGGATGGACCAGGTAGGTGGCACGTATGTCGCCGTCAATATCTTCCCATGCACCGCCACGCGAGGCGATGTTCCACCAACATAATCGCGCAAGATCGGAGTGACCTGTAAGATCGCGCGCTCAAAATCCTCAGCCGTACGCAAATGGTCGAAACCGTGTATAAGCAGACCGCCGTGCTCATAGAGGATGGCGTCAATCTTCGACCGGTTCGAGCCGAGCACGTCGCAGATTTCCTCAACGGAGGCGTTTTGGCCTCTCGCAACGTTCCAGATGACCGGCATACCGGCTTCAGACGCATCAACTATGAATGTGACTTTATCAGTCATCTTTATGCTCCTTGCTTTGGCTCCTACAAGCAGGCCGTTATTAGAAACGGAAATCAGCTTCAGAATCTATCAGGTAGGCTCCGGCATTGTCTCTGACCTCCTGCGCATGCTCAAGAGGTATTTCAAGGATTTGTACCTCGGGATCGCTAGCCCCACATCCCAGTATGATCTCCAGATGCTCAGCCATCTGCTCAATCGTCGCCTCTTTGTAAAGGTCTACCGCGTACACAAACGTCCCCCCCAAATCCTTCTCCGCCCTCATCTCAAGCGCCAAGTCTAGCCTCGCCCCTCCCACCTGCACGGGAATGAATTTAACATCTAAGGAACTCAGCCAATTACTATCTCGCGCAGGCGCATTGTCAGCCACAAACCACGTCCGAAACAGCGGAGACATTTCCATGTTGCGTACGGGCGCTATTTCATCAACTATCATCTCGAACGGGACATCCTGATGTGCGTAAGCGCCCAGTACCGTCTCTCTCACGCACGCAAGCAAATCCCTGAGCGTCGAGATTTCGCAGAACCTTGTTCGTAATGCCAGAGGGTTGACGAAATAGCCTATCAGCCCTTCGGTTTCAATCCTGTTTCGGTTCGCGGCTGGCGACCCTGTCACGATATCGGTCTGGCCTGAGTGGCGATGCAACAGCGCTTGGAACCCGGCCAGTAACAGCATAAACAGCGTCACGCCTTCTTGCAGACACCTCTCCTTGAGAGATCGGTACAAGCTTTTCGGCAATTGGAAACTGAACCTTCCCGCCTGACGAGAAAGTTTTTCTGTCCTCGGGTAATCAGTGAGCAATTGCGGTGTTGTCAGGCCGGTTAGCTTATGCCGCCAGTAGTCCAACTGGAGATCGAGAGGGTCGCCTTGCAACCACTGGCGCTGCCAGCATGCGAAGTCGGCGTATTGGATCGGTAGTTCCGGCAGCGGCGAAGACAACCCAGCACAGTATGTCTTATAGAGGGTGTCAAACTCGCGCAGTAGTATGTCAATAGACCAGCCATCACTGACTATGTGATGCATCACGACGAGCAACACATGCTCTTCCTTAGAAAGACGCAGCAAATATACCCGCAGATGTGGGCCAGAGGTCAGGTTGAATGGGCGATCAGCCTCGCGGCTCATAAATCGCTTCGCAGCATCTTCACGAAAAGTCTCAGGCAAGAGGCTCAGGTCAAAAAAGCTAATCGGCATCCGCGCAGGCGTGGCTATCTGCTGTCGCGGCTTGCCGTCGCGGACTGGGAAGCTAGTACGCAACACCTCATGGCGGCGGACGATTTCAGTAAAGCTATCCTGAACGGCCTTCAGATTCAATTCGCCTTTCAAGCGAGCTGCCCCGGGTATGTTGTAGAGCGTTTGGCCCGGGTGTAATTGATCTAAGAACCAGAGCCTTTGCTGTGCATACGACAGTGGCAATTCCGCCGAGCGTGGGACGGGCGTCAGGGAAGGAGCTTCGATTCCGGGCAACTCCCGCATTGCCTGTTCGATTTGACCGGCAAGCTCGGCTATAGTCGGCGCTTCGAAGACGGATCGTAACGATAAATCTACTTTGAAGCTTTCCATCATACGGGAAAACATTTGAGCAGCGATCAGGGAATGTCCGCCGAGCTCAAAGAAATCTGCATGAATATCAATCGAATCAAGCTTGAGCACCTGACGCCAGATGCCGCTGAGTATTTCCTCGACCGGGGTCCGTGGCCCCACGCAGTTGAGTCCGCTTGCTTCCTTGCCAGGTTCGGGCAGCGCCTTGCGGTTGAGTTTGCGGTTAATGGTCAGTGGGAACTTCTCTAAGATGACTATGGCGTTCGGGACCATGTAATCCGGCAAACGGAAGCGCAGGTATTCCAGTACCTCGCTATTTTGCAGGGCGCAATCCTCCTGCGGAACGATGTAAGCTACTAGCCGCTTATCAGAAGGGCTATCCTCCCTGAGCATGACGGCCTGGTCCGCAATCGCAGGATGCTGCTGCAAGACATGCTCAATCTCTCCGAGTTCGATGCGGAAGCCTCTGACTTTGACTTGATAATCAATACGGCCAATGAAGTCTAAGCTCCCATCAGGCAGGAAGCGACCAAGATCACCTGACTTATGCATCCGCGCCCCTTCAGATTGGCTGAAGGGATCAGGGATATACCTTTCCGCTGTTAAATCCGGGCGATTCAAATAACCTCGCGTGACTCCGGCACCGCCCGTATATATTTGTCCGGTCACGCCTATGGGTACAGGTTGTAATTGATCATCCAAAATGTAAGTCTGCACATTCGCTATCGAGCGCCCAAGGTCCGGCTGACGGCCTGTGTCCTGGCATTCGGCGATGGTTGACCATACCGTGACTTCGGTCGGACCGTAGGCGTTAAAGAAATGTCGCCCCCGCCCCCACCTCGCCACGAGATCAGCCGAACATACTTCACCGGCTGCGGTGATACTACGCAATGTGGGAACCGGTCTTTCAGGTAAAGCCGCTAGCGCGGATGGCGGGAGCGTGAGGTTAGTGATCTTTTTATCGATCAACAACCGGATAAAGTCTTCCGTAGGCAGTAGCGAATCCTTGTTCGGAACATGCAATGTCGCCCCCACCCTTAGCGCCATTGCGATCTCGAAGATCGAAGCATCAAAGCTTAACGAGGCGAATTGCAAGACGTGACCGTCTGATCTCTCTTTGAATACTTGGACCTGTCCTTCGGATAGATTAGAAAGACCCCTATGACATACCAGTGTGCCTTTCGGCGTGCCTGTAGAGCCTGACGTGTAAATCACGTAAGCCAGATTATCAGGGGTCACTATGGTGTTAAGGTTCTCTTCACTCTCTTGAGCGATCAACTCCCATTCCGTGTCAATGCAAATCGTCCGGCGCCTCGAGTTTGGCAGCGCTCCGAGCAAGCTTTCCTGGGTTAAGAGAACCGACATCAGGCTGTCGTCCAATATGAACGAGATGCGCTCTAAGGGGTAAGACGGATCGATAGCCAGATAAGCTCCGCCCGATTTCATTATTCCTAACAGCGCCACCAGCATCTCAAGCCCGCGGTCCATGCATATCCCGACGATTACTTCCGGCCCCACCGTCAACCCGCGCAGGTAATGGGCAAGCTGGTTGGACTTTCGGTTAAGTTCGTCATAAGTCAATTGATGGCCTTCAAACTCGATGGCGATGTTATAAGGAGTTTGCTTCACTTGATCTTCGAAAAGCTGATGAAGACACTTCTCCTGCGGAGACTCGCTCTTTGTGCCATTGAATTCAGTTAACAGTTGCCTTATTTCGGCGTCGGTCAAAAACGGTATCGTAGAAACCCTTTGTTCCGGCTCTGCTACTACGGACTCGACTATCGCGCAATAATGTTTGAACATCCGGGCGATTGTGGTGTCATCAAACAGGTCCGTATTGTAATGAACTTCGCCGACGATCCCGCGATCTTCCTCCACGACGTTCAAAACGATGTCATATTCGGTGGCAATCGCAGGAGGTCCGGTTAACTCCAATGTCAGGCCGGGCAATTCCAGATCCGTGCTCGGATGGTTATGTAAGTCAAACGCCACTTGAAATATCGCAGCAGAGGTAAGGCCGCGTTCCGGGTTTATTTCCTCGACCAGCTTTGCGAATGGCACATCCTGATGAGCGTACACGGCGAGCGCCACTTCCCTGACCTGTTTAAGCAACTGCCGGAAACTTATATCATCTGAAAGGTTGGTTCGAATCACCAACATGTTTACAAAGAACCCTATCAGGGCTTCAACCTCCACACGATTGCGATTCGCAACAGGGGTGCCGACGAGAATGTCTTTCTGACCGCTGTAGCGATATAGCAGCACGTTGAAAGCAGCTAACAACGTCATGTGCAGCGTTGCGCCTTCTAACAGGTTGAACAGCTTCAGCTTCGTCGTGAGATCTTGAGAAAGGGCGAAGCTCCACATTGCGCCTCTGAAAGATTGAACGACAGGTCTGGGCCTGTCGGTGGGCAGACCGAGCATGGCGGGGATGTCAGAAAGCTGTTGCTTCCAAAAGCTGAGATGGTTGTCGAGAGTGTCAGTTCGCAAGTCTTCCGTCTGCCAAACGGCGAAATCGGCATACTGGATGGGTAAATCGGTAAGCGGGTAAGGCTCACTAAATTGAAAAGCTTTATAAAGGGCTGAAAGCTCTCTTACGAAGACGCTTATAGACCACCCATCCGACACGATGTGATGCATTGTGACCATTAATATATGCTCGTCTTCCTTCATGCGGATTAGCATAACTCTAATGAGCGGGCCCGTGATGAGATCGAATGGCCTTTGTGCCTCCTCCTGGGCTAACCTGTTTGCTTCCGCTTCGCGGGTCGCATCATCCAGTTGACTTATTTCTATGATAGGTAATGGCAACGGTTGAGGGTCGAGGATGTGTTGAATCGGCTGGCCGCCTTGTTGAATGAAGCAAGTGCGCAACACCTCGTGCCGGCTAATAATCTCGTTGATGGCGTATCGCACAGCAGCAAGGTCGAGATTGCCCTTGAGCCTTACACCCCCCGGCAAGTTGTAGGGCGCGTCCGGTTCTAACCAGCTCATAAACCACAGCCTTTGCTGCGCAAATGAGAGAGGTAGACTGTCATTGCGGCTGGCGCGCTTTATGGGAAGGGGGGCCTGTGTTGCCTGCCCTTTTACCGATTCAATAACTCTCGCTAGACTGGCAACCGTCGGCGATTCAAATACCACACGGACAGGCAATTCAACCTGAAATAGACCCCGCACGCTTGAGATCAACTGGGTCGCAAGCAATGAATGCCCGCCCAACTCGAAGAAATTATCGTCAATACCAACGCGATTAATTTTAATGATCCGCTGCCAGATTCCGCACAGTATCTCCTCAATCGGCGTTCGTGGTCCCCTATAACTTCCGCTGGCGTCGAGCGCTTGATCAGGCGCAGGCAGCGCCTTGCGATCCAGCTTGCCATTCGGCGTAAGAGGTAACTCTCCTAACTCGACGAACATACTTGGGACCATATACTTTGGCAGCTTGCTCAGCAGGTGCTCTTGGATATGTCTAACGCTCGGCAAGGGCCGTCCCTCTTTTGCAACAACATACCCGACAAGCCGCCTGTCACTGTCCGACTGCCCTTGTACGGCGACGGCGCAATGTTCTACGCCATCGCACATTCCGAGTATCTCTTCAATTTCGCCTAACTCAATTCTATGGCCTCTCACCTTTACCTGATAGTCGGCGCGGCCAATGTAATCAAGCTCTCCATTTGCCAGATAGCGCACAAGGTCCCCGGTCCGATACATTCGCGCTCCTAGCTCCGCACTGAAAGGGTCAGGCACGAATCGCTCCGATGTGAGGTCGGGTTTATTCAGGTATCCCCGCGAGACACCTTGACCGGCTAGATACAATTCACCGACTACCCCTACCGGTACCGGACTACCGCTGCCGCTCAACACGTAGGCTTGCGAATTTGCAATTGGGCGTCCGATCGTAGGCCCCCTGGATGCTTCTTTGTCAACGAATGAGAAAGTGCTGTAGGTCGTATCCTCTGTTGGGCCGTAAAGGTTATAAACCTGTTTGACGCTAGCCCTTTGATAAAGCCTCTGAGTCAGTGTTCGTGTGAGATGCTCTCCGGCAAGGTTGATCGTATGCGCGGATTCGGGCAAGCAATCCAGGTTGAGTAACTCCGAAATTGCAGAGGGGACTGTGTTGATGAGCGTCACATTCGACGCGGCGGAGACGCTCGGTAATTCCAGCGCATTCTCAATTATGATCACCTTACCGCCGACGCTCAACGGGACGAATAACTCAAACACTGATAGATCAAAGCAAATTGAAGTTGAGGCTAAAACTCCAGCCAGTTGTTCGGGGGTAAATAGTTCGGAAGCCCACCCAATCATTGCTACGGCATTCTGATGCGCAATCGCTACGCCTTTAGGCACCCCTGTCGAGCCGGAAGTGTAAAGTACGTAAGCTAAGTTGCTCGCATCTAGCTCTACCCCTGTGTCATCGCGCTGCTCTGCCGCTATCTTTTCCCATTCGGTGTCGATGCAGATCACCTCCGCTCTTCCCTGCGGCAAGCCATCTCGCAAGTTTGACTGCGTCAGCACCACTTCCGCATCAGCATCCTCCAGCAGGTAGGCAATGCGCTCAGCCGGATAGCTCGCGTCCATTGGGACGTACGCCCCTCCTGCTTTTAACACCGCCAGTAGTGCTGCGACCATCTCGATAGATCTTTCAACATACACCCCGACCAGTGTCTCCGGCCCAACGCCGCGATTTCGAAGGTAGTGCGCTAGCTGATTAGCTTTTGCATTCAACTCGGCGTAGCTTATCTGCTGATCTCCATACACCAGCGCCACTGCTTGCGGCTTCCTTTCAACCTGCTGCTCGAACATCTCATGCACGCACGTGTGCGGCTCAAAATCCTGGCGGGTCTGATTCCACTCATACAGCACCTGCTCACGCTCTTCTTCGCTCAGCATGTCTAACTCACATATCAAACCCTCAGGAGTCGCCGTTATTGACCTCATTAGCGTTTCCAGGTGCTTCAGCATTCTCTCTGCCGTCGCCCTGTCAAACAGATCCGATGCATAGTAAAGTGCTCCCTCTAGCTTGCCGTCTGTCTCCTGCATCATCAGATGTAAATCTACCTTTACTGTGTCGAATTGGATCGGGAATTCTTCAACCAGCAACCGATCCAATTCTAGACTCTCTTGCCGCATATTCTGGAGAGTGCATTTCACTTGAAACAGCGGCCCTCGGCTCATGTCACGCTCCACTCCCATCTCCTCGACCACCCTCTCGAACGGCACGTCCTGATGCTCGTATGCCCCCAGCGTCACCTCCCTCACACGCCCCACCAACTCCGTGAAACTCTCCCCTCTCTCGACCTTGTTCCTGACCACCACCTGGTTGACGAAAAACCCTATCAGGCCTTCCGTCTCCCTGCGGTTGCGGTTAGCCACATCCGTCCCTATCGCCACGTCCTGCTGCCCGCTGTATCGGCTCAGCATCACCTCAAATCCTGCCACCATCACCATAAACAGCGTCACCCCTTCCTGCCTCCCTATCGCTTTCAGCCCAGAGGTCAACTCCCCCCCCCACCTGAACACCACTCTCCCGCCAGTGTGACTAGCCATGGCGGGCCTCGCCCTGTCGGCCGGAAGCTCTAAGGCCTCCATCCCCTTCAACTGCTCCTTCCAGTAGCTCATCTGCTCTTCATACACTTCCCCTCTCATATACTCCCTCTGCCAAACAGCAAAGTCCGCGTACTGCAGCTTTAGCTCCTCCATCTCCGGCTCCTCTCCCCTGCTATAGCTGTCGTACATCTGCTTGAACTCTCTTATCAGTATCCCTATGCTCCACCCGTCGCTCACCACGTGGTGCATCACCACCACAAGAACATGCTCGCTGAGGCTCAGCCTCAGCAGCCTCACCCTGATCAATGGCCCTCGGCTGAGGTCAAACCCTTGCTGCGCCTCGCGGTCGGCTATCTGCTCGGCTACTGTCTGCGCCAGGTTCCCGTCCAGGGCTGACAGGTCTATGACAGGGAGGGGGACCGGGCGGCCGGGGTTTATCTTCTGAAAGGGCTGGCCGTCGCGTTGAGGCAAGCAGGTGCGGAGTACTTCGTGCCTGGTGACGATGCGCGTGATGCTGCGGTGAAGCGCGGCAATGTCGAGCGAGCCTGTAAGCCTTACACCACCCGTCATATTGTAAATGCTGCCAGGCTCTAGCTGATCCATGAACCATAGTCTCTCTTGCGCAAAGGATAACGGTATATCCTCCTTATGCTCAATCTTGACCAGCGGCGGCTCGGATAATCCCTTGTCACGCCTTTTTACTTCCTCCACTTTCGCCGCCAGCCTTCTCACAGTCGGGTGCTCGAAGATTGCATGCAGCGGAATCTTGATCTTTAGGATGTTTCGCACCCGCGACACGACTTGCGTCGCAAGCAACGAGTGCCCACCCAGGTCGAAGAAATTCTCTTCGACCCCTACTCGATCTAGCCTGAGCACTTGCTCCCAAATCATGCACAGTATCTCCTCTGTGAGAGTTTGAGGAGCTATGTATTTGGTTTGGGATTCAGTCTCGGTATCGGCAGCTATTAACGCCTTCCTGTCCAGTTTGCCATTCGGACTCAACGGGAGAGCATCGAGAAGGATAAATGATGAGGGGACCATGTAGTCAGGCAGCTTCCGTTCTACGAACCATTGCAATTCCGGCTCTAACCTGCGCATGGATTTCTGCCGCAGCGGGTTGTTAGCTAACCTGACCGTCAACCTTATTCCCGAATTACATGATGGCAATTTTACTGCGACAGGGTTTCCATTCGAGCCGCTGTCATGCTGTCGTCGCAAGAACACAGCATCGAAGCTCCCGTCACTTCTACCCGCCTGCCAGTCCAGCTCAACCTCATAGGGCAACTCTTCTCCTAAGCTCCACAATTCCTCAGGGTGTATACCTTCATTACTGTTCTTCCTAATCGCTTCTCGCAATTGCCCTACCGTCTTAAGTCCGCCAGCCCTGCCGAGTAATCGCGCGGCCTCAATGTCTGAAGCCAGTCTCGCGTTGGGAACTCCTGTGATCGCCAGGCAATCCGGCTGCTCTTCGCAAAGTATTTGCTCAATGCCTGATAAGCTGATGACAGTTCGGCCCCACTCAATCAGCCGCGAGGGTGAAAAGTAATACGGCTTCGGCCCGAGACGTATCACCACATCGTAGCGAAAGCGGTTCATCTCGTTGGGGTGCCATCCACGTTTCGGCTTAATCTCGATATGACTTATTTTATGCAATCGCCGCTTTAGGTCGGCGAAGTACTCTGGGTCAATGACAAGCTCTTCTTCTTGCTTGATGGCCCCGCGCCACAATTGCGCCACCCTGCCCGCGTCGAGCGTATCATCGGCCTGTTCCAGTAACACCGACGCATGCATGGCTTCAAGCAGCGGCAGGCTGCGGACGTCGCCGATGAAGATTGCTCCTCCCGGCGCACCGACATGGACAGCCCCTTCCAGTACCTGCGTCAAGTACTCAATGTCCGGGAAGTACTGAACGACAGAGTTCAACACTATGGTATCGAACCTGTCCGCCTCCAGCCCTTCGAATACACAAGCCTCCCGGCAAAGGAGTTTGGTGACCGCCAATCGCTCGCCAAGACTCTCTGTATGTCTGCGCAGATAGTTGATGACTTCTTGAGAGAAATCGCTCGCCCAATACTCCAGGCAGTGCTGACCGACCCGAAACAGCAGGAGCCCCGTCCCGCAGCCGATCTCATACACACGCTCTGGCCGCAAAGCAAGGACGCGGGCTACGGTGTGGTCAACCCACTCTTGCATCTCCTCATCGCTCATCAACTGACGCGAGTAGCTGCTCTTCCAGCCGGATATGTTGAAAGTCGGATCGGCGGCATCGCCGCCTTGCTCGTAAGTCTCATTCCATACCGTCTGCCATTGATCGAGCTGCTCGTCCTGCAACTCTCCCGCGCGACTCAACCCGGCCTCGTCGGCCACCACGTAGGCCAGGAGCTTTGAGCTGCCCCTCTCATCGGGACGCGCTACTACCGCGACATTTTCGACTGCGGGATGCTGCCTCAGGGCGGCTTCGATCTCGCCAAGCTCGATGCGGAACCCACGCACCTTGATCTGACGGTCTATGCGTCCTAAGAACTCCAGATACCCATCTGTAGTCCAGTGTACCAGATCACCCGTCCTGTACATCCGCGCCCCTTCAGATTGGCTGAAGGGATCAGGGACAAATTTTTCCGCCGTCAGATCGGGCCTGCCCAGGTAGCCGCGAGCTACCCCCACTCCGCCGATGCATAATTCACCCGAGACGCCCACGGGAAGGAGGTTGAAATTCTGATCCAGTATGTATATTTGAGTGTTGGCTATAGGCTTGCCGATGGGCACAGTGGGCCGCCGGTCTGTTGGCTTACAGCGCCAGTAAGTAACGTCTACCGCCGCCTCGGTGGGGCCGTAAAGGTTGTGCAGGTCCGCAGGCAACCGGCTGAGGCAGCGGGCGCTGAGTTCCGGGCTTAGAGCTTCGCCACTGCAAATCACGCGCCTCAGGCTCTTGCAATCAGACGCCTCGGGCTCTTGCAAAAATATCTCAAGCATCGAGGGAACAAAATGCACCGTGGTTATATGCCGGTCGGCTATTAGGCTCGCAAGGTATTGACTGTCACGATGTCCGTCCGGGAGAGCGATCAGCAGAGAAGCCCCAGTCATCAGGGGCCAGAAGAACTCCCATACCGAGACATCAAAGCTGAAAGGGGTCTTTTGAAGGACGCGATCAGTTGAATCAATTTGGTATTCTTGCTGCATCCAGAGTAAACGGTTGCGGATGGCTCCGTGGGTGTTCATAGCCCCTTTGGGCTTGCCCGTGGAACCGGAGGTGTAGATCACATATGCCAGGTTCTCCGCATCCAACTTTATGTTCAGGTTGCTGCTGCTGTGTGATCCTACCTCTTCCCATTCACTGTCTAAGTTGATCACATTCACTCTTCCCTGCGGCAAGCCATCTCGCAAGTTTGACTGCGTCAGCACCACTTCCGCATCAGCATCCTCCAGCAGGTAGGCAATGCGCTCAGCCGGATAACTCACGTCTACAGGCACGTATGCGGCGCCAGCCTTCAGCACCCCGAGCAGCGCCACTACCATCTGCATAGACCTTTCCAGGAATACCGCAACCAAGCTCTCTCGATCTACCCCGCGCTCACGTAAGTAGTGAGCCAACTGATTAGCCCTGGCGTTCAGCTCACCGTAGCGCATCTCCTCCTGTTCATAGATCAAGGCGACTGCTTGAGGGTGTAACTCCGCCCGCTGCTCGAACAGCTCGTGGATGAGCGACTGCTGATCGAACACGGCTTGTGTCCGGTTCCATTCATTCAGTTGTTGCTCTCTCTCATCTTCGCTCAACAGTGGCAGCCGAGAGATGGGCGTGTCGGGGTTTGATAGCACAGCCGCCAACAGTCTCTGCCAATGCTTGCTGATCTTCTCGATTGTGGCGGGAGTAAACAGGTCGGTGTTGTACTCCAACGTGGCGATGAGGTTTTGCTCATCATCCCGCACCGCAAGCTCCAAATCGAACCTTGCTCCCGGCTCGATCTGGTCATCCCAAACCTGCGACAAAGACAAACCTTCCACCTCCAGTGACACCTGTAGCCTGTTTTGCGTCCTAAACATAACTTGAAACAGTGCGTTCTGGCTCAGGTCACGCTCAGGTCGTAACTGGGCAACCAGCTTTTCGAATGGAAGCTCTTCATGAGCGTATGCCGCGAGGCAGACTTCTTTTACTTTTCCCAACGCCTGCCGAAAACTAGGGTCCTCTCCCAGGTCTGTGCGCAGTACCAATGTGTTAGAGAAGAACCCTATGAGTTTCTCAAGCTCAAGCAGGTTGCGGTTTGCTATCGGCGTTCCGACTGTGACCTCTTGCTGGCCGCTGTAACGTTGCAAGAGCAGTTTAAACGCGGCGAGCAGCGTCATGAAAAGAGTTGCGCCGTTGCTCTCGCTGAAGGCGCGCGCAGCCCTTGTAATTTCCGCCCCTAACGGCCACCGGAAAATCGCCCCGTTAAATGTTTGCAGAGGCGGTCTGGCATAGTCCGTTGGCAACCGCAGCGTTTCAACTCCATCGAGCTGCTTCTTCCAGTAATCTAGCTGTTTTTCATAGACCCCGCTTCGCATCCATTCACGCTGCCAGGTAGCGAAATCCGCGTATTGAATGATGGGCGCGGAGTCTTCGACCGAGCCGGTTCTCGATAAAGCGGCGTAGACCTCAGCCAATTCCGACATGAATACCGAAAGCCCCCAGTAATCCGTCACGATGTGATGCGCGGAGAACAGAAGGAAGTTCTCATCCTCGGCGAGTTGTATGATCACGGTCCTCAGCACCGGGCCTCGCATGAGGTCGAAAGGCTGACCCGTTTCAGCGGTGACCACCTTCTGCCTTGCAGCTTCGCGCGCGTCAGCCGGCAGTTCGGAAAGGTCTATGACATTCAGGTGTGCAGAGCAGTCGGGCGATATGACTTGAACTAGCTGGCGGTCTTTGACCTCGAAAGTGGTCCGCAGAGTTTCGTGCCTGCTTGCGATCAGGTTAAGGCTCCGATTGAGGATGGTCTTGTTTAGTTTGCCGCGCGCCATTATACCGAGCGATTGGTTGTAGAAAGGGCTGGTGGGCTCAAGCTGGTTGAAGAACCAAAGACGCCCCTGAGCAAAGGACGCCGGGAAGAGGTTGACGCCTTGAGAGCGCGGCAATCTTGGTATGCGGGGCTGAGAATGTGTGCTGGCGCTCCTGTTACGCAAGAGCGCGTCGAGGAGCCTGCGCGTCTGCTCTGAGGAGAGCCGTTGGTTAACAGAAAGTGAAGGGGTTGGAGTTTTAGTATCGTGCATATGCGAATCCTTGTCGGAGGCATTCTTAGAGCTCATTGTTAGTGAATAAAATGGGCCAGGGTTAAGGGTTCGTCTTAACAGGACAGGTTATTAATCTCATCGAGCGCCTTCAGCATCTCTTCACTGCCGGCGCCTTCGAGAATCCTCCGCTCGATTATAGACATGTCCATTACCTGTGGCGAGCAGTTGATCAGTATGGGAATGCGCTTGATATTCTGGTGCAGAGACGACGCGATAAGAAGGCTGCTAAGAAGTTCTTTCGCAAGCTGTTGAAGGACTTACAATATGTGCCGAGGGTAATCATCACCGACATTCTATTCCTCTTTCGACCCACTGCGTAAAATCAGTCATCTCTGACCGACCTCTCATCTTTAGCAGTTAAGTTGACAATGTCCTCAGTCCAGCCGCCTCTTCTTCTCTAAGGATGCAAGCGAAGTGTAAGTCTAACGCTTGGATAAGAGCTTCGTGCGTATCGGTCTCATATCGGCGTGCGAGAGCGTTAATGAGTTCCTTACCCCATGACCAAGTTGCCCAGTAAGCCTGTTCAAGGCTCGCTTTGCGCAGACTCGCGGTACACTCGATATACCGATCATATTCTGACTTCAACAGGTCTTTCTCAAGATTCCTAAAAGGCCGTGTTTCCGATTGCTGTATCTTTCCTTCGTACTCACGCAATAGGCGCAGCAAATATCCTTGCAACTGCCCGAGCAAATCCAGCGCGTGGGCGCGCTCCCCGCGCGCCAATCTATCAAAGCTGTAGAGCATCGAATAAATGAATTCCAGACATAACCTATTGGTCTTTTCCCGGGCCGTAGGAAGTCCCTCTTTACTCGATAAAAAGTCAAGGTGGCCCTGCGCACTCCCTGTACGATCAATCATCACGATAACGGCTGGCCAAGGGATACCCATCAACGCCTTAATTGCCCGGATGCTTGATATCTCAGATGCCTTTTTGAAACTGAACTCTCCTCGAACGAGATTCTCAAAGATGACCTTTGCTTGGCCGACGCCGTTCAAGAAGTATAGCGCCAGCGGTGCTATTTGCCTGACCCAATCTTCGCCACTAAATCCATCATAGTCATCATTGTTGATGAAAATAGAGAATTCTATGTCACTAAATTCATCGCCTTCTTCCTTGGCGAAGGAGCCGTACATTAAAGACGCTGATATCCTTTCATCCTGCTGACACAACTGGCGAACTCGGTTGATCATCTCTCCCTGGATCAATCCCTTTTTCATTGTCCTTCTCCTCATTAATTTGGATTTTCAAGGCAAAAGAATCCACGCATTAGCACAACTTCTCAGGTGAAGAAGCAAATGCATGGCCGATTTTATCCCGCCCGCTCTGACGCAAACCGGACCTATCTATAGTTTTGAATCGGGAGCGAACTTCGAAACCCTCCTGGCCTAGTAAATGACAAAAGTGTTCCGCGGTTCATTTGCGACTCCCTCGATCACTCTTGACGTAGAGCTTGAACCGGATCAATTCGAGCAGCCCTTCTAGCGGGGATAAAGCCCGCGATCCCCCCCACGATGAACAAGACTCCTGTCGCCAGCGCAATGGTCGTCACATCGGTGGCGCTCAAACCATAGATCATGCCGCTTGCGTATTTGGCTGCGGCCAGCGCCGCGCCGACTCCAACGATGCATCCGATCAGGATCACCAGCAGCGTCTCTTTTAAGACCATCCATATCATCATGGCGGGCGTAGCGCCAAGCGCGATGCGAATGCCCAGCTGGTTTGTGCGACGCGCCACGGCATAAGCCACTGTCCCGTAAAGGCCCAGCGACGCCAACAGCAGAGCCAGGATTCCAAAGAAACTTGAGATTGTCGCAATGAGCCGTTCTTTGACTAGAGATTCGCTCGCCCGGTTTGAGAATATTTCAAACCTGACTGGAATATCTTTTCCAAGATTCTGAATCGCCCTGCGTATAGGCATCGCCACCTTCTCAGGCGATTGAGAGGCATGAACTTCCATAGTCAGATTGGAACTTAGAAGAAGCTTCGGGTCTTGCAGGTAGCACACGTAGGCAATGTTTCTTGTAGGCTCCTGAAGTTTTTGGTATTTCGCGTCTTTTACAATTCCGACAACTTGCAGATTTTGCCGAGCAGGGTGAATACCCAAACTGATTTGCGCTTCCAGAGGGTTCGAGTCCGGGAAGTACTGATTTGCCATGCTCTTGCTGATTATCACCACCTTTTGTGCGGCCGCATCATCTTGCGGTACAAACTCTCGCCCCGCCATCAGAGGGATTCCCATTGTTTTAAAGAATCCGGGACTAACAACGTTTATATACACTCGCCCGTTCTGAAGGTCTTGCGGAGCGCGGCCCACAACATTTGTCGAGTCTGTCCAATAACCTCCATCGCCGGCTAATGGCGGAACAAGCGAAAGACTTGCCCCGCTGACTCCCGGGACCGTTGAACTGACCTCCTGAAGTTGCCGATAAAAATCTAACAGGCGATCTGCCGGATAACGTGCGGCCAGAGGATCACAGTAGGTGAGCAAAAGGTTTTCACTTTCGAACCCTGGATCAATCGTCGTAAGGTTGTGGATGCTGCGCACAAATAACCCGGCACCGACAAGAAGCACGACCGACAATGCGACCTGCGCCGCCACGAGTGATTTACGCAGCCTCAGGCTCAATGTCGTTCCTCCCATACTACGACTGGTTTCTTTGAGCGCCGTATTCGGGTCAACGCGGGTGGCCGAATAGGCAGGGGCCAGCCCAAAGATCAGAGTGGCAACTATCGCTACCCCGCCAGTAAAAGCCAGTACCGGCCAATCCATTTGGAGGTCGAGATGAATTGGGTCAGTGCTCGTCGAAACAAGCTCCACAAGCAATGTGCTGCCCCAATTAGCCAAAAGCAATCCCGCGAGCGCGCCTAAGAGCGCCAGTATGAGGCTTTCAGTGACTAGTAGCTGTATCAAGTGCTTTCGCTGTGCCCCTATGGCGAGGCGTATAGCAAGTTCCCTCTGCCTGACAGACGCCCTCACCAATTCCAAGTTTGCTACGTTAGCGCAGGCTATCAATAGAACAAGGACGACCATGACCATAAGCAGCCAAAGCGTCGAGGAGAATTCGTTACGCAAAGGAGAATAACCCGATCCGCCAGGCGCAAGCCCGATGGTCCTGGAAAGGTAGTTCTGCCGCTGGTTTGGGGGGACGCCATTCGCGACAAGCTCTTCGAGGATGTTAGGCCAGATCGTTTTGACTTCAGTCTCAGCCTGCTGAATCGTCACGTCCGCCTTCAGCCGCCCCATAATATGCAGCCATGCGTATGCAGGAGCGCGCATTCTTTCGCGAAGGGCGGGGCGCATTTGCGGAAGCAGGTTGATCGCTATCGTAATGTCCGGGCTTCTGCCGGCAGCCACACCAAAGAAGTCTTTCGGAGTCACCCCCACGATCACAAACGGCACTTGTTCTATTAGAATGCTCTTCCCCAGAACCGATGGGCTTTTTTGAAATCGCTTTTCCCAACAGTCGTAGCTGATTACGGCAACCCCATTCGCGGCATTCGGCGCATCATCCTCGCTCATGATGAGTTGAACCGAAGACAGGTTCAACCCCCAGCGTAGAGTGGAAATCTCCACTCACGGCCAACCCCAAGGTGCTTTCCGGCTCTCCATCCCAATTCACATAAAAGCGATCACTCCTCCAGGTGAAGATGCCGGAAAATGATTGGCTTGAGTTTCGCAATTGATCGAACATCGGATAAGAAAATGTCGGCTCTTGAAACCAGACAAGTTGATTCGGATCTTTTACCGGCAGCGCCCTCAAGACAAGCGAGTTGATGAGACTGAATATTGCTGTATTGACACCAACTCCGAGAGCTAAAGACAGCACCACGGCTATTGCAAAACCCGGGTTTGTTCGCAGCACGCGTAGCGCGTAACGCACATCCTGCGCTACCCGGCTTGACATTCCTGCTCCGTTCATCGGCTCACTTACCTCCTCATTTCTTATGGGCAATTACAGACACGGATCAAGCTGATTCGATCAAGCTCGTAGAGCGGCTGCTCTACCACTCGCAGCGCGAAACCTAGGCTCTCCAGCCCGCCGCCTCTTCCAGGGTGAATTCAAGACTCTGGGCAGTGAAAACCAGGATTCACTAAGAACGATCAGTCTGTCAATAGTGCTTCGCGGATACCGAGCGCTCTGGCAGGCTGCTGAAAAACTCCGCTTTGCCACAAAGCACCAAGGCACGAAGCAGGGTGATTCCAGAAGATGATCTGCCCATGGTTGCCACATTTTGTTTACTCCGTTGGTTCATACAAAGGTTCAGGCTTATCTATCAGCAGCATCGTATGGAGGCAAGTCAACTCTTAGAGGGTCTGCAAAGAATCCACTGGCTTCAATCACGCGATTGCGATCAATCGTGATGATTCGATCGGATTTTAGAATCGTGCTTGGGCGATGGGAGATGATGACTGTGGTGATGTTCCGTGTGAACCGGTCCAGCAGCTCTAAGAATGCGATTTCCGTAGCAACATCCACCGAGCTCGTAGGCTCATCTAGAATGAGTATGCGCGAGCGGCGAAGCATCGTCCGGGCCAGGGCTACTCGCTGGCGTTCTCCGCCCGATAGCCTGCTGCCGCGCGGGCCGACCTGCTCGCCCCAACCTTCCTTCAAGCTCCGAATCAATTCTGTCAGCTGGGCTCGTTCAGCCACTTCATCCAGATCGCGCTGAGTGGCATGCCGGTTCCCGTAGAGAACGTTCTCTCGCAACGTTGCATTGAACAGCACCGGTTCCTGAGTCATTAATGCGACGCTCGATCGCAGGCTCTTCAGTTTAATGCCGCGAACGTCTTCTTGATCGATCAGGATGGCCCCATCACACACGTCGTATAGCCGAGAAATGAGCTTCGCTACCGTGCTCTTTCCGCTGCCGCTTGCGCCGATCAGAGCGATGCGTTCGCCGGGCTCGACTCGGAAGCTAACGTGCGACAGCACCGGCCTGTTAGGGCAATATTCGAAAGAGACGTTCTTGAATTCAATATCCCCGGGCGCCGACCGCATGAGCATTACCGCGTTCGAATCACCTTTGATTGATGTGGGCATCTCCAAAATATCAAGCACGCGGCGAACGCTGGCATTAACTCGATGCAGTCTCGAAGAAACATCTACAGCGCCGCCCAGGGGTTCAAAAAGGCGAATTACGTAGCTGTAAAACGCGACCAACCCGCCTACGCTCAGAGCGCCGTCAATTACCTGGTAGCCTCCATAAGCCAGGATCAATACTATGCATAAAGCGGCAATAGACATCGAAAGAAAGCCGAGTTTGATTTCAGCCTTCCTGCGTTTGATCTGTGCCTGGGTCAGCTTTCCGGTCAAGCTTGCAAAGCGGCGGGCGTCTCTCACTTCTTGCTGAAGGAGTTGGGTTTGAATAATTGAGCCAAGGTGCTCTTGTAGGAAGCTGCTAACGCTCCCCGATCGCTTTTGTACTTGATCGGAGCAATCACGCAGCCTGCCATAATAGCGGCGGCGAATGTACATGTACGCCGGGAACAGAGGCAAGACAACACACGTGAGCTTAAAGTTCAGAATCATCATGGTAGTAACGATCAAGGTCGTCAATACGATCAGCCGGAGGCAAGCGGGAATAAGATCACCGCCAACCTCTCCGATGGTAGCGACATCCTGTTCCAGCCTGTGCTGTGTGTCCCCGGCTGATTTATTCTCATGATAGCGGGCGGGCAGCAACTGGATGTGACGGAGCAATTCCAACCTCATCTTGAAGACCATCTTCTGAGTGGCTTGACTGGCAAGCAACCCGCCAAGGCTACTAAAAAGTAGACGCGCGATGTAAGCGGCTAATAGCGCGATTGCCACCACCGGCAACAATCGCACCTCGCGCTTTGTAAGTACGTCGTCAATGAGCCACTTCATTATTAGAGGATCAAGAAGAGCCGATAAACTGCTCAAGATGATGCAGCCAAAACTGGCCAGGTAAAGCCAGATAAGCGGGCGGCTCCGTTTAAGCAACCATTTGAACTCGCTCTCAGGTTTTGTGCTCATGACGCTCAGACCTGACGTGTCCTGAAGTTCGTTTCAGATTCCGTTCTCCGTAGCGGGAGCGCCTCACACTCAGTCGTTTTGTGAGATACCAAAGGGCGTGTCGCCTGACAAACTCTCGAAATAACGTCAGCCCAATTCCCCGGCTGAGACTGGCGGAACAGACGCGTTGAGGGATACCACGGAGTATCCTCGCGGTCCATCATCCACCTCCAGCAGGAAAGAAAAGGCAACATTAAGAAGGATGGTTTGCCAAGCGCACCTGCAAGATGCGCCAGAGACGTGTCTACGGTGATGATCAGGTCGAGGGCCAGGACTGCCCCTGCCGTGTCCAGATAATCGCCGACATTCAAATCCTGGATGGCGAATCCGCCCGGGCCGTCGCGCAAGGCTTCCGCACCTGAACCGAACTGTAAGCTGTAAAGCGTCACGCCCGGGATTTCTGAAATTGGCCTCAGTTGCTCAAAAGGAATGCTGCAACGCGTATAAGCGTTGCTGCGCGCTTTCAAACTCCCTTCCCAATTCAAGCCCACGCGTAAGCACCCTTCGCCGGCTAACCGCTCGCGCCATTTCCGCCTGGTGTGATACGGGGGATTAATGTACGGGATCTGATTGCCTATGGTCTCCCAGGTCCAATCAAACAGCAGGCTGCTAAATGCGGGGCGGCAGTAATAATCAATGGGGGGGCTTTTTTCAAACTTGCTTAAGACCACGTCCACACCAGGCATTGTGCGGATTGCCGATTTCAACGATTTCCCGCATTCAACAACGACTGTCGCACCGGCTTGCTTCAGCAACGAGGCAAACCTGGTGAAATGAATGGCATCGCCATCACCAATGTCGTTTATGACGAGTATCGTTTTGCCCTGCAGTGACGAGCCTGTCCATTCGGGGACGGCGTTTAAGGACGAGTCGCCTGAAGGTGGTTCAATCCGATTTCGGGCTACGTAAGATCTGTACACCATTTGGGCCGCCTTACAGTCGCCGAGTCGAATGAGATGCTGGAGGTAATTCCCGCGTGCCCAGGGATGCTGTGGGGCTATCTCATAGGCTTTGCGATAATAGCGAGTTGCGGCATCCACGCGGCGCAGTCCGAGCTCTGTTTCGCCAAGCCAATAGAGGGTGTCGGCCTCGTCCGGACCCACAGCGAGCGCAAGCAGATGCTCCTGCCGCGCTTCTTCATACCTTCCGTACTTAATTAATGCCCTGGCCATCCCTTTGTGCACATTGAGAGGTTTCGCTAACGAGCCGAGGAGATTGAAGACGTTTTGCCTCGCCTCTTCTGCGCTTTGGTCGGCGACCAGCAAAAAGCAAAGTGATACATAACTCATCAGGTGTTCTGGCGAGTTTTTGATGGAGCGCTCGAACATGCGCTTCGCTTCGTCCGGCGCTTTCAAGCGATCTGCGTATATCAAAGCGAGATTGTAATACACTTCTGTCTGATCTGGAGCCAGCTTGAGCGAGGCTTCGAAATATCGGATTGCCGCTTCGGGTTGATTCAAGGACAGCAACGCTTGAGCGCAATTGTTATAGTATCGCGCTTGCTCCGGCTGCAGTTTGACGGCAAGCCGGAAATATTTGAGAGCTTGTCCGTGTTTGTTCATTTCAGCAAGCGCTAGCCCCAGGGCATTCGCCGCCACACCCCGGTCTTGAGAAGTTCGGACCGCTTCGCGCAATTCCGCTAGAGTAATTGCCATACTATGGTTCCGCGTGATGAGGTTAAAGGTGCGCGATCTAACCTGATGACACTCAAAAAATCTTGAGTTCGGTCACCGCCTGCAATGTCTTTTCCAACACGACGGCAGGTGTATCACTCTCCACGCGCACCACCCGAGTTGGTCCCTTTCCTGCCGGACGCCAGCGAGCGAAGGTCCGGGGAGAGGCAAAGCCTGCGAATGCCGAGACGAGCGGCACCCCGCAAGCTGCCGCAACGTGCTGACCACAAGAGTCGTAGCCTATGTACAAATCGCTGGCGGCAATCGTAGCGGCGAATTCAGCAAACGATCCATCAAACACTCTGATACGCCCTTGATGTGCGCCACAGGACTGGATGGCACGTTCTACCCTTTCGCTCTCTTCGCCACCGGCCCCTTTGTCTATATAGATGAATGCGCCACGCGCAAGCAGACTTCGCAGCAACTCCACTTCGAACGGATCGTCTATTCTTTTTGCCTGGTTTCCGCCAACGCCCAGACTTATCGAAACAGCGGGACGGCGATCAACCCTAGATGGAAAAGCCGGAGCCACGTAAGGATGGGCCTCCTCGATTTGGAACGTTTTATTGAGCCATCAACGTATCAACGAACCTAACGGCTCATCGCCATTGCCTCCGTATCCCCGGCTCTCGAAAAAGAAGTAATCTTGCTCAGGGCATACAGGGAGAACGCCCAGCTGAGTCAGCCTTGAATCCGGGTCTATCGTAATATAACTCGGCTTACTGGCCGCTTGCTTCACGGCTTTAATACAATTAAGCCTTCCCGCAACCGAGCCGCTGCTGGGATAAGGTACGTCAAGGTGTCCGATCCGTTTGTCGGCGGCGAAAAGCTCCCAACACTTATGGCTGCCAGCCAACAGGATTGGAGCTTGTGGAAAGCGACGCTTCACCGCGTCAAGTACAACGCTCGTGACAGCCACGTCAGCACCCAGTGTGACGCGCGATAAAACTACGACTCCTGCCGCATCACCGGCAAAAGCGCGGGGCATTCGGACCCGTCGATAACGTTGGAACAACTCAGAAGCATCCAGGTCCGGCAGGGTGATAGAAATCAATTCTGAGAATAGCCGGGCATAAACGTCGCATAAGTTCGGCTCGAAACGGTCAGACAAGCATTCGGCCACAACTTTGAAAATCTCCCGGCCTCCGTTACATTCAAGAAGCTTGAACAGCAAAGCCCGATCCCATGCCCCCGCACTCAGGCAAGATTCCAAAAGCTGTTCAGCCATCTGCTGGCATGAACCCGTTGCAGGCAATACGGCGTCCTCGGCCAGAGCGTCATTTGGATACAGCAATATTTGATCTCCTCCGTTAGTGCAGCCCGATATCGTTTGCCTGTTGCGCGCGGGTCACAAGCTATCGCATCCCTCGATTGCGTAGCTTCGCACAGTGCCGATATCGTCTAAGAAGCGACATGAATCTTAGTCAGTATTCCAATATCCAAAAGCTTTCGGACCGAGCTTTCATACTCTTTGCGCATGTCTTTATCGCAGGCTACGTCGGTCGTCCCTTCTACGATCTGGGTATAGATTTGATCGAAGGTTAGATGTCCTTGGCTCAGTTTTATTATCTTCAAATCAACTTGCTCAAGAGGATGGACTAAGCCGGACTGGACATCAACGGCAAACAGCATAGGTATCTCCGAGGAAGCGAAAGCCGGGGCTTTCTCTATCAGATCGAACGAATAGCACAGCTCCTGAATTAGCGACGAAAGCTCGGTTGATCACGAAGTCTTCCGCGTATTTTGGCCGTTCAGAACCACTGAATTCAGACGACCAATCATCTTTTGTGGGATCAAGCAACTTGCCGAAAGCGTTAGGCCCAAACTTGGCCGTGTAGAGTATGTCTTCCGGCACGTCAACTAATGCCACTTCCGGGTACATTGCCTGTATCTTCTGCATGGCTGTCACAGCGCGAGTTTGGTTCTGTTTGGGGACTGTCTCTTCATATTGAAGGTGATACCACTTCTCTTGAGGGTTCCCGATGATATGAATTCCATATTGAGCGGGATCCTGGGCTATGGGGCTGCCTCGCAGGAGGCGAAACTCTCCCACGTCGCATCGAGTTAACTCGCGCCTGTGTTTGCGAACGAAATGGTAGGTTCTCTTCGGCCTCGTCTGAAGTCTCGGAAGGAAAATTACCAAAAACGCCGGCCTCGACGGCGATGCCCGCGTTGTGGCACTTATGAAGAATGTCTTCGATGCGCTCACGCGTAGTGCCCTTGTCCATCAGGCCCAAAAGGCGCTGATTTACGCTCTCCATCCCCATGTAAAGCCTGACGCATCCAGCCCGGTGCATAGTATCGAAAAGGCTCTCGTCCATACCTTTCTCGAACCGCGCGACCGCGTGCCACTTGATTTGAACACCATTGTCCAGAATCCCTTGAGCAAGGATTCTAAGATAGTGAGGCGCCATCACGTCAGACTCGAAACAGAATACATCCTCGCCCGTCTGCTCCTTTATCTTTTGAACGTCCTCCGCTACCAGGTGAGGAGCGCGCGACCTGTAGGGCGCAAGCTTTATAAAGGCATAATTGCAAAACGTGCAGCGGTTGAAATAACAACCTCTTGTGGGCACCATGCAGATGATTCGCTTGGGAGCAAAATATCTATCAAGTGGCAGCATGCTGAAATCAGGAGTGGGCAGCCAGTTCAAATCAACTTTATAAGTTGGATCTTCTTGCAGCAGCACCCCATTTTTCTGATAGACGATAAAGTTGCGAACTTTCTCACTTGGGCGCTTGCCTTCGAGCGCCTCTACCAACTCCAGAATTGTTTCATCGGCTTCACCGATTGCAACCGAGTCAATCCATCTGCCAAAGCGCGCATCCGAGGCCAGAACGTGCTTGCCCCAGGAAGGCACCGGCCCCCCCACCGTGATATGTATCCCAGGCGCTTGATCCTTTATCAGGCGAGCCAGTATGAACGTAGGAATCAACTGCGAAAAGTAGGGGATGGAAAAACCCACAAGGCCAGGCTGTTGCTTGAGGATTTCAGGCACCGTGACGGCCCTAAAATAGCGCGTCAACATCCCATCCTCATCCTGGCGAATCGCCTCGTTGATCTCGTCGAACGTGTCGTAGCTTGCGGAGGAATAGGAATACTTTCCGAAGTTAATATTCTCGTAGGGAGCCGAAAGCAAAGAGCATGCTTTGGCGAAAATCCGCTTGGCAAACAGCAGCGAATAAGGGTTATAGAAGTCGCCAGGATCCTTCAATATTCGTCGAGCCTCATCAATGTTTTGAATCACTTCGTCTGACGACGCCAGGAGTTGCGCGAGCGAGTCTTGCCGATGCGCGCTTGCCGGGTTGTTGAGTCTCCAGGGCTCAAATTCATTCTTCAGCCATCGCCTCGCGTTGACGAGTGAATCAACGCAAAGAAGGTCGTCAAAGGCTTCAAGATTAGAATCTCTTAACAATACGTCTTTGTGACCAGCCCGCTTCAGGATAGCCCCCAACAAGGGCAATGCGCCGTATGGTAAGGCAGGATCAGCACAGGGTGGGAAAACTAACACTATATTCACGTGCCACCTCTCTGGTTTGGGTTCGGACAATAAGAGCTCTCAGCCCTATCGTCTGAACGACGATGGGTGAGAGGTTGCCTGAGTAATCAGGTGCTCAAGAAATTAAAGCGAGAGGGCTAGAGGCCCGCCCGCCGACTCCTCAGCATGGATGGGGTTAAATTGTGTCCGCAGGATCCAGGTTGCCGGGACTCTCCTCATAATAAGGGATTGACCGAAAGAATATTTATGTTGCAGAAATCCCGTACGTCATTTTTCTTATAGGCTTTTCGTATTCAGGTCTTCCTGAAAGAAAACTTCACAAACGGCATTCGCTAGAGTTAGATCCCCACCGACTTTTAGCTTACCTTGTAAGAAAGATTCTCCAGCATTTAATCTTCCGCTTACAATATCTGTCAGATCATCAGCCGAAATCGTAATCGTAAAATCAGCAGTGCTATTGCCGGAAACAAGATGACCAGCCTCTCCTGTCAAGTCAACTATCCAAGCCTTGCTGCCAAGCTCGGGTATGATGAACTTGCACTTCCCTTTGAGCCCTTCCAGTCTTTCCATTTGCGCCCTGACCCGTTGCGGGATATGGTTCGTAAACACCTGTTTGACAGCTTCAACATACTCAACTTGCTCGTCCATAGACTCAGCGCGATAAGGAGATGGCGTGAAATCCCAATCATGCCCAATGACAGCGTAATCCAGTTTCACAAACAGATTATTCATCTTTTCTAACAAGTCATCTGAGATCGCTCTCAGGGGTAATCTCGAACCCTTCCCGATAGAGCTTTCGTTAATTCGCCGGGAAAATCTTATTTTGATGTCCCCAGGCCCGGGGTCGTGTTGGATGGAGAAGACCTCGCTTAATACCGATGGATTCCATTCTAAGCACAAAAACTCGAAGAGGGGCTTCAATGTGTTAGGTGGATCCAGGACGAGAGATTCGTACTTCAGCCGAAAGCAGTTTGCCGGATTTGCAAGCTCAAATTCCACCATTCGATTCGTTTTATCAATCCAGCTTTCTATCATCGCACTGATGATGTTTTCAGGATTACGATGAACATAATGAACCAGATCGGGATACCACCCATGCGTGTTTGCTTCGATGAGCGAATAGACTACGTCCATGCAATTGCGGTACAGGCAAATGTATTTTGCCTCTGGAAACACGCGTGCCAATATTCTTAAGTGATTCACGTTGGTTGGCGTTTTTTCGCACCATATTTGCGCGTTCCTGGCTCTCGCATAAGAATCCATTAGCTCAAAAACTATGCGTCTGACTTCATCGAGTACAATCAGCTCTCTTTTTTTTCCGTCCGAACCGGCGGCGACCTGTCCTTTAGTGTTGTCGACAGTCAAGTATAAATCCCTGCAAAGCTGGCCTAGGTATAACTCGCCGGGGCATGCAATTGCCGGATGTGAATTCAATATGTACCTCAATAAAGTCGAGCCGGAGCGAGCAGTTGAAATGATAAAGCTTGCGCGAGTTTGCGGGCATGATTCTTTCTTATCCATTTCTCTCCTTACCTGGCTGCCATATTGAGCGGGGCTCCGTTGCGAAGCTGTACCCTGGCAGCTACGTCACAGCGGGCGATACTCTTTGCTTTACCGCGGGCGGCGGCCATCCCCTTCGTAAAGTCCACAAATAAATACAGCGGCAGGGTTGCGAACAGAGAACAATCTTGAAGAAACCTCGCGCGGCTCTCGTGGCGGACTCAGCCATTTAGGAAGATTTCTTTTTCACCGAATAGGCGCTCCGCCTCAATGCCGCGCCTGCGACATTCTGAAACCAGCTTATTGGATTCAACAATCGGTCTCGACTGTTCTGTGTATTGAAGGCTCATAACGTACCCTAGCCACGGCTCCTGACCCATAGCATAGACGTACACGTTCTTGCAGTTGAAGCGATTCACAATATCAATTGCCTGTTCGTAATTCGATCCGGCGAGCCTGCGCGATTCGTCCATCGCGCGTTGTATCGTCTGCGTCAGCAGCGGTCCATAAAGCCAACTGAGCGGCGCGCCGTCACACTCCATGCCGAGGAACAGAGCGTTGACATCGCCTATGATCGAGTGAAGCTCTTTGTAAAACTGTGGTTCGATGTTGCACGAGTCAGCGGCAAAGAGCAGAGAATTATTTCCGAGCCTTACCAGATAAGCCATCTTCGTGCGAACGTCCAGATCGCAGTGCTCACCGAGGAAAGGCAAACCCGTAATGGAGCCGTTCTCTATTTCAATTGAGTCCATTTCGGGCAGTTCGATGATTTTCTTGAACCCTGCGCTCTTTAGAATCAGCTTTAGTGATGGGTCTTGCAAGGATCCGCCGCCCCTCGGGACAATGACTGTCTCTACTTTGTGCCTGATCTGAAGCAACGTCTCAAACAGCACATGGTCCTGGTGATCGTGTGTAATGAGCACGTAATCAATCTTGTCCGGCAGGTCTGCGTACGTGTAGCGCGAAATATCCGATTCGTAAGTATAGCTCAACACGGGATCGGAAAGCATTGTCATCCCTTTTGTCTCAATCAAGATGCACGCATGCCCAAAGTATCTCCACCTCACTCCATTACCCTCGTAAGGCTGATAGGGCGGAGGCGGGTCAAGAGTGAAGAAAGAATTGAACAATTCGGCTCGCTCTTCCGGAATATCAAAGAAGTCTCTAATGTAGGACATCGGCTTGGGCGTGGACTTCAACCGGAAAAGCTCATCAACACCTTCGTGCCGGTACGGGATCCTTAGATGAACCGATTCGTCGTCCTCGAGCCGGGGAGTGCTGAGTATGAACGGGCGATGGTTGACGTTGGTCATGGACAGCATTAAACTCTGTGCCGACTCGTCGTAGTATTTAGAATTATACAGCAGAGGCTCGATCAGCCTATATGAGGGATTGTTGTTCAGGTCGTAAACCAGTTCAACGCGCCCCTTCAGCGGCTCCGGCACAGAGCTGTATAGGGGTTGCAAGCTAAACCCTCTGGCGTTCGCCCGCAACATTGCTTCAAGCTCTCCTATCCCGGCTGAGAGTTCAACCAGCGCAGAGCGGTTTGATTTGGTTCTTTCTCTGAGCGCTCTAATCTCGTCAACCCTTTTGCCATCGTAATCAATAAACGGCCCTCCCATCATCTTAGGGTTCTTGACCGCATTGGCATGAACCTGGGGCGCGTTGATATATGAATCCATGATCTTGAGGTGACGCTCTGACACGTTCCTTGAAGCAGTGGCAGGAGGAATCAGATGAGACCAGGCGTACCACTGATCGAAGAGCGGTTCCGCTTGAATGTTAGGCTTCAGAAAATTAGAGCCGTTATTCACGGGAATTCTCCTTTAGACATTTTATTAGTGCCGTCTCTTACGGCTAGAGGCTTTCCGGTTCTTGCAAGGTTCGCTATCGAGCTGCTGTTTCGAAGCATCTTCTTAGCCTCTCGGCCACGAGTGGAACGTTCGACTTGCTCACGAAATCGGCGTGGGAAGCGTCAAAATTGAACACATCGATCCCGCCGAGAGCCAACTCTTTCCAACCATAGCTATAGTCTTCATGGCGAGAAAAGGAGCTCTTGAAGAGAGTGACGCGACCTGAGTAAGGCTTTGGCTGATATAGCCGAGCGGCATGTTTATTTGAGACTGTTACGCGAACGTAACGACGAATCTGCTCTTGCGTAATATCAGCAGGAAGCATTCCGCTTTCCTTTAGAGTATTCATGTACAGCAGGACCTGCTGGTCGAAAGTCAGCGATTCAACTGCAAGACCAAGTTCTTCCTGTAAATATTCAGCTAAGAAAGTCTGCTCAACCGCCCGTAATTCTTCCTCGCTTAAACTGCGGTCGGCAGGGTTGCAGTTGCGAGGGCTGTCCATCAAAACCAGAAGCCTTACCTTCTCACCCATCGCAGTTAACTGCTGTGCGATCTCAAAAGAGACGGGAACCCCGAACGACCAGCCGCCGATTTGATAAGGTCCGGCCGGTTGTACTCTTCGAATATCTTCAATGTACACCGCCGCCATATCTTCCACCGTACTGAGGGGCTCTTGTCCTAAATCGAGACCATACGATTGCAGCGCATAGAAAGGCTGATCCGGCCCCAGGCCATGAGCTAGAGGGATGTAACTATGAGGTATGCCACCTGCTGCAGGCATACAGAAAAAAGGAAGCTTTTCGCCGTGTGGGTTTATAGGTATAACTGATGATGGCCGGCTAGGAGACATATTCTGTCTGACCAAAACTGACATTGATTCAATTGTGGGAGCATCAAAGACCATGCGGACGGAGATCTGCGCACCATAGATTTTCCTGAGTCGGGCACACAGGCTTACAGCAGATAATGAATTACCGCCGAGTTCAAAAAAATTGCCCGTAATGTCAATGCATTGAACGCAAAGCACCTCTTCCCATACCTGGATCAACTGTAGCTCTGTGCTATTAAGGAGGCGCTTTTCTTTAGCTCGTGTTTTCTGCCGGGACGATTCATGACGAGGAAGGGCTTTGCGATCAATCTTACCGCTGGGCAGCAACGGCATCTGATCTAATTCTATCATCTGATCGGGCACCATGTGCTGTGGCAACTCGGCCCGCAACTGCTCCTGCCATTGCTTAACATCCACCGATGTCCCCTTCTTTTGTACTATATACGCCACCAGCCTTGTCTGCGCCCCCTCTGCTTCCGCTATCACTGCCGCCTGCGCTACTCCCGGACAACTGCTCAGCACTGCTTCGACTTCTCCTAACTCCACCCTGAAGCCTCTTATCTTCACCTGGTTGTCTCTTCTCCCGATGAACTCCAACTCACCTTCTCTGCTCCACCTCACTACATCTCCCGTAGCGTAAAGCCTGTTCCCTTTCCTCCCGCTCAATCCGTCCGGCACGTACCTCTCCGCCGTTGCCTCTGCGTTGTTGAGATAGCCCCGCGTCACACCGCTCCCTCCTACATACAACTCGCCGTTGACGCCGACCGGCACTTCCTTTCCCCACCCATCCAGGACGTACACCTCAACGTTATTGAGCGGCTTGCCCAGAGCGACGCACCCCTCGGGCCTTGAGTCGGGCCGCTCGAGCCCTACCCGATGCGTAATGACTCCTACCGTGCACTCCGTCGGCCCGTAGTGGTTCTCGATCCTGCATTCGGGCGCTGCCCGGGCCATCTCCCTTACCCAATCCCACCGACAAGCCTCCCCGCCTAACACGAGCAAGCGGGAAGGCATAAGGCCGGCCGCCTGATCCGCATCGACCAGGACGCCCATGTGGGTAGGGGTGATCTTCAGGCACTCGATCTGCCGCTGCTGGTTGTAGCGGCCCAGCGCGACCGGGTCGGTCGCCGTCTCGGTCGAGATCAGGTGCAGCTCGCCCCCGATGCAAAGGGCCGGGTAGAGGACCGTGTGCCCGAGGTCGGTGGCTATGGAACTGACCAGGGCCATCTTCATCGCGGGTCTCAACCCGAGCCTGCTGACGATGCTGCGGACGTAGTGATACATCTGGCGGTGCTCTACAGCCACCCCCTTTGGCTTGCCGGTCGAGCCCGACGTGTAGATGACATAGAGCAGGTTCTGGGGGAGCGTCGTAAGGGGTAAGTCATCGGTACTCTCCGCGGCTATTTCTGGCCAGTCCCGGTCCAGGCAGATATTCTGGGCCCAGTGCATCGGGAGCATGTCGCTGATAGTCTCGTGAGTGAGGACGACGGCGGCCCCTGAGTCTTCGAGCATGGCGGCCAGCCGCTGGGGCGGGGAGGCTAGGTCCAAGGGCACGTACGCGCCCCCGGCCTTGAGGATGCCGAGCAGGCCGACAATCATGCTCAACCCCCTGGGCAGGCAGAGGGCGATGCGCACCTCGGCCCCCACGCCTAACCCCCGCAGGTAATGGCCCAGTTGGTTGGCCCTGCGGTTCAACTCCCCATAGCTGAGGTGCTGATCTTCATACACCACCGCGACTGCGGCGGGATTGTCGTTGGCCTGCTGCTCGAACAAGACCTGCACACAGTCGGGGGGGCCGTAATCGAGTTCGGTATCATTCCACACGAACAAGAGCTGCTGCCTGTCGGCCTCGCTCATCAGAGGGAGTTGGCCGACTGGCCTTGTCGGGTCTGCGGCTGCGGCTTCAAGCAGCACCCTCAGGTGCTCGACGATGGCGTGAGCCGTCCGGGGATCGAACAGGTCTGTCGAGTAGTTGAGCGCGCCCATGAGCTGGTCGGCCCGCTCCTCGAACATCAAGTTCAGGTCGAGCTTGATGTTCTTGGACTCCAGGCCGAAGCTCTCCAGGCGGAGCGAGCCGAGCGACAACTGCTCGCGGGGGGTGTTGTGCAAGACGAGCTTGATCTGGAACAGCGGGGCTCTACTCATATCGCGCTGGGGCGACAACTCATCTACGAGCTTCTCAAACGGCAGATCCTGATGCTGATAAGCGTCAAGGGTTACTTCCCGGACCTGTGTGAGCAAGTGCTCGAAGCTGTTTCGAGGGTCAACGCGGCAGCGCAGGACCAACTGGTTGATGAAGAAGCCGATGAGCGATTCAATGGCGGTGAGATTGCGGTTGGCAACATCGGTGCCGATGGCGACATCACTCTGGCGGCTGTAGCGGCTCAGCAGGAGTTGAAAGCCGGCCAGCAGGACCATGAAGAGCGTAGCGCCTTCTCGTCGTGCCAGGGCCTTCAAGTGAGCAGTGAGTTCCTGGCCCCAAGTGAACCTCACCCTCTCCCCGGCGTGGGATGACACAGGGGGTCTGGGCCTGTCTGTGGGCAACTCCAGCGGGCTCACTCCCTCCAACTGCCCCTTCCAGTACTTCATCTGCTCGTCGAGTACTTCCCCCTTCAGGTAATTCCTCTGCCACACGGCGAAGTCCGCGTACTGCAAGGTCAACTCCTCGAGGCTTGACGGCTGGCCTGAGCTGAAGGAGGCGTACAACTGCATGAACTCGCGGACGAGGATGGCCACGGACCATCCGTCGCTGACGACGTGGTGCATCGTCACCACCAGCACATGGTCGGCCTCTGCTACCTTCAGCAGCATTGTCCTCATCAATGGCCCTCGGCTCAGGTCAAAGCCTCGCTTCGTCTCCCGCTGCGCAAGCGACAGGGCAGATGCCTCGGCTTGCACGAGGGGCTCGTCAGACAAGTCAATGAAGGGCAGATCAAGATCAGAGGAGGGGCTGATGTGCTGGAAGGGCTGGCCGTCCCGCTGAGGGAAGCTGGTACGCAGGACCTCGTGCCTCCTGACGATCTCGTTGAGACAGCGGCGCAGCGCAGCGACATCGAGCAGGCCGCGAAGCCTGACGGCGGTGGGCACGTTGTAAGCGCTGCTGCCTGGCTCGAGCTGGTCTATGAACCATAGCCTCTGCTGCGCATATGACAGTGGCAACTCCTTCAAGCGGTCTGCGCGGATGAGTTTCATTCGCTCGGAGGGCGATGGGATACCCTCATCTTCAAGCAACTCATTCAGAAGTTTGTTTTCTGCTTCCGAGAGGATCGCGAGATTGGCCTGGTTTATGTTTTTTTGTGAGTACACCAGGTTTACCTGCTTTCTGTTAAGAAGGGTTAGCTACGCCCTGGGCCGACATTTGCTTGACCTTTTTGAGAATTGCGGCGATCTTTCCTGCCTGGCCTTGAGTCTGCTCGTATTCGGGGATTGCAAGCGTAAGCTTTTCAACAGTGGGAGACTCGAAGAGAATGCGCAAAGGCAACTCCACTCTCAGCACATCTCTTATCCTAGAGATCACTTGAGTGGCAAGCAGAGAGTGCCCTCCCATCTCGAAGAAGTTATCTTCTACCCCCACCCGCTCCACCTCCAGCACCTGCTCCCATATCCCACACAGCACTTCCTCTAGCGGCACCCTGGCTGCCTTGTACTCTCGTCTCAGGCTCACGCTCCGCTCCATCTGCTGGAGGGCCTTACGATCAATCTTGCCGTTGGCCATCAAAGGCATCTGCTTAATGTGCGCATACACTGCCGGCATCATGTGAGCAGGCAGCCACTTGTGAAGGTGCTGGTGTAGCTGCTCGTCTGTCGGTGCCTGCCCCAGCTTGCCTACCACATAGGCCACGAGCCTTGCCTGCGCCCCGTCTCCTTCGGCCAGGACAGCCGCCTGCGCCACACCAGGGCAGGTGCTCAGCGCCGCTTCGACTTCCCCTAACTCAACCCTGTGCCCTCTTATCTTCACTTGATAGTCTGACCTGCCCGCGAACACCAGATCGCCTCCCTGGCTCCACTTCACCAGGTTTCCCGTACGGTAAAGCCTGTCCCCTTTCCTCCCGCTCAATCCGTCCGGCACGTACCTCTCCGCCGTTGCCTCTGCGTTGTTGAGATAGCCCCGCGTCACGCCGCTCCCACCCACATACAGCTCCCCGATGACGCCGACCGGGACTTCCTTCCCGCCCTCATCCAGGACGTACACCTCAACGTTATTGAGCGGCCTGCCTAGCGGCACGCCCGCCCCAGGCCTTGAGTCGGGCCGCTCGAGCCCTACCTGATGCGTAATGACTCCTACCGTGCACTCCGTCGGCCCGTAGTGGTTCTCGATCCTGCATTCAGGCGCCACCTGTGTCATCTTGCTGACCCAATCCCACTGGCAAGCTTCCCCGCCTAAGACCAGCAGCCGCGAAGGCAGAAGGCCTTTGCCCGGATCGGCCTGCATCAGGGTGGCCAAGTGGGTCGGGGTGATCTTCAGGCACTCGATCTGCCGCTGCTGGTTGTAGCGGCCCAGCGCGACCGGGTCGGTTGCCATCTCGGTCGGGATCAGGTGCAACTCGCCGCCCATGCAAAGGGCCGGGTAGAGGACGGTGTGCCCGAGGTCGGTAGCTATAGAACTGACCAGGGCCATCTTCATCCCCTGCCTCAGCCCGAGCCTGCTGACGATGCTGCTGACATAGTGATACATCTGGCGCTGCTCGACGGCGACCCCTTTGGGCTTGCCGGTCGAGCCCGATGTGTAGATGACATACAGCAAATCCTCAGGCAGCGTTGTAAGGGGTAAGTCATCAGCACTCTCCGCAGCTATCTCCGGCCAGTCCCGGTCCAGGCATATGGTCTGAGCCCAGTGCGCCGGCAGAGTCTTTCTGATGGGCTCTTCGGTCAGGACCACTGCGGCCCCGGAGTCTTCGAGCATGTTGGCCAGCCGCTGCGGCGGGCACGTCAGATCCAAAGGCACGTAGGTGCCTCCAGCCTTCACGACGCCAAGCAGACCGACGATCATGCTCAGCCCTCTGGGCAGGCTGAGGGCGACGCGCACCTCAGCCTCCACGCCCAACCGCCGGAGGTAATGGCCCAGTTGGTTAGCCCTGCGGTTCAACTCCTCATAGCTCATCATCTCTCCTTCGTACACGACTGCCACTCCTCCCGGCGTCTTCCTCACCTGCTGCTCGAACATCTCCTGCACGCACTGCGCCTCCCCGTACTCCTGTCTCGTATCGTTCCAGCCATACAACACTTGTTCCCTCTCCTCCTGGCTCATCAAAGGGAGTTGGCCAACTGGCTGTTTCGGGTCTGCAACTGCGGCTGCCAGCAACACTCTCAGGTGCTCAACCATGGCCTGAGCTGTTCGGAGGTCGAAGAGGTCCGTCGAGTAGTTGAGCGCGCCCATGAGCTGGTCGGCCCGCTCCTCGAACATCAAGTTCAGGTCGAGCTTGATCTTCTTGTGCTCCAGCCCAAAGCCCTCCAGGCGGAGCGATGCGAGGGAGAGCTGCTCGCGAGGGGTGTTGTGCAAGACGAGCTTGACCTGGAACAGCGGGGCCCTGCTCATGTCGCGCCGGGGTGACAACTCATCTACGAGCTTCTCGAAGGGGAGGTCCTGATGCTCGTATGCCCCAAGCGTTACTTCCCGGGCCTGCTTGAGCAGGCGCTCAAAGCCGTCTCGCGGGTCGAGGCGGCAGCGCAGGACCAACTGGTTGATGAAGAAGCCGATGAGCGATTCAATGGCGGTGAGATTGCGGTTGGCAACATCGGTGCCGATGGCGACATCACTCTGGCGGCTGTAGCGGCTCAGCAGGAGTTGAAAGCCGGCCAGCAGGACCATGAAGAGCGTAGCGCCTTCTCGTCGTGCCAGGGCCTTCAAGTGAGCAGTGAGTTCCTGGCCCCAAGTGAACCTCACCCTCTCCCCGGCGTGGGATGACACAGGGGGTCTGGGCCTGTCTGTGGGCAACTCCAGCGGGCTCACTCCCTCCAACTGCCCCTTCCAGTACTTCATCTGCTCGTCGAGTACTTCCCCCTTCAGGTAATTCCTCTGCCACACGGCGAAGTCCGCGTACTGCAAGGTCAACTCCTCGAGGCTTGACGGCTGGCCTGAGCTGAAGGAGGCGTACAACTGCATGAACTCGCGGACGAGGATGGCCACGGACCATCCGTCGCTGACGACGTGGTGCATCGTCACCACCAGCACGTGGTCTGCTTCGGCAAGCCGCAACAGCAACGCCCTGATCAATGGGCCTCGGCATAGATCAAAAGGTCGCTGGGTCTCTTGGTCAGCCAGCCATAGAGCAGTTGCTTCTGCTTGCTCGACAGGCTCGTCAGACAAGTCAATGAAGGGCAGATCAAGATCAGAGGAGGGGCTGATGTGCTGGAAGGGCTGGCTGTCTCGCAGAGGGAAGCTGGTACGCAGGACCTCGTGCCTCCTGACGATCTCGTTGAGACAGCGGCGCAGCGCAGCGACATCGAGCAGGCCGCGAAGCCTGACGGCGGTGGGCACGTTGTAAGCGCTGCTGCCTGGCTCGAGCTGGTCTATGAACCACAGCCTCTGCTGCGCGTATGACAGCGGCAACTGTTGCTGTCGGCTCACGGGCAGCATCTCAAGCTTTGCTCTTACTCGCTGGTCCTTCGCTCGTTCGATTTCTCGTGCGAGCGCCGCCACTGTTGGAGACTCGAAGAGAATGCGCAAAGGCAACTCCACTCTCAGCACATCTCTTATCCTAGAGATCACTTGAGTGGCAAGCAGAGAGTGCCCTCCCATCTCGAAGAAGTTATCTTCTACCCCCACCCGCTCCACCTCCAGCACCTGCTCCCATATCCCACACAGCACTTCCTCTAGCGGCACCCTGGCTGCCTTGTACTCTCGTCTCAGGCTCACGCTCCGCTCCATCTGCTGGAGGGCCTTACGATCAATCTTGCCGTTGGCCGTCAGAGGCATCTGCTTAATGGCGACGTAGGCCGCAGGCACCATGTGAGCAGGCAGCCACTTGTGAAGGTGCTGGTGTAGCTGCTCGTCTGTCGGTGCCTGCCCCAGCTTGCCTACCACATAGGCCACGAGCCTTGCCTGCGCCCCGTCTCCTTCGGCCAGGACAGCCGCCTGCGCCACACCAGGGCAGGTGCTCAGCGCCGCTTCGACTTCCCCTAACTCAACCCTGTGCCCTCTTATCTTTACCTGTTTGTCGCTTCTCCCGATGAACTCCAGTTCACCTTCTCCGTTCCACCTCACAACATCTCCCGTACGGTAAAGCCTGTCCCCTTTCCTCCTGCTGAATCCGTCCGGCACGTACCTCTCCGCTGTTAACGCAGGTTTGTTAAGATAACCTCTGCCGACGCCGGCGCCACCGATGTAGAGTTCGCCGGCAACCTTAAGTGGAACTGGTTGACCTTCTTGATCAAGAACGTAGAGCCGAATGTTGGGGAGGGGATTCCCAATCGGCACCGACCCCGAACGGTTTTCTGATCTCTGCGCAGAGTACAAACAGCAACCAATAGTTGTTTCAGTTGGACCATAATGATTGAAGATTGAACAATCCGGCTTGAGCTCCTGGAGTTGCTCAACCGAGGCCCAATCCGAAGCTTCCCCGCCAAGCACCAGTCGAAGGTTAGGAAGTATGTCCGCTGCACCTGACGCGATTAGCCCGGCCAGATGCGAGGGGGTGATTTTTACGCAGTCTATCGGGTGGCGCCTGAAGTAAGCTGCCAGTTCCTTCCCATCGAGAGCGACTTCTTGTGATATCAAGTGCAGGCTGCCGCCAGCGCATAATGCGCCAAACAGCGATGTGTTTCCCAAATCAGCAGCCACAGTAGACAGCAGCGCAAAGCTGTGAGCACCAAATCCGATTCTCTCTCGACTCGCCAATACATAATTCACCAATTGGCGATGCTCGATGGCGACACCTTTCGGCTTTCCGGTGGAGCCTGAAGTGTAGATCACATATGCAAGACTGGATGGCTTGACATCAGACGACAGGTCGTCAGCGCTCTCCTCTTTAATCTCGCTCCCCTCCGAGTCCAGATAGATTGACGGGACTTCTACTTGCGGGAAGTTTAGCTCTATACCCTTTTGAGTGACTAGGACTCGCGATTGCGAATCCCGGAGCATGTAGCCGAGCCGCTCCGAGGGTAGAACAGGATCCAGAGGCACGTAAGCGCCACCTGCTTTGAGAATGCCCAGAATGCCAACCAGCATTTCAGGAGTTCGCTGCATGCATAAACCAACTTTGACTTCCGGCCCGACATCCAGCTTTTGCAGTTTCCGGGCAAGCTGATTCGATTTCGCGTTTAATTCTGCATAGGAGAAATGCTGGTCATTGAAAACGACAGCGAGCGCATCAGGGTTCCGCCTGACCTGCCGTTCGAAAAGGTGATGCGCGCAGCAATCAATCGCATAATCTCTGTCGGTGAGATTCAGTTCCCTGAGCAGAAACGCTCTCTCACTCTCTGGAAGAACCTTCAGCTCCATGATACCGGCGTCCGGGTTTTCAATTGCGTCGGCCAACAAGGTCTGAAACTGTTCAGAGAGCCTTTTCACGTCTTCCGGTTCAAAGTTTGACGGATCATATTGCAGTTGCGCAGAAAGCTCCGACCCCGATTCCACGATGGAAAGCAAGACTTTGAAGCGATCAGCCTCGGAGATCAATTTGGTGAGTTTGAAGGAGAGAGGTCCATCGGCCGCTATGTTGAGCCTGGAGTAATAATCAAAACACCAGCCGAAAGTTGCGCCCGGTAATTGTGTTTCGGCGTCAAAGTCAAATTGCTCGCAACAGAAATCATCTTGCCAGGTGATCAGGTTTTCAATCATACAGCTCATTGCCAGCAGCACTTCTTTTACAGACATCTCCGGTTGCAACTCTGTGATGAAAGGCAGCCTCTTTTCGTATGGCCCGACAGCATCGCTCAGAGCCTCATCAACCCGCCCGTCGAACGTCACGCCCGTGCAAAACCCATGCTCACCGCCAAGTCGCACGAATAGAATCTGCCAGCAACTCAGAAGAAAAACCTTACGGCTCATCTGCAATCGCCAACACGTTGAATCTAGTTTTTCAACCAGCCGCGATGAGATTTCTATATTGACAGAACGCTGCGCGCGCAGCGCTTCCAGGGGCGTGGCGGCTTGATAAGGTATTGGCGAATCAAGATACTTGCCTATTTCCTGCTGGCTCCAAAATCTCTTGCCGGGCTCAGAAGGGTCCGCCTCCGCAAATTGGTTGAGCATCGAAGCGGCATCCGCGTATTGAATGGGATCCTCAAGAAAGGAGCCATCACCGGCAGCGTTATACAAGATCGAAATTTCGCGCAAGACGTTCTCAAGACTTCGCCTGTCGGCGCATAGTGCTGGCGCGGTGAGAATCAGAATATGTTCTTCGGGCGAGCAGGAGACCGCGCGCGCGCGCAGCACCGGGCCGCTCTGCAAATCAATCGGTGACTTCGCTTCTCTTCCGGAAATCAAACGGAATTCCGCCTCCTGCTCTTGCCCGTTCAGATGGCGAAGATCATGCGCAGTGAAAGAAATCGCAGAAGTTTTCTCCACCCGTTGGAGCGGAATGGACATTCCCGGCAGGCGGTGGAAGGTGGTCCTCAAGATTTCGTGCCGGTCTACGGTCGCCTGAATTGCAGCTTGCAGAGCCGCTACATCCAATCGCCCCGTCAGGGAGACTTCGCACTGATTCATTCGCTGTTCTTTATCTGAGGCGTAGAGATAGCGCTGTTGAGGTGAAAGATGGAACCCTTCTACTTGAGCGATCATGATTTAGCTCCCGGTATTGAGACTCTTGCAGTCTTCGCGTGTGTATGGTTCCGCCATCGCAAATAGTATTTTGCGATTGCCGGAGTATGAAGTCCGCCCGTGCGAGGTGAGGAAATTATCGAGGATAATCAAATCTCCCTTCTGCCACGGGAACGAAACCGTTTCCTGATCGTAAGCGTCGCGAAGGTGCCGGATGACTGACTCGTCTATAGGCGAGCCGTCCCCGTAGTACGTGTTGTTGGGAAGATTTTCTTCGCCGTAGTTTGAAAGAAGGATTTCGCGCAGCCTCGGTTCCAGGGTCGAAACGTGGAAGAAAACCACATGATTAAACCAGACCGTCTCACCTGTCACCGGGTGTTTGGCGATGGGCGCGCGAACCTGACGCGTGGTGAGCCTTCCGCCGGGCTTCCACTCCCATTCAATGCCGGCTCTGCGACAATACTCTTCAACCACTTTCGGGTCGCTTGATCGAAAGATGTTTTGCCAGCGCAACCCGACTTTGTCCGAGAAATTGCGCACGAACATCCAACCCTTCCTTATGAATTCTTCTCTGACTGATTGATCTATGCGCTGCCAAACTTTCCGCGAATTGCACAGGGGCGTTAGCCCTCCGACTTGCGCGGGCGTGTCGCACCAGAAATAGAGTTTCTGAGGTACAGTGATCGAATAGGAGCGCTCATTATGCGGCGGTATGATTTGATCGGCAGGGTAATCCGTAGAGGTGTAGACATTCTCTCCCACGAGGCTTCGCGGAGTGGTCGGTTCATCGTACGTCATTAGCTCGCTCGAAAATGTCTTAACGAAATCGTGGAAGTCACTGGCAGTTTCGATTTGAAATCCGCGGAACAAGATCGCGCCGTGACGCCGGAGTTGCGCTTCAAGGGCCTGGTTATTGTGTAGCGCCCATTCGCACTGATTCAGATTATTGATCGCGGGACTGATGATCAGCGGAAGCAACTGGTTCGAAGACATGCACGCGTAGTTGACCATCTCGTCCGACGCGATTCGAATCCCTGAGCGCCCATTAGACCCGGAGCCATTCTTCTGCCCTTCAGTTTTACGGGCCGATTTCCAAAGGCGGGAGCGGTCCTGGCGCACCTGTTGCTGATGTTGCTCCTGAATCTTCCGCTTAATTTCGGTAAGCTTATCGCACAGCGCTTTGATCTCAATATCAGGCGCTTCGACGGCACTCGCGTAGACTTGTTTCAACTGCTCAACCAGCAGATTTATTGTGGCAGCCTCATAAAGCTCAGGGCTGTATTGAAGCAGCCCTTGCAAGCCATTGTGCGCGTCTATAAATTCGAGATAAAGCGGGTTTCGCAAGCCGGGCTGATGAACACCAACCTCTTCAAACTGCAACCCGGGCAGTTCAATCTTTTCTTCAATCGCATTTTGCAATACCAGCTTCGCATCAAACAGCGGTGAATTTCCGAGTCTGCGCGTCGGCGCTGCTTCATCAACCAGGAGTTCAAAAGGCAAATCTTGATGCGCAAGCGCTTGAAGCACCACTTCCCGAACTTTATACAAAAGCTTCTTAAAGTTCCGCACCCCTTCAAAGCTGGTTCTGAGGACCAGTTGATTGACGAAAAACCCGATGAGGTTTTCAATCTCCGAGCGGTTTCTATTGGACACGCTGGTCCCAACAACAACATCGGTGCGAGAGGAGAAGTGAGATAGCAACAACTGAAATCCTGCGAGCAGCACCATGAACAGCGTCGCACCTTCCTGCTTACCGAGCGACTTTAATCCGCCGCTCAAGTCTTCTGGTAATGTGAAGCGCACGCAGGCTGCTTTGTTACTGAGTATGGCAGGGCGCGGCCTGTCCGTAGGCATCTCCAGCGCGCTCACCCCTTCCAACTGCCGCTTCCAGTATTTTAGTTGCTCTTCGAGCGTCTCCCCGCTCAAATACTGCCTTTGCCAGACCGCGAAGTCTGCATACTGCGATTTCAACTCTTGCAAGGGTGATTCTTCCCCCGCTCGATACGCCGAATACAACTGCATGAACTCTCGGATCAGTATCGCTATAGACCAACCGTCGCTCGCAACGTGATGCATCGTTATTACCAGCACGTGATCTGCTTCGCCTATCCGCAACAGCATCGCTCTCAATATTGGCCCTCGGCTCAGATCAAATGCTTGCTGCGTCTCATGCCGCGCCAGACTCAGAGCAGTTGCTTCTGCTTGCTGCTGCGGTTCGTCAGACAAGTCAATGACGGCCATATTAACTTCAGAGGCGGGATTGATATGCTGGAAGGGCTGACCGTCTCGCTGAGGGAAGCTGGTTCGCAACACCTCGTGCCTTCTGATGATCTCGTTGATACTGCGGCGCAACGCTTCTGCATCAAGCTCGCCGCGCAGCCTCACTGCTGTCGGCACGTTGTAAGCGCTGCTGCCTGGATCGAGCTGATCTACAAACCACAGCCGTTGCTGCGCATATGACAATGGCAACAGCCAGTCACGACTAACCGGCAGTATCTCTGGCTCTGCGCCGAGACGCTGCCACTTAGCTTGCTCAAGTTCTTGGGCCAGCCCGGCCACGGTCGGAGATTCAAACAAAATGCGCAGAGGCAGCTCGACCCTGAGCACGTCTCTTATCCTTGAAATCACCTGCGCGGCCAGCAGGGAGTGCCCCCCCACCTCGAAAAAGTTTTCGTCTACCCCGACGCGGCCTGATCCGAGAATTTGCTCCCATATCCCGCACAGTATTTCTTCCACTTGCGACCGGGGCGCGTTATAAGCGCTGCCGGATTCCATTATTTGATCGGGCGCAGGCAGTGCTTTACGATCCAGCTTGCCGTTGGGCGTGAGCGGCAGTCGTTCCATCTCTACAAACGCGCTCGGAACCATGTAATTAGGCAGGCTGTCTGTCAGATGACGCCGCAGCGCTAGCGCGAGGTTATCACTCCAGTTTTTGGCCCGCTTGCCGGCGCAGCCGACCTCCTTACTGGGGACGAGATAAGCGACCAGTCTGCTGTTTCCTGATTCATCCTCTCTCTTCATCACCACGGCCTGTTCGACAACCGGGTGCTGTTCAAGCGCCGCTTCAATCTCCCCAAGCTCAATCCTGAAACCTCGGATTTTCACTTGATGGTCTCTTCTGCCGAGATAGAGCAAGTAGCCGTTGTCTGACCATCGTACCCAATCGCCCGTGCGATACATCCGGTCGCCGGGCTCTGCGCTAAACGGGTTTGGCAGGAATTTCTCGGCAGTCAAACCAGGATGATTCAGATAGCTTCTCGCTACGCCTTCACCCGCGATGTAAAGCTCGCCCGCACCGCCAATTGGCACAAGCTGCTTCTGTTCATCCAAGACGTACACTTGAGTATTCGTCAGCGGAACGCCTATGGGCACTGCGCGCATTTTGCTATCCTTGCGGCAATTCCAGGTCGTCGAGTGAATCGTCGTCTCGGATGGGCCATACATATTGCATAGCGGAAGGTTAAACTTGTCGAAGTAGAGATTCACGGTTTCAAGGCTGAGAGCCTCGCCGCCGCTGCTTATGTACCTGAGAGAGCCGCGCTGGTGAAACTGGCCTGTATCGAGCATTGCCTTGAGCAGCGAAGGCACCAGGTCTATATAAGTGGCTTCGTGATCTGCAATGAAGCGCATTAGATAATCAACGTCACGATGACCCTCTGGAGCGGTAATGATGATTGCTGCGCCAGCCGCGAGCGGGAAGAAGATTTCCAGCATTGACGCATCAAAACTGATAGAAGCCTTCTGCGCAACTCTGTCTGAGTTATCCAGAGGGAATTCTGATCTCATCCAATGCATCACGTTGCAGATTGCCCTGTGCGGCAATAAAACGCCTTTAGCTTTCCCCGTCGAGCCGGAAGTGTAGATGATGTAAGCTGCGTTCTCAGGGTCTATTCCGATGCTCGGATTGACCGCGTCCTGGCCCGCAATCAAGTCCCACTGAGTGTCAAGGCGCAACACACTTGCCGAATGCGCAGCTAAGCTGTTGACGAGTGACTCGCTCGTCAACAACACCCGGGCTTGCGAGTCATCGAGCATGAAGCTGATGCGTTCCGCCGGATAGCCCGGATCAAGCGGCACACACACGCCCCCCGCCTTGAGCGCACCCATCAGCGCCGCCATCATCTCTATGCTGCGCTGCATGTAAATGGCGACGCGTACTTCAGGCCCGACCCCGACCCCGGCCAGGTAGTGAGCCAATTGATTCGCCCTGCGGTTCAACTCTTCATAGCTCACCGACTGACCCTCGTAGATCAATGCCGTTGCGTGCGCGTTCCTCATCACCTGCCGCTCGAAGAGTTCGTGGATGCAATGACGGCCATAGTCAACACTTGTCTGGTTCCATTCAAGGAGCAGGCGATTGCGCTCGTCCTCGCTCAGCGGCGACAGTTCCGACACCTTCTGATCTTGCGCATTGACCATCGCTGCCAGTAACACCTGTATGTTAGCAAGCATCCGGTCTATGCTTTCAGAGGTGAATAGCTCAGGGTCGTAGCCGATTTCGAGGGTCATTTCCGGGTTGGCGATCACTGTAAGCGCTAAAGGATAATTCAACTTCAACTCGCTCGCGTGGACCTGCACCTGTAGTGACGAACCGTTGGCCCCCGTCCCGTCGAAGGCTTTTATGGGATAGTTCTCAAAGATCAATAGGCTGTCAAAGAGTTGCACTCCGCGCGGTACGCCGCTCCAGCCCTGAATGTCAACCAGCGCGGCATATTGGTACTTTGTAACCTCTACCTGGCGCTGCTGAAGTTCGCCGAGCCAGTCTAATACACGGTCTTGCGGGTTGAATTGCACGCGCAAAGGCAGTGTATTGATGAACATACCGACCATGTTTTCTGAGCCTGGCAAGTCGGTCGGTCTGCCCGCCACGGTCATTCCGAATACCACATCAGCCTCGCCGCTGTACCGGCTTAACAGCAGCGCCCAGACTCCCTGCATTACTGTGTTGAGTGTCAGGTGATGCTGACGCGCCCACAGACTTAGAGAGTTTCTTGCGGACGCAGGAAGCTTTATAGCTTTCTGAGCCCGCTTGTTACCGTTCATCGCATTATTTCGAGTGACTTGAATCGGAAGCGGTGTCGGCGCTGAGAAGCCCTGGAGCGAGATCTTCCAAAACTCTTCAGCCCGCCCCCGATCCTGTTTTTGCAGCCAGAGTATGTAATCGTGGAACGGCTTGGGAGGGGAGAGATTTAGCTCGCCTCCTTGCTCGTTGGCGTTGTAATAGGCAACGAGTTCGTTAAGCACCATCGCGCTCGACCAACCGTCCATCAAAAGGTGGTGACAACTCCATATGAAGAGGTAAGAATCATCAGCCATCCGCAAGAGCGCCAGACGCATTAACGGGGCTTTTGTGGTTTCCGAAACACGCCTGCGATCCGCTTCCAGTACCGCGCGGAGTCTGTCCTCCTGCTCGGCGGGTAAAAGATGTCGCAAGTCTTGCTTATCAATTGGCAGGGCTACGTTCTTGAACACGACTTGCGACATCTTTCCGGCGGATGAGAAAGCAGTCCTCAGAATCGAATGCCGCCCTATGACTTTGCGCCAGGCATGCTCAAAGCTCTCGATATTGAGCTTGCCCGTCAGGGTATATCTATTCTGCTCAATGTGGTAGCCTGCCTGAGGCTCTCGCAAACTGTGAAACAACATGCCGCTCTGCATTGGCGAAAGCGGATAGACTGCTTCAACGTTCCCTTTATCAACCGCCATTATTGCACCGATATTCTCTAGAAGCCTTAAGACATGAAGCTGAGACGGCCCGATCTAAAGTTCCGCATATGCCGGGCGACAGCTTACGCGCCTTCGACATTCACTTCCTCCAGAATGGAGTTGAGTTCCTCCGGCGTAAGCTCCTCATTAAGAAGTTCGTTCGCGTTCAAACTGACTGCGAGTGGGGATTCGTCAAGATCAATCAAATCTCGAATGGAACTCAGAAGATGTTTCGTAAGACGTTCGACTGTCTCCGGCAGGTGGATATTGCGGCTGTAAGACCATCTCACCTGCAGTCGCCCTCCTGAAATATGGCTGCTGATTTCGAACAGGTAAGGTCTGCGCTCAATCGGGTTGAGCGTAGGCCCGGTCGCTTCCAAACTCGTCTCAAACAGAGCGTTGTGCGAGAACAGATTATCGAATTGCCCTAGGTAGTTGAAAACAACTTCGGCGCGAGGATTCACCCCCGTCCGCTCATTTACGGACCGCTCATCCCGCAAATAGCGCAGCAGCCCGTAGCCGATGCCTCGATTGGGAATTTGTCGCAGACTTTCCGTCACTGCTCTCAAATGGTCGGAAGCTTCTGGTCCGTGCGCTCTCAGCCAAACAGGATGAAGATTCGTGAACCAGCCAACCGTCCGTCCGGCTTCCACTCCGTCAAAAAGCTCTTCTCTCCCGTGACCTTCCACATCAACAAACAGGCTCCGTTGCCCGCTCCAACTGGTGAGCGCGCGCGACACTGCCGCGAGAAGAATCTCATCCACGTTCGCCTGGCGCGCTCTGACCCGATGGCGAAGCAATCTTTCAGTCTCTTCGCCGGTCAGTTCGGCGACGGCGACAGCTTCGGATGCATAGTCATTTGCCCCCGTCATCCGGTCAACAGGGAGAAGGCTAACGTCCTCGGATTGAATGCTCGCCCAGTGCTTGCGCTCGGCTTGCAGTGACGGAGATTGCGCAAAGGCTTGAAGATGCTCGGCCCATTGCCGGAAGGACGCGCTCTTGCGGGGAAGCGCGAGCGGAATGCCGCTCTCTAACTGTTCATAAACCGTTTGAAGATCGTCGAGCAGGATGCGCCAGGAAACGCCATCCACCGCGAGATGATGAATAACAATTAACAGCCGATTCGGCTCGCCTTCCCCCAGATCAAATAACACGGCGCGCATCAGCGGCCCTGCCTGCAGATCAAGACTTGCTTGAGTCTCAGCGGCAGCGCCTTCAAGCGCGGCCAGTATATCCGCCCTCGTGCCCAGATCAACGAAAGAGAAAACACGGTTGAGTTCAACGTCAGAGTTGTTTTGATACCATTTTTCGCCCTGCAGCGAGAAGCGCAGTCGAAGCGCGTCGTGATGAAGCAGCAGCGTATCGAAGGATTGCTCAAGCAATGAGGGGTTCAAGCGCCGCTTCGCTCGTAGAAGGACGGATTGATTGAAATGGTGGGGCGTAATCAGGTTTCGCTCGAAGAACCAATGCTGGATCGGGGTGAGCGGCACTGACCCGTTTACAATCCCCTGCTCAGCCTTTGACGGTTCCTGATAGGAGGTCGCTGAAGCCAGCGCCGCTATCGTCTGGTGCTTGAACAGGTCCTGGGTGCTAAATCGCAGCCCGGCCTGATTGGCCCGCGCAGTGACCTGTATGCTGAGGATGGAATCGCCGCCCAGCTCAAAGAAGTTATCGCGGACGCTTACTCTATCAAGCCCTAACACCTGCGCCCAGATTTCCGCGAGCACTTTTTCATCCGGCGTAATCGGATCGACGTAGCTTTGATTCGAAGCGTTGCCTTCCGGGCTGGGGAGCGAGCGCCGGTCTATTTTCCCGTTGGAATTGACGGGTAGGCGTTCGAGAGGCATGAAGTTCGATGGGACCATGAAGTTTGGCGCCCTCTCTTGCAGCCAGGCTCGTAATGCCTCGATAGTTGTAGCTGGCTCTCGCATCACAACATAAGCAACCAGCCGCTTATTGACATTCCCATCTTCAAAGACATTCACTGCGCATTGATCCACTGCCGGATGCGCAAGCAACATTGCTTCAATCTCTCCCAACTCGATTCTGTAACCTCGAATTTTGACCTGCCTGTCATCACGGCCTAGATATTCCAACGACCCGTCGGGGAGCCATCGGGCCAAATCTCCGGTGTAGTACATTCGGCTTCCGTCAACGTCGCTGAACGGGTCTGGGATGAATCTTTCAGCCGTCAGATCGGGCCGGCGTAGATACCCTCTAGCGAGACACGATCCTCCGATGCGCAGATTGCCCCGCAAGCCAACAGGGCATAGTTGTCCTTCGTTATCAACTACGTAAATGGAAGAGTTAGATAGGGGACGCCCGATGGGAACCCAGTTGAGTCTGCCTGCGGTTTCGTTGGTGTACTCGTAACTCGTCGCCGTGATCGTGGCCTCTGTAGGCCCGTAAGCGTTGAACAATCGCGATTGCGAAGGCCCCCGCCGCAGCCACTCGGCAGAAGCTTCAGTCGGCATCGGTTCGCCGCCGACGATGGTAAGCTTCACCGAGGGCGGCAATACTTGATCGCTCTCCGAAAGGTATTTCACAAGGTGCAACCAGTACTCGGCCACGAAATGCAAAATCGTAACTTGCTCGCGCGCAACAAGCGACAGCAGTGTTTCCGCAGACAATGTAGATGGGTCTTGGTGAGTAAGTACAACGCTTCCCCCCTGGATAAGAATGGGGAAGAGTTCTTCCCCGAATGCGTCAAATGCCGGTGAGACAAATTGAAGCATGCGGTCCGAAGCGCCGATCCCATACAAGCTGCGCATGGTGATTGCGCGGGCAGCAATTGCCTGGTGCGTCACGCCGACTGCTTTCGGCGAACCCGTAGACCCCGAAGTGTAAATGCAATAAGCGAGATTCTGGAGTTCGACAGTAACGCCCGGATCGGAGGCAGGCTGTTTTTCTATGAGATGAATGTCTTCGTCCATCTCAATGATCCTGGTTGTAGCGGGAATGGAGTCACCCAACAGATTCTTTCGGGTAATCAGCACGGCAGGCTTGGCGTCTTCGAGCATAGTCACAAGCCGCGCAGCCGGGTTGCCGGGGTCCAGCGGAATGTAGGCGCCGCCCGCTTTGAGGACGCCGAGCAAACTGACTATCAATTCCGAACTTCGTTCAAGGCAAACTGCGACGAGAGACTCAGAACGCACTCCGAGCGATCTCAAGTGATGCGCCATCTGATTTGCACGCTCGCTAAGCTCGCGATAAGAGAGTGATTGCCCCTGACAAATCAACGCAGCGGCTTCCGGGTTCTCAGATGCCTGTGATGAAAACAAGGCGTGGATCGTCTTGTCTGTCCTCTGCGCGTCAGCCAGCCCGCTGAACTCAATTAACCGTGATCGCTCGCGCCGTGACAGAATCGGCAGGTCTGCGATCTTCGCCCCCGTGTTTTCCAGCGCTGCCTCCAAGAGCGTAACCAGATGCTTTGTGAATTGCTCGACGAAGGTACGGTCGGCGGCGCGCGGGTTCAACTTGATCTCTCCGCCAATTTCATTAGCGCCCCTGAAGAGTTTCAGCAATATGTCGCACGAGGGCTGGTCCAATGCTTCATGAATCTCATCGAAAGCTATGACAAAGCTAGTCAGCGGGGATTCAAATAAAGAGTCTGGTCCTTTCAGCTCCCGGAGTAAAACTTCAACGGAATAGTCTTGATGCTGGTACGCTTCAAGTAAGTTTTCTCGCACACTGCCGAGGCATTCGCGAACCGTCATCTCCCTGTCAATTCGGTCAATGATCGGCAACAGGGTTTGCTTGTTTCCCGAACCCATGTCTGACCGGCAAGGGCTTCCCACGCTGATCAGATTTGCTCCGGTGTACTTTTGAAAACACATCTTGACCGCCGCGACAGCTACGACGTAAAGAAGAAAGGGAGAACCCTGGATCAAGGCATTGATTCTGTTGCAGACTGCCGGAGGCAAGGCTAAATCAAATGACTGCCACTGACCTTCGGTGGTAGCTGAGCGCGACGGGGGGATCGGGAAGCCTGTGACTTCATCATCAGGGGACAACTTCCTAAGCCAGTATCGCCGGGCTTCGTCCAGTTTTCGATTGTAGATCTGACGTGATGGTGTCATTGCCGTCCTTTCTCCTTTAAAGGAACTCGCTAAAATGCGAAATCGTCTTCGGCGTCACGGCTTGACTCGGAGGCAAGGTGGGCAGCCGAATACAGTGAAAAAGTTTTGCCGCTAACTGACACTCTATCGTCGAGGTAGAATTCGCGTTTGCCATAGAGTCGCTCGGCGGCTGCGAAGCCTCTTGACCGAAGCTTCGAGAGTAGAATCTCCGACTCTTGCAATTGCGGCGAGGTTTCATCCAAATCGAATCCAAGGATGTAATACATCCACGGTTCCAATCCCATTGCGTAGTTATAGAGTCGCTCGGCGTCTAGCACGTCAAGGATTTCAAGCGCTCGTTCGGCATTGCAACCATGTTGCCTTCGCGTTTGTTCCTGAGTACGCGAGGGCTTTTTGGGAAGCAGCGACCCGTAAGCAAACGAGAGCGTTGCCCCTACCGATTCCAGCCCGATGAAAACGGTGTCAACCGGCCCTAGCGCCGCTCTGACGTTGCGATAAACGTTTATGTCAAGGCAGTCGGCATCTGCCGCGACAAGTATCTTGCGACGTCCTGCCCGAATGACATAGGCGGCTTTGCTGTGCGCAATGTCTGAGTGTTCACCCAAAAAAGGTATGGCCGTGATTTCTCCGTCTTCGAGCGGAATTGATTCAAACACATCCAGCTCAATCACGTTTCGGAACCCCAATCGCTTTGCCAGTAGCTTGAGCGACACGTCACCGTAGAGCATTCCGCAAGCGTGCGGAACAACTAAACATCCGATGCGATGTCGCAGTCTTAACAGCGATTCAAGGGAGAAGTGGTCTTGATGTCCATGCGTTACCAGAGCGTAATCAATTCTTGCCGGAAGATCATCATAGGTGTGACGCTCAATTCCGCCCTCTAATGTCCTGACGGGCACGAATGGGTCCGTCAGGATTGAAACGCCTCTCCGCTCAAACAACACACAGGCGTGCCCGAAATACTTGACGCGAACTGAATCCTCGGACCATTCGGCAGGAGGCGTGATTCCATGGCTGGATAGAAGCGGCAGCAGAATCTTGTCTGAACTCTGATCGAGCGATAACAGCTCACGGATTTCAGCCAGCGTGGATGACTCCAATGAAAGCTCGAAAAGCCTGTTGACGCGAGCATCATCAAAGGGCATACTGCAAGAAATCTGGCCCTCCTGAAGGAGGCGCGGCGTGTTTAAGAAGTATGGACGAGCGCGATCATTGCGAAGCGAAAAGAGCCGCAGCGAGTGCAGAGCGGGATGGTAGTAATCGCTCTCATAAAGCAACCCCTCAAGCACCCGCACGGATGCGCGGTGATAGTAATCGTAGACCAGCTCCACGTAGCCCCTAAGTGATTCAGGAATCCGTCCGTAGTAGGGTTCGAGACTCTCCCCTCGCGCGTGCTCAATGAGCCAGTTCTGAAATTCGCGTAGTTCTCTGGCCATCCTGATATTGTGGGCCATTCCGATCTGCATTTCTCTCAGGAGCGCTCTTACTTCCTCTACTCTTTCAACCTGTATATTGACGAATGGCCCACCGGCCAGTTCGGGACTTCGGCAGGCCTGAGCATGCAAAGCCGGGTTTTCTACGAACGATTGCAGCGTAGGTATCTGATACTCTAACAGGTGAAAGCCAGCCGGAACGGGAGCAATGACATTGGGCCAGGCAGTCCAGTTGCTGACTAGCGGCTCACAGATAGTCGTGCTCGCCAGGCGATAAAGACTATTGTCAGGCATTGGAGTTGGTTTCCTATCGGTGCTTGGTCAGACTAAACCGGATCAGAAGCGGAAATCAGCCCGAGCATCTGTCCTGCGAGTTTCGACATTTGCCCCGTCTTGTCGCTGTTGCTCAAGAGATATATCGAGGACGCACACGTACGGATTACTGGCGACCGATTGGAGTATAATCTCGAAATGCTCGGCCATTCGCGCAATCGTTTCGGGCCTAAAGAGGTCTGCCGCGTACACAAAGATTCCGCGCAGTTGATCGTCTTCGATCATTTCGAGCGCGAAGTCCAACCGCGCCCCCGAAGTCTGAACAGGCATGAGAGTTGCGCTTAAGGAACTGAGCGGTTGATTGCCGTGCCTCAGCAAGTTATGAAGCACAAACCATGTCTGGAATAATGGAAGGCGCGTCAGGTCGCGTGCCGGGGCAAGGTCATCAACAATCAGATCGAACGGCACGTCCTGATGGGTATACGCGCCGAGAACCGTCTCCCTCACGCGCGGCAGCAACTCAGCGCATGTCGGGTTGTCACAGAAGCTCGTTCGCAAGGCGAGCGGGTTGATAAAATAACCGATCAAATCTTCGGTCTCGAACCTGTTGCGATTCGCCGCGGGCGAGCCCGTCACAATGTCGGTCTGGCCGGAATGGCGATGCAAAAGCGTCTGGAAGGCGGCCAGTAACAGCATGAAGAGCGTGACGCCTTCTTCCAGGCATTTGTGCTTCAGCTCCCGGTAGAGATGCGCCGGCAGTTGAAAAGAAAAGCTTTCGGAGGGTCTATCGGTCCTCTCTTCGCGCGGGAAGTCAGCGGGCAATTGAAGCGCCGCTGCGCCCGCCAGTCGTTGCCGCCAATACTCCATTTGAAGCTCAATCACTTCGCCCCGCAGCCATTCTCTCTGCCACACTGCGTAATCCGCGTACTGAATCGAAAGTTCGGGCAACGGCGATGGCTGCCCTGCGTCAAATGCGCGGTAGAGCGCGTCAAACTCGCGGAGCAAAATATCCACTGACCAGCCGTCACTGACGATGTGGTGCATCACGACGAACAAGACATGTTCATCTTCGGAAGCGCAGAGCAGACAAACGCGCAGCAGGGGGCCGTCGCTCAGGTCGAAAGGATATTCCGATTGCCGGTTCATCTCGCGCCGCAAAGCCTCTCCACGATTAGCCGCCGGAATGGTGCTGAAGTCAATCGAGTGAATCGGCAGACTTGCCGACTCCGCGATGTGCTGTTGCGGCTTTCCGTCCCTTGACGGGAAGCTAGTGCGCAAGATTTCGTGGCGGCGGACAATTTCATTCAAACTGCTTTGAACCGCCTCTAGGTTCAGCGCCCCCCTCAATCGGACGGCCCCGGGCATGTTGTAAAGCGAGTTGCGGGGGGTTAGCTGGTCGAGGAACCAGAGCCGCTGCTGCGCGTATGACAGGGGCAACTCCGCCGGGCGCGGCGCGCGTGCCAGGCAAGACGCGAAATCCTCTCGCCATTCTCGCTTCGCCTGTTCTATTCGGAGCGCGAGCGCGGCTATCGTCGGCGCCTCGAAGGTTGCTTGCAGCGGCACGTCTACTTTGAAATGCTTCATCAGCCGCGAATTCATCTGCATAGCGAGCAGCGAATCCCCGCCAAGCTCAAAAAAACTTCTACGAACATCAATCGAATCAACCTTGAGCAATTGCCTCCAGATGCTACCGATTATCATCTCCACAGGGCTGGATGGCGCTTTAGACGGGGGGCTTTGTGCCAGGCCCAGAGCGTCAAGAGCGAGCAGTGATTTACGACTCACCTTGCCGTTTGAAGAGAGCGGAATAGCATCCAGCAGCACGAACGCAGACGGAACCATGTACTCAGGTAACCTTTGTTTGAGGAAGCTCACCAGGTCATCAATGGTGGGAGGCGCTTCCCTATCGGGGACTACGCAAGCCACGAGCCGCTTAACCTCTTGCCCGTCTTCGTGAGCAACCACCACAGCCTCGCGTACTGATCCATGTTCGAGAAGGATGTTCTGAATCTCTCCAAGTTCGACACGGAATCCTCGTATTTTAACTTGATGGTCTATGCGGCCCAGATACTCTATGCTGCCGTCCGGCAGGTGCCGCGCCAAGTCCCCAGTCCGGTATAACCTGTCTCCGGGCTTTTCCGAATATGGATTTGGTATGAACGCTTCCGCCGTCAGATCGGCCCTGTTCAAGTAGCCATGCGCAAGGCCCGTCCCGGCTATATGCAACTGCCCCGCGACTTCGGCTGGCAGCAATTGAAGGTGCTGATCGAGTATATAAATCTGAGTATTAGCTATGGGAAAACCAATCGGCACTGATCTCTGCCCGCTGTTTCTTTCGCATCGCCAAGAGGTCACGTCCACAGACGCTTCGGTCGGCCCGTAGAGGTTGTGTAACTCCGCGTCGAGCCTGGCATGAAATCTTTCTTGCAACTCGTGGCTGAGAGCCTCGCCGCTGCAAATCACTTGCTTCAGGCTCTTGCACCTCTCAACGCCTTCCTCTTCCAGAAAGACCTGTAGCATAGGCGGGACGAAATGCAGCGTGGTGATCTGTCGTTCGACGATCAGATTGATGAGATACTTGCTGTCCTTATGTCCTTCAGGCCGCGCAATGACGAGGCGCGCGCCGGTCATCAAAGGCCAGAAGAATTCCCATACGGAGACGTCGAATACGTAAGGCGTTTTTTGCAGGATTGAATCCATGCTGCTCAGTTGGTAACTGTCTTGCATCCATAACAGGCGGTTGCAAATCCCACGGTGTGAAATCAAAACCCCTTTCGGCCTTCCGGTCGAACCCGAAGTGTAGATCGCGTAAGCCACATCGTCAGGCTGCACTTTGACATTAGGGTTTTCGTCGTCGTTAACCGTGAACGCGTCCCACCCGGCGTCCAGCGCGATAACGTGTATGCCCGCACCCGCGAGAGTCTCTGCTAAATCTTGCTGCGTGAGCAGCGCGCTCGGCTTGGCGTCATCAAGGATATAAGCGAGACGATCCTTCGGGTACGCGGGGTCGAGAGGCAGATAGCCTGCGCCCGCCTTCAGAATGCCGAGAAGTCCTACGACCATCTCAATCAACCTCTCCACGCAAATGCCAACGAGGCTGCCCGCGCTCACGCCGATGTTTTTCAGGTGATGCGCCAGTTGATTCGCCCGCGCATTCAACTTTCGGTAATTCAGCGATTGGTGTCCGAAAATCAAGGCCGTAGCCTCGGGTGTTCTCTCGACCTGATCCTCAACCCAATTATGAAGGCACCTGCCTAGCCTGTATTCGATCCGCGTATCGTTCCAATCAATGAGCAGGCGCCCCTCTCTTGGCTCGACAGTAACGAGGTTAGCTCGTAGCGCCCCGTAGGCTCGGCCACCATCGCTTCAAGGCCGCGCGCGTAATACTTTCCGATGGTATTTATCTCTTCTTCGCTTAAAGCAGAGGCGTTGTAGTTAAGGCTCAGTTGCACCTGCGAAGACGAGATGCTGTGAACGAAATTCACCATCAAAGTGAAATTAGTTTCTTCGTATGCGACGTTCCCAAGAAGTTGCAATTCGTCGAATCTTTCCAAGCCCTGATAAACATGAAAGTGAACATAATTGAAGGCCACCTCGAACAATTCACTCGCTTTGCTCAAGTGCGCCAGCGGGTACCTGCGGAAGGGCAGCAACTCGCGCTCTGCCGCGAAGACTTCTTCGGCAAGTTGCAGCCATGTGCCGCCATTTAATCGCTGTCGGAGCGGCACCGTATTGAGGAACAAGCCGAGTACCCGTTCGCCATCCTCCTCTTCCAGCCGACCGTTAGAAACAAGCCCCGTGAGAATATCCGACTGTCCCGTCAATAGGCTCAAGACCTTCAGGTGCACGGCGAGGCAAAAGCTCTTTAGCGGCAGGCCAGCCCTTTGAGCCATGCCCGGCAGACCTTTCGAGACCTCATCGGAGATCGGAACCTCCAATACTTGCACGCGACCCTTCTCGCTCGGCGAGTCGCCCGGTTGCGGGCGCAGTCGGGGCAATCGGTAGACGGTCGGGGCGTCGAGTTTCTCTTCCCAGTAGCGGCGCGCACGCTCGGATTCTATTGCCTCTTGCTCTAGCACGATGAAATCGCTGTAAGAAGACTTCGGCGGAGGGAGGGGCGATTCAATATTCTTTCCTAACAGGCGGAAGTAGCGTTGAAACAGCTCCGTGAGCATCGTCGCGAGGCTCCATCCATCCAGGATCGAGTGATGGAAGCTCACGGTTAGTTGAAATGTCTTGTCGCTGCGGCGGTGTATGTAAAAACGCAGCAGGGGCGCCTGACGCCAGTCAAATCCTCTGTGCTTTTCTCGATCAACCCATTCGCAGATGTCTGCTTCCTGTTGCGTTTCGGCCATCCCGCGCAGGTCGAAAATCTCAAGCGACAAATTCGAATCCGCATGGACTATTTGTAAAGGTCGGCTGAAGCTTACAAGATCGAACGACGTTCGCAGCACCGGATGGCGCGCAACTATCTCTTCTGCGGCACGGCGGAATTCGCATTCGCTGAAAGGCGATCTCAAGTGGTAGCTGAAGACATCATGATAGGCTGTTGCATTGTCATTGAACTCGCTGTGAAAAACCATTCCCGCCTGTAATGATGCCAGCGGGTATGCGTCTTCGACGTTCGGAGGCAGCTTCTTGAGATCATCCGGCGTCAAAGTGCCGAATGGTTTCGCTCGAAGAGGCGAATCCGCCTGCTCATCCTGGCTCTTGATGCTTTCGACAAGCTCGTGAATAGTCTGGTGCTGAAACAACTGCTGGAAAGTGAAGCGCAACCCTTGTTGCTCCGCCCGGTAGAGCACCTGAATGCTGCGTATCGAATCTCCGCCGAGAGCAAAGAAGTTATCGTGGGACCCGACCTGATCGACGCCGATAACTTCGCCCCAAATCTTCGCGAGAAGTTCTTCTTCTTCATTCTGCGGCGGCACGAAAGGTTCATGAAAACCGGGCCTCGACATGCTCGGAGCGGGGAGCGACGCGCGGTCAAGTTTTCCGTTCGAGTTTAGCGGAAACGATTCCATCAGGACGAATGCCGACGGGATTGAGATTTCGGGGAGCAGCTTCTGAAGGAACTTGCGCAAGTTTCCAGCCGTCGCGAGTTCCTTATCTTTCGCCACGACGTAACCGACAAGCCGCTTCTGAGAAGGCGTGTCATCAAGCGCGAGCACCACGGCTTCGCGCACGCCCGGATGCTGAACCAGCGCGGCTTCGATTTCGCCGAGTTCTATCCTGAAGCCGCGAATCTTGACTTGGTGATCGGTCCTCCGCAGGTACTCGAAATCGCCTCCTGGCAGGAAACGCGCGAGGTCACCACTCTTGTATAGCCGAGCGCCCGGCTCGTTGCTGAAAGGATTCGGAATAAAGCGATCCGCCGTCAGACCTGGGCGGTTTAAATAACCGCGCGCCAGCCCTGCGCCGCCGACGTAGATTTGACCGGGAAAACCGATGGGAACCGGATCAAGATAATCATTCAACAGGTATACCTGGAGGTGTGGTATCGGCCCGCCGATAACGCTTCCGCGAGCCTCGAATATGTCGGTGGATTTGATGGGTCGGTAAGTGACATGGACCGTGGTTTCGGTAATCCCATACATATTGACAAGGCGTATTAGATCCTCGGGGTGGCGCTCGAACCAGGGTCGCAGCGAAGAAAGGTCGAGAGCTTCGCCGCCAAAGATTACGAGCCGCAGCGAGAGGTCGCCTTCGTCCGAAGCCCCATCCGCCTGTATCAGTTGTCGGAATGCGGATGGCGTTTGATTAAGCACTGTCACGCGCTCTCGCTTGATGAGTTCGAGGAATTTATCCGGCGACCTGCTTATCCAGTAAGGGACGACCACGAGACTACCCCCGTAAAGCAGTGCGCCCCACATCTCCCATACGGAAAAATCGAAAGCATAGGAATGGAATAGCGTCCACACGTCGTTGTGATCAAAGTTGAACCATCGCTCTGTTGCTTTGAAGAGACAAATCAAATCATTATGCGTAACGCAAACTCCCTTCGGCTTGCCCGTCGAGCCGGAAGTGTAGATGACGTAAGCCACGTTCTCTCCGCTCACCTCCACACATGGCTCTTCTTCGCTCTGCTCATCTATCTCCTCCCGATCCCTGTCCACGCTCACCACCTCCAGCCCCAAGCCATCTACCGTCTCTCTCATCTCCTCCTTGCTTATTACAACCTTTGCCGCTGCGTCCTTGAGCATGTATGCTGCCCTCTCCACCGGGTAGCCTGTATCTATCGGCACATACGCCGCCCCCGCCTTCAAGACAGCAATCAGCGCGACGACAAGCTCCATGGACCTGTCTAAGTACACGGCAACGATGCTCTCCGGGCCTACGCCTTCTCTCCTGAGGAAGTGAGCCAGACGATTCGCCTTGCGATTGAGATCGCCGTAGGACATCTGTTGATTATCAAAGATGAGGGCGACAGCATCGGGGTTGAGCTCGGCTTGCCGCTGAAACATCTGGTGGACGAAGAGGGCTTCGCGGTAGGCGGTTTCTGTGTTGTTCCACCTCTTTAACAACTGATCTCTTTCCGCTTCGCTCATTAATGGTAATTCACATATCGCGCGATCAGGGTTCGCGGCTATTGACTTCAATAGCACTTCTAAGTGTCCGAGTATTCTCTGCGCAGTTGCGCTCTCGTAGAGGTCTGTAGCGTAGTAGAGTGCGCCCTCTAACCTGCCTTCTACTTCGTGCAGCATCAGTTGTAAGTCAACTTTGACAATTCCGTTCTCAACGTCGAACTCGTTGACCTGCAATCCATCCAGATTGAGATTTGGCTGCTCAGTGTTCTGTAAGGTAAGCTTCACTTGAGACAGGGGTGCCCGGCTCATATCTCGTTCCAAAGCTAACTCGGCCACCAGCTTCTCGAAAGGGAGGTCCTGATGCTCGTATGCCCCCAGCGTTACCTCCCTGACTTCACTCACCAGCTGGCGGAAACTCTGCTGCGGGTCTAGCCTGCACCTGAGCACCAGTTGGTTGACGAAGAACCCTATCAGCCCTTCTATCTCGCTGCGGTTGCGGTTTGCCACGTCTGTTCCTATCGCCACATCCTCCTGGCGGCTGTAGCGGCTCAGCAGCACTTGAAACCCGGCCAGCACCACCATGAACAGCGTCGCCCCTTCTCGTCGTGCCAGCGCCTTCATCTGCCCGGTCAGTTCCTCCCCCCAACTGAACTTCACACTTTCTCCTCTGTGGCTTGCCATCGCCGGCCTCGGTCGGTCGGTCGGCATCTCCAGCGCGCTCACCCCCTCCAACTGCCCCTTCCAGTACTTCATCTGCTCCTCGAGCACGTCTCCCTTCAGGCACTCTCTCTGCCAGACGGCGAAGTCGGCGTACTGCAAGGGCAACTCTTCCAACCCGGACTCCCGCCCTGAGCTGTAGGCCCTATACAACTGCATGAATTCCCGAATCAGTATCCCCACAGACCACCCGTCGCTGACGACGTGGTGCATCGTCACCACCAGCACGTGGTCGGCCTCTGCTACCTTCAGCAGCATTGCCCTCATCAATGGCCCGGTGCTGAGGTCGAAGCCTCGCTTCGTTTCCCACTGCGAAAGCATCAGGGCAGATGTCTCAGCTTGCTCGACAGGCTTGTCTGACAAGTCAATGAAGGGCAGATCAAGCTCAGAGGGGGGATGGATGTGCTGGAAGGGCTGGCCGTCCCGCTGGGGGAAGCTGGTACGCAGCACCTCGTGCCTTCCGACGATCTCGCTTAAGCTCCGCCGCAGCGCAGCGACATCCAACTCGCCGCGCAGCCTCACGGCCCCTGGCATGTTATAGACGATGCCGGGCTCCAACTGGTCTATGAACCATAGCCTCTGCTGCGCGAATGACAGTGGGGCAGGCTCTTTGTGCTCTAACCTCACCAGAGGCGGTTCGATTGATTGCTTCTGTTGTCGCCTTGCCAGTTCTATTTGGCTCGCCAGCTTGCTGACCGTCGGATGGTTGAAGATCGCTTGCAACGGAAGCTTGACAGAGAGCAGTGTTCGTATCCGCGATATTACCTGTGTGGCGAGCAGGGAATGCCCGCCCAGTTCGAAGAAGTTATGCTCTACTCCTACGCGATCCAATCTCAGTATATATTCCCAGATCCCGCACACTGTCTCCTCTAACGGATTTCGAGGGGCTACATATTTCGTTGTAGCGGTTGCTTGTGTCTCGGGCGGCTTGAGCGCTTTCCTGTCTAACTTGCCGTTTGCGTTTAGTGGCAGGGCATCAAGCAGCACGAATGATGAAGGCACCATGTATTCGGGCAGTTTTTGCTCGACGAACCGCCGCAGTTCCGGTCCTAAGCCGCCGACTGATTTTTGCCGCAACGGGTTATTGGCAAGCTCAAATGATGGCCTTCCATCAAAGGAGGGCGAAGGCCATTCTATCGAGACGGCCTTCCCAAGGAAGTCGCCGTTTCTCTTACGGCTCCAGAAAGCAACGTCGAAGCTTCCGTCGCTGCTTGCAGCGTGCCAGCTCAAATCAACCTGATAGGACAACTGATCGCCGAGGCTCCATAATTCTTCGGGATGTATTCCTTTGCGATCGCTTCCATTGATGACTCGCCGCAGTTCCCCTACTGTTTGGATCCCGTCAATCGTGCGGAGCATTCGGACAGCCGCTACATCCGAATGCAGCCTGGAGTTGGGCACGCCGGTAATCACCAACGAATCGGGCTGGTGCTCGCAGAGCATTTGCGTGATGCCCGATAGATCAAGCGTCTCTTTGCTCCACTCTATGGTCCGCGAAGGCGTGATGATGTCCGGCCTCGTTCCGAGATGTATTACGACGTCGTAGCGAAACCGATTCATCTCGTTCTCATGCCAGCCGCGCTTTGGTTTCATCTCGACATAGCTGATCTTTGGGAATTGCCGCTTCAACATAGCGAAATATGCTTGACTGATGACTAACTCTTCTTCCTGCTTGATGGCGCTGCGCCAGCGTTGAACAAATCTGCCGGCGTCAAACCCATCGTCGGCTTGCGACAGCAAGACCGAAGCGTGCATTGCTTCGAGTAGTGGGAGGCTGCGGACGTCCCCGATGAAAATTCTTCCTCCCGGTGACCCGATCCTGATCGTCCCTTCCAGAACCTGCGTCAGGTATTCAATGGAAGGAAAGTACTGAACGACTGAATTCAGGATTATCGTGTCGAAAGAATTCTCATCAAGCCCATCAAATACGCTTGCCTCGCGGCACAGGAGATTCGCGATGGGTAAGCGGTCGCTCAAACTCTCGGCGTGCTTCTGGACGTAGTTCAAAGCTTCTTGAGAGAAGTCGCTCGCCCAATATTCTTCGCAATGCGGAGCGATGCGGAAGAGAAGCATTCCGGTTCCGCAACCGATTTCAATTGCGCGCCGAGGCTGCAATGCCAGGATGCGGTCTACGGTCCGGCTTAGCCATTCCCGCATTTCCTCATCGCTCATCAAATGATGCGAATAACTGCTCTTCCACCCCGCGATGTTGAACGTCGGATCAGCGATATGCAAACCCGGCTCGTACGTCTCATTCCAGACCGTCTGCCACTGATTGACCTGCTCGCTTTGCAGCCCGCTCTTGGCGCCGAGTTCAGCCTCATCAGGGACCACGTAAGCGACGATCCTATGGTCGCCACGCTCGTCCGGGTACGTCGCGGCCACGGCCTGTTCGACCGCCGGGTGTTGCCTTAGCGTTGCTTCGATCTCTCCGGGCTCAATGCGAAAGCCGCGAATCTTCACTTGAGAATCCCTTCGACCAAGAAACTCCAGGTTCCCGTCCGTCGCCCAGCGCGCCAAATCACCCGTCCGATACATCCGCGCTCCGGTGCGGCTGGAAAACGGATCGGCCACGAATTTATCTGCGGTCAATCCCGGCCTGTTTAAGTAACCGCGAGCCAGCCCCACTCCGCCGATACACAATTCACCGGCCATGCCAATCGGGAGCAAGTTGAAGTCCTCATCAACCACATACATTTGGGTATTGGCGATTGGCTTGCCGATGGGTACCGCCGGTCGCCGGTCTTCCGACTGGCAGTGCCAGGATGTAACGTCAATTGCCGCTTCGGTGGGGCCGTAAAGGTTGTGTAAGTCGGCGGGCAAAATCCTGAGGCAGCGGGCGCTGAGTTCCTTCGGCAGGGCTTCGCCGCTGCAGATCACTCGCCTCAAATTCTTGCAATCAACTGCCTCCGGCTCTTGCAGAAACACTGCGAGCATTGAAGGAACAAAGTGGACCGTGGTTATCTGTTTCTCGGCAATTAAGCGGGCCAGATATTGACTGTCGCGGTGTCCCCCCGGCGGAACGATGACGAGAGTTGCTCCCGTCATTAGCGGCCAGAAAAACTCCCAGACGGAAACGTCAAAGCTGAAGGGAGTCTTTTGAAGGACACGGTCGGTTGAATCCAACTGATAGGTTTGCTGCATCCAGAGCAGGCGATTGCTGATCGCGCCGTACGTGTTCATCGCCCCTTTGGGCCGCCCGGTCGAGCCGGACGTGTAAATGACATAAGCCAGATTCTCCCCGTCCAACGCTACTGCCGGGTCTTCTCGGCTCTCTCTGCGTAGCTCGTCTGACAGCCCATCCACACTCACTACCTTCGCGCTCGCCCCGGCTATGGCTTGTCTTAAGCCTTCCTGCGTCAGGACGACCGTCGCTCCCGCGTCCTCCAGCATATAGGCAACTCGCTCGGCCGGGGAACTTCCGTCTATCGGCAGATAGGCTCCTCCTGCCTTCCTCACCGCGAGCAACGCGATCACCATCTCCAGCGATCTCTCAAGGTATAGGCCGACCACACTCTCCGGCCCTACCCCTTGCCTTCGCAGGTAGTGCGCCAACCGGTTCGCCTTCTCATTGAGTTCCGCGTAGCTCATCTGCCGGTCTTCAAACTCCAGCGCCAGGGCGTAAGGATGCTGCCTCGCCTGTCGTTGGAACATCTCGTGGGGGAAGAGCGGTTCGCCGTAGTCAAACCCGGTTCTCGTTCCACTCGTTTAGCAACTGAGCTCGCTCGTCTTCGCCGACCATCGCAAGCATGGAGACAGGCCGGTTGGGGTCTGACAGCGCCGCCGTGAGCAAGTATCGGTAATGACGACTGATCCTTTCGATTGTCGCAGGCGTAAACAGATCGGTGTTATATTCCAGCGTGGCGATGAAGTCTTCTTTGTCGTCTCGAATCGCGAGTTCGAGATCGAACCTCGCGCCTGGCTCAATGTCATCGTCCCAGACTTGCGACAAGGACAGGCCTTTGAGTTCGAGCGACGACAGCAATGCTGTTTGCAGCCTGAACATCACCTGGAACAACGGATTGCGGCGAAGGTCGCGCTCCGGCTGCAATTCTTCAACCAGTTTTTCAAACGGAAGGTCCTGGTGTGTGTAAGCGGCGAGGCAAACCTCTTTAACCTTATCGAGGGCGCTGCGAAAGCTTATGTCGCACCCGAGTTCAGTGCGCAAAACGAGAGTATTGGAGAAGAACCCGATGATTCTTTCCAATTCGAGCAGGCTGCGGTTGGCTATAGGCGTCCCGACAATGACCTCTTGCTGCCCGCTGTAGCGTTGCAGAAGCAGTTTGAAGGCGGTGAGCAGCGTCATGTATAAAGTCACGCCGTTGGCGTCGCTGAACGCCCGCACCTTTGAAGCAAGCTCCGCCCCAAGCGGCCATCGGAAAATAGCTCCGCGAAATGCTTGGATTGGCGGCCTGGCAAAGTCGGTTGGGAATCGCAGAGTTTCGGCCCCTTCAAGCTGCTTTTTCCAGTAAGCCAGTTGTTTCTCATAGACCCCGCTGCGCATCCAATCGCGATGCCACATCGCAAAATCCGCATACTGAATGAGCGGCTCCGCCTGCGCAGGCTCCAGCCCTTCGGAGAAAGAAGAATAGATCGCCGTTAGCTCTGTGAGAAACACGGAAAGCCCCCAGTAATCGGTGACGATGTGATGGGCCGAAAACATCAGGAAGCTCTCTTCTTCGCCGAGGCGCACAAGGGTGCTTCTCAACACCGGGCCTTGTGCGAGGTCAAAGGGGCGATTGGTTTCTGCCGAAACGATTTCCTGTCTCGCGGCCTCACACTCACCAGAAGGCAGGGTTGTTAGATCAATGACGTCAAGGTGCGCTGAGCAATCAGGCGACACGATTTGAACGAGCCGCTGGTCCTCTACGACGAACGTAGTGCGCATAGTCTCATGGCGCTTTGCTATCAGGCTCAAGCTCTCTTTTAGGGCCGCTTCATTCAAGCGCCCCCGCGCCCTAAGGCCCAGGGTCTGGTTGTAGAAGGGGCTGTTTGTTTTGAGTTGAGTGAAGAACCAGAGCCGTTCCTGAGCAAAGGATGCGGCGAAGACATTGACTCCTTCAGCTCGCGGTAATTTCGGTATGCGGGGCTGCGCGCCGCCGCTCGCGGCGCGGTTGCGCAGGAGCGTGTCGAGAAGTCTGCGCCGCTCCTGCGCAGAAAGGCGCTCGCCCGAAGCGGGCATCGCCCCTGTGGCAGAGTCCGGCAAACGAGAATCTGCGGTAGTGATTTTTGGATTCATTGTTTGTTGTTCGGGAAACCTGAAGCGGAATATCTGGTCTTAACAGGAAACGTCGTTTATTTCCCTGAGCGCCCTCAGCATTTCTTCCGTGCTGGCGTTCTCAAGGATTCGCTGCTCGATGAGAGAAGACAAAGCGGCAACAGTCGGGGCATGTGCGATCAAGTCGGTGAATGAGACCTCTACTTGCAGCGCGTTCTTGATCCGGGAAACGATCCGCATGGCTAGAAGCGAGTTGCCGCCTAACTCAAAGAAGTTATGGTTAATTCCCACGCGTTCAAGCCTCAGCACTTCAGCGAAAATTTCCGCAAGGCGAGCCTGTGTCTCGGTGTTAGGAGGGTCATAGCAATTCTCCGTTGGGAAATGAAGCGGCTCAATTTTCGACAGCGCGTTGCGGTCCACTTTACCGCTCGCCGTAACGGGCCATTTCTCGACGAGAGTGAAGACTTCTGGAATCATCCAGTGCGGCAGTCTCACTTTCAGGTGTGAGCGGAGGCTGCTCAAGTTCAGCTCTGCATGATTCTCCGTGATGAGATAAGCCGCCAGTTGCTTTCTGCCACTGAGGTCTTCTCTTGCGAGAACCTTTGCTTGTTTCACGCCGGGGAAAGTCAGCAGGCCCGACTCTACTTCGCCCGGCTCGATCCGCAGCCCGCGAATCTTGATCTGGTCATCAACTCGCCCCAGGAACTCTATCTCGCCTCCGGGCAGATACCGGGTGAGGTCTCCTGTCTTGTACATGCGAGCGCCGTGCGCAACGCCAAATGGGTTTGGAATAAATTTCTCAGCGGTCAGGTCAGGCCGGTTCAGGTAGCCGCGCGCCAGCCCCGCGCCGCCGATATAAATCTCGCCCGCTACCCCAACGGGCACGGGCTCAAGGCTCGCGTCCAGTATGTAGACACGGGTATTCGGCAAGGGCCACCCGATCGGAGGGTCGGACCTGTCGGCTCTCCCCACCGCTCCGCCCGTAGAGTAGGTGGTGTCCTCCGCCGGCCCGTAAAGATTATTCAACACCTCTATCTGAGGTAGATCATAAATCCGGTCGGCCAACTCCCTGTGGAACTTCTCCCCAGCGAGGTTCACGGCGCGGACCGACCGCGGCACCGCGCCGCGCCCGATCAGCTCGGCTATAGAACTGGGGACGGTGTTGATAAGTGTCACTTCGTCCGCGCAGCCGAGCGACGGCAGCTCAAGCGCGTTCTCCGCCAGTATCGCCCTGCCGCCCCAGCACAGCGGGGCGAACAACTCGTATACGGAAAGGTCGAAACAGATCGAAGAAGAGGCCAGCACGCCCGAGAGTTGCTCCGGGCTGAAGGCGCCGCGCGCCCACTGCATCAGCCCGGCCGCGCTGCGGTGTGTGATCGCAATCCCTTTGGGCGAGCCTGTCGAGCCTGAGGTGTAAATTACATAGGCGAGATTGTCGGGCAGCGCGACGTTGGCTGGCGCGCTCGCGGCCCCGTGGCCGAAGCTCGTCTCGTCCAGGTAGACCGCCTTTGCGCCCGTCTCCGGCAAGATGGCGGCGAGCGCGCGCTCGGTCAAGACCATCTGCGCGTCTCCAATCATGAGGGCAAGCCGCTGGCGCGGGTAGGACGGATCGAGCGGGACGTAAGCGCCCCCGGCTTTGAGGATGGCCATCAAGGCGACCAGCATACGTGGCGTGCGCGGGATGCAAACGCCTACGAGGGCTTCGGCCGTTACGCCCATCTCTACCAGGCGATTTGCGAGCCGGTTCGCCTGCCTGTCAAGCTCGCCATAGGTGAGTTTCTGATTGCCGTAAACGAGCGCCACCTGGTCGGGCGTGCGAGCGGCCTGCTCTTCGAAAAGCTCGGAGAGAGTTTTACTCGGCCCGTAATCAACCGAAGTATTCGCCCATTGCGCGAAGAGCTGTTGTTCGCGTTCTGTCACTAACTGCAAATGAGAAATGGGCCGGGTTGGGTCCTGGATTATGCTCCCGAGCAGGGTTTCGAAGTGTTCAGCCATACGCCGGATGGTTGATGGTTCAAAAAGGTCTGTGCTGTATTCGATGTTCGACACTAATTCCCCCGCTGCTTCGCACAACGTAAGCGTCAGGTCGAACTGAGAACCCCGCTGCTTCAATGCAACCGACTCCATTTCCAGTTTGCCGAAGCGTACCTTCGCGCCCGATGCGCCGAGCGCAAACAGGGACAGGTCTTCAGGCACAAAAGCCGGCGGCTTTTGCCAGGCGAACATCACTTGAAAAATCGGAGAGCGGCTTATGTCCCTGCCCGGTTGCAGTTGATCGACTAGAAGAGAGAACGGGTACTTCTGGTGTTCAAGCGCTTTCAATGACGTTTGACGAACCTGCTTGAGGAATTCTGCGAAGGTCGTATCGGCTGAGAGATACGCGCGAATGGCCACAGGGTTGACAAAGTAGCCGATCGTTTCGGCAAAGTCTGCGCACGACCGCCCGGCAGTTGGTGCGCCGATGACGATGTCTTCCTGGCCGGAGTAGCGATGCAGCAGAATGTGAAAGGCCGAAAGCAAAACCATGTTTGGGGTGGCTTGGTATTCACTGCAAAGCCGTTTGACCCCTTCTAAAGTTTGGGGACTCAGTTTAAAGAGATATGAGGCCCCCTCAAAAGATTGCGTCGCGGGCCTGCGCCCCGATGAAATGTCTATCACTGGCAGGTCGCCAGCAAGATTCTTCAACCAATAAGTCCTTAGCATTTCACCTTTGGTTTCGCTCAACATCTGGGCTTGCCATCGAACATAAGCCTTGTAATCACAGGCTTGCGCTGCAAGATCAATCGGCTTGCCGACGGATTCCGCCGTATAGATCTCTCCCAGTTCCTTAACGAGGAGGGCTAAGGACCAGAAATCAACGACTATATGATGAAAGACCATCAAGAGGATGTTTCCCCTCGCGGGGCTTTGAAACAGTTTGAAGCGCACAGGCAAATCAGCTTCAAGGTTGAAGGGCCGGTCCGCTTCTTGTTGCATCATGTCGTTTAGAACATCCTCAGCCCAGGCGGACGAGTCGAAGATTTCGAAAGGGACTTCGACATTCGGCAGTATGCGCTGTCTTACTTCGGAGTTTGAAACAATGAACGCCGTTCTCAAACTAGCGTGGCGTTCAAATAGTTTTTGACAGGTGCGATGCAAAGCGCCTGTGTCCAATGCCGCCCCGAGCCGAATCGCACGAGCAATATTGTAAGCCGCACTTTGTGGCGTTAACTTATATTGATACCATAGTGATTCTTGTCCGTAGGAAAGTGCAAAGGCTTCATCGTCCGGTCGAACGTCTATTTGCGAATCGGTTGCCTCTGTGCTGAGCGTGTTGATAATGAGGCTGGCCAGGTCATCCAAGCGCACGTCACCGAGAAACTCTACGGGCTGCAACATTACGCCTAAATCCCTTTGCAACTTGATGCTCAATTCAGCTGCCGTCATCGAATCCAGCCCGAAGCTAAGGAGCGATCTGCCGGGATCAATTTGACGGGTATTCACTTTCAGAATCCCCGCAACCAGCCCGCGTGCGTATGAAGTGACATGTTGTTGCCTCTCTTCATCGCTCAGGCGGGTGAGCTGGTCGCGACTCAAAGACGGCAACTCTTCTTCGGCTGAAATCTCAGGCGTGGTGCTGCTCGCAACTTCATCAAGCTCGCGCGCGAGGAACAGTTCACGGCAGCGGTGACGTTGAATTTTCCCGCTGGTGGTTTTCGGAACCGTTCCCATCTTGACCAGCACAATGGTATGGGGATGGAGATCATAATTGCGGGCAACGGCTGCGCGGATTGCCTCAAAGATCTCCTCTAAAGGCTCGGTGTAATGCCGCACCAACTCTTGGATGACTACAAGCTTCTCCGTGCCATCAACATCTACCGAGAAGGCAGAGACCGCCCCCTTTCTAAGCGCCGTGTGACTTCCTTCAATACTGCTTTCAATATCCTCTGCGTAATAATTATGACCCCTGATAATAATCAGATCCTTTAAACGCCCGGTGATGAATAGCTCATCGTTGCGCAGAAAACCCAGATCGCCCGTGCGAAGGTAGACGTTTTCCGGGTCATCACACAACCGCGCGCAGAAAATCTCTTCCGTCTCCTTCGGCTTGTTCCAATATCCCTTCGCTACGCTTGGGCCGGAAACCCATATTTCGCCCGTCTCGCCCGGCTCCAGCTTTGTGCGCAGTTCGGGACTGGCAATCGCCACTTTCATATCGCAGGCAGGCTTTCCAAGACTGATGAGTGCGCGAGGGCTTTTGGGAGCCTGATCTGGAAGCACCTGAGCGGTCATCTCTGCGTTCAAGCCGTGACTGGAGATGATGAAGCCTTCCGTATAGAAGCGTCCTGAAACCTTGAGCGTTGCTTCGGCCAGGCCATAGGCTGGATAGAGCGCCTCTTTGCGGAAACCGTGAGGAGCGTACATCCTGACAAAGCGATCCAGCGTATCAACTCGAACCGGCTCCGCGCCGTTGAATGCCACCTTCCACTGATCCAGCCTCAATGATTCTAGGCTCTCAGGTGTGGACTTCTGCACGCATAGCTCGTAGGCGAAGTTTGGGCCGCCGCTGTGCGTGGCCCCAAAAAGTGAAATCGCATGCAGCCACTGCATAGGCTGTTGTAGGAATGCGACAGGTGACATTAAGTAGCAATGAAAGCCGCTGAAGATGGGTTGCAACACTCCGAACAATAAACCCATGTCATGGAAGTGCGGCAGCCATGAGATTGACACGCTGTCCGAAGTAAATTGAAAGTCGTGATCAATGTACTTCAAATTGTGGAGCACATTTTCGTGGCACACCATAACGCCTTTGGGAGCCGACGTAGAACCGGAAGTGTATTGCAGGTAAGCAAGCGTTGCCGGTTTGATGACCGGCATTCGCCAATCCTCTTCGGCGCCAGCCTCGATATTATCGGTATCTATCAAAGTCAGATTCGTATCAAGCACAGGCAAACTCGATCCTCGCAAAGATTCGAGAATTTTTGACGTTGTGAGGATGAACGCCGCTTCACAATCTTTGATTATGGCAGCTACCGTGTCATATCTTCTCTTACTGTGCGGCAATGCGGTCGGGACGGCTGTGACCTTCGCATAGATACAGCCCAGGAGAGCAACGATGAAATCGATTCCGGCAGGGTAAAGCAGAAGCGCCCGCGCGCCTTCAGCGTTCCTGTCTTGCAAGCATGCGGCAAGACGGCGCGCAGCCAGGTCTATCTCGCCGAACGTGAAGAGGCATTCTTCAATTGATTCACCCCGGAGGAAGCTGAAAGCCTTTCGATCCGGGTGCATCGCAGCCTGATAGCGGAGAGTATCGACAATTGTCCGAGATTGATGAGCACCGCCTCGTTGGTCGTTCGCTAGCGGAGTTGAAGTCATAATGGCAGCGCCTCTTTAAGACACCAGAGATTTCTGCTCTCAGGGGATGCTATGCCGACGTGACTATGGGCGGCTGAGGAAATGCGTTTACGGCTTGTTGTCAGCATCGGGCCATCACCTCAAAGACGTTTTCGCTGCGGCAGCTTGTTTTGTAGGCAAACTTGCCGGATCAGCGCTCAACTCGCCGGGGTGGTAGGTCCGTTCGAGGTGCGCCTGCACCTCCTTTTCGCTGAACCATGCGGGCTTCATTTGCGCCCGCGCAAAGAGGGCGGACTGATCGGCAAAGTGCTTCGACTGAGGGTTTGAAGACTGGGAATAAGACATTATGCTGAAGGCATTAGGAGTGTCGCCGAATTCGACGGCAAGAACGTACGTGTCGCCAAAATTGGCTACCATCTTGCCATCTTTGTCCGGGCGATAGCCTATGGTATGAAAGGAGCCGAACTTCCCAATAGCTCCTGACATTGGCGCATCGATTGCGCCGCGCCGTAGCCGGTGCGTCTCTCCCCAAGATACTTCGATCGAGCCGAATCGCTCCTGCACTAATTTGACAACTTTGACAAGGGCCTGCACGGCGCGCTCCGGGTCTCCAATGCCTGCGGGAGTGCTCAGAGGATTCTCCTTCTGCCATGAAACTTTGAACGCTTTTCTATTGCCCTTGCTGTACTCATTCCACCATAGCTCGAACAGGGTTGCCCCTTTGCTGTTAACCGCCGCGCGGTTATCCCACCTGGCCAGAACTTCGGCAGGTTGCGTCAGATCAACGCCGTCTGCCTGAGTTCCACGAGCGAGCGCAACTATGTCCTGCTTCACGCGGTCGGCCAGTAGCAAGCGATCATCAAACTTAAGAGCTTTCACATCATCAAGCGATATTTTGCTCCCGAGTTCGAGCAGTTGAATGCTCCGTTGACCGCGAAGGCCGATACCGTCTTCGGCAATGTAATCAGGAAAACCTTCTCGTTTGAGTGATCCGCGCGCGTCGCTGTACCAGGGAGCGTCATTGCAATTCTGAACGTAGCCACTTGCGGGATTTAGTATTTGCGGCAACTCAGAAAGCGGGTGAACGCTGTACCATTCAGATTGGCTGGTGTTACCGGGCACAATGCCATCCCACTTGTAACCGGATGGCCGCGACGGGATGCGCCCGTTGAAAACGTACAAAATGTTTCCCTCACGATCTGCGTATGAAACGTTGAACATCGGCAAGGCTTGCATTTGAAGCGCGGCGCAGAATTCCGCAAGTGTTTTGGCTTTCGCCATCATGTTCCACTGGGTTGCGAACTCAACCAGATCGAGGTTGGCGGATTTAACCGCAAAGGCTTTGTTGCCTTCCATCTTGACGACCGGGCCATAGTGAGAGCGGTAGACCGTCTTCGTGTGCGTTTTAAGCCCCTCTGGCGTCTTGACTCTTACTGAAAGCGTTCGAGCGTCAAGAGGCAAGTTCATTTTCTCATACACGTATTGATGCGGATTGGCCGGATCGAGCGCTAGCTCGTATAGGTCATCTGAATCAATAAAGTTGACCGTGTGCGACCATCCGAGATTCTCGTTAAAGCCTATGACGACGAAAGGGAAGCCAATTAATGTAGCGCCACTCACATTGATCTTGCCGGGCACTGTTAAATGTGTTTCATGGAGGAGGCCGGGACCCTCCCATCCGAGATGAGGATTTGCTAACAAGATTCCTCGACCCGAAGCACTGCGGCCTCGACCAATTGCCCAGGTACTTGAGCCCGTCCCCGGAGCAGAAGCCATCAATTCTAAATACCTCTTGTCGAGCGAAAAATCGAGCAGGACAACAGCGCGACAATGAGCCAGCACATCAATGCCTGTAATGTCGGCGGCCCAATCGGGCATCTTCCGGCGGTTTTGGGACAGATACAGGTTGTACCCTCTTGCGTAGCTGTTGAACATTGATTGAATCAGCGGCGGAAGGGTTGAAAAGCGATCTCGTGCTGTCTGGTAAATGCCGAGTTCTTGATTCTTAAAGTCTTCGCCGACTGTCTTATCGCCGAAGACCAGACTTAGCTCGCCGCGCGCCCGCAGAAAGAGTCGAGCCATGAGCGCGCCATGGTCTTCTGCTGTCGCGAAGCCGTGCGCAAACGCAGCTTCCTGTTCAGTTTCAGCCAGGATGTGAGGCACGCCATATGTGTCACGACGAATCAACGCTCCTGGGGACTGATCGGCCAGCGAAACTGCGTCGAGCGAAAGAAGGAAGATCAGCAGGCATAAAACTCGCGAGGCCCGGCCCCTGATTCTGCTCAACTCATTTTCGTTCAGATACACTTTGATAACCTCATGTTTTAACCCGAAGGACCAAATAGGGAGAGGCTTGGTCTTGCACTTTTGGGTGACTCAGGCTCCAACCAGGCATTCATGTCTTGGCGGTTTGTCTGTCCATTTTTAGCCTCAGGCTCAGGGGTCTCATATCGGTCCATACCTCGTTGATGTAACTGAGGCATTCGGCCTTGGCGCCGCTTTTTCCAGCATCTCTCCATCCGGGCGGGATTTCCTTGTAAACCGGCCAAATCGAGTACTGCTCTTCGTGATTCACGACAACGCGATATATGGTCGTATCCTCTCGATCTTCTCCGTGCATTGATGCGATCTCCTTTCAAGGGTTGTAATCGAATCTCGATTCGCTCGAATGTGAACGTGCGCAGCCGCAAACGGATCGCAACGGCGGCGCAACGTCATTGTCCCGAAGGGCAATATACATCTGTCGTATGTCTTGCCAGAATTCTAAGACGTTGTTCTTTGAAATAGGCGCGTATTTTCTCTTCAGAGCAAGCTCGGACATTCTTAACGCTGTGAGTAATTGCGTGTCCTCTCTTCACAAGGACTTCTGGACGATAAGGCAGCCCTCTGTATTGAATTGCGAAAGGCTCGCCGACTTTCGTCATACTCAGAAAGCTCATCCCAACACTGCGAGTGTAAAGGCCCATCATTACATCTTCGCCACTCGGTATGTCTCGCCAGAGTAATGGGCGATCAAGGTAGCCTGCCAGCCCCAGCCTGCGAATCAATTCGCCGGATAGCGCATAAGAACCGCCCTGAACGTATTCTCCCAGCTCATAGCCTTTGTTCAGCGCCGTTTCAATGTACTTCCTGATCTCCCCGAACGCGATGATCTGCTCAATGGTGAGCGTCATTTTGTCTGTAATGCGAATCGTGCCTAGCATCTTGTCATGTTCACTAAGCGACTCAAAATCAGGCACTACTTCCAAAGCATTACGAAGCTGCCTGTTCGCATCGGCGAAATACCTGTAGTATCGAGAGTGTGGATTACAACTCTGGCCGAAGCTGCCAATGATCCCTACGCCAGGATTAGACTTTAAAGCGTCGAGTATCTGTAGTGAGAATGGCCCGATAATCAAAGCATCAGTATCGCACTTCAAAGTAAAGTCAACATTGAGGTGGGCGTTGATATATCCGTATGCTGCGATGGAGGCGACGCAACCACCACCTAGATGACCCAGGCCGAGACCTCGACGTGGGTTCAAGATGCTGACTACATTGCACGAAGAAGGAAACTTAAACTTCGTCGCCAAGTCCCTTGACTCAAGCACGTCATCAACAAATATGACTGTCGAAACTTGAGGCTCATAGGTAAAGAGACTGTCAAGGAGATCAGCCGTTCGTTGAATTTCCTTCTCCGTTGGTCCAACTGGAATGAAGATTGCAAATTCTGCCATCAAACCTCTATTTCCGAACCCCTGTTCGCCTTTTGAAGCGCGCACTCCTCTGGGATTAGCGAACGAGCGCAGAAGGGTCGTTGTCCTCTACGAGTGAACCAGCGCTGTGAGGCCCAAAATCCTTCGGAACTCCCAGGACACACCTACATTGAAAAGTGTTAAGCCCTTAAAGGGAAGCTGCCTTGCAGCTGCAGATTTTTCGAGCCTTAGGGATTGGGAGAATGGTAAAGGTGAATGCCGCTAGATCACGGGAACCATCCTGAACAGCTAATTGCCTTCAGTAGCTAAACGACTCATGTTCTCCACGCACTTGCTAAACCCTGGCCCCTCCCCAGATCGTCGCGCGCGTACGAAGGACAGACCGGTATCCTCCTGTGCCAACGAGGTAATCGGGCGCTGGGTCGTATAGTCTATGCAGAGTTTGTGAATCGAAGCCGCTTACTGAAGCGACAATAAAGCTTCAATCCCAAGGCAGAATACTTCTTGTGAGGTGCCTTACAGAAGACCGTCTTTTTTCTTGAATTCAAAACAGACTTGTAAAACTCTATCGCGAACCGTTTAATTGCAATATAGTAGCCTCGGCTTTTGCTACAAACATCTTCGTTTGTGAGTCCTAGCTCCGACTATGGAACTGAATTACATGTTTTTTGGACGTTGGAAACGCGAACTCCCACATAAACCCACTGCTCAATGCGTAATCTAGGAATCAAGGGACAAGTGCCGAAACTTTTGCAGGCTCGTTTATACAACCGAGCAACCATTGAAGTCTCGGCAAATATCTTGATCTCTCCGTCAAGTATCGTGATTGTTATTACAAACGTCTGACAAATACCTTATTCGATTTTTGAATTCGCGCGGGGTAAAACCCGTACACCTCTTAAAAGCCCTTTCAAAAGTTCTGAGGTCCATAAATCCAGTCTTGAATGCAACCTGAGTTATAGAATGATTCTCGTCTTCCATGAGCGAAATAGCATTGCCTATTCGTACACTCCTCAACCAGTCACTGAAACAAATGCCCACCTTCTTATGGAAGAAGGTTGAAAAATACTTTCGTTCCATACCGGCAATTTGCGCGACTTGTTCCAGGGAAATGTTCTCAGCAGAATTATCTCTGACGTACTGCTTCACCCTTCGCAGCGGAGCATAGTATTCGAATGCCCATTCGTTGATTTGCTTCGAGTCCAACATGGGACAAACCTACCCACTGAAAGTGCCTCGGCTCGGTCGCAGCTACAATTACTTTTGTCCGAGGCTAGCCTTCGCTTTCCACTGAGCGAGGCCATAGTCTTTGAAGAGGACCGGGCCCGTAGGCCCACAGGTGTAGGCCGGATTGTTTAGCCGATCCTGCTGCGAAACGCGAGGTATTTCGGTAGAGCCACCGAAACTCCCGTCATAGATCAAATGCCTGTAGCCATTCATATATGGACGTCCTCTCTCCACTTGGCTCCCTCTGCATTATCCCAAAGCGTAGTCTACCTTACGTTATCAATGTTACCATACTCCTGAGAAGCAAAGACAGTTATCCTATGCTTAAAAAACTCTATACCGTGGGGGATCAAGCGAGGGCGCGGCGGCTCGGGCTCCCTGTGACAATAAATAGGGAGATCTGAAAGTCGAGTAGGTGAGACTTGGAGGGCATCAACTTACTACAATATGATGGATGAAATAAGCGTTGTACTTGGTTCACGCAAGTATGCTCGAACCACTTAAAGGAAGCGCTGTCGAAATTGCCATCAAAGATATATCAATTATTAGAGAAGTATTGATAGAGGTTTAGATCGCTAGAATTGTGAACGTTCACTTCCGTTCTATTACTGGTGCAGCGTTCTCGACGGCTACAGCCATCCCCTCTGCCTTCGCCGCGCTATAGCTGCCAAGCTTGTCTGTGATGATCACCCTCGGCACGTATTGCAATCTCTTGAAAAGCTTGCGGAAGAACTTCTTAGCAGCCTTCGTATCACGACGGCTCTGCGCAAGAATATCTGGCACATTTCCCTCCTGATCAACAGCACGCCAAAGATAATGAACTTCTCCGCTTATTCTGATGAACACTTCATCCATGCGCAACTTATCTCCGGGACGAGGACGCAACCTTTGCAGGTCGTTTGCGAATTGCTGGCCGAACTTGAAGCGCCATTGGCGAACAGTCCTCTAGGTTAGAACAACGCCGGGTTCTGCCATCAGCAGTTCAACATCTCTGAAGCTCAAGGAGCATCTAAAGTGTAGCCAAACACACTGTCTAATGAGTTGAGGAGGGAAGCGGTGGCGATATAGACTAGGCTGAGATGTCATTGGCAAAGTATCATTGTGCTTCCAGTCAATTGCAAGACTCAATTACCTTGACAATACCCTCATAGATATTCAATTCGAAATTTGCTGCCCATGAGTCAAAGACGGCACACCAGCCATTGAGACCATGCGCCTTTTGATGGCGGATGCGCTACCCCGCGCTTCACCTCTTGGATGCTAACCCATCGGGCATCTTCGAGGCCCGGCTAACTTAATCCTATGAATTCCTTGCACTTCGGTAAACACACCGCACTTAAGCCATGCTCAGGCATGACGTGCCAAATTCAAGGCAAGGATAAGGCAAGGTTGCGTACTAAAATGTACAAAAATGAGCAAAAGTGTATAAAGGAAACTCAAGAAAACAAAAGGCGGGCAAAGAAATTGGTAGCTTATAACCCAAAGGTCGCAGGTTCAAATCCTGCCCCCGCAACCAATTCAATCAATAATTTAGAGCCATCTTCGCGATGGCTCTAAATGTCTACTCCCCCTTTTACCCCCCTTTTCATTCTAATTTATATAGAAAGTCACGGGCCTGAGACTTGAGAGCATCAAGCAGGGTAGGCTGGAGGCAAGACCGCGAGCGGCACTCAGAGATTCATACGAGACTTGCTTCGCGGCCTCTGATTAATGCGCTTGTCAGACACCGATACTTACTACCCTCTTCTCTCCTGGGCATTATCAATAAGCCTTTGCTCTTTGGCAATAACTCGGCTACATTCGATTACCTTCTGCTCTTCGCCCTTCGTCTTGAGTCTCTAAGTTTATTCCCATATTGCTTCAGGGCGTAAAAGTAATCCGGCGTCCATATGAACACGTGATCTACGGCCATCGCGGCTGTCTTGCGGGCTGATTTTATACCTTCGCCGCCTTGCTCTATCGCCGCGATTATCGCACCCATTATCTGCTGGTAGCTCTTATCCTTGCTTTCTCTTGCCACCTGTTTGATAAGCCTCAGCTTGCTCTCATCAATCTCGCCAGCCACGTTTTCGATGAGGGCGCTTGCAGTGTCAACAACAACCTGCATGCGCGCGGCGAAACTATCCCAATCTCCTACCCTCAGACTTTTGATGAAGTCGTGGATTTCATTTTCGCTAACGACGGCTTCACCCAGATACCTCGCCCCCAGCAGTTCAACTTTTTTCTTGGAAGAATTATTTTCTGATATACTCATACGCCTCCGCTTGCACACGGGCGTGTTTTAGGCACACAAATCCTGTCACACGAACGTGCGCGGTTAGGCAAGGTGGGTCGTCACCGCCAGTGGCGGCCCACCTCACGACTATAATTCATTGAATGATTGTGAATCGGTTCAAGAATGAGCGGGAGGCGCGCGGGCGCAGATGGATTTACCCAAACGGTCAAGCGTTGTTCGGGTTGATTCATTATGGCCAATCGCCGCATCTACGGCAACCGTGGTGATAGCTCTTTGAGAAATCAGATTAACTGAGAGCCAGTTGAATGCAATTGCCTTAATCCGGGCCGCATTCTCTTTCGGTTTAGGCTTTGGCGCAGGCTTGGCTTCAGGTGCTTGATTGAAAGCGATAACCGATGGCGTAGCAGATGTACGCTTTGCTTCAAGCTCGCCACGTGTTTCCGTCCATTCCGGATAAGCCGGGGCGAAAGGTGAGGCAAGCGCGATTGAGCAGGCAGCCTTTGCTTCGTTTACGCGACCGACTTCGCCAAGCTCGACCGCGAGGCTATTAAGAAAGTCGTAGTACGCGACAGGATAATGTTTGCCTATAACACGTATCAGCGGGAATAGCTTTTCAATATCCTCGAGCGCTTGGTTGTGGTCGCCGTGGATGCTCTTGATGATTGCTATTTGCAATGCAGCTTCAACGAAGGTCAAAGGATCTTTGTCGCTAGCGATCTTCCCTGCTGCCAGATAGAACGGCATAGCCGCGTCAGGTTGGCCGCTCTCAAAGTAAGTCGCACCGATGCATTGCAAGGCTCGCGCTCTGTACGCGGGTGTGGCTTTTTCGATAATGCTCTCAAGTAGCTGGCGAGCCTGATCAAAGTCTTTCTGCCGATTCAAGCTGATTGCCTGATAGTAAAGGCCAAGGTTTCTAAGTTCATCTGAGATCGGCAAAGCAAGCATTATCCGGCTCACTTGCTCTACCACGTCCATCTGCCTCGAAAGAAGGGCATGACGAGTAATTGCCGCGAGCCGCCTGCCCAAATATTGGAAACCTTCAATTGTGTATATGTGGCGAGTTAGTAAGGCTTGAATCAAATGTTGGAAATACTCATTTTGCTTAAGAGGGGATTGCAGCCCAGTATGATCACTGCTAATGGAGGATGATATGAAGAGAGTATTTGCCTGCCTGTTTATCATGGCTGTTTTCCCGTTGGTGGCTTCACCAACATGGGATAATTCGAATAACTCGGCTCCCTTTGCAACAGTAGCTCTTGCCGGTCATACAAGCCATGGCAGCATATGCGCGTGTGGCGGTCCCGACTGCATTTGCGACTCTGGCGAGCAGCCCGGCCACGGCCTCGCTATTGCGCCGTCTAACGGTTCGGATGATTACAGGTCTGTAGATCAAGACTCCACTCCCGACATCGATCTGGCTTCAGGTGCGCTGGTACTTGCGCTGGCTTTTCTGTTTTGGCATAGGATGCGGTAAGACTGCCCGTATCCTCGGCACGCAGTAACTCGACCCTGCTTTACTTGACCGCTTTGGCAACTGGCGGCATAGGACATTTTCGGCAACAGGGCGGCCACATTCTACTACGAATCGAAGGACGGGTGTAAGTAAAATCCTATTGGATGGTTAAGAGGTTGGTAGGGTGCTGGGGTGACAGTAATATTATCTACACGGGATGAGAACCTGCAATGGAGGGGGCTATGGCGAAGCTGAGTAAAGACGCTCACTACGTTGACTATTATAGAGGCGCGCTCGTTGATCTCCTGCAATTTGATGATCTTCAGCCCTGGATGACGCAAGCCTACGTCTATCGGGGTAGCCCTTTCGTTGATTATCGCCACCTGTGGGAAGGTATGCCGGCGGAAGAAGTTCTGGATATAGCTAAAAGCAAAGGCGTGCCGACAGATCAACGGCTAGAATTCCGAGACGAAGATGGTGAGTTGAGGCTTTTCATCCCGGCTGGGTTTGTCGCAGAGTCGTTTGAAGCTCAGGGTGAGACTGAGCCTGCGACCATCTACGGGCTAATAGCAGTTAGCATTATGACGGCCCATGCCGAGCAGGTACGCCAAAAGGCAAAGGACAACTGACAGCAGAGGTCGGGAGGAAATAGCTTATGGGGCGGAGTGTATCCGATACTTTGTGTAAACCATCCGGTTAAACAATCGGCAACCTCCATTCAAAGACAATTGCAAATCGGTTCAATGCTGTTACACCTTCTGCGCTCGCTTTAATTGTCGCCGCTTTACTTTTGCAAAGCTACCTTTCCCGCTGCCCTTTTTACGCTTGTTCTTCTCCTGCACATTAACCTGTTGTCCACCATCGGCGGCAATGTTTACCTGCTCAGGATTATTTATCGTCACTGCCATTGAGTAGCGTCTCAGATCACGTAGAGCACGCACCGTCCGTAAGTACAGCCGGTTGAACCGGTCGGCGTTTTCCAGTGCCCTATCAATGTATTTATCTTTCTCCACAGTTACTGTTCTCCACTTGCCGCGCTCTTTGACTTGGTAGGTTTCCTTCTCGCACTCGAACGCCACTCGCTGAGTCGCTATCTGCATCCAATACTCATACTGGGTCCATAACTGTGCCATACCTTCAACCAATCGGAGATCGATGCTGCCGGCGGGTTTCCAGTCATCAATAAAGGACTCAAGCAGCACCTGGAATCTGGCTCTATTCCAGGGAGTATCAAGACCTACTCCTGCTGCTGCGGCGCGATGTCCGCTTTCTAGCTCATTACGTGCTGATTGTTTGATTCGCCCCCAGATTTGCACGAATGAGCCTGGTTCTTGATCTTCTGCCTGGCCAATCAGATTCCAGCTAACCTCATCAGGTGCTATGTGCATCAAATCTTGTGGCTCTGCTTTAATAAGTTGCCCTCCGAGCCGCTCACCTTTCTCCGATGATTTTTTAGCTCTTACGAAAGCACGAGCCGCAAGCTGAGTAACCGTTTCTATCTCTTCTTCCGCGAGAATATCTGGCCCTTTGTATTTCACTAATTGTGTCATAACATTCAATCCCCTTAACAAATTCTCTAATATCTGGATGCGAGAATCCCTTCCACTAATCTGGTCAAAGCCTGTAAGCCACGCCATTGCTGCCGCGCCTTCTCGTCTTGCTGTAAGTAGTTTTTCAACTTCATACAGTCATTGCGCACTTGCTCAACGTCTGCCTTCTTGATGTATGCCTTGCGCAGTCTTCCACCTTCTCTCCAGAAACAATAGTGGTAAGGACCATGTAGTTCACCGCGCTCGCAGCGGCAGCCCGGCTTACCACACCTGACGTACTGAGCGCAGACAGAAGCTGGCAAATTCTTAGGTAACATTTTGCCACTTTTGTTTTCTGGCATGAGTTCTTTCTGGCTAACATCTTTTTTTCTTCTGTTCATTTGTCCTCAAACTTCTCACCGGGACCTGACATTGATAGATCGAGCGCCAGGTTTGCGGCTCGATTGCACAATGAGCATCTGGAAACTTCATCACCTATCAAACAGTCTCCGCAGCTTAAGCAATGCCCCTTCTGTGTTGTTTTGACAGGCTTTGCTATCAAGAATGGAATAGCCCCTCTATCCGGTATCTGTAGGAGCATAGTTTGAACTCTCCAGGCGATCTCAGAGTCAGTAATCTTAAGCAGAGACAGAATCTCGGCCTTTTGCTGCACCAACGCAACACGCAATTCCGGCGTTATCGCACCTTTCGGCGCGTCAATCCTCAAGTGTTCGCCTACCGCTTCAACTATCACACTGCGAGAGTGTAGCTCGGCCAGGAGCTTAATTGCTTTCATATGACCATCACCTCCCGCTTGCTTGACTTGTTATCTTTCCCTTCTCGAACATAGGCCAGTGAAGAGGACGGAAATATACCTCCAAGATCCAGCGCAACCGTGCAACCACCATTGCTATCTGCCTGACTAATTTCATCTTGATCGGTTGCATTCTCATTGAGCCCGGCTGCAACCATACAAGCCTCCAGGTCTTCTGGCCGTGGCAGAATCGTCAAATCATCAGGCAGTGGCTCGCCGCAAACGAGCCTTGCCTCATGCCCTTTGCGGTCCTCAAGGTTTCTGACATATTCCTTTTCAATCGCTATTCTCACACGTCGTAATGCAGAGGATTTATCTATCTTCAATTCTCTTGCAACTGTTCTACAGTTAGTCGTGGTTTCCTGGTTTCCATCAGTGAGCCTTCGCACAACATCAACCGTTTCGCGCAATGCCGGTGAAACAGTTACATCTAAGCACTCCGACATAAGGTCCGCCACAAGCTCCCAAACCATTCTATAATCCTCAAGTGAGGCGATGATCTGCCCCCGCTCATCTCGCTCTCGCAGCGCTTGGTGAAGCACCGTATTGGCACGAACCAGATTTAAGAAGGCTCTAAAGTCGCGCCTTAGGCGCGTGGCAACCGGCGGTATTTTCTCGGCGAGCGTGCGCGCAAAGGGAATAACTACGTGGTGCTCAGCATGCTCAAGCCAGGTCTGAAGCGCATGCCATGGCTCCAGGTCGGGCTGATTAACGGTTTCGTCAGCTAGAGCCATCAAGATGCAGCGGGTCTGCTCAGGTGTGTCCGTTACTGTAAGGCTCAACAATCGAGTTTCATTCTCAGAATGCAGGCTCACGTTGGTTGTAGTGACAATGAGTCCTATCGGCCCTTCCCGTTGGATAAGACGTGGTTTTAATCCGTCCTTGGTCTTCTCGACCGTTTCGTAACGGACGCATCCTTCGCTTAACAGAGATCTCACGAGATAGGTGACGAATTCTCCACGAATACCTGCCGCCTCATATATGACCAGCATGCGGTGAGACAATGGTTCAACAGAATAAGCCAGCGCCCGCTCGCTCATGGCGCTCAGAGCGTAGTAGGCCCGTTCTGGGAAAAAGCTCAGCGTCTTTTCTGTAATGAATGACTTGCCGCTCGAGGATGGCCCCTTTATAGCAAGACTTACTGGATGATTTAAGAGGCGACTCGTTACACTGAGGTAGATTACTTTCGCTATACGTACCTCACCGGCTACACCACAACTCTTCAGGGTCTCGGCAAATTGGTCTAGAATGCGAGGCTTGCCAGCTAATTCGGCGCACTTACTCCAGGCTCCTTCTTTCTCTGCCTCTGCCTCCGCTTGTCTTACTTCCGGCCAAGGCTTTGCTTTGCTTAAAGCTTTGCCCCACTCATCCAGAAAAGCCGCAGGGTCAGCACAGTAAAGGTCGCTCGGATCTTTTACATTATCGAGCCGCACAAGGCGCACACGGCCCCGAATACACGAAACTGAAAGCCACTTACGAATTGCCTGCCCGCCATTATCGCCTTCATCGATGATGTATATCGTCTCTATGCCATCAAGAAATGTGGCATCTCTTTGCTCGTTCCAATTATTTGCGCCAGGCAGGCCAAGCGCAGGGATATTGTGAAACCAGAGCGTATGGCAATCACTTTCACCTTCGACTAACACAACATAGCTAGCTTGGCGGGCGAAGTTAATTCGGACCAGGCCATAGAGCATTAGCTTCGAGCCTTTTCGCCACTTGAATCGTTGATCGCTGTCTTCTGTTTTATATAGGGCTACTCGGAAGCGTATCGCTCCTTCAATACCGTTCTCATCGAAGTAAGGGATTCGAACAACTGGTTTGCCGGCATAGGTAACATCTTTCAAGCTGCATTCATGTAAAAACTCAATTGGGAGTCTCTTGGCTTCTGCGTATTCAATCAGTGTGCAACCGCCTTGTGAAGAGGGTTGCACGGTTGCAGTTGTTTCGCGAGGGGTAACTACATATCTACTAATCTGCCGATTTTTAACATTAGAAATAACCGTCTCTGGGAAAAGGTCTTCCATGTTTAAGCCTAATGCCGATGTTACCTGCCTGGGGCTGCAACCGGCATGGCAGCGAATAAAGGATTCGACCTTCATCCCCCTCATCAACGCTCAGGCTGTTGTGCTTGTCGCTGTGGCCCGGACACTGTGTAGTCCATCCATCGCCAGATTTTTGTACATGCTTAAGGCCATTTAGAAATGTTTTAATATTCATTACGCGACTTCCTAATCGCTGTTCGCTCGCACTTGGCTGGAACCTCGTCTACACACGAACCTTATCGTATAAGTCATAGGGGGATGCCTAAAGTTATCGATTTTTATATCTTTGAGTGGGACGATCTCGGGGCGGTATTTCCCGCATAGTTAAGAACTCATTTAGATGAGCTTGGCAAAATAAAATGCGCCTACCTATTCTGAAATGCCGTAAGCGCCCAGCCGCAGTTAGTCTATCTATTGTTATGACCGAAACACCAAGACGGCGAGCGGCCTCTTGGCGGTCGAAATTCTCTTTGTAAGTACTTATGTCTTCCATAGCGATTCCCCTGAGTAGCTAAGCTGTCAATTAACGACTTCTGACAGCCAGAGAATACTTCAGATCGCAATAGAATTTTAGGACAATAAATCTGAAGATTATTTGTCCGGTTTTACTTCTTTCCATTTAAGGCCGAATTCTTTAAGCCACCTTCGAAGTTGTCTATCATCACAACCTAAGAAAACAGCAACTGATTCTTGGGTTATTCTCTTGTTCTGGCTTTTAAGCGAATCAAACGCGGCCATTAGATCATCTTTAAACTGGTGCTCATTATCATACCTACTACTGCTGCCCTGCGGCTTTCCTTTTCCACGTGTTCCTAAGAGTTCGGCTTTAAGAGAGGGTAATAGACCCGTTTCAACCTGTCTCACTATCTCAGGGGCTATAGGGTTTTGAAAAGTCTTTGCTAGTCCATCTGACAAAAGCTGTATTATTAGTGCCTGCATCCGAAAATAAATATTCCCTTTCAATGTCCTGATAGCTGTATTAAAGAGCTTCATTGCCGATTGAGTGATTTCGACAGGGTTGGCCCTGGCTATCTTATCCAATTCTTGAAAGACCAGTTTGATTCGGTCTGAGCTTTCTTGGCCCTTTTCTGTAATTTGGGTCAACTCTGAAGCGAATGCCTTTGGAAATCCTTGAACGGAAAAAGAGGCTCCTCTTTGCCTGACAGATTTGTTACTAATGCGAACTCGGTGTCGCTCACCAAGAATGCTAAAAGCCAGTATTCTATATCTGCTCGTGTTACTTGTTCGCCAGCCAACTCGCGAAATCTTTTTTGATATTTTTTGTCAGCTTCTACTAATTGATAAGCGGAGAGCTTTATTATGTAATTGGTCAAAATCCTTGTGGCCGCCTTGAAGTTGAAGCCAACAGCCAGCATTAGCATGTCTTCATCTTCATCATCTTCATAGACGATGAAGTACTTCTCAAGAGGGTCTTCCGTAGAATCTTTTTGTTTACTTTTCTTGGCCACTATAACCTTTGGCTCTCACGCTGGATTGATTAATGTAATCTCTCACCTGATATACGGCGTCATTGAAACCAGCTAAAAGGTCAGCTCCACAGCGAAGAGTATTTTTATTCGGATTGGCATGCATTGCGAACATAAACCTTGGGTGTTTCCATTTACTTTAATTACCTTTGTAGGTGACATATCTAATTGAATCATACGTGTAACCACCGTATTCCTACAATCGTGATCGCAAAAACAACCTTCGTTACTAGCTACATCATAACCACTTGTGAAATCCGACTTGATTATACTGGTGATTTCAAAGACAAGACCTGCTTGTCTTTATAGAGATGTCTGGCATAACAGCTTTAGGGATTTCGGGCAGGCCACAATGGCTGGGAGACAGGGATTTGAAACACGATAAGCAAATCCGGAGTCTGCCTCGGCCTTGTTTCATTCCGTTCGACTGAGTTCAATCCAGCGCTCTTTCCTTTGATTCCGCTGCGTCTTTCAAATCCGGCTTCTTCACTCCTGTGCCATTGAGTTTCATCCCGCGCGACTGAGTTGGTGCATAACTTTGGAAGACGGAATCTGCTCCTTACAGCTTGAGCTTACGAATTGTCTTAATAGGTATGTAAAGGTGAAGCTCATCATCCAGCAAAGGTATGAAGCCATACTTCAGATAGAAGTTTCTCGCGCTGTCGTTCAATGCCCGCACCTCAACGGCGTAGATGCCAAGCTGCTCCGATGCTTGAAACGCCCGTTTCAGTGCGTCAATAAGGAGCAACTCTCCGAGTCCTTTCCCTTGCGACTTCATGTCTATTGCCAAACGTCCGAGATGAACGACCGGTATTGGATACCGTGGTAACTTCTCCGGCACCTGCTCAAAAGATACCGCCCCGGTGGATATGGTGTAGTATCCCTCGATGTGCGTTTGACCTGGCTCAACAGCGACGAAGGTTCGGCCCAGCCCCTTCTCATCGTTTTGCCTGGCGTATTGCTTAAGATAGGTATTAAGGCTCGACTCTCCGCAGTCGAAAGCACTCCGGTCATGCTTTGAAGAGAGTGGCTCAATTATCAAATCTGTTCCAACCTCAAGCGCGTCGGCTCTTATACCTCTTTGTGGCCCGCTTTAGCGCCTCGTTAGGTTTCGCATCTGAATCCAGCATCGCCAGGAATATGTCGCGGTCACGGTTAGAAAGACGTGTAGTCTGCTCCCCTTCCAGCACTTCCTTAGCTGTGCGGTAAAGGGCCGACACTGCGAAGTCGCTCACGCTCTGACCGGAAACAGCCGCCGCTCGTTCAATCACTTCTTTTACCTGGCGATTCAGGCGGAAGTCCAGGCGGGAATCACTTTTCTGCTTTTTCTGTGAAACTGCCATATATAGTCTCCAAGATGACAGTATATCGCATTGTACGGTAAATTGCCACACAAGTTCTTGTCGATTATAAATCACTTACCGAGCACACCAAGTTCAATCCAGCACTCTTTCCCTCGCCTCTCCGGAACGCCTTCTTCCTTCCTATGCTATTGAGTTTTATCATGTGCGGCTGCGTTGGTGCGCAACTATTAGCTCACACCCTCACATTATTACTTCGTGATACGCATCAATCGTATTGACGAGCTTCTCCGCCCTTATGACTTCACGCATATAGATGTCCTTCCAGCGGATACCTGCTATGTCTGGAGATTCGCCGGTGATCGTACGTGCCCCAGGCTCTCACGGCACCTATCGCAGCTATAACTGTGTCAAGAGCATCACCGCCGCCGTTGCGCATGAGGTGGGGTAATTATATCAGCGCGAATTGCGATGGGTCTAACTATGTGAAGACTGCGCCGGGGTCAAGGGATCTGATCTCAATAAAGTCAGCGCAGGCGCATACGACTAATCGTGGCGGCCGGACGAGATATTGCTCGAAGTGTGGACAAGCCATCTATGATTGAATTTATTGATGGCTGATTTCGTGCTGGTAATCTGTAATTAATCCTGCTATAAAGTACGCGCTGTATACTCACACCTCCTTCTATGAGCGCTTTTACTAGGAAGCAGCGGATGTCGCAGCCCGCCATCCGCGAGGTCAGAAGCTCTTTAATCAGGTTAATACGCTTGAATCTGTCTTTTCTCGCTAGGGGAAGACAGACTGACTTATGATTGATTTTCATTTGAAGCTGGTGAGATAAGAGGCGTAATTGCCGTCATGACATTAAGCAATGAGCATATCAATGGCAAATGCGTGTTCTGGCAAAGGCTGGTGACAAGACCGGCGTCGGTCACACAGCGTATAAGAGGGCTTCCCAATGCATTTGATACTGATTGAAACTTCCGGAAATCAAAACTACATTTTTGCCACTAACAAATTGAGAGAAAACGTCGGGGCCTCCGAACTGACTTACCGAGTTGGTACGCAGTGGGTACTCGAAGCGGTGGAAGATGTCGGCGGACCATCAGGTCTGTGGCCAGATGATGCGGCGCAACTACAACTTCGGCGGAACCTGCTCGATCCACAGCTCAATCGGCCTATCACTGAGGACGGCGTGACGGTCGAAATCATCGTCGCCACCTCTGGCAAGGCCTTGTTGTTAGTTAAGGCACGAGAAATCGGCCAGGAGATCATTCGCCAAGTCACGACGAAAGCGATTGAGGAGGCACCGGGACTGGATGTTTGCGGGGTTATCAGCAATCACTTCGAATGGGAAGGGACATTGCTTGGCGAGGTGAATCGGGAAGTCCACGAGAGGTTTGATGAAATACACGCTAACCTCCCAGGTCCTGCGACACGGTTCTTGCGGCTGCCAGTTGTCGATGATTGCGCCACAAGCGGCTTGCCAGCCGCGCAGTTGGATACCAGGGACAAGAACGATGCGGGTCCTAGATCAGCAGTCAGTTGGCAAAAGCGGGCGCACCGCCAAGCTTACGAAAAGCGCATGCAATTGATGCTAGACTCGGAGAAAGCGAAGATCAAATTTGCAAAAAATATTGATAAGTTGGAAGAGGAATCCGAATGGCTGGCGGTGATTCACGCCGATGGTAATGGGTTGGGCGAGATCTTTTTGAACTTTGAAGAATACGCAGGTTGCACTCAGCCCGATCAGAATCGGGTGTATGTCGAAAAGTATCGCAGTTTCTCGCTGGGTAAGTGTTCAGACTACCGATTTTTGTGCGGTCAAAATCTTCCGGCAGGATTCATAAAGATCGAGTTCCAGCAATCGCCACGTCCCAAATAGTGATGCCAATATGCTCTTGGTTTCACTCCCCTTTGCGGATCGTGTGCCTCCGCTTATCTTGCGACTCACTACTGGTTCTCGCAGACTTCGTTCCGCTGCGTTGTTATCTGCCGGCACTCGCGGGTCGGTCATGAACATAAACAATTCTGGCAGGAATCGCTCTATCCTCTCACAAAGCCTGCTCATTGCTTGCTTCTTCTTCAAGTGCGGCTTGCACAACGCAAGCAATTCTTGCTCATACTTGCGCTGTGCTTTCACCCGCTCTGCTTTCTGATCTACTGGTCCTAGTCGCCGGTTCGGTCCCTTATATGCCTTTGCCCGATCATATACATCTTTCACTGCTTGTGCCCACCACTGCACACTTTCATCCTTTTCGTGCTCCCGCTTCAACTCTCGCACATCGCGCAACAAGTGAGTCCAGCATCGCTGGTGTGCCCCCTTGTGTACGTTGTAGCCAGCATAGAAATCCGTCACCAGAACGCCATCGAACTCCTCGCCCAGCACCTCTTTGACTACTGTTTGAGAGCGCGTCTTTCGATAGAGGAAATATCTCACCGAAGGTGTTGAGAAACTCCATAAGTATCCGTTTCGCCCGTCCTCTCGCCACCCTGTCTCATCTCCGTTTACTACAGGAGAGCCACGTATTTTATTGCCTAATGCTTCGTAATCTGATTTCCCTCGTTCTGCCACTCCACGAACCAGTCCCACCAACTCGCCCGTGCTTAAAGCTAATGCCCATCGTCGTCTGAGGTAATCTTGAATGACTCTGAAAGGCAAACGGCACTGCTCACGCAAGACCGTCACTTCGCTTTGTACAGATATGCCGAAGCGTTGCTTTCCAACTACCATTGCTGAGAAGTCAACTTCGGGTGCCCAGCTTTGGTGGCACTGCGGGCAAGTCCTCTCGACTACTATATGTTCTACCACCTCTACTGAGGTTGGTGGCAACTCGATGACTCGGCGCACAGTGCCAACCCGTCCACCACTTAAAGCGATATTACATAGCGCACATTGCTCAAAGGCATGATGGACTCGTCGGGTGACTTTATCGAGTGGCCGAGCGTATCCTTTGTTGCGTTTCTTGCGCGGCTTCTTCTCACGTTCCCGGCGATTGGCTTTTACAAAGGAAGGGGGATTGTTATTAGCTGATTGCTGACGCAGTCGCTCATTTTCGGCTTCCAACTCTTTGTTACGTTCTTCCAAGGTTTGCAAACGGATCAGGAGTTGTAAGACGAATTCTTTCAATTCGTCACGATTCGCGTTTTCCAGATCCACATTCACAGTTGAAGTCTACAACCTTTGTCAACAGCCGGTTGCTGCGCCCAACGCTCACCTCGGATTCTCGTCTGAGAACCGAAGTCTGAACACTTACCTCGCTGGGGCTGGACATCTGCACGGAAAAAGCTTTTCTGAAAGCTTTGAACGAGATGCTCAAGCGTGACAAAGACGCCTGGTTCAAGCTGCCTATCCTCCCAATCCTACTCGGCGGCGATGACCTGACAATCATTTGCGACGGCCACGCCGCTTTGCAGTTCACACACGATTTCCTCACCGAATTTGAAGAACAGACAGCCCGGAACGATTTGGAGTTGGCGGGCGATATTATTCCATTCATCGCAGGCAATGCGTTCAAGCCCGCACGCTACTTATCGGCCTGCGCTGGGATTGCCATCGTCAAACCCCATTTCCCCTTCTCCGCCGCTTACGACTTGGCTGAGGAATTAATCAAGTCAGCAAAGGATGTCAAAAAGCTGATCGTCCATCCAGACAAACAAAAGCACGGTCAACCCGTGTCCTGGCCGTGTTCGGCGGTAGATTTTCACGCGCTATATGATTCGACCGCGACCTCGCTCGGCGAGATTCGCCGTAAGCTGACGCCGGACAAGGTCACGAGAATCTATGGACGGCCTTATGTGGTGACTGAACTGGAGAAACTTAAAGGCGCAAAAATGAAATCGCCGCAGTGGGCAGATAAACATCACTGGCAAAAGCTGCGCGAAAGTGTCGAGAAGATACGCGAGCAGGAAGATGGTCACCGCAAGATTCCCAACAGTCAATTGCATGACCTGCGCGCAGGGCTACACAGGGGTAAGGGTGTTGCAAATGCCCGCTTCAACCTCATTCGCCAGCGTTATCAAGACGAAGACGATAAGGGGATAGAAGTGCTGGCGGAGAGCAACGGCTCGCTTTTCCGGGAAGAGATCATAGAAGAGGACGGTAAGGAGAAAAAAGTATGTGTGTCCAGCCTGCTTGATGTTATGGACGCCGCAAACTTCTGGGGGCGGGAGGAATGAAATGAGCAACCGACGCGAATCACAAACCGACAATTTCGCGGCTTTACCTGCAAGCTTTCGCCTCCGGCTGGAGATGAAATCTGATTGGCACATTGGCGCTGGCGCGGGACGACCGGGCGACGTGGATCGCTTGGTGCGACGCGATGAAGACGATCTGCCGTTTGTGCCAGGCAAGTCGCTCACTGGCATTTGGCGTGACGCCTGCGAACGAGTTGCGCTAGGACTCGATGATGGCATGCCGGGCGAGTGGAGTCGGTGGATTCCAGTTCTGTTTGGTGATCAGGCCGGACAGTTAAAGGAAGAACTTCATCAGGCACATCCAGACCAGTTGCGGCATCCGCTCCCGGCGGCGTTGTCAGTGAGCGCCGCACGTTTCGATAATAAATTACGCGCAACGCTAAAAGCCAAACCCGCCGCGCGTGAGGCCGTCACTTTCATTAAACCCGGTGTGCGCATCAACCGCAACTCAGGCCGTGCTGCGCCCCAGTGTCTACGCTTTGAAGAGATGGCCCGCATAGGCGCAGTCTTGTATGCCGAAGGCAGTATAGATGTGACGAACTGGGATGAACTGCAGAAGCGCGCGGCGATGGCATTGTTGCTGGCCGGCACGAAGCTAGTCGAACGAATTGGCGCGAAGCGGCGTCGTGGCGCGGGGCGATGTGAGTTGACCGCCTGGGGCGCAGACAATCAGCAGATTGTTTTGAGTGAGAGACTCTTACAGTGGCTTGATACTCTAAACGACCCGGACGCCGTTCCGAAACCGCCTGAGAGACCTTCGTCGGACTCGGCGGCGACGTCTTTCGCACTCCCAACGACAGATGGGTGGATCAAATGTGATCTGCAAATCGAAGCGAAATCTCCGGTCATTGTAACCGCACGCACGGTCGGCAATTTTGTCGAAACGAACGATTACATCCCCGGCACGTATCTGCTGCCCATCCTGACGCGGGCCCTGGGTTACCATGAGGCCGTGCGAACAGCTATTACCAATGGGGATTTGGTTGTCACTAACGCGACGCCGATAGTCGGCGCGCAAAGAGGTCGCCCCATCCCCTTCGCTCTCTTCTCTCAAAAGCTTAATGGCGGACTCAAAGACGACAAAGGGCGCGGCAAAGCTCGCCTCGTTTACAACCGTTTCTACGACAAGGTTGACCAAAAGCCGCAGGTGAAGGGCTATCGCAGCGGCTATATCGGCGAGACGGCGAGGGCGTCTCTGCCCATTTATGAAACAGTCAAATTGAGCGTCGCCCCGCATAACGTAGTGCTTGATGAACTGCAACGACCGGACGAAGCGGTGGGTGGAATCTTCAGTTATCAGGCGATCAAGCCGGGCGTGAAATTGCGCGCTGAACTCCGGTTGCGCGCGTCTTTGCTTCAATCATTGCCAGATGGCTGGCGAGAGCGATTACAGGGAGAACATCGCCTCGGACGCTCGAAGAAAGACGATTATGGCCTGGTCCATCTCACCATCGAGGAGCAGAAAGCCGACACTTCGAAGAGCGGGCAGCCAAGCCGTAATAGCAAGGAGCTAATCGTCTGGCTACTATCTGATTTGCTTCTGCGAGATGAGCGGTTACGCCTGACTGCTTCAGTCGAGCAACTGCGGAAAGTCCTTGTGGACAAATTGCAGATCGGATTGAAAGTGCGCGAGGCCATCCAGCAGAGATTACGGTCTAATCTCAGTCGCCAACGGCGCACCGATTCCTGGCAAGTCGGCTGGGGGCTGCCACGTCCTTCGCTAGTCGGATTGGCGGCTGGAAGCTGTATCTACTTTGATGTGACCGAAGGCAGCACAGAGGGTAACGTCCTTTCTGCGCTTAAGAAGATTGAAGAAGAAGGGTTGGGCGAGCGCAGAGCCGAAGGTTACGGGCAGCTTTGTTTCAACGATCCATTATTGAGGTCGCCGCTCGATGGTATCAGCGATGAGAGGCCAGGCAATGAGGATGCGGAGAAAAGCGAAAGTCGAGCAACCTCAGAATTGCTGTCCGAGCAGAGCGATTCGTTCGATTACGCGCGAATCATCGAGCGCGAAGCAGTGCGGCGCGAAATTCAGCGCCAAGTGGTGGCTTTAGCCGCCCAGGAAAGCGAACGAAAAGAAGCACTAGGCATAGAGATTAGAAGAGAGGCTCAGTCCTTTATTAGCAAGCCGCGTATGAGCCAACTCGGCGGGCTGCGCTCAGTCATTAGCAGAATACAAAAGCAGGGCGAAGAAGATCAGGTGATCCAGTGGATTGAGTTGCTTGAGGCAAAGGACAAAGGCTGGCCTGATGGAAGTCTGGCGTCAATCCGCGAGCTGGTTGCAGAGCCATCACGGGTCTGGGAGCTACTTAATATCAACTTTGATCAATTGGTTATCACCGCATCTGGCCCTGACAGGCTGAAAGCCGAACTTTGGGCGGAAACCGTGCGCGCGCTGGTTGACGCCTGCGTGCGCGCAAACAAGCGAGATTTGGAGAGGAAACTTCAGTCACAAACCGCCACAGGAGGAAAGTGAGCGATGGCGCGACGAATCAATTCACGTTTGCAGATCACCGGCCAGTTCATCGCACGCACGCCGCTGCACATTGGCGGTACGGGCGGCAGTGCCGACACCGACCTGGCTTTGGCCGTGAATGGTAGGGGTGAGTTTTATATTCCTGGCACGAGCTTGGCCGGGCCGTTGCGCGCATGGCTGGAACATAATGCACAAGAAAGTATCAACGACTGGTGGGGGTATCAGATAGCAGACCAGGGTCAAGCCAGTTATGTCTTTGTCGAAGATGGTTGCGTCACGCCGCCGGAAGGTAAACAGATCAAGGCCGAAATCCGTGATGGCGTAGGAATTGATCGTGTCACAGGTGCGGCGGCCAATCAAATTAAGTATGACCGCGCCGTCCTGCCGCGCGGCACGCGCGTCTGTTTCACGATGACGGTCGAGTTGCCGGCAGACACTCCCGAACAGAGCCAGCAAAAACTGCGCAACAAGATCAGAGCGCAGACCGAAACGGTTTTGCAGGCCCTGCAATCTGACGAGATTCGCTTCGGCGCTGCGAAAACGCGTGGGCTGGGGCGCGTTGAAGTGCGGGACCTCAAAATCCGTGAGCAGGGCTTTCTGACAAAAAGAGATATGCTAAAAACCCTGAGCGGTGAGAGCCAAGAGCCGGAGGCTGCGGTTGCGATGCCGTCAGCGCCACGCCCGCGCCTGACTATCAGTATCGAATGGCACCCGCGCGGGCCGCTGATGGTCAAGGCCGAACGCGATGGCATCGCCGTTGATATGCTGCCGCTTGTCAGCGCAATTGACGAACAGCTTACATTCGTCCTGCCGGGCAGTTCGATCAAAGGCGCGTTCCGCAGCCAGGCCGAACGGATTGTGCGCACCGTGCTCGGTCTTTCCGCACCCAAACAAGACTTCATTGACCAGGTAGAGGTACGCGGGCCTCGACAGAACGGCTCCGAGGATAGGAAGAACGATGCCTCATTGATTGGATGGTTATTCGGCGTAGCCGTAAGGAATGAAGAAGAGGACGAAGATCAATCTATACCGTTGCCCGGTCTTGGCGTGCTGACTGTTGATGATTGCTACGCCGAATGCAGGATAGATGAAAAAGAGTGGGGAGCTATTGAACAGGCCGACGACGAGCGGGAACTACGTGGCGCACTCGATGCCGCGCAATTACCCCACGCGCAACAAGCCTTTCACGTTGCCATTGACCGATGGCTCGGCAGTGCCGCCGACGGCTTTCTCTACACTGTGCTCGAACCGCACGGCCTCGCGTGGGAAGAGATCAACCTAAAACTCGATTTATCACGAATCCCCCAGGGCCAGGAAAAGCTGCGCTCCTGCGCGGTGATGTGCTTATTGCTCGTGCTGCGTGACTTTGCCGCAGACCGCATTCCGCTCGGCTTCGGCACGAATCGCGGGATGGGCGCAGTCGAGGTCACCGGCATCACTATTACCCCGCACGGCCTTGATCCCGCTTTGACTCAACTGCAACAGGTCAGAATTCAATCAGGCAAGTTGGTTGGCTTGAGCGATGAGTTGCGAGCCTCGCTCAATCGGGCCTGGGCACAATGGACGGAGGAGAATGCCTCATGAGCGAGCCGGTGACACTCTATGGACGCGCCCGCAACGATCTGACGCTGCAAGAAGCGCTCGAAGCTGCCTGGCCCATGTTTGAAGGCCAACAGGCGATTGCTCTGCTCTACTCTCCGCGAATCTGCATCTTCGCGCGCCTTGAGGGGAAAGACCTCCGCGACCACAAAGGGCGGCAGGTCAATTTGGCGGAAATTTTTGAAGCTCGAATTTTCAACCGGGATGCGGAACTGCGCTGGCTGAATCAATCCGGCGGCAAAGGGCGCGCCGTGCTGCTTACACAGCCAGAGCTTCCCTCCGCTTGCAAGGCCAACCTGCCAGAGGATGTCTCCTTCGTCGCGCTGAAGACGCTGGATCAAACCTACCTACTCTGGGGCGAAGGCACGACGATCAAATCTGAAAACGGCTGGAGCCTCCTGACCACTGCACGCATTGGCCGCCTGGAAGTTCCGCTTAATGGAGTCAGGGCAAACAAGCGGGTTCATCTGCACGCGCTTGAGTATTTAGCCGAGGTTGATGCTGAAGGCAAGATCATTGATGCCGGATCTGAGTTGGTGAGAGAAGAAGAAAAGCTACTGAGACACGGCAACGTCGCAGTCGTGGAAGAAAGGCTGCTCTATTTGGAGGTGGCGTGATGAAAGGCAAACTGAAACTCGCAGGAAACAAGAAGACCTGGCTGCTCATACGAGAAGACGGCAAAGAGATGCAAATACCCGCCCGCGTGTTGACGCGTGCCCTCTTCCCGCTCAACCCGCAAAAGCACGACGGCCTCGAAGTAGAGTACGAACTCGATAAGGGACTGCCAGCGAAGATTCACGAAGTCGGCGCGGAGTGGCAGCCGCAGTCAACCTCCCAGCCCACGTCCGAAAGGCGTGGGTCGCAGCCCTCGCTTGGCGGCGGATCACGTGGCGGTGGAACAGGAAGATCACAATTCCCCGCCAGAGGTGAATCGCGCCCGGACTTACGCGCAAGCAAGCCAACATTACCGGGCGAGTTTCACAACCCCTACAACTTCGTGCCCGCGCCGCCACGCAAGACACAAGACTCACAGCTTGGCGACCACGCGCCCGCTGGCCACGACCGTTACCGCGATAAGCTGTGGAGCGGACGCATCGCCATCAAGCTGACCACGCATAGCCCCTTGTTGATCCTAGACGCGGGCCAAGCTAAACCTTACCGCGATGAACCGTATCACAAAATCTTCCCGACCCGCTTAGACGCTGACGGCAAGCCTTATCTGCCGCCCACTTCGATCAAAGGTATGCTGCGTTCGGCTTATGAAGCCGTGACTCACTCGCGCCTGGCCGTCTTTGAAAAACATCAAGACCGTCTGGCTTATCGTATGCCCGCCAAAATCGGCCCTGTGCCTGCGCGCGTCGAAAGGCACGACGGAAAGGATGTACTGCGGGTGATGAAGGCTGAAGTGATCGGCTTCGCAGCAAAGCTGCCGCGTTATGAGGAACGTAGCAAACAGAAGGACAAGGGCGCGCGCAGTCGCAATATGGCCTTACCTTACCCGGATGGCACACTGCCAGAGCATGGCGATGCGGTGTGGGTACAAGTCAACAACAGCCGGGTTAGTAGAATTGAGCGGCGCACGGATGAAAACCCACCTGCCGGTAATTGGACAAAAGGTTGGGCCTGTGTCACTGGCCCGAACATAAATAAGAAGCGATACGAGCGAGTCTTTCTCGAAGGACAAGCTGACAGCTTCATACCTATCAACGACAAACATAGAAACCACTGGCGGGAGCTAATTCAAAACTATCAAGATACACACGAGCGAGATTTGAAAAAACGCGAGAACGCTAAGGATGGGCCTATCCCGCCACAAGCTTATCTCGGCGATAAGCCAGGCGACACTGGCTGGTCACGTCATATCTACGAAGAGGACGAACGGGAGTTGCGCGTAGGCACAAACCTTAGCGCAGGCACGCTCTGTTATGTTGAATTCGTAGCCAACAGCACAACAGAAATTGCGGCGTTGATTCCCGTCACCATCTCGCGCCGTTTATATTCGGCCAGTCCTGATGACCTGCTGCCCGAATCATTGAAACCGGCGCAGAGCCTTGAACAACTTTCGCCCGCCGAGCGCGTCTTCGGCTGGGTCAATCAGAAGGGCGCGAGCGCTTATCGCGGCAACCTGCGCATTGGCCCGGTGCGTTGCACCTCACCCGAGCCACTCGTTACTTTTCCAGGAGATGGCCTTCCGCTTGCTATTTTGGGGCAGCCCAAACCGCAACAAGCTCGTTTCTATGTCGCGCAATCAAAGCAGGGCGAATCGCAGCCGAACGGAATTCTCAAAGAACAGGCTGGCTACTTGCTGAACAAAGGGCTGCGCGGGCGCAAGGTCTACCCACACCACGCCGACTTGCCTGAAAGCTACTGGGACAATCCGCTTGAAGATCGCACGCAACGGAGCCAAAACGGCTTCTTCCAGGAATACCGCCGCCCGCACGAACCTGTCTTGGAGTATGGCACAGCGAAGCTCAACCGCGAAAGGACAGGCTTCGAATTGAAGACGGGAACCGATAGCGAACAGCGCGACGATCAGAATCGCTCCATCACTAGCTGGGTCAGGCCACAGACCGTTTTTGAGTTTGAGATCGATGTGACCAATCTATCAAGCGTCGAGCTAGGGGCGCTGCTCTGGCTACTCGAAATGCCTCCCGGCCACTTTCACCGCCTGGGCGGAGGCAAGCCGCTCGGCCTCGGCAGTGTGAGCCTTGCGGTTGATTGGGAGGTGAGCGATTTGCGCCGGGGTGAAGATTGGCGTGTGTTCTATAACGCGCTTGACGAAACGGAGAACACAAACCGAACTGCCGCGCAAGAACGCGTGAGAGAGTTTGAAGAGGCTGTCGCGGCTGCCTATGGCAATGGAGACTTCAACCGCGTTTCCTTCATCGGAGCTTTCAAACGCTACGCCATAGGATTTGAGGACGGCAAACCGGTTCACTATCCGCGCGCATTGCAGCGCGGACAAGTTCGCAACAGCACGATTCCGCCACACCCAGAAGGCAAAGCTTTTGAGTGGTTCGTCGCCAATGAGCGGACCGGCAGAGAAGGCGGGCCAAAACTCGCGCTGCCCGATCTTGAAGATGAAGAAGGGCTGCCAATTTTGGAGGCGCGTTAGCAAGCACGCCACTGCATATGAATCTAATTAAGCTCTTCATCTCTTATTCCCACAAAGATGACCCTCTGCGCGAGCAATTGGTCAATCACCTGGGGTTTCTCGAAGATGAGGGAGTGGTTCAGACTTGGTGTGACAAGGATATTTTAGCGGGTAAACAATGGGAGACAGAGATTGATGCGAAGTTGAATGACGCAAACATCATTTTGCTAATGGTCAGTTCAAATTATAAAGGTTCGAGCTACTGTAGGCTTGAGACCGAACGGGCAAGGGAACGCTATGAAGCAGGAGAAGCCAAAGTTATCCCAATCCTTCTTCGTGAATGTTATTGGCAAATTGCCTGGTTCGGTAAACTCGAGAAACTACCGAAAAACGGTGTTCCAGTAACAGAGTGGCCTAGTCGTCATAAGGCTTTCACCGACATCGCAAAGGAAATTCATAAAGTTGTAAAAGAGGTTCTGCTAAACTCTCTAGCTGGTTCGCAGCCATCCGTCAGCGCATCAAATGCGCAGACTGAAACAGCGCCACCAATCGCCGAAGATCAGGCGAGCAGTGAAGCCCCCAAAGTCATTGAAAGTGATTCTTCGAGCCTCGCTATAGGCAGTTTTGATGACTACGCGCAAGATAATAATGTTATAGAGAACTTCTATAACAAGCTTCAGTTATTGAGCGAACAGGAACAAGCCAGATATTTTGAGGTAGCAGTCTTTCCCTCAGGTATTGCAATTCCGCTTGCTACGCTAAGGAAACTCTGGGCAGGCGATTTGAGTGAAGAAGCCACTAACGCTCTATGCACGCATCTGCGAGAATTATCGCTACTCAATTATGATGATGCAGGAGGCTTCTTAAGCTTACACGAGCTGATTCGGTTACAACTGATTAAACAGGATATAGGTAATAATCAAGACTACTATCAACCCAGACTGCCATCAATTCACCATCAATTGCTCAATGCGCATAAGCCGTCTCCTGTCCGCAAGTGGTCGGCAATGCTGGATGATGAACCGTATTTCTGGGATCACTTGGCTTTCCATTTGAAAGAAGCGGAACGCACAGACGAACTGATGGACACCCTGGATGATTGGCAATATCTGATAAAGAAAACGCGTCTGCGAGGAGCGGTTTCCATTGAATCAGATTTGTCAATAGCCGAAGAGATAGCCCCAGATGACTATAGGCTGCGAACCATACAACTCATTTTCGACAACTTTAGAGGCTTGTTTGATTCTTGGGTGATGGCTGGTAGCAGCAAGGCAGAGCGATATGCTGAGGTGCGGTCTTTAGAAGACCTGAACATGATGCTTCAAGACCAGGCTCAAAGTTTGAGAAGTCAGTATCTCACATTGAAGTTCAAGCTGCCTGATTTACCGCCGATTGGCGTCAGGAGTTGTCGCTTCAGCTATGATGGGAGATGGATTGTATCAGCTTCAGATGATGGAACGATTATAGTCTGGGAGGCACAGTCGGGGCGGAAGCTGTACACGCTCGAAAAACTCCATGTTTGGGATGAGAATTTGGGCAAGAAGCGAATCAAGATTGATGGTCACAAGGATGTGGTATATGGCTGCGATATTAACTGGGCTGCGGACAAACTGATCGTCTTAGTCTCAGCCGACGATGGGACACTCAGAACCTGGAACCCTGATTTACGTAATGTGTCATATACGTCTACAGAGCATTCAGGCGCAGTGATAGACTGCTGCTTCAGTCCCAACGGAAAGCACTTCGTATCGGCTTCCTCTGATAGCACGCTTATGGTCTGGACCACTCGGTCGGAAAAGCCTTTCCGCACACTTAAAGGACATTCGGGTTCCGTCAACAGTTGCGCTTATGGCAATTCTGGCAAATGGATTATTTCGGCAGGTTCTGACGGGACGCTCAAAGTGTGGGGAGATAAGTCGGATGAGCCGTTGCATACGCTTCCTGCTCATTCCTCTCCCATTAATTGCTGTAGCTTCAATGAAAAAAGAAGACTGATCGTTTCAGCTTCCGATGATAAGACACTCAGAATCTGGGATGTTAACAAAATCTGGGATGCCAATCCAAAGGAACCGCTACACACGCTTCAGCATTCGGGTCCGGTAAACGGTTGCTGCTTCAGCCTTGATGGGGAGCTTATCGTCTCGGCTTCATCCGATCACACGCTTAGAATCTGGGATGTCCAATCAGGGAATTGTCGGACTACTTTTAAGACAGATGGAGAGATGTTTTGTTGCGCGATGTATGAAGAGATGATTGTCGCTGGCGGCGCACGCGGACTCTACTTTCTGAAGTTGGTGCAGTGAGGCGAATTCTACCTGACTATGAAGACGGCAGGCTGAGCTTAATCGCCCGTTACAGGAGGCAAAATTGGTCATGGGAATCTGGGATGTTTTAAGCAGGCTCGATACGGCAGTAAGCCTCCTTAGCGCGTTCTTTGTTAGAATCACGACCTCTTGAACTGATCGGCAGCCAGCCAGCAGAGAAAAAGAGTGTTGAGTAAGAAAGGGAATGTGCGATGAGCCGACTCTGGGAGATACTAAAGACATATATCGAAACCGGAAATGAGACGCGCAAGGTGGACTTGAAGCAGACGCTTGACCTATCCAGTCCGTCAGGGCGAAGGGAATTTGCAAAAGATGTTGCAGCGATGGCAAATACTGGCTGTGGAGCTGGTTACTTGATCGTTGGGGTCAAGGATCAAAGAAAGCGGGCGGTTGATGATCCGGCAGATTACGTGGTCGGGTTTGCTCCTGACAACTTTCACGTGTTTGAACAACGGATGGCGCAGGCTTTAAGTAACCATTGCAGCCCGGTGCCGGAGGCGCGCTATGAGGAGATTACCCATCCCACTACCTCGCTTAAGATAGGGGTTATCGTAATTCCACGGAGTTTCAACCGCCCCTACAAGGCTGATGGGCAAATATTCATCAGGCGTGGCAGCCATACCGAGCGCACTACTGAGGAAGAAGTTAAGCGAGTAGATCGAAGGATTCTGATTAACTTTGCAAGACCGGTAGAGGATTACCAGATCGCAAAAATTGAAGAACTGCTAAAGGCAAAGGTTGACGAGGTTATAGATGTAACCAGTGTGCTGGATGACAGGCAACAGGTCTTGCCACAAGTGCGCAAGATGTTTGATTTCATAGGGCTGACACCATCAGAATGGCAGAGCTTACCCATTGTAATAAACATCCATCCTCTTGCGCCCGCAGCGTCGGTGGTTTTAGCGTGGATTCACGGGCTGAGAGGCTTTTTCCCCGAAGTCATACGAATGGCGCGCAATGAGCAAAACAATCGATTTGAGGTGGTTGAACTGCTGCAACTACAGTCAGTGCGTAATGAGGTTCGAGACTGGGGAGGGCAGTTCGGTGAGTAAGCGCCTATCTTCAGCGGGAATCATCAGGCTCCCACTCAGCTTTACTTGCTTTATTATCCAATGCATTTCTCCGTAGTTTAAGGCTTAAAGGTACACACGATGATTTTATCAACTGCAACGATGGATATGGCATTGACTAACGCCGAGCTTTACGCCGGTTGTACGATTGAGGAAGTCGCCGGGCGTCTCACCCTTATGACGCCGGTCAATGAAGCGACCAATGTTGTCGGACGCAACGCGAAAAACCTGATTGACAGACTGGTGCAAGAAGGGGTGGAAGAAATAACACTTACAGGCGCTATGGCAATCTGGGCTTATCTCGTGGTTTTCCATAACTCGGTGCATCGTTTCCGCCGCATCTATTACGATGATGGAAAGCCGAATGGCAAAGTGCTGATTGCTGCTCACTGAATAATTGGCTTGCCCCGGTTTAGTGGACACTTTTTCACTTGAGCCTTATGCGCTCTTTATATGAAGCCTTTCGTCCTCAGGTATTCATTTCTATTGCGTGCTGAGTTGTGGGCGAAGTTTCTCGCTCTACTTTTCTCCCTCGCAACGCAACTAATGCATCGACTGCCCGGCGAGCAGTTGTTATGTCGGCGTTGATGTATCGGTCAGTCATTGACGTTGTTGTATGCCCTAGTAAACGAGACACCTCAGCTTGCGGCACTCCTGCCTCAATCAGTCGAGTGGCAAAGGTGTGTCTGCAATCATGTAGCCGCACCCCTTCAATACCCGCTTCTCTGCAAGCAGACGTGAAGGATTTTTTCACATTGTCAATTAACCCGAAAACACGGCCTTCACCATTCGGGGGCTGAGCTTGATAAAGAGACAGGAGTTCTTGCTCAAGGCGCGGGGTCATTGCAGCCGTCCTCTCTCGCTCCGTTTTCGTGTTGAACGCGCGGATGTTTATTACCTTTCCCTCGAAATCCACGTCTGACCAGGTGAGGCTGAGTATCTCGCCCTTTCTCAGACCGGTGTCGAGCGCCATCACTAGCACGGGTCTCAGATGCTCTCGCCTGCCTGTACAAGCTGCAAGCAACCTTTCCTCTTGCTCAAAGGTAAGGATGCGTTCCCGCTTCTTCTCATGTGCTTTTTGAATAATTGGCGGACCACTGTTGAAAGGATTCTTGTGCATCCACCCTTCCCTGCAAGCCACATTTAACATATTCCTCAGCACTTCCAACTCACGATTTACCGAGGTAATAGAACGCGGCCTGTTATGCACAGTTGGAGTATTAATTCGATCTGAATGGAATCTGACCAAATCTCCGTAGGTGATAGAGCGGAGACGCTTATTGCCGAAGTACTCTTTAAGAACAGTCCAACGTGCAGTAGTACTGGCGAGCGAGCGCAGGCCGGCGACCTTCCGCCCATCGACATATACAGGTGGAAGCAGGTGGTGTTTGCTGTAGCATTCAGCCAATGCAGCAAACGTCATACGGTCTGAGTCCAGAGACTGTGAGCCATGGTCGTCTATCTCGCGCAGCATCTGCTTGATTAGGGTCTTTGCGGTAGTAACATTATCAGCCTTGCGGGCCTTTTCTTTCTTTCTCCCGTCTTCGTCGGTCCAGCGAATCCGGGCGTAAACGCCGTCCTTTTTATGGATGACTGAGCCTTCTCGGAATCTTCCCATAAACTTACCTCCAGCTTATCGAGTGAACCTACTCCCCCTTTTCACTCCCCTTTTCAAGTGCTATTTCGGGATATTATAGGACAAATCAAGACGAGCCGTAAAGGATTAAATGCAGAAAATGCAGGATTATTGCTTCTTCAGGACCACTGCGGATAAATAGAGATAAAAGGCAATAACGGGCTCATAACCCAAAGGTCGCAGGTTCAAATCCTGCCCCCGCAACCATCCTTTCAATCACTTAGCAGCGGTCAGCATTGGCCGCTGTTGGTGTTTGTGGCCCACTTTTCACACCACCTTTTTCCAGAGCCGCTACAGCCCGCAGCTTCGCCTGTTGCGTGGCATGCGTGTACGAGGCTGTCATGGCTATGCTCCTGTGGCCCAGGATCGCGGCTATCGTGAACGGGTCAATTCCAGCCTCGCCCATCCGAGTAGCCGCCGTGTGTCGCAGGTCGTGAAACCGGAAGTCCTCGATACCTGCGTTCTCCAGGGCCTTTTCAAATGCCCTCTTGATGCAGACCAAAGGACGCCCAGTTTCAGGGTTAGCAAACACATACTCTGAGGCAAGCCCCGCGCAATGAGAAGTCAACTCACTGTAGAGCCTGTCGTTCATCGGAACTCTCCGATCCTCATCCGTCTTCGTCCTGGTTACGTGAATCTCACCCCGATGAAAATCCAGTTCCCTTCTCCTGAGCTTCAGTATCTCGCCGAGTCGCATTCCGGTTTGCAGCGCAACCAGAACGATCAAACGCAGATGAGCCCAACCGGGGCCGTGCGGCGTGAGCACCTCCGCAATAGGCCCTCCCAATCAACCCACGCTGTGCCCCCTTAAACCCATCGCTAAAAGAGGCAGGCATGGTCAGAGCCATGCCTGCCTCTTGAGGGGAGATGGTAGCGAGCCTCTACTGTCTCTTCTGCTTAATGGAGAAGCTCTTGCCCGCCACTATTATTACTGCCTTTCGGGGCGGGCCGGTGTTCGCCGCTACCGTGTAGCTGACCGTGCCATTACCGACCCCCGCGCCGCCTGACGTTATGGTGACCCAGCCAGCATTACTGATCGCCTGCCACGAGCAGCCCTGCCCCGCTGTCACGTTGATAGCGCCTGTCCCACCACTCCCCTCAAAATTGTTAAATAGCGGTGTGATTGAGTAGGTGCAGTTGGCGACAGGCGTGCCCGCCTGAGTGACGTTGAACTGCTGGCCCGCTATGGTGAGTGACCCTTGGCGTGCGGGGCCGGGGTTATCCCTAACTACAAAGGTGACTCTGCCTGGGCCGCTGCCGCCCGCCTCTGAGGTGATGGTGATCCACGAGTCATTGCTCGTAGCCTCCCACGAGGCGTCGGGGCAGTTTGCTGGCGTCAATACGTCAACGCCCGCATCTCCGCCACGCTGGCCGAAGTGGTGGCTGACTACAGATAACGATGGGCGGCAGGTGGGAACAGAACAGTCAGGAGACTGTAGCGGACTAAGAACTGAGAAAAACCCCGTCGCCAACAGTGCAGATTTGTCATCATCCAGAAAGTAGGTGTTCGGATAGTCAATGTAACCCAGGTACATCAGCGAGTGAGCAGCAAATTCCGAACAGGTGCCTTGGTCGCAGCCTGGTGGGTGAGGCAAGCCAAACGCGTGACCCAACTCATGTCCTAATCCGCCAACCCAGCGGCAAGGACCGTTGAGGTCCGGCGGCTGGCCAACGCACGGAGGTACATTAGGCTGTCCGGTCAAACCGCGCAGATCATTGGCAGGAAGCAATGCAACCCCGCTGGTCCCCCCAGTAACCTGACCGCAGGTCGGATCGGCATCAACATAATAAATCCAGCGATTATTTGGGTCGTTAAATCCTCCGCCGCTCAGGGCAAATCCATCACCCAAAACACTGGTCCAGAAACCTATCTGCGTGGCATTATTTCCCGTCGAATAGAACGACGCCGCATGACTTGTTTGGAAAACTTCCACAATGGGAGAGTGCAATGAGAACGCGAATCCGCTACCCAACTGACCCTGGTAGAAGGCCTGAAGGTGAACAATCGCAGATCGAATGCCTGATACATAATCCTGCCGAATAGTCCTGTCAGAAGGAACGAGATAAACGACTCGAACCTCTTTTGGGGAAACGGTCGCACTAGCCCCGGAGGAGTTTGGACTAACGACTGAATTCCTTTTGATAAACTTGGAAGCCAACTCATTGGAAGCCAACTCAGTCGAATACTTCAGCTCGAGCCCCTCCAGGGTGAGACTGGGCATTCAGGCCCGGAACAAATGGGATTGAATTTAGCCTCGTGCCCGTATCGGGTTTTGGTGAGGCCAAGGCAAGCACGTTATCGAGGATGAGAAAGGAAACGCATAGCCAGATGAGATAACTTCGCGTTCTTGTTCCGTCGTGTTGCATTGTCGCTCCTTGTCGCTCGGTCGCCAACCATTGGAACCTTAGAGTACTTGTCAGAGACGTATCCTTCGTGGCGATTCTAGCGCAGGCAAAATCAATTCGCGGCTGTCGCTTATGCTCACACTTGCGGCTGAAAAGATTCGCCAGGTAAACGGGTTCTACTTCTACGGTTTCGGCGATCGCTGATGAAGTAAGGGAGTTCAGATTTCAGACTCTAGCATTGCGTCCAAACTGCGTATTGACCAATTTAGCCCGACCGATTACATAAATCGCCACAAACATTTTATCTAACACAACATACATGTCAAACGCTACCACCTTCGCCACTTTAGGTCAGGTCAATTTTATCCAATACGACCGTCGCTTTACGACGGCATACTGCTAATGAGGAGGAATAAACCGGACTTAAAGGATTGAGAGGAAAAGAACAGGCACTAAGAATTCGGTTTGCTAAACGCCTAACTCCCTATAGAAGGTCCGAATACGGGCCGAATTAAGACCCTAAGTCTTCCCTTTAGTAAACACACCCCACCTAAACCATGCCGTGCCAATGCTTCCCACTTTCAAGGCAAGGATAAGGCAAGGTTGCGTATAAATATGTCTAAAAGGTGGTAAAAGCGTATAAGGTAAGCTCAAGAAAACAAAGAGCAGGCAAAGAATTTGATAGCTCATAACCCAAAGGTCGCAGGTTCAAATCCTGCCCCCGCAACCAGTTACGAAAAACGGGGTCCAATTAGGGTTCAATACCTGATTGTACCCTTTTTCATTTTGCGTTCGATAAGTCATCATCTGCTTCATTGGATTAGCTCGCTTTCTTGGGGCGCAGTCAGGGTGAAGTTGATTTCGCGCCCCACCATCTCAGCTACCTCCGCAGGCACTTCGTCGGTATGCACGTAGATGTCGGACGTGGTGCTTATACGGCTGCGTCCTTAGCCAGCCTTATGTCACCCGTCAGGGCATACAGGATACTGCCGCAGGTATGCCGGAACAGGTGGAACCCAGGCTGGCGAGGCTTGCGCTCAATCTCCGCCGCGTCGAGGGCAGGATAAAGAACGCTCTCCCTCACACAATCACGATCATAAAGGCTGCCATCTCGTCGCGCGAAAACAAAGTCACCCGGTTGAGTGGACTCCGAGTCAAGCTGCTGCACACGGAAAGCAGTGACGAGCAAATCGGAGAGGTTGCGCGTCTTGGCGCTCGCCTTAGTCTTGGGCGTGCCCAACTGCGGGGGATACCGGAGCGCGCAACCGAGCCATTTCATCGAGTTCTTTAACATGCGTTACTGGTAAAAATCTTGTGCGCTCTGTTTTCCAGCGGGTTGCCGATTTGCGGATCGTCTGTCGAGGCCGCGTTCCAACACCCCCCATCAGGGCTTCCTTTATCGATCCAGGATTCTACCAGCCCCCAGGCAGCGCCGACTGTTAGCCAGGTCAACCCGAATCCGTCGCCCCCATAGACGAATTGCCTTGAGTGATATAGCTCGTGCTGCAAGCGAGCACCGCTTAAATTACCTCCCTGCCACTGGACGGTTGCGCCCCAGGTCATCGCGCCTCCGAAAGTGGGGGAATCTTCATCGGTTTGAAAGACGATAGTGCCATTCTTAAACCAATGCACTTTTCCCCAGAGTCCGAAACCTGTCCGGACAAAGCCGATGAGCAGGCCCAACGTCGTCGTGATAGGTGACATGGCAAATTTAATCAGAAAGCTGAAGAAACCCGCAACGGGGTTGTCTATCTTGTCTAGTTGTTTTGTTATGGCTGTGCCTAGAATCTGAAGCCCGGCATAGGCCACGCCGAAAGTAACCGCCCCCATGTAGCCCGCAACCAACCAGGAACTGCCTATAAAACTGAGATTCAGACCCAAGGCACCTAATGCTAGAGGCGCCAAATTCCAAAGCGACCATGCGCCCGCCGCCCCGGCTATCCCGCTGGCAAGTATTTCATCCCAGGTGTCAGCGCCATTGATAATTGCCCCGACAACGCCCCCGACAAATCCGATCCCTGCCACAATCGCATCGTCCCAGCCGAACCACAGTCCGTTGGGATCGACGATATTAATAGGATTGTTCATCACAAAGCCATACAGGTGAAGACTGATGGGCTTTCTGATACCCCGGTGGGGGAAATAGCGCAGGAAGGGGTCTGGCGTAATAAACCGTCCGAGTTGCGCAGAATAATAACGCGCGCCAAAGAAGTAAAGTCCTACCTCGTCGTCGAACGGCTTTGAATTGAAGAGAAAATCGCTAGGCATGGAGATTGAAACGGCGGTCCCGCCGAATGGGTAATACTCGGTTTGGCCGACGAACCCGCCCCCACTCAGCGCGCTGAGGATGTTGGCGCTTCCCAGATGGTCTGTGTGTATAATGACCCCATCCCCCGTCGCAGGTATAATAGCCACCTTCTGTATATCATCCCACACCATCTTGATCCTATCATCGCCGCGAATAAGATAGAGGTTGTCAAAATTATATTCGGACTGAGTTACCTCTCCCTTTGTGACGTGCATCGCCGTGCGCAGCCCGTCTGAATCATAGACATACTCCACCACCGTGCCGTCGGGGCGAGTTGCTCGAATCAAGCGGCCCAGAGGGTCGTATTCCAGGTCCAGTCCAGGCATGTGATTTAGATTGCCGTCGTCGTCGTAGCGGAATTGGTCCGGCGGCCCGCCTACCACGCCTGTTACGAGTGTGGGCCGGGAGGCAATACCGTAAACAAAATCTTGGGAGAAAGCGTCAGGTTTTCTAATTATGCTGCCCAGAAGGTCATACCGATAATCATGCTGATAATTACCGTCAGAATCCCGCCCTTCGGCGTGAATCAACTGGTAGAGGTCGTCGTATCGATAGCGGCGGTTGTTGCGCACCTTGCCGGTCAGGTCGGCCAGGTCGTCAATGGCGGTCACATTACCCATAGCATCATGGCTATAGACGAGGTGTTGATACTTAACACCGGAGGTTGTCTGTGTGGTCTGCTGTTCTCGCATCCAGTAAACGCCGGGCTCGTAACGGTAGGTTGTCTCCAGCCCGTTAGCGAACCGAACCTTCTCCCGCTTTCCGGTGGGGCCATAATCGATGTCGGTAATGACTCCGCCCACACTTTCCAGCAGCCCGCCTTCGCCGTAAGTCAGGGGGACGCTAAATCCGTCCGGATAGATGATTCTGGTAACCTTGTCCGCTGCGTTGATTTCGGTTTGAAATGTAAAGCTACCCGCCAGCCCTGAAAATGTTCGCGTCGTCGATTTGACCCGGCCGGAGGGATGATAGCTGTACTCAGCCGTACCAAATTGCCCTTCGACGCGAGCCATCCGACCTTTCAGGTTCTCCCCCGAGCCGATGTCATAGAAGTATCGCTCTTGAAGTGATCCCGTCGGGCCGCCGAAGCGAAGCTCTGATGGCCTGCCTATATCATCATAGGCTCGCCAGACGACGCCTCCAGCCGCATTTCGCTGTTCAATTAAATTGCCTTTCGCATCAAACAGCCTGACTTGAATTCCACTCTCACGATGTCTCACCCTTATTTTGTTTCCCATCAGGTCGTATGTGTTATGGAAGAATTCATCTCCCAAAGCATCAATGCCCCGAACAAGGTTGTCCGTCAGATCATACTCGTAACGCGTCATACGTATCGTGCTTTCATTTCGCTCTTGCACCGCCACCAACCGGCTGAACGCATCAAAATACTCTACCCGTTGCGCAGGGGCATCCGGGTCGCCCTCCAAAGCAGCGGAGTGAATTGCGTCGTAGTAAGCGATGTGGTTGAAACGGAAACGTGTCACGAGACGCCCGCCAGCAGGATCTATCACTTCGAATTCGCGGCCTAATCCATCCAGCCGGGCCGAGGAACTGACAGAAAGATTCACCGCCTCCGTCGTATCGAAACCGAAGCTCGATGAGAAGTAGGCGGCGTGCTCACCTTTAGCGTGATTCTTGTTATTAAATATAGGTTGAGCGGCGACCGCCACCTGGCCCGCTTCGGCTTGCGCACGACTTTGGAAGGTGCGCGAGTGACCGTCAACATATTGAAAGGTCTTTACCGTGTCGAGGTCATTCCGATTTAACCGGACCTTTTGGACTGTGAATTGTGGAATTGCTTCGGTGTGATATTCATATTCCACGCTCGGCCTGTCAGGCAGGTCTCCGGCTTGATGGAACGCAGTCACGCGCCCCAGCGGGTCAAACCGGTAGAGGCCCTGGTTGCCGTTGACGTCCGTATAACGCTCGACCTGGCCTTCAGGAAGATGGTAGGTGGCAAGGGATTCGAACCCTCTGGGGTCAACGAATCGGACGGGGAAGATGTTATTGGAGTCATATTCAATAGTTGTGACCTGACCCCTGACATCCATTTTCTTCACGGGGCTGCCAAAACTGTTCACTTCCAGGCGCAGAATATCCCTAGTGTACAAGGTGCCGAAGGTCGGGTCCGACTCGGCTCTATAGCCCAGGGCTATCATTGCAGCGGCGTTCAATCCATAGACATCGTCTGCCAAATCCTGTGTGAGACAAACCTCCTCCACGCGGACCAGGTTGCCTGTTGTCGCCTGCCCGAGTGAAAGCCCTGTGAAGGCGGTTCCGTCGTAATAGTGTCGGGTCTCGTGCAGAAGATTACTGCCGTCCAACTTACGTTCGCGAGACGGCCACCGCGTTGTTCCAATCGCCGGGCTGACCGCATAGGCTGTCTCGACGACCAGCGTCATTTGTTGTTGTTGATCCTGATCGTCGAGCCAATCCCCGACTTTAGTCTCGCGAATACAATTGCCTGCGTCATCATACACATAACTGGTAGTCAGCTTAGCCGAACGATTGCCACGTTCGAAAGTTGTGCGGATTTGTTGGATTTTGGCCGGGAAATAAACCCTCGCGCTTGACGGCCCGAATACTAGTTCCTGGGCCTCCCATTGTATCTCGTCGGTGAAATAAGGTCGGTCCTGGTCAGGGCTGCCGTCCAGGCCATAGACTTCTGTTCGAAAAAGCAGATGTCGCAAGGCTCGAACAGCGTCGTCTCCATTTACACCGGCCCCGGCCGGGACCCGGTTGTGGAAATGGCTTACGGTTAAGGTGGTTGGCTCGCTCGCGTCTCCATGTTCAAATTGTTCGACTCTCCCGAAGCCCGTGTACTGGCGGGTGTGAGAATCGAAATGACCATCGTGATAGACCACCTCAACACGGTTAGTCGTCTGAGCCGGTTCGTCCTGCGCGATAATCTCGCTGACGACTTGCACGGGGAAAGGCAGATAGGTTTCCCAGGGTTGACCGGCTTCCAGATCACGTATTGCGAATTCAGTCAATGTGCTGTAGTTGATGGTTGTGACGTGGCCCAGATGATTATCTATACGTTGCAGCAGGTTTGGTTTTACACCGCCCGTAAAGTCTAGATATCGATACTCCGGATAGGGGTCCGTCCACAAAAGGCCGCTCGTTCCCGTCCCGTTCATATCGGCAACGCGGAGCAACCCTATGTTCGACGTAGGCGGCGTGTAACGAATGGTCTGCGGGGGACTAAACGCATTGCCGGATTGATTGATCCAGTAAGTGACTTCGTCATATGCCACGTAAACGATGTCGGCCAGCCCGTCGCCGTTTACATCCGTAAGAAATACCCGACCGGGATCAAACGGATAGGGGAACCGGGGCGGCGAATTCATCGTGCGACTGATCGCGTAATGTCCATTACCTAAAAGCGGCCAATACTCTATGTGCCCTGAAGCGATCAGGACGACATCGAGCAAACCATCTCCGCTCATGTCCGCCAGGCGTACGCGCGGATCGTCCAGCGACAGGTCGGGAGGGTCCGTCTCCGGATCACTTCTAGGCACCAGCCGGGGCGGTTCCCACCCGGCCGAGCCGCGATTCTCGTACACGTGTAAACCAGTTCTTCCGGCATGGACGGCATTGATCAGGCCATCGCCATTAATGTCCAGGAGGTGAAGGTCTGCTTCGGTGAACTCCAGACTTGGGCTGCGCTGGTAATGAATGAAACGTTCCCATTGGCCACGTCCGTTGTTCTCGTAATATCCGCTGAAAGGGCCACGCCCGACCAGCAAATCCGCCGACCCGTTGCCATCCATGTCGGCAAATCTCACCCGGTCATCGCCGAGAGAGAAAACGGCCGGAAACTGTTGCAGGGTTCGCGGCGGCCCCCAGCGGAGTTGGCCCTGATTCGACCAATAACGGGGCCTGCCATTTTCTACCAACAGAATTCCCGTCAGACCGCGCCCCTCAAGGTCAATCAGTTCTGCGTTGGGATTATCAAGGCCGGGCGGTATAGCGCCTGATTCGGAACGAAATCGCTGATAGCGGCGACGTTCGGGTTCGAATCTTGTGTAAGCGAATTCCAGGGGCGGCAAACTGACAGACTCTCCAGTAGCAGGATCGAAACCCGTAAGCGTTATACGAGATATCAACGACAGACTGGACAGCGGCGCTTCATCATATTCCAGTCGCCATGTGCGAACAGCATCCGCGCCGAGCGGCTCAACTTGCAGCGTGACGTGCGTACATCGTAGGGCCGTGCGTATCTCAAAGCCGGTGCGAAAGCTGGAAAAAGGATCGGGGCGTGGCTCGTACGCAAACTCAATACGGTAAATAGCGTACTCAATCGTTTTCAGATAGAGACAGCCTTCATCCCTCAGGTATGAAAAATGGATAGTATTTCCATTCGGGTCGGAAAGCTCCTCCAAACACCATTTGTGCGCCAGGGTTTCCCCGTCCTTAGTGACTTCCAGACGGCTTTCAGGGTTACGACCAAATATCAATCGCTGGCCGTCTCGCTTAACTGCTTCCCAATGATCGTCACGACGAAAGAAACGGGTAAACTCCCTCTCAACTCGCATTCGATACTCATCGCCGCCGATATGGACTAACTCTTCCCCGACAATCAGGTAAGTATCCCGCTCATCGTCAAACGTCGGAATGCCTCGCTCCACCTTGCGTACGATGAAAGGTAAACTGAGCGCCCAACCAACACCGAATGGGCCGTTGCTAAAACCCGTGTTGTAAGAGAGGTTGAAATTGGGAGTCAAGCCGTTAGGCCCCTTGGGGAATTCCAATGGCACGTTGTAGACACCTGTGCCTGTGCTCAGGTCCGGCTGGAAAGTTTCTCCTAAGCCTCGCACACTCCCCCCGCCGACGGGGAGTGAAACTGCTTGCGGGGAAGCACCTGATTTGTTTGTCATAACCCTAGTCCTTTGAAGATCAGATTTCGATTATTTGCAGGTCATCGAACTGCGCGTTCAAATTACCCCACGAGTATAAACCGACGCGTCCGGCGTTCGGTAACGAGGTGTCCTGTCCCGTCAACACGAGGTCGTCGTCGAGATAGACTTGCAGGCTCCCGCCTTTCACCCTCACCCTTGCGAGATAGGTCTGTCCCACAACATACCCCTCGGAATTATCAAAGGCCGGTGTGCTGAGTTCTTCAAACAGTCCATTCACTTTTCTTCCTATCCTGCGATAGTTGCGCTGGCTGTCCATCAGGAAGAAGTAGAAATTGTTTGCGTCCTGATAACGAAAGACCAGGCCGATGCCATCGTCGTCCTCGGAACGCAAGCTACAGGTAAGTATAAAATCTTTCACTGCGGTCAAAGCTCCGCCCGTCTTTCGAATTAAGTAGGCGCCCGGCTTGACCGGACTTGTATCCCCGGCTGCTCCTGACCCTCCGAAAATGTTGGAATGCTGCTCGATTCGTCTTTCTACGGCATTGCGGGCCCAGTTTGAAGGCGCGTTCTGCGTCGCTTGCGGGTCGTCAACTACGTCAAAGTTCGTCAATGAATTCTGATCAAACAGATCGCGCAACATCAAAAACGGCTCGCCTGGAATGCGTCGGGGCGTGAATTCGTATTCAGTGACAAACACAATATTACGCACCTTCGGCCACGCGAACCCTGCGTCGAAGCGCGCCTGGTTTGGGGCCTGCGGTACGGCGATCTTCCACTCCTGTATCCAGGGTCTGCCCACAAAGGCGTTAAGCGCAGCGCCAGCGCCCGTCGAGATGGCTCCGTCTGCGTCGGTTGTTTGTGTTGCGCTGGCCCCATCAGCCGATGAGACTTGCACGACCAGCCCCGCAGGCGACACTTCTTCATCGGTCTGCAATAGAATCAACATCTCCCTGATCCTGGGATCGGTGTGGTAGAACGGAAGCATAGTATCGCGAAGCGTAAAACTAAGCTCTCCCGTATCCTGAAACGAAAAGAACTCGTCAAATAACTCGTAGCGCAAAGCGACGCTTCGGCGGCCCGTGACGGCTTGCGTCACGGCAAGTTCTTCAAGCACGATTGGTTTGAGATCTTCATCGAAAAACGATTCGTAGTAGATGATTAGCTTCACGTCCGAAATGAAGTTGTAGATCAAATCGTTCACGCTCGGGGGGATTTCTAAAACCCAGGAGGTAGAGACGGGGCTATTCTCGAAAATGGCCAGCATTTCTCGGTCGGGAGTGAACACTATGCTGTCAGGCCCGATACGGTACTGTGATAACAACAGAGTCTCTGGCTTGAGCAGGCGCATTTTTATATCCCCGGAACGCAGGCGAGTAAGGCAAAGTCCCGTGTTGGTCAACGTCCCATGTATGCCTTGCCTACCGATCAGCCCTTCGACTACGACTTCCACGCGCTTGATCCGTTGCTGGTAGCCGCCAGGATAGTTGCGATCAAAATCGCTAAGCTCCGTGCGGAAGCTCATAAGACCTGTGCGCTGGAAATCGCGCAGGAATTGGAGAGGGTATCGGTCTGCTAAAGAGATGACCTCCTTCATCGGCTGCTTTTTCTGCCCGAGGATGATCCGCAGGAATGTAAACGAGTCTATGTCGCGGAGGAGAAAGTCTCCCGCCAATAACCCGGATAGATCGTTTCGCGTGTAGCTCGGCTTAATGACATCGAGAGTTTCGCCGACCTCGAACTCGAAGCTCTGTTCCATTAACTGAGCGATGATTATGGCTTGCTGGAGGTAGGATTCCGAGATGGCTTTGATCTCGTTCGCAAGGCGGTTCCAGAGGTCAGGAGTAAACTCTTGAGAATCGAACTGCGCGAGTTGTTGTTCTGCTTGCTGGCGTCGAAGCGTTGCGATCTGGTTCTGCAACACGGCCGCTTCGACCTGAGTTTGGGCAGTCGTCTGCTGCGCCTGCGCTACGGCGCTCGCCGATTCCAGCTCGGAGATGCGGCGGTCCATGTTGTGCAATTCGAACTCGCGAGAAATCTCGCTGCGCCGGGATGTCAACGTCCGCAGCACTTCGTCAACGCGATGCGTCCCATCCGAGATTCCGTACTGGCCGTATCCCGAGAAGTCGTACTCTGTCGTGGGCGCACCGACGTAGGTGATTTCGGCTTCAAGCGCCATCTGCTCAAGGCTGACACTCGAATACTCCGTTTTCAGCGCCCGCGCGTTTTCGAGCTGCTTGTTTGCGTAAGCCAGGTTGGCATCCATAGCCGCCTTTTGATCTTTAGCGATCTGAACCCTCTTCTGTTCAAGCGTCTCGTTCGCGCGTTCGAGACCGACCGCGTTTTCAAGCATTGTGCGCGTGAACTCTTCTTGCTCGGCGCTGGTTTTGAAATTGATGTATGTGCGCTCGGCCTGGATGGCGTGGTCGGCGAAGTAGCGAGCTACATTTTGGAGAAACTCAAACGTGAATACCGGCACCTGCTCGCGTTCGAGACTCAAAAGCGGCAAGTCGATTCCCGACGCAATATTCTGTAGGTTCAGACGGGCAAGCAACACTACCGAAGCGATGGCCGGGTTATGCGTGTTTATATCCAGCGGCTGAGGCGCAGCCAGGATTGCTTCCACTTGCGCTTTCAGGCCGTCGAATACGGGCGAGACGTAGAGCGGAGAAGCCGGGTCCAGATTCGGGGCTGCCAGGCGGACGACCTTCTCGTACCGTATTCTGGCTTCTTGCCTGTCTCCGTTCTTAAGGAAGAAGTTGCCCGCGCGAAGAAAAGCATTGCCCATCTTAAGCCAGACGACCGGGGCTTCAATCGCCCGATTCAGGAATGAATAATCACGCGCAACTTCGAACCACCGGAGGGCTTGATCGAACTCGCCCATTTCCAAGTAGCAGTCGCCAAGGCTCAGGGGTATTGTGAACCCATGTATGTGAGCTAGATATGTGACAAAGTTGAAACCCAAATCTTCGTAAGTCAGCAGGGCATTGAGAGTGGTGGCTGTAATTCGCGGCTCATAAATCTTCTGTCTGAACTCCACTACCGAATCCGCGCGAAGGTTTAAGTTGACCACCTGATTATCGACAAGGACTCCTAATCGTTGAGTGTCCGGCGTGGCATCACCCGCAACGGGAATAGTCATATAGCCCTGGTTCGGGTCTTCAGCGCGAACAAGCAGCCCCAGCCCTTGCCTGCCCATCGGGCGAACCATAGTCGTAGCCGCGCCGGGGTTGAGCGGCTGAATCATTGTTCGCCCCATATCTACAGGGAGCTTGTCGCCCGCCGCCTGGAAGGCTGTTCCGGCGGCTCTGGCATCTCCTGTTATCGTATGAAGGACGCCCAAATTGTTATTCACGGCCGCCGCGCCACTTCCTAGTTGCAACTTTGAATATATTTGTAAGGCTTTGCGAAATACCTCCTCGGCCTGCTTGAGAGGACTCGGGGGAGGAGTACTAAATGTCTTCGGTGCGGGTTGGAGAGTTTGAGCAGGTTGAGCATGCATCAATGCTATTCCTTGAGCCAGATTCAGGTCAGCTTCCAATCTCAAGTCTTGCCCTTTGTTGGCCTGAATTGCGAGGTTAATAAAATTCTGCGCCTGGCTTATCGCTCCTATTTGCAGATAAGTGGTGGCCTGGCGGTAGTGATTCTGAGCGGGAGATGAAAGAGTCGTCGTGCCTACGGTGCCGAACCTTTCGACAATGGCCGTAAGCTCTCTCGGCGGATTGACAGGAGCAACGAGAGGCAGGCCAGGGCCAGCCACTCCGCGAAAGCGAGCCACTTCGCCCGAAACTGCCAGCAGGGAATCGGAAAGCCTGAGCCCTCGAACTATATCAGGATCCAGCTCAACTACTCGATCAGGAAAGTTCGGGTGCAAGAAGCGATGGAGCAGAGCGTAAGCGGTCTGATACTGTTGGAGCGCGGGTTGGTAACGCCCCTGGAAGAATTCTTGGTGTCCGCGGGTCAAGTGAGCTTGGACTTGCTGTTCTAAGCTAGCAGTCTTAGGGTCCGGGGGTCGGTCCTCGAAGCGGAAGGCTGCGGGAACAAACTTGTAGCTATAGAAGTCGCTGAGGTGTTTTGTTGGCATTTCCTCTCCTTTCGCATGCTCTCCGCCGATCCACCAGCAAGAGTGCCTTCCAGAAAGTTATTTAAATCACGCTTATCGGTAGCCCCAACCCGGTCCAATCAAGGGTATCAACAGATGTATCAAGCCTGGAAAAAGGTAATCTATAGGTCGGTCATGAGTGAAGGACTTATCACACTGACGCATTACCTACTAAAGACAAACTATCAAGAGACGGGTAATTCGCTTAAGGGAGTTATTCTAAGTGCTATCTTTTTAATGTCGGTACTTGCGCCGACTCCGGCATTGACTTCAACCTAACAAGCAGATAATCTTAGTTCGCTTCCGTGTTCAGTCAAACCTTAAAGTGAACTGCTCACTTTTTGCCACATTCGGCTGTGCTGCACCCAAAGCTTTATTTCCTCACTCCAGAGGTTGCTAGATTAGGCGCATTGTAATTCCACGCTTGTTTTACTCTTTGTCAGTTCGCTTGTCAATCAAAGTTCTTATCCTATCCTGTTTGAAAAGCGGAACCTCGGTTGACAGGAAATCTCCAATGGAGAAACTTTCTGTCCGGGAGGTCCGCTATGAATCAAGCTCAACACGACATTGCTAGAAAGCTTCGCATACTCAACTACGCTAAACAGCTTGGTAACGTCTCTCAAACCTGTCGCTATTTTGGCATCTCCAGAGAGATCTTTTACCAGTGGAAGCGCGCCTATGAGCGCAATGGCGAGGCCGCTCTCATTAACAGCAAACCTTGCCCTCAAAACCCAAAGCTGCGATTGCCCGCGCACATCGAAGAGAAGATTCTTCACCTCCGCACATCAAGCCACGCACGCCTCGACTGAATGGGAAAGTGGAGCGGTCGCATCTGACCGATAAAGAGGAGTTCTACCAACTACTGACATACACGGATGACGTAGACCTCAATGAGAAGCTGAGAGAGTGGGAGAGTTTCTATAACTACCCTCGCCCGCACGGTGCACACAAAGGGAGGACACCCTACGAGGTGCTAAAGGAGAAGATGCAGGTGAGCAATGAGGATTCAGTAGATCGGGCAAGCTCAAGGGAAGATGCGCCAGCCGTTAAAACGGTGGCGCAACCACTTCCTCCCTCAGGGTTGCCGGGTTAGAGGCAAATAGATTTGCGAGAGAGAGGCTGATGGCCTATGATAGCGATTCTTATCAATCGAGGTTTCTTTCATCACAGGCAAATCGCCGCCATGAGAAGGAGGCCACAGTTGTGGAGCAGAAAAAGGACGCTAGATCGAAAGAATCCGAACCGACCGGGAAGGCAGGCCCAGCACCATCTATTTCTCTGCCTAAGGGTGGTGGCGCTATCCGCGGCATAGACGAGAAGTTTGCCGCGAACCCCGTGACCGGTACAGGCTCTATGACCGTGCCGATTGCCACTAGCCCGGGACGCGCAGGCTTTGGCCCGCAGCTTTCGCTTTCTTACGATTCCGGTTCCGGAAATGGTCCGTTCGGCTTTGGCTGGAGTCTGTCCCTTCCTTCGATTACACGCAAGAGCGACAAGGGATTGCCCCAATACCTGGACGGCGAGGAGTCAGACGTTTTTATCCTTTCCGGCTCGGAAGACCTTGTGCCCGTCTTCAAAAAAGATGCCAACGGCAACTGGATTCACGATGCGAAAGGGAACCTGATAATAGATGACAACAACCGTGATGGTTACACGGTCCGGCCTTACCGCCCGCGAATCGAAGGATTGTTTGCCCGCATCGAGCGATGGACCAGGGCCGATGGCGACCAACACTGGCGTTCCATTTCCAAGGACAACATCCTCACTATATATGGTAAAGACAATAACTCACGCATCTATAACCCGAACAACCCGCAGCACGTCTTCAGTTGGCTGATCTGCGAAACGCGCGATCACAAGGGCAATGTCGTCATCTACGAATATAAGCCGGAGGACGGAGCCGAGGTTGACCTGACGAAAGCGCACGAGTGCAACCGTGGGAAGCGTGATGATTCACGCAGGAGCGCCAACCGCTATCTCAAACGCATACGATACGGCAATCGTATTTCGCTCCTGGACAATGCAGGTCGCCGCCCACGGTTTCTCACAGGCGATGCGATCCGAGATGCCGGATGGATGTTCCAAGTGGTCTTCGACTACGGCGAACATGACCACGACGACGCCAGGCCGAATGATGACGAAGAACGGGGTCAGAATGGGCAGAAGAAGAATGAGTGGCTCTGCCGACACGATCCATTCTCTTCCTATCGCGCTGGTTTCGAGGTGCGCACGTATCGCCTGTGCCAGCGCGTTCTGATGTTTCACCATTTTCCGAATGAACAGGGCATCGGCCAGGACTGCCTTGTGCGTTCGACGGACTTCGTTTATCGAAACATTCGTAACAATCCCGACGACCTCAAGAAAGGTCACCCGGTTGCCTCGTTTATCGCGTCCGTCATCCAAAACGGCTACAAGCGCAAGGCTGCGGGCGGCTATCTCAAAAAATCTATGCCCCCGCTGGAATTCGAATACAGTCAGGTCGAGATCCAGGAAGAGGTTCGAGAGATCAACGCCGCAAGCCTCGAGAACATGCCCATTGGGCTGGACGGCTCAAGCTATCAATGGGTGGACCTCGACGGCGAAGGCGTCTCCGGCATCCTGACCGAACAGGCCGGCGCCTGGTTCTACAAGTCTAATCTTGGCAACGGTCATTTCGGTTCGCTCCAGACCGTCGCTCGCAAACCGGCGCTGGCCGCGCTCAGCGCCGGGCGCCAAAAGCTGCTTGATCTGGCTGGCGACGGCCAGCTCGACCTGGCGGAGTTCACCGGCCCAACACCTGGATTCTTCGAGCGCACAGAAGATGGCGACTGGGAACCTTTTAAGCTCTTCCCATCCCTGCCCGATATCGCGTGGGACGAACCGAATCTGCGCTTCGTGGATATGAACGGTGACGGTCACGCAGACGTGTTGATCACTGACCATCAGGTCTTCACCTGGCACCCCTCGCTGGCGGAAGAAGGCTTCGGCTCGGCTCGGCGTGTCTATCAGCCGATGGATGAAGAGCAAGGCCCCCGGCTGGTCTTCGCCGACGGTGTCCAATCTATCTATCTGGCCGACATGTGCGGCGACAGGCTTACAGACCTCGTGCGCATTCGCAACGGCGAGGTTTGCTATTGGCCCAACCTTGGTTACGGTCGTTTCGGGGCCAAGGTGACAATGGACAACGCGCCGCAATTCGATAGCCCGGACCAGTTCAGCCAGCAACGCGTCCGCCTCGCCGACATTGACGGCTCCGGCAACAGCGACATCATCTACTTGGGCCGCGACGGCGTGCGTGTCTATTTCAACGAATCCGGGAATGGATGGAGCTTGCCGCGGCGGTTGAGCCAGTTGCCCGGCGTAGACGACCACTCCAACATCACCACGACCGACCTGCTGGGCAACGGCACTGCGTGCCTGGTCTGGTCTTCTCCGTTGCCGGGTCACGCACGTCGCCCAATACGCTACATTGACCTGATGGGCGGGCAAAAGCCGCACCTGCTGGTCAAGACCGTCAACAATCTCGGCTCAGAAACCCGGATTCATTACACGCCTTCGACCAAGTTCTATCTGAAAGACAAAGCCGCCGGCAAACCCTGGATCACAAGAATCCACTTTCCCGTTCAGGTCGTCGAGGGGGTCGAAATCTACGACCACATCAGCCGCAACCGCTTCGCCACTCGCTACGCTTACCACCATGGCTACTTCGACGGCGTTGAGCGCGAATTCCGAGGCTTCGGCCTAGTGGAACAACGAGACACCGAGGAGTTCGCCGCGCTGAGCAACGCCGCGCTGAGCAACAGCGATGCTTTCCCCACTGGCGACAACACAGGCACTGCATCGCATGTGCCGCCAGTGCTTACAAGAACGTGGTTTCACACCGGCGTCTACCTGGGGCGCGACCGAGTATCCAAATTCTTCGCGGGACTGCTGGATGCCAACGACGAAGGCGAGTACTACCGCGAGCCGGGCCTGACTGATGAGGAGGCGAAGCAGCTTCTGCTTGACGACACGGTGCTTCCTGTCGGATTGACGCTCGAGGAAGAACGAGAAGCTTGCCGCGCGCTCAAAGGCGCAATCCTGCGCCAGGAAGTTTACGCGCTGGATGGCGGCGGGGAAGCGAATCGCCCCTACAGCGTCACCGAGCGCAACTACAGTATCAAATTGCTCCAACCGCGCGCCGACGCCAGGCACGCGGTCTTCTTTACACACGCGCGCGAACGTATAGAATTTTACTACGAGCGCAAGCTGGTGGATGTGAACGGCCTGAAGCGCGCCGACCCGCGCTTGAGCCATGCCATGTCGCTGGAGGTTGATCCCTTCGGCAATACGCTGCGGTCGCTCACGATCGGCTACCGTCGGAGAGAGTTGCCGGGCGTTGACTTGCCCGAGCAGAACGAGACGCACTTGACCCTTACGGCGAACCGCTTCGCCAATCGCCCGGACGAGGCGGACTGGTACCGCCTCGGGCTAGAGGTGGAATCCCAAACATACGAGGTCGTCAAGCCGCCCGAGCCACAGATCGCTGATACTCGTATAGTCCCGTTCAGATTCGAGCAAATGGTAACGCTCATAGCAGGCTTATTCCCGCTTGACAATCCTGAACCTGAGTCTGCGAAGCTTTGGCCCTACGAGAAGTGGGACTGGCGCATCAATTCAAACAACGCGCCGGCAGACACGCGGCTGCGCCTGATCGAGCGCGTCCGGGTGCTCTACCGCGCAGACAATCTCACCGGATTTTTGCCGCTCGGCACAATCGAATCGCTCGCCCTGCCCGGCGAAGTTTATAAGCTGGCGCTCACGCCCGGCCTGCTCTCCAGTGTCTTAAAACGCGAGCAAGGCGGTCAGCCGCCGGAAGATTTGCTGCCGAACCCGGCCCCGCTACTGGAGGGCAAAGGAGCCGACCAGGGTGGCTTCACCCAGTTGGGCGGCGCATGGTGGATTCCGTCGGGCAGAACATTTTTTGATCCCGCCGCTAATGTCGCCGATCCAAGTCTCACCGCCGCGCAGGAGCTGGCAGCGGCGCACCAGCATTTCTTTTTGACGAGAAAATTCACTGATCCGTTTGGACAGAGCGCCCTGGTTGATTACGACGTCTATTGCTTGCTGATCATCCGCACGCAAGACGCATTGGCGAACACCGTCGAGTCCATCAACGATTACCGCGCCTTGCAACCCAAACTCATCACTGATCCGAACCGCAACCGCTCGGCGGCGGCGTTCGACGCGTTAGGCCTGGTGGTGGCCACGGCGGTGATGGGCAAAGACGGTCAGAGTCTCGGCGACCTGCTCGAAGGGTTCGACGACGACCCGCCGGTCGCGGCGCTGCAAAGCTTCGCCGCCAATCCGCGCGATGAGGCTGCTTTGCTATTGGGGAAAGCCACTACGCGGATTGTCTATGACCTCGATCGCTTCCGCCGTTGCAAGCAGCCGCCGTTTGCGGCTGCGCTGGAGCGCGAGACGCACTTCTTCGATCCGGGCGGCGCGCAGTCGAAAATCCTGATCAGCTTTTCTTACTCGGACGGCTTCGCGCGCGAGATTCAGAAGAAGACTCAAGCCGAGCCTGGAGACGCTCCGCAACGTCAGCCGGATGCGCCGGCGCCAAGTGGCGACATCCGCCCCGGCGAATTGATACGCGACGCAAATGGAGAGCCTGCCCAGGCTGCCGCCGCGCGGCGCTGGGTCGGCACGGGTCGCACCGTCTTCAACAACAAAGGCAAGCCGGTGCGACAATACGAGCCTTTCTTTAGCTCGACCCATCTTTACGAAGAAGAGCGCGAGATGACCGACATCGGCGTCAGCCCCGTGTTGTTCTACGACCCGGTCGGACGCGTGATCGCCACCCTACATCCGAACCACACTTACGAGAAGGTTGTGTTTGACGCTTGGCGCCAAAAGACCTATGACGTGAATGACACCGTCGCTCCGAGCGATAACCAGACGGGCGACCCGCGCACGGACGAAGACATCAAGGGATACGTGGCCGAGTTTTTCAAGACACAACTAAGTGGCTGGCAGACGTGGCATGCGCAACGCATCAACAACCAGATGGGCGTAGCCGAGCGGACCGCCGCGCAGAAAGCCGCCGAGCACGCAAACACGCCGGCGGTTTCGCATCTGGACTCGCTTGGGCGCGCCTTCCTGACCATCGCCGATAATGGAGCGGATCAAAACGGAGCGCCGCAGAAATACGCTGCTCGTAACCTGCTCGACATCGAAGGCAATCAGCGCGCGGTGATTGATGCCAAAAACCGCATCGTCATGCGATATGACTACAATCTGCTCGGCGAACGATTTCATCAGGCTGGCATGGATGCGGGCGAGCGATGGATGCTGAATGACGTGACAAGTAAGCCCGTCCGCACGTGGGACAGCCGCCGCTTCATTCGACGGATGTCTTACGACGAACTACGACGGCCGACGGCGCTGTTCGTCACCGAGAACGGCGTCGAGCGGCTGGCTGAGCGTGCCGTTTATGGCGAAGGCCTCGGCGACGCCAACAACCACCGGATGCGCGCGCATCAGGTCTTTGACGGCGCGGGTGTCTTGACCGCTGAAGCTTACGATTTCAAAGGCAACCTCCTGCGTAGCAAGCGTGAACTCTTGCCCGACTATAAACAGGCGGTGAACTGGCTGCAAAACCTGGCGCCCACAGATGGCGCGTTTACTATCACCGCCAGTTTCGACGCCCTCAATCGCCCGTTGGCTGTGACGACGCCTGACGACAGCGTCTATCGGCCTACGTTCAATGAAGCCAATATGCTTGAGCGCGTGGAGGTGAGCTTGCAGGGCGCGGCAGCGACGTCTTTTGTCACGAACATCAATTACAACGCCAAAGGACAGCGCGAGTTGATCGCTTACGGCAATGGCGCTCAGACCACTTACGAGTATGACCCGATGACGTTCCGCCTGACGAAGCTGAAGACAACGCGACCGGCTAATCCCGACGTCATCGCTTCGCAGTTATTCAAGTCCACAACGCTCGTACAGGACCTGCGATACACTCACGACCCTGTGGGTAACATCATCCGCATCGAAGACGCCGCGCTGAAGACTATTTTCCACAACGGCGAGCAGGTCGAACCGGTTTGCGACTACGCCTACGACGCCATCTACCGCCTGATCGAAGCCCACGGACGTGAGCACATCGGGCAGACAACGTTTGACTTCAACCCGATGAACGGCGATCGGCGCGACTTTCCGTTTTTCGGGTCGCGGGCAAACCCGAACGACATGCAGGCGATGCGCAACTACACCGAGCGCTACGAATACGACGAAGTCGGCAACTTCGAGTTCATGCGCCACGCCTTCAACGGAGGTGGTTGGAACCGAAGTTACGACTACGAAGAAGCCAGCCTGGTCGAACCGGCCAAGGTGAGTAATCGGCTGACGCGCACTACCGTCGGCGGCTTCACTGAGAACCTACGCCTACACAGACGGGCAGGGCGCCGACGTTCACGGCTGCCTGACGGCCATCAACGCGATGAAGATGGCCTGGGACTTTGAAGACCGGTTGCACCAGGTGGATTTGGGAGGTGGCGGCACGGCTTATTACGTGTACGACGCGGGCGGGCAGCGCGTGCGCAAAGTGATCAAGACGCAGAACGGAGCGCGCAAGCACGAGCGCATCTACCTGCACGGCTTCGAGGTGTACCGCGAATTTGAGAGCGATGGGAATACGGTGAAGCTGAAGCGCGAGAGCCTTCACATCACGGACGACAAGCAGCGAATCGCGTTGGTGGAGACGCGAACCCAAGGCGCCGAACCCGCCGTACCAGCGCAGCTCATTCGTTATCAATTCGGCAATCATCTTAGCTCGGCCAGCCTGGAATTAGATCAAGGCGCCGCGCTGATCTCATACGAGGAGTATCACCCGTACGGCGTGACTTCGTTTCAGACCGGACGCAGCGCAGCGGAGGTTTCCCTGAAACGGTATCGCTGTACGGGCATGGAGCGGGATGAGGAAACCGGGCTGTACTACCACCAAGCGCGATATTACGCGGCGTGGCTGGGGAGGTGGACGGCGTGCGATCCCATCGGAATTGCCGACGATATGAACCTCTATTGTTACGTCCGAGATAACCCGCTGACGTTTATCGATCCTAAAGGCACCTACCATGAGTCGGTACACTATTACACAACATTTTTTATCGCGATGGCGGCAGGTTACTCATTCGAAGACGCTGCCAGGATTGCTACGTATGCAAATTTACCCGATGAGTGGCAGCCTCTCGATTCTGAGACCTATTCGGCGAGGGAGTCTTCCTTAATAGGTGTGATAAGGGGTACGGCGGAAAGCCCGGCAAACCTTCCGGGATCGCATGGTAGTCGCGTCGTTAACGAAGGTATTCATGCTTTCGACTCAGGTCAGGGTCGAGTTCACACTGCTCAGCAGGAGCAGGAGATCCGTCAGAGGATTGTTGGGAGCACAGCTCGGGATCTGGAGAGGAGCCGCACTGGCGCTGACGGCCGAGGCGACGAGAGAACGTTTGCACAACTGGGATTTGCGGTCCACGCTTCGGGGGACGCATATGCGCACAGCAGGCTCGAGAATGAAGCAGAGCGATATGAGCACGTTTGGGGTCATGGTGGGCCAGGGTTCGTAGCAGGGTTTGCTACATTTCTTGGAGGAGGCGGAAGTTTTACAGGGTTTGGTATCGCGATCGGTTCAGCGGCCGCCATTCCTCCGTTAGCAATAATGCTGGGAATATTTGGTTTACTTCTGGGTCTCATCCTTGCGATTGAAGTTGCGCGGGACCAAATCCCGGCGCCGGATAACCCCGGGAGGCGTCCCCAATTATACGGGCAACATGTGAGGGGCTTGCTCAACGCATTTCTGAGTGCGAGAGGGGGGACAAGCAGATTAACTCCGGCGGAACGTGATGAGTTCATTGGCAGAGTGACAAGCACGGAGAACGAAGCTGACCAAATCAGGATAATCAGGGCCGAATTCAGTCTGCGTTTTGGCGTTGAGATGCCCGATTATGAGCCTGAAGAGGCCGACGCGGGAGCGCAATTATCAAACATACCAAACGTCACACGGGATCCCGCGCTCTTAAGAGAAGCTGCCCGATTAAACTTCGAGCAATATCAGGAAGCGATAAGATGATGAACAGAATCTTTCCACTGAAACTGCAAATGCGAGGCGATACGGTCGCCGATCTGCAGGACAGGTTACGGCTGCTGCCGACAACGGCCCCGTTTCAAGTGAGCGACGGCGACGGGCAAATCGAACCGCAGATGTGATTGTTGATCATCGAGACTACGAGGCCGCCTCCCGCTGCCGAACGCTCAGTGCGCCCGGTCAACAGTTCTTGCGGAATCCGAATGTTCATTCGCGTAATGGAGCCTTTGCGCTTCAGTCGCTAAGACAGGAGACCTGACATGGCCAAAGACGACAAGAAACTGATTCGCATCATCGGTCGAGTTAGCGACCGCAAAACAAAGGCTGGACTCGCAGGGTTGAGGGTCGAGGCATGGGATAAAGACCTGATCGTCAAGAAGCCTTTTATGACTGCCGTCACCGATCAGCAAGGCTCTTTCACAATCGAGTTCAAAAAGGGCCGCTTCAAAGATTCATTCGGAGAGCGACGGGCGCCTCTGTTCTTCAAAATCTTTCGTGACGGGAGCCTGGTTGCCAACACGCAGGACACGATTACTTGGAGCCCGGATTCGCCCGATCAGGAAATAGCTATTCAGGTCGAGACATCAGATCTAAGCGGCAACGTGGAGAAATCAACTTTTACCGTTCGAGGCCAAATCACGCGTGGAGGCGCCGGCAAGTTCTCTAAAGGGATAGTGCGCGCGTTCGACACGGATGTCGTCGCTGGCGCGCTTCTGGGTGAGACGCGATCTGATGACAAGGGGAATTACGTGATCTCCTACACCGTTGCTCCCCCCCCCGCCAACGCATCAAGGAATCCAGATCTAATAATCGGCGCGTTTGATGATCAACTGAAGCTGGTCGGGCAGTCCGACGTCCGGCGAAATGCAAAGCCGGATGAGATTATCAACTTCGAAATCCCAGCCGAGATTTCCCCTCCAATTGATAAAGGGCCGGCTCACGTCACTTATACCGTCGAAGGCCTGGTGTCGAGCCCGGATCGCGCAGGCGTAGGCGGGCTGACCGTCAGGATCGTCAACAAAAATGTAGGGGGCGATATCTTACGGGCCGAAACCTCCACCAAGGAGCGGGGAAACTACAATGTAAGCTTTCACGTTGAGTCCTTGTTAGATCGCTGCAAGGAAAAGCCCGATCTACAGGCGCGCGTCTACTCTGGGCAAACATTCCTGGCTGCGTCCAATGTCCGCTACTATGCGGACACACGAGAGATACTGAACGTCACGCTGCCCGCCAACTCCCAGGCGCTCCCAAGTGAGCATGAGACGCTGGTTGAAACTCTTCGGAAGCACTGCGCGGGTGTGCTCGCCAATCTTCAGGAGACAGATGACCGTCAGGACATTACCTACCTGGCGAACAAGACCGGCTGGGATGCTCGCGCGGTCGCGCTCGCGGCGCTTGCTGACCAGTTCAGCCGACGCTCGGTCAATGGGAATGCTCCAATTCCTCCATCCTTATTCTACGCGTTGTTCCGGGCGGGATTGCCCGCAAACGAGGACATACTGTTCCAGACGAATGCGGAGACGCTGACGGCAATCTGGAACAAAGCTGCCGAGCAGGCTGTGATTCCAAAATCAGTGATAGGGACGATCCCACAGGCGATTGAGTACTTCAGAAAAAACGGGCGCACAGAAGCTTTTGACTGGTCCCGCGGTGACCGGTGTCTCTTCGATGAAACAGATGTTGACTACCTCACGCCTCGACGAGGGGCAGCAAGCGAAACTCGCAGAGCTTTACGCGGCAAACCGGACCGATACGTCGAAGTTATGGAAGGCAGTCTCAGGCGCTTTCGGGAGCGAAACGGCGAATCGGCTTCAAGTTGATGGGAAGTTGGGATTCCTCACCATCAACAACGCCCCGCTCATGCAGGCGATACACACTGAGACAGGCAGGGACGGCCTGAAGGATCCGCTCCAACTGGCGCAGCGCGGCTACCATAGCGCAAACAGATGGCTTCGTCTGATCACGCCGGACGTTCCCATTCCAAAAGAGATTCCCGGCGCCACTCCCGATGCGAAGCGAGCTAACTACGCAGAATTTCTCGCCGCCCATGTGCGATTGGGTTATCCGACAGCATCTGTGGCGCAGATGGTACAGAGCCGCGCCTTGCCGTTGCCCGGAGCGCCATCGAACGCCGCCGATCAAGTGCATGGCTTTCTCAGCGCTCACCAGGGGAGATTCGAACTCGGGATGCAGCCGGTTCAACAGTACATCGCCCGTAACAGTATCACGGTCGCCCCCGAAACGGTGACGCAGGTTGCGCGGTTGCAGCGAGTCTTTCAGATCACGCCGACCGACCAGGCGATGACCGGCTTGATGAAGAATGGAATCAACTCCGCCTTTAAGGTCACGCGATACGAGAAGGAGGCGTTTGTGCAGACTTTCGCGTCGGAGTTAGGCGGACCTGAGATTGCCGCGCAAACCTATGACAAGTCCGTGCAGGTGCATAACGCTGCGCTCAACATCGCCATCAGCTATTTGACTGCGAGGAATGGTATCCAGCTCGGCGCGGCTCCGCTTACGACGAAGCTGGGTGACGGCAGCGGGCTCGTGATTCAACCTGCTCCGGCAGGCGGGACGGGTTCGAGCGCTACGGATGTTATCGCTTACCCAACGCTCGAAGGTCTTTTCGGAGAAATGGACTTTTGCGCATGCGACCACTGCCGGTCAATTCTCTCGCCCGCCGCCTATCTGGTGGATCTCCTCTCGTTCATCGGTCCTGACGACGCGGCCTGGGCGAGTTCCCTGGCCAAGTGGAAGCTGGATAATGGCAACGCGCCATATCCGTTCGCCGATCTAGCTGCCTGGAACGCAGCGGGTCAACCGGCAAACACAGAGATTACCCCGTTGGAAGTGCTGCTGTCGCGGCGCCCCGACGTGCAGCACCTTCCACTGACCTGCGAGAACACCAACACCGCCCTCCCGTACATTGATGTCGTCAACGAGACGCTGGAGTATTTCATCGCCAACAATGTCAGGAAGCTTTCTTTGGATGGCTACGTCGGGCACGACACCGAGGGCTCTGAATCGGCAGACTTGCTGGCAAGCCCGCAGTTCGTAATGGATTCGGCATATACGACCCTTAAGGGTGAACACTTCCCGGCCCCGCTGCCTTTCCACCAGCCGCTTGAAAGCCTTCGCCGCTATTTCGAGAAGTTCGAGGTTCCACTTCCGCTCGCGATGGCGACATTCCGCGAGACCGACAATCTTGAGCGCGGCACGAAACCTTATGGCTGGCGCGACATTTTGATAGAGGAAATGCGCCTCTCTAGGGACGAATACGGAATCTTGACGGACTCCAACGCGGTCCCCTTCTGGCGACTATACGGCTTTCCAAACGGGACGAGCGACGCCGACATCATCAACGGCAACGCAGCGGCCGACATTCCTGCGCTCTCGAATGCAAAGCACTTTGCTCGCCGCGTCGGGATCACATATGAGGAACTCGTCGCAATTCTTCAAACTCGGTTCGTAAACCCCAACAGCGACCTCATACCAAAACTGGAGCGGCTTGGCGTTTTCTTCGCGGAACTCAAGCAGTTCAAAGATGGAGCGATCACTGAAGCCGCCTTTATGGCGCGCCTGCCGACTGGGGCTATCGCGCCCAATCCTGCCGCCTACGGCGGTAACATCGCAGCGTGGGTCAAGGATGAGGGGAATTTCAACCGGATAATGAATCTGATCGCACTGACCGACCCGACAGGCGACCCCGACCCATGTAACTTTGAGCATCTCGAATTCCGTTTCTCAAAGCCGATGGCCAGCGCGGCTGATACCTCCACTCGCCTGACCGCGGTCGAGTTCTACCGCCTCTTGCGGTTTATTCGTCTCTGGAAGAAGACTGGGTGGGCAATCGCGCAGACCGACGCGGCGATCTGCGCGCTCTTCCGGCCCGACTTGAAGCCATTGAGCGCGGACGACATCAGCGACTTAACCAAACTGGACAATGGATTCCTCATTCTGCTGCCGCGCCTGGGGATCGTTATCCGCGTGATGAAGGCGCTGAATCTGACTCCCAAGCGCGACCTGCTGCCGCTGCTAGCGTGCTGGTCGGATATCGGCGCGCACGGCGAGGGCTCGCTCTACGGGCGGATGTTCCTCAACCCGGCGATTCTGAACCAGGATGCTATCTTCGCCAACAATGGGTTCGGAGACTTCATGCAGAAAGCGGATACGGCATACTCTCATCCGCAGCCAAATCTTGAGCCGTCAATTCGTAGTGCAGGGCCGGGCATCGACTATGATGACGTCAAAAAACGATTGTCATACACTGGACCTCTCGCCATTGCTACACGCGACGCACTGAAGAATGTTGCTGGAGTCAGTCCCGCGTTCAAGACAGCGGTGGATGCTCTGTACGTCGCGAAGCGGCTGACCGTACATTCGGAAGCGCTGCGGTCGGCGTTCAATCTAACCGGTGATGAATTTGATCATATCCTCAAAGCCCTAGGCTTCGACCCAGAGACAGCCCCGGACACTGCGCTGACATTGGGGAGAGTCAGCGCAATCTTCCGTCGCGGCTATCTGGCGCGCAAGCTGAAAATCAGTGTCCGTGAACTTCTATTGTTGAGCGCGCTCACCGGACTTGATCCGTTTGCCGCGCCCGATGTAACGAACCCTGCGATACTGCGGCTCATTTCGTTGATACAGGCGATGAAGGACAGGTCGTTCAAGTCCGCAGTCGCGCTTTACCTGGTCTGGAATCAAGATCTGAGCGGCAAGTCCGCCCCGGCTTCGGCGAGCGTGACCGAGTTTGCCCGCACACTGCGCGGCGATTTCGCCTCTATAGAAGATCAATTTGCGGCAACCGAAGATCCAGGCGGCGACATCGCTCGCGCACGGATGACGCTGGTTTTTGGGCAAGAAGTCACCGACACTTTCTTTGCCCTTCTCGACGACACGCTGACCTTCGATGTGGCTTACACTCACGGGGCGTCAGCACTGGAGGCCGCGATCACGGCTGCCGATCCCGAAATCTCATATGACAATTTCAAACATCGTCTCTCTCATTCGGGCCTTGTGACGCAGGCGATGCAGACTGTGTTGAAGAATGTCGTCGGCGTGAGCCAGAACTTCAAGGATGCAGTAGACGCGCTCTTCAACCGTGGCGAGGATATCAAAGGCTCGTTCTTCGCCCGCTACCAGACTGAGTTGAAGCCGCTCTATGAGGATATGTTGGCTCTAGACAGTGCGTTGGTTTCGAATGTGAGCTACACTCACCCGGCGGCGACACTGGAAGCCGCAATCACCACCGTCTCTTCGCGAATAAGCTACGACGATGTCAATCACCGGCTCTCCTATTCCGGAATCCTCACAAAGGCAAATCGAGACGCCCTCAAGGGTGTTCCTGGAGTCACGTTGGGGTTTCAGGGAGCAGTGGACGGACTGTTTGCGGCCAGTCAGGAAGCCAGGGGCGCGGTCCTGGCGAAACTACGACCCGAGCTCTCGCGGCGGCGCAAGCGTCAGCAAGCCTTGCAGCGACTGAGCGCAGCGGCGGGAATTGACTTGCCCTCCACGCAAGCACTGTTGGATCCGACAACAAATCAGTACCCGCTTCACGCGGTCGGGCAGGCGAATCAAGCTGCGTTGACTGATGTTCTCGCGCTTGAGACGCCCGGGCTCGAAGCTCAGTTCTTCTTCCGCGACACGGCAACCGACGCCGTTGACCTGTCAATTCCAGCAGCCGCGAACCTGGACTATACGGTGGGAGGGAGCAACCGGCTACCCCCGAACCCGACGGCGGGCGAAGCCATTTCCGGCATTTGGAGAGGGCAGGTCGAAACGCCAGAGGCCGGGTTCTACAACTTTATTATCGAAGCGGACCCAGGCGCGACAGTGACGCTCAAGCTCGGGGGGCAGTCACGGCCATTGACCCAGAACGGGAACCTCTACCGCAACACAGATGCTTTGGAGTTGCAGGCAGGAACGCTTCAGGACATCGAACTGAAAGTAGAGAAGGTGAAAAGCAGGTTGGGCGTCAAATGGGAAACTCCGAAACGAGCGCGTGAAGTCATTCCTTCACGCTACCTCTATCCTTCGTCAATCATCGCGCCGTTTACCAGCGTCTACGCACGCTTCCTTAAGACGGCATCGCTGGCGCTGGGTCTAGGCCTGACCGTCGCTGAGATTGTGCATTTCGGCACTGATGCCGATTATCGAATATCCTGGGATTTAGCCGGGGACGGGAATATAGTCGCGGACGGGTGGCTGAACACCCTGCCGGTAAGCGGCAACGCTTCCGACTCGGTTGCGGCCGCGCTGCTCAAGCCGCTCGTAGACCTTCTGGATTACGCCCACATCAAGGCCGAGATTTCACCAAGTGACGAGACGCTTTTGGCGGTCCTCAAGAATCCGACTGCGGCAACTGCGGATGCGCAGAGCTCTTTACTCACTATGACGGGCTGGGACAGCGCCTCGCTCGACGCCTTGCTGAGTCATTTCGGCGGCAACAGAGCAGGACTCGCGCACTTCAACCAATTCCGGCGCGTCTATGATGCATTCGCCCTTGTAAAGAAGGTAGGCATAACGCCGGGAGCGCTCATAGCGGCGACAACCAACGAACCTAGTGGCGATATTGTGCGCGATTTTCAAGCCGCGCTACGTGCGCGATACGACAGCGCCGCCTGGTGTGATGTCGTCCAGCCCATCAATGATGCGATGCGCGGGCTGCAGCGCGACGCGCTGGTGAGTTATATCCTCCACCAGATGCGCTCCAACGTCGCGACCCGACATATCAATACGGCAGACAAGCTGTTCGAGTACTTTTTGATGGATGTGCAGATGGAGCCTGCATGCAAACCTCGCGCATACGACATGCTCTATCATCGGTGCAGCTATTCATTGAGCGGTGCCTGATGAATCTGGAACCGCGAGTCTCTCCCGCAGCGATTGTCGCCAAACAGTGGGAGTGGATGAAGCGCTACCGAGTCTGGGAGGCAAACCGCAAGGTCTTTCTCTATCCTGAAAACTGGGCGGAGCCTGAGTTGCGCGACGATCAATCGCCGTTCTTCAAAGAGGCGATGAGCGAACTGCTGCAAGGCGACATCACTGAAGACAGGGCTGCCGCTGCGTTGCTCAACTACCTGTCTAAACTCGAAGAAGTGGCGAAACTGGAACCCTGCGGCATCCACTATGTAGAAAACGATCCGGGCGCCAATGACGATATTGCCCACGTCGTGGCGCGCACCAGCGGCGCGAATCGCAAATACTTCTACCGCCGGCGCGAGTTCGGCTTTTGGACACCGTGGGAGCAGATCAAGCTTGATATTGAAGACAACCCGGTGCTCCCCGTGATATGGAATAACCGCCTCTTTTTGTTCTGGCTTCGGATCCTGAAAAAAGCGCCGATTGATCCGAACGCGCTGCCCGAATCATCCAGCACCCCTGGTACGCTAGCCGGACTCAGCCTTGGAGATGTCAAAGCCGACGCAAAAAGAAGCGCTAAGAACCATGTCACGGTGAAGATTCAGGCGGTGCTTTGCTGGAGCGAGTTCTTCAACGGCAAGTGGCAACCGACAAGAACGTCGGACATCAACCAGCCGCTCGATTTAGGCGATTCGGCCCCAAATGTTTTCGATCGTTCGATGTTGCAGCTATCGGCGTTTTTTTTCACTAAGGGAAGCCTGCGAATCATCGTCTCGACCGATATCGGAACTGGAGCTTCGTTCTTTCTCTACAATACTCACAGCTCGCCTGAGCTTAGGAATGAGAAGAAAAAGAGCAGGCACTTCTCGCCGAAAAGGACCCTGGAAACTTCGACAAGCTCATTGAAGATTTCCTATCCCCTTACCAGCGTCAATCATCCTGTGCTCGACAATGAGATCAGCGGTAGAACGGTCGATCCGCATCATCCAGTGAGCGGGAACCCCTGGGACGTGCCTTTCTTCTACGAAGACAGCCGCCACGTGTTCTACGTAACGACGGCGCAACGCATGGTGTCTGTCCCATCGTGGGGAGATCTCGGATTTGTCTCAACTATTCCGTTGACAGTAACCGAGATACCGCCGTTGGTTGTTCAACCGGTCAAAACCATTCCTGACCTTGCCGACCCGGTCGTCAGGCAACCGGGCTTCGGAGTCGTAGACCCATTGCCGATCAGCGTGCTCATCTCCGAAGACGCATATATTAGCCGGGGGATTGGAACCTTGGGAACAGTACGGTATGACGGTAAAGACATCGGCCCGGCAGGCAGTCTGGTGAAAACGATACAGAAAAGATAGGAGGCGTGAAATGGCAAGTCCAACGATGGAGATTATTGGGTTCCATGGCTACAAGGACGCTGTTGCCACTCAAATTGCGTGGGTGGAGAAAAACCAGCAGCCCGAATTCACCTATAAGTTCGAGAACTTCTTCCACCCGTTTGTTGACGAGCTGATCAAGAAGCTCAATAAAGAATCGCTTGCCGGCATGCTCGATCCTAAAACCCAGAGCAAGACGACCGATTTCTTCATCGGGTTTTACAGCCTGAAGATCACCTCTCTGGTCATGATCGCCTCCTTCCCCAAAGAGATTGACGTCCGCGAAGGGGGACCTTACGCGAACTACAATTGGGAGCTGTTCTATCACATACCACTGATGGTCGCGACGCACCTGAGCAAGAATCAACGCTTCGCCGAAGCCCAACGATGGTTCCATTACGTCTTCGACCCCACTTGCAATGACACGACGATTCCGCCGCCGGAGCGCTTCTGGAAGTTTCTGCCCTTCCGCAAGGGCGGGGGCGTGACACAGATTGACCGACTGCTGAACCTGCTCAGCAAACCGGACGCTGAGTGCACGCCGACCGAGCTGGACCTCAAGGGGAAGATCGTAAGCGGCTATGAAGCGATTAAGAATGATCCGTTTAAGCCTCACAAAGTCGCGCGCACCCGCCAGATCGCCTATCAGTACTGCGTCGTCATGAAGTATCTGGATAACCTCATAGCCTGGGGCGATAACCTCTTCAGGCAGGACACCATTGAATCCATCAACGAAGCCACACAGCGATACGTGCTGGCCGCGAACCTGCTCGGACCGCGCCCGCAGCGCATACCGTCGCGAGGGACGGCGCGTCCTCAGACGTTCGCGCAGCTCAAAGCTCGGGGCCTCGACGCGATGGGGAATGCGCTGGTGGAGCTGGAAGGCAAGTTCCCGTTCAACCTCGCTCTGCCGCAGACAGTCGGCGCGGGCGAAGATCAGACAGGTCCACTGTTCGGCATCGGACGCACGCTCTACTTCTGCATCCCGCGCAACGACAAGCTGCTCGGCTACTGGGACACGGTCGCCGACCGTCTATTCAAGATTCGTCACTGCATGAACATTGAAGGCGTCGTTCGCCCGCTCGCCCTGTTCGACCCGCCGATAGACCCCGGCATGCTGGTGAAGGCGGCGGCAGCAGGGATCGACCTTGGCGCCATCGTCAGCGGCCTCAACCGGCCCATCGGACCGGTTCGCTGCCTGGTCATGATTCAGAAGGCTGTGGAACTGTGCAACGAGGTACGCAGCCTCGGCAGCACGCTGCTCTCAGCATTGGAGAAGGGCGACGGCGAACGTCTCGCGCTGATTCGCCAGAGTCATGAAATTAAGATCCAGCAGATGGCGCAGGACGTGCGTTTCTTGCAGTGGAAATCAGCGCAGGAGTCGACCAAATCGCTGCTAACAAGCCGCGCGGCCGCTTTGGAGCGACTTCGTTACTACAAGCGCGTGCTAGGTCTGCCGGAAGATAAGAACGCGCCAGAGAAGCTGACGCTCGACCATCGCGAGCTGACCGAGGAGAATTTCGACGAGGCATACAGCACGCTTGTCGGCCAGTATGACAAGCAGGTGACTTTGCAGAGCTTCTCCAGATTGACGATTGCCGGCGGTTCATCGCCTGCTCAGCAGTCGGGCGCCACGGGCAAGGGGCAGTTGTACCTGAATACCAATGAAGACGCTGAACTTAACTCTCATCTACCGGGAGCGCGAGATTCGCGCCTGGCGGCTTCAATTGCCGACACGCTCTCCGCGGTTCTGACATTCATCCCCGAATTCAACATTAACCTCCACTTCTGGGGGATGGGCGCGTCCTCTAAAGTGGCTGGCGGAAGCAAGCTTTCCGACGCAAGTAAGATTGGTGCGGAGATAGCAAGGACGATTGCAGGATGGGAGCAGGATCAGGCAGGCATAGCCAGCCGGACGGCTGGCTACGAGCGCCGGGCCGACGAATGGCTGCTGCAATACAATCTCGCAGCGCACGAACTGATGCAAAACGGGCGGCAGATACTCACCTCGCTGATCGCCGAGCAGATCGCGCACCACGAGTACTTAAGTACACAACGCCAGATCGCCAACGCGCAGGAGGCGGATCAATTTCTCCACGACAAGTTCACAAACGAAGACCTCTACCTATGGATGCAGGGCGAGATTTCCCGGCTCTATTACGAGTACTACCGCTTCGCCTTCGACACAGCGCGCAAGGCGGAGCGGACGATGAAACAAGAGTTGATGCGCCCCGAGCTGGACGCTCAGGACTTCGTGAAGTTCAACTACTGGGACGGCGGGCGCAAGGGGTTGCTCTCAGGCGAGGCGTTGCATCTGGACGTGAAGCGGATGGAGATGGCGTACTACGAAAACAACAAGCGAGAGCTTGAGCTGACGCGCCACGTCTCGCTGCGGCAACTCGACCCGCTCGCGCTGCTGACTCTGAAGGCCACGGGCAGTTGCACGGTAACGATACCCGAATGGCTTTACGACCTCGACTGCCCCGGTCACTACATGCGGCGCATCAAGAGCGTCAGCCTCTCGATCCCGGCTGTCGTCGGTCCGTACACCAGCGTCAATTGCACGCTCTCGCTTTTGAGAAGTAGCTTGCGCAAATCGCCTGTAGCCGGCGATGACTATGCGCGGCAAGGCTCGGAGGACGACCGCTTCGTGGACTACATTGGGGCAGTGCAATCCATCGTCACGAGCGGGGCGAGCAACGACAGCGGCATGTTCGAAACAAATCTGCGCGATGAGCGATTTCTTCCCTTTGAGGGGGCAGGTGCGGAAAGCACATGGAAGTTGGACCTGCCAAAACCAACAGACTACCCGGCCTTCGACTATGCGACGATCTCCGACGTGATCCTGCATATTCGCTATACTGCGCGTCAAGGCGTCAACCCGGGTAAGGTAAGATCCGCTTTAGGCGACCTGTTCGCACAGGCCAGCCAGTCCAATATGGCGCTGCTGTTCAGCCTCCGCCACGATTTTCCAACCGAATGGGCGACCTTCGTCAATAGCGCGAACCCGTTTACTGCCACAATTCGCAAAGATTTCTTTCCTTACTTCACACAAGGCAAGACGATCACGATCACCGGGCTTGAGCTGTATTCGGCGGACGTGACGAAGCACGAGCCGGTGGGCGGCCAGGACCTGAGCGCGCTCAGTAACGACCTAAACAACGAATTGGAACAGCGTAAATTCATACTTGCTGCCGGGCCGACACCGGTTCTGGAGCGCAGCGCGGGCGCGCAGGTCTTTCTGATAGTCCGCTACACTCTTTAGATGCAGGCTCACGAATAGGGTCACTCCACGTTGGTTATGAGCCGGAGCGTAAGAGGTACGTTGAGGTCATCAATGAGCTTGGGGTGCTAGCAGTATCTCTGCGAATTCTTACTTTAACGTGAGTCCGACATAATAAAAGCCCTGAAAGGGCGACAGGCAATAGCCGACAGTAAGACTGGAACGTCTGCCTCATGCCGGATGAGATGTCTTGAGCTTGCCACTTCGGCTTCGTCTGGGTAAGGCACTAACTCAGGTCTTGTCAGCTTGATTAGCTGGTCATAATTCTCGTAGGATGCGATTCGCCGTTGAGGTATCCAAATCGGCCACGTGTATGAGCAGGTTTTCTTCGACTTCATCTCTTACGGCCTCTGCCATGTCAATGATCTTCTCTCTCGTTGGCCTCAATTTGCTCCTCAATCTCAGCCCGGTGTGAGCGGACATAGGCCCAATTGTGAGTTTGCCTTTTGAGGTTGAAATTACAAATATAATTATCGTAGTATCAGTTACAATCTGTGGACGCCAAAACCGAGGAGGATACGATTATGTGTACAATAAAAACCTTTCTCAGAAACCGCGCCGTGTTGACCCTTCTGGCCCTCATGCTAGTATGGGGTTCATTTACGGTTATGACTCCCAAAGTACACGCCTGCTCGCCAAATGATGCTGAAATCATCTACTACACTGATGCGAGTAAAACAGTGGAGTGCGGGTATAAGTATATTTTCTGCTATTGCGGTGGCACGTACTCCGAAGGGTGTGTCACACCATATCGAAATACATACTCTTACCCCTGCTTCTAAGCGACAAACATGGCGGGTGGTTATTGGAGGCTGCCCGCCATAACACAATCATTCTTAGAGGAGAACAGGATGAAGTGGGCCTTTCAATCTATTGCTACAGGTAAATTTTTGACTGTCTCGAAAGATCAGCCGTACTACCCTATCTATGCTTCTGCCTCAAGCGTGGGAGAACAGGAGACATTCGAGGTGGAGTTGCTTACGGATAAAAGCAGCTTATGCTTGATCCAAGCTTTTAATGGATTGTATCTCGGTTATGTCCCTACCGGCACAATCATAGGCGCATGGGTGAATAGTGATGAAGCCATACAATTCGTTCAGCTATACACCCAATCCTCTCAGATGTCTCTTGTTGACGCTGGCCTGGAACTGACTGCTGGTGTTGTTACAGTTGATACAGAGAGCACACCAGCGAACCTGATAATAAGCTTACCTCTGGATACATCTGACTGGCCGAATCAGTATAGCTTGTTCAAGGTGGTAAGTGTCAGCCAGTAAGCGCGGAGAATAAGGCATCTAGTTTAGACTAGAACACCCCATGTACTACTGGTTCTCTAACTGAATGAGTCTGACATACTGGCAGGAATAGCTGTGGGGATAAGATTAGGACTCAACGCTTCTCTAGTACCTTAAACATCTCTTCAACCTTCTCCTCTGCATCTGAGACAAAAGGCATAGCAACAAATTCAATAAACAGCACATGCAAGTCCCTGTATTTCTTTTCTCTCGCAGTTCATGAATGCACGGCGTAATTCGGTTTATTGACCACTTGAGAGCTTCGGAGATTTCACTATTGCCGGCGTTCTCGACAGTAGCTAGGTACTTCAATACTTCTTGGTGTCTTTCGCCTAGAGTGGGGAGAACTTCGGTGAAGTAAGCTTGTTTGCTGGTTTCTTGGGTCACGGGAGGGGATGATTAGAAGCCTTTGAATACTAACTTTCGCATATCTTCCAGGTGTTTTTCTGTTGCTTCTAGTTTTCCTTTTGCGCGACTCTCGCTATTAACCTGTAATCCTTCTTCACTGGCATAGTCCATAAAGGCTTGTATCAACTCCCGCGTTTGGTCTTCCGGCAAAATCATCGTGGGCTTCTCTTGAATATCCATTCCGTACTCGTGAACCTTTGAAGTTGTGATTACAGTACCGTCCTCTTTGACGTGAAGGAATGTAATTACATCACCTCTCTTGAAATCATTATGTGGCTGTTGCACAAAGTAGATTTCATTTATAAACGTTCCTGGCTTTCTGTGAGTGTATATCTTCCTTTGCTTTGTAATTCTTGAGTAGTTTTCTCCCGTACCCAGGAGGAGAGGGAAATACATTTAATCATTTCTTTGGAAGTTTGATTTGCCATCCGGTGTCAGGCTTTCTGATTACGATACTGCCTCGTAAATATGCTTTAGCCATTTCTCTAAAGAAGTGGGAAACAGATTTGTATTCCTTCCGGCGCGCGATCTCCCGGCGGAACCTCTTATGCTCTTTCTTGCCGTAGTCTTTGGTGGGCCTTTGTTGGTGGATAAATTCGGGCATACCTTAATTGTACTTACGGTATGACGTACTGCAATATCCCCCCTGTGGATAACTTTTGATTAGGGCGAAAGTAATCTTCTTTACATTACTACTGTTTTTGATGTAAAGTAGCCGGCATCACATTAGCAGCTTCGTAACATCTTGAAGCAACTAAACCGCTTAATGCGAGGCGTCCCAATAATTTATCAAACCTAGGAGGTCAATCATGTTGAAAAAGCTCGCTCTCAGACTCGCTTTCCTGATAGCTCTGATTGTTGCTATGGTCGTCTTGCCTAGTGACCTGAGCGGGAATAAAGCTTGCGGCTCTATATGCTGTAGCGCTTGCGATGCATACTCCCAGGAGTGTATTGCTGCATGTCCACAACTCGGTGAACCAGGCCATTTCAATTGCGTCCGACAGTGTAACGCTTGTTGGAGAACCTGCTATCCCAATTGCTAACAGATATATGAATGTGGTGCGGGTGGTAAGTAACTGCTCGCGCCACTACCCTAGAAATGGAGGTAACAGTATGCGAAAACTCTTTCTTAAACTCGTTTTACTCATAGCTTTGCTTGGTGCTCTGGTTATCTTGCCCGCTAATCTGACTGGGAATAAAGCCTCAGCCGTTACTGAGTGTCCTGGGTGTGACGCGGAATATGCTCTTTGCGCAAGCGATTGCCCACCGATACCAGACCCTGACCATTTCCCCTGTATAAGAAAGTGCAAATCGGCATGGAGAGATTGTTTTTCCAACGCTTGCCATTAAATAGCCGGAGCAATAAGGATTGTTAAAACCTTACTGCTAGTACTTTAGAGCTGATCCAATAGCTTGTCATAAATGTGCATAAAGTGTAATATCGCCCACACAAGATAACTGTGGAGGAGGGGCTACAATGAAAATAAGGAATTTACTCTTTGGTTTTGTGCTGGCGATGATGCTTTTGTGCGCCAGTGTTCCTGTTAATGAAACCAAAGCCGCCGGTTGCCCGACACTACCCTACAAAACCTATTACACAGATGCGACTTATACGGTCCCGTGCGGGTACTATAATTTTTGTGGTTATGATTATTATGGGTGTCAAACACCGTATGTTATAAGCACCCGCAGACCTTGCTGTGAATAGTAGGGGCAGCCTTATAATTGGTTCAGTAGCTTGTTATAGGATATATCTTTGTCAAAAAAAGTATTCCACTTGTGGGCTTCAAGAGGATTCTTATGCCACCAGTTAATGTGATGGTGATAACAGGCGGCAATCATATTCTCCGGGTCAAACTTGAAAGAGTGGTACACGCCTTCGGGGAAGATATGAGAGGCGGTTAATACTCCTCCGCATACTCGCCCGTCAGCGTAGGCCATAATACAACGCGCATCTCTGGCGCGAACATACGCCTTGGCAATTTCCAAGAGTTTCTTCTTGAGTTTTCCTAGTGAGAGTTTGGTAACTTTCCTAATCTTAGTCTTGCGGGCCTTCAAAGGCTTGCCTCGCTGCAACCGTTTCCAAGTAGATTTAGGTTTGAGAGCCGAGCGTTTCATTGGCAGTGGAGTATGCAGCCTCGACATTAGTCACAATGCCCGCAAAGATACTCCTCGCCTTCGTGGAATGTCAATCACCTTTTCAATCCTATAAATGGTTAGGGTAGAATAGCGGCGGCCACTCTCGCTCTAAGGTATAATCGAATGCCTATATTCGGTTGTATAATTGGCCCCGAAAGCTGGACCACAGGCTAAGGTGGAAGTAGGCTATGATCCACCGAGCCAGTGGAGGGTCAATCATGTCCAGGATTCGCAAGCAATACAGCAGTAAGTTCAAGTTCCAGGTAGCGATAGAAGCAGTCAGAGAGACGAAAACGATTAATCAACTCGCCAGCGAACATGGCTTACACCCAAACTTGGTCAGCCTCTGGAAGCGCCAATTGCTCAATTCGGGGCCAGAGATTTTCAATCACTCTAGGACTGGTCATCAACAGCAACTACAAACACGTGAGGCCGAATTGTTTGAGCAAATCGGGCGACTAAAGATGGAATTGGAGTGGCTGAAAAAAAAAGCTGCCCCGTTCAATTGAGATCAAACGGGGTATGATTGAGCCGCAGCAGGCAGACATCAGTATGCGTCGGCAGTGTGAGTTGATCGGCCTGAGCCGTTCGACTTTCTACTACAGCCTGGCTACAGAGTCCGAGTTCAACTTGCAGATAATGCGACTGATTGATGAGCAATACACCAAGACTCCATTTTATGGTTGGCCACGCTTGACAGCTCACTTGCAGCGACTCGGTCACAAGGTCAACCACAAGCGGGTAAGGCGATTAATGGCGCTAATGGGCCTACAAGCCATCTTCCCTGGACCGAAGACGACTGTAGCTAATCGTGAGCATAAGAAATATCCGTACTTACTGCGAGACTTCTCTATCAGCCGAGTGAATCAGGTTTGGAGCGCTGATATAACATACGTGCCAATGCGAGCGGGCTTCATGTATCTGATGGCAATCATTGATTGGTTCAGCAGGTATGTGGTCGCCTGGCAGTTGTCGAACACTCTGGATGGAGAATTTTGTCTACTGGCATTAAAGCGTGCGCTGTCGGGTGGGCAGCCTGAGATATTCAACACTGATCAAGGGGTTCAATTCACAGCACAGGCTTTCACCTCAACCTTGGAGGAGGCAGGCATTCGCGTCAGCATGGATGGGCGAGGCCGGGCATTGGACAATATATTTGTTGAGCGATTATGGCGAAGCGTGAAGTACGAGGACATTTATCTGAAAGAGTACGCCAGTGTTCCAGAGTTGGAGACAGGGCTCGATACTTACTTCTGGTTCTATAATCAAGAACGACCGCACCAGAGCCTAAGCTATCGTACCCCATCGGAGGTTCACTTTGGCAGCTAGGAAATGTCCACTTTATTTTTCTTAATTCGTGGTCTAGACAATGGGGCCAACTATATATATTCGGTTGGATTCGTGATGCAATTAGAAGGAAACACAAATACAGTTAGGAAAATAAATATTAAAGTTGTCTTGATTGCTGTAGTTGCTGCGATTGTAGTTATAGTGTCCACAGTTTTATTGCTGGTTAAAAATGAGAGAACATTAACTGGTAAGGTAAGAGACGCATCTACTAATACAGCCATTAGAGGTGCAAAAGTCTATTTGGAGAATGCACCTTCTGAAGTTGTTCTCACTGATTCAGAAGGTGTTTTCTCTATTGATGTAAAAGAAGAAACCGACACAGTGAAAGTCTTAGTAAGGGCAGAAGGGTTTAGATGGTACAATGGAGTAGCGCAGCTATCTCCAGGAACCACGATGATAGAGATACGTCTTAAACCAATCTACGAGCGGCCTTTTTAAATAATAAATGCTTGCTAAGGCTCTCAGGACAGCAAAATGGTGTTGGGGCAATTAGGACAAAGGACACCAAAGAAGAAGCCATAGTAAAAGATTTTGAGGAACTTCAAAAGATTACTGCTGCCTGTCTGACGAACGCCCAAGATTTGATAAAGTCCGCAAAGGTTCTACTCGATCAGAACGTAGACTGTAATGGTCCTGAAAGTCTGGACAGCAGAATTGCAATTTAGAGTATAGACGCCAGTTGCTGCTTGTGCCACTGCGTCTCGTACTCAGTTGGGGTCAAATAACCGAGTGCCGAATGAATTCGCTTGGTCAGATAGACCTCATCAATAAAATGGCCAATCTGATTAAGGGCGTCTTCATAATCGCGGTACTCGCTCAGGTAGACTTCTTCCTCTTTTATGGTTCGGATGACTCGTTCGGCGTAGCCGTTCTGTTCGGCGTGTCCGACCTCGGCCATCGAGATTTGCACTTGCGCCGCCTGTAAGACTTGCACGTAAGCAGTCGCGGCGTATTGCAACCCCTGATCCGAGTGATGGATTTGCGGTTGGCCGTGCTGAAGTGCCCGGTGCAAGGCCCAAAGCGTCAATTCGACTCCGAGACCGTGCGACAGCGACCAGCCGCGAATGGCCCGCGTGAAGACATCCATCACAATGGCCAGGTAAACGAATTGGCCGCTGCCTACTGTGACATAAGTAATGTCACAGACCCAGACCTGATTGGGCCGAGTCACGATCAGATCCTTGACCAGATTGGGATAGCGCGGGAACGAATGCTGCGAGTTCGTCGTCTGTTTACGCGCTTTTTTGCGGCGCCTGGTGAGCCCCATCTCCCGCATGAGTCGCCGCACACGATGGCGACCGACGGCAGGCAGTTCCGGAGCGGCGCGCTTTATCTGCGCGGTGACGCGGCGTGAGCCGTAAGTCGGGAACTGGGCCGCGACCGTTTCAATCGCGGCTTTCACGTCCGCTTCCTCGCGCTCGACTGCACCGTAATAATAGGAACTGCGCGGCAGCCCGACGATTTGACAGATGACTTGCACCGGATAAGCGGTTGACAGCATCGCGATCACTTCCCGTTTTTGCTGGTTTGATAGCTCGCAAGCTGCGAGGCTTTTTTTGCGACCTCCAATTCCATGGTTAGGCGACCGACGAGGCGTTGGAGTTCGGCGATCTGCTCATCTTTTTCCGCGGCTTCACTCTCGCGCTCAAAGACGAGGGCGGCGTGGGTGAGCAGTTGCTGTTTCCAGCGACTCAGGAGGTTCTCATTAATACTCAGGTCGCGACAGACCTGGGCTGCGCTTTTCGTTCCGCTCAAGACTTGCAGAACGGCCTGAGCTTTTTGTTGCGGTTTGTAGCTGCGATTCTTTCTCATTGTGGTCTCCGATTTCTGAACAGTAGTTCTGGCTTAATCCACTGTCCAGTTTTTCGAGAACCACTACAGACCATGTTTCTTATCACTTAGCTGCTCTCGCCTTAGAGGAGATTGGAAAAATTACTTTACTCAGGGCGAAGTTTGGCTCGAAAGCGGCGGGTAAGTCACGTTTAAAACTCCAGTTATAGACGACCATATCAAAAAACTGTTCTGGGCCTTATGGGGTCCTATGTTCGGGCAGGAAAAAATTACAACAGAACAAATGGATGCCTTTAAAGGCTTGGCTTCAAACATACACAATACTCGCTTGCGTACACTCTATGTTGATCCGGCAGCCGTTCTCTCTCCACAGGAGAAGTATAGTTGGCCCCATTGTCTAGACCACGAATTAAGAAAAATAAAGTGGACATTTCCTAGCTGCCAAAGTGAACCTCCGATGGGGTACGATAGCTTAGGCTCTGGTGCGGTCGTTCTTGATTATAGAACCAGAAGTAAGTATCGAGCCCTGTCTCCAACTCTGGAACACTGGCGTACTCTTTCAGATAAATGTCCTCGTACTTCACGCTTCGCCATAATCGCTCAACAAATATATTGTCCAATGCCCGGCCTCGCCCATCCATGCTGACGCGAATGCCTGCCTCCTCCAAGGTTGAGGTGAAAGCCTGTGCTGTGAATTGAACCCCTTGATCAGTGTTGAATATCTCAGGCTGCCCACCCGACAGCGCACGCTTTAATGCCAGTAGACAAAATTCTCCATCCAGAGTGTTCGACAACTGCCAGGCGACCACATACCTGCTGAACCAATCAATGATTGCCATCAGATACATGAAGCCCGCTCGCATTGGCACGTATGTTATATCAGCGCTCCAAACCTGATTCACTCGGCTGATAGAGAAGTCTCGCAGTAAGTACGGATATTTCTTATGCTCACGATTAGCTACAGTCGTCTTCGGTCCAGGGAAGATGGCTTGTAGGCCCATTAGCGCCATTAATCGCCTTACCCGCTTGTGGTTGACCTTGTGACCGAGTCGCTGCAAGTGAGCTGTCAAGCGTGGCCAACCATAAAATGGAGTCTTGGTGTATTGCTCATCAATCAGTCGCATTATCTGCAAGTTGAACTCGGACTCTGTAGCCAGGCTGTAGTAGAAAGTCGAACGGCTCAGGCCGATCAACTCACACTGCCGACGCATACTGATGTCTGCCTGCTGCGGCTCAATCATACCCCGTTTGATCTCAATTGAACGGGGCAGCTTTTTTTTTCAGCCACTCCAATTCCATCTTTAGTCGCCCGATTTGCTCAAACAATTCGGCCTCACGTGTTTGTAGTTGCTGTTGATGACCAGTCCTAGAGTGATTGAAAATCTCTGGCCCCGAATTGAGCAATTGGCGCTTCCAGAGGCTGACCAAGTTTGGGTGTAAGCCATGTTCGCTGGCGAGTTGATTAATCGTTTTCGTCTCTCTGACTGCTTCTATCGCTACCTGGAACTTGAACTTACTGCTGTATTGCTTGCGAATCCTGGACATGATTGACCCTCCACTGGCTCGGTGGATCATAGCCTACTTCCACCTTAGCCTGTGGTCCAGCTTTCGGGGCCAATTATAACCAACAGCTTAGTTACTAGACCCACAGCCTGCGCTTGTGGTGAAAAAGGAGAACAGTAATGCCGAAACTCAACCCCAAATCTCTTGAACAGAAAGCCTTGGAAGCAATTTCAAGTCGTGAGAAAACCAAGGACCTGGTAATCGCCCATACTGAAACGGAAGATTTAAAATCCGCCAAAAAAACACTCTACAAGTTTGACGCGCAAAAAAAAGGCGCGTCGAACTCGCCACGTTTCACAATCGTACTTGATGAATCCGGCGAAGTGGCGGACGTAAAAAAACTGAGCGAGGCGGAAGGACGGCAGTTGTTTACCACGCCCGTAAAGCGGATTGATCCGGCGGAAATTCCCCGCCCGAAGCCATTGCCCCTAATCACCGTTAATCCGACTATTAATGATTTGGTTCTCAATCAGGGGGACACCTTTAGCGAAACCATTACGGTGACCGTACCGCCAAAGTCGGGCGTTTCCAAAGCCGACGTTTATTTCCTGGCCGACAGGACGTATAGCATGGAACCTATCCTTGACGCCGTGAAGCGGGCGCCAATGACATCCTGAACGCGCTGAACAGCATGCCGGGGATAGATTTTGCATTCGGGGTCGGGAACTACGAGGACTTCCCTCAGACTGCGGCTGATCCCGCCTTCACTCACCAGCAGAGCCTGACTAAAGTCGAGGCTGACGTGACCAACGCGATCAATGCCTGGGTGCTTGGGGACGGTCAAGATGGCTCCGAGGGGCAGTTCTATGCGCTGACCAAGCTTGCCGAGCAGCCGGGAGGGACCATCGGCTGGCGCAAGATGTCTAAGCGAATCATCGTCTGGTTCGGTGACGCGCCGGGACACGACCCCATCTGTACGCAGATTTCGGGCGAGGCTTCAGACATCACCGAGGCCACAACGACCTCCGCCCTGAGTAAGGAAAAGATTACTGTCCTCGCCATCAGCACCACTACCAGCGCTGCATTCTACCCTGATGGTTTGGATGACGATCCCCAAAAAAGAGGTGTTTAGTTATGCCGTATGTTTCCCCGCGGGCGGATCGAAGGGCCAGGCAACACGCATCACGAACGCAACGGGAGGCGCCTTCGCCTCCGGGATTGATCCTGCTAAAATCGTCAACACGATCATCAACCTGATCACAACGGCGGTCAGCTCGATCAACAACATCAGCTTAGTTCCGACCGGCGCAACGACCCCCTTTGTCACCTCTATTTCCCCCGCCGGCGGCTACGGCCCGCTTTCCGGCGATAAAGAACACATCCTCAAATTTGACGTGACATTCAAAGGCATCGCCCCTTGCAGGACCGAAGACCAGGTCTTTAAGGGAACGCTCGACGTAGTGGCCGACGGCACGGTCGTAGCAAGCAAGCCGGTGACAATCACTGTCCCAGCCTGCAAGATCATTTACAGCGTAAAATTCATCTGCGGCGTGCAGCCGGAATGTGATTGCGAATGCGCCCCCGTAAGGCCCGGCGCTTACGCGACCGAGATCAACATCCTCAACGACAACGACAAGGAGGTCCAGCTTCAGAAACTTGTCATTCCGGTGGTATTCGCCGGGGCGGCCGTGGGTCGAGAACCGAGATTCGCGGGACGAAAGGCCCTAGACAAGATAGTGCTGCCGCCGCACGCAGCGACTATGGATGACTGTTGTCGGATTGGGGAACTGCTGCTGGGCGCTCCGGCCTCCTCGCCGATACCGCTCACCATAGGTTTCTTGGAAATCATCAGCAACCGGGAAATCACCGTGACGGCGGTCTACACGGCCAGCGATTTGAAATCGGGCTCCGTCAGCATTGATGTCGAACAAATCACGGGCAGGGTCAAAAAAGGCGTGACGACAGCGCCTGACACTCCGCTCTCTGCAAGTTAGGATTTCGGCGCGGCGGCAGTCAGGTCTGACTGCCGCCGCCCGATGATACTCAGATGCGAGTGGCTTTCCGCGAGCTAGCATCTTTTATTGAGTCGGCGCGATTTATCGCCGAATGCTTTTCTGCTTTCACATCACCAACTCACACAAATCCATCGCGGTGAAGTCAAGCAAGGCCCCGCAGCGACACTGCATGAATGGAACGACCCGAGCGTCAACAAACTGAGCGTTCATCTGCGAAGCTCTATCACGCGCCGCCTCCCATGCCGCCTGGTCAAAGTCACTGCCGCCCGTGAAAACAATATAACGAGTTATACAGGTACAACGTAGACTTTGCTCAATAGGAGGCTTGTATGGCGGAAGGCCTGTTATTGCCATAACGATCTTGCCTTAGAGTTCGCATCGCGGCGGCGTCTCGGCATTGAGCCAGGACCGATCAACACATACCCCGACTCAAGCGACAGGTGAAGCGAGGCGAAAAGGCGATTGAATTATGTATGCTGCTAACGCGCAAGATCACGGACGAAAGCACAGGAGAGAGCGCGACCATAGCAACAAACTTTGTGTGGAAGCCCCGTTGGTTTACCCTCAGTCAAACGGAAGGCGAGCCGATAGAACCAATCACATCGCCAGCCTGGAACAAAGAGCGAGCGTTATCCGCTTTGGGCATTACAGAAATATCCTTCACCCACACAGACGGTAATGTGCAAGGATTCGCGCAGAAAAGAGAAGTGGCAATAAGCCCACTGGCAGCGATGCCGCATAAAACTTTGTTCCACGAACTTGCTCATGTCGAATTAGCGCATACTGTTGAATCAGATTTCAGCGATTCAGAGATAACGCCTAGAAACCTTAGAGAAGTGGAAGCCGAAGCGGTTGCGATGCTTCTATGTGAATCGCTTGAACTGCCGGGAGTAGAGTATTGCAGAGGCTACCTGCAAAGCTGGCTAGGTAGTAATGTGATCCCTGAAAAGTCAGCGATGAAGATATTCGGTGCTGCTGATCGAATCCTTAAAGCAGGGCAAGGTGAGTAGATTTAAGAGCAGGGGCGCGGTTATTATCCAGCCGCGCCAAGTCAATTCGCTTCGCGGCCTCCGCTGCATGCGCTTGTTAGGCCACTACCCTGTTCTCACTTATTACAGTCTCTCCACTCATCCAAGCGTTGAAAAAATTGCAGTGTTTCTGGTGCTGAATTCTCTTTCATATAATCCTCGAATAGCTGTTTTCGTGGGCACATTCTCTTTGCTGCGTACCAACTCAAAGGAAACCGTACGTCTTCAATTTTGACGAGTTCGGATCTCACTGCTGATTCAAGCTGACTCACCAAGAAGAATGCTTGATCAAGCCGGTCAATAATATACCTGTCCTTGTCCGTACTCTCGCTTTTTTCCAGAGCGGCATACACAGCATTAGCGTTAACTTTCTCCTTACGTCCATTTATTTCGTATTCCCGCCCTTCATCATCCCAATCCATCATCTCCATGGCCTTCCAACCCTCATCCTCCATCATCTTGGTTACCATTTCCCTCGCCAACTCTGCTTGTTTCCAACGTAACTCTCTCGCACTTTGAACATTGCTTTGGCCGAACTGGTAAATGCCTGTGAATACAGCTATCAATCCACCGATAATGCCTACTAATCTCGCGTAAGACTCTAAACGATTTGGCTTCCCCCTTTTCTCTTGCTGCTCTTCCTCATGTTCTTCGATCATCATAGCCTTCCTTTAGCTTGATATACTTATAATAGTACAAATCATTATTTCTCCGTCGCGGTGGCCTAACGATTAAATAGACCTACAAATTGATGGCTGATTCTATGTATAACGGGATACGTATTCAAGCAGCCAGACGCCCACAGATAAACCGCCGATTCGGTAGGGCGCGACTGCTTACCAACGCGGGTTATTTGACATTCACTTTTTGTAGTGTAGAATACGCTCGTTTATTCTTAGGGAAATAGATACACATATATTAAGCCGCCAGATGTCCCGGCGGTGAGTGGGAATAAACTAGTTGCCAAAACTAGGCTCTACCCTTTAGATACAGCAGTACAGCCACTAAGACTAAGCCTAGTTCAAAGTCAGGAGCCGACTTAGCTTAGTCATCACTGGCCTGACGCCATCCACCACTTTGAAATGATCCAGTATCAACCGTGCGTGTTCATCTGACATCGTAGTCAGCAGCATATTCGCAACTCGGATGAAATCGGTGATTCTCTTTTCAGACTCAGGGTTGATGATGCGAGCAAGAGCAGGCTTGTTTATATCAAGCTCGCTTTCTATCTTTCCCAGACGTGAATCAAGCGATCTCATCGGAATACCAATTAACAAATTCTGGTTTCTCGAATACAACTTTTATAATGACCTTCTCACCTCCGCACACGTCGCATATATCTTCCTGTGCTTGCCCGGTTACTCGGTCAGCAGGCCACCACACGCGGCAGTCCTGCGCTCCACGAGGCCCACAGTGGCAGTTTTCACGATCACCTAGCCTTAGTTCAATCCGATTCAACTTAGCATTACTGCTCATCATTCCTTATCGTCTCATACGCTTCCCTTATTATCTTCTCCCAATCCTACATCTCATACTGCAAGGCTTCCAGCAGCTTGACCGCATTAACCCTCTCCTGACGCTCCCGCCAGCCCTGATTATTCTTTCTATTTGAATTACTGCTTTTCATCTCATGAGGAAATGTGTAGTTACCCTTTCGTTTGTCTTGGGTATAGCATAAATTCATTACAGCTACTTTCAACAGAATCCATAACACAGCCTGGTAGATTTGCTTATCTGAGAGGAAATAGCGTTGCCGACATTAGTATGATACACTGCGAAACTCAGTTTCCTCTGCTGATTCAGCCAAACACTCATAGATTGCGTGGCTTCATGCCCTTTTTCAGACAATCAGCACTGACTCTGATCTTGCCGGCGGCGGTAGCTTGCGAACACTCAATTAGCGCTTCCGGCTGTATGTATATCGCGAAGAGAGCCGGTTATGAATCCCCGATATGTACCTTATCCGCTGTTGCTGCTAATTGTTGCCGCTGCTTACTTCGGCGCTGCTGAGATCGGCTTATCACAAGCCTTCCTGCACGCCAACGTCTCGCCTGTGTGGCCGCCAACCGGTTTTGCAATAGCCGCTGTCTGGTGGCTGGGTTATAGGATTTCGCCTGCAATTCTGCTTGGGGCATTCCTGGCGAATCTGGCAACCGGGGTGCCCATTGCGACAGCCGGCGGTATCGCTGTGGGCAATATGTTGGAGGCAGTCACGGCTGTCTTCTTGCTTCACCGCTTTGTCGGACTTCGCAGCCCTTTTTATCGCGCTCAGGATGCAGCAAAGTTCGTGCTCATTGCGGGCGCGCTCAGCACTACTGTGAGCGCCACGATTGGCAATGTAAGCCTATGCCTCGGCGGGGCCGCAGCTTGGGCTAACTTTGGCCCACTTTGGCTGACCTGGTGGTTCGGAGATGGAGTTGGCGCACTGGTGGTAGCGCCATTGCTGCTTACGTGGATTGAAAAACCCTTTGAGCACTGGCCGTTGCGCCGGTTGGCCGAGGCCGCGCTGCTACTGGTATCACTATCCGTCGTTGCCTTTATCATTTTGGGAGGAGTTTCTACCTCCAAAACCGTCAATTATTTCTTATGGCGTTTGATCTATGTATTCCTCTTGTGGGCAGCTTTCAGGTTTGGGCCGCGTGGTGTGGCTACGACAATCGCTCTGTTTTCAGGCATCGCAGTCTGGGCCACAAAACAAGGGTTCGGGCCTTTCGTAGGAGATAGTCCCAATGAGACGCTGCTGCTTTTACAAATATTCGTGGCTTCGATTGCAATCACGTTCTTACTGTTAGCCGCTATCGTTACCGAGCGCAAGAGCGCGCAACAGATGCTGGCAGATCGCCTCCATGAAATCGAGGCGATGATGGAGGTGTTGCCAGTCGGACTATTCGTTGCGCAGGACCGCACAGGCGCTCGGATTATAGGCAATCACGCGGCGAGGGAGTTCCTGCGGATGGAGCGCGGCGCAGACGCCAACCTCTCGTTGAGCGCGCCGCCCGACGAGCCTCCGACGCACTTCAAAGTCTTCAAAGACGGTAAGGAACTTCTGCCCGAAGAGCTTCCCTTACAACGCGCTGCCGCAGAGGGTGTCGCAGTGCGCAATCTCGAACTCGACGTATTGTTCAGCGACGGTGCCGTGAAGCACGAACTGATTAGCACTCTCCCTCTGTTCGACCGGGATGGCGCTCCTCGTGGCGCTGTCGCTTCGATGATGGACATTACCGAGCGCAAGCGGGCAGAAGAAGAACGCGAGCACTTGCTTGTGCGAGAACAGAGTATGCGCGTTGAAGCTGAGAGAACTAATCGCCTGAAAGATGAGTTTCTGGCGACTATCTCACATGAGCTTCGCACACCGCTCAATGCAATTCTTGGGTGGTCACATCTACTGCGGGGGGCCAAAATTGATGGGGCGACGGTATCTCGCGCATTAGAAACTATTGAGCGCAACGCCAAATCTCAGGCTCAGCTAATAGAAGACCTGTTGGATGTATCGCGGATCACTTCAGGCAAGCTGCGCCTCGATATCAAACCTATTGATCTTGCATCCGTCATCAAAGCAGCAATAGATTCTGTTCAGCACGCTGCCGACGCCAAAGAGATTCAACTACAAATGATCATAGACCCCGCTGCTAGCCACATTCGGGGGGATACGGCACGACTTCAACAGGTCGTGTGGAATCTCTTATCGAATGCGATTAAGTTTACCTCAACAGGCAAGCTGGTACAGGTCAGGCTTGATCGCACAGACTCAATGGCGCAGATAACAGTGAGCGACACGGGTGAAGGCATCAGCCCTGAGTTCTTGCCTTATGTTTTTGACCGGTTCCGACAAGCCGATGGGACAATCACTAGAGGATACGGCGGGCTTGGGTTGGGGCTCGCGATCGCGCGCCACCTTGTAGAGTTGCATGGCGGGTCAATCGAAGCACAGAGCGCAGGGTTAGGACAAGGAGCCAGCTTCACCGTGAGACTCCCGCTTGTGACTGTACTAGCGACAGCGTCTTTGCCAACCGTTCAATCATCAGAGGCCACATCACAAGAGGAAACCTTAGCCGGCCCAAGCTTATTAATTCTCTATGGCTTGCGGATATTAGCAGTTGATGATGAACCCGATATGAGAGATATGCTGAAGTTAATGCTTGAGCAATGCGGCGCTGATGTTATTACTGCCGCCTCTGCTAGAGAGGCGTTCGAGGTGCTGCCAGGATTTAAGCCAGATGTGCTGGTATGCGACATAGGGATGCCGGAAGAGGATGGCTATAGCCTGATTCGTAAAGTTAGAGCCTTGGAACCGAGGCAAGGCGGGAATACTCCTGCCATTGCGCTAACGGGGTACGTCAGAGTTGAAGAGCGAATGCAAGCACTTGAAGCAGGCTATCAAATGTTTGTGCCCAAGCCTGTAGAGGTGAATGAACTGACATCAATGATTGCGAGTCTTGTTGGAAGAATTGAAAGGGGCACGGGGATATAGTCAGAAATTGCGCTTTTACAAGAAGACGAAGTGACAAAAAGACTAGTTTAAAATTATCCGGAATAACTCAAAGCGATGATCTGCAAGCACAAAGTGCTTTGATTTATGTGCTTCTTTAGAATAGACCGAATAAGGTTTCTTCACTGTAAAGGCAAATCATATGGGGGCAGCCGTCACAGGCGATTGGACTAGCTGCCCCGCTTTGCCCCGTCTGGCAATCTCCCTCACGGTAATCACCATCAGGGGCAAACTTCATATCTTAATAGGGATTTCTCAATTCCCTTCCCTTTGATAATCAAACCTAAAGCGAATCTCTATGAATCACGATTTACGGATGTGGTATCGTCTGGGGTTCTTTTTCATAGCAGAACAAGATTACCAGACCTCGCTCATCCGTAACTGCATTTATGCAACAAAGCCATTAGCGCGTCTAACAACCACATTCAGTGGAGCGCGCGAAGCCCACTTTGTATGACTCCATCAGTGCCGCTCGCGCGCCCACTGATACGGAGCGTTATGCCGCAAAGTATACAGTCTTCACTAAAAAGAAGAGGGTGATAGTTATGTTGAATCGTTCTACCAATTTCTTACTCGTTCTCATCGCGTTAGCCCTGTGGTGCATCGCGCTTCGCGATTTGCTAACGTTTTACCCGGTGCAGGCTCAATCATCCGCCCAACAGACATTCAGAGACAACGAGGAGTTAAAGCGTCTTTCGGATGAGGACCAGGCTGACCGCACCCCTCCAAGCGGGAAGGCTATCGATTGGGCGGTCGTCGGCCCGCGTGACAGGGCGCGCTTAAAGCGGGTGAAGGAACTATACTCGCAGAACCTTTTACAAACCGCTAATGATTACGACCGCGCTGCTCTGATTCTTCAACACGGCGACGTGCCGGAAGATTTTCTGCTGGCGCACGAGTTCTGGGTGGTGGCCCTCGTCAAGGGCAAGAACGATCAGGATACTAGGTCATTAGCAGCAGCCAGCGAAGACCGCTTCCTGATGAAGATAGGGCGCCCACAGCGCTTCGGAACGCAGCTCCACTCGATAGACGGCGGACCTATCCAGCTTTATCCAGTCGACCCTGGGGTCACCGATGAATTGCGGCGCGTGATGGGGGTCCGTTCATTGTCAGAGATTAAAGCAAAGGTGACTGAAATGAACAAGAAGTGATTGTCCGGGCGGCATCACACGCGCATGCAGCGGAGGCCGCGTGCGCGAGTCTCGTATGAACCAGTGAGTGCCGCTCGCGGCCCCGCTGATGCGCGTGACCGGGCCAGATCGGATTGCCCCCCAGGCAAGCCCAAAACTTCTTCCAGACGTCAGCCAGGCTTGATGGACCACACCCGCTGCGGTAACACGTACCGGCATTGAACCAGGGCTGCACGAACAGGTTGGACCCGTAGTCGTGCGCTGAATAAACCAGTTTGTTTTCGACGGGCGGACCTAGCGAGGTGGTGTCCCCGCCCTCCCTCTCTCTGCCGTATGCAGTGTCAGGCGAGAAGTGCCGCCGAAATGGCCCTGGCCGACTGGATTAAGAACTCACCCTGTGCCGGGGTCAGCCTCCCTCCTCGCACGAGCGCCTCCACCTGATTGATGAAGGCTTGAAGCTGGTTCGACGCGGCCCGCGCGTTGCCTCTATCCATCTGCTGCATCACCGCGCTCAGCTTCGCCGTTAAAGCGTTGCCATTGCCCGCGTTGATTGCCCCCTGCGCCACCAGCGCATTCACATGGTCGATGAGCTGTTGCGTCATCACGCGAGGCGTCACGACCATGACGCAGCGGCTGAACTCTGACGTGTTATTGCTCGGGTCTGTCGCCGTCGCGGTGATACTCTGGCCCGGCGGCCCTAACGCAGGGAGTGTCACCGCGAAGCTCGCCTGGCAGCTCGCGTCGGTCGTGACACTGAACGTGCCGAGCAGCCTTTGCCCCTCGCCGAATCCCGAAGGGTCGCAGGCGTTGTTGGCGAAGAACTGCAACCTGTAAGTGGTGTTCGCAGCGCCCATCATCACCCCCTGTACAATCCTCGAAGCGAGGCTTATCGAGGAGGTTAGCACCGGATAATTCTGCAACCCGTTCTGGCCTTCGTCCGCGTCGCAGGGGTCATTCGCCGTCGGCCCATCGATGCCGAGATCAATGCCTAACCCGCCATTCGCAAAGATTGAATTCGACAGGATAGGGCTGTTGATGTTGAAGCCATCAAGCTCGACGCCATTGCCATTGTTAAAAGCGATGGTATTGCCTTCGCTCGCCAGCGGGCCGCCGATTCGATCTGCGGGGCCGCGCGAATGCACCCCCGCGCCGAGATTGCCTAGCCCGAGAGTGCCTCTCGAATTCGTGCCGATGAAGTTCCCTTGAATCTCATTAGCTCCTTCGGAGAGCACGCCGTGGCTGCCGTTGGCGCAGATCGTGTTTCCCGTGACAGGAGCCACATCGAAACTGAGCGACACACCCTCCCGCGCATTCCCCATCGGCAAAGTTCCGGTGACGTCTGTGCCGATAAGATTGTTCTCTATGAAGGCAGTCGAGATGAAACTGACTCGGACACCTCGACCTCCATTCGCAGAGATGACGTTGTTGCGCACTCTGTTGCCGGCCGTAAAGAGAAACACTGACACCCCGTCACCGCCATTGCCGAGCCTCTGGGCGCCAGTCACATCGGTACCGATAAAGTTGTTTTCGACCGTAACGGGGCCAGAATCAAAGATACTGACGGCAGTTCCCTGGTTGCCCGAAATGATGTTGCGTGCGCCGGCGACCGGCCCGCCGACCGTGCTGCTGAAGGCGTTATCCATATTCACTCCGACCCCGTTCGGCAGTGCCTGAGTGCCTGTGATCTCCGTGCCGATGAAATTGCCCTGGATCAGGTTTGTATTCGTGGCTTGAACGCCGAAATTGGAATTGCCGGAGATCAGGTTGCGGGCCATGCTGCTCGTTCCACCGATGACGGAGGAGCCGAAAACGCGAACGCCTATTCGATTAGGTATCGCCACCGTGCCCGTCCTGTCTGTGCCGATGAAGTTCCCCCGAATCACCGCGTTGCTTGTATCCACTAGAGTTTGGCCTAGGAAAATCCCCGCCCCCACATTCCCTGAAATAATGTTGCGCGCCGCCGGGACGGTCCCGCCGATCACGTTGTCTAACGAATTTAAGCCCCTGACGCCTGTAGTGTTACCAGGGCCGATCACGTTCGCCTCAATTATGTTGTTGCCGTCGTTTAAAAAGATGGCCCGGCCAAGCAACGGTTGGGGGGCCGGGTCTATGAAGTTTGCGAAATCAAGCGCGCGAACAGTGCTATTGCCGCTTGTAATGACCAGCCCGTCCATATCAACTTCGTTCCCGCGCAACCCGATGAGCGGCTCACCTGCATAACCCGGCTGCGTTGTGCCGTCGATGACGACAGGGTCGGTGATGCCAGGTCGCGGCGTCGGACTACCCGGAGGAGTCGGTTCGATTATGTGAAGGCCGGGCCCCGGTATGTTGAAGGCGATCAGGTCCAGTCCCGGGTTCGCGTTAGCCTCGATGATAGCCTGCGTCAGCGAGCCGGGGCCGCTGCTGTTCGTGTTCGTCACGGTAAAGGTCATTCCCGTGACGGTCCTCATAACGACCGGCGCGCTTGCGCCTCTGCGTAGTACGACAAGGTCAGTCAAAGCATCCGCGTTGAGCCGCATTGGCAGGACCGCCGCTGCCGCGCTTTCGAGGCCGAGCTTGTTCAGCCGCTGATCGGCTGCCTCGCCTCGCAATGCGTCTAGCTTTACGACATCCAGGCGCGCGCCTGTCGAATCAATTATGATCAGGTCATCGGCGGGCTTACCCGAAAACCTGGCCTTAACCAGGCGGGCCGATTCGGTCCACGCGCTCTGCATCACGGATTGGCCCTGCCACTCTTCAAGACTGCGGCTAACCCGGCGCAACGACTCCGCATCGTCTGGAATACTCAACGTATGAAGCGAGCCATCCTGCAACAACAGGCTCAGGCAGGGGCGCTGAGTGCCGAGAAAATCTCCGACCGCAAGGGCGGTGATAGGCGATGGGAAAGCGCGCGTCTCGACTCTTGCGCGCGCGGCCGCTTGCGATTTATTGGCCGGTGTCAGGGCTTCTTCGTCATGGCCTTGGACCAACAACAGGTGCGGCCCCGCGGCTACTGCCACGTCCATCAGGTAATCGTCACCCGCTTCGATGAGCGCCATAGCGGCCGCCTCTTCAGGGAGCGCGACGGTTTCCGCGCCAGTCTTCCAGGCGCCCGCCCCGCCCTGGAAGATGAGCAATCTCGGTCCTTCGGGTCCATTCACCGACACAGCGATGTCGGCCAATCCATCCACACAGTTGATTTCGCCCGTTTGCAGACTCGTGATATCTCCCGGCATCTCCAGTGCTCTGGCCCGGTTGAGCTTGCCCGAGCCGTTGCCCGCAAGCAGGTAAAGACGGCGGCCGCCGCGTCTGGCCGCAACTACATCCATGTGACCGTCGGCATCGAAATCGCCCGCGCCGATAAAGTCAGGTGTGTCAGGGCAATCGAATACCGCCGTCGGTGGCAGGAAAGGCGACTCGCTGAATTTTCCTGCCGTCTCGCGTTGCCGCGCCTCCGGACTTTCGGGGAAGACCGCGTCCGCATTCCCTTTTGCCAGTGTGAGAATGCCGTGACCCGGTCCGGCGTATGCGCCGACCAGGTCCGGCATGCCGTCTTCGTCGAAGTCTGCGGCGGCGAGCGCGCGCGGCTCAGCGAGGTCATCTTCGAGCAGCTTTTTCAGTTCTGCCGGCCCGCGGTAAACCGGCCGCGTTTGCGCTTCAGCCTTCAGGTGAAATGACGTAGTCTCTTGCCCACCCACCTGTGAGGGGAGGCGGTTCATGAGGGCCATTCGCTTCGCAGGATTCGCGGAACTCCCGCTCGAATGTTTAATGACGTTTGCTTCGACTGCCGCCAGAAGGAACCAGCAGCAGGCGGCGGCTACAGCAGCTTGCGCCGGCAGACCCCAAGCGGCCTGGGGAGGCGCGAGGCTCTTGCGCTTATCATTGCGTCGTACACGGTTCATATTTTTAACTCCTTTTTGGGGACAGACCAGGCCTTACAAAAGCGCCGCTCATTGCTGAGCCGCCATTTCTGTAAACTGGGTGACGTCGGACGTGCAGCATACGCCTGGGGCGCGAAATGCTCGGACGTCTTTCAAAGGATCAATGGTGTTGAATGAATAGCCAGCTATTCATTGGCGCGCATCCCGGCCACGGGTTGTAGCCAGGAGAAGTATGAGGAAACAAGGGAGCGACGCGGAACGCAGGACTTGCCAACCGGACGCACAATACAGTTAGCGATGTAGTCGATTACGATGCCTCATCGGCAGCCTCGCCCTTCGAGAGATAGCATTACCAAAGAACCATAACCTTGCTCAGTAAGCTAGGGGAAAAGATACTATATCAAGACGGCTCTTATTGCAATTAAGAGCACATTGCGCAGGGCGAGAGCATCTAAATTCCCAACAAAAATGAGGGGTTCAACTTTTCGAGCAATTTTGCCAATTCAAATTACCGTCAAAAGTCGAAGGAATTTGCTCATATTTGTATCTGGTATAGAAGTCTAAGAAACCAAAATCCTTATTCTCCTAGAAAATTAGATGCTCTCGCCCTAGCACATTGCGTGAGTGGCGGTAAGTGGTTGAAGTCAAAAGCGAGGAGTTTTTCTACATAAGGCGCAGCGGCTTCAATTTGCCATTTTATTCGCCGCAAGCAAGCAGGTTTAGCATCAAAGCTTTTTTGTATTCTGCATTCGCCGCCCATCAAAACAAATAATTCTATATCTGCCCATAGCTTCACTTCATTAGGTGTACAACCTGCACGGTAATCTGCTTGAAGGTCATATGACCGCCGAGGATGCTGCCACGCACGATACTCAAAATCCTAGCCGCGTTATTGTTGTGGATGAATATGCCGGCTAGGCTCAAACCGCGCTAATACTCAGCTCTTTTCTTGACTGTCCTGGCGGTTCAATTCGTCAACCGATTCAGCTACAGCTACAGTCATTGTCCGACGTGTCTTTGTCAGTTATCGTGAAGGTTCTCTTTCTCCCGGACTCTATCTGAATAACTGCCTGACCATTCTTATTACAAGCATTGACCTGCGCCCTAACTCGCAGCCCGGATTGTCTGTCCTCTAAGACATGCAGGCATCCGCGTTGAGCCAGAACACCTACGCCGGTCAATGTAACGCCGCCCGGACTACACTGCGTGTAGATGTATTCGCCCGTGCTTGTGTTGAATTGGAAAAGGCTCCCGTCGGCGGGCTTATTTTTCTCGAACTGAAGAAGGGAGTAGAAGCATTGCTTATCAGGCACGGCTACGTCGCTCGACGCGCACGGTGACCAAGCCTATCATTTCACCCACTACTCAGAAGATTAGGTATTGGGAGCATCAATCTAAAGCTCAGAGCCCCGCCCCTACAGGTTATCTCACACCGCTATGAACTCTCGTCATTCGCAGTTCAGGTAAGCAGATTCGCTACGTAGTCCCGCCGCTCCCCCCGTTATCGTTGTTCTTCGACTCCAGGTTCGCAATTAAATCCTGCTCCTGTCTCGGAGTCACGATATTGAAATTAGCCGGGAAGATATCCAGCAGGTCTAATATCGCTGTCACTATCGCCGGATTACCCGTTACTGTGATAGCGCCTGACTGGACCGCCGCATTGAATGCCGCGCTCATGTCTTCGCTGCTCATTATCTTATTAAGCGTAATGCGGTCCGTTGACAGCGTGACATCTGCCTGCGGCAGTTCGCCCTGCGTGGCATACTGCGTGTAAGGCAGCGTGAAGTCTAACTGCTCAAGCGCGTAAAATTGAGTCGGGTTAGATACACTATTGACGATCCAGTTGATCGTTCAACGACTGGAGGTTTTGCGCTTCGGCCTTCGGCGCGTTGAACCGCAAGCCCATGTAATCAAAGTACTGGTCGAGCGTCATCGCGCTCACTACATCTTCGCTGATCGGCTTCGACTTGAGAAGCGGCGACACGCCGTATCGTAGCTCGTGCGCGCCCACCAGATAAACGTTGCGCCACGGGCCGGACTCGGCTTGATAACCTAACTGCTCCAGCGCATCAGCCTGAAGAAGTTTCGCTTCAAGCGTCACCGGGTCGGGTGGATTCGGATTGGAGCTGTCGGGCGCGGCAAAGACTACGTGATTGACTACTTCTACGACCCATCGATAATCGCCTTCGTCGTATGCTTGGTGTGCGCGGTCCAGCACTGCTCGCGCGCCGCCCATGTACTCGACGTACTTCCTCGACGCTGATACAGGCGGCAGCGAATGAAGCGTCGCCGGGTTGGCGTCGTACCATCCCAGATACCTCTGATAAACAGCCTTCGAGTCGTGATTGACTGTGCCGTAGTAACCTCGGTTGTACCACTCGTACGAGAGGCTCTCTGGCAGGGCGAGCATCTCTGACAGCTCGATCATCGTGCGGCCGTGGTTCAACAGACGCAGCGACTGGTCGTGAATATACTTGTAGAGGTCGCGCTGCTTCTTGAGGAAGTACAAAATATCTGAAGTGTCTTTCCACATAGGCCAGTGGTGCTGCGCGAAAAGGACATCGGTCTTTTTGCCGAAGAGTTGAATCGCCGTGTTGATCGTTTTCCACCAGGCCGCCGCATTGCGAACTTGCGCGCCACGCAGCGAGTAGAGGTTGTGCAGGTTATGCGTCATGTCTTCGGCCGCGCACAGCGCGTTGAACTGCGGGAAATGGAAGAGCATCTCGGCAGGCGCTTCGGTGTCGGGCGCTAACAGGAAGACGAACTGCACGCCGTCGATGGAGCGAGTGTCGAGGGTTTCAGTGATTACGCAGCCGCTCGTGGGAGCGATCAATCCGCTCTGGCCTAGCGAGGTGGTCTTACCTAAGCCGCAGTCGATCTGCCCCTTGTCGCCCTTGTGCAGTAACGAGCCGTACATATAGGTGGCTCGGCGTGCCATCGCACTGCCGGCATAAACGTTCTCGCTGACAGCGTGATCGAGAAATCCGTCGGGCGCGTAGATTTGGACTTTGTTTCGTAGGACATCTTCTTCGCTCACCACTCCTCTCACTCCGCCGTAGTGGTCGATGTGGCTGTGCGTGTAGATGATCGCGCGTACCGGCGCATTCGCCGGGTTGATGTTAAGGGCAGTGTAATAAAGGTTCAACGCCGCACTGGCCGTCTCAGACGAGATGAGCGGATCGATGACGATGATGCCGTTGTCCGATTCGACTATCGTCATGTTCGAGAGATCGAAAGCGCGCACCTGATATATACTCTTCGGCTTGTCGGCGCGTGTCGTTACCTTGAACAATCCGTTGCTCATGTTGATCTGCGCCTGGCGCCATAGGCTCGGATTGGCCGAGTAGGGCGCCTGTTGCGGCGGCGTCCCTAACAAGAACTGGTACTCATGCAGGTTCCAGATCGGGATAGGTGGAGCGGGAGGATTGTTATTTTTGATTATGACTTCATCGACAGGCTGAGTAGTCACACTACCGCTGGCCGTTAGTGTGGCAATGAACCCTCTCTGCGCGTCGGTGTAGTCTTTCGTGTTTGCGAAGTTCAGCTCTTGGGCTACTTTTCGATTAGCTTCAATCGTGTAGGGGGAAGGCTCCTTGGGCAACTTGTCGCCCTGCCTAGATGTTGCTTCATTCGGCTCGTGAGGATTCTTGTCCATATGTACTCTCCTGTATGTAGATTAGGTTTGTAACCGTCTATTGCAATTTGCGAATGAGTGATTCTCTACGGAAAAGGCCAAATAATTTATATCACAGGCGGTGTATTAAATATCACAAACCTTCTCGGCTATCAAGCGGTCGTAAATACTGTTAGCAAACAGAGCACGCTGTCGTGTTGTGAAGCTGGCAATTGGCGCCTGCCCTGGAGCCGAGCAAAATAGGAGGAAGAACTTTATGAGCGATGTACTGATGTTGCAGAAATTCGATCTCACTTCCCCTCAGAATGGGTGTTGCCGTTTATATAATCTTCAAGCGTCGCCGTTCGGTCGCTGTAGCCGGGCGCGCGCCAATCGGTCATATAAACCGCAAAACCTTGATTGAATGAAGCTCCGCGCAGCAAGCTGCGCGGTATCGCGCGCGTGCGCGAGTCGTCAGAATAGTTCGAGTTGTTGATTATGCAATTGCTTATACTCTTTTTCCCTGCCCTGCTGCTTTATGTACTTGCTGATCATCTGCTCGTTGCCGTGCTGTCCAACCGTGCTGATGTAATAGCCGTCCGTCCAGAACTCTCCGCCCCACAGTCTCTTCTTTACCTCCGGACACGCTGCAAAGATCTCCCTGGCCGTAATGCTCTTGATGATTTGTACGATCTTCTTCGGGCTGTACATCGGCACCGACTGCACCAGGAAATGGACGTGGTCTGTGTCGGTGCCTATCTCCAGAAACGTTATCTCATACCGCTTACTAATCTCAACACAAACCTCTTTGAGCTTCTGATCTACTTCGGAGCTAAATATCACTCTGCGATACTTCGCTGGACAAACTATGTGGTACAGCAGTACCGAAACGTTATGGCTCTTATGTATGAAGCGGCTCACTCATCCAGTATACTGACGCAGCAAGCTGCGGGGAACTAACCCCCTAGAGATTAGATACTCGACGTGGCTTTGCCCAAAAAGTCTATTAGTTGTATAAGCATCTTGAAAGTAAACCCAAGATGTTGCGCTTCACGCCGACTTTTTGGGCAAAGCCCATCAGAGACAGCGACATAGGCATACTGCGGGCCAACGCGGACGCCTTCCCTGGCCTGCCGCTCATCCGCGTGGCGCCGGCTGCGGGCGGTCTCTTCAGCCGCGCTCATAGGCTTGCCTGACGACGTGTGGGGCGAAGCGCCCGTAGCGGTGATCGTGGCTCGCGACGGCAAAATGATCACCGACGACGAGATTGTAGAATTCTGCTCGGGCAGGCTCGCCAGGTATAAGATTCCCAAGCGCGTCTACTTCGTCAACGCGTTTCCACTCTCAGGCTCGGGCAAAGTCGTCAAGCAGCTTCTCAAAGAAGAGATTCAATCACCCAGGCACGCTACGTAAAAAGAGATGTCGGATCGAGAAAAAGCCTTTTACGCGCTCGCCGTGTTGTTTGCTATCAACACGATGAATTTCTGTGACCGCCAGATACTCGGCGCGGTCACAGAGCCGATTAGAAAAGAGTATCGTCTTCGGGCTGGCGGGCATTCCGGGGCTGATCTTTGGCGGCATAATAGGCGACCGCGTGATGAAGCGGCGATCAGCCCGGGAATATAAATTCCGGCGACAGCGCACGGTCCCTATTCCTTATTTGTATTCTGTCGCCAGCCTTGATCTTCTTGCCCGCCTTCTTGCCAATCAACCTTGTCGCCGGGCTCTGTCCATCGTTGCTGGTCTTCTGCTCTATCCCATTAATTATTATTACAGCCTTCTCACCAAAGTCCTCCCCGGAAATGAGTAACTTCTTGCCGCTGACCGTCGCGCTTATGATTTTAGGCGTGCTGCTAAAGTACCGCAGTAGGGCGAAATCCCGGCCTCTATTTGCATTGCCTGTAAATGTCTGTCCACCCACTACGATCTTACCGTCATCTTGGATAGCAATGGCCTGAGCATGTAAGTGTTCAGACTACCGATTTTTGTGCGGTCAAAATCTTCCGGCAGGATTCATAAAGATCGAGTTCCAGCAATCGCCACGTCCCAAATAGTGATGCCAATATGCTCTTGGTTTCACTCCCCTTTGCGGATCGTGTGCCTCCGCTTATCTTGCGACTCACTACTGGTTCTCGCAGACTTCGTTCCGCTGCGTTGTTATCTGCCGGCACTCGCGGGTCGGTCACGAACATAAACAATTCTGGCAGGAATCGCTCTATCCTCTCACAAAGCCTGCTCATTGCTTGCTTCTTCTTCAAGTGCGGCTTGCACAACGCAAGCAATTCTTGCTCATACTTGCGCTGTGCTTTCACCCGCTCTGCTTTCTGATCTACTGGTCCTAGTCGCCGGTTCGGTCCCTTATATGCCTTTGCCCGATCATATACATCTTTCACTGCTTGTGCCCACCACTGCACACTTTCATCCTTTTCGTGCTCCCGCTTCAACTCTCGCACATCGCGCAACAAGTGAGTCCAGCATCGCTGGTGTGCCCCCTTGTGTACGTTGTAGCCAGCATAGAAATCCGTCACCAGAACGCCATCGAACTCCTCGCCCAGCACCTCTTTGACTACTGTTTGAGAGCGCGTCTTTCGATAGAGGAAATATCTCACCGAAGGTGTTGAGAAACTCCATAAGTATCCGTTTCGCCCGTCCTCTCGCCACCCTGTCTCATCTCCGTTTACTACAGGAGAGCCACGTATTTTATTGCCTAATGCTTCGTAATCTGATTTCCCTCGTTCTGCCACTCCACGAACCAGTCCCACCAACTCGCCCGTGCTTAAAGCTAATGCCCATCGTCGTCTGAGGTAATCTTGAATGACTCTGAAAGGCAAACGGCACTGCTCACGCAAGACCGTCACTTCGCTTTGTACAGATATGCCGAAGCGTTGCTTTCCAACTACCATTGCTGAGAAGTCAACTTCGGGTGCCCAGCTTTGGTGGCACTGCGGGCAAGTCCTCTCGACTACTATATGTTCTACCACCTCTACTGAGGTTGGTGGCAACTCGATGACTCGGCGCACAGTGCCAACCCGTCCACCACTTAAAGCGATATTACATAGCGCACATTGCTCAAAGGCATGATGGACTCGTCGGGTGACTTTATCGAGTGGCCGAGCGTATCCTTTGTTGCGTTTCTTGCGCGGCTTCTTCTCACGTTCCCGGCGATTGGCTTTTACAAAGGAAGGGGGATTGTTATTAGCTGATTGCTGACGCAGTCGCTCATTTTCGGCTTCCAACTCTTTGTTACGTTCTTCCAAGGTTTGCAAACGGATCAGGAGTTGTAAGACGAATTCTTTCAATTCGTCACGATTCGCGTTTTCCAGATCCACATTCACAGTTGAAGTCTACAACCTTTGTCAACAGCCGGTTGCTGCGCCCAACGCTCACCTCGGATTCTCGTCTGAGAACCGAAGTCTGAACACTTACCTGAGCATCTTGAAATAGCCCGGACAAAGTGGTAGCAATTATGCCGTCGGAGCCGAACGTAGTGTTGAGGCTGCCTTCCGAATTGTAACGCGCCAGCGCAAATCTCGATTCGAAGGCTATACCTTCGTTAATTGTCTTCCCGGCCACTACGATCTTTCCATCGAACTGGATCGCGGCAGCGAAACCTAGATCCGTACTGCTAAATCGCCCATCAACATTCTTGAAGAGGTCACTACTGACCTTCCCCTCGGAGCCGAACGTAGTGTTGAGGCTTCCGTTCCTGTTGTACCGGGCCAGGGCGAAGTCCTTGCGTTCGAAAAGATTCTCGGCATACCCTGCTAAAACAATTCTCTCATCCGGCTGTATCATCATGCTGAAGGCGAAATCTTCTCTGCCAAAGAAGTCAGTAGTGACCAAACCGCCGGAACCAAAACTGGAGTCCAGGCTGCCATCGCTGCGGTAGCGAGCAACGGCGAAATCAGTTGACGTGAGGGTGTTGGGGTTGTTTACCCGCCCTGCTACAACAATCCTCCTGTTAGAATCTATGGCGATTGCATGGATCGACTGGCCGCTGCCAAAGAAGTTAGTAACAACCTTACCGCCGGAGCCGAACGTAGTGTTGAGGCTTCCGTCCGGGTTAAAACGGGCAAGGGCAAACCTCGCAAAACTCTGTCCGGCGACGACGATCTTGCCATCAGGCTGGATGGCGACACTCGTAGCTATTTCAGGGAGTCCGCCGAAATCAGCAATGGCCGCGCCATTGGAGCCAAAAGTGGAATCAAAACTCCCATCGGGGTTGTAGCGTGCAACAACGAAATCATTGCCTGTTGCGTCATTAAATATCCGCCCGGCAACGACGATCTTGCCATCGGGCTGGAGGGCCACAGCGTAAGGTTCGGTCAAAGTATTAAGGAACCTGATATTGACCTTGCCGCCGGAGCCAAAACTGAAGTCGGGCGCGCTATCAGTGTTGTAGCGCGCGAGCGCAAAATTCCCTGTCCCAAACCCTACCGCAATAATCTTACCGTCGGGTTGGATGGCTAGGGCCTTAAGTTCATCACCGTTGTTGAAGTCAGTATTGACCAGACCTCTATCACCGAAAGTGAAATCAAGATCACCACCAGCAGCTTGCACAAGATTTTGCTGAGGCCAGCATAAAAGTAAGAAAAGAGTCAATACAAGAAGCAGCCGCGATATTCGCGCTACAGTGATAAGAAAGCGCCAGCGCTGAAATAATGATTTGCTCATATGATTCTTCACCATCTAATGTGTTAACAGGGTTCGGGTAAGCAATCTTACCATACAATGAAATCAGCCTGCACTTTATTCATTGAAGAGTAACTGTTCAGACTCTGATGCGGGGATGAGGCTTGGGCTAGTTGACAACGGGTGTAAACTTCGTGCGTGATGCTCGACCTCCAACAGGCCACCCGCGAAGAACTGATCCATCTCAACTTGCAGTTGGTCGCTCAACTTCAACTCTTACAAGAGCGCGTCAAGCAATTGGAAGCAGAATTAGAGTCTTTGCGCGGCGGTGGCTCCAAAAGCAATCCTCCAAGCTTCGTTAAGGCAAACCGCCCTGTTCGTAGTAAGAAAAAGAAGCGCAAGAAACGTGCGCACGGCTTCGCACGCAAGCTTGATGCTGCTACTGCGCGTGTCGAGCACTCCCTTGAGCAATGCCCACAGTGTCAGGTATCGCTCAGGGGGCGACGAGTGATCAAGTCTCGCCAGGTTATTGAGCTTCCACCAGTTCAAGCCCAGGTCGTAGAGCACATCCTTATAGAGCGTGGTTGCCCGAACTGCCACAAGCGGTGGGCACCACCGATGGATTTATCAACAGTAGCTGTAGGCTCTCAGCGTTTCGGTATCAGTGTGCAAGCTGAGGTGACGCTACTGCGTGAGCAATGCAGGCTTCCTTTTAGAGTTATACAAGACTATCTCCGCCACAGATTCGGCCTCAGAATAAGTGTCGGCAAGTTGGTAGCTTTAGTTGAGGGGGTGGCCCGAAGTGGCAAAGCGATAGTGGAAGGTTTCAAGCAGCAGATTCGGGGTTCTCCCGTAGTAAATGGGGATGAAACGAGTTGGCGAGAAGATGGGCTAAACGGGTATGTGTGGAGTTTCTCGACCGACAAGATTAGGTACTACATTTACCGCAAGAGTCGTTCGGCAACAGTAGTGAAAGAAGTCTTGGGCGAGGAGTTCGATGGTGTTTTAGTGAGTGATTTCTATGGCGGGTACAACGCGCATTTGGGGCTACATCAGCGATGCTGGATACACCTGCTGAGAGATATACACGAACTGAAGGAAAAGCATGCCGATGACAGGAAGTTGAAGAAGTGGGCACAAGCAGTCAAAGCAATCTATGAGGGAGCAAAGCAGTATAAGGGGCCAAGCGCGAGGCTCGATGCGGTAGAGCAGAAACAGCAGCGAGTAAAGCGGCAGCGAGAGTATGAGCAAGAGTTGATGAGAGTGTGCCGACCGCACCTAAAGAAGAAGAGACTACAGAGCAGGCTTTGCGAAAGAATAGAGCGGTTCCTACCAGAATTGTTTATGTTTGTGGCAGACGCAAGAGTGCCCTCAGACAATAATGCAGCAGAGCGGAGTGTGAGACATCTAGTGGTGAGTCGCAAGATCAGCGGAGGGACGAGGTCGGAGAAAGGAAGTGAGACCAAGAGTATACTGGCATCACTGTTCGGCACATGGAGACTGCGACAGGTCAATTTCTATCAATCCTGTCTGGATTTACTTACAGCAAACAATCCGACACTCTGAACAGTTACATTGAAGAATATAACTCAAATTACGTTATCAGGCGCCACCTCAACCGCCGCGAGCCGGGAGCGAGTTGCGCGCCCATTATCTTGCATTCAACCGGCGCGCAAAAAGCTCAAACGGATCATTTCCGCTATCTTTGTTTTCAATCTCGAATAAAATTAAATCGGTGGACCGAAGGAGAATGCTATGCCGCGAATAGAGCCATTGTGGAGAGCCGAAGATCAGGCCGAGCGGCTCCAGGAACTGACGAGCGATGACGCGCAGCTGAAAGAGATGCCGCTACGCCGCGACGTTCGCTCGCTCGGCCGCTTGCTGGGTGAAGTGATTAAAGAGCAAGCAGGCCACGAGCTTTTCGATGCTGTCGAACAGCTTAGGCTGCTCGCCATCAAGCATCGTGAGTTGCAAGACAATCAAAACCTGGAGCCGCCTGGCGAGTATGAGTTGATGGGTTGCGCGAGGGAAATCGTCAGCCGTATGACGATAAAGCAGGCGTACCAAATGACCAAAGCCTTCGCGACTTACTTTGAATTGATTAACCTTGCCGAGACGAATCATCGCAAGCGCCGCCGCCGCGCGCACGAGCTAAAGCCTGATCGCCGGCCCGAGCCGGGCACCTTTCGCGGTACGCTCATTCGCGCGCGCGATGCGGGCATCGCAGCAGAAGAAGCTCTCGCATGGCTCGGTCGAATAAAAGTCACCCCTGTTTTCACCGCCCACCCGACAGAAGTCGCGAGGCGAACGGTGCTGTTCAAGCGCGACCGCATCGCAAAAGAAATAGAGGGCCTCGACCGCCTCCCGCTTTCAGACGCCGAAGCCGCACGGCGCGAACAGTCAATCGCAGCGGAGATAACCGCGCTGTGGCAATCCGATGAAGTGCGCCGTCGCCAGCCGACCGTGAGCGACGAAATCAGAATGGGACTCGCTTATTATCCGGCGGTACTGATCGCGACACTTCCGAAAATCTATGACGAGATGGCCGATGCGTTCCGGCAAGTCTACGGGTTACAAATATCTGCGGGCGATTTGCCGACGGTCGTAACATTTGGCTCGTGGATTGGCGGCGACCGTGACGGCAATCCTTTTGTTACCGCCCGGTCAACCCGCGAGGCGCTTGAGATGGCGCGCCAGACAATCCTCGATCATTACATAAAGGCCATGCAAGAGCTGGTGAGATTACTCAGCCCCTCCACGTTTCAAACCGGGGCGTCTGAACACCTAAAGCGCGCGCTCAATAATGCTCAAGCGCGCATATCTGTTAACCAGGCAGAGGTAGAGCGTCGCACGCAGGCGGAAGTCTATCGCCGCTTCCTGCTTTACTTGCATAGCCGCTTGCAGGCAACGCGCGACGAGCCGCATCACGAGGACGCTTACCAGGACGCGGGTGAATTCGCTGCGGACGTAAAGTTAATCCGCGACAGCCTCACCGAAAATCGCGGCGAGCATCTCGCCCGTGCGCTGCTCGATCCCTTGCTCCGACAGGTCGAGACGTTCGGTTTTCATCTGCAAACGCTCGATATTCGACAGCACTCGCGCGAGCATCGCAAAGCGGTCTCCGAGCTTGCGAGCGCAGCCTTGCTCAACAAAGACTCTAGCCTCGAATTACCCGCAACGCCGTCCGAGCAAACCACGGCGCTACTGGAGACGCTGCGCAGCGTTGCCGAACTGAAACGCCGATTCCCTCCACAGGCAATTCGTTATTACGTCATCAGCGGCGCGCAATCGGCAGAAGACATTTTGCAGACGGTATGGCTGTCGGGGGCCTGCGGCATTCGCGTGGCGGGATCGGCAAAGGACAAAAGCGCGGGCCTGATGCCGGTGCCGCTGTTTGAATCCATCGAAGACCTGCGTAACTGCCCCGAGATTTGCCGGAGACTTTGGACCTCGCCAGATTACGCGCGGCTGCTCGATTCGTGGGGCTGGCGGCAGGAAGTTATGCTCGGTTATTCGGATTCGAACAAAGACGGCGGGATGATGACGAGCACATGGGAGATCTACAAGGCGCACCGCGAACTGCACCGGGTGGCAGACGCATGCAAAGTGAAGCTGCGGATATTCCACGGTCGCGGCGGCACCGTCGGCCGCGGCGGCGGGCCTACACACCGCGCGATAGTTGCACAGCCCAAAGACGCGTTCAGCGGCGAGATAAGAATCACCGAGCAGGGCGAGGTGTTGAATTGGAAATACTCCGACGCTATCTTAGCCGAGCGCAATCTGGAATTGATAGTAGCCGCTTCGTTCGAAGCCCTTGTGCGGCCCGGCCAGTTGGGAAGAGATGAAAGCGAGTGGGAAACGGCGATGGATCAGATGTCTGAAGATGCGTTCCGATTCTATCGAGAGAAGGTAGCCGACAGCCCTGACACAATGCCGTACTTCGAGCAGGCGACGCCCGTGCTTGAATTTGATCAAGTGAAGATCGGCTCGCGCCCAGCGCGACGAAGCAGGCGTCGCGGGTTACAGGATTTGCGAGCAATCCCCTGGGTCTTCGGATGGATGCAGAGCCGTCACGTTCTGCCGGCGTGGTTCGGGGTAGGCTACGCGCTCGAACGCTTCAGAAGCAGCCGCGCAGATGGCGAGCGATTGCTTCAAGAGATGTTGCGCGATTTCCCGCTTTTTGAAGACCTGATTCGCAACGTCGAATTAGGAATGGCGAAAGCCGATCTTACAATCGCGCGAGTGTATGCCGGGTTGGTGGAGGACAGCAGCATGCGTGACCGAGTGCTCGGGATGATTGCTGAAGAGTTCGAGCGAACGCGCCGTGAGATACTGCGCGTGAGCGGGCAACAGCAGCTACTTGAAGCCAGCCCGGTGCTGGCTCGCTCGATTCGTTTGCGCAATCCGTATGTTGATCCGATGAGCTTGATTCAAGTTGACTTGCTTCGCCGCAAGCGCGCCGGTGAAGAAAGCGATGAACTCAATTATGCGCTCGCGGCAACAATCAACGGCATCGCTGCGGGCTTGCGCAATACAGGTTGATGAGGCCTTATACCACTTGGCAAGCTTAAAGTAGTAATGCGTTCCGATCCCCGCGACTTTTCAGGACGATAAAAGAAGATTCCCTAGACGCTTGGAAACAAAGGCGAGCAGGAAAGGGGCATGAAAGAGAAGCTACCGCGGGCTCGGGTTGAATAACTTGTTGGGCGCGGCGTGGTGGGCAATATAGCGCCTGGCAATTTATACTTAATACGCCTTTGCAAAGATGACCTTCTCTTTGGCGGGCTGACCACAGCGAATACAGAAACCTTCCCCGCCTGTTTGCTCTGACGGGATGCAGCGCGTAGTAGCTTTGGTATTCTCCTTGATCTGCGCTTCGCACTCGCGCCTGCCGCACCAATATGAGAGCGCGAATCCTTTTTCAACTATAGTTTTGAATTGAGCGTAGTCTTGAGCCTCATGCGTGTTCGCGTTGCGGAAAGCTAGAGCACGTTGGTGCAACGATTCTTGAACACCACGAAGGGTTTCATTAACAGCGTCTATCAAACCCTTTTGCTTCACAAAGGACTTGCCCTCTTTACCGGGCTTGTCGCGTCTTGCCAATGCAACTGTGCCATTCGCAACATCTTTCGGTCCGATCTCAACTCGTAGCGGCACACCGCGCATCTCCCAATCATTGAATTTGAAGCCGGGCGTTACTCCATCGCGCTCGTCTGTCTTGACGCGAATGTTTGCTGCGACAAGTTCAGCGCGAACACGCTGCGCTGTCTCCATAACGCGCGCTTTTTCCTCATCGGTTCTGAAGATCGGAATAATCACAACCTGAATCGGCGCGAGTCTTGGCGGCAGTACTAAGCCTTTGTCATCGCCATGCACCATGATGATTGCGCCGATGAAGCGCGTGGAGAGTCCCCAGGATGTCGTCCAGCAATATTGCAGTTCGCCCGTCTTGTCCAAGTAGCGAATATCGAAGGCTTTCGCAAAGTTCTGTCCCAAGTTGTGCGAAGTTCCGGCTTGTAAGGCTTTGCCGTCGCCCATCATTGCTTCAATGGAATAGGTTTGGTCTGCTCCAGCAAACCGCTCTGACTCGGATTTGCGCCCGGGAATGACGGGGATCGCGGCTTCATTTACGGCGAAGTCAGTATAGATATCCAACATTTGGCGCGTCTCTGCTTCGGCTTCTTCATATGTAGCATGCGCCGTGTGTCCTTCTTGCCAAAAGAACTCAAGGGTTCGCAGAAACAGCTTAGTGCGGAGTTCCCAGCGCACGACGCTATTCCATTGATTGATAAGGACGGGTAAATCTCGGTACGACTTTATCCACTTGGCATAGGCATGGCCGATGATAGTCTCTGAAGTTGGACGAATCACCAGCGGTTCTTCGAGCGTCTTGCCACCGCCGACAGTAACAACCGCTAATTCAGGCGAGAAACCCTCAACGTGCGACTTTTCCTTTTCGAGAAAGCTTTGTGGAATCAATAGTGGGAAAGCGGCGTTCACATGCCCTGTCGCTTTGAAACGGCGGTCGAGCGCCTGCTGGATGTTCTCCCACAAAGCCCAACCATATGGACGCACAATCATGCAGCCGCGCACAGGCGCATAGTCAGCCAACTCCGCACGCAAAACAAGTTGATTGTACCATTCAGGAAAATCTTCAGAGCGGGAAGGTAGTTTGTATTCAGACATTCGTCACTCTTTATGGATGAATCTTTCACGTTAGAAAGCGCATTCATAATGTACACAATTATTCTATTGATGGTCGAGCTATAAAGGTGGTTGTGGCGCAAGCCTGGTGAGAGGAGCGAGGATTCTTTAATTTGTGATCTGTCTTATGCTGCCAATACTGCCTCCCGCGGATCTAAGTCTCGGCGACTCTCCAGGATGTGTCTACCGTAAGATTGCACCACAACCTCTCCATTAACCTGACAATACCAATCGAGAGGGAGATTTCCGGGGCGAGAAACTATTCCTCTAAAAGGTGATATAATCTGCGCGGCTTAAAGGTTCATCTTTGTCTTATGAAGACGCTATGACGACACCTTCTGCAAATGAAGTCACTAAGCTGCTACTGGATTGGGGCAACGGTGATAAAGCTGCGCTGGACAAATTATTTCCGGCGGTCTATCAGGAATTGCGGCGGCTGGCCCGTAACTATATGCGGAGAGAACGGGCGGAGCACACGCTTCAAACTTCGGCGCTGGTCAACGAGGCGTATCTTCGGCTGGTTGATTACAAGCAAGTGCGCTGGCAGAATCGCGCGCACTTTTATGCGGTAGCCGCACAGGCGATGCGCCGGATACTTGTTGACTACGCGCGCGCTCATCGGGCAGCCAAGCGAGGAGCAGGCGGGCAGAAGGTATCATTGGATGAAGCGGCGATAATATCAGAGGAACGGGCTGAGGAGTTGCTGGCGTTGGATAATGCGCTAAGCAGGCTTGAGCAGTTGGATGAGCGGAAGTGCCGCATAGTGGAGATGCGATACATAAGCGGGCTGAGCGTGGAAGAGGTGGCAGAGGTGGTCGGCATTTCTGCGCGCACGGTGGAGCGCGAGTGGAGGGCGGCCAAAGCCTGGCTATACCGTGAGATCAGCAAGGGGAGCCGCGATGAAGCGTGAACGCTATCAGCAAGTTGATGAGGTGTTTCAAGCCGCGCTTGATTGCGACCCGACAGAGCGCGCAGCCTTCCTCGATCATGCCTGCAAGGGCGACCTGGCTCTGCGCAACGAAGTCGAGTCTCTAATCAAATCGCACGAGCAAGCCCATAGCTTCATGCTATCTCCTATGCTTGAGCAGAGCATGGAAATACTTACGAACGATGTAGTCCAATCCGTGGTGGGCCGCCTCATCGGACCATACAAGATCATACGCGAAATCGGCCATGGCGGAATGGGGACGGTCTACCTGGGCATGCGCGCAGACGACCAGTACAAGAAGCGTGTCGCCATCAAGCTGGTCCGTCGCGGCATGGACACGGACAACATCCTCAGCCGCTTCCGCCACGAACGGCAGATACTTGCAAGCCTCGATCATCCCAACATCGCGCGGCTGCTTGAAGGCGGTACTACTGAAGATGGCTTGTCATACTTCGTGATGGAATACATCGAAGGGCAGACCATTGATGAGTATTGCGACGCGCAGAAGCTTTCGACTCATGAACGGTTGAATCTGTTTCGCACGGTTTGCTCGGCTGTTCATTACGCTCATCAGAGCCTGGTCGTACACCGCGACATCAAGCCTTCTAACATTCTGGTCACGGCTGGAGGCATTCCGAAGCTTCTGGACTTCGGCATCGCGAAGCTGCTCAGGCCAGAGATGTATGCGCAAACGATTGCGCCGACCGAGACTATGGTTCGCCCTATGACGCCCGACTATGCAAGCCCCGAACAGGTCAGAGGTCAGCCCATCACGACTGCAAGCGATGTTTATTCACTGGGAGTGCTGCTCTACGAATTGCTGACGGGCCATCGCCCGTATCGGCTCAAGAACTCGTTGCCGCATGAGATTGAGCAAATCATCTGCGAGCAGGAGCCTGAAAGGCCCAGCACTGCAGTCAAACGCACCGAGGAAGTGCCAAGCTCGACGGGCGCGGGCAAGATCACACTGACGCCTGAGCTTGTAAGCAAAACACGGGAGGGTCAGCCTGACAAGCTGCGCCGACGGCTCGCGGGCGACCTCGACAATATAGTGCTGATGGCGATGCGCAAGGAGCCGCGTCGGCGCTTCGGCTCGGCCGAGCAGTTTTCCGAAGACATCCGTCGCCATCTTGAGGGACTGCCGGTAAAGGCGCGCAAAGACACATTCCCGTATCGCGCGTCGAAATTCATCCGGCGTCACAAGGCTGCGGTTGTTATCGCAGCGGCGTTTCTGATTCTCGTCTTCAGTTTCGTCGCCGTGACGATCAGTCAATCCATTCGAGCGAATCGAGAGCGAGAGAAAGCCGAGCGCGTCGCGGCATTCCTGGTGGAGTTGTTTCAAGTCTCAGACCCGAGTCAATCGAAAGGCAGCGAGATAAAAGCGCGAGAGATTTTAGACAAAGGTGCGGAGCGAATTGAAAAAGAACTCGGCGATCAACCCGAAGTGGAAGCGAAATTGTTGGAGACGGTCGGGACGGTGTACCGGACGCTTGATTTGTACAAGGAAGCCCGCCCGCTGCTCGAAAAATCTCTGGCAATCCGGCGCGGTTTGTTTGGCGAAGAGAATTTGGAGGTGGCGCAAAGCGAAAGAGAACTCGGATTTGTATACGAGCGTCAGGGCGAGATTGCGAAGGCGATTGAGTTATTTCGTCAATCGCTCGCCACGCGACGAAAACTCTTACCTTCGCAGCACAAAGATATTGCCCAAACCATTAGCGACCTCGCCACAACTTTAGGTCAGTTAAGGCAGGCGAAGGAAGATGAAGAGGCCCTGCCGCTGTTTTATGAAGCGTTGAATATGCGCCGCAAGCTGTTCGGCAACGAACACGAGGACGTGGCGCAAAGCCTGAATAACTTCGCGCTGTTTTTGCAAGAAAGAGGCGACTACGCGGCAGCCGAGCCAATGTTGCGAGAGGCTATAGCGATTGACCGCAAAATCTATGATGGCGATGATCCCGCTTTTGCCACAAATCTGAATAACCTGGCCTTAGTGCTGAGTAACAAGGGCGACCAGGCGGGCGCAGAACAGTTTTACCGCGAATCGCTTCAGATGAACCGGAGATTGTTCGGCGCGGATAGTTTCGGATTGGTCATCTCGTTGAACAATCTCGCAGAGGTGTTGCGCGAAGAAGAAAAGTTCGACGAGGCGGAACCGCTCTACCGCGAAGCTCTGGCAATCGCTCAAAAGCGCGTCGGAAAAGAGCATCCTTATTTTGCAATCTTCACAAATAATCTGGCGAGATTGCTGCACGACAAAGGCGACCTCGCCGCTGCGGAATCGCTTTACCGGGAGGCGCAGACGATGTACCGCAAAGCTTTCGGCGACGAGCATCCGCGCACAGCGAAAAATCTCGATAACCTTGCGGCATTGCAGTACGACAAAGGCGACCGCACGGCGGCGGAAGCTATGTATCGCAACGCGCTTGAGATTCAACGAAAGAAATTGCCGAAAGATCATAAGGACATTGCACTGTCGCTCGTCGGGTTGGGCAAAGTTATAGTCAGCAAAGGCAAGGCGCAAGAGGCAGAATCGTTGCTGCGTGAAGGGCTTGAAATCTGCCGCAGCAAGTTGCTCAAAGAGCACCCTGCTATCGGCGACGCAGCCATCGCGCTCGGCAATTGTTTGACCGCGCTCGGAAAATATGACGAAGCCGAAGCCCTGCTTCTTGAAGGTTACGAAATAAGCAAAGCCAAACGCGGCGATCAAGACAAACAAACCAGGCTCGCGCTGGCTCGCTTAATTAACCTCTACAAAGTTTGGGACAAGCCAGACAAGCTCGCCCTTTATCGCGACAAGTGACTTGAGCAGGGCCTCAAGCTCGGCCTAACACGCCTATTCATCTCAGCCGGCGCGTGACCCTAAGGCTAACAATAGCAGAGATGGGATTTCCATCTCTGCTATTGTACGCCACCTTGGAAGTCAAAAACGGCGGTAGAACTTGGTGACAAAGGCATCTTGACTGCCTTGTAGGGTTGAGCTGGTATTCTTGCGAGGGAAATTGCTGGATTTTGTATAGCCAGTTACATAAATGCCCGATGTCGAAGCTGCAATCCTTCGCCCATCTTCGTCGCCACTGCCGCCCAGATATGTGGAATAGCGTCGAGAGCCGTCGTTGCTATCTAGAATCGTGACGAAGGCATCTCTGCCGCCACTATAGCCTGAAGTGTCCACGCCCGTTGTTGGGAAATCGCTTGAGTAGGTTTCCCCCGTCAGGTAGATAGAACTTCCAAAGCAAGCGATGCCATATCCTTTGTCTATATAGCTACCGCCGAGGTATCCCGAGAGAGTGTAAGTGGGAGGGGTTATCTTCATGACGAAAGCATCAGTGAGACCGTTTAGATTGTTGCTTAAATGGCCCCCTGTTGTTGGGAAGTCTGGTGAGCTAGTGGCTCCCGTTACATAGAAACCAGTATCAAATGGCGCCACAATCCTAAAACCATCCTCGACGTTGCTGCCGCCAAGATAAGCTGAAAACTCTGCCGTTGTGCCGTCGATGCTCATTTTTGTAGCGAAAGCATCTCTAGAGCCACCCAAGTGTTGACCAAAAGTTGTCCCGCGAATAGGGAAATCAGGTGATTGGGTTGAGCCAATAACGTAGGCTTTGCCGTCATTGTCCACAGCAATGTCGACACCTGTATCATTAAGGCTGCCCCCTAGATAAGTTGAATACTCGAGGGCGGCTCCACCACCCGCTATCTTTGTCACAAAGGCGTCCTGGCCACCGCCATACCCATTTTGAAATGGGTTGACACGCGGGAAGTCGCCGGAATCAGTGTATCCGGTTACATAAGCTGATCCGCAAGGTTCAATAACTGGAGCCTGGCAGGCATCAACAGCGATCCCGTTAGCCGAGTCTACGCCGTTGCCACCAAGATAAGTTGAAAACAACACTGAGCCGGAAGCATTCAACCTGGCTACAAAAGCGTCCGTAGTGCCGGAGAGATCATCATCCCATACACCCGATGGAGGCCAAGTAGGGAAATCCCCGGAAGAAGTTTGTCCCGTCACATAGGCCGTTTCGCCGTATTGAGCGTCAAAGCCTACTGCGATAGCATGACCTCGATCATTGCCGCCGCCTCCGAGAATTACTGAATAGAGGACTGAAGTGCCGGTAGGATTCAATTTCTTCACAAAAACGTCATTGCTTCCGTCGAAACTCGCGGAGGAAGTGACCCCGGCAACGTAAACATTGTCAGACGAGTCAACCGCGATCCCAAGGCCCATCTCCACACCGGACTCACCGAGATACCTTGAATAAATCACCGCATTGAGTACGGGATCGATAACTAAGGGTTTGGTAATATCATACCCTGCTACCTGAAAACCGATCTCGCGTTTTCCTTTCACAATAAATCGGCAAGGGATTTCCTTCTTTATACCATCCACTTCCTGGTAAGCAATGGGCTTGTGCTGGCGAAGACATCCGCCCGATGTGTGCAGGAGCAAATCACCTTGCGAATCCACATACATCCTTCGCACGCCTTCAAAAGCCATCTTTATCGCGCGAGGATTCGCACCGGCAGCTACCAAGAAGTCATATTCAAGCTGCTGCTGATTGCCGTGGTAGATCAGATCTACTCCCGGATAGACCTCCTCATACTTCACCCTGCCGAAATTCGGGATGTCCGTCCGCCACTTTGTAGCATCCGTACCTATGAAATAATTGCTCCTGGTCGGCAATTGATCTAGCCCTTCTGCCTGTGGTGAGCCGTTGGCTCCAACGAGCCTCATGTGAAACGCCGCCGGTTTTTGATTCCGGGTTTTGGTTTTCTGATTTAGATCAGAAAATGCTACTACGGCTTCAGTTGGGGAGAGAGAGAGGCGGTAGCCATTGCAGCTTGAGGTAAAGTTTACCTGTGGATCAGCCTGCCCTTGATTGGCTTCAAAACTAAGTGGCAATTTCCCATAAGCTTGACTCAGTTTAACTTTATCCACAGAATTTGGCTCAGGCAGTGCGTTGCTAAAATAAGAATCATCACCAATCGTATCGCTTCCTGATAGCGTCTGGTCTGAGCGATCCGAAGATCTTGCTTCAGCAAAAATAGATAACGGGGCGGCTTTAGCGACCGTGAGGGCCGATGGACAGACCATTTCAAAGTAAACTGAAAGGGTGCCGGTAATCAGCATAGCTATCAGCGCTGTTGTTAAGCCGAAAACGTGTGTGTCAGATTTTATCCTTTTCATTTCAATTCCTCCTTACGTTAAGCCCCATCAAGGTTTGGAGTACTGGTTTGATGAGGCGCAAAAACCAACGTCAATCAGAGCATGCTAGAGGCTCAAACTTGCTCAGCTTCTGATCAAGTTCAGGCCCTTCTTAGTGCCCTTAATTACTAAAGCGCAATTAGAGCCTGAAACCCGACATGCCCATGTCCGCATTTTTTAGGAACTCTGAGAGGACTTTCACGGAAAAGACAAGAAGCTTTCGAATAGGGAGGTCAAGGCAATCAAGTTGATGAGGCGGGCCTTGAGTGTGACACCGCCCAACTTTGGATGAGGATTGCGGCAATCTTTCTTAATTAAATCGATTGCAACTCTAACGGTCCTTTACGCATGTCTTGATTGCAAGCCAGGATTCCAGATCGGCAAGAAATTCAAAACTTGCTATTGAATCAATTTTACCTTTGGCATATTATAGGCCGCGTCCGATTCCACTGGGATCATCAGTCGCTCAAATTCCTCTTTACCTGACATCCCAATCTGGTTAACTGCTTCGCAACTAGATATCCCTGGTCCCTGGCCCCGGATACCTCACTTAGGAGGTTACAAAATGAGAACTCGAAGAGATGCAAAGAGATTAGTGTTTCTAGTGTTGATTGTAATATGTCTTACGGTCTGTTCGACTATGTGGCTGAAATTGACGCCCGTGCGCGCCCAATCTTCAACAGCCGATAGACTGCGAGAGGCCCGAGCGGCATTAGTGCAGGCCCAATCGAAAGAGAAATTTCTTAAAACCAAAAAAGCCGGTCATACTGCGGAAGCAATTCTAAGGGAATACAATGCAGCAGTCGAGGCGCGCGTTGCAGAGCTATTTGCAAGAGTGAAAGTACTCAGCGAATTAATGGGAGAAAATACAACTTCTCCATTTGATGTTCGAGGCGAGAAGGGTAAAGCAAAAGAGAAAGGGCCGGACCCGGCGCTGGCCTCAGAGTACGAGGCTTTGCAATCCGAGCTTGCTGCTATCAACCCTGAGCCTTTATCTCCAGGGAACATAAATGCCCTGATGGAAAGTGAGCCGAACAACACGTTTGCGACTGCCAACCCACTCGGCCTGGACGCTAACAATTGCCGCGTGGCTACAGGCGCGATCACTGCGGGCGACATAGATATTTGGTCATTCACGGCCCCCGCAGGCTCCAGAGTATGGGCCTATGTAGATACGGGCGGAGGCCAATCTTCACCTGCAAATGACCGGGATACGTTCTTGACCCTTTTCAATTTTTCAACTCTCGAAGAGGATGATGATGACGGAACCGGCAACGGCTGTGACTCAGGCACCGAAACCGGTTTTTCCTCAACCATATCAGGCAGGTCGCTCGCGCTTGCAGGGACATACTTCCTTATCGTAGAAGGGTTCGACCCGTCAAGCGTTGCTAACCCGTACAGGCTGTTTGTCGTCGTAACGACAGGAGCCGGCTCTGCGGAAGTCGAGCCGAACAACACGGCTGCGACAGCAAACCCGGGATTGGTGAGCGGAAATGTCGTGGTTAAGACCGGCTCGATCACGCCCGCCGGGGACGCGGATTTCTTCACGATAGTGGCGAATGCCGACGATGTCTTTTACATCAGCGGAGACGGCAACCCTGAGCGCGATGCGACGAACACGGACCTGGTCTTAGATATAACCCACCCAGATGGAAGGACCCTGATGCAGCCCCCCGCCGACAGCGGGATTGGCGGCAGCGCTACCAATCCCGAAGGCGAAAGCTTCTGTATAGCAACGCCGATGGACGGAATATACACTGTGAGTGTTTCTGGTTTTGGCACCTCGACCGGCACGTATGGTTTGATGGTTGCTAGGTGTAGCGCAAAATCTGTATGCCCCGTGACAATGTTTACGGGAGTACTCGGTCTAAACAGCACGGAATATCCCGGCGTAAGCGGCACACAGAATGGTCGCCTCAATCGCTTCATAGATCAGACCGGCGCGTGCAACAACATCAGGACGTGTCCGGGCCTATTTACAATCGTGGGCGCTCGACCGTTTGATGCTTACTCGTTCACAAATGCGAGTGCTAACACAGTCTGTGTCACTGTAGATGTTGACGCTCAGGCTTGCGTAGGCAACAATTTCCTTGTAGTCGCCGCCTACCTGGGTTCTTATAATTCGGGCAACCAGTGTCTGAACTATCTGGCAGACATTGGCGGTAGCCCGAATCCGGTCGGGTCGTTTTCGTTAAACGTTCAAGCGGGAACAATTTTCACGCTGGTTATCATTGCGGCGAACGCAAGCCCGACAGTCTGCACCACACCTTACAAAGTGACGGTCGTCGGTTTGCCGACTTTCTCAAGAACCATAAGGGATGACACTACCGGCAACACGCTGCTATTCGACCCGCTCACTGGTAATTACAAGTTCACCTCTTGTTCAACCGGAATGATGGTGACCGGAACTGGCGGAGCATTTATGCCCCCCGGCTGCACCCTGTTCTTTGGGGGAGGCGGACCAAGCAGCACTGTTTCTGCGATGATAGATCTTTGTACTGGCGTGGGCAGCGCGACGATAACTATCCCCTCGACGCCTCCACCTGTTAGCCTCAGCGATAGCAACGTCAATAACAACACCTGCTTCTGCCCTTGAGTTGAGGCTTAAGGTGTTGGAGCAGGCATGAAATGCATGTGGACCTGATAGCATTCGGTCTATACAAAGGCGACTTTGTTTATTTCGCCGGTAACGAGGAACCGGACCTCAAGCTAGACAGCTTGATCGAAGTCGCAAAGGAGAAATAACCATACGGGGCCGTGAGTGTGACGCGGCTCTATGTTTTATAATCGGAATTAACAGAGATGAATGTGCGATTTGTAGCATTAAACCAGATGACGCACCTGGGAATGCCTCAAAGCCCAACCATCTAATGATACTTTGATCTGGGTGTATTCTTTGGCTGAATTACACGGCAACTTCGCTCTCAGTACATAGTTGATTCATCCGCTTTACCAAACGAGCTTGCTTGCTTGCAGCAAATCTGTTTATGAATACTGAATCGCGAGTCATCCAGCGCGAAACATCTGATGGTTTCACTCCAACAACGAGCGCCGTATACCTGACGCTACAACCTGAAGCGAGCAGCGCAATGGCATTAACTTGTTCAACTGAGAGCATCTTTCCAATCTTTTTGTTCATATTCAATGCCTAGCCCGGTTTCAATTATTAATTGATGTGTTGCACCCATTCGGACACTTCCAGTAGCCTTTCGGCAACCTCAACCCTTTTGGCTTTATGGCCCAGGTCTTTGCACACCTTGAGCATCTGAGCGTCAATAATTCTGATTTAACAAGCTTGACTCCTACCTTCTTGAGCTGGTTGTTAGATGGTTCGTGAGGTATCAACATTGCAGTCCTTAATCTGAACCCCTCTATCGAGTAATATGTATAATATGAGCTTGATTCCCCTTATTCCTTTTTCAATAAGGCGCGAACGAAATGAGTTTCAAAAACATGCTTTCAATGTACACCGCCGCCTGGTCTTCCTGTGCGGGCTAACGGTTCGCATCAGCGGGGCCGTGAGCTGCGCTGATGTTTTATGCGAAACTCGCGCACGCGGCCTCCGCTGCATGCGCTTGTTAGATTGCGTCTTGGCTACTACCCGCTGTCGTTTATCAATCCAGCAACCGAGAAAGCCAGTGTATTGTGTTGAGTGCCAATTGCCTATTGTCTGTGTTTGGATAATTCATTCCAAACGCGCGGCCTTTATTATCTATCTGTGCTGTTAGCATACCCGCTTCGCCCAAGACTATTACTCTACCTTTCCCATACTTCATTGCAATACCCTGCGCGCGACCAGCAGCAGAAACCGTCGTTTTATTTGGCGGGAAAGTATCAACCGCAGTATCAGGAAGCTTCAGCAATGCCACGCTGTCTTTGGGTCCATTAAGTGATTGTCCGGTGAACGTAACTACACGGCTGACTCGCTCACGCGAATCTTGACCGCGTGTAATCGCATGGTCGGCGAGAAGCTTGTTGTCGCGCGAGAATAGAATGTCCCCCAGCTCTTTATCTTGGCTGGATGGATCATCCGTATACCCTTTACTCATACCCACACCGAATCGCTTTGCTAGAATCTCAGCCGCCGCACCCATCGGGGCGTGATCGGCGATGAAAAGCAATGATCCGCCCGCGCGAACCCAATCGCGCACAGTATCAGATTCTTCATCAGTAAAGGCTGGACTGGTACGCTGCCCGCGAGGCCCCGCCGCATTGACGATCACAAGTATCTCATATTCAGTGAGCGTACTCTGCTGAAACTTCTCTTTGTTGGGAACAACGACGTAGCCGTCATTTGTGATGAGGTCAACAAACGGCTTGTAAAGACCGGATGCCGTGTGGACATTGTTATGAGCCTCGTCAAAAAGCACTTTGGGATGTTTCTTAGTATATGCGGGGTTGGAAACTCGCGCGTCGAAGTTCGGGTCGGCTTGCTGCGCTGGAATAATTTGCGCGCTGAAAGTTCCTTTCCACATACCAACTAAATCACGCACGGTAGCAGATTCAGATCGAGTTAGACTCCATGTGCCTGTTGCGATCCTTTGACTTTTTTCTAATACCTCAAGCGTACCGCCAAGTTTGTTATCAGCCAGTTTCCCGACAAAGCGCACCTCCGCGCCGCCGATTTCTGTCGAGAAAGATATATCGCTGTCGCCCACTCTGATATTTCGCACGGGATTTGAGAACTCCTGTCCGGCGGCATTGAATTTAGCTTCGGCTTTCCACTCTGTCGCTTCACGAGCCAATGTTAATTCCATTTTGACTGACGAGAAAGGCGACTGACCGAAGCCGGAAGTCACTGCTGTGAAAACCAGAGTAAAAAGAACTAAAACGGTAGAGAATAAAAGATTGAAATTCTTACGCATGGATGCACCTCATTTTAAACTCACCTGCGAATTTCACCGTGGCACTTGGTGTCGCCAGGTTAGCAATAATAGTAAGGCAAGGTGCCTCCTGCCAATTGAACTAACACTTATAGCTTATCGGGGCATAGCTGCATCGTCAAACCTCGCCGCTGGAATTAGCGCAGTGCGAAAAAGGGCAACATGCAAATAAGTTGAAATCGCGCAAGAGTATAAGATTACCTGCGTCCAGTTTTAACGAAAGCAATCTAACGCGCGCATTGTGTTGATGGAATAATACGAAATCCGTTTCGCGGCCTCCGCTGCATGCGCTTGTTAGACCCCGGCCCATACGACTAGCTTGGGTATCATTCTTAGAAAGCTGCGGCAAATGAAAGAATTACCCGGAAACCAAACTCTATTAACTAGGATTTTGTGCTATAACATCTTTTTCGATTGCCATTAGTGGTATGAATGAATCCAAAATAAGTTTAGCGAGCTTAATTGCTTCACTGGCAGCAGTCTTCTATTGCAGCAACTTCCACAACTACCTACCTCCTGGTCAATCCCGGTAGTGGGAGGGCATCCACTGGATAATGCTTCCCGGCGCATGCCCTCCCTGTTTCGACCTTCTAATCACTCATGCATAATGCGACATATCCACCGTCGCTATCACCATCTCGAACCGCCACTGCGGTACCCCCGAACGTATCCCTGCGCGAATGCTTCCCGAAAGATTCGGCGGTACAGTTCCACGCTCCCTATTTGTCTGCGATAACCCAAGGTCGCTTCTCGGAAGATTTGCTCATCCCTGAAGTTAAAGCCTCTGTGATATGACCTATCACGCCTGCCTGCTTGAATGCCTGTTCTGGTGCCAAAGCTTATGGCCCGGCGGCGAACCTCTCCAGGGTTCCGATCCCAGCGGTCATCATCGTCGCGGTCGCGATAATTCGCTTGCACGTGTCCACGCCCGTTGTTACGATCAGGGCCAGCAAACGCAAGTGACGAAAAAGCAAATAAGAGAATAATTGTCAAAAGACTGATTCTTTTGTTCCTTCGATCAAGTAGGTTACTCATAAGACAACTCCTTTATTCAATCAATAAGCACATAATGGCATCTCTGTGTTGACTGCCGTTAGTAGCTTCACGCAGAGCTACAGATCAAATGGTATGCCAAATTGATATGCGGGCTAAAGCGAGCATTTTCGTGGGATTTAATCGAAGAGGAATGGATTGCTTATACTAAAAGGTGCAGCAGTATTCTGGAAGGGGATAGATTCGTAAGGTGCATAGTAGGGTGACACGTGTGCCGGTATGAAGTGAGGTCCCTTTAATTTCGCCACCCTCAACCGCCGCGAGCTAGGAGCCACGTTTTGTGGTAGAAACTTTCAGGCAGGGATGTGTATCCAACATCATATCTACTGGTGGCACAAGAATCCTCTAGAGGCTCACAACTGGCTACAGAAACATATCGGCCAAGAGAGATATGAATACCTATTCAGGCTCCGAGATGCCTACAAAGAAAAGAAATGGTTTGAGAAAGATGTGGCCGACCTTATAGCCTTAGCCAAAGCAGACCTTTCAAACTATGACAAGCACTATGAGCCGCATCAGCCACTTTTCAGTTAGCAATCATGGCCGTGACAGATAATCCTGCAACAATCGAAATCGTCCCGGCACTGATCTAAACAAGCAGGATCGCCAGCGCAAGAGTCTCTACAGGCTATGTAGTTATTAAAACAGACTGTAGCGCAACTGATGGATGGGGTTTCAGCACCTTTGGCAGCATTTCCAGATAAACTCATACTGCCGGCAAACAGAAACATCATTGCAAGCACAATGATAGTAAGTGAATTTCTTCTTCTCATCTTTAGCCTCCTATGAACCAGATCTGAGAGCTTTTCCCCGTTACTGGCACGTACCACTGCCGTCGCACATAAATTTGCAGCATTCCCAGTCAACCCAGCACCAGTACTGGCAATTAGGGTCGCCGTTACATTCAATCATGCAGGCGTTGTAACCGTTAGCGCAGAATTGTGTACAACCAAACGCTTGAGCAGTATTGCCTGTAAAACTGAAGCTGCTTGCAAACAGAAACGTCATTGCCAGGACCATCACAATAAGTAGATTTCTTCTTTTCATTGTAACACCTCCTCCGCAGTTATAAGGTTTGTTCACATTTCATCAGAGGCTATCGGGGATTACAGCAAGGCTTGCGAACCCTTGTAGTGTAGTCTGTCCAACAGCCAGGGGCAGTACCCGCGCAAACATCCCAGGCCCCGCACGCAACCGTCATAGATGCATCTTTGATTACAACGAACAAGGTTCGGTATAAACTATCTTCCAGACAGTGATACACCCGCCCCCGGCTTGCTGCCCTCGACAGCCTACGTATCTATAACCACACTGCACCGTGTATGTGTTATCAGTGTAGTAGTACGTTTCAGTAATTACACTATTAGCAAGGGTCTTAGAGGTGGGAACTGAGAGCGCAATCATTGAAAAGAAGACCATTGCTATTGCAAAGCACGTTATCAGAAATCGGTTCTTCAGGATTCTTCCGAATGGCTTGAACATACCAAGTCTCCTCTCATGTGGATTAGTTTTAAACCACTTCGCAATAATCGGGACATTGCGAAGCAGCTAACGTGATGGAGGCTACTTTAAATCAAAATCAATTCAATGTAAAGCAAACCACAATATGCTCAGCCTGATTAAAAGTTATAGCAGGTAGGATTTCAGCATATGAATCTTGGTTAAAGAGGCACGATGCCGCAGGCCCACAGCGCCTCGTTCAGCGTCCTGTCGCGCAGGAGAAGGCCTGTCTATCGCCTGCCCATAGCTCCGTGTGAATCGTTTGGGGTTACAGGTCAAACTCTTGTCATTGCTCCCGGCTGCAAGAGCAAACAGTGGGAGCCATCGAAGCAGAGCTTCGGATTCTTCTCGGGCACTATTCATAATGCTAATGCGCGCGCCTGGCAAACCTCTTGAATCGCCAGTAGCAGCTTGTCCATCTGCGCCGCCTGGTCCTCATATCTTGCCAGGTAGCCTTCATTTTGCTCTACAAGAGGGCGGAAGCGGGCCGGTTGTTCCAGGTAATTGCTCAGCGCTTGAAAGACCGCTGCCGCATCATCGTGTTGGACGAGAAGGCACCCGAACCCATTCGACCGCATCTCGCGGTACTCGGAGGTGTCGCTTATGACCGGCAACCCGCCAGAGGCTGCCGCCTGCAAGACGCTGGATGATCGCATATCGGCCATTCCGTTGAGCGAGACGAATGCGTCTGAAATCAACATCGCGTCTGCGCAATCGCTCAGCGCGATTTCTCCTCGCAGTAAGGCGAAGCGCGGCAACAGTCCATGCTCGTCAAGCAGTGCGTGCGCCTTCGACAGGTGGGGCTCCCCGCTTTCACCCCCAATCAGGATGAAGTGTGTATCCCTGTATTTCTTCGCAACCTCGATGAACGCTAACAGCGCGACGAAACACCCCCACTCCGGCTCGAATCTGCGGGCGTTCAGGAGGATGGTGGCATGCGGATTGATGCCCCACCTCTCGCAAATCGCATGTCGGCGCCGCTCGCCGGCCCGCACAAATCGCCCCAGGTTGACGCCCCAAGAGATGGCTTTCACTTTAGAGTCGTCCACGCCGTACTGTTGAGAAATGAAACGCGCCGCTGCGCTTGAAGATGGCACCACCAGATCGACTGCATTGAGCGCGTAACGGGTCAAAGCTCGCATTACGGGAGACGTTTCCGCGTACAAATAAATGTCCGCGCCCCACGGGAAGAGTATTCGCGGAATGTTTCGGCACAGGGCCGTAGCGACTCCGTAGGTGTTCACTTCGTGCCCGAATACGAAGGCAGGCCGCAAAGAGTAGACCGTTCGCACCAGAGGCCGGGCGTTCAACACATGATAAACAAACCGCGGGTAGTACAGATTCTCCAATGCCTCGCGGCCAAACCTGCGTGCGTACTGGGCCTGGTGTCGCCGGACGTAACGCCCCTCGGCCTTGTATAGTAACGGGCCCGCGGCGTTGATGAACCAGGTTTCAAAGCGGGTTTGATGATCCGTCGAGCGCCGGATGGGCGTCCCCGCCGAGGTCTCCGCATCCTGGCCCGGGCGGCGCGTTACGATATAAGTCTCAAGCCCCCTTCGCCGCCACTGCTCGGCCAATTGCCGGGGGAACAAGATCGTAGGCTCGCCCAGCATAGCCGCGCGCCCTGCCTTGCAAACGTATCGGTCAGTGGCAGACATTTGGCGTCACCTCAGAAAAATGCTGACAAGATTAAAAACAAGCGACTGGCTCGCGCCACGCTCGCTTCAGGTGCCGCTCGGGAGCACGGCCTACGCGCCACTCAAAGAGGCCAGGTCGGGGAAACACTTCCCCGTGTGTCTCGATATTGAAGCGAACGTAGACCCCATGCTCCCAAAGACAATCTGAAATCTAGACATGGCCAGAAGGTCTATCATTGCATCGATCAAGCAGTCCAACGATCTGACGCACATCTTCAAATCCGGCCACACATCGTCGGCGGAGTCGAAGCAAATAGGCCGCGAGCAGGCCCTCGTATGTATTCGACTTCCATACGTGCTAACAGCCATTTCCGTCCGGTAGTTAGAATCCGAAAACCACGCCACGGGCCCGTCGTGCCCCTGTAAGAATTGCACAAACGAATGCCAGCGGTCGTAGCACGCGTCGCTGTCTCTGAAATGTGCAGCATACTCCACGCCCTGAGACTTAATTCTTGCCGCGTAGCTTGATGCCTCATCTACGATCTCTGGCCGAATTTTTGGAATGCTCGTCTGAGCCTCCGCTGAAACCATACCGGTCAAAGTATAGTTGCTGTAAATAACCGGCAATCTTTCGAGCAGCTCTGCCACGTCCGAAAGCCGAGCCTCGTTCTCATTCAAGAACACGGACATTCTCGGCGCAACGTAATCATCATTGAACCCTTCTTGGCCGGGGGCGACGATGGCGAAGGGGCCGGGCGCCGTTTGCTCTGTGAGTGTCCCCGCGTGGTTCGAGTGGCCATACCCGATCCTGTTCTCAACGACCTGGTAGGCGGGGGCGGAAAAAAGGGCCGTGAACGCGGCCTCAAACCACCGATGACGGACGTTCCATATCAGCGTCGGGCAACCCCCCAACGCCCGCGCGACGGCGATGCCGGCGAAGAGGGCGCCGAGCCGGTTGCCGAGACCCCCTTCGCAGTAGATGTAAAAAGTATTCATAGGCGATACGCCTCCCAAGCCTTCAAAGGATCACTTATCGATGACGAAGTCACCGAGCGCCAGCGCATCGAGCCCGCTGGAATAAAAGGTCCTTATCGCGTCAGTCGGTGTACAGACGATGGGTTCCCCGTTGAGATTGAATGAGGTGTTTACCACCACGGGGACTCCGGTGATCCGGTCGAACTCCGCGATCAGCCGAAAGAAGCGCGGGCTGCCTTTTTCTTCGACGGTTTGCAGCCGCCCGCTCCCATCGACATGAATGGCTGCGGGGATCAGCGACCGCTTCTCGGGCCTCACCATATAAACACGTTCCATGAATGGGACATCCGGCGTGCCGACCACCTCGAAGAACTCTTCCACGCGAGAGCGCAGGATGGCTGGCGCGAAGGGCCGGAATGATTCGCGATTCTTGACCGAGGCGTTTAGCCTATCTTTCATCTCGGCCTGACGCGGGTCGGCCAGTATCGAACGGTTGCCCAAAGCGCGTTGTCCGAACTCCATTCGGCCTTGGAACCAGCCTATGATCTTGCCCTGGGCGATGAGGCCGGCAGCGTAGGCCGACACGTCTTCCACACGCCTGTGGCGGATTTTGTATCGCTCCAGGGTTTGCTTTATCTCTTCATCCGAGAAGGCCGGCCCGTGGAAATTGTGTTGCATGACGTCACGATTCTCTCCGCCTGCCATCTCATGATAAACATGCAGTGCGGCGCCGATTGACACGCCGCTATCGTCCGGGCACGGGGGGATGAATACCTCTTTGAAAGGCGTCAGCGCGGTGATCTTACCGTTAAACACCGAGTTCATAAACGTGCCGCCCGATACCACGAGCCTGCGCTCGCCCGTCCGCTCGTGCAGGTGGTTGAGTACGTAGGCCAATGCTTCCTCTGTGACCAGTTGCAGCGCATCGGCGATCTGGTAGTGCCGCTCCTCGAACGGTTCATCCTTCTTCCTGGGCGGGCCGAACTCCTCGACGAAGCGGTCGCTGTACCAGCGGCCAAAATCATGCATGTAGTGAGTGAAGTAATTAAGGTTCAGCTCGAAACTCCCGCCGGGCCGGAACTCTATCAGCCGCCGAAGCCCCTCGTAGTATGGGTTGGGCCTGCCCGAGTTGAACGCGCCGAGCGCCATGACCTTCCATTCGTCGCAATCGCGCGCAAAGCCCAGGAATTGCGTCACAGCGCCGTAGAAGTGGCCCAGCGAATGAGGGGCGAGCTGACGCTGAAGCTCAGTAATTTTATTCCCTTCGGCCAGGCTTAGCGTAACGGTATTTTCTTCCCCCATCCCATCACAGGTCATGACGGCGGCCCGCTGAAAGGGCGAGAGGAAGTAAAGAGCGGCGTGCGACCGGTGATGATCAACGTAGACGACCCTGGCCTCTGCGTTTTGTGTGATGAAATGCTGGGTCACCTGGTGAACTCTTTGGTCGCCTTGCATAGAAAGCAGGAAGTTTGGGATCGCGTAAAGCTGCTCGGCCCGCCACCGAGTTACGGAAGAGAAGCGCGGGTTGAGGTGGTTGGCATGCACGCCCGGGTTCCACCCAACTGCGATGTAATCAACCTCGGCGAGATTGCAGTCTGCCTGCTCCAAGCAGTACCGGATCGCTCGGCGGGGGAATTCTTTAGTCAGCTTGACCCGGCTGAGCCGCTCTTCCGGGCAGGCGGCCAGTATCTTTCCGTCTTCGATCAGGCAGGCGCTGGTGATATAAACGTCGAAAGATATCCCGAGTACGCGCAAGTGGTTCATTGGTCTTTCACTCCGAAGTTGAACTCTCGGCCAGGCCCGCCATTCTATGCCTGATTTCTACGCCGTGAACGGCGACCAGCCGAATGATATTGCAAATCCGACGGATCTCATCCTCTGTGACTGTCGTGCCGGTCGGCAGCGCCACGACCTGGCGGGCGACCTTCTCTGTCTTGGGGACCAGCAGACCTGCGTGCGGGTAGTACGACCTGTAAGGCTCCATGCGATGACAGCCGGGGTAGAAGTACCTGCGGGCGAGGACATTCTCCGCGTGAAGCACCTTGATGAGGTCGTCGCGGTCGATGCCGAAGCTCGCCCAGTTGACGCGCAGGATAATGTACTGGTAGTTGCACCGCTCCGAATCCGGGTAACTCATCAGCCCTATGCCGGGGATGCCTTCCATCTGACTGCGGTAGCTCTCATAATTGCGGCGGCCCGCTTCTACGAACTTGGCCAGGCTGTCGAGGCCGGTCAGTCCCATCGCGGCGGCAACTTCACTCATCTTGCCGTTGGTCCCGATGTAGATCACATTGTCGTAATCTGAGAATCCGAAATTTCTCATCAAGCGGATCTTTTCTGCCAGTTCGTCACTGTTGGTCGTCACCGCCCCGCCTTCGAAGGTGTTGAAGAACTTCGTGGCGTGGAAGCTGAATACTTCGGCCTCGCCGAACCCCCCGACCATCCTCCCCTTGTAGGAGCAGCCGAACGCGTGCGCCGCGTCGAACAGCACTTTCAAGCCGTGATTGTTAGCGACCTCTGACAGCGCGTCAATGTCACACGGCCTGCCCCACAGGTGCACGCCGATCACTCCGGTCGTGCGTGGCGTGATCATTTTCTCGACGCTCGCGGGGTCGGCTGTGTAGGTCTCCGGGTTGATGTCGCAGAAAATGGGCGTGATCCCTTGCCACTGTAACGCATGTGCGGTGGCTACAAACGTGAAGGAGGGGACGATCACCTCGCCTTGCAGGTCGAGGGCGCGGGTGGCGATTTCCAGCGCTATTGTGCCGTTGCACACGGCTACGCAGTGCTTGACGCGGGCGAAATCTTCTATTCGTCGTTCGAACTCCTGTACGAAGGGGCCGTTGTTGGTCAGCCAGTTGCGGTCGAGCAGGTTCTCCGATCCGCTCCAGCAGTCGGTCGCGGTCGCCTATGTTTGGGCGGCCCACGTGCAGCGGGGTGGCGAACTCAGGGGGGCCGCCGAAAATGGCCAGGCTCGAAACGTCCTGCTTCATTGCCCCTCCAGCTCGGCGTCGCCTGCAAGCAGCCAATCGGGTGGTTCGATTGCGCCGGGCCCGGGGCGATGGGTAGTCAACAGTGTCTTGCGCCTGCACCGCTCGAATAGCTTCGCGTAAGCCGAGGCCATTCTCTCGACGGAGTACGGCCCTTTGGCTATTGTGAGATACGCCTCCCGGCCTACGCGGCGGAGGAGGTCGCCGTCCGTAGCCAGGTTGACGAGCGTGTCGACGAATCCTGAAATGTCCCCCACAGTGACACGGAATCCGTTTTCCCCCCGCCGGATGAGTCCCGGGATTCCGCTCTGGACATCAGAAACTACCGGCACACACCCGCGCGCCATTGCTTCAAGTAGGGCCAGCGGTAGACCTTCGTAATTTGATGTCAGTAGGATTACGTCGCCCGCGTACATGGCGTTATGCACGGCGTCGTTGGTCACGATCCCATGCATTGCCGCCTGTCCTTGCTTCAAGAACGTGGCAAGCCTCGCGCGCAAAGCGGTCGCCTCTGCCCCTCCACCATACAGCGCGATGTGGAAATCGATCCCGCGCCGGCTCAGGCCTTCGGCGATCAGGGGGATGTCGTGTACGCGCTTCTGCCCTTGCTCCAGCCGGCCGGCGTAGATGATTCGCAGCGTTCGTGAGACGCGCTTTTTCGGGGCTCTTCGGGTGCCGAAACGCCGTACGCAATCGTAGTAACACGGTCAGCGAGACAAGGGAACCGCTTACGAATAGTGTCGGAGATGTAATCATCCACGCCCACGGTCACATTAAAGTATTCGCCAAGCCTGCCGATGTGTTCGTAGTGCTCGGAGTCATCACTGTGGGCCACGCCTATGACCGTCACGCCCGGCGAGAGCGCCGCGCTGATGCAGGAGTAAGAGTAATCATGATTAGGAATGTACACGCAGGGGGCGTGTTCTTCCAGCATGCTTATAATGCGCTTCCAGCGGCCCGACCAGGTTGAGCCCGGGTCCGATTCACACTGCCAGATGGGCACATCTGGCGACTGCGGGAGCGGCTTCAGATCAGGGCGCGAGTTAGTAACCAGCAGGCGCGCGTCCCATCCCAGGGCGCGCAGACCCCGGGCGAGGTTCACGGCAAAAACGCTCACGCCATTCAAACTTAAATTCGGCAGCCCGATGAAAACCGGCTCACTCATATTCGCACCAGCCACTGAGGCTACACGGCTCGGAGTTATTCGGTCGCGCTATCGAGTCAAGCCCGAAGCGACGCCCTTACTTCAAAACAGCGGCCTGCCCGGCAGCGGGCGAGGCAGCCAGCTCTTCTGCGGGTGTCTGGCGGCAGCCCGTGCGACCATTTGTATTGCCTCTTCGTACTGCGGGCCGCACACGTCGGCGGAGAAGCTCCTGACGATCCGCTCTCTACAAGTTTCACTTTTCTGATGAAGCGCCTGCCTATCTACGACCAGCTCGCTCAGAATTGCTCGAAACCCTTCGATGTCCCTGACATCGACCACGTACCCGTCACTGTCATCCACCACGTCCGTCACTCCGCTGCGGACCCGGCTTACGACTGGGACACAGCCGAACGACATCGCCTCGAGCAAGCTGAGCGGAAGCCCCTCGTAGTCGCTCGGGAGAATGAACACGTCCGACAGAGCGTATAGGCTCTCGACCTCGGGCCGGCCGAGCAGGCCATGATAAATGTGCTCGACGCCAGCCGCCCTCAATCCCGAAACTAACAGGTCCGCCTCCTCTCCCCGGCCGGCGAAATGAAATTCGAGGTTGGGGATTCCGCGAAGGATCTCAGGCAGATCGAGGACTTGCTTTGCTTCCTGGACCAGTCGTCCTGTGTATAGTACGTTCAGCTTCCCGCGATAAGACCTCAACCGCGCCGCCGCAGGGTTGATGTGGACGAAGTTCGGTATGTAATAGCCCGGGCAAAGGGCTTGTGGCAGTAGCTGCTCTTTTAAGAAGCCGCTTACGAAAATAAATGCGTCTGCGAGCCCATTCACGTGCCGGAGTTTTTCATACCAGCTCTGGTGATCTGAGTGAATGATCTGAAGCACCTTCGTTCCCCTCGGGAACCGGTGCATGTAGATATACTCGTAGGCGCTGAATCCAGGTATAAAGACTGCCGGCGCCCAGTCGTTGATGATCTCGTACAGGCGGAGTGCTTTGAATAAAGGACGGCCCGAAACAACCGCGCATTTGACGCCGAGCCGCTCGAACTCAGAAATGTAATAGCCCCTTTCGTCGCCGACCACCAAGATTTGGTAGCCGCCACGCGCGACCAGGAACTTGACCAAATTGTATGTAGCTGTCACGACGCCGCTCAGGCCGAAGTGCGACGCCGATATTAGCAATCTCATCAGTCTTATTCTTCTCCTGTACGGGAAGCCTCACCCTATCCCCAGGGGTCTGTTAGGCCAAGTCAGCAACTGCTTCACGCTCGACCCGCTATCGCGTGGTTGTAAAAACTGCGTATCACATGCGAAGGCAGTGCCCGATTTGCGATTGCTGAGGGCCTATCAACCACAGCCTCTCATTGTAGACTTGCAAATCGGCGGCTCTCTGTTTGTGCTCCTTGTCGATCCCGGCGATTCCTGTCCGCATGTGCTCGCGGTGGTGGTACAGCCGAATGCTGTACGGCTCGTAGAAGAACAACTGGGAGCTGTACGTTTGAAGCAGGAGCATCTTGTATTCTATCTCAGAGCCAATGTCTGCGTAAGTGCGCTCCACTTCCACCCTTTCGCCGAGGTCAGAGAAGCGTTGCCACCGCCGCCAGTTTCGCGGCTCGGCTGCGTAAGGAAGGTCTTCGTAAAAGTGGACCTGTCGCTCCCCGTTGATTTCTGAGATGAGCGAAAGCGCCACTTCTGTGATAAGCCTGTGGTCCGTATGGCCCCCCACCCCCAGCGGAAAGATGACCTCCTTATACTTCTGCTTCTTCACCAAGTCTAAAAGGTCCTCTCTGATGCTCTCAAAGGGGCGCCGGTTTCTTTTCCAATTGATCTCGTCATTCCACCCGCTGTAGCCCCTATTCAAAGCGGCGGCGTAATTCCAGAATTTGACTTCGCAGCCACAGAGCTTGGCGTTAAACGTCTCCTCCCTTCGTCGCAAGCTATTCTGCTGTTGCTTGGTCAATCTGAGCCGCGTCAGAGGCTTGATCCAGGGGTCAAATCCGAAAACGTTGACTACATGTATCTCGCAGTCGTTACGCTGGCATAGAATCGTGCCGCCCAGCGACAGGAATGCGTCGTCCATGTGCGGCGAGACTATCAGTGTCTTCGAGGCGGGCGATGTGTCTCGACGCCGCGGCGGCTCTTGAGAGAGGATGATGTATCCGAGTTGCTGGAGCGTTTCAAAGATCGGCGCCGAGCTGAACTCGGGGGCGATCCGACGAATCTCATTGACCGTATGCTCGCCCGTACACAATCTCAGCAGGTCTGCCAGAGACTTACTAAGCTCTCTCTCAGGGCAGCCCAGGAAAAGCAGGGTGGTGTCGCGCACACTCAGGTTTGGGTATAAGATCGGTTCTCAGCGGCGGGGTATAAGAAGTCATCCTCATACAGTTTTCGGCAAGCTTGCATACTACGAGGCGGGGTCCGCCGGTTTCACCGCACGCACCGCTATGAGAACCTCGTAGTCAGGGTCGAAATAATCCAACTCTTCCTTTGTTAACTCCTCTGCGGTAACGCCGTAGAGGAAGGCGGCTGCGGCAAGTACGTTGCCGTATGCGACTGTGTGGACCGAGCCTGCGGGGAATACTTCCTCAAAAAGCTTACGCGCGGCCAAGCTGGTCAAGCGCCAGTAGTCGCCCCAGCGGCTCATATCCCAACGGCTAATCTGGCTCACGCAGGGCAGGGTGGCAAGGACGACGCCCATAGGCTTGAGCGCTGCATATACATTCGCCACGGCGGAGCGAATATCGTAAATGACATGTAAAGTCTGGGTGACGATCATGCAGTCGAATGCCTCTGCGGGAATTCCTTCCCCGGTGACAAGGTCAGCGATCAAAGTTGCCTGCGGGTAGGCGGGGATGACGTGCAGCACCTCGCAGGTGCGTACGGCATCGCCGCCGAACTTAATGGTGTAACGAGGGTCGCCCACTTCGAGCACCCTTCCCTTGATGTCTCCTCGGTTTTTCTCCAGAAACCCTTCGATGTAGTAGCGATCAATGCACGTCCCGCGATCTGTGCCGAAGACCTTGCTCAAAGGCTGTAGCCCGCCTTCGGGGCCTGCCCTGAGCCATAGGGGCCGCTCACGTTTCGCGTTCTCGTTTCTGGGGAGATGATCGTTCGGTTTCGGCTCGGCTTTAGGCTTTCGAGACATATCTCTTGTCCTCAAACTGCCCGGCCCGGCCCGCGCATGCCTGAATAAGATACCTCATAATGAAGATGGCCGGGGCCATGCTTCACAACCGGGCGAGCACATAAAAATCGATAGATAATCGCGCATCGCCGACAGGCGCGCGGACGAACTCAAGCAGCTTGAATCGAGTCTCTAATTCCGCGCGAACGTTTTGCAATTTTGTGAAGTCGCTTGGAACCTTGTGGACCTTCCCTCCTCTGGATTCGTATTGGAATACGTTCTTTTCCTGGCGCTCGCGAAGCATCGCCTCGGGGCTGTGAAATGCGAGCAAAAATCTTGCTTGCGGCTTCATCACCCTCAGGGCCTCGGCAAACAAAGCGCTGCTGTCTTGAATGTGGTCGAGCACGAATGAGCAGTGGACAAGGCTGGCGCATGCTTCGGATAGACCCGTACGAGTCGCGTCCGAAACAATATAATGGCCCCCGGGAAGACGAGCGCGGTGCTGTCTTAACATCTCCTTAGACAGATCCAGGCCGATCTTCAGCGATGCGTCAGCCCAGAGCAGGAAGGAGCCGTTTCCGCACCCCATGTCCACGATTGTTCCCAGGCGGCATCCGGCTAGAATCGCGCGGCTCAATTCTTCTTCAACTTGCCGTTCCTCGCTCCCGTAGCCGAATTCATCCGCCACGGCGTCGTAGAATGCTGTGATGCTGCGGCGGGTCGCATCAGGAGAATCGTCCGAAATGTGATCGCCTCTCGGTCTAATACTTTATTCCCCCGTTTTGATGAAAGCTTTTACTTCTTCCCATTCCAGGCTCCAACTCACCGGCTCACTGCTCGCAGATGCGGCGGTCAGGCTCACACGCTCGCCATCGCCGGAAAGCATAACCGGAGCCGGGTGGTCTTGGCAGAAGCGGTTGTAGACGCGAACCAGCCGTGCAACCAGGTCGGCGGGACTTATCTTCCGATCTCTCAGCCAGTCCTCTCGCTTAAACAACAGAAACAACAAGAAGTGACGCAGATCCCGGGCTATTGCTCTGAAACACTCCGCCGCACTTAAATGGTTCAGGTAGTCGCAGCTTGTGACCTGACGGACAGCCTCTAGCGTCGAGGTCGTCTGCGGATAAAAGATGAAGCCGCCAAGGGAGTCTTTGGAGAAGTGCTTTCGAGCAGACGGGACAACAACGCAGTCTATGTGGCCGATCTCCTTGCCTGACCTCCGCAAGTAATTCTCGCCGAGGGTAGAATCGGAGCCTACGGCCAAGGGGTCGATGCCACCGCACTCGGCGTAGGTGTCGCAAGCAATCAAAGTATTCGTGCCGCTCGTAAACCTGAACAGGCAGTCCCGCCGGGGGAGGTAACGGCAGCGGAATTCGCTGCCGAAGCCAAGTATCCTGCGGCACAGCTCGAACTCCTCGCGAGAGTCCAGGCTCTTAAGGCGGCCGATGAGATTACGGGAATGGAGGAATTCATCTGAGGCGAGCACCCAACAGCCCTGCCGCTCTCTTGCGACGACTGTGGCAATCTGGCGCAGAGTCGTTCGCTGTGCCAGCCAGGCGTCCGCGTCTAAAAACAGGAGCCATTTACAACCCGCCACTACGGCAGCGTCCGCCACCTCCTGGCGCACCCTGCCCACGTTGGGCGGGTCGTAGATTTCATCGAAAACGATAACAGGGATCGACGGGTGCTCCTGTGCCCAGAGCAGGCATGCCGGCGCGGTGAGATCCGTACAGTTATTCGCAACCACTGCTACAGAGACTCCGCTTACCGGCTCCTGCGCGGCAATGCTTTCTAGCAGCGTTAAGATATAGTCAGCCTCGTTGAATGCCGGCACGACGATCAGGCCGCGCCCTGCACAATGGCTAAGACCGGCGAGATAGCGCTCTCGCCTCCGGGTAGTTTCTGTCGGCGCCGCCTGTAGCACGTCGTTCACCATCCCGCTAAAAGCTGCGAGGCTCCTGCGTCAAATCAAGGATCACCTTCCCGGACAGGCTCCTGTCTTCTGCCGCGCTGAGCGCTTTGTCCACATCCCATGCCGGGAACCTGTGTGTGATGATCTCGCCCTCATATTTCAGCAGCGTGCCCGCCCAGTTGTTAACGGCGCGCTGCAACGCGTCGTGGGGCGACCCGCGGACGAATGAGACGCGGGTCGCCCGACGGCTAAACTCGTCGGGCATCAACTGCACAGCCCCCGAGTACTTCCCGATCACGACAAGGTTGAAGCCCTTGCGCCCCACACGGGCCAGATGATTCCAGGGGCCGCCGGGTGATGCGTAATCGCCCGCCGCATCGAAGACCGCGTCTAAAGAGTCTGCCACCCCGTTCGATACTTCCTGCAACGGGACCGCATCCAGTCCGCAGCTCCGGGCGCGTCCCACCCGGGCCTGCTCAATGTCCGTCATCAGCACGGCGTGTCCGAGACCCTGGCACCCGAGTCCGACAAGAATGCCTACCGTACCGCAGCCAAAAACCAGCACACTGTGTCTACGGTCACCGCCATCGGCTAATCCTAGCGCGACCGCTGCATCCGCGACGGCGGCAATCTCAAACAGCACCGCGACAGGTCCTGCCTGTATGGGGACGTGGACAAGCGCGTGCGCCGGCAAATCTATCCAGGTGCGCAGGGCTCCAAGCTCCTCAGAACCTAGAATCGAAGCGCGCGGGCACCAGTTGGTGTACGACCTGGCGCAATGCTCACAGGCCCCACAGCCGATAAAAGCTGTGCTCGTGACCAGGTCTCCGCGGGTGATACCGTCTACGCTGGGGCCGACTGACTCCACACGCCCGACCCATTCGTGCCCGAGTGAAAGCCCGGCCCCTGTGTAACGCAGCAGCGCGTGCAAATCCGACCCGCAGATGCCGACGAACATCGGCCGTACGACGACCCGCCCGGCGGTAGGACGCGCGGGCCGCGGCAGGTCTTTGAAGTAGAAGCCCTTATCTGCGGCGTAGAGTACGGCGTATTCTTTTCTCGGCGCGGCAACAGGAGGCTCGTTCATACAGGTTCCCACGATTCGATGATGGCTGGCATCTCGGCAAGGCGCACCCATTGGATCCTTGCTCGCGGGTATACGTCCATCTGTTCGAGCGCGAAACGAAGCACTCGCGCGATATTGCCCACGTCTTCGGTCACTACTATTGGGCGCTGCTCCTTGATCGCGGTGAGGGCCTCGCAGAGCGTGCCGATATTTCCGCCGAGGGCGAATACGACATTGCTTTGACGGATCATGAATTCCTGCCGCGCCGATAGGCCGTTGCCTACGAAAAGCAGGTGGCGAAAGCCTTCGGTGGGGGAGTCGTATGTCTCGACGTGATCCGACATGTTGCGCCCCGGGCTGCACCCGATGACGGTTGCTCCGGCCTCTGCCGCCTCGCGCCCCGCCACCAGTGGTAGCCCTCCACACGCGCCTGTAAACACGAGTGCGCGCCGCCGCCCGAGGGCACGCCCTACGCGCTTCACGTCAGGCTCGAGCCGGGACTGCACATCTTCTGCGATACGCGAGACTCCAATCAACGCGACGCGGAGTTCACTTGACGACGTGAACACGGTCATGTCTCGCTCCTGCGGATCATCCCCTCCAGCACCCCCATCCAGAAAACTGTGTTTGTCAGGTACTGGTATAACACGTCTTCAGCCGTCAGGCCATTAGTGAAGAACGACTTTATAGGGAGCAGGTAATGACGGGCCATGTATTTGCCAAAGTAGCCGACCCATCCGCCCTGCCCTGGGCCGTTCGTGCGGAGGGTGTGAGCGCGGCCCCAGCCGTGCGATCGCTTTTGCTGGCAAACGCCGCGCAGCGAATCGCGGTTCATGTGATAGGCAATTAGCTCCGGGGCGAGCAGAAGCGGGAGCCCTTCTTGCAGCAACGCCAGAGCCAGTTGCCGCCCCTCGCCGGCGTAATGGAAGCTTTCATCAAAACGGACCCTGCGCAGAGCTTCTGTAGGTGCGAGTAACAGCCGCGCGTCGAGGATCGATACAGCGTCACCTGATACATAGGCGTGGTAACTTTCGGCGTAGAGCCTCGCCTCCATTCGCGCGAACCAGTTCTCGGGGTTCGCCACGAGGTACGGGGGCCCCTGGTGAACAGCCTCAGGAGCCATGCGCGCGCGCGCTGACGCCGCATCGTAGAGGCCGGGAGCAGGCACCATGTCGTCGTCCAAAAACAGGACGTGACTCGAATCTATTGTGTCCAGCAGGGCGTTCCTCATCGCTGTCGCATGGCTTCTGGCGCAAGGGAGCTGTCTCACGGGTAATCCACCGGGGAGGGAGCGAAGCGCCGCTTGCGGCAAGGTGTTGTCCTGCGGGCGGGCGATGGCAACATTGATGCTGTTGGCGGCGGCGTCAGTGTTGCCGGAAGCGAGCATCCCGAGCAACGCGAGGACACGCTCCGGGCTCCGGATAGATGGGATGGCGACGGTGAGACTGATGTCGCTGAATTCCTGTGTGCAAATTGCGTTTGAAAGTCTGGGTTGCGCTATCATAGGGTTTCCTATGTCTCGACATGTTCAACGAGCTCATCGGCGGAACCGGGTTGCTCTATAACAACGAACTCTCTGCCCTGGGATGGGCAAAGGCAAACAATAGCCTCGCAGACCTCGGGGGCGGCGAGCGGTCTGAAAGTCCCCTCCAGCAGATTGCCGAGCGCGCGGTCCCGATGGAGAGTACGATACGTGCCGCACCTCCAGACCAGGCCGGACCAATCCATAGTGAAGAAGCGTTGGCCGGCGGCACAGCGCCTGCCGCGAAAGCTTGGGATGACCGACAGTATTGAGCGTTCAACAGGCTCATCCGAATGCTCCGCGATGATCTGCCGTTGCTCGGCGGTGTATGCCCCGGGGTACTCGCGCCCGTTGAACACCCCCCGGAACACTTTCGCGTAAGGGATTACTCCGCAGGCCCGAAGCCGCGCAAAGTCCTCGGGGAGCCTCGATAGCAGCGGCGGGTACGCGACATAACTACAGGAGCAGGGGAACCCCGCTTCGACCAGGGCGAGAAACCTGTGAGCGAATGTGTCGAGACTTTCGCCGGCTCGCGATCTCTCTTCGACATGCGTCGCACAGTTGATCCATTGGACTCGCGACGGATCGATTCTCTGTGCGAAAGCCCCCACATCCTGGCTCAAGTTTGTGTCGATGCTGATAGAGAAGTCACAGGTGAGGGCCTCGCACAGGCTGACGTATCCCGGGTAGAGGAAAGGCTCGCCCCCGCTCAGGATGATGTGCCACTCAAATCCTACTTCACGGAATCGCGATGCGATAAGCGGCGGGGGCAGGCGACCCACTCCCGGCATCGAACGCGAGGCCCGCGAGCCGGGGAAGCAATACCGGCAATCAAAATTGCAGTGCAGGTCCAGTTGCCACGTGATGCTTGCCTTGAGGGGCCGGGCGTCGCATCCCGCAGCGGAATCATGTTGCAGGTGTTCTCGTATCATTGTGTCCTCTTACGCCTATCTATCGCCGGGCCGGCAGCGCCCGCCGCGCGCTAACTAGCAGGGCGCTGAGCGCTCTTGGCCAGGATCGAAGCAAGGCGCTCAATAGAGACTGACATCTGATGCCTTCGCGACACGAATTCCCTTCCCCTCTGTCCAAGCTCTTTCGCCAGGCCCGTGTCGTTAACGAGTCGCAGCATCGCACGCGCCATCGCATTAACGTCACCCTCGCCGATCAATAAACCCGTCCGCCCGTGGTCGACTATCTCGGGAATACCTGAATGGCGAGTAGCTATGATCGGAAGGCCTGACGAACTTGCCTCGAGCATTGCCACAGGTGTGCCCTCCGAATTGCCTGTGGAGGTTCGGACGGAGTGCTGAACAAAACAGCGCGCTCCTGCCATTAACGCTCTGACCACATTGTGCGGCAGGGCACCCGGAAACGAGAACCTTATCCTGAAGAGCCAGCTCATGTGCGAGCTTCCGGCAGGATGGTAAAAGAGGGCCATCGCCGACCATCAAAAGCTTCGCGGCGGGCGCGAGTCGCGCAACCTGTGAAAACGCCTGAATGGTCAGTTGCGGGGCCTTCTTCTCTACAAACCTGCCGACGGCCAGCAATATCGGGGGGGCAGTGGCCGGGTCAGCGCCGCAGAAGAGGGCCGTATCCACGCCATAGCGGTTGATGAAAACTTTTTTGCCCGGTGCTCCGATCGCTATGAGCTGCTCGCGCATGTGTACAGAAGGGACCACAAGAGCTGCGGCAGCTGAAACCAACTTCCGGTACTGAGATTCGTAATCTTTAAGGAGCGCGAGGTCGTAAGCGTCATAGCCGTGAAAATGTGCCACCATGGGGACACCCGCGCGCAAACACGACGGCAGGCAAGACGCCCCCGTAGGCCCGTATTCCGCCAGTACGACATCCGCCTCGCATTGTCTCAGGTAAGCGGTGAGCGCACTCAGCTTGATGTGCTTGTCGTCTTCGGCGAGCATGGCTGCCTCATCGCGCAGGGCCTTTACCGTATGCTCCGCCATTGACTCGGAGGGTATGTATGGTGGCGTCGGGATGTACCCTCCGTACAGCGCCACCGGAGGCCCCGGCAGCCGTTCTATATGCGCGCCGATGAAGGTTTCAGAGTATGCGTTCTCGTTCGGGGCCAATATTACAATTCGCAAGCGTTCCGGATGATCGGTCACACCATCCGGCCAATGGAGGCGCATATAGCCGTCTCCTGAATGGGGGTGAGGAATTGCGATTAGCTTATTCTGACTTGTTGGAAGCTCCATACATCCCACTGAGAATCGATAAATAGGGTTACTGTCTTTGTGGCTAAAGATACTGCCCGCCTTTTGTATCAAAGAAAGGCTAGATTGTCAAAACATGCTTTGCCTGAATCATGCCCGGATGCCCAGCGGAAATTGAAGCCAGTACTCACCGCCCCCCGTCATCCTGATTTGGCTCCGGCGGCCTGGGCGCGGCTTTTAACTGGCTTTTCTACCTCCACTAACTTTACATCACATAAACGTAACGCCAACTTCGGCAGTTGTTTTACTATCTCTTCTCCTTTTATCAGCCCGCTACTGATTGCATTTCTCCCTACTGACAGCAAACTCCGTCGCGGTCCTTTCTTCGTCCAGTTGAATTGCGCTTCGCGATCTTTCTTCAACACGCTCGCTCCTGCCCCCATCCTTAATGCATAGGCCACCATCGCCGCACACCACAATACGGTCAACTTCACATCACTTCTTAACCCGATCTGCTTCAACCCCCATCCATACCTACTCCCCTTCGTGTCTCGGAACCCGCTCTCGATTCCCATCCTCCTCGCATATAGACTTGCCACCTCTCGCGCTGTCAGGTCCAACCGATCTGTTGCTATGAACCAGGGTGCCTTGTGCCCACGACCGCGATAAACTATCAGCCGCAACCGCGCTTGATTCTTCTTATCTTTACCCAACTCTCCTTCTCCCAGGTCGTCTAATCCTCCTTCTTTGATCTGATAATCACGCAGTAATCCTTGATACTTGGAGCTTGAAAAATAGGTGTTGTGACAAACCCTGGTTATGAATCTCAGTCCGTGCTGGCGCAATTGTTTTACGAGGCTGATGCGAGCGAAACCACGGTCATTTATACAGGTTATCTGTTGATTTGAGCGGCGCACCAGAGCCAGCAATAAGAAGAAAGCGTGCTCGGCCTGGTTTTGTGACCGAAGCAGCTTGCGTACCTGGTAAGCTACAGCCAGGAAGGGTAAGCATCGGCCCGAGTGCATAAGAGCGGCCATCAAGACTTGCCGCCCGTCACGCCACATCGTCCAATCAATGAGCACGAAGCAGTCCTTGAGTTGAGATGTGTAATGGTCCCAAAGCCATTGCCAGACCTCATCCAAGTTCTGTGTTTTGCGATGAAGGAATTTCTCAATCTTGCGGTAAGCTTTGCGATATTTGAAGCGGCGAGTGCGAGCCAAGTGATCAACGGCGTTTGAAGTGTGGAAACGTTCGTGATAAAGGAAGGCAGAGACGAGAGCGGCAAAACAGGTACGGCCACCGATTCTCCAAGAAGTTGTCATTTGGCGAACGAGGAAGTATAAATCAATCCAAGACATAAAAGTCGCTCCTGAGAGACTAGATTTAGACAGTCAAGCTCTCAGGAGTTTTTATTTGATCTGACTTTTCTTGGCAACCTCCTCTTGTATGCAATACACGGGGGGCGGTGAGGAAGCCAGTATCCTTGCACTCGAACAGTAAGCTCAGATAATTGGCCGATACCCTCAGCAAAGCCAATGCTACCTGCACCCAAGACAGAACTGTTCGCTCCTTTTTCTGCACGCAGTATTTATTCTCGTAGCCGAGCTTTTTCCCTGGCAATCCTATGATCGCTGACTTCATTAGCACTATTTGAAAGGATTACGTTTCGGCACGCCAACGCAACGGGTTTCACGCAAACCCGGAATCACCGAGCACGCATTGTGGGAAGGCATAACTTTCACCTTCGACCTGCCTGCGATACTGCTCGCGGAGGCCGACCGGTGGAAACTCCGTGCGCCTGGCAGGTATGCCTGAACAGGTGGAATCCATACTGACGCGGCTTACGCTCAATGCCTACCTCATCGAGAGCAGGATAAAGAACACGCTCAGGCCGCGAGTTGTACTGATGGATACATACGAAACTCGCGCACGCGGCCTCCGCTGTTTGCGCTTGTTAGGCGTGCGCCCGCGATTGTGCATGTTGTGAGCCTATACAGAACACCCCATAGAGTGCCGATGCTAACTCAAGCAGAGCAATTACTCCAGCACTGGTGATGAATTGGAAGTGAGTTTCCGGGCCGCCTGCGGGCAGATGCCCTATGTTGTCAGGCGAAACCAACACGTAGTGGTGATATGCGCCGAAAAGAAAGCCACTCAACATAGACAGGAAGAACCCCCACAGACCCATCCTGTTATAGCGTGTCCATACAAGAGCAGTAGCTCCGATTGGGGCGATGAGAACCACTATATAGACAAAGATAGTCTTTTCAGTAGAAAGAGCGATGGCAAGCTGTGTGTGGGCACTGCCGTGCCAGAGAGTTGCTGCGAGATGGATTACGACAAGCCCAGTAATGACGATCTTGTTCATGAATATACCTTCAACCTACACCATCGAGGTAGAACCAGCAGTTACCTACCAGCGCTTATCTAAGTTCTACTTTGGCAGTGTTTCGTCGGATTGTGAATCTAGCATCCTGAAGTTGTTGAGGCAAGTGCATAAGCACGCCTAACGCCAGAATTAACCGGGCGGCACACAATGTATCAAGCCTTCAATCTTGCGGATGAAATCCAATCTATTTCCGCTCCGGTTGAATGAGTTGTTAGATGGCGTCTCTATGTTGGCTGACTCCAGATTCCAGGAACTTGCTGCAACCAAAGTCAGGGGTTTTCCGGATCAACCAGGTGTATCCAGTCCTGCGTTCTGCAATACTCTCAGCTTGGCGTTTTCGGCCTCCAGTCTCTTGATTTTCTCTTGTAACAGGCGCTCCCTAGTCACAGCTTTCTTGACCTTTTGCTCCCACTTTTCGACCGGCTTGATCACGCAGGCTTCGAGATTGTCCAACAGGTGTCTCTTATCCCGGTAGGGAAACTCCGGGAGCACACTGTTGAACTTGCGCCAGTGCTCGAACATGGCGTATTCGGTTTGCGCGGCGAGGATGATTGGTTGAACCGGGACGGAAGGCATGTAAGGAATGATATGGCTCAATTCCTGGGGAATGCTCTTGGCATCGGTCAAGTCAGCGATGACGAACCGGCACAAGTTAGCTAAGAGCTGAACCGTTTCGGTGATGTCACGTTTCGGCGATGGCTCGAAATCAAATAGGATCGGGACCAGGCCGTGGGTGTCCCGCAGCGCCGAGTAAACTGCTTCCAGAACGGGCTTCCGCTTCTTTGTGAAGCGCCCGAGGATGAGCACCGCTTTCGATGTGATGGTGTCAAGAATATTGCGAATCTTCCGATTTTCCATAAGCAGGTAGATAAACTGCGCAACTTCGAGATCATCTACAGTGACCTTCGGCCGATGCTCGGGTGTGATGATTAAGCCGTGTTGTTTCGTGTTCTTGTCCGTCTGCACGTCCCAGACAGAAACGCCGTAGACAGTTACCCCGCAGAGGTTCGCTCCGCGAAGATCGGTTCTGATCAGTTGTGCCTCGTTGAGACAGGCCCCGCGGAGGTTGGCCTTCGAGAGGATGGCATTCGTGAGGTCTGTGTTTCCGAGATTGGCTTCACGGAGGTCGGCCTTTGTGAGATTCGCATCGTTGAGCTTGGTCCAGGCCACGTCAGGGCTAAAGTCCACTCTTCTGAGATCGGCTCCTTCGAAGTTGGCCTGGATGAGATCGGTTCCCCGAAGGTAGGCGTCGCGAAGGTCGGCTCCGCTGAGATCGGCGTTTGTGAGCGTGGCTCCGCCAAGAAAGGCCTCGCAGAGTTTTGCGCCATGCAGCACCGCACGACTAAGGTCCGCGTCTTCGAGGTTGGCCTGACTGAGATCGGCATTGCGGAGGTTGGCGTTGGACAAATATGCCTCACGGAGGTTGGCGCTAAGCTTAGCATCATGTAAGTCGGCGTTCGACAAGTCGGCTTGACGAAGATTGGCTCCGTCGAGGTTCGCCCCGCTGAGGTTTGCCTTATTAAAGTTGGTTTCACGCTCTATGTACCACCGGTTTCCCCCGCGAGAGTGTTCATATTCCAGGCGCTTGCGTAGCAACTCGGTGCGGGCATTGTCGCCCCTACCCCTGTCCTGCACGAAGTTCTCCTGCGTGTCCATTCTGGCTCTCTGAAGATCGGCCCCGCTCAGGTTCGTTTCTTCGAGATCGGCTCCACACAGGTACGCGTCGGTCAGGTTGGCCTGGGCAAGGTCAGCTCTCGTAAGGTCCGCCCCTATAAGATCAGCGAAACTGAGATTGGCTGCTCTGAGATTGGCCGCATGCATGTTCGTTCCGCTTAGACTGCACCCGCTAAAGTTTACGCCGGCGAGCACGGCCTTGGGGAAGTCCTGCATGCTCAGGTCCGGGTGAACATCGGGATTGGCCTCCCGCCATTTGTTCCACGCCAGGACGTTGAGAGAACGAATGTCAAAGTCTAGCTTGGCACCTTGAAGGTCGGCATTTTCGAGGGAGGCTCCATCGAGGTCGGAGTCGTTGAGATCGGCTCCGCTGAGGTTGGCCCCGGTGAGATTGGCTTTGCGAAGGTCGATCCCACTGAGATAAGCATCGTGGAGGTCGGCGTAGCTAAGATCAATCCGCTCCTCCGGGTGATCAAGCCTCCACTCGTTCCATTGGTCGGCGTCCTGATTGAGGAGCGCTTCTTTGAGGAAAGAAAGATGTTGAGGATTAGGCACGAAGTAGCTCCTTAAACTGACGTTTGTTTCACTCTAAGTCTCGCGCGTGCGGCGCAGCATCTATCGCTGCGCATCAGCGGGCGCGCGAGCGGCGCTGATAGAAATGTAGGAAACTCGCTTGGCGCACTCCGCTGCATGCGTTTGTTAGCCGGCGTTGTCGCTGCATGTGGCCGCCAATTGGTCAAGCATACATTAAGCGCCCTTTCGGCTCCGGTATTGGACGTCCTAACTCTTTGGCCGTCTCGATCCATTCCTGAATGATTATATCTACATTGGCCAGTGCTTCCGCGTAGCTCGTCCCGTCTGCCGCACAACCTGCCAACTCAGGCACTTCGGCTATGAATGCCTTGTCTTCCTCACTCCAATAAATCACTATTTCATATCTGTAGTTATTCGTCATCGTTTTCTCCTGCAAGTTTATATCGGAGAAGCACACCGCGAACCTGCTTCACTTGATATGCTTTAGCTTTTGCGCCGATTGGCTGGAGGTTGAGGATTTCCTCAACATTCTCCTTTGTGAAGATGTGATGGCTGCCTCGTATCCGCTCGTCACAGCCTAAGTGGCGTAGTAAACTGCGTAGCTCACCGAAAGATAGATTGGAGTCTGAAGATCCCCGTAGAATCTGAAGGAGTGTTTTCTCGTGTTTAGCCACATACCAAATTTATCACATTGGTGGGCGAGCGTTCCACGACGGCTAACGCTGTGCATCAGCGGGGCTGCGAGCGGTGTTGGTGGAACGATAAGAAACTCGCTTGGCGGCCTCCACTGCATGCGGTAGTTAGACGCGGTGTCGCCTGCTCCTGTTCACTTGAAATGTTCTCTTACTTGATCCACCTTCTTTTCTACTCTCTTGAGTATCTTTATCATCTCCATTTCTTCTCTTGCCTCTCCTTCTTCCTCCTCTTCTTCTCTTTGCCTCCCTTTCTCATCCTCTCTTGTCTCACTATTTAGGATGTAGTCCACTGCCTTGTCGAGTCCCTCCATGAAGCTCTCCAAGCTTTCCTCAAACACCATTACACGGTGACGTTCTAGTTCACTTCCTACTTGCGTTACCTCTCCTATGACCAGATATTTTGCCCCCTCCTTTGTCTCCTTCACATCAAAGTAGTAAGTCCTCCTGCTGGTCACCACTTTCTCTGAAAATATCTCGTTCATTGTCCCCTCCAAATAAGTATAGCCTAGTAAAAATACGAGACAGATTTTACAACCAAAGGGCGAAAAGGGTCGAGTCACTGAGTAACTGTGAATTTATAGCTGATTGCTGCTGCGCATGGGAACGCAAGCGTCTAACGACTCGCATCAGTGGGCGCGGCGCAGGGAACTGATGAATGCATACGAGACTTGCTCGCCGCGCTCCACTGCATGCGTTTGTTAGATCCACGTTTGGGCATGTTGAACAGTAGGGTCCCATTCTCTATTCGAATAGTATCTCAACCGGAAACTCCCAGCCTGGAAGTGCAGGTTCAGCCTTGGCTTTTTCTTCGCGCCTATATATGTTGGGATTATTTGGATCATCTGCATTATAGGATTTGATTACATCAGGTCCCTGCAAATCAACATCCCAAACAATCAGTGTGCCGGCCGCAAAGTAGTCCTTCCGTTTCTCGGCTATTGCTTGTTCAGCCTTAGGGCCGTAGTCATTCTCGCTCCTGACCTCGACAGCAAAAATTGGTGCGCCTTGAAGGAATTGCATATCTGGAGCTTGGCCCATGTAGAAAGCTGCATCAGGGCTGAATGAATCGCGGTTAGGTAAATCAACTAGAAAGCCAACATTATCTGGTATGGCATAGCCTGTTTTCTTTCGGCGCTCGTACTCACGTAGGCTTATGTATATTTCACTCGATGCTCGGCCAGGTCTTGCCCCTGTTGGGCTCATTAGTATTAACTCTCCGTTGACTATTTCGGCCTTCCGGTTTTCAGGAACTTTGTAAAGGTCTTCTATAGTCGCTCTTGCCTTTGTAGTCATAATTGAACCTCACAACCGAATGATAGCACGCATAAGGCTGCAAATCATCGTTATTCGAGTATCGGGAGACGTGCCTCCGTGGGTCTAACGGCCCGCATCAGCGGGCGCGCGAGCGGCGCTGATAGAAATGTAGGAAACTCGCTTCGCGCACTCCGCTGCATGCGTTTGTTAGGCGTAACCCAATGGCAAGAGTAGCCTTGACTCTCCTCAGCAGCCCTGTCCACCATCCTTGTCCATTTCAGTGTTAACCTCTTAACCCAATCAAGGAAGCGTTACATGCGGCGCGAGAAAATCACGTGATGAGGTAGTGTCAAGACGATAAGTAACGTTTGTTGACCGGCACACCGCATCACCTGTGATTGTAATTGCGGCAATAATGCGACTGCCGTTAACATTAAGGAAATTCGGCCCTCCAGAGTCGCCGAAACAAGTCCCGCCGTCACCGGTGGACGGATTCTGGGATAATCGCAAAAAGGTATTATTCAGGGCGTTGAAACTTGAGAACGCAAACATCCGAGGCACTGGATTGCGGTCCTGAAAGAACGGTGGCCCGCCACCAACCACTCTGTTTTGTAAACCGTACCCGACGGGCGTAAAGACGGCGTTGTGCAACCCGTTCTGCGATGATAGTTGATCCAGTAGTCCCGCTGTTGGAAGCCTGGCGGGCGTAATCCCGCGTGTATCCCTCTCCTGCATGATCAGGACCGCAATATCGCCCGTATCGCTTTGACTCTGATTGAAGTTCGGATTGGTGATAACTTGCGTAACGGGAATCAAGTTCGTCCTCCTGCTGGTCAGATCACCGAAAGGAATCGGATTATCAAAACTCACAAACGCAGTAAAACCGCGAGGGGCAAGATCATTCTCGAAGAACACCGTGCAATGGCTGGCCGTCAGGAATACGTCAGGAGCAATCAAGGTTCCCGAACAGATAGGAAAAATCTGTCCACCGTCCGGCGATTTAACGATAAAAGCACCGGTATTGCTAAAGACATTGTCCGTATCTACGAAACCATAGGTGATGGCGCTAACTCGACTGGGAATGCTAGGCAGAATGACAGCTACCAGCACGACCAGTAAGGCTAAGAAGTGGCAAAAGCGATGCATATAGAAACCTCCTTTAGTCTGAAAATCTTAAAAGCGGAAACGAGACATCAAAACGGTGAGTCATTATACATTTCCTTCTCTTTAGCAACAATCAATTCTCGCGATAATGAGAGATACGGAACATATTACTATACTAATTATGATCCCTCGCCCCGAAGCAAAGGTTCAGTGGAGGCGTTGTCCGTTGTTACCTAACGCTGCGCATCAGCGGGGCCGCGACGTAACACTCAAAGTATCATACGAGACTCGCGCACGCGGCCTCCGTTGCATGCGCAGCGTTAGACCGCCTTCGTGCCACACAATTTAATCTGGTATATCAAGTGCCATTCGCATTGCTTTGTTCAGTCCTTCTATCTTTTCTGCCGACAGACTCCCGATATAATGCGTTAATGCAGTCTTTGGTAAGCTAACCAACTCGTCACAATGGATACTGCTCTCGTGCTTCAAGCCTTCATCAGTGCCAATCAGTACCTGCGTTGATAATCCCTGGTGAGACGAGTAAACCGGAGCACAAATAACGGTCGAGAAGCGAGAATCTATTAATACTTGGCGGCTTACAATCACAAACACTCTGTACCGCTTTGGGTCTCTTGAGGATGGATTAGGAACTCTATAAAGGTCGCCTCGCGTCACAGAGCCACCTGGTAATCAAGGACATCTAACGCCTCTTTATTCAAGTCCTCAGCGCATTGGTTTATAATCTCAAGGTCTCTTGCATTTTGCTGAATGCGGGTAATCTGGGCAATATAAGCTTGAAGAGCCACTTCGATAAACTCTGAGCGATTCTTGTACCGGCTAGACAAGGTGTCAACAGCCTTTAGCAAGTCCTTGTCCAATGTGATAGATGTTTTGACTTTCATAGATTCAAGATAATGCGTTCGAACGAGTGAGTCAAATCATCTCTTGCAACAATCAATGCGGGGCGACTGCTAATCTGGCGGTCTAACGCTCCGCATTATCGGGGCCGCGAGCCGCATTGATAGAAACATACGAGGTGAGATTCGCGGCCTCCGCTGTATGCGTTTGTTAGACGCCCTCTGCGGCCTCTCGCAACAGCGCTTTGTATCCTGCTTGCTGAAAGTGTTTGTCTGTTGTAAGCGTTTCTTGCAGATTCCTTCCGCTCATCACAATAAATGATATGCAGTCTGTCATACCCCACTCTTTGTCCGCTCTTTGCCGGTACAGATCAAACGCTTGGTTGTATAGCTCTTCCGTCAGAGGGACAATCTCAACGCTTGGGTCTTGTTCGAGTGACTCCAATAATTCTACAGCGGCCTGACGATGAGGCTGCTTTGAAAGCGCGTTACCTATCTCCAGCATAATTGCGCGGGTGGTTATGAGTTTCGTTCCATCTGCCTCTAGCTGATCTGCAAGAAATAAGGCTTTTTCATGATGCTCATCTTTTGATGAAGAGAGCGCGATGGCATAAGCCGTATCAAGAAAGATTTCATTTCTGGGCATCTGTTTGATCTTCGTAGAGGTATTCTTCTATTCGTTCAGACCAGTCTGATGGCCCCTGCAGGTTGAGCGAGCGGGCAGTGCGGAGGAATGATCGCGGCTTGTGAGTGTCTGCAGCCAACTTATCTATCGTGAGGCGCACACGCGTGTTGGGTTGTAACTCAAGGGGCTCATCTGGGCGCAACACCTCGCCATCGTATACAGCTTCGATAGTCTTGCTCATTTTCTTCCTCCTGCCAGGATAATACCACATAACACATCGCTCATGGGCGTCTAACGATGTGCATCAGCGGGGCCGCGAACGGGATTGATTATTTCATACGAGACTCACTTCGCGGCCTCCGCTGCATGCGCTTGTTAGACGCGGTCGCAGATCGCAGATGTATCTTCCCTTTTAATGCTCTTGCATTGGAAGCAGTAAACTACTGCTGATCTTCCCTTCTCTCATTGAGAATTCATTCAAGGGGTATCGTATTGCTTCAATGCTCTGATCCGGGTAATAAATCAAGCCCGCACCTGTCGGTATGCCTATCCCCTTCGCGGGGCTATCTAGCAGTTCAATAGCTGCCCTAAGTCTTTTCCATTCCTCCCTCTCTTCATGTGCGCCTATGATGAAAGGTACCAACTTGAACGTATCAATCATCTTATTGACTGATTCTTCTTCTTGCACCACCCCAAACAGACCGAGTTGTATGGCCCCTGCTGAAATACCTATCAAACATGCCCCTTCATAGTATCTTCTGACGATCAACTCTATTAATCCAGCCTGGTTAAATACCCTCCAACCTCTCTCAACATCGCCTCCGGCTAAGAGAATAATATCGGCTTCATTCATAAATAATTCATCAACTGATGTAAAGGATGAAAGGATCATTCTACAATCCCGAATCCCAATGTTCTCCATAGCGGCCTCGAAAATTGAATAGTATTGAGGATCATCCCCATTAGAGGCTCCGATATATGCGGCTTTTGGAGTTGTAGGTACGATTAGTTCTCTTATAGTGTCTAGAAAGAGAGTCCCTTTGGTCAACCAAAATAGAAGTTGACTATCAGCAAAGAGGTAGATAGGTTGCAAAGGCATATCCATAATCGATAGATTATAAAAGCATGGATAGTCTGGCAATAGGCTATTCAACCGCCGTGAGATTTCCGCGTCTAACGCTGCGCGTCAGCGGGGCCGCGAGCCGCATTGATAGAAACATACGAGGTGAGATTCGCGGCCTCCGCTGCATGCGTTTGTTAGGCGCGGTTTGGTCATCAGAATTTAATGTCCTCTCTATCGCTTCGGCAAAACCTTTAATCCCTTCACGCCCTTCAAGTCCAGACGGAACACCCCTCCCTTTGATGCCTTTTCATCTCCAACTGCTCCTGTGATGTAAAGCTGATCCATGTTCGGCCCGCCAAAGGCTACATTGCTTGTAGTCAGGTTGCCAGCCGCGTAGCGGCGTAAGAGTTTACCCTCCGGGCTCAAGACTTGCACCTGACGCATCCCGTAATGAGCGACGTAGAGATTACCCGCCTCATCTAGACACATCCCGTCCGGTTGATTATCGATCTGGCCTTCCTCCTTCGTAGGTAGATTGGCGAAAACTCGCATCGGCCCTACTTTGCCAGGAACATGCACATCATAGACGAGAATACGGTTGTGCTTGCTTTCGCCTACCAGCAGGGATTTGCCGTCCGGGCGAAGTACAATCCCATTCGGGAATGCCAATCCTTGCGCAACCAAGTGTGTTTTCCCTTTCACATCTACGTAGTGAACGGTTCCTATAGGATTCTTCTCGTCAGACCCGCCAGGGTCAGTGAAGTAGAATCCTCCCTTCGGATCAAGAGTCAGGTCGTTGGGCGCGCGTAGTGGCTGTCCATTGTACTCAGAAACTGCTTTGCCAAGAACTTTACCGCTATGGTCAAGTCGCAGTACTGCATGTTGAACCCCATCACAAACCAGATGGGTGCCATCAGCGAGCACTTTATGACCGTTTGGGGCACCTGGCTCGGCCCAGCTAGTTGCTCTACCGTCCGTAGTGATACGGTATATTATCCCGTTCTGAGTGTCGGAAATGTAGGCGATGCCGGAATGATCGAAGACGATACCCTCACAATAGGCAGGTACCTCAACAACCTTTGTGAGTTTCACGCTTTTCTCTGACGGCAGCTTACTGGCTGATAAGGTCATGGTAATGAGAATTAAACCCAACGGTAGATATTTCATCAAGTATCATGCTCCCTTTAGAGGCAAGCGCCTAACGCCGCGGTTGACCGGGCGCGCGAACGGCATTCGTGGAATGTTAAGAAATCCGCTTCGCGCGCTCCGGTCGAACCCAGATTTTGCGCAAACAGCCCCGGGTTTTCACGTATCCTCGACTGCTAATGTTAGCTCACTCCAGCTCTTTAGCAATAGCTTTACTATATAATGCTCTCGCGGCATCTCTATTATCCACTTCTCTCCCCACTTGCGCACCCTTGCTGGTATTTGCATCGCCTGATGTATCAGCCTGCCCACTCCCATCTGCTCCAGCACCGTCCCTTTGAATGTTGTGTGTTTCATCCATCTCAGCAGGTAATGGGTCTTTGCCCTGACTGCTCGCTTCCCAGGACAGAAGCTCGCCGTCTGCCTCGAACAATCTCGCGGCCCACTCATATTCGCCCTGATGAAGTATGACTTCCTGGTACTCTACCCCATCAACCCTTCGACCCTCTCAAGCTACCGTAAATCCTTTTCCCCGAGTGGCGCTAAAGATGACCCTACCGACGCCGACTTCTTGGCCGAGATCGTCTCCACTCATCGCGCGAGGCTAAGGGCCTGGCAGCCTGACGATGAGCAGACCCGCTGCCTTCAGTATCTAGTCGAGCATCGCCGTAAGCTCATAGGCGAGCGCTCCCGCTTAAGTAATCGTCTGACGGCTTTGCTCAAGAGCTATTTCCCACAGGTCTTAGAGTGGTTCCCAGACCTGCGAACGGTCCTGGTTTGCGATTTCCTGACGCGCTGGCCCACCCTGCAAGCCGTAAAGCGCGCCCAGCGCAAGACGCTTGAAAAGTTCTTCCGTCAGCACAACTCCTATCGGTCGAACGCCGCCTCCCGGCGATCAAAGAAAGCCTGCCGCTTGTGACAGATCAGGCTGTGGTCAAGTCGAGTGCGCTGATGGCTGCGGCTTATGTGACACAGATGAAGGTGGTGATTGAAGCGGTCAAAGAGTTCGACCGGGAGATCGAGCAACTGTGTGCCAGCCATCAAGATTATCACTTGTTTGAATCGCTGCCGGGGTCTGGGACGGTCTATGCCGCAAGGCTGCTGGCAGCTTTCGGCAGTAAACGGGAGAAGTATTCAAGCGCCGATGAACTGGCCTGCTTGAGTGGGATAGCGCCTGTGATTGAGCGAAGCGGGAAGAGTTGCTGGGTGAGGTGGAGGTACTTTTGCCCGAAGTTCCTGCGGCAGACGTTTCACGAGTACGCAGGCGAGTCGATAGTGCATTCGTTTTGGGCGAAGGCGTATTACGAGTCGCAGCGAGCGAAGGGGAAGAGTCATGCGAAAGCGGTACGTGCATTAGCGTATAAGTGGATAAGGATTATGTGGAAATGCCGGCAAAGCAAGACCGAGAATGATGAGGTGAAGTATCTTGAGAGCCTGAGAAAAAGGAAGTCACCGCTGCTTCGGTATGTGGCGAGCAATCCCGAATAACTTTTTGCTTGACACGAACGCCTCAGATGGATTGTTAGACCCCGTCCCCCTCCTGCCGAGAGCCCCGATTCACCTGCTCCCGTTGCCCGTCGTACCAGAAACCTAAGCTCTCCCGGCGCTTCAGCACAGATCGTCCGCCGCTTGCCAAGATTGCCATCTGCAGAAGAAGTTGGCGGGCCGAAAACAGACGTGTCTTCCGGCCCGATGTGATGACAGTCTCCGAGACAATCACAAATCGTCCCTGCGCCTTCAGTGCCCGGCTCAAATGAATTTCCTCGCTTGCATAGTATTCCTCATCAAATCCGCCAACGGCTTCGAAAGCATCACGCCTCGCAAAAAGAAAGCAGCCAGCGGCCAGCCGCAATAAGCAAAGGCTCCAGGAGGCCAGAGTCATCAACGTCGGTGCCCACACCGGGACACCACCATCCATCTGCACCCGCGCCCCGCCACCTACTGCCCCTTGACGTATGGTCTCGACTGCAGAAATCAGCGCCTTGGCTGGTACTAAGGTATCGGCATCTACAAAGATCAGCACATCCCCTCGTGCAGCTCGTGCTCCTGCATTGCGGACTACGGAGATCCTACGCAGATTAACTGGAACTACCTCAGCCCCACAAGACCGAGCGATCTCGGCTGTCCGATCCGTCGAGGCATCATCAACAACGATCACCTCATATGACTCCCCAAGCGCCTGGGCGGAAGCGCGGAGGGTGCGAAGGGTTTGCTCGATGACGGTCTCTTCGTTATGGGCGGGGATCACAAACGAGAGCATGGATGACCTCCCAACTAAGAGCTGGTTGCAAAATTAAAAGGAGCGAAGGAAAAAACAGAATAAGATAGAGGATCGAAACCTTCAAAGGGGTAAGCCGTATGTCCGACTCGATCCTCTCCGATCAATTATGGCAACGCATTGAGCCACTGCTGCCGAAGAAGAAGAGACGCAACATTCAACATGCGGGTAGAAAGCCAGTTGATCCGCGCAAGGTGATGACAGGCATCCTATTCGTTCTTCGGACCAGAATTCCGTGGAAATCTCTTCCTGCAACGAGCGATTTTCCTTCGGGTCATACCTGCCGCCGCAGACTCATCGAATGGGAGCGGCGAGGCGTCTGGAAGCAGCTTTGGCAAAGCATCCTTGCTGAACTTCAGTCCGAAGGGCAACTCGATTGGGAGCGGGGTGTGGTTGACAGTTCCAGTGTGAGAGCAGGCCACGGGGGCGAGAAAACCGGCAAAAACCCCGTGGATCGGAGCAAACTGGGCAGCAAGCATCATCTGCTGGTGGAGGGCCAAGGCGTTCCACTCTCGATGAGTTTGACGGGCGCGAACCGGCATGACATCACACAACTGATGATGTTAGTGGAGAGTATTCCACAGGTGCGTGGCAGGCGTGGGCACCCGCGCCAGAAACCGAAAAAGCTGCAAGGGGATCGGGCCTATGACAGCGAACCACATCGCCGGGCACTGAAAAAAAAGGGATCAAGCCGCTGTTAGCAAAGCGAAGGACTGAACATGGGAGCGGACTGGGAAAAACGAGATGGGTCGTCGAGCGCTCGCTGTCCTGGCTGCATCAGTTCAGAAAGCTGAGGATGCGTGAAGAAACAAAAGGCTCCACTCATGAAGCACTCATGCTGTTGGCTTGTGGCATCATCGCGCATTGATTTCTGAAAAGTTAATTTTGCAACCAGCTCTAAATCTTTCATCAGTGGATTTCCTTCTTGAAGCGCAGGGGCTGATTTGAGGATTATAAACTGAATAGCATCTTCATAAAGAGTTTTATAGCCACGGGGCCATAAGGGGTCTAACAAGCGCATGCAACGGAGCGCGGGCAGCGAATTTCGAATGAAACAGCGAGTGGAGCCGCCCGCGCCCGCTGACGCCCGGCCGTTAGGCGGGCAAGCGGCTTCGCCGCTATGTGTGTGAAAGAAACTTGGCTCAAGCCGCCACACCCTTTAACCTTCCATAGCGCGTCCAGGTTGCCAAGTCCATCGCGCCAGTGGTGCCTGGTGCCCGCTTGTTAGGCTGGTCCCGGAGGTTTGCGTCGGCGCCATTGGTGAAGCTTCGGCTCTCCCGTTTAGAAGAGTGTTTCCTTTGACAACCTCCGCTCCTAGTCGCGCTATTCCCACTCATTATGGAGCTATCTCGCATGAAAGCCAAGTCTAAGCCCGCCTCTTCTCGCAAAGCCTCACTCAGGCGTAGGAAGCTTTCAATCACTCATCCTATTGCTTGTGGCATTGATGTCGGCTCTGCTTCCCACTTCGTTGCTGTTCCTGCTCATCGCTGTGTTGAAAGTGGCAGAGAGTTCTCCTCTTTCACCTCTGACCTCTATCGGATCGCTGACTGGCTTGAGCAGTGTCGAGTTTCCACGATTGTCATGGAATCTACTGGCGTCTACTGGATTCCTCTTTTCGAGCTACTCGATAGTCCTCGCTTTGAAGTTAAACTTGTAGATGCTCGTAGAGTCAAGCATGTGCCTGGTCGCAAGAGTGATGTCTTGGACTGTCAGTGGCTGCAAGAGCTTCATACCTATGGCCTGCTCGAAGGCGCTTTTCGGCCTGCCGACGAGATTGTCGTGTTGCGCTCTTACTTGCGTCAACGTGCAATGCTTGTGCGCTCGGCGGCTTCCCATATTCAGCACATGCAGAAGGCTCTCTCACAGATGAACATCCAACTTCACAACCTCATCAGCGACATTACTGGAGTAACCGGATTGAAGATCATCCGAGCCATCCTTGCTGGTCAACGTGATCCGAAACGGCTTGCCTCCTTGCGCGATCCAAAGTGTAAGAACTCTGTCGAGACCATTGCCAAATCGCTGGAAGGCAATTACCGCAAGGCAATTACCGCCGGGAGCATCTGTTTTCACTAAAGCAGGGCCTTGAGTTGTATGACTTCTACCATCAGAAGATTTCGGAATGTGACCGCGAACTTGAGCAGCAACTTGAGACGATGCATAAAGTAGTCCGCACAACCGTCAAGCCGATGCCTGCGGCCCGATGCGCTCGCAGGGCTGAAGGCAAGCGGGTAGGATTCGATGCACGCAAGTACCTGTATGAGATGACGGGCGTAGACCTGACTCAGATAGATGGAATAGAGACTTCGACTGCATTGGTAGTCATCAGCGAGATAGGGTGTGATATGACGAGATGGCCAACTGGAAAACATTTTGGGTCGTGGATGTGTCTTGCGCCGGGCTCGAAAATAAGCGGCGGAAAAGTCTTATCAACCAGGACCAAGCCGGGAGCCAATCGAGCAGCTAATGCTCTGAGGCAGGCAGCCCAATCGCTACATCACAGCCAGAGCGCATTGGGAGCATACATTCGCAGAATGCGTGCGAGGCTGGGAGCGCCAAAAGCGATAACAGCGACAGCTTACAAACTGGCAAGAATGATCTACTCAATGTTGAAGTAAGGGACAGAGTATATAGACTTGGGGCAGCAAGCATATGAAGAACAATATCGAGACAGGGCGCTGAGAAATCTACAGCGCCCTGCACGCCGCTTCGGATACGAACTGGTTAAAGCAGACTCAAATGCTGTCTGCCCCACTTCCTAGAATCAATCGCTTGCTGGGTTGTTTCTTAGAAGGCGCGGCCCCTATCAGGTTTGTCTTTCACACTGCCAAAGTCTCAAAAGCGACACGCACTTGCTCGGATTCTGCAACGGAGAAATTCAGCTTCTCAAATCCGATTACTCGCCCGGCCTGATCTTTCATCAGTATTACTTCATCACCTGTTTCTTCACATACATGCTCATCTTGGGGATTACCAAACCACACTGTTAATGTATTCCCCGTTCGATCATAAAATACCTTTACGTTGGCCATATTCTTACTCCTTCTTTAATTGCATCTGTCGGAAAGGTCGTAATCAGGAAGCCTTCTCCATTAAGACGCTTAACAACGGCGCACACCCATCGTTTAGCTCGTTCTGCCTTATAGAACAGATAAACTGCCGAATCATTCCGACTCACGCGAATTTCGTCTGGGTTTTGCAAGGTTTCCTGAACATCCCTTTCCCGCCCTACCATTACAGGGTGCTTGACTGCAACAATCAGCTCCCAATAGGAACGAGTCACGCGCACACGGAAACCCAGTGGCGTAAGGACTTCAAAGTGAATATCTAAATTGCCAGTCACAAAAATAATTATAACTGACATCGGCGTGGATTGGTGAATCAGTTTGTTCTTATTATTGTGACTTTCGATTTCACCGCGCGCACGAGCGCCTAACGGATCGCATCAGCGGGGCCGCGAGCGGCGCTTAAAGTACCCATGCGAAATTCGCTTCGCGGCCTCCGCTGAATGCGCTTGTTAGGCGGCACCGCTCTATATCTCAATAGAGCAGTACTTTCCTGCCAAGGGGAATAAGGTGCTTAGACAGTGAAGCAGTCTCCTATGGAATGCCAACGCTGGTCCACCCAGAGTATTCCCCCCACGGGAACGACTTGGTTATAGAGCCATATCCCCAGCCTCCAGATGGTGAGGAGTCATAGAGCATCGGGCTAGCGAGCCAACTCCCCGTGCCGGAGGAGCCATATGCATGCCAAGGCGAAGGGTCTGGATCAGTAATTTCCGCATAGATGTCAGCACCCGACCAGTAGGACCAGACTTCCGTCCAAATAGTTTGGCAAGTCGGTGAAGAATAGACTTCAACACGCCCCATAGGAATCCCATCCCCGTCTGTAAATTCAAGGCTGGCGAGTTTGCTAGCGTCTCCTCTACAGCCATAAATCTCTGGGTCGAGACCATTACAGCCGGAACCGGAGCAGGTCTGCATAGCGGCGGCTGGGGGCAAGGATAGAATCACCGCTACCAGAAGGATGCAGAACAGCATCCTGACCAGTAAATGGAGCTTGCGAGAACTATTATTTAAAGTGTTCATGGGCCTCCTTTTCATGTTGTTAAGGCTAACAGACACTTGATGAGAGTGCCTGACGCGTGAAATTGTAGGACAACGGTTTCGGTGCATCTTCATGTTACACCATCTTAGCCGCCTAACGACCCACATCACCGGGCGCGCGAGCTTTACCGCAAGGAGCAAGCGAAGTTTACTTCGCGCGCTCTGAAGAAACCACATGGTAGAATCTGCTATTGAAAACACACCTCTACCACAAACGGGTGATTTCTAGTTTCCTACTTCCCTCATCGCTTCGAAGATTTTCACTTCCAACTATGCTACGGCCACCAACTCAAAGCCTAAACCTCGCGCTCGCCTTTTTAGATTGCTCACCACTCTCTGGCGATGTTTTTCTTCATAGGCTTCTGCTCCTGCCTCCACATACTCTTCGCCATTCTTGACCAGTCGGTAATACACCCCCGCCAGCTTGTGTGCCGTCGCCGTAACCGCTTTCGCCCCTCCCAGCCGCGCTTTCATCCGGCGGAAGTATGCTCCCAACTCTCTGTCACTTGCTTGCACACTGATGGCCGCTTGTCGAAACGCCGCTGCCGCCCGATTGCTGCTCGCTTTCGTCTTCGACGACAAGACCTTGACCCCCGACACCTTCCGCTCAGGACTCAAGCTCAACCAACTTGCGAACTGTTTCTCGCTTGCAAACCGCCCCAAGTCCACCCCAACTTCCGATAGCAACCGCAAGACGGTTTCGGCATTCAGTCCTTTGATACGAAACAAATCTACCCCCAACAACTTGTAGGCTTCATCTCGCACGTTGAAACATACTCGACTCTTCTTCTCTCTTCCCTCAAAGCGCGGCGGTTCGTCGTCACGTTTGTGCGGCAACTTCTTGAGATAGGTTTTCGATCTCTTCTTCACATTCTCTAATCTTCTGCTGATAGAACTCGAACAACTCAACCGCTTGCTTCAAAGAGAACAGATGCTCTTGGCGATAGTTGCCAACCAGGCTCTGGGCGATGACTTCTTGCGAAGCCTTACACCGAGTATCGCGCAGGCGAGCCAGTTTCTCGACATTGCGCTCGCCCCCAAGTATCGCTTTCAGTATTCGCATGCCGGTTTGCCCGGTGATGTCCGCCACGACATTGTCCAATCGCAGATTCATCTGTTGCAGCGCCTTCTGCATGTGCTGGATGTGGATGGCGGCACTCTTGACCAGCATCTCGCGCTGTCGCATATAGCCACGTAGGATGACGATCTCATCCGGTGGACGAAAGGCTCCCGAAAGCAATCCGTAGCTTTCCAGTTGTTGCAGCCACTGACAATCCAGCAGATCACTCTTGCGCCCTGTGACATTCTTGACCTTGCGAGCATCAACCAACTTCACCTCGAAGCCGCGTTCTTCGAGAACTTCATAAAGCGGCACCCAATAGACGCCCGTAGATTCCATCGCCACGCTCGTGACCCCACATTGCCTGAGCCAATCAGCAATGGCATAGAGGTCTTTAGTGAAGACGCCGAACTCACGAACCGGGTCGGGGCAACAACCAGGCCCCACAGCCACGAAATGACTGGTAGAGCCGATATCAATGCCGGCGGCATGCTCATTGAGGCGCGAAAGTTCCGTATCTATGCGAGCAACTTTGACGATTCTGCCGGAAGCGAATTTCTTCTTGCGCGACGGAAAACGTTTGCCTTTCATGAGCGAGCCTCCGAGTTGAAAATCGGCAAAGCCAGCGCGCCGGTACAAAATAAAAGTAATCTCTGAAACGGGATCAACACCACAAGATGAGTTGTGGGTTGTCACCAATGATCTTGACACAGACCGGCGAGACCAAACTCCGGTACGGGCATTCATAGCACCAGTGCGGCAACGGTCATCGCGACTGGCTTGCCTGAGGGATTATATTGTCAAACAGCGAAGCACGCACCAAGTTTCATTCATATCTTTGCCTGCAAGGCTGGCAGAGGAACTCCGGTGCATGTGATTGTTATGCGTCGTTCCCACCCCCCACTTCCTCTTTCTCTCTTCCTCCCTCTGTTTGCCGTTCACCCAGACAGTAACAAAGCCCGTCCCGTGCCACTTCGTAATAGACTTTCCACCTTGTTTCTCCGTATTTCTCTATTGAGAAGGTATCTGCCCTCTCTTTTTCTAGCCCCTTCGACTTCAATTCCGCAAAGGCTGCTTCGGCATTATCAACCTCAAAGAAACATCCTTCCTGCGTCGGGTCGCCTCCATTTTCGGCTAATCCTATCTGGATGCCATCTCTACAGAGTAGGGCAGACTTACATGGCGAATCTTTTAGTGATACAACCTGGAATCCCATTATTGTTTCGTAGAAGGGGATGGTGGCTTCCAAATTCTCGACGGGCAGGTTCATTTTGTCTTCTTGATAAGGCCAGGCAGCTTTGAATATTGCTTTCACTGTGGTCTCCTAATGAACTCCAATTTACAACAATCCTTAGGCGTCAACAACGTTGCGCGCAGACGCATAACGGTCCGCATCAGCGAGCGCGCGAGCGGCACTGATAGATTGATGCGAAACTCGCTTCGCGCGCTTCGCTGAATGCGCTTGTTAGGCCGCGTCCTACGGTGAGGAAACATTTTGCTTGCGTAATAGTACAAGCATTACAAGAACAGCACAGGCTAACTGTTCTTCACTGGAATTGATCAGATTGAAATTGTGCCTCTTAGAAGCTCCTCACCTCTTTTTAAGCGTTCATTAATCTTATCTTCACTCACACCGACTTTTTTTGCTAAAACCCAGCCAATATAAACCGTCCCGAACATTTCATCTAGCCCAGTGATATAGCCATACATAATAGTGCCCCGTTGGTTTATTGTGAGCACGAAAACTCCGCCTGTAGAACCACTAGGCTTATTAGCTTTCCACTTTCCCATTAGAAATCTTTCTCCTGCTATATTGCCTTGTGCTATGAAATAGTCATCTTGAGAGCTGGTTTTATTTGTAATACATATCCCACCCTGTCTTGGTTTGACGTCAATATCTTTTTCGGCCAACGGATGACTCATTTCGGTAATTACCCGGTACTTGGATCTCCACTCACCAACGATATTGCTGAACATTGGTTTTCTGATAGCATCACTGATCAGGCGACATGCTTTTCTGACGGCTGCCGCTGCATTTGAGCCTTCTATGCGGGTCCCCTCATATGGGGCAAGAGTAACCCCAGCGAGGTCAGAAGGTATTTTCAGTTCTATGCTTTCGTCGTAAACAATGAACACACGATCTCTACCCAATCTACCCATAAACAGCCCACATTCAAATAAAACATTATCACGTGTAGAGGGCCTAAGCTCATCTTTGCTGAAGGTCATGTCATCTGGAGCTAAGACTAAAACAGCGAAATCGAATTCATCCAACTTATTTAGCAATTCTTCAAGTATTCCTCGATTAAGGCCAAAGACCCCCTCATCCCAAATGATTACCTCAGCACTCTCCTCTAAGCCCTCACCCAGTACTTTTGCAACTCTCAGATTCCTTTTAGAAGAACCGACAAACACTTTTGGTTGTGACATAGAATCCCTCCCTTTGTACTTGCCACGCCTAATGCTCAATTGGGCCTTTACTGACGGTAATTCTACACCTTACTTAATTGAGTCCCCGGCACAAAGACCGGGGCCAAGTGGTTGAGATGGTATCAGGGTTCCTGCAAAGTCGCTTGACAATTGAAAAGAAAAGACCTACCTCGGTTCAATAGCAAAGTAATTCAAAACTGAACCGGAGGAAGGTCTTAGATGAAGCATAACACTGCAAGCTTCTCATTGGAGCAAAAATCCGAGCCGTTTATCTTTGATGTCGATAGTCTCTTTTATCACCTCGACTGCCTTACTGATCGCCGCAAACCAAAGGGCGTGCGTTACCCTCTGGCGGTCGCTTTGGTCTTTGTCATTTTGGCAAAGCTTGCCGGCGAGGATGACCCTGAGGGGATTGCTCACTGGATCGCTCTTCGCAAGGATTTGCTCATCGAAGCTCTCAAGCTCAAGCGAAAGACTACACCTCATCCGACTACTTTCTCTCGCATACTTGGTTGGGCGGTTTCGGTCGAGCAGCTTCAAGAATCATTCACGCAGTTTCTGCTTTCAACTGTGGAAGGAGGCTTGTCTTTACAGATGCCCTTAGATGGAAAGACCTTGCGAGGGACGATTCCTCCAGGCAAAACACAGGGAGTTCACCTGCTGGCAGCCTATCTTCCTGCTGAAGGCATAGTGCTTTGCCAGGTTGAAGTAGGATGCAAAGAAAACGAGATAGTTGCAGCACCACGAGTCTTAAAAAGCGTAGATTTAAAGGGAAAAATCGTGACAGGCGATGCGATGTTTGCGCAGAGAGAACTGTCTCAAATGGTAGTCGAGGGCGGAGGAGAGTATGTGTGGACGGTCAAAGATAATCAATCCACATTGAGGGCTGAGATAGAGGCAGCATTCGAGATTGAGGAAGGCAAGACGGCGCTGAAAGCAATGGAGAATGACTTGTCACGAGCTGAGACGATAGAAAAGGGGCACGGACGAATAGAGGAGAGGCGTCTTGTGGCGACCAGCCTGTTGAAGGGATATTTGCAGTGGCCCTGCCTTGAGCAGGTCTTCAAGATTGAGCGAGAAGTCGAAGAGATAAGTACTGGCAAGAAGCGAAGTGAAGTGAGCTATGGAGTGACAAGTCTGAGGAGGGAAGAAGCCACAGCCGAGAGATTGATGGAAATAGTGAGAAGGCACTGGGGGATAGAAAACGGGTTGCACTATCGGAAAGACAAAACGCTAGGGGAGGATGGTTGCAGATTAAAAGTGGGAGAGGCGGCGCAGGTGATGGCCGTGATAAACAACCTGATAATAGGATTGGTTCTGAGACAGGGCATAAACAATCTAGCAGCGGCAAGAAGAAGCTACAGTGCCAATCCGCTTGAAGCGCTGAATCTCATTTTGCGCCGATAGACCTACTTTGCAATAGCCCTGGAGATGGTATGGTTTGTCTTGACAAGGAGACAAACATGCTTACCACCGACAACCACCTCATTAAAATACTGGAAAAAGTGGGCGAAATCTATGCGCCACCTACTAAAGCTAAACCAGGTCGTCCATATGACTACTCTGAATTGGTGATGCTTAGAGTCTTTATGCTGATGGTGCTCAAACGTATCAAACAATTTGCTGCATTGTATCGCTACCTTCTGGCTCACCCAGACCTCCTCACTGCTTGCGGTCTTCACCAGATGCCCGATGAATCTACCTTGCGCAAGCGCCTCAAGAAGTTGAAGCCCGCCGTCAAGCGCCAGATTCGAGCTTGGGCGCGTGAGTTGATCAAGCGCGCCCTGACTTCGGCTGAGGTAGTCGCTGTTGATAAGAAGATGATCAAGGCTCAGGGACCGCTTTGGCACAAGGCAGACCGACAGCTCAATAAAATCCCTGCGGGCCTCAGAGGAGTTGATCGCGACAGCTCGTGGTCGAAGTCTTATTATCGAGGATGGGTGCAAGGCTACGGTTCTCACATCGCAGTCACTGCCACGCCCGGTCTGCCTATCGTCCCTATATGGAGCGATTTCACTAAAAACTCTCTCCCGGAAGCTAAAATAGCTCGCCAGTTGGGAGGCTTGCTGCCCGATGAAGTAAAGAAAGTGTTGGGCGATACACATTACGATGACCCTGGGTTGAGAGATGAAGTCGAGCGATATGAGAAACACTTGCTGGAGAGATGTTTGATAGTGCCGATAGAAGTTAAGAACAGAACCACACCAAAGAGAAGACGATACGCAAGTCTGTATGAGAATAATCTGAATGTGTATGGGAGACGGAAAGTGAGCATCGAGCCATTTTTTGATAGGCTGGATCAATGCTTCGACATAGAGCCGGCGTGGATGAAAGGACTGGCAAACAACGCAAGCATCGGGGTGCTGTGGGTAGCGGCCTATCAGTTGATGATGTTGTATCTTCATGAGCAAGGCGAAAATCCAGAGCATGTCAAGCAACTCGTTGACATCTTATGAGTTCCGGCTCCGATTTGTGCCGGGGCCTCAATTAATTAGACCACCAAGGGTGGTGCTTTGTGCCTCCGGCTTGCTTTTTACTGCTAAGATAGTAGCGGGCGTTGCTGCATAAATAGCGAAGGATGCGGTGAAGCTGATATTCTCAATCTGTGAAAAAAAAGAAGAAGCAGCAATACCGCATCCGTAACTGGTCTGAGTATAACAAAGCTCTTTGCAATCGCGGTAGCCTCACGCTTTGGTTTGATGAAGAAGCCATTCAGTCCTGGCTCAATCACTCCCGGTCAGGCCATCGCGGCAAGCCTCGCACCTATAGTGATGCCTGCATTCAAGTTATGCTCGTGTTAAAGAGTCTTTACCATCTGCCTCAACGGGCTACTTATGGTCTGGTCTGCTCTCTTTTAGAGTTGATGGACTTAGACTTGCCCGTCCCTCATCCTTCGATTTTAAGCCGTCGCGCAGCAACCCTAGAAGTAGTACTACCTCGTCAGAATCTCTGCACGCCCTGTTTGACTCTACAGGGCTGAAAGTCTACGGGGAAGGTGAATGGAAAGTAAGAATTCACGGCTATGCGAAACGCCGCACCTGGCGCAAACTCCACCTTGGCATAGATGCCGAGACAGGAGAGATCATTGCGCAGGTAGCAACAACCAACAATGTTTCTGATAAGGAAGTTCTGCCAGACCTGTTGGAGCAGATTGATGAGCCAATCAAACAGGTGACAACAGACGGAGGGTACGACTATGCGACTTGTTATGAAGCTATAGCTGGTGTGAAGGCTCGTGCCGTCATTCCCCCTCGCCGCACAGGCCGATTGAATCCACAAGACGAAAGATTCCGCCAAAGAGATAAGAACTTGCGGGAGATAAGAAAGATAGGGAGAAAGAAGTGGAAGAAGAGAAGCAAGTATCATCGCAGGAGCTTAGTGGAGACAGCCATTATGAGGGTGAAGAGCATCTTTGGAGATCGGCTAAGTGCGAGGAAATTTCTGAACCAGGCAACAGAAATGTTCGTGAGGTGAGCAGCACTAAACAAGATGACCCATCTAGGAATGCCTGACAGCTATCCGATCTAATCAGTGTTTGATTCTTTACAGATGAAGTCTATTCTTTACTCGAATTATGCAGCAACGCCTTCCGATGGTTTCCTGATTGCCGCCTGCTCGGCCCGGTGATGCCAGGTGTTGGACGCGCCTAGCGAAGTTGGTAGAATATGCAATAGTCGAAATTGAAACGTGTATCAATTTTTTTATCTTTCCTCACAGGAGGAAAAGGAGGTCCATTATGCCAACTCCTTCCAACGAGGATTCGGATCTCGCGTTCGTCGCCGATTTGATGCGGTCGGCGGTGAAGGTAATGGCGGAATTCCCAGCCGATTTCGTCCCACCTGATACGGAGATGCCCCAGATCTCAGATCCCGGTCGTTTGACGGGCGGCAACAGCGTTGATGAGTTTCTGTCGGATCGACAAATCCAAACTTGGCTTTACGGGATCATTGATACCTGGCCGAAGAAATTCATGCCGATCTTCTTGCAATCGAGCGGCATTCTCGCCCAGATACTCGCCATGTTCGGCTCAAATCGCGGGGGCGGGATGATGGACATTTTGGCATTGGGGGGGGGCGACTTAAAAACACTTGAGCTGATGATGGCCTTAGGTCAGCTTGACGCTGAGATGGCTGCGCTAAAAAAGGATAAGGACTCAGAAGAGAGCGACCCTATGGGGTTAAGGCAGGCGTTGATGAACGAGCTTTTGCGGCGCAGCGCCGCACATCGCGCCCCTTTCGCGCGAATGCTGACGACGCTGCTGGGACAGGATGCGCTGCTCTGGCTGTTGGCTGACAGCGCGGATGGGGTCGGAAAGATGCAGCCACATGAGTTCTCACGCACAGGCTGGCGCGATATTTGGTTGATAGAGAATCAGGTGGTGATCGAACAGGAACTTCTGGACCTTGGGCCACAGGTCGAATACCTGGCAAAGATAGTGGTCGCGCTCTCCTGGACTTTGACAGGATTAGCAAGTTTCATCTCACCGGAGGTTTTCTTTGGGGAGAGAGCGCCACATCTAAGCTCGGAGCGTGGAGGCCAGTACACTGTGTCCGTCGGCACGGGGACGCATACGCTGGTCACGTTTCAGCCGTCAGAGATGCTGCCCTTGGTCCGAATCTTGGCAGACGGCTTAGTGAACCCGCTTCTGTCCGCGGCTGATCTGATGTGGATCGGAGCGGGGCTGGCCCGCGTGCGTGAAGTCCGCAGCGGAATGGGGGAAAGCGTTCGGAAAGTAGAAGAGGGGTTCGACATATTCCTGAGTCACCGCGGGAGGGATGCGAAGCAGCCGTTGTCGCAAGCCGTTCAGGCGCTGCAACCGACGCACGGCGTCTTTCTCGACTGCCTGACCTTGCCTCGCGGAGTAATCAACCGCAGCTTCGTCTATGGCTCGCTGGCCAGGTCTGAGCGTGTACTGATTGTCGAGACAGAAAACTTCAATGAGTCAGAATGGTGCCGCAAGGAAGCCTGGTTCGCAGACGCGATGGCCAGGCACGGATTGGCAAGCGTTGAGCGCATGACACTGCCGGATGCGGCGGCGCGGGTCGCGAAGGATGGCCCTCCTTCCACCCGCCAGCGCGCGAGCCATGAATTCCGGTACCCTATAGCCCCGCGTGTGCTCAGCGACATAGACTATTGGGCGCGCGCGCCAAATCTGCATAGCCTCAAAGGGGCAGGTTATACGACTGATAGCTTGGCACCGCTTCAGGCGGCCCTAGAGCACCCCGCACGTCCCGATGATTCTGCCTGGGTAATCTCGATGGGCGAAGCTGTGGCGGAGACGTTGTCAAGGGTCGTCACTGAAGCGCCGGACGCAGAACCTTTCGATCTGTGGGCAACGGCACTTCAGTTTTCGCTGGCCGCCTTTGGCTCGACATCCACCGCACGCTCTAAGATGGAGGTGCGACGTGGCGTTGATCATCTGAACGCGGTACTCAAGTCGTTTGTCGCCTCAGACCTGCATCGCGACCCCGTCTTCCGAGTTCAAACGTCCGGCCATCTCGCACTGCTCGCGGCAGCGGCAGCCATCGTCCTTGCCGGCTTCGAGCTTGACCCTCGTATAACGCCGGCGATACGTATCGTGCTGAGCGACACGGCGGGGCTGCGCGACGGTCTGCTTTTGCTTGACGTGCGCGAGCCAGGCGTGAAGCGCGACTTTCGCCTTCGCCTCATCGCGATACTGGCCAAGGGCAATCTGGGCAGTGTCGGGATTGTGCAGGATGCGGCGGACGAGGTCCATCAGGGTCGAGTCGATGAGTTCCCGCTGGAGGTCCTACCCTGCGTAACGCTCTATCCAGGGATGGATGTGCCCTTCGGCGAACCTGGAACAGGTAGAAAAGACATAGAACATTAACGAGGCAAGCTGTCTAACAGGAGTTTTATCCACAATGCCGGAAGTCTCGGCAAGTGAATGTATCAGGCATTGTGGATAAAACTCTATACGTTAATCTGGAGCCTGGAGAAGCAACATAACCTCGCCGCGCCAAGCCGCAAAAGCGCCGCTCTCATTGTCAGGCTTATTTGATTATGTGCGGATGGAGAGTCTCATCGGCACAGGCTCGCCCGTTGTTGGAAATCAGTAATAGGCAAAGCGGCGCGGATGCGGCGGTGACCACAGTCCACGGCGCGGCTAATGTATGAAAGCGGGCCTAACAAGTGCGTGCAGCGGAGCGCGGGAAGCGGAGTTCTCAACGTTGAATCAGTGTTCGCCCCGCGTCCACTGACGCACAGCGTTAGACGGCTTCGGTTAGATAGAATCTAATGAACTCTATTAGCTTTAGAGAGTTTAGGTGGAAGAATTCTAGTGAAGAGGTAAAGACAATGCGTAAATTCCTCGTAGGCATACACTCCGGTTTCAATAAGCTGCGTGAGGCTCTCTTCAAAGGCTTACTAAGAGCAAGATTCAGGTATGACGTTTTTATCTCTTACTCCCACCGCGATGCTAAGGATTATGCCCTGAATCTGAAAAAACAACTTAGCAGCCTTGATTTCGCCTGCTTTATTGATGAGGAGGGATCGCCTCCTGGCGTATCTCTGGATCCGACGCTTGAAAAAGCCCTCAGAAAGAGTGCTGTCCTTGTACTATTGGCGACTGGGCGGGCCATAACGCGACCATATATCATTCAAGAATTCAAGAAATTTACTCAAACTGAACGAACTATTATCCCAATCAACATTGCCGACACGCTGACAAGAAACGATGAAGAGATACTGAAAGAATTGCCCTGGGACATAATCAAGAAGCGACAACTAGTCTGGATTGATGAAACAGAGGATGCATTTAATAAAAAGAATCCATCTCCCCAGGTTGCAGACGGGATAGACAAACTATTTAGATACACCCGCAGAAACGTGCGAGTGCGGACGGAGATCATCGGCACAGCCCTGCTCGTTCTCCTACTAGCAATAGGAGCAGGATACGTAATCAAAGGGCAGGCAACAGACTTGGCCGAACAGGAGAGGCTAACAGAAGATGCGAGGGAAGAGACAAAGAAGCAAGAAGGAATAGCGGCGGAGGCGGGCAAAGAGGCTGAAAGACAGTTAGGTATTGCAAGGAAAGCCGAGCAGGATGCCGCTAAACAGCTAGAGATCGCGCGGAAAGCTACTGTTGAAGCAGACAGGCTACAGCAGGTTGCCAAACTCGCGAGGGCAGAAGCTGAGAAGCAACAAAAGCTCGCGGAGAATAGCCGTAAGGAGGCAGCGAAACAGTCCCGAATTGCCACTTCACGCCGGTCTGCATCAATGGCCCTTGCACATCTGGATGATTCTCTAGATTACGCAATGCGAACGAGCTTAGACGCTAACGATAATGCGGATACATTTGAGGCAGAGACCAGCTTGTTTGCTGCACTGCATCATAGCCCCAACCTGATGACGTTTTTGGGTAGGCACGACTCTAAAGTTAGAGAACTGGCGTTCAGTCCAACAGGTCATACGATGGTAACAGGCGATGAAAATGGAAATGTCTATGTTTGGGATCTGAACCGTAGAGAGATTTTAGGCGCTCCTCTTCATCTCGGCAGGGAGAATCATATAACTGCACTCGCCTTTAGTGCGAACGGCAAAAGAGTAGCGCTTGCTTTCTCTGCAAAACAAGCGACTGCGGAGGATAAGCAAGGCACTGCGAGGATAGTTCTGCTGGATGCGGAAAACTGGAAGGTAATGGGCGAGCCAATCAAAGCGGGGGGATTGGTATTGAGCCTTGCACTCAATACTAACGGAGACCAAATGTTAAGCGCGGGCTTTACTGAGATTGTATTACTGTGGAAGGTTACAGCGAGCGAGGTCAGTCTCGTGCAGAGATTCAGTCCTAAGCTCCTTCACGGGTTATCGCATGTCTCAGAACTTAGATTTACGAGCGACGGTCAGAAATTTGCGGCGCTGGTGAAGCCCCCAATCTGGTTTAATGATAAAGAAATCAAGCCCAATGAGCGAAACGTTGTGCTGGTGTGGAATATTTCAGACCAAACTCTGGCATGCCCGCCATTGCGCATGCCTCAAACAACAATGCACAGTATTTCATTCATCAATGATGAAGCTATAGCTGTAGGGACAGGTGAGGGTGAGGTTATCTTATACGATACAAAAACGCAGAAATCTCTAGACCGCCTGGAGCACACCGGCATGGCAGTTCCCGGATTGAACAGCCCCGTGCTCGGATTGGCATTCAATAAAGATGAAAACTTAATTATCTCCGTAACTAAAGGAAAAGTGCTCACTGGATGGGACATCAGCAATAAGAAGCCGAAAATTAGCCGCCTTCTAAAAGGGCTGGCTGACGATTTCGCTACTGTGGCTTTCAATCCAAACGGCAAATTGTTTGCCACCGGCTCTCCTAACGGTCAGATCGTGTTATGGGATGTTGGAAACCTGCCCGCTTCCGGAAAGCCGGTACCGAAGCATTTTAAGGAAGTGAAAACTATCACATTTGATCCTACTCGCAATTTAATAGCAGCCGCCTGCGATGGATCAATTTTCTTATGGGATATTAATAATAACCGGCAGGTGAAAACCAATCCTCCAAACTTTGGTACGAATTTCTATGCTATCCCTAAGATTATCAGCGTGGCATTCAATAAAAATGGAACTCGACTTGTTTCAGGGGGAAGCAATGGAGTAGTAACAATGTGGAATTGGAATGGAAGCGATCTTCGGCAAGCCAACAGTTTTTCGATAAGTGGTATTTCTGTTCCCAACTGGCGTATTGAGTTTACCAATGATTTAAGCATCGTTTCCTCCATCAAATATTTAGAAGACGTCTCTTTATGGAGTGGGATCGATGGCAAGCATTTAAGCACCTTGCCCGCCGGGCAAAGAGCCTTCGACCGCTATGAAGGATGTATTGCCTTTAGCCCGGACGGCAAAACGCAAGCATTAGTGGGAGGAGACGGAGAACTCCTTTTGTTGAATATTACTGACCCTAAACGCGTGATTAAACTCGAAACCCCTAAGACCAGTGACGTGCTCAGCGTAGGGTTCAACAATGATGGCAGTCTTCTAGCAGCAGGCACTGGCTCTGGAATTATCACTATCTGGTCGGTTGAAAAGCGGGAACCTATATTCTCGCTGCGTTCTACAGGTGCTATCCACAGCATCGCATTCAGCCCTAATCGAAAGCTCATTGCAACAGGTAACAATAAAGGGGAGATCACTCTTTGGGACATTGAAGCACGGCAGATATTGGGACACTTCCTTGCCGGTCAAGAGAAGAGCATTACGTCTCTTGCTTTCAACTACGACGATACGATTCTAGCATCTGGCGACAATAACGGGATTATACTTTGGGATGTAAGTCTTGAATCATGGAAGAAGCGCGTCAAAACCATTGCAAATCTTGCTTCTAGATGAATCTGCGGCGATTGGTTAGAGTATTTCTGCGAACCGCGAGCTAAAGCTATTGATCTTTGAAATAATAATGTTGCACTCGATGTTCATAGAATCCTCCGAAAATGGGCCTTTCTGATGATACTGAAGCGACATTATTTTACCAAGACTCAATAGGTACTTGAGTCAAAACAAGGGCATTAATATGGTTGACCCACCTGATTCCGAGGATGGAGATTCTCCGATCTTGGGAAGGATTGTTTGCTTAAAGCGCTTAAAACAACAAGGCTAAATCGGTGCTATAACACAGCCGTCTAACAAACGCATGCAGCGGAGGCCGCGAATCGAGTTTCTTAACGTTCCACCAGTACTTGGCGCGGTGCCGCTGATGCGAGTCGTTAGACCGCCTTGATCTGCATTACTCAAACCGGTTGGCTTATTGATTAATTTCAAATACAAATGACCTCCATGATACTATTCACTCGCGAGGTTACAATATGACTGCAACTGTGCAACCAATGACAGCGGAAGAACTACTTCGAATGCCTGACGATGGCTTTCGATACGAATTACTCCGAGGAGAACTAAGGAAAATGGCCCCAGCTAGCCATGAACATGGAAGAATAGCAATAAATATATCAACGCCTCTTGATCAGCACTCCAGAGCCAACAAGCTAGGCAGAGTTTATGCTGCTGAGACCGGATTCAAAGTCACTTCTAACCCTGATACTGTGCGCGCGCCCGATGTTGCATTTGTCAGCCAGGAACGTCTTGAGAAGGTTGGCAGCGTTAAAGGATATTGGCTTGGCGCTCCTGATTTGGTTGTAGAGATTATTTCTCCGAGCGACATCTATACTGAAGTGGAGGAGAAAGTGTTTGACTGGCTAGAAGCAGGAGCCAAGATGGTAGTAGTAGTAAATCCCCGAAAGCATGTAGTGACGGTGTATCGCTCCTTAACAGAAATAGTAGTACTTACTGAAAATGATACGCTAGATGGCGGTGAGGTTGTTATCGGGTGGTCAATTGCAATAAGAGATATATTTGAATAACCTCTGACGCGGACGGCGGTCTAACAAGCGCATGCAACGGAGGCCGCGAAGCGAGTTTCGCGTTAATCAATCAGCATCGTTCGTGGCCCCGCTGACGCGCGGCCGTTAGACGTGCGGAGTGTAGTGGCTACAATTAAAGTATGGAAGAATGGAAAAACAAACTGGGTCCTCCTGATATTCGTCTCGCAGGGCTGCAAATCTGGGTGCACAGCCGCCAGTTCCCGGAAGCATGCGACTACGAGGATGGGAACTGGATTAATGTTACAGCTCACTGTGGCGCTAAGGATGCAGACGTATGGGTAAGCGGACCAATTATACATCTCCCAGAAATAGAGTTTTGGGCAGATGTTTGCAAGAAGATGTATGAGAGGCTTTCAGGCGAGGCCAACCTGGATTGCATAGAGCCAGAGCTGTCAGTAAGACTACGGGCTGAGGCGCTTGGGCATCCGTCCAGAGTTGATTCAACCTGGCAAGCCGCAACAAAACGGGGAGCACGAAAGGATGCATCGAACACTGAAAGCCGAGACGACTCGCCCGCCGGCAGCCAACCTTGTTCAGCAACAGGGACAGTTCAATGGATTTATTCGTGAGTACAACCACGTCAGCCCACACGAGGGAATTAAGCTTGAGACACCGGCATCAATGTATGAGACTTCAAGACAGCTTTTGCCGAAAGAGATTCCGCCTTTGGTTTACCCAGGGCACTTTGAGACAAGGCTAGTGAGTAAGAACAGCGGGATAAGGTGGAACGGTCAGTGGGTAGCAGAAAGTCATACGTGTGCAGGACTGCACGTCGGGCTAGAGGAAGTAGATCACGGATTGTGGGATGTATACCTTGGGCCCGTGAAACTGGGAAGGCTGCTTGAAGAAAAGATGAGAATAGAAGATCATCTTGGGAGGCTAGTAAGACGGAATGTGTAACCCATGTCTACCGACAGATTTGTTACCCATGTCTACGGCCTTACACTGCAGACTAGCTGCGCCGTGGCTGATAGGCCACCCTCACGCTCGCGTGCTCAGTTTTTGCCGTCGTGCTTGACTCAGCGTTGTCTTTGCTGTGCGAGCGTGACTTGGCGCAGCGACCAGTTCGTCAGCACATTTCGCTGAGCAGGTATAACGACTCACATCAGCGGGGCCGCGATGTAACACTCAAAGTACTATACGATACTCGCTTCGCGGCCTCCGCTGCATGCGCTGGTTAGACGCGGCTTTCCAGCAACACTCCTCACTGAAATGATCTCTTCCGCTCTTACCCGTCCCACTCTTTACCCTCTTCATTAGCTTAGCCGCCTTCTCTTTATTTCATTTTGCTCATAATCATTCATCCTATTTATATCTATACCGTCATATTGAAGGGCTTTAGCCTGTTCTGATCACAAACTGCTGCTATCTTTCAGTATTTACCCCTGGCACAGAGTTTGGCATTGCTATTGCCACAAATTAATTATGTTGTCAGATATATCTTACACTATTGCAGACTCAACTGTTGTGCCCAATCCGGAAGTCGCTTGTGTAAAATGCAAGCGATATTTTCAAGTAAGAGAACTACTTAAATGTGGACTATGTCCTAGAAGAGTCTGTAGCGGTTGTGCCATCAAACGGTATGGCAAAAAGTTCTGTTCAGATCGGTGCATGTTTTATTTTGGTTTGGATGATGAGTATTAGGCTTTGGATCTAGCTAGCGCTCTTCAAGCGGATGTGCGTACTGGCAACTTGCAAGCGTCTAACGATACGCATCTGTGGGCGCGGCGCACAGTATTGAATGTATCATGCGAAACTCGCTCACCGCGCTCCACTGAATGCGCTTGATAATCAATAGAGGCGGTCTTGCGGGCGACATATAATCACCCGCAGACAGTTGAAAATATTTCTTCTAAGAAAGGAGACCGCCTAAAGTGTTTTACTGCGGAATTGATCTCAGCGCAAGAGACTCTCACCTCTGTGTGGTTGATGAGAGCCTATCAATCCATCTTCAGCAGAAAGCTGCTAACGAGTTGCCTCGTATCTCGAACCTGCTTCTACCTTTCAAGCCCAACTTGCAGATCGTCGTCGAAAGCACCTTCAACTGGTACTGGCTTGTTGATGGTTTGCAAGCAAACGGTTTCGATGTCTCACTGGCTCACACGCTCGGCCTGGCGATGATTACTCAAGCTAAAGTGAAAACAGACCGCAGGGATGCTTTCACTTTGGCAAAACTGTTGCGAGCTGGCGTGATTCCCAAATCTTACATCTACCCAGCCTCCACACGTCCCATCCGTGATCTTCTCCGCCGACGTATGCACGTTGTCGGACTGCGGGCGCAGGAGTACGGCTCTCTTCGTCAGTTGCTATTGCGTGAAGGCATACTCTGTAGCTCTCGCAACCACATCAAGCTGGCCGAAGACGAAGACCTTCGAGAGTGGTTCTCTCATCCGCTGCTTGTGATGAGCGCGGCTCATCAGCTTGAGAGGATTGATTTGCTGTCGAAGCAAATAACGGAGCTTGAGCAGCAGATTCTTTCACTGACCCGTGACAAGGCAGATTACAAGCGATTGCTGAAAGTAGCCGGCATAGGAAAGATACTGGCACTGACTATCCTTTACGAAGTGGGAGAGATCTCCCGCTTCAGCACAGTTCGCCACTTCAGTTCATACTGTAGGCTGGTGCCCGGAGTAGCACAATCAGGGGCGGTCAGCCGCCGGGGTCGCTCAAGCAAGCAGGGCAACGCTTATCTGAAATCAGCATTCAACCAGGCAGCAGTCGTGGCAGTGCGCAGCTACCCCAGAATCCGTCGCTGCTATCAAGGACATCTCGCGAGGCATCGGGGCAGCGCGCGAAAGCTAGTAGCCTATAACGTCATAGCGCACAAGCTTGCGCAGGCAGCCTACTATGTAATGAAACAAGGGGAGGATTATAGAGAAGAGATGCTGTTCGGGAAATGATGCAGTTATGGAGGTCGTCATCTCCGACGCCTAACTGGGACGATCCCGTCGCGTTTGATTGGGAGGCGACCTCCACCAGCTATTGTCAACTTTCTGGAATTGCTCTGCCCGCGCCGGTATCTCGTAGATAACTGGAGAGCAAAAGCTTCCCGTCGCGTTTGAGTGAGGCCGGTGCGGAACGGTTAATCTTCTGGAGCGCAGTCAGCAGCAACAAGACTGAGAGCCCGTTTGGCTGTTTGGTGCAGAGAATCTGACACCGCACAGAGAAGTAAAAAGTCAGAGCACATGCAGTAGGTGATTAAATGATGCTCGCGAAGAAAACAAGCCTTTCGGGGCCAAGATAGAACTGTTTTCTCTTGACCGCCCGCCTCTATTGGCTGTTAGGCGACGACCATCTCGGACTTGATCTAGTCTGTATCTTGCTTCCCATTCAGCCTTGCTAATTAATCCAGCCGTTCTTGGAAATTGATGGCTTTACCTATGCATCATTGTACTGCCGCAATTCCCCAAACAATTGTTGCAGGCACGCCTCCTTCACTTCCAGGTTTCCAAGGCGTTCCAGGCCCGTCATTGTAAGCGGAGAATCCGGCGCTGGAGCCAGCCATCACCCAAACTCCGTCATCTCCACCAGCTTCTCCTGACTCCGCAACTATCCAATACCTCGCCCCCTTCTCCAAGTAAGGATTTCGCCCTGATTCGAGCTGTTCACAAACCGGAATCCAATTCTCTGCCGAGACCTTAAGGTTCCACTCTTCATGTATATTGTCTCCTGGTACGCTGTTGATTCCGTCGTTTCTGTCGTTACGCAGTGTTATAGTCACTTCGGGCTGTACACCCGGCGAGCTATTGGTCATGAACCAAAGGCCGAGTTTCTTAAGGAAATAGCCTGAATCAGGGGTAAAGCGAACCGCTACTCCTTGAGTGTTGCACACGTCAGGTCCCCAGCAGCCGAGCATTCCACACGGTTCAGAGGTCTGATAGACAACCTCAAAGTCTTGTGGCTGCGACTGTGCCGAAAACTCAATCTCCCTGCCTTTTGGGGCTTTTGTGATAATGATTCTCATAATACTCCTCCTTTCGTAATTGCGAATTGCCGTAATGCCGCTTGGCTTAAGTCGCCTAACGCTTTGCGTCAGCGGGGCCGCGAGCGGCATTGATTGATTGATGCGAGACTCGCTTCGCGGCCTCCGTTGCATGCGCTTGATAATCAATAGATGCGGTCTTGCAGGTGACTTATAATCACCCGCAGACAATATCAAAGATTCTTCTAAGAAAGGAGACCGCCTCAAGTGTTTTACTGCGGAATCGATCTCAGTGCAAGAGACTCTCACCTCTGTGTTGTTGACGATGAGATCAAGATTCATCTCCAGCACAAGGCGACTAATCAACTCCATCTCATCTCGAACCTCCTTGACCCGTTTAAGCCTGATCTCAAGGTCGTCGTCGAGAGTACTTTCAATTGGCACTGGCTTGTTGATGGCCTACAAAGCCTCGGCTTTCAGGTCTCCCTCGCTCACACGCTCGGCCTCAGCATGATTACTCAGGCTAAAGTCAAAACAGATCGTAGGGATGCCTTCGCTTTGGCCAAGTTGCTCAGGGCTGGCCTGATCCCAACTGCCTACATCTACCCTAGCTTCTACTCGCCCCATACGTGATCTGTTGCGCCGTCGCATAAAAGCCGTTGCCCTTCGGGCGCAGGAATACGGCTCCCTTCGCCAGTTGCTTTTGAGAGAAGGTCTACTCTCCTACTCACGCAATGGGATCAAGCTGGCCCAAGAAGTTGACCTCAAAGAGTGGTTCTCTCATCCGCTCGTTGTCAGCTGCACGAGTTCTGCCCGCTTTGGTATCTCGTACCTAACTGGAGAGCGTAAAGCTAACCCGCGCGTTTGAGTGAGGCCGGAGCGGAACGGTTGATCTTCTGGAGCGCAGTCAGCAGCAACAAGACTGAGAGCCCGTTTGGCTGTTTGGTGCAGAAAGTCTGACACCGTACAGAGAAGTAAAAAGTCAGAGCAAGTGCAGAGGCTGGTAAAAGAAGCTCGCGAAGAAAACAAGCCTTTCGGGGCCAAGAGGGGAATACTTTTCTCTTGACCGCCTCTATTGGCTGTTAGGCTGCTTCCGTTGCATCAAAGTACGGTTAGTACAAGGGCACGGTACATTTGATAGAACCTGTTCAGCGCATATCTATGTAAATGCTAAAATGAATATGCGATTGGCATTATTTGCGCCTGAGTACTTATATTGTAATATAGACTCTGATATTTGCATCTTTGTGATTATCAATAGGGAGGAATGCAAGATCTAAATGGGCAAGGTATATTCGAAAGACAAGAAGAAATCATCAACTTTAGAAAACCAATTAAAGTATAGAATAATTCCCAAAAGAGGTGAGAACGCGGTTGCACAACTAGAGAAAGCAGGGACTATAGGAGCATACAAATTTCAGCCTGGGTCTACGCTTGAGATATATGATACCTATTTCGATACAGCAAATTCAATTCTCTCAAAAACAGGTGCTCTCCTAAGATCCCGTTTGGTTAATGAAAAGAATCTCACCTTAGCGTTGTTAACATCTGATTCTGTTGGCTCCGATTCAAGGTATGCGCCAGCCAAAGTAGAAGGAGAGCCTAACTCGACAACGCTCGCGGCAATTTCTAACTGCCTGCTAAATATGGGAATCGCCCAACAGCGCTTTTCTGACGCAGAGTTTTCGAGGGTCGGATTTGAAGGGTTATTTCGAGCGTGGGGACTTAAAGAAATATGCACACGGGAGAAAAGATGGTCATATAAATATGTAGTAGACCGACATGGGCGTCGGATTGCAAAGTTGTGTATAGGAAAGCTTCTTCTCTATAATGCTCAAAGAACAAGCAAGGATATCGAGATTCAGATAGAAGCGGAGAAAGACATCAAATATACTCTTCGCGAACTGGATGCTTTACTACGACAGAAACTTCAAGCTTCGATTGGGCCGCCCCTTCAATCAGAATATCAAGACATCTTAAGTTTTATTCAATTTTTGCCTGACCTAAGACTTGAAACCAAACTCAGCATAAATTCTGATGAGCTAGAAGGAATAATGCAGGAACTACAAAGGAAAGCCCATATTGGTGACTTCAGCCTGGGTCCTCGAAATACACTCAAAATCAAGGATATATACTTCGATACAACTGAATTTAGATTGAAGGAAAAGGGCTGCTACTTGCGGTTAAGGAAGTTAGGAGGCGAGGAACTGCTTACCCTTCGCCAGTATACAAATAGAGACGATAACCAGATTCTTAACACTATAGAGATAAAAGACTTGGCAACTAGAGACACGCTACTGAGGATCCTTAGGCGTCTAACCGAGAAGAAAATTCTCAAGGTGAGCGAATCAACTATTTTGGAGCTGCCCGTCGGGCTATATGACTGTATGGCAAAGTTAGGTCTGCGGCCTGCTCTGCATACTAAAATCAATCGGCGGGTGTTTCCTGTTATTGATAGGGGAGAATATTTCGCTAATATAAAACTAGATGATGTAACCTTTGGGGTTGATGGGCTAACTAAACAATACGGAGAAGTTGAGGTGGCTGCACAGAATGCCGGTTATTTAATACAAACAAAGGCTCTGGCTTATAGCCTTATGTCAAAGTTTAGGAAGCTCGGTATGGAGCTAATGAGGCAACCAAAATATATTGTCGGTCTAGATTTGATTCACACTGGTAAAATCCCCCAAGGAACAGCAAAAAAATCAGTACATTTTTATACACGCGCAGAGGGCGAAGAAGAGATTAATATCTTGGATGTTGAGGTCCCTGAGATAAACGGAGAGGATAAAATCAATGGAAAGACTCCTTGTGTATTCATTGGTCACGGGCGGAACGCACTTTGGGCGCGTCTACAGTTATTTCTTGAAAAGGACCTACATTTAAGAACGGTGAGTTACGAATCAGAATCCCGGATAGGCAAACCTATCATTCCTATACTTGAAGAGATGCTAAACAAAGCTAATTTTGCGGTGCTTATACTGACAGCAGAAGATGAGACTGCTGTTGGGGGAAGGAGGGCACGGCAGAATGTAATTCATGAAGCCGGATTATTTCAAGGGAAGCTAGGATTTGAAAAAGTATTTCTATTGATTCAAGAGGGTCTTGAGGAGTTCACGAATGTGTCTGGCTTGCAACATATTCCGTTTAGCGGTGATAAGCTCGAGCAAACCTTTCATGAAATCAGAAGAGCTCTAGACAGGGAGGGTATAATTAACTCAAACCCAGTTGCCTAACAAACGCATTCATCGGAGGCCGCGAGCCGCATTGACGGATTGATGCGAGACTTGCTTCGCGGCCTCCGATGAATGCGTTTGTTAGACCCGCCAGTGAAGTCCCGGCTAGGCACTTGCCCGAAAAGTTTTTGGGTCAACAACACGGCTCATTTTGGTCAAGGTGTCTAAATGCATTTTGAGCTTTCGCGTAGAGAGACTAACCAATTTGTTTGATGATTTGGATGATAACTCAAAGCAGACATTGTTTGTAGATGGAGTAGCTGCTGAGAGCCAGCCAAAGAAAAACCTTCTATCATCGACTTTCACCGCAGCAAAGCAATTATGAAAAGCATTCAGCCCGCGCTCCGGTTGAACGAGTCGTTAGGTTGCCTTTAATATGAACTCCGGTCGCTTTAAGTCCCCTCGCATGACTCAATATAGGCAATAAGTTCACTTTTAGTTACCACATCGCTAAAACTGAAGCTGGTTATAGGCTGGTAGACGCCTATACGCAGGTAGTAAGGCGAATGATGTAGTTTACTCCATCCTCTTTTATCACTATCTCTCGGATAATCCTTAACTTTTTCAGGGTATTCTAAATTGCCTAAGGATTCGACCGCCCTCTTAAATAGAGAGGCCTGCATTGCGTTAAGTTTGGGCAGGGCCCCGTCTGCTTTCGGAGGAGCAACAGGTATTTCACGCTCTGCTGCGATCATTCTGCCGATGGCGGCATACACCTTACTAACAGCGGGCCATACATTTTCAGTATCAAACTTATACGTTCTAATGTCATCTAAAGGCATTGGGTGAGGCGGGGTATTGGATAAATGAACACAGATTCGCATAAGCCCGGAGCCAAGAGGAGTTCGCACATAGCGAGTTGGCAGCAGTAAGTCGAGCGTGTCTTCAAAACTATATAAAGCGCTATTTGACCAGCCCCCCTGCACTCCAAACAGTAAAATACCTTCACCAGTTTCCTCATGATAAATACTATTCCAGACCCCCAACCCCGGGCCGACGAGATGTGGATTACGATCCCAATCAAAGAGTAAGCCGGCAGGTTCAGCTTGTAACCATTCGCAAAAGCGTTCCGGAGCACCCGCTCGCGGGGCTACAGGGAATCGAAAACTCACTCCTCTCTGTTCGAGAACTTTTATAGTTGCCTCCCTCTCCATGTTGCATCCAGAGCGGTCGGCACTTATCCCGGTTATACTCTGATGGAATTCGGCAGAGCTAATCATCTCCCAGCCAGGTTCTACCGGTATCCACTCGGCAACAAGGGCGAGCCTCTTAGCCGCACCTCCATATAATTCGAACTCGAAGGTCTTTTGTGAAGGAGAGCTTAATCCTCCAACATCAGGCAAAGTAGAAATGAACACCCTGTTGTTAAGTCGCCAGGCCGTATAGACCGGCCCAAATCCATAACGGAACTTGAACCCGAAATATCGCCCCATCTCGTTTGCAAAATTGTACCTCAACTTTGGGTTAGAGTGAGGCCAGATATTATCTAGGCCCTCGATAATATCCTTCTCCGAAATTCTCACGTCCTGACTTACGACCGAACGCGAGAAGCCCGCAACTTTATCTGGGACTATTACAGTTGTTGTATCTGGAAGCACTTTTTGAGCAGGCGCGTCGTCTATTTGGAGTTGAAGCTTGGCTGCAATTAGTTGTGCGATCTCGTCCGCACTAGATTGAGGGTAGTTAATATAGGCGATTGTAGATCGCAACCCGGGTACAGGAATATCATCAATTCGAATTGGCAAGATGTACTCTTCTTCAGCTTCCAAGCTTCTCTCTTGAGCGCTCTTCAATTCATGCTTTGTCCACTTACTCGTAACGTAATTGTGTGATAAAAGCGGAACACAGAATCGTGCCTGTGCTGAATAGGTTTCATGTAAGTGCAAAAATAGGTCTTTCCCCCAGATATCTGCTTTAGCCCACTCATCGTAGAATACTCTTACGCCTCTGCTTTGAAGAGCATGAGCGATAGTACGAGCAAGTTCTCTATCTTTGCCTGAGAATGAAAGAGCCACATCGTACTTATAGTTGCGCTGTAACATAGGACTTGACTCCAAATATTGTAGTTGAACACTCTACTGCTTAGATACCTGCCTAAACTAGAAGTTCAATTTTACAGAAGCGACCTAACAAGCGCGGGCAGCGAGTTTCGCATGAAACAGTCAGTGCCGTTGCCCGCGCCCACTGATGCGAGTCGTTAGATGGCGTTTTGGCACAAGACCAGTTTTCAACTGGCACGGCATACGATGAGTTGCCTTGGTGACAAACTGGAAAATATCGCCTCATCATAGTCGCCGTATTTCTCCTCTATTGTGTATCCATTATACACAAGCAGTCCATCAATCTCTTGCGGAAAGAATTGCCGCATCTCGAATGTCAGCACCTTTCCTGCAGGATATTCTCCTCCCTCAAAGTACCAAACAATGTAATTGATCTGCTTGGCCGCATCGTAACGAACTTCTTCCGTGAGGATAACTTCTTTATGCGATCCTTGATCTTCATACTCCCCAACCATATAACGATGCCCCGCCTCTCTGGAGAGCAGTTTCAATGAGGGATTGTGTAGCTCTACTAAGAATCTCCCCTCCTCAGCTAAATGCCGCCTCACGCACTCAAAACATTTTTCTATGTCTTCGCGGATGTGTAGATGGGACAAAGATTGCGCTGCAACGAAAATAAACTCAAACTTCCGACCAAGATCAAAGTTGCGAATGTCCCCCTGCACAAACCGAATGTCAACACCGCGCTCGGCAGCCTTTAGCTCGGCCATATTGAGCATGTGCCTGGAGATGTCTAAGCCCGCAATAGTGATTCCAGCCTGTGCAAGTGGAACGGTGAGACGTCCACTTCCGCAAGCAAGCTCAAGAACTGGTTCTCCAAAGCGGGCAGCTTGTCGATGGTAGAAATCAAGGAGAGGGCTGGTGGCATATTTGCCCATGATAAGATCATAACAGCGGGCATCATTGTAGAGTGATTTACCTAGTTGATCCATTCTACAATATTACAATCCAACCATCAGGCAAGCCATCTAACGACCGGCGTCACCGGGCGCGCGAGCAGCACCCGCAGAAATCTTGCGAACTCCAATTCGCGCGCTCCGGTTGATGCGATTGTTAGGCGGCGGGTCGCCGGAAAAATGGCCTTGGCAGTCGCCGCTCCGAGTCAGCAATCCTTCTCTCAACCTGCCGCTTTACCTTGGTGTCTTGTATGCCATCGTTAACTCTTTCGCCAATTCCTCGTCCTCATTCCAGACAATCAGAATTGTATATCGCAATTTTCGTTTCTGTCTCCAACTTATTAATGGAACATAAGTCGTGTGGCCTGCCTGCCGGAACGTTTTGTTCAACGGCGGTGAATGTCACCCTTTCTTAGTTGCACGCTTGGGGGGCCTACGAGTCGGCTTCTCAATTCCAGCAGTTGCGTCTTTAGCTATCGGGGCAAGCAAATTGTTTGCCGTTCGATCTCCATGCAGTAGTTCGTTTAGCGCAAACATATGCGCAGCGGATTCTTCCAACTCCTCAAGTTGCATGTGGACAGCAGCATAAATGGGCATATGACGAAAGCAATCAAGCAGCTTGACCAGGATGATGAAATAGATATTGTTTGCCGGTAATCCGTTTGCCGCTTCGACTAGTGCTGAGAGGGCTGAGATGCGATCTGCACCGCGAAACATATGGCTCAAGAAGGCGATTGGCTTCGGGACCAACAGACAGTAAGGGAAACGGCGGTCATACCCCAATGAATCAATGCCAAACGTGTCAACTATCTCGACCAAGGCCATGATTGATGTAAGTCCATCAACGTATGGAGAGGCGATGACTCCGCACAAGAGATCAAATGTTGGAGCATCACCGAAGAACGATCAACGCTGTCTCCGGTTACCAGGTTTATTAGGGCATCAACTCCTGTTCGGTCAATGTTAGGCATTGCTCGCGATGCGGTCTCGATGGAGGACAGAATCGTCTCTGGTTTCACATGATCGCTTGGAATAACCAACTCATCCAGCGCGAGTGAAGCCTCTACCTGTCGCCCTTGAATGCTCTGCCAATACGGTTTGAAGGATCGCTTCATTCGTATAGCATCGGATTGTGACGCAATATCTTCTGGAATACGCACGGGCTTCTTCCACTCCGAGACTCGTATGAGATACTGGATCAGTTCTTCTCGGTAGTATACCGACGCCTCTTTCCAAAGCTCAGCCAAGCCACCCCCGCTTGAATCATCTGTCTCGAAGAACTCGGCGACAAGCCGGTCCGCCAGTGGATCAAAGCCAGCGGTTGGGAAGATGTCTGGCAGCAGGTCCAGTTTTGTACGGCGGGAGTGAACAGCAACAAGCCGACGGATTAAGAAAGAAAGCGCAAACCAACGGTATGTGCTTTCTTTACTGGCTAACTCCACAATCTCCTTGACGAGTCGTAGTAGCTCAGGGTTTGTCAAATTGCGTTTTTGCATATCTGACAGAAAACCGAGGAGGGCGCACAAATTATTAAAGGTAATACCACCACCGGCGTGGGAGGTCATAGTAAGTGCGATAAGAATCTCGGTCTTGATCGTTCCGGCGAAGGCATTCAGCGATATTGCTTTAGCCAGAATTTGCACCAAAGGCAATGACTGGAATACGGTCATCCACTCGTCATCCTTTAGGCCATCTGCACTCGCGAGACTTTCTACAAAAGTCGGCATCGTGGGGAAGTTTTCTTCTTCTAGACCGCGGGTAGCGCGGTGGCCGTCATCGAGCGCAGCCAAAAGCATTTGAAAGTTGGTGCTGAATGGTTTTGATTTGCGAAAGTCCACGCAAAGCCTATCTCGGAGAAATGGTGGTATCAGGCAATCCTTGTAGAGTATAGGAATCACAAGCCGTAGTTTTTCTTCACGCTGGCGGGTCATCGCCAAACGAAGTTCTTCAGTGACCCAGGTAGAGTTAACGGAGTGCGGTGACAGGACAACAACAACGTACTCAGCGTTCGTGATTGCCGCTTCCACACGTCCCTGAATGGAGTCCCCTGCCTTCATCTCGACCTTATCGATCCAAATTGGCACTCCAGAATCTTTCAACGACATGCAGAGTCTTTCGACGAATCGCTTATCGCGCCAGCTGTATGAAATGAAAACGTGCGAGTCTTTAGTATTCATGTCTAGCCATCCGTTCGGTTATCGCCCACCGCAAGCTCTCCATCTGAAAGCCGCCTAACGCTGCGCATCAGCGGGGCCGCGAGCCGCGCTGATGGATACATACGAAACTCGATTCGCGGCCTCCGCTGAATGCGTTTGATAATCAATAGAGGCGGTCTTGCGGGCGACATATAATCACCCGCAGACAGTTGAAAATATTTCTTCTAAGAAAGGAGACCGCCTAAAGTGTTTTACTGCGGAATTGATCTCAGCGCAAGAGACTCTCACCTCTGTGTGGTTGATGAGAACCCTATCAATCCATCTTCAGCAGAAAGCTGCTAACGAGTTGCCTCGTATCTCGAACCTGCTTCTACCTTTCAAGCCCAACTTGCAGATCGTCGTCGAAAGCACCTTCAACTGGTACTGGCTTGTTGATGGTTTGCAAGCAAACGGTTTCCATGTCTCACTGGCTCACACGCTCGGCCTGGCGATGATTACTCAAGCTAAAGTGAAAACAGACCGCAGGGATGCTTTCACTTTGGCAAAACTGTTGCGAGCTGGCGTGATTCCCAAATCTTACATCTACCCAGCCTCCACACGTCCCATCCGTGATCTTCTCCGCCGACGTATGCACGTTGTCGGACTGCGGGCGCAGGAGTACGGCTCTCTTCGTCAGTTGCTATTGCGTGAAGGCATACTCTGTAGCTCTCGCAACCACATCAAGCTGGCCGAAGACGAAGACCTTCGAGAGTGGTTCTCTCATCCGCTGCTTGTGATGAGCGCGGCTCATCAGCTTGAGAGGATTGATTTGCTGTCGAAGCAAATAACGGAGCTTGAGCAGCAGATTCTTTCACTGACCCGTGACAAGGCAGATTACAAGCGATTGCTGAAAGTAGCCGGCATAGGAAAGATACTGGCACTGACTATCCTTTACGAAGTGGGAGAGATCTCCCGCTTCAGCACAGTTCGCCACTTCAGTTCATACTGTAGGCTGGTGCCCGGAGTAGCACAATCAGGGGCGGTCAGCCGCCGGGGTCGCTCAAGCAAGCAGGGCAACGCTTATCTGAAATCAGCATTCAACCAGGCAGCAGTCGTGGCAGTGCGCAGCTACCCCAGAATCCGTCGCTGCTATCAAGGACATCTCGCGAGGCATCGGGGCAGCGCGCGAAAGCTAGTAGCCTATAACGTCATAGCGCACAAGCTTGCGCAGGCAGCCTACTATGTAATGAAACAAGGGGAGGATTATAGAGAAGAGATGCTGTTCGGGAAATGATGCAGTTATGGAGGTCGTCATCTCCGACGCCTAACTGGGACGATCCCGTCGCGTTTGATTGGGAGGCGACCTCCACCAGCTATTGTCAACTTTCTGGAATTGCTCTGCCCGCGCCGGTATCTCGTAGATAACTGGAGAGCAAAAGCTTCCCGTCGCGTTTGAGTGAGGCCGGTGCGGAACGGTTAATCTTCTGGAGCGCAGTCAGCAGCAACAAGACTGAGAGCCCGTTTGGCTGTTTGGTGCAGAGAATCTGACACCGCACAGAGAAGTAAAAAGTCAGAGCACATGCAGTAGGTGATTAAATGATGCTCGCGAAGAAAACAAGCCTTTCGGGGCCAAGATAGAACTGTTTTCTCTTGACCGCCCGCCTCTATTGGCTGTTAGGCGGCGTCTGGCGATGTTGCGACCGCCATGGTACTTGCTATCCGCACATCGGTGATTGCATACCCGTGAAAACACTGCACCCTAGCACGCCATGCCAAACGCTACTACTCGAGCAGCTCAAATGGAGCGAGTACCTTCCTCGTCTCTTCCTCCGACAAGTTGAGTGCGCTACAAATCCTCGTTGCCTGCTGTCGCGTCCCGACAAGGTCCCCGGTCTTGCTCGGATGCTTGTCGATGACCTTTTGATATTGCGCTGCGGCAGAGTTGTGGTCGCGTTGCAGGAGGTAAACCTCGCCCAAAGTGCAGCCAGCCCAGAAATCGTTGCCGTCGCTCGCGGCCTTGACTAGCGGCAGTACCTCGGCGGCCAACCTTTCGGCTTCTTGCGACTCTCCCAGGAAAAGTGATTTCGCTGCGGCGTTGATGCCCGTATAATAATTTTTTGGGTCGCCTTGGAAAGCGGTCCGGTACAATTCACGCGATCTTCGAAGATGCAGCATCTTCCCGGATTCCTGGTAAACGCCGTCCCAGGCTGCTCCAAGGATTCCCATCGTTTCGGGATCCTGGTGACCTGCGGCTTTAAGCTCTGACAGCACGTCGATAGCGTCCTGGTATCGCTTGAGGCGTCGCAGCGCTAGCCCTTCCAACTGCTTTACACGGATGGACTTTGGGAAGTATGCGTAGGCGTGTTTGAGCACCTCCAAAGCGTCCTGGCATTTCCCCATGCTGATGAGCCCCTGCGCAGCCGCCAGCACAGGCCCTGGTGAGGCGAGGATACCGGGCTCCGCTGAGGTTCCGATCTCTCGGAGTCGGGTTGAATTCCCCGCTTCGACCGCGCCATTGATAGCGATCAGAATCCGTTGCGCATCCTGGTCAACTTTCTGGGCCATTACTACAGCTTCTTGGGTAAGGGAAACGGCTCTCATTCCACAGATCAATTTGAGTAGGTTCACGCCCCGCGGTCCCTCCGGGCTCTCTTCAAAGTCAATGTACAGGTCCGCATGGGCAAAGAGCGGCAACGGTTCGGCGTCGAGCTTGGCGAACACGTAGTTGAAGGGGCGCTGACTATTCCGCCGACTATCCTTGAAAGTAGTCATGGCTTGGCGTTCCCGTTTGCACCATTCGGAGTCCCTAGTGCGACTAGACCACAAGATTACACCCGACGAGCTTGCTTGCAGGCTCTCCGCCAAGGACGTCTCCAAGTTAGTACCGGGAACGAGGTCATACTGATCCAGAAACGGCTCCCACCCTGCCAGCTTCAAGGCATCGTACAATGCCATGGCCCACGCCCTGTCCGACGAGCGGTAACTGATGAATACGTCGTATGAGTTATCTCCGCGTTCGGGCGGCTTCGGGGCATGTTGCAACCACCCTTGCATGTATTCCGCCTGTAGCTGCATACGTTCCGTTGTTATCTCGTCATTCATGTTGGCTCCTTTCAGTAATTTGTGATGAATACGTCTTTAGTGCCATGGAAGGCCACAGTTCCTGTTGTAGCCTATGCGGTGGCAAGAACTGACAATAAGATGCGCCTTCGCGCTCGGTGCTTTTCTTCATTGTTACTCCTTTACCGAAATGCTCGTCCAGTCATTAACGCCTAACGACACGCATCAGCGGGCCGCGCACATAACGCTCACGGGGCCATACGAGACTCGCTTGCGCGGCTCCGGTGCACGCGCTTGTTAGGCGCGGCTTCTAAGGAGCCGGCTCCTTGTCTTTCCATCACTGGATTCCTACCACACGATGCCATGTTGTCGGAACTCGGTTCTCGATTGCCCGGACAAGCGCTTCCTCAGTAACTGAGTTTTGAAAAGTCTTCTGCAACACAGACGAAAAATCTGAAGGCAAGTAGGTTCCATTCTTTTTTAGGAAGAGAACCTTGCATCGCCCCAAACGACCGCAAAACCAACCCAATTCGAACATGACATTTTGGCGCGGCTGCCACACCTCACCTTCCTCGCCGCTCATGTGGTCGTCTGGTGTAAATAGAGCAATTGCATAACAGCAGCTTTCCGCTTCCTGCTCAAATTTCTCAATGATCGTTCTACCGAAATCTGGAAGCCGATTTAGTATCACGGAATCCATCTTGAAGTTCTGTTTCAATAACAGTTCCAGGGCGTTGAGATTGTCTTCGTCATGACCATGTATGATGAAGACCCGTCGTTCTTTTACAAGGGATTTATAATCCTGGGGTGTCATTTGATATCCTCCTTTATCCGTTCGACTTATTAGCCGCTCGTCTGTCCGCGTCGAGGCGCTTAAAGTGGTAAAAGCGTTCTTGATACCACATCATTAGTTATAGACGTAGTTCGTCAGAAGAATTACGCATGATTCGCACGGTCAGTACATCTTAATGCAATTGGCACGAGCAAGCGCCTAACTAATAGTGTAAGTCATAAAAGAAGTGGTGTATTACCACTTTTATGACCTATAGTCCCGCCTACCCCGGACATCCTACTCCAAATCTTTTCCCCGTGTCATATCCATTCCTATGCCTAAGCTAATGGCACTCGGGATCAATATAGCCTTCCATTTTAAAGAAGGCCGCCATCTCAGTTACAGATAACAGCGGCTCATTAGAGCGCGAGTGCCGCCCAAGCGCGCTCACGAGATTAGCCCCAGGGCGCATATGATCTGTTCTAGCGCTTTTATCACCGGAAGAAAAGCGAAGCCAGGTGCTGACCATAGCGCCGCACGTCAAGACCGTGCGCCTCGTTCTGCAACTCCGCTCCGATGAGTACCCCAGCTACCGGGCGACGTTGCAGACGGCAAACCGCGAGAATGTATGGCAAAGCGGCCCGATTAAGCCTAAGAAGAGCCGGGGCGTCAACCAGATCGCCGTTCTGATTCCCGTTCACCTGATCGAGAATCGCAACTACTTTATAGTTGTCAGCGGCGAGAATAACAGCGGTCAAGTCGAGGAAGGCGGGGAGCAATTTTACTTCGGGATATTGAAGCAGTAACCAGAAGCTCTGTGCTAGATGTCGTTGTCCTCAATCGCCTCTACCCTGCGCGCCTTTGCCCTTTCGCGCCAGACAGCTAGCCAATTAAAACAGTCCGGCGTCCTGGTAGCTCGGCGGAAGCGCGCCCAAACAAGTGCAGATTAAAGAAAGGAGATTTACAAACTATGGAGCCCTCAAGCATGAATGAACAGGAAGATAATAAATCGAGCGAGCCGGTATCGGATGATCAGACGCCGAACAACTGGACGATAATAATTTACCACTCAGGGGATTCCGACCTGAGTGAAGAGTTCGTCTGGGCTTTCAAAGAAATGATCCGCGTCGGCACGCCGCCGAAGGTCGAAGTCGTCGCCCTCATGGATACAGTGGCCCCCAACCTTTATCGGTTACACATCCCGGCAAGCACTAACCAGGAGAAGAACCCTGCCGAGGCAAAGGATAATGCCAACAGGTCGAACGCGCCTCTCCATGCGCCGGATAATGGCCGCGGCGACTTCAACATCTTCGACAAGAGAGCCGGGTGGGCGAAAGTTGCCCATCCTTTGGAGTTTGTCAGAGAAGAAAAGATAGACGAGAGGAACAGAGCGACCAACCCCAACACCAGAGCTAGAGGAGTTGAATCCGAGAGAACAAACACAGAGAACAGGGACACGGGAAACGAGGATTCGAAAAGACTGAGAGATATGGCTTCCTCATCGCTGCTTAGAAACTTCGTCACCCATTCTATCGAGAAACATCCTGCCCGCCACTACTTGCTGTTGCTATCAGGGCATGGCAGCGGAATGATCGGCGAGACCTTTCTGCTCGACCGGGGGGCGGGCCGCTTTATGAGCATTCCCAGATTGGACTGGGCGCTCGGCGAAATGGTCGAGCAGATCGGAATAGCGGCTAAGGAGAAGAAGCAGAGTCAACAGGCCGCGTACTCGGATGAAACCGGTGGCGAAAATAATGACCCGCGTATAGACGTACTCGGCTTTGACGCCTGCGCGATGATGACGGCGGAGGTGGCGTTCCTGCTCAAGGATGAAGTGAAATACATGGTCGCAAGCCAGGGCTTTATGACCACGGCCGGCTGGCCCTACTTCACGATCCTTGAGTATCTGAAAGATCATTCCGACGCCGCTCCGGGAGAGCTGGCGTCGGAAATCGTGCGCCGTTGCGTGCGCTACTATTCCAGCTTCGCGTGCGTCGGTCAGTCGGTCGACATGAGCGCCTGTGACCTGAACGTGAAAGGCTGGTTTAAATTGACCGAAGCCCTCAGGACGCTGACTCAGAAGCTCCGCCGTGAGATAAGAGGGCGCAGCAATACGTCGGTTACTAATGCGATCATTGCAGCACACTGGTATGCGCAGTCTTATGCGATCGAACAGTACGTAGATCTCTACGACTTCTGCGAGCAACTGATGGAAGCGGCCCCCGAATTTGCGGAAGAGTGCAATGATGTGATCAATAGTCTCACCCCGCTCATTAAAAAGTCCTGCTACGCGGGGCGGGTTTTCAGCACTCGCACGGCGTCTCGCTCTATTTCCCCTGGGTGGCAACAGAGCGCCAGCTGTTCCGCTATCGTAGATTTATCCCTTTCAGCGAACGTAAGAAGCCGAGAGAGCTGCGACAGATGGATATCACCCCCTTCAACAAGGCGACGGAGTGGGGCGAATTCGTCAATGAGTTTATTAAAATGACCCGCCGCAGGCCGCGCGATAACAGGCGATTCGCGAACAATGACGGGTTGATCTTTATGCCGCCTAAAGGCTTTTTGGATCACATAGATGATCATAGGATAGGCATGCCCGATGACAGCAGGATCGGTATGCCCGACGATAGCAGGATAGGCATGCCTGACGACAGCCGGATAGGCATGATTGATGATATTAGGATCGGGATGATCAATGACAGTAGAATAGGGATGCCTGACGACAGCAGGATTGGTATGCCTGATGACAGCAGGGGGAAGCTGGGCTTTGTGAAAGTGAAGAACGTTGCGCTTCACTATCTCGAAGACGAGTGTCCGCCAGATGAAACCAGTTAAAAAAGACCAGGGTGTAAATCTTAAAGGAGAGACAAGCGCCGACCACAAAGCAGCGCTCAGAAGGCGCCCGCCGTTCGGGCGCCTTCTGAGAAAGATTGCTTGACCTTGCGGGCGTTCGCTATTATTGGGCAGGGCCATTAATCTTATAGTGAGAGGCTCCATTAACTAGAATCGTAAGCCGGCTCTTGACCCATGATTAGAAAGTATCTCTTCGCCCTGCCGTCCGTTTTTGGCGCGGCGACATATCGTATCGCTTTACTCAGAAAGTTCGTCGCAGAGGGCTACCCAGGAGGCCGAGGGGGAACTGAAGCTATTGCTTGGGAGCTACGAGGACATCCAGGAGCAGATGCGAAGGGCAAGTCCGCGCTACGCAGCCCTGACCCATCCGCAGCCATTAAGGTGGGAAGAGATGCGTCAGTTCCTCGATGACAATACCTTGTTACTTGAGTTCGCAGTCGGCGAAAAGCGCAGCTACCTGTGGGCTATCAGCCGATCAGAAGTGCGCTGTTACAAGCTGCCGGGACGCGCAGAGATCAATGGCATTTCGCGGAGATTTTATGCCCTACAGACATCGACGACCTCTGAGACTGAGTTCGAAGCAGAGGCGGCGCGACTGGGGAAGATATTGCTTGGCCCGGTGGCGGGGCAACTGGCAGGAAAGCGGCTGGTGATAGTCCCTGATGGGGCAATACAGTATGTTCCGTTTGCCGCACTATCTGTCTCTGCAACGACTGATAGCGCGCAAGGCGGCGGAACCGCAGCGGCATACAGGCCGCTTATGCTCGACCACGAGATCATATACTTGCCATCGGTTCTCCTCCCTTGCAGTGCTACGACAGACATCCGCGAGTCGTAAACCCGCGACCAGAACGCTGGCCATATTCGCCGATCCCGTCTTCAGCAAGGGCGACCTCGGAGTTCACGCCTCCAGGCAACCTCAGGCGGCCAGGCTTCAGGCGCTCCGCGCCGCTTTGCGACAGGCCGGGATGAAGGACGCAGGGCTATCGCGGCTACCTTCTTCACGGGCCGAGGCAGAAGCGATTATCAAGGCTGCGACGGGCGAAGAGGTTTTCCAGGCTTTAGGCGTGGACGCCAGCCTGGCAACGCTAAAGGGGTCTGACCTCAGTCAATACCGCATCATCCATTTTGCGACCCACGGATTGATTGACAGCAAGAGGCCGGAGATGTCTAGCCTTGTTCTGTCACTGGTGAACGACAAGGGAGAGAACCAGAATGGCTTCCTGCGACTTCACGACATCTACAACTTGGATCTGCGGGCAGAGTTAGTAGTGTTGAGTGCTTGCGAGACGGCGATCGGAAAAGAGATTCGCGGGGAAGGACTTGTAAGCCTCACAAGGGGATTCATGCATGCCGGGGCAAGCCGCGTGATGGCGAGCTTATGGAAGATTGACGATGTGGCAACGGCGGAACTGATGAGGCGGTTCTATGGGAAGATGTTGCGCGAAGGGAAACGCCCTTCGGCAGCGTTGAGAGAAGCACAGCAGGAGATGTGGCAACAGCGGCGCTGGCGATCACCTTTTTACTGGGCCGCTTTCATCCTCCAAGGAGAACCGGACTAGAGTCGCGGAGTTATTTGACAGTTTTACTGGCGACGATCTCCGCCTCGTCCTCTGCCTCTTCCCTTGCCGCCGCCTTCATCATTGTTTTCTTCGCCTTCTTCGTCCTTAGTATCTTCGGCGGCTTTACCTGTCAGGAAAACAGCTATCGTGACCAGAGCTATCATTACAAGGCCATACAATGTAACTTTCACTACTTCGTCGCTTTTTTTGAAAAGACCATATAACAGCAGAAAAGCAGCCGCGCCAACGCCTATTGAAGGGATATGGTTGAGAATCAAATGTGCGTGTACTGTGTCCACTAAGCCCTCCGACTCTATGCCGACAAGCAGTGTCCACGCTCTCTATATTAGCGGAATCTCAGTCACTCTTCTATCTTTGTTGCATTCGCCTCGCGCGCCGCTCTTGGTGCTTGCAATGCGGCTCCTAATTATGGTAATGATTACCCTGCTTATCATTATCCAGGTCCAATTTGAAGCGTCCGGTCGTAACTCAATGTCAGGCGTAAGTTTCGACCGGGAGCCTGTGGACGCGGCCTGACGAACAAGATAGATCAAAGGCTTCTCATACAATAGTGGACATTCGAGGATTCTGAAGCGATAGAGCTTGCGGTCACTCTGTATGTTGAGATGAATGCCCATAAAAGCACTTTCCTAAAGTGTGTCGTTTCCCTGATATCGCCAATCGAAACCGCTAAAGAGTAGGTGCCAGCGCCTCTTCGGCGCCATCTGCGTCCACTAGGATTGAGTAAGCTAAAACAGCTCTTAAAGGAGACTCCTGATGATGATCTCCCCCACTGCTATTGGGAGCCCTATTCGAGTTCTGCTCATTGGCAACGATAAGATAGTCCACCTCGGGCTGCACAACCTGCTCGAAAGCCAACCCGGGTTGAAAGTCGCTGGCCAGGCCGACAGCCAGGCCGATGCTCTCAACGCGCTTCGCGCGCGACCTGACATCATTTTGTTAGACATCAATTTCAGCGCCGACGTCAGCCTTGGCTTGCTTCAGACGTTGATGGAAAACTCTAAAGGGACGCGCGTGTTGATTCTGACGGGACTGCGCGACACGGAGGTTCATCTGCGCTCCATACGGATGGGCGCAATGGGCGTCGCCCTGAAGAATAGTCCGGTCGAGCTTCTGGTAGAGGCTATAAAGCAAGTTCATGCGGGCGAAGTCTGGCTCGACCGCTCGATAATGTCGGGCATTATCGGCGAGATGTTACGGTCGAGCAAGCCCAAGCAGGTTCCCGCTGAAGTTGTCGCGGAAGCCAACAAAATCTCCGCGCTCACCGGACGCGAGCGCGAGGTCATTGCCCTTCTAGCAGAGGGGCTTAAGAACAAACGCATTGCAGAGCGTATGTTCATCAGCGAGGCGACTGTGCATCATCATCTGACCTCTATCTTCGACAAGCTGGGGGTCTCGGATCAATTGGAGCTGGTTGTCTACGCCTACCGTCACGGTTTGGCCAAGCTCCCCTTCTGACCCCTTGAGCCGAACGAAAGACCCTACCTGAACCCAAAGCGGCCCGAAGGCGTAAGCCCGCCCCGATCGCCCTCACGTATCGAGCGGCTGCAAGCGTCTAATTCCTTTGCGCTCAAACCGGACTGGCAGAAACCTGCCGGTGCCGTGGGCAAATCTGCCTATTGAAAAAGATCAATTCTGCCTACTCAAAATAGCCAAATCCGCCGATGCGCGCGCGTAGCAAGCTGCATATGATGTCGCCCCTATCGTAGAACAGGATTCAAAGCCGCTAGTGGAACGTCGGAAGACGTTGCGAATTACCACCTCTCATCCAGTGAAGGTGCGCGGGGTTGACGCAAGCGGCATTGCATTTGAGGTGGAGGCCTCACTAAAAAACTTGAGCGCCGGTGGGTTCTACCTCCAACTGGCGCGACAAGTCGAGCAAAGAGCGAAACTGTTTATAGTCGTACAATTCTCGGACGAACCATCCGACAACTCAGAGGCGGGCCGCATAGCGATGCGAGGTGTAGTGCTGCGAACGGAACAGCAGCCTGACGGCAATTGGGGTGTGGCAGCTCGAATAACGCGCTACCGATTTATCTGATTCGGGTGCGCATCGAGTCACTGTAAGCCTCCACGCTTCCGAACCTCGAACAGATTCGGTCCTGCCATCTTCGGGCAAAATACGGATAGCCTTTAACGCGCCAGTACAATCTTCCGGCGCAAGAGGATACCTCTGTTCAGCTCAATAACGAAAGGAGAAGAATATGAGTACTAACCGCGTCTTTCGAAAGTGCGGTATGCTCCTCCTGGTGTGGGCTGCGGCAGGCATTGCGCTCCTTGCAATACCTGAGAGCGCAAGAGCGCAAAGTCCCCCCACTTGCACATCCGCTAATACTAAGACTGCAAACGTAGTCGCGTTTGACCAGCCCTTCATGTGGAATCGGCTCGGGGCGGCCCAGCCGCAAGGGATGATATATGCCCTCAGGCGTGACGTCGTACCGATCAGTGGCTCGACGCTGTCTGCGGGCAATGTTCGGCTCAGAGCAGATAAGCGCCCGCGCCCCATCGTGTTGCGCATGAACGTGGGCGATTGTTTGCAGATCAGCTTCCAAAACTTTTTGAACCCCACCCCGGAAGACGAGGAGCAGCCTGCTACGCGCACGGCCTCTGTTCGCGCTATCGGGCTTCAACTCGTAGGCAGCATAGCAAGCGACGGGTCGAACGTAGGTCAGAATGCCAGCAGCCTGGTCGCGCCCGGCGGCACCAGGACCTACACCTTCTATGCAGAACGCGAGGGCAGCCATATGCTCTACAGCGGGGCTGCGATAGCAGGCGGCGAAGGCGACGGCGGCTCTATCCCCCCAGGACTTTTCGGGTCTGTCAACGTCCAGCCGCGCAACGCAGAGTGGTATCGCAGTCAGGTGACTGCTGCCGACCTGATACTGGCCTGCCAGAAGGATGGCGCAGGCAATTGCATAAGGACGGCGCAGGGCCATCCGATACTTAACTATAACGCTGTCTATCCTGCGGGACACCCTCGCGCGGGGCTTCCCATATTGAGGATGACACAGGGGAACGAGATTGTGCATACGGACTTGAGGGGCATTATCACAGGTCCCAATGCCGGGCGATTTCCGGCGGGCACGTTTCCCCCCAACCCGACAGAGCCTGACCGCGAACAGCCGTTCCGCGAATTCACGATTCTCTATCACGACGAGATCGGAGCGGTTCAGGCATTTCCACAATTCGAAGACCCTGTTCTGGAGCACACCCTGCACAGCGTGAGGGATGCCTTCGCCATTAACTATGGCACGGGCGGGATCGGCGCGGAGATATTGGCTAACCGATTCCGCGTCGGCCCCATGCACGCCTGCACGGAGTGCAAGTACGAAGAGTTCTTCCTCTCGGCCTGGACGGTGAGTGACCCGGCACAGGTCGTCGATGTTCCGGCCAACGCTCCGTGCCAGCCGGAGGACATAGATGAAGATGACCCTGCCAACGACCCGGACGATCCGGAACCCGTTCCGCAGAATGATAATTGCACTCCCACTCCGGGGCCGAAAGCAACCAAGGTCCTCTTCCCCGATGATCCTTCTAACGTCTATGGCGCTTACATACGCGACCACGTGAAATTCAGAATCCTTCACGCGGGACCAAAGGAGCATCACATACATCACCAGCACACACACCAGTGGCTGCACACGCCCGACAGCGACAACGCTTCCTACCTCGACAGCCAGGCTTTGGGGCCGGGCGCGTCCTTCACGCTTGAGATGGTCCACAACGGAAGCGGCAACCGGAATCAGGCCGTGGGCGATTCGATCTTCCATTGTCACTTCTATCCGCACTTCGCGCAGGGAATGTGGGCGATGTGGAGAGTTCACGACGTGTTCGAGGCGGGGACTCCTCTGGACGCGCAGGGGCGACCTGCAACAGGCACACGCGCGCTACCCGACGGCGAAATAGCTCGCGGGACGCCGATACCCGCGATAGTGCCACTTCCCACAATAGCTATGGCTCCCATGCCGCAGGCGCAGGTCAGCATCGTGACCGTCGCAGGCCGGCCCGGCGGACAGGTCCAGGTGACAGGCACGGGAAATCCAGGCTACCCATTCTTTGTGCCGGGTGTGGCAGGCCATCGCGCGCCCCATCCCCCGCTCGACACAATTGATGATGGCGGATTGCCGCGACACATCATCACGGGCGGAACCTTTGTCGAGGTTCACAACCGGCTGGACTTCAGCAAAGAGCTTTTGACCGCCAACGCATTCCAGCTTCCCGAAAACGGAACGACGGTCGAGGTGAGGGCGATGAATTACCACGACCAGCGCCTCCACCCGAGTTTCACTCCGGCGGGCGCACCGGCCAATTTCATCACCAACGGCCTGCCACCGAAGCCGGGCGCGCCGTTTGCCGATCCCTGCATTAGCGACACCGGCGCCGCGATAGGGACCCCGCGCCTTTACAAAGGGGCGGACATACAGTTGGACTTGAAGCTGAACAAAGCGGGCTGGCACTTCCCGCAGCAGCGCATATCCGCGCTGTGGGGCGACGTACAGGATACGTTGAGCGGGGCGCGCCCGCCAGAGCCGCTGTTTTTCCGCGCCAACACCAATGACTGCATCACCTTCCATCTCACCACGCTGATCCCCGGCGTCTACGAGCTGGACGACTTCCAGGTCCGAACCCCGACAGACGTCATGGGGCAGCACATACATCTGGTGAAGTTCGACGTGACTGCCTCAGACGGCTCGGGCAACGGATGGAATTACGAGGATGGCTCGTTCACCCCGGACGAGGTGAGGGAGCGCATAGAGGCGATCAACGCCTTCGGCGGGCTGATCCCCACCGGCGGCGGCCCTCGCATACAACTCGCACCCGAACCGCACCCGTTCTTCGGCGGCGGGCCAAACGGCGCGTGGATGGGGGCGCAGACGACCGTTCAGCGATGGTTTGCCGACAACGTGTTAAACAATGCCGGACAGGATCGTACGCTGCGCACAGTCTTCACTCACGACCACTTCGGCCCCTCCACACACCAGCAGGCGGGCCTGTACGCGGGCCTGGTCATCGAGCCGCAAGGCTCACAATGGCGACACCCCGAAACGGGCGTGTTCTTCGGCTCTCGCTTTGACGGAGGGCCGACGAGTTTCCGTGCAGACATAATAACCGGCCCGGGAGGGGCGAACAGCTACAGGGAGTTCTTGATCGAGTTCGCAGACTTCCAGCTTGCCTACTTTGAAGGCGGCGGGGTCAATGGCGCCGGCCACCCGATCCCAGACCCTCCGAACGCTGTCAACCCGCCCGGCCGCGAGGAGGTGGGCTTGCCCTTCCTGCTTGAGCGCCCGGATGAGTGCCCCGGCGGTGTGCCGCCGCCGTGTCCTGAGGCCATCTCGGCCGACGATCCGGGCACGTTCTCTGTCAACTACCGCAACGAGCCCGTAGCGCTGCGCGTGCGTAACCCTGCAAACAACCAGCAGGCGACAGGCCTTGCAGGAAATCTGTCCCATGTGTTCCGCTCGACCATCAACCGCGCAGACCCGGACTTTAACGTGCAGCCGAACTTCTACCCGCCGCTGACGGGAGGGATACAGCCGAGAGACCCGTTCACGCCTCTGCTGCGCCTTTACAACGGCGACCAGGTCCAGATACGCATCCTGGTCGGGGCGCATGAAGAAGGCCACAACTTCACCGTTCACGGGATCAAATGGCTGTTCGAGCCTTCGGAACGCAATTCGGGATTCCGCAACGGCCAGATGATGGGCATCTCTGAACACTTCGAATTCATATCGCCCGTAGTGGCCGGCATCAACCAGATTGCGCCATTTGCAGACTTCCTCTACCAGGCAGGCGCATCTGTGGATAACCTGTGGAACGGGACGTGGGGAATTATGCGCGCCTATAACGAGTCTCAGGCCAACCTGCTTCCCTTGCCAAATGGATTCACGAGCATCCCGCCGATAGTGAACCTGGCCGACTTCAACCAGCGCATCCCCTGTCCCAACGCGGCGCCGGTGAGGAATTTCGACGTCACGGCCAGGACAGCCCAGCAGGCCCTGCCGGGAGGAAAGCTCATCTACAATCCCCGCGCGGGGGCAGCCAACAACGGGCCTCTGAATGACCCGACGGCGGTCATCTTCTTCCGCACGTCGGACCTGAGCAATGGGACGCTAATTCCCGGGAGGCCCATCGAGCCGCTGATCCTGCGGGCCAACGCGGGCGACTGCATACAGTTGACTCTGCGCAACGATCTGCCCGCGACGATGCCTGACCTGGATGGGTTCAACACCCTGCCTATGATCGTGGACAACTTCAACGCCAACCAGATCAGACCTTCAAACCACGTCGGGTTGCACTCGCAACTGCTGATTTATGACGTGACAGACAGCGACGGGGCGAACGTCGGCTCGAACGACCCTCAGACGGTCGCGCCCGGTGGCACGAGGACCTACCGTTGGTATGCGGGCGACCTCAGTTATGACCGCAACACCGACCGTATAGTCGCAACTCCTATTGAATTCGGCGCGACCAACTTGATCTCGTCGGATCCTATCAAGCACAGCAACAAGGGGGCCATCGGGGCGCTCATCATCGAGCCGCAAGGCGCCACCTGGACAGAGGACGCAAGCTCCCGCGCGTCGGCTACCGTAACTCCGCCGGGCGGGCCCAGTTTCCGCGATTTCGTATTGCTGTTCCAGAACGACATCAACATGAGGTTCGGCAACGGGACGGCCATACCTAACCTCGCGGAGGCCGAAGACCCTGAGGACTCCGGCCAGAAGGCGTTCAACTACAAGAGCGAGCCGTTCTGGTTCAGGATGGGTTTTGCGCCGGACGCGCCGCTTACGTTCACCCGCACGCTGAACTTCACCAACGTGCTGGCGAACGCGCAGGTCGGCGGCAACCCTGTCACCCCCATCTTCACTGCCCAGCGCGGCGTGCCAGTTCGGTTCCGCGTGCTGCACCCGCAAGGGCATCCGCGCAACAACGTGTTTCAGACTCACGGCCACATCTGGGAAGAGGAGCCGTGGATCAATAACTCGACCCGTATCGGCAGCAACGTTTTCTCGGAGTGGAAGGGAGCCGAGATGGGCATGGGCCCGGCCTATCACTTCAACGCGATCCCCAAGAACGGGGCCGGGGGCGCGTTCAGGATTACGGGCGATTACCTGTATCGCACACAGGCGTCATTCCAATTCAGTGGCGGTCTGTGGGGCATATTCCGGGTAACGCTGTGACCTGAGCAGAGCGCGGAGGAGTCAGGGACGTGTCTCGACAGCCTCGTCCCTGCTCCTCACTCTCTGCGCCCCACAAGATGAATCTAGATGAAACGGAGAGATGAATAAGCGATGAAACCGATGAAATCCATTCACCCAGCATACGAAACCTCCGACCTGCATCTGGCAAGCTTCCTTCGCTGTCGCGGCTTCCGCATAGAAGGCATCAAACGACAAAACGGCAGGGCCACCTTTGCTTTTGAAAACAGCGCAGAGTTGCAGCACGCGGTGCTGGATTTTGCCAATGACGGGGCGGTCAGCGCGCGCTCGTTCAGCAACACGTTGAGGGATTTGAAGGCGCTGACCCGCTAGCGGGGATTGGGAAAGGAGCGAGAATACCGATGAATACTTTACTCAAGCTTCGAGCGCATACCGTGATCCGTGGGGTTCGCTTTCACAGAATTACGCGAGCAACCTTGTGCTGTCTGCTTTCGCTCATCCTTGCGTCAACCGTTTCGGTGGCCGCAGCACAGAGCATTGAAAAGGATAAACCAGCGCAGGCTCCCGGCGCTTTCTGGCAAAGCATCCGCGCGCAAAAGCCCGGCGCTTCCTGGCAAAGCATTGGCTCGCAAAAGATCGTTCGCCAGGGGGTCGCAATCGAATTCGCTATCCGGCCGGTTGCGCCGGAGATGGGCAACCAGTCAGAGTTGAAAGAGTGGGACGATGCAGCAGTCCAACTGACGATAACCGACGCCGCAACAAATAATCCGATGACAGGGCTTCGGCCAACAGCCTGGATCAACGCTCGCACGAGTAAGAAGACCGAAGCCGATAAGTGTAAAGAGAAGGTCCAGTCGTTCCTGCGCGGGAACTTGAGAACCCGCCCGACGACTGACCTGAACAGTTTTTTTGTTCTCGCCATGAACAAACAGTCCGATATTTCGGTGATCAACCCCCTGATCGGTTTTGGCTCGAGCAAGCTGTTGGCAATGATCTTTATGAAAAGCCCTGGCGAGGATTGGGCTCTGAGCAGCAACTCGAAGACGCTCCTGGTGACAACGCCCGCGTCAAATCAGGTAGTGGTGATAGACACTGTGTCGTGGCGCTTGATGAGTAAAATCAATGTCGGCACAAAGCCCATGAAAATCGCATTTCAACCCGACCAGAAGTACGTATGGGTCGGCAACGATGGCGATGGCACAGTCATGGCGATTGATGCGACGGAGCTGAAAGTTGCGGCACGAATCCCCACGGGCGTCGGCCATCATGAGATGGCGTTTACGCCGGACTCTCGCTACGCCTTTGTTACAAACGAAACTGATGGCGAGCTTTCAGTCATTGATGTCGGAAAGCTCACAAAGATAAAATCCGTCAAAACAGGAAAGACTGCCACGTCGCTCGCCTTCTCTCCTTTAAGCGGCGCTGTATACGTGGCCGACGAAGCTCTCGGTACGATAGCCGTGATTGACTCTCAAAGCCATCAGGTGCGTGCGAGCATCGCCGCAAAGCCCGGCATCAGAGCTATGAAGTTCACTCCCGATGGCCGCTGGGGGTTCGTCGTAAATCCGAAGGAGGACTGCGTCTACATCTTCGATGGCTCTAACAACAGCCTCGTGCAAACAGTTCGGGTCGAGCCTGGCCCCGATCAGATTTCTTTCACAAAGTCTTACGCCTACATCCGGTCGGCGGGCAGTGAGCAAGTCAGTATGATCCCCCTGACCGGACTGGACAAGGATGAGGGCGCCAGTGTCACGAAGTTTCCGGGCGGGCAGATTCCCGCAGGCAAGGTTTCAGGCGCTGAAGCGGCGGCGGCGGCCATCGTCCCCGCGCCCGAAAGCGGTTCTGTTCTAGTGGCCAATCCCGGAGATCAGATGATCTATTACTACAACGAGGGAATGGCTGCTCCGATGGGCAGCCTTCAAAACTTTCGCCGCCAGCCCAAAGCTGTGATGGTCGTAGACCGCAGCTTCCGCGAGACAGCACCGGGCGTCTACTCTGCCATCACCAAGCTGCCGCCAGCCGGAGCTTATGACCTGGTATTCTTCCTAGACTCCCCGCGCGTCATTCATTGCTTCGATTTTGCGGTGATGCCCGACCCGGCGCTGGCGCAGAAGCGAGATACCGCCAGCCAGCTACGAGTCCAGTTTCTGGCGCGGGAAAAAATCATTCGTCCCGGAGAGATGGTCAAAGTGCGATTCAAACTGACAGATAGAGCGACGGGAGAGCCAAAGACCAGCTTGAAAGACGTGGGCTTCCTGGCCTTTCTCTCTCCGGGCGTCTGGCAATACCGGCAGTGGGCCGCTCCCGTAGGTGAAGGCGTTTACGAGGCGAGTTTCGTTCCGCCCGAGCACGGCGTGTATTACATTTTTTTGCAATGCCCCTCGCTTAAAATCAAGCTCAACCAGTTGCCACATATAGTCCTGGACGGGAGAGAGCAGGAGGCCGTCCCGGCGGCCAAACCTGCCGATAGCGCTAAGGGCAATCAACTTTGAGCGCCGTTTCTCTTGAATGCGACTGCTTCTTTTGGAGGAGTAATAAAATGGCTCGAACACACAGATTGACGACAGTACTACTTCTGGCGGCTGCCTGCGCATTTGCTCGTCCTGTGTTTGCCGGTCAGGCTCAGCAGGAGAAGCCGGCCATAAATCACCAGCACCATCATCATCACAAAGATGACGGCGCAACCGAAGACGCCGTTAAAGAGAATCCTGCGGTAAAGAAGATGATGATCCCCGATGTGCAGGTCGTAAACCAGTACGGCCAGCGGCTCAACTTTTACTCGGAGCTGGTCAAGGGCAAGACCGTAGCCATCAACTTCGTCTTCACCTCTTGCACGACTATCTGCCCGCCGCTCGCCGCCACGTTCTCGAAAGTCATTAGCCTTGGTGGCGCGCGCGCGGGAAGAGATTTCCACCTGATTTCAATAAGCGTGGACCCGGTAGTAGATACGCCCGAGCGATTGAAGGCCTGGGCGGCAAAATTCAACCCGGGGCCGGGGTGGACCATTGTGACCGGCAGTAAAGAAGAGATAAGTGAGCTGCTGAAGGCTTTGGGAGGTTACACCCCGTCCAGGCAAGATCATTCGCCTGTGGTGCTGATAGGCAACGAATCTAAGGGGGCGTGGACGCGCGCGTATGGACTAGCTCCGGCGACACGCCTGCTCGAAATAATTGAAGGCGCAATAAACGGCTCGGTCGTAGAACCGGCGAAACAGGAGGCGACTCGACAATGAAATGCAGATATAGCGAATCACAAGCCGGCAAATTCCTCTTTATCGCGTGCGCGGCCCTGGTGCTGCTCGTGTCCCTTTTTGCAGACACGCAGGCCCAATCGAACGGCGCTAATCAGCCCAAATCCAGTGCTGAGCCGTCGCCCGCGCAAAAATATTTCACTGACGTTGTGCTGGTGAATCAGGATGGCAAGGAGATGCGCCTTTACAGCGACCTGCTAAAAGGCAACGTGGTCGTCATCAACGCGATGTTCACTTCGTGCAACGGCGTTTGTCCGCCGATGAGCCGGAACATGGAGATGATCCAGGAGCAGCTCGGCGACCGGTTGGGCAAGGGGGTGCTGTTGCTCTCATTCTCGGTCAACCCGGCCGTAGACACGCCGCCCGTGCTCAAACAATATGCCCAGAGATTTCATGCAAAGCCGGGCTGGCAATTTCTCACCGGCAAGAGAGAAAACCTGGAGGTTGCTCTGCGCAAGCTTGGGCAGTTCGTAGAGGTGAGAGAGGACCACACCAACATATTTATTATTGGGAACGAGCGGACGGGGCTGTGGAAGAAGGCCTTCGGGCTAGCCAACCCGCAAGAACTCATCAAGGTGGTCGAAAGCGTGCTCAATGACAATGGCCAAAACTAACTGCCGACTGAAAGTCATGAAGCTCCTGTTGATTGTTGCGGCGACTGTTTTCGCTCTGTCGCTCGTCGGTCACACGTCTGCTCAAGACGGCGCACCGGCGCCATTGACTCCACAGGAAAAGCGTGGAAAGCAGATTTACTTGAAAGGCGTCTCCCCGTCGGGCAAAGAGATGACGGCCCTTCTCGCAAGCGCCGATGTCGAGGTTCCGGCTAGCACACTTGCCTGCGCGGGCTGTCACGGGCTTGACGGCCAGGGCAAGCCCGAAGGCGGAATAAGGCCGTCAAATATTGTCTGGGAAGCGCTGACCAAACCTTACGGCGTCACTCATGCCGACGGGCGAAAACATCCCCCATACACCGAAGGCGCGCTCGGGCTGGCCATTGCTCTGGGCATCGATCCTGCCGGTAATAAACTGCTGGCGGCAATGCCCAGGTACAGAATGACTCGCGAGGATATGGCGGACCTCACGGCGTATCTCAAACGTCTCGGAAAAGATTCGGACCCTGGGATCACAGAGACGACCGTCAAGGTGGGAACAATTCTTCCCACCCGAGGCCCGCTCGCAGAGATGGGCAAAGACGTTAAAGCCATGCTGACGGCCTATTTCGACAGCATCAATGAGAAAGGTGGGATTTATAATCGCAAGATCAAACTGTGCGTTGCCGAGACTGCCGACGGCGAAACGCCTGCGAGCGAAGCTCTGAAACGCTTTATCGGAGCCGAGCAAGTGTTCGCCCTGGTCAGCCCTTTTATGCCCGGGGCGGATGAAGAGTTATGCTCGCTCGCCGAGCATCAGGAAGTGCCTCTCATAGGGCCTCTCACGCTTTCTCCCCGGTCCGGTTTTCCTATAAACAGGCATGCGTTCTACCTGTTCTCAGGTCTATCGGAGCAGAGCCGGGCGCTGGTCGTTTTCGCAAAGCAAAGGCTGACAAACCCAAAACCGCGTGTCGCAGTAATCTACTTTGAAAGCGATATGGCTCGGCAGGCCGCTACGGCTATAAAGGAGCAGTGCAATAAAGCCGGGTGGGGTTCGGCAACGATGGTCAAATACTCACACTGGGAATTTGACGCCCTGCGAATGGCCACGGAGCTAAAACAGGAAGGGACGGATGCCGTATTCTTTATCGGCGCGGGCGCGGAGGCGAAAGCTATACTTCGAGTCGCCGATCAGATGGGGTGGACGCCTGACGTCTTCATCCCTGCGGGGCCGTCCGCGAGAGACCTGTTCGAGGCTCCCGCGAGCTTCAAGGATAAACTCTTTTTATCGTTTCCGACGCTGCCGTCAGACATGACTCGCGCGGGAACGACTCTCTACACCGCGCTTGCCGACAAGCATCATCTGCCGGCGAGGCATCCGGCGGCACAGTTGTCCGCCCTCTCGGCGGCGAGGGTACTGACGGAGGCGCTCACGCGAGCCGGAAGGGATTTGAGCCGAGAAAAGCTCATAAATACGCTCGAAGGGTTTTACCAGTTCGACACCGGCTTGACGCCGCCGATCAGTTATGGCCCGAACCGCCGCGTAGGAGCGCTCGGAGCATACGTCGTTTCCGTCGATCTGGAAAAAAGAGCTTTCGTGCCCGCGAGCGCCTGGATCATCCCTGACTGAATTGATGGCCATGGCGGATTTAGAATCACGGCATTCGCTTTCTGCTATTATTTTTTTCGCCTTATTGTATTTTATTATTCAAAGTCAAGTCATGGTGGACGTAGATCGAGTCTTTGGGATGGGGAGCCACCAGGAAGATAAGCTGGTGCCAGCCGTTTCTCAGTAGATGCCGTCGCACGCTTCAAGAACAGACCCGCACCTTAGAGCATCACACCTCCGGAAAAACGGGCTTCTCTTCCTCGGATAGGATTTGATCACAGAGCTTTATTGCGGCGTCCCGCAGTTGTTCCGGTAATTCTGAAAACTCGCGCCGACCCTCGGCAAGGGCTCTAAGCACCGCGCTCATCAATGGCCAAATTGCCTCATCATTTCTTCCGTCCATTAACTCCGCCATCTGCGTCCCATACCCTTGCTTTACTGCATCAGAGAACTGCGGTCGGTAATCCTTCCAACTCTGTATAAAATCCTCGCCACTCTTCTGGGTGAACCAGGTCTTAAAAATGGGTGTAGCCTCAGCCCACGCACCCCGTCGGATTAAGATGGCAGCCAGGGTATGCAGCGCATTTTGATCGTCAGGCGCCAGGCTTACACTTCGCCTGATCAGCCTCTCCGCTTCATCTAAATTCTCGCCCGTGAGATATATATTCCAAGCCAGCGAATTAAGTGTATCGGCATCGTCAGGGGTGTTTACGAGCACGTCTTGCCAGACTTTGCGGACCTCTTCCGTCAGGTTGAGGCGCTCAAGCACCATCCCTAGTCTGACAAGAACCGCCGCCGTCTCCTCTTTATTAAAGTAGCGTTTCTTTTCCATTATTTCTAAAGTACGGCGATATGCCTTTTCCGCCTCTGAGAGCTTGTCAGGTCGAGTCTCAAGTAATTGGGCATAGAAGTAGTGAAAGTTTTCGGATTCGTCCCTGTTCGCGAGGCCCGCAAGTAACGTCTGCTCAGCCTCTTCATACTTGCCCAGATGTGCGCCAAGGATGTGACTCAGGAAGTTGCGCGGCCTCTCATCGTCAGGATCGGCTTCAATGATGCCGCGACAGTATTTTTCCGCTTCTTCGTACTGCCGCGCGTTATGCAATATCCAGTAATAGCTTTCGTTCCATTCCTCAATCGGGATCAGGCCCAGACGGGCTGCCCAGGCGCGCGCGCTCTCGGCGACCGGTATTACCGATTCCGACTGTCCGAGTTTGTCAACGGCTGTGAAGTAGGAGCGGGCTACCGTGTAAGGCTCCGGCACGGCGTCACCGAACACTTCAAGCGCCCGGACGAATCGGGTAACGGCTTCGGCATAGCGATCATTTTCCGTGAGAGCAAGGGCGGCTACAAGGTCGAGACTGGCCTGCTCTCGGTCAGTCCAGTTACTTGTCCGCTGTTTTTCAAGCCAGGAGACAGCTTCAAGGGTGTCATGCCGCCCCCACGTAGACCCCCATCTGTCCCACACAGGATCGGCAAGCATTTTCCGTATGTTCTTGCCGCGCATTCGCGCAGGCCGTATCTCTAAGGCGATTTCTAGAAGCTCGCTCAAATCCTGGCCTGCCGCCATGAAGGTAACCAGCGTGCGGATAAAGTCAGGGTACGCGTCCTCCATATGCAGCCATGCAAGTATATTGAGTCTCTCCAATTCCCAATCGTGGCGCAGGGGCTCGTCCGCCGCCTCGTCTTCCGGGCGTGTCTGTTCCAGAGCATCAAGGAGACTCTGGGCGATCTGCTTGATTCTAACGGGCGGCTCTTTATGCCAGTGGCGGCGTAAGTACTCGCGAACTGTCGGGTGTAGGTCGCCATCAGACAGCAACGCATACCGCTGCGCCAGCTCGCGCAGGCGGTATGTAGAATCTGCGGTGCCCCAAAAGTAGCCGAGAGTATCTACGTTAGCGCGACGTAGCAGAGCCAGGGCCGTAATGTCTCGCAGTTCGTCCGCCACTTCGGTCCTATTTTCCAGGTGTAACAGGAAACGCCCCGCGACAACTTCAGTGACTTTTCGTACGGCCCGATTCTGGTCTATTTCGTCACCGGAATTCCAATCTAAAGAGGTGAGTTCGAATAGGACCGTGTCGGGCGGCTCCCCCCAATGCAGGCCTAGCAGGGTTCCGAACGCCAGCGGGACGCCGAGAGTTACTCTGTGTAGCACATTAGCCAATTCAAAATCATCGGGCAGAGGACGGTCCGGTCTTGCCGCCGCCGCGCGCGCGAGCGCTTCGTCCAGTTCTCCGACAGTGAAGCGGACATCCTCATTGAATGGGGTTATGCGAAGCCGCGTCGCATCAACAGAGTCTTGCCAGCCGCCACGGTCGCCCGGCCGCTTGTAGGGGTCTGGGCTCTGCCGGCTGCCCACCAGCACAAGCAGCGGCGTGCGCCCATCCAGGAGTGGATACAATAGACGGCGCAACCACGAGTGCAATGCCGCCGACAGTAATTCACAGGTGTCGAGGACCAGCATCAGTGGAGTGTCTGATGTAGAGAGCGAACGTATACAATTCCTCAGCGTATCCGACAACAGGCCGCACGGTCGCTCAACTGAATCATTGTCCCTTCCCAGCTCTTCCGCCCAGGATTCGAACAACCCTCCGTCGGCGTTGTCGAAACGGAGTTGACACGCGCGATACTGCTTCAAAACTTCTGCGAGCTTCTCCGGATTATCCGACCATTCCTTCCTGTCTCGAAGCAACTGCTCCAGTAGCCGTATGCGTTTAAATGTTGTCCCACTGCCGCCGGATAATAATGCGTTAGGCGTCACCTGTGGTATGAAAGACTGTAACCAGTTCGGGCCATACGACTGGAGGAGAAGAAGCGCCTCATCGAGTTCGTCGTGAAGCTGTCGGTGCCGCTCCCAGGAATCCGCGACCTTGCGCTCCGCCTCCCAATATGAGTCCAATTTCTCGACGCCATAAAGGTGCGCGAGACGGTAAGCTATCGCGTTAAAGAGTTCGCGCGGGTTATTCGGCGGGGTGTTGGCCGGCTGGTGCCAGTCCGGCAGATGCCAGTCTATTAACGCCACTTTCGGCGGTCTATCGCGAGACTCGGCCTCTATACAAGCCTTTCGCAAGAACCAGCTTTTGCCCATACCGCCGAAGCCGTGTAGCCAGACGATCTGGACCTCGCCGCCGCGACCGAGCCTTACGGAAGTACGCTGCCCGGAACGCGAAAGCAGGCCATCTAACGCATCGTCGAGATCACGCAGCAAGTTCTCGCGGCCGATAAAATGGCGGCGAAACTGCGCCCCGGAGTCTAACATAGGCGCTCGGCCGACGTCAGGGCGGCGGGGCGAAGCGGGCACAGGCAAAATAATAACTTCCAAGTCCTTTCTATCATCGCCGACCTTGGGACTGGACGTCTGGCGCAGTCGTTCAAAATCCTGAGGCCCTGTCCCTTCGTCTCTCAGTCGAGGGTCAGGCGTAAAGGATTGATCCCTATCGAATTGGACCGTGTTACTGGCCCGTCGCACAGCAAGGCGCGGCCAGACGCGTATAGTCCCCCGTTGCGCGCCATCGGGTAATTCGATCCGGCAGGCCGCGTATGCATGTATGCGCTCGACTTTTTTCTTCCGGTCTGTCTCCAGGCCGAAGAGTGAGCCGCCGAGCAATAACCGCCTGGCCCGGGACCAGCCCAGGCTCCGCGTCTCTGCCATGCCCACGTGCATATGACCACAGAAGTGGGCGGCGAAGCGGCCCTCCCGGTCTATAAGCGCTTCGAACACGTCTGTCCGGTTAGCGGGGGCAAGCCAGTCCGGCGGTTGATGCGTCATAAGCACGCAAGCGTCTAGATTCTCTTCGAACCAGGCATCGCCTTTACCGTCGCACGCCTCGATAAACTGACGCGAATCAATGGCGAGCTTGCCTTCGTAGTCGTCTGCGGTTAGTTGCAGAAAGGTGGTGTTGAGGCCTACCACTCCGAGGCGCGCGCCTTCTTTTTCCAGCACGGCCGAAAAGTCTCCGGGCATCAGGCCGCCGTGTAAATTAAAATCTTTGCGGCCCTTGCTGCGAAGCTGCCAATCTTTCCACCAGGATTGATAGCCCTGGAACGATTCCTCAATTACCTGCCGATAGCGGCCAGCTTGATTTGGGTTCATCAGATCATTCCAGACCTTTTCACGGTTGGGGGTTTCAGCGAGGTCCTTCAGTATGAGGACTTCCGGCTGGTCAGGGTCAGCAGGCCGTACCAGGTCATGGTCGCCTGGTACGGCGAGAAAGATCGGATCCGATGATCCATACGTCTTTAGTCGCCGCAACAATTCATCGAGCAATTTATTCAAGCCCTGATATTCCTCTGCCCTGCCGCGTTGGGTTAAGTCACCGGAAAAGAGTACCAAATCAAAGCTGCCGATCCAGCCGTGCAACTTTTCCAGATCATTAAAGAAGTCGGCCCGAACACTGGGGAATAAACTGTCTTGATTCTCTAAACCATAGTGCAGGTCGGTCAGATGAAGAATGTTGAAAGTTGCCATAACGATTATGCCCCTATACCCTTTGTCGTGATCTGAGCAGCAGCTTGTTCAATACTGAAATTAAAAGAATGCCGATTAATATGTCAATAAGCATAAAGCCTGCTAAACTCGCTTCGCGCCTCCGGTGAATGTGTTTGTTAGGCGAGTGTCTGATGCGAGTGCGGCAATCATAGGGTTGCCCATCAGATGGCGAGCACCGGCACGAGAGCGTGGCAGTGCATAGTGAGACAGCGTTGAGATAAGTGCGTCACATTCTTATGGGGAAAGTACCTTCTGATCAATCCGGTATCCCGGATCATCCATGGTTTGCATTTATAATTATTCCCGCCAACCTACAGCGCGAGCCCATTCCTCCATCTCTTCGCGCCTCTTAGTCAGGTCTTCTGGCGGCTGCTCATTACTCTGCTTTATTGCTGCTCGCTTCTGTCTAATATCCTCTTCCAACCTCATTAACCCTACTGCCTGCCGCCTCTCGTCCACCTCCGCTTCATCTTCAATCTCAGGGTATGGACTCATTTCTCCATTCTCGTCCCAGTCAAACTGAGTTCCGTAGAGTTGTTGCTTGCCTTCAAACAACCTGATTCGATCTTCCAGCATTGCTACTTGCCATAACTGAGCTTCGCCCTGTTCTGCGGCTTCTCTCATTAACTTCAATGCCTGCCTTTGAACATCAGGTTCTGCAATTGCGTGTTGAGCAATCAACCAGGCGGCTTCTGCCCCATCCTCGCCTACGAGGCTGCGCCCAGGCCAGCCATGCTCTTGCATTATTTTAAGCAAGCCTTCGGCGTTACTTTTATGTACCTGTTGCATTCTGGGATGGTAGCCTTCAAACAGCGAGCCGTCCGCAGCCAACTCTTCCCGAAGTGACAAATCCTCTGCTGCCATAGCAAGGAGAACCTGGCGGAGTTGGTCATCTCGCGGAATCATATGAAGTTTGCTTCGCGGGCCTCCGCTACATGCGCGGCGTAAGGCAATAGCCCGTGACCGGCACATCCAGTTTATCTATGCTTCAGCTCTCTTTAACCCCGTAGCTGAACTCTAGAAAGTCATAGTCTCTTCCTCCGCAATCAGGAAGATCGGCCTACCTCCGCTCGAAATTGAAATAGCATGTGCTACGGCTTCCTGTGCACCTGCAGACGCCGCCGATTCTTTCAGCGCTTCTATTGATGGAAAGTGTAGCTCGGCGATCCGGTAAAAGGGCGGGGTCTGACCGTCCGGAGTGCCAACGACTTTAGTTGCTACAAATTTTGTAATGCCTTTGATCTTTTCTTTAGCCATCGGCACATGATCTTCAACATAAGCTTTTTCAAAGGCATCTACATCCGCCGGGAAGGGGTACATAACTATCAGTTTTGTTTCGGCCATATATCCTCCGATTGTGTTGTGAGATTGTGACTGTATCTGATTGAGCTATACACGGGTGATTCTTTAGTCTTATCTATGAAAGCATCCTCTATTTATTTCGTGTACTGATCTGCCCCCAGAAAGTGCAGCGACACATAAGGCTCCTCACCTATTACCCAGCTGTCGTGCGCAACGGGCGGCACATAAAAGACTGTGCCCGGCTCAAGCTCGTGCACTTCTCCGTCTTTCATGGCTGCCGCCGCTCTGCCTGAGATCACCATCCCGACGTGCTCCACCTCGCAGAATAAAGTCCCTGCCGTGGGGCTTACGTGTTGTGACCACTTCCATCCCGGCTCATATGTAGCCCTGCCTATGGTCATACCTCCGATCCTGATGATCTCAAATCTCCCTTTCTCAAACAGGCGTACTTCATCAGGGTCGTCGAATCTCTTCAATATTACTTCTAACACCGTTTCTCTCCCATCAGATAATTTAGCTAAACTCCCGACCTTGTTGGGATGCTATATCTTCAATTTGTGATCTTAGCTTTTCTTTAAAATCCACCTGCGACTCCCAAAATATAGTCGGAATATCTGTAACATCAAAAGGTAACTCTGTACCTTTATATGCCGTCACGATAACAGGTTTATCAAGTCCTTGAGCGTAACCCAACTCGTAATAAACATTTGGTTTCGATTCCGACAGATCTACAATTACGAATGCAGACCTTTTGATGCCCGCGAAAATCCCTGGAATAATTCTTCCCATATCATTCTGTTGATCGATCCGGTTAGCTTCATATTGGAACTCCTTGCATATCTCTTGAAAAGTGGCCAGCGCATCCTTAAAAATTGGCTTTTCGGTAAATGACATAATAATGAACACGCGACGGGAGGAGGTTATCCTCTCCGCAAGCGAGACAACATCATGCGCGAGGTTCTTCCACTCAGACTCTCCCGGGACCTGATTCAATACTTCAAAGTGAGAAGGCTCTATGCGTCCCTCGTATTTACCACCTTGAACCAGCTTGATCTCTTCCTTATATATGTCGGCTGCCATGCCCCCGAATGCCGTTACCGGAAGGATTGGTTTATTGGCAATTCGAGCCCAATTCGCCGCTCGTGCAGTCCCTTCCCATCCGCCCACGAGGATTACAGCGTCAGCTATTTTTATTGGCTCCGGTATATATAAGTCCAACCCATCTAGATTCCAGTTAGATAATTGAGAGCGCAAAACAGTACCGAAGTTATGAATCGGCTGCTTTCCTGAAAGGACATAGCTCTTAATCCGTTCCTTAGGATCTATTCCACCTTCTCTTAATTGATCGTAGGCCCCCTGCGCCGCAAATTTGTCAAAGCTGGTTTGGCAACCATTTATCAGGACGTGTCCTTCGCTTGCGATTTGTGCCCCAAGCAGCTTTGCGAATTCTTCCGCTCCCGGCCAGGCATCTTCGACGCCGCCAGCCACTAAAACTTTCTTCATGGCTACACCTCCACAATAGATGAATCAATTCTACGCAAAGTGCATCTTATGGTACTTTATTAACCCGATCAAGGTAAGCACTGAACGACTTGAATCAGCGATGCGCGGCACATAACTCTGGTGGAAGCATATGAAACTCATTTGCCGCTCTCCGCTGCATGCAGTTGTTAGATAGAATTATTTGTCACCAACCGGTTGAAAAGAGGTTCAAGGCCGCTTTTATCCCGCATCTCTGAAAACGATTATAGGCTTCGGCTGCTCGCCTGCGAACCCCTTCTCCCCCCTCGCCGAGAACCCAACCATCAATCCCCGATTTCAAAACGTACGCCTCCGGGGCCATCAATCCTGTTGTCCATAACAGTGGGTTTGCGCCAGACCTGCTGACTGCTTCTCGAAAATATGTCTTGCTCGCGCAAGCAAGGATCATCACATCACGTTTGCCCCCATCGGCCTTTTGAGGATAGTCACTGAGGGAAAAGTCCATCAATCCATCATGCCCCACGTAAGCTATTAAATCGGCCCCTGCCCCGGCATTCAAAGAGAATCGTTTCGAGTTATGATTCACATCGATAACTTCGTTTTCTGTGCCTGCGGCGAATCTCAGGAAGTCAATCGTAGTCTGCTTTATCTCCCTCCCGCGATATGCGTCGGCAACGATAAAATAATCTTTATCCCTGTGTTTAAAGATAACGCGTTCGAGGACTGCCGGCTTGGGATTTTGAAGACTTGTAATTGTGACCCAATCATTAGATTTCTTGAAATAGTTCTTAACGCCGAAAGCTGCGCCCCAATAGAGATTATTGCCCGGGTCATCGCCATTGCCTATTCTCGCAGGTACCGGAACAATTCCTTGATACTGGTTGTCACAAAGAGCCACGACAACATGGATGAGTTTCCCCGGATTCTGAATAGAAGTGCGATTGGTTGGGACAGGGCTGCTTTCGTTGCGACTTGCTTCTAGCTGAGAAGCGTTTACGTTGGCAGTTTGGCCGGTCCTGGTGTTGCAGCCGAAGCAAGTGAGGATAGAGATCAAAAAAAGTAAGCCAAGATTTTTCATATAGAGATTAGACGCCGAGGGGGCTGAATTGTTCCAGCCAACGGCTCTAAAGGTCTCTCATTGCGGTGATCGGGTCTACCTTCGTCGCGCGTCGTGCCGGGAGATAACAGGCGAGCAGCGCGGCACCGGCCAGGAATAATGAAACGACAACAAACGTTCCTGAATCTGTGGGGCTTACGTCATAAAGCAACCCGGATATTGAGCGGGTTAAGGCAAATGCTCCTATCAATCCTATCCCTATTCCCAGCAGCGCAAGAATCATCCCTTGAGTAATGATCAGTTTCAGGATGTCTCGCCGTTGCGCTCCTAACGCTACGCGGATGCCAATCTCGTGTGTGCGCTGTGCTACCGAATAGTTGACGACACCAAAGACCCCCACCACTGCGAGTATTAGCGCGATGACACCAAAAACGGAGAGCAAAAGCGTGTTGAACTCCCATCGCCCGACGGACCTGGAAAAAACACCTTCCATTGTTGTGATCTGGGTCGGCATATCTTTATCAACCGCTTCGACCTGCGCGCGCACAGCAGCGGCCAGTTTCACGGGACGATCCAGAACTCGAATCGTCACTGTCATGGAACCTCTGGGTCTCTGTTGATAGGGCAAATACATTTCAGGGTTTGGCCGGTAAGCTAACCCTGTGTGATGGACATCTCCCACAACCCCCACGACCATCAACCAGGGGCCGTTATCAGCCCGGATGTGCTGACCGACCGGCCCTTCATCCGGCCAAAACAGATGGGCCATTCTTTCGTTGATGATAACGACAGGAGCCCGCCCGTCATCCGCTTCGGTAAAATACCGGCCTTCCCGCAAGGGGATTTTCATAGCACTGAAGTAGTCGGGGCTTATGACGCGGAAGGCCGCGTTGTGTTCCTGGCCGGGAGGCGGCGCGGGGCGGCCTTGAATAGAAAAGGGACTCCAGCTATCGCCTCCGCCCAATGGGAGCCTGCTTGTCGCGCCCGCCGAGTCAACGCCCGGCAACGTTTTGATCTGCTCCAAAAGTCGCTCATAAAACATCATCTGTTGCTCTGCCTTCGGGTATCTTGATTCCGGCAGATTAAGCTTCATCGTCAGAATGTTGTCGGGGTTGAAGCCCGGATCAACATTCACAAGGCGCGCGAAACTTTTTATCATCAGTCCGGCCCCGACTAGAAGGACGAGCGACAGCGCAATCTCAAGAACTACAAGCAGGCTTCCGAGTTGACGGCGGCGCGGGCCAGCCGATGTCCTGGTTCCCTCATTCAACCATACGGTCAAATCCGGCCTTGACCCCTGCAATGCAGGCACCAGGCCGGTGATAATTCCGGCCAAAAATGAAAAGCCGACCGTCGCCGCCAAGACCCGGCCATCAACACTCATCTTCTCAAGCCTCGGAATATTCGCCGCCTCTATCTTCGGAATTAAGTCGTTGACCCAAAGGGCCAGCAGCAACCCAACTCCTCCACCCATCAGCGCCAGCAGGAGGCTATCGGTCAAGGATTGGCAGATCAGTCTTGTCCGCGTTGCGCCGAGCGCTGTTCTGATCGCAATCTCTTTTTGTCGGGAAGCAGCCCGCACAAGCATCAGGTTGGCAACGTTGGCGCAGGCAATCAGCAACACAAAGCCGACGGCGCCGAATAGGATCAATAGAGCGGGGCGGACATTTCCTACGACTTCATCTTGTAAAGCGACGACTTGCACTTTATGGTCAACATTGTCGCGATACTCTTGTTCGAGTTGCGCTGAAATACCGGTCAACTCTGCCTGAGCTTGCCGGAGCGTTACATCCGTCTTAAGGCGAGCTATCACATTAAATTCATGCCCCTGTTGCAGGGAGAGCGGTAGATTAATGGGCACCCAGAGGTCAGGGGCAAGCTCTAGAGGGGGCATGACACCAATTACCATGTATCCTTGATCGTTTAAGGTAATTTTATTTCCGACGAGATTTGGGTCAGAACCGAAGCGCCGCTGCCACAGGCCATAGCTCAGAACAGCAACGCGACTATCGCTCACCTGATTCTCTTCAGCCGAAAAGGTTCGGCCCGAGGCGGGTGTGACGCCCAGAACCGTAAAGTAGTCAGCCGAGACTCTCAAGGCTTTGATCTCCTCCGGGGCTTCGCCGCCCGTCAGGGTGAGGCTTTCACCTTGAGTGTAAATCGCACTCTGCTCGAAGACATGGTTTTTTTCTCTCCAGGCAAAAAACTCGCGCCCGGCTACTGGTATGTTGACGACTCCGGAAGATGGCCGCCTCTCTCTTATCAAGACGAGTTGATCCGGGACTTTGAATGATAAGGGACGGAGCAGCACCGCGTTAATCAGACTGAACATAGAACTGTTAGCACCGATTCCCAGCGCCAGTGTCAGCACAGCAATTGCGGTAAAACCTGGATTCTTTCGCAGCATACGCAAGCTATAGCGTATATCTTGTAAAAGCGTTTCCATGATGCTACCTCCGCAGTCTCCCGGGCAACATACAAGCCTTTCCCAAGATTAATCTTCAGCTCCTAAGCTACTATTGTGCCATTATGGCCTCACGGGAAGTGTATCAATAGCCAGGGCCATTGATGAGGATAAGCTCATGGCTTACTCGTTTGAGTTTCGTTTTTGGGATTGGTTTTCTCAGTTTCGGTACTTTTTATGACTCACGCTGTCGGGGGTGCGAGAAGTGAGCGGCCCCGATGACGAGAAACATCGAGGCCGCGCAGAACGCTGAAGGATACATACGAAATATGCTTCGGCAATTCCGGTAGAACCAATTGTTAGACTCCGGCCCTTGCCAGGGAGCGGCCGCACTACGGAAAAATCCGCGGGAGGACTATTTTCGGGAAAATGACTGTCGCGACAAGAGCAGTCCCGTTCGGTTTAACTATGACGGAAACGGGCAGATCGGCTTTTAGCTTTCTGTGCTTGAACCCGACGGGGATAGAGGTCTCGCTCGTTATAAGAATCTGCCGATTTAGAATTGTGATGACCCCTTTGTCAAGATCAACCGCTTGCAGCAAGCCTGATAATACGATTCGGTCTTCCGCCTGTACCCGGACGAAGTCCGCTACAAACGTAGAAGATGCATCGTCGGAGTCAACGATATTTGCTCGAATAGTCATGCCCGGCTTGATCGCTATGTCGAGCCGTTCTCCCCCGATCAAGATAATGACTGCTCTGGAAATATCAATCACGATGCCTCCGGCTATCTTGAGGTTGGTCCCCTGAACATCAGTCACGACCGCTTCAATCAATCCGATTGCTGTGCCATCTTGAGTCGCCGCAAAACTCTTTTCCTTGTCTTGAGCATTCGCACAGACAGCAAGACAAAGAACTATGAGCATGAGTAGCGGGATACGAAAAGAGTTTATTGAGCGGAAAGACGCGGTCAGTAAGCGGTATTTATTCATAGTGAGTACAGTGCTCCTTATAATGAGGTTTTGCCTGAAGGCTGCCAGGCGATGTTAGTAGTGTGAGATACCCGCCTCGGTTCCTCTCACCTCGATTCTGGTACACGCCCCGCACGACACAAAGTTGCAAAATAGTTTTATATCTATCTTGAATATATTTGAAAGAAACAGCGATAACGCATCAGCAACTGGTATGAGTGAAAGCTCCCGACCCGGGCAAAGTTTTATTCTTTTGAGATGAGGTATATTCTTTTTCCGCTTTATTCAGCAACACCGAGGCGCGGATTTAAGTCGGTATAAGGTCAATTCAATGCGAGCAAAGATACGAGCTTAAACTCTGACGAGCGCAGCCTAACAAGTGCGTGCGCCGGAATGCGAAGGAGAGGGAGTAAAGTGAGAATAGCTTTCATCTGTATTGTATCGAGCATCGCTGCTACAGCCGCCAGTGTTGCTGCGCTCTTGCTCTCGTATATCTTTATACTCGATCAGAAAGCGAGCGGCGAGGACTTAACTGGAATCGCAACTGTCTCCTTTCTGTCTTCGCTACTGATGAGCGTCCTGGTCTACACGCCCGGCCTATACTTGTTATGGAAGAAGCGAAGCGAATGCGGCCCGGCGAAGCTGTTCGTCACATTCTGTGCAGTTATACTGAACATACCGGCGTTTGCGGTATTGGGATACAGTGCTGCGAGTGGAGGTTTTTTCGGAGAAGGTGAAGCCTGGTACTTTGTCCTGGGGTTTGTTGTGGCAGGAATAGTGTACGGGCTAGGATTCCTATGGCAGTGTCGTAAAAGGCATGGTCAAGGGGCATAGGCGACAAGACAGTGAGAAACATTTGCGCCGACCCGTCAAGAAAAGAAGGGCATGACGTCCTCGGCGAATGTGCGTATAGACTCCATCGTCAATTCATGAGATGTGGTCCCTGTCTGCATCACCATAATAAGCTCGTCCACCCCGACGTCAACGAAGCGCTGCACGGTCTCGCGCGCGCAAGCGGGGTCGCCTATGATCGATGAGAGTTGTGATTGCGGGGTGTTGCGAATCTTCCTGAACATCTGCACGCGCTCGTCAGGCAAGAAGTCCCGCGATATATTGATCTTGCCGACCGGCCTCTCAGTCCCGTAATAGTGAACCATCGCTTTCAGGAAGTAAGTCGCGCCGCGCAGGCCGTGCTCGCAGGCTCTGCGATCATCCTTTAAAACGAATGTGGCGGGATTACAGGCGAAGTGATTGGTTACAAAATGACCGACCGGAGTCGCTTCAGCGATCCCTTCCCGATAGCCCTGCACCCGCTGCGCCAACATCTCATCATGGTATAAGGCCAGATTTAGCGCCCCTATACCCAGTCGGCCCACGTTAACGGCCTGCTCCGGTTTCGAGCAGGCGGCAAATATCGGGGGGTGCGGTTTCTGCATCGGCTTGGGGACGATGTATGTGGGGGGGATGTCATAGAAGCGACCCTTATAGCTGTAGGGGCCGGGGTCCCACATCCTGGGGATTATCTCCAGAGCCTCGCGCCACTGGTCGGGGATGGTCGGCCGGTCTATCTCGAACGCCTCCTGCTCGACCCGCGTCCCGGACCTGGCAGTCCCCCAATTCACCCGGCCCCCCGAGAGGATATCGAGCGTGGCTATCCGCTCTGCAATCCTTATCGGGTGGTTATAACGGTGTGGGAGCAAGGTGCAGCCATGCCCGATTCGTATCCGCTTAGTATGCGCGGCTACGAAAGAGAGAAAGATTTCGGGCGCAGATGAGTGCGCGTACTCATAAAGCCCATGGTGCTCGACTGCCCAGATGCAATGATAACCCAACTCGTCGGCCAGCTTTGCCTGCTCCAGGCAATCATGAAAGATCGCGGCTTCTTTCTCCGGGGTCGGGTCGGTGACCTGCATTTCAAAAAACAGAGAGAATTTCATCACGCCTCCGGTATCAGAATATGGATAATCTAACCTTTCTTTTGTTAGGCTGGTGCCGGTACTGTAGTCAGGATTCAGGCTTGAGCGCCGCGTTGTTGGATGACGTATTCACTGATCTTTGCCACGGTCGAATACCTGAACCACAGGTCGAAAGCCATAGGCACCTTGAGCTTCTCTTCCAGGGCAACAGTAACTTCCACGGCTATGAGCGAATCCAGGCCAAGCTCGAAAAGGTTCGCGTCCGGCGTGACCTTATCCGGATCTATACGTAGTGAAGTGGCTAGCTCCTCCATTATGATCGCGGCTATACCGTTATACTCCTCAGTCGCCGCAACCGAGCTTTCAGGAGAAAGAATCGCTCCGGGAGGTTCGACCCGGCCGGCCTGCTCTGCTGTGTAGTCTTTCGCCGGCCCGCTGTGGATGGCTACCTGCTGGGATGAGGCCGCCGCCGCTAGCTGCGCGGGTAGCTGCTTGAGGCAAACTCCATCGAGCGCCACGAGTACCTGTCCCCTCTCATCCATCAGCCTCACGTCAAACCATCGGGTCTCGTCCGGGCCATCCGAAGCGCCACTTTCAAGCGACCGCGCCGCATGGCTGTAGATGACATCCGGTAGCTCTCCAAATATCTGTATGCTCCGCAAGACGAATGGCAGATAGGTCTGAAAGCCGCCGTTGGTTTTTTCTGTATCGGGCAGCAGCATCGCCAGGGATTGCAACGCCCCGTCTATTAAAGACGGATGGAGTATGTAGCCGGCATCCTCGCGCGCGGCGACTGGGAGCCGCAGCCGCGCCAATACCTCATGGTCGTTTGCCTGAAGCCATTCGACGGATCGAAAATACGGGCCGTAGCTTAGCCCCATCCGTTCAAGCATAGGGTAAAACTCCAGGGCCGCGACCGAGCGCGAGCAGCGGGCCTGAATAGGCTTGAGGTCAATTGACGTATCGAAAGCTGTGCGATCATCCACAACTGCCGTGCCTGTTACATAATTGCGATCTTCGGGCAAGCCGGTCACACGGAAGCGAACGGGCTCTGCTGAGCCTGCCGCCCCTTCGACCACCACCTGGGCTATGGTTTCGTGTGTGTCATCGATCTTAAAAGCCTCCGCCATCACAACCTCTTTCAGTTGCAACACGGGCCGTTTGAGGTGATGGCGCACAGAGGCCAGGGCCATTTCGATATACGCCGCCGCAGGGAGGACGCTTTTGCTACGGACCTGATGCTGTCCGGCTACCGGATCCTGAACGGGCGAAAATCGCCTTTGAAAGGCCGAGGCCCCCTCTTTCATAGAGGCGCTCCCATGATCCAACAGCGGGTGCAGTCGAAATGGGTTCAGGCTCTTTGCGCGAGCGGCCTGCAAGGCTGGCCTTGCCTTCTCCTCAATCCAGAATCTCTTCCGCTGGAATGGATACGTAGGCAAAGCCAGCCTGTGCCGGTTGTAGTGGCCGTCGAACTGCTTCCAATCGACTGTAAGCCCTCCTACGTATAAGCCGGCGAGGCTTGACAGCAAGCTCGCCCAATCACCTTCACCCGGCTCATCCGTCGTTCCGGGCGATTGAATCGAAGGTAAAACCAGGGCGTCTTCGTCGGCAGTTAACAGGTTGCTTACGATATCACAGAGGACAGGTTGCGGGCCTATCTCCAAGAATATTTTGAAGCCCTGTCTTCGCAGGGACTCTATACCCTGCTCGAAGCTCATAGGCTCGAAAAGCTGTCGCGAGCCGTACAGGTCTCCCTCCCTGTGCGTGACCAGGGGTATTGAAGGGGGAGAAAAATCGACCGACTCTATTATGGATTCGATCTCCGCAGTATGGATCGCGGCCGCCATTTTCAGGCCGTCTTCCAGAGAGAAAACTCCGGCTATGCAGGCTGCGACATATTCGCCGATTCCACAGCCTATGACGGCGCCGGGTTGAATCCCCCATGACATCCATTGATGAGCCAGCGCGTACTCAAGCGCGAACAGGGCCGGCCCGGGCAGCGGGCCGTCGTTTGCGCTGGAGGCTTGCGTCTTCTCAGGGTAGAGATAGCTGAGTAAGGAGGCGGGGAGATGAGGTCTCATAATCTCCTCGCACAATTCGAGCGTATTTCGAAAGCCAGGCTGAGTTTCGTAAAGTTGTCGGCCCATCCCGGCATACTCGGAGCCTTGACCCGTAAACATGAAAGTGACACGGGGCTGGCTCCTGTCCGAGAATTCTCGCCGCACCAGGCATTCTGTCTGCCTGCCGGCAATAAACGCGTCGAGTCGCTCGCGTAACTGCGCGTTAGACCCCGCCACGACCGCGAGCCTCTGGGAGAAGTGTGTCCTGCCGCTGTTTGCCGTGAAGCATATATCTGCAAGAGGTTCGGCCGTATGATTGTCCAGGTGTTGGGTATAGCGGCGCGCCATCTCCTTTAGCGCAGTACTGCATTTGGCCGACAGCGCCAATATGTGCAGCGGGCGTTCGATTCTGTCCTTCTCAGACCCGCCCTGTTTTACAGGTTCGGGGGCTTGCTCCAGCACTACGTGGGCGTTAGTTCCTCCCATGCCGAAAGAACTCACTCCCGCGATAAGCAGCTCGGAGGGCTTAGGCCAGGCCGTCAGCATTTTCTGAACGCGCAATGGAAGCTCGTCGAAATTGATATTGGGATTAGGACTTTCGAAATGCAGGCTTGGCGGAATCATCCGGTGTTTAAGCGACAATAGAACTTTCATCAACCCGGCTATTCCGGCCGCCGTCTCCAGATGCCCGATATTTGTCTTCACAGAGCCAATCGCGCAGCGGCTTTCAGGGGCGCGGTTCGAGGCGAGGACATTTGCCAGCGCCCGTGCTTCGATGGGGTCCCCCAGAGCGGTGCCCGTGCCGTGTGCTTCGACATACTGGATCTCGGCGGGCGAGACGCCGGCCCGAGTGTAGGCTTCGCGCAATACCGCTTCCTGAGCAAACTGGTTGGGGGCTGTAAGACCGTTCGTGTGCCCATCCTGATTTACCGCGCTGCCTCTTATGACGGCCTGAATCCGGTCTCCGTCGGCAAGCGCTTTCGACAGCAGCTTGAGTAACACGACGCCGGCGCCCTCGCTGCGAACATAACCGTTCGCTCGCGCGTCAAAAGTCTTGCAGCGGCCATCCGGGGCCATGAAGCCCCCCTTGGTCATTTCGATTGTCGGCTCGGGCGTGACCAGAAGATTCACCCCCCCTGCCAGCGCGAGCGTCGATTCTCCGCTCAAAAGGCTTTGACAGGCGAGATGTACTGCGACCAGCGACGAAGAGCAAGCCGTATCAATCGCAAGGCTCGGCCCCCGGAGATCAAAGAGGTAAGAGATTCGGTTGGCGGCAGCACAAAAGGTGCTGCCCGAAGCGACGTACGCATCTATCTGCTCGGTGCTTCTCATCACGAGCCGCCGGTAATCATCCATGAATATGCCTGTGAAGACCCCGGTCGGCGTCCCCGCAAGCTGCTCCACGGCAATGCCGGCATCTTCAATCGCTTCCAGCGCCACCTCCAGCACAATTCTGTGCTGGGGGTCCATCTGATTGGCCTCGCGAGTCAAAATACCGAAGAACCCGGCGTCGAACCGATCCACGTCCTTAATGAATCCGCCCCAGCGTGTATTCATTTTGCCGGTAGCAGCGGGGTTCGGATCATACAGTGCGTTGATGTCCCATCTGTCTGCCGGAACCTCTGAGATCGCATCGACCCCGTCTCGAAGAAGATGCCAGAAGGCTTCGAGGCTTTCGGCCCCGGGGAATCGGCAGGCGGCGCCGATGATGGCCACTGGCTCCCTCAATCCCTCTTTTTTCCCTGCGCGCAGGTTAAACAGGGCGCGCTTTTCAGGGGAAAGCTCGCTTATTCGCCTTGGAATGTCAGTCATGTTGTATGCCTCCTTGTGACATTACCTCATCCAGCGCAGCCCGGACTTCTTCGTCAGAAAGCCCCTCTATTTGGGCGAGGAGTGCTTCGAGATTTTGATCCGATTGATCCACGTCCGTTGAAGCGGCTTGCGGCGCATCGTCAGTCCCGGCCAGGTGAAGGGCTAATCTCTCTATCGTCGGGTAGACCCAGACCAGCGTTGGCGACAGAGGCCGCCCAAGCCAGTTTTGAAGATCGGCAGCCAGCGCCACCCCTGTAAGAGAGTCAACGCCGTAATATGAAAAAGGTCTTCTGGTATCTATCGCGTCAGCTTTAAGCCCAAGCTCCCGCTCCAACCATTGGATCATCCGGGCTTCGATAGGCTCGGCGGCGAGCTTAAGCGATTTGGAAGCAATCGCGGGTATAATTTTTTCGGTAATTCTTTCGGGAGCGGCTGTTGTCGCAGCAGGTTTGCCGGCAGGCTGATCGCGTGTGAGCAGCCTGTCAACGGAATGATCTTCCCCTTCTCGCGTCTGCTCTACATCCCCGATCTGCCCGGCGTAGTCGTGTACAAGGGCCGTGATTGCGTTTGCATCAAGGAGCGCCTGACCGGCGGGCGTGCCGCCTAGCGATTGTCGAAGCAGCAGCTCGAACTGCGCCCGCGCCCAATCAGCAGCCCTGCTCGATTCCTTAGCCCCTGCGCGGTTATCGCTCGTCCTGGCCGCCGCCCACAGCAGGGCGTACATGGCAACTTCTCCAGTGACGGCGTAGGCCCATCGGAGCGCGGTGGGGGGATCAGAGAAAAAGTCTGTGCGGTTGAGACAGCGGGCTTTGATCTGTTGGCCTGCGTCCTTCAAGCGATCCGAGATCGCTGCGGCCCCAAGCTCGTCCCGCATAAAGCTATCGAGTTCCTGGCCGCCGTGGATCACGCTGGTCCCCATGAACATATTTAGAGTTTCGGTAGGCCCTTCAAATATGCGAAAGAGCCGCGCGTCGCGAAACGCCTGGGCCACCAGATTTGATTCTATGTAGCCGCGCCCTCCTAACATCTGAACCATGTCGTCTGCCGCTTTCCAGAGGAACTCGGCCCCGGCATTCTTGCAGGCCATGAATACTTCTGCGGGCACCCCTGTTCCCCGGTCAAGAATCTCTGCCGTGCACATTACAAGTGATTCGAGGGCTTCGGTAGCCGCCGCGAGGGTGCTCAGTCGCACAAGTGAAACGGGATTATCGAGCAAACGCCCTGTCGCGATGGTCCGCCGCGTTGAGTAGCGGAGCATAAGCTGAGCGCAGCGTTTCATGCCGCCGACGCTCACGGCCCCCAGGCAAAGCCTCGACATCTGCACCGCGTCATTAACGATCTCTAAGCCTGTGCCGGGCGAGCCCAGCAAATCTTTTTCTCCTACTGAAACATCATCCAGATGCAAGGAGCTTTGGACCATACCGCGAACGCCCATCGTCAGCGCTTCCGGGCCTATGCGGAGAACCAGGCGCTCCCTGCCGCACAACAAACCCCGTGATGCCGCCATCATCCGGAAGTTGAGCGAAGACGTTGATGACACCGGCCCAGGCCGATGTACCGCTCCAAATCTTTGTGCCGCGCAGTCGCCAGCCGCCATTGCCGTTCGGCACGGCTGTCGCCTGCAACGCTCTCGGATTTGACCCCGCGCCCGGCTCTGTCAGCGCGAATGAGGAAAGCTCGCGTCCTGCGGCAAGACCCGGAAGCAACTCTTCACGCAGGCCGGCGTCTGCGTAAAATTGAATGGGGCGAATGCCCAGGGCATTGTTGCCGACCACAAAGCAGGCAAGCGTCAGATCGATAGCCCCCATCTGCTGCAAGATTCGCATCGCGTCATGGCTGGCGAGAGCCAGGCCGCCGTAGGCTTCGGGCACCTGCATGCCGAGCAGTCCGCGATTGCCAAAATCGAGCACGATGTATGGCGGTATCGAGCGACGCTCGTCTATGAGCCGCGAGTCTATTCGCTTGTCCGCATAGACGCGAAGCCAGGAGATAAGATCGTCAGCGCGCTGTTCGCTCGCTGACGATATGCAGGCCGCAGGCGATTTAGCTGGCTGGTAGCGTCGCTCCTCGTCAACGACTACCTGCGGCGATGACGTCTTGTGTTCAGCAATTGAATCTAATGACCACAAATGAATGGCATCGAGATTGCCCGCGAGAAATCCCGCCCTACAGGTATGACGCTGAATCTTGCCGCTAGAAGTTTTCGGTATCGTCCTCGGCTTAATCAGTGCGACGGCATAGACCTGCAACTCATGCTCTTCCATCACTGCCTGGCAGATAGCTTCGATGATCTGGTCCGGGTCGCCCTTTTTTTGATCAACCTCGTGGACTATTGCCAGCCGCTCTTCACCCGTGGCATCAACAGCAAAAGCGGCTCCGCATCCCGGCCTGAGCGCCGGGTGACACTTTTCAACCGTGAGTTCGATGTCCTGCGGATATATATTGCGGCCCCGTATTATGAGCATGTCCTTGATCCGGCCCGTAACAAATAACTCGCCGTCTTTCATGAATCCGAGATCGCGCGTGCGCAAAAACGGCCCCTCCCCGCTCTCTGCTATGTGAGCGCGGAAGGTCAGCTCGGTCTCCTCCGGTTGATTCCAGTACCCCTGGGCCACGCTGCTATCCGATAGCCATATCTCTCCCACTTCGCCCGGCCCGCAACGGCGCGACGATTCGGGGTCCACGATAGCGACCTTCATATCGAGGACAGGGTGGCCGCAGCCGACAAAGGCCCTCGCGCCATGCTTTTGCTGCTGCGGCTCTAGGATGCGCTTTTGCCGCTCAAGCGCGCTCACGTCGGCCAAGCAGTATGAGGGATCATGTCCCTTGAGCTTGGTCGAGACCAGTAAGGTCAATTCGGCCAGTCCGTAGGACGGATAAAAAGAGTCACGGCGGAATCCGCAGGGGGCAAACGCCTCATAGAAATCATCAAGGGTCTTTTTGTGAATCGGCTCGGCTGCGTTATAAGCCATCCGCCAGTTGCTCAAATCCAGGCCCGCCCGCTCGTCCGGTGTGACCTTGCGTACGCAGAGCGCATAGGCAAAATTTGGCCCCCCGCTGTGAGTCACCCTGTAGCGTGTGATCGCCCTGAGCCATTCGGCGGGTTTTTGCGCAAATGACACTGGCGACATCTGCAGGCAAGAGTACCCGCTGTAGATGGGCTGGACGGTGCCGTGGACCAGCCCGTCGTCATGATAATTGGGCACCCAGATAAGAGACACGCTCTCAGGCGTGTACTCCCAGGCCTGGCTTATGTAATGAGAGTTTCTCAGTAGATTCGCGTGGGTCACCATCACGCCTTTGGGCGCGGCGGTCGAGCCGGAAGTATACTGAAGGAAGGCGAGGCTATCGCCGCTGATTTCGGGCTGCTGCCATTGATCGGCAAGCTCTGTCGAAACGTCATCCGTGGCAATCCAGTGCAACCCCTGCAAATCGGGAGTCTGTTGGAGCGATTCTTGAACCGCAGACAGGATGGATGATGTGGTCAAGGCAGCCGCAGGACGAGCATCTTTGCAGACGCCGCGCACCCTGCTCAAGGTTCGGCCCGGCCTGGAAGGGTCGGGGGGTGGCACCGGCACAGCTATGACCCCGCTGTAGAGAGAGCCGAAAAAAGCGGCTACGAATTCCAACCCTGGTGGGTACAATAGCAGTACCCGCTCTCCGCTTTTTATTCGGCTTTGGAGTAGAGCGCTGATGGATCGGGCTTGACGATCCAGTTGCAGATAACTCAGGCTCGGCCCTTCATTCTCTGCGTCCGGTAAAAAGGTAAAAGCTCGCCTATCGGGCTGCCGGCTTACCCTCCGGAGCAATAATTCAACTAGATTTGTTGGCATATCAACTTGCGAGGTGAGACTATCAACAAGACGACGATTATTCATTTGAAATAAGTGAAAAAATGACAAGCAAAAATGATGAAGTCCGATAGCAACAAAGACGCTTTGATTGGACATGACGCAAAGCAAAGCGCAGGCGGCCTCGCCTTCATGTTGCGCGCCCTCAGTCACAGAAACTACAAACTATTTTTCAGCGGCCAGAGCATCTCGCTCATCGGGACGTGGATGACGCGGATTGCAACGAGCTGGCTGGTCTATCGCCTGACCGGCTCGGCGTTTTTGTTGGGAGTCGTCGGTTTTGCCGGGCAGATACCGTCGTTCGTCCTCGCCCCCTTCGCAGGCGTACTCGTAGATCGCTGGGACAGGCATCGCCTGCTCGTCGTCACTCAGGTGTTGGCGCTCTTGCAATCACTGGCCCTGGCAATCCTGACGCTCACCGGATACATCAAAATCTGGCACGTCATCGTCCTCATCGTTTTTCAAGGTCTCATAAATGCCTTCGACATGCCCGCGCGGCAAGCCTTCGTCGTCGAGATGGTCGAAAAAAGAGAAGACCTCGCCAATGCCATTGCCCTGAACTCTTCGATGGTGAATGCGGCGCGATTGCTCGGGCCTTCAATCGGCGGAGTCGTCATCGCGGCGGTGGGCGAAGGCTGGTGTTTTATGATCGACGCCGTCAGCTATCTGGCCGTCATCGCCTCGCTGCTTGCGATGAAGGTAGCCCCGCGCATGACTAGACGAGCTAAGGATGAGAACCTGCTCGGGCAACTGCGCGAGGGCTGGAAGTATGCTTTCAGCTTTGCGCCGATCCGCAACGTCCTGTTGCTATTGGCAATCGTGAGTCTGATCGGGATGCCGTACACTGTTTTGATGCCGGTCTTTGCCAACGAAGTATTGCGCGGCGGCCCGAATACGCTGGGATTTTTGATGGCGGCATCGGGCGTCGGCGCGCTCACGGGGGCGATGTTTCTGGCGGCGCGCAAATCCGTACTCGGCCTCGGCAAATACATCCCGCTGATGGCGGGCGTGTTTGGCGCGGGGCTGATGGTTTTCTCGTTTTCACGGACGTTGTGGCTGTCGCTGTTGTTAATGATCGTCACCGGGCTTGGATTTATGATCCAGATGGCCGCGAGCAACACCGTTTTGCAAACAATTGTGGACGAGGACAAACGCGGGCGCGTGATGAGCTTCTACACTATGGCTTTTATGGGCACGGCCCCGTTCGGCAGTCTGCTTGCGGGAATCATCGCGGAGCGAATCGGCGTGCCGCAGACTCTCTTTTTCGGCGGCCTGGGTTGCGTATTGGGCGCGCTCTGGTTTGCAAGAACGCTGCCGGCTCTGCGGCGCGATGTCAGGCCGATCTATGTCAAGATAGGCATACTTCCGGAGATGGCCGAAGGAATTCAGCGGACTTCCGAGCTGAGCGTTCCGCCTGAAGCATAAAGGGTCAACGATTATAGCGGGTTGCAACTGAATGTGACCGCTTATTTTGGAGTGCTGCCTATCCTAGCTGCATTCGCGTGCAAGCTGCTGTAGTGAAGAGGTGACATAAGTGTCGATGGGCCTGGGCTTCAGGGCTGCTTTAACATCGCCTCTGCTTTCGCCGCGTCGCGCAGGAACATCTGAACGGTCTCTTTGGTGTAAGGATGCACGAGCATCCCTTCCAGTAAAGCCGGTATGACCGTGACGATGTGCGCTCCGGCTTCGAGCCACTCGATCACGTTTAGAACCTCGCGCGTCGAGCCGACGATTATCTCCGATTTCAGGTTGAATTGATCGAGCAGCTTGCGCAGCCTTGTTATCTCGCTACACGAATTGAACCCCATATTGTTTACACGACCGCCGAATATCGAGACGTATGTTGCTCCGGCCATCGCCGCAAGAAAACATTGCTGCGCGCTCATCATCGCCGTAACGTTAACGCGAATGTTATGATTCGTCTCCAGGTCATGGATGACCTCGACGTTTTCCAGCTCGCCCACGGGGCCGTGAATGGTCACCTTTACAACTATGTTATCGGCCCAGCTCGCGAAACTCTGAGCCTGCTCGATCATCGACAGGGGGTCGTTTGTCGTGACCTCGACCGAAAGCGGTAGCGGCGCAATCAGGCTTGCGATCTCTTTCGAGTGCGACTCGATGCCCTTCCTCCCTCCCGTCACCCCCTGCTTCAGAAGTATCGTCGGGTTGGTTGTAACGCCGCGAATTATTCCCATCCGATGGAATCGCTTGATCTCCTGCAAGTCGGCGGTATCGAGAAAAATCGGCATGGCGACCGCTCCTTTCACCCATAAACTCCAATCTTCGGAGCGCGACAAGTCGCCGCGCTCCGAAGCGCACTAGCTCCCGCACAGGCATTTCTACAAAGCTATCCCCAGGCGCTCTTTTCCCTCGGCGACGCTGCTTTCTGCCCCGCTTCCTCTTCCACAACGCGCCCGTCAAAAAGGTGTATGGTCCTGTCGGCGTGGCGCGCATACCGGGGGTCGTGCGTGACCATGCAGATGGTCGATCCGGCTTCGTGAAGCTTTTGAAACAGCTCAATCACGGTCTCGCCATTTGCCGAGTCGAGGTTCCCCGTAGGCTCGTCGGCAAGCACAATGGCGGGATCGCCCGCGATGGCGCGCGCGACGGCCACGCGCTGCTGCTGGCCGCCGGATAGCTGGCTCGGCAGATGTTTTGCGCGGTGCGCCATCCCGGCCCGCTCCAGCGCTTCGTTGGTGCGCTTCTTGCGCTCCGCAGACTTCATGCCGCGATAGGTCAGGGGCAGCTCCACATTCTCAAAGACCGAGAGATCGCCGATGAGGTTGAAGCTTTGAAATACAAAGCCCACCTCGCGGTTTCGAATCCGCGCGCGGTCTGAGAGCTTGAGATTGGCTACCGGGCTGCCGCTGAGCAAAAACGTTCCATTGGTTGGAGAGTCCAGCAGACCTAGAAGCGATAGCAGAGTCAACTTGCCGCAGCCCGACGGGCCGGCTATGGAAACATACTCTCCCTTCTTGATCTCCAGGTGAACGTCGGAAAGGGCGTGGGTTTCAATCTCATCGGTGTAAAAGATCTTGCTCACGCCTTCAAGGCGGATCAGTGGTTGATCGGATGTGCTCATCTTTCATTCTCCTTTAACTCAGCTCTTACCATTTTTTCGAATCCGATTTTTTAATCATTCGGATCGCTACGGCGGACGCGCAGTTTACTCATAGCGCAGCGCCACCATCGGGTCTACCTTCGTCGCCCTGCGCGCGGGGAGGTAACAGGCCAACAGCCCCACGACTGCCAGTATTAGCGAAACGCTCCCGAAGGTGACCATGTCGGCCGTGTCAACTCCGTACAGCATGCTCGACAGGAACTGGGTCAGGCCAAGCGACGCTCCGAAACCGATTACTACTCCGATGAAGACGAGAAGCATCCCCTGGCCGACCACAAGCTTCAACACATCGCCGGTCTGCGCTCCCAGCGCCATGCGCACTCCTATCTCATGCGTGCGCTGCGTGACCGAGTAGGCCATCAGACTGTAGACGCCGACTATCGCCAGTATCAGCGATATGACGGCAAAGCCGCTCACAAGGATCATCGAGAAACGCCTGGTCGCAAGCGACTTCGACAGCTGTTCCTCCATAGTCCCGACGTTGAATACAGGCTGATCTTTATCAACTGCCCGGACTTCTCTTCTCACATCCGCAGCCAGGCTTATAGGATCGGCATTGGTCCGCACAACCAGCGTCATCGTGTTTGAAGGATTCTGGAAGTACGAGAGAAAAGATTCAGGCCTCGACTCGGCGTCCAGCCCGAAGTGCTTCACGTCGCCCACAACGCCTACGATCTGGCTGCCGGTATCTATCCCGGTCACGTCCAGATCGATGAGCTTCCCGATAGGGTCTTCGTTGGGGAAGTAACGGCGGGCGAGCGTCTCGTTGATAATGACAACGCTGGGTGCGCCGAAGGCATCGCGCTCGGTGAAGGGCCGCCCGTTCTTTATAGGTATTCCCATCGCCTGGAAATAGTCCGGGTCTATCATTCGAAACTGGGAGAGAGGTTTTTCACCCGGGCCGAGCGGCGGGCGTCCTTTGATGGTCAGGCCCGTCGAGTCGCTGTCTGTCAGCGGAAGGTTAGTGATCGCTCCGGCTGACTCCACACCGGGCAGCGCCTTCACGCGTTGCAAAACCGCCTGATAGAAGCCGCCTACCTGCGGAGGCTTGGCATACTTCGTGGGCGGCAAAGCCACGGATACGGTCAGCAGGTTGTCGGCTTTAAATCCCGGATCGACCTTCAGAACCTGCGAGAAGCTCTTGACCAGCAGGCCCGCCGTGATCGCGAGCATCAAAGCCAGAGCCACTTCTGCGACTACGAGTATGCTCCGCAATCGCCCGCTCTGCTTGCCGGTCATAGGCCCCCTGCCGCCTTCTTTCAATTCTTCGTTCACGTTCGGCTTAGAGCCGCGCAAGGCCGGGAGTATGCTCACAAGGATGCCTGTCAGCAGCGAGACCCCCAGCGTAAAGGCGAGCACCTGCCCATTTATTCCGATATTCTTCGCGCGCGGGAAATTGTCCAGTATGAAGTCGGGCACGCCTGTTACAAGGAACCGCGAACCCCACAGGGTCAGGATCAGGCCGAGCGCGCCGCCCGCCAGAAATATGATGAGCGTCTCGGTCGTAAGCTGACGGATGAGACGCCCGCGAGATGCGCCTAAGGCCGTTCGGATCGCCAACTCTTTACTGCGCGCGGTCGCCCGAACCAACAGCAGGTTGGCCACGTTTATGCAGGCGATCAGGAGGATCACGGCTACAGCGGCCAGCAGCATGTAAAGGATCGGCTCAACGTCGCTGACCAGCCCCTCCTGCGCGGGTATGAGTCGGCCGCCAATCCCCGTGTGGGTCTGCGGGCTCTTTTGCTGGATATTACGAGCTATGGCATCAATTTCGGCCTGCCCTTGTTCGCGAGAGACGCCCCCCTTGAGACGCCCCATCGCGAAAAGAAATCTGACCCCGCGCTCGCTCATGTCGTCCGGCGAAAAGATGAGCGGCGCCCAGACATCGCTCTTCTGCGGCACCTGAAACTCAGCAGGCATAACTCCGACTATCGTGAAGCTCCTGCCGTTGATCAGCAGCGTCCTTCCGAGGACTTCTGGATCAGAGCCGAATTCCCGTTGCCACAGGCCCTGGCTGATGATCGCGACCAGATTGCTTCCGGGCTGTTCCTCTTCGGGAAAGAACGTTCGGCCAAGCAACGGCTTCGCGCCCAGCATCGGGAAGAGATTTGTCGTCACGTAGAACCCCGGCAGCTTCTGCGGCTCGTCTATGTTCGTGAGGTTTATGGCCCACCTGCGAGCGGCCGCGATGCTTTCGAAATTCTGGTTCTGATCACGGTAGTCCACATAATCGGCAGGCGAGAGCGGGATCGTGTCTCCATCGGGAGTCGTCTCCCATAGAACCATCATTTGTTCGGGGTTGTGGGTCGGCAGGGAGTCCAGCAAGATCGTATTAACGACATTAAAAATGGCGCTGCTCGCTCCTATCCCCAGTGCTAAAGTAATAATCGCAACGGCAATAAAGCCGGGCCGCTTTGCGAGCGACCTGATGCCGTACTTGATGTCCTGCAGGAATCTGTCCATTACGTCACCTCCGCTTTTTTCGTATTATCTACCCACCCGGCAAATCAGATTTCAGCCTAGAGTTTGCGCAGGTAAATGTTCGCGCCTGATGTGCGGAGCACAAGGCGCGGCCCGCCGCCATTCACGTTGGCCTCAACCGATGAGCCTAGCTCTCCCTGCACAGTGACAGGGAAGTCCGTTACCACGCGACCGCCGGAAGAAGTCCTCGCGTCGAGGTTCACCCCGACGCCTTCACCCAGGCGGACGGTAACATGCCCGCCGGAAGTATAGAGTTGACAATCGTTGTTAGGCTGCCCAGAGATGCGCGCCTCGACCGACCCGCCCGATGTCTTCGCCTCGATCTGGCCGAGGACTTCGTCAACCTTTATGCCGCCGCCGGATGTTTCCGCGACTATATGGCCTTTCACTCGATTCAGATCAATGCCGCCACCCGAGGTATGCACGTCCGCATTCCCTTCCGTTTCAGTAAGGATTATGCCGCCGCCCTTGGTCTCGCCCGCGATCTTGCCTTGAACGCGGGTGAAGGTCAGGCCGCCCCCTACGGTTTCAGCGCTCACCTCACCTTGCAGGCTCTCGACCGAAATCCCGCCCCCGTGCGACTTCGCTCTCACGTTGTAGTAGCGCGGCACAGTTATGCGTAACTCCAGATGCGCCTGCCCGCGACGGCCATTAAAGTCTGCACGGACGCGGACGTCATCGCCCTGCTGCGCGCAGTTGACATCAATGTCTTGTATTATCTTGTCGGCGTCCCTCTCATACTTTTTATAAACCTCGCGCGTGGTCTCTATCTCGACCTTGTTGCCATCGACGGCTTGAATATAGACAGAGCCTTCGTCCGCCTCTAAGAAGAGCGAGCCGCCTGGGTTGACAAAGAATTGCACCTTTGAGGAATCTCTGACGCTCTCGCGCGTCTTTGATAACCCGAACCAGGAAAGCGTAAATGTAATTACAAAGAAGGCCACGAAAAATAGAGACAAAATTCTCATGTGCTTTTCCTCCATATGTCTGTCAGGAACTGATTACGCAGATACTGTTTGGGGTAGGGCCATTCTAGCCCTTCCGGGAGCCACCGTCAATTGGGGGTAAAACCTCTTGTTGTGTTTGGAATTACACCGGCTCGAACTCGAATCGAGACTCACAATTCAGAGAGCCGATGCTGCAATTCTCGCCAGAGCACGCCGAGCAAGAGCGGCTGGGCCGAGTTAAGGTAGAAGTGATCGCCCGGAAACGTTCTCACGGCGAATGCGCCCGTAGTGTGATGGCACCAGGCTTCCATCTGTTCCACCGTCACATCCGGGTCTTCAATCCCCATGAATGCGCTGATTGGACAATCCAGCGGCGGCTCGCTCTGATACTCGTAAGTCTGTATCAGCTCGAAATCGGCCCGGATGATCGGTATTACCAGTTGCATCAACTCAGGGTGTTCGAGGACTTCTTTCGGCGTGCCGCTGATGCGGCGCAGGAAGGCGATCAACTCATCCTCCGGCAGGTCATAAACTCGCTGGCCCGACTCGTCCAGATGCGGCGCGCGGTGAGCGGAAACAAATATCTGTACCGGTTCCAGCCCGTGTTCGCGGCGCAGATGGCGAGCAAGCTCGAAACAGATCAACGCGCCCATGCTGTGACCGAACAGCGCGAACGGTTTATCCAGGTCTGCGAGTATTGCCCTGCTCACTGCTTCGATTAAAGGTGAGAGCCGCGTGAAGGGCGCTTCTTTTAATCGCCCGATCCGTCCGGGCATCTGTACCGGGCACACCTCTACACCTTGCGGAAGCTTCTCAGGCCAGTTGCGGAAGATCGTAGAGTTGCCTCCGGCGTAAGGAAAGCAAAAAAGCCGAAGCCCGGCCTGCGGGTTCAACTCAGGGCAGGCGAGCCAGGGGTTTGCGGTCAATGTGCCCTTCATATTTGGGGTTGCCATAAATTTTATCTTCGCCCGTCGAGGCGACCGAGAGCCGATTGACGTTCACTCGGTCGCCTGCGACACGCGACCTTGCCGGTCATGCTTTGGAACCGGCTGATTCCATCTTCTTTCTCAAGCTGAGCGGCCTCATATCGGTCCACACCTCTTTGATGTAGTCCAGGCACTCCTGCTTGGCTCCACTCTTGCCCACATCCTTCCAGCCGAGAGCATTCTCACGGTCGGCAGGCCAGATCGAATACTGCTCTTCGTGATTAACTACTACCTTGTATCTCCTTGTATCTTCCATTTCGTCTCTGCTCATATTTCCTCCTCTTCTGTTTGATACTTATTCGATAAAGACGGCAATGCCCGCCGTCAGCAGGATTGCTCGCCCCTGTTATTGATTCGGCTTATGACCTGGCTGATGGAGCTTCTGACGATAGCGGGACAATCGTCCCTGTGCCCTCTCTCATCCAGGACCGGAATTACCTGCTCGCCGCCGAACTCGCCCAGCAGGTACAGCGCCTCTAACACTACGCTTTGATCGCGGTCGTTTAACCCGGCGAGCGCCGCCTCGACTATCCCGTCACTGTCAACGTTGGCGAGAGCCAGTAATGCGCTGCGTCGGACTTCGGAATCTTCGTCCTTGACCATTCTCTTGAGCGGTTCTATAGCCTCCGCCCGCCCCGTCTTGCCGAGCACTTCGACGCACTCTCTTCTCACATTCCAGTGAGAGTCCGTCAGGACCGCAGTCAACACCTCGACAACCAGGGCCGCCGCGCGATTGCGCTCCAGAGCGATCACGGCGCTCTCGCGCACATTAATCTCCTCGTCGCTCAGGCAGCGCGCAATGGCCTTTACGGATTCAGGGCTGTTTATATTCTGAGCGGCCTCGATAGCTCTTTTTCGCACATACGGATCGTCGTCGCCTATCGCCGCGATAACGGCTTCGGTTATAGCAGGGTGGCTCAGCCGACTTATGATCTTAACCAGTTTCGCGCGAAAGATGTAATCCCGGTCGCCCATCGCTTTCACAAGCGAGCGGACGGCTCGCCCGTCGCCGGATTCCGCAAGCGCCCTTGCAGATTGCAGCCGCGCGTTGAGATCCGACTCGCTCATCAAAGATTCCGTGAGCAGCTCGATTCTGTTTTCACCTGCGCCGGATGTCAGCGACGAATGATCGAACGATTTCTGTTGCTTGCTCATATTTATATCGCTCTCCCTCGCCCGCGAGATTTCGCCCGTCATAAGCTCGAATACTTCTTTAAAACTATCGAGCTATTAGCGCCGCCGAACCCTATCGAATTCGAGAGCGCATAACGAATCTCCCTTTCTACGGATTTGCCGGAGAGATTTTCGAGATCGCATTCGGGGTCGGGCGTCTCGTAGTTGAGCGTCGGGTGGACCAGGTTGTGTGTGATCGTCATGGAACAGACAACCGCCTCGACGCCCCCGGAGGCCCCCATCATGTGTCCGGTGACGGACTTTGTGGAATTGACGAGAAGCCTTTTCGTATGATGTTTGAACAGGCTCTTGATGGCCGCGGCCTCGCAACGGTCGGCGAGCGGCGTCGATGAGCCGTGAGTGTTTATGTAATCAATATCTTCAAGGCCGATGCCTGCGTCTTCGACTGCCAGTTGCATGGCCTTTCTTATGCCGATCCCGCCCCGGCTTATGTTGGTGACATGCACCGCGTCGTTTGTCGCGCCGAAGCCCGCGAACTCGGCGTAGATTTGAGCGCCGCGATTGAGCGCATGGTTTAACTCTTCGAGCACGACGAAGCCGCTCCCTTCCGACATCACGAATCCGTCGCGACCGGCGTCGAACGGCCGGCAGGCCCGCTGCGGCTCGTCATTGCGCTTGGACATGGCCGAGATGAAACTGTAGCCCGCAAAGATAAAAGGCGTTATTGAGGCTTCGGTCCCGCCCGCAAGCATCAGGTCTGCGCGGTTCGAGGCAATCGCGTCGTATGCCGCTCCGACCGAGTGCGTGCCCGAGGCGCAGGCGGAAACGATGCTGAAGTTCGGCCCCTTCAAGCCCAGCTTCAACGCTATGAACCCGGCTGCGATATTTGTGCTGGCGTTGGCCATCGCGAACGGGCTGGGCCCGTGCAGCCCTATCTCGCGCAGGGCAAGGATGTCTCTTTCAAGAGTCTTTATCGCGCCGTGGCTGCTCCCGGCTATGACGCCGATTCTCTCCCTTGAAAAACTCTCGGCGTTCAGGTTGCCATCCTCTAGAGCGAGCATCGCGGCTATGTAAGCATACTGCGCCGTCTCGTCGAATCTCCTCGTGTCGTTCTCGCTCAAATATTTCCTGACATCCAGGTTCTTCAGCTCCCCGCCTATCCGCGTAGGATACTCGCTTGTGTCAAAGCTTGTTATCTGGCCGATAGAGGTATTGCCGCTCAGGAGGTTATGCCAGAACTCCTGCTTGCCTATCCCTATCGGGCTGACGACGCCAAGGCCGGTTATCACAACTCGCCTCTTCTTCGTTTCTCTGCCGTTACTGTAGTCCATCAACAACTCCTCAATGTCGAAATACTGGGACGTAAGTCGCGCGCGACTCCGACGTATTCGCCTAGCGGTCCGGCCACAGGATTTTCGAAGCGATAATAATCTTCTGTATCTCCTCGGTCCCCTCGTACAACTGGCCGAGTTTCACATCTCGATAAAGCCTCTCGACGGTGAAATCCCTGGTGTAGGCGTAACAACCGTGTATGGACATGGCTTTATCTATAACCCGCTCCGCCGACCGGGCGCAAAACAGCTTGGCCATCGCCCCCTCAAGCCCTATGCTTTTTCCCTGCTGGCGCAAGGCGGCAGCGTGGTAGACCAGCCATCGCGATGCCTCGATCTCTGTGACCATCTCGGCCACCAGGGCCTGGATGGTAGGGAACATTCGGAGCGGCTTGTTCAATTGTTTCCTATGCGCTGCGTACTCCAGCGACTCTTCAAGGGCGCGCTCTGCCATCCCCAAAGACTGGGCGGCAATCCCCATCTTCCCGATAGAGATGATGTCGAGCAGCATCGCAAATCCCTTTCCGCGACCCGCCTCGCCACCCACGACGTTCTCTTCGGGGATGCTCACGCCGTTTAACGTGAACGGCGCAGTCTCAAAGCCGTTCAGCCCGGACTTGCTTATGAGGCTGCCGGTCTCGAACCCCGTCGCATGCTTGGGCACAATGAAAGCGCTTATACTCCCTTCCCTTTCCTCGTCCCTTGCAAACACGATGGCGATGCCGTCGAGCGTCGAGTTTGAACTGAACATTTTGCTCCCGTTCAGTATGAAGCGGCCGACCTCTCTGGTCGCCACGGTCTTTATCGCGACCGGGTCGGTCCCGGTCGCGGCCTCCGTGAACGAAAAGCTTCCCACCTGCTCGCCTGTAAGAAGCGGCGGCAGAAAGGCTCGCTTCTGCTCCTCGGTGCCGTAATGAAAGATCGTGGCGGCTGCCATCGTATGAACCGACAGCGTTGCGCCGACGGCGGCGCTCTCTTCGGAGATCGCCTCTAAGGCGAGGGCATAACTCAAGTACCCTTCATCCGTGCCTCCGTAGGGCTTCGGGTAAGGCAGCCCCCAGAACTTGAACTCTCTCATGCCTTCTCGGATCTGTGCCGGAAAGCGATCACAGGATTGCATCTCTGCCAATCTCGGTCTTATATGCTCAACAGCAAATCCCTTTGTTTTGCTGTGAATGGTTTTCTGAGCTTCCTTTAATTCAAAATCCATAAGCTCACTCACTCACCTTTTTAGTCGGCTGATTTTTAGTTGAATGACACCGTCTCACTGCGCCCGCAATTCGGTCACGAGCGACGCAAGGCTGTTGACGCTGGTAAAACTCGGAAGGTACTCCTGCGGAATCTTCAGGCTGTACTTACACTCAAGCTCGGACAGCAATTCCAGGGCTTGCAAAGAATCGAGCCTCAAATCCATGACAAGGTGAGTGTCGTCGCCCACCTCTGACAGTTCCACCTCGCCGATCTGAGCAATCATAGTCCTGATCTGATCTTTGAGATTGTTTTCCATATTCGTTCTCCTTATTTGATATTTCCTTCGGTTCGTTTGGTAGGAATCGAGAAACCTGTTCGTAGCCCGTCACACCCTCGCTATGACGAGCGAGGAGCTGATGCCGCTTACTCCAAAAGAGTTGATCATAGCCGTGTCGATGCGGGTTGACAGGCTTCGGTCTACAATAGGGATGTCGCAGTCAGGGTCTTTTTCAATGCGGTTGATCGTCGGCGGAATGATGTTTTTGCCGATAGCCAGACACGAGGCGCAAGTTTGCAGCGCGCCGCCCGCGCCGAAAGTCTCGGCGGTCATCAATTTGATCGCGCTGACATGCAACTTGTCCGGGCTTTCGCCGAAGACTCTCTTTATCGCAACAGACTCGGCAAGGTCGCCCGCAAAGCTTGAGTTGGCATTGGCCGACAGGTAATCAATGTCGCGCGGCAAAACGTTTGCCGAGTCGAGCGCCCCTTTCATCGAGGTCACCATTCCCTTCGCGGAGCCTTCCGAAGCGGCTTTCGGATCAAAGGCGCTTCCAAATCCGAGGACTTCCGCATAAATATTCGCGCCGCGCGCGCGCGCGTGTTCGTAATCTTCCAGCACGACGACCGCGCTCGCTTCGCCCAGCACCGGGCCGTTCCGCCTCAGATCAAACGGGGCGCATATCTCCGGCGCGTCGCCGCGAGAGCCTGCCAGAAATCCCGGCAGGTAAAATTCAAGGAAGCTGTCGAGCGTCAGGCTCTCGACTCCGCCCGCGAGCGCTATGTCGACCCGCCCCATCCTTATGAAGCTCGCCCCGAAATTTATCGCGTCCAGGCTGCTGGCCTCGCCCGATAACGTTGTGTTGAATCCTTCCACGCCGAACATAAGCGAGACGTGGCCTGCGGCTACGTTGGGGACTGTGCTCGGAAAATCCATAGGCTTGAGCGCCGAGAAACCTTCCCTCAGCAGTTTCCGGTCGCTCGATGCGAAGCTGTGCAGGTAGCTCCTCGTGGTCCCTATGACCACTCCGGCTCGCGTCCGAAAAGACTCCGTCACCTCAAGCCCAGACTCTGTGACGGCCATGCGCGCGGCTGAACAGACCAGCTTTGCGCTCCGGTCGAGCGCCCTCAGCCCCTTCTCGCCCAGTATCGTCGTGGGGTCGAAGTCCGTAATCTCTCCGGCTGTTTTGCACTTTAACTCGGACGTGTCAAACAGGCTGATCTCTTTTATGCCCGTGACGCCGCCCGCCAGGCTGGACCAGAACTTTTCTTTGCCCAGGCCGATTGGCGAGACGATTCCCATTCCGGTTATCACAACTCTTTTTTTCATAATCGTCCTCCTTTCGAATTGGGCTAGTTTAACCTGCGCAATACTATGGCGGCGCAATTGCCGCCGAAAGCAAGCGCGTTGCTCAAGGCCGTTTTAACTTCATACTCGCGCGCCTGATTGGGGACATAATCCAGATCGCATTCGGGGTCAGGCTCGAAGTAGTTCATAGTCGGCGGGACTACTCCCTCTTTTATTGTGAGCGCGCACGTGACGGCTTCGATGGCGCTGGCAGCGCCCATGGAGTGCCCGATCATGGATTTTATTGAGCTGACGGGGACGTGCTTTGCCCCCACACCAAAAACTTTCTTGATCGCTGCGGTCTCGGCCTTGTCATTTGCCGGAGTGCCGGTCCCGTGAGCGTTGACATAGTCGATTTCGGAAGGCGCAATCTTTCCCATCGCGAGCGCGTTTTCCATAGCCCTGATCAACCCGCGCCCTTCCGGGTGCGGCCCCGTGATATGGTAAGCGTCACAACCCAGACCGTATCCTGCCACTTCGGCATAGACCTTAGCGCCGCGCTTTATCGCGCTCTCCAGCGTCTCCAAAACCAGGATGGCTGCGCCTTCGGCGGGAATCATCCCCTTTCTGTTCCTGTCAAACGGCTGGCACATTTCAGGCGCGACGGCCAGCAGTTTGTTGAACCCGGAATAGGCTATCCTTGACAGCGCATCTGCGCCTCCGGCCAGCGCGACATCGATCAACCCGCTCTTTATGAGGTCGCAAGCATAGCCGATTGCATAATTGCCCGCCGCGCAGGCCGTGGGCACCATAATGGTCGGGCCTTCTATCCCGAATTCGAGCGACACGTTTGTAGCCAGGAGGTGTATCGCGCTTTCAGATAATCTTTTCGAATCAACGTCCCGGTATCTCAGACCGTCCAACTTGTCGTTCATACGCTCGATGACGTTGCTTTCGCCGTTCGTAGTCCCCATGCAGACGCCCGTCCTTTCGGGGACCAGCCGACCAGTAAGCCCCGCGTCGGCAACGGCCATCTTTGCGGCGGAGACTGCGAGCTGTGAGCCTCTGCCCATGCGGTCGGCCTGTTCTTGTGTGAGGTGCCGGCAAGGATCAAAATCTTTCACCTCGCCGCCCAAACGGTTAGGGAATGCCGAAGTGTCAAAGGCAGTTACATCGCTTATCCCGTTTTTGCCTTCCATCATCGCAGTCCAAAACTGCCCGAGTCCTATCCCGATGGGAGTCAGCGCTCCCATTCCTGTGATCACAATTCGTCGTTCCATCATAATCTCCCTCGCAGCAAATTTACGGACGGGCGAAAGCGCTCACACGGCGCTCACCCCCCGGTCCTTCAATCGTTTGTTCTCTCCACTGGAAGAGATGCCGCATTTAAAGCAGCAGCATGAGTTTGTAGTAGCGCGTCGCTGCGCTACCCGTGCTCCCTGAATCACTGCTGCATAAGGGACATTTATGATTGAGCTGTTTCAACTCAGCGGTGACCCTGTGGTACCTGTTTTTTATTTGTCTTGGGGAGTAGTGTGCCACAACTGTTGCCCTTCACTCTTTTTCCGTTCGCAACCATCATAGATGTCTATCTTTCGATTCTCTGTCGAAAGGCGCGAACCGTTCCGGTTACTTGATACGGTTAAAACCTGTGAGCTTTGCTGGCCGGGGCCGTCGTCGCCGGGTCTTCTGTATAAGCGGTTTTCCTCTCGTATTCCAGCTTGCCGTAATCCAGCTTTACGATTCGATCTCCCAGGTGGTAATAGCGATCATCATGGCTGATGACCAGCAGGGTCTTGCCCCTGGCTTTCAGCTCCGGGAGTATCCTGTAATAGAAAATCTCTCTGAAATGCGGGTCCTGGTCGGCAGCCCACTCGTCGAAAATATAGATCGGGCGATCTTCAAGGTAGGCCGTCAGCAGCGCCAGCCGCTTGCGCTGCCCCTGCGACAGGTCGATTGTCGAAAGCTTGCCATCTTCGACCTTCACCTTGTGGTCCAGCTGAAGCTGCTCGATATACTCGCGCGCCTCACGGTCGAGCGTCGGCGCTTCCAACCCCATCAACGTCTCGAAGAGGTAGAAGTCCGAAAAGACCACCGAAAACATCTGGCGATAGTGATCGCGGTTCTTATCCGTTATAGGCTCGCCGTCCAGGCGTATCTCGCCGCTTTCGGGGATATAAAGCCCTGTCAGCAGCTTGGCCAGCGTCGTCTTGCCGCTGCCGTTCCCGCCTATGAGAAAGACCGTCTCGCCGCGCCGCAGCTTGAGATCAATGGGGCCAAGCTCGAAGGTGCTATTCTCTTTCTCTCTGTGATAGGTGTGAGTGACCCCGGCAAGCTCCAGCCCGTCCCAGGAGCCTTTCAGGTCCGCCCCTTTGTCCGTGGCCGTCACTTTCGATTCGTCGGCCAACGACAGCCCTAACGACTCGATCTTCTGCGCCGCGACGCTCGCTTGAGACATCATAGGAAATATTCCCATCAATATCTCTACGGGCGAGGCCATGTAGAGCAGCGTGAGGACGTAGCCCGTAATGGCTTCTCTCGTCATGTTGGATATGGACGGCAGCCCTAATATGACAAAGCCCAGCAGCCCGAAGAAGAGAAACTGCGCCCAGCTGCCGGACGCCGAGAAGATGGCGACGCCCATTATGTTGTTGCGCTGAACCGCCGAGGCAGTCATTTTGAGCGCTTTGTAGAGAAAAGTTTCGCGGCGGGCGCGATGTATCTTCAGCTCCTTCGCCCCGTCGGTCAGGGCGCGGAAGTGGCTCATCATCGTATCGGCCTCCTCGCGCGCGCGCTGCAAATACCGCCTGGCCCAGACCTGCGGGAGCTGAATAGTAACCAGCATAAAAATGATGATGCCGAATACTAGCAGGAACATCTTCCAGGAAAGAAAGGCGATGTACGTCAGGCCGCCGACGACCACCGCGAGGTTTATCAACACGATTGGGAGCTGAATGAATCCGTTGATGATGCTCAGGATGTCGCTCGACAGCGTCGCCAGCAGCCTCGGCGCACCGATCTCTTCCAGTTGCCGCAAAGGGGTCGACAGTATCCTCTCGCACATATGCATGCGCATTTGAAAAACGGCCCTCTGCGACAGGTAAGACAGCAGCGTCTGCGCGACGAACCTGGTGACGGGCAGCAAGACGCATAACCCTACGAACCCCCAGATCAACTGGGAAGTTATGGTCTGGGTCAGCCCTGCGTTTGCCAGCACAATGAGCAACGCGCTACAGGCCCCGCTGATGATGCTGGCAAGCAGGGCCAGCGCGACCACAGCTTTGTTGCGTTGCAGGATGTATAGAAAGGAAAAGATTCTCATCAGTTGTTCCTCCTTAGCGCCCCCCGGAGCGGCTTGTAAAAACCGCCTCGGCAGGGACACATTGGTAGTGTGCAAATATTAGGAAGTTGCTCCGGAGTCTGGAGCAGATTTCAGATGATTAAATGGTCATAGTAGTGAGAGGATGCCCGTAAGTATGAATAAAGCCCTGTAAGGGCGCAATTCAATAGCCGGAATCGAATTGCCGTTTTTTCAAGCCCTGTAAGGGCGAAATAATTCGATGATTTATTTCGCCCTTACAGGGCTTGTTGTCTTCGCCGTGCGTCACCCGGCGCGTTGCGCCGGGCTATTGAATTGCGCCTCTTCGAGGCTTTTAAAACACGATCAGAACTCTCTCACGAGGCGACGCTTCGCGTGATCTCCGCGCCCAGGCCAGAGGCTTTCTCTATGCTTTCGCCCATGCGCTCGGCAAGAACGCGAACATACGGCTCGGAGCAAATCATTTCGTGATAGCCGGGGACGGTGTGTATGTCGAGGGGCTGACTGCAAAGCTCGCCCCACCCTCTCGTCGGGTCGTATATATCAACGCCCGCTTGCTCGATGCTTTCCAGCGTGACCGCTTCCGTCTCCGTCGATCTAAAGAGAGTGATTTTCCCGCTGTACTCAAGCGCCTCGTATGTCTGTACGGCGAAACGCCGCGCCTTGTAGCCATTCAGAAAACGGCGGCCCCACTCCACATCGATTTCGGGCGGGATCACTTCAAGCTCTTTCAGTTGCGCGAGGACCGAGCCGAGCTGCTCGTCTGCGCCGAGCGGGCGAATGTCATCAGGCGTAAGCGACAGTTCCTTTCCGTCCTGGCGCGCGCGCTCCAAAGCAAGCTCGACCAGAAGCGTCGCGTCATCAGGAAGCTCAGGCCCGTTGATAGGCTTCCATGTATCGAGCAGCGCAAGCAAAGCTACCTCTTCACCCTGCGCGCGTAGCTGCTGCGCCATCTCGAAGGCGACAACCCCGCCGAACGACCAGCCGCCAATCTGAAAAGGACCGCGCGGCTGAACGGCGCGAATGGCATTTAGATAATGCGCGGCCATCGCTTCGATAGTCACCTCATCTTCGCTCGATTCAATCAGGTCGGGCGCCTGTAGCCCGTAGAATGGCTGATCCTCGCCCAGGCGTTTTGAAAGATCAACGTAGCAGAGTACATGCCCGCCTATCGGATGCACGCAGAAGAAAGGCCGCTTCGTACCGTTGCCTTGAATGGCTACGAGAGGAGTCCATGCCAATTGCTCGTCTTGCTGTCTGAGCGTTCCGGCCAGTTGTTCGATAGTCCCTTCCTGTATCAAAGTCGCAAGCGGGAGTTTTTTGCCGAACTGCTTTTGAATCCGGCCCATCAGCCGCACGGCCAGGAGCGAATGCCCGCCCAGGTCAAAGAAGTTGTCGGTTACTCCGACAGGACTTGTGCCCAGAATCTCTTCCCATATACTTGCCAGCTCAAGCTCGATCGCATCGCGGGGTGCGACAAACGGCTTGACGAGTTCGGGGCGCGTCAGGTCGGGAGCGGGCAGCGCGCGACGATCAACTTTGCCCGCAGGCGTGAGCGGCAGATCGCTCAGCATAATGAAGAGCGAAGGCACCATGTAATCCGGCAGCTTATCTTTTAAGAAGCTTCGAATCTCTTCGACTGCGGGCCGCTGCTCGTCACAGGCGACATAAGCCACAAGGCGCTTATCGCCTGAAACGTCCGAGGCCACCACGACGCTCTTTCGCGCGCCAGGATACTGCTCAATCGCTGCTTCAACCTCCGCAGGCTCTATGCGAAATCCGCGCACCTTGACCTGGTGATCAATGCGACCGAGGAATTCTATATTCCCGCTCGGCAGAAAACGCGCGCGGTCGCCCGTCTGGTAGAGCCGCGCGCCCGGCACCTGACTGAATGGGTCAGGGATGAACTTCTCACCGGTCGCTGCGGGCTGGTTCAAATAGCCTCGCGCAAGCCCCTCGCCGCCGATGTAGAGGTCGCCGGGCACTCCGACGGGCGCGGGCCGTAGTTGGCGGTCAAGCACGTAAGCGGTCGTGTTGGAGATCGGTCGCCCAATCGATACTGCGCCGCTGCCGCCATCGAGTTTGTAAACCGTAGTCCAGATGGTCGCCTCTGTCGGGCCATACAGGTTCCAGACCTCCGCGCCTCTCTCCAGTAGCTCTTTTGCCAGATCGCGTCCGAGCGCTTCACCGCCGCAGAGTATCTTCAATCGCCCGTTGCCCTGCCATCCCGCTTCAAGGAGCATTCGCCATGTGGCCGGAGTCGCTTGCATGATCAATGCGCCCGATTCTTTCAACTCGGCGGCGAGCCTCACGCCGTCGGAGGCCACTTCGCCGCTCGCCACTATGACGCGACCGCCCACGGCGAGCGGCAAGAATATCTCCAGCGCGGCGATGTCAAAAGATACGGTTGTCACGGCGAGCATTGCGTCGCTTTCTCTCAGGCCGGGTTCTCGCCGCATAGCGCTCAGGAAATTGACCACCTTGCGATGCTCGATCTGCACGCCCTTTGGCTTGCCAGTAGAGCCTGACGTGTAAATCACATAAGCAAGGTTATCGCCCGTAACGCCAGAGCGCGGGTTTTGATCACTCTCTTCAGCGATAGCCGGTCCTTCCTCCTCCAGGCAAATCGCGCGCACGTTGTGCCCCGAAAACCGCTCCAGGAGCCGCTTTGAGGCCACAAGCATCGTCGCCCGGCTGTCGCCGAGCATGTACTCAAGGCGCTCTTTCGGGTAAGACGGGTCGAGCGGCACATACGCCCCGCCCGCTTTGAGAATGCCCAGCAATCCCGCGACCATCTCAGGCGTTCGCTCGACTGAAATGCCGACTTTCACCTCCGGCCCCACTCCGAGCCGCCGCAGGTAATGAGCAAGTTGATTTGCGCGGCGGTTCAAATCTTCGTAAGTGATGTCCCGGCCTTCGAAGCTCAAAGCTATGGCCGAAGGTGCGCGCCTGACTTGCTCTTCGAACAGTTCGTGCAGGCACAGGTGAGCGGGATAATCGGCGCGCGTATCGTTGAACTCCACGAGCAGCCGCAGCCTCTCGGCTTCCGCGAGCAGCGACAGGTCGGCAATTTTTTGCAGGGGATCGACAACAATGGCTTCGAGCAAAGTCCGAAAGTGGTCAAGCACCCTCGCTATCGCGTCCGGCTCAAATCGGCGGCGGTCATAGCCGATGTTCACTATCATGGTCGAGCCTGCGCTTACGGTCAGGGTGAGCGGAAGGTTGGATTGCTCGAAGTTGCCCGGCATGTCCATTCTCAACCCATGATCTTGCCCCGGGTCAGGCTCCGCTGCGGGCGCTTCCATCAGAAAATTCTCAAAGACCAGAATGCTTTCAAACAGCGGCAAACCGCGCGGCACTTCGCTCCACCCCTGCACCTGGACAAGCGGGCTGTACTCATACTTTCGCGCCTTCACTTGCTCGGCCTGAAGCTGCTTGAGCCATGCTTCGACGGTAGCCTCCTGAGAGATTCGCACGCGGACAAGGATGGTGTTGATGAACAACCCTATCATCAACTCTACGCCGGGCAGGTCGGCGGGCCTGCCTGAGACTGCGGACCCGAAAACGACGTCCTCTTCGCCGCTGTAGCGACCGAGCAGCAATGCCCACACGCCCTGCATCACCGTGTTGAGCGTGAGCTTGGAGCGGCGCGCGAATTGTTGAATTGCCACAGCCACGGATTTCGAAAGCTCGACCTGTTGATTCGAGTAACCCTCTTCCGGCGAGACGGCGGTGTCAGGCGTTCGCTCGATTGCAAGCGGCGTCGGCGCTGAAAACCCTTTGAGCATGCTTCGCCAGAACTCCTCGGCCTGCTCCAGGTCTTGCTGCTGCAACCACGCGATGTAGTCTCGAAACGGGCGCGCTCGCCCCAGGCGCACCGTTCGCCCCTCGCATCGCGCCGCGTAGATGGTGAGGAATTCATCCATCAGAATCCTCACAGACCAGCCGTCAAGCAACAGGTGATGCCAGGTCCACACGAAGTAGTATGCGTCACTGGCGAGCGCGGCAAGCGCCAACCGCATGAGCGGCGATTCGGAAAGCGTGAAACCATCAATCCGGTGAGATTGAATCAACGAGCGCAGACGATCTCCCTGCTCACTCGGCGACAGGTCGCGCCAATCGTGATGCTCTATGGCAAGATCAACCTGCTTCTGCACAACCTGTATGGGCCTTTCAAGCTCCTCCCACACAAAGCATGTCCGCAAGGCCGTATGGCGTTTCATGATTTGCTGCCAGGTCTGCTCGAAGGCTTCCAGGTTTAGCCCCCCCTGCAAACGACAGCTCGCCTGCGTGACATAGACTCCCGTCCCCGGAGCTAACAGCGTGTGAAAGAGCATGCCCTCCTGCATGGGCGAGAGCGGATAAAAGTCGGCGACGTTATTCATTCAAACCGCTTTCGAGATTTATTGAAAAGTAATTCAATACTTGAAGAGAAGCCGCTCCTTTGGAGTGCGGCGAAGTCGCCGCACTCCAAAGGACGTTTTGACTTTGCAGCAGTCATGTATCACTTCTGGAATTTATTTAAAACTGACGTGATGTCGTTAAGCTCTGACGTACCCCACTCGAACGCCGCCGGGCTTGAATCGGCATCTTCGTCTTCCTGGCCTGATCGGCAGAGGGTGACGAGCGTCTTAAGCGCTTCGGCGAAGTGTTGAGCAAGCATCTCGATAGTCGAGCGGCGGTAAACGTTTTCGCTGTACGTCCAGTTCAACCGCAGTTGGCCTTCGGCCACAAACCCTTCGACATCCAGCAACCGTATTCGGCTGTGAAGGTGGCCTTCGCGCAAGCTTATAGAGGGTCCGGTCAATTCCCTTGCGCCCCTGAACGGAGTCGTCTCTGCCACAACCTGATCGAACTGGCCCAGGTAATTGAAGCTAACTTCGGGTTGAGGCAGGGCGCGCAGACGATCTGTTATTTCAGGCTCATTATTCAGGTAACGCAGCAAGCCGTAGCCGATCCCGCGATTCGGGACGCCGCGCAGTTGTTGCCTGACCGCGTTCAAAGCTCCGAGCGGGCTTTGAATCCCTCTCAGGTCGAGAAGCAGAGGATAGATAGAAGTGAACCAGCCGACGGTGCGCGACAGGTCTACGTCTCCGACTATCTCTTCTCGCCCGTGGCCTTCCAGGTCTACCAACAGCAACTGCGCCCCCGTCCATTTACCAAACGATTGGGCCAGCGCCATCAACAGAACGTCATTGATCTGAGTTTGATAAATCGCGGGAACCTCTTGCAGCAGGGTTCGCGTGTCCTCTGCGCCGAGCCAGATGGTGACGTCGCGGCCCGACGCTATGCTGTTTATGCCGTCGGGAAAATCTCGCGGCAGAGGCTCGACATGCGAGCGCGCGTCGTCGAGCCAGTAATTGCTCTCTTCTTGAATCTCCGGGGACTGCGCGTATTCCGCCAGCCGCTCGGCCCACCGTTTGTAAGAAGTAGTCTTGAGCGGCAGGCTGACCGCTTCGCCCCGGCTGATCTGATCGTAAGCCATCTGCAAATCTTCGAGCAGGATTCGCCACGACACGCCATCGACTGCCAGGTGATGAATCACAATCAGAAGGCGAGCAGGGCGGCCCTCGCCCAGCTCAAACATCACCACTCGCATGAGCGGCCCTTCCGAAAGATCAAGGCTCGCCTGTGTTCGCGCCGCCGCCGCTTCAATGGCCGGGCTCTGCTCACTTTCCGGAAGCGTCGACAGGTCCATCAGCGCGAACGGCACCGTCCCGCCCATGCCTCGATTGACCTGCCGCCAGGTTGATTGCTCGCTTGTGAATCGGAGCCGCAGAGCGTCGTGATGTTCGAGCAACCGCTCGACGGACTTCTCAAGTATTTCGGGTGTTAGCGATTTGCGCGCTTCAAACAGCACAGCCTGGTTGAAGTGGTGCGGGTCGAATACATTCAACTCAAAGAACCAGCGCTGTATCGGCGTCAGGGTCACATCTCCCGTGACCATGCCCTGCTCGGCTTCGATGGCGCGATTCGTACCGGCCGCCGCCGCAAGCTCTGCAACCGTCTGATACTCGAAGAGCTGCATGGGCGAGATGCGCAAACCGGCTTGATTGGCTCTTGCGGCAACCTGGATGCTCAATATGGAATCACCGCCAAGCTCGAAGAAGTTGTCGTACACTCCGACCTGAGGGATTCCGAGCACCTGGCTCCAAATCCCCGCGAGCGCTTCCTCTTCACGAGAGCGGGGCGTGACGAACCCTTCCTCTAATTCGGGCCTCGCCTGTTCGGGAGCAGGCAGCGCACGGCGATCCAGCTTGCCGTTTGGTGTGAGCGGGAACGCTTCCATGGTCACGAATGCCGAGGGGACCATGTATTCGGGCAGCTTCTCTTTGAGAAAGCTTCTCAGGTCTTTTATAGAAAGCTCCGCCTGATCTTCGGCTACGACGTAAGCGACCAGTCGCTTGTCGCCGGGCGCATCCCCGCGCGCCGCCACAACGGCCTGTTTTATGGCCGGGTGTCTTTGAAGCTCCGATTCGATTTCGCCAAGCTCGATTCTATGGCCGCGCACTTTCACCTGGTCGTCAACGCGACCGAGAAATTCTATCGTTCCATCGGGCAGCCACCGGGCAAGGTCGCCGGTCCTGTAAAGCCGCGCGCCCTCATCCACGCCGAACGGGTCAGGAACGAATACCGCCGCCGTTCGCTCTGCGTCTCGCAGGTAGCCTCGCCCGACGCCTATACCTCCTGCGAAAAGCTCTCCCGCCACTCCCACCGGCACAGGCTCCATCTCTCGGTCAAGAACGTAAATCCGCATGTTGGAAATCGGATAACCCACAGGCGTATTCGCGGCGTCTTCTGCCAGCGGCTTCGTTATGAAATAGTGCGTTATATCGTCTGAGCATTCCGTAGGCCCGTAAGCATTGACTAGCGGAATCTCAGAATAAATCTTCAGCCATTCGCGACATAACTCTGCCGGCAATGCCTCTCCTGTTACTAATACCCACCTCAACCCTTCAAGCCTCGGCGCTCTCCCCTCCCCTCTCCTTCCTGCCTCCTCTATCATCGCCCTCAACATCGACGGCACCGTCTCTAACACCGTTATCCCTTCTCGCTCCACCAGCTCCATCAACTTACCCGGGTCTTTCGCCTCTTCCTCTCCTGCTATCTCAACCTCCCCTCCTACCACCAGCCCCGCCAGAAATTGCCACACCGATATGTCGAAGCTCTGTGACGCGGTCTGCGCTATCTTGTCGCGCTCTGTCAGCGCGAGGTCATCTATCTTGGCGTAGAGGTGATTGACCATGCCCGATTGCTCGACCATCGCTCCTTTTGGAATGCCCGTCGAGCCTGATGTGTAGATCACATACGCAAGGTTTGACGGCTCGCGCGACGACGGGCAATTTCCTTCTTCTCCTTCTCGGCTTACCAGTTCTTCCATCACCTCGATTGGCGGGCGCTCTGCGGCGGGCAGCTGGTTCAAGGCATCTGTAAGATCGGCCAGGTACTCTTCTGACGAAATTATTAACGTGCTCTTGCTTTGAGCGAGCACCTGCGAGATGCGCTTTTTGGGATAGAAGGGGTCGAGCGGCAGGTAAGCCGCTCCGGCTTTGAAGACGGCCAGTATCGCCGTCAGCAAATCTGTGCCGCGCCTCGCCAATAGCGCCACCAGCGTTTCCGGCCCGATGCCTGCGGCTCTCAGGTGATGGGCCATTCGATTCGCCCTCGCATTCAACTGCGCATAGCTGAGCGATTGGCCTTCAAATCCCGCCGCCAGGTTATCAGGCGTTTTCTCAACCTGTTCTTCGAAGAGTTGAGCCAGGGTCTTCTCGCGCGGGTAAGCTCTCTCGGTCTGGTTGAAACCTGCTAGGATTTGATGCTCCTCTTCGGGCGAGAGCAGATTGACGCGGCACACCAATTGGCGGTTGTCGTCCAGGAATGCGTCTACGACGTTGAGAAAATGTCTTATAGCCTGATCGCGCTGGTGCGGCTCGAAAACATCGCAGTGAAAATCGAAGTTGAAATCGAAATCGCCCGACGAAGAATAGTCGTGTATTTGCAGGGCGAAGCTTTCGGTGCCGTGATCCGGGTGAAGCCACTGGACTTCAACGGGCGCTCCCTCAAAAAAGGTAAACGCCTGGTTGATGTAGTTCATCTCCACATCGTATGCCTGTTTTTGCACCGGGTTCCCGATGGGAAACCTGCTGTAACGAAGGTTCTCTATGCTCTCTTGCGAGATCTTGTCGATCAACGATACGAAGGTGTCATCCGCTTCGATAGTAATTCGAAGCGGTAGTATCTGCATGAAAAGCCCTATCGTCTCTTTAAACTCCCTGGTGCGTCTGTTGTGAACAGGCAATCCGAGCGATATATGACGGCTTCCGCTTATGTGATGGAGATAGGTGCAGAGGATCGCCGCAAACATGTTTGACAGCGACGAGTCGAGCGAAAGCTTCATCAACTCTTTTGTGCCTGCGACCTCCTTAAGCCTCCGCGTTCGCTCCTGTCCGATCTTGACCGAAATCCTCTGGGCGTCGGTGGTGCGTCTTACGGGAGCCTTGCCATAAAACGTGATCGGGTCGTAGCTTTGCGCGAGCTTCTGCTTCCAGTAGGATTCTTCTTCGACCGCCCTGGGTGAATTCAGGTACGTCCGCTCGAACTCTACGTAATCGGAAAACGGGTGCAGCAGCACCGGCTCATCCAGTCTCCCCTCTACAGAACGTTTGTAGAAATCGAGAACGAACCCCGAGGTCAACGCGCAAGACCATGAGTCGCCTATGATGTGGTGCAGGTTAAAGAAGAGTACGGTCTGATCGCCCGGCAGCTCGATCATCACAAAATCGAATAATCGCTCGCTCATGTTCAGGGGGATTCGGCAGCGTTGATGAAGGTAGCTGTGGGCTTCCGCGCGAGGGTCCGTGAGAGACGAGAAATCCAGCATATCCGGTTCGTAAGGAAAGCTCTCCAGCACAACTTGCCGGGGCACGCCGTCTTCTTCAGCGATAATGGTCCGCAACGCTTCGCAATGATCAACATACGCCTGTATGCCCTTCTTGAAGTGATGGCGGTCGAGTCTGGCCGGGATAATAATGTAGCCGGTGGTAATATACACCGCCGCATCCGGGTTCAGCTTCTGGCCCACCCATACCAACTGCTGGTACCGCGTCAGGTTCGAGCTTTGATATTCGGGCTGCCGGCTTGCGGCTTCAACCGCCACGGCCTCGGGGCGCGGGGGCGCGGCGAGCGACGAAAGCGGTTTTTCGGAGTCCGAGGTAATCTCGCCCAGCAGCTTCTCGAAGTGCTCCATCCACCGTTGTATTGTTGCCCGGTCAAACAGGTCGGCATTGTAATCGCAATCAAGCAGCAGCCCTTGTTCTTTCTCCGTGATGTTCAGGTAGATATCTGTCCTGGTTGATCCTGTAGGGTTTGTGACCGTCTCGACTTCCAGGCCGTGAAACTTCAGCTCTCCGTCCCGCTCAAGATTGAAGACGGCTCTCACCATAAACAGCCCGCCCGCATCTCGGCGCACCTTCAGTTTCCTGAGCAGTTTGTGGGCCGTATAACTCCGGTGATCGTAGGCTTCCAGCACCCTGCGCTTCACCGCGCGAAGGCACTGGGCGAAGCTCAGGTCGTCTCTTATTTGAGCGCGTATCGCCAGCGGGCTGACGCGATTGCCGATCAACCCCTGTTCATTTGCGGCCACCGTCTCTGCCGCGTTGATCCCGACGACAATATCGGGCTGGCCCGATAGCTGATGAAGCAGCACTTTAAAGGCCGTAAGCAGCGTGGTAAACATCGTGCTGCGGTGTTTGGAAGAGAGCTTTCTAAGGTCGTTCGGCAGCGCGCCGCCGATCATCAAGCTGTGTCGAGCGCCTCTGAATGTTATAGCGGCGGGCCGCTCGCGATCCGTGGGCAAATCCAGGATCGGCAGCCCGTCGGAAAACAGTTCGAGCCAGTACTGCTCGTCGGCCGGCGCCGAAACGCTTTCGGTTTTCTGCTCGGCATACTGTCTGAACTGCGTGGGCAGCGGCGCTTTGTAGTCTACTCCCTCGCACGCGGCTGAATAGAGCCCGCTCAAATCTCCCAGCAGGTTTTCATAAGACTGCCCGTCGGCGATTATATGAAATGTCGTCAGCACGAACAGATGATCCTGCTCATCCAGGCGAGCAACTCGAACGCGAATCAGCGGGCCTCGGGCGAGGTCAAAAGCCTGCTGCGCCTCCCCGGCCACCCACTCTGCCGCCTGCGCCTCCTTAGCGCTGCTCTCCACTTGAGAAAAATCAACAAGCGGCAGGCTTATCTTCAACGAGTGGTGAATCAGTTGATATTGCCCGTCGGGACTGAAAGTCGTTCGCAGCGCTTCGTGACGGTCGACGAGCTTCTGTACTGCCTGGCGCATCGCGTCCAGTCGGAATGGCCCGCGCAGGCGAAACGTCAAAGAGTCGTTGTAAGCGCGCGATACCTCGTCGCCCATCTGCGCGATTGTCCAGACTTGCTTCTGCACTTCGGTCAAGGGCACGCTCACAGTCGCTTCGACCGATACGGCGGTCTGCGGCGTGCCCGAATCAAAAGGGGAAGGTTCCGCCTTCCGCGCAGCGGCGGCAGCTCCGCCGCCTACAGTGTGCGATTGGACGGTGATCGGCGGTGAAGATTGATCGGCCGTGTCGAGTGCAGGTTTTTCATACCGCACCCTCAGGTCATGCAGATAATCAAAGCCTTCGAGGACCGAGCCTGTATCAATGCCGAAATCGATGAAGCAGCCGATCTCATTCACGCCTATCGCCGTCAGCTCATCAACCGTCTTCGCGCAGGATTCCGGGGTGCCGATAATCGCCCTCGATTGCACGTAGCGCTCGTAGGCGGTCGAGAGTATGTAATCGAGGTCTTTTTCGCTGAGCCTTTCGAAATCGATTTGCAGCCCCTGGCTTTCTACCATGTTCCGCAGCAGCCCGAACGATGACTTGAGATAGTTGTAAAACGGCTGCCGCGCTTGCTGTTTCGCGCTTTCCTGGTCTTTCAGAATGTGTGTGTGAAGCAAGACCGTCACGTGGCCGCTTTGCGCGTCATGGCCATGACTGGCGAGCGACTCGCGGTAGAGCGCGATGTTTCTGGCAAGGTCTTGCACCGATTGCGTGGTCAGGTTGGTCAATACGCCCGCGCCGATCTCGCCTGCCTTGGTATAAGTATCGGGATGGTGACAGGTGAGCCATATCGGCAGTTCGGCTTGCATGGGCATGGGGAAAAGCTTCACGTTGAGCGTGTTTCCTGCGCCTCCTTGAACCGGAATCATCTCGCCGCGCCAGAGTTTTTTGACCGTCTCTATTCCCTCAAACATCAGCTCGCGGCGGCTCTCGTAAGAGTTCGGAGCGAACACGAAATCATCCGGGTGCCACCCAGAAGCAAAAGAGACACCCACGCGCCCCTTCGAGAGGTTGTCAACGACCGCCCATTCCTCGGCGACTCGTACGGGATGGTGAAGCGGCAGCACGACGCTGCCCGCGCGCAGTTGCAAGCGACTGGTTCTCCCTGGCCAGCGCGGCGGCTATCACCGACGGGTTCGGAGAGAACCCGCCGAACCCGTGAAAGTGACGCTCGGGCACCCAGATCGCATGAAAGCCGTTCTTATCGGCGAACCTCGCGCCTTCAAACAACAGATCGTATTTGTCATCTCTGAAGTCCGAATCGTAGTTGCCGAAATAATAGAGGCTGAACCTGACACGCTTCTCCGCCTGCGCGCCGAGCATTGACTGTGCAAGGCGCGCAGGCTCTCGGACGACAGTTGAGGCAGTAGGAGAGAGATCGGCCATCGCTGTCATCACTGATGCGCTCGACTGAGACGAGCCGGTAGAGCTTGACCCGGTCGAAGACGATTGCGGCGGGCCGCTCGTCAACCTGCCTGTATTCCCACCGCCTGTATTCCCGCCGCCTGCCGGTGCGCCGCCCGGCAAAAATCCTCCCGATTGCATCGCGTCAATGCTCTCTTTGACCGTGCGTATCACGTAAGCTATATCTTCGTCGGTGTGAGCAGTCGAAAGGAAACAGTTACCCACTTCAAGCGATGCAAAGACCCCTCTCTCAACCAGGTGATAGAAGAGAAAGTCCATATACTTCAGCTCGCGCGGATACATGAAGCGGAAGAGCGAGCCGTAATGAACCAGGCGGATCGGCAGATCGCGCTGCTTGAAGAAAGCGTTGAGGTCATTCGCCATGTACGCCGTGCGCTCGTTCAGCCGGTTTTGAAGCGCGGGTCCGTTCGCTTTCAAGTGCCTGAGAACGGCTACGGCGGCTGCCATGGTGAGAGGGTGCTTGAAGAATGCGCCCGCAAACATCGTCTTGTCGGCGCGCGGGTGCGAGGCGTCGCCATAATTCCAAAGGCCGCCGTCGAATGCGTCCATGCAAGCGGCCTTGCCCGCAATGACTCCTATAGGCATGCCGCCGCCGACTACTTTGCCGTAAGTTGCGAGGTCGGCCTTTACGCCAAACCACGCCTGCGCGCCGCCGGGATGTATGCGAAAGCCCGTGACCATTTCGTCAAAGATCAAAACGGTCCCGGCCTCTTCGGTCAGCCGTCTCACTTCATGAAGAAACTCTCGCGGTTGCAGATCGGGGCGACGGCTCTGGACAGGCTCGACCAGCACCGCCGCCAGTTCGTGCATGTGAGCTTTCAAGGTTTCGAGCGATTTCGGGCTGTCGTAATCCAGCACCAGAACGTCTTCGACCGCGCGCGGCGATACGCCCGGGGCGGCGGGGACTGACCGCTGCACTGAATCAACGGTTATCGGGCGGGCTAGAGTCCCGTCCGACCATCCGTGATACGAGCCGGAAAACAGGGCGATCTTGCTCCGCTTTGTCACCGTGCGCGCAATGCGCAGCGCGCCCATGACGGCCTCCGTGCCGGAGTTGCAGAAGTTGACGCGCTCGGCTCCCGTAAGCTCCGAGACCAGTTGCGCCGCTTCAAACGAGATGTGCGGCTGAAGGCCGAAATCAAAGCCCCGTTCGAGCTGGCTGTTGATCGCTTCGCTGATGAACGCGGGAGAGTGACCGAACAGGTTCACCCCGAACCCCATAGCTATGTCGACATACTCGTTGCCGTCAACGTCCCATAATCTGGAGCCTTTAGATCGCTCTCCGACAATCGGGTAGACCAGCTCTTTCCACGACAGGCGGAACGTTGCGGAGTTGCGACTGTCGGCCAGCACTGAGCGATACTGCTCGGTGAGCCGCTTCGATTTTTGCGTGCGCGCGACATACCGATTGATGAAGTCTTCCATGTTCTGTTGAAGGGCCGGAGAGATCCCGCGCGCCGCTTCCAGTTTTATCGGGCGGTAAGGCAAAAACGGTTCGGGGACTATCTTATCCGGTCCCTCTTTCACCGAAGGCAATGGAATATCGGCAACAGCCGGAGGCGCGGCAACCGGAGGCATGGGAAGTTCAGCGGCAACAGAAGGCGTAGGAGGCTCGGCGACCGTCACCGTTTGTGATTGAATGCCCTCTGATTGAACGCTCTGTGATTCAACAATCTGTTGCGCAACCACCGGCGCGCCGCCCTGGCTATCGCGCAGCGCATTCAATTGTTGAGACATGATCTGGAGCTGCTGCGACACTATCCATTCGATTGCCGTGCCGGTCGCGGTCTTGCCATTTCCTACATTCCCGTCGGGACTGGCATGCATCCGCGCGGGTGAAATTGCTGCAACCGGCTGAGGAAGCGCGGCGCGCTCGACCTGCGGCTCGTGGCGCGGGAGCCCTGTCGCGGCGGCCGGTGTTTGCGTCTGCGCTACCGGGCGGGCAGGCTCGGGCCGGGCGGGTTGAAGTTCGGGCTGTCGGCTACCGTTACCGTTATCCGGCAGCCCGACCGAGACACGCTTTTCCTGCGTGTCTTCCGCCTCAACGCTCTCGGCTGACATTAGTGCAGCCGGGGATTGCGCGAGGCTTTCCTGCTCGATTTGTCGAGCAGGCATGTAAGAGCCGCTCTCGTGCGGGAGCAGATCGATCACCGTGTCTTGCGCAGGCAATTGCTCGGCTACGTAGTCTGCCAGCGCCTGAATCGTCTCAAGCTCTTCGAGCAAGGTGACGACAGATATCTTGACGCCGAGCCTGTCCTCTACCATCTGGTTGGCCTGGATTAGCAAAAGCGAATCAATGCCCATGTCAAAGAAACTCGCCTGTATGTCAACTTCATGCGCTTCTATCCCGGTCAGGTCTTTGACTATGGTCATCAGCACCGACATGATGCGGGCCTCTAGCGCGTGCGCGCGAACCACACCAACCCGCGATTCAGGGACGGGCATTAACTTTTCTTCCACGTTCATAGGTGCTTCCTTTCCTACCGCGTTAACAGTTATTGCGTCTTGTTGGATGGAAAAAGAGATTGAGTCTTCCGGCTTCGCTTGCGCCCCATTGCCGCCTGTAGCCTTCTGAGCTTTTACGGCCTGGGCTTCAATCCAGTATCTCTTCCGCTCGAACGGGTATGCAGGCAGCGGGAGGCGAAGGCGTCGTTGCCCCTCATAAAAGTCTGGCCATCGCACCGCCACCCCCGCGAGCCACAGCTTGCCGAGCGCGCCCAGCAAGAACTCTTCGTCCGTTGTTCGTTCGTGCGCGGAGCGCAAAGACGAAAGCACGACCTGGGCGGCAACGGGATGCTGTCGGGCAAGCATGGCGAGCGTCTGACCGGGAGCTACCTCCAGTAAAATTCGATCAGGCTCTTTCAACAACTCGTCAAGCCCATCATTGAAGCGAACCGGCTGGCGCAGGTGACGCGCCCAATAGCGCGGGTCTGTCGCTTCTTCAGCGGTTATCCATGTGCCGCTCACATTTGACAGGAACGGTATCTTCGGAGCTTGAAGCCTTACGACGCTGACACGCTCTATGAAAGGCTCAAGCGCCGGATCCATCATCGGCGAATGAAAGGCGTGAGAAGTTTGCAGCCGCCGACAGACCAGACCGCTTTCGCTCAGCTTATGCTCAAGTCTTTCGATGCTCGCGGTAGCGCCTGAAAAAACGCACCGCGCCGTCCCGTTGATCGCCGCAAGCGATATTTGCTCGTCGAGATGGGGCCGCGCGTCTTCTTCCGTGAGCGGCACCGCGAGCATCGCCCCGGCGGGCAAGTCCTGCATCAGTCGCGCGCGCGCCGCCACAAGCTCCAGCGCAACTTCGAGGGGGAAGACTTCGGCAAGGCACGCGGCCACGTACTCGCCCAGGCTGTGGCCGATCATCGCTTGAGGGCGGACGCCCCAATCCATCCATAACCTTGCCAGCGCGTACTCGATAACAAACAACGCCGTCTGTGTAACAAACGTCTGCCTGAGCATCTCCGCTGCCTGTCGCGCTTCGCTCTCGACGGGGTAGATCACGCTCCGCAGATCCAGTCCAAGATGAGGCGTCAACATCTCGCAGCATTTATCAACGCGGCTGCGAAACGCAGGCTCGGACTCATAAAGCCCGAGCGCCATACTTACGTACTGTGTCCCCTGCCCCGCAAACATGAATGCCACGGGCGGGTCGTCGGCCTCGCACACAGAGGTGAGCAATCGCTTAGGGTCGCGCGACTTGAGCGCCTTCACCGCTTCGTCCGTGTTGCGTGCGACAATCGCCGAGCGATGGCTGAAAGCCTTTCGACCGGCTTGAAGCGTGAAGGCGACATCGGCGAGGCTGAGGCCGGGGTTCTCTTCGAGATGCTGTGCGAGATTAGCCTCGGCAGTCTCAAGCGCCGACGCGGTCCTGGCCGAAAGGACTAGCAAGTGATAGGGCCGCGACGGCCCGGAAGGCTCGACCTTCTGCGCTTCTTCGAGGATGATGTGCGCGTTCGTACCGCCGATGCCGAAAGAGCTGACCCCGGCGCGGCGCGGGCAATCGCCGTTCTTCCACTCGGATAACTTTGAGTTGACGTAAAAAGGGCTGCTCGCAAAGTCAACCTGCGGATTCGGACTTTCGAAGTGCAGGCTCGGCGGTATCAAGCGGTGCTTGAGCGCAAGCACCGTCTTAATAAATCCGGCCACGCCAGCCGCCGCATCCAGGTGGCCTATATTCGTCTTCACCGAGCCGATTGCGCAAAAGCCTTTGCTCTGTGTCTTGGCGCGAAAGGCTCGCGTCAGCGCTTCGATCTCGATGGGATCGCCGAGCGGCGTCGCCGTCCCGTGCGCCTCTATGTAACTGATCGTCGCCGGATCAACCGAGGCGATGGCCATCGCCTCCGCGATAACTTGCGACTGGCCTTCGACGCTGGGCGCTGTGAAGCCGACCTTAACAGCTCCATCGTTATTGACGGCCGAGGCTTTGATCACGGCATTGATGTAATCGCCATCGGCGAGGGCGTCTTCCAGTCGCTTCAGGACGACGATGCCAACGCCGCTGCCGGTGATGGTCCCCTGCGCCCTCGCGTCGAACGCGCGGCAGTGACCGTCGGGCGACGAGATCGCGCCCTCTTGATAGTAGTACCCGGCCTTTTGCAAAAGGCCCATCGAGACGCCGCCCGCAAGCGCGATGTCGCATTCGCCGTTGAGCAAACTTTGAGCGCCCATGTGAATGGCTACAAGAGATGTCGAGCAGGCCGTCTGAACAGAGACGCTCGGCCCTTTCAAATTCATCTTGTATGAAACCCAGGTCGAGAGGTAGTCCTTGTCGTTAGAGATAATCGTCCGGTAGCTGCCCATCGCTTCAAGCACTTGAAGGTTTGAATAGAGGTTGAACCAGTAATTGTTCAGCCCGACTCCGGCATAAACTCCGATGCGACCCGGAAAAGTCTCAGAGACGTAGCCGGCGTTTTCGAGCGCTGCCCAGGCGCACTCCAGGAAGACTCGATGTTGCGGGTCCATCAACTGGGCCTCTCTCGGGGTGAAGCCGAAGAAAGCGGCGTCAAACATATCAAGGTCTTCAAGCAGCGCCCCTGCCTTGACATATTTCGGATTGGTGAGAGTGGCGCGGTCTATGCCTGCCGCTATCAGCTCTTCGTCGGTATAAAAAGAGATCGCTTCCACCCCGTCGCGGAGGTTTTTCCAGAACTCGGCGACAGTTCTGGCTTTCGGGAAGCGGCCCGCCATGCCTATGACAGCCACTTCATCCGGGGTATCGAGCGATGTGAAGCTATCCATTCGTAGACTCCTGCTGCTAGCTCGTCGCGTGTCGTTGTCTTATCTGTCTCTGCCGTTTCACACGGGCCTTGCGGGTTTCGGCGCGGTCATAAGTCTCTTCGAAAGAGGGTTGTTCGCTATCTGCCTGACTGAGAAATCGCGCCAGGCTGCTTATGGTCGGAGACTGGAATAAATCAACTACCGTAATTTTTTTGTCGCCGTAGACCTCAACCAGCTTGCCGTGAAGCTGTAGGATGAGCAGCGAATGTCCGCCGAGGTCAAAGAAATTATCGTGCACGCCGATCTTATCTACGTGCAATAGCTCCTGCCACATCGCCGCGATAGTTCGCTCAAGGCTCGTGTGCGGCGGCACGTAAGCCGATTCAAGCTCGGGGCGAGCCGATTCGGGAGCGGGAAGCGCGCGGCGGTCAACCTTGCCGTTAGGCGTGAGCGGCATCTGGTCAAGCATCACAAAAGCCGCCGGCAGCATGTAATCCGGCAACTGCTGTCTGAGGAAATGGCGCAGGTCGGTCACTGTAGGCACCGGCTCCTGCTTGTGGGCGACGTATGCCACCAGCCGCTTGTCGCCCGGCACGTCTTCGCGCGCAAGGACGACGCTCTCGACGACTGCCGGGTGCTGGCCCAGAACGGCCTCGACCTCTCCCGGCTCGATGCGGAACCCGCGAATCTTGACTTGATGATCGAGGCGGCCCAGGAATTCAATATTGCCGTCTGCCCTGTAGCGCGCCAGGTCGCCCGTCCTGTAGAGCCTTCGGCCAGGCAGCGGGCTGAACGGGTCCGGTATGAATCTCTCGGCGGTCATTTCGGGCCGGTTCAGATAACCGCGCACAAGCCCATCGCCGCCGAGGTGCAACTCTGCGGGCACCCCGACGGGCACGACCTGCCCGTTCGAGTCCAGAAGATAGACCTGCGTATTGGCTATCGGGCGACCGATGCTGACCGCTTCGGTCGTCTCTTTTTCGATCATCGTGTAGGTCGAATATGTGGTGTCTTCGGAAGGGCCGTAGAGGTTATAAACTTCTTTAACCATGCCTTGCCGATAAACTTGCTCGACCAGCGCGTTCTTGAGCGGCTCGCCCGCCAGGTTGACGGTGGTGACCGAAGGCGGCACGCCGTTGATCCTGGCCAGCTCGGTTATGGCCGAAGGGACTGTGTTGACCAGCGTCACCTCGTTGGCTGCCGGAAGCGCCGGCAGGTGCAGTGCGTTTTCGGCCAGTATCACCTTGCCGCCCCAACTGAGCGGCACGAACAATTCGAAGACCGATAGGTCGAAGCAGATCGAGGTGGATGCCAGCACCCCTTCTATCTGTTCGGCGCGGAAGGAGTCCCTGGCCCATTGCAACATGGTGACGGCGCTCTGATGCTCTATCGCCACGCCTTTGGGCCTGCCCACAGAGCCGGAGGTATAGATTACGTAAGCTAGATTGCGTGGCGTGACGGCGCTGGTCGGGTTGCTATAGTCTTCGGCGGAAATCTTCTCCCAGTCCGAATCCACACAGACTATTTGCGAAGGCTGATCTGCTGGTCCTTCGATCAATCGCTGCTGCGTCAGCACAACACGCGCCTGCGCATCGTCAAGCATGAAGGCCAATCGCTCCCTCGGGTACGCCAGGTCGAGCGGCACGTAAGCCCCACCCGCTTTGAGCACCGCGAGCATGCCGACGACCATTTCAATCGACCGCTCCATGCGTATTGCCACGAGAGACTCAGGCCCGACTCCGAGTCTTTGGAGATAGTTCGCCAGTTGATTTGCGTGCGCGTTCAACTCTCGGTAGGTCAGTCGCTCGTGGCCAAAGATCAGGGCAGTCGCATCAGGCGTCGCTTCGGCCTGCGCTTCAAACAACTGGTGCATGCACAGGTCGGTCGCGTACTCGGCATGTGTGTTGTTCCACTCGACAAGCAACTGGCGCTGCTCGCCCTCGGCGAGCATTGCAAGATCAGAGATGCGATTTTCAGGATTGGCGGCAATGGCTTCCAGCAATGTATGGAAATGGCCGAGCATACGCTTGATAGTCGCGGCTTCGAAGAGGTCCGTGTTGTACTCCAGGGCGGCGGACAATCCCTCGCCAGACTCTTCCATATCGAGCGTTAGGTCGAACTTCGCGGTCCCGCTCGCGATGCCGACGCCGTTCAAAGAGAGGCCGGTCAGCTCAATCGGGGCGCGAGGCTGATTCTGAAAAACGAAGAGGACCTGGAACAGCGGCGAGTGGCTGAGGCTGCGCTTGGGCTGCAACTCTTCGACAAGCTTTTCAAACGGCAAATCCTGGTGCGTGTATGCCTCAAGCACCCGCTCCCTCACGCGACCGAGCGTCTGCTGAAAATTCGGATTGCCCGACAGGTCGGTTCGCAAGACGAGCGTGTTTGCGAAGAAACCTATGAGCCCTTCAAGCTCGACGCGATTGCGGCTGGCAATCGGGGTGCCGACCAGAATGTCCTCCTGCCCTGTGTAGCGATAGAGCAAGATTTTGAATGCCGACAGCAGCGTCATGTAGAGCGTGGCTCCCTCTTGGCGGGTAATCTTCTTGAGCTTGTCGGTAAGCGAAAGCGGCAGCGTGATGAACTCGGTCGAGCCATTATAATTTTGTATCGGCGGTCGAGGATTGTCCGTGGGCAGCTCAAGCATAGGCGGGCTGCCTTGCAATCGCCGCTTCCAGTACGAAAGCTGCGCGTCAAGCACTTCGCCCTGTAGCCACTGCCGCTGCCAGTGAGTGAAATCCGCATACTGGATGGGAAGGTCCGCAAGCGGGGAGGACAAGCCCTTCGAGAAAGCTTCGTAAAGCGCCGCCACCTCTTCGATCAGCACGCCCATCGACCAGCCATCGCTGATGATGTGGTGCATGGTCACAGGCACTATATGGTCGTCTTCGGCCATACGCACAACGCCGACGCGCAGCAGCGGCCCGTGTGTGATGTCAAAAGGAAGTATCGCTTCCATCAGCGTTAATCGCTGCGCCTCGGATTCTCGCCGCTTCTCGGTCAATTCGCTCAGGTCTACTATTGGCACCGAGACAGGCTCATGCGGATGAATGACCTGCACAGGTTGCCCATCGATAGTTGAAAAGGTCGTTCGCAATACCTCGTGCCGTCTGACAAGTTCATCAAAGCTCATTATCAACGCAGCAAGGTCGAGCTTGCCGGTAAGGCGCGTGGCCGCAGGAATGTGATAGAGCGGGCTTGCAGGCTCTAACTGGTAAAGAAACCATAATCGCTGCTGCGCAAATGAAAGCGGGAAAGGCTCGCCCCTCTGCACGCGCGTGAGTGCAGGCGATGGTAGGCCCTGCTCCGCGCGAAGCGCCTTTTCAAGCTCCTGCGCAAGGTCGGCAAGCGTGGCCGTTTCAAACAAAGCGCGCAGAGGCATCTCGATGCCAAGCGATTCTCTAACACGCGACGCAACCTGAGTAGCAAGCAGAGAGTGCCCGCCGAGGTCGAAGAAATTATTATTAATTCCAACCTTTTCTACTTTCAGGACCTGGGACCAGATACCTCCGAGAACATCTTCGACGGGAGTGCGCGGCGCTATGAAATCGTCTTCTTCCGTTTGCAACTGCTCAGGAGAAGGTAGAGCTTTGCGATCCAGCTTTCCATTTGGACTCAACGGCATTCCCTCTAGCCTCACTATCGCCCTCGGCACCATCACCTTCGGCAACCTCAGCTCCAGCTCCTCCCTCATCTCCCTCACACTCACTTCTTCCCCTTCCTCCATCACCACATACCCTATCAACTCCTTACCCTTTCCCTCTTCCTCCCTCACCACCACTACCGCCTCTCTCACTCCTCTCACTTCCCTCATCACACTCTCTATCTCTCCTATCTCTATCCTCGCTCCCCTTATCTTTACCTGATGATCTACTCGCCCTACGTACTCTATGCTCCCATCCTCTCGGTACCTTCCGATGTCCCCGCTTCGATATATCCTGCTCCCTCCTTCTCCTCCGTACGGGTTCGGCACGAACCTCTCCGCCGTCATACCTCCTTTCCTCAAGTACCCTCGCCCTAGCCCCGCTCCTCCAAGGTACAACTCTCCCAGCACTCCCACCGGCACTGCCCTCATCTCTTTGTCCAGTATGTATATCTGCGTGTTCGCTATCGGTCGCCCTATCGGCACACTCCTGCCTCCTGCTCCCCTCTCACATTCCCACCAGCTCACATCCACTGACGCCTCCGTCGGCCCGTACAGGTTGTGCAACTCCCCGCTCATCCTCTCGAAGTACTTCTCGACCAGCTCTCGGCTCATCGCCTCCCCGCTCGCTATCACCCGTCGCACGCTCTTGCACCTTCCCTCCTCCACCTCCTCCAGGAACTTCTCCATCATCGAGGGCACGAAGTGCATCGTCGTCACCTCTTGCTTCTCTATAAGCTCGACTAAATATCCTGGCTCAAGGTGTCCGCCGGGTCGCGCCACTACGACCGCAGCCCCGCTCATCAACGGCCAGAACACCTCCCACACCGAGACGTCGAAGCTCAGCGGCGTCTTGTGCAGCACCCGGTCGCTGCTGTCTAGAAGGTAAGCCTCCTGCATCCACTGCAAGCGGTTAGAGATGCCGTGGTGTGTGTTCATCGCTCCCTTGGGCTTGCCCGTCGTGCCTGACGTGTAGATGACATAGGCCAGGTTCTCGCCTCCGACCTCGCTGTGGGGGTTGACTCTGCTTTGAGAGTCAATCTCGTGTTGAAGCTGGTCGAGGTAGAGCCTGGGAACCGAGGAGAGATCGGACGAGCCGAACAACTGCTGATCGAGCGAGAGAGTAGTGATGAGCAGATGAGCGCCCGAGTCATCCAGCATAAAAGCGAGACGAGCTGGAGGATAATCAGGGTCAATGGGCACATAGCCGCCGCCGGCTTTAAGGACGGCAAGCAGTGCGAGGATCATATCAGCGGAGCGATGAAGGCAGACGGCGACGAGGGATTCGGGGCCAACGCCGAGGGATTGGAGGAGGTGAGCGAGCTGGTTGGCGCTGGAGTTGAGTTGGTGATAAGAGAGAGGTTGATCGTCGAACAGGAGAGCGAGAGAGTCGGGTGTAAGCTCAGCCTGTTCTTCTATGATCTGATGAATGCAGCGCTCTGAAAATGATGGCTGCCCATTTGAGTTGCCAGGAGATACAGGTTTCGAACGGCTCAACCGGGAAGTCGCATTCGTGCCTTCAAGCAGATCATAGTGCGTCACGTCGTCTGAGCATTCCGTAGGCCCGTAAGCGTTCATCATTCGGATCAACGGATACAGCTTCATCCAGTCACGGCATAACTCCGGCGGCAATGCCTCTCCTGTCACTATCACCCACCTCAACCCTTCAAGCCTCGGCGCTCTCCCCTCCCCTCTCCTTCCTGCCTCCTCTATCATCGCCCTCAACATCAACGGCACCGTCTCTAACACCGTTATCCCTTCTCGCTCCACCAACTCCATCAACTTACCCGGGTCTTTTGCTTCTTCTTCTCTTACTATCTCAACTTCCCCTCCTACCACCAGCCCCGCCAGAAATTGCCACACCGATATGTCGAAGCTCTGTGACGCGGTCTGCGCTATCTTGTCGCGTTCTGTCAGCGCGAGGTCATCTATCTTGGCGTAGAGGTGATTGACCATGCCTGATTGCTCGACCATCGCTCCTTTTGGAATGCCGGTCGAGCCTGATGTGTAGATCACATACGCCAGGTTTGATGGCTGGTACATGATATCGGGCGTTTCAGAATTCGCGTCGCGGCTCAACAACTCTTCGATCTCCGCTACCGCCGGACGGTCTGATCCGGCTATCAATTCGAGCGCGTCAACTAGTTCTTCTCGAAGCTCTGTTGATGTCAGCACCATCGCGCAATTGCTTTGAGCGAGCACCTGCGAGATGCGCTTTTTTGGGTAGAAGGGGTCGAGCGGCAGGTAAGCCGCTCCGGCTTTGAAGACGGCCAGTATCGCCGTAAGCAGGTCTATGCTGCGCCTCGCCAATAGCGCCACCAGCGTTTCCGGCACTATTCCACTCTGCATGAGCAGATCGGCTAATTTATTAGCGCGCTCGTTCAGTTCTCGATAAGTCAACTGCTTGCCTGCGAAGGCGACCGCGATGGCCTCGGGCGTGCGATTGACCTGGGCTTCGAATAGATATTGAAAACACGCATTTTGCGAATAGACTTTCCTCGTGTCATTCCACTCGACCAGCAAGCGATGCAGCTCTTCCCGGTCCAGCATCGGCAGATCAAGGATCGGCTGCTCAAGGCTTGCGGCCATCCCTTCGACCAGATTTCGGAAGTGTCCTAGCATCTGGCTTATCACGCTCTCTTCAAATCGGCGGGACTCGTAGCGCATCTCAAGCGACAGGTTCTCTGCCGGGAACGGCCAGCACGGTCAGCGGATAGTTTGTCCTCTCGACTGAATGAGTAGTGCGGACGCTCAACCCCAGTCTCTCTTCTCGCTGGTCCTGCAAGCCCATATCCGCCGGATAATTTTCAAAGACCAGTATGCTCTCAAACATCTGAGTGCCTCGCGGCACTTCGCTCCATCCCTGCACCTGAGTGAGCGGGCTGTATTCGTACTGTTGCAGCTCGAACTGCTGGGCCTGCAATTTCTTCAGCCAGGCGAGCAGCGTCCCGGAGGTCGGCACCGTCACACGCACCGGGAGCGTGTTGATGAAGACGCCGACCATCAATTCAACGTCCTCCAATCCTGCCGGGCGGCCTGAGACTGTGACCCCGAAGACTATGTCTTCTTCGCCGCTGTAGCGACTGAGCAGCATCGCCCACGCGCCCTGCACCAGTGTGTTCAAAGTCAGCCTGTGCTGCCTCGCTATCGCTTGAAGCGCCGAGGTAGTAGCAGGCGACAGCCGCACTTGCTGTCTCTCATACCTGTCTTCGCCATCGGAAGAAGCATCGGGACTGCGGTCGACTACAAAAGGCGTCGGGGAGGTGAAGCCTTTCAAGGTCGTTCGCCAGTACGCCGCCGCTTTTTGAAGGTCCTGCTTCTTGAGCCAGGCTATGTATTCGCTATAAGGGCGCGGGCGTTTCGGGTCCGGGTCTTCGCCCCTGCAAAACGCATCGTAGAAAGCGAAGAGTTCTTTGATTATCAGAGACCCTGACCAGCCATCGAACAGCAAGTGGTGATAGCCCCAGATGAACTGGTATGAATCGTCGCTCAACCGTATGAGCGCGAGCCGCATCAGCGGCGCTTTGGCAAAGTCGAATCCGGTTTCGCGTTCCTGCCGCAATAACTCTTCGAGCCGCTGTTGCTGCTCCGGCAAAGAGATGCCGCGCCAATCTTGTTCCTGCCACGGGACACGCACGCGCCGGTGCACGACCTGGAGCGGCTTGTCGCGGCGCTCCCAGACGAATGCCGTGCGCAAGACCGGGTGACGGTCCACGACGCGCTGCCAGGCTCGCTTCATCGCATCAACGTCGATGCCCCCGCTCAGTACACAACTCAATTGCTGATAATACACAGCCGATCCTTGAGCATAGAGGCTGTGGAAGAGTAACCCTTCTTGCGTGGGCGAAAGTGAGTAGATAGCTTCGATATTATTTCTGCTCATTATGACCCTTGCTCACTATTGCTTGTTCCTGAGTGGATTTAGAAGTGTATGGACTTGAATTACGCGGTGAGCTGATTCACTCTTCAACCTGACCGAGCTTCGCCATCAAGTCTTCAAGCTCTTTCTCGGTAAGCTCGGCCTCAGGGAAGTCGGAAGGCGTGTATCCTTCCGGCCCTTGATTGCGGCAATGTTCGATCAGAGACCTCAACGACTCCAGAAAACTTTCCGCCAGAGCTTCGATAGTCGCGCGGCGGTGCAGGTTCTTGCTGAAGACCCAGGAGAGGTTAAGCCGGTCGCCGTAGACGCTGCCGCTTATCTCAAGCATGTAGCGCCTGCTCTCTTCCGTATAACGAACAGGCCCACCCGACTCAACGGCGGGGCCGAATGCCGAAGCGTCAGCCGTCCCCTGGTCGAACTGGCCCAGGTATAGAAAACTAACGTCGGATTGAGGGAGCGCGCAAAGCTTCTCTACAACCGCCGCATCCTGGCTCAGGTAACGCAGCATACCGTACCCGATTCCACGGTTTGGCATCCTTCGCAGTTCTTCTTTGACAGTCTTTAACGCCGTGCCGTGGCTTGAAGCGTTTCGCATATCCAACAGCACCGGGAAGATTGTCGTAAACCACCCGGTCGTGCGCGACAGATCGACATCGTCAAAGATTGCTTCTCGCCCGTGTCCTTCAAGGTCGACCAGGAAGAAATGTCTCCCGGTCCATCTTGCAAACGCCTGCCCCAGAGCCGTGAGCAGCACGTCGTTGATTTGCGTGCGATAAGTCAACGGAATCTCGGTCAGCAGTGCGCGCGTATCTTCTACGCCGAGCGACACGGAAACCGTGTCGGTAGAGGCCACAGTGTTTGCCCCGCCAGTATAGTCCGAGGGCAGGCGCGTAACCTTGGACCGGTTTTCGGCAAGCCAGTAACTCGCTTCCATTTGAAGCGCGGGCGACTGCGCGCGCGCGGTCAGGCGCTCGGCCCACTGCTTAAAGGAAGTCGTCTTCGGCGGAAGATTCACGGCCTCGCCGCGCTCCAGTTGTTGATACGCCGCTTCAAGGTCTTCGAGCAGGAACTGCCAGGATATGGCATCTATCGCGAGGTGGTGAATCACTATAGCCATGCGAGACGGATAATCCGCGCCCAGTTCAAACAGCGCCACGCGCACAAGCGGCCCTTCGAATATATCCAGACTCGCCTGTAACTCTGCCGCCGCCTGCTCGATGGCCCCCCTGTGGAGGGATGCGGGCAGCGTGGAAAAATCAATATGAGAGAAAGATGCTTCCCCGTCCGTTCCCGCGTTAAACAGGCGCCACCCCGCCTCCTCGCGAACGAGGCGAAGCCGCAGCGCGTCGTGTTGCTCTAGGATGTGTCGCACTGCTCGCTCAAGCAAAGAAATATCGAGCGCGCGCCGCACTTCGAACAGGACAGACTGGTTGAAATGGTGCGGGCGCTCAAGACGCTGTTCTAAAAACCAGTGTTGTACGGGTGTGAGCGGCAGTCGCCCGGTCACTATCCCTTGAGCCGCTTCGATCTCCGGCCCAAGACCGGCGACGGCTGCAAGCTCGGCTATTGTCTGATGTTCGAAGACCTGCCTGGGCGTAAGCTTTAGACCTGCCTGATTGGCCTTGGCGATCAGTTGAATGCTGATGACGGAATCGCCACCTAACTCGAAGAAGTTGTCTTCCATCCCCACTTGCTCAAGGCCGAGCAAGCTTTGCCAAATCTCCGCAAGCGTCCGCTCAACATCATTGCGAGGGGCGATGTAAGGGGCGTCAAGCTGAGGCCGTGGATGAGCGGGTCTTGACGGGCGAGCTTTTTCAAGCTCTTCAAGCGAGTTTGCCGCCATGAATATTCTGCTTTGCTCGACCAGCGCAGGAAAATCTCGCGTCAATACGACAACCTGCGCGAGGTCGCAGTCGAGTATGCGGCTGAAGACCTCAACGCCTTCGGGCGACGACATCCCCTCGTCGCCCGATGCTTCGGCGTTCTGCGCTAGCCCTTCCGCAGCCTGCACAGACATACCGACTTCTCGCCAGCCATCCCAATTAATCAACGCCGTAAACGATGACGGCCTGGAACCGTTTGCGCGGGCGAATGCGTCAAGGAAAGCATTGGCCGCGCAATAATCAACCGCGCCGACCCCGCCTATGTACGAGCGAATCGACGAGCAGAGCAGAAGAAAATCAAGCTCGCCCGCTTCAAACAATGATTCGAGCACGCGAGCGCCTTTGACTTTCGGCGCGAGGACGCTTGAAGCGGCTTCGATAGCTTTGAGCAGGATCATTCTTCCGTCGACGCTCCCGGCGGCATGTATGACGCCGTCGATTCGACCGAAACGGGCGCGGGCTTGCGCGACTGCCGCTTGCATCTCTTCAAAGCTTGTGACATCTGCCTTGACGATCAGCGTCTCCGCCCCCAGAGCCTCTAGCCGTCGAAGCTTTAATATCTTTCGCGTGACATCTCCCTGCTCGTCGTGAGTTGCAAGCCGGTCGTCCCATTCCGCTCTTTCAGGAAAAGTCGAGCGGCAGGTCAGCACAAGCCTGGCTTGCGCTGTTTGAGCCAGGTGTTGCGCCAGCTCAAGGCCGACGCCCCCAAGCCCGCCGGTTATGAGATATACTCCGCGCTCTCGCAACCGCGCCGCGCGATCATTCGACGCGTTGAGCTTCACTGCCTCGAACGTCTGCACCCAGCGATGATTGCCACGGTAGGCGATGATCGAGTCAGGCGATTGCGCTATTGTCTCTGCAATCAACCAGCCGATGAGCTTCTGTTGATCGCTTGCGGGACTGTCGAAGCTGATGTCGATGCTGCGGCAGGAAACGCCGGGATACTCTTGCGGAATGACCGTGACCGGGCCGAGCATCGCGGCCTTCTCAGCAGAAAGGCCCTCGCCACCAGTTACTTCTTGCAGGTTATTTGACACGACTGCGATCTGAATCGAATTATCGTTTGTGAGCCGGTCGGCCCCCTCGGAAAGAATCTGTTCTCCAAGTTTCTGAGCCAGAAATAAGAGGGAGTAAAACCCCTTGTTGAGCAGCTCGTCGCTTGAATCATCTGCCGGTCGGCGGTCGTCATCCGTCACGTTCCAAAGATGAACGATTCGCCGGGGCGACAGGCCGCGCGCGCTAAGCTCTCCAAGCAGCGCGCCGTAATCATCTCGGCGCGCGGGGCTGATCGAATAGAGCCGGTCGTCAAGCTTATGAAACGCATTACCCGCGATCACGCTTATCACCTGCTGACCTTCTTGCTCCAGGCGATTGACGAGTTGAGAGCCAGGCCCGCATTCGTCAACGAATACCAACCAGGTTGACGGCTGATCCGCAGCCATCATTTGCGGCGGCACAGACCTTTTCCACGAAGGTATGTAGAACCAGTCCGCGATGTCAGGTTTTCTGCCGGTCGCGGGCTTGACCGGCGCTTCATAGACAAGATTTCGCTCGACCCAGTATCGCTTTCGCTCGAACGGGTAAGTAGGCAGCGGCACGCGGCGGCGGCGTTCGCGCGCATAAAAGCCTGACCAGTCAACTTTCGCGCCCTCCATCCAGAGCCGCCCAAGCGTGTTCAGCAAGCGCCGCTCGTCGGGCTGGCCGCCCTGCGATTTTCCTAGCGACGATATGATGACGCGAGACGAAGCCTTCTCTCCTTGCTGTCTGACGAGCGGGGCCAGCGTGTCGCCAGGGCCTACTTCGAGCAGGATTCGCTTCGGGTCCTTTAAGAGTTCCGCAACCCCATCTGCAAATCGCACTGCCTGTCTGAGATGCTTCTTCCAGTATAAAGGGTCAGTCGCTTCATCATCCTTAATCCAACCGCCTGAGACGTTAGATATGTAAGGGATTCGCGGAGGCTTTAACTCGATCCGCCTCATCCGCTCGCTCAGCTCGGTGGCGACCGGCTCCATCATCTGCGAATGGAAAGCATGCGAAGTCTGAAGGCGGCGGTAGACAACGCCCGCCTCGGCCAGACTGTGCTCAATCTCTTCTATGGCCTCAAGAGGGCCGGATAAGACAGACTTTGCCGGGGCGTTGATTGCGGCCACCGATACGGAACCGTTGATCCGCGCTTTCACTTCCTGTTCCGACAATGCGACCGCGAGCATCGCGCCTCTCGGAAGTTCTTGCACGAGCCGCCCTCGCGCTGCGACGAGCTTCAACCCGTCTTCGAGAGAGAAGACTTGCGCCAGGCACGCCGCGACGTATTCGCCGATGCTGTGGCCTATCATAGCCTGCGGGCGAACGCCCCATTCCATCCAAAGATTCGCCAGCGCGTAGCCGACCACAAACAGCGCAGGTTGCGTGAAACGCGTTTCGTCGAGTAGCCGCCGCGCTTCTTCGACCCACGATTCATCCGGGTAGAGGAGCGTGCGCAGGTCCGTTCCAAGCTCCGGCTTGAGCGCCTGCGAGCAGTAATCGACGACCTCGCGGAAGGTATGTTCGGTACTGTAGAGGCCGCGCCCCATATTTACGAACTGCGACCCCTGCCCGCTGAACATAAAAGCGACGGGCCGTTCCGCACCCTTGTATGAATCGGTCGAGGCGGTATGCGCGTTTTGCGACTCAAGCGCCGTGATCGCCTGCTCGACGCTGTCGCACACAATCGCCCGCCTGTGCTCGAATCGCTTTCGACCGACTTTCAACGTGTAAGCCGCGTCTGCGAGATTGATACTCGGATGCTGCTTCAAGTGCTCGGCGAGATTGGCAGACGCATTTTCCAGCGCGGCGTTCGTCTTTGCCGACAACAGTATCAATTGGCAGGGTCTGCTCGCCTCTGATTCTTCGGCTTCCGGAGCTTCTTCAAGAATGATGTGCGCGTTGGTGCCGCCGATGCCGAGCGAGCTGACTCCCGCTCGTCGCGGGGTGTGGTTCGTTTTCCACTCGGAGAGTTTCGCGTTGACGTAAAAAGGGCTGTCTTTGAAATTAATCTTCGGGTTGGGCCGCTGGAAATTCAAGCTCGGCGGAATCATCTTGTGATTGAGCGCAAGGACTGTCTTGATAAGTCCTGCGACTCCTGCCGCAGTGTCGGCGTGCCCTATGTTCGTCTTAACCGAGCCGACCGCGCAGAACCCTTTTCTGTCGGTGCTCGCGCGAAAAGCCTCTGTGAGCGCTGCAATCTCAATCGGGTCGCCCAGTTCCGTCCCTGTGCCGTGCGCCTCGACGTATGTGATCGTGTCCGCCTCGACGCCGGCTACGGCCTGCGCCAGGGCGATCACTTCCGTCTGCCCCTCGATGCTTGGGGCCGTGAAGCCGACTTTCATCGAGCCGTCGTTATTTACGGCAGAGCCTTTGATGACTGCCAGGATGTTGTCGCCTTCATCGAGGGCATCTTCCAATCTCTTCAAGACGACTATGCCAACGCCGCCGCCGCCTATTGTTCCGCGCGCCCCGGCATCAAATGCCCGGCAATGGCCGTCCGGAGAGACTATTCCTCCCTCTTCATACAGGTAGCCGCCGCGTTCGGGACCACCCACCGCGACGCCGCCCGCCAGCGCCATGTCGCACTGGTAATTGAGCAAGCCCTGACAGGCAAGGTGAGCCGCGACCAGCGATGTCGAGCAAGCGGTCTGGACGGCGATGCTCGGCCCTTTAAGGTTCAGCTTGTACGAAACCCATGTCGGCAAGAAGTCTTTATCATTGGCAAGCGATATTCGAAATCCTCCGACAAGGCTTGCCAACTCCATGTTCGAATAGATATTCACAAGGTAGCTGCTCATCCGCGCGCCCGCAAAGACGCCGATTGAGCCTTCGTAGCTTTCCGAGTCGTACCCGGCGCTCTCTATCGCTTCCCACGCGCATTCCAGAAAGAAGCGCTGCTGCGGGTCCATGATTTCAGCTTCCCTCGGGCTGAATCCGAAAAATGGCGCGTCGAATAATTCAACGTCCTCTACATACGTAGACGATTTGACATAGTTGGGGTGCTTCAACATATTCGGGGATACGCCGAACGACAACAACTGCTCATCGGAGTACGTCTCGACAGCCTCTACGCCATCGCGCAGGAGTTGCCAGAACTCCCGGACGTTCCTGGCGCGCGGGAATCGGCAGGAGAGGCCGATTACGGCGATGCTTCCCAGAGCCTCCTCTGTTTTTGATCCGCTCATTGTTCCTTCTTCGGCCTCTGCTTGCGACGTGACATAGCCTGCTTCTGTTTATTCGCGCGCTTCCGAACGCCCTCAAGGCTAGATCGATCACCGTCTTGCCGTCCCAGGTAAACGGCCAGCGAGTTGATGGTCGGGTATCTGAACATTTCGACTATAGGTATCTCTTTATCGGATATATTGCGCAGCCTGGAATGCATTTCGACTATAAGCAAAGAATGACCGCCCAGTTCAAAGAAATTGTCATTGACCCCTATGCGCTCGACGCCGAGCACATCTTTCCATATCGCCGCGATTGCCTCTTCAAGCTGAGTGCTCGGCGCGACATATTCAGCCAAACGCGGTTGAAAGCCATCAGGAGAAGGTAAGGCTTTACGATCCAGCTTCCCATTTGGACTCAACGGCATTCCCTCTAGCCTCACTATCGCCCTCGGCACCATCACCTTCGGCAACCTCAGCTCCAGCTCCTCCCTCATCTCCCTCACACTCACTTCTTCCCCTTCCTCCATCACCACATACCCTATCAACTCCTTACCCTTTCCCTCTTCCTCCCTCACCACCACTACCGCCTCTCTCACTCCTCTCACTTCCCTCATCACACTCTCTATCTCTCCTATCTCTATCCTCGCTCCCCTTATCTTTACCTGATGATCTACTCGCCCTACGTACTCTATGCTCCCATCCTCTCGGTACCTTCCGATGTCCCCGCTTCGATATATCCTGCTCCCTCCTTCTCCTCCGTACGGGTTCGGCACGAACCTCTCCGCCGTCATACCTCCTTTCCTCAAGTACCCTCGCCCTAGCCCCGCTCCTCCAAGGTACAACTCTCCCAGCACTCCCACCGGCACTGCCCTCATCTCTTTGTCCAGTATGTATATCTGCGTGTTCGCTATCGGTCGCCCTATCGGCACACTCCTGCCTCCTGCTCCCCTCTCACATTCCCACCAGCTCACATCCACTGACGCCTCCGTCGGCCCGTACAGGTTGTGCAACTCCCCGCTCATCCTCTCGAAGTACTTCTCGACCAGCTCTCGGCTCATCGCCTCCCCGCTCGCTATCACCCGTCGCACGCTCTTGCACCTTCCCTCCTCCACCTCCTCCAGGAACTTCTCCATCATCGAGGGCACGAAGTGCATCGTCGTCACCTCTTGCTTCTCTATAAGCTCGACTAGATACCCTGGCTCAAGGTGTCCGCCGGGTCGCGCCACTACGACCGCAGCCCCGCTCATCAACGGCCAGAACACCTCCCACACCGAGACGTCGAAGCTCAGCGGCGTCTTGTGCAGCACCCGGTCGCTGCTGTCTAGAAGGTAAGCCTCCTGCATCCACTGCAAGCGGTTAGAGATGCCGTGGTGTGTGTTCATCGCTCCCTTGGGCTTGCCCGTCGTGCCTGACGTGTAGATGACATAGGCCAGGTTCTCGCCTCCGACCTCGCTGTGGGGGTTGACTCTGCTTTGAGAGTCAATCTCGTGTTGAAGCTGGTCGAGGTAGAGCCTGGGAACCGAGGAGAGATCGGACGAGCCGAACAACTGCTGATCGAGCGAGAGAGTAGTGATGAGCAGATGAGCGCCCGAGTCATCCAGCATAAAAGCGAGACGAGCTGGAGGATAATCAGGGTCAATGGGCACATAGCCGCCGCCGGCTTTAAGGACGGCAAGCAGTGCGAGGATCATATCAGCGGAGCGATGAAGGCAGACGGCGACGAGGGATTCGGGGCCAACGCCGAGGGATTGGAGGAGGTGAGCGAGCTGGTTGGCGCTGGAGTTGAGTTGGTGATAAGAGAGAGGTTGATCGTCGAACAGGAGAGCGAGAGAGTCGGGTGTAAGCTCAGCCTGTTCTTCTATGATCTGATGGATGAAACGATCTTTCCGATACTCTTTATTAGTGTCGTTCCATTCGACGAGCAGTTGTCGCCGCTCCTGATCCGACATCATCTGCAATGATGAGACAGGTTGTTCGGGGTTTTCGACGATGCTTTCCAGCAGCCTCTTGAAATGGCCGATAACGCGTTTGATCGTGCTCGCGTCGAACAGGTCGCGGTTATACTCAAGGCTGCCGGCCAGCCTGTCGCCATCATCGCCCATTCCGAGCGACATATCAAATTTTGCCGCGCCGATCTCGCCTCCAAGCCCGCTCAACTTCAGCTCAGGCATCTCGATGGGTTCTTGCGGCGTATTCTGAAAGACGAACGACGCTTGAAATATTGGCGAGCGGCTCAGGTCGCGCTCCGGCCTGACGACCTCTAAGATCTTTTCAAAGGGCACGTCCTGGTGAGCGTATGCTCCCATCGTAACGTTCTTGACGCGACCGAGCAGTTGGCAAAATGTCGGGTCGCCGCTCAAGTCTGTTCGCAGTGCCAGGGTGTTTACAAAGAACCCTATCAATCCTTCGATCTCTTCATGGTTGCGGTTAGCGCTGGCCGTCCCTACGATTATGTCATCCTGTCCTGTGTACTTGTGCAGCAGAGTTTGAAAGGCGGCCAGCAGAAACATAAACGGCGTGGCTTCTTCTTTGCGACTGAGCGCCTTGATCTTTTCGGTCAAACTCTTCGACAAACCAAACGCCAGGGTGTCGCCTCGAAAAGTCTGCAACGCGGACTGGGGCCGGTCGGTAGGCAATTCCAGCACGGGCAAAGGCTTTGCCAGTTGCCGCTTCCAGTACTCAATCTTCGTCTCAAGCGCATTGCCCTTTAGCGACTCAACCTGCCAGGCCGCGAAGTCCGCGTACTGTATGGGGAGTTCCGCGAGGGGCGACAATCGCCCATTGTAGAACGCTTCGTAGAGCACTCCTACCTCGCGAGTCAGCACGCCCAGAGACCACCCATCGGAAACGATGTGGTGCATGGCAAACAGCAGCGCGTGCTCGCGTTCTGTGAGCCTCAACAAGACGGCCCTCAACAGCGGCCCCTCCATCAGATCAAACGGTCGCCTGGCCTCTTCCGTAGCCAGCCTCAAGGCCTGCGCTTCCCGCGCCGCCTCGTCGAGGTCGCTGAGATCAATAACTGGCAGCGTCAACGGCTCTGCCGGCGCGATTGCCTGCACCGGGCGGCCACCGACTTCCGGGAAGGTGGTGCGTAAGGCTTCGTGGCGACGAGCGATCTCGCTGAAGGTGCGTTCCATCGCCCGGATGTTCAGTTGCCCGGTCAATCGCACAGCGATTGGTATGTTGTAAAAAGGGCTTTTCGGGTTCCATCGCCACAGGAACCAGAGCTGCTGCTGCCCGTAGGAGAGCGGAGCAAAAGGATCCGCTTTCCTTCGCGGTATTTTCTGCTTATTGATAGTCTCGACAACCCTGTCTTTCAGTCGCAACGCCAGCAGCGCGCGACGCTCCGCCGAAAGATTGTCGAACAGTTCGAGAAGATTACCCACTTCTTAATCTCACTCCTGCGTTTAATTTTATGTGTGGCTAATTTATGTGCGGCGCTCTGAAATCGCCTCGATGAGCCTCGCCCTCAGCCTCTCCCTGAGCAGCGCCCGGTGCCCCGGCAACAGGCTGCCGACGAAACCATCAACTTTATCCGCGTGCGGTTTGCGTTTATCTGAACGAGCTTGCTCGCCGTTCACTCGTTCGGTCGCGGCAAGGTTTCCCAGAAAGTTTTCGAACGTATCGATGCTCAACCTTGATACAAACTCAAGCGCTGCATCTCGCGACTGTCTGGACACGCGCTCGTAGCGGTCGCGGTTCGATACCAGTTGCCGGAGCGCCGCGTCCCACGGCTCGATGTCTTGTTGCGGGATCACGGGGACGTGATCGAGCTGCGACTTTTCGTTTCTGAACTCCTCATACCGCTCTACCTGTTTGACAGGCAGCACATAATCAACTCCGAGCTTCGCTTCGGGGAGTCCGCCGGAGTCGCTGGCGAGGACGGGAATCCCTCGCAGCATGGCGTCGATTACGACCTGCCCGAACGCCTCGCCCCAGAGCGAGGGCGCAAGCAGCACGCGAGTCTGGCCGAGAACTTCATCCATATTTTCGGAGGGTTGCAGAATCGTCATGTTCGGCAGCTCTTCCAGCGCCTTCAATTCCGACTTCACCGTCCCCCAGGTCACAACGCTTGCGAAACGGATTTGCGGAAATCTCCTGGCAAGCTCAAGCAGTATCGATATGCCCTTGATGGCGCAGGGGTTGATCATAGTGACGAAGCCGTTGTCGAAATCGAACCGCCCGAAATCGGGATACGGCCCCGGCCCGTAAACCGGGAACCGCAAAACGACCGATTCAAGCCCGCTCCACCGCTTGATATAGCCCCTCATATAATCGCTCACGGTTATGATGGCCGCCGCGCGGCCGAGCAGCTCTTCCTTTGCGGGATCAGGGCTGAAGCAGCCGGGGCCGAACGGCAAGCTCGAAGGGCTGTGAGATACATAAACGACTCGCGAAGGACTGGCTTCCAGCGCCGCCGCCACGATCAAATGAGCCGTGTCTTCGGACACAAGTATCCATGTCGGATCAACCTCGCGGACGTGCTCGCGGAACTGAGCGCACATAGCTACGTAATCAACCGGTAGTCGCACATCGACGCCATTCAGTTGAAAGGCGTCCCCTTCGGCAGAAGAGGTCAGGTAGATGCCGCGCTCCGCGAGTTGCTCGCGCAAATCTTCGAGCTTCCCTTCTTCCGCAAATGCGCTCAATGAACCCATAAAATTTCTCGGAGATAGGGCGCGACAGTAATGGCCTCGCTCGGCCAGTCCTTCCATCAGCACTCGATTGGCCTTGTGCGCTCCCCCTATAGAAAACAGGTATCCCATGGGCTGGGCCAGTATTATTTTCATGATCGGCAACCTTGATTTAATCAGGGCAGCTACGCGGGCTGCCTTAGAGCAGTTTTCAATCGAATGTACGGGATTGGCAGAGTCATCTCACCGCCGCAGACACAGAGGACGCAAAGGCTGCGCAGAGAAAACAGTATTCTGCTCTGCGCCCGCTCTGTGTACTCTGTGTCTGCGGCGGTGAATCTTCTCTCATTCCCTTACACTCATTTGTAATTCGCTATGGACCCCGAATCAATCGAACGGCTTATTGCTCCCGTTTCTGTTTGACCGGAAATGTGGCTGGTCCCGCGAGTCCGGTATTCAAGCGATCTGGTATAGATTCATCTGCGAACAGAGTTTTTTGATCGGCGGCGCTTTCCGCTTTATCGCGCGCCCGCTCAACGAGCCTGGCTCCGAGTCTCTCCCCTAATCGCGCCTTCAACAGCGCGCGCTTGTCGGGAGTAAGCTTGCCAAGCAACATGTCAACCGTCTCAGGAGACGCGCGCCGCGCGCCCGGCTGCGCCTCAGGCTGTTCGTGCTGAGCAGTTTGAGGAAGAGGCTTCTCGTAACCTTTGCCCGAGGCCACCTCTTCGAACAGATCATAAGCCCTGCCGCCAAAGACGCCCTCTTTGAATTTGTCGGCCAGTTCCTTCGAGCGCTGCTTGATTGCGGGCGAGTCTATCAGGCGGCGCAGCGACCTGGCGACCGCCTTCGGATTCCACTGAGTCGGCAGCAGAGACTCGCCCACCCCCAGCGCCTCGACGCGCGCGGCGCTTTGCGAGCGGTCGTGACCGAGCGCCGCGACCAGTTGCGGCACACCGGCGGCCAGCGCCTGCGCGGCTGTGTTAAATCCGCCGTGATGAATCACCGCCGCGACTTTCGGCATGACTTTGCCGAACGGCAGATAGGAGACCCACTTCACCTCTTCGGGCAGCTCATCCGGGACTAGCTCTCTGTACTTCGTGACAAGGATGCCTCGCAATCCGAGCAGGCGGCAGGCTTCGGCTGACATCTGCATGAATTCAAGCTTCGAGGGCATGCTCGTGCCGTGGCAGACAAGAACGGCGGGCTTGCTGCCATCGAGCATCTCTTGCACGTCTGCGGGAATCTCGCCGCTCAATACCCGGTCATCCCAGAAAAAGCCGGTCGGCTCCACCTTGAGAGAGCTATTCGGGTCCAGGGCTATCAGCCATTCCGGCCAAGCTCCTACGTGTCTGTCGGCGGACACAAGCCATGCGCGCCAGTCGCTGACAGGCGCGAGACCCACTTCTGCTCTCACGCGGTTTATGTCCGCGCCGACATACTTGTATAGCTCCTCAAAAAATGGGAGATCCATTATCCATATCGGCATGAGGTCGGGCGACGGGAAGAGCGAAATCAGCGGCGTTCCCGTCTTCTCGGACGCCGTCTGCGCGGGGATGAACGCGGTATAACTGGACACGATAACCGAGTTTGCCGCTAAACAGAGCTGCCCTATGATCTTGCTTTCAGCAATTGCCCTGGGCACAGATACTCCGAAGGCCGACATCATAGGAGCGTTCGTCTTTTCGGCGCTCCCCCGCGCGGCGCTCATCTCCGAATAATTGCCGAACAGCGCCGCGCCGCCCGAAAAATTTGCATCTTTATTCCGGGCCTTATTCGCTATCTGTTCTTCGTATGATGGGAAATCTTCGGGCGTGTCGAGCGCAACATAGTTTAACCCGGCCCGCTTTGCTTCCTCTTCGAGAAACCAGTGGCTGAGCACCGTGACCGTATTGCCGCGCTGCTTCAGATCCTTGCCCATTCGTAAGAACGGGAAGAGGTCACCGGCCGTCCCTTTCGTTATCAGTAGTATGTTAGACATAGGCTTCTCTTTCTTGTTGCGGAAGTGAAGGGCCAGGCGCTAGTTCGACCCTTCGCCTTGAACCAGGCGCTCTTCGTTTTCAAGCAAAGTCTGAATCTCTTCGTCCGACATCTCGTCCAACTCTTTGAGCATCGCGATAATCTCTTCGGAGTCTGCCATCTCGATCATGTATTGCTCAATGGCCTTTGCCAGTCCCGCCACGGTCGGCGCAGTGGTGAATAAAAGATTCAGAGGCAGATCGACTTGAAAGGCATCGCGTATTCGCGCAAACATCCGGACGGCGAGCAGCGAGTGGCCTCCCAGATCGAAGAAGTGATCGTGAATGCCTAGAAGGAAATTCTCCTGCACGCCCACGTTCTCGACGCCGAGCAGCTCGGTCCATATCTCGACGAGTTTCTTCTCTATCACCGTGCGCGGAGGCGTGTAGGTTCTCTTTCAGGTCTGCGCGGGTACGTTCGGGAACGGGGAGAGAGCGGCGGTCAATCTTCCCGTTCAGCGTCAAAGGCAGCGCATCGAGGACAGCGATTGCCGAGGGGACCATGTATTCAGGCAAGCTCTCTTTTAAGAAGCCGCGCAGATGGCCTACATTAACTGCCTGGCTGTCTCTCGCGACAACGTAGGCAACGAGTCGCTTCTCACCCGGCGCATCCTCTCGAACCATAGCCAGCGACTCTGCCACCTCAGGCCGCCGGTCCAGCACCGATTCGATCTCGCCCATCTCGATGCGGTAGCCGCGAATCTTTACTTGATCGTCCAGGCGACCCGCGAACTCTATATTGCCGTCGGGCAGGTAACGCGCCATGTCTCCGGTCTTATAAAGGCGCGAGCCCGGCTCACGGCTGAAAGGGTCTGGAATGAACTTTTCGGCTGTAAGGCGCGGGCGATTCAGGTATCCGCGCGCAAGCCCGACGCCCCCGATCAGCAATTCGCCCTCGACGCCGACCGGGACGGGTTGAAGATCGGCGTCAACAATGTATATGCGCGTATTGGCGATGGGCTTGCCGATCGGCGGCCCCGCCGGGTATGTACCTGCGCACTCTGTCAACGACGCGCAAACGGTCAATTCCGTAGGCCCGTAAGCATTGATGAGCCGTCTGTCTGCTGACCATCGAGGCACTATGTCGCCGGGGCAACTTTCGCCGGCGGCGATCACGGTCTTGAGCTTGGGCAAGTCGTCAGACGGAAGAACGGACAGGATGGCCGGAGGCAGCGTGGCCGTCGTGATCGCCTGATCGCGCAACCATTGCACGAAAGCCGATCCCGAGAAGAAAGCATTGCGTTCTCCCATGCACAGCGCCGCTCCCGTCGCCAGCGCCGTGAAGATTTCCGATACCGAAGCGTCAAAGCTGAAAGAGGCGAATTGAATGACGCGGCTTTCCGGCGTCACTCCGAATGCTCGGACTTGCGCCTCGACCAGATTGCACAACCCGCGATGCTCTACAAGCACTCCCTTTGGCTGGCCCGTAGACCCTGATGTGTAGATCACGTAAGCAAGGTTATCCGCCGTGGCCGTATCGACAGGGTCCTCATCGCCCTGTTTCGCGATCTTGTCCCAGTCCGTATCCAGCCGTACCAGCTTGCCTTCATACTCAGGCAGACTCTCGACAGATTCCTGTCGGGTCAACAGCGCTGCGACCCGCGCATCATTCAATAAAAAGCTTATTCGCTCTTTCGGGTAAGCGGGATCGATAGGAACATACGCCCCGCCTGCTTTGAGCACGCCAAGCAGAGCGACGATCATCTCCGTCGAGCGCTCCATGCAGATTCCGACCCGCGTTTCGGGGGCCACGCCGAGGTCTTTGAGATAAAGCGCAAGCCGGTTCGCGCGCCCGTTCAACTCGCCGTAGGTAACCCGCTCATCGTCGAAGATGAGCGCGAGCGCATCAGGCGAGCTTGCCGCCTGAGCCTCGAATAGTTTGTGCACGCACCGGTCCTTCGTGAAGACGGCCGATGTGTCATTCCATTCGATCAGCATTTGGTTCCGCTCGGCCTCGGCCAATATATCGATCTCGTAAATGCGCGATTCGATATTGCTCACCGCCGACCGCAGGACCCTCAAGAACCGCTCGGCGAACAGGTCTATGCTTTCGTGTCGGAACAGGCGGGCGTCGTATTCCACGACGCCGGTTATTTTCTCCGGCGAGACGCGGAAGGAGATCGTAATATCATTCTTGAGCGTCGGCAGTTCATCGTGAAGGCCTTCAACCGCCATAACGATATCGAAAAGCGGGCACCTGTTATCGATCTGATCCAGCCCCAGGTCTCTGACAAGCCGGTTCATCGGATAGCTCTGCCTGGAATAGGCCCCTATTAAGGTTTCTCGCACCTTTAAAAGAAAATCTCGGAAGCTCAGGTGGCTATCGATTACGTCAACTATTGCCAGCGCGTTAGGCGGCGCGTCAAGCTCACCCTCTTTACGGCGTGCGGGGCTTCCGACCGTGATGCTGCGGCTTGCGGTGTATTTGTAAAGGCAGATCTTCAGTGCGGCCATCAAGACCGTGTAGACCAGTAAGGTCGAGTTGCTTGTCAATTTCGCCATCCGCTCGACGACCTCTTCCGGCAACTCTATATCGAGCTTTTGCCTCTGGCTCGAATAACTCTGGCTCGAATAACTCGCCGGTCTTTCATAATCGAGGCCGATATTTGATGCCTCTTTATCGCCGGTCAACCTGTTGATCCAATAATCCCTCTCTTCTTTCAACTCCCTGTCGAGAGTCATTATTCTTCGTGCGTTGCTCATAGTAATCCCTTCCTCCTATAGCTAATAGCAGGATGCCTGCTCGTACATGGTGCGGCTTTAAGCATGAAATAAATTGCAGATTCACGAACCGGGGCTTTCAGTTGTTTGCGATCAATCGAAGGTGAAATGGTCTTCGATGTCTTGTGTTATCTCAATGGCGGGCGCGGCCCCGGTCCCGCCGCCATTGTTCGTGGGAACGGCCCTTGGCTTCTCGTATGTTTTCCCGAGAGAGTCATAAAACACGTGGTCTTTCGACCCCTGGCTGGAAAGATGAACGTCGTATTTTCCAAACAGCCGTTTTGCTTCGATGAAGCCCATCTCGCGAGCTTTCGCTATGAGCTTGTTCGACTCGACGATCTGGCGAGCGTTTTCGGTGTATGCAAGCCCGAGAAGATGCTCGAACCAGGGTTCCATGCCCATAGCGTAGACATAGATTCGATTTGCGCCGACCTCTTCGAGCAGCCTCATCGCCCTTGCGGAGTCGCAGCCCTTGTAGCGCCGCGATTTCTCGTGGCCGGGGTCCGGCTTTACAGGGAAGAACGGGCCGCAGCTCCAGGACAGCGGCGCTCCGACGCATTCCATTCCCAGGAACACCGTCGTGATCGGGCCGAGGAGCCTGCGTATGTGCCCATACATTTGCTGATCGAGACAATCGGAGTCCGCCGCGAATAAGATCTGCTCGGCGCCTGCGCGGACTACATAAGCGGTCTTCGAATGCGGGAGGTCGGCATGCTCGCCCATAAACGGGACGGCTATGATCTCCATACCCGGTAGCTCTATCGCGTCGAGCGAATCCATTTCGACAACATTCCTGAACCCTGCCTTGACGGCGAGCACCTTTAACGAAAGATCGCCGTAGAAGAATCCGAATGATCTGGGGACGACCAGGCAGCCTATCCGGTGACGCAGCCGGAGCAACGACTCAAGACAGAAGTGGTCATGGTGATTATGAGTTATCAGCACGTAATCGATTCTCGGCGGGAGGTCCGAGTAGCTGAATCGCTCGACGCCGTCCCGGCTCGGCGTCACGCCGATGTATGGGTCGGTCAATATAGAAACCCCATTCCACTCTATCAGCGCGCAAGCGTGCCCGAAGTAACGCACGCGGACATCGGGGCCGTCCCATCTTTCGTATTGCGGGACCGGGTCTGTCGCAAGCAACGGCAAGAGCGCCGGGTCATGCGATTCGCTCAACTCCAGGACTTCGCGAATGTAGTCTAAGGGCTTAGGCGCACAATCGAGCTTGAAAAGATTATCGACTGCCGCGCTCTCAAAAGGCACGCGCCAATCTATTTGATCGCTTTCATCCAGCCTCGGCGTGCTCATGACGAAAAGGCGCTCGTTGTCGTGCGTGTGCCGGAACAATCTCAACGATTGAATGTTTTTGTGATAGTAAGGACTTTCGTAAAGAAGGCTTTCAAAGAATCTGACGGTCGGGCGATTGTAGTAGTCATACATCAGCTCGATGTAGCCGCGCAGCAACGGGGGCGCCATCTCGTAAAATGGGTCGAGGCTTTGTCCCTTTGCCTCCTGTACCAGGAAGTTGTGAAACTCGGTTATGCACTCGGCAAACCTGAGATTGTCGCTCTGGTTGGCAATCGTAGCCTGCATCAGGTGCATGACCTCGTCCGCCCTTTCTTCGGGGACGTTGACGAAGCGCCCGCTGCGAAGCTTCGGGTTGCGGCACGCGTCTACGTGAAGGCTCGGGTCGTCCAGATACGACTGCATGAGCTTGAGCTGATAATGCAGCAGGTGCAGGCTGTAAGGCACAGGCGAAACGACGTGTGACCAGGCTGCCCACTTATTGACCAGCGGCTCGACGGCAGTAGAGTTGCCAAGGCGATATAAAGAATTGCTCGACATGGATTTGCCTCCTGTGTCTGAAACGACCGCGCTTGTTCCGCGCAGGTTGAGATAAAACTTTCAGGCCGACTTTAAGAAACGCGCTTGATTGCGGTGCGTGCTTGAAGGCGATCTTCGCGCTCCCGGCGAGCAGGGGCGCAGGATATTAGAATGCAAATTGATCCTCGGCTGCGTTGGTTCTCTGGATTCCGAGGCTGTTGGCATAGTCAGGGGTTTCGCCGGGCCGGAGCGGTATATCCAGCAACGGCGATTCAGGGTGTTTCACAATGCCTTCCAATAATGTAGTGAATTTCTCGATCATCTCTCGTATGGTTTCGCGCGAAAATAGATCGGTGTTATATGTCAACGTCCCTTTAATCTGCTGGTCGGCCTCACACATTGCCATCGCCAGGTCGAACTGGGCGGTCTGGCCTTCGATAGTTTTCTGGGTCAGCTTCAAGTCGCCCAGCTTCAGTTGCCGGGTTGCCGTATTGTCCAGCACAAACCAGGTCTGGAAAACCGGGTTGTAGTTTTTTCTGCGTTGAGGTTGGAGCTTTTCGACAATCATCTCGAAAGGAATATCCCGGTTGTCATACGCTCCCAGCGCCACGTTGCGCACTCGCCCGAGCAATTCCTTAAAGCTCGGGTTGCCACTCAGGTCCGTCCGCAATGCCAGAGTATTGAGGAAGAATCCTATTAGCTTTTCGGTCACTTCTCGGTCGCGAGTGGATATGGGCGACCCCACGATAATATCGTCCTGAGCCGTGTAGCGGTGTAATAGAGTTTGATACGCCGCAAGGAGGGTCATAAAAAGTGTGACCCCTTCGCGTCGACTCAGACGGTTCAATTCCTCGGACAGAGCAGGAGAGAGCACGAATGATTCTGCTGCACCCCGGAAAGTTTGGATAGGCGGCCTCTCACCATCGGTGGGCATCTCCAACACCGGCAGCTTCCCTCCTAGCCTCTCCACCCAGTACCTCTTCTGCCTCTCCATCTCCTCTCCTCTCAACCTCTCCCTCTGCCACTCCGCATAATCCCCGTACTGTATCTCCAACTCTCCCAGCTCACTCTCTCTTCCCTCCCTGTACGCCTCGTACATCTCTACTACCTCTCTCACCATCACTCCCATGCTCCATCCATCCGACGCTATGTGATGCATCGTCACCATCATCACTCTCTCTCCCTCTCTCTCCTTTATCATCCCAACCCTTATCATCGGCCCCTTCTCTAACTCGAACCCTCTCCTCGCCTCACACTCTATCACTCGCCTCACCTCTCTCTGCCTCACCTCTCCCTCCAACTCGCTCACGTCTATCTCCGCCAGCACCTCCCTCTTCCACTCCTTCACCACCTGTACACACCTCCCTCCCCTCACCTCGTACACGCTCCTCAGCACCTCGTGACGCCTCACCACCTCGTTGTAGACTCTCTCCATCGCCGCCACGTCCAGCTCCCCCTCCATCCTCAGGCTCGTGTGCACGTTGTAGGCCCCTACTCCCGCTCCTACCTCGCTCATAAACCATATCCTCTGCTGCCCGTATGACATCTCTCGCTCCTCTTCCTCTCCTCCTGCTGCCTCTCTCCTCTTTATCTTCCTCTCCTCACCATCTCCTATTACTGCTCCTGCTCCTCCTACTCCTACCTCTCCCCTTTTCGCTCGCTCCTGCTCTATCCGCTCCACCATCCCTTCCACTGTCGGCCTCTCAAATACGCTCCTCAACCCTATCTCCACTCCCAGCACCTCTCTCACCCTCGTCACCACCTGCGTCGCCATCAACGAGTGCCCTCCCAACTCGAAGAAGTTCGCTCTCAACCCCACTCCTCTCAACCCCAACACCTCGCTCCATATCCCTCCCACTATCTCCTCCACTGCCCTCATCTCTCGCTCTCCCTCTTCTTCCTTCACCTTTCTGCTCATCCTCTCCCTTATCTCTTCCACTCCTGGCAGCCCCCTCACGTCCACCTTCCCGTTTATCGTCAACGGCATCCTCTTCACCCTCACATACAAGCTCGGTATCACCTCCTCTATCACTCGCCCTCGCAGGTGCTCTCTCAACTCGCTCCCTTCCACCTCCTCCCGGCTCACATAGTACGCCACCATCACCTCTCGCCCTTGCCCGTCCTTCTTCACCCTCACCACGCTCTCTCTCACCTTCTCGTGCTTGCTCAGCTCGCTCTCTATCTCTCCCATCTCCACTCGGTACCCGTGATACTTCACCTGCTCATCTCTTCTGCCTATATACTCCAGCTCTCCTCCCACCAGCCGCCTCGCTATGTCTCCGCTCCGGTATGCCACCTCCCCTTCCTCGTACGGGTTCGCCACGAACCTCAATGCAGTCTCTTCTTCTCTGTTCAAGTACCCTTCCGACAGACAATCTCCCGCTATCCATATCTCCCCACTCTGGTTCTCTCCAACACATCGCCCCCGCTCGTCCATCACGTATATCTTCGTGTTCGCCGCCGGCACTCCTATCCCCACCCTCGCTCGCTGCTCTGCTTCCCCTCGCTCTCCTGCCCACCTGTAATGCATGCACCCGACAGTTGCCTCCGTCGGCCCGTACTCGTTGTCTATCTCCACCTCGCCTCCGAAGCTCTCATACACCTCCCTGGCCAACTGGCTCTCCAGCGCCTCTCCTCCTACGATCAGCCTGCGGACTCTACTTCCTCGGTTATCCTCCTCTTTTATCAATCTCAAGTGCGACGGGGTCAGCTTAACGACGTCCACCTCACCCCCTGATATGATCTGCTTCAACAACTCCTGCTTGCCCTCTCTGCGGTAGACGACCACTCGGCCTCCACTCACCAACGGCACGAATATCGAGGTAACGGTCAGGTCGAAGGCCAGCGATGAGTATAAGGCGAAGTCCAACGCCTCGCCTTGCTGGTAGACTCCTCGCGCCCACCAGACGTAGTTGACCAGCGACCGGTGGGTGATCTTCACCCCCTTGGGCCTGCCTGTCGAACCGCTCGTGTAGATGATGTAAGCCAGCCCTTCCGCTCCTGCTTCTACCGAGGGCCTGATCGAAGAGCATTGACTGACTTGCTCGTTTTCTTTATCAGAGCCCAACACGATTACTTGTCTGCCTTCGAACCTATCGGCCTGCTCCTGATCCACTATCACCTGCCTCACTCCCGCGTCCTCTAGCACCATCTCCACTCTCGATAGCGGGTGCTCCACGTCCACTGGCACATAACTCGCCCCTGACTTCATCACCCCCAATATCGCTACCACTACTTCTATCGAATGGCTCAGGCACACTCCTACTCGCTCTCCTTCTCTCACTCCTCGCTCGATCAGGTGATTGGCCAACCGGTTCGTTCTCTCCTCCAGCTCTCGGTAGCTTATCCCCTCGCCTCTGTATCTCACCGCCTCTCGCTCCGGCGTCCTCTCCGCTTGCTCCTCGATCATCTCCTCCATCCGCTTACTGCGAGGATAGTCGGATAAGGTGTTATTAAAGTCATAGATCAACTCTCGTTTTCTCTCTTCTGATAGAAGCTCCAGTTCCGATACTCTGGTGTTCGGCTGCTCAAGCACCGTTGTCAACACCCTCGCGTAATGTGTAGCAAATACTTCAATCGTGCTCTGCTGGAAGAGGCTCGGGTTGTAGATCAAGTTGCCCGTGATCGAGTTGTCCTTTATCGCAAAGTCCATCGTGAGGTCGCTTTTTGAATCTCTTATGTTTTCTCTGTTGTTGATGTTTTCAAGTATCGCCACGACATTAAACAGCGGCGCTCGATTTTCCGGATTTCCGATATTCAGCAGGTTGAGGATTCTCTCAAAAGGATATTTTTGATTGGCATAGGCTTCAGAGAGCGTTTGCTTTACATCGAACAGCAAACTTCTCACCGTCGCCTCACCGTTAACGCGTGTTCTCAGCGCCAGCACTTTGTTCAATGATGCTACTTCCTTGAACTTCTCGTGTATCGTCGTGCCTACGACTACATCTTCCGTTCCGGTGTACTTGTAGAGACAAATCTTCAGCCCCGTCACGAAGACCGCAAAGGCCAGCGAATCGTTATTGCCGCAAACCTTGAACAGCTTGCTTTGCGTCTCAGGATCAATGTTGAGCGGGATGGTTTTTCGCTCCACGCTATGGGCCGCCGGCCTCGTAAAATCGAGCGGCAGACCCGACGTGGTAAGCTCGCCTGATAGCTTTTCCTGCCAATACTCTTTCTCGCTTTCGAGCTTTTCATCAATAAACGACAGCTTTGCTGTATGCATTTTCCAACCTTCGTTACGGCGTCAGCCTGAATATCCGTTCTGATTTTTTGGAGTGTGCTGATTAGAAGAGGTGTTCGGTCTGTCGGATCGGCGATCAGGCAAGAGAACCAGCTTTTGACAGTTCGCACAAGCTCCTGCTGGTATTGTTGTTGTCTGGAGCGCTTTTCGCGTTCCGGCACATAGGCGATTTCCATCTTGAGCATCTTATTTGCCAGCGTCATGAACTGCTTGAACTTGTCGAAACTTATTCCCTTGCCGAGCAAGTACGGGATGATCCAGAAATCGAACGACCACTGAGGCAGCCATTCCGATTCGTTAATCGTCAAGAACATCTTATCAATATGATTCATCGCCGCGAGGCTATCCATCGTCGCATGGCTCCAAACAAAACCTTCGCCTTGAATGTCGTACTTCTGCCGTTGCTGATCGATCGGAGTCCCCGGCTCGCAGTACCACATCTGCGCGCGGTAGTAATCGGGACGGGTCTTCTTTATGAAATCGATCAATTCTTGCACCGTCTCGTCGGTTCTCTCCGGGAAACCCGACTATGAAAGAGCCGAAAGTCAGTATGCCGCGCTCGCGCAGCATCTGTATGCCCCGGTCATACAGCTCGACGGTCGCCGCCTTGTTCATCTTCTTCAAGATGTCAGGCGAACCGGATTCGATGCCGAGAAAGACCCCCTTGCATCCGCTCTCCGTCATCAGGTCTATAGCCTCTTCATCCGAGTTGCTGCACCTGAAGTAAGAGAACCAGTTGAAGTTGTATTTCTTGTGAATCATCATCCTGCACAGCTCTTTGAAGCGCGGGAGCGGCACGTTAAAGGTGTCATCTATGAAAACGACATTTTGAACGCCCCCCAGCTCGCGCATTGAATCAAGCTCTTTTTCAATCACGTCAATGCTTGCCAGCGTCAGCTTGCCTGCCCGAGTGGGGTAATTACAAAAGGCGCAATTGAAAGCGCAACTGCGAGCCGTCCGGGTCTGAATCGTCTCTCCCAGCGATTCGCTTGAGAATGCGCGCCAGTCGATGTAATTCTCGTCGAGCGAATTCTTCTCAGCAAACGCAAGCGTTCTCTTCATCTGGCCGTCTTCAAAATAGACGATGTTAGGCACATGCTGTAGGTCCCCGCCGCCCTTCAGGCAATGAGTGATCGCCGCGAGAGTCAGTTCGCCCTCTCCTTCGATCACGTAGATGTCCGCGCCCATATCATCCAGAGTGGCCCTCAAGGCGTCGCCCTGATAGTTTCGAGCGTGGTTTGCGATCAGCGGGCCGCCGACTACTATCTTGACCTTGCTGTTGTGCTTCCTGATGAACTCGACTATCTCGTTGACCGGCTGGTTAACCACGTAGAATGTCGTTGTGATCGCCACACAGTACGGGTCCTCCGACAGGTAGTCGAGCAGCTTCTCCTTCTCAAACTCGAAAAGATTTATGTACTTTGCCGTCAGCCCTTTTCTATTTAAGAAGTTGGTCATGTAAACGGCGGCCAGGTTGGGGATGTCACCCGATTTGAACTGCTGCCCGCCGTTTGACGTCCCGCTATCAGGGCGAGCCAGCTCGAATGAATTATTGAGCAACCCGATATAATCGAGCTTTTTTTGGCCGAAATCCACGAAGCTGAATTTGAGGTCTCTGTAGGCTTCCGTGTCCTCACCATAAGTCCTCAAAAAGCTCTCGTATCTCTCGAACGGTATCTCGTAATAACCGATTACGACACAATCAAGACTCATATTCTTTGTCATTAGGCAGCCTCCTTTTCAGTCCTGGTACGCACGCTTTTAAAGCGAAAAGCTCCTATCAAGCTCCTCAATGCCTATCTTTTTCTCAAAGAGAATCCCCTCTTCTTCCGACAGCAGTTCCAGGTCGCTGAGTCGGGCTTGCGGGTCGGCCACAATGCTTTCAAGCAGCCTCACATATCGGTCGAGCAACTGGATGATCGTCGCCGCTTGAAAGAGGTCCGTGTCGTATTCCAGAGAAACGCTCAGCCCTCGATTCGTGTCGGTTACATTTATAACCAGATCGAATTTCGAAGTGGTGCCGCTTATCTCGATATTTTTCAAGGTGAGGCCGGGAAGCTCGATACTTTTCTCGGCAGCATTTTGCAAAACAAAAACTACTTGAAAAATTGGGGAGCGGCTCAGATCCCGCTCGGGCTGTAACTCTTCGACCAGTTTCTCGAACGGCAAATCCTGATGATCATAAGCTCCCAGCGCAACCTCTCTCACCCTCACCAGCAACTCGCGAAAACTCATATCGCCATTAACCTGTGTGCGGAGCGCAAGAGTGTTTGCGAAATAGCCTATCAAGCCCTCGATCTCAACTCGGTTACGGTTCGCTATAGGCGTACCGACGATAATGTCGGTCTGTCCTGTATATCGGTAAACCAGAGTCTTGAAGGCAGCGAGCAGCGTCATAAACAATGTTACTCCTTCTCGCCTGCTCAACTCTTTCACCCTCTCTGTCAATACCTCTCCCATCAGCAGCTTCTCGTTTCCTCCTCTGAAACTCTGTATCACCGGCCTCTCACCATCGGTGGGCATCTCCAACACCGGCAGCTTCCCTCCTAGCCTCTCCACCCAGTACCTCTTCTGCCTCTCCATCTCCTCTCCTCTCAACCTCTCCCTCTGCCACTCCGCATAATCCCCGTACTGTATCTCCAACTCTCCCAGCTCACTCTCTCTTCCCTCCCTGTACGCCTCATACATCTCTACTACCTCTCTCACCATCACTCCCATGCTCCATCCATCCGACGCTATGTGATGCATCGTCACCATCATCACTCTCTCTCCCTCTCTCTCCTTTATCATCCCAACCCTTATCATCGGCCCCTTCTCTAACTCGAACCCTCTCCTCGCCTCACACTCTATCACTCGCCTCACCTCTCTCTGCCTCACCTCTCCCTCCATCTCGCTCACGTCTATCTCCGCCAGCACCTCCCTCTTCCACTCCTTCACCACCTGCACACACCTCCCTCCCCTCACCTCGTACACGCTCCTCAGCACCTCGTGACGCCTCACCACCTCGTTGTAGACTCTCTCCATCGCCGCTACGTCCAACTCCCCCTCCATCCTCAGGCTCGTGTGCACGTTGTAGGCTCCTGCTCCTGCTCCCACCTCGCTCATAAACCATATCCTCTGCTGCCCGTATGACATCTCTCGCTCCTCTTCCTCTCCTCCTGCTCCTCCTCCTGCTCCTGCCGCCTCTCTCCTCTTTATCTTTCTCTCTCTACTCTCCTCTTCTCCTGCCCTCTTCGCCCGCTCCTGCTCTATCCGCTCCACCATCCCTTCCACCGTCGGCCTCTCAAATACGCTCCTCAACCCTATCTCCACTCCCAACACCTCTCTCACCCTCGTCACCACCTGCGTCGCCATCAACGAGTGCCCTCCCAACTCGAAGAAGTTCGCTCTCAATCCCACTCCTCTCAACCCCAACACCTCGCTCCATATCCCTCCCACTATCTCCTCCACTGCCCTCATCTCTCGCTCTCCCTCTTCTTCCTTCACCTTTCTGCTCATCCTCTCCCTTATCTCTTCCACTCCTGGCAGCCCCCTCACGTCCACCTTCCCGTTTATCGTCAACGGCATCCTCTTCACCCTCACATACAAGCTCGGTATCACCTCCTCTATCACTCGCCCTCGTAGGTGCTCTCTCAACTCGCTCCCTTCCACCTCCTCCCGGCTCACATAGTACGCCACCATCACTTCTCGCCCTTGCCCGTCCTTCTTCACTCTCACCACGCTCTCTCTCACCTTCTCGTGTTTGCTCAGCTCGCTCTCTATCTCTCCCATCTCCACTCGGTACCCGTGATACTTCACCTGCTCATCTCTTCTGCCTATATACTCCAGCTCTCCTCCCACCAGCCGCCTCGCTATGTCTCCGCTCCGGTATGCCACCTCCCCTTCCTCGTACGGGTTCGCCACGAACCTCAATGCAGTCTCTTCTTCTCTGTTCAAGTACCCTTCCGACAGACAATCTCCCGCTATCCATATCTCCCCACTCTGGTTCTCTCCTACGCACCTGCCACGCTCGTCCATCACATATATCTTCGTGTTCGCCGCCGGCACTCCTATCCCCACCCTCGCTCGCTGCTCTGCTTCTGCTCGCTCTCCTGCCCACCTGTAATGCATGCAGCCTACGGTCGCCTCCGTCGGCCCGTACTCGTTGTCTATCTCCACCTCGCCTCCGAAGCTCTCATACACCTCCCTGGCCAACTGGCTCTCCAGCGCCTCCCCTCCTACGATCAGCCTGCGGACTCGGCTCCCTCGGTTATCCTCCTCTTTTATCAATTTCAAGTGCGACGGGGTCAGCTTCACCACATCCACCTCGCCTGATGATATGATCTGCTTCAACAACTCCTGCTTGCCCTCTCTGCGGTAAACGACTACTCTGCCTCCACTCACCAACGGCACGAATATCGAGGTAACGGTCAGGTCGAAGGCCAGCGATGAGTAGAAGGCGAAGTCCAACGCCTCGCCTTGCTGGTAGACTCCTCGCGCCCACCAGACGTAGTTGACCAGCGACCGGTGGGTGATCTTCACCCCCTTGGGCCTGCCTGTCGAGCCGCTCGTGTAGATGATGTAGGCCAGCCCTTCCGCTCCTGCTTCTACCGAGGGCCTGATCGAAGAGCATTGACTGACTTGCTCGTTTTCTTTATCAGAGCCCAACACGATTACTTGTCTGCCTTCGAACCTATCGGCCTGCTCCTGATCCACTATCACCTGCCTCACTCCCGCGTCCTCTAGCACCATCTCCACCCTCGATAGCGGGTGCTCCACGTCCACTGGCACATAACTCGCCCCTGACTTCATCACCCCCAATATCGCTACCACTACTTCTATCGAATGGCTCAGGCACACTCCTACTCGCTCTCCTTCTCTCACCCCTCGCTCGATCAGGTGATTGGCCAACCGGTTCGCTCTCTCCTCCAGCTCTCGGTAGCTTATCCCCTCGCCTCTGTATCTCACCGCCTCTCGCTCCGGCGTCCTCTCCGCTTGCTCCTCGATCATCTCCTCCATCCGCTTCTCACAAGGGTACTCTCTCTCTGTTTCGTTCCACTCTCTCGCCCACCTCCTCTCCTCCTCCTCACTCTCCAGCCTTATCTCGCCCACCTCCTGCTCCACTCCTCCCTCCACTACTCCTCTCATCACTCGCTCCATCTGCCTCATCACTACTCGCATCGTCCCCTCCTCGTACAACTCCCTGTCGTACTCACATTCCAGCCTCATCTCTCCTTCCCTCTCGAACACGTTCATCACCACGTCGAACTTCGCCGCCCTCGCACCCACCTCCATCCTCCTCACCTCCAGCCCCTCCATCCTCAACTCCTCAACCGGCGCGTTCTGCACGCTCAACACCACCTGGAACAACGCCTGCCGGCTCAAGTCTCGCTCTGGCTGTAGCTCCTCGACCACCTTCTCGAACGGCACCTCCTGGTGCGCGTATGCCCCCAACGCCACCTCCCTCACTCTCCTCAACAAATCCTTGAATCGCTCCTCGCCTCTCACCTCCACCTTCATCACTAATGTGTTTGCGAAGAACCCTATCAGCCCCTCCAACTCCCTGCTCCCTCGCCCCGCTATCGGCGTCCCTATGACTATCTCTCCCTCCCCGCTCAGCCTGTAAAGCAAGCTCGAAAATACCGCCAGCAGGCTCATGTACAATGTCACGCCCTCGCGCCGGCTCATCTCTATAAACCCTCGGCTCACCTCTCGGTCTATCTCCCGGAGACAGATCGCCCCTCGATGTCGCTGCCGCAAGGGACGGCGGCGGTCTGGAGGCAACTCTGCGGCCTTGACCTGCGTGCCTAGCTGCTCTCTCCAGTAGCTCATCTGCCGCGCAAGCGCCTCGCCAACCAGCCACTCCCTCTGCCAAAGCGTGTAGTCCGAGTACTGCACACACAGCGGCTCTAGCTCTACCCTCTCCCCCTTACAATATGCGCTGTAAAGCGAGCTTACCTCTTCGACAAGCACGCCCATGCTCCAGCCGTCCGAGACTATGTGGTGGAGCGTGACCATCAGCGCGTGGTCCTGCTCATCGAGTTTCACTAGCAAGACCCTGATGACGGGGCCTCGCTCCAACTCGAACGGCGCGAGCGCCTCTCGCTGTGCAAGCCTCTGCGCCTCCGGCTCTCTTTGTTTGTCGTCCATGCCTGACAGGTCAACCAGAGGGATAGTTTGATGACGAGGCGGATGGATGATCTGGCAGCCCTGCCCATCAACCGTTGCGAAGACCGTCCTCAGCACCTCGTGGCGGCTCACCAGGTGTGTGAAGGTGGCCTCAAGCGCGGCGACATTGAGGCGACCTTGGAGTCTCAAGGCAGCCGGGCTGTTGTAGGCCGCAGAGTGAGGGTCGAGCTGATGGAGGAACCAGAGCCGCTGCTGAGCATAGCTGAGCGGCAGCGGGCCAGAGTGGTCGGCGCGCGTTATGCGAGGCAGCGACACAGCAGCGCCGGTTGAGAGGGCCTGTTGAACGGCGGCAGCCATCTGGTGGAGCGAGGGTTCTTCGAGCAGGCGGCGAAGCGGCAGGTCAACTGAGAAAGCATCTCTGACCCTGGAGATGAGTTGAGTGGCGAGCAGGGAGTGGCCGCCAAGGTCGAAGAAGTTGTCGAGCAGGCCGACGCGGTCGAGTTTGAGGAGGTCGGCCCAGATGTCGGCGAGCAGGATCTGGATCTGGGAGACAGGGGCGACGAATGAAGAGTCAATCAAAGAGCGATCAGGAGCAGGCAGAGGGAGAGCAGCGCGGTCGAGCTTGCCGTTGGGAGTGAGGGGGAGGTGATCGAGGAGGAGCCAGGAAGCAGGAATCATGTAGTCCGGCAATCGCTCTTTCAAAAAGCTCTGTAGCTCATTAATGCCGGGTCCGGGCATGTGCTTAGGAACTGCGTAAGCAAAAATGCGATCATCCCCCGTGCCATCCTTGTGAGATGTGACTACTGCATCCTTTAATTCGGGATGCTCGACAATTACCGCTTCGATTTCGCCAAGTTCTACGCGAATGCCACGAACTTTGAGTTGATAGTCAATGCGACTCAAGAACTCGATGCTGCCATTAGGCAGGAATCGCGCCAGGTCTCCCGTTTTGTAGAGTCGCGCGCCAGGCTCGGCGCTGAAATGATCCGGCACGAATGAGCCGGCGGTAAGCTCCGGCCGATTGAGATAGCCGCGCCCCAGCCCCTTGCCGCCGATATATATCTCGCCCGCACAACCAATGGGGACCGGCTCAAGGCGACCATCAAGAATGTAGATTCGCAGATTGTCTATGGGCCGACCTATGGGAACATTCCATCCCCTGCTTTCACGCTCCGAGGTCCAGGCAGTTACTTCGACGCAGGTTTCCGTCGGGCCGTACAGGTTATGCAAGCTCGCAGATGAGTGACCAAAGAAACGCTCCCGAATATCAGCAGTCAAAGGCTCGCCGCCGCAGAAGACGCGCTTCAGATGTTTACACCGCTTGAAGTCTTCCTCCTCAAGCAACCTCCGAAGAAGGAACGGCACGAGCTGAAGTGTAGAAATATTCTGATCGGCGACCAGTCGTGCAAGTTGAGCGATGTCCTGGTGCGCGCCGGGCGGCGCCATAATCAACTGCGCTCCTGCCAGCAGCGGCGCGTAGAACTCCCATACGGAAGCGTCAAAGCTGAAGGGAGTCTTTTGAAGCACCCGGTCCGCTTCTGCGAGCGGAAAGGCGTTCTGCATCCAGAACATATGATTGCAGATTGCGCGGTGAGTGATCATCACCCCCTTGGGCTTTCCCGTCGAGCCCGATGTGTAGATGACGTAAACGGGATTGTCCGGCATCACGCCGCTGACCACTTCTCGGTCGCTCTGCTCGGCTATCGTCGGCCAATCAGCATCCAGGCATATTATTGTCGTCTCATCAACCTGGAGCCGCGTTTTCAATCTCTCTTGAGTGAGCAGGACCGTCGCGCGCGAATCTCTCAACATGAAAGAGAGCCGATCTTCCGGGTATGACGGATCCAGCGGTATGTATGCCCCGCCCGCCTTGAGAACGCCCAGCACCCCGACAACCATCTCTAACGATCTTTCAACACACAGACCCACAAGCGACTCCGGCCCCACGCCGAGACTCTTGAGATGACTGGCCAACTGGTTGGCTCGACACATAAGCTCCGCATAGGTGAGATGCTTGTCTTCAAAGACGACCGCTTTGCTGTGCGGCGTTCGCTCCGCCTGCTCACGGATCAACTCGTGCAGGCAGCGCCCTTCTTCGTGTGCAACCTTCGTATCATTGAAATCGATCAGAAGCTTTCGCCGCTCGGCATCACCAAGAATGCTCAGCTCAGCAATCGCGCTCTCCGGTCTTCGAATCGCATCAGTTGATAAAGCATCAAACTCTTCGGCCAGCCGCGCCATATCATCCGCGCTGAAAAGATTGCTGTCGTAGTGCAGCTCTGCCTTTATCGCTCCCTCTTCCTCAACGCAGGCGAGCCTGACCTTGTAGCGGTCGTAACATACATACTGTTTGTAGATTGAGAATGCAGGCCCGCCGGCGGAGATCATTGGCGACCGCTCTTCGAAATCGAAACAGAATGGGAAGAACCGCGCGGTCGCGCCCTGGCTTTGTTCTGAAATCTGTTCCCAGGAGAAATACTCTTGCCATTTTTGAGCGTCGCGCATCGTCTGGTCCGCAATCTTCAAGACCTGGATGAATCCGGCCTTCTCTTCCGGTTGACTTTCAACCGGGAGGTATCTCGCAAACAGGCCGAGCGCATCCTCCATCCCTTCGTAGGCGCGACAGTCGCAGGCGGCGCCTACGATGAGGTCGGGCTGACGTGTCAGACGCCGGAGCAACGTCTGCCAGCACGCAAACAGGAATGCCGCCGTAGAAGCCCCGGTCCTTTGAGTGAGCGATTGGATGCCGGTCAGAACATCGGGTTTGATGTGAAAGGCGAACACCTGTGGCGCGAAATCCTGGCTGCTGTATTGATCTTCAAGGGGGAGCCTGGTATCGAGGTGAGAGATAATTTCTTTCCCGCGCCAGTATTCTCTTCCCGCCTCCGTCTCCTCCGATTCAAGCAGTTCGTTGAGGACTTCGGACAGATCGGCGTATTGCATCGGTTCGCCCGCGCGCTCATGTTCGCCGCCGCGCGCCGCGTAGAGAGAAGCGATCTCGCGCGCAAGCTGCTTGAGCGAGACCGCATCAGCCTGCATAGCGGGCAAACAGATCAGCAGCAGATTCCTTGACGGGGAAAGATTCACAAGCGAAGCGCGAAGCGCGCAACCTTGCTGGAAGTCGAAAGCCTGTTGCTTTATCGCTTCAAAAACTTCTTCGATCATCACCGATTGCATGGCCGCATCAACACTGCTCAGGTCGTGATGCTGGATCGGAAGCGGGTCGCAGTCGGTTATTACCTGAAGCGGCATCAACATACCGGGCAGGCAATGAAAAGTCGTTCTCAGTATCTCGTGTCGCTCGACGACCAGCTTGAGCGCTGCTTCGAGCGCCGCCACTTCAAGCTCGCCCTCGATCAACAGTATGCTTGCGGCGCAGTAAGGCGTTTCGTGAGCGGCTTGCTGTAATAGCCACAAATGCTTTTGCTGAGGCGAGAGTCGGAATCCTTCAATAGCTTCTTTATACATATCCGTGCTCCGGCTTTTTTGCTTTAGAGGTCTTCGCGAGTGAAGGGTTCGGCCATCGCGAACAGGACTTTGCGTGGGCCTGCGAACGGGGCGCGGGCGTGGGCGGTCAACATGTTATCGAGCAAGATCAGGTCCCCTTTTTGCCAGGCGAAAGAGATCATCTCTTTTTGATACGCATCGCGCAGCTCATCCAGGACTTCCGGCTCTATGGCAGAGCCGTCTCCATAAAAGGTGTTGTTTGGCAGGTCCTCATCGCCGAACTCTGCCGTAAGCGCATCTCGCATACGTGGCTCAAGCGTCGTCACATGAAAGAAGGTCGCATGATTAAACCATACCGTCTCACCCGTCCGCGGATGCGTTGCAACGACCGGGCGAACCTGGCGGGTCCTCAACCGATCTCCCGGCTTCCACTCAAACTCGATGCCTGCGCGCCGGCAATAAAGCTCAACTGCGGTCTTATCCGTAGTCTGAAAGACCGTCTGCCAGGGGAGGCTTAACCCGTCGCCGAAATTGCGAACGTACATCCATTTCTTGCCTATGAAGCGCTCCCGCGTCTCGGGAGAGATGCGTTTTAATATCTTCCTGGTGTCGCCGAGCGGCGTCTCTCCGTTCGCGAGCGCGGGCGTCTCACAGAAAAAGTAGAGCCTCAAAGGAAACGTCAGGGAATACGAGTGCTCGTTGTGTGGGAAGATGCTCTGCTCAGCCGGGTAATCCGTCGAAGTGTATATATTGGACCTCACCTGACTGCGAGGAGAAGATCGTTCGCGATACTCCATAGCGCCGCCCGAAATAGCCTCTACCACCTGATTGAAGTCGTCCGCGTTCCTCAGATTGAAGCCCCTAAATAGCAGCGCGCCGCATTTCAACAGCCGCGACTCAATGAATTCTTTATGACTCTTTGCCCAGCCGATCAGGTCAACTTCAGCGATGGCAGGGCGAACAATCATAGGAAGCGGCTTTTCGGGATCGAGTAATTCCGTCTTGATAATCTCCTCCTGCGAGACGGTAATCGCCCGCCTCCTGATGGGGAGATTCTTGATGCCAATCTTTTCTTGATCGCTCATTGTTATGCTTTGTGGGCCTGGTGAACCGGGCTTATGGCTTTTCGTCTGACGGTTTTGAATTTTTTGACAGACGCTTCCTGAAGCTCTCTTTGTCGAAATATCGCTTCCTGTCTGTCGTAATCGTCAAGCGATTCGAGCAGCACGCTCAACCTATCATCAGGCCGCTCGACAACCTGCCTGAGCAGCGCTTCAAAATGTCCGAGCAATCGCTTCATAGTTGAGCGATTGAACAGGTCGCTGTTGTATCGGAGCGAGCCCGTCAATCCTTGCTCGGTTGCCGTCATGTACAGGCTAAAATCGAATACTGAAGTTCCGGTGTAGACCTGTAAGAGACTCAGCTTCAGGTTCGGAAGATTTAGAGATAATGAGGGGACATTGTTGAAGGCGAACATGAATTGAAACAGCGGATTGCGGCTCGGGTCTCTATCCGGTTTCAATACCTCTACGATCTTTTCAAAAGGCAAGTCCTGATGATCGTAAGCTCCAAGCGCAACCTCTCTCACCCTCGCCAGCAACTCGCGAAAACTGGGATCACCTGAAAGATCAGTGCGCAGGACAAGCTGATTGGTGAAGAATCCTACCAGTTTTTCGGTAGCGGCAATGTTGCGGTTGGCAACATCTGTTCCGACGACAATATCAAGCTGACCTGTGTAACGATGCAGCAGCATCTTGAAGACCGCTAGCATCGTCATAAACATCGTCACTCCCTCTCTTCGGCTCAACCGCCTCAGCTCTTCCACTAACTCCTGCTCTATTACCGCCTCCTCTGTGCCTCCTCGGAAGCTCTGCACGGGCGGGCGCGGTCGGTCTGTCGGTATCTCTAGCGCCGATTCTGCCCCTTCAAGCCTCTTCTTCCAGTATGATACTTGTTCGTCTAAAACAGGCCCCGTGAGCCACTCTCTCTGCCACTCCGCATAATCCCCGTACTGTATCTCCAGCTCTCCCAGCTCACTCTCTCTTCCCTCCCTGTATGCCTCGTACATCTCCACTACCTCTCTCACCATCACTCCCATGCTCCATCCATCCGACGCTATGTGATGCATCGTCACCATCATCACTCTCTCTCCCTCTCTCTCCTTTATCATCCCAACCCTTATCATCGGCCCCTTCTCTAACTCGAACCCTCTCCTCGCCTCACACTCTATCACTCGCCTCACCTCTCTCTCCCTACACTCTCCCTCCATCTCGCTCACGTCTATCTCCGCCAGCACCTCCCTCTTCCACTCCTTCACCACCTGCACACACCTTCCCCCTCTCACCTCGTACACGCTCCTCAGCACCTCGTGACGCCTCACCACCTCGTTGTAGACTCTCTCCATCGCCGCCACGTCCAACTCCCCCTCCATCCTCAGGCTCGTGTGCACGTTGTAGGCCCCTGCTCCCGCTCCTACCTCGCTCATAAACCATATCCTCTGCTGCCCGTACGACATCTCTCGCTCCTCTTCCTCTCCTCCTGCTCCTCCTCCTGCTCCTGCCGCCTCTCTCCTCTTTATCTTTCTCTCTCTACTCTCCTCTTCTCCTGCCCTCTTCGCCCGCTCCTGCTCTATCCGCTCCACCATCCCTTCCACCGTCGGCCTCTCGAACACGCTCCTCAACCCTATCTCCACTCCCAGCACCTCTCTCACCCTCGTCACCACCTGCGTCGCCATCAACGAGTGCCCTCCCAACTCGAAGAAGTTCGCTCTCAATCCCACTCCTCTCAACCCCAACACCTCGCTCCATATCCCTCCCACTATCTCCTCCACTGCCCTCATCTCTCGCTCTCCCTCTTCTTCCTTCACCTTTCTGCTCATCCTCTCCCTTATCTCTTCCACTCCTGGCAGCCCCCTCACGTCCACCTTCCCGTTTATCGTCAACGGCATCTTCTTCACCCTCACATACAAGCTCGGTATCACCTCCTCTATCACTCGCCCTCGTAGGTGCTCTCTCAACTCGCTCCCTTCCACCTCCTCCCGGCTCACATAGTACGCCACCATCACTTCTCGCCCTTGCCCGTCCTTCTTCACTCTCACCACGCTCTCTCTCACCTTCTCGTGTTTGCTCAGCTCGCTCTCTATCTCTCCCATCTCCACTCGGTACCCGTGATACTTCACCTGCTCATCTCTTCTGCCTATATACTCCAGCTCTCCTCCCACCAGCCGCCTCGCTATGTCTCCGCTCCGGTATGCCACCTCCCCTTCCTCGTACGGGTTCGCCACGAACCTCAATGCAGTCTCTTCTTCTCTGTTCAAGTACCCTTCCGACAGACAATCTCCCGCTATCCATATCTCCCCACTCTGGTTCTCTCCTACGCACCTGCCACGCTCGTCCATCACATATATCTTCGTGTTCGCCGCCGGCACTCCTATCCCCACCCTCGCTCGCTGCTCTGCTTCCCCTCGCTCTCCTGCCCACCTGTAATGCATGCAGCCTACGGTCGCCTCCGTCGGCCCGTACTCGTTGTCTATCTCCACCTCGCCTCCGAAGCTCTCATAGACCTCCCTGGCCAACTGGCTCTCCAGCGCCTCCCCTCCTACGATCAGCCTGCGGACTCTACTTCCTCGGTTATCCTCCTCTTTTATCAATCTCAAGTGCGACGGGGTCAGCTTAACGACGTCCACCTCACCCCCTGATATGATCTGCTTCAACAACTCCTGCTTGCCCTCTCTGCGGTAGACGACCACTCTGCCTCCACTCACCAACGGCACGAATATCGAGGTAACGGTCAGGTCGAAGGCCAGCGATGAGTAGAGGGCGAAGTCCAACGCCTCGCCTTGCTGGTAGACTCCTCGCGCCCACCAGACGTAGTTGGCCAGCGACCGGTGGGTGATCTTCACCCCCTTGGGCCTGCCTGTCGAGCCGCTCGTGTAGATGATGTAAGCCAGCCCTTCCGCTCCTGCTTCTACCGAGGGCCTGATCGAAGAGCATTGACTGACTTGCTCGTTTTCTTTATCAGAGCCCAACACGATTACTTGTCTGCCTTCGTCCTGCCTGCCTTCGAACCTATCGGCCTGCTCCTGATCCACTATCACCTGCCTCACTCCCGCATCCTCTAGCACCATCTCCACTCTCGATAGCGGGTGCTCCACGTCCACTGGCACATAACTCGCCCCTGCCTTCATCACCCCCAATATCGCTACCACTACTTCTATCGAATGGCTCAGGCACACTCCTACTCGCTCTCCTTCTCTCACCCCTCGCTCGATCAGGTGATTGGCCAACCGGTTCGCTCTCTCCTCCAGCTCTCGGTAGCTTATCCCCTCGCCTCTGTATCTCACCGCCTCTCGCTCCGGCGTCCTCTCCGCTTGCTCCTCGATCATCTCCTCCATCCGCTTCTCACAAGGGTACTCTCTCTCTGTTTCGTTCCACTCTCTCGCCCACCTCCTCTCCTCCTCCTCACTCTCCAGCCTTATCTCGCCCACCTCCTGCTCCACTCCTCCCTCCACTACTCCTCTCATCACTCGCTCCATCTGCCTCATCACTACTCGCATCGTCCCCTCCTCGTACAACTCCCTGTCGTACTCACATTCCAGCCTCATCTCTCCTTCCCTCTCGAACACGTTCATCACCACGTCGAACTTCGCCGCCCTCGCACCCACCTCCATCCTCCTCACCTCCAGCCCCTCCATCCTCAACTCCTCAACCGGCGCGTTCTGCACGCTCAACACCACCTGGAACAACGCCTGCCGGCTCAAGTCTCGCTCTGGCTGTAGCTCCTCGACCACCTTCTCGAACGGCACCTCCTGGTGCGCGTATGCCCCCAACGCCACCTCCCTCACTCTCCTCAACAAATCCTTGAATCGCTCCTCGCCTCTCACCTCCACCTTCATCACTAATGTGTTTGCGAAGAACCCTATCAGCCCCTCCAACTCCCTGCTCCCTCGCCCCGCTATCGGCGTCCCTATGACTACCTCACTCTCCCCGCTCAGCCTGTAAAGCAAGCTCGAAAATACCGCCAGCAGGCTCATGTACAACGTCACGCCCTCGCGCCGGCTCATCTCTATAAACCCTCGGCTCACCTCTCGGTCTATCTCCCGGAGACAGATCGCCCCTCGATGTCGCTGCCGCAAGGGACGGCGGCGGTCTGGAGGCAACTCTGCGGCCTTGACCTGCGTGCCTAGCTGCTCTCTCCAGTAGCTCATCTGCCGCGCAAGCGCCTCGCCAACCAGCCACTCCCTCTGCCAAAGCGTGTAGTCCGAGTACTGCACACACAGCGGCTCCAGGCTCGCCTCCTCGCCCCTACAATATGCGCTGTAAAGCGAGCTTACCTCTTCGACAAGCACGCCCATGCTCCAGCCGTCCGAGACTATGTGGTGGAGCGTGACCATCAGCGCGTGGTCCTGCTCATCGAGTTTCACTAGCAAGACCCTGATGACGGGGCCTCGCTCCAACTCGAACGGCGCGAGCGCCTCTCGCCGGGCAAGCCTCTGCGCCTCCAGCTCTCTTTGTTTGTCGTCCATGCCCGACAGGTCAACCAGAGGGATAGTTTGATGACGAGGAGGATGGATGATCTGGCAGCCCTGTCCATCAATCGTTGCGAAGACCGTCCTCAGCACCTCGTGGCGGCTCACCAGGTGTGTGAAGGTGGCCTCAAGCGCGGCGACATTGAGGCGACCTTGGAGTCTCAAGGCAGCCGGGCTGTTGTAGGCCGCAGAGTGAGGGTCGAGTTGATGGAGGAACCAGAGCCGCTGCTGAGCATAGCTGAGCGGCAGCGGGCCAGAGTGATCTGCCTTTGTAATGCGAGGCAGCGAGAGAGCTGCGCCGGTTGAGAGGGCCTGTTGAACGGCAGCAGCCATCTGGTGGAGCGAGGGTTCTTCGAGCAGGCGGCGAAGCGGCAGGTCAACTGAGAAAGCATCTCTGACCCTGGAGATGAGTTGAGTGGCGAGCAGGGAGTGGCCGCCAAGGTCGAAGAAGTTGTCGAGCAGGCCGACGCGGTCGAGTTTGAGGAGGTCGGCCCAGATGTCGGCGAGCAGGATCTGGATCTGGGAGACAGGGGCGACGAATGAAGAGTCAATCAAAGAGCGATCAGGAGCGGGCAGAGGGAGAGCAGCGCGGTCGAGCTTGCCGTTGGGAGTGAGGGGGAGGTGATCGAGGAGGAGCCAGGAAGCAGGAATCATGTAGTCCGGCAATCGCTCCTTTAAATAGCTCCGCACCTCGCCAAAGTTAATGGCTGTTTGCTGCTTTGCAACAACATAACCAATCAGCCGCTTATCGCCCGGTGCAACTTCGCGCGCTATCACAACGCATTGATCAACGGAAGGGTGCTGGACGAGCACCGCTTCGATTTCGCCAAGCTCTACACGCAACCCGCGAATCTTTACCTGAAAATCGGTTCGGCCAAGCGGCTCGACATTTCCGTCCGGCATGTAGCGGCCTAAATCGCCCGTCCTGTAGAGATGGTCCCCCGGCTTGTTCGTGAATGGATTGATAAGGAATCGCTCGCGCGTAAGCTCGTAGTTGTCCAGATAGCCCAGCGCCAGGTGAGGGCTGCGGAGATAAATCTCTCCAAGCTCGCCGACTCCGGCTAGCTGGTTTGCAGAGTTGAGGATCAGCAACTGAACGTCCTTTATCCCAACGCCCAGCGGCAGAATCTCTTTTTCCAGGCGAAGCGCGGTTCCATCACTGCCGTCAAGCGCATTCTTATGAGGTGGGATTACGAAATGCCCCACGGCCCGCTGTGTCTCGGTCGATCCGTAGTAATTTATCGTCGTGACCGATGGCGCCAGTCGTTGAAGCTTTGACACATCTTGCTTAGTCAGCACATCTCCCACGAAGAATGCATATCGAAGTGAAGGTATCTCTAATGACCCGGTTTCCTGGGAAGTCTCGGTCAGGAGTTTGCCCATTGCCGGTGTCAGATGAGCTACAGTGACCCCCACTCGCTTCACCCATTGGGCGAGCCGACCGGGGTTTTCTATATCCTCCGCTTCGGGTATGCAGATGGCCGCGCCCAGTTGCAGGGGCGTGAATACATCTCTGTGCAGCGGGTCATGCGAAAGTCCGGATAAGAGGCTGAACCTGTCAGTCCCGTTAAGGCCGAATCTCTCTTGAAGCCAGGGCAGGAAATGTGTCAGCGATCCGTGCCTGCCCAAAATCCCTTTCGGCCTTCCGCTTGAGCCGGAGGTGAACGAAACATAGGCGAGGCTGTCCGCATTGATTTCCACTCGCGGGTCATCGGTCGAATACTCTGCAAGAAAATCACTCGACCCCGCCTCTAACCGTGGAAGCTCGACGCAACAGCAACACGAGAGCGTCGCGATGAACTCTTCGAGAGCTTGCGGGGCCGCGCCCGCTTCTGCGATGTGTATCCAGCCGCGAGGCTTCGCAGCGCGAAGATAATCTATCAATCGCGGGGCCGGATAAGCCGGGTCAAGAATGACAAAGGCAGCGCCCGCTTTCATAATCGAAAGCAAAGCCCGGACGAGCGAGGCGCTGCGGTGCCCATAAATCGCAACAATGTCTTGAGGCTGTATGCCGCTTGCGACCAGATGATTTGCAAGCCGGTTGCTGCGCCGATCAAGCTCCGCGTAGGTCCAGCTTTCGCGCCTCTCGGCTAACGCAATCGCCTGCGGGACGCGTCGAGCCTGCTCGGAGAAAATCGCGGGGACCGAGCCTTCCCACTCTGCCCCAAGCGCGCAGGTCGGGTCCGGCAGGATGCGACTGGCCGACGGAGTGACGAGAGAATGATCACCGATCCTGCGGCGCGGGTCTTTCACAATTTGCGAGAGCAGGTGCTTGAACTGCCTGAGCAATTCGGCAATTCGCTCTCGGCGGAAAAGGTCGGCATTATAAACGGCTATCAGAGCGGTCCCTTCGCTCTTCTCTTGAACATAGAGTGTCAGGTCGAACTTTGCGCCGATCTCCGGCGGGGATAAAACCTCTACCGTCACGCCATCCATCTGCACCCGCGTCGGGAGATTGAGCATGTTAAAGAAGACCTGGAAGAGCGGCGTCCGGCTCAAATCTCTCTCAAGCTGAAGTTCTTCGAGAAGCTTCTCGAACGGCACGTCCTGATGCGCGTAGGCTCCGAGAGATGTTTCTTGCACGCGCTTTAGTAACTCCAAGAATGTAGGATTGCCCGCGAGGTCCGTTCGCAAAACGAGCGTGTTCAAGAAGAATCCAATCAGCCCTTCGATCTCGGCCCTGTTGCGGCCCGCGATGGGAGTCCCTACGACTACATCAATCTGACCTGTGTAACGATATAGCAGCATCTTGAAAGCTGCTAACATCGTCATAAACGTCGTCACTCCCTCTCTTCGGCTCAACCGCCTCAACTCTTCCACTAACTCCTGCTCTATTACCGCCTCCTCTGTGCCTCCTCGGAAGCTCTGCACGGGCGGGCGCGGTCGGTCTGTCGGTATCTCTAGCGCCGATTCTGCCCCTTCAAGCCTCTTCTTCCAGTATGATACTTGTTCGTCTAAGACAGGCCCCGTGAGCCACTCTCTCTGCCACTCCGCATAATCCCCGTACTGTATCTCCAGCTCTCCCAGCCCACTCTCCTTTTCCTCTCTGTATGCCTCATAAAGCGCTGCCAGCTCTTTGACCAGCACTCCCATCGACCAGCCGTCCGAGACTATGTGGTGCATCGTCACCAACACTCTGTGCTCTACCTCGCTCAGCCTTATGAGGCCCGTCCTCATCAGCGGGCCTTTTGTAAGATCGAAAGATCTTTGCGCCTCTTCTTCGGCGAGCCTCGCGGCTTCAAGCTCTCGCCTCTGAGGTTCGAGCAAGCTCAGGTCTACAAGCGGCAGTTCATGATTTTGTGTTCCGGCTATCACCTGCACCGGGCGGCCTTCGATGCTTGTAAAAGTCGTCCGCAAAGACTCGTGGCGGCTCACTATCTGGTTGAAGCTCTCTTCAAGCGCCTTCACATCGAGCCGCCCGGTAAAACGAGCAGAGGCGGCGATATTGAAAATTGGGCTTCCCGTATAAAGCTGATCGAGGAACCAGAGCCGCTGCTGCGCGAAAGAGAGGGACGGGAAAGCGCCCTTGCCGTTCCTGCGGGCAATTGCTTGCGGCCGCTCAGCGCTCTCCTTCTTTTTGCGGAGTCGCTGTGCAAGAAGCTCAAGCTTCGCCGGGGAAAGACCTGCAATTCGTTTGGAGGAATCACTCATCTCGAATCTCTCTTGAGTCGGGGTTTGATGGATTGGCCGGGGCGGCCTCTGTCAATAAAGGAGTCTTCTCAGTTCATTGCCTATACTTTTTCAGATCCACTGCCACAAATCTCAACTCACTGGTGTAGAGTTGCCCCTCGGCATCGGGCAGCCATACTTGATCGAGTGTGGGGAGCATCTCTGTTATTGTGATCGTCGCTTCTTCGGACTCGTTCTCTTCGGTGCGGCGAACGATCTTTGCGAAAATATCTACGTAAATCGGGCTGCTGAAATCTACGTAGAAGGGCTTGACCTCAACGGGGGCTTTCACGAATACCGAGCGAGGCATGCCTTGATCGCGCGCCCAGCGCCGCGCCTCAAGAAAGCGCATGGCCTGGTCCTTCTCGTAAGCGAATTCCACATCTGAGACGGGCAGAGTCCATGACTCGCGGCAAACAATCAGCCGGTCGATTTTGACGCGCGGCAGATGATTACCGGGCCGCAGCATCTTGAAGCAATTGGTCACTTGCGTTAACAAAACGTCGCCAAATGCATCTATTATGTCGAACCGCAACCGCCCGTCGCGCGTGCGGGCCACAAGACCGCCGCCGGGCGCTTCTTCGACCACCACCCCGCCGATAGGCATGGCCTGCGATCTTTGAGCGCCGAGCGAATCGTGAGTGATTTCAAGGCGATAATCTTTCGGCGAGATCAGCGCGACTTGAGTTCGCGCAGTCAATTGCGGCCATTGCTTAGGAGTGACGGGCACAACGCGCGGGTTGGGCAGGTCCGTCTCGATAGACCGGAAAAGATCTTCCTCGGACGGGTGCTGCGCGACGAAGCAAGACCCTCTGAGGGTGTTCACCCCCAGGTGAAGCTCGCCCATCACCAGCTCATATTCCCCGCGCCTGATCGCATCTATTCCTGACGCTACGACCATCACGTCAGGGCTGTGGTAAAGCGCCGACCTCCAGCCGGGGCCGGGCGCTCGGAACGCTTCTTCGACGAGCGGGCGCAGTTGCTCGCTGCTCGATTCGGCGCGGCTTTGACCATTCGGGATCGAAAGCACGCGGCTCCAGCGGTCTTGAAATTCCAGGACGAGTTTGTCGTGCGGGCGCTCTTTGTCCGTGTAAAGTATCGGCTGGATCGCACGCCAGAAGCTCACGCCGTTGACGACCGGCGAGCCTATTTTCCAGGCAAGCTCCGTGTAGACTTTCTTGAAGACCTTTCGGTAGATCGCGGCCGTTTCGTGTGTGAACCATCGCGCGCCGTCCATCAGCAGTGACATCGCCGGGCCAAGCGCCGCGATAAATTCAGGCCCCAGCTCGACATCTATATCTCGTCGGCAATCTTCATAAACAAGGGTGCGCGCAGCATACATCTCCCCGGCGGCTTTGGTCGAAGCCTTGCCGGTCAAGCGCGTGAACTTCTCGTCTATATCGCCAAGCGCCCGATCCAATCTCCCCGCGTCTCCTGCTGCGCCTGCGACCGCATCGCGCGCGGCTTCGAGTTCCGCGAGCGTGCCGAGCGACGATGCGCGCAGGTTTTCATCTTCGATTCGTTCGAGCAATCGGCGGAGTGTTTGCTCCGGATGCAGCTCGACCGGGACCTCTAGCGTCCAGAGTATCAACCCCTTCATGCCGAGGTACTCTAAGACGGCGTAGACATCCGATTCGCTCTTGAACCGGGTCGTCCCTGATTCGATCAGTTGAGTGGCGATCTCTCTGGCGGTCAGATCGCCGTCGCAGGCTCGAAGCACGGTCACCACATCCTCGGGGAGCTTGCTCAAAACCGGCAGGTACAAAGTAGAGCCGTCTATGTGAATGTATGGCATGCGTCGCGGCGGCATCCACGGGCGAAGCGCTTTGTCGCAGGCAAGGCTTTCGGCCAGCGCATCTATGCCCCAGGTTTCGAATCTTACGTCGCGCGTCTCAAGAAGCTCTCGCCCTGGCCGCGCCGCTATCGCTTCTCCTTTATCGACGACCCTGGCCCAGCCGAGCGGGCCGAAGAATCCTATCGTGTCATTCTTGACGCAGTAGCGCTGCAAGTAAGTGGCTATCATCTCTTCATGCTGGCGCTGCTTTGAACCGCGCGAGGCGGTCACAGAGGGCTGGCGAAGGAAGACGGCGATGCCTGTCTGTACTGCGCGGCGGTTTTGCCAGGTGATGGCTTCGAGCAGCCGGGCGCCGCCGGCCGTTTTGTAGAGGGATTCAGACGTCTGCGCTACCGAAACCTTGTATGCCTGATTGAAACTTTCGCGAGCAGGTTCGACGAGCGAGTGCGCTTCTCGCAACTCCTCTATCGCAGACTGTGGCGCGGGCGGCAGACCAGACGATGCGGGCAGCTTTCCCATCTTTAGACGGCGCATCGCCGAAATCAACGGGTCGCGCCTGTCCTTGTCCTCCCAGGTCTGGTCGCGCCGCATCGCGTCGAGCGATTGATTGACCTCTTCGAGCGCCCGATTACGCTTCTGCTCCGCCGTGTCTTCGGCCTCCATCAACAGGTCGGCGGCGGCGGCGCATTCGGCGCAGTAAAGCTCCGAAACATGCGCTGCGGGAAATCCGGCGGCGCGCAACCCCACCCAGTTCCAGACCGCCCACTGCTCGCCGGGTAACGCGGTCAGGTGATCCGGCAATTGCGAGGGGGTCTTTTCCTCCGCGAGCTTTTGCTCCGTGGCCTTCTGCTCCTCGGGCTTTTGCTCCTCGGGCTTCTGCTCGAAGCTAAACGTCATGTCTTGTGTAGTTGGGGTTATGATTTTATTTACTCCTTACTCCCGGTATGCGAGGCCGGGCTGTCGGGTAAGAATGACTTTATTATAGTTCCGAGATTCTGTTTGATGCCGAGGTCGTAGACCAGCTTGCTTACGGCCATGTCGAGCACTCCAAGGCCGAAAGGACTGAAGACCGCAACGCGGCTTTCTCCCTCTCTCGGTTTCGCCGCGCCGGTGAGGATGTCGGCGAGTGTGCAGCGAATAAAGCTCCGATTGCCCACAAGCTCCGACGCGAGGTGTACCGAAGTCTTCGCGCGGCATACGTGATCAATGTCATCTACGATGTTGTCCGAAGATAATATCGCTTCGGGCGAAAGGTCTCGCAGCGATATGTGCAGGATCGTGCTGCCCGCCGCGCACGGCGAAAGATCGGAGATGTGAGGCTCGATCGCAGTTGTGGCAATCGAGATGAGCGGCGCGCTTCCAAGGGCCGCGTTCACATCCTTCGCGACAGATACTTCTATCTCTCCGAAAGCGTTTTGGCACCTCTGTTTGAAGTGGCCCGCACGCTTCGGGTCTATGTCAAAAACGGTGAGCGCTTCGATTCGCGGGAATAATGTGAGAAGGAAGCGAACGATCTCGAAGTTGATCACGCCACACCCAAGCAGGCTGACGCGCGCGACCTCTTCATCCGTATGCACGGTCCTTGCGGCGAGGGCGGCGCTTGCCGCAGTGCGCCTGGCGCTGATGATCGAGCCTTCCAAGATGGCGCGCGGCCTGCCCGTGTCAGTAGAGTTCAAAATAACGACCGCCGACGCTCTATCCAACCCCTTATCGAGGTTCCCCGGAAACGAGGCGACCCATTTAATTCCCGTCGCCCGAAAGTCGCCGCCCAGGTACGCGGGGAGCGCAATTATCCTGTTCGTCTCATTGCCGGGGAATCGCAAGAACGTAGAGTGAGGCAGTGAGCTATCGCCCGCGCGGTGAGCCACGTAAGCCAATCGAACCGCTTCGATCACCTTTGCTTCTTGCCCCGCGAGTATGGAAGCGATCTCGTCGCCCCTGAGGATCAGTATGTCATCATCGCGCATGATTCCCTCCCCACCGAGCCAAGCCACAGATGAGATACGTCGCCGAAATTATCGGCGACCCATTCGTCGGAATAGATTGTGTCCAGGTAGCGCTCGCCGCGATCCGGGAGGATAACTGCACAGATCGCGCCCGCCGGTATTTCCTGCTTCACGCGATCTACGGCCATCAGCACCGCGCCCGAAGACCCGCCCGCGAGTATCGCTTCCCTCTGCACGAGGCGGCGACAGCCGACGATGCAATCGAGATCCGTGACATGCACGCACCGGTCGGCCAGGTCGGGCTGGAAAAGCTCCGGCACTACGGCAGCGCCGTGACCGGGTATCAGCCGTTTCGATTTTCGGCTGCCGAATATTGCGCTGCCCACGGCGTCAACCGCCAATATTTTTGTCGGCAGGTTATGTTGCCGTATGTACTCTGCGCACCCGCGTATTGTGCCGCAGGTGCTGGTCGCGCAGAACAGATAATCAACTTCGCCGCCGAGCGCCGTCATTATCTCTTCCATAGTCTGATGGTGTGCAATCGGGTTATACAGGTTTGCGTATTGGTTAGGCCAGAATCCCTTTTCGAGCGAGCTGAGAAGATAATTGACGCGGTCAATTCGCGCCTGGAGGAATTCGCCCGTGTAAGGATCGGGCTCCGATACCAGATCGATCTCAGCGCCATAGGCCTTAAGGATGCGAATGTTTTGAGGGGTTGTCTTTTTGTCGACCACGCAGATAAAGCGCAAGCCGAAGTATAGGCAGGCCTGCGCCAGCCCTATGCCCATGTTGCCAGAGCTGGATTCGACTACGACGGTGCCCGGCCCGATCTCGCCAGATTCAAGGGCGTGCTTAATGATGCTGATAGCAGGTCTGTCCTTTATGCTGCCGCCCGGATTGACCGATTCAAGTTTGGCAAACAGCCGGAAATGGATGTTGTCAAACACTCTGGTCAACTCGACGAGCGGCGTGTTGCCTATGACTGAAAGTATGCCTTCATTCATTTGATTCAACCGTCCTGCCCATTTCTTCGGAAAGCAAAATAAGAGCCTCGTCCTCGGAGAGATGATCTAGATCGGCAAGAACCTGATCGATTTCGGCGCTGTCCATCTGATCGGCCTGATGCTGAAGAATGGCTACAGCCATCTCGGCGATGGTGGGAGACTCAAACAGACTCCTTAAACCCACTTCCACTCCCATCCTCTCCCTCACCCTACTCACCACCTGCGTCGCCAACAATGAATGCCCTCCTATCTCGAAAAACTTATCCCTCACTCCTACCTCTCCTCCTCCCAACACCTCTTCCCATATCTCCACCAACTCCTCCTCTATCCTGTTCCTCGCCCTCTCCTTTCCTCCTCCTTCTCCTTCTCTCCCTCCTGCTCCTGCCCCTGCTTCCTCTCTCATCCGCTCCAACGCTCCCCGGTCCACCTTCCCGTTCGGCGTCTGTGGCATCTCCCTCATCATCACCATCTCTCCTGGCACCATGTACTCCGGCACACGCCGCCTCATCTCCCTCATCACCTCTTCCCTCATCACCTCTCGACCTTCCTCTACCTCCACATACCCCACCAGCCTCTTGTCTCCTCCTTCGCTCTCCCTCACCATCACCACACAGCTCTTAACTCCTTCCACTCCGCTCATCGCCGCCTCTATCTCTCCTAGCTCGATCCTGTATCCCCGAACCTTTACCTGCCCGTCTCTCCTTCCCAGGTACTCTATCCGCCCATCTCCCAACCTCCTCACCACGTCCCCTGTGCGGTACAAACGCCCTCCTTCTTCTTCACTCCACCTGTCCGGCACGAACCTCTCCGCCGTCTGTTCCGCCCTCTCCAAGTACCCTCTCGCCAATCCTCCTCCTCCTACATACAGCTCTCCTATCACTCCCACCGCCACTATCTCCTGCTCCCCGTCCAGCACATACAATCGCGTCTCGGCCACCGGCCTCCCTATCGTAGGCTCTCGCTGCTCCTCTCTCTCCACCTCCTCGATCGTCGTGTAGGTCGTGTCCTCACTCGGCCCGTACAGGTTCACCACTCGTTGTATGCCCGCCTGCCCGTACACCTCATCGACCACCACCCTCCTCAACGCCTCTCCCGCCAGGTTCACCGTCACCACTCCCTCCGGCATCGCCTTCACCCTCACGATCTCCCTTATCGCTGACGGCACCGTGTTTATCAGCCTCACCTCTCGCCTCGCGCTCGCGCTCATCTCCCCAACGCTCAACGCGTCCTCCACCAGCAAGACCTTACCTCCCCAGCTCAACGGCCCGAACAGCTCGAACACTGACAGATCGAAGCAGATCGAGGTCGCCGCCAGCACTCCGCTCAACTCCTGTGCGCTGTAGTGCTCCCTCACCCAGTGCATAAACGTCACTACGCTGCGGTGCTCGATCACCACCCCCTTGGGCCTGCCCGTGGAGCCAGAGGTGTAGATGACATAGGCTGTGTTGCGCTCGCTGGCCGAGGATTCCACATTCTCTCGGCTCTGCTGATTGATCAGTTCAGCCTGCTGGTCGAGGCAGATGACCTCGACGCCAAAGCCCGTCAACCGATCCGCAAGATTCGCCTCGCTCAGCACCAGCCCGCCTCGCAGGTCATCCATCATCCAATGGATTCGCTGAGGCGGATAGTTCGGATCAACCGGCACGTAGCCCGCGCCCGCCTTCAATACGCCCAGCAGGGCGACGAGCATCTGTGGGCTGCGATTGATGCAGATGGCGACGAGCGATTCAGGGCCGACGCCGCGAGATGAGAGGAAGTGAGCCAACTGATTTGCTTGCTCGTTGAGCTGTTGATAGGTGAAGCGATGGTCTGCGAACACGAGTGCCTCGGCTTGAGGGGTGAGCGAGGCCTGTCGCTGGAACAGGTCGTGGAGGAGGAGGGCCGAAGGGTAGGTGGCGCGAGTGTGGTTGAAGGCGACGAGGAGTTGGTGGAGATGGTCATCGGGGATGAGTTTGAGGCGGGATATATGAGCAGAGGGGTCAGAGACGATGGCCTCAAGCAGGGTGATGAAGTGAAGTGCGAGGCGGTTGACGCTCTGCTCCTCGAACATGTCCCTGTTGTACTGAAGGGTGCCGACCAAACCTTCTTCTGTCTCTTCCATCAACAGTGTCAGATCAAATTTCGCCGTCCCGCTATCGTTGCTCAACAGTTGGAAAGTCAGGCCCGGTATTTCCAGCTCGTGCGCCGGGGCATTCTGAAGACCAAACATCACCTGAAAGAGCGGCGTGTGGCTCAGGCTTCGCTCCGGCTGCAATGCTTCTACGAGTTTTTCGAAAGGCAATTCCTGATGAGCGAATGCGCCCAGCGCCACTTCGCGCACGCGCGCGAGTAGTTCTTGAAATGAGGGGCGACCTGAGAAATCCGTTCGCAGGACGAGCGTATTAACGAAAAATCCTAAAAGATTTTCAATCTCCTGCCGGGTGCGGCCTGCTATCGGCGTTCCAACCGTTATGTCTTCCTGACCCGTGTAACGATAGAGCAATGTCTCGAAGGCCGCGAGCAGCGTTATATATAGCGTAGCCCCTTCTCGGCTGCTCAGTTCCTTGAGCGATTCGGTCAGTTCTCTGGTTAAAGCGAGCGGTACGGTTGCCCCGCGAAATGTCTGGATCGGCGGCCTTGGCCTGTCCGAGGGCAGCTCCAGTATGGGCAGCGCTCCGGATAGCTGTTGCTTCCAGTAACTCAGCTCTTTCTCCAGCGCTTCGCCCTGCATCCATTCCCGCTGCCATGCGGCGAAGTCTGCATACTGTATAGGAAGATCAGGTAACGGCGACCGGCTCCCTTCGGTGAAGGCTTTGTAGAGCGAAGCCACCTCTCGGAAGAACACTCCTATCGACCACCCGTCAGAGATTATGTGGTGAATAGTCACTACAAGCGTGTGATCTTCATCGCTCGTTCGCAGCAGCACGGCGCGCAACAACGGCCCGGATGCCAGGTCGAATGGGAATCGCGCTTCCACAACGGCGATTCGCCGCGCTTCCGACTGTTGCTGCGGATAGGAAAGTTCACTGAGGTCAAGTAGCGGCAAAGCAAAAGCCTGCGCCGGAGCAATGACCTGCACAGGTTGACCGGCCTTCGTAATAAATATAGTTCGTAAGGACTCGTGGCGTCTGACCATCTCACTCAGGCAAAGCCCGAGCGCCGCAGCATCCAGTTTACCTTTAATCTGTACGGCCGCCGACATGTTATAGATAGCTTTTCCGGAATCCAGTTGGTCGAGAAACCATAGGCGCTCCTGCGCGAATGAGGGCAACAGGTGTCCGTCGCGCGAGACGCGTTTTATGGCCGAGGTCTGCGATTGTGCTTTTGCCGCGCGATTCGCCTCAATGATTTCGGCCATCTCGGCGATGGTGGGAGACTCAAACAGACTCCTTAAACCCACTTCCACTCCCATCCTCTCCCTCACCCTACTCACCACCTGCGTCGCCAACAATGAATGCCCTCCTATCTCGAAAAACTTATCCCTCACTCCTACCTCTCCTCCTCCCAACACCTCTTCCCATATCTCCACCAACTCCTCCTCTATCCTGTTCCTCGCCCTCTCCTTTCCTCCTCCTTCTCCTTCTCTCCCTCCTGCTCCTGCCCCTGCTTCCTCTCTCATCCGCTCCAACGCTCCCCGGTCCACCTTCCCGTTCGGCGTCTGCGGCATCTCCCTCATCATCACCATCTCTCCTGGCACCATGTACTCCGGCACACGCCGCCTCATCTCCCTCATCACCTCTTCCCTCATCACCTCTCGACCTTCCTCTACCTCCACATACCCCACCAGCCTCTTGTCTCCTCCTTCGCTCTCCCTCACCATCACCACACAGCTCTTAACTCCTTCCACTCCGCTCATCGCCGCCTCTATCTCTCCTAGCTCGATCCTGTATCCCCGAACCTTTACCTGCCCGTCTCTCCTTCCCAGGTACTCTATCCGCCCATCTCCCAACCTCCTCACCACGTCCCCTGTGCGGTACAAACGCCCTCCTTCTTCTTCACTCCACCTGTCCGGCACGAACCTCTCCGCCGTCTGTTCCGCCCTCTCCAAGTACCCTCTCGCCAATCCTCCTCCTCCTACATACAGCTCTCCTATCACTCCCACCGCCACTATCTCCTGCTCCCCGTCCAGCACATACAATCGCGTCTCGGCCACCGGCCTCCCTATCGTAGGCTCTCGCTGCTCCTCTCTCTCCACCTCCTCGATCGTCGTGTAGGTCGTGTCCTCACTCGGCCCGTACAGGTTCACCACTCGTTGTATGCCCGCCTGCCCGTACACCTCATCGACCACCACCCTCCTCAACGCCTCTCCCGCCAGGTTCACCGTCACCACTCCCTCCGGCATCGCCTTCACCCTCACGATCTCCCTTATCGCTGACGGCACCGTGTTTATCAGCCTCACCTCTCGCCTCGCGCTCGCGCTCATCTCCCCAACGCTCAACGCGTCCTCCACCAGCAAGACCTTACCTCCCCAGCTCAACGGCCCGAACAGCTCGAACACTGACAGATCGAAGCAGATCGAGGTCGCCGCCAGCACTCCGCTCAACTCCTGTGCGCTGTAGTGCTCCCTCACCCAGTGCATAAACGTCACTACGCTGCGGTGCTCGATCACCACCCCCTTGGGCCTGCCCGTGGAGCCAGAGGTGTAGATGACATAGGCTGTGTTGCGCTCGCTGGCCTTTGCTTCCACATTCTCTCGGCTCTGCTCATCGAGTTGCTGTGCGAGCTGATCCAGGCAGATGACCTCGACGCCAAAGCCCGTCAACCGATCCGCAAGATTCGCCTCGCTCAGCACCAGCCCGCCTCGCAGGTCATCCATCATCCAATGGATTCGCTGAGGCGGATAGTTCGGATCAACCGGCACGTAGCCCGCGCCCGCCTTCAATACGCCCAGCAGGGCGACGAGCATCTGTGGGCTGCGATTGATGCAGATGGCGACGAGCGATTCAGGGCCGACGCCGCGAGATGAGAGGAAGTGAGCCAACTGATTTGCTTGCTCGTTGAGCTGTTGATAGGTGAAGCGATGGTCTGCGAACACGAGTGCCTCGGCTTGAGGGGTGAGCGAGGCCTGTCGCTGGAACAGGTCGTGGAGGAGGAGGGCCGAAGGGTAGGTGGCGCGAGTGTGGTTGAAGGCGACGAGGAGTTGGTGGAGATGGTCATCGGGGATGAGTTTGAGGCGGGATATATGAGCAGAGGGGTCAGAGACGATGGCCTCAAGCAGGGTGATGAAGTGAAGTGCGAGGCGGTTGACGCTCTGCTCCTCGAACATGTCCCTGTTGTACTCAATTGAGGCGGACAGCCCGTCTTCGGTTTCGACCATGCTCAGCGTCAGATCGAATTGCGCCACACGGCGCTCCAAAGAGATTGACTCAAGCCGAAGCTGTCCAAGATCAATGTGCGCCCCTGCTTCACTCAGCGCGAAGGCGGCCAGCCCTTCCTCGTCAAGCTGATGCGCTCTTTGCAGTATGAACATGGTCTGAAATAGCGGCGATCTGCTCGGATCGCGCAACGGCTGCAATCGCTCGACAAGAAGCGCAAACGGTAGCTCCTGGTGATCGAGCGCTTCCAGGACCGATTTGCGAACCTGCGCAAGCAACTGTGTGAAAGATAATCCCGATGTAATGCTCGTCCTTATGACTACGGGGTTAACAAAATAACCTACGACCCCGCGCATCTCGCGGCGATTGCGCCCGGCTGTCGGAGTGCCCACGAGCAGGTCATCCTGGCCGGTGTAGCGGTGTATCAGCACATTGAACGCAGACAGCAGGGTCATATAAAGCGTTGAGTTTTCCGACTGGCTCAACGCTTTCAGTTTTTCGGCAAGCTCGGCTGTCAGCTTGAACGCGCAGGATGCTCCACTGTAGGTCTGCACAGGAGGTTGATGGTGATCTGTCGGCAGATCAAGCGGTGACAACTCACCCGAAAGACGGGATTGCCAGTATGACCAGAGCCTTTCGCCTTCCGGGCCGTCAAGCATCTCTGCCTGCCGTCGAGAAAAGTCCTTGTAGGTCGTTTCGGGAGCGATCAAATTCGCAGCGCTTCCTTCTTTCGCCGCCTGATAAAGAGCGCCGAGTTCGTAGATCAATACTCCCAACGACCAGAAGTCAGCGACTATGTGATGCACGATCAGCAGCGCCACATGCTCTTCGGGCGAGCGCGAAAAGAGAAAGACCTTCAGCAGCGGCCCCTGTTCAAGATCGAACGGGCGATGCGTTTCTTCGACAAGACGATCATTCAATCGCGCCTCGGCCCAGTTCGTAGCGTCTTCAAACAGAAAACAGACATCCATGCGTTCGTGAACCTTTTGCGCAGGCTCACCATTAGCAGAGGTGAAGGTCGTGCGAAGAGCGGGATGTCGATCTACGATCACTTGAAAAGCCTGATTGAGAGCCGCAACGTCCAATTCCGCGCGAATGCGAACGGCGCTGGCTATGTTGTAAGCAGGGCTTTCCGGCGCAAGCTGGTGCAAGAACCATAAGGCTCGTTGCCCATACGAAAGCGGCTCGTTCATCGTCTCTTTCTGGTCCTGACGGGTCGCAGGCGCTGAGGCGAATGATGCCGACCGAGCCATAGCCGCAAGCTGAGCTATGCTGTGATCGCTAAGGAAGCTTGTCGCAGGCAGGTTGACGTTCAGTATCGCCTGAACTTCGTGCGAAAGCTCGACCGCCGCCAGGGAATCAAGCCCGAAGCGCGAGATGGGCTTGTCCGGTTCTATCTTGCCCGCGTCTACTTTCAACCTCTCGGCGAGTTGCGACGTGAGCCACGCTTGAATATCTTCGACGGTCTGCAATGTTACTGCCTGTCCCGCTTGCGAAGGCTCGATTTCCTCCCTTGAAGGCTCGCGCCACTCGTCAAAGACATCGAGGCTTCCGGCGAGGAATTCCGCCTTGCAGGCTTGTCTTTGAATCTTGCCGCTTGAGGTCTTCGGTATGGTGCCGGGCTTTATCAACACCACCGCAAGAGCTTGCAACTCGTGATGCTCGGCTATCTCCTGTCGGATAGCTTCACTTACCGCGTCGGCGTCTGGTCGCTTGCGCGGGTCCACTTCTTGAACGATAACGAGCCGCTCTTCGTCATTGTGATCGATTGAAAACGCCGCTCCGCATCCGGGACGCAGCGCCGCGTGGCTGCGCTCCACTGTAAGCTCGATGTCCTGTGGATAGTGATTCCGGCCCCTGATGATTATCAGGTCTTTGAGACGACCTGTGACAAACAGCTCGCCGTTCGTTATAAATCCCACATCTCCTGTGCGCAGGAAAGGCCCTTCCCGATCTCCGGCCAGGTATGCATGAAACGTCTGCTCCGTCTCATCATCCCGTTTCCAGTACCCTTGAGCCACGCTCGGGCCTGACACCCAAATCTCTCCGACTTGATCCGGCGGGCAGGGCGTGAAAGATTCCGTATCAACGATGACTACATTCTGATCCAGGTGAGTACGCCCGCAACTGACAAGCGTCCGCGCATTGCGGGTACCGGCAGAAGCCTCCGCGACGCGATTGTGCTCAAGCGCCACGGCATCAACCGCTTGCACGACGGGGCGTGTGAGCCTCAAACCGCCGGTGACCAGCAGCGTTGCTTCGGCAAGCCCGTAGCAAGGGTAAAAGACTTCCCTGCGGAAACCAGACTCGGCGAAGGTCGCCGCAAACCGCTCCATAGTTTCGTAGCGGACCGGCTCGGCTCCGTTGAACGCAGTGGTCCAGCTACTCAGGTCCAGCGTTGCGCGCTGTTCGGCGGTGATCTTGCGAACGCACAGGTCGTAGGCGAAGTTCGGTCCCCCGCTCGTAGCCGCGCGGTAGCGCGAAACGGCTTGCAGCCAGCGGAAAGGCTGCTCAAGGAACGCCATTGGCGACATCAATACGCACCGGGAGCCTATGTAGAGCGGCTGAAGCACATTTCCTATCAACCCCATGTCGTGATAAAGAGGGAGCCAGCCTACGAAGGTCGATTCTTCCGTGTGCCCGCACGCCTGCTGGATCATTCGCTCGTTGTGAATCAGATTGCCGTGAGTGACTATCACGCCCTTTGGCGCGGAAGTTGACCCCGAAGTGTACTGGAGAAAAGCCGGCGTTTGAGGATCGGCTTTCGGCACGCGCCATTGCCCGGCCAGGTCTGATTCGATGTGGGATGTCGAAAGCCATCTGAGCTTCTTCAAATCCGGGTGCTCGTAAGCCAGTCGTTCGACCGTCGCGAGTATCTGCGATGTGGTCAGCACGACGAGCGGGCGCGCATCCTTCACGATTGCGCGAAGCCTGGAAAGTGTGCGGCTCAGCCGCGCCGGGTCGGGAGGGTAGGCAGGCACGGCGATGGCCCCGCCGTACAGGCAACCGAAGAAAGCGGTTATGAAGTCCAGCCCCGGAGGGTAGAGCAACAGAACGCGCTCGCCCGTTGCCCCCTCGGACTGGAGCCAAGCGCCCAGGGCGCGGGATTGCCGGTCAAGCGCTTGATAAGTTATGTCTAGCTTTTCAGCCTCTCCGTCGGTCAAGAAGCTGTAGGCTAGCTGGTCCGGCTGATTGCTCGCTCTCCAGCCGAGCAGGTTGATAAGAGTAGAAGGCTTCATTGGTTTATCGCTGTCGAAAGTCTGCGGCGCAGACGCGGCTGGTTATTGAGCGCCTGGGGTTTGAGCGCTGACCGACTCGTAGACGGGGATTTCAAACTTGAGCGTGTCCTTGCAGAATTCCAACCATTCGGGGGTCACATCGTCGAAGATGATGTTTTCGTTGATGAAGATATCGTCGGTGACCGTGTAGTTTTCCTGAAGGTAAAAATGATCGTCGTCCGTCAGATCGCGGACGACTTCGATCTCTTTGCCGTCAATCTCTTTTCTCTCTTTTCTCAGGTTTGCGAGGTTCTCTTTCCACCCAATGAATTCACGAAATTTATTGACGGGGTAGGCTTTGCAGTATCTTCCCATTTTTGCCATTTTATTTCCTCCGATTTGTCGCCATCGAGTTTTTAGAAAGTGAAAGTTCTGGTCACGAGTGTTGAATCGCTGTATGCGAAGGGCGAGGGGATCGTGTCATCGGGCCTCGCCTTGAAAGATGATCCGGGTATTTCCGGGAGTCCGTAATTCTGGAGCACGACTCTGACGCTAATCTGTGAGCCGGGTCTCGATTCCAGTGTAAGCTCTAGCCCTTGTTTGGGAAGGCCCCGGTAAAAAAATCCCCACATGCCCGAAGGCCCGGGATTGACTCGCTCCTCGTTGATCGCTGCGCCTAAGAAGGCCGCCTCCGAACCAAGATAGACAGAGGCGACGGGAGCCTGCTGGCGCGAGGTGATGCGCAGGCGCAGCGTTCGCATCTTCTCGGTTGTCTTGTCTTCGATCAACGCGACTTCGGGCGCGTCGAGCTGCGCGGGCGGCGCTTCGCTCTTTATGAACTCTCTTGAGCTGTAGGGAAAGAAATCTGCGAGAGCGCCCCTCTCGTTGCTCGAAGACAGGAATTGCGAGGTCCAATGATCGGGGCTTCGGTCGTTGCTCGCCCAGATGGCCTTCCCTGTGTCGGCATTGAATGCGTAAAAAAGATTGTCCTGCATCGGGCGGTCGGCGTCGAAACCTGCGGTCAGGATGCCTCCCGCAAGGAAGCATAAACCGACCAGAGCCGAAGCAATCGGCAGCAACAGTCTGTTCTTTGCGGTTAAAAGGCCGACGTGCGGTATGAGCAACCCCATCCCCAGGGCGACCAACATCACCGGCGCTACAAAGAGGTCTGGCGTCAGCGCGACAGAGACGAGTTGAACTACCGAGACCAGCAGAACAATCACCGGCACCGCGCAGACTGAAACAAGGATCAGACGCTTGAAAGAGGTTGCCGCTTGATCCTTTAAGAAGAATGTCGCCCCTAACCCGACGAGGCTGAAGACGAGCGGCCAGGTGAACAGGTAACTGCCGCCCGGCATAAACAGCCAGCTTGCAAGCATCAGGATTAGCCAGAAACACGACGCGCCCACTGCCAGATCGTTTACGCTTATCTTTCTGCCAAACCACGCGAACAGCGCCGCGCTTGCGGCTATCGTTAACGCGAAGAAGCTTATAAGGTAAAGATGGCTGTTGTAGACTGTCTCCCCGCCCTGCAAAGCTCCTATGATCCACCTCGCGCCTGTCACGATTACTACGGCGCAGACCACGCTCAACAGAAAAACAAGCGACCCGGAAGCTATCCCCGAAAGGGTCAGGCGCTTTTTGATAACGCCGAGGACCACAACGGCGATAAACAGAAGGATCGCAAGTCCTGATAAAGGAGCTATCCAGGCTTCCGAGTAGGTGATGAGCGTTAAACCTAGCACGCTAAAGTAGACCGAATTGCGCTCCCTCGTATCGATGGCGCTGAGGCTGGCGAAATGGCGAGTCAGGCCGAGCGCGTACGACCCCTGATGCTGAAGGCTGCGCTCGTCTATACGCGCCGGATTATCCAGGCGCGTGTGATAGCTTGTCAGCCCGTTGATATAAGCGAAGTTCATTCCTGACATCCCGCCGTTTTTGAAGACCGTCAGGTCCGTGTCGTTCGGCAATAATCTGTATATTTCATAAAAGAGCGAGTTGGTGACCGAGGTCGGAACTGCCCGAGCTAACTCTCTTATCAGCCAGCCGTTCTTATTGCTGGTTCTCAAACATCACGGACGGGCCACCGGTCCCGCGCGCTTCGAAATTGAAAACCAGCCCGACATTCTTCGCCAAAGGGTGCTTCTCGACAAAAGCCTTCGCCCCAAGAAGACCTGCCTCTTCGGCATCGGTGAACAGAAAGATCACGTCATTCTTCAGCGGATCGCCCTCTTTGAGAGCGCGGGCAGTTTCGAGCAGGGCCGCGACAGACGATCCATTATCAGCGGCTCCGGGCCCCGTCGGCACCGAATCGTAATGCGCGACAAGCAGTATGGCCTTGCCGGTATCGGTCCCCGCCAGCCTTGCCGTAATGTTAGCCACCGTCCCGGCATAAAGCGGCATGCCGCTCAGGTTGACAGCGGTCGTTTGCTGAACCGATGGGTCGAGCCCTGCTTCGGCGAGTCTTCTTAGGATGTAGCTCTGCACCTCGGCGTGTTCGGGCGAGCCGACGGGGTGAGGCTTTCGCGCGATCTCCCACACGTGCTCCATAGCGCGACCGGAAGAGAAACTGGTGGGAGGCGCGCTCGCAGATGCCGCGCCGGGAGGGCTTGTCTGGTTTATCGCCACAAGAGCGATCAACGCTATAAACAGCAATGAAATAATCCCCGTTATTGAACCGGGCTGTGCCAACGGCTGCGCTTTTGCAGGTGCAAGTGATTGGGCCATTTGATCGACTCTTGTTTTTTACGCTATAGAGATCGGCCGTGATAAAGGAATGGATTGTGAAATCTGAGGGTGATTGGCAGCTCCGCCCCGGAAGCCGGGCAGTCTACCGCATGTCGCGCCAGCCTTTCCGGCTGTCGTCGAAGTCATCATGCATTCTTCTTAAAGAAAGCAAATTCAATATGGTCATCGCGCCTTAAAGACGTTCACGGATAAGTGAATGAACAACTCTCAGGGGGCTGACCGCTTTCTTATTTGAGTTTAGGGAAACGCTCACAGCTCGATCAACCGAAAGATTTTAGCGATACGTTTTCCCTCATCTAGCTGCCCTCTTCGGGCAACGACATTTCAACTATCGAGAGAGACACCTCTCCCTCTTCACTGCACAAGCAATTGTCACAGCGGTATTTACGCTACAGAATTATCTTTGGATTAAAGGGCTCATTACTACACCTCTCAAACTGCAAGTCCGATGGTTGAAGCTAGAACGGTCCATTACTTATTTCTTGTATTTATTCTTAAGCGATTTATCTGGACACGCGCTAAGCTAATCTCCTTATCATGTCCCGCTTGATGACGACGTGCGCCTGATAGCTCACTGTTTTAAGCAAGACCATCACGCGGACTGAGTCTTTCGTCTCTCTTTCGAACACGCCGATAAAATTCTTGAGCGGCCCCTCTTTAACGACTATCTCATCGCCCGGCTTGAGCTCTTCCCCAATAGTCACGAAGCCATCTTTTCCCACCTTCAACCGGATTATCTCGATAATATCGGGATGGACCGGAGTGGGCATACTGCCGAAACTGACCACGTCACTTACTCCCCTTGTGAAGCGAACTTTATGGAGTATTTTGCCCGCATTAAAATGCGCGAATATGTATCGCGGGAATAACGGCTTGATAAACTCAATCGGCCTGCCCGTGTATTGATTGTACCGCCGCTCTTTCAGCCTGGGGGTAAAAGTCTGGACGTCCCAGGCTCTGAGGTTACTACCGGCGCGGTCTTCCTGCCCAGGGTTTGTATGAATCACGTACCAACTATCCACGTCGCCTGCTTGTTCACCGTTCATTGAAGACCTCCAATCTCAGTTCGAAAATAAACTTTCGAGCACAAAGTAGACTCCTATCAATAAATCTTTGATTAGCTTACGGCGTAAAATAACAAGATGAGCTCGCGGCTTTTAATAACCGTGCTCCTGCCGTTCGATCCTAGATGAAGCTGGTGAGGCGGCGGGTATTGCACTGACCTGTGGAAAGTAGCATGCGAGAATCTGGCAGCGGGCCTGGAAGGAATCACTACGAGACGCGAACTTGGGGAGGTTAGCATCATCATAATTAAGCTTAAGCTCTCTGGCACAGGCTATAGAGCTGATATACAAAGCGCCCTAAGGCGATTGGTCGATGGTAGCCAGACCCTTGAGATCGTCCATTGTGTTTTCAGGAACGCAATCATGCCGCGTACTGCTCACACCACAGGCGTATGCTGAAAATCAGCTATCTTCCGCTTAAAAAGCCGGTATAGTTAAAGTCTTGCACTGCGTCCTAAGGGTCTGACTTGTACTTTTCCTTTTTAGCGCGACTAAGAAGCCACTTCATCGCACCTCAGGTGCCAAAAAATCTTTGAGAATCATTATTTTAGCTATCTGTTTTCTACCGGAGCTTTGAGCTTGAGTTGAAGCCTTTACACAAGACGAACCATAAGGGATTTATAGTTTAACTCGATCTTTAATTCATTATCCCCGATGCTTCCCATACCCTTGCCCGCTCTCTTAAAATCTGAAGACCTCTATCGGGTTGGGGGTAGGTCGTGCTCAAACTCTCCAAGAAATTCTCAAATGTGTCACAACGCCCGCCCATTATATTTGACTGTCTTTATTTGTCAAGATGTTTGTCACAAAAATCACATTTAAATAGTCGCCAAAGTTACATTTATTCAGTGATTTGAATTACATGCAATAACTTGTAACGCCAATCTCACCCCTAGAAGCGTCGAAATTATGTCAGAAATAATAGGCGATTATTGAGATTTTGGCCCCCGTGGGGCGGGGAGTTAATATCACACTTCCTTATGCGCCGGCCGGTGCAGAGATGGCCGGAAAGTGACGAAACGGCTGACGGGATTCGGCCCCGGGGGGTTAAGCTCTCGGGCTTAATGACGAAACGTTTGCCCACCCAACCCCTAATAGTCTTCAAATAGCTTGCGGACGACCTGCTATTCATTGTAGATACCAGAACAGACATTTCAGCGAGGGCTAATTTGATGAAGGAATTTATTCGGCGGATGCCAAAGGCAGAACTTCACTTACACATTGAAGGGACCTTAGAGCCTGACCTCATGTTTCAGATTGCACAGCGCAATATGCTTGCCCTCCGATTTAATTCCGTAGAGGAATTGCGCCACGCCTATCAGTTCCGCGACCTGCAATCTTTTCTCGACATCTATTATGAGGGCGCTCGCGTGCTTGTTCACGAGCAGGATTTCTACGATCTAACGTGGGCCTATCTGGAGAGAATTTCCTCTCAGAACGTGCGTCATACCGAAATCTTTTTTGATCCACAGGCGCACACTACAAGGGGGGTGCCGTTTGAAACGGTGATTACAGGAATACGCCGCGCCCTGACAGATGCCGAACGGCAACTGGACATCTCGTCAAAGCTCATAATGTGTTTTCTGCGACATCTGAGCGCAGAAGCGGCTATGGATACTTTGTCGCAATCGTTGCCATTTAAAGAATGGATCACGGCGGTCGGGCTGGACTCGTCAGAAGTTGGCCGCCCCCCGGAGTTGTTCCGGGCTGTGTTTGATAAAGCGCGCGAACTCGGGTTCTTAACCGTTGCTCACGCCGGCGAAGAGGGCCCGCCTGCGTACATCTGGCAGGCGCTGGAACAGTTGAAAGTATCGCGGATAGATCACGGCGTCCGTTGTGTCGAAGATGAACGCTTAGTAGAAAAGTTGATAACGGAACGGGTCCCCTTAACCGTGTGCCCGCTCTCTAATGTCAAGCTTCGCGTCGTTAATTCCATAACGGAACATAACCTCAAGCGTATGCTCGATTTAGGGCTATCGGTCACGGTGAACTCCGATGACCCGGCCTATTTCGGCGGCTACGTGGCAGAGAACTTTGAGGCCGTTCACGAAGGGCTCGGCTTGACCCGCGATGATATTTATCGCCTGGCAAAGAACTCATTTGTGGCTGCGTTCTTGCCGGAAGACAAAAAGCAAGCGTTGCTGCGAGAGCTGGATACCTACTTTGCATCTTCTCCGGATGTTTCCGATTGAGACTGTTTGAGCTGGTGTGTGCTGGCGCACAAAGATAGAAGGGCCGCAATCTACAAGCGCCACTGCCCCGTAAACACTTTGGTTTCACCCACGGCCACGATCAGCGAATCGTCAAACCCTTCGCCGAACCGCTCGACCACCAAACCCTCGTCACTCATAAGCTCTATCTCGTATTCAGAGATCTCCATCTGTTGCCTTGATCGGTTAGTGAACTCGCAGAACACCCATAAAGTGAAATGCGGGTTGAGCTTAAAGGCGCTGCCTGCATCCCATTCCCTGGTCCAGGTAACCTGTCCGTCGCGGTCTAAAAGAACAAGGTTATAGCTGGCTACGCTGAGAATAGGCTGAGCCTGCGGTTTTGAATTCGAACCGGGCCGCATTCGCTTAATGAGAACCTAGCCCTGCGGCAATAAACCGGCTAATTTGTTTGGGCAGCCCGACTAGCCTTTCCATCAGCATTAACCTGAATCTTCTCTCCGTTGTCGTCCCGCTGGATCTCTTCAGACAGTCGGCTGCCGCCTGCTTTGCCCATGCCTATGGAGCCGTTGATTATTGCTCCCTCCTCTACAAGCAAGATGGGAGCCATTAAGTCGCCTCGAACCCTTCCAGTCTTGTATATCTCGATTCTCGACTGGGCCTTCACGTCTCCATTAAGCGTCCCGCGAATCACACATATACCGACCTCGACTTGAGCCTCAACCCTGCCTGCTTGCTCGATTACGAGCGTCCCTGTTTCAGAAACCACTTTACCTACAACCTTGCCTACCACACGAAGCTCTTCGGCAAATAAGATGTCGCCGGTTATCTCCACTCCTTTGCTCACCAGTCCGGAAGCGCCGGAAGCGTTTGCAGCCCCATCATTTTTGGTCAGTTTCATAACGTATCTCCAGATTCAAGTTCGTTCGCTCGTCGGATGCGTCGATCATCAAAATTTCTGCCGGTGTGAGGAGAGACAAGAGCCGCTGTTATACTTGAGGAAGATGTTTTAGATTGTTGGATTTTTCAGTTTAGCAGGGCAGCTAGCTTTATACGCGTGCCGGGCGCGTAAGTCAAGCTCACTATAAAAATGAGACATAATTTAACAACGAGCGGCTCACGCCCGGATTAGCCTTTATTTCATTCAAGCATGTTTTTAGAATGTAAAGCTATGAAAAACTTGTATGATCCCATTGATCCCTTCGATCACGGAATGTTGAAAGTCTCTCCCCTTCACACAATCTATTACGAACAGTGCGGCAATCCCGAAGGCCAGCCTGCGTTATTTCTGCACGGAGGTCCGGGGGGCGGGCTCACCCCTGATTATCGCCGTTTCTTCGACCCGGCAGCTTACCGCATAATTCTTTTCGATCAGCGAGGGTCGGGAAATAGCACCCCGCACGCGAGCATCGAAGAGAACACCACCTGGGACCTGGTCGCAGATATCGAACGCCTGCGAGAACATCTTGGCATATCCGAATGGTTGGTCTTTGGCGGCTCCTGGGGCAGCACATTGGCTTTGGCTTACGCACAAACTCACCCTGCGAGTGTGCGCCAGCTCGTCTTGCGCGGGATCTTTCTGTGTCGCCCGAAAGAGATTGCCTGGTTTTACCAGGAAGGGGCCAGCGCGATATTTCCGGATATCTGGGAGCACTACTTGAACGTAATCCCGGAAGCCGAGCGCGGCGATATGCTCAAAGCTTATCACCACCGTCTCATAAGCACTGATGAAAACATCAGGCTCGAAGCGGCGCGCGCGTGGAGCATATGGGAAGGAAGCACGTCGAAGCTCTACCCGGATCAGAATCTGATCAACGCCTTTGGCGAGCCTCACAAAGCGCTATCGCTTGCCCGTATTGAATGCCACTACTTTATGAACAATGCGTTTTTCGACACCGACAATTATCTGATAGAAAATGTCGGAAAGATTCGACACATTCCGGCAGTGATCGTGCAGGGGAGGTATGACGTTGTGTGCCCGATGATGAGCGCCTGGGAACTTCATCGTGCGTGGCCGGAGGCTGAACTCAATATCATTGCCAATGCCGGGCATTCGGCTCTTGAGGTAGGAATTATTGACGCGCTGGTTACGGCAACCGACCGCTTCCGAAATTCTTAGCGATCAGAAAAGGAGTCGCATTTGTGTGCAAGCCGCAATAAAGGCAGGTTGAAGAAATCCAATAGCCCGGCTGCCGCGGGCCGGGTAACAGGTGGCGAATAACAATAAGCCCTGAAGAGACTGCTAAAAAAGTCCGAGTTGAAATGAAGCACGATACACCTCATCATCACCACGCACGGTCTGCTGCCCGCACTTCAGGCAGGCTGGTGACTCAGTGGCAGGTTCAACAGCTTGACCATGCGCTTGAGGTTGACGACGACGGCGGTCAGCACATACTGAATCTTCACTCGCAATCGCCCGCGATAGCGCACTCGCCTGCCGCCATGCCAGCGCATCATCTCGGCCAGCTTCCGCTCAATCCGCGGATGCTGCTTTCTCACCTCCTGATAGGCTGCCGTGGTGGCGCGCGCTCTGGCCGCTTGATATTCCGCTTCGTAGTCGTTCTTGATAACCGTTCGTCCTCCTTTCGCTCCCGCTTTCAGGCAAGTCGTGCGCAACCGACAAGCTTGGCATTGGCGGGCTGGAAAAAAGTATTGCCAGCCTTGATCGCGTCCTGTTCGCGTGCGACTGCGGCTGGTTTGCCCACCCGGACATTGCAATGCTTCGCCGGGCTCATCGAGTTGAAAATCTCCCGGTTGAAACAAGCCGGGCACCGAGCCCGGCCACTCATACGACGGCACATACACGGTCAGTTGTGGCCCGCTCTCGACCGCCAACTCGCGCAACACCTCGCCGCGAAAGCCGATCGCGTCCATCGACAAACTTTTGATGTCATTGCCGTGCGCCGCTTCTTCAGATTCAATCAAGGGCTGGGCATCCTTGGCTTCATCGCCATTGGCCGGCAGCACCTCGATGGCGCAGATCAACTCCGAGTCGGCATCCAGGCTGACATCCAGCAGATAGCCATTGTAATACTCGCCGTGTTTGCCGGTGCGCGCTTGCTCGTCGACCAGCGACAACAGCTTATCTTGGGCTTGGGGCTGGCGATCAGCCAATATCTTGTGGGCCAGGTCGAGCGCCGCGCGCAACTCGGTGGTGGCTTCGCCAACTGGCTCGCCAACTGGCTCGCCAACTGGCGGAGCGGCCCAGTGCTCGGCCCAGACGACGATCTCACGCAACTGCTCGACGCGTTGCAGCAAGCGCGCTTGGTCTTTGAGATCGGCGGTGGCTTGACGAATCCCGATGGCGCGCTGTTGATGCGCGACGACGGCTTCGGGCGCAAAGGGCTGGGCGGCCGCCAACAACCGCTCGCGGCTAGAAGCGACCAGGCGAATCGTCGAGGGCACGGCAATGTTAGCAATGATGTGGGTGGCGTCTTTGAGGCGCAGGCGATCTTTGACCAAGCCAAGGTGGCGGGCTTGGCGGAGAATCTCATCAAAGAGGTTTTGGAATCGCTCGACGCCAAGGCGGGTGCGAAACTGGGTCAACAAGGGCGGCGTTGGCAATGGGCTATCGAGCGCCAAGTCGAGGAAGAAACGGAAGGCGACATTGACCTGAGCCTCAGCGATGACTTCGCGATCCGACAACTCATAGTGAAATTGGAGGAAGTTGAGCTTGAGCAAGCGCACCGGGTCTTGGGCGCTGCGCCCCATCGAGGGTGAGTAACAATCGGCGACCAGATGACGCAGCGAGTCGAAATCAATCATGGCTTTGAGTTGGCGCAGATAGTGATCAGCGGGGATGAGTTTAGCAAAGACCAAGAGATCGATGTCGGTCGGGGCGATGTAGTAGTCTGGTTTGAGCATGGGAACCGCTCCTCTGCTAGAAGTCGCTTTCAGGATACTGCGCCGACCGGGACTTGCCAACTTTTTTAGCAGTCTCCTGAAAGGGCGAAATAAATCGCTCGGATTATTTCGCCCTTTCAGGGCTTGTCTTAATAACGGCTCATTTCCTGGGGCTAGCGCCCCAGGCTATTGAATTGCGCCCTTTCAGGGCTTTTCAAACTTTCTCTTGCAGGTTTATCTATTTGGCTACGGATTTCAGCTCGTTAATCTTCTGGCGAATTCGTGCCGTAAAGCCGGCCACTTCTTGATCGGTCGCGCCGGCCGCCTTGAAGGCGTCGCGAATCTGGTCGTCCGAGAGCTGGCTGACGATGCCCGCAAACCACTTGGCGTGCTCAAGCGGGACAGTTTTAAGATCGCTGCCCATCTTGCCCGTGTAGTGCAGCTTCAAACTCCCGCCCGAGACTCCGTCGATGAACTCCTGCGAAGTGTAGGACTTCAAGTCCCATTTCGTGTGCGAAAAATATCCGCCGGTCTTGCCGAACGTGCCGCCCCAGTCCGATTGCACGTACCAGTCATAAACCGTCCGATTGTCGTCGCCGTACATCCCCAGGACGTTGTTGTTATCGATCTTGGCATCCCAGTTGTTGAGCATGGCATTGAGAATTGCCAGGCCGGAAAGCTCCTTTGTCCCTCTAAAAGGGTTGGAGTCTCCATGTCCATCTGATGTTGCGGCGCACGATTGTATCGGGGCGCTTTTCAAACATCGCGTTCGAAAAAGAGCCGTCAGAGCCGACGAACTTCTTTGCGCGCGACAGCCCCGTGACGCCATTAACTTTGCCTGACCGGACAAAATGGCTCTCCTCGACCATGTAACCGCAGGCCCAGACCAGGCGGCTGGCGGCAACTTCCGCATTGACCTCTTCGTCAAATTTTACGTTCCACTTAACGCCATTGGCGTCTGTTACTTTGATCTTAGGATTCGTCCCCGTCACGTCTTCTTTCTCAAAATTGAAAGGAGGCTTTGGGATGCTATCTTCGCTGCCTATGCCCCAGAACAGATTGAGGCTCGATATGTCGCCCCGGCTCTCCCATAAAACCGGCGTGCCCGCCGTTTGAGGCGCAGCCGCCGATACGGCTTTCTTATTTTTCTTGCCCTTCTTGCCCTTATCTTTTTCCTGGCTGGCTGCCAGAGATGTCGTAAAACCGGCAGAGCTGATCAGGAAAATTGCTGAGAAAACAACCAGCCCTATCCGTCGTTTCCAGTAATCGTTTGCAATAATTCTCATCTGTGAACTCCTTTCTCATACCCCATAGTGAAATTGGCTTGAACTCGTCTTGTGGTTGCGCCAACAAGATTTACTGCTAAACCCATCTCTTATAGACGCAATTCATCGTTCCTTTAATTGCGGATTAATTATTTGAGAATGGTCAGCAGGAGGCAAACCCCGAATACGCCGAGGGGAAAGATAAATCCGCTTTCCCAAAGTGTCAACTGATTTTGCGCGAATTATTTGCCCCTCCGCCCCGGAGCCCATATTTTGCTTTGACGGTTTCGCGGGTGGATATATAATCTGCGAGGCCATTTGGGAACGGTATTTCATTACTTGCGAAGGCGAATCTGAGCCAAGATGACTAATCCAAGACATATAGGGCTGTTAGTTGAGAACCGCTATCTCGTCCAGAGCCAGCCGTCCGGCATGAGCCGCGCTCTTCAATCACAAGGCCATCTGGTGACCGCAGTCGATCCGCAATCGGTCTCCTTCTTGATGAAGGATGACGGCTGGCTGCAAGATTTTGACCTTGTAGTCGCTCGCGGCAGAAGCTGGGCGCTGCTGTGCCTGCTTGCGTGGGCTGAATCTCGCAACGCCCTGACCATCAATCGCAAGGCGGCCATCGCCGCAGTCTACAACAAGGCCGATATGTCTGTTGAGCTGGCTGCGGGCAATATCCCGACGCCGCACACATTTTTCGGCAGCATTGAATCGCTGGCAAAACAGATACCTGCTGAATACTACCCTGTCATACTCAAACCGATATTCGGCGACAATTGTCGGGGTCTGGTTGTCGTCGGCAGCCCCGAAGAGCTGGCCGGTGTCGAATGGAACGAGCCGGTGGCCCTGGCTCAAAACTACATGGCGACGGACGGCTACGACCTCAAGCTGTACGGCATAGGCGATCAGGTCTGGGCCGTGCGCAAGCCCTCTCCATTCAATAAGCGAAGCGAGGCCGATAGCGCGGACTCAAAAGCCGGGTTGCTGCCGCTCACCTCGGAGCTTGAAGAACTCGGACGGCGATGCGGTAAAATCTTCGGGCTGGAGCTATACGGGGTCGATTGCATAGAGACTGACCGGGGGCCGCTCGTTATCGAAATCAACGACTTTCCGAATTATACGGGCGTGCCCGAAGCTGACCAGCGGTTGGCCGATTATGTCCTCAGTCGGGCAGAGCAAGTACGATCTTCATGAAGATTGCAGTCATAACAACCAGCGATAAGCCGACAAGCAAAAGCTCCGTCATGCGGGAAGCCGCGCTTATGCTTTCCGAAAAAGGGGCTACCGTAGACATGCTCAACCCTGAGGAGCGCGCCGTTGATCTGGCAAACATAAAGGTCGATTATGACCTCTATATCCTCAAGTCAAGCTCCCAGTCGGCCATAAGTTTCGCCGGATTGCTGCATCTGGCCGGGGCAAGTCTGCTCAATCCGTACCCGGTTGTGGCGATGATGAAAGACAAGGTCCTTGCCACCAGGATTCTTCAAACTGCCGATGTGCCGTTGCCCGAAACTTTTATGGCCACGCGACCCGGCCAGCTCGGCGAATTATTAGCCGGAGGGCCGCTGGTCGTTAAGCCCTATTGGGGAGGCTCGCAAGGTCGCGGCGTGAGAATCGTGGAGAAGGCCGAAGAGCTTGATGAGATAGAAGCCGACCAGGGGTTGGTTTTTGCCCAGCGGTATCATAAGCCCGACGGGCGCGATCATAAGATTTATTGCATCGGCGGTCAGATGTTTGGGGTGATGCGAGTCTGGCCCGCTCGCACTTATGAAGATAAGCTCGGCGAGCCTTTCACTGTTTCGCCGGAGATGAGCGAAATAGCCCTCAGATGTGGCCGCGCCTTCGGCATCGATCTGTACGGCCTTGATATTGTCGTAAGCGACGGCCAGCCCTATGTCGTCGACATAAACACTTTTCCGGGTTTTAAAGGGGTGCCGGACGCCGCGCGGCTTTTAGCCGATTACATACAGGCGGCGGTCGAGCGCGTAGTGCCGGGAAAGACCGAAACTTAAAATTTTCAGGTGAGGTTAAGCTATGAGGCTCTATTTTATGGTAGTTCGCCGCGTTCCCCCAGTGCCAAGCCCTGTGCTTGTGGAAGCCTATGACATCTTGAGGCAGCGCGGATACGAGGTAGACGAAGGCATCGCAGAAGAGATAGTCCTGCGGCCCGACTTGATGACCGTTTCGCATGATCTCTACATACTCAAGTCGCACACAGAGCTGTCGCTCAGCCTGGCCGGCATACTCCACTGTCAAGGCGCGCGGCTATTGAACCCTTATCAATCGTGCGCCATCACTCAAAACAAAATAATTGTGTCGAGGCTGCTACAGATGGCAGACGTTCCGGCCCCGCGCTCGTGGGTGACCGGCGACCTCCAGCTTTTGCGCGAGCTTGCCGAAGAGACACAACTGATCGTCAAGCCGCATCTTGGGCATCGCGGCGCGGGCATATACATGGTGCGCAACCCGGATGATCTGGAAAAGATTCCGAAGCCTACGACTCCGTTAATCATTCAAGAATTCATCGAAGGCACGGGAGAAGATTTGAAAATATACGTGGTCGGCGGAGAAGTCTTTGGCGTTAGAAAGGCTTTCTCGGAATCGAGCTTTAGCGTGCCGGGCCGACCCGGCTCCATCAGTGAAGAGATAAGACAGTTGTCGCTCAGAGTCGGGCAGATTTGCGGATTGGGCCTGTATGGACTCGATATAATCGAAAGCCCGCGCGGCCCGTTTGTGGTGGATGTAAATTTCTTCCCCGGTTACAAAGGTGTGCCGGATATCGCGCCGCTCATTGCCGATTATATAGATGGATACGCTCAAGGGCGCATCAGTCTCAAACCGGCCGGGCAGGCGGCGAGTGGCTAGCAGATGCAATTTAAAACCGGCTACCTGACGCCTGCGCTATCGGCTGTCATTGCGGAAGGATTCCTATCACGCCTCAGCTTCGGCATAATCAGCTTTGCGCTCCCGCTATATGCGCGCCACCTGGGGCTTAGCTTAACAGAGACCGGCTTTCTGTTTTCACTCAATCTGATTGCCGAACAAGTAATGAAGCCGGGCATGGGCTGGGTGGCCGAGCGCTTCGGCCTCAAGCGCAGCTTCACGACCGCCATAGGGCTGCGCAGCCTGGTCGCGCTATTGCTGGCTTTCTCGGGAGCGCCGTGGCAAATATATGCCATACGAATCGCGCACGGAATTGCCGAATCGCTCCGAGACCCATCTGTCAACACGCTGATCGCGGACAACGCCAACAAAAAGAGCCTCGCTTCTTCTTATGCGTGGTACTCGACGGCAAAGACCGTAGCCGGCTCGCTCGGCAAAGGCGCCGCGGGCATTTTGCTGACGCTGACTGCGTACAATTATTCGAGCGTCTTTATCGTCGCTTTCGCCTTGTCGGTGCTTCCGCTCTATACGGTCGCGCGCTACATCCGAGATGAACGCCCGCTCGACGAGTCCGAAGGCAAGCTCAAGTCTGCGGCCGAGGTTAGCGTTCAGGCTTCGGAGGTAGCAGCCCCGACAGGCGAGCAAAAGAAACCGACATCAATACTGCCGATGGTAGTATTGGGATTCCTGATTTCCGGCACGGCCAACATGATACACAGTCTGTTCCCGATTCTGGCGACGGAATACGGCGGCTTGACCGCAGCCGAGACAGGTATCATCTACACTGTCTCAATCCTGGTAACAGTATTTGCAGGGCCGTTGTTCGGCTGGCTCTCGGACAACATCAGCCGCAGGCTCGTGCTTCTGATTCGAGGGGCCTGCAACACTCTCTCGTCGCTTGTTTTCATCTTATTTCCCAGCTTCTGGGGCCTTGCGGCTGGCCGCGCTGCGGACGATTGCGGCAAGGCCGCGTTCCGTCCGGCGTGGGGCGCGTTGATGGCCTCTGTCTCTGGCGTTGATAAGCGCAGCCGCGTGCGGACGATAAGTTATCTGAGCATGGGAGAAGGGCTGGGCGAGATTGCCGGGCCGATCCTGGCCGGACTGCTCTGGAGCGCCTGGGGCATTCCGGTCATGTTAGGTGTGCGATTGCTGCTCGCCCTGGTGGGCGAGTTTTATGCGATGATAGTCACCGGGCCGCTTGAAAAGATGGAAGGCTATGGCCAGCCGGGCGGTCGCGCGCGCCGCTTTGCGCACCCGGTTTTTGCGATTGCGCGGCGAAAGATTATGAGGTACAAGTAGTCGTTGACCGGCTGACCTCTCGGACGATTATTTATGGCGTAAGACGACGCGCTCGCGCCAAATCAACTTTCACAGGAGAGTCTATGCGAATATGTTTTCTGATGGAGCCTCCAAGAAGTAAGACCTCTGTTACGCACGACATTGTGAGCGGCTTAAAATCCAGCGGCGCTGACGTAGAGATCGTCACAGAGCGCACGGGGCTGGTTGACCTTGAGCATTTCAAGTTCGACTACGACTTTTATCTTTTCAAATCCCACTCTCCGCTGGCCGAGTCGCTTGCCGCCGCCGCTCACTATCAAGGATGCAAGCTTTTGAACGATTACCCGGCGACGATGAAAGTGCGCGATAAGGTGCTTACTTGCACAATGCTTTTGCAGGCGGGCATCCCGACGCCGCGCACGTTCATAACCGATTCGATAGAGACTCTGCGCCAGGTCGTGCGCGAAATGCCTATAGTCGTAAAACCGTACCGGGGCAGGCGCGGCCAGGGAATCGAAGTTTGCATGGACGAGTCTCAGTTCGACGCTTTAGTTAATCGCCGCGCGGGCCAGTCGGACGCGTCGGAAGACGAGGGCGGAGAAGACGGGACCGCGCTGGGCGAGCGTCTGATCTTTGCGCAGGAGTACGAGGAGCACGAGCCATACGATTATAAAGCCTACGCCGTCGGCGACTATGTTCATGCGATAAAGCGGATATTTCCGGCCACAACCAAAGCGGAAAAGGAAGGCACGCCGGTCGGCGACGACCCTGAGCTTGCCGACCTCGTGCGCCGTTGCGGCAAGCTGTTCGGCCTTGAGCTTTACGGCGTCGATCTTGTTAAGACGCCGAAAGGCTTTTCAGTCATCGAGGTGAATTGCTTTCCGGGTTATAAGGGCGTGCCTCAAGGTGGCGGGCGCATCACGGACTTCATCCTGGAGCGCGCGTCGAGCTAAACGGCCATCCGCTTAAACCTGTTTACCCCGCCGAAGTTTTGGTCGAGCCTCGTGTCAGTAAATCTACTGGCACCTGATTTCAATCGAAGAGATGTTATCCGACAGACCCGGGGTACTCGCCTTTAGGCTGGGAACCGCCGAGCCGGGGCCGTAAGTCTGAGTCATGCCCGCAAAGTTTTCATCCGCCCAGACAATCACAGTGGCTTTCGGGCCGACCTTTAAGCTTTCTATCTCGTCGCCCCAGATAACCTTAACCGCGCCGGGAAGATTCCGGAGGTTGGCCCACTTGCCCGGGCCGCAGATCATGTGATTGTCATCGGTAACATCAAAGTTCTTGTCGTCGAAAACATGCACCCAGCAATCGCCACAATTTGCCGTTCCTACGGGCGCAGTCGGCTGGTTCGAATTCGCAGTAGTCGTCGGCGTGCCGGTTGTCTGCGTGTTTGCGTTGGACGAGCTTGGCGCAGTCTCGTTTGACGGAGTTACAGTCGGCTGGTTCGTGTTGGTCGCATCCGAGCCGCAGGCCATGATTGTTGAAACGCACAGTGCCAGAACGGCTATTCGAAGAAATAACAGGCTGTGAGATTTCATTTTCGCTTTCACCTCAGTATTGTCATCAATGTCCACAAACGAAGGCGTTGATTATATGCTTCGGCGCGAGTTTTGGACAATAGCGGCTGGAAAGAAAACGCCGGGCGGATTTAACTGAATCCGCCCGGCGTTTGAAAAGACATAGCCGGGTGCTGCGCGCGCGGGTTTACGGCGCGGCGATGATTAAATGGAAGGGCACGAACTTGAAATTCTGATTGCCCTTGTCATTGAAACCGTCCTGCGCGACAAAGACTCCCATCGGGAAAGCGGGTCCCAGGTTCGCCATCGTAACATCAATGCCGTCTGTATCCTCGGTCCCGTCAATGTCATTGCCTGCCGTGATGCTAAAGGTTTTGACATAGGCATTATTCTGCTCGCGCCGGTAAACGACGTACGAGTTGTTTCCCTGGCTCGACACGATAAGATAGCCCGTGCCGTCTTTGCCGTAGGCGATTGTTAAGCCTTCGACATCGGCCACGAGATGTCCCTCCGGGCCTGCTTTGTCTATCTGGACGCGGCTTTCTCCGGCATCGGGTTCCGCGCCGTATTTCCAGATGCCCACAGCTTCTTCGCCTATGTAGAGATGACCAAGTTCATCATCAGCCACACAGCCTTCGATCTGTGTTGCCAGTTTGAATTTTCGCACGTTTTTGGCGTCAACCTTGCCGCTGCCGTTGTCGAACAACTCCCACTGCTCGGCCTCTCCGGTCTTGCTGGTGACAAAATAGTAAACCTTGCCCGACTTCTTACTGCGATACAGGCAGCAGCCATAAGTGGCAACGGTGACGATCGTGCGCGCGGCCACGTTTTCGAGCATTCGCGTAGAAGTGTTCAGGCGATAAAGGGCTATGCTGTTATCTTTACGGTTATTGGCGGCAACGAGCACAATTTCTTGCCCGCCTAAGGAAAAGCCCGTGCGAAGGTCTACGTTATTCATCATCCCATCTGGGAGGTATTGAAGCTGTTTTCCATCGAGAGAATAAACGGCTATCCCACCCTGTTTGTTGGTGCCGACAATTGCGCTCTGAGCCGGGTCTTTTGGATTGACCCAGATCGCAGGATCATCTGCGGCATCGCCGCCCGACGGGACGGGGGCAGTTTCAATCGTCGCGGTCACGGCTAAAGTTGTTACAGGCAAGGGTGAAGCTACAGGGGAGAGTGAAGCTACGGGCAAAGCGGAGGCGGCTTCCGGCCTGGCTTCGGCAAGTGTCGCGGGAGCGCCGGAATCTACTTTATCATCGTCTTTGTCTTCGTCATCATCGTCCTTGTCACCATCATCATCTTTATCCGAGTCATCGTCATCCTTGTCCTCATCATCATCCCTGTCATCATCGTCTTTGTCTTCGTCATCGTCATCCTTGTCGTCATCGTCCCTGTCATCATCATCTTTGTCATCATCGTCGTCGTCGTCGTCATCGTCTTTGCGATCAGACCCTTGCAGTTTATCCTCCTGTTTCTTTTCGCGCTTATTCTGTTCGCGTTCCAGCTTCTTTTTATCCTTCTTCTTTTTGCGATCCTTATCGTCGTCGTCATCATCTTTATCCGAGCGTTCATCACTCTTATACTGACTGTTGAATTTCTCAGACAGATCCGGTTCCTGCCCTCGCTGCTGGTTGGTGAAGGCTATTGCCGGCAGCGATAGAGCAATGGCGAGTGCGATAATAGCTATTCTAATCTTTGAGCTTCCCTTTGATAAACCGTTCATGGTTTCCTCCTAATTGAACCTCTACAGAGATACGCTTATGACGCGCCAGATTATCACAAAAGTTGCTTCCTCGTTAAAGCTTCAACTTGCTTTCCTCTCAATTGAGATCATCCTGGTTAAAGCGTCATCATTTTTTTGAGTTTACCATTAGTTATGGAGAGTGGCTACAGTCCTGCTGTAATATTTATATTTGACCGAAGCCTGAAGCCGGGTCTCAGGTTGGAGTGATGCTGGTCGGAAACTCTAGCGGGGGTACGTTGGAGATCGCCAATACCTTTTTGTGCGCCATCTCATAATCTGCTAACTCAACCATAATGCGTAAGCTCCTTACTGCATATGATACGAAATGCGCAATCGAATAGGTTCATGCATTCGAAAGTTTTTTTTTCAAAACGAATAGCCATTGCGCGCAGGCGTGGCAAGAAGTATTATCTTTCGCCTCTGATCGAGAAAAGTGATTGCTCGGTAATTGACGGGCTATACCCCTTGATGTATATTGGCGACCGGCTTAATGGTATCGAGTTGAAGTCAGCCCGCATCGCGAAAGACTCGTGTTTATTAAGGAAATCGATTGAAACGTTGCCCCCTTTGCCATAAAGAGACTCCCGACGAGCGCAGGTTCTGTCCCCATGACGGGAGCCGCCTCGTGGATGTGGTTGCCCCGTCCGAAACGTCCGGGGCCGAAGCTCCGGCGAAACTAATCATCCAATTGCCCGACAGCAACATCCGCGAAATCCCCCTCTCGGCATCAGAGCTTACCATCGGCAGGGCGCCGGAAAATCCTATCTATATTTCAGACCCGATGGTAAGTCGCTTCCACGCCACAGTGCGTCGGCAAGAGGGCCAGTACATCATTATAGATACTGGTAGCAGCAGCGGGGTCTTCATCAACGGCCAGCGCATCGGCCCGCAAGGGCATGCGCTTCGCCAGAATGATGTTATTACTATCGGCCGCACTAATCTCACCTTCAGCGCCCAAATTGCTCCGAACCAACAGCCACAGGTCGCGACTCGCGTTGAGCCTGCTCCAGTTAAACCGGCCCCTGTTAAACCGGCCCCTGTTAAACCGGCCCCTGTTAAACCGGCCCCTGTTAAACCAGCCCCGGCTAAACCCGCTCCCGTTAAGCCACAAGCGCCCCGACCGGCAGATCAGAAAGGGCCTGATGCCGGACCGCCACTCAATGTCAGGCAGGGCGGCGGCGCGCCTCAGCCTTTGGAAGATTTATTAGGGCGGGAGCAGGGCGCAGGCCAGGGCAAGGGGCACAAGATCATTCTCGACGGACGCTATGAGCTTGGGGCAAAGCTCGCGGATCGGACAAACGGAACCATCTATCGCGCCCGCCGCATAATGCTCGGCGATTACGTTGCGGTAAGGGTATTGCGGCCCGAGCTTGTAAAGGACCGTTCGGCCTATGACCGCTTTTGCCGCCAGGCGCAGATCGCCGCGCGCATCAAGCATCCGAATTCGGTCCAGATATATGACTTCGGCTCCTCACCCGAAGGCGTCGTTTACACGGTCGAAGAGTTGCTTTCGGGCCACACTTTGCGAGACATTCTGAGCGAGCAGCGCGGCCTGACGCTTTCGCGCATTGTCAGCATCTTCAACCAGATTTGCGGCGCTGCCCATGCGGCGCACCTCAACGGCATAGTCCTGCGCGACATAAAGCCTGAATCTATCTTTGTAGAAAAAGGGGTTGACGGAAAGGAGATTATTAAAGTAGGCGGCTTCGGTCTTGCGAAGGTAGAGCCCTCAATCAGCGGCGGCGTCACGATGGCCGAACAGGCCATGATACTGGGCACGCCCGAGTACATGTCGCCGGAACAGTGGCTGGACCACCCGCTCGATTCACGCTCGGACGTCTATTCGCTTGGAGTCATACTCTTCGAGATGCTCACGGGCGGAGTTCCCTTCGAGGGGCTAAGGCAAGATGAGGTCGCCCAGTTGCACTTGACCGCGCCCGTTCCCGACATCACAGAGATGGGCCGACCCGACCTGGATGAAGGCGTAGCGGCGGTGGTCAACCGCGCGCTCGCCAAAGACCCGAACTTCAGGCAGCCGACGGCCCTGCAACTCGCCGAAGAACTTCAAGCAGTGTCGGGCGCGCAAGGCGGCCTCATCGGCACACTCATAAACAGAGCTGTGCGCATCAAGCCCGCAGCCCCGCTCGCCATGCCCCAATCCCCTTCCCCAGCGCCAGCCGGGGAGGCCTATCTGCCTTCGGTCGTAGCCAAAGTTGAGCCAAAAGGGCAGAAGACTTTAAACCCTGTAGTCTTAGCTCTGATGGCCGAAGCCTTTTTGTCGCGCGTGTCGGGTGGATTGATAAAGACTGCCGTTCCGCTCTATGCATTGCTGGTTTTCGGACTGGACATAACGGCCATTATGGGGCTTGTCCTTATACAGAATGTCGTCCCCTTGCTGCTTCGACCTGTCTTCGGCACACTGGCCGATAAGTACGGCAAGAAGCGCGTTTTCATGATCTCTCTGGCCATACGCTCGGCCGTAGGCATACTCTATGCCATCGCCACGCTGCCGCTGCTGTTTATCATCAGCCTGGTTCGCGGGCTGGCAGATTCCGCCAAAGGCCCTTCCGCCTCGGCCATGATCGCCGACAACTCGGACGAGAGGAACATAGCGAAAGCCTACTCGTTGTACACGACAACCAAATCCACATCGGGCGGCATCGGCGAAGCGGTAGCGGCTTTTCTGCTCATCATACTCCTGGTCGCCTTTGCCGGAACCCGCACGGTGACGGCCAACGTCGCCGTGCTTGAAAAGGTAAATAAACAGGGCGAGCCTTTAGAAGAGATATTAAAAAGCCCCGAAGAAGTCGCAGAAGACCGGACCCTGCCGCCGACCGAAGCTGACCCGCAGCCGCGCAACGTGGTCAGCGTCGAGCAACGCGAGATACAGCTCAGCCAGGTGCCCATTAAGGACCTCCCGAAGGTCGTAGACGAGACGATATTAAAAAAGTCGATTGTCATTATCTTTGCGGTGTCGACGATCCTTTCAGCCATCTCTCTGCTGCTGGTCCAAATCTTTGTAAAGGAAAAGAAGAAGGATAAAAAGAAGGATAAGCCGGGCGGTACGGCAGTGCTGCGACGGCCAGCCGACCCGCAACAGAAACAGCCGAGCGTGTGGAGCTTTGCCCTGCTTGGCGCGGCGCTGACCGCGCCCGCTTATATGGTCACGGGCCAGTTTTTTACCTTGCTTGCCATAAAATTGGAGGTGACGCCGGGCGCGCTCGGATGGATCAAGATCGTCGCCGAGACTATCGTACCTCTCGTATTCGGCCCGTCATTCGGCTGGCTGGCCGACCGAATAGGCGCGGGCAAGGTCATAGCCCTGCGCTCAATTGCGAACCTGGCAACCTCCGCGTTGTTTTATATAACGCCCTGGTTTGCGGGAACGGCCTTGCTCGGTGTGATGATGGGGCTTGCGCGCGGGGTTGACGAGATAGGCAAGGCGGCATTCAAGCCTACCTGGGGCGCTGTCGCAGCAAGAGTTTCCAGCTTCAACCTGGCGACTCGCAGCAGGACTATGGGCATTATGGAAGGCGGCGTGGACGCATCGGACCTGACATTTCCGGTTCTTGCCGGTCTGCTCTTTGACTATTTTTCACTGGGCGTATTGATGGCCGCGCGCGCCGTGCTTGCGATAGTCGCCGAAATTTACGGGTATTTTTTGCTGCGGAAGCATAAAATTTAGCAGAAACAATAATTGAGGTAAGGAGACAAGGTAAATGAAGAGAGAGATCAAAGCTGCGCATCTGGACACCTGCGGGGGCGCATATGTCGGCGCGTTGGGTTTGCTGTTAGCCATCGTAGCGATTGCCGGAATCACGTTCTGCGCCGCTTGCTCAAGCTCGGAAGAACCAAAGAACAAATCCGATAAGAAAGATAAGAAGCAAAAGCCAGGCAGCGGGACTGCATTTAACGGCGGCACGTTTGAGGCATCCGGAACCGTCTATGTGCCCGGCGCAGACGGCGTTCTTTTTGTTGACGATTCCAGGCCGAGCGAAATCTTCTGGATGAAGATTGACGGGGCGGGCCAGCAGGTCGGCGATATCAAACCTATAAATCTCGGAATTACCGTTGAGAATCCGGAAGGGATCACAACCGACGGGACTTATTATTACATCGTGGGGTCTCAAGCGAATCCAAAAAGCGGCGAGCGGAATGCTATCGCGCGATTCGCCTTCGATCCCAATACGCAGACGGTTAAGGATGCGAGCGTGATAGGCAATCTGCGCGAATGGCTGTTGAGCAGGGTGCCCGATCTGAAAGGCGCGGGCGAAATGAAAGGCAGCCAGGGGGGCCTGAACGTCGAAGGTCTTGCGTGGGACCCGGAGCGCAAGCGTCTTTTGATTGGGTTGCGCTCGCCGATAATAAACGAGCAGGCCCTGATTGTTCCGGTAAAGCTCGGCAACCCTGCCGGCCCTTTCTCAGCAGACAACCTGCAACTCGAACAGGACAGGGCCATACCCGTGGCGGTCGGAGGCTCAGGCATACGAGACCTTCAGTATGACAACAGGCTGAAATCATTTTTGTTGATTTCAGGCGCGCCCGAAAACGAGGAGAAGGGCGATTTTATCCTCTGGCAGTGGGATGGCAAATCTCAGCCTGTACAAAAGAGCGTGCTGGATAAAAAGGTGAAGCCCGAAGGAGTCACATCGGTCGAAGTCGGCGGGCAAAACTTTATCTATATAGTCTGCGACGCGAGCCGTTACACAAAAATCGACTACACAGACCTGGATTGATTCAGGGCAGAGTCTGTTCATTTTCAGAGTCTGTGAATTATGCACTGCCCCGGAGGGGCGATTCGACGAGACTGAATGGGCCGGGTGCTTTTTCCATCAAGATGCTGATAATGAGCTTTGCTCAAGCTCTTTGCGGATGAGTTCCGAGATAGGGTTCCAGGGGCGCAGTTGGCAAACGGTGTCAATCGTCTGCTCTATGCCGTTGACAGAGATCAGCTTTCGCAGCTCGTTGGCCTGCGGATCGTCGGGCTGTGTAAAGCGGAGCGCCGCCGCGCACCCTTGCATCAGATATGTAGGCTGGAAACCGTATCGGTATGCGAGTTTCGCGGGGCCGACCAGACGGTCATCCGCATGAAGCTTGCGAATCGGATCACGCCCTACCCGCGCGATTGTGTCCATCAGCGCCGCATTGGAAAAGCTCGCAAGAATATCGTTGATAAACGCCCCGTAGTGAAGCGTGCGACCGTACTTTGATTGCAGCGCCCGCTGCGCTTCGAGCATCGCCCCGACAACGGCGCGGTTGATCGCCTCGTCGGCCATCGCTTCGTGGATATATGTGTAGCCCCGCTGATGGCCCAGATAAGCGCAAACCGCATGACCGCTGTTGAGGACGTAAAGCTTCTCTTCTATGCAGGCCGGGAAATTATCGATCCCCTTTAGCGGCGGCAGAATATCGAAATCTCTTTTTACATGCAGCGTGTCAAATAGCACGTCGCCCATCGCGTCCGACGTGAAGACGTATCGGCCCGAAGCATCCTTCTCGGAGTTTGACACAACCCGGTCCGACACGGCGGCGTTGAACCCCACACAGTCCTGCACCTGCTGGGCATACTGGAAAGGCACGTTGGTAAAGATGAGCCGCTCAATCTGTGACCCTGCATTCTTGAGGTTCTCGCAGCAGAACACGTCCATCGGGCGCGTCACGCCTGATCTGATGCGATAGAGAATTGCCTCGGCCAGCGCGGGCGCGACCGAAGGAAGGTTGTCGGGTCGCACGGTCGTGTAGACCTGATCGGCCTCGGCCACTTCGTGGGCGAACTCGGCGCGGGTGATATTCACCGCGCGCGGGCCGCGCACCTCTATCAAGGTCGCGATGCTGCCTTTTGTCACGACGTCGTAGCCGTGCCGGTTAATAGAGTCTATGACGTCGTCGCGGCGCGCTGCGAAGACCAGCTCATGCCCTTGCAGCGCCAGCGCTATGCCAAGCGCGCCGCAACCAACACGACCGGCTCCGATAATCACTATGCGCAAGAGCGAATCCTTTCTTCGGTTACCGCAAAAGAACGTCTATCTTGGCCAGCAGCTCCTCGAAAATCAGGTTCTTTTTGCTGATAAAATCATCGGCCCCCGCCTGCAAGGCTTCAATCTTATCTTCGACCCCCTGCCGGCTTCCCAGCAAGATTATGGGGGTTTCCAGAGTGTTTTTGCGAAGCTCGCGGCATATATCGAAGCCCGAGTGATGCTCCAAGAGTGCGTCCATCACGAGCATATCATAAGAGTGGCGGGCGCCGACGGCCCGGCTCAGGGCTTCGCGCCCGTCCTGAACCCTATCAACGACGTAGTTCTCCGCCTCAAGACCATTTGTGAGAATCAGGGCAAGCGCATCATCGGTTTCGGCGACAAGAATGCGGCGCGGCTTTATAGCTATAAATGTCATCGTGGAAAGATTCGAAAGCGAGAGCGCGGCCGTCGTCGAAAGGCCGGGCGTAAGCGCGCGCGTCATTGCCGGGGTGACATTATTGTAGGACTCCGACCGAAGGTCTGCCTCGACCTGCGCTAATTCGGCGACAGCGCCGAGCTTGGCAAATATTCGTTGGGCCTCTTCGAGATGCGCGCGGCCCGATTCGGGGCGATTTGAGAGCGAGCGGAGCCCGCCAATCGCCGCATGGCACAGGCCTATGCGATAAGGCTCGCCGATGTTCTCAAAGATCGAGAGGCTCTGGGTGAAGGCGCGGCTCGCTTCCGACATCTGATCGCTCGCCGAGAAAACGCAGCCGCGCGTGTAGAGCATGCGCCCGATCAGGCTGAGCGCAGGGTCGAGCGAAGTGACCGCTTCGACCGCCTCAAGCTGCTCGCGCGCCTGCACGATGTCGCCGACATCCAGATAGGCGAGCGAGAGCGAGAGCTTGATGAGTATCTGCTCCTCGATAGCAGTTTTCCTGGTTGCCGCTTCAAGCCCCTTGTCGAGCGCCGCGATGGCTTCGAGGTGCTGCCCGCGCGCGCTCAGGATGCGCCCGAGCATTCGTTGTGTGCGCGGGTAGACGGTCGTGCCGTGACGCTCAAGCGCCGCTTCGATTGTATTCCACGCGGCCACGAAGTTGCCTTGCAGCAACCTCAGCTCGGCCAGATCCGTGAATGCAATGGCCTCGGCCTTTGCCAGCTTGTTCTCGCGCGCAAGCCGCAGGCGGTCTTCCAGAAAACGCTCGGTCGCCACCCACAGGCCCAGCCGCGTCAGCACGCGAGATAGAGAGCTATACGCCTTGAGCAGGAAGCGCACATTTCCGGTCGCCTCGATCTGATCTATTGCTGTTTGATAAACGGGGACGGCTTCTTTGAGTTTCCCCTCGGAGTAGAGCAAGAAGGCCTGGCGGAGCTTAACGCCCGCCTGCAAGAGCGTATCGTTCGTCCCTTCGGCCAGGCGTCCGGCGCTCGTCCAGTTATATCGAGCGCCTTCGAAATCTCCCTCTTTCCAATCCACCTTGCCGAGCAGCAGATAAATTTCTGCGCGCAGCTTTGCGTTGCCCGCTTTGCGAGCCATGAGCGTGGCGCGGTGCAGACTATCGCGCGCCTCAAACAGGTTCCCGGTGCCCATCAAAGCGCAACCGAGCGAGGCATGCGCTTCGGCTATCCCGGCGTCTTCTCCCGCCTGCGTGTAATGCTCCAGGCTGTTATGCAAGGCTTCCATCGCGGCGGCGTAGTCTTTGCGCTCCAGGTGGACGCGGCCTATCCACAACAACACCATAGCGCGGAACCGCAAAGGGAGCGAGTCGAAGCTCTCCGAATCGACGTACTTCGAGAGCCGGTCCAGGGCCAGGTCGGGCTGGCCTTCGTTCAGGTGCGACTGGGCCAGTATGCAGCGCAAGCTGACTTCCTCGCGCTCATCGGTATTTAAAGTATTGAGCTTGCCCGTAAGCGAGCCGATCAAATTATCGGTCTTGTGCTTGCTGGATCGCTCGCGAGTGGGCGTCCGCCTTCGTTCCTTAGATAACTTGAATAACAGTTTGGAGCCCGAGTTGCCGAAGCGAATCCAGTCGCCGTCATTTAGCAACTGCTCGGACACGCGTTCATCGTTGATAAAAGTCCCGTTTGTTGAGCCGAGGTCTCGCAGAAGAAAGTCGTTGCCAAGGCGTATGATCTCGGCGTGACAGCGGGAGATGGACTGGTCAGGCAAGCAGAGCGAGTTCTCGGCGCCGCGCCCGATTGTGAAGCGCGGCGCCTCCAGCAAGAAGACGCTCTCCGCAGCGTCCGTTGACAAGTGAAGCTTTCCGCACACACTCATTCGCAATCAGTTCCCAGTTGAAGATGTGTCAGTTTGTGAACAAAGAGTTCCTGACTCGTGAACATTCCTGCAAGCCCAGTATAACACGGAAGATAGAGATAGTAATACTTGGAATTTCAGGGCCACGCCGGGTAAGAGCGCCTGAGTAGAAAGCTCTATTAATTCACTTCTCTGCTACTCCATGCCCTATTGACAAACCCACGGGACGGGAGTATAGCCGAGTAGGCTAATAGCGACCCCCAGGCGCGAAGGATGTCAAGGCAAGAGCCCAAAGCATGAAGATAGCAGCTATCGATATAGGATCAAACTCAATCCATCTGGCCGTAGTGCTCGCCGAACCGGGACAGCACCTTCAAATAATCGACCGCGAAAAGGACATGGCCAGGCTTGCTTCCAAGACTCTTCGCACACACAGAATATCAGAAGAGACTATAGACCGGGCGGTCACTACGCTGCGGCGATTCAAACAACTGGCCAAAGGTAATGGAGTCGATCTCGTAATTGCGACCGCGACCTCCGCTGTACGAGAATCCGACAACGCCCGCGAGTTTGTCGAAGCGGTGCGAGAGCGGGTCGGTCTTGAAGTACAGGTATTGCCGGGCGTTGAAGAAGCGCGATTGATAGCCCTGGCTGTATCGGAGGTGACGGAATTTAACAACCGGCGCGCGCTGATTATAGACATCGGCGGCGGTTCAACCGAGTTTATAGTAACCAGAGGCGACGCGCCCGAGCTTTTGCTGTCGGCCAAGCTGGGCGCGGTCAGGCTCACGGAGCAATTTATAACGACCGACCCTGTGTCTGACGGCGAATATCAGCAGCTAAAGACCCACATACGGGCCGAGCTTGCTCGGATAGTGTGGGAGATTAAGAAGACCGGGTACGATTTTGTAATCGGCACATCGGGCACAATCCTCAACCTGATAAACGCCGTGGCGGAGGCGAAGGCTGATAAGAAAAGGGCTGATAATTCCGCTTTCTCCCCATTCAGCCAGACGATCTCCACGGAAAAGCTGAGAAAACTGAATCGGAAATTGCTTCGCATGAATACGCGCGAGCGCGGCCTTGAGCCAGGCCTGGATGAGCAGCGGGCTGATATCATCGTCGCCGGTGGATTGCTTCTAGAAACGATTCTTGTTGAATTGAGCGCCGAACAGATAACAAGTTGCGACTGGTCCTTGAGGGAAGGCGTGATACTTAATTACCTTCGCCGCCCGTCAGATTTACATTCTTCTGTGGATGATGCTCATCTCGATGTCAGGACAGGGTCAGTACTATCGGTGGCAAAGCAGTACAACTATGACGCCGCGCATTCCCACCACGTCGCGCGGATAGCAACTCGGATATTTGATGAGACGAGCGACCTGCATGATATGAGAGAAGAAGACCGGAGGCTGCTGGAGTACGCCGGGCTGCTCCACGACATAGGATATTACATTTCGCACGAAGATCATCACCTGCATGGTCTGTATCTTATAAAGAATTCCGAGTTGCCGGGGTTTAACAGCGTTGATATAGCCGTCATCGCCAACCTTGTCAGGTACATAAAAGGAAAGATGCCCAAGAAGGACGATGATGATCGCCCTCGGCGCAAGCATAAAGAATTTTTCGATCTTGAGCGCTCGCACCGATCAACGGTGCGAAAGTTAACGGGTATTCTTCGGATCGCAGACGCGCTGGACCGCTCCCGCCGCCAGGCGGTCAGACAGGTTCGTTGCGAGATAGCTAACGCCGGGGTGACATTTTATGTAGAGAGCAATGATGAGTGTGATGTCGAATTATGGATGGCCGATATTAAAGCAGATTTGTTCCGAGATGTTTTTCGCGGGCCTGTCAGGTTCGAGCACAAGCTATTATAGCGGCTCGCACACAAATGCGGCCGCCTATTTTGGGGTGCGGTGAGGAGTCGCCGCATGAGATCTTTGAGGAAAAGAGGTCCAAAAATGAAAGCACAAGATATGCATTCTCAGCCGGACAAGCGCCGCATTACAGCGATCCTATTCCTTTTCTCCCTGATTGCGTTCAGCCTGACGCTTGTGCCGAATAGGGCAGCCGCCGGGCAGGGCGGAGTCTATACGAATGCGCAAGCCCAGAGGGGAGAGACTCTGTACGCCAAGAACTGCGCATTGTGTCATGGGGCGCAGCTTGAAGGCGGCTCGTCTACGCCGCTTGTCGGCAGCCGTTTTCTGGCAAAGTGGGGCCAGGGCAATCACAATGTAAATGAGCTTTACTACATCACGCGAACGCAGATGCCCTATGGGGCCGGAGGCACGCTCACCAGACAACATTACATAGACATTGTCGCCTTCATACTCAAGGCCAACGGCTTCAAGTCCGGCGGTCGGGAACTGCCCGCAGATGCCGCATTTTTGAAACAGATAAAGATCGAACCGCAGGGCTACGGCAAAGAGAAAATGCTTGCGACTCAGCCGGACGCCGCCATACAGGCGAACAAGCCCGCAGGAGACGGTTCGTCTCCCTCGTCGAGTCTGCCTTCGCAGGCAGAGCTTAATTCGGCGCAGACGAATACGACCGACTGGCTGGTTTCGAACCACGATTATTCGGGACAGCGTTTTGTCGATCTTAAACAGATCAACCAGCAGAACGTCTCTACGCTCAGACCGGCCTGCCTCTATCAAGTCGGCGATACGAAAGCGTTCCACACCAACCCGGTAGTCTATCGCGGAGTGATGTATATAACGACGACGTGGTCAACCATCGCGCTCGACGCTGCGAACTGCAAGGTGCGATGGCGGCACAATTGGAAGCCGAAGTCTATAGAAGTCTGGCCGCCGAATCGCGGCGTTGCGATCAAAGACGGTAGAGTCGTCCGCGCGACTACGGACGGCTATCTGTATGCTCTCGATATGGAGACGGGAAAACTGCTGTGGGAGAAGAAGGTCGTTGACGCGGCAAAGAACGAAGGCTCGTTCAACATCGCCCCGGTCATTTTCGAGAACCTGGTCTTACTCGGCCTCGGCATCAGCGAGCAGGGAGTGAGAGGTTGGATAGGAGCATTCAAGCTGGAGAACGGCGACCAGGTCTGGCGGTTCAAGACAGTGCCGGATGACGGCGAGCCGGGCGGAGATACCTGGGGCAAGCCCGAAGCAAAACTGCACGGCGGCGGCGCGGTCTGGGCGCCGCTCTCTCTAGACCCGGAAAAGGGACTCGTTTACGTCCCCGTAGCCAACCCCGCCCCGGATTTCTTTGACGATATTCGTCCCGGAGCAAATCTTTATACCTGCTCGATGGTGGTGCTTGATGCGCGGACCGGAAAATTGCAATGGCATTATCAACTCGTTCCGCACGACACTCATGATTGGGACACGACGCAGGCTGGGCCGCTCTTCACCTCTACAATCGGCGGCAAGACGAGAAAGCTTGTGGCGACCGCAGGCAAAGACGGGTTGTTGCACGTGCTTGACCGCGAAACCCGCGAGCATTTGTACGAGACCCCTGTAACCACGCGGTTGAATACGGGTGTCCCGCTGACGAAAGAGGGGGTGCGCGCCTGTCCGGGAGTTCTCGGCGGCGTTCTATGGAACGGTCCGGCGTTCAACCCCAGGACAAACATGCTTTACGTTCCCGCAGTCGACTGGTGCGGCACGTTTAAAGAAGGCGAAGACGCGGAATTTGTAGTAGGGCAAACTTACATGGGTGGAAGTTACATCGAGGACCCGCCGGAAAAAGCTCGCGGCTGGTTGACCGCCGTAGACGCTTCGACAGGCAAAGTGAGCTGGCGTTATGAATCTCCAAAGCCGTTGTTGGCCGCCGTGACGACGACTTCGGCAGACCTTGTTTTCGCGGGAGAGTTGACGGGAGATTTGATTGCGCTAAATGCGCGCACCGGAAAAGTGCTGTACAGGTTCAACGTAGGCGGGCCGATGAACGGCGGGCTGGTGACGTATGCGATCAACGGCAAGCAATACGTGGCTGCCGTGACGGGAAGCGCTTCAGGGTTCTGGCGAGCCGCGCCGGGGTCTTCTACGATAATCCTCTTTTCTCTGCCGGAAAGCAGGGATTCAAGCAGATAAAAGTCTTAGAGCAAACTTTAATTCATCGTAGGAAATTACTGGAGTTGGAAATGGCGTCAGTTCGTCGCAAAAGACGCTAAGAGGACGCAAAGCTCGCAAACATTTTTGGCGATCTTCGCGGTTCTTTGCGATCTTTGCGATAAACTGACGGCCTTTGATTACCCGGCCATTGCCTCTCTTTCAAACGCAATTTGATCTAAACGGGGATGACTTCGATCTGCGGCTCGACCAGAGATTTCGGCATCAGCGTAGGCCAGTAAGCAACTATCTCTTCAACCTTCGGACGACCGCCGCCCAGTCCACAAACGGTCGGCGGTCCGTTCAACCCGAGCGGGGCAAGCTCTTTTGTGAATCGTTCTATCGCCGCTTTGTCGCCGGAGCGAACGGCGACGCGGAGAAGAACTTCCGCCAGCTCAGGCGAAGGCTCACCCGCTAAAGCCCCATGCAGCGCGCCCGCGCCGACATACTCTGAGAGCATCGCATCGAACTTTAACCCCAGCGCATCGAGACGGCGGCGGAGAATGCTGTCGGCAGCCCTGGCTTTATCGTACGCGTCCGGCCAGGAGTATATGAGCGAGCCTACGGCTTTGAAGCCCGCCGAATAGCTTATAGATACTTTATAAAACTCTGTCGCCGGTCTTCCCTTTATGCCGTAGACGCGCACGGTGTCAGGCTCTGTTTCTTCAAGCCGTACGGTCGTGAAGTCCGCAACGCAATCAGGAGTTATGTACTCGCGCGGGTCGCCCATTTCGTACATCAACTGCTCTTTGATCACGCCCGCGTTGATGCGCCCGCCCGTGCCCGGGTGTTTTGTGACCGAAAAAGCGCCGTCCGATTGGGCCTCTACGATGGGGTAGCCGATGTCCCAGAGATCAGGAATAGTCTTCCAGTCAACCTGTGAGTTGCCGCCTGTCGTCTGCGCCCCGCATTCGATGATGTGCCCGGCGATGGTTCCCGCAGCCAGCAAGTCCCAATCATCGCTCGCCCATTTGAATTCATGTATCATCGGCCCAAGCGCAAGCCCCGTGTCTGTGCATCGGCCCGTGATGACGACCTGCGCGCCCTGGCTCAATGCCTCGGCTATCGGGGCCGCGCCCAGATAAACGTTCGCGCTCTGCACACGGTCGCGTATCTCAGCCAGAGGCTCGCCTGTTTCCATATTCTTTAAATCGATGCCTGCGGCGAGTAACTCGTCGAGCCTCGCCATAATGTCGTCGCCCGCGACTACTGCGATTTTCACTTTGCCGGAGAGCCCCAGCCTGCGCGCAACGTAAGCGACGGCATCGCTGCAAGCCCGCGGGTTGACTCCGCCCGCGTTGGCTACGACTTTGATATTCTGCTCGACACATCTGGGCAGCACGCGCTCCATCACATAGACGAAGTCGCGGGCGAAACCTGCGCGCGGGTCGCGGGCGCGCTGCTTCTGCATAATTGACATAGTGATTTCAGCCAGATAATCGAGCGTGAGGTAATCTATCGCCCCGCGCTCGACCAGTTGGACAGGGGCTTCCAGCGAGTCGCCCCAAAAGCCTTGCCCGTTGGCTATTCTTATCGTCTTCATATGATCTCTTTGCGCGTTTTCGGCTCGATACCTTGACAAGCCGCAAATCGGTTCATTATTGTCTCGAAACCTCGTTAAGGTATCAGCTATCTGCGAGCATCGCAATCACAGCAGGAGCGGCGTGCGACCAATCAAGACGACTGTCAACGCGCAAGCGGCAGAATACCAGTCCAACTACGCGGCGATGCAACGGGCCGTCGCAAGGCTCAGCCTTGAGCTTTCACGCTCTACGACGGGCGGAGGCGAGAAGTATGTCCAGCGGCATCTGGCGCGAGGAAAGTTGTTGCCGCGCGAGCGCGTGGAGATGCTCTTGGACGAAGGCTCCTATTTTCTTGAGATCGCGCCGCTAGCGGGCATCAATATAGAAAATGAATTTATTGGGGCCGGAACAGTCGGCGGCATCGGTCTGGTTTCGGGTCGCGAATGCCTTATCATCGCCAATGAAGCGACGGTCAAAGGCGGGGCCGTGAGCGAGATCGGCCAGCTCAAGAATCGCCGCCTCTCAGACATCGGCACACAGAACCGCTTGCCGAGCATCAGCCTGGTTGAATCCGCCGGGGCCGATCTTCCCGTGCAAGCGAAAATCTTTGTGCCGGGCGGTCGAGGCTTTCGCGAAATCACTCGCCGTTCGAAAGCTCGCATACCGAGCATCTCTGTAGTCTTCGGCAACTCGACCGCCGGGGGCGCGTATCTTCCGGGGATGTCCGACTTCGTCGTCATGGTCAAGAACCAGGCGAAGGTCTTTCTGGGCGGGCCGCCGCTGGTGAAGATGGCTACAGGTGAAATCGTAGACGAAGAGTCGCTCGGCGGAGCAGAGATGCACTCGCGAATATCGGGACTGTCCGACTACCTGGCCGAAGACGAACTGGATGGGCTGCGGATTGCCAGAAACATAGTGAGCCATTTGTCAGCCCCTCCCGCCAAACCTGCTCGCGCAGGTGTTGAAGAACCGCTCTACCCGGCGGATGAGTTGATGGGCATCGCATCAGCCGATACGAGGGTGCCTTTTGAAGTTCGCGAGGTTATAGCCCGCATAGTAGATGGGTCGCGTTTCGATGAATTCAAAGCCAGATATGGGACGACGCTGGTCACGGGCTTCGCTTACATTCATGGATTTCAGGTCGGCATACTCGCGAACAACGGCGTGCTGATGTCCGAGTCCGCAAGCAAGGGCGCGCAGTTTATACATCTGTGCAACCAGCAGAATATCCCTCTGCTCTTTTTACAAAACATCACGGGCTTCATGGTCGGGCGCTCCTACGAAGAACAGGGCATCATCCGAAACGGGGCCAAGCTCATCAATGCCGTTTCGAATTCGACTGTGCCTGCGATCACGATCATGATCGGCGGCTCGTACGGCGCGGGCAATTACGCGATGTGCGGTCGAGCTTATGATCCGCGTTTTCTCTTCACCTGGCCCAATCACCGGATTGCCGTCATGGGGCCGCAACAGCTTTCCGGCGTGATGGACATTATCAAGCGCGAGGCCGCAGCTAAGCAGGGACAGGCTGTTGATGAAGAAAGACTCTTGATGATGAAGAAAGCGCTTGAAGATCAGATTCAGCAGGAAAGTGATGCATATTATGCTACGGCGAGGCTGTGGGACGACGGCATCATCGACCCGCGCGACACGCGGACGGTGCTCGCCATCGCGCTATCTGCCGCGTGCAACCGGCCCGTCGAAGGGACGATGGAGTGGGGAGTGTTCAGGCATTAGAGTTATATGAGCGTAAGGAATTACAAGAAGATTCACCGCCGCAGACACAGAGGACACAGAGCGGGCGCAGAGCAGAGGTTGGTTTTCTCTGCGCCCCCGCCGCGTGCGAAGCACATCATCGGCCATCCTGTGTCCTCTGTGTCTCTGCGATGAGATGTGTTGATACATGAAACGCTTTCGCAAAATTCTGATCGGCAATCGCGCAGAAATCGCACTTCGCATAATGCGAACCTGCCGACGAATGGGCATTGCCTCCGTAGCCGTCTACTCGGATGCGGACGCGCGATCTCCTCACGTGCGATTTGCCGACGAGGCTATAAACATCGGCCCCGCGCCGAGCAAAGAGTCATATCTCGACATCGCAAAGATCATCGAAGCGGCAAAGCGCACGGGCGCAGATGCCGTTCATCCGGGATACGGGTTTCTATCTGAGAATGCCGATTTTGCTGCCGCGTGCGAATCGGCGGGCCTCACATTCATCGGCCCGTCTTCGGACTCGATTCGCAAAATGGGTTTGAAAAGCGCGGCCCGGCACATCATGGCAGAAGCCGGAGTCCCGGTCGTTCCCGGCTATGACGGATCAGACCAGCGAGTAGAAGCCTTAAGCGGTCATGCTATTGAAGTGGGTTTGCCTGTGCTGATAAAAGCTGTCGGCGGCGGCGGCGGCAAAGGCATGCGCGTGGTTCGCGATGCGGTCGAGATCGAAGAGGCTATCGAGGGAGCAAAGCGGGAGGCTGAAAAATCGTTCGGCGACCCGGCGCTGCTCATTGAAAAATACGTCCGGAACGCGCGGCACATCGAGGTACAGATTTTCGGCGACAGCTTCGGCAACTTGATACATCTGTTCGAGCGTGAGTGTTCTATACAGAGGCGCTATCAAAAAATAATCGAAGAAAGCCCTTCCCCAATCGTCACGCCGGAATTGCGCGAGAGTATATGTGAAGCGGCCCTCAAAGCGGGACGCGCCATCAACTACACTAATGCCGGGACTGTTGAATTCATCCTCACGCTCGGAGGAGAGTTTTACTTCATCGAAGTCAACACACGTTTGCAGGTCGAGCATCCTGTGACCGAGATGGTCACCGGATTAGACCTCGTTCAGCTTCAAATAGAGATAGCCGAAGGCCGGCGGCTGCCTATTCGACAGGAGGATGTCAGACAGACAGGACACGCCGTCGAAGCGCGGCTATACGCCGAAGACCCGTCGAATGATTTTTTACCGGCGACCGGCGTAATTCATGGCTTGAATCTCTCGCCCTCAATCGAAGACCTCAGAATCGAGGCCGGGATCGAGAAAGGGATGGAGGTGGGGATTTACTACGACCCACTGCTGGCTAAGGTGATCGCTCACGGGCCGAACCGCGACGCATCCATACGAAAGTTAGTTTATGCGCTAAGAAATTTTTATATCCACGGCGTTGAAACAAATCTCGATTTCCTCGTGCGATTGCTTGAACACGAGGATTTTTATGGGGGTCAGTATCACACGGGTTTTATAGCCGAGCATCTCGAACAATTGGTCGCTCAGAAAGATGAAGTCCAGAACCTGATTGCGGCGACAGCCGTGACCCTGTACTTGCACAAAAGCAGGCAATCTGAAAACAAGCTCTTGCCGCACCTGACGCCGGATTATCGCAACAACCCTTTCCGTGATCCATCGGTCAAGCTCGAAATCGAAGGCCGCAGGTTTGATGTTTCCTGGCAGACGCGCGGGGGTGAGATATACTCTGTCCGCTGCGGAGACTGGCAGACCGCAGCCCAGGTGGTATCATACGAACCGGGCCGCATTCGCTTATCGATAGACGGCGCTCAGAGATTATTTACGATCACGGAAGCGGGAGAGCAATTTTATGTGCACTCCAACACCGGCTCTGGCGTTGTCAAACGCGTGCCGCGATACCCCGACGCCGATGTTGCTACTCAGCAGGAGAGTCACCTGGCCCCTATGCCCGGACAGGTGTTAAAAATTCTGGTGACCGCAGGACAGCAAATCTCAGCCGGAGATGCGCTGGTCATTCTTGAAGCCATGAAGATGGAACAAACGCTCCGAGCGGCGACGGACGGCGTTGTTGAAGCCGTCCTCGTCAAGCAGGGTGAGATAGTAGCGCCGGGCGACGTGCTTGTTCACATCGCCCCTTCTTAAAGGAAAAACAATATGACTAGCACTATGGAGACTTTATCAACGGTCGAAACCACCTTCCCATATTTCACCGAAGAACATCACATGTTCCGCGAGACGGTAAAGAAGTTTTGCCAGACCGAGATCGCGCCCTACAGCGAGGAGTGGGATGAAGCCGGCATCTTTCCGAAAGAGCTTTTCAAAAAGGCCGCCGGGCTGGGCCTGTTCGGCATAAGGCTCGACCCCGAATACGGAGGGAGCGGGTTGGACTGGTGGGCCACTGCGGCTTACCTGGAAGGGTTTTCCTACGCTGACAACGGCGGCGTATCAATGGCGATGTTCGTGCAATCCGATATCACGCTGCCCGTGCTCGACGAGCTTGGGACTGCCCAGCAGAAGGAAGAGTTTTTGAGACCCGCCATCTCGGGCGATCTGATAGCCGCGCTCGGTATCAGCGAACCGGGCGGCGGCAGCGATGTCGGAGCGATCAAGACTCGCGCGAGAATCGATGGAGACGATCTGGTTATAACCGGGCAGAAGCTCTGGATCACAAACGGCACGAGAGCAGACTTCATCATCCTGGCCGTGCGCACCGGCGAGGATCGCTATAAAGGCGTATCGATGGTGCTGTTCCCGACCGATGTCAAAGGCTTCGCGGTCGGCAAGAAGATCAAGAAGGTAGGGAACCTTTCTTCGGATACGGCGGAGCTGTTTTTTGACAATTGCCGGATACCGAAAAGATATATCCTGGGAGAGGAGAATCGCGGGTTCTATTACACGATGCACAACTTCCAGGGCGAGCGGCTTGCTTCGGCCATCGCGAACGTCGCAATGATGGAGCGGGCCATCGAGTGCGCCGTCGCTTATGGGAAAGAGCGAGAGGCGTTCGGGAAACCGATAGGCGATTTTCAGGTGTGGAAGCACAGGTTCGCCGAGCACCTGACGAGTATCGAAGCGGGGAAATGGCTCAGCTATCGCGCGCTGGACCTTATAAACCGGGGGCAAAAGGCCGTCCGCGAGATCACTATGGCAAAGCTATTCACGAGCGAGCTTTCTCAACGTGTGACGTATGATTGCATGCAAATCTTCGGCGGATTCGGCTACACCACCGACTACCCCGTCAGCCGATACTGGCGCGATGCGCGGTTAAACACCATAGGAGCTGGCACGTCGGAAATCATGAAAGAGATACTGGCCAAGGAAGGAAAGATTTAGAGTTGGTTACAATAGACCGGAGGGACTTACTAGAAGTGTAAAATCCTATTTCAACGCAAAGAACGCAAAGTACCGCAAAGCTCGCAAAAATTCTTGGCGGGCTTCGCGACACTTTGCGTTCTTTGCGACGAACTGACGGCATTTGATCACCCGGTAATTGCCTCTCGTTCAAACGCAATCTGATCTAAGGCAAGCTATGTCTAACGAAACGGAGAGCTTCAAAGGCAGAATTCTCAGCGGAGAGCGAGAGACAACTCAAGCGCAATTGCTCGGGCGTATAGCGCGCGCTGCTTCGGGGTTTGCCTCGGCGGGGATTGGTTACGAGGACACGGTAGCGATCATGCTGCGTAACGACTTCCCTTTCTTCGAGGCTTCGATGGCGGCAAGCTCGCTGGGTGCGCACCCCGTTCCCATAAACTGGCACTTTCAAGCCGAAGAAGCAGGCTACATCTTGAGCGACAGCCGGGCAAAGGCGCTGGTCATACACGCAGACCTGCTGCCGCAAATCAGCGGAGGCATTCCCGACGGCGTGCAGATTTATGTAGTAACAACACCGCCGGAGATTCAAACCGCTTACGACATCTCTGCCGAGCAGTGCGCGCCGCCCGAAGGTTTGCCGGTCTGGGACGAGTGGCTCGACGCGCAGGAGCCGCAAAAACTCGCCCCGCCTCCGCCGCCTTCGAGCATGATCTATACATCGGGCACGACCGGAAATCCTAAGGGCGTGCGCCGCAAACCGTACACGCCTGAGGCGACTGCGAAGTTTGCCGAGATGGTAGCGATAGCTTTTGGCTTAACGCAGGACGGCGAGTTTCGCACGGTCATCACAGGCCCGATGTATCACGCGGCGCCAAACGCTTACGGGTTGTGGGCGGCCAGGAACGGGGGCTTTTGCGTGCTGCAATCGCGTTTCGACCCCGAACAATTGCTCCAGTTGATCGAACGATACCGCATCACTCACCTGCACATGGTTCCGACGATGTTTGTGCGATTGCTCAAACTCGCGGACGATGTGAAGACGAAGTATGATCTCTCTTCGCTTGAGTTCATCGTCCACGCCGCGGCTCCCTGCCCGTCTCAGGTTAAACGGCAGATGATCGAGTGGTGGGGGCCGGTGATAAATGAATATTACGGCGCTTCTGAAACGGGGGCCGTCGTCTTTCACACGAGCGAAGAAGCCCTTCGCAAGCCTGGCACCGTCGGGCGCCCGCTCAAAGATGCCGAAGTGCGCATATACGACAGGCAAGGCAAGCGGCTAGGGCCGAACCAGGTGGGTGATATTTACGTCCGGCTCGGAGGCTTCCCCGACTTCACATACAACGGGTCGGATGAAAAGCGGCGCGAGGCCGAGCGCGACGGTCTGGTCACGGTCGGCGACGTGGGATACATGGACGAAGACGACTACCTGTTCATCTGCGACCGCAAACACGACATGGTGATTTCCGGCGGCGTCAACATCTACCCGGCTGAGATTGAAGCAACGCTTATCAGCATGCCCGGCGTGCATGATTGCGCCGTGTTCGGCATACCCGACGAAGAATTCGGCGAATCGCTGTGCGCCTGCATCGAGCCTGAGCCGGGAGCGACACTGAGCAGCGATGAGGTGCGCGCTTTTCTGTCGAGCAAGCTCGCGCATTACAAATCGCCGAAGGTGATCCGGTTCAGCAACGAACTACCTCGCGAAGATTCGGGAAAAATCTTCAAACGCAAGCTTCGCGCCCCGTATTGGGAGAATGCCGGGCGACAGATTTAAGCCCATCACACTTGCCTTTGAAGGAAGCCACATTTTGGAGTGTGGCGACAAGTCCCCGCACTCCAAGGAAACAATGTTATAAACGATCTATAATTTCGCATCTCTGCTAAACAGGTGACTCGATGGCTGATCAACAATTCAATGAGCGGAGCTTTATCGCGCGCGTCGAATCGGCGAATACCGACGAGCTGGTGAAGATACTCGCACGCCCAAGCGCACAAGAAGAAAGGGCGCTTCGAGTGCATCTCGGCGAACAAAGATACCAGCGCATGCATAACCTTGCGTTGAGACACACTGCCGGCCGGGGGACGCGTGGGCGCCAGGGGAGAGTAGTGGTCATCCACGGCATTATGGGGGGCGAGCTTACTGCCGTCGACCGCGCGGGCGATAAAGATCAGATATGGGTAAAAGCGCTCCGCATCTTATCCGGCCGGATAGACCGGCTCAGATTGGCAGATGATGGCATAGCGGGTTTTAACCCGGCTTACGATGTTCATGCCTCCGGCATACTAAAGCGCACTTACGGCGACTTGCTGTTAAAGCTTTCGCTAAACTGGGACACACGCGCTTTCTGGTTCGATTGGCGCAAGAACCTGAACATTGCGGCTGACGAGCTGGCTGCGAAAATCAACGGCTGGTTCGGTGAAGATACTCCTGTTCACATTGTCGCGCATTCGATGGGAGGGCTTGTAGCGCGCACTTTTATTAAGAGGCACGGCACGCGCTGGAAGAAGATGTGGGACGGCCAATCGAAATCGAAGGGGAAAGCGGGTGGCCGCCTCATTATGATGGGCACGCCTAATCACGGGTCATTCGCCATACCGCAGGTCATAACCGGCATAGAGAAGATGGTAGGGCTGCTGGCAATAGCCGATAGTTTTCATAGCCGCGCCCAGCTTCTCGAAATCTTTAACAGCTTTGTCGGCTCTTTTCAGATGTTGCCCTCGCACATAATCAAGCCCGAGATGGCTCCGCTATACAATTCCGCGACTTACGCCAAGCAGAGCTTTGGCGACCTGCGAGTGTCTCAATCTCACCTCGATGCGGCTCGAAAGCATCACGAAGACCTCATAAACGTGGTCGATCCCGAACGTATGAGATATATCGCCGGATACAACAGGCTCACATACAGCAACATTACCGACATGAACGGGATCAACTCAAAGGCAGCTTACGAGACTACGCTGATGGGCGACGGTCGCGTTCCGCACGAGCTGGGTTTGCTCAAGACAAAAGACGGGACGCAGGTGAAGACCTATTACATCGATGAAGTTCATGGCGACCTGCCTGTGAACGAGATCGTGCTTGATTCGCTTGAAGACTTGATCGAAACCGGCGAAACAACCATGTTGAGCGGCAAAATTGCCGGAGCGCGCAGCGTTGAAAATGTCAGGCATAGAAAAGAGATGGAGCAGGAGCAGGATCGGCAAGAGGCCAGAGACGAAGAACGCGTGCGAGTGGTGATTCATCGTTTAGGAACCAGGAATCTGCGCCCGACCGCATTGCCCTACGTGAGCGAGGAAGAGCGCGCGCTTGAAGAGACGCTGACAAGCGGCTTCTTAAGTGATCGTCTGAAGGAGGATCAGTCAATGGCTACGAGTGCGGCTAAAGCGAGCGATAATAGAGGTCCAATCAAGATATCGCGTATAAAGATCGTCATCGCGCATGACGGCATAGAGTCATACGAGCCTACCGACATGCCGGCAGATGCAATTTCAGTAGGCCACTACATAGGCGTAAAACCTGTAGCAGCCGAGTGGGCTTTGGATGTGGCGATCAGCACCGCATTGCGCGGCAAGATTACGAAGGGCAAGAGGAAGATCAATGAAGCGGACTTGCTGCTGACGCAATACACCGAGAGGAGGATCATTCATGGCGGCCTGGGCCAGCCTTTCATTCTTCCCGACCCGCGCCCGCGAGGTAAGAAGAATGAACGAGTGATAGCCGTAGCCGGAATGGGCGAGGCAGGTCGGTTCGGCTTGCCGGAGTTGACCGTAATGGTGCGCGAGCTTTGCTGGTCGCTCGGGCGGTTAGGAAAGACTCACCTCGCTACCGTCTTGATCGGTTCAGGGTATGGGAATCTATCGGTTGAAGAAGCGATAAGCGGCTGGTTGCGAGGCGTGTCGAGGGCGCTCACAGGGTCGGCTTTCGACGAGGGCCGCCACCTGAAGCGAATTACTTTTGTCGAGTTCGACCCGCGTAAAGTCAAAGATATTCAGGACGCTATCACTGAGCAGGTCAAGCAAATGAAGCAAGAGCTGATCATAGATTTTGAAGAGCTGGATGAAAAAGAGCTTAAGAAGATAGAAAAAAAGGCTATGGTGTGGAACCGTCGTCAATGGAAGAAGCAGTGGTATTCGGGGAATCGGTCAGGCCAGCATGCGCCGGTGCGCATAACTCTGGGGCTTGAGGGACAAATTTATCGGTACGGCGCGATCACCGACATGGCCTCGATACCCGAGCGCTCCATTACGCTCGACCAGAGGCTGGTCGATGAGGCAAACAATGAGCTGGCGGCTGCGAAGAATAAGGAGCAGCAATTAGATAAAGGGCTGGTAATGGAGACGCTCCTGCTGCCGAAGGAATTGCGCCCGGTGCTATCAACAAACGCGCCTGTGGTGATGATGCTCGATGCTGCGACGGCTCGCGTGCACTGGGAGATGTTTGCCCAGCCTGATCCCATGCTCCCAACCGACGCTCGAAGGACCGGCAGCGATTTCCTCGGCACGTCGCGAGGCTTCACACGACAACTGCGCACCGTGTTTGCCCCGCCGCCGGAGCCCCTCCTCCTCCGCGCCGCGAGATGCGTGTGCTGGTGGTAGCCGACCCGGCTGATGACGCGCGACTGCCTGGCGCTCAAAAAGAGGGCACCGAGGTCGCCAACCTGTTTGATAGATATAACGAAGTTTATAAATCCGCAAAATCGAGCAATATTGTGGTCAAGCGAATGATAGGGCCACAGGAAGCGACGCGCACTGCGGTGCTGAGCGAGTTGCTGTTGAACACCTATGACGTGCTCCATTTCGCGGGGCATTGTGTATATGAAAAGGATGACCCTTCATCATCAGGCTGGATATTTACCGACGGCACGCGTCTGAGCGCTCACGAACTCGACAGGATTGATCAAATTCCAAAGTTTGTCTTTTCTAACGCCTGCGAATCAGGGATCACGCCCGACCGCTCAGAGCAGCGCTCGGCTGCGCTTGCTCCGAGCTTTGCCGAAGCCTTCTTTGCGCGCGGGGTGTCAAATTTCGTCTGCACGGCCTGGCCCGTAGATGATGCGGCAGCGTTAGAGTTCGCGTTGACGCTCTACACTTGTTTGCTTGGACTGACGGTGGATTATAAAAAGGCCAGGCCGCAGTCTATGCACGAAGCTATGAAGGAGGCCCGCTGCAAGGTAGCTGCCACGAATGAGAATGGCGTACGCACCTGGGGCGCATACCAGCACTATGGCAATCCTAACTTTCGCTTCTTTTATTCGACCAGGGAGGCGGGCCGGGCTGCCGGGTCTGCCGGTAGTAAGCCAGGATCAGGCGGGCGAAAAAAACCTGCGGGCCGTACAAAGGCGCGCAGCCGCAGTAAGGCCTGAAGGTTTGCGTTAATGATGAAACATAGAAGGTGAGATTTCTTTAACACGCCTGTTATGACTTCAGTAAATGAGATAGTTAGACTGGTTGAGGAAATATCCGAAGAGAACAAGGCCAATATCAGGCGACTTGTCGAACAGATGCAGACCAGACCGGGGATAATCCCCTTTGTAGGAGCGGGGCTGTCAATTCCTTACGGGTTGCCGGGGTGGACAAGTTTTTTGCTGTCACAAGCGCACTCCACTGGAATAACGGATCAAATAGGCCAGCGCATTGAGCTAGGCAAATACGAGGAAGCGGCAGAAGACCTGATTGCCGCGATGGGTGTTCGCGCCTTTGATGACTCGCTGGATCACGCTTATGGCATTAATAAACTTGAGGGTCAGACATTGACCGGAGCTATGTCAATTATCCCGCAATTGAGCTTTGGTCCCGTCATAACCACAAATTTCGATCAAGCGTTAGAGGAAGTCTTCAAACAGGCTAGTCAGTCGTTTGAATACGTTGTCTGGGGCGCAAAATCGGACCTGATTATAAAGGCTGTTCACCAGGATAGAAGGTTTCTATTAAACTTTTGTCAGGATTTATTTCTGTAGCCGAAGAGACTGAGGATTGGAGGATGCTATCGCAGCTATATATCCAGAAGGCCAAATATCTTTCTCTCCGTAGTGATTTGACTGGAGCCGAAGAGATTCTTGGTCGAGCTAACGTGTTTATTGAAAAGATTGATGCAAACTGGATTCGGCAGCGTTGCGAAGCAATGCTTTTTACAACATTGGGAGGAATATTTCAAAAGCAAGGCCGATTCAATGATGCCGTTGAAGCACTACAGAAAAGTGCTGCTATCAATGAACACCTGGGAGATAAGCACGGCCAAGCGAAAATATTAAACAGTCTTGGAGGCGTGCTACAGCGACAAGGCAAGTTCGATGAAGCGGTAAATGCATTTCAACGCAGTCCTGAGATTCTTGTAGAGACAGAGGATAAACGCGGTCAGGCGATGGTGCTAAACAGCCTCGGAGGGGTGTTACAGCGACAAGGTAGGTTCGATGAAGCCGTTGATGCTTTCAAACGCAGCTTCGCAATTTCCGAAGCACTAGACGACAAGCGCAGTCTCGCGATGGTGCTAAACAGTCTTGGAGGTGTGCTACAGAGAAAGGGTAAGTTTGATGAAGCCGTTGATGCTTTTAGACGCAGTATAGCAATTGGTGAAAAACTGAGCGATAGGAAGCATCTAGCAATGGTTCATACTGCATTCGGAAGAGCTTTGCTTTCACACCGAGATACTCATCAAGGCGTTCTGGAACTTATTAAAGGCTTCGAGTTTGATGAGTCGCTTAAGAATCGTAAGGGAATAGGTATCGTAGCTCCGGTATTAATTAGAACTCTTTCGAAGCAGCATTGACGTGAAGAGGCCATTGCCTTTTGCAAGCGGGCTTTATCAATCTCGCCAAAAGATGAACGGCTCAAGGCGCTCTATAATCAACTTCTAGCAGGCGATAAGATTTGAGCAATCAGATTATTCGCTTATTGTTCCCCTGACTCGATCACGGTAGGTGATGCACTCTTCCAGTACCTGGCGGTATTCCGTCACGTCAACGTCGCGCTCGCAACAGAATATCATTAACATCTGGTCGTCGCGGAAATTCTCGTCCCACGCGATTACTTGCTCGTCGGTCCAAGCCCTGTCGTATTGACGCATCTTCTCATCATCCATGCGGTCGAAATATGCTCGCAGGTTCACGCCCGTTTCATCTAACGGCTCGCTCGCAGGCTCTTGCTCAAAGTTCCAGATCGGTTGTTTCATACGAAAGTTGCTTTCAATATTCACACAGGCTGCTATGCACAACGTAACGCTTGATGTTCTTGAACCCATCACTCTGATGGCATTCGGAACAGATCGGCGCGCGCAATATCCGCCGGTGTTTGAGAGTCGTACTGCCATGCACTTGATGACAGCTCAAACAGGTTATCGCCTCGTTTCCGTATAACGCGACATCGCGCACGTTGCGCCACACGTGGCGGTCTCCAGCATTCAGCTTCTCGTCATCGGCCTTTGCCCAATCTACTTCCAAATCCTGAAACAGGTTGTCTCCCGCAATGAAGTTGTTAGGGAACGGCAAGCCTGTCGAACGCGATTTTGATTCTCGCAAGTGGCACTGCGCGCAAAGCGAAGTGATGACCTTCGCATCACTTCGACGTTTCTTTGACAGCAATACCAGAGATGTATCTTTGGAATGGTTCACGTCAACGTCGCCGTGGCAGACATAACAGTCAAGCCCGAACGCGCTGAAGGTTTTTGCCCCCGCGTCAAACGCCGTAGTGTGACAGCCCGCGCAGCGCGGGGCGAATTTCTCTTTGTCCCAGGTGAGTTTGTCGCCGTCGATTATCTTCGCGGACGTTTTCGCCTGCCCGTCTTCGCCCAGATCGGCCTGGGCCGCCAGAATGGCGAATTTCCCGTAGCCGTTCTCTTTCAAAAACCGGACGCGATGACGGCTGCCCATAAAAAATTCGACCTGCTTTGCAACAGTGGAAAGCGCGGGTTGAGCGTCAAGCATCTTCACCAACGAAGGCGCGTCTTCCCGCCTGCGAATGGCGACGCCGTGCGCGTTCTGCTGCCAGGTCTGGCCGACATCATAGCGATGACAAAACAGGCATTCGTCTCCCTGGACGTATTCTGGAATGGGCTTGCCTACGTGATTGCCGCCCCAGGCTTTGGGGTCAACGGTCTTATTTTGAGTGGAATCCTGACTGTTTGCCAGATGATCGGCTGAAAAAATCAGTAGCCCTGCGGTCGCCACAAAAAAAATCAGCAGCTTTACCTTTACGATTAACGAGCCGTCTTTGTGTCCCAAACGCATCCTCTTGTTCGTCGCCCGCCTGTCAGGGGTTCGATTTTTTGATCGCGCCTTCGACGGGGCTTGCTGCCCCTTCGGTGTATTTCGCGCCTATCAATTCATAAGTTTTTTCGGCGCGCGCTTTCAATCTCTCAAGCCCTTCTTTGAAATTCTCTTCCTTAAAATTCTCGTCGCAAAACGAACAGCAACTCTCGAACGTAAGCCCGAATCGTTTCCACTGCGTCATCCCGCCGGGCGTGACCTGATCCGTCACGGGGCACCACACAGCGCTCATGGCTTGCATAAAGTTATTGATGAAGCGTTGCTTTTCAGCAGCCTTCGCGAACCGGTCGGGAGCTTTGAAAAATGTCTCCTGCACGTTGGGCTGGCTTCCGCGATAGACCACGCCTTTGTATTCCCACGTCGGGAGATTCGGGTCCGACGGCACAAGGTAGACGGGGCAGAGATCGATCAATTTCTGAGTCTCCGGGATTTTGACCTTATCCAGCATCACCGCATCGGCAGGCAATTGAGCGAGTGCTGAGATTGTCAGACCGAGCAATAACAAGAGCGACATTTCGAGATGCTTTAACTTCATTTGCTCTCCCTTCTCTTCCTACGCCTACTCGATCAAGGCTTTTCATTTGGCAAACTGAGAGCCGTCAGCTTACCGTCCATCGTCGCTAAAACAATATACTGTTTCCCGCCCGTCATGTAAGTCATCGGCGTCCCGCTCGGGATGGCCTGGAGCGTTATCTCTGCGATCACCTTCCCCGTAGCTTTATCAAAAGCGCGCAGCACATTTGCTCCGCCTCCGCCACGCCCGCCGCGCCCGCTTGCGCCCTGGCCTATGAAGAGCAATGTTTTAGTCAGCAACGGCCCGCCGCCGCCGCTGCCCAACGGGCCTACGTCCACGTCTTTGCCGCTCATTGTTTTGATCGTCTCGTTGACCTGTCGCCTCAGGCCGTCGCCGAGTGCGGCCATCCAGGCGTGGCTGCCCGTGTTCAGGTTGATCGCCGTGATGCGACCGTAGGGAGGCTTGAAAAGCGGCAACCCGCGCGGCCCGCCGAGAAAGCCTCCTGCTCCGGCTCCGCCACGAACATAAGTAAAATTAGAACGCGCCGCGTCGGGTTTGATCAGCTTGACTACTATAGGCGCGGTCATCGAAGGGATGTAGAACATTCCGGTTTGCGGATCGAAAGCCGCGCCCCACCAGTTGCCGCCGCCTCCCCAGCCGGGCATGTTGATCGTGCCGCGCTCGGTCGGCGGCGTAAAGATCGGGCCGTGATCGTATTGATCGAAAATCGCTTTCGCCTCGGCGCGCAACTCAGGAGTGAAATCGATCAGGTCCGTTTCCGATGTTCCTTGCCGCTCGAACGGAGCAGGCTTGGTCGGGAACGGCTGCGTAGGCGAAGACCGCTCACCCGCCACTGTCGATTGCGGCACGGGTCGTTCTTCGATAGGCCAGACGGGCTGGCCGGTCTTGCGATCAAAGACGAATGTGAATCCTGTCTTGGTAATTTGCGCGACGGCCTTTATCTTTCGCCCGCCGACGGTGATGTCGCAAAGCACGGGGGCTGCGGGCAAATCGTAATCCCACAACCCATGATGCACGGTTTGAAAATGCCAGACGCGCTTGCCCGTCTTTGCGTCCAGGCAGACGAGCGATTCCGCAAACAGGTTATTGCCCAGACGATGCCCGCCGTACCAATCGTTCGTGGGCGTGCCGAAAGGCAAGTAGACATAACCCAGCTCTTCATCGGCGCTCATCAAGGTCCAGACATTTGTGTTGCCTGTGTATTTCCAGGATTCGTTTTCCCAGGTTTCGCTCCCGTATTCGCCCGCTTGCGGGACGGAGTGAAAAATCCACAGCGGCTTTCCTGTGCGCGCGTCGAATCCCTGGACGTCGCCGCGCGGCGCCTCTTTATTCGTCGGCCCGTCGGATATCAATGCGCCCAGCATCACTACGTCGCGGCAGATTAAGGGAGGCGAAGTCACCGCGTAGTTGCGCGCGTTGACGGCATTCGGAATTGCTTTCGCCAGATTGACCTTGCCCGCTTCGCCGAAATCGGCAACGGCCTTCCCCGTCTTCGCGTCAATCGCCCACAGGTACGCATCGCTTGTTGCGATGAAGATGCGCTCTTGCTTGCCGTCCGTCCAGTACGCCACCCCGCGATGGACGAAGCCGAGGTTTGTCGGGCGTCCGGCCTTGTAGGCTTCCGGGTTAAAGACCCAGACGGTCTCTCCCGTTTGCGCATTGATCGCCGCGACCTGGCTGAGCGACGTGCTGGTGTAGAGCTTGCCGCCCACCATCAACGGCGTCGCCTCTTGAGAGAACGAGCCGAGCATCGGGCTTGCTTTTTGCAAAGGCAGATCGGGCGAATCCCATGTCCAGGCGACCTTCAAACCGGCGACGTTATCCTTGTTGATCTGATCGAGCGACGAGTATTTCGTGCTGCCGTTGTCGCCGCCATAGTATCGCCATTCGCCGCCCGTCGTGCCTTTCTTTTGCGCGCTCGCGGGCGCGGCCATAAGGCTTACGACCAGCAGAAAACTGATAACTGTAGTGAGTCGCATATTATTCACCATCCTCATCGCCTGCGGTTTCGCACGATGTCTTCGTTCAACGAGCCGAGGAATGCTACCAGAGGCGGAATGTCGGAAGCCGTGATCTTGATCTTAGCCATCTCTTCATCCGCTTCGCGAAGCGTCCCTCGCCGGGCCATCTCGCTCAATCCGATCATCTCGTTCAACACCTCTTCAAGCGTGTGAATCGAGCCGTCGTGAAAGTATGGATGCGTGTACTTGAGGTTGCGCAGCGTCGGCGTTTTGAAAGTGCCGATCATTCGCTGCAAGAACCTATCGTCGCTCTCGCCCGCGCGCCGAAGCGTCAACTTTTTCAGATCAACAAAGTTCCAGAAGCCAAGATCGGCCATCTCGGGTTTCTCTTTCGACGGCGTCTCGCGCATCCGAGGTGAAGGGCGGGCGGCCTCCCACGCGTTAGGGACCTGTAATGCCGCGAACCGGCCCTCCCCGTGAAAACGATCATACTCGCGCTGGCTGACGCCTATGTTGTGGAACGAATGATCCGTAAAAAGCGGCGGCGCGTGGCAAGCGGCGCAATTGCCTTTCTCAGGGCGGAAAAATATCTTCAACCCTTCGAGCGCGGTCGAGTCAAATTCTTTTGTGAGCTTGAGCTTGCCCTCGCGCTCAAGCACGCTGATTTTGCCGAGCAACCTCTGCGCAAACATTTTGCCCGCTTCCCCGTCGTCAGGCCCGCTCGCCAGCCCGTTCAACTCTATGAATTTGTCGTAGGCAGCGTCTTTGCGCGTGTTAAGTGTGCGGCAGTAATTTGCGACGGCGCGGGCGACAAGATTCATCGCCTCGTCGCTGCTGAGACGCTCAAGATCAACGCCGAAAGCCTTTTTGAACTGATCGCGATAAGCGCCGTCTGATGTTTCGCCGTCGCCGTTATCGTTCAACAAGACTCGCCGCGCTTGCTCGAAAGCCTGCTTCTCTTCGCCCGGAAGCCACCCCATCGGACGCCCCGCAAGAGTCCCTTTTACCAGGTCTTCAAGCGAAGCAAACTCGCCGTCGTAATGCAGGCGCGGCATTTCGCCCGCGTCAAATATGGTCGGCGCATTTCTCAGCATCAACCGGCGATGATCCTGCGAGCGAGACGACATCCAGCTTCGATTAAAGAAATCGGCGTAGGCGCGCGCGCCTTGCGGGTCCTGGTCAAGCAGATGGCAATGGCTACAACTGGCGGGCAGGTCTCCGTTGGAGGTCGAAAACCTTTCGTCCCGAAAAAGCCGCTCACCCAGCCGGACTACCGGCGAGCTTTCCCGTTCGCCGTCTGAATTGCCTTCAGCCTGAAGAGTGTACCCTTCGGCAAAAGCGAAGAGGGCCGTAGCTGCAAAAACGAAAAAGACTATTTTCTTCAGCATATTTTCGGGCCGGTTATTTCGCGTCAACGCGGGTTACGACCGCGCTGCCCAGTCTTACGAAAGGCCCGCCGTCTTCCGACAATTCTTCGGCAATGGTGAACGAATGAGCGGCTACTACCGATATGATGCGCCGCAACTGCAACGACTGACCTTTGGTTTTAACCGGATCGATTGTGAAGCGAATCGAGATAGGGCTGGTCCAATCGGCGCGGCTGTTGAGAGTAACGCCGCTGCCCAGTTTTTCCGTGACGGTCATCATCTTCGTCGCATCGTCATAGACGATCACGAAAGAGTCTTTGTAAGCGCCGCCGTCGTGTTTGCAATTGCTCACGCCATCAAGCGTTTTGCCGTCCGCGCGTTTCGTGAAGACAAGCGTGCATTCGCGCGGCGCGGGCGCAAACGCGCTTTCGCGCCCGACATATTTGTAGCTCCACTGGCCGACGAAATAATCTACGGACTGCTTCTGCTGCGGCTGCGGCACGCTTGGCCGTCGCGGTGGCTGCTGTTGAGCCCCGCCGGGCGCTTGTCCCGAAGAAGCTGCGGGCGGCGCGGCGCCGGTTGCGCGTTTGAGATTGATGTCGAACGTCATGCTCTGCCCGCCCAAATCCAGAGCGCCCTCCCCGTTCAGCGTTTCGCCTTCGAGCTTAAACGTATAGTTGATAGTGATCGAGCCTTGTGGTGTTTCGACATCGGCTTTAGCCGTAACTTTATTGCCGTCGACTTTGATCTCTTTGAGCTGAATCTCCGAGCCGGGTCTGAGGCCCGGCATCGTGCCGGTGTAAGCTTCACCTTCTTTCTTGATCGTCAGCGTCGTAGGCCGCTCGCCCTGTATCAATTGGATCTTGCCCTCCCAGCGACCGACGAGCTTGTCTTGTTGAGCAAAAGCTGAAACAGCGAAAAGTTGAATAAGCAGGATGATTCCCGATGCGATAAGTGATCGCCGCATTCCTCGTTCCTCCGATTATGTTATTTGATAAGAGACCGGACTCACCGCAGAGACGCAGAGAACACGGGATGGCCGATGATGTGCTTCGCACGCGGCGGATGCGCAGAGTTTTATATCTTCTCTGCGCCCGCTCTGTGTTCTCTGCGTCTCTGCGGTGAAGTAGTTCTTTCCTCTTCATTGTTTTACTCTTTGCGCGCGTGGCCTTCGACCAATTCGATGCGGATTTTATCCGGCCCTTCGATGAAGGCGAATTTGATCTTGCCAATAGATCGAATCTCGTCCGTCACTTTTACGCCGTCTTTACGCATACGTTCAAGCGCGTCCGCGAGATTCTCAAAACTGAAACCGACGTGGTCTACGACGTGGCCGCGTGTAGACTCGATCTCGGTCTTGCCTTTCCAGTGGTCGGCATAATTCTTCTTCGCATACTCGACCGGGTAGATGATGAGGTTAACGTTGTCGATCACGAGCGAAGCGCTCGGGCCTATCTGGTTGCCGCGATAAAACCTCGGCTCGCGCGACAGCGGGCGCGTAGAACGGCGCTTGGCCCCAAAGTATTTCATATACCATTCGGCTGCCGCCACGGGGTCGGCGCTGAACAGGTGCAGGTGGCCGAAGTGATGATGGCTAGCCGTGTTTATCTCTATAAGCGCGTTGTCCAGGCTTTGTACATATGCAAAGTAGAACAGGTCTTTCGCGCCGGTGTTTCCGCCGATGTCGCTTATGTCCGTGATCGGCGTGAAAAACTTTGTGCCCTCGGCCACGTGTTTTGCGTAGACCGCTTTCATATCTTCCGCGCCCCAGCCGAAATGCCAGACCGCAGAATTCAAATCCCACACGGGCGGCTTATTTACTTTTGTAAAAAGCAGCCACGATTTTTGCGCCCACACGCCGTCCAAAAGTCCTGCGAACTTCGCCCGCTCGCAATCGAACTTGGAGGTGTAAAAATCTATCGCGGCTTTCGGGTCAAGCGTGTTCAGGTGCAGGTGATGAAAATGCGCTTCCGGCATCTCAAACCCGGCGGGCTTGCTCTCTTGGGCCGGTGGTTTCGCCTCCTGCGCGCTGAAGCCTGGCGAGCTGAGCGCGGTGGCAAAGAGAAGAGAAAAGATGAAAAAGAATCGAAGCCGCCTTTTATATGCAAACATCGAATCGTCCTCCGAGAGAGCAACGCGGAACCGGGGAAGCGCAGAGGAGCAGAGGAGCGGTGGAGAATTGTTGCTTGCGCCTCCGCCCCCCTGCTCCCCTGCGCCGCCGTTTCGATCTTCGACGCGGCGCTCTTAATCTCCCGCTCTCACCCAGCCGTAAGCCGCATTGCTGCGCTGCCCGCCGCGCTCCAGATAAGCCATCTTCAGCTTCTCAAGCGCGTCGGCCGGAAGCGCTTTGCGCTTGGCTTTGACGTTAACGCCGTACACGCGCGCTGCGTTCAGTCCGAAGATGTTCATCTTGTCTTGCTTCGTCAGCTTCTTGTAGCCGAACTTTTCGCAGAACTCATCAGAGATCTGGAAACGTTTGAAGGCGTCAATGCCCCACTGCGGCGAGCCCCACCACAGACAATCCGTGCCCCAGATGACGTGGTCTGAGCCGTAGTGCTTGATGTTCTTGCCCATCCCGTGCATGCACAATTCGGGATGCGCGACGGCGAGCGTGTTAAAGAAGCTGCCGACTTCGCAGTAGACGTTTTTAATCTGCGGGTTGCGCTTCTTTATGTCCATCAAAACGCTGTGCCACTCGAAATCGCCCGTCGTCGGGTCATATTTGTTGTGCTCCTGGTCCAGCCAGTTCGGCTCGTTATGGCCGTGCTTGATGGCCGAATGGTAAACGACGAAGTTGAAATCGGGGTTGCGCAGCGCGGCCTTCTCTACGTCCTTCGGGTTAGCCAGATGGCCCAGCGTGCGCGACTGGTACGAATAACCTTTGTGGACGCTTATGACCTTCAACCCGCGTTTGCGCGATTCTTCCATGAACCACTGCGCGTTGTCGTCGTCCAGCTGAAAGCCGTTTCCGGACCGGCCCGGATCGGTGTGGCAGTACCATTTCCACGAGCCGATTCCGTAGACTTTTATCTCGCGCTCCATCTGCTCAAGGCATGCGGCCTTGTCGATCTTGTTCGCGACTTTGTCCCAGTAGTGATTGGGCGCGAGGTTGCCCTGGTTCAGGGCGCGCTGCGAGCCTGCAAGATCGTTGATCAGCTTGCGGGACTCGGCCATCACCCAGCTAGGCAAAACGCGACCGGCAGTCCCGGGGGTTCGCGCCGCGCCTTCAAGCACCTTGCCGTCTTTGTCGCGAAGCTCTTCTTTCCCTGGCACGCCTGAGATAACGACTATCGCGGTTTCGCTGTCGAAATACATCTCCTTGACGAAATTCTTGAAGCTGTAGGCTTCTGCGTCGTTCTGAAGCTGAAACCCCATGTTCTTCACAAATTCCATGTTGCGGAAGTTGAGCGCCAGCCCGTTTGTAAAGTGCGCCTGAACGTCTATGATGAAGTACTCGCTCTTAGGCCACTTCTCGTCGTAAGCCGCAGGCTCCCACGTTTCAGCCTCATCGACCTCCCAATAGTTCTTGCCGTAGGCCAGGTTCGAAGCCAGAAAGCAGGTCGCAAGCCCCATCGAGCTGCGCATAAAATCGCGGCGCTTCATGCCGAGCTTCTTCGAGCGAACCTCGGAAAGCTCGCCGATCAGGTGCTCAACCTTCTTCTGCTTTTCGGTTTGCGGGCGGGGCTCGAACTCTTCATTCGACACTACCTGCGTGGGCATAGGCGAATCAACGCCTTTTTTCATATCTCTGATAGCTTTGCGAATCCACATGGCTTAATAAGTCCTCCGGGAAAGGTTGGTTGAAAACAATTGAAGCAGGCCCTCCGCCGGGTCTTTCGAGATGCGGCAGAATCCCTTCTTCTTTAAAGTCAAAAAATCGAAATTGTTCAATTACGTTTTGCAGGTCAGGGATTCGAGGAACCGAAAATCCCCACATATTAGAGACGAGCCGAACAGCGTCTCTGTTACATCTTTTTTGCGGCGAGCGATTATTTACAGTTCCAGCTACTCGCTTAGCAGTGAGAGAACCCTGAGTTGCCGAAATCAAATTTCATATGAATGTACGGGATAAGAGAGACATCTCACCGCCGCAGACACAGAGGACGCATATGGCCGATGATGTGCTTCGCACGCGGCGGGGGCGCAGAGTTTTCTCTGTGCCCGCTCTGTGTTCTCTGTGTCTGCGGCGGTGAATCTTCTTTCATTCCCGTACTGCTTCTATTGCCCCGTAGAGGCCGTCTCTTTTGGTTGATTGGTGGCTCGCGTATAAGTGAACCAGCCGATCATCATCTCTTCCCATGTCTGATCGCCCCAACGCACCTCTTTCGACGGGTCGGGGTTGAATTTGTTCTTTTCGGAGTTGTCGAAAAACGCTACGCAATCGAGCCGCGTCCCCTTGGGAAGCGCAATCGGTTGTTTCGGTATGTAGGTGTGCTGCCAGTTGAAATCATACTTCGGCACGTTCAACAAAATCTCCGACCGCCCGTCGGGATAGGTCGCAGTGTAGACGAACGATTTTCCGCGCACGTGCATGTGCGGCATGAATGAAGTGACAAGCACATCTTCGTCAAAGGTCTTCGAAGCTTTCACCTCATAGTTCGCATCGCCCGGCGGAATAACAAATTTTGCATTGACCGCGTTGCCCGTGTTGAGAGATTTCTTGCCCGGCTCTTTTGCAAAGACGAACCCGATCTTTGTGCGGTCCTTCGCCGCTTCGCCGTTTGTGGTGTAGTGCATCTGGAAGACTATGTTGCTTCCCTTCTTTATCAGCCGCGCAGTCCCGGGCCCGTAAGTAATGCCGGTCTTGTTCGGAGTGATGCCGCCCAGATGGACGCGGCCACGGCGAAACTCGCCTTCGCCTCCGGGGACCGTGTCTTTTACGTTAGCGTCTTGCGCATAAGCGATGACGTGATGCACGACCTTGCGATTGCCCGGGCGAATCTCCATCGCCTGAATCCACTTGTCCTCGGTGAATCCTGTGGGCATCGAGAAGTATAGATACGGCACCGTGCCGTCAGCCGGGACCGTGTAGGCTTCCGTCATCTCTATCACTACGTCGGGCGTTCCAATCGTCCAGCCATCGGTGAATTTAGGCACCGGCGGCAAATCTTTATCGTCGCCTTTCGGCGCGTCGGCGTTGACCCACTCGACTATGGTGTTGATCTCCTGGTCGGTCAATCGCGGATCGTTAGCCCAGTGCCCGTACTTCGGGTCGGCGCTCCAGGGAGGCATCTGCCGCGTGACCACGCGCTCGCGGATCGAACGGGCCCAGGGCCGCACTTCCTTGTAAGTCAAAAGCGACATCGGCGCGATCTCGCCGGGGCGGTGGCATTCGGCGCAGTTCTTGTAAAGGATAGGGGCAACGTCTTTGGTAAATGTCACTTTCGATGCGCGGGATTTGTCCGTGGCAGTCGCGAGCATCACGAATGCAGCCATTGCGATGATGAGCATCACAATCTTATTGGGTTGACGAAAGTTGCTTTTCATAGATGTCTCCTTGCGACGAGTGTGGCCCTAAATTTAACTGGCGCTTTGGATACATACAGCATAAACGACCCGCTGCTCGGCAAGCAAGCGGCGGCGGTTGTTGCTGTTTTTAGATTAAACAGGCCGTTCATCTTCAACTAATTGACAGCGGGGAGTCTGAGTCATAAACTTACCGAGCGGTAGGTGCACTGTCAAGCCGAGAATGAAGAATTAAGAACCTGGAATTGAGGCTGAAGAGAGACGCAACAACTCTTCGATCTCAATCTTCAATTTTTATTTCTCAATTCTCAATTCTCAATTCCTAAAGTGAGGTTGAATGAAATGACGAGACGAAACGCTTTCGCAGTTTCCGGCAAATTGATGCTGGTAGCCCTCGCCCTTGCAATGGCTTTTTTCGTTCTTAACTTTTCTTCCAAAGCAGACTCGGCTAACGGCCAGATACGTGTTGAGGGAGGATTGATCTCAGGCACGAACACAGACGGCGTTCGCGTCTTCAAAGGCATTCCGTACGCCGCGCCTCCCGTTGGGGATTTGAGGTGGAAGCCGCCTCAGGCAGCGGCGGCGTGGCAGGGTGTGCGCGAGTGCAACGCTTATGGGCCGGATTGCCCGCAAGCTCCCTACCCGCAGGCTTCGCTTTATTACTCGCCGCCGCGAAAGCAGAGCGAGGACTGTCTCTACCTGAACGTATGGACCGCCGCCGCCCGCGCGGGCGAAAAACGCCCGGTGATGGTATGGATACACGGCGGGGCGCTGACGCGCGGGTCGGGCGCGACCGGCGTTTACGACGGGGCGGCCTTTGCCAAGAAGGGAGTAGTGCTCGTTACGATCAATTATCGCTTAGGCCCGCTCGGCTATCTTGCTCACCCGGAATTGACTGCCGAATCGCCGCAGCACTCATCGGGCAATTACGGCGTTCTCGATCAGATCGCCGCCTTGAAGTGGGTGCAGAAAAACATCGCGGCCTTTGGCGGCGACCCGTCGCGCGTGACCATCTTCGGCGAGTCCGCCGGTTCGTGGAGCGTCAACGCGCTGGTGGCCTCGCCGCTGGCTAAGGGGCTGTTTCACCGCGCCATCGGTCAGAGCGGCGGCTGGTTCGGGCCGATGGTACACCTGAAAGAAGACGGGAAAGATTTGCAGTCGTCGGAAAAGAACGGCGCGGCTTTCGCTCGCGCAGCCGGGGCCGATTCGCTCAAAGCATTGCGCGACGTCCCGGTCGAGAAGATCATCGACGTCTTCAACAATGATACGGAAGGAAAGAAGTTCCGAACCTCGCCTAACGTGGACGGCTGGGTATTGCCCGACGAGATTCGCAACATCTTTTCGAAAGGCAAGCAGAACGACGTGCCGGTGATCGTAGGCTCGAACGCTAACGAGATGACTTCGCTGACCGTGCCCGCGATGGTGCCGAAGACTATGGATCAGTATCGCAAGCGGGTCGAGCCGCAGTACGGCGAAATGATTCACGAATTCGAGGCGCTCTATCCTGTCAAAAGCGATGCGGACGTGCCGACCGCCTATCTGGACAGCCTGCGCGATGTGACCTTCACATTGCCGATGCGAACCTGGGCGCGAATGACGGCGATGGGGCGTTCGAAAGCTTACCTTTACTATTTCACACACGCCCCGCCAAATCCCAACAGCAAATACCTGGGGGCATTCCACGCGGGCGAGATAGCTTACGTCTTTAACAACCTCAACCGGCAGAACACCCTGTTTCAGGAGGGCGATTATAAGCTGGCCGATATGATGTCAAACTACTGGGTGAATTTTGCGAAGACCGGAAACCCGAACGGCAAAGGGCTGCCCCAGTGGAAGCCGTATGATCGCCAGGCGGAAGCTTACATGGATTTCGGCGATACGGTCGCGGTGCGCAATCATTTGCTCAAAGAACAGCTAGACTTCATAGAGCAATTTCAGAAGCGGCGCTAGTGTGATTGAAGGGGAGTTCAAAACCACATAGGAGCAAACTACATGAAAGAGCCTCTCAACTTAATCAGACTGATGATGATCTGCGCCGTGGTGGCGTTGACAGAAGCAGTCAGCGCCCAGGAACAAACCGTCCGGCTCGTGGGGGCAGCCTGCGCCACGCCTCCTGTTCTGCATTGTCCCGACAAGGACTGCCCGAGTGACAGGGTGATAAACCAGGGGCCTGTGGTCGAAATGAAGACCCGCCGCACTTACTTTCTGGATTACCCGTGCGATCTGAAGCCGGGCGAGAAAGTAACTTTTATCCTTAGTCTTCATGGCGGCGGCTCATACGGGAACTGGCAGCGTCACTATTTTCCGATCATGGACTACAAGGAGAAGTATCGCCTTGTCATCGCCACCCCGAACTCTCCGACGAGGGCGTGGTCTGCCGCCGACGACGAGTACCTTCAGAACATCGTCAGCTCGGTCATTGAGCAGATCGGCAAGGAGAACATAAAGGCTTTCTGGCTGGTGGGGCATTCGCAGGGCGGGCTGACTTCTAACCGGATCGTGCGGACGGACTTTTTTAAGGACAAGGTAGACGGCTGGCTTAGCCTGTCCGGAGGCCGCCTGGGCGGGAACCCCGGACGCGCCTCAAGTTTCGGCCCGCCTCGCGCCCCGGCTTCCGGCTCCGCAACTCCCGGCGCCTCCACTCCCAGCGCCAGCTCAATGGCTTCAGCTATCGCAGCGCTGCGCGAGCCTCCTGCCACCGATTTCTCGTTCATCTACACGACGGGCCAGCGCGAGATAGATGATAAAGGTGTGCCCGAAACATCGGATTGGGCCAAGAAATACTCATGCGGCCAGCGACGCAAGCCTGAGGAGGTAGTCGATTATGTGGAATAAGTTGGGCTGTCAATCAGGTTCTATTCGGTTCAGGACTAAAATAATTGCCATATCAGAGAACTCTATACCACTGACGGAACGGCGAGTATTAAATCGCTTCAGATCAGCCCACTGAATGATACGAAGCAACCTACAAAACGCTTGCGAGGGAACATGCTCCTCTAAATTTTAAACGTACGCTTTACCTCATCCATTTTCAAAACCAAAGGCTGACGATTTACTTCGTAATATCCTGGCTGGAGAAGAACACTTAGCTGTCCATCCTCGTTAAGTTGCCCTTTGAAAACAATCTTGCCAGGGCTTAAGTCGAAGGCTTTTTCGACAATCTCAATGCTTATACCCGGACTGCCTTCTATTGTTAAGCTCACCCTTCTCTTATCTAGAACATTTCTGGTGCGACATAGTTGTCGCTCCTTCTTAGAATCGCTGAAGCTCTCTAGTGGCAATTTAAATGGGGAACCTGTCAAAACCTCTTTCGCTGAACGGAGTGCTCCTTCGATGAAGCCTTGATAATCGGAGTACGCCTCCCCGCAGACGTGAAGCTTGCACTTCTCTTGGGGCGTTTCCTCGATTGTGGAGAAGGCTTTGAGATATTCTCTTATCGCCTTTGAATCACTTCCTGATCTCCACGCGTGACAAGCCCCTTCGTAAGGCTTAAGCCCCCAATCGCGGATTCCAGCAGCAAGAACCTGATTATCTGGAACACTCTCGGCATGATTCTCTCGCACATAGGTAAAAAAGGTCCTCAGCAGCCGATCATTGCCAAATTTCTGGATATCCCACTCGCTTCCAGCAGGACACTCATTCTTCCAAAAAAATCTCTTGGCGCAGTCTTGCCGCCGCGTCATAAGCTTGAGGTCCTTAGATTTCAAGGTTGGAGGTTTCCCAGTCACGATCTTGAGACTCGGAGAGTCCTCTTTATGAGAGTCCTCTTTAAATGTGTCCACTAGAAAGTTCGACCAATACTCAGTTCCTGGTCTATCGGTATAAATCATCAAAAGGCCGGTGCCTTTGTCTTTGGTTTTCCAGTAGTGAACCTCTCGTGCCGGAACTGTATAAGCATAGCGGTTTGCCGGGCGATCATCTTCCCAGAAGGGGTTGTCGACCACTACAAAGCACTTCAGAAGAGGAATGACTGAGACCGTGTCGAGAAGTGATCTAAAGGCCAAGTTCCATTTATCGTTGTCCCTTTCATGTTTTCTGAAAATGATATCCTGAAGCGGGCTCTTTGGCAGAGCTAGAATTACCTGGCGGGCTTTAACACGAAAAAAGGATTCTCTTTTGGGTTGCCTAAAGTAGAGAATTACATGTTCATCGTTCTCTTCTACCTCGCGCAAGGCCGTATTACAGTACAACTTCAATTCCGGATAGTTCTCCGATGAACTCTCTTCTTTGTATTGACTAGGTTTTACGCACTGTTCGGTTTTACTAGAATCCCAATCTTGCCCCCAGAACTCGATTCCCAGCTTCTCGCAGAGTTTTATCACAATCCAGTCCATGCCACCACGGATTCCAACCAAGGAATTTGTACTGCGAATTGCGCGGAGCCAAAAAATTAACCACTCGACTGCGTTTGGATTGTCGTTCAAGAGATGATAAAAACTGCCCCAGTCTCGAAGTTTAACGGTCGCCATGTGGCTCAACACAGAGGCTATGATGTTCCAAAAACCCATATCCTTAAGTGGGGTGTTTTTAAAATAAAAGTGATCGCGAATAAAATCATAATGTTCATCTCGCAGGCAGTTGATCCAATCTCGCATATGTCTCTTCCAGAATTTGCGGTGTAGGAAGCTATCGTTCGTCATTTCATTCCAGAAATAGTTTAGCTCATCGTATGGAACTGGATATGATTTATCGTCCACACGACCGAGTCGCCACGGATTGTTCGGATCAATTACGTCCTTTATCGTGATATTTTCGAAGATTCGCCTAAGAGCCAACAGAAGCAAATCAATCATCGTTGACTGTTCCGCTTCTTCACCCTCAAGGTGAAATTCAGGCTCATTCGGTGGCTCGCCTGCATAGGGTGGAAACGGAATCAAGTCCGACCACGTCTGATGCTCAGTATCGTTCGTCTCAATACGCACATCTTTCAAGAGTTGGTTAAGAAGAGGCTGATGGTCCGGCTCGATACGCATAGGACCGAATTCTGCTACCAATATATCGTCGAGCCGCTTGGGATGCTTCTGCTCCTTTATATCCTTAATATCTTTGTCATCTTTGATCATATCTGTGAGTAGCTGTCTATCTTTTGCGTCTCGTTCCTCATCAGTTGGAGATTGTTCGCAATCTTGTTTGAAATCTTTTGGATGAATGCGCCACGATTCAATTCGTCCACCGAGGCGATCCGATGCCTCGAAGAGGCCAATAACCCCTTCCTTGAATAAATTACCCTTTATAGTATTGTCCATCTCAGCGTATGCTTCGAACAGATGATGGCAGCAGTACAAGCCAGCGATGCCCGCACCAACAATGGCAACGTCAACTTCAACAGTATCCTTGTTAACATTATTTCCCTCACTCTCATTGGTTTCTTGCTGGATTGGGATCTCCGTATCCATGATCGGCTCCTTCTGGTAAATTGAACTCGTAGCGCAGAGATGTCTCTCCGAATTCATTTAGAACGATATTAGCGGTCTTATGCGTAGGAAGTACCGCTCATTTTTTCTGCTCTCGTGTAGGATAATATACCCAATAATTTATGACGAAATTCTTCTTAGAAAACATGCGGAAATTTGCCTAATTTTGGATTTATAAAGTTATGCCGATCAGTACAGCATAACTTTGGCCTATTTTTAAGCGATGCGAACAGGGGATGGAATATCAAAGCGATTGCTGATCTGAGAACAGAAGGTAACGCTAGTAAACAGAACAAACTATTCTAAAAGCAATACCAACGTTACTGTTCTGTTTTTCTCAATTGGATCAATTCTCGTGGTGTCGGTCCAGCAGGAGTCGGTACATCAGCCAGTTCCTTACATAGCTTTTCCAGCAGCAGAATCCCGTCATCTACAGCGGCAATTTCCTCTTCTGTTAGCGGAATTTCTTGTTTCAAATGTAGTAGGTTTGCCTTACCTTCTATCATATGCGCCTTGGAGGACTGTTTAGGAATGTAGAAGTCGCACCTTGCGCACGCCATCCGGTGCGGGCATTTATCAAAAAAATCATAGCTACAATAGCCATGACTTAGATCATAGTACTTCCAGATTTCACCGTTAACGACTCCATTTCTTACTACTTCTTGATCTATCAGAACTTCTATCATCCGTCAATTGCGCTCAAAATAGCCCGCCTTAACATAGGACTTCGTAAGCTTCGTGGGCATGACTTTCGCGTAGTGTTGAGTTGAACTGGGCGAGCTATGTCCTAACCATGCCTGTAACTCAAACAATGTCATGGGTTCTTTCGAGTTGAAAAGCTGTGATGCTATGGTCGATCTTGCCCGGTGACTCGTAATATCTCCGCGAGCATCTGATTCTGGAATACCTGCTTTGCGGCAAAGCATTGGGATAGCTGTTTGATTCAGGTAGACACTGCCTACTCTTCGGCTGCGATAAGAGAATATATAATGCACTAACTCTCCAGTCTTTGGATCAAGCTCTGCTGGCTGAGATGGACGAACTTTTTCCCAATCTGTCAATGCTTCGCCTACCAGCCGATCTACTGGCTTAGTAAAAGCTGTATTCGTTTTGTTGGCTGGCACATCAAGCAAACACACAGCATCTTTAGATAAGTTCCCGCTGCTGCCTGTAATTAGCGATTCTCCCTTCTGCCATCGGACGCAGCCGACCCGCAAGCGATAAATCTCATCGCTACGTAGTCCAGCAAACAGCCATACAAGCACCAGTGCATGAACCATTTTTAGAGGATAGCAGATTAAAGGTTTGGCTGGCTCCGACTTAGAGTAACGCGGGGATGGTCGGGCGGGTAAATCATCAATCGTGAGATTCAAGCCTGCCCACAGCAGCTTGGCCCATACATCATCGGCAATCACTCTCGGATTTGGTGCGATCAGCGCGCGAATCGAACGAGGAGTTGTCAAGGCCCGGCTCGGATCGAAACGACGAGGAATCCAATTCCACTCCTGACAGTCTAGGAAGAAGAGACGCAGAGCGGCTAGATGATTCTGCTTGACCTGCGCTGTGAGCGGTTTACCGAGTTTCTTTGGCTCATAGCAACGGGTACTCCAGTCGCCGATTTTAAGTTTTACCACAGCTGCGACGTATTCAGCCGCCAGCTCACGGGTCCATTGACTTGGCGCGGTGATCTCTGGATGGGATGCGGAAAGCCAGCGACCCACCTGAACCAGTTTGTAGTAAACGGACTGACGGGTAACGGACCTCAAAGTGGAGGTTCTATGCCAGCGATGACACCACTCCAACCATTCACTCGATACACCTACCAGAGCGCCTTGCTCTCCGAAGCGGCGTGTCTGTACTGATTGTGGCGCGAGTAAGGGTTTAGCAAGAAATCCGAGGCTAACAAGGGCACGTGATAAATAAACTACGCCCGGCTTTAGAGTGGCAACTATTTGTTGGTGCAATCTTTCGAGAAGCTCGAAGCTTATGCCTTCAAGAAGCGGACTGCGATTGATTAGAAATGCTTCGCATAATGCGTTAGGGACGAGTTGGCTGGCTCCCCTTTCACCAAATCCCAAATGTTGTAGCTCATTGAGCACACACTCAAACATAGAATGCACAATCATTTGTCCGAAAACTCGCTCAGTAAACCTTGCGCGCCGAAACTCGCTTATAATATGCAACAGTCTGAACTCGGTAAGGAGATACCCACATGCCATTAGATGCTGGCGATAACCTTTAGCCCGGTAATAATGTCTTCTCCCACTGCTCTTATCACTATAAAGAAATTCATCCCATTCTTCCTGAGTCCAGCCCCAGAAAGTCTTATTCCTATAGTGCATCTCTCGTAAGAGAGTATTGCTTATCCGGCGACGCGTTAAGGGCTTCCTCACTTGCAAGTAATCTAAAACGTCATTAATAGGAAGCAGCAGCCGGTCGAGTGCCGCACGAGACTGTTCCGGCCAGAATGAAGATTTCATATCGAATTGAGTTAACAATCGCTCAAGGTACTCACGCTCGGTTTTACTGAGGTCGGGACTACGGTCATAAATTGTGAGGTCTATCGGCCATGACCAGTTAACGATGGGCAATTTCTTGCTGAGTGTTGAGTCCCTCATTTAGCAACTCTCCTATCATAGCTACTCGCCAGGCATGTATTGCAGCCATGCCGTTTTCAAGCTTAGTCGCCAACTCTCGTCCGCTTAAATGGATATAGAGCAGAGTCGTTTGAATGCTGCGATGACCAGCGAAGGAGGCAATCTCGTGGATGTCCCAACCACCCCTGGCCAAATCCGTCAGGCAAAGGTGACGAGGTGTATGAGTCGTGAACTGCAGCACGTTAGCCCGTACAGCAATCTCTCGCATTACTTTAGACCATGTCCAAATCGAAATAGGCTGTCCGCAATTGCGGCGAGATTCAGACAGGAACAACGGTCCTCTGTTTCTACTTAACTCGCGCCGGTGTGGAAGGTACGCCCTGAATAACTCTGCGGTTGTGATAGAGTAGGGAACTATTCGCTCCTGTAGGTTCTTTGTAGTCTCGGCACGAATACGCAGCAGCCGTTTAGCCGGGTCCACATCCTCAACTGTTAAAGAGCAAAGTTCCTCCCGGCGCAATGCGGCATCATAAGACATTGTAAGCATCAAGCGGTTACGAGATGGCTCCGCACGTGCGGCGTCGAGCAAAGCCTGCCATTGCTCTTCATTAGGTATCCACGGTAGCTTACGATGATGAGGAATCAGCCCACGGTCACGCTTGCCACCGAAAGCTTTGCCTGGAGTATATCGTCCCCGCCCGACCGGATTATCTAATCGCTTACCTTCTTCCATCAGATAATCATAGTAGAGCCGGATTGCGGTTAGTTTTTGCTGTAGAGTTGCATTGGCAAGACCGGCAGCAACAGAGACTTGACCTGCTGACCTCTTCAAGGAAGGGCGGACTGTGAGGTGATGAACATAGGCGGCGATATGCTCTCTGGTGGCCATCTCCGGCGCAACGTTTAGAGATGCACTAAAGGAAAGGAATTCTTCCAGTGCGCGGCCATAAGCGTCTATAGTATTCATGGCGAGACCAAGATTGGCCTGGATAACCAACCACAATCTTGCGTGAGGAGATAGAGCAAGCAGTGGGTAGCGGTCCCAGTGAGGATTATTCATATTCGTACCTCTATGTGTGGTGGAAGTATTATAGATGTGAGTGAATGGAGTGTCGTGCCGAAGGTTATAGGTTGGATATTCCACGTAACATATACACCAGGGCCGGTTACGTCTATGACAGCACGCGTCAGAATCCGCCCAATCCGGCCTGGGGTCTTCCGCCTGGGCCAGGCAAGGCACAGGTCTATGTCTATCCGGATTGCAAGGACGGCAGGGTCGTCGCTGACGTCGTCCGCATCGATAAGGGACATACCGAAGGGCTTGAGCCGAAAGTCACCGAAGAGTTGATCAAGTTGATGCTCTCGGCAAAAGGCGGCAAGCTCCAACAATCTCATTAGGACGGAAACAGACCCGGAACTCGAAAGGTAAAGATATGCTCAGAAAATCCATTATTGCTTTAGCAGTATTCGTTGTACTGTGTGGAGCCGAAGCAGTCTTCGCACAGACCCCGCCCCAACCCGCGACCGCAGGGACGGCAACCAAGAACGATTACAGTGATGGAAAATCCTGGCTGTGCCGCCCGGGCCGTCAGGACGCCTGCGCCGTTGATCTGAACACAACTGTCGTCAATGCTAACGGCAAGTTGAAGCCGGAGAAATGGACGGCGAATCCGAAAGCGCCGATAGATTGTTTCTACGTCTACCCAACAGTCTCTAACGACCAGACGCCCAACAGCGACATGACGGCGGGGCCGGAAGAGCTGGGGGTGATCCGCGCGCAGTTTGCGCGATTCGGCTCAGAGTGCCGCGTCTTTGCGCCGCTCTACCGGCAAGTGACGCTGACCGCGCTCAGGTCAGCTATCGCGGGCAAGCCGATGGCCGTCGACCGCGCGCTCACATATAACGATGTGGTCGATGCGTGGAAGTATTATCTTGAGCACGACAATCAAGGGCGCGGTGTGGTGTTGATAGGCCACTCGCAAGGCTCAGGCGTGCTCACGCAACTGATACGCAACGAGATCAATGGCAAGCCCGATCAGGAGCGCATTATCTCCGCGCTGCTGTTAGGAACTAATGTCTCGGTGCCGAAGGGCAAGGACGTAGGCGGTGCGTTTAAGCACATGCCGCTTTGCCGTTCGGCGTCGCAAACGGGATGCGTTATCTCCTATGTCTCTTTCCGTTCCGATGTGCCGCCGCCCGCTAATAGCCGGTTCGGTCGCGTGCAAGGTGAAGGCATGGCCGCTGCCTGCACAAACCCTGCGGCGCTCAGCGGCGGCAGCGGCGAGTTGCACTCTTACCTGTCGGCCGCAGGGCGAAGCCTTGGATCTTCGGCAGAGCCGAAACCATGGGTCACGCCCGCGCAACCGATCAACACTCCTTTCGTGAGCGTCCCAGGTTTGCTTACAGCCGAATGCGTATCGAATGAAAAAGGTTCCTACCTCGCGGTCACTGTGAAAGGCAACCCGGCAGACCCGCGCACGGACGACATCGTCGGAGACGTAGTAGTAAACGGCGCGGTTCAGGCCGATTGGGGATTCCACCTGATCGATGTGCATCTGGCGATGGGGAATCTCATCGATATTGTGCGCCAGCAATCAAAGGCTTATCTTGCGGCTCGAAAGAAAAAAGGCGGCGCGCAGCCGTAGTCTAATCAACTATCAATGCCAACGACTCGAAGTGATGATCGAGAGCCGCAAAGTTCGCAAATCTTCTTTGCGAACTTTGCGGCTCTTTGCGTATTTTGCGACGATGATGACGGCATTTGATTTCATTGCCTGTGGTTCAGACATGCAATCCGGCTAGCGCATCCGCAATACCGCCGTTACCGGGAAATGATCGGAAGGCGTGCGCCCTTCACGCGCCGTGCGATCAATGGAAGCTGCGACTATCCACCAATCCTTTGAGGCCCCAATCCAGTCAATGCGCGGGCCGTTTGAGTCTTCTGCTTTGAAGCCGGAAAAAGTCCCTTCATTCGGCGCGCGGCCATGATACGTAACGCGGTACGTATCGCTGAGCAGCGACGGCCCGTCGTTGTTCGGATAAAACAACTCGCGATACGGCTCGCTTCCTTCGCCCGTGTTGAAATCCCCCGTCACGATCACACGGCATGATTTGATCAACTCGGCCACACGGCGGCGCAGCAACCGGGCCGATTCCGTTCGAGCCTCAGTCCCGCGATGATCGAAGTGCGTGTTGAAAAACATTATCGGTTTGGCGTTCGGCTGACGGCGATCACGCAGCTTGACCCACGTGACCATTCGCGGCAACGAGCTGTCCCAGCTTTTGCTGCCGGGCTGTTCGGGGGTTTGGCTCAACCAGAAATGGCCGCCGTCTATCTTTTCAAACCGGCTCCGTTTGAAATAGAGCGCCGTCATTTCACCGCGCTCTCGCCCGTCGTCACGCCCGACGCCAAGCACATCGTAGCCCGGCAGTTTTTCCGCGATGAAATCCCGCTGAAACGAGAGCGTCTCTTGCGTCCCCAGCAAATCCGGGTCAAAAGCCTTTATCGTTTTGATCAGAAATTCTTTCCGTTTTTCCCAGTGATTATCGCCGTCCTGGGCCGTGCCATACCGAATGTTGAAACTCATCACGCGCACGTCTGACGCAAGGTCGTCGGCCTGCCCCGGCACAAGGCCGCACAGGAAAGATAACAAAACGACGAAAGCCAAAAGCGTTGACGACAACTAATCACCTCCTCTTGAGGAGATATAATGTCCGGCTCGTTGAGCTTCGGCAAAGGCAGGCATGCTTGCCACTCAAAAGACGGTCTATTTCGGATGCGACTGTTTATCCGCCGCCGATAGTCACGCCGCCGTCGATTACGATCACTTGTCCCGTCATCCACCGACCGGCGGGCGATGCGAGAAAGACTGCGGCCCCGGCTATGTCTTCCGGCTCGCCTATGCGCCTGAGCGGGGTGGTCGATTCGGCTTTAGCCAGCGTCTCGGGGTTCTCCCACAACGCGCGGGCGAAGTCTGTTCGCACAAGCCCCGGCGCGATGCAGTTGACGCGGATGTTGTGCGGCCCCCACTCGACCGCAAGGTTTCGGGCCAACTGAAAATCTGCGGCTTTAGAGATGGCGTAGATGCCCAGGTTCAGCGAGCCTTTAAGCCCGCCGATGCTGGAAACAATTATCAGGCTGCCGTCTTTTCTCTCGGCCATTTCGGGGAGCACAAGATTCGCCAGCCACACGTTGCTGCGGACGTTGGAGTCCATAACTTTAGTGAAGGCATCGTCGCTCAATCCCGACATGGGGCCGAAGTACGGGTTGACGGCTGCGTTGCAGACCAGCACGTCTATCTGCCCGCACTCTCTTCTGGTTTCAGAAACCAGGTGCTCGACATCCTCGCGCTTGCCGATGTGACAGGGGATCGCGACCGCCTCCAGCCCTTCGCTTCGAATAGCATTTGCGACTTCTTCGCACTTGTCCGCTTTGCGGCTCGAAATGACCACCCTGGCTCCTGCGCGCGCCAACGCTTCGGCAATCGCGCGCCCGATGCCTTTTGTCGAGCCGGTGACGATAGCCGTCTTTCCGGTCAAATCAAATAATGAATTCGGCATGCCCATTCCTCACTAGTGATTCAGTTGAAGGCTTCAAACAATCCCGCCGCGCCCTGACCTCCGCCAACGCACATAGTCACCACGCCGTATTTTGCCTTGCGCCGATGCATTTCGTTTGCAAGCGTCCCAACCATGCGCGAGCCCGTCATTCCAAACGGGTGGCCTATGGCGATTGAGCCGCCGTTGACGTTCAATTTTTCGGGATCGATGCTAAGGCGGTCGCGGCAGTAGACGACCTGCACGGCAAACGCTTCGTTCAACTCCCACACGTCTATGTCTTCGACTTTAAGCCCGTGGCGATTGAGCAGCTTCGGCACGGCGAACACAGGCCCTATGCCCATCTCATCCGGCTCGCAGCCCGCGACCGCGAAACCGCGAAAGATCAGCCTCGGCTTGATGCCGAGTTCTTCTGCGCGCTCGCGCGACATCACAAGCGTTGCCGACGCGCCGTCGGAAAGCTGTGACGAGTTCCCTGCTGTCACCGTGCCTTGGCCACTGTTTGGGTCGAAGTGAGGCTTTAGCGACAGCAACCCTTCGAGCGTAGTGTCTGGCCGATTGCACTCGTCACGGTCGCAGTAGTGCTCTTCACGGCTCACGACCTCTCCGGTTTTCTTATCGAGTATGCCGCGCGTGACTTTCATCGGCGCGATCTCTTCTTCAAAAAAGCCCTCGGCTTGCGCCCGCGCAGTGCGCTGCTGGCTCAAAAGCGAGTATTCGTCCTGCGCTTCTCGACTGACGCCATATCGTTTTGCGACGACTTCGGCGGTATCGCCCATGACCATGTAGATTCCCGGTTTGTGTTCGAGGACCCAGGGGTGCGGGTTGTAATCCCTGGTCATCATAGTAATGCTTTCGACGCCGCCGCCAATCGCAGCATTCTCGCCTTCAACCATGATCTGGTGCGCAGCCATCGCTACGGACTGTAGGCCCGAAGAACAAAAGCGATTGACCGTCGTAGCGGCGACCGTCGCGGGCAATCCCGCAAGGATCGTTGATACTCGCGCGACATTGTTGCCCGCAGGCCCGTGCGGCTGTCCGCATCCAAAGATAACGTCCGTGATCTCTTCTGGTGCAAGCTCAGGCGTCTTGCGCAAAACGTCTTTGATCGCATGCGCCGCCAGCTCATCCGGTCGCGTCAGGTTGAACGAACCGCGAAAAGACTTCGCAAGCGGAGTCCGTGAGCTTGCGACAACAACAGCTTCTCTCATAATGATTCCTTTCCAGGGTTTGATATGGAAATACCAGCAGATTCACCGCCGCAGACACAGAGGACGCATATGGCCGATGATGTGCTTCGCACGCGGCGGATGCGCAGAGCAGACGTTGGTTTTCTCTGCGCCCGCTCTGTGTTCTCTGTGTCTCTGCGGTGAGATGTATCTCCAGTTCCGTATATTCAATTGAAAATCGCTATTATCTCCATCCTTATGCAGCGGTCGAGATGTTTCCCTTGTCGAAGTCGGCAAACGTCTTGCCCTGCTCGGCCAGCAGCTTCAGCAGCGGGGCCGGTTCCCACAACTGGCCGTGGCGTGCGTGAAATTCCGTGATGCGGTCATAGACCTTTTTCAGACCGACGGTGTCGGCATACCACATCGGCCCCCCGCGCCACGCAGGGTAGCCGTATCCGTTGACGTAGATGATGTCTATATCGACAGCACGCAGCGCAAAGCCTTCATCCAATATCTTCGCGCCTTCGTTTACCAGAGCGTACATCGTCCGCTCGATGATCTCGTCTTCACCGATTTCGCGCCGTTCGATACCTGCTTCCGCTGCTGCCTCTTCGATGAGCTTTTCGACTTCGGGGTCGGCAGTAGCGCGGCGGTTCTCGTCATAGCGATACCACCCCGCGCCCGTCTTCTGACCGTACCGGCCCATCTCGCACAAATGGTCGGCTATCATCGGATGGCGAACGTTGGGGTCTTCCAGATGCTTGTACTCTTTGCGAATCCGCCAGCCTACATCAAGCCCCGCCAGGTCGCCCATCGCGAGCGGCCCCATCGCCAGGCCGAACTTGTATAGCGCGCCGTCAACCGCTTCGGGGCGCGCGCCCTCTTCGACCAGGAACTGCGCTTCGCGACCGTAAGGCGCGAGCATGCGATTGCCTACAAATCCGCGACAATTGCCTACGAGCACGCCGACCTTTTTCAGCCTCTTCGCAAGCGCCATAGAAGTTGCTATCACCTCTTTGCTCGTGGCCTTGCCGCGAACGATCTCAAGCAGCCGCATGACGTTGGCCGGGCTGAAGTAGTGATGGCCGATGACCTGACGCGGGCGCGAGGTGACCGAGGCTATCTCATCTATGTTAAGCGTCGAAGTGTTTGAAGCGAGAATCGCGCCGGGCTTGCAAACCTTATCCAGCTCAGTGAAGACCTCTTTCTTAAGCTCCATGCCTTCAAAGACCGCCTCGGTCACGATGTCGGCTTCTTCAAAACCTTCATAATTGAGCGTCGGCGTGATCAACGCCATGCGGCGGTCCATCACCTCTTGCGTGAAGCGGCCTTTCTTGACCGAGTTGGCGTAGTTCTTTGTGATAGTCGCAAGCCCGCGATCAAGCATCTCTTGCGAAGTCTCTTTTAGCAAAACAGGGATGCCCGCGTTGGCGTAGTTCATCGCGATCCCGCCGCCCATCGTGCCCGCGCCGACGACGGCGGCCCGGTTGATCTCAATTCGCGGAGTCTCTTTCGGCACGTCAGGAATCCTGGCCACTTCGCGCTCGCCGAAGAAGACATGAATCAACGCTTTCGATTGATCGCCAAACAGGGTTTCTCGAAACAGCTCCGCCTCTTTTTGGCAGCCTTCGTCGAAAGAGAGCCGGGTAGCCGCCTCGACCGCGTCAATCGCGGCAATCGGGGCCGTCTGCCCGCGCCGAGTCTTTGCCGCCTGCCGGCGGGCGGCGGCAAATATCTGCGCGTTAGTCTCGTCGTCGCCCAGCTTCTCGTCGCGCTCGCGCGTCCGTGGCGGCTGCTCATTTTTTGCGATTATCTCGCGCGCAAACTCGACAGCGCCCGCGAGCAGGTCGCCTTCGATTATGCGGTCCACGATCCCGCATTCGAGCGCATCAAGGGCCCGGACCGGCTCGCCGAAAGCGCACATCTCGACGGCCCTGGCTATGCCTGCCAGTCGCGGAAGCCTCTGCGTGCCCGCAGCGCCGGGGATGATGCCGAGCTTTACTTCCGGCTGGCCAACCTGCGCCGCCGGGGCGGCGACGCGGTAGTGAAGGGCCATCGCCACTTCCAGCCCGCCGCCGAAAGCCGTCCCGTGAATCGCGGCGATCATGATCTTAGGGCAGTCTTCTATCAAAGTGAGCAGGGGCAACAGGCTCCCGCCTTTTTTCTCGCCCGATGTCACCTTGCCGAACTCCTTTATGTCGGCCCCGGCGATAAAAGTGCTTCCACCGCCTATCAACACGGCGGCTTTGATCTCATCATCTGTCGAAATCGATTCGACCGCCGCTCGAATCCCTTCCGGCACTCCGGGGCTGAGCGCGTTGACGGGCGGATTGTTGACGGTAATGATTGCGACCTCTCCATCTTTTTTCAATGAAACCAGCTCACTCATACAGGGGTGCTCCTCTCTTCAAAAAAAGTATGATAACGGCGCGCGGTTCTCGCTTACCGAGCGGTCAGCTAGCGTACAGCGCGGTCAAGTGGCTGTCAAGAAAGGTGAGAGTACGATTATTGAATCAAGCCGAACGACGAGAAGCGCGCGCGGGTGAGCCGAGCAGACCGCCCAGCGCGACATTGGTAATCTCTTCGGATAGCTGTTCAGGCGTCAGCCGACCTTCGGGGCTGTACCAGCGAGAGAGCCATAGAATCATGCCGATCAGGCTGAACGCGGCAGCCGTCACATCAACATCATTCAGCTTGCCTTCGGCTTTGAGTTGTTTGAGCGTCTCTCGTATCAAATCGAAGTAAGCGCGTTTTCGCTGATCGATCTTGCGACGATGCGCAGGCGCAAGCCCCGCAACCTCGTCCACGACGATCGTGATGGGGTTGCCATGCCGTGTGCTCCGGCTGGTAATCAGTTGTACGTGGTTGGTGATGATCGCGCGCAACCGTTGCTCGGCATCGGTTATGGCCTGAGCCGGAATTATTACTTCCTCATCGAGCTTATCAAGACCGAAGCTCATGATGCGGAAGAGAAGATCTTTTTTGCCGGGAATATGATGATAGATGCCTGCCTTCGTAATTCCGACGGCCTCGGCGATGTCGTTCATGGAGGTAGCGTCAAATCCCTTTTCACAAATGATCTGGGCTGCGACCCGGTATATCTCTCCCAGGCGACCGGATTCATTCGGGTTGGAAGGTTTATAACTCTTTTTTGACGGCCTCATATTCCTCGATGATAGCGGGAGTCGGCAGGCAAAAAGGTGGAGTGATAAATATGATCGCTCAACTCACCTGCCTCACCAGGACATGAATATTAACCCACTATCCAACAGGTGGCAAAATAGAAGCGGCAAATCGCGACCTATTGAGCTGCCGTTAAATAACAGGCTCTGATTATTTACCGCTTCTATCACCTAATGCGCTAACCCTGACAAATATTACTGCCGGAGTGAGCAGCTCTCTCGAATTAATGGCGACTTTACAGGCTGTTGTAATCCAGCTTGAACGTGTCCATCATTCGCGAAAGTTCTCCGGTATCGAATCCAAGGCGGAACCACCTGGATCGCTGCTCGGCCTTGCCGTGAGTAAAAGAATCAGGCACCACATAACCTTTACCCTGTTGCTGCAAACGATCGTCGCCGACGGCCTGGGCAGCGCCGAGCGCCTCTTCGATATCGCCCGGATCAAGAATATTTTTCGCCCTCTGAGCGTGGTGCGCCCAGACGCCCGCAAGAAAGTCTGCCTGGAGTTCCAGCCTCACCGACAGGCGGTTCGCCTCGACCTCGCTCACGCGGCTTCTCTTAGCATGGACCTCGTCGAGAATCCCGACCTGTTTCTGGAGGTGATGCCCGACTTCGTGCGCAATCACATAAGCCTGGGCAAAATCGCCCGCCGCCCGAAAGCGCCTCTCAAGCTCTCCGAAGAATTGCAGGTCGATATATATCTTCTCGTTGACCGGACAGTAGAACGGCCCCGTAGCGGCGGAGGCGAACCCGCAGCCGGACCGGTCGCTGCCCGAAAACAAGACCAGTCCCGGATCACGGTATTCCCTTCTAAACTCCCGACGGAACAACTCCTTCCAGACATCCTCCGTATCGGCCAGTACGACCGCCGTAAACTCTTTCAGCTTTTGCTCGGCTGGATCAACCTCGCGCCGTTCGACAGTCCCGTCGCCGGTTTCGGGTGGTATGATCTGGCTGACATCAACTCCAAGAAAGTAAGATAGTAGTAGCACGGCAAGGCCCGCGAGCCCTCCTCCCGCCACCACTTTCCCCCCGGTTGAAAACCCTCGCCGGTCTTCAATGTTTTCGCTCTGCCGTCTGCCGACCCATTTCATGCGATACCTCTTAAGGTTGAGTTACTCGTGCGTCTCAACAAAAAGCTACAGGTTCCGAGCCAAAGGGTCAACTGGTCGGCAATCAGTGCCTTGCAATCCTTTGCGAATCCAATATAATCAAGCCGAGAATTACCGTAGGCGACCCGCTCGAAGGAGACCCCCAATGAGTCATATCACCGCAACCGACGCAAAGAAGATCACCGTTCCTCATATACGAGGGCGTAAAGGCGGTCTGCCTATCAGAGCCTTGACTGCTTATGATTACCCGACCGCGCGGCTCGTGGATGAAGCTGGTTTCGACCTTATCCTTGTCGGAGACAGCCTCGCCCAGACCGTGCTCGGTTATGACTCGACGCTTCCCGTGACGCTTGACGAGATGATAGCCCACACGCGCGCAGTGCGCCGGGCGACGCGGCGCGCGCTCATCGTAGGAGACATGCCTTTCGGCACTTATCAAGACAGCCCCGAGACCGCCGTCGCTTCCGCCATCCGCTTTGTGAAAGAGGGCGGGGCCGAAGCCGTAAAGATCGAAGGCGGCGCGCGGCGCGCCCACGTAGTAAAAGCCATGGTCGATGCCGAGGTCCCCGTCATGGGCCACATAGGGCTGACGCCGCAATCCGTCTTGAGAATGGGCGGCTACCGCGTTCAGGGCAAATTGATCGGGGCGGCGCGCGAGCTGATCGAAGACGCGATTGCGCTAGAGCGGGCGGGCGCTTTTGCGCTGGTGCTGGAAGGCATACCGGCAGAAATCTCGCGGCTCATCACGACCCGCCTGAGCATTCCGACAATCGGCATAGGCGCGGGCGTCGATTGCGACGGACAGATACTGGTCTTCACCGATCTGGTAGGGTTGACGTTCGGTCACACGGCAAAATTCGTCCGCCAGTACACGGACGTAAAAGCCATTATAAGCGATGCGCTAAAGCGGTTTGCCGACGATGTCGAGGCTCACCGCTTCCCTGCCGACAAAGAGAGCTATCATCTTCCCGAAGGCGTCGTTGTCGAAGTCGAAGACGAGCCGACAATGTCTATGCCGCCTCTCGGACCAATCAATTAAAGGATGAAGGATGAAAAGGATTCCAGGCGCCGGGCTTGTCACATTAGATTTGAAATCTCAAATTTCAGATGTCTTGCTTAAAGTCCTTTTCATCCCTCATCCCTCATCCTTCATCCTTTGCTTATCCCTCATCCCTCATCCTTTGCTTATATGGAGATAATCAATCGCATACCTCGAATGATGGCCGTGGCGCGCGAGCTTCGCGCCGAGGGGCATCGCGTAGGTTTTGTGCCGACTATGGGCGCGCTCCACGAAGGGCACCTGTCTCTGATGAGCCTAGCGCGCGATATGTGCGACAAGGTTATCGTTTCAGTCTTCGTCAACCCGGCGCAGTTCGGCCCCGCCGAAGATTTTGAGCGATACCCGCGCGACCTTGCTCGCGACGCCGAGCTAGCTTTCACGCGGGGCGTCGATCTTATTTTCGCTCCCGCGCCCGAAGATATGTACCCTGCGGGCTTCGCGACTTACGTCGTCGTCGAAGGCCTGGGCGAGAAGCTCGAAGGCGCGAGCCGTCCGGGCCACTTTCGCGGCGTCACCACGGTAGTAAATAAATTATTCAATATCGTCCACCCGCACTTCGCTTTTTTCGGGCGCAAAGACGCCCAGCAAGTAATCGTAATCAAGCGGATGGTGCGCGAGCTTGCGATGGATGTAGAGATAGTTGTGGGGCCTACGGTGAGGGAAGAAGACGGGCTTGCGCTCTCTTCGCGCAACGTCTACCTGTCGGCGGAACAGCGCAAGGCGGCGACAGTCCTCAGGCGCGCGCTTGAGCGGTGCAGGGCCAGCTACAACGGCGGCGAGCGCAGGAGCGAAAGCCTGTTAGCCTCAATGCGCAATCTTATCGAAGCCGAGCCGCTCGCCCGCCTGGACTATCTGGCAATCACGGGCGTAAACAATCTCAACCCGATCGAAACCATCCCTGCGGACCGTCCCATCCTTGTTTCAATGGCGGTCTTTTTCGGAAACACCCGCCTGATCGATAACATAGTGCTGAACGGCGAGTTGTAGATGATTAATCGAAGAGCGGTATATTAGGCTGAAAGTTTTTTATTAGATCAAATTACATCTGAGTGTAAGGGAATGAAAGAAGATTCACCGCAGAGACACAGAGGACGCAAAGGATGCGCAGAGAAAACCATATTCTGCTCTGCGCCCCCGCCGCGTGCGAAGCACATCATCGGCCATCCTGTGTTCTCTGTGTCTGCGGCGGTGAGATGTCTTTCTAATCTCGTACATTCAATCGAAAACTGCTCTAACGGCTTTTGAGGCTGGGCAATTGCTTTAATCAAACAGTTCTGAAACCTTCGAAACAAAACCCGGAATCACGTCATCACAGGTAAGCTCATCCGAGTCGTCTAGTATTACAACATCGGTGCGCGAACGATAAATCTTCAGAGAGCGATTACGTGGATTGGCTACTATAACCATGCGAGTGCCGGCATCGAGCCACTCGTTCACTTTTTCTTCGACCTCGCCATATATATCGCCGGGAGAGATCACTTCAACGGCCAGGTCTGGAGCGCCGGGCCAATATCCCTTAGGCAATCCGGTTTCCGGGATGCGGTCGCGGCGGACGAAAGCCACATCAGGCGCGCGAACCGTGTCAGGATCGGTCGCAATCTTGAATCCTGTCTCTGCACCTAACACCACCCCAAGATGATGAGCTTTGACATGCCGGAGAAGTTGATAGCCAAACTCAAGCGATATCTTCCCATGCTCGCCGCCTGCCGGTGCCATGTTGCGCAACTCTCCTTTGACAAGTTCGTAGCGATACCCGTCATCCGGCATGCGCAGAAGCTCATCGGCAGTCATTAAAGTCCGGGTTATGCTCATAACTTGCCCCTCTAACAGAACATCAAAATAGTTGAAGCTCCAGTATAGCATCGGCTTCATCCGGCGGGCAGTTCTATGATGAAGCGCGCGCCGCGCGGCTGGTTGTCTTCAACCCAGATGCGCCCCTTGTGATCGGCGATGATGTGGCTCACTATCGCAAGACCCAGGCCCGTTCCACGGTCGCGCGTGGAGAATTTCGGCAAGAATAATTTGTCCCTGTCCGCAGGTCTTATGCCATGCCCGGTGTCGGCGACGACCAGACGCGCCTGATCGCTCGCGCTCACATAACTCGTCTCGATCTCTATCACCCGTTTGCTGCGACCGTTCGATGATCCGTTCGACCCGTTGCCTTCCGGCTGCCCGTCTATCGAAAGCGCTTCAACCGCGTTGTCTATCAAGTTCACGAGCGCCCGCTTCATCTGCTCAGGGTCGATGCGCACGGGCGGCAAATCGGCGGCGAGGCTACATTCTATACTGATGCCGTCGAGCCGTTCTGCGTAAAGTGCGACCGCATCGCGCACAGTCTCGTTGAGGGACAAGACCACGGGGCGCGCTTCGGGCAGTCGGGCGAAACGCGAGAACTCTTCGACCATGCGTTGGAGCGCGGCGACTTCGCGCACTATCGTGGCGGTCCCCTCGCGCACGATCTCGTCAAAACGGGCGGGAGGTTGAAAGCTCTTTTCCCGCGCGTAGTTTCGCATTATTCGCTCGGCTGAGAGCTGTATGGGTGTGAGCGGGTTTTTGATCTCGTGCGCCATCCGGCGGGCGACTTCGCTCCACGCCGCCGCGCGCTCCGCCTGTATCAGATCGGTCAAATCTTCTATCACTATCACCCAGCCTTCGACAGCGCCTTCGGAATTACTGAGCGCGACGGCCGTCGTCGCCGTGTGAAGAAGCGTCTGGTCGGCCCGTTTGAATTCTATTTCAGCCTGCGCCGCCCGGCTGCGGCGGGCGCGACGGCAGAGCACTTGAAGCTCTTCGCCCTGCTCTCCGCCTATCAGCTCGGCGATAGGAGTGCCGACATCGGGTTTCTCTTTTATCCCGAGCATAAACAACGCGGCGCGGTTGATCGTAGCGATTCCCGCCGCTTCGTCAGTAGAGATGACGCCCGTAGACAAAGATTCCAGCACCGTCTCGATGTACCGGCGGCGATTGTCCAGAGCAAGGTTGCTGCGGCCAAGCTCTTCGGCCGCTCGCTCCAACCGGTCGCGGTTTTCCTCAAGACGAGCGGCCATCTGGTTGAATGAGTTAACGAGCACGGCCAGCTCGTCTTCGGCCACTACGCGGACGGGCTTAGAGAAATCATCGCGCGCAACGCGGTCGGTCGCCTCGGCAAGCGCCTGTATAGGCACGGTAATGCCTCGCGCAAGGTAGAGCGCGAGCCAGCTTGCGGTGAAGATCAAAAGCAGCGTCACGGCGGCCAGCAGCAATATGTAGATTGCCTTGATGCGTTTTATCTTCCCCAGAAGGCTGTGAAAATTCTTGTGCTGCGCTTCAATGTTCGCCGCGCGCGCCGTCACTTCGGGTGGAATCTGACGCGCCACGATGAGCAGACGCTTCTCATCGAGCTTGAGGGCCGCGACCGTGTAGATTACCGATAACATCTCGCCGTAGCGACTGCTCACAGGCTCTGCGCTTGCAATCGCCTGTTGCTCGGCGGCGCTCAAAGCCTGCTCGATACGCGCCTGGGTCTCTGAGTCGTTCTGAACAGTCAGCGTCTGTTCCGGCATTTTGGCGCGAATGAGGGCCAGGTTGTATTCGCTCATCTTCTCGTGCAGCAAGCGGCCGAGCGCGGCTTTGTCGTCAACGCTTTTTGCAGCCGGCCCCCAAGCGCGCGCTATCGCACGCGCGTCCCTCACCAGGTCGGTCTCTTCTTCTTTGAAGTAAGCTTCTTCGATAGCCTGAGCGTCATCGACCACCTGGCGCGCGGGTTCGCCGAACCACCGGTCTATGCTCCGGTTCAGAAGCCCGAACGCGAAAAAGAAGAGCAGCAATCCCGGCAGAAGCGACAGTCCTATGGCGTAGCTCACAAGGCGCGATTTGAACTTCGATCCTAAACGCCCTGCGCGCCGCTCGCGGATCAGCTTGAGGACGTTTCTCAACAGCACGAACAGGACGGTGACGAATGCAAGGAAGTTCAGCGACGAGAGCGCGTAAAGCAGCAGAGTGTCGGTCGTGGTGTCAGGCGCGACAACAGGGTTGAGATTGAAACCGCTTTGCGCGACAAGCAAGAGCAGGAGCAGCAACACGACGATGGACAAAACGATCACGGTGGTCAATCGCCGCCGCCCGCGCTCGGTGAGTCTTTCAGGGTTAAAGCTTTTCTGCGGGTCTGTCAAAGGCGCACGCCTCCGGACTAGAACTGAGAATTATCGCAGCCAAATTCTAACAAAGCGGTAGGGGGCCATCAAACAAGCAATTTAGTAAACGGGTATTGCAATTGGCGGTAAAGTGTTATAATCCGCCCGCGATAATCCACCACACGAACGAGCAGGGCCCTATGAAAAGCAAGAAAAAGCATGCAAAGCAATTGACAGGTTTGTGGCTGGCGCTTTTAGCTTCGGCGTTCCAGGTGGTGACGCCAAATTCCTTCTGGAATAATCCCGCCGGGATGATCTCGGCAGCGGAGTCAGTTTTTCCGGCCTCGACAGAGCTGTCAGAAGCGGATACCAGAGCGCGCGTGAGCGAAGCATATGGCAAGCTGCCGCTCAGCTTTGAAGCTAATGACGGCCAGATTGACTCTCAGGTCAAGTTCTTGTCGCGCGGCGCGGGTTATAATCTTTTCTTAACCCTGAATGAAGCCGTGCTCGAATTGCGAAAAGGAAGTGGTGTGAGTTCGCCGGCATCAGCGTTGCGGATGAAGCTGGTTGGCGCAAACCCGGAACCGGTAGTAAAAGGGTTAGATGAATTACCCGTCAAGAGCAATTACATCATCGGCAACAATGCAGCGAAGTGGCGCAAAAATGTTTCCCGGTATGCAAGGGTAAGATATGAGAATGTCTATCCGGGCGTTGACCTGATCTACTACGGCAGCCAGCGCGAGATGGAATATGATTTCGTGTTGGCCCCCGGCGCTGATCCGCGCTCGATCAAGCTGAGCTTTGAAGGGACGCAAGGGATTCACATAGACGCGCAAGGCGACCTGGTATTGAGCGCCGAAGCGGGCGAAGTCCGCCAGCGCAGACCCGTTGTGTATCAGGAGAGTGAAGGTGTGAGGAAAGACGTAGCCGGACGGTTTTTGCTCGGAGGCGATGGCGAGGTTAAGTTTGAAGTCGGCAGTTATGATGAAAGCAAACCGCTGGTGATAGACCCTGTTCTGACATATTCAACTTATCTCGGCGGCAACGATTTCGAATTTTTTAATAGCCTCACATTAGATGCTTCGGGAAATGCTTATCTAGTCGGGAGCACCATTTCTGATGATTTCCCAACAAAGGCAGCTTATCAAAATGAGTACGGTGGTGGCCAGACCGATCTATTTGTGACGAAGCTGGACGCTACAGGCAAAGCCGTTTATTCCACCTACATCGGCGGCAGCGGGTTTGAGTTTTTCTTCAGCTCAACAGTTGACCGAGAGGGGAATGTTTACCTAATTGGCGAGACTGACTCAGAGGACTTTCCGAGGCAGAATGCCTTTCAAAACGAGTACGGCGGCGGCCTGACCGATCTATTTGTGACGAAGCTGGACGTTAATGGCTTCCCTGTTTATTCGACCTACATCGGCGGTGAAAAAAGCGACAACTTAAGTGGAAACTCTTTTTTCACAGTAGACCTTTCAGGCAACTTTTATGTGTCCGGAGCGACACAATCCGATAAGGGATTTCCGATACTGAATGCTTTTCAAAGCGAGTATTCCGGCGGCTCAACCGATCTGTTTGTGACTAAGTTGAACGCAGCAGGCTCGGCCGTTTATTCGACCTACATCGGCGGCAACGATTTCGAATTGCTTAGCGTCCTCGCAGTAGATCAGTCAGGCAATACTTTTGTGACCGGGAGGACGGACTCTGACAGGTTGTTTCCGGTACATAATGCTTTTCAAAGCGAGTACGGCGGCAACACAGACGCATTTGTGACGAAATTGGATGCCACAGGCACACTCGTTTATTCTACCTACCTCGGCGGCAGCGGCCTCGAAGTCCTTCAAAGTTCCACGGTAGATTCTTCGGGCAATATTCATGTCACCGGAAGCACCAGCTCAAATGAAGGATTCCCGATATTGAATGCTTTTCAAAGCGAATATGGTGGCGGCAACACAGACGCATTTGTGACGAAGCTTGATGCCACAGGCACACCCGTTTATTCTACTTATATTGGCGGGATCGCCTTCGAGTCTTTTGTAAACTCCACAGTAGATTCTTCGGGCAATATTTATGTGCTAGGAGACACCGGATCAGATAAGGGGTTCCCAATACTGAATGCTTTTCGAAGCGAATATGGTGGCGGCGACCTTGACGCATTTGTGACGAAATTGGGCGCCACAGGCACACTCGTTTATTCTACCTACCTCGGCGGCGCATCTGTCGATTTCTACCAGGCTTTTACAGTTGACGCATCGGGCAATCTCTACATAGCAGGGGAAACCGACTCGCAAAATTTTCCGAGACAGAACGCTTTTCAGACTAAACAGGCTGGAGGGTTTGATGGGTTTTTGACGAAATTGGGCGCCACAGGCACACCCGTTTATTCTACCTACCTCGGCGGCAGTAATGATGAAGTCTTCAAACGCTTCACGGTAGATTCGTTGGGAAATGTACACATATTAGGCAGCACAGCCTCAGACAATTTTCCAACCCGGTTCCCCATTCAAGCAATTAACGGGGGCACTTTTTTCGCGGACGCCTTTTTAACAAAAGTGACCGCCACAGGCTCCTTGATGTACTCCACCTATCTTGGGGGCCGAGGGGAGGATGTTCCATCCTCACTTACTATCACTCCCGCCGGCAGTATTTACGTAGCGGGCGCGACCGGGTCGCCTGATTTTCCTGTTACTCCGGACGCTTTCCAACGATCTAAAGGCGAAGGGAACAACATTGATCTATTCTTAGCTAAAGTAGAGCCGCCGGAACTAACAGGCGGCTTCAGGATAATTAATGTCTCGCTGATTCGTAAGAAACTGTTTGTCGTCGGGGAAGGCTTCGATGAAGCGTCGGTGATACTGCTCAACGGCGCGCGGCAGGAAACAAAACCGAAGAAACAGGACCCGACCGTTTTAATCAGCAACTCGGCAGGTAAAAAGATAAAGCCGGGACAGACGGTCATCATACAGGCGCGCAACTCAGATGGGAGAATAACCGGAGAATTTCCGTTTACATTCCCCCGTGATTGATTCTCAGTTCGAGTGCGCGGACTAGAACCTGTACTTGACGGCGAATTGCACTATGCGCGCAGGGTTGACCGTCTCTACAGACGAGCCGAACCCCGGAGCCTCGATCGTGCGAATGGGAATCCCGTAATTCGCCCGGTTCAGTAGATTGAAGACCTCGACCCTCAACCCTAACTCGTGTTCATTCTTAAGCTGTAGCTTCTTATTTAACGCAAGGTCACAATTGACAAATCCATCGCCGCGAACTGTGTTGCGCGCGACAAACCCGTTGGAGCCAAACTGGAAGAAATCGTTTGTCCCTGCACCGGGCTGTAACGCGACCCGGCGTGAGCCGTGACCTTCAAAAAAGAGTAGCTTTTCGGTCGACGACGGGCGATCAGTCAAGTTGCCGTCCAGGTTCGCGTCAACCGGAAGGTTGAGCGTGAAGGGTTGCCCCGTGTGAGCTTGTATGATGGCCGAGACTTGCCACCCGCTCAGCCACCGGCCAATACCCGTATTGGTATGACTATAGAAAGGCAGGTCCCACACAAAGGACGCGGCGAATTTCTGCCGGATGTCGAAGTTAGCATCACCGCTTTCGAGAAGCAGGTTCTGACTGTCTTGGGCAAGAACGGGCGCGCCCGCTATGGGGAATAAATCCGAAACGTCGTCGAGGGCATGCGACCACGTGTAGGCTGCTGTGAAAATAAAGTTCCGGTTAAACCGCTTGCGGGCTTCAAGCTGTAATGCGTGATATGTTGAGCTGGCCGTGTCTTCGATAATCTGGTAAGGCCCGAGCGCGGGTGTTGGCCTCGCAAACGGGTTGAAACCTTCATCAAAGAAGGAAAAGAAGATTTCAGGCGGCTTATTAGAGGTAACAAACGGAATGGTCGGTGTGATAGTCGGCCCTTTGTTCGGTGTGGTCAACCGCGTAAGCCTTATGCCCCTGGTTCCAACATAAGCTGCCGAGATAAAATAATCATCAAAGACTTGGCGCTCAATCGTCACATGCCACTGCTGGCTGTAAGGCGTGCGCAGGTCTTTATCCGGCAACGTAAATGCCAGGCCACCTCCGAACTCCCTCCCTTGTAAGAATAGCGCGCCCACCAGTGCGACGAAATCGCGCGGTGCTCCGCCGAGCTGGTTGAGAGTTTCGTGCTTGATGACAGGGATAGGTTTGCCATCGGTTACGGGCAAGAGTATGAAGTTAGAGGGGTTGAGCAGCCTCAGAAAATCTACGTTGAAAACAAGAGGGCCGATGTTGATCGGGATTTCATTTGGAAAGACGTTACGCGACTGGCTGACCACAGCGCCAAGTATCGTGTCGTAGTAGATGCCATAGCCGCCCCGAACCGACATCTTCCCGTCAGAGAATGGATCCCAGGCGAAGCCGAAATGCGGACCGAAATTATTTCGGTCAGGGGTATATATTCCTGTTCGACCTCCGATAATCTGGCGGTAGGCATCGGCAGCCTCATTAAAAGCCTTTTCAGACTGTGGGCGGTCGAAGCGCGGGGATGCCGGGGTCGGAAGATTTCGCAAGGTGATTGCGTCCTCTATGCGATTATTCACTTCGCGCGGAACAGTATTGTATTCGTAGCGCAAGCCGTAGCCGAATGTGAGATTGTGGCGCGCCCGCCAGTTGTCGTTAAGGAAAAAGCTTAGCTCAGTGAAACGCAGTCCTATTTTTGAATTAGGGGTGCCGGCTGTGAGCGTTTGTAAAATGGAGGAGGATATGCCAAGAGCCGCCAACTCCACGCCGGGGAAGAATTGCTTTTCTAAGAGGACGGGTGGTTCACCCGGGTTGGGCACGACCGGCTCTGAAACAATACCGTTACCGAAGACGACTTGCGGGCGATACAGCCGGTCCTGAAAGCTATTAAGCTGCACGCGGCGAACGTCGCCACCAAATTTAATTGAATGGACTCCTCGCTGCCACGATAGAGTATCAGCAAGCTGGAATGTGTTACTCACGCGACCCTGCGGAAAGAGCAACGCGTTCACGCCTACCGGGCTGAAAGGCTCGACAATAAGCTCTCCTATGGGGCCTGTAAACGATCTGGCCGCTCGTGGTCCAAACGGCGTTTCGACTGATTCGCTTGAATCTTCCGAAAAGATTAGCGGGCTGGTTGGATGCTCGGGAAACGCGATCCGCGTTCGGCCAAATGAAAAGCGCGCGAGGCTGAAGATGGTATCCGTAAGCTCGCTGTCAAAGATGAGTGAAAGGTTCTGGCTGCGGGTGTCCGACCCGATTGTCGAGCGAATAGCGCGATTGACGCTTGGCAACAAGCGGCTGTCATCAGTGAAGTTGTATCTCGCGTTGACGGCATTGCGATCCGTGATTTGATGCGTCAACCTGAAAGATAAGACTGTGCCTCTGCCATCGGCAGGCAATATCTCGGTGTAAGTATTGTCGCCATACGGGCCGCCCGGGTTATTCGGCAAGGGGTAGAAAGATAGAATATTGCTGCCCAGGGGCGTAGCGCCAGAGGATACTCCAAATCTGCTGAGGCGCGAAGCAAATGATTCGACGATAAATTCCGACAGCCCCAAAAACCGGCGTTCTTTCGCGGCTGGCGACGCGAAGTGCTGCTCGGTTGAAGCGTTGATGATCTGTCGCTCGAAGCTGGTAAAAAACTGCGTGCGGTTGCGAGCAATCGGCCCTCCGATGGTAAAGCCCGCCTGCGTGCGCGTGAACGGGTCTTCGCCGCCCGACGCGCCGCCTAGAAAATCAAAAGCGTTTCTCGCATTCAAGCTGGAATCGGTGAAAAACGCGTATGCTTGCCCGTGAAATTTGTTCTCGCCGTACCTTGATACCGCATTCACCTGCGACCCGAAGTTGCGGCCAAACTCTGCATCCCACAACAGGGTCGAGATCGAAAAATCGTTTATCGATTCCAGCGTCTGGGGGACCAGGGCGACGAATCCCTGGCGGCGCACGCCGACATCCGGGTCGTTGTTGTCCGAGCCGTCAATCGTGAAATTATTCGACCGCGCGCGCGCGCCGTTGACGGAGAATGTGCCCGCCGTGCCTATGCCGAATCCGACTCCGGGGCCGCGCACGCCGGGCGTGTATGGAGGCGGGGCCACGCCCGCCACCAGCAGAGCAAGCTCGTCAAAGGTCCGCATATAAGTCGCGCCGCCCAGAGGCAATGAGGTCATCTGCGTCTGCGTAAAATTGCTGCTGCGCGCCGCATCACTTGTGCGGACGAGTTGAGCGCGCCCGGTGGGCTCTTTAGCCTGCGCGGGGGGCGGCGTGATGTTTTGACTCTGTCCCGGAGCGCGCACGAGTACGATGGGTGGCGCAATTACATTCTCTTCGCCGACTGTTACCGAAAAGGAGCCGGAGCTTTCAACACCGCTCTCCGGCGTCGATGCCGTGACCCTGTAATTTCCGAGCGTGAGGCCCGTGACGTTGTAGCTTCCTGTTATGTCGCTTAAAGCCGTCCGGGCCTCTCCGTTATTTTCGTTTATTACCGTGACGGTCGCGTTAAGAAACCCGACGCCGCCCGGATCAAAAACCTTTCCAGTTAGCGTTGCCAGGCGGAGCGTAATATCCGGGGCTTCGACAATATTCTTCTGATTGAGCTGGACCGCAAAGGCGATTTCGCCATCTAGATATTGATCCTTGGACGCAACGATTCTGTAATTGCCGGGAGGCAGACACGGAACCCTGTAATACCCGCTCTTATCCGTTACCCTTGAGCGAGGATTGCCGTTAGCTATGTTGATTATCGAGACTTTCGCCTTTGGCAATACATTACCCGAAGGGTCGAAAACCTGGCCTATAAGCTCGCCGCAAGTTGTTTGAGCGATAGCATCCGAGCCTGCAAACGTAAAGATAAGGATTGCGAATATGATGAGGCTTTCTATCAACCGTAATGCGAACCGGAGCATGTAAAACCTCCATGGGCTCACTTGTGTGGAAAGCTGGGCGCCTTGATGAATGCAAGGCGAGTCTACTATTGCCCCTCAGGGGTGTCAAGCAGGCAGCCATTTCGCATTACACGATTCAAAAAGGCTTCCTCAAAGTATTGGAGGCTACCGTGGCGACGGTTGCAAGTCGGCTGGTAAGACGTAAAGCTCGTCTACCGAAAACCTCTCAGAGCCGACGGTGCGGAACCCTATGCTGCCATACGGAAAGACGTTATTCGGATCCTTATAAAAGCCTAACTGCACTTCTTCGCCTGTCTCTGCTGGAATGATCTTGTTCTCGATCAGGTTGTTGCTGACTCTGATCTCCAGATCATACACATTACCGGCTTTGAGCTGGACGATTATAGGATCTGAGTGCGCAAGATTTCTTGAATCGAACTTATTGTCGCGCACTATGTAGGTGATGAACCGGTTGGGATAGAGTCCTTCCGGGCCTGAGAGATAAAACAGGTAGTAGTTGCCTGAATCCTTAACGCGCACTGCCCACGCGGCGCCGCCTGCATTCGTCAGCTTGAGATGGAATGTCATAACGAAATTGCGATAGATGACCTCTTTAGGAAAGCCGATAAACGGCGCATTCTCCAGGTGAAGGCGACCGTCAGATTCAACGGTCCAGCCCGAACGAGGCATCTCCCAGCGGTTCAGGTTGAATACATCGAAATCCTCACTGAACTCAATAGTGCTTAACGGAGGCTCGGCATTCAGCTTCGTATAGGCAACGATGCCGCTGATAATCAATACGGCGACCAGAGCAATCGCGACGTAAAGTTTTGCACCTACCCGCCCTCGCAATGGTCTGGTGGGACTTTGCGGGGAAGCAAAAGGCATCGTCAATATTGAATCTGCGATGGCAGTCAACGATTGCGCCAACTCTTCGCTAAAGTCTCGTGCGCTGGCGTGGCGGTCTTTTGGGTCAAACGAAAGAGCTTTTAGAATCACCTCCTGCGCCGCTTCAGACAGACCCGGTCGCAAGTCTATGGGTTTTACCCTCACCCCCTTACGTTGCATCTCCAAAAGCTGAAACGGAGAATCTGGATTGAAGGGCCGCCGCCCCGTCAGCATCTCATAAGCGATCACGCCCAATGCGTATATGTCGCTCGACGGCGATGACCTTCCGTTGAGCTGTTCAGGAGACATGTAAGCTATCGTGCCCGCTACGATGCTCGTCTCCCGAAAGCTCGCCAGCTTTGAGTCTTTAATCTTAGCGATTCCGAAATCGATGATCTTGACTAAGTCTTCTCCCCAACTCTGGGTTTGCAGCATTATGTTTTCGGGTTTCAGGTCGCGGTGGTAGATACCTTTATCATGCACGATGCTCAACGCGTCACCCAATTGATGCATAATGTGGGCCACGCGCTCGTAGTCCATTCCCTCGGCTTTAATCATCGAGCGCAACGACAGCCCCTCGATGTACTGCATAACCAGATAAGGCGTATCGTCCTGCATCTGACCGACATCAAGTATCCCGACAATTCCCGGATGATCTACTCGCGAGAGCGCTTCAATCTCCTGGTGGAATTTCTTCCTGTGCCATTCATTCTGATCTGCTGCCAGCAATAAGAACTTGACGACCACCGGCTTTGAGTGCAGTTGTTTGTCGCGCGCAAGGTAGACTACTCCAATACCGCCTCTCCCAATCTCTCTCTCTATCACATAACGATCTTTTAAAAGCAATCCGGTTTGTATACCGCTGAAATGCTGGGAAGGAAATGCGGGCACCGTCGTCTTAGCAAGGACGTCCTGATCGTCGTCCGCGAACATAATGAAATCCTCAAGTAAGGTGGCCTAGGTCGAACGGTCGGGATTTTATCACTAGACACGAGCGCGAGTAAATATCTCATAATGCGGAACCTCTACGGCACCTTGATAGCCCGTCTCGCGCTACCTATAATTTTCAGGTTGCTCACACGAGCCGACCGGAGACTGTATGCCTATAACTAAAACGGACGTGGAAAAGATTGCCGAGCTTGCAAGGCTTGAGTTGACTGCGGAAGAGACCGAATCATTCTCTGAGCAATTGAGCGCAATCATCGGCTACATAGATAAGCTGAATGAGCTTGATACGACGGGCGTCGAGCCTATGTCGCACTCTGGCCTGGGGACCGACGATGTGGAATACGCGCGCCGCGATGATGAGGTAAAGCCGAGCCTCGGGTCGCGCCTTGCCACTGAAAACGCTCCCGATGAAGAGGCCGGGTATTTCAAGGTTCCGAAAGTGATCGGCGGGTAAATTTAGAAAGTCAGATATGGGATTAAAGCTGGATGATTTATCGATAGGTTCGCTTCGCCGCTCGCTGGAATCAGGCGAGGTGAAGGCGGCGGACGTTTGCCGGGCGGCGCTCGAACGCATTGAAGAGATGGGAAGGCTGAACGCCTTTCTTACCGTGACGGAAGACTCCGCCCTCAAGCGGGCCGAGGCCATCGACCGAGCCGCTGAAGCGGGAGAACCGCTCCCACCCCTGGCCGGTGCTGTAATCGCTATTAAAGACAACATAGTCATTCGCGATGTCCGCACGACCGCCGGGTCGCGCATACTTTACAACTATAAGCCCCCCTACACCGCAACCGTGGTCGAGCGGCTTGAACAGGCCGGCGCGATCATCGTAGGCAAGACAAACTGCGACGAGTTCGCAATGGGGTCATCGACCGAGAACTCGGCTTACGGACCCGTTCAAAATCCCTGGGACACATCGCGCGTGCCCGGCGGCTCGTCGGGAGGGTCGGCTGTGGCGGTCGCAGCCGGTATGGCTATGGGGGCGTTAGGCTCCGACACAGGCGGCTCTATACGCCAACCCGCGAGCCTTACGGGCGTGGTCGGGCTTAAGCCCACCTACGGGCGAGTCTCTCGCTACGGGCTGATAGCCTTCGGCTCGTCGCTCGATCAGATAGGCCCGCTCGCCAACTCCGTCGAAGACGCTGCGCGCATACTCGGCGTCATAGCCGGGCGCGACCCCGGTGATTCGACATCGAGCAATTTAGAGGTTCCGGATTACCTTCAAGCCCTCGGCAGAGACGCGCGAGGGCTGCGCGTCGGCGTCCCGCACGAGTATTACGGCGAAGGGCTGGACCCGGAGGTCAGGGCTTCAACCGAAGCGGCTATCGACAAATTTAAAGAACTGGGCGCGGAGGTCGTTCGGGTGAGCTTGCCTCACACAGAGTATGCCGTGCCCGTCTATTATTTAATCGCGACGGCGGAAGCCAGCTCGAACCTCGCGCGGTATGACGGCGTTCGTTACGGCTTCCGCGCAGAGGAAGCCGCTACGCTTAAAGAGATGTATAGCCGCGCGCGCAGTCAAGGGTTCGGCGCGGAAGTGAAGAGGCGAATAATGCTCGGCACATACGCGCTGTCAGCCGGGTACTATGACGCTTACTACGGCAAGGCGCAAAAAGTGAGGTCGCTCATCGAGCGCGATTTTCGCGAGGCGTTCACCTCTTGCGACGTTATCGCAACTCCGACAGCGCCGCAGCCTGCGTTCAAGCTGGGAGAAAAGGCCGACAACCCGCTTGAAATGTACCTGTCCGACATATACACGATCACTTTGAACCTTGCGGGCGTGCCTGGGGTGAGCCTGCCTTGCGGTCTCTCTTCAAACGGACTGCCGATCGGCATACAACTCATCGGCCGCCACTTTGACGAAGCAACGCTTTTGATGGCGGCCCATAACCTGGAACAGGCTCTGGGATTCGATTCCAGGCCATCCTCGATTTGATAAACCGATTGGCGGCGCGCTACTCGATGCTCGAAACTAAAACCAATAAAGATGATCCGGGCGTCGCCCGGAAGCCGGAGCGCGGGTCTGAAAATCAGTTCGGGGCAATCAACCTGTTGCTGGTTTTAATGACTATCATCTGGGGGGCGAATTTTAGCGCGATAAAGTACTCGCTCGAAGATTTGATGCCCCTCAGCTTCAACGGGCTCCGATTCGCGCTCGCCTCTATAACGCTGCTGACGATTGCCCTGGCATCGGGCATAAACTTTAAGGTGGCGCGCGGCGACCGCTGGCGACTGTTCGGGCTCGGGCTGCTGGCAAATGCGATCTATCAATCGATCTTCATAACCGGCATGGCAAACACGCGAACGGGCAACGCCGCTTTGATAGTCTCGACCTCGCCGCTTTTCATCGCCGTGATAAGCCGCCTGCGCAAGCAGGAGTATTTTACCCGGCGAGGGTTTGCGGGGCTGCTGCTGGCTATCGCAGGGATGGCGCTGATTATTTTCAGCGGTCAAAGCATAGTCCGCTTTGGCGAGACGATAGTGGGCGATTGTCTGCTCGTCGCCTCTACCATCTGCTGGTCGCTGTACACGGTATGGGCAAAACGGCTCGTAAATCTTTACGGCGCGATGAAGGCGACCACGATGATGATGGTAATGGGGACGCCCGTCTTTTTACTCATCTGCGCGCCCTCGCTGTTGAGGCAGGACTGGTCAAAGGTTCGCCCCGCATCCTGGGCCGGTCTGATTTACAGCGCGCTTTTTGCAATTGCGCTCGCGCATTTTATTTGGAACTATGCCGTGCGCAAGATAGGCTCCACGCGAACGGCCATTTATTCAAACGTCACTCCCGTCACGGCTATGATAATCGCCTGGGTCGCGCTTGGCGAAAGGCCGACCGTGGGACAGATTGCGGGCGCGACGATAATATTTCTAGGACTTTACCTTGTGCGCGGCGGGATGATAACTGTTGTCCCGCGTGAAGAGATCGAAGAAGAGATGGAAGAGGCCGTCATGGGGCCGGGTAAGAATTGACTGCTATATTTGTGATGATGGACATCACCGAGCGCAAGCGCGCCGAGGGGCAACTCAAATCGGTTAGCGAGCAGTTGCGCGCGCTGTCGGTGAGCCTCCGCCATGCGAGATATGACGCCATAGCGCACATTTTTAGTGTAGGCTGTTGACTCGGAGTAAACTATGCCCGGTATTCTGCTTGTAGATGATGAAGATATTGTAAGGGGTTTGCTCAAACTGTTGCTGACAAGCTCGGGGTACGAAGTGTGGGAGGCCAGCGACGGGAACAGGGTCAACGAGTTGTATGAGCGCCACCGCCCTGACCTGGTCGTGCTGGATATAGTAATGCCTGACAAAGAGGGGCTGGAAATAATCAAAGAGCTTCGGCTCATAGATCCGAATGCGAGGATCATCGCGATGTCGGGAGGCGGGACCGGGAAGGCGGAAAGTTATCTGCTTCTTGCCATGAAGCTAGGCGCGAAGTATACGCTCTCCAAGCCTTTCCGCAACGAGGATTTTCTTCGAACTGTACGAATGGCGCTCGCGCCCGAACCATAATTCCTGCCCGGCCATAGCAGCCGCTCTACCTGTTATTCCGCTTTTCGCTCGCTGTAGGAAGGCTCGAATGAGCGCGTAGTGTGCTCGGTCACGCTCGGCGCAGGCTCGGCCAGGGAGAGCGCTTGCCGAGCCTCAAGCTCTTTCGGCGCATCTTCCTTCATCGGCGAAGTGTCGCGAGCCTCTTTAGCGCCCCTCCGGCGACGCACCAATTGCGAGATGAGCACGCCTTCGATAGCAAACATCAACAGGAAGGCCATCAGCCCGAACAGGACAACGACCCACTCGTTTAGGTTCAATTCTTTTTTCATCACCGACATCAGGCCGATGACGACCCCGAAACCCGCGATAAAGAGCGATACCATCGCCCACACGAGAGAATCAGGGAACAGCTCTTTGGAGTCTTTTGCGCCCAGCTTTGCCCCACAGTGTTTGCAGTAGCTCAAGCTCCGCTCTACAGATGTGCCGCAAGATGAACAATACATCTTCTTTTAGCCCTCCGACGCCATACGATAACGCATGTCGCAACGCCAGCCAACAGCTTTATCTCAAACGCGCCGCGCGCGAGCTACCGCCCGACCGGGACGGGCGATTTTTTCTTATCCACGACGAGGCGGTGATCGAGGTTTGCGACTCGCCATCCCGTAGCCAGGATCATACGGCTGATTCGCTCCATCTTCTCGAAGTCTATCTTTTCTATGTCGTCGGTCGGGAGGTGATAATCGCGATGGACTCCGGTGAAGTAGAAGATGATCGGAATGCCGTGCTTGGCATAATTGTAATGGTCCGAGCGGTAGTAGAACTGCTGCGGATGCGCTTCATCGTTATACGTATAATCGAACCTGAGCCGCGTCGTCTCGGTATTCGTCTGCTCGCTGATCTGGTTCAGCTCACTCGACAGCTTGTCTGCGCCGATCACGTAGACCGAATCCTTGTCCGTCAATTCTTTATCGCGAACGTCGGTGTCGCCCGCAGCCCGGCTGCGACCGATCATGTCTATGTTGAAATTTGCGACGAGCTTCGCAAGCGGCACAACCGGCTCGTGATCGGCGTTGAACTCCGAGCCCAACAGCCCCATCTCTTCGCCCGTGTGAAAGATGATCAGTACGGACCGCTTCGCGCGAGGGCCGACCGCAAAGGCCTGGGCGATTTCGAGCACGGAGACTGTTCCTGATCCGTCATCGTCCGCGCCGTTAAAGACTTCGCCGTTCTCTTTAGATTGCAAATGATCGTAATGCGAGCTGAATACTACGTACTCATCTCTGAGGCGCGCGTCACTGCCTTCGAGCACGCCGACGACGTTGTAAGCGGGCGGCGCGTCTTTCACCTCAACGTCCACTCTTATTTCACCCGAGGCATTGATGGCCGAGGGCCGTATATCCTCGCTCTTCGGGTTCATCAAGTACGCCTCTTCTTTGCCCATCGCTTTCGAAAGAGCTTTAGCGAGATCGGGCCCGGCGTAAATCGCGGGAACTTCTTTGTTCGCCGAAGTCCGCGGAGGCAGGGTGGCCGATTCGCGCATTATAAAGCCCTTGATCTGCGCCCAGTTCGCCATATAAACCGGCGGCGAAATCAGTATCAAAGCTCGCGCGCCGCCCGCTCGCGCCGCCTCTATCTGTTTCTCTTCGTCGAAACCGGCTTTCTTGAGCGCGTCGGACAGGCCGCCCAATGCGACGGCGATCTTGCCTTTTACATCAAGCCCCTTGTAATCGTCGTGGTTGTTTTTGGGCGAAGTGATTCCGTAACCCACAAAGACCAGGTTGCCGGTGATGTTCAAATCCATCGGCGTTCCAGAGGCAAAGTCCTCGGCGTATCTGAAATTCTGCTTTGTTCCGCCCACGTTCAAAGTCAAACGGCTCTTATCCATATCCACGTTTCGGTAACCGAGCGGCACTTTCTGAAAAAACGATCCGTCGCGGGCCGCGCCCCTGTAGCCGTAGGATTCAAGCTCCGACGCCAGATACCGCGCGGCAATTCGATTTCCCTGGCTGAACGTGTATCGCCCGCCAAGCTCGTCAGAGGCGAGAAAGCTCAAATGCTTTTTAAGATCGCGCTTAGTTATGCTCGACGTAACTTCCGAAGTTGGCAAAGGCAAATTCCCCGCGCTCACAATTGACGTAGCAAGCAGCGTGACAATAATAAATACGAACCCTCTTTTTATTCGTTGATACCGAATCATGAAAACTCCTATCTCAACTCTCAATTCTTCCGACGACTACGGTAGTCAGTCGCGCGGGGTCAAGGTGTGCGCGTGTCACTCGCGCGATCTCTTCTACGGTTGTCGCGCGAATTAGTTCGGGGTACTTTTCCAGATAATCGTATCCGAGCTTGTAGATTTCCGCCTCGATCAAGAACTCGGCTATCTGGGCGTTGGTCTGAAAATCAAAAACGAAGCTTCCCGTCAGGTACGCCTTTGCCGATTCAAGCTCCTCGCCGGTGACCGGCTCTTCAAAGATTCGAGTAATCTCGCGGCGCAGCCCCTCAGTAGCCTTTTTCAGGTTTTCAGGCGACGTGCCTATGTAGGCGACAAAACGCCCGGGGTCAATTCCTGCGCTCGCCGTAATGTTGCTGAACGTCGAATAAGCCAGCCCCTGCTCGTCGCGCAAAATGCGCGGAATCCTCGAAGTGAATCCGGGGCTTGAGCCGAGTATAGTGTCCATCACCAGAAGCGAGTAGTAATCTGCGTTTGTGCGCTCGACGCCCAGATGGCCCATAAAGATATTGACTTGCTCTTTCGGCGCGGCGATGAATTTTTCAACCGGCGCGGTAGCCCTCGCGGGGCGCGGGATCACGGGCGGGGTGAAGTCGGCGACTTTCTCCCATTTGCCGAAAACATCTTCGATCCTCTGTTTCACTTCCGCTTTATTTATATCGCCGACGACGGTCAGTATGGTGTTGTTCGGCACGTAATACCGCCGATAAAAATCTATCATATCGGCGCGGGTCAGGCTCCTGACAGTATGCTCGTAACCCACGGGCGGGCGGTGGAGCGGATGCCCCTTGAATACCTCTTCGTTGAACTCGTCAGAAGCCTGCACGCGCGGCACGTCGAGGCGGCTCTTGATCTGAGCCCTGCGACGTTCGACGTGCTGCCAGACTTTATCTTCGGGGAAGGTGGCGTTCATCAACACGTCCGCCGTGATCTCAAGTCCGAGCGAAATATCAGAAGAGAGAAAAGCCGAGCGAACGCCGCTCGATTGATAATCACCCAACGTAATAAACCGGCCACCGACGGCCTCCACGGCTTCGGCAATCTGGTCCGAATTCCGCGTCGCCGTCCCTTCATCGATCAACTCGCCGACCAGAGAAGCCAGGCCCGCTTTTTCGTCCCGCTCGAATCTCGACCCGGCCTGCACCGTGGCGTTTATAGAAACGGACGAATTGGTGTGATTCTCTGAAAGCAGCACCACCATCCCGTTCTCAAGCACGAGGCGTTCGACATCGAGCCTGGGCCGCGCGCGCGAGCCCCGGCGGTCGCCGTCATCGGCAGGGCTTGACGACGGAATGCTCGTGCCCGCCGCCTGTTCGACGGTGCGGAAACGGGCGCGGCTGGCAGGGTCTGCGGCCCAGCCGACCGGGCCAGGAGGGCGGACGCGCGATTTATGATTTGAGATTTCAAATCTGAAATTTGAAATTTGAGAAGGCGAAGCACTCTCGCCGCCTGCGCCCGCGTCGTCGTCTATCAGGAAGCCGACCGTGCGATTGTCCTGGGCAAAATATTTCCGGGCCACGCGGGCTACGTCTTCCGCGCTGACCGCGCGTATGCGGTCGAGCATCGTGTCCAGGTATTTATAGCCTCGCGAATCCGGCGGGATGTGGTCGGCCAGTGCGATTGTCTCGAACTGGCCGAGCAAGATCGCTTGCTGTAAATACTCTTCGTTGCTGAGTACTATGTCGGCTTCAATCTGACGCTTCGCTTTTTCAAGCTCCGCGCCCGTCACGCCCGCGCTCTTTAGCCGCTCGATCTCTTCGTAGACGGCTTGCTCGACCCGGGTAATCTCGAATCCCGGCTTTAGCTCCGCCTGGATGTAAAAGAGCGAGGGATCGATATGATCGTTATAACTGGCTTTGACTACAGTGACGGACTGATCTTTTTCGACCAGTCGTTGATAAAGCCTTGATGTCTTGCCGGTCGATAGGATCATCTCCGCCACGTGCAGCACGTAGGAATCCGTGTCTGCTACGGCGGGCGCGTGATAGCCTATCAACATTCGCTCGACGGGCGTGTCCTTTTTTACGACCACGCGCTTTTCGCCCTTTTGCGGCGGCTCGACGATAGCGAGCGGGCGCGGCTCCGGGCCTGCCGGAATCTCTTTGTACAGCTCCTCAACGCGAGCGACCACCTCATCAGTATTGAAATCCCCGACAACGACCAGCGTGGCGTTGCGGGGGTGATACCACTTGTCGTAGTACGCCTTCATATCGGCTGCTGTAGCCGATTCCAGGTCGCCCAACCACCCGACTGTGGGCCAGTGATAAGGGTGCTCGCGGAAGGCCGTGGCCCACACTTCGTTTTCCAGGGCTTCCCACGGGCCGTCCAGCCCTATGCGAAGCTCTTCTTCTACGACCTGCTTTTCAGGGTCGAACTCTTCCTGGGCGAACGTAGTATGGCGCATGCGGTTGGCTTCGATTTCCAGCGCCTGCTGCCAGCGGTCCGAGGCGAAGGTGAAATAATAAGCCGTGAAATCGAGCCACGTAAAAGCGTTGTTCGCGCCCCCGTTTTTTAGCGTGATGAGGTCGATCTCGCCCTTCTTGTAACGATCCGTACCCTTAAAGAGCATGTGCTCAAGGAAGTGCGATTTACCCGTCTGGCCCAGTTCTTCATTACGCGAGCCTACGCGATACCAGATGATCGTCGCGACTACGGGCTTATCGTGCAGCTCTTTTGTAATCAAGGTAAGCCCGTTTTGTAGAACTCTCTTCCGGACACCGCGCGTGATAAGCGATTCAGACCGCGCGCCGGTTGCTTCGATAGTGTCGGCAGTAGTTATTGAAGTAGTCATAATAATCTATGGTGTGGAGCTAAAACCCCTATGCGATTTAATGCGCCACAACTCGCATAGTCTTGTTAATCCCTAAAGGGCAAGAATAAAAATTGTAGTGGTCTGCGCGAGCGAGTGTCAAACCGCGAGCCGTTTTCAACCGCTCGCATTCGGTTCTCAATAATCATTTAGTTCAATCGGCACTTGATTTCTGGCTTTTTGCTGTAGATACTTGTGCGTGCCTGCGAGGCAACCGACAAGGGATAAAATCAAACATGCCGTCTGATACGGGCGGCGCACAGGAGACAGATGACTAAGGCAGAGCTTGTAGAGGAAGTGGCTCGCGCTGCGGAGTTGAACAAGCGCGATGCCGAAGTGATAGTCGAAACCGTCTTTGATTCCATAATCACAGCGCTGCACAAGGGCGAAAAAGTCGAGCTGCGCGGCTTCGGCAGTTTCCGCACACGCGAGCGCGGCCCGCGCCGGGGCCGCAATCCTAAGACCGGCGAGCCTGTAGATGTGCCGGCCAAGCGCGTGCCCTACTTCAAGCCCGGCAAGGAGCTGAAGGAGTACTTCACCGACAGCCCTGACGGGCAGGAAGGCTCAAGCGCGGCAGCCTCCGACGCCGAGGCGGCGGATGTGGGCGCAGCCGAATCAACTGCTGTTGCTGAATCTTCGACCGGCGAGAGCAGTCGGCCTGCCGGCAGCGCCGGAGAAGCCAGTGCTGGAGAAGCCAGCGCCGAGCCTGCGACGGGCGCGGCAGCGGGCGGCGGCCAGGAGTCGGCACCAGAGACAGGCGGATCAGGCGAAGGCCCGACCGCTTGAGCGCGGGACCGGCCACAGTGGGCGGATGCCGGGGGCGCGGCGGTGCGTCCCTTGAAGTTAACGAACGATGGATTTTTAATGATGAATCGCTTCGGTTTTCTTAGCTGAATTCATCATTGATGATTCATCGTCCAACGGTGATTCACCCGCTCACAGGCTTTCCGGCTTCACTTTGATCTTGATTGCCTGGCGTAAAAAACAAAAGCAGCCGTTGCGATAACCAGAGAAGACATAAGACCAAGCCAGTACCAGACTGTCGACTCGACCGGAATAATTGCCTCTCTGGTATTACTTGCTCGCTCCACGTACATAAGATAAGCGATTATGCACCCGCCCGACGTGCCCGATAACGCGAAAAGCATAGCGGCTCGCTGCCAGACTATTCGCAGCGCACCGAATATGAGGACCGTAAGCGAAAGCGCGGGCACAAGCCATAGCAACGTGTGACCCTCGCGCGCAAGGTCAAGCCCGCCGGCCGAAGCGCCCGACTCGCCGAAGCTTGCGCGTACCCAGGGCAGAAAAAAGCAGATCAGCGTTAGCGAAGCCGCGATTAACATGAGCCGTCGCGCGCCGTTCATCCAGGGGCCTCACCGCCCCCCGTGTATTGCATACAAGAGGAGGTTGCCAAGAAAAGTCAGATCAAATAAAAACTCCTGAGAGCTTGACTGTCTAAATCTAGTCTCTCAGGAGCGACTTTTATGTCTTGGATTGATTTATACTTCCTCGTTCGCCAAATGACAACTTCTTGGAGAATCGGTGGCCGTACCTGTTTTGCCGCTCTCGTCTCTGCCTTCCTTTATCACGAACGTTTCCACACTTCAAACGCCGTTGATCACTTGGCTCGCACTCGCCGCTTCAAATATCGCAAAGCTTACCGCAAGATTGAGAAATTCCTTCATCGCAAAACACAGAACTTGGATGAGGTCTGGCAATGGCTTTGGGACCATTACACATCTCAACTCAAGGACTGCTTCGTGCTCATTGATTGGACGATGTGGCGTGACGGGCGGCAAGTCTTGATGGCCGCTCTTATGCACTCGGGCCGATGCTTACCCTTCCTGGCTGTAGCTTACCAGGTACGCAAGCTGCTTCGGTCACAAAACCAGGCCGAGCACGCTTTCTTCTTATTGCTGGCTCTGGTGCGCCGCTCAAATCAACAGATAACCTGTATAAATGACCGTGGTTTCGCTCGCATCAGCCTCGTAAAACAATTGCGCCAGCACGGACTGAGATTCATAACCAGGGTTTGTCACAACACCTATTTTTCAAGCTCCAAGTATCAAGGATTACTGCGTGATTATCAGATCAAAGAAGGAGGATTAGACGACCTGGGAGAAGGAGAGTTGGGTAAAGATAAGAAGAATCAAGCGCGGTTGCGGCTGATAGTTTATCGCGGTCGTGGGCACAAGGCACCCTGGTTCATAGCAACAGATCGGTTGGACCTGACAGCGCGAGAGGTGGCAAGTCTATATGCGAGGAGGATGGGAATCGAGAGCGGGTTCCGAGACACGAAGGGGAGTAGGTATGGATGGGGGTTGAAGCAGATCGGGTTAAGAAGTGATGTGAAGTTGACCGTATTGTGGTGTGCGGCGATGGTGGCCTATGCATTAAGGATGGGGGCAGGAGCGAGCGTGTTGAAGAAAGATCGCGAAGCGCAATTCAACTGGACGAAGAAAGGACCGCGACGGAGTTTGCTGTCAGTAGGGAGAAATGCAATCAGTAGCGGGCTGATAAAAGGAGAAGAGATAGTAAAACAACTGCCGAAGTTGGCGTTACGTTTATGTGATGTAAAGTTAGTGGAGGTAGAAAAGCCAGTTAAAAGCCGCGCCCAGGCCGCCGGAGCCAAATCAGGATGACGGGGGGCGGTGAGATCCAGGGGCTCCTTTCCGTTCGACAGACGCAGTGCTATAATCGCTCCGCTCCTGCCTGATAGACTCATTATCATATACGAGAGACTGATTGAAAAATGGGGAACGACGGGATCGGCAAGGTAAACGGTAAAGATCGGCGCAAAGGCGAAGATAGAAGAAAGCGAGAGCGCCGCGCGCTTGATCGCGACCGCCAGGAAGGCGTGTTGACTACTCGCGCTGCCGAACGCCGCCGCAAACCGCGTAGGGCCGCAGACAAAAAGAAATCCTGAGCGTTTCTAAGCGCTGAGTGCTGAGTGAGAAACCAAAAGCAATCGGCTGATGATTTTACTCAGTACTCAGCACTCAGGACTTAAGGAGGGGTGATGATAAGCAAGTTGAAATTCTCACTTCTCGCAGCTTTAATTTCCACCTCGCTTATGTCAGCCTCATCCGCATCGGGGCAAGATCGACCCGCCCGTCAAGACCCCGGCATACGCCTCAAGACGGACTTGATCGAAGTGCGCGCCGTCGTGACCGACCGCAAAGGCCGCGTAATCAACAATCTCAAGAAAGAAGATTTCGAGCTGCTTGAAAATGGCCGCGCCCAGGATATCGGTTTCTTTTCAATGGAAAGAATCGATGCCGGCGCAAACGCCAACAAGCAAGCTCTGCCCGGCGCTACCGGCGCTCGCCCGCCCCAAAAAACAGCGCGCTCAATTCTGATCTTTGTCAACAACCTGCACATTTCGCCTTCGAACCTGCCGACGGTCAAACACGCGCTGAAGGATTTCGTAGACAAGCGAGTCAGCGACCAGGATTTAGTCTCTTTTGTGATGAGCACAGGCTCGCTGGGCCTGCTGGGCCAGTTCACAAAAGAGCGACAGTTGCTCCGTTACGCGATAGAGCGCATAACGGCCGTCCCTCGCCAGGAGTCTCTGATAACTCCGTACCTGGCTGCGCTCGTAGACCGAGGTGATAGAGAAGCAATGGCCGTTGCTCAAGATATCATAAGATCCGAAGAAGGCTTCACGCTCACGGGCGATGGTAGCGGCGGGGCCTCGGGGTTCAGCCGCCAGGCTCTTGAGAATTACGCGCTCGCGCGAGCCAGAGAAGTTCTAGCGTCCGAATCTTACCGCCGAAAAGTCATGCTGCTCGTGCTCAAAGCGGCGACCGCGAGGCTCGCCCAGACGCCCGGCCAGCGCATACTGGTCTTCCTGACCGACGGGTTCACGATGCTCAACAGTTCGGGCAGCGCGGATACGGGCGAGCTACAATCGGCAACGAGCAGCGCCGTGCGTTCGGGCATCATCATTTACTCGGTAGATACTCGCGGGCTTGTAGTCTCCCCGCTGTTTGACGCCTCGATGCCGAGCCTGGCCGCCAGCTCGCTCGCTCAAGCCGACCGCTACATCTCCGCATCCGAAAAAGAGCTTCAAGATGGGATGAACGCTCTGGCGCGCGACACCGGCGGCAAGCCTTTTTTCAATACGAATGATTTGACGGGGGCGCTCAGGGAGGCGATTGCGGAGAACAGCGTCTATTACGCGCTGGCCTATTACCCGAACGAACAGAAAGAAGGCAAGTTTAATAAGCTCACGGTGCGCGTAAAGAATCATCCTGATTATGAGGTCCGCGCGCAAAAAGGTTATTACGCGCCAAAGCCCGAAGAGAAAAAAAGCGATTTGGCCACAGGCCCTCGCGACAAGCTTTTCCAGGCCATGGCAGAGCCGATGCCTGTCACAAACATTGAGGTGGCGGCCACGGCTGAATATCTGGAAAGCGAAGCGGACGACGCGCAGGTCACGCTACAGGTCCACATCAACGGCGACACGCTTCAATATCAAGCTCAGCAGACGGGTCATCTTCTGGACGTAGAAGTGGCAGGCGTTGTCTTTGACGCTAAAGGAAAGCCCGTCAAGAACTCTATCAATTCAGTGCGATGGAATTTGCTTGCCGAAGGGTTAGAGAAGGCTAGGCAGCACGGCTATCGTTACACGGAACGCATAGCCTTGAAGCCGGGTTTTTATGAATTTCGGATAGGAGTTCGCGAGCCTGCAAGCAATATGGTCGGCACGGCCATCACGTGGGTCGAAGTCCCAAAATTAGACAAAGGCAAGCTCACAGTGTCGAGCATCGTGTTAAGCCGCCGCGAGGCGGCGACCGATCAGGCGAGCGCGTCGAGGGCGGGCAGGTTTGTCGGGGTGAAAAACGAGTTGGGGGTGAAATTTTATCGCGGCGGCGATTCTCTTGTTTATCAGTTGATGGTTTATAACTCTAAAAAGAGAGAAGACGAGTTGTTAATCAGGCCGGAAATCTTTCAGGGCGAAGAAGCGATTTACCAGGGCGAATTCCAGTCGTTGACTTCGCGCGTAATTCGCAGCGACAAAAAAGGCATAGAAGCAGGCGGGCAGATAGAGCTTGGCAAACTGCAACCTGGGATCTACGAGCTTCGCATCGCGATCAAAGAAGCGAAATCTAAGAAGACGAGTTGACAAACGGTCATCTTCGGCATAGAGCCTTAAAGCGTCATCTACAGCGCGTTTGAAACGACAGGGCCGCAAGCCCCGCAGGGGCGAAATTCGATAGCCCGGCGCATCGCGCCGGGTAACGCACGCATAAGAAAAAAAGCCCTGAAAGGGCGAAATAATCCGAACGATTTATTTCGCCCTTTCAGGGCTTGGTTAATCAATCGCCTTCTACCCGGCGCGATGCGCCGGGCTATTGAATCGCGCCCTTTCAGGGCTTTTCAATCGGGGCCATTCATTGCAGTATCGCGAGCGGGAAATCCATGCCGTTGAATTTCACTACCGGGTACTGCGCCGCCGACCTGTATTGCTGCGACAGCACGGGCAATTGCGCGTCTATGTATTGAAGCAACCCGTATACACTCACCGTCCGTTCGCTCGCCTTCGACACGGCGTCCCCTTTCAAGCCTTTCAATAGCAGGTAAGTGAATACGCCGTGACCAAGCTCTTTGACCTCCGAAGCATTCTGGTCAGGAGTCGAAGCGGCTATCACATGCACGCCTGCCGAGCGGGCAAGCTGGGCCTGCGCTTTGCGGTCTTCGTAACCTCGGAAAGCCGTCAGCGCCGAACCGGATTTACACGAGTCGAGAAGGATCAGCATCTTCAGCGACCTGATCTTCTGCACCTGCTCGCTTATCCAGTCCGACGAGACTGCCTTCGCGGCTATGTCGTCGCTTATCTCGGGCCGCGTCAGCTCGTGAGGGATGAAATACCACTTCTCACGGCTGCTGTCGCCGTGACCGGCGAAATAGAAGATCACCATGTCTTGAGGCTGCGCTTTATCTTGAATCGCCTGAAACGCTTTCAAGATATTCTCTTGCGTTGCGGCGGCGTCATAAAGCTCTGTCACCTCGACATTGCGGAACAACGCTCTCCCGCTCTGTTTGAAATAGGCCCCGATGCTGCGCCCGTCGGGGACGGCGAAGGTGAGGTTCAAATCGGCATTCTTATACTGGTTTACTGCTATGACCAGCATGTGCAGCGTGACATCTTTTGACGGGGCCGCAAGGTTAACGCTCAACTCATCAGGGCGGCTTTCAGTCCGCTCTTTGCTGAAAGCGACAACGCGAAAAACGTTCTCCCCTTCCAACAGCGTGACGCGAAACCTTGCGCGGTCTTTCGACGCGGTCGTGACGACAAGCCCGCGCTGGCTTGTGCCAACGACTTTGCCGTTCTGAAAGAGACGCACTTCGTCGACGCCGCCCCCCAGGTCTTTCACGTCAATCGTGACCTCGACATCGGGGCTCTTGAAGCTCTGCCCCGGTCGCGGAGAAGTGATCGCGACTTCGGGCGGCAGGGTAAAACCTTTTACAAGGCTTTCGCGAACTTCGACCTTTTCGCCCTGTAGCGTCTTAGAAATTATGTCCGGCTTGAAGAAGCGTTCAAAGAACTGCGAGAAATCGAAAATCTTGTTGCCCAGACGCCACGTCACGTACTCCGAAGCCTTGTCGGACCCGGCGTATTGGCCGTCAGGCGTGTACGCAACCCAGTTGCCGTCGTTGAAGCCCAGGAGCGAAGCCAGCAGCTTCTTTGTCGCCACCGACCAGACTTTTATGGTCGTATCGAGGCTGGACGACACAAGCGTTCTACTGTCGGGGCTGAAAGCAACCGACCGCACGTCCGATGTATGGCCTTCGAGCGCGCCTAACGCTTTTCCGGTTGAAACATCCCAAAGCTCTACGGTGTTGCTGACGTTGCCCGAAGCGATCAGCTTTCCGTCGGGACTGAAAGCGACCGACCGGACATCTGCGTAACTGCCTTTGAGGGTGCGAATCGCGCTCCCGGTGGCAACGTCCCACAGCCGGATCGTATTATCCGTGCTGGCCGAGGCGAGCACCCGCCCGTCGGGGCTGAAGGCTACGGAATTGACTTCAGAAGTATGCTCCTGATGCGAGCGTATAGCCTGGCCGCTTTTGACGTCCCACAGCCTGACGCTTTTGTCTGCGCTTGCCGAAGCTAGGCTGTTTCCATCAGGGCTGAAGGCGATAGAGGTAATCAAGCTGTAATGGCCTTTGAAAGTCTTAATCACCCGCCCGTTTGTGTTCCACAACTTGACCAGATGGTCTCCGCCCCCGGACGCTATCGTCTTTCCGTCGGGGCTGAACGCAACCGCGTGGGCGCCTGAAAAGTGCGCGTTGATTGTCGCAATGTTTTTTCCGCTGCTCGCGTCCCACAGTCTCACGGTGTTGTCGGCGCTCGCGGAAGCGATGAGCTTCCCGTCGGGGCTGAACGCAACGGCAACAACGTTCGATTGATGCCCCTGGAGCGAGCGTACAAAACGACCGACGGTGATGTCCCATATTTTTATCGTGTGATCACCGCTTCCTGCCGCAAGCGTCTTGCCGTCAAGGCTGAAAGCGACTGATGGAACTTCATAAGAATGGCCCACGAGGCTGCGAAGGAGGCGACCGGTTGTCGCATCCCAGACCGAAGCGCCGTTGAAGCTCCCAGAAACGATGATCTTCGATTCGGGGCTGAACGCGATGGAAGTCACCGGGCTCTTAGTCGCTTCGAACGTGCGAATGAGTTTGCCGCCGACCTCCCAAAGTTTTATGGTCTTATCTCCGCTGCCGGAAGCAATCGTTAGCCCGTCGGAACCAAAGACCACCGCCCGAACGCCCGAACTGTGCCCGTTAAAAGTGCGGACCAGAGTGCCCGTATCTTTATTCCAGAGCTTTACAGTCTTATCTTCGCTCGCCGAAACCAGGGTCCTTCCGTCAGGGGCGAAAGCAACCGACCTGACTTCCGCGTTGTGGCTTACGAGCGCGCGCGAAAGGCCGGTCGAAAGGTCCCAGAGCAAGACGGTTTTGTCATCGCTCGCCGAAGCCAGGGTCTTGGCGTCGAGGCTGAATGAGACGAAGTTGACTTTGTCCGAGTGGCCTTCGAGCGTGCGCACGAGCGCGCCCGTAGCCACGTTCCACAGCCTGACGGTCTTATCGAATCCCCCGGAGGCGAGGGTCTTTCCGTCGGGGCTGAACGCAACTGCGCGAACATCCGCCTCATGACCTTCAAGCGTGCGCATAGGCTGTCCCGTCGCCGCGTCCCACAGTTCTATTGTCTCGTCCACGCTTCCTGAAGCGATGAGCTTGCCGTCGGGACTGAAGGCGACGGCGTTCACGTAATCGCTATGGCCTTCGAGGTTGCGAATCAATCGCCCGGTGGCTGCGTCCCACAGCTTGATCGTATAGTCAACGCTTCCCGTAGCGACGGTCTTGCCGTCGGGACTGTAAGCCACGGAGGTGACGTTGGCCGAGTGGCCGTTTTGAATTACAAGCTCGGGCTGTTCCGCCTTTGGCTTCTGCTCCGCCTTTGGCTTCTGTTCAGCTTTTGGCTTCTGCTCCGCTTTTGGCTTCTGGGCGAAGGTTGCGGGAGACAGAATTACAGCAATCAACATCAGTGCGCACAAAAAAAGGTTCTTTATACACGGATACAACATAACAACACCTATCGAGCGATCATCGAAGCGACCGCGCCTTTATTTCTTTATCAGAGCGTTTTTTGTCAGGAACGACAAAACAGTTTCATTAAACTCTTTAGGTTTATCCATCATCAAAAAGTGGCTCACGCCTTCCCACATATGGTATTCGAGCTTTGGTGCAAGGCTGCGAAAGAACTGCTCGGTATCCGCAGGCCAGAAGGGTGATTTTGCCAGCACAGCCAGCACAGGGACGTCGATTTTATCGGGTTGATAGATAGCCGGGTCCATTATCGCGTCCATGGCGCTGACGGCAACGTGTTGAGGCGTGGAGAGCATCGCCGTTTTTATCTCTTCGCGCAGCGCGGGAGAAGACTGAGCCATCATGCCATCGACCATACGGCCCGCCACCTCTTTATAGTTCGGGCCTCGGAGCGGTTTTATGAAAGCATCGACCGCCGCTTTATCGAACGTCATCCGCAGACCGCCATCCACCAGCACGAGGGCGCGAGTCTTTTCGGGATATTTTCGGTAAAACTGTCGCGCCACAGGAGTGCCCATGCTGTGGCCTACGAGGGTCGCGCGGTCAACTCCCGCGTCACCGAGAACCGCGTTAATTGCGCGGGCAAACAGATCCATCGTGTAATTGATCTGCGGCTTGTCGCTGCGGCCATGACCGGGAAGGTCTACGGTAATGACGCGTGTCCTGGCTTCAAAAGCCGGAACCTGCATGCGCCAGAAGCTCATATCGCAAGTCCAGCCGTGAACAAAGACAACGGCCTCGCGGCCCTTGCCGTAACTCTTATAATGGACGCGCAGGCCATCCAGTTGAGCAAAACGTGATTCGGCTTCGGTTGAAAAGTTGTTTATCATCGCCGATGCGGCGCGAGCAATGCCGTTAATCAGTAAAAGGGTCGTAGCCAGAACGCAAACCGATGCGGCGAATCGAGGATATTTTTTTGTACTCTTCAAATCTCCAACCTCGCTCTTCAATGTGCACTGCTCCAATCTGAATAAAGACGCCGCAACAGGAGCAACTTTGCTCTTTCAACAGCCACGGTTGAGTATATATTCAGACAGACTGATGCGCCAGTTGAAGTCAACCCCGCCCGCTATTACCAGGGTTTATTCATTTCAGATTATGCGAATTATGCACTGCCCCGGAGGGGCAGTTTTAATCCTTCCGCGCCGCCGAGGCTCTTGAAATGTATTCCATCATCTCTCGCATCCCGCGCGTGTCTATGCCGTGGATAGTCTCTTCCTGCTGCCACATCTTGCCCACGGCCCTCTCAATCCCCGGGTCGTTATTGGTGAACTCTTGCACCAATCCCGTCCAACGCGCGGCCAGTTGTTGCACTCGGTCGCTCGCCGGGTCGGTCCCTTTGTCCATCTCGGCGCGAACCTGGTCCATGAGTTCTTGCCACTCGGCTTCGACTTGCCGAATTCTTTCCTCGCCAATCTGTTGCCCCCGTTCCTTAAGCTCTTTGAGTTGCTCGGGCGTGTAATATTTCTCCAACATAGTAATCTCCTCTATCGTTTGAATTACCTCTTCGAGAGAAATCTCTTCTGACGAGCGCAGGCTTGCGGCAATCGCTTCCAGACGGTTGCAAAGGCGGCGCTCTGTTTCGATCTGCTCTTTGAGGCGCGAGATATGAAGCTCGATCACGCGCTCGAAAGAAAAATCCGAAAGATTCAAGCAGTCGCGAATCTCGTCCAGAGAAAAGCCCAGTTGCCGAAGCGACATGATCTGCTGTAAGCGGATTATGTCTGACGCGTCGTAGAGACGGTGCCCGGATTGCGTTCGATAAGACGGCGTGAGCAAACCTATCTCTTCATAATAATGCAGCGTGCGGATAGACAATCCCGTCCGCTTTGCCAGATCGCCTACTTTCCACAACCCTTGCCGCATGCGTTTCTACCTTCTCGACTGAAATGCTACAACCTCACGTTACGTGAGGATCAAGCTTTTTTTGTTAAGCAAAAAAAAATGGCGGCTCGCGAGCCGCCATCCCAATATCAAATCTTATCTGGAGGAATTTAAGTGCCGACTTCCCAGCTATTCATGTACTCGATCATCTCCGGCGTCAGCTCATCGATCTTTACGCCCATAGCTGCGAGCTTGAGCGAAGCGATCTCTTTATCGACCTCCTGCGGCAACAGGTGAAGTCCCGGCGTGAGCTTGCCTTGATTTACCACAAGGTATTCGCAAGAGAGCGCCTGGTTAGCAAAGCTCATATCCATGACCGACGCCGGGTGTCCTTCGGCTGCCGCGAGGTTAATCAGACGGCCCTCGCCCAACACGATTACGCGGTTGCCCGTCTCTTTCACCTTGTACTCTTCGACAAAGGGGCGCAACTCTTCGCGCGACTCGCTCATCTCGCCGAGCGCGACCAGATTCAGCTCGACATCGAAGTGGCCGGAGTTGGCTACGATGGCGCCGTCGCGCATTTGCGCGAAATGATCTGCGTCGATAACGTGGCGATTGCCCGTCACGGTAATGAATATGTCTCCGAGCGGCGCGGCCTCTTCGATGCGCATAACGCGAAAGCCGTCCATCACCGCTTCGATGGCGCGTATGGGATCGACTTCGCACACGATGATGTTGGCCCCCATCCCGCGCCCGCGCATGGCCACGCCTTTGCCGCACCAGCCGTAGCCGACGACGACAAGCGAGCGGCCCGCGAGCAAAATATTGGTCGCGCGAATCACGCCGTCCAGCGTCGATTGACCCGTGCCGTAGCGGTTGTCGAAGAAATGTTTTGTCTGCGCGTCGTTGACCGCAACGGCAGGCCACGTCATGCGACCGCTCTTTTCAAGCGCGCGCAATCTGACCAGTCCCGTAGTAGTCTCTTCGGTCGAGCCTATAAGCTGTGTTATCAACTCAGGGCGCTCTCTAACCGCCGTCGCTATCACATCCGACCCGTCGTCGATGATGAGTTCAGGCTCGTGATCCAACGCCATCCGCACGTGGCGGTTATAAGTATCCGTCGATTCGCCTTTGATGGCGTAAACCGGAATACCGTATTCGACTACGAGCGCCGCAGCGACATCGTCCTGAGTCGAGAGCGGGTTGGATGCTATCAGCACAGCGTCCGCGCCTCCGGCTTTGAGCGCGCGCGCGAGGTTTGCGGTTTCTGTAGTGATATGGCAACAGGCGACGAGGCGTTTGCCTTCAAGCGGTCGCTCGCTCTCGAATCGTTCTCGGATCAAGCGCAGCACAGGCATCTCGCGCTCGGCCCATTCAATTCGCTTTCGCCCGGCGGCGGCCAGGCTCAAATCTTTTACATCACAATCTGGTCGTGTACTTGTCATCAATTATCTCCAAAAAGCTGTCCGTTGCCCGTGGTCAGATGTCAGTTGCATCACTTGCGGAACACAACTGACGACTGACCACGGGCAACGGACTAATAATTATAATCCTGCTGCGCTTCTGAGCGCGTCGGCTTTATCGGTCCGCTCCCAGGTGAACTCCGGCTCGCTTCGGCCAAAGTGGCCGTAGGCGGCGGTCTTCTTGAATATCGGGCGGCGGAGGTTTAAGGTCTCGATGATCCCGAGCGGCGTCAGGATGAAGTGCTGGCGTATCAGGTCCGAAAGTTTTTCTTCATCTATCTTGCTGGTCCCGCGCGTGTCGACAAGCACGCTGACAGGTTCGGCTATGCCGATCGCATAAGCAAGCTGCACTTCGCAACGGTCGGCCAGTCCGGCCGCGACTATGTTCTTAGCAACATAGCGGGCCATGTAAGAGGCCGAGCGGTCAACTTTCGTCGGGTCTTTGCCCGAAAATGCGCCGCCGCCGTGCGCGCCCGAACCGCCGTAGGTGTCTACGATTATCTTTCTGCCGGTCAGCCCCGTGTCGCCCTGCGGCCCGCCTATGACAAAGCGGCCCGTCGGGTTGATGTGAAAGTCAGTATCCCCATCTATCATTTCGCCCGGCACTACGGCGCGGATGACATGATTCATCACGTCTTCGCGTATCTGCTCGTTCGAGGCCGACTCTGAGTGTTGCGTCGAGATGACTACCGTGTTGACGCGGACGGGCTTGCGGTTGACGTATTCGACGCTGACCTGGGATTTGCCGTCCGGCCTGAGGTAATCCATCAGACCTTCTTTGCGCACATCCGCCAGCCGGCGCGTGAGCTTGTGCGCGAGCATTATCGGCAAAGGCATAAGCTCCGGAGTCTCGTTACAGGCAAAGCCGAACATCAACCCCTGATCGCCCGCGCCTCCGATGTCTACGCCCATGGCGATGTCGGGCGATTGGGTGTCGATGGCGGTTATAACGGCGCAGGTTCTCGCAATCGAATCCGTATTTCGCCCGCGTGTAACCGATATCGCGAATAGTCTCTCGCGCTATCTTCGTGTAATCAACGCGGGACGACGTAGTAATCTCGCCCGCGATCATTACCAATCCCGTCGTCAGCAGCGTCTCGCACGCCACGCGGCCATGCGGGTCCTCGCGCAGCACTGCGTCGAGCACGCCGTCGGAGATCTGATCGGCTATCTTGTCGGGATGCCCTTCGGTAACAGACTCCGACGTAAAAAGATGCTTATTATTGGTGCTCACTAATTATTGCCTCCTAGTTGGAAATAGCTCCCTGCGGCGGGTCATGCCATGGAGCGAGCATTGCGCTTCAATTAAGCGCGAAAATCTACCAGACGGACTTATGGGTGTCAAGGTAACTGATGGATTCCCTTCTCTCTCGTCTCCCTCGATTACACTACACGCAGTCGGGACGCGCGCACAAGTTTTTTCTCACCCTGCAAAAGCAATATATCTAATCGACACGGAGTTCCAAGTTATTGACAGCCCATTGCTTTCCTCATAAAATGCATCGTTCCGTTCAGAAGGTAATCGCTGCCCTTCCCTCTGGCCGTGATAATCATAATGCGAGTAGGAAAGAACAGGTTGTTATAATGAAGCAAGATTTGTCGAACTCTTCCGACCCCAAAAAGCAGTTGCGCGGCAAGGGCCACCCTCTCTGGCGAATTGCAATTGTATCCATCTCTGTTGCGCTGCTCGGGGCGGGGGTCAACCTGCTGGCCGACAAGGCATGGCTGGCATCGGCTCAGAAGATAAGCGCGGGCGGCGAGGGGCTATGGCAAGAGATAGATGAGAGAATCATCTCCGTTCAGGGAGAGCGCGTGACGATTCCGAACTCTTATCGCACGTTTCACCTCGACCAGAAACAGCTCGCATCATTACTTGCCGGTGCGCCGAAAGAGTTCAGCCCCGTGGCGGCTATCGCTAAAGTGGTAATCACAATTCCGATGCCCGACGGAAGGATCGCGAAGTTTCATATCGAAGAGTCACCGATAATGGAGCCGGAGCTTGCCGCCCAGTTTCCGCAGATCAAGACTTACAAGGGCCAGGGTATTGACGACCCCACGGCCACGGCGCGGCTGGATTGGACGCCCGACGGGTTTCACGCCCTAGTCCTGTCGGAAAGCAACACGGTCTATGTCGATCCTTACTCAAAAGGCGACACGGCAAACTACATCAGTTATTACAAGCGCGATTTCCGGAGAGAGGACAAAAGCTTTCAATGTTTCTTTGATGAAGCGAACAAAGATTTGCTCGCTCAACCCAGTCGGGCGGTTCCCTATGTCGCAAACGCGGGCACGCTGCGGACGTACCGGCTGGCGCTCGCGGCGACGGTCGAATATACAGCGGCGGCGGGCGGGACCGTCCCGGCTGCGATGTCGAGAATGACAACGACTATGAATCGCGTCAACGGCATCTACGAGCGCGACCTCTCGATACGCATGGTGATGGTAGCCAACAACGCCAGCATTGTTTTTACGGCAGAGCCTGATAATTACACGAACAACAATGGCTTTGCGATGTTGTCTGAGAATCAAACCAAACTCGACGCAGTTATCGGAAATACAAATTATGATATAGGCCACGTCTTCAGCACGGGCGGCGGCGGCGTGGCCAGCCTCTTCGTGCCCTGCGCCTCGGGCAGCAAAGCGCGCGGCGTGACCGGCTTATCAAATCCCGTGGGCGACGTATTCGCAGTAGATTATGTCGCGCACGAGATGGGTCACCAGTTCGGCGCAAGGCACACGTTTAACGGCACGCAGGGAAGTTGCTCAGGCAATGGCGGCTCTTCGACGGCTTACGAGCCAGGCAGCGGCACGACCATAATGGCTTATGCGGGCATTTGCTCTATTCAAAATGTGCAATTGAACAGCAACGATCATTTTCATGTTAAGAGCCTCGAAGAAATAGTCTCGTTCATGACAACTACCGGCAATTGCGCCGCGCAGAGCGCGACCGGAAATACTCAGCCTACGGTCAATGCCGGTTCTGATTTCACTATTCCTAAAGGGACTCCCTTTACGCTCACGGCGACTGGGAGCGACGTGAATGGAGATGCGCTGACGTTTTGCTGGGAAGAGTATGACCTCGGCCCGCAGTCTCCGCCCGACAACGACGCCGACGGTTTCGCAAGGCCTATTTTCCGTTCTTATTCGCCCACATCAGCACTTTCACGAACGTTTCCGAGCCTGACTTACATCCTGAATAATGGCAACGCTCCGCCCGCGACTTACCAGTGCGGCACTACGGGCGGTGGCAGTCCCATCAACTGCATCACGGGAGAGGTGCTGCCTTCGATCACGCGCACGATGAGTTTTCAAGTGACGGCGCGCGACAACCGCGCGGGCGGCGGCGGCGTCAATACCGACACGACGGTGATCAACGTGACGGCTACGAGCGGCCCGTTCATAATCACGCAGCCCGACACCGCCGTAACCTGGAATGGCAGCTCATCGCAGACCGTAACCTGGGATGTGGCAAACACTACCGCCGGGCCGGTCAATTGCGCGAATGTTAAAATCTCGCTTTCCACTGATGGCGGAAACACGTTTCCGACAGTCATCCTGGCCAGCACGCCGAACGACGGCTCGCAGACGATAACCGTTCCTCAAACGTCCACGACCCAGGCGCGCATCAAAGTCGAAGCCGTTGGTAATATCTTTTTCGATATATCGAATGCGAATTTTACTATCAATGCTACGTGCAGTTTCTCGGCCACTCCCACGACCCAGTTCTTCCCTGCAAGGGGCGGCACCGGGAGCATTACCGTATCAACTCAGGCTAGCTGTCCCTGGTCAGCCGCAAGCAATGCAAGCTGGATCGTGCTGACCTCATCGGGCAGCGGGAGCGGCAACGACCCGGTCACGTTTGAAGTTAGAGAGAACTTCACGGGTGCGACGCGCCAGGGAACCCTGACAGTCGCCGGTCAGGAGATCACCGTAATTCAAAATGCCTCCAGCTCAAATTGCAGTTACACAATCGCGCCGGGTTTTGCCAATTTCTCAGCCTTTGGCGGCACGGGAAACATAACGGTTACGACTAACGCGGGTTGCTCCTGGCTAGCTACAAGCGACTCACCGTGGATCACCATCACATCAGGCTCACCCGGAATCGGGGGCGGCACTTTGAATTACTCTGTGGCGGCTAATGTTTCGGGCAAGGGTCGAAAAGGGGTCATCACGGTAGCCGGGAAGTCTTTCCCGATAAAGCAAACCGGTTGATATTTTCAGCCTCCGTTTCGCGCGGTTGAACCCGATGCGCTTGAGAGCTATCATTGGCGTCAGTGGCGTTTGTGTTTAACGTTCACAAGAGAGTTAGTCAGAGAGGCCGACCGCCATGTCTAGCTCAATCGTCTTCGCAGGCATAGCGCCGCACCCGCCGTTGCTGGTCCCTGAAGTTGGAGGGGACCGAATAGAGCGAGTCGCCGCGTCGCAGCGCGCCCTGCGCGAGTTCTCAAAGCGATTAATCGACACAGACCCTGAGACGGTTGTGGTGATCTCGCCGCACTCTCCTATGGACCCTCGCGTGTTCACCGCGCGCGCGACAAAGAAGCTCAGAGGCGACTTTCGCGAGTTTTACGCGCCCTCAGTCTCGTTCGACTTTGAAAACGATCTGGAATTACTGGAAGCGATCAGGCTCGCGGCTGAGGACGAAGGTGTAGAGCTTCGCGACTTGGCCCGCGACTATCCGCTCGATCACGGCGCGATGGTTCCGCTTTATTACCTGCGCGAAGCGGGCTGGACCGGGCCGATAGTGACCATCGGCTTTACCAATCAGCCGGACGAAAAACACCTGGCCTTCGGTCGCGCGATAAAGGAGGCGGCGCGCGCAGCGAGCAGGCGCGTGGCCGTAGTCGCAAGCGGAGACCTGAGCCACCGGCTTATAATCGGCGGCCCGTATGAGTTCGAGCCTACCGCGCATCTGTTTGACGAACAGATTGTTGCAGCCATTGCCAGCGGAGACGGGAGCGCAGTGACAAAGATTGACCCTGACCTCCGTCACCGCGCCGGAGAATGCGGCTACCGCTCCATTGTCGTCGCGCTCGGCAGCGTAGGCTCCAACCTGCCCGATCATGAGGTACTGAGCTACGAAGGGCCGTTTGGCGTAGGCTACATGGTCGCAGTGCTTAAAGAAGTGATGAGTAATGAGTGATGAGTGATGAGTTTCAAATCGTGGGTCGTACGCTGTGTTAACTCATCACTCATCACTCATTACTCATTACCATCACTTAGAATTCGTTATGGATCGTCCACCTGATGATATAACCCCGCCAGAGCTTGCCCGGTTGACGGTTGAGCGATACATAACCGACGGCGAGATCATTGTTCCGCCGCGAGAGCCGCGCGGCGTGATGGCAGACCGCGCCGGAGCCTTTGTCACACTCCGCACCATAGACGGGCTTTTGCGCGGCTGCATCGGAACTATAACGCCGACTTGCCACACGGTCTCCGAAGAGATAATTCAAAATGCAATCAGCGCCGCAACACGCGATCCGCGATTCGCGCCTGTAGCAGTCAAAGAACTGCCGAGGCTGACTTACGGAGTCAATGTGCTTTCTCCGACGGAAGCGGCTCGCGGCCCCGAAGATTTAGACCCATCCGAGTACGGTGTTGTAATCGAGACGCTCGATGGGAACCGTCGCGGGCTTTTGCTGCCGCGCATCGAAGGCATAGATACCGTTGATAAGCAGTGGCGGGCCGTACATCAAAAAGCAGGAGTTGCGCTCGGCACTCCCGTCAGGGTTGAGCGATTCCGCGTCACTCGATTCGGCAAAGATTGAAAGCCGGGGGATGAGTGTATGTGGCCGTCGAGGCTCACCAGGGGATCGGATAGAGTATCCACGACAGCACAAGACCTATGCCCATAAACCAGCCGAATATTTTGAGCCCGTGAATAACACGCTCTCTAAGGGTTTCAGCCTTGGGGTCTACGGTGGCCAGGACTATTGCCGTGACCGTGGCATATAACGACATCATCAACACGTGCATCAGCGTTTCCTCCCCGCCGCGATGTCGTAGGCGTCATGTATTATGAGATAGTTGAGCAGCCCAGCCAGAAACATAAAAGTGTTGCCGTACTCGTTCGTAGCCGCAGGCAGCGGGCTTGAGCCCCACCCCATCGCGTACGAGACCAGATAACACAGCCCCGCGCCTATCTGTGCAAACGACCAGAGAACAGAGATCAGATCGAAATGAAACATCGTCGGCGGGTCCGAGACCGTGGGCCAGTACAACCGGCCTTCGATGGCAATGCCTAGGGCGAACGATCCGACTATGAGCACAAAAAACATAAGCCCGCGCCCGTACCGACCTAGCGTCAGGTGCCCCGCCCCTGGAATGAGCCATGCCGCGACCATAGCGAGGCCTCTGCGGCCTGCTGAGACAGGGGTCGGGAGTTCTTCCGGGATATTGCGATCTGAATACTGGGGCGAGATGTTATCGGTTAATCCGTCTCTACTCTGCAAGGCACGCTCCTTTTCGGTGTGTCCGGTTAAACAATTTTAGGTGGCGGTTGCGAGCAGTGTCAATCTGATTTGTTTGGGCTATTCGCTTCTATTAATTATTGACGCGCCATCGGCCTTGCCATAGACTGGTACTGCCCTGAAAAGTAGATCAGTCCTCACCGACAAAGGCAACCTTCACCGAAAGGGAGGGACGCAAATGGGCAGACCTAAATCGCATGCGGGACAGGGTCGAGGCCATGCCGAAGTGAGACGAATTCGAGTCTCGCCTGCGCTTCGGTACGGCGAGATTTTTGCTTTTATAGAACTCAATCGGGAGGGCGTATGAAGAATGTATTTACATTGAATTGATTCATAGCATTAGTGACTGCCATTGCGCTGGCGCTGACCGTCAGCCAGGGCAATGCGCTTGGACAGGGGCAAGGCAAAGATAAGAGCAAGAAGGAAGAAAAGAAGCTTGAAAAAGAGGCCCGAAAGCTCAAAGACACGGCTGACAGAGCAGGGCGCGAACTTGGGCGCGATGTAGTTTTTTGCGTTCTTGCGGCCCATACCGACGTTGGAACTGCTCAAGAGCTAAAGGACAAATACAACAGCCTGACCGATTTTCCATTCGGCCAATTTGTAGCTGCCGTATTGCTCGCAGACAAGCTTGATGATCCCGCTTTCGGGCTTGATCAGATACTTGAAAAACTCAGCAATGGTATATCGCTCGGGCAGATCATTAAAGAGGCAAAAGAGAGTATGAGCGAGATCAGAAAAGGATTTGGTCAATTCCGCAGCGAGCTGGCGCGAGCTATGACGAATCCTCCGACGAGGGATTGCTTCAAGACTAACTCTTGATTTGATCGCCGGCATAGCATCGGAAAGCTTTTATGAGCAACGCCGATGCTATGCCGGCGCAGCATCACAGATTAAACCGGCGACCACGCAGTATTAGTCTCCCCGCCCCCGCATAAACAGCCCTGCTTTGCCCTCAACTCAAACTGCTCCCGCATCAGAATCTTAACCATCGCGCATACGCTTGCGGCGCAAGGCCCCACAACGAGATACCCAGATGAAGAAAATAGAAAAACTCCGTATAGTGTCCCTGATATTACTGCTTTTGATGTGGATTCCAAAAGGAAGCGTAAATACGCTACATGCTCAAGCCCCTGGAGAAGACGATCAAGACAAAATAAAATTCGTCCCTGGACGCGTCCTGGTAAAATTCCGACAACAAACCGAGACTTTTCGCGGACGAGAAATCTTGTCGGGGTTCGGAGCCAGAAAGGTCGGGGAGATACCCGGCATCGGCGTTCAAATTGTCAGGCTGCCTGACGGAGCTAGCGAGACGAATGTTGTGCAGGCTTTCAAAGCGATGCCAGATGTCGAATTCGCAGAGTTAGATCAGATTCTTTCACCCGAAGATGTAACGCCCAACGATCCCTGGTTTCCGAGTGAATGGCATTTGACAAAGATAGCTGCTCCGGCCGCCTGGTCAACAACCACCGGATCAAACAGCGTCATAGTTGCTATATGCGACACCGGCGTAGATAGCACACACCCTGATCTTGCCTCCAAGATGGTGCCGGGGCGAAACGTTTACAACAACAATTCTGATACGAGCGATGTGTATGGCCATGGCACGAAGGTAGCCGGAACGGCTGCTGCGTCGAGCAATAATCAGACGGGGGTGGCGGCGATTGCGTGGGGGGCTTTAATCATGCCCGTCCGCGTCTCTGATACGAGCGGTAATGCCACTTTTTCTGCTATAGCTAATGGCATCAACTGGGCCGCAGATCATGGGGCCAGAGTCGCCAATGTCAGTTACATTGCTACCAACAGCTCTACTGTCAGGTCAGCCGCTCAATACATGCAATCAAAGGGCGGCGTCGTAACAATGTCCGCCGGGAATTACAGCACGTTCGATTCTTCGCCGGATAACCCTTACGTGTTGACTATCAGCGCAACCAATACAGTAGACGCCGTGTCCGATTTTTCTAACACGGGCAATAACATCAATGTCGCAGCGCCCGAAGGCGCCTACACGACGACAAGAGGCGGAGGCTATGCATATGTAGGCGGAACATCTTTTTCTGCTCCGATGGTTGCGGGCGTAGCGGCCCTGGTTCTTTCAGTCAATCCGAATCTGACGGCGAATCAAGTGCAAGACATTTTGAAGCAATCAGCAGACGACCGGGGGCCTGCCGGCTGGGACTCCGGTTATGGATGGGGCCGGGTCAATGCAGCTCGCGCGGTCAGCCTGGCGTCAGGCGGTGGGACTCAGGATACGACTCCGCCAACTGTCAATTTCACCTCGCCTACCGCCGGGGCAACGGTATCGGGAACCGTCTCTGTGCAAGTAACAGCAGGCGACAATGTTGGAGTCGCATCGGTCAACCTCAGCGTGGACGGCGTGCTGATCGGGGGCGACAGCTCTGCGCCATATACTTTTTCGTGGAATACAACGACAGTGGCGAACGGGTCGCACACACTCACGGCCACTGCTCTTGATGCGGCGGGTAATACGGCTAACGCCGTGTTGTCGGTTAATTTGTCGAACAGCCCGCCAGATACCACGCCGCCGCTAGTCATCATCAACTCGCCTGCTGCCGGAGCAACAGTATCAGGCAATGTCTCTGTGCAGGTGGCAGCCAGCGACAATGTGAGAGTTGTTAAGGTTGAGTTGTATGTAGACGGAGTACTTACGGCCAGCGCAACGTCGGCCCCATTTACGACCAAGTGGAATGTGCGCAGGGCAAGCGCGGGGGCTCACACGCTACAGTGCAAAGCGTACGATGCTGCCGGCAACGTGGGCGTATCTTCTGCCGTCACGGTACGTATATAGCCGTGGCTGCATCTTGAGTGATGGAGGGCGGGTCTTTTCAAGTAAGACCCGCCCTGTTGAAAACCCATCTTATTCAGCAAACGTGAACGGGCAGGGGCTGCCTTGAACAAAGTTCTGATTGTTGTTGGCGGCGTCCAGCGCGTTCTTCAGAGCCCCTGGTAAGCTCTGAACGGACCGGTAGTCGTATTCCCGTGCAAAAATAGCTCGGCGTCCGCCGCCGCGACCAGGTTGTTGATGCTTATGAATCCCAGGCTGTTCATGCCTGTGGGATTAAACGGCAACAGCGCGGGAGCATAGACGAGCGAGTTGCCGCCTACAATTCCCGCCTCCACGTTCAGCTTCATCGCAGCCAGTTGCGCCGAAAGCATATAAGCCATATTCGTCGCGTTTGCGCTCAACAGCCAGTTGCGGAAGGTATTATAGTTGGCTGGATCAAAAGCAGTGCCGTTGGCGTTGCGGAGATTGCAGGCGCTCAAAAGCGCAAGCTCAGGATTCAGAGTGCCGCCATCATTCATCGTAGCCTGCCCGTTTTTATTCGACCAGAAACCGAGCGTGTGGCCGCCGCCGCCGCCCAGACATAGATTGCCGAACTCTACCGTATCCTCGTCACCATCATTGAGAGTGATCATCACCGGGTTTGGCGTCGTTCGAACCCAGTTTGTCTCAAGCGGGGCAAACTCAGTGACGGTGTATTCGTCGGGATCAAGGATGATGACGACGGGCGTGAAACGTATGAAATCGATGCCATCCTGTATGCGTACTTTCCATCCCGTTATCAACTGCTCGCCAGGGTCATTAATCCCGTTGGCATTTGCATCGTAGAACTTGTTTATGGCCAGAGCAGCCTGTGGGGGTTCGCCATCCGCTTCTCTAACCTTAAAGTTGTCTGTCTTGGAGGCCGAGTTGACAAAATCCGGTCCCGTGCTCACCCACACCTTGTACTCTCCGCCGGGGTTGCCGGTTGTGTCATAGCCCGGCAGGCTGTCGCTCGCCTTTCGGAGAATCGCCGAAAGTTGATAGCAGGCATCGAACTCACCGCCGGTGACTACGACTGGCGTTTCATCTGCCGTGCCGAGGCTGGTGCCGAGCAACGTGCCGCTTGGCTCGGTTACCTGGCAGTAGTACTCTCCATCCGGCAAGCCCGCCGCGCTCGGATGCGCGGGACCACCATTTAGATAAACAGCGTCCTTGGATGAGAAAATGTTTATGTTTGTTCCGCTGCAGGTCGAGTCGGTGGTGAAGATTGCGCCGGACAACGGAGGCGCAGCCGATACGGCGCCCATCAGGCTGAACGAGGACACGCTGAGTGTCAGCACTAGAAGTAAAAGTATGAGAGGTTTTGGGGCATTCCTGCGTTTCATTTGTTTCTCCTTGCCTGCCGGATCAGACCGGCGATACGTTTTGAGCCCGCATGACCAGGCCCTGGTAAACATCCTTCGTATTCCGACGCGGGTTGTGAGGGTGCCGCGTAGAACTCCAAGCTCAAGCCAGTTAGTTACGTCCCAATAGCAGAATTCTGCTCGCAACTTCATCAATGGCATAAAAGGCGTGATGTGAGCTTTGGCAGTAACTCCTTTTGACCATATCCGAATTTCCGTTCATACATTAAAGCGCGGGCAATAATAAGCTCTACAAAAACCTGTGATGATAAAAAGCGACTCCCGTTCCATAACTTCCGCTCCCGTTCAACTCGGACCGAATGACATTGCCGTGCGCTGCCACAACCGGCGCAGCAGGCACTGATCGAAAAGGATACCTAGTTGAACCCCGCAGAACCCCATTCGATAAATGTCGGAGTAAAGCTTGATCGTCGAAGGAATTTGAGGATTCAAGCGCAATTCCCTGTAAAAGTTCGCGGAGTGGATGCAGAGGGCGCAACTTTTGACATCAATACGGTCATTGAGAACTTAAGTTCCGGCGGTCTCTATTTCAGATTGGAGCGGCGCGTTGCATTAGGAGGGAGGCTGTTCTTCGTCATATATATGTCGTCAGCTCGCGAACCAAACAAATCGGAGCCGTATCCGTCTCGCTACGGAAAGGCATCGATCATATCTGAATACTTACCCCGGTGCATCTGACTTGATTCACATTTTAGGTAGGACTTATGTCCTATAACGAAGCGAATAAAATCTGCGCTATTTTGGCAGGGGGGCGAGTTTATGGCGGTAGGAATAGATAGCCAGCTCGAAGCGGTCCGAAAGATCAAGCTTGCTCAGAATAGATGTGAGGTGATTGCGCACGGTCATATCGCTGATAAAGAGCCGCTCTCCTATCTGCTTATTCTTCAGACCCTCGCAAACAAGCGATATGATTTCACGCTCGCGGTCGGTCAACGACGCGACCTTTGCCGCTTCCGGGTCGAGCTTGCCAGCCTCGCCGGAGCGGGCCATCTCGGTAAGAACCGAGGCTGTCATTGTCCGGTCCAGCCACACCTCGCCCGCATGGACCCGTTCTATGGCCTTTATCAAGACTTCTGCGGCTTTATCTTTCAATACGAGTCCCATTGCGCCTGCATGTACTGCGAGGCGGTGTGCTTGAGAGTCACGCACACCTGTTAAAATTATCACACGCGTGTTTGGCGAAGCAGTGATCAATCCAGGGAGAAGGTCGAGGCCGTTTTCCCCGTCCAGGTCCAGGTCCAGCAAAACAATATCGGGTTTTTCGCAGACAATACTCGCAAGCGCGTCGGCTCCGTTTCCTGTTTCGCCTACAACCTTGAGGTTCTGCCGGCTCTCGATAAGCATGCGCAACCCGGCCCGGACGATTGCATGATCATCTATAATAAAAATCTTTATCGTTTCACTATTAGAGTCAGACACGTCAATTATGGCTCCTCAACAAATGAATCTAGCACTCAATTCGCTGCAATAAGATATGAAAGTCGATTTTAGCCTACCTCTGTTATCACAAGGGTATCTGAATAACTACGGATGTGTATCGGTCCTCTTTCTGTTCGACGCGCATCTGACCGCCTAACGCAGTTGCGCGGTCGTTTATTGAAAGAGGCAGGAAGCTCATAGCTCCGGCCGGGTCCAAATTATCGTTTTCGATTCTGAGCAATAGCTCGTCGTCCGAGCAAGAAAATTTTATGACGGCTTGCCTGGCTTGAGTATGCCGCCTTATTTTGCTCAGACCTTCTGCTATCAGTTGAAAAACATCTGCCGCCAACCGGTCCTTTATCTGAATCTTTTGATCCGCTTCTACGCGCACGTCAATGCCCGTCGCCTCGGCATATTTTCCGGCAAAGCGTCGCACGGATGTCAAGAGAGTGGATTCCTGCTCTCCGGACTCTTTCAATCCGCGGACGTAGCGGCGCAGGTCCGCGATGGCGTCGTCGGTCATCCCGATCAGGCGAGCTATATCTGTTGAAACCCCTGTGTCACCTGTCGAGATTTTATTGCTCACGGCGGCCAGTCCCATCTGTAAGCCGATATAAGGTTGTATCACGCTATCGTGAATGTCCCGCGCGATCCTCTGTCGCTCCTCTTCAGCTGCGTAGGATGCGAGCCGGTCTACGAGTCGAACGTTCTCGATCACCGGCATCACGTGTTCAAAGACCTGCGAGAGGAAATCGACATCCAAGTTGTCAAACCGGCGTTTCCGTGAAACGAGGTAGGCTCGACCAATTACCTTGTTGTGAATCGAGAGGCGCGCGCTGACAAATGAATCCGTGTCGAGTGTTGTTGCAATTATCTCGCACACTTCCAGGCCGCCGATTATCCTCGCTCCTTTAACCATGCTCGACACCTGCGTGACCTGCCCAAAGAGAAGCCGTGGATGCCTGGCATTGTAGACAATAGAATAATCTGCGGGCAGGGTTATAAGCCTGTCTGCCAGTTCTTCGCCAATAAGCTCCCTCTCTCGTTCGACCTGTACACGCTTGTTGCGGGCGCGGTGGAGATTATATTGACCTGTCTCTAAATTCTTTATCAAAGCCAAACACTGATCCGCGTCGTAAAAGTCGCACAGGCGACTGAGGACCATGCCCAGCGTGCGGTCGACGCCGAAGCGCGGGTTCGACAGCAAAGAAACCTCTTTTAACAGTGCGAGTCGCCGCAGCAGTTTGATCTCGAACCCGCCCCAGTAGGAGATCATATAGCCGAGCGCGAGCAAGTAAGTCGGGCGCAATAGAAAGCGATTCAACTCAAAGTCCGGTCCTTTCGGCGCTGTCACATATCCGATGATTGTAAAAAGCAGAGTTGAGACTACAGTGACCAGTAACCCCTCGCGGAACCCCCATCGAAAAGAGGCCACAAGTATCGAGAAGAAGAAGAAGTAAAAAAAGATGCTGCTTGTTCCGCTGCTGAGCGCGATCAGCAATAAGTACCAGCCAATATCGATCCAGTGATAAAGCCTTCCGAGCGAGCTTAATATCTGGTCGCTGCGCAGCGTCAGGATAAGCAGCAGCAGGCTATACAGGGTGTAGAGGATAAGGGCCGTGTACGTCACTCGAACCAGGCGATCCGGCTCCGAAGGGTCCAGGCAGATAATCAGCAAAGCCGACGAAGCTAAGACAAGTCTCATGATGGCGATCATGCGTTTATCGGTTGATCCGCTGATCGTCTTTTCATTTTGAGAGGCAGAAGGCGACATACTTTCCAGCCTTCGGATCGCTGTTTCTTGCCGGGGCAGACTGGCCTTCGCAGAAATCCTCCAGGGGATGATTTTGCTTCCCCATCATAATCTTCAATTACCTTTTGAACAAACCCTATTGATACAACGGAATCAGTTAGCTTGATTTGGAAAACGGCTTGGGCTATGATGGCCTCATCAATATAAAAGGAAGGTTGGGACCAGAACTGTATATGAGAAGTATCGTGGGCAGCGTCTCACGAATCATTAAAGCGAGTCCTCCAGCGGGATGATTCCCACTCCCCGGTCAATCTCCCGCCGACACTCTAGGAGGTGTGCGATGGGAGAGCGGATGACCAACTGCCAGTTGCTCAAATGTAAGGCCGATAGCCTTTCCGAAGCCGAGCTTTCAGAGGTAATCGATTACATAAACATTATGGAGTCGCTGCGCGAGCAGGCCAGCCGGCCCGACCTGTTTGACGATGAGCTTGTGAACCTGCTGGAAGACGCGCTCGAAAACCGGCGCGCGCGCATCGTCGCCGAGTGGGACCGCGTCAGGCGCAAGGCCGATACCCGCGCAATGTCAATCGCCGCTTCTAGGAAGTCTGTCTAGAAAACGTGAGGGATACTTTTTTTGCACTCTGTAACCGGCTTTGTAGTTAAGTTTCTCTTCTTAGCCCTCGCAGGATTTGCGACCGCCTCACCTCATCGGGGCGACGCCGCGACCTGCTCTCTTCATCCGCAATCCGCTTCACAAGACATCGCTTCTGAAATCGCCCGTCTCAACAGCCAGCTAAACTCTTCCGATGAAGAGGAGCGTCGCAGCGCCGTGCTGGCGCTCGCTACGCTCGAAGCGCCGGCCGCCCGTAACCTGCTTATTACCGCAACGGGCGACAGGTCGGAACGTGTGCGGGCGGCGGCGGTAACCGCCCTGGGCGAGCTTGGCGATACAGCGCTGGCTCCGCTGGTGGCTCCGCTGCTGTTAAAAGACAAAAGCGTTTTCGTTCGTAAATCTGCTGCTTATGCGCTTGGCCGTTTACGCGGTCAGGCCGGGACCGCTGCGCTTGTCGCCGCGCTCAAAGATAAGAACGTTGAAGTGCGAGGCGCGGCAGCCCGGGCGCTCGGCGAGTACGCAGACGCGCAAGCAATAGAGCCGCTCTCGCTCGCCCTTACCGATAAATCCGAGTTTGTTCGAGCGCAATCGGCGCGCGCCCTTGGCGTAAACGGTCGCGCTGCTCGTCGCACAGTACCAAATCTCATACGCGTGCTCACCTCTGACCCCGACTATGAAGCGAAACGCCAGGCGGCCTGGGCGCTCGGCGAGATCGGCGACCCGTCAGCCCTTCCCGCGCTCGAAGCCGCCCGGCGCGCAACCGACCCGTACCTGAGCAGCGCGGCCCTCGCTGCTATCGAGAAAATTAAACAACCGTAGCCCGTCGTCAGTTGGAGGGATTATCAACGTGATGACCTGCAACGGACAATTGATTGCGGACTACTAGTTGACGTATCTCGAAACACGGGAATAGAATTTTCACGTCGTTATCATCACGCGCGAAACAAATCGAACCGGGAGGTTAGAATGTCGTCAACGTCTCAATCATCAACAGTGGATCTGAAGCGAGCCGAAAAACTTAAGCGCGAGCTTTCAGAGTTTGTAACCGGCGGGCCGCTCAAACAGGAGTATGAGGACCAGCTAAAGCTATTCTTCTCTTTCTCCGACCAGCAGGACGAGGGCGAAACCGATAGCGTTCTCGATTATTTTCTGTTTGAGTGGGTTGATGAAAACGGCGATGGCGTCATCGAGCATTTTCTCGCGTCGCGTTCGGACCTGGACGAGGTTGACGAAGAGGTGCTCGTCGACTGGACCGATTCGGTCAACACGATATTTGAGATCAAATCGCTGGGAAAGAATTCGCTCCGGCTTCGCGAGATGGACACGGGAGACGATTTTCAGGTTGTGACGCTAAAGCCGCTCGACGAGACACCGTTCAAGCGCGGCCAGTTTATCGCCGCGCGTATTCTGCCGCTTGACGATCAATTCATCTTTTCCGGTCTGCAATTCATAATGCCCGACCGCGAGGCGGCGATGGAAGCTCTCGAAATGCGGCGCGCGCTGGATTCGCTCTATTCGCCCGAAGCGCTGGAAAGCGCGCAGCAAGAACAGGTGAAAGCCTTCTGCGAGTTGTTCGGCTGTGACGAGCTTTCGGTCCCGGCGGGCGAGCTTAATTCGACTCTGGGAAAATTCCAGCGATACCTGTTTGCCGAGCGTCGCGACCCGGAAACAGGGCAGACCCCGGCTGAAAAGTTTCGAGAGGAATTCGGGCGCGAGTTGAACGTGCCTGAAATGCCCCCGCTGCCTGAAATCGGGGGAGTCGGGGAGGTGACGATTCTGTGCGACGATTTCGACGGCATAGTTCTGCTGCCGGATTACGGCATGTTCAAGCGCGTCTTTGAGAACCGACAAGTTTGAAAGCGAAGTCCCCAACTGGGAAGATGTGGTCTGGAATTACATAAAGAATCCCGAAGTGCCCATCGTCGCTTTCGAGCGGGTTGCCGAGCGAGACAGCAATAGCGTCGAAAGAGTTTTGCGAAGGTTGCTTGGCGATGATGATTTTTCGGTCGAGCATCTTTATGCCGTGCTGCTCCATTACAAACAGCCGGTCGAAGGGCTGGAAGACCTTTCAGACGATCAGCAGTTGTGGGATTTATTTAACGGGAATATCGAAGCCGAGCAGGAACGCCCGAAAACTCCTGCCGCGCGAAAATCGCAAAACCGGTCATCCGGCAAAGCCAGGACTGCGACCGCTAAGAAAAAAACTGGCCCGAAAGCGAGCGCACAAAAGAGAGCCACGGCGAAAAAGAGAACTACTGCGAAAAAGAGCGGCTCCGCGAAAAAATCTGTCGCACCCAAAGCCCGCAGCAAAGCCAGGGCTGCGACCGCAGGCAAGATGACCGCACGTAAAGCCAGTGCGTCGAAGACGGCCGCGTCGAAAGCGGGCAAGCGCGCTCCGGCTAAGAAGCGATGACGCTTCAAGAAGCGATCTCGGTTTTCAATGAGCAAATCGATTTAACTGATTTGCCCTCTGACCGGAATTCCAATTCGTATATTTCCGTCGAAGCAATCGAGCTTCTCAAGGATTATTCACGCGCGGCGGGTCTCGCCTCAATCAATCAAATCACGGCTTCGACATTACGCGATTTTCTCGCGCGATGGTACGTAGAACGGGCAAACGACAGAAAGCTTCCCTCCCCTCAAATTCTGTTAGGCTCGCTCGCGGCATTTTTCAAATGGGCTGACGTGCAGTGCGGCGCAAAGATCGCGGTCAACTGCGCATCGGTGATGTCGGAGCTTGAGGAGAGCTTGCCGCGCGCGCTTGAGATTACAAGCGCGCTTTCAAAGCATCTTAGCGAGCGAGGCGGCGCATTCAATTTTCCCGAATTTCTGACCTCTTTTGAGCAAGGCGGCCACAGCGAGTACGACGTCGGCGAGCCGGGAGAGATAAGCGCGATTGAGGGATATTTTCTGATCGAACGCGTCGAGGATGCGCGGGCCGAAGGCTTAGAGATCGTTACGGACAAGCGCGCATGGCCTATCATCTTTCCAGAAGAAATCGCCCGGCTGATCGACAAAGGTTTTATAATCAACCTTGAGATAGTTCGAACAGGCGATTCGTGGCAGATCGCAGATTGCGGCTTTGCGTTCCCGCCCAATACAGTGATGAGTGATGAGTGATGAGTAAAAGCCGATTACTCATCACTCATCACTCATTACTTTTGTGCCGTTATCTTTTGCCTTCCAATATTCTGGCCGTTATACTGCTATGGATTGCCGGACCCTGAGGGTGGCTTACGTAACTTTACTTCGGAGCGATGCGGCAAAGAATGGCCGAGGGACAAATTCAGCAAGTAAAAGACTCGCGAGAGCGGTTGAGCCGCCTGTATGAGCTGGCGCTTACGGTGGCCGGCGACCCCATAGAAGTCTTTGACCACATAGTCAGAATCATAGCCGAGCTATTGAATCTGCGAGTTGCAATTGTAGAAAAGCTGGAGGGCGAAAAGATCATAACGCTTTCGATGTATCTGGACGGAAAGATACTGCACGAAGGCGTATTCGATCTTGCGGGGACTCCGTGCGCGGACGTGCGCGAGTCACGCTCGTTTTGCAGCTTTAACGGCGCCGCTCAAACTTTTCCTCAAGACCAGTTCTTACACGACTACGGCATAGACTCCTACATTGGTATGCCTGTCGTCAGCTCCGAAGGAGAGGTCATCGCAATCATAAATGCGATGCACGACCGCCCGATTCACCTCAGCAGCGAGGATAAGCTCTTTTTACAAGCGATGGCGTCAAGGGTGCGGCTTGAGCTTGAGCGGCTGGAAAAAGCGCAAGAAGCCGACGTGATACGATTGTTGCTGGACATATCGCAAGAGATTTCCCGACTAAAAAACTTAGACGAGACTTTGCAGAAGATAGTCGATTGCGGGCGGGCGCTGATGGGCGTCGACATTGCCGCAATAGCTACTGTTGACGACTTTACCGGCGCTACGAGTTGGAAAGCCGTATCGGGGTTTAAGACCGACGTGTTTCGGAGGGTCAAGTTTGCTCCGGGTCGCGGAACGGCAGGCCGCGCCATAGCCGCGCAAAAGACCATCTTGCTCGAAGGCATAGGCGAGCGCCCCGAGCTTCCCGCCGAAGAGTTTCCAATACATACCGCCGAAGGAATATCGAACTCTCTGGGCGTGCCCTTTACGAGCGGCAACAAAATCAACGGGGTTCTGATAGCCGGGTATCGTTCCAATCGGCTCACCGATCAGCAGTTCAAGATCGCCGAAGCTTTAGCCTCGCAGGCCGCTGTCATTATCGATAATGCGAGAATGTTTACCGAGCTTGCATCGGCCAACGAGCGGCTACTTGAGGCAGATAGGCAAAAGACGGAATTGATATCGGAGCTTTCTACGCCGATCATACCGATCTGGGACCGTATGCTGCTCGCGCCTATCATCGGCACGCTCTCGGCAGCGCGCGCCGAAGCCCTAACCGAAGCTCTTTTGAATCGGACGGCGGGCGGGGGCGCAGAAGTGGTGATAATTGACATCACGGGCGTGCGCGCGGTCGATTCCGAAGCGGCGCATCACATTCGCAATACAGTCGAGGCCATTCGAGTGTTAGGCTCGCACTGCATCATTACAGGGATAGGCGCTCAGCTCGCCCGAACCCTCGTGCACCTCGGCATCACTCTCGAAGGCATACAGACGCGCCGCAAGCTGTCGGACGGTCTGCAACTGGCACTGGACATCATAAATGCCCGCGTCAAGTAGCCCCTGATGTTTTAACCCCGGTGTCGCGAAGATCTCTTTTTTTCCAGTTCCGCAAGAAGCGCGGGCAACGGCAAAGTGTTGAGCACGTCTTTAGCGGTAAGCCACGCCCTTCGCGCGGTCAGCACGCCGTAGTACATCGAAGCAAATCCCGAAGTCCGGTGCGAATCGGTGCTTATGACTATCCCGACTCCAGCATCCCTGGCAGCCCTTAGCCAGTAGCTGTTCAGATCGAGCCGGTAAGGGCTGGCGTTCAGCTCTAGCCGCACGTCATACTTCCGGGCCGCCTCGATCACCTTTTCCAGGTCAATCTCATAAGGCGCGCGCTCGCCAAGTATTCGGCCCGTAGGATGAGCAAACACATTGGGGTAACCGGTCTTGAAAGCGCTCACCACCCGGTCGGTGATTTGCTGGCCGGGTTGATTAAAGCCGGAGTGTATCGAGCAGACGATCCAGTCGAGGCGGTCCAGCACTTCAAAGGGCATATCGAGCGAGCCGTCCGACAGAATATCTACCTCTGCCCCCTTGAGCAGTCTTATGTCATCAAACTCGCGGGCGACAGTTTCGATCTCTTCGATCTCTTCAAGCAATTGTTCGGGAGTATTCCCGTTGGCTATGGAGGAAGACTTGGTGTGGTCGGTGATAGCTATGTAATGGAATCCCTTCTGTCGCGCGGCCTCGGCCATCTCGCGCACGGTGTTTTGACCGTCAGACCATTGGGTGTGCATATGAAAATCGCCACGTATATCGTCAAGCTCGATAAGCTCCGGTAGCCGGTCCTCGCGAGCAGCTTCAATCTCGCCGACGCCCTCGCGCACTTCGGGCGGGATGAAACCCAGTCCAATCGCGCGATAGAAATCGTCTTCGCTCTCAAAGTGGGTTTCATCATCCCTGGTCGCAGTCGGGTCAGCCTTTCCCTTCCCCCTTCTCGCCTTTCGTGCGACGGCCTGCTCGCTCAGCTTAAAACCTTTGAAGGCAAGCCCGCGCGACCGGGCTTGTGATTCCAGATCACGCAGGTGTTCTGCCGAACCGGTCGTCCGAACCATCGCCGCCGCGAAATCGGCTCTGGGAGCCAGATGCAGGACGACTGCCACGCCTTTCTTTGTCTCTGCTTCGACGCGGTCTTCGCGTATCAACTTAACTTCGTCGAGTTGCGGCATCATGGCAAACTCGCTGATCAAAGCGCGCCTATCGCCTGATGCGAGCAATTCCACCGCATCAACCATCTCGCGCCCACGGCGGATTTGACCGACACATTCTATTCTTGCGTCGCTTGCGTTCGCGCCGCTGCGCTTCCCCGTGAGCCGGTCGATTATCGAGCGGGCGAGTTCGAGCGCGTCATTAAGACGCATCATACCGCGCTCGGACTCTATTCGAGCGAGCGATTTTTTAATTCGCTCCACCGTCTTTTCGCCGAGTCCCGGGACCGACTCTAAGCCGCCGCCTTCGGCAAACGCCTTCAGCTCTTCGAGGCTCTTGATCCCAAAATCGCGATAGAGCAATTGCGAAGTCTTCAAGCCGACCCCGGAGACGCGGCGCAAATCAAGGACTGTATCGGGAGTCTCCTCCTTCAGTTCTTCAAAGTAGGGAGAGGTGCCAGTCCGAATGATATCGACTATCTGGCCGCTGATCGATTTGCCTATGCCTGGAATCTTTTGAAGCTCGGCGGCGCCCCCGCTCGCGGCTATCTCTGCCAGCGACTGGCTCATCTCAGCGATGTTCTCGGAGGCGAGGCGGTATGAGCGAATCTTGAAAGGGTTCTCGTCTTTGAATTCTAGTAGGTCGGCTATGCGCTCAAAGACGCGAGCGACATCCGCGTTATCGATTGCGAGCTTGCCGCCGTAATCCTGGGCCGAGTCTTTCATAAGGTTAAGCTAGCTCTAGAAAGCGAGCGAGGTCAATAGGCTATCTATTAATAAGATTCACCGCCGCAGATACAGAGAACACAGAGCGGGCGCAGAGAGAAGCGTCTTCTCCGCGCCCCCGCCGCGTGCGAAGCACATCATCGGCCATATGCGTCCTCTGTGTCTGCGGCGGTGAGATGTCTCTCCATTCCTGCACATTCATTTGTAATGCGCTATAGGCAAGTCTATTTCATCTTTACATCAAACAGGTCGGGGCGCGAATAGTGGCCCGTCACATCGAGCGTGAGGCTCTCTTCGGCTATCCGCGAAAAATCGAGATCGGCTGTGAGAATCGCCTCTTCATCAAAGATTGGCCCTGCTATCACAGCGCCGTCCGGAGCTATGATCGCGCTGCCGCCGTTCAGCACAATAGCGTCCGGATTTGCGGCAATCAACGCGATGGCTTCAAGTTCCGACGGCAGATCGCTCGCTTTCATTATTGCGCCGCAGGCTATGACAAACGAGCGGCCCTCAAAAGCGTAGTGGCGGCTCGCCACAAGATTCATCTCTTTGACCTGCGGCCAGGCCGCTATGTGTATGTCTTCGCCTGAAGTGTGCAGCGCGTGGCGGGCAAGCGGCATCCAGTGCTCCCAGCATATCAGCCCGCCGACGCGGCCCGCTTCCGTGTCTACCGCTTTGAGGCTTGCGCCGTCGCCTCTTCCCCAGATCAATCGTTCGGTGTAGGTAGGCATGATCTTGCGGTGGCGATTCAGGAGCGCGCCGTCAGCCCCGAAAGTCAGCATAGTGTTGTAGAGCGTGCCGCGTCCCGGCCCGCTCGTCACGCGCTCGTGCGCGCTGATGTTGAGCACTACCGAGTGGTCGCGCGCCGAAGCGGCAAGCTGTTCGGTGACAGGGCCGGGCACTTCCACACTATTTGCCATCAACCGGGCAAAGACTTTTTTTGTCGGCGCGTGGTCCCACACCGCGTAATCGCGCGAGCAGTCGAGCCAGGCCGGATAGCCCGGCAGCCACGTTTCAGGAAAAACGACTAGCTTTGCGCCCAGGCGCGCGGCGTCGGCTATGAGCGTTTGCGCTTTTTCGACCGAGCCGGCGAGGTCCATATAAATCGGCGCGGCCTGCACTGCCGCCACTTTTACGATCATAAAGTTTTTCCTTCGAGGCCCGTCATTGATCTGTTTTTTTGTGAAAGTTGTATTTGTATTCGTCGGCATCCGTCGGCCTGCTGGCCGTGACTATATCGACAAACCTGCCGAGCAAATGCTTCATCTCTTCGGCTCGTTCCGGCTCGCGGTTGTAGAGATTATGTTGCTCCATCGGGTCGCGGTCGAGATCGAACAACTCAAATGTGTGATAGTTTCGGTTGTAAATCAGCTTGTAGCCATCCTGAGTTATAACCATGTATTTCTTGCTTTCAGAGCGAACCAGTCTATCGGGGGGAATGTACGGAGATTCTTGCCCGCGCGTTTGCTCGCCGTAAACGGGCGGGCGCGTGAGTTGTTCGCCTCGCATAAGCGGCAACAGATTTATTCCGACAGACTCTTCGGTGGGCTTCAGGCCGACCGTCCCTAAAATGGTCGAGCCAAGATCGATTGAACTGACGTGCTCGCGAACTCGGCGCGGGTGAAGTCCGGGCACATGAATTATCATAGGAATTTTGATCTGGTCATTGTAAAGCACTGCCGAATGCTTATACATTCCGCGCTCGCCGAGCGATTCGCCGTGATCGGCCATTATCACGATCACCGTGTTGTCGAGCTTACCGCTCGCGGCCAGCCAGTCAAACAGTCTGCCCAGGTGGTAATCCGTAAAAGCTATCTCGCCGTCATAGAGGTCTATGACCGAAGGCCCGAAATTAAAATCCTTGTGCTCGATGTAAGGCCGGTGGGTGTCGGTCGAGTAAAGATAAGCGCAGAACGGGCGATCCGAAGGTTGTTCGCCCAGTATCTCTATCGCCCTATCGATAGTGTAATCGAAAGTCCTCGCGCGGCCACGGTAGGCTTCTTTCATCCCTTTCACGTGGCGGCGCAGCGTCGTGATCCTGCGGGGGAAAAGAAGGTTGTTATATCCGTATTCGTCCAGCGCCTCGGTCCACGTTTTGAAGTGGCCGTCCCAATAAGACGATTGCATGAATTTTGGCAGGGCTTCGAATGTGTTGGGCGAAGGCGTGTACGCGTTCTCGAATATGATAGAGCGAGCGGCAAGCTTGTCAATGTTCGGGCTTGTGTTTCGCCCGTAGCCGTAAGCTCCCAGGTGGTCGGGGCGCAGCGCATCTATGAAAATAAAAATAACGTTGAAAGGGCGCGTACCAGGCGGGCTATAAACGCTCTTGTGCTCTTGCAGCCAAGCCGTCGCATCTGGTCCCGAGAGGTCGCCGCCGATGCCGTTGTTATCCGCGCCGTCTCCGATTATTTCAGGCTGAGACGGATTTATATCGCTGCGGCTGTCGTCCGTGTCGCCCCCGTCGAGAAACGCCGAATAACCGTCTCTATCGCGATCAAATGTCCATTGGGCGAGCTTGAAGTGCTGGCGGGCCTGTGTAGTGCGAAAAAAGATTTGCGTTTTGAGATTCTGATTTTTGCCAAAATGAGCCAGCGTAAAAGCAACGCTTCCGACCAGCACGACGGCGACGGCAATGATAGTAGCTCGCGACTTCGGCCAGGGCGCGCGCGCGCGAAAGTATGATTCTGAAACCGAGGCTATGAGCGTTAGCGCGAGACAATTGGCGAGCAAGAAAAGCGAAGCGTCCAGAGTAGCCTCGTAAAGCTGCGGCTCGACGGTGCTGTTGGCATAATAAGCCGCCCCGATTACTAAAACGAGCGCCGCAAACCAGCAGACGCGCAGCCAGGGCTTAAAAAACCGCGAGGCGCGAGCGAGCATCCAGGCGAAGGAGCAAGCGATAAACAGGCCCAGCAATATCAAATAAGAGGTCGCCCTTTCGTGGTTCAACAGCGGTTGCGCAATCAATTCTATCTTCTCTGCCTCTCTGATTAGCCCTATGACGTAGCGATTAATGCTCGGCTGCTGATTCAAAACCACGGCCCAGAAACATGCGACCGAAAAGCCCGCGCCGAGGCGGGTTAAGTTATTAAGCATTCTCAGTTTTGAAAGGATGCGCTCAATGCCTCTTTTCGTAAATGAAGATATATTGACTGCCAGCCACACCAGCAGGCCGATAAAAGCGCCGCTCAGCAGGTTGAGGCTGAAATAGGCGGTGAGTACCAGGCGTTCGGACAGCGAGGCAAATACGGGGGTGAGCTTGAAGTGTATGTCTACTAATTCGATGAGGCCGAGCAGCAGAGTCGCCCCGGCGCCCGCAAGAGCGTAATTTTTCAACGAGGCAAAAGAAAGCGCCTGCCTCGGTGAACTCTGCTTCTGTTCCGGCTCAAGTACCTGGCTATCTCTCCTTGCAGACGCGACCGCCGCCCCTAGCATACGTTCGAACAATTGCATAAAGAAACTAAACCACTATGCACTAAAAGTGCATAGGTTGCGTATCCGCAGGCAAGCTGCGGACTGAAAGTGAATGCGAATGAAATTCGTGAGTTTTAACTCCATCCGCACATTCGTGCGGACTGAAAGTAGACTCGAAGAATAAATCGAGCGCCACACCCTCTGATCGCATACTCGTCAATCGTGTGCGATCAGAGGGTGTGGCGCCAATGTTCCTTTCAATCTCAACGCGCTTTGACGTCGTAACAGGTGAGCATGCCCTGGTTACGAATATAGAGCTTGCCGCCGCAGACGACCGGGTGCGCCCAGCTCGGCAAGCCCTGGTCGGCGATTTCGAATCGCCCTTTCTCTTTGTAGCCTTCGGGCGAGGCTTCGGCCAGCCCCACGACATTGCCTTCGCTCAGCAAATAGAGATTGCCGTCGGCGTAAGTGAGCGTCCCTTTACCTACGCTGCGGTGACGCCAGACGGTCTTGCCCGTAGCGAACTCCATGCAGTGCAGGATCGCATTTGAAAAACCGTAAAGATAGCCGTTCACCAAAACGAGGCCGCCGTGGTGGTTCTGCATATCCTTGCTGAAATAGATCTCCTGGGCTTTAACCTCTCCGCCCTCCGCTTTCAGCCCCAACAGCGCGGCGCCCGTCCCGTAGGCGGAAGAATAAAAGACCTTGTTATCATAAAAGATCGGCGTGGCGATGTTCGCCGTGCGGTTAGAGACGGTCTCGTATCTCCACATCAGCTTTCCGTCCGAAGCGCGAAGTCCGACGGCGGCTCGCCCGGTAAAGCCTATGATTGCGCGAACGCCGCCTACGTCGGCAGCCACGCAAGAGGAGTATCCAGCGGGGTCGCTCAACTCTTTGCTGACCCAGATATTTTTTCCGGTCATCTTATCAAGCGCGACGATGCTCGCTTCGTCCCCGCCCGGAGTCACTATCAAGCGATTGCCGTCTACGAGTGGGGATTCGCTTATCAACCAGCGCGGGTTCTCGCCGCCAAAATCTTTCAAGATGTTTCGCCGCCAGGTAGTCGAGCCGTCTTTGAGCTTCAAACATGCCAGGTCGCCGTTCTCCGACAGCGCGTAGATGCGGTCGCCGTCAACGGTCGGCGTGCCGCGCGGGCCGGGGCCGCGATCTTGCTCAAGCTTTGGCCCCAGAGCCTGGGCCCACACAACTTTGCCGTCAGCGCGATTCAAGGAAAAGAGGACGCTCTCGTTGTTCTTCACGCCCTGAACGTAGATGCGGTCATCTTTGATGGCGACCGAGCCATAACCTGGCCCCAGGTTCGAGATTGTCCAGGAGACGGTGGGGCCTGTCGCAGGCCATGTCTTCATCAAGCCGGTCTCTTTCGATAGGCTCGTGCGCTCAGGTCCTCTCCACTGCGGCCAATCAGGTTCGCCGCCTGCTCTGCCGGTGGCGAGCGGAGCGAGCGCAAGCGCAAATAGAATGGCAAATAGAATTTTCTGCTTCATCCTCGTACTCCAATCATCTGTCGTTTATCAGGCGCGCGAGCGGCGATCAATTATCGAATGCACGGGAATCAGGGGCCGCTCGGAGCCAGGCCCCTCAATGGTATCACGACCCTTTATGGATTTAGAATCCGATCAGGATTGAATTCTCGCTCTGGAAGAGCGAAAGATATTAGCCGGGGGTGAAGCCACCGGAATTCATTGTCAACTACGTCTCGCGCCCTGGAGGGGCGCAGCAGTAACCAGGGGCTGCGCTTCACTACGTTCAGCTTACCCCCGGCTAATATCTTTCGTCCCTCCGGGACTAAGCTTTTTCAAGCGCGGCATACCGGGCTACGAATTTCTTCTGGCCGAATCCGGGAAAACTTACCGTGAGCTTGGCTTCGGGGCCGTTCCCTTCCACGCGAAGCACAACGCCCGCGCCGTATCTCGCGTGGCGGACGCGCGCGCCTACGCGAAACTCTCCCGGTTGAGATTGACCCTCGGGCGCGCGCGCCGATTGAGGCGCGGGCTTTGAATCCGCCTGTCGATTGAAGAAGTCGCGCACGCTTTCAACAGAGTTATAAGTTTTGCCCCCGAAGTTAGATTTCTTTTTGTACGGCTGAGGCGTTTCCCCTTTGAGCGCCGCGAGCGCTTCGCGGTTGTGCCGCGTTTCAGCGCGGGCTGCAAACCCAAGCCACGACGGGCCAGCCGACATATTCTCCAGCAGCTCAAGCGGTATTTCGTTTAAGAAGCGCGAAGGCTCCGCCGGATGCTCTTCGCCAAAAGTGCGCCGCCGCATCGCGTGCGTGATGTAGAGATGACGTTGAGCGCGTGTGATGGCTACGTAACAGAGCCGCCGCTCTTCCTCTAAATCTTCTTCGCTCCCGGCGGCGCGCGAGTGCGGGAACAATCCTTCTTCCATTCCAGCTATAAAGACTACGGGAAACTCAAGCCCCTTAGCGGCGTGCATGGTCATTAAAGTCACGCGCGCATCGGCTTTGTACTGGTCTGTGTCCGAAACCAACGCGGCGTGATCTATAAAATCTCGCAAGCTTTCGTTCTGCTCTTCCGCCTCGACGGCGGCGCTGACAAGCTCTTCGATGTTGAGCAGCCGGCCCTCGGCCTCCTCGGATTTTTCTTCTTGGAGCGCGCGCACGTAACCCGTCTCAAGCGTCGCCGCTTTGACTATGTCGGAAAGCGGCTGGCCCGCCGACACGCGCTCTGAAAGCGAGATTATCACCTGGCGGAATACATCGAGCGCAGAAGTGGCGCGTGGCGCAATCGTTCGCTGATCAATTGCTACGGCAATTGTCTCCCAGAGCGATACGTCGAGGTCGCGCTGCTGGCGAGTGAGCGAGTCGATGGTCGTTTTGCCGATCCCGCGAGGCGGCGAGTTTATAACCCTCATCATCGCTATATCGTCGTGCGGGTTTAGCGCGAGCTTGAGGTAAGCGATTATATCTTTGACTTCGGCCCGCTCGTAAAACGAGAAGCCGCCAACGATGTTGTAAGCGATGCCGCGACGGCGGAGCGATTCTTCAAACAGACGAGACTGAGCGTTAGTGCGATAAAGCACTGCCGAGCGCGCATCAGGCGCTCGGCGCAGATGCTCTCCTATCTTTTCAGCGACGAAAGAGGCTTCGCCTTCGCCGTCATAAGACTGGTAATAGCGAATCTTGTCTCCCTCGCCCAGCTCTTCGGTGGCGAAAAGCGTCTTCGGCAATCGCTGGCGATTCCTCTCGATGACTCGATTCGCGGCTTCGAGTATTCTCTGCGTAGAGCGATAATTCTGTTCAAGCTTGATCATCTTTGTGCCTTCAAAGTCATGTTGAAAGCCTAGAATGATATTAAAATCCGAGCCGCGCCAACTGTACACGCTCTGATCCACGTCGCCAACTACACAAAGGCTTCGATTCTGCCAGAACGTCTCTTTATCTACCTGCCTGCGCTCAACCGTGGGCGAGCCTACGGCTATCAATCGCGCAAGCTCGTACTGTATGCCGTTCGTGTCTTGGAACTCGTCTATCATCACGTGGCGGAACCGCTCATGATAATAGACGCGGACCTCTTCAACCTGTCTGAGCAGCGCGACGGCTTTTATCAAAAGGTCGTCAAAATCGAGCGCGTTTGACTGATGGAGCCGTTGCTCGTAGAGCTTGTATATTTGCGCGATCTTTTCCGTCCGGTCGCTCGCGTACTCTGTCTGATTAGCGTAAGCCGAGGGCGTGATGCTGCGGTTTTTGGCCCAGCTTATGGCCGAAAGCGCCTGCCGCGCGGTGAGTGATTTATCGTCAACATCCAGTTCCTTGAGTATCAGTCTGACGACTCGCGCCTGGTCGTCTTCGTCATAGATAGTAAAATTTCTGGTGTAACCCGCGTCCATCCGCTCGATGTCGCGGCGGAGTATGCGGACGCACAGCGAATGAAATGTCGAAATCAGCGGCGACGACACACGCAGCCCGGAGTCGAGCATTCTTTCGACGCGCGACTTCATCTCCTCTGCGGCTTTGTTTGTGAAGGTGACGGCCAGCACCTGGTCGGGCCTGACTCCCGCCCGGTTTATAAGGTGAGCGATGCGGTAAGTGATGACACGCGTCTTGCCCGACCCCGCGCCCGCCAAAACGAGCAGCGGCCCTTCGATTGTTTCGACCGCCTCGACTTGCTGAGGATTTAGATTTTCCATAGTGGCCACTGACCACTACTTAATCAGGCTCTGCACAGCCTTGAATTGAGGTGAGTCGGCAGTACGCATCATCTCGAACAGCGCCATTTCAAGGTTTGATTGCACGGCCCCGGCTTGAGTCAAGCGAGAGAGCGCGACCTGCTTGCTTTCGGGCTTGCGCGAGGTGATGCAGTCGACTAGCAAGTGGACTTCAAACCCGCGCGCCAGCAGATCGAGCACGGTCTGGGTGACGCAGATATGCGCCTCAATGCCGCAGACGATCACCTGCTTGATATTCCTATTGGCAAGCTGCGATTGAAATTCGTCAGCGCCGCAGGAGCTGAAGCACATCTTTTCAATGACCTTCGGCTCCGGCGGTATGTGCGGGATGATCTCTTCTGCGGTGTGTTTCAGTCCGCGCGGATACTGCTCGGTTACGATTACGGGGACTTCGAGGAGGCGCGCGCCCTCGACCGCTTTTGCGATGCGCGCGGCGACCTCGCTGAAATCGGGAATTACTCGCCGAAAGGCCTCTTGCATATCGATGACGGCAAGGGCCGCGTGCTCGCGCGAAAGCTGGCTTATCTGGTTCATTGCTTTATCCTGCTATTTAATCTCGATGCTTCTATCTCGATCTCCATTTTAGCCGATTTCTGAAATAAAGTTCTACCTATTGAGCCCTCCGGTGGAGGAGTTTGTGCAGATTTCTTACAATCCGGGAGCGGATCATCTGAGTTCAACACCGTGCAAATCTCGCGATGAAGCGCCTGGAAATACTTTCCGTATTCCCTATCCATGAAGGCGAAGATTGATCCGGTATCCTCCTGAAGTTGTGGCAATGCTCCCAGTCCCGGCACACGCTGGTAGTCACGCGAGCCTCCTCTATCAACCAGCTTAGGCGCTTCCTTTTCTAACTCTTCCGCCACTTTCATCATCCGCAGTTCAGGCGCGGGATGAGTTGATTGCCGAAGCGGGTAAACGAGCTTGCCTTTTGATTCTGTTAGAACGTCACAGATAAATTTTTGGGCGGCCCATTTTATATATTCTTGAGACGGGGGAAGTACGCGCTTGCTATCGGGATCAAATAGGGGATGCACAAGTCCGCCATAATTGACCTTGGTTTTTTCGACCCATTTTTGTATCCTGGCGGCTGCCAATCTGATGTTATCGATGTTCCAGTACATCGAGCCTCTCGGAGTAAATAAAGGTTCCCTGTAACGGTCGGTTCCTAGTTTTTCTTTCAAAACTATCAAGGCCAAATCGTCGGCCTCTTCTTCTTGTTCTATTACTCCTATATTCTCTTTGTCGGGTTTGCATGGCTCTTTGATTTGATTCAGCTTGCTTGCTCTGGAATCCGACAGGGTTATCGTCTTTGATCTTCCAATGAAAGCTCTCGCGGTGTTTTGATGCAGGTGTGCAAGCTCATGAGCAATAACATATAGTAGACCGGGACTTGCTTTAGTGTCGTTCAAATTGTCTCCAATTATTGTCCGGAGCGCTCCCTGAGAACACCGCATCAAATTATGGCTATTCTCTGGAATGTAACAGGCTCCCTCGACGCTGAAAACATCCAGCTCGCTTTTCCCGAACCAATCTCTGTCATTCACCAAACAGCCTCTTGAATTTACTTTATCCCTGGTTGCGTCTTTCACTATCTCTACGCGAAGCACGGAGGCCGCCGTAGGTTTTTCAGGATTAATTATTATGGTTTCGAAAGGGAGGCTTATCCCGCGCTTCTTATAAACTTCCACTGCGTCGAGTATAGCGCCCTGTACGAGTCGTTGCAGGGATGAATCCAGACGGCAATAAGGAGTTTCGGAAGAAAGATTGAGTGCTTTGGTTATGGGCAGCGAAGATATTAACAGAAAAAAAACCAATGCCGGGGCAGTAATTCTATAGAATAGAATCATATGCCCCTCCGTTCCTGAAATACATCGAAGGCCATAACATTGCCGCACTTATCCTTTAATAAGGGCCAGCGCGTGAAAGCAAATTTTATGAAATCGTATGATGCGCGTTGAGCTAAATACAGAGCAACCTCATACTGAGTCAGGTTCTCCCACTCTTTCACCTTTATCATCCCACTCTTTGTTTTTGCAGAGTCCTTAGCTAAATCAGCATGTTCAGGCACGCCTTCATCGCATTTTTTTGGAAATCCCCATGATACAAACCCCGAGAACAAGCCTTTCGTCTTCCAGTCGAGGACCATTTGTTGTCCCTCGACCGTCCATACGAGAATTCTAGGAATCTTTCTATAGTCTGTGTAATTCGCTCGCATCAATTCCACATAATTGCTATGCGCATAGAAGTCTTGAATCGCGTGCAAAGCTTGACCAAGAGAGAAGAAAGCTTTTTTAACATCTACTTCCACATCCTGTTTTTTTCCGGCGCTCTCTATAAATTTATCGGCCTCTTTAACTAACTCATCAATATAATTCATAGCGGCTTCGAAATCACAATTGTCGAAATGCGCCTTGGATTGAAATTGATGGTAAGTGTCTTGCAAGTACATGGCTTTATGCAATTGCCCGATATACTCATTCTTAATGAGCGCCATCTTGTTGACCTGCTTGTGTCCTTTAAAGCCGAACGGCTTATCACAGTCAATACACACGACGGTAGCTGCGTCTATGTTTAACGGAGGGACAGCCTCGGGCGGCGGAGGCGGCGGAGTTTTTTCCTGGGATAATGAAATTGCCGCAGGCTGGCAGAGAGATAAAAAAGCAATCAAGCACAAGAATGTTAATTTGTTTCTCATAAAGAATACTCCTTCGCTTCAACAAGCCGCAGCTTGCTCGCGCCTCAGTTCTTCGGGGCCGGTATTGCGTAGAGATGCGTTTTATACTGGTCGACGGTGGTCCCGTTTCCAACGTAGTTGGAGCCTACCGCGTGGACCGTCCAGGCCTTTCCCAGTGCTTCCGTCACATGGCTGAGACGACAGGGCAGTTCCACTGTCGCCCGCCACTGCGTAAGAGTAAAAGAAGCCGTATTAATCTTCAGAATCTCCGTGCCTGCCGAGACAAACAATCCGGTATTGTCCGGTGAGACGGCCAGCGTGAAGGCGACCTCTTCCTTGTATTGCGTTGCGACGCCAAAAGATTGCCGCGTATTCCCGGTTATACCGAAGTTGCTCTGAACATCCGGCAGCGCGATTAAACAGCACGAGCGATGTATTAAAAACCTAAGGGTAATCCAAATAATCAGATTAATTTCGGCGGCATTATAAGGAAGGCGGATGCTGGAATACAAGTGCTTGGCCCTGCTGAGCAGGGTCTATCCATTCTTAGAAAGTGCAAATTAATAATTGCCCGGGAGGTGCAAACGGATATTAGCCGGTAGTGAAGGCAGGTGCGCTACACTCACTTCTTTTCTAGTTTGATATAAAATGGGTAGGCATAATATTCTCTATTTGAGGCAGCCAGCGCGACAATAGTTCCAGACAAAGTTCTGCCTTTTTTATACAGTTTCAAAGACATAATCTGACTGAATTCTTTCCGAATGTCCTTGGAAGGCAGAGTTCCCGGAAACATTCCGATAAACGATTCTTTGTTGATGATACCGACTAACAAAATTGTTTTGTGTGGAATCGGATTGTTTTGAGTGAAAACGGCATGATGGAGAACTATTTGGTTAAGGTGAAATCTATTTTGTTAATCGATGCCTATGACAAACGCTTTATCGCTCTACTCCACCGTGACGGACTTCGCCAGATTGCGCGGCTGGTCTACGTCGCATCCGCGACGCACGCCTATGTGATAGGCCAACAATTGCAGCGGCACTACCGACAATATCGGCGAGATCAAATCCGACGCCATTGGCACTTCGATAATGTGGTCGGCTATCTGGCGCGCTTCCGTGTCGCCTTCGGTCACGATTGCGATCACTTTGCCGTCGCGCGCCTTCACCTCAACCATGTTTGAAAGCGTCTTCTCGAACCTCAGACGCGACTGGGTGCTCGCCTCGTCGCGCGTGGCGACTACGACTACGGGCAGCTCTTCATCGATCAAGGCGTTCGGGCCGTGCTTCATCTCGCCCGCCGGGTAGCCTTCCGCGTGAATGTAGGAGATCTCTTTTAGCTTCAGCGCGCCTTCTAACGCTATCGGGAAATTGATGCCGCGCCCGAGGTAGAGAAAATCGGTCGCCCGGTGAAGCTCGCGGCCAAGCTTTTCTATCTGTTCGTCACACCCTAACAGCGTCTCTAACTTTACAGGCAGGCTGTTCAGCGCGCGCACGTGCTCAAGCGATTCCTGCTCGCCGATCAACCCGCGCTGCTGCGCCAGGTAGAGCGCGAGCAAGTAGATTACAGTCATCTGGCTGGTGAACGCTTTTGTCGAGGCGACGCCGATCTCAGGCCCCGCGTGCGTCAGTATCGTTCCGTGCGACTCTCGCATCAGCATCGAGCCTTGCACGTTACAAATGGAGAGTATCTTTGCGCCTTTCTCTTTCGACTCGCGAACGGCTGCGAGCGTGTCCGCCGTTTCGCCCGATTGCGAGATGGCTATGACCAGCGTCTTATCGTCTAAAATCGGATCGCGGTAGCGGAACTCCGAAGCGTAATCGACCTCGACAGGTATGCGCGCAAGCTCTTCGAGCATGTACTTGCCTGCCATCGCCGCGTGCAGGCTCGTCCCGCAGGCGACTACTTTGATCGAAGTAAACTCTCGAAACTCCGCTTCGCTGATCTCCATTTCGTCCAGATAGACGCGGCCCGTCGTTTGAGATATGCGCCCCATAATCGTATCGCGCACGGCGCGGGGCTGCTCGTAAATCTCTTTGAGCATGTAGTGCTTGAAGCCGCCTTTTTCGGCCAGTATCGGGTCCCACGTTATGCGCTGCACGTCCGGCGTGACAGAGTTGCCTTCAAAATCACAGACCGTAACACCGTCGCGCGTTAACACGGCCATCTCGCCGTCTCCGAGGAAAAAGACATCGCGAGTGTGATAAAGCACGGGCGGAACGTCCGAGGCGACGAAGTATTCATTCTGCCCGAGCCCGATCACGATGGGAGGGCCCTGGCGGACGGCGACTATCTTCTCCGGCTCGTCGGACGAGACGATAGCCAGCGCGTAAATCCCGCGCAGATCGGCAACCGTCCGGCGCACGGCCGATTCGAGGCTCGCGCCGTCTTCGCCGAGATACTTCTCAATCAGGTGCGCGATCACTTCGGTGTCGGTCTCGGTCACAAACGTGTGGTCTTCGGCTTGGAGCTGGTGCTTGAGCGGGAGGAAGTTTTCAATGATCCCGTTGTGGACGACCACCACGCGGCCCGAACAATCGCGGTGCGGATGGGCGTTCTCTTCCGTAGGCCGCCCGTGCGTGGCCCATCGAGTGTGGCCGACTCCATACGTGCCGTCCAGCGGACGGAGCCTTACGGCCTCTTCCAGATTGCGAAGCTTGCCTTCGGCGCGGCGAATCGTGAGCTTTTTATTCTCATCGATGACGGCTATCCCGGCGGAATCGTATCCGCGATACTCCAGCTTTTTAAGCCCATCCAGTATTACTCCGACAACTTGCTTATCGCCCACGTAACCGACTATTCCACACATAACTGGTTTCCCTCTGATTTATTTGAAGCTTAACAAATCACAAAGCTGCCCCACGCCCTGATTATAACAGCCCTTCCGACGATTCATTCGATTCACTTGAGCTTTTTCTTGACCTTGGCAGGAACGCCGACGGCGAGCGAGCCGGGCGGTATGTCTTTAGTCACAACTGCGCCCGCGCCCGTCACCGAGCCGCGCCCAACGCGCACGGGGGCTACAAGCATCGTGTCGCTGCCGATCTTCACTTCGTCTTCTATAATAGTCTCGTGCTTGCGCTCCCCGTCGTAATTACAGGTGACAGTGCCCGCGCCTATGTTGACACGGTCGCCGAGCGTCGCGTCACCCAGATAAGTCAGATGCGACGCTTTCGTCCCCCGCCCGATTTTTGACTTCTTCACCTCTACGAAATTACCAATGGCGGCTTTTTCTCCGATCTCCGCATTCATTCGAAGTCGCGAGAAGGGGCCGATTGTAGCTCCGTTGCCGATGCGGCTGTCTTCGATCACGCTCGAATTCCGGATAGTCACCCCGTCGCCGACCTCGACATTTTTCAAACGAGTCCACGATTGAACGGTGCATCCCGCGCCGATGCGGCTCGCGCCTTCGATAATCACCTGCGGATAAATGATGGTATCCTGGCCTATCTCGACATCCTGGTGAATATAGGTAGTCGCGGGGTCTATGAGAGTCACGCCCGCAAGCATCAATTCGTTGAGCTTTGCTTCGCGCAATTGTCGTTCAAGCCCCGCAAGCTCTATGCGCGTGTTTACGCTCAAAGCCTCTTCAGCCTTGTCGTGACAGACAAGCCCCACGCGCTTGCCTCGACTGAGCATAATCTGCGGCACATCGGTTAGGTAGTACTCTGCCTGCGCATTTTCTGTTTTCAAGTCTTCAAGCGCGTCCATCAGATCCGCAATGTCGAAGCAGTAGATGCTGACATTGACTTCACGGATGTCCATCTCTTCGGGCGAAGCATCTTTCTGCTCCACGCATCGAAGGAAGCGGCCTTCGTCATCTCGTATAATGCGGCCATAGCCTGTCGGGTCAGTCAAGCGGACGCTGAGAACCGTCGCGCCGTTTTGCTCCCGCGCGTGAGTCTCGGCCAGACGCCTGAGCGTCTCGCTTTTTATCAGCGGCCCGTCGCCCGCTAGGATGATGACCGAGCCGCTGCGGCCTCGCAGGTGGTCGCGGGCAGCCATAACGGCGTGGCCCGTCCCTCGTTGCTGGGCCTGGAGGACGAATTGGAGCTTCGGGTTCGCGTCCGTCCCGCGTTTTATGAGCCATTCGGCTTCATCGCGGACGGCCCGCTCCACATCTTCGGCTTGATGGCCGACTACGACGTAGAGCGAATCAGGGACGAGGCCGAAAGCCGTGCGCACGACATGCGCTATGAGCGGGCGGCCCGCAAGCTCGTGCAACACTTTCGCGCGGCGCGACTTCATACGCGTCCCCAGCCCGGCTGCCAATATCATTACGTCTGTCATATAAACCCCATCAAATTTTGGATTTTACTATCACGACGAGCGTCGGCGCGAGCGGATCCGTTGTAGGGGAGCAGTTCGCGAGCGTGCGCGGGCGTATTGTCAGTATCAACATTCGCGCTGGCTGGCATACCACGCGGGCGGAGTTTCATTACTCGCCGTCTGGGATCGATAGAGATCGAGCAACAGATTTGCGAGCTTGTCGGGGTCGTGGCGCACGACATTATTTTCGTTCAGCAGATCGCCGCAGACGACTCGAACGCGAATCTCACGCTCGCGGTTTACGATGACCTCGCTCGGCGGATCATTTTCAACTCGGTAAGCGGCGCGTGATCCGAAAGCGACCTGGACTGCGCCGTCCGCCAGATATTTCTCGCGTAACGCGCTCGTGATCGGAGCAGAATTGACTATCACATAATCAAGCTCAAGGCGCGGGCTGTATTCGTAAAGCGTGCGGATATGGTCTTCGACAGTAAAGTCTTCGGTCTCGCCTGGCTGGGTCATCACGTTGCAGACATAAACTTTCAGCGCCGCCGAATCTCTTATCGCCTCGGCGATCCCCTCGACCAGCAGGTTCGGAATTATGGAGGTATAAAGAGAGCCCGGGCCGATGGTGATTATGCCCGCGTTTTTTATGGCTTCCAGCGTTTCGTCAAGCGGCTGGCAATCCTCGCAAGAAAGTCTTAATCGCTTCACGCGCGAGCGCGCCTCGACTATCCTGGTTTCGCCCTCTATCACCCGCCCGTCTTCAAGCTCGGCCACAAGCGCCACGTCTTCGGTCGTCGAGGGGAATATGCGCCCTTTTATGGCCAGCACTTCGCTTGTCGCTTTGATCGCCTCAAGAAAATCACCCTTAACTCCGGCAAGCGCCGTCAAAAAGAGATTGCCAAAGCTATGGCCCGAAAGATGGCCGTCGGATTCGAAGCGGTACTGAAAAAGCCGCGTGAGCAGGTGCTCGTCTTCGGCGAGCGCAACCATGCAGTTGCGTATGTCGCCGGGCGGGAGTATCTGAAACTCTTCGCGCAACCGGCCAGAGCTGCCGCCGTCGTCCGTGACCGTCACGACCGCGCTCAATTCTTCTATCCAGTGCGCGTGATCTCGGAAGCCCTCTTTGCCCACATAATGCTTAAGCCCTGAAAGAAGCGTAGACAATCCTGTCCCGCCGCCTATGGAAACAATATTAAGCCCCGCATGTCCCTCTGCTAACATTAAATCACCCCTTGCCCGAACCGTTTATTCAATCTTCGATGAAATCGTAGCCATAACCGGTCAACTGTTGGAAGTCTTCATTGCTACGGAGGCTGGCAAAATCAAGATCGCGCCTGGCGTGTGGACGGTGAACCGAACGTATATTGATAGCCTTTCTCAGAGCATCAATGGCCCGGCTCGTTTCATTGAGGCGCGCGTAAGCTGCGGCGAGAGAATACAGAATGTGGTCGGCGCGAGGCTCAGTCTTGAGCGCCTTGTCGAATAGATCGATAGCTTCCCTGGTATTTCCCCTGTTCAGCTCAAAGACGCCTTGATCGTACAAAGCGTCAGGGTTGCGCGGGGCCGAGGGTGCGCGCGCAAGACGTTGCTCACATATTGCGAGGTATGTGCGCGCTCGCGCGGCTATCTCTGCCTGGTCGCCAAATTTTCCGAGTATCTCTACGAAGGCCGACTTTGCGGGAGTAAAATCATGCCGGTTAAAAGATTTTAGCGCCTGCTCGAAAGCGCGAACCGCAGCCAGAGCGCCCGGCGTGGGAGCTTTCTTTGGCGGCGGCGGGGTGGGACGTGCCGACCTCGCTTTCTGTTTGGAAACGGCTTTCGCGGCCTTTTTTGAAATCGAAGGCTTTGCGCTCTTTTTGGTTATAGCTTTTGCCGCAGCCTTTTTCGCGGGCGCAACCTGCTTCTTTGCTTTAACCGGAGCGGCCTTTTTCGCTTTTGCGGCTTTCGATTTCGGAGTGGCGGTGATCTTTCCGGGTCTTTGAGGCTTTGAAGCGGCCTTCTTGCCTCCCTTTTTGGCGTGAACTTTCCCGGTGGCACGAGAGCCGCTCTTGTTGACTTTAGTAATCAAGCTGCCCATCGTCTCCTCGGAAATTTAATGAACTGCTTCCCGTCGAAAAGCTAAACGTACTACAGTTAATGAGTCTTTTATATCAATAATTTATCGGCAAGTCAAGAAAATAGCTCGGCCTGAAGTTCAAGCCTTTTTCGAGGGCTCAAAAGGGTTCTTTTTGATGAAAATTCTGTAAGTTTTTAGTCTCTTTCATTTAGAGTATTGTTACTTATCGTGTCTGTCAGGATTCTAAATCGAGTCTACGCGTATAAACCTTGAAATTAGAATTACTTAAAGCGAATCAGCCGTGGCCCGGTTGCCGGTTTCTGCGCCTAACCATATAATCTTCTAGCAATTAGGCGAAAGCGGGAGGCCCGTTTGACCGAAGAATCCCAAAAAGAGTTTTTTCTTAAAGGCTTGCGGGTCCTTGTGACAAGGGGGCGCAACCAGTCTGCCGAGATGACCTCGCTGCTTGAAAACTATGGGGCCGAGGTCATACATTGCCCGACCATAGAGATCAGCGGGCCTGAAAGCTGGGACAGCTTAGATACAGCCCTCGCAAAACTTGAGAATTACGACTGGATAGTATTCACCAGCGCAAACGGCGTCAACTTTTTTTATCGCAGGCTGGGTGAAAAGTTAGGCGCAGAAGCCCGCTTGCCGGATCATTTAATCACCTGCGCGATAGGCCCCGCGACGGCGAAAGCTCTACAGGTGCGCGCGCGCGTAGACGTAGTCGCGAAGGATTCAAAAGCCGAAGGCGCGCTCGCCGCCATCATCGAGCACGCCGGCAGTCGCGAAAATATTCGAGGGCTGCGGTTTTTGATTCCGCGCGCGCGAGTTGCTAGAGAACTGTTGCCGGTAGAGCTTACAGAGCTTGGCGCTCAAGTGGATGTGGTTGAAGCCTACCAGACTTTAATACCCGACGCGGACGGCCAGAGGATTAAGAGATTGATAACCGAAACGCCCGTCAATGTAATTACGTTTACCAGTTCTTCTACGGTCTCTAATCTTGCGGCGATTGTAGGGATGAAAGACCTTTCGGGTCTGCTCGAAGGCGCTCTTGTCGCCTGCATAGGCCCGATCACAGCCGCGACGGCTCGCGACCACGGGCTTCGAAAGATCATTCAGCCGGATGCTTACACAGCCGCCGCCCTTGTAGAATCTATAATCGACGCTCTCGGAAAAAGATGACCTGAGCAGGTAAGCGGTGCAATAATTATTTTTGGAGACGTTCATCAATGCGGGAGCCAACCATACAGAGATTATGAAAAAGATTTTAAGAGCTATTATCCTCGTCTCAATCGCATTCATTCTGTTCATCAGCATAAAGGCGGCCGCCGGTCTATCTCAGCAAGACAATCGCGACCGTGTGGAAGACCAGGATATCAAGCTCAATACGACGCTCGTCCAGGTTCCCACGGTGGTGACGGATCGCGCGGGCAGGTTTATCACCGACCTGGACAGGAAAGATTTCGCGGTCCTCGAAGACGGCAAGCGCCAGGAAGTCTCGATCTTCACGGCGATAAAACAACCGTTCAACGCAGTGTTAGTGCTCGACACTTCAAACAGCGCGGGCGACAGATTGCGGGCGATTCAAAACACAGCCGCAGGCTTTGCGCGCGAGGTCAGCACCGATGATCGGATGATGGTAATCTCTTTTGATAACGAGATTCGCCAATTAACCGACTTCACATCGGACCGCGCGGAGCTTGAAGCCGCTATCCGAGGCACCGAATCGGGCTTTGGCAAGCTGATGTACGAAGCCGTGACGCGCGCGCTTGAACAGTTGAAGGAGCGAGAGGGCCGCCGCGCGGTGATACTGTTTAGCGACGGCGTCGACATGCGAAGCATCGAAGCGACCGCAGAAAGCGCGCTTCGAATGGCCGAAGAGACTGGCGCGGTCATTTACATAGTGAGATTCGACACGCGATGGTGGCTCGAATCCGAAGCGCGCCGCCAGAAAGCTGAACAACCCGAATCGAAAATTCCCTTCTCTATCGATGGACGCATACCGCTGCCGCCTGATTTCGGCGGCCCCGACGCAACTCCTACGGGCATGCCGAAGGTGCGCACCCCGCGCATCGAAGTCGGCTCGCCGAGAAGCCCTCGCATCACAGTAATAGACGGCCCCAACGCCAAACCGCGCACCATCAACGAGCCCCCGCCCGACGCGATAACCGCCAACCTCGATAAAATGTACGGCGAGGCTAACCAGTTTATGCAAGCGATCACAACGCGCACGGCGGGGCGCATCTTTCAAGCAGAGACTTTTGACGCGACACAATCGGCCTTTGCCGCCATCGCAGACGAGCTGCGCAATCTGTATATGATCGGCTATTACCCCTCGACCGACCGCCGCGACGGCAAGTACCATAAGATCAAAGTCGAGGTCGCGCGCAAAGATGTCCAGATCCGCGCCCGCCCCGGATACAGATCGACTAAAGATCAATAGCAGGTAGCACCCGAATGCGACTGTTTATTTTGGAGTGCGGAGACAAGTGATACTGCTGGCGAATTCGATTCTAAAGAACTTATTGGCTTTACGATTTGAAAGGCTCACTGAGCCTAAAGGACTTAGCAGCCGGTAAATGAATTCGCCAGCAGTATCACTTGTCTCCGCTTTCGCGTTAGGCCAAAATAGCAATGGCTAACTCAAAAGCGGCGCGGGGTCCCGCGCTCCAAAGGGACTATTATTTATGAGAAAGAAGCTCCTCGTTGTTGCTCTGCTGATCTGTTTCTCCGCAACGGTCTGTATCTGTCCAACCAGCGGGCAAGATAAAAACTCGAATCGCCCCGTTTCCCGGTCTGTAGCAATTACTTTCGATGATCTGCCGGCGACGCACGGCGATTACGAGACGATGAGCGACACCACGAAGCGTTTGCTTCAAAGCATAACCTCGAACAAAGCGCCCGCCGTCGGGTTCGTCAATGAGCAGAAGTTATACCGGCCGGGCGAAATGGATAAGCGCGTCACGCTTTTGCAGATGTGGCTCGATGCAGGGCTTGAGCTGGGGAATCACACTTTCTCGCACGTCTATATCGATCAGGTCCCGTTCAGCAAATATCAAGAAGAGGTCATACGCGGCGAGACGATCACTAGAATGCTTCTCGACAGGCAAGGCCGGAAGCTCCGCTATTTCCGCCACACGCAGCTTCGCACCGGCCCGACCCCCGAATACAAAGAATCGCTCGACCGGTTCCTGGCCGACCGGGGCTACACCATCGCCCCCGTCACAATAGATAACCAGGACTTTATATTTGCCGACATCTACTCAAGGGCGAAAGCGCGCGGTGACCGCGAAACCATGAAGCGGGTGGGCGCGGCCTACGTGCCTTACATGGAGCGGATATTCGATTTCTTTGAGAAGCTGTCTGCCGGCTTTCTCGGTTACGAAGTCAAGCAAGTGCTTCTGCTTCACGCGAACGAGTTGAATGCTGACTATTTCGATGAACTTGTTCGGATGATGCGAGGAAGAGGATATGCCTTTATCACGTTAGAGGAAGCGTTAAGAGATAAAGCTTACAGCCTGCCCGACGCGCAGACGACAAGAGGATTATCGTGGATTCACCGATGGATGATTGCCAAAGGGTTAAGCATGCGCCCGGAGCCTGCCGAGCCTGAATTCATCACCGAATTATTCAGGGCTGGCCGTCAATAATGGGAAACACTTTATTCACATCTTTTCACCTAGGGCGAGAGCATCTAATTTTCTAGGAGAATAAGGATTTTGGTTTCTTAGACTTCTATACCAGATACAAATATGAGCAAATTCCTTCGACTTTTGACGGTAATTTGAATTGGCAAAATTGCTCGAAAAGTTGAACCCCTCATTTTTGTTGGGAATTTAGATGCTCTCGCCCTGTCTTTTCACCCCATTCGGATTGACTTGAGCCCTTAAAAGGTATAGGCTCGCCACAAACTGCGCTAGGCGGTTTCAATATTCTGAAGACTCTTTGCACTATTTGGATCTTTTCCACGCCTGGTTAAAAACCCGTGGGGCTCCAATATACAAAGACGCCATCCGGCTCACCGTCAAATCCGAGGCCTGTAGGAGAGTGGACCCTCTCAAGGTCGATTGTCGGTAATTTGAAGAAAGAGCTATTCAATGGAGGTAGTGGTTATGGCAAAACCAGGGAAAAGCAGAAGGCCAGAGGAAACTGGCGAGAGGAATTCGTCTTCAGGTATCGAGACGAATTATGATGAGACGACAGATGCTCTGAACTCCCCGACTACAGAGCAGATACAACAGCGCGCTTACGAAATATACCTCGAACGCGGCGGCGAGGATGGCAACGATACTGAAGATTGGCTCCAGGCCGAGCGAGAGCTTGGCGGAACGGATACCTCAGCTTAAATAGATGCGAGGCGGCTTTCGCACTAAGAGAAGTTTCCGTAAAAGGCGTGACAAAGCTTGCGTATTTCCGGAGGCGGGCTATAGGCTATACTCGCTCAAGCCGACGGGTGTGATTTCGCTTGAAGGAGAGACGATATGAGTCAAGGTTTGAGACCAGCGGATCAAAATGCCGGTCACGATGCAAAGCTCGACGAGTTGTGCGTAAACACTATCAGAACGCTCGCCATGGACGCTGTGCAGCAGGCTAACTCCGGCCACCCCGGCACGCCGATGGCGCTTGCCCCGGTGGCCTACGCTTTGTGGGACCGCTACCTGCGCCACAATCCCCGCAATCCTGAATGGGCAAATCGAGAACCGTTTCGTGTTGTCGGCGGGCCACGCTTCGATGCTGCTGTACGCGATGCTTCACGTAGCGGGGTACGACCTTTCGCTCGACGAGTTGAAGCGATTTCGCCAGTGGGGATCAAAGACGCCGGGGCATCCCGAATACGGCCACACGGCCGGTGTTGAGACTACGACCGGGCCGCTCGGCCAGGGGGTCGCAAACTCGGTCGGGATGGCTATAGCCGAGCGCTGGCTCGCGAGTTATTTCAACCGCCCCGGCCACGAGATAGTCAACCATCGCGTCTATGCGATTGCGGGCGACGGCTGCATTATGGAAGGCGTCTCTCAGGAAGCCGCTTCGATTGCGGGCCACTTAAAGCTCAACAAGCTGGTCTGGATTTACGACAACAATCACATCACTATCGAAGGCAACACCTCGCTTGCATTCACCGATGATGTGGCGGCGCGGTTTATGGCTTACCACTGGAACGTGCTGCGCGTGGGCGACGCAAATGACCTTGACCTTCTCGATGCTGCATTGCGCACGGCGCATAAAGAGACCGAACGGCCGACGCTCATCATAGTCGATAGCCACATCGCCTGGGGCGCGCCTACGAAACAGGACACGCACGGGGCGCACGGCGAGCCGCTGGGCGAAGAAGAGATACGGTTGACCAAAAAGCGATACGGCTGGCCGCCCGATGCAAAATTCCTCGTGCCGGAAGAGACAAAGCAATACACCAATCGCACCATCGAGCGCGGCCAAAAGGCCGAAGCAGAGTGGAAAGAGAAACTCTTTGCGTACGGCCAGGAGCATCCTGAATTGGCCGAGCAATGGCAGCGCATGCAAGCCGGAGAACTGCCCGCCGGGTGGGATGAGAACATTCCCACTTTCGTGCCGGACGAAAAAGGCGTGGCCGGGCGCGACGCCAGCGCGAAGGTGCTCAACGCCATCACGTCGCGTGTTCCCTGGCTGATAGGCGGGTCGGCGGACCTCGCGCCTTCTACAAAGACGCGAATAACGGACGGCGGCGATTTTGAAGCCGGTTCGTATGAAGGGCGCAACTTCCATTTCGGCGTACGAGAGCATGCGATGGGCGCGATTATCAACGGCATGGTGCTTTCCAAAGTGCGAGCTTACGGATCGGGCTTTCTGATCTTCTCGGATTATATGCGAGCGCCCATCAGGCTCTCGGCGCTGATGGAATTGCCCGCCCTTTACATCTTTACGCACGATTCGATCGGCGTCGGCGAAGACGGGCCTACGCATCAGCCCATCGAGCAGTTGATAAGCCTTCGCGCAATACCGCAGCTCCTGGTGATGCGACCGGCTGACGCCAACGAAGTAGCCGAATCCTGGCGATTCATCATGAATTGCAAGGATCACCCGGTCGCGCTGATCTTGAGCCGCCAGCCGCTGCCGACCGTTGATCGCGAGAAGTACGCTTCAGCCGAAGGGGTGCATAAAGGGGCTTACATACTGGCCGATTCCGAGGGCGCGCCGGACGTGATATTGATGGGCACAGGCTCCGAAGTCCAGTTGTGCGTCGCCGCCCACGAGCAGTTAACAGCCGAGGGAATAAAATCGCGCGTCGTGAGCATGACGAGTTGGGAGATATTCGAGCGACAACCGGAAGAGTATCGCACAACCGTGTTCCCTCCGGGCGTGCGGGCGCGGGTCGCAGTAGAGGCCGGGTCGGAACTGGGATGGCGTCGTTACGTCGGGCTAGATGGCGGGGTCATCGCGCGGCGCGACTTCGGCGCTTCAGCGCCGCTCAAAGAGCTGCTCAAACAGTTCGGCTTCACCACGGAAAACGTTGTCGCCGAAGCGCGCACGGTCATCGAGCGCACACGCGCCTAGCTTAATATTAGGGAGAATTCGTATATGAGCGAGAATCCTTTAGTAGATTTGCAAAGACATGGACAGAGCATCTGGTATGACAACATTCGAAGGGCGCTGATCAACACGGGCGATCTTGAGCGCAAGATTCATGGGCTGCCCAAAGGCGTCACGTCAAACTTGCAAGACAAAGTGGGCGGTGACGATCTGCGCGGCGTGACTTCGAACCCGTCTATCTTTGAAAAAGCTATTACCGGAAGCACCGATTACGACGTATCGATGCGAAAGTTGATTTCCGAAGGCAAAGACGCGCAGGAGATATACGAATTGCTGGTGCTCGAAGACATACAGCGCACGGCTGACCTGTTCGCCTCTGTTTATGACCGCACGAACAAGGTCGACGGTTATGTGAGCCTCGAAGTCTCGCCCCTGCTTGCCGACAATACCGAGAGCAGCATTGCGGAAGCTAAACGGTTATGGGCCGCGCTCGACCGCAAGAACGTGATGATCAAGATTCCCGCTACGCCCGAAGGCATACCAGCGGTCGAAGAGTTGATAGCCGAAGGCATCAACGTCAACGTGACGCTTATCTTCTCGCTTGAAACTTATAAAGCGGTGGCCGAAGCCTACATTCGCGGGTTGGAGAAGCGCGCCGCGTCGGGTCAGCCCGTGGAGGGGATCGCTTCGGTCGCGAGCGTCTTTGTCAGTCGCATAGACACTTCTATTGATAACGATCTTGAGTTTCGCATCCGTCATTCGAACGACGAAGAAGAGAAAGCAAAGCTCACGGCGCTTTTGGGCAAAGCGGCGATTGCCAACGCGAAGCTGATTTATCAAGAGTTCAAAAATATCTTTGAAGGCGACAGCTTCGAGAAATTGCGCGCGGCGGGCGCGCAGCCTCAACGGCCGCTGTGGGCCAGCACGGGAACAAAGAATCCTAATTACAGCGACGTCTACTATGTCGAAGAGCTGATCGGGCCTGACACGGTAAACACTGTCCCTCCGGCTACGTTCACGGCGTTCCGCGATCACGGCAAAGTGCGTCTGAGCCTGGAAGAGAATATGGACCAGGCAGCCGTGACTATCGAGAAGCTTTCCGACATAGGCGTGAGCCTCAAAGACGTGACAGACAAGTTGCAGGATGAGGGCGTCAAGTCGTTCGCCGATTCTTTCCGCACTTTGATGGGAAGCATCTCTTCAAAGCAGGCCGCGATCACAAGCGGCATCCTCGAACGCCAGACCGCCTCGCTCGGCCAGCACTCCGACGCGGTCAAAGAGACGATCAAGCGCGCGGAGCGCGAGCAATGGATTCGGCGCATCTGGAATAAAGACGCGGGCCTTTGGAAGACAGACGAAGCGCACCAGAAGATCATCCGCAACGCGCTGGGGTGGGTCACGGTCATCGATCAACTGGTCGAAGCAGCGGACGAGCTTACGGCCTTTAGCGAGCGCGTGCGCAATGATGGGTTCACGGACGTGATGCTGCTCGGAATGGGCGGCAGCAGCCTCTGCCCGGAAGTCTTCCGCCGCACATTCGGCAGGCGAGAAGGGTATCCGGAGCTTCACGTTCTGGACAGCACGGACCCGGCCACCGTAAAGAGTTTTGAAGAGAGGGTCGATTTGGAGCACACGCTCTTTATCGTCGCAAGCAAGTCGGGCACGACGACCGAGCCGTTGATGTTTTACAAGTATTTCTTCAACCGCCTGCGCGAGATCAAAGGCGACCGCGCGGGTCAGAACTTCGTCGCCGTAACCGATCCGGGAACGTTGATGGAAGAGATGGCGAAAGGCGACAGCTTCCGCCGAATATTTTTGAACCCGGCAGACATAGGCGGCAGGTATTCGGCGCTGTCATTCTTCGGCATAGTTCCGGCGGCGTTGCAGGGGTTTGATTTCCGCTCGCTGCTCGACCGCGCCGAATGCGTGATGCATGCGTGCGCTTCGTGCGTGCCTACGGAGGACAACCCCGCCGCGCGCCTGGGCGCTATTCTCGGCGTCCTCGCAAACGCGGGCCGCGACAAATTGACGCTCTCGACCTCGGCCGACATCTCTTCGCTCGGATTGTGGGTCGAGCAGTTGATAGCCGAAAGCACCGGCAAAGAAGGGCGCGGGATAATACCGATAGCGGGCGAGACTCTCGGCTCTCCCGCAGTCTACGGCAACGACCGCCTCTTTGTTCATATCAGCGTAGGCCAGCCGGACGCGGATTCGGACGCGAAGCTGCACGCGCTTGAAGCGGCAGGCCACCCCGTTGTGCGCCGGACGCTTCACGACACGCTCGATCTTGGCGAAGAGTTTTATCTCTGGGAGATGGCTACGGCCATCGCAGGCCAGATCATCGGCATCAACCCGTTCGACCAGCCGAACGTTCAGGAGAGCAAAGACAACACACGTCGATTGCTTGACGAGTTCAAGAAGAACGGCGAGCTGCCCGAACAACAACAGGGAGCAGAAGGGCGAGGGCTGGTTGCTTACGCAGAAGGCGAAACCATCGAGCAGCTTGGCGCGGGCATTTCGCTCGAAGAGTTTGTCACGAAACACCTGAGCCGCGCCGGGGCCGGCGATTACATCGCGCTGCTCGACTACATACAGGAGACGCCCGAAAACGAAGAGTTGATCCAGGCTATCCGGTCGCACCTTCGCGATGCGCTTCGGGTGGCGACGACTACGGGGTACGGGCCGCGCTTTTTGCATTCGACCGGGCAACTGCATAAAGGCGGACCCGACAGCGGAGTATTTATTCAAGTGACCGCCGACAACGCCGTAGACGTGCCGCTGCCGAACGAGCCTTTCACCTTCGGCATCTTGAAGCAGGCCCAGGCGCTCGGCGATTTCCAATCGCTCGCCAGCCGTCACCGCCGCGCCATTCGCCTCCATCTCGGAGAGGACGTGACGGCGGGGCTTCGCGCGATACTTGAGATAGTTCAAAACGCTTTTCCGATCGTGCAAGGGCAAGCCAAATAAAAACGGGGCTGTCGCAAAATCAAAGCACCCTTTGGAGTGCGGCGACCAGTGATACTGCTGGCGAATTCGATTCTAAAGAACTTATTGGCTTTACGATTTGAAAGGCTCACTGAGCCTAAAGGACTTAGCAGCCGGTAAATGAATTCGCCAGCAGCATCACCAGTCGCCGCACTCCAAAAATGAAACGCTGATATTACTGTTCCTCAGGACTATTGTATGACTCACTCCGAAGCTCGTTCATCCATCGCGCTTGTTGTCTCTGATATTGACGGCACACTCATTACCTCAAATCACGAAGTCACCGACGCAACCAGGCAGGCGGCGGCGAGGCTTTATGAGAGAGGCGTTCAGTTGTCGCTCGCAAGCTCGCGCCCGCCGCGCAGCATACGGCCACTCGCCGAAGCCCTGGGGCTTCGTTCGCCTTTCGCCGCCTTCAACGGCGCGCTCGTAGCCACTGCCGACGGCAGCGTCATGGCCAGCAGCATAATCGAGCCTGATGTTTGCGCAACGATCAAGGCGATTGCCGACGATCTTGGAATAGGCGTGTGGCTTTATGACGAAACCGAGTGGTACGTGGCGGAGCGCAACGCTTTCGTTGACCGCGAAGAGCATACTTCGGGGTTCAGCCCGAATATGGACGATTACGAAAAGCGATTGGCTGATAAACTCAACAAGCTCACCGTAGTCGGCAAGCCTGAGCTTGTGGCCATAGCCGAGCAGCGGGTCTTCGACAAGCTGGCCGATAAGGTGTCGGCATCACGATCCAAACCGCGCTTTCTCGACGTAACTTCTTACGGCATACATAAGGGCACGGTGATCGTCCGCCTTGCCGAATTGCTGGGCGTTTCGACCGAGTCGGTCGCCGTGATCGGCGACGGCCCTAACGATGTCGAGATGTTTCGACAGGCAGGCACCAGCATAGCGATGGGGCAGGCAGTCGACGAGGTCCGCTCTGTCGCGCGTTACGTCACCACGTCGAACGATGATGAAGGGTGGGCGCACGGCATTGAACAATATGTGCTGGGCGGTTATCAATCCGCAGGTGTGTAATAGACAGGATCAGGAAAATGGCAAGTGAAATAGCTAAAGAGAAAAAAGCGCAGTTCGGAATGATCGGCCTGGGCGTTATGGGCCGCAACCTCGCCCTGAACGTCGAAGAGAAAGGATACCCGGTAGCGGTCTGGAACCTGGAGACTGAATGGGTAGATAAATTCGTTCAGGAAAATACAGACAAACAGATCACCGGAACCGTCACGCTCGAAGATTTCGTCGGCTCGCTCGAACGGCCCCGCCGGATAATGATGATGATAAAAGCGGGCGCTCCCGTTGACGCGACGGTCGAAAGACTCAAGCCGCTTCTGGAGACGGGCGACATAGTAATCGACGGCGGAAACTCTTATTACAAAGACACGCAACGGCGCGAGAAAGATTTAAAAGCCGCGGGATTGAACTTTGTCGGCTGTGGCGTATCGGGCGGCGAATCGGGCGCGCGTCACGGCCCGTCGCTTATGCCCGGCGGCGACCGTACGGCGTACGAGCATCTGCGCCCGATCTTCGAAGACATAGCCGCAAAGACCGACTCCGGCCCTTGCGTGACCTACGTCGGGCCGGACGGCGCGGGCCACTTCGTCAAGACCGTCCACAACGGCATCGAATACGGCGACATGCAATTGATCGCCGAAGCCTACGACATCATGCGAAGGGCTTTGAGGCTCGAAGCCGCCGAGATGGCCGATATCTTTGAAGGCTGGAATAAAGGCGCGCTTGAATCTTTTCTCATCGAGACCACGGCGACCATATTGCGCGTGCGCGATGACGAGACCGGAAAGCCGCTGATCGATCTGGTGCTCGACAAGGCGGAGCAAAAAGGCACGGGCAAGTGGACCGTTCAAGAAGCCGTAGACCTGGCCGTTCCTGTCCCGACGATTGCCGCCGCTATCGATGCGCGCGTGATCTCAAGCCAGAAAGACGAGCGCATCGCGGCCAGCAAAAAGATAAAGGGGCCGCGCACGGCAAGCTCGCGCGCCGATAAGAAGAGACTCGTGAGCGCGGTTCGAGACGCGCTTTATGCGTCGAAGATTTGCTCTTACGCGCAAGGGCTGGACTTGATCGCCAGGGCTTCCGGCGAGCACAACTGGAATATCAACCTGGGCGAGCTTGCGCGGATATGGAAAGGCGGCTGCATAATTCGAGCGCGCTTTTTGGACGCGATAATGGAGGCTTATAATCGCCAGCCCGATTTGCCGAACCTGTTGCTTGACGACGAGTTCAACCGGGCGATTCAAGGCTCGCAAGCAAACTGGCGGCGCGCATTGGAGACTGCCTTGCGTCTGGGCATTCCCGTTCCCGCTATGTCTGCGAGCATAGCTTACTTCGACACGTATCGCACACGCGAGCTGCCGCAAAACCTGACGCAGGCGCAGCGCGACTTTTTCGGCTCGCACACCTATGTTCGCACGGACCACCCTGAGCGTGGCTACGTGCATACCGACTGGGCAGGGCAGAAAGACTGACCCGGTCGCTTTTCGAAAGCAAGAAAGGAGGCGTGATGACCGCGCCAGCACATTTAACTAATCAACCGACGGCGGAATCGCTGTCCGAGGATGCGCGCATCCTGGCAATAGACATTGGCGGGTCGGGGCTGAAAGCCTCGCTCATAAACACCGACGGCGAAATGGTGACAGACCGCCTTCGCGTCAAGACCCCTCGCCTTCGCAAGGCTGAAACGCTTGTAGACGAGATCGTCAAGCTCGTGGAGCCGCTGTCGGATTACGCAGTCGTATCGGTCGGATTTCCAGGCGTCGTTCGCAACGGAAAGATTTTGACCGCCCCAAATCTTGGGACGAAAACGTTGAAAGGCTTCGACCTTGCCGGCGAGCTGGAAAACAGGCTCGCGAAACCCGTCCGCGTGCTGAACGATGCGGACATGCAAGGGTTCGGGGCCATTCAAGGAGAAGGCGTCGAGATGGTGATAACTCTGGGGACGGGGTTTGGCTCCGCGTTGTTTGTCGACGGCCAGGTCGCGCCGCATCTTGAGATCAGCCACCTGCCTTTCCGAAAGGGAGAGACGTACGACGAGCAACTCGGCAACAAAGCTTTTGAAAAGATCGGCAAAAAGAGATGGAACAGCCGGGTGCGGAAGGCAATCGAGAATATGCGCACGCTGACGAATTTCGACCGTCTCTGCATCGGCGGAGGGAATGCCGACAAGATCAGCTTCAAGCTCGACGAAGATGTTCAAATCATTTCTAACGAGTACGGCATGAGAGGCGGCGCGTGGCTCTGGCAGAACAGAACTAAAGGCGGCGAGTAACAAGATATGAGCACTAGAATGTTAAGCAAATCCGAAGCGCGCGTTCGCATCTACAAAGACCCGCAGGAGCTTGCGCTAAAGGCCGCGCGTCATTTCGCGCGGCTCGCCGATCAATACGTGATCGGGTGCGGCCATTTCACGGTCGCGCTTTCGGGCGGCTCGACACCGCGAGCGATGTTTTCGCTGCTTGCCGAAGAGCCGTTTCTAGACACGGTCCCGTGGTCTTCGATCTATTTTTTCTGGGGCGACGAGCGATGCGTCGCGCCCGATTCCGAGGAAAGCAACTTTCGCATGGCTCGCGAAACGCTGCTCGCAAAAGCCCCGGTTCCCGAAGAGAATATCTTTCGCATACCGGCAGAAAACCCCGACCACGACCGCGCGGCAGAAGAGTATTCCGCTGCGCTCTCGCGCTTCTTTCTAGCGGGTCCGGGCGCAAACAAGACCGGCACAGCGCCGCTTTCTCAAATGCCGCGATTCGACCTCATACTGTTAGGCATGGGGCCGGACGGTCACACGGCATCGCTTTTCCCCGGAACACCCGCGCTCAACGTTGCGGACCGCATAGCGGTCGCCAACTACGTTGAAAAACTGAATGCGCACCGGATCACGCTCAGCGCGGCTACGATCAACAATGCGCGGAACGTAACTTTCGTAGCGGCGGGCGAGGATAAAGCCGATACGCTCAAAGCGGTACTCGAAGGGCCGTATCGCCCTGAGACTTATCCGAGCCAGCTCATACGCCCGCGCAACGGGACGCTGTTGTGGATGGTGGATGAGCCCGCCGCAAGTCGCCTGACCGACCAGCAGCAAGGTGCATCGTAACGAACAAACCGGCTTCTGATCTCGGGAGAATTCTGTTAATCTCAACTCTCTTCAGCGCCCTTTGAGGCGCTCACACTAAAAGAATTGCCGCCCCGGCATAGAGGTGAAAAGATGACTGCAACAACTAAGCCCGAATTAGCAAAGATTGGGATGGTAGGACTGGCAGTGATGGGAGAAAATCTTGCGCTCAACATCGCGCGCAACGGGTATCCTATCGCCGTCTTTAACCGCGACCCCGCAAAAGTAGACAAGTTTCTCGCGCGCGCCGAAGACAAACAGGTCATCGGCACATATTCGATACAGGATTTCGTCAACTCGCTGGAAACGCCGCGCAAGATCATTCTTCTTGTCAAAGCAGGCCAGCCCGTAGATGACGTGATCAATCAGTTGAAACCGCACCTCAGCCCCGACGACATAATAATCAACGGCGGGAACTCGTGGTTCAAAGATACGCAGCGGCGCGAGAAAGATTTAAAAGCCGAGGGCTTCAACTTCATAGGCTCAGGCGTATCGGGCGGCGAGTCAGGCGCGCTCTGGGGGCCGTCGCTTATGCCCGGCGGCGATAAAGCGGCTTACGAGAACATACGGCCAATCTGGGAAGCCATCGCTGCGAAAGTCGATGACGGCCCTTGCGTGACCTACGTCGGGCCGGACGGCGCGGGCCACTTCGTCAAGATGGTCCACAACGGCATCGAGTACGGCGACATGCAATTGATCGCCGAAGCCTACGACATCCTCAGAAACGTGTTGGGCTGCGAAGCGTCGGAGCTGGCCGACATCTTTGGCCGTTGGAATGAAGGCTCTCTCAAATCGTTTCTGATCGAGATCACCGCAAAGATATTCACTGTCACAGACGACGAGACGGGCCGCCCGCTCGTAGATTTGATCCTCGACCAGGCGGGGCAGAAAGGGACCGGCAAATGGACTTCTCAGATCGCGCTTGAGCTTGGAATAACGATTCCGACTATGCAAGCGGCAGTAGACGCGCGAACTCTTTCGGGGCTTAAAGATGAGCGAGTCGAAGCCAGCCGCCAGCTTCCGGGCCCGTCGCAGGGCGGATACACGGGCGACCGCGAGGCGATGATCAACGCGGTACACGACGCGCTTTATGCGTCAAAGATTTGCTCTTACGCGCAAGGAATGAACCTGATTCGCAGGGGATCGGAAGAGTACAACTGGAATATAGACCTCGGCGAATTGAGCCGAATATGGAAAGGCGGCTGCATCATCCGCGCGCAATTCCTGGACAAGATCAAACAGGCTTACCAGCGCCGAGCTGACCTGCCGAACCTGCTGCTTGACGAAGATTTCAAAGCCTGGGTGTTGGAAGCACAACCGCGATGGCGACAGGCCGTCACTACGGCGCAATCTCTAGGCATACCTGCCGCCGCGATGTCTGCGAGCCTCGCTTATTTCGATACGTATCGCACGGCGAGTCTGCCGCTGAACTTGACGCAGGCGCAGCGCGACTTTTTCGGCTCGCACACCTACAAGCGGACGGACAAGCCCGACGCCGGTTTCATCCACACCGAATGGGAACAATTGGCAAAGTGATTTCGGATTTGAAATTTGCAATTTCAAATCGCAGATAAAAAGGGACGCAAGCAATGTCCAGCAAAAACGACAATCCTCTAAGAGAGGGGGTCAGGCTTGAGCGCGGGGCCGACCCCTGCACCGTTATTATTTTTGGCGCTTCGGGCGACCTGACAAAACGCAAGCTCCTGCCTGCGCTGTACCGGCTGACGCAAGAGCGATTGCTCCCGGCCGAATTCGCCATCCTGGGGTTTTCGCGCTCGGAAATGTCGCACGAAGAGTTTCGCGACAAGATGAAAGACGCGATTATCACTTACTCGGAAGCAAAGCGCGTCGATGAAGCCGTGTGGCAGAGCTTTGCTCAAGGCATCCATTACATAGCGGGCGACATCAACGATCCTGATTGCTACAAAAGGATGAGCGAGTTGCTCGACCAGATAGACCGCGAGCGAGGCACGGCGGGCAACCGCGTCTTTTACCTTTCCGTCGCGCCGTCGCTTTACAGCGAGGCGGTTGAGCAGATAGGCGCGGCGGGCATGGCCCGGCCAAAAGAGGGTAGCTGGACTCGCATCATCATCGAAAAACCGTTCGGTCACGATCTGGAAAGCGCCAAACAGCTCAACGTAGATGTGGCAAAGGTCTTTGAAGAGGATCAGGTCTACAGAATCGATCATTACCTCGGCAAAGAGACGGTCCAGAACCTGTTGGTCTTTCGCTTCGCCAACGGCATCTTCGAGCCGATCTGGAATCACCGCTATATCGACCACGTGCAGATCACGAACGCCGAAGCCATCGGCGTCGAAGGTCGCGGCGGTTACTACGAGACCGCAGGGGTGCTGCGGGACATGATTCAAAACCATGTCTTTCAAGTGCTCTCGCTCGTGGCGATGGAACCGCCTATCTCTCTTTCAGCAAACGCCGTGCGCGATGAAAAGATAAAGGCGATGCATGCGGTTCGCCCCCTCACGGTCGAGACGGTTGCGGAAAATGTCGTGCGCGGCCAGTACGGCCCCGGCTCTGTCGGGGGCAAAGATGTCATAGGCTATCGCCAGGAGCCGGGCGTGAACCCGGAATCGGCCACCGATACTTACGTCGCGCTGAAGATGTATTTCGACAACTGGCGATGGGCGGGCGTGCCTTTCTACCTGCGGTCGGCAAAGCGAATGCCGAAGCGCGTGACCGAAATCGCTATTCATTTCAAACAGGCCCCGCACCTGTTGTTCAGCAATATCGCCCAACAACAGCTTGAGCCGAATGTTTTAGTCGTGCGGATACAGCCCGACGAAGGGATAACGCTCAGGGTCGGCGCTAAAGTCCCGGGCCAGATAACACGCATACGATGGGTCAACATGGACTTTCGCTACGGCGCATCGTTCGGAGTTTCATCGCCCGAAGCATACGAGCGTCTGTTGCTGGATTGCATACTCGGCGATTCGACCCTTTACGCGCGCCGCGATATGACCGAGCGCGGATGGGAGATCGTCATGCCCATCCTCGAATCGTGGCGGAACACAAAGCCAGATTTTCCAAACTACGAAGCGGGCACGTGGGGGCCGGAGGCGGCCGACGAGCTTTTGGAAAGAGACGGGCGGCAATGGCGCAAGCCATGAAGATGTCAAATTTGACATTTGACATCTTCAGGGGACCAAGCGATGAATGAGCAATCTGAATTATTAAATCCGAAACCTTCGATCAACATTACGGCAATCGAGCGCGAGCTTACAGCTCTATGGAAAAACGCGGGCGGAGACGAAGACCACGGCGTTATCCGCGCCAGTCTTTTGAACCTGATAATCTACGCGCCCTCGACTGACGATTTGAACATGCTTGACGACATCCTGGCCGACGTTACGGCTGCGCACCCCTGCCGCGCGCTCCTGACTATCGCAGACCGCGAGGCCGAAGAGTCTTCTTTATCCGCTGAAGTGACTTCTCGCTGCACGCTCCCCACAGCCGCTTCCAAACAGGTCTGCTGCGAGCAAGTAACTATCACTGCGCGCAAGGCGCAGGTCAACACGGTCGCGAGCCTCATAGTCCAGCTACTGCTTTCGGATTTGCCCGTATACCTGTGGTGGCGAGATGTGCCCCGGCTCGACGACAAAGCGTTTCACCGGCTGGTCAATATCGCAAACCGCGTGGTCATCAATTCGGCAGATTTTCACGACCCCGCGCGCGACCTGGCGAGCCTCGCCGACATATTGCGCGACAACCCGCGCTGGACTGCATTCAGCGATTTGAACTGGGCGCGTCTTACGGCCTGGCGCGCGCTGCTGGCGGGCTTTTACGATGTGTCAGAATACCGCCCGCTGCTCGATAAATTGAATCGCGTCGTGATCGAATACTCGAAACTCGATGACAGCGATACGATCCCCGCGAGAGCTTTGCTGCTGGGCGGCTGGCTGGCGAGCCGCCTGGGCTGGACGGTCGCAAGCAGCGCGAAGTCGGCTCCTGAGTCTACCGCGTTTGAATTAGCGGCGGGAGAAAACCGGGTGACGATGGAGTTCACGCGCACCAGCCGCGATATAGAACCCGGCCACATCGCGCTCGTGACGCTCGGAACCGCTACGGATCAGGCCGCCTCGTTCAGCGTAAGAAGAAGCGCCGACGGCAATCGAATCGAGACCGGTGCCTCGCTCGGCGAGGAGAAACGTTTTCAGCGGGTGTTGAGTTACGAGAGTCTGAGCGAGAGCGCGCTGATAGGCAAAGAGCTTGATCTGATGGGGCACGACCGCGTCTACGAACAGGCGGTCATACGGGCAAGCGAGTTGATCGCAGAATCCGGCGACTTCTAAAAATCAGAACGAGGGCTAATGGCAATGCAAGAGATGCAAAGGGAGACTTTTGTGCGCGGGTATGTGCAGAGCGTGTTGCAGCGCCTCCACGCTGAGGGCTTTCAGTGCGCAGAGAACGTTGTCTACGGAGGGCAAACCTTTACGGCAACAGCTTACAAAGGCGGATTCGAGATAACGAAGTTCGGATACTTCGAGAGATTTTTCGTGCTCCAGCACCTCGCGTCAATCGATCCTTTCAGTCTCAGAAGGTTTTCCGAACATTGCTACAATTACTCGACATCCGCCAGGCAATCGCCGCTCCCGCTAGGATTTTTCGCCGCGCTGGTCTGCTACCCTGTCGCCATCGTAGAGACGCTCGATCAAGCGACCGCCTTAGCCATAGCGAATGAAACGCCGGCAAAACATATGGGGTCTTTTGAATTCCCGGCGATCTACGAAATGAGCACCCGAAGGCTCTACTATCTGGGCAGGACGCCTATGTGGGGCGCTGCGTATATCAACGGCTTCAGAAATGAGGCGCATAGAACTTTGAGCTATTAAAGCAAATATCGAATGCATAAGAGGTAGAGCATCCGACGAAATCAGGGGTTATTCATTCTCAGAATCTGTGAGTTCTTCATTGCCCCGGAGAGGCAAGCGGACATTAGCCGGTGGTGTAACTACCGGTCCTGGATTCGCGCCCTGGAAGGGCGTAGGATCAAACCATTTTCCTGCGCCCTTCCAGGGCGCGAGGCCGGGTGGCGAATTAATCCGGTGGTTGCACAACCGGCTAATATCTTTCGCTCCTCCGGAGCGATTCATCAAGAATGATTACACTCTATAAACGAAATAATTCATCATCTCTTTCCGCGCTTTCTGTAATAAACTTTTTAAGTTCTTCTCGATCAACCTGCACTATAATCTCTGCGGTCAAGAGTGGAGGATGTGGATGATCCTGGCGGGAGACATTGGCGGAACAAAGACGAACCTGGGTCTGTTTGACGCGAGCGGCGGCGCTTTGCGCTCGGAGCGGCAGCAGAGCTTTCCGAGCAAGGACCACGAGGGGCTTGAAGCGATAGTCGGCAAGTTTATGACGGGCGAGACTCGCGGCGTGACGGCTGCCTGCTTTGGGGTGGCGGGGCCGGTCATCAACGGGCAATCGGTCACGCCTAACCTCGCCTGGGTAGTCAACTCTCACAGCCTCGCGCGCATGCTCGGATTGGATTCCGTGACCTTGCTCAACGACCTGGAGTCAACTGCCTACGGGCTGGCAGAGTTGAGGCCGGAAGAGGCGGCGACGCTCAACTCCGGCACAGGCGCAAGCGGCAACGCGGCGCTCATCGCCGCGGGGACTGGGCTTGGCGTGGCAAGTCTTTTTTGGGACGGTGACTCCTTTTCGCCCTCAGCCTCCGAAGGCGGGCACATGGACTTTGCTCCGCGAAACGAGATGGAGATCGGATTGCTCCGCTTCATGCTCACTGAGTACCGGCACGTTTCCGTAGAGCGCGTTCTTTCAGGTCCGGGCCTCTACAACATATACAGGTTTCTCAGCTCAAGCGGGCACAAAGAAGAGACGCCCGAAGTCAAAGAGCGGATGCTGCACGAGGACCAGAGCAGCGTTATTTCGAACGCGGCGTTGAAAGGCGAATCGGAATTATGCGTCAAAGCGCTCGACATGTTCGCGGCCATCTACGGCGCGGTGGCGGGCAATGTCGCGCTTCTGCTGAAAGCGACAGGAGGCGTCTTTATCGGCGGAGGCATCGCGCCAAAGATACTGGAGAAGCTGAAGGACGGCACATTTATGCAGGCTTTTCTTGATAAAGGCCGTCTCACGCCCCTGCTCGAAGAGGTTCGCGTACAAGTCGTGTTGAACGACAAAGCGGCATTGCTCGGGGCCGCGCGCGTTGCGGCTCGCGGCAACCGCGCAAAATAAATAATCGATGAAGAAGCTGTTAATCCCTTTAGCCCTCAGCCTGGTGCTGACGCTGGTTTACGCCATCGCCAGACTGCCGGAACCCGACCTGTTTGGCCAGCGAGCTGCAAAGTGGGTGCTTGCGGCTTCGCTGCTCAGTTTCGGAATATTCGTTGTGCGCGCGACCGGGTATGTGCTGTTTGACATCGTATTTCAGAAGCGTAAGGGACGCGAAGCGTCCGCCTTGCTGCGCGGCGTAGTATCTATAATCGGCTACTTGATACTGCTGATGCTGGGTTACTGGCTGGTGCTGGATGAAAACCTGGGCAATATCCTGGCCACCTCCGCAGTCGTGTCGGTCATACTAGGGCTTGCGCTGCAAGACACGCTCGGAAATTTCTTTGCGGGCATCTCGCTTCACATCGAGCAGCCGTATCACATCAAGGACGCGATCAAAATCGAAAGCCTGCTTGGCCGCGTCGAAGCGGTCACGTGGCGCGCGACTACGATTCGCACTAATGACAACACCATCATCATAATCCCCAACAGCCGTGTGGCGCGCGACGCGCTTGAAGTGTTTCCATTCGGCAATCTCAACCGCCGGATACTGCGCTTCCCCGCGCCTTATCGCATACCTCCGGAAACCATTATCGCATTAGTGCGAGAATCCGTTCGGACTATGGGCAACGTAGCGACAGAGATCACGCCCATCGTTCGCATACACGAGTTCGCAGATTCCTCGATCACCTACGAAGCCCTTTACTGGGTGAAAGATTATATGTGGACGCCCGATATCGACGCGAAGATCAGGGAGCGCATCTGGTACGTCTATCACCGCAGCGATATAGATATTCCCTTCCCCGTTCGCACGATCCTGATGGGGGACCAGCAACCCTCCGCGTCACGCGATGCAGAATATACGCGGGTGCTCGAACAGGTCGACATTTTCGAGCCGCTCACGGCTGAGGAGAGAGAGGCGATAGTCAACGGCCTTGTAAGATACGTTTATGCCCCGGGCGAGATCATAATCCGTCGCGGCGATCCGGGCGAGTCAATGTTTATCGTCTATCGCGGCAAAGTAGAGGTGCGGCTCCCAAGCAACAACGGCGACCAGCATCAGGTGGCCGTGCTTGAGCCGGGGAATTTTTTTGGCGAGATGGCCCTGTTCACTGGCGAGTCGCGTACGGCGGACGTGAGCGCCGTCGAAGAGGTGGAGTTACTTGAAATCAGAAAATCGGTCATCGAGCAATTGCTCGGCAATAACATGCTGCTCGCAGAACAGTTGAGCCGCAAGGTGGCCGACCGCCAGGCCGAGCTTAGCGCATTGACCCGCGTCGTGCCGGAAGAAGAGAAGCGGATGCAATCGCAGACCATACTTCACCGCATCAAATGGTTCTTTAGAATCGGTTAACAAATCCTGCCGGACGGATCATTTCGAATTCCAAGTCGTGATTGAGAAATGATGCTGGTGGAGCAAGCAGCACCTGTCAAGTTAATCTTTGATTGTGCAATACAAAGAAATCGCTTGCCCCAGGTGCGGCTCGCTTTCCATTAAAAAGACATGTAGCATATTTTTCTAAAAGTCGAACGAAAGCAGGCCCGCAACCAGCTCACCGTTACTTGACCTCACCACCAGTTTCCAATTCAATCGGTCTTTGTCGGGCGGGATGAAAAAGCGGGCGCGCGGAACACGCCGGAACTCGTCATTTGCGCCTCCTGCCACAGCACCTCGTACACCCTCACACGCTCGCTCTTTCCTTTGACCAGAACTTCGCCCTGGCCGCTTGGTTTTGTCGGGAACCGTCCGGCTATGGCTTCAAGCGTCGAATGGCTGATTATTATCTGCCCGGCCTGCGCCTCTTTCTCTAATCGGGCCGCAAGGTTTACCGAATCGCCTATCGCCGTGTAGTCCGTGCGCTCCTCGGAGCCGATATAACCGACCGTCGCCATTCCCGTATTTATGCCGATCCCTATTGTAATCTCTGACATGCCCGCGCTCTTCAAATCCTGGTTCACGAATTTCATCCGGCGCATCATGTCTATGGCCGCGGCGACCGCATCAATCGCGGCGGTTTCGGTATTGCTTGGGATTCCGAACAGCGCCATCAATCCGTCACCTATATATTTATCGAGCAACCCGTTATGCCCGAAGATTATCGGCGTCATATCGGCAAAGTATCCGTTTAGAATCTTGACCACGGCCTCCGGCGGGAGATTCTCGGCCATGGACGTGAACCCGCGTATATCCGAAAAAATGATCGTCACTATATGATTCGAGCCTCCCATGCTGATCTCTTCGGGGTTAGCAAGAATCTTATCGACTATGAACGGAGGCATGAATCGGCCAAACTTTGCTCTTGCGAGAGCTTCCCTGACAAGCTGTTTATGAGTTATAGCATTATCAACTGCGATTGAAGTCACTGCCGCGAGCGCGTTCAGCAAATCGAGATCGTCTTCGCTAAAAGTCTGCATGATCTGGCGCGAGTCCAGATACATCACGCCGAGTATGCCGTCTTTGCCGAGCAAAGGGGCGCACATAACGGATCGCACCTTTTGCATTATGATCGACTTCGCCATGCGAAACCGGTCGTCGGCCAGCGTATCAAATGTGAGCAGAGACATGCGCTCGGACAGAACGCGATCCAACACCGTCTGGCTGAGAGAGACGTCATCCTGCGGGCCGGTTTTGGTTTGATCCCGATATTCTGCGGCGTAGGGAGCGAGCGGCGCGCCGGGCGATTCTGTGAGCAGCACGAAAAAGCGATCCGCGATTGTCAAACGGAACAGAACTTCGCTTATCTTTTTGAAAATATCTTCGAGCGAAAAGACCGTCCTGAGCATCTCGTTCAACTCGTATATGCGCGAGAGAGTTTCGGCCTTTTTCCTGAGCGCCACGATGTCGTCCAGGAGGGTCTGAGAACTCATATCAATGCTTGAAAGAGATGTCTTATCCAGCTCGGGCAAAGGCGCAGATACGATCTGGCCTACGGAGCGCAACAGAACCGTGTTACCCATTGCCTGGTTGTCATATTTGATCGAGAGAGTCGTTATCGCTTCTTCGTAACGGATGCTGTATTTGCTTATCGTTACGATGTCGCCGCCTTTGAGCATGCCCTCTTTAACCCGCTCGCCGTTGATGTAAATCCCGTTCGCGCTGTTGAGGTTAACGATCATGTGAGACTTGCCTACGGGTTTCAACACCGCGTGCTCGCGAGAAACTTGCCCGTCATCTAACACCACATCATTGCGCGTGATGGCTCGCCCGATGCGGGTGTCGCCTTCGGACAATTCATATTCAGCCGTATGCCCCGTTTCGTAATCCGTCACAAATAGTCTTGCCGAGTTATCCATTCCACACCTATTACTACACCTACCACTCGTAAACTCGATTGATCTCTCCGATTGAAACCTCAGGATTTTTCAGCATCTTGAGCTGGCGAATAACGGTCTCGCGGTTTGAAGGTTTTATATGGACCGCATATATCTCAACGTCGCGGTTAAGCTTTTCAAGCTCGCCCTCCAACAGCTTTGGCGTCAGGTGCTTTGAATCGCCGGCCAGTTTTTCCAGCTCGTTCGGATAGGAAACGTCAACAAATACTGCCTTCAACAGATCTATGTCTCTGGCAGTCTCCCATATCTCGTCCGTCGTGAAAGTGTCCGAAGTGAAAGCCACAACCGCGCCATCCTCTTGCACGATCAAGCCGACGGTCGGGACTACGTGATTGACCGGAATCGCGGTGATTCTGAGGCCCGCGATGTTTACACTCTGTCGAGGCTGGATGGTTCGAAACTCGATGGTCGGCCCGCTCCCGTTCTGGAGCATGATGTTTTCGAAATTCGGCCAGATATGGTCGTTGAAGACGAAAGTTTTGAGCGCCGTTACGACTTCGTCTGTGCCGTAGATGAATACCGGCTCTTCGAGGTTCGTGTATGCCTCGGCGATAAAGATTGGCAGGGAGGCTGTGTGGTCGCTGTGAGCGTGAGTCACTATTACGTGGCGGACCGCGCCCATCTCGTCCGGGGAAAGGGCGAACCCGATGCTCCCGCCGTCAACCGATACGCAGTCATTGATCAGAAAAGAGGTCAATGATTGTAGCTGCGAATCACGCCCCGCATAGCTTGGCAGAAGCTTTATCTTCACCTGTTCTTTCCTCCGTCAAAGAGGTAAGCCACTCTCGCAATATTACACCTCGCGAAAGCAGCCGCAAAGTGCAAGGTCGTCATCGAATTTGAGCAAAACGAGATTCGATAGCACAGTGACCGTCAGCATCGATTAATACAAGCCCTGTAAGGGCGTAATAAAAATATTTCGCCCTTACAGGGCTTGTATTAATCAAACATGTTCTACCCGGCGCGCGGCAGCCGGGCTATTGGATTTCGCCCCTTCGGAGCTTACAAGCGACCTTTTCATACGATCTCTAACGAGCAAACCGAGCCCCAATTTCCTTAATTACTCACCCGACCTTGATCCCAATGGCTTCGAGGAACTTTGTCGGCTTCTCGCCGCCGATCAGAGCAAAGATATAATCATTCGGTATGCGCGCCTTCTCTTCCTTCGACCTCACGTCCATCAGCACGACTTCGGTTTCGGTGATCTCTTTTATCTCTGTTCTGAAAAATACTTTTATCTTTCCCGCGTCTATGCAGTCGTAGACGTTCATCTTGTTGCCCAGCTTCAGATCGCCTTTGAAATCCGAGCGCACGACCAGCGTCACATTATTATTTCTGGTAAATGTGATCCGCTCGCCGTCGCGCTTGAGGCCCGCAAGGTCGACCGCGGCCTCGATTGAAGAATTGCCCGCCCCCACGACCAAGCAATTCTTGCCCACGTAATCATCCGGGTCCGTGAGCTTGTACTGGACTTTTCCGGTTTCGTAAGGAGCCTGTGTCTTGAGCGGTATCTGAGCGCCGCAGGCGACGCAGAATTTCTGTTTCCCTTTGCGGTTGCTTCCGCAGACCGGGCAGAATTTGGCCATCTGAGGCTCGGGCGTGACGATCATCTTCAGATTCTCGCCCGGCACGCCAAGCTTCATGGGTGTGCCGCGATTCCCGATGGCAATAATCACCTTTCGGACTTTGTAGGTCGCCTTCTCTTTGATCTTTCCTTTTTCCGTGCTGATGGCGAAAACCCCGTCCTCCGATTTTATGTCCCTGCAACTCTCTTCCTCGTTAATCACGACGTTGTTGCCGTGCATCGCGTCGAGCCATCCTTTGAGCATATCTTCTTTTGAGCCGCCCGCGCCCGGCAGCGGTATTCCGCCTTTCGTTTCGACCGTGTCCGGTTTATAAAAGACGAACTTGCCCGCCGGGTATACCTGCTGTATCGTGGCGACAACCTTGTCCTGCTCTATGGCTACGTAAGAGAGTCCGCGCTGTTTTGCTATGACCGCTGCCGAAAGCCCCGCAGGGCCTATGCCGATGATGGCGACATCATACTCCGCTTTGGGGTTCGCCCCCTCTCTCTTCAGGTCTTCTTCGATGTTGTCCAAAACTGACGCGCCTTCGTTTATGGCGTTCTTTATCAGCGGCACGCCCGACACATCTCCGATCAGGTAGATTCCTTCGACATTGGTCTTGAATCGCTGATCGCGCGCAGGGACTTTTCTTTTTGGAATAACTTTCTTGGTGTTGATTACGACGCACGATTTAGGATTGGTCGGGCACTCGACCTGGCACGAAGTATCTTCCATGCACTGGTCGGGGGCCACAGGAACAGAGATGCCGTTGACGATTGCCAGAACATCGTGCGGGCAAGCTTCGACGCAGGCGTGACAGCCTATGCAGGTCAGCGGATTAACGACAGGGTGAGGGTAGGAAGGCCCTTCGGTCTGGAGTTTTACAACATCTAGAACCATCGAAAGCGATCTGACGGCTTCGGGGTTCATGGACGCATCCGGTTTTGCGGCATCCAGAAGATACTTGCGTCGGGCTGTGCCGACGGCCATAACTACCAGGCCCGCGACGGGAACAATTGCCAGCAACCCGGCCCAGCCGTACCAGGGCAGAGCGCCCACGTTTGACGCAAGATCGGCTTTGACGATGTCTTTCTCCTGGCGTATCTCGGTAGCCGGCCCTACGCCTTTGAAAAGGTTCCCGTCAGCCGTAGCCAGTTTATTAGGGCTGTCGATAATTCCTTTCTCAACCCTATCGACATAGTCTTTGAGCTTTTTATCGTCCTTACCCTCTGCTATCAATCTTGTCAGGTCTTCGCTCGTCCCGTGCTGGCGGTGGCAGGTATAGCAATTGGCCTGCACGCGCTCTGTGGTTTGACCTGTGTAAGTAACGTTGTGACACTTGGCGCACTCTTCACGCGGTGTCCGGCGAAAGGTCGCATCGCCCCTAGTCCCTGCGGTGTGGCAGTCTTTACAGCTCATCCTCCCGTTCATTCGGCCCTGCTGGTGTAAGGCATGAAATTGGTCTCTGGCATCGAACCTGGCCAGGGTTTCAGGCAGCCGCCGGACCCTCAGCTCGTCCGCCTTGAGCATCCATTTCCACACGCCGTTTTCGACCGGGTAGCCTATGTCGCCGCCGTGCGCGACGGGCAGAATCCTACCGGCCCTCTCTCCGGTCTTGATCGTATAAGTTCCGCTGTGACAATTTGAGCAGAGTTGATTGCTCAACAGACCGACCGCAGAGCTTGAGCCTTGATGCTCAATATGACATCCCGTACAGCCTACGTTTTCGCGCGCGTGCGCGTCAAAGATGATCGGCGCAAACTTTGGAGTCGTGTGACAGGAGATGCACTTATCCTGCATCCCTTGCGTCACGCCGTGACAATTCGAGCAAGAGTTCGCGTTGGCCTGTAGCGCGATTGGCCGCGCGGGCGGCACCGCCGCCATATGCGCGAGCGAGACCTCGCCGGGCGAGTATGCTTCTTCATAAATCACTATCGCCGCGATTGAAAGCGCCGCGACAATTGCGATGCCCCAGTAGAAATAAGACTTGCGCCAGATTCGGCTTAAATCGAGCGTGGGTCTCCAATTATATTGCGCCTTGCCGACCTGCTTCCCCCCTCTCGGATGCAAATGCGTCTGCGGGGCTATTTTTCCGGCCTCTCTTTTTCTCTTGCTCCAAAAAAGGTCCATCAACTGTTCGTCGGCCTGCGCCAGAACGCTTGTCATCAACCCCGTGCCCTGCTGGCGCTTAGTCCCGCCCGGCGTGACGACAGATTTCTTTTTGACAATCAACGGTATCTGAATCAACACGGTCTTTGTCGAGGAGTCTTCCGCACCTGCGTCCCACAACAGTTTCGTCGTGCCCGGCTGCAAGGGGTTGACTTCCAGCTCTATCTCGACCGTCAGAGAGAGCGCGTTTTTTACATAATTAACCTGGAGCGTATAAGGGCCGATCTGAAGCATGTCCCCGTCGGCGAGCGAAGTCTTGTCGACAAGCTCGCCGTTTAAGAGCGTGCCGTTGGATTCGCTGAGGTTGAATATCCAGAATTCGCCGTTGAACTCTTTTATGCCCGCATGCGTGCGCGAAACGGCTCGGTGATTAAGCACCAGGTCGTTGCCGGTGAGTCGTCCTATGGTCAAGCCTTCGCTCTCAAGAGCGACGTCGTCAACCTCCTGGTCTTTCCTCTTGATGATGAAATTGCTCTTTATCATCCTGCTCTTTGATGACATAGCTATGTAACCTCTGAAAGGCTCGCTAGCGCGAAGCGTAGTAGATGACCTGTATTATATGAACGATCATAAGCGCAAGCATCAAAGAAGTCGTCGCCACGTGCGGAGGCAGCCACGCTTTCATAGAGCGATGAAGAAAGATCAGCGCGTCTACTCTTCGCAAAGTCGCGACAGATTCGATTACACGGTCGAGCTTTGCTCGCTCCCTGTCATTCGGCAGCCCGGCCCGCTCTCGCGCAAGGTCGCGCTTCGCCGCTTCGATCATGCGGTCCAGGTCTTCTCGTTTAAGATATTGCCGGAGAAGATAACCGAACGAAGCGAATCGGGGGATAACTCTTTTTTTAACAACGCTCGCGAGCGGCTCGGAAACCAGGGCCGAGCTGACCTCCTTTTGCAGCTCTTCGCGCCGCGCCTTCAAATCATCGAGCAACAGCGGCACGCCCTCGATGCGGGTGAGCATGCGGGGCGCGACAAAGTATGTGATTATCCCGACTATGCCTGTGAAGATAACAAGGTCCCAGCTTATCATCAGCGCAGTCGTAAGCAGCCCGCCCGACTGATTGCCCCCGTGAAGGAGTATGATGATGCCGGCTATAACGCCGGCATAAGCGTGCACCAGCATCCAGTAGCGGAGCGGGCCGCGCCGCTTGCGGTAGACCTGACGGCGGGCCGGGTACGCCATAACCGCCGCGATGCCCGCAAGGCCGACAATCCCCGTCACCCAACGCATGTTCAAAAAGCCGTATATGCTCCCGCCGAATCCGTACTGCTGTAGCCCGTAAATGGTCGCCCCCGTAAAGAGCACCGTGAGCAGAATGCCCAGAATGTGTATCAATCGTTTCGGGCCATCGGACTTATGAATATTCCGCCCGAAAGCGTGCGTCTTATCGACGAGCATCAGCCCTTCAATCGCCCCGATCTCCGAGAAGTACTCTCTAGGATTGATGCGCGCGAGAGCGCCCGTCGGACAGTTCTCCTCGCAACTGTACGCCCTCATTTTTTTGCCGGGCGGGTTCAAAGTCTCCCGGTCGCTGCACAGGTTGCACTTGATCGCCACCAGGTCTTCCGTCGCATCGACCGGCGGCGGGAGCGGATCGGGCTTCAGCCCGAACAGGTCTCTCAGCTTCCACCCGAAGCCCGCCTTGACGGGCGCGTCCTTGCTCTTGCGCGGGACCATAGAGATGGCGTTATAAGGGCATTGCGTGGCGCAGTCGCCGCAGCCTATACAGGTCTTCGGGTCTATATCGACCTGTCCCATGCCGAACCGCCCGATTGCGCCCGTCGGGCAGCCGGTCAAACACTCAGGGTCTTTGCAGTGCATGCAGACTTCGGGCGACAGGACGCTCTGGTGCGCGCTCGTGCGCGGCGCTTCGAGCCTGGTGACGTGAATGCCGCGACGGGTCAATCGAGACTGCCCATGAATCTTGTGACAGGCGAGCGAGCAGTTGCCGCAGCGCACGCAAAGATCCATGTCCATCACAAGCAGGTTCGTGCCGTCGACAAGCCCCGTCTCTATTATGCGCTCCTGGGCTTTGAGCATTCTCTGGCGAACTTCGGGTTTGTAGTTGACACGCGCCCCCAGAGGCGGGGGCGAATAAGGCGCGACCGCGTGAGCGAGCGCATCTTTAAGCTGAGGGATCTTGCGCAAATCCGATAAAGGTATTTCGAGGATTTCCGTCCGGCCCATAAGCGTCACGGCATAGGGCCAGCGCGCCTCGTTGTTTAACAGGTCTTCAGCGCCCAGGCAATAATCGTGTCCGAGGAAATCTTCGACCGCGCCCCCCGGCAAATCCTGTGTGCGGTGGAGCCAGCCTTCTCTGATTATGTAGAGCCGTTTTACGGTATCGTTCTGGCGAAACAGCACATGGTTTTTCGAGAATATGCGAAAGGTCGAAAACTCCTTTAGCTGTTTGATCATCTCGGGGCCTAGCCCCGCGAGGGACTTGATCTTATCGAGGTTCGAATCCCTGCCGTGGTTGCGGTAGGTGTTGTCAAGGTTCTCGCTGAACTTGGGCAGCTTGCGAAGCAAGCGAAGCGCGGGCCTTTGAATCTCAAGCACCTGCGCCGTCTTGCCCGGCGGCGGCTTGATCGTCGCATTGCGAGGCACGCCCGCAAGCACGCTCATCTCTCCGAATTGGGTGCCCGCCGCAAGCTCGGCCACTTTTATCTCCGAGTCTGCGTTCGGGGGCAAAACAAAAACGTCCAACGCCCCGTTTACGACAAAGAAAAAGGTATTCCCACCCCAGTCACCAATTTTGATGACCTCTTCGCCCGGATCGTAAGTTAGAAGCTTTACGTAAGGGCCGACCTTTTTCCCGTTGTAGTTGCGCCCGTAGACCGTTACCTCAAGATCAAGCTCGTAATCGAAGTGTCCATCGTGCGCCGAAAGCAATGCAGAAATGGCAGGAATAGATTTGATTGCGTTTATTACTTCGCGACGACTCTTATGCTCTTTCGGCATAAAACACCCTCTCTGCTCGACAGTTTTTTAAAATTCCTCCGGTTTAGAATCGGGGCCTAACGACAATATATCACGGTTTTACATGAGTCAATCGGTTTGAAGACCGAGGCTGCCCGCAAGGCCGCGCCCGGCGCTAATTGCCGTCACACCGTCTCTCCGACCGGCGTTTTAGAATGAGAATGGGATGGAGCCTCTGTGACATTTCGTACAGGTAAACTCGCGCTTTGTATCGTGGCAACTCCAACAGGCCGACGTGTGGCGCTGTCCGCGCGCCGTGCTTATCTCGACTATATCGGAGCGCAACTGGTTCGGGCCGACATCGACGCTTTTATGGCAACGGTCGCAGCTTGCGGCCCTGGTGTGGCTGCTGTGCTTAAAATTATAGAGGCTGAGCGCGGGCAACGACCCCTTGGTAAATTTCAAAGACGCTTTCGTTTCGGCGTGACAGACCCCGCACTCGCCCAATTTCTCCTTCGGTTGATGCGCGTGACAGCTATAACACTGCTGATGGCCTGGGAAAGTTGACCGAACCCCGTCGGGGAATTGATGGCAAGTATTGCAATTGGCCGACACGCCCTGGCCTTCCATCTTCTTCGCATCCATGTGGTCTTTGTGCGAGAAACCTTTCAACCCGAACTCGCTCATCTTTGCCGGAAAACTTATCCTCGTCCCCTGCACATCAACGGGGCTGATGTGACAGACTATGCACATCTGGCTCGCGGGATTTGAAAAATCCCTCCCGTGGCACTCGATGCACGCCCCGTGACCCGGGAAGACGGGCGTCACAGAGTTGTCGGCGCGTTGGTGGCAAAAGCCGCAATCCTTCGTCTTGGTCTGATGTTCGGGCCGGTTATGGTCAAACGGCGATTTGCGCTCGATGACCACGGACTCTTTAACATTGAAGACAGATGGAGCTGTGGGCGTGTCAGGCGTCGGGGATTGATTTGAGTTCTTGGCCGTAGGCTGCTGAGTGCTTTTGCAGGCATAGACGGTCAGCATCAACATCACGATTACGCCAAGCGCTATCGATTTTACTATATTGGAAGCGGTTTTTGTCATCTCGCAGCCCTCTGCCTCGGTCTACCTGCTATTTCGGAGTTTATCTAAAATGTCGCGGGCCACAGCATCAGGCTGTCCTATACGCCCGTTATGGCAAGCGGCGCAGTTCTCATCCGTCGGAGCCGTGATCTGGCTCAGGTCTTTAGCCTGCTCTACTGCTTTATGGCACTCGGCGCACAAAAAGTCAGAAGGTCTTTTCTCTCTGTACTGGGCCTTCGTCCTCGGGCGTATGTCATACTGGTGATCTACGTGCCTGAATTCTGCTATGTCTTTGAGATTCATCCCCGCGAGTTTGCCGACTTTGTGGCACCCCTGGCAATCGTTCATGTAAGGGAATTTCTCTAGCGCGTTCGTTTCGGGGCGCATGCCGTGACATTGGAAACAGGTCGAGTGGCCTTTCTCGATTGTCAACTCCGGGCCTCTGACCGGCGCGGGTTCGATGACCTTATGGCAATCTGTACACTTCACAACTTCGCCGGGGTTGATCGTTATGTCAGAGATGCCGGGAGGTTTATTGGCTATGCGCTGGATTTCAAAGTTCGCAGGCAACTCTTTCTTACGATGATCAAAATGCGAGAAGTCTATAAAGAAGTCTGTGCGTTCTATGCTTTTCAGTATCTCGTTCTTTTTTTGAAAGTTGAATATCGCAGTGCGCGACGGGCCCGTGTGGCAGATGCCGCAGTAGGCGACCCCCCGGCGGAAATACTCGCCCGCGAAATTATGGCAACTGGCGCAAGCGGCATGACCAGGGAAATTGATTACGTTGACCTGCTGGGGGGTGACTCTATGACAGTTGTTGCAATTCCGCTGATGCTCGGATCGCCCATGAGTAAAGCTGGCGCGCTCTTTGGCCGACTGAGGCGCAAAAAAAGCGGCGGCTTCGTCGCCCGTCGCGGACTTGGATTCCGCGCTGGAGTCGGTCGAGCCGAAGTACGCGCCCATCAAAAGGAAGCACGTTAAAGCAAGTATGATCTTTTTAGTTCCCAGCATTGCCAACTCACCCTCCGCCACAAACTAGAGTAAATCACAAATGAGGATAAAGGATCCGAGACACCTCACCGCCGCAGACACAGAGGACACAGAGCGGGCGCAGAGAATACGCTTCTCTCTGCGCATCCGCCGCGTGCGAAGCACATCATCGGCCATATGTGTTCTCTGTGTCTGCGGCGGTGAAACTTTTTTCATTTCCTTATCTATCCTCTCCTATCACCATACAGCCTCACTGACCGGCATTGGGCGATACGCCCAGCTTGTGGCAGCCGCTACAGGTCACAGGCCCTTTATTCGAAACTCTGTGGCACTCGATACAACTATCATGAAAAGCCCTCTCCGCCATCAGCTCGTCAAAATCTCGATTTTTAGGATTTCTCGGATCGCCCTCGCGACGGTGATGGCAGACATTGCACTTCCACAACTGCGGGAGTCCTTTCGCATTTATCGTATGATGGCACCCCGTGCAGGCAGCCCCTTCCTTGGATTGAAACGGCCAGGTCTTATCGGTGTTTCTCAGCTTTTCGTGGCCCCTGTGATCGAAGAAGACGACGCCGCGCCTTCCCCAATCGTCAAGCACGATGACCTTATTCTGAGCGTCCGCAGCCGTCTGTTGCGCTTCATCTGGCTGCACTTCATTCGACCCGGCGAAAGTTCCGGCAAACATGACCGCCGGCATGGCGATTAGCAGCAAGTATAATGTGATAACAGCCAGCTTTGTTCTCATGTGATTCCTCTTCTTCAACCCAAGCGGTTGCCACAGGAAGGCTCCCCGGCTTGCTACTTTCTCCTGCTTCTACGCCACCTGTGAAGCGTCGCCACAAAAGGCAAGAACAAAACAGCGAGGCCGAGCAACTCTCCCGTAAGGCTGAAGCCGGAGGGCTCTTTCAAGCTTGCGGACTTTTTCGGCTCATCAGCTTTTTTCTGTTCCTGCTCCGAAGCCGTGTCTGCCTGTCCGGGCTTTCCGAAGCGGCGGCGTATGTCCGGGTTCTCTTTCGTATCCTTATTCGTCTCCCCGATTTCGGGCACCGTGAAAAGCTTCCCGTTGATCATGTACATTCGCCGCATCTCATCGCCGTTCAGGGGTCTGGCTCCACGGCGTCCGAACACGGCAAGCTGGTAACCGCTCTCATCGACGGCCCGGTCGCGGTCCGTGCCCTCCGAGACGGCGAGGGCCGGTCCCAGAAGAGCCTTTGTCGCGATCAATTCGGGCTTGGGCTTCGGGCTGAATCCGTAATGTTGCTGCGGATGTTCGGGATCGGGCTTTGTCAGTTGAACTATGTGGAGCGCGCGGCCCTCGCCGTCCGCGATGTAAGCAAAGAGGCTGACGTTCGTCATGCCGACTTTAACGTCGCGCGCGTCGATGATCTTGCCCGCGGAGTTGTACGACTGGACGAATTTCGGTTCTTCCGGCTTTTCGATATCGATTATGACCAGCCCCTCTTTGCCCGCCGCGACATAAGCGTAGGTCCGCACGAGGTACAGGTTACGAGCCTCTTTAACAGGGACCATAGCCTTCTCGCCATTGATCGGGCGTGCCTTGGCCGGGTCTGTCACGTCTAAGACCTTGACGCCCTCTTCATCGCAGACGAAGGCATAACGGAACTGCACCTGGACGGCTCGCGGCTTCTTGAGGAACGGCTCGCCGAACTCGCCCACTATGCGCGGCTGGAGCGGGTTCGCAAGATCTATGATAAACAGACCTCGCTCGGCGGTGACGTATGCATAGGTTCCGGCGATGACTACGTTGTTCGCCCCTTTGAGCTTGCCGTCGGGGTTGAAAGTGACTGCGCGCTGTATGAAGTTATTTCGAGGATTGCCGTCAAGCAGCGTGGCGACTCCCGGCCCGTTCTTGTCGTCGAGCGGGTTGCCTACGACTATGAACCCCTCCTCGGCGTCGGTGACATAGAGGAAGGCATAGACGAGCGGAATAGCCTGTTTGTCATCGCGGTTCTGGGCTTCTTCGTTTTCGGGATAATGCTTGCGCGTCGGGTCTACGGCGATTGTTGCTGGGCTTGCCACTGCCGTGGCGAATTTCGTCTTCACATAAAGCCGCTGACCGAGCGGCGAGAACGGCGCAGAGGTCATGCGCTCGGAGAAGCCTTTCTGATCGATGTTGGCAACATCGTACACGCGCAATCCGCCTTCGCCCGTCGCGGCATAAAGAAACTCGCCGCGCAGCGTGAGGCTGAGGACTTCGGTCCTCTCCTTCTTAAACGGGTTCAAGGCATTGATGATGTCGTTGCCCGGATGCTCGTAAAACTCCGTCAGCTTCTTTAAAAGGGTCACATGCTTCTGGTAGTTCTCAGGAAAAGCGAGCTTGTGCAGATAGCTCCCTATGACTGCCTGCGGCTCGTCGCGCTCGGTGACGACGACGGCCTCAAAGCCCTCGGCTTCGACCCCCACGTAGACAAAGCGGCCCAGGAAGTTATAGAAGTTCGTTCCCTGCATCAGGGCCATAGCCATGTAAGCGTTGTTGTCGTTGTTCTCGGAAAGATGACAATCCGTGCAGCCTCTCGTCTCCCTTGTTCTCACCGTATGTGGGAAGTGCGAGCTGAACGAAACGCCCGAATAGCCTTCGGCTGAAACGGTCTGCTGCTGAGAATATATCCACTCGCGGTTAGCGTTCTGCGAGCTTACGACGACCGCGCAGGCGGAGCGGACGGGAGCAAAGCGGCGGCCCGTCACCGTGCCGTCTTTGCCGAGCATGAAGACATCGTCGCGAAGGGTCTGGAAATTGTAAGAAGTATAGTTGCGCAGACTCTCCTTGCCCTCGTTGTGCAGCATAGGCTTTTGCTGGTTGGCCTGCTGCTTCAGGTGGCAGCCGAAACAACTCGGCGTCCACGAGGTATGACATGCAAAGCAAGTCATGCTCTTGTTTGCGTGCGCCAGGTTCTCTTCGCTCGCGCCCGCGTTGCCCCAGGTCTTACCGTCCTTGAGTATGGTCTTGGCGAGCGCGGCCTTCTCGTTGTAATGGTCGTTCCCGGGCGTGACGCTATCCATCACCTGACGGACTTCCCATTCGAGCGGCTTACCGTCTTTATCTCTGGCGACCGCCGCGCGCTGGTACAGCTTGAACTCTCCCGGCTTTTTGGGGTCGGGCTTCTTGAAGAAGCGGTCTTGCGTTTTGTATGAACGGCTCGCGTCTCTCGGAAGGTTTCTGTAATCGACCATGCGGTTGCCGCCCGCCGCCGCCGTCGTGCGCGCATCGCGCGAAGTCGGGTCCGCGCGCTTCGTTATAGTGCCGTGGCAATCAACGCAATCGATCTCAATCGCGTTGCGCACCTCGCCGTAAAGATTGCCGTCGCCGTGATTGTCCTGTTTGAAGTGGCAATCAACGCAGTGCATCCCTTTTTCGATATGAATATCTTTCAGGTGTACGGGGACGCCCTCCCTGGTCTCAGGATGCTCGGTGTTCTCTTTGATAGCTTTTTGAAAAGCGTCCGGCTTAACGTCTTCGATTTTCTTGCCCTCGGCGTCGAGAAGATTTCCCTTGCGGTCTTTTGCGAAGACGTAGCGGTAGACCCAGCCGTGCCCGTTGAAATCGGCAAACTGCGATTGCTTGAGCTGCGGGTTTATCTCATCTCGAATCTTTTTCAAGAATTCCCGGTCGCCCCATTTCCCCCTGAGCGCCGATTCTTCGGGGTTCCGCAAAATGATCTCGCGCCGCTGTTCCGCGCTCAGGTTCTGCTCTTCTTTCGGGTACATGATGTCGCCGTCGGTTTCCAGGTCCCACCACGTGGAGCCGAAGTAAGAGTTCAGCACGAGCGTTCCGGGGTGCATGTGACAGACGACGCATTGCGCCGAAGGAATCGAGCGGGTGAATTGATGCCTGATCGGATGGCCCGACTCATCTTTAGGTATCGTCGGGTCTGCGCTTGCGCTAAATCCCGTGTGACCGAACTGACTCCACGGTCCCGCTTCGTACGGATCGCGATTATTCGCATAAGGGACGTGGCAGGCCGTGCAGCCGCTTGAGCGATAATCTCCCGGCTGGTCATTCGTGCCCAGAAGCGACAGCATCGGGTCGAGCAGCCGCGTCTTTTGCAACCCTATGTAGACGGGGTCTGTGCGCAAGTTGGTCCCTAGCCCGCGCGGGCTTAACAGGTTTTGCGTAGGCTTGCCGGGCGGCTCCGTGATTGTAGGAATGCCGATCTCAGCCGCTTTGCGCCCGCCAAGCTCAAAGGTTCGCAGTATGTTGCTGATCTGGGATATTTCCCACCTCGGCAGCGGGTCCAGGAAAGGCAATATGCCTTTCTTCTGAGTCTGCTCGGGCGTGGGCGGCGGGTTGGTTTGAATTCTTTGCGGTCCGCCGTCGGGGCTGTAGCTTTCGCCGAAGCGATAGTTCTTCAGCATGAACGCGCCGTTATTATAAAGCGCCGCGCCCCACAGCATTGCGCCCGTGGTCATCATGCTCTTACGCACGTTATGCACATCGCCCTGATGGCACTCTGACGTGCCGCAGCTCTTTGCCGCGACGCGAAGGTCGCCGGGGTTTACGAATTGAATAAACTCTGCGCTCTCTTTTAGCAGCAGCGTGTAGGTGCGTTCGGGATTTGCCGAAGTCTTCCACTCGTCGGGAAAGCGCGGCTGGACGTGCGCGTTCTTTTTCGCATCCTCGTACTGCGACGAACCTTTGGACATTCCCTGAGCGCGGACATCAGCCTTGCCGCCGTGACAATCTATGCAGCCGAGATAAATGACTCCGCTGTGCATGTCCTCTATGCCGTTGTGACAATCCAGACAGCCGAGGCTGCGGTTACGCGCGTCCTCTTCGGTCAGGCCGTAAAGCCCGGCCGCCCTGACGGGTCGCGGCGCGGTTTGGGCCGCAGAAGGACCGTTTGCCGCAGCCTTGTCCGCAGCCTTGTCGGGTTCGTTTGAAGCGGCGGCGGGCTTTGCAGGCTCCGACATCTTTGAGGAGTCGGCAGAGCTGACCAATGTGTAAAGCGAAACCGCTGCAATGATGAACAAGAGCTTGAAAGCGCTCGTCTTCGATACTTTCATCTGGGTCTCCCAGCAAATTGCGCAACGACGATTGAGATCAATATGTGAATTTCACGCGACCGAACGCCGAAAACAGAGTCTTTGCTTTTTGGCCACATCCGAGCGCGTCACAGTTAGACGTGTAGATGTCGTTGAAGCCTTTGCCCGGCAAGAGCGAAGAGACGCCGCCGGTAACTACGAAATTCTCGTTTAAGAACGGGCGATAGAGAAATCCAAGCCCTGCGTCTATCCCGATCTCCCGACGAATATCGGGCTGAAAGAAGACTCCCTGTATCGGGTCCGTGTGATGGAAATGCAAGTAATTCAAGTTGGCTATGCCGCGAAGCTTCGGGGTCAATTCGGCTTCGAGGCCGAGGTTGTAGATGAAGATGCCCGGATTGACGAAGTTGGCCTGGCCCTCAAATTTGCTGCTGCGCAGTGTGGGCAGAAGGCTTTCGCCGCTCTTTAGACCTACGCCCGTTCCGAGCAGGCGTATGCCGTTGCTGACCCAATAGCTGAACAGCCCGCCGGCAAATTCGGGGATATCGACTATCGCGTCAAACCCGCGAGCCTTGCCGTCGAACGGATCGTTGTCGCCCGACGCAAAGAAGAAAGACCCCTTGAAGCGCAGCCAGTCGCGGTCTACGGAAAGCTCGACGGCGGCCTGTTGAGCATTGATGTCTTGTTCGCGACCGGCAATGGGGTTGAAGCTGTCTGAGCCAAAGACCTGATAGAAAGCGTGGCTTATGTTGAGGCGATTTATGTGACCGTCACCGGCCCACCCCAGGTAGTAGGATTTGATGCCGTGACGCACAGCGTCGCCGATGGCAGACGGGCGAACCAGAAAATCGTTCTCGTCAAAACGCACGCTCGGATGGTCGTTGCTGTAGTGGAAGCTGAACTGCGTGGTGTAACCTTTCCACTTCGTGTCCGCGCGATAGAGGTTTGCTATAAACACCGTCTGATCGCGCCACTCTCCAATGTTGATGCGAGTATTCAGCTCGCTGTTGGTGTCTTTCTCAAGCAGGTAGAATCCCGCCACGTTAAAGTTATAGCGGTTGTTGGCGAACTGGCCGAACAGGCGCGCTCCGAGGTTGAAGTCGTTAAAGATGAAGCCTCGAAAATCGCTTGAGAAAGTCTGTATCCCCGCCCTCAAGAATGTCGTGTCATAGTAAGGGCTTTTACCGTCCTTGCTCCCGCTGCCTCTGAGGAACGGCAAGAATCTGGTCGTGTCTCCGAGCCTGACTTCGCCGAACAATTCCTGGAAACCCACGTAACCGTTAACGCGGTTCGCGCCCCGGCGCACGTCGATATTGGCGATGCCGTTTTCTTGCGTGTTGAGCCAGTTGACGTTGATCGTAGGCGTAAAACGGAACCGCCAGTCTATCGGCTTGAATGCCGCGTCGCCGTTAAACCACTCGATTGAGAGGTTGAAATTCTGACGCGAAAAAGCGTTGACGCCGCGCCCGAAAAACTCTGCGCTGTCGGGTCGTTGACTGCTCGCGCCGCTCGGCAACGGCAACCGCCTTGCGATAAAAAGCGTGTCGCTTTCAAGCGTGAGCACGAGGAAGTTCTGCTGTTTGAAGATAGGATAATCGCCCTTGAGCACGTTCTGCCGGTAAGGGTTGTACCAGTCACCTTCTTCAAATCTCGGATCGCTGGGAAAACCTACGGCCCAGCGGTCGGGGACGGGAACAAAATCGCCCTTATCGGGATTCTCCCCGTTAGCCTTGCCGTCCGTTTCTATGCCATATCCTGCGCCTCGAAACCCGCGCGGAGGGTCTACGGGGGTGGTAAGGTTTTCGACTTTTCGGGGCCTTGTTTCGGCCAGCAAATCCGGCGGGTCGTCGGGCGGCGGGACGACATCGGCGACTTCCACCACTTCGGGAAGCCGAACGTCTTTCAGATGGCATTCGCCGCATTTACTGAAGCTTGCGTCTTTGATGTACTCGTTTGACGTGCGAAAATCCGTGCCCTTATGGCAGCTGATGCAGAGGCGGTGATACGCCTCCCTGGCGTTCAGGTCATATCCCTCCCGATCATCCGGGTTTCGCTGGTTGCCTTCCTCCCGCGTGTGGCAATTGGCGCACTTCTGAAATATATTCGTGTCGGTAACGTCTACGTTGAGAGCATCAATAAAAGCGCCGTCCTTTTCAAGCTTGTGGTGACACCCGATGCAAGCGACCCCTTCGCGCGCTTTGTGTGGAAATCCGGGATACGGGTTGAGGAGAGCTTCGTGCTTTTTATGGTCGAAGATTACTTCTCCCCTTCTGCCTATGCGGTCAAAACGCATTGTTACTCGCTGCTGGGCCTGCGCCGGCTCATCAGAGTCGGCGGATGCAACGGATTGCATCGAACAGACCACAGTTATGAGAAACAAAAGCCCATATAGAGCAATCACAAAAAGCTTGAGTCTCATTTTTTGTCCCTCACACTTAAGAAGAACCCCAGGCCAAGACTGCTAATCTGAGGGAATAAGTACAACTAGAGATTGCAAAGCGAGCGGGTGATCCTGAGTCACTTCATTCTCGCTCAATAGCTCATGTATTCGGCGCGGGTATAACACATCGGGACGACCGAAGTCAACCCTGGCAATGATCGGCAACGCTGCAAATGCTGAAAACAATACTGATCTGCTGCGGGGTTTCTCCCCCTAATTATTGACGAAAAACTGCGCCGGAAATATTCACGAAGCCCCCCTTTGTGGTTTTTCGCTTGCAACGCCATATCCCCTTCGATATACTGACGACCCACAAAGGCTGAATAGCGCTGCGTCGCTTCGAGATTCGCGCTTTGCAGGATTCGGCTCCGAAATCAAAGGCTCTTTGGGTTTAGCATTAGATCTAAATCCTTTCCAACACGACCCAGGGAGGAGACATGGCAAGAGTAGCTCCTAATCTTAAATACCGAGGAAAAAGGGCTGTCAGAAGCCTTATTATTTTAATAGCCATTACGATGCTCTGTTTGGGCGGGAATTCTCTTGCCTGGTTGAGTCAATCTCAAGTGCCTGTGGTCGAGCAGACCGGCGCGTCTTACGACGCGGAGTCGAACAGCCTGACTATCAAAGGGAATAATTTTCTTTCGGGCGCGGTTGTCATACTAAAAAATGCTCAAGGGGCTATCGGCTACAATGAAATCAAGGTCAAAGGCTCAGGTAAAATAGTAATCACAGGGATAACGGAATCGGACGTTCAAGGCGTCGTGGAAGTCACAGTCGTCAATCCTGATGGACTCGCATCGCTCCCGGTTCGCCTCGCAGTCGTCCCGGCTGTAGATAACAGCAAGCTTACCGTAAGCGACGTGACGAAAATAATCCAGCAGGCCGTTGCGCAAGCCGAGGCGAGCAATCTGAAAGTGACGGTCGCCGTCACGGACAAAGAAGGCAATGTGCTCGGCGTCTTCAAGATGAACGGAGCGACCGACAGAATCACCATAGGCATAGGGACTCGGTGCGCGCGCACGGAAAGATGTATCACGAAAATTAAGAACCCGAACAAGCCGGTCATACCAAAACTGACGTGCGGCCTTGAAGGATTATGTATCGGCAGAATACCTGATGCGCTCGGTCCGGGCCTTGATTTTCCGGGCCTTGCTGTTTCCGCCGCGATATCAAAGGCAGGCACAGCGGCAGTGTTGAGCACAGCCGGAGGCGCTTTCAGCACGCGCAGCGCCAGTTTTCTACTTCAAGAGCACCTGCCGCCCGGCATCGCGGGCGCTCCGGCAGGCCCGCTTTTCGGAGTGCAATTCTCGCAACTAGCCTGTAGCGACATCAATCCTTCGCTCCCTCTGGGACTTGCTGCCGACCCTGGTGGTGTCACGCTTTACAAAAACGGCCAGCCCGTAGGCGGCGTTGGCGTTGAAGGCGACGGGATATACGCGCTCGCAAATCGCCGTGAAGAACGCATGGATAAGCCTGTCGAGGAGTTAATTGCGCTCGCGGGCACACGGGGGTTCGAGCCGCCCGCCGCAATTGCCGACACGCTGTTCCCGGATGCGCTCAGGCTTCCCTATATCAATCAGCAAGTGCCGCCCGCGCTTCCCCTGAGACCGCTGAATGCTACAGGCGCTGTTGTGCTACCTCAATTCCCGATCATAGACACTCCAGCGTCCAAATTTGCAATCATCAACCTGAATGGAATACCGGTGAGGGCAAAGATTGATAGACCCATCCAGGGAAGCTCGTTGCCCGGCGGACTAACCAAAGCGGAAGTAGAAAGAATTCTTACGCAAGGAATCCAGCGCGCGCTTCAAACGCGCGCCATCATTCACCAGCCCGTGGGCAGTCACATCGAAGTGAGCGTCGGTGTTGTAGATCAAGAGGGTAATTACCTGGGGGCCGTCAGCACGACCGACGCGCCGATTTCGAGCTACGACATTGCCGTGCAAAAGGCACGCAGCGCCGTCTTCATAAGTAATCCCATTGCAGGCAACCAGCTACGCCAGGCGTCAGGAGGCGTCTTCCTGCCCAACAAACCGTTTGCCAAATATGCGGAAGCGGCCAGAAGGGATGGCCTTAACCTTGACGGGTCTTTCGCCATCAGCGGGCGCGGGCTTATTTTCTTGAGCCGGCCCTTTTTGCCTGATGGCATTGACGACACAGAGAACGGGCCGTTTTCAAACCCGATAGAAGACAACAGCGCTTTCAACACGGGATTGCAGCTCGACCTCGTGCTCAGCCAATTGCTTTCATCGGCCCTCGTTCTAACAACGATCAACGATACACCGGGGATTCCTAAACTTCCTCCCAGAGTTCCTCCGACCGTTCAAAGGAATTGCTCGCCCGATCTGGCCGTCCTTGGCGCTTTCATAGGCAACGGCCTGCAAGTTCGCCAGGCGAGCGTGCCGCTTTATAAGAACGGCAGGCTGGTCGGCGGCGTCGGTTGCAGCGGCGACGGCGGCGAGCAGGAAGATATAGTCGTCGGGTTTGGCAGCGCAGGATTCGAGGCCGACCCGAACATACGCTCGGACAGGCTCTTCGTTCGCGGCGTCCGCATACCGTGGCTGAAGTTCCCGCGTCACCCGGAAATCAATAACTAAACGGGCATTATTGGAAACAAAAAAAAGGGAAGAGAGATAATGTCTCTCTTCCCTTTTTACTTTCGAGCGGTTTTCTTACGTCTATTCGACTATGTCGGCCTTCATCGGTCCGAGAGCGCCCAGAAGCTCATTCTTCTCGGTCGCACCGACGTTGAATTTATCGAGCGCCTTGACGAGGTCTTCGACCAGCGCGTTGAAATGCTCTTCTTTTACCCCCATGCCTGCGTGAGCCGTCTTCATATCTTTACCTTTGTACTTGCATGGCCCGCCCGACGCCTGGCAAATCTGATCAACAAGCTTCCCTTTGAACGCCGCGACGCGCTTGGGGTCTTTGCCGGTATCTGCAAAGAACGTGTTGATCCGGTCATCGGCGACGACGATAGCGACGAATTCGTCTACGACTGCCGTTATGGCTTTCTTCCCGCCCAGCCTCGAATAAAGCGAATTACCTTTATCCGACTTGGACGCCTTGGACGCCTTGTCCGACTTGGACGACTTTTCTTTCTTGTCGGACTTTTCATCTTTGGCCTTCTTGTCCATGCCTGCGTGTGCCGGGGAGATGTTAAGAGCACCAAACGCTAATACGGCAGCAATTGTGACCGCAAATAAGATTTTACGCATACTTTGATTAGCTCCTTTCATACGTTCTCTAGAGAATGTTTTTTTCTTTCTCAAAAACATGGATTGAGATAATGCCATTGCACATGAAACCAATCATTATCTCCTCGAACATTGCTTACGTCACGGGTTAAACGAACGGATTCACGCCAAATTAATTGCGATAGCCATTCACCGAGGTCTAACCAGCAGTCAGGACCAGATCGGACGCAAGCCACGAGGTTTTGACCTCGCGGCTTGCCTCGGGTTGTAGCGATTCTAGATCGGACGCTATTTATTGTCAATGAAACAGAAAGAAGTCGTGTACCGAGCGGGCTATCTCAGCAATCGCGCGCTCGCGCGCCGCCACATCTTTTTCCGACGCCTTCACGAAAACGGCTATGGCAACGTGACCGGCCCCGTCCGGAAGCGTAATTATTCCAACGTCATTTGTCGTCTTGCCTATCGTTCCGGTCTTGTGAGCCACCTCGGTTTCTGCGGGGAGAATTCCTTTGAGCCTCGCCATCCCGGTCTGGCACCGGCGCATGATGTCTAAGAGCAGCTCGGCAGTTTGAGGCTTGAGCATCTCTTTGCGATGTATGCGCTCGAGAAGCGCCGCCATACCGTCCGGCGTAGACGTGTCGCGAGGATCGGCGTCAAACCTTTTAGCGGCTTCGCGCTGTTGCTCAGGCGTTACCGCCTCGAATGCCATCATGAGAATAGCGGGCGTCCAATCTTTTTCCGGCGGGAGTTTTGTGACGCCGACCCAGTCGGCGATCAATAGCGCTGTCGAACGGTCTACGCTGATGCCTTCGATGCCTAAAGCTTTCATGCGCGCCGTGACGGCCTGCGGCCCTCCGGCCAATCTTAAAACGATGTCGGTCGCGCTGTTGTCGCTTATCAACAGCATCAGCTCAAGCAGGTTGCGAACCGACAGAGCGACTCCCGGTTTGTTGAAAAGCTCCGCCAGCGTGCCGCTGCCTGGATGCAGATCGCTCGCGCTGAGTTCGACCATCTGGTCTAGCTTGATCTCGCCCTGGTCAACGCGAGTGAGCAACTGCACTGCTATGGGCACCTTGAAAGTGCTGGCCATCGGAAAGCGTTCCTGCCGGTTGAGCGACACACGGCGACCGCTCTCCAGGTGAATGGCGGTCACGCCCACAGTCCCGCCCGAAACTTTAGCTAGCCTTTCGATCTCTCGCTCAAGCTTCCGAAGCCCGTCGTCATTCGACCGAGCGTTTGCGGCCTGTGTTTGCGCAGACACAACCGAGCCGGTTGCCAGCAGCAGAAAGAGGAGAGAAACCCTCAGCGTTATTTTTGTCATAGCAACCTCGCAATTCTCAGTTCTTACTCCTGACGCGTTTGAACTCCGTGCCGAGTAATGAGAACCTGTTCTACTTCGCCGCCTGCGCCCAGATTGAAGACTACCATCTCGCCGCCTAGCGCGCTTTGATCTTTAACCGCAAAAGTGTCGTAATGGAAATGCTCAAGCTTTGCTTTGAAGGTGCTCCACTGGAGCACGAGCGACCCATCCTCAAACGAGACATTGACCTTGCCATAAGCAGCGTCTTCGTAGGTTCCCGAATAAAAAGCCAGATCGCGCGACGGGCGAGTATCTTTCATCCGGCGCGCTTCGCGCCTTTGTTCGAAAGAGGCTGTTTGCGTCTCTATGACCTTGACCTGATCGCCGTAACGAGAGTTCCAATCGGTCTTCGGCAAACCTAGCAGCAGATCAACGATGCTGTTGGTTGCCGCGACGTGCATCGAAGCGCTGCTCGTCCCGACGCTTGAATTGGTGAGCATGACTATGCCGAGTTTCTGTTTTGGAAGAAGCACGACCCGCGCGCGAAATCCATCGATGCCTCCCGTGTGAGCGATCATATGGCGCCCGTGATAATCGTGTATGAACCAGGCCATGCCGTAGCTCATAATGTTTGTGTGAGGATAAGCGGCTTCGTCTACGGGCAGGAGCATCTGAGGCGTGTGCATCTCGGCCATGTTCGGCGCAGAGACCAGCCGTTTCCCTTCAAAGGTCCCGTCGCCGAGTTGGAACCTGACCCACTTGCTCATGTCGCGCGCGCCTGCGTTGATAGAGCCTGCCGGGCCTGCGTTGTCGAGGTTGAACCAGGGGATGACCGCCACGCGCCCGTCGCTCCCTTTGATGTGCGGGCTTGCGTGATCCGGGGCTTTTTCGGCGACCGTTGCGCTGAAGTTTGCGCCGGTCATTCCGAGCGGGTCAAAGATGCGCTTCTGCACGAACTCTTCCCATGAGCTTTTCGAGGCCGCGCCGACGGCGTACCCGGCTGTCGCGTACATAATATTTTGATATTGCCACACGGACCTGAAAGGACGCGTCAGCTTTACCGAGCCGATGCGGCGAATGATCTCTTCGCGACTCCAGGGCGAGCGATACCATAACAGGTCGTGGCGAGAAAGCCCCGTTCGATGAATGATTATGTCGCGCAGCGTGACCTGCTCGCTTGCCAGCGGGTCGGAGAGCCGAAAGAACTCGACGTGTTTGCGGACGGGGTCGTCCCACTTCATCTTGCCCTCGTCTACGAGCATGGCCATCGCGGTAGTCGTAAACGCTTTGCTAGTAGAGCCGATGGCGAACAGCGTATCGGGCGTGACCGGGTTGGTAGTTCCCTGCTCTTTCACGCCGTAGCCCTTCAGGTGGACCACTTTATCGCCCTGAACGATGGCAAGCGAAGCGCCGGGTACTTGCCACGCCTTGAGCGCGTCTTCGACGATCTTATCTATGCTTGCAGAATCGATCGTCTGCGCAGGCGCGCTCGCGGCCATCACAATTACGACCGCAAGAATAATGGAAATGCGGTTCAGCATTCTTGAAATAGCTCTCATATAAATTTTCCTCAGTGAAAGGGCTTTATAGTATCGTGGAACTGTCAAAAAACCAATCCGGAACGTTGAGCAACGTTATTGCCGTCGGGAGCAAAGCACGTAGCCGTATCGCTTGATCAAACGCGTAAGATAAAATCGGCGCTGCGAAAATGTAATTAACATCATCTTATTGACAAGTATACAAAGTGAGTGTATAAACGTCCCCAACCAGGAGGTAAACAATGAAAAAGCCCACAATCCTGATCACTGTACTGGTAATGTTTCTCAGTGTGGCCGGTACTATAAGCGGGCAAGATAAGACTGCTACCCCGACGTGGAGTAAATTGTTTAAAGGAATGCACGACTTCAACGTGGCGTTAGCTGTGGGGGTGCACTCTAAGCGACTCACGCTCGAACAGGCTAACAAGGCGCATCTCTTGGCTGTAGAAGTGGGGAAGGATTACGATTTCTACTTAAAAGAATTAGCCGAGCGTTTGCAAACGACTTGGGATTTTGACACTGTGTACAAGGATTTACAGCAAGCGGCTCAGCACGTGACGGCAACCAGGCCCGCACCTGACCCGACTCCTCAGGCGAGCTACTGTTTTCTGATGTCCGGCGCGGTCGAACATGGTTGCTTGATGGGCGGTGCTGATGCAGCGTCCTGCGCCTCACTCGCTGATATGTATTACTGCGACTGCATGGGCGGCATTAATATAAACGGATTCTGCCTGTAGAAAACTGCTCGATAAGTTAACAACTTAGATAGGGTCATTTAAGGAAGTCAAGAAGAGACATCTTCCAAGTAGGCAGATGTGCATGGGACGTTTTCCTGCTCACTCAGTAAAGGCATACTGATAATGAAGCGGCCCAACAGGAGGGGGTACCTGTCGGGCCGTGCGGGGGCAAAAATCGTTTTATCCGTAATCTTATTTTTCAGCGAATCTCAGGCATAACCGTTCCGCGCCGTCCTGGCCTACATACCGGTTAGTGACGATGGCGATTTTTTCCATGCCCCCGTTCATGCAGATGACTCGCACCAAGTCGAAGTCGGGCGGCGTTACTCTCAGCCGTAATCGCATGCCGCTCTGACTGCGATTCTCACAAAGCGCCCTCTCCTGACCTAGTGACTGCCTCGATTCATCCAGATACTCAACGACCACAATGTCTGACCGCTCTTCGCGCGGCTCGCGACGGCGGGCGATGCCCTTCCACGCTTTGTCTCTGAAGACTGCCCAGGGCTTCTCCAGATAACCTGAAGGCGGCTGCTCGCCGACGAATTCAAGCCCGACAAGTCTTTGCCCTTCGACGGGCGGATCGATGCGCCTCACAAGCGCGTAAACTCTAAAGCTGGAATCGGAGTAACCGTGACTGCGCAACTTTATCGGCAGGGGCAATATCACGTGCAGAACCATCCCGTGTCGCACTCTTCGAGTGAGCTTGAGAGTCACGCCGGTCCGGCTCACATCCAGCGTCTTGCTCATCTCTGTCCACTTGCCGCCCTTGCGGTCAAAACCCGTCACTCGCACGGGGAGCAGCAGCTTGAACCGTTCGCACCTGCGGCGGTCGTCGCTGGCCGAGCCGCTGGATGACTCTCTATAAACGTGTTGCTGCGTGGGCAAGCGGTCAAGGCTCAGCGGCTCTTCATAAGAGCGCGCGCCCGCGTATTCATCATCGATAGTTACGTACGGTTCATGAGATGTGTCTATGATCTCAAGCGATTTCGTCATCACGACCGGCGACGGCTCGCGCGCGCTTAAGGCCATGCCTTTCTCAGGCTCGCTATGAGTCTCCGCGCCGATAATGGCGGTAAAGCTCTTCCCGCCTTCGCCCGACGGCTGTCCCATCCCTTTCTGATAAGTCTGCTCTATCAGCTCTTGCATCGCCACACCGTCTACGGGTTTCGACAGCAGATACCCCTGCACGAACTCGCAATCAAGCCCCGTCAGATGAATCACCTGCTCGCGGGTTTCGACCCCTTCCGCAATCACGTCCATTCCGAGATTGACCGCAAGCGTGACTATCGTGCGGACGATCTCGGAATTCTTAGGCAAGTTCATACGGGTGACGAAAGAGCGGTCGATCTTCAGCGTGTCGATGGGGAAGCGGTGCAAGTAGCTCAACGAAGAGTACCCGGTCCCAAAATCATCAAGAGATATTTTTATGCCCAGCGCTTTGAGGTTCTTTAATGTCGCGGTCGCCAGCTCGATGTTCTCGATGATAGCGCTTTCGGTGATCTCCATTTTCAGGCTACTGGCATCGAGACCGGTTTCGGCAAGTATCTCCTTGATCTCTTCGATCAAGTTCGGATGTGAGAATTGCTTTCCTGAAAGGTTCACGCTGATGGTGAGCGGCGGGTCGGACGGGAACTGCTGCTGCCATTCGCGCAGTTGCCTGCAAGCTTCGGCGAGCACATACCGGCCTATGGGGATGATGAGGCCCGTCTCTTCGGCTACGGGGATGAATTTCGACGGGGAGACGAATCCATGCTCAGGATGCTCCCATCTGAGCAGCGCTTCGAACCCCGCTATGCGCCAGTTTTCAAGCGATACGATGGGCTGATAGTGAACACAGAACTCATCGCGCGTGATCGCGCGGCGCAGGTCCGTCTCAAGCTCAAGCAGCGCAATCGCGCGCGCGTGCATTCCTTTATCAAAGACCTCGAAGCGGCCTCGCCCCTGATCTTTTGCGCGATACATAGCCGTGTCGGCATTGCGTATGAAATCATCAGGCTGGTCGTAAGGCGTCAGGCTCAGGGCTATGCCGATGCTGACGGAAGCGAATACTTCGTGGCCGCTCAAGCTGAAGGGCGCGGCCAGCTCTTTTTGAATGCGCTCGGCTGCCTGCTGTGCGTCGCCCGCTTGCTTGAGATGATCCAGGACGATGGAGAATTCGTCGCCTCCTAATCGCGCAACCATATCGCCGGGGCGCAGCGAACCTTCGAGCCTGCGAGCAATGGCGACGAGCAACTGGTCGCCCACCTGATGGCCCAGACTGTCGTTTACGACTTTGAACCGATCAACGTCCAGGAAGAGGACCGCAAACAGATAGTCCTGGCGGTCCTTCGCTCGATCAAGCGACCGCTTTAGCCTGTCCATGAATAATGCCCTGTTAGGCAGGCCGGTCAAAACATCGTGGTACGCATTATGTAGCAGCCGCTCCTCCGCCTGTTTGCGTTCGGTCACATCCGTCATCGATCCGGCCATGCGATAGACGCCGCGGTTCGCGTCCCACGCAGCCAGGCCTCGGCTCATCACCCAGCGGAAATTGCCGTCGCGAGTCTTGACGCGGTGCTCGTTTTGAAAGTGAGGCGTGATTCCCAAAAGATGAGAAGTGATGTCGGTCTGAACTCGCTCGATGTCTTCCAGGTGGATACGGCTGAACCATTCATCAGGCCGATTAGATACTTCCTGTTCGCCAAACCCCAGAATCGATTTCCAACGGGGGCAGAAATCGATTTCGTTCGTTTGCAGATTCCAATCCCACAACCCGTCGTTGCCGCTGCGCACCACAAGCGTATAACGCTCTTCGCTCGCCGTCAGCGATTCGATGGCTTGCTGGCGCTCGGCCATTGCCTGTTCGAGCACGCGGCTCTTGCGATCAAGCTCCAGGTGCGCCATTACCGAGGCAGCCAGCGTAGAGAGCGCGCCGGCCTGCGTCGGTTTCAACTCTCTCGGCCTGTAATCCATAACCGCCAGCGTCCCGATCGCGTGACCCTCGGCTGTGATTAAAGGTACGGCAGCATAAAAGAGCACGCACGGGCGGGTCGCCACGAGCGGGTTTTGGCTGAACCTGAGGTCTTGCTTCGTGTTCGGCACAAAGACCGGTTCCCGCTCCAGAATAGTCCACGAACAGAAAGAATCGTCCCTGGCCGACTCTTTCATCTTTAGCCCAACTACGGATTTGTAACAGACTCGATCTGAATCAACGAGGCTTATCACTGCGATGGGGACGGAGCAGGTTTGCGCTGCTAGACGGGTAATCTCTCCGAACAGTTTTTGCGGCTTCGCATCTAAGATTTTATAGGCGCGCAGGGCTTCAACTCTCGCCTCTTCGTTTTCCGGCAGAGGCGCTCTCAGCTTTGGCGATTGAGCCCCACCCTTTGGAGCGGCCACGCGAGTGAGCTTTCTGGTCTCATTGCTCAATGGCTCGGCTACCAAAAGGTCGCTCTGATTTATTGATTGAGATAATGGCATAGACCGAGTCTTCGCTTACATAAAATGGGGGCTCACCTTTATTCAGTTATTTAATGCTGCAAGGCGTGTACCATAAGAACCCCACTCTGATTTTCGCCGTAATTCCGAATCAATTCCTCAAATCGGCCAGCATAGCTATGATTCGTGCAGCAAATTGACCGATCATTCTGCAAGCATTCGATCATTTTTGACCGCTCTCAAAACGCTAAACATTATCGCGACGACGAGCGTAGACCCTCTTGGGTCGTGTATGCGCCAATAGCAATCAGTCTATTTACAAACGTTAACCACTTGTCGCGGACACGCCAATCTTCTATTTCAAGAAACGAGTGTGAGTTTGACGCAAGCTGTTAGCCTGATATGATTTCAATTTGCTCTCAAGCGTGATGCCAGTGGCCAGAGCGCTGTATCAGAGATCAGACAAGGAGATTTAAAAACTATCGTGAAAGCGAAATCCTTTCTTGCACTTTTCCTGATTTCTCTATTGCTGCAATCCGTAGCTTATAGCCAGACGCACCGGGCTTCGGTGCGCGGCACGGTTGCCGACACGGCCCGCGACCCGATTGCGGGTGTGGCGGTAAGATTGGTCCACTTAGAGACCAACGAAACGCGCCAGGCCGCGACCGATGAGGAGGGCAATTTCGTCGCATCGCTGCTGCCCCCCGGCTCGTACCGGCTCGAAGTCGAGATGGCGAGCTATAAAAAGCACGTCGAGCAAATCTCGCTCAAAGTGAATCAGGAAATCCGCGTGGAAGTCGTTCTGGAACCTGGAAACATTGCCGAAGAGGTCAACGTCACAGCGCCCACCGTCCCGTTGAAAAAAGATTCTCCCGCGCTCGGCACGGTCATCGAGAATCGCCAGATTCGCGGGCTTCCGCTCGATGGGCGCAACTTCCTGGAGTTGAGCCTGCTCGTTCCCGGCGCGGTTCCTTCTGCGCCCGGCTCTGCGGGGAGCGTGCGCGGAGACTTTGCCTTTAGCGTCAACGGGGCCCGCGAAGACAGCAACAATTTTCTTCTAGACGGAGTCTATAACGTTGACCCGAAACTCAACACGTTCGGGGTCAAGCCGCCCGTAGACGCCATCCGCGAGTTCGAGTTGCTGACAAGCAGTTATGACGCTGCGTTCGGTCGCAACGCGGGCGCGCAGGTCAACGTAGTTTTGAATTCCGGCTCGAACAGCTCGCACGGAACCCTGTACGAGTTCTTCCGCAACGCGGCGCTCGATGCCCGCAATTTTTTCGCCCCGGCGGATCAGCCCGATCCCAAGTACCAGAGGAATCAGTTCGGCTTCTCGTATGGCGGCCCGCTCGTCAAGAATCGCACTTTCTTTTTTGCCGATTACGAAGGCACGCGGGCCCGCGAAGGGGTCACGCGCATCACGAACGTCCCGACTTTGCTTGAGCGCCGTGGCGATTTCTCCCAGAGCCTTTTCCGCGCCCCGATCGATCCTTTCACCCAGCAGCCGTTTCCCGGCAACGCGATTCCCTCATTCTTTTTGAACCCGATCGGGCTTGCCATAGCGAATCTCTTCCCGGAGCCGAACAGAGACGTGCCGTTTCAAAACTTCGTCTCGTCGCCCACGCAGCGCGACCGCAACGACAGTTTCGACGTGCGCATAGATCACTCGTTCAGCAACTCATCGACTCTGACCGGAAGATATAGTTTTGCCGACAGGGATTTGTTCGAGCCGTTCACGGGGCCGACCTTTTCGCTCGTGCCGGGCTTCGGCAACAACGTGCCGCGAAGGGCGCAGAACTTCATGCTGGGCGAAACGCACGTCTTTTCGCCCGCCTTCATAAACGAAGCGCGACTGGCTTTCAGCCGCGTCTCGTCTGCCGTGCTCACCGAAAACAACGGGACGAGCCTCAACCGCCAGGTGGGATTGCCGGAGCTTTCGTCAAACCCGCGAGACTTTGGATTGAGCTTTATTACCATCACCGGGTTTTCACCGCTCGGCGAAGAATTCAACAACCCGCAAGCGAGCGCGACGAACGTGTTCCAGTTGCTCGACAACTCCTCTTACGCGCGCGGCAAGCACCTCGCGAAATTCGGGGTCGATTTTCGAGCCTCGCAACAGAACGCTTTCCGCGACGTTCAATCGCGCGGCTTTCTCACCTTCAGCGATCGAGCCTTCACGGGCAACGCGCTCGCGGATTTGCTGCTGGGGCTTCCCGCGCTCACCGGAGGCGCACGGCTGGACAACCACCAGCACCTGAGAACCGAAAGCTACAATTTCTATGCGAACGACAGCTTCCGCGTCCGCCCGTCGCTCACGCTTTCGGCGGGGCTTCGTTATGAATTCAATTCTCCGCCGGTCGACACGGATGACCGCGCCAATGTTTTCGACCCCGAAACAGGAACGCTCGTTCGCGTAGGGACAAACGGCATTCCGCGCAGCGGGTACGAGTCGGACAAAAACAACTTTGCTCCGCGCGTAGGGTTGGCCTGGGCGTTTGGCAAAGACCAGGAGACGGTGCTGCGCGCGGGCTACGGCATTTATTACGACCAGTCGCCGCTTGCGCCGGGCGAGGGGCTTTACTTCAACCCGCCGTTTTTCGATTTGAGTATTTTCTTCACCGTCGATCCCCTGAATCCGCTGACATTGAACGACCCGTTCCCCAGCCAGTTTCCCATCCCGGTGCCGGATTCGGCTTTCGCATTTCAGCGCGATTTGAGAACGCCTTATATGCAGCACTGGAATCTGAGCCTGCAGCGGCAGCTCGGCCGCAGCCGCGTCGTCGAGCTTGCTTACGTTGCGAGCAAGGGTACAAAACTGATCGCCGCGCGCGACATCAATCAACCGCGCCCAAGCGCCGCGCCGTTCAACCCTCGGCCCCTTCCGCAGTTTGACGACATAAACATTCTGGAATCGCGAGCGAACTCTTCTTACAACAGCTTTCAAGCGCGCTTCGAACAGAGTCTCGATTTCGGATTATCGTTTTTGTCTTCTTACACGTGGTCTAAATCGCTGGACAACGCATCGAATTTCTTTACGAGCGCGGGCGACTCGAACTTTCCGCAAGACAGTTTGAACGTGCGGGCCGAGCGCGGACGGTCGAATTTCGATGTGGCGCACCGCTTTTCGTTCAGCTACGGCTACGATCTGCCGATAGGCCGTGGGCGCGCGGTACTGGGAGACAACGGGTGGGTTTCAAGCCTTCTCGCGGGATGGCAGACGATGGGCATTATCACGCTGCAAACCGGGAGGCCTTTCACAGTAGCCCTGCTTCCCGAGATAGACAATAGCAACACGGGACGGTCGAACTTGGGGTTCGGAGCCAATGATCGCCCCAACGTGGTCGGCAATCCCGAACTGTCTGACCGTGACCCCAATCGGTGGTTCGACACATCGGCATTCGCTTTTTCGCCGCGCGGGACTTTCGGAGACGCGGGAAGAAATATTTTGGAAGGACCGGGATTTCAAAACGTCAACGCATCGCTCCTGAAAAACACGCGGCTGACTGAAGGCTTGAGCCTTCAACTGCGCTTCGAAGCGTTCAACCTGTTCAATCACCCGAACTTTAATCTGCCGGATAACTTTTTAGGTTCGCCCACGTTCGGGCAGATACTTTCAGCTCAAAGCCCGCGCCATATTCAACTCGGCGTGAAGCTGCTGTTTTGAGTCGCTCTTTGTTCCTGTTCCCAAAATAACAAGCCGAGGTGTCGGGCTAAAGTCCTACCCTCGGCTAATCTCTTATCACCTCTCAGGAGCATTACCAACAGGTTGAATTAATCCGTTCACGGCAGGCGATTTTTATCGCCCTGGCTAACCGGATGGTGTAATGCTCAGCAGCACGTTATATGAGCAACCAGGAATCGAACACCGGACAGCGTGTGATTCGTGTATTTATCTCTTCGACTTTTCGCGATATGCATGCCGAACGCGAAGAGCTTATTAAACGCGTTTTCCCTGAATTGAAGCAGTTATGCGAACGGCGACAGGTAGTATTGAGCGAGGTTGATTTGCGATGGGGCGTTCCCGACGAAGCAGTCTCAAAGGGGGAGTTGCTTTCGATTTGCCTGGCCGAGGTCGATAACTGTCGCCCTTACTTTATCGGCTTGCTTGGCAATCGCTATGGCAACGTCGTAGATCAAGTCCTGCCTTTCTCATCTTATGGCGATTCCTGGTCATGGATAAAAGATCATTCGCAGAAAAGTATTACGGAGATTGAGATATGGCATGGGGCTTTGAATTGCGAGCCTTCCTCAACACATGCTTTTTTTTATTTTCGTGACCCCGTCCTCCAACCTGAATCAGACGAGTCGGATTATGACCCGGAAGACGCACGGTCAATTCTCAAGCTCAGCCAGCTCAAAGAGCGCATTCAGAAAAGCGGGTTTCCGGTCCGTCAATACACAGGCCCGGTAGAAGCGGGCCAACTGATTCTCGATGATTTCAAGCGCCTTATTGATCGGCTCTTCCCAGAATCCTCAATTCCAGGGTCGGCGGAGCAAGAGACGGCGGCTCATCGAGCTTGGGCCGAGAATCGAGCTAGAGTGTGCGTGGGGCTGGTTGGTTATTCCCGCCGCCTGGAAAGACACGTTTCAGGAAGCGAGCCGCCGCTGATAGTTGTCGGAATGCCGGGGTCAGGTAAATCAACCCTACTGGCAAACTGGGTGCGACAACTTCTAGGGCCGACCGACACTCCGGAATTACCGGCGAAGCCTTCTCGCGGATTCATCAAACAGCTTCGCCAATTATTCTCCACGGGCAACCAGAAAATAGACTTTTTGTTCGCACATTTTGTCGGGGCTACATCTCAAAGCACTGGCTGGGCAGCTATGCTGCGGCGAATAATGGTTGCGTTGAGAGAACGCTTTGAATTGGAGATTGAAATACCCGATCTGCCTGAAAGAATGCCTGCTGCATTCACTAACTGGCTTCAGGCTGTGGCTGCGCAAGCAAGAATCGTTATCGTCCTGGACGGACTTGATCAACTGGAGGAGCAAAATCCCACGTCAAAAATGGCATGGCTGCCCGAGACTTTCCCACCGGGCGTACGCCTGATAGTCTCGACTAACGAAGGAGAGACACTCAATGAATTGATGCGTCGAGGGTGGTCGACTCTGCGGGTCAATCCTCTCAAGCTGGACGAGCGCGAACACTTCGCGGCTATTTACCTGGGACAGTATGGCAAGAGATTAAGCCCCTCACATTTGAAGCTGATAGCTTCGTCCAAACAGGCAGCCAATCCGCTTTATCTGAGAATACTTCTCGAAGAACTGCGCGTCTTCGGGGAGTATGAACGGCTCGGAGCGAAAATAGGCCATTACCTGTCGGCCACATTGACCGGGGCGCTGCTCAAGGCGACCCTTGTGCGGCTCGAAGCAGATTACGAAAGCGAGCGTAAGAATCTGGTGCGCGATGCTGTGTGTCTCCTATGGGCGTCAAGAGAAGGCTTGAGCGAAAGCGAGATGCTCGACTTACTGGGGTCCGAAGGTTTACCACTGCCGAGCGCGATCTGGTCCCCGCTCTATCTTGCATTGCGGGAATTGCTGGTGAATCGATCCGGTCTATACACATTCTTTCACAAAGAGCTGCGCGATGTAGTCGAGGATAAATATCTACCTGGCGAAGCTGAAAAAAGGGGGTTCCGTCGTACCGTCGCCGATTATTTCGCGAGTGATTATCTCGCCCGCCGCGCGGCTTCGCAAAGGTGTATTGACGAGTTGCCCCGGCAGCTTGCAGAGCTGAAATCCTGGCCGAAGCTAGCCGCCTTGCTTTCGGACCCATCTTTTTTCGGTGCGGCCTGGAAATATCGCCCGTTCGAGATCAAGACCTATTGGTCTATGATAGAGTCCAACTCAGGTCTGCGCCTCTTAGACTACTATCAGCCGATCATCTCCGCGCCGGGCGAACATTCCGATTGCGTATGGGCTCTCAGCCTTCTGCTCAACGATACGGGGCACACCGTTCAGGCTCTTGCTTTGGCGGCTCACTTCGAGGCGCAGTCACGCGCGGCGTCAAACAGCGATGGCTTGCGAGCAGCTCTGAGCTTACGGGGTTTGATGCTCAAAAGGCAGGAGCTATGGCGAGAGGCAAAAGAGCTTTTCCAAGAAGAGGAGCAACTATGTCGTCAATCCTCAAACCTGTCGGCGCTCGCCGCAAACCTCGGCAATCAGGCTGTAATTCTCCGAGAACAAGGACAACCTGGTCAGGCTATGGCGCTCCATAGTGAAGAAGAAGAGATCTGCCGCAAGCTTCAGGATGAACTCGGTTTGAGCGCCAGTCTGGGCAATCAGTCAATTATCCTCCAGGCGCAAAACGACCTGGCAGGCGCGCGCAAGCTGCTACGCGAACAGGAGCAAATCTGCCGCCGACTGGGCGACCTCTCCGGGTTGCAAAAGGCCCTCGGCAATCAGGCCATTCTGATGACGCGAGAAGGCGCCCTGGAGAAAGCGATTGAGATGCACGCGGAAGAGGAAAAATTATGCAGGGAATTACACGACCCGGCTGCGCTAGCCGCGAGCCTGGGCAATCAAGCGCTGATTTACGAGGAGCTGGCAGATTACGACAGGGCGCTCAACCTGCTTGAAGCTAAAGAGCGGATTTGCCGCAACGAATCGAGCGACCCGGCGGGCCTTGTCCGCGCGCTCGCGCAGCAGGCCCGCCTATTCGCTGAAAAATTGAAGCAGCCCCGTCATGCTCTGCCTATGGCGGAAGAAGCAGATTCGCTGGCTGATAAATATGAATTGACCGAACTGCGCAAACAGACGCGCGCGCTGCTCGAAACAATTCGATCGCAGATTAGATGATCAGCGATCAAGACTCGGCAAAGGAAAATTATGTTCCCGCCGTATCTGCTCATCGTCTTTAGAAACGCCCAGCGCGCGGCGAATCTCTAAGGCAAGCTCGAACGTTTTAAGATCTTCGCCGAAAAGCGTCGCCCGCCTCGCCAAGAGTTCGAGCATTCCCGGGCGCGCATTCCAACGCAAGGTTCGTGTCACCGTCTTAGGAGCGCTTGCCGATGCGGTTCTCACTCAACAAGAGAAGCTTTTCGACGGGAAAATCCATTCCCAGATGCCCGTCAAATGCCATCCGAAACATCCGTTGCAAAAGGGCGAACTCGCTGACATCCTCCAGAATCGCGCGGCTTTTAGCATTTTTCGGAATCTCGGTGAGCACGCGGTTTTGTATGAATGCGCCGATTGAAGGAAACTCCCACGGCTGAGAATCATTGTAGCTTTCCGATTGTGCGCTTTCCCCGAATGCGGGCGGCGAAGTGAAGGCGACTTGCAGCATGAAATCGAAAGGCATGATTGTCGCCGCGCCGTCAAGCATCAGAATCTCTGCCGGGTTCGAGCTGAAATTTTTTTCGCGCACGCCGCTCCATAATTCGAATGACGGGGGGGGCTGTATCCACTGTTCAATCTGCGTCTTTAGCGAACCCTCGTTTATGCTCGCTCGCCTCATCTTTCTTTGTGAGTCTTCATAAATGGCGCGGCCAAATTCTTCGGGAGCCCTGCCTTTCCAAGCATTACTCTGAATAACGCTTATCAGCGTAGAGTCGAAAAACTCTTTCTTGACTGTCAGCGGAGAGTGGTTCGTATCGGCCAACAAATCAGGCTCCGACAGGGCCAGCGCGACCAGCATTTTCAAATCGTTACTCTGAATGATCCGGGTGAGATAATCTCTGATTTCCAGCTCCTCATCATTTTCGGGCAAAGCTGCGAGCAGCCTGTACGCCCAGGCGTATTTATAGAGCGCCATCTGCGCTTCTACGCGGGTTTCTGCTTTCCTTGATACCTTATCGTCCCTCGCATAGATATCTACAAAGCGATCCAGTTCGATCACGCGATGGCCGAGCGGCGTGTCTACGAGCGTAGGGTGCAGCAGAATCTTTAATTCGAGCAGCGGCTTGGCAGTAGCCATGGTCACGGCGAGCGGACGCCCGTCAGCCGCGTAGTTAATCGCCTGGTAAACAAGGCTCATCGGGTGAAGGCGCGAGCGAAACTTTTTGCCATCGGCTGTCGTCAGTATGAGGCGAACACTCCGCCCTTCAACTTCCCACTCAATATCGGTGCAATCGAGCCTGGTTTCTCCGGCATCAGACGGGTTGCGCCCAATCAACACCCCGCCCACTCGCGAAAACCCGCGCAGGGCGCTGAAGCTTCGCGCTCGCAAAAAGCTTCCGCGTGATGCTCCTAAATTCACAGGAGGCGGTTTTGGCGCGGGCGGTTTTGGTCGGGTGCTTGTTATGGGTGGCGGGTCCAGTCCCTCATTGTTCAGCCTGGATATTATCTTGCCTCGCTCCGTATGGCTGTCAACCTCGACCTGGCCCGGAAAATGGTCCTGGTACTGCGCCAGCGAATCAGCCAACACAGAAGTATCTCTCAACGGGCCTCTAGACTGTTGGGTGAGCTGTTCGACCTTGGCGGCGGCCGTCGGCAAGTTGACATGTTTTTCCGGCAGCACATCTATACTCGGCGGGTGGTCGCCCACCTTTGTATTGATCTGGTCTACCGGCAATCTCTCTTCGACCGCGCGCATGACGTTCTGATATTCGGCAAAATCGGATGAAACCCCTCGGAAGCCCTGCGCGCTTGGAGAGCTGACGTTGCCAAGGGCGCTGCTAAAGTCGCTGCCGCCCATTAAGTCTGAAATGAAGCGGTATGCCCGCCCCTTCTGCGACAGATTGTAAGAAGCCTGGTTCACCTTCAGGTTCATCGACTGGGCCAGGTTGCCCAGCTCGCCGGAGCCGCTCACCGAGCCGATTATATGGTTTACCATCATACGCCTGATGTCATAGATGCTGGCCGGGCTTTGGAAGCTGCGAAGCTCCGTTCGCAGCCTCTTCACAAAAGAAGAATCGCGTCTGGCTATGTCCTCAAGCTCTGTGTATACATTCCCGCCTGCCTCTGTGATGGGGCCGCGCGCCCGGACTGTCTCTTCAGAGACTGCAACGGTTCCGCGTTCGAGCGGGCTTAGATCTCCTATTTTCGAGCCTGAGCCATGCTGTTGCCAGGGCGTTGGCGACCTGCGCACAGCGCGCGTCAATACCTCCCCACGCACCGTCGAAGATCGCATCGTGTACCAGCCTGCTCGCGTCGAGGACGAAAAAGCAGGCATCGGCGTCGCGGCTTCAAAGGCGCGAGCAACCTCCTGGAGCAACTCTTTATCTTCTTCGGCTAATTCGGCAGCGGGTTCGCCCAACTGATTCTTGGCCTTATCCAGATCTCTCGCCTGAAGATCGACAAAGAGTTCCTGGAGCTTGACCAATCGCTCGTCAAGTATCTTCTCGGTGCTGACGGCATAGACGCTGACCAACGAAGGCACCAGCAGAATGAAGCCGGCCAGAAACAGAATGCGTGAGCCTGCGCCCAGGCTTGCGACCAGGCCACGGCTCATCAAGAATGCCTGCACCTTCTCCCATCGCGTGCGCGGCGCAGGTAATGCGACATCTTCCGGGTCGAGCTTGAGCTTTATCCGACGCTGGATGTCGAGCATACGGGTATAAGTCATAAGCATTTGAATATGGCTTGTGAGCTTTTGCTTCACGGATTCAGTCTCTGCGTCCACAGAGCGATTCCGGTTTAATTCCCTTAGCAACTGATCAGCTTCCATGATCCGGGCGTTCATCTCTTCCATCTCCCGCGTAGGCGGCAGATCTTCCCACTGTCCCTGCTGCTGTTCCTGCTCCAGACGTTTTATTTCCCGGTCAAAGACTCTTTCGAACGCGCCCTCTATGCGCTGTCGCCCCTTGCGGCGCGCATAGATGCCCAGCGCAATCACCAATAAAACTATCACCGTTGCGCCCCACACAGGCCCGAACCCGATAAGCCAGCCGCGCCAATTCCTGATGGTATTAATCGCAAAGGCCAGGTGATCATAGCTGTTGCCGCCGAGCGCTTGCAGGATTGTTACTATAACTATGATAGAGGCAGTCGTTAGGACCGCTATCAACAACAGGCCGCGCAAAAAACCCGCGAAAGACAGTACGGCCCCCGCTTTTAGATTTGCCTCCGCTGCCGCTTTCATACGTCGTTCGAGGGCAGGGATCCAGAAGTAATGACATAGCGCAAAAGCGCCAATTCCTGCGAGAAGAAATGGTAGCAGACGCATAATGTGCACCTCCGATCGGCAGTTTCCAAAAGGCGACGAGCTTTAACAACTTTGGAAATTAAAGTTAAAGCTTTGCCTTCACAGGTTAATGACCATCTTTGCTAAAACATTACAAAACAGACGAGAAGAGCCAGCCTGGGCTTAGACGCCCGACACTTTATTCTACGGCTAAGCTGAATCGTAGTTATACCGAGGGTTCGCAGATACAACTCTGCCCAGGTTTTTCGTCTGCCCTATTTCATGCAGACGAAAAACAAAGGCGTATTCAGGTCAATACTTCGGACATTATTTGATCGAAAGGGGTTAACAAGAAAGGCCAAGAACTGGTTGAATCTGAGTGTCGAACTCCACTTCAACCGGTTAATGGCCTATGACAATTGTCAAAGACATTCTCAAACAGATGCCTGCTCTCAGTCAACCGCAGCGTAAGTTCCTTGAAACTTTGTTTGCTACTATCCTCGCCCTGCGCGGAAGAGTCAACTTTCGCAATCTGAGCCGCTACTGTGACTACTCCGAGCGCACGATTGCACGACAGTTCCGGCGCTCGTTTGACTGGCCGGTCTTTCATCAACAAGTCATGGCCACAGCCATCAGTCGGCTCTCGGAAATCATCTCGGCTCAAGATGCTTCTTTCATCCCCAAGAGCGGCAAGCAGACTTTTGGTCTCGGCCATTTCTTCAACGGTTGCACTTCTCGCGCCGAACGCGGGCTGGAGATTTCCACCCTTGCGGTCGTTGATGTGACGCGCCGCTGCGCCTTCACGTTGGCCGTGGCGCAGACGCCACCCGGTGATGGCGAGGCCGCCTCGCAGCAGGAAAAAGAGGAGACTCGGATTGATTTTTACAAGCAGCAACTGCGTGCGCAGCGTCACCGCTTGCCACAAAGTATCAAATATCACTGTGTGGATGGCTACTTTGCGAAAAAGAAATATATTGATGAGGTCGTTTCGCTCAAGCTCCATCCGATCACGAAGTTGCGCTGCGATGCCGACTGTCATTTCCTCTATACGGGGCCGCACCCGAAGCGACGCGGGCGAAAGCGCAAGTATTCGGGCAAGGCCAACTTTCAAGACTTGGGCCGTTTTGCCTATCTCGGCACGATGAAGGAGGCTCAATATGTGCATCTGTATGCAGCTATCGTCTGGCACGTTTCCCTTAAGCGGAAACTGCGTGTGGTCGTCCTGGTCAATCGCAAGCAAGCCAACAAGGCGCGTTACATTGTCTTGGCCTCGACGGATCTGGAACTGGACGCTCACAAGCTGGTCGAGTTGTACGCCGCGCGTTTCCAGATCGAGTTTATCTTCCGCGACAGCAAACAGTTCACAGGCCTGTCGGACTGTCAGGCGCGAGCCGAGGCCGCACTGGATTTTCACTTTAATGCGAGCTTGGCGACGCTCAATCTAGCGCGTGCCGAGCAATTGCTGGCGCAGACTGATGAGTCCGTGCAAGTTTTCTCGATGGCGAGTTGGAAACAGCGTCATTTCAATCAACGATTGCTCGATTTATTTATTGAGAACTTAGCTCTCGATCTGAGTTGGGTGAAAAATCACCCCTGTTATGACAAACTCAGGGCTTACGGCGCGATTGCCGCCTGATTTTGTCCGAACCATTGCAGGTAAAAGATTTAATTAGTTATGCGCCCGAGATGTTGTAGCAGGCCATCTGATTCGCGTTGCGCACGAGCAGCCGGCCTCCGGCGAGAGCCGGATAATTCCAGGTCTTGCCTTCAAGCGCGGCAAACTTTGCGACCTCCGTATGCCGGTCCGGCGTCGCTTTGACAAGAGCAAGCTCGCCCGTATCGCTCAACACTATCAGATGCCCGCTCGCAAGCAGCATCTGGCCGTACCCGTACCGGCCGCCTTTCCACTTGCGCTCGCCTGTCGCGACATCAACACAGGTCAGTATCCCTTCATCCAATCCGTAGATGTGGCCCTCGTGAAAAACGGAGCTGTTGAACTTGTTCTTTATCGCAGTGTTTTCCCAGATGGTCCGGGTCGCAAAACTGTCTCCGCTTTTGCTGATCTCAACGACCGCCGCACCCTTGCCGTAACCCGATGAGATGAACAAGCGGTTATCGCTAACGGCAATCGGCTGCGAGCAGTTGATCCCCATCGAAGTATTCCACGGGTGCTCCCACAACAAAGAGCCGTCCGCGATTTCAAGCCCCACAACACGATTTGAAGTGACTACGACAACCTGACGTTTGCCCGCAAGCTGGGCGAGCATAGGCGAGACGTAACCTTGACGGTCGTTAAGCGACTGCCAGACAGGCTGCCCCGTGAGCCGGTTATAAGCCGCTACGGATTTGCCCGAAGTGCCGCCGGGGAGGACTATCACTTTGTCGTCAACTACAAGCGGAGAGCCGCTCATTCCCCATTCAAGGTTCTGAGCGCCGTTGTCTTTAAGTATATTCCGCGACCAGATGGGCTTGCCCGTCTTTGCTTCCAGACAGCGCAGCTCGCCCGTCGCGCCGAGCGCGTAAACACGCCCCTCGTGCCAGGTCGGCGTAGCTCGCGGGCCGTCGCCTCCCATAGATTCCACGAACGCCGCATCCCATCCGTGCGTCCATATCTCGCGGCCCGTCTGCATATCATAAGCTGTTACGACTTCCTGGCTGCGACGCTGCTCGATTGTGTAAGCCTGTCCTTCGGCCACGACGAACGATGCGTAGCCGCCGCCGACAGGTTGTTTCCAGACAGGTTGCAATCCATCCGCAGGCCAGTTCGTCACTACCTTGACTTCTTCGTAGCGCCCGTCGCGGTTCGGCCCGCGATAGTCCGTCCAATAAGTGAGAAGCGATTTTGCCGAGGCAGGCTTCGCCGCCGTCACAGACGTATTCGCATTCGGGGCGCTCGCTGCGGCAGCATCCGTCGGCTGGTCGCCGCTCTGAGCAGGCGCGCTGCCGTCACCGGTCGCGCGCTGTTCGGCGCGATGGCGCTCCAGCTCCGCGTAATGCGCTTCCGTGTCGGAGCTGCCTACGAACAAGCTGGGTATGACACCGGTCGCCATCAAGGCGGCGACGATGCCTACGATCACTAATATGGCAGCCGCCGCTATTGCGACAGGCTTCTGGTACAAGGGCTTTGATTCCATAAACGCTAACCCCTATCGGCTGTCGCCGATTCAGTCTCACCTTTTCAACCGGGCGAGCAAGGAACACCTTACGCTTGGGTTCCTGGCAAGAAAGATCGGAGATTGGATGGCGGCGAAAAAGATGACCCAGGCGACGAATTTGATCCACCCTCGCTCGCCGGAAAGCAGTAAATAGATTCCCGAAGCGAGAATCGATCCCGCCAAAATGATGCTTATGTTGCTTAACAACAGGCGTGAATTATTCATAGCGCACCTCCCGTAATCAATAACGGCTCACGCGCGGCGCAGCGGCTCACTTTCCCTGCCCGTTTCCGCTCCCGTTGGCGATGCAGTAAAGATGCTTCTCGCCGCGAATAAATATCTTCCCCGCCGCGATGGCGGGCGAAGCAAAGATAGGCTCTCCGAGCGAGTTTGTCCGAATCACTTCGTGAGTCGGCCCGGCCTTCAACACAAACGTATCGCCGTCTTCGCTCGTCAAAAATATCTTCCCATCAAACGCCACGGGCGAAGCCGTGAAAGTCGCCGGGACAGGCACGCGCCCGCCTTCGTATTTCACTTCGCCCGTCTTTGCGTCGAGGCAAGTAATCAGCCCCTTGTCCGTCATCAAGTAGAGAAAGTCTCCGTAGAGAATCGGCGACGGAACGTATGCGGTCCCCTTCTCATATTTCCAGACGACGCTCGGCGTGTTAGTCAGGTCGCCTGTCCCGCCCAATCGAACAGCCATCGCGCGCTTGGCCTGGCTGCCTGCCGAAAGAAATACCATGTCGTGTCCGACGACGGGCGTGGGTATTGCGTGGCTCACGACTCCCGCGCACCGCCAGATCTCTTTCCCGGTCGCCGGATCGTAAGAGATGACCGTCTCCGCGCCGCTTACGACAAGCTCGGTTCGCCCCTTCGATTGAATCAGCACAGGAGTCGCCCAGGTCGAGCGAGTCTTTCGCTCGACTCTCCAGGTTTCTTTGCCCGTCTTTTTATCGAGCGCGACTATGTATGACCCTTCGCCTACGTCCCGGTCTGCGGTCACGATGACGAGGTTACCGAAAAGCACAGGCGAGCTGCCCGGCCCCATTCCGAGCTGCGGGATTCCGCCTAAAGAGAGTTTCCAGATCTGCTTTCCTTTGAAGTCGTAGCAATACAACCCTTCCGAGCCGAAGAAGGCATAAACATATTTCCCGTCCGTAGCGGGAGTCGGAGAGGCATAAGTGTTTTTGCGATGGCGATGGTCAAAGACCGGGCCGTCATACGCGGTCTGCTGCCATAAAATCTTTCCCGTGTCACGGTCGAGGCTTATCACCTTCAATGCATAGCTGTGATCCGAGCCCGCCCAGTCGGGGTGTTTGAACTCTTCTTTATCTTTCCCCAGCAGGTGTACGTAAGGCTTCGCATTGGGGACGATGGGGCCTTCAATCGATGTAGTCAGAAAAATCTGCTTGTCCCAGACCACGGGCGAAGAGTGGCCGCGCCCCGGAATTTCCGTCTTCCATTTTATGTTTTTCGACTGGCCCCATTCGGTCGGAAGGTTCTTTTCAGTAGAGATGCCCTGGCTTTGAGGCCCGCGCCATTGCGCCCAGTTCGATACGGCATCGGACGCGGCGGCGACCCTTAATTGAAAAATTAAAACTGCAAGCAGGCAAACCGCAATTGCGCGCCACATATTTCTATTGGATTGCTTCATAATCTTTTCGCCCTTCCTCTTTAACTAGTCCTGAGTGCTGAGTATCGGAACTTGGTTTTTCACTCAGCACTCAGCACTCAGGACTTCACTTTTATGATTTTCCCGCGCCGGTGGCTATGCAGTAAAGATTCTTGCCGCCCCGTATGTAGACCTTGCCTCCCGCAAGGGCCGGAGACGAGTAGATAGGCTCGGCAAGCGAGTTCGTGCGAAGTATCTCGTGCGCAGGCCCGGCCTTTACCACATAAGTGTCGCCGTCTTCGCTGCTGATAAGAATCTTCCCATCAAACGCCACGGGCGAAGACATAAAGGTAGCGGGATTGGGAACGCGCGCGCCTTCGTATTTCACTTCGCCCGTCTTTGCGTCAAGACAGGTGAGCAGCCCCTTGTCGCTCAGAATGTAGAGGTAATCCCCATAAAGAATCGGCGACGCGACATACGCAGTGCCCTTCTCATACTTCCATGCGACGTGCGTTGCAGTGACATCGCCCGTCCCGCCGAGCTTTATCGCCAGAGTGCGCTTCTCAGGATAGCCCGCCGATATAATAACCATGCCGTGACCGACCATCGGCGTGTGAATAGCGTTGCTATTGACACCCTTTGTGCGCCAAATCTCTTTTCCGGTCGCCGGGTCGTAAGAGATTATCCACTGGTTGCCGCTCGTTATCAGCTCCGTGCGCCCGCCTTCGCGGATAACGATGGGCGTAGTCCAGCTCGCCTCGACTTCGCGCTTGACTTTCCAGACCTGCGTGCCGGTCTTCTTGTCGAGCGCAATGATGAACGACGCTTCGCCGAGGTTCTGGTCGCACTGGAGTATTAAAAGGTCTTCGTAAAGCACGGGAGACGTGGCCGCGCCCATGCCCAGAGTCAGTATCGGACCGAGCGATTTTTTCCAGATCAGCTTGCCGTTGAAGTCATAGCAGTAGACGCCTTCCGACCCAAAGTAAGCGTAAACATGCTTTCCGTCCGTGGCAGGAGTCGCCGAAGCGTAAGTGTTCTTCTTATGACGATAATCGAGTGTCGGTCCTGCGTAAGCGGTCCTCTCCCAGATCACCTTGCCTGTCGTTGCGTTAACCGATATGACCTTAAAGGTCCAGTTGTGATCGTGTCCGGCCCATGCGGGGTGCTGGAATTCCTTGCCTTCGATCATGTGAATGGGCGGCTTGGGATTGGCTATCTTTTCGCCTTCGATTCCTGTCGTCAGAAATAATCTTTTGCCCCATACGATGGGCGAAGAGTGTCCCACGCCTTCTATGGCCGTCTTCCACTGAACGTTTTTTGTGGCGCTCCATTCACTCGGAAGGTTTTTATCTTCGGAGATGCCCTGACTCTGCGGGCCTCTCCACTGAGCCCAGTTTGATGAGCCGCTTGAAGCCACGGATTCAAACGACACGACTGCGAAAACAGCGAGCAAGCTGATGGTATAAAATCCAACGGAAAACCGCTTCATTACTTTTTTCTCCCTCTTAAGCCAATATTTCTTCCGCGTGTGATCACGCTGAAACTGGAAACCGGCATTCAAATCCACTGACTGACGCAGGCTGCTTTTACGCCTTTACTTTGCGCCCTGCGCGCGCGCCGAGCGATCACTTATGCAGTAGAGGCTGCGCAACGTGCGAACAAAGATCATCCCGTCTGAAATGGCCGGGGTCGCCATTATCAATTCACCCATCGGGTTTGTAGACAACAGCTCGTACTTTGGCCCGGCCTTCACAACATAAATCTCGCCGTCTTCGCTGGGGAAGTATAGCTTCCCGTCCGCAGCGACGGGCGAAGCGGAATACGCGCCGCCTTTTCCGCCGATGCGTTCTTGATAAACTCGCTCGCCCGTCTTCGCGTTGAAGACCCTCAACACGCCGTTGTTCGGGCATACATAAAGATAATCGCCGTAAAGCACGGGCGTCGGCATGTACGCGCCGCCCTGTTGATAACTCCACGCGACAAACTCGTTGACCGTCTTGCCGTCCTTTAGTGATATGTCGCCCGTAGCGCCCGCGCGAATGGCGTAGATCGGCTGGTTCGGTCGATAGTGGTTGACGATGAAAATCATGTCGTGTCCCGTGACGGGAGTTGTGGCGGTGACTTCCGGGTTGCCCGTAAGCTTCCACAGCTCTTTGCCCGTCATCGGGTCGTAACCGCGAACGGCCTTCGTGGCGTTGGTGACAATCTCAGCGCGAGACTTGCCTTCGTAAACCGTCGGCGTGCCCCAGGACGGTATCTCTTCGCGGGCCGTGCGCCAGACCTGCTTCCCGGTCTTTATGTCGAATGCCGCGATAAAGGAGTTTTTCTGGACGTCGCACTGCAATATCACGAGGTTCTTATAGATGACGGGCGAGCTTGCCGTCCCCCATTGATAATCGGAATCATAGAACCAGCCCGCATCGAGAATGCCGAGGTCTTGCTTCCACAAAAGCTTGCCCGCCGTGTCGTAACAGTAAAGCCCCTCGGAGCCGAAGAAGGCTACGACGTATTTGCCGTCCGTGGCGGGGGTGGAGTTGGCGTGAGTAGATTTTATATGACGCTTGGTTTTCGGGACGCCCTCGTGAGCGACTTTTTCCCAGATAACTTTGCCCGTGCGTTTATCCAGCGCGTAAAGCTTCCACTGATGCTTTATCAGATCGTTGGCGGTATCCACATCGCCGTAAAGGCCGTGACGGAAATAAGGGTTCGGGTCGCTGGAGACGACTGTCGTGACGTAGACGCGGTCGCCCCATACAATCGGGCAAGAGTGAGCAAGCCCCGGAATAGCAAATTTCCACAAGACGTTCGTAGATTTAGTCGCGTCCCAGGATACAGGTGTCGGATGGCCTTCGGCGATGCCTGATGCTTTATCGCCTCGGAAAGAAGGCCAGTTCTGCGCTTGCGCCGCGAGGGCGATAAAGCAAAGACAAAGAGCGATAGAAAGTATGCGCCTCATATGAATCCCTTTTCCTGTCAAGTTTCGTTTAAGCGTGAGAAGAAACTCACCGCAGAGACACAGAGAACACAGAGCGGGCGCAGAGCAGAATATGGTTTTCTCTGCGCAATCGCCGCGTGCGAAGCACATCATCGGCCATATGCGTCCTCTGTGTCTCTGCGGTGAATCAAACATTGATAAATGCCTTTTTACTTTTGTTCGACCCGTTTGAACTCGAAAGTCATGCCGCCCTGTTTGAGCGTCAGCCCGACCACTTTTTCGCCTTCCGAATTAAACTTGATATTGATTCCGCCGACTTCGACCACCGTGAAAGTATTCTTGTCAATCGCTGCGGCCGTGAACCAGTCCTGCCCGCCCAATTTCCCCGTAAACTTCCCGTCTTTAACAGCAAATGTCAGCTCGCCCACCTGGTCGTTTTTGTATACGCCTTCGTAAGTCTTCAGCGTCGCCTCATCAACCTTGAAATCGGCTTTGGGAGCCGGTTTCGCGCCCGCCTTCTTGAGTATATCAGCGGTGTCGGCCCATTGATTATCCTCGGCCTGTTTCAAAGCGACCGAGAGCGTTTCAGGCAATATCCCGCCCCGGTCCAGCATAAGCTTTATCAATTCGTTGTGGTGCCCGTACACGCCCATCATCAACAATTGGTCTTTGCTGCCGGTCGCGCCATTGTCGAGCAGCAGCTTGACTATCTCGGCGAACCCGCGCTGCGCCGCCCACGTGATAGGAGTCGCGTTGTAGAAACTGTCTTTCGTATTTACGTCCGCGCCTTTCTCGATCAAAAGCTTGACGACAGCAGTGTGGCCCCTGTCGCAGGCATAAGAGAGCGCCGTAGCGCCATAGTTGGTCTTCGAGTTCACATCGACGCCTTTTGCCAGCAGCGTCTTCAATGCCTCAACATCGCCTTTCTTGGCGGCGCTAAAAAACTCCTCTTTAGGGTCCTGCGCCAACGCGATAAGCGGAAATAGCAATACAAGTAATGGCGCTAATAGTCGTCTGCTCTTCATAGTTTTACCCTCAAAAGCCTCTCCGGGGAGGTTCGCAATTCCTGTATGCATCTCGCTTGGAACGCGCCTTGAAAAAACTGTCGCGCAATGAGTGTCTCATACGGGGAAACGCCCTTAATGCTCGATATGTTCTGAAATAATCTCGGCTTGACTGCCGTAGGGCCAAAATTATATCTTGGAATAATTGAAGTCAAGCAAATATCACTTGGCCGCAACTTTAGCGCAGGCTGATTTCGTAGTGAATTACTACGAACTAGAAACTCAACCTGCGTGTTATTGAAGAGCTTTTATGAATACTATTCTGTCGTTACCTCTCTCATTCGTGCTGATGGCATTATTTTTCGCTCCGCCGCCCAACACCGCGTCAAAGAGCGATTGGACGGATTGGCGCGGCCCCTTGCGCGACGGCGTATCGCTTGAGAAAGGGCTTCCCACGCGCTGGGCGCCCGCAGGCGAGAACCTGTCGTGGAAAGCGCCCTACGGCGGACGCTCCGCGCCCATCGTTATGGGTGATCGCCTCTTTTTGCAAAACGCCGCGGGCAAGGGCGAGATGCTTCAAGAGCGCATAATCTGTCTTAACGCCGACGACGGCAAGCTCGTCTGGCAGTACCTCTTCAACGTCTATTCGAGCGACGTGCCGCCTCACCGCACAGGGTGGGCCTCGCCCGTAGGCGACCCGGCTACCGGCAATGTCTACGCCTTCGGCGTCGGGGGCACCCTGATAGGGCTGTCGCCTGACGGAAAACTTCTTTGGGAACGGTCGCTCGTAGAAGAGTTCGGGTTAGTCACCACGCACGGCGGGCGCACGGTCTCGCCCGTCATCGAAGGCGACCTTCTGATAGTGAGCGGCATCACTACGGGCTGGGGCAATCAAGCGAGGGCCGGGCATCGCTTTATGGCTTTCGACAAAAAATCGGGGCAGACCATGTGGGTCAGCTCGCCGGGCGGGCGTCCTTTTGACACGACCTACTCTCCCCCCGTCGCCGCAGAAATCAACGGCACGCGGCTGCTGATTGCAGGCGGCGGCGACGGAACGATCCACGCTATAAAAGCGCATACCGGCGAGCCCGTCTGGAAATACGTGATCAGCAAACGCGGACTGAACACCGGCGTAGTGCTCAAAGGCACGACCGCCATCGTCAGCCACAGCGAAGAGAATCTCGACACGAGCGAGATGGGGCTGCTTTCCGCCATAGATGCAGCGGCGACGGGCGACATCGGCAAGGCCCAGATCAGATGGAGCAAGACAGGGTTCCAGGGCGGCTTCTCTTCACCCGTGATCAACGGAGACCGCTTTTACCAGATAGACAACGGGGCCAACCTCTTTGCATTCGACATCAATACGGGCAAACAACTCTGGACGTTGAACCTCGGGACGATTCAAAAGGCGTCGCCCGTGCTGGCGGACGGCAAGCTCTATGTCGGGACCGAGAACGGAAAGTTCTTTATACTCAAACCCGGCCCAGATAAATGCGAAGTGTTGGACGAAGATCAGCTTGGGACCGAAGGCGCGCCCGAACAGATCATCGCTTCAGTGGCGGTAAACAAAGGCCGCGTATTTCTGGTCTCTGACGCGGCGATCTATTGCATCGGCAAAAAATCAAACGCCGCGCTTCCGGTTTACCAGCAGACCGCCGACCCCGTGCCCGCAGGCGCAGAGGTCGCGCACGTTCAGGTAGTCCCGACCGAGCTTGTTTTGAAGCCCGGCGAGAGCGTTCAATTCCGCGCCCGCCTGTTTGATAAACAGGGACATTTTCTGCGTGAAGAAAAAGCCGCCTGGTCTTTGGAACAGTTGAAAGGCACGGTGAGCGAAGGCGGCCAGTTCACCGCTCCGACAGACGGCACGGCTCAAGCGGGCAGCGTCAAAGCGACGGTCGGCCCAGTGTCAGGCGCGGCGCGTGTGCGCGTAATACCGCCGCTTCCGTGGAGCCAGAATTTCGATTCATTCGCGCCCGATACGGTTCCGACGCACTGGATCAACACGACGGGCAAATTCCAGGTGCGCGACGTGGCAGGCAACAAGGTGCTGGTCAAGCTCGCCGATAACCCGTTCACCAAACGCGCGCGCGCTTTTCTCGGCCCATCCGATCTGCGGGAATACACGGTCGAGGCAGACGTTCGGGCTACGGAAAAACGCCGCCAGATGGGCGACGCCGGCATAGTCGCGCAGCGGTATTCGCTCATACTGTTTGGCAACCACCAGCGGCTTGAGCTTGAATCCTGGCAGCCGGAAACTGCGCGCACAATCAAAGTGCCTTTCCCGTGGAAGGCCGATACCTGGTATAGATTGAAGCTGCGGGTCGAAAACCTGCCCGACGGCAAAGTCCGCGTTCGCGGCAAAGCATGGCCCGCCGCCGAAGCGGAGCCTGCACAGTGGATAGTAGACAGAACAGACCCGATACCAAATCTTCAAGGGAGTCCCGGCATCTACGCCGACGCCCCTTATGAAGTCTTTTTTGATAACCTGAAAGTAACGAGCAACAAATGATGAAAAGATATATCTCAATAGGCGCACGCAGAAGTCCGAAGTCAAAGACCGCTATTTTAACTCTCGTCTTCTGTCTTCTGTCTTCAGTAGTAGTTTCAGCATCCGATCCGGGGACGGGAAGCTGGCCGATGTGGGGCGGGACGCCCGACCGCAACATGGTATCGAATATGAAGGGGCTGCCGACGAGCTGGGACGTGGCTTCAAAGAAGAACGTCAAGTGGGTGAATAACCTCGGCTCGCAAAGCTACGGGAACCCTACGGTGTCGGGCGGCATGGTCTTTGTCGGGACAAATAACGAGCTTGTGCGCGACCCCAAACAGCCGGGCGACCGGGGCGTCGTGATGGCTTTTCGCGAATCGGATGGAGAGTTTCTCTGGCAGATCACGCACGAAAAGCTGGGCGCGGGGCGCGTCAACGACTGGCCCTTTCAAGGCATCGCGTCTTCTCCGCTGGTTGAAGGCGACCGCGTTTATTACGTCTCTAACCGCTGTGAGCTTGTCTGCGCCGACACGCAAGGGTTTTCGGATAACGAGAACGACGGCCCTTTTAAAGAAGAGAAATTCACGGGGCCGAAAGACGGCGACATCGTGTGGAAGTTCGACATGATGGAAGAGGTCGGCTCGTTCCCTCATAACCTGTCCAACTCTTCGCCCGTGTCGTTCGGAGACTTGATCTACGTCAGCACATCAAACGGCCAGGACGAAAGTCACGTCAACATTCCTTCGCCTAAAGCTCCGAGCATCGTCGCCGTTAACAAGAAGACCGGCAAGCTTGTCTGGGAGGATAACTCTGTAGGCGAGAAGATTCTTCACGGGCAGTGGGCGTCTTGCACCGTAGGCAACATAGGCGGAGTTGATCAGGTCGTTATGGGCCAGGGCGACGGCTGGATACGCGGCTACGAAGCGCTTACGGGAAAGAAGCTCTGGGAGTTCGATTCGAATCCGAAAGATTCAGTCTGGCCCAAGACCCGAAACGAGCTTATCAGCACGGCCGTCATCTGGGACAACAAAGTCTACATCGCAAACGGGCAGGACCCTGAGCACGGCGAAGGCGTGGGCCACATGTACTGCATTGACGCGACGAAGCGCGGCGACATAACAAAGACCGGATTGGTCTGGCATTACGACAAGATACGCCGCAGCATCTCGACCCCGGCGATTGTGGACGGGTTGATTTACTACCCCGATTTCAGCGGCTTTTTGCACTGTCTGGACGCAAAGACGGGACAGGCTTACTGGGTGCACGATATGTTTGCGGCCGTGTGGGGATCGCCTCTCGCGGTAGACGGCAAAGTCTATCTCGGCGATGAGGACGGCGATGTCGTCATAATGCAAGCGGGCAAAGTGAAGAAAGTCCTCGCCGAAATAAATATGGGAAGCAGCGTCTATTGCAGCCCCGTTCCCGCCAACGGCACGTTATTTATAGTCAACCGTAATCAACTCTTTGCTCTGGCAAATAATGCGGGAGCGCCGCCGGCAAAAGCAGTCACGCCTCAAAACAAATAGACGATTGGCAGGGCGAACCAGAAGTTTGCCCTGCCCTGATTTCTTACATGAGCACGAAAGCTGAAGAGCGGTTAATGAATCCCGCGCCCGGGAGCGCAATAGAGGCGGCGCGCGAGTTTGGCATTGATCTCACACTACTCCTTGAACGACTACGGCTCACGCCCGAAGAGCGAGTGCGCGAGCTACAGCGAACAATGAACGCGCTTGCTCAAATACGTGGCGTGGCAAGAAAAGGTGAGCGAGCCAGTTAATGATCGACCTTGAAACAATCGTGCATCGCCTCGCCGACGGGAGTGTCAAGTTTGTAATAGTCGGTGGAGTAGCTGCTACCGTACATGGATCTTCTCATATCACTGATGATCTTGATATATGCTATGCGCGCGACAAAATTAATCTCGCTCGATTGGCAGAAACCCTCGCGCCACTTAATCCCCGATTACGCGGAGCACCCGCCGATCTCCCCTTTATGTGGGACGCAGAAACCTTACGAAGGGGGTTGAATTTTACGCTGCGGACTGATCTGGGCAACATTGTTTTGTTGGGCGAGGTAAGTGGGATTGGAACATATGAGCAAGCGCAAGAGGCATCTATCCAAGTGATGTTGTTTAATACTGAATGTTCAATTCTTTCTCTTGAGAAACTAATAATCGCAAAACGCGCGGCTGGGCGACCAAAAGATAAGCTCGTCCTTCCGGAATTGGAAGCCCTGCTTGAAGCTATCAGGGACTAGAAAATATGAAGCACTCAAACTGATCACATTCAGGGAGAAGATGGCTATGTTGATTTACCCCTCACGTTTCACATATCGCCGGATTGTAATTAGTCTGCGCTTTTGCTCACTCCTGTTGATCTTAATCTCGCTAGTCGCGCCGGCATCCAACGCGCAAACGACGAAGCAGACAGTCACGAGCGGCAGGCGTTACCAGCGCCTCATCATTCGAAATGCGATTGTGATAGACGGCAACGGGACTCCCGCCTCAGGCCCGAAGGACATCGTCATCGAAGGCAATACCATTACGGATGTAGTCGGGATCGACCCAGTGGCTATCAAAGAAGGCCGCTCGAAGCGGCCCGCCGGCGATGTTGAAATAGATGCGACGGGCAAATATGTTCTGCCCGGTCTTATCAACGCCCACGGGCACGTGCAGGAGGAGCGCGGCGGCATTCCTCAGCCGCTCGATTATTGCTTGAAGCTGTGGCTTGCCTCCGGCATCACAACCGTCCGCGACGTGGGGAGCAATACGAAAAAGACCATTGAGCTTCGCGAGCGCAGCAAGCGCGGAGAAGTCGTCGCGCCGCGCTTATACGTTTACGCGCTTTTCTGGCAGCAGCCCCGCCCTCGCACGCCTGAGGAGGCGCGCGCGCGCGTGCGCGAGCTAAAGCAGATGGGCGCTGACGGCATAAAGCTCACCGGAACGGATCGCGACATTATGGGCGCGATGGCCGACGAGGCTCACAAGGTCGGGCTTCGCATAGCGCATCATGTCGGCGTTGAAGAAACAACCGCCTGGGACGACATCAAGTTTGGGATCACCAGCATCGAGCACTGGTACGGAGTGCCGGACGCTGCGATAACAGACGGCGTGCAGAGCTTTCCTTCGACCTACAACTACAATAACGAGACGGATCGTTTCCGTTACGCCGGGCGATTGTGGCGCGAGGCGAACCCCGAGCGGTTGCTGAAAGTGCTTGACGGCATGGTCGAAGCCAGAGTCGCCTGGGACCCGACGCTAGTGATTTATGAAGCCAGCCGCGATTTGCAACGCGCGCAGACGCAGCCCTGGTTCCGGGACTATCTGCACCCGACTCTTGAAGAGTATTTCAAGCCGAACCCCGCAAATCACGGTTCGTATTTCATAGGCTGGTCCTCGGCGGATGAGACTTTCTGGAAAGAGAATTATCGGATATGGATGGCCGCGCTTCGCGAGTTCGAGCGGCGCGGCGGTCTGATAGGCGCGGGCGAGGATTCAGGTTTTATTTACCAGATGTACGGCTTCGGATTGATACGCGAATTAGAGCTTCATCAAGAAGCGGGCTTTCATCCGCTCAAAGTCATACAGCACGCGACGGGCAACAACGCAAAGATACTGGGCGAAGAAGAGCGTCTGGGCCGCGTGCGCGCAGGCTACATGGCCGACCTGATAGTGGTCAACGGCAATCCGCTTGAAAACCTGAAGGTGCTATACCCGACAGGCGTTGAAGAGATCAGGGACGGCAAGATCGCGCACACGGGCGGTGTCGAGTGGACCATCAAAGACGGAATCCCTTACCACGCGCCCACGCTTTTGGCCGAGGTAAAACAGATGGTATCTAAAGCCAGGACCGATCGCTCGGCAAAAGCAGAACAAAAGTAATTTTGGATTTATGCATTCATTCGATTTTCAGTTGCGAACGCGAATAATTTTCGGCCAGGGGTCAATTGACAGTCTCGGAGACATAGCACGCGAGATGTCGCGGCGGCGCGTGCTGCTGGTTGCAGATCACGGGCTGCTCGCGTCGGGCCACGTCGAAGAAGCTATCGCCCCGTTGAAGAAAGCCGGAATCACTGTCATCCCTTTTCACGATTTCGATGTGAATCCCGATACAAAGATGATCGAAGCCGGGCGCGACTTTGCCGCCCGATACGAAATCGATTCGATCATAGGGCTTGGCGGCGGCAGCTCGCTCGATTGCGCTAAGGGCATCAACTTTCTTTTGACCAACGGCGGCCGCATGCAGGATTACTGGGGTTACGGAAAAGCCGCGCACCCGTTGCTGCCGATGATAGCCGTTCCCACTACTGCCGGGACCGGAAGCGAGGCGCAGTCTTATGCCTTGATCTCGGACGCCGAGACCCACGTAAAGATGGCTTGCGGAGACCCCAAGGCCGCGTTTCGAGTGGCCGTTCTCGACCCGCGACTCACCATCTCACAGCCGCACGGCGTGACCTCAAGCGCAGGCTTTGACGCCATCGCGCACGCGGTCGAGACTTTCGTCACAACAAAGCGCAATCCTCTATCCGAAACCTTTTCGCGCGAGGCGTGGCGGCTGCTTGAAGGTAATTTCGAGCGCGTGCTTACTGTTCCGTCAGACATCGAGGCGCGAGGCGCGATGCAGCTTGGGGCTTATTATGCAGGGATGGCTATCGATAACTCTATGCTCGGCGCGACACACGCCTGCGCCAACCCGCTGACTGCTCACTTTGATACTACTCACGGAGTCGCTATCGCTATGCTTCTGCCGTCGGTCGTTCGCTGGAACTCCGTAGTCGCCGGGCCGCTCTATGGCGAGCTTCTGAAGATTTCAGGCATAGATTACGAAGGGGACGCGGGCGAGGCGCTCTCGCGCAGGCTTGAGCAGATGGCCGCAGCAGGAGGGCTGGCCGGAAGCTTGAGCGGGGCCGGAATCATGAGAAATAATTTACAGATGTTAGCCCAGGAAGCTGCATCACAATGGACCGGGCGTTTCAACCCACGACCGTTTGACGCAGCCGGAGCTTTGGAGGTCTACGAGTGCGCGTTTTGAATCTCTTTATTGCTGTCTGTCTTTTGCCTTTCTCTTTTCTCTTTCAAACTTCTTTAGCGGGTCCGACAAGCCCTCAGCTTTACACGTCTGCCGATCACTGGCCACAGTTTCGGGGCAATCTCCAATTGACCGGCATATCGCTGACCGCCGTGCCGAGAGATTTGAAACTCTTGTGGACATACGAGGCAGGTGAGTTGATTGAATCATCGGCGGCGATACAGGACGGCACGGTTTATGTCGGCTCTCAAAAAGGGGAGCTTGTGGCCCTCGATCTTCAAAGCGGCAGCGTGCGGTGGAAGTACAACACTAAAGACCCGGTCGGTGAATCATCACCGGCCGTCGCGGGCGGCATAGTCTACGTCGGCGACCTAGTGGGCACCGTCCATGCGGTAAGCGCGAGCGACGGCTCGGGGCTGTGGACTTTCAAGACGGGCGCTGAAGTGAAGTCATCGCCCGTCGTCATCGGCGATAAAGTTTTGATAGGCTCATACGACGGGCATCTTTATTGTCTGTCTGCGCGCGGCGGCTCTCTGGTGTGGAAAGTCAAAACGGACGGCCCGGTTCATTGCACAGCGGGAGTCTTAAACGGCGTGGCCTACATATCGGGCTGCGATGAAGTCTTTCGCGCGATACGCGTCTCGGACGGCCAGGAAGTTTTCAAAGTGGCTTCTGGAGCTTACACCGGCGCAAGCCCCGCGCTCGTAGGGCAGATGGCTTTTTACGGCACGTTCAACAACGACGTGCTCGGCGTGAACGTCAAGACGCGACGGCTGGCCTGGCGCTATCAGCACCCGCAACGACAGTTCCCCTTTTACTCGTCGGCGGGCGTAGTTGACGGTCGCGTCGTAGTCGGGGGCCGCGACAAGATGATCCATTGCCTGAGTGCGACTACGGGGAAACGGCTATGGACTTTTACGACGCGCGCGCGCGTTGAATCGTCTCCGGCGCTGGCCGACGGGCGTGTCTTTGTCGGGTCTAACGATGGGCGATTTTATGTGCTCGACTTTAAGACCGGGGCGAAAGTATGGGAGTTCAACGCGGGCGCTCCGCTTTCGGCCTCGCCCGCAATAGCGTCGGGGCGCGTCGTCATAGGCTCGCAAGACGGGCGGCTTTACTGCTTCGGGTGAGAAAGAAAATATCCAGAGCGGTTTTCGATTGAATTTAGGGTAATGCAAGAAGATTCACCGCCGCAGACGCAGAGAACACAGAGGGGGCGCAGAGCAGAATACTGTTTTCTCTGCGCAATCGCCGCGTGCGAAGCACATCATCGGCCATATGCGTCCTCTGTGTCTGCGGCGGTGAGATGTTTTTCAAATAGGAGCAATATAAATGTTAAAAAGAGCTTCAACGGGTCTTAATCACCTGCTGATCCTGATTATAGTTTTGATCCCGCTTCTTGCTGCGGGCTGTTCCGGCGAAACGCCGCAGCAACCGCAGCAAAAGCCTATAGCTATGGAAAACGAAAAAGATGTCCATTCATTCGCAAAGCCGGCGGAAGTAGTCGTCAACCACATGGATCTTGACCTGAACGTAGATTTCGACAAGAAACGCATCGTCGGCAAAAACACCCTGCATATCACGAACAAGACTGGCGCGCGCCAGCTTTACCTCGACACCCGCGATCTGGTAATCGCTCGCGTGACGCTGGACAAAGCTGAGACGGAAACAAAATTCACGCTCGGCGCGCCGGTAGAATTCTTAGGCCAGCCGCTCGTCATAGACATACAGCCCGAGACTAAAGAGGTCACCGTTCACTACGTAACAAGCCCCACAGCCGCCGCGCTGCAATGGCTCGACCCGGCGCAGACGGCGGGCGGCAAGCGGCCTTATCTGTTCACCCAATCGCAAGCCATACTCGCGCGCACCTGGGTCCCGTGCCAGGACACGCCGGGCGTGCGGACCACCTATCGAGCTAAGGTCAAAACGCCGCCCGATCTGATGGCGGTTATGAGCGCGAAAAACGGCACCGAGAAAACCGCAGACGGCGTTTACCAGTTCGAGATGGACCGTCAAGTGCCTTCTTATCTGCTTGCGCTCGCGGTCGGCGACATTGAGTTTCGCCCGCTGGGCAACCGCAGCGGCGTTTACTCGGAGCCTTCGGTGGTGGATCGCGCCGCCTCAGAGTTTGTCGATCTGGAAAAGATGATAGCCGCTGCGGAATCGCTTTATGGCCCGTACCGATGGGAGCGTTATGACGTGATAGTGCTGCCGCCGAGCTTCCCATACGGCGGGATGGAGAATCCTCGCGTCACGTTCGCCACGCCGACGATACTCGCGGGCGACCGCTCGCTGGTCTCGCTTATCGCGCACGAGCTGGCGCACTCGTGGTCGGGCAATCTGGTCACGAACGCTACGTGGAACGACTTCTGGCTCAACGAAGGCTTCACGGTCTATTTCGAGAACCGCATCATGGAGGCCGTCAACGGGCGCGATTATTCGGAGATGCTCGCGCAGCTTGCGCACCAGGATTTGCTCGCACAGGTCGAGGCGCTGAAAGATAAGCCGGGCGACACGCAGTTGCACCTCAATCTCGAAGGCCGCGACCCCGACGAAGGGACGACCGACATCGCTTACGATAAGGGCTTCTTCTTTCTGAGGCTTCTTGAAGAGACGGTCGGGCGAGAAAAGTGGGACGCATTTGTGAGAAAGTACTTTGACACTTTCCAATTTCAGAGCATGACGACGTCAAGGTTTCTCGCTTACCTGCGCGAGAATTTGATTAACGGCGACAAGGCTCTTGAAGACAAATTGAAGATAGACGAATGGGTCTACAGCGCGGGGGTTCCGGCCAACTGCCCGCAGGTTCGCCCGAAGCAGTTTGAGATAGTCGAAGCCCAGGTGAAAGCCTGGACCGAAGGGACTCCGGCCAAAGATTTGAAGACCGAAGGGTGGACAAGCCATCACTGGCTTCATTTCTTGAGAAAGCTTCCCGACAGTTTAAAGCCCGAGCAGATGGCCGAGCTTGACGCCGCGTTCAAGTTCACAAGCACGGGCAACTCCGAAATCCTAAACGAATGGTTGGTGCGCGCAATCACGCACCAGTATAAACCGGCATACCCGGCTCTGGAAAAATTCTTGACCGGGATGGGCCGCCGGAAATTCTTGAGGCCGCTTTACACGGAACTGGCAAAGACTCCCGAAGGGATGGAGATGGCGCGCAGGATTTATGCCAAAGCAAGGCCGACTTATCATCCGGTCTCGTACACCACCATCGATGGAATCTTAAAGTGGAAAGCGTAAACGAGGAGGCGAGCCGAAGTGAAGTTTTTATCGTTGCTGCTGATAATCTTCTGGACGGCTTTACCAACTATGTCCACGAGTCAATTAAACGAAGCTTCGTATGAAGGGATGGCGCGGCGCATAGTAACCGCGCTAAAGCCAGCGCGGGGCGAGCGCGTCATCTTGCGCCTCGACCCTGAAACCATGCCCGCGCTTGAGCCGAAGGTGAAAAGATTGCTTGAGCAGGCGGGCGCAGCGGTCGAGACGATTCCTTACGGGGACGCGCCCGGCTTTGAAGAAAAGTTGAACGGCGCAGACATATACATCTGGCTCCCTGCGGGCCCGCGCGCGCTCACGCCCCCGGCTCAAGCGTTGTTGCTTGGCCGCTGGCTCGATTCGGGGCGTGGCCGTCAGGTCCATTTTCATTGGGGCGACGGCACACGCGCCACGGACGGGATGAGCGGCACTCATTCGGCTGCTTATGACCGCGTTTACCTGGACGCGCTCGAAATCGATTATGCCGCGCTCGACCGCCAGATGGAAAAAGCGATTGCCAAATTCAAATCGGGCGAGGTTAGAGTGACTACGCCTGCCGGAACCGATCTGAGCTTTCGCGTGGGCGACCGCCCGTTCACAAAACAGAGCGGCGATGCGTCAAAAGAGCGAATGAAAAGCGCGCGTGTTCGCATAGACCGCGAGATAGAGCTTCCCGCAGGCGCGTTGCGCGTGGCCCCGCTAGAAACCACTGTCAACGGAGTGATGGTCGTCCCGTGGGCGCGGATTGGCGGCGCAGAAGTGAAAAACATTCGCCTCGAATTCAAAGAAGGCACGGTCACAAGCTATTCATCCGAGACCAACGGGGACGCTCTCAAGAAGGCGATTGATTTAGGCCCCGGCTTGAAGAAGTTTCGAGAGTTCGCCCTCGGTATGAATCCAAAGCTGGTAACTCCCGGTGACGAGCAGTGGGTAGCTTATTACGGCTACGGCGCGGGCGTTGTAAGGTTGGGGCTGGGCGACAACAGTGAGCTAGGCGGCGCGGCGCGCGGGTTCCCTGTCCGGTGGCTTTTCTTTCCCGACGCAACCGTCCGTGTCGGCAACGACGTTCTCGTAGACAAAGGCCGCCTTGTAATAAAATGATTTCAAGTTGCAGAGAACAATTCATACGAAAAGCTTTCGGCTTTTCATTTGATCTTCTTAGCTTCGAGTTCGATCCCGCTCTGCCGAAAGACCAGTTGCGTCACACGGCTCGCCGGATCTTTGACAAATTCGACCCCCGCCTCGATGACCTTGAAGAAAAATTTTGTCTCGGACTCCGCAAATAGCTCTATCTTCGGCTGGCCGGTCACCTGAGCCATAAACTTATCCCCTTCCCGGCTGATCGTGAAAACGAGCTGCGGAGTGACCTCGTACTGGCCCACATACGAGTCGAAGATTTTCGGATCGATGTTGACGGCTTTTTTTGCTACGGGCTGAAGTTCCGGCACGTAAAGAGCTGCGACCTTGTGGGCAATCGCCCCCGGATTTGCGCCCGCAAGGTTTGTCAGCACGATGACGGTCAGCTTGTCGTCGACATAACGGGATATGTGCGTGGTGAACCCCTGCCACTCGCCGCCGTGCTCGATAAGCTTATGACTGTTTATTTCGGTAATGAGCCAGCCGAACCCGTAAGGATTGGTCTTGCCGCTGTTGAGCTTGACGGGCGTCCATATCTGATCGATGCTCGATCTTTTGAGAAGCTTTTCGGAGTAGAGCGCGGCATCCCATTTCGCCATATCGAGTACGGTTAAGTAGAGGCTGCCATCGGCGGTCGTGTTGAGTGACGGAGAGACGTATCTCTGATTCTTAAGCGTGCCCTTCGACATGCGGTAGCCCGAGGCGCGGTTGGGGATAATCTCTTCTTCGTTGATGATGCGCGCGGTCGTCATGCCGAGCGGCGTAAAGACGCGCTCTTTTAGAAAGTCGCCATAAAACTTGCCCGAGGCTCTCTTTATTATGTAGCCGAGCAGCACGTATCCGGTGTTGCTGTAACTCCATTTCTCGCCGGGCTGAAAATCGAGCGGGAACGACGCGGCTATCTTTATCAACTCTTCGTCCGAGTAATCGCGGCGATAATCAAGGTCTTTGTCGCCGTAATTCTTGATGCCCGATGTATGCGTCAGAAGATGACGCACTGTTATCTCTTTCCAGATTTCGGGCGCCCCGTCGAGGTACTTGCTTATACGGTCGTCGAGGTTGATCTTGCCCTCTTCGACCAGCAGCATGACGGCGGCTGAGGTAAATTGCTTCCCTACGGAGCCTGATTGATAGATCGTCTCTGCGGTCGCCGGAACATTCAGTTCGACGTCTGCCAGCCCGTACCCCTGCGCTTTAACGGCCTCGCCGTTTTTAACAACGGCAACCGTCAGGCCGGGTATCTTCTGTTTTTGCATTTCGGCCTTGATGAATTCGTCTATCTTGTCGCCCTGGGCCGAAACAGAGATCGCTAACGATGTATAGAGCAATAAAAGCGAGACTAGAACTCGTCTGTAATTCAGATGCATTGCGGCTTTCTCCTTTGTCTGAGAAAGTGAAATACGCTTGAAAAGAATGAAAGTTCGGGCAGAGAAAGAGGCAAATGGCGGATGCGTCAATTACATTTTATTGAATTCTACTCCGCCTCCGTACGGGCGGTGAAGACATCGGGCTGGAGGCCGCCCGTGGCCGATGAGAAGAGGCTTGTGTCTATCCATAAAAGGTGAAAACGTCCGCCGGCCCCGGTCAGCCCTATATAGTCGCCGAGGAAGAACGCGCCGGCCTGTGCAGCAAAACGCACGTCAAAGGTACTGCGCGTTACTCGGATCGACGGCTGAAAAGTTCTTCCGCCGTCTTCGGAGATTCTCACATACTGATCTGCCAGGAAGCGGCGACGGGGGTCGTTTTGCAAGCTGTAATAACTGACGGCTACCCCGCGCTGAGCGTTTGCGGCTACCGAGACTGTGAAGGCGGGCGCGTTGTCCGGACCATCCGTCACTCTGGCCGGGTCGCTCCACGTGACGCCTTTATCGCGCGAAATCATGATCGTCGCCTGATCGACGCCCGTCCACCTGGCATCGGCCCAGGCAACGTATAGGTCGCCCGTCGTCGGGTTAACGCCGAAGGATGGCAGTGTCGCCCCGGCTCGCAAATCCCTGACGCCTGCCGCCCGAATTGTGACGAGCTTCTGTTTCGGAGAGAAGCTCAGGCCGCCGTCCGTGCTCTTGGCAAAAAAGATTCTAAGGTTAGTGCCGCTGAGGCTCCCGCCCGCCCAGACTATGTAGAGAGTGCCGTCTGGCCCCACGCGCGGGATCACTCCGATATTCGCGCCTTTCTTTCGCGAGCGCACGGGCTGACTGTATGTGTTCCCGCCGTTGGTAGAGCGTGAGATGAGCAGATGTTGCGCGGTCGTTCTCCCGTTGGTGTCTATGTTGCGGTCCCATGCGACGTAGACGTTTCCGAAAAATGGGCTGGCCGGATACGTGTCTACCGTGAGCGCTTGCTTGTCTTCGAAATCCAATGTGGAGCGCGTGACTATAACGGGATCTCCCCAGGTCGAGCCGCCATTCGTAGAAACGCTGACCCCTATCGCGTTGTTGGGATTCGACGAGTTAAATAACAGGCTTGTGTAATAAACGCGATTGTCGGGACCGAATTCCACCCAGGGGTCCGAAGCTCGTTCCCAGGTGCCGCCGTTTATGACTGTCAGGCGAGGAAGTGAAGCCTCGTTCCAGGTCCGGCCCCCGTCAAACGTGACGGCGTAATTCAATGCCCTTGCGCCGCCGTTGGAAAAACGATTCTCCTGCCATCCGGCAACCAAATTATCGGGGTTTTCGGGATTGGCATGCAGGTAAGGCTCGGCTTGCGTGGCTCTTTGAGCGGCGGAGAAGTCTTGCGCGAGAAGGTCGCTGTTTACGTGCAACGGCTCGGTTGCGATCAGCGCTTCCGCTTCTGCGGGGGCTGACTTCACGGTATTCAACGGGGCCAGCAGGGGGGCTTTTTCCAACAGCACGCCGCCCGACAAAGGAGAATTCTCCCTGTTGCGCTCGCGCTGGTTATTGCGCAGATACCTTCCTTCTACGAGAAGCTGGTTCTCCTGGCGCGGCGTGGTCGCCACCTGGCCCACGGCGCTGACCAGTATAAACACAAGACAGATCACGAGGATTAAGGTTCTCTGCATGGTTATCATTGTTTTATGCCTCCTGAGAATTCGACCCCTGCCCGTTTGAGCTTTAAATGAGTTTGATCGCGGTGTTTATTATTCAGATTGTAACCGTGCGTCAGTCCGTGAACGCGCCGCTTGCCTTAATCTTGCACCCCTTATTCTCGCAACCCTTATTCTCGCAACCCTTATTCTCGCCCGCGAATCTTTACCTGGCCTTTTCTCCTTCCGCCATCTCTATCGCCTGTAGCATGGCGCGAGCTTTGTTGACCGTCTCGACGTATTCGGTTTCGGGGACGGAGTCAGCCACAAGACCCGCCCCGGCCTGTATGTATGCCCGGCCGTTCTTTACGACTATAGTGCGGATCGCTATGCAGGAATCGAGATTTCCCGAATAGTCCAGGTACATCACCCCCCCGGCGTAGACGCCTCTGCGTGTCGGCTCAAGCTCGTCTATTATCTCCATCGCGCGCACCTTCGGAGCGCCCGACACTGTCCCGGCGGGAAAGCAGGCGGCCAGCGCGTCAAAGCGGTCCTTGCCCGCCTTCAATCGAGCCTTGATCCCGGAAACCAGGTGCATGACGTGAGAGTATCTTTCGATTATCATCAGGTCCGTGACTTCGACCGAGCCGTAATCGGCCACGCGCCCCAGGTCGTTGCGCCCCAGGTTAACGAGCATTACGTGCTCGGCCACCTCTTTCTCGTCAGCCCGCAACTCTTCCCCAAGCAAAAGGTCTTCGGTCTCTGTAGCGCCGCGCCGGCGAGTTCCGGCAATCGGGCGATATTCGAGCCGCCGCCCCGTCGCTCGCACGAGCATCTCAGGCGAAGCCCCTATGATCGCCTGGTCGCCCATCTTCAAATAGAACATATAAGGCGACGGATTGACTACCCTGAGCGCACGATAGACCTCAAAGGGATTTGCCCGAAGCCCGACTTCAAACCGCTGTGACAATACGACCTGAAACACATCTCCGGCGGCAATATATTCTTTTGCGCGAACTACAGCCTTCTCAAACTCATCTTTGGTCATGTTCGAGCGCAGCGGGGCCTTCTCTGCGGAGGGGCGAAGCGGCAACGGTTCAATCGGGTCTTCGAGCCGCGCTTCCATCGCTTCAATATCATCAACGGCGCGCCGGTAATCGGCTTCAAGCCCGTCCGTCTTTCCGTTCGTGAAGACATTGGCGATAAGGTGTATCTGGTGGCGAACGTGATCGAATACCATGAGCCGCGAAAAGAACATCATCACCGATTCGTCCAGCCCAAGATCGTCCGGGTTATCATCCGGCACTCGCTCGAACCATCGCACGGCATCGTAGCTCATATATCCCACCGCGCCGCAGACGAACGGAGGAAGGTCGGCGACTCTCACGGGGATGTGGCGGCCCGCAAGGCGGCGAAGCAGCGGGAGCATAGGGAAATCGGTCTCGATGCGCCCGTCAGGCTCAGTTCGCATTCCGGGAATATCTATCTGTTCTTCAGAGGATGCGGTGATAGTAACTTTATCGGCGCGGCTGCGAACTATGATGTGCGGGTCGAAACCCAGGAAAGAGTATCGGGCGACCTTCTCGCCGCCTTCTACGGATTCGAGCAGGAATGAATACTGGCTCAGGCGTTCGATCTTGAGGTAAGCGGCGACGGGCGTGAGCAAATCTGCCATCACTCGCTTGACCACAGGCACGACAGAGCCTTCGCCTGCGAGTTTTAAGAATTCCTGATAGTTTGGCGGATTGAGACTATTCATATGACGAAACGCAATGCTAGCATCTGGCGTTTTGTTATCACAAGAAACAAACGCAAAACCGGGCAAAGTGCTAAACCCGGACTTGTAATCTTGACACCCCCTGTCATATTTCTTTAGTAGAATCATGGGCGGCGAAACTCAACCGGGCGAGGAGGGCTTATGCGCGCTGATCGTCTGCTATCAATTCTATTGCTCTTGCAGGTTCACCGCCGCATAACTGCGCGCGAGCTGGCGAAGCGGCTGGAGGTATCGGAACGGACTATTCACCGCGATATGGAAGCGTTGAGCGGCGCAGGCATTCCGGTATTTGCCGAGCGAGGGATAGGAGGCGGCTGGGAATTGATGGAAGAGTATCGCACCAACCTGACGGGCCTCAACAAGGCCGAGGTTAAGGCGCTCTTTCTGGTCAAGCCCTCCCGTCTGCTTGCGGACCTCGGAATGGACAAAGCATCCGACGCGGCGCTGATAAAGCTTCTGGCGGCGGTCCCGTCTCTGCATCGCGCAGACGCAGAGTACGCGCGCCAGCGCATACACATAGACACGACCGGGTGGAGCCGTTCGGATGAATCTTTCACTTTTTTGCCCGCGCTGCAGGAAGCCGTCTGGCAAGAGCATAGGCTTCACATCACGTATAAGACGGGCGACTGCGACGCGGTTGAGCGGTTGGTCGATCCTCTGGGGCTGGTGGCGAAAGGGAGCGTGTGGTATCTGGTCGCAGGTGTTGAAGGCGAGATACGCAGCTACCGCGTTTCGCGCGTGCAAGAGATCAGGCTGACAGACGAACGCATCACTCGACCTGACGGGTTCGACCTGGCGGCGTTCTGGGAGCAATCGACTCTCAAGTTCAAATCTAATCTTCCGCGTTACTCGACGACCGTTCGCGTTGGCCCCGCAATCTTTCCGCGACTCGGGTTTGCAGGCCGTTTCGCTCGCATCGAGCGAGTCGGGCAAATAGATGCGGACGGGTGGCGCGAGGTCCGCTTGCGGTTTGATGTTGAAGAGATGGCCATCGAGTATGTATTGAGTTTCGGTCCTCAGATCGAAGTCGTCGAGCCTGTCTTGTTGCGCGAAAAAGTCATAGAGATGGCCGAAAGCGTCATCACGTTTTACGGCCGCCACAGCCGCGCACTACCGGGCGATTAATGACTCTCACACCGGGGGCGGATTTAAGTATTGGCTATATCATATGAAATTTGCCCACGCTCCAGTGCGGATGTTTGTTGAGCGGACTTTCAAAGGCAACTCTTAGTATATCCCAGTCCATTACTGAATTTTGTTAGAAGCTTACAACCATAGGATTCCATCTCTGTGTAAATATCAGGGTTCGCAAAGTCCTTTGAGTTCTTCGTAATAAAGCACTTTGGATCTTCTTTGGAAGCGCCTGATAGATGTGACATAACAGAGGCGTACACAATTGAATCCTGAGGCGACAAATTTCGTGTCTTTTGGAAGTCAATAGCAGCTTTAATGACTTCCCGTTCAATAGGAATTACTACTGCAGTTTCCAGAATTCTACTTACGGCGTTATCCAATCTTTCTTTTTCTTCCTCGCCACTTTCTAGTAAGGTTTTGGTGATCTCTTGAAACTCGCCAAGCATTTCTACGTAGGGTTTTGATCGAGAAAGCTCATTAAGCTCTCGCGAGAGTCTTTCGTGCAATTCTGCTCTTTGTTTTGATCTACGAACCCAGGAGTCATAGGGCTCTCCAACACTGTAGGCGGGCAGCACTAACTCAATTCTACCTTCTTGAGCAAGGCCCAAAGTTTCTTCGCAACTCTCGTGCTCTTCTTGAAGGTAGGCTAATTCTAGAACGAAGTTGGACTCAACGTAAACGATCATACTGTAGCTTCAGTTTTTACATATCCACGCTTTATAGCATCATATAAGCCGGAATCGAAGAGCCACGCTTCCTGAGGATTTGCGGTTTCTCTAGTTAGATTTGCATTAACTAATTTATTAAGCCAAGAGTTAACAATTAGCTCAAGGCCATATTCACTCATCGTATCCAAATAATAAGAAGAATTATTGAGGTAAGGCTCCAAAATAGGTTTTGAATCAGCTATGTAATCAGGAGATTTCATATCAATAGGCGAGCCTGTATTTTTCCATAAATAGAACTGGTCAGGCAGAGCTAAAAGGAAATAGGGTGAATATGGCACTACTGAATGAACAAACAAATTTCTACGCATTTTTGCAGCCCATTCAGGGGTGGCCCCTTTCTTTCTCTTAACTTCAACAACGAGTTGTAGCCTATTGTCCGGGGAATAAACCGAAATGTCAGGTCGTTCGATCATAGCGTATTTCAACCTGGTCAACTTTCTTCCATACTAGACAATGAATTATAAAACATGCATAGACACAATGACCATTCCAAAAGACAGGTTTGCTTGTCCGCCTAACAGAGATGTGGACGGCTAAGGGGTGTCTATTTTTGCAAGAACCGGGAAATGGTCGGAAGCCGTCGTGACTATGGGAGGCTGCCTTATCACCTCGCACGATTTCAGCCGGTCGGCGAATCGCGCGGGCACGAATACATAATCGAGTCGCAGGTGCGGGTCCCACGTAGGAAAGCTGTAGCCCTTATCATCCGGGTGCAAGAGGCGGTAGCCGTCCAGGTATCCGGCGTCCAGCATCACTTGAATCGTCTCCCGTTGAATGTCGCGCCCGCTCAACCAGACCAGCGCGCGAATCCACCTCGGCATTCGCTGTACGTTTAGCAACTCTCCGGGGGCGAGCGTGTTGAAATCGCCGACCAGGACGTGAAACCCTTCTTGATGCTGCTCGATTCCTTTCAGCAGCGCGCGTATCTCTCGCCCGCGCCGTCGCTCGCTCCACTTGGAAAATCTCGCGCTCAGATGAAGCCCGAATATGCGCGAATGGCCGTCCGCCAGGACGATCTCCAGAAAAGAATGCTTCGCGCCTTCGGGATAGTGCCACTCGTGATGAGCTACGTCCAACCGCGTGATGTAGCCTATCGAGTGCGCGGGCCGCGCAGCCCATCGGTGGAGTCCCGTCGCTTCGGCTAATCGTTCGATGACGCGCGGGTCTATGGCTTCTTGAAAGACAACTATGTCGGGCGCGGCGTCGCGTATAACTTCGGCCAGCCGCGCTTCCCGCTTGCGGCCTCCGAATCGGATGTTGTAGCTGAGAAGCTTGACGATCACGATTTCTCGACCGCCTCTATGATAGTGTAGTACGGCTGGTCAAACAACACATCACGCGCAAACAAGACCAGGTTTGAAGTGGCCTGGAAATTGACCGGGCGGCCTGCGATTCGCTGGAGTCGCTTCCGAATTTTATTAAGGGTTGGGGCAATTTTCGGGTCTTTGTCGCCCAGCGGCTTTGTGTGGAGTCCTGGGAGATAAAACGCATCTTTGTCCCAACAATCCATCACCTCGCTCCCGATTAGAGTCACGTCCAGATCGCTTGTGCCTTCTCCCCTGGCGTCGAACGGGGAGCCGTCTTCGTACCGCTCGTTTGTAACGACGCTGCCCCGCAGGGCGACCCCCGTCCCTTCGGGCAGACCTTCCCGGCAGGCTTTACAGAACTTCGTAAAGCGCCGCGAGTCTCCGCCAAATCCGAGCCGGATTATACGGTCGAGAACTTCCTCGTTTGTCATCTCATCAACATCTTTAGTCATCACCTATGCTCCGTTTTCAATCAGCTTTTGCCCGTCATGAATTATTTACATAATAAGAAATTTTCGAAAGCAATCTTTATGCCTTTGACATCCAAAAGCATATCGAATTGACTTTGCGCCCCGGTCAGTCGTATCAAGTAGCTGATGATAAAAAACAGTTCTGTCCGCTCGCAAAGCGCGTCCGCCGTCGAACCAGCTTCTGATTATAAAATCTGGCAAGTGATTGCGGCATCCGCCGTAGGCACTATGATCGAGTGGTACGATTTTTATATCTTCGGCAGTCTCGCCACGGTCATCTCGCCTCTTTTTTACCCGAAGGGAGATAACACGCTCGCGCTCATCGCGTACCTTTCAACCTTTGCGGTCGGCTTTGTTGTGCGGCCTTTCGGGGCGCTCTTCTTTGGGCGCATAGGCGATCTCGTCGGGCGAAAGCACGCATTCCTGGTCACGCTGATAATCATGGGCGGAGCGACTACGCTGATAGGCTTCCTCCCGACTTATTACACGATAGGGATTGCAGCGCCGATCATGCTTTTGCTGATACGCATACTGCAAGGGCTTGCGCTCGGAGGCGAATACGGAGGCGCGGCTGTTTACGTAGCCGAGCATGTGCCGGACGAAAAGCGTGGCTTCTACACAAGCTTTATACAGATAACTGCGACGTTAGGTCTGTTCTTCTCGCTCGCAGTCATCCTCGTGGTGCAAAACTTGATGAGCAAAGAAGCCTTTAGCAGTTGGGGCTGGCGCATACCGTTCTTAATCTCGCTGTTTCTTGTAGGAGTATCGCTCTACATACGGCTGCGCATGAAAGAGTCGCCAATCTTTCAGCATATCAAAGCGGTCGGCATGACTTCGGCCAAACCGCTCAAAGAAGCGTTCACGAATTGGGAGAATCTCAAGCGCGTGCTCGTCTCGCTGTTCGGCGCGACCGCGGGCCAGGGCGTCGTGTGGTATACGGGACAGTTTTACGCGCTCTTTTATTTGCAGACGATTCTTAATGTGAACAACACATCGGCTAACTACATAATAGCCATCGCGCTCGTAATGGGCATGCCGTTGTTTGTGCTGTTCGGCTCGCTCTCTGACCGTTTCGGGCGAAAAAAGATTATGATGTTGGGTTGTCTGCTTGCCGCCGCATCGTACATTCCTATCTACAAAGCCATGCAGACGGCAGCAGGCTCAAACGTCGTGACTGCCTCGCCACAAAAAAACCCTGTGACCGGCGCAATATCGTTGTCCGCCCAGACAATCGTAGACGGCGTGTTACAACCGGCCAGCGAAGTTCTGCCGTACACGGATTTCGCAAGCTTTATTTCAAACCCGGTGGCGTGGAAGCTGATTCTCCTTGTCTTTATTCAGGTCATCTTTGTGACGATGGTTTACGGCCCGATTGCGGCTTATCTGGTCGAAGCGTTCCCGGCAAAGATAAGATACACGGCCTTGTCGCTTCCCTACCACATAGGCAACGGTGTATTTGGAGGGCTGCTTCCGCTCATAGGGTTGTGGGTCGTAGCCAAAACGGGAAACATCTACGCCGGCCTGTATTACCCAATAGCAGTTGCCGGCATCACATTCATCATCGGCTCGTTGCTGCTCAAAGAGACTAAGGGCGTGTTGATCTGGAGAGAGTTAGAGACGGTGCGACCGGAGCAGGTGACGAATGACCGCGAGGGCCAGGCATAAAATAGAAAAGCCCTGAAAGGGCGTGATTCAATAGCCGGGTTTAGGCCGGCTAACAATGCAAGCCCTGAAAGGGCGAAATAAATCATCGGATTATTTCGCCCTTTCAGGGCTTGCATAACCTAACCATCACGACCTGGGCGATGCCCCAGGCTATCGAATCTTGCCCTTTCAGGGCTTTTGATCAATCAATTTCCAGAATCAACAAAATTGCTACCACAGATCGAGCACGTACAAATCTTCGTAAGTCTCGCGGCGGCGAATCACATCAACCTCGCCTGACTCTCGCACCATCACAGCCGCAGGTCGCGGGCGACCGTTGTATTGCGACGCCTGATCGAGCGCATAAGCGCCCGTGTTCAATAACGCCAGTACGTCGCCTACCTCTGCGACTTCGGGCAGCAAGCGATAGTTCGGCAGCCGCGTGCCTCGCTCAATGTCGAAGTAAACGTCCCCCGAATCGCACAGCGGCCCGGCCACTTTGTAAGACTCGGTGTGAGGCGACGCGGCGCGCGAAGCCGAAACCAGGTGGTAATACCATTTATAGGTGTTTATCGAAAGCATCAACGAATAGCCCGCGTCGGTAAGCAGCCAGGTGTCGCCCGTTTCGGGCCTCGCCTTGATGTTGCAGACGCGAGTCAGCAACAGCCCCGTGTCGCTTATTATTCGGCGGCCCGGCTCAAGCACTATCGTCAGGTCTTCAAGCATACCGGCAGTCTCGTCTGTCACGGCTTCCGCGAGCGCCGCTTTCAAGACCGCGCGCGCGTCAAGCTCGGCTGAAAGCATATCGCGCTCTCGCTTGCCGATCTCCTCGACCATAGGCGTCTGAGGAAGATACGCGACCGGCAACCCGCCCCCGATGTTTATGTGGCCGAGGCGGTGGCCCGTCTTCTTATAAAGGTCGACCAAAAAGAGCCACATCTCGGCAAAGGCTCGCGCGAAGGGTTGCAGATCGGGCGTCTGCGAGCCTACGTGTATGTGGACGCCTGCCAGGTTGATCGCGTCGGCGGCTGCGAGAGAGCGCGCGAATGACTCTTCGATCTGCGAAGGCGACAGCCCGAATTTTGATGAGAGCAGTCCTGTTTGAAGACCTATGTGCGAGCGCGTGACTATCTCAGGCACTATGCGTATGCTCGCGTTTGCGCGGCGGCCCATCGCTCGCGCGACGCGCGCAACCTGGTCAAGCTCGTAAAGCGAATCGATATTGATCGCGAGTATCCCATACTCTATGGCGGCTCTTATCTCTTCATCGGTCTTAGAGACGCCGTTGAAGACTATTTGATCGGGGCGGAACCCGATTTTTATGGCCTTGTGCAGCTCGCCGCCCGAGTTGACCTCGATGTCGCCACCCGCCCGCAAAACGGTTCGAAGCACGGCCATGTTTGAGTTGGCTTTAGACGCGTAACAGATCTTGATTCGCGGGTGCACGGCTTCGACGGCGCTGCGCAAGCTGCGAGTGTTTTCGGCTATGCGTTTTTCAGAAAAGACGTAAAGCGGCGAGCCGTATCGTTCGACCATCTCGACCGCGTCAGCGCCGTCTACCGTGAGACGGCCGTCTCGCGTTTCGATATAGCCTTCAACCTGCCACGAATCTGTCAACTCTTGTTCTGTCATCGATCATCCCCAGGTGCTTGGCTGAATAGCATTGTAAGCAAGCCGAACGCGCGGGGCAAACACTCAGGCGGGAAGTCAACTGCTGAAGCAAAAAAATAGGCGAGCACAGGTTTATGAATTCTCACCTGTGCTCGCCCGTAGTTATGCTAAAGGAGCATCTGTTGGCGAGGGTTTTTTGTTGGGGGATTGGACGAATACGTATTACCTGACACATAGATGTTCCCCGCAGGATCAACGGCGATTCCAAACGGGGTAGCTATGTCGCAGGAGCGCGTATTACGGATTTGGGATTGACCGGCTCTAGGCGTCCTCAACAAACCAGTCATGTACCTATCAGCCAATCCCAAATCCGATCTGTCTACCCCACACAGGCTCATCACAGCTTCCGTGGGAGTAAGCAATAACGAGTAAACTTTTGGCTTCAGGTCTGCGAAAGATTCCCTCATGGATTATTTCTCTCCATACTATATAAGAGCTTTTCAATAGGGTGCTTCTCGAATGCGCCCTCAAGAATATTCGGGAAGCGTCTCTTTGTCACGAAACCTGGGTTAGCATACGAAGCATAACTTTAGACAGGGTCAGGGGAGATGAATGATGCCGCGCTGGAACCGCCTGCGTGTTCTGTCGAGCAATATATTTTGTCAAGAAGGCGGGCGCGTGTAGCAAATCGGGCAGGGTAAATTATAGAGGTATGCAATTGAATGCGACTGCATATTTTGGAGTGCGGTGGCAAGTGATACTGCTGGCGAATTCGGATAACCGGCGGATCCAGCATGGTAAGTGTTGGTATTTCTTCGGCTCGATCTCTGTAAGTGGTGCAAAACTGAATTCGCCAGCAGTATCGCAAGTCACCGCGCTCCAAAATATAGCTAAGGCAATTACTGGCGCAAGAAGTGATACTGGTCGGACATTTTCCCGTCAGGGTTCTGTACCTGGATCATGACTTCCTTTCCATCTTTGATCTTCTTTCCGGCCTTCTTACTGATAAGCTTGCTCGTGGGGCGCGCGGCATCGTTTGTAGTCTGTTGTGGCACGCCGTCTAACACTATTCGCGCGCCTTGAGCAAAATTCGCGCCCTCGATTATCAGCTTTTTGGCCGTCACTGTTGCCTTTGTGATCGTCGGATCACCGGCCGCAGAAACGTCTCTGAGGCCGAGTTTAACTACTATCGGATTCAAGTCGCGGTCTCCGGCTAACAACGATGAGCGGAATGCGTTGGCAAGAGGTATATTCGCAGAGAGAGTTGAAGCGCCGAGCACCAGCATCCCCTCGCGGTCGAGAAGAATTCCGTGTATATATTCGACCGAATGACCGCCAAAGTAAGTCGAATAGGAAAGCCTGCCTTGGGCATCGATCTTAAGGACGAACAGATCGTAGTAGAGGATGCTCCCTGTAAAAACAGTCTTCAAGGCTCCGGGCGTGACCTTGAAGTTGTTCGAGTCGGTTTCGCCAACTACATAAGCATTGCCCGCTTTGTCTACGGCGATAGCTTTTGCTTTATCGAATAGATAGCCTCCGATGTAGCTCGAATAGATGAGCGCGCTCCCTGTGGCGTTAAGCTTCGCCACAACCGCGTCCTGGCTTCCGTTCGTGTTGATACCGGCATAGACGGCTGAGGTTCTGGGATCGATCACGACAACCTGTGTAGTACTCGACGGCAGCTCGGGGACTTTCGTCCAGCTACCTCCCGCGTCAGAACTTCTGTAAAGCCCTCTATCCTCGCTCGCATAAAGCACCGATGGGAAGCGGGGATCAAGAGTCATTGAGAGGACCAGCGGGTCCCGCTCAAACCCGTTGTTGACGGCCTTCCAATTCGCCCCGCCGTCTGTGGTCTTTAAAACGCCTGTAAATGCGGAGCTGTTTTGCAATGATCGCCGTCGCGGGTTGTGCCGTCCCTGGTCAGGATCAAAGGAGGCGGCTGTCGACTCGTCGTCATTCGGTTCGTCGGGGCAGGCATAAACCGTATTGCCGTTGCGCGGGTCTATCTCCAGATCGAGGATGATGCCCTTTAAAGTAGTTGCGCTCCAATTCGCCCCGCCATTTGTGCTCTTGAAGACGCCGCTTACGGTCGCCGCATAAATCACAGAGGGGTTGGCGGGGTCTAGCACAATGTCATAGACACGGTCCGTATCGAAATTCAGCAACCCGTTGTTGATAATGGTCCAGGTCTTGCCGTCATCCGTGCTCTTTAAGACGCCGCCGTTCGACGTGCCTGAGAAACCTTGCGCGGCTACATAGACAGTCGATGGATGAATGGGATCTATCACTACTGCGTTGAAGATGGCCTGATTGATGAGGGGCAGCAGGCTCCAGCTCGCGCCTCCGTCAATGCTCTTATAGACGCCGCTGTGAAAGACCCCGCCCCCGTTGTAAGTAAACGTCGCCGCATAAATCGTGTTTTCGATCCCTAGGGTCGAATGTCATGCGGCGAACCCTCAGCCCATTGAGGCCGCTTGCGGCCCAGGTATCGCCGCCATCCATGCTCTTAAACAGACCTTTCTCGGTGCCGGCGAAAAGCGTATTTGAATCCCAGGGTGCGATAGCCAGCATTGAAACGATCGGCCCGCCGCTGAGCGGTTGAACGACGGGAGGCGTGTTGAGCGAGTTCCAGCCCGTAACCCCGTTGATGCTCTTGTAAAGAGGGCTGCGGGAGTTGCTTTTTTGAAATGCATTCACGGTGGGAAAATCTAAAGAGGTGGTCGCGCCCGCCAGATAAGCATTACCGGATTCGTCCAGGGCTATCGCGAGAATCCCGTCGTTTGCCGAGCCGCCAAGAAAGGTCGAATAGACCAGACCCGTGCCGCTCGCGTTCAATTTGGTCACGAATGCGTCGAGACCTTTCAGGGTCGTCTGAAAAGCCCCTTCGGTCGTTGGGAAATCGTCAGATATAGTGGCGCATGTCACGTAGGCGTTCCCTTGAGAGTCGATTGCGAGCCCCATCTCTGCGTTGAGACCGATTATGGGCGCATCAATGCTGCTTCCACCCAGGTATGTCGAATAGACGGGCGCGCTGCCTTCTGCATGCATCTTTATAACGAACGAATCTGCCCGGCCTTTGTAGGCAGATTGAAACGCTCCGGGCGTGACAGGAAAGTCGGGCGAGTATGTGTATCCGATCACATAAGCATTTCTCGCTTCGTCAATCTCCAGGTTTCCCCCATAGTCGCCATCGCTGCCGCCGATCAATGTTGAATAGACGAGCGCAGAGCCTGTCGGGTTGAGCTTTGTAAGGAAAGCGTCATAGCAAGGTGTGCTGATACCTAAATAGTCGGCACACCCCAGCCCGCTAGATGTTTTGAACGCGCCCTGAGTCACAGGGAAATTGACCGAGATAGTTGAACCGGTCAAGTAACACTGGCCGTCGGCATCGACCGCCAGCGCATCGACGCGATCATAGCCGTCGCCGCCCAGATAGGTCGCATAGACCAGTTGATTGCCTGCGGCATTGAGCTTCACCACAAACCCGTCTTCCTGCTGGCCGGCGCGCGCGTTCGTGTGTCCTTGAGATTGGTAGGCCCCGCTCGTCACCGGCAGCGTGGCCGCAGTCGTGAAGCCTGCGAAGTAGATGTTTCCCGCCGCGTCCATAGCGATGTCACTGCCCAGGCCTTCGACGCCAAGATAACTTGAGTATGCGATCACAGGGTCTATGACAAGCTCTTTCGTCCGGTCGTAGCTCCCGACTTTGAAGCCTACGCGGTGCTTGCCCTTGAGCACGTAGCGGGCGGCGATCTCTCTCCTCGCTTCGCCGTCCTGCTGGTATGCGAATGGCTTTTTCTGTACCACGTTGCCCGCAGATGTGCTCAATATCAGGTCGCCGCTTGCATCTATCCGTAGTTGCTCAACCCCTTCGAATGCCATCTCAATCAAGTCGGGGGTTGAGGAAGGGGCAACTATAAAATCGTATTCAAGCTGCTGCTGGTTGCCGTAATAGACCATATCGATTCCGCGATAGATGTTTTTCTGCTCGACTTTCGCATAAGCAGAAACGGCAGTTCGCCAACCGGCGGGGTCATTGCCGATAAGATAATTGCTCTTGCCTGAAAGCTCTTCGCGCGCCGCCAACTCTGCCGAAGCGTTGTGGCCGACGAGCCTCATTTTCAATACGGTCGGTCGGCTATGACGGACCTGGGATTGAGGGTTCTCGCTAGTCCTCAACGAGCCAGTCGTTTGCGAGTCCGCCAATCCCAAATCCGAGCTTTGCGCGCCCGTCAAACTCATCACAGCCTCGCCCCGGCTTATAAAAAACGCATAGCCGTTCCCGCGCGATAAGAATTTAACTTTCGGGTCGGCCTGCCCCTTGTTGACTTCAAACCGAAGAGGCAGATGGCCGAAGCCTTCGAATAAGCGCTTTTGAATGGATGCATCCGGTTTCGATAACGGCGCGGGCCGGGTCCGGTCGGCGCGGGCAACAACGGGCAAGCCCGAAAGCGTGACCGAAGCAATGAGGCTTGCCAGTGTGAGCGCCGTCGCGACTGAGCGCAAGCTGAGTAGCTTTCTCATAGTCTTCTTACCCCTTTATTAATTATGTCCATCGGCCCGTTGCGAACGATTTGAAATCGCCTGAAAGCATACCCTTGAAACGTAATCGTGTCACGATACCAGAGTTAGCAGCCTGAGCATAACTTTCGATAGGTAGAAAAGAGGCTAATCCAGGTGAATGATCCCGCGCTGCAAAGCGGTCGTTACCGCCTGTGTGCGGTCGTTGACCGCAAGCTTGCTCAAGATATTGTTGACGTGGCCTTTTACTGTTCCTTCACTGATGGCGAGGTCCGCGCCGATCTCGCGATTGCTTTTGCCTTTTACTATCAGCTTCAAGACGTCCAATTCGCGCGCAGTCAGATCAGGCCCGCCCATCCGCTCTGCCAGTCGCCCCGCGACCGCCGAAGGGATGCGCCGCTGCCCGCGATGAACGGCCCTTATGGCATCGAGCAATTCGTCGCGGAACATATCTTTGAGCAAATAGCCCTGCGCCCCTGCCTGTAAGGCGCGATAGATGTCTTCATCGCCGTCGTAAGTCGTGAGCACGATTACGCGGGCGGCGGCGTGTTGTTTGCGAATCGCGGCAACGGCTTGGACCCCATCCATTACGGGCATGCGCAGGTCCATCAAAGTAACATCGGGACTCGTCTGGTCGAATCGCTCGATTGCCTGAAGGCCATTGCCCGCTTCGGCGACGACAGTCATATCGGGCTGGCGGTCTATCATAGCGGCAAGCCCTTCGCGCACGACCGGATGATCGTCAACAACCATTATGCGTATCGCTCCCTCTTTGCTCATCCGTGACACCCGTCCTGAAATCTCGAATTTCAAATTTGATGTTTCAAGTTGTTTTGTTAAGCACGGGCTACGACTGTGACTTCGGTTCCCTCGCCCGGAGCGCTTTCGATAGAAAGATTCGCGCCTATCTGCTCGGCCCGCTCGCGCATGCTAATAAGCCCAAAGCCGCCCGCGCCGTTTGAGGATAGCGTGTCGAATCCGCGCCCGTCATCTCGGACACGCACTCGGACCAGCTCTTTTTCAAAATTGATCTCGACGCGAATGCGGCTCGCGTACGCATGTTTTACGGCGTTCGTCAGAGCCTCGCGGCCTATGTGCAGAAGGTTATTCTCGATGGCGGCTGAAAGACGGCGGCGGTCGCCCGTAACTTCGACCTCAGCCGCACCCGCGGCGCTCAGTTGTTGGGCGATGCGCGCGAGCGCTTCGGCAAGATCATCCTCTTCGAGCAAGGTCGAGCGCAGGTCCCACACAGAGCGCCGCGCTTCTGCCAGACTCGTCCGCACAAGCGTGCGCGCTTTATCAAGATGATTCTTTGCGACTCCGGGCGAGTCGATCATAGTCTCGTTAACGGATTCCAATTGAACGGAGATGCCTGCGAACCCTTGAGCGAGCGTGTCGTGAATCTCGCGCGCTATTCGATTGCGCTCGGCAAGCACGGCGGAAAACCGCGCTTGCATCTGGCGAACGCGCAGCCGGTAAAGCCCCCAGCAGGCCAGACCCAGCAGCGCAGCGCAAATCATATAGAACCAGTATGTCTGATAGAAATACGGCTTCAGATAGAAGTCAAACGCCGCGCCCGTTTCGCTCCACACGCCGTCATTGTTGGAAGCGATGACGCGAAATTTGTAATAGCCCGGCGAGAGGCTGTTGTAGGTCGCTTCGCGCCGCGCGCCCGCATCTATCCAGTCTCGATCAAAGCCTTCGAGCTTATACTTGAAGCGCACTTTTTCCGGCGCAAGAAAACTGAGGCCCGTGTAATGAAACTCAAAACGGCGCTTGCCCGGCCCAATCTCAAGATTATCTCTAGCCGAAATCGATTCGCTGTCTATAATGACTCGCTCGACCACGACGGGCGGAGGCTGATCGTTAAAGCGTATGTCGGCGGGATCGATCATCACAACACCTTTGATGGTCGGGAACCAGAGCTTGCCGTCAGCGGTCTTCCACCCGGCGGGTTGAAATCCGCCGTTGCATTCGCGACTCTTCATCCCGTCCGCCGTGCCGTAAGATAATGATGTGATCTTGTTCGTCTTGCCGTCGGCGAACTCTTCAAGCTCGGCGCGGCTCACGCGAAATACGCCCTTGTTGCAACTCATCCAGAGATTCTGTTTTTCGTCTTCGAGAATCTGAAAGACCACATCGTCAAACAGCCCGTCGGCAGTCGTGTAAGAATTGATGTGGCCCTCTTTCAACCGGCTCAATCCGCCGCCCGTTCCTATCCACAGCGCGTCTGTGCGGTCTTGATAAATTGAAAGCACGATGTCGGAAGCAAGCCCGTCTTTGGTAGTGTAAGAAATAAACTTTCCGTCTTTGAAGCGATTCAGCCCGCCGCCATCCGTCCCTATCCAGAGCGCGCCCGCGCGGTCTTCGCTCATCGCCCAGATGCTGTTATTCGTCAGCCCGTCTTCGGTGCTGTAGGCGGTGAACCGCTTGCCGTCGAAACGATTCAGCCCCGACGCAGTGCCGACCCACAGAGCGCCGTCGCGGCCTTCGCAAATCGAAAGCACTTCGTCATCGGAAAGCCCATCTCTTTTAGTAAAGGCAGCAAGTCGCCCGCCTTGCAAGCGATTCAACCCGCCCGCCGTTCCTATCCACAGCGCGCCCGTGCGGTCTTCGCAAAGCGAAAGCACTGTGTCGGAAACAAGCCCGTTTTTTTCGGTGTAAGAAGTGATCTTCCCATCTTTGAGCCTGTTCAATCCGCCCGCCGTTCCTATCCACAACGCGCCCGCGCGGTCCTGGCATACAGGCTGCGCGAAATCGCTTGAGAGACCCGATTCTTTAGTAAAGACCGTGAACTTCCCATCCTTCAAACGATTCAACCCGCCTCCGTATGTTCCAACCCAGAGCGAGCCTTCGCGGTCTTCGAAGATCGCCGCTATGTTTTCGTTAGTCAGCCCGTCGGCAGTTGTGTAGGTAGTGATTCGCCCTTCGGTCAAACGGTTCAAGCCGCCGTTTGTGCCGATCCATATATTGCCGTCCGAATCTTCGAAGGCTGCGCGCACGCTGTCGCTTGCCAATTTGTCGCGGGATGTTAACGAGCTAAAGCGTCCGTCTTTGAATCTAGTCAAGCCGCTGCGCGTTGCGATCCACAGCGCGCCCGTGCGGTCTTCAAAGATTGAGCGCACGAGGTCGTTAGCCAGGCCGTCTTTCGTCTTGTAAGTAGTAAATCGCCCGTCTTCGAACTTATTGAGGCCGCCTTCCGTCCCAACCCAGAGCGCGCCCGCGCGGTCTTCGTAAACCGCGAGGACGATGTTACTCGCCAGCCCGTCGGCGGTCGTGTAAAGAGTGAAGGATTCGTCTTTGAAACGGTTCAGCCCGCGAAGAGTCCCTATCCAAAGAGCGCCCGCGCGATCCTCGAAGATTGCATCGACTATGTTATCGGCCAGTCCCTGCTCGGTAGTAAAGGCTGTGAACATGCGGTCGCGCATGCGAACGAGGCCGCCGCCTTCCGTGCCTATCCAGACTGCGCCCGTGCGGTCTTCGTAAAGCGCCTGGATGTTATTCTCTCTTAACTCCGGCGTGTTGCGCTTATCGAATACCGTGAAGCTAATGCCGTCAAATCGAACCAGCCCCTCCTGGGTTGCGAGCCAGATGTAACCGTCGCGCGTCTGGATTATTGCCTGAACATAGTTTTGTGGCAGCCCGTCATCGGTCTGCCACGCATTATGAACATACTGACGTACGGATTTGTCGGGGTCGAGCGCAAGCGCCGCCGGAATGCAGGCAAAGCACAGAGCCATAATGGCGCAGAGGGATACTAGAAACTTCATGCAGATGTTCCTTCAGCGGGCAGCAATTATGACTGGCAAAACTCGCGCGAAGCAAACGATAGTTGAGGACGCGGCTATTTTAGTCGAGCAATATATTTTGTCAAGAAGGCGAACGCAAAACCCCGCAGAGTGCGCAATTCGATAGCCCAGGTTTAGAACCAATTACAAATGAGTGTAAGGGAATGAAAGAAGATTCACCGCAGAGACACAGAGGACGCAAAGGGGGCGCAGAGATTATACGTTTTCTCTGCGCCCGCTCTGTGTTCTCTGTGTCTCTGCGGTGAGATGTCTCTGCCAATCCCGTACATTCAATTGAAAACCGCTCTAGGTGAGCCAACAAGACAAGCCCTGAAAGGGCGAAATAAATCGTTCGGATTATTTCGCCCTTACAGGAGACTGCTAAAAAAGTTGGCAAGTCCCGGTCGGCGCAGTATCCTGAAAGCGACTTCTAGCAGAGGAGCGGTTCCCATGCTCAAACCAGACTACTACATCGCCCCGACCGACATCGATCTCTTGGTCTTTGCTAAACTCATCCCCGCTGATCACTATCTGCGCCAACTCAAAGCCATGATTGATTTCGACTCGCTGCGTCATCTGGTCGCCGATTGTTACTCACCCTCGATGGGGCGCAGCGCCCAAGACCCGGTGCGCTTGCTCAAGCTCAACTTCCTCCAATTTCACTATGAGTTGTCGGATCGCGAAGTCATCGCTGAGGCTCAGGTCAATGTCGCCTTCCGTTTCTTCCTCGACTTGGCGCTCGATAGCCCATTGCCAACGCCGCCCTTGTTGACCCAGTTTCGCACCCGCCTTGGCGTCGAGCGATTCCAAAACCTCTTTGATGAGATTCTCCGCCAAGCCCGCCACCTTGGCTTGGTCAAAGATCGCCTGCGCCTCAAAGACGCCACCCACATCATTGCTAACATTGCCGTGCCCTCGACGATTCGCCTGGTCGCTTCTAGCCGCGAGCGGTTGTTGGCGGCCGCCCAGCCCTTTGCGCCCGAAGCCGTCGTCGCGCATCAACAGCGCGCCATCGGGATTCGTCAAGCCACCGCCGATCTCAAAGACCAAGCGCGCTTGCTGCAACGCGTCGAGCAGTTGCGTGAGATCGTCGTCTGGGCCGAGCACTGGGCCGCTCCGCCAGTTGGCGAGCCAGTTGGCGAGCCAGTTGGCGAAGCCACCACCGAGTTGCGCGCGGCGCTCGACCTGGCCCACAAGATATTGGCTGATCGCCAGCCCCAAGCCCAAGATAAGCTGTTGTCGCTGGTCGACGAGCAAGCGCGCACCGGCAAACACGGCGAGTATTACAATGGCTATCTGCTGGATGTCAGCCTGGATGCCGACTCGGAGTTGATCTGCGCCATCGAGGTGCTGCCGGCCAATGGCGATGAAGCCAAGGATGCCCAGCCCTTGATTGAATCTGAAGAAGCGGCGCACGGCAATGACATCAAAAGTTTGTTGATGGACGCGATCGGCTTTCGCGGCGAGGTGTTGCGCGAGTTGGCGGTCGAGAGCGGGCCACAACTGACCGTGTATGTGCCGTCGTATGAGTGGCCGGGCTCGGTGCCCGGCTTGTTTCAACCGGGAGATTTTCAACTCGATGAGCCCGGCGAAGCATTGCAATGTCCGGGTGGGCAAACCAGCCGCAGTCGCACGCGAACAGGACGCGATCAAGGCTGGCAATACTTTTTTCCAGCCCGCCAATGCCAAGCTTGTCGGTTGCGCACGACTTGCCTGAAAGCGGGAGCGAAAGGAGGACGAACGGTTATCAAGAACGACTACGAAGCGGAATATCAAGCGGCCAGAGCGCGCGCCACCACGGCAGCCTATCAGGAGGTGAGAAAGCAGCATCCGCGGATTGAGCGGAAGCTGGCCGAGATGATGCGCTGGCATGGCGGCAGGCGAGTGCGCTATCGCGGGCGATTGCGAGTGAAGATTCAGTATGTGCTGACCGCCGTCGTCGTCAACCTCAAGCGCATGGTCAAGCTGTTGAACCTGCCACTGAGTCACCAGCCTGCCTGAAGTGCGGGCAGCAGACCGTGCGTGGTGATGATGAGGTGTATCGTGCTTCATTTCAACTCGGACTTTTTTAGCAGTCTCTTCAGGGCTTGTTGTCTAAGGCGTGTGTTACCCGGCGCAACGCGCCGGGCTATCGGATTTCGCCCTTTCAGGGCTTTTCAAACAAGCTTTAGAAATTGAACCTCGCGCCGAACTGCAACTGGCGCGCGGGCGCTGCCGAAGTAAAGCCGAGCGGCGTGGTCGGCGCTCTCCCTTCGATGCCGCGCAAATTAAACGGCCCCGTAGGCGGAATCGTGGTGCCCACCTCGTTGTTGATGCCGGTGAAGTTGGTGTGGTTGAAAACGTTGAACGCCTCGAAGGTGAATTCGAGGTAACGGTTTTCCGTCGCAAAGAAGCGCCGCGCCAACCGCAGGTTGACATTATAATAAGCCTCGCCCGTACCCGTGTTGCGCCCGGCGGTCCCCGGTCGGTCGCTTGAGCTGCGGAAATCGCCGTTCGCATCAATGCCGCCCAGAAGCAGGTTAAACGGCCTGCCGCTGCCCAGGATGACGATGGGCGACAGCAGCCAGCCGCCTAAGATGTGATCCGAAATCGAGTCGCCTTCAAACGGGCTTTGGAAAACGCCGCTGAAGACAAAACGGTGACGCTGGTCGAATGAAGAGAGCGCGCGGTCTGCTCGCACGTTCAACGGGTTCTGCGCCGCAAAGTCGCTGTTGAAGTCGGTCACTTCATCAATCGTCTTCGACAACGTGTAGTTCGTGTTGATGCTGAACCGGCTTGAGAATCGCTTGACCAACTGAATGGTCCCCGCGTGATAGAAGCTGTTGGCGCTCGACTCGTAGACGTTGTCTTGAGCGCGGCGCGGGTCGAGGAAATCGCTCGTCAACCCGAGCGCGGGATTCGGGAAGCGGTTGAAGGTCGGCTGGCCCGTGATAGGGCTTAACGGCCCGGTCTGTTTGAACGGGTTGATGTCGCGGGCGCGCGTAAGGTGTGCGCCGCGACTGAACAGGTAGCTGACTTCCATGTTGAAGCCTGCGCCCAGGTCGCGCTGTATGCCGAGGCTCGCTTGCTGTGTGTAAGGATTTTCGTAATTCGCCTCGCGGCGGAATCGCACTTCGAGCGGACGGCCCGGCCCCGGAATGATTCCGAATTGAGCAAGGTCAGCCGCAGTGATTGTGCGGGTGCCGATGACGCCTTGCGCCCGCAAGGTTCTGAAGATGGTAAACGAAGTCGGCACACCGAGCGCGGCTTGCAAGGCAGGGTTTGCCGTCGAAAGCACTATGTTTATATCGCTCGGGTCGGTAGTCCCGGCAAGCTCGTTGACTACGTTGACCACCTGCGCGTCAACCTGGCCTGTGAATATGCCGTAGCCCGCCCGTACCACGGTCTTGCCGTCATCCCACGGGTCCCACGAAAAACCTATGCGCGGCTGGAAATTGTTTTTGTCCGATTCGCCGAAAAACTCCCAGTCTTCAAGAAAGTACCGCAGGCCCAGATTCAAAGTGAAATTCGGGCGCACCTTCCAGGTGTCCTGGCCGTAAACAGAGTAGCGGCGCGTCCAGGCGTTGAAGCCCGATTCGCCAAAGCCTTGCTGGTAAATCTGCGCGAGGCCGAGATTGAAAGCCTGCACAGAGTTGATAGTCGTAGCGGCCAGGTCTGCGCGACCGTTCGCAGCCAGAAAAGCGACTACGGCAGGCTGAGACGCCGCCGGGACCAGGAACGGTATCAGCGGGAGCGAGCCGAAATTGAAACGCCCGCCGAAGAATGTCTGTGAGTTGTTCGAGTTATCGATGAATTGCGCCTGCCCGCCTACCTTGAAAGTGTGCGCGCCCCGCACCATCGATAAATTATCGCTTATCTCGTAACGGCGCTCGATGGCTTCCGACGGCAGAAAGATGTCGCGCCCGAAGTTGCCGAAGCCCGCGAGGTTTATCTCGGGCCCGACCAGATCGTTCGGGATCACGTCGTTATCAATATAGCTGTACTGCGCTTTCAGCTCGTTGATCGTTACGGGCGAGAAGAAATGCGTCTCTGAAAAGAGCGCGCCGCCCGTGAAGCTTTCAATCAAGCGCCCGCGCGAAACGGCTGTCAGCGCGCCCGCCGCGTTGTTCTCGAAGAGCGAATCGGCGAGATTAAAGCGGACGTACGCGGCATCGGATTGATTGAACGTGTGATCGATGCGCGCAGAGAAGATGGTCGAGTTTTCCTTGAAAGGAAACTGCCCGCTCGCGTCTTCAAACAGCGCTATCGTGCCGGGGAAGTTTGCAGTCGTTGTGACGAGGTTGGCGCGCAGCGCCGCGCTAAGACCTGCGAGCGCGGGGCTGCCCGAGCCTGAAAGCAGACCCAGAAAATCTTCTTGCTGCGCCGTGGTCGAGAAAATATTCGGGTCGTTGAGCAGGTTTACGAATGTCGTGCGGTCTTCTTGCAGGCGCTCGAACGCCGTAAAGAAGAACGTCTTATCGCGGACAATGCGCCCGCCCAGGCTGCCTCCGAACTGCTGCCGGTCGAAGGGCGATTGGCCGTCGGGGTTAAAGTCAAATGCGTTTCGGGCGTCGAATTTCTCGTCGCGGAAGTAACCGAATATCGAGCCGTGTAAATCGTTCGACCCGGTCTTCAACACTATGTTCACGATGCCGCCCGACGCGCCGCCGAACTCGGCGTTGTAAGAGTTGCGGTTGACCTGGAACTCCTGCACGCCTTCCTGGCTGACCACGGTTCGGGCCGCGCCCGAATTCGTGTCCGCCGACGCGCCGTCGACCATGATGGAGTTACCGCGACCGTTGTTGCCGCCGAACGAGAGGCCCGATTGAGGCGTCTGCGCGACGCGAAAATCGCTTGAGTCGTTTATGTTGTCCGAATCCGTCACGCCCGGCGTGAGCAGGGCGAAATCGAGATAGTTGCGCCGGTTTATAGGGAGGTTATCGATCAGCACTTCGCTGATTACCGAGGATTGCTGAGTGCGCTCAGGCTCTATCGTCGCTTCGTTGGCCGCGACGACGTTGACCTCGGCCTGGACGCCGCCTACGGAAAGCTGGACTGGAATATTAGCGGCCTGACCCACGTCAAGCTTTATGTCCGACAAAGTCTTCGGCGCAAACCCCGAAGCTTCGACTTTCAGGTTATAGGTGCTGGGCAACAAAGCCAGAATGACATAGTTGCCGTCTTCATCCGTGGTAACAGTTCGAGTGGTGCCCTTGGTCACGTCTGTAATAGTGATTTGGGCGCCTGCGACGGCAGCGCCGGATTCATCCGTGACCTGGCCCCTGAGTTCTGCGGTCGAGGCGGATGCTTGCGGAAAAGCAAGCTCAACCCGCGCCATCAACAGACACACCAACAGCATCGCCAATTTTTTAGATTTTTTCATGGTTAGGACTCTCCTGAATAATGCATCCACGCGTTGGGCACGCACAAAAAGGTTATGAATTAAATGTTAAATCGTCAAGCTGTTCGGGATGCGGGGGCCTGGATCGTCCGGGACATGGATTATGCGAGGGGTGATTTTTGAATCACAAGACGGCGGTCTCTTTTAGCAAACGGCCTTCGGCAAACCTCTCAAGCCCGATTGGCGTGGCGTCGATCACGCGCGACTCTTTGTAGAGAATAAGCTCTGAAACTATTCGTCCCGTGGCGGGCGAGTGCATAACGCCATGCCCGCTAAAACCATTAGCCAGATAAAGTCCTTCTACGGCGGGCGCGCGGCCTATGATAGCGTGGTGATCGGGCGTGACTTCGTAAAGCCCGGCCCAGCAGCGGCGCGGGTTGACTTCGGCCTCGGCAAAGCTCGGCACGCGCGAGACGGCCCGCGTAAGAATCTTTTCGACAAATTCGTATTCGAAGCTTGTCTTAAATCCGAAAGTCTCTTCTTTGTCGGGCCAGGCCAGAAGGAAGCTTTCGCCTTCGCGCCTGAAATGAAACCCGTTCGACATATCGATAACCATCGGCAACCGCGCGGGCAGCTTGTGAAAGGCTTCGGTCTTGACTATCTGGCGGCGCAAAGGCTCGACCGGAAGCTCTAGGCCGGCCAGCCCGGCGACGCGTGCGGCCCAGGGGCCTGCGGCGTTTACGACCGTGCGTGTCGATACGCGCCCTTTCGACGTTTGAACGCCCGCGACGCGACCCGCTTCGGTTTCGATTCCCGTCACTTCTGTTTCGACCCACACGCGCACGCCGCGCGCGCGCGCGCGCAGCATAAACCCGCGCATCACGCTGTAAGGATCAACGAAGCCGTCCGTCTGGCAGAAGGTTCCGCCGACTACGTCATCCGTCCGAGCGAACGGGACCATACTTTTCACGTCATCCGCCGTCAGGAGGTCAACGTTGTTCACCCCCAGCCGCATCTGTAGCTCGCGGTTTGTTTTCAGGTAATCGAGATGGGCCTGGCTTGTCGCCATGAAAAGATAGCCGTGCGGCTTGTAGCCCGCGGTGTGGCCCGTGACATCTTCGAACCTGGCGAAGAAAGCAATGGAGTAGAGCGACATCTGTATGTTGACAGGGGTGGCAAACTGCGCGCGGACGCCGCCCGCGCTCTTTGCAGTAGAACCCATTCCCTGCTGCTCTTCGCGCTCTATAATCAGAACGTCCGTGCAGCCCGCTTCCGCCAGATGGTAGGCGATGCTTGAACCTACGATGCCGCCGCCGATGATTACAACTTCCGCAGTCTCATTCATGATCAGTTTCCAGTTTCCAGTTTTCAGTGGTCCGTCTTGATAAAGATGTACTTTCCGCTTAACGCACAATTTACACCTGCAACGGACGGCTGACAACTAATCACTGAAAACTGAAAGCTCTCTTTTTGACGCGGTCGGCTTTTTATATTATTCTGATGGGAAGGAGTTTCATCACAATGCAAAAAAAGGTGCTGCCGCTCATAGGACTGCTGGTGATCGCGGTAGCAACTATTGCCGGCGGCTACTATGAGTCCCGGCACTCGGCTCGCCCTGTCACAAGCGATTCGGCAGGTGTGCCTGAGAACTTGAGGCAGGATTTTGAAGAAGCCCTCAACACGATACAGGAGAGCTATGCCGGCACGGCAGACCTTGAATTGCTCGGCAAGAATTCCATTCAAGGGATGCTTCACCAGCTCGACCCGCACTCGGCATTCTTTACAAAGAACGAATTCGACGATCTACAAACCGAGCAGAAGAGCCGCATATACGGCATAGGCGTCACGATAGTAAAGCGATACGACCGCGTCTATATCATCACATCGATTCCCGGCACGCCCGCCTACCGCGCGGGCCTCAAATACGGCGACGCTATCGTGTCTATCAACGGCCAGAACGTCGAAGAGTGGACCAACGACCAGATAATGCACCGCGTGCGAGGCGAGAAGGGCGAAGAGGTAGAGATCACGGTCGAGCGCGCGGGCGCGCCCGCCCCCATCACCGTTCGCATACGGCGCGATGAAGTGAAGCTCCCTTCGGTTCGCAACGTCTTTATGACAGGCCCCGCGGGCACCGGCTACATCGCGCTCACGGGCGGCTTTTCCAGCAAGACCGACGAAGAGCTGACGGCGGCAATCGCGCGTCTCAAGCAGGACGGCATGCGCCAGTTGATACTCGACCTGCGCGGCAATCCCGGCGGGCTGCTGGATCAGGCCATCGAGGTCTCGAAGAAGTTTTTGCCGGCGGGCGAAAAGATTCTCGAAGTGCGCGGGCGCGATGGCCGTTTTCAAGAGCGCGTCTATGAAGTGCCGGAAGACAACGCGCCTGAGACAATGCCGATGGTGATATTGATAAATCGCGGGACGGCTTCGGCCTCCGAGGTGGTCGCCGGGGCGCTTCAAGACCACGACCGCGCGCTGCTCGTAGGCGAAAACAGTTTCGGCAAAGGGCTTGTCCAGAGCGTGACCCGCGTGTGGGGAGGCTCGGGGCTGACGCTCACAATCGCCCGTTACTACACGCCCACGGGCCGGTCAATTCAGCGGGATTATTCGAAAGTCAGTTTTTACGATTACTATCTCAATCGGAACGAGGACGAGCACGGGATCACGGGAGCGCCTCGCGGCGACGGGTTGCGCACGGATCTTGGCCGTATGGTCTACAGCGGCGGAGGCATCACGCCCGACATCGAGATAAAATCGCCCGAAAACAATCCCGTTCGAAGCAAGCTCTTTTACGGCATCTTTGATTTCACGCGCCAGCTTGTAGCAGGCCAGATCAGCGGGCTTCGCCAGTACCGCATTCCCGAGACGCAACACAAGACGAAACTGTCGGAAGACGATATCAATCGCTTTCCCATAAGCGAAGAGCTGCTTGCGGCATTTCGCCAGTACATCGCGTTGAAGCCCCACTTCAACGTACCGGAAGAGCAGTTCAACGCGAACATTGCTTATATCACCAGCCAGATGCGCCGCGAGATTATCACCGCTGCTTACGGCCCCGAGGCCGGCGAGCAGGTATATCTGGCCGAAGATGTTCAGTTGCGTAAAGCTATCGAGTCGCTCGACCAGGCGCGCATGATGGCCGACAACGCCCGCCGCGCGCGAGGTGACCGCCAGTAAACCGGTGCCGGTAAATCGGTGCCGGTAAATCGGCGACCGCAGTAAAACTCCCCGATCTCAAATTTAATCGCCGAGCCAAAAGATAATGCCGCTTGACGTCTATCTTCTTAGCGTCCACCGGGCTGTATGGTTTTCAGCTAGGCGCTAGCCGCAGACGGCGCATAACGGCGCATATATGATGATAAAGCGGCGGTCTGCCAAATGGCTTACGGATTGCTAGATTTTTTGAAGGGCATGATAAAGAACAATAAAGTGTTCTCCATCCGATCAGCCGCTATGAGGCTTGCGGTGTGGGGCGGGCTTATCCTTTTTGTGATCGCATCGGTTGCCCCTGATGCTGCTGCGCAAAAGAGCAAGGCTTCGCGAAAGCAGAACGTGTCGAAGAGCGCGAAGGCGAAAGCCCGCGCACAGAAAATCTCGGCGGAAGTCCGCGAGGCCGAGCAGCTATTAAACGATCTGGGATATTGGACCGGCCCGATCAATGGCCGCATGGACGCGGCATCGCGCCAGGCGCTCATAGCTTTTCAAAAAGTAGAAGGCCGCCGGCGCACGGGGCGGCTGACTGCGGATGAACTGGATGCGCTGAGGTCGGCCCGCCGTCCGACGCCACGCGATAAGAACTACGCCCACGTCGAGATAGACCTTGAGCGGCAGGTTCTTTTCGTTATAGGTAACACGGGCGTAGTCACAAAGGTCTTACCCGTGTCAACTGGCAACGGGAAAGAGTTCACTTCCGAAGGGTGGACGCGAGAAGCCATCACGCCAAAGGGGCGATTCAAAGTCCACAATAAGATAAAGGGCTGGCGCAAGAGTCCGCTCGGAATGATCTATTATCCGGTTTATTTCTTAAGCGGCATAGCCATACACGGTTACTCAAGTGTGCCGGTCACGGCCGCAAGCCACGGCTGCGTTCGCATACCGATGTTTGCCGCAAAAGAGTTTTACGACATGATACCCACGGGCATGTTCGTCATCGTGCACAGCGGCCAGGCGACAGGGCGCGAGCACGACCCTGCTGCGCAAAGATAAGCGTCACTCTCCCAGGATTCCCGACGCGCGAGGCACGCGCTTGAGGCCGAAGGCTTCGATGGCGTGTTTTTGAATGTGGCTCATCGCATCGTCTATCGAATCGGTCACCAATAACAGATCGAGGTCCGCAGCGTCTATCGTTCCCACGGCCACCATGCACTTGAGAAATTCTATCAACGGCGCGTAGTAATCTTTCCCCATCAACACGACGGGGAAGCTCTGAATCTTTTTTGTCTGTATCAACGTGACCGCTTCAAACAGCTCATCCATAGTCCCGACGCCGCCCGGAAGGACTACAAACGCGTATGAGTATTTAATCAGCATGGTTTTGCGGACAAAGAAGTAGCGGAACTCTATCCAGCGATCAAGGTATCAATTCGGCTTCTGCTCTTGCGGCAGGGTGATGTTGCAACCGATTGAAGGGCCGCCCGCTTCTCTGGCCCCGCGATTGGCCGCCTCCATGATGCCCGGCCCCCCGCCCGTCATGACGGTAAACCCTATCTGGCTGAGGCGGCCCCCGACCGCGCGAGCAAGCTCGTAATAAGGGTGGTCTTCTTTGAAGCGGGCCGATCCGAACACGGTCACGCACGGGCCGACAAAGTGGAGGGTTCGAAAACCTTTTAAGAACTCTCGAAGGATGCGGGTCAGCGTCCAGAATTCCCACTTGCGCGGTTGCGGCCCTTCGAGAAATATGCGCTCCTCTTTTGCCTTATTCTCTTGCTCTGTGCCGCCCGCGCTAACGACGTTTGCTTCGCCTGTCATACGCAAATCATACAACAAGTCATGCGGTCACGTGCCCGGCTTTATTGAAGTTTTTTTTAATGTATTTAATGCTCCAGGGCTTGCTCTCTTAATCAAGAGAATACAAAGAAGCGCGCAGCCGAGATGGATTGACTGGCCGACTCGCGCGCGTGCCGCGAGTACCCTGGCTCACAAAGCCTGCGAGGTAGAAAGCTATATGCTTGCGTGCGACCCTCGTCGGCTTTTGTCGAGCCAGGGTCTAAAAACATAGCCTGCCTACGCTCGCCGCCCATACCCTAAAACCTGCGATAATTGACACCCCAACATGCGTATTGTACGATAGAAAACGCTCAGGACTCCGTTCGTTTTAAGGGAGTAGGTGAACATGAAGCAATGCCCTGCATGCAAAAGAGATATGAAGGAGCATTTGCTTTATTGCCCGTTTGACGGACAAGCCCTCATCAGTGTGCCTGCGCGGGATCAATTTATCGATTCCATTCTCGACGATAAATACCGCATAGAAGAGAAGATCGGCGAAGGGGGAATGGGGAAAGTCTACCGCGCGACACATATCCACATGGATAACACGGTCGCCATAAAGATTCTCCACGCCCACATGGCAAGCGACGCGACCGCGCTCGAACGGTTCCGCCGCGAAGCCCGCGCCGCCGCGCACATACGCCACCCGAACGCCGTCGCCGTCACCGATTTCGGCGTGGCTAAAGATAGCGGCATCGCTTATCTCGTGATGGAGTTCCTCGAAGGCGTAGAGTTGCGAGCCAAGATCAAAGAGCAAAAACAGCTCGATTACGAAGAGAGCTATCATATAGTGCAGCAGACCTGTTTGGCTTTGCAGGCGGCCCACTCGAAGGGGATCATTCATCGCGACCTTAAGCCCGACAACATCTGGCTGTTAAGCTCCGAACAAGGAATGGCGCGCGTCAAGGTTCTGGATTTCGGTATCGCAAAGCTCAAAAGCAGCTCGGACTCGGGCACGCTTACGCAACAGGGCATGATAGTCGGCACGCCTTTTTATATGTCGCCCGAACAGTGCAAGGGCGAAGAGCTGGATGCCCGCTCCGACATCTACAGCATGGGCATCATCCTTTATGAGATGCTGACGGGCCAGGTCCCTTTCCAGGCGGCGACGCCCGTGGGCATAGTCTTAAAGCACGCCAACGAGCCTCCGCGCCCGCCGAGCGAACTGCGTGAAGGCATTCCCGCATCGGTCCAGGAAGTGATCCTGCGCGCCTTAAAAAAACTGCCCGCCGAGCGCCAGGGATCGGCAATCGAACTGGCTCAGGAATTTGAAATCGCGCTCTACCAGGCAGGCATCGAGCTAAAGATGCTTGGGACCAGGACGCCTCAATCATCTTTCGCCGTGACTAATCTCTCCTTGCCGCAGGCGACGAACCAGAACCGGCAGGCGGCGACGGACGCTGGCCGACCGGCGGGCGGGTACGCAAGGTCCGTTGAAAGCGTTCCCGCTGACAGGACAATCCCTTCGATCTCACCTCAGGCGCCTTCGACGCCCGACCTGTTCCGCCAATCAATGGGGGCTCCTTCGATCTCAAGCCAGATGCGCTCGCTTCTCGCCGGCGAGGCGCAGGACGAGGGCCAATCTCGGCGAAAGCTAATCTACATTCTTCTGGCAGTCGTCTTAACCGTAGTGCTGGCCGTTACGGTCATCTGGTTGACCACAGGCGGCGAAAGCGCCGCGCCTGAGCCGCCGCCTGAAGCGACGCCTGGAACTCCGGGTAAACCGTCGGTCGTCGTGCCGGAAGGGATGGTGCTTGTGCCCGGCGGAAAATTCACAATGGGGTTTGACGGCAGCGATGAGCCTTCGGAAAAGCCCGAACACGTCGAGACCATGAATCCATTCTTTATAGACAAAACGGAAGTGACAGTAGGCGATTATTACAAGTTTATGAGAGCAAAAAATCATGCCGCGCCCGAAGGCTGGTCCGAGAGCTGGAAGAGCGGGAAATTCCAACCGGGCGAAGAGCGTTTGCCCGTCACAGGCGTGAGCTTTTTTGACGCCAGCGAGTATGCCGAGTGGGCAGGCAAGCGGCTCCCGACAGAAAAGGAATGGGAGTACGCTGCGCGCGGGACAGACAAACGGCTCTACCCCTGGGGCAACGACTTTGACCCCACGCGGGCCAACCTCACGGACTCGCAAAAGAACGCGCCCGTCGCCGTAGGCAGCTACGGGGCCGGACAGAGTCCGTTCGCGGTGTTGGACATGGCGGGCAACGTGGCCGAATGGACCGGCTCGGATTCGTTCCGCTACCCCGGCAGCCAGGCGACGCCCAAACCCGGCAAGGTAGTTCGCGGCGGGAGTTTTCGCGCGAGCAAGATTTATGCTATGACTACGACAAGGACTGCCGTGCAGGCAGATCGCAAATTCCCGGACATCGGATTCCGTTGCGCAAAAAGAGCGCCTTCGCCGTAACCCTCTTTCGAAAAAACTGGCATCAACGAATGCCTTGCCCCCGGTAAACCTGAAGGAAATATGCGTACAATCTTAAAGACGCTGATAGCTTTTTCGCTGCTTGCTTTCTCAGTCCCGGCTCTCGCACAACGCGATTACCCGGAGGTCGAAAAGCCGAGAGCAAAACCGAAGTCTAAGTCTACAAGGCCCGCCCGGCCACGCGGCCCGCAGGTGGCGCAGAATCGCGCAAACGGAGTTCTGTTCGTGCTGACCGAGCCGCCCGTAGCTAACGTGGTCATCAAGTCGCGCGGCGCTGCCGTGCGTCAGGGGCGCAGCGAAGAGGGCCAGTACCGCGCGGAGCTTCCTCCCGGCCCGTACGACGTCGAAGTCACGTCCGAAAATTATAAGCCCTTTACGGCAAAAGCCACCGTCAGGCAGGAGGGCACCGAGCCCGTCAACGCCGACCTGATTCCGACGACCGGCTCGGTGCTTATAGGGCTCGGGTCTGTCGATACGGACGTGAAAATATTTCTAGACGGGCGACGGCTTGATAAGCCATCGAGGAAATCGGAAAACCAGATAGAGTTTGAAGGTATAGATGCGGGGACTCATAGGCTGCGCGTCACGCACCCGACGATAGCCGACTGGGAGAGGGAGATAGAGGTAGGCGGCGGCGCAACGACCACGGTCACTCCGAGGTTCGTAGCTGCCGTTGTAAATCTGACGGTCAAAAGCGAGCCCGGCTCAAGCATATATGTCGATAACGAATTTCAAGGGCGCGTGGCGGAAAACGGCGAGCTGAAGATATCGGACAAGCTGAGGCCGGGCGAACATCAGATACGCGCGGAAAAAGATAAGTTCGAGCCTGCCCGCCTGGTCAAGAGATTCGACGTGGGCGACGCGAGCGTAGACCTCAAGCTAAAGCGCGTCGTCTTCTCCGACGATTTCGCGGACACTTTTCTTGGGGGGCTTGTGTCGTGGGATGCGCCCAAAGAGTGGAGGGCTGAACCGGGCAAGCTGACGGTTCGCTCGACAACGCCCGCGTCGGGGCTTGTGAAAGACAAAGAGTATGCCGATTTCAAAATGGAGTTCGACACGAAATTTGTAAACGGCAAAGGCGCAGTCTGGATAGTGCGCGCTCGCGACCGTCAGAACTACTACCTGTTTCAGCTTATGGGACCGAGAGCGGGCGCGGCGAGAAATACTTTCCACAGCTACATCTGTCAAAACGGCCAGTTGCGCCTCTTGCGCCCGCCGGAGTTTCTGGCCCTGGATTTAAGCCGCCCGGATGACTCTTTCCATATCATCGTTGAAGCAAAGGGCGCCCAGATAAAGCATTCCATCGCCGTTGCGAGCGCGCCAACAGCCGGCGGCGCGCAGCCTCTGAGCATAATCACCGACAGCACGATCTCTCACGGGACTGTCGGGTTCGGGACAAAAGATAACGAAGAGTACGTGATCTTTTATGTAAATATCGCACCTATAAAATAGAGCCGTTATTTTATAGCCGCTCTAAATTTTTTTTGCGTCTCTGAATTTTAAGCGAACCCTGAGATGTCTGGCTTCATCGGACTCGTCCCCGTTTGCATGTTCGGCAAACGAGGTTCGTCTTAACTATGGTAGCAAAGTTTTAATCGTCAAAGGATAGCTTGCGGCATGTATCGCAAGCGTGATCAAGGAGAAGATAATGAAATTTCGGGTAAAGCTGATCTGCTTGTTAATAGCTTTTTGTGTGATCTCATCTGCGACCCTCAGCACGCTCGCGCAGACGACGACGAGCGGCGCTATTGAAGGGCGTGTTTATGAAGAAGGCACGAATCTAGGCATTGCAGGCGCAGTCGTCACGATACGCAACCAGGAGACCGGGCTGACTCGAACGACTGCGACAGACCAGACGGGACGTTACTTCATAGGAACGCTGCCGCCCGGCTTTTATAGAATTAACGCAGCCGCTCAGGGATATGTAGAAGGGCTGAACTCTTCGGAATCCAATTTCCCCATCACCATCACCGAGAACCAAGCGCGTGCAGCCGCCTCCCATATCACTCAGAAAATTGGGTGCGGGTGTAGCGCCGACAACTCCCGTGACGCCGACAACTCCCGGGAGGCCGACGAATCCCGTAACGCCTGCGACGCAGCCGCCACAAATTCCTCAGACTTCTTCCGCGCTCCCGCAGGCCTCGTCGGCCTTCGAGCAGCTCGTCAACTTGACGAACGCGTCCAGAGGCGGGAGCGTAGACCGGCGGCAGTTAATCATCCTGCCGCTCCCGGGCGTGCGCACCTTTGACGACTTCGCATTCTTGTTTGCGGGCGTGGCCCCGCCGCCTCAGCCCATAGGCAGTTCGGTAGGGCCGGGCATAGGACCGGGCGTGGGGACCACGGGCCAGTTTGCCGTAAACGGCATACGCCCACGGTCGAACAACTTCACGATGGACGGCTCGGACAACAACGACGAAGAGGTGGGCGTAAGACGGCAGGGGTTCACATCGCTCGTGCCTCAGCCCATTGAAAGCTTGCAAGAGTTTCAGATCATCACGCTGCTTGCGGAGCCGCAATTCGGTCGCAACATGGGTGCGCAGGTCAACGGGGTCTCGCGCGCGGGCGGCATCGCTTATCACGGCACGGTCTATGGCTTTTTAACCGACAAGCGTCTGCGCTCGCGCGACCGATTCGACTTCACGGGCGGGCCTGCCAATTTTCCCATATTGCGCGCAGTTGACGGGCGTCAGGTCACGCTTAACGGGCAAGCGCTTGCGCCCGCAAATCCTTCTGACGGCGAAAACCCTTACACGCGCGCCCAGTACGGATTTGTGCTCGGCGGGCCTTTTGGGTCACCGAAGACAAACTTTTTTGTCTCCTTCGAGCACCAGGACATAAACGCGAGCCGCGAGTCGCACTTCGCCGTTCCGACCGTAGAAGAGCGCGGGCTGTTCGGGTTCGGCGCAGCAGGGTTGCAGACCACAGAAACCGATGGCCGTTCGCGGCCCGTTCTCCCGGCCTCGCCAATCGGCGGCGCGTTTTTTAGCCTCTTCCCTTTTCCTAACAACCCCGTCGGCCCATACGGGCGAAACACATTCACAGAGATTCTTCCGGCGGACGCCGACGGGATGATCTTTTCCGTAAGGCTCGACCGCCCGACCATACGCGCTTTCGGGGCCGACCATAGCTTGATAGGAAGGTACAACTTTACGGACGACGACACGATACTGCCCGTGACGGGCGAAGCCATCTTCTCGTCGTTGCGCTCACTGGTGCGCACGCAGAATCTGTCGGTGATCTTTAACAGCACCTTCTCTTCGAGGTTCTTGAGCCAGGCGAGGTTCTCTTTCGGAAGGACGACTCTCGGGTTTGAAGAGGTGCGCAATTCACAGTTGCTCAGATCGAGTTCATTGCCCAACGAGCCGTTTTTGCTCAACGCGCCGTTCGTAATCAACGCGACGCTGCCGGCTTTTAACAACGACGGCACGCTGCGGCCAGGCAACCCGTCTTTCATCACGGTTCCCGGTTTTGATTCTGAAGATTTTACGGGCCCGCTCGGCCAGTTGAAAGTTTCAGGCTTCAGCCCCATAGGCGTCAACGTCTTCAATTTTCCGCAAGGCCGAACCAACAACACTTTCCAGTATGCCGACACTCTCTTTTATAACCTGACCAACCATCGCTTCACGTTCGGCTTCGACATACGCCGCAACCAGCTCAACAGTTTTCTTGAGAGAAACTTTCGCCCGCTCGCAGTCTTTTCGGCTGCGGGGGACATATCTCCGAGCCGGCTTGCGACCAGGCTCGGCCCGCTGAAAATACCCTTCTTCTTCGGCTCGGATTTCGTCTCGGCGGGCGCGCCCACGGGATTTTACCAGACGCAGGCGCTGGTCAGAGATTCCACTATAGGCTTGAGGTACTGGCAAAACAACTTCTTCGTATCGGATCAGATTCGCGTCAACCCTACCTTTACGCTGACACTGGGACTCAGGTACGAGATCAACACGGTTCCGAGAGAGGTCAACAGCCGTATAGAAAATACCTTCAATTCGAGCGAGGTTCAGCGATTCGAGGAGTTCGAGCGTGCGGACTTCGGCAGGTCGGGGCTGGAACAGTTTCTCGCCGGTCGGACGGAGATATTCAATCGAGACAACAACAACTTTGGGCCGCACATTGCGATTGCCTGGGACCCGTCTGGCGATGGCCGCACATCGGTTCGCGCGGGTTACGGCATCTACTACGACCAGATACCTGGCGCGGTGATAAGCCAGTCGCGAAATGTCTTCCCAAGCTTTTTGACATTGAACCTGGCCGGGCTTGACTTCACGCAGATCGGCTTGCCCCAAAATCCTGTCATTACTTTCCCGTTCGTTAACCCGGCCAGCCTCGCCGTCCCTGGAACGCTGAACCAGTTTGCGTTCGCCAGCCCGTCTGACACCGCGAGACTCTTAGCGCGCGCTTCAAATTTTTCTGCCGGTCCGGCTTTCGTGCTTCCCGCCTCGGACCTCGTAACGCCGTATGCGCAACACTGGGGGCTGACGGTAGAGCACCAGTTCGGGCGAGACTTCCTGGCGCAGGCGGGCTACGTCGGCACGCGAGGCGCGCACCTGTTGAGGTTTGCGACGCCGAACCTTGGGCCTAACGGCATACCCCGCGTCGATCAGATCAGAGCTATAGACTTCATCGGGACCCTCTTTCCCGGCTTCATTGGGGCGAACGAAGCGCCAAGGTCGGGCGGCGTGACGGGTCGCCCGTTCCCTCTGCTTGGCTCGTTCACTTCAATAGAGTCGGACGCGAACTCGAACTATCACGGGCTACAGTTTCAACTGATCAAGCGATTTTTGGGCGGCGTACAGTTGACCGGCGCATACACTTGGTCGCACGCCATTGACGAGGTATCCGATCTGTTCGACACGGCGGGCGCGAACGCGCTGCCGCAAAACAGCTTCGACCGCGAGGCCGAGCGCGCGAGCGCAAATTTTGACGTGCGCCATCGGTTCGTCTACAGCGCCATATGGGAGCTGCCCTTCGCGAGAGATAACAGACTCCTGGGCGGGTGGCAGGTGGCAAGCATAGGCACGTTCCAGACCGGGCAACCTTACTCTGTGCTGTTCTGCTGCGACTTTAATCTTGATGGCAATCTGACAGACCGCGTGAGCGACCCCGGCCTGAGTGATGCGGGCAGGAGCGGGCGAAACAACTTCCGCGCGCCGGGCGTGGCGACAGTAGATGCGACGGTCAACAAGGTCTTCAGGTTTAACGAATTCCAGAACCTGGAATTCAGAACCGAGGTTTTCAATATTTTCAACCGGACGCAATTCGGCATACCCGTGCGCCAGCTTTTCTTCGGCGGCGTTGCCGACAGCCCGCTGAGGAGCGAGACCTTTGTCGATACGCGCATACCCGCGCGCACAGTGCAATTCGCTTTGAAATACAACTTCTAACCTTTCGCGAAAAGCAGGCAGCGGAGAGAGCCTAACTCTCCGCTGTCTCTTTTATAAAAAGAGGCGTTTACCGCGAAACGTCTTACAATCGCAAGTTCAATTACGTTTAAATGTAAGTGAAACCACATCCCTGTTTATTGAAAAAAACGGGATAATTGACACCCCTTCAGGTGTAATGTAGGATAATAACCGCATCAACCTCGTTTATCCGCCAGGAGTGGTGACTAATGAAGCAATGCCCCATCTGTAAGAAAGACATGAAGGATAATTTGCTTTATTGCCCATTCGACGGGGGAATGCTTCAGACGAAAATTCAGCAAGACGATTTCTTAGGGCTTCTTCTGGATGACAAGTATCAGATAGAGGAAAAGATAGGCGAAGGTGGAATGGGCAAGGTTTACCGCGCGACCCACGTCCACATGGATCACACCGTAGCTATCAAAATTCTCCATCCTAATTTAGCGTCTGACCAGACGGCCCTGGAGCGATTTCGCCGCGAGGCTCGCGCCGCCGCTTATATACAACATCCCAACGCCGTCGCCGTCACCGACTTCGGGGTTATAAAAGAGACGGGCCTGGCTTACCTGGTTATGGAGTTCCTCAAAGGCATAGAGCTGAGGACGAGAATGAACGAGCAGAAGCAGCTCGATTATGAAGAGACGTTCCTCATCGTTCAGCAGACCTGCCTGGCCCTACATGCGGCCCATGAAAAAGGTATCATTCATCGCGATCTCAAACCCGATAATATCTGGCTGCTAAGCTCTCAGGATAAGATACCCCGTGTTAAAGTGCTCGATTTCGGTATTGCGAAACTCAAGTTTGCTGCGGAGGTAAATCAGCTCACTCAGCAGGGGATGATCATAGGCACGCCTTATTATATGTCGCCCGAACAGTGTCGCAGCGAAGACCTGGACGCTCGGTCAGACATCTACAGCCTGGGGATCATTCTTTACGAGATGCTGACGGGCCAGGTCCCGTTCATTGCCGCCAGCCCCGTAGGTGTCGTTCTCATGCACGCTAACGAGAAGCCTCGCCCGCCTCGCGAGTTGCGCGCAGGACTTCCCGAACCCGTGGAAGCCGTCATCTTGCGTGCGCTCAACAAAGAACGGAAAGATCGTCAAGAAACTGCTTTTCAATTGGCGCAGGAGTTTGAAGCATCGCTATACACAGCGGGAATCGAGCTGAAGCTGTTAGGCACAAAAACGCCGACATCGCCTTTTTCACCGTCTCTCAATCCATACGTGCCCTATAGAACTTTCTCTACGCCTCTTGAAGTCCCTCCCCCTCCCGCGATTGAGGTTGCCCGCGCTGAAACGCCTGCCTTCGCACAGGCGGGAAGTTCGATTGTTGCCGACCCAAAGGTGGAATCGGCGGCAAACAAGTTATTCCAGGATTCCGGGCAAAGAAACTCGTTGGCCGAGCGGTTTCGATCTACCATTACGGGGATCACCAGGGACGGCGCATCACCGCAGCGAAGGCTCTTTTCAATCGCTCTGGTTGCGGTTCTGGCCATAACAGTTGTTGGGGTGATCGTCTGGCTGACAAGCGGTGGGCCCGCGGATACGGAACTGCCCGGTAACGATAAGCAGACAGGTCCTAATAAGACGGCTGGAGCGATCCCACCTGCCCCGGCCGGGATGGTAACGGTCTTTGGCGCCAATTTCATCATGGGGAACGAGCAAGGTGACGAAAACGAAAAGCCGGTGAGAGAAGTCTCTGTGCGACCTTTCTACGTGGACAAGTACGAGGTTACCGTCAAGCAGTACTATGACTTCGTAAAAAGCAAAAAACATCGCACACCGGAAGGCTGGCCCGAGACCTGGAAGTCAGGGAGATTCACACCCGAAGAAGAGCGACTGCCCGTCACCAATGTCAGCTTTAACGATGCTCAAGCCTATGCTAAATCTTTAGGCAGGCGGCTCCCTACCGAGATCGAATGGGAATATGCGGCGCGAGGGAAAGACAACTGGCTTTACCCCTGGGGCAACAGCTTCAACCTGACTTACGCTAATGTGAATAACGAAAGCAGAGGCGCCGCATCGGTAGACAGTTTTCAGAATGACAAGAGTTCATTCGGGGTGTTTGGCATGGCCGGCAATGTGTCTGAATGGACGGACTCCGATTATGAAGGCCAGTCAGGCAAGAAGGTGATACGCGGCGGAAGTTTTATTAACACCTACAATCAATTTAAAAAATCTCCCGAGGAATTTACGAGGCTGACAAGGCGATTGCGCGGATCGCCCGAGAATGTTTATCCGAATATAGGGTTCCGCTGCGTCATGGATGTACCCTCGAAGTGACGATCTTCGAGAGATTATCTCCAACCGGCATTGCGTCAATTTCATTATTGCGTTATTTTCATCCGAAGAATCGGGAGGCGGGCTGGACCTTTCTGCGATTGCCGGATCGATCAGCGCGCGAATGAAAAGCACATGACTTACTTTAAGCTCCTTTCCGTGGTTTTACTGTTCGTTTTCTTTTCCCCTGTCTATGCTCGGCAGGATGTCAATATCAGACCAATAAGGCCGCCGACGACTATTATACGGCCCAAGGGGCCGACGAAGTCGCGAAAAGCGAAGGTTGCGACCAATGGGGTGCTCTTTGTTCTCACAGACCCTCTTACCGCCGACATAATCGTTAAGAACAGCCAGGGCAGCGAAGTCAAACGGGAATCGATTCAGGATGGCGAGTTCCGCGCAGAGCTTACTGCCGGAACTTATGATATAGAGGTTATCTCTGCGGGATACTACCCGGTTGCCAGAAGGGGCGTACTGGTCAAACCGCCCCTGGCAAAGATTGAGCGAGCCGAGTTGAAACTGACGAGCGGCTCGATCACTATAGGGCTGGGGCAGATTGAGCCTGATACCGCGACCATCTTAATAGACGAGCGAACTCCTGCCGCTTTAAATATAAAAGTCCGCATAAGGAGAGAAGAGAATCAGATCGAATTCGATAATGTGGCGGAAGGATTTCACACACTGAGCATCACGCACCCAAGCATAACTCCTTACAGAAGAGAAAAGCTGGAGGTCCAAGGAGGCTCAAGAACTATATTGACTCCGGTTCTCAAGCTGGCGATTGTCAACTTTATTGTTAAGAGCGAGCCCGGGGCCACGATATTCATCGATGGGAATAATGTAGGGCGCGTACAGGATAACGGCTTGCTCAGGGTTTCAAACGAATATAAGCCAGGGTTCTCATACGATACGCGCGGAGATGGAGGATAAGTTCGAGCCGAACCAGTTGTCTGATAATTTTGAAGCCGGCGAGCGATCAGTCGAGGTGGCCCTGACGCGCATAAAAACTTCCTCGGAATACTCCGAGCTTTTCGACGCCGCCACCTTTAAAGGCTTCTGGGATGTGCCTCAGGCCTGGCAGGTGGTTCAGGGCAAGGCGGCGGTGAAGGGGATCGATCCGGGATTGTTAAAAGAACGTCGCTACGATGACTTCCGAATGGTCTTCGACATAAGCTTTATTAACGGCAAGGGGGCGGCCTGGATAGTGCGCGCCCGCGACAAGCAGAACTACTATCTGTTTCAACTCACCGGGCCGAAAAGCCTGTCCCCAAGTCTTTTCCGCAGTTATCTTTATCAAAATGGACAATTCAAACTGCTTGACAACGTAAAAGTGGTAGATAATTTAAGCACTCCGGGCGACTCGTTCACCATAACGGTTGAGGCGGACGGGACTACTATAAAGCACTTCATTCGACTAAAGAGCGATCCGGCCGCAGGCTCCAAGTTGATACACACGCTGCCGGATAAAACTCTGACTTACGGCATGGTAGGGTTTCAGGCAAAGGATGACGAAGAATTTAACGTCTACACGATGATTGTTATTCCGGGTAAACCAAAACCTCCCGCGACACGATAGGAAAACCTAGAGCGAATTTCAAATGAGGGTAAGGAAATGAAAGAAGATTCACCGCAGAGACGCAGAGAACACAGAGCGGGCGCAGAGCGGAATAAAACTCTGCGCATCCTCTGTGCTCTCTGCGTCTCTGCGGTGAGATGTCTCTGCCAATCCCGTACATTCGATTGAAAACTGCTCTAAAGATAATATTTGCAACCCTCTCACTGACATACCTTATTAAAATAATTACCGTCCCGCTCACTTAACAGAGTCGGTTCTAAAACCTTCGGCATAATCGGGTAAGTTTTATTATGATGCGGCTTTGCTCTCTTAAACGAAACTGCCGGAAAGACAGAGATAGATAACACCCGAATTACATTCAGGGAATGATTTTTGTTGACAGGTAAGGGTGACTATACTATTCTGCGCAAGGCCTAATATCATATCGGTCAGGTTGAGCTACCTCAAATATCCTAGTTTGGGAGTATTGCCTATCTCCTACAGGTTCTAAGCAGAAAAGTTCAGGCTACTTTCCCAGGCTTGCTCTATTGGAGGAGAAACTTCCCTTCCAATCTGAGCAACTAAATCTTTTCGCACGATTAGATCATTTTTCTGTGTAATGAATTAGTGACCGGGGTCATAACAAATCTAAGGGGCCTAAAAAACCCATCTACGTATAACAGAAACCTGCACAGGGATCCGAGAATATGGAGGAAGCGCTATGACCGTAATCGGGGCAAAGTTGTTTCGCCTTTTCGTACTGTTCTGTCTGCTCCTAAACTGCGCACTTGTCGTTAGGCCGCAGACGACTACGACGGGGACTGTTGAAGGAAATATCTATGAAGCAGGCACGTCCAACAGGGGCATCGCCGGGGCAACCGTCATAGTAAAAAATGAAGAGACGGGGCTGGAGCGTTCGGTCAATACGAACTCAAGCGGCAACTACTCTTTTGAGTTTTTGCCTCCGAACCTTTACACGATAATAGTCACTGCGCCCGGTTTTGAAACTCGGAAGATTTCCAGTTTCGCGGTCAGGCTCTCGCAAGCAAATCCCGTTATCCCTCCGATCGCTTTACAAAAAGCGGCAGTAATCGGGGGGCCATCAGGCGGCCCCGGGGCTGTACCGAATACGGGACCAGAGGGCAGGCCTGCGGCAGAGCAGCTAATCAATCTGACGAACGCCACCAGAGGTCAGAATTTCGACCGCCGCATACTGATAACCCTGCTGTTGCCCGGGGTGCGCACCTTTGATGACCTGGCCTTTCTCGCTCCTGGCGTAGCTCCCCCGCCTCAGGCCATAGGCAATTCGGTTGGGCCTGGCCTGGGCGCGGGAGTCGGCACGTCGGGCCAGTTCTCGGTCAACGGCCTCCGCAGCCGGTCGAACAACTACACGATAGACGGCTCGGACAACAACGATGAGGACATAGGCGTGCGCCGCCAGGGGTTCACGTCGCTTGTGCCGCAAACGATTGAGAGCCTGCAAGAATTTCGCATCATCACGTTGCTGCCTGAGCCGCAGTTTGGGCGCAACCTTGCCGCACAGGTTAATGCCGTCTCCAGGTCGGGAGGGAGCGAATATCACGGATTGCTTTATGGCTTCTTTACCAATCGAGCCTTGAAAGCCAGGGACGTTTTTGACCTGACAGGGGGGCCTACGAGTTACCCTATAAGCCGCTCTTCTGACGGAAGAGTCATCCAGGTCGATAACAATCTCCTTGCTCCACTGAATCCTGTTGAGGATGAGAATCAATACACGCGCGGGCAATACGGCTTCACTCTCGGCGGGCCTGTAGTCAAACAGAAGCTCTTCTTTTTTGGCTCTATCGAACGCCAGAATATAGACGCTAACAGAGAATCGCATTTCGCGGTGCCGACAGTCGCCGAACGCGGCCTCACATTGGACCTCGGCGGGAATAGAAGGCTTCTCACAGGTGATAGAGGGATTAGTGAGGGCGGCTTCTTTGGCGGTCCCACATCGCTTATTGGCGATGCATTCTTTAGTCTATTTCCTTTTCCAAACAATCCTGTTGGTCCCTATGGGGCAAATACATATACGGAGGTTCTTCCGGCAAACGCAGACGGCCTAGTCTTTTCGATGAAAATGGACCGCCCGAGTTTTAGAGCGTTTGGAAAGAACCATAGTTTGACTGGCAGATACAATTTCACAGATGATGATACGACACTGCCGGTCACAGGCGGAGCTATCTTTTCTTCGCTCAAGGCGCTGGTCCGAACACAAAACCTCTCTATTTTTCTTAGCAGTGAGATCAATCAAATGCTGTCGAACGAGTTTCGGGCATCTTATGGAAGGACGAGTCTCGAATTCGAGGAGATTCGCAATCCGAATCTTCTTCCTTCCGATAGACTCTCTGATGTCCCGTTTCTGCTCAACAGAAATCTCCTCCGCAATGAATCTCGCGTAGGATTTGCTCCCAAGTATAGAACCCTTGCAGGCGACGGACAGAGCTGCACGGGCGCCAATTCTACAGAGGACTGCACGGGATTGCTGGGCCAGCTTGTGGTCTCTGGATATAGTCCGGTCGGAGTCGATGTCATAAATTTCCCCCAGGGAAGGGTAAATAAAACCTTCCAATTTGCAGACACTCTGATATACAGCATGGGAAAGCAGAGATTTACTGCCGGATTTGATATACGGCGCATTCATCTCGACAGCTTTCTAGACAGAAATTTCCGTCCGGTCGCTGTCTTCAACGGCGTGCTAAATGAAGATGCTGATCCTCGTTCTGGAATACCGTTGCCTACACTTTTACAGGGCAGAGACTTTGTCGCCGTCGGCGTTCCGACAGGATTCACTCAAACTCTAGCAACGTCCTCGGATTCAACCATAGAATTGCGCTCCTGGCAGAATGATTTCTTTCTTGCCGACCAGATTCGTCTCCGCCCCAACCTGATCGTTACGATAGGCACGAGATACCAGATCAACACCGTCCCGACAGATGTGGACCGGCGTATTGAAAATACATTTGTCGATCAGCAAATCGAGCAGATAGGTATTGACAAGTTTCTCGAAGGCCGCAAAAAGATATATGAGAGAGACACAAACAATATTGCTCCGCACATAGCATTGGCTTGGGACCCGTTCGGTAAAGGAAATACATCCGTTCGCGTCGGTTATGGAATCTATTATGACCAGATACCCGGCGCAGTAGTCAGCCAATCGCGAGCCGTATTCCCAACCTTTTTCACTTTCAACCTGGCCGGTATCTCCGGGCTTAATCTTCGCAATGACGGACTTGATTTTATTAATCCATCAATCGTCGCGGCGGATGGAACTTTGAATACCTTCGGGCCGGGCGCCGGCAGCGCGGCGGACGTCATTGAAAGCTTCAATCAGGCTCTAGGTGGAGCATTAGGATTAGAAGGACAGCGAAGTTTTGCCTTCCCTGATTTCGTCCTTCCCGCGGCCGATCTGGTCACTCCCTATTCGCAACACTGGGGAGTGACTCTAGAGCAATCGCTCAAAGAGGACTTTCTTGTGTCTCTAGCCTATGTGGGAACCAGGGGGACGCACCTGCTCAGGTTTGGCACACCAAATCTGGGCCCGAATAGATTGCTGTTTGTCGAGCGCGCGCCTGCCAAGGTTGGAGATCCGATCTTTAACGGAGGCACCCGCTCGCTGGACAGGCCATCTCCCCAACTCGGCTCATTCACCTCAATTGAGTCGGACGCGAATTCGATATATCACAGCTTGCAGCTTCAGGTTAACAAGCGATTTTCGCGGCGGATTCAATTCACTACGGCATACACATGGTCACACGCATTAGATGAGGCATCGGATATCTTTGATCTGGCTGGGGCGCGGGCTTTGCCGCAAGGCAGTTTCGACCGGGAGGCAGAGCGCGGTGACGCAAACTTTGATGTGCGCCATCGTTTTGTTTACAGCCTTATCTACGACCTGCCGGGCTTCCAGGATAATATGCTTCTAGGCGGCTGGCAAATTGCCAGCATCGGCACATTCCAGACCGGGCAGCCGTATTCGGTGTTAGTACCTTTTGATGCCAACCGGGATGGTAATCTGACCGATAGAATAGAACGAGACGGAACGCTTGCCGGTCAGGCTGGGCGCAATCAGTTCCGCGCGCCGAAGCTAGTTAGTATCGATATGACGTTCAATAAGAATTTCAGGCTCACCGAAAGGCATGGCCTCGAATTCCGAACAGAGGTCTTCAATATATTTAACCGGTCGAACTTCGGCGTGCCGGTCAACGAAGTCTTCTTCGGCGGGCTGGGAGTTAAGCCCCTGACAGAACAGATTTTTGTCGATACGCGTGTGCCCTCGCGCACTATACAGTTCGCTTTGAAATACAAATTCTGACCGGGCACCTTCGCTGGGCTAAAAGGACCGTTCCAGCTTACATAGCTATGAGAGATATGAAGGGCTTAGCACGGTGGGATCCTCAACATGAGGCGCTGAAGGGATTATCAATCCCAAGGAGGAATTCGAGCATGGCAAATTCACCAAACGTAAAGAGATCCCTGATGGCAAGGGTTTCGAAGACGGTTTACTCGAAAGCTTTCGGTAAGGTCTTGATCGTGCTCCTGGCGATATCAAGCTTCGTCATAACTCAATCTATAACTGCCGACCCAAGAGCGAGATTAACGGCAGGTGCGGCCGTAATTCAGGAGGGCTGCCCTCCAGAACCGGAGGATTGCACTCGCTTCATCGCCTGCCCGGAAAACGATGTATTTGGTTCAGGTGCCGCCACGGGAGACTTTCAAGTGATCACAGCGCCCGGTAGAGCTTGTAGATGGTTTGTTGCCACTGCAAGCCCCTTTGTTGAGATAACAAGCGAGGAGCCGGAAGCCGGCGGGAGCGCGGTCGTGACCTACGAACTACAAGCGAATACAACCAGCACAATTCGTTCGGCAACAATTGAGGTTAGTGTTAGAGGGCCAGGTGGTACAAGCAACGTAGTTGCCACGCATAGAATTACTCAGAACCCAGGAGTCACTTGCACTTACACGTTATCGGAGTCGTCAAAAAATTTCACGGCCCAGGGCGGCGACGGAAGCTTCGATGTGGACGCGCCGGGGACGTGTCCGTGGCAAGCCGTAAGCAATAGTCCAAGCATCGTCACTATTATAAGTGGAGGCAGCAATACCCAGGGTAGGACAGTCGGCTACCGGGTGAGTGAGAACCTGACGACTTCCCAGAGAACCGGCACTATCACGGTTCAAGATAAGACTTATACGATCATCCAGAGTGAAGCCACTTGCACTTTCAGTGTCTCGCCAACCTCAGGCGAGTTTCCGGAACAGGGAGGTCCCGGAAGCTTCACAGTGATAACGTCGATTGGGTGTACGTGGGAAGCAGTAAACAATAACCCAAGTTTTATCACCATCATCTCGGGCGGCAGCAATGACCGCGCAGGGGTAGTCAATTATACTGTGGCACTTAACCCCAATCAGAGTCCCCGAACGGGAACCATCCAAGTTCAGGGGCAAGTTCATACAATCACTCAAGTCGGTGCTGATTCTGGAACGCCTCGTGACCCCTGTACCTATACTCTGTTGGAGTCGTCAAATGACTTCACGGCCCCGGGCGGGGACGGAAGTTTCGTGGTGAGGACAGCCAATGACTGTCCATGGGAAGCCACAAGCGATTCGACTTGGCTCAAAACAACCTCAAGCGGCAGAGGCGAGGGCACAGCTCGTTATACAGTGGAAGCTAACCCGGAAACTTCTTCGCGCATGGGTAAAATTACGGTGCGGGGTCAGACTTACACCGTTACCCAGGCGGGAATCGGACAGCCTCGCCCCGATTGCGAATTCACCTTATCCCCGAAAACGATATCGATAGGAGAGAGCCGGACAGAGCTGATTAATGGAAGAAACGAAGCCGGCAGCTCGTTCGGGTTCATGGTAACGCCGGCAACCGATGCCGGATGTCCCTGGAAAGCTATAAGCAACAATCCCGACTGGATAACTATAGATAAGGGGGGAGAAGACAAAATCGGCAAAGGGTTTGTTATCTTTTCGGTCGAAGAATATACGGGAGCAGAAAACCGTTGTGAGGGAAGTAACAGCCCGCAGATTGGTAAGCGTTGTGGGAGCATCACGGTCGGGAGTGAGACATTCGCTATCACTCAATTTGCTGCGGGGAGATGCGTAGATCTAAACGTATCGCCGCTTCTGAGACCCTTCGCAATAGGGGAGACGGCTTACGGCACATTGAACGGTGAGGATTGCAGGTCGGCTGGGCCGAATGGCCGGGGAAATTCGTTTAGGGCTGATCGGTATGTTTTCGTGGTTGAGCAAGACCAGGGACAGAACGTAGCTATCAACGTAGGCTCGACCGATTTTGATCCCTTTATAACACTGCTGGAGTTGAGGGATGGTCAAGAGATAAAGGTAGGTGATAATAAGGATGACGATGGAGCAGGCTTTCGCAACGCACGTTTGCCAAGCCTGCCCCCGAAGCAAGGGGAGCTAAGGAATCTGAAAAAAGGGACCTATATTATCGAGGTTACTGCTTTCACTGATAGTATCAACCGGCGTACAGTAACCGGCAATTATGCTCTCTATATCGCAAGCGAGGGAGCATCAATCACCTTCAACCCGGTAATTCTGGGCGCTGTCACGGATGGCAAAACTTTAGTGGTTATAGGGGAGAACTTCGATAAAAACGCGAAGCTGTTCATAGATGACACCGCGAATGAGGAAAAGAATACAAAGAATGCGCAATCAAGGAATAGGACTGCCTTGATCGCCCTAAAGTCCGGCAATAAAGTAAAAGAGAAGGCTCCCATAATCTTGCGGGTGAACAACCGTTCTCGCAAAGAATCTGAAGTATTCGTCTATCCATTTCGTCCCTGAGTAAGCAGTTGTTTTTTCTACATATGGCGGTGAACGTCATGGGGTCACTCTGATGTTCACCACCACTTTGCCCCGAATCGCAGTGAGAGTTTGATTGCACATAGGCAAATACGTAACTGTTCAGAGTGTCGGATTGTTTGCTGTAAGTAAATCCAGACAGGATTGATAGAAATCGACCTGTCGCAGTCTCCATGTGCCGAACAGTGATGCCAGTATACTCTTGGTTTCACTTCCTTTCTCCGACCTCGTCCCTCCGCTGATCTTGCGACTCACCACTAGATGTCTCACACTCCGCTCTGCTGCATTATTGTCTGAGGGCACTCTTGCGTCTGCCACAAACATAAACAATTCTGGTAGGAACCGCTCTATTCTTTCGCAAAGCCTGCTCTGTAGTCTCTTCTTCTTTAGGTGCGGTCGGCACACTCTCATCAACTCTTGCTCATACTCTCGCTGCCGCTTTACTCGCTGCTGTTTCTGCTCTACCGCATCGAGCCTCGCGCTTGGCCCCTTATACTGCTTTGCTCCCTCATAGATTGCTTTGACTGCTTGTGCCCACTTCTTCAACTTCCTGTCATCGGCATGCTTTTCCTTCAGTTCGTGTATATCTCTCAGCAGGTGTATCCAGCATCGCTGATGTAGCCCCAAATGCGCGTTGTACCCGCCATAGAAATCACTCACTAAAACACCATCGAACTCCTCGCCCAAGACTTCTTTCACTACTGTTGCCGAACGACTCTTGCGGTAAATGTAGTACCTAATCTTGTCGGTCGAGAAACTCCACACATACCCGTTTAGCCCATCTTCTCGCCAACTCGTTTCATCCCCATTTACTACGGGAGAACCCCGAATCTGCTGCTTGAAACCTTCCACTATCGCTTTGCCACTTCGGGCCACCCCCTCAACTAAAGCTACCAACTTGCCGACACTTATTCTGAGGCCGAATCTGTGGCGGAGATAGTCTTGTATAACTCTAAAAGGAAGCCTGCATTGCTCACGCAGTAGCGTCACCTCAGCTTGCACACTGATACCGAAACGCTGAGAGCCTACAGCTACTGTTGATAAATCCATCGGTGGTGCCCACCGCTTGTGGCAGTTCGGGCAACCACGCTCTATAAGGATGTGCTCTACGACCTGGGCTTGAACTGGTGGAAGCTCAATAACCTGGCGAGACTTGATCACTCGTCGCCCCCTGAGCGATACCTGACACTGTGGGCATTGCTCAAGGGAGTGCTCGACACGCGCAGTAGCAGCATCAAGCTTGCGTGCGAAGCCGTGCGCACGTTTCTTGCGCTTCTTTTTCTTACTACGAACAGGGCGGTTTGCCTTAACGAAGCTTGGAGGATTGCTTTTGGAGCCACCGCCGCGCAAAGACTCTAATTCTGCTTCCAATTGCTTGACGCGCTCTTGTAAGAGTTGAAGTTGAGCGACCAACTGCAAGTTGAGATGGATCAGTTCTTCGCGGGTGGCCTGTTGGAGGTCGAGCATCACGCACGAAGTTTACACCCGTTGTCAACTAGCCCAAGCCTCATCCCCGCATCAGAGTCTGAACAGTTACGCAAATACAATCTACTTACATCGCATTATTGGGTGAGTGATATTCTTTCTGCTTTATCTTTGACAAGCGCCGACCGAGACTCTGAGGAGTTATTTATCTGGTACACTGGGCCGCTTGCTCAGCACCATACCTCAGATTGCGATTGACGTTACAAACATGGTTTATTCAATCCCGCAAGCCACAAAGAAAGCATATTAACACTAAACAGATACAGCGCTTCCGCACTAGTGGCTCTTTCCATGACCGTATAATTGACACACCTCTAGGCATATTGATAGGATATAGCCGCTTTAGCTCAGGTTTATCCTCACAGGAGTCGGCACGATGAAATTCTGCCCCATCTGCAAAAAGGACATGAAGGACCAGCTGCTTTACTGCCCTTTTGACGGTCAACTCCTTATCACTAAAACCGAGCGCGATGAATTCATCGGCTTAGTAATCGAGAACAAGTATCAGATCGAAGAGAAGATCGGCGAAGGCGGCATGGGCAAGGTCTATCGCGCCACCCACATCCAGATCGGCCACACCGTCGCCGTAAAGATTCTTCACTCTCAACTCGCCACCGACCAGACAGCCATCGAGCGATTCCGCCGCGAGGCCCGCGCCGCTGCTTACATACAACATCCCAACGCAGTCGCCGTCACAGATTTTGGGGTCATGAGTGACACAGGAATGGCGTACCTGGTTATGGAGTTCTTAACCGGCATCGAACTTCGTCAGATGATAAAGGAGCGCAAGCAGCTCGACTACGAGGAGACCTTCATCATCGTCCACCAGACCTGCTCTGCCTTGCAGGCGGCCCACATCAAAGGCATCATCCACCGCGATCTTAAGCCCGATAACATCTGGCTCGTTAAATCCGATGATGATATCCCGCGCGTCAAGGTCCTGGACTTCGGCATTGCAAAGCTCAAGACCGACACCGAATCGAACCAGCTTACGCAGCAAGGCATGATAGTCGGGACGCCTTATTACATGTCGCCTGAACAATGCAAAAGCGAAGAGCTGGATGCGCGGTCAGATATTTATAGCCTGGGAATAATCCTGTACGAGATGTTGACCGGGCAGGTGCCGTTTCTTGCGGCGACGCCTGTGGGAGTGGTTTTAAAGCACGCCAACGAGGCGCCGCGCCCGTTGAGGGAGTTGCGAGACAGCATCCCGGAGCCGTTGGAGGCGGTAGTATTACGCGCGCTACAGAAAGAGAGAAAGGACCGGCAGGAATCAGCTGCGCAGTTATCGCAGGAGCTTGAGAATGCGCTATATGAAGCTGGGGTGGAGTTGAAAGTGTTAGGGACGAACACGCCGCAATCGATCTTCCCCTCGTCTTCCATGCCTTACACCGGATACAGGTCTATTTCGCCTGACCGCTCTCGCTCCTTTGATCCGTCTCAGTCATCCAGGACGCCGCCGCCCGCATTAGCGCAGTCCGGAGTTTCAGGCGTGGCGACACCTGGAAAGACCGATACGACAAAAGATTTATTCCAGACTACAGTGCCCGACAGTTCACTGATCGGGCGTCTATTGTCCCCTTTTACCGGGGCCGGGGGTGATGAGACGCTCAGGCAACGAAAGCTGTTGTATATAGGGCTGGCCGCGGGTCTGGCCGTTGTCTTAATAGTGGGCATCATCTGGTTTGCCTTTACCCCCAGCCCTTCGATAGAGCAACCGCCCGGAGGCCCACCGGTGCCTCCACCCAACGGCGCCCCCACTCTTGTTATACCTGAGGGGATGGTGTTGATTCAGGGCGGCAAGTTTATGATGGGTTCAGACGACCCCGGCGCGGACGCTGACGTCAAACCGGCCCACGAGGTGACGGTTCCAGAATTTTTACTTGACGAGACAGAGGTGACCAACCAGCAGTATCAGCAGTTTGTCAGGGCGACAGGTCATGCTGCGCCGTCACACTGGCAGAACGGCGAATTCCCGTCAGGCGAAGCCAATCTGCCGGTATGGAATGTCTCCTGGGAAGACGCGAAAGCGTTCGCTGCGTGGGCCAAAAAGCGCTTGCCAACCGAAGCTGAATGGGAGTATGCTGCGCGCGGCTCTAATAACCTGAAATACCCTTGGGGGCTGAACTGGTCTCCCAGGTATTCGAATTCCAAAGAAGATAGTCGGGATAAACCTGTAGCAGTCCGCAGCTATCCAGGCGGTAAGAGCTGGTGCGGCATCTATGACCTGGCGGGAAATGTCTCCGAATGGGTCGAGGATGAATACAGGCCGTATCGGTTTTCTCCGGCTCCACCCGATCCGGGTAAGATGATATATCGAGGCGGCGCTTACAACCTTACCAAAGAAGAGCTTGTGAGTTGGGTTCGTTATTGGGATAAGCCTAGTTTAAAAGAGGTCTGGCTCGGATTTCGATGCGCCCAGACTATTCCAAAATAATCCTTTTCGTTAAGCAAGATTGATCTGGAGATAATTATCATAGAAACAGGGTGATAATTACGATGAAAGAAGCTACACACACTCCACTTGTTCGCTGCACGATGGTTATCCTTATTCTGCTTGCGCTCTCCGTCGCTTCATTTGGACAGAAGCGGCCCAAAAGCCTCGACGAAGGCGAGGTCAAAGAGAACCAAGCGCACCACTGTAGTGCGGCGTCCGGTTAAAAATACACGGTCAACCAAAGCCGGCTATAGTGTACTGATAGTGCAGGCCGAGCCTGATAATGCAGAGGTCAAGATAAACGGCGAGATCGCAGGGAGAGCGCAGGGGGGAGAGTTTAGAAAAGAGCTTCCCAGCGGGCAGGAATATACAGTCACCGTTTCGGCCGGCCCTGAGTTTGCCACCATCGAGAAGCGCGTTAAACTTCTGGCCGGAAGACCGGAAATTATTGAAGCAGACCTCAGCTCCAAATACGGGCGCGTGATGCTTGGCCCCGCCATAGAGGGCGCTAAGATTTTGATCAACGACCAGCCGCTGGCTCGCTCCAAGTACAAAATTGATAATGCGAGCGGCCTGGTGGTGATTGATGGTCTTCCGCCGGGCGAGCTAAGGATTGCCTATGATCACCCGGACTACGTGATCGCTGAACGGCGATTCAACATATCGCCCGGCAGCCAATACACGTGGACTTTCATATCGAAGCGGGCGACTGTCGAGATGACTGTCAGGACGCTTCCCGCAACAAACGTGTACATCAACGGTGAGCCGCGCGGCGAAACGCCTGACGACGGCATACTGAAGTTCAGCGATATACGCGTAGGAGAGCACGAAATCAAGCTGGCCAAAGATGGGTATGAAGAGTTTAAGCGGCGGCTGAATTTCGAGTTCGGCAAGCCTATTGATATAAAGCCTGAGTTGTCGCCGCGCGCCACCTCAGCGGAGTTTAGCGAGGATTTCGGTATTAATCTGAACAAATGGAGTGTCTCCTCAGGAGGGTGGGCAATCAAGGCAGGCCGACTTGAAATCGCCAATTCGGCGAAGATCGGATTTGCGACTAACTATAACTACCGGAATTTTTACATGCAGTTTCACCTGAAGCTCACAAACGCGGGTGGCGCTGCGTGGGCGCTGCGAGTGAAGAACTCGAATACCTACTACCTCTTTTATCTCTCAGGCCCCGGCGGGCTGTTTCCCGGCCGGTTCTGCAGTTACATCGTTCAGGATGGTAAGCTCAATCTGCAAAATCCCATAAACTCTTTTCCTGTGCTCGATCAACTGAGCGCAGGCGGTCAATACACGATTGAAATCACTGTGGTCAACAACCAGATTGAGCACAAGATCACTCCGTCTGCAACGGGAGTAGCAGTACAGCTAGGCGTCTTTACCGATGCGGCTAATCTCATTCCTATAGGCAGCATCGGTTTTCGCACTGTAGCTAACGAGTTATTCTCGATTGATGATATTGTAGTGCAGCCGCGCTGATCCGTTCTGTTAAAGAGTCGGTGCATTTTTGATTTTATCTCTAATAATGGCGGCAAAGCGATGCTTGCTTTTAGAGGAATGATTTTCTGCCCGCCAAGCCGGCGGTAGATTGTCGCAGCAATGCAGTTGTGCTTTAAGATTGAACAGTTTTTCTAACTTTTTGCAGTAATATAACCGCGTTTCGCGTCATTATATAGTAAGAGCTTTTACAGCAAACGATAAGGTCGCGGCCATATCAAACCGCGCCGGATAAAACCTGTTCGCTCTCAGTCAAATTCGCCTCGCAGAAGGCGCAACAATGGAGGAACTATGCTTAGTTATCTGACCGTACCGCTCAGACGGATTGTTATAGCAACATGCATAACTATACTTCTTTCGGCGCTCATTCCGGTGCCGATTGCAATGGCGCAGACTACAGGCACTCTTATCGGTCAGGTCTTCAACGAGCAAGGCCAACCGTTATCCGGAGTCAAAATAACTATAGTAAACGAAGATAGCGGCAACGCATACGCGACGGTAACGGACGGGAGCGGCTCTTACCGCAGGCCCCTTTTGCCTCCGGGCAATTATCGTATCACTGCCACTTTCGCAAATTACAATGAAGGCGCTGCTACTGTTCGAGTCCCGCTTAATGCCACGACTGAAATCCGGCCGCCGCTTATCACGCTCCGGCAACTTGCGCCGACCACCCCGACTCAAACACCTGCGGGTCAAACACCTACCGTGCCTACCGTGCCGCCACCCGGTACTGCCCCTACGGGCACGAGCGTGCAAGCGCCGGAGTCTAGTTCGCTTATCAATAAGACTGATGCGACGCGAGGCGGTAATTTCACCGAAAGAGAGCTTGAGTCGCTTCCGCTCGGCGGCGGAGCTACCATGCGGTCTTTCGACGAACTGGCGCTGCTTGTGCCCGGCGTTTTGCCTCCTCCCTACACTCCCGGCGTGCGAGGCCCGGGCGTAGGATTCGGCATCGGCACGGCGGGCCAGTTTTCAGTCAACGGGCTGCGCGCCCGGTCGAATAATTTCACCATTGATGGGTCGGACAACAACGACCCGGATGTCGGCGTGCGCCGCCAGGGCTTTGTCACCCTGGTTCCGCAATCGATCGAATCAGTCCAGGAATTCCAGATATCGACGCTGTTGTGGGACGCCGAGATTGGCCGCAACTTCGGCTCGCAGGTCAACGCGGTATCGAAAGGCGGCCCCGCCGCTATTCACGGACAGGTATACGGATTCTTTACCCACAACAGTCTGAACGCGCGCAATGCCTTCGACTTTTTAGGCGGCGCGTCCGAGGGCGAAGACCCTTTCACTCGTTTGCAGGCGGGCGCAGTAATCGGCGGGCCGATTGGAAAGAGCAAGAAGACGCAGTGGTTCGCCAGCTACGAGTTCTTGAATATTAATTCAACAGTCGAGCAGCATTTCGCGGTCCCGGCTTTAGCGAACCGCAGTTTCCTGAACGCCACAGGCCTTGATACGTTGACAGGTATTGTAGATGATCAGGGAGACGTAATACCTTTATTCCTGCGAACTGCTAACCAGGCGAATCCCGTAGGTGAAAACGCGTTTTCTTTATACCCCACGCCGAACAATCCGGGAGGGCCATTTGGCGTTAGCACGTACACTGCAAACCTGCCTGCTGATGGCGACGGATCGATTGCCTCGTTCAGGCTGACACATCAGCTGACGCCAAACAATACCTTTAATGGGCGTTACAACTTTACGGACGACAACCGCACATTGCCGAGTGTTAATCGGGCGATCCGATCCTCGATCATTGCAGATTCTCGCACGCAGAATCTTTCGCTGATCCTTGATAGCGCGTTAAGTTTGAATCTGTTTAACCAGGCGCGCTTCTCATATGGTCGCACGCGACTCGATTTTCCCGCATACTCGGGAAGTCGTTTTAACCCTTGTTCTGCATCTCCAGATCCGTTTAGCAATATTATTCCAGATAACCCCCTTGTTTTTTGCAGCGATGTTAGATCAACAATTTCGGTAGTTGATGCTTTTTCAGGTCAACTTGTTCAAGACGTAGATGTATTAACATCCACAGGGCCATTGGGTCAGATTACAATCGAGCCTTTCGATCCTGTTGGAGTAGACGTTTCCACATTTCCAGCAAGACGCGTTAATAATACGTTTCAGTTCGCCGACACAATGTCGTGGACATACCGAACGCATTCGTTTAAGTTTGGCGCGGACGTCCGTCGCTATCAACTTAATAGCCAACAGGATCGCAACTATCGCCCGAGCCTGGTCTTCACCAATGGAGTTTTTGGGAACCTTTTTTTTACGAATGATGGAGATATTGTCTTTAACGATACCTTGTTCATTGACCCGAATGGGGCTACAAGCTTTGCTGCTTTAGGATTACCATCTTCGTTTTTCCAGACAATAACTCTCGGCCAGGCAAATTCATTCATCGGGCTGCGATTCACCGAGTACAACCTGTTCTTCAATGACAATGTGCGCCTGACGCCTAAGCTCACGCTTGATTACGGCTTGCGGTACGAGTACAACTCTGTTCCGCATGAGGTGAACAACCGCATAGAGGATGCGCTGGCTCTTAAGAACCTTCCGCCTTCTACGGCTCCCAGCCCGGACCTTCAACCATTCCTAGATGTTTTTGACGCGTCAGTCGCTGCTTACAAGCGGTTTCTGGATGGACGCACGGGCATATACGAGCCGGATCGAAACAATTTTGCGCCGCACATAGGCTTCGCCTGGGCGCCGAATCTAAGAACTTCAATTCGCGCCGGCTACGGCATCTACTATGACTCCATATTGGGAGCCGTAGTAAGCCAATCTCGCAACGTCTTTCCAAATGAGATTCCAATCACGATAGACCCTAACTCTTTAGGTCCTAACCCTTTTTCTCTGAACAGTCCTTTCTTTCTGGCTTTCGGTGGTGATCCAAACAACCCTCTGATTCGGCCGGGAACGATAAATGAATTTGGCCTCCAACCCGAGTTAATAGCTGCAGGGATCGGAGCTTTATTCAACCAACTGGGGCAGTTGTCATTTACCTTGCCTGAGAAAAATCTTCGCTCTCCTTATGCTCAACATTGGCATCTGACACTTGAGCACGAAATTTGGAGGGATTATCTTATATCGGCAGCCTACGTAGGAACCAAAGGGACGAAGCTGACGCGCCTGACCACGCCAAACCTTGGTATTAACAGCATTCCTACCACACTACTGTTCGACGCATTCGGTGACCGACCGCTCCTTGTAGACCCGGCTTTTTCTGAGGTATTTTTGGGTTTTAATACCCCAGGCCTCGTGGCTTTTAGCCGCCCGAACCCGGACCTGGGAGCTTACCGGGTATTTGAGAATTCGGCCAATTCGAATTATCACGCTTTGCAGGTTGAAGCGCGTAAGCGCTATAGCAACGGCTATACTTTTACCGCTGCTTACACCTGGTCGCACGCTATTGATGAGGTTTCAGATGTCTTTCCGATTGCCGGTGCTCCCGTTATAGCGCAAGACTCAACCAACCTGCGGGCGGAACGCGGAAATGCTAACTTCGATGTCCGTCACCGATTTGTGACTTCTCTCGTTTGGGACTTGCCGTTCTATCGCGGCATAACAGGTGGAGTTGCTGATGTGCTCGGCGGCTGGCAGATCACTACGATTTTCCAGGCCCACACGGGACAGCCTTTTACGTTGAATCTGCCGTTTGATGCAAACCTTGATGGCAATTTAACAGACCGACCTTCAACAACGGACGGGCTGATCTTCTTCGACGGGCACGGGTCGCAGCGTGTCGCGCTGCCTTCGGACAGAACCTTTCTTGATTTTCTAAACACCACCGGGGGCCTCACCTTTAATACTCAAACTAATTCATTAGAGCCTTTCCTCTTCCCCGGCACGGGGTTCGTCGGGCGCAACACGCTTCGCGGCGACGGATTCATTAACCTCGATATGGCTTTAGCCAAGAACTTCCGTTTCTCTGAAAACCAGGCCCTACAGTTTCGCACGGAAGTCTTCAACGTCCTCAACCGCTCGAACTTCGGACTGCCGATTCGCACGATCGGCGCTCCCGGATTCGGTTCATCAATTGACACCGTCAACCCGGCGCGCATCATTCAGTTTGCGCTTAAGTATAGCTTCTGATTCCGACAGTCCTGGCGCGGGCTGGCCCCCCGCGCCAGGACTCTGCGGAAGAAGCCTATTGCTTTCTTAGCAAATAGGCAGCCCTGACATAGCACTCTTAACCGTGAGGCCTATACTCAGGTACTCCGGAAGCTTTATATCAAGGAAAATAGACACGCTCAGATTCTCTGCCCCGCCAGGCAGTAACATCAAAGGAGAGAAATCGTATGAATTTCCTGATCCTCACCAAGACCATTTCAAACTCTTTGAATCGCTCCTTCTCGATTAGGTTCTGCGTCACCGTCGCGACAGCGGTGCTGCTGTTGGGGCTGGCCGTGGCAGAGACGTTATCCGTCCTGGCAACCAGCTCGCCGACACCTAAAGGCGTTCAAAAGGGAGCGTCAACTGCTCGCGCCAGACTGGGCGAGGAAGTGACGGTGCGAGCCGTCGCCGGTGAAACTCCTTACATAAGTCTGGGTGAGGGCCGTGATCTGATTGCGGCCGAAAGCGCAAGCCCGCACCTGCGCGAATTGGCGCCGCCGGGCGAAACGCAACCGCTCGCGCTTGCCACGGCGGACTTCGACGAAGACGGCGTGGCCGATCTTATAAGCGCACACGGCCTGGCCGCAGGTGGCGTGCTCACGATGCTTCGCGGCAACATAGACTCAATCTATCCCAATTCCACAGGCGCGCAGCTTCGAAAAGAAACGGGCGAGTTTTCAGATGCGCCATTCGTCTCGTCTGTGGACGTGTCAGAGCTTTCCGAGCCGCCCGACTTTATGGGGGCCGGGGACTTTGACGCCGACGGTCACCAGGATGTAGTCGTAGGGGCGCGGGGGCGCGACGCCCTCTCGTTTCTGCTCGGAGACGGCAGGGGCGGCTTTGGCGAACCGAGGCGGCTCGAATTGCCGGGCGGGGTGACTGCGCTGGTCGCGGGTGAGATCAACCGACGCGACGGGCTGGATGACCTGATCGTGTGTGTCAGTTCTCCGAGCGGAGATGCCGCGCTCGTCTTTGAAGGCCCTGAGGGAGCTTTGCGCGCGGAGCCCGAGGTCTTTTCGTTACCTGCCCCAGTCACCTCTTTATCTCTGGGACAACTCGACGATGACTACCCGATTGATTTAGCGATGGCGGCGGGGAGCAACCTGCTGGTCGTCTACGGGAGGGATAGAAAACTTTCGCTCGACGAGCGCAGCCGTAATCAAGTGCAGTCGGCGGCGGTCAGCAAGAACGATCTTCCATTCGAGATCGTCTCGATAGCCATAGGCGATTTCGTGGGCGACTACAGGCCCGATCTAGTGGCTCTCACGGACGGCGGCGTCTTGCAACTTTTAGAAAGGTCTGGCGCGGGCAGCAAGAAGGTAAGGGGCAGGTCCACCGAAGTATGGCGGGCCGCGCTGCTGGCCGAAGGCAACTGGTCGCCGTCAGCACGGCTGGTTCTCCGCGCGCGTTTCGAGCATTCCTGTCAACAACATACTGATCACCGATCCGGCCAACGAACGGCTGCACCTCTTCGCGAAGTTCGAGCGGCGCGAGAAGGCGGGGATGGAGAGCGAATCGATAACTGGCGGGGAGATTTCAGCCGCGTTCAACGTGAGCGGCGGGTCGGTTGCAGTCCTTCCGATGCAGTTGAACACGGACGCCCTGGCCGACCTCGCGCTGTTGCGGAAGGGCTCTGCAAGCGTAACCGTTATGGCAACTGTGCCCCAGGCCATCGCAAGCGTCACTACCAACAGCAACGGCGGGCCAGGGTCGCTGAGAGAGGCCATCGAGAACGCCAATCGTACGCCCGGCCTGGACACCATAAACTTCAACATACAGGGGGGCGGCACGCAGGTCATAAGCCTCATCAACCAGCTTCCAGAGATCACTGACGCCGTGGTCATAGACGGGACGACGCAGCCCGGCGGGCGAGTGGTCTTAGATGGGGCCAGCGCCGGTTTCGGGGCCGAAGGGTTGATCGTCAGGCGCGGCAATAGCAGGATACGCGGGCTTGTCTTTAATAATTTTACAAGCTCCAACATCGGACAGGGCGGCGATGGGATAGTCTTATTGACCAATGGCGGCAATGTCGTCGAAGGCAACATCGTCGGCCTTAACGCCACAGGGACTGCGGCGCGCGGGAATAGTTTCGGCGTCTACGTCGTTAACTCCAGCAACAATCTGGTCGGGGGCACCACGCCCGAAGCTCGGAATATTATCTCAGGCAACAGGAGCTGGGGCGTCATACTGTGGGAGAAGACGGAATTCCAATCAGCCGGCCACACTACGGGCAACACCGTCCGGGGCAATTATATCGGGACGGACATCACGGGCGCGACTGCCATAGGCAACGGTGTCCATAATATACGGTTCGGCCTCGACCTGACGGGCAGCGTCTTCACCAACAATACCATAGCCGGCAACGTACTGGCCGGCAGCGGTAGAAGCGCTCTTTATATATTGGGGAGAACTGTCAACGGAGCCTTGATTCAGGGCAATTTTATAGGCACCGACGCCACGGGCAATAAGGCGTTGCCAAACGACGGTAACGGCATACAGATGCTGCTGGCGACGGGTAACACCATAGGAGGAACGGCGCAGGGCACCGGCAACGTTGTTGCAGCCTGCACGTTCCCAGGCATAGCTTTAGGCAGCTTTCCAGAAGGAATTCAAAACATCGTGCCTACCTCGAACAATCTGATCCAGGGTAACTTTATCGGGACGAATGCGGCGGGGACCGCCGCCTTAGGCAATGACGTGGGTATAATCATCGGGGGGTTCATCGCCGGCAGCTCTATCCTTGCGACAGATAACACGGTCGGGGGCACGGTCGCAGGGGCGCGTAACGTCATCTCGGGTAATAAAGGGAACGGGCTGATGTTCATAAACGACGGCTCGCGGAGGAACATAGCGCTGGGCAATTTCATCGGCACGAACGCCGCAGGCAATGCGCCGCTGGGCAATGAAGGCAGCGGCGTCGTCGTCACGCAGGCGCTAGAGATCGTCATCGGCGGCTCGTCGCCGGAATCGCGAAATGTCATCTCCGGCAACCGCGTTCACGGCGTAGCGGTCGGCATCCCGAGCTTCGGGCTGACCGGCGGGACGGGCGCCCGCATAGAAGGCAACTCGATCGGCACGAACAATGACGGGAGCCTCGATCTGGGCAACCAGTTGGATGGCATCTTCCTAGACGCCAAGTCTGTAGACAATGCTATCGAGAACAACCTGATCGCCTTCAACAAGCGCAATGGCATCTTCATTCCCAACAACAGCGACCCAGGCAGGCAGATCAGGATACTGGGCAATCTGTTATTCGGCAATGCGCAATTGGCTATAGACCTCGGCGCGCCTGGGGTGACGCCAAACGACCCGCTTGATCTTGATGGTGGCGCGAACGAGCAACAGAACTTCCCCGTGCTCGGCGACGTTTCAGCGTCCGGGCTGGCGGCGCTGGACTTCGCAGGGTCCATCAGGACTAACGCCATTACCTTAAACGTCCCCGTGTCGCTCAACAGCACGCCGAACACCGCGTTTACCATAGACGTTTTCCTGGCTAGGGCATGTAATCAGACAGGATTCAGCGTTCCGCCTGAGCGCATCGGCACAAAACAGATGAATACAAACGCCAGCGGCAACGCGAGCGAGACTTTTACATTCACGCTCGACAGATTTACGGGCGGCTTCCTTAAAGTGACGGCTACAGACCCGCGAGGCAACACGTCCGAGATGTCGAACGAGTGCAAGGGGATCACCGTGAGTGGCGGCGGCGGTAATTGCACAATCACCTGTCCGCCGAACATAACGGTCGCGGCTACCTCCGCAAGCGGCGCGGTGGTGAATTTCCAGGTGCCGTCGCTGTCGGGCACCTGCACGAACGTGACCGTAGAGACTTCGCGGCAGTCGGGCTCAACCTTCTCAATCGGCACGACGACCGTCACGGCGACTGCCAGAGACGGGTCGGGCGTCAGGGGAACCTGTAGTTTTACCGTGACCGTGACGCCGCTGAACGGGCCAAGAATTGAGAGGGTGCAGAAGCAGGGCAAGAAGTTGTTAGTCTTCGGCAGCGGATTCAGCTCCGGCGCCGTGATAGTGCTCAACAACCAATCCCAAAAGACTTCTAATGATCAGTTCAACCCGACGACGAGTCTCGTAGGCAAGAAGGCGGGCAAGAAGATCAAGACCGGCGACATCGTACAGGTGCGTAACGCGAACGGCACGCTGTCACCGCCATTCACTTATCCAAACAACGGGGGATGAAGGTTCTCGCACGCGGAGGCTTTTGCCGGCAACCGAGCCCGATTTCAGTCTAAGGGCTCGGTTGCCGGTTAACGATTCAGCCAGTATTGTCGAAATAAGACCACAGCTTGCACGTCGTTATAACCTGACAATACAAGCTGTGGTTTACTATCAAATGGCGCTGCCGACCTGTTTGGTTCTCCTGGAGCGGCTCTGAATAGCCAGGCCGGTTAGACCTTTCGCGCCCCGATGGGTTCTTCATGATTGACATAGCAAAAAGTTCGTCATAGGATTAGCACCGCCAGAAACTCCGTTATCCAATAGGAGTTATTACAATGAAGCAATGCCCCACTTGCCAAAACGAGTACAAAGACCAGTTGCTCTACTGCCCGTTTGACGGCGAGCACCTCCTGGTCAAGCCGGAAGAGGACCGCCTGCTCGGCACCGTCCTCGACAACAAGTACCGCATAGACGAAAAGATCGGGCAGGGCGGCATGGGCAAGGTCTATCGCGCAACTCACATACACATGGACACGGTCGTCGCGGTTAAAGTCCTTCACACGGAGCTGGCCTCGGATCACATCGCGCTCGAACGGTTCCGCCGCGAGGCTCGCGCAGCCGCTCAGCTACACCACCCCAATGTTGTGGCGGTCACCGATTTCGGCGTAACTTTAGACAACAGCACCGCCTACCTGGTCATGGAGTTTCTTGAAGGCGCAGACCTCAGAGAGACCATCAAGCAGAAAAAGCGCATGGATTATGAAGACACTTTCTTCATTCTTCAGCAGGTCTGCTCCGCTTTAGAAGAGGCTCACGCGAAAGGCATAGTCCACCGCGACCTCAAGCCGGATAATATCTGGCTGATCAGAGGCAATGACAGCATAGAGCAAGTCAAGGTTTTAGATTTCGGCATCGCCAAGCTCAAGACGACTACCGAGATGATAAAGCTCACGCAGCAGGGCATCATAGTCGGCACCCCTCACTATATGTCGCCCGAGCAGTGCCGGGGCGAAGAGCTTGACGCAAGGTCCGATATATACAGCCTCGGCGTGATCGTTTACGAGATGCTGACGGGACAGGTCCCTTTTCAAGCGCCTACGCCCGTGGGCGTCGTCATAAAGCACGCAAGCGAGCGTCCGCACCCGCTACATTACCTGCGCGCGGAGATTCCCTGGCAGATAGAAGAGATCGTTTTGAGATCGCTCGAAAAGAAGCGCGAGGATCGCCAGGCTTCTGCCCTGGAGCTTACCCACGAGTTTGAAAATGCGATCAGCGACGCCGGCATAGAGATTAAAATGGTCGGCACCAACATTCTTCATTCGCCTTTTCTGGGGCAGAGTTATGCATCAGGCACGAGAAGAATCGAACCGCCGCCGGTATCGTCCGATTCAAGAAGAATCGAGCCGCCGCCGCCCCAGGTCAAGCCCACAGAGCCTATCGGCGGAGCTGCAATGGCTGTGTTGCAGGATCAGTTTCGGTCCGCTAACGAGACGGTCAGCAACCCGAGCCTGAACGGGTCGGAGCCGAGGCCTGCGCCCTTTATACCGCATACGCCGAACCCGGCTCCTGAAAGACAGAACACGCCCGCTCCGCCTGATCGTTCGTACTCGCCTACGGATCGATCCTATTCACCGACCGACCGTTCGATTTCGCCGCCGGATCGATCATATCCGCCGCTCGACCAATCCCATTCACCTGACCGTTCGTACGCGCCCGACAGGTCTCACCCGCCCGAGCTTTCAATCAATCCTGATCGCTCGCACTCGCCCGAACGTTCGTTTTCGTCCGAGCGACGGGGCCTGGTGGACCGCCCGGCAACCGGCGAGGCGGCGGGTCCTCTCAACGATGTGAAGCAGTTTATTGTCGATCACAAAAAATATCTTATGATCGCGGCGCTGATCTCTGTTGCTCTGATCGTGGTGATAGTCTTCTTGAAGACGCTTATAAACATGGAAAACAAGCCGCCGGAAGCGCCTCCCGCGCCTCCCGCGCCGGCAGGGATGGTGTACGTCAAAGGGGACAGCAAGTTTTTGATGGGGACCGACGACACGAAGGGCGCTCAGTATTCTCAGCCCACGCATTACAAGGCGGTCGGGGACTTTTTTATAGACATAAACGAAGTGAGCAATGACGACTATTACCGCTTCGTCAAGGCGACGAATCACGCAGTGCCGCCGGATTGGAAGAACGGACAGCCGAGGCCCGGCACCGGAAAGCTTCCTGTCGTCAACGTCTCGTGGAAAGACGCCAAAGACTACGCAGAGTGGGCGGGCAAGCGGCTTCCCACAGAAGAGGAATGGGAGTACGCGGCGCGCGGCCAATCGGGGCCATGGAAGAGGGACTGGTCTACTTTACAATCGAATCTGAAAGAGAGCGGGCACGGCAAGCCCGTGGCGGTAGGCTCTTACCAGGAAGGTCGTAGCTGGTGCGGCGCCGCCGACATGATCGGCAACGTCTTCGAGTGGGTGGCATCGGATTTGACCCCTTATCCGAAATCTACACTCCGGCCCGACCCCAGGTTTAAGATTTACCGTGGCGGGGCTTTTGATACGTCTACCGAAGAGCTTTTGACGACGAACAGGTATTTTGACACCCCGGATAAGAGGCTGGCCAATCTCGGCTTTCGTTGCGCCAAGAGCATAGATAAATGATGAGGGGGAGCGAATTTTTAACAGGCAGGGCTTGGGCTGACATTATACAGGAAACAGGTTTCTCGGCTTGCGGGCAACTTTCGAGTTTTCATCAAAATTGCCTTTACGTATAATAACAGTCTAGCAAAAAAGCCAAGGAGCACCTTTAATTATGAGCACCTGTCCCAAGTGCGGGGCTAATAACAAACCGTCTCAGGATGTCTGCCGTCTTTGCGCGACGCCTCTTGAGAAACCGAACGAGGCCGCAAGCCCGCGCATGATCGATTCGCTTGCGGCGACCGTATTGGCGCAAGGCCGTGACTCAGGAGCCATCGGCTCGTCAGGTTCCGGCGACATAACTTGCCCAACCTGTCAGACGTTGAATGAAGGAAGCTGGGCCTTTTGCCAGCATTGCGGCAGCAAGCTCCAGCAACCGTCGACTTCTCCTGTAGGCGAGCCGGGACTTCGTAAAGCCCCCGAAACCGTAATTGTCCCTTCCATACAACAAGATAATTACCCTGCTCAGCCTGCTCCGATGTCTCCCCCCGACCCGCAGACGGTCGTAGTCCCCAGGCCAAGCTCAGAGCGACAGGCTCCGCCCGCATACGAGCCGTACGAGCCTCAGACTCCCCCAGCCGCCCCTCAACCGCAACCGCCTGCCGCGCCGATGCCGCAGCAGCAACAGCAGCCCCCTCAGGGGCAAAGGTATAATCCGCCCGCAGGCGACGAGCCGTCAGCGCCTTCTATCCCTGTGATTCCGGGCGGCGTGCCTTGCCCGCAATGCGGGCACCAGAACACTATGGGCAGCTCTTTTTGCGGAGGTTGCGGGAGGCCTATCCCGGTGGCAAGGACTATAGTGATGTCTTCGGTCCAGGCGGCGCTCAAAGGGAGGCTGCACCTTATAATGGAAGGAGGTCAGCAAGGCGAGGTCTACGACCTTAAGGACGACACGGTGATCGGGCGGACGATGGGCGATATATCTTTCCCCCACGACGGATTCATGTCGAGCCGCCACGCCCGCATAGTGAGGCGCGGCGAGAGTTTCTTGCTTGTGGATGAGGGGAGCCGCAACGGGACTTTTATCAAGATAAAGAGCGAGGTCGAGCTAAAGCCGGGAGACATGATTTTGATCGGCAAGCAGCTTTTTCGATTTGAAATTTAACGGTTTTCATGGTTGAAATGAGAGGAGATGTGCGTGGTTACATCTGTGAGGCCGCCGATGAGTAACATTCAAGTTTCAGTCTTTGCGCGAACTGATATAGGCATGCAGCGAAGCGGCAATGAAGATGCTTTTATGGTTGCAGACCTGACGACGGGCAATGTCGGGCTGGGGCCTGATATGAGCACGCACCCGGTCGGCTCGCGCGGCTCTCTGATGGTTGTCTCTGACGGCATGGGCGGCGCGGTCGCCGGAGAGATAGCAAGCGAGATGGCGGTCACTTCCATAAGAGAGTCGCTTATGGAGATGCCCACCGATCTTTCGATCTCGGACCAGTTGAAGATGGCGACAGAGATCGCCAACGAGCGAATATGGGAGCACGCCCAGCAGAACCCCGAGCTTTCAGGCATGGGCGCAACCGTGACGGCCGTATTAGTGCAGGGGACGAGCGCATACATAGGCCAGGTCGGAGATTCCCGCGCTTACTTGATAAGAGGCGACCGAATAAAGCAGCTCACAAAAGACCAGTCGCTCGCGCAGATGCTTGTTCAACTCGGGCGCGATCACGCCGGAGCAGATACACTCGGTCCCGCAAAATGTCATCATGCAAGCGCTCGGCACACAGCCGACCGTCAAGGTCGCGCTCACGGCGGTAGAGCTTTGCCGCAACGATCACCTGCTTATTTGCAGCGACGGTCTGTCGAACAAGTTTCAAGACAACGTAGACGAGTTGCGACAGACGGCTCAAAGCTCACAGGACCTCACGGCCGCATGCCGCAGGCTTGTGGAGATAGCAAACGAGCGCGGCGGAGAAGATAACATCACGGTCATCATCGCCAAGTTTGACGGCGAGGCTTTGCATTCGGCGACCGATAGCTCTTCGATCACCGGAAGCTTCAAGTCCATAAATCAAGAGTACTACGGCGACCGCGGCCAGAGCGATCATCACGCGAGCGTGACGAGCCAGCTTGCGTCTCCGATCCCGCCCGCCAATCCCGATAAAGAGACGACGACGCTGGTAATGGCAGCCCTGCCTTCATCGGTGAGCTTTGAATCCGAGGAGGCCGATGCAGACGAGGAGGAGATATCGACCCTCTCGCAACCCCCTGTTGAGCAGCCCCCTGCCCCGCCGTCTACTGTCGAGCCGCTCGCGGCTGCGGCAGCGGCCAGCTCTCCCGCTGAGGCGAGTCGCACGGTGGCGGTCGTAAGACAAAAGCGCAAGAGTTACAAAGGGGTGCTGATTATAGGGCTGATCTCTGTGCTTGTGATACTGGCGGCGGTCTATTTTTACTACTTCAAGGTGTGGAAGCCACGGCAACAGCAAGCGCCTGCCCCCACGCAACAGCAAGAGAGCATGACGACCGATCAGCAGACGACGCCCGAACCGTCTGACCCACAGGGACAAAGGACTGAGGAGGCCAAGTCGCCCGACGGCAGCCTGCCCACGCCCGCGAATGCCAATAGCCCGAACGGGAACAGATAAGGACTTTAATACGCTTCAAAACGCGCGGCCCACTTGCCATCAGGTGCGCCCTAATTTATATTCCTCCCACCAGAAAGCTTCTCACATAAATCAGCCGTTGAGGACCGATGGAAAGAAAAAAAGATACCGCGTCATCTTCACAAACAAAAGAACACGAGCGATTACGGGAGACGGACGAGGGCATTCCGCCCTGGCGACGTTGGGGCCCGTATGTCAGCGACCGCGCATGGGGGACGGTCCGCGAGGACTATTCCGCAGGCGGCACGGCGTGGGATTACTTTACGCACGATGCGGCCAGGAGTCGCGCTTACCGATGGGGCGAAGACGGGCTGGCTGCGATCTGTGACCGTTACCAGTTGATAGTATTTGCGCTCGCGCTGTGGAATAAACGGGACCCCATCTTAAAAGAGCGCCTCTTCGGCCTCGTCCCTTCGGAAGGAAATCATGGCGAAGACGTGAAGGAGTATTACTTCTATCTCGACAGCACGCCCACGCACAGCTACATGAAGTATCTCTATAAGTACCCGCAATCAGAGTTCCCTTACAACAAGCTTGTAGAAGAGAACCGAAGGCGCGGCGGGCGCGGTTTCGAATACGAGCTTATGGACACAGGAATATTTGATGAAGACAGGTATTTCGATGTCTTCGTCGAGTACGCGAAGCGCGGGCCAAAAGATATATGTATCCGAATCGAAGCCTTCAACCGGGGCCCTGAGCCTGCGCCGCTCCACATAATTCCTCATTTCTGGTTTCGCAACACCTGGGCGTGGTCAGACCCTCCGGGCGGCGAGCCTGAGATACGGCCCGGCCATGCAGGCCAGGGGTTTATGAGCCTGGTTGCGGATGACACAAAAGGGGAGAGGCTCAAAAATATACCGTTCCACTACAACCTGGGGCCGCGCTATCTGTATGCGGAATCGGGCGGGCGGGCGCTGTTTACAGATAACGATACCAACTGGGCACGCTTCATACCGGGGACGGCAAATAGCAAGCCTTACGTCAAAGACGCATTTCACCGTTTTATAATCAACGGCGACGGGGAGGCGGTGAACCCTTCAGACGTGGGCACGAAATCCTGTATCAATTTTGAGAGCGTAATAGCGCCGGGCCAGTCCAGGGTGATTCGCTTGCGGCTGACACCGGAAGTTTCGGATGCGCCGATTGAAGTAGTAGACGCGACGATTGACGAGCGGCGGCGCGAAGCCGACGAGTTCTACGACACGGTTCATCCTCCGCGCGCTTCGGAAGATGAGCGCAGAGTCCAGCGCCAGGCCTTTGCCGGGCTGTTGTGGACTAAACAGAGCTATCTTTTCGATGTAGACATATGGCTTGAGGGCGATAGCCAGAATAATCCCCTGCCCCCTTCCAGAGAGTTAGGGCGCAATCGTCACTGGCGGCACTTGAACTCGATGCGAGTGCTTTCGATGCCCGACAAATGGGAATACCCGTGGTTTGCGGCGTGGGACCTGGCTTTTCATTGTGTAGCCCTCACCTTAATCAACGCGGAGTTTGCCAAGGAGCAGTTATGGCTGATGCTGTTTGAGCAGTTCCAGCACCCGAACGGGCAGATACCCGCTTACGAATGGGAGTTTTCCGATCTAAATCCGCCTGTCCACGCCTGGGCCTGCTGGCGCGTCTATAACATGGACCGTATACGAAACGGGAAGGCCGACCGCGACTGGCTTGAGAAATGTTTTCACAAGCTGTTGATCAACTTCGCCTGGTGGATCAACAAAGTTGACGGCGAGGGGAACAACATATTCGAAGGGGGCTTTCTGGGGCTGGACAACATCACCGTCATAGACCGCAGCGAGCGACTGCCGGGCGGCGTGACGCTTGAGCAATCGGACGCTACCGGGTGGATGGGAATGTTCTGTCAGAACCTCATGCGTATAGCGCTTGAGCTGGCGAAAGAGAATCGCGTTTACGAGAACCTGGCGACGAAGTTTTTCGAGCACTACATCTATGTCGGCGCGGCCATGAAGCACAGGGGCGGGCGCGATTACTCTTTGTGGGACGAGAAAGACGGTTTCTTCTATGACGTGCTTCGCTACCCGAACGGCGAGTTCCACAAGTTCCGCGTGCGCTCGCTGGTAGGCATCATCCCGCTTTACGCCATCGAGAGATTGGAGCTGAACTGGATCGAGCCGTTTAAAGTGTTCCGGTCGAACATGGAATGGTTCGTTCGAAATCGCCAGGACATAGTTCAACGCTGCTGCTACCTGGTCGAGCACGAAGGTATAAAGGTCTACGTGCTGGCAATAGTCAACGAAGAACAGATGAGAGGCGTGCTTAACAGACTGTTCGACTCGAAGGAGTTTTTATCCGATTTCGGGATCCGCAGCCTGTCGAAATATCACGAACAGCACCCTTATGTTTTCGGCAGCAACGAAGTGCGGTATGAGCCTGCCGAATCGGACAACAAGATAAAGGGGGGAAACTCGAACTGGCGAGGCCCGATCTGGTTCCCCACTACATTTCTGGTAATCGAGTCTCTGAGGAAACTGGGAAAGGCTTACGGGCCGGGCTTCAGCGTAAAGCTGCCGGACGGGTCGGGGCGCGAGGTGACGCTTGCCCAGATGGGCGAAGAGATAGCCAACCGATTGATCAGGATATTTACGCGAAATGCGGAGGGCAAGCGCCCGGTGTACGGCGGCTCAAAGAAGTTCCAGGACGACCCTCACTGGCGCGATCACATCCTGTTCTACGAATATTTTCATGGCGACAACGGCGCAGGCATAGGGGCGAGCCATCAGACCGGCTGGACGGCGCTGGTAGCATCGTTGATAGACGAATGGCGGCGTTAAATTTCCCCATCGAATTATGAACCGGCTTTCTATAAAATTCAGGAGCCCGCTGCTCTTAAAGATCACCTTCGCAATCTTTGTGCTCATCTTATCATCATCTGTACCAATGGCCGGTACTCAGAGCCGCGACTCCGGCTTCGCCAGGTTCAAACGCCAGATGATGCCAAAGGTGGGCAAGAAGGTCACGGTTGTTGGGAGGCTGGCTTCAGCTAAGCTCGGATGGCTGGTCACTTTTAAGAATGGGAGCGTTTACATCTATGCGGTAAAAGACTCCGACAATCCTAAGATGAGCGACCTGAATCGCTATGACGGACAGACTGTAGAGGCGACAGGCACTCTTGGATACAATGAGGGTTCCCCTTCGGCGCGGCCTGACGAGGCGGCGGTTCCGGAGCACTTCTTCTTAGACGTGGCTGAAGCAAAGGTAACAGTTTTGAGTCCAAGCCGGCAGAGCAGGCGGAAGTAACCAGGCAACCGCTTTCACACCCTGATCTCGATGGTTTAGTATTATGTCTATCACATCTCAATTTCAGAGGAGTTATTCCAATGGTCAAAACGCTCTCCACCATGCTCGATCTCGGCACAACATCGCCTGATTTTTCCCTTCCCGATGTCGTATCCGGTCAGTCCGTTTCACTCAACACATTCAGCGGTAATAAGGCTCTCCTTGTTATGTTCATCTGCCGCCACTGCCCCTTCGTCATACACGTCCAAAAAGAGCTTGCCCGCATCGGTAAAGACTATTCTGACAAAGATGTCGGGATTGTGGCGATAAGCTCTAACGACGCCCAAAGTCATCCCGAAGATTCACCCGCCGGCCTCAAGCAGATGGCCGAGGAGCTAGGTTTTGGATTTCCATTTTGTTATGACGAAAGCCAGGAGACGGCGAAGGCTTTCGCGGCGGCTTGCACGCCGGACTTTTACCTGTTCAATGAGGCGAGACAGTTGGTCTACCGGGGACAGTTAGACGACAGCCGTCCGGGGAATGACATACCGGTAACCGGAAAAGACCTGCGGGGAGCACTGGATGCTGTGCTGAGAGACGAGCCGGTGGGTAGAGATCAGAGGCCGAGCATAGGCTGCAATATCAAATGGAAGTCCGGGAACGAGCCTGAGTATTTTGGCGCATAGCTGCCAGGGCCGCGCAAGCGAGTGTCGATTCTATTCTTGACCTTACCTTTCCCTTCCAGGTTTAGAAAGTACGACCTCTTTAGCGAGCAATATCATACATACGCGATGGTGGTGCACTCAAAGAAGTTTGCCGCCGAAGATTTTGAAAATGAAGGACGACAAGCGAGATCAGGAGCGCGATGACGAGTCGTTGCGTGGCCTGTCACGCCGGAACTTCGTCGCACTGTCCCTGACAGCCGGTATTGCCGCCGCTACCCGTTCGGCGTCGGGCGCAGAACTGTCAATCATCGAGGCCGACGTTGAAGTCAAAACGCCGGACGGCACTTGCGACGCGGTCTTCATTCATCCGGCGAAAGGTTCCCAACCCGGAGTGCTGGTGTGGCACGATTCATTAGGACTGCGTCCGGTGATCCGCGACCTAGGCAAGCGCATCGCCGCCGAAGGCTACTCGGTGCTCGTGCCGAATCTCTTTTACCGGGCGGCAAGGGCCCCCGTGTTTGATGAGTCGTTCGACTATGCCAGGAACCCTGCGGACAGAGAGAAGTATCGCCGAATCACGGCGCCTTTCTTCGCGCCTGGCGCGGCAGAGCGAGACGCGGTCGCCTACGTTGCGTTCCTCGACGCGCAGCGGCAGGTGAACAAGAAGAAGAAGATCGGGACCCACGGCTATTGCCTTGGCGGGCCGTACGTTCTGAAAACCGCGGCGGCATTGCCCGACCGCGTGGGTGCTGGCGCTTCGTTCCACGGAGGTTTTCTGGTGACAGACAAGCCCAACAGCCCGCATCTGCTCGCGCCACGGATCAAGGCGCGATTGTATTTCGCCATCGCATCGGATGACGACAAGCGCGAGCCAAACGTGAAGGATAAGCTCAAAGAGGCATTTGCGGCGGCAAAGGTTCGCGCCGAGATCGAAGTCTATCCAAACGCGCTGCACGGCTGGTGCGTGCCCGACAGCAAGGCGGCTGAAAACAAGGCGGATGCGGAGCGTGCCTGGAGCAAGCTTGTCGCTCTGTACAAGCAGGCGTTGTGAGCGCCATCAGGTTGAAACCCTCTTTTATAGCGTGTTGCACATGAATGCGGCCGAAATAATCAGCATCTCCAAAATAGGCAGTCGCCTTCGACTGCAAGCCGCTATAGTCGAGACGCAAACATCGTAACAGATGGCCAAATCTTGAACCGGATGGCTGCGGCATGCCAAAAAAAGTAAAATTGCCTTAAGAGTTTACGACTTTGTTTTTCGTCTATACATTCAAAGGAGTCTCTTGATGGCAAGATTATTACCGACACTGGCTTGCTTGCTACTGCGGCGGGGTTTGTTGCGCGAGTAGCATACGTTGCCGACCGTAGCGATATATTTTACAAGCCGGGGAATGACCTCTTCATCAATCTGTACTTTATGCGCGCCAGCAATATTGGAGTGCAGGTCGGCAATGAATGGCGGTTTTTCGATCCCGCCAGCAAGTACATTCCTTATGGAATGCTGCGATGGCAGGAAGAGGGCATGAGCACGATGATGTTTGATCCGTATCAGGTCTTCTACAGAGAAACGCCGATTTCGCAGCCCGAAAAATCTATTGGGAAGCGCACCGCTAAATTCCGTCTGAGCGAAGACGGCGCGCTCGAAGGCGATGTGCGTGTCGAATACACCGGTCATCTGTCTGTTGAAAAAAGAGAGGAGAATGACAACCTTTCGCCCGCAATGCGCGAACAGAATTTGCGCGATAGCTTTAAGGAGCAGATGGGCGCAGCCGAGATTTCAGACATCCGCTTTGAAAACGTGACCGATACGGCGAAGCCTTTCGTCTACTCATTTCATGTGCGCCTGCCCGGCTACGCTCAGCTCACGGGCAAGCGGCTCTTTTTGCAGCCGGCCTTTTTCCGGAAGCGCGGCTCTGCCTCGTTTTCATCTAGCGAGCGTAAGCACTCCATCTATTTCCATTATCCCTGGTCAGAGCTTGATACAATCGAGATTGCCTTGCCGCCCGGATATGTTATCGAGAATGCCGAATCGCCCGCGCCCGTCACCACGCCAGCCGCGTGCAAGTATGATGTCAAAATCATTGTGACCGAAGACAAACGCGCGCTCATCTACAAACGGAGTCTGTCTTTCGGCGCGGGCGGCGCATTGGTATTTCCGCGCAGCAGCTACGGCGAGTTGAAGCAAATGTTTGATGCGCTGCTTGAGAGGGATAATCATACGATAACGCTAAGGCGTGAGGCGGCGAATTAATAAGCCTTTTCACTATGATAAATTATATTGTCTTGCTTATATTTCTATTCGCCCTGTCCGGCTATGGCACAAAAGTTTTCAGCAAAAATCTATAAGCTCGGCATCAACCCCTGTGTAGACGTTCCCGAGCGTGTAAGCCAGGCGTTTGGACAAAAGGGTTATGTCCGAGTCAAAGGTCTGCTTAATAACCAGCCTATTCAAGCTACGCTTGTGCCCAAAGGAAATTTTACCCATCGCCTTTTTCTCAATACTGAGATGCGCAAGAGGGCTGACCTCGAAGTGGGCGACACGGCCCGCATAGTCCTGGAAATAGATGAGCGCCCTCGTACTGTCCCAATGCCGAGAGAACTCGCCGCCGCTTTAGATGACAATCCGAAAGCGAAGGCCGCCTTTAATGGGCTTACTCCTTCCAGACAAAAAGAGATACTGACATATTTAAATTCGTTAAAGCGCCTGGAAACATTGAAGAAAAAGGTAGATAGGATTATAACAATGCTGTCGGAATAAGCAGATATTATGGAGGATTATATATGAAAGTTATCTCCAGGATTCTCATCGCATTTGCGCTTGCCGCAGTCCTCGCAGCGCCAACTCTTCCTTCCAGTCTACTGCACGCGGCGCCGCTCAAAGGGGAGAAAACAAAAAAGAAAAAAGGCAAAAAGGCAAATGCTGTAAGCGGGAGCGAGAACTCAACCACACCCGCCACTACGCCTAACCAGACGGCGCCGGTATCAGAAAAGACTCCCGCGCCATCACAGACGAAACAGGATACCGTCAAGACAGCCAGCCTGAAGCCTGCTCAGCCCGTTAAATTTCTAAAGCCCGAAGAAGATCCGCAGCGCGCCGCATGGAGTATAGATGTCGCGCCTTATCTGGTATTGGGCAGCGGGCATCCGGGCAAAGCTGCATCTGATATTGATAAGCCGGACGGCGTAGCTTTCACTCCAACAGGGCTTCTGCTCGCCACTGACGCTAAGAATCGCCGCGTGCATGTTTGGGACGTAAAGACAAACACCCACATTGGCGAGTTTGGGCACAAGCTACTTGGAGGGGAGATAGTCAACATCGCGATTGCGCCCAGCGGGACGGTATTGATCACAGATCAATTGCTTAACCTTGCTTACGCTTTCGAGCCGCCCAAGCCCGGCGAGCTGGATGAGAAAGGCAAGCCCCTGGCTCCCCACAACTTTCAGTTCAAAGGCACGCGATTCGGGGAACAGGGATTTGATAAGCTCGGCGGAATAGCTATCAACTCGCGCGGGCGTATATACCTTGTTGATGCGCACCTCAACGAAGTCCGGCGCTTCAACCCCGATTATCTGCCCGACAGCAACTGGAAATTCGAGCGCGTCAAAGCAAACGGGGACACTTACCTTCACGGGTGCGAAGGGATTGCGATTGACGACAGCACGGGCAACCTTTACATCGCAAGCGAGAAGGATTCGATTATTCAGGTTTTCGATCTGGAGACAGGGGCTTACAAACGTAAGCTGATCGGCGCGGGAGAGGATGCATCAGGCGCTCTGACAGGAAAGCGCGTTTTCTTCGGTTCCGTCGAAGGGCTGACGCTCGTCGGTAATTATTTGTTGGCAGTAGACGAAGGTGCGGGTCACATTCAGGTCTTCAATTTGACTCTTGCAGATGTCTTCAACAAAGACCTCGTGCAATACGCGGCAAGCCCCAAGAATCGCACCGGCTACAAAGGATATTTCGGCCATTCATCCCTTGTTGACTTCGAAGATAAAACTAATACTACGCTCCAGCAACAAGTGAAAGATGGAACAATCATCCCAGGGCAAGCCAATCCGGCGGGGTATTTCTGCTCGCCGGATGCTATTGCGAGTTACAACGATAAGGCAACCGGTGAAACCTACATCGCGGTGGCCGACCAGTGCAACTACCGACTGATCGTATATCGCTGGTCAGCCATTAGCCAGAAGTTTGATCGCAACGTCGTCGCTGATCGCAGCAAAGGCGGGCGCAACAGCAACGTGACACCTGTGGGCGGAGGTAAGAGCGGGGTAAAAAAAGGGAAAAAGAAGAAGGCTTGATACGATAAAGATAAGGGCTATCATTTCGCTCCCGGTCGCACCATCGTATCAAGCAGGTGCTCAAGCACGGCTGTCGGATTCTTACAACGGCCCGTGTGCACGGGCGACGTTTGGATTATGGTGCTTCGGGGCGCGACCAGCCAATGGAAACGCTCTCGCTGTGATAGTCGCCCTATAGGCCCCGCCTCATCTCCACCGGCGCAAATAGCGGGGATCGTCGCCAGGTGGGCCCGGATTGATTCGACATCCGCCGTCGAATCGAGCGCCAACAACCGCTGCTCATCCAACTCGATTAGCGCCTCAAGAAATTCTCTTCCCGGGCACGATACTATCACTCCAACATTGATAAACTCTTCACGCTCGACCTTTGGAACGATGCGTATTATAGCGTAATCATATGTATAGTGATCGTGCACGTATCGCCTCCTCCACGAAGACACGCGGTCGCTCTAGCCGCTTCAACAGATATTCAACGTAAGCATCCCGGTATTTATCGCTCCCGCCGAACGAAGAGTCCTCAACCAGCCAGGCATCAGGGATAAGTTTAACTACGTTGTCAATAACGTCCGGCGTGATCCGCTCGCTCATCTTCAAGTCTACCTCTTGAAGAGAACCGGCAAACCGGAGCAGAACGTGGTCTTTTATCAAGGCGAAGGGGTCGCGGCTGCGTTCGATATAATTTTTCCATGTGTGGTGGAAGTAGAGTGACGCGCCGTGATCGATGAGCCAGAGCCGGCGGTGCCACATAAGCATGTTCGTATTGCGGGGCGTGCGGTCAACGTTTGTCACGTAGGCATCAAGCCAGACGACCGAAGAGGCTATATCCGAGTCGGGCTTTTCCGCTACCGGATCAAACATCACCGAGCCGGGCAGATAATCGAGCGCGAGATTGAGACCGGCGCTCGCCCTTATCAGTTCTTGTATCTCAGGGTCAGGCTCCGTGCGGGCGAGTTGTGGGTCAAGCTCAACAAAGACTATCTCAGGCACGAGCAGCCCGGCGGCGCGGGCGATCTCTCCGGCGACCAGCTCGGCGATTAAGGCTTTCGGCCCCTGGCCCGCGCCGCGAAACTTGAGCACATACATTCCATCATCATCGGCTTCGATGATTGCCGGAAGCGATCCCCCCTCGCGCAGCGGGGTTACATACCTCGTGGCAACTACTGTTCTCAAACTCATCGTCTGTCAAATCCCCTACACGTTTAACAAAAAACTGCGCCGGAGCGCGGCGTATGGTATTGATGGTATCATACGAAATTCGCTTGCCGCGCCCGGTGATGTTGAGGTTGGGCGTCTTTACGCGCTTTGTGATAGATTATCTCCGCAGAAATTCTAAAACGGGCGATGTATATGAGAAAAATAGATTACAAAAGGCTCTGGTTGGTGCTTGCGCTCACGGTTGGTATCGTGGCCGCCGGCGCTTCAAGTCCGGCAGTCGCCAGCCAGCAGACCAACGTGCAGGTTCCGTCTTCACAATTGAAGTTCGGCGTCTTTGTCGCAGAGTTCGCCCCCACCGGCACATTCAAGCTGCAAGGCGACCGCTGGCCCACCTTAGTTGGTAGCTGGAAAATCGATGGTGATGTGGTTGAGCTATCAATGCCCGGCCAAAAGGGTTGTGACGGGCCAGGGCGATATAAGGTTCGGATCGACGGCAGCCACGTCAGCTTCGACCTCGTCTCAGACGATTGCGTGCCGCGACGCATGATTCTCGACCGCAGCAACTGGTCACCCATGAGTGAGGCAAAAACAATCGCCCCACGGCGCATCGTCAGGACAGGCGGAGCGCGTGCGCCCGCGCGGCCTGATCCGAACACGCCGAAGGGGAGCTGGCCTTCTTTTCGCGGACCCCAGGCTTCGGGTATAGCCGAGCGGCAGAATCTCCCCGACCAGTGGAACGGCAAGACCGGCGAGAACATTCTCTGGCGCACACCTATTCCAGGCCTGGCGCACTCCAGCCCCGTCGTCTGGGGGAACCGGATTTTTGTAACAAGCGCCGTCAGCAGTGACCCCAGCGCGACTTTCCGGCCCGGCCTGTATGGCGACGGCGACGCATCCAAAGATCGCTCGCAGCACCGATGGATTATTTACGCGCTCGACAAACGAACAGGCAAAATACTCTGGGAGCGAACCGCCCATCAGGGTGCGCCGGTCGAAAAGCGCCACATCAAATCAACCTATGCCAACTCTACGCCTGCCACCGACGGTCGCGTAGTCGTGGCGTGGTTCGGATCGCAAGGCATACATGCCTATGATGTAAACGGGCGCTTTCTCTGGAAGGTCGACCTGGGCCGACTCGACGTCGGCGCTTATGACATCCCGACCTACGAATGGGGACCGGCCAGCTCGCCCATCATCTGGAACAATCTGGTCATTCTCCAGTGTGACACTCAAGCCGATTCATTCATCCTGGCCCTGGATGCTGACACCGGCAAGACAGTGTGGAAGACAGAGCGTGAAGAGCTTCCTTCGTGGGGCACGCCTACAGTGGCGATGACATCGCGAGGCCCGGAACTGGTTGCGAACGCCTCTAACTATATACGCGGTTACGACCCTCGCACGGGGAAAGAGTTGTGGCGGCTCGGTCGCAGCTCGAAGATCACTGCGCCGACGCCCATCTTTACCGATGACATGTTTGTCATCGCCAGCGGCCGCGCGCCCGAACGCCCGATCTTTGCAGTGCGGGCCGGCGCTCGCGGAGACCTGACCTTGCCCGAAGGCAAGGCCAACAGCGAGGCGGTCGCGTGGAGCCGCACGGGTCGCGGGTCATACATGCCGACGCCCTTGATCTATAACGGCATCCTATACGTGCTCGCCAACAACGGTCTTCTCGACGCCTACGATATGCGGACTGGAGAAGAGGTGTATCGTCAGAGACTGCCGCTGGTCGGCAGCGGGTTCAGCGCATCGCCGGTCGCCTCTGACGGCAAGCTATACCTCTCAAATGAAGATGGGGAAATGCTGGTCATTGAAGCCGGCCAGAAATTCACACACGTCGCAACGAACCCCATGGGAGAGATGCTGATGGCCACCCCGGCCCTGTCGGATGGCGTGATGTACGTGCGCTCGTCGGCGAGCCTGTTTGCAATCGGACGCAAGCAGTAAACTGAGTTATATTTCGGCTCAACTTTGTGTTAGCTTGTAGCCAGTCATGTATTGCCCTAGCTGCGGGAAAACAAATTCAGCCGAACAAAAATTCTGTCGCGCCTGCGGATTCAACCTGGAAAAAACTGTGCAATCACTCTCCGAGCAGTCTCCGGCAACAGACTTGGACAAGAGCCTGCAAGAGCAGCAACGCAAACTGAATCGCTGGATCGCAATTATCGCAGGCAGCACAATTGCGATTCTTGTAGGTGGCGTTTTGTGGGGGATCATTTACGAAATAATAATTGTGAAAGGCGAGGTCTTAACAGGGACTTTATTCTCAGCCTTCATCATCGGTCTGGTTCTATTTGGACTGCTAATGCTCTACAGGGAATCCCTGGCTAAATCGCCAGGCAAACAACGGGCGACACGACCGATGGAGTCGCAGCAAGGAGATACTGCGAAAACTCTGCCCGAGGCCTATCTTGAATCGATACCAGGCGTGACGGAGCGTACGACTGAGCTGATAGGAGAAAAGAGAAGGGGCAAAGAATGAGCCAGCGCGAGCGAACGCAAATCTAGCGAGCGCCTGCGGGAGCGCGTAAAGCAAGTTTCGTATCTATTCGTGGAGTTGAATCTGCAATAAAGGTGAGCGTAGAATGAGGCCGTTTTCAACCGGAGGGAGGCTATATGCTTTATCAGCTTAAAAGGAATATACGGCGCAACCTGACTTACTTTCTTTCGGCTTGGGTGTCAATCGCTTGTTTGCCGTTCCTATCGCAAACAGCTTTCGCTCAGGCGCAAATGCCAAAAGCGCCGCCGACACGGCAAGACAATTTCCGCGAGGTAATTCACGGCGTCGAGATCATAGACCCTTATCGCTGGCTTGAAGATCAAGAGAGCGCTGAGACCCGTCAGTGGATTGATGCGCAAAATAAGCATACTCACTCTATGCTCGACAGCCTCCCGTCGCGCCCTCTGATACAGAAACGGTTGACAGAGTTGATGCGCATAGACTCGGTCGGCGCTCCATTTGAGAAAGGTGGTCGTTACTTCCTTTTTAAGAAGCGCGCCGAAGACGACCTCTGGATACTCTATGTGCGTAAGGGGCTGAAAGGCGCAGACGAAGTCCTGATCGATCCGCACGCTCTTAGTCCCGACCACACTACGAACATAGATATCGAGGATGCTTCCGGCGACGGAAAATTAATCATCTATAGCATCCGTCGAGGAGGCGAAGACGAGACAGAGCTTCGCGTGATGGAAGTCGACAGCCGCAAAGAATTGACGGATCGTCTGCCCACGGCTTTGTATCGCGGCGTCTCGTTCAAAAGAGACGGCAGCGGTTTTTATTACAACCTCCAGAAACGAGACGTCGGAACAAGAATTTTCTACCACGCCATCGGGACCGACCCCTCGAAAGACGTTGAAGTTTTCGGCAAAGGCTACGGCCCGGATAAATGGGTGAGCGCCTCTGTGTCAGAGGATGGCCGCTACTTGCTGTTCGGCGTGCAGCATGGATGGGCCAGGAACGAAGTCTATGTACAAGAGATATCCGGCGGTCCAATCAAAACAATCGTCAACGACATTGACGCGCATTTTAACGCGTGGTTTGCAGGCGACCGCCTGGTGATGCAGACAGACTGGCAAGCGCCGAATAATCGAATTCTGATCGTTAACTTGAATAATCCTTCGCGCGACAAGTGGCGAGAGATCGTTCCCGCAGGCCCGGACGCCATGGAAGGTTTCTCGCTCGTGGGCGGCAAACTGTTTATAAACTATCTCCATAATGTCTCCACGCAAATAAAGATATTTTCGATAGACGGAAAGCCTCTGGGCGAGGTGCCGCTGCACGGCCTCGGCGCTTCCGGCGGGTTCCAGGGCCGGTGGGACAGCAACGAAGCTTTTTTTGGCTTCAGGTCTTACGTGAGGCCGCAGACGATTTATCAATATGACGCAGCGACGGGCAAAACCGAGTCATGGGCACAGCCTAAAGTGCCCTTCAAGTCTGATGACTTCGAGGTCAAGCAGGTCTGGTATCCTTCAAAGGACGGCACAAAGGTGCCGATGTTCCTCGTCCACAAAAAAGGTCTGAAGCCGAACGGCAAACTCCCGGTATTGCTTTACGGGTATGGCGGCTTCACTGTCAGCCTGACGCCGAGGTTCAGCTCTATGGCCGCAGTCTGGGCCGAGCAAGGCGGCCTCTATGCAGTCGCGAACCTGCGCGGCGGCGGGGAGTTCGGCGAGGCGTGGCACAAGGCCGGTATGCTCGATAAGAAGCAGAACGTCTTTGACGATTTTATCGCAGCCGCCGAATGGCTGATCAAAAATAACTACACCAACCCTTCTAAGCTCGCGATTCAAGGCGGTAGCAATGGCGGCCTGCTTGTGGGCGCGGCGCTCACACAACGGCCAGAGCTTTATCAAGCCGTGCTCTGCGAGTTCCCCGACCTGGATATGATCGGCTATTACAGGTTCAAGAATAACAATCCTCCGGCGCTGCTCGAATATGGGAACGCCTCGGACCCGGCGCAATTCAAATTCCTGTACGCCTATTCGCCTTACCAAAAAGTAAAGCCGGGGACAAAATACCCTGCCGTGCTTTTGACGACGGGCGATGCGGACACGCGCGTGCCGCCGCTACAAGCGCGAAAAATGACGGCCCGGCTTCAGGCCGCAAGCGCATCGGGCAGGCCCGTTCTTTTACTCTATGACACAAAAGCCGGGCACGCGGGCGGGAGGCCCTTGAGCAAAGTAATCGAAGATGTGTCTTTAGAGATTGCTTTCTTATTCTGGCAACTCGGCATGGACCAGGCATCATGAACAAAAGGGCGAAGTGGAGGCAGCAATGTACAAAATGAATATAGCTCGCACTCTTATGGCCATAACTCTGTTGGGCCTGAATCTTTCCGCAGCCACGGGTTTTCAGAGTCAGCCAGGTGCAACAACATCAAACGTTCAAGAGCAAGCTATGACAAAGACGAAAGACGGCGCAACAAAAGAAACGCCCTTTGCATGCAACGTGGCAGGGTTAAATGCTGAGCAACGGAAGCGGTATACGGTATTAATCGAGAAGCTCAGCATCAGTAAGCAAGAAGTGCGAGAATTGCCGGATGGATATGCCTTTCGATTCTCGGCGGAATCCTCAACCATACAAGACCTGGCCGAGTTCATAGTTTACGAGCGATTATGCTGCCCCTTCTTCGATTTCGATCTGGCAGTAGAGAGAGAAGGTGGACCGGTCTGGTTGCGGCTAAGAGGGCGCGAGGGGGTCAAAGACTTCATACGGATTGAGTTTGGGATCAAATAATTAACCTCATATACCTGTGCATCTAACAAATCGCTTTACCGGAGTGCGCAAAGCGAGTTTCGCGGCTTCCCTTCACTACCTTTGCGTCACCCCGGTCACTTATGGAAATATTAATACGATATATGATTTCAGATGTAAGGTCGGCCATAGCGTTTTCATCTATACTGCTGCTGTTTTTGATGCCTCAGGCCCTGGCCCAGAAGGGCGATAAGAAGAAAGCCGTTAAAGAGAGCGCCGTAAAACAATATAACCGGGGCATAGAACTCAGCCAGCAAAAGCGATGGCAAGAAGCAGTAGATGCATACAAGAAAGCAATTCAAATTAGCCCAAACTTCGCCGAAGCCTATAACAATCTGGGAAACGTTTATAGTCAACAGGGCAATTATAATGAGGCAATAGCTGCTTACATTCAGGCTATTCAAAACAAACCGGATTTCGCTGAATCCCATTACAATCTGGGCACAGCCTACCTCAACTCACGGCGTTATCAGGAGGCGATCGAATCGCTCAGACGGGCAATTCAATACGACCCCGCTTTTGCCGAGGCGTTTTATAATCTCGGAGTGGCGCTTATCAACACGGGGCGCTTCCAGGAAGCTGTTGAGTTATACAAGGAAGCGGTTCGAATCAATCCAACTAACCCCAGCGCGTATTACAACCTGGGGGAGGCTTACAGCCGCACGGGTCGCGCCCAGGACGCGATCGATGCATACAAGCGAGTCATCGCCCTCAAGCCCGATCACGCCAAAGCCCATCACGGCATAGGCATACAGTACGGGAATCTCCACCGTTATCAAGAAGCAATAGATGCTTATAACAAAGCTATTCAACTCGATCCCAATAGCGCAGACGCTCAGAATAATTTAGGAATGGCATACGATGCGACGGGGCGACGCGAGGCCGCTTTGCAAGCTTACAAACGGGCGATTCAAATTAAGCCGGATTTCGCGGAAGCGCACTATAACCTCGGATTGGCCTACAGAAAGATCAACGACTACGAATCGGCGATAAACTCTTTTAGACAAGCGATCCGAATCAAGCCCGATCTCGCGCAGGCTTTCTACGGGCTGGGAGATGCAGCCGCAAATCTCGGTCGTTCGCAAGAGGCGATCGAAAGCTACAAGCGAGCTATAAAATTAAAGCCCGATTACGCTCAAGCATACAACGGGTTAGGGGTTGAATACAGCAAGAACGATCAACATCAAGAGGCGATCGAAGAATACAAGCGGGCTATACAGCTAAAGTCAAACTTTTCAGAAGCGCACTATAACCTTGGAGTGGCGTATAGCCTGCTCAAAAGATGGCCTGAGGCAGCGGATGCTTTAAAGCGAGCTGTTGAAATAGATTCTAATTATGCCGACGCGCATTATAATCTGGGAGTGGTCTATCTCAATTTGGGAGATAGAAACAGCGCCCTCGAAAGGTACAATATCCTTAAGGGGATCGACCAGCAGCTGGCAGAAAAACTGTTAGCCGTTATACCAAAGTGAGATTGTTACTGTCGCGGGCCGTCTGACAAACACCTGCGGCAGGAGCCGAGCGCCAAACCTATTGTTAGATGTGGAGGATGTGGAACCATGAAGGTGAGCGCTCTATCTAACTTCGCTAAGGCCACAATATTCCTGATAACCTTGCTCGCATTACAAGCTTGCAAAGATCCTGAAACGCCTACCCAGGCTTCCGCCAGCACTATTCCGTCGAAAGATAATCAAACTGTTCCGATCAATCCTAATCGAGACCCTTTGAAGCTTCCTCTGGTCAACCCCAGGATAATCGTCTTCAAGAGTAAACGAAGACTAGAGCTATACTCGAATGACCGGATGGTTCGCTCCTATCGCGTCGGGCTGGGAACTAGCCCTGTCGAGGACAAAGAGAGACAAGGAGACAGGCGTACCCCTGAGGGCGAGTTCTACGTTTGCATCAAGAATTCAAGGAGCACGTATTATCTTTCGCTGGGACTGAGTTACCCGAATCAAGAAGACGCAGAGCGAGGTTTGCGCAACGGGCTAATCAGTAGAAACACGCGCGATCAGATAATGAATGCGATAAGGAACAAAAAAACGCCTCCCCAGAACACGGCTCTGGGAGGGGATATATACATACACGGGCACGGGTCAAGAAATGATTGGACGTGGGGTTGCGTGGCTTTAGATAATTCAGACGTAAAAGAATTATTTGACGCAGTGCCGATAGGGACAAGCGTGGTGATAAAGCCGTAGGATAATGCGGCGAGCTTGGCCTGTATCAATGTGCTTCGACTTAATGAGCGGTCGAATTCGGGTGCGAGTCTCCATAAGTGGCTATAATAGACCTATGACTGCTTGGCCTGATTATGATCCTTCCTTCATCCGCCGTCGTTACAATAGCATTTCCAGGTATTTCGTTTTCTTTGAGTGGCTCTTTCTTCTCCCTCCCGGCATTCGCAAAAAAACTGTCTCTCGTTTGGAGCTTAAAGCCGGCGACAGAGTGCTTGAAATAGGATGCGGCACCGGCAGAAACCTCTCCCTCTTACGCGAGGCAGTTGGGCCTACAGGACACATCTACGGAGTTGACCTGTCGGAAGGCATGCTGGCGAAAGCAAAACAATTGTGCGCAGATCACGGCTGGCAGAACGTCACGTTGGTTCACAGCGACGCGGCAGACTACAATCCTCCTGAGCCAGTTGATGGCATACTATTCAGCTTGTCTTATGCAACTATGCCGCACCATTCCGCAGTGCTGCGACATGCCTGGGAGCAATTGCGTGAGGGGCGGCAACTTGTAATTATGGATGCGCAGTTTCCGTCAGGCGCATTGGGAAGATTTACAAGGCCGTTTCAGCCTTTCCTTGTATGGCTGCTAAAGCGAACAGTGTTGGGCAATCCTTATATAATTCCGTGTAAAGAGCTGGAAGAGGTTGCAGGCAGAGTAGAGAGAGAAGAGTTAGCAATGGGAGCATATTTCATCTGCCGCGCAAAGAAACGGTGAGCAAATAAAGAAAAAAGGAGAACTTGAGATGGCAAGCTTTATGATACAAGGTTACATGGTTTTAATAGAGCCAGGAGGCACGCTGTACAGAGTGGGCTTCCTTGACCCTTCCGGCATGTATCACTTCAAGGTCTTATCAGGGCCTGAAGAATTACTAGCTATAGTTGACATACTGCGGAATGAGAGCCCTGTTTATTACGATACGACCAGGAATTTATTAAGCACGGGGTCGTTCGAGCCGGTCGGAGAGAGCGAGTAAAGCCTCCGAGTTTCCGCACAGTAAATTCGCTGATGCGAAGCGTTGGGCTTCGCATCAGCGGAACCACAAAGCGTTAGGCGTCTACCGTTATTTGCTCTATTTATTTTATCAACAGAGTCGCAACGGTCTGCCCCTTACCGGGTTTTCCAGACACCATGATTTGTGCCAGGTAGTCACCTTTCACCCACTTGCACCCTTTGGGCTTCACCTGTATCTGGTATGCGCCCGTCCCTACATCGTTAAACGACGTTATATTGTTGCTGAAACCACAGGCCGCTCCTGGTATTGAGAAATGATTTATTATTGTAAAGTTCTTTTGTGTTAAACCCGTAACCGCAGCTCCGGTATCCGGGTCGGTCACGACTATCAAGAAGTCTGCCGGTTGGTCATTACCTTGAGCGGCAAATCCCTGACCGGCTACGGCTTGAACTAACAAGGCAGTTGATACGGGTCCTCTCTTACTCATTAATAAATATCTCCTTTTCTAATTCAATCATTGAAGCAAAGATAACTCTTGCTCATATCTGTTAGACGAAATACAAACGCTTCTGCATGCAGGGGCTAGGGTATTTATTACACTCAAGGGCAGCGCGAGCCGCGCCTGACTCACTGGGCCTGCTGAATTGCCCTGGCGCGGTTTTCCAATTCTGCGGCTTCGTCATCGCGGTGCAGAGCACGGAGCAGAGCGGCATAGTTAATCAGACAAGAAGCAAAGTTGGGATGCTGCGGGCCGAGCGCCTTTTCTAAAATAGCAATGGCTTGTTTGTAGAGCGGCTCGGCGTCAGTGAGCTTGCCTTGGGCATAGTAGAGTAAAGCCAAGTTGTTGAGATCAGTAGCGAGATCAGGATGATCGGGACCGAGTGCCTTCTCATCAATGGCAAAGGCTTGCTGAAAAAGCGGCTCGGCGTCAGCGAGTTTGTCTTGAGCGAGGTAGAGCGATGCCAAGTTATTGAGGCCGGTAGCGACATCGGGATGATTGGGACCGAGTGCCTGCTGGCGGATAGCGAGGGCTTGCTTGAAGAGCGGCTCGGCGTCATCAAGCCTGCCCTGTTGCTTGTAGAGAAAAGCCAAGTTATTGAGGCTGTTGGCGACATAGAGATGATCAGGGCCGAATGCTTCTTCGAAAACAGCGAGGGCTTGCTTGAAGAGCGGCTCGGCGGCGGTGAGCTTACCCTGAGTGTTGTAGAGAAAAGCTAGGTTGTTGAGGCTGATAGCGACATAGGGGTGATCGGGGCCGAGTGCCTGCTGGCGGATAGCGAGGGCTTGCTTGAAGAGCGGCTCGGCGTCAGCGAGTTTGCCCTGTTGCCGATAGAGTTCTGCCAGATTGTTGAGATCAGTAGCGATCTCAAGGTGATCTGGTCCAAACGACTTCTCATCAATGGCAAGGGCTTGCTTGTATAGCGGCTCGGCCTCTTTGTACTGGCCGCGATAATGACAATAGACTCCCGTCTGATTAAGCAGGCGCGCGGCTGACTGGCTGACAATCTCCCATTGCTCGATGAGCCAGGCCGCCTGTCTGGCGTGTGACAAAAGTCGCTCACAGTCTGGCCAGTTCTCGAACTCCACTAAAGGAAACACCTCATTGAGCGCCTCGACGGCTCGTTCAGCCCACATTCGGCGGGCCGACTCATCCAGCCGTGCTTGCACGACCTCCTGCACCAGGCGATGCAAGCTGAAGGTCTGTTGCTCGCTGTCAAGCCGCACCAGCGAATAGAGCGTCAGCGGCACAAGTACCTGATTGAGCAGGAGAGGATTCTCGTCAACCTCATCCAGGGCGGCGGCGATAATCGGGCCAAGCTCCTCCTTGCCTTGGACGATCAACTCGAACGGGATATGATCGGGGCGGAGGAAGGCGCTGAGGGTGAGCACATCGGCAGCGGCCTCAGAGGCGCTCTCAACCTCTTTAAAGTTCATCGCCCAGGTGGTGACGACCGACTGAGGGTACTCCCCGGCAACGGGCCTCGACTCTTGCAGAAGCTTCAACCGCTGCTTGCCATAACCTGCGAGGAAATCCTGAAAGCGCGCTTTCTTGGCGAGTATGTAAGCACCAGCTTGCTCCAGCGCGAGCGGCAAATAGCCCAGCTCATCAGCCAGCTTAATTGCGGCGGCTTTCTCGGCGGCGTTGTCCGCTTTCTTACCAGTGCGAGTGAAGAGGAACTCTACAGCTTCATCAGCCAACATGGTTTGCAACTCGATGGGCGTACTGATGCCAAGTTGATCAAAGAGTTGAGCGCGCGAGGTGAGCAGGACATGGCCGGTGACACTGCGCGGGCGAAACGGCTTGACTAGCTCTGGAAAGTCCGCGTTATCGAAGATCAACAGCCAGCCCTCGTTGTGCTCAAGCCAGCTCATCACCGCATGGATTGCTTGATCAGACTCTTGCGCATCCTTTTCAGGCAAGTTGAGCAAGGCAGCAATCTCGATGAAGCTGCTGGTCAGGGCGAGGTGCGAGTCAGCCTTCACCCAGAAGATGGCTTGATAATACTTGGCATAACGATAGGCATACTCCAGCGCCGTCTGGGTCTTACCAATGCCGCCTAACCCGCTGATCGCCTGCGTCAAGGCGGCTGCGCGCTTTCTGGTCATCGCCGCCCGCAAGTCTTTGAGCACCTGTTCGCGTCCGGTGAAATATTCATTGCGTCGGAAAGGGAGATTGTGAATAGGACCCGCCGCTGCCGTCGCACAACGCCGCGTCGGGGCTGCTAAGGCTGCTAAGGGGTTCTGCTGAACCAGTTTCAGCAGTCGTTGAGCGACTGAGAGAAGCACTCTATCCTGTTCGTGCTCGCTCATCCCGCTCAACGCCTGAGTCGGCGAGTTCGCCGCTTGCAGGTTAGCCAGTGAAAACTCTTCAGGGCCATTGGCCGGGTCGGGATATTTGAATTTGGTTTCCGCAAACAAACAGGGCTTGATGATAATAGAGATAATTGTCAGCCCGTGCTCCTTTGCCTGCTTCAACAGCACCGGCAGTTCACTATTGCGGATGTATTTGGAAGCGAGGAAAGCCGGGCTGACCAGCAGCACAGCAGCCTTGGCCTGTTGCAACTGCGACTGAATGTTTGCATTCCAGATGTCACCAGCCTCAATCTGTTGATCCGACCAGGCATTAACAAGGTTTTGCAGGACGAGCGGTTCTAGATGTTCTAAGAGGCGGTCGAGCCAGCGCTTGCTCGGGTCGGGGCTATCGTTGTCCTTATGGGCGTAGCAAACAAAGACCGGCGACGAATTCGGGATTTGGGATGAGGCCATAGTCGCAGCTCCTTATAAACATGAGGAACCAGCAGGTAAGAAAGGCTGATTCCAGGATGCGAATTGTATGTTTGATCGCGCAATCTGGCAAGCTGTCGCGAGCGGCCCGTTTATGTAGATTGTTAGGCGGCAAAAAGCGCGGTTTTTGTGTAAACTGACCTGATCATGGAAATTTTAGAAACCGAAAGATTGATCCTGCGTATGTTCTGTGAAGACGATTTCGAACCGTACGCCGCCATTTGCGCCGACGCGGAAGTTATGCGTTACCTTGCCGAAGGCAGGCCGCTCACTCGCGCCGAAGCCTGGCGGCAGATGGCGATGATACTCGGCCACTGGCAATTGCGCGGCTACGGCATCTGGGCCGTTGAAGAGCGCGAGAGCAAAAAGCTCATAGGCCGTATCGGGTTCTTCAACCCCGAAGGCTGGCCCGGATTCGAGCTGGGTTGGACTCTCGGAAGAGAGCATTGGGGCAAGGGATATGCGAGCGAAGGAGCGAGACGCGCGCTCGATTATGCCTTCACCGAGATGGATCGGGAGCACGTAATCAGTGTTATTCGTCCCGACAATCTCGGCTCTATTCGTGTCGCCGAGCGAATAGGAGAGCGGCTCGAAGGCCGGACGGAATTGTTCGGCCACGAAGTGCTGATCTATGGAATTGATCGCGCAGCGTGGAACGCTCCCTAACATATAGTTCTACCGGAGAACGCAGCGAGAAACAGTCTATGACTATCACAAAATCGCATCAGCCTCCGAAGACGTATTTCTCGGACTCGCGCCTGTTGAGCGCCATTGAATTTATGCTGGGCGCTGCCATCGTGATCGGGTACAACGTTTTCCACGTAATCCCGAACGAGGTGCCGATTCTCGTTGTGCTGGGGCTGTTATCTGTGCGCTTTCGCAACGGCGGATTCTCGGCTATGGGGTTCAAGCGCCCCGATTCATGGACGCGCGTTGTTCTGATCGCGCTTGCTGCTGCGGCGTTGAGAATAGGGCTTGCCGAGTTCGTGATCGATCCGCTCACCGAGCGATTCTGGCCTCCGGCAACAGCCCCAGCCGGGGTGGAAGAGATCACGGGAAATATCAAATACGCGCTACTCGCGCTGGGATTCGTCTGGGTCTTTGCCGCGTTCGGAGAAGAGATTGCTTATCGAGGGTATCTGGTGACTCGCGCGGCTGACGTAGGTGGACGAACCACTGCGGCCTACTGGGTGGGGGTGATCCTGGTCGCGGTTCTATTCGGTATTGGACATTTTTATAAAGGCCCGTCGGGAATTATCGATTCCGGTTTTGCGGGGTTGATTCTTGGAGCGGCATATCTCCTGTCAGGCCGCATTCTTTGGACCAGCATTTTGGCACATGGATTTATCGATACGTTTGGAATTATAGTGGTGTACTTCGGATGGGATTCTTGATCCGCGATGAACTGCGCGGTCTAACAAGTACCCGTACCGGAGCTACAAAAGCGAGTTTCGCATGCTTTCTTCAATTCCCTCTCTGCATGGTTGTATCAGACGTCGGATTGCCGCGCTAACCGAGCCGGCTTAATATTTCGAACAATGAGTGATAAACCTATAGCTCTTGATGCTTATGAGGCCCTGGCAGAATCTTACGCGGCGCTTATTGACACTAAGCCGCACAATGCATATTGCGAGCGGCCCGCGACTCTTTCGTTACTGCCCGAGGTTAAAGACAGAAGAGTGCTCGACGCGGGGTGCGGTCCCGGTGTTTATTCCCAGTGGCTGATCGAGCGTGGGGCTGAAGTTGTCGCAATAGATGCCAGCCCGAAGATGGTCCGCCTGGCAAAGCAAAGGCTCGGATCAACGGCTGACGTTCGGCAGGCGGACGTGGTAAAGCCCCTCTCCTTTCTGGAAAACTCGTCGTTCGATATTGTGCTGAGCCCGCTTGTTATGGAGTACATAGAAGATTGGAGCGGCCCGTTCGCGGAGTTCTACAGGATTTTACGCCCGGCGGGTCACTTCGTCTTTTCTGTCACTCACCCTCTCTTCGATTACCTTTACTTCAAGTCGAACAACTATTACGAGACAGAGCTGGTCGGCAGCGTGTGGCGAGGGTTTCATCCGCTCCGAGTTTATATGCCGAGTTTCCGCCGTTCGCTCGCCGCGACACTAAACCCGCTTATTCAAGCAGGATTCCATTTGGAAAAGATCATTGAGCCAAAGCCGACGGATGAATTCAAAGAAGCCGACCCAAAGGATTATGAGAAGTTATCACGGCAACCATGCTTTCTATGCATCCGCGCTGGAAAGTGAAATAAACCGTCGCATTCAAGCGCAAACCGTTATAGATAGATGCGCTCTCTTTCACGTATCGCGCGATAACGCTCAAACGCCCTGCGCTCATCCTCAATTCCGAGAAATGATTTGATACTGCTGCCGCGAAACGTATAAGCGAACATCCGCTTTGCATTCCGCAACACGTATAGTGGGTCGTGGGCAAAGGCCACCGGCATATGTCTGAGCTTCATCCATCGTTCGGCACGCCACCTTAAGAACTCCGCCTCTTCACCCGATAAATGCTCGGTTCTTACTACTGCCGTAGTGCCGTCATATTCCTCTAGATTCTCTTTTATTATAAGCTGACGATTGCGGAAGTCTGCCGTCATGGGCGTGCGCGGATACGGCGTGGGGTGCTGGATGTAAGGCCAGTCTATATATTTCTTAGCAAATTCAAGGTTGGTCATTATGGATTCACGCGTGTCGTCAGGATTGCCGACTATCAATCCTCCGACTACGTACATCTTGTGCTTATGTATATAGTCTATCGCTTTAATCGTGGCATTGCCCGCCTTGTGCCCGTCTTCACGCTTCGTATTTTTTGAGCTTGCTCGCAAGAATTTCAAATCGTCTTCAAGAATGTTTTCGATCCCCAGGAACACGTAGCGAAATCCGGCCTCGCGCATCAGCGGAGCTAGCTGTTCTCCATGATTTGCGATGGAAGATGTCATCGCCTGCACTATGTAGTCGATATCGTTCAGGCCGGCATCAATTATGGCTCGGCATAAGCCCTCGAAACGGCGCACGTTGAGAGTTATGTTGTCATCAACTATAAAAATGGTGCGTGCGCCGCGCGCGCGCGCGTCACGAATATCCTCTAATACCCGGTCGAATGTATAGCTGAAAAAATTTCTTCCCCTCATCTCGATTATCGAGCAGAAGCTGCAATCGAAAGTGCAGCCGCGCGAAGTTTCTACCACGTCCACTTGCCTGCCCAGCATCGTGTAGCCGCCGAGCACACGCGCATTGCGATTGGGCGGCTTAATCTCTCCGCCCTCAAGACTGCTCACTCCTCGATCCGGGTTATGATAAAAGCGGTCGCCGCTGCGGTACGACAGTCCGGGGATATGATCGTACCCGGTCTCTGCTTCTTTTGCCCGCAGCAGTTCTCGAAAAGTAATCTCCCCTTCGCCGCGCACAATGAAATCGGCGGCGACATCCTGCATATCGGTGTAAGCGGCAATGTCCAGGCTCGGGTCATAGCCTCCGACGACGATGCGAGCCGAGGGTCTGAGCGAGCGGATGAGCTGCATTATCTTCTTCCCTGTCTTTCGCTGAAAAGTCATCAACGACAGACCAACAATGTCGGGCTGAATTTCGCGCACCAGCGATTCCACCGTCTCGGCTACTCGGTCCTGGGCAAGAATAAGATCGGCAACGGCGACCCTGTGATGACTATCAACGTTCCCGGCCAGGGAGGTGAGCGCGCCATTCGGCATTCGGACTGCTACCGAAGGCATGTGCTCAAAAGAGTCCGGCATCGACATCAGAAGAATGTTCATTGAAAGTCTCCTTCCAGCCCGATTTTATTGCCATACAATACAACTTATCCGTTTAGAATTGAAGCTCGTGCGTGTAATGAAAGGGCCGTTCTCAAACACCACCGAGGCGTTAGACGGTCGAACCTTGAGCTTCGGCCTGTTGCATTGTACTCTGACTGCAATATGAAAAGATTTGATCCATCCGACCCTCAATTCGAATCTCGCGTTCGATCTAGTTTTGCTCTCCAGCAATTGATGACGACCATCGGCGCTAAAATGACGAGCGTAGTTCCGGGCGAAGTTCATATCGAGATAGCCTACGATTCAGCCTGGACCCAACAGCACGGTTTTATACACGCCGGGATAATTACAAGCATCGTAGACAGCGCTTGCGGGTATGCGGCATATACCCTGATGCCGAAGGATTCGAATGTGCTTACGGTCGAGTACAAGGTAAACTTTCTCAACCCCGCCAGGGGCGAGAGGTTCGTTGGCATCGGTAGGGTAATAAAGCCGGGGCATACTCTAACGGTGTGTAGCGGCGAGGTAGTGTCGTTAGCGGGTGGCGAAGAGAAGCTTATTGCTACGATGCAGGCAACAATGATGAGGATTTCAACCTGAGGTTTTTATGGGGTCAAAAAAGGAAGCTCTTAATAAGCGGGTTCGTGAAACTATATCCGGCCTCCCGGATGAAGCGCTCATCAAACTCATCCGGCACTCCCCGCTTGATTACACCCCATTCGCTTTACAGGCCGCGCGCGAAGAGTTGTCAAAGAGAAAAAAACTGAAATCCCTCTGCAAAGACGCCTCCGGGGAAAGTAATCCACAAGCGGATTCCGGCGGCTGCTACGTTGAGATATGGCGAGATAAGAACTTTGAAGGCGATTATCTGCTCATCGAAGGGCCCGCCGAATACGAGACGATAAGCTCGCTCGCCCAAAACTGGGCAGATGATATTTGCAGCCTGCGAGTAGGGCCAAATGCATTCGTGATTGCATACGAAAATGATAGCTTCACAGGAGAGATGATCTGTTTTGGACCTTGTCAGGAAGTGTCCGATCTGAGCGAGTTTAAGTTTGACGATGAGATAGATTCGATAAAGTTGATCAACTCGGTAAGGATTTTTGAGCAGCTCAGGTTTTAGAAGCAGAGTGATGGTGACGCTTGCATTTCACGAGCGGCTCAATATTATGAATGGAGGGGGTTAACAATGAAAAAATCTTTTGCGTTAATAGCCTGCGTTATAATCTTTTCTCTTTCATTTAGCGCCGCAGGTCAGAATAAAAAAGCTTCGTCACCGTCAAAATACGTCCCCGTAACCACGTATAACCCGAAGCGAGATGCCGAGAATGATATTAAAGACGCGGTGCTCGAAGCGCGGCGTACCGGGAAACGCGTGCTGGTTGATGTGGGCGGCGAGTGGTGTATATGGTGCCACATCCTGGATAAGTTTTTCGATCAAAACCCGAAGCTTCATGAATACCGAGAGCAAAACTATGTGATGGTAAAAATAAATTATAGCCCGGAGAATAAGAACGAAAAGCTCTTGTCACGCTATCCAAAGATCGTAGGGTTCCCGCACCTTTTTGTGCTTGATACAAAAGGCGGGCTGTTACATTCGCAGGATACGGGCGAGCTGGAAGAAGGCAAGGGTTACAATCTAGAAAAGTTCTCCGCTTTTTTGAAGAGATGGGCTCCGCAGGTATAAGTTGAGCGACTTTCATAAGAGTGTATGAGAATGAAAAAAGATTCACCGCCGCAGACACAGAGGACGCATATGGCCGATGATGTGCTTCGCACGCGGCGGATGCGCAGAGAGAAGCGTCTTCTCCGCGCCCGCTCTGTGTTCTCTGTGTCTGCGGCGGTGAGGCGTCTTTCTAATCCCTTACGTTCCGCTGTAGTAAAACTAAGTGAGACAACCACAGTGTCGCTACATCGAGGGAACGCCTATCTTTTCCAGCATCATGTCCGCCGTTTGCAGCGCGCCTTCGACCCATCCTTGAGCGTCCGAATAGGCCTCGCCGCAGATGTAGAGCGGGCGCTTGTCAAACGGCTGGACGATCTGCCGTTTTACTTCCCAGCTCTTCACGCCGATGTTCCAGCTATTCCAGCCGCCGCCGAACGGATCATCGCCCCAATCACGGAACGCTGCGTTGCGCACATCGGGCGTGTAAGTGAGGCCGTGGATCACCGCAAGCTGGCGCGCCACCTCGGCAACCATACGGCGCGGCGCTTTGTATTGCCACCAGACGAGCTTGGAACTCTTGGTGCCGTCTTCGCCGAGGAACGGTTCTTCCGGCTGCGCAACCTCCAGCCCGGCCTTCCACGCCTCGCGACGGCGCGGACGCAGCCCATCCCAGAAGCCTATATTCGTCCCGTCGTCATAGCTTGCCATCAACATGGCTGGCCCGCCGGTCGCCGGGGTGCCGTCATCCTTCGGCCAGTAGTACGTCTGCCGCACAGGGAGATCGGTGACCGTGCGCCCCGCCTCTACGGGGACGTATGTGCCGTCGGGGGCCGTGAACCCGGCGGCGATCCACCACGGGCTGCTGTAGGTCGTGAAGAGTTTGAAGAGCGGGCGCGGCGTGACGCTCGCGATCAGCTCATTAATCTCCTGGAGCGGGGGGCTGTTGGGCGCGAGCAGATCGAGCGAGCGGCGCGGCATGGCCAGGATCAGCGTCTTCGCGCTGATCTTTTTGCCTTTGACTTGCAACTCGACCCCGCCCCTAACCCAGTTGAAGCCGTCAACCCGCGTCTTGAGCCGAACGACGCCCTGGTCTTTTTTGAAGAGTTCCGCCAGCGACAGGGGCACCTGCTGAAACCCATTCTTGAAGCCCTTGTATTGCGGGTCGACGCCGAAGTCAGATAGATACCAGGGGATCGCATCGGCGGCATTCCAGTTGGTCAATGTAGAGTTGTAACCGCCCGCATCGACGCCTAGTTGATAAGCCTCGCCGCTGATAACTCGCATCAGCACGTTCCAAAAGCCCTGCTTATACAGAGGCACCCCGGCGAACTTTGCGTTCTTAACCATCTGCCGGCGCTGGTACTCGTCAAGCTCAGGGTTCGTGATCCCCGGCACGATCTGCTCGATAGCGTTGACGATGATGCTGCCCGCAGACTCGCCGCGCTCTAAAAACGACAGGTGATACGGCACCTTCTGCGGCTGTTTGGTGAAGTCTGAAAGCCGCAGGTAGACGCCGCGCAGATAGGCTATATTTTGCGGCTCGTCTACGGGGAAGTCATACATCTCTATCTTCTGGTCCGGCGGGAGTTCTTCATTCAGCACGTCTATGAGTCGCTTGATCAACGGCTGCACGGCCGGAAGGATACGCATCCCGCCAAGCTCCGCGACCATGTTCGGAATGTCGGGGGGCGTTACTGAAAGCAGCCGCCCGCCTATGTGATTGCCTCCTTCAAAGAGGACGATGTTTCGCTTCGGGTAAGCTTTCTTTAGCCGCCAGGCGCTATAGATACCCGAAACCCCGCCTCCGATGATGGCAATGTCGATGTTTTCGTCAGCCATTATTTATGACCTCCATTGTGTGAATTGTATGGCGGAAGAGCCGCCAGGGTGTCTGGTTAAAAAATTACCGGAACATTTATTTCCGGGCCGGACGCGCTTGCGCCCCTCGTCGCCTTCAACGCCTTGCGATGGAAGATGTCAAGCGGCGGTTGCGAAACATAACGCGCGAGCATCTTTGTGGTCGCTGCCTGAAGCGACGGCGTCGTGGGCGTGTCCTGCGCCGTCCGCATATCGAGGATGTAGGACTGCTTTTTCCTTACCACGTAATCTACTCCGCGCCGGATGGCCGCCCCTACTTTCGCGGGCAGCTTTACGACCTCTCCCTTCTGACCGCCCATGGCTTTAGCCAGCGCGACGAAGTCCATCTTTGGCCGCTCGATGCGCAGATATTCGGGGTTGATTGTCTTCGGCTGCCAGCCGAAGCCGGGCGCCGAGCCGTAGGCGGCAACGACCTGTTGGAGGCCGAGTTGCAGCGTGTGATATTCATGATTGTTGGTGATGATGTAGAGCACGCCTATTCCGCGGTGCGCCGCAGTCCACCAGGTCTGCGGATAGAAAAGCGACGAGCCGTCACCGACGGCATTGACGACCAGGCGCGTCTTGATGCCTTGCCATCCGCTTTTTTCAAGCTTGATGCCGAGCGACGCAGGCATCGACCACCCGAGCGAGCCGCCGGCTACGCAGTAGTAACTGATCGGCGCAGCCCCTTCGGTCCCTAGCGGGAGAAGGTACTGGAAAGGCGCAGGGTCAGAGACCGCTTCGTGCACATAGACGAACTGCTTCTCCAGTCCGAGATCCTCTATGGTCTTGCGCAGCGCCTCGGCGATGACGACGGCCCAGATTTCGTCCTGCGTCATCGCCTTGGCAATGTATTTGTCCCACTGCGCGCGCCGCTCGCCGTCCAGCCGCCGCAGGTTCTCGTTGCGCTCCGCCGCGCCCGGAGGCGGATTTTTGCTTACAAGATCGTTGATGAGCGGAAGCGTCGCCTTGATGTCGCCGAGGACCGCCGACTCGCCGTAATAGTTCTTACCTATGTCCCAGGTGTTGTTCGTAAGGTAGATTTGGCGAACGCCAGGCGGTATCAACGGACCATCACTGTATTTGAAGACGGCGACCTGGGCCTGAGCGCCGAAGCCGCATAAGAATGCGACGTCGTGTTCCTTAAACACTCCCCGCATCCCTGCCTGTGAGCCGGGCAGTTCACCTTGCCAGTGTATGTCGTTGTTCGGAAAATTCGCCACGCTGCTGAAAGTCTGGAGCAGCACCGGCGCGCCTATAAGCTCGGCCAGCTGCTGCAACTCCGGCCAGGCATTGGCGTAGCCGACTGCGTCGCCGCCGATGATTATAGGGTTTTTCGCCTGCGCCAGCATAGACGCCGCCTGCTCGATGGCCGCCGGGTCGCCGGTGAAGTGCTGCGAGATATGCGTGACTCCTTTTATTCGGTCGTTCTTGCCGATGCGGCGCATCGTGAACTCCCACGGGATGGAGATGAAGACGGGCCCGTTTGGTGGGGCCATCGCCTCCTTGAACGCGCGCTGTAGGACGAGCGGCATCTCTTCGGGCGTGCGTACCTCGTGCGCCCATTTCGTATATTGTTTCGCCAGGTCGACGAGGTTTGATGCCAACAGCGGCTCTTGCGTCACAAGCTCGTTCTGCTGCTGGCAACAGAGAATCACGAGCGGCATGTGCGAGCGCCAGGCGTTGAACAGATTGCCGATACTGTGGGCGATGCCCGGCGTGACGTGGACGACGAGCACGGCGGGCTTTCCGGTCATTCGCGCCGAACCCATCGCCGCTCCGATTGCTATGTTCTCGTGCAGACACTCGATGTATTCGACATCGTTTTCGGGATACGAGGTGCCGTCGATTATAGGGATTTCGTTCGTGCCGGGCACGCCGAAGATATAGCGTATGCCAAGGTCGCGAAGGATATCGAAGACATAATCGCGAACCCAGCGATTTGACTCCTGTTTTACATCACCTGCCATTCTATCTCCTCCATTACGCGCACACAGCCTGTCTTGGCGCGTTTGTTCGTGCTGCGAGCTGCGCGGCTCACGGCGCGGGTGAAAACACGCGGCGAGGCGGGCGTCTCGCGCAGTTGTTCATGTAGCTCAAACAGGCAACTAACAGACCTGACCAAAACTTCATTGTGGCTGATTCGCGAAAGACCTTAGCATAACTTGGTCGTTTTGGTAAGTTGTTTTACAAAATCAGGTTTTTCCGCCCAATATGGTCTAACAAACGATTCGACCGTAGCGCGCGAATTGCTATTTGTGCGATTATTGCCAGAGCCGACCGGCAGAGGGCATAAACATATGAACCAGGAAACTCAGCGTCACGAGATTACGATGAAAAGGGTGGTCTATCGAATGCCCGGCGAAGATGCTGTGACTATTCGAGGGGACGTGGAATACCGAGTAACCGACGAGGGCGCCCTGACAATGGACATCTACTATCCGCCTGATTCCAAGAGCGGAGCGCGCTTGCCCGCCGTGGTCTTTGTGATGGGATATTCTGATCCGGGCGCGCAGGCGATCCTCGGTTGCAAGTTCAAAGAGATGGAGTCGTTTATCTCGTGGGCAAAATTGGCTGCGGCCTCAGGCGTGGCCGCAATCACCTACACAACCGGGAAAGAACCGGCGACAGATATATTCGCATTGCTTCAATATGTTCGCAGTAACGGCGCCGAATTGGGGATTGACGAGAGCAGGCTCGGCCTGTGGGCTTGCTCCGGCCATACCCCGAACGCATTGTCGGTTCTGATGCAGGAAGGCAGTGATTATCTGAAGTGTGCGGTCCTGTGCTATCCGTTCATGCTGGACCTTGACGGTTCGACCGGCATAGCCGAAGCGGCCAGGACGTACAAGTTCGTCAACCCGTCCGCAGGGAAATCGGTCGATGATCTTCCGCGAGATGTGCCTCTGTTCATTGTTAGAGCGGGTCAAGAACATTTCCCCCATTTGAATGAAGCAATTGGCCAATTCCTGGTCAAGGCTTTGACTCGAAATCTGCCCATCACATTCACAAATCACCCGGATGGTCCGCACGGGTTTGACATATCGCATGATAGCGAAACATCTCGCGAGATCATCAGACAGATACTGGCATTTATGCGATTTCATCTCTCGGCATAGGTAATTCGCATGCTACATCAGCTTGCTATAAAGACAGTGGTTGCTTTTTTACTTCTATCGGCTCATTACCCTTCCACTGCAAAGGAGGCAAAGCTCTATCCGGTTGACGAAGCCGCCCGCGTCCCATCATTCTTCGTCTTCAGGGCACGCCTATTTGAAGCGATCCGGCAACGCGATAACGCATTCGCCATCAGTGTGCTCTCTCCAAATATAAAGAATAGTTTTGGCGGGAATGACGGTATCGCAGAGTTCAAGCGGGGCTGGAAACCGGAACGGCCGGATAGCAAACTCTGGAAGACAATGATGGGCGTGCTGGCCCTTGGCGGCTCTTTTGATGGCGACGACAGGTTCACCGCCCCTTACACCTTCAGCAAATTCCCCGATGATTTTGACGCATTCGAGTATGGCGTCATAGTCGGAGAAAACGTGAGAGTGCGCAAAGAGCCTAAACCGGATAGCCAGGTGATAGGCACATTGTCCTTCGACATAGTAAAGGTAAGCGACTGGATGCCAAAACAATCCGGCGGGAATAAGCAGGAATGGATAAGTGTGACTCTGGCAGATGACGTGAAGGGGTACGTGGCAAAGGAGTTCATCAGAAGCCCCATCGATTACCGAGCGATTTTCGAAAAGAAAGATGGGAAGTGGCAATTGGTCGCATTCCTAGCAGGAGATTAGCTATCTCTAAAACGAATCGGTTGTATTGTTAGACGTTGTATGTAACCAGCCATGCAGATTCAGATTCGACAGGCGACAACTATCGATATACCGCGCCTCAATCAACTAATCTCTGAATCTGTTCGGGGCTTGAGCGCAGGCTATTATTCTCCCAGTCAAATCGAAAGCGCATTGATCCATATCTAACGAGCAGATGCGCTTTCGTCGCGCATAATCCGGTCAATGAGTATCACACAGCTATTCAACCGAGTCGAGGAAAGGCTTCAAGCCTGGAACGTCGTTGTCCGGGATACACTGGAGACACAAAGTTCATTTATTGCTTTTGGCGCTCGCGACTATCAGCCTGTCGTGTTAAAGGTGATACGCCAGCCGGGGGATGAGTGGCGATGCGGTGAGGTATTGAACAGATTCGATGGAAGAGGCATGGTACGGGTTTATGAATACATCGAAGGCGCGGTATTGCTCGAAAGGCTCAGTCCGGGGACTTCGCTTGTTGATATGGCCCTGGACGGTCGAGACGAAGAAGCCACAGAGGTCATAGCAGGAGTAATTCAGCGGATGTCGCATCCGGGCGAATTATTGAAAGGGTTTACTACCGTAGAAGAATGGGGGAAAGGATTTCAGCGTTATTTAGCAAGCGGCGATAATCAGGTTCCAGCCGCCCTTGTCGAGCAAGGCCGTCGCTCGTATGAGGAACTCTGCGCAACGCAACGAAGCGTCAGGCTATTGCACGGCGATCTTCAGCATTACAACATTCTGTTTGACGATGAGCGGGGCTGGACGGCTATAGATCCGAAAGGAGTGGTCGGCGAGATCGAGTATGAAATCGGAGCGAGCCTTCGGAATCCATGGGAAAAGCCTGAGATGTTCGCCTGTCCGGAGACGGTCGAGAGAAGACTCAAGATTTATGAAGAGAGATTGAAGTTAGACATCAAACGGGCATTAGGGTGGGGATTTGCGCAAGCGGTTTTATCGGCCATCTGGTCAGTAGAAGACGGGTTTGCAATAGATGATAAGAATCCGGCGCTCAGGCTGGCTAATGCAATTCAGCCAATGCTGTTGTAGCATTGGACGCAAAAGCAGAAAAGGGAAAAAAGATGTTGGCGCTGGGAGCGGAGTAGGGGTATTAATTGTCATTGCTGTCGCCGCGTCCAACAGCCTCAACTCAATTGGAGACTGATGACAGCTATAGAAAGTGAGAGGTGATTAAATGAATAAAATGAATCGAGCGAACCTGGGGAGAATATCACGGCGTTCATTCCTGGCGACTTCTTTGATGGCCATGCCTGCGGTTACACTCGCTTCCAAATCCGAACAGAACTGGCCGGGGTTTCGCGGTCCCGGCTCGCAGGGAATCGCAGGCGGCTATCCGACGCGGGCTGCCTGGAACGCAGATGCGGCGGCGGGTAAGCCTTCCGGCGTGTTATGGCGCGCAGAGGTCCCGGGCCTGGGCCATTCAAGCCCCATCATCTGGGGAGATCGGATTTACGTCGCCACTGCTGTTCGACTGTCAGGCAAAGCGCCCCTGCGCATAGGCTATTACGGTGATGTAAAAGCCGCACAAGACAATGATGAACAGAAATGGGTGGTGATCTGCTTCGATAAGAAATCAGGGAAGCGATGTTGGGAGCGAACCGTTCGCACGAGCAAGCCCGCGACGGAAAGGCACGAGAAATCAACGCACGCGAATACCACGCTCATCACTGACGGCGTGCGGCTGGTAGGTTTCTTCGGCTCAGAGGGGCTGTATTGCTTTGATCTGAAAGGCAAGCAGCTTTGGAGCAAAGACCTGGGAGTCATCAACAACAGCTGGCACGGCATCGGGTGGGGTTATAGCAGTTCCCCCTCGTTATACAGGGATCGCATTGTGCTGCTTTGCGATGATCCTAAGAACCCGTTTGTGGCGGCCTTTCATCTCTCCGACGGGAAGGAGCTATGGAGAGTATCGCGCAAAGGAGTTTGTGAAGGGAGTTGGGGAACGCCGCTGATTCACAACGATGGCCGCAGGACGCAAGTAGTCACCAACGGATGGCCCTACATCGTCTCTTATGATCTGGAAACCGGCAAAGAATTATGGCGCTTGCGTGGGGGTGGTGATATTCCAATTCCGACTCCGTTTGTCGCGGACGGATTGATAGTCATTACCAATGCACACGGCGGGAAATCGCCGTTGTTCGCTATTCGCCCGGAAGCCGCGGGCGACATCTCGCTCGCGGAAGGCAGCACCAGCAACGATTCGATTGCCTGGAGCGTTCCGAACGGAGGCTCCTATATTTCCACGCCTGTCGTGTATGCCGGATACATATACCTTGCAAATCACAACGGGATGCTGCGCTGCTTCGACTTCAAGTCAGGCAGCAAGATGTATGAGTCGCGGCTGGGGACGGATTTTTCCTGCTCGTCGTCGCTGGTCGCCGCAGACGGCAAAGTTTATTGCCCGACTGAACAGGGCGTCGTACACGTCATCAAAGCCGGGCCTACACTGGAAGTGCTGGCGAAGAATGAGCTGGGCGAGCCTTGTCTGGCAACGCCCGCCATTTCACAAGGCGTGCTCTACTTTCGCACTTCGGGGAGTCTTATCGCGGTAGGGTAAAGCAGCTTTTGAATACAGAGTGGAACATAGAACATAAGTTAGACGACCGGAATTCGGTGGTGTACTGTAGATGCTATGTTCCTGATGCATGAGCCTGCCGAACAGGAAATCAGAGCCTTTTTAGCGACACAACAAGATAAACCATTTTCATATAGTCCGGCAGGAATTACTCGCAATCCACCTGCGTCCGGATACAATGTAGACCACAATCGGATACAACTCGGTTATGGGCCTCATTCATTCACGGCGGCCGTCGCTGCTATCCGAAAATGGAAGATATTCGACATTGGCTGGGTGCGGCTCTTTTCGAGTGACACGCCTATAGAGATCGGTTCTACCGTGGCTGTCATTGTTAAACATATGGGGTTCTGGTCAATGAACGCGTGTCGCATAGCGTACTTAGTTGAAGAGAGCTATACGAAGGAGAGATATGGCTTCGCTTACGGAACTCTTCCAGGGCACGCGGAGCGCGGCGAGGAAAGGTTCACGGTTGAGTGGGACAAGCGAGACGATTCGGTATGGTATGACATACTTGCCGTTTCAAAGCCCGGGCCCTTAGCGAGGCTCGGTTATCCGTATGCTCGCCGGTTGCAGAAAAGATTTGCAGATGATTCGAAAAGGGCGATGAAGAAAGCTGTTGCGGGAGAAGGTCTATGCTCGAAATCAGAGAGTTGAAGAAAACATACGCGGGCGGGGTCCAGGCGCTGAAGGGGATTAATCTCGAAGTCTCTGCGGGGGTCTTCGGGCTGCTGGGTCCGAACGGCGCGGGCAAGACTACGTTGATGAAAATACTTGCCACTTTGCTCGAACCCGACTCCGGCGAAGTCGCAGTTAATGGCGTTGACTTTATCGGCGAAAAGATGACGGCCCGCAGAATGCTCGGATACTTGCCGCAGGAATTCGGGTTGTATCCGACTCTGACAGCCGAACAGACGCTCGCCTATTTCGCAAGGCTTAAAGGCGTAGCAGACGCAAAGGAACGCGAACGGTTGATCAATGCGCTGCTCGAAAGAGTCAATCTTTCAAATGCGCGAAAGCAGCCCGTCGGAGGGTTTTCAGGCGGTATGCGGCAGCGTCTGGGCATCGCGCAGGCGCTCATCGGGCAACCCGGAATAATCATCGTTGACGAGCCGACCGCCGGGTTAGACCCCGAAGAAAGAAACCGCTTTCATAATTTGCTTTCCGAAATCGCAGGCCGCGACACGGTCGTCCTGCTTTCGACACACATCGTCTCGGACGTCTCCAATCTTTGCAGCAGAATGGCAGTCATTCGACATGGCGAAATAATCGCATTCTGCGCTCCACAATCGGCCCTGGCGCAAATTGCCAACGTCGTCTGGGAAGCCGCAGTGCCGCGCGAGCATGTTGCGGCCCTCAAATCGCGCTTCAAGGTAATCTCTACGCAAATGGTCGAAGGGCAAGTGCGCGTCAGAATCTTTTCGCAAACGGGGCCGCCGGGCGAACAGTTCAGCCCCGCAGCTCCAACTCTGGAAGATTACTATTTGATTCTTGTCTCTCGAATGGAGAGTGCAAATTGAGCAGCAGAGTCTCGCCCGGTTTCATCGGGGTTTTTCATACCGAAGTACTTTTCAATCTCAAGCGCATCGCCCCTTACGCGCTGATGGTGATATTCAGCGGGAATGCCGTGCTGTGGTGGGCCGGAGGGCCGGCCATCGTGAGAGGCTGGGCCGTCAACAGCGATTTTTATATCGTCTGGTTATTCCTCGGCTTCTCTTTTATGACGCTGCCGCTATTTATTTCCTTGATGATGGGAGACCCGGTCATCAGAGATTTTCGCATCGGGGTTGACCCTCTCATCTTTTCAAAGCCCGTCAGTCGCGTCGCATATCTCTCGGGAAAATTCTTTGGCAATTTTTTCGTGCTGGTCTGTTGTCAAGCCTGCTTCGCTCTCACGGCGCTTCTGCTTCAGGCATTCAGCACTTCGGGAATGATAGTCTTGTCCCCGCGCCTGCTTCCGTATTTTCAACACTTCTTCTTTTTCGTTGTCGTGTCGAGTCTCGCACCGGCGGCGGTCTATTTTACCGTCGGCACGCTCACGCGCAACGTCAAAATCGTTTACGGGCTGGCGGTCTCTTTTTATTTCCTCTACATCGCGTGGCAGTACGCGATCAAAGGACTGCCGATTCGCTGGCGGATAGCCCTCGACCCTTTGCTGTTTAATGTCGCTGGCGATACCTGGAAAGGACAAAGCGCCGATTTTCTAAACCAGGCCACGGTCAGCTATGACGGATACATGATAGCTAACCGCATTTTGATGATTGCCGTTTCGCTTGGCTGTTTGACAATACTCTACCTCCGTTTTTCTAGTACCGAGCGGGTCAGGACGAACGCCGGATCGAATCGGAATGTGGCTCTCAACCTCCTGCCGAGGACGGAGAGACTGTATAACGAAACGGAAAGCGTCGGCCCGGCGCGCGTCCGTCAAAGCGTCGGGGCTTCGTCGAGGGAACAGGTCGCGATTCCGCAGGTCAACATAGTGACTCAAGGGCTGCGCGCGGGCTTTGACCAATACATCGCGGCTTTAGGGGTCGAATTTCGCCTGCTTCGCGCCGAACGCAGCCTCGTCGTAATTGCTCCGCTAATCATGTTTGTATGCGGCCTGGAATTAGCGGTTTATGAACTCGTTCCCGAAGTCTCATACTCGGCGACTTATGCAAGCAGGACAGCGAACTCGCTTCTCTTATTTCTATTCGGGGTCGCGATTTTCTACGCGGGCGAGACTATGCACCGCGACCGCGAGACTAGAATCGAGCCTGTGTTATGGAGCGTGCCTGCGCCTAACATTGTCCTGCTGCTGGCAAAGTTTTCAGCCACGCTTCTACTTTCAATCCTCTTGATTTTCCTGGTCGGTTTGACCGCACTCGGGGTGCAGATTTACAAAGGGCACGCGCCGGTTGAATTACCAATATACCTCAAGACCTACGCGGTGATACTGGTTCCGAGCCTCTTTTTTATGATTGCCGCGTCAATTGCTTTGAACACTATTTTGCGTGATAAATACCTGGCTTATGCAGTAAGCCTCGCAATCGGCGGCGCGTTTTATTATTTAGCGAGTCAAGGCTATAACACCTGGCTTTATAATCCCGCGCTTTTCAATCTCTGGACACCTTCCGACCTGGCAAGCGGCAGCAATCACCTGACACGAATTCTGGTTCATAGAGTTTACTGTTTCTCTCTTTCATCTTTACTTCTTGCGCTGGCCCTTCTGTTTTTCGAGCGGAAAACAACCGGGGGATTAAGGGCCGGGGGCCGTCTGAGCGGTAGGGGATGGACAATGCTGATAGCCGGGGTCTCTTTGTTGACAGCCCTGATCACCGGGTTAATAGTCGTCGCAGGAACGTAGCCGTTAGATAAATCATCTGCTGCTGTTGATCCAGTACGCTTTTTAATGCTTGCAATGAGACCGGACTTTGAAGTATTAAGCTGGTTATGCATATCAAGCCCCTAAGAATGCAACTCTTATTATCCTCGTTGATTCTGATCATTTACTCGTCAGCGTTGGCCCTTCCTCAAGGCAGACCCTCTCATTTGCCGGACCCGAAATTGACTCCCGGCGAAACGGTCGCGGTGACTAAGGATGAGCTATGCAAGGATGGGCGAACTACTCTTGATGTTGACGTTTCGATCAAGATGAAAAGCCGTGTCTTTGACAGCTACGGCATCAAAGCGGATACACCGGGGTCATATAACGTCGATCACCTGATACCGACAGATTTGGGCGGAGCGAATTCTATAAAGAATTTATGGCCGCAACCGCTTTCGGGAGACTGGGGTTACGTAGATAAGAACAAACTGGAGAGGCGGCTGCGCAGGATGGTATGCGGCGGGGAGCTGGACCTGAAGAAAGCCCAGGAGGAAATAGCCGGGGATTGGGTGTCCGCGTATAAGAGGTATATAGTAGAGCCCCGATAGGCGCTGGCCCAGGTCTGATTGATCTAATAGAGAAGTTTTTTGATCGCTCTCAAGGCGCAGCCTAACAACCAGTATCACCGGGCCGCGCACATGCACCGAAAGAAACATACGAAGTACGCTGTCTGCAATGCGGCGACCGTATATGACTGAAAGGAGCATCCTATGTCACTATCAAAACGGGCGGCAGCAGAACTCTTAGGCACTTTCTGGTTAGTTCTGGGGGGTTGCGGCAGCGCAGGAGTCCATTTCCTCTCTCTTTCGATGCTAACACTATAGCGGTTTGCAATTGAATGCGACCGCAGTAAAGCAGCAATGATCTATTGGTCGTTTGGCATGAGCGATGAAGGCAATGGCAAAATCAGGTGGGATGGGGTATTTAAGAAGGTGAGATAGAGAACTCTGCATCTATGAATAAAAACCTGCTGTTTTATATTGTTGCTCTGTCAATTTTCGGAGCAGGCATTGTCTTCATTCTAGAATTTGGCTCCAGAATTAATCGGGATCAACCGGTCGTTGAAAATAACGCTGAGACAAGGCCGGCAAACCCCGCGCCCTCACAACCGGCCAATCCTACCACCACCCTCGAATACATCAACAGAGCGTTAGGCGAAAACCTGCGCTCCGGCATCACCATTTTGCTGTTGCAGATCATCGTCATAATTATCGTGGCCCGTCTGTTCGGCAGCCTCTTTTTAAAGATGGGGCAGCCCGCAGTAATCGGGGAGATAATCGCAGGCATTCTTCTAGGCCCATCCTTGCTCGGATTGTTATCGCCTTCAACACTGGCGTTCCTGTTCCCTGCTGATTCGATGGAGACGCTGAAATTGCTCAGCCAGATAGGCGTAATAATATTTATGTTTACAGTGGGAATGGAATTGAATGCCCGCCACCTCAAAGAGAAGGCTCAGGCTGCGGTGCTAATCAGCCACGCCAGCATCGTAGTGCCGTTCTTTTTAGGGGTTGTTCTGTCTCTGGCAATCTATCGCATATTTGCGCCGCCTAATATCTCATTCGTCTCGTTTGCCCTGTTTATAGGGATCGCCATGAGCATAACGGCGTTCCCCGTGTTGGCGCGCATCCTTGAAGAACGCGGGTTGTCCAAATCATATATAGGCACGACTGCTATAACCTGCGCGGCGGTCAATGACGTCACGGCCTGGTGCCTTCTAGCCATAGTCGTCGCCGTTTCCAAGGCAAACGGATTAACCGCCTCGCTTGCGCCGATCGTTCTCTCATTAATCTTTATCGGCGTCATGATTTTTCTCATCAAGCCGCAATTGAATCGCATTATCGAGCGTCGGGTTAAAGATGAAAGACGGAGCAAGGCGCTCGTAGCCGGAGTCCTGGCATTCGTATTTGCTTGCGCGTGGTTCACCGAAGTCATAGGCATTCACGCGCTATTCGGCGGGTTTCTGGCCGGAGTTGTCATGCCTTCGGCGGCGGGCTTCCGATCCTTTCTCAGAGAGAGGCTCGAAACCTTCAGCTCAGCCGCCTTGCTGCCGCTCTTTTTTGCGTTCACAGGGGTGCGAACACAGGTCGGGCTTCTTGACGATTGGCAGACCTGGCTCATAGGCGCAGGAATAATCACAGTTGCAATCGTCGGGAAACTGGGCGGCAGCACGCTGGCCGGTCGCTGGACAGGCATGAGCTGGCGCGAGGCGTTCTCGATAGGCGCTTTGATGAACACGCGTGGCCTGGTAGAGCTAATCGTGCTCAATATCGGATACGATTTAGGTATACTGTCTGCTCGCATTTTCGCAATCATGGTTCTGATGGCGCTCATCACTACCTGTATGACGGGACCGCTCCTGTCTCTGGTCAAGTACGAGGAAGAGACAGAGAAAAAAATTATAGTGAATTCCAATTGAGGGCATGGAATGCGAAAGTCATCTCACCGCCGCAGACACGGAGAGCACAGAGCGGGCGCAGAGAAAACCATCTTCTGCTCTGCGCCCGCTCTGTGTCCTCTGTGTCTGCGGCGGTGAATCTTTTTCCGTCACCTTGAAAGGGCTATTTGAATGTCAGACACTCAAAACACAGACTCGGCTGCGGAGTTTCAGTCTGAAGAAAAACGCGTAGAAGCGCGCAGCGCCGTCTTCAAAAAAGAGCTTGGCCTGACCGACCTCGCCCTCACCCAGATCCTCTTCATCGTGGGGCTCCCGTGGGTAGGCGTCGCGGCAAAGCAAGGCCCGTCGCATGTGGTCTTGTGGCTTGTCGCGATGCTTCTCTTTTACATCCCCTCGGCTGTCGTAGTGATCTATCTCAACCGCATCATGCCGCTCGAAGGCGGGCTTTATCAATGGGCAAAGCTGGGGTTCAACGATTTGATGGGGTTTATGGTGGCGTGGAACCTGTGGCTGTTTGCCATCCTGAACACCTCGGAGATAGGGCTACAGGTGACGCAATATCTGGGCTACATCATCGGCCCGAGCGGCGAGTGGCTGACCGGCAGCCGCTGGTTCATCGGCGCGGTGAGTTTCACGATCATAGGCATCCTGGTCGGGCTTGCGACCATAGGGCTTGGCGCGGGCAAGTGGGTCCATAAAGCGGGAGGCGTCTTGATGCTGGCGACATTTGCCGCGCTCCTTGTGCTCCCTTTGCTGAACCTGTGGAGCGGGTCCGTAGCCGAATACAAGCCGCTCGGGACCGAGATGCCCGTGCTTTCGCTTATGAGCATGAACCTGCTTGGCAAGATGGGCTTTGGCGCGTTGGGCGGGTTTGAGTACGTGGCAATACACGCGGGAGAATGCCGCGACCCTGTGCGCACGATCAGCCGCTCGGTAATCCTGGCCGCGCCCGTAATAGCGGTGATGTTCATACTGGGGACAAGCTCCGTTCTTGCGCTCGTCCCACAAGACGAGATCGATTTGATCGCCCCAATCCCGCAGGTGCTGAGCAGGGGTTTTGGCTCGCTCGGTTTCGTTGCGGCCATCGCGCCGATCACTATCGCGGCGCTGCTCGGCATACGCATAGCGCAATCGAGCGTAATGTTTGCGGGCAACACGCGGCTGCCGATGGTCGCGGGATGGGATGAGTTGCTCCCAAGCTGGTTTACCCGGCTGCATGCCAGGTATAAGACGCCCGTTAATTCGATTCTCTTTGTGGGGGCCGCCACGCTCGCGCTTGGCATTGTCGGATTGATTGGGGTGGGAAAGCAAGAGGCATTTCAGTTGTTGTGGAATGCGTCGGGAGTATTTTACGCGCTCACTTATGTTGTGATGTTTGCGATACCGATCATCGGGTTGCGAAGAATGAATGTGCGATTGCCGCTCTGGTTGCAGATAGCTGCCTTTTCAGGGTTATTGATGACGCTCGTTTACGTGGCGCTCTCAATCGTGCCAATAGTACGGGTGGAAAGCCCTTTGATCTTCGCGATAAAGATATCGGGGCTGATTGTCGTAGCAAACATAATCGGGCTTCTGATCTTTCTTGTAGTAGGAAAGAGGCACTCGGCGCGGCAAGCGGCGGCTCAGAATATATAAATCTAAAAATTGTTCTCTTTGCGTAATCCTGCATGCGGCCACTGATCGCGTGGCCGTAAATTCTACGTCTAAAAAGGAGATTCACGATGTCAACAGCAGTGTCAACAGATGAGATCAAGAGACTTGCCCTGCGTTTCAGGGAAAATATATGGAAAGACCTGAGTGTAGCCGATGATATTATCGCCAATGATGCGGTATTTCATATTAACGACCCACTCAGCCCGCCGCTGGAGCAAGGGCCGACGGGTTACAAGAGTCTTATCAGTATGTACCTCGACGCATTTCCAGACGCCAGTTGCACAGTTGATGAAATAGTTGCCGAGAAAAATATGGTAGTGGCCCGATGGAACGGGGGCGGGACGCATCAGGGTAGTTTGGGAAATATCCCTCCGACCGGCAATCAGATTAGCATAACGGGGATCAACATCCACCGAATTGAAGACGGCAAAATCAAAGAAACCTGGATGAACTGGGACACTTTAGGCATGCTGACGCAGCTAGGAATCAGCCTCGGATAAGATCAAGGAAAGATTAAAGGCTTTACCACCCGCCAGACCGGGCCGCGCGCGAATTTTTTGTCTATCCCTCGATTCGTGCGCGGCCTCTGGTTCAAAGACCCGTTAACCGTTATCATAGGCGCTGCTTTATCTCGAACTCTGCACGAATCCGGGAGAGAACATGAATCGAGATCGAAAGTGGGCGCTACTTTTCGCGCGGCTCGTGCTCGGGTTGATCTTCTTTATGGCGGGCGCGTGGAAGCTTTTTCAATTAGGCCCGCTTGAACATGCCCGCAAATATTTCTTGCCGTTTTCCGACACGTTCCTGCCGGTATGGTCGCTGTGGGCCGTCGGGGTCGTCATCCCTTTCATCGAATTCCTGGCCGGCGGCCTGGTCATACTCGGCCTGCGAACACGCGAGGCCCTGGTTTCGCTCGGATTCGTCCTGGCGATTGTGACATTCGGGCACCTTTTGAAGGCGCCGCTCTATGAATTTCACACTCACGTGATTCCTCGGCTTGCGCTGTTGTTGTTCGTATTAATGCTGCCGCGCGAAGAAGACCTGTTTTCAATAGACCACTTGCTCAACCGGCTAGCGATGAGAAAAAATGGTTGAGATAGATTCACCAAACAAGCCCCGTCAGGGGCGATATGACGAACATATCGCCCCTGACGGGGCTTGTTTGACTCATAGAAACATTTGCTATAAACATCCCGCGCCTACGGCGCTCTCTTTTTGTGCAAAGCCGTCTGAGTCTCAGAGGCCCGCCTTCAGATCGGCGTAGAGAAGTTTGTGGAAGAGTTGTTCTCCCGCTTCGCGCCGCACCGAGAGCCGCCCGGCCTCGTATGCCTGCGAGGCGAGACCACGCTGGACCGATTTACAGATCGCCAGGTCTTCATCCTGAATCCGATGCCCGACCTCGATGCTCGCGATGTTATGCTCGCGCGCCTGCTCTGAGACATCTGCGAAGTAAAAATCAAAGATGACTTCGGTTCGATCAACCCCGCGCGGACAGACAATGTTCGTGTCCATCACGCCCTCGTACCAGTTAATCATAAAGTTGGGATAGATCCAGTAGTAGAGCGCTCGCTCGCCTTTGCGGACCGTGCCGGTTTGCGCTTCGGTTCCCTCGGTCACAATAGGGCTTGATTGCAAACAGTGTCGCTCGCCGTTTTCTATCGTGTAGTTGCTGTAGTCGAGAACGCTGTCCAACCCTTTGTGGAGATGCGGCACGTGATACCCGCCGTCGAGGTAGTTGTCGACAAAGACCTTCCAGTTACATTCCACCGTGTAGTGGCGTCGCTTCATCCAGTGGAGCCCTTCAAGCCCCAGTCGCCGCATCTGCCCGATCAAATCAGCGCCCAGAAATTCTTCGAGGGAAGGGCCGTCTCGCTCTAGCTTTACGAACACCCAGTTTTCCCACAACGCCGTCTCAACAGGCACAAGCCCGTTTGCCGCTCGATCAAAGTCGCAAACACCGGCGAAATCCGGCGTTCCCTTCAGCCCTCCCTCCAGCGAGTATGTCCAGCCATGATAAGGACAGCGAAGGTTATTAGCTCTCCCTTCTGCCCCGGTCATTACGGCAGCTGCGTGGTGGCGGCATACGTTGAAGAAGCCGCGCAGCACGCCATCGCTTCCTCTGACGACCAGTATCGGCTCTCCGGCCAGCTCCCAGGTGATGTACTGACCCGGCTCGCGAACCTGATCCGCTCGCCCCACCGCCTGCCACGAGCGTGTAAAGACCGTCTGCCGCTCCAACTCGCAGACGCGCGGATCGACGTACCATGGGGCGGGGATCGTCAACGCCTCCGAAAGCGGGGCGTGCGGGTTGTAACGGTCAATGATCTCTCTGACGGACGCAGTCATGCTCTCTCGCGCCTCCTCTCTTCCCTTATTTCTTCAGCAGCCATCTCAGCCCTTTGTTCTTCACGTGAGGGAGAATCTCTGATTCTATCTTTGGAGTCTCTTCCGGCTGAGACATGCCTACTTCCTTTCCGTACTTGTCCTTGATGCTCAGATCGGGGCTGCCGTCAGGGCTCACATTGATCAGAAAATGGTATACGCCTCTGTCATCATATAAAGCGATTCCTGCTTCCCCCGTGGGAAGCAGTCCTATCGCAGCGCGCTTCTTATCGTCTTTGCTAAAGAGCGCCACTTTAGGCTCATCCTCTTCCAAAAATATTCTGACTCGAACTCTACCCTTGTTGTCCACGAGGCGGAATTCCTCGGCTTCGACTACATTTGCAGGTTTATCACTACTCATTTAATTCCTCCGATTTATTTACCCGTCCGATCTTCGCTCAAGAATCCTAATGCGGTCTCGACGAAACGACCAGCCGTATCGCCGAAGATGGGGCCATGCCCGCCGCCCGGAATAACCCAGAGAGATGAGCGAGGGATCGCAGAGTACATTTCAAGAGCCAGGTTGACAGGATACAACGGGTCGCGGTCGCCATGCACAATCAGAGTGCGGGCCGTAATGGTCAACAGGTATGGGGGCGTGAAGTTCAGGTCCGTGTAGCTGTCTTTGAAGGCATTCGTCTGCCTCCATATCGCACGGATTTGTTCATCGCCGTGCTTATGCCATTGGCGCATTTGCTCCCACTCTTCGTCGGATCGGTTTTCAGGAGTCACCTCTCGCATGATCCGGCGCGCTTGCTCTGGGAAATATGGCGTCGCGCTAACCAGCACCATGGCTTCAAGACGATTGGGCTGCTGAGTGGCTGCGTGAAGCAGCGTCTTGGCCCCCATGCTCATTCCAATCGCCTTGAACCGTTCGACGCCCAGGCGGTCGAGCAGCGCGAACAGGTCGAGAGCTAATTGTCGGAACGATAGCTCCACCGAGGGGTTTGTAGACCTGCCGTGGCCGCGCTGGTCAGGTATGATCAGCCGGTATCCATCAGGCGCGTCTTTGAAGATGAGTCCCCAATGAGCGCCCACACCACCCCCGCCATGCAGCAGAATCAGGGGCTCGCCTTCTCCACGAATTTCATAATACATCTCAAAATCGTTGATCGATTCTGTGCGCCCCAAAGCAACCGACGTGTTCATTTTGCCAGATTATCCTATTTACCTTGACAAGAAAAGAAGGTTTGTCAGTGTCTATCCGAATGGAAAGTTACCCTGGTTCCCTCTTGCATTTACGCCACCGAAGGAGAAGATAGATGACTTCTATAGCCGCAACTTTGGATTGCCGACGGCTCTGCGCCAGTGTCTGCGCTTGCTATATAACTCCCGTATGAATTCACGGATGATATTGTTCCGCAGCTTCCGCCGACTCCTCTGCTCGCCGATGCATTAGCAGAGCTTCCCGTTATCGGCAAATATTTCAAGAGCCTGACGACCTGGGATTATACTTCTGTAGGACGCTCAAGTTTATAAACTGGTCCGGTCAAATCGTAGGCGAGTCGATAGGGCTGGAATGGCAGCGATTCAAGAGCCTGGTCGAGTTGATGGCGGAGCTAAAATTCGAGCAGATAGCCAACGACCATAACTCCCGGTGTGGCGGCGGATACATGACTTATGTTTGCCCGACAGACGTATGCCCGCCGCAATCATCTTGAAATGGGCGGGACGCCGGCCGCGAATCAGGAGTAAGACTTTAATTTAGAGATCTATTATTTGCTTATCCGCCGGGTAATCGTCTCACTTCTCGACAACAACGATGTCCGTTACGGGGTGCAATTCCCATCTTGTCCCTCGCGGATCGACATGCTCTTCTTCCGGCTCATAAAACAGCCATCCCGTGACGCGAACCTTTTTGTCGCCAAGCCGCCTCAGCCGCGCATCAGCCAGTGAAGCCTTTCTTCTGCGCCAGGCCGATGTCACTTCCACGATAACCCACTTGTTCGTGTCATTCTCCCTCTTATCGTCGGCAAGGACTATGTGGAAGTCGCCGTCCTCTTCCTTCTCAACCTGTACGACATAGCCCTCGATCACAGCGGCCTTGGAGGTGGGCAAGTCGTCTTCGTCCTTCTTGTCGAGCAGAGTCTTAAGAGTGATAGACTTTTCAATACTCTTTTCGTTAGGCGTAGCGCGGCGATTCTTCATCGCGACGTACTTGGGGCTTTCGCCCTTCTCATCGCCAGGCCTATGTTGCTGTCCGTAGGCGGAAATATATAACAGTGACGTGGTTGAAAAGACAAATAACAGAAAGAGTTTCATAGGCTGTTTGGTAGACATGAAGCAATCCTCTCTTTTTTAAGCTCGCTCCCACAGTCGAGGCGGTGTCCTAATTTGAATTAGGAGTCTGCTGTTCCACGATCGTAACTTGGACCCGCTATAGAATATAGATATAGTTCTTAGAAGTCTGTCCATTATTAGACAGGTTTGAAAATGATTTGTAGGTAAACTCGAAATTAGGACACCGCCTTCCTTTATATGTTCTCTGAAAGGGGACGAAGCATGAAAGAGTTGTTAGCGGCGACCGCCGAAAGGGCCGTACGTTATCTTGAAAGTTTAGAGACTCGCGGTGTTGCGCCGGGTAAAGATGCGGTTGCCCGGCTCGCCACACTTAACCACCCGCTTCCGAACGAACCGATCAGCCCGGAATCAGTCTTAGAGCGACTGGATGAATTTTGCTCGCCCGCGACAATGGCGGTGGCCGGGCCCAGGTTCTTCGGCTTTGTCATCGGCGGCTCTTTACCTGCTGCGCTGGCCGCCAACTGGCTTGCAACAGCCTGGGACCAGAATAGCGCCCTCTATAATGCCTTTCCCGCTACGGCTATGCTTGAGCAGATAGCGCTCGGCTGGCTGCTTGACGTGCTCAAATTGCCGCCCGAAAGCGGCGGCTCATTTGTCACGGGCACAACCGTAGCCAATTTCACTGCTCTCGCCGCAGCCCGTCATGCGGTGCTTGCGAAAGTCGGATGGAACGTTGAGGCCGACGGGTTGTTCGGCGCTCCGCCGATCACAGTCGTCATCGGCGCAGAAGCGCATGCAACCTTGCACAAGTCGTTAGGCATGCTGGGCCTCGGGCGCAGCCGCGTCGTGACAGTGCCGGTCGACGGCCAGGGCCGCATGCGTTTTGACGGGTTGCCGCGAATGACCGGCCCTACGATTATCTGCGTGCAGGCGGGAAACATTAACACGGGCGCAGTTGATCCCATACGGCAGATTTGCGAACGCGCGCGCGAAGCGGGCGCATGGGTTCACGTTGACGGCGCGTTTGGGCTATGGGCGCGCGTTGCGCCGTCGCGCTCGCATCTCGTAGAGGGTATCGAAGAAGCCGATTCCTGGGCGACCGACGCGCATAAATGGTTGAACGTGCCCTACGACAGCGGCGTGGCCTTTGTGCGAGACGCGGACTCGTTACGCGCCGCGATGGCCATTAGCGCCGATTACCTGCCTACGGCGAGCGAATATCGCAATCCAGCGGACTTTACCCCGGAGCTTTCGAGACGCGGACGCGGAGTCGATGTATGGGCGGCGTTGCTTTCGCTCGGTCGAACGGGGTTGACGGACTTGATCGAACGCACGTGTCGTCATGCCCGGCGTTTTGCCGAAGGGCTTTCCGGTGCCGGTCACCGGGTGTTGAATGAGGTGGTGCTCAATCAGGTATTGGTTTCATTTGGCGAGCCTGAAACGACGAACCGTGTGATCGCCGAAATCCAGGCGGACGGCACGTGCTGGTGCGGCAGCACAGTGTGGCAAGGACAGACGGCTATGCGCATCAGTGTTTCATCCTGGGCGACGACCGACGCCGACGTTGAGCTTAGCCTCGAAGCGATGTTGCGCATCGCGGCGAAACACCGCTCGCGGGTGTGACGGCTACGGGCTACTTGAAGTTAAAAGATGGTAAAGTACTAATATGAATGTGCTCCTCCAGGTTTCTTGAATGAGGTGAAAAGCGATAATGAAAAAGCTGTTGCTCTCTGTCTCTTTGTGCGTGGCAGTAGTTGCCGGTCTGATTGTGGCGCAATACCGCAGCGCCGCATTCGAAGAGAAGAGCGAACCGGTTGAGGCGAGCGAACCGAGCGACCACTGGCAGATCAAGGGCGCGCTCAGCGAAGCCTGCACTTGCAACGTGCCGTGCACATGCAACTTCGGCGAGGGGCCTTCGCCGCACAGCTACTGCTATGTGGTTTACTCGTATCATATCGACGAGGGCCAGTTTAACGGGATCAAGCTCGACGGTTTGAGGTTCGGCGGCACGGAGACGGCCAAAGGCAACGCGATGTACCTAGACGCGCGCGCAGACGGCGAGCAGCGCAAGGCGCTTGAGGCCGTCGCCCGCAAGGTTATGCGCGTAAACGGCGATCGTATGGGGAGCGGCAAGCTGCTCGGCATCAAGTTTGTAGAGATAAAGCAGGAGTATGACGACCGGCACGATTCTCTTGATATAGGCGGGCTGGGCAGCTTCAAGACCAATTACATAATGGGCCGCGACAAGTCGAAGCCGGTCATCGTCGTCAACAACACCGAGTGGGCGATCCACGAAGCCATCAAAGGCAAGACCGAGTTTCTCACGATCAAGGACGAGTACGGCAACCGGCTCTCGGTTAAGAACACGAACTCTAACCACGGCGACTATGAATACGACGAGAATACTCAGTTCGGCAGCATCTCTTGTTCGTCCTCCTGCTCGACCGACTCGAAAGCCAAAGAGAAAAAGCACAAGCATTGACGAAGGGACCGGCCCGGTTCTTCAGGATGTTAGAGTTTTTATATGAAAAAACTGGTTCTGATTATCTTGATAATAGCCGCTTCTGCAAGCAACGGTTTTGCGCTTCAGGCCGCTTCGAGTAGCGCGACCGCAGCCGCTCGCACCTACGCATTCACCAATGGTCAATGGTTTGACGGCCGCGCTTTTCGCCGCCGGGTCTTTTACTCCGTAGGCGGCGTCTTGACCGAAAAGGCGCCGCGCACGGTTGACGAAGTGATCGATCTTAAGGGCGGATACGTTGTGCCTCCGTTTGCCGATGCTCACAATCACTACATCTCCGGGCCGTACAACGTAGATAAAATCCTTTTACAGTATTTGAAGGACGGAATCTTTTACGCGAAGAATCCGTCCAGCATCGCAAGGGATACCAATCAGATTAAGGATAAGCTTAACAAGCCCGACCGCATTGACGTTGTCTTCTCGAACGGGCCGATCGCGGCTTCCGGCGGGCACCCTGTCGCGCTGTATGAGCAGCACCTTATCAAAGTAAAAAAACCAGGGCCGAACGGCACGTTTGAAAACCTTGGCTACTTCATAATCGATAGCGAGAGCGACCTTCAGAAAAAATGGCCGGTGATAATGGCCGAACACCCGGATTTCATAAAGACGAATCTTTTATACTCCGAGGAATACGAAAAAAGGCGCGATGATCCGGCCTACTACGGCATCAGAGGACAGAACCCCAAGTTATTACCCCTCATCGTAGCCAAAGCGCACGAAAGCCGCCTGCGAGTATCCTGCCACATCGAGACGGCAGCCGATTTCCGCAACGCTCTTGCGGCCGGAGTTGACGAGATCAACCACATGCCCGGTTACTATCCTGAATTTGCGCGCGCCCGCGCCGAATGGTTTGCAATAACCGAACAGGATGCCGCGCTTGCAGCTCGCAAAGGAGTAGTCGTCGTGACTACAACATACGTGAGCACGGCGGAGATCAAGAAGCCTGAAGAGCTGAAACAGGCGCAAGAGATTCAAGCTCGGAATTTGCGCCTGCTTCATAAGGCGGGCGTAAAGATAGCCGTCGGCCCCGACGTTCATGGCGTAACGTCGCTGGCCGAGATTATGAACCTGTACAACCTGAAGGCGTTTGATAACCTCACGCTCCTTAAAATGTGGTGCGAGACAACGGCCAGTACGATCTTTCCAAATAGAAAGATCGGGCAGTTGAAAGAGGGTTATGAGGCGAGCTTTCTGGTTTTAGGCGGCAACCCGATTGACAACTTTGAAAGCGTCAAAGATATCAAGGTTCGATTCAAGCAGGGTAATTTTCTATTGCTCGATGATAAATAAGCATCACCTGCCATAGGCGTATGAACGGCTCTCGCCGTGCTTGTCAGGGTCTTTTCATTCTGCGAAGCCGCGAATTATTTATTGCCCCGGAGGGGCAAACGGACATTAGCCGGTGGTGAAGCCACCGGGCCTGGCCGATAAAACCAGCGCGCCCTGGAGGGGCGCAGGAGTCCTGCGCCCCTCCAGGGCGCGAGACATGGTTGGTAATGAATTCCGACCGGCTAATATCTTTCGCTCTTCCAGAGCGATTCAAGACAATGCATAGACCCTGCCGGGCTGGTGGTTGCAGTTACTCAATACTCGATATAAGTGTATAATCGCAAGCGATTCAAAGTATGCAATGAGTGAGCAGGCAAAGGGTTGTCAGGCTCGACTCAAGCCCCGAACAGGCTTCTTTTATCATCCGCCCGGATTCATTCGAATAAGAAGGAGGAGTGAGCTATGCCGCTGCCAATTTCCGTACCTCTGGCGATGTCAGCAATACAGGCGCTCTTGAGGTTTCGAGAGCAGGTCGACACGATCCTCTCGCTGAATGAAGCAGCGGCCCCGTTGCCGTTCGCGCTCCCGGCTGCGCCTACCGACGATGCGCCCCACCTGCAAGACATGCTCGATTTTTTTAAGGCCGATCAGGGGCAAATGATTCTTAGTCTTCGCGGCCTGGAAGACGATTTCGCTCTCGTGTTGGCGGACCCCACGTCGATTTCACCCGCGGTCAACGGCGCGCTCGGCCGGCTCTTCCCTCTCTATTATGAGGCCGCGGGCGTTCAGCCGACATTTCTAGGGCCGGTTGACCCTCAAGCGAGCGGCAAGGCGATTCAGGGGTTGAGCACGCCGGAGATGCGGCTTGCTTATTATGCGGTCCAATCACAACGGCTGTCGCGCAACCCGGCGCTTGTTCGTGTGCTGCTGGTTACTGCCGACACGCTGCTTGAATTCGCGGGACAGAATGCCAACCTCTTCATCGCAAATCCGCAGACGCGCAGTCTGGTCGCGAACCTGCTCGATGAATTTGCCGGTAAGCGCGACTTCGATGACGAAGGCGTTGAGGAGATCTTCAAATCTCTGCTCGGCTCGACCGTCCTGGCTTTCGCCAATAATCCGGGGAGCCTGGCAAACAAACCGGCGCTCAAGGCTCTCTTCGCCGCGCTGGGCAATGTGCGCGACAGCCTGGGCAATGACTTCGTTGCCCGAATAATTTCAGTCGACGGGTTTGAGAGACTGATCGCCGCTTATGCTACTGAAGTTGCTAAAGACCCTTCGTTCATCACGAACAACGATCTGGCCGCCCAGGTTCTGACCGCAACGCTCACCCAGATCGGAAAGAACTTTCCGCAAATCGTAAATGATCCAAAAGCCTTGCTCGGCGTGCTTGAAGTCGGGCTGGGCGCGGCGGCGGCAAATGTGTCAGGAATTCTCCAGAGCAGTCTGGGGGGAACGCCTTTGCTTGCGGCTGTGCTTTCAGGAGTGCTAAAGCAGGTTGGCGCGCTCGGGCAGAGCAATCAGTTATTCGCCCAGATCGCTAACGGCAAGATTATACCTGACATCTATAAGACGACGCTTTTAGCAATTGCGGCGAACCCGATCAAGTTTGCCAATCAGAGCGATGTTGAAAAATTCATCTCGGACTTGATCGCGGGTTTGGCAAATGCGCTTTCGCAACAGGAGCTATCCAAGCTCTTCACCACCGATACGCTCAAGGTGATCGCATCCGAAAGCCTTTCAGTCCTGGCGGCTGATCCGCAGTTCATCGCCGGGAATAATCAGTTTGCCACACAGCTTCTCGCGGCGGTGTTCAAAGCGAGCGCGACGGCGGTGGCGGATGGGTTGACTCGCGACGATTTGATAGATATTGCCGAGGCCGCAATCCGCGCGGCGGCCAGCAACGTTGCGCTGCTCAATTTGAACGTTCAGCTAGCAGCCGTGATCGTCTCCATCGGCAATGCGATTGCCGCGAGCGGGTTGCAGCAACTTGCAAACGCGCAGGGGCGCAAGGCATTGCTACTGGCGGCGCTCCAGGCAGTGGCCGCCAACCCGGCGGTGTGGGGTCAGTTGCAGGGCAAGAACCTGATTCAGCCGTTAACGCAGGCGATTCTCCAGGGACTTGCCACCGACCCGACTCACCTGCTTTCCGGCCCGGTGCTGGTTGACGCCGTCAGCCGAATACTCCTGGCGGCGATGCGCCGTGGTCAGCAATTGATCGATCAAAATGTTAAACCGGATGATCTGAAAAAGCTTTTGACGATGGCACTGGACCAGGCGAGTAAGGAGATCGGTCAGAATATTGATGGTGAAAATTTGCCCGCTTACCTTGAGCGCGTCGTCGCGATTTTCATAACATCCCCGTTCGCGTTGACCGATGCGCTCGCGCCGGATTTCAAACAATTGATCGGCACTGCGCTGGCGGGGCTTTAAGGCCCGGCCAGTCATAAGGAGAGACTATGCGACCATTATCGAGGACCCGGCAAACCAGCCGTGCGGTCACACTTATAGCCATCCTTGTCCTTATCACGTTTAATGGCTGCGCTCGCTTGAGTCCCAAAACGACCGCGCTCAAAAAGATTCACGAAAGCTATAGAATCGATTTCCAGCAGTTTCTCCAGCAGTCAATACCGGAACCGACACAGAACCCCAAAACGCCAACGTCGAAGCAGGATCAACCGGCGTTTGCCGAAACGCTCCGCGAGATACGCGATTATCGCCTAAAATATGGCGACGGCTCTCAGGAAGCCGCGCACCTCAAGGTGCTGGAGGGGATGATCTATCTGCAATCCGGCCAGTTCGGCATGGCGCACCTGGTAGAGCCGGATGTTAGTAACGCTCAGAACAATTTGAAATCGGGGACCGGCGCTTATACCCGCGATCAACTTCTGGCGCAGGCGTTCCCCAATTTGTTGCAAGGTTGGGAGGAGGTACAAAAACAGTTCGATACCACGCCGGGCCACGTAGGCGCGGATGTGACGATAGTTCAAAAGGCGGCTGACGAAATAAAGGACAAGCTGGACAAGCTCGACACATCGAAGCTCGCTCAGCCTGAGGTCGATGAAGGGGCGATCTATCTTGCTACTACCGCCGCGATCTTCTACGTCTGGGTATACGCTCTGCGCAGCCGTCAAGAGCCGAACTCAAAGCCGCAGTGGTTCGGCAAGGGGCAGGAGTTGATAGGCCGGTACTTGACCGATATGGAAAAGCGAGCGGCTAAAGATGCAACCGTAACGAATGTCCCTGCCGGGCGATTGCGCTATCTGAGCTGGTATGGATTTCTCTCTCGCGATACAACGCCATCACAGCCGCAGCAATGAGGCGCGAAGCCGTATTATTTGATATTGTCTTTCACCATTATGCCTGATGATAAACAGAAGAGTTCTCTATTCATCGTGTCGCTCCCGCGTTCACTCTCGTCGATGGCTTACTACATCGCCCGCGTCGTGCTCGGGTTGAACGCGCCGTCGTGGACATCGGACGGCGAGATACTCAACATCAACCGGTATGCGCTATACCCCGGGCCGAACCACGATACGAGCATCAAGTTTTTGCTCAAAGAGAAAAACGCGGCGCTATTTCAAACCGCGATAGATTTTCTGGATCAGGCTACGATGCCTGCGGGCTTTGCTTACAAGGATGTCGTTCAACCGTTCGTAGTTTCAGAATGGCTGCGCTCAAGCGAGTTCCGCGTTTTAAGGATCAAGCGCAGCTTAACCGATGTGGCCTTCTCTATGCTCAATCAGGGATGGCATTATCCGAGATTTGCTTCTGGCAGCGAGGGCGATTTGGAAGAGACGGTAATCGAAGGAATCATTCGGGCAGACCGGGCGCTCGATTCGGTGCCGGGCGAGCATATCGATTATGACGATTTGATGGTTGACGAAAGCGTCTTGCGAAACGCGCTGGTCAAGCTCTATCTGAACGACACCTTGCAGGAGTTTCAATATACCGACTCGTTCCGCGCCACCGGAAACACAATCCTACAACGCAGGTCTACCGACCAATACAAAATGCTCAGCGAAAAGGTCGAAAAGCTGGCAGAATTGATAAGCCAATAGCCTCTCAAGGCCGTCTCCGACGACCACAATCGGTATGCGCTTGCGGTTAGATTTTCGCTTTCGTATCATATACAAACTTTCGAACGCATTAAGTCGACAAACTGAAGAGATTCGGGTTAACACGTCGGCCGTAGTACGCATTATAACCGGATCGGCGATGGTATTTTTCCGCTGCCTTTCTGTCAAGCATTATAAGAAATCTATACTGGTGTTTGCGTAAGCGACTGAATAGGTGATCGAGATACTCGAAGGAAGGAGGTCTGATGAATAAGTTTAAAGATAAAATTGCCATAGTGACGGGGGCCGCTTCGGGCATCGGGCGCGCGCTGTCGAAAGAGTTAAGCCGCACCGGGGCCATACTCATTATGGCCGATATTCATAAAGACGGCCTCGAACAGCTTGCTTCAAGCTTAAGAGGCGACGGGGGCCGGGCGCACACGGCATATCTCGATGTCACACAGGCCGCAGAGGTTCAGGCGCTAATCGATAAAGTGATTTCAGAGCACGGGCGCCTGGATTACATATTCAACAACGCGGGCATCGCTATCGCGGGCGAGGTGCGCGACCTCAACATCGACCACTGGCGGCGCATTATAGACGTAAACCTGATGGGTGTGATCTACGGCACGAGCGCCGCCTATCCGGCGATGATAAAACAGGGATTCGGTCATATCGTCAACACGGCATCTTTAGCGGGTCTGGTCGGGTTCCCGACGATGATCCCTTATGTCACGACCAAGTATGCCGTGGTCGGTCTATCAACTTCGCTGAGGGCGGAAGCAGAAGCATTCGGCGTAAAAGTTAGCGCAGTCTGTCCGGGGTTCATTCAAACAGAAATTTTCAATGCGGCTACTTACGTTCAATCGTCAAAAGACGAGCTGCTGGCTCGATTGCCTTTCAAGCTGATCAGCGCAGATGAGGCCGCGCGACTGATCTTGCGAGGCGTCGCGCGCAATAAGGCGATAATAGTATTCCCGTTTTATGGACGGCTGCTATGGTGGATGTATCGAATAAATCATTCTTTAACGCTCCCGCTGGTTCGAAAGACGCTCAGAGAGTTTCGCGAATCACGCAAAGAAAGCAAGGCGAAGGGTAGTTCTTAGCCTCAAAATGACCACGGATTTCTACAATCAGATCTCGCCTTTCTATCATCTTATCTTTCCCGATTGGGATGCGAGCATGCGAAGGCAAGCCGCGGCTTTAGATGAGATCATTAAAAAGTTTTGGGGCGACGCTCACAGGTCCGTGCTTGATGTCGCCTGCGGCATCGGCACTCAGACGCTGGGGCTGGCCGGGCTAGGGTATGCTCTCACAGCATCCGACATCTCCGACGCTGAGATCGAACGCGCTAAAATCGAGGCAGACCGCCGAGGGCTTACAGTAACCTTCTCGGTTGCAGACATGCGCGAGGCTCACACTTATCATCAGAAAGAGTTTGATATAGTTATTGCCTGCGACAACGCTATTCCCCACCTGCTGACGGATGAAGAGATATTGACGGCATTTCAACAGATGTATGCGTGCACGCGTCCGGGCGGCGGCTGTCTTATTACCGTGAGAGATTACGACGCAGAAGGGCGTGGCAACACGCAGGTAAAACCCTTCGGCGTACGGACTGAAGGACAGAGCAAGTATTTGGTTTTTCAGGTATGGGAATTCGAAGGAGATATATACGATTTGTCTATGTATTTCGTAGAAGACAACGGCGGCCCGGATTGCGTTACGCGCGTTATGAGGACAAAGTATTATGCCGTGGGGACAGATAAATTGATGGCGCTTATGAGAGAGGCAGGGTTCGAAAGTGTCCAGAGGCTGGATGAATCTTTTTATCAGCCGGTGATAATCGGCACAAGCAAAGCGCCTCTATTGTAGATACGGCGACGCACCTGAGTAATGACCTGGAGTAGACATGCCCTTTGAACGATTCGCCGGTGTAAGAACATGGTTATCTAAGCAGTTCGCGGCGTCTGAACCGGATAATGAGCAAGGGCAGCTTCCGCCCACGTCGCCCGCCAGAACAAGGCGGCCCCGCTTTCGCCTTCTCATCGTATGCGCCGTCGTGTTTTTCCTCTCGCTGATGGTCAGGTTCTTGTACTTCCAGGATATGCGCGCCGAGGTTCTTTATGAAGAATCGCTAGCCACTACTCTGATCTACAAATACGAGGAAGAGAAACAGAGGATGTTTAGCGATGGCGGCCTGCTCTTCCCTAACACTACGGTAGACCCTTCAGACGCGCGAATGCTGTTTCATCCACCGGGGCACTCGATACTGCTCGCGGCAATTTACGGTAAAGATACGCCGGACAGGTATTACACGGCTCTCAGGCTCCTACAGGTTTTCTGCGGCGCGCTGGCGAGCGTGCTGCTAGTTTTAATCGCCGCGCAGTTGTTGCCGCTAGCGGTCGCGGCCATCGCAGGGCTGCTTGCTTCCCTTTCGCCACACTTTGCATATCAAGCGTTATGGCTTTCGCCGGATTCTCTCTGCATCCTGCCGATATTGGCGGCGATCTATCTGCTCGTCCGGGGATACAAGCGCCCTCGCTTATTGACCATAATCGCAGCCGGGGCGATGCTCGGTCTGTCCGTCTGGTTCAGGACCAACGCGCTGCTTCTCGCGCCCGTTCTTGCCCTGGTGATCGCATTGGTATTTGAGCGCGGCAAGCGATTGCGTTATTCGGCGGCGATTCTTTTTGCGACCGCAGCCGTCATCTCACCCATAACGATTCGCAATTGGGTTGTCTATCATCGCTTCGTGCCTGTGACGCTTGGCAACGGGCTGCTGCTTGTCGAAGGCGTCGCCGAATACGACTACGAAGGCAGATTCGGGCTGTCGCCTTATGATATGCAGGTCTGTCAGATAGAAACGTATTGGTACGGGAGGCGCGATTACCGGCACAACCCGTGGGTTCCCGATGGAATCGACCGCGACCGCGCGCGTTTTACTAGAGGGCTTGAAGTCATGCGCTCAAATCCCGCGTGGTCGCTTGGGATGATTCGCAAGCGAATGGCCTTCATGGTGAGGTACAATGATTTTCGTCCCACCGCTTTGCCTGAGCGCACTAGCCGCGCGCCTTCCGTTTATTGGACTCCGCCATTCGATCACGATACTGAACTCGCGTCCGGGATTGAGCCCGTATTTATGGCCTCGCCGCAGGATTTGATGAGCGACCCGGTTGCCTCATCAAAGATAGCCTTATCTCTTGCGGACGGCGGGCAGGAGATACGGGTTTCGGGCCAGAGGTTGTCTAAAGAAGATATGTTCATCTCCGCGCCTTTTCCTTTGAAAACACATACAGATTATCTCCTCAGAGTCTCAGCCGATCTGGAGCAAGGGAACGCCGTTGTAAAAGTGAAGAGCTTCGATCTACGTTTGGCGCTGGGGGAAAAGGCGCTGACCCGGACTGCAACGCAGCCGATTTCAGTCACCGAGATTCCTTTTGCAAGCGGCCATCAAACACAGACACGAATAGCGATCAACAGCAATTCAAAAGAGGCGGCTGACACTTCTGTTAAAGTAGGCCGGGTGGAGTTGACAGAGCTTGGGCCTACTCCGTATCAATGGACTCGCCCGTTTCGCGCAGCAATCCGGGCTTTACAGCAGAACATATTCAAGACCGATTACCTGCGCCTGCTGATCGTCATCGGCATAATTATTCTGGGGCTGGCCCGCCAGTGGCGCGCGTTATTAATACTGCTCGCCGTCCCGCTTTACTATCTGTTCAGTCATGCCCCGTTTGGGATAGATTATCGTTACATTCTGCCGATGCATTATTTTCTATTCATATTCGCGGCGGCGGCGCTTTATTGCGCAGGCATCGCGGTAGCGCAGGCAACGCGACGAGCAAGGCATAGATTCGGCATCTAACGACCGACTGCGGCAGAGGCGGCAAAGCAGGCTTCTTATCCATCCCTCATTGAATAAACGGGCGAAGCTTATTTGAGCGATTGTAGTTTTATGATAGATTTCGTTCTGTCTATAGCTCGAAGCGAGCAGAAGCTTTTTACAATATTCCTCATACTCCCGGCCCGATTGATCGGGATTGAAACTTCAAGGAATTGGAATCACAAGAACGGAGAGATACTCTATGTCCGATATTTTAGACGAGCAATTCAATACGCTAGTCCCTGCGCTTACTGAGGGTAATGTGGTGCCTTTCCTCGGCGCAGGTGTCAATTTATGCGATCGCCCGCCGGGAAACTGGGATGAAAAAAGCGACTACCTGCCGAGCGGCGCTGAGTTGGCCGACTATTTAGCAAAGAAGTTCAATTATACCGACAATGACAAATTGGATCTTCTGCGCGTATCGCAATACGTAGCCACGATGGCTGGATCAGGTCCGCTCTATAACAAATTGCGAAGTATTCTTAAAAAGGACGGCTACAAGCCCAATTCATTGCACAATTTCTTTGCTAAGATGACTCCGCTATTGCATCAGAAAGGCTTCCCCGTTAATTGCCCGCTCATCGTGACAACCAACTATGACGATTTAATGGAGCGGGCTTTTGAGGGGGTCGGTCAGCCGGTTGATGTGGTGGCTTACGTAGCCGACCACAAGCAATATCGCGGTAAGTTCTGGCACTGGAAGCACGACGGAAGTGTAGAGCTAATCCACACTCCAAACCAATATTTTGAGTTCGAGTTTGACAAGCGACCTGTGATCCTGAAGATTCACGGGGCGTTTGACCGTCAAGGGAAAAATCGAGACAGCTTCGTCATTACCGAAGACCACTACATCGATTACCTGACTCGCACCGACATCTCGAACCTGATGCCGATACAACTGGCTGAAAAACTCTATAACAGTCACTTCTTGTTTCTTGGCTATAGCCTGCGCGATTGGAACCTGCGCGTGATACTGCACAGAATATGGGGCGAACAGGCTCTATCCTATACTTCGTGGGCGATTCAGTTAAATCCTCAGATGATCGATCAGAAGGCCTGGGGAAAACGCGACGTAGAAATCCTTAATGTAGACCTGAAAAAATATATCGATGAGTTAAACAACCACATAGAAGGTCTATAGTACAGGAGGGACAACATGGACGAGCCGGAAGTAACCGATAAGCCCTATTTAGGGTTAATGCCTTATTCCGAAAAAGACGCGCAATACTTTTTCGGGCGGGAGCGGGAGCGGGAGGTCATCACTGCCAACCTCAAGGTCTGGCGGCTCACATTGCTGTACGGCGCGAGCGGCGTAGGCAAAAGCTCTGTTTTGCGCGCCGGCATAGCCCATAGCCTGGGGCAGCTCGCTCGGCAAAATCTGGCGAAACGCGGCAAGCCTGAACTCGCCGTCGTCGCATTCAACTCGTGGCGCGACGATCCGGTCGCCGGGCTTATGACCCGCATAACAGATACGGTCAATCAGCTATTCAATGAACAGGCCCCCGAACAGGAGAAAGCGTCAGACACTCTGGAGAGCGTCATCATGCAGGCGACCGGGCGCATAGGTGGCCGGCTGCTCATCATACTCGATCAGTTTGAGGAATACTTTCTGTATCACGCGCAGGAACAAGGTGACGGGACGTTTGCCGTCGAATTCCCGCGCGTAGTTAATAATTCTGATTTGCGAGTCAATTTCCTGATCTCCATTCGCGAGGACGCGCTGGCGAAGCTTGATCGCTTCAAGGGACACGTCCCAAACCTATTCGACAACTATTTGCGCATCCATCACCTCAATCGCAAAGCCGCCCGCGCGGCGATTGTAAAACCGTTAGAGCAATATAACCTTTTGCACACAGGCGTGGGAGCGCAGGTTCAAATTGAGCCTGCGCTGGTTGAAGCGGTACTGGATCAGGTCAGGAAAGGGGAGGTTGTTTTGGGTGAGGCCGGGCGCGGCGTCGTCAAAGGCCAGGGCGAAGAAGAACAGATTGAAACGCCTTACCTCCAACTTGTGATGACCCGGCTGTGGGATGAAGAGATGCGAGCAGGCTCGCGCGTGTTGCGGATGGAGACGCTCAACAGCCTGGGCGGCGCTGAGAACATAGTCAGAACGCATCTGGATAAAGTCATGGACGGCTTGCCGCCGGAAGAGCGGGAGATCGCGGCGCGCATCTTTCATTATCTTGTCACACCCTCAGGCACCAAGATCGCGTATATCGCATCTGACCTGGCCGACCTCACCGGCATGGATGAAGCCACGTTAAGCAGTCTGTTGGAAAAACTCTCGCAAAGCAACGTTCGCATACTGCGACCCGTTAACCCGTCGCCCGACCGCCCGACCGCGCCGAGATACGAGATATTCCATGACGTGCTTGCTTCTTCGATCCTCGGCTGGCGCACGCGGTACGTGCAGGAACAGGAGCGAGCCGACGCGGAGCGCCGCGCGCAGGAACAGCAACAGAAGGCCGAAGAACAAGAGCGAACGGCAAAACGCTTTCGCCGGTTGGCAGGGGCGCTGACCGTAATGGTCTTGCTCGCAATAGGGGCAATGGTCTTCGCGTTCGTCAAGCAAGCCCAGGCGAGCAATAATGAGAAAAAAGCGCAAAGCTTCGCGAACGAATCTATAAAATTGCGGGAAGAAGGCGAGCAGTTGCGAGCCGAAGGCGCGGAATTGCGATTGAAAGGCGAAAGGTTGCGGAAGGAAGGCGACGAGTTGCGGGCCGAAGGCAATAAAGCAAAGGCAGAGGCAATTGCCCTTCAGAAGAAAGTCCTGCAAGAGCAGGAACGGGCAGAAGAGCAAGCTCAAATCGCCGAAGCGAAAACGCGGGAAGCCCAAAAAGCGGCGGAAGAAACAGCCCTACAAGCGCGTGAAACGCGTGTGGGTTTCTCGAAACTATTGGCAGCCCAGTCGAAGTTTGCGTTGAATGAGAACCCGCAACGCAGTCTGTTGCTGGCTGTGGAAGCGATGAATGCCACGCAAGAGGGCGATCCGCGCGTCCCTGCCGCAGAAGAGAATTTACGCCATGTATTGTCGGAAACGGGTGGCCGTGTTTTCGGCGATCACGAAAAATCGGTTGGTGGTGTTGCAATCAGCCCGAACAATCGATGGCTTTTCATCACAAGCGGGCCTGATGCTAAGCTCTGGGATTTAACCGCAAAGGATGCCGCGCCGCGTGATTTGAAAAACGCGACCCGGCCTTTCGCCATAAGCGCTGATAATCACTGGCTGGTAACGGCGGGCGAAAAACAAAACGCCGAGTCTTCACCCGAACCTGCAACTCAAGAACACGAAGCTTTTAATTCGGATGGGTCACAAAACGCTGTCTCTTCAACTCATCAAAAAAGCGGTGGGGTCGCTTACCTTTGGGATTTAACTGACGGTTCCGCAGAGCCAGTTGTTTTGCGAGGGCACAAGAACTACGTATCATCCGTCGCGATCAGCCCCAACAGTCGCTGGCTAGTCACAAGCAGCGGCAGAGACAAAGCCATCCTGTGGGACTTGACCGCTAAAGACAAAACTTTCCACCCCATCCACTTGTCCGAGCAAGAGAATCCTAACACCGTTGTTGTCTTCAGCCCCGATAGTCACTGGCTGGTTACAAACAGTTGGAATCGAAATGCTAACAGAGGCGAAACTTCAGTCGCTGTATTGTGGGACTTAACTGCTGCAAACCCTGCCGCCAGGCCTATGCCCTTAGAAGGCCATACAAGCTCAGTTTCAAATGTCGTCTTCAGCTCTGATGGCCGATGGCTGGCCACAAGTAGCGGTGAATATGACTCTCATACTTTTCGTATGGATAAGAATATCCGCATCTGGGATTTAAAAGCCGCTAACCCGACCGCGTCCCCTAAAATCCTGACCGGGCACAGATGGTCTGTCTACTTCATGACTATTAGTGCTGATGGCCGCTGGTTGATCACCAGCTCTGTGAGTAGAGGTTCGCTCCTCGATAAACCTGATGCTGATTACATTGGGGACGTTCGCGTGTGGGATTTGCGCGACACCGATCCTAACCGTAGCCCAAAAGCCCTGGTCGGCTTACTCGGGCCGGTGTCAAGCCTGTTTATAAGCCCCAATAATCGCTGGCTGGTCACTTTCGGTTTAGATCGGGATCGCAAATATATGCGACCTAATCAATATGCTCAACTGTGGGATATGAAGGCCGAAGCTCCAGTTAATCCACGGAACCTTCTTAGTGACAGCTACAATTCGGATTTCACCATCAGGGGGATCAGTTCCGATAATCGCTGGCTAATCGCAGGCACTTCTGACAATGTTGCCCGCGTGTGGGACTTAACAGCGCAGCCTCCCGCCGATCCCTTAATCTTGCACCACGGCGATAAAAACCCTGGTAATATAGAAGCCGTCTATCAAATTTATGTCAGTCCCGACAATCGTTGGCTGGTCACTGATGGGCCAAGTCAAGGAATTCTGTGGGATTTAACTTCTAAAGATCCAACCGCCAATTCGATTGTGACGGGTAGGATAAACGGCATCGCCATCAGCAATGATAGCCGTTGGCTGGCCATTGCAGTCGTGGACGGCCCCACTCACCTGTGGGATCTGACCGCTAAAGATATATCCTCCGCAACCATGTCAATAGGGGGTGAAGCCTATCAGGTCGCCATCAGTCCAGATAGCAGATGGCTGGCCGTATGTGATAAGAACGTGCACCTGTTCGATCTCACCTCGATCAAAGCCGGTGTAAAGCCATTCGTCCTGCGTGGTCATAGTAAGACTATCATCGATGCCGTTTTCAGTCCGGATAATAATTGGCTGGTGACCGGCAGTTACGACGAAACGGCTCGGATATGGAATTTGAATAAATTGGATTCTGACCCTGTGGTTTTGAAAGGGCAGAATAGTGCGGTCAGGTACATTGATATAAGCGCCGACAGTCGCTGGCTGGTCACCGACGATTCTTCCGACCCTGGTATAACCCGCCTGTGGGATTTGAAAGCCACACATCCGGAGGACACTTCAATAGCTCTGCCGTTCCAGGGGGATGTCTCTCGTGTTGCCTTCAGTCATAATGGCGGCGACAGCCGCTGGCTGGTTATCGGGAATAGAAATAGCACCAGTTCCCCCGCTGGCGCCTATCTTTTTAATATGCGATTGGACGAATTGAAGGATCTGGCGTGTCGCACTGCCGGTCGCAATCTGCTCGATACTGCCGATCGCAATCTGCCCGATGATGATTCTGAATGGGAGAAATATTTCCCCGACAAGCCGTTTCACAAAACCTGCCCAGATCAGTAAAACCCGGAGCAACTACTCACATGAAAAAAGGGCGAGAAGGATCACTTCTCGCCCTTTGATAGTTAACGCATTGCTTCGCTTCTATTGTCTTACCACCCTTACATTGTCAACGCCGGCTTCGACAAGGCTCGCCGTTGAGGCATCGGCGGCATCTATCAAGATGTTTATGGTCTGACCGGCGAACGAGTTGAGGTTTACACTGGTCAAGGACCACGCGCCGTTTACATTTTGAGCCGCGCCTAGCCGCTGGAAGACCGTAGTGGTTGTCGCCCCGCTCACAATCCTCACGCGTAAGAAGTCGGCGCTGGTAGCGTTGCTTCCGTGAGCCAGGTAGAAATTGAACGACAAGACCAGATTGCCGGTCGCCGGCATGGTGATTCCGGGCGAGCGGATCGATGTGGTGCCGCTATCAATATCAAAATCCCCCGCCCCTGCGCCAGCCAGCCGTCCCGTCACCAGATCGTTGACGCCGCTGACGGTCGTGCCGAGCTGTTTTATTCCGCTGGAGTTAGTGTCTTCGGGGTTGCCGCGCTCCCACTGGCCCGTCGTCGCCGTGTCTGTTCCGGTCGGGTTGGTTACCCAGCCCAGGTTCGTCTCAAAGGTGTCTTCGAAGACGACCGTTCCACCGGCGCAGTCTACAGGCGTGTCACCCGCGGCGTTGTGAGTCGTTCCGTTATTCCCCGTCGCCGACACGCCCATGCCGTGACGCGCGAACACGGTCCAGATGCGACACCTGTTCGCGCCGCCGTTTACGGCCTGGTCGGCTTGCAGTATCCCATCACGCGCATTCAGGAACGACGGGCTGCAAGGCGTAAACTTCATGCCTTCCAAAACTATGCGGTCGGATATCGCAGCGCCCAGCTCGTTACGAAGATCCCACAGCGTTGCCGCCCAGACTTCTCCGTCTCTGTGCACTTGAAACCCGCCGACCCCAAGGTCTGCATAGGAATCGTGAACGGGGTTTGCCGGGACCGTGTAGGCCGCGCGCCGTATGCCGTTCGTAGTATTGTTTGTGCAGTATTCGCCTATGCGACCGTCGTTGTAGAAAGTTGCCGCCCAATAGTCGGACCAGCCTTCGCCCATAGCGCCTGCCTGCGTGCCGCCCAGACAGCTTGTGTTCTGAGGCCCGCCCACGAGCCGGTTCGATACGCCGTGTCCGAATTCGTGAAACACGACATCTCCGTCCTGCGAGCTGTCGCGGTCGTCAGCCAGATTGGTCGTGCCCTGCGTAAAGAGGAACTGCTGCATGCGCGGGCGGCTGCCGTCGGGCGGGGTGGCGAAGTTCGCGTTGTTAGTTCCCGACCCGTCCTGAGCTTCGCCCCTGACCGAATCGTTGCCCACGCCGCCGCGACCGAAGTTGTTGACCTGGAAATTCCCGGCTGATTCGGTAAATCCGAGCCCGTAGGTGAAATCGTGCGCCAGGTTGATGAAGTAGAAAAGATTTGTCACCACGGCGGGCCTTTGCGTGCGCGGGTCTACGCCCAGCGTAAACGGGAACGTGAAATCCTGATTGGCGGCAGATGCATGCCCGTTCGACAGCCCCGCCGTGTTATTCGGATCAGGAGCATTATTCGCGTCGGTATCGAGGTATGCTTCGACGTTATTGCCGGTCGTGACGGTCGAAGTGCCCATCCAGCCCGCCGCCGTGTTTATGGTCGTGTTGCCGACGAAAGATTCGAGCGTGCGCGGCGTGGAGATCGGGTCTCGTCGCGCAACCGTTCCCTGAGCTACGTCTGCATAGAGGTTGTAACGCAACAGCATCGCGCCGGTCCTTGCGTCCACACATATCTCGTACCATTCGTTCGGGCCCGCATCGACATACGAGTGCCACGCAAGCACCCCCTTGTCGCCGACGCGCATGATGCGAAGCTCGGATAATATGTCGTCATATTCTTTGCCGAGCGGGTTGCGATATGTAGAGCGGTCACCGCGCGTGCGGCCTTGCTCGATCACCTCGAAAGTGTCAGGAGCCTGGCGGCCCGAGTATTTGAACGCTTCCGCAAGCGCAACCTCTTCCGTCAAAATCGGGTCCGTGTCGACGGAGCCGTTCGGAATAACCATGCCTTCCATGACGGAAATGATTTCTCCACGGGCAGAGACTGCAACCTGGACCTGGCCCTGAAACAGGCGCAGGCCGTTGATTGTCTGATGATAGTGAAGGAAAATCGTTCCCCCGGTGTTGTCTTCATTTTCGAGCTTGAGGAGACGGACTTCGCGAGCCGTCAGCCCGAAAATATCGCCATGCGCGGTCAGGAAACCGCGCGCCGCCTGATCGGCGGACTTGGCCGCTTGCGTGACCGAAGCCCCGGCGGGCAAAAAGAAGATTTTTGGCACGCCCGCTTCGTTTATCTCATACCGCAAAATGTCGCGCGCATCGGCCGGAAGCGTTGCGCGGAAATTATCTATGGCGCTGATCCGCGCTCTCAGAGCATCGCTATCCGGCGGCGAAGTCGCGCCGGCAGTCCCTTGGATTTCAGCAATCTCCTGGCGTATATCGTAATTGGGCAGGCCCAGTATAGTGTCTTTCCAGGGGCTGATCTCGGTCTTTTCGGCTATGCGGGAACTAGCGCCCTGAACGCTGAACTGAATCACCGAAGGCGCTACGAAAACAACCATGAGCAACAAAAACCAACTCTTACGCATATGGATTTCTCCTTTCGATCTGAAGTGGCCGAAATGGTATGAGATCGCTCTTACCTCCTCTTGCAAGTCGGACGATCCCAATTTTTCTGTAAAGCATCTCAGACGCGGGAAGGTGAGATATTATCCGGGCGCTCGCAAAATGCTTTGGCTCGAGCAAGCGCCGCGCACGACAACCGTCGGAATTCTGTCTATTTTATTGTTTTTATCTTTATGGGAAGAAATACGCGGCTTGCTGTGCCTCCGCTCTTCCGCTAAGCGACTCGCAACAGTCGTGATCTATAACACAATAAGTACAGCCGTCTCAAGCGTTTTCGCTCGCCCGATCTAAAAATCAGGAAACTATCCGCAAATTCGGTCGTTTGATTATCACTCCGGTCTCTGTTACTTTTAAAAGAGTCGTTAAGCAGAAAGGATGATACTGCGGGGGACTCAGGTTGACTTTCCTGGCTCGTTCCAATTTAAGAGGGTTATGACGATAGAGCTGTCGAATACCAAGACCGAGGTCGGCAATTATTTTGTCTCCACCTATCCGCCGTTCTCCGAGTGGAGGCCGGAATATATCTCGCACGCCCGCGAAGCGCTCGGCCAGCCGCCGCGCACCGATGACCCGCTAGGGCTATACCTCCACATACCGTTTTGCCGCAAGCGGTGCAAATTCTGTTATTTTAAAGTCTACACGGACAAGAACGCTTCGGAGATCGAGCTTTACCTGGACGCGCTCATAAAAGAGAATGAGATATACAGCCGCACAAGAGCATTCCAGGGCCGTCAGCTCCGTTTTGCGTATTTCGGCGGCGGCACGCCTTCCTACATCAGCGAGCGTCAACTCCAGTATCTGATCGAGGGGCTTAACCGGCACGTGACCTGGGAGAATGCCGAAGAGGTGACTTTCGAGTGCGAGCCGGGAACGCTGCAAAAATCTAAGCTCGAAATGCTCAAGCAGATCGGCGTCACCCGTCTGAGCCTCGGCATAGAGCATTTCGATGACGAGATTCTGAAATCGAATGGCCGCGCGCACCTGTCGCCGGAAATCTATCGCGCTTACGATTGGGCGAGAGAAGTAGATTTTCCTCAGATCAACATCGATCTCATCGCGGGCATGATGGGCGAGAACCGAAGATAAATGGCGCGACACCGTTCGCCGCGCTATTGAGTTGGAACCGGATTCCGTGACCATCTACCAGATGGAGCTTCCTCAGAACACTATCATCTCGCGCGATATGATCGAGAACGGCGTCGCCTCTCCGATAGCCGACTGGCCCACGAAGCGGCGCTGGGTTGATTATGCCTTTGAGCAATTCGAGGAGCGCGGCTACCGTGTAGCGAGCGCGTACACGCTTGCTACGACGAAGAAGCCTTGCCGGTTTATCTACACGGACGCCCTGTGGCGCGGCGGCGATATGATAGGGCTGGGCGTTTCATCATTCTCACATTTCGGCGGCGTGAATTTTCAGAACGCTCGCACACTCGAAGAGTACATACGCGTGCTCGACACCGATCAATTACAACTCTGGCGCGCATTGCCTTTGACGCCGAAGCAAATGTTCATCCGCGAGATGATCCTACAGCTAAAGACCACCTCGCTTGACACCGAGTATTTTCAAAGGAAATTCGGGGTCGATGTCTGGGATGAGTTTCGGCCCGTTTATGAAGAGCTTGAGCGCGCGGGGTTGCTCAATCATACCAGTGGAAAGATCGAACTTACTCGTAAAGGGGTACTTCAGGTAGACCACCTGCTAAATAAATTCTTTGAATCCGAACTGGGATTCGTTCAATACGTATAAATCGAATATGGAAACAAGATCAAGCCATTATGATGTAATAGTGATGGGCGGTGGACCTGCGGGCAGCAGCGTCGCAAGCATCCTCGCCCGTGAGGGCCGCAAGGTCGTGGTAATTGAAAAAGAGGAGTTCCCTCGTCATCACATCGGCGAATCGCTGATGACCGATACTTACTGGACATTCCAGCGCATGGGCTTCCTCGAGAAGATGAAAGAGAGCCCTTTCGTCGTCAAATACAGCGTGCAGTTTGCAAACTCGCGGGGCAAAGAGTCCCGCCCGTTTTATTTCTTCGAGGCCAATCATCACGAAAGCTCAGTCACCTGGCAGGTGACTCGCGCAGTCTTCGACAAGATGCTGATTGATCACGCCGAAGAACAGGGCGCGACCGTCCATCAGAAGACGCTTGTCAAACAGGTTCTCTTCGATAATGACCGCGCCGTCGGCGTAGAGGCGCAGATGCCGGACGGCTCGATTCAGAAGTTTTACTCGAAGGTCATCGTTGACGCCACGGGACAGAGCGCGATGCTTTCGAACAGGTTCGGCTGGCGCGTGCGCGACCAGAAGCTCAAAAAGGCCGTGCTTTATTCCTACTTCAAAGGCGCGCATCGCGAGCCTGATCTGAACGGCGGCGCGACGCTCGTGCTGCGGACGGAGAAAGGGAGCAACGGCTGGTTCTGGTACATCCCGCTCGAAAACGGCATAACGAGCGTCGGCATTGTTGCCGACCCCGGATACCTTCACAAAGATCGCGGCAAAGATCTGGCAAAGATATTTCAAGAAGAGATTGAAAAATGCGAGCCCTGCCGCCGCCGCGTCTGTGAAGCAACGCGAGTGGATAAGATCTATTCGATCATAGATTACTCTTACCGCTCGAAACAGTGCGCGGGCGACGGGTTCATCCTGATCGGCGATGCTTACGGCTTTCTCGATCCGATATATTCATCGGGCGTGTTGCTTGCGTTGAAGATGGCCGAGCTTGCAGCCGATGCGATTCACGACGCCTTCAATAATAATGATTTCTCCGGCGAGCGGCTGGGCCAGTTCCAGCCTATGCTCGATACTGGAATCGAGTCCATGCGCAAGCTCGTGCATGCGTTTTACTCGGAAGATTTCAGCTTCTCGCAGTTTCTCAGGAAATACCCGGAGCAGCGAGTCGGCGTCATCAATCTTTTGATAGGCAATGTTTTCCAGCAAGGGGTTGATGAGATATACGGCCCCATGTCGGAATTCGCCGAGATTCCTCGACCGCTTTTTGAGCAGCTCGAAAATCAGGACACGGCTGCCAGCGCGGAAGCCCAGGAGCGGCTATCGGCAAAGTATAATTATTTTGACGACCGGGCAATGGCGAAGGAATCAGGCGAGTCTTGATTCTTATTTTCCGCCGCCGGCTAAGACATATTTGAGAACATAGCGACGCAGTCTGTCCCGGTTTTGCTTGAGGTAAAGCGGGTGATCTTCCGCGACTCCCTGGTCTGCTCGACCTAACAAAATATAGGCTTCGAGCAGACCTTCATCATTTAGCTTTTTCAATTTCGCAAGCGAAGGGCTGAGATTCTTCGACTTCTTGTCTTCTGTGGCAATCGCCAGGACGCTGCGCAGCGCGTCGGCTTCTTCGGCCAGGCTGTGGCGATAGGTTTTCTCATGCGGAAATGTCTTTGCGAATTTTTCTTTCCTCCAAGTTGAGCGCGCCGCGCCGTAGGCTATCCAGGCGAAAGAGCCGTCATCTTTGCCGCCCAACAATGCGCTCGCGTCCAAATCTATTTTTGCGTTGCCTTTCTCGTCAAAAGTAACGCTGGTCGGAATATTGATTTTCGGATGTCCGAGCCTGGTCCCGGTAGCCTGCGCCCATTGCGTCAGACCGGCTGTGGAAAAGCGGTTGTAAGGCTCGCTGATGTAGGCTTCGACGTAGCGGTCGAGCGCCTGATCGTATTTGCCCTGCTTCATCTAAGGCGTCGCCGAATATCGGTATGCAGTCTCTCTATTCGGGTCAATTGCAATTGCTTTCTGATACCAGATTTCGGCAGATAACGCGCTCGATCAGAAATCCAAAAGGACTCGCTAAAACAAATTTCGCATGATTGGATCAGCCGCTCGCCCATTGACCATCTAGATGGACATGCTAGAATCCGTCTATGCAATCACTGAAAGGAAAGACCGCTCTGGTGACCGGGGCCAGTCTCGGGGTAGGAAAAGGGATCGCCCTCGGGCTCATCGAAGCGGGCGCGAAGGTTTATATCACGGGCCGCTCCGCTGAAAACATGCAATATATCGACGGCAACGGCGTCGCGGTTGTTTGCGATCATCGCGATGACCAGCAAGTTCAAGCCGTGTTTCGCCGCATCAATGATGAACAGGGACGATTGGATTTACTGGTAAACAACGTCTGGGGCGGTTACGAAAACATGCTTGAAAACGGCGAGTTCACCTGGCCGCGCCCCTTCTGGCAGCAACCTCTCTGGCGTTGGGATGCGATGTTTCAGGCGGGAGTCCGCGCGCATTACGCAGCTAGCCAGCTCGCGGCCCGGATGATGGTGAACGAGCGGAGCGGGTTGATAGTCAATATCTCTTTCTGGTCGGCTCAGAAATATATCGGCAATGTCGCCTACGGAGTGTCAAAAGCCGCGACCGACAAATTGACGACGGATATGTCGCACGAATTGCGAGGGCACAATGTAGCAGTCGTATCGTTGTATCCCGGCCTCGTGAGAACGGAAAAGGTGATGGAGGCAGCCGCGTGGCTGGACTTGAGCAATTCAGAATCCCCGCAGTTCATAGGTCGCGCCGTCGCGGCGCTTGCTGCCGATCCGGGAGTTATGGAAAAGACAGGAAAAGTGATTATCGCAGCGAGTCTGGCCGACGAGTACGGCTTCACAGATATTGATGGGAAAAAGCCGCGACCGCTCACGCTTGATGAAGTATGAACAATGAAAGTCCTGAGCGCTGAGTATGTTTGAAAAGCCTCGAAGAGGCGAAATTCAAAAGCCTGGGGAGATGTGTGTGGGTTAAAACAAGCCCTGAAAGGGCGAAATAAATCGTTCGGATTATTTCGCCCTTTCAGGGCTTGTTGTTTTGCGTCTGTGCACACAGGGCGTTGCCCTGTGCTATCGAATTTCGCCCCTTCGGGGCTTATGAACTATCTTTTCAAACACCTCTCAGTACCGGGCACTCAGCACGCTAAAAATCCACTCTCAATCCAAACTGAATCTGTCGCGGTTCGGCTGCGGCAGTCGGTCGCCCGAAGCTTGCGAGCGGCGTCTGCCCAGGCCCGAAGACATTGTTTGGAAGTTGGAAGTTAGACCGGTTAAACGTGTTGAAGCTCTCTGCTATCGCCTCGACTGCGAAATGCTCTTTGATGCGAAACCGTTTGCTCAACCGAAGATCGAGCGACGCGAAATCGAATCCCCGCCCGGTGTTTCGACCTGCGCCCGCCGGGCGGTCGTTGAAATTCGTGTCGAAGTTGCGGTCTGTGCCGGTTTGGACGTTAAACGGCAGCGCAGAATTGTAAGCAAAGATGTAATTCAAACCGATGCCGTCGACTGCGCGGCGAAAGGCCGAATCGCCGCTCGATTGAGGAACTTCCAACGTGCCGCTCACGCTCAAGCGGTGGCGCTGATCGTTGTCTGAAAGCCCACGCTCGTCGCGCAGGTTGAAATTGTTTTGCGGCGTGGAGAAAAAGAAATTGCCCGCGTTGTCGATTGTCTTTGAAAGCGTGTAAGAGGTTCGAACCGATGACCAGCGATTCATCTGCTTGTTGAACGAAACAACCATCCCGTTGTAATAGGAATCGCCTGAGCTTTCAAAGCGACTGATGTTACCCCAGTTTGCATCGGGCCTTCCGAGATTAGGCACGCCAGCCGACGCCGGGAAGCGCGGCACGTTGACGTTGCGCGACAAGATCAGGTGCAAGCCTCGCAGGTGGATATAGCCGACGGAAATCGAAGCCTTGCCGGGCAGCTCGCGTTCGATCTGGAGATTCGCCTGATGGCTGTAGCTGTTTCGAATGTTTGGATCGATCCGCGTGATGTTCGGCTTCGTCGTCAAACTCGTTGGGCGCGCGCCGAGCACGTCGGGAAAGACCGGCGCTCCTGCCTGCGCGGGCGAGAGCTGTACGACAACGTACTTCGAGCCATCGCGCTGCAACGCATTTGACGTGGCGCGCAGCGGAATGCGGTCAAAGTAAATGCCGTAGCTTGCGCGTATGACCGTCTTATGATTGCCCGGCGCATAAGCTATTCCAGCTCGCGGCGCAAAGTTGTTTGCATCGGTTTTGATTGGATCAGGCAAAAACTGCGCGTCGTATCGAAGCCCCGCGTTGATAGTTAAATCGGTTCGCGGACGCCACTCGTCTTGAATGAACGCGCCTATGTTTGGGTTTGATTGAAACTGGGATGGTGCGCCGAACGCCTGCTGAAAGCTGCCATACGATCCGGTGAGAAAGTTCTCCAGCGAAGTGAATGTGTAAACACCTTGAAACGCGCCGGGGAAAAATATGTTTACGCGGTTGTAGAGAAAATCCGCGCCCAGCTTGATCGAGTGACTGCCGCGCTCGGAGGTGAAGTTGTTGACCGCCTCGTAAAGGTCTGTGTCACGCGCAAGCGGCGAGAAGGTAGCCGTGCCGAAGCCGGCTACGCCTGAGATATTCACAGCCGGGCCGACTTCATCATTAACAGGGGCTTCGAGCCGGCTGCGAGTAAATTGAAAGCGCGCTTCGTTCAGTGAATGAGTCGAAAGCGTGGTCACGTTGCTCAACGTGACGGTCTGATCGAGGTTATCGAGGTTAGTGCCGCGACTGACGGCGTTCAGCCCTCCGACCGTGCGAGAGTTGATTGCGGAAATCTTATAGAGGCTGTATCGCGCCGCGAATTGATTATCATCGTTCAGGCGGCGGTCAACTCGCGTAAAGAAGTTCGTCGTATCAAAGCCTGACGGCACGAGCCCGGTTTCGATGCGCGAGCCCGGATAGCCGATCTGATCAAGCCGATTATTTATCGCGTCCACATTAGCGGGCGCGATAGTGATGACGAGCGAGTCATTACGGCGCGTCTGTTCGAAGTTTGAGAAGAGAAACGTGCGGTCGTCAAGCACCGGCCCGCCCAGGCTCGCGCCGTATTGCGCCTGTGTCAGCGGGTCTTTGCGAGGGGCGAGCGTATTCCTGGCGTCGAAGCGTTGGTTGCGCAGGAAGCCGTAGAGGCGACCGCGCCAATCTTTTGTTCCCGATTGAGTGACGATGTTGACTACTCCGGCAGAAGATCGCCCGAATTCGGCGATGCCACCCGACGTCACGACTTGAAATTCGCGTATCACTTCCTGGCTGTAGAATGTGCCCGCCAGGTCTGCGGCGTCGTCGTTGGCCGAAAGACCGTCGACGATAAAGCTGTTATTGAGATTCCGCTGGCCCGCGACGGAAATGCCCGTGCCCGGCGCGGCAGAGGTCTCTGCGAATCGCTGATTGCTTCCGGTGTTGGTGCGGGAGACGCCTGGGACAAGCAGCGCAAGGTCGAGATAATTTCGCCCGTTGAGGGGCAGGTTGCTTATCTCGGCGGGCAAGACTGTTCCCGCAACTTGTGTGCGCGCGGTTTCGATCACCGGCACATCGTCGCTGGTAATACTGACGGTCTCGGTTATGTTTCCGACCGCGAGCTTGATCGGCAGAAACATGGTCTGACCTATCAGCAGCGTCAGCTCCGTGCCATAAGTGACGAACCCCTCGTGCTCGGATTTTATCCTGTACGGGCCGACTGACAGCAGCGAAAAACGAAACCGGCCCTGTTCATCAGTGGTCGCCGTCCACGATTGATTGCGGTCGAGGTTTGTCGCCGTCACAGTCGCGCCCACAATGCTTGCGCCTTCTTTGTCTTCAACGCGACCGCTCAGCGTAGCGGAAGACACAGCTTGTTGAGCGAGAGCGGAAGCCATGCTTCCGCTTAAAGGAATAATTGCGCATACCAATGCTAATGCTTGAGAAATTCTTCTCAGATATTTGTATCTCATGATCTCCTCCGCGTCCGGGTCTTCGGAGTTCCCGAAGCGATTAAGCAGGGACAGCCCGCAGCGGATTGTGAACCGCAGGCATCAATGCCTCGCGCAGAGACAACTCGATCTTGTATTGTGAGTTGTTATCACGGGCGCGAGCGCTCAATCAGCTAGGGAGAGAAGGAGAGGAGGGCCACGCGGGGAAACCGAGTCGAGATCGATAGAGCTGTGTTCGCCGGTGGGCTGATCCGAGTAAAACTCGGGCGAGCCGGAGACGGTTATCACGCTCGCCGCGCGAAGCTCGACGCGCATTAACGGTTTAAATTGAACGGTCGAGTTAGCGCATCCTTCGGGACAAGTGGTCTGAAGTTGAGTATCGGTGAAGACCGGCCCGTCACCAGGAGCTTGTCCTTTGACGTATGGGCGACCCGGATTGCAGCAGCAATGGCCTTCTTCGATGCAGCAAGCCATCGCGCAGACATCCGGCGAGCCTCCGGCAAGGACAACCGGCACAGAGATGGAACCGAGCAACAGAGCGATAACGGCGCATAACGCGCGCAGCCTCGCTCCCAGGATTTGCCGGGTTCCAAACATGGTGAGCATATTATCGCAGATCGGTTTTGAATGCCATCAGTTATTTTTGTAATTCAGAATTCTTTATCAGGGGCATATTTTTGCTTGTATTAGATTGATCCTGCGCCCTTCCAGGGCGCGGTCGCCGTATCGCGTGTGATCCGGTGGCTGCGCTTCGCTTGCCGACCGGCTAATATCCTTTGGGCCTCCGGCGCAACTTTTCAAGCAACCCGGATTATCTCTAACGGATCACGGCGGCGAAATCCTTACGACGAATGCATCAATAGAGTCGCCGCCGAATGATCTTTGAAACGGCGATAAAGACGGGAAATTTGTCGAACCGGTTCTCGCCTGTCAAGTAAGCCGCGCCCATTGCATCAATCGCTATCGCCAACCCGATGTCGCTTTCTGCGCCGCCAAGGTATGACGAATAGACCAGTCCTTTGCCGCTCGCGTTCAACATCACAACCAGCGCGTCCGGGTTGGACGGCCCTCCGAACTTCGCTGATTGAAATGCGTCGAGCAATGGGAAGTTTGCCGATACGGTTTCTCCCGTCACAACTGCCCTGTCTGAACCGTCAACAGCTATGGCGTTCCCCACATCTTTACCTCGGCCTCCGAGATAGGTGGAATAGATCAGCGCCGAGCCTTCCTCGTTTAACTTCGTTACAAAAATATCTTCGTCTCCAACCGCCGCCGCAAAGATGTTCGCCGGAGTTTGCGGATCGACAACCAGAGCATTGATCAATACATCACTTAACCCGACCGCGCTCCAGTGCGCTCCCCCGTCCGTGCTCCTCAGTATGCCGCTTTGTAAGCTGTCGAAACGCCGAAGCCCCGCGTAGATTGTCGCGGGGTTTTGAGGATTCAGCGCGAGCGACGTGATACTGAGATTTGTAAATCCTGTGTCGAGTTGCGTCCAGCTTTGCCCGCCATTCGTGCTTTTGTAGATTTTGTCACCAAAGCCCAGTGACTCGCCGCCCGCGGCGTAGATCGTAGAAGTCGTTCGCGGATCAACGGCTACCGCAATCGTGGATACAGTCAAATCGGTTTCTTTCCATTTCTTGCCTCGATTGGAGCTTTGGAGGAGACCTGAATTAGTCGCGGCGTAAAGCTTCTTCGGCGCTTTGGGATCGATGGCTAGCGAAAAAACAATCACTGACGACTGGAAGGGAATATTTATTTTTGAAGGCTCCAACGTTGCCCCGCCGTTTGTCGTGGAAAAAATCCCTCCCCCGAAAGGCGGAAGTGGTGCTTCATTGTTGCCGGTTCCTATATAAAACCTATCCGTATTCTTAGCCTCGATGGCAATTGTATTGATTGAAATGTGCGGGAACGGCAGCGTCCCACCTACGCTAACCCACTGGCCTCCGCCGTCTGTGCTCTTATAGACCCTATCCCATGCCCCGGCGTAGACGATGTTCGACGCTTTCGGATCGACGGCAAGGGCGCCGATCCTGCTCACCCCGCCTGTGAGGCCCACCTGCTCGCTGAACACCCTGTTCCAGCTAGCGCCTGCGTCTGTGCTCTTGAATATTTTTGCGCTGCGATCATCGGGGAATGAGGTTGCGTTTGACGCGGCATAGATCGTCGAAGGCGTCTGAGGATCGATAGCCAGCGCCGAGACTTCGCCCACAGACAATCCATTCTCTATCGCGTTCCAGTTGCCGCCCGCATCCTGGCTCCTGTAAGCGCCGCTTCCGGCATTGAGAGCCTGAAACGCTCCTTCGGTTACAGGGAAGTCTATCGAATCTGTCTTCCCGGTCACATAAGCGTTGCCCGAAGAATCGATGGCAATGCCTAAAGCTGTGTCATCTCTTTTGCCGCCCAGATAGGTTGAATAAACAAGCGCCGATCCCGAAGGGCTGAGGCGCGACACAAAGGCGTCACCCGCGTTGCCAGGCTGGCTCACGAAAACGAAGGAGCCTCCGTTAAAGCGACTCTGAAAAGCTCCCGGCGTCGTCGGGAAATTGGATGAGCCTGTCAGCCCCACAATATAAGCACTGCCCGTGCCGTCTACGGCTATGCCGTTGGCCGCGTCGTATTTGTTTCCGCCGAGGTAAGTCGAATAGACGAGCGCGCTGCCTTGCGGATTGAGTTTCGTCACGAATGCGTCTGAGCATTGAAATAAGAAATCCCCCCCGGAGCATTCATCGTTGCTGTGAGCCGGTTGCAGCGCGTTTGCCGTTGGAAAGTCCCTCGAATACGTATTGCCTGTCACGTAGACGTTGCTCCCGCGATCCACGGCTATGTCGGTAGGAAAATCCCTATCCGCGCCTCCCAGGTATGTCGAATAGATCAGCGCATCGCCCGTCAAAGAGAGCCTCGTTATGAAACAATTGCCTGTAGCCTCGTCAGAAGTCCGTTGAAATGCTCCCACTGTGACGGGAAAGTTCGTTGAGAATGTAGCTCCGGTAACGAACGCGTTCCCTGCTTCATCGACCGCAATGCTTAACCCGCCCTGGCGCTGGTTAAACCCGTCAGACCCGCCAAAAGAGCCATCCGAAAAGTTTCCTCCCAAATATGTAGAGTAAATAACATCTGTGCCCGCGGGATTGAGCTTTGTGATAAATGCATCGCCACCGAAACCCACGAGAACGGTCTTTGCTGCTCCGGGCGTGACGGGGAAGGTGGTTGAGGTAGTAGTCCCGGCCACGTATATGTTGCCGGAAGAATCGAGGGCGATGTCGGCGCCCGTGTCTAAGCCGTCGCCTCCGAGAAAGGACGAGTAGCTCAAGACAGGGTCGATAATCAGCGGGAGGCTTGCGTCATACCCCGCCACAGAAAATCCGACCTCGCGATTGCTCGCGATCACATAGCGCGCTGCGACAGGTTTTCTTCCCCCGCCGATTTCCTGATAAGCGACGGGGCTGGCTTGCCGTATCTCTCCCGTCTCGGTCTCCAGCACAAGATCGCCCCGGCTGTCTGTGCGAACGCTTTTCGCGCCCGCGAAAGAGATTCTTGCCTGCTTGAAATCGGCTCCGGGAGCCACTATCAGGTCATATTCGAGCTGCCGCCGGTTGCCGTAATAGACAACATCGATTCCTTTGTAGACCTGCTCGCACTTCACCTTTGAGTAAGTATTTATATTCGTCCGCCATTTTTTCGGATCATTGCCGATCAGGTAATTGCTCTTTCCGTGAAGCCCTTCAATACCGGTAACGCGCGCCGACGCGTCTGCTCCGACGAACTTCATCTTGAGCGCGGCGGTCAATGCTCTCCCGTCACCGGCCACCATCATCAACGATTCGGTGGCCGTCAAAAACAGGGAATACCGGTCAAAGCGAGAGATGAATTTAAACTTATTATCAACCTGTCCCCTGTTCTCTTCAAAGCTCAGGGGCAGGCGAGCAATCCGAGAGCGGGTGGTTGAATGCTCCGCGCGATAATCAATTTTGCGATCCGCGCCTGATGCTTTCGCACTGGCTTGAAAAGGCAGGGCAGGTTGTAAGAGCGCGGCGGTGAGAAAAGCTGTTATTAATAATGTCGCCGCCGCGCGCTTCTTTGCGAAAATGATTGCGTGTCTCATTTGAATCTAACGCTCTTTTTCTGAGGTGTTGCCGAGTGGCTTATCGGCTCCGGCCTATATTTTCAAAGTCGGCTGAGCGCTTTTACCTTACTACACTGGATGCGCCCATACAACTAAAGATGTCGCCAGGCGGTCGCATCATACGAAGCTCGATTTCGGCGGCTCCGGCGTATGCTTTTGTTAGAATGATTCTGTCCGGCTGCCCCGGCTTGTATCAAATCTGGGACTGAGGGTTCCCGAAAATGCACAATCAAGATTCGCCATGTTTTTGTCCGTCTTACCCAACTTATGGGATTCAAGCATTTAACTCGGAACCCGCTCTGGCACGACACTTGGCTACTGGCAAATGAGAATAGCAGACCCGGTTGATCCGACGGATTTCTTTGATTGGAGAGAGCGATGGAGACACTCTGGCAAGACTTACGCTATGGGCTGCGGATGCTTGGCCGTAAGCCCGGTTTTACATTGATAGCGCTGCTCACGCTGGGGCTTGGGATCGGCGCGAACACGGCGATCTTTAGCGCGGTTAACGCACTGCTCCTTAGACCATTGCCGTTCAAAGATGCAGACAGGCTGGTATTCGGTTTTGCGTTGCGCGACGGGTTTGATCCTTTCGGAACATCGTTTTTAGAGTACGCAGCTTTTCATTCCCGGGGCCGCTCTTTCGCCAACATCGGCGTCGGCAGCCAGCGATCTTTCAACCTGATTGGGCGAGGCGAGCCTGAGCGGTTGCAAGGCGCTGCGGTGATGGCCGACTACTTAAATACGCTTGAGGTCAACGCGATTCTGGGTCGCGGCTTTGCTGCCGAAGAAGATCGAGTGGGCGGGCCTGCTGTCGCGCTCGTCGGGCATGATTTGTGGCAGCGGCGCTTCGGGGGTGATCGCAATTTGATCGGCCAGCCGCTCAACCTGGACGGGCGCAGCTACACGGTCATAGGCATTCTTCCACCCGGATTTAATATGCCTTACGCTGCCGAGGTCTGGATACCTATGCAGTTGGACGCCAACACTCTGCCGCTCGACCAACGAGCACAGAATGCCCACGAGATGATCGCCCGTCTTAAACCTGGCGTCACGGTTGAGCAAGCCGATGCGGAGGTGAAAGAGATTGCCCGGCAGTTGGAGCAGGAATATCCACAAATCCGTCGCGGATGGGACTACCGCGTCGTAGCGTTGCGCCAACAACTGATAGGCGATCTCGAAGGCCGAGTTCAAAAAGCGCTCTTCGCGCTCATCATAGCGGTCGGGTTCTTGTTGTTGATCTGTTGCGCCAACGTCGCCAATCTTCTGCTTGTGCGCGGAGTGGCGCGCGAGCACGAAATAGCCATCCGTCTGGCACTGGGCGCGGGGCGGTGGCGCGTGGTTCGTCAACTGCTCACGGAGAGCTTGATGCTGGCGGTGGCCGGCGGTCTGGTCGGGCTGCTGCTGGCCTTCTGGTTAATGCCGCTGTTAAGCGCTATGGTCCCGATTCAAGCCGTTTCTCTGTCTACCTTCCTGCGCGACTTTAGCATCGATGCGCGCGTGCTCGAATTCTCTCTCGTCATCTCGCTGCTGACGGGAGCGATCTTCGGATTTATCCTGGCCTTGAAGGTCGTCAGCTCAAGCGATTTGATGACGACGATCAAGCAGAGAGAGCAGCGTTCGGGCGGAGCGTCAGCCGGGCGCAGATGGCTCGCGGCGCTGGTGATAGCTGAGATAGCTGTGGCCGTGACGCTGCTGGTGGGCGGGAGTTTGATGGTGCAAAGCTTCAACCGGCTTCAAAATATTGAGCTTGGATTCCGCCCGGACAATCTGTTGATGATGGAGATGGCCCTCTCTCCCGACAGGTATCGCGAGTACAATCGGCGCGTCGCTTTCGTAAACCAGGCGTTGGAGCGGATCGAGGCTTTGCCGGGCGTAGTCTCTGCCGGTACGACGACAAACATTCCGCTTCAACTGGTCTCGGTAGACTCCGTCTACACTGTCGAAGGCCGCCCGCAAGATAACCCCTCGGACGTGCCTATCACGGCTCATCGCCTGGTCAGCCCCGGCTATCTTGAATCGCTGGGAGTGACACTGATGAAAGGGCGATTGATAGACGAGCAAGACACGGCAGAAAGCATGCGAGTCGTAGTCGTAAGCGAAGAGTTGGCGCGGCAAGCGTGGCCCGGCGAAGACCCGCTCGGCAAACGGATCAAGCGCGGCAGGCCGCATCAATCAAACTTCGCATGGCTCACGGTGGTCGGAGTGGTCGGCGATATAAAAGAAGACCGTTTCAATTTCCGCGTCAACCGGCCAGTCTGGTACTTGCCTTATACTCAACAGGAGCCTGACGCGCCCCTCAACCTGTCGCTTAATCTGGTGGTGCGAGCGAGCCAGGACCCGGCGAGCCTCACGGCCGCAGTTCGTGACGCGGTTCGCTCGGTCGATCCCGACCAGCCCGTCTCGAACGAGATGACGATCAATGCCCATCTGGCAGACGTGGTTGTCACAGAGCGGTTCAGCGCCGTCTTAATGGGCACGCTTGCGGCGCTGGGCCTGGCGCTGGCAGCGTTAGGGCTTTATGGAGTGATGGCTTACTGGGTCAGCCAGCGAACGGGGGAGATCGGTTTGCGAATGGCGCTGGGCGCGCGACCGCGCGACATTTTGAAGCTCGTTTTTCGACAGGGTGTGGCGCTCATCGTGATCGGTTTGAGCATAGGTTTGCTCGGCGCGTGGACAATGACCGGGCTTCTCTCAAGCACGCTTTACCGGGTGAGCCCGACTGATCCTGCGACATTCACTGTTGTCGCGCTGCTACTTGCGAGCGTTGCGCTGCTGGCCTGCTACGTTCCGGCGCGGCGAGCAACCAGAGTAGATCCGATGGTCGCGCTCAGACGCGAGTAGACTTATGTCTGTTTAAGACTAATTTCACCTGAGGGTGTGATAAGGCAATAAGATTCACCGCAGAGACACAGAGGACGCATATGGCCGATGATGTGCTTCGCACGCGGCGGATGCGCAGAGCAGAATACTGTTTTCTCTGTGCAACCTCTGTGTTCTCTGTGTCTCTGCGGTGAGATGTCTCTCCAATCCCGGACACTCGATTGAAGAGGAGAACATAGCTCGCCTATAAAACTTCAAATCACACCCAGTTGCTTGAGCAGGCTTCCCGTGTCGAAATATACGTTCTCGCTCGATAGCCTCCCCGCCTTATCAAACTTGTAGACTGTGCAGACAGGGACTTCGATCTGCCGACCTGTGGCGGCAACCCCCTGCCACTCGCCCGTGTGCCTGCCGCTCACGATCTGCTCCAGTATAATCGCGTCTTCGCTTACGTAGCGTTGTCTCTCTTCTACGCGCAGATCCGAGAAGCCTCCCTGATCGCCGAAACCTAGCTGCTCGTGCAGCATGCGGATTCTATCGTGGTCTCGAAGGGCCGCGCCGTTAAAGACCAGCAGGCCGTCCTCGGCGAACGTCTCCATAATTGCATTCACGTCATGCAGGTTCTCGGCTCGAATATGTTCTTCAAGACATCTGACACGAGTTTGCAGCCGATCTTGAGAAAGCGTTTCCGACATCGTGAAATCCTCCAGCGGCAATCATACACGCTCTTAACGAGCCGGTCGAACGATTTGTTAGACCTGAAGGGCTTGATCTAAAGCATCGGCGCAAGTATTGTTCAGATGACGTGTCTACAAAGGCGCGGAATCCGAAGCCGGACCGTAGTGGAGAGACAGGTATCTAACAAGTGCATTCACCGGATCGCCGAAAGCGAGTTTCGCATGCTACAATCAGCGCTCGACGCGCCCGGTCAACTCATTCGTTAGACTGAGATGCGGCCGGGGGCTAGAATGTGATCGATAAAAACGCTAAAGGAGCTAATAACCAGATGAGCATCAGTCGTATAGATCAACCGGACAAGCATAACCACGGTTACTATGTCCGCCTTACTCGCAACGGCAAGACTCAATCCAAGTTCTTTTCCGACAAGTCCAACGGGGGCAAACGCGCGGCGCTCAAAGCGGCGAAACTTCATGAAGCGGAGCTGGTAGACCTGGCGGCGAAAACATTTAAGCCGGCGAAAGCGAAATTGAGTAAGCGGAATACTAGCGGACTGCTGGGCGTGAGCCGAGGAGCATGGGTGGAGAACGGCAAGAAGGCAGTATACTGGCAGGCCGCATGGGTAGATGCGGAAGGGACGAGAAAGAGCAGAAAGTTCGCGGTGAAAAAGTATGGAGAAGAGAAGGCGTTAAGGCTGGCTAAGAAAGCAAGACGAGAAGGGCTGCGCCAGTGAAGCGCTGAGGGCTGATAAAGAGGTCGAAAGGTGACGCAGACGGGGGACTGCCATGAAAATCTTACACGCTCGGTTAGCTCTTCTTTTCTTGCTTGCAATCGGTTTGATAGACGGGTCAGGCGCGCAAACACAGAGCGGCGAGGGAGGCTTCGTAAGAATCAAGCCGGATAATATTAAATGGGTTAACGTCCCGGCTATGCCAGGACTGCAAACGGCTCTGCTGGAAGGAGACCCTGCGAAGCCCGGCCTCTATGTTCTGCGTGTAAAGTTTGCGCCGGGAGTAATGACTCGCCCACACATACATTCGCAGGATAGGTTCGTGACCGTAATCTCCGGCACGTGGTATACGGGAACCGGCGAGAAATTCGAGCCGGACAAAACGGAAGGCTTGCCGCCGGGAGGTTACATGAAACATCCTGCGAAGGCGGCCCATTATGACGGCGCTAAGAAAGATGAAGTGATCGTCCAGATTACCGGGATGGGCCCTGTGACGACTGAGTATCTTAACCCGGCGGACGACTCTAATAAGAGGGACCGTTAGCGAGTCGCAGCCTGATTCTTGCTCTATCACCGGGCATCAATGCATAGCGCCGCGCGCGGCGTTCTTGTAAACAATGCCGCCCTTCATCACAAATACGACGCGCCGAACCGCCGTGATCTCTTTCAATGGGTTCCCGTCGAGCGCAATGATGTCGGCCTCAAGTCCGGGCGCAATCGAGCCGATCAGATCGGACAGGCCAAGCGCTTCCGCCCCCAGTGAGTTGGCCGATACCATCGCCGCCATCGGGTCCATTCCGCCATCGCGCACGCGATCAATGAACTCTTCGGCGTTGCGCCCGTGCGAGCCTGCCAGGGCATCCGTGCCGAAGACTATTTTCAGTCCCGGAATTTTCGCCGCGCGCTGGACCAGGTCGTGGTTCATCGGCAGTATCTTCTCCATCGCGGCAAAGCCTTCTTCCGTGTACCCCGGTGTGCCAAGAAATTTTTCTTTGTTCAGCAGGTAGTTCTCGATCACGGAACCGGCCTGCGGATCCAGATAGGTGCCGCGCGCGGCCATCAATTTCAAATCGTCGTCCGTCGCCAGCGTGCCGTGCTCGACCTGGGTGCAGCCGGCAAGAGTTGCGGCGCGGACGGCGGCTTTGTAAGCATGCACCACCGTGCGCAGGCCCTGCCTCTTCGCTTCATCGCAGGCCGCGTTGAGTTGCTCCTCGGAAAGCGTCATCCCACCGCCCAGTCGGATACTCTGCGACGCGAAGATTTTGATCACGTCCGCGCCTGCTTCCTTCTGCCTCCTTATGTACGCGCGGATTTCATCCGGTGTGCCGGTCTGCTCGCCTCGCCCTGTGAGCGGCTCGACGGCTGTCAGTAGGCGAGGGCCGGGGAGCGCGCCTTTCGCAATCGATTCGCGCAAGGGAATGTCGGTGGGCGAGCCTATGCTCTGCACAGTAGTGAAGCCCGCCATCAGCGTCACCCAGGCATTCGAGGCTGCGGAGTACGCGGCCTCAGGCGTTGTTCCTCCCGGTCCCGCATTTCTCCCATCCTTGCCAAAGCTCCAGGTAATGTGTACGTGCGCGTCAATCCATCCCGGCAACACCGTCAGGCCGCGCAGGTCATAGTCTACGGGCCCGGCCTTTGGATCAATCGCGACAATCTTCGATCCCTCGATCACGATGCGAGTGTTGCGCAGCACGCGGCCCTTGCCATCGAACACTGTGCTCGCGGCGATCACGATGCGTTTGCTACGGGCAGGCGTCTGTGCAGAAATTGGTTGCGCCTGCGCGCAGACGGTAAGAATGCTGAGGACGCATAGAATGGTCTTCGCGGATCGCATGGTCGCTCCTCCTTACAACCGAAGCAGAAAAACTTGGACCGGGCGGCTTAACCTTAACCTCAGCGAAATTAATGTCTTTTTCGGTTTTCTGCCCGGCTTTAATCTCAACAAGGATGCCATCGCCTTGTACGACATCGGGGAAGCGATAATTCGGGGCTTCAACACCTAATTTATATTTGCCGGGCGGCGCGATTATTCTGGCAGACTTTCTGATGATTCGTGGGCCCCCGCCTGTTGGCGTTAAAGTCACTGTGAGGCCGGCAGGCTGGTAGGACCAGTCCGCATTAGCATGGTAAAAAGTAAGAACCAGTGTGCCCTTCTCCGTGTCATCTGCAAACCATATCTCAAAATGTCCTGGCCGCGCGTTGGAAGAAGGCTTGAGCGCGATGGCAGCCCAGTTCAGATTATCTGTAGTCTGGATTATGCGTAGAACATCATTTGGATCAGGCATTCCAGGTGATGAGTCGGATCCATCAGTCGATTTGTAATAGCGCAACTGGTTGTTTGAGGGCGCGCGCAGACCAGCTACTTTTTCATAATCCGGGACGTTAAACCCGAGACCTCTCAGCGCGTCAGCGATTTTGTCGGCGCGCGCGCGCTGCTTATTACTCGTTACCTTGATGTAAGCGCGCGGCTGCAATTCAGGTGGGGTTGTAGGCTTCAAGTTCTTTTTGGCCTCTTCAGCCGCCACATTACGAAAATAAGAGGCCGCGTCAGATACTTCTTGAGAATCATCCTTCGAGATAAATCCTAAGATTACGGGGACGAGGCCGGGCGGCAGTTGCTTTGCTTTATGCAGGTTGGTTAAACCATTGACGGCCGTCAGGCGCTCTTGCGGGTCTACATTAGTCAGCTTGTCCAACAGCCCGACGGTGTTTTCTAAACGTTCTTTTTGATCGGTCAGCGCTTCCTGCGCTTGCTGTTCCGACTGGCGGAGAGACCACACATAGGCTAATAAGCCAATCGCTCCAACGAGGAGCAGGCTGAGGACACCGACTCCGATCCACAGATTGCGTTTTCTCTTTTCGGCGTCCAGCTTGCGAGCCTCTATCTTTGCAAGCAGCGCCGTCTTTTTCTGCTGTATCCAGGGGACGAGAAATTCGCTGGCGATCTCGTAGAAATATATTTGATTGCGAGGCTCGCGCCTGACGAGCTTGCGGTCGACCAGGGCTTCCAGAGCCGCGTCAATCTGCTCAGGCGTGAAATTAACTTTCTCGTTATCCCTGAGATCGGGTTCGGAAACGATGTTGCGCGTATTTGAGGAAGTGACCATATGGCTGAGCAATGCGATGGCCGGGTCGTATAGTTCACCCAACTTGACAAGCACATCGGCCCAGTGGTCTTCCAATATCTTTTGGATATTCCCATTCTTTTCTTCGAAGAGACGGGCGGGGTCGGGCGATTCCCAGAGCTTGCGGCAGATAATCTGTAACTCCGAGAGATTGATAAAGCCGCTCTCGCTGCGCCCCCGAAGTTGAGCGGCTATGGCTTTAGCCAACGGCTCAGGTATCTCCTTGCTTCCCTCGCCGGGCGCATCTTTGATGAAGTAGCTCTTCAGATCATCATTAACAAACGGCGCGCGTATGATCTTTTCCGCTTCTTCCACGCGCGGCGGCAGCAATCTCACGTACTGGTCCAACAAATCGGGACAGTTCTGGAAAAGAAGATTCAGCTTTGCCAGGTAATCTTCCCTGAATACGAGAAGAACCTTGACGGGCAACGTTTCGTCTTCAATCAACTTGGTAAGCGTATCCAAAACGGCTTGCTGGACCTCTGGAGCTTCTTTCTGCGCGAGCTTCGCTTCGGGTGTGTCTCCACCGCGAAGGGCTTCCTCAAAGAGAGTGATGAACTCTTCGAACTGGTCGAAGATTAAAAGCGGGCGAAGCTCACCGGGCGTTTGAGGCTCGTCGGGCGCTTTTCGAAGTCTCAGAAGACGTTTGTAAAAATCTTCCAGGGAAATTTCCAGACTCAAAGCCCCATCTTTATCGGAACCCTTCTCGATGAAGGCCGAAGGGAGGTAGGGGGGCTTATCTTCGGATTCGATAGAAATGCGCTCGATTTTAAACTCTTTGCCGCGTCGGGGATGTATCCGCAGGCGGTTGGCTATGAGCTTCTCTTTCAATGCTACCGGAATCAGCCCGGCATTTACGAGCGAAGATTTCCCCGACCCGGAATCCCCGTACAACAATACTCCGCGATAAATCAAGATATTGCTCAATAGATCCCACGTTTCGTCTTCACGCGCGGAGAAGATTCGCTGGTCTATATAACGAAACGACTCGATTCCCCTGTAGGGCGATTCCGGCAGAGGCAGGTCCTGTTTGAGCGCTGTCACTTCGGCCCTCCTTCCTCTTTGATGGCGGCATGGAGATTCGGGACAAAATCCCAAAGATTCTGGACAATAAACAACACATAACGCTGCTGACTCTCCCACACATCACGAATCAAGGTGTCGGGTTGTTTATCGACCGAATAGGTGGGAGGTATTTGCGCGGCATCTAATTTCCACCGCAATGTCTTGAACAAAAGCCGCAGGTTGTAATCAACCAGACTATAGCCAATAAATAGGGTCGTCCACTTCATAAGGTACGCCAGCACATTGTTGCCGAATGGATGAAAAGGATGCTTATCGCTCATACGCAAGACAAACTGTATGTAATCCTCGTCGGTGAGCACAATCGATTCCGGCCTGTCCACATCGCCATGAATCTTGAGAATATAAGGCCGCTTGGGATCCGGGTTGGGCAAGCAGTCAATGGTTTTAGTCTTGTTTTTTGTATTCGGGTTATAGACGCTGACCTGATATTGCGTCGCGGTCTTGCCGGCAGCCCTCTCCTGTTCAGCCTTTTTGTCCAGCGCCTGTTCGTAAAGCTGATCGTAGTTCGTGGTGATGACGATAGGAAACTCAAGGTCCGCCAGTTTCTGGAGAATCTCAGACGGCTCGCGTTCTACGTGAACCGCTTTCTTAATCTCTTCCACCAGACGGGACCGGAAGAGTCTGGTTTCAAAATGCTGTGCGACTCTTTGCAGATTCCACCAGTCCCGGTTTGGATAATTACTCTTCTCCGCCAGATATTTAGACAACTGGCTGGCAACCGGAGGGGCCTTCTCTTTCGGGTAACTATATTGCGCGAGCCAAGGGGGAGGAGGAGCATGTATGGCAGAGCCTAGAAAGAGTATGCATTGATGTTGAGCTACTTCCTCTACGATGTATTTAAAGATTTCATCATAGGACGGCTGGGCTTGATTGACTTCCGTGCCGTCAGCCAGGACGATTCCGTTCGAAGTGTAAATTTCAGGTCGGTATTGCGGTTCGGGAATTGGCCTTCCGGCAGCGCCGGCTGCTTCGAGCCAACGCTGTTTTGCTTTTTCAACTTCGGCGAGCGCTTCGGCTGGCGTTCGACCGAAGGCAGAGCACATTTCAAGGTCAGGAATGTCGGCAATGTAGCCTTGTTTATCCTCCTGGTAAAAAATATTGATGTGATAGTCTTTCATCGATCTTATCTCGGTTTCAACCTCTATTACTTTACAAGCCGGAGGAATCGATTGGGCACGGTCATGTGGCTGCCGCCTGATCTGAATGGTCGAAAGCCAGATAACGATAGCTCTACATTAGAACCGTGTCAATTAGATAACTCTTTGTCTTAGCTGCTGATTCTACACCAAAGAATATGTTGTCCTGTCCCAGAACACACATCTACGTCGACAGCATAGATCTTTCTTGTGTTATGAATATCTTTGAGCGGACTTGCGTCAAGCAAGATTGTATGGGTGAGCTTTCCTTATTCAACCGTGCCGAGTGACTTGGTATTGTTTAGATACCCGGCCGCCGGTTTAGAGTGGCGTATTGCAAGGTGTGGAGATGGATATGCTCCACACCCGCCGCGTTAATTCGTTGCAAGTTTTGAATCGGAATTGACGGCACTGGCCGTTATATCAGGAGTGGCGCCGCCTGCCAATAGAGCCTGCGCGATTTCGCCCTGCTTCTTTTCCACCGCCTTGAATAAGGCCGTATTGCCATCATTGTCCGCTGCATTCACATCCGCTCCGCGCTCAAGCAAGAGTTTCACTGTATCGAGGCGGCCCTCTGATGCCGCGCATATAAGCGCGGTTTCACCGGTACGGGATTTCAATTCCGGCGCAGCTCCATTATCCAGCAAAGCGGCCACACAATTCGTGTTGCCTTTGAATGCTGCCCACATCAATGCGGTCAACCCGTTGCCGTCTCCCAGGCTCGTGTCAGCGCCTTTGTTCAGCAATATCGTTACGGCCTCGATGTGGTCTTCGCGCGCAGCAAACATCAATGCCGTTATACCGATTTTAGCTTGAGCATTGACGTCAGCTCCTTCGGCAAGCAACATTCGGATGATCTCGTTCTGCCCCCTCCATGCGGCAGTCATTAAAGCAGTGCCGCCAAATTTATCTCGCGCGTTTACATCGGCGCCTCCGGCAACCAGGACTTTGACCGTGTCAACCTGATTAAACAGAACCGCTGTCATCAATGCCGTATGGCCTTCGTTTGACTTTGCATCGGGGTCCATCCCCGCTTCCAACAATAGGCTCACGGCGGCAGCATTGCCCTTCCTCGCATGATCTATGAAAGCGTTCTTTGAAAACGTAAGCCCCATCTGATCCACCTTCGCGCGGGCAACCTCGGTCTTCCTCTCGCATCCCACGAGCGTGATCAATAATGCGAGCAAAATAAATCTGCGTAACATAATTCCTCCCTGATTTCCGTTAGAGTGGAGGATGCGCGCGATGGCGTAAGGCCATCGCGCGCATCCTTCTCGGTCAGCTCATCGAAGCTCGCGCCCGCTTTCGATCCGGCAAGGGCGAGCCGCGATGACCCACTTGAAGAGATTAAGGCGCCTCTTCAAGTACAGGTTCAGCGCAGAGGAGTTGAGGCCCGAGCAACATATCTGCGCGGGCGGCCAGCTTCTTGCAGATGGCTTGTTGTATCTTTGCGTTTCTCTGTTGCTGATTTGTTAATGTCAGAGCTTGCTGGTCGAACTGGATCGCCTCCCTGAGCCGTAGGATGGCTACAGGGTGGAGGCTTCCATCCGACAGGACTTCTATTGCGTCTTCGAGTTCCGCTATTGAAGTCTCAATCAGCTCGGCGGCCGGCTTATATGCGGCAATTTGCTGGGCGCGGCTTTCCATGTCAAGCGAGGCGCGAATGTTCTCAAGCGCGTTGATGGTGCGAAGGAACGCCGCGATGGCCTGTATCTGGGCCGGCCCAAACCCCTGGCTCGGTTGGAATGAGGTCGCGTTTGGCGGGAAGAATTGTGGCCCAAACGAGAACTCGTAGAATTGGACTCCCAACTCAATCGTATTGATCGAGTTGTTATGGAAGAACGGCGGCGTGTCGGCAGCCTCAACCAGTGAAGGTGTGTTGAATGTGCCATCGCCAAAGCCGCCCTGTGGGTTGACTTCCTGCCCAAGCCCGCCGTCTATGGGGATTGTCGGGTCTATGAGCCTGGCCGGTTGCAAGGGCAATTGTTCGACTCTTGTGTTGAAGTTTTGATTTATATCATTGGGCGGCGCGCCAGTGTTTGCGCCTGCGTTGAAATGGCAATTGTTACACGCCGCCGCACCGAAGGTTTGGCGGAACAGTACTTGCCCCTGCGCAGGAAGCGTCCCCCTCAACCTGAGCACGCCAGGTAGGTTGGGGTCGAGTTGCAGTTCCGCCGTCCGCCCGAGCGATAGCTGGAATGCCTCCATGTCGTTCAACTCGCTCAGACTCGGAAATCGGAAGTCTACCCCAGGCACTCGGTTCAGCCTCTTTGTAAAGTGCTGGCGCACGGCTCCCAGCGCGAAATCTCTGAGGTCGCCGACAGTAAGATGCGGAGTGGTCTGAGTGCTGGGCGGCGGGTTAACAAGAATGGTCAGCGTTTCACCCGCCGGTGAACCATCGCCCGACCACCCTAATGCGTTTGCAAATCCTCTATTCTGAACGTTGGTGCCCGGCTTGCGCGACAACCCGAGCGCGAGAGTATGAGGGACGCCCCGGAGCACGCCCGGGCGGTTGAATCCGTCAACGTTCTCCAGAATGTCGCCGGTCCCCCGCATTACTCTCGGATTCTCAAGCCCGGCCAGCTGCTGGTCGTTCTCGGCTATGAACAGCGGGTCGAGCGGATGCAGCGTGCTTATGAACGTGGGGTCTATGGTGAAATTATTCAGCGCAGGGTGACAGGTCCCACAGGTTCTGCCGTTCCCACTGAATTGCTCTTCAAAGAAGAGCCGTTTCCCCTCTTCGATGCTTATAGTAAGAGGGTCTTCATCTATCTTCTGTGCGTGGGCCGTAGGCACTATTGTTCCCAGAATGCGGCCAAAGAATCCCGGCTCGTCAGCGCCGCTGTTTCTCAGCCTCGCCGTATTCCACGCGCCGAACTGACCCGGATAGGTGCTCCAGTACATGCCGTGGAACAGCGATGTGTGGCCCAGTATGATTCGGCTCTCATCCGGCCCCTTGCCTCCTCGCGTCACTACAGCCATGTCGGGCCGGAAGCTCACAAATGCCTCGCTGCCCAGTTCGGCGCGCAGCATCGCAAACTCCCCTTCCTGCTTCAGGCTCCCTAATTTCATCAGCCCGTCTTCGGCTTCAGGCGCGATGCTTGAGTCGGGCCGGTTCTGGACGAGCCAGACATCCCACTCTTCGGAAGTCGATAGCCCGCTGACAGCAACCGCCACCTTGCCTTTGATCATATCCAGCTTCAGGTGCCCGGAAGCTTTTGTGTATTGATCCGAAAGCCCCTTGGAATAGTGGAGCGCCAGTATCAGGTTGCTGTCTCCTCCGTTCTTGACGTAGTCAGCCTCCCACTCCTGGTAGGCAGTCCGAAGAATTTCAGGGTCGCCTTTGCCGGTCATTGGCGACTCGTCCTCTGCCTCCGAAGATGCCCCGCTGCCCAGCACTAATACGAGGAGCGTGAACATCATAAGAAAGGCAACTACGGCTAGCTTCACTCTTTCTACTTTCATCCTTCCTCCTTTCACGGTCAGCCTTCGGCCTGGGCGCGGACACGCCGCCATATCCCATGCCGGCATCTACACCTCTGGTAGGACAGGGCTATGCCATGCGCAGGCCACGTCGCCTGCGAACTAGCCATATGCACAATGAGATTTCTTATGGAGCCTACCCCTAAGGCTCCGACTCGAATGGCAGCGGACTCAACTTAAACTACTGGACATGGGGTAGCTACGCATCAGTCCGCCATGGATTTGTGATCTTGGTCCCATACCCACCTTTGTTCGGACTGCTTCTGCTTCTATATAAATAGAGAGACAACGCGCCTGCAGAAATACATGGTCTGTCGGCAGCCGGATTTATTATCTTTCGCCCACACCGGCGGGGCGATCGAACGCGAGTAAAATAGAGATCAGGTATTAGAAAGCTTATCCTGCAAAACCTTTCTCAGCTTTTGCAGGCATCGCGCGCGCGTGGGCCCGATTGATGAGACGGGCATATTCAGTCTTTCAGCTATATCTTCATAAGTCGGTTCTTCATTCAGGAAGAACAACATTATTATCAATTCTCTACAACGTTCCGGCAGCTCCGATACGGCCTGCCATACTATCTTGTGTTGCTCGTCAGCTACGCGGCGCTCGTATGCCAATTGCTCGGCCGTGAGCGTGTCGGTTGAAGGGACGGAGCCGTTCGACCCGTTGGTTTGAGGAGGAGCAAGGTCTCGCTGCTCCAAGGCTTTTATGCGCCAGCATTCGCGAGTTGTCGTTGTTATAAGCCACGAATAGATTCTCTCTTGATCCCGCAGTGTCGAGAGCTTTTTCAGTAGTATGAAACAGACCGACTGAAACACCTCGATGGCTTCTTGCGGCGACATTTTCAATCTGATGGGGATGGAATAGATCAATCGTTCGTAGCGCGCTATCAAGACTTCCCACGCGGCGTCATTCTTGGCCAGGCAGGCTGTTACAAGTTCCTTATCCGAAGTCTCTTCAAGCTCTCTCTTTATATTTGCGACACATTGAGCAGTCATAACCTTGCTCGCTGGAGTATTTACCCTTTATTTTGTCCGCGCCACTGGACAGGCGTAGGCTATCTTACCAGAACAATCTTTAGTGTGAAAGGACGTCTCCTGGTTCGACCGGGCCCTGGCGCAGAAATTGACATTAATACCGCTTTGTAATACTTTTCGCATTATCCAATCTCAGGGTTTTCGAAGACTTGCTACGTCAAATTCAAACCGGGACAAGAGAGGAAGAATGCTGACCAACACACAAAAAACGGGAATGGCTTCCACCTGGAAATTCCTTTTACTGTTTGTGCTATCTCTCAACGCCGTTAGTACAGAGGCGCAAAACGCCAACACAAACAACGGGAATGCCAACGCCAGGAGCAGCGCTGCCGGCAACGCGAATGCCAATACAGGCGCGAATTCAAATTCAAGTAGACCGTCGGCTGCTCCGGTCGATTGCCCGACGCCTCAAGAGTTCTCGACGGTAAAGGTAACGCGCGCTTTCAAAAGCACTCAAACGGGAGAAGAGCAACAGCCTGTGACGCAGGTACAGCTCGGAGATGACATCACGGTAGAAGTCGAGGGCCTGGACGTTTTGGTTAAGAGATCGCTTTGCGCGAATCCGCACAAAAATATCTTGCTCTTCTTAGACGGGAAGCCGCTAAAGGATGTGACTCCCTTCCCCCCGACTAATCCCGAAAAGAATCTCTTAGTCTTTCCTCTCAAGCGCACCGAAGCATCAAGAGACGTCTGGACTTTTATACTCGGTTCTCCGTCATGGTCTCCGAGAAACACGCAGGTCAGCATCGGCCTCGAAGGCGAATACGCGGTTGAATCCGTTGCTTCGGTCAATCTTGAGCTGATCCCGCACGGGTGGTTCGCTTTTTGGTTCTTACTGTTGTTGTTCCTGATCGGAGGATTTGGCGCCCTGGCCATTAAAAGCGATGTGCTTCGCGTTCCCGGCCCGCCTCCTCCGGGCGGAGAGCTCAAGGCTTACAGTCTTGCCAGGACTCAGGCGGCCTGGTGGTTCTTTATAGTTCTCGCGTCTTACCTCTTCATAGGCATAATCACAGGCGACTTCAGCACGAGTATAACGGGAACGGTGCTTGTGCTGCTTGGCATTAGCGCGGGGACAGTTCTGGGCTCCACCGCTATCAATGCAAGCAATTCAAACAAGGCCGCCGCGCAGCCTGCCGACGGTCAGCCTGATCAGCCTGCGCCGATAGCGACGACGGAGCCGACCAGCGGCCACTGGTGGCTTGATATATTGACCGATAAATATGGCGTCAACTTCCATCGCTTCCAGATGGCCGTGTGGACGCTGGTGCTGGGAATAATCTTCGGCATACAGGTGTATAAAGTTCTGGCGATGCCACAATTCAATGAAACGCTTTTAGGTTTGATGGGCATCAGCGCCGGGACCTATCTTGGCCTCAAAATAAACGAGCCTAAATAAGGAGGAGTCATGGGCTGGAATGAGCGCGAAGACAATACGATTTATAAAGTGATAATGAATCATGAAGAACAGTATTCGATCTGGCCGGCGGACCGCGAGAACCCTCTGGGCTGGACCGATGTAGACAAGACCGGCCCGAAGGCGGAATGCCTGGCATACATCCAGGAGGTATGGACGGACATGCGCCCGTTGAGCTTGAGAAAGAAGATGGAAGAGATGGGCTACAAATAGAAGCCAGCGGCTGCGGTCGATGTCCGCTTGACCCTCCGGGGCAGTGCATAAAGGAGAGACGGTATGACTCAGTACCTTTACCTGTTTTTATGCGTGCTGGGCACGGCGCTACCTTGCTCGCAGCTCATTCCTTTCTTAGCAGAGCATGGCTTTAATCTCCCCTTGATGATGGATCAGCTATTCGCAAATCGTATCTCGGCGTTTTTCGGACTGGATGTCATTGTGTCGTCGATAGTGCTCTGGGTTTTCGTCTTCACAGAAGGGCGGCGGCAACAGATGAAGCATCTGTGGGTATACCTGGTCTGCAATCTCGCCGTGGGCGTATCGCTCGGGTTGCCGTTATTTTTGTATATGAGAGAGCGCGGGATTGCCGGGCGGCAGGAGATTAAACAAGCCCGGTGAGTGTGCTAAGATGCGGCCCGTGAAAGATCAAACAGACAAAAGCATCATCGACGAAGCCCGCGAGATATATGACAAGATGTCGAGCCTCGCAGAGCGCGACCGTAAGGCGGCGCGGCACAGGGGGCCGGTGGTGAAGGCGCTGCTGGTCGTCTGCATCCTGGCGGCCCTCGTCGCAGCCGCGACTCTGATTTACGGGGTCATCCAGTTCCCCGACGCGCCGATACGACAGACAGGAAGCAGCTATGTAGGCAAGCACGGAGCGCCGCGCACGCGCGAGGATTACGAGCGGTTCAAGCTCTGGGAGAAGTTAATGTTTTCGGGTTTCGGTCTGGCCTTCCTGACAGGATTCGGCGCGGTCGCGGCGGAGAAGTTGAGCCGCCGCTCGCAAGGTGTTGGTGATAGTTAGCCTCGGATGATGCGTTGCATTGAACGGCTGAAGATGGTTCTGCTATGCTCTGCATAAGGGCGCGGGGAATCTGGCGAGAGGTGCAATATGTCTGATCTGATGCCCGCCCTCTTCTTCGGACACGGCAATCCAATGAACGCGTTGTTGAAGAACGGCTACACCGAAGGTTGGGCCGATATCGGGAATCGATTGCCGCGACCCAAAGCAGTGCTAGCCATATCCGCGCACTGGTATTTTCCGGCTACTGCTGTTACGGCCAATCTTGCGCCGCGAACGATACATGATTTCGGCGGCTTTCCACGCGAGCTTTACCAGGTCCAATACCCCGCGCCGGGCAGCCCTCAACTGGCAAGGCGCGTGCAAAGTCTGCTTGCTCCGGTAGAGGTGAGGCTTGACGAGCGGTGGGGGCTTGATCACGGAACCTGGTCTGTGCTGTGTCACGTCTTCCCGCAAGCTGACATTCCCATCGTGCAGCTCAGTCTGGATGAGACTCAACCACCGGAATTCCATTATGAGATTGGCAGAAGACTCGCACCGCTGCGCGACGAAGGGGTTCTGGTCATCGGCAGTGGCAACGTAGTTCATAACCTGCACACCTACGCCTGGGGCAGACATCTGGCCGAGCCGTTCGATTGGGCCGTGCGGTTTGAAAAGCTTGTGCGGGAATCGTTGCTCGCAGGCGAGGACGGCCCGCTAATCGCTTACGAGACTCTGGGCCGCGACGCAATGCTGTCGGTCCCCACGCCTGAGCATTATTTGCCGTTGCTTTACGTGATTGCTATGCGGCGAGCAGGCGAGCAGGTCAGCTTTCCTGTCGAAGGAGTAGACGGAGGCTCCGTCTCTATGCTCACCATCCAGGTCGGCTGACTGAAGGGGTCTATCAAACCATTAGCCCGGTATTCGTAAAGCAACTTTTGTATAATGTCCCACTTATCTCAGTATCATTTTGGAACTTCTGATAGTCTCCTGCGTGACGTTAAAAAGATCACACATAATATAGCGGTTTGTAATTGAATGCAGCCAGAATAATCAGCACATCCTTTGGAGTGCGCCGACAAGCGATACTGCTGGCGAATTCGATTCTAAAGAACTTATTGGCTTTACGATTTGAAAGGCTCACTGAGCCTAAAGGACTTAGCAGCCGGTAAATGAATTCGCCAGCAGTATCACAAGCCGGCGCACTCCAAAAGAAGCGGTCGCATTCAATTGCAAACCGCTATAGAGGGTGTTTGAAAAGATATTTCATAAGCCCCAAAGGGGCGAAATCCAATAGCCCGGCGCGATGCGCCGGGTAACAGTCGTCGAATAACGACAAGCCCTGAAAGGGCGAAATAATCAGAACGATTTATTTCGCCCTTTCAGGGCTTGTCGCTATGCTTGGCGCAGACCTGGGGCTAGCGCCCCAGGCATTGAATTGCGCCTCTTCGAGGCTTTTCAAACACCCTCCAGGTAACTTCCAACTTGTATTGTTTAAGTTACAGCCATGCGATATTGCATGTAGTTGAGTTCTTGAATATACTGCACCGGCTTCGATGGTAAGTAATCCTGATTCTTCTGCCGGCTCATAGCTATGATCAAGACAACTTTACTGCAATCGCTGAAAACGAACTCAGGTGAAGCAGTACGCCTGCGGCTCCTGGGGTTTCTATTAGTCTGGTTACTGACGGCCTCGGCGCAGGCTGCGGCTCAGGGCAGCAAGGCGGCGGGCGCGGGGGCGGAGCAAAGGACCGCGCGCTATTTTGAATCGATAAAAGCGCAGCCTCTGGAGCTTTATGCCTTCTTGCGAAAAATGCCCAAAGGCGGCGACCTGCATCTACACCTGACCGGATCGATTTATGCCGAGTCATACATCGAGTGGGCCGCCAAAGCAAAGCCCGACCTGTGCGTGAACCAGACGACTTTCGCGCTGGTTTTATGCGACGGATCGGCCAATCCGCCGGCCAGCCGCGCGCTCACGGATGGCGTGCTTTACCGGCGAATGATAGATGCCTGGTCTATGCGAAACTCGGAGTACGCAGGTCAGAGCGGCCACGATCAATTCTTCGACGCGTTCGCGAAGTTCGGGGCTGCGGGGTTTGACCGCTACGGAGATATGGTCGCGGAGGTAGCATCGCGCGGCGCGCGAGAAGGCGTCAGTTACCTGGAGATGATGATGACGCCGGATAACGGGAAATCCAGGACCGCAGCCGGCAAGCTGGATTGGCCCGCCGACGATCAAATATTGGCGATGTCGGAAACCGACAGGACGGATTTCTTCGCAAAGAAGCGACAGGAGTTGCTTGCGAACGGCATATTGCAGCCGCTTGCAGGGGATAAAAACGGCGCTGTTCAAGAAAGCAAGAGCCTCTTAGATCAGATCGAGAAGAAGAAGCGTGAATTGCTCAATTGTGACGACCCGAATAAAGCAAAGCCCGGTTGCGAAGTGATCATTCGCTACATCTTTCAAATCGCGCGGAGCGGCGCGCAGCGGGAAGCATTCGCGCAGATGATAGCCGCGATGGAGACGGCGAAGGCCGACCCCCGGCTGGTCGGGTTGAATCTGGTTCAGGCGGAAGACGCTCGCGCGGCTATGAACAATTTCAATTTACAGATGCTTATGCTCGACTACCTGCGCAAGGTCAAAGAGAGCGAAAAAGGCTATCAGGGGGCTAACATCACGCTGCACGCGGGCGAGCTTGCGCCCGGACTTGTCCCGCCTGAAGGGCTGCGCTTTCACATCCGCGATTCAGTTAAGAAAGCTCACGCCCGCCGCATAGGGCACGGCGTAGACATAATGTACGAGGACGAGCCGCACAAGCTGTTGCAGGAGATGGCCGATAGAAATGTGCTGGTGGAAATCTGTTTATCGAGCAACGACAAGATTCTCGGCGTGCGCGGAAAGGAGCATCCGCTGGCGATGTACTTAAAGTACAACGTGCCGGTCGCGCTCGCCACCGACGATCTTGGGATCTCGCGCTCAGAAATGACGCGAGAGTACATAAGAGCAGCAGAGGATCAGGGATTGGGATACGTACAGCTTAAGAACATGGCGCGCGCGAGCCTTGAGCATGCGTTCGTAGACGGCAAAAGTTTGTGGGCGAATGCAAAGAGGCTCGCCCGCGCCCGCGAGTGCGTCGGCAGTGCATCCTACGAGGGGAAGCCTTTGCCTGAGTGCCAGAATTATTTAGACAACAACGAGAAGGCGCGATTGCAGTGGAAGCTGGAGAAAGCATTCGCGCTGTTTGAAAAGAGTGTTACGGGTATGGAAGCTGGCCGAACGGGAAAGCCGTAAAAAAGCGAGTCAGAGGCCGATCTAGAGTATATTGCATATGAGTGTACGGGGCTGGAGAGAACCACTCACCGCAGAGACGCAGAGAACACAGGATGGCCGATGATGTGCTTCGCACGCGGCGGGGGCGCAGAGCAGAATATCGTTTTCTCTGCGCAATCTCTGTGTTCTCTGCGTCTCTGCGGTGAATCTTCTTGAATCACCTTACAATCGGTTAATCTATATCTCTGACTCACACTCGGAGGAAGCTATGTTTGTCGGACACGTCGCGGTCGCATTTATTGGAAAGCGCGTTGAGCCGGAAATCTCGCTCGGCACTCTGTTGCTGGCATCACTGCTCCCCGACGTGCTATGGCCCATCTTTACGATGGCGGGAATGGAATATACAAGGAAGATTGAGGATACTGAAAACCTAGTCTTTGAAGCTCCCATCAGTCACTCCCTGTTGATGGTCGCAATCTGGGGCGCTTTGTTCGCAGGCGGCTACTTCCTGTTGCGGCGCGTTCGACGCCACCAGCTTTTCACACGAGGATCGTTGATACTCTTTGCTGCTGTCCTTAGCCACTGGCTCCTGGACGCCGTGGCCCACAAACACCCGCTCGCGCCGGGCGCGCACAGGTACTACGGATTAATGCTTTGGGATTCCTTTCCCGCGACCATCGTCGTAGAAGGCGGCTTCTGGCTGGTTGCCATCGTCATTTACATTCGCGCTACGCGTGCCAGGAATTGGGCGGGCAAATACGCCTTCTGGCCCGTAGTCGCTCTTGTAACTTTAGCCTGGGTCGGCAACATCCGCAAAGGTCCCCCGCCTCCGGAACAAGTGTTAGGAAGTTTGATATTCTTTTTGTTGCTCATCGCATGGGCTTACTGGATGAATCGGGTTCGCCCGTCCGAGATGGATTCTGCAAAAGCGATAGCCGCCGGTTAACGAGCAGAGGCCAGGAAAAGCACTTATCAGTCATGGCGTCAAGAGATCCGATTGCACAGCGTCGTCACAGGTAGAGAATTCTTCCTGTGAGACAAAGAGCCGACATTCTATAGGGCTGCGCTCGCGTATTTTTCCGGCGGGCGTCCTGGTCATACGGCTTTAGCTTCTTGAATCTCTTTCTGCTCGACTACGCTTGCCCCAAGCCTGTGAGCCAGCCCTTCGGCTCCCCAGCCCATTATTATGTCGTGATTCCAGTTAAAGGCCGGACGCGCAAGCGGCGCGAGCAGGTTCATCCACTTCTTTGTCGTATATACTTGCCAATCGTAGCGGGCTACTGTTTCGCTCCCCTCGCTTGAGAGCCGCCATACCCCCCTCCCGTCTAATTCGCCCGTAGCAATTCCTTCAAGCATGTGCGGCGGCTCGATGCGGACCGTTCGCATATCGAAGGACAGACGATAGGGGAGCTTGCTCTTCCAGGTGTAGCGGCGGATGCTGCCCACGCCCGCGTCATCTCCCCTTTGCACTTCGACGACGCTTTCAACCCCTTTCCACCACGTAGGCCATAGCTCAGAGTGATATATTTCGTTCCATACCGCCTCGATGGGCGCGCGAACGCGCCAGATGGTGGCGAATTCGTAGTTTTTCATATTCTTCTCCAGCCTCTACCATCCATACGCGAGCCGGTCTCAAAAAGGATTTTCGAAACGGGGCGCAATCTCGTCGAGCTTTTTTCTCAGTTCCGCTTCCGGCATCCATCTGCCGCGCACCATCACTCCCGCGCGCTTTTCGGTATTGGCGATGTCGGCAAGCGGGTTAGCGTCGAGCAAGACCAGATCGGCGCGTTTGCCGCGCGCGATCGTGCCGAAGGTGTCGAGCGCGCGTAAGAACTCTGCCGGGTTGCGCGTGGCCGCTTCGAGCGCGGCGTAGGGGCTCAAGCCCGCTTCGACAAGGCTGCGCAGCTCGCGATGAAGCGACCAGCCATAAAGCATAAACGCGTCGGGCGAATCCGATCCGGCCATGATTTTCCCGCCCGCCTCATAAATCTCCTTCACAAGCTGGTTGCGAACGCGCACGTACTCGCGCCGCCGCGCTTCGGTCGGCGGCGAGGCCCAGATGCGCTTGACGGCTTTGTCCCACGCCTCGCGCAGTCGAGCGGGTACGAACCGGTAATCCGGCCTGTTGCGAATCTCTTCGTCGCTCGCGCCCGTGCCGAATGTGATCTTGAAAAAGGTGAGCGTAGGCGTCGAGTAGATGCCCGCTTTCGCGGTCGCCTGCGCAATCTGCTTGACCTTGCGTTCATCTATATAATCGAGGCTCTCCCAGTTCTGCTTGCGAAAGAGTCCGACATCCGAGACCGAAGTCTTGATCGGCGAATCGTCCTTCAGAACGGCTTCGAGATACGCGTCCAGGTGTTCGATCTGCTGGCCTGCGTCGAGCGCACGCTCGACTCCAACCTGTGTGTCAACGTGACCGACGACGCGTATGCCGACTCCTTTGGCGGTATCGATTACCGCGTCATAAACGGGCCGCGTGATGTAGTTCGTCAGCTTGATAAAGTCGTACCCTGCCGCCTTAAAATCGCGCACGGCCTTTTGCGCGTCTTCCGGGGTCGTCACGACGCGCCCGTTAAAGATGGCGCCGGACTTGCGACCGCTGATCTGCGGGCTGGCCACGTAAAGCGTCGGGCCGGCCATCTCGCCTTTCGCAATCTTTTCGCGCATCAAAAGATGCTCAGGCGTGCCGATCATCAGACGAATCGTCGTCACCCCGTTAGCCAGCATCAAAGTCAGCTCGTCGCCCGCAAGCGAGTCGGGGAATTCGTCGTCCGAGAACAGATGCGTGTGCATATCGATCAAACCCGGCACCAGATACTTGCCGCGCCCGTCAATCCGCAAAGCCCCGCTGGGCGCCTGGACTCGCGATGCGTCGCCGATCTCGGCAATGCGCCCGTCGCGAACGATCACCGTCTGATTCTTCAGCACGCGCTCGCGATCCATGGGAATAACATTGACGTTCGTAATTGCGATTGCCGAATTATTATTGCCGCGTGACGATTTGTCAGCCGCGCTCGCCACCGCACAGACACCGCTCAGAGCGATGATCGAAAAGAACCGACAAGATGACTTTTCTCATTGCAAATTTCCCTTCCAAGATTCATTCGCAGCGCGAGTCTCGTATAATAACATCGCTCGGGTCTTCACGTGAAAGGAAGCGATATGCTCTTTATGGTGATCGAACGTTTCAAGGACCGGGATGCGGTAGCGATATACCGCCGGTTCCAGGAGCAGGGCCGGATGATGCCGGAAGGCTTGAACTATGTTGGCAGTTGGATCGAGGCGAATTTCGACCGCTGCTTTCAGCTCATGGAAACGGATGACGCGCGGCTTTTCCAGCAGTGGGTAGCGCAGTGGCATGACCTTATGGAGTGTGAGATCGTCCCGGTCGTTCCGTCCAAGGAGACAAAAGAGGCGATAAGCGCGTTGCTTTAGATCAAATCACATATGAGTGTAAGGGAATGAAAGAAGATTCACCGCCGAGACGCAGAGGACGCAAAGGGGGCGCAGAGTTTTATTCCGCTCTGCGCCCCCTCTGCGTCCTCTGCGTCTCGGCGGTGAGATGTCTCTGCCAATCCCGTACATTCGATTGAAAACTGCTCTAATCATTCATACTAGAGGGTGTTTGAAAATGTAGGTCCGACGCCTTGAGAGGCAAAGATTCAAACACCCTCTATTCGGTGATGAGTCTCAAGGCTGATCGAGCTTTACTCCTTGCGTGTCGTCTATGCGGCAGATGAATCCCCAGCCGCCGAAATAATCGGCCAGGGCGAGGGTGATTTCATTGCGCCCTTTTTTCAGGTCCAGATAAACGGCGTCGTCTTCCACGTCCATTACCCCTAAGAATCCCGGATCGCGATACCTGAACGCGCTGCGGCCCGTAAAGACCGGCTTCCCGTTCAAAGCGACGGTTATCTCGTCGCTGTACCCGAAAGACATCCTCTTGATTTGATCGCGATCAGAATAGATAGCAGCCCGCGCGAATACGACTTTTCTGCCTTCGCGTTTCCCTACCCTTTCAGACGGCTCGGCGAAGAAGCGCACTATGCTTGGGCTTCTTCGATAGCGGTCGATGACCATCATGCCGGGCGGCTCGACTCCGACCGGCTGCCACTTCATCGCTTTAATCTCCGACGCCGACAGCATTGTCTCAGGGTCTTTCACAGCAACGTCGAACGCTTCGGAAAGCTCCCACTTCGCGAGTATGCCCGGAGCCATAGGAGCGGGCTTTCGTTCAGGCCTCGCGCCCGGCGTTGCTGCTTTATAAGTAAAGTTCGAGAAGTGCCCGCCGGTTGCGCCCGCCCAAAGTCCCACCGTGCCGCGACTGTACCCGCGTTTCAAATCGGTGATTTCCAAAACAGGTTTGTCCGAGTTGTTGAAATAGACTTTTCCGCCCAGCCCTGAAATCTCTATGCGCGCGTGAACCCATTGCTCTTTTGGAATATCAACTGCGGCGGTGAAACCTTTGCCGCTGTACAACTGCCAGCAAGTCGACCCGTTGAAGGAAGGCGCGTACTGCGAGGCGTCCTCAAGCCCGCTTTTGTGAGGGCGGAAATAGACTATCTCGTGATCGTCCATATTTTCGAACCTGAAAACGATTCCCATGAACGACCTGGTTTGCGGGGCGGCCAGATCGAATTCGATCACGCCGTCCTCGAATACGACATCTTTCATAAAGGCGTATCCCGCCTTGAGGTACAGGCTCTTACGACCCAGATGGTCTTCCCAACGTCCGTCTTTGTCTTTGATTACCCATCGGTCGGGCTCGAAATCGAGGCTGACTGGCGATGCCGTAACGGTTTCATTCCCCGCTCGAAGTGCGCAGGCCAGCAATAATGCGATCAACAAAAGGCTTCTTTTCATAGCGACTCCCCTGTCTCAAAATTATGATTCAGAGGTTAACGCTATCAGCCTTGAGTGTATTGAACGTTTTTGCTGTTTTGTTGATACCGGCCCGGCGTAACTCCGACCAGTCGTTTGAAATGGCGTGTCAGATGGCTTTGATCGGCAAACCCGGTTCGGGCCGCCACCTCGCAAATTGACCGGCCTTCCAACAGAAGCGCGCGAGCGCGAGCGACGCGCACCTGTGTCTGAAAGGCGTGAGGAGGCATGCCGATCTGCTCGGAAAAGACGCGATTGAAATGAAACTGGCTCAGCCCCACGACGCGAGCCAGTTGCTCTAAAAAGACATTTTCGGCGTAGTGCGCTATCAAGTATTCGCACGCGCGTTTGATGCTTACAGTTTTCCTGTTCAGCGAGTCAAGAGAGACGCGCTGTTCGCCGTATCTATCGATCAGACGGGTCGAAAAAGTGTTGAGCAATGACTCTCGTTCGAGCGTGGAGGCTGGGGTTTCCAGCGCGACGTGAAGCTCGCGAAACAGCGCCAGAACATCCTTATCAAATATCACGGTCGTCGGAAAAAACGGCACCCCACGGTCACGACCGAAAGCTTCGGCGGCCGTGCGGCGCATCAAATCCGGCTCGATAAAAAGAGTCCTGTAGCTACAGCCCGACGGGTCAAAGCAGCGGTTAGAGTGAATCTCTCCGGGGTGAACGATAAACAGGCTGGCGGGCGGGGTAACAAAACTGTCGCCGCGATAGGTCACATCACCGGCCCCAGCTTCCAGAAAACAGAACTGGTACTGCTCGTGCCAGTGGCGAGGAACAGGTCGGGCGACGGTAATGCCGCGATGCAACTCCAATTGCTGGAGGTCGGGCGGCTGCCATACGTTGATGGTGCCGCGCCCGTCACCTGTTTTCATCCCTGCACCAGTGACCCTGAACGTGTTCGGAGAAGCCCTGTCATTTGCTGCCGTTGAGCGCGTTCAGCCGAGAGTTCAAGCGTCCGCCGTCGTGACAGCTCAAACACGTTATGGTCGTGTTAGCGGCAACCTTCGGATTCTCTTTCCATTTTTTGGCGACCGATTCGTAAGGGGTGTTCGGCATCACCTCCACTATCTTATCTAGGTACTGATTCATCTCTTCGGTGCGCCCGGTTCGTTGGGCGGATTGGGCCAGCCCGCCCAGAAGCTCGCCCTTCATGTGCAGGGGGAGCCTTTCTACAAATTGACTCTGTAGTTTCCACAGCGACTGGTAAGCTTCATAGGCCTGCGCCCAGGCTGCGGCGCGGTACTCTTTGGGCAGCCGTTCGGCCAGGACAACGTTGCTGCCTCCAAGGATTGCGGCGATTCCGCCATTTTTCGGGCCCGCTTCACGGGCCTGCGCGAAAAGGTCTAGCGACAGGCGATAATTTTTCTCGAACTCGTCCTTGCGCTTGTTTTCATGCGCGACGACAGCGCGGTAATAAACGGCGCTGGCTTTCCAGGCAAGCAGATCGGATTTCGCTTTGGGGCGCGTCTCCATCAGCAGATCGATGTTTTTTTCTCCCCTTGTGAAGCGCTCCATGTCATCGTTCAAAAAGCCCGCGAATATGTCTTCGCGGAGCAGGGTGTGAACGGTAAGCCGGGTGTCTGAAAGCGGTGGTTCCGGCGACTGGGCCGCTGCTGCTGCCACGGTCATCAAGAAAATGGCAACAACAACCTTTTTTAGAATTCGCACAGCTTGTACCTCCTGAATAGGATGTCTGAATTTCCGTTGAGTCTAACACCGGATAGGCTTTTGAATCAAAAATACACCAGGTGTCGGTCATGTCTACGTCGAGGGCTTCCGGCTAGTTTCATTCTTATGCTCTCTGCTTTAAAGGAGGGCCCGGCTGGCGTCACCGGAGCGCGCGAGCAGAGATGAAGGGTTCATAAGAAACTTGTTTCGCGCGCTCCGGTGCATGTACTTGATAGGCTCGGCTGCCTCTTCAGAGTGACTTACGATTTTTTCGCGGGCGCTTTCTTCTTTTTCTTAGGCGTTTTCTTCGGTGTCGCCTCGCTTGGATCAACGTTGGGCGTAGCCTGAGGCGGTTGCGCGCCGCTGGGCGCTATCCATAACTCGGTCATAGGCTCTTCGCGAAGTCCGCCGTCCATAGTCATTACCCTCTGGGCGTCAAGACCGCGAGTCTTAACCAAATAACTCTTCGCCCTATCGGCCATCTTCTGCGCATCCCCGGCCCGGCTCGTGCGCCCTCCGTAGGCGATGATGTAGCCTTGAGCCGTCGGGTCGTTGCTCAACTCGATAACGAAATTGTCGAGCCGCCCGTTTTCATCCTTCGAAGCAATCTTGCCGTATTCGTCCAGCTTACGCGCTTCAAGCCTCTTCATCACGCTAGTGGTGCAAGAGCTTGCGGTAGAGCATTCTCTGCTGTACCCGCCGACGTCAACCGTCGCCGTCACGGTCGAATCTCCTGCCACCTCGCTCATATCCATCTCTATAGTGGATGTGCCCTGCCCGGAGGCGATTGAGCCGTTTGAGACCGTCCAGTTGTATGTCGGCGTCACATTCGGATCGCCGCCGCTCACATTGACCGTGAATGTCAGCTTCTCGCCAACCGAGACCGTGTCGGGGCATGTCGTTCTGACGGTCGGGCAGGCGGGCTGTTGAGCTGTTACGCGGAATATTGCGCTCGCGCTAAAAAATAACGAAAGGGTTAAGACAACTGAAAGCGGGAAAACACGTTTGTCACTGATTTTCATATTTATGCTCTCCTGGCGTTTTGCGAATTACACCTCACCGCCGCAGACACAGAGGACGCAAAGCGGGCGCAGAGAAAACAGTATTCTGCTCTGCGCCCTCTCTGCGTCCTCTGTGTCTCTGCGGTGAATCTTCTTGCATTCAGAAGCTTGGTTTACGGTACTGGCTCGATATTACCTTCGCTCGTCAATGGGTACGTACTTCTGGCCGCGCGGGCCTATGTATTCGGCGCGTGGCCGTATCAGACGGTTGTTTGCATACTGCTCCAACACATGGGCCGTCCACCCTGTTATGCGGCTGCAAGCGAATATGGGCGTAAACAGATCGGTCGGGATGCCGAGCGCGTAATAGGTCGAAGCCGAATAGAAATCGACATTCGGGTTCAGCTTCTTTTCGCGCAGCATCACCTCTTCCATCTTGCGCGACATCTCGTACCATTTCTTCTCGCCCGTGCGCTCGCCCAACTTGCGCGACATCTCGCGCAGGTGTGTGGCGCGCGGGTCTTCGGTGCGATAGACGCGGTGGCCGAATCCCATGATCTTTTTCTTTTGCGCGAGCGCGTCCCTGGTCCACGCCTCGACGTTATCGACCGTGCCTATCTCAAGCAGGTTCTTAATCACGCCTTCGTTCGCCCCTCCGTGCAGAGGCCCTTTGAGCGTTCCGATGGCCGAGGCTATGGCCGAGTATATGTCTGAAAGCGTGGCGGCGGTGATGCGGGCGGCAAAAGTCGATGCGTTAAGCTCGTGGTCCGCGTGGAGTATCAACGCAACGTCCATCGTGCGCGTAGCGACTTCGTCCGGCTCCTGGCCGCGCAGGGTGTAGAGAAAATTGGCTGCCACCGATAAATCTTCGAGCGGCTCGATCGGCTCCAATCCGTTGCGCACGCGCTCGAATGTGGTCACGATAGTCGGGAATTTGGCCGTGAGGCTTATCGCTCGATTCAGATTCGCTTCGCGCGACATGTCGGCCCCGTCCGCGTCGTAAAGACCGAGGGCTGAAACAACTGTGCGGAGCATTTCCATCGGGTTGGCTTCTTTAGGAATCTCTCTGATTAGCTGTTGAATCTGGGCGGGCAATCCGGCTTCTCGCGACAGTCGCCGTTTAAGCTCGTCAAGCTGGCTGGTCGTCGGCAGTTGGCCGTTCCACAGCAGGTAAGTAACTTCCTCGAACGTTGCATGCTCGGCGAGGTCGTGTATGTCATAGCCCCAATAAATCAGGCGGCCCTCCAGGCCATTGACATCGCTGATTGAGGATTGCGCGGCGACAACGCCCTCAAGACCGGCTTTTGCCACATTGGCTTCACTCGACATCTTTCTATTTCCTTTCAATCCACTCACTGCTTGTAAAGAGCATTTGAGGCTGGTTTATCCAATATTCAAGGATAGGATACAGCCGCTCGCGTGTCAACGATGAGGGGTTTTACGAAAAATGTTTAAGGGATAATCACCTCGACTTCGACGCCGCGACGGGCTTCGACAAGCCGCGCGGCAGACGCGCGCGGCACGGCAAGCTCAAGCAATCCCGCGCTCCCGAAGTAAGCAAACAACTCGTCTTTGTTAGCCTCAGCAAAATAGCTCAACACGCGCGCGGCCTCGCGGCTGCCTATGCGCACGCGCGCCCCGGCGCTTATGCGCTCGTCTGTCAATTCAACGGGCGAGATGTTGGTTATGACATTGCCGAACCGGTCTACGTGAATGACGTGGCCGCGTATCAGTTTATCCGACACGACCGAAGGCGTGGGCGTGTTGAAGCGCACCGGGTCGCTTATCTCTTCGCCCATCATTCGCCAATCGACGAGCTTTGAGGCGTACGCGGCGCAGGGCGCAAAGATGTCTCGCCCATGAAAAGTTTTCGAGACGGGCTGGCGGAAATAATGCTCGGCTGTGAGATGGACTATGCGGCTTGTGCGCTCGCGCTGATAGATGTAGCTGAATACTCCGTTGTCAGGCCCTACGAAATGATATTCGCCCGCCGCCACCATAATCGGGCGGCGCGATGACCCTACACCGGGATCGACGACTACGAGATGAACGGTGCCTCTAGGAAAATCTTTGTAACAGCACATCAGCGTGAAGGCGGCGGCATAAATGTCGTGAGGCGGAACGAGGTGGGTCAGATCGATGATTTCGGCTGCCGGGTTGACGGTGTGAATCACGCCTTTCATCGCGGGCACGTAATAATCGGCTTCTCCAAAATCCGTTGTCAGCGTTATTATCGGCCTTCTCTCAGCCATCCGAGGATCTCCCATCTATATTGATAAGAGGGGCAGATACATTTTATATCACCTTGCAATAGTCTCGCTTAAAACCCGGCAATCAATTTGGCGAGCAGCTCTTTATCAAAATCGTAGCTGAGCAGCCTTTCCGCTTCCGACGCGTCAAACCAACCGGCGCGATCCACTTCAACGCCATCGGTTGCGATATGGCCCCCGACCTGCTCCATCAAGAAATAATGGACTATCTTTGGCCTGCGCTTGCCGCGTCGAGTTCGATAACGATAAAGCGCCAACCCAAGTTTTCGGACGATGCGACACCGCAGGCCCGTCTCTTCAAGCACCTCGCGCAAAGCCGCCTCTTTGAGAGATTCACCTTCTGTGACGCCTCCTTTCGGAAAGGACCAGTCGTCGTATCGAGGCCGATGCACGAGCAGGACCCTGACAGGCCCGCCATCGGCGGTTTCAACAACGACGCCTCCTGCCGCCAGCTTCTCCTTCTCGCCTTTCGCCATAACTACGAACTTAGCATCATAAGCCAAAAGGACAAAGGCAATCCGTTTGACATCGTTCGAGCGCGCAGGCTAGGCTTTCAAAAGTATGAGCGAGGGTAACACTCAGAGAGGTGATGAGCGCCAGAGAGTTGACCCGGCCATACGTGTAGTGTTGATGCCGAAAGACACAAACGCGCACGGCACGATTTTTGGCGGCGTCATCCTGAGCTATATTGACATCGCCGCGGCCATCGAGGTGCGCAAGCACACTCTGAAAAAGATCGTGACTAAAGCCATGCACGAGGTCGTCTTTGTCGCGCCCGTGCACGTGGGCGATCTGGTCAGCTTTTACACGGAGCTTGTGCGGATTGGCCGCACCTCGATCACGATAAAAGTCATAGTAGAAGCCGACCGCGTGCGCCAGCCCGGGGAGCGAGTGATTGTCACCGAGGCCGAGGTGGTCTATGTCGCTATAGATGAAAATCGCCGCCCCATTCCAATTCGCGATGAGGCTTGAACCGAAATCTCAAATCGCGGCCCGCGAAAGCGCGGGAACCCGCTCGGGGTACCCACGCAGTGGGTCGCGCGCCATTTGAAATTTGAAATTCCTTAATGCGCGCTTCTTACTCAGACCGCTACGTTATCAAACTGCCGGAGAATCACAGGTTCCCGATAATCAAGTATGCGCGGATTCGTGAGCAACTCGTCTCCGAGGGAACATTGCGGACTGCGGACATAACCGAGCCAAACCTGGCAGAGCGTGACGCGATATTGCTTGTCCACTCGGCGGATTATTACGATCGGCTGGTGAGCGGGCAACTGACGGCGAGCGAAATTCGCCGTCTCGGGCTTCCCTGGTCGGAGGCATTAGTCAGGCGTTCGCGGTTTTCCGTAGCCGGGACGATTGCCGCCGCTCGCGCGGCTTTAAGCGAGGGGGTTGCGGCAAATCTCGGCGGCGGCACTCATCATGCTTTCGCAGATCACGGCGAGGGGTTTTGCGTGCTAAACGATATAGCCGTCGCCATTCGTCTGCTGCGGGCCGAAGGGCTGATACGCCGCGCGGCCGTAATCGATTGCGACGTTCATCAAGGCAACGGGACGGCTCACATCTTTGCCGATGACCCGGAGGTCTTCACGCTGTCGCTTCACGGCGAAAAGAACTATCCGCTAGTCAAACAGCAGAGCACGGTTGACGTGGGGCTTGAAGATCGAACGGATGATAAAGAATATCTCGATGCGCTCGCGCTCGCGCTGCCTGAGGCCATCGAGCGATTTCGCCCGGACATAGTCTTTTATCAAGCGGGCGTAGACCCTTACGAAGGTGATCGCCTGGGCCGCCTTGCGCTCACGCTCGACGGGCTCAAAGAGCGCGATAAATTGGTCTTCACCGAGTGCGGCGCAAGATCGCTGCCCACGGTCATCACGCTCGGCGGCGGATACGCCAGCGAGGTAGCCGATACGGTTGAAGCGCACTGTAATACGATCCGAGCGGCCCGCGAGGTCTTTGCCGTGTGAGGAACTGTCGCCCAATCAAAGGCGTATCAATTTTGAGTGATACCGCGTATGATCGAAACAAGGAGTTATTAAGCAATGCCAAGCAAGCTTGATGAAATCCGTCGGCGCGCAGAAGAGGCCGCGCGCAAGCTCGACGAAAAATACGAAATCAGTTCCAAGGTCGGAGAAGGCCGCCGCGCCGCGACCGATGCTATTCGCAAAGGCACGGATGTGGCGACCGACGCTATTCGCAAGGGCACGGACGCGGCGACCTCAGGGCTGAATGCCGCGCGCGAAGAGGCTTCGCGCATAGACCGCGAGCATAAAATCACGGAGCGGGCGCGCGAAAGCGCGCGCAAAGTCGAAGAGGCTGTCCGAGACTCCGGCGCGAAAGAGAAAGCAAAAGAGACAGCAGAGAAGGCAAAAGAGACGGCCAGCGAGTTTGCCGAAGACGCGAAGGCTACGGCGTCGGACATCTTTGGCAGCGCGCGGCGTTACTACGAAAGCGCGACCGGCGCTGCGAAGAGCAGCGTTTCAGCCGCGCGGCTCCCCGCATCAGTCAGGAGCGCGGTTTTAAACGCGCGCAAATGGGTCAAAGCGAATCCCGGCAAGGCCGCAGTAATTTCGCTCGCCTTCGTAGCGGGCACGCGCGCGGGCGCTGCGTTTTCTTCTCTCGACGTCACGCTGCTGGGCGCAGGCGGAGCGGGCAACTGGCTCTTTCATTCGGCGCTTGTCCCTTACGGGCTGAGAAAACTTTCGGAAAAGTATGAAGCTTATTTGAAGCGCCAGGATGCGTTGATCGCCGAGGGCAAGCTATCGGAAGCCGAGCAGTCGCGAGTAAAGTTCGAGCGCGACATGGCGAAGTACGTCGGAGCGCCGCTGCTTGGAGCATTCAGCGTGGCGGCGGGCGCGGGGCTGGTGTACGAAGCGTTCACCGGGGCGGTGGTCACAGGTTTTCCGATCAGCCTCGTACTTGGCGGCAATCCGCTGCTTTCGAGCATCTGGTTTTTCGGCAACGGCATGATCTGTTTCCACAACGGCTATAAGTTTTTCATGATGGCGTTCGGCGAACAGGAAGATGTCAAGCGGGTCGTGCGCGACATAAGAGGATTGCTCCCGGCATAACTAAAGGATGAGGGATGAGGGATGAAGGATGAAAAGGATATAAGCGATTCTCTTTTTCATCCCTCATCCCTCATCCCTCATCCCTTAAAAGTCGCTCTGCTAGGAGTGGGTAATGTCGCCCGCGCTTTTGCTCATTACGTTGCCGTTCATAAACTGCCAATTCAAATCGTCGCGCTGGCCGATAGCACGGGCGGCATTTTAGTCTCAAGCGGCGATCAAGTTGATAGAGCGGTCGCGCTAAAACGATCCGGCTCAAGTATCGAAAATATTTCGCGCGCCGATTTGATCCGCGACGTACGCGAGTTTATCGCGATGCTCCCGGAAACGGGCGCGCAGTTTTTGGTAGAGTCCCTGCCTACAAATCTCTCATCAGGCCAGCCCGCGCTCGATTTTGCAGAGTCCGCGCTTGCGCGCGGCATTCACGTCGTCACAGTCGATAAAGGCCCGCTCGTTCACGGGATGGACGCGCTCAAAAAGACAGCCGTCCGGGCAGGCTCACGCCTGGGGTACAGCGGCACAACGGGCGTCGGCATTCCCGAAGAAATTCTTTCCGAGCGCGTGTTGGAAATACGCGGCGTTTTGAATGGAACAACCAACTACATACTGACCGAAATGCAGAAGCGCGGTTTTTCATTTGATCAAGCGCTTGCTCGTGCTCAAGCGGACGGGATAGCCGAGCCGGACCCTTCGCTGGACATCGAAGGTTGGGACACGGCTGCAAAGATATTGATACTTGCAAAAGGTTTGATGGGGGCCACGGCGCGCATCGACGAAGTCTCTCGCATAGGGATAGATTCCAAAATCGAATCGTTGATCGAAACGGCGCGCGTGCGCAAAGGGCGTGTTCGCCTCGTGGGTCGCGCGCGCATCTGGCAGGGCCGCGTTCGTGTGAGCGTCGCGCCAAAGATAGTTACCTCAGACTCTCCATTTTATTCCGTTTCGGGCACGTCGAAAGCGGCTGTCTTCAGAACCGAAGACAAAGGCAATGTGCTCGCCTTTGCCAAATCCGGCCGCGATGCCATCTCACAGATCATCCTCGACGACATCTTAAAGATTGCCGGGCAAGTCGGGCGGGAATAATTCTTACTGGACGAAATCCGAATTTAGGTCTTCGAATGAAAGCTGCGGGCTTGGCTGCTCGGTATGATCGGCCTCGCTGCCGTCCGATTGCGGGCGAGTTGCCGTTGTAGGCCGAAGCGCTTTCTGCACATCGCGCAGATTGAAACGGATGAGACGGTCGGTCAGCATAACGGCCGGGATGCGGCCCGTGCGGCGAAGGCGATGGACGGTCGATTCGCTGATCTGTAAGACCTCTGCAAGCTGGCGAGCCGTCAAGTAATCGGCTCGCTTCTCTTTCGCCTGCTCGGGGGTCTCCTCTTCGCCCGGCTTTGCCTTTTGTGATTGTCGCTCTGCCGTCACTGGTCTCCTATTATTTCTTAAGCGGCTCAAGGTTGAATGCGACCGGGGCCGCTTCGCCTTCGTTCACGTCTACCATCTTAGTCTCAGTTTTATAACTGCTGTGCATCGCCGTCAACTGGTAACGGGCGCGTTTAGACGGCAGCCGGAATGCAAACTCGCCTTTGCTGTTGGTCGTGTAATCGCGATTGAGGGATTCGATCTTCTTGCGATCTTTCGCTTCTTCGGGCGTAGGCACTCGCGTGAGCTTCACTCGCGCGCCCTCTATCGATAATCCGCCCGCGTCAAAAACGACTCCGCGTATCAATGATGTGCGACTCTCTTTCGGCAATTGAATAGTCTTTACGCGAGTCTCTTTCCCTTCCTCGACCTGTTGCATTTGAACCAGCGTGCCGCCTTTGAAGCCTTCGGCGTCAAAACTTACGGTGTAATTGTCAGGCTCAAGCTCGAACGAATACTCGCCCTCGTTATCGGTCGTCGTCTCTTTGATAGCCCGGTCGCGGCTGTTCATCACGCGCACCTGCGCCCCGGCAATCGGCTTGCCTTTTTCGTTCGCGATCTTCCCTTTGAGCGTCCCGGTCTTTTGTGCGGCCAATGCGGAGCCGGACAAACACAACACGGCGAGCGCGATTATAAAAACTCTCCTGGTCATAAATACCTCTTAGATTTTGGATTGAGAAAGCATCAGCTCTATCCTGAATCGCGGTGCGCGACGAGCGCATCATCCGCCATGAAAATCCAAAATCGTTTTGATTTTGCGGTTGCGGCCCGGCAAAAGTCAACCGGGGCGTTGAGGCCGGGGCCGCGATTATTTATGATCGAATCGAGGAAACGTGTGAGAGTCATCGGAGGCATTTATCGAGGCCGCAGACTTCGCGCTCCCGCAGGGTTTGACGTGCGGCCTACGTCTGACCGGCTGCGCGAGACGCTGTTCAACATTCTTGCGCCTCACATCGAAGGCAGCCGTTTTCTGGATCTCTGCGCCGGGACGGGGGCCGTAGGTATAGAAGCCCTCAGTCGCGGCGCAAGCTCAGTCACTTTTATCGACCGCTCGCGCCGCGCCTGCGCGGTCATAGAAAGCAACCTCGCAACTCTCGGCGTCACATCAAACGCGACCATAATCGATCGAGAAGCCGCGAGCGCGCTTAAACGCCTGGCCGGTGACGCGGCGAAGTTTGACATAGTCTTCTTCGACCCTCCGTATGCTTCAGAGATTTATTCTCAGGTGATGCGCCAGTTGGCTGCGGGCGGCTTGCTCAGCCCGAACGCCATCGTAATCGCAGAGCACAGGGTGAAGGCGCAGCTGGAGGCCGAGTTCGGGGCGCTGAGAATATACAGAGAAGTAAAGCAGGGTGAATCGGCGCTCGCGTTCTACACGCGAGTGTGATGACAGAGAGTTGACCACCTGACAGGGTTGTGTGCTAGTATCGCTCAACTCTGTTGTGAGCTTCTGCTTTGGGGGACGCACAGTGACTCGCCGAGCAATTTATCCCGGAACGTTTGACCCGATCACTAACGGACATCTCGACATAATCGAGAGGTTGACAAAACTGTTTGATGAGGTGGTCGTCGCCCTGCTGCTCAATATAGAAAAGCAACCGATGTTTACGACCGACGAGCGCGTCGATATGATACGCTCGGTCATGCGCTGGGATAACGTGCGCGTAGACACGTTCGAGGGCTTGCTGGTCCACTACGCCGTGGAACAGCAAGCACAGGTCATCGTGCGAGGCATACGCGCCGTGTCAGATTATGAGTATGAGCTTCAGATGGCGCTTATGAATCGGCGGATGGAGCCGCGCGTGGAGACGGTCTTTTTGATGGCCGCCGAAGACTATTCTTATCTCAGCTCGCGTTTGATAAAAGAGGTCTTCAAGCTTGGAGGCTCGATCACGGGATTAGTACCTGATCTTGTAGAACAGCGGATGCGCGAAAAGCTCTTATTGGCGACCGAGAGTTCAGGAAATTGAAAGATGAGCAAAGCAGTCTTTAAAGAATTGATCTACGTCTCGGATATAGAAATATCTTCGACGCTCGCGGTGCTCATGGAGGCCGAGCGGTTGCGCGCCGAGGGAGTTGATCTTGTAGACCTGGGAGCGGGCGAGCCTGATTTCCCTACCCCGCGCAACGTGAAAGACGCGGCGATACGGGCCATAGAAGAGAATTTCACCCGCTACACTTCGACAAGCGGCATCCACCCGCTAAGGCTTGCGATCATCGAAATGATGCGCCGCGACTTCGGCGCGAGCTACGACGTGCCGGAAACAATCGTCACCATAGGCGGCAAGCAAGGCATCTTTAACGCGATGGCTCGCTTGCTCAATCCCGAAGACGACGTTCTGATTCCTTCGCCTTACTGGGTCACGTTTCCCGAGATAGCAAAATTCTTCCGCGCCCGCCCGGTCTTCATAAACACCGAAGAGAACGGGTTTCAACTCACCGCCGATATGGTGAAAGACGCGATCACGCCGCGCACGCGATTACTGATACTGAATTCTCCTAACAATCCTTCGGGCCGCATCATCCCGCCCGCCGAGTTTCAAAAGATCATAGAGACGGCCTGCGAGCGAGACGTCTACGTCATCAGCGACGAATGTTATCTCTATTTCGCTTATCCGCCGGCCGCGCCCTACACCGCAGGGCAACTGCCTCGCGAGCTGCGCGAGCGCGTGATGGTGAGCGGATCGTTCTCGAAATCACACGCGATGACGGGGTGGCGCATCGGCTACGCGCTCGGCTCGCGCGAGTGGATAAGCGCGATGCTCAAGGTGCAAAGCCATTCGACTTCAAACGCGCCATCTATCTCGCAAAAGGCCGCGCTGGAAGCCGCGACCGGCCCGCAGGAACCGCTCCACGCGATGCTCGCAGAATATAAGCGACGGCGCGATTGGCTGGTTCCCGCGTTGAACGAGATCGAGGGGATTCAGTGCGCGGTGCCGGAAGGGGCGTTTTACGTGATGCCGAACGTAAAGAATTTATTCGGCGAGCGGGTGAGCAATTCCGCAGAGTTCGCTCGCCTCTTGCTTGATGAAGGAGTAGTCATCACCGCCGGCTCGGCATTCGACGCCGAAGGCTACGTCCGTCTCTCTTACGCAAACTCGCTCGACCAGATACGCGAAGGCGTTCGCAGAATCGCTCAAGCCGTAAAGAATTTATAGATTAAACTTCTTTGAACAAGAGCAATACTTCGGACATTATTTGATCGAAAGGGGTTAACAAGAAAGGCCAAGAACTGGTTGAATCTGAGTGTCGAACTCCACTTCAACCGGTTAATGGCCTATGACAATTGTCAAAGACATTCTCAAACAGATGCCTGCTCTCAGTCAACCGCAGCGTAAGTTCCTTGAAACTTTGTTTGCTACTATCCTCGCCCTGCGCGGAAGAGTCAACTTTCGCAATCTGAGCCGCTACTGTGACTACTCCGAGCGCACGATTGCACGACAGTTCCGGCGCTCGTTTGACTGGCCGGTCTTTCATCAACAAGTCATGGCCACAGCCATCAGTCGGCTCTCGGAAATCATCTCGGCTCAAGATGCTTCTTTCATCCCCAAGAGCGGCAAGCAGACTTTTGGTCTCGGCCATTTCTTCAACGGTTGCACTTCTCGCGCCGAACGCGGGCTGGAGATTTCCACCCTTGCGGTCGTTGATGTGACGCGCCGCTGCGCCTTCACGTTGGCCGTGGCGCAGACGCCACCCGGTGATGGCGAGGCCGCCTCGCAGCAGGAAAAAGAGGAGACTCGGATTGATTTTTACAAGCAGCAACTGCGTGCGCAGCGTCACCGCTTGCCACAAAGTATCAAATATCACTGTGTGGATGGCTACTTTGCGAAAAAGAAATATATTGATGAGGTCGTTTCGCTCAAGCTCCATCCGATCACGAAGTTGCGCTGCGATGCCGACTGTCATTTCCTCTATACGGGGCCGCACCCGAAGCGACGCGGGCGAAAGCGCAAGTATTCGGGCAAGGCCAACTTTCAAGACTTGGGCCGTTTTGCCTATCTCGGCACGATGAAGGAGGCTCAATATGTGCATCTGTATGCAGCTATCGTCTGGCACGTTTCCCTTAAGCGGAAACTGCGTGTGGTCGTCCTGGTCAATCGCAAGCAAGCCAACAAGGCGCGTTACATTGTCTTGGCCTCGACGGATCTGGAACTGGACGCTCACAAGCTGGTCGAGTTGTACGCCGCGCGTTTCCAGATCGAGTTTATCTTCCGCGACAGCAAACAGTTCACAGGCCTGTCGGACTGTCAGGCGCGAGCCGAGGCCGCACTGGATTTTCACTTTAATGCGAGCTTGGCGACGCTCAATCTAGCGCGTGCCGAGCAATTGCTGGCGCAGACTGATGAGTCCGTGCAAGTTTTCTCGATGGCGAGTTGGAAACAGCGTCATTTCAATCAACGATTGCTCGATTTATTTATTGAGAACTTAGCTCTCGATCTGAGTTGGGTGAAAAATCACCCCTGTTATGACAAACTCAGGGCTTACGGCGCGATTGCCGCCTGATTTTGTCCGAACCATTGAAGAGAGAAGCTAGAAAAATAGATGCCGTTGTTTTTACGCAAAACACGCAAAGAAGCCGCAAAGTGCGCCAAGAAGATTTGCGAGCTTTGCGGTTCTTTGCGTTCTTCGCGTTGAAATACGATCTTTACAATTCTAGTAATTGATCGCTCACTCATTATTCAGGTGGTGGACTTTCCAATCTCGCTCGCCGGTGATGCGCCATTTGCCGCCCGATCTTTCAAGCCACACTATCTCGCGAACAGAGCCGGATGAGTTTCTAATCCCTTTGAAATCCCATCTCTTATCAAACGTGGCAACGGCGCGGCGGCCCGCGTTATCTACTACCCGGACGTTGACATTGCTGAATTGAAAATTCATCTCGTCGTAAACGGTCAAAGCGCGCGCGCGGTCGGCGCGCACGTAATCCCGATTGACGCCTCGCTTCAAATAGTAGATGTCGAGCTTCGGCGAGTAGTAATTCAGATGTGTTTTCAAGTCGCGTTTTTCCATCGACGTCGCCCAGCCATCGAGTGTCGCTGCCACCTGGCTCTGTATCGCAGCCAGCGCCTCTTTCGATAGCCCCGCAGGCTCGGCGGGCGGCGGCGGCGTTTCCTCCGCAGGTTGAGTAACGCTGGTCAACGGTTCCGGCGTGCTATCGACGCCGTCTTCCGAAACCGGCGGATTAGAAGCCTGCGGCGCGGCAGGCCCGGTTGCTACCTGTGCGGTTGCGGGCGCGGCGGGCGCGGGCTGCTTCCTGGTTATCAGATAAGCCACAAGGCCGACAAGGAACGCGACAATCAGAACCGAGCCATACAATATCGCCGTCTTTCTCTTCCCTTCGGACCCGCGCGCCGCGCCGTAGTGTGCGCTGTTGCTTCGCGGTTGCAGCATCTCGGGGTTAGTGTTGTATGGATTGGCGTCCGCAAGGTCGGGGAGCGTGTCGGGAAGGTCGTGAGCACCCTCCTCAGCCTTTTTCTGCTTGCGCACGAGCGTAACCTCGTTGTCCGGGTCATGGTCTGCGGCGATTGAATGCGCCGCCCCGGTCAGGGGACTGCTCGCTTGCGAAAGAGCGCCGCTCGATAAGGCTTCTTCGTCCAGCGGCTGGCCGAACCCAGCGGCTTCGACAAATTCTCGCGCAAACTCTAAAGCGCTCTGCGGTCGCCGGGCAGGGTTTTTATCCAGCGCTCGCATGACGACCGCTTCGACGCCAGGCGGTACGTCGGGCCGCTTAGAGCTGAGCGGCATAGGCGGTTCGGTTGAGTGAGCTATGAGCAGTCGCGTCGAGTTGCCTTCAAAAGGCGCGTCGCCCGTAAGCATCTCGTAGACGACCACGCCCAGAGAGTATATGTCGCTTCGGGCGTCCACGGGTTTCTCTTCGCACTGTTCGGGCGACATATATCGCGGCGTTCCGATTATAAAATTTGCGCCCGTGAGCGCGGCGCGGCGGTTTACATCCTCTTGAATCTTAGCCACGCCGAAATCGGCGACTTCTACCCAGTCCCCATTCTCATATTCGGCGATCAATATATTGTCGGATTTTACATCGCGATGAATCACCCCGGCAGTGTGCGCGGCCTCAAGCGCGCCGCAGACCTGGCGAAGTATTCCAGCCGTCCGTTCAAGAGTGAAAGGACCATTTTCGCGCAACAGTTCGCCAATGGTCTTTCCCTCAACCAACTCCATCACGATAAACGGGCGATTGTGCTGGTCTATGCCGAAATCGGTCACGTCAATGGCGTGAGGGTGCCGGACGCGGCTGGAAGCCAGCGCCTCTTGCTCGAACCGCTGCGCGATCTTCGGATCGGCGGCAAGCTCCGGCTTGAGCACTTTGACGGCCACTTTTTTGCCGATCAACGAATGGCTGGCTTGATAAACATCGCACATGCCGCCCGACCCGAGAAGGGCTTCTACGCGATATTTGTCAGCCAGTATAGTGCCGATGAGGTTATCTGTGCGTGGCTTCAAGCGAGCGCCACATTGAGGGCAGCTTTCAGCGAAAGCCGCAACCGGCGAGCCGCAACTCATACAAAGCTTCATCTGAACCCATTTACCCTTATTGATCTCTCAAGCAGCCCACAACGGTTTCTGGAGGGGAATCCGCTACATCCTTCCAGACCCATTTTAACAGCACTCCGAGAGTCAATACCAATTAATAATATTGGGCTATTAAGCGCAGGGATTTTGGTGCGTTAGGCGGTCAGGCCGCAGAGAGCAAATGAAAAATGTGGCGGCTTTCGGTAAGCCGCCGCATCATAAGCAATCAAAGGTCTGTTATATCTTCATTACATTGCATACGCCTTGCCGCCGGATGTTCAAAGAGAATCATCAGGCGGCAAACAAGCTCGAAACACCTGGCGACACTTTCAAAGCAGTTACAGCGGCCCGCTAATTCTGAGCGATCAGAACTTGGTGATGCTTATCTCTTCATCACCTTCGGCCCTGAACTTCTTGAAAAAGTGTATTGCAAAAAAGACGAGCGAGACTATGAGGAACGCCCCCGCAATCATCAGGTCCTTTTTGCCTTCATCGACATTGTTTGCGCCGGAATACTTAATGAGAAAGTAGATCGCCGGAGCTAGGGCAACCAGTCCAGCTACCCAGAGTAAATGCTTCATGGCTCCCCTCCTTATCTGGTAAGAACAGAACCTGAAACTAGGTTACTACAGACACGTTACGTTTGCTTAAACCCTTCGGCTGCAATTATACATAAAATTCGGCGCTATCAAAACGGGTTTGCGGCGTCCGGGTCGCTTTTCGGATCAACGCTCAAAGAGCGAAATCAGGCGGCTCTCTTGAATCATCTCTGAAGCCATCTCGTAAACCTCGTCGGTTGTGATGCGAGCGAGCGCGGGCGCGTGCACGACGCGGCGTGATTTCGGCAGATCGGATGAAGGCTTGAAACGAGATAATTCAAGAGCGGGAGCGCCAAGGTCGGAAGCCATCTCGGCCACCCCCGCGTCATCTGTAATTACGATGCTGGCGCGCGCGATTGCCGCCACGACCTCTACAGCTCGCGCTTCGCGTAGCTCAATCGCATCTTTCGGAAGCAGAGGCATGATAATGCCGGTAAACGTGTTGTCGCCCGGCTCGTCTATGGCAACGATTCTGGATGCGAAATTATTTGCGAGCCGCCGGGCCGTCTCTGCAAAACTATCTATCGGCCATCCTCCTGCAAGCGCGCGGCTGCTGTAAAGAATCACCACGGGCTGGCCCCCTCGACACCCCTTGTCTGCAAGCAGCCGCTCGAACCGCGCGTCCTCTTCCGGCAGCAGGGCGATTGATAAGCGATCCATGTCGGCGGAGATGCCTATCTGCTTGAGCGCCTTTCGGCACTCTTCCGCATGAGAATTTGCGCGGGCCGCCTTGCCTGACAGATTCAACAAGCGGTCCAGCACATCAAACGGTTTTGAAGGAGTGACGGCGCGCGTGCGCAACAGGGCGCTAGTAAATACTTGCGTCTCAAGCCTGGGCGACAGGTCAAGAACCAGATCGGGGTCCGACCGTCGCGTGCGCTTGAATAAACGCGCAATCCTTCCGAGCGCCCCGCTGAAATTCTGATTAGACGATTTGATGACGCCCAGGTCAATTACTTCATCCACCAGACGGCTTGCCGAGAGCAGGTCGCAAGCGCCTCTTGAAGCCGCAACTGTTATAAACGTCCGGGTGTGAGCCGCGCGAAGCGCCCTACAGGCAGGCAGCAACGAGAGCGACTGTCCGAACGGCGAAAAATCCAGGACTAAAATATGGTGAAACGTATTCTGCATAATCAACTTCTGATTCCTGACAATTATTATACAAGCTGTTTGAAAAGCCCTGAAAGGGCGAAATAAATCGTTCGGATTATTTCGCCCTTTCAGGGCTTTTCAAACAACCTTTTATTCGAATACGCTTATTTGACGATCTCGAAATCGATCCACTGCGTTGCAACGCTATACTTTTCTTTAGCGAGCTTATCGGTAACTATGACCTGTAAAACATAATCGCCCGGTTGCAGATTCCATCCGAGCTTTATTCTTCCGTTCGTCGCAATCTTCTTCCATTCGGTTTGCTCGCCAAGCCCTAGCTCCCTGGCTTGCCCGGTGAATACCGGCTCGCCGTCTTTGAGCAGAATTGTTTGCGTTTCGAGCTTGGGTCGCCTTGTCGCGCGATCAAGCTGCGGATTGTATATGTAATAGCCGTAGTCCAAAACCATGCCCTTACGCAGTTGTCGCACTGCCGGGCTATGCTGCAACTCTGTGGCAAGGCTGGCAGGTCCGGTTCCAGAACTCATGCCAGTTAAGACGAGGCCCGAAAGTGTAATGCGACTTTTCTTTATATCCGGCACATCTATGAATTGATTGGCCGATCCGATGCGTTGCGTAACAGTGTCGCGCACGGCTACGCGCAACTGGTATGCGCCTGCTTTCTTGACGGGCAGATCGAGCGTGTAGACGATCCCTTCGCGCTTCATCCGCTCAAAGGAATCGTCGGCGACGCGTATAGTGTCGGTACGAATCTGAGAATCGATGACGCGCCCGCTGTCGCCGAAGGTGAAAGCCACGAAATCTATAACCGCTTTGTGAGAGTTGTCAGGCTCTTTTGTAAACGACAGGTCGCGCGTGCTCAGGTGTAAAAGCGATTTTACGTGAGAGCCTACTTTCTGATCGTAGCCGTACAAGGATGTCAGGCGCAGGTTAATATCGCCGGAGGCGAACGGCGATGTAATCGCGGCCATCAACTGCTGGCCGGGCGTTGTGTGAACCGGGCGAGCCTCTTCATCGGTAATGCCGTAGAAGCCTTTACGCGAGCGAACGAGCAAATCCGGGCGCTTCACCCTTAAAACAATCTTATGGAATTTGCGGCGACCCTCGACGGATTTGAACGTCGCCTCTTCGGGAGTATAGCCGATCAAGTAATATCCCTTTTGATCTTCGAGCACGCGGCCCACCCCTTTATCAAGATGGTTCAAATTGCGCACGAAAAAGCCGCCCGTGTGTTGAGCCAGGTAGCTCAACCCTTCTTGCGAGTTGAGAAATTGATCGCGACGATCTTGTAGCTCCGATTCAATCTGATCGGGTCTGAGGTCAGTAGTATCATCGGCAGCAGTCAGTCCCAGCGTTTGCAGTCCTCGCGCATCTATCGCATAAACAACGACCGAAGCGCGATTGGCGAGGTCTGTCAGACGGCGCACGGCTTCTAAAACGCGATAGTTGCCCCCATCCCGGCTGTATAAAGGTATGCCGTCTGAAAACAATATGACAGACTTTCTGCCCGGCAAATCTCTGAGCCCGCGAACCAGAAAGTTGAGCGCGCCCAGCGTCCCTATTGAAAAAACATCCTCGCGGAACTGTTCGATCCCCGAATCGGATTTCGATGAGCCGCTATTGCTATTACTAGTCCTGTTCGCCGATGACAGCGCTGTTTTTTCAACCGGCGCAAAGGTGGCTATCGGCCCATATCCCATTCTCCAGCGAACACGCTCGATCGCTGCATATAACTGCCTTTTGTCGGCAGTAAACTGCTGTAATGCTCCGACGCCTGCGCTCGTTCGAACTATTGCCACAAGATCGCCCGGCTGCATCTGTTCATCCACGAATCTCTTTAGAGCGACGCGTACGCTGTGCATACTGCCAAAAGACATCGCCAGATCATCAACGACCAGGGCAACCGTGCGGCGCACTTGACCCGGATTTATATGCGCAGGCGGAACCATCAAGGCTGCGGGTCGAGAAGCAGGCGCGGCGGGTGTGACGGCTGCGGCTGGTTGTAACGCTACGTAAGAAAAGTTAGTAATCTGTTGGGGGCGACCGTCTTCAAGGATTTCAAAATCTTCCGGTTTTAGATCCGTGACCTGGCGACCGCGTTTATCCGTAACCACAGCATCTACCTGCACGAGAGTCACCGACAACCGCACGACATCGTCTTTATCGCTTGCGGGCGCGGGTTGTTGCGGTTGCTGTTGCGCAAAGACGGATGATGACGCGATGAGTATGAACGACAATATAGACCTGCAACGTATTTTCACTCGAACCCTCCGAGAGTATGTAATGAATAACTAAAATAAGCGTGATTGCACTTGCGGTGAATGTGTTTGTTAACCGTCAGACATTTGAGTCAGAGTTAATAGACACATTACCAGAGCCGGTCTGAATTTTATCATCAATAGTTTCTAAATAGGAATGACAAAATATGCGCCGGTCATATCTCTGCCAGCAGCTTTATTACATGCGCGGTATCGCTTAGATCCGCAAGCAGCGCGTCAGGTAAAAACTTTTCTAGCTGCTCAAGTGTGTGCTGGCCCGAAGCGACCGCGAGGACGCGCGCGCCGAAGTGCCGGGCGCAAGAGATGTCGCGCGGCGTGTCGCCTACGATCACGAACCGGTGCGGCGCGAGGCTCAGCCCCAGCTCGTCGTTTATCCTTTCGGCGGCAATGGCGGGCAGATGGTCGCGGTCTTCGGCGTCGCTTCCGTATGCCCCGCGCCCGCGAAAGTAGTGGCCTATCCCGGCGACGCGCAATTTGGCTGCCGCCAATTTCTCTACATTTCCCGTGAGCAGGCTCGGCAAGAATCTCCCGTCGCGCGATAGCTCGTCCAGCAGGTCGCGCACGCCCTCGCAGACCCGAAAGACTTCGCCGGTCGAGGCGAGTTGATCGAGTATCTCGACCATTGTGGCCTCAAGGCGCGGGAGCCGCTCGCCTATCACCTCAACCTTGATGCCCTCGCACTCAAGCGCCTCGCGATAGATCGCAAGGTCGGTTTTGCCTCCGAAATCGACCTCCGCGATGCGCCCGCAGGTTCCGAACACCTCCATCAACATATCGCGTATTCGCCCGCGATACTCGGGCCGCCGCACGGCACGAATCAGCGTGCCGTCGATGTCGAACAGGATTACGCGAAGGTCGGTTGATGCGCCGTCTTCTTTATACATTGAACCTGAAGTGGATCACGTCGCCGTCTTGAACGATGTAGTCTTTGCCTTCCAGGCGGAGCTTGCCCTGCTCGCGGCAGCGGGCCTCACTTCCAAGCTCGATCAAATCCTCGAAGCGAACTACTTCGGCTCGTATAAAGCCGCGCTCAATGTCCGAATGAATCGCGCCAGCCGCGCGGTGCGCCGTAGTTCCCCGCCTTATCGACCACGCGCGGCACTCGTCTTCGCCCGAAGTCAAAAAACTTATCAAATCGAGCAGCGAATAAGCGGCGCGGATGAAGCGGTCGCGCGCCGGGTCGGTTATCCCCAGGTCTTGAAGAAACTCGCGCTGCTCGTCTTCGTTAAGCTGGGCTATCTCCATCTCGACTTTGCCCGACATAGCAATCAGGCTCAAGTTTTTCGCCCGGGCAAGCTCGCCCACGTCGGCAGCTATCTCTCCGGCGACCTCTTCTTCGCTCACGTTGACAAGCAAAAGCAGAGGCTTGAGGCTCAAGAAGCGAAATCCCGCGACCAGCGCCAGCTCTTCCGGCGCAAGCTCCAGGTCGCGCAAAGGTGTTTCCCCTTCAAGCGCGTCTTTCAACCGGTCGAGCAGTTCTCGCTCGCGCGTGGAGTCTTTCTCTTTTTTCAACCGGTTGATTCGATTTTCGATCTGCACCATGTCCGTCAGTATCAGCTCGTCATCAAAGGCGCGGATGTCGCGCGCGGGGTCGGCTGCCTGCGACAGCATCGGGTTGTCGAAAGCGCGCACGACGTGAACGAGCGCATCGACTTCGCGCATGTGCTGAACGAGCTTCGGGTCAAGCCCCGATTCGCTGCGCAATCCGTCTTCGGTCTGCGGGCCTGCAACGTCGACAAAGCTTATCTCGGCAAAGGTCTTCTTTTTAGGGTTATAAATCTCGGCAAGGCGCTCGACCCTCGGGTCGGGCACTTTTATGACTCCGATGTTTGCCTTCTCTTTCGCGCCGTAGCCGCCGACTTCGGCGGAAAGCCCCGTCAGAGTGTTAAAGATGGTCGTCTTGCCCGACCCTGCGAAACCTACAAGTCCAACTTTCATAATTCAAATTTTCCCGTTGATTAACTCTTACGCATCAAGCCTTAAATCTTCGCCGGTCATCTCGACCGGTTTCGGTATGCCGAGCAGACCGAGCATGGTCGGCGCTACGTCCTTGAGCCAGCCGCCTTCGCGCAACCGCCCGTGATAATCGCTTATTAAAATAAGCGGCACAGGGTTAGTCGTGTGCGCCGTGAAAGGGCCTCCGGTGTCGGGATCGATCATCTGCTCGGCGTTGCCGTGATCGGCTGTGATTATCACCGTCCCGCCGCGCTTGCGCACCGCCTCGACCACATTGCCCACGCAGGTGTCTATAGTCTCTATGGCCTTAACTGTAGCATCGAGCAAGCCCGTGTGGCCGACCATATCGGCGTTCGCATAGTTGATGATGAAGACATCGAACTCCCCGCTGTCGATTGCTATTTGGATGGCATCGGTCACTTCCAACGCGCTCATCTCAGGCTTCAGATCGTAAGTAGCAACCTTTTGCGAAGGGATCAAGAAGCGTTTTTCGCCGGGGAATTCCGTCTCGACGCCGCCGTTGAAAAAGAAAGTCACGTGAGCATATTTTTCAGTCTCCGCGATCCGCAGATTCTTTAGCATCACGTCTGCAAAAACGTCTGCGAGTATGCGGTCGTGGTGCTCCGGCCCGAAGGCCACGGGGAGCGCGAACGTGTAATCATAAACCGTCATTGTGGTGAATCGTGTGCCCGGACGGGGGCCGCGCTCAAACCCCGTGAAATCTTCTTCGGTGAAAGCCCGCGTGAGCTGGCGCGCGCGGTCTGCGCGGTAGTTGAAAAATATCACGCTGTCGCGGTCTTTGATTGTCGCGACGGGTTTTTCATCTTCACCGATTATGACCGTCGGCAGTAAGAACTCATCCGTTACCTCGTGCCGGTAAGACTCGCGTATCGCTTCAACGGGGCCGTGCGCCGGTTTGCCTTCGCCGTAGCGGAGCAATCGATAAGCTTTCTCCGTGCGCTCCCAGCGCTTGTCGCGGTCCATAGCGTAATAGCGCCCGACCATTGAAGCCAATTTTCCGACACCGTACTCGCGCATCCGTTCCAGCAATTCAACGATGTAGACTTCGGCGGAATCGGGCGGCGTGTCGCGCCCATCCAGGAATGCGTGAACGAAGGCGCGCTCCACATTTCTCTGCTTTGCCATCCTCAGCAAAGCGTAAAGGTGCTCGTGCCAGGAATGCACGCCGCCGTGCGAGACAAGCCCCATCAAGTGCAGGTCGGAATCGTTTATTCGCGCGTGCTTCATCGCGGCGACGAGAGCTTCGTTTTCGAAGAACTCTCCGGTTTCGATTGCGTGGTCTATGCGCGAAACGTCCATCCTGATGATGCGGCCCGCGCCTATGTTGAGATGGCCTACCTCGCTGTTTCCCATCTGTCCGGCGGGCAGTCCGACGGCAGAGCCGGATGCTTCGATCAGCGTGTGAGGATATTCCGCATACCAGCGGTCGAAATTCGGCGTGCGCGCCAGAGCGATTGCGTTCCCTTCAAGTTTGGGCGAGTAGCCAAACCCGTCGAGCACTATCAAAGCAAGCGGCGTATTTTTCAGTATGGTCAAATCGCTTTTTCCTCCGGCTTCACTACTTCAAGCTCGAAATGAATCTCTTTGCCTCGCGCGATGGCATTCAAATAATGCTCCCAGGTCTTGCGAAAGAACCGCAGTGCGGGAAAGCGGTGGTCGAGATTTATAAAGAACTCGAACCCCAGGGCCTTCCAAACGTTCAGCACCGTGACGCGGGCGACGCGCTGGCGAAATCTGACCGTCGTATAAAAAGGAAAGACCGCGCGCTCGTCGGTCAGGTTGCGAAACGAATAGCTGTTCAAGTGATTTCGGTGCGTCAGGTCAGTAGCCCAATCAGGATTCGTCCAGTGAGGCACGACTATTTTCACTGTGCCGCCCGCCCGCGTGATGCGATGAAGCTCGCACATGACGGCCAGGGGGTCGCGGACATGCTCTATCACATGGCGCCCGATCACTTCATCAAACTCGCCGTCGTCAAACGGGTAAGGCAGATCGTCGAGATCGTGTATCACGTCTGCGGCTGTGCGCGGGTTGATGTCCATCCCGATTGCGCCCGGCGTTTTGTTAGTCCCGCAGCCTATGTCAAGCACACGCCGCCCGCCGCTCGCCGCAGTCAATCTGTCTGTTTGAGTAACACTCATTTGTAATTTCAAAATTCAAATCTGAGAGGCAGTTTGAAAAGTAACCGCCCAAGGCGCGATTCAGTAGCCTGGGGCATCGCCCAGGTCCTGAGCGTTTGTTAATGCAAGCCCTGAAAGGGCGACATAAGATTTATATCGCCCTTTCAGGGCTTGTATCGTTGTTTGACCTCCACCCAGCGCGATGCGCTGGGCTTTTGAATTTCGCCCCTCCGGGGCTTTTCAAACAGCTTCTGAAATTTCAGACGGCCCTTATTTAGGTTTGTGCCGTTTTATCTTATTGTATTCCTTCATGAGCTTTCGCGTGCGCTCTTTTCGTTTCAACTGTGTTTTGGTGTCCTGCCGCGATTCAAGATACTCCAATTCTTTACCCATCTTCAGATAATTCTCTAATCGCTTCGGGTCGAGCGAGCCGTTTCCAACCGCGTCTCTCACGGCGCAATCAGGCTCTTGCTTGTGAGTGCAATTGCTGAAGCGGCACCCGGCGGCAAGAGTTTCGACATCGGTGAAAGAATCCGAAAGTCCTTCACCCGCATCCCACAATTGCAGCTCGCGCATGCCGGGCGTGTCTACAAGCAATCCGCCCGTCGGCAATATGACAAGCTCGCGGTGGCGCGTGGTGTGCCTGCCGCGGTCATCGTGCTCGCGCACTTCCTGGACTTTTTGAACGTCGCGGCCTACGAGCCGGTTGATGAGCGTCGATTTGCCCACGCCCGACATGCCTAAGAAAGCGATCGTGCGGCCCGCGCAGAGATAAGCGTTCAACTGCTCAAGCCCTTCATTCATCTTTGTGCTTATCGCGTGGACCGGGATGCCGGGCGCAATTGATTCAACTTCGAGCCGTTTTGCTTCGACCGACTCGGACAGATCGGCCTTGCTCAAAATGATGACCGGGGCCGCGCCGCTTTCAAGCGCAAGCACAAGGTAGCGTTCAAGGCGGCGCAGGTTGTAATTCTTGTCGAGCGATTGGATCAAAAAGACCGTGTCGATGTTGGTAGCAACTAGCTGCTCGTCTGTAACGCTTCCGGCAAGCTTTCTTGAAAACTTGCTCTTTCTCGGCAGGATCGCGTGAATCGAAGCCTTTGCTTCGCCCGTCTGAACGGTGATGACGACCCAGTCGCCGACTGCCGGAAAATCTGCGCGCCCGAGAGCTTCGAACCTCACGCGCCCGGTTATCTCCGCCGGAAGCTCGCCGCTTTCCGTGTAGAGGCGATAGCCTCCTTTGTGTTCGAGCGCAACCCTGCCGACCTCGTAGCCTGCGTTCTTAAAGGGTTCAAACTCTTTCTCGAAAAAAGAATCCCAGCCAAGCGTTTTCAGGTCGTGCATAAATAAAAACTTCGTTTCCGGGTGCAAGCTACTTCTTGCTGGCCGCGCGCTGGTTTCGTTTCTCAAAGCGCGCGGCTGCGCCTGAGCTTGTAAACGCGCCGAATCCGGCGAAGCGCGCCGCCCGTCCCAGCTCCTCTTCTATGCGGAGCAACTGGTTGTATTTCGCAACGCGGTCGGTGCGACTTGCCGACCCTGTTTTTATCTGCCCGGCATTTGTCGCAACGGCGAGGTCAGCTATGAAAGTGTCTTCGGTCTCGCCCGAACGGTGCGAGATGATCGAAGTGTATCCATGCGTTTTTGCCATCTCGATAGTGTCGAGCGTTTCCGTCAGCGTCCCTATTTGATTGACCTTCACAAGAATCGAATTTGCTACCCGTTCGCGAATGCCGCGAGCCAGGTAGTCGGTGTTTGTCACAAACAGATCGTCGCCCACAAGCTGGACGCGGCTGCCGAGTTGTGCGGTAAGTTTTGCCCAGCCTTTCCAGTCCGATTCCGCAAGCCCGTCTTCGATAGAGACTATCGGGTACTTTTCGACCCACCCGGCGAAAAGGTCTATCATCTCTTCCGAAGTTTTGCGCGAGCCGTCGGATTTATGAAACACGTATTCACCGTTGCGATACAGCTCGCTCGACGCAGTGTCGAGCGCGAGCGCGATCTGCTCGCCTGCCTTATAGCCGCTCTGGTTGATCGCTTCGAGAATCAATTCGATAGCCTCTTCATTCGTCTTGAGGTCGGGGGCGAACCCGCCTTCATCGCCTACCCCTGTGGAGTGGCCGCGCTTCTTCAGCACGGCTTTGAGCGTGTGGAAGACTTCTACTCCGGCGCGCAGGGCTTCCGAGAATGTAGAGAACCCTGCGGGCACTATCATGAACTCTTGAAAATCAACGTTGTTATCCGCATGCGCGCCGCCGTTTATGATATTCATCAGGGGGACGGGCAGCACGCGCGCGCCGACCCCGCCCAGGTAGGCGTAAAGCGGAAGCCCGAGAGCGTCCGCCGAGGCACGCGCGGTCGCAAGCGACACGGCGAGTATGGCGTTTGCGCCGAGCTTCGATTTAGTCGGAGTCGAATCGGCTTTCAGCAGCGCGGCGTCAATCTCGGCCTGCATCAAAGCGTCGCGGCCAATGACGGCTTTCGAGAGCGTCGAGTTAACGTTGGTTACGGCTTTCAAAACGCCCTTGCCCACGTACCGCTTCTTATCATTGTCGCGCAGCTCAAGCGCTTCGTTCTCGCCCGTCGACGCGCCCGAAGGCACGGCGGCGCGGCCCGTTATCCCGCCTTCGAGAGTGACTTCGGCTTCGACCGTAGGGTTGCCGCGCGAATCTAGTATCTCTCTGGCGCTGACTCGTTCAATCGTTGTCATAAAGGCTCCAGGTTCAATCTATCAATTCATCAATAAATAATGATTCTCGACCAAACGGGGTATGATAGCTTTGCGCCGCGAAGGCTGGCAAGCGTTTGAGCAGGTCCGCGACTTAACATCGCAGGGCGGAATCCTTTTTGATAGCACAAGGGTGGCCTGCGAGATCAACAGCATCTTGCGAGTTTGCTGACACCCAAACTCCTTGATTTTATTTGACAGGTAATTTCTTCAGTCCCTCTTGGGCTTGAGTATAATTTGGGTCAATCGCCAGCGCCCTCCTGTAAGCAGCCCCTGCTTCTGCATACCTCTTCTGGTCGTACAGCGCCCTGCCTAGATTGCTGTGATACATCGCGTCATTCGGGTTGATCGTGGTAGCCCTCCTGAAAGCAGCCTCTGCCTCCACGTACCTCTTCTGGTCGTGCAGGGCGTTGCCCAGGTTGTTATGATACTTGGCGTCATTCGGATTGATCGCGAGAGCCTTCTTGTAAGCAGCTTCCGCCTCCGCGTACTTACTTTGGGCGCGCAGGGCAATCCCCAGATTGTAGTGATAATCGGCGTTACCCGGATTGATCACGATAGTCTTCCTGTAAGCAGCTTCCGCCTCTGCGTACTTCTTCTGGTCGAATAGGGTATTGGCCAGGTTGTTATGATACATCGCGTCATTCGGATCAATCGCGAGAGCCTTCTTGTAAGCAGCTTCCGCCTCCGCGTATTTCTTCTGGTCGTCCAGGACGTTGCCCAGGTTGTTATGATACCTGGCGTCATTCGGATCGATCCCGATGGCCTTCTTGTAAGTAGCTTCCGCTTCCGCGTACTTATTTTGGGCGCGCAGGGCGATCCCCAGATTGTAATAATAATCGGCGTTATTCGGGTTGATCGCGATAGCCTTCTTGTAAGAAAGTTCGGCCTCTGCGTACCTCTTTAGCTCGTCCAGGACTATGCCTAGATTGCTGTGATACATCGCGTCATTCGAGTTGATCGCAATGGCCTTTTTAAAAGAGGCTTCTGCCTCCTGAGATTTTTTTTGCTTGTATAGCACATCGCCCAGATGGTTGTGATACGACGCGTCATTCGGAGCAATCGCGACAGCCTTTCTGTAAGCAATTTCCGCCTCCGCGTACTTCTTCTGGTCATACAGGGCTTTGCCAATATTGTAGAAACCCTTCGCGTCAGTGTCCGTATTTGTCGGAGTTGTTGTCGCAGTTTCGGATGGCGCTCCACTGTTGATGGGCTTTCTCCATAGATTTCGAGTAACCAGGAAAACTATAAGGAGCACGGCAATACTACCAATGCCGGCCAACATTATAAGCCATCCGACTCCGCGCTTAACCGGTCTGACTGGAATGGGACTGCTCACAGGAGGTATCGTTGCAAACTGCTCAACCGGCATTTGCTGACCCTGTGATTGCTGCCTGAAAGGCGCAGTCGATAGATCGTCTCGCCTTACACCTTGCTGTCTATCAACAAAGGGTTGTCCTCGAAATGGGTCTGTCACTTCTACCTGTTTCCGCGCCTGCTGCTGCATTGCCTCGTTAGCCCTTTCTTGAGCTTCACGTTGTTTCTGACGCGCGAGCTGGATATTGTCTCTCAAGTCAGGTTCGTCAGGCGCTATTCTCAGAGCCTCTTGCCATTTTTGGATGGCTACTTCATATTTCCCTGCGTTAAATGCCTGCGCGGCTTCTGAAACCAACCTCCTTTTTCCAGCCTGTAAAGCGGCTTCCTCTTGCATAGCCTCTTGCGCGGCCTTGATGTTTTCAACGACGCCCGTCTCATCCGGTGACAGCCTTAAGACTTCTGCCCATCTAGCCAGCGCCAGCTCAAACCTTCTTGAATTAAAAGCTTCGTTACCCTCGATGACCATCTGGCGTATCCTCGCCCGTCGCGCCTCTTCGGCCGGAGCTTCCGGGGGCGGCGCAGCAGACTCTCGCGCAGGCCGATCTTGTGGGCGTACAGGCGGCGGATTAATCGAGGTCAAGTTATACACTGCCTCAAGCATTTCTCTCGCGCTGCTATAGCGGTCGCGGTAACTCGGCTTGATGGCCTTGTCGAGAATCGCGGCGAATCCCGAGCTAATGTTCGGCACTTGATTGCGCCAGATAATACCGCCGCCGGAAGGGTCTATCATTTCGGGCGTATCACCCGGCGATTTTCCGGCCAGCAGGTAGATAGTTGTGACCCCAAGACTGTACAGGTCGCTGGCAAAAACCGGCGTTCCCCATGCCTGCTCGATGGGCGAGTACCCCCTGGTGCCGAAGGGCAGCGTGCGAGTATTTCCCGTCTCGTCAACCGAAAGGCTCACGGTCTCCTTCACTATGCCGAAATCGATCAAGACAGGTTTTCCATCTCGCGCTCGCATTATTATATTGCTGGGCTTGATGTCCCTGTGGATAATGCCCTGAGAATGAACCCTGTCTAACAGCTCAAGAAAGCTTGTAAGAAATTGCCTGCAAGCCACCTCGCTCATAGCCCCTTCTTTCGATACTCTCTCCCCCAGAGTCTGTCCCTCGACGAGTTCCTGAACTAAGTAGTATTCTCCCTCTTCTTCAAAATAGGCATATAGCTTTGGAATTTGATCAATAGATTCTCCCAGCGTTTCCAACACAGCAGCCTCGCGCTCGAACCGTTTTGAAATGATCTCCTGTAGCTCCGGAGGATTATCGGAAGCGGGATGCAATATCTTGATGACGCAGCGGCGTTTGGAAGGCATATGAGTATCTTCCGCAATGAAGGTTTGACCGAACCCTCCGCTGCCCAAATCCTGCACTATTCGATAGCGATTGTTTAATAACGTCTTCTGCATGAGAGATTATAAAAAACCGGCGAATAACCTGAACGATTTTGAGAGTATTCAATTTTTCTAGCGATTTGTAAAGCACTCGCCGAGAGCCGGGCGGGCAGGCAAGAGTTAGATTCTACAGTTGCCACTGCTACTTTTCACGGATGATAAACATAGGCGTGGCCGACCCTCCGCCCGCGCTCACGTTTAACAAAGCGAGCTTTGAGAGACGCACTCCGCAACCTTCTACGCGCTCGCCGTCCCAAACGTAAGGATCGAGGTCCAGATACCGCTCATCAAAACTGAGCGCGCCGTTGATTATGCTCGGAAATACTTCGCGGCCGAGCGGCACGCGCTCCTGCACTACGTAAGATGCGTTCAACGCATCGATGAGCGATTCGCGCCAACGATCCGCATCGCATTCCCAGCCCAGAACCACGCCTTTGCCGCCGTATTCGCTGTTCGGCTTCAGCACCATCCGCTCGCGATTTTCGGCTACGAACGGAATCAAGTCAACAGTTCTTTCCTGATAAGCGGTCTTCATCTCGCGCACCTTGCGCGTCCAGGGGATGTGGCGGGCGAGCGCCGCAGCTATCTCCGGCCCGAACGAACCGGCAATCTCGGCATCGCTCAACAAAGCGAAGATCGCTTTTTTATAAAGCATCTGGACAGCAAACCCGTTCGCCATACAGACGGCCCGCTCGCGCACTGCATCGATCAGCGGATGGCGAGCGCCGTACTTTGCCAGAAGCTCTGCGGTAACGACTCTTTTGTAAACAAGGTCTACGGCGAAGTCTTCGATAAAAAGCCGCCCGTCGCGATACTCCAGCTCTTCGGGATCGGCTATCTTCACGCGGCAGCCGTGCGATTCGAACTCCGATTGCATAAGCAAGAATTCGCTGTAGGTGCTGACGCCGCGCCAGTCGATGATGCCGATGCTCGGCAGACCTTTTCCGCCCCAGCGATGGTATGCCGAAAGCAGCGAGTCGAAAACAAAAGTGCGCACCGGAAGCGCGCGCGCCGAGTAACGCCTACCAAACTCTTGCATGATCGGCATAGCCCGGAACGCATCGCTGAGCGCGTTTCCGTAGCCAAGCCCGCCGGGACTCTCTGCGTTATACTCGACAAAGTTGAAATCGCCTTCCGCGCTTAAAAACCCATCAAGCCGCGCGCTCACGTCCGCCGACCCGTAACCGTTCTCGACCTGAATTATTTCCTCTTCTTGCGAGTCGAGGTCCAGCTCGCTTCTCAAACGCGCATCGCTCATCAGCCTGCGCCCGAGCGCGGCGACGGCCAGCATCACAAGCGTAGAGACTCGGCGGACATATTCATACTGCGGGGCGGTGATGAAGTAAGGGCGCAGCACGCTACAGACCGCGCGACTGCCAAATGCTAAACGGTCGCGCTCGGTCGCCTCTTGGAGCAACTGATTGGTGCCGGCAAGGTGCTCGCCTGCCAGCAGGTCGTGATAATAATCGATTGCTTCGTCGGGTCGTGTCATCGCCATGAAACTATCAAACCCTCCCGGCCCGATCAATCAGAGTTGAGCAAAGCGTCCCAGCGATACTGCGGGCGATTACCGGCGGCTTGCTTTGCGCGCTCGATCACCAGTTCCGCCATAGCCGTTACGACCCAGGGGAAGTAGGTTTCGGTGAGCGAAGAGATATCGAAGTCCGGCGCGGAGTTCATAAAGTCTATTGCATAAGGCACGCCGTCGCGGACGCCAAACTCTACGGTGTTCATGTCGTATCCGAGCGCCTGGTTGATCTTGATAGCGTCGGCGCGGATTCGCTCTTCAAGCTGTGGATCGAGCACCTGTTCTACATTGCGGTAGCGCTCGAAGTGCGGGCGGCGCGGGTCCCAGTTGGTTATCAAGATGTTGGTCTTGCCTATGCAGACGCAGCGGACGTACTGCTGCCAATCGATGAACTCCTGCAACATCATGCAGAGCCGGTCTGTCTGGTTGTAAGCCGCAAGCAAATCTTCGATGCTATCAACGCGATAGACATCTTTCCAGCCGCCGCCCCAGTGCGGTTTGAGGATTGCCGGAAGCCCCGTGTAATCCGCTATAGCCTGCCAGTCGAGCGGCGATTTGAGGTTGCTCAAGCTTTCCGGGATGATCCCTTCCGGGTAAGCGCGCGAAGGCAATACCACCGTTTTCGGAACGGCGATGCCGAGCCGCTCGACCAGGGCAGTGCCAAAAAACTTATCATCTGCCAGCCGCCAGAACGGGTTGTTGATGACGATTGTGCCCGAGAGCGCCGCCGCTTTCAGAAACGGCTGATAAAAAACCACTTCGTGCGAGATGCGGTCGACTATGACCTGGTAATCGCATTTCGCGTCGCTCGCGACTTCGCCTACTTTTACGTACTCGGCCACGACGCCCGCGTCGCGGCTGTTGACCTCGTCGATGAGCGCGTCAGGAAACGAGCGCTCGCGCCCTACTAGTAAACCAACTTTAAGCATACCGAAATTACCCCTCGCATAATCGGTTTCAAAACCGAAGATAAAAACAGCCTGTTAGAATAACTCACCCGCGCCGACTTCGAAAAGCTTGTCAGCCGATCATTGCATAGTTACATTAGGGACATGGAGAAAAGAGAGATCACACTCGGGCACAGCCCGGACCCGGACGACGCATTCATGTTTTACGCCCTGGCGACCGATAGCATCGACACCCAAGGGTTGAGCTTTCAGCACATCATACAGGACATAGAGACGCTCAATCGCCGCGCGATGAACGCCGAGCTTGACGTGACGGCTATCTCTATACACGCTTACGCCTACGTGCTGGACCGTTACGCACTGCTCACTTCCGGCGCTTCGGTGGGTGATGATTACGGCCCGCTTGTCATCGCGCGCGAGCCTATGACACTCGATCAACTCCGCAACGCGACTATAGCCGTGCCCGGATTGATGACCACGGCTTATCTCGCGCTGCGGCTTTGCGTGGGAGAGGCAAAGACCGTCGTCATCCCGTTCGACCAGATCATGGATGCGGTCGAGCGCGGCCAGGCCGACGCGGGCTTGCTTATTCACGAAGGGCAATTGACTTATAGCGCACGCGGGTTTGAAAAGGTCATAGACTTGGGCGAATGGTGGAAGGCCGAAACAGGGTTGCCGTTGCCGCTGGGCGGCAATGCCATTAAAAAATCGCTTGGGCCGGAATTGATCGAGCGAGTCTCCAGACTGCTGCGCGAATCGATTGAATTCGGGCTGGCGCATCGCAACGAAGCGGTGCGCCACAGCATGGCTTATGCGCGCGGAATGCAGACCGATTTGACGGATAAGTTCGTCGGCATGTATGTAAATGATTATACGATAGATTACGGCGACACGGGCCGCCGGGCCGTCGAGTTATTGTTAAAGCGGGGCTACGAGGCGGGCATTTTGCCGGGGCCGGTCGAGTTGGAATTTGCCTGAGCCCGCAGTAACAAATTCACCCACAGGCTATATCACTTTACGACACTGATGTAACGATCTTTGTCAGTGATCGGCCCAAAGAACTATCGAGATAAGCTCAAAGTCTGGGACTCCAGCACATTTCGAGAACTCCCGCTCAAAGCGGGTCTAAGGGAACAGGAGTTGCTAGTTAAAGTATGTCTGGGGGCGCAAGCAATCGAATTGTAGATGGGCACCTCGGGAACGAAGTAGTTAACCACAACGTATGAGTGGAAATGGTATGAGCACAGAGGTTAAGAACAGAATACTTTTGGTGGAAGACGATACGGATACTCGTTTTGCGCTGTCGATGTTGTTTGAGCTGGAAGGTTTTGAAGTGATCCCTGCCGCCGACGGACAGGAGGCTTATCTTCTGGCTGCGACGAGGCAGCCTGACCTGATCGTAACCGACATCAACATGCCGAGAGTCAACGGGCTTGAGCTAATTAGACTAATTAAAAGAGATGGTCAGCTTTCCGGTGTTCCGATAGTGGCTATGAGCGCCGTCGAAAAGCAGCAGCTTAACCGCGCAATGGAGCTTGGCGCTGTGGCCGCTTATCAAAAGCCTATAGAGTTTGATAAGTTCCTGTCATTAATAGCAAAAGTGGTCAGAGCCAGGCGAATGAGAAATCATAATCACTCTCTCTCGGATCGGCGCAGGACAGGCGATAAGAAGGGATCCCTCAATTAATCAGGCTTGGCCTTATAAATCTATTCCTATCAACAGATGAGCGGCTTTTATTCTAACAAGCCGCTCATCTGTTTTCATTTCTCGTCCGATCTATTGCTTGAATTTCTTCAACAATTCCCGCGCGATAATCATTCGCTGTATCTGATTGGTCCCTTCGACTATCTGGCCGATCTTGGCTTCGCGCATAAGCGCCTGGACCGGATAGTCTTCGCTCGTGCCGTAACCGCCATAAATCTGAACGGCGTCGGTAGTCACTTTCATCGCAGCATCGGTCGCAAGCAGTTTAGCCATCGAGGCTACCGCGTTAAAAGGCAGGCCGCGATCCTTCAAATACGCCGCCTTGCGCATCACGCAGCGCGCGGCTTCGATAGCGGCGGCCATGTCGGCGAGCATGAATTGAATGCCTTGAAAATCGGCTATCGGCTGACCGAATGCGCGGCGCTCGGTTGAGTACCGCAGCGCGTGATCGAATGCCGCTTGCGCCGTGCCTATGGAAGTGGCCGCGACCGTTATGCGGCCCGAATCGAGCGCCGTCATCGCCACGCGGAAGCCCTCGCCTTCGCGGCCGACGAGGTTTTCGCGCGGGATTTCGCAATCTTCAAAAAAGACTTCGCGCGTGTGATGCGGCAATCCCATCGGGCGCTCGCGCTTGCCGAACGAAAGCCCTTTCGATTCCTTCTCGACTACGAAAGAGCTGACGCCTTTTGAGCCTTTCCCTTTTTCGGTCACGGCCATGACGATATAGACGTCCGCTTCGCCGCCGTGAGTGATCCAGATTTTCTGCCCGCGCAAAACGTATTTATCGCCCTTCAATTCGGCGCGCGTGTTTATGTTCGCCGCGTCCGAACCCGCGTGCGGCTCGGTCAGCGCGAACGCGCCCAGAAGTTCCGCGCGGGCGAGCGGAGGCAGATACTTTTTCTTCTGAGTGTCGGTGCCGAATTGATTGATGATAAGTTGCGGAAGCCCATGCACGGCGAGCAACCCGCCGAGGTGGCTCTCAAGACGAGTCAACTCTTCAAGCACAACGGCATAAGTAGAATAATCCAGCCCGCCTCCACCGTATTCTGTCGGAAAAGGGATTGCGGCAAGACCAAGCTCGCCCAGCTTGCGAAACAGCGGCCAGGGAAATTCTCCATAACCGTGCTTCTCAAAATATGGCCTCACATCGCCGCGCACGAACTCTTCTACGAGCCGTCGCAATTGCTCCTGATCTTCGGTCAGCGTGTAGTCCATTTCTACCTCCAGCGTATTATGCTTAAACGCGCAACGGCGGCGCGTCAGGTTTTCCTGCGCTCGCCTCGGCCTTTCTTGCTATGCCTGCTTTGTAAAGCTGCTCGCGCTCGTCAGCGCTCATCCCGATTTCTGCGAGCAATTCGTCGGTCTGCTCTCCGAGCGCGGGTGAAGCGCAAGTGTCTTGCGCAGGCGTGTCGCTCAGCTTAGGAATAAACCCCAATTGCTTTATTACTCCCGCGACGGGGTGCTCAATATTGCGGACCATCTCGCGCGCGCGGGCCTGAGCGTGATCGAAGGCTTCATCGATTGCCAGCACAGGCTCCGAGCAAGCGTCCGCGTCTTTCATCAACTCTACCCATTCGGCTTGCGTTCGCGATTTGAAAACGTCGCCCACCTCTTGAAAAAGTTCTTTGCGGCGCTCGCCCGCGTCGAACTGGCGCGCGATCAAATCTTCGCGACCTGCTTTGCGACAGAAATTCTCCCAGAACTTCGGTTCAAGCGCGCCGAGCGTCATAAATTTCCCGTCGGCGGTTTCATAGACGTTATAAAACGGATACGCGCCCGAAAGCCCGTACTTGTCGCCGACTTTAAAATTCGCTCCGGCAAAATGTTGGGCCGCGGGAACGGGCAGCATAGCCATCATCACGTCGTACATTGATACGTCTACGAACTGGCCTCGCCCGGTTCGCTCGCGCCCATAGAGCGCCGCGATTATCCCGTAAGCGGCGATCATGCCTCCCGCAAGGTCGGCAACCTGGACTCCCGGAATCACAGGCTTGCCCCGCTCGTCCGTAGTCAGTCCGAGCACGCCCGACAGCGCGAGGTAATTCAGATCGTGGCCGCTGCGGTCGCGGTGCGGCCCGTCCTGCCCAAAGCCCGTCAGCGAGCAGTAGACTATTCGCGGGTTGATCTCCGACACGGCCGCATAGCCTACGCCGAGGCGGTCTACGACGCCGGGCCTGAACTGGTCGAGCACGACATCGGCGCTCGCGGCAAGTCGTAAGAATATCTCTCGGCCTTCCGCCCGCTTGAGGTCCAGGGCAATAGATTTTTTATTACGATTGACCTGGAGAAAGGCCGCGCTCTGACCTGCGATCATCGGCGGGCTCCAGCGAGTCGGGTCGCCGACGCGAGGCTCTTCAACCTTGATGACCTCCGCGCCCAGATCGCCGAGCATCATCGAAGCAAAAGGGCCGGGCAGCATGCGCGAAAGGTCCAGCACGCGAACGCCTGCTAATGCCTGTTGCATCGGATGAACAAAATTCCTTTCGAATGTTCTGCCTGAGTGCTCGCCGCAATCCTACACTGCTGAAAACTGAGGCGCAAGATGACGGCTTACGTCGCCTTATTTGATCGCAATCGTTTCTGTCGGTGATCTCATCTCGTAGACGACGCCGCGCCATTTGATGCGCCGCGTCGTGGCAGACTTGATGAAGTTGTAAAGGAATAAAACTGCTACGAGAGGCCAAAGCAGACAGAACATCCACCACATTCGAATGATCTCGTTTCGCTCGGCTTGAAGCAGCGCCGAGGCCGCATTCATACGAAGTGCGCCTTTGATGCTCCCAAGAAGATAGATGGTTGACAGCATCGCAACCGGCACTTTTATGTCTGCTCCGGTTGCGCCGGTCAGTATCAGCGCCAGGCCGCCGAAAAAAGTCAGGTTGAATAAGAGATGAGAAATCAACCCTGTCCACCACACGTTCGGACGATAAACGCGCGTGATCGTCACCTGTCGCGTGGTGAACTCAAGCAATTCAGCAAGCCGGACCTCTTCTCGCGACGGTAAAAGAGAACGCGGCACGAACTTGATTAAAAGACCGGCTTGCTGGACTGCCCGCGTCAGCGCGTAATCGTCGCTCAACGCGCGCCGCCAGTGATCTCTGACGCCGATGCGCGCAAACGTCTCTCGCAGTATCGCGGTCGAGCCGCCCCAGGCGAAATTGCGCCCGTGATCGCCGAGCGTAGTCGCCACCGACCCGTTCCAGGCCGCGAGAAGCGCGGAGCAGAAACCGCCGCGCTCAGGTATGTGCCAGCGATAGCCCGTAGCCGCGCCGACTTCCGGGTCTTTAAGCTCTGAAACCAGAGCGCGCAGCCACCCGGCATGAACGCGCGCGTCCGAATCTACAAAGACAAACGCTTCGCAATCCTTGCCGACGTGATTAATCGCGGCGAGCAGGTTGTTTACTTTCTCGCTCCGGTCGGCGCTCGCTTCGGCGATCACAAGTCGCGCCGCCGGGCGCGCGTTCTCGGCGATCAACCGTTCAATGATCTGGCGAGCGGCGTCTTCGCTCGAACCGATGGCGAAAATGATTTCATAGTTCGGGTAGTCCTGGCGAAACAGCGCGGCAAGGTTCTCTTCAAGCGCGCGGTCTATGCCTTTGCACGGAGCTATGATTGAAGCTTTAGGCGTGTAAGAACTGCGCGGGGTTTGAAAAGACGCGAGAACAAAGGCGCGAAACCGCAAACCTTCGAGCAACGAGAATATTCCCTGAATTATCAGAAGCGCGGCAAGCGCGTAGAACGCATAAATCATCGGATGGGATCGTTTATTGACTGCTATGCCCGTAAGTCGCAGGCCGGTAGACTGCCTCGCGAGCCGGGCGCGAGCGCAGGAGCAGGTATAGAAGCCCGAAAAGCGCGACGATAGCCACGCCGAGAAATCCCGCGCGCTTTTTGTAAGGGCCGGTCCACCGGCTTCCATCTACGGGCTCCTCCCTCACGTACACCAGACGGCGAGGCAGCGCGCCTGATCCCAGGACTATCGCAAGGTCTTCGGCGGATTGCTTCGTGAAGCCGCCAGTTATCTGTCCGCGGTCATGGATTTCACTGTTGACTATAGGCGCTGATCTCACTTCGCCATTTAAGACAATTGCTAGAAAATTGCCGATATTGTTGCGTGTTTCGCGCGCGAACCGGTCTGCCGCTTCGGGCTTGAGCTTGAAATCGATCTCGTAATTACTGTCTCCGAATTGCGAAGGTGAGGCTTTAACTTCGAGCATATCCTGGCTTGTGATTACGGGCGTTTTTTCAACAATCACCCAGCTATTACTATAATTGACATTGCTGTCACGAGGTCTGTAACGAAGCACTTCGTATCCCACGAGACTCTTCGCCGCCGCTTCTGCCTCCCCTTTTGTTGGATAGGGAAGCGGAGTTTGCTTAGCCACAAACTTCAACTCTAGCAGCCCATCAGCGTTGAGTACTGGCGCTATGTGGCCCACATCGGTTCCTGGCGGGAGCAAAACTTGAATGTGCTCGTCCGCCTTTTGGCTGCGCTCGACGATAGCGTCTTTGACGCCCAGTTTCTTGAGTCGCTCGGTGAGCACCTTTATAGCTTGATTGATCTCTTCATCAGAAGCGGGCGCGCTTGGCTGGTCGGCGAATGCCATACCGAATTGCGTCCCCTGGCCTTTAGGCGTCTGGACCAGGCCGATTGCCGCAGGCGCAATCGCGACCGCCGAGGCTATTATGAGAGCAAGACAAACTATTATTCCGATTATGCGAAAAGCACCTGTCATAAGGCGAACTCCTTGAGGCGGCTTTAGCGCGTAGAAAGTGGCGCGGGAGAAACGCTAGCTCACTCGCGCATGATTTGTAAAGTCACTCTGCGTTATGATGATCGTCGGAGCAGAAGCTTTATCGCCGGTTAATATGACTCACGGATTTTCATTCGAAAAGAGTGCAACCGACACGACGACGCGCGCGCGCGCGGGCCGCGTCAGCACGGCTCACGGCTCGTTCGACACGCCCGCTTTCATGCCCGTGGGCACGCAAGGGACGGTTAAAGCGCTGACGCAGGAAATGCTCGAAAGCGCCGGGGCCAAGATCATACTCGGCAACACCTATCATCTTTATCTGAGGCCGGGCCACCTGACGATTAATCGCCTGGGCGGGCTGCACCGTTTCATCTCGTGGGACCGCGCGATCCTCACCGACAGCGGCGGGTTTCAAGTCTTCAGCCTCGGGCCGCTCAGGCGGATGAGCGAAGAGGGCGTCGAGTTTCAATCCCACATCAACGGCTCGCGCCAATTCTTGACGCCGGAAAAGTCTATGGAGATTCAGGCCGCGCTCGGCTCTGACATAGTGATGGCGTTTGACGAATGCACGCCGTATCCCGCGACGCGGGATGAAGCGCTCCGCTCGCTTGAGCTGACCGAAAGGTGGGCGCGCAGGTCGAAGGACCACTTAGTCAGATTGCACACGGACCCAGGCCGTGCTGAAAGCGCCTCAATCAATATTGTAAACCCCGATCAGGCGCTATTCGGGATCATACAGGGAAGCACTTACCTGGATCTTCGCGAGCGGTCCCTGGCGGGGCTCGTCGAAATAGGCTTTGACGGCTACGCGATAGGCGGGCTTTCGGTGGGCGAGGAAAAGAGCGCGATGTTTGACGTGGTATCGCACGTCGCGCCGTTGATGCCCGAAGCGTGTCCCCGCTATCTGATGGGCGTAGGCACGCCCGAAGACCTGATCGAAGCGGTCGCCTGCGGGGTAGATATGTTCGATTGCGTGATGCCCACGCGCAACGCCAGGAACGGACAGCTTTTTACGAGCCGGGGCCGAATCAACATCAAAAACACGCGCTTTCGCGATGACCCGCGCCCCGCAGACGAGGCTTGCGAATGCGCGGTTTGCGCCAGGTATTCGCGCGCATATTTGCGCCACCTCTGGGCGAGCGGCGAGATACTCTGGGCGGTTTTAAGCTCTTATCATAACGTCAGCTTCTACCTTGACATGATGGCGCGAATCAGGCAATCTATCAAGCTTGGCACTTTTAACGAGTTTCATAAGACTTATCTGAGCGACCTTGCACGCGGACAGGACTGATACCTCAACAGGATTCAATCCGTAGCCCCCGCGGGCGGAATCTCCCGCTAGAAAGTGCCGGCGAGTAAAAATCAAAAATGGACATGAAAATAGCCTTAGGCTTTCTGTTTTTTCTCCAGGAGGGGCAGCCACAGCAGCCCGGCGCAGGCAGCTTTATCACCTCGCTTCTGCCCTTCATCCTCATTTTCGGCATATTCTACCTCCTCGTCATACGTCCCCAGCAAAAAAGACAGCGGCAGGCGCAGAAAGAGCGTGAAGAGTTGCTCAACGCGCTCAAGCCGGGCGACAAGGTGGTCACGTCGGGCGGCATCTACGGAACGATAGTCGCCGTTCGCGACGACACCGTGACGCTGAGGATAGCCGACAAAGTTTCAGTCGAGGTGATGCGGAGCGCCATAGCGGGGCCGCAAGCCTTGGACGCCAAAGGGGTCGAGGCAACGAAGTAATAACGGGTGGTTTTATGCGTAAAGATATTCGGAATCGAACGATCATAATTGTATTGGTAACGCTGGTGGGGCTGTACCTGGTCCTGATGCCGTCGCCGAAAGAACGATGGCCAAACGCTAAAGATTTCACCAGCTGGACTCAGGTCAAAGAGAACCTGTCAAACAATATCAACCTCGGGCTTGACCTTCGCGGCGGCAGCCACCTCGTCATGCAGGTGCAGACAAACGACGTAATAAAAAGCATCTCGCAAAAAAACGTCGAAGTAGCCGAAGCGAAGCTCAAAGAGAAGGGCTGGCCCTATACCGAGATCAAGGCCACCGACGTAGACGAGATAACTATCACGCTGCCGGATAGAAGCAGAGCCGCCGACATCATTAACGAGCTTGAGCGCGAATTCAACGCGCACACTTCTGAAGCGCGCGGCTGGTCGGGAACCGAAAAAGGCAATTCTATCGTCTTCAAGTTTGCCGAGGACGCCCAGAACATAGAGCGCGAGCGCGCCACTATGCTCGCCAAAGAGATCATAGACAAGCGCGTAAACGAGTTCGGCGTCAAAGAGCCAATCGTGCAGCGGCATGGCGGCGAGGGCCGTTATCAAATCCTGATACAGATGCCCGGCGTCAACGATCCTGAGCGCGTAAAAAACACGCTCAACGCCGACTCGAACCTGGAGCTGAAGCTCGTAGCCAAAAACACGTCGGTGCCCTACCCCACGAGAGAGGCGGCCGAAGCCGCGGCGCGTGGTCTTGAGGGCGGGCTTGAGAAGTACGAAGTGGTGCTTTACCGCCCTCGCGCCGAGGCAGGCACAGCGCCCACCGAAGGGTGGGTAGTGGTCGAAAAGACTCCCGTAGTCACCGGCATGGACATGCGCAGCGCGCAGGCGTCCAGGTCGCAATACGGCGGGGCGAACTGGGAGATAGATTTTCAGCTTACGCCGGGCGGCGCTACCCGTTTCGGCGACGTGACCGGCAAGCACGTGGGCGATTACCTCGCCATCGTGATGAATAATGAAGTCAGGTCGGCCCCCAGCATCAACAGCCAGATCACGGATCGCGGCCAGATCACGGGCGGCTTCACGCAGCAATCGGCAGAAGACCTTGCGCTCGTGTTGAGATCGGGCGCGCTTCCGGCAAAGGTCACTTACATCGAAGAGCGAACCGTAGGCCCCTCGCTCGGCGCGGACTCTATACGCCAGGGAGTCGCCGCATCGATAGCGGGCTTGGTCGCGGTCGTCCTCTTCATGCTCTGGTACTACCGGCTGTCGGGCGTCAACGCGGTGCTTGCGCTCATACTGAACCTGATATTGCTGCTGGCGGTCATCGTCATCTTCAATGCAACGCTCACGCTCCCGGGCATAGCGGGCGTGATCTTAACCATAGGTATGGCTGTCGATTCGAACGTCTTGATCTTCGAGCGCATACGCGAAGAGTTGCGAAACGGCAAGGTTGTCTCTTCGGCGGTCGCGGTCGGCTTTAATAAAGCCTTTTTGACTATCATCAACACGCACGTAACGACCATAGTTTCAGCCGTCTTTCTATTCGTATTCGGGACCGGCCCGATCAAAGGGTTCGCCGTCACGCTGGTCGCAGGACTTGTTGTCAACGTTTTCACATCGGTCTTCGTGTCGAGGACGATCTTTATGTGGCACCTGAACCGAACGGCGAGGGTTGAGTCGTTGAGCATATAGAAATTGCCAGTTGTCAGCCGCCCGGTTGCATTTAAACAACCGGGCGGCTGACAACGGACCTCTGGAGTTTTCATGGTAGAATTATTTCGCAATCCTCAAATCAACTGGATCAAAGCCAAAAACTATCTTATTCCCGTCTCGATAATCTTACTGCTGTTGGGCGCGATTTCCGTTCAAGTTCGCGGGTTCAACCTGAGCGTCGACTTCACCGGCGGCACGCTGATGACGGTCAGGTTTAAAGAGGCGGTCGCGCCCGAACAGATACGCTCCGCGCTTTCAACCGACCCGGCAATCGATACGAGCAAGGTGACGATTCAAACAGTTCTTGGCCGCAATAGCGAATTTCAAATACGCGCCGCGCAATCGGGCAATGACTTTCAAGACAAGCGAAGGCTCATTCGCGCCCTGCAAAAGCTCAATCCGGAAGGCGACATTTCGGCGGGTAAAGCCAATATCAATACGATCAACGCCGAAGGCATAGAGATAGAGCTTCGCGAGGTTGATTCGCTCGGAATCAAAGACCAGGTCTTCGCAGGCCCGCACCCTTACAGGCTCGTGGGCGATCAGATAATCGCTTTCCGCGATCAGCAACAGAAGGGATTTATTCAGGACACCAACGTACTGCAAAGCCTTCCGTTGACCGCGCCGAATTATGACGGCTTCGATCAGGCCAAGGTTAAAGCAGCCCTTTTAGAGCGGCTATACGCGGGCAAGATCGATATGAACCTGGTGGGCGCCAAAGAGATAGAAGATGCGCTTTATCGCATCAACCCGACCGGCTCGCCCGATACTTACGCCAAGGCAGCCGAGGCGATTGCCAAATATCGCGCGGACCGCGACGGCGTAATCAACAGCCTGGAAGAGATACAGGTGCAAGAAGTCCCGGCAGACCTGCTCGAAAAGATGAAGGACTATTTTACTACGGGCAGCTTCGCAGTGATTTCAGCCGACGTGGTCGGGCCGCAGGTGAGCGAAGACCTGCGCTCGCGAGCAATCTACGCGACGCTCGCGGCGCTGGCGGGGATGCTCATTTACGTGGCTTTCCGGTTTGAATGGATTTACGGCGTGGCGGCGGTGGCGGCGGTCTTCCACGACGTGCTTGTGACTTTAGGCATATTCAGTCTCATCCAGGAAGAGATAAGCCTGACCGTGATTGCCGCGCTGCTGACACTGGTCGGCTTCTCTATGAACGACACTATAGTCATCTTTGATCGAATACGAGAGAACCTCAGACTGCGAAGGCGGGACAGCCTCGTGCAGATCACGAACGATTCGATCAATCAAACACTTTCTCGGACCGTTATCACAAACGGGCTCACGTTTCTTTCAGTAGTTGCGATCTTGATATTCGGCGGCGAGGTGCTGAGAGGGTTCGCGCTCGCGCTCACTATAGGCATTATCGTCGGCACGTTCTCTACGGTCGCTGTCGCAAGCCCCATCATGCTCTGGTGGCATTACCTCACGACCGGAAAAGGGAGCGGAAGCCGAGGCACGCCCGTAGAAGCGCGCCCGCGCGCTGCGAAGAGAACCCTGGCAGAAGTCTAACGATTTTCGATTTCGGATTTTGGATTGCCGGAGCATAGCTTGTTGCGACAACTCGCAGGCTTCCGTCATCCAAAATTCGAAATCGAAAATCCGAAATCGAAAATGGGTTTGGGAACAAATTTTTGCGCGCGGTGTCTAAATTGTTCGGGAGCCTAAAAACTCCTTGACTTGATGGGAAAGCCAGTAGTAGACTCAGCCGGTTTTCAATCAGACTGTCGCGTAGAAAACAATCCTGAGGTCCGTGAGTCGCGCCATGTTGTTTCAAATTGCTCCGATCAGCAATACCGCGCTTATGGAACTGCCACAGGTTCGCGCACTCATCGAGAGCCTCGTCCGCGCTGAGATACAGACTAGCACACCAATCCATAGAGAATAATCGGAGGAATTAAGATGTCCGATCAACTTCAGTTAGTGCTCGCCCTACTGGTAGCGCTCGGGATACACGCATTAATTGCCCTGCCAATCGGCCTGGTCCCCGCTTTCATTGCAAAGAAGAAGAATCGCAGCTTCTCTTTATGGTGGATGTACGGGGCCTTCTGCATTTTTTATGCGCAGATTTTTCTCGCCATCTGGTGGGCATACGGAAAGGGATTTGGCGGGTTATCAGCTTTCGCCTTGCTCATAGGCGTCTTTCTGGCGATCTTGCCGTTCGCGCACGCGATCACGGCAAAGCCGCCGGTCCAGACCGAGCACCTGACCGAGCGGTCCATTATGGGTCAATCGCTCGTCGTGTCGTCGGCCAACACGGGCGGCGATGACCGCATAATCTACTTTTTCGACACGATGGGGATATGGGCGACGCTGGCGTTTTTGATAATCTTCATACCCGGTGTGGTCATCATCAACGCGCAGTTGACGAAGACGGGCGAGACGGCCATCGAGCTTGCAACGCCTCCGCCCGCAGCGGCTCCGGCTTCGGCTCCCAAACCGCAGCCCAAGAACCAGCCCGCCAAGGTTGAAGCCTACGTCGCGGCTAAAGAGCCGCCCAAGACCATCGAGAAGCCTTCGCCGCCCAAGCCTATGGAGCGCATAGAGTACACAGGCCCCGTCGCGGCGGGCGGCTCTTCGGGCGGCGGCGCTCCGGGCGGCATACCCGGCGGCATAATCGGCGGCACGCCCGGTGGAGGGGGTGAGGCTCCGCCTCCGCCTCCGCCTCCGCCTCCGCCGAAGGAAGAGCCAAAGCCTGAGCCTCCGAAGATAATTCGCAAGTCGGGCGGCGTGCTTCAAGGCTCGGCGACGCGTCGGCCGACGCCGACCTATCCGCCGCTGGCCCGCGCTGCGCGCGTAAGCGGTGCGGTCGTCGTCGAGGTGACGGTTGACGAATCGGGCAACGTTCTATCGGCGAGGGCCATATCGGGACACCCGCTGTTGAAAGACGCGGCGGTCGCTGCCGCTCGCGGCTGGAAATTCACGCCCACACAGCTTAGCGGCGTGCCGGTGAAAGTCATAGGCACGATCACCTTTAACTTCACGCCGTAACATTAATCGAGTTCTTCTACCTGGCCGGGAGGTCCGTGTGCCTCCCGGCTGCGCACTGAAAAGTATCTAATTTGACTTGGAGGGATTCTACACATGCTACTTCTAACTAATCTGTGGCTGGCGGGCAACAAGCTCGCGTTCTTACTGCTTCAGGCAGCAGACCAGGCAGCGCCGCAAGCGGAGCCCGCCAAACACGGCGGCTTCTCAATTCTGGAGATGCTACGAAAGATGGAATGGCCCGCGTGGGTCATCGCGATCGTGCTCGCCATAATGAGCATGTACTCGATTGCCGTGATGGTCGAGCGGTGGCTCACCTTCAATGCGGCAAAGAACCAGTCGCGCATGTTTGCGCCCAAAGTCGCAATGGCGCTGCGCGACAATCGCATAGACGAAGCCATAGCGATCTCTGACCGTCATAAGAAGTCTCACCTTGCGATGGTCGTAAACGCAGGACTGCAAGAATTCCAGGCGCATCAGGCAGGCTCGGACATCCCCGGCTCGACTATGGATGCCGCGCGCCGCGCCTTGCAGCGCGCTACGGCGCTCAAGACCGCAGAGCTTAAACGCGGACTTTCGGGCCTCGCAACCATAGGCTCGACCGCCCCGTTCGTGGGACTGCTCGGCACAGTCGTCGGCATCATCAACGCGTTCCAGGGCATGGAGAAGGCCGAAGGAACCGGCATCGCGGCCGTCGCGGGCGGCATTTCGGAAGCGCTGATCGAAACGGCGTTCGGGTTGCTCGTAGCCATCCCGGCGGTCTGGGCGTTCAACATCTTCCAGAGCAAGGTCGAGGCCTTCACGATTGAGATGGACAACTCCTCGTCCGAGCTTATCGATTACTTCCTCAAGCGCCGCGGAAGTGCATAGGTAGAGTTTCATAGGAGGTTTAGCTATGGGAATGGCAGCAGGCGGTGACAAAAGCGGTTTTGTCGCCGATATCAACGTCACACCGATGGTAGACGTGATGCTGGTTTTGCTCATCATCTTCATGGTGGTCGCGCCGTTGTTGCAGAGCGGGGTCAGCGTCGCCGTGCCGAAATCCAGGAACCCTGATCTTGACGAGAATATCGTCAAAGAGACTTCGGCGGTGATCGCTATCCCGAACGATAACGAGTTCTATATCGGGCGCGATAAGATGAACGCCAAGGAAGATATCGCAGCCAAGGTCACGAGCATACTTAAGGACAAGAGGCCCGACGAGCAGATCGTCTATATCAAAGCCGGAAAGCTCACCAAGTACGGCACGGTCGTCGATGTTATAGACGTGCTGCGCAACTCGGACCCGCCCTGGGAGCGAATAGGGCTTGTGACCGAAAAAGAGAAGACCGGGGCCGAAACTCAATAGCGGCGATAAAGCGGCTCAACTCTGAAGGCGCGGGCGCTCGCGCGAGCGCCCGCAGGAAATTGTCTTAAATTATTAGGAGGGTGGCTGCCGATAGAGTCGGCAGCCTGGTAATAAAGATGGCACACGGAGAAACTGAAGAGATTTTCGGAAAAAAACCGGGAGGTCTTGCACCGCCTAACATCAACGTCACGCCGCTGATTGACGTGCTGCTCGTGCTGTTAATCATCTTCATGGTTATTCAGCCGCGCAAAGAGGCGAAATTCGAGTCGCAAATCCCTTCCAAGCCCGATCCGAACGATACCACTGTGATACCGAAGATCGGCCTCCTCGTGATCGAGGTTGACCGCGAGAACGTCGGCATGGCACAGATGGTGAAACTCAACACAAAGCCCATAGCTTTGGTTGACCTCCGGCGCGAGCTTAAGGCCGTCTTCGAGCAGCGAGAGCGCGAAGGCGTGAGCGATACCACGGTCTTTATCAAGGCGCCGAGAGACAAGGCTTATGGCGACATAGTCTACGTCATCGACGAGGTTAAAGGCGCGGGCGCGCAGCCCATCGGGCTACAGGTTGATTATCTGGAATAGACGTGCAGGAGGAGATTATTTTGAAAGCAAAATATAACTTTGCCCTCTTTGTCTGTCTGCTGGCCACAGGGTTGGCGGCGGGCGGATGTGGGGTCATTAACGAGTTGCGCGCCAAGGACACGCTGAACCAGGGCGTGCAGGAATACAACGATGGCAAGTACGAGGCGGCGCAGGAGAAGTTTGCCCACGCGCTTGAGCTTAGCCCCGATATGGTCAACGCGAGGCTGTTCCACGCGCACACCATTAAGGCGCAATTCGATCAGAATGCGTCCGAGGACCTGGGCCTTCAAGCCTTAAAAGAGTATGAGAATATAATCACCTCAAACCCCGGCAAAGAGAAGGTCATCGATCAAGCCCTGGGGTTTGAGATCAAGATATACGAGACGCTGGCGCGAAACGCCGGCGCCAAGGCCGACAAGGACAAGCAACTGCAATACGTTGAAGACCAGCGCATGGCTATGATCAAACGGGCCGAGAACTCGTCCGACAATGACGTGAAGGCTGGTACGTACCACGCGCTCGCGGCCAGCTACTGGGACGAGAGCTACTACGGCAACAGTCAGCAGTACACTACCTATAATCGCCCGATCCCGCCCGAGGTCATCGCGAAGATGAAGCCGCTGGTCGAAAAGGGGCTGATGCACATAGAAGAGTCGCTCAAGCTAAATTCGGACCCGCCCGACGCCTGGGTCTTCAAGCGCCTGCTGCTGTACGAAAAGCTCAAGACCGAGACCAACCCTGAGAATAAGAAGGTTCTCGAGGCCCGCATCAAGGAGACGGGAGAGACATACGAGAAGAAGCGCAAGGAGCAACAAGATAAGCAAGCTTCCGAAGGTGGCACGCAAGCTGCCACGCAGTGAAGACGGCTTCCCTCCTGTGCTAGAATTCATGGTGACGCCCTTTTAGGGGTCGTCACCTTTTTTATTTAAATGATCCGCTTCGAAACAATAGTAGATAAGGTAAAGCAATACCACCCCCGCGCCGACGAAGATTTGCTGCGCCGCGCATACCTCTTCTCTGCGCGCGAGCACCGGGGCCAGATACGCAAATCCGGCGAGCCTTACCTGGTTCACCCGCTTGAAGTCGCAAACATCCTGGCCGAGCTGAAGCTCGACCCCGTTTGCGTGGCTACGGGGCTGCTGCACGACATTGTCGAAGACACGGGGACTTCGGTCGAAGCCATCGAAGAATATTTCGGACCGGAGATCGCCCACCTCGTAGACGGGCTTACGAAGATTTCAGAGCTTGACCACGCGCCTTATGAAGAGCGGCAGGCGCTCAACATGCGCAAGATGCTCCTGGCGATCATCAATGATGTCCGCGTGGTGCTGGTAAAGCTCGCCGACCGGCTGCACAACATGCGCACGCTTGAGTACCTGCCGGGAGAGAAACGCCGCCGCATCGCTCAAGAGACGCTCGACGTGTACGGACCGATCGCGCACAGGCTCGGCATAAGCCGCGTGCGCGGAGAGCTCGAAGACCTCGCCTTCAAGTACCTGGAGCCCGAAGAGTACAACAAGATAAAAGAGCTGGTGGAGCACCGCCGCAAGCGGTTGGAGACTTTCAACGTAGAGTTGCAGCAGCGCGTCTCGCAGATGATGGCCGAAGCGGGCATAAATGTAGTCATTCTCGAAGGGCGATTGAAGCGGCTATTTTCGATCTATCAGAAGCTCAAGCGACAGCGCATCTCTATAGACCAGGTTTATGATCTGGTCGCCGTGCGCATCATCACCGACTCGGTGAAAGACTGCTATGCCGCGCTCGGCGTGATACATACGGCGTGGACGCCTATACCGGGCCGCTTCAAGGACTGGATAGCGCTCCCGCGTGAAAACCTTTACCAGTCGCTGCACACGTCGGTGCTGGGCGAGGGGGGCCAGCCTTTTGAAGTGCAGATCAGGACCGAAGAGATGCACCTGATCGCCGAGCAGGGCATCGCCGCTCACTGGAAGTACAAAGAGGGGCGTCGCGGCACTCACACCGACGAAGACGAAAAATTCAAATGGCTCAAGCGCCTGGTCGAGGGGCAGCAGGAGGTCAGGGATTCGCGAGAATTTTTGGATTCGCTCAAGCTCGATCTTTATCCGAAAGAGGTCTATTGCTTTACGCCGAAGGGGAAAGTGATAGAGCTGCCGCGCGGGGCTACGCCGATAGATTTTGCTTTTACCATACACACGCAGGTCGGGTTGACCTGCACGGGCGCAAAGGCCAACGGGCGGATAGTGCCGCTTCGTTACCAGCTGCGAAACGGCGACGTTGTCGAGATAATGACCTCGCCCAACGCTCGCCCGTCGCGCGACTGGATGAATTTTGTAAAGACCGCGCGCGCGCGTTCAAAGATTCGGCATTACCTGGCCGAAAACGAGCGCGCAACGGCCATTGAGCTTGGCAAGAAACTTTTTGAAAAAGAGGCCGACCGTTTTCGCCTGAACGCGAAAAAGCTCACGTCCAACGGTGACATGGACCGCATCTCGCCCGAATACGGCTGCGCGCGGGCGGAGGACCTGTTGGCCGCCATAGGCTACGGAAAGGTACTCCCGCGCAACGTGATTGCGAAGCTGTTGCCGCCCGAGCGCGCTGCCGAAATCGAGCAAGAGCCTAAGGCTACGCTCAAGCAGGTGGTCAAGCGGGCGCTTGGGATAACCGACCGCATAGTGGTCAAGGGCGTAGACGACATCATGGTTTACCGTGCGCGGTGCTGCAACCCGATTCGCGGTGAAGAGATACTGGGCTACATTACACGCGGCAAAGGCGTGGCCGTGCATTCGATGAGATGCCCGAACGCGCCCAGCCTGCTTGTCAACCCGGAGCGCGTCATAGAGGTCGAATGGATGAAGGCGGACAGCGAAAACCCCGCGGCTTATCCGATCACGATAAAACTTTTGACCGAAGACCGCCCCGGAATGGTTGCCGACGTGACTCAGGCCATAGCGGGCGTGGGAACAAACATCCGTGATATACGCGCTTCGCTTGACGATCAGGGGCGCGGCCAGCTTGTCCTTACCGCAGAGATATTCGATCTCAAACACCTGGAAAAGATCACCGCCGCGCTCAAATCCGTAAAAGGCGTGATCGATGTCGAGCGCATAAGCGGCGAGCCTGTCGAGGTATGACCTGATTGCGGATTTCGGAGTGCGGAATTAAAACAGACTCTTTCAATCCGCATTCCGAAATCCACGATCCGCAATTGCGTTGGTGGACAACTGCACTCGGAATCTGAGATAATTTGCAATTTCAGTGAGGTGTTTGATTCTTAACTGTGGGGTCAGGCAAAGATGAAAGACCGTGTCCAAACCGACCGCGCGCCTCAAGCCATAGGTCCGTACTCGCAAGCTGTGAAAGCAAACGGCCTGGTCTTCGCTTCGGGGCAGATACCGATTGACCCGGCCACCGGACAGGTCATAGAGGGCAGCATCGCCGAGCAGACCGAGCGCGTGCTCAATAATATAAAAGCGGTGCTTGAGGCTGCCGGCAGTTCGCTTGAGCGGGTGGTAAAGACAACGGTTTTTCTAGCTGATCTGAAAGATTTTGGTGAGATGAACGAGGCGTACGGGCGCTTTTTTGCCGAAGTGCCGCCCGCCAGATCAACCGTCGAAGTCTCTCGCCTGCCTCGCGATGCGCGCGTAGAAATAGACGCCATCGCGCTCGTCTGATTTTGGATTTTAGATTGCCGATTTTGGATTCAAGTAACAGAGCTTCTGTCCGCTAATCCAAAATCGCAAATCGCGGCGCGCGCAAGCGCATCATCCGCCACGAAAATCCAAAATCGGATCAGGCGGCTTTGACGACTTTACCGGCTTTCAGGCAGCGAGTGCAGACGCGGATTCTTTGAGCGCGACCCCCGACCACGGCGCGGATGGCCTGGAGATTGGGGTCAAAGCGGCGGTTGGTGCGGTTATTGGCGTGGCTGACTTTATGGCCGAATTGAGGCCCTTTGCCACATACCTCACAGCGTTTAGACATTGTTACATACCTCCGATGAGAATTTTGTCATGAGAGCAAAACGAAAGTTTAACATAGGCGGGCGACAGACCGTCAAACCCATTTTGCGAAGGAGCAAAGACGTGTTTCGTGTTTCCAGTAAGCTTTACATTGTGATGATTGTTCTAGCCTCTATGCTGATCGCAGCCTGCGGTGAAGACAATAAGAATACGGACGGCGAAGTGCTGGCAAAAGTCGGATCCAGCCAGATCACGCTCAAGCAAGTCGACAGCGTCATCAAGCAACAGATCGGCACCAGCGGCGGCCCGGCTTTTACTTCAACCGAGCTTGCGGCGGCGCGCTTGAGCGTCCTCGACAACCTCATTCAGGAAGAGGCCCTATATCAACTGGCTCAGAAAGGCGAGAATCTTGTCCCCGATGACAACAAGATATCGCAAGAGATCCAGAAGACCAAACAGGACGCCGCTCTTACGGAAGAGAAGTATCAGGAGCAACTCAAAGAGGCGGGGCTCACCGAAGCGGATGTCAAAGAGAGAATTAAGAAACAACTCGCCATCAACGCGCTCAGGGACAGGGAGAAGGCGCGCATCACGGCACCCACGGACGCCGAGATAGAGAAATATTTTAACGACAACAAAGACCAATTCGTCGCCGCGCGCGGAGTCGATCTCTCTATCATCGTGGCCGACCCTGCCAACAACGGTGCGGTCGATGACGCGATAGGCGAAGCTCAAGCCGAGCAAAAGATCAAGGCCGTTTATGACCAGCTCAAGACCGGGGCCGACTTCGCTACGATAGCGGCGCAAAGGTCGGAGCACCAGTCGGCGATGCGGCAGGGCGCTCTCGGGTTTGCAACCGAAGAGCAACTGAAGCAGTTGTTGCCGACCCGCCCCGAAGCGCCTCAACGCTTGATGACGATGAGCGCGGGCCAATACACCGAACCGATCAAAGAAGTGGGCGGTTGGGTCATACTCAAAGTAAACGGCAAGAGAGATCAGGCTCAGACCCTCACCCTGCAAGACCCGACTGTTCGCAAGACCATACTCGACGGCATCACGCAGCAGCGGCAGGCCGTTCTGCTCAACGCGCTGCTCCAGAAGGCCATGTCCGAAGCAAGCACAAAGAACTACCTGGCCGAGCGAATAGTTGATAATCCGAAGACCATTGTAGAGATTCAACCTTCGGTCCTATTGAAACAGGGCAGCGGGGCCAGTCAGCAGCAGCAACCGCAGCCGCAGCCGCGCTTTGAAAACGAGAACCGCCCGGCACAGCCTGCGGCCGGCAATACCAACAGCGCGGCTTCGACAAACGCAAACCGCAAGTAACAGGGATCAGGGATCGGTCTGAGATCTCAAATTTGAAATTTGAGATCTCAGATTGCCCCGGCCCCTGACCTCTGCTTCTCATGCTTTTCCGGCTCGAAGAGGTACACAAGTCATACGGCGCGCAGGAGGTGCTGCGCGGCGTCACGTTCCAGGTGAATCCGGGCGAGCGCGTGGGGCTTGTGGGTCGCAACGGCGTCGGCAAAACCACCATATTCCGCCTCATAACCAGTGTAGAAGAAGCCGACCGCGGGCAGGTCGTGTTGCTTAGAGGGCTTCGCTTAGGCGTGCTCGAACAGCAGCCACAGTTCGACGGTGCGCGTAGCGTGCGCGAAGAGGCGCTTTCAGTATTTACTGAACTGCGTGAAATGGAATCGGAGATGACTCGCCTCGAACACCTGATGTCTGAGGCTGACGGCGCAGTCTTAGACGAGGCGATGCATGATTACAGCGACCTTCGCCACAAGTACGAAATGACGGGCGGCTTCACTTATCCTGCGCGGGCCGAAGCTGTACTTGTGGGGCTTGGTTTTAGAAATGACGATTTGATAAAACATGCGGACCAGTTGAGCGGCGGGCAGAAAGCGAGGCTCGCGCTCGCAAAGCTGCTGCTGGCAGAACCCGACCTGTTGTTGCTCGACGAGCCTACTAATCATCTGGACGTAACCGCCGTAGAGTGGCTCGAAGATTTCCTCTCTGAATACAAATCGGCGTTTGTTATCGTCTCTCACGACCGGTTCCTGCTCGACCGTACTGCGACAAAGATCGTTGAGATCGATGCGGGACGGGCCGCAACCTACGCGGGGAATTACACGGCATACGTGCGGCAGCGCGAAGAGCGCATCCTCGCGCAATCGCGAGCTTACGAGCAGCAGCAGGAGATGATCGCCCGCACCGAAGATTTTATCCGCCGAAATATTGCGGGACAAAAAACTAAACAGGCCAAGTCTCGCCGCAACAAGCTTGAACGGCTTGAGCGCGTCGAGCGCGTGAGCCAGGATCACGTAGGCGATTTTCGAATCCAAACGGTCGCTCGCGCAGGCGACAACGTGCTGGCGGTGTCAGACCTTGCAATAGGGTATGGCTCCAATCAGATCGCGTCAGGTATTTCACTTCTTCTGAGGCGCGGCGAGCGGCTCGGGATAATAGGCCCGAACGGATCGGGGAAAACGACTTTTCTAAAAACGATACTCGGAGAGCTTGAGCCGATGGCGGGCGGGCTGACCTGGGGCGCGAACGTCGATCCGATCTATTACGATCAGGACATATCCAACCTCGATCCCGGTTCAACAGTGATAGAAGAGATGGCCGTAGCCGCGCCGCGCGCCATGGAAGGCGAATTGCGCGGCTACCTCGCAAAGTTTCTTTTCACGGGCGACGATATCTACAAACTCGTGGCGGCTTTGTCGGGGGGCGAGCGGGGCCGCCTGGCGCTTGCGAAACTGATTTACAGTCGCGCGAACGTTCTGGTGCTGGACGAGCCTACGAACCATCTCGACATCCCTTCGCGCGAGGCGCTCGAACGCGCGCTCGCGGAATACACGGGAACGATAATCACCATATCTCACGACCGATATTTTCTTGATAAGATAGCGACCGAGATTCTCCATTTCGAAGGCGGCGCCTCCACTTATCACCTGGGCACTTACTCCGATTATTATGCGATGCGCCATCGCAAAGAAATTGTAGAAGAGAACACCGCTCCCAAGCCGCGCCCGCGCACAGTCAAGGCTCGAACTCCGTCCGCACCGAAGCAACGCCGGAGAACAGTCGAACAGATAGAGACGGAGATAAGCCAGCTTGAAAGCGATCTTAGCGAGCTTTCAGAAAAGCTCGCTAACCCCGCCGCTCATTGGACCGCCGAAGAGTATGGCGAAATAAGCGACTGCCAGGCGGCGTTGACCTCTGAGCTTGAAAAGCTTTACGCGGAATGGGAGATCGCCGCCGCCCCCGCAGCGAATGATCGGTAGAATCCCTCACCCGTTAGCTTCACATGTCAATTAGGGCGGCTCTCCTTCTTGCTCGCGCTTGAAGAAAAGCCGCCCTAAGCATGCTTGCGGATCGGACTTGATTGATCCTCGGTCAATTGTTAGTGTACGACGCTGAACAACCATCAGGCCATGGCTCCTTCTCGTCGAGCAGGATGGTGTACCAACCCAAAACTATTGTCGTGTAGGGCGGAATGCCGAGTTCGCCACCGACCTTATACGTCTTGGGCGGGTAACCATTCACCGAATACTTGATGAACGTACCGGAAGGTACAAAGGCCGCGTCGGTGGTGATAGACACTTCTGCTTTGTGTTCAAACTTCGTCGTTCCGAATATTTTCCTCGTTGTCACCGAAGCCTTCGATGTCGAGCACTGAAGATTGACGGTCTGCGACGAAGGGTTTCCCGTGTGCTTGATGAGCGGCACGGCTTTTCGCGCGGGGACGTATATCTCCCCTACTTTGATCAGGTTTCTGAAAATATCGGCCTGAAAGACATTGTGATTGGCCGTATCAAGCTGGGCCTGAGCAGGAATAACCAGGGCGAGTGCGAATAGCACCGTTACAAGTGAGCATATCGCTCTTCGCTTCTTATTGCTTCTCTCCTTCGTGCATTCCTGTCCATGCATATCCTTCATTCCTGTTGCGTTCTCTGTTTTCATCATCTTTCTCCTTCAATCTTTTTTAGATGGCAGCTTGTTTCTGCCTTCACCTACTTAATGCGAGAACTCTGTGAGATTTCCCTCACGAAATCTACCAATTCTTATTGCGGCCAATCTGCCGAACTAAAAACCGCTCGAAAGATGTTATAATCGGCCTCACCCGGAGATAATCACGATGTCCTCTGCAAATGATGTGACCCAACTACTAATTGATTGGAACAAGGGTGATAAGGCGGCGCTCGATAAGCTGACTCCGTTCGTCTACGACGAACTGCACCGGCTGGCCCGCCACTACATGCGACGCGAGCGCGCGGGCCATACGCTGCAAACCTCTGCCTTAATCAATGAGGCGTACCTTCGCCTCGTAGATCAGAGCATAGCCTGGCAAAACCGCGCTCACTTCTTCGGCATCGCCGCCCGCTTGATGAGGCAGATCCTTGTAGACCACGCCCGCGCTCATAACTACGCCAAGCGCGGGGGCGGCCATGCGCAGAAAGTCTCGCTTGATGAAGCGGCCAACCTGGCTCAAGGGCGCGCTGCGGAACTCATCGCGCTCGAAGATGCGCTACAGAGCCTTGCGGCTATTGACCCGCAACAGGTTCAGATCGTGGAGCTGCGTTTTTTCGGCGGGCTGACAATCGAAGAGGCGGCTGAAGTGCTCGGCATATCCCACGCCACAGTCGAACGCGAATGGAGCGTAGCCCGCGCCTGGCTGCGACGACAGATGATCAATGACTAACGACCTGACGGCAGAACGCTGGAAAAAGATTAAAGAGTTGTTCCTCGCTGCCCTTGAGCGCGAGGCAGACGAGCGCACAGGGTTTCTGGACGAAGTCTGCAATGGCGATGACGATCTGCGACGCGAAGTCGAGTCTCTGCTTGCAGAGCACGACCAACCCGACAACTTAATTGACAGGCCCGCATTCGAAATCACCGCCGATTTGCTTGTGACCGATGAGCTTCCATCTGCGATAGGCCGTATCATCGGCCCTTACAAGATCACAAAACAAATAGGTCGAGGCGGGATGGGTGAGGTCTATCTAGCTCAAGACACCCGCCTTGGTCGCCGTGTAGCCCTCAAGCTGCTTCCCTCACACTTCACTATCGACAGGGACCGCCTGCGCCGCTTCAAGCAAGAGGCGCGCGCCGCTTCTGCGCTCAATCATCCTAATATAATCACTATTCATGAGGTCGGGCAGGTAGACGCGGCGCACTTCATCGCCACAGAGTTCATCGAAGGCCATACGCTTCGTTCATCTATCGGGGAAGCTGGAATGAAGTCTGCCGAAGCGATTGATGTCGCCATCCAAGTGGCGAGCGCGCTAAGAGCAGCGCACGAAGCAGGAATAGTTCATCGAGACATAAAGCCCGAAAACATAATGGTCAGGCCGGACGGCTACGTCAAAGTACTCGACTTCGGGCTGGCGAAGCTGACCGAGCGCAACGCGATGACAGATGACACGGGCGTAAGCTTCACAGCAATAGAAACAGATCCGGGCGTTGTGATGGGGACGGTCAGCTATATGTCACCAGAGCAGGCGCGCGGGCTAGCGATGGATGAGCGGACAGACATATTCAGCCTGGGGGTGGTGCTGTACGAGATGATCGCAGGCCGCGTGCCGTTTGAGGGCGCTACGATGAGCGATGTCATCGTAGCGATACTGGAAAAGCAGCCTCCTGCCCTTTCAACATACACAACCGACGCGCCCGCTGAAATAGAGGCGAGCATCAATAAGGCTCTGGAAAAAAAGAGAGAAGACCGCTACCAAACGGCGAAGGAGATGCTGGATGATCTGAGAAAGCTGAAGCAGGACCTGGAGATTCAAGCCCGTATTGAAAGCAGTGCGGCGGAAGAGTTGCCGGCCGGGGTTCGGATGAGGGCGAGCAGCGAGCAAGCGTCAGCCGCAACAGCCACGGCGGTCACAGCAACGAACGCCGCGCATATCACAGGCAGAATCAAGCTACACAAAAGAGGTGTGATGATTGCGCTCATGGCGCTCTTGTTGATTGCATCTGTCATTGCCGGAGTGCTTTTGCTTGCTGTGCCTGCCAAAACGATAGACTCGATAGCAGTCATGCCTTTCGCCAATGCCAGCAATGATCCGAACACTGACTATCTGCCGGACGGGGTTACAGAAAGCCTGATTAATAGCTTATCTCTCCTGCCCGGGCTAAAGGTGATGGCACGCGGCACGGTCTTTACTTATAAAGGTCGTGAAGTTGACCCTAGAAAGATCGGAGAGGATCTGAAAGTCCAAGCAGTAGTAATGGGAAGGATTCTGCAGAGAGGGCAGATGTTAACCGTTACAGCGGAGCTAGTCGACACGAGCGACGGTTCACAACTGTGGGGGAAGCAGTACAACACCACCCCTTCAGAAATCCTCGCTGTGCAGGAAAGTATCTCGCAAGATATAACGGATAAGCTTGGTGTAAGCGACGAGCAGAAGAAACGACTGGCAAAACGCTACACCGAGAACACCGAAGCCTACCAGCTTTATCTGAGGGGGCGTTACCATTGGAACAAAAGGACCAAAGATAGCCTCAGCAAAAGCATAGACTACTTTCAAGAGGCGATAGAAAAAGACCCGGCCTACGGGCTGGCCCACGCCGGGATTGCCGACGCATACATCATACTGGGAAACTATCAATATCTCGCGCCGGCAGACGCTTACCCGAAAGCGGAGGCGGCAGCAAAGATGGCGTTGAAGATCAACGATACGCTCGCCGAAGCCCATACCTCGTTAGCGCACGTAAAGCACAGGTATTTTTGGGACTGGGCAGGCGCCGAAGCAGAATTCAGACGCGCGATTGAGCTTAACCCTACTTACCCGCCCGCTCATCAGTGGTACGCCATTTTATTGAGCTATATGGGGCGGAAGGAAGAGGCAATCGAGGAGGCCAAATTATCACAGAAGCTCGACCCGCTATCACTAACAATAAACTCCGGACTCGGCTGGAATTACTATTTTGCGCGCCGGTACAACGAGGCCATCGCGGTTTATGAGAAGACGCTCGAACTCGATACTAACTTCGTTACGGCGCACGGGTATATCGGAATGGCGTACGAGGCAAAGGGCATGCACGAACAGGCGATTGCCAGCTTTCAGAAGGCTTTGCAATTGCAAAACCGCCCCGAATACCTGGCATGGCTTGGGCACGTGTATGCGATGTCAGGTAGAAGAGAAAAGGCAGAGAAGATGCTTGAAGAATTGAAGAGCCTGTCCAGGCAAAGCTACGTATCAGCATATCATATGGCCTTTTTATATCTCGGCCTGGGCGACAAGGACCGGGCGCTAGAACACCTTGAGCGAGCTTGCGAAGAGCGTTCCAGTTCTATGATCGCACTCAAAGCAGATCCCGTATTTGACACTCTTCACACAGACGCGCGTTTTCAAGATCTGATGCAGCGCATGGGCTTTCAATAGATTTCCCGGCCGGCTCTTTGTTTACAGCCGCGCGAACGTGTTGGTACTGGACGAGCCTACGAATCATCTCGATATTCCTTCGCGCGAGGCGCTCGCGCAGTACACCTGAACGATAATCACTACCTCATGCATTAGTCCTGCGAATTTATACGTCATGTGTTTTATAGGCGTAAACAACTTTTTTCGCCTTGTTGACAAGCAAATCACCGTGGAGTAGTATCTCACGCGTCGCAGGTTGATAAAATTTCAATTCTTGAGAGGTCACGCTCAAGCTCTTTAGCTCATCTCAAAATCTCTCAACCCATTTCAGTTTCATACTGACGAACGAATCTACAATTCTCTACTCCGGTGAGATCGTATCTCTAACTCGATCTCCTTTTCGCAGATTGATGCTGCGAGCAACATTTAGAAAGAAAGTTGATCGTTATGAAGCGACACATTCAAAACGAGAACAAAGATCACTTCGATCTTCTCCCATTCATAGCCATATTGATGTGTGTGCTGGGATGTTTGCTGCTCGTGACGATGAGCATCGCCGCACTCAGCATAGGTCCGGGCGTCGGCGAAGGATGGATACCGGCGCAAGGGACTAAAGATTCGGCGAAGATTCCAAGGATGATCGAGTGGGACGGCCAGAACGCAATCTTTCACCTCGATGGCGGGCGCAAGGCTTCAGTCAAGTACGACGCCTCAAACATATTTAGCTTCACGCTTCCGGACAACACTCGTATAACATTGCCTTCCGCTTCTACATCAGCGAAGGAAGGCGACGGTCCATCGCTCGACGAATTGCTCGGCGATCTGGCTAAAGAAAAGAACACGCACTACGCGCTGATAGCTGTCAGGCCTTCGGGGTTTGACTCGTTCATACGTTTCGCTTACCTGTTCCGGTCTCGCGACATCCAGATAGGCTACGAGCCGATACAGCAAGAAAAATCGGTTCGCCTTTTACCCGCAAGGAGGCAGTGATGAGAAGGAGACGCGCGCGACAAAGAAGCCACGAGCCATCGCTCGTCCCTTTGGCCGATATGTTGACAAACACCGTCGGCATAACGGTATTCATACTCATTTTCACAGTGCTCACGGCCGGGGGCGTGGTAATAGCCAAACGGCTGCCGCTGGAAAAAGATACGGAGGCGGACCCCGTCTACTTTCTTTGCGCGAACGGGCGCATTCTGCCCGTTGATAGCGACACCCTTCAGCACAAGTTTATTGACCCGCTCGGGAAACCGACTTCTTACTACGCCGTCGCGGGCTGGGTAGAGCGATTTAACAAGCAGAGGGTCGAAGATGAGTACTTTGTAGTGACGGGCGTGGCCGAGCCTAACTATGTCAACCTGGGGTTCTACAAATCGGTCTCGGTCGAAGATACGATAACATTCACGCCGCGCCCCGGCGCGGGCGAAACCGTCGAAGCGCTCCAACAACCGGATTCGCGGTTCCGCCAGGCGCTGAGGCGTTATGACGCCGGAAAGCAGTTCATATTCTTCTTTGTGCGCCCTGATAGCCTCGACACGTTCACGTCAGCGCGCGATCTGGTCTTGAGCGAAACGACCTTCACGACGGGCTGGGACCCGCTCGGCCCCGACGATCCGATTCGTTTCGGGTCGAAAGGACGCAGAGCCAAGATTCAGTAATCTATCTTCGGTAAGGTCTTTTAGCAGGTAGGGTCCGTATCATCTCCTGGCTCAAGCCTCGCGGGCGCGCTTCGCTTGAGCGAAGAGAGTTCCCTCACCGATCTTCTCGGCAACTATAAGGAGGTGCCTCTATGTCTTATGTAAATCAGATGGTTGAATACATGAAGTCTCAGCAATTCGACCGCGTGATTATCGAAGATGGTCAGCCGATAATCTTTTACCGCCCGGATGGCTCGACTATCACAAAGAACGATGTTCTGGAACTGGCGCAAATCCATCAACTGCTGGCCGAAATAGTTCCGGACCAGTACCAGCCCTCGCTCGCTTCGCGCGCGCCTCTCCTGTTTCAACACCATTATGCCGAAGGTGAGGCTGGCGTGGGAGTGGTTCCTACACAAACGGGCCTTTGCGTAAGCATAACCATTAAGGCCCCCTCGACAGTGGTGGCAAATACGGACCCGATCATAGGCACCGCCGAAAAGACCCTTTTGATCGGCGCTGCCGGAGAAGTCCAAAATGCTCCGGCGCAGCCCGGCTCAACGCCCGCGCCTGGTCCGGCACCCGGCCCGCCAGCCGAGGCGCCCACGACGACCCCGTTCGCCGCCGATCAGCCCCGGCAATTGCGCTTCAACCCGGACTTTCCCGCAGAGACGCCGGGGGCTTTGAAATTGTCCGAGCAGCGGCAGAGGTTGATGTGCGCAATAATCGGCGCGGGGGCAGGCGTGCTCTCGTCCGTAATGATCTTTCTTGTCGCAAAGCTGTTCAAGCTCAAGACGCTGGAAGAGGTCTTTAACATAACTCAGCTGACGACAGTGATACCGATAGCCATTTCGGCGCTCTTTTTCTGGGGGGCCTGCATTTGCATTCTGCGATGGCGACGACTCCGCGCGCTTGAGCAAAACTCAAGTAAGAGCTTGCTGCTCGACGCGACACAATTCCTGACCCAGACGAGCCCGGCAGAGCTTTCGAAAGAGCTTGAGGGCGAAGGCCCGCAGTCGAGCCCCTTGCTCAGGCGGCTGCGAGCGGTGCTCCACCAGTGGGAGATTCGCCCGAGCCTTCAGGACGCAGACATAATATTGCAGCAGCACATCGCCAGCGACGAAGAATCGGTGCAGAGCGGCTATAGCCTTTTGCGTACCTTCATCTGGGCCTTGCCCGTGCTCGGGTTGATCGGGACCGTCATAGGCATATCGTTCGCCGTGGGGGGCTTTGCAACTTTTCTTGGCGGAAACATCGAAGACGTTAAGATAGTCAAAGAGAATCTCGTAGGCGTTACGGGCGGGTTGTCTTTCGCCTTTCTGATTACGCTGCACGGGCTGGTCACCTCGCTCTTGATTATGTTTGCAGCCTCGGCACTGCAAAACCGCGAAGAGAAGCTCTACTCCTCAATCGAGCAGGACATATCGGACATTTTCCTGCCCCGGCTACAGCAGCTCGCCCCTGCGCGCCTGGTTTCGGAAGTCGGCGAGATGGTCAACTGGCGCGAGACTTTGCAAAAGACCGCCGACAATATATTAGGAGTCGTCGGCGACGAATGCTCGCGGCTGGCCGAAGTGGTCGAAGCGAGGCAGTTTATTTTGCGCGAGCAGATTTCAGAATGGTCGCAGGCCCTTCGCAAAGAGACCGAGGTCGGGGCTGCGAGGCTGGGAGATGCAGTCAGCAAAGTTGGAACAGAGCTGGCAAATAGCAGCCAGGATTTCCTCGGTCGCATTACACTCGTGCGCGATACCCTGGATCAGCAGGCCTCTCGCTGGCAAAAGTCAATCGAAGCCCAAACAGACTCTGTCACAGACCTTCATAGCCAGATCGTCTCTGCCGTCGCAGGTCAGACGCTCGCCGTGCGCGAGACGGCGGATGTCTTATCGGGGCTTACCGAAGTTACTCGCTCCGCGCTCGACTCGCAAGCCGCGCTTGAAACGGCTCTGCACAAGCTCGGAGAATCAAACTTTGAGAAACTCTTCGGCGGTTTTATAGAAGCCCTGACTGCGCAGGCCGGCCAGATTCAGGCCGCCTCGACTTCCGTAAGCGCCCTGTCGGCGGCGACCGAAGAGGCCATGAAATCGCAGGCCGTGTTGCAACAGGCCATGGCAGAATTGCAACAGACGAACCTGGAGCAGAGCCGCATCGCCGCCGAGCAGCAGGCGGCGTCGGAGGCAACCATGGCCGAGCAGGCCAGGACCGTGCAGCAAACTGCCGCTGCGCTAGTCCTCTTTACACAAACCACGAAAGCGGCCCTTGAGTCGCAGGCTTCGCTTCAGGACGCGCTTCGCCGGCTGGGCGAGGCCAATCTTGAGCAAGCCTTTGTGGGTCTTGCCGGCGCGCTCTCCGACCAGACGCGCAAAGTCGAGCTATCAGCCGATGCGGTCAAAGGGCTTACGCTGATGACTCAGGAGGTCCTTGCCTCACAGGCCACGCTTCAGATAGCTATCAACCAGTTGAAAGATTCAACCCTTGAGCAGACGCTGGCTTCGTTCAGAGATTCGCTCTCGTCGCTCGGTCCTGTGCTCTCAAGCTTCCGCGAGCCTTTCGTGCTGCAAGCCGTCCCGGTCGCGAGCAAAGCGCAAGGCGGGGATTAATAAGCAGCACCTCCCTTGGAGTGCGGGGACTTGTCACCGCTTTTGGGTTAGCTATTACGGCTTCAGCCTGACTCAAAAGCGGTGACAAGTCCCCGCACTCCAAAAGAAGCAGTCGCAGTCAATTGCACACCGCTATATTTTCCACACCTTTTCCACAGATTTTCCACAAGCTATCTTTTGGCCTCGCTATATATTGCGCATTGCAATAAATTCCCTACAATTTGTGGTATACACCAGTGACTCGGCTGTGCTATATTCGCGCGGCGTGGACAATGGCGATCACCTGAGGGTTAATCGAAAAAAGCGTTGAATCTAATAAGAGCAGGCACAACTAAATAACGGCTTCGAGCGGGCTTCCCCTACCGCGCAAGCATTTAACAACTCATAAAAAACAATGAACGAGAAAGATTTTGTCCATCTTCATTTGCACACGGATTTCAGTCTGCTGGACGGAGCGATTCAGATAAAGCCGCTCTCGCAACGGGCGCAAGAGATAGGCGCGCGGGCCGTCGCCGTCACCGATCATGGCAACATGTACGGAGCCGTATCTTTTTATAATCAGATGAAAGGCTCCGGCATAAAGCCCATCATCGGCATGGAAGCCTACATCGCAAAGGGCAAGCACACAGATCGAGGCGAGGAAGGCGCCGAACGCGGGATGAATCACATAATCCTGCTCGCCAAAAATCTTCAGGGCTATCGCAATATTGTAAAACTCTCTTCGCTCGCATTCACGCGCGGGTACTATTACAAGCCCCGAATAGACAAAGAGCTGCTGGCTGCGCACAGCGAAGGCATAGTCGCGCTCTCGGCATGTCTATCCGGCGTTCCGTCGTCGCTTCTTCTGACGGATAAGTTCAACGAGGCCGCGCGCCAGGCTAAAGAGTTTGAAGACATTCTCGGCAAAGGCAACTACTACCTGGAAGTGCAAAATCATGGCCTGGAAGAAGAGACGAACGTGGTCATTCCGGGCATGCGCGAGCTGTCAAAGAAGACGGGCATCCCGCTCGCCGCCACGAATGACTGCCACTACCTGATGCGCGAAGACTGGCGCGCGCACGACATACTCGTATGCATAGGCGCGGGCAAGACCGTAAACGAGAAACGCGGCCTCAAGTACAAAGAGGGAGAGTTCTATGTCAGGTCGGCTAAAGAGATGTGGCTGATCTTTGGCAAAGACATGCCGGAAGCGTTGTTGAACACCGTCGCCATAGCCGAGATGTGCGAGCTTCAGTTGCCGAGCGGCGAAAACCACTTGCCCAACTTCCGCGTGCCCGAAGGCGAAACGATTGAAAGCTATTTCGCGAAGATGGCGCGGGCCGGGCTTGAAGAGCGATGGGCGGCGATAAAAGATCGCGCCGATCGCAAATGCGATCTCGACGATTACAAAGCGCGGCTCGAACAAGAGATCGGCGTTATCACAAAGATGGGGTTTGCAGGTTATTTCCTGATCGTCTGGGATTTCATTCGCTACGCAAAGAAGAACAACATCCCCGTAGGCCCCGGTCGCGGGTCTGCGGCAGGCTCGCTCGTAGCCTACAGCTTGAAGATCACGGACATCGACCCGCTGCAATACGATCTGCTGTTCGAGCGTTTCCTGAATCCTGAGCGCGTCTCGATGCCCGACATCGATATAGACTTCTGCGTGCGCGGCCGCCAGCAGGTCATAGACTATGTCGCGGATTATTATGGGCGCGACCACGTTTCGCAGATAAGCACTTTTGGGACGATGGCTTCAAAGGCGGCGATCAAAGACGTGGGCCGCGCTTTGGAAATGCCTTACGCCGAAGTCAACAAGATAGCCAAGATGATTCCTCCGCCCGTGCGCGGCAGGAACGTCTCTATCGAAGACGCGATCAAGCAGAATCCCGATCTCAAGCGTGCGATTGACACCGACGCGCGAGTGCGCGAGGTGATCGAGATAGCAAAGCGGTTGGAAGGCTGCTCTCGCCACTCTTCGGTTCACGCCGCCGGCGTGGTGATTTCGCCCAAACCGCTGCACGAGCTTGTGCCGGTGTCAAAGACGGCGCGCGACGAAATAACGACCCAGTACCCGATGACCGATCTGGAAAAGACAGGGATGTTGAAGATGGACTTCCTGGCTTTGACGACGCTCACAATCATCAACGACTGTTTGAAATCTATTGAGCGCGAGACCGGCCATCAGATAGACCTGGCAAAGATACCGCTTGATGATCAAGCGGCGCTCCAGCTTTTTGCGGACGGCAAGACGACCGCGATATTTCAGTTTGAAAGCGACGGAATGCGTGACATCTGCCGCCGCTTGAAACCGGAAGGGCTTGAAGATTTGTCGGCGCTCAACGCGCTTTACCGGCCCGGCCCGATTGACAGCGGAATGGTGGACGACTTCATAGAGCGCCGCCACGGTCGCAAAAAAGTGCGCTACGATTTCGCCGAGCTTAAAGAAGTGATGGGAAACACGCTGGGCATCTGCGTCTATCAAGAGCAGCTCATGGCGGTCTTTCAAAAGCTCGCAGGGTATTCGCTTGGAGAAGCCGATCTCGTGCGCCGCGCGATGGGCAAAAAGAAGCGCGAGGAACTGGACAAGCACAAAGAGAAGTTTCTAAAGCAAGCCGCCGCCAACGGGCACGACCGACAGAAACTCGAAAAGCTCTGGCATAGCTTTGAAGGTTTTGCCGACTATGCATTTAATCGCGCGCACTCTTTTAGCTACGGCTATCTCGCGTACCAGACCGCTTATTTGAAAGCGCATTACCCGACTCACTTCTGGGCGGCGGTGCTGTCGAACGAATTGAACAACACGGCCAAGGTCGTCAAGTACATCAATGAAGCGCGCGGGCAGGGCATAGAGATTTTGCCCCCCGATGTCAACGCCAGCCTGGACAACTTCACCGCCAGCGGCAACGCCATCAGGTTCGGGCTTGCGGCCATCAAGGGCATAGGCCAATCGGCTGTCGCCTCGATCACCGAGGCGCGCAACGCTACGGGTGCTTTCCGCTCGATATTTGATTTCACGGAGCGCGTCAACGCGCGGGCCGCGGGCAAGCGCGTGCTTGAAAGCTTGATTCGAGGAGGGGCGTTCGACAGCCTGGGCCAGAATCGCGCGCGTCTATTCGCGGCAATCGATTCGGCCATTGAGAGCGGTCAGCGAACTCAACGCTCGCGCGCCACCGGGCAGACGGACCTTTTCGGCTCGCTCGCAACGGCTATGCCCGTAGCCGAACCGCAACTGCCTTATGTCGAAGACTGGCAACATCACGAATTGCTCAAAGGCGAAAAAGAGACGCTGGGCTTTTACATTTCAGGCCACCCGCTTATGTACTACGATCAGGCGCTTGCCGATTTCGCTAACGCAGATATTGACCGGCTTCAAAAATTTCATCACGGCGCGCAAGTCACTATCGGCGGCATAGTGATGGAACTCAACGTCCGCACGACAAAGAAAGGCGACCGCTTCGGCCTGTTCCACCTGGAAGACCGCTTCGGATCAGTAAAGGTAGTCGCATGGCCGGACGTGTTCGGCAAAGCGACCGGCATCATGCAAAGCGATGCGGCGGTGCTGGTGAAAGGGCGGCTGGAAATAGATGACGGCGGCAGCATGACGGTTATTTCGGACGAGATTCAGAGCCTTGAAAATATTCGCGAGCGCTCCGCGCGCAACATAGTCGTGCGCGTGAGCGGCGACGCTATTGACAACGAAAAGGTGGATCGCCTCCACGCGCTGCTCGACAGCCACCGAGGCGATTGCAGCGTCGTATTCGAAGTAGATTTGCCGAACGGAATGATGGTGCGCGTCCAGCCTAACCAGTTCGTTCGCGTTAAAGTCACGCCCGAGCTTACGAACTCGATAAAAGAGATTCTGGGCAATTGCCGCGTCGAGCTGATCGTACAGCGAGCCAGCAGCGCCGCGAGCTAGGATCGGAGCCTTTGGAGTGGGCCGAATTGTCGGCGCTTATTGGTTAGCTATTACGGCTTTGGCCTGACTCAAAAGCGGTGACAAGTCCCCGCACTCCAAAGGATGCTTTGACTTTCGAACAGTTCTGCCTTTTGTCTTGTTTCCCTTCCCTCCCGGGTGCTAGAGTCTAAATTAGCCCTCGTGGCGGTTAGTTTGCCAACAAACCAAATCACATTAATAGGAATCTAACCGGCCAAAGCAGTTGAAAGGGACGGGATTTTGTAGAATTTTGGTTACTGTTACAAAAAAACCGAAAACTCAGGTCGTAAGGCGAGAGCAGAAACGCAAGGGCCTGCTCCGCCGCATATTCTCGCGAAAAATCTTAATCACGCTGGGCATACTTCTGCTGGTCGCCATCGCCGCCGCGGCGTTTTTCTTCGTCAAGTACTCGGTCATGATCAATGACTGGCGCCAGGGCGATGTGATCGTGCGCACCACGGGCATATACGCCGCGCCGCGCTCGATACGCGTGGGCCAGGCCGTCACGCTTGATCAGCTTAAAAGCTATCTCGACAGCATAGGCTACGTTGAGTCGAGCAAAGAGGCGGACTCGAAGCGCGGGCGCTATCTTATAAAAGGCGGCTCAATCGAGATTCATACGAGCAGCGATTCTAAAGTTAATAACGCTCCGCAGTTTCCAAATATCACCGTGTCGTTCGGCGGCAACGGGCGCGGCATAAGCAAGATTACGAGCAGCGATAGCAAGCGCAACCTGGACACCGCGTTGATCGAGCCTGAGATGATGACCGCTTTTTCCAACGATAAGCAGCGTCAGAAACAGAAGCTCGTTTCATTCAAAGACCTGCCCAAACAATACATCGAAGCGGTGATCGCTATCGAAGACCGCCAGTTTTTGGATCATGCAGGCATAAACTTTCGAGGCATAGCGCGCGCCGTCTGGCGCGACGCCAGCGAAGGCGAGCTTCAGCAGGGCGGCTCTTCGATAACGCAGCAGCTTGTAAAAAACTTCTTCTTGACCTCTGAGCGGACATTTAAACGCAAAGTGCAAGAGATGGGAATTGCGCTCGTGCTTGAAACCAAGCTGTCGAAAGAGCAGATTTTCGAGCTTTACGCCAACGACGTATATATGGGCCAGTCGGGCAGCTATTCGATAAACGGCGTGGGCGAGGCGGCATCCGTCTATTTTAATAAAGACGTGGTCAACCTGACGCTGCCCGAAGCGGCTTTTCTGGCCGGGATAATTCGCGGGCCGAGTCTGTATTCGCCTTACCGCGATCCTGAGCGCGCAAAAGCGCGGCGCAATCAGGTGCTCGACTCGATGTTTGAAGCCGGGTTTATTGACGAGGCTCAGGCGAGGCAAGCCAAGGCGACAGAGTTGAAGATAGAGCCCAAGCGGCGGGCTGTGAATTCGGACGCGCCCTATTTTATCGATTACTTGCAGCAGCAACTATTGAGCGAGGCGGCTACACGCGATCTCGCGCAACAATCATTTCGCGTCTACGCGACAGTCGATATGGATTTGCAGCGCGCCGCCGACAAGGCAGTAAACGACACTCTTACGAAACTCGATCCGATATTCTCGAAACGAAAAAAGAACCCGATCCCGCCCGGGACTCTTCAGGCCGCGCTCGTCGCCCTCAACCCGAAGACGGGCGAGATACTGGCTATGGTCGGGGGCCGCGATTATGGTCAGAGCCAGCTCAACCGCGCCGTAGAGGCCAACCGTCAGCCGGGGTCCGTCTTCAAGCCGATCGTTTACGCTACGGCCATCAACACTGCTTACGAAGATTCGAGCAAAGACGTTATCACGCCTGCGAGTATGTTTTTGGATGCGCCTGAAACTTTTTATTATGGAGGGAGCAAAACCTACTCGCCCGATAATTTTGGGAAGTCATACTCTAATCGCGACGTATCTCTGCGCGACGGGCTTGTGCATTCGCTCAACGTCGTGACGGTTCGAATAGCCGAAAAGGTCACATACGGGAAAGTGGCGAAGATGGCTGAAAAACTGGGACTTCCTCGGCCCCAGCCCTTCCCTGCCCTTGCGCTCGGGACGGCGGAAGCCACGCCCCTACAGGTCGCGCAAGCTTACACGGCCTTCGCAAACAGCGGCAACCTCGCTACGGCGCGCCCGGTCAAGCGCATTACTAATTCGGACGGCATCTCTATAATCGAGACTCGCCCGGAGACGCGAGCCGTGCTGCGCCCCGAAGTGAGCTGGCTGATGACAAACATCATGCAGGATGTGCTGAACAAGGGGACGGCGGCGGGCGCGCGCGCTATGGGGTTTAACGGCCTGGCGGCAGGCAAGACCGGCACTTCGCGTGACGGATGGTTTGCGGGCTATACGCCGAATCTGGTCTGCGTAGTGTGGGTTGGGTTTGACGATAATTCCGAGCTTGGGCTTGAGGGGTCGAAATCGGCGCTGCCGATCTGGACGGCATTCATGAAGCAGGCGCTTGCGGCGCGGCCCGATCTGGGCGGCGACAGCTTTCAGAAGCCCGACGGCATAGTGAGCGCCGAGATAGACCCTACGACCGGGCTACTTGCGACAGACAATTGCCCGACGCGACGCGCGGAGTATTTTATCGAAGGCACCCAGCCCACGGAAAACTGCGAGGCGCACACAGGTCTTCCTATCGAGTCGCCGGATTCTCCGTCCGATGATCAGCCGCAGGAGCCCAAAGACCCTCCCGAAAAACCGACCCGCGACACGCGCGAGCCGGAAAAGCCGCTCGACCAGACGCGACCGCGAACCGTGACGCGCCGTCCATAAGGCCGGAAACAGAGCCTATTGACCTCCGATTGCCCACAGAAATTATTTTAACGAAATATGTATCTTTAGCCGTTAATGAGGCTCTTATGGCATGGGTAAACATCTCAGATCCTCTTTCTGGGCGTGCATCCTTTGCGCGCCCTTTTTTTGCCTCACACTTTTTTACGGGCGTTGACCTGGCAATCACGTAAGAATAGAATGGTTGGGCCGTTTTTTGGCTATTCCGGTTTAATTACTATCCCCGTACAGGAGGGCGAGATGATCCAAGAAATCGAACGTATTCTCGGCGACGAGGCCGAAACGCTGCTGACGTACCAGAGCAGGACGATACCAAAAGAGTCGCTTCATTTGCCTGGCCCGGATTTCATTGATCGCGTAATGGTCGGCACAGATCGCTCGCCGACGGTGCTGCGCAATCTCGGGACGTTGTTTAATCACGGGCGACTTGCGGGCACGGGTTACCTTTCAATCCTGCCCGTAGACCAGGGCATAGAGCATTCCGCCGGCGCTTCGTTTGCGCCTAACATAGAGTACTTTGACCCTGAGAATATATTACAACTGGCAATCGAAGGCGGCTGCAACGCCGTCGCCACCACTCTGGGCGCGATAGGATCGGTATCGCGCAAATACGTCCATAAGATTCCTTTTGTGCTCAAGCTCAATCACAACGAATTTCTCTCGTACCCGAACAGCTTCGATCAGATCGCGTTCGCTTCCGTAGATCAGGCGTTCGATCAAGGCTGCGTCGGCGTGGGGGCGACCATATACTTCGGGTCTGAAGAATCCAAGCGCCAGATACAGGAGATCACCCAGGCGTTCCAGCACGCGCACGAGTTGGGAATGTTTACGATACTCTGGTGCTACCTGCGCAACTCGGCATTCAAGACAAAGGAAAAAGATTATCACGTCGCGGCAGATTTGACGGGGCAGGCCAACCACCTGGGTGTCACACTGGAGGCCGACATAATCAAACAAAAGCTGCCCGAAAATAACGGCGGCTATGAAGCGCTCAAGTTCGGCAAGACGCACAAGAAGGTCTATTCCGAGCTTAGCTCGGACAACCCCATAGACCTGACGCGATATCAGGTCGCAAACTGCTACATGGGACGTGCGGGGCTTATCAACTCCGGCGGCGCGTCGGGTGAAAACGACATCCAGCAGGCAGTCCGCACAGCCGTAATCAATAAGCGCGCGGGCGGCACCGGGCTTATTTCCGGCCGCAAAGCTTTTCAAAAGCCGAGGAAAGAAGGCATCGAGATTTTGAACGCGATCCAGGACGTGTATCTCGCCAAAGAGATCACAGTGGCTTGAGAGAGCAACGGCATGGGCACAGATGAACCCAAACAGCTTACGGTCGAGCTGATTATCAAGATGGTGAGCGAGCTTCGCTACAGCGTCTCGGAGTTTCAGGACAGCATCGAAACGCACCTGACGACGATAGAACAGTTCTGGCGAAGCATAAAATCGCGGCTGGCAACGCTCGAAGCGCGCCTCGCGGGGTTGGAATTGCACCTGTCGTCGGCGCAGCCGGACCTTGAACGCCAAAGCGATCAGATGCAATCCTTGCTTCAAGACCTTTACGAAATAAGCACGGACTTGCGCAACATCCGATTGTCGTTCTACAAGTCGGTCGAAGATTTACCGCAAAGAGTAATGTAGAGGTGTGAAGGGCGGCTTGCTCAGGCCGCCCCTTTATTTTTCACTTCACCTCTTTGATATTGGAAGGCTTTGCAAAGACTTTTTCAGGGATGTTCGAGTTGAAGCTGACCGTATCAAAATTCGCTCGCGCCGTTTGCCGTCCCTCACGATAAAAATCCTGAATCGTCGGGAACAACACTCCACTGAAACCTACCCACCGATAATAACGCGCCTGATTGTTGGTCGTAGCCTCTCCGTTGACGGTCTTGTATTCGGTCATCAGCGGCAGATGTGTGCGCAAATCGAAATGCAAAGTAGCCGAAGCCCCGTCGGCAAAATCTATGCGCACGGCTTCCGAGAACGTATTGCGCCATGCCTCGCGCCGCCCGAGGTAGACGAGTTTCGCCCCGGGCTCTTGCCATGCGCGCCTGAGCAAGTTGTCCAGATCATACCTGATCGTCTGTTGAAAATTCTTGATCTGCTCGTCGGTTTGATCGCGTATGGCTTTCTGGTTGGCATCATAAATCCACCCCGTATTGCCGGAATTAGATTGAACGAACTTGGTATCGCCTTTGCCGAATTCCGTGCGCTCGCGATCAGGATAGATTATGTAATCAACAAAATTCTGGGGCAGCAGAGAGATGCCTTTCTCGAAAGGCGTGAACTGTCCCTGACTGATCGTAGTGGTTACCTTGATATACGCATCGCCCCCGCGCGCTTTTATAGCTTCGCGAATTACGGCGGCGGCCCGCGCGGGGTCAGGGTCGTCCTGTTCCTGCCGCGCCGCGCTCGCATTCACGCTCGCGGCGAGCGCAAGTAATGATAAGAAAATTGCTTTTAATGACTTCAACAAGTTTCCTCCAGATTGCCCAACAGATTGGCCGCTCAAATTATAACACGCGGATTACAGCGATATTCAAGACCTCTCACCGCCGCAGACACAGAGAAAAACTCTGCGCCCGCTCTGTGTTCTCTGTGTCTGCGGTGAATCTTCAGCCTTCCCCATACATTACCGCTACAAATGAAAAGCGGCACAAATTTCATTGTGCCGCTTTAATCGTTACGAACCGCAAAACCCGGACTCAATCGAGAGGGCTAATCTTTATCACCCCGTCAACTACATCGACAGAGAAGCGGCTGCCTTCTTTCCACCTCGTGGTCACGGGCAGTTTCACCAACTCGTCAATCGTGCGCTTAAGAAAACGCGCGCCGTAGGTGGGCGAGAACCCCTTCTCGACAAGATATACTATTGCTTCCTCGGTTATCTCTATGTGCTTGCCTTGATGCTTCATCTGCCGCTTGATCTTGCTCAAATAAAGCTCGGCGATCTGTTTCACTTCGTCTTGAGTAAGGGGCGAGAAGACGACTATCTCATCTATGCGGTTGCGGAATTCAGGCGAGAAGCGCTCTTCAGCCGCTTTTATCACCTCGCGGTTTATCGCGCTGATGTCGGCCAAAGATTTAGTCCCAAACCCTAACGGCTTCATGTACTTCTTAAAATTCTCGGAACCGAGGTTCGATGTCATAATTATTATCGCGTCTGAAAGGTAGACTTTCTTGCCGCGACCGTCCGTGAGCCACCCTTCGTCAAAAGCCTGCAAAAAGAGGTTGAGCAAATAAGGCGAAGCCTTCTCGATTTCGTCAAGCAGCAACACCGTGTAAGGGTTGTCACGCAGCCGCTCGGTCAGGATGCCGCCGCGCTCGCTGCCGACGATGCCTCGCGGCATGCCTATCAGCTTTTCGATAGCGATGGTTCCGTCCTGATATTCAGACATATCTATGCGGACCATCTTGTCATCATCGCCGAACATGAATTCTGCGACAGCCTTTGCAAGCTCGGTCTTTCCGACGCCCGTCGGCCCGAGAAACAGCAGCACCCCGTCGGGCTTATAAAAGTTCTCTTTCAGCGGCCCTTTGTTGAGTCGAAGCCGCTGCGCCACGGCTTTGATGGCGACCTTCTGGCCGATGACCCGCGACGAGAGCGATTCTTCCATGTGAACGAAGCGGTCGTTTGTGTCGCGGAAAATCATGTCGCGCGGGATGCGCGATTCCTGGCTGATAACGTCTATGATGTGCTCGGAGCGGACTTCGCCGCTTTCGGGCTGGTTGATCTCGACTTTGACCGCCGCCGTGTCGAGCCAGCCGATAACCTTGTCGGGCAGGTGAAGGTTGCGAACGTATCGCGGGGCCATCTCAAGGGCCGTGTCAATCGCTTCGTCCGAGATCGTAACGGAGTAGTTGCGCTCAAGGCGCGGGCGAACGCCAACGACTATCTTGCGCGTGTCCTCTACCGACGGCTCGTCAACCTTAACGAGGCGGAACCGGCGCGCGAGCGCTTCATCTTCGGCGATGTACTCTTTGTACTCTGTCATAGTGGTCGCGCCGATGATGCGAATCTCGCCGCGAGCAAGGGCCGACTTGAACATATTGGCGGCGTCGGAACTGGCTCCCAGAGCCGATCCTGCGCCGATAATCGTGTGCGCTTCGTCTATAAAAAGTATCAGGTTATCGCGCTCTTTGACCTCGTTTATTATGCCCTGAATGCGCTCTTCAAACATTCCGCGCAGCATCGTTCCGGCCACTATGCCGGACATCTGCAACTGCACGACGTGAGAGTTGCGCAAGCGTTGCGGAATGCTGTCGGCCTCCATCTCTATCTTGCGCGCGAGGCCCTCGACTACGGCAGTCTTTCCGACTCCGGCTTCGCCCACAAGCATGGGCGAGTTCGCCCTCTCGCGGTGACAGAGTATCTCTATCATCTGCCGTATCTCTTCGTTGCGGCCGATGACGGGCGGAAGCTTGTCCTGTCGGGCAAGCTTGTTGAGGCTGACGCCGAAATGCTTCAGGTAGGGCGGAAGCTCGTAGCGACGACGATACTTCTCTTCCTTTTCCTCGTGGCTGCGGACGCGCGTCTGTATCTTTTGCATCACCATCTCCCGGTCTGCGCCCAGCCGCCTGAGCAGTTCTACGGGGAAACTGTGTACGTCTTTGAAAAGTGCTACGAAGAGGTCTGTCGATTCTATCAGGCGGCGGCCGCGCTCGTGCGCGTGCTTGAGCGCGTTCGATAGCAGAGTCCTCAGCGACTCTCCCATGCGTATGCCGCGCCCCAGGTAATCTCGCTGCCCGAGTTTCGTTTCGACGGCCTGCAAGACCACCTGCGGGTCGAGGTTAAGACTTTGCATCACTTCGTTAAAGAAGGGGCGCTCTACTTCCGCAATTGCTACCAGGACGTGTTCGGGAGCGAGTTGATTATGGTCGCGCGAGCGCGCCTCCTCGTAAGCTTTCCGAATAAGCCTGCGGCCACTCTCTGCTATTTTGTCGGTGAAAATTTCAAGATCTAACATTAATTCTTTTACTTTCAGCTTCGCGTGCAACCGTAGTACCGTGATGAAGCTATGCTTCACGATTAGAGGATCGGTCCCTATCAGAGTATAACAGAGATAAAAACCTTACTCAAGAATCACAGCTTTCCGTGTCGGTAGTAGATGATATGTCCGGTGTAATTAGCAAATGAAATGTCCGCTTTCAACGGCGTAAGGTAGTGCTTTCGTCAGGAGGTCACTATGAAGCACTACTCACAAGCCGCAGTGGAGCGGGCTATGAAAGTTCAAGAGATCATTCTCCGTGCTATCGCTAAGAAGATCACCTGGTTACAGGCGGCTCAGATCATCGGCATCTCACCTCGTCAGATGCGCCGCTGGTTACGCAGGTATGAAGAGTTTGGCTATGATGGGCTGTTTGACCGTCGCAGAGGTAAACCCAGCCCAAAGCGCATTCCGCTTGAGATTGTTGAGCAAGTGCTTATGCTTTACCAACACCAATACTTCGACTTCAACGTCAAACACTTCCACGAGAAGCTCTCGGAAGATCACCAGATAGAGCTGAGCTATAGCTGGGTAAAGACCGCTCTTCAAGAGGCCGGACTGGTCAAAAAGAGCCGCAAGCGTGCTGTTCATCGAAAGCGCCGGCCACGCAGGCCCTTACCCGGAATGCTTCTGCACATTGACGCAAGCAAGCATCGCTGGTTTCAAGACTCTCGCTTCTATGACCTTATAGTCATACTTGATGATGCAACCTCTGAGATTTACTATGCCCAATTGGTTGAGGAGGAATCTACCTTCACGGTTATGAGAGCAATTCGCGAAGTTGTTGAGCAGAAAGGGATATTTTGTTCGCTTTACAGCGACAGGGCCAGTCATTTCTTTGTAAATGTGAAGGCAGGCTCGCGGGTAGATCGAGAGAGGCTGACACAGGTAGGGCGAGCGATGAAAGAGCTTGGCATAGAGATGATCGCTGCCTACTCACCGCAGGCTCGTGGGCGCAGCGAGCGAGGCTTTGCGACATGGCAAGGGAGACTTCCTCAAGAGCTGCGCCTGAGAGGTATAACAACAGTTTCGGGGGCCAATGACTTTCTCACGAACTCCTACATCAAGGAGTTTAACCGAAAGTTTACAGTCGCAGCCGCACAGCCAGGCACTGCGTTTGTCCCAGCCCGTGGGCGAGCTTTAGAGAAGATATTCTGCCTACAGCACGAGCGGGTAGTAGCCAAAGACAATACAGTGAGTTTGGGCAATCGCATCTTGCAGATAGAAAAGAGCAAGTGGCGGACAACGCTAGCAGGGTGCCGAGTTACGGTTTATGAGCATCAGGACCAAACTATAAGCATAGGATATGGACCGAATGAAGTGGGCAGGTACAAGCCAGAGGGTGAGCCTGTGACAACAATCAAAGAGAAACAAAAGAAAGCAAAAAGGAAGGGGACGCATCCCGGATTGAACTCAGCAGCCCATTCAGGAACTGGATGTGGCTATCAATAAGACCGGACATTTCACTTGCTACAAAAAGCGGACATTTTAATTTGCTACGAACAGAATCACAGCTTTCCGCCAACAGCACAAGACTTAAGTTTGACTCGCTTTGCCCGCATCGCTTATATTCCAACAATAAGGCTGTTGCGCTGGCCCTACGAGCCAAGTTTATGAACCAAACAATGAAGTTAGTTGTTTTTTACCCTAAGACCATTATCGCTTTATCGCTCGCCATAACAGCCCTGTTCGCGGCTGTGATAACAGTTCGTGGCATCAATTTCAACGGCTCACCTGAAACGCTGACGCGCAAAGACAAAGAGCTGGAATTCTTTAACGAGATTCGCACGACCTTTGGCGATGATCGCGTCATCATAGCCGCGCTTACAACCGGGGATGTCTTCACCCCGGAATTTATCGAAAAGCTCAATCGTTTGACCAGGCAATTAAAATCGATCAACGGGGTCTCGGACGCCATCAGCCTGACAAACCTCCAGGCCGTCCGTCGCGATGCGGAGGGGATCAGGGTCGAAAGCCTGATCCCCCGCTCCGCCACCGCCGACACCCTTCAAAAGTTAAAGCAAGAGATAACTGCTGATCCGCTGTACGCGCGCCATTACATCTCCGTGGACGGGCGGACGACGGCCCTGAATGTCTTTATCAACCCGCGCACAGAAGCCGAGACTCGCCAGATTGCCGAGCAAGTCGAAAGCGTGGCAAAGGCCGAAGCGGGAACGGACGAAGTCATGCTGGCGGGCGTCCCCATCATGAACGTGCGCGGTATGCACAGCATGGCGCGAGACCTGATAGTCTGCTCGCCCGTCGCGGCTCTCGTATGTTTTCTGGTATTTTTATTCGCCTTTCGCAGTCTCTGGAGCGCGGCAATCCCGCTGATGGCGCTTGGTATGGGCGTGTTGTGGGTCTTTGGGTTGATGAGCCTGTTCAACCAGCCTATTACCATTGGCACGCTTTCGATGCCTACCGTTTTGATGGCCGTAGGCAGCTCTTTCATCTTTCATATTCTGAACCAGCACCGGCTATCAATGTCCTGGATTGACAACGCGGCAGACGGCGCGGCGCGGCGCGCGGCATGGCTCGACGGCATGAAGTTCATAGGGCCTGCCGTGCTTGTTTCGGGAACGATTACGACGGCAGGATTCGCGGCCTTCTCGTCAAGCGATATCCCTACGGTCCGCGACATGGGACTCTATCAAGCGGCAGGCGTGGTCTTCATGTTCGTCCTGTCGCTTACATTCGTGCCTGCCGCGCTCGCCTTGCTTTCGCCCAAAGCAATAGACTCCGCGCGATCGGAGAAGAAAGATTATGCAGTATGGCTCAACGGCTTTCTTCGAGGCGTAACGGCTATAATCCTGTTTCGCCGTCGGACAGTCCTCATCGTTTCTCTGCTGTTGACGGCTGTGATCGGCGCGGGCATGGTGTGGCTGCGCGTCAATACCGATTATCTTAAAATATTCCCGCGCCAGGGCGAGACGGTTCAGGATGCCGAGAAGTTGCACGAGAGAATGGCCGGAGCAGCCTCGGTGCAGATAACCGTAACGGGCGCGAAGGACGCGATCACCGATCCCGCATTTATGAGCGGAGTGGCTTCGCTCGAAGCATTCGCGCTCAATCAACCGGGAGTCAACGCCGCCATCTCCATTTCGGACATAGTCAAACGCCTCAACAGTTTACTCCCCGGCCAATCGGCGGAAGAGATTCCGCGAGACCCGGCAAGGCTTCGGTCAATTATCGCGGATTTCCTATCCCAAGACGAATCGATCAAGCGGCTGGTCAGCCCCGACGGCTCGCGCGCGATAATAATTCTCAGGACGAACCTTTTCGGCTCAAACGAGCTGCGCGGCTTGACTACAAAGATCGATGAATGGTCGCGCGCGAATCTTCCCCCGGGCGCGGTCGAGCGGGCCACAGGATCGTTCGTTCTTTTGAACGACGCGTCGGACGCGGTGGCGACTTCGCAAGCCGAGAGCCTGGCGATTGCGCTCTCTTCGATCTACCTGATGACGGTAGTGCTGTTTCGATCATTCCTGACAGGTCTTCTCGCGCTGATACCGAACCTGCTGCCTATAGCTTGCTATTTCGGTTTTCTGGGATGGACGGGCATTACGCTCGACATCACGACGAGCCTGGTTGCGAGCGCCGCTCTGGGGCTTGCCGTAGATAATGCGGTTCATATGATTCGCCGCTACCGCCAGTCAATTGCCGAGCGTCCCGACGACGAAGGCTGGGCCATGTGGCTCACGATGCACAGGACCGGAAAACCTACAGTGCTTGTCAACCTCATGCTCACGATAGGATTTCTAGTCTTTGTGCTCTCCTCGTTTCTGCCGGTGCGAACCAGCGGAGTGCTGTGGGCCGTGACCATACTTGCGTGCCTGGCCGCCGATTTGATATTTCTTCCGGCCCTTATGAAGACGCGGTTGTTTGCGCGGGTCGCAATAGGCAACAGCAAAAATCAGGAGCCCGATCGAGAGCCGGAGTATGCAAATCTAAAAAGGTATTAATTATGAAAACCCTTCGCCGCAATAATCACCTCAATAGTTTTTTCTTCATCATACCGGCGCTCGCGCTAATTTCGGGTGCGTGTAGTAAACCTGAGAGCAAGCCTGCCGAAGGTAGCGCTCATTCTACAATCGCCGACGCGCAGCGCGAAGGCGAGCAGATCGCAGAACGCTACCGCGCGATTGATAACAACCCGCAGAGCGTGTCGAAGACCAGAGCTGTAGTCAAAAATGGTGACGGAACAGTTCAAGAAGTCGTGATGACGATCTCCAGAAAACGAGCGCCGGATGGCCGCAGGCTTATGCTCGTTGAGTTCACATCGCCCGACCAGGAGCGCGACCGCAACGCGCTTGTGATTATCGACCCGAAAGGCGATATTGAAGCGACCCGTTATATTCAAAGCAATAATTCTTTCGCCAGCGCGAATAGTGTTGTTAGCGAGGACTCGCTTTTTGGGATGACGATGCAAGAGTTGGCCGACGGGCAGACCGAAAAATACAACTTCCGGCTGCTTGGCGAGGAGAGTTTTGAGGGGAAGCCCGTTTATCGGCTCGAAGGAAAGCTAAAGGATGGGATGGAATCAAAATTCCCTCGCATCGTTCTGCTCATTTCGAAAGAGAACTCTGCGGCGCTGGTCGCCGAGTTTTACGATAATCAAAATCAATTGATTCGCCGGGCCACCATAGACAAGATGGCGCAGGCAAACGGGCACTGGACGCGAATGCACTGGGTGGTGGACAATCAAGCGCGTCAAAAGAAGATAGAGTTCGAAACGATAAAGACTGATTACGACGCGCCGCTAAGCGATTCCGTCTTCACGCGGGATCACTTGAAGAAGATAACCACCCGATAATGTCCGTTGTCAGTTGTGTGTCGTCCGTTATTCGTGATATTGGCAAGCCAAACAATTGACAACTGACAAAGGACGACACACAACTGACTGTCTATGGACATTCTGGCTGTAGTGAGTCGCGCCGACGAGTTATACCGATTAAGAGCGACGCCGGACGCGGTTAAAGAATCGGTATCGCTGCTCGCGGGTGTGGTCGAAGGGTCCGACCGTTTTGAGGTGCAGTGGCGATTGGCGCGCGCGCTGTTCTTTCTTGGGCAAGAAGCAAGCGCGGCGAGCACCAAACAGCAATTGCACGCGGCAGGAATAGGCGCGGGGGAGCGGGCGGTCGCCCTCAACCGAGAACGGGTCGAGGGGCATTTCTGGCTCGGGGTAAACCTCGCCCTCTTTGCCGAAAGCGCTGGCGGCATAAAAGCGCTCAGAGCATTGCTCGGCGCGCGTAGCGAATTAAAGCTGGCGGCAGAGATCGCAGAAAGCTATCACGATGCGGGCCCGTTGCGCGTGCTTGCGCGCATCGCGCACAAAGCGCCGCGACTGTTGGGCGGGAGTCCGAAGCGCAGTCGGCAGTTTTTTGACCGCGCGCTTCAGATAGCGCCTCTAAACAGCGTGACGCTCATTTACGCCGCCGAACAGGCGATCGATTGCTCGAACCGCGACCGTGCAGTCAACTTACTGGAGCAGATTATCAATTCCGATCCGGACAAGGATTGGGAATACGAGAACCGCCGCGACCGCCGGGTTGCCGAAACGATGTTAAAAAGCATTGACGACCGTCGCGGCTGAATCGCCGGCATGGATAAAAATGTGGTTGATAGCGTAGAATCAGTTTTCAATACGAACCGAAATCAAAAGGCGATATTAAGCGGAGGATGAAACAGATGAGTTTTAAGCGCGTTGTTGTGACCGGCATGGGAGCCGTCAGCCCTAATGGCTTAGGGCGTGAAGCGTATTGGAAGGCGACTTCCAACGGGGTGAGCGGGACCGGGTTGATTACGCTTTTCGACGCCTCGCAGCTCTCCTGCAAAGTCGCCGCCGAGGTGAAGGATTTCGATTTCGACCGCTACATATCGAAAAAAGACAAAGACCGGGTCCAGCGCGCAGTCCCGATGGCTTTCTCTGCAGCCGAAGAGGCCGCCGCCGATGCGGGCATAAATTTTGAATCGCTCACTCCGCTTGAGCGCGAACAGGTCGGCGTCATAGTGGGCACGGGCGCGGGCGGGATAGAATTCGCCGAACGCCAGTACAGGCAATACTACGACCGGGGCGACCACGACGCCGCGTACAGAAGAGTCAGCCCTTACTCAATCGTCGCGTCCTTCGTCGGCATGATCTCAAGCGAAATCAACATGGCTTTTCGCCTTCACGGGATGAGCCACGTAGTCTCGACCGGCTGCACAAGCTCGACCGACGCGATGGGCTACGCCTGGAACTCCATCCGTTCGGGGCAGATCGATACGATAGTCACCGGCGGAGTTGAAGCCTGCATCACGTTCGGGCTGATGACGGCCTTCTGCAGGATGGGGACGGTGACGACAAAATGGAACCACGAACCGGCACGCGCCTCTCGCCCGTTCAACGCGGACCGCGACGGATTTGTGCTGGGCGAGGGGGCCTGGGTTTTGATATTCGAAGAACTCGAACACGCGGTGGCGCGAGGGGCGCAGATTTATGCCGAGGTCGCGGGATACGCCTCGACCTGTGATGCGTATCATCGAGTGCAGATAGCGCCTACAGGTCACGACGCCGCGCGCGCGATGCGTATGGCGGTCGAAGGCGCGGGGCTGACTACGGACGAGATAGATTATCTCAACCTTCACGGGACGGCTACGCGTATCAACGACCGCACGGAGTCGGCGGCCGTGCGAATAGCTTTTGGCGACCGGGCGAGAGAGATTCCCGCAAGCTCTACAAAATCGATGGTCGGCCACCCGCAGGGAGCAAGCGGAGCGGCGGGAGTAGTAGCGACCCTGATGGCGATGAAGCACAACTACGCGCCGCCGACTATCAACGTCAATACCCCCGATGCGGAGTGCGATCTGGATTATGTCGCCAACACCGGCCGCGAGATGCGCATCGATACGGCGCTTTGCAACTGCATAGCGTTCGGCTCGAAAAATTCCGCGCTCGTATTCAAAAAATATCACCAGGCTTAGATTCAATATGCTCTAAGCCTCTTCCACATCAAATAATTATCTCAACCATCGTCTGCCTGGTGGCACTCCGATTGCGTTTGTCAGTCTTGATGTTCAGGAGGGACCAGGCATGAAAATCAACCTGTTCGTATTTATTCTATCCGGCTTGCTGATTGCCGGAGCGTTATCTACTTTCGCAGGAGCGGGAGTGAAGCCGCAGCAAGCGATAGCTCATAAAAGCGCCGTAGCGCGTTACAAATTGGACGCTTCCGAAAGTCGCTTTGTGATCAATGCGAACTCTTCGGGGGTGCTCTGGTTTCTTGGGCACAACCATCACATTGCTGCGCGCGATTTCACGGGCGAGATACAGATGACTCCGGGCCTGCTCGAATCGGCTTCGCTGTTGTTGCGTGTTAAAGCCGACTCGCTCGCAGAGACCGGCGAGCATTTTACAGAGCAACAAAAGAAGATAATTACCGATACTATGCATAAGCAGGTGCTTGAGACGGGGAAGTACCCTGAGATCGTTTTCAAAAGCGCCAAGATCACGCTTAAGAAAAAGATTTCAGAGAATCAGCAAGAGGTTTTGATAGAAGGCGATCTCACAATACACGATGTTACGCGGCGCGTGGTGATTCCCGCGCTCGTCGAATTCAGCGCAGACAAGGTCCGCGCCAGCGGCAAGTTCGAATTCGACAGGGATGATTTCAACGTCAAAACCAAGTCTATAAAATGGGGTGCCATAAGGGTCGATGATGATATGAAGCTTTCGTTTGACATCGCGGCCCGTAGCTACTGAGAGCATCGGTATTGAACGATTGTCTAATTTCAATACGCAGCGTTGCGATTCAGTACTATATGGCGAGAGGCCAGCTAGGCTAAAAACCTCGGAAAATCCCCTGAATAGCAGATAGTATTGCAATTGCCGCACTAAGTGATCGGTTGGCACGTCTCTTGCCAATTCTCAGTGTCAGTAATTTATTGCATGAGTAAGAGGTGAGATTGATGAGGCTTATCAAGCTATTGACGGTAACTTTTCTGCTCGCGTTTTCAATCGGGGCAATAGGCTGTGCCGAGAGTTCTCAACAGAGAGTTGATTCAACATCGAGCACGGCCCCGACGGCGCAAGAGGTAGAGAAGGATGACGGCTCGGTGGTCGCAACCAATACAGCCGCTGATGGGACAAAGACCGAAGTAAGGACTTTCAAGACCGGCGAGGTGGTTCGCGTCACGCGCACGACCAGACCCGCCGCGAAGCGCACGGCTACAATCGAAATGCGCGATGGCCGCAAAGCCGATCTGGAAGATGACAGCGAGATTGAGCGAGTGATCAATGCCAGCGCCGACTGGATATCCAGTGCCGCACACAAGACCTGGGATACGACCAAGGCGGTCGGCAAAGAGGTTGGCGATAAGGCTGAGGATGTGGCGGATAAGACTGTAGACACGAGCAAGGATGTCGGGAAGAAAGCAGTTAAGGGGACTAAGGCCGGGGTCAAAGAAGTAGGGGACAAGGCTGAAGACGTAGGCGACGCAGTTGGGAATACGGCAAAGAAGGTTGGTAAAGGCGCGAAGTCAGTCGGTAAGAAGGTAAAGGATAAGGTTTCCAATTAATAATCTCGCTCTCAAAACTGAGCGAGAACAACCCGCCTCACAGTATCTGGGGGGAGTGTGAGGCGGGTTATTTATTTTCTAACGACGAGACAATTGCAGGCATCAGAAGTTAAGGGTAATGTCATCACCAGAATAAGCTAGCTTGAATTATCCTTCGAGGAGACCGGGAGCTTATGAAAAGACGTAACACCTGGTTGCTGACCTCGTTCGCGGCGCTTGCAATGTCTGTCGGGGTCGGCGCCTTTTATTTTGATTACCCGACCGAGCCTGCATTTGCTGCGCCGGCGGCTGACGGCGCGCGATACCGTATAGACGCGGGTCAGAGCCGTTTCACCGTGCGTGTCTTCGTCGGCGGGCTGCTGTCGGGGCTGGGCCACGATCACAATATCGCAGTCCGCAATTTTTCCGGAGAGACTCAATTCACTTACGGAACGGTCGCGCCCGCTTCTCTGCAACTGACGGCCAAAGCCGAATCGCTCTCTGTCACGGATAAGGTGAGTCAGAGCGACCGCGAAAAGATAGAAGCGACAATGCGCGATGAGGTGCTTGAGGTCGCCAAGTTTCCTGATATCACTTTCAGAAGCACAGGCGTCACAGCAAACAGGATCGCCGAGGGAGTCTATCAAGTTCAAATCTCCGGAGACCTCACGCTGCACGGCGTCACGCGCGGCGTAGTCATCCCCACGCGAGCGTCATTCGGCCCGCACGGGCTTCGCGCGCAGGGAGAATTCTCAATAAAGCATGCGGATTATAACCTCAAGCGAGTTTCGGTGGCGGGAGGGACGATCAAGGTCAAGGAAGAGATCAAGCTCTCATTCGACATCCTGGCTCATCAATAAAAAGTTGTTTACAAAGATAACGCGAAAGCCTCGAAGAGGCGAAATTCAATAGCCCGGCGCGCGGCAGCCGGGCTATTGAATTTCGCCCCTTCGGGGGCTGTTCAGACAGCTTTTGATTATTGCAGGGCTATTCACCTCTGGCGAGGCGGCCAAGCGCGCCGCCCGGATGCCATAAAGCATACTGCTCGCGCGTCAGCCCTTTGTGAGCTTCGAGCGCTACGGTCAGCGCGCACAAGATATAAACCTTTGCCAGTATGCTTGCGCGAGGGACGAGGTTCAGCAACCCGCCCTCATTCTCTACCCCGGCATACAAAAGTACTTCCGCTGCCTGGGCGAGCGGCGACTGCCTGTCGCCGGAAACGCCTATGATTTGTATGCCAAGCGCGCGCAACGCATCAACCGCGCACATCAGCTCAGGAGTCGTGCCGCTGTTTGAGATTGCGATAGTAATGTCGCAATCTCGAACCTGGCCAGCGGACCCGTGAACACATTCAGTCGCGTGCAGGAAATAAGCAGGCGTCCCGGTGCTTGACAGCAAAGAAGCTATATAGCGGGCTACGTGCTCGCTTTTGCCGATGCCCGTGACGTGAACGCGCCCGCCGCGCGATTCGCATTCGATTATCAGATCGGCAGCGCGCTCGATGGCCTCAACCTCGGCTCGCGTGCGCATCGCCGCAAGCTCCCCCATTGCAAGCTCGAAAAAAGTCTCTATCGCTTCGGTAGGGCTGAGCGGGTTGTCGTCAAGTTGAACCGGCTCGATTTCATCCGTCAAACTGCCGGATGCAGAGGAACCATTTTGTGATGCGCGATTCGGCGCTACAGGCTCGGTCTTGCCCTGGATGCCGCTCGTGCGCGATTCGACGGCCTCAGCCGATTGTAAAGAAAGACGGGTTATTGAATTTGAGTCTTGCCTGGTCGCCATAAATGGTTTCTCGTAAACGAACTGATAGTTATATTGCTCTGTCCGTGTCACAGTCAAGCTGCTCGTGCGCGCACGCTTACGGCTAAGGCGCGATGGCAAACACGCGGGCGGGGCTCCCCGACCCTCCTTCGATGGCCAGCGGGGCTACGAATATGACTGCGCCCCGCCGAGGAAGCTTGTCAAGGTTCGTCATGTTCTCTATGTGATAAAGACCGGCGGCGTGCGAGATTTTGTGCCCGGCAAAATCCTTAGACGGGCCGTAATCTATTGAAAGAGTATCGATGCCGAGCGCTACGACTTTCCGGTTTTCAACCAGGTATTTTATGGCCCCTTCGGAATATCCCGGGAAATGCAGCGTCCCGCTCGAATCCGCGTTGCGATACTTATCCGAATCACCATAACGCTCGTCCCAGCCCGTAAGCAGCAACACGGCAGCGCCGTCGGGTATGCGCCCCCCGCGTTCCCAGTCGCGAAGGTCCGTGGAGGTGAGTTGATAATCGGGCGACTGCTTAACCCGCGAGCGAACATCTATGACGACGGCTGGCACTATGAGCCGCTTCGCATCTATGCGGTCAACGGTCTGTTTGCCTTCCAGAAAATGGCCGGGCGCGTCAACGTGCGTGCCGAAATGCTCCGGCACTCTTATAGCGCCCGCCGTGTAGCCGTCCCGGTGAACTTCGGCCAGCTTCTCGTATCGGAAGGAGTCTCGCTCGCCTCCGTAGGTGGGCGTGCTTGCGCCGAGCGTGTGCGACAACTCAATTATTTGAGCGCCCCCCTTAAGCGCGCGCTCAAGCAAGCCTTCGCTTTTCGCGCCTTTCACCTGCGCAAAGCCGGCCGCGCAAAGATAGATTACAAAACCGGCGATAAAAAGCGGCTCGCGTAGTTTATGAGTCATGGCACAGTTCTCCCATCATTATGAGCGTCAACGCCTTGACTGAGATCAAGAGGGCTTGGCGATTGGCTTGAAGTCAAGAATCTATCATGACGCACGATCAATGTACCAACCGCTTTTTTGACTGTAGAAGAAACTATTGACTGAGACTCTCAGTCAGATACAATAGGGCGGCAAAGCTAGAAAAAAACGTTTTTAGCTGAATTCATTATTCGTAGTTTGTGACGCGAAGTGAAATTTCCGCGCTCCGGCTCAGAGAGTCCGTCCCAATAAAGCGGCGGTGAAGCCGGAAGCCCTAAACTCCCTCCCCTGAAGCTCGAAAGGCGATTAATTGTCTGCGCCGACGGGAGGATGCTATGCGCCCGGAACTTGAAATGTCTCATGAAGTCCCTTTTCAACCTTATTCCAAAAAACCGCCTATACTTGTCGTAGACGACGACCGTGACACCTGCGACATGATGTGCGTCTTCCTTTCGCAGGACTATGACTGCGACGCCGCATACGACGGCGAGCAGGCGCTCGCCAAGATGCGCACCAGGAATTATTCGGTGATACTGGCCGATCTGATGATGCCTCGCATAGACGGTTACGCCGTAATCAGCAGCGCAGCCATACTCGCTCCTACAACGCCTGTCATCGTCGTGAGCGGGCTTTCGGAAACGCAGAGCGCGATAAAAGCCATGCGGATGGGGGCGTTCGACTACATCATCAAGCCGTTTGAGCCCGACCAGGTAGAGGTGAGCATAAAGCGCGCGGTCAGCCATCACGTGCTGGCCCAGGCGGCCCACCAGAATGAGCGGCGGCTGGCTTCGTACGCCTCCGAGCTTGAGAAGGCAAACGAAGGATTGAGCCACGCGCTGGCCGAGTTGAATTCGACTTATCACTCGGCAATAAGTGCGCTTGCGACGGCGCTCGAGACTCGCAACGTCGAGACGCGCGGCCATTCAGACCGTGTAGTCGCTTATAGCCTGCGGCTGGGCCGCGAGCTTGGGCTTGACGAGGAAGAGCTAAAAGCATTGGAGCTGGGCGCGCTTTTTCACGACATAGGAAAGATCGGCATTGAAGACAAGATATTATTAAAACCGAATTGCCTGACGGGTGATGAATGGTTCGAAATGAGAAAGCACCCCGTAAAGGGCGCCCGGATTATCGAGGAGATACCTTACCTGCGCATAGCTATCCCGGTCGTCGCTCAGCATCACGAGCGGTGGGACGGCGACGGCTACCCGGAGGGGCTTGCGGGCGAGCAGATAGATATAAAAGCGCGCATCTTCGCCGTCGCAGACGCCGTTGACGCCATAACATCAGACCGGCCCTATGATAAGTCGCGCACCTTTGATGTCGCCTGCGACGAGTTGAAGCGCGGCGCGGGCAAGCAATTCGATCCGAAGGTTGTAGAAACTTTCTGCCAGATTCCGCTCGAAGAATGGGCTTCACTTTCGCGAGAAGCCGTCGCTGCGAGCAAGGAATAACGCAATACTAGAAGTTGATGGATTAGCGTTTAAAGAGGGTCTTTGTGAAAATTTTTCTTGAGGCGACCTGTGAAGAGGTCGCCTCAAGAATTTTGACCTAGCGCTCGTTCGACTGCTTGCTTTCAGACGCGGCCTTGAGCGCCTGAAACGTCGGCGGCCATAGACCGATAAATATAGCCAGGTTCTTTTTGCCCGCTATGAAGAGTGCTATCGACGCTCCAATTGATCCGAGCGTCAGAATGTGAAAAAGACTGAGCCCTGTGCCCTGTTTTACTTTCTCATCTATTGACCGTGCGGTCAATTCAACAACATCAGGGTTTGACTGTTGAGCCATTTTTGCAGTACTTGAAGTAACGTTTGCTGACATGTTTTCTCCTTGCTCGATTTTACCTCACTTATATGAGGTTCAATGAATCACTGCAATTGACATACCTTCGACGCAACAGCAAAGAACTGGATGTATCGAGGCTTGAAGACCTGTACAGCCTCTGATGACCTTCAACTAACAAGTAATGTCCCGGGCAACGAAAGATGGGTGTATCAACTCAAAGTATCTCGCGTTCGTTCCCCGTACGGCGGGTGATGCGCTCGCGGTCCAGGAATTCCAATAGCGGTATCGCGTGCTTGCGGGTAAGCCCGCCGGTTATCTCCTTAAACACGGCAACGTCCATTCTGGGGTTGATGGCCTTTTGCGCGCGTACCCGCGCCTTCAAATCTTCTATCGAATCCGCGTGAAAGACCATATCGCCTATGCGCAGGACGCGGTGTTCTGCGAGGAGCAGCGTGTAAAGCTTTCGCGCAAGCGCAATGGGGATGTTGGCGGCTGCGGCAACCTCTTCGAGCGTGCCCGCTTGCAAACGGGCAGCCTTGAAAGCCGCTTCCAGAGCCTGTTTCGCGGCCGCCTCCTGGTCGTTAAGCGCGGGCCGGTGGGAGGGGAGCCGCAGCGCGTCGCGCTCGGCCGCGACTTTGCCCTCCTCCGCGAGGCGGGCCACGACGGCGCGAAACACTTCCGGGCGGACATCGCCAAACACACGCTCGCGAACTTCTTCACGGCTCAGCCCGAGCGAAAGCGGCTCGCGGCGGTGATAATCCGTGAGCAAGTTGACGACGCTTTCCGCGAGCTGGTTGTAGCTTGCGGAAGAGATCAAAACGAGCGGCGCGCTCGCGGCTTCAAACACTTTGCCCTGGCGAACAAGCTCGCGCGCCGCGTCGAGAATCTGTTCGTCGGTCGCGCCCGTGCGGGCCGCCATCTCGCTTTGACTCATCGAGCGCGCGCCCGACATTTCGACGAATATCAAAGTGCGCTCGGTCGGATCGGCGCGCTCAAGCTGTCCAAGCCGTGCGAGCGCTTCTTTATCTCGTATGCGGTGTTTGTCCGGGAGAGCGTCTATGATAACGCCGCCGCCGATTGTCACCTGCGGCGAGTAGCTGCGTATGATGAAGCGGTCGCCGGGCAAGGCCGTTACCGGCTCTTCAAGACGGAGCTGAACGATGCGGCTTTCGCCCGGCTCGATTCTATGCGTAGCGGCGAGACGGCCCGAGGCGTCGGCCCCCGGCCCCTGGCCAAGAACGACGACGCGAGCCATCACCTCAGCCGTTCCGTGGTGAAGCCGCACGCGAGCGCGATGCACGAGCGGGCGCGGCGCGCTCGCGAGCAAATCGAGTCGCGCATCAAGCATCGAAGTGGCGCGCAGCCGGCCGGCGGGCACAAGCACGCTGCCTCTCCCTACTTGATCTATATCTATGTTTTGAAGGTTGATCGCCGTGCGCTGGCCCGCAAGCGCGTGGTCCGCGTCTCGCCCATGCACCTGGACGTTGCGGACGCGCGCCCTGATCCCCGCCGGAAGTATATCCAGCTCAACGCCCGCTTTGAGCGTGCCCGCGATCAACGTTCCCGTGACGACAGTACCGAACCCCTTTATCGAAAAGGCTCTATCGATGGGCAATCTCGCGACGGCAGTTGCGGCCTTTGGCTGTATATGCGCGGCAAGCTCCGCGAGCGCGCTTTTTAACTCAGGGATGCCTTGCCCGGTGCGAGAACTGACGGGGATAACCGGCGCGTTTTCTAGAAACGACCCGCTGACGTAATCTTCGACTTCTGCCCGCGCCAGCTCCAGCAACTCCTCATCAACGAGGTCTGCTTTTGTCAAAGCGATCAGCCCCGACTTTACGCGCAGCAAGCGACATATATCGAAGTGCTCGCGCGTCTGCGGCATTAAGGATTCGTCAGCCGCGACGACAAGCATTACCAGATCGAGCCCATGCGCGCCCGCGAGCATATTCTTCACAAATCGCTCGTGGCCCGGCACGTCAACGAACCCGAAGCGGAAATCATCGATCGCCAGGTCCGCAAACCCTATATCAATGGTGATGCCGCGAAGCTTTTCTTCCTTGAGGCGGTCTGCGTCGATGCCCGTGAGCGCCTCGACAAGTGCCGTCTTTCCGTGATCAATGTGCCCGGCTGTCCCGACTATGATGTGCTTCATATCTTCCGATTCTCTGCTTCCAGAATTCTCCCGATTATGTTCGTAGTAGACGCCCCCTCGACGTAAGGAAGCGACAAGACCCGCCCGCCCGCGGCCTCTACTTCATCGCGACCGACGATCTGATCTATTTCCCAGTCGCCCCCCTTTACGAGCACGTCGGGCAACAGCGCGGCTATCAGGCTGCGCGGGGTCTCGTCGTTGAATACCACGACATAGTCAACCGATTCGAGCGCGGCGATTATTTCGGCGCGCTCGCTCTGATTGAGGATGGGGCGGCGCGCTCCTTTAAGGGCGCGCACCGACGAATCGCTGTTGAGCGCGACGACCAGCGCGTCTCCGAGTTCGCGGGCCTGTTTTAAATAACGCACGTGGCCGGGGTGAAGCAGGTCAAAACAACCGTTCGTAAAGACCAGCCGTCGACCTTCGTGGCGCAACCGCTCGCGCTCTCTTAACAACGATTCATAATCTAGAATCTTTGACATTAGCTCTCGTTTCTTTATAGCACATACGGCTCCGGCATGAAAAAAGAGGCGAGCAAACTGCTCGCCTCTTTTCAGATCCATTTGCGCTTACGGAGGGGTTAATCCTTTACCATTTTAGCAGGCGTATTGCAGGCCCATGTACGATACCCCCGGCATCAAAACTGTCGTGCACCCAATGTCCCGCATACCAGACGACGAGGTCCTGGTTTACGAGCGACTCTCCGTTAATAAACGGGTCCAGGTTCGCCGCAGCGCCGCTCGTCACCGTCGAATCGTCCAGCTCGCTTGGGGTTTTGTCGATCAAAACCACCACGTCGTATTTCCCAAATTTATCCGCCTTGCCGTCATAATATCCGGGCATGATGAGGGCGGCTTCGCCCGTCACTGAATTCTCGATTAAATACGACTGCAGAGTGCCATTCCTGAGCAGCTTGCCTTCTCCAACAATCTGCTTTCTGGTGCCGTCTTTATCTTCGAAGAAGTTGTTATTTGTAGCCGTGGCCAGGTCGAAGTCGAGCCGCCAGTAGACGTGGTGCGTGTGATTTCTGCAAACGCAGCTATTAGAAACAGCGCCATAGCCGAACAACGGCTCAATAACCCCTTCGTCGTGGAATCGCCACTCGCTTATATAACGATACCACCCGGCATTACACTCGCTCAGCAGTCGCACATCTTCTCGGTCCCACACGGCGACGCCACGGTAGTTTCCAAAGTCGGTCCCGGTATCGAGGACCGAGCCGGGTGCGCTCGAGCACATACGGATTCCGCCATTGGTTCCGGGGACATCGGTTCCCGGCGCGTTGAACATGCCTTCCTGCCACATCCAGTCTCTAAACGGGCCGCAAGAATTTCGTTCATACTGCACGTTGAGGATGGGCGCGTTAGCGCGCGCGAGCATCATCTTGCCCTGATACCTCACGTCTCTCAACTCTATGCCGGACCTGTTGCTGCCGGAAGAGGCCGAAGGGCGTATGCATAAGAACCGCCAGAACTCTACCCCTTCTCGGCTGATTACGATTTCAAACTGGCCGGCAGTGCCCGCGCTCGTACTTCCTTGGCCCGCGCTCGGGACGCCGCAATTCAACTCTACTGCGTTTGAGGAAACCGGCGCGCCAGTTGCGTAACGCACTACTGTCTGACGCACCATGTTTACGCCGATGACCTCGTGCGGGTATTTCTCGTCCGTAGGGAACAGCCCAACCGTGACCGTCCGCTCGGTGCTGGATTTCGACGATGACGTATCGGTGGAAAGCGGCGGCATCGGAGGATATGGCTCAAGCTTTTTGCTGCTTATTGCCGGGCCTAACTCGGAGTCGGCTGCGGCGATAGCGACTGCCGCGTCGAACTCTTCGGGGCTGGGATTAGGCTGGTTAGCAGAGAGCGTTACCGCGACAGAAGTGTCGTTGAAACCGCCTTCGGCAATGACCGCCCTGTTATTGTTGTAATCGAATATAGTCGCTCGAAATCGCGTTGGCGGCTCACTCCGCCCAGTAGCTTTTGTATCATTGTCGATGAAATCGAAAGAGAGCATGCGGTTGCGCGTGCCACGGAGTAATTTCTGAACCGCCGTATTCCTCATCACGCGCTCTTTCGCGGCGTCAACAGCCGCCTGATCCGGCCCCCAGGGCGTGATGGTGATCGAATGCGATCCCTGCATGGTCACCCCCCTGGGAGTCCCTTTTGCTTTGTTTGAAGAAGCAACGGCTATCGTAATACTCCCTATTACCAACAAAACACCCGCCAATATATACAACCCTCGTCTCATTACTCATCTCCTCTCCGGCGCATAATCCCCGTCCTGTTCAGGCGGCAAATTACGACCGCGCAGATCGATAACGTTTGATAATTGGGACTCTCCCCAGGCAGATTCGACTCTTTTAAGCCGCCCAAGCGACCGGCAGTCACGTGAGGAGCCTGGATCTGTCGGTTGATTAGAGCCTCATTGGTATCATATTACTTTTTCAAGGTCAAGGATTTGCGGTAACTGTTCAGACTCTGATGCGGGGATGAGGCTTGGGCTAGTTGACAACGGGTGTAAACTTCGTGCGTGATGCTCGACCTCCAACAGGCCACCCGCGAAGAACTGATCCATCTCAACTTGCAGTTGGTCGCTCAACTTCAACTCTTACAAGAGCGCGTCAAGCAATTGGAAGCAGAATTAGAGTCTTTGCGCGGCGGTGGCTCCAAAAGCAATCCTCCAAGCTTCGTTAAGGCAAACCGCCCTGTTCGTAGTAAGAAAAAGAAGCGCAAGAAACGTGCGCACGGCTTCGCACGCAAGCTTGATGCTGCTACTGCGCGTGTCGAGCACTCCCTTGAGCAATGCCCACAGTGTCAGGTATCGCTCAGGGGGCGACGAGTGATCAAGTCTCGCCAGGTTATTGAGCTTCCACCAGTTCAAGCCCAGGTCGTAGAGCACATCCTTATAGAGCGTGGTTGCCCGAACTGCCACAAGCGGTGGGCACCACCGATGGATTTATCAACAGTAGCTGTAGGCTCTCAGCGTTTCGGTATCAGTGTGCAAGCTGAGGTGACGCTACTGCGTGAGCAATGCAGGCTTCCTTTTAGAGTTATACAAGACTATCTCCGCCACAGATTCGGCCTCAGAATAAGTGTCGGCAAGTTGGTAGCTTTAGTTGAGGGGGTGGCCCGAAGTGGCAAAGCGATAGTGGAAGGTTTCAAGCAGCAGATTCGGGGTTCTCCCGTAGTAAATGGGGATGAAACGAGTTGGCGAGAAGATGGGCTAAACGGGTATGTGTGGAGTTTCTCGACCGACAAGATTAGGTACTACATTTACCGCAAGAGTCGTTCGGCAACAGTAGTGAAAGAAGTCTTGGGCGAGGAGTTCGATGGTGTTTTAGTGAGTGATTTCTATGGCGGGTACAACGCGCATTTGGGGCTACATCAGCGATGCTGGATACACCTGCTGAGAGATATACACGAACTGAAGGAAAAGCATGCCGATGACAGGAAGTTGAAGAAGTGGGCACAAGCAGTCAAAGCAATCTATGAGGGAGCAAAGCAGTATAAGGGGCCAAGCGCGAGGCTCGATGCGGTAGAGCAGAAACAGCAGCGAGTAAAGCGGCAGCGAGAGTATGAGCAAGAGTTGATGAGAGTGTGCCGACCGCACCTAAAGAAGAAGAGACTACAGAGCAGGCTTTGCGAAAGAATAGAGCGGTTCCTACCAGAATTGTTTATGTTTGTGGCAGACGCAAGAGTGCCCTCAGACAATAATGCAGCAGAGCGGAGTGTGAGACATCTAGTGGTGAGTCGCAAGATCAGCGGAGGGACGAGGTCGGAGAAAGGAAGTGAGAACCAAGAGTATACTGGCATCACTGTTCGGCACATGGAGACTGCGACAGGTCAATTTCTATCAATCCTGTCTGGATTTACTTACAGCAAACAATCCGACACTCTGAACAGTTACGATTTGCGCGATAATTCGAGGGAGAGGCTCGCCCTCAAAATCGCAAGGGGCTTGACATTCAACGCGCGCTTTTGTGCTATTGACGGAGCCGCGCAAAGTGAAGGGCCGGAAGTGGCGTAGTGAAAAGCTTGATCGTAAAATTATGGAGCAGCAAGCAGCCGGGCTGGCGCATCGCGCGCGTCGCAATCCTGTTATGCGCCGGTATCGTGGTCTTAGTGATGGCATTTGAAGACAAGCTAATCTTTTTTCCTGCGAAGTACCCCGAAGGCTTCTGGTCGGTAGAGAATATTCCTGCCGGCGAAGGAGAGGTCATTCCCAAAATAGAGGATTGCAGTTTCAGCGCATCCGACGGCATAGGCCTGAACGGGTGGTATTGCACACCTCACAAAAAGACCGCAGGCCAGCTTCTGCCTGTCCCTACCGAAATGGTTCTTCTATTCTTTCACGGCAACGCCGGAAACATCACGCACCGATACGACATGATCTGTTCGCTGATGGAGCTGCCGGTTCAGGTCTTCATAATAGATTATCGCGGTTACGGCAAAAGCGAGGGCAGCCCGTCGGAGAGTGGCCTCTACCTGGACGCGCGCGCCGCATGGGATTATCTGACTATCGAGCGAGGCGTACCGAGCAACCGAATTATCATATTCGGCAAATCGCTGGGGAGCGTTCCTGCCGTCGATCTTGCGAGCAAAGTAGAGGCGGCGAGTCTTGTCGTGCAGTCGGGTTTCACTTCGGCCCCGGACATGGCGGCGTCGATCTTTCCCTTCTTGCCCAAAGTGCTGTTGCACTCAAAGATGGATTCGATCAATAAGGTCGCAAACGTCGGCTACCCGAAACTGTTTATACACAGCCCCATTGACGAAGTAGTGCCTTACAAGCTCGGTCGCCGATTGTTTGACGCTGCCCCGGAGCCCAAGCAGTTTTATGAAGTATCAGGCGCCCCGCATAACGAGACGTATATCGTCGGAGGCAAAGCCTATCTTCAAGCTCTCAGAGCTTTCATAGAGACTTGCAAACCGGCTTTATAAACTATAAAGCGAGGGGATCGAATTCAATCCCCTCGCTTCGACGCGCCGGTTTGTCAGAATCTAACTAATCGTTTTCGGGCTTGCGCTTGAGCGTGGGCGGATTCTTATCCGCATCGCCTTCGCTGTCCGTGCGAGCGGGCTTGCGCTTGAGCGTAGGAGCGCCGCCCCTGTCATCGCCCACCTTCTGCTGATTCGTGACCGCGAGCAGCTTCTCTTTGACCAGTGCGAATTCGGAGGTGGAGATCATGTATTCGTCGCGGCTGGGGAAACGCACCAGCAAGGTGCGCGATTTGTCTATGCGCTTGCCGGTCGCCGGGTGAGTGCTAAAGACCTTTGCGAGCGTGCCGGGGTTTTTCTTCTCCTTGGTTTTCAGCTTCTCAAAAAAGGTGAGCATAGCGGTCGGGTCATAGCCGGCTGCCCACATGTACTGCAAGCCGAGCCGGTCGGCCTCTTCTTCGGCCCCACGGCTGAACTTCAAATAGGTTAGCGGCACGGCTATATTCGCAAGGTTCTGCACAATCATGCCGGGCACGCCGCCTACGAAGATCAGCGGGATCGAAAGATACTGCATCAGCGTCCCCTTCGAAGCCTGCTCGACGCCGTGGCGAGCGGTCACATGCGCGATCTCGTGCGCCATAACGCCCGCGACCTCGGCTTCGTTGTCGGCGGCCAGTATCAACCCGCTGTTGACGTAGAGATGGCCGCCCGGCAAAGCGAACGCATTCACGTCGGGCGAATCGATGATCTTAATGACAAAAGGAATTTTAGCGTCCGAGCGCAGAACGATGTTCTGCCCGACGCGATTTACATATTCGGTGATGACCGGATCGGTTATGAACTTGGCCTGTTGATCCACCTCGGCTGCGAGGCGGCGACCGATGCCTATCTCCTTTTCAAGCGAATAAAAATTAAGGCTGCCTTTATTGATGTCGCGCTTGCCGATCAAAAGCGGATTCTCTTTATCCGTAAGCGGCTTTGCGTCTTTGCTTTTGCTCTCCGCGTTTTTACTCTCCGCCGCGTTTTTATTATCTGCGGCGGTTTTATTACCCGCGCCGAACGCGGCTGCGGGCGCGGCAAGCATCGCAACTGCGAGTGCGAGCGCGGCAACTCTCTTAGAGGCTATCGAATGTAACTTCATATTGATTGCACTCCCTTCTATAAATCCCAACTTGTTCGTCGTATACCTCGAAAGTCGCCGGGCTGCCACTTGTCGAACCAGGACGGGTGCTTGCGAGGGTGGCCGATCTTTACGTCAACGAGGTTTTAGCGGGGTAGAATCGATCAGCCGAGAGAAATTTTAACAGGGCGCGCGCGCGAGTGACAACCTACTTTGTTTGACACTCTTCTTTCGGCATTCCTATAATTCTCTGTTTATTCTTTTAGCTATGGGCTGGAGAGTGATGATGGCCGAACAGCAGCAGACCGCAACGGACGTAAACGATCAGATACGCGAGCGCGGGCGCGCGCTCGAAGAGATAAAGCAACTCGGGCTGGCAGCCTATCCGCACAAATTCGACCGAACACATACGATCAGTGAAATAGTCGAAGAGTTCACCCCGAAAACCGCCGAAGAGCTTGAGACAGCGCCGTTCAAGGTGCGTGTTGCCGGTCGCATTCACGCGATCAACAAGATGGGCAAGGCCGCCTTCATCAGATTTACCGACGGCCGCGAGATTCTGCAAATCTACATAAAATCGAACGAAGTCGACGAGCGCACCTGGGAGCTGTTCAAGCTGCTTCACCTGGGCGATATGATCGGCGCTGCGGGGACCTTGTTTCGCACGCGGACAGGTGAGCTTTCGATCCACGCCGAATCGCTTTCATTCCTGGCCAAAGCACTCATGCCGCCGCCCGATAAATATTATGGCCTGCACGACAAAGAGGTGCGCTACCGCCAGCGTTACGCCGACCTGATCGCCAACCGCGACGTGCGCGACGTATTTGAAAAGCGCTCGAAGATCATCCGATTGATCCGCACTTTTTTTGACGAGCGCGGATACGTCGAGGTCGAAACGCCTATGCTCACGCCGCTCCCGACGGGGGCGGCTGCGCGGCCTTTCATCACTCATCACAACGCGCTCGACATCGACCTCTATGCGCGAATAGCGCCGGAGCTTTATTTGAAGCGATTGATCGTCGGCGGGTTCGAGAAGGTTTACGAGATCAATCGAAATTTCAGAAACGAAGGTCTATCGTGGCGGCACAGCCCTGAGTTCACGATGCTCGAATGGTATCAGGCTTATTCGAATTACGAAGACCTGATAGCCCTGACGGAAGATATGATCTCAAGCGTTGCAGAGCAGGTATGCGGCAGCGAGACTGTCGAGTACGGCGACCACCAGATAAACTTCGCGCGCCCGTGGGCGAGAATGACTATGCGAGAAGCGGTAGCCCACTACTGGAACTCAGACGAAGACCGCCCCACACAAGAAGAGCTTTCTTCTCGCGAGGGTTTGCTCGGATTAATAGAAAGGTCGAGCTATGCTGATTTGAAAAATCAACTCTCAAATTTGAGGTCAAAGGGCTACGGCTATCTGCTCGGCGATCTGTTCGAGCACATTGTCGAACCTCATCTCGTAAATCCGACTTTCATCACGGAGTTTCCCACGGAGCTTTCTCCGCTCTCAAAACAGAGCGAGAAGGATCCGATGTTCACGGACCGGTTCGAGCTGTTCATCGCGGGGATGGAGGTAGCCAACGGGTTTTCAGAGATCAACGACCCCGTAGATCAACGGCAGAGGTTCGAGGCCCAGATGCAATTGCGCGAGGGCGGCGACGACGAAGCGATGTTGATCGACGAAGATTATATACGGGCGCTTTCTTACGGCATGCCGCCGACGGCAGGCGAAGGAATTGGGATCGACCGCCTGACGATGATCTTGTCGAATCAAAAATCTATCCGCGACGTGATTCTCTTCCCGCACATGCGACCGGAAGCGACGAAAGGATGAGGGATGAGGGATGAGGGATGAAAAGGATGAAAAGGATTCCAGGCGTCAGTATCAATCCCTGGATTTGAGATTTGATATTTCAAATCTTTTTCATCCCTCATCCCTCATCCCTCATCCCTTTCAAATGTGACTTACGAGCTTTTCATAGCGCTGCGCTACTTGAGGGCAAAGCGCAAGCAAGTGATGATCTCGGTCATCACGGTGATAGCCATCGCGGCCGTCGCCGCGGGCGTCGCTTCGCTCATCATAGTGCTGGCGATGATGACCGGCTTTCGAGAAGAGTTTCAGGAAAAAGTGCTTTCAGGCACCCAGCACTTAAACCTGATGCGCAAGGACGGACACTCTATTGAAAATTACCAGGAGCTTACAAAGCGCGTAAGCGCAGTCCCCGGTGTCCGCGCAGCCTCGGCCACTGCTTACCAGCGAGTCCTCATTCAAGGCAAAAACGAAACGGACGGAGCAATACTGAAAGGCGTAGACTTGAGCGCGCCGCGCGAGGCGAACGAAGTCTTTCAGTTCAATGTCGAAGGCGACGCCGACCGAATTGCCGAAGCCGAGACCGATACGGAAAGCGGCGCGAAGATCGACCGCATGATAGTCGGCCGCGAGCTGGCGCGCACAATCGGGCTCAACGTCGGCGACATCGCGACGGTTATCTCGCCTCAAGGGCACCTCACGCCTGTAGGGATGGCCCCGCGTTACAGAGATTTCCGCGTGGCCGGAATATTCGAATCCGGTCTGGGCGATTATGACGCGGCGTGGGCTTACATATCGCTTGAGGCTGCCCAGCGCCTTGCGGGCCGCGAGGGCGTGGCCGATCTGATCCAGATGAAAGTCACCGATGTCGACCGGGTCAAAGAGATAGGCAGGCGCGTCGTCGAAGCCGCAGGCCCGGATTACACCGTGCAGGACTGGCAGGATTTGAACGCGCCGATTTACACCGCGCTCAGCTATGAAAAATTTCTTTCCGGCATCGCCCTGTTGATCGTCATAGGCATAGCCGCGCTCAATATAATCACGGTCTTGATAATGATCGTTATGGAGAAGCAGCGCGACATCGCCATACTGAAATCGATGGGCGCGACCAACCGCAGCATAATGTACCTCTTTATGATCCAGGGCTTGATGATAGGCGTTGTCGGAATGGTGATTGGCATAATTGCGGGCGCGGGCTTCACCTATTTTGCCAACGCCCGCCAACTCATCAAGCTGCCTGCCGGCGCTTACGCGCTAGACTACTTGCCCTTTCACGCGAGCGCGTCCGACATAATCGTAGTCGCAGCCGTCACGATTGCGATCAGCTTTTTATCTACCGTTTATCCGGCCTACAGCGCGGCCCGTCTCGATCCGGTCGAAGGACTCAGGTATGAGTAATTTTGGATTTTGGATTTTGGATTGCAGATTGTCTCAAGCAAATTGTAGATGGAGAGCAGCGAGTTAAAAATGAAAAGCATCGACATCGAAGTCAGTCCAAAATCCAAATCCGCGGCGCGCGAAGCGCATCATCCGCCAAGTAATCCAAAATTGATACGTGCCGAAGGACTGACGAAGACTTATAAATCAGGCCCGAACCGCGTGGTCGTATTTCAAGATTTGAGCGTAGAGATTGCCGAAGGCGAGATGGTCGCGGTAATCGGCCCGTCGGGCGCTGGAAAATCGACCTTATTACATCTATTAGGAGGATTAGACCGGCCAAGTGCGGGCAGCGTCAAACTCGGCGAATTTGACATTTTCAAACTCGGTGATGTAGACTTGGCTCGGTTTCGGAACAGTGAAATTGGCTTCATCTTCCAATTTCATCATCTGCTGCCCGAGTTTACTGCTCTTGAAAATGTAATGATGCCGTTGCTCATCGGTCGCCGCAACCGCGCAGAGGCGCGCGGGCGAGCCGTGTCGGTGCTTGAAAGAGTGGGATTGAGTGATCGCGCCACACACCGTCCGGGCGAGATGTCAGGCGGAGAGCAAGCGCGCGTCGCATTGGCAAGAGCGCTCGTCGCCAGGCCGCGAGTGCTTCTGGCAGATGAGCCTACCGGCGACCTCGACAGCAGAACGAGCGAAAGCATTCATAACCTGCTCAAGGAGGTCCACGAGTCGCAAAAGCTGACCTCAGTTATCGTAACTCACAATGAGCGCCTGGCTTCTATTTGCGATCGCGTGCTACACCTTGAGGATGGCCGATTACAATAAGCCCTGAGCGAAAGCGATCACTCAGGACTCAGCACTCTTAAGCGGAAGCTGATATGTTCGAACGTTATACCGAGAAGGCGCGCCGCGTTATATTCTTCGCAAGATATGAGGCAAGCCAGTTCGGAGCGCAGGCCATCGAGGCCGAGCACATACTGCTCGGGCTGCTGCGCGAAGACAAACAGCTAGCTCAAAAATTCTTCCGAAGCCCACACTCCACAGTCGAATCGATCCGCAAGGAAATAGAGGGGCGCACCGTCTTGCGCGAAAAAGTCTCGGCCTCCGTAGACCTGCCGCTTTCGGCAAGCGCCAAGCGCGTGCTCGGTTACGCCGCCGATGAGAGCGAGCGATTGCAGCACCGCAATATTCACACCGATCATCTTCTGCTCGGAATACTCCGCGAAGAGAAATCGCCCGCCGCCGTGATCCTTTATGAGCGCGGGTTGAGGCTCAACCAGATACGCGAAGACCTTATGCGCGCGCAGCAGAACGAGCGCGCGCTGGCCCAGAAAAAAGACGCGCCGCACCTGGCCGAATTCAGCCGCGACCTTACGGAAGCCGCTTTCGCCGACCAGCTCGACCCGCTGATCGGGCGCGAAAGCGAGATCGAACGTCTCATACAGATTCTTTGCCGCCGCACAAAGAACAACCCCGTGCTGATAGGCGAGCCGGGCGTCGGCAAGACAGCCATCGTCGAAGGGCTGGCCCAGAGAATAGTCACCGAAGACGTGCCGCCTTTCTTGCGCGATAAACGCATACTGGCGCTCGATCTGTCGCTGATAGTTGCGGGGACGAAATACCGGGGACAGTTTGAAGAACGATTGAAGACCATCATGCGCGAGTTGATCGATAACCCGCATTACATAGTCTTTATAGACGAACTTCACACCCTGGTAGGCGCAGGCTCAGCAGAAGGGTCGCTCGACGCGGCCAACATTTTAAAACCGGCGCTCTCGCGCGGCGAGATACAGTGCATAGGCGCGACGACGCCCGCAGAGTTTCGTAAGACCATCGAAAAAGACCGCTCGCTTGAGCGGCGATTCCAGGCCGTCAAGGTCCCGCCCCCGACCGAAGACGAAACGGTCAAGATACTGCAAGGCATACAGGAACGGTACGAGACTTTCCACCAGGTTCGTTACACGCAGGAGGCGCTCGACACGGCCGTCTATCAATCGCACAGATACATACCTGATCGCTTTCTCCCGGATAAAGCTATAGACATAATTGATGAGGCCGGCGCGCGCGTGAAGCTGCGCGAGGCCAACATGCCCGACGAGATTCTTGAGAGCCAGCGCCGCCTTCGCCGCCACACCGCCAACCTGGAGCGGGCGACAGCGGAACGCAATTACGAACAGGCCAAGATATTCAAACAGCGCGAGCAGGAAGAGATGGATCGGCTCGCTTATCTTCGCGAGTTGCATAACCTGGCCGACGCGCCCGTGCCTCCCGTGACGCGCGACGACATTGAAGAGGTTATATCGCGCTGGACGGGCATCCCCATCACTTCGCTCAAAGAAGAAGAGACCGCAAAGCTTCTTCGCATCGAAGAAGAACTGCACAAGCGCATTATCAGCCAGGACCGCGCCATATCGGCGCTCTCGCGCGCCATACGCCGCTCGCGTGCGGGGCTCAAGAACCCGAATCGCCCTGTCGGCTCGTTTTTGTTCCTCGGCCCCACGGGCGTGGGAAAGACCGAGGTCGCCCGCTCGCTCGCGGAGTTCCTGTTCGGCTCCGAGCGCGCGCTGATACGCTTCGACATGTCGGAGTACATGGAGAAGCATGCCGTGTCGAAGCTCATCGGCAGCCCGCCCGGCTACGTCGGCCACGAAGAGGGCGGGCAACTGACCGAAAAGATCAAGCGCAACCCGTATTCCGTCCTGCTGCTGGACGAAATAGAAAAAGCGCACCCTGATCTTTTCAACATATTGCTTCAGGTGCTGGAAGACGGCGTGTTGACCGATTCGCTCGGCAACTCGATAGACTTTAAGAATGTTATTCTCATAATGACGAGCAACATCGGGGCGCGCTTTATTCAAAAGCGCGGCCACATGGGATTTCAATCTTCGTCTCGCTCTCAACAGGCCACGGTCGAAGAGGGCGTTATGCAGGCCGTCAAGCAGACTTTTAACCCTGAGTTCATAAACCGCCTGGACGAGATAATAGTCTTCGAGCCGCTCACGGACACCGATCTGTACGAGATCGTAGGCTTGCTTGTGGCTCAACTCAACCGCACGCTCATACGCCGCAAGCTTCAAGTGCAGATGACCGAGGATGCTCGCCGGTGGCTGGTCGAAAGGACTTGCGCCGACCGCACCTACGGAGCGCGACCGCTGCGCCGCGCCTTGCAAAAACATGTCGAAGACCCGCTCTCGGAGGCGCTGATCGGGGGCCGATTCAGCGAAGCGTCGGTGATCGAAGTCTTTTTAGACAATGAAGGGCTTGGCTACCGCCCGCTGGAGCTTGAAGAACTGGGTGACGCGCTTCTGGTGCAATGATTCTATTGCGGATTTGAAATAGCTCAACTGAAATTTATTTCGCAATCATTTTGGCGTGCAATCCGCATTCCGCACCCGGCAAATTCGCATTCTTTGATACGAAACTTGCTTTTGACAATCCTCACTTGGTAGTTGGCTTTGCCCACCACATTTTTGTTACAATAAGCGATCAAACTTGCGTTCTATATTTCGGTGAGAGACGAAGGCTTCAGCCGCGAGCCAATGTGCCTGGCTAGATGGGGTGTTCCGAGCGGTGCTACAGAGGGCACGCGCGCACTGACGGTCTCTTGATCGATCAAGGGCGCGCTCAGGTTAGCAATGAATTAACTGACAGGAACAGACTCTGAATTACTGAGGAGTGTGCATTCATTTATGAGTAAGCGTGTTCTTTGCTTAATTATTCTATCAATAGCAGCGGTAGGAAACTGGCCGGTCAGCGGGCGCGTCACGCCCGGAGGCCAGACACAGGACGTGACGGTAGAGCAGGTGCTTATTCGCGGCCTCCGTCGCATCCCCGAGACCACCGCAAAAATATGGATAGCAACCCGCGAGGGTGACCCTTATAACCCGGTGCAGCTTGACCGCGACGTCCGCGCCCTTTACGCGCAGGGCCACTTTGAAGACGTGAAGGTCTTTGCCGAAGAAGGCACGCGGGGCGGGAAGATAATCACCTTTGAAGTCAAAGAGTGGCCGCTGCTGTTAGACATTCGCTACGAGGGGCTGAAATCGATCCAGCAGTCTACGCTCCTCGAAGAGTTTCGCAAGCGCCAAGTGGGGCTTTCAAAAGAGTCTCAGTACGATCCCGTAAAGGCCCGCCGCGCCGCCGCCGTCATCAAAGAGCTTCTTGCAAACGAGGGCCGACCCGAAGCCAAGGTCGAGCCGGTCAAAGAAGACATCTCGCAAACGGCTGTCGCCCTGATATTCAAGATCGATGAGGGGCCTCGATTCCGCGTCGCCGACATAGAGTTTGAAGGGAACAAAGTTTACTCGGACGGCCACCTGGCCAGTAAGATGAAGCTCGTAAAAGAGCTGGGGCTGTTTACCACCTTCACCTCGAAAGACATTTATCATAAAGAGAAGCTCGAAGCCGACCTCGACCGCCTCCGCGTGCTCGTCTACGCAGACAGCGGGTATTTGCGCGCGCGATTCGGCGAGCCGCGCGTCGAAGACGTGGGCAAAGTGGGGACGTGGATCCCAATATTCGGCCACAAAGGACAGGGGCTCAAGATAGTCATCCCCGTGGACGAGGGCCGCCAGTATCGCGCGGGCGAGATCAAAGTCCAGGACAACACTGAATTCACGGCGGACGAGATCAAGGCCGTTTTGGACATAAAGCCCGGCGACATCGTGCGCGGCTACAGCGTTCTTCAAAAAGGGATGGAAGACCTCAAAAAGGTCTACGGCTCGCGCGGCTACATACAGTTTTCGGCCATACCGGAGCTTGATTACAAAGACGATCCCGCAGACCCGACCAAAGGGACAGCCGACATAACCTTCACGATGGAAGAAGGCAAGCAATACACTTTGCGCCGCCTGGAATTCATCGGCAACACGTTCACGCGCGATAACGTGCTGCGCCGCGAGGTGCTGATAAATGAGGGCGAGCGTTACAACCAGCAGTTGTGGGATTTGAGCTTGCTCCGGTTGAACCAGCTGGGTTATTTCGATCAGGTCAAGCCCGAAGACGCGACGGTCAACACGAACGAGCGCGAAGGGCAGGTCGATCTGGTGCTCAAGGTTCAGGAGAAAGGCCGCCAGCAGATCAGCTTTACCGGCGGCGTGTCTGGCCTCGGAGGCTCGTTCATAGGCATCGATTACTCTACAAACAACCTGCTCGGTTACGGCGAGTCGCTGACGTTTGCAATCGCTGCGGGCAACAGGCAAAAGATACTCTCGTTCGGCTTTACGGAGCCGTACGTGAAGGGCCGCCCCATCAGCCTCGGCTTCAACGTCTTTTACCAGGACTATCAATTCTTCGGGCAGGGGTTCAGCTCGACTACTCAGCGCGACCTCTTTAACACTTTTAGCGGCCAGTCGCTGTTCACGCAAAAGACGACGGGCGCTTCCGTTTCGGCTTCCGCGCCCTTGAGCTACTTCGCACGCCGCTTCCGCATGGGCCGGTTCGTTCGGCTCGGCCTCTCTTACAGTTTCCGAACCACGGACATTGTAGACCCCGAGATAAACCGCGACGCCGACCCGAACAACAACATTACCCTGACGTTCCGGCAGAGCGGGGTTACGCAATCTACGATCACGCCGACCATAAGTTACAACACGCTCAACTCGTCGCTCGACCCGACAAACGGGACGGCCCTGACGCTCGGATTGTCATTTTCGGGCGGGCCTCTTGGCGGCAAGGTAAACACCGTAGAGCCTACGATTGAATATAAAATCTTCCGCCCGTTTTTTGCGGGCCGCGAAGCCTCGGTACGCAAAGAGCCGGGAAAGACTCGCACGCTCGGCTTCCGCGCCCTTTTCGGTTACATAGGCGCGTTCGGAGAGCGGTTTGAGTCAAACTCGTTCTCGTTCGTAGGCGGGACGCCGCTGTTTGCGCGATTCTTCCTCGGCGGCGAAGAAACCATACGCGGCTATAACGTACGAGGCATTGCGCCGACGGCCCCGGTCGTCACGACCTTCTCGACGCGCAATGTATTCGTGACCGACGAAACAGGTAGAAGGCTCAAGGTAAGGCCGGCTTCCGAGGGCACTTCAAACACGGTCGCGCCGAGCGTTATCAACAACTTTACCTTCTTGGGTCGCGAGAATCCGCAGATCCGCAATGTGCCGACTTTTATCGGCGGCGACACGCAGATGCTTTTCAACGTCGAATACCGCATTCCCATATTCGGCCCGGTTGCTTTTGCGCCGTTCTTCGACATAGGCTCTGTCTTCAACCTGCGCGACCTTGACGACCAGTTCATCACAAGCGAATTCGTCCCGGATAGTTTGCTGGGTTCCGTCATCCTCAACCCGCGAGGCCAGCAGGCGACGCGGCGCGAGATCAAACAGGCGCGCACGCCTGAAACTCCCGGCTTGTTGCCACCGGGCTTCAGGTTTGCCACGATTCGCGGCGACCAGCAAGTGATCCGCAACATCAATCTGGACGAAGCGGTCGGAGGAATATTCGAGAACTATCGCTACAGCCTCGGCGGCGAAATAAGGGTGCAGGTCCCGGTCATAAACGTACCGTTCCGATTGATATTTGCTTGGAACCCGAACGCCAAGGCCGATAACCCATTCTTCTTTGAAGAGAAGCGCGCTATACGCTTCTCGGTTGGGCGAACGTTCTAACAAAAAAGGGACTAGAGGCTAGGGACTGGGGATTAGGGCGAGAGCATCTAATTTTCTAGGAGAATAAGGATTTTGGTTTCTTAGACTTCTATACCAGATACAAATATGAGCAAATTCCTTCGACTTTTGACGGTAATTTGAATTGGCAAAATTGCTCGAAAAGTTGAACCCCTCACTTTTGTTGGGAATTTAGATGCTCTCGCCCTGGACTGGGGATACTAACCTCTAGTCTCCAGCCCCCGGACCCTGTTATAATGGCTTTTTTTCAGGAAGCGGATGGCGCTCGGCAGTCGGTCCGCATCAATCTCAGAAAGACAGGAGCAGTTATGGTGAAGATTAAGTTTGCTGCCTTTGCAGTAACACTCGTGGCAGCATTGTCACTGACCGCGTCGGCGCAGCAACCGGCAAGCCCGGCAGGCGTCACCAGCCTTCTACCCGATGGCAAGATCGCCGTTATAAACACACAGGCTTTCCCGGAGCAGATCGGCGAATTGAGGCAAAAATACGAACAGGTGAACAACCAGTTCAAGGACCGTTACGAAAAACTCAAGGCTCTCGACACTCAATTGAAGCAGATGGAGACCGACATACAGACGAAGGCTCCGGCGCTCGGCGCGGATAAGGTCCGCCAGATGCAAGAGGAGTTCGAGATTCTGAAGAAACGCGGCTCGCGCGATTACGAAGACCTCCGCACTGATGTCAACAAAGCGATAGGCACCGCGACCAAGCCGATTTGGGATAAGGTAAGCACATTTATGAACAACTATGCCACGCAGCGCAGTATCGTCCTGATAATCGATCTGCCCGGCGCGGCACAGGCCGGGTCGCTTGCTTACGTCTCTCCCGGCTCTGATGTGACGGCGGATTTCATAGCCGAGTACAACAAGGCAAATCCGGTTGCGGGCGCTCCTGCGGCGACTTCGCCGGCGGCCACTCCGCAGAAACCCGCGCCCGTCAAGCCTGCGGGGAAACCCTAATAGTAAGGCGAAAGGAGTTATCAGATGAAGTTTGTTAAGCTGACACAGATACTATTCGCCTTTTTTGCGCTGGCCGTCGCGGCATCAGCCCAGGTGGCGGGCGGGCCGCCTCAACCCATGCCTCCGCCCCTCCTTCCAAAAGGCAAGGTGGCGATCATAAATTCGCTTTACTTCCAAGAGAGTATCGGAGAGATAAAAGCTAAGATCGAGATCCTCAATCGCCAGTTCGAGCCTCGCATGAAAGAGGTACAGTCGCTCAGGGACCGCATCACCGCGCTTGAGACTACCATCGATACGCAAAGAAAGAGCGGGGCGCTTGCGGCGGCCAGGGAAGCCGAGATGATCGAGCAGCTGGATCAAATGAAGCTCGATTATAAACGCCGTGGCGAAGACCTGGAGGCCGAAGGGCGGCGCGCGAGCGAATCGTCTATCCAGCCGATAAACGAGAAAGTCTCTCGCTTCTTGCAAGACTACGCTTCTAAGCGAGGCATCATTCTGCTTATTAACGTCGCAAACGAAGCCAACGCGCACACCGTAGTCTGGTTCGATAAACGCTCAGACGTGACGCAGGACTTTATTAACGAGTATAACAAAGCCAACCCCGCGGCTACGAGCGCGCCACCGGCGGCCGCGCCGCAGCCCGCGAAAAAGCCTTAAAGATATAAAAGCGATTCAGAGTTGATTAAAGGGCGAGACGAGTTCTTGCCCTTTATTATTTTAGTGGTAGGAATCCAGAGCGCCCATGCCGTAATCTTCTTCGTCTTTGGCGCGCAGCATGTCGAGTATGAGCGCGGTATTGCTTGTAGTCTGAATCGTTTGCTCGTACTCGGCGTTTGATTTCTCGAATTCGAAATTCCCATCAACCGCGCCCAGAAGCTTGCTTAAGGCAGGCCTCCCGGAGTCAGGTCCCGTTTTTGCGCCGATTATCTGGCCTTCGTTGAAATGAACCTCGCCGTTTGCGACCGATGAAGCGATCAGCAGCGCGCCCGAAAGGCGGCTGTTTTCGACGATCTGGATAATGTCGAACAGGTTTATCTCCAGCAGCAGGCCGGAGAGGATCTTCTGCGCGCGAGCAGGGGCAGTGTCGGCGCGGCGTATATCATGAAACTGACCCGTGACAGAGACTCGCGGGTCCAGGCGTTTGGCCTCAAGCAGCCTTTCGTTCGCCTGATCAAGGTCGCCGGCAGAGATGTGCAGACTCGCGAGCGCAAGGCACTGCTGTGCGGCGTGATCGCGGCGGCCCGCGTTGATCAGTATCTCGCGCAGCTTTTCGCGAAGCCCTATATGTCGCGGCGCGCTGTCGATTGCGCGCTCCAGGGTCTCGATGGCGCGATTGACCATGCGATACTTGACCAGCAGCTCCGCATTGATTATTGCGCTCTCAGGATCGAAGTCGCTCGTATTATTCCTGATCATAACAACTCAGTTTACCACAGACAGTCGGCAGCGGGCAGTCAGCCCGCATATACGTCTGCTTGATGGATTATAAACGGATCACTGCGCACTGCCTACTGCGCGCTGCACACTGCTATACGATATTTATCGGCGCGGGCTATGAGATCATCTCTATCGAACAACAAAGTTTTATCTGCGGTGACGTGAATGGCTGTTGCGCCCGCGCTCTTCATGGCTTCGATTGTGGGCACGCCTATGACGGGCACGTCGAACCGCATGTCCTGATTCGGCTTTGCAACTTTGATGACGACGAACGCCCGCCCGCGAGTTATCTCTCCGGCGCGCGCGATGACGGCGTCCGTACCCTCCATCGCCTCGATAGCGACGACCGCACGATCCTTGACGGCTATCGTCTGGCCCAGGTCTAGGCGAGCAATCTCGCGCGCAATGCTCAAGCCGTACTCCGTGTCTGCTCGTTCTTCTTTTGACGGCGCGCGGCGCGACAGCACTCCTTCTCGCGCGATAAACGATTCTAAGAAGACCGTAGACGGGACCAGCGTGATGCCTTCACGGGCAAGCTCGTCGGCGACCGCGCCGATAAGGCTGTCGGTGTTCTTAGTCGAGAGCCGCGCAAGCAGCCGCACCATGCGAAGGTCGGGCAAGGCGTTGAGCCGGAATATTTGATGATGTTTGACCTGCCCCGCCATGATCGCGTGCGTCACCTGCTCGCGTTTGAAAAAGCCTATAAGGCGTCCGAGCTGGCCCACACCCATCCACTCGACTCGCGCCGCCGCGCGCTCTATCTCTGAAGATGTCTCTTCCTTGATGGCAGCAACGACAAGCTCCACGCCTTGCGCCCGCGCACCGTCGAGCACCAGAAAGGGAAACCTCCCATTACCTGCTATGAGTCCGTACTTCATGCTAGGGACTAGTGGCTAGGGGCTAGGGGACCGAAAGCTAGTCCCTAGCCACTAGCCACTATTTTGTTACTCCGCGTTCGGAAGATTCGATAAACGCGATCAGATAATCTATCTCCGGCCAGCCGCCCAGGTCTTGCTTTATGGCTTCAAGCGCCTGAGTGGTATTGAGCTTTGCCGCCAACAGCAACCTGAACGCGCGCGATATGCGTTTTATCTCGTCGCTTGAAAATCCTTTGCGGCGCAGCCCAATCGTATTCTGGCCGTAACACCGCGCGTGGTTGCCGACCGTTCGGGCATAAGGCAGCGCATCTTTTACGACGACCGACCACGCGCCGATGAATGCATGGCGACCGACGCGACAAAACTGGTGGACGCCCGAATAGGCCCCGAGCGTGGCATTGTCCTCTACGATGACGTGGCCCGCAAGCGAAGCGCCGTTTGCGAATATCACGTTATTGCCTATGCGACAGTCGTGAGCAACGTGAGCCTGCGCCATGAACAGATTGTCCGAGCCGATCTCTGTGAGGTTGCCGCCGCCTTCGGTCCCGCGATGCAAGGTCGAGAACTCGCGAAACGTGTTGCGCTCGCCCGCGCGCAGCCAGCTCCGCTCGCCGCGATACTTCAAATCATGCGGCACCTGTCCCGCCGATACGAAGGGGAAAAAGATCGAGCCGCGCCCGAATTCGGAAGGGCCTTCGATGACGCAATGGCTCGCCACGCGCACGTCGTCGTGCAGTATAACGTCGTCGCCTATGATCGAATACGGGCCGACGGAGACATTGCGCCCAAGCTCGGCAGTAGGGCTGATGATTGCAGACGAGTGGATCAACACCTGTGCACAAACTCCTTGGGGCTACTTCTCAACGGGGGTGAATGCAGCGCTGTTGAGCTGGTCGCTGCGCTCGACGACGCTGCGGTCGACAAGCGAAGACGATATCAAGGCTTCGGCCACCAGATGGCGATCAACATAAGCCTCGCCGCGAAGCTTTATGTAGCGCGGGCGCAACCTCAGCACCGTCAGCTCAAGCCGCAACTGGTCGCCGGGCACTACGGGGCGGCGAAACTTTGCGCCGTCGATTCCGGTGAAGAAGACAAGCTTGTCGGCGCGGTCGGGCAGGCTTGCGAGCATCAAGACCCCTGCGGTCTGCGCCATCGCTTCGACTATCAACACTCCGGGCATGATGGGCGCGCCGGGGAAATGGCCTACGAAGAACGGCTCGTTAAGCGTGACGTTTTTGATGCCGACGACCCACTTGCCCGCCTCATAATCGATTATTCGGTCAACGAGCAAGAACGGATAACGGTGAGGCAAGATAGCCATGATCTGTGTTATGTCCAGGATCGTCTGCGAGCCTTCTTTTTCCGATGAGCTTGCCTGAGATGCTTTGGACGATTCCTTTCGCTCAACGCTCATAATATGTCTCCGTCATGGGTAGCCGGGTTTGACCCTCTATTTCGGCTTTCTTCAAGCCCTCTCTTTTTGTTCTACGAGTTTTTCCAGCCGCTTGAGTCTTTCAACAATCTCAGGAAGCCTGGAGTATAACACCTGCGACCGCCGCCATGCGTTGTAATCCCGCGCGGGTATCATCCCGCCAACCATAGCGCCCGCGCGGACGTTTTTCATGACACTCGCTTTTGCCGTGATGATCGCGCCGTCGCCTATTTCGATATGCTGAGCCGTACCGGACTGGCCCGCGAACACGCAGCCCCGGCCTACGCGCGTGCCGCCGGAAAAGCCTGTCATTGCCGCGACCACAGTGTCTTCACCGATCACGGTGTTATGGCCGACTTGAATAAAGTTGTCGAGCTTCACGCCGCGCTTTAACACGGTGTCGCCAAACCCCGCTCGATCAATAGCGCAATTCGCGCCTATCTCGCAGTCGTCTTCGATGCGCACGCGGCCTATCTGTAGCAGCTTGACCTGGCGGCCTTCTTCGTCGGGGACGAAGCTGAACCCGTCGGCCCCGATCACAGTGCCCGCGTGAATTATCACGCGGCTGCCGATCTCCGTATCGTCATAAATAGTCACGTTCGGATAAATGACTGTGTCATCGCCGACCCGGCACCGGTTGCCGATGACAACGCCTGCATGCAGAGTGACGCGGTCTCCTATGCGAGAGTCGCGCCCAATAGTCACGCGTGGATGAATCGAAAGGTCTTCGCCAACAGATGAGCCTTCGCCTATCGAAAGGTCCTCGCTCACGCCTGTGGGTTGATACGAGGTGGCGTGAAGCAACCAGACTGCGCGCGCAAAAGCCAGCTTCGGGTCTTTGGCGATCAGAAGATTGCGATCAGAGCCTTCGACCGCGCTTCGGACGATAATTGCAGTCGCGCGCGACTCGTTCAACCGCGCAAGGTAAGCCGCACCGGTCGCAAAAGTGATGTCGCCTTCGATAGCTTCCGCAAAAGGCTGAGCGCGCCGCACCACGGCTTCCGGGTCGCCGATCAATTCCGCTTTGATTACTTGCGCTAGATGATTGAGCGTGTGCATGGCAAGGCAAAAAGTTTCCCATAACGACAACAGGCACGCAAGGCGGGAGAAGAAGTGATGAGTTATGAGTGCTGATACTCATCACTCATAACTCATCACTTGTCTTAGATGTCTCTGCGCGAGAACAATACGTAAGCCGTTGCGAAGCCTGCGAGCGCGATGCCGACCAGCACCCACAGGTGGTGATCGGGCACGTGAAAACCCATAACTATGTCGAGCGGATTATAGTAGCGAAAGGGCGACACCCAGCCGACCGACGCGGCGGGCGACCAGGCCCTTGCGATATAGTCCAGAAGAAAGGTTGTGAGCGCGAGAAATCCCGTTAGTGCGCCCGCCACGGTTCGCCGCCGTGACGCCGAACTGATCGCCAGACCCACTCCGCCCCAGCACAACATCAGCGCGCCCAGGTTTACGGCAAGCGAAAGAATCAAATCGGCGGAAGGCTTTATCGCATCCGCAGGCGCTAAAGTGGAAAGCCCTATCCACGTGCCCAGCATCATAAAGATCAACACGACGACGGTGCAGATTATTAGGAGCGCAATGGTCCGCGTAATTATCCAGTGCCGGGCTAAAGGGCGGGCGAGGATCAAGTCCATGAATCTTGTCTCGATCTCCGAAGCAGGCAGCGTGGCTAAAGATATTGTCAGCCCGACAAGCGCCCCCATAATGGCTATGTGGAAATAACCTATGGCGATTATTCCCGCGAACGACATAAGCCCGACAAACGAAGGCCCCATCAGTTGTTGCATGAATGGAGGCACGAGCGAAGAGATTTGATCGAAAGCATTCGATTGATGAAGCGAGCGCCCTACCAGCGTGAGAAAAACTTGAAAGCCCGCCATCAACACGCCCATCACGAGCACCATCACGCGCGCCCGTTTCAAAGAATGCGCCAGCAATACAAGGCCGCTTCTCATTGATCGCCTTCCCTGTAGTATTTCAAGATAACGTCTTCCAGGCGCGGCTCTTCGACCATCAAATCGCTCACGGGAAGACCGGCCAGCGCGCGCAACAGGGGGCCAAGCGGCCCATTCACACGCAACACCCACTGCCGGGGCCGCGCCTCCAGTATTTCATGTTCGGGCGTAAGCTCAGGCACGCTCGTCACGTCTTCAGAAAAGATAACGCGCACGCGGCGCGCGGCAAGGTTGCGTATCTCGGCGACGGGCGACAACAAGACAAGCTCTCCTTTTCTGAGCAGCCCGACCCGGTCGCAAACCCGCTCGACTTCCGAAAGCACGTGTGACGACATAAAGACTGTGCGCCCGCGTTGCTTCACCTCCGCGAGCAGCTCGTAGAAAGCCTCTTGCATAAGCGGGTCCAGCCCCTCGGTCGGCTCGTCGAGTATCAGGAGCTGCGGGTCATCTTGAAACGCCTGGATCAATCCGAGCTTTCGCTTCATGCCGGTGCTGTATTCGCGCAGCCGCCGGGCGAGGTCCGTCGTAGAAAGCGCGAGGCGGCTGCAAAGCTCTGCGCGATACTTTTTATCAACGTCGCGGCGGTTGAGCTTTGCGAGAAAATCCAGCACGTCGCGGCCCGTCATATCGCTGTAAAGCCCCATCTCGCCGGGCAGGTATCCGACGCGCGCGCGCACTTCAAGCCCTCGCGATTGGCAATCATAGCCCAGCACTGCGGCATGCCCGCTCGTGGGCCTGAGCAGGTCTAGAAGAATGCGAATCGTCGTAGTCTTGCCCGCGCCGTTCAAGCCGAGAAACCCGAATATTTCTCCCGGCTCGACTTCTAAACGCAGGTCTTTGACTGCGATCAATCGGCCATAATGTTTGGCTAATCCGCGGATGGAGATGGCCGTTTCCATCGCCGCTTCCGAAGTCATACGACGCATTTTAGGAAGGTTGAACGACCGGCGCAAGAAGGTTGGGGTATGAATACTATTCCGGTTTCGTTTTACCGACATCGCCGCGAATGGCTGTAAGTATACTTTTCTTCCCTTCTTCCTGTTCCACCTTGTAGAAATCGAGCATTACGTCACTCTGCCCGCGCAGGTCGCGTTTCAACCTGTTGAGCGCCACTCTCACAACGTCTCTGTGGTGTACCCGATGGCGGCTGGGGACACAGGTGACTTGTAACCATATATCGTGGATCAGGCTTATGTCCTCTTTCGTGAGATCGGGCGCGTGGGCGCCCATATAGATTGTATGCTCGCTGCCCTGAGGCTCGACCACTTTGAAGCAGACTTGCCGGCGTGGTTTGCTGGTCAGTCGCTCCCAGGCGCGTCCCAGTTGCCGGGCCTGCTCCTGCGGGCTCATTTTTGATGATTTGCCCGCGACGATTTCCGACGAATCCAACTCCACGGCCATCTGCGCTACCGCGTCAAAGATATTCGTCGCGGGTACGACTACAAGGTTAACCGGCTTGCCAAACTTCTCCGCCAGCGCGACGACCCTGGTAAACAGCCTCTGCTCGTAGTCGGTAAAGAGATTCTCATCATACAACTCGCGCTCGCCGCCGTCAGGCCCCGACAGTAGCCTTGTTGTTGCAACTACTATGTCTTTATCCTCTGTGTTTGTGCGGCTCAGCGTATGCTCAAGGTGGGCGAGCGTGTTGTAGTCCCTGACCGCCACCAGTATGTTGCCGGGGCGCGCGCCCACCGTGTCCTGGTCGATTGTCTCATTATGCTGTAGCTGGAAGCGGTCCAGCATCGCCAGCGTTAGGTCCTGCTTGCGCCGGTTGATTCTCTCCGAGACGGTAAACAGGATAAAGAAAACCGCTGTGAAGGAGATGCCGGCCACCGTCGCCACCTGTTTGGTGAGCAGATTCGTCAACGCAATCGACAGCAGTATGAGCGAGATGAGGATTAACCCCACAGGGACTTCGAGGCCGCCCACGCGGATGTTGGCGGGCACTTTCCACTCGCGCGCTTCCGGGCGGCGGTACCTGAGCACCAGGGTGGCAACCGAATTGAATGTAAAGCTCCAGATCACTCCAAAGGCGTATGCTTCACCGAGGATAAAGACATTTCCGCCCGACCCGAAAATGGTAATGAGTTGAAGTATCGCTATCAGATTGATTATGCGGTAAGTCGTCCCGTACTTCTTGTGCGGCTCGCGGAACCAGTCTGTCAGCACCCCATCTTCTGAGACGCGGTTAAGCACGCCGTTTGAGCCGATGATTGAGGTGTTGACCGCCCCCGACAGCATCAGGAAGCCCACGATGACGACGAATGCCTGAAAAAGCAGCTTGAGGTACTCCGGCCCGACGAAGTTGACCGCCAGACCTGAGATCAAGTTGTTTAAGAACTGCGGCCTGGTTTCATCGGGTATGATAGCCACGGCGAAGAAAGATACCAGCGACGTAAACAGCAACGAGTAAATGAAGATCACCCATCCGGCCTTCTGCAGGTTCTTCAGCTTCGGGTGCTCAAGCTCGCGGTTGACCTGCGCGAGGGTCTCTTCCCCGCTCATCGCCAGGACAGAGTGGCCGAAGGCCATCATTATCCCTATAAAGCCGATAAAGCTTGGCGCGTCGCCGGCGATCCGGTAGCGCTCGCCGTCGCTTACGAACCAGTGCAAAGGCTTGAGCCACCCGAGCGCCGCCGGGTCAAAGCTTAAATTGCTCGGCAACGGCAAGGGCGGCATCTGTCCGCCGCGCTCGATGAGCGTCAAGCAGCTCCACAAGATCATGATGACGACCATCACCGTCGTGATGTACATAATGTGGAGCGCGTCTTCCGAGGATTCGTGAATCCCTTTGATGTTTCGCCACCAGAAGTAGAGGGTCGCGAGCGCGGCGATGGCGGCTGCTAACAGGTTGGTAGTCCCAGCCGACGGCTGCCAGTAGTAGCCGAAATAGGTGAGGGTCTGAGCTATCAAGCCGATGACATATTGGCCGGCTGAAACGCCCGAGATGGGGCCGGTCAATATGAAGTCGAAGATCAGCGCCGACACGCTGAGCTTGGCCATGTTCCCGCCCATCGCTTCTTTGACCACGCGGTAGACGCCGCCGCGCGTGAACATCGATGACGACTCGATGTAGAGTGCGCGCACCGCATAGCTGAACAACATTACGCCGAGTATGAACCACGGGGCGGCCTTGCCTACGAATTGCTCGGAGATGCCGCCGACGTAAAACGCGGACGAGCCCAGGTCATTAAGCACGATTGCCGCTGCACGCCAGAAAGAGATGAATGAGAGCATCACAGAGGTGGCGACTACGACCTTGATCTGTGTCGGCGACTTCCCGTGGCTCCGAGTGTTTGTGGGATCAATAGCCATAACCTACCTTTCTGATTTATTACCTTCCCGGCCCTCCCCCGCCCGGTCAGGGCTTGCCTTCCGAGGTTGCTCCGGGCCGGGTTGAAAGCGGGGGCGAAAAGGTAGGACCTTGCCTTTATATGTCAGGTCGGGGGCTGAGCATACAGGGCAGCAGTAGACGCAAAGGTATCCGCCCACCCATTCCAGCCAGACGAGTTTAGTGGAAAGCTTGCTGCCAAGATCTTCCCATCCACATCGCCTGCACACCATCGTTTTATCGCGGATGCCTGGTTGGCGACCCAGAGGGAGCATTTGGAGACACGATGACGCTCGGAGAGAGAAATATTTCAAAGGTTTCGTCAGAGAGATCTTCAAAAGGCCATAGTACGTCCATCGGCATAAGGGAATCATAAAAGATTTATAAAAAGTTTATAAAGATTCTACCCGTAGCCATTTCGCTATTCGCCGGGGCGGTGTTATAAATCACGCTTTTATGGCAAGTGCGAAAGCTTGACTGAGCAAATTTGCGTGTGGTAGCTTGCCAGTTTGATTCAGTGTAGCTAATCTCGATAGTGAAGTAGAGATAGAGGAACTTCAATGCTCAAGCGCACACCGCTATATGATGCACACGTTTCGCTAGGCGCGCGCATAGTCGATTTCGCCGGGTGGGAGATGCCCGTCCAGTACGCCGGGCCTATACCTGAGCATATGGCCGTTCGCGAAGCCGCCGGGCTGTTTGACGTTTCCCACATGGGCGAAATCGAAGTCACCGGCACGGGCGCGCTCGCCCTGGTTCAGCGACTAACGACTAACGACGTCTCAAAGCTCGCAGACAATCAGGTGCAGTATTCGATGCTCACCAACGAAAGCGCAGGCATACTCGACGACCTGCTCGTCTACAGGATCAACAGCGAATATTTCCTGTTGGTCGTCAACGCTTCCAACACCGATAAAGATTTTGATTGGATCAAGAACCACGCCGACTCCACTGACACAGAAGTCTACAACGTAAGCCTCGCCTATGCGCTTTTGGCTTTGCAGGGGCCGCGCGCCGAGCTGATACTTCAAGCCCTTTCGGACCACATGCTTGACCGAATCCCTTACTACTGGTCGCAGCGCGTTCAAGTAGACGGCATCGATTGCCGCGTCTCGCGAACAGGCTACACGGGCGAAGACGGGTTCGAAATTTTCTGCGCCCCTGAGCATGCGCGTCACATCTGGAACCGATTGCTTGTAACGGGCCAGGACCACGGGCTGGTCCCTTGCGGGCTTGCCGCGCGCAACACCACCCGGCTCGAAGCCGCATACCGCCTCTGGGGCAACGACCTGGACGAGACGACCACGCCGCTCGAAGCGGGGCTGGGCTGGACGGTCAAGCTCGCAAAAGGCGATTTTATGGGACGCGAGGCGCTCGAACGGCAGAAAAAGGAGGGGCTGCGGCGCAAGCTCGTAGGCTTTGAAGTGTTGGACCGCGCGCCCGCGCGCGACGGCTATCCGGTGATAGTGGGCGGCGTCCAGGTAGGAGTTGTCACATCGGGAAGTCCCGCGCCGTTTCTGAAAAAGAATATGGGAATGGCTTATCTCCCCATCGAGCAGGCGACCATCGGCACAGAGTTTTTCGTCTCTGTGCGCGGTCGCGACGTCCCTGCCCGAGTTGTTGAAACACCTTTTTATAAACGTGAACGCAAATTTGATTGATAACGGAGAGAGACGATGGCAAATACCCCCGAAGATCTCAACTATACAAAAGACCACGAATGGGTCCGCGTCCGCGCAGACCAGGCCACAATCGGCATCACGGACCACGCGCAAAAACAGCTTGGCGACGTCGTTTATGTTGAGCTGCCGAAGGTCGGCGATAAGTTCGAAGTCTCAGAGCCGTTCGGGTCGGTCGAATCGGTCAAGGCCGTGAGCGAGATTTACATGCCGCTGACTGGCTCGGTCGTAGAAGTCAACCAAAGCCTCAACGATTCGCCCGAGCAGGTCAACGAAGACCCTTACGGCGACGGCTGGATGATCGTCATAAAGATGGATAACCCGGCGCAGGTTGACGGGCTTTTGAACTCGGCGGAGTACGAAGACTACATAAAGGAAGAGGCGTCGGAGTAAGATCAAATGAGATATATTCCGAACTCGCCCGATGAGCGTCGCGGGATGCTTCAAGACATCGGCCGCACGAGAATCGAAGACCTCTTTGAGCAGATACCTGAAAGCCTGCGACTGACAGAGCCCGTAGGCATAGGCCACCCGATGAGCGAGCCGGAGTTGCTTGCTTACTTCCGCGACCTTGCGGCCCAAAACGCAACCGAGTACCAGTCGTTTTTGGGCGCGGGCGCGTATTCGCACTTCATCCCCGTCATCATCGACCCGCTCATATCGCGCTCGGAATTTTTCACGGCCTACACGCCTTACCAGCCGGAACTCAGCCAGGGGACTCTCCAATACATCTTTGAGTTCCAGACCATGATCTGCCAGTTGACCGGCATGGAAGTGGCTAACGCATCGCTTTATGACGGGTTGACCGGATTGGCCGAAGCCGTGTTGATGGCGAGCCGCGTCACGCGCAGAGACAGGTTCATCATCGCCGACACGGTTCACCCTCAATACCGCGAAGTCGTTTCTTCATACACAAAAAATCTCGGCGTGAAGATCGATTATGCCCCGCACACAGGCGCGGGGAGAATTGATCCCGCACCGCTTGAGGTTGATAAAACGACCGCCGCCGTAGTCGTGCAATCGCCCAACTTCTTCGGGTCAATCGAAGACCTGGAGGCGCTGGCAGACGTTGCGCACGAGGCGGGCGCGTTGCTTATCGTCGCCATAACAGAGCCTATGAGCCTCGGCGTTTTGCGCTCGCCCGGCGCGTGCGGGGCCGATATAGTCGTCGCCGAAGGCCAATCGTTCGGGATACCGCTCGGCTACGGCGGGCCTTATTGCGGGCTTTTTGCGACGCTCGAAAAATACATACGCCAGATGCCGGGCCGCCTTGTCGGAGAGGCTTACGACCACAGCGGGCGGCGCGGCTACGTGCTGACGCTCTCGACGCGCGAGCAACACATACGCCGCGAAAAAGCGACCTCGAATATATGCACGAACCAGGGGCTGTTCGCGCTCATGGTGACGATCTACCTGGCTACGATGGGCCGTCGCGGGGTGCAAGAGGTCGCGAGCCAGAACTTGCAAAAAGCTCACTACGCCGCCTCTCGCATAGCCGCCCTTGATGGGTTCGGCTTGAGATTTACCGCGCCGTTTTTTAACGAGTTTGTCGTCCGTTGCCCGCGACCCGCGACCGAGTTGGCGCGCGAGTTGCTCGATAAAAAAATAGTCGGCGGGGTCGCGCTCGCGGGTTATTACCCGGAGTTGAGCGACTCGCTTCTGGTCTGCGTCACAGAGACCGCGAAGAGATCGGCGATTGACGATTTTATCTCGGCGCTCGCGGGGTAACGGATTTCAAGTTTCAAATTTCAAATTTGACATTTCAAATGAACAAAACTGTCAGCAGAATAAAAAAAGCGACCACGCACACCACCCAGAACGAAGGGCTTTTATTCGAAGAGTCTCGCGCGGGGCGCGCGGGATACTCTATCCCGGCGCTCGACGTACCCGCGCGCGACACGGAGGAGTTGGTTGATAAAAGTCTGCTCCGAGAAGATGACCTTGAAGGCATGCCGGAGTTGTCCGAAGTTAATGTGATACGCCACTTCACGAGGCTTTCGACCTGGAATTACGGCGTAGACACGGGGATGTATCCGCTCGGCTCCTGCACGATGAAATACAATCCGCGCATAAACGAGCGGGTCGCCCGCATCGAAGGCTTTGCCGCGTTGCACCCGCTCATGCCCGCGCCGCTAGCGCAGGGTGCGCTTGAGATAATTCGCCGCCTCGAAGAGTGTTTGGCCCAAATCACGGGGCTTGCGGCTGTGACCACGCAACCGGCGGCGGGGGCGCAAGGAGAGTTGACCGGAATAATGATGATCCGCGCGGCCCTGGCGGAGCGCGGCAACCCGCGAAAAAAAGTTTTGATCCCCGACTCCGCGCACGGAACCAACCCTGCGTCGGCAGTGATCAGCGGCTACACGGTCGAGACGGTCCCTTCTAATTCGGACGGCATAACCGATATCGATAAGCTCCGCGGGATGATGAATGAAGACGTGGCCGCGTTGATGCTCACCAACCCGAACACGCTTGGGAAGTTCGAGCAGAACATCGAAGAAGTGTGTCGCATAGTTCACGAGCAGGGCGGGTTCGTTTACATGGACGGCGCGAATATGAACGCGCTCGTGGGCGTTGCAAAACCCGCCAGCTTCGGCATAGACGTGATGCACCTGAATTTGCACAAGACGTTTTCGACTCCGCACGGGGGCGGCGGGCCGGGGGCAGGCCCGGTGGCTGTGACCGAAGAGCTTGAGCCTTATCTCCCCTTCCCGCGTGTCACGCGCGTTGATGATCGGCTCGCGCTGGATTTCGACCGGCCGAAATCGGTGGGGCGGGTGCGGGCCTATCTCGGCAATTTCGGCGTGCTGGTCCGCGCGCTCAGCTATATCTTGACGCACGGCGACGAAGGATTGCGCGAGGCGACAGAGACAGCGGTGCTTAATGCGAACTATATCGCGCATCATTTGAAAGACGTTTACGAGATTGCTTACCCCGGCTCGCTGATGCACGAAGTCATCTTTTCCGATAAACGACAGACCAGGTATGGCGTGCGCAACGCCGACATTGCCAAGCGGCTTATCGATTACGGGTTCTATCCTCCGACCATGTCGTTTCCGCTGATAGTTCCCGGCGCTATCATGGTCGAGCCGACCGAGACCGAGAGCCGCGAAGAGTTGGACCTCTTTATTGATGCGATGAAATCGATTGATGAGGAAGCCGCCGAAGACCCCGAAATACTCAAACACGCTCCGCACACTACGAAAGTAGGCCGCCTGGACGAAGTTGCCGCTGCGCGCAAGCCCGTACTCAGATGGCGGCCTGAGCCTGAGGATAATCTGGATAAGGGACGAGCAGAGACGGCGTGAGTCGGTTCAGATTAATCATAAGCGGGTCGATTGCCGTCGCGCGGTCGGCCTCATTTTTTTTCAAGGATTAAAGGAGAACAATAAATGAAACCAGAGAGCATAGAGGAGTTGCGCGGTCGTTTACTCAAGGATGAGATTGTGCAAGAGATGATTTCAAGAAGAGCTTATGAAATATATCAAATGCGAGGAAGCCAGCCCGGCCAGGATGCCGAAAACTGGTTCCGCGCTGAAAATGAGATACTCACATTCTTGATTCAGGAAGAGACTCGCCGCGAAGCGTATTCACACGATCTGGGTTCGAGCGAAGAAGTCGGCTCGCGCGCCCCTGCCTTCGAGCCTGAGACCACGTCCGAAATAGCAGACCGGCTCGATCAGCCTACGGGGCAACTGGCCGAGGAGAGGGCCGAATCGCAAACGGCCCTCGGAGCATGGTCTCCCATAGAGCCCGCGAGCGCCGAGCCTGCCCCTGCCATAGGAAAGAAGCCGCGATCACGCTCAACTTCAAAATCAGCCGAACCGCGCAAACGAAAGAGTGCGGCACCGAAAGAAGCCGCTGAAAAGAAACCGGTCGCCCGGCGCACCGCGTCGAAAAAAGCTGCCGAGGGAGAGTCAAAGCCAAAGACTACTCGGCGCAAATCGGCCCCTTCTAAAACCGAGGAATAAGCGGGGGTCGGGGCCAGTTGGAATTTCAAATTTATAATCTCAAATGGTCCTCGACCCCTAATTCTTTGGGGCGTAGTAACTTTCGCGTGTGCGGGCAGAGTATCCGGCTCGCGTCAGGTAAACATTGACGCGGCGCAAACGACCGTCCCTCGCTTCATTTTTTGGAATGTAAGTGACTATGTATTGATTCTTCAGTTCGCGCGCTACCTGGGAGTAAGCGTCTTTCATCTCGTCGTCTTTCATCGGAGAGAATATCCTGCCGCCGGTGCGCGTCACCAGGTCTGTCATCAAAAACTCGGCGCGCTGCAACCTGGCCACGAAAGACTTGGGCGCAATTGCGATCAGGGCGTGAGCTTTGCTCACGACGTAAACAACCGTCCCCGACCTTATGACGGCGGCGAGCGATTGTTCGTAAGTGACTTTGCTCGACGTATCATCCCCGTCGGTCAGGATGATGGCCGCTTTGCGCCCTTCCACTTTCGCAAGCTGCTCTTCTGCCGTCAGGTAGAGAGCGTCGTAAAGCGCCGTCGTCGAATATGTAGTGGTGCCGGAAGAGGTCCGCTCCATGCCGGGCTTGAATCGCCAGGAGATCGTGTGTCGAAGATCGTCCTGGCTCGAAGTCCAATCCTGAATCAGCTCGACTTTCGAATGAAACTCGATGACCGAGACTTTATCTTCCGGCCCTAGCTGCTCGATAAATCGAATCGCCGCCTGGCGCAACGATTCTATCTCGCCTACGACCGACCCCGAAGCGTCCAGCATAAGCACGACATTGACCGGCACGCGACTTATGAAAAAACTGGATATGTCCTGTCGCTGATTATCTTCGGCAATGATAAATTCGTTTCTGGTCAGGTCGATCGCCTGCCGGTTGTAAGGGTCAATAACGGTAATATTTAGCAGGACTTCTTCGGCCCTCAGCCGGATCGTATCCTCCTGGTCGCGAGGTTTGGTCGGCGGCAAGTTGCGCCCGCTCTGCGCCGCGACCAGTGCCGATGTCATCACTATTAGCAGGAAAATGCCGATAAATCGTGTAAAAGGGCTATTTACTTTCATACCCGCTCAGGACCTTCTCGTGTAAGTATATCTCAGCCCGGCAGGTTCTGAAAACCGGAGTATGCCGAAAGTAATCATCTGGCACCGGCCAATCTTTGAAAATAAACTGCTTAAAAATATAATTCGATTCAAAGCGATCAGGAGTTCAAGCTTTATTCAAGGATTTTTCAAGTCCGCCATAAATAATGAAGCACGACGAACAAGCGGGTTCTGGGCGCAAAAACTAAAAGAATTAACTGGACCGCAAGGCTGCACAGATGAATAAAGTAACCTCCCCAAAGGTCAGAGTTCTTCTCTCACTTCTACTCATCTTCCATACCACAGCTACAGCTTTTGCAGGAATCTCATTTATTCCCGGCCAGGGGGTAGTGCTGACGGGCGCGGACGGCGTAGTGCTGACGGGCGCGGACGGCGTAGTGCTTACAGGGGCCGATGGGGTTGTGCTTACAGGGGCCGATGGCGTAGTGCTTACCGGCGCAGACGGCGTAGTGCTGACGGGCGCGGACGGCGTAGTGCTGACGGGCGCAGACGGCGTAGTGCTAACGGGCGCAGACGCAAACACATTTACTCGGCCTTACGGAGTCGTTCTCACAGGCGCGGACGCGGTTGGTATCAAGAGCCTGGATCCCGAGCTGGCAATGATTATGAATAATCTGCCAGACACCTCCGCCATCAACGTCTTTGTTATTTATCACCGCATGCCGACCAACTCGGACCTGAACGCGCTGCGCGCCGTAGGGATATGGGGCGGCACCAGGTTCCGCAACCTGCCTATGGTGATGGTCAATGCAACCAGGCGTCAGATTGCGGCTATTTCAACACAACCTTCAGTCCGTTCGATCTATTCAAACAAGACTTTAGAGTTTTTGACTCACGACACGCGCGTCGCGACCGGCCAGAGCAGCATGATGGCCGACGGCACGCTCACCAGACACAACGGCGGGCTGCCGGTTTCCGGCCAGGGCGTTACCGTGGCCGTGCTCGATACTGGCATCGATGCAACACACCCCGACCTCGCCTACGGATCAAAGGTCGTTCAAAACACAACCGTGCTTGATCTTCAAGGCAGCGCGTCCCTCTTTTTTATGTACCCTACGAATATCGAAGGGTTGCCAAACACCGATCTCCTGATGGGTCACGGCACATTCGTAGCCGGTATCGTCGCAGGCACGGGAGCCGCGTCGGGCGGCTATTACGGCGGGATGGCTCCGGGCGCGAAAGTGCTGGGGGTATCCTGCGGCAACGCAAGCCTCTTTTATGTTCTTTCAGGGATAGATTACATCCTTTCAAATCGAGTGGCCCGAAACATTCGAGTCGTAAATTGCAGCTTCGGCGTGAGCGGCCTCTTTGACGCCAACGACCCCGTCAACATCGCGAGCCGTATAATGCACGACGAGGGAATCTCCGTGGTCTTTTCGGCGGGCAACCGAGGCAATCAGCCGAATTCGCTCAATCCTTATTCCGTAGCGGATTGGGTTATCGGAGTCGGGGCGGCCACAAAATCCGGCTCGCTCGCGTCCTTCTCGTCGCGCGGCCAGCCGGCCTACGGAATATTTCACCCGACGCTCGTAGCGCCGGGCGAAGCCGTCGTCTCTGCGCGCGCGCTGGGCATCAACGTCGTAGGCACAGCGGGATTGGCCGGGCTTGACCCTTCCGGTTCTCAACGACGCACAGGTCATTCAGCCAGCTCACCTTTTGCGCTACACCTTAAGCTCAGGCACGAGCTTCGCCGCGCCTCACGTTGCCGGAACCATAGCGCTGATGCTTCAAGCCAATCCGCAGCTTACGCCCGATCAGATCAAGATCATATTGCAAGATACCGCGACCCCTATGCTCGGCTACTCGCGTTATGAGGTAGGCGCAGGCAGCCTGAACACGTATGCGGCAGTACGCGAAGCAGCCTTCAACACCCGGTTCGGACAGTTCCGCTCTCTGTTGAACGACTCACCAGTCACCCTGACGAAAGAAGCACTCTCGCAGTTCAGCGGCTCGGTCGCTCCGGGGTCGAGCAACACAATGGTCATAGAGGTTCCGCAAGACACACTCTTCGCGACGGTCGAGGTCGGCTGGGTGCGGCGCAGCGGAATTGCAAATAGTCTTAATGTCTCTTTCCAGAAACACGGCGAATTCTATCAATCGAACTCAGCAATAATGCTGCTTGCAGGCAACCGGATGTTCAAGACCGGCGTAATCGTCAACGAGCCTTCGGTCGGAGACTGGACGATTAAGGTAACCAATACCAGCAACGTCGTTACGGGCGGCGCTCAGAATTTCGTCTGCTCGGTAGAAGTCATACGGGCCACTTACAATGGGCTTTCAAACATCGCTCAGATTCCGAGTCACCAGCAGCAGCAGGCCGTCAAGCGAGCTTTACGCAGCGGCCTTATCGAGATGGGGTCGGGCGAGTTTGCGACCTCGCAGGCGACGCGGCTTGAAGTCGCTCGCGCACTGGCACTGGGCGGGGGCGCTCGCGTCCCTCTCTACTTGCCTTACACACCTTCCTTCGTCGATCTGGCGACGGACGGCAGCGCAGTCTTTGTTGAAAGCCTCGCGCGTTCGCAGCGCGAAAACGTTCTGGGAGCAACCGGAGCGAATTTCTACCCGCAGGCCGCAGTCGACCGCGTGGCTGTGGCCGTGGCGTTAGTAAGAATGCTCGGCCTGGAACAAGAAGCGCAATCATCCGCCCTGGCCCCCGGCGATGTTTCCGATTTGAATGCTATCCCCGAAGGCGCGCGCGGCTTTGTGGCCGTAGCTCTTCATCGGCAATTGATGACCCGGGACGAGACACTCAGATTCCGCCCGCTTGACCCGATCACTCGCGGCGAGTTGGCCTGGACAGGGGTAGCGCTTCAACAAGCTACGCGCTGATAACACGCAAATAAGACTTTTGCGTGCGAAACCGTTCAGAGATTGTTCGCAGCACAGCCAGGAGAATGAGAATAGTGAAGCAGTTTTTTAGTGATTATATCGATAAGCGGGCAAGGTTGTTACCGATAGTTTGCCTTCGTCTGAGAGTCGCCAGGGCGATTGATTCAAGAAAGTTTTATTGACTTTGTTGGTTCAAGTTTTTTTCAACTCCCTTTTGCTATATTGCACGTGAGGATAAGGGGAAGCCAAATGGCTTTCAGATTTGGGCCGCACATAAAGTCGTCAGCGGCCATTAAGAGAGCGCGGCGTTTAACTGGGGAGGGACGCCGCGCTCTTTTTTCTTTTCCGAATTCGCCTATCTTGATGCGCGCATGCGCCGCGTGCTAGACTCGTCCTGATGTTTCGCCTTCTTGATCGCTACCTGATCCGCGAGATCGTGCCTTATACACTGCTCGCGCTGTTGTTGCTGACGGCGATCATTTTCGCTCACGAAGGCAGCCGGTTTTCAGAGCTTCTCGTAGTCTCTTCTCGCAACGGGCTTCCGATGCAAGCGCTCGCGCGCGTCTTTGCATCGCTCATCCCCGGAATACTTGTCTTCACTCTTCCAATCTCGCTTTTGATCGGCACGCTCGTAGGCTTGAGCCGCCTTTCGGGCGATAGCGAAGTGGTTGCGCTCGGGGCGAGCGGCATAAGCCGGACCCGCATGCTCAGGCCGGTTGTAGGGCTTGCCGTGGCCGCCGCCCTGATAATGCTCTATGTTACTTTCAATGTGCTTCCCAGCTCTATCGAGAGCCTGACTGATTTGAAGGCCAACCAGGCGCTCGTCTTTCAGGGACTCAACACGCAGATCAAGCCGCGAGTTTTTGAAGAGAGCATTCCAAAAAAAGTTTTATACATCGAAGACATCGACCGCGCCAGCAACGTCTGGCACAACATCTTTCTCGTCGATCTGGGCGAAGACCAGGGCGATGTAAAGATATTCACCGCAACGACAGGGAGGCTGCGTCAGGGCGAGCGGTCAGAGATGCCTGAGCTTTATTTGCAGCAAGGCTCTTTGCATCAGACCCGCGAGACAAAACCCAATCAACCTGCGGACCAGGAGCGCGAGGAGGATGACGAATCCAGCCAGCGCGACAGCCGGTCGGCAGCCTCTCCGCTTGACGCGCAGACTGCGCCGGATAAGGAGAAAGACAGGGAAAAGAAAAGAGCCCGCCAGCGTAACTATACAGCCGGCAGGTTCGATGACATGACAGTCGGTCTTGAGGTCTCGGAAGATGAGAAGGCCGCAGCGGTCCAGGCCGAGCAGGAAGAACGCCAGCCCAAACAGATGAAGTGGGGCGAGCTGGTGAACTTCGTTCCGCCTGAAGGCGATTATCGAAAGTGGAGCGCAGAGATACACAAGCGGTTGGCGCTGCCTGCTGCCTGCGTCGTATTCGCCCTGCTGGGCGTGGCATTCGGGATAAGCAACGTTCGCACCGGCCGCTCGCTCGGCTTGTTGATAGGGCTTGCCATAACTGTCTGTTACTACCTGCTCGCGCTGTCGGGAGAGCACGCCGCGCTATCGGGCAAACTTCCGGTCTGGCTCGGGGTATGGATGGCTAACATCATTCTGGCCGCGCTCGGCGCGTTTATGATCTTTATACAGAGGCGGCCCGGCTCGGATGCGTTCTCCGTATTTCGCAGCTTTCGTCATGCCTGGCTCCCCGGTCGCAAGACCGACGCGGCGACTCAGGAGAACCCGCTTGCGGGTCGGGCAGAGGCAGATAATAAAGGCGAGGACCAGAAACCCGCCGGCGCTCAGCTCGATAAGACGGCCGCGCGTCGCCGCGTCTCCGTGTCCCGCATGCCGCAATTGATCGACAGGCTCGTGATGACCGACCTGACTCGCTTCTTCTTCTACATACTCGGAGGCTTTTCGATTCTCTTCGTCATCATCACACTGTTTCAACTGCTGGAGTACATAACGCGCAATAACATCGAGTGGGAAGTAGTTGGTAATTACCTGCTCTTCCTGCTGCCGATGATAGTCAATTACGTGACGCCGCTTGCGGCGCTTGTAGCCGTGATGGTGACGTTCGGAATCTTGCAAAAGACCAGCCAGCTTGTCGCGCTGAAAGCATCCGGTCAATCGATCTACCGGCTGGCCGCCCCCGTGTTGCTTTTGTCGCTAGTTCTTTCGGCGCTGGTCTTTCTCAATCAAGACTACGTGCTGCCGTTTACGAACCGCCGCCAGAACAACCTCCGCTACCTGATTCGCAGAGGGCAAGAGCCGCCTCAGACTTTTTATCAAACCACGAACCAGTGGATTTTCGGAATCAACTCGCGCATCTACAACTATGCGCACTTCGACCTGACGAACAACACCTTCGCGCGTCTGAACGTGATAGACCTTTCGCGCCGGCCCTTCGGCATCAAGCGGCGACTGTATGCGCGGCGCGCTTCGTGGGACCAGAACAAACAAGAGTGGATCCTTGAAAACGGCTGGGAGCGCCAGTTTGAAGGCGAGCGCATGATTGCTTACGAGCCCTTCAAGCAGTTGCGAGTTCAACTGGCGGAGCATCCCGACTACTTTAAGAAGGACTCTCGCGGCTCTTCCTCGATGACTATGGCGGAGTTGAATCGAAAGATAACCGATCTGTCGCGCTCGGGCTTCGACGTGCTTGATTTGAAGATCGCTTTGCAAAGCAAGATAGCCTTCCCGCTGACCTGTTTGATTATGGTGATCGTAGGCCTTCCCTTCTCTTTTTCAGTGGGCAAGCGCGGCGCGCTTTATGGCGTGACGCTAGGCATAGCAATTGGGCTGTTCTATTGGGGCATGACGGGGCTGTTCGAGCAGATGGGGCGTTACGAGATGCTGCCGCCTGTGCTGGCCGCCTGGGGGCCGAACATGCTGTTCGGGGCAGGCGGGCTTTACTTGTTTTTAACCTCGCGAACATAACCGACCTGTAATCAGACTTGTCGCGGTCGGGCCGACTCGTTTAACATAATCCAAATTTGGTCTCAGGAGGCAGTAGCTATGATTTGCCGCGCTGTGACGACCCTGGTTGTGCTGTTGCTGACAGTTCAAACCCCTTTTAATACTTCCGCAGACAAGCCGCTGACCGGCGACGATCTGGTAAAGGTCGAGGTTGCGACGCTGTTGCTTAACGAAGAGGATCGCAATTTCGTTCTCGTTCTAAAGCCCGAACAGACAGTCTCGATGCCCGGCGCTGTCAACGCGCGGCGAGTCCTCCCGCTCGTGATCGGGTTGGAAGAGGGGCGGTCTATAGGAGTAGCGTTTCATAAAGTAGGCACGCCGCGCCCGCTCAGCCACGACCTGATGAAAATGATCATCGAAGAGTACGGCGGCGCGGTCGCAAGCGTAGTCATCACAAAGATGGAGCGCGAAACTTTCTATGCCGAATTGCGGCTGAAGCGAGCCGGGCGCGAGTTCACTATCGATTGCCGCCCCAGCGATGCGATCGGCCTGGCGTTACGCTCAAGCGCGCCCGTCTTTGTCCGGCGCGATGTGCTGACGCGTCACGGCGTAGACCCGGCCAACCCTGATAAGTCTGACAAGCCTATCAAGACATAAAATCCAAGCTCTATTTTGGAATGAATATGCCCCGGAGGGGCAAAGGATATTAGCCGGTCGGCAAGCGAAGCGCAGCCACCGGAATTCGTCAGCCAAATCCCACGCGCCCTGGAAGGGCGCAGGAGTCCGGCGTCCTTCCAGGACGCGATGGATGTTTCTCGTATGAATCCGGTGGTTTCACCACCGGCTAATATCTTCTCTTCTTCTTGACCGCTTCAAAGGCGCGCTTGTTGCTGTCCCAGTAAAGCATCTCTATAGCCGTTTCATAATCGGCCCACGCGTACTCGTCGTGCTCTAAAGGATCGGGGCGCACTTCGCATTTGTCCGCCTTGAGCGCGAAGCATATTTCCTCGTTGTGCGTAACGCCTGGCGCATAACGCGTTCGCCACTGCGGGGCAATCTCGAAAGTATTACGGAGTGAAAGGTCTATCAATTCACCCTTGTCTACCATTATGCCTGTCTCTTCAAAAACTTCTCTGACTGCGGCTTCGGCATGTGTCTCGCCTTCTTCAAGCGAGCCTGTGACCGACTGCCAGAATCCTCCTAAGCCCGGCACACGCCTGAGCAACAGGTACTCGCGACCTGACAAACTATCAGCAAAGATCACGACCTGGACCGAGCGAGGCTGCTTGTATCGCATAGACTGATTCTGTAACTGCCGCCGAGTAATTTCCAGGCCGTGATCGAACAGTTATTATCTTGCAGCCGCTTTATGTTGCTTCTTTTCCGATTCAAGTCGCGCGGTGAGGGCTTCGATCTGCTCGCTGCTTAAAGCCGCGCGCGCCTTCTTAAATATCTCGCCTTCTTCTTCCTCGACATGATGCTCTACATTCTCTTTAAGCACCGTCAGCTTTGCCGTCCATTGCTCGCTGGTCTTTGATATCTCGTCCAACTCTTTCAAAAACCGTTTTACGACTCGATGCTCTTCGACCGCTTCAAAAGTAATATCTCGCGTCTCTTCCACTTGCTTGAGTACCGGGTAGAGTATCGTCTCTTCTAGATAGGCGTGAAGGTCAAGCTCCGATTTGAGTCTTGTAAACAACTCTTCGCGTGTCTTCTTCGCTCGCTCTGTAGTCGGCTCAAGTTGCTCGAAAATACCGGCGACTTTCTCGTGGTCTTGTTTCAATAGATCAAATATGTCCATAGTTCCCTCCTGATTTTTACTCCTAATCTTAGAAGGTTAGCTGCAACCGCTGTGCCATTTTTGACGGCTTGAAAGAGTTTGATAACGATAGTAATATCCCGACTCGGTTTTTGATCCTCGAAATGACTTTCATATCGGTCGTAATTCCTGCGCTAAACGAGCAAGAGGTTATCGCGCGAACCATAGCTGCGATACCGCGAGATTTAGTCTCTGAAATCATTGTCGTAGACAACGGTTCCACGGACCGCACGGCGGAAGAGGCGCGGCGGGCCGGTGCGCGCGTCGTAAGCGAACCGGCGCGAGGTTATGGCCGCGCTTGCCGTCGCGGCGTCAATAGCGTCTCAAGTGATTGCGACATAATTGTTCAAATGGACGCAGACCTGTCCGACGATCCGGGTGAGATGCCGCTGCTGGTCGCGCCGCTCATAGAACAAGGCTACGATCTCGTTTTAGGCTCGCGGATTATGGGCCGCCGCGAAGAAAAATCTATGACCGCTGCTCAACTATTCGGGTCACACCTTGCGTCATTTATGCTCCGTTTGTTTTACGGAGTCCGCTACACGGACATGGGGCCGTTTCGAGCGATAAAAAAATCTGCGCTCAACGGGCTTGAGCTTCGAGAGCAGACCTACGGGTGGTCCATCGAAATGCAAACGAAGGCGGCCGCTCGCGGGTTACGAATAAAAGAGGTGCCGGTCAGTTGGCGCAACCGCGCTGCGGGAGAATCTAAAGTCGCGGGCACGATTACAGGTTCGGTTCGAGCGGGGTTTCGCATAGTGTGGACGATTCTGCGCGTGGGGGTGGCCGAGATGGGGCGCAAAAAAAATTAATGGCCGGTCCTTTATCTTTAGAAGGACCGGCCAGACGATAGATCAATTTATAGCGGTGGGCTGCGAAATAGATCAGATGAATATGACCTGTGCTGTAATCGATCGAGCCACCGCACGGCTTCTTTAATTTTAGACCCTGAGGATCTATTTCTTTGCGCCGAGCACGGAGTCTTTTGCTGCTTTGGCGATGCGGAATTTGACTACGGTCTTGGCCGGTATTTTGATCTCTGCGCCGGTTGCCGGGTTGCGACCCGTGCGCGCCTTGCGCTGCTGTTTGACCAGCTTGCCCAGTCCCGGAATCGTTATCTCGCCGTTCTTCTTAACTTCTCGATAGGCTATATCGCTCAACGATTCAAGGAACTGCGACGCGGTCTTGCGATTGGTCCCGGTCGCTTCGGCAAGCTCTGTCGCAAGCTGCGTCTTCGACATTTTCTTTCCTGTTGCCATAAGTTGGTATCTCTCTCCTTCTTTATTGATCTCTGTGCAATCGCACAGGCTGCGGTAATAAAACGGTAAATCCTCGCGCGACTTGAAATAATTAGAACCCGCGCTTTGCTCAAAAGGAAACCCCTGCTTTAGCCGCCCCTTTCGAGTCAGCAAAATCAGGGGTATTCTGCGACGCGAAGATTACTACACTCATAGCGAAGTTGCAACTAAAAATCGGCGAAAAACCTCATTTTTTCGCGGGAAATCCTGTATTTTTTGGTTACGCGAAAACGTGTCTGCGAGGTTTGTTATTGACTGCCGAGGGGACGGGTGAGACAATCTTTTTCGCGAACCTGACTCCTGGCCCGTTCGCGACCTTCCTAATTTATAGGCGTGCGCCTCGCCCGAGTGAGTAATTGATATGTTTGAGTTGGAAAAAGAGCAAGTTGAAGCAGGCTATTCCCCTCGGTGGCAGATCGGTATCAACCGCCGTCAAGTCATAGTCTATATCTGTCTCGCGCTTGTCGGAGGATTTGCCTTCGGTTTCGCGACCGCTAAATATACCACGACCAAAGAGAGCGTGGCCGCATTGCCTCAGGCGAGAACGGAAGCGACGGCTCGCAATACGGCTGGCGACCCGCCGCCGACAGGGGCTCAGCGCGTCTCGCGCATAGTTCGCGGCGATACGGTCGAGGTCGAAGGACTCGGCCCCGTGCGTTTGATAGGGGTCGAAACCCTTGATGGGCGTGAGGTCTATGGCTCTCACGCCGAGCAGGCGCTCGCCTTTACTGAAAAGACCCTGCTCAATCAGGACGTGATGATCGAGTACGATCAAGCCTTTTCGGCCAACGATAATAAAGACGATAGAGGGCAGACGCTCGCTTACATCTACACGCGGGACGGTGCGCTGTTCAACGCCGAGTTGATTAAGCGGGGTTACGCGATGGTGCGCTCTACGGAAACTTTCCGTTTAATAGACGAGTTTCGCGGCTTCGAGCGCGACGCAATGCAGGCGATGCGCGGCGTCTGGGGATTGGACACATCAACCGCTTCTACACGTACCGCCACCTCGCCCACTCCGATGCCGAGCGACGAGAAGCCGAGGAGACTCAATCCGCTGATGCCTTCCGACATCGGCCCGAATTTGCCTGCGGTATCAGGGACGCCCGGCATATCCCCAGCGGCCACATCATCAGAACAGACCGTCCTTGTATCAAGCGCTGATCGTATGTATCACAAGTCGGGGTGCGAGTACCTGGGCGCAAAGAAACAGGCGATGGGGATCTCGCAAGCCAGGTCAAGCGGCTACACAGCCTGCGGACGCTGCTACCCGTCAACAACGCTTAAAGCGCCGTAAGCGAGCAGCTTCGACCGTAGCTATGGACCGCTGGTATTTAGAGAATCTGGTTTGCCCGCGCGATCACAATCGCCTCGAATCCCTGAGCAACACACTCACCTGCTCGGCAGGTCACGCGTACCCGGTCGTAGACGGCGTCCCGGTGATGTTGCTGGGCGATGAAGTCCAGACCATTGGCGCTGCCGAAAAATCGCTCGAACTGGCCGAGGGTCTCTCAGACGAGCGGCTGCCTGGCTTCTACCTCGAATCTCTCAGTATTACCGAGATCGAAAAGAAAGGGATTATCGCGCTGGCTCGCAGCGGCGCGAGCCGGGTCAACCCGGTAGTCGCTTATATGATCGGAGCGACTAACGGAAACCTGTATAGCCATCTGATCGGGAAGCTGGAATCCTACCCGATACCCAGGCTGCGGCTCGCGCGCGGCGACGGTCAATCGTTGCTCGACTTGGGCTGCAATTGGGGCAGATGGTCAATTGCTGCGGCGCAAACCGGATACTCGGTCGTAGGCATTGATCCTCAGCTTGGCGCTATCATGGCGGCGAGGCGAGTGAGCCGCCAGCTTGGCCTCTCGATCAAGTACATAGTCGCCGACGCTCGTTACCTTCCTTTTGCTGAAAACAGTTTTGACAGGGTCTTCTCTTACAGCGTGCTACAACACCTGAGCAAAGAGAACGTGGAGACTGCCGTGACAGAGATAGCCCGCGTGCTCAAACCCGAAGGGATAAGCCTTGTGCAGATGCCGACGCCCTTCGGCATTCGCACTCTGCAAACTCAGGTGCGTCGTCGCTTCAGACCCGCTTACGGGTTCGAGGTCAGATTCTGGACCATTCCATCTTTGAAGAAGCTTTTTTCCCAAATAGGCAAGACTAAAATCTCGGTAGATTGTTATTTCGGGACCGGGCTGCAAAAATCGGACTCACACCTGATGCCTGCGAAATTCAAGATCGTCCTCTCCGTTTCGGAAATTCTAAGAAAGATAAGCCGATTTGTGCGGCCCCTGGTTTACGTAGCGGACAGCGTTTACGTGCATTCGACCAAAAGAAAAGAATAGCCGCCCCTGTAATCGGTCAGTTACGTGGGGAAAGTTGAGATGCCCTCTTTGCAAACAAAGGATTTACGGTTTTTGCTCCCCACGTAACTGAGGCATTACCCGCCCCTGCATTAATAAATTGTAATTCCGTCCGACTGATGGTATATAGACTGGGCTGGACTGTCCGACAGGATTATTTAAACCATTCGCGCTGACCTGGAGAAGCCCCTCCGGTAAAAGCGATAAGCCCCACAAGGTAATACTCATGCGATCTCTATTGGTTGGGCTGTGGGTTACTGCCTTCCTAACAGCTTCAATGACTATATCTGCTTCGGGGCAGTCTAGACGAGTTGTAACGACGCGCAACAAATCAAAGGTTCAACAACCGTCTTCCAGGCGAAACAATTTGCCTTCGGCAAAAAACGACAGGCGGGGATCACGCCGGGCAAATAACCAGAGACAGCAGGCTCAAGGCTGTGGCCAGTGTGCGGTTCAAGTTGCCGCCAGAAATAATTCCAGGGCCGCAAGAAAAACGGTTGCCTGCCACCCTAAGGGCTACGTCGATCCTGCTATTGCTAAAAACTACAATTCGGCGATGCGCGATTTAAGACGCGCGGGCATCGAGCCAAAGGTCACAAGCACCTGGCGCTCATCGGCGGATCAAGCGCGCCTGCACAGGTGCTCGAACAGCCGTCGGTGCCGCCGCGCGCATCCCGGTCTTTATTATGCGCTGCCGCCGGGCGAATCATTGCACGAAGCCGGGTTCGCCGTAGATATGTCGGGCGTAGCAATCGGACCTCGCGGGGCCAAGCGATTGACTTCAAGAGGACGACGCATAGTCGCCATTATGCGCAAGAATGGATTCAGCTGGAGATACGGGCTGGCGGACCCTGCGCATTTTGAGATCAACCCCAGAAATCGGGGCTATCGCAGCGCGCACCATGCCATAAAGCGGAATCAGGCCCAATGCCGGACGCGCGTTATCGCAAACGCAAAGCCCGTAACTGCGAAACGCAGGGAGAGCGGCGCGCGTCGCCTGCTGGCTCGTAACAGATAAACTCGCAAGCTACGAGCGCGCTCGTAGCTTGCGATCATTTCTCATTAGTCACAGTAACAGATTTTGTGTCAACCGATCTCACGCCGGGCACTTTGCGTATGGCTTCGGCGGCCTTCACCAGTTGTTCGCGCGTTTCAACAGTTCCGTCCAGAGTGATTACACCATTATTGCTATCGGCCGACAGCCCCGCGTCAGTCAGGTTCGGGTCCGTGTCCATAGCTTTTTCAATCGCATCGGTGATCTTATCGTCAGCGGCGTCAACCTCTTTGCGCTTTGCGTCCGGCACGACCTGTAGTTGATTATTGACGCTCTTTACGCCGCCGATTGTTTTTGCGACTTCGTCGGCTGCGCTTCTAGCCTGCTCCGTATCAACTTTGCCGCTGAGCGTGACCGTCCCGTCGCGAGTGTCCACGTCGGTCGCGAACCCGCTCGTTCGAGAATCTGCGATCAAAGCAAGCTTGATTTCAAGGTTGATCCTCGCGTCGCTAAAACCGTCGCCGCGAGCCGCCGGGCTTTTGTTTGCGTTTCCGGGCCGGTTAGCGGCGTTTTCATTTTTAGAATCGCCGCACGCGAGGTTTAGCAATACCGCGGCAATAGCCAAGGTCAAAAAGAGTTTCCGAATCATTCAATCCTCTGACAAGACCGCTAACTGCGCGGCAGATTTGGCAAGCGTCACCTCAACCAGTATACAACACAAGCGCGGAGAAGTTACATCTTTGGAGTGCGGCGACAAGTCGCCGCTTTCGAGTTAGTTATTGCCACTTTGCCTAACACAAAAGCGGCGACTTGTCGCCGCACTCCAAAGGATGCTTCCGGGCTTACGAGGGGCTGTGGTAGAGTGAGCCCTTAAGGAGATCAAGTGATACGCTTCAAAAAAATTCTTCTGGCGCTGCTCATCTTGAGCAACTCGAATGCGTTCGCCGCTACGGCGCAAAAGAGCATGCCCGCTCGCCCCCAGGCCGCCCAGGCATGGGTTGAAAAGACCCTCGCGGGGATGAGCGTTGATGAAAAGATCGGCCAGCTAATAATCCCCGCCGTCGTCGGCATGTTCATGAACCAGGACACGGATACTTTTAAAAATATCCGCCGCGACATAACAGAGTTTCACGTGGGCGGTTATCACATGCTCGGCGAAGCCAACACGCTCCACGAGCCTGCGGGGGTGGCGCTGTTGATAAACCATCTGCAAGAGATTGCGAAAGTCCCGCTCTGGATCACCGCCGATTTTGAAGGGGGCGTAGGACTGCGCTACACGGGCGCGACCCGCCTGCCGCGCGCTATGGCTATGGGCGCGACCGCCGACCCGGAGATGGCATACCTGGCGGGCCGCGTCGCCGCCGAAGAGGCGCGGGCGATGGGCGTGCACGTCAATTTTTATCCGGTCGTAGACGTAAACAACAACGCGCGCAACCCGATTATCAACATACGCTCCTTCGGCGGCGACCCGCAGTTGGTGTCAAAGATGGCGCGGGCCTACATACGCGGCTCGCAGACGGCGGGCGTGATGGCTACGGCAAAACATTTCCCCGGCCACGGCGACACTTCTACGGATTCGCACCTTGAATTGCCGACCGTAGACGCAGACCGGGCGCGGCTCGACCAGATAGAGCTGCCGCCGTTTCGGGCGGCAATCGAAGAAGGGGTCGGCGGCGTGATGAGCGCGCACATAGCTCTCCCGCGCATCGAGACGGAGAAGTTGCCCGCCACGCTTTCCTCGAAAATGCTGACGGGCGTGCTCAGGACCGAGATGGCTTTTGGCGGAGTGGTCTTCACAGACGCTATGAACATGCAGGGCATAACCGCGCACTACCCGGAAGGCGAAGCCGCCGTGCGCGCCATAAAAGCAGGCGCAGACATCGTGCTATATCCGCCGGACGTCGAAAAGGCATTTACCGCAATAAAGCGCGCGGTCGAAACAAACGAGATCCCCGTCGCGCGCATAGACGAGTCGGTCCGCCGTGTGCTCGCGGCCAAGGCCCGGCTCGGACTTGATAAGAATCGCCTGGTTAACCTGAATAAGCTCGACCGCGTGCTGGGCAGCGCCGATCATCAGCACGCGGCGCGGCAGATAATCGAAAACGCCATCACGCTGGTCAAAGACAGACGCGGTGCGCTGCCGCTCAAGCTTGGGCCGGAGCAGAAAGTCTTGTTCATCACCATAGTCGATAACAGCGAAGGGTGGCGCGACGGAGTTCCGGGCCGCGCTTTTTTTGCCGGCCTCGCGCAAAGACACCCGAAGACTACAAGCGTTTCGGTGTCGGACAAGACCGCTCCGGCTGAATTCGATCTCATTAAAAAACTTGCCGCGCTCTCCGATGCAGTGATCGTCAACGGCTTTATCCGCGTCTCTTCTTTCAAAGGCTCGATCGATATGACCGAAGGCGAGATAAACCTGCTCAAGCATCTTTCGCGTATGGAAAAGCCGTTAGTATTCGTGCAATACGGAAGCCCCTACCTATTAACATTCGTGCCGGAATTGCCGAGCTACATCCTTGCTTATGAATACTATCCGGCTGCCGAAGAGGCGGCATTAAAGGCTGTGCTTGGAGAGATAGAGTTCAAGGGTCGCTTGCCCATAGAGTTGCCGGGGCTGTACCAGGTCGGGCACTACGAGAATAAACAAAGATAATAAAATCCTGTAATTAGTCCTGAGCGGGACAGCACAAGTTCCGGTTTTTACTCAGCACTCAGGACTGCCAATGGCCTTGACCCGCTCAATGGAATGGTGCAGCATTGAAACAGTTTATGTCAGGCAAAGACTCTATGTATGACGAGACTGAAGAGGTCCGCTTATTCACGCTGAGCGAGGCCCGCAGCCTTATACCCAGGCTGCGAAGGCTTTTGGCGCGCGTCACCTCAGAGCGCGAGAACCTGCTCGATATGCGCGTCGAGCTGGACCGCGCCAGAGAAAAAGCGGAGCTGAACGGGGGAAGCCGTCTCGGCCCTACTTATCTTGTCCACCTGATCGCTTTCAGCGAAGCAGTCCACGAGATTGAGTTGCTGGGCGTGCATATCAAAGACTTTAGAACAGGTCTTGTAGATTTCCCTCACGAGCGCGAAGGTCGGATAGTTTATCTCTGCTGGAAACCCGACGAGGAAGAGATAGGGTGGTGGCACGAGACAGATTCAGGGTTTGCCGGACGCCAACCGCTCACAGATGACTTCGATTGAGCAGACCGACTTGCACAGCTTAATTATTGATTACTGGGCGGAAAACCTGAGAGAAGGGCCGAAGGAGAGTATCTCTTTACCAAAAGTTAAACAGATCTGCGACTTTCTTCTCTGTGCTCCACTTCATCACGGTATTTGCGCTCTTCCAGTTCCGGCCGGTCCTCGCCGTGCATCCCCGTCTTAAAGTTGCGTATGCCTTCGCCAAGCCCCTTTGCCAGCTCCGGAATTCGGCGCGCGCCGAACAGAATAATCACGATCAGCAGGATTATCAGAATTTCAGGAAACCCTATCCCCATATCAATCTACTCCTTAAAGTTGCTTATACGGATGATGTGATTGTAGACCCGACCCACCGGACTGTCAAACGCAAAACCTCTTGCGGTTTCTTGCTTTTGCTGGAACGAGTGGATATACTGCGCGCTATGTTATCCTTCAGAGGCGTGTAACCTGGCGCTGGCTCGTGTATAATGATTTTACTTGGTGGTACGGTTATTCCAGATTGGTTATAACAAAGCGTGATGATATGAGAAGGGGAATCCGTCAAAATCGGTTTTCCTGATAAAATAAGAGCAGATTATGACGTTAGCGTGCCCGCAATGCAAATCCCCGGTCGCCCGTGAAGGTCAGCGGTTCTGCTACCGTTGCGGCAATGATCTGCGCGAATACTACGCAGCTCACAATATTCAAGCCTCAGATTTACCGCCCGAGCCTTCACAGTCCGTGCCAGCTGAGGCCGAATCAAAGGTCGCCAATATGGCGACCACGAATCAGACTAAGGTAAAAGGGACCGACAATATCCCGCGCGCCCTCGATACTATCGCGGTAGATGCGCTGGACGTCACCGAATCGGTCGAGCCGGTAGGCGGGTATGATAATAAAGCCCTGCTTCGCATATTGCTCCCTTCGGGCGACGTGTTCGATCGCGAGATGCAGCGGGCGGAAGCTCAAATCGGGAAGGGTCCCCGAAATGATATAGTGATAGCCGATCCGGCTGTCTCTTCCTCGCACGCCCTGATACGCTCGGAAGAGAGCGGTTATACGATCTCGGATCTGGGGAGCCGCAACGGCACTTTCGTAAACGGCGAGCGCATAACCGAGCCACGTCAGCTAAAGCACGGCGATGTCATCGGGATCGGGCTTTCGAAGTTGACGTTTCGGCTCAGAGACCACAGCGAGACGGGCGCTATCAACATCGCGGACTTCCTCCCCCAGCTCGCAATCCCCGCCGGGCCTCTGCCACTTACCGAGGCGTCTCTGGCCCAGGCCGTGGTAAACGAGGGGCTGGTGACGCGAAAGGATGTCGAGCGGTTGTGCAGCACGGACGCCAGGGGCCGCAGGCTTTATCGCGCGATTCTTGACGAAAAACTGGCGAGCGAAGAGAGCCTTCGCGATTTGATGAGCCGCATTTTCCAACTGCCCACGATAGAGCTTAACCCGACCGCTATAGATGAAGCCCTGGCTATAAGATTCTCTTCTCGCATCGCCCGTGACCATCACCTATTCGCCTTCAAAGAAGGCGATAACCGCCTACAGTTAGCCGTGGCCGACCCGACCGATGCGGTCGCGGTCGAAAAAGCTGAAAAAGAGATGGGCATGTCCGCCGATCTGCACCTTTCAACCTGGGCTCAGATTGCCGAGCAGATTGAAGCGCATTACGGGCCGAAGCTGATCGGCGTTTTGCCTACGGGTGAAAAGCTTCGTTACCCGATAAATCAATCGGAGATCGAGATTGGCAAGGCTTCGCACAATAACATAGTCCTTGCAGACCCGACCGTCTCGAACACTCACGCCATACTGATGGTTCGCGACGGCGGCTATAGCATAGTCGACCTCGGCAGCCGCAATGGCACTTTCGTAAACGGCGAGCGATTAGGCACTCACGCGCACACGCTCAGGCACGGGGATTCGATCCAGCTTGGTCAAACGGTGCTGACGTTCCGTAATAGCGGCGAGACGACCGAGAACGTCACCGCAACTTTGTCCGCCGATGTGCTTGAAGAGTTACGCCGCCGCGCTGGTCTTGATAGCGATCTGCCTCGGCCTCGCTCTAATACGGCTGCGACCGAGCGAGAAGTAGCCCCATCAAAGGGAGCCGCCGCCGCGCCGCCCGCGCCGGAAGTTCCGGTGGCCGCCGTAGCCGGGATGGAAGCGGTTCTGCCCGTTGACGAGCACGCGGACGAGAAGAAGAAGAAAAAGAAGAAGAAAGAGGACGACCGCCTGAAAGCCGCTTACGTGGGCGCAGTCAGCCGAATACTCGCTCAAGTGCTAGCAGTGCTTCTGACCGTGGGGCTGAGTCTGTATATAGTAAACCGTAGCATGAATACTTCAGCCCCTTCTCCACCTCCTGCCGATAATGAAACAAAGCCTTCGAGCGATAATTCCGCGCCTACCGACACGGGCATAAAATCGAACATCATCTCAAGGTTTTCAAACGACCGGATATTAAGCCCTTATTCGATCAACGTCGAAGTCAATAATGGCGCGGTGGTACTGAGTGGACAGGTGCCGAATGAAACCGTAAAGGCGAAGGCCGAGGAGGACGCAAAGCTCGTGAGAGGCGTCACAAGCGTCAATAACAAAATCAATGTCCAAAATCAGTGAAGCACGGATTAGATAGATATCGTCAGTCAATTTTGCCGTCCGAATAGAACCTCAACAACTCTACGGTTCTCTTACTAATCGAATAAATGACATTCGTCAAACAAGCTCTATCAAACCTGTTGTGTCGCGCTTTGATCTTACTGACTGTTTGCTCCGTTCTTCTATCCGCATCTTCAATCGGCGCAAGTGGTCCCGCGCTACAAACGTCGAGCGACGCCCAGGTCATAGAGCAAGGGAAGTTCCGCTTATATGACTCCGGCCAGATCCAGGGAGAAGAGAATTATAAGATCACGCGCGAAGGCGATGATCTAGTCGTAGCTTCAACGCTCGACCTTTCCCCCCTCGACATAAAAGGGCCGCTCACCTCCACGCTCAGAGTGGGAAAGGATTTGACGCCCCGCCAATTCACAATCAAAGGGACGAAGGCATCAGGCGATGCGGTAGACATTTCGGTCGCCATCGAAGGGCGCAGCGCCGCAGTGCGCGAAGCCGGGCAGACGAGAAGAATGGTTGTGCCTGAACGTTTCTTCACGCTCTCAGGCTACGCGCCCGCAAGCCTGCAGATGATGCTGGTTCGTTACTTGCTCGCCCACAATATTAAGAACTCTGTTGACATTCTGCCCGGGGGCAAAGCTGCGTTATCGCCGCGCGGGCGTGACACGATTGAGCTTGACGGCAAGAAAATCTCTCTCGACCGTTATCTGCTTTCAGGGCTTACCTGGGGTAGCCAGACGCTCTGGCTCGACGACAGCAAGCGGATTGTTGCTATTGTCAATTTCGGCGGGGGCGATGTCGAAGCCACTCTTCCGGTTTTGCGCGAAGGTTACGAACCGGCTTTGCCGTTTTTCCTGAAACGCACTGCGGAAGACGGCGCGGCCCGATTCACAGAGATTGCAAACCGCCTCGCCCGCAAGCACGCGGGCGCGCTCGTTTTGAGCGGCGGCACATTGATCAATGGCACAGGAACGGCCCCTGTAGCCGATTCCGTGGTCGTCATAGAAAAAGATCGGATCGTCGCCGCCGGGCCGCGCTCGCGTGTAAACATCCCTGCGGGCGCGACTGTCGTTGATGCGCGCGGAAAATATATTTTGCCGGGCCTGTGGGACATGCACGCGCACCTGTTCCAGATGGAGTTCGGCCCGGCATACCTCGCGGCCGGGGTGACTACGGTTCGCGACATGGGTAACGAGTTTGAATTCGTAACGACCATGCGAGACGCGATCAAGCAGGGGCGCGGGCTTGGGCCAGGCATGCTGCTGGCAGGTTACATAGAAGCTAAAGGCCCCGGCCCACAGGCTAACTTTTTTTTAGTGGAGACGCCCGAACAGATGCGAGCAGCAGTCCGGCGTTACAAAGAAGCCGGATTCGAGCAGCTCAAGGTCAGGGACCAGCTCACGCTTGAAATGCTCAAGGCGGAGGCCGACGAAGCGCATAAACTTGGAATGACTTTAACCGGCCACGTGCCCAAGGCGTTGAACGCGCGCCAGGCCGTCGAAGCAGGTCAAGACCAGATCAGCCACATAAATTTTGTCGTTCCGGTAATAAATCCGAGAATCTCTATGTCCGGTCAAGGGCAGCGGGTCTTTGATTTCGACGTGCCGGGCGCAAAGCAGGCCATACAGTTTTTCAAAGATCACAACACGGTCATCGATCCGACGCTCGTGTACATGGAGATGTTCGTTCGAAATAAAAAAACCCCGATCACGACATTCGAGCCTGGGTTCGCTCACGTCCCGCACCAGTACGCCGAGCACATGAACAACATAGGCTTTGAACCCGAAAGCGAAAGAATGGCGCGCGCGCTGATTGAGCGTTTCATCGCAACCGTCGGCGCTCTGCACAAAGCAGGCGTTACGATTGTTGCCGGCACGGATGTCGTGGTTCCCGGTCACAGTCTTCACCACGAGCTTGAGCTTTTCGTGCAAGCAGGCCTCACGCCTATGGAAGCGATTCAGGCGGCGACAATCGTGCCCGCCCGCGTTATGAAGAGGGATAAAGATGTGGGCACGGTAGAGGCAGGCAAGCGAGCCGACTTGATCCTAGTCGATGCTAACCCGATGGAATCGATCAGCAATATCCGAAAGCTAAAATGGGTCATCGCAGGCGGGAGAATGTATGATTCGGCAGAACTCTGGCAGGTCGCCGGTTTCCAACCTTGACTGAGAAATCAAGCTTCCCGTATAGTCCACGATCAACGTAATAAAATCCCAATACAGCAGGAGCATATTATGAGTGCCACAGAGCGCGCTTCTTTCATGCAAGACCCGAATTTGAAGATAATGATCACGTCAGAGCAGTTACAAGACCGCGTGCGCGAGCTTGGCGCACAGATTACGCGCGACTACGCAGGCAAAAACCTTCTTCTGGTCGGAGTCCTCAAAGGCGCGTGCGTATTTCTTTCAGATTTGATGCGCGCGATTGATCTGCCCATATCGCTCGACTTCGTAGGCATATCGAGCTACGGCGCGTCAACGAAATCATCGGGCGAGGTCAGGATAACCAAGGACCTTGACCGCAGTCTTGCAGGGAAAGACGTGCTTGTAGTCGAAGACATCATCAACACGGGCCTGACGCTTAACTATTTGCTCAACATATTCCGCACACGCGAAGCAAGTTCCGTATCGGTCGCCGCGCTTTTAGACAAACCCGACCGGCACGAGATAGAAGTTGAAGCCAGCTACATCGGCTTTACCATTCCCAACGAATTCGTTGTCGGGTACGGACTGGATGTGGGAGAGATGTATCGCAACCTTCCCTTCATCGCAGTTCCCCAAGACCCCGCCGGTCTGATTAAGAATTAATGCTTTTGATCGATTTCAATTGTGTGTAAGGGAATACAATAAGATTCACCGCAGAGACACAGAGAACGCAGAGCAGGCGCAGAGCAGACGTTGGTTTTCTCTGCGCCTGCTCTGCGTTCTCTGTGTCTCTGCGGTGAGATGTCTTAAATCTCCAAGCACTCAGATTTCAATCAATTCTGATTGTTTTCACTAACCGGCTTTGCAAACGCGGCAAAGCGCCGCGCCCCAGGTGAACCCCGCGCCGAAAGCCAGTATCAGAACTCTCCCTCCCGGTCGCAGCCTGCCTTCGCGGCTGGCTTGCCACAGAGCCAAAAATGCCGAGGCCCCGCTCGTGTTTCCGTAACGATCAACGTTCGTGATTACGCGCTCAGGCGCGACCGCCAGCCGGTTCGCAAGCGAGCGCAAGAGGTTCGCGTTAGCCTGGTGCGGCACGATCAAATCGATTTCTTCAATCGAAATTCCATTCCGTTTTGTGATCAGGTTTGCAGCGTCAGCGAGCTTTCTGACCGCGTGTAAAATCACGCTTCTCCCCTGCATAGAGCATGTGTGGAGACGGTTCTCGAACTGCTCTTTGTCAAACCAGCGCGCGCCGTTGGCAGTGCCGGGCGAGCGGACCATCAACTCTTCCGCAAAACTACCATCGGTCGCAATCAGCACGTCATCAACTCTCAAGACCAGAGCCTGGCTATCATTTCTCAACAGCGATTCGGCGGTCACGATAATCGCGCCGGCCCCGTCGCCAAACAACATGCTCACTTCGGCGCTGCGTCTATCGAGGTCCAACCCCTTAGACTGCGCTTCCGCGCCAAAGCAAGCAATCGCGATTGCCGCGCGTGACTCTATCAGAGCGCGCGCAAGTTGCAGACTGTAGAGGATCGCCGCGCAGCCGACTCGTATATCAACAGCAGGAACCTGGCGGCAACCTTCTACTTTTCGTTGAACGATTGGCGCTATGCCCGGAACCTGATAATCGGGCGAAAGAGTGCAGCCTATAAAATAATCTATCTGTCCCGCGATCAAGCCCGCGTCCAGCAAAGCATCGCGCACGGCTCGCCGTGCGAGGTCCGAACTTGCCTGATCGGCGGCAGCCCATCTCCGAGCGCGTATGCCGGAGTTTGCTTCGATCCATTCAGGCGCAACTCCTAGCCTTGGGGCAAGCTCTTCGTTCGTCACCACTCGTTCGGGCAGGGCTGCGCCGTAGCCCGTGATGTAGCAATTCATAGCTATTTCCCTGCCCTCTCGATAAACGACTCGATCTTTGCGATGGTGTCGAAGTTTTCGGGTCGCAAATCCGCGTCGTCAACTCTCACGTCGCATTCGCTCTCTATCAGGGCCACAAAATCGACGAGCGAGAATGAGTCTAACAAGCCTGAAACAAAAAGCGACGAGTCGCGGTCAGGCACTTCGGTGCGCGCCTGGCGTGCCGCCTGGTTCAAGTAAGTCATCACTGGTTCAGGTAACATTTTTTATAAACTCCTTTTCTCTTTGTACTCTTCATAAGCTTTGATTATCGCGTCGAAGATGAGTGTGCCGACTATCTCCGCGCCCTGAGCAGTCGGGTGTGTAAGGTCGCCGCCCATCAGTTTTGGTTTTGATTCGTGCCACCGCGCAACGGCGCCATTGCCTCCCATCGCGCTGTAGGTGTCAAAGAAGGCGCAACCGGTTTCAGCAGCGATGCGGCGCTGGTAAGCGATCAATCGAGGGATCATCGGTCGCGTGATTATGCTGCCGCCCGGCCCGCGCATCCCTCTGTCCATCGGGCCGATGAACATTATCGAAGCATCCGGCAACGCCTGCCGGATGCGGCGTATCACTTCTTTCGTATCTCGCTCGTACTGATCCATAGGCAATCGCTCGAACTGGCTCTCATTCGCGCCGTAACCGATGATGACCAGATCGGGCCGCCTGTGACGCAATTGCTCGGTCCAGTGCTGCTCGTCTATGTAATGCGCGAGCAATCCTATGAAAGCGCCGTTGACTCCGAGCGAATCGTACTGGACGCCGCGACGGTTGGTTTCGAGCGCGACTCCAAACAGCCGCACCTCCCCGTTGCCTGCGGTCCTTATAGTCATGCGGTGCGCGCCTTCATCCATCTCGACACGGTGAAAGCCTGATTTGATTTGATCTCCCGACGTAAAGACTCGCCCGCGATCCGCTCCATCAACTTCAATTTCAAAATCACCGCCGCCGGGCTGAGCCAGATAATAAATTTCGAATGATGAAACGGCGCGGCCAACTTCAAATTGACTCGCGCTCGCAAAAGTAGCGCTCGCGCCTGCCACGCCGGTCTTTGCAGTCGCTCCGCCAAGCCCATACAGGTGATCTCCGCGCGCGATGAACATCGGGTCGGTCGTCCAGCCGCCGCTGGCTTCGTTAGCTACGCCCTCGTGCCCATACCAGGGCCAGGGCTTTGCGGCGAGGATAAACCCGTGACCGCCGTCGCCAAATTTGAGCTGAAGCTTGCGGCGCACGGTCGAGGTGATACCGTCGTTTGTGATCGGCGAATCTCCGTAATGCGTTATGCGCGTCTGCCCGCCTTCTATCTCCGCACGAAGCAGCGCGGCAAAAAAGTTATCAAGCACGTTTCCCGTAGCGTCTTCGATCTCGCCCGGCATTGTTCGAGGCTTCACGTCAATCGCATCTGCTTGATCAATTGTTTGCAGCTCTATCGCGGCGGATGCGTTTGCTTCGCCGGTCTGAGGCTTGAATAAGTCAGGCACAGCGGGCAGACGGACGATGCGATAACGGCTCAGCGCGGGCATCGTGTACGGGAGCGCGGCAAGTAAAGCGAAGAGCGCGACCGTGCGCGCGGTCTTGCTAAAGATCACTCGGTCATTAACGTTATTCATAGGATTAGAATCTAGAGTAGATGAATGGAACCACATCGCTGCTCGCGACCATATAAAGCCCTAATGCGAGCGCAAAAAGCACAGACGCCTGCACAGGTGACGGCAGCCGGACGAACCCTTTTTGCGCTTTGTCAGAGATCGAAGCGGGCAACGAGTGAGCGGCAACAGCTAGAGCTATGACGAGCAGTACCGGCAGCGCGAGGTTAGATGTATCGGTCGTGAGCGTTGCCAACTGAATTAATATCGCAAACGCGCGATCCAGGCTGTCGGCTCGAAAGAAAATCCACGCAAAACAGACGAAATGAAATGTTAGAAACAATCCGAGCGCGCCAGACATCATCTCGTTTACGTGAAAGGCGGCAAATCGCTTTCGCAAAGTTGCAAACCAGCGCGCCGCGACAAGCCCCATTCCGTGCAACGCCCCCCAAAGCACAAACGTCCACGTCGGCCCGTGCCACAATCCGCCGACGAGCATAGTGATTACCAGCCCGCAGTAAAGCGCTGTCGAGTTTCTGACTCTCTTTCCCGCGACGGTGAAGAAGAGATAATCGCGCAGCCATGTCGAAAGCGATATGTGCCAGCGACGCCAGAATTCCGGCAGACTGCGCGAGCGGTAAGGCGCGTCAAAATTCGCGGGCAACGTGAAGCCCAGCAACAGGGCCGACCCTATCGCTATGTCGCTGTAGCCGGAAAAGTCCGCGTAGATTTGGAAGGCATAACCGTAGACTGCCGCCAGCACTTCAAGCGAGGAGAACCGCTCAGGAAAATCGAAGACGCGGTCCACGAGGTTAGCGCTCAAGTAATCGGCTACGGCGATCTTTTTTATCAGCCCGATTGAGATTAAAAATAACGCCTGCCCTCCTGTGGATGCGTCAAGCTTTACGCGATTCCGCAGTTGAGGAAGCAATTGTTTTGCCCGCAGGATCGGGCCTGCGATTATCGTGGGAAAGAACGCTATGAAAGCCAGGTATTCGAGATAGCTTTCGGCGGGCTCGGTGTCCCGGCGGTAGACATCGATCACGTAGGCGAGCGACTGAAAAATGAGAAATGATATTCCCAGCGGGGCGACCAGGCTCATAGGCGAGATTTGCGCGTTGAACCCAAATAGTGAAAGAGCGCTTGCGGCCGACTCTATAAAAAAGTTGGCGTACTTAAAGACGCACAGCGCGCCGATGTCCGCGACGAGCGAAATGATTAATAAAAATCTTCGCTTCTTTGGGTCATCAGATCTTCGCATCAAGCGCGTGGTCGTAAAATCAACAGCGCTGATCGAAGCGAGCAATAACAGGCCTTGCCATCCTGCCTGCGAGTAGAAGAAGCAACCCGCAAGCGACAGGAATATTATTCTCAAGCGCGTGCGACCGGCTATCATCCAGTACGTGAAGAAGACCGCGATCAGAAATACAAAGTATGTTCCGCTTGTTAATGCCATTCGTGTTTCACCAAATTCAAAACATCTCACCGCCGCAGACACAGAGGACGCATATGGCCGATGATGTGCTTCGCACGCGGCGGATGCGCAGAGAAAACCAACGTCTGCTCTGCGCCTGCTCTGCGTTCTCTGTGTCTCTGCGGTGAATCTTTTTGCATTAAGAGATATACCGCGCGGGCGCGACGATCTGTTGAGCCTGACTCGTTACTTTGTCAAAGCCCCGACGAGACGGCTGTCGCCGCGCCCGCGCGTTCTCGATATTTAGAGTTCGCAACAAGCCCCAATAAATAACCGCGCATCAACTCCTCGTAAAACATCTCGGCCACAAGCCTGTACCCTGATCGTGTCAGGTGCACGCGGTCAGGTTGAGCAAGCTGGGCCGTCGTCCACCGCTCAATCGATCCCGCGCCTCCCATCGCTTGAAAGAGGTTCCAGAATGCCGCCCCTTCGCCCAGCGCCGCCTGCCGCTGCGCCTGTACCAGGCTGCGCATGCGCGGGATAGTTTGCCACCGCCCGCCTACGCGGGTGGCCCGGTCCGGCGGGCTTATTACCAGAATCGAGGCTCGCGGCGCGGCCTTGCGAAACCGCGCCAGCAATTCTCGAAAGCTCGCCGTGTATTCGGCTATGTCGAGGTCCGCGTCGCCGACTTCGTTCGAGCCATAACCGATAACGATCAACCTGGGGTTTTGGCGCTCCAGGTTGTCAGCCATCGCTCGCCAGTTCCACGACAGCAGATCCGTTGCTCTCGCCCCGTTTTTGCCGAGCGCGTCGTAAATCACGCCCCGGCCTTCGTGTTCAGCCGCCACACCGAATCCGAGCTGAAACTTGTTTCTGAGCGCGCCGGTCATTATGTCGGCCGCAACGTGCGAATCGCCGTAATGAAGTATTCGAGTCCTTAACGGTCTTACGCTGTTTTCCGTTCGATAAAGAGATTTATAAAACGAGAGCAGCGCGCCATTCGGGCCTTCGATTGTCTGGCGTCCGGCCAGGGCCGTTTGACCGAGCAGGCCGGTCACGATCAATGCGAGAACGGCTTTCGGCAAAATGACTCGGCAGACACGCGGTATACTCATCGCCGCGAATAGTGCCAGAGGTCCGTGGTAAGATGAACGCGGGGGTCAACAGCAACCGGCAAGGCCGCCCCGCGCCCCTCTGGTGGATGGCCCGCCGAGCCGGACTGTGGATAACCACATTGACCAACCTTACGAGTCGGCTTAGCATCAAAGTGAGCCATATCCGCTCTTCGGCGACGGGTCAGAACCTGAAAGCTGAGCGGATAGAGCAACACCTTTTAGTCAGAAGCCGTGCCTTAGACATAACCAGACTTGAAAAACTGTGGAGAAAAGCTATGTATAAAAAAGCAAGCAAATCTCAACTTCAAATATTTATCGTCTTAGTTATGCTCGTCAGCCTGAGCGCGTGCGCGGGCAAGAACGAAGATGCAGAAGTTGCCGAGCATAAAGCACCTGCACAACAGACCCCTGCACAACAAGAGGGTTTAAGCGCAGCGAATGATGCGATTGCGACGGAGCGGGCGCGTGAAGGGGATGCCAATACCGAAGAGTATAAGAGGATTGACGAGAACGAATTTATGGAAGCAATCAATAATCCTCTATCGACTTTCTCGATTGACGTAGACACAGCTTCATACAGCAACATCCGGCGCTTTATTAACGACGGCGCGCTTCCGCCTAAAGATGCCGTACGAATTGAAGAGATGGTTAATTATTTTAAGTATGACTACCCGCAACCTGCGAATAACGACCCGTTCTCTATAAGCACTGAGCTTTCTACGTGCCCGTGGAACAACTCGCACAAGCTGGCCCTGATCGGTCTGCAAGGGAAAAAGATCGACCTGGCCAATATGCCGCCCAGCAACCTGGTCTTCTTGATCAACGTGTCGGGTTCTATGGACGAGCCGGACAAGCTGCCGCTGTTGAAATCCGCTTTTGGCATGCTGGCGGATCAACTGCGAGAAAACGACCGGGTAGCCATAGTTGTTTACGCAGGAGCAGCCGGGCTTGTATTGCCTTCGACTCCGGGCAGCAACAGGACCGAAATCTTGAGCGCGATCAATTCGCTTCAAGCGGGCGGCTCGACGGCGGGCGGCGCAGGCATAAAGCTCGCCTATGAAGTTGCGAGAAAGAATTTCATTCAGTCAGGCAATAACAGGGTGATACTGGCGACGGACGGAGACTTTAACGTCGGCGTCAGCAGCGAAGGCGAATTGACCCGGCTGATCGAAGAGAAACGCGAATCGGGCATCTTTCTTACGGTGTTGGGCTTTGGCAAAGGCAATCTAAAAGACTCCAAGATGGAGCAGATCGCAGATCGCGGCAACGGCCATTACGCCTACATAGATACGATCAACGAAGCAAGACGCGTGCTGGTGGGCGAGCTTGGCGGGACGCTCAACACGATTGCGAAGGATGTCAAAATTCAGGTCGAGTTCAACCCCGCGAAGGTTCAGGCTTACAGATTGATCGGTTATGAAAACCGTTTGTTGAAAGCCGAAGACTTTAATGACGACAAGAAGGACGCCGGAGAGTTGGGGTCGGGCCATTCTGTGACGGCCCTCTACGAGATTATTCCCGCCGGCGGCAAGGCTAATCCGCGCAAAGTTGACCCTTTGAAATATCAGAACAAAGACGTGAAGCCCGCCGCCGCCGCAAGCAACGAGTTGATGACCGTTAAGCTGCGCTACAAGCCTGTGAACGATGACACGAGGCATCTTATCGTTCAGGGGATAATCGATAACAATAATGAAATAGCTTCCGCGTCCGAGAATCTAAAGTTCGCCTCGGCAGTTGCTCAATTCGGATTGCTTTTAAGGGATTCGAAGTTTAAGGCGAACGCTTCGTATCAGACCTGTCTTGAGCTTGCCAGGCAGGTTAAGAGAGACGATGAGGACGGGTATCGGAGTGAGTTTATCGGGCTGGTAGAAAAGAGCCAGACGCTCGCCCGCAAAGGGGCTTGATGGAGCTAGACGTATGGCGATACTGATAGCCGAAGATAACGTCGCGCAACGGCGTTACCTCCGCGAATTATTAGAGCGCGAGTTTGCCGCTCACCTGCCTGTCATTGAGGCGGGCGACGGTGAAGCGGCAATCGAGCTTGCGCTTGCGCACCGTCCCGCGCTGTGTGTGCTCGACATACAGATGCCGCGCTTGTCGGGCGTGAAGGCGGCGCGGGCGGTATGGCGCGGATTTCCTGCCGCGCGAATAATCTTCTGGACACAGTTCCCTCACGAAATTTACATCAACGAGATTCGCAGGATCGTAAAGCTTGTCCAGCCGCCACCCGCCTACGGCTTTATTGACAAGAACAATCCCGAATCCCGCTTCCTGCGTTTCGTTGCCGCCGTGCTCGAAGACGGCGCGGACATGATCAACCCGGCATTCAAGGATTCGTTCAAGCGACCGCTGCTCACAGAGTTCGAAGCCGAGGCGCTTTATTATCTGGCGCTGGGGCTTTCAAACTGGGCCATCGCGCGAAAGTGCAGCCTGAGTTTGCGCGGGGTCGAGAGCCGGCTGGCGACGCTTTACGAAAAACTCTTCGCGTCTTCGCCGGAAGGCACACCGAATGAGGCTTATGACAAGCTCGCGTATAACGTGCGGACTCGCGCATTTTTCGAAGCGCTCAGGCGAGGTCTCTTAAACAGCGACGAGCTTGAAAAAGCCGCGCACGAGCTTGAAGCCTGGATCGAGCGCGACCGCAAGCGATTCCTGGACAAACCTTCATGAGGGCAAAAGATAAAAGTGAATTCCGGCATTGCACGGGACGATCAGCGTTTCGATTGAGCCTACTTTTGCCTTTTGCCTTTTTGTTTGGGGTCGCCGGAGATGCGGGCGAGAAACCTTCACCTTCATCTCTGAATCTTCATCAGTGGGGGGCGGTCTCTCTTTTTCACGGGCTCCCGTCGAATCACGTGCGCGCCATAGCTCAGGACGGCGACCGCATAATGTGGTTCGGGACAGACGGCGGCCTGGTCAAATACGACGGTCGCCGCATACAAAGGATCGCCACCGAAGGGATGCTCGCGGGCCGCGTGCGCGCTATCAAGGTTGATGCGGATGGCGCGTTGTGGGTGGGGGCCGATGAAGGCGCGGCTCGCATAGTTCACGGTGAAATCAAACCAATCGCCCAGACCGAAGGCAAAACGATTACAGCCATCATCAACCCCGAACGGGGGCGCACAATACTCGCAACCGCGCAGGGCGTTATCTTCGACTGCGCCACAAACCCGGACGGCTCGCTTCGAGTTCAAACCACCGGGCCGGAAGATCATCCATTGCTCAACGTCGATCAGGGCGCTCCGCTACAGCTTACGAGCCTGGCGATTGCGGGCAATACGCTGGTTGTAGGGACGCGAAGCCGGGGCCTTCTTTCAGTCGAGCGTGACGCGGTCAAAGAAATCCTGAGCCGCAACCGCGCTTTTTTTGTCGAAGCGATTGAAACCGACGCCGAAGGGCGAGCGTGGTTTGGCGCTCAGACTACGGCGGAAGACAGCGGGCTTTTCGAGAGCGCAGACTTGCTGCGCCCCGTAAAAACAGGCGCGGGCACGGGCACTGTTCTTGCGCTCAAGTTCACGTCAAGCGGCGACCTGTGGGTAGGCACGGACGGCCAGGGCGCGTTCCACTATCGCAACTCGCGGAGAGTCGGGCGTTTTACTTTTGAGAATACTGCCGGCGGGCTGCGGTCGAATCACGTCTACTCGGTCTTTATAGACGCAGAGGGCGTCGTGTGGTTCGGCACTGATCGCGGCGTCTGTCGATACGATCCGCAAAGCCCGCACATCGAAAAAGTATCTGACGACCCGGAAAGCAATTTCGCGCGCGCGCTTTTCCAATCATCCGATAAGACTTTATGGTGCGGGACAAATCGCGGTCTGTTTGTGCGCGATGCGGCGGCGGCCGTGTGGGTCGCGGTAAAAGAATTAACCGGCAGGACCGTTCACTCGATAGCAGAAGATGTTGACGGCCGCCTGCTAGTAGGAACATCGACGGGGCTTTTTGCGGAAAGCCCCGCACCAGGCAATCGACAGATCGCTCGATTAGACGGAGAGACGGGCGGCGACACCATACGCGCGATCTGCCGATTTCAAGGCGCGACCTACATTGCGGTCTTCGGTCGCGGCGTAGAAAAGTTAGAAGGAACGCGCCGCACGCCGCTCTGGCCAGCCGACGGGGCCGGGGCGCGCGAAAGACAGGTTATCAGCCTGCATACGGACGGCAACCGGCTCTGGATGGGAACAGTTGAAGCGGGCGTCTTTATCTTCGACGGCAAGCAGGTGACTACAGACGAATCGTTAAGCAGGCTCAAAGGCGCGGCGGTGCGCGCTTTCGCCGGGACTAAAGATAATTGTTTGTGGTTCGCTTCTGCGCGAGGCGTGTATGCGCTTAAGGCGGAACGGCTCGTAGCAATTTTTGAAGGCACAGATGCTCGCAGCATTACGGCAAGCGGGAACGCTGCGTGGTGCGCGACAGCAGGCGGGTTGTACAGGATTTTGATGAGCGGCGAAGACAGCGCCATCATCGCGCGGCTGGATACCGAGCAGGGGCTGCCTTCACAAAACGCATTCGCCGTGATCTCTGCCGACGCGGAAGCGCTGTGGGCCGCGACCAGCCGGGGGGTAGTTCGGTATGAGCCTGGGCAAGCGCCGCCACGCCTCGCAGTCACGCGCGCAATGGGCAGGAGAGTCTACAGCCCGGAAGAGATAGGCGCGGGACTCGATCTGGAATATCCGCAAAGCAGTCTCTCTTTTGATGTCGCCGCAACCGGCAGCCGCACTTTCCCCGAACAGTTCCAATATTCATTCTCGGTCTTTGATGGCGACAACCGTTTGATCTCGCAAAGACTCTCGCGCGATTCCCAGTTGCTTATGGACAACCTTCGACCGGACCGTCACCGAGTCGAGGTCCGAGCATACACAAACGATCTGGTTGCGAGCGAGTTGCTCACGCTTGAGTTCAATGTTGCGAGCGCGCCTTTTCCGTGGACTACGACGGCGCTTTCGGTCTTGCTGTTGCTGGCGCTGGTAGCCGTGTGGTGGGGTTGGCGGCAGAACCGCCGCATAATCCGAGCCAACAGTGCGCTCGGCGGCGCAAACCGCCAGCTCGCGGAGACGCGCATGCAGCTTGCGAACGAGACGGAAACCGAGCGGCGAAGAATTGCGCGCGACCTGCACGATCAGACTTTGGCCGATCTCAGGCGACTTATGCTGCTTGCCGATAATCTGCCCGCGACAGAGGCGGCTAACGGCAACGGTCACAGGCGAACGGACCCGGCTGCCTTTCGCACCGAGATCGAATCGATCTCTACGGAAATCCGGCGCATTTGCGAAGACCTCAGCCCGTCCGCGCTTGCCAACGTAGGGCTTGCGGCGGCGCTTGAATATGCTCTGGCGAATGCGGTCGCACACCTTGCGACGGATAAGAAATTTGATTACGAATTCACGTGCGATGCGGCGCTCGAAGAGCGGCTCGCGCTTGCGCCCGCCGTGCAGATTCAAATCTACCGCATCGTTCAAGAAGCTATCAGCAACATCTGTCGCCATTCGACCGCCACTCGCGTCCGGCTCGAAGTCTTTATAAACGAAGAAAGCGAGTTGATAGTCTCGCTCGAAGACAACGGGCAGGGCTTTGATTCAAAAAATAACGGGGCAGCAAAGACGGGGCGCGGGCTTGCCAACATACGCTCGCGCGCAAGCTTGATCGAGGCCGATGCGAGGTGGGGCAAGCGCCAGGAGGGCGGCACGATCTTCACCTTGCGCAAACCCGCCGCCGCGCGCGTTGCGAGCGTAATAACAGAGCAATCATAATCCTGACAAGCTATCCCACCTGAGCCGCGCGGCGGCTTATACTTCTTAAGCCGCTGCGCGTTGGCTAACGTGTATCAATCGTGTTATATCTTTGGTGGCTCTAATTACCCAAACAAGGAGATCACTAATGGCTAATGATGGACAAAGCATAACCAATCTAATTAAGTCGGGGCAGTTAAACGAATCGGGGCTGAAAGAGATGTTTGCCGACGCATCTGCCAGCCTCGTCAGCATACAGGACTGGGGAGTTTGCTACAGCTCTGCGACGGGGCAGCTTAGCGAGTATGCCACGGTCGTTTCGAACAGTTCGAGCAATCCAATCATCGGAATTGGAATGATTGCTTATTCAGCCAACGGGTCGAGCATGTACTGTGTTCAATACACGAATGACATCAGCAGTCCCTCGGTTGCGACCTCCATAGGCACCACGCTGTACAACCCACAGTCTGGCAATCAAGTGTTATGTGTAGTATATGGCTGGACAGTAAACGGAAGTTTTTACCAGACACAGGTAATAACGACTGTGCCATGTCAGTAAAAGCAAATCGTAGCTTGGTTGTGTAATAACGCTTAGGAGTCTAACAAATCGTTTCAGCGGAGGCCGCAGAGTGAACCTCGTATGAGCGTCACGTGCGGCCCCGTTGAACTTGATCTCATATCAGTTGTTGTAACTAAGGTTATCTAACAGATTTCTCGTCGTGCTATACTTCCTCAGCCCGTTCATAGGAGGCTGCCAGTGCCTTTTAAACTTGTTCTCACCCTCGAATACAACACGGACACTAGCTGGCGGTGGGTATTAAAGGACGCCGCCGGGCGCTTTCTGGCTGACCAGGAAGTTTCACTGAATACTGCCGATACAGCCTATGAAAGCTTTCAGGATTTGCCTCGCCAACTGCGCTATCAGGAAGGTACGCGGTCAGCCGAAGAAGTGATGAAAGAATTAGGCGCGTGGATGGGGGCGCATGTCTTTGGCGCGGTAGGTGAAAAGCTGCTGGATTACGAACAATCTCCGGCATGCGTAGTTCAAGTGCGTGTGCCGCCCGAAGCGCAAAGCCTCCTCTTCCGCCCCTTCGAGCTGGCTCATCTGGATGGCAAGCCGCTGGCTGAGCGCGGTTTCCGCTTCATCTACACTGTCGCTCGCGAGCCAGATGATCAGACTGGACGTGCGATTCTCAAGGAAGACGGCCAGCCAGAGACTTTGCGCATGCTTGGCGTCTTTAGTCTGCCGCGCGACGCCACGCCGCTCAACCTGCGACAGGAGCGTTATCGCATTCACCAATTAGTGCGCCGTTTTGTGCAGACACACGGTCAGGCAGTGGAGTTGCGCTTGCTGCAATACGGGACCACACGCGAGTTGCTGAAAGCCGTTCTGCAGAAAGGCCAAGGCTGGGATGTCTTGCACTTTTCAGGGCATGGTTTGGAAGGCGAGTTGATGCTTGAAAAGCCGGACGGCACAGCCGACAAGATTGACGCCGAAGAGCTGGCTGAGCTTTTGCGTCCTGCGAGCGCGCGGCTCAAACTGCTCACACTATCGGCCTGCTATTCCGGCGCGGCAGACGTGCGCGCAGCACGCGCTCAGATTGGGCTTGATAACCTGCCAACGCGTGAGGCCATCCCGATACAAGCGACGGATGTCCTTCCGAGTCTAGGCCAGCGTTTAGCAGAAGAGTTGGATTGTGCAGTGCTGGCGATGCGCTACCCTGTGGAGGATAGCTTTGCGTCTGAGCTTGCGCTGACGCTCTATGATCTTATGCTGGAGGAGGAACAGCCTCTGGCCCAGGCGCTACAGTTGGCACTGGCCGATGCGCTAGATCCGAAGCGCGACCCATATCTTCCGACATTCTCCCGCTTGACGCCTTTGCTGTTTGGCGAGCGCGCTGCCGAGCTTCGCTTACTGGCGCCGCCGCGCCCGCCCGCATTCAATCTGCCGGATACCGGGATGTTTAGCTTCCCGCCACAGCCGGAACGATTTGTGGGGCGATTGATGCCGATGCTCAGGGCGAGCCAGGCGCTAGCTCCGGAGAGCGGTAAAACCGGCGTGCTGTTTTATGGGATGGCGGGCGCGGGCAAAACCGCCTGCGCGCTGGAACTGGCCTATAGCTATGACCGTGAAAACCTGGAGCGCTTTACGGCTTTCGTTTGGCACAAAGCGCCGGAGGAGAAGCACGATATTACCAACGCTCTAACGGAGTTTGCGCTGTCGCTGGAAAACCAACTGCCCGGCCTGGAGTTGGTCGGGTTGATGGATGCTCCGGAGGACTTCAAGCGCAAAGCGCTGCCGCGACTGCGCGGGCTATTGCAGAACAATGCCATCCTACTGGTGCTGGATAATCTGGAGGGATTGCTAACTTCGCGCGGCGACTGGCGTGACGCGCGCTGGGGCGATCTGCTGAACGTTTTGCTTGACCACACTGGATACTCGCGTCTGGTGATTACGTCACGTCGCTTGCCCAACACGCTCAAAAATCACCCACGGTTGCAAGCCGACACTATTCACGCGCTGAGCTTTCAAGAGAGCGTGCTACTGGCCCGCCAACTGCCCCACATGAAAGGGATGTTTAAGAATGAAAAGGGGCGAGAAAAACTACAGCGCATTTTGCGCACCGCGCAGGGCCACCCGAAACTGCTGGAACTTGCCAGCAACATGGCTGCCGACCCTGCCGCGCTTGAAGAGAATCTGGCCCGCGCCGAAAGCGCGAGTGGCGAGGCAGATGCTACTCGCATGGCCTTTTTTAGGACTGGCGAGTCTAACCGTGCCGAAGATGTTTTTGTAGAAGAACTGCACCGCTGGACAGAAGGCGTAGCTGAGAATCTCGGCACGACCGCTCGACTGCTGGCACAGTTTTTAGCCCGACTGGAAGACGCAGACCGGTCGTTGGACGTAGTGCAGCATAACTGGGAAGACTTCCTCAAGCGATTGACAGGCGAACGCGGGGAAGAAAAGCAATCCGCGCCGGAGCCAGCTAGCGCCTGGGCGCAAGCAGCACTAAGCGAACCCGGCCTGGGGTTGGAGGCCGCATTGAATCAACTGGCGCAGGCTGGCTTGATTGAAATTGAAACCATTACTTCTCAGAGAGAACTGATTACGAATGAAAGCCTACAAACGCTGTTGCCAATCCTGGCGGCCCAGAATCCTGAAGTAGCCGCCATGCTGGCCGATCCGCAGAGCATCAACCCGCAAGAGCTTATGTCTCACATTCAAGCTGCGCTCTCCAATCCTAGCGACCCGGCTCTGCAATCCTGGCTCGACGATCAGCCATCGTCGATTACGAGTCAGCAATTTCACATCCATCCCGGCGTAGCCGAAGCCCTGCTTTGTTCACTGCCTTCCGTCTTAAGTGCGATTGACATTGAAATCGGCAATTACTTCATTGGAATGTATCAACACGGTTTAAGGACCGAAATGCAGGGTGGTGGGCGGCTGGTGGTAGAGGGTGCGCGCCATGCCGCGCCCTACCTTTTGCGGGCGCAACGATGGGAAGAGGCGTCTACCCTGATAGAAAGAATGATTCAGCGCGACACCAGCCCGGCGACACTGGCACTGGCAATACCTCTCTTGCGCCAGATTGTGGGGAAAACAGGAGGCACAGTAGAAGGATTGGAAAACGCGGGAGTGCTGGTGACAGCTCTTATTGGAGCTAACCGCTATGCTGAGGCGGAGACTGCCTTACGTGAATTGATCGACAATGGTGTTAAGCAGAGTAATTACCAGTTGGCTTCAGTGGCTTCAGGCTATTTGTTCAACCTGCTCAATCTCACAGGCCGCTTTGAAGAAGCCTTCCGGACGGCGGAAGAAAAGAAAGCTTACACTCAACACGCTGGACTGGGGCCGTGGACGCAGTTAGCCGACGAAGCTTATCGTTTGCAAGCCCTAACTGCGCTTGGCCATTTCACTGAAGTGCTTGCGGCAGTGGAGCAACACCGCGCACAGATGAAAGACTTGCCGGAAGAAAGCGATGCCGAAGAAACTACCTATCCCTGGAGCGTGCGCGAGGTTCTGCTGGGGACGGGCTATAGCGCGGCGGTTGAGTTGAAGCAATGGGAGACTGCTCTTGCGCTCAACGCCGAGATTGCTGAATCCAAACGCAAGCGCGGCACGGGCGAAGTGGGGATTGCTCGGACGCGCTTCAACGACTACGGCCCGCTACTGAGGCTGCGGCGTTACCCTAGAGCGCGCGTGCTGTTAGAAGATTGCCGCGCAGTCTTTGAGCGCGCGAATGCAGTTTATGAACTAGGTATACTATACGGCGCGCTGGCCGATTTGGAAGACAAAGAAGGACACACAGCATTCGCCATGCGTTTCGAGCAAACTGCCCTGCGCTACAAATATCAGGTGGGCCAACCGGAATACTGCGCCATCAGTCACAACAATCTGGCAAATTATATTCAGCGTGCCGAAGGCAAAATGCCCGAGTCGGCCATGGCGCATCGGCTGGCAGCGGGAATCATCTATTTTCAAATCAGTTCTGGTACGTTATCGTCAACCATCCGCAACCTCGCCCTCTCTTCCCTGCCGCATGAACCACCATCCTTTGCGCAGGTGTGCGCCATTGTGGAGCGAATTGAAGGCGTGAGGTTTCAGGAGTTATTCGCGCAACTGCCAAAAAGAGAGCCCGATGGCGATGCGGCGATTCAGGCTGTGTGGAAGATGGCAATAGATGAAGCCAAAAGGATGAAGGATGATCGGGGCGCGGATTGAAGTCATACTGTCAAAAGCATGACGCGGCCTAACAGATTGTTTGACTATAGCGACCCAGATCAAGTCAGTCGGTAAACGCGAATACATTAAGCATTTGCCGATTGACTTAGAAAGCACTCATGCATAAAGTATTACTCAACAACCCTGATCTACAAAGAAGGTGCTTATGAAAAGATTGCCTATTTTTATAACCCTCACTCTTTTCGGCGGCTTGATCCTGGCCTCGCTGAGCGTAACCGCCCAGACCGTCAAGAATGCTAAAGAAGATGCCGTATTTGAACTCCAGAATGTCAGCTTATATGTCAATCGCGCGCCCGTGGCTGAGGGCGTCGGTACTTGCGGCGGGACCGTTGTCTGGTTCTACCTCCGCGATAAAGGCCAGTTCGTTTTCTCATCCAACCCGCACGACGGATTTGACTTTCAGAACATAGGCGCTGTTAAGGGGAATACCTTCTCTTTTTGGTATAAAGATGATCTATATGAAGTGACCTCTACCTCGCAGATAATCAAGGAAGGCGGCGAATCGGATCTCTGGCTATTGCACGATGCCGGCTATCGCCCGAAGGGTTGTGACACTGTCTGCTTCGGGAGCGCTTCACCGTTTGAGTATTTCATAAAAAGCAGATAGTAAATTCACTCTGTCCAACAAGCGACCGAATCTGAACGCGAAGCATCGCTCGTATTAAACTATCCAGTGTCGCTCACACCCTCATTAAGGAGACAAAAGATGCTTAATAGCTTTGACGGTAAAGTTGCGGTCGTAACAGGCGGAAGCTCAGGAATCGGGCGGGCTGCTGCGCTTGCCTTTGCCGAACAGGGCGCGCGCGTGGTCGTTGCCGCTCGCCGCGTCCGTGAGGGCGAAGAGACGGCTCAACTCATCAGAGATGCGGGCGGCGAAGCTCTGTTCGTCAAGACCGACGTGTCAGTATCTGCCGATGTTAGGTCGTTGATCGACAGGACCGTCGAAGCTTATGGCCGGCTCGATTACGCTTTTAACAACGCGGGGATTTCAGGCCCTTCGCTGAGCTTGATCGCTGACCTCAGCGAAGAGGACTGGGACTCGGTAATGGATTCGAACCTGAAAAGCATCTGGCTCTGCATGAAATACCAGGTTCCCGTTATGATTCGGCAAGGCTCCGGATCTATCGTCAATATGTCATCGATACTCGGCGTAGTCGGCACCTCGCTCGGCACGGCGGCTTACGTCGCGAGCAAGCACGCGATCATAGGGCTTACGAAAGCGGCGGCGTTAGAGTACGCGAAACAGGGTCTTCGGATCAACGCCGTATGCCCCGGCTTTATTCAAACCGCGTTGATCGAAGTCGCCACTAACAATCCCGAAATCAGCGAGGCGATTGTCGCCGCTCATCCCGTTGGCCGCATAGGAAAACCCGAAGAGGTCGCCGCAGCAGTCATATGGCTATGCTCGGACGGGGCTTCGTTTATCACGGGCCAGTCAATGGTAATCAACGGCGGTTATATCGCGCAGTAGCCCGCCTGCGCTTCATAGTCAAAATTCATAATATAAGTCACGTCAAATTGACCTAAAGGCTAAAAGAGAGCCGCCTGCCTGTTTGATCTGTCGAATCCAAATCCATTATCTTCCTTTGATTTAACAACGCCAGCGCGAGCGCGTGCGTTTGTGGCATCCGTCTTGCAATTTTCTATAGCGCAATTATGAAAGTTTTGTTTACGAGGAGAAAGATCATGACAGAGACGGCAAATCATATAGAGATAAACAGCTTCGCAAATAATAAGAGCTTTGCGCGAGTAGAGCCGATCCGGTTTGAGAATGTCAGGCAAGCCGCAGAGATGCCGAAGAGCCAGAGCGGGTTCGCCGGAATGATATTGTTCGCCGTTATGTTTCTTCTGGCCGGGCTTCTTGGAGTAGTCGCGAAAGGCGAGACGGGGCCGTTTGAATCTTACTCGGCATCGGCTGAGACATTGATGAGCGTTTTGTTCGTGGCAGAGGGCGCGGCGGCGGTGGTCTGTTTTGTCCTGACCGTTCGTTGGCTGAGAAGCTAAATCATAGCGGATTATAATTGGATTCGTCACAGAAGACGCAAAACACGCAAAAAAGATTTGCGAACTTTGCGTCCTTTTCGCGTTCTTAGCGTAAAAGCAACGGCATCCACCTTTCTAGCTCCTTCCTCGTATCCAAACAAATCCTGATCTCAAGCACACATCAAAGTAGGCTCACGACGAGCGGCGCAAGATCATCTCTATCTGGTCGCGGCGGCTGCGGCTCAATTTCAAGTGCGTGCCGTCGTGAAGTATCACCGCGTAATCGCCTCCCGGTCGCGCCTCGATCTCTTTGATGCGATCAAGGTTCACGATGGTCGAGCGATGTATGCGCGTGAATTTCTGCGGGTCCAATTTCGCTTCAAGCTCTGCCATAGTCTCTCGAAGCATGTGCGACTGGTTACCTGCGCGCAGCCTCACGTAGTAATCAGCCGCCTCTATCCAGTCGATCTCGCCGGCTTTTAAAAAGAAGACGCGGCTGGCAGATTTAATCATGAACTCGGATTGATACTGCGCCTCTCTGGCTACGTCCGAAATCCGGGCGTGACTTTCGAGCAGGGCAAAAAGTTTTTTGCTTAACTCTTTGGCCTCGCGCTGTTCGATCTGAGCTTTTGCGCGAGCGAGCGCCGCTTCGAACCTGGCATCGTCGAACGGCTTTAACAGGTAATCGAGCGCGTGTACTTCAAAAGCTCGAAGCGCGTACTGGTCAAAGGCCGTGACAAATATGATCGCGGCCACGCCGTCTGCGCCGATGCGCTCCAGCGCTTCAAATCCGTTCATCTCCGGCATCTGTATGTCGAGAAAGATCAGGTCAGGCGATTTCGCTCGGGTGAGGCTTACGGCATCCAGGCCGCTGCCGCCCTCTCCGACGATCTCCACATCCGCGTCGCGTTCGAGCAACACGCGAAGGTTGCGCCGGGCTATAGGCTCGTCGTCAATAATTACCGTTTTGATCTTTCTTTTTACCCTGTCCATCTTGAAACTTCACACGATAAGGGATCGCAATCCGGGCCACTACGCCGCTCGTCCCCTGGTTTCGCACTTCAAGCTGATGCTTTGCTCCATAAAGCTGTTCTAATCTATCGCGCGTGTTTCGAAGCCCGATCCCCGCGTTGCTGTCCATGCGCCAGCCTTCGGCGAGCGTAGGCCCGTCGTTGTAGATTATTATTTGCAACTGTCCGTTGTCGCGATGAGCGGTCAAAGAGAGCAAGCCGGGCGCGGCCCGCGCGGCCAGACCGTGACGTATGGCGTTTTCGACAAGTGGCTGGAGTATGAAGTTAGGCACTCTCGCGTCAAGCGCGTCGGGGGCGATCTCGGTTTTTACGCTGAGCCGGTCCGAAAAACGCATGCGCTGGATTGCAAGATAACGCTCGATGAATTCAAGCTCATCTCTTAATGCGACCTCTTGCTCGCTCGAAGTCTCAAGCGCGCGGCGCAGCAGGTCGCTCAAACCCGCGAGCATATCGACCGCCGCTTTATTCTCGTTATTGCGAACGAGACCGGCAATCGTATTCAGCGTGTTAAACAAAAAATGCGGGTGAAGCTGCGCCCTCAACACCTGCAACTGCGCTTGCGCAAGCTGCGTCCTCAACTCTGCCGCCTGTCGCTCGCGCTCGCGGTATTTGTGATAATAATCGAACGCCAGCCCTGCGCCGAGAATCGCAAAATAAGTAAATACGTGTAGGTGAAAATACATCCATAAGAAATGTATGTACTGGCCTTCGAGAGCGTCTATTTTCCAATCAGGGAATACGGCTAGAAAGCGAGTGATCGCCGTGTAAGCGGCGATGTAGGTCGCCGAAACAATCGCGCCTACGACCAGGTGAATCGCCGACCTGCTTATCCAGCTTGATCGCTCTATGGGAAAGCGTTCGCTGAACCACAATATAAAGGGCGTCAGCGCCACCCACACGTAGCCCGTCAACAATTGCCACGCGATCAACCGCCACCAGGAAACATCGTCTTCTCCGTGACTGAGAACCGAGATAATGCTGGCCCGCGTACAGAAGCCCGATCAGTGTCCAGAAACAAAAGATCAGACCCGTAACAAGGCGGCGGCGATGCCGCGCCGTTTCTATCTCGTTTGTTTGATCCGGTCTCGGACCCGCCGCCGTTTGCATAAAGTTCTTGAAGTCCTAAAACTCTTTTAAATTTGCTGCCGCACCGGATACGCGGGCGGCGCGCTCCTGTGTGCGCGCGATCTTCAGAATCACGAGAAATCTGTTCTTCTCTCCGGCGACTTCTTGTATGGCGGTGCTCCCGCTCCAGACCGCGCCTTTCTCATCGGTGAATTTCCACGCGCTTCGCGTCGCGTCAGGTTTTGCCGCAGTCTGCTTCACCCATTTGCCATCGGCAGCCAGTTTACTATCAACCGCTTTAAGGATGTCGGCAGCCGAGGCCGCGCCCTGCAACTGCCAGTTGACTTCCCAGTTCTCCGTCCCGCCTTCGGTGCTGAGGACTCTTAGCTGCGTGCCGGCAGGAGCTTCAAAGCTCAGTCCCAAGCCGAAAATCTTTCGCACGTGTGCGTCGGCAAAATTTGCTCGCGCGTAATTAGCGCCGGGCTGCCAATTATATTCCATGTTGAGCGCGACCATCTGCGCGCGGGCCTTGCCCATCAATTTTGAGACGACGTAAAGCGACCCGTCTATCCCGGACGACAGGCCCGCCGTAGTAATTATCTTCCCGTTGTCTACGTAACGCTTGTCGGTGACTACAGTCGTCCTGGGGGCGAAGGCCCGGAACCCGTCTATCAGTCCATAAAAAGTCGTGGCGGACTTTCCATCGAGCAAACCCGTCTTTGCCAGTATAAAAGCGCCGTTGCAGACCGACAGCACGTGGTCGGCCCGTTTTTCGCCCTCTTGAATCCATTTTATGATCTTCGGGTTATTCTGTGCCGAGACCACGCCGCCGCCCGGAATGACTATCACGTTAGGCTCAGGCGAATCATCGAGCGTATAGCTCGGAGTCACTTTCATTCCCATAGCGGTTGTGATCGGGTCTGCGGTTGCGGCGACCGTGAAGACATCGAACCCCGCCTGGCCGAAGACTTCGTACGGGCCTGCGTAATCGATTATCTGTACGCCGTCGAAAATCAGTATAGCGACTCTCTTTCTTTGCTGTTGAGCTTGAGCTTGCGGCGCTGCGGGCCGCGCCGCAAGCGAGCCTTTCTCTATCAACTCCATTGCGCACACGGAGCAATAGCCCGGTTTATCCGATACCGTTTCGTCGTTCCCGCAACCACAGGGCGGGCATACGTACTCTTTTTTCGCGGCGTCTTGTTCCGCATAAATCGCTTTCGATGCGGGTATGCTGAACGCCGAACAGAGGAGAACTGCGACGATGATGATCAATACGGTTGAGCAGGTTCTATTATTCATGACGGTCTCTCCTTGCAGTTTGTTTGGTGCGCAGCGCGGGCTGCCTTCAAACCAACTCTACGAAGTTTGCTTTTCAAACGTCTCTTGTTTGCAGGCAACCGCGGAAACTTGCAGGGAAAGCCGGAGTTTTTGCAGCCAACTGCGCGGCTCAAGTCTCAATAGATCACCTGGATTATATACTTTGAGCTTGACCGAAAGTTTCAGCCGTCATACGATACCCCTCAGTCTAAAAGCATTTTCAAACAGGCGCATAGAGCCAGATGAACGCCTTTCAATTTCTAAGGCGCTCAGTCCCTGCGCCGGAGCAATAATTATGCACACTCGCAAAGGCCTTCGCCTGATTGTCACTATTATATCGCTTCTGTGTATCGCACCCGTAGCCATGCCCACCGCAAAAGTTTCAGGGGCGGGGCAGCGCGCCGACCAGCCCATTATCGCTCGCGTCCGCGTCAAGGGCGATAAAGAGCTTGCGCGCTTCGTCACTCTTGGGCTGGACCTGTTGGAGATGCGCAAAGGCGACGATCTCTTTATCCTGACCACAACAGCAGAAGCCGAGCGCCTCTCGGCCGAAGGCTGGACCGTAACAGTAGACGATACGCAGACGGCATTGCTCCGCGAGCAGGAAACAGACACGTTCAGGGACGGCTATCGCACCGTAACAGAGATTCGCGCGCTTTTTAATGACGCCGAGAGCAGCTACCCGGACCTCGCGCAGGTCTTCGTGTACGGCAGCAGTTGGGAAAAGATCGCGAGCGGCGGCACGGGGGGGAATGATCTTTTCGGCATCAGGCTGACAAACAGGCTCAAGCCCGGGCCAAAGCCTACGTTCTTTTTGATGGCCGCCATACACGCGCGCGAGCTGGCGACTACGGAGCTTGCCGCGCGCTTCGTGACTTACTTGCTCAACGGATACGGCGCCGACGGCGATGCGACATGGCTATTAGACGAGCACGAGATAATCGTCGTTCCCATATCTAATCCCGACGGGCGACGGTGGGCCGAGCAGAGTTTTTTCCAGCGCAAGAATACGAACACGACTTACGGCGGAAACTGCGTCAATCCGCCTTCATCGACAAATCAATTCGGCGTCGATTTGAATCGCAACGCGGGTTTCAAATGGGGGACCGTCAATCCGCCAACCGAGCCGCGATGCGGGCAAACTTATCCGGGACCGAGCGAGGCGTCCGAGCCTGAGATGAGCGCGCTTCAAGACCTGGTCCGCTCGATCTTTCCCGATCAACGCGGCCCGCTCGACACCGACCCGGCTCCGCTTACGACAACGGGCTTTTTCCTGACTCTGCACTCTTACAGCAACCTTGTGCTGTGGCCGTGGGGATGGACTACAAGCACCGCGCCGAACTGGGGCGATTTCACATTGATCGGGCAAAAGTTCGCCTCTTACAACGGCTACACTCCACAGCAATCAACCGAGCTTTATCCGACATCAGGCACGACGGATGATTGGGCTTATGGCGAGCTGGGCGTCGCGGCGATGACTTTTGAAGTCGGCCCTGAATCGGGTAGTTGCGCCGGTTTTTTTCCGCCCTTCAGTTGCCTGGACAGCGGTGCCGGCGGATCATTCTGGCCGCGCAACCTGCCCGCGTTTCTCTACGCCGCGCGCATAGCCCGCACGCCTTACCTGCTCGGGCGCGGGCCTTCGCCAGAGGCGTTGACGGCGACTCAGACATCCCCGAACCAATATAATTTGCAAATAACTCTTAACGATCAATTCAACGGCAACCAGCCGATAGTCGCGGCGGAATATTACATCGACACGCCTCCCTGGCGCGGCGGCACAGGAATTCCGATGGCGGCGCTTGACGGAAACTTCAACGGTTCTATCGAGACAGCCATAGCCTCAACGGGGACGATTTCAGGGCGGCACCTGTTTTATGTTCGCGGCAGAGATTCGAGCGGCAACTGGGGACCCGTCAAGGCAGTACTCACGCCGGGCCAACCTTGCGGGGGCTTATTGTCAAAAAACAGCCAGGCATTCCCGGCCACGGGCGGCGCGGGCAGCGTCGCGCTCTCTTCCAGCATCGGCTGCGCGTGGTCATCCGGCACATCCGCAAGCTGGATAACAGTCACATCTCCAAAGACGGGTATAGGCGACACAACCGTAACGTTCGAAGTGGGAGAGAACTTTGATGAAAGACCTCGCACGGGAACTATAACGATTGAAGGCCGGACCTTCACCGTGCGCCAGGCCGGTGTGGCTAACGGCAGTTGCTCGAATGCAATCTCGCCCAAGCTCAGCTCGTTTGCAGCCGCAGGCGGCACAGGCAACATCAATGTAATATCGGCAGAGCATTGCCTCTGGACGGCGACGACCGGCGACAACTGGATCAGCATCACCTCAGACGACAACGGCATCAGCACGGGGAGCATAAGCTATCCCGTATCCGCGAACACAACTGGGAGCGCACGCGTCGGGACGATCACGGTTGCCGGTCGAGTCTTTACAGTGAAGCAGAAAGGAAGCTGAAGAATTTGAAATCGCGGCCCGCGCAAGCGGATCATCCGCCATGCAAATTTGAAATCTTAAATTTTCTTTACTCTCCACTTAAATCTGCGATTGTTGTATCATAAATCCGTTTTGCCCCCCTCCATTTGATCTCTTTTCAGGTCCGAACTTCCTCACCAGGTAACCGGGAGGTTACATGATAAAAAAACTGACTCTAATTATCTTTATATGTTTGCTTGCGGTCTGTGCCTGTCCCGACTGGTTCTCGATCTCGCCCGCAGCACAATCGCTCCCGCCGATCAATTACGACATTGTATACGTGCGCTCGCCTCGACCCGGCAATAACAACAACTCGTTCTGGTCGGATGCGATCACGCCGCTGTTTCTCGACCCCGGTGCGAGCCTCATGCTGCTGCATCCGAACGGCAGTGAAGAAGTCCTTTTTGCGGCAGGCCCGAACGGCTCGGTGATGGACCCCTACGTCTCTTATGATGCGCGCTCGGTGGTCTTCACTTATTTTCCGAACGTGCGCAACGTGAACTCTCAGCGAGGGTTGAACGGCACTTATGCTCTTTCATTCGACGGAGCAGACATCTATCGCGTAGACCTTGTGACGCGCGCCGTCACGCGGCTCACCTTTCAAGAGTTCACGCCCAACACGGGCAACGGAGCTAACTTTGACTGCTCACAATCGCAGACCAACTGTCCGAGGGTAGGCGTCTTCAACACCGGCCCGGCGTTTTTGCCCGACGGGCGGATAGTATTCACTTCGACGCGCGACAACTTCGTGCCTAACAAGATGACCAACGGCGGCCAGCGCGCCATGCAGTTGTACGTGATGGACGCGGACGGCAAGAACGTCCAGCCCATAGGCTTTCTCAACGTCTCGTCGGCTATGCACCCTTACGTCTTGAAGGATGGCCGAATCGCATTCACTTCGTGGGAGAACATGGGCGCGAGAGATGATCGCGTATTTCCGCTCTGGGCCATCTGGCCTGACGGAACCCGCTTCGAGCCTTTCTCAGGTTTCGGCGACGGGCCGTTCGCTCATCACTTCATGACGCAGATTTCGGATGGCTCGATAGTAGTCTGCCGTTATTATAATCTTAATAACAACGGTTTCGGCGAGTTGTATCGCTTTCCAATCGAACGGGACGGGCAAGCCCAATGAGCCGCTATTCCAGCCGATACCGCCCGACACGAATTCTCCTGACGAGATACCGTTGCAGCGAGTCGGCTACACGCGCATAACGCCGTTTACGACGGGCGACGATTTCCCTTCCCCGTGTCGCGTGGGCGACCCGCCTTACCCGGTCGTTCCCTGCCAGGGCGGCAACAACACGCGCGTAGGCAAATTCACGCTGCCGTCGGCTGCGCCCGGAAACGAGTTGCTCGTCGTCTACACGCGAGGCTCGGCCAATCACAACGGGATTTATGTAGGAGCAGGATTCACCGCGCCTTACTATGACGGCGGCATATATCGAATGCGCGGCGACCAAACGCTCAATCGCCCCGAAGACCTCGTGCTTGTAAAAAACGATCCCGCCTTTAACGAGATGTGGCCTCGCGCCGTAGTTCCTTATCAGCAGATTTACGGCGTTGCCGCGCCTGTGAATCTCCCTGACCTTGCCAACGAAGGGCAGGCGGATTCGCGATTGCCCGAAGGCACGCCGCTCGCTCTCATCGGCACATCATCGATGATTTCGCGCGACACGCGCCCGTTCAGAGGCGACCGCTTTTATCAACACGAAAACTTCGGCGACCGCAACTGGACGCGCCAGGGAGCGGACTCCGGGCTTTACAACGACAGCGATATTTACGCGGTCAGGGTTCTCGCCCTACAGCCCATAACAGATCGCAGCTATCCGAACAACGGCCGCGCGTTTGAATCCCTTTTTTCAGAGCGCGTTCGCATACTCGGTGAAATCCCCGTTCGCAAAGAGGGCGTCATCAACGCACAAGGCAATGTCGACACCTCATTCCTGGCAAAGATACCTGCGGACGTTCCTTTCACTTTTCAAACCCTGGATCGCAACGGGCTGGTGTTGAATACCGCGCAGACCTGGCATCAGGCGCGTCCGGGCGAGAAGCGAGTTGATTGCGGAGGCTGTCATGCGCACAGCCGCCCCGCGCTCGATTTCAACACGACGGCTGCATCGCAACCGAGTTACGTAGCGCGCGACCTTGCGCTGACAACGCCGCTTCTGGCGGTTGACGGCTCGGCCAATCCCGGTGTTACGACAAACAGCGCGCGCGCGATGACCGTAGAGTATCTTCGCGACATTCGCCCGATCCTCCAGGCGAAGTGCGCTTCGTGTCACACGTCGCGCAACGGGCAGACGCCTGCCGCAGGGCTTGATCTGGACGCCGATGACCGTTTGATAAACGGCGGTTATCCGGCTACGTATTCGCTGCTTGCGCGCTCGCCAAGCGCGTCGAACCCGTCGCCGCGATCAATCACACCGGGCGGCGACTGGTACTGGCCTCAAGTGACTCGCTACATTCGCGCGGGCCAGGCGAGACAGAGCTTGCTGGTGTGGAAGATATTTGGGCAGCGTCTTGACGGCAGATCGAACTCCTCGCGACCTACGGAGAGCGTGCCGGGAAACCCTGGGACGATTCCGCAGGGCGCGGACTGGCCTGAGTGCGACCTCGATTATACGGGGACCGCTATGCCGCCGCCTGCATCGGGCGTGACGTTGACATGGGACGAGAGGATGAAGATCGCCAGGTGGGTAGACCTCGGCGCGCCGATTGATTTGAGCGGCATCTTTGGCAGCGGCGGGTTTGCGGGATTTCTTGAAGACGACAATGAAGCTCCGCGCAGCAAGCTGCGCGGTATCGCGCGCGTGCGCGAGTCGTCAGAATAGTTCGAGTTGCTGATTATGCAATTGCTTATACTCTTTTTCCCTGCCCTGCTGCTTTATGTACTTGCTGATCATCTGCTCGTTGCCGTGCTGTCCAACCGTGCTGATGTAATAGCCGTCCGTCCAGAACTCTCCGCCCCACAGTCTCTTCTTTACCTCCGGACACGCTGCAAAGATCTCCCTGGCCGTAATGCTCTTGATGATTTGTACGATCTTCTTCGGGCTGTACATCGGCACCGACTGCACCAGGAAATGGACGTGGTCTGTGTCGGTGCCTATCTCCAGAAACGTTATCTCATACCGCTTACTAATCTCAACACAAACCTCTTTGAGCTTCTGATCTACTTCGGAGCTAAATATCACTCTGCGATACTTCGCTGGACAAACTATGTGGTACAGCAGTACCGAAACGTTATGGCTCTTATGGATGAAGCGGCTCACTCATCCAGTATACTGACGCAGCAAGCTGCGGGGAACTAACCCCCTAGAGATTAGACCGACTCTCTCGCTTGTGCTTACGGTCAAGCGCGCGGCGACGGCGGGCAGTCTCTCGCGTTTTGTGATTGGCGCTTACGATATGGATAGCGGTTTGAACACGGCAACGCTCGCGCTTACGCTCAACCGCGCACTCCCCGGTTTTCCTGCGGGCGCAAATCTCGCTGCCGGCATTGTGATTACCGAGGGCGGGACCGTCACTATAAATCTTCCCGTCCCGCTGAACCTCACAGACGGAGACGTTACGGCTACTTTGCAAATACGCGATATGGCCGGACACCTGACGCGAATCGTACGAACCTACAAAGCTAATCCTGCGATCTGCGGCTCGCTTTCATCTACGGGGCAGTTCTTCGACGTTACGGGCGGCGCGGGCAACATAGTCGTGACCGCGCCCGCCAGTTGTAGCTGGTCGGCTTCGAGCAACGCCGCGTGGGTTGCAATAACTTCGAGCGGCGGCGGGACGGGCAGCGACACGGTCAGCTTTGATGTCCATGAGAACCTGACCGTAGCCCCGCGCACCGCAACTTTGATGATCGCGGGGCGTACTGTCACGATCATCCAGGATGGAGGGCTAGGCGACAATTGCCTTTATACCATCGCTCCTAAAACAGCAACCGTGGGACGAAGCGGCGGGTCTGGAAGCCTCGCTGTCTCGTGCGAAAGGCGTTGCGCGTGGCAGGCGACGAGCAATGCCGGTTGGATAACGATTACTTCATTAGGGATGGGGATCGGGGACGGAGCGGTCAATTTTTCAGTAGCGGCAAATACTACGGGGAGCAGTCGAACGGGTACGATTACAGCCGCCGGAAAAGTTTTCACCGTGAAGCAAAAATGATGATGATAAATAAAGCTATGGAGAAGCAAAAACTATTTCACCGCAGAGACACAGAGGACGCATATGGCCGATGATGTGCTTCGCACGCGGCGGGGGCGCAGAGAAAACCAACCTCTGCTCTGCGCCCGCTCTGTGTTCTCTGTGTCTCTGCGGTGAATCTTATTCGCTTAAAGTCGTGCCAGAGGTTGTCTACATTTTTCTTAGCATCATTTTTTCTCGCCTTCCTATGCCAGGCGGCAGCAGCTCAATCGGATCAAACAGTCTATAGTGATGCATTGGCTAACGGCTGGCAAGATTGGTCCTGGTCTGCGCGCGATCTCAACTCTACGGATTTCGTTCACGGTGGCGCAAAGAGTATAAAAGTCACCTACACAGCCGCGTGGCAAGGCTTTTACATGCATCACACGGCTTTTGATACCTCAGAGTTCGTAGAGCTTACATTCTGGATTCACGGCGGCGCGACGAACGGGCGCATCATCACAGTCGCGGCGCTGCTTAACGACGCGGCACAGTCCGCCGTGCCTTTGAATACTTACATAGCCGGTGGCTCTGTGGCGGCGGGCACGTGGCGCAAAGTCACTATACCGCTTGCCGCGCTTCACGCGGATAACAGATCGAACATGACGGGCTTCTGGCTTCAAGACGCGAGCGGGAATTCGCAGCCCGCTTTCTACCTTGACGACATCACGCTCGTAGCCAGACCCGCGCCTTCACAGGTGACGATCAACGTAAATGCCAACAGCGTCCGACGCACGATAGACCTGCGCATGTTCGGCGTAAGCTGTGCAATATGGGATGCGGCCTTCAACACTCCGGCGACCGTCTCTTTGCTCGGCGCGAACAACACAAGGGTGATGAGGTTTCCCGGCGGCTCCCGTTCGGATGAGTATCACTGGGAGACTAACAGGACGGACGACGGCATTTTCTGGGCTACCGATTTCGAAGACTTCGCCAATGTGGCTACGAGCATAAACGCACATGGGAAAACGACACTCACGCGCGGCCTCACGACCCGTTCACTTACGCAACCCTGGTAAAAGATTTTATCAATCAAATGAAGGCCGTCGATGAGCGATTACAATCTGTTGAGCGTCTACGGAGTGAAGCGCGCCGATGGCCGTTTGTCGCTGCTGGTAATCAATAAGAGCCGCACCGCGAGTTTGAACGCCGTCATAAACCTGGCGGGCTATACGCCTCAACCAAACGCTTCTATCTATTCTTACGGTGTGCCGCAGGACGAAGCAGCCAGAACAGGCGCAGGCTCGCCCGACATAGCGGAAGGGAATTTTTCTAACGCCGCTGCTTCGTTCCCTTACACTTTCGCGCCTTACTCTGCGACTGTGCTCCAGCTTGCTCCAGCCGCTTGCGGGTCGGTTGCGCCGACCGAGCTTTTCTTTTCCAGACGCGGAGGCAGCGGCAGCGTGACCGTGACTGCGCCCGGCAGTTGTAGCTGGTCGGCTTCGAGCAACGCTTCATGGATCGTCATCACTTCCGCAAGCGGCGGAGCGGGCAATGAAATGGTCACGTTTGAAGTCCGGGAGAACAGGACCACAAGCCCGCGCTCCACAACATTGATGATCGCGGTGCAACCAATCACGGTGCTACAGGAGGGCGCGAGCCTTCAGGTTTGTAATTACTCGATCACGCCCACGTTTTCCACCATAAACGCGGGCGGCGGCGCAGGCAGCATCACCGTGACAACCAATCCGGGATGCGCGTGGGAGGCCCGAAGCAACGTCAACTGGGTAACGATCACTTCACCCCGCACAGGCGTAGGCAACGGCACGGTGAATTATTCGGTGGCTTCTAATCCTGATTCGCGCGGGCGCAAGGGAACGATCACGATTGCCGGAAAGACTTTTTCGATTAAGCAACTGTGAGGTTGAATTTTTTTAAGGCCGGCCCCGACCGAAGTCGTCGCCGCCCGGCAGGAAATCGCCTTGCAAGACAATCTCGTTCGCTGCATCGCGCACTTCTACGCGACGGATGCTCATTATGGCTCGCAATGGTGATGGGAGCGTCAGCCCGCTTGACCCGTCGGCAGTCAATCGAATTCTTAAGAAGCCCGATTGCTTTGACTCTGCCCTGGCGACGGCAGAACCGAGGCTTACGCCGTCTACGAAAATATTGTAGACCGCGCCAGGAGTCAGGCGGTTGGCTTCGATTCTCAATTCTTCAAGGCCGTCGTCTAGTTTGACAAAGGCTTTCCCTCTGGCTTCGGTCAACGATGCAAGCGGCGTCTGTTTGGTAATGGTCTCATCCGCCGGGTCTGCGATGCCGACTGCTGGAATAAAAGCGCCTTCAAGCACAGTGCCGTCTTCATCGCGCAATTCAACGTGCTTAATTCTCGTCACCGGGAAAAGTTTAGCCGGTAAGGTCAAGCGCACCGCGCCGATATCTTCTACAGGATTCGGGTCGTTCGACAGGGTGATTGCAAGCCCGCCGAAATTTGACGCAGTAAATCCTTCGGGCGAAACCGTCTTGCCGTTTACAAACAGGCTGTATCTGGCGCGAGCCTTAAGCCCGCGCGCAGAAAAAATCAATTCCTGGAGCAAGCCTGTAATTATCACATCGGCTCTCGCCCGCACAGCCGAATCGCCTCTTTGCGCCCTCAAATAAAGATATGCGTAATTGCCCGAAGGGCTCCAGTTATCAAAATAACTATCGAGCGAAGCCAGCAGATTTATGGACCCGCGGCCCAGCTTACCCGAATAAGAGGGATTGAGATCATCCAACCGGTCGGCTGTCGTTTCAATCGTGGCCCTCGCGTTTATTCTTCGGTCCTGGGCAAGTATGAGAGCGGCCTGAGCCGCCGCGAGCGGCGCGGCGAAAGATGTCCCGCTCCAGCGGGCATAATCTCCTCCGGGATACGCGCTCGCCAGTTCGACGCCCGGCGCGGCGACGCTCACGTCTCTGCCGTAGTTTGAAAAGACTGCCTTGCGGCTCTCTACATCAATCGCCGCTACGCTTATGACCTTGTGCAGCCCGGCAGGATATTGCGGGAATTCGTCGGTGTCCTCGTTCTCATTGCCTGCGGCCGCGACCAGCACCGCGCCTCTTTGACGAGCGTAATTGACTGCATCACGGACGACGCTCGATTTTTTCGGGGAGCCGAAGCTCAAGTTGATCACATCGGCCCCGTGGTCCGCAGCGTACTTGATGGCCGCTGCAACCGTGAATGCGTTGCTTATACCGTCGGGATTAAAAGCGCGAACGGGAAGGATGCGACAATCCGGCGCCACGAGCGCAATCAACCCGGCAATGAAAGTGCCATGCCCTGCGTCGGTCGTCTCAGGGTCCGCCGGAGACTCCGTCGGGTCGTTGTCATTGTCGATAAAGTCCCATCCGGCGTAATCGTCTATCAGGCCGTCCAGGTCATTATCGATCCCGTCGTGCGCGACATCGCTTCCCTGCCCGCTGTCTTGCCACAGGTGCGAGGCCAGGTCGGGGTGCGTGCGGTCTATGCCCGTATCGATCACGGCGACTACGATGCCCGCGCCTCGCGAGCGAAGCCGCACATCACGCAGAGCCATTGTATTAGTTAGCGCCGGTTGATAGACATATTCTGCGCGTTTGAGTCCGGGACTTGGACGCCCACCGGGAAATCCTACGGTCGCGCGACCAAAGACGATTGTCGGACTCAACATCATTGGATTTAATGACGCGCTCAGGACGTCTTTATCATCGGAAAGTCGCTTAAGCCATTTCGCTTCGTTTTTGTCGCTGGGGACCTGCAACAGGTAAAAGTTTGTGCCTTCGATGCGCCGTATGGTCGCCGTGCGGTTGCGGTGGTTTATCTCTTGAATCGATGCCCCCGGCTTGATCTCGACGATTATCTCGCCGCTCATCATCAGAGGTTCAGACGTCTCGCCTGACGCCCCCGTGACGGGGCTGAAGGAAAGGGCAAGCACGACGAACAGCAGAACGACGGGCAGGAGAGTCGATTTAACGAGCTTCATACTCATCCCTCTTCGCGACTTCTAGCTAACTTGCCGGTTGCAACGTCCAGTGAGCCAATTTTATCACAATCGATCATTCGCGAGGCATACGAGGCGCACGAAATTTTCTTTTACGGTTTTCTCAGTCTGCTTCGCGGATTCAGATATTACCATCATACGGGATTTCCGATAAGGACAAACGGCGCCCAGTAGTATGGATGGCCGTAAGTCTCTTTTATAGCCATCTGCGCGGCGCGCAACGCCGCGCGCTTCGCGTTTCCTGCGTGTAGCTGCCGGTACAACTCCCCCATAAACTCTGCCGTCGAGCGGTCGTTGACGGCCCACAGGCTGACGACCAGTGCGGGCGCGCCCGCATAAAGGAAGCCGCGCATCAGCCCTTGAAGCTCGTCGCCCGGAAAGACAGTGTTGATTCCGGTGTGGCAGGCGGAAAGCGTCACGACTTCGGCATTGAGCTTGAGGTCGAGCAGGTTATAAAAATTCAGTTGCGAATCGGCCAGCTTCAAGAACGAAAACATCGGGTTGTCGCGCCGGAAATAACCGTGCGACGCCAGGTGAAGAAATCGGGCGCGGGGGGCAAACTCGATCAGGTGCTTGCGCGTGGCGCGGCGGCCCGTCAGTATCACCGCATCTGAAAAGATACTCTTGAGCGTTTCGATCTCGTCTTTAATTCCGGGCGTGCCTTTTTCGGATACGCCTAGAGCGACGAGTGTGCCTCCCGTTGAGCTTTGCGAATTGGCGCGGCAGAGGGCGAGCACGCTTGCGCTCGGCGCATAAGATATTTCAAAGCGGTCGATAAGGTAATATCCCCTTCGGTCGCACAGCGCGTGAAACGGCACGTAGTGAAGCGTGTCGTGGGGGATGATGACGAGGCGATCCGAAGTCAGGCTGGATTCAAACGGCAAGAAGATCATTTCATAAATTTCGGCTAATACCTTATCGGTCGCCCCCTTGAGCTGCCAGAAGTGCGCGTCCACGTACTCGGCGCCGTAGCTGAATTTTTCTATCTGAAATCTGAGCGCGGCAAGTCGCTGTTCAAGCTCGCGCTTTGACGCTATGCGGCGGACAACTTTAATACCGTCGCGCGAAGCGACAAACGCCGACACTTCGTCGCCCGTTGTGAAATACTCTATGGCCGTCTCGTCCGCTTCAAGCGCGTGGCTGAGGTCGGAGATGGTTGCCGATTGCGGCGCGTGCAGGTTGGCAAAAGCAGGGTCTTCGACCTCTATGCGGCGAAAAAGCTGCACAATCTGCCGCTCGCGTCTGAGGGCCTGGCGACGGTAGCGGGCTGAAGTCGAGGCGCTGCGCTGATCGCCTTTGTCATCTTCAAGCCCGACCTGGGAGCTATACCAGTTCAACTCCTGAATCAGTTTCGCAAGGCGGGCGCGAGTCTCGACTTTAGCCCCGCGCGCGCGGCCTCCGGCCCCTGCGGATGTGGGCGTGTAGCGCGCAAGCAGATCGGCGAGCGCGCGGGATTTTGACGATTCGACCAGCCGGAACGCTTCGTCAACGTGACGGTCTGTGCCGTAGTCGAGGCATGCGGTTACGGCATCCTCGTAGACCTCGATTTTGTCGCGAAGGAACGAGGCTTTCAGCTCGTCGGCTGTGACGCCGCCGCGCATCTGTTCTATGGCGTCAACGGCCAGGCGAAATCGTTCAATCGCGCGGCTCCGCTTTCCGCGATCACGCTCGATGCGACCGACCAGGTGATGGCATTGATAATTTATTGCAGGCTCGGAGAGCTTCTCGACCCCTCGGAGCGTCGAGCGCGCAAGCCGCGCGGCCCGCGCGCTGTCTCCGCTCGCGTAAGCGGCGCGGGCCACAAGCAGACGCGAACGCGCGGTCCTCGTGACCAGCTTCTGACGAGCGAAAACGCGCATAGCGCAATCGGCGCGGCTTGCCGCTTCGTCAATCTCGCCGCGACGCAAGGCAAGCTCGGCCAGGTAGTAATCGGTCTGGGCGGTAAACGTAGTGTTGCCGCTCGCTTGAAATACCTCGCGCGCCTGGGTCAAATCTTTTTTGGCGCGCTCGAATCTCTCAAGCCCCATTGCGGCAAGCGCCTGGACCCATGCGGCTTTGGCGGACTCGTAAGGCATGCTTAGCTCGTTGAAGCGCGAGCGGGCGCTCGCGGCGCTCGCGGCTGCGTCATCAAATGCGTTGAGCGCGAGCAGTATCTCGCCTATCTCAAGATCGCACCACGCGACGAGAAGCGAGCTTCCAAGCTTTGCCACGCGGTCGCGGGCTTTGTAATAACTCGTCAGCGCCTTGTTGTAATTCCCGCGCAGGAAATCGAGATAAGCGGCGTTGTAGAGCGCCTGGGCCGCAAGCAGCTTTAGTCCCGACCGCTCCCATTCCGCAGCCGCGCGCTTGAGCATCGCTTCGGCTTCGTCGGGCCGGTCCATTTCGGTGAAGACATTCGAGCGACTGTAATTGACAAAAGCGAGCATCGCTTCGTCGCCGGCGGCTTCAAATATCTCTCCGGCGCGGTCATAGTGCTTTAGCGCGCGTTTGTAAGAGTCGAGCCTGAAATAGACCGTGCCGATATTTGTCTCAAGCTGGGCCAGCTTGATCTTCTCATCCGGCTTGAGCCTGCGCCGCGCCGCGCGCCCGGTCGCGAGCGCATCCGTGTAGCGTCCCATCTGTGTGAGCGCGTAAACCTGATGAATGAGGATCGTGACCGCTTCCGATGTGAGGCGGGCGTCAAGCAGACGACGGAGCGAGCTTTCATAAAGCGCGTTGGCCTCTTCGTACCGCCCCGAAAAGTGCAGCACGCGGGCTCGGCTCGCTTCCGCAAACCCAAAGGCTACCGGATCGTTCGCGTGATCGGCGAGCCGTTCTATATGATCGGCCAGCCGGGCTGCGGCGTTAAGGTCGCAGCTCACAAGACGGTCTACCTCGGCCTTTAACGCGGCGAAGGTTTCGACTCCGTGCGTCCGCAAAAAACTATCAAGGTTCCGCGTCTTGATTAACTTGTTCGCCAGATTACGGCTCACGCTTTTACCTCAGATTGTCCCGGCTCTCTTAAATCGATAAGAGGTTTAAACGGCTTAAAAGGTACTTTGCCGCTCATTCATTTATAGTTTGCCGTCCAACAATTTCTTGAGCTTCGCCAGACAGCGCGCGCGGGTCGGCCCCATCGAAGCGCGCGGCATGTCGAGACGACGGGCTATCTCAATGTAACCGAGATCGCCTTCATTATAAAAGAGCAAGGTTATCAATTCCCTGCATCGATCGGGCAGTTGTTCAACCGCATCGCGTATGATCTGTTGTTGTTCGACCGCCTCTTGCTTTCGGTCGGGCGGCATCGCCGCCGAAGGCAGCTCGGATAGATCATTCTCGCCCTCTTCCCTATCATAAATGCTTGTGACGTGCTCGCGCTTTTTCTGGGCCGCGATGCGCCAGCTCTCGCGCTTGGTCGTTACCGTGAGCCAGGAACTGATCTTATCTTTATGCCGCAGGTTCGCGAGGTTTTCGAGCAGCTTCAAGCAGACGGATTGAAAAACGTCTGCGGCGTCGTTGGGCGACAGCCCTATCTTAATCGGTATCGAATAAATCAGTCGCTGGTAACGCATCAATAGCGCGTTCCATGCGTCGGGGACGCCTTTTATACAATCGGCTATAAGCTCCCGGTCATTCTGTTTTGGGTAGTCCCCGGTCATTCCCCGTTTTGCCCTGTCTTAATAGCCTCGTCCATCCTTTCAAGTGTGCATCAGGAGATCGGCGAAAGCGAGCATAATAGCAAATAAGCATACCCGTGGAAAGCAGACCAATCCCGTCAATTGGGACTCGGGTATTTTTAATCTGATGTACCTTTTTGCCTGCGGGTGTCTCTTATTAGCAAGGCGCAAAGCCGTTTGTGGCTCAAATCCGAAAGTTCGATTTATCAACAATGGCTTTCACGCCGTGGAATCAATCGAAGCTTCTATGCAGCTTTCACGCAGAGACGCGTGTGGTGCGCAAAGCAGTCTGTCCCTCTTTAAGTGCTTTGCGATTTGAGCGGGTCAAAGCGTCTCTGCGTGAAAACAATCCTTCACAAAAGTGTGTGACACGTCTTTTAAGAGAGCCTTGCGAAGCCCGGCGCACCTGAGCTAGAATCTTTTGTTCCGAGTCGCGCCGTCTTTTTAACCATAGCAACCGGGAAGAGATTTAGACGCGGCTTGGCGAGTTTGACTCGTTCGTCTAGGGGCCTAGGACACCGCCCTTTCACGGCGGTAACACGGGTTCAAATCCCGTACGAGTCACCATTTCTTTTCATAGAGTTAGGGCCAGCTTAGAAGAATTATCTTCTGGGCTGGTCACTTTCAGAAACCAACTCTCCAAAGACCTTATCTAATCTAGAAACTGCATCAGACAAGAATCCTGGGCTTAGGTGTTGATATCTCTGGGCCATTCTTGGATCTCTATGGCCTAGCAATAATCCTACTGTGCGAGTATCTACTTGTAACATCCATCACTGGGCATTTTCTATTCCTTTATTAGTGTATGACATACCAATACTAATTCTCGACGCAACAAATGTCTCAGAAGAAAATTTGTTGAATACCTTAGCGCCGCAAGTTTTCGGACTAATACTTGGATTGATTGGCCTTGGGTTATCATATCGGTCATTATTTGAGTCGCGGTCAGGTGCCTGATAGGCTAACACTGCGTCACAAGACGATTCTGCCATGCCGCGCTGGCATTCCCAGACGGCATTTCACCACACGCTGCAGAATTATTTTGCGCCCTGTATAATTTTGAACAGACTGCTTTGATTTGGGCGCGTACAATCTCCTACAGGTCTCTCTAAATACTTGAGCAAGCTACATCAGTGAAACACGTACAAGGGCAATCACTTTCCTCACTCACTCGTGTAACCCATACTCAAGCCAACTCGGATGAGGGGGCTGATATGAGTAAAACGGTTTTCGCGTCGAATGGCGATGCTTCTGGTTCCACAGTTGAAAGGCGCAAGCATATCTTGTGCGCTGATGACCATGAAGATACCCGCGCAATGATGGCCTACTGGCTTGACCTGTGCGGCTACGAGGTGACCACTGCGGGGAGCATAGCCGAAAGCCTGCCCTTAACCGAAAGAGGCGGCTTTGATTTGCTGCTTATTGATGGCTTGTATCCCGACGGCCTCGGCGTCGATCTGTGCAAGCAGATTCGCACGTTCGATGCTCGCACGCCCATCTTTTTCCTGTCGGCTCACGCTTATCAAGCTGACATTCAGAAAGGGCTGGAATCGGGAGCGCAAGCCTACCTCACCAAGCCGTTTGACTTCGATGTGCTGGAACAGACAATTGAGAAGTTTATTCTGTAGGCGAGCCGCCGTGGTCAGGGGCAGCGGTAGTGATGGAGCGGCCCCTGGCGCGGGGTTGTTTCAAAGAAAATACGCGGAGCCTTCATTTTTGTAGTTGTAGTTTTGTTTTTTGCGATTGCAAACGGCTACAAGGTTTTGGCGCAAGGCGGAAATAACCAAAACCTAATCCTTTGACTCATTTTCTTCAGGCCAAGGAAGGTTACTGGGATTTTCGTCATCCTTATTCGATTCCCAGTCGAATTCTACGTCTTTTTCTACATCGGGTGGCTTAACAGTTTCAGCGCCTTTATTTTCAGGTGTTAATTCCTTTGTAATCTCATCTTCGCCACACCCTTCGCACTGCTCGTGATCAAGCAACTCCGAGCGGAGTTCTTCATAAGCCTGCTGCGCTTCCTGATGCTGTTCTTCCGGCCCGCACAGTGCTAGATCACGCAACGTATCAAGTTTGTCTAAATCGGCTTTAACGTTTTCGTTCATGTTTTTCCTTAGTGCGTCCGATATGATTATATCACTTATAAAAACTAGAATCACGCAGCGAGCCGCCGCGAGCAAGTTGATGTTGCGCGTTGATAATGCAGCCGCGAGTAGTGTCTGAAAAGAGTGTTGTACGAAGCAGCCAGGGCAAGCTCTTTGCTCCATGCTGGCGTAGTGATCGGCTCGATTGGCTCTCCTTCGGTTTGCGCTAAACTGATTCCAACTCCTTCCTTTAGCACTATGTGTGCGGCCTTATGAGGTGGGCGTAGGCCATTTGACACTACTCGCCAAAAGAAAATGACTGAATGCTAAATTGTCCTTCCAGCTAATTACGTCTATTGATGATGGCCCGGATACCTGAAGCAAATCTGTCAGAGGTCTATCGGAACTCATCTGCTTCATGTGGTCCGTAGCAAGTCTCAAAGTCAGGGAGGTTTACTATGGAAGATTTCTGGTTCCAATATGGACTTGGAGTTGTTGCGAAGATTATTTTTGGGGTACTCTGCGGCGCTGTCCCCCTCATATATGGAGCTGTCAAGGGCCAGCCAAGACGCGGACTAATCGCTTTATTACTTTGTATAGTGGCAGGCTTCTTTTGCGGCCTATTCTTGGCCCCTTTTGTTGCAGCGTACTATGTTTGGAGGATATACAAAAACCGGGAAGATGATGTGGATGACGATATGGAAGAGAATGTTATAATGAGCTTGAATATAAACCCAAAGAGCGTTGACAAGGGAGTAGATAAAGAGAGCTAAAGAGTGCGTAACCTTCCTGAATAGTTCTGGTCTTTAATCGATTACCAGCTCAAGGACATGGTCAAATAGTTGCGACAGGTCTGCAAGCACGACCTCGGCCTTAGCCTCACTCAACCCGCAAAATGCGCGCGAGGTAGCGATTTTCTATACAGAAAATCTGGGGCGGACTGGAAGCCGACGCTTTCAGCATGTAATCTATATTAGGGTTGTCAGTTTTAACCCGGCAACGCGTCTTAATAGCCGTGGTAGCGATAACCGACAAAATGGATCACGATAATCACAATAAAAGTATGAGAAATCCTGGCATAGCCGCTGTGTTGAGCTTCTTCATCCCGGGAGTCGGCCAGATTTACAACGGCAAGCTGCTCCGAGGGGTATTCTGGCTGATCGTGACTCCGGGCATCTGGCTTGGCACGGGCGGATGGTTCGGCTGGCTGTGTCATTTGATCTCCGCCTTCACGGCTTATCGCTATGCTAAGAAGCACCCTTTCGGGTAGGCCCGGAGTTCTTACAGTTCGGTTTACTCGACCAACCTCACCTGCCCGCTTTAACATCCGACTATCAAGTTGACAGTTAATATGATCGAAAGCGAGAATTAATATCTCAGGGTTTTTAGTAAGAACTTATTCGGGCCGTTCAGAGCTGAAGTATCGGACCTGTCGGCCCGCTCGATTTTAAGCATGATTAAACGAATCTTATCAGCCTGTTTGTTGAGCCTCTTCTTTTCAATAATCGCGTCGGCTGCCGTATCCGATACGATCATCATAATGCCCTTTGAAAACTCTGCCGGGCGGCCCGAATACAACTGGGTCGGCGAGAGCTTTTCGGCGGGCCTGGCCGACCTGTTGGATAAACCGGGCCTTGTCGCCATCCGCCCCGAAGAACGAAACGTCGCTTACAAACAGGAAGGATTGCCGCCTACGGCCATACTCACGCGGGCCACGATGATCAAGATTGCAGAGCGCGCCGGGGCCAACCTGGTCGTGATGGGCACATACCGCATCGCGGGCGAAGGGCGCGAGAGCACTATAACGATCGCCGCTCGCGTCGTGGACATTCGCGAAGGCCGGCTCGTAGGAAGGGAGTTTAATAGAGGCGGCGCAATGATCGAGCTTCAGAGACTCCAGGGTGATCTGGCTTACGAGATACTTTACCAGCATAACCCCGCGCTCCCTTACTCGCGCGATCAGATCATCGCTCAAGCCTCGGAGGCTCCCATCGGCGCGTACGAAAATTATATAAAAGGCACGCTGACCCGTGACCGCGAAGCGCGTATAGGATTTCTGGAGCGCGCCATAAAAGACTTTTCCGAAAAGACGAAGGGTCAGTACTTCCCCGCCATCTTTGAGCTGGGCCGAATATATTACGAGGCGGGCGATTACAAAGAAGCTCTCGCACAGCTCGCGTTGATAAATGAAAAAGATCCGCGCTATGACGAAACACAGTTTTACATAGCGGTCGCGCAGGAATATTTGGGGCAGAATGATAAATCGATTGCGACGCTCGAAAAGCTTGCGCCCAAGCTTCCCCTGTACGAAGTCTATAACAATATCGGCGTGATGCTCTTAAGGCAGAGGAAATACCCCGAGGCGATCAATCATCTGAAGCCCGCTTCGGACGCCGCGCCGCGCGATACCGACACGCTTTTCAATCTCGGCTATGCTTATTTTCTGGCCAAAGACTACGCGAATGCGGTTGATACGCTCAAGAAGGAGGTCGAGAAGCGACCTTCGGATGGCGAGGGCTATTACATACTGAGCAAGGCGCAGGCGGCTGCGGGCGATCAGGCTGCCGCGACTGAATCGAGCAATCAGGCGAAGAAGCTCCTTACGGCATTCGCCCAGTGGGAGACAAAGGGCTTGCCTTCTGTCGCCCGCACCAAGACTACTTTCAGCAAAGCCAATTACTATCGCTACAAGCGCGATAAGGATGAGAGGCTAACAGCCGACACCGTCAGCAGCGGCCAGCCGCCGCAGATCGACCAGTTGTTCGAATCGGCGCGCAACGCGTTTTACGCGGGCCGCGACGAAGAGGCACTCGCTTCTTTGGGCAAGCTGCTGCAAACCGCGCCTCAAAATCACGAAGCGCATTTACTTATGGGTCGCGTGTACGAGCGGCGCGGCGATTTTGACCGCGCGGTCAACGCGCTGAAAGCGGCTATTTTCTGGAACCCCAAACTCGTAGGCGCGCACGTTTTGCTGGGCCGCATAGCCGTATTCAAAAACGATTGCGCCGCTGCGCAAGCCTCCCTCGCCAAGGCATTGCAGGCATCCCCAACCGATCAAGATGTTCAGGCGCTGAAACTGAGCATCGAACAAAAATGTAAGCAGTAAAACAAGAGTCCCGGAGGGACTCAAGATATTAGCCGGTGGTTTCACCACCGGACTTTGCATAAACCAACCTTCAAGCCCTGGAAGGGCGAAAGACGTCCCCGCGCGCCTCCGGCGCAATCGCTCAAATAGCAACTTGGATTAACATAACAATTGGTAATTGAGACAGCGGCTCTCGATGTGCTACCTTTGCATTTCCACATTCCCAGTTATCCGGATAAAGGAGCCGAGATGTCGCAGTCGAGCATTGATTCAATATTAAAAGAGAGCAGGGTATTTGAACCGTCCGATGAGTTCAGTCAATCGGCACACATAAAAAGTCTTGAGCAATACGAACAACTCTATCAAGAGGCGGAAAATGATCCCGAAAAATTTTGGAGCGACGTAGCCTCTGAGCTTCACTGGTTTCGCCCCTGGGACAAAGTGCTCGAATGGGACTCTCCCTGGGCAAAGTGGTTCGTCGGCGGGCAGATAAATATTTCTTACAACTGTCTCGACCGCCATCTCTCGACGAGCCGGCGAAACAAAGCCGCGATAATTTGGGAAGGCGAGCCGGGCGAAACGCGTACGCTTACCTATCAGCAGCTTCATACGGAAGTCTCGAAGTTTGCTAACGTCTTAAAGTCGCTCGGCATAAAAAAAGGTGATCGCGTAGCAATATACATGGGGATGGTGCCGGAGTTGCCGATAGCGCTGCTCGCCTGTGCGCGAATAGGCGCGACTCATTCGGTGGTCTTCGGCGGATTCTCTGCCACAGCGTTAATCGACCGCATCAACGACGCCGAGGCGAACGCCGTTATCACACAGGACGGAGCTTACCGGCGCGGCTCGGAGATCAAGCTCAAGGCCGCAGTCGATGAAGCCCTCGTCTCATGCCCCACCGTAAACAGTGTGATCGTCTACAAGCGGACCGGCTCTGAAATAGAGATGCAGAATGGTCGCGATCACTGGTGGCACGAGCTTATGGCCACGGCATCGGACAACTGCGAAGCCGAGCCTCTGGATTCCGAGCATCCACTCTTCATACTTTATACATCGGGCTCGACGGGAAAGCCCAAGGGCGTGCTTCACACGACGGGCGGCTACTCGGTCGGCACTTACATAACGGCAAAATGGGTCTTTGATCTCAAAGACGAAGACATCTACTGGTGCACAGCCGACATCGGGTGGGTGACGGGGCACAGTTACATCGTCTACGGCCCGCTTCAAAACGGCGCGACGACGGTGATGTATGAAGGCGCGCCGAATCACCCTGAGCCTGATCGGTTCTGGCAGATGATCGACCGTCACAAGGTCAACATCTTCTACACCGCGCCGACCGCAATTCGCGCGTTTATGAAATGGGGCGAGCAGTGGCCCCGCCGCTACGAGTTGAGCAGCCTAAGGTTGCTCGGCACCGTAGGCGAGCCGATTAATCCCGAAGCGTGGATGTGGTATCGCAACGTGATAGGCCGCGACCGCTGTCCGATAGTCGATACGTGGTGGCAGACGGAAACCGGCATGATAATGGTAGCGCCGCTTCCGGGCGCTACGCCTGCGAAGCCCGGCTCTGCGACTCGCCCCTTCCCCGGCGTAATCGTCAACGTTGTGACCCGTCAGGGCGAGCCCGTGCCTCAAGGCTCGGGAGGCTATCTGGTAATCAAGCGCCCGTGGCCCGCGATGCTCCGGACGATTTACGGAGACCCCGACCGGTACGTCCAACAGTACTGGTCAGAGATTCCGGGCGTCTACTTTGCCGGGGACGGCGCGCGAAAAGATGAAGACGGTTACTTCTGGATAATGGGCCGCGTCGATGACGTCATCAACGTGTCGGGCCATCGCCTTTCGACTATGGAGGTGGAATCGGCTCTGGTGGCCCATCCTACGGTAGCCGAGGCCGCAGTCGTCGCAAAGCCCGACGATATAAAAGGGCAGGCCATCGCCGCTTTTGTAACGCTCGAAATGGGCAACGACCCCTCGGACGCGCTCAAGGATGAGTTGAAGCAATGGGTGTCGCACGAGATAGGCGCGCTCGCGCGTCCTGACGAGATACGGTTCACCGACTCGCTTCCAAAGACGCGCAGCGGCAAAATCATGCGAAGGTTGCTTCGCGAGATCGCTACGGGCGGCGAAGTGCGCGGCGACGTAACGACGCTCGAAGACTTCTCGGTGTTAACGAAACTGAGAGAGGAAGAAGAATGATTGAAGTCGAAAATATGCTATTTGATCTCGACGGCACGTTGATCGATTCAAGGGCCGATCTTGCGCGCTCGATAAATTTAATGCTTGAAGAGGTGGGGCGCTCGCCGCTTGACGTAGACACTATCTCAAGCTTCATCGGGGACGGGGTGCGAGTGCTGGTCTATCGCTCGCTGACCGCCACTCACCCTGGGCATAATGCCCCGAACGAGATATTGCACGCGGACGGCGTGGCCCTGATGCACAAGCATTACGCCGAGCAGATGTTTGTCTCGACCTGCCTCTACCCGGGAGTCGAAGAGACGCTCAAGCACTTCGCACACAAGCGCCGCGCGGTCGTCACAAGCAAAGAGACGCGGTTCGTGGAGCAGATTCTCGACCGCTTCGGCATAGCAAGCGAGTTCGACTGCATCATAGGCGGCGACACGGTGCCCGAGCGCAAGCCTAACCCGCTGCCCGTGATCGAAGCCATCCGTCGCCTGGGCGGCCAGCCGGTTTCTACCGTTATGATCGGCGACAGCGAAAACGATATCAATGCGGGGCGACGCGCAGAGACTCGAACCTGCGCGGCCTGTTACGGCTTTCGCACAGCCGAGCAACTGCGCAAGACTAATCCCGATGCGATGATCGCAAGCATTGATCAATTGAAGAAGTATTTTTCTTAAGAGGTGCGCTTGACTGAGTCAGATGACCGAATAATAGAACGCGCCCGTCGCGTGCGGCTGTTGATACTCGATTGCGACGGGGTGCTGACGGACGGGCGAATCATGCTGCTGCCCGACGGCGACGAGACAAAGACGTTTGACGTGAAAGACGGCCACGCGATGGTGATGGCCCCGCGCGCGGGGTTGAGGATCGCGATAATCTCTGGCCGCATATCGTCCGCCGTGCGCGCGCGGGCCAAAGAGTTGAACGTCGCACACCTGCACGAACGCGCGTGGGTCAAGCTTGAGCCTTACGAAAAGATACTGGCCGAAGAAGGGCTGACCGACGAAGAGGTGTGCTTTGTCGGCGATGACGTGGTCGATATACCTTTGCTGCGCCGCGCGGGGCTTGCGGTCGCGGTGGCCGACGCGGTTGAAGAAACTAAACAGTTTTCTCATCTTGTAACAAAACGCGAAGGCGGGCGCGGGGCCGTGCGTGAAGTTATTGAGTTTATACTGAAAGCGCAGGGCAAATGGGCCGAGGTATTATCCCGTTACACAACCGGTTAGGCTCGACTCTCCCGGCAGATACAAGCGATTGTAATAAGCCTCCGAGCTTGGCCCGTTCCACTTTGGCTAGCGGCGACAGATGAACTACAATTAAGCGCATGTCGAGAAGCGGTCTATCAAAGCCCACGGTTTCTGTGACGAGCTTTCTAAACGAAGGCATAGCAATAGCGCATTATCGAATACTTGAACCGATAGGCGCGGGCGGCATGGGCGCGGTCTACAAAGCGCACGACGAAAAACTGGACCGCATAGTCGCGCTCAAAATGCTGCCGCCGGATGCGGTCGCGCACGAAGACCGCCGTCGCCGCTTTTTACAGGAGGCCCGCGCCGCTTCGGCTTTGAATCACCCGCACATCCTGACCGTTTACGAAATCGGCGAAGACCAGGGCCGCCCCTTCATGGTGATGGAGTACATTCAGGGAGAGACGCTTCGCCAAAAAATCGAGGACCGCTCGCTATCGATCAGCAATGCTTTAGAGATCGCCATTCAGATCGCGGGAGGGTTAAGCAAGGCTCACGAGCATGGAATAGTTCATCGCGACCTCAAGCCTGAAAACCTGATGATTACGCGCGACGGCTACGCGAAGATTTTAGACTTCGGGCTGGCGAAGCTTGTGGAGATGAAGCGACCGCGCGCGGCCTTAAGCGGAGAGCAGACCATCATACAGGTCAAGACGCAGGCGGGCACGATCATGGGCACGATAAATTATATGTCGCCCGAACAACTGCTTGGCCGGCGCGTCGATCTGCGCTCCGACATCTTCTCTTTCGGCATCGTCGTTTATGAAATGTTCACGGGGCGCGGCCCTTTCAGGGATGATAACGATATCGATACGATGCACGCGATCCTGCACGAAGAGCCGCGCCCGCCGCACGCCGTTAAAGCGGGTCTGCCGCGCGAGCTTCACCGGATATTGACAAAGGCGATGGCAAAAGCGCCGCGCCTTCGTTACCAGACTATAAGAGAGTTTGCCGACGACCTCAAAGCTCTCAAACGCGACGTGGATTTGGGGCGCGCGACACCTGCGGCCAAGACCAAGCTGGTATTAAAGCCTGTCACTGCGGCGGCCCGCGCGCCAAAGATCAATTATGAAAAAGAGCTTAACGAGACGCAGTACCAGGCCGTGACTACGACGGAAGGGCCGCTTTTGGTCGTCGCGGGCGCGGGGACCGGAAAGACCCGGACGCTCGTCTATCGCGTGGCGCGGTTGATAGAGACGGGCGTCAAGCCGGAATCCGTCTTGCTTTTGACTTTCACCCGTCGCGCGGCTTCGAACATGCTCGCGCGCGCTGCCCAGCTCGCCGACGAGCGGGCGCAGCGCGTTTCGGGCGGCACGTTTCATTCAATTGCTCACTCGACTCTGAGAAAGCACCCCGAGCTTGCGGGCGTCAGGCGCACATTCACGGTGCTTGATTCCGGCGACACCGAAGACCTGGTCGATCTGGTTCGCCGCCAGATGGGTTTTACAGGTAAAGACCGCCGCTTCCCTCGCAAGCGCACGGTATGCGCGCTCTTCAGTATGGTGGCGAACAAGCTTATCTCTATCGAAGAGGCGCTCGAACAGCACTACCCGCAATTCGCGCACGAGCAGGAAGCCCTGGAAGAGATGTTCAATCAGTTCGACGCGTATAAGCGCCAGCATCACTTGCTCACCTACGACGATCTTCTGGGGCGGCTCAAAGACGCGCTCGAACAGAGCGAAGAGCTGCGCGAAAAGCTATCCGCCCAGTACCGCTACATCATGGTTGACGAGTACCAGGATACTAACAAGCTACAGGCGCAGATAGTGCGCTTGATGGCCACATCGCATGAAAACGTGGCGGTTGTTGGCGACGAGTGCCAGGCGATCTATTCGTTTCGCGGGGCCAGCTTCGAGAACATGCTACAGTTCCCCGATCTGTTTCCCGGCGCGCGAATAATAAAGCTGGAAGAGAACTTTCGCAGCACGCAGCCGATACTCAACCTGGCAAACGCAATAATCGCGGACGCGACCGAAGGGTATCGAAAGCAGTTGTTCTCTCGCGAGAGCGAAGGGCCGCCGCCTATGCTCGTCAGCACGCAGGACGAAAACGAGCAGTCGCGCTTCGTCGTGCAGCGCATCGAAGAGCTGCGCGAGGAAGGCGTGCCGCTTACGGAGATCGCCGTGTTGTTCCGCGCAGGCTCTCACTCTTTCGACCTTGAGATAGAGCTTGGCAAGCACGCCATCCCGTTCCGCAAATTCGGCGGGATCAAGTTCGCCGAATCGGCGCACATAAAAGACGTACTCGCGATGCTGCGCGTGGTCGTCAACCCGTCGGACACGCTCTCGTGGTTCCGCGCTCTCAAGCTTATCGAAAATATCGGCGACGCGACGGTCGAGCAGATACTCGATTACATCGACATAGAGAGAAAAGAGTTCCGCACGCCGCGCGCGAAAGAGACCCTCTTCAAGAAGCTCAAAGAGTTTCCCGCCCGTTCGGCGTACAAAGACGAGCTGTTGCGATTCGCCAAGCTGTTGCAGGCCGTAGCCGACCAGAAGCAGCCGCGCACTCAAATAACGACTATCGAGCGATTCTATCGCCCCATACTTCAAGCGCGTTATGACGATTATCCGCGCCGTCACCGCGACCTGGAAAATTTGATCCACATCGCAAAGCGGTATAAAAGCGGCGAAGAGTTGCTGGCGGACGTGGCGCTCGACCCTGTTGACACGGCGCTGGCCGAAGGCAGCACGCGCGAGCAGGGGTTCGTCACGCTGTTGACCGTGCATTCGGCGAAGGGGTTGGAGTGGGACGCGCTCTTCGTGATATGGATGATGGACGGGTGGTTCCCGTCCTCGCGCGCTTATGACGCATTCGAAGACATGGAAGAAGAGAGGCGGCTGCTTTACGTTGCGGCTACGCGAGCAAAGCGGCACCTTTATTTCACCTGCCCTGCCGGCATATACGAAGGCGGGGCCGCTTTTTCGGTCGCCTCTCCGTTTTTGGAGCCGATCCCTTCAACGATCATCGCCCGCGCCACTCTTGAAGGATGAAGATGGCGCATGATGCGCCATCTTCATAGGGCGAGAGCATCTAATTTTCTAGGAGAATAAGGATTTTGGTTCCTTAGACTTCTATACCAGATACAAATATGAGCAAATTCCTTCGACTTTTGACGGTAATTTGAATTGGCAAAATTGCTCGAAAAGTTGAACCCCTCATTTTTGTTGGGAATTTAGATGCTCTCGCCCTGGCCATCTTCATCCTTGAGCTTGACCGTCTCGCCCGCGCTTCGTATGATGTTGCTTGTTATTCACACCCAAAGAAATCGCAGTGGATGTTGAAGGCAAGCGAGAAACTATCGGCCTTAAACCTACAACTAAAACGGGAGTATAAAATATGGTTAAAGAGCAGGAGCATGGCGCAATTGTGTGGCACAACGGCGAGCTTGTACCGTGGGAGAAAGCTACTATTCACGTTATGACTCACGTAGTCAATTACGGGTCATCTGTATTTGAGGGCATACGCTGTTACAACACAAAACGCGGCCCCGGCATATTCCGGCTCAACTCACACATAGAGCGTCTATTGAACTCGGCTCACATCTATCGCATGGAAGTCCCCTACAATTACGACGATCTCATGGAAGCCTCTAGCCAGGTTGTCCGGGCCAACGAATATAAAGAGTGCTATCTGCGCCCGCTTATATTTCGCGGATACGGCACGTTCGGCGTTGACCCGTTCCCGTGCCCGATTGAGAACCTACATCTGCACCTGGCAATGGGGGAGATACCTCGGCCCGGAAGCGTTAGAGCAGGGCGTAGACGTATGCGTATCTAGCTGGACGCGCATTGCGCCAAACACTTTGCCTTCGATGGCAAAGGCGGGCGCAAATTACATGAACTCGCAGCTTATAAAGATGGAAGCCAAAGTTAACGGCTACGCCGAAGGCATAGCTTTAGACCCGGAAGGCTACATCAGCGAAGGCTCGGGCGAGAATATATTCTTAATCAAAAACGGCGTTGTGATGACGCCGCCGCTCTACTCAACCGTGCTGCCTGGCATAACCCGCGACTCTGTCATCAAGATATGCGAGAGCATGGGCATACCCGTGCTTGAGCGCGCCATTCCCCGCGAGATGCTCTACATCGCCGACGAAGTCTTCTTTACAGGCACCGCCGCCGAGATCACACCCATTCGCTCCGTAGATAAAGTCAAGGTAGGAGCAGGCAAGCGCGGCAAGCTTACTACAGAGATTCAAAAGCGATTCTTTGACATCATAACGGGCGAGGTCGAAGACGATTTCGGCTGGTTCACCTGGGTTGAAAATCCCAAAGCCGCAACGCAGGCCGAGCCGCAGATGGTGTGAGGATAGGGCGAGGCTTGCGCCTCGCCGCTACCTCTTCCACTTCGTTCCTTGCGGCGTATCTTCGAGGATAATCCCGCGCGCGGCCAAATCGTTTCTGATTTGATCGGCGCGCGCGAAATTCCGGTTGCGGCGGGCAAGATTGCGCTCTTCGATCATCGCTTCAATTTCAGGCTCAAGCATCTCTTTACGTTCATCGCCGAGCACGCCGAGCACCGAATCGATCCGCTCTAAAAACTCAAGCGTTGAAAGCCTGTCGCCTTCGCCGAACTCATTTGCGTCGATCTTTATATTGATGTCGCGCACAAGTTCAAACACAGCCGCGAGCGCAGTTGAAGTGTTCAAATCGTCATTCATCCCCGCTTCAAACCCGTCGCGCGCGCGCGTGATCGCCCCTTGCACGCGCGTCTGGCTTTCGCCCCGCGCTTCAAACTCGCTCACGCGGCGGCGGAAGTTGCGCAACCGTTCGAGCGCGCTCTCAGCCGCGCGCAACCCGTCGAGCGTGAAATTTAGTTGAGTGCTATAAGGCGCGCTCAACAACAGGTAGCGAATCACCGCCGGCTCGTAGCCTTTCTCGGTCAGGTCGCGCAGGGTGTAAAAATTCCCTTTCGACTTCGACATCTTTTCGCCTTCGACCTGCAAGAACTCTGCGTGAAACCAGTGGCGAACAAAATTCTTTCCGGTCGCGGCTTCCGATTGAGCGATCTCGTTTTCGTGGTGCGGAAATATGAGGTCGACTCCGCCGCAATGTATGTCGAAAGTTTCACCGAGGTACTTCATAGACATCGCGGAGCATTCGAGGTGCCAGCCCGGTCGCCCCACCCCGAACGGAGTCTCCCATCGCGGCTCGTCCTCTGCTTTCGGGGCTTTCCACAAAACAAAATCCCGCGCATCGGCCTTGTCATACTCGTCAACGTCAACGCGTGCGCCCGCGATATTGCCTTCCAGCTTCAGCCCCGAAAGCCGTCCGTATGTCGGAAATGACGCTATGCGAAAGTAAAGCGAGCCGTCGCTTTCGTAAGTGTGTCCGCCGCGCGCGAGCTTCTCCATGATCTCTACCATTTCAGGGATATGGTCGGTGGCGCGCGGCATCAACTCTGGCCGCTCGATATTGAGCAGGTCGACATCTTTGAGGAACTCTTCCGTGTAAAAGTCCGTGAACTCGCGAAGGCTTTTGCCCTGCTCGCGCATGTCGCGGATGATCTTATCTTCAACATCCGTGATGTTCATGACGTGGTGGACAGTGTAGCCCAGATACTTAAGATAGCGACGGAGCAGGTCTACGGCCACGAACGTGCGGAAGTTTCCGATGTGCCCGAAGTCATAAACCGTAGGCCCGCACGCATAAATCCGCACTACGTTTTCTTCGAGCGGTTTGAACTCTTCCAGCGCGCGCGTGAGCGTGTTCTTGAGCCTGAGCATTTCGGTCTACTCCCATGTCACAGTATTCAGAGATTTGATAAAACAAAATGGTAAGGGAATGAAAAGCGCGTTGTCAACGAGGCCGCTATTAGGTATCAAGAGTGAATTACAGGTGAGGGCATGGGATGAGAGAGACATCTCACCGCCGCAGACACAGAGAACACAGAGCGGGCGCAGAGAAAACGTATAATCTCTGCGCCTCCGCCGCGTGTGAAGCACATCATTGGCTATATGCGTCCTCTGTGTCTGCGGCGGTGAATCTTTTTTCACTCCTCTACATTCACTGGAATTGCTTTTTACAATTGGAGCGATTTCACTTCAAGGTATTCTTCTAAGCCGTACTTGCCCAGTTCTCTTCCGTTGCCCGATTGCTTGTAGCCGCCGAACGGGGCGAACGGGTTGAAGCTCCCGCCGTTGATGTCAACCTGCCCCGTGCGCAGTCGCCGGGCCACGCGCTTGGCTCGCTCAGCGTCTCCCGACCACACGCCGCCCGCCAGGCCATAAATCGTATCGTTAGCGATACGCACGGCATCATCTTCGTCTTCGTAGGGGATGATCGAGAGCACCGGCCCGAATATCTCTTCGCGGGCTATTGTCATATCGTTGCGCACACCGGCAAAGACTGTGGGCCGAACAAAGTACCCCCGATCCAATCCTTCGGGCGGCTCCGCCCCGCCGGTCACAAGAGTTGCGCCTTCTTCGATGCCTTTCTTGATGTAGTTGCGGACGCGCTCGCGCTGTACCTCGGAAACGAGCGGGCCGAGCTTCGATTTCCCCTCGCGCGGGTCGCCCACGGTGAAGCTCTCGGCCGCCTCTTTAGCAATTCGCGCTGCTTCATCCATACGCTCGCGCGGCACCAGCATTCTCGTGTGCGCAGAGCAGGTCTGGCCCGAGTTGAAATAGCAGTTGCTCACGCCGCTGCGGACCGCCTTTTCAAAATCCGCGTCATCAAGAATGATGTTTGCAGACTTACCGCCAAGCTCAAGCGCTACTCGTTTAACAGTCTGCGAGGCCAGCTCGCTCACACGACGACCGGCTCGCGTCGATCCTGTAAAAGAGATCATGTCAACGTCCGGGTGCGCTGCAAGCGCTTCGCCGACCACAGGCCCGACTCCCGTGACAAGATTGAACACGCCTGCCGGCAGTCCGACCTCGTCGAAGATTTCGGCAAGGATAAATGCAGTAATAGGCGCTACCTCGCTCGGCTTCAACACGACGGTGCAGCCCGCAGCCAGGGCGGGCGCGACTTTAGCAACGACTTGATGCAGCGGATAATTCCAGGGCGTGATGCAGCCGACAACGCCTACAGGCTCTTTGACGATTAGCGAGTTGCCGACCTGTTCTTCAAACGCGTATTCCGTCACGATCTTTGCGAACGACCCGCTGACCATCGCGGGCAGCCCCGCCTGAACTGCCGTCGCGAGCGGTAGCGGCATGCCGACTTCTGCGGCGATTATTCCGGCGATCTCGGTCTGTCGCGCGGCCAGCTTTTCGGAAACGGCTTTTAGAATTCCGGCGCGCTCTTCGACAGGAGTCTCGGACCAGGAGCCGAAAGCCGCGCGAGCAGCCGCCACCGCTCGATTCACATCTTCCGGCGTCCCTTCGGGCACGCGCGCCATCACATCTTCGGTAGTCGAGTCGCTGACGTCAAGCAGGGCTGCGGACGCCGGCTCAACCCACTGGCCGTTGATAAATAATTTGTCATAAACTTTCACATCTGGTTTTCTGGAAGCGGTCATTTACTGTCTCCTTTATCTCATAATGTGCGGGTATACAATTAAGATTCACCGCCGCAGACGCAGAGAACACAGAGTATGCACAGAGAAAAACTATCTGCTCTGCGCCCCCTCTGTGTTCTCTGCGTCTGCGGCGGTGAGATGTCTTTCGCGCTCACTCGGTATCGAATAAAGCGTATCGCGTTTTATTCGACGATGATCTTTAGAATAAATCCGCCGGTCAAAGCCATACAGGGAGGGTCCGCGCCGTGACAGGGCAACTCGCCCACGGCGACCAGTTCGGCCTGCCCGCGACTTACTGCTTCGAATATGCCCTGCGCTCCCTGTATCAGCCTGGCATCATCAACCTGCTTTACTATCGTCGAATCCAGTTGAGCGATCCTCCAGGTGTACTGCGGGGTTTTCAAGAACAGCAAAAATCTATCGCCCACTCTGAGCGTGAGGGTCTTGTCGCCGTCTTCTATTGTAACCGTCTGTCCATCAAAAAAGCCGAACTCGTTCGACATTGCGCCGCCTGAGTTTTCTACCTGTAGACTGGTCACTTCCCCGCCGCGAATTTTCTTGCCGCCCTTCTTGACAATCAGTATTGTGGTTGGCGAGGCGGCGTCGTTTTTTGTTTTTTGCTTCTGTCCGTTTATCATCAACACCGCGCCGGGGCTGAAGTCCGCGCCTGTCACGATCAGCTTTTTGCCCTTCACGCTGGCGCTCACAATTTTGGGTGATTGTTGGAAAGCGTTAAGCGTCGGAGTCTTAGCAACTACATTGAAGCTTGCAGGCCCGGCTGAAAGATGCGCCAGGCTCACGACCAGCAATAATGCCAGTGCCAGGCGAAAGATGCTTCTCATAATCTCTCCTCCTCAAGCCGGCGTGCCGCAGCTAGCGCAGAACTTCGAGCCTGGTGGTATAGGCGATTGGCAGTTCTTGCACGGCTGCGGAGCCAGCGATTGCCCACAACTATTACAGAACTTCGAGCCAGGTTGTACCTGCGCGTGGCAGTTAGGGCATTCAACCCGGGCTGCCTCGGACGCTTGCTGTTGAGCGCCGCAACTGGAGCAGAACTTCGCGCCTGCCTCGACCGGCTGACCGCACTTCTGGCAAGGCACGGTCTGTTTTTGAGATTGCTGATTTTGCGACTGCTGGCCCGCGCCCTGACCGCTCATAGCGCCGGCCATAATCTGCCCGTATCCCATCCCAAGCCCGAAACCCATTCCCTGTCCCGCCGCGCCGCCGGACTGTTTCGCGGCATCCGGCATAGATTGCGCGGCTTTGAATTGCATATAAGCATTCATGTCGCCTATCGCTCCCATGCTCGCGCGCTCGTCGATCATCTTTTGGACTTCTTCGGGCGGTGTAATGGCGGAAATAATCAGGTCGACAAGCTCAAGCCCCTGCTTGCTGAAATCGTCGGCCACGCGCGCCTTCACGCCCGCGGCAAGCTCGTCGTAGTAAGCCGGAAGATCGAACACAGTCTTGAGATTTTCTCCGAGCAGGTCGTTCAACCGCGCCACGACTATGTCGCGCAGGAAAGAGCCTATGGCCTCGGTCGACATTATGCCGCGAGTCCCGACCACAGAGCCTACGAACAATTGCGGGTCGGTCACGCGCATGGAGTATTTGCCGAACGCGCGCAGCCGCACCATTCGAAGCTCAGTGTCGCGAAACGGGATAGCCTCTTTCGTGCCCCACTTCAGGTCTTGGAAGGTGTGGCGGGCGACAAACAACACGCTTGCCTGGAAGGGCGATTTTCCGCCGAAGGGCAACGACAAAAGCTTGGTCAACAGCGGCACGTTCATCGTCGTCAGCGTGTGGCGTCCCGGGCCGAACGTGTCCAGGGCTTTGCCGTCTCGGAAAAAGACGGCCGATTGATTCTCTTGCACAATCAATTGCGCCCCCAGCTTTATGTCAGACGAGCCGTGCTCAGGTATGCGGTGAACGATCTCTGTTCCCGTGTTGTCGAAGTATTCCAGAACTTCAATTGCCATCCTTAATCTCCCTTATTCTTGAGTGATTGTGATATCTCCCGACATCGTGTTGATCTTTATAGGCCGCCCGCCGCCGCCTATGCGCCCGCGAGCCTCTTTCCCTACAGGTTGTGTATTTCGCACGTTGATGCCGAAGCCTCCGTCCAGGTTAATATCGCCTGTAAGGGTTCTTACGTCGAGGTCCGCGTTAACTTCAGAATCGAAACGGACCTGTATGTCGCCGCTCGCCGTGTTAAGACTCAGAGGCTCGTTGCCGGAACCCGCAAAGCCGACATCTATATCGCCGCTCGCCGTGTTGGCCCCGACCTTTCCGTTCACGTCTACCATTTGTATCGAGCCGCTGCCGCTGTTGACTCCTATCTCGCCCTGCACGTCGGTAAGCACGATGTCGCCGCTGCCGGTGTTGACTCCCACATCGCCGTTTATGCCCGAAAGGTTTACCGAGCCGTTTCCGTTGTTGATCCCGACTTTGCCCGTAAGATCGGACAAATTGATGTCGGCAGTGGCCGATTTTATCTCGATCTTACCGACGTTGCGCGGCACCCTGATAATGTATTTGACATCAACTCCGCCGCCGCGAGGCTCGGTCTTTATCGTGAGGTTCTTGCCGTCGCTTATAAACCTCACTTCCGTATTGGCGTTCTTGGTCATCTCCACTTCGGCGCGAGACTCGTCCCAGCCCTCTATCGAGACATCGCCTTTGATCGTTTCAAGCGAAAGATTCCCCCCCTTTGCGGCGAAGGGAAAATCTCTTGTGTCGACAGTCAACCCTCCGCCTACAACAGTCTCCTGTGAACCGGGAGGCAGCGGCGGCGGCGGGGGAGGCGGCGGGCCTACAATTGTCGTGCGCGACTGGCGCGAGAAGACGAAAATGCCGAAGGCGGCAGCGCCGATCAAAAATATGGCCATCAGCGCGACTATCCAGCCCCAGGGCGAGCGAGACCGCGGAGGCGGCGTGTAATGCGGGATAGGGTGCCCGGGTTGAATGGGCGCGTATGGCTGGTAATAATTCTGTTCCGGCGGCGCGTAAACAGGGCTTGTATCGACGCGCGAGGGCGGTGTGATAGCCGTGTCGCGCGAGCCCTTCCCTTGATGCTCAGGCACCATCCTCCGCGTCGGCGAGTTCTCTTGATGCCCGGGCGGCATCCTCTGCGTGGGCGTGCTCTCTTCTGAAAAATCGTCCGTTGCCCTGCCGCAAGAGCGACAGAACCGTTGCCCGTCAAATAATTCCGTGCCGCAATTATCACAATGCACTGCCGTCGTCCTCCGTTAGCATTAGACTTGTCAACCATCATTTAAAACGACGAAGCGCGAATCGAGAGTTCATTATTTATCGAAAACCCGTTTTTTATTCGTCGCTTAAACGGATGATTGACAGCCCCGCTGCTTCAGGAATTGAACAAAGGCCGACCCGGCGGCTGACCTTGATCGAAGCCGTTTATCGTGCGATACCGCTCGTCAAATATCTTGTCAATTGAATCGACTTCGTTTGTGACCTCGGCGCTCGAAAGCTTAAGCCCTTCGGCAGTCCCCGCTTTCGTTTTAAGCTCGCCTATTTTCGCCTCAAGCCCGTCAATATGCTCGACCAGCTTGAGATCGAATTGATATATCGAGTCGAGCTGCTCCTGCTCGATCTTTTGGACATCGAAAAAGCCGGCGTAGCCGTAGCTGGCAAACCGCACGCGGTTTTCAAGCCGGTCGATCTTCTTTATCGCAAGGTCCACGGGCCCTACCTCAAAGAGACGGCCTGTAGAGCTTAACTCTCGCATGACGTCTGTGAGCGGCGCTTTAAGCGTGCGCAGCCGGTCGGCCAGATGCTCGCGGTGGAGCTTGTCTATATCGCGCCTGCGTTCGCGGTCCACATACCCGCTGTAGCCGGGAATCTTTTCCGTCAGCCGCTCAAGCCAGTTACGTTGATCTTTCATGTTCGTACTCATTTTATCATGTCCTCCACCTTGTCGGCATTGTCTGATTGACGCGCCGCTTTAGACGAAGCCGAAAGCAGCAGGCTGACAAGCAACTATAAATTTGCAACTCATGTACTGACCGACGCAGTCTCGCCCGGGCTTCCAAGAGTCGTCAAATACTCGTCATAAACTTTGCGGTCAGCCGCAGGCATATCGCGTATGTAGATGCCGACCATCCAGCTTATGCCCTCGCCTACGGGCTTGTACCACGCGGCGAACCCCGTGAACCGCACGGTGTTTTCGGGCAGATCGACTTCGACTTCGAGCTTGTTTTTAAAGGCTATCGTGTGATCGCGGATAATATTCAGGCGGCCCGTCTCAACGGTCCCGGTCTGAATGCGCATCCCTTGCTGTCCCACGTCGTGAACAAGTCCATGAATGACGCGCGACCGGCGACCGGTCTTGCCCTGATCGATGATCGTCAGGCGCATAGGAAGCGGCTCAGGCGGCGCAGCTATGCGTCTTTGTTCTTTCTCGTCATCCGGGACGCCTTCAACGTTTTGAACTGTATCTACCAGCTTCGCCCCGTTAACAGAGCAAAAGCGGTTAGCTTCTTGGTAGGACCGGCCACATTCTGGACATTCTTTCATAAGCTCACTCCTACAGGTGCTTGATTATACAGGGGTCAGGGGATCAGGGGCCATTTGAGATTTCACATTTCAAATTTGCCTGGCGGATGATGCGACTACGATTTCAGATGGCCCGGAGGCCCTACAATGGAATGTTCCCGTGTTTTTTCGGCGGATTCTGGTCGCGTTTGTTTTCAAGCAGCTCAAGCGCGCGAATCAGCTTGGGACGGGTCAAGCGCGGCTCGATCACCTCGTCAATAAAGCCGCGCTCTGCGGCTACGTAAGGCGATGCGAATTTTTCGCGAATCTCTTCCGCGCGGCGGCGCGCTTCGATCTGAGGCTCGCTTGCTTGAGCTATCTCGCGGCGGTACAGAATCCCGACCGCGCCTTCCGCGCCCATCACGGCGATCTCCGCCGTCGGGTATGCGAAGTTTATGTCTGCGCGTATGTGCTTGCTCGCCATTACGCAGTACGCCCCGCCATACGCCTTTCGCGTTATCACGGTTATTTTCGGGACCGTCGCTTCGGCGAACGCAAACAGCAGCTTCGCGCCGTGGCGAATGATGCCGCTGTGCTCTTGCTCTATCCCGGGCAGAAAACCCGGCACGTCTTCAAAGGTGATCAGAGGAATGTTGAAGCAATCGCAAAAGCGCACGAAGCGCGCCGCTTTGACCGAAGCGTCTATGTCGAGCACGCCCGCAAGGTGCGCAGGCTGATTCGCAACTATGCCGACCGGGCGGCCACCTAAGCGCGCGAACCCCACGACTATGTTCCGCGCGTAGTGTTCGTGGACTTCGAACAGATAGGAATCGTCTACAACGGCGTGGATAATATCTCGTATATCGTAAGGGATGTTCGCCGCCGTGGGCACAATAGAGTTGAGCCGGTCGTCGGCGCGGTCAACCGGGTCGGAAGTCTGAATGCGAGGAGGGTCATCAAGATTATTCGACGGTATGAAAGAGAGAAGCTCGCGAATCAGTCGCAGACAATCTTCATCATCTTCGGCGGCGAAATGCGCGACGCCAGATACTGAGTTGTGAGTCATCGCGCCGCCCAGCTCTTCTTTGCTGACCTCCTGGTGAGTGACGGTCTTTATCACATCCGGCCCCGTGATAAACATGTAAGAGGACTTCTTGACCATCACGTTGAAATCCGTGATGGCGGGCGAATAGACAGCGCCGCCCGCGCAAGGCCCGAGGATCGCGGAAATCTGCGGGACGACGCCCGACGCCAGCGTGTTGCGCAAGAATATGTCCGCGTAGCCTCCGAGCGAAACCACGCCTTCCTGTATGCGCGCCCCGCCGGAATCGTTCAGCCCTATGACGGGAGCGCCGACCTTCATAGCCATGTCCATCACCTTGCAAATCTTCTCCGCGTTCGTTTCAGAAAGCGAGCCGCCGAACACCGTGAAGTCCTGCGCGAAGACAAAGACGCGCCGCCCGTCGATAAGCCCGTGCCCTGCGACTACGCCATCGCCCGGATACTGCTGGTTCTCCATCCCGAAATCGAGACAGCGGTGCTTTTTAAATCGATCAAACTCTTCAAAGCTGCTTTCGTCGAGCAGAAATTCTATACGCTCGCGCGCGGTCATCTTTCCTGAGTCGTGCTGTCGCCGGACGCGCTCACTGCCGCCTCCGGCCATCGCGGCGGCGTTCTTTTCGGCAAGTTTCGTCAAGCCGTCAATCGTGTTGTTAACTTGCTCTTCGCTTGCGGGTGTGGTTTCGATCTTACCTTCAGACGTTGCCATTAGTGGTCCTCAAATCCTCTTTAATTTTAAGCCGTGTCCGGGAAACAACAGTCTATCAAAGTAGTCTAGTCCGGCAAAACGCTCATCCGCCTTGACAAAACTGGAAAACAAATCCACAAATGGGCGAGGTCAGGTGTGAGCAACAACGAGCCACTCACGAATTTCGATGCGACGCTGCCCGGCGGCGGGAAGGCCGCCGCGTTGATCGGCAGCACGATTGACGGCAAATACCGCATCGAATCAAAGCTGGGCGAAGGCGGGATGGGCGCAGTCTACTCTGCTACCCGCCTGTTGATCGGCGATGTGGTGGCAATCAAAGTATTACATGCCGATCAGGTGGCCGACCAACAGGCCATCGAGCGATTCCGCCGCGAAGCCCAGGCCGCCGCCCGGCTCAAGCACCCTAACGTTGTCACCATACATGATTTCGGCGTTACCAATAAAAACCTCGCTTATCTTGTGATGGAGATGGTCGAAGGCGAGAGCCTGCGCTCTATAATCAAGCAGCAAGGCCCTCTAACCACCTCGGCTGCGGCCGCAATAATATCTCAAGTATGCGCCGCGCTGGAAGAAGCTCACCAGCGCCACATCGTACATCGCGACCTCAAGCCCGATAATATTATTGTTGCCGCCTCGCAAACGGGATTGCGAGTTAAGGTGCTCGACTTCGGCATAGCCAAGTTACGCGACCTGCCCGTCACAGCCGATAGCCTGACACAGACCGGCACTGTGATAGGCACTCCACGCTATATGTCTCCCGAGCAATGCATGGGCGAGGAGCTTGACGGTCGCTCGGACATCTACAGCCTCGGCATCATACTCTACGAGATGCTGTCAGGCATGGTCCCATTCAATTCGCCCAGCTTGACCGCGCTCATAATGCAACAGGTCACTCAAGCTCCGCCATCGCTGCGCGCGATAAACATCAACATAACGCCGGACATGGAACGAGTAGTGATGTGGGCGCTTGAGAAACGGCCCGAAGCGCGGCCGCAAACTGCCGGCGCGCTGGATCAAGCGTTGAGGAGCGCCGTAAACGGTGAGGTTCATGCGCGGTCGACTGCACGTCAGCAAGTTAAGACCAACCCGGCGCCATCAGTTCCAACGTCGGGCGGAGCGGCCGCAGACCTTGCTCCTACAGTGCCGATGCCGGGAAGTTTTTCTCCTTCGCCTGCTGCCGTAGCGCACACACCGAAAACAAGTAGCCGTTTAGTTCCATTACTGGTAGGCGGCGTCCTGGTCCTGTTGGCCGCGTTAGGAGTTATCTCATGGCTGCTTTTAGCGAAAGACGGCAAGGTTATAAACAACCCTCCCGGCAATCCTGATCTTGCATTCTGGAGCGAGGATAAGATTTTAAAGGGCGATGTGTTATCCGAGAGCGACCTTTCGGGTTTATCGCTGGTGGAAATCAAGCGACTCCGCAATACTATCTTCGCGCGCCACGGTCGCATCTTTCAGACGCCGGAGCTGAATAATTTTTTTGCGAGCCGTCCGTGGTACACACCCAGAGACAACTATAGCGATGCTGACCTGACGCCCAATGATCGCGCGAACATCGGCCTGATTACGGCGGCGGAGAAGCGATCGGGCGGTTCCGATCCACCGCCAAAAGTAGCCGAGCCTTCGGTCACAGCTACGGCGTCATCCACGCGAGATGCATTTCGGGGCATCGGCTACGAGCCTGAAAAGACGCTGGATGGCAGTATGATGACCGCCTGGGTTGAAGGAGTCGAAGGTACGGGCATCGGCGAATGGATCAGGTTCGATTTTGATAAAGAGGTTAAACTCCGCCGAATATTCATCGCCCCGGGTTATTTCAAGTCCCCGCAGATATGGCAGAAGAACAACCGGGTAGCCGCCGCTGTCTTTCATTTCTCTGACGGCCAGGCGCGCGAATACCGATTTCCGGATCAGATGGAAGAACAAAAAATTGAAGCAGGCGGCATAAAAACAAAGTGGGTTCGAATCGAGATCAAACAGGTCTATTTCGGGCAGAGCGATTCAGAAGATACTGCCATATCCCAAATAACATTTGAGTGGGAACCATAAAGGGATGAGGGACAAGAACTTTTACTGGAGCGGCTCGCCTGCCCGAATCCTGCTTTCCGTAACATGACAGTGCTTCCAATTTCTTGACAGTCCTTGAGATGGTTTCTATAATGACAGCCTTTCGTGAGTGGGCTTCTCAAAAAATTCCGACCATGAAGTTAAACGGAGGTGGACGTGATAAAGCTCGACATAGTCAATCAAGTAGCCGATAAAACGGGCGTTCCGAAAATCAAGGCCGAAGTGGCAGTCGAGGCTTTGTTCGAGGCAATGAAGAACGCTTTGCAGCGAGGCGAGCGCATAGAGCTGCGAGGGTTCGGCGTTTTTGTAGTCAAGCCCCGCAAGCGCGGCGTGGGCCGTAATCCCCGCACAGGTGAAGTCACAGATATTCCGCCGGGTAAGACCATTCGCTTCAAACCGGGCAAAGAGCTTCAGTCTTAAAGACCGTGACACGACCGGGTTCCCCGCGTGACAAATAAAGAAGCAGATCAAGCGCTTATCTTGTCGCTGGGGGAATCTGCTCGGGTAGTCGCGTGTCACGATTCACGGTTCACTTGTCACGGTCTTCTCATCACTTGTATGCTTATTGTGTGGAAAGTACGAACCAGCCTTACCTGATTCCCGAAGCTCAACCTTCACAACCAGTGATCAACACAGATCGCCTGGTCATGCTGCCGGCTGAACGTGCTCGCAGTCGCGGGTGGCTACACCTGATGCTGCTCGTTGTGACGGCGATAACCACAACGCTCACCGGTCTGGCAATGTCGCCGTCGACGCAAGCCCAGGAATCGGGCTCGCTGCTGGTCGACCTGCTCAGCCCGTTTGTGGTTGCGTTTCATAAGACGGCGGCGGGTGATTTCGCGCCGCTCATAGACGGATTGCTATTCACCTTCACTTTGATAACCATACTCGGCGCGCACGAGCTTGGTCATTATTTCGCCTGCAAGCATTACGGCATACGGGCTACGCTGCCCTTTTTTATTCCCGCCCCGCCGCTTGTGACTATGTTCGGGACGTTCGGCGCGGTCATAAAGATAAAAGAGCCGATCACAACCAGACGCGCTCTGTTTGACATAGGCATAGCCGGGCCGCTGGCGGGTTTTGCGTTCGCGCTCCCGGCTTCAATAATCGGGCTGCTTATATCAACCCCCGCGCCGCCGCCTGAGATAAGCGGCTGGTATCCTTATGATCCGCCGCTTTTCAAATTATTAATGATGCTCTTCGGCCTGCCGAATTGGATCGATTGGAACCCTGTTTACTGGGCGGCGTGGGGGGCATTACTTGTCACTGCGCTGAATCTTTTTCCCGTAGGCCAGCTCGACGGCGGCCATGTCTTATACGCGATCTTCGGTCGCCGCGCTCACAAACTGGTGTCGCGCGCTGTTTGCGCGGCAGTCATTATGATGGCAATCGTAACCGTGGCTTTTTACTCCCTGCCGGTCTGGGTACTCTGGAGCCTTGTGCTTTTGTTCATGCTCAAAGTAGGCCACCCTCCGGTAGTTGACGACGAGCCGCTCGGAAAAACGCGGATCATACTTGCTATCTTAGCTGCTATAATCTTTTTGCTCTGTTTTATGCCCTTGCCGCTCACTTATCATATAGCCGGATAGCCGAATCAATCCGGCAGAGGGCAAACGCCGTAGCTTAGCAGGCAATCTATTTTTCACAAACCCGGAGCGAATTGATGGACGCAAGCGTTTGGGCAGCACTCACGCTAGGATTCTCGCTGGGGCTTCGTCACGCGCTCGACCCCGATCATCTGGTCGCCGTCTCTACGATAGTGAGCGAGCATAAAAGCCTCGCGCGCTCGTCGCTGGTCGGGACATTCTGGGGGCTCGGGCACACGGCTTCTCTGTTCGTAATCGGCCTTGTCGTCATTCTGCTTAGAAGCTCGATACCTGATCGCGTCGCGCTGTGGATGGAGATGGGCGTGGCGGTGATGTTGATCGCGCTGGGCGCGAACGTCATCTGGAAAGTCGGGCGCGAGCGGGGGTTCAAGTTTCATACGCACGCGCACGCGCACGACGACCAGCCCTCGCACGAGCACGTACACTTTCACAGCCACGCCGATCACGATCATCGCCATCGGATATTTCGCTTCGGACGCCGCCCGTTCGTCGTAGGCATGGTGCACGGCGTTGCGGGCAGCGCGGCGCTGACGCTGGGCGTGCTGACGACGATCCCCTCGGTCACGCTCGGGCTTGTTTACATAGTCGTGTTCGGGCTGGGCTCAATCGGCGGGATGCTGTTGATGAGCGCGATCATAGGAGCGCCTTTCGCAGTCACGTCTCGGCGGTTCTCTAAAATCAACGGCGGGATACGGCTGCTTGCGGGCCTGTTCAGTGTGGTGTTCGGACTGATGCTAGCCTGGAATTTGCTTTCTGAAATTGCTGCCGTGCAGGCATAGACAGCCAGCTATTATTTTAAATAACAATTCACGAGGAAAAGCATGAACGAATCGGATCACTCTGTCGCACCGCCCTCTCTTCCCTACCTCAACGCAGAGTTTCTAAAAAGCCGGGAAGCAAGAATAATCAGGATACTGTCCGAGTACATCGAGCCTGAATCAAGGCTGCGTCGTTACCGCGTGCGCGACACGATAGTTTTTTTCGGATCGGCCCGCTCGGTCACGCCCGAAATCGCGGCGGTAAAGCTGGAAGCGCTGAAAGAAAAAATTAATCAGGCCGAGGCCATGACGCCTGAGCTTGAGGCCGCGCAGATAGAAGCCGAATACACGGTGAAGCTGGCGCGGTATTACAGCGACGCGGTGGAGCTTGCTCGCCGCATGACCGAATGGTCGAAGGCTTTGACGGGCGACCGCCACTTTATAATCTGCTCGGGCGGATCGGGCGGGATGATGGAGGCGGCCAATCGCGGGGCCTCGCTTGCGCGCGGCAAATCGATAGGCTTAAACATCGCCTTGCCGTTCGAGCAAGCCGTCAACAATTACGTATCGCGAGAGTTGATCTTCAACTTCCATTATTTTTTCATGCGCAAGTTCTGGTTCATCTATCCCGCGAAAGCGTTAGTTGTTTTTCCCGGCGGGTTCGGAACGATGGATGAGATGTTCGAAGTGCTGACGCTCATACAGACCAAGATGCCGCGCAAAATTATGCCGGTAGTTCTGTTCGGCACAGAGTTCTGGGATGACGTGCTCAATTTTGAGGCGCTCGTGCGATGGGGAGTCGTCGGCCGCGCCGACCTGAAAATCTTCTTCAAGACCGACTCCGTAGAAGAGGCTTATGAATACCTGACGACCCAGTTGAAAGAGCTTTACTTATCACCTAAAGGTCTTGAGCAGGTGAAGCTGACTTGAGCGCCAGAGGGCAGGCTTCTTTATTGACCTTGATTCGACATCAAATCCGCACACTTTCCAACTCGTCGAGTCGCTCGACCACGCTCTCACCGGTCGCGCTCTCGTGTTGCGAGAATCCGTCGTACTCGACCAGGGCGCTGAAGTCTATACCTGTGTCCTTCATGACCTGCCGGACGCTGATCTGGAAGGTCTTGTAGCCCGCGTAAACGAACTCCAGCTCCTCAAGCTCCTGCTCCTGACTGACCTTGTAGGCGGTCGCGGAGGGGCGACCGTCCTCCGTCACAATCGCAACCACTTTCCAAAAGGCCAGCGGAATCTTCGCGCCGCTGCTATGCTCCAGGTCGTTGTCGCTAAAGAAGGGGCCTGTGAATACGTTCACCTTCATGGCGTTCAACCCGCGCGTTCTTGAGTATATAATCCTCAAGCCCGAGCCAGATTCTCTGGTTGACGCCCGCCATCTGCGGGCAGCTATTAGTGAAGTGGAAGCTGTCAAAATTTGCCTGCCGGGCAGTTTCGAGTGTCCCCCATATCGGATCTTCACGCCGCACCATGTGGCCGCGGTCGAGGGCGTTATTGAAGTAGAGTATGTCGCCCCACTGATCCTCTTCATCCAGGCGGCCATCAAAACTCCAGGTGCTGATGCGCGGAACCCGTCGGGCCTCTGCGCCGTTGATGTTGACGGCGGTGATCATAGGCATGCGGCGCGATGACGACATGATGACGGAGAAGTTACGATAGTTGAGTACGACGCCGCTGCCGCCTCGTCTGAGCTTGCGCATGTCGCTGGCGCGTTCGGGGGTTGCTCGCGGGAGATCGATACTCCACCCGCTGAGGAATGAAGGGTCGTAACCGTTTCTGTCATCAAATTCCTGAGGGTCTGTCGTAGGTTCGCTTCCCGGACGTTCCACCCCTTCGGACTCGCCGTCGCTGAGCCGGGTCATAGTTTCTAAAGTTGCCTTTCGGCTTAAGTCGGCAGTCATCGTTAATTTCCTCCATGAACTATTAATCATTCTGAATGCGTTGAGAATTGTAGTGCTGACCGCTGTGTCCCACCTCTCGTAGGCTTTCAAGACTCTATAAAGTTTCTCTGACTCCGGGCGCTCAGAGCTTGCCCGGCGCAACAATTCGCCCAGCGACCAGCAACGGTTAACAAGGTCTATATAGCTTTCAAGCGCGTGTTCGGGGCTGGCGGCGAGGGCGTCGGCGAAGGTATTGGGATTAAGGTCTTCTAAGTCAAGTTTGACGATAGAGGATATTATCTCTCCCAATGCCATGCGCGAAGAATGATCCGGGAAGGCTTCGAGCAGTGCGAAGCGACAAGGATCGCGGAATTCCGGGTCAGGCCCGCGAAGCAGTTTGAGCATGAATTCGGGATTTTGGGAAGCCCAGTCTATTTCGACGGAACAGCCCTGCCTCCAGTATCCTGCGAGCGCGTCGAGCGCGCCGAGCCTCTGCCGAACCGTTTTCGGTTTGTCGGCCTGACTTTCAAACGCAGTTAAGCGGACATCAGTGATCAAGTCGGCTACTTTCGAGTACTTCCCTTTGTCGAAGAACGCAGACAGGTCCGCGAGCCAGTCGAGGTTGAGCTTGAGTTTTTGCGCAAACAGGTGCAATTCGGGAAGTTCAGCCTCCGAAGAATCCTCGTCCAGGCTCATGAGAATAAGAAACAGCTTTCTCTTCTCCAGGGTCGGCGTTGTGTCAGGGAAATGTTTAACGATTCTTTTTACTGCTGTGATCACATTGGGGCTTAGCCTAATATTGTCACCGAAGAGAATTAGGCAAACGGCGAGGCGCTGCATAGCCAGCTCGCCCTGACTTGATACCATTTTGTCTAACTCTGAATCATTTACGCGCGAGCATTCGATTAGAAATATCTCCACGTCTTTGAAGCGCACACGGTCAGGATTCACAATCGCCATTGGGAAGAGAAAATCGCTGAGGTCCTGGAGCGAGGACATAGCGACCTTCGCCCGCAGCTTAGGCGAAGTACTCAGTTTATCCCATGATGCCGTTGAAAAAAGGGCGTCAGTTTCCCACTCGGCAAGCTGCTCCCTTTGCGGCACGGAAAGGATGCGGAGCTTGGGCTTGAGGGACTTGTGCATAACGTCCCGATCCTCGCGTCTGATCGAATAGAGTTCCAGGGCCTTCCCATACTCACGTTTGCCGACGAGGTGTTGCCCGGTCCGTTCATATGCGCTATCGCGGTAGCGAACCGGCAGCAGCTTGACATCAGACATAGATACTTCGCCGCTGACGGCGAAGCGTAAGAGCGCTGCGGCGGCAGGAGGAAGATCGGCGGCGTTCTCCTCTATCAACTCGTTCGCCTTCTTTAGCTCCCCCAGTTCGAAGTTCTCGCCGTCTGAGGGCTCCCACATAAGCATGAGTCGGTGATAAAAAGCCTCCGCCCACTCTCTTTCGGTCCCGGCTTTGTCAAAGAATTTAATCGCGCTATCGTGAATCAGCCGCGCTTTATCTTTCTCTTGCGCAATCATAGCCTTCAGCATCGAGCGGCGTAGGTCCTTGCGGTGCCACACCTCGCCGTTCCCCTCGCGAGTGGCGAGCCAACTGAATGAAGCGAGCGAATCAAGCGCCGCATCCGCTTCCTCATCGTCGAGCGGCGGGAGATCAAGCGCGGGGACGAGCACTTGCTGTATCAACTCACGAGTGACGTAGCGCAGCACCAGGCCAGGGTATGCGAGCGCCTGAGCGGGAGTCCCGTCCATGCGCAGGAGGACGCGCCGATAGACGAGGCCAGCAAACAGCTCCCGCGCGGCGTCGCCGCCTTCACGGATTTCGTCCTCCAAATTCTGTACTGCCGCTTCGTCATCGCCTTCGACAAGCTTTGCCAGCAGCCTGAGTTCAAGCGGTCGCCGAGGCAGTATTTCAGAGTGGGCCAAACGGCTCGCAGCCTGCGCCGGCACATCGAGGCTGACGAGCAGCTTCTCGGCCAACTCAGGCTCCAATTCGCCGACCTCAAGGGTGTCCCTCACCCCGAATCTCGTGAGTTCGTCGAGGTCCGCATCGTACAGCCGCCCGGAGAAGATGACCCTGAGCGGCATCGGGGAAAGCTTGTCGGCGATCTCATAAAGCCATTCGAGGAGCCTGCCGGAGAGGTCACGCTGCGTCACTTCCTCGAACGTATCTAGCACGAGCAAGAATGGGCGGTCGCCCGCCCCGGCGTCGAGCAGGGCATTCCTGATGCCTGAAACGACGCGGCGCAGGCTCCGTTCCTCGCCGATCAATTCTGATCCTAACTGCTCCAGTTCGATTACGGACTCCGATTTTTGCTGCCTGACATCGCGCCTGCCGCGCCGGAGCCGGGCGTCAGTCGCCGGCTGCTGCTGACCGACCTGGCGGGACATCTCCAGTTCAAGCCAGTGAAAATCTCTCGCATCAATACCTGGCCGGTCGAAGTCGAGCATGACGACCACCGCGACCTGTTCCTCAAACATGTCCTTTGCGAACTTCGCCAGAAGCGTCAATTTGCCCGCGCCCCCCAGGCCCGTGAGGATAAGCCCGCTCCACAACCGCGTCAATGTGGAGTCGCCGTGTTCGACAAACTTTCTGAGTTTGATGAGTTCCTCTGTACGTCCGAAGAACCCCTTGCTAAACAGAACATCATAATCGGCCAGAAACCTTGTGCGCTCGATCAGGCTCCGCAGCTTTGCTTCATACGGCGCTGAAATTCCTTCGATGCCGGAAGTCGCCTCGACGGCGCTGATGAGCGCGAGCAGGTCTTCTTGCGTGCGCCCTTCGAGCGATATTTGAGCGCCATCCCGAAGGAGTTCGCGCAGCAGAGTGCCGAACCGATCGGTCGGCGGCAATGTTTGGTCGAGCAGCGTCCGAAGTCGGCCACTATTCGAAAGACGGCTGAGCGGAACGGCGCGCGCGGCTTTCAGCAACATCCAGCGCATCTCTCCCTCGAAGGGTTCGATGACACAGTTCGGGGCAAGGCGGCTTAGGACTTGTTGACGCGTCTCCTCGTCAACGTCTGCTCGGAAGAGGTCGCGAGGGAAAAACCTGCCTGACACGGCGGCCAATTCCTCGGCTTCCTGGAAAATAGCTTCGATTACAGCAGAAGACGCCTGCGCGACATCGGCGTCGAAGTTTGGGCCGGCGGCGTTGGCGATCTGCGCCTGTAGATTGCCCTGGCGAGTATCGTCCGACGAACGAAGGGCGCGTAGCCGCCGCTCGATGCGGGCGGCGAACTCAGTCGCGTTTGTGTTCTGATCAGTCATGAAAAACCTTTCGGGTGTCTTGCACTCAATTCTAACCGCTCAAATGAAAGAATTAGCCACCTCGCTGACCTTGCTGTGAAGGCGTTTCATCGCGTCACCAGTTTCATCATCAATCGCGCTCTGGTAGACGGGTAAAACCTGATTGATCAGGCCGTTGATGTACTGGGGAATTATGGGTATGTTCAGTTGGACCATGAGGCGTTCGAAGTAATCTTTAATATCACCGGGCACGATCTGGGCGATGCGATGCGTATCTGTGTGTGCTTCTACTCCCTCCAACGAGATTGGAAGTTTTACCCGCATGCCGTCAAGCACTACGCGCAGCCAATTCTTACTAAGCGTCTGCTCGTAGAGTAGAAAAAGAAGTTGAGAAGCGCTCGCGTCTTCGATCTCGAAGGAGTTGAGGTCCGTAATCAACAGCCATACGAGCCTGCCCCTGCGCACGGCGTTGAGCGCGTCTATGACCTTGACGGCAACTTCGCTTTTTAGCCACACGGCTTCGGTCGAATCCAAATCCTCGGGCCTTGAGAGGGAGAGAGCAGGTGCGCCCGCCGTCTCGCAAATCTTCTGGGCAAGCTGCTCCGCATTCATCTTCGAAATCGATTCTGATTTGAGTGTCACCTTCAGATGGCCGCCGTCCGGGAGCATGCTCGAAAGGAGGCCGACAAGGAAAGTCTTTCCGCTGCCCCTGCCCCCCCGTATGACTATGACCTTCGGCATACCCGCCACAGCCGAGCGCCAGATAACCGACTGAAAGCTGTCCGTGCCGATGACGGGCGCGTATTGCTTCGTCTCGCCGAGACTCCAGATGGGGTTCTCCGAAGGTTCGAGCGCCGGCAGTTCTTTGATCACCTCTTTGATATGTTCGAGGACTCGGGCTATTGGGATTCCTCTATTTACCACACGCCCTTCGCCCTGCCCTTCGGCTGCGGATTTCTTCCACTTGCCCTGATGAATACCGAAAAGCGTAAAACTCTTGTCGAAGCACGGTGCCCCGGACGAGCCGCCCAGCGAGTTCACGTAATGCAGGAAGCGATACTTTGGGACGGCTGAAGGCACGGGCGGCTCCAGCGCGGCAATCTTGTCTTGATCGACTTTCATCGGCTGCGCGTCAGGGTGCTGGAAGATTACGACACTATCATCGGGCCTCGGCACGACAGACTGGGCGTCGGGCGAGGCCCACCTCCGCAGCAGGCCCGGCGCTTTCGCCAGCCGTATGATGGCATAGTCCCAAAAATTTTTTAGCTGGCCGAGGTCGCTTGGCATTCGTTCGTTTAATTCGTCGGGGTGGCAGGCAGAAAAGCTGACGCACCAGTTATCGTGCGCGCTCACACGGAGCGGTTGAGTCGGTTGAAGCGTTCGGCCAATGACGGAGAGAAAATCATCGAATTCGACTTGAAGGCGTGTGGCAGCCTGTGGGTCTGGCTCCCACTGACCGTTCGCGCTCGGATTAAACAGATCCTTCACAACGTGCCAGGCCGTCAGCATGAGGTGCGGGCCGATCAATATTCCTGTCCCCTTCCCGCTGCCGTCGATAAGGATTTTCCCTGTCCAACGAATGCCGTTCCCGTAGCCTTTATAAAAGACGTCAGGCTGCCCATACCCTCTGGCAAGATTCGTCGTCGCCTGTAGTGTGGCGTCGCCCGCGTTGGCTTGCGCTTCGGCCAGCGACTGCGTGAGGCTTCCGTCTTCTAGCCCTTCGTCGATGATGATGTTGACGAGCGTTTCCAGCCAGCCCTGATTGCTCGCATGCTGTAGGGCCAGGGTGAAGGCAGTATCGTTGTCTGCCTCAGAAGTGGCGATAGCCTCGAAATGCTTCCGCGGCATCACCCCATGCCTCGCCTGCGCCTGCAAGAACATGTTGCCGAACTCTTCCCGAGTAGCGCTCAGCGCCTGAACGATTGTCTGTATCGCGCTCACAATTTAACCTCAAAAGATTATCGATCAATTGCCCGGCGAATGACCGGCCCCCATCCGGTCGATGAGTTGTACACCGCGCTCCGCCAGATGCTGCCTGAGCGTGATGTCTGAGCGACCGTCCGTCTCGTCCAGCACAGACCCAAGGATGTGCCCCCAGTTTTCGCGCGGCTCGCCGCGTCTGCCGCCGTAGTGCAGGCCAGCGGCGGCGAATTCGCGGCCCGCAACGAGCATGACGGTGCCGGAATTGCCGCCCAGCGTCGTCGTGTCGTGGGCCATCGTCCAGGGCTGGGCGGTGATCTGCGATTTAATGACCAGACCCGGCGCAAGTCTCTTGTACCCGAAGGTCGTCTGAAACAACTGTTCGAGGAGAGTAGGGGTGTACTGGCCGAATGGGGGGATTGCGGGATAGCCGATGGCGAACACGGGCAACTCCGGGGCCGCCCAGTCACGCGCCACGTCTACCGACAGGACTGTCCGAGGCTCCTCGCCTGCGTTAGACGGCCCGATCTCAATTAGCGCGAGGTCAAGTTTCGTATGGTCGACGGAACCGGTTTGTAAGATCGGCTTGGGGCCGGTGAACACGACGTTATTCAGGGCTCGCCGGTTTATAGATTCTTGCGCGCGGAATTCGTGGCCGAAGTCTATGGCAGCGCCCTGTTTGAAGGTCCACGTCCCATCGTCGTTACGCCTGGCGGCGGCCTGGAGCACGTGGCGATTGGTTAGTATCAGGTTTTCTTGAATCAGAAAACCCGTGCCCTCAAACCCCTGTGTGGATCCCGGAACATCAATCCTTCCAACGCAGGCAATCGAATCGCGCAAGAGATTTGCGCTTGCGTCGAGCGTATCTGACCATGCGCCGACAGGGCTTGTTGAACGATCAACCTCGCCCTCCCGGATAATGAAGGAAGGCCGTGAGCCGTCTGTGCGGACGATGGCCTCAAGACCGTCTAATAGCTCGCTGTTTGTGCGCAGTAGCTGCTCGTCTTCATCCCTTAAGACCCTGAGCGCTTCGTCGGCTTTGGCGACAATTTGATCCGCGACATCGTAGAGTTTTGCGTCGCCGCCAAGATGCTGCTCAATGATCCGGTAGAGTTCGGATTTAGTAACATCCAGATGGTCTCGGAGTCCTCCTTCTGACAGATCGGGTTCCCCGCCACCCTCTACATCTTCAACGCCACTGCTTCCTGCTTGACCTCTCTTCAGTAAGTGCTTGTAATGTTCAACGACATTTCGCTGTTGATCAGCCTGGTCGTTATCATCCGGGCTGTTATCATTCGTGAGCCTATCCACGTCTATCCCTCCTTAATATGCCGATGAACCTGAAACCGGTCCCATAAATAATAATGATCCCTTTCTCTGAAACGTTACAAATCTGAAAACTTGAGATAATTAAAGGGCCTCTTCGGGTCCGGTTCCTGGCCTGATTTATTTATGAGGTCGGATGAAGATAAGAGACCAGCTATTTCTTATAAAAACAGCTTGTGTTTGTCAATGTTTTGGCGAGTAATCAACATAACGACCGGCGCATCACCTGGCTCTTAACCTGATTGGTTCACCGCATCAACGACGCGCTCGATCTGTAACAGGTATGATGCGAAGGTTTCGTTTGTCTCGGCTTCCAGCCAGAGATCTTCATCCGCTTCGTAATCGAATATGCGGGTAAAGACTTTCTTATCCAGCTTGAGAGTGTCGGCAAGCTCCATTACACATTCGCGCTTATCGAACGAGGCTTTGCCTCCCAGCATATCAAGCACATGGCGAAACAGGGCCGCGAAGCTGTCGAGTGAATCTACCATCAACCGCGCGAGCCGATTCGGATTGTGAGAAGCGGTGATGTAGAGCGTGCGAAGACGTATGAGCTTGCCGCGCAACTCGTATTCAAGCTGGTGGCGGAGGTTTTGAGTTGAAATCTCAAGCCCTAAGAACGGATCATCGCCATACAGCACGCGGCGGTGGCGGCTCATGTCTATGAACTCGATTGGGAACACGTCGGAAGAATCAACCACTTCGCTGCCCGTGAAATAGACAGGAAGCGGGTTGCCTTCGAGGCGCCATTTTTCGGCTACGTCGTGAGCAGCCTTAAGATCGGCGGGCGTAATGCGGCCCAGGACTACGAGGACGTTTTTTGGGCGATCTTCATCGAGGTGATCGCCGACAAGCGCCGGGCCGTAGAAGACTACCGACTTCAAATTATCACCGTGCGCTTTATGCAAGCTCTCTACAAATTCACCGAGTATATCTGCCACTCATCCTCCATTTGAATTGAAAATTCAGATCTGAATTTTCAATTCATCTTTATCCTCTACCAGCTATCGCTCGCGCCGCCGCCGCCGAAATCGCCGCCGCCGCCAAAGCCGCCGAAATCGCCACTGCTGCCGCCGCCGCCGCCGCTCCACCCTGAGCCGCCCCCCCCTGAGCCGCCTTGATGGCCGCCGAAGCCGCCCCGGTTGCTGCCGAAGATTATAGGCAATAACATCCATTCGGCCCCGTCAAGACTTCGACGGCGATGCCCTCCGCCCCCAGGCCCGCCGCGATTTTTTCCGAACAGCGCGCTGATGATTACGAAGATGATGAATAGCCCGAATATGATCAATGAGGGCGATATGCCGCGACTCTTTGTCGGGCGTTTCGGTACGGGTTGATAAGCCTGGCGGTTGTCTACGCCCTCGATTGAAACGCCTCGCCTCTGGGCGACGGTTGAAAGAAGGGTCTGCACGCCGGTCGTGACGGCTTGATCGAACCTGCACGCGATAAAGTCGCCACGCATTTTGCGAATCACTTCCCACGCAAGCCCGTCAGGCAGATCGCCTTCAAGGTATCGGCTGACCTCCAGGCGAGTACCACCATGACAGCCTTTATCGTCGGATGGCTTCGTAACGATCAAAAGCACCATGCCGAGTTTGTCGGAAGCGCGGCCCACTTTCCATTTTCGTCCCAGATTTAGCGCGTACTCCTCTATGGTATAACCTTGCAGGCTCTCTTCCGGAGTAATGACCACCGCGAGTTCGATACCTGTGCGAGTGCGGAAATTTGTCAGCAAGTTTTCGAGCGACTGCCTGGTCTCCGGGCTTAACTTGCCGGCAAAATCATTGACCATCCCCACCGGCTCAGGCAGTTGAGGTTGGGCGGCAGCCAGGCTTGAAATGAAAAAAATGATTGCCAGCGACGAAACCGTTCTACTGAATGCTCGAAACATTTTTCTTAAACCCCGGATAACGATAAAAATTTAAAACGGAATAAAACTCAAGGCGGCTTGACGATTGTTTACCATCCGGCCTGACCGTATTGCGCTTTATTATTTAATGATAACTGACCGGGGCTGAAAAGAGAAAAGGCTATCAGTGCAGGCTCTCTAAGATCAATTCTGTGAGGTAGAGCAAAGCGACGCCGCCAAAGACCATAAGCGATGTCTTTATCCCCCCTTCGCGCGTGTTGACTTCGGGGATCAAATCCGATGCGGCTACATAAAGCGTAACGCCCGCCGAAAGCGGCAGGATGTGCGCTGACAGTTGATGTGAACGAGCGATTATACCCTCGAAAATGACTACAAGCGCCGCGCCCACAAGGGTCGCCAGGCCCACCATGAGCGCAGCCACGCGCGCGCTGCGGCGGCTGCGGCCCGCCGCCAGCATCATAGAGGCTACGGTGAACCCTTCCGGCAGCTTGTGCAGCAGAATGGCTATAAAGACCAGCACCCCCAGCTGGAAATCAACGAGCGATGCAGCCGCTATCGAGACGCCGTCAAAGAACGTATGCACCATCAGCGCGCTCACGCCCGCCAGCGCCGCGTGCTGGGCAAGCATAGCTTCTTCGTGTGTCTCTTCGCCAAAATGGAAGTGCGGAGCTACGGTGTGCTCGACAAGCTGAATGAGCAGGTAGCCGCCCAGAAACCACATCATCGGGACCACCATCGCCTCGGAGGTCGCCGTCTGCCCTGCCCACAGCTCTATGCTTTCGGGCACCATCTTTAAAAAGACCGTCGCCAGCATAAACCCCGCGCCGAGCGCTATAAGATACCTCAGCGTCGATTGGCCCAGCCGCCTGGACGATACCAGCAGCCCGCCAAGGAAATTGGCCGCCGCCGCAAGCAGACCGTATGCGATTATAAAGATGGCGCTTTTGCCCATTTGCGAAGGCTCCGTCCCGCCCCAAAGGGACGCACTATACCATAGCTGCTCCCGGCGCGGTATTCAATAGTGTCCTAAAACGACCTCACCTGAATGGCCGGAAATCCTTATCATTACAGAATTTCATCCTTGACACCCCTGCCTATCTGACGTACCATACCGCGAAGTGGCCCAAAGTGGACCAAAGTGGACATGTATTTGAAAAGATGAATAAGACGGGATTCGTTAAAGAAGAACTTTAACTGTATTGCTTAAATCGGTCAAATGCTAAGAGGCAATTACACGGTAAGGATGGATGAGAAAGGTCGCATAAAGCTACCGGCGGCCTACCGTCGTTACATAGACGAGCATTACGGCACAGAGTTCTACGTCACCAGCCTGACGGGCGAGTATGCCCGGCTCTACCCTATGCAGGAGTGGCATGCTATTGAGGAAAAACTGCAATCCCGTGGCACAGAGGATATTACGGTCAAGAAGTTTCTTAACAGAACAAACTACTATGGTCAGAATGCCGAGATGGATTCGCAGGGCCGGTTATTGATACATCCTTTGCTTCGCTCAAGCGCGGCGCTGACGGGAGAGGTCGCAGTCCTGGGCTATCTGCAATACCTGGAGGTATGGGAGCTGGATCGGTTCAAGATGTCGCTCGACAGCGAGCCTTACACCGCCGAAGACGCAAAGAATCTGGCGAGCCTGGGCGTTTAGCTGTCGTGAACCGCGCCTGTCAGTAAAATAGTTATGAGAGAGAGATGGCTTCAGAGCATGCAGAGACGGATCAGGCTCACGAGCCTGTTTTACTCGAAGAGGTCACCCGCTGGCTCAGGCCAGAGACGGGCGGAACCTTTGTCGATTGCACGCTGGGACTGGGAGGCCACGCACGAGCGTTGCTCGCCGCTTCATCGGAAACGCAGGTCATCGGCATAGATCGCGACAGCGAGGCGCTAGAGATTGCGCGCGCGCGACTGTCCGACGTCGAGGGGCGATTTCAAGCAATCCAGGCCAACTTTGAAGACCTCAGCACAGAGCTTGATCGGCTGGGTGTCGAAAAAGTCAGGGGAGTCGTGGCCGACCTGGGAGTCTCTTCGATGCAGCTTGGCGCAAACGAGCGCGGATTCAGCTTTCTCGCCGACGCCCCGCTCGATATGCGAATGGATCTGCGGGGCGAGCAGACGGCAGCCGATCTGGTCAATAATTTGACCGAGTCGGAGCTTGCAGATTTGATCTTTGAATACGGCGAAGAGCGCGCGTCGCGCCGCATAGCCCGTCTAATAGTGCGCGAACGCGAGCGACAGCCGATAACGACGACGAAGCAGTTAGCCGACACGGTAGTGCGCGCGCTCAATCTGCGCGGTCGCTGGCGAATACATCCCGCGACCCGAACTTTTCAGGCGCTCAGAATCGCGGTCAACGACGAGCTTGCGGCGGTAGAAGCCCTTATCCCGGCCGCCGTCTCGCGGTTGGAAAGCGGGGGGCGATTGGCAATCATATCTTTTCATTCACTGGAAGACCGCATCGTAAAACGCGCCTTCCAACGCGAATCGGGCCGCTGCTCCTGTCAGGCTCAGATGAGAGCATTCAATCAGACGCCCCCAGAAGAGAGTATCGGCAGTCAGGATTCCGCCGATCTTATTTGCAGCCGGTGTGGCGCGCGCCGCCGGGTTGTGGTGTTGACGCGAAAGCCGGTTCGCCCCGCTCCCGAAGAGGTCGAGCGCAACCCGCGCTCGCGCAGCGCCCTTCTTCGAGTGTGCGAAAAGATTTGAGAGTCGTACCCCCGAAGCAGACAAGTATGCAGGCAATTACCCCCGAATCCATCTTTGAGGCAGTTTTATGACGGATCGGTTCTTTCCTGATAAACAGATTCAAAACGCGCGCGTCGCGCGACCTGTAAGCGGGCGTGTGATTGCCTGGCTTACGATCATCGCCATCGCCGGGGCGCTCGTTTCGGGCGGCTTCGTCATCAGCGCGGGCCAGCATTTCGAAGCCGTTCAGCTCGGCTACCAGAGCGAGGAACTCAGAAGACAGGCGACCGAGCTTGACGAGAAGCTGCGCCAGCTTGAATTGCAATATGCTCGCGCGTCCTCACCCGTAGAAATCGAAAAGCGCGCCCAGAAGCTCGGGCTTGAAAGGCCGAAGCCCAAGACGAAAGAGGCCAAAGCCAAAACGAATAACATACGACGCCCTTCGGCAAAGCGGTGATAAAAGTGAAATCCCAAACTGGAAAATTGAGAGCGCAGCAGCAACATAGCACCGGGGCGCTTGCAATGGCGAAGGTGCGAAAGGCATCCGAAAGGCGCGGCCTTATCGTTCAGGTCTTTATTGTAATCTGGATACTGGTCATAGGCGGCAGGCTCGTTTACCTACAGGTGAGCGATCATGATCGCTTGCGCGCGCGCGCAGAGCGCCAGCATCAGGCCGAAATCGAGTTAAGCCCGATGCGCGGAGTGATCTATGACAGAAGCGGCAACGAGCTTGCCCGCTCTGTTGAAGTGAAATCGCTTTACGCCTCGCCCGCAGAGATACAGGATGCCAACCGCGCGGCGGACCGGCTATCAAGGCTGCTGGACGTAGATCGTGACGCGCTTTATCGCCGCCTGACCTCCGATGCAGTTCTTGTGGCCGTCAAGCGCAAGCTCACGGACGACGAGGTGGCGCGCGTTCAGGCGCTCTCTCTGCCGGGGCTTCGATTCCTCGAAGAGATGAAGCGGTTTTATGTGAGCGGTCAAGCCGCCGCCCACATCCTCGGGTTCGTCGACATCGATGAGCGAGGGCTGGGCGGCATCGAGCTTGCCTATGACAAGCTCGTTCGCGGCCAGGGCGGCCGCCTTGTGATGGACGTAGACGCGCTAAACAAGTCTTACGATCACTCGCTTGAAAAATCCGTCCCCGGCGCCGACATACAGCTCACCATAGATATATTGATTCAGCACTACGTAGAAAAGGCGCTGGCCGAAGCCATTCGACGCACAAACGCGCGGGCGGGCACGGTCGTCGTAGTCCGTCCCGCCACGGGCGAGATTCTCGCGCTTGCAAACTATCCGACCTTCGATCCTAACAAGGTCTCGGAGTCGAAAGACGCGGCGCGGCGTAACTATGCCGTAGAGACTACGTTTGAGCCCGGATCGATATTCAAGCTTGTAGCTTATTCGGGCGCGCTCGAAGAGAGATTGATTCGCCCGGACACTTTGATCGATTGCGGCGGCGGGCAGATACGCATAGCAGACCGCGTGATTCACGACGGGCATTACGGCACGCTCACGGCTTCGCAAGCTCTGGCGAAATCTTCTAACGTAGCGGCCATCAAGATAGGCATGCGGCTGGGCAACGAGCGATTGGCTCGCTACATCCAGGCATTCGGTTTCGGGCAGCGCACCGGCATAGAGCTTCCTGCCGAAGCGCGCGGGCTGCTGCGCGATGTGAAACAGTGGGGACCGACGACTATAGGCTCGATACCCATGGGCCACGAAGTCGGCGTGACTGCCGTTCAGGCCGTCGCCGCTTTTGCCACGATAGCCAACGGCGGCGTCTACGTCGCGCCGCACCTGGTCGACCGCGTCACTTCGTCGTCGGGCGATCTTCTCGAACAACACAAGACCGAGTCGCGCCGCGTTGTGAGCGAACAGACGGCGGACGAGTTGAAGGCTATGCTTGAAGGCGTGGTGGTCAAGGGCACAGGCAAGCGCGCGAAAGTTTCGGGCTATCGCGCCGCCGGCAAGACAGGCACCGCTCAGAAAGTTGATGAAGCGACGAAGCGTTATTCAAAGACCCGTTACATAGCTTCTTTCGCAGGCTTCGCTCCGGTAGAAAACCCGGAGGTCGCCTGCATAGTCTCGCTGGACGAACCGCGTGGCGCGTATCACGGCGGCGATGCCGCCGCGCCCGTCTTCGCTCAGGTCGTAGCCGACACGCTACAGATACTCGGCGTCCAGCCCGAAGATGATCCGCAATCAGGATTGGTCGCAAATGATTTTCACGTTTATGACGTTCCCAAATCGGTCACCGAAGGCAACCGGGAGGCTTCGGAAGAAGAGGCGGACGGGCGGCCCGCGCTCGATGTTGCCGCCGAGTCGAATGAGTCGAAAGACGCATCTAAGCAGTACGGCAGCGTGGTCGTGCCCGATCTGATGGGGAAAGGTATTCGCGAGGCAGTGGCTTTGTGCGCAAAGCGCGGGTTAAAAGTAAAAGCGAGCGGCGAGGGAGTGGTTTCAGGTCAAACCCCTTCGCCCGGCGCGCTTGCCGGCGAAAATACCGTCTGCGTCGTGAGGCTTTCAAAACAGGTCAAGAAAAAAGAGAAGCCGCAGATCGCGCAAGCCGCCCGAGTGGAGAGAGCGGCGCGCACAGAGAAAAAAGAGAAGCCAAAGCCGAAATCTCAGCCCACGCGCGCGCGGGGCAAATTAACGAAAAGCGCAACGGCAAGGACGAATTGAAGATCGATGAACTAGCACGTCTTCTGAATGCAAAAGCCGTCACGGGACGGCTCGACCAGGAAGCGCGCGACGTGACACATGATTCGCGGGCCTCTGCGCCCGGCAGCGTCTTTGTAGCAGTTCGCGGCGAACGGGTGGACGCGCACGGCTTTATCCCGCAGGCAGTCGCAAGCGGGGCGGTCGCGATCATCTCCGAACAGCCCATACCTATCGGCGGGCATGATAGTGAAATTCTCGACCGCGCGGCGTGGATAGAGGTAGCGGATGCTCGCGCGGCACTCGCAGAAGCGGCGGCAGCGGTTCACGGTCACCCGTCCGAGCGATTGAAGCTCGTCGGGATAACCGGGACCAACGGCAAGACGACGACCGCACATCTGATCGATTCGATAATCCGCGTGGCCGAGGAAACCTCGGCAATGTTCGGCACTATCAATCATCGGATCGGCGACCGCGCGGAGACGGCGCGACATACCACGCCCGAAGCAGCGGACATCCAGCGCATGCTGGCCGAAGCTGTCTCTGAGGGTTGTCGCTCGGCGGTGATGGAAATCTCTTCGCACGCTATCGAGCTGCGTCGCGCGCAGGGGTTGAAACTGGCCGCCGCAGTCTTTACGAATTTGACGCGCGACCATCTCGATTATCACAAGACGATGGAGAGCTACTTCGCCGCAAAAAAAAAGCTGTTCGACGGAAGCCTCGGCTCCGAGCCGGGCGCTTCCATAATCAACGTTGATGACGAGCATGGCCGCAGGCTGATCAATGAAGCAAAAGGCAAAACGATCACTTATGGCTTCGACCCGTCAGCCGACGTCAGGACGGACGATTTCGAGCTTACCGGCGAAGGAATGGTTTTTATTGCGAGCACTTTTCGGGGACAGGTCGAGATAGCTTCGCCGCTGGTTGGCCGCCCGCACGTTTACAACACGCTCGCGGCCATCGCCACAGGATTGGCTCTGGGATTCGGTTTGGAGGCATCCAGGCGCGGCGTGGCCGAATGTCAACTGGTGCGCGGACGGTTCGAGCAGGTGCGATTAAACACATCACGCCAGCCGGACTTCACTGTCATCGTCGATTATGCTCACACGGATGACGCGCTTAAAAACGTCTTGCAGACGGCGCGCGAAGTCGCGGGCAATTCGGGGAGAGTCATCACGGTTTTTGGTTGCGGCGGGGACCGCGACCGTACAAAGCGCGCTCCGATGGGAGAGATTGCCGCGCGGTTGAGCGACGTGGCTATAGTGACTTCCGACAACCCGCGCAGCGAAGACCCTTTGGCGATCATCGAGGACATAGAAGTCGGGTTGAAAAGGACCGAGCGCCCTTACGTAAAGCTGCCCGACAGGCGCGAAGCGATCTTTCGCGCAATCGATGAAGCGCGCGCGGGCGACGTGGTGCTGATAGCGGGCAAGGGACACGAGACTTATCAAATCCTCGGCGACCGCACGATACATTTTGACGACAGCGAAGTGGCGCGAGAGGCGATTGCCGGTAGGGAATGAGATGAAGTTAGGCGAGATCATAAAAGAGATCAAGGCCGGCGCGATGTCAGAAAGTCGCGTGGCGCGCGAGCCGATCGGCTATTCGATAGATTCGCGAACTATTCGCGAAGGCGAACTGTTTTTTGCCATACGGGGCGAAAACTATGACGGCCACAGGTTCGTCGCCGAGGCTTTGAAGAAAGGCGCGTGTGGAGCAGTCGTCTCGCGCGACTTTATCGCTTCAACAGACCTGGTTGATGACGGGCGGCTGATCGCCGTGGCCGATACGCTCGCGGCCTTGCAGCAGCTAGCTCAGGGCGTGCTTAAAAACTGGCCGGGCCGCGTCGTGGGCATAACCGGAAGCATGGGAAAGACGACTACCAAAGAGATGGCGGCGGCGACGCTCGCGCGCGGCGGCAAAGTCACAAAGACGAAGGGCAATCTGAATAACGCTTACGGGCTGCCGCTGTCGATTCTCAAGATGGAGAGCGACGGCGCGCGCGCTTCGGATTTCGATTTCGCGGTACTTGAGATGGGAATGAATCATCAAGGGGAAATTGCCGAGCTTACGCGAATCGCGCCGCCGGATGTCGGCCTAGTCACCATCGTCGCGCCGGTCCACCTTGAATTCTTCGCTTCCATCGACGCGATTGCCGAAGCCAAGTCCGAGATGGTAGGCGGCATCAAAGCGGGCGGAGTTGGGGTTCTGAACGCCGACGACGAACGCGTGGCGCGCATGCGAGAGCTGCGCACCGATATCAATTACCGGTTGTTCGGAATCTCTGCGGCGGCAGACGTGACGGCGCGGGACATAAAGGCGGAGGGGCTGGGCGGCACAAGCTTTCTTCTCGTCACGCCGCGCGGAGAGGTAGAAACGAAGTTGAGCGCGGCGGGCCGGCATAACATTTACAACGCGCTGGCGGCGGCTGCGGTCGCGGACTTTTACCAGGTGCCGCTCGCGTCAATAGCAGAGGCGCTTGCCGAATCATCAAGCCCACGCATGCGCGGAGAGGTCGTGCGCTTTCAAGAGGGCTTTACGATCATTGACGATTCATATAATTCGAACCCTCGCGCCCTGGTCGAGATGATGACGACCGTGTGCGCGAACCGTGACTCGCGGCGAAAGATCGTGGTCGCGGGCGAGATGTTAGAGCTTGGCGCGACCGGCCCGGAGCTTCACCGCGAGACCGGCAGAAAAGCATTCGAGCTTGGAGTCGATCTGCTCGTAGGCGTTCGCGGGCTGGGACGAGAAATAGTTGAGGGCGCGCGACGGGCAGGCATGAGCGAACGGGAAGCCCTCTTTTGCGAGACGCCCGAAGACGCGGCGGAGTTGATTGAGAGAGAGGCGCGCGCGGGCGACCTCATACTCGTCAAAGGCTCGCGCGGGGTGAAGACAGAGATCGTTGTTCAGCGAATGAAGCAGATGTTTGAGCTAAGCGAAGAAGTGACGCAGGAACGGAATGATGCGGAGACACGGCGACAGTCAGTTTGAGGTAGACCGACTCCACATCTGAGAGGCCTGGATGTTTTACTACTTGCAACTATTACAAGGCGTCCACGATAGCCTTTCCTTCTTGCGCATATTCGATCAGGTGACTTTTCGCACGGCCTGGGCGGCGATAACGGCGCTTTTAATCAGCCTGATGTTCGGGCCGCGAATGATCTCTATGCTCAGGCAGTTTCAGATCGGCCAGCAGATACGCGAAGAGGGGCCGCGCACGCACCTATCAAAGCGCGGCACGCCGACGATGGGCGGCGTGCTGATTATTCTGTCGGTCGTCATCTCGACTCTGCTCTGGTCGAACCTGTCTGTGATTTATGTGTGGATAGCGGTAGGCGCGACGATGGCGTTCGGGGCAATAGGCTTTGCCGATGATTATTTGAAAATCAAGCGCCGTCACAACCTGGGGCTTACGGGCAAGCAAAAACTGGCGCTCCAGTTTCTGGCGGCAATCGGGGTGGGTCTTTCGCTCAAGTACTTTACCACGTACAGCACGCGTTTGAGCGTGCCGTTCTTAAAAGACCTGGTCCCGGAAATATGGTGGCCGATTTATCTGCTCGTCTTTACACCGATCGTTATAGTCGGGTTTTCAAACGCGGCGAACCTGACGGACGGACTCGACGGGCTTGCGATCTCGGTCACGATGGTGACGGCGGCGGCGCTCACGGGGTTTACTTATGTCACGGGGCACAAGATATTCGCCGATTACCTGGGGCTTGTCTACAACACGGAAGTCCACGAGCTGACTATCTTCTGCGCCTCGCTTATGGGCGCGAGCCTCGGCTTTCTGTGGTTCAACGCGCCGCCCGCAGAGGTCTTTATGGGCGACGTGGGGTCGCTCGGCATAGGCGGCGCGATCGGCGTCGTTGCGGTGATGATAAAGCAGGAGTTCTTGCTGGTGATGATCGGCGGCGTGTTCGTGCTGGAAGCCCTGTCGGTGATTTTACAGGTGGCGTCGTTCAAGCTGTTTCGACGGCGCATATTCAAGATGGCTCCGCTGCATCACCACTTCGAGCTGAACTATCCGCCGGAGCTATCGCGGCGCATGGAGCCAAAGATAGTATTTCGATTTTTGATACTGGCGATACTGTTTGCGCTGTTGAGCCTGTCAACGCTCAAACTCAGATAGACACGATGGAACTGAAGGGCAAAAAGGTGTTGGTCGTAGGGCTGGCTCGCAGCGGGGTGGCGGCCGCCCGGCTGCTCGCGCTGCACGGCGCTATCGTGATGGCTAACGACGTGAAGCCTGAGTCGGAGATCGCGGCCCAGGCGGCAGAGGTGCGCAAGCTCGGCGTGATGCTTTCAATGGGGAGTCATCCCGAAAGTTTATTTGGGAATGCCGACTTGATAGTCGTAAGCCCAGGCGTGCCTGCCGACATCGCGCCGCTTGAGTCGGCCCGCCGCGCGGGCGTCGAGATAATCAGCGAGCCGGAACTCGCGGGGCGTTTTTTGAAGGGCCGGATGATCGGCATCACAGGTTCGAACGGCAAGACGACGACCACAACTCTCACGGGCGAGTTGATGCAGGCGGCGGGCGCTTCTGTGATCGTAGGCGGCAATATCGGCACCCCGCTTACAAGTCTTGTCGAAAAAACGAGCGAGTCGTCGTGGACCGTTGCCGAGCTTTCCAGCTTTCAACTGGAGACGATTCAATCCCTACGCGTAAACGTCGCGGTCGTCACCAACATCACGCCGGACCACCTGGACCGGCACGGCTCGATGGAAAACTACGTCCGCGCCAAGCACAGGATTTTTTTGAACCAGGCGGAAGGCGATTGGGCCGTGCTGAACGCGGATGATCCGGGTATTGCAGATATGGTCGCAAAGCTTGGCGTCGGCTCACAGAAAATCTATTTCAGCTCAAGCGGGCATGACGCAGACATCTACGCGCGCGAGGGCAGCATTTACACGACGCTTATGAACGCGGACCACAGCGAAGTCGAAGTAATTCCGTTTAACGAAATATCTGTGCCCGGAATGCACAACGTCGAAAACATTATGGCGGCGCTCGGCGCAACCATCTGCGCTATGAACGTCAAGCAGAACGATCTGCCCGCGCTGCGCAATGCGATAAAGCAATTTAAAGGCGTCGAGCATCGCATCGAGCATGTGACCGAGATCGAAGGCGTCAAGTTTTATAACGACTCGAAAGCTACGAACGTAGACTCGACCGCGAAGGCGCTAGAAGCATTCCCCGGCAACGTCATCTTGATACTGGGCGGGAAAGACAAAGGGAGTGATTACACGGTGCTTGCCCCGCTCGTTCGGGAGCGCGTGAAGCACATAATCCTGATTGGCGCGGCGAGCGACATTATCGCCGCGCAACTTCAAGACTTGCGACCGATGACGCGCGCGCACTCGATGGACGACGCGGTGCTTAAAGCTATGGAAGCCGCAACCGCAGGCGACACGGTGCTGCTGGCTCCAGCCTGCGCCAGCTTCGATATGTTTGAGAACTACGAGCACCGTGGCCGCGCGTTCAAGCAATCGGTCTACAAACTGGTCAGCCAGATTCACAGCGGCTGGACCGGCAGACTAACAACTTAATTTGAGATTTGAAAAATCTAATTTGAGATTCAGATGGCTGCTGCTTACAAAATAGCAAGTCCGCGATGGAAGCGCGATGACACAATGTCCGCGCCGATGACGCGCGAGCTTCCGGTCGATAAGATCCTGGTCGCGCTCGTCGTCGGGTTGACTCTGTTCGGCACGGTGATGGTCTACAGCGCGTCGGCTGTGCTGGCTCAGAAAAACTACGGCACACAATATTACTTCCTGCTGCGACAGGGAGCCTGGGCCGCAATCGGATTGATAGCGATGGCGGTAGCCATACGGATCGATTACAGGCACTACAAGCGGCCGGGCGTGCTGATACCGATTCTTTGCGTGACGTTCCTTTTGCTTTCAGCCGTGCTTTTCTTTCCGGCAGTAAACGGGACGCACCGCTGGATCAGGTACGGGAGCTACGTATCGATTCAACCTTCGGAAATCTCCAAACTGGCTCTGATAGCCTTTTTGGCGTTCTTCCTCGAATATAGGTTGGGCGAGATAACGAGTTTCAAAAGAACTTTTCTGCCCGCAGTTGTGCTCGCCGGGTTAACAATCGCGCTGGTCGCCGCAGAGCCTGACCTCGGCACCGCTCTTTCACTCGGCGTTGTCTTTACGGTGATGATGTTTCACGCGGGCGCGCCGCTTCGTTATCTCGCTTCGATGGCAATTCCTGCGGCCCCTGCGCTCGTTTACATGCTGATAGTGCCCTGGCGATTCAAGCGGCTCATGGTCTTTCTCGACCCATGGAAGGATCAGACCGGGACGGGATTTCAGGTAGTTCAATCGCTAATAGCGATCGGGAGCGGAGGGTGGAGCGGGGCAGGGTTTGCTCAGGGCAAGCAGAAGCTCTTTTATCTTCCCGCGCCGCACACCGATTTTATCTTCGCAGTCATAGGCGAGGAGCTAGGATTTATCGGGGCCGCGACAATCGTATTGCTATTCGGGCTGCTGGCCTGGAGGGGTTTTCGCGCGGCAAGATTTGCGCCCGATCTTTTCGGGCAATTGCTGGCGATAGGGATCACGGTGATGATCACCGTGCAGGCGTTGTTCAACGTCAGCGTGGCGTTATCGCTCGTGCCGGCAAAGGGTATCCCGTTGCCGTTCATAAGCTCCGGCGGCTCGTCGCTGGCGATCAGCCTGTTTGCTACGGGCGTGCTGCTGAATGTTTCGAAGCATGGGAAAAGACTGGATTAGTCCTGGACTCTGAGTGCTGAATAACAGCACTCAGGACTCAGGACTCCGAGGCACCCGCGCTAGCGGGTCGCAGGACTCAGGACTTGATGAGGGTGATTATCGCGGCGGGTGGAACAGGCGGGCATATTTTTCCGGGCGTGGCTATCGCGCGCGAGTTTGAGCGGCGCGCGCCGGATACGGAGATTCTTTTCGTAGGCACGGCTTACGGGCTTGAAAAGAAGATCGTGCCGCGCGAAGGCTTCAAGCTCGAACTGATAAATGTGGGCGCGCTAAAAGGCGTATCGGCGGTTCGACGATTGAAGTCGCTCGGAATTCTGCCCTTGAGCTTCGTCGAGGCGCGCAGGATTCTGAAGCGATTCCGGCCCGACGTTGTGATCGGAGTCGGAGGTTATTCGTCGGGGCCGACTCTGTTGATGGCGGCGCTATTGCGGATACCGACTATGGCGGTAGAGCCGAATGCGATGCCGGGATTTACTAATCGCGTGCTTGCGCGATGGGTCGATGCTGCGGCGCTCAGTTTTGAAGACGCGCAGAAATACTTTGGCGCGCGCGGTCGCGTGACGGGCAACCCGATTCGCAACGATTTCGCGCTGCTTAAGAAAAAAGAGCGGGGCGAGCGTTTGAACATCTTGATATTCGGCGGCAGCCAGGGCGCGCACGCTATCAACGCGGCGATGGTCGAAGCATTAAAGCTGCTCGCGCCGGAAAAAGACCGGCTCGATATAACGCACCAGACGGGCGAGCGGGATTTGGAGATGGTCAAACGCGGGTACAGCGAAGCCGGATTCGATGCAGCCGATGTCAGACCGTTCATCGATGAGATGGCAACACGTTTTGAGAAGGCTGACGTGTTGATATGCCGTTCGGGCGCGACTACGGCAGCCGAAGTGGCGGCAGCCGGGAAGGCGGCTATCTTTGTCCCCTTCCCTTTCGCGACCGACGATCACCAGCGCAAAAACGCGGAGGCGTTCGTTCGAGCGGGCGCGGGCCTAATGATCTTGCAACAGGAGTTGACTCCCGAGAGGCTGGCCGAAGAGATCAAGCGTTTGATCGCCGCACCCGAAGAGATTGACCGGATGGAGTCGGCGATCCGCAAGCATGGCCGGCCTGACTCAGCCGAGCGCGCCGTCGATTTGGCGATTGAGATTGCTCGCAAGAAGTAGATTAGAAATATGTTGTTCAGAGGCGTCAGACACATACATTTCGTCGGCATAGGCGGCATAGGCATGAGCGGCATTGCCGAGGTGTTGCTCTCGCTGGGCGAAAATTTCCGGGTGACGGGCAGCGACCTGAAGCGATCACCGATCACCGAGCGGCTGGAGACTTTAGGCGCGACCGTCTGGGAAGGTCACGTCGGCGAGCACGTCGCGGGCGCGGACGTGGTCGTATGCTCGTCGGCGGTGCGCAACGACAACCCGGAGGTTATGGCCGCGCGCCAGCGTTTGATACCCGTGATTCCTCGCGCAGAGATGCTGGCGGAATTGATGCGCTTGTACCGGCACGGCATAGCCGTCGCAGGCACTCACGGCAAGACCACGACTACATCAATGATCGCGCACTTGATGACGGGCGCGGGTTTTGACCCCGCGGTAGTCGTGGGCGGGAGAGTTGCTTCGCTCGGCTCTAACGCGAGGCTCGGTCGCGGCGAGTACATAGCGGTCGAAGCAGACGAATCGGACGGGTCGTTGTTGTTGCTTACGCCGACTATCGCCGTGCTGACAAACATCGATAGCGATCATCTAGACTTTTTCTGTAACGGGATAAATCAGATCAAGGAGTGCTTCGCCACGTTCGCCAATCGAGTGCCGTTTTACGGGACGATAATTCTTTGCCTCGACGATCAAAACGTGCAGGAGATAATCCCGCACATTACTCGCCGCACGATCAGCTACGGGCTGGCCGCGCAGGCAGACGTTTCGGCGTGGCATATACAGCTCGACACGGATTTCGGGTCCGAGTTCACGGTTCGCGCATTCGGCAATGAGCTGGGGAAGATGAAGCTACAGGTGCCGGGCTTGCACAATGTTTATAACGCCCTGGCAGCCGTCGCCGTGGGGCTCGATTTGAACATCAAGTTTGAAGACATAGCCGCCTCGCTCAAAGAGTTTCACGGAGCCGAGCGGCGCTTTCAGATCAAAGGCGAAAAGAACGGCGTGATGGTAGTCGATGACTACGGCCATCACCCCACTGAAATCAAAGCGACGCTCGCGGCAGCGCGCACATCGGGCCGGCGGGTCGTGACGCTGTTTCAGCCCCATCGCTACACGCGCACGCGAGATTTAATGGACGATTTTGCAAGGTCTTTCTACGGCGCTGATGTGTTGCTGGTAGCAGACATCTACGCGGCGAGCGAAGACCCGATTGAAGGAATCACCAGCCGCGCGCTGGTAGAAAAGATTGAGCGGTTCGGCCACCGTCACGTCGAGTATATCGGCAGGCTCGCGGACGCGGCTGAACGACTCAAACAGATCGCCCGCCCCGGCGATCTGGTGCTTACGCTCGGAGCAGGAAATGTATGGCAAGCAGGAGATGAGCTGCTCCGTATTCTGGAATAGGAAAATTTGAAATCTGAGATTTGAAATCCGAGATTTCAGATGGCTCCTGAGTGGGAGGTGACACTGTGGCAGTAGCTCAAAAGAGCGAGCCTAGGGCGCGCGTCCAGGTAGTTACGCCGCGCACGTCGCGTAAGATCAACAAGGCCCGTCCCCGTAAGTCAAAAGCGGGGGCGGTTAACATCGGGAAAGCTTTTAAGTCTGCGGCGCGACTTGCCAGACCCGCAGCGCTTCTCGCGGTCGTAGTGCTGATGATAGTCGGTTACAAAGCTCTTGCTAATTCGCGACTGTTCGAGGTTCGCGCCGTCGAAGTCAGCAATGCGAGCCCGGCCGTCTCGCGTGATGTCGAACAGGTTGTGCGCCGGGCGGTCGGCCAGACAAGACTGCTCAACGTCAACCTGAACTCGGTCCGGCAGAAAGTAGAACAATTGCCTCGCGTGAGTCGCGCCACGGTCTCCCGCGTGCTGCCCGATTCCATTCACGTCCGCGTCGAAGAGCGGCGGCCCACTGTTCTGGTGCGTCGCGCGTCGTCTGAGATGGTCTGGTTCGACGCAGACGCGGTGGAGATGGGCGAGTTCTCAGAGATCAAGGTCGGCGACGGGAAAGAGATTCCGCCCATCGCGAAAGGCTTTTCCGAGGACGCGCGCTCGCAAGCCGCGATTTCCGAAAACCGCGAGCGCATAGCCCTGTACAAGCAGATCGAGCGCGAACTCAGCGAAGCGCCCAATCCCGTCTGGAGTCTCGTTGACGAGATCGATCTGGCTTTTACAAAAGATGTGAACCTGCAAATCGCAAACTCCAAGATCACGGTCCACATCGGCAGCAAAGATTTTCGCAACCGGTTCGAGACGGCGCTCCAGATACTCGGCGCAATCCAGCGAGGCGACAGCGAGCTTCTCTCTCGTTTTCGCGTGCAGGATGTCGAGCGGCTGATCGAGAACGCGGATTACATAAACTTTATCGAACGCGGCGCGGCCCGACCGCATCGTGTTGAACTTCGCCACCCCCGGCACACAGAAGGCTGTAAAGCAGGAAGAAAACAAAAAGTAATGAGTAATGAGTAATGAGTAAATACTCATCACGCATCACTCAGATTGGGCCGGAGGATTAAGAATGCCTAAGGTAAATAAACACATAGCGGCTCTCGACATCGGCACCACAGAAGTGCGGGCGGTCGTGGGCGAGATAACTGAAAACGATCAACTGGAAATCATCGGCATAGGCCGGTCGCCTTCGCGCGGCGTGCGCAAGGGCGTTGTCGTCAACATAGAGGCTACCGTCGAGGCCATAAAACACGCAGTCGAAGAGGCCGAGATGATGTCGGGCCTCCCGGTAGACGCGGCTTACGTCAGCCTGGGCGGCGCCCAGGTGCGCGGGATAAACTCGCGCGGCGTGATAGCCATCAGCCGTCGCAACCGCGACATCATGGAAGAAGACGTTTATCGCGTCATAGACCAGGCGCGCGCCGTGAGCGTGCCTACCGACCGCGAGATCATCAACGTGCTCCCGCAAGAGTTCACCGTCGACGGGCAGGACGGCATCGGCAACCCGATAGGTTTTCTCGGCATGCGGCTGGAAGCGTCCGTACACGTGGTCACTTCGCCGATCACGGCCCGCCAGAACGTCATTTCATCAGTCAACCGCTCCGGCATGGTCGTAACCGACACGGTAGTAAATCACGTCGCCTCAGCCGAATCCACGCTCACGCCTGACGAGAAAGAGTACGGCGCGGCAGTCTTAGATATTGGAGCAGACATAACCAACCTCACCATCGTTTTCCGAGACGCGATACGTCACACAGCCGTCTTTCCGATGGGCGGCAACCATTTCACAAACGATATTGCCGTGGGACTGAGGACTCCGGTCCCCGAGGCCGAGCGCATCAAGCGCAGCGAAGGGTGCGCCCTGGCCGCCCTGATGGGCGACCACGAGCGCGCGCACATGGTCGAGGTCCCGTCCGTGGGCGGACGCCAGCCGCGACTCTTAAGTCGCCAGATACTGTGCGAGATACTCCAGCCGCGCGCCGAAGAGATATTCAGCCACGCCGTCGAAGAGGTGCAGCGCGCGGGGTTTGAGCGGCAGATACTTTCAAGCGTCGTGCTGGTCGGCGGAGGCTCGTTGATGGACGGCATAGTCGAGATGGCCGAACAGGTGCTCGACCTGCCGGCCCGACACGGGCTGCCCGACTTCGTCGGCGGGCTTACGGGCGAGATAGACTCGCCTGCTTACGCTACGGTTGTGGGGACAATGCTTTACGGTTTCCACAAGCAGATGAACCAAAAAAAGATCCATTCGCTCAAGGACGGAGCGCCGAAAGCGCCCAGTTTTTGGGAGAGATGGTTTCGTTAATATTATTAAAAAAATGTTTCGTACGGGACAAAAAAAAGTTGTAGGGGCTGGATGTCTGTGCTACTATGCGGTGTGTCTTCCGAGACTTGGTCTACCACATATTGTAGCAACCGGCTGCCAGCCTCAAAATGGCACTGTTAGGAGAACCCCCACTGACGCGAGCGCGAAATGAGCGCTCGACGGGGTAGGAGTGTGCCTTCGGTGGGGTCCACCGGCAGTGTTTGAAAGCTTGACTGATTTGAAGAAAATTCGGTTTCGAGTAAGTGGCGCTTTTCTGCTTGAAGGAAGAGAGAGTCGCTTACCCGGTTGCTAACCTATTGTTCGCAGGAGGCACAAAATAATGGCAGCGGATGATCGCAAAGAAAGCCGGGGCGGATCGATCATATTCGACGACACGGGCGAGACCGTCAACGGGGCTAACATAAAAGTTGTCGGCATCGGCGGCGGCGGCGGCAATGCCGTTAATCGGATGATAGAGGCGGGCATCGAGGGGGTGCAGTTCTTAGTCGCCAACACCGATCTTCAGGCCCTTAAAAGCTCGCGCGCTTCGATAAAGATTCAGATAGGCGAAAAGCTTACGCGCGGACTTGGGGCGGGCGGCGACCCTGAGATCGGGCGACAATCTGCGCTCGAAGATACCGAAAAGATTATCGAGGCGATTGAAGGCGCCGATATGGTCTTCATAACTACGGGGCTCGGCGGAGGGACAGGCACGGGCGCGGCCCCGATAATCGCGAGCCTGGCGACCGAGCTTGGCGCGCTTACGGTCGCCGTAATAACAAAGCCGTTTCGCTTTGAAGGCCGCCGCCGCCAGCGACAGGCCGAGCAAGGCTTAAACGAGCTTCGCGAGTGCGTAGACACGGTCATCACCATCCCGAACGAGCGGCTGCTTAATGCCGTGACGAAGGGGACACCTTTTCTGGAATCTTTCAAACTTGCCGATGACGTGCTGCGCCAGGCCGTGCAAGGTATATCCGACATCATAACCGTGCCGGGATTGATCAACGTCAACTTTGCCGATGTGAAGACCATCATGGCGGGGATGGGCATAGCGCTTATGGGTACGGGCGCGGCTGCGGGCGAAAACCGCGCGCTCGAAGCCACGCAGCGCGCCATCTCAAGTCCGCTTCTGGAAGAGGCCTCAATCGAAGGCGCTAAGGGGCTGTTGGTCAACGTCACGGGCGGCACCGATCTGACCCTGTTTGAAGTCAACGAAGCGATGTCGATAATTCACGATTCGGCTGACCCGGACGCGAACATAATTTTCGGGGCAGTTCTGGATCAAGCCTTAGGCGACGAAATGAAGATCACGGTTATCGCTACGGGCTTTGAGAAAGCCGCAGCAGCAGCAGAACCGGCTCCGCGTACCTACACGGCGACGCCTGCGGCGGGCACCGAAGCGCCGCGAGTCGGCAGCGGGACGACCGGCCCGCTGGCAGAGCCCATGCGCCGGGACGACGTGGATGTCCCCGCATTCATGCGTAAGAAAGCCGATTAAGTGTAGCTCGTTTAAGTGACTACCTCTTAAGCTCCGATGTGCGTAATCCTCCAAGCTGTCAGGCCGCTGCTCGGTTGCAGCGGCCATTTGTTTTACAGCTGAATGAAAGTTCCCACAGCAGGAGCGAATATAAAACAAATCAATTTGAGTTTTCCGCCGCGTGTCAATAAAATTCTCATGCTCGCCAAGGTTCCACCGGAGGACCCGCTTTATGCCGTAGACCTATCATCGAGGCCGAGCGACGTAGCGTGTGGCCCGCTCGTCTGCCAAAAAATTCCTGGTTACTCTGCACCAGATTCATATCTCACCTAGAGGGGAATTTGAGTATTCAACCTGAGCTGGAGACATAGAGGATGCGAACCATCGATGAGATAGAGGTGAGCTACGCCGAGTTTGACCGACCGAAAGTCAAAGTTAAGCCGAGCTTTATAGAAAGACTGGAACACAGAAAATTAATAGTCCTCGCCGCATTAACACTGATCGCGTTCGCGGTGCGGGTGTACCAGCTCGACGCCGCAGGGCTGGCCGAGGACGAGACGAACAAGATGTTCGCCATCCGCTCTTTCGAGCAAGGCGATTTCACGGCCAACGCCGATCATCCGATGATAATGAAGATGCTCTGCTATGGCTCGCTTCACCTGGCCGGAGTGTGGAACAACGCGGCCGGAAAGCTCACGGGCCTTGCCGTATCGGAAGAGACGGCCTTGCGGCTTCCCAACGCGCTGTTCGGAGCGCTCACGGTAATACCTCTACTCTTATTCGCCTCTTCACTGCTGGGTTTTCGCGTCGGCCTTATCGCTTCGCTGTTGTGGGCGAGCGGCCTCAACGCTGTTTGGATAAATCGCGTCGGCAAGGAAGACACGCTGCTCGTCTTTTTCATACTGACGGCCTTTTATCTCTATAACCGCGCGAAGCAGTGCCGGGAGTCCGACGTCTCAGGGCAGGAGCGGCTTTACACTCTTGCCGGAATGGCATTCGGGTTGATGCTGGCTTCAAAGTACTTCCCTCAGTATTTCGGCTACAACGCGCTTTTTTACTACCTGGCGGGATATGACAGCCGCAACAACCGCCCGCTCACTCGCCGAATGTGGTTGAAATTCTTCGGCGCGATAATACTCGCTTTCGCGCTATTCAACCCCGCAGCGTTCTTGCCAAAGACATGGCGTTACCTGCTGGAGTTCGTGAGCGAAAACCTTATCACTCATCACGGCTACCCGTTCATGGACGGACTTTATCACAACGCATTATCGGAGATGACCGGCGGGATGCCCTGGTATTATTATTTCTTCTTTCTCGCAATCAAGTTTCCTTTGCCGCTGCTGCTGGCGCTCCTCGTCGGGTTGGTAGAAATATTTCGTCACCGTGGCGACCCGACTGTAGCTCGCGGCTATCTGTTTTTGAGGATGATGCTCGTGTTCTGGTTACTCCCGATGTCGCTGGTCGGCTCGAAATTCTTGCGCTACACGCTGACCTTGATGCCGCTGCTTTATATGACGGCTGCGGTCGGCGTAGTCGTGTTATGGCGACTGACTTCATCAGCTATCAGAAAAATTAAGCTTCAGCCGCGCCCCGCATCACAACTGGCAGCGGTGGCGGTGGCGGTGGTCTTTGTGCTTTCGCCTGCCCTAACTACCATCAGGAGCTTGCCGTACCCTTCGCTATACCTCAACGTTTTAGGCGGGGGCCGGACAGGATACTTCTTTCCCCACGACGAGTTTTACGACCTCGGCGCGCGCGAGAGCATAAGGCACGTAGCCGAGACGGCCCCGCAAGGCGCGTCACTGGCGAGTGAAATTCCCGGCGTCGTTGAATACTATCTTGAGCGGTATAACCGTCCTGACATTCGCTCCGAGATAATCTCGCACCCGAAGTTCAATCTGGTCGAGAGCCCGCCCGATTACATCTTGCTACAGCGCGGGCGGCTCTACTTTGAGAATCGAGAAGAGTTCAAGCTGGTTGAATACAGCTTTTCGCCTGAGCAAGCCAGCTCATATCTTGGGGCCGACGCCAGTCGCGTCTATCGCCTGGACGCCGAAATATTAAAACAGGCAGAGACGGCCAGAAAATCGGTGAGCGATCATTCGTCAATAATAAAATAGTCCGTATCGCAGAGCGTGCGGTCGGGGTGGGCTACGTGCTGTAATCGGACCGTATCGCGGCGAACGAGATCAGAGATCACTATGTAGCTCTTCTCGCCAAAATCGAGGAATGCCTGGAAGGGTTTCTTATCAAAGCGGTTCGTTTTTTCAACTTGCTTTAGCACGCTTGCGCCGCGAGGGCCGGTGACTTTCTCGAACATCTCCACGCCGCGAAACTGGCCCGCGCGGTCTACGATTATCACCGGCACAAGCTGGAGCTTATCGGGAAAAGCTTTATCGAAATGGCGCGCGACCTGTTCTCGCGCCATTTCGCGAAGCTCGTCTTTTCTACGACTGAGCAGCTCCGCCAATTCTGCGAAGATTTCACGGCTCGCGGCTCTGCTCAAAGATTTAGGCCTGGTGCTGCTCTCTTCCCATTCGCGTATCAGGTCCCACGCGGCGGCGGGAATTTCAGCCTGCGCGACGGCCACAGGGTTGTAGCTTGAGGCGGCGCGCTCGGCGCGGGCGTACTCGGCCAGTTCGGCGGCGCAGCTTCGACAGACTGCCACGTGAGCGGCGGTCTGTCGGTTCGCGGCTCGCGGCCTGTCATAAAAGAACCGGGCAAGCTCGCTCACGTCCGGATGCTCATTTGTAATTTGAGATTTCAAATCCGAATTCTCAGATTTCATCGCGGAAAATATATCGGCCACGGACGCGCAATCTTTGCAGCCCCGCAGATGCTGTTCGACCTCGCGCGCGTCCGGTTCGTCGAGCGCGCCGCTCAAATAATCGAATAAGCTTACGTCTGGATGTGATGACTTCTTTACCATATAAATATTAAAGCAATCTTTGCCGCAAAAATTTATATCGAATATGTGCGGCAGCCCTTTATGATTTCAATTCTCTAACTCTTTTTCGCCGCCGTGCCTGTGCCGAGCAATTGCTCGGCTGAAGTGATGCCGCGCTCCTTTAGCCATTTCATCAACCTTACGCGCAAGCGGCGCGCGCGCTGGTAAACAACGTCTTCCGTCATGTCGTAGCGGTCGGCTATCTCCTTCGCGCTATGCTCGGCGATCATATACTCGTTTACGATTGCGCTGTCTTTCCAGTCGCGGCAAACATCCGCCAATAACTGCTCGACAATATCGCTCTGCTCGCGGCTCACGGCGAGGGCTTCGGGCGAAGGGCCGGGCGAAGCCGCCGTCTCAACCGCCGGAGGCTCATCCGAATCCGGGTCGGCTGCGGCCTGATGCGGGTTCCAGGATTTATCGCGGCCGACCCGCCGGATAGTGTCTATCATCTCGCTGGTCGCAATTCGAGCTATAAAGCTTGAAAGCTTGCCCTGCCTGCGCCACAGCGCAAGGCCCCTGTATATTTTAAAGATCACGCGCGCAATCACGTCGTCGGCTGAATCCCAGGCCGGAAAACGATAATGCGAGTTGCGCACTACATGATTTATCAACCACTGGTAGCGGCCTATTATCGCCTCGAAGCACAGGTGCGCCGCGCCTCGGTCGTTATTCAACCGGGCGAGAAACTGATCCACCAGCTCCTCGTCGGTTAAATCCGCCAGCCCGCGTGTTTCGCCCTCGGGTTCAGCTCCTGTCGCGTTTGGCATGCGCTCGCTCTTTATAGCCGTAAACTATTTATGACCGTGAGCGCATTCTAACACCGAGCCTGTACCGCTCGAAAGCCTACCCATGCGTAGACGGTCATCTCGCGAATGGCCTGACAACCTTTCTTAATGATGAGTAATGAGTGATGAGTACAGGCTTCCACTCATCATTCATTACTTATAAAGGGTTCGCGATATGTCGGCGATGAGTTTGTTGGCGCGTTTTTCGTCTTCGATTCCGCGCGTCAGCACGACCAGCACGTAAGGCTTGCGGTTTGGCGGGTAGATTATGGCGGCGTCGTGATTGATGTTTGTGATCAAGCCGGTCTTGTGCGCGACCTTCACCTCTTTTGGCAGACCGGCTGGTATACCGTCGTTGAATTTCTGACCGAGCAGTATCTTGATCATCTCGCTTGAGGCTTTCGATGAAACGGCCTCCCGGCGGGCGATGTATCTTAGAATAATCATCAGGTCGCGCGCCGTTGCGGTGTTGTTCATCCCAAGCTCGTAAGCCTTGCCGTCTTCAACCCCGCGCAGCACGCTTATGTTATTAGCTCCGATCTTGCGCATGAACTCCATCACGCTGGGCGCGGTCACGCGCTCGATCAACAGGTTGGTGGCGAGGTTGCTGCTCAAGGTGATCATCATCTGCACAAGCTCTTGCACGGTCTCGATCTTGCCCACACGGCTGTAAAGCGTCTTCTCTGAGTCGTCTTCGGCAGAGATGGAATAGCGGCTGCCGTCGGCAATGCTTATAAACTGATTCTTGATCACGACGTAATCGTCAAGCGACAGCTTGCCGTTTTTATCCTGGCGAAAGACCTCCATCATCACCGGCACTTTCATCGTGCTGGCCGCGTGAAAACTCTCGTCGGCGTTTATTAAAATCTCTTTGGCCGTAGCGAGGTCAAAGTAAGCCACCCCGACCATCTCGGCCCCGCTCTCGCGTATCAACTCTTGAATCTTTTTTTCAAGATCATTCGGCGGCGGCTCGACGGCGCTCGCGCTCATCGGCGCGGCAAAGAGGGCCGGGAAAGCAATCGAGATTATGATCAGTGCGAAGCTAAGCAACGCCTTATATCCAGTACATCGTTTATTTTTCATGACTTAAAATCGCCTGAACGAGCGGGCCATCAGCCCCAGCCCGCCTGCAAAAAGCGTCAGCATAAGTATCGTGTTGAAAAGGTTCGTGGGGAGAAAATAGATTTGCAGGTTCGCCAGTATGCCGACAAAAATTATTATCGCACCCGCGCCCGCAAGCAACCAGCCCGCTATCAACTTGCCGTTAAAAAACAGCAGCCCGATGCCGATCACCAGCGGGATCAGCGTCAGCCCGAATGTGTTCGTGCCCCACCATTGCCAGTATCCGCTGGTCACCTGCACCTGGCGGAGAATCAAAAACCCGCCTGCGATGGCGAGCGCAAGCCCGAATAAGAAAGTGCCGAGCCCGCCCGGCGTGCCGCCGGGTGAAAGGCGCTTCTTTAATTGCTCTTCGGATTCTTCTTTTTCCAAGCGAGGGAAATGTACAACAAGTCTCACCGAGCGGCAAGTGGGCGGCCTATGCGCAGCTCAGGGTTTAGCAAAAGGATATTAGCCAGGGGTAAGCGAAACGCAGTGAAGCGCGGCCCCTGGTCACAGCGCAAACACTATTATCTGATCTTATTTAGTCTCGCCCAGTTTTTTTAGCGCCTCGGTTGCGCCCGTGTGATTCGGATTCAGCTCAAGCGATTTTTTATAGTTCTGTATGGCAAGCTCTTTGTTGCCGATCTTCACATAAGCCTCGCCCAGGCTGTCGTACGTGTTGAATGCTCGCGGGAACGCTTCCACGTTAAGCTTAAAAATTTCGATTGCATCCTTCACTCTCAACAGGTTTAGCAATTGATAGCCTAGCGTATTCAATTCCTGCTCGCGGAAATCGTAAGCGTCGGCCTGTTTGGCCTTCAATTCACGGTATTGCTTGATGGCCGTCTCGACATCTTTTTCAAGTATCGTTTTAAGCATTGCTTCGGAAACGGGCTTCTTTGGCGCAGCGTATGGCTGGTTATAAAGAATGTTGGCTATAGCGCGGTTCATCTCGTCCAGCCTCGCCCCGCTCGTGTTGTTGAGCAACACGATAAGATGTTTGTCATCTGTAAACCGGGTTATCAGCGTGTTAAACCCGTTGATGCCTCCGCCGTGCGTGATCGCGGTCTTGGTCCCGTTGTTTTCGCCCATCGGTATCTTTGCGATTATCCATCCGTAAGCGTAGTTTTGAAGTCCGGGCGTGTACATAAGCTCTTTCGACTTTGCCGAGATCAGCTTGTCCGTGTAGAGCGCCTGGTCCCAGATGTAGAGGTCTTCTACGGTCGAGTACAGCGAGCCTGCCGCGTACGGAATAGACATATCGAGGTAGGGAGAATTTATCAGCCCATTAGGACGTCTCTCATACCCTGTGGCGCGCTTCTTGATAATAGTATTGTGGAGGTCGTAGCCGGTGTCCTTCATCCCCAGCGGGTCGAGTATGTTCTCTTTCAACACCTGATCGTACGGCTTGCCCGTCACCTTCTCGATTATTGCGCCCAGGAGGAAATAGCCCGAATTGTTATAGGCGAATTTAGAGCCTGGCTCGAATTGAAAATCGCCGCTCGTATACTTCTTTACAAAATCAGAGACGCCGTAAGGATTGCGGCTCACGTCCTGGAAGAAGCCCGGCAGGCCGGTATAGCTGGGTATGCCCGAAGTGTGATTCAACAGTTGATGAATAGTCACGCGGTCGCCCGTGTCTTTGCGGTAATCCGTCAGGTAATCCGTTATCTTCCCGTCGAGCTTTACCTTTCCCTGCTCGACCAACTGTAGTATGAGCATTGCCGTGAACTGTTTTGTGATAGAACCGAGGCGAAAGCGCGTGTCGGGCATGTTGGGAATATCCCACTCGACGTTGGCCATGCCGAACCCTTTTTTGTAGATGACCTTCCCGCCTTCGGCCACCAGAACGGTCCCGTTGAACTGGCCGTTCTTGCTATATTGCGCCATCAGCTCATCGATCTTGGCGACTTTGTCTTGCGCAAAAGCCTGGCTTTGAAACGCCACCAGGCCGAAGACGGCGATGACGAGCAGCGCACGGCTGCGAGGCATAAAATTGATTCTCATAATCCGAATCTCCTTCTTATTTATTGCGGCTTTAACTCAAAAACGAGCGCGCCCGCCGAATTGTTTCTCTCAGTCTATTTCTTTTGCGCGATGATGAGCGACAATCCCGGGGCCGTGCGCGTCTCTTTACGGCGCAGTTTATCAAACCCGGCCTCGCGCAACCAACCGTTGACCGTCTCTATCGGGTGAGTCGTGCCGCCCGACGATACGAGCATGTGAAGCGCCATAAGCGCGGGCTGGAAGCCGGGCACATCTTCCCTCTCTTTGAACATGTCCCAGACCACAAGCGTTCCGCCCTGCTTGAGCGCGCTCGCGACTTTAGCCAGCACATGCCGGTTCTCCTCTTCGGAATAGTTATGAATGATGTTGAAGTAGAGCGCCGCATCGTAATCCCCGCCGAAATCATCCGTCAAAAAATCGCCCACCTTGAACTTGACGCGGTCTTGCATCTTCTCGCGCTCTACAATCTCGCGCCCGATTTCGGAAGTCGGTTGAAGATCAAACACGGTCGCGCTCAACGAGGGATATTTTTCGCAAAAAGCAATCGAATAACCGCCGTGGCCGCCGCCGATGTCGAGCAGTCGCTTTGCGCGGCGACCGAGCGTTACTGCGCGTGTTAACTCCGGCGCGGTAAAGCGGGCCATATCGCGAAGCCCCAGTATATGGCGTCTGAGTATATGGCGGCACTCCTCGTCTTTCAGCCAGTTTTGATAATTCGAGCCCGGAGCCGCGCCCTTGCGGACTGCTTCTTCGAGGTTCGTCCAGACGGGCCAAAGGTCGTTCACGTGCTCAAGCATGTTGCCGATGTAAGCGGGCGACGAGCGGACCAGCCATTTGCGCGAAATCTCTGTGAGGGCCACTCGATCCCCTTCACGCGCGAGGTAGCCATTTGTGCAGAGCGCGGCGGCGAGGTCCGATACGCCGCGAACAGACACGCCCAGGTGTTTGGCCAGCACGCGCGCGGGCATCGGGCGCTCGGCCAGCGCGTTAAAAAGACCTATTTCGTTGGCTACCAGTATCGCCTTTGCATTCATCATCGCGCTGAACGACTCGATGAGAGGCACGGGTATCTGATTGGCTTTTACAAGCAGCCATTCCACCAGCCCTTTTGGTTTCGTCCCTATTTTCATTATTCTTTTTCCGATTTTGGTGAGCGTGGCAAGTTAACCGATCATACAGACAAAATCAAGTACTGGCTTGAAGACGCGAAAAAGTGGAACTAAATATGAGACTGCGGCTTTGAATCAATCAAGTAACTATTTAAACTGCTATCGAAGGAGCAAGCAATGAACCAAGCGCGATTCATAACTGTATTAATGACACTGGCAATAACATTCGCGGCAGCCGGGCAATCGTTTGCGCAGGAGCCGGCGAGACAAGAAAAGCCGCGCCCTGCCCGGCCCCCTCAGAGGCCCGCGACGGAGCCAGAGCCTGAAGTGATCCAGGAGACCCCGGAAGAGGCGATGCGCCGGACGCTGACTACATTGACCGACCAGATAGGCGCGCTCACAATCGAAGTGCAGAAGCTGCGGCTAGAGACAGAGCGCAGCTCGCTTACGCTTGAGCTACTGCTCAACGAAGAGCGATTGGCAAGAGTCGAAGAGAAGCTCGAAGCTGCGCTCGATTTCAAGACTCAGCTTGACGCGCGCGAGCAAGAGATTCAACGCCGTCTTCGAAACGTACCGCAAGAGGCGATTCTTCGCGGAGGATTGCGTCGCGAAGAGAGCGAAAATGCGATTCGAATCGAGCTTCAGCGCATGCTTGAAGACACGCGCACCCAGCAATCAACTCAGCAGCAGCGCATCTCAGAGTTGCAGATTCAGGCAAGCCGTCTGCGCCAGCGCGTCGAGACGATCCGTCGAAGGCTTGAACCGCCGGAAAGCAACAAGCAGTGAGCAGTAGAATATAAAAGCCCCGAAGGGGCGCAATTCAATAGCCCGGCTGCCGCGCGCCGGGTAATGCACACCTAATACAACAAGCCCTGAAAGGGCGAAATAAAGTCGATCAATCGACTTTATTTCGCCCTTTCAGGGCTTGAATCATTTACGCCGATGAACACAGGGCGTTGCCCTGTACTGTTGAATTGCGCCCCTTCGGGGCTTACGAGCCGCCTTTTCAAGAAGCCTGTTGCCATCAAATCTTCTTATAGCTATTTAAAAACAACTTTTATCGGCACTTCGACTCGCGGGGTCTGAGCGTCATCAGTCTCAATCCGCAAAACACCGCTGTAAGGGCCGGGCTTCGGCAGTGAATTTATATTGATTGAAACCTTGATAAGGTAGTTGCTGCCTTCCACTATAGTCTGTTGTTCAAACTTAAGAAACGGCAGAGTCGAAGAAACAGACTTTACACCGAACCCGCCGATGAGCTTCCTTACGCCCAGGCGAGCCGTTTTTTGCGTCCCGCTTTTCAGGCTGGATAACTCCACCTCGCCGAGATCGAGACTGGCGGGCGTTGCCACCAAATTTTCAACGGCGATATTGATCGTCAATTTGACGGTCAACGATGTTTGATTCGCGCCTGTTGTTTTAAGCTCTATAGCTCGCGTGTGCGACCCCGGCTCGTTTATCGGCCCCGTGTCTACGTCCAGCCAGTATTCGTCTTTGTTCGCCCCTCGCCTCAGACGATATTGCCCGCCATTATCGGATGATAGTTGCAACTCGCCCGCATCGCGCGCGCTCAGTCTTATCCTGAGAGAGAGCTTGACCGAATCGCCGCGCGCTGCCGAAACCGTCGGGTTAGCGGCGGGCCAGACGTTGAACGACCCCTCATTTTCGCCGTGACCGATTTTATTATTCGTTATTTTTTTGACGAAACCCGGCAGCGGCTTGACGTCGGCCTTCAGCGTCAGCTTGACAACGCGGTGGCGCGGGTCGTTGGTATAGAGATCATAAGTGCGCTCGACAGGGCCGACCGTCTCTAATGCTCTTATGGTTATTCTCACGATGCCAGCCTGACCAGGCTGGATGACCTTCTCAAAGTAGAAGTCAATCGGCGGGCATCAGACGGGCGCGGGCCGAAAAGCGCTCGCCGCCCGGAGCGGCAAAGAATCCAGGCTTGCCGGGCGATGGTACAAAGATACGGTCGGGCGGGTCGCGAGCAGCGGTTTATCTGAAAGCTCGAGCGGCGCGTTGCCCATGTTGTTTACGAGGAAGAGGCTTTGAATCTCTTCGCCGGCAAAGACCTCGCCGAAGTCGTGATGAGTCTTATCTATCACAAACTCCGGCAAACTGCGCGCGCCTTTTTGTTCCGCGCCTGCCTGCCCTCGCTGAGCCGCCGCGACAGGCAGGGCAGACAGGTAAAGCGCGATTATCAGCAACACTCCTTTACTTTGCTTTCGCAAGAACAATATCGAACGTTCCTTCCTTATGCTTTTTCTTATCCTCAAGGCCGATGATGAGCGAGCGTTTTACGAGCCGGTCTGACTCGTTATATTTGTCCCCCTCAAAGTAGCACTGCGTGGTGACGGGAACATACCCCGGACAGCTCACTATGTAGTGAATATGCTTTGCCCGCATGCCGATGGGGCCGCCGTTGTAATTTGCCGGAATGATGGTTGAAAAGCGGTAACGCCCGTCTTTGTCGGTCTTCATCTGCCCGCGCAGGTGAAACTTTTCCGGGTCGGGCTGATGCTTCGGGTCGTCGTTATCATAGCGGCCCGCCGCATTCGCTTGCCACACATCTACTGTAGCGCCTTTAATCGGCTTGCACGTTTCGGCGTCGATCACACGGCCTGCAACCATCAGCGGATCGCCCGGCTCATCCGCGCCGCAAAGCTGCGCTGTCCACGGAGCGCCTTTGCGGTAGAACGGCCCTTCGGCGTTTGTTTCAGTTGGATTGCAAGAATCGGCCATTGCCTTTGACTTCAAAAAAGGAATTGCTGCAAACCCCGCAAAGATAAACCCACGGCGCGACGGTTTCGCTTTCTCTTTCATAGGGCCTCCAGATATGTCAGTTAAAGAGTCGATCTCTTAGCGTGAAAAAACTTTATTCTTTTTGCCTGACCAAGTCAATTATTTGCCCGGCCCGGCGCGCTTCAGTTGCTGCCGGCGGCTTTAGCATTAGCCTTCAATTTGTCGGCAGACACCCCCGCCTGCCGGGTCAGCAAATAATTGAACACGCGCTCAGGCAGCCAGCGCTTGAGCGCGATTGCTACGCGCGCGTGGCGCGGCGCGGCGTAACGGTTGCGCGGGCGGGCGGCGGCCATAGCTTTGACTACAAGCTCGGCTATGTCGTCGGGCTTACCGGCTATCTTTCTCAGGCGCTGATAGCCCGCGCTGAAGCCCGCAAAAAACGGAGCGTACGGCCCTTCTTGCTCGACCACGGGGCGAGAGACTTCATTAGCCACCTGTAGAAATTCCGTTATGATGAACCCCGGCTCGATGATGACGACTTTGATTCCGAACGGCGCAAGCTCTTCTCTGAGTCCGTCAGAAACGGCTTCCAGAGCGTGTTTCGTGGCATCGTAGACGGATGAAAGCGGGCGGGCTATGCGGCCCGCGACCGAGCTGATATTTATTATCCGCCCGCTTCCCTGCTCGCGCATTATTGGAATGACAAGCTGCGTGAGCGCGATGAGCGAGAAAAGATTTGTCTCGAAGTTCCGGCGGATGTTTTCAACAGGGACAGTCTCTATGGGACCGCGCTGGCCGTAGCCCGCGTTGTTGACGAGCGCATCAATGCGGCCAAATTTATCGACAGTCTCTTGGATCAACCGCTTGCGGTCTTCTTCGGAAGTGATGTCGGCGGCGACCGCCGCCGCGACGCCTCCACCGGCTTCGATCTCTCGCTTGATTGCGTCGAGGCGGTCAAGCCTCCGAGCGGCCATCACCACGCGGGCGCCTTCGCGAGCAAGCCACCGCACACTCGCCTCGCCTATCCCTGCCGAAGCACCGGTCACTATAGCTACCTGTCCGTCAAGCTTTTTCATAGCACATCCCTTAGTGATGAGTGATGAGTAAAAACACAGGGCCGATACTCATCACTCATCACTTCTTGTTAGAGGTAGTCGCGTATCATCCGTCGCCACGAAGGCCAGTCGTGATTAATATGGCCGTCCCAATCATCAAGCCTGTGCGGGATGTCGCGGTCTTTTAGCACGCGAGACATATTATAGGTTCGGTCGCGGCACAGTCCCAGGTCCCAGTCGCTCGTCACGAGATATATCTCCATCCGCCGGATCAAATTGAGCATATGCTCGTCGCCAAGACCCGCCATGTACGAAATAGGACAATTCAAATAGCAGTCGTCGTCATAGTAGCCCTCCAGCAATCGCCTTATCGAGTATGACCCGCTCAGCCCGACCGTCTTACGCACAAGCTCCGGGTGCCGGAACGCGAAATTGACCGCCAGGTACGCGCCAAAGCTCGCGCCCGCCGTGATGAGAAAGGGGTTCGAGTTGAGCGAGCGTACGAGCGGGAGGACTTCTTCGAGTATGTAAGACTCCCAGGCGTTATGTCTGAGCACGCGGTCGCGCGGGTGTATCTGATTGTTGTACCAGGACTCCGAGCAATGAGTGTCTACGCCGAAGAGTTGTATCAAACCCGCGTCGATCTTGTCGGCGAGCGTGTCGATCATCAAAAAGTCTTTCCACTCGTAGAATCGCCCCCACGAGCTTGGGAAGACCAGGACAGGCGCGCCCGCGTGGCCGTGCGCCAGCACTTCCATATCGCGCCCCATGCGATGGCTGTACCATTTGAAATAATGTTCACTTGGCATGTGGTGTCAGCTCGAACAGAGATTTGAAATCATCTGCGGTTTAGAATTTATTACCCAGGTAATACTTCATCATCTCTCGCCAGGTCGGCCAGTCGTGCGGCATATCATACCCCCACAAATCCAGTTCGTGAGGTATGACCTTTTGCGAAAGTATGTCCGACAGCCTCCGCGACGCACCCGGGTTTTCGTAAGAGCCCTGGCCCGTGACCAGGTGTATGTGATTTTTCCGGCGAAGCTCTAAGAGATATTCGCCTTCAAGGTTCGGCATGTAATCAACGGGGTTATTGAAATAGACATTCTCGTCATAATAATCGCCCTTATAATAACCGCGAATGTCGAAAGAGCCGCTCATCGCTATGCAGCCGTTAAACAGATCGGGACGGCGAAAGAGTTGATTGGCGCAATGAAAAGCGCCGAGGCTTGCGCCCGCCGTGATTATTCCGTGTCGCCCCTGGCAGCTAGTCCAGATATAGGGCACGACTTCGTCTGTAATGTACCGGTTGAATTCCATCTGACGCAACGCTTTGTCTCTCGGATGGACCTGGTCGTTTAGCCAGCTAAAACGGTTGATGCTGTTGATCGAGAATACTTTTACTTTTCCGGCATCAATAAACTCGCGCATCGCGTCGATCAAGTAAAATCGCTCGTACTCTAAATAGTCCGCCGCCGCTGTTGGGAACATAAGCAGCGGAAAGCCATAATAGCCGTAGGTGACTATATCCATCTGGCGATTCAAGCTGGGGCTGTGCCAGGAATCGATAATCCTTTGCATGAACGATCTCCTTTTGTCCTGTCTGAATTAGAGTGATGACTTGGCGAACCTGTAAGCTAGCTAGAATCGCTGAGGATTTCAAGGCGGAAGGGTGATTGTAATGTAGGGGAATGCAAAAAGATTCACCGCAGAGGCACAGAGGACGCATATGGCCGATGATGTGCTTCGCACGCGGCGGATGCGCAGAGAAAACCAACCTCTGCTCTGCGCCCGCTCTGTGTCCTCTGTGCCTCTGCGGTGAGATGTCTCTCCAGACTCAGGCACTCAAAGGTAATTTGATCTAGAGATTATAAAGAGATCACTTCTTATTCACGCGGTTGAAGTGGATTATCTTCCCCGCGTTCTTGTCGTCGGATTGAAGCTCAAAGCTTGCATCGCGATCCGATTGATACTCAGTCAGCTTGTGACCGGCTTTCTTGCCTTCCGACTTGGCCGGCCCGTCAACGCGCGCCAGGAAAGCGGCGGCTGTCGCCTTATCTACCGTTTTGCTGTCTCTCTTGCCTGTGCTGATTGCTTCCAGCGCGTACGATGTCAGCAATTTCGGCCAGTAGGCTTGAAACAGCTTCGGGTTTGCGAACACGTCCGCCGATATGACCTTCCCGTCGATGGCAGCGACCACGCCGATCACGTTCTTACCCGCGAGCTTGCTTTTGATCGCCCGCTCGTAATCGTCAAGCTTCGCGCCGACTCGACGGTCTTCATAAACCCTGTTCAGCGTGCCCGTAGAAGAGGAGACGCCGTTGGCTCCTTCGAGCTTCGAGACCTCGTTCCAGACGCCGCTCTGGCTCTTTTCAGCCTGCGCCTGCGCCCGCGTCTTCGGCGCGGCCATCCCGCCTCTAGATGGGGCAGAAAAAGTGCCGACCGCGCCCCCCGGTGTGCCGCCGCTGACCTGCCCGTTGCCCGCGCCAGCTCCGCCCGCGCGGCTCTGGCCTACGCGTGAGCGCTCGTCCCACCTGCCATGCTCAACGCAAAATACATTGACGGTCACAGGCGTATTGTTCGATGCTATCGCGCAATCTTCCCCGACTATGCGATCCTGCTTTCCCCCGACTATGATCTCGCCTGCGATCAACACGAGTATCTTGCCCGAATTGTTCGTAACCATAAGACGGTTGACCTCTGCGTTGTCGCTCACCCGTCCTTGACGGATGCGGCGCGCTCGCCCGTTTGCGCCTATCTCGGAAACCGTGACTTTGCCTGAGCGCAAGCCCTGGTCAAGCGTCACGTACTCATCTGCGCTCACGGCTTGATCGGTGATGACGGGAAATACCGTCAGCGTCTGGAAGCTCACAGGCGTGCCCAATTGCCAGTTACGATTTACAGGGGTGACGGCTGCCCGCGAAGGGATCACGTTGATGATTGGGTAGGAAGTTATGGAACGGCTCTTTGTTTGAGCCAGGGCGAAGAGGGTACATGCGAGCACGATTCCTGTGACAAAAATGCCCAGAACTATGCGAATCGGAGTTCTCATACTGCTCTCCTGTTTTGTTTGGAGTTAAAAGACGGGCTGGGCGCGTGTCTACCTGACTTTAGAACGCAGCGATGAGCCGACTCTTGCAGACGCAGCCGTCTTCTGCGGCGCTCTGTCTTGATTAGACGCTTGAAATAGTGGTTTGTTCCAATTACATTTGCGCCAACCGCAAACATTCTTTTAGGTTAAGGAACATCATTGAGGCCGCCAGTGTCTAAATCAATTTAAAGCCGACACGGGAGGGTACGCCAATGCAGGTCACCTGATGGGGCGGCATTTCCAGTAATAATTCGCAAAGCCTTCGGCGTCGTACAGACGGCGAAAAGTCATCTCGACCGTTTGTTCGATCTTCACATCCGCAGGGTTGCGGTCGGTCATCATCAAGTAAGCGCGACCGCCGCCTTCAAAATCCAGCACGGTCATCACGGTCGGGGGGTCGGGGTCGGCGTTGAGAAAATCTACGGTGTAAGTAAAAACCTGGGCTTGCTTATCGGCGAGACGGACGCTTTCAAAATTGTCTCTCGATTGACAACCGATGCAGACGCGCTGGCGAGGGTACTGAATCTTGCCGCAGGCAAGACAGCGATAGCCCGTCAATTTGTAGATGTCGTCTCGCTCGCGCCAGATCTGCGACGCCGAGGCGGTAGGCATTTGGCGGCGCGCGGCCTCGGTCGCGATCAAATCGCGGAACTTCGCGTAACGCTCGTAGCTGTCGAGCTGGCCTTTCGACGCGAGATGGCCCCTGACGCCACGGCGCGCGCTTGAACGAGAGTTGGCGATCTCTTCCGTGACTTCAAACAACAGCGCGTCCGCACCCGATCCGTAGCCAACGATTAGAAGCTTGTCGCCGGGGCTTGCCTCTTCAAGCACGGACGACAGCACTAGCAAAGGCATGGCCGTTCCCGTGTTGCCGACAGATGAAAACAGGTGATCGGGTATCTGTTCCGCTTTGAAGCCGAGGCTTTTAGCCGCCGAGGCAAGCGAGCCGGGGTCCGGCGCATAAAAGATGGCTTTAGAGATTTCCGAAGGGCCGATTGCAGTGCGCTCCATCAGCTCCGCGACCGTCTGGCGCACAACGCGGTTGTAGCCTTGAGTGACGGCGAATCTTTCTTCCCAGCCGGAGACGAACGGGTCCGAGTTTTTGCGCCACGTGTCCGTTATCTCGTCTATGGTCGAGTGAGCGGCGACCAGACGCGCGATCACGCGGTCGCGCCCGACTTCTATGGCCGAAGCCGCGTCGCCGAATAATCTTTCGTTAGCAGATTTGGGCGCGGCGAGCCTCGTGTCGGCGGCGGCGATAATGATGTTTGTGGAAGAGCCCGCCTCGACAGAGTCGAGCGCCGCACGAATGGCTGTGGTGGCCGATCTCAGGGAGTTCGTATAATCGGCAGTCCTCACGTCGTGGCGTAAATCCGTGACCGTGGCGACGAGGGCCGAAGCCTGTTTTTCGCCGTAGGGCGAGGTGGTCGAGGCGAACATCAATCCGTCCACGTCCCGCCCGTCGCGGCCCGCGAGCAGGTCGCGCACGGCTTCAACGGCCAGGGTCAACGAGTCTTCATCTACATTGGCGACCGCGCGTTCGCCCTCCCCTGCGCGCCCTCCCCACGCCCCGGCGATGGTCTTATGCGAAAGCCTATAATAAGGTATGTATGCGCCAAACGAAGTAATGCCTGTCATGATTTATCTCCGCGCGAGGTATACCAGAGCGTTTCGACGAGAGTCAAGCAACCGTGAAGAAATCATGTTTGAATTCGGCGTAAAGACTTTCGAGTTCGACCGTTCAGCTAAGGTCGCTGCCGGCTATAAGAATAAATATGGCTATGAGACCTATGATGATGATGGCGGCGATGATTCCGATGACCCACGCCGTCGAATTAGATTTATTCCTCGGCCGCTGCGGGTACGCCGGGCGCGGCGGGTAAGAAGGCGGCGGCCAGCTCGGGTGAGAGGCTTGCGGGTTAGACGGCGGGCGCCACGCCGTTTGAGGCGGCGGCGGTTGTGGCTGCGGCTGAGGGGGCGAAGGCCAGACCGGTTGCTGAGACGGCGGGTTGGGGCCGCCGGGCCAGTTCGTATGGGGGGCGCGCGGGTCAGAGACCGTGGGCCTGTAAGGTTGAGCGGGCGGCTGGTTTGAAGGCGGCGCAGGGCGTTGAGGGTTCGACGGACGCGGATCGCTGTGCCTTGTGGCGGGCGGGGCCAGACGGGTCGGCGGCAGATTGTCGGTCTTTTGACCGCCCCTGGCCGTCACGGTGCTAGTCCGGCTCGCATCGTTAAGCGCCTTTCGCATGACCTGCGCGGTTGCGGGGCGCGCGTCGCTTTTGATCTCCGCCGCCCACTTCAAGACATAAGAGACGGCTGCGTTGATATTGGGGTTGAGCTTGCTCGCCTCTTTCATCGGGTCGGGGTCTTTGCCCGCTACGGCTGACAGCCGCGCAAGCGCGCCGGGCGGAATCACGCCCGTCATCAGATGATAAAGCGTAGCCGCCAGCGAATAGAGATCGCTTCTGTGGTCGGTCCCCGATCCTTGAATCTGCTCAAGCGGCGCGTAATGCGGAGTGTAGCCGTATATGCTTTTTGCCGAAGAGAGCATCGCCGAGTTTGCCGTATCGCCTTTAGCCAGGCCAAAGTCGAGCAGCACGATCTGGCCGCGTTCGGCCAGCTTCAAGTTTTGCGGCTTGATGTCGCGATGAATGATCGGCGGTTGTTGAGTGTGCAGGTAATCCAGCGCATCCAGCAACTGGTCTGCCCAGCGCAACACTTCATCGACTGAAAACGGCTCGCCCCTCTTATCGAGCATATCCTCAAGGTCGTCGCCCGGGATAAATTGCATAACCAGAAACTGCCCGTCGTCTTCCGTGAAATGATCGCTCACGACCGGCAACGCCGCGTGGCGCAACCTTGCCAGCAGCCGGGCCTCGCGCTCGAAGGCCTTGCGCATCGTGTCGTCGCTGAATCGAGTCTTCTTCAAAGCGACGACGTTGCCCAGCCGCTCATCGGTCGCTTCGTAGACCGCGCCCATGCCTCCTTCTGCGAGAAGGCGCACGACCCTGTAGCGGTTCTGTAAAAGCGTATCACGTGCGAGCATCGGTTTTTCTCACTCTCTTACAAAAGCGATTCTACGCGAGAGGGACTGAGGTAAACAAGAAGAGACGGCTTCGAATTTCAATAAAGCCCGTGGATCAACCGCTCGGCTGCGCGCGAAGCGTGTATAAGCTCAAGAAAGAGGTTGAGCCGCTCGTCCGGGCGCGGGACCCCTTCCGCCGAGAGGCGATCTTCCAAACGGTCTAACGCTTCTTTAATCGGCTCTGATCTGCCGCTCAACAGTGCGGCGATCAAAAGCTGGCCTGCGCCTGACGCATCTTCAAGAGTTTTAAGCTCCGGCTCAAGCCAGTGGTCGAGCGGGACCCATCTATACTCAAGCGCGAACAGTATGCGCGAGAGCGCTTTTGCCCCGCGCGCAACTATCAACCGCGACGCCGCTTCCGCGCCGCGATCCAGAGTCTTTGCCGCCCGCCGCGCGGCAATCCCCGCATCGAGAGTCGCGTGCAGTAATCTTTCGCGCCGGAACCGAGCGGTCATAACGCGGGCAGCCGCGACCCGCTCGCCCACTCGCCCATCGCGGTCAAAAAGCAGGCGCGCGCGCTCGTAAGGCCAGTGATCCAGGTCGCGAGGCGAGCTTGCTTTATGCTGAAGGTCCGCGAGCGATTCATAATAAGCGTCGTAGATTATAGGCCGCTGGTCGCCTTCCGGCGCGTAAAGCACTTCGCTACACTCGGCGGAAGAGAGGCGAGCGTGCGCCTCGTCGGTCAAAATCACTTCCAGGTCATCATCCGAAAGACGGTCCCAGTGGTCCGCGCTTTTCGACCCGACAAGGATCACGCCCAGCACTTCGGGGCGTGAAATCCACTGTTCGAGACGCTCTGCCGTTTCAGGAAAAATATCCGGCATAGTCTTCATGTGTCAGAGGCCAGGGTCAGCCATTCCCGGCTCTCGGGCGATAGATGGCCGTGTGTCGAATCTGTTCGACAACCCGGTTTTCTTCGGCCACCAGCAGCAGATCCAGCACGACAAACTCGTGCCCTTTTCGCTCGAAGCAATCCTTGATGCGCCCTCGCACCGAAATCTCTTCGCCGTCGCGAGCCGCGCTCCGGTTGATTAAATCGCTCGCCGCATGAATCCATGGCCCCAGCCGAAAATTCTCCATCAACACCTTGTTCGCAAATCCAAGCAGGGTGAAAGGGTGCGCGACGGCTTTCGCGCCATAATAAATCTCTAACCGCTCGTCGAGCAGATCAAGCGTCTCTCTGTTCGCCGGATCGATCCTTTCCTTCAGAGTGCCGAGCAATGCTCCAACGATTATTGAATCGCGCGAGGCGACGGGCCGCGTTTCGTACGCGGGCAAAGGCGCTTGAGGGTAATCCTCTATTCGGGCTTCACCGAGCCACGCCGTACGGTCATCGACGGTCGCAAGCGCAGTGGCGCAAACCGTCCCGTCGTCGCGCTCCGCCCTCACGGCTATCTTGACAATCTCGCCGTCGCCGTCCACTTCGGCGCGAACCGAGACTTGCTCGCCTTCGTAAAACGGTTGATGAAACTTTACCTGCATCGAGCCTCTTTCGAGCCAGGCCCGGCCGAACGCTTCTACGATCGGGACCGTCATGTAAGCGTAGACGGTGATGCCCGGCACCAGCCCCCCGCGAAAGCCGTACTCCGCCGCAACGCGGTCGTCGTGAATCTTGTTTTCGGATTCAGCCGAAGTGTTGCGCGCGCGAACACGATAGACCGGCAGCCACCTGCCGATAGTCGCTCGTTTGTCAGTCATCAGTAATACCGCACAAGCCATTCGGCAACAAGCGAGGGCTTCTGGCTGCCTTCGGCCTCTGCCGTGACCTCCCACGTGATCTGATAGCCGCCTATCACGCCTTCTACGGATTGGAGCGTGAAACGCGCGCGAATACGCGACCCTGCCGGCACGGGCGAAACAAATCGCAACCGGTTCAATCCGTAATTGATACCCATCTTCCAATCGCCGCGCACGGCGAACGCCTCCGCCGCCAGATGCGGCAGAAGCGAGAGAGTGAGAAAGCCGTGGGCTATCGTAGTCTTAAACGGCGAGTCGGTTGCGGCGCGTTCGGCGTCTATGTGAATCCACTGGTGGTCTTCGGTCGCATCCGCGAAATTATTTATTCGCGATTGATTGACTTCAAACCAATCGCTCGCGGCGACCTCCTGGCCCACGAGGCTTTTTAACTCTTCGATACCTTCTATGATGCGTGCAGGCATATTTTCTCCTGGTCATTTAATTGAGGCCCCGGCACAAATCGGAGCCGGAACTCATAAGATGTCAACGAGTTGCTTGACATGCTCTGGATTTTCGCCTTGCTCATGAAGATACAACATCATCAACTGATAGGCCGCTACCCACAGCACCCCGATGCTTGCGTTGTTTGCCAGTCCTTTCATCCACGCCGGCTCTATGTCGAAGCATTGATCCAGCCTATCAAAAAATGGCTCGATGCTCACTTTCCGTCTCCCATACACATTCAGATTATTCTCATACAGACTTGCGTATCGTCTTCTCTTTGGTGTGGTTCTGTTCTTAACTTCTATCGGCACTATCAAACATCTCTCCAGCAAGTGTTTCTCATATCGCTCGACTTCATCTCTCAACCCAGGGTCATCGTAATGTGTATCGCCCAACACTTTCTTTACTTCATCGGGCAGCAAGCCTCCCAACTGGCGAGCTATTTTAGCTTCCGGGAGAGAGTTTTTAGTGAAATCGCTCCATATAGGGACGATAGGCAGACCGGGCGTGGCAGTGACTGCGATGTGAGAACCGTAGCCTTGCACCCATCCTCGATAATAAGACTTCGACCACGAGCTGTCGCGATCAACTCCTCTGAGGCCCGCAGGGATTTTATTGAGCTGTCGGTCTGCCTTGTGCCAAAGCGGTCCCTGAGCCTTGATCATCTTCTTATCAACAGCGACTACCTCAGCCGAAGTCAGGGCGCGCTTGATCAACTCACGCGCCCAAGCTCGAATCTGGCGCTTGACGGCGGGCTTCAACTTCTTGAGGCGCTTGCGCAAGGTAGATTCATCGGGCATCTGGTGAAGACCGCAAGCAGTGAGGAGGTCTGGGTGAGCCAGAAGGTAGCGATACAATGCAGCAAATTGTTTGATACGTTTGAGCACCATCAGCATAAAGACTCTAAGCATCACCAATTCAGAGTAGTCATATGGACGACCTGGTTTAGCTTTAGTAGGTGGCGCATAGATTTCGCCCACTTTTTCCAGTATTTTAATGAGGTGGTTGTCGGTGGTAAGCATGTTTGTCTCCTTGTCAAGACAAACCATACCATCTCAACCACTTGGCCCCGGTCTTTGTGCCGGGGCCTCATTTAATTAAACAGACTCGTTCAAATCGCGCCGACTTTTCGGAACTCTGCGATCTCTTCGGCGCTGAATCCTAATTCGGCCAAAACTTCGTTTGTATGCTCTCCGAGCGCGGGAGCGCGGCGGAGCGATTTTTGTTCACCGTTTATCCGCACGGGCGTTTGCGCGAGCGGAACCCGCGCGTCGTTGCCGGGATGCTCTACTTCTTCGAGCAAGCCCCGCGCAGCAAGCTGCGGGTCGGCGAGAACTTCGTCCAGGTCATAGACCGGGCCGCAGGGGATTCGAGCGCCCTCAAGCTCTCGGATAGCTTCATCGCGCGTGTGAGCGGCGCACCACGCTTTCATCACTTCGTTGATGAGCGCGTGATTGTTGCCACGCGTGATGTCGTCGGCGCAGCGCGGGTCCGCGATCAGGTCTTCTCTTCCCATGAGCCTGGCCCACCGGCGGAACATGTCGTCGCCTATCGTCGGCACAATGATCCATCCGTCGCTTGTCCGGTACACGTCGCTCGGCGCGGTGTAGAAGGCCGTGTTGCCCTGGCGCGCGCGGCGGATGCCGGTCATGGCCCGCTCGGCCAGAAGCGGCTGCATAAACGTAACGCCCGTCGCCAGGAGCGACACATCTATCAAGCTCCCCCGCCCTGTTCGTTGTCTCTCGTAAAGCGCGACCATAGCGCCGAACGCAGCGTGAAGCGCAGTCCCATAATCTACAAACGAAACTATGTCGCGCACAGGGGCATCCGCAAATCCAGTCAAACTCATCGCGCCGCTCATAGCCTGCGCCACGCCGTCAAACCCCACGCGGTTCGCGTAAGGGCCGTCGGGTCCGAACGCCGAAGCCATTACCAGAATGATCTCTTGCTTGACCCGGCAAACCGATTCGTAATCCAGCCCCACTTTCTTCATAACATCGATGGGCAGATTTACAATGACGATGTCTGCGCTCTCGATCAAGCGGCGAACAATCTTTGCGCTCTCTCGGTGCCCCAGATCAAGAGTGATGGCTCGCTTATTGCGATTGACGTTCAGGTAAAGCCCGCCCTCGCCGCTGGCGACTATGGGGCCGAGCCTGCGGTCTTCGCCGCCCTCGCGCCGTTCGACGCGGACCACGTCTGCGCCAAAATCGGCCAGCATCATCGCGCAATAAGGCGCGGCGATAAAACGGCCAAAATCGATTACGCGAATCCCTTCAAGCGCTCTTGTCATACCGAATCTCTCTTGCCGCGCAGCATCCTACCTTTTGCCAAGAGTTAATTCAACTTCCTTTGGAGTGCGGTGCTTTTGAGTTAGCTCGCGCCGCTTTGGCCTAACTCAAAAGCACCGCACTCCAAAGGATATCGTCACCTTCATTGCGCGCCGACACGCGGTGTTCTACATTTGTAATTCTTCGTATGAGTGATGATCTAAAATCCGGCGCCGCGCCAACACTCTCTTTGCTTTCACGCAATGAAACCGTCAACCAATTACAGAGCGAGGTGTTTGATCTTGCCGTAATCGGCGGCGGAATCACCGGGGCAGGCATCGCGCTCGATGCGCGCTCGCGCGGCATCTCGGTCGCTTTAGTCGAAAAGAGCGATTTCGCAAGCGGCACAAGCTCTCGCTCGTCAAAGCTCATTCACGGGGGCTTGCGCTATCTTGAGCACTTTGAATTTTCTCTGGTGCGGGAAGCCTTGCGCGAACGCGAAACTCTTTCTCGCCTCGCGCCGCACCTGAGCCGCCCGCTCACTTTTCTCGTCCCCATTTACAAGCGCGGGCTGAGGTCGCCGCTGGGCAGCAACAAGCTGAAGTTGCGAGTGGGGCTTACGCTTTACGATCTTCTCGCCGGTAGTAAAAACGTGGGCCGCCACCGGTGGCTTGCGCGCGATGAAGCGCTGGAGCTTGCGCCCGCGCTCGATCCTATCGGCCTTCGCGGCGCTTTTTTATACTGTGACTGTCTCACGGATGATGCGAGGCTTGTGATCGAAGTGATTAAAGCGGCGGCTTTGCGGGGCGCTTGCGTAGCTAACTACGCGGCGGCCCGGCGCATCGAAAGACTCGATGACAATTTATCGCGCATAGAAATCGAAGACCTCGCGGCTCACCGCACGTTCGCGATTCGCGCCAGAGTGGTCGTGAACGCGGCGGGAGTCTGGGCCGACGAGGTAACCCGACTTTCGGACGGGAGCGCAACAAAACGGCTGAGGCCATCAAAAGGGATTCACATAGTAATCTCCTCAGAGAAGCTCAACAACCGGACGGCGGTATTGATTCCGTCGCTGGGCGAGCAGCGTTTTCTCTTCGTCATCCCCTGGCTTGGGCGCACGCTGATCGGGACGACCGACACAGACTACAGCGGGGAATTGGACGAGCCCGCTGCTACGACCGAAGAGATAGACCGAGTTTTGCAGTCGGCGGCGCAGACGTTTCCGGGCGCGAATATTTCGGCGAAGGATTGCATAAGCTCGTTCGCAGGCTTAAGACCGCTCGTCGGCGGCGATGGAAAAGCGACCGCCGCGCTCTCTCGCAAGGAAGAGATATTTGAGAGCGAGTCGGGGTTGATTACCATCATAGGCGGGAAGCTGACGACCTATCGCCGGATGGCCGAGCGAGCCGTAGACATCGTCGCCCGGAGGCTCGAAAGCGACTCTCAAATGAATGGAAAATCTTTCGGCCGTAGCATCACCGAGCGAATAGAGCTGGCAGGCGGTCGGCTTGAGCGCGACACAAAAACCGAAGCCGAACGGGCGGCAATCGAATACGGTGTAGGCGTTGAAGCGGCAACACACCTTATAGAAACTTATGGCGGGAACTTTCGCGCGGTGCTTGAAATCGCAAACGAGTCGGAAGAGTTAAAAAAGCCTCTGATCGAACGGGCTGCCTCACATCGGGGCCGAAGTCGTATATGCCGCTCGCGCGGAGATGGCCGCAACGGTCGAAGACTTTCTCGCGCGCCGCACGCGCATCTGTCTGCTTGCGCGCGACGACGTGCGTTCGTGCGCAGCGCGAGTGGCAGCGCTGATGGCAAGCGAGCTTGGGTGGTCAACCGCAGAAGCGCAAGAAGCGCTCGCCGATTTATCTTTGTAGATAATTGCGCGCGTAGATACAGACAGGAAAAACCATGCTTGATATACCATTTCTCGAAAAGCATCATTCAGAGCTTTCGGAGCGCATCGCCCGCATAGCTCGCAACCAGGTGAGAGAAATCCCTTCCGAACAGACCGAAGAAGAGCAAGCGCGGGCGCTCGTCGAGTTGCTTGCGGCAGAAGGCTTGCTCGATTACACCGTGCCTCGGACGGCGGACGAAGCCGTGTTAGATGTGCGGGCGCTGTGCATAATTCGCGAGCGCCTTTGTCACGAATCTTCGCTCGCGGATTTGATGTTCGCGATGCAAGGGCTGGGGAGCTTTCCTGTAACGCTCGCGGGTTCGAGCGAGATAAAACAGCGGTTATTGCCACAGGTTCGGGCGGGCCGCAGCATAGCGGCTTTCGCCATCACGGAACCAGACGCAGGGTCGGACGTGTCGGCAATTCAAACGACCGCGCGGCGCGACGGCGCGCATTTCGTGATAGACGGCGTGAAGACTTTCATCTCCAATGCCGGGCTCGCGGATTTTTACACCGTGTTTGCAAAGACCGCGCCCGAAATAGGCAGCAAAGGCATCTCTGCCTTCGTCGTGGAAAAAGACGCGCCGGGATTCAGCTTTGAAGAAAAGATCGAGCTTATCGCGCCGCACCCGATTGGCCGCATACGGTTTGACGGCTGCCGTGTTCCGGCGGCGAATTTATTGGGCGAAGCAGGCGCGGGATTCAAGATCGCTATGACTACGCTGGATACGTTCCGGCCTACGGTCGGGGCGGCGGCGGCAGGACTGGCTGGCAGGGCGATGGATGAAGCAATCAGTTACGCGAAGCGGCGGGCTCAGTTTGGACGTCCTATCGCAGAGTTTCAATCGACTCAGATAAAGCTGGCCGATATGGCGACCGAGCTTGACGCGGCGCGGCTGCTCGTCTACCGCGCCGCGTGGAAAAAAGATACAAGCGCAGGCCGCGTAACGCTCGAATCGGCGATGGCGAAGCTTTACGCCACCGAAGCGGCGCAGCGCATCATCGATCAAGCGGTTCAAATTCATGGCGGGACCGGGGTAGTGCGCGGCTCGGTGGTCGAGCGATTGTATAGAGAGGTGCGCGCGCTCAGGATTTACGAGGGCACCTCGGAGATTCAAAGACTGGTCATCGCGGGCCAGCTATTGAAATAGCCGATCAAATCAACTTGAGACCAGCCGAAGATTTATTGACAATCACAGAGATGATTGTTACAGTACGGCCTCAATCCAAAATTCAGGTTTTCGCTTTCGGTGTGCATTCGTAGCTCACTTCCAGGTGTCACACGGGAGCATTTCCCACTTTGTGGCGAAGCGACTCTATCGGCGGGCGTTATGTTGTCCAATAGCGTCTGCGAATCAAAACTGGCGGGCACTGCTGGTTTGATGAATCAGATAGCCACAATAAATCCGATAAATTCGCGTCACGGATTCTCTTGTCCTTTGTGGTAGTTCAGCCAGCCGGCAGGCCAGCAGCCTGTAAGAGGAGGAAACCATGAAAAGAAGTCTCGTGTTAATCAGTCTGTTTATCGTTTGTCTGTCGGCGCTCGCATTGGTGCCGGCGCTGGCTCAAAAACAGGATACCGATTCGACCGACTCGGCAGACACAGGCAAGTTTATACGCATGGGTAAGGATGCTATCCCACAACACTACATCGTCGTCCTGGACCGGGACACGAATGGTGCGAGTGGAAACCTATCCGTCGCCACGAGAATGGCCGATGAATTGACGACTGCTTACGGCGGGGTGGTCACAAACACCTACGCTTACGCGATCAACGGATTCTCTGCCCAGATGTCCGAGCAGGAAGCCCTAAAGCTAAGCCAGGACCCGCGCGTAAAGCTCGTCGAAGAAGATTCGCTTATGGAGGCGTCTATTACGCAGAACAATCCTCCGTGGGGGCTTGATCGTATAGGACAGACCACTCTGCCTCTCAACGGTGCTTACTCGTACACTACAACAGGATCTGGAGTAAATGTTTACATCATCGATACAGGAATTCGCCGCACGCACACGCAGTTCGGAGGCCGCGCTTTCATCGGCTTCGACGCGATCGGCGACGGACAAAACACAAATGATTGTAACGGTCACGGCACGCACGTCGCGGGAACGGTCGGCGGCTCGACCTTCGGAGTTGCCAAGGGCGTCACCCTATTCGCGGTGCGCGTGCTCAGTTGCGGCGGTTCAGGCTCTAATGCCGGAGTCATTGCGGGCGTCGATTGGGTGACGGCGAACCACATCGATCCAGCAGTGGCGAACATGAGTCTGGGCGGCGGCGCTTCGACCGCTCTCGATAACGCGGTGCGTAATTCAATCGCTGCCGGTGTCACCTATGCAGTTGCCGCAGGTAACTCGAATACGAATGCTTCTAACTCCTCGCCTGCGCGCGTCAGCGAAGCTATAACCGTCGGGTCGTCAACTCAATCCGATGCCCGTTCGTCGTTCTCCAATTTCGGGAGCGTAGTTGATATCTTCGCGCCCGGGTCGAGCATACAATCGGCCTGGTTCACCAGCAACACGGCCACGGCCACACTGAGCGGGACCTCGATGGCGTCGCCACACGTAGCGGGCGTCGCCGCGCGGTTCTTGCAAGCCAACCCTGGCGCCTCCCCGGCCACGGTAAGAAACGAGATCGTTAACCAGGCGAATCTCAATCGCCTGAGCGGCATCCCATCAGGCACGGCCAACAGGCTGCTGTTCTGGTCAAGTGCTCGATAACAACCAACCTTCACACGTCGCCCGTTGCGCTCCTTTCAGGCGACGGGCGGCGCGTCACATCTGAGTAAGTCTATCGCGCAAGATGGATCTTTCGTTCAAATCAGTAGGCGATCACTCAACGGGAGACGGTCAGCCGAGCGCCGCTCTGTTCGACCGCATTTCTCACCTCTGCGAATCATTAAGACCACGGAGCCGCGTGACGAGCGCCGAGCGGTTATCCGGCGGCCTCAGCAACAGCAGCTTCCGTGTTCACTTCGAATCCGGTGACGAGCCAATCGTCCTGCGCATCTACGAGCGCGATCATGGAGCGTGCAGGAAAGAACTTGAGCTTCTCTGCGCGCTCGGTCGTACCGTTCCGGTTCCGGAGGTGTTACACGCCGAGCCGGAAGGGTTCGGGGACGAGGAGCCATTCATCTTTTTGAAGTATGTTGAAGGCATCACATTCCGCCAGTTGAAGGCGACCGGTGACAGACGCGCCATCCAGGAGGCTTCCTACGCCGTTGGCGCGGCTCTCGGAGCGATTGGGCGGTACGACCTCAGCTCGCTGGATCACGTCGGCGATGGCGCGCATACAATGCTCAAGAACATCAACGGCTACCTCACATCGCCAAGATTGATAGCGCGCACTGGCGGGACGCTCGCCGGCCAGGTGGCGCACCTGGTCGCGAGCTGGGCGCCGAGGCTGAAATTGGTCATGAACGAGCGGCGGCTCGTTCACGGCGATTTTCGTAAACAGAACGTCCTGGTTCGGCCCAAAGGAAACGCCTGGACCGTAGCGGCAATTCTGGACTGGGAATGTGCATTCGCAGGTTCGCCGATGTTCGATGTAGCGGTATTCTTGCGCTATGAGCGACCCGAACAGCCAGTCGCGGAACCGGCGTTCACTCGCGGGTTTCTCGACGGCGGCGGGCAATTGTGTGACGACTGGATGGACCTGATTCGAATTGTCGATCTCGCCAGCCTGTGTAGAAGCCTGACCGCCGCACATCTTCCAGAGGATGTCGAACGCGAGATCGTCGGTCTTGTGACGGCAACGGCAACGCGACTTGCTTGTTGAGGATCACAAAGAAGTGGCTACGAGTTGCTTGGAGTATAGTAGAGTTCAAGCCGATATAAGGCTCGTTGGTAGTGGCGCTCCTTGTAGCTGTACAGGAAGCTCTGGCGAACAGCACACACTTACTAATCGTTTGCGATCTCGCTGCATTGCTTTATCTTGTATAAGCCATGCTCGCACTTCGCTTAAAAAACTTGCCGCATATACATCAGACGGCTCAACTATCCGGTAGTGCATCCATTTGCCTTCGCGTCTGGCTCCTACAATACCGGCCCGCTTCATGTAGGCAAGGTGTCGAGAAATGCTCGGCTGGTTTGTCTGTAGTATCTCAACCAGAAAGCAAACGCATACCTCATCATCGCCCAACAGGTTGAGCACTCGTAAGCGCGTGCGGTCAGCCAACGCTCTAAAGAACCGCTCCATGCTGAAATTCTTATTTCCCTTGCTCATAAGCTGGCTATTGTACCATAGAAACACATTCACCTTGCGTTATATGTCATCGCGAGGTATAGTGCCCTCGTATACACGTAGGGGAATATGACCCTGCTTGGGTCAGGAGGGCGCATTTAGTGCGATTCAAGCGCTGGTTGCCAAAAGACCCCGTAGACAAGAGATTGCTCCTTATCGTCATAGTTTTGCTGATTTTCTATATAACTTTTTGGGTTCTGAATTTTCTCGGCTTCTTCCCGCAATTTGATAAACCACAATGAAGGGTGCCTCAAACGATAGAACGTATCTTGCCCGCCGCGCTATTGCCGAACTGGTTGGCACGGCGCTGCTGTTAGCTACGGTGATTGGCTCTGGAATTATGGGCGAACGGCTCTCCGCGGGAAACGTAGCCATTGCGCTCTTAGCTAATACTATTGCAACGGGTGCGGCGTTGGTGGCCCTTATTTTTACATTCGGCTCAATATCCGGCGCTCACTTTAACCCCGCAGTCACCTTGGCCGATGCTTCACAACGCGGCATAGCCTGGCGGGAAGTGCCCGTATATATCGCCGCTCAGATCTCCGGCGCGTTCGTTGGGGTTGCTTCCGCTCACATTATGTTTAGCGAGCCTATTTTCTTCGCCTCAAAGCACCAAAGACAAGGCTTTGCCCAACTATTCAGTGAATTCATAGCCACGTTCGGATTGCTTTCAGTGATCTGGGGATGTGTGCGTCTTCGCACAGAAGCCGTGCCGTTTGCAGTCGGCGCATACATAACCGCCGCCTACTGGTTTACCTCCTCAACATCATTTGCAAATCCGGCAGTAACACTTGCTCGCTCCGCGAGCGACACATTTGCTGGCATACGGCCCGCCGATGTTCCCGGCTTTATTGCGGCACAGCTATTGGGCGCGGCTGCTGCGACTGCGCTCTTTCGCTGGCTTGTTCCTTCGCTCCCTAAAGATGCCCCGGATGTGTTGATTCCACAGGCGGACACAGAAGGCCAACCAACCGGACAGCTTTTCGAGCGAACCGAGGCAAGCAGATTTGATAGTGAATGAAGAAACATGGCACAAGCTAATCTGGGGCTGGCTCCGTCTATTCCTGGCCTTCGCACAGGTGTCGCTGGCGGCAGGCGGGCTGGCCCTATTGCTGACACTTGGATTGCATTGGATTACTTTTGCCGTCGTGATAGGGGCCACTGCTGCAATGGCAACGAGCAGATTGCTTTATCACGGAATAGGTGATTCTCAGTTGCAGAAAGGAAAGCATAATGCAAAGCGATGAAAAAGCATTCAAAATACTATTTCTTTGCACGGGCAACTCTGCCCGAAGCATATTCGGTGAATACCTGATTAAACGTATTTGCCCGAATCGTTTTGAGTCTTACAGCGCAGGCAGCTTCCCTACAGGTAGAGTAAACCCGTTTGCCCAACGGGTGCTTAAAGAGCTTTACCACATTGATGCGAGCGATGCGCGCAGTAAGTCCTGGGAAGAGTTCCAAGGCGTGGAGTTCGATTTTGTCATTACGGTCTGTGATGACGCCCGCGAATCATGCCCTATCTGGCCGGGACAGCCAATCGTTGCGCACTGGGGGATCCCTGATCCTGCGCTTGCTACCGGTAGCGACGAAGAAATATTTCGACAGTTCAGACAGGCCGCTCTGTTGCTTCAACGTCGCCTTGATCTATTCTGTTCGCTCCCGTTTGACAAACTCGACCGCTTAAAGCTGACCAAGCTTACACAAGATATTGGCGACCAGTGATACTAGCGGTCACTCAAAGAAATCTATGCTTATATAAAACTGGCGGGGCGTGGTGCCCCCTGAAGCTGAACAGGCGGGTTCGGCGCGCAGCAAACCCTTGCAAGACGCTTGTAGTCTTTCTGCATCTCCGGGTCTGCCCTCAGCCACGCCTGTACCTCGCGGAGGACTCGTGCAGCGTGTTCATCGGGAGGGGTCACAATCTGGTAATGCATCCATTTACCGTCACGCCTGGCATCAACAATACCCGCACGCCTGAGATACGCAAGGTGCCGAGAGATCTTTGGCTGATTCGTCTCTATGACCTCGACAAAGAAGCAGACGCAGATTTCACCCTGGCTCATGAGATTTATTAACCGCAAGCGCGTGCGGTCCGCTAGCGCACGAAAGAACAACTCCATATCGAATTTCTTATCTCCCTTGCTCATAAAAATATTTTATCACAAATACGGCTTGACATATATGATTTCTGAAACTAATATCGCTTCATATACGTTTGAGCAAATATGAAAGGAGATGGAGAATGACAATAGGAATACAAAATCAAGTTACTGCGCTCAAAGCGCACCTGGCAATTAACGTAAAAGATGTGGAGCAGAGCATTGAATTCTACAAAAAAATGCTCGGCATCGAGCCTGCTAAAGTACGAACGGGCTATGCCAAATTCGATGTGCAGAACCCGCCGTTGAATCTCACGCTCAATCAGGTTCCGTTTAACGAGCGAGGGGCGCTGTCGCACCTGGGGATTCAAGTCGCTTCGACCGATGATGTGCTTGCGGTGCGCGAAAACTGGATTGAAGCGGGCCTAATCACGCAAGACGAGATGCAGACAAGCTGTTGTTACGCCGTGCAGGATAAGACCTGGGTACACGATCCGGACGGCAACGAGTGGGAAGTATTCGTGGTGCTGGAGGATAATTTGCCTGAAATCAATAAAGCAGTCTCTTGCTGCGCCCCGACGCAACCCGTCGCTATCGAGAAGTAGGAGCGCCTTATGCAACCGGACAGCACCGTTATACGCAAAGCAGAGCGAGCAGACCTTGATGATCTGCTTGCGCTGCTTACGAGAGTAGCGTTACCACACGATGGGGTAGCCGAGCACTTGCATAATTTCTTTGTGGCGCGGGACCAGACGGGGCATCTAATAGGCTCGGCGGGGCTGGAGCGATACGGAAGCCTGGCGCTGCTGCGGTCGGTGGCAATCGCGCCTGAGTACCAGCACACAGGGCTTGGTTCCAGGATAACTGCCACATTGCTCGATTACGCCGCGCAGCAGGGGATTGCAGACGCGGTGCTTTTAACTACCACTGCGCGTGATTTCTTTGCTAACAGGTTCGGCTTTAGAGAAGCTTGCCGGGAAGACTTCAACGAGAGATTGGCGCAGTCGCAGGAATGGGTGTTGCCGCGCTGTTCGTCGGCGGCCTGTATGCACTGCGAACTTTGACCGACATACTAGACCGGCTCACTGCACACGGTCAGCGAGCTTTACTGCGAGGTACGATATGAGATTTTTTCGCGTAGCAATAGTCATTGGCCTTCTGGCTTTCACTGCACTGGCGCAAGACCCGCTAAAACTTCTCCCGCAGGCATACAAGCTGCAATTTGAAAATGATTGGGTAAAAGTGGTTCGCGTTCATTATGAACCGCGCGAGAAGCTTCCCGCGCACGAACACACACAGACCGCTTCAGCCTATGTCTATCTAAACGACGGAGGCCCGGTCGTCTTTAACCACACCGATCAGGTTTACGGGGCCGTGACCAGGCCGGCGACGAAGGCAGGCAGTTTCCGCCTCTATCGCGGCCTTCGAGAGCTTCACGAGGTAGATAACCAGTCCGACCTGCCGAGCGATTTTCTGCGAGTTGAATTCAAGACCGACCCGGTGAATGAAAAGAGCTTAAAGGGGCGTTACCATCGTGAAGAATATCCGGCGGGAGAGAATTTCCAGAAAGTGCAGTTTGAAAACGAGCAGATACGAATTACGCGGCTGGTCTGTGCGCCCGGCAAAAAGCTCGATATTTCTACCGGCCCAAGCGAACCAACTTTGCTCATAGCCTTAACCCAATCACAATTAAAAGTAACTAGAGTCAAAGGTAAGTCTGAGCGGTTAAATCTCGGCCCTGGGCAGTCGAGGTGGATTGAGCTGAACAAACAAGAGCAGCTTGAGAATGCGGGCAGCAGCGCGGCGGAAATGCTGCGGTTCGAATTCAAGACAAAACCACTCTCTAAAGAGGCGCTCGAAAAGAACAAGAAACACGAACACCCCAAGAACTGATTAACAGCTCTTGAAGCGCTTTCGAATAGAAGCTCGGAATGTTCGGGCACAGCAGCCGACTTAATCTTTTGAATCAATAGAGCGCAGGTACGGGAAAGCCTCGCGCTTTCCCGTACCTGCGCTGCCCACATAAGAATTGAACTTGCGCTTAGCCTCCCATTTATCTAGAGTATTTTGTCCAAGGGATGCGACCTCTTATAGCCTGTCCGGTGTATGTCACGTGGGCGCAGGCTGTTTAGCAACACAATATCAAATCTGGGGAGTGGAAATCTTATTATGTCGAACCAAGCAAGAATCCTTGTAACGGGTGCGGGCGGATTCATAGGTCACCATCTGGTGACATTCCTAAAGCGCGAAGGCTACTGGGTGAGGGGTGTTGATATAAAACATCCTGAGTTCAGCGCCACTGACGCCGACGAGTTCGAGCTGCTGGACCTCAGGCGTTGGGACAGCTGCCTCCAGGCCACCCGAGGGGTCGAGGAGGTCTATGCCCTGGCTGCCGATATGGGCGGCATGGGTTTCATATCGTCTCATCACGCGGAGATACTTCGTAACAACTCGCTTATAAACATAAACACGCTTGAGGCGGCGCGCGTCAACGGGGTAAAGAGATACCTCTACACGTCTTCGGCCTGCATTTATCCCGAATACAAACAGATGGATGCAAACGTCACCCCGCTTAAAGAAGAGGACGCTTATCCCGCGCAGCCGCAGGACGCATACGGATGGGAGAAGCTGGTCTCCGAGCGTTTGTGCATGCACTACAGAGAAGATTACGGGATAGAGACTCGCATTGTGCGCTTCCATAACATTTTCGGCGAGTTGGGCACCTGGGACGGAGGGCGCGAGAAAGCACCGGCCGCCCTGTGCCGTAAGATTGCCCAGGCCAAGCTCAAGGGGGATTACAAAATTGAGATATGGGGCGACGGCCAACAGACGCGCTCGTTCTGCTATATAGATGATTGTATAAAGGGCATATACAAGCTTATGCGGTCCGATCATCACGAGCCTATAAACCTGGGCCAGGACCGCATGGTCACGATCAATCAGCTTGCTGACATCATCGCCGAAATTGCCGGGGTATCCATAGACAAAAGGCATGTGCCCGGCCCCGAAGGCGTGCGCGGCCGCAACTCCGATAACACCAGGCTGCGTGAAGTGCTGGGCTGGGAGCCTGAAATCTCGCTCGAAGAAGGGCTGGCCCGTACCTATCCCTGGATCGAAGAGCAGGTCCGCAGGGCCCACTCGGCGCGCCAGCAAACGGTAGGGGCCTGAGGGACAAGACGTCGCTACGCTTCTTTCTGTTGAAACGCCCGCTCGGGTGTGCGTGCTGTTAAGAAGATCAGAAAGACGAAGCTGGGCCAGAGTTGAGAAAGAAGACGGTCCATAGATGTGATGATATGCCAGGCAAGGTCGCGAGGGCTGATTACATAGATCAGGAAGTACCCGGCCAGCATAATCCCCAGCGTCATGAATGAAGCCACAATGCTCCGTTTTTCCTTGTCGTTGACATCTGATCCCACAATCAGGAGATAAAACCAGAGAAGGGGCACTATGGTAACGGCCCAATGGCCGAACCCCAGAATGTATCTTATAAAGTAGTCCCCTATCACTCGATACCGGGAAAAATCCAGCAACTTGGCGATCAAAGTCGGCCCGTCGCGTGGCGACATCAGAGCGTTCGGCACGGCCGAGAGGAAATATTTAAGGTAGATAACTGCAAGCAAAATCGGCACTACCCCGGCCGCAAAAAATAACGCCTGCCTGACATAGGGCTTCCACTGCGGTCGCTGCCGCGCTATGACGACAAAGCGCGAGGCGAGTATGGCAATTATAAACAGGTTCCCTTCGTTCTTAGTCCACGCCGCAAGTCCCGCCGTAATCCCGGCAAGTATCAGGAACCCGTGCCCCGGTCCCTCTCGTCTGTCGTGGAGGTTCAGCAATACGATTGTGGCCAGGAAAAAGAATCCTATAGGAATGTCTGCGTACTGGTCGGCCCCGTGAATAATGTAATAAGGGGTGCACATCACGATCAGCCCTGCAAGAAAGCCCTGACTGCGGCTTCGCATCTTTGCAGTCGAGGAGGCGACCAGGCCTATCGTCGCTAGCGTGAAAAACATCGCGACAACAGAGGGCACGGCGACCAGATCGCTGCCCAACAGGGTCCAGCAGCTGGCTATAGTGCTCGGAATAAGCAGCGGGTAGTCAGGGCCCGCCCAGTACATCGGCTGGGACAAGACGTCTTTCCAATTCGCACCGCCTCTGAATATAAAGCGGGCCTTCATATTGTAAACGGCCCATGCGTCCCACTCCCCATGTGGCCTCTTCAGCGACGCAAAGATGAAAGTGATAACGGTCGAGACAAGCGCTATGAAAAAAGCGATGGGGAGAGCCTTGAGCAGCCTTTGCCTGGGCGCAGGCTGCGCGGGGGGGTCTGTTTCCGGGGCGGTTTCCACAGCGGCTTCAACGGCCCTCGCCCTGTAAAGCGAGACCGCGACCAGAACCGCAAGCAAGATCAAGTGAACCGCTATAAAGACGCCCCTCGAAGGCCCGTAAAGCGACAGTTGTGCGAACAGAAGGCAGGACGAGATGCCGAACCCGATGCCCGTCGCGAGGCAAAGCTTGACCGGCAGGTATGACTTCAGCGGCCTTGGGTCGGGCCATAAAGCGAAGACTAATGCCAACCCTACAAGTTGAGGAATGAGGGCTGATAAGAATGCCAGGAAAACCATTAACATTATTTGCGCACTACCTTGAGCGCACCAGCTTGACGCCGTTCCCGAAATCCTTGACTACCGGGCCGCCTGGAGTAATTTGAGTCGTGACCAGGTCAGGATCGGAACCGTCGCTGTTCGGCTTGTCGTTGATCAAGATCAAATCGTGTCCCGGCGTTGGGGAGACGATGACCGGGGCGAGGACGTACTGCGTCATGTACCATTCGCGGAGGGCGCCCCCATCCGTTGAGGTCTCGGTGAGAGCCATATTTCGGTTGCTGGTTACAAAACCGATGACCCCCGTCGAAGGTAAAACTTTCTTAACCTCATCGAATCGTTTCTGGTATAAAGTCACTTCATCTTGGCCGACGAAGCTCAGGTCGAATTGTATCCAGTCGGTGAGCAACCGCAGATTCGAGAATAGCGCGAAAAGCACCAGTAGAATTATTCCTATTTTTACTCGGCTGACGTAATTAAAACCCACTGACCGGTTCCTATTAAAGGGTTGCAGAGTCTTTTCGGCGCAAAGCAGCATAATTGCGCAATTCCGGCTTGTCAACCGGCATTTCAACCCTCGCCGAGCTGTAACCATCCCTTAAGGTTTCGCTGCCGTCTTGCCTGCTTGTTTCGCAGAATATTCGCACTTATTTCCACCGCCGATTGTATCTTAAAACAAGCGGGCACATCTTAGATGGCCCTTTGCGGGATCGAAGTGCTTGGCTCTTCCCTTGTAACGGACTGCGGGCCTGGGTAATTGGCGATTTGGACGTCGTGCAAGTGCCTGTAGAGACCTCTCTTTGACAGCAACTCATAATGAGTCCCTTCTTCGACTATTCTTCCGCCATCGAGCACAATGATTCGGTCGGCGCGCCGAACCGTTGATAGCCGATGAGCAATGATGAAGGTCGTGCGCCCTTGCATTAATGTTTCGAGGGCATCTTGCACCAGACGCTCGGATTCTGAGTCGAGAGAACTCGTCGCTTCATCGAGTATCAAAATACGGGGGTCCTTCAGAAGGGCACGAGCTATAGCAATCCTCTGTCGCTCTCCGCCTGAAAGCTTCACTCCGCGCTCACCGACGACAGTGGCGTAGCCGTCCGGACACTCGGTTATAAACTCATGAGCGTGGGCTGCCCGTGCAGCTCCTTCGATCTCTGCTTCGGTCGCCTCCAGCTTACCGTAGGAGATGTTTTCGCGAATCGTGCCGCCGAATAGTGTTGTTTCCTGAGGAACGACGCCAATCGTGCTTCGGAGTTCGCACAGACTTAGCGATCTCACGTCCTTGCCGTCGATGAGCACCTCGCCGGACAAGGCGTCGTAAAAGCGCGGTACCAGGGCAACGAGCGTGGACTTGCCGGCGCCGCTCGGCCCTACAAGCGCAATTATCTCGCCGGGACGCGCTACAATATTAATGCCTTTCAACACCGAAGTGCCCCGCTCATCTACATACCTGAAATCAACGTCTTTGAAAACGACCTGCCCCGAGACTTCACCAAGCGGAATGGGAGCAGGCGGATCGGCGATCTCCGCCGGCGTATCGAGTATTTCGAAGACGCGCCTGGTTGCTCCGATGGCCTGTCTGAATTGACCATACAGTGCTGACATCCCGCCGATCGCTTCGGCAACGACAAACGTATATAGGACAAATGCGATCAGCTCACCCGCGGTGATCTCACCCGCTACTACCATGCGGCTCCCGGACCACAGCACGACCACAATGCTGCCATACACCACGAGAACAATGAAGGCTATAAAACCACCGCTCGCAATCGCCCGGTGCACCGCCAGCTCAAAAGCCTTCATAATTCGTTCCTTGTAGCGATGTAGCTCGTATGTCTCGCGCACGAATGACTGCACGATACGAATCGCGGATAAGCTTTCCTGAAATACAGAGGTGCCCTCAGCCAGCTGGTCTTGCACGCGCGTACTCAAGCGCTGTATATACTTACCATAGATATGAGCAGACACGATTATTACCGGCACGATCGCCAGCATCAGTAAAGTCAGTCGCGGGTTCATCAATGTGATGATGATAATGCCGCCTATGAGGGTGATCCCCTGTCTGAGAAGTTCGCTGGTGCCTCCCGTCGTAATAGCCTGAATAATTGTCACGTCGGACGAAACCCGCGACGTCAACTCTCCCACACGCCGGCCAGCAAAGAACGAGAAGGACAGAGAGATGAGATGTTGATAAACCTGAATCCTAACGTCCGCAATGATGCGCTCGCCGGTATACGAGAGTAAAGAATCCCCGCCGCAAGCGGCGGGGCATTTCGCGCGGTTTCACTCGAATAGGTTGAATTGAAACCCGCTTTCTTTCTCACTACGATGATGTTGAATGTATTTGCGTATCACTTCTGCCGTCACCTTGTCGCCAACCGTTCTGGCGAAGTATCCGTCTTCCCACAATTCCCCTCCCCACAACCGCCGCTTTATCTGTGGGTATTCTCGAAATATTGCTCTCGCGCTCAGACTCTTAAATCTACTCACCACCTGAGCAATAGAATATCTCGGCGGGAACGAACAGAAGATATGAACATGATCCGTGCTTACTTCCATCTCTTCTATCGTGATGTCGTACTGCTGTGCTATCTCCTGAAACATCTCTTGGACGCGCTCTGCAATAGCTCCTTGCAGGATGTTCTTGCGGTACTTCGGCGACCACACCAGATGATAGGCGGTGTCATAAGCGGCGTGGGCTGTACGTCTGAAAACCACGCACGCATTGTAGCTAACTCAAGTCATCTTGGCATCGGGCATCGAACCCTCGCCAAGATGGTTCATCCATCCCCGCCGCAAGCAGCGGGGCATTAAGAACCTTTTTCGTAAATAGGCTCGCAGGAAACTGAAACCTGCTTGCACTGCGAAGAGACCCATCAGCCATACAGCAAGCGTGTTTAGCTTGTCGCCGTTATTCTCGTTGAACGCCACATCTATGATCAGGCGAACCAATTGCGGATAGAGCAGGGCAAGTCCTGTCGCTACCAGCAGGCTTGAAAAAGCTATAGCCAGTCTCAGCCAGTACGGCTTGACGTAGGAGATCAATCGCAGCAAATCACGCGGCGAACCCTTTTGTTTCTGATTATCTTCCTTATCCTTGTGGCCGTGCAATGCTCTAACCTCGCACCCATTTGTTCAAAGGGTCTCCAGTGCAAAATTCAAAAGAACTGCAATAAGATGTAGTCAGAGTTGATCATAATGTTTAACCGGCAAAATCATTTATTTGGGCTTATACATCATTCTTTGTTTCACTGATGTTGAAGCGCTCTGGACGGGTCCAGGTTTGAAGCCCGAAGCGCGGGCACGTAACTCGCGATGAGAGCAACCAGGCTCATGAATAACGTAACAGTTACCAGGGAGAGCAGGTCGAACTCATTGACGCCATACAAAAGACTTCGCAGAAAGCGAGCAAGCCAAATCGCGCAGAGTAACCCTAATGCAATGCCGCACAGAGTAACGCGCATACTTTCCCCTATCACCAGTCTCCTGATATCTCCCGGCTCGGCCCCTAGCGCTACCCGTAGTCCGATCTCCCGCGTGCGCTCGGCAACCGAATAAGAGATCACTCCGTAGATTCCAATGGCAGCCAGAAGAATAGCCATAACGGCAAAGACTGATAACAGGGCGGTGTAGAGATGTTCGGATGCTATTGAGTCGCTAACAACCTGGGACATCGGGTCGAGGCTCACTATCGGCTGCGCAGGGTCTACCCGATCTACGGCCTCTCGAACCGCAGCCATACTGACCGGCGCAGAGCTTTTTATAAAGAAGGCCGTCAGAAAAGCGCGGTTCATATACCTCATAGTCCCATCTGACAACTGTGCCTGGGGCAAATACATCACCGGCAGTTCCGATTCTCTCAAACCGTTGATCTGGGTATTGCGCACGACTCCGACGATCCGGGGGCACTTGTTATTTTTTACGGCGCACCAGGCTTGATCCCCGACAGGCTCCTCCGATTGCCAGATGCGCTGCGCGAGAGCGTCATTTATGATGGCCACAGGCGCAGCGCCGGGCCGGTCCTCCTCCTGGAAAGTCCGCCCCTCCTTCACCTGTATGCTTAGCGTCTCAAAATATTCCGGGCTGACGGCCCAGTAGTAAACCTCTTGCTTCTGGCCTTTGATTTCGAAGGTGGTTCTCATACCCCGTTCCGGCGGCACGCTGCCGGCACAGGCCACCGAGGTTACACCCGGAAGGTTTCTAAGTTGCTCTCGAACAGCCTTCTCGAAAGCCCACATCTGCGCGGCGGTCTTGAATTTCTCGGGCGGAAGCGACATGCGAACCGTCCAAACCCCGCCAGTGTTGAAACCCAAATCTACAGAGCGGAGTCCGATCAGGCTCCTGACCAGCAGAAAGGTGCCCGTAAGCAATATTGCGCAGATGGCCACCTCGACAAACATGAGCGCAGTGCGCATCTTGCGACGGCCCCTTCCAATTATCGCCCCTTCGCTTACCTTAAGGGCAGTTACGATATCGCCCTTCAAGCTTCGTAGGGACGTGACCAACCCGACAGAAATGCCAATCAAGAGAGAGACTGCCAGCGCGAAGGCGAAGACGCGCCAATCCAGCTTGTACCGCCCTAACAGCGTCACCAGATCGCTTTCTTTCGGAGCAAAGGCTGAAAGCGATTTAATAAGCCATGGCGCGATGGCCAACCCGCAAGCTCCTCCGAGGATTGCTAGTATCAAACTCTCGCTGCACAACAGCCGGAGCAGTTGAAAGCGATTCGCGCCGAGTGCGACCCGCACGCCAATCTCTTTCTCGCGAGATACGGCCCTAGAGAGCAGCAGATTCGCGACGTTCGTTGCCGCGATCAGCAATATAAGCACAGCGGCGCCGAGCAACAAAAACAGACGCGGGCTATTATCGCCGACAAGCCATTTCTGATATGCGACCAGTCGCACCCCTCGGAAATCGGTCCCGACCAGGTCAGGAAAATCCTGCTTAAAGGATTCCGCAAGACTCGACACTTCGGCCTGGGCCTGCTCGGGGCTTATCGAAGGCCCCAACCTTCCCAACATCTCGAAGTTGGGATCGCTGTCGTTCGGATGGTGTAAGAAAACCGACACCCATATATCCGCTTCGGGAGACATGCCGAAGCCATCCGGCATAATGCCTATTACAGCGTAGGGCTGTCCGTTCAACTCAATGTTCCGCTCAAGAAGACTCGGATCACTACCAAAATGATGCCGCCAAACGTTGTAGCTGAGTATCACGGCTCGCGGCGCACCTCTCCTGTCTTCCTCGGGCAGCAATTCACGGCCTATAAACGGATTCACTCCCAGGGCTTGGAAAAGCCCTGCCGAAACCGGTAATCCCCGAACCGATATCGAGTAGGAGCCGTTCCACATATTGAATATCGAATTATAAGAATGCAGGCCGCTCGCATTAAACGATTTAGCATGCTCGTTCAGGAATTGAAACTGCTTTTGTGTGATGCTTGAGTCGCCGCCTTGAGGTGACAACCACGACACATGGACTATTTTGTCTGCCTCGGGATAAGGCAATGGCCGAAGCAGCGCGCCGCTTGCGACCGCAAACAAAGCGGTAGTCAGGCCCACGGCCAGCGCCAAAGTAACTACAATACATATCGTGAACCCGGGCTTCCTTAATAAGACCCTGAACCCATAACGAAGGTCCTTGCCGGATTCGGATAGGAATATCCAGAACCGGCGCACAATTGTGTTGCGTGGGGTCGAGGGAATGTGGTCGTACGTCATCTTCTAAACCACCTTTGTTGAGATCAACGATTATGCGATGGATACCTCGGCGACACTCTTATTCTGGAGTGTTTCGGTTTCAAGCAAACTATCAAGCATAAACGGAGGCTTGCTCCGGTTAATCAACCTGTGAAGAAACAACGCTATGCCCGCGCTGCCTGTTCCGAAATCGCAACTCAATCTCATGAGTTGCTCGCCTGGGAATGCGATGCCCTGTTCGCGTTCCACTTTGAATAACAGAGCGCCGGCGGCGTTCTTCCAAGCGCATTCGAGTGCGGTCGATTCTTCCATGCCGAAATCTGCCATGTCAAGAAAGAACTCCCCCAATCCGGCGAGGCCAAAAAACCTGGTTGGGAAGATCGTGTATTTCCTGTCGCAGTCCAAAGCAATTCTGTCGAGTGTAGGTTTATAGCGGTCATCGCCAAAAAAGGAACCGTACCTCAACAGCGTCATGCCGATTCCGGCGCCTCCGTAGCGCCAATAGGGAGTCTGCGTAGGCCAGTCTTCGACCATCTTCCAGGTATAGCCCCCGTCCTTTGTGTCCATGGCTTTGCTAAGAACAAAATCGATTCCGCGCGTTCCGACATGCAAAAGCTCTTCATTTCTAGTCACCAGATACAGGTAAAAGAGGAATAAGCTGACTCCGCTTGTGCCGTGCGCCAGGCCAAAGAAGATGTCATCTTTCACAGGCCACCAGCAACCCGATTCATCTTCTTGTCGCGTGTCGAGAAGGAATCGCCCGCCTTCAATCGCATTCGACAGAAATTGCTCGTCACCCGTCTCCAGAAAGAACTTGAGTTGCGTCATCCCCCATCCCGATACGCCGTAAAAAATGTCCGGCGACTCGTAAAGCATCGGGTGATTGTGTGTAGCGTGTATCATCTCCAGCGCCCGCTCCTTGAATCCCATATCTGAGAGCGCCCATGCTATGCCGGATAGGCCGACATAGAGTCCCGGCGCATACCGTTGATAGTCAACCGGAGTCTTTAATATCCAATCCGAGACTTCCTGCGGCACTTCTCCTCTGATCTCGTTGATCACGTAGGCAACTCCGCAAGCGCCCCAGGCCAGATTCAAAGGGTTGGTCCGAAACAGATAGGCGTCAGATGGGAAGAGCCTGTCCGTGCGATCGAAGGTCGCCACACCGAGCACGAAATCGAGTATTCGCTGGATAAAATCATCCCCGCATTCCGCTTTGGCTTCGTCGCTTCTAATAGACGGTTCCCTGACTTCCGCTACATCCTCCAACATCGCCATGGCCTCTAACGGCTTAGCGCGTTGGGACGGCTCCGGGTCCATTGCGGCGGAGATCGCCCGCCGCACTCCGTCCGGAAGTCCAAAGTCGGTGGTTATAGCATTCAGAAATCGCTCGAGTGATTCGTACCCAAACGTTCGAACAGCGTTTATAGGCATAAGCCCGGCCAACAACAGACCGCCGAATCCATAATAGTCATCTTCAATCGTCGGTTCACGCCAGCTTCTTTCTCTCTGCTCTGAGGCAAACCCGGGCGTGTAAAGCATTGTCGCCATATCGACACCGTGTTCACGAGCGCCTTCGAAATCAATAAGCTTCACGGCGTTCCCTTCGTCGACCACAATGATATTGTAGTGCGATACGTCGGAGAGAATGACGTTACGGTTGTGTATAGTCTCAAAACCCTGTGCGATCATTCCATAAAGCTTAAGGTAACGCTCGTAGAACTCCGTCGCCTCCTTGAGAGTCGGCCTGATCTGTAGGGCCAGGCTAATTTCGATCATGTGCGAGCGGAGCAAGAATCCTTCGAGGAATTCTTCCACCAGATAGAAGTGCTCCCAATCCTTGAAGAAGTCGTAGGGTATAGGGACTAAACCGGTGTCTGCAAGAATTGTCAACAGTCGGTGCTCCTTCTTGAGCAATGAGACGGCGTCGTTCTCGCCTTGAGATGGATTTGTAAACGGCCTCGCTTCTTTGATCAGAACTTTTTGCCCCGTTTCAGTATCTCTTCCGATATAGACTCCCCCGGAAGTGGTAAATGTGAGCGCTGACTCGATCAGATATCGCCCATTTTTCAGCGTAAGCTCCTGATTGGGGTCGATCTCTTCCTCCTGGTTCAAACCCAGGTCTCCAGCCCAATCCGGAGGCGTGAAGTAGGGAGACCGCTCGTCTATTACGCTTTCACCATCAGGCGCCGTTATTACCAAGTCTTCCTCGCCCCTGAAATTAACCTTGCTCGTCCGCACCATACCGCCATATCGGTAATAGACTATGCTGCCGTCCTTGTAACGCTTGTCCGACAGAATATAAGGACCGTTATATCCAAACAGAGCGTTGTGAAGTACTTCTAGAAGCTCAATGAACTCATTTTTGCTTCTAGAATATATAGTTATGAATTTACCGGCGCCGGACCTGGCCCAGCGTTTGCTGTTGACGATTAATAGTATGTTTCGGTCGAGAGCGAACTTGAATGGGACCCCCCTATTTACAAGCTCGCGGGCGGTAGTTGTGAGCACCGCAGCGGCTTGGATGGGGGTGGTAGTCAGATGGATTTTCCAGCCGTGCTGTGGGAGCGTCGCGCCCGGCGGAGTGCACTGAAACCAGATACCGCTTTGGGAGATCTGCCAATCAGATGGCAAGACCCGCCGGAGGGGTTCGACGAAAATTGAGCCGGGCTTATACCTCTCAATCGTATCGTAAAAAATAGAGTCGACGATTGTGTAGAAAAAGCTGTCTTCCATCCGCATAAATTCACCTCTATCCTTGGAAAACTAAGGAACCGGACAGGTTAACTCTGTCCGGTTCCTTAGTTAGTAACCATAAAACACACCTGAAACGGCGCGATAGGATTTGCGAATTTATTAGCGATCTTGGCGCTTCACACTAAAAGCCTGCGGAAACGACAAGCGCTTTCAAGTTCTTAACGAGCCGTGCCGCCTGGCTGGTCTACGGGGCATACCGGGCAATTCTGAACGCTGCTCGTCGAACATGCGCATCCTGAATCGCTAGACGTGCTGGCTGCGGCCTCTAGCCCAAGAAAATCCAGGCCGGGACCAATGAGTTTTTGCAAAGAAAGAATTCTAGACATTAGTGAATACCTCCTAGTGGTTAATCGTTACCAGGCATATCGGCAAACGCCTGGCGCTTGGGGTCAGATTCTACATGTTTGAGATATACATTACAATAAGGATCGATTAGCATAATTGGCTTTTCATTAGCAGAATTGGTTAGATTGCCAAATGAGTACTTTGTGCGAGCGCTAAATGCAGGACAACCGGCAGACAAATGGGACGCTGTGTAAGCTACACTACATGTTTCGGGCCGAGCACTCGGCTATCCTCTTAGCTTCGGCAGTGCCATCAGCGTAATGATCGGCCATTCGTCAATTACCGAACGACTATTGATTGCCGATTCTCCGGCTAATTCCTTCAGTTGCCCGGCTCCAACCTCGTCGCTGCGCGGCTCATTCGGTGCCGGTAGGAAATTGGAGGCTCGTTGAACTGAATTTTGAAGGCCCGAACGAAACTCGATGTATGGCTGTAACCAGATTCAAAGGCAATAGCTTTTATGCTTTCGTTAGTAGATTTCAGTAACTCAGCCGCAAACTCCAGGCGCAGCTTTCTTATAAACTCTGCCAGTGACGTGCCTGTTTCGATCTTGAAGAGGTGAGCCAGCCGGGAAATACTCAGGTTTACCATTCGAGCCAATTCCGGAGATTTAACACTCAGAGTTGCGTTCGCCAGACGAATTACCCTTATGACCCGAACGTCCTTGGGCTGTCGTGGCAATATGGCCAGATTGAATAGTTCATTCACTTGTTTATACCGCTGATCTATTCCAACTGGAAGTGGTCTAGTTCGGGACTTTAACTCGAGGGGGGCTTTACAGAGGAGCCTTTGAATGCCTTTATACACTTGTACAAATGAAGTGCTTGTTTTTCTGTCTTATGGCTCCCGTACCACTGATGAGGACGCATCTACAATTAGTAAACCTGTAAATGCCTGTCGTTGAGTCTACCAGAAATCCTGTTCTCAGCCATAATATCGCGCAGGTTATGATCAAAGCAATATCTGAATTCTGAGACGAAATCCATTGAGCACTTTGATCTCAATGTTTGACAAATTAAAAAGCCACCTTGGGAGCGGCTTAAATCGTTGGGTTTAGAATAGGCGTGTGCGGATTTGAACCGCAGACCCCTACCGTGTCAAAACACAAAAAGAAATAGTACCAAATGGTATTGAGTAGGCATAAGCGGCTCTTTCTGCTTGAGATACAGTGAATTTGCTACAACCCCAAGTAGTATTGAGTTGTACTACATTGTCAACATTTAGCTGGAATAACTGAAAGGGTTATGGCACAAACTACGGCACAAATTTGGCACGTCAGAAGTAGCCTACGTTGGGCATTGTAACCCTAGCTGGTTTTGAATCTGGCGAAGATTCTATAAATCCTTCTTTAAACTTTCTCTTTTGTGTTGTTCTCGATACACGCGCAAAGATACTACTTAGCTTCGTGGAAAGTGAATCACTTGGTATGGATAACTTTTCTGTTTTAGGATAGAATTCTTTGTTTTTGAAACCGTGTGTGGAGCAGAGCATGGCACAAGAGAAGCTATCGAAAAAAGACCGTCTTACTCTTATCAATCAGTATCGGATACTTGAGAAGCTTGAACCTGAAGGGGCGACGGAGTATCAAAACCTCATTACGATTCTTCAGGACGGGTATGAGTTCGAGTACCACAGATTGTATGAATTAGTGTCTGACCCCATGAGTGAAGATGAAGGCCGCGAGGTCATTCAGATTCTGATGCTGTTTGAAGCACTAGGCGATGCGTATAAAAACTTAGAGGATAAGGAAGGCATTGACGAGTATAATATTCAATTTCATGGCTTCAGCGGGAATGACGAAACCTCTCATGCGAGCTACGTAGAATATCTCGTTGAAAAAGCGAATAAGTTCGGCCACGTAGTAAAGCGGGGAGACTACAATAGTCACTCAGAGTCTCTTCCCGACTACCGCAAGATGCTCTCACGATGGGAACAGATGGGAAAACCCCGGTATCCTAACCGATTGACCAAAGAACAGATTTTGGAGATTATTGCATACTAACGCTCTGGAGACTGAAAAAATGAAGTATACGCTTATTGTTCAAGATCAAGCCGGAGACGAAGACGTTATAGATGTTGAGAATCCCCTGTTTGTACCTGCACCTGGGGATATAATCACGCGCAGTGTAAGGGCAAGTTCAAACCTCACGGCTACTTCTGCGGGAGTATTTAAAGTCATCTCACGAAAAGTGCAATATCTGGAAGTAGGGGGCTCGGAGCCTACGGGGTCAGAGGACACGTGTGCGATCTTCGTTTATGTTGAACCTGCATAACAGTTCTGTTCTAGACTAAGGCTCTCAGGATAATCGGAGGGGAATTAATTTCTTAGGAGGAACTCGATAGCCTCAAGTGCAGAACTTACAGTACAGGTGCTCGAAACCTGCCTCCACTTCCCTCCTGAAAGCCCTACCCATAATCCTGATTTAGTATCTATAGCCAAACACCTATTCCTATATTCAAACACCTGACATTCTTCTGCCTCTCCAAAGACTATGATCCCTGGCTCTATCTGGATATTTCTACTGGCGAGCAGATTCTTTATATATTTTGTAGCTTCCGCTTGTTTGGGGAATTTGGGCATCTATAACTCACTCAGTTCTTTTAATGCTCGTTTTTCAAGTATCGTGATCTTCTTCCAGCTAACTTCTATGAGCTTATCGAGTTTCCAAGCATCAAGTATGATCGTTACTGTTTCTCTATATATGCCAAGTTTCTCTCCTAAATCCTCATGGCTGTATCCTTCTATGACTGAGTTTTTCCCTGCTAGTTTCAAAAGAAGTGCCGCTATCCTTGAATCTGCTAATTGAAAGTGTGAGCTATAGTGCTCTAGTTCAATATCAGTAAGCCTACTACCTATCTTTTCGATCAACCCTAACGGGTTTGTCCTCGCCCATCGCTTCGCCGTGTCTGTGTCCATAAAGCCAATCTCTGCGCCTTCTTCGCCTGCTACAGCTTTAGTAATGAGCATCGTCTGACCAAGTAGGGACATTTCGCCAAAGAGCGCCCCTGCCGCTAATCTCTTTATGAAGTAGTTATGAGCATCGTGGTAGATTTCAACAGCCCCTCGCGTGACAAGACATAAGTTATTTTTACAGTTTATGATTCTGCCGTGCGCGAATGATTGAACGGGAAGCGATACAAAAACTCTTAATCCTGGGAAATCTTCGGCTTTCAAGTAGCCAATCTTCTGCGCGAGAGCAGAAGCAGAAAGGTCTTTCATCCTGTCGGTGAGGAGGTGTTTTCTTCGTCCGCTCATATTAAAAAAAGGGGACACAAAGGCTTAGTGGCTTCCCCAGTTTTTCCACGCTACCCCTATATCCCCTCTCAGCCGTAAAAGGAGGAAAGGAAAGATTCTGATCTCACTGTTGCTCCGAAAGCGTGGCGTATATTACGCTATGAACTGATTGCTGTCAAGAAATTTAAGTCAAACTTTGACCTGTATCACCCAAGGGGAATATGAAAGAAACTTTAGGCCAGTACGTCAAACGCATAATGCGCCAGAAAGAGTTGACCATCAGAGAGGTTGAACTACGGTGCGACAAGAAGCTGACGCACAGCTATATTGCGAGGATTACAAAGGGCAAAGTCAAGAATCCAACACTTGCCACAATGGTTGCACTGGCAAAAGGATTAGACGAGGATTTATACCAAGTATTCAAAGCTGCCTCAGGCCAAGCGCCTCAGCAGACTATAGACCCACTCTTGTTGCTTGAGGTAATCCAAAAGGTATTTCTGCATCCAGAGTTACTTGAGGTAGTAGACGGTTGGGATAGGTTGCCAGAGAAAATTCGGGAGACAATCGTACACGCTACAAAGATTAAGAGGAAGAAGAAGCCGCGTAAGTCAAACGGCAAACATTAATCTTCGGGTTCTGAGAATACTTCCTGAGCATACAGTATAACTTTGCGGAGTTTTTTCGCATTCACTCCCTTATGAGTAGCCAGATATAAAAGCTTCACCATTAAATCATTCTCACTCAATCCTTCCAAGTCTCCTATCTCGGTGTCGTCATCAGACTCTTCGACCATTTTGTTTTTCCAGTCCGTGTAATAAAGCAGTTTTGCTGGTCTTTCCGCAGACTGCGTTTCTACGCTTCGCTCTGGAAGCTGTAAAACATTATGTGGTGTAACCTGGGAAAACGATATAATAGAACGAGAACGGTATAACTTTAAACGTAATTCTTCCGCTGTTTCGCGCCATTCAGGATAAGCAAACACATAAGGGGATGCAAGCAGAACGTCACATATCTTATTTGCTTCTTCCAATCTCCCGACTTCTGCCAACTCAACGGCGAACGAATTAAGATACTGATAATAGGAAATGGGCTTGATGTGTTTGATTAGGGGAAAGATTCTTTCAAACTCTTTAACGGCTTGTTTGTGATCTCCTTCTTTGGCTCTTACTATTCCTGTGCCTCTGGATAATTCCACAATTAAGGTAGGATTGTTTGTAGTTTTAGAGGCTTCTGCGATATATCTAAGCTCTTCGTCAAAATTGCCCTTCCTGGCCTCGTTCGTAGCAAGTGACATCAAGGCTTTGGTTTTATAGGTTCTTGATTCTTCCACAATCCGTTCAAAAATACCTCGTGCGTTCCCTCCCATTCGCTCGATACGCAATCCTTTGTAATACTGCCCTATAAGCTGATGCTCTTTTATCGGAATGCTCTCTAAAGTCGAAGCTATTTCTATTACCTTATCGTTCTGTCGGAATGTTTGGGCAACCTCGATTTCTCTTACAAGCTTTTCTCCTAATTCGTGAAATCCAGAAATACCCTTGAATAATTGCTGATAAAATCCGGCCCGTAAGGAGGAAAGTATGAAACGATTAGTGGGAACCTTGATGCTCATCGTGTGTCTGTCCTTTCCTGTTTTTGCAGGACACGTCCCAATCGGTACTTATGGTTGGTGCGAATGTGACAACCCAGAAAGTCATAACACACTTAATGGAGTGGTTCGGGACGATAATCAAGAATCAACTCCTGATGCTGACGTTGGTCTAGGCTTACTGCTAATAGCGGTACTGCTGTATCTAAAAGGTAGAGCCTAGATTGACAATTAATGTATTACTTATCACCGCCGAGGTAACTGGCGGCTTAGTATTTGTGTATCTATTCTCCTAAGAATAAACGAGCGTATTCTACACTACAAAGAGTGATTGTCAAACAATCTGTGTTGTCCAGTCGCGCCCGGTGAATCGGCAGTTTATCTATGAGTATCTGGCAGCTTGAACGGGTATCTCATTAGACATAGGATCAGCCATCGTTTAGTAGGCTAATTTCCATTGTCAGGCTTTTGTTGACCACGTGAAGGGGCTGTGTGATAATCATAACAACTTAGTTACAATACTTCGGACATTATTTGATCGAAAGGGGTTAACAAGAAAGGCCAAGAACTGGTTGAATCTGAGTGTCGAACTCCACTTCAACCGGTTAATGGCCTATGACAATTGTCAAAGACATTCTCAAACAGATGCCTGCTCTCAGTCAACCGCAGCGTAAGTTCCTTGAAACTTTGTTTGCTACTATCCTCGCCCTGCGCGGAAGAGTCAACTTTCGCAATCTGAGCCGCTACTGTGACTACTCCGAGCGCACGATTGCACGACAGTTCCGGCGCTCGTTTGACTGGCCGGTCTTTCATCAACAAGTCATGGCCACGGCCATCAGTCGGCTCTCGGAAATCATCTCGGCTCAAGATGCTTCTTTCATCCCCAAGAGCGGCAAGCAGACTTTTGGTCTCGGCCATTTCTTCAACGGTTGCACTTCTCGCGCCGAACGCGGGCTGGAGATTTCCACCCTTGCGGTCGTTGATGTGACGCGCCGCTGCGCCTTCACGTTGGCCGTGGCGCAGACGCCACCCGGTGATGGCGAGGCCGCCTCGCAGCAGGAAAAAGAGGAGACTCGGATTGATTTTTACAAGCAGCAACTGCGTGCGCAGCGTCACCGCTTGCCACAAAGTATCAAATATCACTGTGTGGATGGCTACTTTGCGAAAAAGAAATATATTGATGAGGTCGTTTCGCTCAAGCTCCATCCGATCACGAAGTTGCGCTGCGATGCCGACTGTCATTTCCTCTATACGGGGCCGCACCCGAAGCGACGCGGGCGAAAGCGCAAGTATTCGGGCAAGGCCAACTTTCAAGACTTGGGCCGTTTTGCCTATCTCGGCACGATGAAGGAGGCTCAATATGTGCATCTGTATGCAGCTATCGTCTGGCACGTTTCCCTTAAGCGGAAACTGCGTGTGGTCGTCCTGGTCAATCGCAAGCAAGCCAACAAGGCGCGTTACATTGTCTTGGCCTCGACGGATCTGGAACTGGACGCTCACAAGCTGGTCGAGTTGTACGCCGCGCGTTTCCAGATCGAGTTTATCTTCCGCGACAGCAAACAGTTCACAGGCCTGTCGGACTGTCAGGCGCGAGCCGAGGCCGCACTGGATTTTCACTTTAATGCGAGCTTGGCGACGCTCAATCTAGCGCGTGCCGAGCAATTGCTGGCGCAGACTGATGAGTCCGTGCAAGTTTTCTCGATGGCGAGTTGGAAACAGCGTCATTTCAATCAACGATTGCTCGATTTATTTATTGAGAACTTAGCTCTCGATCTGAGTTGGGTGAAAAATCACCCCTGTTATGACAAACTCAGGGCTTACGGCGCGATTGCCGCCTGATTTTGTCCGAACCATTGAGTTATTGATCGAGACTTAATTGTTCAAATCCACAAATCAGATTTGAGAACTTAGGTCAAGCAATGAAAGAGTAACGACATGAAGACTTCAGCCCTCAGGCATCTTCTCTGTTGTGTTCTAGCACTTCTAGTCTGGACGAATGCATTTGCTCAACTTGGGCTAGGCCCCCGCCGACTTGTTGATGCGGACGCTCCTACGTTAAAAAACCCTGAGCATCTCGGCAAGGGCTTGATCAAGCCTGGATATGTTAATGAGATTGGTGGAGTCGCTTTTGATAAGATAGCCTCTCCCGTGAGTGATTTAACTTTCAGAAGCCTCTCACTCGATTACAATCCGAACGTGGCTGATGGCAATCGGCTAGGGGTGATTGTTGATGGCAAAAGGGTTTCATCTCCGGTTTACGACTGGCAACTCATTCCCATCGCAAAGTTTGCCAACAGCCGCTATTATGCCTGTGTAACTCTATACGGAAGACTTATTAACCCTGAAGAGCAAGATAGGGTTCTAAACAATCGTGATCGGATAATCAATTATCATCCTGAATTCAGTAACACCTTGTTGGGTCTTCGTTTATTTCAGTTAGATACCCTGATTTGGGAGCCTAACGCTATTGATTTGCCAAAGGACGGCGAGCGTTACATATTGGGCGAAGGGGAGGCTGAACCCGATATAAGTTCTAATAGTAGGGGGTTAAAAGAATTCACCGATTATATAAAACAATTCAAAGGTAACTTGGCAGCAACACTCCGTTCATTTGTTATTTGTGATTATGGGCGCGATATTCAGTTTGATTTCAAAGGCGGCACTTTGACTATTACCGGCGAGCCTTTTTTTTACATCTGGTATAGCAAATCTAATGGGCGTGATTATAATGAAGAAGCCGTAGATAATTCAGTTGCGGATATAATAAAAATACTTATTGACTCAGCTCGCCTGAAAAGTCCTAGAGCCTTTAATGAAAAAGAATGGTACATCAATATGCTGGTTAAGCTAGTTCCAAAGTTTAAGGAAGAGTTTAAGGATATGTACAAACGTGAGTGGCTCCGACTAACTACACGCGGAGACAACGCCCTTACAGCTTTCCTGAGGAAATCTACTGTTTCCTGGTTGCGCGATGAGATGAGGAAACTACTTCTATACTGGATAGCTAAATCAGTCGTCCCTTTGAAGGAATACAGCAAGTGGATATCTGATCAACCGAAGCTTTTACGCAAAATAAATCCGGCGGTCTGGAACGCCGGGGTGAATGTTATGCGCTATGCGGCTTTCTTTCGTTATTGCAAACAAAAATATCCTAAACAATGGCGGAATTTCATTAATCAGATTAACAAGGTTCCGATGCCCAAACCTCAAATCAAAACGCCGTCTATTTTTCAATAGTAAGAAAGTTTGTTGATATAGGGTGGCTGTCATGCAGGACTCTCCCAAGTTGTTTATCAGTTTTTCGTCTCAAGACCAGAAAGAGGTTCGAGAACTCTTCTCAAGTTTAAAAGCACAAAATATCAACGTTTGGGATTACTCAAAATATGGTCAAGAACTACCCTTAGCGCAATATGTAGATGCCGCCCTGGCAGAGCGAATTGACTCGTGCGAGTACTTCATTGCAGTAGTCAGCGCCAACAGTACCGACGAGAATATCGGGCGCTATACTCATTTTGAAGTGCAATACGCCATGGATAGCGGCATGTTACAACAACACAGAATTCTGCCGGTTTTAATGGTAAACAGCCCGCCTGAGAAGTGGTATGGGGCATATAAGCAGATGGAGCCTATCCTGCGCATTGAGATTAATCCGCACACTCAGGCTAACTTTGAAGATGCTATCCGGAGGATATGTGATTACTTGGGCATGCCATACATCCCCTCTTTTTTGGGTAACTCACAAGTATTCTTCTCTAAGAGTTTTCTAAATGAAATGGCAGCCCTTAATCTATCGAATGCAGCATACTCCGAGCGTATGAGAATCATGAATCATTGCGCGGAAAAAATCTTGAATGAAGAATGGGCAGAAGCGAAAGGGTTAGTTTCCTTATTTCTAACGTTATGTAGTTACGAAAACCCTGAAACGCAGTTTTACTATCCACAAATCATTAAGGGAGTATGTCAGTTACAATTGGGGGAATTCTGCAACGCCGAGCAAACATTTTTACAAGCAACGAAGCACCCCTCACGGGATGAGAATTCTTTTGGCGGGCTTGGACATTCATACTTCTGTCAACAACGTTACAACGAAGCATTATCAGCATTCCAACAAGCCCTCGAACTTCATCCCAAAGACAACTATATAGAATTCAATATTCTTAGTACCTTCACCCATATGGGCAAAGCCATTAAGGATGAAACCATTTTAGACCGCTTCGACTTGGACGAATTATCTTTGCAAGATTATATCAAAGTCCTGAAGATGAGAGGGATAATTAATTTACAAAGGGGCAGATACGGAGCAGCCATTGAGGATTTCAAGTTAATGAATGAAAAGGGGCTTTTGGATGCCGCGTCTGTAATTTACTATTGCCGTGCGTTGACAGTAAGCGGGCGTTTCGACGAAGGCATCAGACTGTTGCGCTCTGAAGCAGTGCGACTCGATGACATTAATCTTTACCATCATCTCGCAGACGCATATTGGAATGTAGGTAGCAGAGAGGAAGCACTAGAGATATACAAGAGTAAACTTTGTCATCCCAAGAATTGGACGAGACAGTATCTGATTGAATATGCTCGTATGCTGAACTCAGTCAGTAATAGTAATGACAGGAAAAAAATGCGAAAGGTTTGCAAACAGGTTTTGGATCAAGCGTATTTCCCTACCTTTAATTTGACCAGAGAGGACTTTTATTATATGGGTTTTGCAAACTATCTTCTTGGGAACCAGGAACGTGCTCAATACGACTATGACCGCTCATCGCGGTGTTTTAAGTATTATGATGAGCTTGAATTATGATTACCGAAGGGAAGAAAGATGTATCGTAGTTGTCAGTATAAAAGAGTCGTGCCTACCAAGCGCGTGCAGCGGAGGCGCTAAACGAATTGAAGGGCGCAGATGCTTAACAACCTCGCCCTTGCTTTTGAAACTACTCACTTTGCCCTGCTTTAAGAATCCGATCGTCAGCCCTCAATAATCTTCATTGCTGAACTTTTAGGTATTACATCACTACTAAGCCAACTTTGCAGGTAGCCTCTGCAATACTCTATTCATGGAAGCTCCTATGATGCGCGTGTGATTTCGACATGCGCGCCCCGCCGTCCTCCGAGGTTAAATCAGTATTCACTCGGCAGAAGTATCGTTGTGCTGCTACGGTCTGCTTCAGTAATCAGCCAAATCTTCGTATCATCTTTCAGTTTGTATGCACTGAATATCCGTAGCTCCTTGTCCACTGAGAATTCATTTTCACGTTTATCATCATCGCTCAAGCATCCCCAATCTCCTTGTTGATGGCGATCCAGAAACTCAATTGCGGCTTGACCGTTCTCGTTTAAAGCTTCTATAGCTCCTGGCGTTGCGAACACCTGTCCTAATCTAAATCTGTTATTCATAGTTCATCCTTTCTTGAGCGTTTGTAGGGCAGACTTATGCTGACAGCCTGCCCTTGATTGGCTTAGTGGCTATAGAGAGCCAAGTAGTACTGCCTATCGAACTCGTATGCGGGATTGCTGCGAACGTGCTTGAGGTTCCAGGCCCACGCTCTCGTTAACGCACTCAGCTTGCCCCACGATCTGTAGTCACCGCTCCTACTATGAAACTCAACGTGACAGCGTTCGTGAGCAGGCATTACTTGTGTGCCGCCTCGACTCTTATAAATCGGATGGTGGAGATTGATAGTCTCATTAGCCTCGATTGTCTGTTTGCAGAAGTAGCATATTAATAGCTCATTGTCTTCTGCGCTTGCCTTATGTATCGCCTGATCTTGCCCTTGCTGGACATAATCACCTGCCATGACATTTCCAATTAGGGTCTTGAGATCGGCAGATGGATCGTGTAGTCTCTGCATTGGTAACACCGTTTACCTTTCTGGCCTGTAACAGCAGGCCGGTTAATGAGCGGCGGAGGGCACGAGCCTTTGCCGCTCTTATCGTTAATGGTCAAATCTTCTTGGCTATTGAGCTTTGATAAGCCCTTTAGCTTCTCAATTTGTTCTTCGCTTTCTATTGATGTGGAATCTAAAGGAAAGCCATATTGTGGAAACGGAGGGTTTCTTTAATCCTTCACAGGAGGCTCAACTAAATTTATGGCAAAATGGGTTCTATGCTTTTTATGATTTGTATTCTTTGGGGCTAGAGGCAAGCCTTTATCAGCGATGGAAATGTTTTAGAGTCCGTTCCCGCTCGCTTATTCTTGGCAGCTTGTCAGGTAAATTCAAGCGATCATCAATCAACACATCAACATATACTCCGGTAACTTCTGCATATCTGAGCAGGACTGGCAACGGCGGCTCCCTTGTGCCCAGCTCATAGCCTGAGATGCTGCTGCGGAAATATCCTTTCCCTAATCCGAGCCGTCTAAGCATTTCATTCTGCGACAATCCAAGTGCATTGCGGATTTGGAGCAATTTTTCTGGCAAGCGGGCTGGCTTCTCACGTGCAGTTATACCCATCGGGAATACCCCCTCCCCGATGAGTTGACCTCTTTTACTAAAAGCCAGGAGTTAGAACAAATTCGCTCTAAGACAATATGGCTATTAGAACGATTTCGTTCTAATATTTGTTTGTATGCTGATTGCGCCGTGAGTCCTTGCCAGTAAGACTTCACGGCTGCGGCCATCACTGATTATGTGATACCGCCTCATTCATTTTATTGATGCAGAAGATACCAAATGACAGCGCAACCCGCCATTACTATATGGGCCACTGAGGAGGGCAGACGTTGTATCCCGCCCTACATCAGAGTTGATGAATTAACACATATTATTGATTGGTTGAAGCTCTCGCCTGAGTCTTGGGCAAAGATGAAGGTCGAGGGAATTCCACCTCATATCGAGCGAGAGTTAGAAATCAGATTCCGTGTACTCGAAACATTTAGAAATGCACAAAAGGCAGCACGATTCGGCAGAACGAAACAAGCATTGGCAGAGGGTTCTACATCACAACACTACATAAGCCCCTTTACAAGCCATTCAAACTATATAGGAGAAGCATCCCTCCGCGCTGCGATTGAAAAGATTGAATCGCCAAGAAGAACGAGAACACTAATCGCAGCGATGCTTGATGACATCAGAGTACCTAGGATTGATTGTGATCCTGTAAAGTCATATAGATTACATGATGATATAGTTGGCCTGCTGTGCGCTCGCTCAACTAATGCAAATTCAATCGCCGCGAAAGACCTTGTATTCCATTTACTGGTAGACGCAGGACGCTTTAGGAAGATTGGCAAGATTGACTTGGCTTTAGAGCTTGAGTTTATTGCCAGCGCGATTGATTTAATAGCTTATCGTAAACGTGAAAGACCAGCCCACGCTAAGAAATTATGGTTCTGAATGTGTGCTGTATGGCAGAAAATGGCTACAAATCGGCCCGAAGATGCACCGAAACTGCTCTCTAAAGTAGATTTGTGGTGGTCGTAGGGGGGTCGTATGGCAGAGCTAATCAGGAATAATTTGGGATGCCCGATTTGCTAAATACCTGAAAATACATGACTTGATGTAATCGCCGCGTCTAAAACATGCACGAAAACACTCAAAAATTATACTTTCTATGGAAAAGAGCTTTTTCTATCCTTCCTGGTAGACAAGCGATGTTGTACAAAAAAAATCCCCTCCTATGTGAGCAGTACTACACACTATTCAACTAATTATCAGTACAAATATATCTGTGATTTTGCTTGCTGGTATTAAAAAGGGAGTAGGCTTGCTGAAGCCCACTCCCAATCATCATAAGCGTATATAGGGAATTATTATTACAGTAACTGATTAAACAATATTCTGCGTTGATACCGGCTCTGGTATTGCAGGATACGCGATAACACCAGTAACGCGATAACAGCTATCATCATATTCTTCGATACTGTTATCACTGTTATCGGTGTTATCGGTTATTACATATTTACCGTCTCCACAGGATCGCAGTTCACCAGTTTTAGCCATCTTCCATATGAGCTGTCTAATGTTATCAGGATTACGGCCAAGTGCCTCTGCAACATCTTTGGGAAACATTGGTTCATCCATCATCTTCATTAGCCCTAGAATCTCGTTGCGCTGGACGCTACGATGGGCTTCATTGGCATTACCTATAAGGAGCCATCTCGCAGCAGAATTCTCCCACTGCAAAGCTAGTTCCCTTTCTTCTATATCACGTCCTGTGACAAGAAGCGTGGCTTCATTAGTGCCGCGCTTACGCAGCATCACCAAAGCAGCGTCAGCGGCTCCAGTTAATCCGGTTGAACCTGATACCATATCCAGCGGGTCGTCGGCCTGCTGTTTACGATTATGATGTACAATTAAAATAGATACACCATAGTTCATAGCTAATTCTGCAAATGGTGCAATAGCATCATAATCAAAGTCATATCTATTTGCGCGATTGCGGTCAGCAGGCCGAATTCGCTTTAGAGTGTCAATAATTATGAGCTTTGCTTCAGGATGCACCCTTAGCCACTGCTCCATAGCATCCAGTCCGCCTCTATCGCTGGATAGCCAGTCAATAGCAAGATGAAGGCTCTCTGGAACAGCCTCATCATTTAATACCATTTTCAATCGCTTCTTTAGTCGTTTTAGGCCATCTTCAAGAGCGAGATACAGCACATCGCCCTTTTCCACTTCGATTGACCCTAGAGCCAAGCTGCCAGATGCAACTGCTAAAGAAAGATTCAGAGCCAACCAGGATTTGCCGATCTTCGGACTTCCAGAAAGGATTGTCACACCTTCCTGTAGAATACCGTTTACAGCATACGCTGTGTCTTGGAACTCCATTTGGAGAACTTCAGCAGCGGAGTATATCCTGATGTTATTGCTATCATTGGACGAGCTTGACACACTGTTATTCATTGGTGTCCTCCTTTTGCAAAACCACTATAGAAGCACCGGGGAGGTGTTTGTTAATCCACAGGATAGCTTCTTGCGATGCCACATATTCAGCAACCGCTTTGGCCTTGTCGTGTGGCAACGCTCCAATCGTGCCAACTCGACCAGAATCGGTATGCAACATGCGGTCATCTAAATCGAAAATAGCGAAAGTCCAATAGAGCGTCTTTCCTTGCTCATTCTCTTCAATCTGCGATACCGTAAAAATAAAGACTATCTCCGCCGCTGTACCTGAAACAGATATGAATGAATCCCCTGAATAATTCAGGTTAAAAGTTTCGTTTTCTATCATTAGCATACTCCTAATAAATTTGAAGTTGTTAATCGTTGACTATTCTTACGACCTTGCTCAATAATTCGCTCTATCTCAGCGCCTTCAATCAATACACGTCGCCCAATACGAACAGTCCTAATTTTGCCTTTGTTAATATACTTGCGGATTGTCCAGGGACTAAGCCTTAAAACTGCCGCGCTTTCCATTACAGTAAATAATCTATTTTGCACTGTTTATGCTCCATTTATTTTTTTATTGACACCAAAACCAAATCTGATTACTATTCGATTTGAATTTGGTGTTTGATATACACAAATCAGTGTACATCAAACACCAATATAAAATGCGATGATGAAAAAGTCAAGCTCAGAATTAGGACTCTTTGATTTTCGTGAGGTAGCTTTGATTGTAGGCATTGAAGAACACATTGCAAAAAACTGGACATTTGGTAAGCCGCTTACTATTCCGCCTTCCATACGCCTTGGTTCACGTACTTTCTATACCATTGATGATGTGTTCTTAATGGCCCTTGCGAATAGGCTTAGAGAAATCGGCTTGGACTTCGATTATGTACAGAAGGTTATTACGCTATTCAGTACAAAGATCAAACAAGAGAAGGAGCAATATCCAAGAACCTTCCGGTTTTATGACTGGTTGGTAATTAAATCGAAAGGCAAAGATTGGAGCATAGAATTACATTTACCCGGCATAGATTCAGACGAATTGATGTTTTCTAAATATGTGAATAGCGATGCGGTAATCTTAATCAATCTTCGAGAGATTGTAGCGATGATAGATGAACGAATCGGACGACTCGATGACATTAAGGCAAGAAAGCAAAAGAGCAAAGGAAATACAAAAGCACAAAGAAAAGGGAAAAGTGATTAGTTTTTAATGTGGAGAGAGAATATGCGTCTATTTAAGCGAAATAAAACGTGGTGGTTAGATGTAAGTATAAATGGTCAGCGATACCGCATAAGCCTGGATACAACTGACAAGCGGAAAGCTCGCGCTCTTGCTAACCAACGTATCTCTGAAGCTCAACAAGGCAAGCTCACTCAATCAAGTTTGAACTTCGCTAGGTTGGCATTTGGAGAGGCTGCTGATAAGTATCTGGCAGGCCGCAAACTAGAGCTTGCTAAATCTACTCAGATTAAAGAGCAACAGATGCTCGTCAAGCTCCGACAGTTTTTTCAAGCAATCCCAATTAATCGGATTTCGGTTGAGCAAGTATTGGGCTACCGTGAATGGCGGGCGGCTCAAGGTGTTGGGCCTGCAATAGTCAATATGGAAATAGGTGTATTGCGGCGCATTCTGAAGCGGGCTAAAAGATGGCATCAGATTGCAGATGATGTGAAACCGCTACGCGAACCGCGCACTATCGGGCGAGCATTAACGCCTGAGCAAAAACAAAAACTGTTAGACACAGCCGCACAAAGGCCAGAATGGGAAACTGCTTATTGGGCAGCTATTCTTACACTCAACACAACGATGCGAGCATGTGAGCTTAAAGGACTGATATGGAGTGATATTGACTTCTTCGATAGAACTCTGACAATTCGTAAGAGCAAGACAGAAGCAGGAGAGAGGGTAATACCTCTCACGGCAGAGGCGTTTGATGTGTTGCTGCAACTATACAGGCGGGCGGAAAGATTTGGGTTTGTTGAGCAGTCACACTATGTATTTGCCGGATTCAAAGCAACCGGGCAATTCGACGGCAATAAGTTGGTACGGATGCGCTATGGTTCATTTGATCCTACTCAACCAATTAGTAGCTGGCGCACAGCTTGGCGCAAGCTTACTAAGAAAGCAGGGCTTCCAGGCTTACGATTTCACGACTTGCGCCATCACGCAATCACAGAGCTTGCCGAATCTGGAGCTAGTGAGCAAACCATTATGGCTATTGCGGGCCACGTCTCCAGAAGAATGCTTGAACGCTACAGCCATGTTAGGTTAGAAGCAAAGCGGGAGGCCCTTGAAGTTCTATCTGCGAGGAAGCCGGAAAGTTATGGCACAAACTACGGCACAAATTACGTTGAAGCTGAAATTGGTTCTGATGTAAGTTCTTTCTTGCCAATAAAAGAAAGCATAGGCGCGTGCGGATTTGAACCGCAGACCCCTACCGTGTCAATGAAGGGCTTTATGTCTTTTGATGCTTTTCGGCGTACGTCGAAGTCTCAATTCCCTTCTCTTTTCAAGTGTTTCGGTCTACCCTCGTCTATCTTCGTCTATTCAGGTTTGCCGATGTCGGGCTTGAATGATTGACCGAATGATTGACCACTTTTCTGAAACCCCTACATGAAAAACCTAGTATAATCTATCAGAAACCCCACCATTTCCTCACAATAGGAGTCTATCTATGGCACGTCAAAAGACAGGTGCAGCTATCCAGAAGTGGAAAATAAGAGGAGGCAAACGAGTAAAACAATGGTATGCCTGTATCCATTACTGGGAGAATGATGAGCGCAAGCAATGGACAAAAAGGCCCAAAGATAACACTAAGACAGCAGCTCGGCAGTTAGCCAAACAAATGCTTGCGGAGGTAGAGGGACAGGGCCAGAGGGCGATTGATGCTGCCAATATGACGTTTGCAGACCTGGCCGACTTTTACCAGGAAACCTACCTTATTGATCCTGAGTACGTGGACGGAAGAAAAGTTGCAGGTTACAGGGGCAAGTATGTACTTGGGATAAATCTAAAGATTCTCAGAAGCTATTTCAAGAACCAAAAGATAAAAGAAATCACTCACGGCGACATAAAGAAGTTCAAAGCCGTTAGACTGAAAACTCCTGTTATCTTTGGTAAAAACACGCGTGGTACTGAAGCGCCGGGAAATGTTACTTCTCGTCAGAGGTCTATTGCAACAGTTCATAAAGAACTGAGCTTGCTTCGCAGAATACTCAACGTGGCGGTTGCAAACGCTTGGCTTGTAAAGAATCCTTTTGAAAGGGGTGACTCACTTATCAATCCAGGGGATGAGAAACCACGCGAGCGAATACTGACCAAAGAAGAAGAGGAAAAACTGCTCTCTGTATGCACAGGCTGGAATGCACATCTCAAGGCCATCATCATTTGTGCTTTGGATACTGGAATGCGGAGAGGAGAAATCTTTAAGCTTATGTGGTCTGATATTGACTTTGAAAACGGGATTATTAACATCAAAGCGTTTAACACAAAGACGCTACGTGAAAGGCAAGTTGCAATAACATCCCGGCTCTCTCAGGAGCTTTACGCGCTATGGCAGAATTCCAATAGAAATCCTGATGTGCTGGTGTTTGGAATTACCACAAGCTCCAAAAAGGGATTCGCTAAAGTGAGGACATTGGCAGGTCTGCCGGATCTTCGATTCCACGATCTGCGCCATACTCACGCCACAAGGCTTATATCAAAGCATTTGCCTCTCTCTGAAGTTGGGCGAGTTCTTGGGCATACTCAAGCTAATACAACCTATAGGTATGTGAATGCTAACGTGGAGACTGCTAGAAGGGCTGCTGCTGCGCTTGACGAATTTAATAAGTCAGAGGGGGAAAACGATATACAAGTAATCAATTGATCGGTTTCGGCTCGCCTTACCATGTGCTAGGCCAGCATCGGGGACAGCATGAGCATCCTGACCATGTTGGCGAGCCGAATATTAATCAGGAAAGCACTCGAATCAGGAGGAGTGCAATGGCGAGCCAGAGGAAACGGCGACCTACCATTTACCAGGCAAAGAAGACCATCCTTAGTTTGTCTGAAGACAATCAAGACAGATCAATAATTGAGCTTTGCCAGGACCTACCGGAAAATCGAAACGGCTTCAATAGAAGAGAATATGTCTGCCGGACTATTCTTGATGATTACTTTGATAGCCTACCGGCCCAAGAGCAAAAAGAGTTGGTCTTGCATTTGCGGGATCGCCTGCCCTTTGATGAATATACGGCGGTAGAAAGGGAGGACGAGTTAGAACTACGAGAGCAGGCAGAAAAGATCGTTCTTAGCCTTAGCAGCGATGGTAGAAAGCAAGTGCGACAACTACTCGATCTCCTTGACCCGCCTGATGCTGAGTATATTACTGATGCTTATACGGGCCTTAAGATTGATGAGCGTGAAAAGTTCCTCTCAGGAACAACAAACTACCAGGATGTTTTAGACAGATTGAATCTACTGCCTTCCTATGAGCAAGAAGGCATCATATTCGATGTCCAGCTCCGCATTGTGCCTGACCGGTGGGCAAGACTGGAAATGAACGCGGCAATCTATTCGATGTTAACTTCTGATGCAGGCTCAGAGGCTACGTTGTCGAGTAATGATTACTATGCTGCGTGGGGGCGCGTCCTGGCATCGGAGGTAGCAGAGCTTCTAGTGAGCACCCGCGATTTGTCGCAGGCAGAATGGGAGCAGGTAGCCGGGCCAGTGGTTGAACAGATGTTGACAAACCTGACATCTGAGAAAATGAATGCCCGTGAATCGCACCTAGTCATTGATGAAGCCCAAAGGGATCGTGAAAGCACGAATAGCCAATCTCTTTCAGTTGAGTCAGATTCTTCTGTTGCAGAGGAACCAGATCGCGGTGTTCTCGGCAGCAAGCCGGACGCCACCCTGGCCGAGGCATTGTCACAAGAGCAACGTGATGAGATTCTGTTCGAGCACCTTCAAAGACAGCTATTTGAATTTGCCGAAGGAATTGTGCCCTTTCTCGAAGATGTTGAAAGGTTGCCTGTTAACTTGAACAATAAACTTGAAGACGAGTTGGAGCAAGTAGCAACCTGGGTTCTAGGTTGGATGTATAGGCGCGAGGGTAAGAACGCGTCTGATGGCACACTACCCAAAAGATTCAAGTTCGATTTCACATTCTGCCAGTATCTGCATCTACGTCTCGGCTACTCGCGGGAGGAATTGGCTACTATCTTAGGTGATTATTGTATTGTTAGCGACTATGCAATGAGAGAGGGTAGAGGGCTTACACGCTATCTAAAGCGGTATGGGCCGGAGCTAGTAAAAGAAGGGCAGCATATCTCGCCTGATAATATTCAAATAGTTGTGCTTCCTGAAGATATGGATCTTACGGCTTATAATGGGCTTTCAGTTGATGAACAGGCACGATTTTGGCTCCGGTCGTGGGCGCACTTTGTAATTGAAAAGCATAAAGGACTCGAATGGTGGCTTGGATATTGGGATAGTCTCATTGCACAAATACCAACGATGATTGATTACGTTCAGCACTCTCTGCCTGATAAGGTAGCATTACTCCTAGAGCAGGTAGTGAAGGCTGCGAAGGTTAAAGCAGAGTATGGTGATAAGGTTCACCCGGCTGTTTACGACTGGCTCGTATTGCATCCTGTAGACTTTCAAGTGCTGCCGGATGACGTGCAGGCTCAGGTAAAAGTTATAAAAGCAGGACGCCCGTCTGGCCCTGCTTTTGACCGGGATAAGCAAGCGTTTATAGAAAGATTGAATGAAGCATACGCTTTCCTTTGGGAAAGGTACGACCAGCGACCTTCACAAATAGATACAGCGGAACAAATGGGATATAAATTAAGCACCTTCAAACGACGTTTGGCCTCTTTTGGAGTTTCTTGGCCGCCCCAGTGAGTGATAATAATTTCTGAACTTTTTTGACCCCGCCTTGCGACTTTTCTGGTCTTATTTGACCCAGCCTCGCCGCTTTTCTGAACTTTCCTGAGCGACATTCTAATGTACTTGAATGGTTTAATTACCTCATTACAGCTTGAGCATTGATAAAGACGCCAAGCCTCTTCGGGTTTTTGACAACTAAAGCCGCTCTGAGATGCACAGAGCAAGATGGCTATTGAAGTTTATCCATCCTAAGCCTTATACGCTTGGGATTTGAAGCCGCTAGGGTTTGCATCGCTCTAGCGGCTTCAGCATTTTGTGATGAAGGCAGTCGGCCAACAAAGGCGGGAGGCGAGCGATGCAAGGACTTTTGACGGAAAAGGAATTTCTCCAATTAGTGAAGATAAGTCGGGCGACTTTGAACAAGTACAAAGCGAAACGACTTATTAGCTTCCTTAAAGCTGGTCGCAGGGTTCTGTACGACGCGAAGAGTTTGGAAGACTTCAAGAACAACTGCGCGCAACGAGTCGAAGCAAAGCCGCAAGCAATAGGAGACGCGGCCCATGAATCCTGATATTCAAAGATTCGTTGAGGCGCTCTCACATGCCGAACTCGGCGGAGTAACTGAGGTCTGCGTCAATCCAGGGGGAGCCTACAATCAGCTTGTGGGCTACTTTGAAAGTCCGTCGCTTGCGGCTAAGGCAATACAAGACTATGACGGCAACATGAATGTTTATGTTACGTTGAATCCTGTCAAACGCGATCTTCTTGCTAGGGTTAATAACAAGCTCGCCAAATGCAAGAACAGGACGGCGGATACAGATATTCTGTCTGATAGCTGGTTCTTCTTCGACATTGACTCGAAAAGACCTTCTGGCATCTCCAGCACCCATTCTGAGCTTCAGGAAGCCATTTCTGTGGGCAAACAGATTGTCAGGTATTTGCTCGATATTGGTGTCAGTCGAGAATCAGTTTTAACGGGCATAAGCGGAAACGGAGCTTATGTGTTGGTGCGCTTGCCAGATTATGAAATCACACCCGAAAGAACTGAATTAAAAAAGCGCCTGCTCAACTTCTTTGCTGACCAGTTCTCGACCGCCGCAGTAGAAGTTGATCGAAAGGTCTACAACCCCGCGCGACTCATCGCTGCTCTCGGTACATTAAAGATGAAAGGCGAATCCATCGCTGAGCGACCGCACAGGCGCTCCGAGATTCGTACCATTGCCGGTGAAAGGTTTGACCCTTCGCAAATTCAGCGATGTGTGCCCTTCAACCTGTATACGCTCGCTGATGTGTTACTGCCGCCAGAGACAAAGAAAAAATCGAATCTCAAAGCCAGCAGCAATGGACATTCATTCGATGTTGAGCAGTGGATGGTGCAGCATAGTCTTGATGTGACGAATGTCAAGCAATGGGCCGGATCAGGGTTCAGCGGGCAGTTGTATGTGCTGCGCTCTTGTCCATTCAATTCCGACCACAACAAGTCAGCTTTCATCATCCAGGCAGACAACGGCGCTTTATCCTTCGGCTGTCATCACAACTCCTGTGCTAATTATGGTTGGCGGGAGCTGCGTGCCCTTTATGAACCTGAGCGTGTGAATGTTCGCACAGAATCGAATGCGGGCAAAGAGTCTCACAGCTTTAGCGACTCAAACAACAATGATGCTGATGAGGTTCTCAACGTGGCAACCTGGCCCGCGCCTCTTGCCCCTGGATCTTTCTGCGGGCTAACCGGCGATATAGTGCGCGCAATCGAGCCTCATAGCGAAGCCGACCCCGCCGCGCTCTTGGTGCAATTCCTTACCATGTTCGGCAACGCCATTGGCCGAAGCGCGCATTTTATTGCTGAAGCCGACCTCCACTATACAAACATATTCACTGCGCTTGTTGGAGCAACCGCTAAAGGACGCAAAGGCACTTCACAGGGCCAAATTCAAAACCTATTTAATTCTGTTGATGAGGAGTGGGTGCGGAATCGGGTCCAATCCGGGCTTTCCTCTGGAGAGGGCCTTATCTGGGCAGTGCGTGATCCGATTGAAAAAGCAGAACCTATTAGGGATAAGAAAAAAATTACCGGCTACCAAAAAGTAATTGTTGATCAAGGGGTTGAAGATAAACGGCTGCTCGCATTTGAAGGCGAGTTAGCTTCTACGCTTCGTGTGCTTGGGCGCGATGGCAATACGCTTTCCGCTCTGATTCGGCAGGCTTGGGATAAAGGCGATCTGCGGGTGCTTACAAAGAATAACCCGGCTCAGGCCACAAGCGCCCATATCAGCATCATTGGACATATTACACGCGACGAGTTGCGGCGGTATCTTGATACCACCGAGGCGGGTAACGGGTTCGCCAACAGGTTTCTGTGGGTATGTGTCCGCCGGTCGAAATTGCTTCCCTTCGGCGGCAAGATTCAGGAAGTAGACTTTTCACCACTAATCAAGAGGCTAAGTGAGGCAGTCCTCTTCGCGCGACGCGCGACAAGGCTTCAACGTGACGATGAAGCTAACACCGTTTGGGCAGAAATCTATTGTGAATTATCAGAGGGGAAGCCCGGACTGCTCGGCGCGGTCATATCGCGTGCGGAGCCACAGGTAATGCGCCTGGCCTGCCTCTATGCGCTTTTGGATCGCTCGACTGTTATTTGCAGGCGGCACCTTGAGGCGGGACTTGCTGTGTGGCGCTACTGCGAAGATTCGGCCCGGTTCATTTTCGGTGACAGCCTGGGCGATCCTGTAGCAGATGAGATTTTTCGGGCCTTACGCCAGGCAGTGAACGGCATGACCAGGACCGAGATTCGAGAACCTGTTCGGGCGACATCGCAACGCCCGCGAGATCAGCCGTGCGCTAATCACGTTGAGCGAGCAAGGGCTGGTTTCCAGCGCACAGGAAGAAACCGAAGGGCGACCGGCAGAAAGGTGGTTTGCGGTGTCCCGGCCTGCGACAAAAGCGACAAAAGCGACAAAAGACATATCCGAGGAGCCAGAAGCCAAGACTTCGGTCGCTAATGTCGCTTATGTCGCACCTCCTGAGTTGGAAGAAGCAGCCTCAGAGGGATGGGGCGAAGTATGACGGCAACCAAGCTGTTGAGCGAATTGCAGGCAAGAGGAATTCGGCTGGAAGCGCGAGGGGATCGGCTGCGCTACTTCCCCGCATCGGAGGTGACGCCAGAATTGCGCGAGACATTAATTGCCTACAAGACTGAACTCCTGGGCCTTCTACAGCGACCAAGTGAACTTCACCATGTGCTTGGTGATAAGCCAGTGCTAGGCGTGCCAGTTGAGGAGTCGTGCCTCGTCGGGTGTGGGACTACTGTGAGGTTTTATTGGCAAGAGGGCACAGGCTATGGCTATTGTGGCCGCTGCGACGTTCATCAACGGATTGAGACTAGAGAAATGTGACGGTAAGGACTTTCGTAGGCCCCTGCGATGTCGAGAACTTAAAGTTTGTCCCTGATGGTGATTATCGTGAGGGAAGATTACCGGACGGGGCAAAGCGGGGCAGCTAGTCCAATCGCCTGTGACTGCTGCCCTTTTTAATCGCCTTTGTTGGATAGACTGAAGGGCTTGGCTTGGTCATATAACATTATACTTACTCATATCTAAGAGAGCTTAATCGGAATTCGGTAAAGGCTTCGGTGTTGCTATCAGTGGGCATTCCATTGCTACGCCTCAGTTATCTTTTGCGTTTATTTTCTTGCTGAGTCACCTTAATAGAAGAATAGCTAAACTGACCCTCCTCACAGGTTTTATTTTTCTGTGGCTCCCTTTTATAAGGCTTTCTGAATGTCATGATTTGCTTCTTAGCTATGGATTTTTGGCATGGTGTGGTGTCTAGATATAACTCATTCTTTTCTTCCAAAAGCATTAACCCTGTAGCACTGTCACCTGGCTTGGTGTTCCCTTTATGATCATCTTGCGGCGGCTTGGCGATGGTAGCATCTTGAGGCACATCATCAATGTTTAGTTCCTCCTGGAGTTTGTAAAGCGATTCAAACTGTTTGGCTATCTTTGCTCTGATTTCTTTTGGCAGCTTCGCCTTCCGTTTAGATTCTTGTGCAAAAATAGGGCTGAGAAGGTGGACAAGTATCAGTATGGTGAAGATAGCACGCCTCATCATTCTCTCCATTATTTATTATTCACAAGAGCTGTTAATAAAGACTTGCTTCTCGATACTACTGGACTTTAATTTGGCCCGATCAAGGCTAAAGCAAGCGCGGAGGTTATAATCCGAACCGCTCTTACCATTATAGAAAACTGAAAGCTCAAGTGCGCCCGGGGTTTCAAGGATTCTTCTGCTGCGCTCTCCAAGTTTATGAGTAAGGTAGCAGGTAAAAACCTTTGAACCTTTCTCAACAGCGAATGGAGAGAAGAAACGATCAGTCTTTTCTGCGAACTGTATATCAGTTGTTGCAAAGGGCACAAAGTTAATACCGTCGGCTACCGCAAAACCGTTATTAATGATCTTCGCTCCAGATTTCTCAATCACCTCAGTACTACCTGAATTCTCAATCGTGAAACTAAAACTGATTTCAATAATCTCTTCTTTCGGCTTATAAGTTAAACTCAAACTATTCGTAGATGTTAGCTTAACCTTCGGGGCTTCAAGGACGCTGGATAAGAATTGGTAGATTAGTATGAGGGCGATTACTATAGGAAATATGAAACCCACCCAATGCGCCCACTTAGGAAGCCCTTCGCCCTGCTTCTCTTTGTCGGGCTTTTCGGTCATATCTTCCCTTCTGTCTCGACAACTAAGTCCGAGATCATAAGCTATTCCGAATTTTTCTTCATCTTGCGCTGTTTGCGAAGCATCTTAATCCTATTATCTAATTCCGTTGCTTCAGCAAGTCGGTTCATCTTGCGAAGAAGTTGCTTATAAGCATTCAGGCATTCCACTAAAGAATCATCCTTCTGGTTTGGTTTAGCCTCAAGGATTGTCAAAGTGTGCTTATAGAGTTGCTCGGCATCATCAAAGCGGCCCTGTTTCTCATAAAGCTGCGCCAGGCCGGTGAGACACTGAGCAACTTCAATAGTGTTTGCCCACGGAGACTTTTCAAATATTTTCCTTGCGCGTATAAACGAAGCTTCGGCCTCGCCGAGTTTCCCTTGACCCATGTAAATTTTAGCCAGAAAGGTAATTTGAAATGCTAAAGCTGGACCTTCTGAGTCCCAGGGCTTCTCATAAATTTGGATGGCTTTAGAGAAATAGCTTTCAGCATCATTAAACTTGTTGGTTGAAAGATAAAGCGCGCCAAGCCAGGACATCGTATTGGCAAAATGCACTGAACTAGAATCTCCGGCTCTCTCCAAAATCTCTAGGGCCTGCTTAAGTGTGGCTTCAGCCTGTTTATATTTTCCCTCTTTTTTGTATGTAGCCCCCAAATTACATAATAAGCGAGCTACCTCGGTATCCCAAACACCTAAAGCTTGACTTCTAATCATGACAACTCGCTTATATAGCTTTTCCGCATCAGCATATCTTTCTTGATTGAAGTAAAACCATGCAAGCCGATAGACATACGTCGGAAACTCTGTGTGTTTTGGGTCTCGTGATTTCTCATCAACAAGAATCGCCTGCCGAAACGCTTCCTCCGCCTCCTTCGCTTTCTCTGATGACTCATATACAATCCCCAAATTGTAGTAAGCTTCAGCTATCTGCGGATGAAATTGTCCATATGTCTTTTGCTGAATGGAGATCACCCCTTTATATAAAGCTTCAGCTTCTCTATATAGAGTTTCGACTTCTTCAAGCCTGCCTTGTTCCTTAAGAGTGTTTGCTAAATAATCTAAGCCTCTTATTGGGCCAGGATCATCTGGTTTTCGCAGCTTAAGTTCACATGCCTTTCCTTCCCTGAATAGCTTCTCCGCTTCAGCATATTTCTTTTGGCGGTGATATATATTGCCCAAGCTGTACTTTGCCACATAGCCACAGCCAAAGATCCCCTTGCCCTCTGTTTCAATACTAAGTGCGCGCTTGTAGAGCGATTCTGCTTCATTAAGCATTGCTTGCTCTTCATATAAATCAGCCAATTCAACAAGTGTATCCACTAGATCATCAGGCGGTGATGCTTTTTCTAATAGTGAGATCGCTTTCTTTAGGCATCTTTCGCTTTCCGCGAGGGCCTTTCGCTCTTTATATGCCTTTGCCAAACCTCTGTAATAGTAATTCAATAACCAATTGTCCGCTCCTAAAACTTTTTCAATACTTGAGATTCCTGATAATAAATAGGTCTCGGCTTTCTGATATTCTTCCAATGAGAGGTACCCCATCCCATAAGGCGCGTGAAAAGTTGTTATTGGTATTTCATTACGTTGTTCCGCATTCTCAAGCACTAGTGTGCTCTCCTGCAATATGCTCTTCGCTTCCGAATATTTCTCCTTCTTCACCAATGTCCCTACAAAGAACAAAGTCCCCCAAAGATATGCTTCAATCTTATTACTTTTCTTTGAATCTTCAGTTAAACGTCTTAGTTTGGTAACAAAAATCTCTGCCTCCTTATTCTTTCCTTGATCTATGTATACTCCTACCAAAGCTCCAAGAATCAATGTATGGGATATGGAATCTTCATCGGGTACGCTTTCTATAATGCTGAGTGCTTCTTTTAGCAACGATTCAGCTTCTGATATCCGACCATTAATATGACTGGAAAACCCAAGCATGAACTTGCCTGCAGCTATTTCCTCTGTCGCTGGGTTAATGCTATTCAGTATTGCCAATGATTTACGCAACAGGGGTTCAGATCGACCGAAGTCTCCTGTCACTACGAATACTATCCCTGCTTCGAGTAAAAATTCTGCTTCATTCCTCAGTCCTTCCGGGTCATCCTGTGGCTTCAGATCCAATAGCCTCTGATACCATTCAGACGCGCTCTTGAATGCTCCGGTGTATATCTCCACTCGACCGTGAGCCTGGTAAATTTCCGCTAGCGAGTTCTCTCTAAATGATTCGGCATCAATTAATAGACGACGGGCTCCATCATAATCCCCCTGTGCCAATGCTTTCATCGCCTTAGTTACTGAATCTGCGTTTTCAGAGATTTCGTCTGCTATTTCCTTCGCTCTAGGAGACACAGTGGGTGGTTGAACTGAAACAGGCCGATTAGGAAACGGCACGATAGACGGCTGTTTTATAGCAAGCTCAAGGCGTAACATTTGGGATGCTATCAAAATCCTTAACTGACTCTCCCAATTGAAGACTTTTTCAGGGTCAATCCCGATAATCATCTTAGACTTGTTTGTCAAAATGCCAGGTTCCATCTCTTCATTGATCTTTCCGCCTTGGAACAGTTTAGCAAGTACATTTTCAGTGTAGTCACTCAACTCGGTATATTTCATCAGCCCATCTCGGTCCCCATCGGCATCCTGCCACCCGTCTGTCAGCGCCTTGATAAGACAATAAGTGAAGGCGCTCATACGCTTGGTTTCAGAGATATCTACGCTGACAGATACTTGAGTTGGCGAACTCGACGTTATAATGGTTGTCTTTTCCCCAAGCTCGCCCAGGTTAAGTGATTTGCTTAACGTCGCCAGCCCACTGGAACAAGAATCAATGATGATAGACAATTCTCCAGAGTATCCAACCTCTCCGCGCACTATTCCTATAATCTCTCCAACTGATATACCCAAGTAAGGAGCTATCTCCGTCTGCCCATAGAGTTGCAGCCATAGATCCTTTTGCTGCGAATCTGATACAGCATGTCCGGTGAAATAAATAATCAGCGATGCATCCCTTTGAGTTTTATCTATCTTGTTAAGTGCATCAATGAATTTATTTCTGGTAGCGGTTTTGTTATACAGGTAGGCATCCTGACGATAGCCCAAGCCACGCAGAGTATTTGCAATCTCTTTTGCGTCTGTTTCAACAAAAGGCAAATCCCTGCTTGGTGCGGACCTATTAGCGGCAACGACTATGAGGCGCTTTTGCTTACTCTGCAAGTACTCTGCAACAATGTCTTTTCTTGTTTGTGGAGTAACAGACTGATGTGACTGTAGTAATACAAAGGAAAAGGAAATAGCAGGCGTCCCCATCACCAATAGGATAAGTAGTACAAACCCAATAACAATCTTCTTTTGACGCCTGTTAAACATCCAACTCACTCGATCATTAGAAGGACTTACTTCAAGGCGGTCCTGATAACCTAAGGTCCAAAAGCTTCCACAAGCAATCTTTAAAGCTAATGGACAATTCGCCAAACGCTATGAGAGCAAAGATCGAATTAATCAACAAGGACACTAGGTTTCGTGAACATTTGAATACGCTCAAGTATTGTTCTTACAACTCTTACCACGCTAGCTTTATTTCACTTTAACCTACCAATGTTGGGTTAATGATATTACGTGGGCTCGATTACGCGCAAAGAATAAGTGATTGTGGATAGAATAACAAATAGAATTTAAACAAATCGTTTGAAGGTATAGCTATGAAAGGGAAATCTTTTATAGCTACAAATCTTCCCAGAAGGAAAATGTCAGGCCAAACCCAACGCGTCTTAGCAAAGCTCTACTGTAATCTGCTGACAAAGTAGTTTGCCCATCAGAGAATTAAGGTTTTCAGTTTTCAAAGTAAGTAACTGAACCAATAAGATCCTCAAGGATATTCTTCTTTATCATTAATCTCTGCTATAATCCTCTCACAGGCGAATCAGGCGAATTTCCCTCACATTAGATAAAGTTTTCCCTTAATAGGAGTCTTACCCGTTTCATCAGGAGGTGTAAGAAATGGCTAACACTTGCTCAATTTGCCGACACGACCTGCGCCCTATGATCGAAACCCTCATGGCGCGCGGTTACTCATTACGTCACATAGCGTCACAATTCGGCGTCGGCTATAAGTCCGTTGAAAGACATCAAGAGTGCGTCTCCGAGATACTCGGTGCGGCCCGCCGTCGCCGCGATACTGAGACTGCCATCAACGTCAACGAACAGATCAATCTAGCCTGCCTCACGATGAGCAAATTGCGCCTTGCCTGTGAGAATTACCTGGCCGATCCAGACAACCCCGACAGGTTCACGCTTGATGCTCGTGCGGGCGAAATCATGGTGATCTTTGACGAGCTGGCCCCTGGAGCCAATAGACCATCACGCAAGCGCGCTACGCTGTCAAGCTTGCTTGTAAGAGCCGAGAAGTTGCGAGGCGTCACGGTAGATCATACGGAATCAAAGTACGCCGATCCACGTCAGTTAATCATCAACACCATGCGGCAGATGACGGCACAGCTCGACGTGATCGCAAAGTTGCAGGGGTTGTACAAGCAGCCTGCCATCAACCCGCTTGACCAGCACTTCGACCTAATCGCAATAAAGATGGAAGAGCAGCGCGAGCAGGGGCGCGAGATCACGCGCGAAGAGGCAGATCGGCTTGTGCGAGAAGAGACGGACGAGTTTATCAGGCTTGCGCGTAAGACGGGCCAGGACGTGCAAGGTTCGGAGTTGATACAGTAGGGGAGATAGCTGTGGCCTGCTGGCTCTGTGGGCGTTCCGGGGTGCTATGGCAAGGGCTAGTGACAAAATAGTCAGGGGGAATCTCATGCCCCTCCCCGGCCCGAAGCTTCTACCACGAAACTTGGCTCCCGGCTCGCGGCGGTTGAGGGTGGCGAAATGAAGGTAGCTGTCACCAATCCCACAGTTCAATTGATGCACTTCGTAAGAGATTGACAACTTGTTTTGCTCTGTTAAATTTAGCTTATGGCGCGAAACAAGCCTCTTGTCTCTGAATCTAGGAATTATCTAGTTACAACCGTCGCACAGGCTAAAGAGATTACTTCATCTTGGTTGTCTGAGATTGAACTTAATAAAGTTACAATGCTTGGCCTGCCGGAAGTGGATGACCGTTATCATGTTTGGCGTGTTCCCATTTGCGCTATCATTGGTGGAAAGAAAATAGGTGAGGCAGTCATTGACGCATATACAACAGAAATACTATTCGACAAGACGACTAAGCCAGAGATGCTAGAAGCGCGGCTTCTAAATAAAGATGAAATGAAGCTGGCAAAAAAGCGCGCAGATATTCAATATCCTATATCAACTGTTCGGAACACCATTGGATTAGGCGACTGTGTGGAATTAATTGACTCTATGCCTGCAGCTAGTGTCAATTTAGTTTTTACTTCACCTCCCTACTTCAACGCCCGCCCGGAGTACAGCGACTATGAAGAATATGAACACTACCTATTGAAGATGCGCCAAGTCATCAATCGGTTCTCATCGGGTTCTTAATGAAGGACGATTCTTTGTCATGAACTGTGCTCCAGTACTACTTCGCCGAGCAAGCCGTTCCGAATCATCAAAACGAATCGCTGTACCTTTTGACATGCATCGTATTTTCATCGATGAAGGCTATGATTTTATTGATGATATTATCTGGGTGAAGCCGGAAGGAGCAGGATGGGCTACCGGAAGAGGGCGACGCTTTGCAGCAGATCGTAATCCACTTCAATATAAAGCTGTACCGGTTACGGAATACGTGCTTGTTTATCGAAAGCGAACCGATTTGTTGATTGATTGGCATATTCGCAATCATCCAGATAGAAAAGTAGTGGTTGCTTCTAAAGTCGGCGACGATTATGAGCGCACAAATATTTGGCGTATCAATCCTAAAACTAATTCAAAACATCCTGCGGCGTTTCCTTTGGAACTTGCTCAAAAGGTTATTAGTTACTATTCATTTAAAGGCGATGTTATTTTAGATATGTTTGCAGGGTCTGGAACTGTTGGAGCAGCAGCAGCAGGTCTGGGCCGACGGTTTGTATTGTTTGACAATAATCCTGAATACGTTCAGATGATGCGAAAGGAAGCCCATAAGTGGTTAGGACATGCCGCAAGAAATGTGCTATGTCTTAACTGCCCGCCTATAACGGAGGTTGGGCAGCCGCATCTTCCCATCGAGTAATATGCCTGATCGAAACACAATATCTATTAAAGACCTTTTTCCAGAAGGTGGTCGCATTCTCTTAACAGGGGGCGGTAAAGAATTTGTTGAGCGTATCGGCATTGATGCTATCCGCCATTCAATCCTAAGTGTAATGATGGGAGATAATATACGAACACAAACAGAGCCATTATCACGACGGAAGATAGCCATAGTTAGCGGGGCAATAATTTCATTATTTTTGCGTGGACATTTGGAAATAGAGGGTTTTACAAATCAACTATCTTCTATGGCAGTTGAACAGCTTAGCGCACGTAGAGGAAGCGAAAAGTCAATTATTTGGGTTTCGCAATGGTTAATTGGATTAACACAAAAGCAGTTTCAAAATGTTCTTAGAAGTGATCCTGAAGCAATTGCCCGATACATTGCAGATTTTGAAGCAGCAATAGAGGAGGCTGCCGAAAAATGCCGTGAAGAGTTTGGCAACGTGAGTATGACTTTAGGTGTCCTGGAAGATTCCAGTGGACAGACCGTAGAACTTAATTGGAAAGACATAGCAAGGCTTACAACTGTAATAGGCAGTCAGACTTTGGCGATTCGAGGTTCCGACAAGTCAATGTATGGGAAATTATTTGAGCGGCTGATACTTGGCTCTTTTCTTTCTATTCTTGGATTTGAAAGAGTTAATCCTGCCACCAATAGAAAAACATCCGGTGTATTTTGGCTGTCAGATAGTTCTGATCTACGCGAAAGCGATGCTACCTTATTATTCGAGCCTGGAAAAATAGCGCGGTTTGATATTGGCTTTATCGGGATAGGCAACTCTGAAATTTCAAAAGACAAATTATCTCGCTATGCAAGGGAAATGGAAATGGCGGGTGGGAGAAGTTCTTCTGTTACCTTCATCATAGTTGATAGATTGCCAAAAACAGGAAAGACACAAAAGGCGGCGGAACAAATAGGGGCTGAAATTGTTCAGATGAGTATGCAATTTTGGGTGAAAGAACTTGCACAAAAGCTTGGTGATCGTCTAGGTTTCCAGCATCGCCTACAGACAATGGAGGATGAGGTTATTGGCAGCTATTTGGAAAGAGAGTTGTCGCTTATACCAGTCCAAGATTTTCTTAGTGGTGTATCTGTAGGAGAACTAGCACAAGAAGAACAATCTGAATCTGGGGATGCCTAAGAAACCCTAAAATGGATTGAGCATCGAGTAAAAGTTCTCTTGCTCAATCTGTTGGTGTCATTTTTTGCGCGTTCTAGGATAGGAGTAAGGTGTGTTGCCTTTCATTCGGGCGAGCAAGTCTCTCAACTTTTCAAAAGCCAACGGGCTACCGCGCCACTGGCGAACAAACCTAATGCTTCAGTAGGAACTCTATAGCTTGAAGCGCAGAACTCACCGTGCAATCGTGGTCAATACATCTCCATTCACCTCCTGATGGGCCGATCCATAAACCCGACTTCGTATCAACCGCTAGACACTTGCCGTTATGTTCAAACACCTGGCACTCTTCAACTTCCCCAATTATTAAAATCCCTGACTCTATTTGTATATTCCTACTGGCAAGTAAATCCTTGATGTAGTTTGTGGCTTGGGCTTGTTTGGGGAATTTAGGCATCCTACAACTCACTCAATTCTTTCAACGCTCGCTTCTCTAGTATCGTTATCTTCATCCGGCCAACATCTATGAGCCTATCGAGTTTCCAAGCGTCAAGTATTACCGTTACAGTTTCTCGATAAAGCCCAAGACGTTCACCTATTTCCTGATGACTAATTCCTTCTATGATTGAATCTTTCCCGGCTAGCTTCAAAAGAAGCGTTGCAATTCTTGAATCAGCTAACTGGAAATGAGAGCTATAGTGCTCCTGCTCAATGTCAGTAAGCCTACAGCCTATCTTTTCAAGTAGTCCTAATGGATTTGTCCTTGCCCATAGCTTCGCCGCGTAAGTGTCCATAAAGCCAATTTCTGCGCCTTCCTCACCCGCTAGGGCTTTAGTAATGAGCATCGTCTGACCGAGCAAAGGCATATCTCCGAATAGAGTCCCTGATGCTAATCGCTTTATGAAATAGCTATGAACCGTATGATAGATTTCAACCGCGCCTCGCGTAACAAGACAGATATTATTTTTGCAGTTTATGATTCTGCCAGGAACAAATGATTGAACGGGAAGTGATACAAATACCCTTGATCCAGGGAAGTCGTCAGCTTTCAAGTATCCTATTTTCTGAGCTAGGCTAGAGGCAGCAAGGGCTTTCATTCTGTCGGTGAGAAGGTGTTTTCTTCGGCCCGTTGGTTCTACTCGTCTGCTCATAATAAAAATAAGGGAACGCATAGGCATTGAGGATTCGCAGTTCCACGCCGCCCCTGCGCCCCCTCCAGCCACTTAACCTAAAAGGAGGAATGAGATACACTCGTATGTCCCCAGTTCCATAAACGTGGCGTATCTTACGGTATGGATATATTCTTGTCAAGAATATATGACGGCAGACGTAATATATTCTGAATAGGTAAGGCTATGCTAAATGAATATGTAGAGCGCGTGATGAAGCATAAAGGCTTATCTCTTGCTGATGTGCAGAGGAATTGCGACCACAAAATTACCGCAGGCTACATCGGTAAGATTATCAAAGGTACGGTTACGAATTTGTCCTTTGAGAAAATCCTGGCTCTGGCTAAAGGCTTGGAGGTTGACCCATACGATGTATTTGCCGCTTGCTATGGTAGACCGCCACGTGAGCAAACCACTCCAGATGCGTTTGCGCTCGTTGATCTCATGCAAAAGCTTCTCTTGAATCCCGACGTGTTGGAAGCTCTGCCGCTCGTTCTGAAGTTGACACCGGAAAAGCGCAAAGTGCTATTGCGACCGCTCAAATTCGCAAGTAAGAAGAAGTCAAAGAAAAAGGGGAAGAGTTAGGTACGCTTCGAGGTGATTCTAATGACGGCATCTAAAATCTGATCGAGTTGATCGTCAGTAATATCCTCAGTAGAAGAAAGCTCAATGATCTTAAAGAGCTTGTCCTTATCTGACATCTTACTGAAATCTAATTCATCATTGCCGTTTGGCTCTTTTACCATTTTCTTTGTCCAGTCCGTGTAAGAAAGGAGTTTTCCTGGCTGTTCTGTAGACTTTGTGACTTTATTGCTTCGCTCTGGAAGCGGTACAACATTGTATGGTGCAACCTGAGTAAATGACACAAAAGAACGAGAACGGTATAACTTTAAGTGTGTTTCTTCGGCTGTTCCGCGCCACTCAGGATACGCAAACGCATAAGGGGATGCAAGGATAACGTCACATATATTACTCGCTTCTTCCAGCCTCCCTACCTCGGCTAATTCGACGGCAAACGAATTAAGATACTGATAATAGAAATTAGGAGCGGCGTGTTTGATTAGGGGAAAGATTTTCTCGAACTCTTTAATCGCTTGCTTGTGGTCCCCCTCTTTCGCCCTTACTACTGCCATACACCTAGACGCTTCCACAATGAGAGAAAGGTTATTTGTAGTTTTCAAGGCTTCTGTAAAAAACCTGTGTTCCTCATCATAGTTCCCCTGGTAAGCCTCGCTTGCTGCAAGTGACATTAGAGCTTTGGCTTTATAGGTGGTTGATTGTTCCGCAACCCTTTCAAAAATATAATTCGCATTTTGCCCCGTTCGCTGAATACGCAATCCCTTATAATATTGGCCTATAAGTTGGTGTTCCCTTATGGGGAGATTGCATAAAATTGGGATTATTTCTTCTACTCTACTGCCTTGCCTAAACGCATGGGCAGTTTCAGCCTCCAAGACCAATCTGCACCCTAATTCTTGAAATCCAGAAATATCCCTGAATAATTGCTGATAAAATCCGGCCCGTAAGGAGGAAACAATGAAACGATTACTGGCAACTTTGATGCTCATTTTGTGTCTATCCTTTCCCGTCTTTGCAGGACACGTTCAAGGCGGAGGATGGTGTACATGTGACAATGCAGAAAATCACAGCACACTTAATGGGCCTGTTCAAGAATCGGCCTCTGAATCCGATGCTACTCTAGGCTTATTTCCAATAGCTGTACTGATGTATCTAAAAGCGAGAGCCTAGTTTAAAAACCAACATATTTCCACTCACCGCTGGGACAACTGGCGGCTTAATATTTGTGTATCTATTCTTCTAAGAATAAACGAGCGTATTCTACCCTACAAAAGATTATTGTCAAATACTCCGCGTTGATAAGCAGTCGCGGCCCTGCTCTTAAATCAATACTCATTCGGCAAAAGCAACGTGGTCACGCTGCGGTCGGCTTCCGTTATAATCCACACCTTTTCATCATCGCTAATTCGATAGCTTGAAAAGATGCGGAGGTACTTATCGACAGAGTATTCATTTTCCTGTTTGTCGTCTTCGCTCAAATCTCCCCAATCACCAGCCTGGTGACGTGCGAGCAAGGCGCGGCCATCTACGCTGGCTTGTGCTAGGGCTTCTATTGCGCCGGGCGTTGCTACTACTCTGCCAAGTGGGAAGCGCCCGCCTGTCCGTATGGTTTCAAATTCTTTCATGGTGGTTTTCCTTTGCGCGTTTTCGTCAGTCGCGCCCCTGGCCTTGCTCTCAAACACCTGATTGATAGCGGGGCCTGTAGCCTTCGCTGCGACCTTCGCGGCAGTCCATACACTGTCTAAGGCTGCTTGGCCTTTCGCACGTCATGCAGTAGCCGTCATGCTCTTGCACTTCGATAGGCTTGCTTGTGCGGTGAATCTCTCTCAGCATCCCGTATGCTTGCTCTATCGTGATCTCTTCAAGAGCGCAACCGTTAAGCGCCATTGAAATCGCCTCGGCATCTTCAAGTGTGCGGCCATCCCACTCGATGTTGCCCTTGATCTGCGCGAGCAGCGAGCGGCCCGTCAGTGTGTCTTTGGCTCTCTGTTGCGTCTGTGCTGTTGCTGTGTTCATGTTCAATCTCCATCAAGTGAAGCGGGCCGCGCGATGTGCGGCCCTTGCTTCGATCAGTGCGCGTAGTGCATCAGGTAATACGCGCGGTCAAAGTCATAGGCGGGATGATTGCGAACATTCAGCAGATTAAATGCCCAGGCGCGTGTTATCGCGCTCATCCTTCCCCATTCTCTGAAATCACCTTTAGAGCTGTGGTGCGCTCGGTGGCATCGCTTGTGAGTCGGAGCGGTATGTTTGCCGCCCCTGCTCTTATAGATGGGGTGATGATATTCAATCTCATCCTGCGAGGTGATCGGCTGTTGGCAGAGGTAGCAAATCATATTGCGATACCTCCTAGCCTGATTTCGCGCTGACATCGCGTGTGCGGGCAGCTTGTATGCTCGCAGGCTTTCTTGATGAGGATTCCTGATACCTGTTCAGAGCCTTTCCAAGCCTCTTGCTCGTCTAGCTCTTGCTCAAGCTTGATAGAGAAATCGTGATAGCCTTCATCGGCCATCAGGCGTTGGACTTCATCAAACTCCGATTCAGTGAAGTTGTAGAGTTCTTCAGAGTAGATTTCTGAATCGAATTTCGATATGCTTGTCATTGAGTTGACCTTTCTCCCGTGTTTGCGCACGGGTGGCAATTCAAGGCTCAGGTGCTACCAACACTTGAGCCTTTACCGTTTTAGCCTCTGATTTCGATTGCTGTTGTCAGCCGGTGAGTGTCTTACTCTTTCCTGCCTTGCGCCCGTCGCTACTTTGATCCTTCTGCTTCGATCCTCTTTCGCTTCGCGCTTGCTTTTCAAATAACTGCTTGGTATGATGATAATATAGCAGGGATGCTAGTTTATGTCAAGATAAATATTCGCAGGGATGCTATTTATTTTATTTTATTTTTATAGCCTCTGTGCTAGTATTTGATTCTAGCAACCTGGCTACATTAGAGTGTCGGGCGATGACAAAGAAAGAGGCGAAGATGTACACAATCAGAGAAGCCGCGCAATTAACCGGCGCGTCAACTTCGAGCATTCGCGTTTGGCTCAGTGATGAGGCCGAAAGAAAGAAACGCTTCCCTGGCGCTCGGAAAGAGTCAACACCAATGGGTGAATATTGGCTTATCCCTGAAACCGACATCAAGGATTATGAGAATCCTGGCCGGGGTAGACCTCGGAAGGATGCCAGCAAGAAAAAGGGCAAAGGATGAGCCGCAATGATAGCCACATCCAAAGGCCGAAATGGAGCGGAGTTACGAGCGGCGCGAGGCTTAATGCCGAGACGCCGCCGCGATATGCCTACTTCATCGAATGATTGACCATATGATTGACCAAAAAAGAAAAAGGCGGCAAAAGCCGCCTCTAACCTCTTTATTTGCAATAGGCGCGTGGGGATTTGAACCCCAGACCCCTACCGTGTCAAGGTAGTGCTCTACCCCTGAGCTACGCGCCTGTAAAAAATTCAAGTTTCAAACTTAACAGACCGTCGCAAACAGTGTCAACCCTGGCCTAATTTCTCACATTTCGACGAGCAAGGCTCGCATCTCTCACGCTTCAGAATCATTACCGCGTCAATAATTTATCCTCTGCCCAACAGGGGCCAGCGCGGGAATTCTGGATGATAGCACCCCTTGAGCTACGTAAAGTCGCGCCATTAACCGCACCTCATTGCGCTGGAATCGGTCGGCAATCGCTTTCGCCCTGTCAAAGTCTGCGCGGGCGAGTTCGGTTGTATCTTTCGCACATTGGAAAACCAGGCTGAATAGCACGCTCGGTCCTTGCGAGATCAACTCGCCCTCTCGGAAGTTGCGCCCGTACTCGAACCCGTCCAGAATCGATGCGGCGGCGACCAGCGTGTTGAGATGATCGACGATAGGCTCGATTATCTCGAAGCTTTTGACAGGATCAATGCGCGCGTAGTTGCGCGCGATCTCGAGCAGCGTATTAAGCTCGCTTGAATCATTCGCCTGATCGCCTAACAGGCTCCGCGCTTCTTCAAGCATCTCCATCACCGCTTTCTTATCGGCTTTGCCTATTGCCGCAGTCGCCATCTGGACGAGAAGATTGGCGCGATCTTCGGGCTGAGCCTCCGACAACAGGCGTTTAACGTCATTGAGCTTACCGCGCCCGGCTTCACGCCAAACCGTGCGCCGGTCAACGTCGCTCAGCAATGACGTTCGCTGAGGCTCTGAAATGTGCTCGCTTATGATCTGGCGGGCGCGATCAGTGTCGCCCTCTTCTATCGCTTTCTGTGCTGCCTGCTGATAGATCTTTTCGCGGTACTCTTCGGGAGATTTGTTCGCGGCATTGACCATCGTCTCCACGTCGCCGCTCACCATGGCCTCTTCAAGCTCTTGCAAAGCTCTTTGGTCAGGTCTGATCTTTTTGTTTAACTCGCCTATCTTCTTTTTCAACGCTGCGGCGCGAGCGGGTGCGTACTTTTCCACATCACCCATAATCGATTGAAGCCGCATCAAAAGCACCGGTCCCGCTCCGCCGTTATACTCGTTATCTGAGGCTTGCGAATCGGGCCTCTCGCGCAGCGCAGCTACGGCCAATAAATCGACCAACTCTCGTATGATTCGTTCATCTAGCTGAGGCTGAGCCTTTGCATAGGGATGAATTCCGGTCTGCAACAGAAATAACGTAAAGTCCGCGGAAACGAGATCCGTGCTGAAGTCCGTAGCCCGAAGCTTTTTCATAATACCGCTCAACAGCTTCTCCGCCGCCTCGCCGTCCTTCGCCTTGAGCTTGAAGTAGAGGCTCACCAGTTCTTGCGAGATCTCTTTTTCTAAACTCTCTTCGGCGATTTCGAGAGCCTGTCGAGGCTCGCTCGCTACGACTTGAGAAGCAAGGTACAGTTCCCACTGTATCTCTTCATTTTCAATGTACGGCTCCGCCATCGGGGAAGAGCGTTTGGTCGTCCGCAAAAAGTCGCGCGCAAGCGACGGCGAACGGCTCGCGATTAGCTGAAGCACCTCCTGGCGCAACTGCCCGCGATATTGGATAGCCATAGCGACTTGCGACTCTCTGATGGGATTGGAGGTTCGAGGGGTGCTGATTTCAATAATGCCTGCAAACTCATTGATCGCCTGCTTGAACAAAACACGGGCGCGCTTTTCGTCCTTCTCCCACAGGGCATCAGCCGTGAGTGCGAACATACGTATGCGGTTTTCCGGCAGCTTCAGCGATGTGATCTCTTTGATTATCTCGTCAACCAGAAGGAGCGCTTTTTTTTCAATCGCTTCCTTTTTCTCAATCTCTTCCGGGTTCACTTTTTGTTGGGCCGCAGGCGGCGATTGCGCGCTCACCGTGATCGAGATCAATAACATTAATATTGATGAATAAATTATGCTCTTTAACTTCATGCGGCCTCCCGCCTAGCGATGAATGATTCACGGGTTGTTATCTTAGCTCATATTTACATCTTGCAGCCACTCTAACAAACCTTGCCGCCTCAATGCCTGAGCAATAAACTTGCAGAGTATAATACGCATTAACGGAGGCTGCTTTGAACAAAATTGAACGTATGACGAGCGCGCTTGAAGGCAAGGAGGTAGACCGACCGCCGTTTAGTTTCTGGTATCATTTCGGGCTACAGCACACGTCAGGGCGAAAACATGCAGAGGCGGAGATAGACTTTTATCGCGCTTACGATCTCGATTTTTTGAAGGTGATGAACGATTATCCATACCCCTTGCCCGAAGGCCGAGAGGCCATCGAAACCGAGGAGGATTGGCAGAGAATCGAGCCGGTAGAAGCAAATGACCAATGCTGGTCGGAACAGTTTAAGGCGCTTTCTATGATCAACGACGAGATAGGCCGCGAGGCCCTGTTTATCGAAACGATCTTCAGCCCCTGGACTACCGCGCGCCGCCTGGCCCGCGCCGACAGCTTCCGACAGGCAAGAAGCGATTTCCCGGAGGCCCTGCTTTCGGCGATGGAGGCCATCGCGACTTCGCTTGCCGACTACGCGAAGCAAGCCGTAGCGCGAGGCGCTGCCGGAATCTTCCTTTCGCTGGGGGCTGCTACCGATACGGTTATGTCAGCCGAAGAGTATGCCATTTGGGGAAGGCCTTTCGACCTGAAAATATTGGAGGCCGTTCGCGAAGCGCCGTTCAACGTGCTCCACGTGCATGGCAAGCAGATTCATTTCGATTCTCTTCTCGATTATCCCGCGAGCGCGCTGAACTGGTCTCATTTCACGACCGCCCCTTCGCTCGAAGACGGGCGCAAGCTGTGGGGTAAAACCGTTATGGGCGGCATAGACGAAACCACAGCCGCTCACCTGTCGGCCCCTGAGATCAGAAAACAGGTCTTAGCTTCGCTCAATGAAGCAGGCTCGCGCGCTTTAATCTTTACGCCCGGCTGCTCGGTCCCGACCGACACACCCGAGCGCAACTTGCGCGCCATCGAAAGCGCGATCAAAGAAGCCACCGGCTGACAAAAAAAAGCGCGCCGCAAAAAAGCAGGGCCGTTTTTTACGGCCCTGCTCGTGTTTCAGATCGACTCTGCCTGTTTTATGAAGCTATAGCAGTTCCATCAAGGAATGCCCGCAAACGGCGCGACCGCGACGGGTGACGGAGCTTCGCGAGCGCTTTGGCTTCAATCTGTCGGATTCGCTCACGCGTCACGTTGAAATGCTTTCCGACCTCTTCAAGCGTGCGCTCTTCGCCCGATTGATCCAGGCCGAATCGCATCTTGATGATCTCTTTTTCGCGCGGCGTAAGCGTAGACAGCACGTCTTCCGTAAGCTCGCGGAGGTTGTTGGTTATAGCCGTCTCCGCAGGGTTGGCCGAGCGACGGTCCTCTATAAAGCTCGCTATCGTCGTTTCGCCGTCATCTCCGATAGGGGTCTCAAGCGAGATGGGCTGCTGCGCGATCTTCAAAGCCTTGCGCACCTTCCACGCAGGCATATCAACGCGGCGCGCAAGCTCCTCGTGCGTAGGCTCGCGGCCAAGTTCCTGGACCATCAACCGCTGCGTCCGAAGTATCTTGTTGATGACTTCGACCATATGAACCGGCACGCGAATCGTGCGGCCCTGATCGGCAATCGCGCGCGTAACGGCCTGGCGTATCCACCACGTCGCGTAGGTCGAGAACTTGTATCCCCGCCGCCAGTCGAACTTCTCGACCGCGCGCATCAACCCTATGTTGCCTTCCTGGATAAGGTCGAGGAAATGCAACCCGCGATTGATATAATTTTTCGCAATCGAAATCACCAGCCTCAAATTGGCCTCGATCATCTCGCGCTTGGCCTGCTCGACTTCGGCTTCGGCGGCAATGATGGCCTGGAGCGTGCGCTTTATATCGACAGTTGATTTCGCATAATGGCGTTCGATCTCGCGATTGTTCTTGCGGGCGACGCGCTGCTGGCGCTTCAGCTCGTTTACGTCCTTGCGCCGCTTCGATTCAAGCGCGCGCTCGATTCTGGTCAGCTCCTGATCATTTTCTCGTATCTGCTTGACGACCGCTTGGATCGCTTCGATGAAGCGCCGCCGCATCTCCGCGCTGAAAGTAAAGCCTCGGACGCGCTTCGACAAATCTATGAGCTGGTGAGCGTACTGGCGGCGCAGCCGCTTGAGCTTTCGAGAGGTCTTAGGCTCCGCCTCGATCTTGCCCGCAAGCTGCAACAGCTTATCATGAGACTTTATTATCTCGCTAAACTCCGCCATTACGTTCTGGCGAATCTCTTCGCGCTGCTCTTCTAAAGCCTCTTCGGCCTCGGGGTCTGTCGCTATATCGACTATGTCCTGAGAGTTGATCTCTCCCTGCTCAAGCTGGTGAGCCAGGTCTTTGATCTCTTCGATTGTAATGAACGAGCGAGACAACGCCTTGTAAATGCGTTTATTGCCGCGCTCTATTCGCTTGGCTATGCGAATCTCGTCTTCGCGCGTAAGGAGCGGGACCGAGCTCATCTCGCGCAGGTACAACCGCATGGGGTCAAGGGACTCATCTTTGCCAGGCTCCAGGTCTACGTTAACTTCATCTACAGGCTCTTCGCTGACTTCCGGAGTCTCTTCTTCTTCGACGGCAACGCTCTCCCAAAGGGACTCGGTCGCATCCTCGTCAATCTCTGCTACAATGCGCTCTATCCCTCCCGCCGGACCAAAATCGCCATGCGATTCGTCGGGAGTGTCTATAAGAATGTCTTTGTCCATTCTGCTTTTCATTTTACCTTTCCGAATGCGCCCTTCCTAGAATAACACCAAATCACACAAATACTAAATTTAACCGACACTAAAAGGCGCCCCCTCTCGGCGAAAGTGGCGCCCCACTGTTTTGTCAACTAGAAATAATGGTTGACATCCTGTAATGCATTACATAATATAACATGTAAACATACATAATACAAGATAGTTCTAGAATTATCTAGATGCAAATTTGGGGGAATTGGATGTCTTCGCATGATAAGTTAAGTAGCACGGATACTGATATTTACGAACAATTGACCACAGCCCGAAATTATCTGCGAACGCTTGACGATTTCTACTCCCGGGCGGCAGCAGCCCATAATACTACATTTGAGCATTATCAGGTACTTCTGGCGGTTCATTGTCTGGGCGAGACGAATCTTCCGCTCCGCGCGCTGGCCGAGCATCTTGTGAGGGACCGAACCGCCACGGGGCAGTTGTGCAAACGTATGCAGCAGGTTGGGCTGCTGGATTTGACTTACGAATCGAATTCCCACCGCCCGCAACTGCTCGTGTCGGTAAGCGAGCGCGGGAGAGAAGTGCTGCGAGCGATTACGGAAGACGGTTTGCGAAACCGCGACCAGTATTTGAGTTCTTTGCCGGCAGACAAGCGCCTCTACCTGGCCGAAGCGGTGAGGTTTTCGTGGCTTGACGGGCTTGAGCCGAACTCCGCTTTACCCCGTTCGAGGATTCTTGCAGGTCATTGAGTCAAAAACGCCTCCGGGTGGTTGATCACTATTGCGCATCTACGAAATTAATACACGAGTGCATTGCCAGTCGTTTGACCAGCTCAAAAGCTCTGATCTGGACGAACTGCGTAAACTCGGATTTGATGCCGTCTGGTTGATGGGCGTGTGGCAGATCAGCGAGGGCGCGCTAAAGATTTCCAAGATCGTCTCTAACGATTATGAAGGCTCTCCGTATGCCGTCCCGGATTACAAGATCAACCGCGACCTCGGCGGCAAAGGGCGCTTCTCTGCCCTGGTCAAACGCGCCCATGAGGCGGGCCTCGCCGTCATCGTAGATTTTGTCTCTAACCACATGGCGCTGGACTCGGACTGGATACGTGAGCGGCCGGATTTTTTCATACGCAGTGACGCGAGCGCGCGCAAACAGATGACGGGCGAATACTTTTTACACGAGTCCGGCGAAATGATCGCGTTCGGCCGGGATCCTTATTTCCCTCCCTGGCACGACACTGCGCAGTTGGATTACACCAACCCCGACCTGAGAGCGCGGATGATCGAAGTGCTAAAGTGGATCAGCACGATAGCCGACGGCGTGCGCTGCGACATGGCAATGCTAGTGCTCAGGGATTACTTCCGTACGCAGTGGTATTCGCAAGCTCCCGCATCGTGGTTTGACGAAAGGATGCCCGCCGAATTTTGGGACCAGGCCATCAGAGAAGTAAAAGCCGCGCGACCCGATTTTACATTCATCGCCGAAACTTATTGGGACAAAGAGCGGCAGCTTTTAAACCTCGGGTTCGACCTGGCGTATGAGAAAAAGGTTTACGACGGGCTTGTCGCACATAATGCCCAGACCGTTATAGAGCGCGTCCTAAGCATAAGCGACGTGCTCGACGGCTCGCTCTACTTTATCGAAAATCACGACGAGCCGAGGGCCGCGTTGATATTTAATCGCAACGACAACCTTGCGGCAGCCGCGTTGATACTTTCCCTTCCAGGCTCTGTCCTGATCCACGAAGGACAGATGGAAGGAAGGAGCGAGAAGTTGCCGGTCCAGCGGATAATACCGCTGAAAAGAGAGGTGCCCGACGCTGAGTTGAAGGCCGCATACGCGCGTCTTTTAACGGCGACATCCCAGTCGGTATTCCGCAAAGGCTCATTACAGTTTTTTGACACGGGCGTCTACGGCGTCGTCTCTTTTATGAGGGAGGACGCCAATCAGACCGTCGCTTACCTGGGGCAGATTTCAGAGGCGTGGCACAAGTTCGGCTCAACTATTTTAGACATCACTCCCGTAGCCCGAACCGTTGCCCTGGGCCATTTCGTCAGGGTGATAAATTTGCTCGACGATGAATCGATTCTCGTAGAAGAGGTTCACGGCAAGTTCCTGCTACGGCCCAACCAGTTATACGCGGAAGATACTCAATTCTGCCTGATCGAAGTTTTCGCGAGCTAATCAAATTTACTGACAAGCACCAGGCTCGATTGGGAGGCCGATTGGGCATGGTCGAAGAATTTTTTGATCTCGGCGTACTCGGCGGCAGGGACCATCAGCTTGTTGATGGCCAGTCGCCTTTCAACGACGACCTGACGGTCGTTTGCGCGGTAAGAGAGGTTGAACTCGCCAAAGCCGCACTTGATCTCGGTATTCAAAGGCACTTCGTCGAGCTTGAATCCTTCGGGCAGCGTGATCTTGATCTTGTCTTCCTTGACCGACTTCATCTCGAACAACACGGGGAGCTCTCTTTCGTCACTTGTGAAGACGGGGGATTGCTGGACCCAGACAAGCACGGGTCGAATGACGAGAAGGCGGCCAAGGCGGTTGCCGTAATTGCTGGCCTTTATCGTGTACTCAAAAACGAGAGGCTCGTCAGGGCTTGAGTCCCTGTTAATCCTCAGGTCGTTTACCACGGCGCCGGGAATATCCCGCGCCACTCGCGAACAGACTTCCTTCGTATACTCTTCCGGGCTTGACGACGCTATTTTGTGACGGGTGACGGAGGCCAGCTGCCCGGTAAAAGTCTCTTTCACCTCGGCGAGGATTTCACCGCTGGCCTGGACCTGAACCGCAAGGTCGCGCCGCACGCTGTTCGCCTCCTCAGGCCGGACGGGCAGTTTGACCAGATCGCCTGTCTCGCCTTTGACCACCAGCCCCTGGCTGCCTTGAAGATAATAAGGCAGATCACCCAGCGGTGTGGCGCCATCGGTCGGGTCAAAAAACAGCAGCCGGCCCAATCGAGGATGCCCGATCATAACTCCGCTGTCCGATTTCATATCTACCGCGATTATGGCGTGATTGAACTGCAACGGTGACGGGAACTCTGAGCGGACCCTGGTCGGGTCGCCGGAAAAGACCAGAACGATGTGAGAGTCGATTCCGATAGCCCGCAACATGGCCTGCATCAGCGCGCTTTTGTCTTTACAATCGCCGTACCCTTTTCTCAAAACCGCGTCCGGCGCGTTCGGCCTGTAGCCGCCGATTGCGCCGAGTTGAATCGAAACGTAGCGAATATCTTTTTGAACCCAGCGCCCGATTGCCCTCACTTTTTCGAACTCTGAGCCGAGGCCCGAAGCCAATTCCTCCGCCTTCGCTTCGACGACCAGCGGCGCACGAATCGGCCTTTGCATCAACTGTTCGGCCCACCTCGACACGTCTTGCCACGAAGAGAAAGTGCGTTTTCGCGCGCCTCCGGGCGGGAAGTAAGAGACGGCCACGCAGGGCGAAAGGGTCGTTATCTCCGGCGTCCAGATGTCTTCTTTGATCGCCGACAGTTCCTGCAATTGCCAGGTGTAGCTATTGCCCGTCACCACGGGCTTGATGGGCTGATGATTGAAGACGAACGACTCGACTCGCCAGCCCGCGGGCAAGTTCAATTGATAACGCGATGTGACGACGGGCGATCCGGTTTGAAAAAAATGGTAGTCTTGATTTACGAGCGGCTTCTCTTTCTGCACCCACTCAAAAGCGACTACCGAGCCTATGTCAACTTCGCCGAATCGCACGACCTTCGAGCGGATCTCGCTGTAAAGATCGTCAGGGATAGACTGCTCGATCACTTTATCGCTCTCAAGCTCGAAGACCTTTTGATCGACTCGGAGGTGCCAGGCGTGCAGGTCGCTGATCTTAGTCTGGCTGTCGAATTGAATCTCGCGGCGGGCGGCCAGCCGGCCTTCTTGTGTAAGCACGCGCACGACGTAGCGGGCGCGCGTCTCGGCTTTGCCGTTGTCCTTGACCGTAGTAACGCGCTCGTCGAGCAAGACGATAAAGGGCACGCTTTTGTCGTAGGCGGCTGAGCTTTCGAGCGTAGCTTTAACCCAGTCAGGCACCGAATCTGCGCGAGCCTCGCTCGCCAACAGAAACAGCACTGCAAGCTGGATTGCCGCTAGATTAAATCGTCGCATACGGCTCAGTGATGTTTTTTGAGTTGGTTAAACTTGCGCGCCCGGCCCGACTTCAGAGTCGGCCGGCCATTTCGGCCCCAGGAGAATATACCAGATTTCATGCCTGTAAAGGTAGGACAATCGGTCCCCGGTAAACGTCCGCACAAAAACGGCTTGCGCTTCAGCTTTTTGAGCGAAAGTTGACAAGGCCAATACGCGGGATTATAGTCGCCATTTATGACGAGGAATTACTCTCGCGCCCATAATGAGCCGCTAATACGCAGCACGACTATTCTGGCCGTGCGGCGAAACGACCACGTCGCCGTAGCAGGCGACGGGCAGGTGACATTCGACAAGACTGTGATGAAGGCGGGCGCGAGAAAAGTCCGCCGCCTCTATAACGATAAGATTATCGCCGGTTTTGCAGGCTCTACCGCAGACGCTTTCACGCTCTTTTCAAGGTTTGAAGCCAAGCTTGAGCAATATCACGGCCAGCTACAACGCGCCGCAGTCGAGATGGGTAAAGAGTGGCGCACGGATAAATACCTGCGCCACCTCGAAGCGTTGCTCATAGTGGCAGACGACAAAGCCTCGCTGGTCATATCGGGCGGCGGCGACGTGATAGAGCCGGACGACGGCGTGGTGGCCATAGGGTCGGGCGGCCCTTATGCGACCGCCGCAGCGCGCGCGCTGATTCGCCACACCGAGCTATCGGCAAAAGAGATAGTGACGGAAGCCATGAAGATCGCGGGCGAAATTTGTATCTATACCAATTCAAATCTACTCATCGAAGAACTATAATTGATACCGGAAGGCCGACGGCCCGGCGCGGCCTCGCATGAATTTATGGTCATTTATCTGTCAGGAGAAGTAAAAGATCAGCCGCGATTGGACGAGATGACTCCGCGTCAGATCGTTCAAGAGCTGGATAAGTATGTCGTCGGCCAGCACGCCGCAAAGCGCGCTGTGGCGATCGCGCTCCGCAATCGCATACGCCGTCAGAAACTGCCCGCCGACCTGGCTCAGGATGTCATACCGAAAAACATCATAATGATCGGCTCTACGGGAATCGGAAAGACCGAGATAGCTCGCCGCCTCGCGCGGCTTTCCAACTCCCCGTTCCTGAAAGTCGAAGCCTCGAAGTTTACCGAGGTCGGTTACGTAGGCCGCGATGTCGAATCGATGATTCGCGACCTGGTAGAGATAGGCATCGATCTGGTGCGCGAGGAGAAGGTCCAAGAGATCGCCGATAAGGCCGAGCAGAATGCGGAAGAGCGTTTGCTCGACCTGCTTTTGCCTCGCACGCGGCAGGTGGACGAGACCGAATCCGACACCGCGCTTGAGCAGTTCGAGCGCACGCGCGAAAAACTCCGCCAGCAACTCCGCGAAGGAAGGCTGAATGCGCGCATGGTCGAGATCGAAGTCCAGGAGCGCAACTCGCCCGGCCACTTCGAGATATACACGCCGCAAGGCATCGAAGAGATGGACATCAACCTGCGCGACATGTTCCCGAATATGTTCGGGGGCCGCCCGAAGATGAGAAAGATGCGCGTCGATGAGGCGATGGAATACCTGGTCCAGGAAGAGGAGCAAAAGCTGATCGATATGGACCAGATCGCGCGCACGGCCATCGAGCGCGTAGAATCTTCGGGCATAGTCTTTCTCGACGAGATAGACAAGATCGCCGGGCGCGAGGGCGGGCAAGGCCCGGACGTGTCGCGAGAGGGCGTGCAGCGCGACATCCTCCCGATAGTCGAAGGCACGACCGTCAACACCCGTTACGGTATGGTGAGGACCGATCACGTGCTGTTCATAGCGGCGGGAGCTTTTCACGTCTCGAAGCCTTCGGATTTGATTCCTGAGCTTCAAGGCCGTTTCCCGATCAGGGTTGAGCTGAAGCCGCTTACGGTAGACGATTTCAAGCGAATCTTGACCGAGCCTAAAAACTCGCTCGTCCGCCAGTACAACGCGCTGCTCGCTACCGAAGGCATCGATATATCTTTCACCGAAGATGCGATTGACTCTATCGCCCGCTTCGCTTTTTCGGTCAACGAGCAGACCGAAGACATCGGCGCGCGTCGGCTGCACACGATTATGGAGACGCTGCTCGACGAATACTCGTTTGAAGGCCCTGACCTTGAGGAGAAGACCGTAGTCGTTGACGCCGCCTACGTTCAGAAGCAGCTGGCGGAAATAGTCAAGAACGAAGACCTCAGCCGGTACATATTGTGATGCACATGCCGCGAGCCGCCGATTGTCAGGCGCGCACGCTCCTGTCCTTCTTTATTTTGGCTACGGCCTTCGCCTGCCTCTCTTGCGGCAAGGTTGGAGCGCCGGTCCCTCCGGCCCGGCTCACCGAGCGAACCAACAGCCTCACAGCCGTTCAGCGCGGAGCCAGCGTACTGCTTTCGTGGCCCGCCCCGCCGCTCGTCAAGCAAGAGTCTGATCGCGCTTACATCAAACGCGTGGAAATTTACCGCCTGGTCGAGCAGCGCGACGAAGAGCCGGTATTAGACCCGGATGATTTCGAAGGGTTGTCCCAGATGATAGGCTATCTCGACCGCGACGCCATCGAGGCTCAGATCGAATCGGCCCGCCAGCTACAGTACACAGACGCTCTGAATCTCACTCAGCCGCAAGACCTGGCGAATACACGGTTGCGCTATGCCGTGCGATACATCAATAAGCGCGGGCAGACCGCTGCATTTTCAAACAGCGTTGCCGTAGAGCCGGTGCCCGGAATCGCGAAGGCCCCGACCGACTTGAGCCTCGGGGACGAAGGCCAGGACGCCGTCACAATTTCGTGGGACCCGCCCGATGAGGACGTGAGCGGCGCGCGCCCCGCTTCCGTGATCGGATACAACGTCTACCGCCGCACGCCAAAGCGCGATAGTTTTAATAAGCCGCTCAACCCCGAGCCGATCTCCGAAACGAGTTTTACGGACAGGAGTTTCAAGTACCAGACCGATTACGTCTATGTAGTGAGGGCGCTTTCTCAGGGCAGGAGCGGGTTGATAGAAAGCGCAGACAGTTTGCCCCTCGAAGTAAAGCCGGTCGATACGTTCAAGCCCGGCGCGCCCGACCCTGTCTCAATCGCTTCAGCTAACGGAGTCATAAGCCTGTTCTGGCCTACCAGCCCTGAGCGCGACGTTGTCGGGTATAATGTTTACCGGGCAGAGTCTGCCGCTCCGGATGAAAAAGAGTGGGTGAAGCTGAACGCGGACCCACTTGGGCCGGTCACATTTCGCGATGACCGCGTCACTACGGGTCAGAGATATTTTTACAGGGTTACGGCTGTAGACCGGTTCAACAATGAAAGCGAGCCGTCTGCGGTCGTAAGCGAAACCGCGAACCCCTGATCGCGCCGCCGCATGAAAGGCTTCCGCTATGCCACAAGTTTGTTATCTTCCCGACGAGAAGAGGGTCGAGACTGAAACCGGCGAGACTCTATTGCACGCATCGCTCCGAGCCGCTATCGCGCACGCGCACGCTTGCGGCGGCAACGCGCGCTGCTCCACCTGCCGCGTCTTGATAGTAGACGGCCTTGAGTATTGCGCCCCGCCTAACGATAAAGAAACGACGCTTGCCGAACGGTTGCACTTTGGCCCCGATATACGGCTCGCGTGTCAGACAACGGTCTCGGGCGATGTGGAATTGCGGCGGCTGGTGCTGGACGCAGAGGACATCGAGTTGACCAGTCTGTTCAAGGCCGGGAACTCGCCTACATCGGTTGGCGAAGAGAAAGAGGTTGCAATACTGTTTGCCGACATTCGCGGCTTTACGAGTTTTGCAGAGAAGTTGCCCGCATACGATGTTGTGCATATCCTGAACCGTTATTTTCATCAAGTGGGGCGGGCGATAAACGACAACGGCGGCTGCATAGACAATTATATGGGTGACGGGCTTATGGCGTTGTTCGGAGTCGAAGACGCCGAGGACGCGCCGCTCAAGGCCATACGCGCCGGGCTCGATATGCTTGAAGCGGTCAAACGGCTCAGACCTTATCTGGAGAACATCTACACGCGAAGTTTTCAAATAGGTATAGGAGTACATTACGGCGAGGTGGTCGTGGGTGCTATCGGGCATGACGAAACAAAGAGAGTTACCGCAATAGGCGATTCGGTCAATTTAGCCAGCCGCATCGAGTCTATGAACAAAGAGGCCGGCACAGAGTTTTTGATTTCGGAAGAGACTTACAACCAGGTAAAAGAGCAGATTCGCGTCGGCAAAACCGCGCGAGTAACGGTGAAGGGCAAGAGCGGCGAGTACACGCTCTATGAAGTCGTCGGTTTGCTCTAATAAAAAGCCCCGAAGGGGCGAGATACAATAGCCCGGCTGCCGCGCGCCGGGTGACGCACGCATACAACACGAAGCCCTGAAAGGGCGAAATAATCCGACGATTTATTTCGCCCTTTCAGGGCTTGAATGTTTGCGGTGATGAACACAGGGCGATGCCCTGTGCTATTGAATCTCGCCCCTTCGGGGCTTTCGGTTTTGTGATTTAAGCTTTCCAATCTCCGAGGGCTTTTCGTGTCTGGACGATCTGGCCCAGGTGATAGGCGTTATGGTCGGCGACGAGCAGAACCTGTCTGAGGTAGGTTCGCCCTTCGCCGTGAGGGATCTTCGCCGTCAAATCCAATCCCGCATCTTGCACGACGTTGATCAACTCCTGAAGATCGGCAAAAAATTCGGACATCGAGTCAGACCACATCTGGTCTGTCACCGTCTCGGTCTTAGCGGGCCAATAGCCTTCAGGCCAGGCGGGCGACTTCCATCCGGGGTCGAGCGTGTAATGCAATATGTCTTCCTGCGCGATGCGCATGTGCTCCAGCTCTTCCCAGACCGAGTGCAGCCCTTCCGCAGGGCGCACGTTGCGCAACTCCGCTTTAACCCCTTCCAGTGCTTTCTCAGTGCTTACGTGAGCATGACCGCCTTGCAATAACTCGATCAGATTCTTACGCAGGATCGAATCGTCCATCGCCGCCTCCGTTCAATCTTTATCCTCGCCCTTGAGCTTCTTTGGAGTCAACAACCAGATGAGCTTGCCCGCCCCGTCTTCCAAATCATTCCAATGCTCGATCTGAAACTCCATGCAGGCGAGCGCAGCAGTGGGCATCACCGTTTCGGTGTCGGTCAACCGACTTACCAGTTCTTCAAATCCGGGGTTATGGCCTACCATCAACGCGCAGTTGGCCGAATCCGGGAGCTGCCGTATCAACCTCATCAACTCGGCGGAAGACGCGCCGTAGATGCTCTCGTTAAATTCCAACCGCGACGTTATACCGGATGATTGCACTACGGCTTCGATGGTCTGGCGCGCGCGCGCGGCGGGCGAGCTGATTATGACATCGGGCACCGGCGCGTGCAGCTTTAGCTCCTCTCCCATGAGCGGGGCGTCCCGCTTGCCGCGTTTTGCGAGCGGTCTTTCAAAATCCCGCAGAGAAGCATCGTCCCAGCTCGATTTCGCATGGCGTAACAGCAACAGAGTTTTCATAGAATGTCTCTCCTTGTTCTCAATTCCCTTCACCCGGCTGCGCGTAGCAAAGATGACGAACTATTCTATAAAGCAATTTAGTCCCCTTGCGAAAGCTCTCGACGGGGATGCGCTCGTCGTTGCCGTGGACTCCGACGTAATCGTCTCCGGGAATAAGGAATGGGGAAAAGCCATAACAATTGATGCCCAGGTCGCGAAAGAAGTGGCTGTCGGTGAAGCCCGAAAGCACCGTGGTCGAAAATCGCGCCTGCGCGTCTTCGGCGCGTATCACGCTCAGTATCGCTCGGTGCAGATCGTTATCCAGGGGCGATTCCGTAGCAGCGAAAGCGAGTGTCGTTTCCACCTCGATAGTCGGATCGTTGATGACGCGTTTTATCTCCGCGACAAAATCTTCGGGCCGCTCGCCCGGCAGCAAGCGGCAATCAAGCTCCGCCGTAGCAATCGGGGCTATCACGTTTGTCTTGGTGCCTATCTGGACGACCGTGGGTTGTATGGTGTTCCGCAACAGCGCCGCGTTTTGCGGGATCGATAAGATCATATCGCGGAGACGGCGTTCCTTGAGCGCCGCCGCCACGTCCGCATAAGCTCGAATCATCTCCGGAGTAGGCTGGAGATCGGCGACCGAGCGGAAATAACGCGCGACTGCCGGAGTAGCCTTTGGCTCCGTCTCGTAAGCCTCAAGCTTGCCGAGCGCGCGAAGCATACGCGACGGCGCCGAGTTTTTACGGGGCACGCTTCCGTGTCCTGGGGTCCCTTTCGCCGTCAGCTTTATCCAGCAAGGCGTCTTCTCTGTAGTCCCGATGCCGTAAAAGATGGCGCGGTCGCCTACGACCAGGTTGCTGCTCCCTTCATTTATCAGGAACTCGGCGTCGCGTATCAGCTCCGGGTGGTTGCGAACGAACCACCCGGCTCCGTCGCGCCCGCCCGCCTCTTCGTCCGCAGTAGCGAGAAAAATAACGTCGCGATCAAGAGGAACGCCCGCCCGCTTCAGAAGCACTAAGACCATGAACTCTGCAGCGCCGAGACTTTTCATGTCCAGAGCGCCTCGGCCGTACAGGTAGCCGTTGCGAATCGCGCCGCTGAATGGCTCGGCGGTCCAAAACTGTTTGTCTGCCGGAACGACATCTGTGTGGTTGAGCAGTATGAGCGCACGCTTTCGACCGCTGCCACGGAGCCTCGCATAAAGATTTGCCCGGCCCGGCGCGGATTGAAAAACTTTATGCTCGATGCCTTCTCGCTCAAGTATGCGGGCAAAGAAATCTGCGGCGCGCTGCTCGTTGCCCGGAGGGTTGGTCGTATTGATTCTCAAATAATTCGCGAGCAGCTCGACCGCTTCATCGCCCACGCGCTTCCAGTCAGGCTCGTCGCGACGCGAGGTTTGCGGTTTAGCAAATGCGAGGTGCGATAAAACAAAAGCAGCAATCAGAGCAAGCGCCAGTCTTTTTTTCATCAAAGAATCCTTTGCAGAGAGAGGTTGGGTGAATTTAACATGCGCAACCGACGCGCGCAACGAAACCTTTTACTTTGATTACGCGCCAACTCGCCCGCGCTCACCGAGCGTGCTAGGATAAAGTCACGACAGAGGATTATATGATCGATCTATCCGGCAACACTTTTTTCGAAGGCCCGGCGGGGCGCATTGAAGCCATACTGAAAGAGCCTCACGGCGCAGTCACTCGCGCGGCGATTGTGTGTCACCCACACCCGTTGTTTGGCGGGACTATGCATAACAAGGTTGTTTTCCGAATAGCGAAAGCTTTTCACCAATCTGGTTTTGCCGCGCTTCGCTTCAACTTTCGCGGGACGGGCCGCAGCGAGGGCAGTCACGACGAGGGCCGTGGCGAGCAGGACGATTTGCGCGCAGCCATCAGCTTTATAGAACAGAAGTACCCTGGCGCTGAATTATGGCTCGCAGGTTTTTCGTTCGGCTCCGCCGTAATGCTCCGCGTCGCTTGCGCGCAGGAGCAGGTCCGCGCACTGGTCGCAGCAGGAGTGCCCATATCGAAATACGATTTCGGGCACATCGTCACTTGCGCAAAGCCAAAGCTCTTTGTGCAGGGCGCGCTCGATGAGTTCGGTTCCGCCGCCGATATTGAGAGATTATTCGAGATGCTACCCGAGCCTAAGCGGCTGAAGATAATCAAAGAAGCCGATCATTTCTTTGAAGGCCACCTGGATGAGCTGGAGCAGGCGGTCAAAGAATTCATAAAAGAGTTTGAAATTTGAAATACCAAATTTCAAATCAATCTATGGTGAGCATCAGCTCGACCTCGGCGGGGTTGGTGGCGGCGAGCTTGGCTGCCTCCAGAGATATTTTTCCCGCTTGAAGCAGTTCCACCAGATGCTGATCGAAAGTCTGCATGCCTATCTCGCGGCTCTTTTGAATGTAGGTTTGAATCTCTGCGGTCTTCTCCGGGTTGCGTATGCATTCTTCGACGCTTCGCGTCACAAGCATCACCTCGACCGCAGGCTGGCGACCACTCCCGTTTATGCTATTTAGTAATCTAAGGCTCAAGACCGCCATCAGGTTCTGCGCGAGCCGGATGCGGGCCTGCGCGTGCTCTTCCACGGGGAAGTATCCGATCAGACGGCCTATGGTGCGTTGAGCGTCGGGCGTGTGAATAGTCGATATGACAAGGTGACCCGTCTCGGCGGCTTTGAGCGCGATCTCTACGGTTCCGCGGTCTCTTAGCTCGCCTATAACGATCACGTCGGGGTCTTGCCGAAGCGCGGAGCGGAGCGCGGTATTAAAGCTTTCCGTGTCGCTTCCGACTTCGCGCTGAGAGATGATCGAAGTCTTGTTCTTGAAGAGGAACTCTATAGGCTCCTCGATTGTTACGACGTGAGATTTTCGAGTCCGATTTATGTGCTCGATGATTGCCGCTACGGTAGTCAATTTGCCGTTGCCCGTAGCGCCCGAAGCCAGCACCAGCCCGCGACGGAGGTTGGCAATCTTTTCGACGACTTTGGGCAGGTGAAGGTCTTCAAAGCTCTTTATCTCAAGCGGGACGACGCGCAACACCGCTCCATAAAAACCGCGCTGTTTGTAGACGTTCGCGCGAAAACGGCCGACGTCCTTTATTTCGTATGAGACATCGAATTCAACCTTGCCGCGAAACTCTTCCTGGAATCGCTCCTTGCCCGCAAGCGTGGTGACAATGGAAGCCATCTCTTCGGCAGTCAGCGGGTGATACTTAACCTGCGTCAACTGGCCGTTGATACGAAACAGCGGATGCTCTCCGACCTGTAGATGGATGTCGGACGCCTTGTTCTGAACGCCGACCGTAAGAAACTGATTGAGAATATCTGGCCTCATCTTCTCCCTCAAAAACGAAAACCCCGCCCGCAGGCGGGGGCGTCTTAATCTGCTGCGAAGCCTACTACAGAAAACTCACGCGATCAATACTATTCTCTATCCGCATTACGGACGCATTTTTGAGGTGCTTGCGCAATCAGGTTCTATCATTTAGAGTTTTTGTGGCTCGCTTCAACGAGCAATAAGTCATCGAGCGGCCTTAAGACCAATGCAAAATCGAAAAATGACCAGACGAATAAAACTCGTAGCCATAACTTTCATATCGGCATTTGTCGCTTACCTGTGGCAAGGGCCATACACGGGCGCAAGTGACGTTCAGCAGCGGCAGTATGAGCGGCCCGACATCGCGGGCCAGGGGACGCCTTTCAACGAGCGATTAGGCGCTGACGACGGGGCAGCTTTCGCCGTTCATTTTTCAGGCGACACGCACGGCAGCCTTGAGCCTTGCGGCTGAAAAGGCCCGCGCTCAGGCGGACTGGCACGGCGTGTCAGCTATCTAAAAGCATTTCGAGAGCGATTTCCTGGCCTGCCGCAGGTGTCTGTCAACAGCGGTTATTTTCTAGGCGACGAGCGCAGCGCTCACGGGCGCGTGCGACACGATACGGCTGCAAAAAACGATTGGATACTGAAGGCTTATGACCGCTTCAAAATCAACGTGGCTAATCTGTCTTCGCACGATCTATTATTCGTCTCAGAAAAATTGAGCAAGGCCGAATTCGCCCGCAACGCAGCAATGCATCCGATCTTAAACCGCTTTGTATCGGCAAATGTTCAAACTCAGTCCGCCGGTTTAAACTCGCCGCCGCCTTTTATCATCAAAGAGATTTCTGACCCAAAGGCTACAAAGCCTATCCGGGTTGCTTTCATAGGTCTGATGGAGCCGACCTCAAACGCCACGAAGGGATTTAAGATCGGCGACCCCGTTGACGCTGCCAAGCGGGCAGTGATCGAAGCCAGAAAGCGCGCGGACGTGACGGTCCTGCTGGCGCACGTAATGACCGAGACGGCCGAGCGCATAGCGCGCGAAGCGCAGGGCATAGACGTGATAATAGTCGGGAATGCACGGGGCGATGAACAGCCCTTCATCCTCTCTTTCCGCATAGGAAAAACGCTCGTAGCATTCACGCCGTACGAGACGCGTATGATAGGAGAGCTACGATTCTACCGCGACAATCAATCACGATTTACAGTCAAGGACCGCTACATCTTGCTCGACGGCGGCGTGCCCGACGATGCGGAAGGGCTTGAAGTTGTCGCCGAGGCGAACAAGGCTGAAACCGATGCTCGCAAATCCGCCGGAGAGTTTTTGAAAGATTGGCTGGAAAAAACCAGGATATTTGAGATTTCGACAGGCTCGCGCGCCGGCGCGGTAGGGGGTTACGTCTCGTCTGCCGTTTGCGCCGAATGCCACACGGCGCAATACATAAAATGGAATGCGAGCACTCACGCTCGCGCCTCGGGCGCGCTTTTGCTCAAGACTGTCGATTTTGACGAGAGTTGTTTATCGTGTCACGCGAGCAGCGGTCTTCGAAAGGGAGTCACAGCGGCAGGGTCAAAGCCCACGATGCAGAATGTAAGTTGCGAGCAATGCCACGGGCCCGGGCTGGATCACATCACCAAACCGGCCAGAGGCTACGGCAAGATAGTAAACATGCAGGCCGCCTGCGCCGAATGCCACACGGCGGAGACCAGCCCGAAATTCAACCTTCCGGCTTATTGGGAAAAGATAAAGCACTAGGAGCAGCTTTCGATTGAATGTACGGGATTGGCAGAGACATCTCACCGCAGAGACACAGAGGACGCATATGGCCGACGATGTGCTTCGCACGCGGAGGGGGCGCAGAGCAGAATATGGTTTTCTCTGCGCCCCCTCTGTGTTCTCTGTGTCTCTGCGGTGAATCTTCTCTCATTCCCTTACACTCATACTTAATTCGATCTAGGATATGTTGTGCATTTCGCGCAGCTTGAATTTCTGGACTTTGCCCGAGGCGGTCATAGGGAATGAGTCTACGAACCTGATGCTGCGCGGTATCTTGAATTTTGCTATGCGGCCGTCGCAGAACTGGCGAATCTCTTCTACGGTGGCCGTCTCGTCGGGCTTGAGCCGGACTGCGGCGGCGACCTCTTCGCCGTACCTTTCATCGGGCACGCCGTAAACATACACATCCGCGATCTTCGGATGGTTGCGCAACAGGTCTTCAATCTCTTTCGGCGCGATGTTCTCTCCCCCGCGAATTATCAGCTCTTTTATGCGCCCCGTGATCCTTACATAACCCGCTTCGTCCAGCGTCGCCTGGTCGCCCGTATGCAGCCACTCGTCTTCGTCTATAGCCTCGGCTGTGGCTTTCGGATTATTGTAATAACCTTTCATCACGTTGTAGCCGCGACAGCATAACTCGCCCGCGCGACCCGGCGCGCACTCAAGGCCGGTTGCCGGGTCTACTATTTTGACTTCCATTTCGGGCAAGACTCGCCCTACGGTTTGCGTCCGCAATTCGACCGAATCCGTGCGCGGGGTGAGCGTTATTCCCGGCGACGCCTCGGTCAGGCCGTACGCGATTATCAGCTCCGTCAGGTTCATCCGCTCGATGGCTTTGCGCATGAGCGGTTCGGGGCAAAGCGACCCGGCCATTATGCCTGTTCTGAGGCTGGAGAGATCAAAGTTATGATAATCCAGTTGCTCAAGCTCCGCGATAAACATGGTCGGCACGCCATAGACGGTCGTGCAGCGTTCGCGCTCGATATACTGTAGGACTCGCACGGGGTCGAATGTTTCAAGCGGCACGAGCGAAGCCGCGTGCGTGTATGCGCCCAGCACGCCGATCACGCACCCGAAGCAGTGGAAGAAAGGCACGGGCACGCACAGCCTGTCTTTCGGCGTGAGCGCAAGCCCTTCGCCTAGCCAATAGCCGTTGTTTAAGATGTTGCGGTGGGTCAGCATCACTCCTTTCGGGAACCCGGTAGTCCCGGACGTGTATTGCATGTTAATCACATCGTCCAGGTCTTGAAGCAAGGAGTGCGCGTCGAGTTGTTCGTCGCTCACCTGCTCAGAGCGAGCGAGCAAAGAGTCGTACCGGATCATCCCGCCCGGATGTTCATCGCCTATGTAAATCACATTTCGCAAGAAGGGGAGTTGAGGCGAATTAAGCGCGCCCTCTTCGCTGCTCGGAAGCTCGGGCACTACATCATATAGGGTCTTCACATAATCTACATCGCGAAACCCTGCGACCGTGATAAGAGTGCAGGATTCGGATTGCTTCAACAGGTATTCGATCTCGGAAGCGCGCAGGCTGGTGTTCACGGTGACGAGCACGGCCCCGATTTTTGCGAGCGCGAATTGCAAGACCACCCACTCCGGAACGTTCGGCGCCCATAGCGCCACGCGGTCCACGCGCCCGATGCCGAGGCTGACGAGTCCCTTTGCCACCTGCCGTGCAAGCCATTCAAGCTGGCTGAAATCATATCTCAGATGCCGGTCGGGATATATCAACGCTTCGTTTTGCGGGTAATCTTTGGCCAGCAGCGTAAGCAGTTCGCCAACTCTGACATCCCGGTATGCGCGAGGCCGCTCTTGCTTTTCCATCCGAGTCATATCCACCTCCAGTGATGAGTGATGAGTAATGAGTGATTCGGAACATCAGTAGTTTTTACTCATCACTCATCACTATTCTTCCGGCATAGCGCCGAAATACCTGAGCCACTCATCCAGATCATCGATTTTAAACTCTTCGCCGTCCTGTTCTGCGGGCGCTCGCCGGGCCGCGTCTTCCATCTGTTGCCTGAACTGGCCCGACCTTATAACCGAGGCCCCGCGCGAGCGAACCAGAAATGCGAGGTGGCGGTCGGAAGTAACAACGGTCAGGCCGCGAGGGTCTGAGCTAATCTCAACCATTCGCTCGATGCGCGTGTCGGCGTCCGAGCCTCTGGCCGCATATAAGACCTTTACTCCGCGAAATGCCGAAGCCTCCGGCATAATCCGATCCGGCTCTCCATCGAACACGACAGTGACGCGAGTTTTTTTGATTCTGGCGAAATCGGCTAACCGGCGAACCAGGTTGCGTCGAGCTGCCGATTTATCCCTGTGCCAGCCGGGCGTCTGCCCCATTACGTTGTTGCCGTTGACGATAAAAGCCACTGCGCCCTGCCTTCACGTCCACTTGGAGAGCACAATTCTAGCCCTATTCGCAGGCAATTGGAAGCAGAGGCGTTTGTGCTATAAAAGCGAAAGGCGCGCTGGCCGAAACCAGCGCGCCTCAGTGAAATTCATGATCTATCGGCAGGATTAATGATCTCGGACCCTGCCGCGCGAGCTTGAGGGCGGAGCAGCGGGCGGAGTCGATAACCCTCTATCGCTGCTCCCGCTCCCCATATTGCCGCCGTTGTTTGAGCCGCCCGTGCTGCCGCCGGATCTGCCGGAAGAACCGCCCGTGCTGCCACTGCCTGAACCGCCCGTGTCACCTCTCCCGCCGTAGCCTCTACAGTCGCCCTGAGGGCAGGGATTCCAGCGAGAGTGAGGATTGCAAGTGTTGTAGCCGTATCCGTACGGGGAATAGATGCCCCAGTAGCCGGGCAAATAAGTGTATGTCCCCACAAACGGGTTAAATATCCACGCATTTCCTGACATCGAGAGCGAACTGTTGCGCTTCAAAGCGCGGTTCGACAATTTATTGTTTGCGGCGACAATAACCTTTGCGCGCTCTTTGCTCCAGATGTCAAAATCGTCCTCGCTTTTTTTATCGAACGAAGTGACTACCGGAGTGCCTGCGCCGATTACTGCCTTTTTGCCCTCTTTAACCGTGACTCTGCCGGTCTGGACTTTGCCTTTGCGCGCGATTAACTCCAAGTTTCCATTCGCGCCGACATTGAATCGGTACAGGCCGCCGTTGACCAGGGGGAACTCTCCTTGAGGGGTGACGACGGTGATCGCTTCTACGATCATCGAAGCTTCTATGATGGCCGATCCTTTCAATAACTTCAGCCCCAGCTTGTGGAGCCTTGTGTCGGAAAATGTGAACTCGGAGTTTGCCGAAAGCCTCAAGTAAGAGCCAGGGTTGAGCAGAATCTCCGCGCGTCCATCGCGGCCCGTCCTGACCACATCGCCTGCGCGCAGCACGTCGCTTGTAAGAAGCATGTCCACTTTGCCGCCGCGCTCATAGCTCACGTCGCCTTCCACGATGTTGACTAACCCGCCTTTCGCAGAGACCACGTACTGGCTCTGCTCGTCGTTTGAAAGCGTCCTCCGCCCCTGCGCCTGAGCCGACGCGACAATAAGGGAAATAGCTGTCAAAGCGTAGATGATTTTGTTGAGCTTCATACACCCTCCTTTGTGGAACACTTCCAGCGATCAATCTCGGAGCGATTAGTAATAGGCCGGCGTCACGCGTTTCGGCTGAACGATATCCGGCCTGGCTGCGGGCAGGATTGATTATACGCCCTTTGAGCGAAGTGGCAAATTCTATTTCGTCCGTTGACAATTACCCGTGGCCCGTTGCATTCAGCCACATCAACCGGCAACGGTCAAAGCGCAAAGCACGCTCTTGATATTGCCGACGTTAACCTCTAGCATAAGTGATTCGCGTGTTTGCTTGAGAGCAGAGAAGATGGCTGTAAACGAAAAGACTATCGAAACTCTAATAGACGCGGTACGCAAAGTAAGCGGGTCGCTCGACCTCAATATAGTGCTCGATACGATATTCGATTCGATTAAGGAATTGATCGATTATTCGGCGGCGATTGTCTGCGTGGTCGATTTGGAGACCGGCGCTATCCGCGACCTCAAGGCGCGCGGCTACCCTTCACAGGTGGTAGCCGGAGACGTGCTGGCCGAAGGCGAGGGGATAATCGGCTGGGTCATAAAGCACGGGCGCGGGCAGGTAATCAACGACGTTAAGAGAGACGCCCGTTACGTCAAAGTCCGCGCGCAGACTCGCTCGGAGATCGCCGCGCCGATTATCCGCTATGACGGGCAGACGCTGGGAGTGATCAACATCGAAGCCGACTGGGTTGATGGTTATGACCAGCGAGACCTTGAGCTTCTGACCATGTTTGCCTCGCTCGCCGCGTCGGCCATCGATCACACGCTGTTGTATCAACGAGTGATGAGACAGCGGAGGGCGGAAAGCGAGCTTGAGCTTGCGCGAACGGTAGTTGACAGCCTGCTGCCGCGCACTGTGCCGCTGATCGAAGGATTTGATGTCGCCGGGATGACCAGCCCCGTGCGCGAGGTCGGCGGCGATTATTTCGATTTCATGCAATCGGTCACTGATCGCCTGGGCGTGCTGGTGGCAGACGTATCGGGCAAAGGTCTTGCTGCGGCGCTGATAATGGTCTCTTTCCGCGCCTACATTCACGCGACGATTATAAACGAGCTTGCGATGCGAGTTGTTATGGGGCGCGTCAACCGATTGATACACGAGACGACGGGCGGCGAACGGTTTATAACAACTTTCTACGGGTTGATCGATCCTGAAAACAAGCGGCTTCTCTACATCAACGCCGGCCACAATCCGCCGATGTTGCTGCGGGCGGACAAAACGACCCGTTTTCTCGACGAGAGCGGTCTGCCCATAGGCGTCTTTGAGGATTCCAGGTACAGCGAGTCGGTAGTCGATTTTCTCCCTGGCGACATACTCGTGCTTTACACGGACGGCGTGACCGAAGCCACGAATCAACACGACGAAAGCTTCGGCCTTGAGCGGCTGGAACAGATCGTCCGCGCGGACAGTGACCACCGGGCGCACGACATCTGCCAGGCGGTCGCCCGCGCCGTGCGCGAGCATTCGGCAGCGGTCGGCGGCCCCGAAGACGATCTCACTATATCGATCATAAAAGTGAAGTAGAATGAAAAGCAAAAACCATCTCACCGCAGAGACACAGAGAACACAGAGCGGGCGCAGAGCAGAGTGTGGTTTTCTCTGCGCATCCTTTGCGTTCTCTGTGTCTCTGCGGTGAATCCGATTCTATACGATGAACGACACGGCTCAGGAAGAGATACGGCTCGACCATCTATTTGCCGCGATCTGGCGCGGCAAGTGGATAATCATAATCGGCACGCTCGTGGCCGCAGCCGTCGCTGCCTATCTCGGTTTCCGCCAGCCCACGCTTTACACCGCTTCCGCCCTGCTCGAAGTCGGTCGAGTGTGGAAAGAGCCGCTCGAAGATATCTACACAACCACGGAGACGATTAATAGCGACGGCTTTATACAGAAGCTCGCGACAAAGATAGGCGTCAAGCCCGGCCAGCTTAAACGCAGCGCCCGGGCCGAGGCCGTGATGGCAGGCCCGCGCCGCTCTCGTTATCCTATTCTCGTGCGCGTTACCGCGACGACTGAATACCCGGACGAGTCGGTACGGCTGGCTCAATCCGTGGCCGACGAGATAATTGCTCAACACGACGAGTTGTTTAAGGCCGCGATTGCGCCTCACCTCAATCGCAAGCGGCAGTTGGAGGAGCGTCAAAAGCAAATTTCGAATGATGCAACACCCGCCTCGCGCGATCTGGCTATGAAGGTCGAAACAGAGATCGACGAGATAACCGCCAACACCACGTCGCCGACTGTAACCGAACAGACGCATCTGGTTGAATCGGTCGTGCTGGGCGCTGCGATTCGCACTTCGCCCTGGCGGTCCGTCATCGTTGCTGCGCTCATCGCCGCCGTTGCGCTTGGCGCGATTGTGGCCCTGGTCAACAGTTTCAGACTCGCAGCCCGTCGTCGAGGCGCAGCGTAGAATAAAAAGACATGCTCAGAGTATTAAACGTAGTAGGCGCGCGGCCTAATTTTATGAAGATTGCTCCGGTCATCGATGAGATGCGCCGCCGCCCCGCAAGCATTCACCCCATTCTCGTCCACACCGGCCAGCACTACGACGAAGCGATGAGCGATTCGTTTTTTGACGACCTGGCGATTCCCCGCCCCGACATAAACCTCGAAGTCGGCTCTGCTTCGCACGCCGTCCAGACGGCCCGTATAATGATCGAGTTCGAGCGAGTCTTGGAAGAGCAGCGGCCCGACTGGGTCGTCGTCGTGGGCGATGTGAACTCTACGATGGCCGCGACCCTCGTCGCGTCAAAGATGTCCGTGCGCGTGGCCCACATAGAAGCGGGCCTCAGGAGCCGCGACCGGGGAATGCCCGAAGAGATCAACCGCGTCGTTACAGACGCTCTCGCGGATTTGCTGCTCACGCCTTCGCGCGACGCGAACGAGAACCTGTTGGCCGAAGGCGTAACGCCGGAAAAAATTCGCTTCGTGGGCAACGTCATGATCAACACGCTTTATCGCAACCTGGAAAGGGCGCGTAGGTCCGACGTGCTGGAGCGTTTTAGGGTGCAGCCAAAACAGTTTTGCGCGATGACGCTGCACCGCCCATCTAATGTAGATCGGAAAGAGACGCTCGAAGCCATTCTTGACGCGCTCGAAGCAATACAAGAGCGGCTCGCTATAATCTTCCCCGTCCACCCGCGCACGCGCGCGCGCATCGAAGAGTTCGGCTTGACCGAGCGCGTGTCTGCACAGCCACGCCTCATTATCACCAAGCCGCTCGGCTATCTAGATTTTCTCCAGCTTTACAGCAACAGCCGAATAGTGCTGACCGACAGCGGCGGCATTCAAGAAGAGACAACGGCTCTCGGTATTCCCTGCCTGACTCTCAGACCAAACACAGAACGCCCTATCACAGTGACCGAAGGCACGAACCGCATCGTGGGCAACGATCCTGAAACGATAATACGAGAAGCTATGCTTGCGCTCGACTCGCCCGCGCGGTCTGGCCGCGTGCCGGAGTTGTGGGACGGCCACGCCGCAGAGCGCATAGTCGAGGCGATTGAAGAAATGTGAGGACTTACTAGAATTGCAAAGATCGAATTTCAACGCAAAATACGCAAAGACCGCTAAGAAGCTTTGCGCTCTTTGCGTTAATTTGCGTATTTTGCGACGAGCTGACGGCATTTGATTACCCGGTCATTGTCTCGCGTTCTTGATAATGGAAAACATAACTGAAAATAGAATCAATCAGAATTCATCACTCACCACTCATCACTTGTTTTCCATCGAGACGATATTGCTCATTTGGTTCGTAACGACGCCCGTAGCCTCTTTCTTTATTCGATACCCGTCCGAAAAATCGATTATCACTTACGACCGCGCAGTGTTCTTTATCGTCGTCGCAATGCTGTTATGGGAATACCGGGCGCGGGCGAAAACCGCAAGTATACGCGTCAGCGCGCTTCCGTTTGAGGTCGCCTGGGCGCTGTTGTCCTTGCTGATGTTAATAAACGTCGCGGTGAAATCGGGCGATGCAGGCCATGCGATAAAGATAGTGTTCGACGCTTTCTGGCTGCCGCTCGCTGCATTTCACATCGCGCGCCGTCATTTCGATCTGAGAGGGAAAGCGTCGGCTTTACTGCTCGGCGCAGTAGCGCTCGGCGTGATGCTTTTTGCTATCGGCGCTTACGAATTTATGACGGGGACGGACCTTTTCCACTACAAAGGCTCCGAGCTGATTCGTGAAGGCGAGTTGCGAGTAAACGGCCCGTTCGCTTCGGACTCTTCTCATGCGATCCTCTGCCTGTTGATAGCCGTCTTTCTTGCTTTTGCCCCGCGAGTGTTAAATGTAAAACTGGACAGGGCGGCGAGGCTGGTTTACGGGTTTGCCCTAGCGGCCTCGGTTGTCGCTTCGATGCTGCCCCGCTATCGCGTGGTCGCGGCAACGATGATCGTCTGCTGGCTTATCTTCGCGGCGACGAGCGGCACCGAGACGGGTTGGGTCAGAAAGGTCGAAAGCGTCTGGCGAACAAGGCGGCTTTCGCTCTCTTCGCTCAGGCTTCATCCGTTTACAATGACGGTGATGGTTTTAATCGCGCTGGTCGCTTTGAGCGCGCTCGTTGCTTCGGCCTCTTTAGGTCGGCGACTCGCAAGCGCGTATAATGCTTACGGGCGGCTCGCAACCTGGGAGGCGGCGACAAGAATCGCAGCCGAGAATCCTTTGCTCGGCGTCGGCATCACAAATTATAAGGATTACTTTCGCGCCAAATACTTCGAGGGCGAACGCCCGGTCGAATCAATAATCGAAGCGAGGGCGGCTCTAAGCCCTCACTCAAACCCGTTGTGGGTCGCCGCCGAAGTCGGGGCGCTCGCGTTTGCTCTCTACGTGATAGCGAATGTATATATTTTCAGGATGGGCTATCGCGCGCTTAAGCGTGCCGAAAACAAGCGGCAGCTAGCAACAGGCAGTTGCTTTTTGGCGCTGGCTGTTGCGTACTTTTTGCCGGGGCTGACGCTCACAAGCGGCATCTACGCGGATCTGAACCTGTACTTCTTTTTCCTTCTCGGACTGCTTGCAAACAGGTTTTTGGTTACGGTTTCCACAAACGCGTAACAGGAAATTGAAACTTGACTCGACTCTCAAAAATACGCGAGAAAGCGCGGGGCATGACCCTGCGAGAGATCGCAGGCGAAGCTTTTTTCAGGACTCGGCGTCAGCTTGCCCGCTCGATTGATCGCGCCATCAACAACGCTGATTCGGTCTATGTCTCGGACGACGATTTGCGGCGCTCGCTCGGCGAAGTATCCGTCTCAGAGGTCGCGCAAAAAATACGCGAGCGCGGGTTGCCTCACGTCACCGCAGGGCTAGCCGCCCTTCCGCGCACAGCCGAAACCGTCCGGCAGTTGTTTCCTGATTCGGTAGAGCAGACGATTCGCGAAGCCGAAGCGATTCTCAATCACCAGATCACAGTCTTTGGCCGCGCTTACGACCTCGGCCCTCAAATTAATTGGACGGCCGACCCGGTGACGGGCGCGGGCTGGCCTTTCGACCACTTCACGCGGGTGCCGCTTGTCGTAAGCAAAGGCTCGGACGTGCGGCGCGTGTGGGAGCTTAATCGGCTGCACCACCTGACGACGCTTGGCCGCGCTTACGCGCTGACGGGCGACGAGCGGTTCACGGAAGAGTTTTTGATCGAGCTTGCTTACTGGCACGAAGAGAACCCGCCGCGTTACGGCGTTAACTGGACCGTAGCGATGGAACCGGCGATCCGCGCCGTGAACGTTATCGCCGCGCTTGAGATGTTCAGCGCGTCGCCATTGATGACAGATGAAGCGATTGCGATGTTGTTAAAGATGCTCCTTGCGCACGGGCGGTTCATTCGCTCGAACCTTGAGTTCTCGCATCGTGTCACGAGCAATCATTACTTGTCGAACCTGATAGGGCTGTACGTGATCGCAATGACTAAGCCCTTCTTTGCCGAGTCGAGCCAGTGGGCGAGTTTCAGCGCGGCGCAATTGCTTAAAGAGTTGGACAAGCAAGTTCTACCCGACGGCGTGAGCTTCGAAGGCTCGACAGGCTATCACCGGCTGGTCACGGAGATATTCGCGCTCTTCTTTGCCCTAAGCCACGCGAGCGAGATCGAGCTTCCCACAGAGTCCTGGGAGCGCCTCGAAACGATGTTCGACTTCACGCGCCACTATCTGAAGCCTGACGGGGCAGCGCCCATGATCGGCGATACGGATGACGGGCGGCTCATCACGTTCAAAGAGCGCGACCCGGCGGATCATACGTACCTGATGTCGCTGGCGGTTGTTTTATTCGAGAACGAAAAGTTCAAAACTACGAGTCGCATAGATGAAGAGGCGCTGTGGTGGTTTGGCGACGCGGGGCGCGAAACGTTCGAGGGCTTGCCCACAAGCGATGCGGAGATAAGCTCGCGGGATTTTCCTCACGCGCAAATCTTTATTCAGCGCGCCGATTTATCCGCAGAGGATAAGCTTTATGCGATCATCGATTGCGGAGATCATGGGGCGCGCGGGCGCGGCTCGCACGCGCATTCGGACGCGCTCTCAATCGAACTCTTCGCTCTGGGCCAGACCTTTTTGCGCGACCCCGGCACGTTCGTTTACACGGCGAGCGAGAGGTGGCGAAATAAATTTCGCTCGACTCCTTATCACAACACCGTCCGAGTCGATAACCTTGAAATAAGCGAGATAAAAGAAGGCCATCTTTTCACTCTCGGAGAGAACGTCGCGCCGCAGGTCTATCATTGGGAAAGCGACGCCGAAAGTGACGCGCTCGACGCGGCGCACTTCGGGTATATGCGGTTGCCGCAGATGGTAGTCCACCGCCGCATCGTCACGCTGGAAAAGCGCGAGGGCTTCTGGGTCATCGAGGACATCTTTAGCGGCCAGGGCAATCATCAATTCGAGTTCTTTTTCAACTTTGACGCGGGGCTCGAAGTAACCGTATCAGACGACTCGCGCGCAACGGCTATCGGCGAGCGTTCGGCCCTGGCCGTGATCCCGTTATCTGACCACGCGCTCGAAACTAAGATCACGACAAGATGGATGTCGCCTCGCTACGGGACGCGAGTGCGCACGTCTGGTATCATATATCGCTTGAACACGAAAGCGCCTTTTGAGAACGCGACATTGCTTGTGCCCTACCGGCACGGCGACGAGTCGAGAGTTGAAAGAGCGGTTGAATTGGTGAAAGGCGAACTAAAGGATGAAGGATGAAGGATGAGGGATGAAAAAGATTTGAAATTTGAAATCTCAGATTTCAGATAATGCGCTTAAAATCCTTTTCATCCCTCATCCTTCATCCTTCATCCCTCCAAGTATGTGCGGTATTTGCGGAATATACGAATACGGAGTGAGCGAGCCTGATGTGACGGCTCCTCTCATCGAGCAAATGCGCGACACGATGGCGCATCGCGGCCCTGACGACGCGGGCGTGTACGTCACTCGGGACCGCAGAGTAGGCCTTGGAAATCGCCGCCTGGCAATAGTTGATCTCTCGCCTGCCGGGCACAATCCGATGGCGAACGAAGACCAGAGCGTGTGGATCACGTTTAACGGCGAAATATACAATCACGAAAAACTTCGGCCCGGCTTGATCGATAAAGGCCACCTGTACCGCTCGCGCACGGACACCGAGACTATCCTGCACCTGTACGAAGAGCGCGGGCTTGATTTCGTCCACGACCTGGACGGCGACTTTGCCGTAGCGCTCTGGGATGAAGCGCGGCGCAGGCTTGTGCTCGCGCGCGACCCCGTAGGCGTAAAGCCGCTTTACTACGCCGTAAAGAACGGACGATTGATCTTTGCGTCGGAGATCAAGGCCATACTTGAGCACCCCTCTATTGCGCGCGACATTGACGAAGAATCGCTTTATCACTACCTGACATTTCTCACGACGCCCGCGCCAAGCACTCTTTTTGCAGGGGTTCAAAAGCTCCCCGCAGGCTGCATGCTCACTTGCGATCATCGTGGCGAGATAAAAGTAACGCGGTATTGGGACGCCATCATCACGCCAAATACCTCGAATGGACGCGCCGTGATGGATGAGCGAGAGACGGCTGATGAGCTTTTGCGCCTGCTGACAGAGTCTATCGAGAAGCGGATGATGAGCGATGTGCCGTTCGGCGTCTTTCTTTCCGGCGGCGTGGATTCGAGCGCGAACGTCGCTTTGATGGCTCGCTTGATGGATCGGCCCGTCCGCACCTTCACCGTAGGCTTTAGCGACGAGACGGCTTATAACGAATTGGACGAAGCGCGCTTTGTCGCGAGCCGGTACGGCACAGAGCATCACGAGATCATCATAAGCCAGCAAGAGCTTATAGACTTTCTACCGGACTTGATCTTTCATCAGGACGAACCGCTGGCCGACCCTGTTTGCGTGCCGCTTTATTACGTCTCTCGATTGGCGCGTGAAAGCGGCACTACTGTTGTACAGGTCGGAGAAGGGTCGGACGAGCTTTTTTGCGGCTATCAGCATTATGCTTATTATCTGAAGATATATGATTACGCCTGGCGATACCTGGCCTCCTTGCCCGCAAGCCTTCGCCGCAGCGTGGCGGCAGGCGGGCGGCTGGCTTTTTGGTTGAGCAGGGGAATGCTGCCGACAAAATATCGCCGTTTCGCGCCCGACCTGTTGCGCAGGCTCGCCGCCGGAGAAGAGCTTTTCTGGAGCGGCGCGTCGGCATTCGATGAATTTCACAAGCAAAAATTGCTCTCACCAACCATAAAGCAAAGATTGAGCACGGACGGAAACGGGTTTACGTCTTACACTGTCGTGCGAAATGACCTCGACAGGTTGCTAGCCGCAAAGCCCGATGCCGACCAGCTTGAGCGGATGATTTATCAGGACCTGAAGCTGCGCCTGGCAGAGCTGCTTCTAATGCGCGTCAACAAGATCACAATGGCAACGTCGGTTGAAGCGCGCGTGCCTTTTCTGGATCGCAAGCTGATCGAGTTTGCTATGAGTATTCCGAGCGGGTTGAAATATCGTGACGGGCAGACAAAGTACATTCTTAAACGCGCGCTTCGGGGTGTTGTGCCTGACCGCGTGCTGGATCGCCCCAAGCAAGGCTTTGCCACGCCGATAAACGAGTGGATGATCGACCGGCTCGGCAAATTCGTCGAAAGCGCGCTGCTAAGCTCACGGCTCCGCCGGCGCGAATTGTTCGACTACGATTTCATCAAGCAGTTACTCGGCGAGCAGCAACGGGGGCAGGACAATCATTCATTCTTTTTGTGGAATTTGCTGAACCTCAGCCTCTGGTACGATCACTGGATTGAAGGCGACCGTACGGGAACCAGAGACCGAAGCCCTGTCGAGGTGAACGCCGGGCAGGGCGTATCGCGTTAAAATAGTGTTGTAAAAGACTTCCTTATACTCTATTATCGCTCGCGTCCCCCATTTCGATTTTCGCATCGTCGGGCTGCTCTCAGGAAAAACCGGTATCTTTGTGGCTTTTGATACAGACACCGGCGTCCCCGGCTATCATAATCAATTCTAAAAAGGAAAACTTGATGATTGACTTGATAAGCTCGCCTTTGATGCGAACTCCCGCAGGGGCAGCCAGAATCCTCATTATCAACGACGAGCCAAGCATCCTTTCAGTGCTCTACTCGCTGCTCAGCGACCAGTATGAGTGCAAGACGGCGTCGTGCGCAGCCGAGGCGCTCGAATATCTGCAAGAAGATAATTTCGAACTCGTACTGTCCGACATAATGATGCCGGGCATGAGCGGGCTTGAGTTGTTGGAAGAGATCACCCGCTTGAACCGCGATATAGTCGTCATATTAATCTCTGGCAATTTGAACATTCAGAGCGCCATCGAGGCGATGCGTCGAGGCGCGTATGACTACGTGACCAAGCCCTTCAACCTGTCGGACGTTGAAACGGCTGTCAGCCGCGCGCTTCGCCATCGCCACCTTCTAAGAGCCAATCAGCAATACGAGCAGCACCTGGAAGAACTCGTAAACCTTCGCACGCATGAGTTGAGCGTAGCTAACGTCACTCTCAACACGACGCTTGAAAAGCTCTATTTGAATTACCGCGCCACGCTGCGCGCGCTCGCGGCTGCGCTCGAAGCGCGCGATGTCGAGACTAAGGGCCATTCGGAGCGGGTCGTGGCTTATTGCCTTTTGCTGGGCAAGCAGATAGGGCTTGTCAACCGCGAGCTTATAACGCTTGAGCACGGCGCGCTGCTTCACGACATAGGCAAGATCGGCGTGCCGGATGCGATACTGCTCAAGCGCGGCTCGCTGACCGAAGATGAATGGTCTTATATGCGCCGCCACGTCGAGTACGGCGCGCAGATACTTCGCGGCATAGACTTTCTCGAAGGCGCGACGCAGATTGTCGCCCAGCACCACGAGCGGTTCGACGGCAGCGGTTACCCGTCGCGGCTGGAAGGCGATTTGATCTGCCTCGGCGCGCGCATATTCGCCGTAGCCGATGCCGTAGACGCCATAACTTCAGACAGGCCATATCGCGCAAGCCGCCCGTTTGAGGCTGCGGCGGAAGAGTTGCTCAATTGTTCCGGCAAACATTTCGATCCGGAAATAGTAAAGGCTTTCACATCGGTGCCGATAGATACCTGGCGCGAAGCTCGCCAGCTCGCCAACGAGCCGGGCCTCGTGTTGAAAGACCGCCAGACGGGCCGCGACATTCGCTACTCCGTTCTCACACTGGGAGGAAATCTAAAGAAGAATGAAGGCGTAATGCCTTCTCAGTGATGAGTGATGAGTAATGAGTGATGAGTATCGGCACTCATTACTCATCACTCATTACTCATTACTTTATATTTCGATGAGCATTTCATCTCTCAAGTCGAAAATCTTCTCTAACGGTAACGGCCATTCCGACTACTGGGCGCTCGTTGACCGAATAACCTCGTCCATTTATTCGTCGGCTGACATTAACGGCGTGCTAAAGCTCGCCTCGGTCGAGCTTGGCCGCGCGCTGGAAGCCGCTCGCCTCGTGGCAATTATTTTTGAAGAGAGTCCAGCCCGGGCTTCGTCTGATTACCACGCGCCTGATCTCGATTCGAATACTAAAGAGATTCTCCGAGCCGTCAACCTCGAAGTCATGCGAGGCGTCGGGCAATGGACGGATATAAGAGAGTTGAGCGATACGTTTGCCGCAGAAGGCGGGGGCTTTTTTTCTTCACAGCAACTCTGCGAGACGTTACAAAAAGCGAATATAAGGTCGCTCGTCGTTGCGCCGATCAAGGGCGACAGTCAAACCATCGGCGCGATTGTCATCTACTGGCGCAAGAAGCGGCGCTTGTCTGACCGTGAACGACAGCTCGTCCGCGCATTATCCACAAATTTGGGTCTGGCGATCTACCACATACGTTTGCAAGAGAGAGCCAGAATCGCCGCCGACCGCGAAGCATTGACCAACCGGTTATTGACAGCCATACGGTCAGCCGTCGTCGCGGACGGCGTATTGAAAGTCGCCGTCGAAGGGCTGGGGAATGCGCTCGGACTGACGCGCGCCGTCATTTACATGCACTCAAACGAGTCTAAGGACCGGAGAGCGGCAAGCTCGGAGTTGGTCGCCAGGGCCGAATACCGTTCAAGCGTGTTGGTGCCGAGTCTGCTCGGCTCAACTCTTGATGTAGATGGCAGTCCTTTAATCGGCCAGTTGCTCGCGGGAGAGATAATAATTATAAGCGACACTACCGAAAGCCACCCGGTAGTGCGAGCAATCGGCGTCCGTCTGGGCGTGCAGGCGCTGGCGCTCGCGCCGATAGCCTACAACGGGCACACGGTCGCCACGCTCACGCTTGAACAATTCGACCGCCCGCGCGAGTTTTCAGAAGAAGAGATAAGGTTGATACGCCTGGTCACCGAACAGACAGCCGTCGCGCTCTACCAGGCCGACCTCTACCGCGAGGCGCAGGATGCGGCCCGGCGCGAAGCGCTCGTAAGCCGAATAAGCTCCGCCATACACAGCTCGCTCGACCCCGACACGGTGTTGCAGACGATAGTAACCGAGCTAGGCGCGGCGCTCGCGGTCTGCCGTTGCAGGCTCGCGCTTCTGCCCGACCCGATGCCCGAACATATAGACATCACGCACGACTACACCGCCTCGTGCTGCGCCGGTCGCGCATCCGCTATGCAGACTATTCCTTCGATCAATAACCTGCACCTGCAAGCGGTATTGTCGTCCAAATATCCGCTGGCCGTAGACGACGCGGTCAACGATTTCAGGCTCGGCGCGTTCCGCGAGCGGTTCGCTAAAGCAGGAATAAAATCGCTTCTCGTGACGGCGATACGCCTGGGCGGGCGGCCCATAGGAATATTCAGCCTTCATCATTGTGAAGAGCAGCACTCGTGGACCGAGTGGGAGATCGCCGTCGTCGGCGCGGTCGCAGAGCAAGCGGCTGTCGCCATACGACAGGCAGAGCTTTATCGGGAAGCGAGAGAATCGGCCACGGGGGCCGCGCTGGTCAATCAGATCGTCGCTTCTATACGCCGCTCGCTCGACGTGAACGAGACGTTACAGGTCGCGGTAGACGAACTGGGCCGCGCCCTCGGCGCAAACCGCACCTATTTTCGAAAGCTGGTAAACGACAAAGCCGTCGTCGTCGCGGAGCATCTTTCTAATCCTCGGCTTTCGGTCAAGCAAACACATGCGGCCGCCGATGATTACATAGCGAGCTATCTGAGCGAGATGCGCAGAACGCTTATCATAAATGACGTGCGCGAATTCAAGGCCACTAACCCCGCTCTGGCTGCCACGGTTCGCGTGTGGCAGGCAGAGCCTATAAACCTTTCGCAAATCATCTGCCCGATATTTGTAGCCGGTCAGTTCTGGGGCGCGCTGACAATCGCCCAGACCGACTATGTGCGCAAATGGACGTCGAGCGAGATCGCTATCGTAGAGGGGGTAACTGCGCAGGTCGAGGTCGCAGTCAGCCACAGCCACCTGTTTGAAGAGGCCAGGCGCGCCGCTCAGGTCGAAGCGCTCATCAGCCATATTATCCACGGGATAAATCAATCGAACAGGCTTGATGAAATCTTCCCTGTCATAGCGCGCGAGCTTGGCGCGCATCTCGCAACCAGCAAGCTTGCCGTCATTACATTCGATCAAGAAGCGCGCACGTTAAAGGTAGAGTGCGAGTATGCCGATGGCGAGGTGTCGCGACCCGAGCGCGTGTACCCGCTTGAGCTGTACACCGATTTCCGTTCGATAGTCAAAGACGGATTGGTGCAAAGCGACGATGTTGAAAGCGATCCCAGATTCGAGCCGTACCGTGCGCCATTCGCGCAAGAGAATATACGCGCATTCATGGCCTCGTACCTCTATTTCAACGACATGCCCAGGCTGTGTCTCGCGGCCAGCATGAGCGACGGCCCGCGCAGGTGGACCGACGACGAGGCCCACGTGATGCGCGCGGCAGCCGATCAGGTGTTGATCGCGCTTGAGCGCGCGGAATTGTTCGAGCAAGTGTCGCGCGGTAAATATGAGTGGGAAGCCACATTCGACGCGCTCACAGACGGCATTCTTATCTTCGATCAGCATGGCCGTCTGCGCCGTGTCAACGAAGCGGGCGCGGCGTTCGAGATGGCCGAGGTTCGCGACCTTATAGGCCGACGTTGCTGCACGCTGCTGCAAGGAATCGAAGCAGAAAGCTGCCGCGTTGCGGAGGTCATCAGGACGGGCCGGCCCGTGACTTTTGAGCTGGTTCCCGAACGCCTGAAACGTCCCGTCTTAGTCACCATGTCTCCTCTCATCAAAAAGCCGGACGAACAAGACCCCGGCCCTGTTGGAGAGAATTGGTTGACCCGGCGCGCGGTCGGGGCCGTCTGCATAGTTCGCGATCTGTCGGAGCTGCGCGCCGCCGAAGCCGTTGCCCGCGAGCAGCGCGGATTCTTGATTAAGTTGATAGAGCATGCCAATGACGCAATCTTTGCGCTTTCGCCGCAAGGCCACCTCATCTGGTTCAACGAGCAACTGATGGCGCTTTCCGGCTACAGTCGCGAGGAGCTTACGGCAAGCGACTCGCGGCAGTTTCTTCCGACGGATGAAAAGAGAGTCCCGGTCGAGCGTTTCGCGCGCGCCCTCTCCGGCCAGGCCCAGACTTTTGAAATGTACGCCATCCAAAAAGGCGGCGACCGCCGGTTGCTGCTCATCACCTACACGCCTATCTACGATGAGGGGCGCGTGACGAGCGTCCTTTCGATTGCGCGCGATATAACCGAGGAGCGGCTGGCGAGCGAGCGAGCGGCCCAGGCCGACAAGCTGCGCGCGCTTGGGCAGCTTGCTTCTGGCGTCGCGCATAATTTCAACAACATCCTGGCTGCGGTCCTCGGCCACGCTCAATTGATACGGCGCGATTCCAGAGACGACAGAACGGCTCAGAGAATCGAAATAATCGAGCGGGCGGCGTTGGACGGCGCGCAGACCGTAAAGCGCATACAGAGTTTCGGCCTGCAGCAGAACGGCGAGGTTTACGACTCCGTAGACTTGAATCAAATCCTTCAAGACTCGACTAACCTTACTCGGGCCAGGTGGCGCGATGACGCGCAGGCGCGCGGCCTCAATTATGAAGTGGAAGTTGATCTCGAACCAACGCCTTTAGTCGTCGGCGCTGCGTCAGAGCTTAGAGAGGTCTTTGTCAATATCATTCTCAACGCGCTGGACGCGATGCCGCAGGGCGGGCTGTTGAGGGTCACGACCGAAAAGAAAGGCGAGTGGGTGCGGACACACTTTACAGACAGCGGCGTCGGGATGAGCCGCGAAGTGTGCGATCACATATTCGAGCCTTTCTTTACGACGAAGGGAGTCACAGGCATGGGGCTGGGGCTGGCCGTGAGCTACAGCATCATAGAGCGTCATGGCGGGCGTATAGAAGCGCGCAGCAATCCGGGTCGCGGCACGACCTTTACCGTGACCCTGCCCGTTGCCGGGGCCGCTCGAAAAGCGGCTCAAAAAGATTCTTCGACCGTAATAGCGGCGGCCAGCATTCTCGTCGTAGATGATGACGAGCGCGTGCGGACGGCGCTTGCAGGCATGTTAAGCTCGGCGGGCCATCGCGCGGAACAGGCGGCAAACGGGCCGGATGCGCTTGAGAAGATGAGGCGCGACCGGTTTGATCTGGTCTTCACCGATTTGTCTATGCCTGAGATGGACGGCTGGGCTGTGGCCGGTGAAATCCGCCGCAACTGGCCCGAAGTCAAGATCGTGCTGATCACGGGTTACGCCCTGGGGCCGGAGACGATCAAACACCGCCGCGCACTCGTAAACGAAGTGATTTTCAAACCCATCCGATTCGACGACATCAGCGCAACGCTCAGCCAGGTACTCTCCTGATTGCGGAATGAAGAAGACGGAACGGTCAATCGCTCGTCTCTTCTAAAATTTGCAATCCGAAATCGCGGCGTGCGAAGCACATTATCCGCCAAGGCATTCCGCAATCGCTTTGCGCTTGCTAATATTGATCTGGTGAAACCTCACACCGTTATCAGCGTTTAGGTTAGGCGAACACAAAAGCTCTGGGGCGCATCCAGTTTTTAAGCCCCGCGCAGGAACCGATTTTTTTTCGAGAGGAATTTCTATGAAACGGGCTACTCGATTTCACATCAGCCTTATCGCAGTTCTAGCAACCTTGATCCTGTCAGCGCTGGTCGCCGCGCAAGGCGGCGATGTTCGTCGTCGCACTATTGCCATTACATATTTCAGGGACCCTGTGAAGGTTGCGTTTGCCGGTACGACGCTCAGGCCGACGGCCAAAGGCGAAGCTACGGTCGAGCGATGGCGTAAGCGCAATACGAGCGAAATAGATTTAACGATTGAAAACATGATTCCGGCTTACAACTACGGCGCGGATTACAACACCTATGTGCTGTGGGCCATCACGCCCGCCGGGCAAGTAGATAACCTGGGCGAGTTTCGTTTGTCCGGCGGTTCGGCGCGCTTAAAGACTGCGACCGCATATCAGACGTTCGCCATGATTATCACGGCCGAGCCGCATTATCTGGTGCGGCTGCCGTCGCGCATGGTCGTGCTTGAAAACCTCACCCCGATCTCAAAGAACGTGCAGGTGCAGGCAAGCGAAGTCTTTTTCATGGGGGATTCGGGCAAGTATTACACCGATACGTCTATCCCTGCGCTTGCCGAGCGCGATTACAACAAGACGCCTATGGAGTTGTTACAGGCGCGACGCGCGATTCAGATCGCGCGGCTTGCTGACGGCGAGCGTTACGATCCGGCCGATTTCGGCCAGGCGGCGCGGTTCTTACAACAGGCGGAAGAGTCGTACCGCCAGGGCGCGAGCGTTCACGAAGTGGGCCGTATTTCGCGCGAGGCTATTTCGCTTGCGGTCAAGGCCCGTGACGTATCGGAAGAGCGCGCGCTGGCAGCCGAGCGCCGAGCAGAGATCGCCCGCCGCGATGACGAAGTGCGCCGCGCTACCGAGAATGCCTCGGGCCTTGAAGACCAGTTAGGCGAAACGCGCACAAAGTTGCAGGCTTCAGAGCTTGCGCGAACAAACACCGAGCAGGAGCTTAACCGCGCCCTGCGCGAGGCGGCAGACGCGCGAGCCGAAAACCGGGGGCTTCAGAACGAGAATGATCGTTTGCGCCAGGAGGTTAATCGATTGAGCCGTCAGTTGGAGGATGCCCGCTCGCAGATAACAAACCTTCAGACGCAATACTCTACGGCTTCGTCGCGCATCGAAACGATTGAGCGGGCCGAGCAAGAAAAGCGTGAGAGAGAATCACGCCGCCGCGATTTTGCCGAGCTTCAAGACACGCTCTCGCGAATCGCTACGGTAAAGCCAAACGGCAACGGGTTCGTCGTCGTGTTGCCGGACGCTTTCTTTGTCGCAAACCAGACATCGCTTGCGCTGAAGGTAAAAGCGAAGATGGACGCGCTCGGCCAGGCCGTGGCTGCGCATCCTGACGTGGTGTTTACAATCGAAGGCCATTCGGACCCGCGCCCGACGGCTGAGACCTTCGCGCTGGGCCGCGCCCAGGCCGTCGCCGATTACATCGCAGCCTTTATGGGTTCGCGCACGAATTTCAGAGTCGAATCGCGCGGCTCAAGCATTCCCGCCGCATCGAGCAAAACTCAGCGCGGCCGCGCCATGAACCGACGCGTCGAGATAGTTTTTGTCGGGCCTAGTTGAGGAGATACTTCATGGCGGGCAAAAGGTATTTGCTCAGTCTCTTTTTCTTATGGCTAATGCTCGCCGGACCGGCGACAGTTTTTTGCTCCGGCGAGCAGGGACAGACGGCTGAGCAGCATATCGAAAAAGCGCGGGAGGCTATAAAAAGAAATAAGTACAAAGACGCGGAAAAACTACTCAAAAAGGCCCTCTCGCTCAAGCAGGACTCGCCACTCGCCAACTTGCTTCTAGGATTGGTCTACAGGAATAATGGCAAGCTTGATGAGGCTCTGAGGCAGATCCAGGAAGCGATAAAGCTCCAGCCGGATTTCCCTGACGCGCATTACCTGCTTGCGCTTGTTTACATTGACAAGAATCAACTGAAAGAAGCTGCTGAGGAGATAAAGCTCGCCCTCGACCAGGGAGCGCAGTTCGCAAACATTTATACGATGAAGGCGAACCTGGAAGTCCGCAACCGTAAGCTCGCCGAAGCGCTGAAATCATACGAAAAGGCTTTACAGCTATCACAACCTTCTGATGAAGGCTATCAGAAATTGAAGGATCAGATCGAAGCGTTAAAGAACTATGTTGAGTTCGAATCTATCAGGAAGAAAGATACCGCGACATACACGAGGCCCATCTTGAAAAATCGGCCTCAGCCGCTATACAGCAGTCTGGCTCGCGAGAAAAAGGTTCAGGGATCAATCCATGCGGCTATCTGCGTGAGTGAGCAGGGGAAGCCGGATTCTGTGCTTATCTTTAAGGGCCTCGGTTACGGACTGGATGAAGAAGCTATTAAAGCTGCGCGCAAGATGCAGTTCTCGCCGAGTACGCGAAACGGCGAGCCGGTGAAGTTCTGGTTGATAATATATATCGAATTCAACATAAGGTGATGAGCAGTTCTCTTTGATAATTATTGCTTGAAGGTTTATGCTTTCGTCAAAAACCGAGGTGAAAAAATGTATTGCCCAAACTGTGCAGCGGTAAACACCGACGACGCGAAATTCTGCCGGGGATGCGGCGCAAACTTGAGCCTCGTGCCCCAGGCGCTAACAGGTCAGTTGTTCGAATCTGAATCTCGCGGGCCGCACAAACGCGGCAAGCATAATCGCCCGCCCAGCATTGGCCTGGGTATTCAAAAAATATCTTTTGGAGTTGGCTTCCTTCTAGTCTCGATAGCCATCGGGCTGTTTGCGCCGGGCGGGAGAGGCTGGTGGTTCTGGCTGCTGATCCCGGCTTTCGCCTCGCTCGGCAAGGGCATATCTGAAATCGTAACGGCAAAGATGGCCCTCGATTCAGGCACAGCGCGAGCGGCTATGCCGCCCGTCCCTCGCGCAGTCGAGATGCCGCCGCGTACCACTGGCCCCGTCGAGCAGCCGCCCAGCGTTACGGAGCACACGACCAGACATCTTGATGCTACGACCGATCCTTATAAACGTTAGCCCGGCCCTCGATATGTACCGGCGGATGATTCAGGAGTTGATAGAGAATTGCAAGACTCGCCAACAGATACCCTCTGACGAAATCGAGCGATTGATAAATGGCCTTGATGCTCAGGGCTTTCTCGATTGGATCAAGGACGACCGCGAATATTCTTATTACTATTACGATGCGCAACAAAGCGGCGTGTGCGCCAAGCCCCGCGAAGCCGCAGCCATAATTCTCGAAGCCATAGCCTTAGACAACATTCAGTAGACGACGTTACCGCTCCTCTTTACCGGCAAGCGCCGACAAGGCCGTGCGCGCAGCTTTTACGGTGTTATCGATGACTTCATCGATATGAGCGAGGCTTACAAAGGCGCATTCAAACTGCGACGGCGCGAGGTATATGCCTTCTTCCAGCATCGCCCGGAAGAAGCGGGCGTAAAGCTCGGTATCAGCTTTTTTGGCGCTCGGCCAATCCGTCACCTCTTCGGCTGTGAAAAACGTGGTGAGCATAGAGCCGACGCGGTTGATGGTCGTTTGAATACCGGCTTCGGCTGCCGCGTCGCGCAATCCTTGTTCGAGCTTCGACGCGCGCCGCTCCAGTTCTTCATAAGGGTTGATCTCTTTCAGCAGTCTCAACGCAGTCAGCCCCGCGCGCACGGCGAGCGGATTTCCTGAAAGCGTTCCCGCTTGATAGACAGGCCCGAGCGGCGCGACCTGTTCCATCACATCCGCGCGCCCGCCAAAGGCTCCTACGGGGAGGCCGCCGCCTATGATCTTGCCCAGACAGGTCAGATCGGGCCGGACCCCGTACAACTCTTGCGCGCCGCCGTAGGCCACGCGGAACCCTGTTATCACCTCGTCAAAAATCAACAGCGCGCCCGCGCTGCTGGTCGCCTCTCGCGCAGCCTGCAAAAAACCTTCACGCGGCGCGACACAGCCCATGTTGCCCGCGACCGGTTCTATTATCAGGCAAGCGATTTCGCTCCCCTGCTCTTCAAAAGTTTTCTTGAGCGCCGCCGGGTCGTTAAAGGGAAGCACAATGGTATTTCGCGCAAAGTCGGCAGGCACGCCCGCGCTGTCGGGTGTCCCAAAGGTGGCAAGCCCCGAGCCGCCTTTAACAAGCAGGCTGTCGCTATGACCGTGATAACAGCCTTCGAACTTTACTATGCGGTCGCGCCCGGTCGCGCCGCGAGCGAGCCTGATTGCGCTCATGGTGGCTTCGGTGCCTGAGCTTGTGAGCCGCACTCGCTCGATGGACGGGAAGGCTGCGGTGATCTCTTCGGCAAGCTCGATTTCGATTTCGGTAGGAGCGCCGTAGCTGGTGCCGTGGGCCGCCGCTTCGCGTATAGCGTCGATTATTGCGGGGTGCGCGTGGCCGAGTATCGCTGGCCCCCACGAGCCTACATAATCGGTATAAGTATTGCCGTCGACATCGGCGATGTTTGAGCCTGCGGCATCTTTTATAAACAGCGGCGCGCAGCCTACGGCGCGAAACGCGCGAACGGGGCTGTTAACGCCCCCGGGTATCACGCGCTCGGCGCGCTCAAATAACTCGCTTGATTTAGTAGTATCAAGTTTCTTCATAAAGTCTCGCTCCAATATAATAGACAAGTGATGAGTGATGAGTGATGAGTGAAAGACCACTTACTCATCACTCATCACTTAGGATAGAGTAAGAGGAGCGATGAAAGCAAAGCACCATTTCTGGTCCTCACTTGCGGCGGGCGGCGCGCTCTATTGGGCCACGGGGTCGAGCGGGGCGCTTGCGGGCGCGATGGTCGGGGGCTTTTTAATTGACGCGGATCATATTCTCGATCAGCTCTGGTCAATAAGTCAGGGCGCTCCGTACCTCGGAAAGAAGCGTGCCGATCAGGCGGCTCGCGACGCGAATAAAGGCGGCGTGAGGGGATTTATAACGCGCTTCGTGCGTCGCCGAAAGCTGGTCAGGCTGCCGCTGCTGTTTCATTCATTCGAGCTGCTCGTCGTCTTCGTCATACTCGCGGTAAACCTGCGCACGCCATTTTTGATAGGTCTGACGACGGGTTACGCGCTCCATATGTCGCTCGATCTTTTCAAGCATTATCACGAGGTCTGCTCGCCGCTATTTTACTTGCTCTCTTACAGGATGGCCCGGGGGTTTCGCCGCGACCGCCTGGTTCGCTCGAAGCATCTTTAGATTATCCGGCGCAGATATTTAATGTTTGGCATTCCTGCGGCAATCGCCTATAATCCGCCATCGTCGTGTCTGCCCAAATAAACAAACGTGACCTGCCCTGGGTCGCCCTCATAGCTATATCGTTTCTGTTTGGCCTGGCCATCTCCTGGCAGCGCTGGGGCAACCTGCTCGTAGACTGCGGGCGCGAGATGAATCAGCCGCTGAGGCTCGTAAGCGGCGAGATGCTCTATTCGGAAGTGCGCCACATCTACGGGCCGCTATCGCCTTACATCAACGCCACGCTTTATCGTTTATTCGGCCCTTCGCTCAACGTTCTTTATGCCGAAGGAATCGTCACCGCTATCATAATCCTGGCGCTGGTCTACTACATCGCGCGGCAACTCATGGGCCGCGCGCCTTCGGCGACTGCGACCTTGAGCGTGCTCTGGCTGTGCGCATTCAAGCAAGCGGGCAACTACGTATTGCCCTATTCATTCTCCGCGCTGCACGGCTGCGCACTTGGGCTTGTGACGCTTGCTCTGCTGATACGTCTAATCAAAACAGAGAATCGACACGGAGAAGCCTCCCCGTATCTGCTCGCAGTCGCGGGCCTGGCAGCGGGGTTTACATTGCTGGCAAAGACAGAGATGGGGCTGGCCGCGCTGGTTACGGGAGTCGTGGCAGTAGGTCTGGTCTATTATCCGAGCAAATTGCTTTTGCTTCGTAGGGGCGCGCTTTTCCTGGCCCCGGCAGTTATGATCGTCGCGGCAGTTTATGGATACATTGCGGCTCAAGTGGGCTGGCGCATACTCGCTCACGACAGCTTTCTTTTTCTTCAAGACCTGCCCGAGGAGCTTGTCTATTACAACAAGCGCATGTCGGGTTTCGACCAGCCTTTCGAATCGATAGTGCAAATGGTCGGCATGACGGGCAGGGTAGCCGCGCTCGCCATGATAATAGGCGTGATCAGCATACTCGTTACTCGCCGCAAAGGGTCGCGTCCCGAGCGTAAGATAACTCTGGCAGAGACGGCCGCAGACGGCGCGGGCCGCGCCACCTACACACAGCTCTGGGTGCTTCTCGCATTATCGCTTCTGCTATTCGTGTTGATACCCTCGACGGGGTCCGTGAAATGGGATAAGGGGCCTTATCTGGCAATGCCTTTTCTGCTAATCGGGTTATTGATTCCGGCGGTGATCAAGTATCAAAAGCAGAATGCGGAAGGCGGCGGCTGGAGGCGTACCGTCATACTCGTAGTGGTCGCCGTATATGCGCTGGCGTGCCTGGCGCGAGTGATGCTGCGGGTGCGGAGCGGCGGAGCTTATGGCTCATATTTGCTGCCCGCCTCGGTTATCATTTTCATGTATATCTGGGTTGGCCCGTTCGCGAATCTATTTCGCGAGCGGCGCACACGACGCCTCGCGCGCAATATTGTGATCGGCATAATATTATTCGACACGTTTATTACGGCTGGGGTTTTAGGATACCGTTACCGCTCGAAATACACCTACCGTGTCGCCGCCGAGAGGGGCACGATGATGGCGGCGCCGGACCTCGGTCAGGGATTTGAAGAGGCATTAAATTTCATCGAGCGCGAAACCGTGACAGGAGAGCCCGTCGCGGTAATGCCGGAAGGGACTTCTATAAATTTTTTGACCAATCGCCCTAATCCGCTGCGCGAAGAGATAACCACGCCCGGTTTCCTCAGCGAGGAAGGCCAACAGCGCGCGATCAATCAATTGATTGCCTCGAACACACAATACGTGCTGGTAACAAACAGACCGACGGCTGAATTCGGCTTCGAAGTCCTGGGCCGCGATTACCATCAGCAGCTTATGCAGTGGGTAGAGGCGAATTATGAGCCGTGCGCTGTCTTTGGCCCCAATCGCAACCCTGATGCGCAGATCGGGGATAAGAGTTTCTTTATCCGCGCATACAAAAAGCGACCCGGAAAGTAAGTCGTGATCATCGCCCGGTTCATGCGATTATGATTTTGGTATAACGAGCATGTCTGTCGAAGCTACACCAGAAAAAACCTCCGCCCCGCCCGTCATAATCTCCAGGAAGAAGAAAGCGTTATTCACTCTAATAATCTTCGCGGTTTTTCTATTGATACTTGAATTCGCCCTTCGGCTGCTGGGGCTGCCGCCCACGCTCAGAACTGACCCCGGATTGATAACGGCGGCCGAAGACCGGGATACGTTTGAAGACGCGCTGGGTTACGAGTACACGCCCTCGTGGAGCGGGTACGATACCGGGGCGGTCGTCACTATTAATTCGGCAGGATGGCGCGGGAAAGAGTTTTCGCAAACAAAGCCTGCGGGCACGGTGCGCATACTCGGCATCGGCGATTCGTACACTTTCGGGAAAGCGGTGAACAATGACGAGATATTCCTCGCGCAGCTCGAAGGGATGCTCAACCAGGAGGGCGGCGCGCGGTATGAAACGATCAACACGGGCCACGACGGCGTCAACACATACGAGGAGCTTCGCTACTTCAAGCAACACGATATGATGAAGCTCGGCCCGGATGTTGTCGTCATAGGGTTTACCGTAAGCAATGACGCGGAGCTGACGTTTTGGGACAATCGCAAGATACTCAGAAGCAAGCTGCGCGACAAGAGCGTGATGCTCGATATAACCGAGAGCGACTGGTACAGACGACTTAAGCGGAATTCCCGCATAGCGGGCATACTAGGAGCGGGAGCAGACTGGGCAAACAAAGACATCATCACCCGTTATGCATTCAAGCTGAAGGTGAAAAATTATGATGAAGGTGGCGAAGCCTGGCAGTCCTGCCGCAATTCATTAAACGGTTTTTACGATCTGTGCCGCGAAAATAAGGTGCCGCTCGTCATCATCCTCTTTCCTGATTGGACAAAAGACGAGCGCCAGACCTACGAAGACTATCCGAAAGAATTCAAAGAGATTCACAATAAACTTATATCGCTGTTTTCGGGCCGCGACGGTGTGATGGTCGTCGATATAGTCGATGATCTAAAAGCGACCGGCCTCACCGTAAAAGAGATGCGGGTGCCTATAGACGGCCACCCGAATCATATCTGGCACGAACTGGTCGCGCGCAAGCTCAAACAGACGATAAAAGAGATCGGGCTGTGACTTGATAGTGGATCATTTTTACTAGAGCGAGCTTGAAAAGATAGTTCAAAAGCCCCGAAGGGGCGCGATTCAATAGCCCGGCTGCCGCGCGCCGGGTTACGCACGCATAAGAGAACAAGCCCTGTAAGGGCGAAATAATTCGAAGCTTTATTTCGCCCTTACAGGGCTTGTCGTGTTGTCTGGCGCTGCGCCCCAGGCTATTGAATTTCGCCTCTTCGAGGCTTTTCAAAAACGCTCTAAACAAGCAGACTGCATTAGATAGCGAGTGGCATTGCTCGGAAACGTGTGTTTGAGGTAGACTGCCGTTTATCCGAGGAATAATTATGGCGAAGATCTCTGTGCTGGTTGAGCTTTGGCAATTCCTTCGCTACCGAAAGAAACTGTGGCTCGCCCCGATACTTTTTCTACTGGTGCTGCTGGGCATTATTATCGTGTTCGCCGAAAGCTCGGCCCTCGCGCCTTTCCTTTACCCTCTTTTCTGAAACCGTCGCTGCTATTTAACGGGCGCGGACTGAGAAGTAATATATAGCTTCCAGTTTTCTATCGGAGTCCCCTTTACGTTGAGATTGGAAGTCAGATAGTAAAGCCTCCTCGTGCCGTCGCCTAACGGCGCTTGCTCGAACCGCTGCATAAGGTAATAAGGCGGTATCAACTGATAATACAAAGTCGCCTTCACAATCAGCTTCGACGGACTCGCGCCGCGCAATTCGCCAATCGGCACTTTGTAACGGACAAGACTTGTTCCGCTTCCGTTTTTGTAGTTCGGGTCTTCTGCCGCCTCGCCATGCGGAAAAGTGGCTTCTAAATACCTGCCGGTCAACGAGGGGCTTGGCCCCATAGGCTTCCAGCCTATGGGAAGCAAGCGATTGTCCTTGAAATCATCATCTATCCTGAGGAAGCTGGTTGTAAAATCACCCTTAGCGTTCTTAACCAGTTCTTCATAGATTTGCACCTGTTTCGAGCTTGTGATCGGGCGGTCGGGCGCGAAATAGTGATGCTGCCAACTCTTGTTTTTATCGCGGCTGGTACCGACATACTCTGAATCGAGAATATTGCCGTCGTTATCGACGATAAACCCGTACTCGTTAGTGCGCCCCGAGGCCCAGACGATTTTCTCCTTGCCGCCGCTGCTGTCAATAACGTCAAACTCGATGAACGCGCGACGGAAACCGACTCCGCTCGGCAAGCGGTGGCCCGTCTTGTTTGTCACCTTGACGTTGACGACTATATCTTTACCAACGATCTTCGGCGACGACAGCTCGATTGTCGCCGTGTCGTTTTCCGCCTGCTGAACTATATTATCAATGGCGGTTTGCAGATCATTATTCAACGTGCTCATGTAGTCGCTTTTGCGCACGCCAAGAACTTCGTTGTAGTAATTCTGTTTGGCGTCCGGTCGCATGAACTGGTTGAACATCTCGATCAGAAAGATGTTAAGCCCCTGCAACTGGTGGCGCACGAACCCTTCTTCGCCTTTTGCGACAACGCCCGTCCTGTAACGAACCCGAACCTTATCCTCCGAAGCTCGATTTTCAGACATCGGATAAGACTCGTCCTGCACATCCGCGATGACCGACTCGATCTGAAGGATGTTGACGTTCTTCTTTTTGTTGGCGTAACCGGCGGGCATATGACAATCCTGGCATGATTTCGCGTTTGGTCCGGGGCTGAAATCTGTCTGATACTGGCTGTTGAGCCATTCCAGGTAGGTCGCCTGCTCTATGTGAAAATCACCGGCTTTGCCATCCATAACCGGCAGATCGATCACATGACAACTGCCGCACAACCGCGAATCCGTGACGTATTTATCGTGCTTCGGATCAACCCCGAGCGATTCCTTCATCTGGTAGGTAGTAATTTGATCGTCCTTAAACGGGCCGTAGAGTTCGTCGTCCTTACCGGCCAGGAACCTGCCCGTGGTGAAGTTCTCAAGGAAATACTGTAACTGGTCTTCGCCGGGCGGCGTTTTATTTTCGACTATGTGATGACACGCCGCACAGCTCACTCCGTCGCGCGCCAATGCGCCGTATTTAAAGCTCGGAGATTTTAATCCCGTGTCGTAAACATACTCCAGCTTGAAGTCCGGCTCTTTATCGGTATTAGGATTGCCGGATGGCCCTTCATAATTGTTATCGATATTAAGCTGTCGCTTCCCCATCACGCCGTGACAGCTAAAGCAGAGGTTGACGACCGTTTGAACATCCTTTTCGGTTTTCTCGCTCTTCAAATAAGCGATCTCGCTGTCCAGTTGAGCGAAAAAGATCGGGTCGCGCCCGGCCAGCCCCATCGGCGACCACCGCCACTCTCCATAAGGCGAGACATTGATCTGGTCGTTGGCCGTGGGTTTAAGAATCATGTAGTTCTTCTCCCCGTACCAGGCGTTGCCGCTGTGACACCACTGACAGTTGTCTGATGTGATGAATTTCTCTGCGCCTTTGGGACCGGCAAATATGTGGTCATAAGTTTCGGCAGGCATATTGCGCACCGCATTGCCCGGGGGGAGCGAGCCAAACAGGCGCGCGAACTCAGGGTTTGCCGTCACCGCAGCGCGCGGCGCGGCCATCGCCCTCGCCGGAGCGGTCATCAATTTGTTTCTGTGACTCGGGGCGATATTCTCAGCTTCTTCGGGAGCCGGGGCCGACTTTGGAGGCGTTCTCCAGGTGTTGTCCACGAAGTAGGTTATCGGGTCGCCCGGAAATCCTTTTATGTTCTTGAGCGAGGCGAAGGTAAGCTCTTTTTCAGCCGAAGAATGACAATGAAGACAAGCCAGACTAAAACCCTCGCTCGGAACATTGAAAGGAGGTTTGTAATTATCGCTCGGTTTCGGCATCGGCGGATTTGCGGTCCAGAGTTCGCCCCAGTACCATCCGTCCTTTGATCCTTTCGAATCCTTAACCATCACCGTCCAGCTTGTCGGCTTTGACGGTTTATCCTGATACCTGGCCGCAGGGCCGGGGTGGTACATCTCTTTAACGATCATAGCGCCGTCGGGTATCGCGCTCAGCCGCTCGCTCACCAGCCAGCTAATCACTTCGGGCGAATAATAGACCTTCACCGCCGGGTGGACTCCATAATACTTCCCGTTCATCCAGGGCCCCGTGTCGCGCACTCTTTTGTCTTCACACCATTTCAGCTTTTTGTATTCTTCGCTTTCGAGAAAGGCAAGCAGCCGGTCGTGAAATTCATCAGGAGAAAGCGAGCTTGGCTGTGGGAGCGAGGCGGGCTTTGCATCCGGGCATTGGCAAGCCTTCTCTTCTTCCGGGGTCGTCGAATTTTCACTGGCTGATGCGGAACCGGCGAAACTCCCAAAAGCCAAATAGGCCATTGCGGCTACGAAACATGCAAGCGCCAACAATTTGGTCGTCCTATGCATTTTTGTCCTCCTGAAGCTTACGGGGCCGAATTTGAAAAGTGGCTACAAATTACCACAGTGAAGAGGCTCACACAAATACTCTTTTGATGCGGCGAGCAATGTTGCCGGTCGCCCCTGACGGGACTACAACTCCAAGCTCTTTGCGCAAAGCCGAACGAGTCCGAAACCCGCTCCTAGTTACGTGATGAAACTTGTTCTTTTGATACTTGCTCCAGATTGCGAGTAGTGTTTTCAGTAACGCTCGGCGCAGCCTCAAGTGATACCTGCTCGTGCGCCGGGCCAAGCTCGTTGGTATCGAGCTGTTCTACTTGAAAAGCATCTCTTAGCTTTTTTGAGCCTGTGATTAAGCGAAGGATTTCCTTGAGGTGTAACGCAAACATTATCAAGAAGGCGGTCGAGCTTAATATCATGTAGCCAATCGTTACCGCTTCGCTGAGGCCAAGGACTTTTTTTATCAGAGCCATCCCGCCGAGAATCAATCCGAGGCTGATGACCGTTACCCAGAATAGATCGGTCAAGTAATCATCGAGCCGCTTTTCTGCGGCTTCGCTCTCAGCCTTCGCGTTCGCGGTGTCCAGCAGTGCCCCGCAGTGATTACAATACTTCAGCTTTTGAGACAGAGCTTTTCCACAAGTCGGGCAATACATATTAGCCGCCTCCTCTGCTCCTGATACGTCTTTTCAAGCCGGGGCGTTCATCAGATTTGGTATCAGATTATGATCTGTCAAGCTGCGGTATCTTGATTCCCTTCTCTTCGGCTGTCTGTTTTGCGTCGTCGTATCCGGCGTCGACATGTCGCGCGACTCCTATGCCGGGATCGTTCGTCAGCACGCGGTTGAGCCGTCGCGCGCCCTCTTCCGTTCCGTCGGCTACCGTCACCTGGCCCGCGTGCAGCGAATAGCCTATCCCCACTCCCCCGCCGTTGTGTATCGATACCCAGGACGCGCCCGAGGCCGTGTTGAGCAAAGCATTCAAAAGCGGCCAATCGGCTATTGCGTCCGACCCGTCGAGCATCCCTTCGGTCTCGCGATAAGGCGAAGCCACAGAGCCTGTGTCCAGGTGGTCGCGGCCAATCACTATCGGGGCTTCGAGCTTGCCCGTTCCCACCATGTCATTCATCGCCTCGCCAAACTCCGCGCGCTCGCCATAACCGAGCCAGCATATTCGCGCGGGCAAGCCTTGAAACTGAACGCGCTCGCGCGCAAGCCGCAGCCAGCGCGACAAGACTTGATCGTCCGGGAATAACTCCATCGCCAGGCTGTCGGTTCTCTTTATGTCTTCGGCGCTGCCTGAAAGCGCGACCCAGCGGAAGGGGCCGCGACCCTGGCAAAACAGCGGACGGATGTATTCAGGCACAAAGCCCGGTATCTCGAATGCCTCTTCGACTCCCGCCTGACGAGCCTGCGCGCGTATGTTGTTGCCGTAATCGAAGGTGATGGCTCCCATACCTTTCAAATCGAGCATCGCGCGAACGTGCGCGGCCATAGCACTCATAGACCGGCGCGTGTAGTCGTCCGGGTCTTCGCGTCGCAATCGATCTGCTTCATCTAAACTCATTTGGTTCGGGACGTAGCCGTTGAGAGCGTCGTGAGCGCTCGTCTGGTCGGTCAACAGATCGGGCACAACGCCGCGCCGGGCCATCTCCGGCAAAACGTCCGCGCAGTTGCCGACCAGCCCGACCGAAACGGCTTCGCCGCGCGCGCGCGCTTCTTCTATTATCTTGAGCGCTTCGTCGAGGTCCGTCGCAATCCGGTCGCAATAACCCGTCTTGATGCGCTTTTCGATACGCAAAGGGTCAACTTCGATTCCTAAAAAACAGGCGCCGTTCAAAGTGGCCGCAAGCGGCTGCGCGCCGCCCATGCCTCCCATTCCGCCCGACACCACAAGCCGCCCGTCGAGCGTACCGTTGAAATGTTTATTTGCGGCGGCGGCGAACGTCTCGAAAGTGCCTTGCACTATTCCCTGGCTGCCGATGTATATCCACGACCCTGCGGTCATCTGCCCGTACATCGTAAGCCCCACCCGCTCCAGCTTGTTAAACTCATTCCAGTTCGACCAGTGACCAACGAGATTTGAATTCGCAATCAATACGCGGGGCGCGTACTCGTGCGTGCGGAAGACGGCGACCGGCTTGCCGGATTGGACTAAAAGCGTCTCGTCGTTTTCAAGCTCCCTCAATGACCGAACGATTGCATCAAACGAGCGCCAATCGCGCGCAGCTTTGCCCGTCCCGCCATAAACGATCAGATCGTCGGGGCGCTCGGCCACTTCCGTATCGAGGTTGTTCATCAACATTCTGAGCGCGGCCTCTTGATGCCATCCCTTGCAGCTTATCTCGCGCCCGCGCGGCGCTTTCACGATCCTTGATTGTGTCATATCCAGTCTGCCCGATCTTTCGATCTGAAATATGAGAGCGATTAGAAATCTCAAATTAATGACATGAGATCACCAGCTTGGGTTAAATATTAGCACACTGCGACAGGAGCGACGAATCCTTGGAAAAAACTCACCGATCCGGAGCCGTTAACAGGCAAAATACCCCGAACAGGGGATTGATCTACAATTTATTCAGTAGTATCTTTGGCACTGGCTTTGCCGAACAATCTGTCGAGCGCGAAATTTTTGGGAGCCCCATTCCCACTTGCGCGTTTAACTATTGGGCAGAAGAGGTGAATATGTTCAGGTCCGAAGTACGTTTCCAGGATCGCAAGCTATTCATGTACGTACTTACTGCAATCGCCATGTCCGGCTACGATGCAGTGGCCACAATGCAGCACATAGGACGCGGCGTCGCAGCCGAAGGCAACCCCTTTATGGAATCATTGATAGAGCAGCACGCCGTCTTGTTCTTCTTTGTAAAGATGGCGATCACAGCCCTTTGCTTGCTCTTCTGTTATAGCTTTTCGCACCTCAAAACAGCGCGGCTTGGAATCCGTCTGGCCGTGGCTGCTTACTCGATAGTTTCCGTCTATCACGCGATGATAGTGATTTTTGGTTAGGGGTCAATCTGAAATCTCAAATGATCCCTATTCTATATCTCGCACAATCTCTACAAGCGATTCAATAAAGTTTGATAGCGGCGCGTCTCTTTCCAAATGAGGGACGCGCTCGCGCACCCTTGCGTGGACCTCCGCAAGGCGTGGGCCGGGCTTGAGCGGCCGCAGAAAATCCAACCCTTGCGCGGCGCACATCAATTCTATGGCTAAGATTCGCTCGACGTTCTCTACAACGTGCGCGAACTTGAGCGCGCTCGTCATGCCCATGCTGACGTGGTCTTCTTTGTTGGCAGAGGTAGGCAAATTCGTAACCGACGCAGGATGCGCCAGCACGTTATTTTCGGCTATGAGCGATACGGCGACGACTTGAGCGATCATCATCCCCGAGTTAGTTCCGGGATCAGGCGTCAGAAAAGCCGGAAGCCCCGAAAGATCGGGGTTGACCAGCCGCTCAACACGCCTTTCGGAAATAGTGCCGAGGTCTGCGATAGCAACCGCGGCGTAATCGAGCGCGAGCGCAATCGGCTCGCCATGAAAATTCCCGCCCGAAAGCACTTCGCCCGCTTCGGCAAAGATCAAAGGGTTATCCGTCGCGCTGTTTATCTCGATCTCAAGCGTGCGGCGCGCGTGAGCAAGCGCATCGCGCACGGCGCCGTGAACCTGAGGCATGCAGCGCAACGCGTAAGCGTCCTGCACTCGCGGGTCAACTGTGTGGTCGCGGTGAGATTCGCGAATCTCGCTGCCTTCAATCAAATCGCGCAGCCGTCTGGCGCTCGCTATCTGGCCCGGATGCGGGCGCGCGGCGTGAATTTTATAGTCGAAAGCTACGGGCGTTCCCTTGAGCGCTTCAAGCGACATCGCGCCCGTAATGTCGGCTGCGTTTGCCAGCCGTTCGGCTGCAAGCAGCGCAAGCCCCCCCACGGCGGTCATCGCCTGCGTGCCGTTTAACAGCGCCAGCCCTTCTTTTGCTTCGAGGGCTAAAGGAGGAATGCCCGCGCGCTTCATCGCCTCACCGCCACTGATGCGCTCGCCTTGATATAAAGCCTCGCCCTCGCCCACGGCGACAAGCGCCAGGTGAGCCAGCGGCGCAAGATCGCCCGATGCGCCCACAGACCCGCGAGACGGGATCACAGGGTGCACGCCCCGGTTGAGCATCTCGACAAGCGTTTCGATGACCTCTATGCGGCAGCCGGAATACCCTTTGGCGAGCACGTTGGCTCGCTGCAATATCATCGCGCGGACAACTTTTTCAGATAGCGGCTCGCCGACTCCGCACGAATGCGAGCGAACTAAATTGATTTGAAGCTCGCGCAATTTTGCCGGGGGTATCACGACATCCGACATCGCGCCGAAGCCCGTGTTGATGCCGTAGACGATCTCGTTGCGCTCGATTATCTCTTCGACAAAACGACGTGCGCGCATAATGCGCGCGTGAGCCGATAAAGCGAGGGCCGCTTGAGCGCCTTCTGCGACTTCGGCGGTCTGCTCAAGCGTAAGCGACCCGCCATCTATTTCGACAATTCCCATCTTCCCTTTCCTGCAAGCAATAATCCCGCGCCCAACTCAAAGCGGCTTGCTCTGCATAACCATCTGCCAGTTTAAAGTGCGGCGCAAAACGGCTATCTCCGATTTCGAGCTATGCTCGAACATGCTTTCAAGCTGATCCAGCACGGCCAGCAGAAGCTGCGGGGCGAACTGGCGAGCATGCGTTATGACTTGCGAATAATAGCCGAGCGCCAGCCGTTTATCTCTTCCCGTATGAAATGCCCGCACTTCAATATCGGTCATCGCGATGACTTCCGAGTTGACCGGGATGACCGAGCGAGGAATGCTCTGATGCGGCTTTTCTTCGGCGTCAACCCACCCGACCAGCAGCAGTCCGATCAAAACGCCTTGCTCGTCGATGAGGTCGGGGCTGAATACCGAATTCATTTCCGCAGAACCTGACAGACGCGGCCCGAGCCGGTCATAATCAGGGTTTATCAAAAGCGAATTGTAGATAACGCCTATCATCGATCCCTCGCCCGTAGGAATCGAAACGAACTGCGCGAACCTGTAATGTTCGGGCGCAGGCGGTTGAGCCGAATCCAGACGGTCCAGCACGCGGCCCACGTAATCGACATGCGAATTTGATTTGACGATCTTTGCTATTAACACAACTATCTTCTCTGCGCTTTGCTGATGGCTTTGCGCGCGATGCGCAGGTTTAAGCGCTCGCGCTCGGCGAACTCTTGAAAGACTGCGTAAAACATCTCGCGGTCCCGCGTCGTAATCACAGCCGTTGCGTCGGCGGCCTCAATCGCATAGGGGTAGCCGTTGCCTACGACTACCTCCCCGCGCACCGTGTCAACAACATAGTCGAGCAATCCGCGCTCGTATACCCACATCGGCACGTCGAGCCTCGACGGCGGAAGGTCGCGGGCGGTCTTCAAGTAGAGAAATCCTATCTGGCGACACCATTCGTCTCCGTATGAATCGAGTATGCCCCGACGCGCGCAGCGAAAAAGCGGAGAGCGGTCGCCCCATTTCATGATCGGCGAGATCAGGCCCGCATCATAAAGCCTTTCGGCATCGGGCAAATCAAAAGCCGTCTGGAGCATGTTGATCAGGTCGCGCGCAAAGCTCGCGTCGATGTAGCCGACGACAGGGATGCCGGTCTTTTTTGAAGTCGCAAGCAGAGCGATGATTTCAGAAACATAAGACTGGCGCTGCTCGTCCGGCAACAACTCGGCGAAAGAGATCACAAGAAGGCTGTCGAGGAAAACGACCGGCGGGCGTGACTCTTCAAATCCGCGCGCGCTTCTGGACAGCATATAGTTTCTGATCGCGCCGAGTTCCATCCCGTACCGGCGGCGGTGGACTATCTGCTCGGAGACTTCTGTCGCCCCGCCCGTGCGCACCATCACCTCTGCGGGCGTCAGTATTTCAAAGGCCGCGTCTTTTACGTAAGCGCCGTCGGTCGTGTGCGTGTTCTCGAACCAGGCCACCTGGACTGCCGCTACGGGAACGGAAAAATCTTTCGTCGGCAATATCTGGCTGCCGTCGGCGGCAAATGTTGTCCGGCCAAGCAGCGTCTCGTATGCCCACTCGCGCGCCTGCTCGTGATTGCTCCATACGCGATCGAACTCCAAGACGAGCGAGCGAGCCGGGTCAAACTCTTCGGTCGGCAATGCGCCGGGTGAATCACTGGTCTTGAGCCTTTCGATCAACTCCTGGCCGCTTAGCGAGGCGAGGCGGTCGAGCGCCTCTCGATAAAGAGTGAACTGCTCGCGCATTCCACTTTCGAAATCCAGGAATTCTGCTCGACGCGTGTTGAGCGCCGCAATTATTTTCTCTCGATAGATCATAATGGAGTGGTAAGTGAAAGCCTATTTGAGGAAGTTGCAGAAGTCAAATCTCAGGTTTAGCGGGCAAAATAAGACCGCAAAATAGGCTGGTGCGCGAAAAGCCATGTTGTCGTATAATATGCTTGATCCGGCGAGAAAGGCCCGAAAGCGTTTTGAGAAGATTTCCGTAGTAAGCAATGTTTCAAAGGTAGACCCTGAAATGTGGCCCAGGTGGCGAAAGGGTAAAAACAACTCGGACGGGGCCCTGATGGCAGCAGTGACCGAGCCTGTTGTGATGACGATGAACGGCGGCGACCTCAACGAGTGTTGGCGGCTCGACCAGCGGTGTTTCTCGGACGGGGAAGCTTACGACCGCGAGACGATCAGATACCTTTTGTCGCACAGCCAATCGGTCTGTTACAAGATCATAGACCATCGAGGCGAGATGACGGCCTTTGTCGTAGGCATGATTGAGCCTGATGGGACCGGCCACGTCGTCGCGCTGGGCGTAGGGCCTGAGCATCGCCGTCGCGGTCAGGGCCGCCGCCTGATGGACGCCGTAGAGACAGGGTTTCACCAACAAGGAGTCACGACCGTCCGCCTCGAAGTTCGCACGTCAAATGAGCCCGCCCAAAAACTCTACTTCGATCTCGGCTATAAGATCGTCCGCCGCATGCCGCGCTATTACACCAGCGGCGACGACGGATACCTGATGATAAAAGCACTCTAACCGATTTTGGATCTTGGAATCAGAAGCGAATCAACTCTCTTAGAATCTAGAGCAGTTTTCGATTGAATGTACGGGATTAGAAAGACATCTCACCGCCGCAGACACAGAGGACGCATATGGCCGATGATGTGCTTCGCACGCGGCGGGGGCGCAGAGTTTTCTCTGTGCCCGCTCTGTGTTCTCTGTGTCTGCGGCGGTGAATCTTCTTTCATTACCATGGAATTCGCTCTAAAATCCAAAATCGGATGGGTTGTCACCCCTTTGGCTGCGCGGGCATAATGTTTCGCATGAGTTTGACCGTCAGAGAAGCCCTCTCGTTAAACATCCTAAAAGAAGCAGAGGTCGTGGCGGGTCGCGGCGGGCTGGATAACCCGATTCGCTGGACGCACATTTTAGATCTTCCCCAGGTGACGGAATGGGTCAAAGGTGGAGAGGTGCTCATCACCTCAGGGGTCGGCATACAGGACAACACGCAGGCGCAGGCGAAGTATATGCGCGAAGCTGTGGAGAAGAAGGTCGCGGCCGTCTTCGTATCAAAGGAAGATTTCATGCCTCATACCACCCCCGTGATGCGCGAGATAGCAGACCTTAACAATCTGCCGCTTGTAGAATTGCCGCGCGCCACACCCTTTGTCGAAGTCACCGAAGCCATACTCAGGCAACTGGCTACGCGCTCGCTCGACGCCGAGCGAGATTATTTGATCGAACGCGTTGCTGGCGGGCAATCTTCCGGCGAGCGAGGAGACGATTGCTCGGCTGACCGATCTTGGCCTTGAGCCTGAGCAGCACCACGTGCTGGCGCTGGCGCAGCGCGCGGGCGCAAGCCTCGATCAGCAGTTGAGCGAACAAGAGGGTCGGGCAATTCGCGCCGCGCTTAACACGGCGCCGCGCCGCGCGGTGTTGGTAGACAGGCCAAACTGGGTGATAGCCATTTTCCCCATAAGCACGCGCGAGGATTCTTCAGTTCCCTTCGCCCGCTTGCTTAACGAATCCATAAAAGAATACTCGCGATCCAGCGTCCGCATAGGCGTAGGACGACTGGCCAGACGGCTGTCGGATTTTCCGACGAGCTTCCGCGAAGCCCGCGAAGCGCTCTTTATCGCCAGCATCACGGGTGAGACAGAGAGCGTTCAACATTATAACGATCTCGGGGTCTGGCGCTTGCTTCTGCGCATTGAAGACGAAACGGAGCTTGAACGATTTAGCGATTATTATCTTTCCCCGGTCTCGCGCCACGACCGCGAGCAACAGACCGATTGGCTCAAGACGCTTGAAACCTTTTTAGACCTGAACGGCAACCTCCGAGCAACCGCCCGCGCGCTTGCTCTGCACCGCAACACGATCACCTATCAGCTTGAGCACATCAGCAAACTGTTAGGCCAGGACCTCAATAACCCCGAAGTGCGGCTCAACCTTCAAGTGGCGCTCAGAGCATCACGGCTGCTCAAGGCGCGCAAAGAACCCGCGTTGTAATACCGAAAAGTTTTTCAGGTGGGGCAAGACGGCCCGCGTCGCGCGTCGCGGAGGATGCTAGCTGCTGCGGCGCAGGCCGACGGCTGTTCAGTTGTTCAAGAGCTTGCCCAGGCTTGAAGCCCAGTTCGACTTCACAACGCTGCCGTACATCTCTCGCTCTTTTTCTCGTCTTATGGCGCAGGCTCTGCGCAGGGCTTCTTTCTCGCCAAACTCGTCTATCGAAACCCAGGTTCTGTTCAACCTTCCCGGCCACGGGGTCCAAGATACTTCGTAGTAACTTTTGAACTTTTTCTCTCCGTTCTCGCTTTTTACTTCACGGGTTTTGCGGCGGACTCCGATAATGCCGGAGCTGTTGCGAGGGCTGCGGGATACCACGGTTCGGTCGGTTCGGGGCTTGCCTATCTCTTTTTCTATACGGTCCCTGTATTTGATCGCTTCTTGAAGGGCCTTCTCCCTGCTGCCGCAGGACTTGTCGCTGAAGAATTTGGCATGCTCGACGCCGTTGAAATTGACTCTCGCATACCAGCCATACGTCTTTCTCTTGTCCTGGTCAATTCTGCTTATTCCTTTATGACCACTTCTTGCCATAGCTTACTTTTCTGTCTCTCCTTAAAAAGATTTACACACAAGTATCCTGTAGCATTGCTGCTACGCAGTTTAAAACTGAAGCCTTTTTAGAAGCTCAAGCAATGATAGTTTAGCAAATGGTTCGCAAACTCCAAAGCCCTTCCGGCAATTCTTTAATCGCCGCTGTGCTTGTGGCACAAAGCAAACCCGATGAGGCTGGTTTCTTCACCCGTTGTGAATCGCTTTGTTATACCTGACAATTATTACATTGATCGGGGGCAGCTTAATTATGAGTGTAATGATAAACAGGTCACGGGCTTTTCAATCTAACCGATGGGACTCTCGTTTTACAGGCAGGGCGTATGCTCTGGTTTCGACCATAGGGTTCGGCGCAATCTCCACATTCGCCAAGTTCGCATACAGTGAAGGGATAGATTCGGCGACGCTGTTGGCGATGCGCTTTCTGGTGGCGGCAATCGCGCTGTGGGCCTATTTTCTCATCTTCAATCGCAGCGCGATCCGCATAGGCCGAAAAGAGATGGCCATCTGCGCGGCGCTCGGCCTCGCAGGTTATGGCGTATTCTCGAACCTCGTATTCAAAGCGCTTGAGACCACGCCTGCGTCTATCACGGGCTTACTTTTTTTCAGCTATCCGGTATTCGTGATGCTGATAGACTGGCTCGTTACAAGAGAGCGGCCTGAAAACCATCTCTCGGTCGGCGGGATGATGATCCTGTGCGGCGTCATAGTAGGTGTTTTCGGAACGCTGAAAAGCGGGTTGAGCATGGGGCTGTTGTTTGCAACCGCAGGGGCCGCATGGTATGCGGCTTACGTCGCGGTCAGCCGCCGTTTGTTATACAACATCAAGCCAAAGACCGTTGCGCTTTATGTCACCACGTTTGCGGCCGTCGGGTTCTGGGTGATCGGCGGGCCTGTGTTGACTCAACTGCACCTGCTGACTGCCAAAGCGATTGTCGTCGTGCTCGGCATAGGATTAATTTCGACCGTCATGGCGATGCTCTGTTTCTTCTCAAGCCTTGAAAAGCTCGGCTCCGCGGAGACGTCTCAGATCGGCACGTTCGAGCTGATCGTGAGTCTCAGCCTCGCTTCGATAATTCTCGGAGAGCAGATAAGCATTCCTCTGATGGTCGGCGCGGCTTTCATACTCTTCGGAATGGTGATGGGGCAAGTCAGGCTCGCTTCAAAAAGCGACGAGTGTCCCGATGACGCCACCTGTTAATATCGATCAAAACAATCGAAAGCACATCTTTGGAGCGCGGCGCGGGATCCCGCACTCCAAAGAGAGATTCTCTTTGCAACAGTCCTGCTCGACTCACTCCACAGCTTTTCAACCTGGAAGCCGCTCTGCTAATATCACGCTCTTTCACTCTATAACTGCCTGCAAGGGGATTTATGAAGCGAACTCATAAGCGCATTGCTCACCTGACGATGATATTACTGTTTGCGCTCGTCCTGTCGAGTTGCAAAGAGACACAAAACAGCAACAATCAAAATGCTAATCAGGCAGCCAGAAAATCGGCTCGATGGGTAGCCCAGTACCGCGTGCCTGCGGCTGATCTCCCTAGGGCCTCCATACTGGCTCCATTTTATACCTCTATTTCGGTCATCTCGCCCAGTCTGGTATTTGTCGCCGGTGACATGAACAATCCTAAAAACACCGACGCGCGCATTGGCGTCGTCGCGCGCACGACCGATGGCGGCGCGACCTGGGTAAACCTCCCCATCGAGCAGGCGGGCCTTCGGGTAGCGGCTCTGAACTCGATGCATTTTATCGATAAAGATCACGGATGGGCTGCCGGGCTTGATTCGACGGGAGCAGGGATTGTCCTGCGCACCGTTGACGGCGGCGCATCGTGGACAGGCGCGAAGGTAGGCTTCCCCCAGGTTCCGGTTCCGATCTTCTTTAACGATCCGAACAAGGGGTGGTTGGGCGGGTCAACCCCGCAGTCGGAAGATGAGCCGGAAGGCGGGCCGAGCAGCCTCCTTTCTACAACTGACGGTGGCGCGACGTGGCAAGCGCAGCGTCGTCTCCCAACATCTCTCAGCGATATATTCTTCGTCGATAAGACGAACGGCTGGGCTGGCGGGAACAAGGGCGCTATCTATCACACCACGGACGGCGGGCGGACCTGGGATACGCAAAAGAGCGAGCTTGAGTTTCCCGAAGGCCCGTCAGAGGTGAAAAGCAGGGGTGTGAAAAAATTCAAGATCAGAGGGATACACTTCATCGACCCTCAGAACGGATTTGCAGCCGCGACCGGCGAAGACGATGAGTCGGGCATACTGCTTGCCACAACCGACGGCGGCGCGGTCTGGAAAACTCAGTGGATCGTAGGCGATTCCGGCGTGTTCGATGCGGTGATGGTCAGCCCGACCGAAGGATGGGCTTGCACAAATAAGGGCAGGTATCTCTATCACACGATAAACGGGGGCGTCAGTTGGCTCAGCGAGCCCGTCGATTTCGAGCAGGAAGTTCCTATTCATAGACTCGGAGCGGCGGACGCCGATCACGTCTGGGCCGTAGGCGGGGGCGCCGTATTTTTTCGCGTAGTTATACAGTAAGGTTGGAGAATCTTTCATGTCGTTTAGCAACAAGACGCGCGCTTTGCGAATCCTCACCCTCATCCTTTCCGCCGCCGCTTTCCTAGCAGCTCAGATCCAGGTTTACGCGGCTCTTCCCGGCGGGCAGACGAGCGCACAGGCGAGCGCGCCCAAGGTCAAAGGCGTCATCGCCCCGCGCGACGTGATCGGGTTTACGCCCGGCGACGACCGCAAGCTCGCTTCGTGGACGCAGATGGCCGAGTATTTCAAACAGCTCGACCGCTCAAGCGACCGCGTCATGGTCCAGGAGTTAGGGAAGACGACTCTCGACCGCCCTTTCTTGCTCGCCGTCATCTCGTCGCCCTCAAATCTATCCAGGCTCGATCGCTACAAAGAGATTCAACGCAAGCTCGCCGACCCGCGCGCAATAACGAGCGACGCGGAGGCCGAACGACTTGTCAATGAAGGCCGAACGATAGTTTTAATAACGTGCGGCATTCACTCGACAGAGGTGGGCGCAAATCTGGTGTCGATGAATATCGCTTACAAGCTCGCTTCCGATGATTCGGCCGACACCCGCGAGATACTTGACCGCTGCATAATACTTCTAGTGCCCTCGCTCAATCCCGACGGCGTCAACATAGTAAGAGACTGGTACGAAAAGACCCTCGACACGCCTGCCGAAGGGACAGGCCCGCCCGAGCTTTATCATCACTTCACGGGCCACGACAACAACCGTGACTGGTACGCCTTCACCCAGGTCGAAACGCAACTGACCGTCAACAAGGTGCATAACGTCTGGCACCCGCAGATCGTCCACGACATACATCAGCAAGGCGAAAGCGGCACGCGATTTTTCCTCCCGCCTTACGTCGAGCCGTGGGAGCCGAATGTGTCGCCGATCATTCAAGCGGGCGTGAATTTCATGGGGAGCGCGATGGCCTGGGAGATGATTGCCGAAGGCAAGACGGGCATAGTCATCAACGGGGTTTATGACGCCTGGACTCCCGCCCGCGCGTATCAACATTATCACGGCGGGATTCGCATATTGAGCGAGACGGCATCGGCGCGACTCGCCACACCCACAACTCTCGCGTTTGAAAAACAGACTCCGCAGGTCAACGTCAACCCGCAGCAGCGTAGCTGGAATTATCCCGTCCCGTGGCCGGGCGGCGAGTGGAAGCTCGCAAACATAGTCGATTATCAACTCTCCGGCGCGTTCGCCCTGATGCGCAACGCGTCGCGCTACCGCGAGCGATGGCTGCGCGACTTTTATCAAATCGGCAAGGAGGCCGTGCGCGAGCGCAAGCCCGGCGAGCCGTTCGCTTTCATAATCCCTCCGCCGCAAGCGGGCGCGAGCGGGTTCGACTGGCAGGTCGAAGGGCTTTCGCGAATGGAAGCGATTCTTAAGCGAGGCGCGGTAGAGATAATCAACGCCGCCTATCCTTTCGACGCGGACGGAACAAATTATCCGGCAGGCTCGAAGGTCATTGTGCTCGCGCAGCCTTACGGCGCGTTCGCAAAGACCCTGCTTGAGCGGCAGCAGTATCCCGATCTGCGCGAATATCCGGGCGGCCCGCCGCGCCGCCCTTACGATGTCACAGCGCACACGCTCCCGCTTTTGATGGGAGTAAACGTCGTCGAGGTCGCTAAGCCCTTCTCGATGCCGCTCAGCCGAACGACTTCAAGCAATCAGCCGAAACAGCTCAAGCCCTTCGGCCAGGGCGCAACAGGAGCAGCGCCGCGCCTCGGCCTCTATAAGAGCTTCGCGGCTTCGATGGACGAAGGGTGGACGCGGTGGATATTGGGCCAATACAACGTCGCCTCGACTCCGCTTACCGACAGCGAGATTCGCGCCGGAGGACTCAGAGCAAAGTATGATTCGATATTGATACCGGACCAGAACGCGCGCCAGATTGTCGAGGGATTGTCGAAGGATCGCTACCCGGAAGAGGTTGCGGGCGGGCTGGGCGCGACAGGCGTTGACGCGCTCAAAAAATTTATCGAAGACGGCGGGACCGTTATCACATTAAACGACGCTTCGGAGTTTGCAATCAATAGTCTCGGCGCTCCGGTCAGAAACGTTCTTGAAGGCGTCTCCGATAAAGAATTCTATTGTCCCGGCTCGATTCTCAAGATCAGCTTCGCGCCGACCGAGCAACTGGCGCAAGGCGTTCCCCCATTAAACAGATCGCGCGCAGACATCGCTTCGGGCATTGCGTGGTTCGAGCGCGGCCCTGCGTTCGAGCCTACGAGCAGTGACGCGCGCATCGTGGCGCGGTTTGCCGACGCGCGCGAGTTGTTGCTGTCGGGCTGGCTTTTAGGCGCGGAAAAGATCGCGGGGCGCGGCGCTATCGTAGAGGTGAAGCGAGGGAAAGGGCGAATAATAATGTTTGCATTTCGGCCTCAATATCGAGGCCAGAGCATAGCCACGCTCCCGTTTTTATTCAACTCGATACAGACCGGCATGAAAGACCAATAAAGCTTCCGAGCTGTTCCTATTCAATGTAAAGCATCTATAATTAAGTTTTCCTATTCCTCAAAATTTTCAACGATAAGGGGGGTAAAGTCATGAAACGTTCTATTCGCGCGATATGCGCTCTACTGTCGATTTCAGTCTTAACGTTCGGAAGTCTGGCGCAAAACGGCAGCCCGCCGAAGCCGCCGAAAGCGGCTTTAGACGCGATCACAGCCGACGTTATAAAGAGCCACATGGCACGGCTTGCGTCCGATGAATTCGAGGGCCGCGCGCCTGGCACTCAAGGCGAAAAGCTCACCATCGATTACCTGTCCAAAGCCTTTAAGGATTTGGGGCTTGCGCCCGGCAACTCGGACGGCACTTATACTCAAAGAGTGCCGCTGGTAGGAATCACGGCCAACAAAGACGCAAAGCTTGAGCTTGAAGTTAAAGGCAAGAAGACGACTCTCGGCTTTGGCGATGATTTCGTCGCCTGGACAAAGCGCGTCAAAGAAAAAGAGAGCATCGATGCCGACATGGTCTTTGTCGGTTACGGCGTCGTGGCCCCGGAATACAACTGGGACGATTACAAAAACGTAGACGTTCGCGGCAAGGTGATCGTGATGTTGATAAACGACCCGCCGATACCCGACCCGAACGATCCGGCGAAGCTCGACCCACGGATGTTCGGCGGTCGCGCGATGACTTACTACGGCAGGTGGACATACAAATACGAGATAGCGGCGGCGAAGGGCGCGGCGGGCGCGCTGATCGTTCACGAGACGGAGCCTGCGAGCTACGGCTGGGACGTCGTCAAAAACAGCAACTCGCAAGAGCAGTTCGACCTCGTAGCGAAAGACAACAACCTGTCGCGCGTTGCGGTCGAAGGCTGGATCACAAACGAGCGGGCGCGCGAGCTTATGTCGGCTGCCGGGCAGGATTTTGATGCGCTCAAGAGCGCGGCGATTCGCCGCGACTTCAAGCCCGTGCCGCTTGGCGCGCGCGCGCGGCTCTCGCTTCAAAACCAGATACGCCGTATAGAATCTAACAACGCCATTGCCCTGCTTAAAGGCTCGGACCCGGTGCTCAAAGATGAGTACCTGGTTTATATGGCTCACTGGGACCATCTCGGGGTAGGTTTCCCGAACGAGAAGGGCGATAAGATTTATAACGGCGCGCTCGACAATGCAACCGGGGTGGCCGGGATGCTCGCGATAGCAAAAGCATTCAAGGCGATGCCTACGCCGCCGCGCCGCTCGGTCCTGTTTTTGGCCGTGACCGCCGAAGAGAAAGGATTGATCGGGTCGAAGCATTACGCCGAGAACCCGATTTATCCGCTTGATAAAACGGTTGCGGGGATCAATATGGACGTGTTGAACCTGTGGGGCCGCACGTCGGATTTTGTTGTGATAGGACTGGGCGCGTCAACTCTAGACGACACGCTAAAGGAAGCGGCGGCGGAACAGGGCCGCACGCTCACTCCCGACCCCGCGCCCGAGCGAGGGTCTTATTATCGTTCGGATCATTTCAATTTTGCCAAGCAGGGAGTCCCCGCGCTTTACGCGGATTCGGGAAGCATTTTCCGAGACAAGCCCGATGGTTACGGCAAGATGAAGACCGATGAGTATAACCAGAAGGACTATCACAAGCCTTCGGATGATATGAGGACGGATTGGGATTACGCGGGAGCCGTCGAGGACATGCAGTTGTTGTTCACCGTTGGCTACCGGCTCGCCAACACCGACATATATCCCGAATGGAAGCCGGGCAACGAGTTCAAATCCAAACGCGACGCGATGATGAAAAATTCGAAGAGCAAAATGGACAAGGGTAAATCGGAGATGAAAGACAAGATGAAGCAGAAGCCGAATAAATAAATCTTTGATCTTCTCGCGATTCTGCTGAAGCTAAAAAGGCCGGGGGGCGTCCCGGCCTTTTATTATATTGTCTCAGCCAAACGAGCTACCATCGTGGCTCGCGGCGCTGACCGCGGCCGCCGCCGCCGCCCCCACCGTAACCACCGCGACCGCCGCCGCCGCCGCCAAAACCGCCGCGCTCAGGGCGCGGGCGAGCTTCGTTGACGTTGATTGCGCGACCGTTCAACTCATAGCCGTTGAACTGCTGTATCGCCTTTTGCGCAGCGTCGCGATCCATCTCGATGAACGCGAATCCGCGCGAGCGGCCAGTATCCCTGTCGGTTACTATTGTAGCCGACTCTACCTCTCCGGCCTGTGAAAACAGATCGGTGAGTTGATCCTCTGTCGTCTGGTACGACAGGTTTCCAACAAATATTCTCATTGTTTCTCCTGAGTCTCTTCAGAAACTAGTTAGAAGGAACTCGCTTTGGCTATCCGGCAAGAAGTCGAGCAGAATATCTAGCAGACATTTCCGAACAGAGAAGACGCGCTCCCGAAAACCACACCTTGCAGCGGCCACGCGCGCCGCCGCCCCAACTCTCTCATACTATCAAGGCGCTGATTGTTTGTCGAGAATTTATTTTTCGCAACTGAAATACAACTTTTGGCCCTGGACTAGTTATGCCCCACTGTAATCCGCAACTCAGTCGCTTTGCCCGAAGCGCGATTGCCTGCATAATCCATAGCAAAGACTTTTATTATGTAATTGCCTGCAGCCAGATTATCGGTGCGAAGAAAGCCGTCTTGCGCCCGGCCATTTCGGACGCGGTTGGTTGCAATGTATTTGAACTTCGTCGGAGTGCCGTACGCGCTTACGCCGCTGCCCGGTGCATAGATCAAAAAGACCGATCCGTTATCCGGCGGCATACGGGTAAACTCAATATTGAAGAGCGGCTCTTCGAAACCTTTGACCGCCGTCCCGTCATCATTAAGTAACTGGTAGCCCAGGCGGTAAATCCCTAGCTTGCGGCTGCTGTTATTGCCGTCAATCGTATCGTATGCCGTGACGAGTATATCAACATCTCCCGCGACGAGAAGCCTCCCGTCACGCTTTTGCTTGAAGGGCTCAAAGTTGGAATTTACAACCTCGATGCCGTCAGGCTCTATCGTCGGCGCCTTGGTATCTTTAAGACCAGGGAACGAAAACTCTACAGGGTTGGCCTGGGCGTTCCAGGGGCCGATATTCAAATGGACGTGATAGAGGCTGTTTAGTGTGCCTACAAAATCTCCGACCTTAAACCGGGCGCCGCGCCGGACTCGAATGCCCGTGACTTTTCCCGTCGAGTCGGTTCTCGTCTTAAAGCGGGCGGGCTGATTGATCTCGCCTTTAGCATTTCGCCCGACACGAATATGTATATAGCTCATCAGTCCTATATGGATGCCTTCGTTCGAGCCTTCGAAACCCCACGCTGAAATCGGGGCATTCACTTTTTCATCAAGCACGGACAGAACCGCGTCTCCGAGATTGCCGTGAATGTCGAGCCCGCTGTGCAGGTGATGGAGCGCGATCCCGCCCGGCGCTCCGCGCGCTTCGCCCACGACTCCAGTCACTTCGTGCCAGCCGGTTTGCGGGTTCAAGGGCCATGGGAATGGGCGCGCCGCGTTTGATATCGCCGCCTCTAGTCGCGGAACGGGCGTCTCTTCATTATCGCTGACGGATTCGACAGGCGGCTGAACGAACTTCGCCTCCTCGCCGTTCTGCGGCTCTTCGATTGAGCTTGCTTGAACCGGAGCTATCTTGCGCACCAGATAATTCTCCGTGTCGGCAACATAGAGATTGCCCTCGCGGTCAACCGCGATGCCCGAAGGGCCGTTGAATCGCGCCGCTCGTCCTGACGCATTCCGAAACCCCGAAGTGTGTCCGGCGTACTCTGTGATCTCGCCTTCCGGCGTGATGCGGTGAATCTTTCCATTGCCCTGGCTTGCGACAAACAGAAAGCTGTCGTGAGTAACCGCGATGCCGACAGGGCGATCAAGCTCCGGGTCACTGGCTTGAGGCGCGTTGCCGGCAGAGCTTGCGCCTGCAATTGTGCTGACGTCGCCTTGCGGCGTGATCTTTCTTATCGCGTCATTCCCGGTATCGGCGACGAAGAGATTTCCCTGGCCGTCAACCGCTATGCCGCACGGAGTATCAAACAACGCGACGCCCGATTGACCGTCTGCAAGGCCGGGCAACCCCGCGCCTGCGATTGTGCTGACCTCGCCACCGGCAGAGACTTTGCGTATGCGATCGTTATAGGTATCGGCGACAAAGATGTTTCCCTCCGCGTCCACGGCGACGCCCACGGGCGAGTCGAACTGCGCCTGGTCTGCGGGGCCGTCTCTGTAACCCGGTTCGGGGCTGCCCGCCACGGTCGAGACGACGCCCTCGGTTGAAATCTTTCGAATGCGATTGTTCGAAGTATCGGCGACAAAGATATTGCCTCGCTTATCAATCGCGATGGCTGATGGGGTGTTGAAATGAGCAGCAGCGCCCCGCCCGTCGGCGAAGCCTTCTTCGGAGCCTGCTATCGTCTGAACTACGCCTTGAGGCGTGATGATTCTTATGCGATTGCCGTGGCCGCCTTCGGCCACGATAACGTTGTTGTGAAGATCAAGGGCTACGCCGAACGGCTCGCTGAAGCTGGCCGCCGCTCCTGTGTTGTCTTCAACGCCGGGAGAGCCTGACCCCGCAAATGTAGTAACCTGTCCCACGGCGTCGCGGCTCGTCGGAGTTTTTGTGGTCTTTATGGTGAGGTAAGCGTACAGGGCGACTGCGCTGGGCAGCGCCAGTATGAAGACTGCTAATAATACTCTTCGCATTATAAAATTTACCGCCAGGACTCGAAGAACCGCGTCACGTTCTCCGCGAGCCCTGGCGGTCACTGGTTATTTAGCTTTCATCGAGACAGGCGGCTTATCTCGTCGAAGTAGCGCACGAACATCTTGATTCCGCCCGATGCCTGCTGCCAATCGAAGTTCTCGTTTATGGCGTGATAGCCGTGCTCCGGAAGCGAGAGGCCGAGGAAAATTATCGGCGCTTTCAGATGTTTTTTCATAGTGACTACCGCGCCGATCGATCCTCCTTCGCGCGTGAACGCCGGGTGTTCCTTGAAAGCATATTTCATCGCTTCGGTCGCAGCGTTGGCGTAAGGGCCTTCGAACTCGCCTATGTACGGCTCAAGCACCTGCTTGAGTTCAGTCTTCACATCCCGGTTCTTCTGTTTTATGAAATCGCGCAAGAGCTTGAATATCTTTTTCGGGTCCTGGTCGGGCACAAGGCGACAACTGATCTTTGCTTCGGCGCGGTGGGGCACGATGGTCTTGACTCCCGGCCCCTGATAGCCGCCGACTATGCCGTGCACTTCGAACGTAGGCTCGGCCATGATGGCTTTGAGCACGCGAGCCGTATCATTAAACCGGATCTTCTTCAGCTCGTGCGCCGCTTTGAACTTCTGAACCGTGAACCCGGAATCGAGGAAGCTCTGTATCTCTTTTTTCGTGGCGCGGCGCACGTCGTCGTAAAAGCCTTTGACCTTTACGCGGCCCGTGCGGGCGTCGTAGCACTCGGCGATCACCCGGCAAATCTCGCCTACGGGGTTGCGCGCCGCGCCTCCCGCTATCCCTGAGTGCACGTCTTTCGCGCCGGTTTCAAGCGTCAGAGTCATCATCAGCGCGCCGCGCAGCCCGTAAGGTATCGCAGGCTTGCCGCGCGAAATCCATATCGTATCGCTGACTAAAACGGAGTCTGTATTCAAATCGCCGCGACGTTTTTTGATGAAGCCTTCAAAATGCGGACTGCCGATCTCTTCTTCAAGCTCCCAGATGAAGTTTATGTTGAGCGGCACGCCGCCCTCAGCCGCGAAGCGCGCGCCCATCATCGCTGCAAGCGCAGGTCCTTTATCGTCGGTTGTGCCCCGCCCTTCGTAGCGGCCATTCTCTTTGAAAAAGGTGAAAGGCGCTTTGTTCCATTCTTCCGCGTCGGCGGGCTGCACGTCCAGATGGTTATAGATCGTAACGGTCGGGTTAGAGGCTCCGGTCTCGATACGGCCAAAGACGATGGGGTTGCCGGGTGTTTCTACAACTTCGGCTCGCGCGCCGATAGATTCAAGGTACTGGCGGGCAAGCTCCGCGCCGCGATGGCAATCTCCGACCCGCTCGGGGTCCATGCTGACGGTTGGGACTTCGACGATTTCAGCAAGTCGGGATTCATAATCTCCACGCGAATCTTTCACATAAGAGTCGAGATGCTCGTACAGCTTCCCTTCTTCTGGCATGTCTATTGTGGTGTCTCCTTGTTTTTAGTTGCTGGGTCATTATGATAATCGGATTCCGACACTGTCAAGGAAGGCACGCGTTAAGCAGTTGCAAAAACGCATATAGATTGACGCCGGAGCGGTCTTGATTAGAATTGAGCAATGCTGCCGGATGACAGTCTCATCACAAGACGGCTGTTTTTGAAAAGCGCTTTCGCGCCCCTTGCGCTCCCGCTTGCGGTCCGCGCCGATTCAACAGGAGCGCAACTCGGCAAAGATGATCTGGCGGCGTTTCGCTCAGAGCTTCTACAGCTAGTCAACACAGAGCGACAGATTGCGGGCCAGACTGCTTTAGCGATTGATGATCTGGCCTCTGTTGTAGCCGACCGCCATGCATCGGACATGGCCGGGGCCGGGTTTTTGTCTCACTGGGGCAGTGATGGGCTAAAACCTTATCACCGGTATGCGGCTGCCGGAGGCTTTCACATAGTCACAGAAAACGTCTCTTCCGCCGATAATCTTGAATCATTAAGCCCGAAATTCATCAGCCGGATTCTCGTTGAAATGCACATGAAAATGCACGCGGAAGCGCCTCCGAACGACGGCCACCGGCGAACCATACTCGCGCCCGAAAACACGCACGTCGGGTTCGGCATAGCGATCAACGAGCGCAGGCTGCGGATGGTAGAGCTTTACGTCGGGAAATACGTAGAACTTGAAGCATATCCGAAACAGGCGAAGCCGAAAACAAAAGCGCAGATCAAAGGGAAGATGCTCGACTCAAAGTATGAATTCAGTTACGCAGAAGTATTCTATGAGCCGATGCCTAAAAAACCCGCGATTGAATGGCTGCGAGTGGGCCGCCCCTACGGATTGCCTGGCGAGTCTATTACGCTGCGGCCGAAGGCTCCCGAAGGGTCTTATTATGCTGACGGCATAATCGGCGTGATAGATGTCGCGGGAAAGCGATTCAGCATTCCTGTCGAATTGTATAAAAACGAGCCGGGCATTTATACAGTAGCGATCTGGATCAAAAAGACCGGCAGCAAGACCAAGTTTGGCGCCACGAACATCTGCATTCAAACAGAATGAGCCGAATCAGAATTTATCGCTTCGTTAAGATTTGCTCCCCGTCACTATGCTCCAGTATCCATAACTCGGCTCGATTTCAATACCGGTGAATCCCGCTTCGGCCATCATGGACTTCAGTTCTCGACCGGAATACTGTTGCCCTTCGGTCCATAAAAGCATCGCCACGCTATAGGCCGCAGCTTGCAGGGGGCCGCTCTTTTCGTCATCGTATAGCATCTCGTGAAGCACTATGCGACCGCCCGCCGGCAAGCTTTCGTAGCTCTTATTTATCAAGAAGCGACATTTTTCAGGCGTCCAGTCGTGCAGTATGTCGGCGTAAAAATGGAGGTCCGCGCCGGGGAACGGGTCCGCCCACATGTCTCCAACGTGCGTCTTTATGCGGTCTTGCAAATCGTATTTAGCGGCGAACTCTTCGGCCACTTCGCACACGGGCGGGAGATCAAATACGACGGCGTGCAATTCGGGCCATCGAGAAGCCGCGCCAATCGCGTGAGCGCCCGAGCCTCCACCCACGTCCAGCATCAAGCGATGCTCTGACAGATCAATTAACTCAGGCCACCGAAACGCCGCGCCCGCGCTGTGACCATGCATCCCCAATGTGAAAGCGCGGGCGAGCGCGGCCTGCGCTTCGTGAGACTGAAACAGATCGTCACCGCCGTACACCTGCGCAGTGTTTTCCGTAACGGCTTTCTTCAAACTGTCAAAAGACATTATAGAATCATTGGCGGTGAGCATATCCAGAAAACCGCCGAAGTATGCGGGGCTGGTTTCAAGAAGATAATCCTCGGCAATCGAAGTGAGCGAATATCGCTCCCCTTCCACAGCGAGCAGCCCTGAAGCTGTGCACGTCGCCAGTAACGCTCTGGCAGGGCGGGGGGCAATGCCTGTCGCATCGCAGATCGCGGTGAGCGTGCGCGCCCCGCCGCCGATTAGAGCAAAGAGCTTGAGGTTGTGAGCTACAAGCAGGGCATTATAGGCGAAACTGCCTAGCAGCAAATCCCACAAGGCCAGTCCGTCAGTTCTAGGCTTGCGAATCTTTGGAGCATCTGCGGTCATAGCGTCCTCCTTTGTCAAGGAAAGGTTTGGAGTGCGATGATTTGTCACCGCTTTTGAGTTAGGCCAAAGCCGATTTTGCTAATGCAAAACGCTATAGAGTCTGGAAATATATTCCTGCCGGTCAGAGGTGGTCAACGCCTGGGACGTCTTTTTATTACCATAATTCTTCAGCCATCCGTTAGATGGCTATTGTTTCCAGGCGTAAGATAAGAAATGATCGGCGGTCTTTCTTTTATCATCACCGGGCGCGCTCGGCCCCGATCATTATAAAAGCCATCACACAAGGTTCAGCCTCTCGATTCCGCCATCCGTGTCGAGTCCCGTTTTGCACTATGCAGTCGCCCGCTTTTAAGTGCACCTCTTTACCATCATCGAGTTCTAAATCTATCTCTCCGGAGATCACTATGCCGTAATCAATCGTGTCGGTCTGGTGCATGCTCGGGTCCGCGACCTCGTGAGTCTCGCCGAGTCCCGGCACCTTTGACAAGTATTCGCTGCGAAAGGCTGCGGGATCAAAACCGCTCCCCATCAGTTTTGCCATCTCTAACCCGGAGGGAAACCGGACTAGGCGAAAGCGTGTGCCGACAGGTCCCGGCACAAATGATCGTATGTTGACGGGCGGATCGAAATTATTTACGGGAATGCGCGGAACGTCATCCGTCGCCCAAAGCTCGAAGAATGCCAGGCCCGGAAGATTTTCAAATTGAACAGTGCGCGCCGGTTCGCCGTCGCTGATGAATACGGCTTTGCCTTCATCGTCGTGGCCTGTGACAACTCTACGGACAGCCTCTCCAGTTTTGTCGCTCGCCCTCTCGTCCATATCTCTCCCCTGATTCATTATTTCAATTGTGCGCTTTGATAAATTCCAGCGTCCGTTTGATAATCTCGCGCGACCTGTCGTTATCATCTTCGATATCGAAGCCGTGATGACCGGCCGCATGGTTAACCACGTCGATTGTCAGGTTATTAGCCAATGCCGTTTGTACGAACCGATCCAGCCCCGCATTCAACCCGGCGTCGTCAAGCCCGGCGCGGGCTACGAATATAGGCGGCGTTCCTTTTCTGTTCTTGCCCAGATGGTAAAGGGGCGAATACTCTCTCAGGGTTTCATCACTCACAGACGCGGGGGCCTCTTTGCGATTCAAATCCAAAACGGAGTAGTAAGCGACAAGACAACGAATGTAAGACGGCGTGTCGCGCAGCGGTTGACTCAAAAATATGCCTCCCGCAGAGACTGCCCACAAGATGATCCTATCTTTATCTACACCCAGCGAGTCGGCGTTGTCGCGAATGTAAGCGATCAAATCCATAAGGTCGCTTTGCGAGTCGCTCAAACTGTTCCAGGTGTAGAAGCGATGATTAAATGTCACACCGACGAAACCGGAGGCAGCTACTAGCTGCCCGAACGATACGTAGGCTGCCCAATTCTTCGGTTTTGTCCGCAGGTTCGGCGGGATGCGGCCGCCGTGTATGAAGATCACAGCCGGGCGGCGCGCGCCGCTCTGCGAATCCTCGGGCGAATAGAGATCCATTTTCAGATCTTCCGAGGCCATGCGTTTATACGTTATATCTTTACGCGTCTTGACCCGTTCCATGCCGGGGACAGAATAGACTATTCGCTTGTGAACGAACTCTTTCAACCAGCCGGGGTCTTCCGGCTGGGCGCTTTGCTGCGGTTGTTGCGCGCCACCGGTCAACGCAAAAGTCAGAACCATCAGCAGTATTGCAAGCGATCTCTTAGCACATTTTGTCAACGCCATTAGCTTATCCACAAATCAGTCTTCGCGTATCTCGAACGCGGCGGGATTCGACCACTTTTGTTCATCCGGTGTTCTTACGACAATAAAAACAAGCCCGGTCTTTTTCGCGCGGCCGCTCACAAGCTTCGCCTCAATTCGATCAGGGTTGAAGCTTATTATCTCGGCTGTGCCGTTATCGACCAATACGCGCGAATCTGGGGGGAACGTCTCCCCATTGAGAACGACCGAATAGCTTTTCAGCTTGTCGCCTTTTCGAATGGAATCGCCCTGCTTGCCTTTCCGAAACAGTTGAGCGGTTTATTATTAACGATCAGCCGCTTGAAAGAGGTCTCAACCGGAAGCGCATTACACGCCGGCACGACCGTATCAAGCACCTCAAAAACGACTGCCTGCCCGCGAGGAAAAGTCTTGCTGAAAGGGGTCTTCACATTCTCGCTTTCCCGAAGCCTCACCTGCGCAGACGAGCAGGTGGATAAAACGGTCAGCGTTACAAGCTCCGGCACATGGCTCGTGGGCGATTGCACGGCGGAAGCTGAACTAATGGAATAAGAGAGCGCGAACGTCAGAGCTATAATGACAACGCACCGCAGCACGGTTTTTGAAGATTGCTTTTTCATACGGCCACCTCACCCCTGTACATTCGGCATCGCTTCGCCTTCGACCCAGACGGCCCCGTCTTCAAAATATTCTTTTTTCCAGATAGGCACTATCTTTTTCAAGCGATCAATTGCGAAATGGCAGGCTTCAAAAGCTACGCGGCGATGAGCCGAGGTCACTACGATCACGACGCTCGATTCCGTTATCTCGACCCGGCCCAGGCGGTGAATGATGCCTACGCGATTGATCGGCCAGCGCTCGTGGATCTCGCGGCCAATCTGCTCCAAAGTCCGCAAAGCCATCTCCGTGTAGCCTTCGTATTCGAGAAAAAGCGTCGCGCGCCCTTTCGTATTATTTCGCGCGACGCCGTCAAAGATGACCACCGCGCCTGAATCGCCTTCGAGCACTCGCGCCCGCAGTCCTGATATATCTATAGGCTCGCGCGTTATCTCGAACAGATCATTACGGCCAGGCTCGCCGCCGCTCACCGGAGGCAGGACGGCGAGCCGGTCGTTTTCCGAAAGCTGTTCGTCCGGCGTCGCGTACGCTTCGTTGACCGCAAAAAGCAGGCTGCGCTCCATCTCGGCAAGTCGCGGGTGGCGCGTCTTCAAGACGGCAAACGCGCTTTCAACTGTGGCTGGAGCGTCAACTGCGATTTCGACGGTAGACTCTCCGACCGTCTCGCGCGCCTGCCCGAACAACAAAACCGTGATCTTTATGCTCGCGTTGTCGGTCATTCAAATAAATCTCAATTTTGATATTTCGAAATTCAAATCCGAAGCGCACCTTAGATCATCCTTCCACCACCGCAACGTTCACGGCTTCGATTCTGGAGTGTTCTATTCTGAAGGCGCGAAGTTCGATTTTAGGCTCAAGTGAAATGATAAAGTAAACCGCTTCCGGGTAAAAAGCCATCTCTACGTCTGCGGCTGACGGGTAAGCCTGCGCGCGCGGATGAGAATGATAAATCCCAAGCAAAATTTGTCCCGCCTCGCGTATCTTTCGCATGGCCGAGAAGAGGTCTTCGGGCGAGGCGAAATACCTTGTCTCAGGCCGGTCCGCGTCGTTTCTGAGCGGGTGGGTATAAGTAATCAACCCGTTTTTTCCGCTCAACAGCCCGCAACATTCTGAAGGGCGCGACTGGAGCGCGTGTCGCTCTATCGCCAACCTGACAGCATCCGTGATGCTGATCGCTTTATCGCTCAATCGCTTCGGCTCCCTGTGGATTTGTTGTTTGCGCTTGCGCCGAGACGAATTGTACCATACCCCTTTCCGGTTCAATCATAACTGCCATGAAACTAGTCTTCATATACGGCCCGCCCGCAGCAGGCAAGCTAACCGTAGCCACGGAGCTTGCCCGGACTACCGGGTTCAAGCTTTTTCATAATCATTTGAGCGTCAACCTCCTCACGCCCGTATTTGAATTCGGTTCTCGACCTTTCTTCAAGCTGATCGACAAGTTTCGTTTAGAGGTCATCGAAGAAGCAGCGGCAGAGCAGATAAGCGGCTTGATCTTCACATTCTGCTATGCGCCCGGTATCAACGATGCGTTTGTTGAGAGCGTCGTGCGTGCGGTCGAGCGTCACGCGGGCCAGGTCTGTTTTGTCCGGCTTTATTGCGAGCGAGCGAGCCTTGAAGCGCGAGTCACGGCAGAGAACAGACACGCGCACGGCAAGTTGATCGATGTCAATTCGTTAAGAGAGTTCCTCGACCGTTACGATATGTTCTCTGCCGTTTCGATACGCGAGAGCTTGAGCATAGATAATTCCGATTTGACGCCCCGCGCGGTTGCGCGGAAAATAATTGCTCACTGCGAGCTTACAACCTCCTCTCCAGCCATTTCAGAAAGTGGGAAATTATGAAGACTACCAGAAGAGACATGCTACGTAGCGGCGTCGGCATTGCCGCTATCGGGCCGACATTGATGTTTTCAAATAAGGCCAGCGGATACACGCCTCGTGAGATAACGCAGCGCATGTCGAGCGGCAAAGGCTTGAACGGCATAACGAAGCGCGATATTGCGACGCCCTCGCTGCTTTTAGACCTGGATGCGTTCGAGTCGAACATCAGCAAGATGAGCAATCATGCTAAAACCGCTTCGATCAATTTGCGCCCTCACGCAAAGACTCATAAATGCCCTGAGATCGCAATCCGTCAGATAAGAGCCGGAGCGCTCGGCGTCTGCGCGGCCACGATACGCGAGGCAGAAGCGATGGCCGCCGCAGGAATCAAAGGCATATTGATAACTTCCGAAATGGTCGGGCGCGAGCGTATCGAACGACTGGCGCGGCTAACACAGAAAGCCGCAGACACCGTCTCTGTCGTCGATAACATTGCGCACGTCGAGCAGCTCAATGATGCGGCGGCGGCGGCCAAAATAAAGCTCAACGTGATGATCGATATCGATCCCGGAATGCACCGGACAGGAATTCCGCCGGGCGACCAGGCGGTGGCGCTGGCTGAAAAGATCAAGAAGCTTTCGAGCTTGAACCTCGCCGGCGTTCAGTGTTATTCGGGCGTATCTGCGCACGTCGTCGGGTTCGAGGCGCGGCGCGCCCATTCTGAAAAAGCCCTGACCCCCGCGTTTGAAACCATCGCCCGGCTCAAGAAGATCGGCATACAGGTTAACACGGTTTCAGGAGGCAGCACGGGCACTTATAACATCGATCCTGCGTTCAAAGGACTGACCGAGCTTCAGGTCGGCTCTTATGTTTTTATGGACGTCGAGTACCGCAACATCGGCGGAAAAAGCGGAGCCGTTTATGACGACTTCGGCCAATCGCTCACGGTGGTTGGGACTGTGATTAGCCAGAACCACGCGGGGCTTGCGACCGTGGACGCAGGGTTCAAGGCGTTTGCGACCGACCGTGGTTACGGGCCTGACATTAAAGGCGTCACCGGAGTCAAATATCGTTTTGGCGGCGACGAGCACGGCTTGCTTGAGCTACAAAAGCCGAGCAGCGAGATTCGATTGGGCGACCGGCTCGAATTCATCGTCCCGCATTGCGATCCCAACGTGAATCTCTTTGACCGCATTTATTGTTTGCGCGGAGAAAAGCTCGAAGCCGTCTGGTCGATAGCTCGCGGCTATGTTTAAAGGATGAAGGATGAGGGATGAGGGATGAAAAAGATTTGCCCGGCGGAGGGTGCTCGTATGCGCGCCGCGATTTGAAATCTGAAATTTCAGATGCCACGCTTTAAATCCTTTTCATCCCTCATCCCTCATCCTTCATCCTTCATCCCTGCGGAAAGTCCGGCAGCGCTTTCATCTTTCTAATCTGCGCCGCGTGTCTGGCTTCGTGGCGGCCCCCGATCAAGAGCCACTGGTAAAGGTGAAGATTGCCGAGCAGAGGGTGCGGGTAGGTCAATTGATAAAGATCATACTGCGCAAGCCGCTCTACGGTCCTCGCCAGTTTTCCGCGCGAAGCCGCGAGCCTCGCCAGCGATTCTTCTACGGGCAGGTGCGATTGCGGGGTAACAAAATCGGGCGCTTGCGCCCTGTTCCTCGTCAGCTCCGCGTACTCATCCAGAGAGTGAATCTCCGAGCCGTCGGGCGAAGGGTCAGGCGGCAGGTTCAGGCTTTCTGCCTTATCCAGCATGCGCGACATGAGCTTGGCGTTGGCTTCGTCCGTCAGCGCCATGTGGTGAAGAATGTCCGAGATGGACCATTGCCCATCTGCCGTTCTGTAATCGAGCTGCGACTGATTCAACCCTTCGATTGATTCGAGCAATTTGTGCCTGTCTGCGGCCATAGAGTTGACTATCTCTTGAACTTTCTTTGAAAGCGGCATAAGCCCTCCCTGAGTGAATTCGATTTCAACCTGACCTGTGTGGAGCCGTCGGCGGTTGCGATTAATAGGATAATCAGCCGGTGGCTGGCGAGCAACTCGCGCGCTAATTTGTTTTGGCTTTTCTCGCTTTGTGGGCCTGTTTATCGATCTCTTCGAAGCTGATGTTTTGAATCGGATACTGGCGCCAGTCTTTATAATCGTAGTGCCACCACTCCGGCTCGTAGACGACAAAGCCCTCGGCTTCCATCGCCGCTCGCAGCATATCGCGCAGGCGGCGCTCTTCATCGGTCCCGCCTTGATAATTTATGTGCGACCGCTCGGTCATCTCGTCATAAGCCGACGGCATTGTGACAATCTCTTTCGTCTTCAGATTGAAGATCGACAGGTTGACCGCGCAGCCCCGGTTGTGGCGCGAGCCTTGACTGGGGTCGGCCACGAATTGCTTTTTATCTTCGGGCGTCGAATCCCAGAACACTTTTGTCACGGACCAGGGGCGGTAACCGTCAAAGATCACTATCCCGTAGCCATGCCGTCTGAGCGCGCGATTGGCCCGCGCGAGCGCTTCGGCTGCCGGGCGCTGCAAGAAAGCGCGCGCCTGTTTATAAACCGGGCGGCCCAGAAAATTGTTTGAAGTGGCGTAACGGATGTCTAACCGAATGGTCGGATCGAGCTTGACGATCTCTACAAGCTCAGGCTCGCGGAAAGACCCCGCCTCTTTCGGCGGCTCCTGCGCGTAACCGGCGGGCCGCAAGATTGCGAGCGCGATCAGGGCGAACAAGAAAGAGTAACGTGTCGCTTTCATATTTTTTATTTCGGCTACTCACACTCTTCGGTCAAGTTCAACTGCTCAAGGTCGAGTTCCGCAGACGGATGGATGTCGGCTTTTAAAATTTTTTCCATCTGCTTAAGCGCGTATTTGTTCTCTTCGACGGTGTTCGACGCGACGCAATCGGATGGAATCACGAGCTTGAAATCGCGCATGTATGCGTCGTTGGCCGTGAACAGCACGCAGATGTTTGCGGCAATGCCCGTCAGAATCAACGTCTTGGCCCTCAAATAATCTAATAGCGTGTCGAGCGTGGTCGAATAAAAACCTGAGTGCTTGGGCTTCAAGACGAAATAGTCGTCTTCGTCGGGCTTCAACAACTCTGCCAGAGGTTTTCCGGGCACAGCGTCTTGAAGGCAATGTTCGAGCAGCTTATTGAAGTTCGATTGCCAACGCCCGAAATTATCGTTGACGTAAATAACAGGGATGCCCGCTCGTTTGGCTCTCCTCTTTAGCTCGGCGATGCGCTCGGCCATAGGAAGCGCATTTTTAAGCAGCGCCTCCGAGCCTTCAAACTCCAGGTCATTGATTACGTCTATCAACAGCAGCGCCGCTTCGGCCTTGTCAGGCGCGTACCCGTGAAGGTCTTCGTTTTTGGCTGGCTCTCTCATCTTAAAAAACAGATTTCACATTACCGAGTTAAGCTTGTCGAGTATCGCCTGCCTGGGCTGGACACCGACAATGCGGTCGACCTCGCGCCCGTCTTTAAAGATGAGCAGCGTCGGGATGCTGCGAACTCCGAATCGCGCGGCAGTCTTGGGGTTCGCATCTATGTCGAGCTTCGCCACGCGCGCGCGCCCCGAAAGCTCGCCTGCAAGTTGCTCGACCACGGGAGCGATCATGCGGCAGGGACCGCACCAGGCGGCCCAAAAATTGACCAGCACAGGAATAGGTGACTGTTCGACTTCGCGCGCAAAGCTCTCGTCGGTGACTATCACAGGGTGCGCGACGCCGCCGAGCGGGGTCTTGCACCGCCCGCACACCGGCTGGCCCTTTTTAGGCGGGACGCGATTCGTAGCGCCGCACGACGTGCAGCGAATCAACTGGGCTTCGGTTTGGGCGCTCATATTAAAAACCTCCTAAATTAAGTTTACAATAAACCGGAAGGGCGTGTCTAAATCGAGCGCATACGCTTCGCTTAAGAATGCTAGAATGGGATTCCGTATGGAGAAAACAAGCTATCCTGTTACGCCCGCAGTTCGATTGCTCCGCGAGAAAAAGATCGCCTTCGAGCCGCACCTGTACGACTATAAAGATCACGGCGGCACGGCTCAATCTGCCGCCGAGCTAAAAGTCCCGGAGCATTCGGTCATCAAGACGATAGTGATGCAAACCGAAGACGGCAGGCCGATGATCGTGCTGATGCATGGCGACAGGGAAATTTCTACTAAAGAACTGGCGCGTCAGACCGGCGTGAAATCCATCGCGCCGTGCGACCCTAACATCGCCCAAAAGCACACGGGTTATCAGGTCGGCGGGACCAGCCCGTTCGGCACGCGAAAACCGCTGCCTGTTTATGTCGAAAAGACCATCTTCGATTTGCCGAGGATCTATATCAACGGCGGCAAGCGCGGTTTTTTGATAGAGATTGACCCGAACGCTATCAAAGCAGTTTTGACAGTGACCGAAGTTCAGGTTGCTATCGCGCCTGACATCGTTTAACGGATGCCCGGCGTTGGAACCAATGATGTGCAGATGTTAAGCTTTAACATCTTTGTTATCATTACAAGTTTAGCAATAGTGAATGGGAGTCGTTATGTCGCGCTCAATCCATCAGACAACTGTAGACACAGAGCGGGAGAGAGAGCTATTGGAATTGCCTTCGCCGGAATTATCTGTCGTGATGCCCTGTTTGAATGAAGGCGATACTCTCGAACATTGCATAGAGCAGGCGCAACGCGCGATTGCCGAGCACAATATCGAAGGCGAGATCATAGTCGCCGATAACGGCAGCACGGACGGCTCGCGCGAGATAGCTGCGCGAATGGGCGCACGCGTCGTAGGGATAAAAGCCAGAGGTTACGGCAATGCTTTGATGGGCGGCATCAATGCGGCTCGCGGGAAGTACATTCTCATGGCCGATTCCGACGGCAGCTATGATTTCGGGGAGATACCTTCTTTCGTCGAGAAACTGCGCGAAGGCTATGACGTGGTTCAGGGCTGCCGGCTGCCTTCGGGCGGGGGGCGCGTGATGCCGGGAGCGATGCCGTTTCTGCACAGGTGGGTCGGGAATCCTTTCTTCTCGTTCATAACTCGCGCGTGGTTCAAAGCGCCGATCCACGACACGAATTGCGGGTTGCGCGCTTTCACAAAAGAGTTTTATGAAATTCTCGACCAGCGATGCACGGGGATGGAATTCGCCAACGAGATGATAATCAAATCCAGCATGTACGGCGCGCGCATTGCGGAAGTGCCTGTCACGCTTCACCCGGACGGCCGCAAGGCTCACGGCCCGCATCTCAGAACTTTCCGAGACGGCTGGCGCACGCTCAGATTTCTCATGATGTACAGCCCGCGATGGCTGTTTCTGGTTCCGGGCGCGCTGCTGATAATTTTCGGCCTCGCGGGTTACGGGGTGGCGATGCCGGGTCTGGTCATCGGGGGAGTCCGATTCGACGTGCATACACTGATCTTTGCGACCCTGGCGATTCTGCTCGGCTATCAATCGATCATCTTTGCGGTATTCACTAAAACGTTTGCGATAAGCGAGCGGTTGATGCCCGAAGACCGGCGGATGACCCGGTTTTTGAAGCTCGCCAATCTCGAAAGAGGGTTGATAGTGGGAGTAATCGCATTGCTGACCGGCCTCGCGCTGTTGACGGTTGCGATCATCCAGTGGTGGGACGTGCATTTTCAGGATTTGGATTACACCCGTACGATGCGCTGGGTGATTCCGGGCGCGCTGCTGACGGCGATCGGGTTTCAAACTATTCTTTCAAGCTTCTTCATAAGCATACTCAGAATGCACCGCCAGTAAGTCGTATCGCGAAAGTTATCTCACCGCCGCAGACACAGAGGACACAGAGCGGGCGCAGAGAAAACTATAATCTCTGCGCCCGCTCTGTGTCCTCTGTGTCTGCGGCGGTGAAGTCTTTTGATCTTACTCAGAGTCGAGGTCGAAGAAGGGCTGGCGACCACAAAAAGCTTTTTACTGGGGCTTGTTTTCTCTTTGCTCCGGCTCGCGCTCTCTTTCCTCTCTTCCGTTCTCTCTTCCGTGACGCCGCCGGTGTCGGCCTTCTTTCATGATCTGCTGAAACTGTTCCCACTGCTCCGGCGTGAGGACGGCTCGCAAGCGCTCGTCGGTCTGTTTGCGCACTTCGCGATATTTTGGGCCGGACTCTTTGCGAATCTCCGTTAACTGCGCGCGAGCGTCATCAAATATGACGTCCACCTGAGTCTTCTGTTCCGGCGTGAGATCCAGCCTTTCAATCACACGAGTGAACCCGCCGCGCATCGACGGAAAATCGTTTGTCCTTCGATGGTCGCGATAGAAATTCATTGCGAGCCCGCCCGCTATGAAACCGATGGCAAAAATAATCAAGACTGCCAGGCGAACCTGCCATTTATTTTTGGCCTTACTGTCCATCAACCTCCTCCGAGCCGTATACTGTCGTAAGCACCTGATCGTACTGTATGCTTTCGTCTATATTCTCCCCTTCATCAAAGACGAGGTCCTCCGGCGAGTAGATATTCTGAATCGCGGCCAAATCCGGCGTTTGCATCTGGGGATCAGCGTTAGTATCGAAGATCGTCAACCCGACCAGAAGCACGACCAGCGCGGCCATTACGGAAACGAGCGCGCCCGCAGCTTTCCACATTCTCAGCAGCGCGGGCAACTCCGGCGAAAGCTCTCTTTCACGGAGCGCGGCCATCACTCGCGTACTGAAGAAAGGCGAAGCCTCTACGCTTTCAGCCGCTCGCGCACGCACGAGCGCGTCGGAGACTTGCGCGGCCCTGTACGCCCGCCGACAGTCGGAGCAAAGGGCAGTATGAACCTCGATTTTGGCAATCTCGGTTTCAGACAGCCCCGCGACGCTGCGCTGTTCGATTATGTTTATGATGTGAGTCTCTTGCATGGTCAACTCGCCTCTTTCGATCTTTACTTGTTGCGGTTGCGACCCAGCAACTTCTCTACGGCTTCGCGCATTCGGCGGCGAGCGCGGAATGCCTGCACTTTAACTTTCGATTCGCTCCAACCGGTCATTTCGGCGACCTCTTTTACCGGCATCTCATCGCCGTCTACCAGGGTCAGCACCAGCCGGTCATCCGGCGACAGATTGGACAAGACTTTTTCTGCTATGTCTGCCGCTACGAGGCCGCGCTCGCTTGCGTCGTGGCGCGCTACCGATACATCGGCCAGATGGTTATCAAGCCACTCATTCTCATTCTCGGTCAAATCCGCCACTACGGATTCGGGCCGCCGACGCGCGCTCCTCAGCAGGTTGAGGCAAATGTTTGTCGTTATACGTATCAGCCACCCTTCAAAAGAGCCTCGGCCTTCGTAGCTTGAAAGCTGGGTGTAAGCTTTCAAGAATGCTTCCTGAGCGGCCTCTTCGACCTGAGCGCGCTGGCGAAAGAACCGGCTGGCAACCCGGAATACTCGCGGAGTGTACCGGCGCACGATCTCTTCAAAAGCTTGCTCGCTCCCATCGCGCGCCAGGCTCGCCAGTTCCAGGTCCGAAGCCTGTTCGATCTCTATTGCCAGAGCCGTTCCTCATCCGTCACATTCAAAATGGCGGACCCTTGCGGACGGGTCCGCCGCTTATTCTTACAGACTTGTCGTCTGTTTGCGAGCCTTGCGCTCACCTCGTCTGGACTTGAACTGCTCGCGCATCTGCTCAAGCTTCGTTCTTTGCTCCGGCGTCAGGACCGAAAGCGTCTCCTGGTGTATGCGAGCGCGCTCGGCCATCATCTTTGCTTCGAGCGGGGCAATCTCTGCGAGCTTCTGGCTTACCAGAGCTTCATTGACCGTTCCGCCCTCGTTTGCCTGGCGAATCTCCTGTCGCTTGGCGCGAATCTGCTCCATCAGGGGACGCAGGCTTTCGCGATTTTTTTGGTGTATAGCTTTTATCTGTTCCTTCTGCGCGTCGGTCAGATCAAGCTGGCTAAACATACGGCCTCCGTGGCCCCTGCCAAAATGACCTTTGTGACCTCGACGCCCTCCGTCATCACCCGTAGACTGCGCAAGCACAACCGGGACCGCTACAGCTACAGCCATGATAATAGCTACCGCTACTGACTGAAATCGGTTCAATTTCTTCATCCTAACCTCTTTGTTTTGAATTAATCTTTTCATTCCTTTCGATGGGCTCCAACAAGCCTCTGTTTTGTAAGACACCGCCCGTTGCAAAAAGGTTACAACCCGTTGACAACAGCCCTCCTAGAACAATTGCGGCTCGAAGCCCGTAACCGAATTCGGATGACAGGTGTCTATATTAAGGAAGACGAACAACGGGGTGGGGAGATGCCAAAAAGACTCAAGAGCCTGACGGGCGTATTAGCAGCCTTATTAATCACCTGCTTTTCTTTTAGCGCGATGGGCAAAACGCCCGTCGCGGACAAAGCCAGGCCCGCGAGTCAGGCTGCAAAAGCGAACTCCGACCTTGTCAGCGCCACGAACGAGTACAAAGCAAGCGTTGAAGAGTTGATTAAGATATACGAGGCGGCGCTCAAGACCGCTACCGAAACGTTCGAGAAGCGCAAGGAGATATTCGCGCAGGGGCTTATATCAAAACGCGACCTTGAAGCGAGCGAGCAGGGGATAAAACAGGCGCAGGCCAATCTTGATGAAGCGCGCAAGCAGATTATCGAAGCCGACCAGTTGTTAGCCGAGGCTAAAGCCGAAGAGATTGAGCGGCTGAAACCGGCCCCGCCGTCGGTTTCTCGGAAGTCGGGCAGCTACGTGGCGAGTGCCGCCATTTTGCGCTACGGCGGTACGGGCGGCTGGACGCTCGCACGCGCAAGCATGGTTCAGAGCTTTTTCACGTCACAATTCGGCCGTTATCTTCCTATAAGCGCGTACGGGCAGACAGCCACACATAACCGTCTGCGTTTCGATCACAGCAACTCAATCAATGTTGCCGTACACCCCGACAGCGCCGAAGGGCGCGCGTTGATAACTTACCTGCGCGGCGCAGGCATTCCGTTCCTGGCCTTTCGCTCGGCGGTTCCCGGCGTGGCTACCGGCGCCCACATACATATCGGCTACCCCTCGCACAGAATCGGCTGAATTTAAAGAGAATTTTTCGGATTGGTTGTAACCCGGACGGGCCGCGCGGTGTCTATCAATATAGGGACGAGGCGCGCGTGGATGCGCGGTCCCGACGGATTAGATAACCAGTGGTGGAGATTCTAAGGATGAAAGAAAAATATAAGAAATTCGTTCTCATTATCAGGAAAAGGCGAGGGCTTCTAACAATTCTTGCGGCGGTGTCGGCAATTGTTATCTTCGCCGCTGCGTTCTGGGGAAAAAAGGCCGACGCGAGCGATTACCTTACAGCTAAAGCCGAGCGCGGCTCGGTCGAGGTGACGGTTCCGGCTACGGGGACCGTGCAGGCGGTTACGACCGTTCAGGTCGGCTCACAGGCTTCGGGCACAGTCTCGTGGCTGGGCGTCGACTTCAACTCTACGGTCAAGAAGGGCCAGGTTATCGCCCAGCTTGACCCGTCCGTCGCTCAGGCGCAGGTTGAACAGGCACGCGCAAACCTGGAGCAGGCGCGCGCAGGGCTTGGGCAATCGAAAGCGGGCGTAAACGATGCGCAGGCAAAATTGCTTGCCGCACAATCTACGACGCAAAACCAGCAGGCAGGGGTTTCGAGCGCCGAAGCAAATCTGGCGGTGCTCAAGGCGCAGCTTGATGATGCGCGCAGCGTTTTACAGCAGCAGGAGTCTCTAGCAAAGGGCGGAATTATTTCGCAACGCGATCTAATAAGCGCGCAAACGAATTATAAGGCTGCCGAGGCGCGCTACAGCCAGGCGAACGCTCAACTGAGCCAGGCCGTTTTAAGCGAAAAATCATCGGCAGGCGCGGGACAGGCGCAAGCGCAAGCCCAGGTTTTACAGGCGCAGGCAGGAGTTCAAAACTCGGCGGCCCAGATTCAGCAGGCCGAGGCCGCGCTGCGTGTGGCCGAGACGAACCTCGCGCATACGACTATCACCTCGCCTATTGACGGCGTAGTCGTTTCGCGCGATGTGAACGTGGGGCAGACCGTTGCGGCGAGTTTGCAAGCGCCTACGCTTTTCACCATCGCAAACGACCTGACAAAGATGCAGGTGCTGGCTTCGATTGACGAGGCCGACGTGGGCCAGATTCGCCAAGGGATCAATGCGAACTTCGCCGTCGACGCTTTTCCGGGCCAGAATTTTAGCGGCCAGGTGTCGCAGGTTCGGCTCAACGCGCAGAACCTACAGAACGTCGTCACCTACACGGCGGTGATCGACGTGGCGAATCCAGATCAGAAGCTCAGGCCCGGAATGACGGCTAACATAACTTTTCCGGTCGAGCAGCGCGCGGACGTTTTGACAGTGCCCAACGCCGCGCTCAGATTCAAGCCGAATCTTTCGGAAAAAGAGCAGGAAGAGTTGCGCGCCGCTATGCAGGCTCGACGCGAACAGCGCGCGCAGCAATCTGATCAAGGCGGTCGCGGTCAAGGTAGACGCGACCAGGCGGCCAGCGGCCAGGAAGCAGGCGACGGTAACAGCAATCAGCGGCCTCAAGGACAGACGGTCTGGATACTTGTCGGCAAAAAGCTTGAGCCACGGTTCGTCCGCACAGGGCTGACGAACGGTCGAGTCACGGAGATCGTGGCAGGCAATCTTGAAGAAGGCGCTACGGTCGTGATCGGACAGAACGATGATCAAGCGTCGTCGAATCGCCCGCAACAGACAGGCGCTCCGTTCGGACAGCGTCCGGGTGGAGGCAGAATGGGCGGCGGCGGCAGCCGGGGCAGGTAACCGAAAAGAGCTAGCGAGGAATTAACGATGGGAACTCAGGTCATATCTGAGATCAGAGAACGTAACACGGGCGAGCGCGCAAGCAAACTTGTCAGCATGGCAGATCACCTGCGCGAGCGGCTGGCCGCGGACGCGCTGATCGCGCTCGACCACGTTTATAAAACTTATCAGATGGGCGATGTAGAGATACACGCCCTGCGCGGGGTGTCGCTTCAAATACACCCCGGCGAGTTCATAGCCATAATGGGTGCGTCAGGCTCAGGCAAGTCGACTACGATGAATATAGTCGGCTGCCTGGACCGGCCCACGCGAGGCCACTATTACCTCGACGGCCAGGACGTGTCGAAACTGTCGAAAGATGAGCTGGCGGATATTCGCAATCGCAAGATCGGTTTTGTGTTCCAGAACTTCAACCTGCTTTCGCGCACGTCCGCGCTTGAAAACGTAGAACTTCCGATGCTCTACCTCGGCGTCAAACAGCAGGAGCGCGCCGAGCGCGCGAAAGAGGCGCTTGAGCTTGTGGGGTTGCAAGAGCGCATGAACAACATGCCGAACCAGTTGTCGGGCGGGCAGCAGCAGCGCGTTGCGATTGCGCGGTCGCTCGTCAACCGGCCCGCGATAATACTGGCCGACGAGCCTACGGGAAATCTCGACAGCCGCACTTCAGTCGAGGTGATGGACATATTTCAGCGGCTCAACCGCGAGCGCGGCATAACCGTTGCGATCGTAACGCACGAGCCTGACATCGCACAGTACGCCAGCCGCGTGGTCGTATTCAAAGACGGGCGCATCAAGAGCGATTACGAAGTTGAGCATCCGCGCTCGGCCAGCGAAGAGCTTGAAAACCTCCCGCCGATTGAAGAAGAGGATGACGAATAATGAACCTGATTGCTACGTTCAAACTCGCGTTGCGCGCGCTTGCGCGCAACAAGATGCGCTCGATACTCACTATGCTCGGCATCATCATCGGCGTGGGAGCGGTGATCGCGATGGTTGGCATAGGCCAGGGCGCATCTGCTTCGATACAATCGCAGATCTCTCAGCTCGGCGATAATATGCTTTACGTGTCGGCAGGCTCGTCGAATACGGGCGGCACGCGCGGAGGTTCCGGGTCGGCCACGACGCTGACGGTCGAAGACGTTAAGGCGATAGAGCTTGAGATTCCTTCTGTTCGCGCCGTCAGCCCGAACATTCGCGCGAGCGGGCAGCTCGTATTCGGCAACCAGAATTGGGTCGCGTCGAGCGGCATCATAGGCGTGAGCGAAAAATTCCCCGAGATACGCTTGTGGCAGATCGAGTCGGGCGAGTTCTTCACCGAAAACGATGTGAAGTCTTCGTCGCGCGTGGCCGTGCTGGGTAAGACCGTGGCCGATAACCTGTTCGCGGGGATGGACCCGGTAGGGCAGACGCTTCGCGTTCGCAATCTGCCGTTTCGCGTCATCGGCGTTCTTTCTCCGAAAGGCCAGAGCCAGTTCGGCCAGGACCAGGACGACACGGTGCTGATCCCTTACACGACGGCGCAAAAGAAATTGCTTACGATCACACACGTCCCGATGGCTATGGTATCAGCCATAAGCGCCGACGCAACTTTTACGGCAGAGCGTCAGATCACAGAACTGCTGCGCCAGCGTCATCGCCTCGCGCCTAACGAGGAGAATGATTTCACAGTCCGCAATCTGACCGACATCGCCGAGGCCGCCAACGCGTCGAGCAGCATCATGACCAATTTGCTCGCCTCGATTGCGGGCGTCTCCCTGCTCGTAGGCGGGATTGGCATCATGAATATTATGCTCGTCTCTGTCACCGAGCGGACTCGCGAGATCGGCGTTCGCATGGCGATAGGCGCGCGCAGCGGAGTGATACGCCGCCAGTTTTTGATCGAGTTCGATAACGATTTCGCTGGTGGGCGGCATCATCGGCGTGCTGTTGGGAGTCGCGGCATCAATCGGGATTTCATCTGCGCTGGAATGGCCGACGCTCATTTCGCCCGCGTCGATTTTTATCTCAGTAATATTCTCTGCCCTCGTAGGCGTGGCGTTCGGCTACTATCCCGCGCGCAAAGCCGCCGCGCTCGATCCTATCGAAGCGTTAAGGTACGAATAAAGCAACTCTTATAAAGAGGCTGTTTGAAATGAGCGCCAAAGCCCCAAAGGGGCGTAATTCAATAGCCCAGCGCATCGCGCTGGGTTTAGGTCAATCAACAATACAAGCCCTGAAAGGGCGACATAAGATTCGATTTATGTCGCCCTTTCAGGGCTTTTCAAACATCTTTTAATATCAATCGAGCCTGGAAGGCACCTCGATCGATCTTTCTATCCCGATCTCTTCAAGAAACTCCCGGTCGTGGCTTACAACGATCAACGTGCCGCGATAATTCTTGAGCGCCGAGGCGACGGCTTCTATGCTCGCCAGGTCAAGGTTATTCGTAGGCTCGTCAAGAATCAGAATGTCGGGCGACTGATCCGCCCCTAAAAGACAGGCCAGCCCGGCTCGCATTCTCTCTCCGCCGCTCAACACGGTCGTCGGCTTGAAGACCGCGTCTTTATAAAAAAGAAACCGCCCAAGCAGTATGCGAATCTCGTGCTCCTGGCGCGTGGGGGCTATGCGTTTGACGTTCTCAAAAATGTTCAACGTGTCGTCCAGCACGTCCACGCGCTGGTCTAAAAGCCCGATCTTTTCTGTCCCTACGCGGACGACGCCCGAAGAAGGTTCTTTCTCTCCGCAGACGATGCTTATGAGAGTCAATTTCCCGCTTCCGTTGTGGCCTTCCAGACTTATGCGCTCCGCTCCGAAAATGTTTATCGTTATAGGCTGGCTCCACAAAAACCGGTCCGCACCGGGATAACGATAATTCACTTCCGCAAGCTCTATCATGCGTTTGCTTGCAGGCACCGCTGTTTTATTGAGATCGACCGCGATCTGATTCTCAACCGGCAAACTCCTACGCGCCAGTTGAAACTCAAGGCTTGCGTCTTCGACCTTTTTCTCGTGGCGGCCCTTGAGCCTGGACGCGCTATTTTCGGCCATGCGTTGGAGATTGCCTGCGGCCATACGCGATATTCCTGTCCTCACCGCTCGCTTGCGACCCGCCGAGTTTCGTCGCTCCTGTCGTTCGGCGGCTTTGCGAGCAGCCTGTTGCGCGCGCTTGAGCTTCTGCTTTGCGTTTACAACGCTCTGTTCGGCAGCCGCTTTTTCAACGCCGCGTTGCCCTTTATAGAACTCGTAATTCCCGCCATAAAACTTAATGCCTTGCGGATCAAGCTCGGCGATTTGATCCACGAGCGACAAAAGCTTCCGGTCGTGGCTTACGACGACCAGCCCTTTCCCCCAACTGGCGATGAGGTTGTAAACGAACCGCCGCGCCGAAAAATCCAGGTGATTCGTAGGCTCATCGATCAGAATGAAGTCAGGCTCTTCGACGAGCAGACGGGCAAGGCGTACTCGCATAAGCTCGCCGCCGCTCAAGGTGTCAACAGCCTGCGTGAGCGATAGGTGAGAGATAGCAAGCTCTTCGAAAACCCTCTCGATGCGATCAGGAAGATCCCACAGGTTGTCAACCATCTCAAAATCGGCATTCGTGCCTTCGCCGTTTGCGATGCGTTCGTGCGCCCGGATTTCGGCGGCAAACCGGAGCGCATCGGCTACGGTTGCGTTTGTAGCGATCAGGTCGTTTTGAGGAAGATACGACACCTTGCCGACCGCGTTTATGCTTCCGACAGACGGTGTTTTTCTTCCGGCCAGCAGATCGAGCAGGGTGGATTTTCCGATGCCGTTCTGCCCGATCAAGCCTGTGCGGACCGGGTTAAAGCTGAACGTCAATGAGTTGAAAAGTGTTGAGCCGTCGGGCAGGTTATAGCCCAGGTCGATTGCGCTGAGGTGAGTATGCATATACTAAGCTCCAATGGATAGAGACGTGGTGTAAGATCAGAAACATCGGCTTCTGATGATGTCATCTACGATTTTGAAAGCTTAGTCACGCATAATAACCCTGACGTTCCTTCAGGCTTTATTCAAGCTGCGGACGCCAGGAAAAATCCTCCGGGCAAATAAGAGTTCAAAAAGTCTGGTGCTAAATTAGCACCGCGCGAAAACTTTATCAAGAGCATCAACCAATATATACTTAGATTCCCTGATCAATAATCCCTGCGCTTTCCAAAAGGTTTAATCTATGGAATTGAAGCTTCCGGGCGGCCAGTTTTGCGGCGACGTTCTGAGGAGTTCTAATCTATACGGCATTCGATTGACTGAAACCATGTACGCTCCGGGGCTTGTGCTCCCAAAGCATTCGCATGAACACGCCTGCTTTATATTTACTCTTGGTGGAAGTTTTTATGAGAACTATGGCAAGCGTTCTCGCGTGTGCAAATCTCTCACGCTTATCTACCGCCCTTCGGATGAAGTACACTCGGATCATTTCTACGACACGGGCGGGCGTTGTCTCAACATAGAGATCGAGCCGGAATGGATGGAGCTTATACGGCGTCCCCCGATAAATCTTGATAGCTCGGCAGCGTTTGAAGGAGGCGCGGTCGCCGGGCTTGCCATAAAACTCTACAAGGAATTCCAGCAATCCGACGACGTATCGGCGATAGCGATTGAAGGACTCTTTCTTGAGATAATCGCTGAAATCGCCCGCAATAATCGCAAGTTAACATCGGGCGGAATTCCCAAATGGCTCGAAAGGGCCAGGCAGTTTCTTCAAGCGCATTTTTGCGACAGCTTTACGGTTGATGATCTTGCGCGGGTTGTCGGGGCGCACCCTGCTCACCTGGCCCGCTCGTTTCGCCGCCATTACGGTTGCTCGATTGGAGAATACACACGCCGACTCAGAATAGACTATGCCTGCCGCGAGCTTTCCGCTTCTGATGCCGCGCTCGCTGAGATTGCATTGAGCGCGGGCTTTTACGATCAAGGCCATTTTTCCCGAACATTCAAACGCCTCACAGGCACAACGCCCGCCAGGTTTCGTTCGATGGCCCGCTTGCGCAAGCCCTGTACAAAGCCGTCAGATTAATGCAATACAGCGCGTGCTTTGCGTGCTAGATTCTTCTTCAGTTTTTGCGATTTAGGAGGAGTCTGTGAAATTGAGGGTTACCATAAGAGATCTTGCGGTTATCCAGCTCGCCTTCTTGTTTTGTGCGCTCGAAGCAAGTGGCGCAGAATTAAAACACTACCCTGCTGCTAGCCGGACTCACATAGCTTTCGTTTACGCTAATGACATATGGTGCGCGCCCAGAGCGGGAGGCGTTGCCGTCCGGCTTACAAGCGCGCCCGGCATGAAATTTCAGCCGCGCTTTAGCCCTGACGGGCGAACGATTGCCTTTGTCGCCAACCTTGAAGGCAATCAGGATATTTACACCATTCCAATTGCAGGGGGCGCTCCCACACGCATAACACATCTGCCGCGCGGCAAGTCGCTGTGCCAGTGGACGGCGGCGGGAGGGCTGCTCTTTTATACTAATTCGCTCTCGTTCAGTCCTATTGCCATGCAGTTGTTCTCTGTTCCTGCTGCGGGCGGAATGCCCGTCAGACTACCCGTAGCATACGGGGCCGATGGCGCAATAAGCGCCGACGGCCAGCAACTTGCCTATACTCAAAACTGGCCTAACAACCTGATGAATGTTTGGAAGCGCTATAGCGGAGGCATGGCGCAGGATATATGGCTTTTCAATCTTCGCGATCAAAGCTCCAAGAGATTAACCGATTGGAAAGGCACGGACCAGAATCCGATGTGGCACGGCGAAACTCTCTACTACATTTCAGACGCCGGGCCGGAACAGCGACATAACATATGGGCTTTAGATATTAAGAGCGGCGAGCGCCGACAGATTACTCGCTTCACGGAGTTCGATGTCAAAAACCCTTCCATCGGGCCCGGACGACAAGGACAGGGCGAAATCGTTTTCCAATGCGCTGCCGATCTCTACTCGCTCGATCTCGGAACGGGCAAAGCGAGCCGCGTTGATGTGCTCCTTCCGCAAGAAAGCCGAACGGTCAAACCTGTTAAAGTTAATGCCGGGAATTTTATTACCAGCTTCAGCACATCTACGAGCGGCAATAGCGTAGCCGTCGAAGCGCGCGGCGATATTTGGGCCGTCTCCGATGCGTCGCGACCTGCAATTAATCTTACTCGCACCAGCGGGGTGTTCGAGCGTGATCCCGCCTGTAGCCCTGATGGGAAATGGGTCGCGTATTTTTCGGATTCAACAGGCGAGTATGAACTTTACATTACACGCTCGGACGGTGCCGGTGAAGCTAAACAGTTGACTCGCAGCGGCCCCGGCTTTCGCTACCGGCCCACCTGGTCGAATGATTCCGCCAGGATCGCGTTTATGGATCAGGCGAACGCTATTTACGTTTATACGATCGCAAGCAACGAAACCAGGCGCGTAGATTCCGACGAATGGGGAGAGCGGCCTCAATTGAGCTGGTCGGGAGACTCGCGCCTGCTCGCTTACGCCAGGACAAGAAACACCTCGTTATCCTCCGTCTGGGTTTACGATACGGATACGGCGAAGACGCGCCAGGTGACGAACAGCATGTTTGACGATTTCTTTCCGGCGTTTGATCGTAAAGGTGATTACCTTTATTTTGTCAGCACTCGCAATTTTTCCTCTCCAACTCTTAACCCGCTGAACAACAATTTTGTTTACAGAGATCAGGATACGATCCTGGCCATTGATCTCAGACAACAGGCCGGGACTCCGGAGAATATTGAAAGGCGCGCAACACGACTGCCCATTCAAGGGTGGAACATTCGCAACCTCGGCGTAGCTCACGATGGGAGGCTCGTCTACGCTCGAATCGATCAAGACGGCAATCGTTCGATTGCGGTTTTCGATACCACGGAGCAGAAAGAGAAAACGATCGTCGAAGCCGTCAATGATTTCAGCCTATCGGCTGATGGCAAGTACGTGGCGTCGCGAAAAGGCTCTGAGATAACTATTCACGATCTGACCGGCGATCAAAAAAAGACTGTAACGGTGTCGGCTAAGGATATGGAGGTCGAGATAGACCTGCGAGCCGAGTGGAAACAGATTTTCAACGACGTTTGGCGGCTGTACAGAGATTTCCTTTACGACCCGGGTATGCAGGGTGTCGATTGGTCAGGGATGCGCGAGCGTTACGGCAAATGGCTTGATGCCTGCGTCACACGCGAAGATCTGAATTACCTTCTCGGAGAGATGGTAGGCGAGCTAAACGTGGGACATATTTATATGACGAGCCAGGGCGATATAGAGAAGTCGCCTGCCGCCGTTTCTGTGGGCATGCTCGGCGCAGATTTCGAGCTGAAAGGCGGCGCGTATCAGATCACAAAGATTTATGAAGGCGCTCAGTGGGATACAACCGCTCGCGGGCCGCTAAGTCAGCCCGGCATTAATGCAAAAACCGGCGACTATTTGATTGCCGTGAACGGAAAGCCTGTTGACGCAAGCAAAGACCTGCGGGCAGCCTTTCCAGGGTTGTCCGGTCGCGACGTTACGCTGACTCTCAACAACAAGCCTGTTGCGGACGCTACCGCCTGGAAGATTACTGTGAAGCCCCTGGCAGACGAAAACGGCTTGCGATACCTCGCCTGGGTCGAGGCGAATCGCAATTTTGTCGAGCGACAGACGGGAGGCAAAGTCGGTTATCTTCATCTGCCTGACGTTTCCATCAACGGGCTTAACGCGATGGTCCGGCAGCTTTATGGTCAGGTTGATAAAGAGGGTCTCATCATCGATGCGCGCTGGAGCGCGGGCGGTTTTCTCGGAGACGTTTTCGCAAGCTTGATGGACCCCACGGCGCTGAATTATCTGGGAGGGCGTTACAGTCTGGACCGTCCGGTGCCCTGGCGTCTGCACCACGGCCCGAAGCGTTTGATTGTAAGCGGGATGACAGTCTCTGCGGGGGAGAACTTTGCTTATTATTTTCGCAAACTCGCTCGTGGCAAGATCATCGGCTCGCGCACGTGGGGCGGGCTTATCGGGCTCAACGGCAATCCTGCTCTAATCAATGGCGGGTATTTCAACATTCCAAATGCGCCTTTCTTTGAAGACAATGGAACCTGGATGATAGAGGGCTATGGGCTGGAGCCTGATATTGAGATAATCGGCGACCCAGCCAGCGGCATGAACGGCGCTGGTGACGGGCAGCTCAACGCTGCTATCAAAGATATTCTCGAAGAGATGAAGCGCAACCCTGTTGCGAGACCACGACGCCCCGCGTACCCTGATCGCAGTCGTATGGGAATCAAAGAGACGGATAAATAAGTAATATTGAGATGCATTAAAGTCATCTCACCGCAGAGACACAGAGAACACAGAGGGGGCGCAGAGGATACGATTTTCTCTGTGCATCCTCTGTGTTCTCTGTGTCTCTGCGGTGAATCTTATTTTATTATTTCGCTTTGCTTTCGCTTATGCAGTAAAGGCGATTTTGGCTGCGCAGGAACAACTCGCCCTCCACAACGATTGGCGAGGCGATAAACATCTGGTCTTCGAGCGTGTTCGTGGCGACGACTTCAAGCTTCTCTCCCATCTTCACAATGATCACGTCGCCTTCTTCGCTCGCCAGATAGAGCTTGCCGTTTACGCCCACGGGAGAGGCTTTGAAATTGTACGGGCGCGGCAAGCGGACCTGATGATAGTAAGGCTCGCCCGTCGCAACGTTGAAACAACTGACTTGCCCAGAATCCGTCACTACGTAAAGCTTGCCGTCATGCAACACGGGCGAAAGAGTGTATGAAACACCACGCGTGTGATTCCACAACACAGCATCGGTTCCCGTCAGGTCGCCTTCCTTTCCGAGCCTTATCGCCATCAGTTTCGGGTCGCGGTGCCCGCTCATCACGTACACTATGCCGTTGTGATAAACGGGCGCGGGGATAACGTTCGTTCCAAGCCCCGCGCACTCCCAGATCACCTTGCCGGTTTGAACGTCGTAGCTTCGCACTTTCCCGGTCGCGCTCACGATAACCTGGCGGCGGCCCGCGTGCTCTATGACGAGCGGAGTGCTCCACGAGCTTTTCTCATCTCTCGCAACTCGCCAAACCTCTTTCCCCGTGCGCTTGTCGAGCGCGACGACGAAAGAGTCCGATTCCTGATCGAAGGTAAGGATAATTCGTTCGCCGTCCAAAGCGGGAGCGACGCCTTCGCCAAACTGCAATCGCATTCGCATCTGAACGCCCAGGTCTTTCTGCCACACCAGTTTTCCATTCAGGTCATAGCAATAGATTCCGCGCGAGCCGAAAAATGCGTAAACATGCTTGCCATCAGTTATGGGCGCGTTCGATGCGAAGCTGCCGTACATGCGATGATAGCCTTCGTGAGGCGCGGCAACGCGAGCCGTCTTTTGCCAGATCACTTTTCCGGTCTTACGATTAACGCAGATGACTTCAAAGCGGTGCTCGATGTTTGCGCCCGCGCCCCCGCCCGGCCCGCGTCGCCCGGTTTGCTCGCCCGCCTGCTCGACCACCGCCGCCGGCGGTTTCGTTGGAATTGCGGTTGTAAGAAAAATCTTATCGCCCCAGACCACCGGGGTCGAATGTCCGCGACCGGGAATGTCGAGTCTCCATTTTATGTTCTTGGTATCGGTCCAGGTCGTCGGCGCATCGCCGCGCGCCATGCCGTTCCAGAAAGGGCCGCGCCATTCGGCCCAGTGGGCTAAATCGGTCTGCGCGGAAACTGCTCCGACGGCGAGCCAGCACAGCATTGCGATCAAATTGAGGAGTCTTTTCTTCATAATCAGGGCTTTTTCGATTTATCGTTTTGACCGGGATGCGTGTGATCGTGCCCCGGTTTTGAATGGTCGAACTGCTCGTGGTGCTGCCGCAGAAGGTCTTTGCCGTAATCATTGCCGTTCGGCGTGCGAACGACTGTGTGAATGTGATTGCGTGAAGGTTTGTCGTTTCTGAGCGCGACGCCGCGCTGATGGTCAAACTCGATGAGAATCACAGGGCTGTGAACGCGATAATAAAAAACACTGTCATCGGCGACGCCGCCCATCCATGCGAAGTGAGTTTCCGAAAGATGCTTCTTTACTTCATCCATCCTGACGCGGCCATGTCCCGGTCGCATGTTGCCGACATAGGTCTCAATCAAATTGAGCAGAAGCTTCTGCTGCGCAGCGGTCAGCTCCTGGTAGCGTATGCCTTCATACCTCATCTCGAAATTGTCTCTGAAGGCGGCGGTGAAGATTTCGCGCGGAAGGTCTTTAGAGATAATCGCCTTCGCGCGCTGCTCCTCGGTCAGCGACTGCATAAACGCAAGGCCGTTTCGCTCTTCGTCTTCAAAGACGCGCGTTCCCGCGTACTTGCCCGCCTCTGCCCAGACAGGCTCACTCCCCATAAAAGCCGGTGTCATGACTATCTGATCTTTGAGTATGAAATAGTTGATTACCAGATGATGGCCGTCTAGCTGCCATCCCCAGGGCTTATCTGCCGACGGCGTCGCCATCACCGTAAAATAGTAAAGACCCTCGCCGTACTCTTCGCGGCGGCCTGTCATCTCCGCGATTGTCTCATTGAGCCGCATAATGTCGCGGGCGTTTTCAAACCCTTTCAAGCTGAGGCTCGCCTTGAGCAACGCGAATGCCTTCTCTCGTTGCGCCGTGTTCATCTCGGCGAAAGAGACTCCCTGGCGCGGGTAGCGGTGGATGTTGCTCCATCGTCGCCACTCGTCGCTGTCTATCGGAAAGAGTGTCTTCGTTTTCTGCTGCTCGGTAAGCGAGTTTATGAAGGCTTCGGCTGCGTCCTTCACAGGTTTCGTAGAAACGCCCGTTCGCTTGATTGAGAAAAGACCTGGCGCCACGGTGCCCTCGGTCGTGATCCCTTTGAACTTTTCCGCCAGCGCAGCTTCCGCCGAGGTCATGTATCCGGGAGGCGCGGTAAGGGGGCGCGGAACCGTTGGGTCTTGTGCCGCAGGTTGTTGAGAAGCCGCAAGGCCGCACGCGAGTATAAGCATCAGCAGAACTGCCGACAGCCTGAGCATCGTCATTTCTGTCATCCTTGCTGAATCGATCTAAGCCATCGCTATCGCTTTTGAGCAAGCCGGGTAGCGATCAGCTCGTAGACCGAGGGGTTGAAGACTAAGCCTACGTGTGTGCCGTTGACTTCATAATTCGTCGCGGGGTCTTCGTTGATGCAGACGCGCCAGTCAACGATTCCGTCCGACTTTGTGTATATAGCCGTATGAGGCACCGGGTGCGAGCAAGGTGTTTGCAAAGCGTTGACGGCGTCACAATCGCAATAACCGGTGTAGCAAGCGGGCCTCGCATTACTTTGAGTGTTCTTGATACGCTCGCGGACTACATTAGCCATCTGCAATACCATCGGGTGCGAGCGTATGCCGCGAAACGGCGAGCCTAGAGTGATCACCGAAGCGGCCAAATTGGGTCTGAGCGAGGCAGCCGACAGCGCGAGTATTCCGCCCAGGCTGTGGCCGATCAAATTGACCTTCCCGCCGGTTTCCGTATGAGCCTTTTCAATAGTGCCCACCAGGCGGTCAACCAGCAGATCCAGACAGTCTGCGTTGCGGCCTATATCGGAAAGGTAAGAGCGATAGCCTATGCGCCGCAGCCACCAGTGAAGCTCTTGCAGGTAAAGGTCTGTCCCCATGAACCCCGGAACAGATATGACTGCCGAACGATCACCGCGCGGCACGCCGAAACCGTAGAACACGGGTGATGCTCGCAGAGATAACCATTCGAGTCCGACAAAGGTTTCACGCCAGATGGGCCTTTCTGCGGCCCGTTGATCTTTGCGAAAGGTGTTTGTGTATGTTGACATAGTGAAGGAGACTTCAGCGTTATCAGCGATAAATTCTCTCCTGTCACGCTAAAACTTGATCGCTACCGCTTCCTGCCTCTTGCGGCTTTCATGACCTGTGGTTTGATTTCGTCCACGCCTGCTGCTTTTCGTAGTTCAACGAAAGACTGCTCCAAAAACTCTTTGAGGCTTTCCACATCGGGCATCGCCTGCGTGTCGGAGGTCAGCCCGAAATAGAGTTTCTGGTCGTAGCTCATTATAGCGCAACCGCACCCGACCGCATAGCCGACCGGCACATAGGGGTAATAAGCGATCATGCGTTTGCCCATCGCGTAGAGCGGGACCTGCGGCCCGGGCACGTTCGTCGAGACTATATTGAAAGCGGGGAAAGGAGTGTTTGCAATCGCGCCGACTAAAGCCTGTACGCTCGCGGGCAGTATTCCCATCAAAGCCGAGAACAGGTTGAGACTTTCGGCCACGCGCGCATTCTTCATCGTCACGGTCTTGGCCGTCACATGCTGGTAACGCTTGAGCGGGTCGCCGAGGTCGAGCGGTATCTCTACAGGGAGCAGGGAGACGAGATTTCCCAATGCGCCGCGCTGGTCTTCTCGCCTGAGGCTCACAGGAACCATCACGCGCACGTTGCGATTGACGGTTTGCTGGCCGTGCTTTTCGACGTAGCGCGAAATCGCGCCCGACAGCACCGTCAGCACTACGTCATTGACCGTCCCGCCCAGTTGAGCGCGAATGGCGCGGGCTTCGGCAAAAGAGAACGTGCTCCATACGAGCTTGCGCTCGCCTGAGCAAGCGCGATTGAACGGCAACAGGGGGGCAGGCGCTGCAAGCCCCGGAATCAACCGGCTCATATCGGGCATCGCTTCTTGCGTCTGTCTGGATGTCACCGCTTGTGTGAGGTTCAACAATCCCGTCTGAAATTCCATCCAGCGATTCATGCCTTCCTGCATGCCGCCAAGCAGCGAATCAAAGAAACGCCGCGTGGCGTCGGGGCGCGGCGGAGGCGGCGGAACAGCGGCGGGCTTTGGCGCAGGCTTAGTGTCGGGAGAGATGTCTAAAATGATCTTGAGCAAATCCACTCCCGACACGCCGTCAACCATGCAGTGATGCACGCGCGCGATCATAGCCGTCCGTTTGCCTTCCAGCCCGTACACCAGATAGATGTCCCAGAGCGGCTTGTTGCGGTCCATCACCGGAGAGAATATGCGGCCCGCAAGCTCGATCAATTCTTTCTCCGAGCCGGGCGCGTCAATCTGGATTCGGATGACGTGATTATTAATATCGAAATCGGAATTGACCTCCCAGGTCGGGTGTCCGAGATTGAACGGGTCAGGAATAACTTTCTGCTGATAGCGCGGAAGCAGATGCATCTTCGAGCTGATGTTCTCTATAAATTTATCGAACGGTATTTCGCCTTCAAAGATGCTCACGCTGCCGATGTGCATCGGCGCTTCCTTCTTCTCGAAATAGAGAAAGGTCGCATCCATCGAAGTCAATCGCATGTTGAGACTAGGTGCGGACATAGGCTTCTCCGTGTAATTGTTTTTCGTAAGAGCGGCGCGGATCAGCTCGCGGCCCAGACATCGACCAGATAGCGATTCTGCGCCGTCATTTCGTCGAGCCACTCGTCGGCTTTGGCCTCGCTCGCGCCGGTCTTTTCGCGGTAGACGGCGGCGAACGTGCGCCTGACGTCCGGGGCCATGCGCGAGGCGTCGCCGCATACATAGACCACCGCGCCGTCTTCGATCATCTGCCAGACTTCATCACGCCGCGTATAAATCTCGCTTTGAACGTGACACTTTTGCCGGCCTTCGACGCGCGAAAACGCCGTCGAGAGCCGGGTCACGCCCTGCCGCTCAAAGTCACGCAACTCGTCTTCGTAAATAAAGTCTTGTTGCGGATGACGGCAGCCGAAAAAGAGCAGCGCGTCGCCTACCTCCGCGCCCCCGGCCTTGAGCGCCGCGCGTTCTTGCAAGAAGCCGCGAAACGGCGCGAGGCCCGTGCCGGGGCCGATCATAATAACCGGCACGGCCGGGTCGTCGGGTAGTCTGAAAGCCGACTTCGTGTCCTTGACGAAAGCATAGATCACGCTGCCCTCAGCCTGGCGGCGCAGATAGTTTGTGCAGATACCTGCAAACGTGCCGTGCCCCGAACGCGCCGGCCCTTCGACTACGGCTACGGTGATGCTGCAACTACGCTCTTCGATCAGCGGCGATGAAGAGATAGAGTAGTAACGCGGCCTGAGCGGCGCCAGCATCTCAAGATAGACCTCGAACGGAAGCTGACAGGCCGGAAACTCTTCGAGCAGGTCGATGAGCGATTTTCGCTTTGCCAGCACCTCTTCTTTATACCTGGCCTGGCTCGTTTCATCCTCGCCGACCCAGGCAGATTGTCTAATCTTTTCCGGCGGGCATTCAGTATAAGCCAGCAGCGTTTGTATTTGCGAGCGCGTAGCAACATCCTGCAATTCGACGTAATCGCCCAGCAGCCGATAGACCGAGATGGTCTGCTCGACGGGCAGAAACGTTTTGCGGGTGGTCAGACGGCGCAGCCGTATGTAGGCATCGCGTTCAAAGCCGAACCGCGCCGCCACGCGTTTGACCGCCGTATCGCCGTTGTGCGGGATCACGCCCAGATGGTCGCCCGCCCGGTAGGTCACGTCCGGAGGCAATTCCAATTCGAGGTGACGGGTCGAGCGATCTGAGGCCTGCTCGCCGTCTTTGCGGTGCAGCTCGCGGTTGACGCGCACGGTCATAGGCCGAGCGCCGAGCGAATTGACGAACGGGCTCATCTGTCGCCCCGGCACGATTTCGAGTTTGTAAAGCGGCTTTGCTCCGGCGGCTTCTTCGGCCTCAATCCTGATATCGAGGTCGCGCGCGACGGTTGCGCGCAGCGGTTTATACCAGTGTTTGAACTGGCCGTCGAAATCGTCGCGCGCATCGCCTTCGCCGTGCGGATAGATTCTCCGCGCGCCGTGTGCCTGAAGCCGCTCGTCAATAAAACGCGGCACGGCTTGAAACGTCGCCGCCCAGTCGCGATTGCCGCAGCCGAAGACCGTATAAGTGACGCCCGCAAGCGCGTCGTCAGCCAGGTCGCCGTCGCGCAGCCACTCGCAAAACTTCACGGCGTTGTCGGGCGGAAGACCGTTATAGGAAGACGAAACGATAGCCAGCAGTCCCTCTTTCGGCAATCGCCCCGCGTAATCGTCGAGCGGCGCGATTCTCACGACAAAGCCGTTCTCTTCCGCGTCCTGCCCTATGCGGCGCGCGATCTCTTCCGACGTTCCCATGTTCGAACCGTAAAGCACGAGCAGCGGCGTCTCGTGATGGACAGTGGGCCGGGGGATCGGCTGGGCAGTGGGCAGTTGAGATGCTTGCTCACTAATTGCTGGTCGCTGCCGGCTGGCCGCCTGCCTATACTCACTGCCCGCTGACTCTCGCAATCGAACTTTGATCTTGAAGCCGTCGGGCTTCATCGTCAGGCTCTCTCTGATCTGTAATTTATAGCGCGTGTGGTCGATCAGCTTGAAACGTTGCAGGATCATCCCCAAAACAAGCGTCGCTTCTTGCATAGCGAACTGCCGCCCTATGCAGGCGCGCTGGCCGTTGCCAAACGGCTTGTAAGCATTCGCGGGTCGCGCCGCCTCTTTTTCGGGGCTGAAGTTATCAGGGTTGAAGACCTCTGCCTGCTCGCCCCAGACGCTCTTGTCGCGATGCAGCATCGGCAGCAACACCGTGATGTGATGGCTGCGCTTCACTCTGTATTTTCCGGCGATGATGGTGTCCTGATACGGGTAGATCGAATAGGCCGGGGCCGTAGGCCAGAGGCGCAGCGTCTCTTTCAGAATTTGAGAGATGTATGTCAGTCGATTGACCTCGGCGTAAGTAGGCTTCACAGAAGTATCGCGGCCCAGCACACGATCCACCTCTTCGTAAGCCTGCGCCAGCACTTCGGGGTGGTTGAGCAGCGCGTAGATGGCGAAAGAGAGCAGCCCGCTCGTCGTCTCGTGACCGGCTATAAGAAACGTGATGATCTGGTAACGTATGTTGAGATCGTCCAGACGTTCGCCGCTCTTCTTGTCTACGCCGCAGAGCATGTAGCTCAACAAATCCGATTTGTCCGAGGGGTCTTCGCAGCTTGCCCGCCGGTCCTTGATGATCCGGTCAACAGTTTCGTTCATCACCCGGATGTCGTCGTCAAGCTGACGCCTGCGGCTCTTACGCACGAGCTTTTCCATAGGCACGTCGCCCAATTCATCCATCGAGGTGCCGAGCGCGCCCGCCATCGCCTTCACAAAAGGATGTTCGGTGTCGTGATAAAAAGAGTTGAATCGGTAGTTGAAGCCGCACAAGGCAATCGTGTCTACGGTCAGGCTGGTCATGTCGCGAACTACATCGATCTCTTCGTCCGAGTTGAGCCGCTCCCACTTGAGCGCCAATTGCTCGGCTATGTCGAGCATCATCGGGTGGTAGCCCTGCATCGCCCGCTGGCCGAAGTTGGGCAGCAGGATATTGTGAGCTTTCGACCAGTTCGGCTCCTGCGTTTTTGAGGTAAACAGCCCGTCGCCCCCAAACCGCCGCACAAGCCCCAGGGCGCCGCGAATCGTTTTATCGAAAAGTTTTTCGTTTGACAGCTCCTCGACCAGCTCGTGGCCCGAAACGACCAGCACCACGCGGCCTCGCATGGCCAGCCGGTAGATCGGCCCGTACTCTCGCGCGAGCCTCACCATATCCTGTATAGGCGTTGTGGCGCTCAGCGCGAGCAGGTTGCCCAGCAGGAGCTTTTCGGGCGGCTGCGGAATGCGGGCAAGTGGAGGATTGGCGCTCATGGTCTTCTCTTCAATTGCGCGGCATCAGGATCGCAAAGCTGATTCCGAATAATTGACTCTGCTGTTGCAAGAAGGCGGCGAGACACGAGGCGCGCGGCGGCAATTTATCTGAAGACGACGACTCGCGATCGGGCGTGAGCACAAAAGCGATGGCTTTGTGCAGGCGGCCCCCCATCCAGTAGCGGGTTTCCGTATTGGCTGCGAGGTTCTTGACCCACTGCGAGCGGCGGCGGTAGGTGCTGACCACTACGAGATCGCCTAGGCGAGTGGCAAGCAAGGGAACATTGAAACTTTGCCCGGTATTCCGCCCCGTCGTCTCAAGCACTATCGCTCCGGTCGGCCATAAGACGGGAGAACCAAAGCCTGCTCGCACCAGCGGTTCGACTACGCTGTTTAATCCGCGATAAAAATCGCCTTCCATACGCGACAGCTCTTGCTCAAACATATCGAGTTCTTCCTGCCTTGATCTATTCGGTCAAGCCGGTCACGTCGTAAGACATGACGATTAAATCGTGCGTGCGCCCCTGGCGGTCCATAACGTAATCGGCCAGCAAAGCTTCGGCCTTGAAACCCTGGCGCTCGAAGACCTGCATCGCGCCCTTTTGCTCTGAGGCCATCCGGGCTACGATTTTTTGCAAGCCCAGATCTTGGGCAATAGCGAAGACTTCATTGGCGAGCAGGCTCCCCAGCCCGCCGCCTCTTCGCTCGGGACTGATCATCAACTGGATTTCGCCCAGATGACGAGTCCATGTCAATTCATTGAAGGCCAGGGTGCCGTGACCTATCAGCTTGCCGGCAGATTCCGCAAGCACGGTATGGACGCGGCCCGCTTGAATGTTGCGCGCCCACTGTTCAACCACTTCGGGGCGGGTGATGTCAACCGAAAGAAAGAGCAGGTCTTCTTCGGGCAGAGACTGAGCGAAAGCGAGCAGGGCCTTCGAGTCTTCGGGCTTCATGAGGCGAATGGTGACTTGGTTATCTTTTACGGTGGTCGTCCACGGATAATCTCGTTTCGAGACTGACTCTCTGGTCATCGCTATCTCCTATTCCGTTTGCATTTTAAAAGGCGCAAGGGAGAAGATCATACATCACGATCACGATAGAATGCGATCTATCTCTTCCTGTTCGAATGCGCGCAGGGTCTGGGCGCGCACGCTTCCCAGCGAGCAGACCAGAAATATGAGCCGCGCCACTGATTCGTCATCGGGCGCTTCCAGGGTTATCACGCCGTCGTACGAGCCGAGGGTCCAGTAATAATTCTTTACTTTGATTCCAAGCTCTTCGGCCTGCGCTTTGAATACTTCGCTGCGCCCTGTCGTATGCTTTATGTTTCTAGCGCCATCGTCGGTGAATTTCCACAGGATTACGTAAGTAACCATTTCGCCTTCTTGAGTGATGAGTAAACCACGAATTTGTTTTACTCATTACTCATCACTTCTAGATCAAATTACATATGAGTGTAAGGTAATGAAAGAAGATTCACCGCCGCAGACACAGAGGACGCATATGGCCGATGATGTGCTTCGCACGCGGCGGGGGCGCAGAGCAGAGTATGGTTTTCTCTGCGCCCGCTCTGTGTTCTCTGTGTCTCTGCGGTGAGATGTCTCTCCTATCCCGTACATTCAATCGAAAACAGCTCTAGAGATTTATTTTTTCTCTGTCGGTCGAAGAAAAGGAAGCTGCGTGGCTAAATCGAGCCAGCGTTTCTGCACTTCGACGTAGTTAGTTACGGCCTGCTGTGCGAAGTCGGCCATGGCAGCAGCCGGTGACGACTCGTCAAGGCCCAGCCCGTCTTTCACGGCTTTGAGAACCTGAGCATTCTGCTCGGCGGCGAAATCTAACCATTGAGTGCGCGCTTTGACGAAAGTATCAACTCCCTGCCCCGCATAATCTGAAATCGCGCGCGTCACGTCATTCGCGTCGAATCCGGCGCCTTCGCTCATCGATGCAAAAAATTGCGCGCTTTGCTCGGAAGCGATCTCGGCCCAGCGCTTCTGCGCCTCGACAAAACCTTCGATTCCCTGCCTCGCCCAATCCGCGAGCGCGGGCGTCGGCGCAGTCCTGTAAAATGTCATCCCCTCAGTAATGGCTTTCAGGACTAAAGCATTTTGCTCGGAAGTGATCTCAATCCACTTCTTCTGCGTGTCGGCCAGATTCTCGACTACCTGCTTGGCCCATTCCGCCGGAGTTTGCTCAGGCGCTTTGCCACGGGCTGTCGCCTGACCGCTTTGCTTGTTGGTCGATTTTGATTTGTTGGTCATAATCTTATTCCTTTCTTATCGAATGAATTCGCCTCTGAGAATATCATAGAACTAGATTCTGTCAAGAAAATTTTTCGCATCTGCGAGAAGAAAACTGTAAACACCGCAATACCAAGAGATAACTAGCATAATAATTTTACATTGCGTCATAATTACGAAGGTTTCAGCATTATTTTTCGTTCGCAAACGCAGCATTGCGGTATTTTCTTGATTTTATTACAGATAACGAATAATCATAGACAAATATGTCGCACTTGTGATACATTGCGAAAAGTTATGGCGAAGAAAAAAGCAGATTCTGATCGGGTTATCATCAAGCGATACGGCAACCGCCGGTTGTACAACACAGAGACGAGCAGCTATGTCAATTACCAGGACCTTATAAAATTGATCCGTGACGGCCACGATATTCAAGTCATCGATTCGAAAACAAAGGCAGATGTTACTAAATCGGTTTTGATGCAGGTCATCCTGGAAGAAGAGAAAAACGACAAGAGCCTGCTGCCGTTGCCGTTCTTGTTTCAATTGATACGCTCGCGTGAAGAGGTCGCTCAAGATTTTTTCAAGAACTATCTGGCGAGCAGCTTCGAGGCTTATCTGAAAACCAAAGAGGAATTCGACCGGCGTTTTCGCGGCTTGCTTGAGATGAGCGCGGCGGCTCCGCAACTCTGGGAGAGGTTTATTCCGGGGGCGGAAGCGATGAAGGAATTCTGGGGCCAGGGCAAGAAGGAAGAAGATGAAAAGTAAATACTCGCGCTAAACGTAGACCACGACATTGAAAAACATCAAGCTCGCTCAAACCATCTCTTACTTCATTGCCTTCGCCGCTCTCGGCCTTGCGATGGCTTCGCTCGGTCCTACCTTGCCGGCTCTGGCCGAGCAGACGCAAGTAAACCTGGCCGACATCAGCTATCTCTTCACCGCCCGTTCGTTCGGGTTCCTGTTGGGCTCACTTTTCAGCGGCAGGTTCTATGATCGTTTGCGCGGCCACACGGTAATGGCGGTAATGATTATTGCAATGTCCGCGATGCTGGCGCTCGTGCCGATCATCCCGACGCTCAGTATTCTGGTGGCGGTTGTGGTTGCGCTGGGCACGGCGGAAGGCGCGCTGGGCGTAGGCGGAAACGCCTTGCTCGTCTGGGTGCATGAAAGTCGTGTCCCGCCTTTTATGAACGGACTCCATTTCTTCTACGGAGTCGGCGGCGTTCTCGCTCCGCTGGTTATCAGGCTAACTCTCTGGTTCGTCAACTCGACGGCGGCGGTCTATTTTGTGCTCGCGGTTCTGATACTGCCCGCAGCCGCCGTGCTGTTCTCGCTGCCAAGCCCGCAAAATCGACAGGTTTCACCTGAGCACTCGAACGCAGGCCGGATCAACTACAAGCTGGTAGTTTTGATAGCCATGTTGCTTTGCATGTACATCGGCGCAGAGGTGAGCTACGGCGGTTGGATTTACAGCTATGTACTGAAGATGAATCTGGGCGATGAGAATATGGCGGCATATCTGACATCCGTTTTCTGGTTGTCGCTCACCGTGGGAAGGCTTATCGGCGTACCCATCGCTGCGCGATTGAGGCCGCGCACAATTCTGCTGGCCGATTTAATCGGCTGCTTTATCAGCATAGGGATCGCTCTCGTATGGTCAACTTCGCTTGCGGCGATTACTGTCGCGACGGTTGCGATAGGGCTTTCGATGGCTTCCATCTACCCGACGGCGCTGACGTTTGCTGAGCGGCGAATGCAGATGACGGGGCTTGTGACAGGCTTTCTCATTTTCGGCGGGAGCGTCGGCGGCATGATAGTTCCTCTGTTGGTAGGCAGGATGTTTGAATCGATCGGGCCGCGTGTGATGCTATTTGTCATACTCTTTGATCTGATTATTGCCGTGATGGTTTATCTACTGCTGGTCTTTGGCTCATCTCCGACTTATCGCGCAAAACTCCGCCAGCAGGAGCATTCGGCCTAGTACCTTGAATAGAGGAAGGGCCGGCGGTATAAGCAATCTCAGCCCGATCTCCCCGATGGACTGGCGGCTTTTACCGCTGGCCCTGACTTTACTGACTAGGAATGAGCTTCTAAGCGACCATCTCGGATGCGAGAAGATGGTCTAAAAGTGTGCTTCACCTCCTTTTCTTTATTCGTCACCTTCCGGGGCCGCCCGCAACTCTAAAGAGCTGTCCGATCTCTGTAACGCCGAGCGACCCGCTATGATCTGCGTCCAGCGAATCGAACAGTCCGGTCAATTTGGAACACTCTTCACGCGAAACCTTTGCGTCGCCATCGCTGTCGAAAAAGCTGAGGAGTCGTTCGCCCCTGAAGGCCGGGCCGCCTCGCGGGAGCCTCTGTGGCCCGCCGCCCAATCCTGCCGGTTGCCGAGCGGCCTGCTCTCCCCATTATCCCCTCAAGCCGCAGGCCGCGTAAAAAGATACTCGTTAAAATCCGCGCCATCAGAATTCCTTAGTCCTTCCATTCTGTTCGGTCTTACCCTAAATAATACGCTCGCCAGCGCAATCGAAGTGTTAAGTGTCAGTAAACCTGACATCTAGTTTTGTTAAGAGATTGTTGGGCTTGAATCTCTTAATCCTGTGCCGTCAGAAGCTAAAGGCAAACGCGTTAGAGCGCACGCCATTGCTTATAACCTGCACCTGGTTTGAGCCGCTTTGAATGTTCAGCTCGGTTTGGCTCGACTTGATCTGTAATTTCTTCCCGGAGCTGCTGAGCGTTAGCTCCGAGGTGAAAGCGACAACCAGACCGTTGATTTCCAATTCAACCTGCCCGCTAAAGCCCTTGCCTTTGATCTTCAGCTTCCTTCCGTTAAATGAAATGAAAGAGATCATGAATATAGAAACTGACAGGGATATTGTTACTCGAACTGTTTGTTTCATAACTGCACCTCAAATGATTCAAGGCTGAGAGAATTCAGTGATTTCGATTAGGAGAGTCGTTACACAAGGACCCAGTTGGAAGTATCGTGGATGTATTACCCGCTATGTAACCTTAAGCCGTGTAACGACCCTCCCACTATGGAACGCCGACGGGTGCGGAACGAGTGTCAAGGTTTTGTTAAGCGCGCATATAGTTTTGTTAATTTCTAATGGACATTACAAATGGGAGGTGGCATTCTAACTGCGCAAAACTTCGCTACTGATCCCGGATAGGAATATTGCCAATAAAATTTGTGCTTGCGGTGAATTAAAGATGGCTGAAGCTTTCAAATACGACGTGTTTATCAGCCATAGCACGAAGGACAAGCCCGCCGTGCGCGAGCTGGCCGAGCGGTTGAAAAGAGAACCGCCTGCGCGTCTGGCTGGATGAATGGGAGATACAGCTTGGCGACCTGATTGGCCTCAAGGTAGAGCAGGGGCTTGAGCAATCGCGCACGCTGATCCTGGTCATGTCGGCCAGCGCATTTACTTCCGAGTGGGTGACGCTCGAACGCCACACGGCCATGTTCCGCGACCCGACGAACGTCCAGCGCCGCTTCATCCCGTTAAGGTTGGATGATGCAGAAATCAAGGACACGCTGAAGCAATTTGCTTATGTTGACTGGCGGCAAAGATCTGCCGAGCAGTACGCGAGACTGCTAGCCGCGTGCCGTCCGCCAAGGGTCGCGGTAGAGCCTACAATCAAGAAGACGGGCGGGTCGCAATTAGTCAAAACCCTCAAAGGACACAAGAATATAGTAGTGCCAGTGGCAATAACAGCAGACAATAGGCGAGTTATATCTGGCTCCAACGACAAGACTGTACGGGTGTGGGATGTGGAGTCGGGCAAGTGCCTTTCCATACTCAAAGGGCATACTAATTATGTCGGAGGAGTGGCGGTGACGGCAGACGGTCGGCGTATTGTCTCTAGCTCCAGAGACAATACTATGCGAGTGTGGGATGCGGAGTATGGCAAGTGCCTTGTCATACTCGAAGGGCATACCGATACAGTGAAAGGGGTGGCAGTGACAGCAGACGGTCGACGGATCGTCTCCGGCTCTTATGACGAAACGGTTCGAGTATGGGATGCGGAGTCGGGCAAGTGCCTTGCTACGCTCGAAGGGCATACTGATTACGTGTGGGGAGTGGCGGTGACAGCAGACGGTCGGCGGGCTGTCTCCGGCTCCAACGACAAGACGGTTCGAGTATGGGATGTGGAGTCGGGCAAGTGCCTTGCCACGCTCGAAGGGCATACCGATATTGTGTCGAGAGTGGCAGTAACAGAGGACGGTCGGCGGGCTGTCTCCGGCTCTAAAGACAAGACGGTTCGAGTATGGGATGCGGAGTCGGGCAAGTGCCTTGCTACGCTCGAAGGGCATACTGATTACGTGTGGGGAGTGGCGGTGACAGCGGACGGTCGGCGGATCGTCTCTGGCTCCAAAGATAATACAATGCGAGTGTGGGATGCGGAGTCGGGCAAGTGCCTTGCCATACTCGAAGGGCATACTAGTGCAGTAACGGGAGTGGCTGTGGCGGCTGACGGACGATTAGCCGTCTCCGGCTCCTGGGATAACACCGTAAAGGTGTGGGAACTACCGCCGTATGATGAGAAAGCCACAAAAGAGTCTGTACCAACTCGCTATACCAACGCAAAGGTTCTACTGGTGGGTGAAAGCGGCGTCGGTAAGACTGGATTGGCATATCGTCTCACCGAAGATCGCTTCGAGCCAACCATTTCGACAGATGCTGCGTGGGCAACTCAACTCAAGCTGCCGCACGAGACTGATAGCGAAGATATCGAGCGAGAAATCTGGCTCTGGGATTTTGCCGGGCAAGCCGACTATCGCCTCATCCACCAGCTTTTCATGGATGAGACAGCGCTGGCGGTGCTCGTCTTCAACCCGCAAAGCGAAAACCCGTTCGAGGGGCTTGGCCAGTGGGACAGCGACTTGCAGAGGGCCGCTCGTCGCCCGTTTAGAAAATTACTCGCCGCTGGCCGGTGCGACCGGGGAGGCTTGATGGTGAGCCGCGCGAGCATCGAGCGTTTCCTCCAGGAGCGCCGCTTCACAGGGTATCTCGAAACCAGCGCTCAAACGGGAGACGGCTGTAATGATCTGCGCGATGCAATTATCCGAAATATCTCGTGGGACGACATTCCCTGGACCGCCTCGCCGCGCATCTTCAGGCTCCTCAAAGAAGAGATAGTCAAGCTTAGGGACGAGGGAAAGGTGCTGCTGCGTGTGGGAGAGCTTAAGCAACAGCTCGAAATGCGGCTGCCCGGCGAGACTTTCACGCTTGAACAGTTGCGCGCCGTCGTCGGGCTGCTGGCGGGGCCGGGCATCGTCTGGCATCTTGAGTTCGGCGATTTCGTCTTGCTCCAGCCGGAGCGCGTCAATGCTTACGCCGCCGCCGTGATTAGAAAAGTCCGCGCCCACACCGAAGAGATCGGCATTATTGGCGAAGAAGACGCTCTGGCCGGAAGACTCGACTATCAAGACATGAAACGGCTGCCGCAGGATGAAGAGCAGATCGTTTTGCGGGCAATGCATCAGACCTTTGTCGATCACGGTCTGTGCCTGCGCGAGCCGACCGAAGCAGGCACATTGCTCGTCTTCCCATCATACTTCAAGCGAGAGCGGCCCGAACTCGAAGACTATCCGGCGGTACTCGTCACTTACCAGTTCACAGGGCGACTCGACGAGATTTACTCTACTCTGGTCGTCCGCCTGCACCATACGCCTGCGTTCGAGAAAGACCAGCTCTGGCGGTTTGCCGCCGACTTCAAAACTCTGTCAGGCAAGCGCGCCGGACTCAAGATGACAAAGCAAGGCGAAGGCGCGGCTGAGATCGCCGTCTATTTCGAGCCAGGCATCCCGGAGGATACGAAGGTCACTTTTATCCGCTACGTCCAAGAACATCTGAAGGTAAAGGCTCAAGATGTCATTCGATTGCGACATTACGTTTGCCCGCGCTGCGACACGCCGGTCGAAAATCGCAAGACGGCGATGGATCGGCTAAATCGAGGACTAAAAGACATTATTTGTGTGAACTGCGAGAATCGCATCCCGCTGTGGGATCTGATCGAGGAGAAGTTCACATCCGAAGAGTTCCAGCAACGAGTGCGCGAGTTGGAAGAACAAGCACGCATCAGCATAGATAATGAGAGCAGAGAGTTGATACTGGTCGGTCACGCATTCGCCATAGCGGGCGAGGCCGGGCAAATCTTCCGCCCAACGCCAAACTCCGATTGGGGGATTGACGGCGAGATCGAATTTAAGAACAACAAAGGCGAGGCGAGCGGAAAGCGAGTTTACTTGCAACTCAAGTCCGGTGATTCGTACCTTCAAACACGCAAAGCCGGCGGCAAGGAGATATTCAATATAAAGAACCCGCGCCACTCTGATTATTGGCGCGACCAGGCTTATCCTGTGATGCTGGTCATACGCACTTCGGACGGCCAGATTCGCTGGATGAACGTGACCGATTACCTCAAGCGGAGCGAGAAAAATGCGCGGCAAATCATCTTCGTCGGAGAGCCTTTCACGGCGCTGAGTGTTGTAAGACTAAGAGAACCGCTTTTTTCGCTGAATGGTTCCCAATGAGAGCGTGTTTGAAAAGCCTCGAAGAGGCGAAATTCAATAGCCTGGGGCAAGCGCCCCAGGTCAGCAGCCTACATCAATACAAGCCCTGTAAGGGCGAAATATGCTAGCCCAATATTTCGCCCTTACAGGGCTTGCCGTTATCAATTGCCTATCACCCGGCGCGATGCGCCGGGCTATTGGATCGCGCCCCTTCGGGGCTTTTGAGCTATCTATTCAAAGGGTGTTTGAATAGACTCTACCCTAGTTTGACCCTCGCACCATGAGCCGCTGCTACAGGCCGAACCATTGTCAAGGATTTGTTAAGAGCGCGTTTAGATTTGTTAATTTCGAGCTGAACGGCTTGATACCTCGTTAAAATAGATGCGCCTGTGCAAGACCGATATTAAAATATCGTTCGTCATCTGGGCGCTGAAAGTCCAGTCCCATCTAATAATCGAAAGGATGATACTAACGATCAGAGGTATATCAACATGAGAAAAAATGTGTCCGCTGTTTTGCTTTGTGCAATTCTCGCGCTCTCGTCCGTCGCGACGAGAGGCCAAGCGGCCCGCGAGGCCACAATCGAGCCCGAGACTAAGGCTCGCATCGTATTGCAGTCACAACTCAACTCGAAGTTGAACGAGCCGGGTGATCCTATTACCGCAGTTTTGGACGAACCACTGCGGGGGCCGGAATAGCGGGCGGTCTGCTCGGCGGATTGCTGCTCACTAAAGGTGGTGACGTGAGAGTCGCTCCGGGGGCCGTATTCAGAATAAAGTTCGTAAAGCCGTTGACCCTGCCTGTTGTCGAGCAAGGCGGCACCTCACCACGCCCCATTCAATAGCAAGATTCGGACGCGCAGAATGTGACGAAAAACCCTTAGCATGAACCGTGATTAAACTGAGAGGAGCTGAGACCCCGCCATCATTAAGCTAGATGGCGGGGATTTTTTTTTGCAGGGTCACTCTGTTTTAGAGCGAATCGAGGAATGCCAGAAGCTGGTTTTTTTGCGTGTTTGACAGCGCGTTATACCTGCGCGTCACGCTCGCGGCCTGCCCGCCATGACGACGTATGGCCTCCTGCTTGGTAAACGTGAGGCCGTCGTGCATCAAGCGGTTGCGAGTCCTGAGCGCCCACAGCGGGGCCGTGCGTATCTGATTTGCCGTTAACGCAAATTCGGCTGTCGGCAAAAAAGGTATGCCGTCGCCAGTGCCTATGTTGTGCAGCAAGAAATCGCTGTAAGGGTGTATGGTCTTATTACCCAGAGCATCCGGGACGGTGAAAGCCCCGCCGTTGATGACGGTGCCGGGCGCGGCCGTTGTGATAGATGGAACGTGGCAGACGGCGCACCCTATCTGATTAAACAGCCTTTCGCCGGACAGGACGGCAGGGTTTATAGGCCCGCGCGACGGAGCTTTTGTCGACCGCATGAAGTTGGCAAAAGCTATGATGTCTACGCCGTCATCTTCGGGGTCTGCGACCGGATCATACTGGCCGACGTCCGCGCCGCTCGACGTGTTCTCTTCAGGGAATAGGGGGCTGGTGATCCCCATCTCGTTGAGATACGCGTCGGCTGAAAATGATTCGAGGCTCGCGTGCTGACTCTTCCATCCGAAGCGCCCTATGCGCGCGTTGCCGTTGCCTTCGAGCACGGGAACCATCAGAGCCGCCCCGCGCATGCCTTCGGGCTGCCTGTCCCTGATGGCTATCAGCGTGCTGTTTGAGATGCTCTCTACAAACCCGTTGCCCAGCGTGTTTGTCGATATGCGGAAAGTGCGCACCTGGTCATCAACCGCCACACGCTCCAGGGCCTCAGGGTAAGTTGCTCGCGATTGAATGAGCGAGCCGCCGAGGGATTCGAAGAACTGATTATTTTCCACGCGCCCGGTTCTATGCTCTGCCACCTGGCTTGCGCCCCCCGTCACAACGTTCTGGTGACACTCTCGACAGCTCTGAGCGTTATAGGTGGGGCCGAGCCCATCCGATATGGTTTCAACCTCTTCGAAGATAAATCGGTTATCGTTAAACGAGCGCAGCGGTACTACGTTGTCCTCGTTTATATCTTCAAAAGCCATCCCTTGCTCGTTGAATCCGTTCGTCTGGTTATCAAAGCCTGCGGGCGCTTCCGACCCATCCCCCCTGTTGCCGGGGCCGCCTTCGTCATCAATCAGGCCGTTGTGACTGAATCTTTCCTGGCGGGTTTGAATGGCGGCCCCGGGTCTGTTCAAAACTGAGCTGGTAAAAGCAACAGGGATCAAAATCTCAGGGACGAAGAACAACAGCAGTAAGATCTTTATTGACCTCATTGTATCAATGTCCTTTCTCGTGAAACTGACGTTAGTATTTTCAACGGCTCTTGTCTCTCACAAACAACCGTTGCGCACACCCCAATAGACACCGACCCGTTTGATCACGGGCGGAATGCTTATCCGTTAACGGCAGACGGGAGATCTGCCCCTAGACCTGTCATGAAGTACAACTATGAAGAGGGGCTGAGAGATAATTAACGTGAGGTTCAGCTTTCGCCACACCCTTGTGCATCCTTTGTGCCGGGGCTTGAATGAACGGGCTGCGAGCGCCTCACTAATCTTCAAGCCATCTTGTAGAACGCTTGTGTGCCCGGAGGACGCGTCAAGGGTTTGTTAAGTCTATCTTTAGATTTGTCAATTTTGAGCGCGCGCTTGACATTTCTTTACGGCAAGCCGGATTTGGTGAACGTTTAATTAATTCCGTGTGATAAATTAAATTTAGTCCGGGCCGATTTGCCCTGGCTGCGAGGTAAGAAATGAGTCGTATTTTAGTCGTAGATGATGATTTAGATTTATGTGAGTTATTGGCCAGGTATCTGCGCCTCGAAGGCTTCGAGCTTGATATGGCGCACGACGGCGAGACGGGCGTTGCGCGCGCGCTGTCGGGCGATTATTCGCTTGTCGTGTTGGACGTGATGTTGCCGAAGCTCAACGGGTTTGACGCCCTGAGCAGCATAAGAAGCAAATCTACCGTGCCCGTAATGATGCTGACAGCGCGCGGAGACGATGTTGATAAGATAGTGGGACTTGAGATGGGGGCTGACGATTACCTGCAAAAGCCTTTCAACCCGCGAGAGCTTATCGCGCGAATTCGCGCCGTCCTGCGTCGCGCAAGGTTGGAGAATGGAGAAGCAAGCGCGCCCGGCATGCCTGAGCGCTTTTCTATCGGCGATGTCGAGCTGGATAAAGGCACTCGCGTTGTTACCCGTGGCGGCGAGCAGGTTATGCTCACCACGGTTGAATTCGATCTTCTGGAATCGCTCCTGCGCTCCGCCGGTCACATCGTCACTCGCGAAGAGCTTGTGAAGTCCATACTCGGCCGCAATTTCACGCCCTACGACCGGAGCATAGATACTCACGTGAGCAATCTTCGCAAGAAGCTCGGCCATTACATTGACGGGATCGAACGAATAAAGACGATTCGCGCGGTCGGCTACATCTATGCAAGGCATGAAGAGGAGGCGCGGGAATAACTTTCATGCGAAGTCTGTTTTTCAAAATCTTCATCTGGTTCTGGCTTGCGATGGCGCTCGTTGTCCTGGCGCACGCGCTGTTGACCATGCTGGTTTTTGATGAAACGCCGAAGCGCCGCCTGGAAGGCGAGTTTGCGATGCTGGGTCTGACTGCTGTTGAAAAATACGAGCAGGAAGGCAAAGCAGGGGCGGACAATTACATCGGCCTGTTGGAGCGGACCACGCGCAACCGCGCTTATCTTTTTGACGAGAACGCAAACCAGATCGCCGGAACAGAAGCGCCGCCGATGATAGTGGAGATGGCCGAGGCGCTTGCCGCCGGCGGAGAGAGCAAATTCATCCAAACCGCCAGGATCGATTTTATGGCGAGGAAAGTTAGCGGGCCCGGCGGAAAGCGATTCATCATAGTGGGCGGGTCGCCACGCCCTACGGGAATACGGCTGCCCTTCTGGCCCCGCGTGTGGTGGGCGCAGGTCATAGCCGTGCTTTTGACCGCGGGCGTCTTTTGCTACTTGCTCGCGCGTTACCTCAGTTCGCCGGTCGTCAAGCTCCGCGCGGCCACGCAACAGCTCGCGGCGCGCGTCGGCGCGGCCAGTAACAGGCGGCGCGATGAGCTTGCCGACCTGGGGCGCGATTTCGATGTCATGGCCGAGCGCATAGAGTCTTTGATGGCTTCACAAAAACGACTGCTTCACGACATATCTCACGAGTTGCGCTCGCCGCTCGCGCGATTGAAAATAGCGCTCGAATTGGCGCGGCAGAGCGACGGCCCCGAGGCCGCGTGGGCGCTGGAGCGCATAGAGAGAGAGGCGGATCGTCTGAATGATCTTATCGGCCAGTTGCTCACGCTCGCTCGCCTCGGCAGCGACTCGCAGAAAACCGACAACGACTCGGTCGATCTGAAACGGCTTGTGGAAGAGATAGCCTCAGACGCCGACTTTGAAGCGCGCAATTACAACCGCGCGGTAGAGGTGATCGCGAGCCAGGATTGTTCGATAACCGGAAACGAGCAACTGTTGCGCAGCGCCGTAGAGAATGTAGTTAGAAACGCCGTCTCGTATACGGCTGAAGGAACTGTGGTCGAGGTTCTCTTTGCGGCGCCGGGAGGCGCTGGCCGTCATCAGTGTTTTAGATAAAGGGCGTGGGGTTCCTCAATCAGTGCTGGCAGATATATTTCGCCCTTTCTATCGCGTAGGCGATGCCAGGGATCGTCAATCGGGGGGCATCGGTCTGGGTCTTTCCATCAGCCACCGCGCAGTCCAGGCTCACGGCGGAACGGTTACTGCTTCAAACGTCCCCTCGGGCGGGCTTCTAGTCGAAATACAACTTCCCATTCACGCTGTGATCATAAAAAGTTCCTCTTCAGGTTGAGAATTCGTCCAGTATAAGATCGACCGGCAGGCGTTAAATGATATACTTTTGTCTTGAAGTTAGATGCGTTTATCGTGTATCAATCGCTAAGCGTCTTTAACTGATAGTAACGCTGATTTGCGGAGGTATCATGCCGGTTCGTCTTTTTGTTGGGAATCTGCCATATAACACCACCGAAGCGGAGTTGAAAGAGTTTCTCTCCGCGGTCGGCTCGCCTTCCAACGTCTATCTCCCGACAGACCGCGAGAGCGGTAGGCCGCGCGGCTTTGCTTTCGTCGAGTTCGATGACCGCGCGAAGGCCGAGGAAGCTGTACGCCGTTTCAATAATCAGTTGTTTAAAGGCAGGCCGATCACTATAAATGAAGCTCGCGCCAGGGAAGACCGTCCGCGCACCGGCGCGCCGCCGAGACCGTCTCCGGCGAGACCGCCTTCGTCCAGGCCCGACTTCTCGTCTGGCCCAGGTATGGCCGAGCCGCCCGCAGGTCTTGAGAAGGCGGGCCGTAATTTCGGCCCCGACGCCGCGCCGCGCCGCGCCCGCAACAAGCCTAAGAGCGGGGCCAAATCGGAGCGGGCCCCAAAGGGCCCTATGCGAGAGGTAACCAGAGGGCAGTTCTTTGGCGGAGACGACGACGACAACTTGGATGACGATGTAAGCGAAGAAAACTTCGCCAGCCGCGTCAATGATGAAGAAGACGAAGAGAATTATTAATTGATAGTTCTCTAGCTTCGATGGCGGTACGTTACGCGCCCTTTTGTCAGGTCATAAGGCGACAACTCTACAGTCACTCTGTCGCCTGCCAGAACCTTGATGTAATGCTTGCGCATCTTGCCGGACAGATGTGCCAGCACCTCATGTCCTTCGCCCACCTTTACCTTAAAGGTAGCGTTTCCCATGCACTCCATTACAGTTCCATCAACGGGTATCATATCTTCTTTTGAAATGGTGTCACCTCTTTTAATGTACGTACCGACACAATTATATATAGGATGAAAGGGAGCGCCCCTTTCATCCTACGTAGCATTTGTTGTTTAGCAGACAGGTAAGCTTTAGTAGCGGTTTCCGCCGTATCCGCCACGGCCACCACGGCCGCCGCCGCCGCCCCCGCCGTAACCACCGCGACCGCCGCCGCCGCCGCGATTGCCGGAACGCTCTTCGCGCGGGCGCGCTTCGTTAACGGTAAGCGAGCGACCGTTGACTTCCGTCCCGTTGAACTGTGCAATAGCTTTGTCGGCGTCCTCGGCACTCATCTCCACAAAGCCGAAGCCCTTGGAGCGACCCGTGTCGCGATCCGTTATAATGTTAACTGATTCGACCTGACCCGCCTGCTCAAACAGGTTGGTGAGATCATTTTCCGTCGTCTGATACGACAGATTTCCAACGTAAATTCTCTTACTCATGTTTCTCCTGAAACCAGTTATGAGGAACTTCCGAAGCTTTGTGGGAAAGGGATCGAGAAAATAAAGATCAAACGCTCTCCGATATAGCGGCGGGAAACCCCCAAATCAAACCTACCAGCAGCACTCAGTCCGCCGGAACGAACATTGTTATGCTATCAGATAAAGAGTGAAAAGTCTATGGCTCGACCTACGATTTAAAAGCCGGTTACGGGCTTGGCCTTGAAGTCTTTCGCCGGGGCGATCTTCTTATGTTCGGTCATGGTGGTTCTGTCGCCGGTTATCAGGTGCTCTTTGACCGGCGTTCTCAGACAGCAGTAGTAGTACTGCGCAACGCGAGCGGCGGGCAGTTTAGATCAAATTACAGATGAGTATAAGGGAATGAAAGAAGATTCACCGCCGCAGACACAGAGAGCACAGAGCGGGCGCAGAGCAGAATAAAATCTCTGCGCAATCTTTGCGTCCTCTGTGTCTCTGCGGTGAGATGTTTCTGCCAATCCCGTACATTCAATCGAAAACTGCTCTTGCTTGATTCTTACTACCACGTTTAAGTAGCCCTGCCATTTCTGTGCGCTCTTGCGTTAATATGCCCTTCATGCGAACTGCGGTCTTGATCTTCAACGCGGCCTTATGCCTTCTAATCGCATCAAGCCCGTGCCGGGCGCAAATACAGATTGGGACGTTGAGAGGCGCGGTCACAGACCCTGCGGGCGAGGCCCTACAAGGCGCTGTCGTGATGCTAGAGAATTCGGTCACGGGCTATCGCAAGCTGGCGACAACAGACGGCCGGGGCGAATTCACATTTAATAATGTTCCTTTCGATTCTTTCCTGTTGCGCGTGCAGTCGAGGGGATTTCAATCCGTCGCTCAGACGGTTCGCGTGCGATCTAATATTCCCGTAACGCTTGATGTAAAACTGAGCGTGTCGGGTGTGGGCGAAGCGGTGACAGTCAAAGCAGAAGAGGCGCTGATCGAAGAGGACTCTTCAAGCACAGAGACGGACCTGGACGAGACTTTCATAAAACGCGCGCCCGGCGCTGTTCGCCCTAACCAGTTGCAGCGGTTGATAGCCACCGCGCCAGGATGGTTTGCAGAAGACAACGGCCTGCTTCACATACGCGGCGTGGACGACGGCATCCTTTACGTCGTCGATGGAATCCCGACTATCAGCAGGCTCGATGCGCTTTCGGCGAGCGCCTACGACACAGAAATGGTGCGCTCGCTCAACATTCTCACGGGCAACATCCCGGCAGAATTCGGTGGCCGCGCAGGCGCGGTCATAACCGTTCAGCCCAGATCGGGGATTGATACTTCGTTCACCGGGAGCATCAGCGCAGGCGCGGGAAGCTTTCGCACGGGCGAGCTATCTTACACGCTGGGCGGGCGACTCAAAAAGAGCCTCGGTTTATTCTTCGCAGGCTCGGCCGGCCGCTCAGATCGTTTTCTCGACCCGCCCGATCCGCGCAGCTTCAATAATCGCGGCGGCGCGGTTAAGCTAAACGTCAGAGCCGACTGGCATCCTACGGCCAATGACCTCGTGCTGTTCAACATCTCGCTAAACGGCACGGATCTCAGAGTGCCAAACAGGCTTGAGCAGGAGATGGCCGGGCAAAGGCAGAGACAGGAGCTTAGGGATGACAGCCAGTCTTTTAGCTGGCAGCGTGTCTGGTCATCGTCTACTGTGAGCAACTTCGCCTACTACCGCCGGTTTTATGAATCTCGTCTTTTCGGCAGCCGGTTTGACACGCCACTGTTCGCGGAGCAGGAACGCAAGCACACGCATCAAGGATTGATCGCAAGCATCACGCGTTTCTACAAGGGCCACACGCTTAAAGCCGGGGCCGAAGGCTCGCGCGTCACGCCGCGCGAGTTTCTGACCTTTGCCGTCACAGACGAAGAAGCGGCAGAAGAAGCAGACATCAGCGAAGCGGCGCTGGAATTTGATTTGAATAACCCTTTCGTGTTTCGAGATAGAAAGGTTCGCGGCCAGGTCTCCTGGTACATACAAGACTCATTCTCTCCCGCAGATAACTTATCCGTCAGCGCGGGCCTGCGATACGACCACACCAATCTCTTAGTATCTGATCAGCAATTCAGCCCCCGCTTAGGCGCTGTTTACTATCTCTCCACGAGCAAGACGGCGGTTCGAGCCTCTTTCAACAGGTTGTACATGCCTCCGCAGATCGAGAACCTGCTTCTGGCCGATTCTGAGCAGGCGCGCAGGCTCTCGCCTTTTGGGGGCGGAGGGGCGTCAATAAAGCCTGAGAAGATTTCTGCCTACGAGGTTGGATTTGCGCAAGACGTGTTCGGATTGCTCAAGCTCGATGCAGCTTATTGGCACAGGTCCTTTCGCAACTACGACGACCCGAACGTCTTCTTCAGCACGACCATAGTATTTCCAAACAGCGTTGCCGCCGGTTTTGCGCGCGGCCTTGATGTGAGAGTCGATGTGCCGGAGCGCAAGGGCTGGTCGGGGTATATCAGTTATGGCAACTCGCGCATACTGCAAGAAGGGCCGATCAACGGCGGTCTGTTCTTAACCGATGAGTTTATCGAAATCGGCCCCGGTACAAAATTTATTCCAGACCACGATCAGAGAAACGCAGGGGCGTTCGGTGTCAGGTACTCTCACAGTGGGAGCGGCCTGTGGGCGTTCTTCGCAGGCCGTCATCAAAGCGGCACGCCTCTTGAGGTCGAAAGCAAGAGCATCGAAGAGTTGAAGATGTTGATTGGCGCGAACCTGGTAAACTTTGATAGGGGGAGGGTCAAGCCGTGGACCGTTTTTGATCTCTCAGCGGGAGCCGAGTTTTTCGAGGATGAAAAGGTCGCGGTAAGCGCGCAGTTCGACGTTGAGAACCTGTTTGATAAGCAGTTTGTCTACAACTTTGGGAACCCTTTTTCCGGCACTCACTTTGGTCATCCGCGCCTGTTCGGCGGGCGGATAAAGTTGATCTTCCGATAGAGGGTGTTTGACAAAGCCCCTCTAGTAATCATTATTTGTATGTCAACAAATCCTAGGCAACTGCTCACCGGCCAGCATATCAACTATTCGCGTGCCTCCAAATCCCGTGACCATCGCGACTATTCCCCCCGGCTCGGCCTTCACCTCGCCGATGATGCAGGCATCGCGGCCGTATGCGGTCTCTCTCATTCGCGCGACGAGCGGTTCGGCCACGTCGGACGACACTATCGCGATAAGCTTTCCTTCGTTGGCAACGTAGAGCGGGTCAAGCCCCAATATCTCGCACGCGCCTTTGACCTCTTCGCGCACGGGGATGCGGTCTTCGTATATCTGTACGCAAACTTCAGAAGCCAGGGCGATTTCATTCAGCGTGGTCGCTACGCCGCCGCGCGTCGGGTCGCGAAGGCAGTGGATGGCGTCTAAGCTGCCCGCGCGGGCGGCTTCTTCCAACATGACCTGCACTAAAGAATTGAGCGGTGCGCTGTCGCTCTCAATATCAGTCTCAAGCTCAAGCTCGCCTCGCGCGATCATAATCGTCGTGCCGTGATCTCCGATCGTGCCGCTCAATATAACTTTATCTCCGGCGCTGGCGCGTGAAGCGGAAATCTCGGCCGCAGATTCGATCACACCAATGCCGGACGTGTTGATGAATACGCGGTCTGCGCTTCCCTTCTGCACGACTTTGGTGTCGCCGGTGACTATCTCGACGCCCGCCGCGCCTGCGGCCTCGCGCATAGATTCGAGTATTCTTTTCAAGTCCTCGATTGCGAACCCCTCTTCGAGGATGAACCCGGCGGAAAGATAGAGCGGGCGCGCGCCGCTCATCGCAAGGTCGTTGACGGTGCCGTTGACCGCCAGCTTTCCGATGTCGCCCCCCGGAAAAAAGATCGGGTCAACCACATATGAATCTGTCGTAAAAGCCAGTCTCACGCTGCCGCGATTCGAGTCTGCGCCGCCGACTTCAAAGACCGCCTGGTCTTCGAGCAACTCCAGAAGCGGGTTCCTCAAATATTCGAGAAACAGCCCTTCAACCAGCTCGTGCATAGCCTTGCCGCCGCTGCCGTGCGCGAGCGTGATTTGTGTATCTTTTATCTTTCGTCTCCTCCGCCTTGCTCGCTCGACTCGTTCGAACAGCGGCGAAGGGGTGAATTTTTCCGTCATATCTTTTATCCGCTACCAGTCATCAGACATCCGGGGATGTCGGGCTCAGTGCAAAGAACCTTTCTTCAAAATCTATTCTTTCAATCAGCTTGGCTCGATAAAAATTATCTTTCGACACGCTTCACCTTATAGAGGTAATTGCTGACCGCTCGGCAACCTTAGACAACCGGCCGAAGTTGTAATAAGCGGCGCACGCGCCTTCGGATGAAACCATGCACGAGCCTATAGGCGTTTCAGGCGTGCAGGCAGTTCCAAAGACTTTGCACTCCCACGGTTTCTTTACGCCTTTGAGAATCTCGCCACACTGGCAAGCCTTCGGGTCCGCGATTCTCAAACCGGGCACCGCGAACTTAAGCTCCGCATCAAACCGGGCGTATTTTTGACTTATCTTCATCCCGCTTCGCGCAATCGAACCCAGCCCCCGCCACTCGAAGTAATCGCGCGGCTCGAAAACATCAAAGATAACTTCCAGAGCCTTCCGATTGCCTTCGCGCATCACAACGCGCGCGTATTGATTTTCCACCTCGGCGCGATTCTCGATTATCTGTCTGACGATCATGTAAACCGACTGCAAAACATCGAGCGGCTCAAATCCTGACACGACTATCGGCTTGCCGTACTCCGTTGCGACAAAGTCATAACACTTTGTCCCGATCACCGTGCTGACATGGCCGGGGCCGACAAAACCGTCCAGCTTCAGGTCGGGCGAATCGAGCATCGCTTTCAGCGCGGGGACTATCATTATGTGATTGCAAAAAACGCTGAAGTTCTCTACGCCGTCTTTCGCCGCCTGCAATATGGTCATCGCCGTCGACGGGGCGGTCGTTTCAAAGCCGAGCGCGAGAAAGACGACGTGCCGGTCCGGGTTTTTCTTTGCGATCTTCAAAGCGTCGAGCGGCGAATAGACCATCCGCACGTCAGCGCCAGAGGCTTTCGCGTCAAGCAAGCTCGTCTTCGAGCCGGGCACGCGCATCATATCGCCGAAAGTCGTGAAGATGACGCCGGAGCGCAGGGCTATCGAGATAGAATCGTCAACGCGCCCGAGCGGTATGACGCACACAGGGCAGCCCGGCCCGTGGATCATTTCGATGTTGGGCGGCAGCAGATCCTCTATGCCGTATTTGAAGATCGTATGAGTGTGACCGCCGCAGACCTCCATAAGCTTGAGCGGTTCATCGGTCATGCCCGCAATCTGGTCCGCGAGCCTCCGCGCTAAATCGGCCTGCCTGTATTCGTCTATGAATTTCATTTCGGTCCCCTCCGCTCACTCTTCGACGAGCGAGCGATGTTGTAAGAAGGTGTGCACCATGTCCCACATTATGTGGTAGAGAGTCACGTGTGTTTCCTGTATACGATGAATGCTCGAAGTCGGAATGGTCAGACAGAAATCCAAAAGCTCTTTATCGAGCAATTCGCTCATCCGACCGCCGTCGTTTCCCGCAAACCCTATGGTGGTCAAATTCATGCGGCGCGCAGTTTCGAAAGCGTGAATCAAATTCTCAGAGTTTCCGCTCGTCGAAATTCCCAACAGCACATCGCCTTCACGCCCGAGCGCGATTATCTGTCGGGTGAAAACATCGCTGAACCCCACGTCGTTAGCCACTCCCGTGACCATCGCCATGTCATTGCTCAAACAGATCGCGGGCAGCGCTTTTCGGCCAACCGTGATGGGGTGCATAAATTCGACGGCTATGTGTTGCGCGTCGGTGGCCGATCCGCCGTTTCCGCAGACGAGCATTTTATTGCCGCGATGGAAAGCTTTCGCCATCACAAGCGACGCTTCGAGAATCCGGTCTTTGTTCTCTTCAAAGAACCGGCTCTTTACCTCTATGCTCTCTCGCGCTTTCTCCATCAGCGAATATCGCAACTCTTCCATCAACTCCTGCGGCTTGCTGTCGTCTTCGTGCAGGAACGGATAAAAGGCGCGAGAGAAATCTTCAAGCGGCTTCGACATACAGCACTCCTATTGTATTGTGTCCTTGAACTGGTTTATCTCTTCTTCGTAAGAACCCAGCTCCTGAAGCAGGCGAAGCGTCTCTTCCGCTTCTTTCTCGTCAACCTTGCTCATAGCAAAGCCCACGTGGATCAAGACGTAATCGCCGACGCCCGTGTCTTCCAGCATTCCTATGTTGACGTTGCGCCTGACGCCGCCGACATCAACTTTAGCTATGTGATTCTCTTGATCGACTATCTCAACAATCTTTCCCGGTATTGCCAGGCACATAAGTTAAACCCTCCCTGATGCCAGCCGCGCGCGAGCCACAGCGGCTTGACCGAGCGAGATGCCGCCGTCATTGGGCGGCACGCGGCTGTGAGTGAACACTTCGAAGCCGGAAGCCCGAAGCAACCGGCAAGTCTCTTCCAGCAAAAACACGTTTTGAAACACACCGCCTGACAGCGCAACGCGGTTGAGGCGGCGCTCATCCCTGATTCGGCGTGCGACCTCTGCAATCAGGCAGGCCACGCCCAGATGAAATTTTGCCGAAACTACTTCGGGAGAGACGCCGTTGAGCAAATCTTCCACCGCGCTTCGGATCACCGCTTCGGCTTTGATTATGCGCCCGTTTTCAGCAAGCTCAAACTCATAGATTTCGCGGCAGCGCGGATCGGCTATCGCCTCTAATTCGATGGCCGCCTGGCCTTCATAATTGACAGCATTCCTCAGACCTACAAGGCTCGATAATGCGTCGAACAGCCTGCCCATGCTCGAAGTCTCAGGACTGTTTGTAAAGGAGCGAGCCATACTGCGAATCGTGGCCCACCAGCCCCGGTCCAAACTTCGAACGAAAGGTATATCTAATTTCAAGAAGTCGTCGCCCATCGCCCGGTGCAGGTAGACAGCCGCCAATCGCCACGGCTCGCGGATGGCCTTTGCGCCTCCGGGCATCGGGATGTAATCGAGATGCGCGACGCGCTCGGCTTCGATAAAATCGGCCACAAAAAACTCGCCGCCCCAGAACCGGCCATCAGAGCCGAATCCAAGGCCGTCCATCGCAACACCTATGACTTCGCCTTCGATAGAGTTATCGGCCATGCAGCTTGCGATGTGCGCGTGATGATGCTGAACGCCTACTTTCGTCAACTGCTCGTCGAGCGACATTGCGTATTTCGTAGAGAGATACTCAGGGTGAAAATCATAAGCGATCACGTCAGGGTTCAGGTTAAAAAGCTGCTTGAAATGCTCGATGCCCTGTTCGAAAGAGCGGAGCGTTTCCAGGTTTTCCAGGTCGCCTATGTGGTGGCTCACGAAGGCGTAATTTTCATGCGTGAGGCAGAAGGTGTTCTTCAGCTCCGCGCCGCAGGCCAGAATCTCTCGCTCGAATTTGAACGAGGTCTTGACGGGCGCGGGCGCGTAACCGCGCGAGCGGCGCAGTAGCATCTCGCGACCGTCGAAGTGGCGTGTGACCGTATCATCCGTTCGAATATGTATGCGGCGGTCGTGAATCAGAAAGTAATCGGCGATCTTTTCCAGCCGCTCAAACGCGTCTTTATCTTCGTAAGAGATCGGTTCGTCCGAGACGTTGCCGCTGGTCATCACGAGAGGGCGCTTCAGGTCTTCAAACAGCAGATAGTGATGCGGCGAATAAGGGAGCATAAAGCCGAGCTTATTCACACCGGGCGCGACTGCGAGCGGGATGGTCGAATCGCTCTTCTTTTCGAGCAGCACTATCGGGCGTCGCTCGGACAGGAGCAAATCTTCTTCCGCTTTCGAGACAAAGCAATGCTCTCTGATCACATCAACGGAAGGCGCCATCATCGCGAACGGTTTATCTTCCCTATATTTTCTTTGTCTCAACCGTTGGACGGCTCCCGGGTCGAGCGCGTCGCAAGCGAGGTGAAATCCGCCAATGCCTTTGATGGCGATTATCATTCCATCAAGCAACAGGCGGCGGGCCTGGCAGAAGATCTCTTCGCCGCAGTCATTTTCAATTAAAGCTTCGCGCCCATTCGAGCCGGCGAGTAGAAAGCGAGGTCCGCAGGCCGGGCAAGCGGTCGGCTCGGCATGAAAGCGGCGGTCTAACGGGTTTTCGTATTCGGCTCGACACAAGGCGCACATCCGGAAGTCGCGCATAGTCGTGTTTGCGCGGTCGTAAGGCACGTCTTCGATTATTGTGAAGCGCGGGCCGCAGTTGGTGCAGTTGATAAACGGGTACAGGTAGCGGCGGTCGCGCGGATCGAACAACTCTCTGAGGCAATCCGCGCACGTGGCGATGTCGGCCGAGATGGGGATGAATCTCTCGCCGGACGAATCGCTCTCAACGATGCGAAAGTCAGTGAAGTAAGCCGGGCCTAAATCCTGACTGCATTCTACGGACTCGATCAGAGAAAGCGGCGGCGGGCCGGATTTGAGATCGGCGATGAACTGCCGGATGGTACTGGATTCACCTTCTACGTCTATCAATACGCCTGATGTGTTATTGAAGACCTGGCCCTTGAGCGAGCGACTTTTAGCCAGAGAAAAAACGAAGGGCCGAAAACCGACGCCCTGAACGATCCCTCGCACAAGTATTTGAACACGCGCATCCATTACAAGGTCAATTCATACGAAACCTGCTCGCCCGTATCGGCGCTTCGCTGCTCGCCGCGGCGTGCTTCAAGAAATCGCAGCCACTCATCGATTCCTTCACCCGTTTTCGCGGATGCTTCAAAGACCCGCATGCCGGGACGGACCGATTGAATACTGTCAGTAGCAGCCTTCAAATCAAATTCGACCGCCCGCGCTAAATCCGTCTTGGTGATTACGGCCACGTCTGCCGTGTTGAAAATTGTAGGGTACTTGAGCGGCTTGTCTTCGCCTTCCGTCACGGACATAAGAACGACGCGGAGGTCTTCACCCAGATCATAGCTCGAAGGGCAAACCAGATTGCCTACGTTTTCGATGAACAAAAAATCGAGTTCATCGAGGTCCCATCCTTCGAGCGCGCGAGCGACCATCTCGGCATCCAGGTGACAGATCGTGCCCGTGACGATTTGCCTGACCGGAGCCTGAGAGCGGGCCAGACGAGCCGCGTCATTTTCAGTTGCCAGGTCTCCGACGAGCGCGGCGACCGCGTAACGCTCGCGAAGAAGTGTGAGTATTTTTTCCAGAAAGGCCGTCTTACCCGAGCCGGGGCTTGAGACGAGGCTGACCACATAAACCCCGGATTGGCGGAATCGTTTGCGAAGCGAGCGAGCCAGCAGATCATTCTGCTTCAGGACTTTTTGCCTCACTTCAACCAGACGGGGTTCAGTACTCATTATTGTATCTCCAGGGCAACGACTTCCAACTCCCTGCCTTGCACGACATCGGGCGTCGGGTTGTCGCAAACGGAACAGCAGAACCGCTGAATGGAGGCAAGTTTTCGTTCCGCATCACAGACCGGGCAATAAACGACGGTCGGAACTTCGTCAATGACCAGGTGAGAGCCTTCCAGCGCCGTGCCCTCGCAAGCCAGACCGTAAGAAAACAGCAGCGCCTCTTTGACTACGCCCGAAAGAGTCCCCAGCTTCAGATGCACGGCGCTGACCTGTACGCCCCGGCTGCGGGCCTCCTCTTCGGCCATATCCACGATGCTCATAGCTATGGACAGTTCATGCATAACCGGTCAAGGGTCGGCGATCATTGCTTGAAAGCGACGATGTCGAACGAGAATTTCAATTCATCTTTGAGCTTGATCGTGCCTCCGACGGCGCTTACCTGCTTGATGTTGAAATCGCTCTGCCGCAGCGGGAACTCGCCGTTCGCGCGCAGCGTGTCCGGGCTTACTATCAACTGCGCGTTGATCTCGCAAGGGCGGGCAATGCCGCGCAGGGTCAGCCTGCCCGCGATCTTCGCCCGGTATTGACTCATCATAATTGGTTCGACCGAAACGGAGGTGCTTTCAAAAACGATTTCGGGATAACGAGCAGCTTCCAGCACCTCTTCGCGCATCTGTCGCTCCATCTCCCGGCGGTCTTTGTCGCTGGCGTCGTCGGTGACTTCCAAAGAGTCCGCTTTAATCCGTATATTCAGCGAAGATTTTTCGGGAGCCTCGGGCGAGAACTCGACCGTCCCTTCAAATTTGCGGACCGCGATTGTCGGGTTGTGGCCAAAGGCCGACAGCATGCCGGTCACAAATGCTTTTACAGTAACTCGGCTTCGGCTTGGGTCTATGCGGTAGCGCACAACGCCGGTTTGGCTCTCTTCTGTACTGGTCATCTGAAATTCTTTCCAGGGCGGCCCGATACCCCGGAGGCTGTGGCACACCTCAGATCGAGCCGCACAATTTCGCTTCGTTAAGAGTTGGCAATCCGCTTCAGGTCAACATGCATTACATTGATCTGAGCTTTAAATACCTCTCCACGTCAGGGACAGCCGCCTGCACAAGATCGCCGACGCCCATCTGTCCCAGGTATTTTCGAATTGAGGGGTGCGATATGATCAAGCCTGCGCCGAGCACCACCAGGGCCAATCCGCCAAATAAATATAACGTGCTCTTTCCATCTTGAGACTCCAGGTTTTCCATGACAGTTGATCTCCTATTCTTAGAGTGTTGCCCGCGACTCGCGCATCTTCTGCGGTCGCCGCCGAGGGGTCTTTGTGACGCCACCTTTGCTCGAATGAGCTGACCGTCGCGGGCTCACACCCTGCGCAGGTCAAACTACATGGTTGAGATTTTTATATACCTTTTTATGTCCGAGAAGCTAACGATCAACCCGGTGGCAAACAGCGCAAGGGCCGTGCCTCCGATTATTTTCAAAGCCAGGTGATCGGACGATTTCTTTTTGCGGCCAAAGAGATTGGAAAGTTGCATAGTTAAGTGATCTCCATCGTTCAAGAGTATCACTCACAGCATCCTATCTTTAATAATCACACTTCAAGGATGTCCGTGACAAGTGACTCAACCACTCTCACCGCTTCGTCTACGGCGGCCGTGACCGGCTCGCTCAACCCCAGATGGCCTTCTTCCGGCCCGAGCGTCTCAGGCTCGCAGCCTACCAGCAGAATGCGCTTGAACTCTCCGCCCAGCGCCTTGACCATCGCGAGCACCTTCATAGGATTCATGCCGTGCGTCTCGACCATCATCTGTTCTGCGTCAAGGCCGTTCAACTCGCTCAAGTCAGGCTCTATCGTGTAGATCGTCCCCGGCTCTCCGCCGCGCGGAGTTGCGTCAATAAAAATCGTCACGTCATAACCGTCCATAAGCGCGTACGCCAGGTCGAAACCCCTTATGCCAAAATCGACCACTCGCACTTCATCGGGGAAAGTCTTTCCGGCTAATCGCCTCGCCACTTCCGACCCGAAGCCGTCATCGCCAAGAAAGATGTTGCCGATGCCCGCGATGAGTATGCTTGGGCGAGTCACGCGCTTTCCCCTGCCGCCTCACCGGGCATAAGCGGTTCGACTTCTTCCGTGGAGAAGAAGAAGCGATGGCCGGGTTGGCGAAGCAGCCCCATATCACGACCCGGATCGTCATCCAGTATGACCGCGAAATAAATCTTGCCTTCGTAATCCTGCTCGATAGACTCTATGATCGCGGTCTTTCCCGCCAATGCTATATCGAGTATGTCGCCGCCTTCGCGTGGCCGCAGACGGACGCGGTCGCCCTGTTTGAGATCAACTCCGAGAACGTGGACGTGGTCCAGCGTGGTCTTCTCTTCAAGAAGCTGCCATTCCCATTCGTTCATCGCTCGTCCTCTTCAACCGGGCGGAGGCCGCGGACAGCGCCGTGCATCTTCATCATCTGCTCTGCGGGAAGCGACTCGGTGCGCTCAAGTATCTTCCGGGCGCGCTCATCCACGCCGCGCATCGCGCGCTTCTCTTCATCCGTAAGCGTCATTATTCGCAGCGTGAGAATCTCGTCTATTTCGGTCCCGTCAAACAGATCGCCCGCGCTTTCCGGCGCAATCTGCGGGTAGTCGTAAAGTATGATCGGCGACGAGAGCATACAATCGCGCTCCCCATCTTCCCCGACCAGGACCGGCCACGTCCCCACGTTCTTGCACGAAGCAGCCAATTCGCGGAACTCTTCCGGAGTATCGAGCAGCGACACGAACTCGCCCTCTCGGACGCTGAGAATCGTGTGAGTCGAAACAAGCGACTTCATCAAAGCTTCATCGCGGCTCTTTAACTGCGCATCTTCAAACGGCGACAGATTCAGTATGCGCACAGTTACTTTGAACAAGTCGTTGATTACGCGCTCGGCCGTCACTTCGATAGCGCCTTCGACGGATTCTTGTTTTCTAACGATCACGCCGACCGTCTTGCCTGTGGCATCGCGCAAAGCCTCCGCCTCTCGCTTTGACGGAAAGGCAAACGGCACCCGGCGAGGTTCGCCCGCAAGAGTGCTCAAGTTAATTTCCGGCGCGCTCACATCGCGCTCGATGGCCTCCTGCCATGTTTGAAAGAGCTGGCCGTCAACCTCAAGCGATTCGATAACTTTAAGCTCTTCATCCCGGCAATCTGAAATTTGAAATTCGGAACCCGAAATCGGCACCGCCACTTCGCGCGCCGAGAGGCGCAGGAAACGCGCTTTCACATCGATCACGGTGCGCGCGCCTCCTAGCACAAGACACTCTGTCTGCATGCTCCACGCATCCGTGCCGCGCCCGGCCTCGCTGTAGCTTTCAGGGTAGAGCGCGCCAAAGTTGAACCGCTGCCTATTCTTCACCGCCGATGGCCGGTAAGGATAGAGGATATATCCCTCGTATAGCACCGCGTTGACTATTCTTTCCACAAGCCTGAGGTTCATCAGTGAACTTTCTCCTCCGTGTCAGTCCCTCCCTCATCAGGCAGTATGCTTTCAATCGCTTGCTCGAAGGTCGGAATGCCCCGGCGAACCTTGTATCGGTACAATCGGTCAAAAACGTCTTTGCGCAAGTTGAGCCAGGCGACGTTGGGATAGTAATGCTCCATCATCTCCTTCCAGACCGCGACGGGCAGCCGGTAGCGGGCCTCCTTGTCCCACGGGATTTGAGTGACTTGCAGCGCGCCTTCCTCGTTCGCATAAAAGACTGTGCCGCTGAACAGCAGATTTAGCGGCACCTCGCCGTTCGTCAGCCCGGCGAAATATTTCGTCGCGGCAATGTTGAAGTCGAACGTGCAAGGCACCGGCAGGTCGACGACCGTGCTGCCGTTGAATGACGGAACGACGATGTTCACGTGAGTCCACAGCGTAGGGCGCACGGTCTGGCCCCAGCGCTCCGGCTCACCGTACAGGTCTTGCAAACGCTCCTTGTCCTCCGGCATATACTGGCGGCGCGCGGGATCGATCATGATCTGGCACCGCAGAACTATATTATGAATCGGTTCTTCCGCCTCCCGGTTGCCGATTCGCAGCTTGAAAGCCAGGAGCGGAGAGGCTGCGAACGGGACCGCTTCGGCCCCTTCCACCTCGAAGCTCAGATCAGGCATTAGCTCCCTCTTTGACGGAGGTGGACCGCTCTCTCAGCCCGGCAAAAAACAGGGCGATCTCTTCCCAGACTCGCGCCCCCCCGGAAAGGCCGCGCCAGTGAGCGCGGATCAACCCCACGAGCTTGTAACACTCATCAACCGGCGCGATAAAATATTCCGCGTCAGCCTGTCCCCGCGCGCTCCCTATGCGATTTACGAGAAGCGCTTCCGTATCCGGCTCCATATCTTTTAGCGCCGGGTTCGCTTGAACGATCTCGTTCCACGAATCGAGGCCGAGCATCGATTCGGTCGGGCCTGCGGGACTGGGATAAAGCGCGACCACGTGACCGGAAGGGGTGCTGTTGAAAAAGAAAGCCATGTTGATAGGAATCATCAAGCTTTCCCACTGAGCATCGCTCAATTGAAAATCGGGTAGAAACCTGATCCGCCTGGATACGCGCCGGTATTTCATATCGGCCTTGCCGCTGAAGAGGATGGCGCAGGCATCACAGGCGCAGAGTATTTTACGGCTCGCAGGCTCGATCAGGTGCTCGTGTTTGGCCGCAAGCTCCTTGCTGCACATCTCGCACATTTCGACCGGCGCGCGCTCACGCACAAACTGGCGGAGAGTAGCGAACGGGCGATTTTGTCCTGATCCTGTCGAGTCCATCTTTTAATTTTTATCCACGAAGTACACGAAGAAACACGAAAAAAACCCGGTGTCGCTTCGTGTACTTCGTGGATCGTCGTTTAAGCCGGAGGCAGATTCGGGCTGTTCGGGTCTATCGGATTCTCCGCGTCGGGATTGATCCTTGTAGAGTCTCTCGCCGTTGATCCACCGGAGGGACGGTCTGCGCCCGTCTGTTCTTTATCGTGGCGGCCCGGTTCTTTCCCGTCCCTATCAGCTATGTCCTCGCCCTTTCCTACTCCCGAATCATGCGACGGCGAGTCCTGTGAAGTGTCGTGCTTTGACATTACAATCTCCCCCTATAGTTGTAGTCCGAAAGGTATACGGCTCCTTGCCGCGACCACTCTCACAAGGAGGCGAAAACTTTCAACCGATCACCTTTTGCTCGACAGCCCGGCCAACTGCACAAGGCCGGTCGAGAAAGCTGGTTCTACCGCTCCTTCGATCTCAAGACCGGTTATATCGGGCGCTGCGTCATAAACCGCTTCTTCGATGGCTTGCTTTAGCGCCTGCGCCGTCGAGCCGCAACCGTTCGAGCTTTTCTCAAGCCGCAGCCGGACCAGGCCATCCGTGATGCCGAGCAATTCGACGCTGCCTCCGTGCGATCTGAGAGATGGGCGCAGACGCTCCAGGGCTTCAATCACCCGCGTCTCAAGGTCGAGCGGGTGAAGCCCGTACAACAAGAGCAGGCTCCCGACCAGATCGTCACGCCCGAATTTGGCTATGACCTCGCGGCCAGTATCTCCGGCGTCGAAGATTATCTCCATCATCCGATCAACCGCCGCGCCGTGCAGGTCCATGACCGATTGAAAAAGGGCCAGGGCGCTGGCTCGCGCTTCAGCGTCAGCCAGTGTTTCGATCCTGCGGACCAGCGACTCAATCTTTTGGATGCGCTGTTGAAACTCTTTCTCTTCCATAAACATTAATAAGGGTCTAGGGGCTGATTTCAATTGAATATACGGGAATGGAGAGACATCTCACCGCCGCAGACACAGAGAACACAGGATGGCCGATGATGTGCTTCGCACGCGGCGGGGGCGCGGAGAGAAGCGTATTCTCTGCGCAGCCTCTGTGTTCTCTGTGTCTCTGCGGTGAATCTTCTGGCATTCCCTTACACTCTTATGTAATTTGATCTAGCCCTTAGTCCCTCTTTTCATTTCCCGAACACGCCGAACATCGGCGAATGGTGAGTCTCCAACACCTTGCCGCCCCCCAGGTACATATGAACGCCGCACGGAAGACAAGGGTCGAAACTCCGCACAGCGCGCATTATATCAATGCCCTTGAATTTGTCCGGCCCGTTCTCTTCAAAGATAGGCGTGTTCATCACGGCATCTTCATACGGCCCGGCTGTGCCGTATACATCGCGCGGGTTGGCATTCCACGGCGTAGGCGGGTACGGATGATAGTTGGCGATCTTGCCGTCGCGTATCACGACGTGGTGCGACAACACGCCCCGCACCGCTTCGTGGAAGCCGCAGCCAATCGCCTCATCCGGCACCTTGAACTCTGCCCAGGTCTTTGTCCTTCCGGCGTGAAGTTCATTCATCGCCTTCTCGACAAAGTGCAGGGCCGCCGCCGCTGCGTATGCCTGGAAATAAGTCCGAGCGCGGTCCCGCTCAATCGCATTGCTCCATTGCGGAATCTTCCACTCGAACTCGGTTTCCGGAAGCGTCGCCGACTTAGGCAGGTAAATCTTTACGCTGCTGCCGGTCGCCTTGATGTAGCCGATGTCTACCTTGCCGGCCAGCGCAGTCGCCCAGAGCCGCGCAATAGGACCGCCACCCGTATCGAGCGCCAGATGATCGCCCGTCCGTTCATCGTACCAGCGCGGCGACATGACCCAGGTGTACTTGTCATCGAAGTTGCGCTTCTGCGGCCTGGGTATGGTGGTCTGGTTCCAGGGATGACGTTTATCTACGGGGTTGCCAAGCGGGTCTTCACGAACGAACGTTTCGGCGTTCTCCCAATCGTCATAGTAGGAGCTTCCTAGAAGTATGCGTATGCCGAGGTTGATCTTTACAAGATCGGTAGTCACCAGCTCGCCGTCGACGACCACGCCCGGAGTGACAAACATCTGGTTGCCCCATTCATCCATGTTCTTGTAGGTGTAGTCGCAATAATCCGGGTTGTTGAACGACCCCCAGCAACCAAGCAATACCCGTCGCCGGCCTACCTCTTCGTATCCCGGCAGCGCGTCGTAGATGAAGTTGAATAGGTCATCGTGAAGCGGGACTACCTTCTTCATGAACTCGACGTACCTCATCAGCCGCACCATGTAGTCGGTGAATAGCTGTATGGTCGGCACCGTGCCCACGCCTCCAGGATAAAGAGTCGAGGGGTGAACGTGGCGGCCTTCCATCAGGCAGAACATCTCGCGCGTGTACCGGCTCACCTGCAAAGTCTCGCGGTAGAATTCGCCCGTGAACGGGTTGAGCGCCGTCATGATGTCTGAGATTTTCTTGTAGCCGTGCTTGTCGGCATTCGGCGCGGAGGTGCTCTGCGCTTTGTCCCAGACGCCCGGGTTAGTCTCTTTAATCATCTGCTCGCAGAAGTCCACGCCGACCAGGTTATCTTGAAAGATGTTGTGATCGAACATGTACTCTGCGGCCTCGCCCAGGTTGACGATCCATTCGGCGAGCGCGGGCGGGCGGACGCCGAACGCCATGTTCTGCGCATAGGTCGCGCAGGTCGCGTGATTGTCGCCGCAGATGCCGCAAATGCGGCTCGTAATGAAGTGGGCATCCCTCGGGTCTTTGCCCTTCATGAAGATGCTGTAGCCGCGAAAGATCGAGCTTGTAGAGTGACACTCGGCAACCCGTTTGTTCTCAAAATCGATCTTGGTGTAGATGCCGAGGCTGCCGACGATGCGGGTAATTGGGTCCCAATTCATCTCAACCAGGTTCTGCGCCGCGGTCGGACCCTTCGATTTCGGTTTGGTTGTTGCGCTCATAAATTGTCGCTCCTTTCCTTAATAGGTCCTTGGCCTATAACCTGTGGTCAGCTCAGCACGAGGATGTCGCCACTTCGGCTCTTTGTTGAGTGTATGTTGGGTGATGCTGCGAAGCGCCGAGATCGCCCTGCCGTAAAGACCGACCGCGCCTGATGAGAACCCTCGCGCCCGGAGGCTCGTCCATAAACGGCATGAACTTGTCAGGGAATCCGGGCATCGTGCAGCCTATGCATATTCCGCCGACGTTCGGGCAGCCGCCGATTCCAGCCATCCACCCGCGCTTGGGAACGTTGCAATTGACCACAGGGCCCCAGCACCCGAGCTTCACTATGCATTTGGGCGAGCCGTATTCTGTGGCGAAATCGCCCTGCTCGTAATAGCCCGCGCGGTCGCAGCCTTCGTGCACGGTCTTGCCAAACAACCATGTGGGACGCAGTTGTTCATCCAGAGGAATCATCGGAGCCAGCCCCGCCGCTTGATAGAGCAGGTAAAGCACCGTCTCCATAAAATTATCGGGCTGAACGGGACAACCCGGAACGTTTATGATCGGAAGGCCAGCTTTTGATTTCCAATCCCATCCCAGATAATCCGCAAGCCCCATAGCCCCGGTCGGGTTTCCCGCCATAGCATGTATGCCGCCATACGTGGCGCATGTCCCGCAAGCCATCACGGCCAATGCTTTGGGAGCAAGGCGGTCTATCCACTCGTTGGTCGTGATGGGCTGCCCCGTCTCCGGGTCGTGCCCAAAGGCGGCCCAGTAGCCCTCGGCCTTGATCTTCTCGTTAGGGATGGAGCCTTCCATAACCAGGACAAAAGGATCAAGCTCTCCAGCCGCTGCTTTGTGAAAAAACTGCAAGAACTCGCCGCCGTTTTCGTATGCGAGCACGGGGTTGTGCAGATGCACAGTCGGCAGTCCCGGTATTGCTCCCATTACGACATCTTCGATGCTGGGCTGGGTGGCGGCAGTGATCGAGACCGAATCGCCGTCACAACTAAGCCCTCCCGTCAGCCAGACGATGTGAACTTCTTTCACCGCCGGCGCGCGTTGAGTTACTCTCCCGTGTGGAGCCGTTTCTGGTGCCACTGTAGTCCCTCCTTTCTACTATTGAACATGCCGCTGGTTGATGTTGGTGGGCCTACTGTTGCTTTCGCAAAGGGCGCTAGCATCAGCCATCGCTTTTGCAATTTGCAGGGCCGGTCTCGCTCAGGGTAGCTGTTACTCTGACACTACCGGGCCGTTTCAATGAGCTATTGAATGAAACAATTTCCAGTGAAAAGGATAGCTTTTTGTGATTTGGTCAAGCGTGACTTTATGTTTGGAGCGATTGCGTCGGCCGGTTGATTGAACACTGGTCAGAAAAATCTATACACTTTCACTGATACAAGCGTTCACTGCAAGTGCATCTATCATAACGCCACGCGATCCGACGGGTCAACGTCAACGCCCCGATGAGTCGAAGCTAAAAACAATTCTTATAAACAGGCTTCTGATCACACTCTCCTTTCGAGAGTTCAAAATGATTGCCTCTGAGGTTGAGCATACGACGACAGCCTGATTATCACGCGCCGGCTGTGAGCATGTCTATTCGTAGACCTACGTATTTAACGCGCGGGAATTCCTTATTTTTCGGATAATGTTTGATATCAAACCAAACTTCAGCGAATGTTCGCTGAAATCCGTCATTCAATTCTCCATAGGGATGATGCCGCGACGGAGTGCATAGCGTATGAGGTCGGCCTGGGTGTGCAGTCCCAGCTTATGCATAAGGTTTGATCGGTGCGCTTCGGCCGTGCGCGAGCTGATGCCGAGGCGGGCGGCAATCTCCGTGCTGGTGTGTCCTTCGGCTGCCAGTTGCAGCACCTCGCGCTCGCGCGTGGTCAGACTTTCGTGTTTATCGAGCGTAGCGGCTTTGGCCTTCTCCTGGTATGCCTCGATTGCGCGGTCGGAAAGCGGGGGGCTGAGATAGCGCCGCCCTGCCACGACCTCGCGCACGGCGTGGACAAGATCGGCTGAGCTGGAGTCTTTCAGCACGTATGCGGACGCGCCGTTGCCTAACGCTTCAAGGACGTACGCCTCGTTCGAGTACATCGAAAGTACGACGATGCGCGGGTGCGCAGGGTGCCTGTTGAGTTGTCGCGCCACTTCGAGGCCGTTTAGACCGGGCATCATAAGGTCGAGAACTAAAACGTTCGGATTCAATTGATCGACCAGCCGCAGCGCCTCCAGCCCATCGACGGCCTCGCCTACGACGCTGAGATCCGTCTCGGCTTCAAGCAGCGCGCGAAGGCCCTGTCTTACAATATTGTGATCGTCGGCAAGCACAATTGTAATCATAATCTTTCTTCGCCGATTTCGAGTTCCGCCCTCAAGCGCGTGCCCGCGCCCAGGCGCGATTCGATAGTCAGTTTACCGCCTAACAGTTGCGCGCGCTCGCGCATACCGGCGAGCCCCGACGTGTCGTTTGCGACCATAGCCGCTTCGGGGTCGAAGCCTTTTCCGAGGTCTTCGACCTCTATTGTGAGCGCGTGATCTTCTACCCGGACTCGCAACCGGGCTTCGGTCACTCCCGCGTGGCGCGCGATGTTTGTCAAAGCTTCTTGCGCGATGCGGTAAGCGGCCGTCTCGACTTCCGGCGCAAAACGTCGCCCCTCAAGCCCGCTATTCTTAAACGTCACTTGCACGCGAGTCTGAGCCGTGTAATGTTCGATGTGCCACAACAGCGCCGGGAGCAGCCCCAGGTCGTCGAGCATGCCGGGCCGCAAATCTAAAGAGAGCTTTCGCGCGCGCGCCATAAGATCATTGACCAGCGTCTGCGCCTGGCCGAGGCTCGCGCCCGCTTTATCGGCAGGCAGCCGCGCGCACATCTCCAGACTCAGCTTAAGCCCCGTCAGCACCTGGCTGATCTCGTCGTGCAATTCGCGGGCGATGTTGCGGCGCTCGACTTCCTGCACATCCATCAAGCGGCGCGAGAGAATCTTTAACCGCTCGGCGTAATCCCTGAGCGCGTCTTCGGCCCGGCGGCGCTCGCCGACTTCGACCAGCAAGACTTCGTTGGCCTGGGCAAGCTCGGCGGTGCGCTCTTCGACGCGTCGCTCCAACCCGTCACGCGCCATGCGAAGCTCGGTTTCGGCCCGCTCGCGCTCGGCGATCTCCAGTTGCAACTCGATGTTCGCGCTTTCAAGCTCCGCCGTTCGCTGATGGACTCTCATCTCCAATTCGTCGTGAGCCTCTTTCAGCGCGCGCTCGGCCTGTTTCAGCTCGGTGATGTCAAACCCTACCCCGTGTATGAACCACGGCCTCCCGTCATCGCGTCGCACCATCTTTGCTTCGCAGTGAAACCAGATCACTCGCCGGTCGCGCGCGATGACTCTGTAGACTGACCTCAAAGGCTCACCCGTCAAAAACATCTGCGCGGCCTCTATGCTCCAGCGCACCTTGTCATCCGGGTGAATCTGGCTGTACCAGCGCACGGGATCGTTGAGCCATTCTTCTTGTGAAAACCCGAGCATCGCTTCGATCTGCGGGCTGACGTATGCCTCGCCGATCCCTTTATCCAGAAACGCCATAAATACGACCGCCGGTATTTGCTCGACTAGGGTTTTATATCGGGCCACGGCGTTAGGCAGCTCTGCCGCCTGGATCACGCCCCTCTTTCGTCTTTCGGTTAATCCACCGGCAGTCTCTTGAGCCAAAGAATCCGGGGGAAAGAAGACGCTCGCGAGCCCGCCGAGAATGGTTTCTGCGTCGGTCAGGCTGATAGCTTGAGCATCCTCAAATGGCTGCTTTTCACCCTCGCCCCCGTTCACTCCTTTAAATGCCTCCGCCTTCATCTGTTCTCGTCCTTTGCCGCCACTCAGGCTCCTTATTGAGCGATGCCTGGGTAAACCTTCGCAGGGCATGAATCGCCTTGCCATAAGTCATGACTGCGGCTGAAGAGAGGAGCGAGCCCGGCGGCTGGTCCATAAACGGCATGAACTTGTCCGGGAATCCGGGCATCGTGCAGCCTATGCAGATGCCGCCGACGTTCGGGCAGCCGCCGACGCCTGCCATCCAACTGCGCTTCCCCACGTTGCACTGGACGACCGGACCCCAGCACCCCAGCTTCACTATGCAATGGGGTTTTCCGTACTCTTCCGCGAACTCCGCTTGCTCGTAATAGCCGCCGCGATCACAGCCTTCGTGGACGGTCTGACCAAAGAGCCATGTAGGCCGCAAGGCTTCATCCAGAGGAATCATCGGGGCCAGTCCCGCCACTTGATAGAGCAAATAAAGCAGCGTCTCCATGAAATTGTCGGGCAGCACGGGGCATCCCGGCACGCACACGATTGGAACGCCCGCCTTCGATTTCCACTTCCATCCAAGATAGTCTGCAAGCCCCATGCAGCCGGTCGGATTGCCTGCCATCGCGTGGATTCCGCCATAAGTCGCGCAGGTCCCAGCCGCCACGACTGCCCATGCGCGAGGCGCGAGCCTGTCTATCCAGTCGCAGGTCAGTATGGGCTGGCCCGTCTGTTTGTCCGAGCCGAATCCGGCCCAATACCCTTCGGCTTTGTTATTTTCGTTTGGAATGGAACCCTCTACGACGAGGATGAACGGTTCGAGATTGCCTTCTGCGGCTCGATAAAAAAAATTCATGAAATTCGTCGCCGTTTTCATAGGCGAGCACGGGGTTATAAAGATTCACCTTTGGAATTCCCGGTATGGCTCCCATTACTACGTCTTCGATGCTCGGCTGTGTGGCCGCCGTCATGGCTATCGTTTCGCCATCGCAGCCGAGACCTGCCGTGATCCAAAGAACGTTGAGTTCCTTTACCAGTTGATGGCCCCGGGTTTTGCTGGTCGAGTTGAGGCTTGTGTCCACTATGGCGTTTCCTCCCAGGCTCAACTAATGCCTATGCGGCCAGGGTTCGTCAAGAGGCAAAAAGCCAGATGGTGTATGTCAGGGTTTCTGCCCAAAGTTCGGCGGCATTGCCCCGCGATCAACCGACCACTTAGACCCACCGATTCTTCCTTCTTCCGCCGCGCGCTCGTCACGCTTGCGGTATGACGTTTCCAGTATCGCGCTCACGCCCGCCGATTCGTTCATAGCAATGCAGGGCGCGACATAATCGCAAGCGGAAGGACTATCTCCCGGTTCCATTCCCACATTCCGGGGAAGTAATAGACGGACAGAGCATCGCGGATGGCTCTATCGAAATCGAATACCCGCCTGGGCTTTAGAGGCTCAAGGTTTTGTCGCGCTACGGAGCCGAAGTCCCAGGCGCGGCGGCAGCGTTTAAACAACTCTCTGTCCGAAGACCTTATCACATACGCCCAAGCCATTTGCCTCATTATAGCACGCTGCTCGGACACGAACAGCCATCACGACAGCCCTACATTTTCGAAATAGAAAATGGGCGCAAGTTAACGGGTTGCGCTCGATCATCCTTAGAAATCTTCTGCGATAACGTGAATCTCACAGATTTTCGAAGCCGGATCGCGGGTGACTCTCCTGTAAAAAGATTCTCATTCAATATGTACGTAGCAGGCCCGGCAGTAGCCGCCGCGTTTCGAGAGGCGCAAGAGAAGCGATGACTATACAGGTCGGATAGTTCAAATTAACTTTAGGAAGCGCCCCGGCTGGCCGCGAGCTTCTCTCTTTTTTCTATCACCATCTTCAGTCCGTACCTCGGCCTCAGCGTGAATACCGGCCAGGGCTCTATGACCTGGCCTTCGACTAACCGCAGGCGGTATCTCTGCGCTACGCTGGCCAGCACAAGCACCGCTTCCATCTTCGCAAAAGAGTTGCCTATGCAAAGACGGGGGCCGCCGCCGAACGGGAAGTATGCGTATTTGTGCAGTTGATCTATGCTCTCGTCCAACCATCTTTCAGGGCGAAACTCTTCCGGGTTATCAAAATATCTGGGGTCGCGATGCACGACCCAGGGGAAGATATAGACCTGTCTTTTCTTCTTCACCGGGTAGCCGCCAACCTCGCAATCTTGCTCGGCTTGCCGCCCAAAGGCCCAGGCCGGTGGATACAGCCTCAAGGTCTCTTTCATAATCGCATCTGCGTATTTCAGCTCCGCCAGGTCTTCAATTCGCGGCGCTCTTCCGCCCAGCACCGATTCCAGCTCAGCCACAAGCTTCGCCTCTACCTCAGGGTGCTCGGACAGCAAATACCACGTCCACGACAAAGCGAGGGCCGTAGTCTCGTGGCCCGCCAAGAACAGTGTCATCACTTCGTCACGCAGCTGTTTGTCGGTCATCTGGCTGCCGTCTTCATCCTGCGCGTGGAGCAGCATCGAAAGCAGGTCGCCCGTGTCCGCGCCGTTTTGCCTGCGCTCGTGGATTATGCCGTAGATGTATTCGTCCAGGCGCTTGATGAGTCTGTGAAAGCGACGGTTGGAGGGCGTGGGAAAGAAATTATGTACGAGCCAGAGCGAGCTGTCCTGTAGCTCAAACATCTTTATCAACTCGTCGCTCAGCGCGCTCATCAGCACGACATCACGCTCGGCATCGACGTTGAACAACGTCTTGACTGCGATCTTGAGCGTGAGGACCATCATCTCCTTATGCATGTCGCGCGTTTCGGCTTCCTGCCAAGTCGAAAGCATCTGCTCAGAGTAGTCGACCATCACGCGGCCATATTCGGCTATGCGATTGCGGTGAAAGGCCGGTTGAGCCAATCGCCGCTGGCGCAGCCAGAAATCGCCTTCGCTCGTTAAAAGCCCGTTGCCGAAAATACCTCGAAAGAATGGGAAGCGAAAATCTACGGGTTTAATAAAGGCCCGGTTGTTTGTCACCAGGACGTATTCAATGTGCTCAGGGTTATTGAGGATGAAAACAGGCACGTTAAAAAAACGCAGGCGCGCTATATCGCCGTACTCGCGTCTCAGATTCATCAAAAAATCGAGCGGGCCGCCGACGTATTCCGGCAAGTTGCCGCGTATCAGGTGTCCTCGCGGGCCGGGGGGATTGAGCGCAGTAGCCATAGGGAGTTCTCCTTTCAATAGCGCATGTGCGATCTGGCTATTCAATTCTAACATCCATGCAGAACGAGTAAAGAGCGGAGCCGGTAAGGGCGCAAGGTCTATTCATTCTTAGAAGCTGAGAATTAATAATTGCCCCGGAGGGGCAAACGGATATTAGCCGGTGGTGCAACCACCGGATTGATCGGCCACCCGCTCTCGCGCCCCTCCGGGGCGCAGGATGTTGATCTGATCCTGCGCCCCTCCGGGGCGCGCGCGTTGTAGCGGACTATAAAGATGTGGCTCGCGCGTTGAGCAGTGGGCGACCGATGAGGAGATCGGGCGGCTATAATAGAAAAGCCGCCCGATGAAAGTATTCAAGGTTTGAGCACAACCTTGACGCACTCGTCCTCTTTGTTCAGAAACGTATCATATCCTTTTGGCGCGTCATCGAGCCGTAAGCGATGCGTGATGACGAAGCTCGGATCGATCTCGCCATTTTTGATTCTTTCCAGCAGCGGTTTCAAGTAACGTTGAACGTGCGCTTGCCCGCTCCGGATCGTAAGCGACCGATTCATAAGAGAGCCCATCGGAAACTTGTCGACAAATCCGCCGTAGACCCCTATGACCGATACGGTGCCGCCGTTGCCGCACGCCATGATCGCCTCGCGCAAAGCATGCGGGCGATCCGTCTCTAACTTCAAAGCCTGTTTCGTGCGGTCGTAAGCCCCGAGCAGACCCGGCTTGTGCGCTTCCATGCCGACGGCGTCTATGCAGGCGTCAGGCCCGCGACCGCCAGTCATCTCCTTCAAAGCTTCCAGCACGTTCACCTCTTCGTAGTTTATCGTCTCGGCCGCCGAGTTTTCCCTCGCCATCCGCAGGCGGTATTCGAAACGGTCTATCGCTATGACACGCTCCGCGCCCAGCAGGAAGGCGCTCTTGATGGCGAACTGGCCGACGGGGCCGCACCCCCAGACGGCTATACAGTCGCCCGGTTTGATGTCGCACATCTCGGCCCCCATGTAACCCGTAGGGAATATGTCTGAAAGAAAGAGCACTTGCTCGTCCGTCAGTCCGTTTTCGATCTTGATAGGCCCTACGTCGGCGAACGGGACGCGCGCATATTCGGCCTGGCCGCCCGCGTACCCGCCCGTCAGATGCGAGTAGCCGAATATCCCAGCGGGCGAATACCCGAAAAGCTTCTCGGCCATCCAGGCGTTCGGATTGGTGTTCTCGCAGAGCGAGAACATCTCTTTTTGACAGTGCCAGCACTTACCGCACGCTATCGGGAATGGAACGACCACGCGGTCGCCCACTTTAAGCTTCTTTACTTCGCGCCCGACTTCGACCACTTCGCCCATGAACTCGTGGCCGAGGATGTCGCCCGGCTCCATCGCCGGGATGAATCCGTTATAAAGGTGCAGGTCCGAGCCGCATATCGCCGTCGAGCTGATTTTTACAATCGCATCTCGCTGGTTCAGGATTTTCGGGTCGGGCACATTTTGCACCTCCACCGTCTTTATGCCGGTCCAACAATTGGCTCTCATCTCGTCGCCTCCTTTCCGGCACGCAGCCCGGGAGTCTCTTCGGGAGGCTGCGCCGGGTGCGGCCCCTGGTGGATGCTCGCGTCCGAATGCACGACCTCTCCTATTTCCAGAACCTGTTTCAACCGATACAGGTCGCCTTTAACCTGCTGTTCGGGCGCTTCGCCGAATAGCTTTGCTATCCCTGCGCCGAGCGCGCCTGCCGGCGGGTTATACTCTAACTCCACCCTGACTACGGTGCCGCGTTTGCCGGGTGCGGGCTCGAATCGCACCGTCCCATAGTTTTCAACGTCTGCGTCTTCGAGCGAGCGCCACGAGATCGATTGATTCGGCCTGTCTTCGGTGATCTCGGCATCCCACTCGACCCTCATTCCCGCCGGGCCTTTCGCGACCCAGTGCGAGCGCCTTTCATCGATCACGTGGACGGATTCGAGATGACTCATGAATCGCGGCAGGTTCTCGAAGTTGCGCCAGAATTGATAGACCTCTTCGGGCGAACGGTTGATCGTGATCGTATTCACGTAAGCCAACCCGCCGTGCGCGCCGGGTATAGTGCTGAGCTTTTGCGCGCTGTATATGTCGAGCGCCGTAACCCCCAGAACGGCTACCGTAGCCGCCGTGAGTTTGCCACGGTCTGCCTCCGGTGACACGCATGCCGCGCTCAGGCACGCAAGATCTATCGCGTCGCCGGCGACACGCGACCAGACCCATCCGGCGGGCCTGGGAGTGGTAAGAATTCCGACGCCGGCCGTAATCTCGCGCAAGCCCATGAAACGAATTAATCCGGTATGTTTGCCTTCGGCCCCGATCAGCCTCGCAAAAGCTTTTGGCGCGAGCAGCTCTGCAAGCCCCAGCCCGATGCTGAACCACCCCAGGCCGTTTGCGATCTGCTCTGCGCTCTCATCTTTTCGCGCGATTGAGAGCCGTTGATTTAAATTTTGCCGGCCGCGCCGCTCGACGCCCGGCTCGCGTTCCGCTTGTCGTTCGCTTTCAGGCGCAAGCGCTCGCCTAGTTTGCTGTATTGCCATGCACACCTCTTCTTTCCGGGCCGACGCGAAAGCGAACATCTTCACAACGCGCTTTCGCGCTTTTCGGCCATTTGTTGTTACTGCCCAGGCTATTAATACTTTCAATTCTCAAGTTCAGGTTCTTTTATGTAGCAAGGGGTATGCCCTCAGGGTCGGCCCTCCGTCCGCCCGCGTAGATAGGATCGTCGGGAAAGAATGTGACTTTTGATGGGGTATTCTGGCTACTTAGTGACTAATTTGCGCCGCTTTACGAGCGATAGCGCCCCGGCTTAGAGGCCTTTTAAACTGAAACCTATTTTGCGAGTTCCTGATACAACCAGGCGCGCGCAAGGTTCCATTCTCGCTGCACTGTGCGCAACGAGATTTTCAGCACTTCGGCTATCGCCTCCTCGCTAAGTCCGCCGAAAAACTTTAGTTCGACTATCTTACTTTTGCGCTCATCGAACTCGGAAAGTGATGTGAGGGCATCGTCAAGCGCGACGATGTCGGCGCTCTGCGTCTCGACGGCTTCGGCTTCGGCCAGCGAAACGCGCATCTGATCGCCGCCGCGTTTGAGTTTTCGCCGTCGCCGCGCGTGGTCAACCAGTATGCGCCGCATTAGCTGCGCGGCTATGCCGTAAAAATGCGCGCGGTTCTCCCAACGGACTCCCGTATCATCTATCAACCGCATGTAAGCTTCGTTGACGAGCGCGGTCGTTTGCAGGGTATGACCGGGGCGTTCGCGGCGGAGGTATGAATCCGCTAGCCTGTGCAATTCCGACTCGACAAGCGGGGCAAGCCGGTCGAGCGCCGCCTCGTCGCCGTTGCTCCAAGCACGCAGCAACTGTGTGACCTCGTGCGAGGAAGAGTTCATAATAATCGCCCTCGGTGTAATCTTATCTGCCTAGAGGCTTAAAACCGCTCAGTTGGTGGCCACAACCTAACATACCTGCGGCCCCGGCCGCAATCTTCAGAAAAAATTGTAACTGTTCAGACTCTGATGCGGGGATGAGGCTTGGGCTAGTTGACAACGGGTGTAAACTTCGTGCGTGATGCTCGACCTCCAACAGGCCACCCGCGAAGAACTGATCCATCTCAACTTGCAGTTGGTCGCTCAACTTCAACTCTTACAAGAGCGCGTCAAGCAATTGGAAGCAGAATTAGAGTCTTTGCGCGGCGGTGGCTCCAAAAGCAATCCTCCAAGCTTCGTTAAGGCAAACCGCCCTGTTCGTGGTAAGAAAAAGAAGCGCAAGAAACGTGCGCACGGCTTCGCACGCAAGCTTGATGCTGCTACTGCGCGTGTCGAGCACTCCCTTGAGCAATGCCCACAGTGTCAGGTATCGCTCAGGGGGCGACGAGTGATCAAGTCTCGCCAGGTTATTGAGCTTCCACCAGTTCAAGCCCAGGTCGTAGAGCACATCCTTATAGAGCGTGGTTGCCCGAACTGCCACAAGCGGTGGGCACCACCGATGGATTTATCAACAGTAGCTGTAGGCTCTCAGCGTTTCGGTATCAGTGTGCAAGCTGAGGTGACGCTACTGCGTGAGCAATGCAGGCTTCCTTTTAGAGTTATACAAGACTATCTCCGCCACAGATTCGGCCTCAGAATAAGTGTCGGCAAGTTGGTAGCTTTAGTTGAGGGGGTGGCCCGAAGTGGCAAAGCGATAGTGGAAGGTTTCAAGCAGCAGATTCGGGGTTCTCCCGTAGTAAATGGGGATGAAACGAGTTGGCGAGAAGATGGGCTAAACGGGTATGTGTGGAGTTTCTCGACCGACAAGATTAGGTACTACATTTACCGCAAGAGTCGTTCGGCAACAGTAGTGAAAGAAGTCTTGGGCGAGGAGTTCGATGGTGTTTTAGTGAGTGATTTCTATGGCGGGTACAACGCGCATTTGGGGCTACATCAGCGATGCTGGATACACCTGCTGAGAGATATACACGAACTGAAGGAAAAGCATGCCGATGACAGGAAGTTGAAGAAGTGGGCACAAGCAGTCAAAGCAATCTATGAGGGAGCAAAGCAGTATAAGGGGCCAAGCGCGAGGCTCGATGCGGTAGAGCAGAAACAGCAGCGAGTAAAGCGGCAGCGAGAGTATGAGCAAGAGTTGATGAGAGTGTGCCGACCGCACCTAAAGAAGAAGAGACTACAGAGCAGGCTTTGCGAAAGAATAGAGCGGTTCCTACCAGAATTGTTTATGTTTGTGGCAGACGCAAGAGTGCCCTCAGACAATAATGCAGCAGAGCGGAGTGTGAGACATCTAGTGGTGAGTCGCAAGATCAGCGGAGGGACGAGGTCGGAGAAAGGAAGTGAGAACCAAGAGTATACTGGCATCACTGTTCGGCACATGGAGACTGCGACAGGTCAATTTCTATCAATCCTGTCTGGATTTACTTACAGCAAACAATCCGACACTCTGAACAGTTACAAAAAATTTTAAAATCTCTTTTTACGGTGGCGGGTTTCGCAAACAGTCGGCGCATGTATAAGTGAAAGGGTTTTGAGAATGGCTAAGAGCCAGCAATAAATAACTCAACCGTCTGCCAAGGCGGTTGATTAAAAGGAGAATCGCATAATGAATATACGCATCAACGCATTATCTCGGCTCCCCTATTTGATTATGCTGCCGGTTATGTGCGGCACCGCCTCGGCGCAAATATCAGAGGCCCAGATCGCCTTCCAGGCCGCCCTTGGCGTGAATTAGGCCGCCGACGCTATGGACCTCGTCTATGCCCGACTCGCACTTTTTATAAAGCTCAACCTGCGACTTTCTGGCTTAGACGAGGTCCACGTATCATCAGATATTAGCGGAGAAATTATGGAACTCGGAGCCTTAAGCACCATCAATGATAGTGCGTATCGCGCTGTAGTGATGCTGATTCAGGGCGTCACGCTGATCGCCGGTATCGCTTCCATACTATTCCTCGCCGCCTGCGTAGTCAGCGCCGCCTGCACCTTCATTCAAGATATGACAAGGCCCTTGCGTCGCTGGATGAAGCCAGGCTCAACGCCTGATACTCAAGTTATTCCTGGCGGGCCGAACGCAGAGAAAGAGAGTCAGCCCCGCTTGCTACCGCGAGGGGTACTGATATTAGGCTTAGGGCCTCTGCCAGACCTGCGGCCTGAGCCAAATCATCTTCGGAGTTGGCAAGCGCCCAGCCGCATCATCTAGTTCATATCATCATTATCTATCTTATCGCCGGTCCTGCCCTGGAGAATCATGCCGCATTTATATGGGTAGATCGCTCGCCGCTCTACATCTTTCGATGAAACGTCTTTCATGGCATACAGTTCGGATTTCAGGTCAAAGCGATTAGCTGGACTCACATTCAGCGCATGGGTGTAATAATACTGAAAATGCGAAGCGTGAGCAGGACAATGAGAGGTGTCTCTTACGCATGCACCGGTTATGTATTTGCCTGTAACAGTGCTTTGGGGGTCCGGCAAGTTCAGTATTCTTACTTCAACGTCATTCACATCTGCATACTCAAAACTCCAGATTACGGCTGCATCCTCGCCCCCTTTCTTTTCTTTATCAAATCGAGGTGGATTCCGCGCCGGGTTTATAATAGACGGCGTCGCGCAGCAGCCTCTCGGCATAAGCCTTGCCCGCCTTTTGCCGATCATCTCTATTATCGCCGCTGCGCGAAACCGACCAGGGAGCGTAGTCGAATCCTGCCAGCCTCGCTTCCGTAGGGCGGGCGACGGCGTAGGCCCGGCTCAACTCGGCCAGCCCTCGGTCGGCGTCCGACCGGTAGAAGAACGCGCGATATATGCCGAAAGTAATACCGGCGAAGATAAGCATCAGCGCGGCAATTCTTAAGTAAGGGCTTTGGAAAACGGCTGACCAGACGGGCCGATTGCGAGCGCGAACCGCTCGGACAGGCTCAGGCGTCCCGCCCGCCGAATTATAACGGAGCAGTTCTTTCGTGATCATCACCTGATCCCGCCCTTCGGGTGTTGATAAAAAGGTCTGCTCAAATTTTTCTTTGATCTCTCCCTGCATTTCTCCTTCCGCGTATTGCTCTACGAGATCTTCTTGCGAGATGACGCGGATGAAAAACTCATCATCGGTCATCATCATCTTTTCTATGCCTTCGGTTCTCGGCCCCTGTCGTTTCGCCGAGCAGATACTTGTTGATCAGGTCTTTTTCCTCTGAATTTCTTTCCATGCCGAAGTTCTCTTCTAATTATTTATGGATAAGTTGACAGATGTATAACAGGCTCATTGTTTTTCTTCCACACAATCGCGGGCGCTCTTCTGTAGGAGCGATTTAATCCTGTGGGCGCGCATTCTCAGGGCTTCGATGGCTAAGCCGAGCGACTCCGCCATCTTTATATATTTCACGTCAAATCATAAACCGTTAGATATTGAAGAGAGTTGTCGAGGATAGCTCACGGCTGGAACGATGATTATCAAATCCCCGCAGGCTCCGGAGATTGAGATTGAAAATACCACTCGCCGCATGAAAGCGAAGCAGCATGAAAGCGAGGCCACCTTAAAGCGGCCCGGCTTCACCTGCCGCCTTGACTCCTCTGCCAGATAGCAAGCAGGTTGTTTATGACCTCGGATTTTGGAGGCTCGCAAGTAGACCCCGGCTCTATTTGCAAACCGTATCTCTGATAAAGAGTGAAAGGGCTTTCGGCAAATATTATCGGCACGTTCGTATTTCCCGGGCGGAAGCCATGCTTTAGAGATTCTCTTTGTACATGCTCCGACATTAGATAATTCAAGAACACTTCCGCCGCCGTCCTCTGGTCTTTCGAACTCCAGGGGGCATCAATAATGTAGTAAGGATTATCGTTCCACATGTTCTCTTTCGGATAAACGATATGAAGCTCTCCCCAGCGCCCTTCCGCGCTCTTTAGAAAATCTATAGCGACGCTTTCGTAAACAAAAACCGCGTCGAACGACGACGGCCCTTTCAGCACCATCTCTCTCATCATAGTCCCGGTGCTGTCGGCCAACCCGTTAACGGCTCGCTCCATCCCCAGCATCCAATTTTGAAAATTTACGTCCAGCAGGTCTTTCAATGCCAGATCGCGACACTTGTCGCTGTAATCATAAGCCATTAGCACGAGTGTCATCAGCCCGCTGTTCGACTTGCCGGGGTTCGTATGGCCGAGTTTGAACAGCCCCCACTCAGGTTTTTGAGCAATCGCATTCCAGCCCGCCTTTTCGTTTAGCGCCTGCGCGATGGTCGTGAAGTTCACCGCCTTGTACTTCTGGGCGAACGCCCTGTAACGCTCATCCCATATCACAAAAACCATAGGGGTTAACGCAAGGCTCTCTTCTTTCAGTACGGGGGCATTGCTGTATTTGACCTGCCAATCCTGAACGAAGGTATCTTTGTAAAGAGAGCTTGCGGGCGACCAGACATGGATGTTCTTATCGCCGGAAATAAGCGCCTGTGCTCCTTCTTGCGAGCCTTTGGGTATCAGGTTGATTTTGATCTTCTGCCCATCCGGGGTCTTTGCGAACTCTTGAGCCGCCCATTCCAGCCAGGTCTTTTTCTCCGTCCCATAAGCTATGCCCAGCTCCACGGCATTGCCTTTCCACTGGCTTGAGCCAGCGGCTTTGACCGAATCCGGCTGCGGTTGTGAATCCTCGGGTGAATCTTTCCTGATCAGAAAATAGTAGGCCGCATAAAGAGAGCCTACTATCACAAACACTAGAATGACTTTGCCCACCAGCGCGGATTTGCCTTCCGACATAATCGCTCCCTATCAGTAAAATTTAGAAGAAGGTTGATATTTCCTTGAACACGGATTGGATGTTGTCCGGCGTGCCGGCATAAAACTTGGCCTGTGTGGCATCGGCTATCGCCTCCAGCACATCTTCTCTCGCGTCCGAGCCATATCCGATAGTGAAAACGCGTATGGTCTTACCCTCGTTATCGAATCTGATCTTGTTGAGTAAATCCTCAAGCGCGATCTGGCTCTTAGTGTCCGCTCCGTCCGTCAGAACTACGATGGCTGATATGCGGTCGCTTTTAATATTTTCGAGAAGGTATTGGTAAGCTTGATCTATCGAATCATACAGCGCCGTGTCTCCCCCGGGGATGAATGATTCGATCATCTCTGTGGCGGAACCCCGGCTGCTGCTCATCAACATATCTTTTCCCGACCAGACGGGTTGAGTATCAAAAGGAAGGAGCGAGAGATAATCCGCGCCGTCAAGCATGGCGATAAGTTGTTTTGCGCCGTTCTGCGCGTTCGGCATCTTTCGGTCCTCCTTCATGCTGCCGGACGTATCGAAGACGAGAATGATATTGGAATGCTTTTTATGGTCATGCCAGAGCTTGATGACGGCGTCCATCACTTCTACGGACGGCACCTCCAGAGTGGTCTTCGGCTCTTTAGGATCGACTCCATGCGCGGCGTCCAGCGGAGCGGCAAGCTGTATGCTGACGTCGCCCGGATGGAACCCGTAATCGAGCGTCTTTTCCTGTTGAGGCCGGTCAAGCAAGAACTTTATATACGCCCTGGCCGCCTCGCGATGCTCATCCGTCATCCAGGCTTCTTCGACTACGCCTATGGGATGATCGCTCCAAAAGGTTCCCTCTTTCGGATATATCGCCACGACGGGAAAGGGCAGATCCTCACCGGAGTTATAAGATTCAATGACATTGCTTTCATAAAGCACGGCGGCGCTCAGGTATTCAGGCCCGTTCGCCAGCATCTTCGAGCTGAAAAAACCTGTAGAGGTTCCGTAATGAACGACGGCCTGTTCGATGCCGTCAAGGTAAGCAGCAGTTGAGGGTTTATTCACATCATTAAGTGTAAGCCCGGAGACCTTGCCCGTACCGGCGTAGACTTCGGCAAACAGCGAGATTAATCCGCTGTTGCTGAACTCAGGGTGGGTGTGGCCGAATTTGAACTTGCCCCATTGAGGTCGTCCGTAAGCAGCCCACCCTTTGGGGTTGCGGGCGAGCGAAAGAATGTCGGACCACCCGACGGGCTTCTTACCCCATCCAATCGCTTCCGCCATAGGTTTCCACATCGCAATGACGACCGGCGAAAGCATCAACGTCTCTGTAGAAGAGACCATGTCTTTACCCGTTTTCGCTCTCAACTGGGCGTTCCCCAACTTGATGAATGCCGCTGAGGCGGGGCTGATCAGATGAGGTTGTCGCCTGCCGTTTAGCAACTCCTCTACAATGTCGCCCGACCCCATCGGAATTGCTTTTACAGAGATTCGATTACCCTTGCTCGTTTTATAATTGCCCCGGCCAAACAGTTCTGTAACATCTTTGACCCATGCCTCTTTTTCGGAGCTGTAGGTGAAGACAAGTTCCAGGGTGCCGGGTCGAGATGTCTGTCGGTCGGTCTGTTGCGCAGAGCCTGGAGAAGGGTCTGATTGCGATTTGCATCCTGACAAAATGAGGCTCACGAGCAAAGAAAGACATATCCATCGGGCGCTATTTCGCAAGCGGGCATCCTCCTCGTTCTTCAGATAGCCGCGATCTCCATCAGGTATACGCAAGAGACGAAAAAGTCAGTGAGGGACTGACCGGTTCGTCATATGAACGTGCGGAAGTATAGCGCATCTGTCGCTTTGAGTAACGGAGAAAATCTCACAGCACCCCCCGCAGTAGCAATCGCGGGAGGGAAACTTATATAATGAGCCGCCGGATCACCTCCGATTCAATGAATTGTTAACAAAATGTTAACGGAAGGTTAACGAAAACCTGATGCTGCTACCGAACATCGCTCATGTAAAAGCTCTATACCAGAGTTTTCCGAATCTCTTCTTCGCAGGCGTGATGATTCTTCTTTCGGCCGTAGCCAGCCCGGCGTTTCTCTTCCTTCTTCTGGCAGGCGAATTAAGCGTGCTGCTGCTGGCGCAGACAAAGTTTGTAAAAAGCCTGATGCATACGCGCATAGAGCGCGAGCGGCGGAAAGCGCAGGAACAGACGGAGGGCCACATCCTCGCGGGGTTGACCGATACTTACAAAAAAGATTTCCAGGCCATCAAACAACTTTGCGGCGATATTGAGAATCGGGCCGGCGAGGTTGAAACCGACAAGTCCTCCAACCCTTTAATGGAAGGTATAATCGAGAAGCTATCAAGCTTTCGCTTCGAGTACCTGCGTATGCTGCGCGCCCATTTCCTGCTGTCGAACCGCGACTATAAACAGATGCGCCGCTGGCTTGAGGAAGAGAGCAATCGCATGGAGAAAGCAGCCGACGCCGAGCAATCAGAGCAAGTGCGTACGACGCTAAGACAGAACCTCAAAGTGCTGAGCCAGCGCGCGGCCAAAGTACAACAGCTCGACGAGCTTGTGCGCGTTATAGAAGCGCGGTTGCAAGTCGTGCGCAATTCTTTACAACTGATCCAGGATGAGGTCTACAGCATGACCGACGTTCGCGGCATCAACAACATTGTCGATGAGTTACTGGTTAATCTTGAGATCAACGACGAATTCCGCTCTTACTACAATGACACGTTGAGCGACGAAAGCCCGATATTATCCGGTTTAGATTCAATTGAAGAAATGAGGTCCGGGCTCGCGGCTAAACCTATGCCCGGAAGAAGAGATGAGATGCGCAGCCGGTAAGAAGTAAAATCGCAAAGCAGAGTTTCACATCAACTCACTCCGTGATTGAGCTATGGCCAGCACTATCAAGCAACCGTGCGATGATGGAGTTATCAAAGCGGAGTCCGCCGCCGCTCCCTGCGCACAGACGGCCGGGCCGTGGATTCTTGCCGCGACAATCTTAGGGTCAAGCCTGGCCTTCATTGATGGAACGGTCGTCAATGTAGCTCTGCCCGCCCTGCAAAAGAGCCTCGACGCCACGGTACTGGACGCGCAGTGGGTGGTCGAATCATACGCGCTTTTTCTTGCTGCGCTGCTCCTGGTCGGAGGCTCGGCGGGCGACCGCTTCGGCAGGCGATCCGTTTTCTGCGCAGGCGTCGCTCTTTTCGCCCTCGCGTCCGTATGGTGCGGGCTTGCGCCCGGCGTAGGTCAATTGATCATCGCGCGCGCAGTTCAAGGCATAGGCGGCGCGCTGCTTGTGCCGGGGAGTTTAGCAATCATCAGCGCCTCGTTTGATGAAGAGAGGCGCGGCAAGGCCATCGGCACATGGTCGGGTTTCTCGGCGATTACCGCGGCAATCGGCCCGGTAATCGGCGGCTGGTTGATCGAGCATGTATCGTGGCGCGCGGTCTTTTTTATAAACGTGCCGCTGGCTGTGGCAGTCCTGTTTATCTCTTTCCGGTATGTGCCTGAAAGCAAGTCCGGCAAGCAAGCCAAGCGGTTGGATTGGTTGGGCGCTTCTCTTGAAGCATTAGGATTAGGGGCGATTGTTTACGGCCTGATCGAATCATCGCGGTTGGGATTCACTCATCCTCGCATACTCGCCGCGCTCATCCTCGGAGTCTTCTCGCTTGCGGCGTTTCTCCTGGTTGAAGCGCGCTTGCGCGACCCGATGTTGCCGCTCACGTTGTTTCGCTCTCGCAATTTTACCGGGGCCAATCTGCTGACGCTCTTTTTGTACACGGCCTTGAGCGGAGGACTATTTTTCTATCCGCTCAATTTGATTCAGGTGCAAGGGTACACGGCGACCGAGGCCGGCACTGCCTTGCTCCCCTTCGTCCTTATCATGTTCATTCTGTCGCCCTGGTCCGGCGGGTTGGTAAAAAGCTACGGCGCGAAATTGCCGCTCGTGGTCGGGCCCGTGATAACGGCTTTCGGATACTTTCTATTCATCATCCCAGGCATCGGCGGCTCTTACTGGACCACCTTCTTCCCGGCTGTTGCGGTGTTGGGCTTAGGGATGGCGACAAGCGTCGCGCCGCTTACGACTACGGTGATGGGTGCAGTGCCGGAGAATCAAGCGGGCGTAGCATCGGGCATTAACAATGCGGTCTCGCGCATCGCCGGTCTGCTCGGGGTCGCGGTACTGGGCATAGTGATGTTGCACGCATTCAACCGTGAGCTTGATCGCCGCTTGATCGAGTCAAACATCGCGCCCGAAGCGCGACGTTTAATCGATGAGCAGCGCACCCGGCTAGCCGGAGCGGAACCCCCTTCTAACATCGACGACGAGTCGCGAGCGGCGATGAAGCGGGCTATCAATGAATCCTTTGTCTTCGGCTTTCGACTGGTAATGGCGTCTGCCGCTGTGCTTGCGCTGGCAAGCGCCGCGAGCGCCCTTATGATGATCGAGGGCAAAACGCTGAAGAGCGTTTCAAACGCAGAAAATCTGAAGCCTTTGAATTAGCCATTCATCGTTCCCTGTCTATGGCGATCAGACGCCAAAGCCTCCGTCGATGGTCAGGCTTGCGCCAGTGATGAAACCCGCTTCGGGACCGGCCAGGTATGCGACCAAACCGGCAATCTCTTCAACCTGCCCATAACGCTGCAAAGCGATAAAGCCCTTCAACGTCTCGGCGTACGGGCCATCGACAGGGTTCATGTCGGTGTCAATCGGGCCGGGTTGGACGTTATTGACGGTGATGCCGCGCGGCCCCAGGTCGCGCGCCAGCCCGCGCGTCAGCCCGGCGATGGCGGCCTTGGTCATGGCGTAGACGCTGCCGCCTGCGAAAGGAGAAGAGAGATTGGGTCAAACCTTGATTGTTCTGGGAACGACGCTGGCTCTGACGCTCACATTGATGTTTCTCCTGTGGCTCCTGAGCCTCGCCCGCAAGGATGCCGGCATCGTAGATTCGTTCTGGGGTATAGGCTTCGCCGCAATCGCCTGGATGTGCTTTGCCATCACAAATGGCTACCCGCCGCGCAAACTGCTCATCACAATTTTGGTGACGATCTGGGGACTGAGACTGGCTATTCATATCTTCCGGCGCAACCACGAAACGGGCGAGGACTACCGGTATCGCCGGATGCGAGAACGCCACAAAGATTGTTTCGCTCTGGTGAGCCTGTTCACGGTATTCGGTCTTCAAGGGGTGTTGATGTGGATCATCTCGTTCCCGATACAGGTGGCGCAGATTGCGCCCGCGCCTGACCGACTGACCTGGTTAGATTTTCTCGGTGTCGCGGTCTGGGGAATAGGATTTCTGTTTGAAGCAGTGGGCGACTGGCAGTTGATGCGCTTTAAAGCCGATCCGAATAACCGGGGCAAGGTGATGGAGCGAGGGCTATGGGCTTACACGCGGCATCCGAATTATTTCGGTGACGCGACTCTCTGGTGGGGCCTTTTTCTTATTGCGCTGGCTACTCCCGGCAGCCTCTGGACAATTATAAGCCCGGCAATCATGACGTTCTTGCTTATCAAGATTTCAGGCGTGGCACTGCTGGAGAAGAGCCTGGTAAAAACCAAGCCGCAGTATCAAGATTATTTGCGCCGCACCAGCGCTTTTTTTCCCTGGATTCCCAGGCAGTGATGTTCAATATTCCGCAAAGGCTTCGTCGGGAAAGCAGTACAGCCAACGCTCTCCGGGTTCCGCCGATGCGATCACGGGATGGCCGCTCGCGCGCGCGTGCTTGCTCGCGTGGCGGTTGGGCGAGCTGTCGCAACACAGCGTCGCGCCGCACTCCTGACACGTCCGCAGATGGACCCATTGCGCGCCGATCTTCACACATTCATCGCACTCTCGGCGTTCTGCCTGCTTTACCGTCTTAACAGCTTTGATATGAGAGCAACCGACATCAGTCATCTTATTATTCCTTTCATTCGTGCAGCACTTGATGTACGAATGCCACCGCAATCGATCCTTCGCCGACTGCCGACGCCACACGCTTGATGCTGCCTCCGCGAACATCGCCGACTGCGAACACTCCGGGCAGACTGGTTTCGAGCAGATGAGGCGCGCGGGCGAGCGGCCAATGCGCCGCAGCTAAATCGTCCTCGGACAAATCCGGTCCCGTCTTTATAAACCCTTTCGCGTCAAGCGCGAGACAGCCATCGAGCCACCCTGTGCTGGGAACCGCGCCGGTCAGGAGAAAGACGTGACTGATAGGGTGGGCCTCGATGTTCCCTGTGAGATTGTCCCGCCAGCTTATATGCTCCAGATGATTGCCCCCTTCCAGGGCCACGATCTCTGTTTGCGGTCGTAAAACGATGGCCGGACTCTGTTCGATACGACGAATGAGATAGCGCGACATGGTCTCTGCCAATCCGTCCGACCGTACGAGCACGTGGACAAGCCTGGCAGTCTGCGCGAGAAAAACGGCGGCCTGGCCCGCAGAGTTGCCTCCTCCTACTACAACCACCTCTTCCCCTTTGCATAGCTGCGCTTCGATAAATGTTGCGCCGTAGTACACACCCGCGCCCTCAAACCGCGACAAGTTTTCCAGCGGCAGTCTCCGGTATTCGGCGCCGGTCGCGATGATTATCGTGCGCGCAGGCACGCTCGGACCATTGTCGATCTCAATAGCGTAAGGCTTGCGGTCACATGAAAGCTGTTTGGCGCCCTTCGCGATTAGCACTTGCGCGCCGAACTTCTGCGCCTGTGTGTAAGCTCGCGCCGCCAACTCCTGACCCGATATGCCCGTCGGAAAGCCGAGGTAATTTTCTATCTTTGAACTCGAACCGGCCTGTCCCCCAGGCGAATCCGACTCGACCACCAGGACATCAAGTCCTTCAGACGCGCCATACACAGCCGCCGCGAGGCCCGAGGGGCCAGCCCCTACGATAACCACGTCGCGGATGTGTGTCTGATCAATTGCTTCGTTGAAACCGAGACAATCGGCAATCTGCTGATTGGTCGGGTTGCGAAGCACAACTTCGCCGCGACAGATCAGGACGGGCACGTCAGATTCGGCGACGTGGAAACGATCCAGCAGATCCTGGACGCCGATGTCACGATCAAGATCAATGTAAGAGTACGGATGGCCGTTGCGCGTCAAGAACTCTTTGACGCGAAGCGTTCCCGCGCAATGGATAGACCCGACCAGCACGACATCTCCAAGCCCCTGCGCAATCAATTCCACCCTGCGGAGGATAAAGGCTCGCATGAGTATATCGCTCAACTCACTGTCGGTTTGTACGAGAGAGAGCAAATGTTCGCGATCAACTTCGATGACTTCGCCCGATTCGACCACGCGTATTTGTGCAAGCCCTCGGCGACCTGAAAGCATGGTTACTTCGCCGGTAAACATGCCCGGTCGAAAGACGGCGACGATCTCTTCGGTTGCGCCTGGATGCCGGGCGATTTCGATTTGACCTTCGGTGACGACGAAGAACCGTTTGGTGCGCTCGCCTGCTTCGACCAGCACCTCGCCCTGCGCGATCCGCCGCCTGTGACCGAGCGAAGCGATCCGCGCGACCTGGGCTTCGGTCAATGTCGGGAACATCTCTTCGGAGTTTGATGCCTTGTCCGATGCGGCCTGTGGCGTTTTGTCGCTCATGGCGGCGTAGGTATCCCTTCGCTCAGGTTTTAATATTTGACGACGATCTTGCCAAAGTGAGAGCCGCTCTCCATGTATTTCAAAGCTTCGCGCACCTCTTCAAACGCGAAGGTCTTGTTCGATCACCGGCCTCAAATGATTCGCTTCAATGGCGCGATTCATGTCCTCAAACATGCGGCGCGAGCCTACGAAGATGCCTTGCAGCCGAACGCCTTTCATCAAGACGCTGAGCGGGTTGAAATCGCCCCCGCTTGCCAGCACGCCGATCAGGTCGACCTGACCTCCGACGCGGACGGAGGCCAAAGATTTGGATAGAGTCCCCGCGCCGCCGACTTCGATCACGTGATCGACGCCCGTTTTTTTCGTCAAGCTCAAAACTTCTTTGTCCCAATCCGGGCTCTTTTTGTAATTGATTGTTTCGTCCGCGCCAAGTTCACGGGCCCTCTCAAGCTTCTCGTCGCTGCTCGAAGTAATGAACACCCGCGCCCCGTGCATCTTCGCCAACTGTAAAGCGAAGATAGAGACGCCGCCCGTGCCGAGCGCCAGAACTGTCTCTCCGGCCTTAAGGCCCCCCGAGATGACCAGCGCGTTCCAGGCTGTCACCGCCGCGCAAGGCAGCGTCGCGGCTTCTTCGAACGAAAGGTGCTCGGGGATTTTGACCAGGCCTTCTTCGCTGAACGCGCCGTACTCGCGCAAAACCCCGTCCATGTCTCCCGCGCCGAGCGAGCTGCGATTCTTCTGCGTCGAGGGCGGGCCTTCGAGCCAGCTCTGCACGAAGATCGGGCAGACGCGATCGCCAACTTTCCATTTCGTCACGCCTTCGCCTGTGGCCACGACTTCGCCCGCGCCGTCCGAAAAAGGCACCGCCGGCAATTTCGCCCTCGGGTTGTACGTGCCTTTGACAAACATCAGGTCGCGGTAATTCAAAGAGGCCGCGTGAAATTTGACCACGACCTCACCCGCCGTCGCTTGCGGCTCGTCGCGCTCGACCGGCGCGAGGTTATCAATCCCAAATTGTCGAGCTTCGTAAGCTTTCATTTCTCTCCTTCGCGATATCGTCAGATTATTTCCTTTGCCCGACGACATTGTCTCGCGCAGGTCGGCTAAAGCTCAACTCATTCTCGACTGCTTTGGATATTCAGACCTTCGATCAATGTTCGACCAGCTTTAATCTCTTGATGCACTCGGGCGAATTATTACGCGGCGAGTTCACAAGCTTCGATACCGGGTAGGCTTCCATCCCCTCCGAAGGACTGGGCTTGAGCAATCCCAGCAGATGACTGGGATCCGCCGTCTTAGGATCGAGCCATTCGTCTTGAAGCTCACTGGGTATAATGACCGGCATCCTGTCGTGTATGGGCTTCATAAGCTCGTTCGCATCGGTTGTGATGATCGCGCAGGTTTTGACCTCCTCGCCTTCGGGCGATTTCCACACCTCGTACAGACCCGCGAAACCGAACGGCTTTCCCGACTTCAGACGGATGTAGACCGGCCTCTTAGCCACCCCCTGTCCCTGCCACTCGTAGAACCCGTCGGCGACTACCAGGCATCGCCGTTTCTTGAACGCGTTTCTGTAGCTGGCCTTCTCGGTTATAGTCTCGGCCCTCGCGTTTATCATACGGTTTCCGACCGAAAGGTCTTTTGCCCAGGACGGCACCAGCCCCCACCGCACGGGCACAAGCTGCTTGACGCCGTCCGTGATAACAACGGCCACTTTCTGTGTCGGGGCTATGTTATAGCTCGGCCCCAGATCACACGAAACTTCTTCAACGCCGAACTCTTCCGCTATGGCCGGGATACTTTGACTTCGAGTGAATCTGCCACACATAAAAATCGCTCCTATCTGATAAAACCTCAGTTTATGTCCGTGTCGCCAGGCTTGATGACGATGACCAAACCGGAGACTACATTTAGAGTGATTGCAGGCGAGGCTGCGAGACTCAAGCCAAACGCGCGGGCAAGCTCGTCGGATACAAACAGCACATCGCGCAGATTATGATCCGCATCCATCTGCATCGCATCTATGGCTGCATAGTTTCGCCCTCTACTTTTCGCCGGCGCAATGGCGCGCGGGCGAATCGAGGGGCGATGCAATCCGGCGTCGGTCCCGTACGGATGATAGACAAAAGCCGCCGCCGCGATCTCCGCAAATCTGGTCAGCGTTCGCTCGTATCCGAAACGCCACATCAACTCATCCGCAACGCGCTTGATGTCCCTTCTTATCTCACGGTGAAATTTTCTCACTCTCTTCCCCTGAAGGTCGAGGGTGACATCGAATGCCGTGAACATCTGCCCCGTCGCCATCCTTTGCTCGACGGCTTTTTCTATTCGGTTGAAAGTGCGCAGGTCACACATCGTCTTGGCCTCCTTTGAAATTTAGAACTGCTGGCGATTGGTGGGGGAAAACTCGACCAGGTATTTCGGATTTATCTGGCGGGTATCATACACGATCATCTCGTTGTTGACGACGCCCGACCAGCGCGCTTTGGCGAATGTAGAGTCGTAGCGCTTTTTAGGATAGTTGTGGCTCCATATCTTCGGCACGAAGTGGCGGCCCATCGCTACGTCATTCAGCGGCATGAAACAGTTCTGATCCTGTGCTCCGCCCCAGTAGCCGAATGAGTAGTTCAGGCTCTTCGTGGATTGGTCCGAGAAGTAGACGCCGTTGCCGAACATGCGACCCGTGCAGTGCGGCGCGTTGGAAGGCGGGATGACAAAGCCGCTCTTGAGGATCGAAAGCAGGTTGCTGACCCTCGTGCCGTGCCACAGCTCCATTATATTGCCTAACGTCCTGCCGTAACCGTCGAATGCTTCTTTCATCAACCTGATCTCCACCTCGTAGACGAGCATCGCGTCCAATTGATGGCAGACATGAATGCTCTGTCTTGTCCCGTGATAGAACCTTCGGATGCGGTCTATCACCTTGCCGTCTTCCACGAGCTTCAGCCTGGCCTCGAACAGCTTCATCTCGCGCGGCTGAGCCTGTCCGTCGGGCGCGTCAATCACAAGCTTGAGACTCGCCTCAAGGGAATCGAGAATCTCATTCTGTTTATGTATAGCGCCAAGGTCAGGGTAAAGTAATTCGGGCGAGAGCTTGCGGCTTACTTTCTGCGGGACGAGCCTGAGATAATCGTTTAGCAGTTCTATATAGTTTGAGTCATTGAATTCTCGCCGCTCGACGTAATCGGCCATCTTGCTCAGTGTCGCGCGCGCGCCGTCAATGGCGTCCTCGGTGATGATACCGAGCGGAGTCGAAAACGTTCCCCTCGAAGTGTCGTAAACCAGTTGCGTCGAGGAAAGAATGTTATGAACGTTCGCACGGGCTAGCCGCCTTACCAGTTCAAGCGTCTGCGGCGAATCGGTCTCTATCTGTTTGGCGGCGATAGCGGCCACCTGATGCTTAGGAGCAGAGCTTGCAATGACACCGCAGCCGCTCAGTACCTTGAGCCTCTGATAGCCCTTGCCCTCCTTCTGCCTGCACTTTGACTCAAAGAAGCTCGATGCAAGAATTTGCGAAGGAAAATTCTTTACCTGCGTCTGACCGCACCCGCCGACGCGGCCCCATTGAATGCTGCACGAACTGCTTGAAAGCTCTTGTATGTTCCAGAACTTGTTGTTATTGCCTGCCACGTCAGCGTAGATGTATCTTGCTTCACGAACCGTGCTATCCATAGCACTGTGCCTCCCCTCAATATAATCAACATCTGGGAGCAGAACCCTCTAACTGACTTCTTCGCTACAATATACGATGGAAAAATAGGATTGTTTCACAAATGAAACAACATTGCAAGCGCTGTTGCGCGAGTCGGATTTATGTATGGGGAGGGTTTCTGAAAGCCTCGAAGAGGCGAAATTCAACAGCCTGGAGCGGTTAGCCCCAGGTCAGCGCCAGACAACACGACAAACCCTGAAAGGGCGAAATAATTCCAATTTTATTTCGCCCTTTCAGGGCTTCTTGATGCATGCCTGCGTTACCCGGCGCGCGGCAGCCGGGCTATCGAATTTCGCCTCTTCGAGGCTTTTCAGAAACTCTCTCCATGAGGAGCGTGACAGGCGCGGCCCGCGCAAGTCGCTAGACTTACGTCAGCGCCGATTCGTGCCAGGCTCAACGCCGCGTTTTTACCCAACCCGCGGCTCCCGCCCGTTATCAGTGCGATCTTTTCGTTGATTCTCATTCTGTTTAACTTCCCTGGCTTGTGCGTTGCCGCGCCGTCAAGCCTTCAGTATTGGCTTGCGGTCGGTCGAACGATGATCTCGTTGACATCAACGTCAGCAGGCTGTTCGATGGCAAAAAGAATTGCTCTTGCTATCGCATCCGGGCCAATCGCAATCCTCCGGAACTCTCGCATTCCTTCGCGCGCGGCGGGGTCAGAGATAGTGTCGGCAAGCTCCGACTCTGTCACTCCCGGCGAAATGACCGTTACGCGTATGTCGCCGCCGACTTCCTGGCGCAGCCCTTCGGAGATAGCCAGCACGGCGAATTTCGTCGCGCAGTAGACTGCTCCGGTAGGAACCACCATATGACCGCCGATGGAAGAGATGTTGATGAACTGACCAAAGCCATGCTTCTTCATGATCGGCAGCCCCGCCGCTATGCCGTGAAGCACGCCACGGATGTTGACGTCGATCATCTGGTTCCATTCGTCAATCTTGAGCGCTTCAAGTGGCGAAAGCGGCATCACGCCCGCGTTGTTGATGACGACGTCCACTTTCCCGAACTTGCTTTGCGCGAAATCGATGAAGGCTTCGACCTCTTCGCGCCGGGTCACATCAAGCGCACGATACTCCGCCGCACCGCCTTCGGCGCGGATTGTTGACACCAGCTTTTCCAGAGTGCAGGCTCTTTGCTCGTCTCTGACGGAGACATTGTCGGGGGCAAATAAATAAGCCACTTGGGATTTGCGGCGAAGCGGCTCATGACTTCGAGCGCCGCCGTAGCGTTCTCCGCTCTGATAGTCACGCTGCGATGCAGGCGAGTCGAGATGATGCGCTTACCCAGTACGTCTTCAATGTCGAGAACGTCATCGTGCTGCTGTTGCGCAGACAGTGAGGGAGCCTTGGCCTCTTCGGGAAGAAACGGCTTTGCCGATTCGTAGTAGGTCCGGGTAGAAGACGTGAGCCTGGCCGAACGACAGTTTGAATGATTGGGCGCTCGAAGGATTCTTATGAAGCAAGTACCCCAGGTCCGTTGCCGGTGAATGCGTGCTGGTTATTGTAAGAAGCATCTATTATCACGATTCCTAAATTCGTTTTGCAGTTTAGTGAATAATTATATACAGCCTGGATTGCTCCTTACAGAAAAAAGGACGTAAGCTCAGAATCGCGAAACGACCCACAAAGAGCCCGCGATGGCGACAATATCTTCGATTAGAGCGACGTAGATGTCCGGCTTACCCAGAGCTTTCACGATTCGTGTGCGCGCCTGATAACCTCCGAAACAGCCTACGACGCCGCCGGCGGCGCCAAGCAGCGCGCCTGGCAAAGCTCCCTGCCCTCCGGCTGTGGCAATGCACGCGCCCGCCAATCCGCCCATCACAATACGCGCGATCAACCCCAGGGGCGACGTGCGGCTCGGTGTCTTAGGAAGCTTATCGGCCACAAGTTCTCCAACTGCGAGCAGTGTGAAAACGATGACGGCGGGAAGTGAGCCGATGAGCGAGAGCGGGCGTTCCAGCTTCAGCCAGCCCAGGTGCGCGGCCCACGCAGTCGCCGCCGCAGGAGTAAGCGACCGCAGCCCAGTAAATACTCCGATGAGAAAAGCAAAAAGAAGCGTCATTATCCGGTCGTCCCTTTCGTCTCGACTTTTCTGATGTCGATGATCTTAGAGAGAGTTTCCATTACAAGCAATCAAATAAAGCGTTCACATCGATCCGCCTCATTTTTCAAAAACTGCTCAGCGCATTCTCACGCTGCCGCGCTTTAACAACCTTACAGTGGAAAGGTTAGATGTAATACTTTGCATTTTTATTCATATATCCATTGAAGAGCGCTTATGAAGGAACCGAATTATTAACCCAACACTAAACAGGAGGCTGAAATGATATTTAGAGCGACAATCACAGCAGCTTTGAAGGATAGAATCGCAAGGGACATGGGGTTCGAGCTGGCAACGGGCTGGGAAAAGGTTCCGCTTGGGCAGTTCTACTTCTCGTCTGATCCGAAAGTCTCGGAAATTGTTGTTGAAAGGGTCATAGGAGAGACTCTTGATGCCATCCTAACGGCCCACGGGCGAATAATTTCCAGCTCCGCGTGGGCGAATCTCTTCTCTGGCATAGACCCGACTACGACATCTGAGAACGCCGCAGGAAAAATGCTGGCCGCAGCATCCACCAGTATTCCCAAACCGCACTCAACCCCATTTTTCTTGGGCGCGGCGGCAGCAATGCAAGCCGCAAGGCGTGACGAGGTTGAAGGGCGTGGTGGAAGAGGTCGCTCTAGAAAAGCTGCTAAGAAGCCTGCGAGGCGAACTACATCCAAGCGGGGCAAGAAAAATCCGGCGAAGACGGAAGGTTAACCTCACCTATATCACAGCAAGAAAGGTGCAGCTATGAAACGATCAATAAGTGTTCTGATGTGTGTGTTGTGCATCGCCCTGTTAGCCAATAGAAATGAGGCGCAATCTCTCAGCACTAAAGAAACAGGCTTAAGGAGGGAATCTCCTCCGCCTAGCGTGCTCAGGGTGAAGAGTGAAGACCCCAACCCGCTTATCGCAAGCTTCTCCACCGAGCCCGGCTCTCAGTGTACTGGGGGTATTGCGATGATGCTGGAGCTTACCAAGCCGCCTAACACGCTTGATTTCTGGAATAAAGTTTTCAAATACCTGTTTGAGCCCGATCCACACGCTTTGGAAGGCCAGGATGACAAGCAGTATTTCAATAATAGGCCCGGAGATATTATGCTTGTCGAGATAAGTAGCAAGGGGAGTCCGCGTCAGCCACTGTCGCTCCGGTCTATCACCTCACCGTCTAACCCAGGAGGCGCAGAAGCCATAGTTATATGTATGGACCCTGCAACAAAGCCCCCCAGTGTATTCAGTATTTCGGTCAAATTCAAAGATGGGCCGAATCGTTCCGCGCCAGTGGAGTTGATTGATAAACCTTTCACAGCCGCAAAAGTGTCAGGCTCTCAATCTCCCTCACTCGCGGACGCGGGCGCAAAGCCGGGTGAGGTGGGCCAGAGGCCGTTAGATAGGAATCTGGACCTGGGCATTGCCTTCACGAGTGCCAGAGAAACTATTAAAGACCCCGTGACCATGCAGAACAGGATCGAGCGCAACAACAGGGGCGTTCTGGATGTGCGGTTTATACCTTTTCTTAATATCCGCCGCAACCAGGTGCCTCCGTTTACACAGAAATGGTTTCCCTTTTGGACGCCGATCTTTCTGGATGCAAACGTCTCCACCGGTAAGATAATAACCGAGACGCTCTCGCTCAATCGTGTAGAGTTCGGCACAGACCTTGAATACCGTTTCATCCCTTTCAATAAAAGAGTAGTTATAGATCGGCTCGGAAACAAACGTGCTGAGACAGACACGGGGCACTACACCACATTCTACCGGTTTATGTTCAAGGGAAAGCATATTTCTGACCGCGACTTTAAACAGAAAGAGGTTGCGGCGTCAGTCGAGTTCCAACCAATGTTTGCTGCGCTGAACCACCCGATCGAGGCGAACTGGAAACCGGCCCAAGACCCTATATCCGGTGCCTTCGTTTTCCAACGCGGCACGTACGGCTGGGAATTCAAGCCCGTGTTCGGGTTCGATTTCGGCAGGACCTACAGCAGAGATAATCCGGCCATGGCAATCCAGCCCAGCCCTAACATCAGGCGATTCTATACAACCCTGGACGTGACCTTCGACATAACTTCCCGCCTCAAGCTCACGTTCACAGACACCTTCTACGTGCGCGGGGAGTCTGAAGAAAACAGGAAGAAGAATTACTTCAAAGGGGAGATTCTTTTGCCGATCGATAATCCATTCGGGAATACCTCTCAAGCGATATTCGCGAACTACGAGAACGGCAATAAGCCGCCCTTCAACAAGCCCGACGTCAGCGGATTCAGAATAGGCTACCGAATAAGGTCTACCGGCTGGTTCGGACAACGGCGCTGAATAACAAGGCCGCCTGCTGGACAGAAGCAGGCGGCGCCGTCTTATACGTCGTTCGCGCAACTTCTGCGCAGTTGCAAGCTCGTGAGCCACTCACGGGGCCGAGTAGATAGAGAGTCTGCACCTGCTTTGTTTAATCCTGCTCTGCTCTAGTTCAACCACCTGACGACAAGATTCAATCGTCGCTACGCGGCTTAACTTAATGCCATTGCCCTGTAAGGGCGAAATAAGTTTGATTGATCAACTTTATTTCGCCCTTACAGGGCTGTCGCGATATTGGCGATGACCTGGGGCTGCGCCACAGGCTATCAGATTTCGCTTATGATTACTCCTCATCCCTTATCGGCACTCGTGTCATGAGCGCACCGACCCACTGGTTAGGCCCGAAGTTCGTGTGACACATCACGCAACTTGGGTGCATGCTGCTGTTGAGGGGAACCGAGCGACGATAGTACCAGTTATTGCCCAAGCGGTCGGCGCGGGACGTGTTCCCCTGCCCCTGGAGCGCAAGGGCCAGCGACCTCCGCTCGAACGAATCTATGGGAAGGTCGTTTAGTCCACCCAGGAGAGGGGCAAAGATGCCGACCAGCCTTATATCCTTGTTCGAGTTGTTGAATATCAGCGAGATCGCCTGCTTACCTTCCTCTACGTTATCCGGGGTGGTCTCACCGAACTCCTGGAGAAGCGCAGCGAACAACTCATTGTGCAAGAGGGTGCTTGTCCGCTCGGCGAAATCTTTTTCCTCTTCCGAGGGGGTATTGTCGGTGCGTCCGAAGCCCGCAACCCCAACGACTGTGAGCAGAAGGACAAGAGTGACGATCCGTTTAATTGTCATGTAGCGCATTAATCTACTCCTTATTGTTTGAATTTTTTGTTTCCGGTTTTCGTAAGGATGAGTTGAGCGGTAGGTAGAGGGGAACAAGGGAGCCCTACCATCTCAACTCATCCTCACTTATCGAATCGGCTTTCGAAATCGACTACCAAAAGGGAAAGTTGCTGAAATTTCGATGATATTACTGCCGCCACGAAATTGTTTTGATAGTTATTCCGGCAGGTAACAAAGTTGATCCGAATGAGTGCGCAAACGAATCAGTTACTCGCGCGGTAGAAATAATACTCTGCGGTGTAAGGCACATCTGTAATCGCACCGATCGATGAGCCGGGGGCAGTAGGGGCTAAACCGCCTACGGTGTTCACCCGCTGTATGTAGGTCACAGAGTTAAAAATGCCGGGGCCGGTGTTCGAGACCGTCTGGAGCAGCAACCAGGGAATGGCGGTTGGCTCCGGGGTGCAGCCTTCCTGCCGCGCAGCGACTACGGTGCCGCCACTGTTGCTCTCCCAGGTGGGGCCGACGTAGTGAGTGCCGACTCTTCCATGATATTCGGCGTCGGCGTACAACGTCGCCACGGGCTCCACTAACACCCAGGCTGCGCCGTCCCATCTGTATCTCTGCACGCCTACCGCGTACGCATGGAAAGCCACTCTGTTTCCCGCCGGCACATCCACTCTGTCGCAGAGAGGGGACGGCAATTCCGGCGCGCGGTTGTTGCCGTTGTTGTTGTCGCCCGCCCGTGCAGCCGGAGTGGACGCGAGCCCGACTCCGGCAACAGTGAGCAGGATGACAAGTGCGATGATCCGTTTAATTTTCATGTAGCGCATTAATTAACTCCTTTTAATCAATTTTGTTTTTGTACACATCTAATCGGCATTCGAAATTGGCTGCCGAAAAAAGGAAAGTTGCTGAACTTTCCACCATATTACTGACAGGTAAAAAATTTCTTTCGCTTCCTCAGCCGCCGCCGAGAAGCTGGCGTGTGCGCGCGTCACGCCCGCCAGCGCGTCTGACCCGTGCGGGAACATGACGTTATCGCCGAACAGAGCCGCGAGCACCTGGCTGTCAATTGACGCGGCAAGAATTAGTCTGCCCGGTTCGACAGCCTCTCTTCTTGCTCTGGTCAAGGGACGATGAGGGACGCAGAAAGCGCTCTTCTTAGAGCGTGTCGGACATCAAGTTTTTGTCCTTAAGCGGACTTTGCTTTTTGGTTCGCGGGCAGCGTGCCGGCGTTCGCTTTGCCGATCCGTAGAGGCAGTATCATCGGCACATGCTTTTGATAGCGTCTGTATTCGTCGCCGTAAAGACTTATCAAATCCCTCTCTTCAAACTGTATCGCCATGAATATGTAGAGGGTCGTGGCTATTGCAAAGAATAGATGCGCCATCGTCATCGTAGGCGTTGCCCAGAATGCGAACAGCCAGCCCAGATAAAGCGGATGGCGGACGTGACGGTACAGAACCGGAGTCCTGAATACCACTTGCGTATACTCTTTGCCGAGCAGAAAAAGATAGACCTGCCTGAGCCCGAAAAGATCGAAATGATTTATCAGAAATGTGCTGATCAGGACTAGCAGCCAGCCCGCTGCGCACAGCCCGTATAGGACGATGCGGAGCGCCTGCTCTTCTACGTCCCAAACCACTCCGCCCATAGGCCGCCACTGCCGGAACAATACGAGCAATGCCAGAGAGGAAAACAGGACATACGTGCTGCGCTCGACCGGCTCGGGGATAAAACGTGTCCACGCGCGCTTGAACCAGGGCCGCGCCATCAAGCTGTGCTGGAAGGCGAACAGCGCGAGCAACCCTGCGTTTATCAACAAGGCTTCGCCGAGCGGGCCGGATCGCCCCGAATCAATCGTTTTTGGAAAGACCAGGTTGCCGATGAAACCTGCCGCGTAGAGGAAGGTCCCGAAAAAGATCAAGTAACACAACGCGCCATAGATAAATGTTGTAATTCTAATGAACATTAAAACCCCCTTCGAAATGTTGACATCAAGGACGTCAAGATATAGTCTTTAGCTTTTCCCGGTGAGTTGGATTAAACTCCGGCCCTGGCAGCGTCCCGGACAGGAATTTAATCCACCACTTTTCAAACACCGTAATGAAGAGAAGTTGCTGAACTTTTCCAGGTATTACTATTCGCTAGATTTTTTTATGGCTATCTCTGTTTCAATGTGTGGGATTCGTAACAGTGGGTGAAGTGGGATGAGCCAGACTGCTCATCTCGCAGGTCGCAAAGAGGCTAGTTAAGAAGTTGGTTGCTCGATATAATTTAAACAAACCAGTGAGACAATCATATTTGGATGAGACACCTTTCTATTAATCCTATTGAGCCCTGATTAGAGTTCGCCTTCCATCAGAATTCTTAATGTCGTCTTTCATCTAAACCCACGACACCCCGACACCGTCACCCCTTGTCACCTCGTCGGGGCTATTTCCAAGTCGTCTAAGACGCATTGCGCAGTAAAGTAATTTGATTCATTATTCCTCAAAATTGATAAGTGCTATTTGGGAGACTAATATTGGCTCATTTGGTCTAGTCTCATTTAATGGAAGAAGAAAGGCAGCGCTGTGAATTCTTGGTTTTACATAGGAGTGATACCATTCCCAAGCCCAGGAGAATATCCGCCTCCGTTCCCAGATTCTCTAAGAGCACTCTCCTCGCTTGAAGAAGAATTGAAAACAATATCTGGATCGGCAATATATACTGAATCAAGGTGGGGATATACTTACCGTAGCGAGCCAATAAAATTGGCTGATAAAAGGCACAAAAAGACAGAAAAGAAGGTTGAACCATCTGATGGTGGTGCTCCGTGCCCTATGGATCCAGCGTGGGTACAACTTGTTGTTGGCCTTGCCAGTTCTGGATTAGCAGTTGCTTTTTATAAGGTTCTAAAGGCGTGGATCGAAGCTCGTGCTGGACGTAAAATAAAATTGAAATTTGGGAAGTGGGAGGCTGACTTCACAGGCCTAAATCAACGGCAAGTTATAAAGTTATTTCGTGAACTCCAGAATATATCTACAGAGAAGAAGTCATCTAAAAAATCTACATCAAAGCAGATTACCGGTTTACTCAAAGAACTAAACATACCTGCTGAACGAATCAAAAAAACATCTAAGAAAGCACTTGCCAAAGGGCGAGGGCCGAAGATTAAGAAGCTGAAAAAATAAAAAGAACGCGGGTATTTCAGTATTATAATGTCCACTTCTTATCAATATGTCAGCTTGGCTCCTCGCAATGTTATAAATATGTCATCAATGTGGTAGATAGTCCCAACAACTCTAGCTATTCTCCCTTTGTTCATTATGCCTAATTCTTTGTACTCTGAAAGCTTCACGCCAAACCGGACTGCAACAAAGCTATGATCCGGATAAGCTAGCAGAACTAAAACATTACCATTTCCCTTATCATCGGCTGAAACAAACGAGAGTTCCCAATCCACCTTTATACCCTCGTAGTGTCGCGCTATGTCTGCTTGCTGCAGAGGAGGCACTTTCCCAATTTCTTCCATAATCTGCTTTGGAGTGGGATCACTCAATTTAATTGAACTTTGATCGGTCTTATCTACAGGAGTTGTATTTGCCGAATTGTTTTTAGTTTCTGCCGGCGGTGAAGTTTGTTGTTGAATAGTAGCTTCTGATTTCTTGTCGAAAAATTCTTTAACAGCAGTAATCTGACCTATTCTCACCCCTACAACAACGGCTGCAAGGGGCAAACCAACCAAAGCCAAACTGATACCGGAATATTTTCAATGAGCTACGATATAGGGACTTTATCAGGTAGCTTCCGCTGATCCGTTTTCAAATCACTATTCTCAACACTATCTTTATCAAGTGAAATTTTCGTTTGGGTGTCCTCGCTTTAGTGTCGAAAGTTTACTTCTGGGGTAGAAGTATAAAATATAACAGAATATCGTCTTTTCTCCACATCTGCGACATTGGATGTTAGCCACTGTTAGAGTAAGGTATGATATATTCGTCTTTGAAACTGGGAGGGATAATGACAGCAGTAAATACAAACTCTAAGAGGGCAAACACCAAGCGGGCAACAAAGACCACTAGCCCAAAGACTGCAAAAACATCAGCGGCTAACGAGGCCACCTTGCGCGCCTGGAAGAAGACTTATGAGAATCGAAAGAAATTAGAGAAGACCTCCACGCGCTAATGCCGATCATTACTTTTGACACTTCAGTTTTCATTGCTTACAAACCGGCAGAACTCCCTGCCGGTTTTCGTATGTCTGCCGTAGTCATTCAAGAACTAACTGCCGGAGCGATTGATAAATCAGAAGTGCAATACTGGAATGCTTCGCGGATCCTCCACGAGAAGGCCGGCACCTTACTTGTGCCAACGGGTGAGGATTGGTGGCTTGCCGGCAAAGTTATAAACTCGCTCTTGCGCGGCCTTAAATCAAAGGCAAAAGGAAAAAAAACTCCCAAGCTCCATCCGGATAAATTATCTAGAATTATTCGGGACGTGCTAATTGCCCGAACTGCCCGGCGCGCCGGGGCACTGCTTGTTACTGATAATATCTACGATTTTGAGATGATTAAAGCTTTTTGCAATGTGCGAATGATCAGCGGCAAGGAGTTCTTTCGGTAATATTACAGACTTAGAATCACTCTCTTATTTAATGTCGTCTTTCATCTAAAGCTCCGACACCCCCGACACCGTCCTATAGAAGTCTGGGAGTCGCACATTATTTACTTAAAGATTATGCGTCTGCAATACCCGCCTTCACAAAAGCATTGTCAATAGCTCCCGAAGATATTAATGCCCTCCTAGGTCGCGGACGAGCATTTATGGAAAAATCAGACTTTGCTCTTGCTGTCAGAGATCTAGACCAGGTCTCACGAGCGTATCCGGATGATGCTGATATTTGTATTATCTATGGAGATGCTTTGTTCTTTAATGATGAGCGCGATAAAGCGATCAAAAGTTATAATAAGGCTATAAAACTTCAGCCAAACTATGCTCAAGCCTACTTATCACGAGCTGAAGCCTATCGCTTACAAAGCCGGTTTGACTTGGCGGTTAAAGACTATAGCCAAGCCATATCACTGAACCCGTATGATATGGGTAGTTATATTAAGTGAGCAAACACGTATCTCTTAATGGGGCAATTCAATACTGCCTTAGAAGATTACAATATGGTCATAGATATAGCACCTGAGTCCGCACCTGCTTATCTCACTCGGGCCTTATTTTTCGTAATGACTCGTAAAAACGAGCAAGCTATAGCAGACCTAAAACATGTACTCGAACTTACTGATGATCAGTACATGACTCAAAAAGCTCTAGAAGAGTTGCGGGAACTGGGGGTACATCAATAAATGGGGAGAGCTTTTGATGCTTCCCCTACTGTCACACCCCCAATCAAAAGCGAGATAAAGGAATATCTTCTCAAATTCTTTTACTAATGACTTTAATCGATCACTCGCTTCGTCGTCGCAATGCCTGAACCTGGCTGAGCAGGCGGCGAGCAATCTCCGAGTCGGGGTTTGCTTTTTGCAGCATACGCAATTCCTTTTCGGCCTCCTCCAGTAACCCGGCTTCCGCGTACAGCACTCCCAGCGCCAGGTGCGATGAGGCATATGCTCGCTTCGCTTTCGCCAGCTCATTTGCTTTCGCTCGATCAAGAATGCGGAATTTCGCCTGCGGCGCGGGCGGACGCGGTGAAGTGAACTCCTGCTCGTCCTGGACGGCTTTCACCTGCCAGGAATAAACGTTGCCGCGCGCGAGTGATTGCACCGGCGTCCACGTTTGGTTTGTGAGTCGCGGGCTGGTGGCAACAAGGTTGAACTTGCTGTCGTAAATCTCAACGACGTACACGGCCGCCCCTTCCATCGGCGACCAGCGGAAAGTCGGGTGATCGCTCAGCAACACTTTTCCAAGAGGCTCGATGACGGAAAACTCGCTTCCCTGATTGTCAGCACCCATCAGCGAACTCGGAGGCCGGGTGAGTCCCTTGAGTTGTGATGATCTTTCGATCCGCCGGGTGGTGAGCGCTTCACGCAGCATGCTCCGGTAAGCTACCGGCAGGTCATCAACGCCCGAAAGCTTGCCTTCCTGATCCAGGGTCAACCGACTTTCACCGTCATCGAGCTGCGCGACCAGGGGCACCTGTACGGGTTCGGACGGAGGGGCTGGTTGCGGCGGAGGATCGGGTATGGCGACAATCTCCTGTCTCGTCTCTCTTTCCTGTGGCGTTCGCCAAATGAGCCAGCCGGTCACCGCCAATAAAAGAATCGCCAGTGCTGCGCCAAAGGCCAGTCCCGGAGCCCCCCGGAATGGAGTGAGTAGAGAAGCAACCGTTCGATGCCAAAAGCCCTCGGTTGGAGGGGAGACAGGAGCCGGATGATATTCGCGTTCGAGTGAGGGCGCGATCTGATTTCTGAAAGTGTCCAGGTCATCAACTGCCAGAGCGCACTGCTCGCAACCGGTCAAATGTTCGGCGGCCACTTGAAATTCCTCGCCCGACAGGTTTCTATCAACATATCCGGCCGTCTGTTCAGCATTCAGATGCCCGCGTACCAGGTGTGTTGAAGATATCTCTGCCGCCTCGCCAAGGAGTTCGTATCGCAGGGCGAAGAATGTTGCGTCGCCGTTCATAGCACGTTCGGTCCGCAGCCGGCATGCTTCACACTCGCCCAGATGATCGGACACCGACATCAGTTCCGCAACGCGTAGCCGTTGCCGGCAGTAATCTTCAACCTGTTTTTTATTCAGGTGTTCCACAAATTCCCTTTTATCCCCTCCGTCTCGATTCAAACTTTCTGCGTATCTTAATAAGTTGACGAAACGCGCCGGTTATTAGCACCGTCTTTTAAATAAATCCTTTTAACCGGCGCGTCAGCCGTTCACGTCCCGATTTGCGCGCGTTGATCACCTGCTGCCGCGTCAGTCCCAGCAACTCGGCAATTCCAGCGTCTTCAAGCGGCAGCCCGTTCCACAACTCGGCAAATTTGTCCGCACTCATCTCCAGCGCGTCCGCCAGTTGGCGCAGAGTCGCGACCCCCGTTGCCGGAAACAGTGCGATACACCCGCGCCCTTCGGCGTCCTTCAGGTTCAGCAACAATGCCGTGCGCTGATTCAGCGGAAGCTGTTGCAGTTCTTCCCACAACCTTTGCAAAAAGATACGCTTTTCGACCTGCCATGCCGGGTCCGGTTCTGAGGCGGCGGCTCGAAACTTGATGGCGCCTTCGTTCTCATCAATCAATTCAATCGGCTGATCCCTGATTCCGAGCAGCGTGGCCAGCGCGCTCACCAGCTCATCGAATTCAACGGGGCTGCCCAGGTGATTGAAAATTGCGGCAAGGATGTCGCCCAGCCCTTGACGGCTGCCGCTTTTTAGCGTCCGGATGTCGGCCAGCAGCCCCTCATCATCTGACAGGTGGCCGAGCCGCGCTGCGGCCACCGCTCTCTTTTTTCCTTGCCATACCGCAAAGCCGGCCACCTGTTTCCTGTCCTCATCCTGCCAGAGCGCCAAACCACGCTGGTGCGTCAGCAGGTACTGAAGCCGGTTTTTGAGCGCATGCCGTTCCGGGAATTGGCGTCGCATCCAGCGGGAACACGTCCGGTGCGCGATGACAGCCGCCATCCCGCGCACGTCTGTGATCGGATGCTCGTCGGGCTGTTTGCGAAGCTGCTGCAATTCCGCCAGTAATTGCACCAGCACTTCCTGATAAATGTCATCGGTCTCGGCTCGCCCGTCCGCGCGATAAGAGTTGAGATGGAGTTTATAGCGGATGATGCCTTTGATGACCGGTTCGGCGTGGAGAGTGATAAGTCGTAAGAGGAGTTCGTCGGCCTGTTCGCCGCTCGCCTCCAGCAAAAGAGGTTCGAGCAGGGTGTCGATCTTGGCCATTGATGCAATCATTGCTTCTCTCCTTCTGAATTGGTTAGAGGTGATCAGGATTGAACTAACCACGGGGACACGGGAGCGCAGGGAAGCTGTAGAGATTATTACAAGCCAATCTGACAGCGATGAGTAATCAGGTAAAATCCTACAATCTCAAATCGAACAGGCATTCACTATTGAGTGCCGAAAGGTGCTGAACTTTCCACAAGGGCGGATATGGATAAGGAATGTGAAAACCACAAAGACACAAGGGATTCAAAACTTCGTGATCTCTGTGTCTTTGTGGTTTACGTCTCTCAAAATGCTATATCGGCCCTGGCGGAATTCTTCAGGGCGATAGCCTGGTTGATCAACTGATTCCTCAAGCCCGAGATCGGAGTCACGAGCGCCACGGCATCTATAGCCGCTGCCTGACGCAGTTTCTTCTGAGCCTCGGGATGCAGGTGACCGCCATCAAGCACTTCGATGGCATCATCGAGTTCCGATAAAGAGAGCTTGAGCAGTTCCTGCGCCTGCTGGAAATTGGTTGCATTTTTTGCCCTGTTGTCCAGATCGACAGAGGAACGGATGTTTTCCAGCACATTGATGAGCCTGAGGAATGCGGCCACCGCTTCTACTTCGGTCGCCTCCAGGTGTATCCCCATCCCGCTCGGGTCGAGGAACTTTATATTCTGAGCTATGGGCGAGTTATTGAAGGAGGAGCTGTTGTAGAACTCCACGGCGCCTTCTATTGTCGTGATCGAGTTGTCGTGAAAGAAAGGCCCCGTGTCTGCCGCTTCCACCAGCACAGGCGTGTTGAAGGTCCGCTTGTTTAGATCATTAGGAGGAAAGGGGAAGTTTGCCGCCCCGTTTCCGAAACCCAGGAATTTCCCGTTGCGGAATATAGGGTCTTTCCCGAAGCCTCCGTCCGGGGGTATGTTCTGCGGCGGGACCAGCAGAGTCGCCGGACGGTTGGGCTGATCCTCTATGCCCGTGTCGAAGTTAGAATTGGTTGGCGCAATGCCGGTGCCCGGATCGTTGTTTTGACTAAACAGAGCGCCCTCGACGAAATCGCCTGCGCCTCCGTTGAAATGGCAGAGGATGCATCTTCCGGCTCCCTGCGAAGGTTGGTTGAAGAGTGGAGTGCCGTCAAGAGGGTTGATGATGGTTCCGGGGTTATTGAATATCTCCTGCCCCTTACTCGCCTTTTCATTCTTCAGCTTCAACGCGCCTACCCCGGCCAGTTTCAGATTCTGCCTGCGTCCCAGAGATTTCTGGAAGGCTTCCAGCGCATCAAGCTGTGCCACGGTCGGCATTGTGAAATCTACGCCGGGGACTCTGTTCAGCGTCTTGGTGTAGTGCTGGATTATTGCCCCTATCATGAAATCCCTCAAAGTTCCCGTAGCCTGGTGAACCGTTCCGTCGGCAAGCGTAAAAGTGCCGACTGGAGCGCCGTCACCACTCCATCCCACTCTTTCCACCGGCGGCACAACAGGCCCTAACGGAGTATGCGTTTCATCGAATTGCGATGGAGCAAGCGTGTCCGGAAGCATCGCCAGTGTGTGCGGCACGCTGCGCATCACAAACTTGTTAGGCAGATCTTGGAACCCGTCAACGTTCTCCAGAATCAGACCGAACTTCCTCATAAGGACCGGGTTCTCGAAATTCTGAGAGAGAGCGGGGTTGAATTCTGCGACAAATAGCGGATCGGTTGGGGACAATGTCGAGATGAACTCCGGGTCTATAGTGAGGTTGTTATCCTCGCGGTGGCAAGTTCCGCAGGTCCTTCCGTTGCCGTTGAACGTGCCGTTGAAAAAGGAGTTCCTCCCCTGGGTGATAAGCTGCTCCAGGGCGGTTGACGGATTGGGTATCGGCCCGACATCGGCCTGGGCAGTCGGACTAACAAAGTCAGCCAGCTTCTCAAACACGCCTTTCTCACGAACGGGCTCGGCCGACTTGTCGCTATCCGGAAGCACTCCGAAGCGGCCCTGTTTTTCGCTGTGATAGAGCCTGTGAAAGAGTGTGGTCTGCCCGATCAGGAGCCTGTCTTCGACGGGGCTTTTGCCGGCGGGCGTGATTGCTATGAAATCCGGTTCGAAGTCCGGGGGGACTTCAGGGCCGAAGCTGGCGTCGAGTTTTGCAACCCCGCCTTTGTGGCTCAAGCTGCCCACACGCACTAAAGCATCTCCCTCTTCCGGTAGAACCGTGCCGCCGGAAGCGGCAGCATTGTCTATCAGCCAGAAATCCAACGCTTCGGTTTCGGCGAAGCCCTTGACTTCTACTGACACCGTCTTATCGATGAGATTCAGCTTGGCGAGTCCGGAGGCGCTGGCCTGCTTGGACGTTGTGACTCGGCTTGAACTCATGGGCAGGACAATGTTGCGCTCCCCACCATTCTGTTCAAAACTGGCAGCCCAGGCTTTGTACCCGGCCTCAAGTGTTTCAACGCTGCCCAGACCTGTGCTGTGCAGGCTATCGTTATTAGTATTAGATGATACTTTGCCCTCAATAAGCTCAACAAGAATGAGACCTCCGAATATAAACAGGAGGAAGGAAAAAAGTATCGTGAGTTTAAGTGTTCTCGGCTTCATATTTTTTTCTCCTCAAAGTCTGATCCTGGGGGATCGTTTTTAAATAGTGACTAACCTCACTTTGTAGCACCGGCGCTTTTTAACAACTGGACCATTTCGGGGAGTCGCCGGTCCTCGGCAATCATGAGGGCTGTCTTCTGATCGTTGCTTTCCACGCCTACATCCGCACCGCGCTCCAGCAGGACTTTCGCGGTATTGGTGTGGCCTTTAAAGACTGCGCGCATCAAAGCCGTCCATCCGCCTTTATCGCTGATGCCCGGATCGGCGCCTTTCTCCAACAGGGTTTCTACAATCTCGGCGTGATCCTCCCAGGATGCGAACATCAGGGCAGTCATGCCGTTTGCGGCTTGCGTATTAAGGTCAGGGCTTTCGGCGAGCAGGGCATTGACGGTCTCTGAATTGCCCTTCCAGCAGGCGGTCATCAAAGCTGTGCCGCCGTGCTTATCTTTATCATTCGGGTCGGCCCCTCTCATAAGAAGCAACTTCAGAGCATCTGCCTGATCGGATAATGCAGCGACCGACAAGGCGGGCTGACCCTCGTAGGTCTTTGTTTCAGTGCTCATCCCGGCGTCTAAAAACAGGGCCAGTGCGGATGTGTCGCCTTGCCTGACGGTGTCCATGAAAGCCACTTCGGTAAAAGGGATGTTCATCTGCGCAAGCTCAAGGCGAGCGGCATCAGCGCTCTTCCCGCAGCCTGCCGAAAAGATCGCCAGAACAAATATCAATGGAAAAATAATTGTGCGTATCATAGTCATTTGGTTCTCCTGGCGAATTACCGAATCCAGCAATTGGGGCGGTTTGCCGACGAATCTGCTAACAAGATCAGAAACTAAATTCCATCTCACTCTGGTATGCGTCATCCGCAGAAAAACTCCATCACGAGAGCGAATTTTTTTTAATTTCCCAGAAAAAACTGCCCCGGAGGGGCAAGCGGATATTAGCCGGTGGTGCAACCACCGGGATGGATCAGCTATAATCAAGCGCCCTGGAGGGGCGCAGGACGTTGAATTGATCCGGCCGCGAGAGCTTGCAATCAATCCGGCGGTTGCACAGCCGGCTAATATCTTTTGTTCATCTGGAGCGATTCATCGAACCTTGACTATTTGGTGATCATCCGCTTTCTGTGATCTAATTGACGTAAGCTCAGGTTTCGTAGCAGATCACTATGACAATGCCTGCATCGCAAAACGTGACGCAGCTGCTGCTGGCGTGGGAACGGGGCGATGAAGCAGCCCGCGACGAGTTGATCCCGCTCGTTTATGATGCGTTGCGCCGTATCGCGCGTCATCATCTGCGCGGCGAACGCGCCGGCCACACGCTGCAAACCACCGCGCTGATCAATGAGGCATATCTGAAACTGGTCGAGCAATCGGTTCCGTGGCAGAGCCGCGAGCACTTCTTCGGCATCGCGGCCCGGTTGATGCGCCAGATCCTCGTCAATTACGCGCGGTCCCGGCAGCGGCTCAAACGCGGCGGCGACCGGCAGCAGATTTCGCTCACGTCCGTCGCCGGGAAAGCAAACGAAGAGACCGCAGACCTGCTGGCGCTTAATGAGGCGCTCGAAACCCTGGCCGAGGTTGATCCGCAAAAGAGTCGTATCGTCGAGCTTCGCTTCTTTGGCGGATTGACGATTGAAGAGACGGCCCATGTAATGGGCATTTCGACTCCCAGCGTCGAGCGCGGATGGCGCGCGGCTCGCGCCTGGTTGCAAACAGAGTTAGGCTCGCTCTGATTTCATAGGCTCGCTCTGATTTCAAAAGATGAATCCCGAACAGTGGCGAAAGATTCAGGAGCTTTTTGAGGCCGCCTTGGAGCGCCCCGCCGACGAACGCGCGGCATTTCTCGCGCGCGCCTGCGCGGGTGATGAGGAGACGCAGCGGCGCGTGGAAGCTATGCTGGCTGCCGATGCCCAAGACGACCTGATGATGGATCGCCCGGCTTACCAGGCCGCCAGCGGCCTCGCCACATCAATGCCTGGTGGGGATGATTCGCAGAGTTTCAACGGCGAGATGATCGGCGTCTACCGGCTGATAAGAGAGTTGGGGCACGGCGGGATGGGCACAGTTTATCTCGCTTACGACACGCGGCTCGGGCGGCGGGCGGCGCTGAAACTCCTGCCTTCGCAGTTGGTCAACAGCCCGGAGCGCGTGCGTCGGCTCCAACGCGAAGCCCGGGCAGCCACCGCACTGAATCATCCGAACATTATCACCATCTACGACTTTGGGCAGGAGAACGGGCGCGATTACATCGCCTCGGAATTTGTTCAGGGCTGCACGCTGCGCGATTATGTCGGCAACCCGGGTTTGACACTTAACCAGATACTCGACGTGACAATTCAAGTGGCGGGCGCGCTCGAAGCCGCGCACGCTGCCGGAATAGTTCATCGCGACATCAAGCCGGAAAATATAATGCTCAGGCCCGACGGATATGCCAAAGTGCTTGACTTCGGGCTGGCCAAGCTGGCTGAGCCGGAATCGGGCGGTAATGAAGCCCAGACGGATGCCCCGGGGGTGACTTCTGATTTCGAGACGCGGGCCGGAATGGTGCTGGGAACGGTCAATTACATGTCGCCGGAGCAGGTGCGCGGGCAGAAGGTAGACGGGCGTAGCGACCTGTTCAGCCTGGGCGTCGTCCTTTACGAACTTATCACCGGGCATCGGCCGTTCGGCGGCAAGACCTGGCATCACACGATGGTGGCGATTACGGATTTAGAGCCGCCGCCGGTCGAACGCTTTGTTAAAGGCGCGTCCGCCGCCTTGCAGCAGGTTATGAGTCGGGTGCTGGCCAAGGACTGTGAGGAACGTTATCAAACTGCGCGCGAGTTGCTGGCCGATCTCGAAAAGCTGCAAGATGAACTGGCAGGCGACACCCCGCTTCAACGAGTCGGACGCGGACGCGCACGGAGGCCGGCCCGAATTAACGAACAGACAATGGCCATGGGAGGCGCTCATTCGGTCGCGGTCACCGACGAAGGCCCGGGGCACAATGTGACGGGCACCGTCTCGCTGCTCACCAGGCTGAACCGGCATAAGCGCACCGCCGCGATAGCGATCATTTTAGCCGCGACCGCTACCTATTTTTACTTCAGTCGCGGTTTCAGCTTTGGCCCCGGCGCGCCGGCGCTGACCGGCAAAGATACGATACTGCTCACGGACTTCGTCAACACGACCGGCGACGAGGTCTTTGACGGGACACTAAAACAAGGTCTGGCGGTTCAGCTAGAGCAATCGCCCTACCTGAACATCTTCCCCGAAGAGCGGGCGAGAGAGACGCTCAGACTGATGGAGCGGTCGCAGGACGAGAAGATCACTCGCGAGGTCGGGCGCGAGATCTGCCAGCGGCGCGGGATCAAGGCGCTGCTCGTCGGCACGATCGTCAGTCTAGGGCACAACTATGTCATCACGCTGGAGGCGATCAACAGCCAGAGCGGCGAGGCGTTCGCGCGGCGGCAGGCCGAAGCCGAGGGTAAAGAGCAGGTGCTCAGGGCGCTGGGCCGGGCCTCGACCGAGATGCGCGAGCACCTGGGTGAGTCGCTGGCCTCTATACGCAAGTTCAACGTGCCGATCGAGCAGGCGACGACCGCCTCGATCGAAGCTTTCAAGAATTATTCCGTCGGAGTTGAGCTGCGGCGGAAGGGGCAATACGAACAGTCAGTCCCGCCTCTCAAACGGGCGATCGAACTCGACGGCGAATTCGCCCTGGCTTACGTCCAGCTCGGGACTTCGTACCGCGACCTTCGTAACCTGGCGCTCGGCAACAAGTATCTGGAGCGGGCCTACGAGCTACGCGACCGGGTAAGCGAGTGGGAGCGGTTCGAAATCGCGGCGACCTATTTCAGACATATTACCGGCGAACTCGACAAGCGAATTGAAACCAGCTCGCTGATGACAAAGACCTACCCGCAAGATTCCTCCTCGTACCACCTTCACGGCAACTCGCTAATCATCACGGGCGAGTATGAGCAAGCGGCGGAGGCTTACCGCGAGGCGTTGAGATTGGAACCCGATTATGCCCTGTCGCGCGCGAATCTGGCGCTCTCCTTGATCGGGCTTAATCGCTTCGACGAGGCGCAGGAAGTCATCGAGGAGGGGCTGGCGCGCCAACAGGACTCCGGCGGCTTTCACAATCGACTTTATCTGATCGCGTTTCTCAAGGGCGACGCGCAGGCGCTCGACCGCCAGGTCGAATGGTTCACGGGGAGGCCGGACGAGTATCAGATACGCGAAATTCAAGCGCGGTCATTCGCCTTTGCGGGCCGGCGGCGCCAGGCGAGCGAGCTCTTCGCGCAGGCCGCCGCGCTGGCCGAGGCGCGCGGGTTGTTTGCGGAGAAGGCCAGAATCCTGGCTAACGAGGCCCATATGAACGCGACTTTCGGGATGACCACTCTGGCCGAGAAGCAAGCCTCGCTGGTGCTGGCGCTTCTCGGAGACAAAAGTATCGCCCCCGAAGAATTACTCCCTTCTATAATCCAGCAATTGGATTCACAGCCTCTGGCATGGACGCTGGCGTTATGTGGTGAGGAGCGGCGGGCGCACGCGCTTGCCGATGATCTCGCCCGAGAGTACCCATTGAACACGATGTACAACTCGGTCTGGCTGCCGCTGATCCGCGCAACCATCGAACTGAAGCGTGGCCGTGCCTCCGAGGCTGACAAAGCCGTCCAACTGTTGCAACCGGCCAGGCAGTACGAAGCCGCCATCTCCTTCAGGCCGACGTGGGTGCGCGGGCAGGCGTATTTGCAGGCGAACAACGGGGCGCGCGCGGCAGAGGAGTTCCAAAAAATCATCAAGCATCGCGGCTGGGATGTCCTCTCGACGCTCTGGCCGCTGGCGCACCTCGGGCTGGCGCGGGCGGCGGCGTTGCAGGGCGATGTGACGAGGAGCCGAAAGGCTTATGAAGATTTCTTCCTGCTGTGGAAGGATGCTGACGCCGAGTTGCCGGTATTGATCGAGGCAAAGAAAGAGTATGAAAGATTGAAGTGAGCGTGATTGAAACAACAAGCGGGACGATCACGGCGCTGGCGGACGAGTCATTCGATTTTTAAAGGCCGAGTTGCTGGCTGCCGAGGTAATAATAAAGTCCTCGCGCTCCCATCAACTCTTCGTGAGTCCCCTGCTCAACGAGCTTGCCTTTTTCGATGACCAGGATCAGGTCGGCGTCGCGGATCGTGCTCAGCCGGTGCGCGATGACGAGCGAGGTCCGGCCTCTCAACAACGGCAGGGCGAATTGACAATAGCCGCAGCGATCTACGAGCGCGCCCTGACCATATTCGAGCGGGCGCTCCATCCGATATCGCCGCAGTCGTCATCAAACTGCCTGAAACCGTAACGGCCGACTTTATTCTGGTGCCCGCGCGAGGGACCGACCCTATCAAAGCCACTCGGCAGGGCATAGTCAATCGGGTATTCGTCGGCGAAGGCGATTCGGTAAATCAGGGCGATGTGATAGCCACTCTCAGATCGGAGGCGGCAAAGCGGAGATCGTCGTCGGCAGTCGCTCGCTGATCGAATACGTTTTCGAACCGCCTGACGCGGTCTGGGTTTCTTGTAAATTGCTTCGGCAATAACGAGATTTCGAGCACCTCGGCAATCTCTTCGTTGCTCAATCCGCCGAAGAAGCGCATCTCGACGATGCGGCTTTTGCGCTCATCCATCTTCGCAAGGTTTGAGAGCGCGTCGTCCAGGGCGACCATATCATCGCTTTGCCCCATTCTGACCGTGAGGTCTTCATCGAGCGAGACGTGAGGCGCAGTATTGCCTGCGAGGCGCGGGCGCTGGCGCGCGAAATCGACCAGGATGCGCCGCATGAGTTGCGCGGAGACGCCGAAAAAATGCGCCCGGTTTTTCCACTCGACATTCTTCCAGTTGATCAATCGCATGTAGGCTTCATTAACCAGGGCCGTCGGTTGCAGCAGATGTCCCGCGCGCTCCTGCCCCATGTACCGCCTGGCCAGCCTGTAGAGTTCCGTATGTACCATCGGGACCATATGTCCGGTGGCTTCACCACCGGCTAATGTCCGTTTGCCCCTCCGGGGCAATTATTATTTCCCAGCTTCTAAGAATTATAGACCCTGCGCGGGAGGCTCAACGATTGATCGGAAAGTAAGACAACTGGTTGAGGGCTGAAATGATCAGGCCACTGATACGAACAATTCTTAAGTGGAGATTGAAGCTAAATGATTCAAGGGCGCTCCGTCTGTATGATTAGAGCGCCTTTCATTGTACTAGCGCCGAATTCACCGAAGCGGTATTATCCCGTCCGAAAAGGAGGATAACAGGGATGAGACTACTTCGATGCTGCGCCGCGCTCGCAAGCCTGATCATCGGATTGCAGGTCACGGGCCTCTCGCAGGAGGCCGCGCCGGATGCGAATCGAGTAAAGGAGCGCTACACAAAATACGAGTATCGTATTCCAATGCGCGACGGCGTGCGGCTTTTCACAGCCGTATACTCGCCGAAAGATGTGTCTCAAACCTATCCCTTCCTGCTGACTCGCACGCCCTACAGCATCGCGCCGTATGGTGTTGATAATTATCGCCCGGCGCTCGGCCCTTCGGAGCACTTCGAGAAAGAAGGGTTCATCTTCGTCTACCAGGACGCGCGCGGTCGCCACATGTCCGAAGGCCAGTTCTCGCAGGTGCGCCCTTTTCAACCGAACAAACGCACGCCGAAAGAGTTCGACGAAAGCACAGATACCTACGACACCATCGAATGGCTTTTGAAGAACGTTCCGAATCACAACGGGAAGGTAGGCATGATCGGCATATCTCAGCCCGGCTTTCACGTCGCCGCCAGCATGATGGACGCGCACCCTGCGCTAAAGGCTGTCTCACCGCAAGCGCCGACCACCGATTACTACATGGGCGATGATGTATATCACAACGGCGCGTTCATGCTGGCGGCAAACTTCGGCTTCTACGGTTTCTTCCTGCCGCGCTTAGGCTCGCCGACGCGGCCTAAAGAAAGTCTCGATTTCGATTTCGGCACGCCCGATGGTTACGAGTTCTTTTTGAGCTTAGGCCCGCTCGCCGAATCGAATAAGAAATACTTCAAGGGCGAAGCCACCTATTGGCAAGAGATCGTTGACCATCCAAACTATGACGAGTTCTGGCAGCAACGCTCGCTATGGAAGTTCATGAAGAACGTAAAGCCGGCGGTGCTCAACGTCGGCGGCTGGTTCGATGCCGAAGACCCGATGGGGCCGTTGCGCACTTATCGCGCCGTCGAAACTCTTAACCCTGACACGATAAACACTCTGGTGATGGGGCCATGGTGCCATGGCTGCTGGTCGCGCGGCGACGGCGACAAATTAGGCAATCTCAACTTCGGCGTGAAGACATCGGCCGTATTCCGCGAGCAGATTCAGTTTCCATTTTTTATGCGCTACCTGAAAGACAAGCCGTTCAATATTGCTGAAGCGTGGATGTTCATCACGGGGTTGAACGAATGGCGGCGGCTCGACGAGTGGCCTCCGAAGAACCTGCGACCGCTGACTTTTTACCTGCGCGACGGGGGCCGCTTGAATAACCAGTCGCCGGCCGAAGATGGTCAAAACGCATTTGACGAATACATCAGCGACCCGAACAAGCCTGTGCCGTATCTCGGTTATGTCGTGATGGGAATGACGCGAGACTACATGACCGAAGATCAGCGGTTCGCCTCCTCGCGCACAGACGTGCTGGTATACGAGACGGAGCCGCTCGAATCTGATTTGACCGTCGCGGGCCCGATCAAAGTGAGGCTGCACGTATCAACGTCGGGGACTGATTCGGATTTCATCGTGAAAGTGATAGACGTCTATCCGGGAAATTATCCGACGCCCGCGCCCCAGCCGGGTCAGCCGACGGCTGCGAACCGTGTGATGATGGGCGGTTACCAACAGCTTGTGCGCGGCGAACCGTTTCGCGCCAAGTTCCGCAACAGCTTTCAAAAGCCGGAGCCGATGACGCCGGGCAAACCGACCGAGATCAGTTTCGAATTGCCGGACGTGTATCACAGCTTCCGCGCGGGACATAAACTCATGGTGCACGTGCAGAGCAGTTGGTTCCCGCTCATTGACCGAAACCCGCAGAAGTTCATGGAGATCCCGAAAGCGACCGCAGGTGATTATCAAAAGGCCGCCGAGCGTGTTTATCGCTCGCGCAATCTGACATCATCAATTACCGTGATGGTCGAAGGAGCGCAACGCTAGGATTAAGCAACGCCAGGCTTAATCGAGATAATCCGCATCGGCTCTATTTTCGGCCCAGGAACCTGATTCGGCCTGTGAAAGCGCGTCCTTGCGCGCCTCCGAATGTGAGAAACTCTGGCGAGTCAATGTTGTTATTTACGCCGGTCGGGTTATCGCGCCCGGTCACATTGTTGAAGCCCGCGCGCAAAGCCCATCTCAGCCCCAGCATCTGGAATCTTCGTTCGACATGCACGTTCAAAGAAAAGTGCGCGGGCAATCGGCGAGAATTCGGCGTCCCGACCACTTGCTGATTTTGGTCAACAAGACTGAACGGAAATCCGTCGCGCCATTCGAGCGAGTAGGCAAGATCGAATCTTCTGACGAGCGGAAACCATCCCCAAGATATGAAGCGATTCGGCGTGTCCCAGGGTAGCGGCCCTTCGGTCCGACTGCTGAAGACTGGCGTGTCTATATTGAAATCAAAGACCATATTAGACCGAGCCGACGAGCGCGTGTATGAAGCCATCATTTCGTAGCCGCGACCGAACGCGCGGCGCGCGGTGATTTGGAGCGAATCAAAGCGATCTCGCTTTGCGTTGCTTAACTCGAAAAGCGCATCGGGTTCGGCAGGCCCGCCGCCGTCGGCGCCGAAGAAAGCCAGGCCATTGCGGCCTCGCTTCCCGATGACTTCAACGCGCAGATAAATCGAGGCCGGCAGCTTATGATCTATGCCCGCGCTCCAGTTGATAAAGCGCGGCGCTTTCAACCCGCTTTCGTCCGCGCGAAACTGCGTCTCCAAAGGCGGGCGGAGAAGCGTAAGTCCGTCTTCACCGAAGAACAAATCAGTGCGCCTTCCATCAAGAGGGCGAGTTATTAGATCAAGGTTCGCGGCGTCATAAAACAGTCCAACGCCGCCGGCTATCTTCGTGCTCCCGTCACGCGTCAGGAGATGGCTGAAGGCAAGACGCGGCGAGACCGGCGCGCGGCGAATTATCTGGTCCCAATCCACGCGCAGCCCGAATTCCACAAGCGAACGTGCGGTTATTGACCAGCGATCTTGAGCGTAGAGGCTCGCCTCATAATTGTTCTTTTCAAGATTCGAGAAGCCGTCAAAAAGAATCCTGCGCGAGAGCGTTCGATCTGTGCGTAAAATCGTAATCGCTCGCCGCTCGGATTGTTTATCGTAGACGATTCGATCAGCATCCAGGCCGAGTTTGAATTCGTGACGGCCGAGCCGGTTGACCGGCGGCAAAAAGAGATTCGCTATTAATTGCAAACGCCCGGCGCGCTCCTCCGAAGTCTTGAAGAAGTTGCCGCTCGCGCCTTCGGGGTTGATGATGAAAGGCAGGTCACCGGCAACGGGCTTTTCATCAACACGAAAGCGGCTCGCCGCCAGTCCGATTTCCAACAGCGAGCCGTTTGAAAAATATGACTGCTCTTTGACAGTGATGAGGTATGCGTTTCGCGTCAGATCGCGCGTGGTTTCTACGGGGTTGAATCGAGAGATTCCCAGGTGGTCCGTGTGAAAGCGGTTGAAGAGAAAACCGGCTGAGAGGATATTCGATTGGTTCAAATTTACCTGGGCCTTTGCGAGATTGCTGATACGCCAGGAGTGATTTCTGTCAGCGCCTTCCGGCAGCTCGTTGATGATGTCGAGGTTGTATTCTGCGTCGGCAGCTTCGTAAAACCAGGCGCGCTTGCGCTTCAAAGGGCCTGAAAAAGTCGCTCGCGGAGTCCAGCTATCAAGACTCAATCCCTTGCGCGTTTGAACAGATGGGACGAAATTGGTGGCCGAGAAACGATAGCGATCGTCGCCCATTCCCGTGTTGAGCGCAATGACGCCGCCCGATCCTTTCCCGTATTCGGTCGAATATCGGCTGCCTAAAACCTCGATGGAGCGAAGCGCATCCGCGCTGACGCGGAAAGCAAACAACCCGGTCACCGGATTGGTTACGTTGAACCCATCAAGTTGACTGAAGATTTGACTGGGGGCAGAGCCGTTGAGGTGAATCTCTCCTGCCGTATCTTGAACGACCCCCGGAATGAACGGCAGAAGATTTTTGATGTCGCGCGTGGACGGATAGGGAATATTGAGAATCTCCTGGCTGCCGAGCGATTCGCCGGCATTAGTTTTGGTTGCGTTGATCGCGGGAGTGGAATAGGTCACATCAATGCTTTCGGCGAATTCCTGCTCATGGTTGAGGACGACTTCCAGAGCTTCCACTTCGCCCACCCGAACTTCGTCGAACTTCGCAGCATAGAATCCGTCCTTCTCAACCAGAACGCGGTAAAGCCCCGCGTTCAAGCGGGAGAACTCTCGGCGCCCGGCGAAATCCGTATCGCCTTTTATAAGGATATTGCTTTCAAGATGGGTGATGGTCACTCGCGCAGACTGAACAGCGACGCCGTTATCATCCGCAACGCTCACAAGCAGCTTTTGCTGTTGATTGCCGGACGGCGAGAACCGCTCCGGCGATAAGCGATGAGTACACTACAAAGATCGAAGCCAGCATTGCTATTCGCTTGGAAGCGATTCGCAGTTCGCAGCTTGGGCGCGCTTTTCGGTGCGAGGTTCCCCCGAAAATCATGCTTGTACTATTACCCAATCATAAGCGTGTAGACAAGCTTTCGAAGCAAATTGTCAGTGTGTTTTCACGCCGCCTTTGAGGCAGGCGAAAGCTGGGTCATGCACAATGAAAGATAGAGTCAGAAAGGGCAGGCACACAAAGTAGTAGGGAGAAGATTATGAAGACACTAAACTATTGTGAAATGGTACTGGGAGGCAGGGATTCGAACCCCGATAAGCAGATCCAGAGTGTGTTCTGAGTGTTTTTGGCTGAGTTCGGCTGAGTGCTTTAGAGTGGCTTTAATGTTGACTCTGTTGCACTTGCCGAAATCAGCTTTTATTGATGAGTACTGCTGAGATTTGGCTTGTCCGGCTAAGTTGGCACACCACTGGCACACCAAAAATAATCCTCAGTAATATATCGGTAGAAAACTTTCTTTTGACTACAATATCTATATCCCTGCCGTTGGGTCACTGAACCAAAGCCGGATACCTGTTAACAGGTACTGGCTATCTACACATAAACCGGCCTAATGTAGTTACCTTAAGAAGTATACACTGAATATTGCTTGTGGACTGGTAAATTGTCCTCGCTTGAAGCCCTGTGGCCAGGACTCTTCCTGTAGGGCGAGAGCATCTAATTTTCTAGGAGAATAAGGATTTTGGTTTCTTAGACTTCTATACCAGATACAAATATGAGCAAATTCCTTCGACTTTTGACGGTAATTTGAATTGGCAAAATTGCTCGAAAAGTTGAACCCCTCACTTTTGTTGGGAATTTAGATGCTCTCGCCCTGACTCTTCCTGTGCACGGACTAGTCTTAATTTCTCGGCTGGATTATAATAAGAGTTACAAACCTAACAACTGCAAGAAGGTATGTAAGTCAAATGATTACGAAGTTGAAAACAAATTGGCGTTCTTTTAGGTTGTTATTGAATAGTCTGGTTTTCCTTTTAAGCTTTTTTATCGAACTAGAAGTCATTTCTGCTAACAATAGACTGTATATACATCGCCTTGTCTCAGGAACTGAAAGTTTAAGCCAAGCCAGTCAGAGTGAGAGCGTTCCTCAATCTTTATCGCTTAATAGCAGGGTTAAGCGAGAAATCTCGGCAGGGAAAATCCACTACTACCAAATCACACTTTCTTCTGGTCAGTTCTTACGCATTGAAACAAATCGAAGCGGAGTTGGGGCTGCAATCATCATCTATGATCCGGACGGAAAGGCCTTTTTCGATATTAAAAGCCTTAGCGGTTCTCAGGTAGAAGATACAATCTCTGTGATTGCGACAGGGTCGGGAATATATCGCCTCGAAGTGCGGACGCTTGAAAATGGTATATCAAATGGCCGCTATGAGCTAAGTATTAAGGAACTGCGACAATCAAAACCCGAAGACAAAAACCGCATTGCTGCCGAGCATACTTTCAGAGAGGCTAGGCATCTTTATGGGCAGGGGACGCGCGCATCTTTGGAGAAATCTGTAGAAAACTACGCCAAGGCTCTTGCGATTTATAGAGAGCTGAAAGACCCGAAGTGGGAGGCTGCATCGCTGGCAAGCCTCGGAGTTGCATACGTGCAATTGCGGGAGCCACAGAAGGCATTGGAATATTTGAATCAGGCACTGCCCCGACTCCGCCAAGTCGGTGATCGCCTTGGGGAGGCAGGAACTCTCAATAATATCAGCTCAATTTATCTGCAAACAGGAAAGGCCCAACACGCACCCGATCTTCAAATTCAGGCTCTCGCAATCATGCGTGAATTGGGTGATCACGATGGCGAAGCGAGAACGCTTATGAATATTGGAGTTACCTTTTCATATTTGGGGAATCTGCGAAAATCCTTGGATTATTACGATCAAGCGCTCTCAATAAGCCGTAATCTGAACTTGCGAGCAAATGAGGCATCTCTTCTAAATAATATCGGTTTAGTCTACCAAAAAATGGGAGAGACTAAGAAAGCTCTCGAATGCTTCAATGAAGCGCTCCCGGTGGTGAGAGGTTTCAATTCCCGCCCGGCTGAAGCACAAACTCTCAACAATATCGGCATGATTTACGATGACTGGGGAGATATAAAGAATTCTCTTAAGCATTATGAGCAGGCCCTTACGATTTTCGAAGGGTTAGGAGATAAGCAAGGAATTAATTATGTAAATCAGAACATTGGTAACATCTACCTTAAGATGGACGAGCCTCAGGAGGCGATTTCACATTACAATAGAGGATTAGAATTAAGTCTCCAAACTGAAGATCGACGAGCAGAAGCCAATGCCCTTTCAAATCTTGGCATAGTCTTTTCAACTTTGCGGAACCTGGAAAGAGCCCTTGAATTCTTTAATCAGGCATTATTAATTTGGAGGGCCACAGGCGATCAAATAAATGAAGGACAAGCGTTGAATAACATTGGGATGGCTTTTGCACTTTTAGGGGAGAGACAGAAAGCCTTAACCTACTTCAGCCAATCTTACGAACTGAACAAGCGCACTGGTAATCGTCAATCCGAGGCAACTGCTCTCGACTTTATCGGCAACACCTACGCGGAATTGGGAGATGTCAATAAAGCCTTAACCTATTTTGAACGCACGCTCGATATCCATAAAGCTATCGGAGACCCCAGGGCAATGGGACAGACGTTATCTAATATTGGCGTAATGTATTACAGATTGGGAGAATATCAAAAAGCTCTCGATACACTTAACCAGTCACTATCCTTTCTCAAGTCAGCGGGGGATCGGACGGGGGAGGCATTAGCACTTTTCAATACTGCTCGTGTTCACAGAGCGCTTGGCAATCTAAAAGAAGCTTTATCACTTGTTAAAGTGGGAATGGAGGTTATAGAACTATTCCGCACTAAGATATTCAGCCCGGAATTGAGAACTTCTTATTTTGCCTCAGTGCGAGAACAACACGATCTCTATATCAATATTCTAATGAATCTGCATAAGAAATACCCATCTGAAGGATATGATTCAGCGGCTTTGCATGCGAGCGAGGCGGTTCGCGCCCGCAGCTTGTTAGAGCTTCTCAACGAGGCACGCGCGGACCTTTATCAGGGCATTGATCCTAAACTTCTGGAGCAGAAGCGCTCCTTACATCAATTATTGAATGTAAAAGCTCAACATCATATACAGCTAATCGGCAGGCAATCTACTTTAGAGCAGGCAAAAGTAGCTTTGAAAGAAATTGAATCACTTATTAATCAGCTTAATGATGTGGATGCACAGATCAGGGCTGATAGCCCGCGCTATGCAGAGTTGACAAAGCCAGAACCATTATCCCTTCGAGAGATTCAGCGACAGATACTCGACCCGGATACTATGCTCTTAGAGTACTACCTGGGAGAAGAGCGTAGTTATCTCTGGGCAGTAACATCTGACTCGATTAAAAGCTTCGAGCTTCCCAAACGGAAAGAAATAGAAGAGGTGTCTAAGCGTGTCTATGATCTCTTAACCACACGGAGTAAGACAATAAAGGGAGAGAGCCTTTCTGCTAGAAATAAGCGTATAGCCAAATCTGACGACGAATATCCAGAGGCCGCCGCTACTTTGAGCCAGTTATTGCTTGAGCCTGTCACTCAACTGCTTGGCGCAAAGCGGCTGATGGTTGTCGCAGATGGGGCGCTTCAATACATTCCCCTTGCTGCCCTTCCCGCTCCAAAGAAGAATCCATCGGATTCCAAGTATACTAATGAGAATTGGGAGCCCTTAGTGAGCAAACACGAAATAATTTACTTACCTTCGGCATCAACATTGGCAGCCCTACGAAGTTATAAAACTGACCGCGCAAAGGCTCCTCACACCGTTGCAGTGTTAGCTGATCCGGTCTTCGAAAAGAATGATCCACGGGTGAAGCCGGGTAGTAAACAGCCTAATAGGCAACGGTCAGATTCTATCAAAATAGATGAAGGCAGCGTCGCGTTAAGAACTGCGGCAAAAGATACAGGTATATCAGGCGAAGAATTTACCCTCCCGCGTTTGCCGAATAGCCGAAAGGAAGCAGCCAGCATCATTTCTTTGGTTCCTAAAAGTTCCAGCAAACAGGCACTTGATTTTGACGCTAATTACACTACAGCTACGAGTCCGGAACTCAGTCAATATAAGTACATTCATTTTGCTACTCATGGTTTGGTCGATAGCAGTCATCCCGACCTGTCAGGGATTGTCTTGTCGCTCGTTGATCCACAAGGCCGCCTTCAGGAGAAAGGCTTTCTCAGATTGCATGAAATATACAATCTCAAGCTACCGGCAGAGATGGTTGTGTTAAGCGCTTGCAGCACCGCGCTGGGGAAAGAGGTAAAGGGTGAAGGGCTGGTAGGATTAACTCGCGGCTTTATGTATGCCGGTTCGCCCCGCGTCGTGGCAAGCCTTTGGAAAGTCGAAGACAAAGCCACCTCAGAGCTTATGAAGAGGTTCTACGAAGGAATGTTAGGACAGAGAAACTTAAAAGGCGCGGCAGCACTCCGAGAGGCACAGCTTTTGATGTTCTCAGATAAAAAGTGGCGTGCGCCATTCTACTGGGCAGCATTCGTTCTTCAGGGAGAATGGAAGTGAGAAAGAGATGACAGATCACTTTATTTCTTAACGCGGAAGGAATAATCGGCTATATCTACGATTTCTTTGTTGTCCCTTTGTCCTTTCAGCGTAAGCGTATAGTCTTCATTGGTGAGAATCTTAGCGGGTAAGGTCAGAGTAATCCGCCCGGTTTTTGCCTGACTGGGATCTATGTCATTTTTGCTCCAAATCTCGCGGCCATCAAAGCTCTTGAGCACCGCCATATAGGACTCGAATTTTTCCTCTTTATTAACCTCAACATTTATCTGTAATCGGCTGACACTTGGGCTTATGCGTACAACTTTCAGCTTTCCGCCACTTCTGAGAAAGGAGTTAGCTGTAAGAAAGATTGTGGCGGTATCATTCGACTGAGCTGAAGTATCCGACCTTTGTAGAAGTGCCAGCTCTTGCTTGAGCTGCTCCCTCTTATCGCGCTCATTTGCAACCTCTTGTTCCAAATTCTGGCTCTTTTCAATTTGTGCGCTTAGTTGCTGTCGTAATGTTTGATCTTCGGTTTCCAGGGCTATTTGTTTCGATTCAATCCGCGAAATCTCGTTTTGGAGTACAAGATTCCAGATTGCTAAAGCTAAAATGAAAATAACTACTAATACGAAAACATAGGAGAACCGCTTTCCCAAATGTCCCAGGCCAAAGAAGGTCAGAAAGGAATTCCACTTTGATGGGAGCGCTCCCCCGGTAGGATTTGGATCGCGGGCAGGCACTGCTTTAGCTAGGTCATTAATCAAGTCCTTAACAAAATCTACTTCGCGGGCCCGTCTTTGGCGCGGCAGCAAAAACTCCTCCACCTTTTTACGCTCGTCGGCAGATAAGCCTCCCTGCACATAAGTGTCAATTAAAGCATCCTCAACCGAGAGCATTTGTTCGAAGAATTCACTATCAGTTAAGAACATCTCTTCTACTTCCTGTTCCTGTTCCTCAGGCAGTCAACTGAAAAAATACTGGATGATCAAGTCTTCTTGTTCAGTTTTATGCTTCACTCGTTCACCCTTCGGATCGGCACCTATTCCAATAAAGATTCTTGCTGAAGTATGCTCTTCAGTGAATCATTGTAAATCCCAACTCGTAAAAGCCCAAGCCCCGTTATCAGTATATAAACGTTTACCTATAAGTGAGAATAAAATAAGAAAAATTTCTAACGCTATAATATCTTTCTCAGGCAGTCCTCTTGACACTCTTTTAATTCCTTCTTCAGCCGGTGCACTTGCAGCCGCAAAGCATTGAGCGTCATGCCGAGTTCTGCTGCTAGCGTCTCTCTATCTTCTGGATACAGATAATACCGTTTAAGTAATTCTAACTTGTCCGGGGGGAGTTTCTCTAAACAGTGCGCCCTACAGTCCTGAGCCTCCTCCTCAGCGAGGCCAGGCAGTTCTTTCAACTTGCGCACCAATCCCTCTTTCCGTATTTGTTTTCTTACATACTCCCTGTAGACATTCTTGGCTATACCGTAGATATAGATGTATGGGTTCTCTGCTAAGATCTCTTTTCCTGCCGAGAGATGGTTGAGTGTCCTTGTTATTGTTTCATCGGCCAGCCCGTCGGCATCTTCGCAATGTTTCCACTCGAAGAACTTCACCATTTTAGAACGAAAAAGTTTATACCTGGCTGCGGAATCAGGAAGGTTCGGTTCTAGGCGAAAAAGCAAGTTGTCAAAAACTTTGTCTCTTATATCCATTTTAATATAGATACCGGCCTGACGATATTTGAAAGCGAAACGTTTTGCCTGCCCTAAAGCTAAAGGGTATAGTGCAGACCATTTTTCAACGTAGAGGAGTCTTAGTATGGCTGGCGGTTGTCACGATTAAGAAGCGTCGTTACATACATAGACTTTAAAACCAATACTATATATCGCTTATTGCCACTCGCCCTGTACTAAGAAGGCAGCCCAATAATATGGAAAACTCCAGCGCGGTTGCTTCCACATTTTTATCTGCGCAGCTCGCAATGCGGCACCGGGTCGAAGTTGATTCTGACCTAGCATTGCCTCGTAAAAATACTTCATCAATTCAGCAGACGCTTTATCATTCACCTTCCACAAGCTGGCTACGACGCGCGCTGCCCCTGCATACATAAACCCACGCGTAAGCCCTACAAGCCCCTCACCCTGTATCTCTTTGCCAAGAGCCGTCTGACACGCGCTGAGCACCACCAGATCAGAGGAAAGTTTAAGATTATATATTTCGTTGAGCCGCAGAAAACCATCTTGCGGCTTTCCCTTTTTATCAACTAAAGAGAGCACTATGCCATATAACTGAGGATGTACACCATAAACTAATGCGTGGGTCGCAAAATGCACAATGCGGTACTGGCGCAATTCGGTACTGGTTGCTGTTGAAATATTGGCATCAAAGCCCAGAGCCAGCCTGCGCTCTGCCTGTGGGACAAGATTGGCAATCGTCATTGCCTCTGTCCAGGACTCTGGTAGGCGCTGAAATTGTAGCTTTTCATCAACACTTCCTGTTGCTCCGCGAGATATAAACAGCTTTTCGTCGGGTTGTAGTTGAGCGCGCCCGGCGCTCGGTCTACTACCGCCAGCGCCGCGCCGTTCAACTCGCGGATCATCCCTCTCAAATACTGGATCAGCCAGTATCGCAAGAGTCTTCGACGCCGAACAACATCCATCGGATTCCTTCCGTATCGCCGAAATTAAAGATATTGAGGGCAGACTTACGATTTCATGGCTGACGACGAGCGGCTGCCGAATATTCCCGGTTTCCCGTAGATCAGTAGGATTTGGAAGCGCCGCGAAAGGCATGTATAGCAATGCCCCATCAGCCACTATTATCAATCGCTTTGCCGCCAGATGAGCGGCAACCGGCGTAAGCAGCATCTCGCTCAAACGAGCCGCCGTGTCTGAAAACTCCTTCTGAATACGCTCTTGATAAAGCCTTCTTTCCCGAAGTGACTGTCGGCCAAGTATTTGACTGAAGGATGTCAACAGTTCATAGAGCCGTTTCGCTTCATATTCCAGCGTAGCGCGTCCGGGTAACTCGAAGCTGGTAAGCGAATTTCGAGTTACTGCCCAAAGGTAACTTTTCTCATCGCCAAGAAAATACTCCAGCAGCATCGTATTGTCATCGAAAAGCTGTTGAATCTCTACCAGTTTCAATATAGGCGGCTGGGTTAGCGCCGCATATCGTGGACTGGTTGCTCTTATTCTTGCCAGTACCTCTTCATAACGGGTCGTGAGATCTGCTATCTCCTTTTTGATTCCCGCCATCTGTTCTTCGGTAGGACGGCCACTTGCTAAGCGAACTTGCTGTTCCGCCTTCAAATTTAGCGATTGCTGCAAATCACGCTCCTGCTGTAACAGAGCCTGATCGACACCTTGACGAATATCTGTGCCTGCTTCGTTGAGCAGATCAAGTAAGCTGCGCCCCCGAGCTTTCTCGCTAATCTCCAGAGCCGCAGTATCATAACCCGCTGTCGGATTCTGCTTGTGCAGGCGCATCAATATATCAATGTATAGCTCATAATGCTGATGCGCCGATGCAAAGTAAGAAGCGCGGAATTCCTGATTTATAACTTTGGTGCGAAGATTCTCAATAATGCTTAAAAGCGTCTTGCCTTGGGTTTGAGCCTCTACGAGATCGTTAGTATCACGCGCTGCACGGGCAATGTTATGCAGGGTTAATGTTTCGCCGGCGCGGTCTTCCACTATACGTAGCAATTCAACCGCTTGCCTATACATCCCGAGAGCTCTGGCCTTCTCACCCATTCTGTCATAAACATAGCCGATACAGTTAAGCGTGTATCCCTGGCTTCGTCTATCATTTAATCTCAAATTGATTGAGAGCGCCTGGGTGTAATAATCGAGCGCCTTCTGTTTTTCTCCCAGGGAATCGAAAACTACTCCTATATCTCTCAGGGTATGAGCTTCGGTACGGGGATTTCCCAGAGATCGACTTAGCTCAAGCCGCTGGTTGTGATAATCAAGAGCCTTGGTTTTCTCTCCCAGCGATTCGTAAACTCTCCCTATCTGGCCGAGGGTAGCGGCTACTCCGGGACGCCTATCCGCGTTCCTATAGAGTTGCAGGGCTTTTTTGTAAAGGTCTAGCGCCTGTCGAGGTTCCCCAATGTTATTATATACATAAGCCTTACCATTAAGTGTTACTGCTTCGCCTATATGGTCGCCTATAGCATGGAAGAGATGGAGCGCTTTGTCATGATTATCCAAGGACTTCTGCATATCGCCCAGAGAGCAGTACACGACACCCATAGCAGTCAGTGTTAGCGCTTCTCCTTTAGGGTGTCTTGCCGTCTGCCAAAATGACAATGCCTGATTAAAATAATGAAGAGCCTGTTTAAGGTTGCCCTGGTCGGTCTGCGTATATCCGAGATCGGTGAGCAATTCAGCCTGTCCGCGAAGGTCGCCAATGGCTTGCCACAGTTTTAGGGCCTGGTCGAAAAATTCAAGCCCTTTTTGCTTGTCACCCAGGACGAATGAGAAAAGCCCACCAAGATTATTGAGGGCGCGAGCTTCTCCTCGAATATAGCCAATTTTTTTGCTGAGCGCTTGTGCCTGGTTGCTGCAATCCGATACAACCTCTCGCTTACCCAAATCAATGTTTAGCTTTCCTATATCATTAAGCGTCTCGATATGTAAGCGAGGGTTTTCTGCACCCTTGCTCGACTCAAGCGCCTCTTTATAGTAATTAAGCGCTTTGGGATTCTGGCCCAATGTTGTGTAAGCATCACCGATGCTTTTGAGCGCGTAAGCTTTTTCGCCTTGATTCTCGACGCTCTTCAGGAACCCGAGCGCCTTTTCATATTTACTAATCGATTGCAACAGAGATTCTGACTTCCATTCCTCCCTCAAGTTGTCCGCTTCGATAATCGCTTTCTCTGCGAGCAAGCAGCTTGAGTCTTGCGCAACCGACGTTCTTAGCTGATCAACCCGAAGCTCGTAAGATCTCTTTTCCGCCTGCCCCTTTAGCAGCCGTAATTCTATGGTGTAAACGCCCGAAGCGCTTGAGATCAATGACAAAGGGGTCGGCCCCGCCCGGCGAGTACTGAATTCACGAATCTTATGGCGTCCCGGGCCAGAAACGGATATTACGAGTTCAATGTCATTTACATCTATAACGACGCACAGAAAACTATTGGAAGATAGATTTATTTGATAAGCATCGCTTTGGCCCGCGACGATCTCTCGCCGGAATGATTTTTCCTTTACCAGGCGCTCGGGGGCTTGCCCTGTGGATATGATGTGGCGAGCAGTTTGTAACCTTGAAGGCGCTTGTCCGGCATAAATCAAAGCCGTGAAGACAGCGTAATATATCATCAATAAAAGATAGCGAAGCCAATAGGCTCCACCTCTTTTATTGACGTATAGGTATGACCTCATTCTTTGTCCAGCTTGTTGGGCCGCGAATAGTTGTAATGCAAATAATGGATGATAAGCCGCGAGTGTATCAACTTAAAGCAGCCGGATTAGCCATCCTCAGTTAAGGCAGGGTAATATTTACCATAAACCAGTGACGCATTCAAATTGATGATAAATACAAGTGGGCTAACGCAGCATTAGCCCGCGCTGAACATTCTGGTGTTATCGGTAAAGGGAATTGCGGGTGTCGCTTAATCGCGGGGTAATCCAACGGTCATGATTCAAAGAGAGCGGGTTACTGAAGATGTGTTGCAGATGATTCGCTCATACAACCATCAGGTTCGTCAGATACGGCTTATTCGGCAGACGTCATAGCGCGATTGGCGCTCTAACAATCCTGAATCTCGGCCAGCAAAGTGAACGGCACTCTATGGCAGGGGAACCCTCTGGGTCGCACAGAAACTCATGACTCCAAGGAGAGTTTAAGTTGCGTAGTCACTACCCCTGCCATAGAGTGCCGTCATCATATGGTACATAATTCGCGGGCTAAACAGGCGCAATGCAGATATACCACTCTGGAGCATTAGCAGATTTACTTGAGTAGGTATCTCAAGCATGTTAACGCTGCCGCCAGCTTTCAGCAGGGCGGGGAATGTCGTTTACACGCGTCGCAGAGATGCTATTCACGCGCCCCTAACAATATCGTCCGAGGGCTTCGTCTTTTTTGTAACGTCTGATGATCTACAATCCTCAATGGTTCCTTCCCTCAGGACTTCGGCGATTGCTTCCTTGCTTTTAGATGGGTTTGATGATCTACAATCCTCAATGGTTCCTTCCCTGGTCTGGTCCTCCAACAAGTTTCCACTAAGAGCTTCAGATGCTGCCGCGTCGGTTAAGGGTGAATTTTTGGTTAGCATATGATTTTCTCCTTTCTTCTAGATGGCGATCTTCACAAAACTGACAAACTTCAAGTAATAAGTGACTATTCAGGGCTGAATAATTTCACAAGCCGATCAGAAGATATTAATCACGCGAAATCGCTTTTCAGGCATTAGCCCATGAAATTTCCATCCCCGTTCTGACACTTATAAGCGTGCGTTGCGTGAACTACCGCATTGCTTACCCAGAGTTTGCAAGGAGATTTTTACAATAAAACAGGAGGCCGGATTATGAGCGAAAAGATCAGAACTTTATTTCTTGCAGCCAATCCCCTGGACACTGTCGGGCGATTGCAATTGGATAAGGAATTTAGCGAGATAGCTGAGAAAATCCGTTCCAGCCCGCAAAGTGACTCACTTGAGCTTATTTCTGAATGGTCGATCAAGCCGGGCATTCTACAGGGCGTGTTGTTCAGACATAAACCTCACATACTTCATTTCAGTGGACACGGTACGAAAAAAAAAGGAATCACTCTTGAAGATGATTCCGGCAATTCAGTCTCTCTTAGCAGGCAAGTCTTCACACGCCTGATGAAGCTGGCAAAGGGCAACATACGCATAGTCGTGTTGAACGCTTGCTACACAAAAGAACAGGCCGAGTTCCTTAAAGAGACCATAGATTTCACAATAGGCATGAATCGCCCCATCGGGGATAGGGCAGCCAGAGTCTTTGCAGCATATTTTTACCAGGCCCTGGCCTTTGGTTTTTCTGTGCCGGACGCATTTGAATCGGGCCTGATCCAAATGGAAATAAACGAAACCAACCAGGCTGATATACCTGAATTGTACATAAGACGAGGCTTTGACCCTTCCCAGCCTTTCCTGCCCGGCAATGAGCAGGAAGAGGAAGATGCCAATCTCGCAGACAGATTACCTGCCGAGAACAGGGGCGGAAATAGCGGTGGAGTAACAAATACTGTAGGGAGAGATATGACAGTAAATGGAGATCAAATTGGAGCCAACTACTCCTCACAGCCCCGCCGCAAACGCTGAACGTCCAGGCCGCTGAATGAAAGAGGATAGATCCATGTTCTGTCCAACTTGTAACATCAAGCTTGATAATGAGACGACGTGTCCCACGTGTGGGTACATCGAAACCTCGCCTGCAACCGCGCCTGTAGTGGCAGTCCCTAATTCAACTCCGAATGCCCCGGTAGAAAACCCTAACATCGCTGGGCAGCAAACAGTTGATAATTTGACAGCGGGAGGGAGTCCAAACGATGTGCCGCCTGTGCAGGTGTTTTTGGACCAATCAAACTCCAAAGGGGAGTTGAAAAACACAGCCAAAAACTTAACCGTAAGCGGTGATCAGATTGGGCAACAAGTCTTCAACAAGTTACGTGCCGAACTCAGTGTGAACCTCAAGCAATCTGAGCAGAGGCAGGAAGAGGATGCACCGTTTTCTCAACTTACTACGCAATTGTACGCGAGAACCTGCTACAAAATGTGATTTTATAATTGAGGAAATCGAAACTCATTTCGCAAGCTTGATGAGTCAGAATTTAATATTAATAGGTTGCCCGGATTTAGAGCTTTCTTTGGATGCGGGCTATGCGCTTATAGAAAGGCTGTCTATACCTGACGACCGGAAGTGGAAGATTGACCTTCGTTCACATCTTAATAAAGGCACTATTATCGGCATCAAGTCCCTCCTGCCTGAGAACGAGCAGAAGAAAACGAAGGCCGCCATTCTGGTTAACGCCATACATAAACCAGCGGAGGACTTGATTGAAAGCCTGCTGCTTGAAAGTTTCGTCGCCGAATCCTTTGAAGGGATTTTGCGCGAGAATAATGTTTACATGCTTTGTATTGTGCAGTCGAGATACATTGACGAGCGGCAAAGTGACCCCTTGAGAGAGTTAAAGACTCCATTCTGGAAAATACCGTTCCTCCGGCCATTATTGAAGCAGAACTTCGATGACTACGAATCTCTGGAGCAGCGTATTTTGTGCCAACGGCAAAAAGGCCGGTGGAAGGAAGACGAAAGCGAGTTCTGTGGTGAGATAAAGACCTTTTTGAAGAAGGGTCAGCTCCGCAAAGTAATTGAGAATCGCGATAACCCGGTGTCCGTTTCTGTAGAGACGATTTTCAAAGATGATGACTATATAGGGAAGTCTGTCTTGTACTCGGCCTCCTACTTTCGCGATATGACTTCGAAGGAGTTTTGTAGCCTGGTTGAGTCCTTGTTAGGGAATCGCAAAGTCTTCAAATCCGTGCCGGAATACAAGCAAGATGAAAGCGGCTCTCTCGAATTGGTACACACCCGCATCGAAGTGCCTATCATCAACATCTGGAGAGATGAAAAAGACCCCATAATGTGGAAATGGCTGAGTGAAACCTACTCGACCAAGAATGCGGCGAATGTAATAGATTTTTCTGACTACCAGATGAGAGACTCGATTAGAAACTTTTTGGAAGAAAGCCGAAGATTTCTACTTAAAGATAATTTCAGAACGCTTCAGGAGCAGGGATTTCTTTTTTATCCCTCCGACCAGGTGGCGGAAAACATGATCGGTTTGACCTGCGATATGATGTCAGCCTATCCGGATGAGTTCAACACGGATTGGCTGGTCGAATTGATCGTCAATATTAGAGATAGCTTTGAAACAACGCGCGCTTCCTCAACGAAACGGCTCGCGAGCATTGCTCAATTCCTGAAAGCGCCCGAAGCAAGCGCCTTAGCGCTGGTCTATTCCCGCATTTCAGAATTAATGCGGCAATTGCTCAAAAACCAAAAATTGAAAGAAATTGTCGCCGGGACCTTCGTGGAATTGATCCGGTCACGTAAGCACGATTGCGTATTCAACCTGATCAGGCGGCTAAGAACGGCTTCGGAGTTTGATGAATTTTACTGGATAAAACAACTGCTCAATCAAGGTGATATGGTGACCCGCCTGTTCACATATGGCTATTTTCACCACCGCATAAAGACATTAAATCCCAACATTCCGGCGGCCTGTCAATTCATAGAGGACTGGCTCCCGAAAGAAGACCGGCCCACAGGCCAATATGCTCGCTCAAGTACTTATGCATTGCGCTCGCTGATACAGCAATGTTTGGAGGCGGTTGATGTTTTAGAGGCGGATTCTTATGGAGTATGGCCCAGCCAGTATTCGCTATTCGCTTTCCAAGACAGGGAGACTGCTGAGAGAAGCGTCGGCCAAATGATGAAATGGCTTTTCCACCCGGCCATGACGCAAGCGTTGGATGAGCTTGATAAAGATTCCAGAACCGGCGGAGGGTTCGCGAGCCCTAATAACCTTGTAGGCGCTTTGATTGCAGAGTGGTTCTTTATCCTCATGGGCCCTGATAAAAAGACAGCCTTATATTCTTCTGGCGCAAATAACGGTAAGTCCATTGCCGAACGGTCCGAGCAACGATCTACCGGCGATGCCGATACAAAAATTGACGCGGACTCATTGGTGGCTATTTTAATGCGGCAAGTCAGCCTCAATTCCGACAAGGCGCAACGCAAAGAGATGGTCGAATACTGGGAGCAACTGCGTATAGATCTCTCTTTCCTCATCAGGTTCTCGGAATACTCTCTTGACATGCGAGCGCAATTTATCTGGAGAAATAACAGGCTCTGGGAGCTTATCAGCGCCGTTAAGAAGCTGCACTAAATCCTGTCTGTTCCGTAGGGAGGGATAATATGACTCAATATCAGAATCAAAACCATACCTTATACACACTGATACACGAAGTACCTCAGGGCACTAAGGGTAACTCTCCGGTCCAGGAGGTAATAGCAATCGACCCAAAAACAAAAAAGGCTGTCGATCCGCTGTGGGTCTTCATCGCCGGGCGGAATCTGAAATATTACCTCGTATCTAACATAACTGATCCCACCAACAAAGTTATATGCTCATTCACCTATACATATAGAGAGGACCCGCCGGGCAATCGTTCGATCAACATAAATGTGACTTACGCCGTAAGCTGCCCGCGTGGGAGTGAGAAAAGAGTGGCAGAGTCTCTGTCCCCAGGATCAGACCCGGCTGAGACTTTGAAGAACCTGGTTATACGATGGATTCATGAATCTGTTAACTCTGTTAACAAACCCTTCATAGACTCGTTTCAGAGCTTAAGGGGCTATTTGGCCTCCAATATAAAGACGAAAGCTTCCAGAGAGGCCGGGCTTACGCTTGAAATAGACCTTTCGATTCCCGTTATTAACCGTTTTTCCTTTAGCGATACCTTCCCCGTCCGGTTCCGAGGGTATGATAGGCAGGAATCGTTAACCATAAATGTAGAGATTGAGCCTGACCAGGCCGGCCTCTCTATTGCGCAGATGAATAACGAGGCTTATATAAAGCAATTGGTCCAAATCGAAACGCAGAATTACTTCATCCAAAATGTATCGCTTCACAGCTTCTATTTCGATTTGAACAAGGGCAATATCAAGCAAGATATTATGAGACATTTGAACCAGGCATTGAGGCAGAGAGGCTACAGGTTGCCCTTCATCTCGCTCGATAGAGTCGATGGCCTTGAGCTGCCGCTAGAAAATTTTAACACTCGTCAGAGTATTCCGTATGTAATCGATGATAACTTTCCAGCCGTCAGTATAAGAAACACGGTGTTTCTCGATCTCCAAGACAGCGCGAAGTACAAAATGAGCGGGCAGCGAGACTTGTCCGAATGGGCCTTGGAACAACTCACCCTGGCAGTCAACTCTGAATTATTCGGAGCTACCTATATGGACCTGCTCGTCAACTTCGAACCGCTCGCAAATCGGATTAAACTGAAAGTAGGCGTCGCGGCCTCCAGAATCGGCTATGGGATAAAACACATTGTTACCGTGCCGGAGCTTGAGCCATACGAATGGCTGAAATTCTTCGAGGTTAAGACCGAACAGTTGGAAGAAGAATTCGAAACCAACATATCAAAATTTCCAGTTAGATTGAGCATAGTCGTCACTACAAAGCTAAAAGATCTCAAGAGCGTCAAATCGTATTTGAACTCTCAGTTACGTGTTCCGACAGAAATGAAGAAGGATATACTCAAAGTTTCGGCGCAATTCCTACGCACAATCGATCCCGAACGATTTTATGTGCGCTTCTCCCACACCCTGACGCCGGGTGAAAAACCCGTAGAAGAAGAACTAAAATCGAGAATTGCTAAGGTGCTCGCTCAAAACTTTGATGCTGATATTCGCGAAATCACCTTGAGGATGGAAGAGACGAAGATAATGGAACTGCTGAACGAGCTGAAGAGGCACAGGGACGAATTTCGAGTTACGATCACGCCTCTCGATGTCAGGCAGCCATACGATGTCGTAATCTCAGGCCATTTCCGAGTGACGGATCTTGACTACGAGGGGTGGGATAATTTCAGGACCAGTATGCCTACCATAGACATGATTAAGAGGCGTATAGTGAAAGCCGTGGAGAACCGAACTTCGAAATTATATAAGAGTTAATTTGATATATCAGGATTCTGACGAGCTAAAGGAATTGACCCAGCTTATAACCGCTTCGGCGCAGAAGACTGCGCGTGACGATTTCGGGTTGAGGGTTACTGTAAGTGACGTCGGGCGTGAACGCACTCAGCGTGAAAACCTCATAGTCGAAAAGATAGTGATCAAGGAGCAGACAGCCCTTGACAGCCTTGCTGCCGGAAGACAGGCACTGATCGTACAGACTACTCAAGAGATTGGCAGGCTTAGGGCCCGCCTGGTGGACCTTATCATAGAACAGGGCAGCGAAAACGAGATGAAAGAAGTCAGCCGCCAGATCACAGAATTAGAATCGCAGCTTGTTGAAATTAGAACTTCGGGCCGACTCAGTCTCCCCGGTCAGCCCGAAGTCAAACAGTTGCAGGGTTCTACGGACCAGTAGACGCAGAGGCCGCCTGTTGCGCTTGAGGGGCGATAAGAATAGCGCCCTGCGCCAGGCTCTTATTCTTCCAGTTGTATATAAAATCTGTTGCCACCTCGACCTGAGCAGCCTCGGTCATATCAGGAACTTTGGTTTCTAAGTCGGTCAGCGCATCTTGTATCATCTGCTGCTCGGTTGCCAGTACTAGATTGTTCTTCCAGGTATTGAAAGCAATCTCGTTATTTACTTGTTCGTTCAAATCAGAGATGGCCTTCTGGCTGTAGAGGTACACTTTGTATTCACTCGTCTCTAAAAGATCATCGTAAGGGCCGCGCTTTGAAATAAGCTTCATTACCAGCGGTGTAGTTTCCAGCAGTATGAATAGAAGCGAGATGAAGATGGTCGCCAATCCTACCGGGCCGGGGACTGAAGATGACTCATGCAGCGCAGTCAGCCTTGCCAGAAATCCATTCCCCTTTTCCTTTTGCCTTTTAAGATCATCTGCCCTGGCGTCCCTGCGCCCTTTCCACAGCCTGAGTTCCTCGTTTTTCTGGTTGATCTGTGGCTGCGTGTCGCTTTTCAATCCCGTCAACTCTTTCTTGCACTGTTCGAATTCTGCCTGCTTCTCCCTGAAGACAGGTCCGCGGCCAAGCTTACCGGTTCCGATGGTCCCTTCGGCCTCGCCAAAAGATTCGCGGCGCAACCGGTCACAATTGCCCTCCTTATTACTCACGTCTTGTTCAAGCTTCGCGATCTCCTTTTGTAAGTTCGCAACTTGAGGGAATTCCTGTTCAACTGTCTTTTCAATATCAATGGCAGCACTAAAATTGGTTTCTGAGATTCGAGCCTGAATCTCCGGGTCAAAGTACTTAAGCTCGAGCGGTGTGCTTATCACGATTGAGATGAACACGGCGAAAATTATACGAGGAAGCGCCGACAGGACTTCACTCGCTTTCATAATGACTTTGTTCTGTATAGGCAGGTCAGGGGCGATGTCCTTCTTGCGCAGAGTCGAGATGATATACCTGTCCAGGTTGAAAATGAACAGGCCCCAGAGGATTCCGATTGCAGCCGCAAGCCAGAAAGAGTTGAATCCGGTATACAACGCATATCCACCGGAGAGCGTTGCAAAAACGGCTGTCAGAAATATGAATCTTCCGATCATCCTGTATTTGGCTCGGTCGGTTTCGCATTCCTGCTTTTTAAGTATCTCGCGATCCGCTCCTGAACAAATCAAATCAAAATTAGCAAGGGCATTAATCATAAGGCTTACTCCGTAGGGGTTGTTATCTTACAGGCGGCCTTACAAAGGCCGTTTGATCCGCTTTAACAAACGCGCTCGTATTAAGTCGCACGAACGCGTCTCTGTTTACGCTAATGAAATTTTGTGTGACGCCCGGCATAGGCATCATCGCTTTTGCAGAGGCTTTGCTGCTTACCGCGCGAATCCACTCATCCGGGCTTGGGCACTCATCAAATTTTGTGGCGTTTAATGACCTTTCGATTAATTGAAAGGCCTTAGGGTAATCAACCTTTATCTTATCCAAGATGACTGAGGTCTTCTGACCTCCGCGTTGATAAATCTCGTTTTGATCAAAAGCCCCTCCATCTCCTGTCAACGGGGAGCCGATGTCGAGGCTGAGAAACTCTGCGTTCAGTATCGTCAGGCTGAATCGGTCGGAGCAAGCAACCCAGCTAACCTGCGGCATATCTACTCCATTCAACTTCACGAAAGGGGCTATATAGCCCGTCGTCCCAAACGTAGTATTCTGAGGCATCGTAAGTGTCGAATGATATAGGCTATCCCAATCGATCAAATGAACCTCAAGCTGCTGGACGTTAACAAAGACGTTCGTGCTCGATAGATCCCTGTGTGATAAATGCATTTGTTCCAGGTATCGCACTTTCTCACTCAGTTCCCGACAAAGCGACAGCCGTTCATCTTTAGTCAGGTTCTGGCTTCCATCTCGAACCGTGTCGGCCAGGGTTGCCCAGCTACAGCCACGTACCATCGGCATCAGTATCGCGTTTTCAAGCCAGTTAGCGAAATCCTGCGTGCAGTATCCCTGGCTCGTTACGCTCGTAGGGGACAGCACCTTTCGCTCGAACCCTGACTCCAGGCCCGGCTTATGCGGTATCAAGGCTTGAATGGCCCTGATGTAGCTGACATCGGGGCTTCTACCCGAAAGGAATTTCTTCAGTATCCATAAAACGTTGTTGGCTTCCCTCAAGTAGTAGGCTCGCGCCTGCCCCATCGCCGCGACCAGTGGGGCGCTTGCAAGCCCTTGAAGAGCTCGCGGCATTAATTCCAGCCTTTCAATAAAGGCAGGCTGACCACTTAGAAGCCATTCTTCAACTACGTCTTTCATTACTTTATCCGAAAGCCCTTCAGTGCCTCACTTGTCTTCTTTTAGCCTGAGGCGCGTAAAACTCTTGGCAGGGTCTTCGACTTCTGACAGACTTGGCGTCTTGTGCAGCGGCTTTGTCGCGGTCGAGACCCGCATGGTGTTTGGAGAAACAGTCTCAATCTCGCTCAATCTCGGAGGCGGGTGCGGCCTTCGAATTTTTTGCAGGAATACTTCAAATTCAATCCTGGGATCGTACACATCTTTAAGGCTTGGAATCTCAAATCCTGTATTTATATCGCTCCACACTCGCCATTCATTGGGACTGGGGCATTCATCACAGCTTCGAGCCGCCAGCGCTCGTTCGAGCATTCTGGCCGCGTCTGGGAACTGGTTGCGCGCTTCGCGCAGAATTTTCCTGATACCCGGCCCGTCAGCCCTGTATATCTCCTGCTGATCGAACATTCCGCCATCACCTGTGAGAGGTGAGCCTTTTTTAACAAGCAGGAATTCCGTGTTCAATATTGCGAGGCTAAATCTATCCGCCAACGCCCTCCAGGTCACTTTCGGGTCTACAACTCGATTGAGCCTGACATATGGCGCGACGTATCCACCCGTCCCGTATGTTGTGTTTGGCGGCATTGAGAGTTGCGAATGATATATGCTGTCCCAATCGATGAGATGGACCTGCCAGGTTTTCGTATCAATGAAGACGTTGGTCGCAGACAGATCTCTATGCGCGATCTCGTTTTTTTCGAGTAACGCAGCTTTCTCGCTCAAATTCTTACAAATCAATAGCCGTTGCTCTCTGGTTAAATCAACGACCCCATCTCTGATCTGGTCAGCCAGATAGGCCCAATCCCAGCCAGGGATCCTGGGCATCAAAACCGTATAGTAAATCCAGGACAGAAACTCTGACGAGTAATACCCCGAGCGAGAAAGGCTGCCGTGATGCAAAATCCTACGTTGATGACCTGATTCAAAACCTGCGGCTCGGGGTATTATTGCTTGAATTGCGTCGATGTATCTTATATCCGGGTTTCGGCCCGGAAGGAATTTTTTCAAGATCCACTGGCCGTTCTTATCATCTGATAGAAAGTATGCAGCAGCCTGACCTCGCGCCACAACCACAGGGCATCCTCTGAGCAACTGGCTCTCTTTTGGCCGCACCTTTATGCCTTCAATGCAGGCATATTTTCCGCTCTTAAGCCATCTTTCACCGAGATCAATCATAAGCTCGGCCCCCGCTTTCTTCGTCTCGAATAATTCTGAACCATCGAAGAACACTCAATAGCTTTTCTAATAAATAATTCTTTGCATAAGTAACCTTGAACAGACGCCTTTCTGCCGGCGCTGTGTCTTGATCTGCCCCTGAGGCGTTTTCGTCTCCTTCGATTCCGGCGCGATCACTTACAGGCACGAACCAGATCAAGGAGATGTCGTCGTCGCCCTTTTTTCTGCGCAAGGTGATGTGCAATTCCGCAACCGCCTCTTCCTTCCCTGTGTCTCGAGAGAGTCTCGCGCGATTCCCCATTAGCCAGCAGAACATGTCGCTAAAGTTTTCGAACGAGTCGTAAAACCCATCACTACACAGCAAGAGATTTACGCCGTCTGGAAACTCTAGAGAATGACTAATAATGCTCTCCTCATCGTTATTATCGGGCAAAGCTTTAGTGATGGGCGATAAGTGCTCAAACTTATTATTTCCATCTACGAGAACCGAGGGTGTTAAATAATAGTGTTCCATCGCTTGTGAAGATAAATAGGCTGCTATCCCCGCATCCGAGCACCCGGACGTGAAGCTGGCCCGTAATTGTGACGTCTCTTTGAAGGCAAGCGGAAATAAAGGTGGTCTGATACGATAATTCCCTCTTCTCCATGACTATCTCTGCGAACATAGACTTCAGCACTTGCGATTCAATGTGATCGAGTCTTAGAGGCGTGTTTATCAACTGCTCTCTCTTCCAGATCAATTCGCCTGCGATTTGCTGAACCCCGTCTTCTTGATAGAGGAGATGAACATTCTCCGATACGTGTTGAGCGGCTTCGGCGGAATTTGGGGATTGTGAAAGCCCGTCACAGACAATTGCCATTTTCTTTTCCTGACAACCGTCGTCTTCGATGACCCGGTACAGAGCTCTATCTTGATTCTTTAGCTCGCCCTCATCACTGCCGGGCGATAAGACACACACAATGATGTAGGAATGGGCCATTTCCTTCATTGCAGCAGTATCTGCTTTCTTAGTAGCTTCCATATTTTCAATCTCATCGCTTTATTTCAATACTTAAAGATTGGAGTGCTAAGCCCCTCCTCGAAAAGAAAGGGCTTAGTCTTGATATGGGCAGGCTCAGAATCTTTGGCGAGCTTTTGCCTAATGTCTCAGGCGGCTGCCGCCGGAGCCGACTACCTGTATTACATGCTTGAGCATCTCCTTGGTGCGCACGTCGAAGAATAAGCGGACGTTCTCCCTGATTACCGGAAATACTCCATCGCCAATCAGATTCTGACGCATGGAGTCAGGCATGATGCTACTCATCCGGAATAAGCGCAGGTTATCGGGATTGGTTCCAACCTCCTGCTCTGTAAGGTAGCCAGGAAAATCGTTGTTGTCCTTGTAGCTTAAGGCCGTGCTGGTTCCGATATAGGCATTAACTATAAGCACATTACCATCGCTGGAGGAAAGGTTCATTATTTGTTGCGCGACAGGCTCGGCGTCAGATGCGCTTTCGCCATCTGTAAGATGAAAGACTATAGGAGGGAATGAATCCTTGAACTGATCTTTGGCAAGTGCGTTTTGCAGCCTGGGCAACGCCACTTGAAATGCTGTCGCCGCATCCGTCCCGGCGAGATGGCCGCCCAGGCCGAATTTGCCGTTTATCGCGGCAAAGCGGTTGACCGCTTCGCCTATATCAAGCTCCTCATCGCTCCAGGGCTCCACAGTGCTACCGTATTTGATGAGGTCGAGGTAATATCTTGCTTTTACTTTATGGCTTTCACCCGATACTTCGGTACTTCGAGCTAGCAGTTCTTTGAGGATGATTCCTGAATACCTTTCCACCCACTCAAACCTCGCGTCAGTTGTTCCGGCGAGGTTGCTCGCCATACTTCCGGAGTCGTCGAGTATCATTACAATTAGAGAGGGATGCGCCCGTTCAACCTTCTTCTGGTAGTATTCAGCTTTTGACTGAGAAGTCATACTTTGCCTCCTTAGAGTTTAGATTTGCGAAAGACATTAATCCGCTCCTAATGGAATTCAGGCTTACGGATATCCCTGAACCAAAGGGCTGCATAAGAGTCTCTACTAGACTCCAAATGGATTCAGCCGCATTTCAATACATGAGTGACAATCTTTCTCGAGAAATTTCACAGGTTTGGTAAATTATATTGGCAGGTTTGCTTCGACCTTTATAACGTCCAAGCCGATCCGATACCCGGCCCGCTACAGGGACGATGACCCAGCCCCCAGCACAAGTAAGCTCGCGATAGTTCATAGAAATAATATGACCCAATGCCAGCCCCTCCGTGTTTTGGCTCTAAGGCTCTATAATACGGGAGGGGACATTACTACTTCGGGCTAACACCGCTCTTTTTTCGTTTGCGTCTAAAGTGTTTTGCGCTACAATGCGGCAGACAAATATTTAGTTGCCGCTTTCGAGACGATCTTTTCGGCGATCTCTGTTTGGCATCCAGAGGAACCTCTTGAACCAATCAAGCTTGGCCGAACAACTCGAACTCTTCCCAGCCCTCTTTGAAAGAAGTGTTGTCGTATGTAGAGTCGAAGAAGAAACCAAAGCGCAAGAAGAAGGGCTAATCCTCTTTCGGCGTAAGAATTGCCTCGAACCGCTTGCGCCAGAAGTGCTCACTCTCCATCCGCTCCTGCGTGAAACGAAACATGTAGCTTATCATCAAGTTGATGATGTTGTTGCGGCGCAGATCATCATTACAGTCCCTGAGCGCTGACTGGACGGCGATCTGATCTTCAAGTCTGAGGTCGCCAGTCGTCCAGAGGCTCATCATTATCTCCAGTGTGCCCCTCTGTTCGAGATTGATCTCCCTCGGCCTGCGGGTTTGCGCGGGCCTGTCGTCTAGCTCGCCTGCCAACTCCAGTAGCCGATCTAAGGCTTCTTCTGGCAGGTTACAGGCGATGTCTATGATGCGGGATCGCTTCTGTGCGAGAGAAAGCAGGTTAGGCTTGGCTTCCAGGTGGCTGTAGAGAGGCGGTGGTTGAGGATTGAATGCTCGCCTTCTGAACTGTAGCAGCTTGCTGCCCGGCTCGCTTGCCTGTTCGCTTGTCGTCAGTGATGTTTGTTCATTTGATGTTTCCTCGTCTTCGTGGTCCTCTCGCTGAAACTCTTTGCTGGTGATTGCTACAACCGAGCGAGAAGCGCGGCGGGCTTTTTGCTGATTCTCTTTAGCAGTCTCGTGCCACTCAGGATTAACGCTGGCGTATGGTGAAGCCAGGGCTATACGGCTGGCGTGTTGAGCTTCCTCAAACCGCCCCAACTCTCCCCACTCTACCGCAAGAGCATTAGCGTAGAAGTAGTATATATACGGCTGATCTGCGGCTAACAACTGCACAGGTGAATATAATTCTCTCAGACTTTCCAACGCACCCCTGTTGTCGCCGTTGACAAATTTGATAACTGCGATCATCCACGGCGAGAGTGTGGCTGTTAGAAGATCGTTCCCATTCTTTGGAGATGCGGCATGACCTGCTTCCAGGAAAAAACGCATAGCTTCCCTTGTGTTACCAATATCAAAATAACGTGCACCAATAGCCTGTAAAGCTCGTGCTCTATACCTGAGAGGCGTCGCGGCAGATGAAGCCACACTTTCAAGGATGATATTGGCAGAGCTGCAACACCGTAGCGCCGTTTAACGCTCAACGCTCGGTAGTATTGGCCGATGTTGTGATACTCGCTCGGCAACGGGACGTTAATCAGGATTTCACTGATCCGCTCAACGATATATGCTTGCCGAAAAGTTAGGGACTGATCGGCCATACTAATCAGTTCATCTCCTACTCTTGTGAGTGGCTTTATATGCCCACCTTGAATCAAGGTGATGTGTGGACGCATAAGCGGATTTCAGTAATCAATCCGCAGCCAAATAATTCTAATCTCGACTATTTTGCAAACTTTGATGATCTCGACGGCAGGATTCTACTACAAGCCGGAGGGCAATGCACAAGGAATTCTTAGGAGAGAGCGGGGTTGTTGTAGCCTCTTCCATTACGGATTCTCATACTGTGTATAAAATATTACTGTCGCCCCAATGTCCTTCCAACCTCTTAACTGTCTAATAGGATTTTCCTTACACTCATTCTTGAATTCGTAGTAGAATGAGGCCGCCCTGCCGCCGAAAATGTCCTATGCCGCCAGTTGCCGAAGCGGTCAAGTAAAGCAGGGTCGAGTCACTGCGTGCCGAGGATACGGGCAGTCTTACCGCATCCTATGCCAAAACAGAAAAGCCAGCGCGAGCACCAGTGCGCCAGATGCCAGATCGATGTCGGGAGCGGAATCTTGATTGACAGACCTGTAATCATCCGACCCGTTCGAGGGCGCGATGGCGAGGCCGTCGCCGGGATGCTCACCGGGGGCACACTCGCAGCCATGCCCGCTGCCGCACACGCAGTAGCTGCCGGAGCTTGTGTGACCGGCAAGAGCTACTGCTGCGAACGGAGCCGGGTTATTCGAATTATCCCAGGTTGATGATGCAGCCATTGGGAAAACAGCCATGATGAACAGGCAAGCAAATACTCTCTTCATACCATCCTCCATTAGCAGTGATCAGACTGGGCAGCAAACCCCTATTAAGCAGAATGATTATTTACAACAGTTGATTCGCGGCTTGCTGACTCGCCATATATACACAATCGAAGGTTTTCAGCATCTGGGCAGGCAGCTCGCGGCTATTATTCGTCAAGCTCACCTTGCTAGACAATTAGACGTAGTAGAGCAAGTGACACAGGTAATGCTTGCTTTGCCGATCTCAGATGAACTCAAGAATGTTGGCCTATTCTTTCAAGCAAAGAGTTTGAGTTGGCAGAAAGACTTTAACCGGGCTCGCCAGATACTTGAGAGCGTTGTCGAAAAAGCCACGCCCAAATACGAGGCTCGCGCCTTGCAGTGCATTGGCGCGACTTACTTTGAGAGCGGCCAACCCGGTGCGGCTCTGCCGTTCTATCTCAGTGCAGGAAAGATCGCTGCTGATTGCGATTTGGTGACAGTAGTTGAATCTCAAAAGATGACGGCAGTCGTTCGCAGCATCCACGGCGACCACAAGCAAGCACTCGCTCTCCTGGAAAACCTATTCCCACTAGTCCGTGCGATTGGCAAGTATTACCCTGCTACGTACTACGACTTCCTTAACAGCCTCGCGGTCGAGCTTGGTGAAGTAGGTCGCATAAACGAAGCAAAGGCTGCCTGCTCAATAGCTCTTGCCTCGCCTTTCGCCCCAGCTTATCCTGAATGGACTGAAACTCATGACGAGCTTGAAGCCAAGCGTACATCTGCTACTCCGTCTGTCATCACATTCAGTCAAGCGCCAGAAGCCAAGCCTGGGCAAGAACTCGAACCGGAAGAGAACGCCGCCCAGCTTAAAGCAATTGCATTCAGTTGGCTTGCAGATAATCAAACTTCTCAAAGAGCTATCACTACGATTGCCGTAGATGCGGCGATTGACCATAATGAATCAACCAGAACAACGCTTGACCAGTTGGGTAAATCCATCCGCACCCGCGCGCCTCCTGCACCTTGTTGAACCATCTCACATTTATTCAATGAACTATAGTCGTGAGGTGGGCCGTCAGTGACGGTGGCGGCCCACCTTGCCTAACCGCGCACGTTCGTGTGATAGGAGTTGTGTACCCAAAACACGCCCGTGTGCATGCGGAGGCGTATGAGTATACCAGAAAATAAATCTCATAAGAAAAAAGTTGAACTGCTTGGGGCGCGGTATCTGGGTGAAGCCGTCGTCAGCGAAAGTGAAATCTACGACTTCATCAGAAGCCTGCGCGTAGGAGAGTGGGATAGTTTCGCCGCGCGCATGCAGGTCATTGTTGATGCTACCAGTGCGCTCATCGAAAACGTGGCTGACGAGATTGATGAGAGCAATTTGAAGCTCATCAAGCAGGTGGCAAGCGAGAGCAAGGATAAGAGCTACCAGCAGATAATGGGTGCGATAATCGCGGCGATAGGGCAAGGCCCAGAAGGCATAAAGTCGGCCCGCAAGACAGCCGCGATTGGCGTAGACCATGTGTTCATATGGACGCCGGATTACTTTTACGCCCTAAAGCAATATGGGGATAAACTCAGAAACTCAAGGCTAAGGGCGAAGCGCAAAGGTAATCGGATGTAGCAGGGCTGTTGCAAAGTCGTAGCATACTTTGGAGTGCGGGACCCCGCGCCGCTTTAGAGTTAGCTATTGCCGCTTGGCCTAACCTAAAAGCGGTGACAAGTCGCCGCACTCCAAAAAGCAGTCACCTATTCAGATGATGATTAATGATCAGGTAGTCGCCTTATCACCGGACAATTTCTTCCCCTTTGAACTTCGCTTATGCTCGTTGAGTTGTTTCACATACCCCAGCACAACCGGATATTCTTCGGGCCACAGTTGAGTCACTTCCTTCACGATCTCGGTCAGCCTGCTATCACCGGCCACTTTCCTCATAACCTCCACAAACTCAACAGCGCCACACTCAAAATCTTCTTGCCGGTCAGTGGCAGAGCGCGGCCAGTTCCCATAGTAGGCAGTAAACAGCCTGTGCGGGTCTTCGCCTATCCCGCGACCCAGTGCCACGAGTTTATCAAGCGAGACGTTATTGACATCGCCTGCAATTATTCTGCTGACGTAGCTCTGTGCGATCTGACCGTCCGAGTTGCGCGCGACATCGCGCAGCTTTAGCCCCTTGTCTCGAACGACTCTGCCGACCAATTCAGCCAATCCGCCCTTGCTTTGTTTGCGCATAGGCAATCACCTTCACTTTCTAATAGTAAAATATTTGCATATTTTAACCGACAGAAACTCAAACATTAAAGTAATATCGCACGCTGTTAATCGGTCCTTACAACCTTTTGCTGATGCGTTCGAAGGAATGATGCTTATCGGGCGGGTTTGTCAAAAGTATAATTCCCAAACAGAACCGGCCACCTGTAGAGCAGTCGTTTTACCTATGCTGCTAATCCCTGGCAGGTGGAACCCGCCACCTCCCTCCCCAATTATTGGAAGGAGTGGACCGGAAAAGGCCAGCGAATTCGCTGCCATCACCAGCAAGCAAAGTCATTGGCATCGCCCATATGTGTACACTGTCGCCTTTATCTGTTAGCTCCAGTATCTGTCCCCAATCCTCACTTTTATGATTCCTGGTTGAAGCCATGATACGCAATGGTGAACAGATCCATATGTCTTCGCTTTCACCTGTGGGATCAATAGCAAATGCTCCTTCATTGCCAAGTCGGAACCCCAGAGGCACTCTTGCGGGTATGGATGAACGCTGCTGCCGCTTCTTTCTCAACACTGAGCCTTCTTCCCTAGAAAGCCTGCGCAGCCGCTTATGCTTGCCTATTATGCCCTCGATCCGACTCATCACCTAGCCCGGCGATGAGTCGGATCGCCAACCAAGTCCGTGAATGATCTTATCGGCGAGGGCCTTCTTGGAGCAGATCATTAGCCACCTTACGAACTCCGGGATCGCCATCCGACTCTGCGGCTTCTCGTATGATCGGGGATGCTAGCTCCCAAGGCGCTTCCGCCAGCCAAGTGAGTGCCATTGCCCGCATCCCTGGCTGCTTATCATTCTTGATAACCATTCGTAATGGCTCTACGATGCGGCTCCCGCCTACTAAGCCTAAGAATCGTATAGCTAACTGCTTCTCCCGTCCGTCTTCTGAGGTCAAATACTCGCTGAGAATCTGGACTACGTCATCACCAAAACTCCGAATTTCTTCTATTGCTTCTTCTGTGGGCGGCATGTTAGTCCAGGTCTTGAGCTTAACACCGTCATTAGTGATTTCCCCTTCTCCACGCTTGAGGGTGTCCCGTATTATCGTTGCGACCCTTTCGCGCATGTCGGCCACTAGGGGCGTGTTCGGTTTCGCTGTCTGCCCACTGCCCACTCTGACAGGCAACACCCAGATAAGAATCGCCAACACTAACAGTGCTCGCGAGCGGATCAGCATTGCAATAACTTCTCTCATAAAAGCCCCTTTCAATTTACCGTTCCGAGACTGAAGATCTGGACGTTGCTAGCCGTATGTTGCACCTGCACCCTTATACCTTGCAAGCAATCCCGGTGGAACGTGATCGTGGAGATATCATACGCTGTGGTACTGCCCCCGCTAGTTGGCACAATAAGCCTGAAAAGTTGAGTAGCGTTCACACATGCATTGGTCGGCGGCGGCGGATTAAAGCAAGAGCCCACCGGAATATCTGTGAATGTCCCATCGTTTCTCGTCTGCTGAGGGGTGGAAAAAGGTCTATATACATTATCGGCAGTAATCGTGTTACCGGCATCATCGGTAACCGTAATCAGCTCCTGCGGCGTCATCCCTGACCTCCTGATCGGATTGCCGTTCTGATCAGCAACTTGATACTCCACCTTCGCGCCAAAGCCTGAGCCAGCGGAACAATTTAGATTAGCAGTGGTTACTGAGGTCGCAACAAACCTCTTGGGTACTTGAGTCTGCGCGCTCGCCTGTGCCGAGCCAGTGACAAATGAAGAAGTGCATCTCACTTCAGAACAGGGGAATGCAGGAGGGCCTATGCAATCCTCCCTATTGCGCGGTGCTGTCCAGGTTGCCCTTATCGTCGCCGTCCCATCATTGCTCCGCAACAGCACCGTCCAGGTCCCGTCGAAGTTCGGCCCATCGGCTTGAGCAACCGCAGGGTTAGATGATGTGACAAAGGCGTTAGTCACCGCATAGCTTCTCTGGACGTTATTGCAATCTTTATCAGTTTCAATCACTGCCACGAAGAATACATCCCCCGGCACACCCTTAATTGCATTGGGAGTGATTAGTCCGCTTAAATAGGTCGGTGGGCATTCGCACGGTCTGGGACAACTGAAGCTGCTAGACACACCTGCGGTAGGATCATACTGTACGAGCCTACCCACGAACTCGCCTACCGGACCTCTGCCGTACCACTCAACTTGCCCACTCGTAACTTCCATTGGGATGACATTGCCGAAGCTGTCTTTAATCTGTTCATCTCTCAATCTTTTTATGTCTATCTCAAACGTCTGCCCAGCTTCCACCTGCTGCATAGGCAGACTGTAGCTGCCTCCCTCATAATGAATCGCAACAACTGCTGAAGGCGACTGGCCTTCGCTTTGAAGGTCTATACTCTTCAGATGCAGCACGGCGCGATTATCTCCGTCTATCCGCCACGGGTGACTTCCGCCGATCTTCTTTACGGCGGGGTCCTTCATCGGAACGTCAAATACCTGCCCGCCGCTCTGGTCAAGACATATAACTGCCGCCACTACAGAGCCAGGCTGACCGCTATGTACTATCTCAAGCCCGCATCCGCAAGAACCCTGCTGCCTATGGAGGCTGCCGCTTCGCCAAGGTCTATTTCACGGACCTCATTGGCCGCTAACATTAGCGGAGCAAGCTCGACCGAGCCTGCCCCATCATCCGCCCTATCCGCAGCATCATTTGTCCTATAGCGAAAAGTAACTCTGACTTCTATTGGTAGGTCTGTTGTATTGCGGACAGCAGTTCGCGCTACAAACCTCGATTTGCTGGGAAGCCCAGGTCGCGAACTCGGGCGGCCAAACAGCAGGTGTGCGCCATGCAATGTAGACGAACTCTGCATTGAGGAATCGACGAATCTCAGGCTAGATGAAAAGCCCGTCTGCCTATTGATAATTGCGCCGGCTACTGCCAGCGAGCCATTTGGACCCGAGTGCCTCAGACTTATACCACCAACCACCATACTGCTTCTTACCCTCAATTCTTGCAGCGTCTGTCTGATGTTTAGCGAGGTCGATTCGTGAGCCCCTAATACTACTGGCTCCAATTCTACAACTCCTCCACCAACATAGAATGTTGGAGTCACAGACAAGATGTCGGCTTTTGTATTGGCTAGAAAGACCCCTGCGCTTGTTTTATCATCTAAAGCGAGCCAGAGGCTATCAAGTCGAGGCGAACCAAAATCCCCGTCTTCTGTAAAAGGAACATCGAAGCTGATCCCTCGATGCTCATCTGAAATCACAAGCTGCCCCCCAAGCCCCATATTAGGGCCATGGAAGAATACCTCCAGGCTGCCTTCTGAAAAATCTTCTGCATCAGGGCCGGAAAGCCAGTCGGCAACATTAAGAGCTGGTTGCAAAATTAAAAGGAGCGAAGGAAAAAACAGAATAAGATAGAGGATCGAAACCTTCAAAGGGGTAAGCCGTATGTCCGACTCGATCCTCTCCGATCAATTATGGCAACGCATTGAGCCACTGCTGCCGAAGAAGAAGAGACGCAACATTCAACATGCGGGTAGAAAGCCAGTTGATCCGCGCAAGGTGATGACAGGCATCCTATTCGTTCTTCGGACCGGAATTCCGTGGAAATCTCTTCCTGCAACGAGCGATTTTCCTTCGGGTCATACCTGCCGCCGCAGACTCATCGAATGGGAGCGGCGAGGCGTCTGGAAGCAGCTTTGGCAAAGCATCCTTGCTGAACTTCAGTCCGAAGGGCAACTCGATTGGGAGCGGGGTGTGGTTGACAGTTCCAGTGTGAGAGCAGGCCACGGGGGCGAGAAAACCGGCAAAAACCCCGTGGATCGGAGCAAACTGGGCAGCAAGCATCATCTGCTGGTGGAGGGCCAAGGCGTTCCACTCTCGATGAGTTTGACGGGCGCGAACCGGCATGACATCACACAACTGATGATGTTAGTGGAGAGTATTCCACAGGTGCGTGGCAGGCGTGGGCACCCGCGCCAGAAACCGAAAAAGCTGCAAGGGGATCGGGCCTATGACAGCGAACCACATCGCCGGGCACTGAAAAAAAAGGGATCAAGCCGCTGTTAGCAAAGCGAAGGACTGAACATGGGAGCGGACTGGGAAAAACGAGATGGGTCGTCGAGCGCTCGCTGTCCTGGCTGCATCAGTTCAGAAAGCTGAGGATGCGTGAAGAAACAAAAGGCTCCACTCATGAAGCACTCATGCTGTTGGCTTGTGGCATCATCGCGCATCGATTTCTGAAAAGTTAATTTTGCAACCAGCTCTTAGGTACTTTTATACGGCCTTCTGTGACTACTGTGAGTGAGTACCTTGATGAATGGCTTAAGGTTGCTGCTAAGCCCAGAATAGCGCCGAACACGTTCGAGCAGTACACGGATGTTTTGAATCGCTATGTGCGGCCCGCAATCGGGAGCCAGAAGCTTTCCGGCGTGCGCCCGATGAATGTTCAGGCACTTTACTCCAATATGCAACAGCGAGGATTATCCGCTCGCGTCGTGCGCTATACTCATGCAGTTCTAAACTCAGCTCTCAAGCAGGCTGTCAGATGGACACTGCTCGCAATAAACCCTGCGGAGTTGGTCGAACTGCCAAAGGTCGAGCGCAAAGAGATGCAGGTATTAACGCCAGCGCAAGCTGTACAATTCTTAGCTGCCGCTGAATCTGATCGTTATGGAGTCCTGTTCAATGTTGCACTTGTGACCGGTATGCGCCCCAGTGAATACCTCGGATTGCAGTGGAAGGACATTAACTTTGAAACAGGAGATGTGACAGTTCAGCGTACGCTCACGTGGAAGCGAGATGGTACTTGGTATTTTGGTGAACCTAAGACAAGCCAGAGCCGGCGTAGCATCCCTTCACCTAATTCTCTTATGCTGATTTTGAAAGAACACAAGAGAAGGCAGGCGGAAGAGCGCTTAAAGGCTGGGCCGAAGTATCATAACCATAATTTGGTGTTCGCGAGCCAAGAGGGAAAGCCGTTGATGCAGCATAACCTGATAATGCGGCACTTCAAGCCGATCCTCAGGAGGGCCGAGTTGCCTGAATTGATAAGGCTCTACGACCTGCGGCATACGTGCGCGACTCTGTTGCTCATAGCTGGAGTGAACCCAAAGATAGTTAGCGAGCGGCTAGGGCATTCAAGCGTTGTTATCACGCTGGATACTTATTCGCACGTTTTGCCTTCGATGCAGAGGGCAGCTTCTGAGAAGTTAGAGAGTTTGCTGTCCGGGAAATTTGGCACACCGTTGGCACACCAGCCTGATTCTATTCAATTAGCAAAGTCTGTAAATGATTGAATGGATTTGGCTGGGAGGCAGGGATTCGAACCCCGATAAGCAGATCCAGAGTCTGCTGTCCTACCGTTGAACGACCTCCCAGCATTGCTCAAAACTATATCGGCCTACTTATTTCATTGTCAAGTTTGACATAATCTCCCAATAAGTCTAAAAAGCCTCTATGGAGGCTCCTATGATTATTCTTAAAAAGACTTTTGTAGCCGTGCAAATACTTCTGCTCTTGATCGCTATCTGGCCTGCTCGCTCGCTTGCTCAAACGCAAGATATAAGCTCTCAATCTACTGACGGCCTGCCTTATTTTACAGAGCCTGCTATCTCACCGGATCGCTCGGAGATTGCTTTCGTATCGGGAGGGGATATATGGACCGTCGCCTCCGCCGGCGGTGAAGCGCGATTGCTTGTCTCAAATCCTGCAAACGAATCTCGCCCTTTATTCTCACCCGATGGACGCCGCCTCGCTTTTATCTCAACTCGCACCGGAGGCGGCGATATCTATACACTCACGTTTCAAACCGGCGAGCTGAAGCGCGTGACCTTCGATGACGCCCTCGATCAATTGGACGGCTGGTCGCGCGACGGGCGCTGGATTTACTTCTCATCTTCAAGCCGCGACATATCGGGCATGAACGACATATTCCGAGTGAGCGCCGACGGCGGCACCCCTCTTGAAATAAGCGCCGACCGCTACACCAGCGAATATCTCTCCGCCCCGTCGCCCGACGGGCGCAGCCTCGCTTTTACCGGTCGCGGCACCGCCCTGACTCAATGGTGGCGCAAGGGCCATAGCCATCTCGATGAGTGCGAAATATGGATACGGCGCGAAGCTACGCCCGCAACCTATGAACGGCTGACCGACGGCGGCGCTAAAGAGATGTGGCCGATGTGGGACACGGACGGGCGCGACATATTTTATGTGTCTGATCGGAGCGGCGCGCAAAATCTCTGGACGCGGCCCGCCGCCGGGCCGACCAGACAGGTGACACAGTTCAAAGACGGTCGCGTGCTCTGGCCTAACATATCTTATGACGGCAAGCTCATAGTCTTTGAACGCAACTTCGCGATCTGGAAATTCGACACCGCTACAAATCAAGCTACAGAGATTCCTATCACGCGGCGCGGCACGCCCGCCGGTCCTGCAATTGAGCACTTCAAGCTTACGGACCAGATTCGAGAGATGGTGCTCTCGCCCGATGGAAAGAAAGTCGCCTTTATTGTGCGCGGCGAGATCTTTGCCGCTTCGGCTAAAGACGGCGGCGACGCGGCGCGCGTCACCTCAACCGCTGCCAATGAATCGCAAGTCGTCTGGTCGCCCGATAGCCGCCGCCTCGCCTACGCCTCGGACCGCGACGGCGCGTCGCACATATTTATGTACGACTTCGCAAATAATAGCGAAACTCAATTGACCAATGATGCTCAAAGCGATGCGACGCCGCAGTTCTCGCCCGACGGGCGACAACTGGCCTTTGAGCGAAACGCGAAAGAGATTCGCCTGCTCGACCTCGACTCGAAACAAGACCGCCTGCTTGCTACGGGCTACCTGGATCGCCCGCCGCTCACTAACGCGCGCCCGTTCACCTTCTCGCCCGACGGACGCTTTATCGCGTTTATGCCGGCTGGCGACAAGCTCTTTAGAAATGTTTACGTCGTTCCAACCTCGGGCGGGCGGGCTGAGCCGGTCAGTTTTCTTGCGAACCTGTTCAGCAACTCGGTGTCTTGGAGCCCGGACGGAACGTTTATACTCTTCGACACGGGCCAGCGAACCGAGGCAACCAGCCTCGCCCGCATCGATCTGATCCCGCGCACCCCGCGATTCCGCGAAGACCAGTTCCGCGACCTCTTTAAAGAAGAGCCGCCGAAGACCCTAACGCCTCCGCGCACACAGCAGAGCCAGCCTCAGCCAAACGAGCGTCAAATCCCCGAGCCTCTGCCAGCCGCCGCGACTCAGCCGGGCGCAAGCGAAGAGCAGAAAAAGAGCCCGGTTAAACCGGTCAACATAGTATTCGCGGAGGTACGCCGACGTTTGAGCTTGCTCCCCGTGGGCGTGGATGTCGATTACCAGGCGATAAGCCCGGATGGGAAATGGGTTCTTATGACGGCGAGCGCGGCGGGACAGCAAAACCTCTACATCTACTCGCTCGACGAGCTGGCGCGCGAGCCTGCGGTTGCGCGCCAGTTGACTTCGACTCCCGGCTTTAAGTCCGATGCGCAGTTTACGCCCGACAGTAAAGAAGTGTTTTACCTGGACCAGGGGCGAATAAACGTCGTGTCGCTTGAGACGCGCCAGCCGCGAACGATTGCCGTGACTGCCGAGATGGATGTCGATTTTGCGCGCGAGAAGCTCGAAGTATTTCATCAGGCGTGGAGCTATCTGCGCGACCATTTTTATGATCCGAATTTTCACGGCGTCAACTGGCAAAAGACGCGCGCGGTCTACCTTCCGCGCGTCAGTGCGGCGCGCACGCCCGACGAGACGCGCCGGTTGATTCAATTGATGATAGGCGAGCTGAACGCATCGCATCTGGGCATCACTGCGCCGCCCGGCCTTACGGGGTCTTCAACCGGCAGGCTGGGTCTGCGCTTTGACCGCGCTGAGTACGAGAGCGCGGGTCGGTTGCGAGTGACGGAAGTCATCCCGCTCGCCCCCGCAGCCATTGGTAATATCAAACCGGGCGATTACCTTCTGGCGGTAGATAACGTTCAGATCAACGCGCGGACGAACCTCGACGAACTGCTCGCTTACAAGATCAATCGCCGCGTGTCGCTCAGTGTCGCGGCGGCGGCCGACGGCGCAAACAGGCGCGAAGTCGTCGTGCGCCCCGTAAATATCTTTACTGAAAAGGGGCTCCTTTATCGCAAGTGGGTAGAAGAGAATCGCGAGTACGTGGCCCGCGTCAGCAATGGCCGGCTGGGCTATGTTCATATGTTCGATATGTCTTCCGGGTCGCTCGCGCAGATGTATGTAGACCTCGACGCAGAGAATCATTCGCGCGAAGGCGTGGTCATAGACGTGCGCAACAACAACGGAGGGTTCGTCAACGTCTACGCTATCAACGTGCTGGCCCGTCGCGGGTATTTGACGATGACTCCGCGCGGATACCCCGCGGTCCCGGCCCGCACGATGCTCGGCCAACGCGCGCTTCAATTGCCGACCATACTGATCACAAACCAGCACTCGCTTTCCGACGCCGAAGACTTCACCGAAGGCTATCGCACATTGAAGCTCGGCAAAGTCGTCGGAGAACCCACATCCGGGTGGATAATTTACACCTGGAATCAGCCTTTGATCGATGGGTCTACTTTCCGATTGCCGCGCGTAAAAATCACCGCAAACGACGGCACGAACATGGAGCTGAACCCGCGCCCTGTCAACCTGCCCGTCACACGACCAATAGGCGAAAGCTACACAGGGCGTGACAGCCAGCTCGACGTTGCGGTGCGCGAGTTACTAAATCAACTCAAGAATCCGGAGGGCGGCCATCGGCCCCGGTAAGGAGAAACCGGCAGAAGCGAGCTTACTTATGACGACTGACCGGCAGAAGCGAGCAAGGGAGATTCTTAACGCCGCGTTTGATCGTAATTCCGGCGATCAAGCCGACTTCCTCCGCGAGGCCTGCGCAGGCGATGAAGAGTTGCTCGGCGAAGTCGAGTCGCTGCTCGTCGCTCAGCAAGAGGCGCAGACCGTTATCGAGTCTCACACCGAACCCCTGGCCGAGGGGTCCGTGTCCGCCACCCAAACGCTCGCGGGACGCGATGTCGGCCCTTACCACGTTCTCGCGCTCGTAGGCGTGGGCGGCATGGGCGAAATCTATCTGGCGAAAGATACGCGGCTCGACCGGCGCGTCGCGCTCAAGCTGTTGCCGGGAAAATATACCGGAGACGAGAGCAGCTTGCGGCGCTTTGTGCGCGAGGCCAAATCCGCTTCTGCTTTAAATCACCCGAACATCATTACCATTCATGACATAGGCCAGATAGACGATCTGCAATTCATAGCCACGGAGTTCATCGAAGGCCATAATCTGCGCCAGCTTATGCGCAGCGCGCGGATGAAGATCGGCGAGGCAGTCAACATCGCCATTCAAACCACGAGCGCGATTCGGGCGGCGCACGAAGCGGGAATCGTGCACCGGGACATCAAACCCGAAAACATTATGGTACGGCCAGACGGGCTGGTGAAGGTGCTCGACTTCGGCATAGCCAAGCTCACAGAGCGACCGGCGGGCCTGACGGATGCAGGCGCGGGTGAGATATCGGGCATCTCGACTTTGCCGGGAATAGTGGTGGGCACGCCCAGGTATATGTCGCCGGAGCAGGCGCGCGGGCAGAAGATAGATGAGCGAACGGACATCTTCAGCCTGGGCACGGTGATATATGAAATGATCGCGGGCCGTCGGCCCTTTGAAGGCGAGACGCCTACGGACGTGATCGCCGCGCTGTTGGGCAACGAGCCGCCGCCACTTTCCACCTATCTGCCGGGAGTGCCGCAATGGCTTGAGCAGATCGTGGCAAAGGCTTTGACGAAAGAGTGCGAACGACGTTATCAAACGGCTAAAGAGATGCAGGCCGATCTAAAGAGGCTCAGAGAAGGGCTGAATTATCAAGCCCGCCTGGACCAGCACGTCGCTTATGCCTTGCGGGATATTGATAACGATAATAAGACGGAAGCCCCCGCCCGGAATTATAATACCGTAGTAGACGTAAAGCCGGAGCGCGACTATCGCACCGTGGTAGACACGCCCCCCGGCGGCCCCGCATTAATAAAAGAAGAGATGGAAGCGAACAAGCCGGAGACAGCCGCAGGTCCTGGCTCAAAAGAATCTTCCTCGCGCGAGATCGTCGCCCGCACGAAGCGCGCAACGCCGAGATGGCAGATCGCAGGCGGCGCTTTGCTTGCAATCGCGCTTTTAGGTTTGATCTTTCTGTTCTGGCCTTTCGGCAAAACTCAAGTAACCGAACCCGTGGCAGGGCTGCAATCGATAGCGGTGCTTCCTTTCAAATCCTTGAGCGGCAGCAACACGGATGAGTACTTAGGCGTCGGGCTGACCGATTCATTGATAACCAGGCTCGGCGCGGTCAAGCGGGTCAGCGTGAAGCCTACGAGCGCGGTGCTCAAATACGGGCGGGCCGATCAAGACCCCGTCGCGGCAGGCCGCGAGCTGGGCGTTGATGCGGTGCTTGAGGGGAGCGTCAGAAAATCGGGCGAGCGCATAAGGGTCACGGTGCAGCTCGTAAGCGTTAAAACGGGAGGGCAGCTCTGGGCCGATACATTTGACGAAAAGGCTTCGGATGTCTTCACGGTCGAAGACCGCGTCTCGACGCGAGTGACCAGCACGCTCAGCCTGAAGCTTACTGAAGAAGAAAGGAGGCAACTGGCTAAAAGGGCGACCGGCAGCACGGAAGCATACGAGATGTATCTGAAAGGCCGCTTTTACTGGAACAAGCGGACGCCCGACACATTGATGAAAAGCACTGTTTTTTTTGAGCAGGCAATAGCCCTGGACCCGAACTTTGCGCTGGCTTACGCGGGGCTGGCCGACTCGTGTGTCCTGCTCGGCTCTCGTATATACGGGGTGCTGCCTCCGGTCGAAACCATGCCCAAGGCTAAGAAGGCCGCTATAAAAGCTATTGAGCTGGATGAGACGCTTGCCGAAGCGCACGCTTCGCTCGGGCTGGTTAAATTGCGTTATGAATGGGACTGGGCAGGGGCCGAGCAATCTTTCAAGCACGCCATCGAGCTTAACCCGCAGTACGCGCCCGCCTACCAGTGGCTGTCGGATTATTTTATGGCGATGGGGCGCGGCGACGAGGCGATTGCTGAAATGAAGCTTGCGCGCGAGGCCGACCCATCGTCGGCAATAATCAACTCGGTCACATCAGTGCCTTATTACTACGCTCGCCAATACGACAGGGCCATTGAAGAGTGCAGGAAATCGCTTGAGAAAGATCAGGATTCTTATATACCGCATTTGATAATGGCGCTCTCATACGCAGAGAAGAAAATGTATGAAGAATCCCTTGCGGCGATGCAAAAGGGGATGCCGGGACTGGGCAATTCGGGCGAAACTACAATGGCGTATCTTTATGCCGTATCGGGCAGAAGGGCGGAGGCATTAAAAGTGATCGAGAAGTTCAAGCAAAGTTCTAAGCAAACCTACATTGCGCCATCCCAGATAGCCTTGATCTACTCCGGTCTTAAAGATGCCGAACACACGATTGAGTGGCTAGAGCGGGCCTATAACGATAAGGTGACGGCACTGATGTACATTAAGGTAGACCCGAAGTATGATTGGATTCGATCAGACCCAAGATTCGTCTCGCTGATGCAGCGCATGAAACTCACTACATAAACTCTTACCATTGAAGCTACATCTTGGAGTGCGGCGACAAGTGATACTGCTGGCGAATTCAGTTTTGCACCACTTACAGAGATCGAGCCGAAGAAATACCAACACTTACCATGCTGGATCCGCCGGTTATCCGAATTCGCCAGCAGTATCACTTGTCGCCGCACTCCAAGGAAAGCTTGCGCGGCTGCGCCCCGCCGAAGTAGCATGTATTTGTGCGGCGCTTTCAAGCTCTGTGAGAGAATAAATGGCAAAACCATTGCGCTGGATCTGGCGCTTCGTGTTGTTTGTAATCATACTCGTCGTAGCAGCCATTCTTCTGGCTCCGCTCATACCGCTAACCCCGCTTAAACCCGCCGTCGAAGCTCGATTATCCACTATGCTTGGACGCAAGGTTGCGGTATCGTCGCTTCATCTCAACGTTCTGGGCGGTCCCTACCTTACCATTAACGGGATGACGGCCCGCGAAGACCCCGCGTTTGGCGAAGGCGACTTTCTAACAGCCGACGAAGTGCGGGCCGATTTCGCCTTGAAGGAGTATCTGCTAACCCGCCAGGTAGTCATTGACGGGATCGCTATCAAATCGCCCAGGTTTACTTTTATAAAAAACGCGAGCGGCGCGTGGAGTTGGACCACCATCGGCCAGCGTGAGGCGCTCTCGGCAAAGAGCGATTACAAATCCGCACTCAAAGCTTCACCGAGCCTTTTCGCAGCCGCGTCTTTTTTTGCCCAGGGAGGGGCGGGCGCGACTTTCAAAAACATCCAGGTTGATAACGGCTCGGTAAAACTGATAGACAAATCCGGGGGCCAGCCCGAAAGCCTCTACAACAACATCACCCTTCGCGCCTCGGTCGTCCCGGCAACCGACGCCCCTCAAACGACCAGCCACGTGACGGGCGAGTTAAAAACCGCATCCGACGCAACCGACGGCGTCGAGCTTTTGCAGACAGAAATGCCGTTCGACCTCTGGATAGACCGTGGCGCTACGGCGGGTCTATCGGTCCGAGGCTCTGTAGGGCCGGGGCCGCTTGAGACAAAGAGCTTCACGGCGCGCAGTTTCAAACTCGACGGGCAGATTCGCGCCGAGCAACAGGGCGCATCGGCCATAAGCGGCAGCGGGCAGATTTCGTCAAGCGAGATGTTCATACCGGGCGTGAACCTGAGCGAGCGGGTAGCCAGCGCGCTCCGCATAGATCAGGTGGGCGATATGAACAACGGCACGATACTGGGGAGCCTGGAGACTGAATTTCAGCTCGGGCAAAACGTAGTCAACACGCAGAACCTGCGCATACAACAGCTCGACGGGCTGGGCGATGCGACGGCAAATCAAGGGTCGTTCAAGATAGAGGCCGCGCTCACGCTCAACTATGTCGCGACCGTAGTGCTGAGTCCCGACGCCACATCGCAGGTTAAAAAGTCCAGCCCGCTTATCGGGATGATTGCTACTATACTTGAGAGCAATAACCGCGTTTCCGTTCCCGTCAACATCACGGGCGACGCGCGCAATCCGCAAGTTCAAGTGGACGTCTCTAGAATATTTTAGATCGCGGATTTCGGATTGAGGATTTAAAAACTGATCTGTTAATCAGAGAATCAATTCTTAAATCCGCAATCCTCAATCAGAAATCCGCAATCGAATGGGGGAAGGGATGACTGAAAGATCAAAGCCATCACAATACGAAAAGGCGCGATTGTTAACGGCGCTCGCGTTTGCAGTAGTGCTCGCGTCGCTCGTTTCGACCGGCTGCACGAACGCGCCTACAAACTCAAACACGACTACTACGTCGAACGCGAATACGAGTGCCGCCATAAACGCCAACACAAGCACAACGACTCCGGCGGCGACAGGCGACTGGGCGGCCTCGGTGAAAGAGCCCGACCGCTACAGCGTGACTATGACTATCAGCGGTCAGGGCCAGGCCAACCAGCGACAGGCGACTCTGCCGCCACAGCAGATTCAGTTTGCGCGAAACGCGGCCGACCGCCGGTGGGCGCTCAATCTTCCGGCGCCAATCGGACAGGTCATATATCTTGAGAAATCGGGCCTCAAATACCTGATTCTTCCGGCTCGCAATCAGTACGTGGAATTGAAGCCGGAAGAGTTGGGGTTTCAACTCGGCAGCGTGCTCACACCCAGCGCTATGGTCGAGCGGCTTAAACCGCGCGCTCAATACGAGCAGGTAGGCGTCGAACCCGTCAACGGGCGACCGGCGGTCAAGTACAGATTCGTCGGCGCGGCTGACACACGCACACAGGCGGGCACCGCGCAGACCGACAGCTTCGTCTACATGGATCAAGAGACGGGCCTGCCGCTTCGAGCCGACTTGAATTTCAGCACGACCAGCGGCGCGACTGCCACCGGGACGATAATGACTGAAAACATTCAGATGAACCCCGACCCGACGTTGTTCGAGGTGCCGACCGGGATGCGCAAAGTGACTACGGAGGAATTGAAACAGCAGGTACAGAATTTCGTCGGCGCAGTCCAGGTCATAGTGCAGATGATGAAACAACAGACAGGCGGAGCGCCGCCCCCGCCGCCGCCTGCCGGGAACGGCAACGCTAATCGCCCCTATTAACCTTATGAGTGTACGGGATTGGAGAGACATCTCACCGCCGCAGACACAGAGAACACAGAGGGAGCGCAGAGAGAACAGTATTCTGCTCTGCGCATCCGCCGCGTGCGAAGCACATCATCGGCCATATGCGTCCTCTGTGTCTGCGGCGGTGAATCTTTTTGCTGCCCTGTACAATCAATTCAAACCCGCATAGGGTGAATCTTTATGCGAACTAAATCTTCTTTCCTGCGAGCGGCAGCGCTCGTTTTCTTAATCAACATGCTTTCGCTTGCGCCGCTCACAGGCTGCGGAGGCGGCAAGAACGCAGGCTCCGGCGACCGGAAGCAACTGACTCTGGCGATCAACTCCGGCGTCGAAGGTGACGCGCTCAAACAGGCCGCCCGCGATTATGAAGCTCAAACCGGCATTCGCATTCAGATAGCCGAATTCCCTTACGCCAACCTTTTCGAGAAAGAGTTTGTCGATTTGAAGAACGCTACGGGCGCGTATGACTTGATTATGCTCGACAACCCGTGGTTCCCGCGATTCGCAACCGAAGGCTTGCTGGCCGAGCTTACTCCGCTTTACCAGAAGCGCAATCAAACGGGGCCGGACGCGGATTTCGTGCCTTCCTCGATAGCCCTGTGCAAACACCCTTACGAATCGGGCGCGCTTTACGCCCTGCCCTACGTCGGCAACTCGCAGCTGTTCTTTTATCGCAAAGACCTTTTCGAAAAGCACAGCCTCCAACCGCCCGCGACGTGGGAAGACGTTTTGACTGCGGCACAAACTATCGATGAGCGAGAACAAACGGGCGGGCCGGGCGGTGGTCGCATCTTCGGGTACGTGATGAGGGCCGCTCAAGGTAACGCGGTGGTCGCAGACTTCATGCCGATCTTCTGGGCTTTCGGCGCGGAGATGTTCGATGCGAGCGGCACTCCCTCGGTCGATAGCGAAGAAGCGGTAGCGGCCCTGCGGTTTATGCTTGAGCTTGGCAAGCACGCGCCGCCCGGTTACGCGAGCTTTAACGCCGACGAAGTATCCGCGCACTTGCTTCAAGGCACTGCCGCGATGTCTATCAACTGGCCCGCGTGGATCAGCGCGTTCAACGATCCTCAAAGATCGAAAGTTATAGGATTAGTCCGGATCACCGAGATGCCCGGCGCGAAAACGGCTGGCCGCGCAGAGATCGGCAACTGGCTGATAGCCATACCAAAAGGGTCGCGCAACGGTGAAGCCGCTTTCGATTTTCTGCTCTGGGCAACAAGCGCAGAGCAGATGAAAAAATCTGCCCTTCACGGCAACCCGCCCACGCGCAGGTCGGTCTTCGGCGACCGAGAGTTGATGGCGAAGTTCCCTTCTTACCCTGTTCAGCTCAGATCGCTTGAGTCTTCGAGGCCGCGCCCGCGCACGCCCGCATGGACCGAGATAGAGAATGCGTTTGGGATCTTTTTATCGAAAGCCAACAGCGGCCAGCTCGCGCCGGAAGAGGCTATGAAACAGGCCAACGCCGAGATCGCCAAGATCATCGAGCGCAGCCGGTGAAACACAAAAGCGAAATTCAATAGCCCGGCGCATCGCCCTGTGTTTATCAATGCATAATGATACAAGCCCTGAAGAGACTGCTAAAAAAGTCCGAGTTGAAATGAAGCACGATACACCTCATCATCACCACGCACGGTCTGCTGCCCGCACTTCAGGCAGGCTGGTGACTCAGTGGCAGGTTCAACAGCTTGACCATGCGCTTGAGGTTGACGACGACGGCGGTCAGCACATACTGAATCTTCACTCGCAATCGCCCGCGATAGCGCACTCGCCTGCCGCCATGCCAGCGCATCATCTCGGCCAGCTTCCGCTCAATCCGCGGATGCTGCTTTCTCACCTCCTGATAGGCTGCCGTGGTGGCGCGCGCTCTAGCCGCTTGATATTCCGCTTCGTAGTCGTTCTTGATAACCGTTCGTCCTCCTTTCGCTCCCGCTTTCAGGCAAGTCGTGCGCAACCGACAAGCTTGGCATTGGCGGGCTGGAAAAAAGTATTGCCAGCCTTGATCGCGTCCTGTTCGCGTGCGACTGCGGCTGGTTTGCCCACCCGGACATTGCAATGCTTCGCCGGGCTCATCGAGTTGAAAATCTCCCGGTTGAAACAAGCCGGGCACCGAGCCCGGCCACTCATACGACGGCACATACACGGTCAGTTGTGGCCCGCTCTCGACCGCCAACTCGCGCAACACCTCGCCGCGAAAGCCGATCGCGTCCATCAACAAACTTTTGATGTCATTGCCGTGCGCCGCTTCTTCAGATTCAATCAAGGGCTGGGCATCCTTGGCTTCATCGCCATTGGCCGGCAGCACCTCGATGGCGCAGATCAACTCCGAGTCGGCATCCAGGCTGACATCCAGCAGATAGCCATTGTAATACTCGCCGTGTTTGCCGGTGCGCGCTTGCTCGTCAACCAGCGACAACAGCTTATCTTGGGCTTGGGGCTGGCGATCAGCCAATATCTTGTGGGCCAGGTCGAGCGCCGCGCGCAACTCGGTGGTGGCTTCGCCAACTGGCTCGCCAACTGGCGGAGCGGCCCAGTGCTCGGCCCAGACGACGATCTCACGCAACTGCTCGACGCGTTGCAGCAAGCGCGCTTGGTCTTTGAGATCGGCGGTGGCTTGACGAATCCCGATGGCGCGCTGTTGATGCGCGACGACGGCTTCGGGCGCAAAGGGCTGGGCGGCCGCCAACAACCGCTCGCGGCTAGAAGCGACCAGGCGAATCGTCGAGGGCACGGCAATGTTAGCAATGATGTGGGTGGCGTCTTTGAGGCGCAGGCGATCTTTGACCAAGCCAAGGTGGCGGGCTTGGCGGAGAATCTCATCAAAGAGGTTTTGGAATCGCTCGACGCCAAGGCGGGTGCGAAACTGGGTCAACAAGGGCGGCGTTGGCAATGGGCTATCGAGCGCCAAGTCGAGGAAGAAACGGAAGGCGACATTGACCTGAGCCTCAGCGATGACTTCGCGATCCGACAACTCATAGTGAAATTGGAGGAAGTTGAGCTTGAGCAAGCGCACCGGGTCTTGGGCGCTGCGCCCCATCGAGGGTGAGTAACAATCGGCGACCAGATGACGCAGCGAGTCGAAATCAATCATGGCTTTGAGTTGGCGCAGATAGTGATCAGCGGGGATGAGTTTAGCAAAGACCAAGAGATCAATGTCGGTCGGGGCGATGTAGTAGTCTGGTTTGAGCATGGGAACCGCTCCTCTGCTAGAAGTCGCTTTCAGGATACTGCGCCGACCGGGACTTGCCAACTTTTTTAGCAGTCTCCTGTAAGGGCGAAATAAGTTTGATTGATCAATGTTATTTCGCCCTTACAGGGCTTTTCGTTTCTGTCGCTCGCTACCCGGCGCGGCGCGCCGGGCTATTGAATTTCGCCCCTTTGGGGCTTTCAAGCGGTCTTTTGAAATCAAATAAGCCCTTTCAAATACATCTGTCTTCGGGGTTCGGGGAATTTTTCAATCGCGTACCTGAGCATAGTTCGCGGCATTCGTTTGTAATGTGCGATCAAAAATCTCTCTTCGCTCGCGAGGTCGCGCTTGCCAACTTCGCGCAGCATCCACCCGACGGCCTTGTGAATCAAGTCTTCTTTGTCTGAAAGCAGCAGCTTTGAAATCCGCAGAGTGTCGGCAAACTCGCCGCGCTTGATGAAATAAAACGTTGCGATTATGGCGATGCGCCGCTCCCACAGGCTTGCGGACTTTGCCAGTCGGTAGAGCGGCTCTTTCGATTTGTCGCTCAGATGATGGCCGACAATGTGATGCGCCGAAACGTCAACCAGGTCCCAGTTGTTTATATGTTTCGTGCTCTTCAAATACAGCTCATAGATGCTCTTTTTTAGAGCCTCATCACCTTTTGAATAAGCCTGAACAAGCATCATAAGCGCGAGGATTCGCTCTTCGTGAAACCTGGATTTCAGCAGTTGCTTGATGTCGCTAACGCGCGCGTCTCTGTTTTGGCGCGCCAGGCTTCTCAAATCCGGGACCGAGATGCCCAGAAAGATGTCGCCTTCGCCGTACTGGCCCGGCCCCGTCTTGAAGAATCGCTGTAGCGCCCGCGCCTTCTCATCGTCTTTCAGCTTTTCGAGCGCGGCGCGGATATGATCTGCGGTCATAAATTATTTCTCGCGCTGAAATGTTTATCTCAATCTCGCGCGTAAAGTTGCGTCATTTCTTTGAGCCTGCGGCTTAACTGCTCGTCGAGCGTGCCCGATTTAAACCGCCACGCCCAGTTGTCTTTATGGCTCGCCGGGAGGTTCATGCGCGCTTTTGATCCAAGCCCCAATACGTCTTGCAGTGGAATGATCGCGATGTCTGCGACCGAAGCGAAAGCTGCGCGTATAAAGTCCCAGTTAATCTCTCGCCCATCCGTGTTCAAATATTTCAAAGCGCGGTCGGCTTCTTTCTCTTTCTCTTCCTGCTCATCGCTCGATTCGCTCTCTTGCCGCATGCTTTCGAACCATCCGGCGACCGTGTCGTTGTCGTGAGTGCCTGTGTAGACGACCGTGTTTTGATTGTAATTATGCGGGAGGTGCGTGTCGCGCGGGTCGCCGCCAAAGGCGAATTGCAAAACGCGCATTCCCGGAAACCCGAGCGCGTCGCGCAGCACGTGAACGTCGGGAGTTATCGTTCCCAAATCTTCGGCGATGATGGGCAGGTTATGAAAAGCATTTTTGAGGGCGGTGAATAGCTCCCTCCCCGGCACATTTACCCACTTGCCCCGTTCGGCCGTCTCATCTTTTGCGGGTATCTCGTAAGTGGCGGCGAAGCCGCGAAAGTGATCCACCCTGATTATATCAACGGTAAGGAGCGCCGCATGGACTCGCTTGATCCACCAGTCGAAACCCGTCTCGCGCATACGGTCCCAATTGTAAATCGGGTTGCCCCAGAGCTGGCCCGTTTTGCTAAAAGCGTCCGGGGGAACGCCCGCGACTACCAGGGGGCGGCCCTCACGGTCGAGCTTGAACAGCTCAGGATAAGCCCACACGTCCGCCGAATCGTAAGCGACAAAGATAGGCATGTCGCCAATTATCTTTATACGTTTCTCGCCGCAATAAGCTTTGAGTTCGAGCCACTGTTTGAAGAATAGATACTGAAAAAACTTTTGAGCCTCGATCTCGTCGCGCAACTGTTCGCGCGCCTGGTCGAGCGCTTCCGGGTCGCGCCGGGCAAGCTCCGGCTTCCACACGTCCCACGACGCTCCGCTCGATGCTTCTTGCAGCGCGCGAAACAACGCATAATCATCGAGCCAGTCGCGAGCAAACTGACTGAAGTTATTCACGTCTTCACGCACGCGGTCGTCATTTGCGCTCCTATAGTTTTCAAAAGCGCGGGCGAGCAGACGTTTTTTAAACTCCATCACGTGGCCGAAATCTACGCGATCTTTGCGAAATCGCGGAGCGGCTTTCAGATCGTCTCTGGTAAGCAGGTTGTCTTTTACCAGCAGCTCAGGATTGATGAGCAAGGTGTTGCCGGCAAAGGCCGAAAAAGACGAATATGGAGAGTTGCCGAACCCTGTCGGGCCGAGCGGCATCACCTGCCAGAGCCTCTGGCCGCTCGCTTCAAGAAAATCGACGAATTTATAAGCCTCGTCTCCGAGGTCGCCTATGCCGAAAGGGCCTGGAAGCGATGTAGGGTGAAGCAATATTCCGCTTGATCGTTCAAATCTCATTGCTTCGATTAAATACTATGGTACTGGATTGGGAAGACATCTCACCGCCGCAGACGCAGAGAACACAGAGTTTGCGCAGAGTAGACGTTGGTTTTCTCTGCGCCCGCTCTGTGTTCTCTGCGTCTGCGGCGGTGAAGCTTCTTGCATTACCTTACCTTCATTTATCTCTTCTTGTGCAGTTCGGCGACCACAGTCTTCCCTGCCCGGTCGGCTGCCGCCGTGAGGCTCACGTCCTCGGCGCCTTCCTCTTTCGCCGTGCTTGACGATGTTAATTGAGGGGATGAACTGCCTGTCGGAACGAGCTTGAAATCGAGCCGGGCTTCGTATTTCTCGTTAGCCGCGCCGACGCCGGTCGCGCGACCGAGCAGCCCGCCAACCTTGCTCCCCGATTTTTTCAGTTGCGCGATGTCAGTGTAGAGGATGTAATCGCACCCCTTTTGCTTCGCCTCCGCTTCGATTGCCGAAGCGGAGTTTGAATCTATTGGGACCGCATCTATGTTCGAACCGTTGATGCTGCCGATAAGCGCGCTCCGCACCGTGTCGGTTGACGGGCTGCTGTTCGTCTTGTTGTTGACTGTGACAACCCCCACTCGAATCGTTCCGGGCGATTTGGTCTGGCCCGCGCTCGGCACGCTTTCGGCGCGCGGTCTCTCCGCCATTCGATCAGCCCCCATCGTTGAACCGACTGCGGGGATGCCCATTAGTTCTTGATAATCTTTTGCTTCGGTGTAATCCGAAGGGATGTCGAACAAGGATGCATCGAGCGTAGCTTTTGACAGCTCGACCACCTCTGTCGTTAACGTGCTGGTCACGCGGCCATTCTCGTCATATATAGTCGTAGTCACAAGGACCGCATAACCCAGCTTTGCCGCCCCTACTCTCTTGGATCGAACTTCATCCTGGCAATCCGGTCTAGCGCCGTAAGGCGTTCGCGGCGCGTATTGCCCGTCGGACGCGCAGGAGACATCGTATTCAAAATCTATGTACCAGCCGTCCGTTTCGATGCGCATCTTAACCGGGCTGCATGCATTCGGAGTCGAATCGGCAGTCATCACCGACTTGAGATGGCGGGCGTTGTACCCGAAAAAGTTTTTGCGCTCTCCGGTATCGGTTATGGTGGTCGTATAGGTGATTACGCCGCCGCGCTGCGTTGTGGCCGGCTGGGCCGGGCCGGGCTGCGGTTTTCCGGCGGCGTTCGAAGTTGTTTCAGCCACAAGCGGCGAGATCATATATTTTTTCGCGCGGTCATTTAATTGAATCATCCGCTTGAGGTCGCACTGGTATAACGTGTCCATGCTGTAGGCCCCGCCGAAACTCTGACTCGTGCGCTGGCGCGATCCTTTTATATAGGTAGCGCCTTCGACAGCCTGTCCAGCCATATTTGTTTTTGTCTTTATCTTTATATCGCCCAAAGCGGCTGTGGCCGCGACGAGCGAGATTACGAGCGCAAAGGCCGCTCTCACAGAAAAACTCTTCATCCGTGTCTCCTTTTCCTGGTTCGTAAGAATTCCATTAGTTCGTTCTGGTTTCATTCCGCGATTAAAAAGCATAGCCGAATATTTTAGACCGAACAACCGAGCCTAACGGAACAAAACTTTGCGCGCCGGTGTCTAAGCTCGTTGGAGAAAGCTCTGCCTCACTTGTCAATACAATTTATAAACTCGCCCGGCGTTTAACAGGAGGACTGCTCGCATGGCGACGCGGCGGATGCGCAGAGCAGAAGTTGGTTTTCTCTGCGCCCGCTCTGTGTTCGCTGTGTCTGCGGCGGTGAGATGTTTTTAATTCGCTCTAAACTTAGTTCGCTTTTCTCTCGCGCTGTTTGAGCGTCTCTCGCCACAAGTCGGGGTAATCGGTAAAACCGCCGTCGATGCCGTAACCGATAAAGCGGTCGATTTCGGAAATTATATTTTGACGAAGCGTGGAGCCGTTCGATTGCTGTTCATCGAGCGGGCGGCGCGAGACGGCTGTCGTCGAGCCCCGGAAGGTGTATGGGTGGATAAGCAATCCCGCCGCGTGAAACGTCTGAACAGCTTCCGGCCCCGTGATCATCTGCTTGCTCGGCCCGACGCCTCGGGCGTAAGCAGCCACCTCGCGCGCGAGCGCAGTCGTTACACGGCTCGTCTCATCTTTTCTCGCGCCGTCTTCCATAGGCAAAAGCTGTACGCGTGCGTAGCGGGGCGCAACTTCGCGCATCTTTAACAGGCTGGATTTCTGAAAAGATTGTATGAAGATTTTTTCCCGGCGGCCTGGCCGGTCATAGCCCGAGGCTTTGAGCGCGGCGGCGAGCGCCGTTGCCATGTCCTTCCCGTTCGATTTGTAAAACTCGTAATGCTTTAACTCGATATATAGCCCCGCGCGATTGCCTATCGCTTTGATCGCCTCTGCGAGGGTTGGCACGCGCTCTGCCGCGTAAGAGTCTCGCGCGGCGAACGGGTTTGCGCGGTTAAACCAGGAGCCTGCATCGAGCCGTTTGATCTCATCAAGAGTGAAATCTATCGCGTACCACCCCCGCACAGCCTTGCCCTCTCCTTCGGGGTCGCGCGCGGTGGCGCGGTCGGGAAAGAGTTCTTTGACATTCGTCGTGCGTGAAAGCTCCGCATCGTGCGCGCAGATGAGAGCGCCGTCCCTGGTCATCTGCAAATCTTGCTCTACGAAATCGGCCCCCTGCTCGATTGCCAGCTCGTAAGCGGCCAGGGTGTGCTCAGGGGCATACGCCGATGCCCCGCGATGCGCGACAAGCAACGGCCTTGGGTTTGAAGAAGTTTTTTCGCCCGCCGCCCGCGTGTGAAAGGTGAAAGCTGGTAAGAGTAGAGCCAGAACAACAAGCTGAAGAATTCTCTTCATCGCTTCTTATCTGAATCCTTTCGATCTATAAATACGGCTCGGCAATGCGGAACGTAATCGGCCCTTCGACCTGGACCGGCAGATTGTCGATTTTCACGGGCTTGAACTTCCACTGTTTTGCCATCCGTACTGCGACAGCCTCAAGCTCGGGCGGGCCGGAAATGTATCTTGTATTAATGACCTCGCCTGTATGCGAGATTGTCAACCTCACAACCGCATCGCGTCCGTGCGTGCCGGCGCGGCTAAATGTGAAATCCTCCTCGACGCGCCTGATCACATTGTTAAGGAGAAAGCCTTCACTTCTATACACTGTCTTAGGAGAAAAGGCCACCCTTCCCATCACGGGAGGGTCCGATACAACCACTTGACCAACAACCGGCGGATAAACAGGTTCACCTGAACCCACATAAGGAACGAAAATGCCGCCCATTACGGGAGAGGCCAACGATTTCCCTCTGCCTAACAGTGACAGGAGGCCGATGTTCGCAAAGAAGCTTATTAACACTGCGAGAGCTGCGGTCGTAATTCGCCGGACGCGCTGATGGGCTGCGCGAAGCCCGACGGGGCAATCGGCGTTCAAGATTGTCCCGTCCGAGCGAACGTAATACCGGGCGCACAATTGCCCTTCCATACGCCGTATAAGCGCCTCGGCCTCTTCTCGCTTCATTCGAGAGAGGTTATAAACATTCTTGTTGCACTGGCCGCAGAAACGAACCAGATCATTGCCGAGCATAAATCTCCATTCGGCCGTGCAGGGAGAGGCAACCTTTATATTATCAAGCGGGCTTCGAGAAGCAGACATAAGAATCCTCCAAACTATCAGGAGTATTGATAGAAGCAGCAACATAGAGCATTAGACGCAGCGCGGCAGGATTAGTTTCTTATTTGAGAATGCAGATACGCCGCGACTTTGCCTGATGACCCGGAGAAACTTTTCAATTCAGCACGCGCTGTGCGATCAGGCGGCTTAGATGTGAACATCTGAGGTAGGGTTGCACTGAGAATATCTCAGTCCGCGTTGTCGTTTGTGAGTAGTCCCAAAGGAAAATAGCGGAAGACCTCTGACAGCAGAAGTCCGCTGCTGCTGCCCAGGCTCTGATCGGTAAAGACCTGATGCCACTCGCGCGGCGCATTCGCAGGCAGCTCGACGGTCGTGTCTTCCCAGACTCTTTCGCCCAACGGAAGCTCGTCGTCTTTTATCAGCGAGGCAAGCAGGCGCGGCGCTATCGTTACGGCCCAGCTTTTCGTTCTGCACCTTGCAAACGCAATCACGTGACGGCTGCCGCCGCCTGTTACGTTCAAAGGCATGTACTCGCCTTCTTCAAATAACTGCTTGTGAAGTTTTCGCGCGTCGAGGGCTTTGTAGATTGTGAAAAGTTTTATCCGGCCATCCTCTTTGCTTGCGAGCATATCTTCGATTAACGCGAGCGGACGAGACGCCCTCTCTTTTATCTGGCGCAGATAGTCCTCGCGTCTCTCGAAATCGACTCTTCGGCGGTTGTCAGGATCGACCAAGCTCAAGTCCCAAAGCTCGCTGCCTTGATAAAAGTCCGGCAGGCCGGGCGACGCGATTTTTATGAGCGGTTGCGACAATCCGTTAAAGACGGCGTAATGCGCGATCAGCGATTGAAACTCTATGAAGCTGCTCAGAAAATAGTTTGATTCTGCTTGATCGAGAACGGCTTCGGTAAACCTGAGCAAAGCCTGTTCGTATTCCAGGTTCGGGTCCTGCCAGAATGTATGGACTTTCGATTCGCGCGCAGCTTTTATCATGTAGCTCTTTATTCTGTTCAGGAAATCTTCATCAACGCGGCGCGAGAACGGGAACGTGCCTACCAGTGTTTGATACAGAAAGTATTCCTGGTTTTTATCCGGCACCTCTTCGCCGGAAATTATCTGCTTGTGCTTGCGGTTCTGCTCGCTCCACTCGCGCACGCGACGCTCCCACTCGTCGGGCAGTTCCGACAGCACGTTGATTCGCGCTCTTGTGTCCTCCCCTCGTTTCGTGTCGTGCGTCGCCGTAGCGTTCAACCCGTAATACAGGCGGGTGGCGCGCGCTTTATTGAATGCGTGAAAATCCTCGACAGAGAGGCCGAAGCGACCGGGGTTCCCCCCGACTTCATTCAAGGATACGAGGCGGTTAAAGATATAAAAAGTAGTATCCTCCAGCCCCTTCGCCATCAGAGGGCTTGTGAACTGTTGAAACCTCATCACGAAAGAGAGCCATAAATTTTTATCATCTTCCGACAGGTGCGCGGGGAACTCCAGCCATAGGACCGACTCTATGAAATCAAGCTCGCGCGCGAGATCCGCGTTTCCGGCCTTAGCCTTTTCGATAGCCTCCTCTATATAACCTCTATCCTGCTCGAACACATGCCCGCCGTCTGTGTAAGTTCGATAGACCGGAAAGAGCGCGGCCATCTCCGCGAGCGCGCGTTTCAAACCTATCCACGTCAGGTCAATTCCCGCGCGAGTGGTTATAGAAATCTTTTTCAGAACATAAGTGAGGTTGTCGAGGTCGCCCGTCAGGTGGCGATCTATGATGAGTCTCTTCTTTTCGTATAATAGGTCTTCGTAGTCAAAGGAGACTCCGGCAAAGTTCTTGTATATTCGCTGAAACTCCTGCTCGTTCGTCGAGTCGACAAACAAGCCGTTCACATAATTCAGAAACTCGTAGCCGGTAGTTCCCTGCACCGGCCACGCGGCGGGGAGCGATTCATTTAACCCGAGGATTTTTTCGACCACCAAGAATGCATCCCCCGCGCGCTCCTTCAATCGGATCAGGTATTCGTTAGGATTGTACAGCCCGTCAACGTGGTCTATGCGCAACCCGTTGATCTTGCCTTCGCGCAATAATTCAAAGACCAGACCGTGTATGTGATTAAAGACCGTCTCGTCTTCCACCCTTAAAGATATAAGCTCGTTGATGTTGAAAAACCGCTGGTAATTAATCTCCTTTGTCGCGACGCGCCAGTAGCTGAACCTGTACCACTGGTCTAAAAGCAAGCGGTCGAACAGGTCGCGGTCTTCGTTAAAGATCGACACATTTTCGGTGATGAATTCTCGAATCTCCGCGTTGGTTTGAAACAGGTTCCAGAGCAGGTCTTTTAGAACGGCCGTCTGCGCGTTGCGCGCCTCCGCAGAGTCCGTGGCGGACGCCAGGTTTTCAAGCATCGAGGTGATGCCTACGATCTTGACGTAATCCGCGTGCTCTTCGCCCAAACGTAATTTCAACAGCTCCAGCCGATGGCTTATGACCGACGCGTAGGACTCTATCTTGATCGGATAAACGGTTTCGTAATAGCGCACTCGAAAACCGGCATCAGTATAATCGAGCGAAAGCTCGCCTTTTTCGAGCGTCTCTCCGTAGGGACCGCCCAGAAAAGGCGCTATGAGCTTGCCCCGCAAGTTTTCTCTCAAGTGGTCCCACGTAACGTCAAAGAAATCGAAGTAAGCAGAGGCGCGGCCTTTTTCGAAGACGTCCATCAGCATCTGATTGCCGCCGTCATAAGCCATGTGGTTCGGCACGAAATCTTGCAGCCAGCCCATCTCTCGCTCGCCGAGAGCTTCGATGAGCGAATCGAAATCCGCCACGGTTCCCAATTCCGGGTTGATATGGTTCGGGTCGGTCACGTCGTAGCCGTGAGCGCTCGACGCGCGTGCCTTGAAGATGGGCGATGCGTAGATGGAAGTTATTCCGAGATCGGCCAGATAAGCGACGATCTTTTTTGCCTGGTCGAAGGTGAACCCGGAGTTGAATTGAATTCTGTAAGTCGCCGCCGGGATCAACATCACGCACTCCTCAATTGCAAATAATCGCCCAGCCGCTCAAAGCGCGCGAGCCACAGCTCTGCTTCTTCATCTCCTGCGGCCGCACGCTCGCGCATTTGGGCACCCAACCGGCTGCCGATTGAAAAATGTATGTTTTGGGCTTTCAGCAGATCGAATTGCAGAGCGAGAGGTTCGAGCGTCCTTAGCAATGCTTCTACGATATCAAGTGGCGACGAATCTTCGGGACGGGCTGCGAACTCTTCCATAAGCGCGCGGACGCGGCGGCTCGTGACAAAGCCGAGCGTCGTTTTATCGATTTCAATCCGCCACCTCCTTACCTCTTCAACCAGATTTTGAATATGCGCGATATCAGGCTCGCCGCTTTCGATCTCTTCCCGCAGGTCGGCATTGACGGTGAATTCCGTCGCGGTCGCCAGCGGTTTCGGTATGGGCGACCGCGACTCTCGCATCGCCTGCATGATGGGATAATGGTGATCGTATATGCGGCGGAACGAGCCTTCGACTTCGATCAGCGTCGTTTCAAGTATCTTTGCCCAGACCTTTCGCTGCTCGTCTTTGAACAGGTGCCAGAGCGAATAGTTGTGCGTCTCGAAGTGCTTGTCGATCAGCCGTATGATTTCGGGCAGATAGCTTTTGTCAAAAGCCTCTTCTATCTCGCGGTGCATCTCGTTAAAAGAATGCTCACCGCTGAACTCGCGGACGCCGCCCAACAGGTTGTGGTCTCCGAGGTGAAGGACGGCGAAGCTTATAGTGCTTTCCGCCGAAGTGACGTTAGAGCGGAGATGCGCCTTGCCGATTGCGAGGCGCTGGCGCCCGGCCTCCGAGCGGTCGTACATCTCTTTGGTCGCTTTGTAAGCATAGATAGTTGTGACTTCCGGGTAATCTTCAAAGAGGGATGAAACGGCGTAGTGCGCGCCGACCCTGAGAAGATCGACCATGGCAGGCTTGACGAGCTGCTCGTAAACGTGAGCGCCGGTCGGGTGGTCAGGGACGTTGCTCTTCGCGCGCCCGACCAACTCTATGAACTCGGGCTCCAGGCGCGCGCCGCTGGTCTTTTCGGCCAATTGAATGGCGCGCGCGGCGTAGCCCAGCACCTGCGTGGTTTCAATGCCCGATATTTCGTCAAAGAACCATCCGCAACTCGTGTACATCAACATGGCGTGGCGCTGCATTTCCAGAAGCCGGAAGACTCTCACTTCTTCTTCTTTTGAAACCTCTCTGAGCGCATATCTGGAAAGGAACTCCGCGACATTTTCCAGGCTCCTGTCCAGGATGATGTTGATGTAATCGTTCCTGGCCGGCCAGGGGTCGCGGAGATAAGCGCCGATCTCTTTTTCATAAATCGGCGCGAGATTATCGCGCAGCCAGTCGAGCGACTCGCGGAGCGGGAAGCGCCACTCTTGAGTCCACCCCTCGCGCCCGGTGTTGCAGCCGCAGTGGCTTCTCCACCTTTCAATGCCGTGAACGCAGCTCCAGGATGTGTTCTCTATGATCTCGACTTCGTGTGTGGGCGGAAACTTCTCAAGGTGCTCGCCGTACACGGTTAACCTGGCGAGGTCGTTCGATTCGATGTGATGCAGACAGTAAGCGAGCGCCATATCGCCAAAGCGATGGTGGTGGCCGTAGGTTTCGCCGTCGGTCGCGATGTGGACTAGCTGCGCTTCTCGCGCATCTTCGGCAAAGACGCCCAGCAGACGATGGGCAAACCCCTCCCCGCTTTTGAGCAGACCGCCGAACGCTATATCCTGCGATATGGGGCCGTCGTAGAAAAAGAGGTTTATCTTTCTGCCCGACGGCAGGCGGCACAGATAGGGCATGCGAGGGTCGATTCTCGCATTGCTCACATCCCTCCACCTCTTGCCAATTTTTCGCATGCGCGCGGCCTGGTGCGGAGCGAGTATGGTAAAGAGTATCTCTTGCTCCGCGAGCAGGTCGAGCGTTTCAAGATCAACGGCGGTTTCGGCGAGCCACATGCCTTCGGGCCTTCGCCGGAAACGGAATTCAAAATCTCTTATCGCCCAGATGATCTGCGTGCGTTTATCCCGGCTGTTAGCCAGCGGCATAATCATGTGGTTGTAGACCTGTGCTATGGCGGAGCCGTGCCCGGAAAAATTCTTCCGGCCATTGCGGTCGGCTTCTACTATTGCGTGATGCACGTCGGGCGTGTGGCGCTGCATCCAGGAAAGCAGCGTGGGGCCGAAGTTGAAGCTTATCTTCGAATAGTTGTTGACTATGTCAATTATCTTCTTGTCGGATCCGAGTATGCGCGAAGCGGCATTTGCGGCATAGCACTCTGCGGTAATCCTCTCGTTCCAGTCGTGATAAGGGTAAGCGGAATCTTGCAGCTCCACTTCTTCGAGCCAGGGATTCTCTCTGGGGGGTTGATAAAAATGGCCATGAATTGTGATGTAGCGATCCATTCTTGTATCTCCGTTAGCGGAAGCGGGAACGGCGGAGGACTTTCTTACTCCACGCCTGGCACAGCAAGGCGCATACCGCAGGCTCTATTCGCTCATTTATTATAACTCTAAAGGCAGGCTCCCAGAATTATGCAAGAATTGTGAGCAAATACAAAAAAAAGTCTCACGACAATCATAGGTCAGGGTGAAATTTGAAATTTCACCCTGACCTATGATCCCTATTTATGCTGCGCCATTTTTCTTGAACCATTCACGAAGTTTGTTCATCCCGTCCTGTGCCGCCTCTTTGTTGTAAGTCGGACGGTAATCGGCGTGGAAGCCGTGGTCCGCGTCGGGATAGACGATGATCTCGGATTTGCTGCCTGCGGCCTTGAGAGCAGCGCGCATCTTTTCTACGGTGTCGAGCGGGATGCCCCGATCTTTTCCGCCGTAAAGACCAAGCACGGGAGCTTTCAACGAAGCCGCAATATCAATCGGATGTTTCGGGTGCAACTCATCGGGCTGGCCCACCAGCCGACCGTACCATGCAACACCCGCTTTCAGTTTCGGACTATGCGCAGCGTATAGCCAGACTATGCGCCCGCCCCAGCAAAAGCCCGTTATGCCGAGCTTGCCGGTGTTAGCTTTCCCAGTCTTTCCGGCATACTCGACCGTAGCGTCCAGATCGCTCATGACCTGCGCATCGGGGACTTTCGAGACGACTTTCGAGATAATCTCGTTGATGTTGGTGATCTGCGAGACATCGCCCTGGCGGGCGTATAACTCAGGCGCAATAGCCATGTGGCCCGCTTTTGCAAAGCGGCGGCAGATGTCTTTTATGTGCTCGTGGACGCCGAATATTTCCTGAACCACGAGCACCGTAGGAAACCCTTTGCCGGTCGCGGGCATGGCGCGGTATCCGGGTATCTCGCCGTCTTTTACAGGGATCTTGATTTCGCCTGCAACAAGCCCGTTCGTATCGGTCGTGATCGTTTGCGCGGAAACCGGCTGCACGGCCAGCGCAAATCCCGTCGCAAGAGTCGTTACGACAAACTCTCTTCGCGTAAGTTCAATTTCAGGTGTCAATCTAGTTAAATCTGCGCGCACTGGTTCTGTCCCTCCTTAAAATCTTTTGAGGCAAGCTCCACAGGTCGCTTTTTTATTAGCAGAAGCAGATTAACAAACAGGGATAAAGTTTTCCAGGAACTCGCGAAGCGAACAGGGTCTATTGATTCTTAGAAGCCGCGCATTATTCTTAGAAGCTGCGAATTATTTATTGCCCCGGAGGGGCAAACGGACATTAGCCGGTGGTGAAGCCACCGGACATAGCAGATAAAACCAGCGCGCGCCCTGGAGGGGCGCAGGAAGTTGATCCGGTCCTGCGCCCCTCCAGGGCGCGAGAGTGTGTGGCCGATCAATCCGGTGGTTTCACCACCGGCTAATATCTTTCGCTCTTCCAGAGCGATTTGAGAGAATCAATAGACCCTGGCGAAGCGAAGGAGTGCTCTTGAATTTCGCCTCTTCGAGGCTTCTAAAACACTTTCTGAATCGTTTTCTCAAGCCCCCGTGCTGAGCCGGATTGTCCCGCCAGGCGTTACGGCGCGCTCAACGGTGCGGCGCAGCTCGACCGGAAGCGCGCGGTTGAAGCAGTAGCGACCGGAAAATTTTGTAACAAGCGATTCATCGGCAAGGCGGTCAAGCTCTGTCCGTATCTCCTCTTTTCTCACGTGAGGCAAGGTATGAGAAATCTCTTCCAGGCTAATTACGCGGTAGGCATGCCCGATTCCAAAGGCAAGAAGCATCAACCTCAAATTATCTGGCGCGATCTCTAATGTTCCAAACATCGCTGCCATACTTAACTACCTCCAGTCGCCGGTCATTCGGTCTTATACGCGAAGGTTGTCAATCTCGCCCCTATTCCCTCTCCTAAAGCTGTTTTTGCAAGAGGGGGCTCCGTCTACCTCAATAGACGAAATTCCGTCCTCATTAGATTCAGCGCGCCCGAATAATTCTTTTTTCAAATAACTATTCGAGCACGCGCCCCGTGCCCGAACAATAGTTTCCCGCGACGCCGTCGCTTGAAAGGCCCCTGACCAGTTGCTAAGATGGTCAGTCGCTCGTTAGAACATTAATATGACTGTGAGCGCTTGATTAGAACTCAGAGGGGTCTGAATGGCAGAATTTGTCAAAGTAGCTAATAAATCCGACCTACCCTCGGGACAGGGAATGGTAGTTGAGGTTAACGGGAGGCCCATAGCACTGTTTAACGTCAACGGCGAATTCTTCGCCCTGGACAACACCTGCGTGCACAGGGGCGGGCCGCTCGGCGAAGGATATGTCAATCCGAACAACATGACCGTACAGTGCCCGTGGCACGGCTGGGTCTTCGGCCTCACAAACGGCGTTTCGCCCGTCAACCCGATTGCAAAGGTCGAAAAGTTCGAAGTCAAAGTTGAAGGCGAAGAAGTCAAAGTGGCCGTAGAATAAATATTGTCGCGAGCGTAAAGGAGGCTAAAGCTTAATTGAGTTCAAATAATGGAGCTTTCGACGTTGTCATAATCGGGGCCGGGCCGGGCGGTTATGTGGCAGCTATTCGCGCAGGACAGCTAGGACTTAAAACGGCAATTATTGAAAAAGACAAGAACCTCGGCGGCACTTGCCTGCTCCGGGGCTGCATCCCGACCAAAGCCCTGCTGCACACAGCCGACGTATTTGAAGAGTTCAAGCACGCGCGCGACATAGGCGTGGTCGCAGACTCTGTGTCGCTCGATTTTCCCCAGGCGCAGAAGCGCAAAAATAAGGTCGTGCTAAAGCTCGCCAAGGGCGTCGAGTTCCTTATGAAGAAGAATAAAGTTCAGGTCTTCAAAGGGACGGCGCACATCGAGCGGGCGGGCCAGATCATCGTGACCAGAGATGACGGCTCGACCGAATCGGTGCAGACAAAAAACATTATCATCGCTACGGGGTCCGTCCCGCGCTCGCTACCCACGCTTCCCATAGACGGCCAGCAGATAATCACGAGCGACGAGATACTTGAGCTAAACGAGATTCCCAAATCTCTGATCGTGCTGGGCGCGGGCGCTGTGGGCGTCGAGTTCGCTTCGATGTACGCGCGGTTCGGCGCGGACGTGATCTTGCTTGAGCTGCTCCCGCGCCTTCTGCCAATCGAAGATGAAGAGATCAGCGCCGAGCTTTTAAAGTCATTCAAAAAGCAGGGCATAAAATCCTTCACCGGGGCAAACTTTCAATCGGCCGTAGTAGAAAACGGGCAGGTTCGCGCGACGGCTCGCATCGCAGACCAGGACCGCGAGTTCGTGGCGGAAAAACTGCTGGTCGCCGTCGGCCGCCGCGCTTACACGGACGGGCTTGGGCTTGAGAACACAAAAGTAGAACTGGAGCGCGGCTACATAAAAGTCGATGAGTTTATGCGCACCGCAGAGCCTGGCATTTATGCCATAGGCGATGTCGTGCCTACGCCGTGGCTGGCGCACGTGGCAAGCGCCGAAGGCATACTCGCGGTCGAGCACATAGCGGGCAAAGACGCCCGCCCGATCAATTATGATCGAGTGCCGAATTGCACTTATTGCCAGCCGGAAGTCGCAAGCGTCGGGCTGACGGAAGCCAGGGCGAAAGAGCGAGGTTACGACGTTAAGGTCGGCCACTTCCCCATCCCCGTCATCGCAAAAGCGCAGATACTGGGCGCGGCGGAAGGATTGGTGAAGGTCGTAAGCGACAAGAAATATGATGAACTGCTCGGCATACACATTCTGGGGCCGCACGCTACAGAGTTGATCGTCGAAGGCTGCGTCGCGTTGCAGATGGAATCCACAGTCGAAGAGCTTATACACACCATGCACGCGCACCCGACCGTGTCGGAAACGATCCACGAAGCCGCTGAGGACGTTCACAACATGATGATCCACTTTTAACTGGCGATTGATGGAACTTGATAAAAGCCAAAAGCTAGAATTGCTTTACTTCCTGCGACTCACGCGCTCGCTCGAAGAGAAGCTCGAAAACCTTCAGAAGCAGGGCAAGATCGTCGGCGGATTGTTCCGCAGCCTCGGCCAGGAAGCGACCGCCGTGGGGAGCGCTTACGCCCTGGATAAGAGCCAGGGCGATATCCTCTCTCCTTTGACGCGCGACCTTGGGGCAATGCTTGTCATGGGCGCGCGCCCGCGCGAAGTCTTTGCGTCTTACCTGGCGCGCGCCGCTTCGCTCAATCGCGGGCGCGATCAAAACATCCATCTCACGGATCTTGAGCGCGGGTTCATAGGGACGATAAGCCCCCTGGGCACGCTCGTGGCGGTGATGAACGGAGTCGTGCTTGCGGCCCGCCTGCAAGGCAAAAAGAGTGTGGGAATGGTCTACGTGGGTGACGGCGCGACCAGCACCGGAGCATTTCACGAAGCGGCCAACTTCGCTTCGGTCCAGAACCTGCCGCTCGTGATAATCGCCGAAAATAACGGTTATGCTTATTCGACTCCGGTCGCGCGCCAGATGCGCGCGCTAAATCTTGCCGACCGCGCGAAAGCTTACGGCATGCCCAGCGAGATAGTAGACGGCAACGACGTGGCGGCGGTCTACAATTCGGCGCAGCGGGCCGTTGATCGTGCCAGGGGCGGCGAAGGCCCGACGCTTATCGAAGCAAAGACTTTTCGTATGAGAGGTCACGCGGCGCACGACAATCAATCTTATGTCGCAAAGGAACTGCTTGACGAGTGGCGCAAGCGCGACCCGCTCGATCACTTTGAAGGAGAGTTGCTCGATAAGAGAATCGCGACTGCCGAGGAGATCGAAGAGGTGAAGTCGAGAATCGACGCGCTGCTCGATGAAGAGTTGCAATGGGCTGAAAGCCAGCCGATGCCTGCGCCCGAAGACGCGCTCGACGGTGTCTACGCGACGTAAATTTGAGATTGAATTATGGCCGAAATAACGTTGCTTGAAGCGATAAAACAGGGTCTGTGGGAAGAGATGGAGCGCGACGAGCGCGTCTTCCTTCTAGGCGAAGATATAGGCGCATACGGCGGTGCGTTCAAAGTCACGGACGGTTTTATCCAGCGCTTCGGTGAGGAGCGCGTCATCGACACGCCGATATCCGAGAGCGCAATCGTGGGGGCCGCGTGCGGCGCGGCGATGATGGGTCTGAGGCCGGTGGCCGAGATGCAATTTATCGATTTCATCTCGTGCTGCTTTGACGTTTTGACCAACTACGCGGCCAAGAGCCGCTACCGCCAGGGCATAGGCATTCCTATGGTTGTGCGCGGCCCGTGCGGCGGAGGCGTTCACGGCGGCCCCTTTCATTCGCAAAACGTCGAGTCGTTCTTTTTGAACACGCCCGGCTTGAAGATGGTCGAGCCTTCGACGCCTTACGACGCTAAAGGGCTGATAAAGGCGGCGATCCGCGACGAAGACCCCGTGCTGTTTTTCGAGCACAAGCTGCTTTATCGCAACCCGCGTATAAAACAGGAACTCCCCGCCGAGGATTACATAGTGCCGATAGGCAAGGCAGCAATTCGCCGCGAAGGCACAGACCTTTCTATCATCACCTACGGCGCGATGGTCTATACCGCGCTTGAATCAGCCGAGCGGTTGGAGCAGGAAGGCATAAGCGTCGAGGTCATCGACCTCCGCACGCTTATGCCGTTCGACCGCGAAGCGATAGCCGAGTCGGTGAAGAAGACCAACAAGGTCATCATTCTTCACGAAGCGACTCGGACGGGCGGGATGGCGGGCGAGCTGACGGCGGCGATAAATGAGGACGCGTTCGAGTATCTTGACGGCCCCGTCATGCGCGTCACTTCGATAGACACGCCGGTCCCTTACTCGCCTCCGCTGGAAGAATTCTTTTTGCCGCAGGTTAACGACGTGCTGAAGGCCGCTCGCGCGCTGGCAGCTTACTAAACTGGAACCTGGAGAAGATATGAGCGAAGAAGTGAAGATGCCGCAGATGGGAGAGTCCATCGCAGAAGGAACGATAGTCCGATGGCTCAAAAAGGTCGGAGATTCGGTCAAACGTGATGAGCCGCTTTTTGAGATTTCAACCGACAAGGTGGACGCGGAGATTCCCGCGCCCGCCTCTGGCGTGCTGTCCGAGATAAAGGTCAACGAGGGAGAGACTGTCCCGGTCAACACCGTAGTCGCGGTAATCAACGGTGGAGGCTCTCAGCCCGCCGCACCGGCGGAAGCGACAACCGAAGCTCCGCCACAGCCGGAAGCGCAGCCCACACAGCCCGCCGAGCAAGCGACTCGCGAAGCGCCCGCGCCTGAAAGTCCGCCCGCCGAACCCGCAAAACAATCGGCGGCCGAACCTGGCGGCTCGCAACCGGCAGCCGCGCCCGCGGAACCGGCTGGCGAAAAAGGGCCCGCCGACTCCGTAGAAGAATTGCGACGGACCAGGTCTTCTCCGCTCGTTCGCAAGATCGCTCAGGAGCACGGTATAGACATCTCGCAGATAGAGGGCACAGGCATCAGTGGCCGAGTCACCAAAAACGACATACTCAGCTTTATCGAAAATCGTGCGGCGGCCGAGCGGGCAGTCCCGGCAGAACGCGTCGCCGAGGCTCAAAAAGCTGCGCCGCCCGCCCGCGCGCCTCAACCGCTTCGCGCGCCCGCAGAAACCGAAGCCGAAGTCGGCCCGCCGCCTTTTGGCGAAGGCGACCGTTACGAGATCGAGCCGATGTCCATGATGCGTCGCCGCATTGCGGAGCGAATGGTCGAAAGCCGTCGCATCTCTGCGCACGTCACTTCGTTTATGGAAGTCGATTTCACAGAGACGGCCCGGCTGCGCGATGAGCTGAAAGGCGAATACTTGAAGCGAGACGGCGTGAAGCTGACTTTCATGCCTTTTATCATCAAAGCCGTTATCGAAGGAATAAAGAAGTGGCCCATCATCAACTCGGCGGTGTGGGGCGATCAGGTCGTCTACAAAAAAGACATCAACATCGGCGTTGCGGTCGCGCTCGATTGGGGGCTGATAGTCCCCGTCATTCGCAACGCCGATGAAAAATCGCTGCTGGGGCTGGCGCGAGCAGTCAATGATTTGGGCGAGCGAGCGCGCACGAAGCAGCTCAAGCCCGACGAGGTGCAAGGCGGCACGTTTACAATCACCAATCCCGGCGTATTCGGAGGATTGACCGGAACTCCCATTATCAATCAACCGCAGGTCGCTATCCTCGGCGTCGGCGTCATAAAGAAGCGCCCCGTAGTCATCAATGACGCGATAGCGATAAGACAGATAGGGATTCTCGCCCTCAGCTTCGATCACCGAATAATAGACGGCGCGGTGGCCGATCAGTTCCTGGCCGTCGTGCGCGACGTGATCGAAGAAGCGGATTACACCTCTTGATGAGTGTCAGTTGTCAGTTGTCCGTCGTCCGTTGCAACTGACAACCGACAACCGACGATTGACATGCGGGTATGCGAAGCGAAATGGCTGGGTAGGGTCGGGTATTCGGACGGGCTCGCGATACAGGAGCACGTTGTCGACGGCCTTCGCACAGGTGAAGGCGACGAGCAGTTGTTGTTGCTTGAACACCCGCATGTTTTCACACTCGGGCGCGCAGCCGATAGCGCAAACATCCTGGCCGATTCAAATCAGCTCCAGTCGCTCTCAATCGAAGTTCACGAAACGGGGCGCGGCGGCGATGTCACCTATCACGGGCCGGGCCAGATGGTCGGCTATCCCATAATCAATCTCAAGCCTGATCGCTGCGATGTTCATCGCTATGTGCGCGACATCGAAGAGGTGCTTATTCGATCAGTCGCAGAGTTCGGCATCACCGGAGAGCGCATCGCGGGATTTACGGGCGTGTGGGTCGGCAATGAGAAGGTCGCCGCAATTGGTGTCCGGATCGCCCGGTGGATAACAAGCCACGGGTTTGCGCTCAATGTAAATACCGACCTCGATTTTTTTCAGATGATCGTCCCCTGCGGCATCACGGACAAAGGCGTGACTTCGCTTTCGCGCCTGCTCGGCCAGCCGGTCGGGATGAATGATGTTGCGCGAATCATCACGCGACATTTTGCAGAAGTCTTCCAGCGTGATATAAGAGACGACGGCCTCGGCTGGCAGAACCAGAATTATTAAGCGAGAATGTGGTTTACCGGAGGTGAGTCAATGAGACAAGTTATCTTGTATCCGGGAGAGGATGGTTATTACGTCGTCGAAGTGCCGAGTCTACCCGGTTGCGTCAGCCAGGGGAATACGAAAGAAGAAGCCTTGGCTAATATTAAGGAAGCCATTCAGGGATACATCGCAGCGCTGGAAGAAGATAACCTGACGGTTCCAGAAGAACGTTTTGAGGCTTTGCTGCTCGCCGTATGATTTATGAAACTACCCGCTGTTTCAGGACGCGAATGCGTCAAGGCGTTAGAGAAGAGTGGTTTCTACATCAGGCGACAGGAAGGAAGCCACATCATCATGCGCCGAGATGATCCTTTCGCCCAGATAGTTGTACCCGACCACAAAGAATTAGACAAAGGCACTCTACGCGCCATCCTTCGTCAGACAGGACTCAACATAGATGAGTTCATCAGGCTTTTGTAATACCGCACAAATGCACACATCATTTTGCAGAAGTCTTCCAGCGTGATATAAGAGACGACGGCCTCGGCCGGCTTTTTTAAACCTTCGCCCTTAACTCATAGTTTGCAGACCGAAGGAGGATCGGAAATGTTCAAAGAGTTCAAGGAATTTGTCGCGCGCGGCAACGTCGTCGATCTGGCTGTCGGCGTCATTATCGGGGCGGCGTTTGGAAAGATCGTCACGTCGCTGGTCAACGACGTAATTATGCCGCCCATAGGACTGCTGCTTGGCCGCATAGATTTTACGAACCTTTTTATCAACCTTTCAGACAGAAGTTTCGACACGCTCGAAAAAGCGAAGGCCGCCGCTGCGCCCACGTTAAACTACGGCTTGTTCATCAACACGATGGTCGAGTTTCTCATCATAGCTTTTGTGATCTTCTTGGTCGTCAAATCGATCAACCGGATGCGCCGACAGCCCGAAGATCTTCCTCCTGCGGTCAAGGCTTGCCCGTTTTGCATCTCAAGCATACCCGTACAGGCCACGCGCTGTCCCAATTGCACTTCTCAGTTCCAGGTAGACGAAAGCTAACACCACACGTTGCGGCTTATATCAATTTTACTTTGCGTCAACCGTCGAACGGCGACGGTGCATTTAACAAACAATTAAGGCCCGTTCGTCCCAAATTGCGAGAAAAAATATATTAATTGAAACCCGCTCACTACGGTCAACGTTTACATGAGAGGTAACGGTTTCCCTGACAATACATAATCTAAGGAGTAGATGATGAAGAATTTTGTAAGACGTTTTGGTTTTGCGCTCGCAGTGTGTGCAATGACAGGCATTATGGCTTTCGCAGAAGTGAAGAGCGACAAGGTGACTTTTCCCGAAGACGTTACGGTCAACGGCACGGTAGTCAAGAAAGGCACTTATAAAGTTGCGTTCGACGATCAGTCGGGCGAGCTATCGATTATAGCGAAAGACAAGAACACGATCGCGAAGACAAAAGCCCGCACCGAGAAGCGTCAGAATAAGGCTTCCCGAACCGAGGTAAACTCAAGCCAGAAGGATAACACCCAGGTGCTGCGCAGCATCACTTTCGGCGGCGATAACAGGCTCATAGTGATCGGCGACGGTAACGAAGCGGCGTCTTCGCAGTAAGTTTTTTTCAGCATAAACATTTTGCTAGCCAGGATTCTTCGCGAAAGAGTCCTGGCTAGTCTAGCTTCAGCGGTTGATCCATTTTTTTGAATCGAGAAATGCTTGCGCAAAAAGGAGCGCCGTAGGCGCGAGATGTTTATAGAAAGTTGTATAAATCAAACAAGTGAGGAGCAAAATAACGAACATATCGCCCCTGACGGGGCTTGATTGATGAAACGATCTTATTGCTATAAACATTTCGCGCCTACGGCGCTCTTTTTTGCGTGAAACGCTTCACTGCTCGCTTCGCCCAATCGCTATTAAATGTAACTGCCCGAATGCCTTCAGCGTAGTAGTCATAGTCGGCGGCTTCACGGTTTGAAGCCGTCTGGTGTATTCTATTTATTTAGGATGTTTTTTTGATTAAGGCAGCAAGATATTAGTCAAAAGGGAGTGTTTCAGGTTCCGCGCCGAACGAGTGAAAATTATGGATCATGCCAACTGCCATTCCTACTTCTTACCTGCTTCGTTATGCTAGAAAGGAGATCTCCGAGTAATCAAAAAGGTTTCTCGCACTAATAATCAATCATTATGGGTTCGACATTATCTCTGAAAACACCAATAAAAAAAGCCTTCCTAACGGTAGCCTGTTTTCTGGCCCTGGCCGCGCTTTTGATCTCATCAGGATGCAAAAGCGGTTATCCGGTCGCGTCTACGAGGAACAGTAGGACGGACGCAGAGTCAGGCCCCAGAGAGGTAAAGACACTCCTTGTGTCCGAAATTCCTATGGAAGAGACAATCAGCGTGACCGGCACGCTTGCGGCCCAGGAGCAGGCAACGATCAGCGCGAAAGTTCCGGGCCGCGTCCGCGCGATTCCGGTCGATCTCGGAACACTGGTTCGCAAGGGCCAGTTGCTTGCCGAGCTTGAGACGCGAGACGCGCAGCTTCGATTGCAGCAGGCGGAAGCCGCGCTCGCGCAGGCGCGCGCTCGCGTGGGGCTTTCGCCCGACGGCAAGGATGAGCACGTCAACATCGAGCAGACGGGCACGGTCGCCCAGGCGCGCGCCGTCCTGGACGAGGCGGTGTTGAGGCGCGACCGGTCCGCCAGGCTCTATCAGCAGGGCGTCATATCGAAGGCCGAGCTGGATACGGTGGAGGCGGGTTTAAAGGTCGCGCAGAGCCGTTACCAGGACGCCGTCGAAGAGGTTCGCAACCGGCAGGCGCTCGTCCTGCAACGCAAATCCGAGCTTGAGCTGGCCCGCCAGCAGTTGACCGATATGACTATACGCTCGCCGTTTGACGGCGTCGTGCAGGAGAAGATCGCAAACCTCGGCGAGTACCTCGCCGCAGGCGCTGCGGTCGTCAGCATAGTTCGAATAAACCCGCTCCGATTGCGCGCCGAAATACCGGAGCGCGAAGCTCACAGCATACGCTCAGGCCAGGAGGTGCGCGTGAGCGTCGAAGGAGATTCGAATCTCTACATGGGGCGCGTAGCGCGTCTCAGCCCTACGATAACGGCGCAGAACCGCATACTGATGATCGAAGCCGAAGTTCCCAATAACGGACAGTTGCGCCCCGGCTCGTTTGCGCGGGCCGACATCGTAACAAGCGGCAAGAACATGACCGTCGCCGTTCCCACAAATGCCATCGTAAGCTTTGCGGGAATCGATAAAGTGATCGTCGTTCAGGACGGCAAAGCGCTGGAAAAACCTATCACGACTCGCCGCCGCGCTAATGATTGGACGGAGGTCACGGCAGGAATAAATGTCGGAGAGATAGTGGTGATCGATCCCGGCAACCTTCAAACTGGACAGCCGGTCAAAGTTGCAGAGTAGTACTGAGGTAATATGCAAAAGCTCGCAGAAATATGTATTAAGCGGCCCGTTTTTGCGGCGATGATCATACTCGCTCTGGTGGTCATCGGCGCGGCCAGTTATTTCCGGCTGGGTGTTGATCGCACTCCTAAAATAGACATGCCGAGCGTGAGCGTGCGCACCTCGCTGCCCGGCGCTTCGCCCGAAGAGGTCGAAAACGTCGTCTCGCAAAAGGTCGAAGAAGTAGTCAACACTGTCGAGGGGGTCCAGGAGCTGAGATCGGTTTCGGGACAAGGCTCGTCGATCATCATAGCCACTTTCGATCTCAATCGCGATATAGACGTTGCGGCGCAGGACGTGCGCGACCGCGTCGCGACCGTAATTCGCGACCTGCCGCGAGACGCCGACCCGCCCGTAGTGACCAAGTTCAACAGCGACTCTGCGGCGATAATGACCATTGCGCTTTCTGCCGAAAGACCTATACGCGAGCTGACCGAGATGGCCGACAAGGTCGTCAAGGTCCAGCTTGAGCGGTCAACGGGAGTCGGCGAAGTAAACATCGTCGGCGGTCTGGACCGCGCGATAAATATCTGGATCGATGCCGACAGGCTGGCCGCTTATCAGGTTCCCATCACGCGCGTGCGCGACGCGCTCTCGCGGCAAAACGCGGACGTGCCGGGCGGCAACGTGACTTTGGGCCAGCGCGAGCAGACTTTACGCACGCTGGGCCGACTGGAAGACGTCGAGGGGTTTAACGAACTGGTGGTCGCGACCGTAGACGGCGCGCCTATCAGAATACGCGACATCGGGCGCGCCGAAGATGGAACCAGAGAGCAGCGGTCGCTTGCGCGGCTCGACGGCGTGCCTACGGTTATACTCGATATAAGACGGCAATCGGGCGCAAACACCATAGAAGTGATCGAGGCGGTAAAGACTAATCTCGCCAGGGTCACGGGCCAGTTGCCGGCAGACGTGAAAGTCGAAGTTATAGTTGACCAGTCGCGTTACATCTATGCCGCGCTTCACGAGATCAACCTGCACCTTGTGCTGGGCAGTATACTCGCCTGTCTGGTCGTGCTGCTTTTCATGCGAAGCTGGCGTTCGATGATCATCGCGGGAGTCGCCATACCGACCTCGACCATCGCCACGTTCGGCATGATGCGCGCGCTCGACTTTACGTTAAACAGCGTCACGATGCTCGCGCTCGTGCTGATGGTCGGCGTCGTCATCAACGACGCAATAGTAGTGCTTGAAAATATCTTCCGCTTCGTCGAAGAAAAGAAGATGAGCCCGTTCGAGGCGGCAAAGGCGGCGACGGCAGAGATAGGGCTTGCCGTCATGGCTACGACCTTGAGCCTCGTGGTCATCTTCATTCCCGTATCGTTCATGTCGAGCATTTCGGGCCGCTTTCTTTATCAGTTCGGCATCACGGCAGCCGTAGCCATCATGGTGAGCTTGCTTGTCTCGTTCACGCTCACGCCTATGATGAGCGCGCGATTGCTCAGAAAAGAGGACGCGGGCCACGACACTGCAAAATCGCGCAAAGGCTTTTACGGAGCTATCAACAGGGTTTATACCTGGATGCTCGCGCTCAGCATGCGCAACCGCGTGACGGTGTGCGCGCTTGCTATATTGGTAATTTTGTCGTCCGTGCCCCTCTACTCGATAGTCAAACAGGATTACATTCCCACCGACGTAGACGAATCCGAGTTCAACGTCGGCGTCACCGCGCGCGAAGGCACAAGCATCTCCGCGATAGATCAGACGATGCGGGCGGTCGAGACGGACATACGCTCGGCTCACGGCGTTGAGTTGGTGCTTGCTTCGGCGGGCGGCGGCTTCTTGGGCGGCGTCAACCAGGGCAGCGTATACGTTCGCATAACCCCGATTGAAGAGCGCAGCTTCTCGCTCGCGCGTCTGTGGCGCGGCATCACACACGGCAAGCCGCTGGAAGCTTTTCGCGGCAACTACTCGCAGCGCGACGTGATGATGGAGATTAGGAGCCGGTTGAGAAAATACCGCGACCTTCGCACGTCGGTTCGCAACTCTCAATCGTTCAACCTCGGCGGGGGCGGGTCGGAGATCAACTTCGTCCTTCGCGGGCCGGACCTCGAAGCGCTCGCCGGCTACGCCGAGCAGCTTCGCCAGAGATCGCAGGAGCTTGGCATCGTGGACGCGGACGTTACGCTCAAGCTGGACAAGCCCGAATTGCGCGTAGAGATTGATCGCAAACGGGCGGCGGACCTGGGCGTCGCGATCGAAGACATATCAACGTCTTTGAGACTCATGGTGGGCGGCGATCAGCGCGCGTCGCGCTATCACGATCTTGCGGTCAATGACGATTACGACGTGCAGCTACGGCTCTCGGAAGGAGACCGCAACGATCCCGAAACTATCTCGCGTCTTTATGTGCCCAGCAGTCGGGGCGAGCTTGTCAGGCTCGACAACCTTGTGAAGATCGTGCAGGGCAAAAGCCCCTCGCGAATAGACCGCCTCGACCGCCAGCGGCAGGTGAGCCTCAGGGCCAACGTCGCGCCGGGCTTTGCGCTTGCCGACCGCATGGAGACGCTTAAAAAGGCTGCCGCGGATATGAACCTGCCCGCAGCCTATACGACGAGCGTATCGGGGCGCGCGCGCGAGCTTGAGCGCACCTTTAATGAATTTATCTGGGCGTTCTTGCTCTCAGTAATCTTCATGTACATGATTCTGGCGTCGCAGTTTGAAAGCATAGTGCACCCGCTTACTATATTGTTATCGCTGCCGCTGTCGGTCCCGTTCGCGCTCTTCTCGCTGTGGGTCACGGGCAACACTCTAAATCTTTATTCGGCGCTCGGGGTACTGGTGCTGTTTGGGGTCGTTAAGAAGAACGCCATATTGCAGATCGATCACATGAACAATTTGAGGCGGGCCGGGCTTGATCGCCTGCCCGCGATAATGCAAGCGAACCGCGACCGATTGCGTCCGATTCTTATGACGACGCTCGCGCTGATAGCCGGCATGATGCCGCTCGCGCTCGGCACAGGCCCGGGAGCCGACGAGCGCCGCGCCATCGCGGTGGTGGTCATCGGCGGGCAGACGCTTTCATTATTGCTGACGCTGATCGTCACGCCCGTAGCTTATTCTATGTTCGACGACCTGGCGGCCACCGCCAAGTGGCGCGCGTTTGCCGCTCGCGTGGGTCGCCTTGCGAGTCCTTTAACAAACGGCCTGCGACGTATAGCCGAACGACGCAGCCTCGCGAGAAGAGAAGCTTCCGCTAATGTTGAAAAAGCATCGGCAGCCGAGCAGGAAAAGATAGAAGTCACTGCAGGCATGGGCGATTAAAGAGACCCGAGTTATCTGAATGGCTAAACCTAAACTGACAGGGCCGAGAACCGGCGTGGCTGAAGGTTCGAATACGCGCGGACAACTCGTTCGAGCGCGTCAACCGGATGATAAACGATCTGAGTCTTCACACGGTCTGTCAGGAGGCTCGTTGCCCGAACATATTCGAATGCTGGGGCGAAGGCACGGCGACCTTTATGATCCTCGGCGACATCTGTACGCGACATTGCGGCTTTTGCGCGGTCGGCAAAGGCAAGCCCGCAATGCTTGACCCCGACGAGCCGCGCCACGTCGGAGAGGCCGTCAAACGTCTGGGCGTGCGCCACGCCGTCGTAACGAGCGTCAATCGAGACGAGCTTGAGGACGGAGGGTCGCGCCATTTCGCGGAGACGATTCGCTGGATCAAGCGGCTCAATCCCGGTTGCCGTGTTGAAGTGCTGATACCGGATTTTTGCGGCAACGAAGCCGCACTCAACACGGTTCTTGAAGCGCGGCCCGACGTGCTCAATCATAATACGGAGACCGTCCCTCGACTCTACAAGCGCGTCAGGCCCGATGCCCTATACCGGCAATCGCTTGAGCTACTCAGCCGCGCCGACCGGCGAAAACCGCAATACCCGCTGCTGACCAAATCCGGTTTGATGGCAGGGCTTGGCGAAACAGCGGATGAGTTGATCGAGACTTTTCGCGACATTCGCGATACGGGGTGCGACATACTGACATTGGGCCAGTACCTGGCGCCGACGCCAAAGCATATTCCAATCGAAAAATATTACACGCCCGAAGAGTTCGCACATCTCAAGCAAGAAGCGCTTGCTTTAGGCTTTCGCTACGTCGAGGCGGGTCCGCTCGTGCGAAGCTCTTATCACGCGGGCCGTCATACGGACGGGGCCGAGACGGCGGCGAGCGATTATAGCCTCGACCCGGTATTCACAAGCGACTGGCAGCCCGGTCCAATCCAGCCTCTCGTCCAATTAAAAGGCAGACAACAGTCCGGTGATTAGAAAATCGGATGCCGTTGCTTTTACGCAAAAACCGCAAAAAGGACGCAAAGCACGCAAATCTTCTTGGCGCGCTTTGCGGTTCTTGGCGTCCTTTGCAAAAACGCAACGGCCTTGCCAATCCCAGTATCGCCGATTGTAGAAAGTATCAGATTGAGGAAGGTGTGCGGGGCCGGTTAGACGGCTCGGCCCCGGCTGGAACTTTAGGTTTACTTCTTGCCTCGCATTGCGGCCTTTGAAGCCTTGAGCGGGTTCTTTGTGCCGTCCCCGCCGCGCATAGCAGCAAGCGTTTTCGCGTGAGCTTCGCAATCGTGCTCTTCGGCCCTCGCCTTCCAGTAATCGCCCGCGTCTATTCCCTGAGAGATAAACGCGACCACCGTAAACTGGCTTGCGCACTTAGGACACGTCAATCGCACGGCTCGTGCTGTTCCTCTTTTAGCCATTCTCTATCTACTCCTTTCAACTATCTATCATGTCGCGAATCGCGCGTATAAAACAAAATAACAGCTTACCAAAACCGAACAAAACTATCAATAATCTTCAACCTGCGCTTGCCGACCGCTTCACGGGCGCTAGTATCTTCTCGGCCTCTTCATGCCATCCAGCCTCTTCGGTCCTTGCAATGGCTGTCCCATTTGAGGCTCCCTGTTGACTCTGATCACAAATTCGTTTTTGCCGGGCTCGACGACTCGTTGCCGCATTCCGAGCGTGCCGCGTCTGGGGCCGATCACTTCAACTCTGACCGCCTGGCCTGCCGCCACGCCGCAACGCCCCCACCTGCCGTTTGCATCCGTCGAGCCGCCTGAGAGATTTCCTCCGGAAAAAAGGGCGACCTTCATGCGCGGCAGCGGCTCGCCCGCAGGACCGACGACCAGAACGTCTACGCATGCATCAGCTTGAGCCGTCGGCTGGCGCGGAGTCACAGGCGCGGGAGTCGGCGCGGTCCCCGCTTGCTTCTGGGCCTCTTTTTCTGCCGCTTTTTTCGCTTCTTCGAAATCTTCAAATTCTTTTTGCAGGGCTTTGAGTGCGGCGGTAGTTCTTTGTTGATCTTCAGCGGCTTGCTGCGCTTCACGGATCGCTCTTTCCGAATCAGCAGCAGTCTTAGCCATTGCTTCACGCTGCGGGTCGGTCGGAGCAGCCGGTTCATTGGCTTGCGCTGCGCTGCGCTCCGGGCCGCGCAACACAAAGTAAGCGGCTACGACAAGCGCCAGCAATATCATCAAGGCGGCGGCGGCGGCCAATTTTTTTCCTGGCCGGGAAGGCTCGCGATCAGTAACAGCAGACGACATAGGCTTTGTCACTACAGCCGCAGGCTCCAACGGCATCTTTATTGTATTCAACGAGCCCGTGTCCTGGCCTGTAACTGTTACCATTCTTTTTGCCCCGACGCCGGAAGGAGCAGTCACCTGTATCTCGTGAACGCCGGGGTTAAGCCTTATCGTCGCGCGTCCGTCATCGCCTGCCTGCGCCACAGCTCTATCGCCCACAAAGATGGTGCTGGCTGACGGAATGCCTTCGACCACAAAGAGCGCCGTCTCGATCTCATCACGGCTTTCGACCCTTATAGTCTTGGCGTCAACGGGCCCGGTATCTTCCGCTTGCGGCATCGCCATAGTTGCGCGAGCCGCAAGCGCCACTTGCAAATCTGTTTGACGGTTTTCTTCCAGCGACACGCTGATCTTATAATCGCTGTAGCCTGTCTTCGAGACGCGCACGCTGTGAAGCCCCGGCGCGAGGCTTTCAATCATGATTCTGCCGTTCGCTTCATCCGAAACGCCGCGCGAGATGTTATCAACAAAGACCTCGGCTGCGCCGGGAGCGGTGGCAAGCGCGAGGCGTGCGCTCGTTTCAACAGTCGCGACGGCGCTCCCCGCCGATTCCACCTTGCGCAGATCGGCGAGCATTTCGTCGGCCGTCGTGTACCGATCTTCTATGCGCTTGGCAGTCGCCTTTCTTGCGATCCTGTCAAGCTCTTCACTCACGCCGAGGGGAGCCATTGATGGAAGCAGCTCGCTTTCGTGGCGCGTGCGCATCTCCGACCAGTACAAAGCGGGGTCCGTGGCCTTTGATTCGAAGGGCGCTTTGCCCGTCAGCATCTCGAAAAGAATTATTCCGAGGGCGTAAATGTCGGTCCGCTGATCTATACTCTGACCGCCGGTGATTCGTTCGGGAGACATATAATTCGGCGTGCCGAAACTCTCTCCGGTCAGCGTCAGGTTCTCGCCGCCGACTATGCGGGCTATGCCGAAATCGAGCACCTTGACGCGCAGCCGGTCGCCGTCTTTCATAAGAAAGACATTATCCGGCTTCAAATCTCTATGAATGATCCCGTTGCGGTGCGCGTAGCTTACGCCTTCGAGCACTTCGGCGAGTATGGCAAGGGCCCGGGCCTGAGGGACTGCGCCGTCCTGTTGAATCTGTTCGGTGAGCGGATGGCCAGATAAAAACTCCATCACCAGGTAATAAGAGCCGTTGTCTTCGCCGAAAGTGTAGAGGCGCGGCAGGTTCGGATGATCCAGGCGGGCCATTGCGATCGCTTCCTGGAAAAAGCGTTGCTTGATGGAGGTATTGCGCGTGTGCTTTTTATGCAACTCTTTTATGGCTACTATGCGGCCCGGCGTATGGACATCTTCGGCTTTGAAGACAGACCCGAATCCGCCGCTTCCTATGTAATCGAGGATTTGATAATTACCGATGCGTCTGCTGCTCATACTCTTACTCCGCTCTTCCCAATAAGCTTGTTATTAATAGTGGGGCAACTCCGGCGGTCATTTTCTCACATAACCCCACACCTCAGTCAATACACCTACACCCCATAGATTAAGACCTCGGGCAGCGCGGGATAGCCTGGTTTAATTTTGGATTTCGGATTGCAGATGCCGACGAGGCGCAAATGCCGATCCGTTAATCCAAAATCGTTTTGGTCTTGTCAAGAAGGCTCAAGCTGTGTAAATGTAAATCATTCGACAGCCCGAACCCGCTCGACGTCGAAGAGATCCGAAAGCGAGCCTCCACGGGCGCGTGATCTTGGGAAGCGAGCTGAGCGCAGTATTAAAGTCCCCCTGGCAGGCGCAGGTCGCAATAGAAGGAGTCTTATGAAAAGCTCTGCGCAATTGGAACGCCGCCGATTTGAGCGGGCCCCTATAACAGCACAGGTCGAATACGAGCTGACAAACAGCAGCAGCGGCCCTTCTCGCGTGAGAAAAAACATGGCTAATATCAGCATCGGCGGTCTGTTTATCAGCACCGAAGAGCCGATCAGGGCCGGGACGCGAATGGTCGTGCGATTCGAGCTTCCAAACAAACATCGAGTCATAGCCGTATCGCGCGTCTGTTACACGAAAAAGGGTCTCGGGCTTGGCGTGGAATTCCTCAACCTTGACGACGAAGATAGAGAAGAGATAGAGACTTTTATAATCGCTTTGAAGTCGAAAGAGGTCACTTCGAGCCTGACGAAATAAGCGCGGCTTTGGCCTTAATAGTCCCCCATCAGGGGGTAAATCGCGAGAAAAAATATACTATTGTAAAGGCCCCTACCCTATGTTATAACCGAACCGTTCAGGCTTTGAGCCCCACAAATTGCCCCATTGAAACAATACTGGATAACAAAATCGTTCCGGCGCTCGCGCGCCGGGCGGCAGACGCGGTGAAGCGTCTCTAAATTCTTTGGCAGGACTCCTCTCATGCAATTTGAAATGACAGATTCAACCTGCGCCTTATGCAAAAGCGGTTTTGCGCCAACGGCAGACGCCTACCCAGGCCCGTCGCGCCTTTGCGGCCGATGCCGCCAGTTGGTACAGACTATTCTTCCACGGACCGGCTTATATGCCGCAGCCGAGACGGCTGCTGTTTTGGACACGGCGGCGGCGCCTGAAGAGCTGCCCTTTGTTGAGGTCGTAAAAGATGACCCGGTCCTGGAAGACGATTTTGATTATCGAGAAGATGTTGGCGCGGGCGAACCGAGTTTCTTCAGACCCGAAGAAGAGAGCTACTATCGGACCGATCTGGAGATTCAGCCCGACACCGGCGAGCTTGATGATTTTGTCGAAGATTTTCCTGGCGCGCCGCACGAAAGCGTAGCTCTGGAAAGCCCGGTTGATGATCTTGCCGATCTACCGGATCAAGGCCCTATTAATTTCTCCTCTTCGGACTCTCTCCATAATGAAGATTCGGCTTCAGGCAACGGCTCAGGGCATGCCTCGGGAGAGTGGCAAAACATCACGCAGGGTTACGGCGCTCAACCGGCTTCTGAATACATCCCGGCAACCACCGCGCCGCTGACAGGCGAAACAACCCATGAGCTAGCGCAGGACGATTTTTGGTTGACGAATGCCGAAACCATTACTGACACGGCGCAAGCGCCTGCCGCTCAAGCATCGAACTCTAATGAGGCCGTTACGGACCCGTGGGAGGAGCCTCTTCCCGCCTGGGATTACTCTCGCAACGAATACCCTGTGCTGCTCAGCCCTAAAAGGCCCTCGCGACGAAGAAAGCTCTGGCCGCTGATTGCAGTCGGTCTGCTTATCGTCGCCGTTATCGCTGCGTACTTTTTGCTGTCGCGGCCCAACTCGCCGCGAACCGAAAGCGCTAATGCTCAAAACTCGTCAGCAGAATCGAATGGCGATTCAGCCGCTTCGGCTGCTCAGCCCCTCCCAGCTCCCATCGCAACCGAGCAACAGAGCGCGCCAGCTCAAGCGAGCCCGGACATAAGCCAGGCACAAGCGCCGGCTACGTCCCCAACCGAGTTTGGCAGCGTCGGTACGCTGACGCTCCAGTCCGCAGCGTTTCCAGACGAATCGGGCGCAGACGAATTCTCCAAAAGGCTGATACGCGCAGGCGTACCGGCTTACGTAGTACCCGCCGACCTCGCCGGAAAAGGAAGATGGTTCCGGGTGCGCGTGGGGAGATTCACAAAGGCCGAGGAGGCGAAAAAGTATGCCGCGCAGTCGCGGCTGCGCGCCAAAGCCGCCGGGATGAAGGTGGCTTTCATAGTTGTCGAGTACGGAAAGCCTTAGAAGGGTGACGTGAGGTTTGAGAAGTTAAGGGGTTTCAGACGTGTCGGATTTTAGCCCGCAGGACGAAGGATACGCCAGACTCGTAGACCGGTATTCCAGATATATTCAATCTCCGGTTTTGCGGCTGAAATTTCTCAACAACACATTAAGGGCTGCGCCGCCGCGCGATTTCTGGACGCGGCTGCCGATGGTCGGTACGTTGCCTGAACGTGCGACCTTGATCTTTGAATTATCAAAACTAATGCCGCCAACGGGCAGCCTGCCGCTCGCGTTGCGCGTCACATCACTGCTTTACCGCGTCCGTTACGCGGTCTACGCCGTAACCCTCGTGCTCGCGCTTGGGGCGGGCGCAAGCATCGTATACCTGGCGGCGCGCCTGGCTTCGAACATTTCCACTCCTGCCAATGCGCAGGATGGCATGCCGGGAAATCACGCGGGAGCAGTTAATCCGGAGGGCGCTAATGCCGTCACCGCCATAGGAGCCGAGGCCGGACTTTCGCTCGATAAAGTTTGGCTGGCCGAAAGCGGAGACGGTTACGAGTTCTACAGCAACGGCGCGCGAGTGTTGACCGAGTTTGAAACCGAGGGGAAAGAGCGCCGTTTTTATAGCTTCCCGGCGGACTCGCTCTTTAATAATTCGGACGAGGGCGAGATGTGGTCAAAGCCCATAGGCATTCTCTATCACATATCGGAGAGCGATCTATTGCCTTTCGCGGGCAAATACAATTCGTCGTTGCAAGTTCGTTCGCGCGCTCTGCTCGAATACGCGCGCGAGAAGGGGCTTTACAATTACTTGATAGACCGTTTCGGGCGAACCTACAGAATCGTGCGCGACGAGCAGACCGCAAATCACGCGGGCAACTCGATGTGGTCGGACGAGCGCAACCTTTACGTGAATCTGAGCGCGAGCTTTATTGGAATCTGTTTTGAAGGAAAATCCGAGACCGGAACTGCCGTAGGGCCGGAAGGCATCAACGAAGCGCAGATCTACGCCGCCCGCGTCTTAACAGCCGTGCTGAGGTCAAAGTACGAGATCGCGGATGCCAACTGCGTGACACACGGGCTGGTTTCGGTAAACCCGTCTAACCGGCTGATGGGTTATCACACGGACTGGGTCGCGGGCTTTCCGTTTGAAGCGGTGGGCCTGACGAACAAGTACGATACAGAGCTTCTGGCCGTCTCGCGTCTGGGCTTCACCTACGACCAGCCGTACATCAATGCGGCTGGCGGAAAGCGTTGGGCGGGGCTTGAGCGCGCCGACACGAAACTGAAAGACGCGGCCAGAGACGAGGGCGTCACCGTCGAAGACGCGCGCCGCGAAGGGTGGCAATTTTTTCAACGCGCTTACACAAAACAGCGCAAGCTCGACGAACAGTAGTCCTTGATATGAACAAGACAGACTTGATAAATGAAGTTGTACGACGCACGGGGCTGAAGCGCCGCACGGCCTCGCGCGGCATAGAAGCTACGCTTGAGATATTCAAGCGCGAGCTTAACTCGGAAGCGGCGGTGCAGATACGCGGCCTTGGCCGCTTGCAATTAAAACCTAAAAGAAATGGCCTGCTGCCTGCTACGGTAGGCGAAGCCCCTAGACCGATACCGGCAGGCAGGGCCGTGAAACTGAAAGCGACGCGAAAGGCTGTCGCGCGGCTAAATACCGAGCCCCTCACTGTCGATAAAAACGTAAACAATTTTGGAGGTAACATGGATAAGAAGCAGAAGGAAGAAACAACGAATGAGGCCCCAACGCATGAGGGCTCGGCCCTGGGTCTCGACGTCGGAACGAGCCGCCTGGTGCTGGCCAGCGGCACGGCGGATCACATCAAAGCAAAAGCAGAGCTGAATGCGTTCATCACAGTCCCTTACTCTAAGTTCACCGAGAGCATACTGAAGCAGAACAAAGTCAACTATCAGATGAACGGCGGCCAGTCGCTGCAAGTCTACGGGAACGAGGCCGCGCGCTTTGCTAACGTTTTCAACACCGAAGTGCGCCGCCCGATGATGGCGGGCATGCTCAACCCTGCGGAAGAGTATTCGCTTTCGGTGATGCAAGCGATCATACAGCAGTTGGTTCGCAAGGCTAAGAACAGCGAAAACCTTCGTTTCAGCGTGCCCGGCCAGTTGCGCAACGGCGGCTCGCCCGACCTCGTCTATCACGAAGCAATGCTGCGCGATTTGCTCGCAGGCATGGGGTATGACGCCAAAGGGATCAATGAAGGATTGGCCGTCGTGTTTGCCGAGCTTGAGCGCGAGAACTTCAGCGGCATAGGGATAAGCTGCGGCGGCGGGATGTGCAACGTCGCGCTCGCGTTCATGTCAATTCCGGTAATGACGTTCAGCATAGGCAAAGCGGGCGATTACATAGACCGCAACGTCGCCACGGTCACGGGCGAGATACCGACCAGAATTCGCGTCATCAAGGAAGAGGGGCTTGACCTCTCGCACGCGCCGAAGAACAAGTATGAAAGCGCGCTGCACGTTTACTATGACGACGTGATCGTGTCCTTAGTCGAAGGGCTTCGCACGGCGCTTGCCGAGACAAAGAACATGCCGCGCATTGACAAAGCCATCCCGATAGTCCTGAGCGGCGGGACCGCAAAGCCTAAAGGATTTTTGGACAAGTTCCGCCAGGCGATAGAAAGCGACGGCTTCCCGCTCGAAATCTCGGAGATACGCCTGGCCGAAGACCCGCTGACGGCCACGGCTCGCGGATGCCTTATCGCAGCGATGTATGACGCATAATAAAGGTTAGTGCGGATTTCGATTGAATGTGCGGGATTAGAAAGTCATCTCACCGCCGCAAACACAGAGGACGCATATGGCCGATGATGTGCTTCGCACGCGGCGGGGGCGCAGAGAAAACCAACGTCTGCTCTGCGCCCCCGCCGCGCGCCGAAGGCGCATCATCGGCCATCCTGTGTTCTCTGTGTCTCTGCGGTGAATCTTTTTGCTGATTTCTAATCCACGCACTCGCACAATCAAAACGATCCGCGTCGCAATAAAATCTCAACTTTTTACGGCGAACTAAACCGCTGCCGCGTCCATCTCACAGCTTGAGGCCGTAAGAAGTTCGGCCAGTAAAAGAAGCCTCAAATTCCTGGGGCTTCTTCTTTTTTTTACGAGCAAGCTGGGGAGGGTTATGCGGTTGCACGATACTTTACAAAATAGAGATTCATATGAGTTCAGGTACCCGGATCGCCGCCGTTTTAAGCGCATTCCCGTGCTGAGACCGGCAAAGTATCGCGACGGGAAATATGGCGAAACCGAGAGCCTCATACTCGACCTGAGCGAAGGCGGCGCGTACATCGAAAGCCCCGTAGTCCCCGAAGGCAGCCGGATCGAGTTAGAGTTCAACCTTGTCAACGGCTACAGGGTCCGGGTCGTAGGCATAGTCCGTTACCTGCTGCTTGGCACCGGAATGGGCGTGGAATTTCAAGAGATTTCGGATCAGGATAGAAGGCGTATAGCCGAGTTCGTCGCCGGTTTTCGAGCCTCTCACGAGCCGCCGTCAGGCTCATGCTTGGAATAGGGCCGTTTAAATGGTAGAATGGTATTTCACTTTCAAACACGCCTGACGAATCGAAAAGGGACTGGTTAATCATAAAGGGAGAAGTTTATGAAGGTATGCCCGGTCTGTAACGAAACTTTTGCGGACGAGCTTAAATTTTGCGATCTCGACGGGACGCGGCTAAAGCGCGAGGTCGGCTCGGAGACCCCGGAAAAGCAGAATAAAGCCTGGTCGCTCATAGGAGTGGGGTTGCTTGTGGGGGCGCTCGTTCTGTCGGCCCTGTCCATAGTATTTTTGCCTAAAGCGCGCGTAGCGCCTACTGTGGCCAGTTCCGAAACCAGCACGGCTATAACTTCTACCCGCACCGAATCGGCGCAGACTGAAATCGCCCAGGCTTCATCTACGAATTCCGAGTCGCCGGAAATAGTGGTGGAAGAGGTCCCGCCGACAGAGTTGAAAAAGAGAGACGCAGCTCAACAGAATTTAAATGGCAACGCGAACGACGCGCCGCTAAATCCTAAAGCCGCAGCAAAGGAAGCGAGCGAGGATGAGAATCCAGCGCAGATTGACCCGGCCATTCTTGCCCCGCCGCCGCCAAAAGAGCCTGAACCGGCTCCAGCCGTCGTCAAGCCTACGGCAGACACTCGCGATTCGGGGTCTGCTTCGGCCAACTCCGAAATGAAGAGGGACCCGAAGCGCGATTCTTCAAGATCGAAAGAGGACGGAGACAAGAAAGCTGACGGCAAGAAAGTTGACGATAAGAAAAAGAAGAAAGGCGGAGGAATTTTCGGGGCTTTCAAAAAGATTTTTGGGAAGGATTAAACCGCCCGTCGATTTCAGACCTTCGATATCGCCACGTAAAATGGCGGCTCAAAATTTGGGCTTGCTTCGGCTGATGGGGCAAGAACATATCCGCAGACCATTCCATTCTCCAGACCCAATCAGAAAAAATTCATAAACCTGCCGTAGCAGTTCTACCTTCATTCTCCGTTTTAATAACGGAACTCCTGGCGTCGTTTATTCGAACAATGACGTATAACAGTTTGTTTGACATGGGTGAAAGCAAGCCATTAACATCTGACTTAATCGTATCCGCTTATAGCTAACTTTGGTGTTCGATAGCCTATTGAGGAGATAATCATGCGTAAATTTTTGCTGGGGATGGCCGGGCTGGCTCTTTTCGCCATGCCGGTTTCCGCACAGACCGCCGATGAGATCATCGCCAAATACATCAAGACCGTCGGCGGCCTGGAGAAGATTCAAGCCGTAAAGTCCCTGCGCCGCACGGGTAAGTTCACAGGCGGCGGAGGATTCGAGGCCGTAGTCATCGAAGAGAACAAGCGCCCGAATATGGTGCGGCAGGAGTTCACGCTACAAGGCATGACGCAGATCAACGCCTATGATGGAAAGACCGGGTGGAAAATCGAGCCCTGGCAAGGGAAAAAAGACCCAGAAACTCTTGGCGAAGAGGAGATGAAACAGATCATCGAAGCCTCTGATATGGATGGGCCGCTCGTGAATTACCAGCAGAAGGGAAACAAAGTTGAGTTCGTGGGCATGGAGCCAGTCGAGGGCACCGACGCATTCAAGCTCAAAGTGACGCTCGCCGACGGCGATGTCCGCTACTACTATATGGACACGGATTACTACGTCCCTATAAAGATCGAACACCAGGCGGACGATCCGAGGCGCCGAACGCGAGTACGAAACTACGCTCGGAGATTACAAGGAAGTGGCAGGCTGGTATCTGCCTTACTCGATAGAGAGCAGCGTCAAGGGAAGCCAATTTAAACAGAGCGTCACCTACGAGAAGATCGAAGCCAACCCGCCGATTGACGATCTTCGCTTCCGCATCCCTGCCGCGAACACAAAAGAGCAGCCGGAGAAGCAGCCGGACGCTTCAACGAACCCGCCTAAAAAGCAGGAGGCCAGGAAGCCGGGCGCAAAGCCGGAGGAGGATAGGAACAAATGATTCCGCAACGGAAGAATAATTCTAGGGCGATCAACAAGATTATAGCCTGTGCGACTTCTGCATTGTTGCTTAGCTTCGCCATAGTGAAAAGCGTGGCGGCACAACAGCCCCCTGCCGTGAAGGTCGATTCTGAAACAATTTCGGGCTTGGGAATACGAAATATCGGTTCGGCGGCGATGAGTGGTCGCGTGGCGGCGCTTGACGCAGTGCAGGAGGGGCAACGCATAACCGTCTACATCGGCGCGGCCAGCGGCGGGGTGTGGAAGTCTGTGAATGGCGGGACGACTTTCAAGCCGGTCTTTGATAAGCAACCCGTACAGTCTATCGGCGCGGTAACGATTGATCCGGCGAACCCGAAGGTGATCTGGGTGGGCACGGGCGAGCCGTGGACGCGCAACAGTGTTTCAGTCGGCGACGGCGTTTATAAATCGGTTGACGGCGGCGAGAACTGGACTAACGTGGGGCTCAAAGACTCCGAGCGCATCGCCAAGATTCTTGTCAACCCGACCGATACGAACACGGTTTATGTCGCCGTGCCGGGCAAGCTCTGGAGCGACAGCGATGAGCGCGGCTTGTACAAGACCACCGATGGCGGAAAGACATGGGCAAAGATTCTGAAAGGAGCTAATGCTTCAACGGGCTGCTCCATGATCTCTATGGACAGACAGAACCCGAAGACGATCTACGCGGGCATGTGGGATTTCCGCCGCAAGGGCTGGACATTCCGCTCCGGCGGAGACGGGCCCGAAGCCCCAAGCGGGAGCGGCCTGTTTAAGAGCACAGACGGAGGCGCATCCTGGGTCGAGCTTGATGAAAAGAGTGTGAAAGGGCTTCCCTCAAAACCGTGGGGCCGCGTGGCCGTCACTGTGGCTCCTTCAAAGCCGAACGTCGTGTATGCCTTTATAGAAGCCGCGCCGCCCAAGAACGGTCTCTATCGCTCTGATGACGGCGGCCAGACCTGGCAGGCGCTCGACCGCAGTCAGAACATGATCTGGCGCCCGTTCTACTTTGCCAACCTCATCGTTGACCCTAAGAACGAGAACAAGATTTACAAGCCCGATCTCTCGCTCATAGTCAGCGACGACGGCGGTAAGAGCTTCAGCAACATTTCGGGCGGCGCGCATGGCGATTTCCACGACCTCTGGATCAATCCCAAAAACACGGACCACCTCATCGTAGGCGACGACGGCGGAGTGTGGTACTCCTACGACGCCGGTAATCAATGGTGGAAAGGCGAGAACTTACCCATCTCGCAGTTCTATCATGTGAGCGTAGACATGGACAGGCCTTACCGGGTCTACGGGGGGCTGCAAGATAATAGCTCGTGGGTGGGCGACTCGCAGTACCCCGGCGGGATCACCAACAGTCGCTGGGAGAACATGTATGGCGGCGACGGGTTCTGGATGTTTGCAGACCCGGCCGACCCTGATTACATCTACGCCGAAGCCCAGGGCGGCGAGATAGGGCGGATCAACCGCAAGACGCACGAGACGCGGAACATAAAGCCGCTGCCTCAATATAAAGAAGGCAAGCTTCGCTACAACTGGAACACCCCGATTCATTTAAGCCCGACGCAAAGGGGGACGATCTACATCGGCGCGCAGTTCCTATTCCGCTCGCATGACCGCGGTCAGACGTGGGAGCGCATCTCGCCCGACCTCACAACGAACGATCCTGAGAAGCAGAAGCAGGAGCAGTCCGGCGGCGTGACCATAGACAACTCGGCAGCCGAGACACACACTACGATCTATTCCATAGCCGAGTCCCACAAAAACCCTAACGTCATCTGGGTCGGCACGGACGATGGCAACTTGCAAGTCACGCGCGACGGCGGCAAGAAGTGGACAAACGTCGTCGCCAACGTCAAGGGGTTGCCGAAGAGCGCGTGGGTGTCATACATCGAAGCCGGTCATTTCGATGAAGGCACTGCTTACGTGACCTTCGACCTGCACACGTTCGGCGACCTGAAACCGTTCGCTTATAAGACTACAGACTTCGGCCAGACCTGGACGCCTATAGTAGCGGCCGACGGCCCGGTGCGCGGATATGCGCACGTCGTAAGAGAAGACATGGTCAATAAAGACCTTCTATTCCTCGGCACAGAGTTCGGGCTTTGGATTTCGCTCGACGGCGGCGTGCAGTGGGCACAGTACAAGGGCGGCGATCTGCCTAACGTTGCTGTGCGCGACCTTGCGATACACCCGCGCGACCATGATCTGGTTATCGGCACACACGGGCGCGGGATCTGGATCGTTGATGATATTACGCCTCTCCGCGCGCTGACGCCGGATACGCTCGGCAAAGAGGTCGTATTCATTCAGGCACAGCCTTCGGTGCAGCGCCTTCCAGCCGGGGGAGGGTGGTCGAACGGCGATGCTGCATTCGCCGGGCCTAATCCGCCTGACGAGGCAGTCATCATCTATTACCAGAAGAAGCGCCACATCTTTGGCGACTTGAAGATAGAGGTTCTGGACCAGGAGGGTCGGCTGCTTGGCACAATACCGAGCGGCAAGCGTCGCGGGTTGAGTCGCGTGACATGGTCAATGCGATTGAAAGCGCCAAAGGTTGCGCCTGCGGCAACGGCGGCCTTCGGCGCGTCCGTAGGCCCCCGCGTGCTGCCGGGCACATACACCGTAAAGATGACCAAAGACAAACAGGTCTACACCACTCAGTTGCAGGTGGCCGCCGACCCGCGATCAAAGCACACACCGGAGGATCGAAAGGCGCAGTTCGAACTCTCGATGAAGCTCTACAATCTGCTCGGCGAGATGACGGTTGCCGTGGAGCGTATTAACGCGTTGCGCCTGGCGCTGGACGAGCGGGCTTCGAAGCTTCCGGCAGGCGACCCGCTTCGGCAGTCGATGCTGACGGCGTCCGCGCAAGTTGATGAGCTTCGCAAGAAGATCGTCGCCACAAAGGAGGGCGGCATGATCACCGGCGAGGAGCGGTTGCGCGAGGACCTGAGCAACCTGTACGGCAATGTCGTCTCCTACGAGGGGCGCCCGGCGCAGACACAGGTGGATCGGACAGATGCGCTTGCCCGCGAACTGGCCGACATAGTGAGAGATTTCGACGCCTGGGCGGCGAAAGAGATGGGCGGCTTGAACTCGGCCCTGGCGAAGAAGAAGATGGAACCGATAAAGCTGCTCTCGAAGGATGAGTGGGAAAGAAAGGACGCGCAGAAGTAACTCGTCGCTCCCGCAGATTAGAGGCGGCCCCGGGGCCGCCTCTAAATTTTCATCAGGTTACACACCTCTGCAAATCACTATAGAGGGTGTTTGAAAAGATAGTTCATAAGCCTCGAAGAGGCGAAATTCAATAGCCTGGGGCGCTAGCCCCAGGTCAGCGCCAAACATAACGACAAGCCCTGAAAGGGCGAAATAAATCGTTCGGATTATTTCGCCCTTTCAGGGCTTGTTACTATCAATCGCTATTACCCGGCGCGCGGCAGCCGGGCTATTGAATTTCGCCTCTTCGAGGCTTTTCAATCTTCCTCTAGAATCCTTTGATTTGTGCAACTAGATTACCTTCCGAGTGTGAGTTCGCCTGTGGGGTTTACAGACGCTCACTGTAAAGCTAAAGTTTCTAAACGAGTAGTGAATGCGCTCGGTTAGTTTTTCTCTTTATAATCTTTGAGGTAATAATTCATGCAGATGCCACGCACCATTGGCGAACTCAGAACGAGCCGATTTAACGACGCGCTGACGGGCCGCCGTTCGATCAAGGACGAGATTCGCGCCAACCTCATAGCAAAGATAATGCGAAGTGAGACTATATTTCCCGGCATAGTCGGTTATGACGATTCGGTAATCCCACAGATAACCAACGCCTTGTTGTCGCGCCACAACTTCATACTGCTCGGCTTGCGCGGTCAAGCCAAAAGCCGCATCCTGCGCGAGCTTGTGGGCTTGCTCGACGAGCAGATGCCTGTGATCGAAGGCTGCGAAATCAACGACAATCCTTACTCGCCCATTTGCAAATCCTGTCGGGTGGCAACCGAAAGCCAGGGCGAGCAGACGCCCGTTACTTTTATACATCGCGATGCCCGTTATGTTGAAAAGCTCGCTACGCCCGATGTGACGATAGCCGATCTGATAGGCGACCTCGACCCTATCAAGGCTGCGCGAGGCGGCCATTTGCTCTCGGACGAATTGACGATTCATTACGGGCTGCTGCCGCGAGCCAATCGCGGCATATTCGCCATCAACGAGCTGCCCGACCTTGCGAGCAAAGTGCAGGTAGGGTTGTTTAACATCATGCAAGAGGGCGACGTTCAGATAAAAGGCTACCCGATCCGCATGCCGCTCGACGTGATGCTGGTCTTTTCAGCCAATCCGGAAGACTACACTGCTCGCGGCAAGATCATCACTCCGCTCAAAGACCGTATAGGCTCTGAGATCAACACGCATTACCCCGCGACAATCGAAGAAGGCATAGAGATAACGACGCAGGAAGCCTGGATGGCTCGCGACCGGGAGAGCCTCTTGATGCCTGAATTCATATTGCGAGCCGTCGAGCAGATCGCGTTTGAAGCGCGCGGTGACCAGCGCGTTGATAAACGATCAGGAGTGAGCCAGCGGCTTCCGATCTCGGTCGTCGAAAACGCTGTATCGAACGCCGAGCGGCGAAAAGTTTTGACCGGCGAAGACCACATCGTGCCTCGCATCAGCGATATTTATGCCGCGCTGCCTGCAATAACGGGCAAGCTGGAGCTTGAATATGAGGGCGAGCAGCGGGGCCAGGTGAACGTTGCGCGCGATCTGGTGAGGGCCGCCGTCGGCAAGACATTTGAAGCTTATTTCGAGCACATAGACTGCGCCGAAATCATAACGTGGTTCAACGACGGTGGGTCGTTGCGCGTGAGCGACGGCGACAGCGCCGAGCTTTGCTTGAAGAGCTTTCGCCGGGTCACGGGGCTGCTCGGCGCGGCGACGAGATCGGGGCTGGCCGATAAATCTCAACCGGCGACAATCGTCTCGGTTTGCGAATTGATTCTCGAAGGGCTGTACGCGCAGAAAAAGATAAGTCGCAGCGACGAGCGCGGCTACACGGCCGCCAAACAGGAACCGCGTGGATACGGCTACGAAAATTTCAGTCGCTCAAGAAGAATTAATTAAGGAAGGAGTCGCAAGTAATGCCTATTGCCTGGCACGCGCCGTATGAATTGTTAACACCTGAGACTCGTGACAAAGCTCGCGCTATTCACTCGCTGATGGAGGAGCTTGAGGCTATCGATTGGTACAGCCAGCGAGTAGACGTGTCCGATGACGAAGCATTGCGCGGCATTCTCACTCATCATGCCAACGAAGAGAAAGAACACGCCGTCATGCTCATCGAATGGATACGCCGCAGAGACCCTGTGTGGGATGAGTTCCTGCGCACCTATCTATTCACAACCGCAGATATTTTAGAGATAGAAGAACACCAGGAAACGCCAGCCGCCGAAAGCCACCCGGTCATTGTGCAACCGCCGGGAGTCGCGCAGGCCCCTGCACAACAGGAGCGGCCTCGCAGCTTTACAGTCGGCAGCCTGCGACCCAGAAGAGGATAATTCAAAGCGATGAGTAATGAGTAATGAGTGATGAGTGATGAGTCAAAGGGCTTTTAACTCATCACTCATTACTCATCACTCGTCACTAAGGCTCAGTATGGCTTTTACCAAATACTCGAAATACGACGGCATAGACTGGGAGTCGATCAGTTTGCAAGATTTGCTCGACCGGCTGGCCGATTTCCTGCTTCAGAGCGGTTTTGAAAGTTCTTATTACCGCGACTGGGACGAGCCTGACCAAAACCTCGATGCGCTGCGCGATGCGATCATGCGGGCGTTGATGGAAGAGGGGCTGCTGTCGGACGAGGAGCTTGAGCAACTCGCCGACGAGCAGGGAAATATCCGGGCAGACATGATGTCGGAGTTGCTGGACCGATTGATCGAGCGATTGATCGAAGAGGGCTACATCAGCATCAACGAGCAGCCTGCGGAAAGGCAAGATTCGCGCGTCTCTTCGCGCGGCGGCAAGACGGGCAAGCCCGTTGAGAAGAGCGTGAAGTTCGAGATAACCGACAAAGGGCTTGATTTCCTCGGATTCAAGGCGCTGAAAGATTTGATCTCGTCGCTCGGCAAATCATCGTTCGGGCGGCACGATACTAATTACCTCTCCACGGGCGTGGAGGCGAGCGAAGTATCGCGCAGGTATGAATTCGGCGACACGCTGAACCTGGACGTGAATGCTACGCTGCGCTCGGCCATCAAGCGCGAGGGCCTGGGCGTTCCGCTCAACCTGGAATACTCCGATTTGATGGTGCATCAAACCGAATATCACAGCTCTTGCGCGACCGTCTTGATGCTCGACTGCTCTCACTCGATGATACTTTACGGCGAAGACCGCTTCACGCCCGCCAAGCGGGTCGCGCTCGCGCTCACGCACTTGATAAGAACACAGTTCCCCGGCGACAGCCTTCGCGTAGTCCTTTTTCACGACTCGGCGGAAGAGATACCGCTCTCGAATTTGGCCCGCGCGCAGGTCGGGCCTTACCACACGAACACGCGCGAAGGGCTGAAGCTGGCGCGCCGCATACTGCTTTCTCAGCGCAAAGACATGCGGCAGATCATTATGATTACCGACGGCAAGCCTTCGGCAATGACCCTGGAAGACGGGCGAATCTATAAGAACCCTATGGGGTTGGACCCGCGCATATTGCAAGAGACGTTCAGAGAAGTCGCGCTCTGCCGCCGCAGCAACATAATGATAAACACCTTTATGCTGGCCGATGATTATTATCTGGTCGATTTCGTCAAACGGGTGACGGAGATTTGCCAGGGGAAAGCCTACTTCACTACGACCATGACGATGGGCCAGTACATCCTGATGGATTATATGAAGCGGCGAACCAGACGCGTCCATTAAGCGCGTTTCAGCTATAGCGCAGCCAGCGGCCAAGCTCCGCAAGGCTGGGGCGCTTGCCGTACATCAGTATGCCCACCCGATAGATTCTCGCAGCCACCCATATAGCTCCCAAAATAGTCGCCACCATCAAAGCCATCGATAAGGCGATCTGCCAAAAGGGCGGCGGGTCTACGGCTATTCTCAACATCATCAGCGTGGGCGAAAAGAACGGGATCAACGACAGCGTCACCGAAGCCGGGCTGTTCGGATTGTTCAACACCAGCGAGAAGACTACCATCGGAATGATGATCAACATGGTCACGGGGAACTGCACTTGTTGAGCGTCCTCTTCGCTCGACACCATAGCACCCACCATCGCGTACAACGTCGCGAAGAGAAAATATCCGAGCAGAAAATAGATGATAAAGTAGACCAGAAGGCTCAGGGGAATTTTCGGCAACTCGGCCCCCATGCCGGAAAACACCTTTGCCCCGAAAAACGAGAGCAGCGCGGCCGATAGCATCCATATCCCGTATTGTGTCAGCCCTACAAGCCCTATGCCTATGATCTTACCGATCATCATCTGAAAAGGCTTCACGCTTGAGACTACGACCTCGACTATGCGCGACTGCTTCTCTTCTATAACTCCGCGCATCACGAATATGCCGTAAAAGAGTATCGTGATGTAAATGAAAAAGAGCATGATGAAAGCGATTATGAAGGTCGGCACTCCGGACTCTTCCGATTCGCCCTGCGGGCCGACTTTGATCTTTCGCAAATCCACAGACTTCATATAGCGGCTTATCTCTGTGGGGTTGATCCCGGCTCGCGTGAGACGGCGCTCGATTACAGCAGTGCTTATGGCCTGCTCTATGCCTCTTATCGCAGGGTCGCTCGCGTTCTTGGTGTAATATTCAGGCTCCGCATTGTCCAGCACACCCGGCGGCAAAATGACGTATGCTTTATTCGAATCTTCTTGCACCTCTTTATTAAGACTTTCCTTCACTTCTTCGATACTCTCGTCCGGCTGCAAAACCATTTTTGAGAGCCGGTATTGAGTATTTGCGAAGCGAGCCCTGCCGCTGCCGCCGGAATCGTCCGTTTCCGTCGTAGCTTCGGCTCTTTTCTTTATCGCTTCAAAGAGCGTCGCGTCGCCGCTCTGATCGATGACGGTCACGTTGCGCGTGCCGCCGCCGCGCGTGGCGAAAAAGGCGGGCAACAGAATCAGCCCGAGCATTAAAAGCGGGCTTATGAGAGTGCCGATTATGAACGCCTTTGTGCGGACTCTTATCAAGTATTCGCGCTTGATTATCACCCAGACTTTTTTCATCCTCTATCCTCAGCCTTTACTGATTGAACTTCGGCTTTTTCTCCGCGTTTCGTCACGCTCTCGATGAAGATCTCGTTGAGCGAAGGCTCAACAATCTCAAAGCGATTTATTCGCGCGCCCGCGCTTATCGCGCGCCGCAGGATTTCTTGAGGGTCCGCGTCCTCGTTGAGCGTAAGCTCGCTGTGGTTCGCAAAACGATTCTGCCTTTTAACAAGGTCGTCTGTGAGAAAGCCGTCCCCGTCTTCGTAGTCGATTATCACGGTATTTCGGCCAAAGCGGCGTTTCACATCGCGCAGGCTCCCGCCCAACACTTTCGTCGCATGATTTATCAGGCAGATGTCGTCGCACATCTGCTCGACCTGCTCCATCTGGTGAGTCGAAAAGATGATGGATTTGCCGCGCTGTTTGAGGTCGAGTATAACGCCTTTGAGCAGATTCACGCTCACAGGGTCGAGTCCGGAAAAAGGCTCGTCTAAAATCAACAACTCAGGCTCGTGCAAAACGGCGGCGATGAACTGAACTTTCTGCTGCATGCCTTTCGACAGTTCAGCAGACTTCTTATCCTTCCAATCCGCCAGCTCAAGCTTTTCGAGCCAGTCGTTAATTCTCTTGCGGGCTTCGCGCGAATCGATCCCCTTGAGGTTAGCGAAAAAAACCAACTGCTCATCGACCTTCATCTTTTTATAGAGGCCGCGCTCTTCCGGCAAATAGCCGATGCGCGGCTGGAGATCGGTTGAACATGTGGCGGCCCAACACCCGGACCTCGCCCGAGTCGGGCGCGAATATATTGACGATCATGCGAATCGTTGTGGTCTTCCCCGCCCCGTTCGGGCCTAGCAACCCGAATATAGTCCCCTGTCTGACTTCAAGCGAAAGGTCTTTGACAGCTACAAACTCATTGAATTGTTTTGTCACTCCTTTCAACTCAACAACGTTCATCAAGTATCCTCCAAACTCTCTGTGGCTTTCGAAACCATCTATTCTCGCGCTCGCCGTTCCCTGTTCAACGAAGGCTCGAAGTTGCGCGTCGTATTCTCTGTGACGCTAGGCACGGCTGTAGGCGGAGCGGCAAGCTGCGGCTGCGTATCGCGCTCTTTAATCACATCTGTTTTGCCGATAAATTCTGCGCCTTCGGATTTGTGAGCCAGGGAGATAATGCGAGCCACCTGCCAGATCAGCATCACGCTGATGATAAGCACGACCACGAAGCCTATCGCAACGACCGCCGCCAGATCGGAACCGCCTTCGTGCAGGGCCGAGATCGCCACTGCCCCGCCGACGAGCAAAGCGAGGCTGCCGATCCCGAACACGGCGACGGCCCAGAATAGACTTGTGAGCTTGTCAAAGCTAAAGCCCGCGCCTGTTTTTGGCTGTCCCAGGTTAGCGCCACACTGCTTGCAGTATTTCAATCCTTGAATTGTTTCTGAGCCGCAAACCGGACAGAACATTTCTCACCCTCCGAATTTCCGCTATTCGCGTATGCGCTGTTCTTCGTACACCCGGTCGAAATTGCGCGTCGTGTGTTCGGTCACGCTGGGAACGACTCGCGGTTGATCCGTAATCTGCGGCTGCGCGTAATCTGCAGTATTACTCGGCGCGCTAATCTCGAAAGCGCTTGCCTGAGCTATGCTGACGAGCCGCGACAATTGCCTGATGAGCAGACCGGCGATCCCGAAAATAGTCACGAATCCGAGGAATGCTACTGCCGCCAAAAGAACGTGATCCAGCCCAAGCACCGTAAGCGGGACCATGCAGCCGAATATTATGCCGAGGCCGCCGAGCGCGAGAAGCGTTATCGCCCAGAACATCCCGGTCAGCTTGCCGGGCGTAATATCTGATTGCGATTTAGCCACCTTCAAGCTCATGCTCGACCCGCAACGCTTGCAGAATTTCACTCGCTGCGGATTGTCGGCTCCACAAACAGGACAATACATAATCCCTCCAATTCGATTTTGGATTTTGGATTCTCGGATTATAAGATCATCGGTTGACTTCAGGGTCTGCAATCCAAAATCCAAAGTTTAAAATCACTGTGTCGCTTTCCCTCTAGACTCGCGCGCGCGCTGTTCTTCGTACACCCGGTCGAAATTGCGTGTCGTGTGCTCGGTCACGCTCGTCATGCCGACGGGCGGCGCGGGTATTTGCGCGACCGGGTATTCGACCACGCCGGGCTTGACGAACTGAGCGGGTCGCGCGGTTTCTTGGAACCCCGCGAGCAGGCGCGAGAAGAGGCGTATCAGCAATGCCGCTATACCGAATACGGTCGCCGAGCCGAACATTATCATCGCCATCGCGATGGGGGTAGCTTCTACGCTCATCGACTGCCCGGGCGATAAGGGGCGGGCCAGATCGAATGCGTGCGAAAAGACGATTCCGAGTCCGCCCAGACAGATCGCAACCGTCGCAAGCCCGATGGCCCACGCCGCGCCTGTCAATTTCCAGGATGACGCCTGCCCGATTTGAGGCGGCGGGGGATCAGAGAGACTCCCGCCACACCGCTTACAGTATTTCAATCCGAAAGTGTGCTCAGCAGAGCAATGCGGACAGTACATAATGCCTCCATTCTATTCTTCGGGTACTTGCGCCAACGTGATTAAAGTGAGACTCAGTTCTATTACGACCGAAGAAATAAGCAAGTTCTACGGCTCATCGTGTTTTAGCCGTTTATAAGAATATAAGCATATCACGTCCGCCGGTCGCAGCCGAGTAAACTTGCGGCAGTTGAAACCGGCGTGTTAGATTGAATTTTTCCGTGATACCGAAATATTTCGAGGGTGAATAAAAATGACGCAATCTGTTCAGACAGCCTCCGAGCACGCGCCGCGCGCGCTAACTTCGCTCAGCGATGAAGAAAAACTGTTTCGCCAATCCGTTCGCGAATTCGCCGAACAAGAGATACGCCCGATGGCCGCCGAGATGGACGAGAAAGCCAAGTTCTCTTCCGACTTAATCAAGCAATTTTTCGATCTCGGCCTCATGGGCATAGGCATCCCCGAAGAGTACGGCGGACAAGGCGGCAGCTTCTTTAATTCCATACTTGCCGTCGAAGAGCTATCGCGCGTAGACGCTTCGGCGGGCGTGATCGTAGACGTGCAGAACACGCTGGTCAATAACGCCATACTGTTGTGGGCCAACGAGGAGCAGAAGCGCCGCTACTGCCCTCGCATGGCTTCGGACACCGTGGGCGCTTACGCGCTTTCGGAAGCCGGTTCGGGCAGCGACGCTTTCGGGCTTGCGACAAAGGCCGAAGAGCGAGGCGATTCTTATGTGCTGAACGGGCGCAAGCTCTGGATCACGAACGGGGCCGAAGCGGGTTTGTTCATAGTCTTTGCCAACATCAACCCCGAAAAGGGCTATCGCGGCATCACGGCGTTTCTGGTCGAGAGAGATTTTCCGGGCTTCACGGTCGGGAAGAAAGAGGACAAGCTCGGCATTCGCGCAAGCTCTACCTGCGAGCTGATACTTGAAGACTGTGTGGTGGGGAAAGAAAACGTCCTCGGCGAAGTCGGCAAAGGTTACAAGATAGCGATTGAGACTTTGAACGAAGGGCGCATAGGGATCGGAGCGCAGATGGTGGGGCTCGCGCAGGGGGCGCTTGAGTACGGGATCAATTACACCAAAGAGCGCCAGCAATTCGGTCAGCCCGTGGCGCGTTTTCAGGGCGTGCAATTTCAAATCGCTCAGGTTGCGACAGAGCTTGAAGCCGCGCGATTGATGGTCTATAACGCGGCCCGATTGAAGGACGCGGGCGAGAACTACGTCATGCAGGCGGCGATGGCAAAGCTCTTTTCATCGCAGGTGGCCGAGCACGTGACGTCTCAAGTCGTAGAGCTTTACGGCGGCTATGGGTACACGAAAGATTACCCGGCCGAAAAGTATTACCGCGATGCAAAGATCGGCAAGATTTACGAAGGCACTTCAAACATGCAGCTCCAGACGATTGCCAAGCTGATCCTCGGCGACGTGTGATAAGTTATCGCGAGCCGCACTATTCGATAATGAATGACCACAATCGCTTGCTGTCTGTAATCACTGTTGTGGTGTTCATAATGGCGATTTCCGGCATGGCCTATGCGTTGTACACGCTGCTGCCCGGCCTCGTCAGCAACCCTCAATCAAAATTCGTATTCCTGGTGATTGGTGTCTTAATCGTCGCCTTAATTCTAGTCATCGCCGTCCCCCGCATAAGGCGACAGTAAGCTGGTGTTTGAAAAGATATCTCATAAGCCTCGAAGAGGCGAAATCCAATAGCCCGGCTGCCGCGCGCCGGGTGATGGACCGATCAACAAACAAGCCCTGTAAGGGCGAAATAGATTGATCCAACATTTCGCCCTTACAGGGCTTGTCGTGCTGTCTGACGCTGACCTGGGGCTAGCGCCCCAGGCTTTTGAATTTCGCCTCTTCGAGGCTTTTCAGAAACACTATAATTATCTTTTCGCGCTTCATTTTTTGACGAGGCTCGAGGCGGCGACGCTTGCCGAAACAAGATGCGCGCTTTTGTCAAAACCCTGTCGCTCAGTTAAAATGTAAATTGGAGTCAGGTGGAATAATTTCAATAGCTGCTGTTCCAATTTATCAAATCCTACAGAGGTCATTTAGATGATTGAAAGCTTGTTGCGCAGGAAGGTTGAGAAACGCCCGTCCAAAGTTCAGTTACATGGCAGAATTCTTTTCCTCGCGGAAGACCCGGCATTGGTAAGAAGACAGATCGAGGGCGAAGACCTTGACGTAACCGACATCCCGGCGCTCAGAAACGACATATCGACCGACGAGATAACCCCGGCTTACATCTGCTATCACTTTGACGAAACGCTCGGCGAGTTCGTATACATCGGGCTGAAGTGCGGGGACGAATTTCCTATCAAGCGCAATGACGTGAAGAACGGCGGCTTCGTCGCCGCCGTATCGGGCAAGCGCCGTGGCAAAGGGTCGAGCCGCGAGCAGTCGCCTTACGCAGAGATTGCGGCAGGCATACGGCTCGTCGTCGCCGAGAACATAGAGCGCATCTACAAGCAGAATTGCCAGAACCTCGGCCTGCTGGCATCGACAGACTTCGACCTGATCGAGCGCGTCGCGCGCGGCGAGGAGATAGACCTCGAAGAATTCACTCGCGGCGAAGATGATATAACCCGGCAGATAATCGAATACGGCGGCCTTTTCCCTTTCAACGTCGCGAGGCTTCAGGGCAAAGTCGATCTTCCTGAAATCACCACCTCGCGCCGCCCGATGACGCTGGCCGAAAAGATATTCGCCCGCCACTTTGTCACCGACCTGTCGAAAGACGAAGTAGGAGTTGAAGCCGTCCGCCCGGGCGACGCCGGATTCGTACGCACGGACATACGCTTCAGCCACGAGTACGTGACGCCTATGGCCGCCATATTTTACGAACAACTCGTGGGCGATGAGCCTATCAACGACCCCTCGTCGGTCTACTTTTTCCAGGACCACCTGACGTTTGTCGACGACGTGATGCCGCCCGAGCGAAAGGCGATGGGGCTGTTGGACCTGGCTTACCAGCTTATGCGAAAGCAGGAAGATTTTGCGCGCAAGCAGGGTGTCCGGCTCCACGGCGCACTGCCCGACCGCAAAGGGTCGGAAGCCATTTGCCACAGCTTGATACTTCAAAACTACGCGCTGCCGGGCCAGGTCATCATCGGCTCTGATTCGCACACGCCGCACGCCGGAGCTGTAGGCGCGGTCGCTTTCGGCGTAGGCACTACAGACGTTTTCAATTCCTGGATCACCAAAGACGTGCGCGTGCGCGTGCCGGAACAGGTGCGAATCAGGGTATCGGGTCGCAAGCCCGATAACGTAACGGCTAAAGACTTCATGCTCGAAATCCTTCGCACGCCGTTTGTGCGCAACGGCGACGCGATCGGGCGCATAGTCGAATATACGGGCGAGGCTATTGCCGATCTGAACATCGATGAGCGCGCTACGATGACAAACATGGCAGCCGAAGTCGGAGCATTTACAGGCATAGTCGCAGCCGACCAGAAGACCGTAGATTTCCTTGTCGAGCGAGGCATTTCGCGCGCGGAAGCCGAAAAGATGTGCGAGGGTATGACGAGCGACGCGGACGCCGAGTACGCGCTGACGATAGATATTGATGCGAGCAAGCTCCGCCCGATGATCGCGCGGCCCGGCGACCCCGGTAACGGGTTGTTCGTCGAACGAGTTGCAAGACAAGGTAAAGATCGACATAGCTTATGGAGGCTCTTGCACGGCGGGCAAGAAAGAAGACCTTGATATGTACGTGCGCGTCTTTCGCGAGGCGCTCGCTCGCGGGCAGCGAGTTCACCCGGACGTGCAATGTTTTATCCAGTTCGGTTCTTTAGAGGTGCGCAGATATTCCGAAGAGCAAGGCTACATCAATATCCTGCGCGATGTCGGGGCGCATATCATCGAGCCGAGTTGCGGCGCGTGCATCAACGCGGGGCCGGGAGTGAGCACCTTAAAAGAACAGATCGTGATCAGCGCGCAGAACCGCAATTTTCCTGGCCGCAGCGGGCCGGGTCAGATGTATCTGGCATCGCCGCTGACTGTAGCCGCGTCTGCGATAGCGGGCTACATAACCGAATACACACCCGCATCAGCAGCTTCTATGCAGTGATGAGCGATGAGTGATGAGTAATGAGTGAAATAACACTCCTGCTCATCACTCATCACTCATCGCTCATCACTCGGAGGAGAGGATGGCCGTTCAACCACAGTTAGAAAAATACCACGGGCTTGATCGCGACGCGATGCTCAAGATTTATCGCTTGATGTACATGTCTCGGCGCATCAACGATAAAGAGATTCAGCTCAAAGGGCAGAACAAGATCTATTTTCAGATTTCAGGCGCGGGGCACGAAGCGGTTCTGGCTGCTGCGGGCCTCGCGATGAAGCCTGCCCACGATTGGTTTTATCCTTATTATCGCGACCGCGCGCTCTGTCTGGCGCTGGGAATGACGCCCACAGAGATGCTGATGGAAGCAACGGGGGCCGCGGATGATCCGAACTCAGGCGGTCGCCAGATGCCGAGTCACTGGGGCCACAAAAAGCTCAACATCGTCACGCAATCTTCGCCCACGGGCACACAGTTCCTACAGGCCGTAGGCTGCGCCGAGGCGGCTTACCGCGCAGAGATGATCGGCGACCCGGCGGCTCTCGTCGACGGCTACAAGCAGGATGCTATCGTTTACGTTTCAGCCGGAGACGGCACGACGAGCGAGGGCGAGTTTTTTGAGTCCTTAAACACTGCCTGCAATCTGAAGCTTCCCGTTTTATACCTGATCGAAGACAACGGCTATGCGATCTCTGTGCCCGTAGAAGTGCAAACGGCGGGCGGCAGCATATCAAAACTGGTGGCGGGGTTCCCAAATCTCTTCATCGAAGAGGTAGACGGGTGCGACCCGATGGCAAGCTACGAAGTGCTTCAAAGGGCCGTCGCTTATTGCCGGGAGCGGCGCGGGCCTGCGCTTGTTCACGCGCACGTGATAAGGCCATATTCGCACTCGCTGTCTGACGACGAAAAGCTGTATCGGCCCGCGACCGAGCGCGATGCCGAAGCCCAGCGTGACCCTACGCGCACGTTTGCCACTTACCTTGTAAACGAAGGGCTGGCCGACGAAGAGGAGCTTAAACGAATAGCGGCGGAGGTCGATGAAGAGGTCAACCGCGCAGCCGACGAGGCGATTGCCGCGCGCATGCCAGCTAAAGACTCTGCGCTCCTGTACGTCTACTCGCCGGACGTCGATCCGACTTCAAAGGAGTTCGACACCGAAGCGCAAGCACCGGCGGAAGGCGATCAGAAGACCATGCTCGATTTGATAAACGCGTGCATGATGGACGAGATGGCCCGCGACGAGCGCATTATAGTTTTTGGCGAAGACATAGCCGATTGCAGTCGCGAGGATAACCTTGAACAGGTCAAAGGCAAGGGGGGCGTCTTCAAAGTCACTTATAACTTGCAGCGCCGTTACGGCGGCGCTCGCGTCTTTAACACTCCGCTCGCCGAAGCGAACATCATAGGCCGTGCGGTAGGGCTTGCGACGCGCGGCCTCAAGCCCGTGCCTGAGATTCAGTTCTTCGATTACATCTGGCCTGCGATGCAGCAGCTTCGCAACGAAGTGCCGCTCATGCGCTGGCGGTCGAATAATGCTTTCAAAGACCCTATGGTGATCCGCGTGGCTACGGGAGGCTATCTCAAAGGCGGCGCTATTTATCACAGCCAGGCGAGCGATGTCTTATTCACTCACACGCCCGGCATGCGTGTCGTGATGCCGTCGAACGCGCTCGACGCCAACGGGCTTCTGAGGACGGCGCTCAGGTCGGACGACCCGGTGATGTTTCTCGAACACAAACACCTTTATCGTCAAACTCACAACAAAGGCGCGTACCCCGGACCCGATTACATGGTCCCGTTCGGCAAGGCCAGGGTTGTGCGCGAAGGCAGCGATATATCGGTCATCACTTATGGCGCGACCGTGTATCGGTCGGTCGTAGCGGCCAAGAAAGTTGAAGAGGAGCAGGGATTGAGTGTAGAGGTGATAGACCTCAGAAGCCTGAGTCCTTACGATTGGGACGCCATAACGCGGACGGTTCAAAAGACGAATAAAGTAATCGTCGTTCACGAAGACGCCCTGTCCTGGGGCTACGGCGCAGAGATAGCCGCGCGCATTTCCGACGAGCTATTCGAATATCTCGATGGACCTGTGCGCCGCGTCGCCGCGCTCGATACGTTTGTGGCTTACCACCCCGATCTGGAAGACGAGATTTTGCCGCAGCCTGAAGATATAGTTGAGGGCATTATGGAACTGGCCCGTTATTGAGTAAGCGGCCCGTGCTCGCTTATATTATTTTCTTTCTGGCGTTGCTTCGGATCTGACCTTACCCGCAGCAGGTTGTCTCAGGAGCCGATCTGTATATAATTGGGTTACTTGTCCACTCAGAAGAAACGCCATGACCAAAGAGATTTTACAGGTCGAACATAACGCGTTGACGCTGGCCGGGCCCACGCCGCAGGAGAAGCAGAAACAGTTAGATAAAATTTTGCAGAGTCGCCTGTTTCATGGATCAGGGATCGCGATGACTCTGCTTGAGTATCTGGTCCATCAATCGATTGAAAATCCAGAGGCGCAGGTAAAAGAGTACACTATAGCGATGGAGGTCTTCGGGCGCGGCAGCGAATTCAACCCAAACACCAATTCAATTGTGCGAGTGCAGGCCAGAAGGCTCAGGGGCAAACTCGAAGCGTATTATGAGAATGAAGGGAAGTCAGACCCCGTATTAATCGAGCTGCCAAAAGGGCACTACAGAGTAACCTTTTCATATATTGAGCCGAAGGAGGATTCCAATCCCGGTCAGGATGCTCAACCGGAAACCGGAAGCCTAAGACCGGTATCATCTGAAACCGCACGGGAGCCACACAAGCGCAAAGTTGATTTTACAAAGGCTGTTTTAATCACAACGATATTCATAATGGCAGTTGCCATAATCTTGCTGGCTCTGCCATACATCAATTCGCGCAAGCAGACACAGGCGTCGGCTTCTTCCGATGTTGAGGCCAGCCACGACCTTGTATGGGCTCCATTCTTCAAGACGGATGATAAAACGTTATTGGTGTTGAGCAATCCTGTGGTCTATCGTTTCTTGAACAACTCGGACTCGGAAGTGGCGGGGAAAAATGCCCTGAAGGTACCTGCTGAGCACGCCGAGATGTTGGCCCAGGTGCTCAATAACAAGCTTGTTATGAGGCAAGGGCGCGAGCCAAAGCTCGTTCTCACAACTACGACTTATACGGGGATCGGCGAGGCGATAGGGCTATACCACCTGACGGACCTCTTCAGATCAATGAACAAAGAGGTGACACTAAAGCAGAGCCGCACGGTTAGCGCCGAAGACCTTAAGAATCGTAACGTGATACTGCTGGGAAGCGTGTGGGTTAACGATTGGGTCGAGAAGCTGCCGGTCAAAGAGGATTTCGTCTACACCGTCAACGCGAGCATAGAAAACAAGGCCCCGTTACAGAGCGAAGAGCGCGAATATAAGCCCAGGTATAACAACCAGACGGGCAGAGCGGAAATAGATTACGCGCTGATAACGGTCAGGCCGGGCGTAACCGAGGAACACAGGCTCATGACTTTGTCCGGCATTTTGAGCGAAGGGACGCAAGCAGCCGCAGAATGCGTCACCAGAAAAGATTGTTTAGACGAGTTGACCCGGCGACTTAAACAGGTGCCGGGTGACGGCGGACCGCCGAAGTATTATCAGGCGTTATTGAAAGTCGACGTGGACAACGGAATCCCGACAACAGTTTCTATTCTGGCCCTTCACCCCCTGCGCGTCACTAGAAATTAAATGCCCCGGAGGGGCAAAAGGATATTAGCCGGTGGTGTAACCACCGGGATTGATCGGCCAAATATTTCGCGCGCCCTGGAAGGGCGCAGGAGTCCTGCGCCCTTCCAGGGCGCGCGTGGTTTATTGGCTTAAGTCCGGTGGTTACACCACCGGCTAATATCTCTCGTCCCTCCCTGTTAATAACTCAGCCCGAACCCGTATTTGAACAGAGGGTCGTAATTCGGGTCGCCGAAATTGATGGGGATTTGAGCCATCGATCGCGGCCAGGAGAACGACAATTTGCCCGTGGGCTTGTAATCGCCAAAGAGCACGTCCGCAACTCCCTGCCCTTCCGTCCCCGGCAGCCAGGCGACCACAAACGCATCGCAGCGGCCCAACGCCTCATTGATGATTAAGGGCCTGCCCGACACGAGCACCGCCGCGACACGTATGCCGGCTTTCTTCATGTTTTCAATCGCCTCGATATCCTCCTTCGCAAGCCCGAGGTCTTGCCTGTCTCCCATCATCTCGGCGTAAGGGGTTTCGCCTATGACGACTATCCCGATGTCAGCGCCCGCTGCGCCTGTTCCATCAGGCGAGAAAGTGATTTTAGTTTTTGTCGAGACGGTGTTCTGTATGGATTTCAAGATAGTCGTTCCGCCGGTTGTTACGTTCCCGCTTTCCCCTTGCCAGGTGACCGTCCAGCCGCCGCACTGATTTCCTATGTTGTCCGCGCTCTTGCCCGCCACATGTATCCGCGCCAGGCTCTTGCTTATGGGAAGCGCCCGTTTGTCATTCTTGAGCAGAACCAGAGACTGGCGCACACATTCGCGCGCGACCTGCCGGTGCTCGGCGGAACCGAAGCTCTTTTGCAAGCTTTTGTCGGTCAGATGATTCCTTTGTTTATCCATCAATCCCATGGCGAATTTCACCCTGAGAATACGCTTCACGGCATCATCTATTCGCGACATTGGGACACGGCCTTCCTTAACAAGACCGAGCAGGGTGTCAAAGAATTCCCTGTATTTCTGAGGCACCATCACCATGTCCATCCCCGCGTTTATCAATTGCTCGATGTCGCTCTTGTAATCTCCCGGCAGCTCGTCAATCGCATCGTAGTCGGAGATCAGAAAGCCCTCAAAGCCTAGCTCGCCTTTCAGTATTTCCGTAAGCAGCCTTTTGCTGCCTGATGCTTTCACCCCGTTCCAACTGCTATAAGAAGGCATTATCAACCCGACGCCCGCTTTGACGGCCGTCACGTAGCCCTGTATATGAACATCTTTCAACTCCTTCTCGCTTAACCGTGTATCGCCACGGTCGAGCGGCCATCGCTCGGTCGAGTTGGGCTGTTTTGGTATGCCTGTTCCATAAGTCGTGCCTCCATCACCTGCGAAATGCTTGGCGCAGGCAAGCACGCTGAGCGGGTCGCTGAGATCAGCGCCTTGATAACCTCTCACAGCCGCCTCGCCCAGAGTGCGCGCTAGCTCCGCCGTCTCGCCGAACCCCTCGTAGGTTCTTCCCCACCTTTCGTCGCGCACGACAGTCACACACGGGGCGAAGGTCCAGTTGATCCCGGTCGCGCGAACCTCTTTGGCGGTGATGCGCGCAGCACGCTCGACAAGCGAAGGGTTGCGCGTGCAGCCGAGGCCGATATTGTGAGGGAAGACCACCGAGCCTAAAACGTTATTATGTCCATGCACGGCATCAACGCCATAGAGGAGCGGTATTGCCAGGCGAGTCTTTAAAGCAAGCGTCTGGTAGCGGTCGTACATTTCCGTCCACGCATCGAGAGAATTCCCCGCCTTCGGGTCTGAGTTGCCGCCGCTCAAGAGCGAGCCGAGAAAGTAGTTCCGTATATCATTCACATCCTTGAGCGCATCCTGCTCGGCCTGTGTCATCTGCCCTATTTTCTCTTCGAGAGTCATTTTCGACAGCACCAGGTCAACTTCACTGTCGTACGAAGAGAGGCGCCTTGTGACGGGCGATGCCGAGCTTGCCTCCCGGTCCCCTGGCGCCAGAGACGGCGAAGAAGTAAAAAGCAACACCAGAAGAATAAACTTAACGATCCCCTTCATCTCATTTCTCCTCTCAGCGACTCTTTTCTGCACTCACCGTCAGCACGCGGCCTTTCCACTCGGAGTGCGGAATGTTTTTAAGGGTGGGCTTCACGTCGGCCAGGATGATAAGTTTCTTGACCGGCTCCAGCATTGCGAATTCGACTTCTGCTTTCGGCTTCGCGGCTTCGGCGAGCATAGCCAGTTTGGCATCCCGCCACCCGTCGGGCGGGGCAAGGCCCGCAGCCAGATACGACAGGGCTTCAAGCCCTACCGCGCCGATATCGGAAAGATCGCGGGGAAGCTGCTCGGCTTCGCGCAGAACCGGGGCCTTATCTATCATTATGTCGAGCGCGGGCCGCACGTCGCGCCACTCGGTGAGCACGACCCTGATCGAGTCGCGGTTCCGGTGGAAGTGCGGAGCATCCGACAGCAGACCATCAACCATTGCCGCGAACCGCCTGGCCGCCTGAGAGTCGGGACGTGCCGCATCGATCAATCGCGTCAAGGGCGTGAGCATTCCCGCAGTCCGATCTTTATTGCGGTTATATTCCTTGACCGGCTCGACTACGGATACGAGTGTTTTGAGCGGGCCGATCTCCCTCGACCTGGCAATTCGGCGGAGCATCATGTCCGCGTTCTTCTCGTGTGTAAGACCGAGTTCTTCGAGTTGAAGGCTTATCGCTTCAAGCCTCCTGTACATATCGTCAACGTCCGTAACATTGCGTGGCGACCATAACCGCTCTGCTATCGCGGCGGTGCGCGGCCAGATGCGCGAGTCTATAGTTTCGGGGCTGACCCACTCGCTCCACATCGTAGCTTCGCCGCCCAGAATGTGCGCCAACTCTTTTTCAGTGAGGTTGCTATCAGGGGCCACGGGATCAACTTTGTAGTGTTGCGACGTGGGAAAGCTCAGGTCTATGTAATACCCATTCGATAAAATACCGTCATACCCCTTGCGGGCGGCCTCGGCAAGCGCCGTGGGTCCGCGCCACGAATGTATTACAGTGTCTTTCGGGAGGTCGGGGTGGAGTATCTCGTCCCACCCGATCATCTTCTTGCCGACTTTCTTGAAAATCTTCGACATGCGCTGATTGAAATAGGCCTGGAGCGCGTGATTGTCCTTGATGTTTTTCGCTTTCATGAAGGATTGAATCTGCGCGTTCTTAGTCCACTGGTGGCCTTCGTTTTCGTCTCCGCCGATGTGCATGTACTCGTCGGGGAAAAGCTGAGCCATCTCTGTGAAAAAGGCTTCGAGGAATTTGTAGACCTCTTCTCGCGTGGGGTCTAAGGCCGGTTCAAATATCCCCGCCTTGCGCTCAATCTTATATGGCCCCGGCGCGCTTCCCAGCTCCGGGTGCCCTACGAGCCAGCTTGTCGCGTGGCCCGGCAAATCGAATTCGGGCATCACTCTTATGCCGCGTTCGCGCGCGTAAGCTATGACCTCGCGCACCTGATCCTGTGTGTAGTAAAGCCCGTCCGAGCCCATCTGGTGAAGCCGTGGATAGATCTTCGATTCAACTCGAAAACCCTGATCTTCCGTCAGGTGCCAGTGCAGCACGTTGAGTTTGACCGCCGCCATCCCGTCGAGGTTTCGTTTGATGACCTCGACCGGCTCGAAGTGCCGCGCTACGTCTATGAGCAGCCCGCGCCAGGGGAAGCGCGGCTTGTCTTGAATGCTGACCGCCGGAATGAAGTACCCGCGTCGGTCACCTTCCAACAGTTGCAAGAGAGTCTCAATCGCCCTCATCGCGCCCACAACCGTAGCCGCTCGGATGACGGCCTGCTTATCCGACACGTCAAGCGAGTAGGATTCGTCTTCCTTGACCGAAGGCACCGTCGCGGCTGCGCCCTTGCACTCAACCACGAGCTTTGCGCTCGAAGGGTCATTTGACAGCGCGCGCGAAAACTCAAGCCCTGTTCGCCCTTCGAGCCTTCGTGACGCGCGGTAAATCGCAGCCTCAAGGCTCGCATCTGTGTGGCCCCGAGTCGCCGCCGTGAAGGAGGCATCTACCACCAGACGCCCCGCCTGAAACTGTATCGCGGCGGGCACAGGCATGAGGCGAGGCTCGCGTGATACGTCTTTAGAGGTTTCGAATTGTTGCGCCGCTCCGCCCGGCGCGCAGAGTAGAAGCAAAACGAGTACAAACGCTATCTTTTTCATCTCTCCCTCAACAGTCCCGAATCTCTTTTTCTCAAACCGTTCTTGTCACCTTGGCTATCGAGCGCGGGCTGTCCGGGCTCAGCCCCTTAGTCTTTGCCAGCAGCGCGGCAAACATTTGCGCCGGAATTATGTAAGGAATCGGCGAAAGCATCTCGCTTACGCGGTCGGGAATCTTGAGCGCGCGCGTAGCCCGCTTCAGCACCTGATCCTCGCTCGATATGACGATTGTTTCTGCCCCCAAACGCGTCAGCCTGTTTAACAAAGCCTTCATGCCTGAGAAAGTCTTTCCGGGCGGGGCGAATAAAAAAGCGGGGAAGTCGCGCTCGACCATAGCTATCGGCCCGTGTAGAAAATCTGCCGAAGAGAATCGCTCCGCCACTACGTAACAGGTCTCCATCAGCTTGATAGCGAACTCGTATGCGTTCGCGTAATTCAATCCCCGGCCTACGACTACCGCGTGATCCATAAAGGCGTATCGCTCGACGATCTGCTCGACCTCAGAGCGCAGACCGAGCGAGCGGGCGGCCATCTCCGGCAGGCGTTCGACGTCGGCGAACCGCTTATGTCCGTTCAAAGCAGAAGCCAGGAGGTGGAAGATCATGAGCTGCCCCGTGTACGTTTTGGTGGCGGCCACGCTGCGCTCGCGCCCCGCATGAATTAAGAAAGTTTCGTCCGCTATGCGAGTCATCGCAGAGTCGGCTTCATTAGTAATCGCGAGCGTAGTCGCTCCGCCGCGCCGCGAGTTTTCCAAAACCATGTTGATGTCAGTGCCTTCGCCCGATTGCGAAATACCTATGACCAGCGCGTCCGCCAGATTCAATCGCGCGCGGTATAGCGTGTGAACAGCCGGGGCCGCGAGCGACACGGGGATGCCCGTGCTGATCTCAAGAAGATATCGCCCAAACAACGCCGCGTTATCTGAGCTGCCGCGCGCGACAAGGACTATTAACCGCGTGCGTCGCTTCTTGAGCGAATCGGCAAAACGTGCTATGCGGCGGCCCTCGCGCCTGATCGTGCGCTCAAGAACGGCGGGCTGCTGCTGGATTTCCGCGAGCATCAAGGACATAAGATTTGCAGTCCTCGATTGGACGTGCGGGCCTCAAAACATCTCACCGCAGAGACACAGAGAACGCATATGGCCGATGATGTGCTTCGCACGCGGCGGGGGCGCAGAGCAGAATAAAATCTCTGCGCCCGCTTTGCGTCCTCTGTGTCTCTGCGGTGAATTTTCTTGTCTTTTCTTACACTCATAATGTAATCAGACCTCGTCGCCACGCCTGCTATTTCGCCGCCGGGCGGTCAAGGTTTTTCTGATCAACAACGCCTTTGCCTTCCTTGACGACCAGGATTTTATTCACACCGACGCCTTCGATCTTATCAATTGTGCCGCTCGGCCAACGGATCTCTATGAGGTCTATCTTTATTCGCCGCTCAAGCCCGAAGTGCAGCCTCAGATCATTATGCGAGATATAACTCGCCCCGCTCCGCACTTCATCAACCTGCGCGAGGTCGCCGCTGATCACCTTCACGCGCGCGCCTATGCCGCTGCGATTGCTTCGCGCGCCTACGGTCTTTATCAGCACGAAATTGTTTTCGCTCCCCCCGTCGTTGCGCAGCAGCGAAGGCGTCCCGTCCAGGTCGTTGACAATCAGATCAACATCGCCGTCATTATCAATATCGCCGAACGCAACACCGCGACTCACGCGTTTCTCCATCAGCGGGGTGCCGACCTGGGCGGCCACTTCCGAAAACGTCCCGTTGCGGTTGTTCTTGTGGAGAAATTTGCGCTGGCGGTAGCCCGCATCCAGATTGGCTTTATCAACCTGCGGGTATACGTGGCCGTTGGCTACGAAGAGATCGACCCAACCGTCGTTGTCGTAATCGAAAAACTTTGTCCCCCAGCTTACATTAGGCTGATTCTGAAACCCCGCGGCGTACGATACGTCGCTGAACATGTTAGAGGCCTGGCCGCGATACAACACGTTATATTCCTGAGCGAAGTTAGTGGCAAAGATGTCGAATCGCCCGTCGTGATCGTAGTCCGCTACTGTGACTCCCATGCAGGCTTGCTCGCTGCCGTTTGCATTGACCGCAGTGCCGGACACAAAGCCTATATCTTTGAATGTCCCGTCGCCTTTGTTTCTGTAAAGGAAATTGGGCGTCGCATCGTTGGCTACGAATATGTCAACGAAGCCGTCGCCGTCGAAATCGCTGCACACCACTCCCATGCCGTAATACCCGTTAGGATCAGAGACACCCGCTTTAATCAATACGTCGGTGAAAGTCCCGTCACCGTTGTTGCGGTAGAGCGTATCGCCCGCCCCGCGCAACCCTCTGGGGCCGCATTGAACCTCTATCCCACGGTACAGGCATGGCCGTTCATTGGAAGGCAGATTGTTGACATCAAAGTCGACGTAGTTGGAGACGAACAGGTCAAGATTTCCATCGTTGTTATAGTCAAGAAACGCCGCCCCCGTAGACCAGCGCGGGTCGCTCACGCCCGCCGTTTTGGTGACGTTTGTGAACGTGCCGTCGCCGTTATTCTTCAAGAGGTGATCCGGCCCCAGGCACGTGACGTAAAGGTCTTCCCACCCATCGTTGTTGTAATCTCCCACGCACACGCCCATGCCCCAGCCCGTGTCGCCAACGCCCGCCTTCGCGGTCACGTTTGTAAACGTGCCGTTGCCGTTGTTGCGGTAAAGCTCGCTTTGCGGTTTCGACGCGGTTTTCAACAGATCCATCGTCAGCGAGTTCACGAAGTAGATGTCGATATACCCGTCATTGTCATAGTCAAACATGGCTACGCCGCCGCTCATAGACTCAACGATGTACCTCTTCTCGGGCGACGAGATGTGCTTGAAGGTGATGCCCGATTGAGCGGTGATATCTACAAAGCGGATCCCGCCGCCGGTCGCCCGCGCGCTCGGCAAGACTGCCGGCGAAAGCAGTATGAGTAATAAGGCCGTTATCAGGTATCTTCTCGAAAGCAATTCTGCCTACCTCGCTTCGGTCAAGGATTGGTTCGGTCGCGCTCCTTGTCTTTGAGCTGTTTGAACGTATCAAAGCTTTTCTGCCCGTCCGCCTCGCGCCCGGCTGCTGTGTAAGCGCGGCCAAGCTGATAATGAATATGCGATTTGTCGGGCGCGAGCTTCACCGCCGCCTCAAGACTTTCGATGGCCCCTTTCACGTCCGCGCGCCCGAGCAGCGCTTTGCCAAGCTCGTAGCGCGCGTCCGCAAAATCAGGCTTTGCCTCGATCACCTCCCTCATCAACGCTATGCCGCGATCCGACTGTCCGCGAGCAAGCAGCACGAATGCAAGATGATACTTCGTCTGGTTGTCTTTGGGGCTTATGGCAAGCTCGGCTTCAAACTCACGCGCGGCCTCGTCGAACTTGCCCATCTTTATGTAGATCAGCCCCGAGTAGTAATGGGCCAGCGCTTGACGGCCATCCATTTCGGCAGCCTTTTTCAGTTCCTCCAGAGCTTTCTCGTCTTCATTCTGCGCGTGGTGCGCCTGGCCCAGAAGGATGTGAACCTGAGCGCTGTCCCCGCCCGCCACCAGCATCTTCTTAATGACATCGCTAGCCTCGGCGAGCTTCTTCTGCTTTATGAACGACAGGCTGAGCGTGTAGTACAAACCGATGTTGTTCGACCTGGCCGGAAGCACCTCGGCGAGCAGCGCGGAAGCCTTCGTGTAATCTTCCGCCATGAAATATGACAATCCGAGAAGATGTTTGGCCGACGCGTTCGCCGGATCAAGCTTGATCTCTAATTCGAGCGGGGCGATAGCTTCCTTGTATCGCTCGGTCTGGTAATAGGCGAGGCCGAGGTTATAACCGGCGCCCACAAACTTCGAGTCCCAATCAATGGCGGAACTAAAATGCTCGGCTGCCGCGCGGAAATCCCGGCGGTCGGCATACAGAAGCCCTGTCTGGTTGTGTATCTTCGCGACGACCTCGCTAAAAAATTTTTCGGCGTCCTTAAACTTTTCCCTGGCCTTCGCGTCCGAGGTGTTCATCGGCGGCAAAAGTTTTTCATCGCCTTCGGGTCTGAACTGAAAGCCCCTGTACTCTTCGGCGTTCAAATAGGCGTCGATCTTTTGGCGATCATTCTCTAACGCTTTTGCCTTCAGCTCCCTGGCTCGTTCAAGCTCACGTTCGCCCTCTTCAACGCGACCGACTCTTACGAGGGATTGGCCCAGCAGAAAATGTGCCTCTGCCGCATGCGCGCTGATCTTATCCAGAAGCGGATTCAGCTCCATAGCTTTTTTAATAGACTCTATGGCTCGCTCGAACTGGCTCAACCCGTGATAAGCGTTGCCGAGGAAAAGTCGCACGTCGGGGTTTTGCGGTCTGAGCCGACTGGCCTTCTCTAACAAATTGACCGCCTCTTCGTATTTCCTTTCGACCACGCAGACCAGCCCCAGGTTATAAACGGCGAGGAATTCATCGGGGTAGACGGAAAGCTCTATCCTGAACTGCTCGGCGGCCTCCTTGAGCGCGAGCGCCCCGTCTTTTAGCAGGTATGTCAGGCCGAGGTTATAGTGCGCGCGCGCGAGTTTTGTATCCTGCGCGATGGCCTTTTTGAATTCTTCAATCGCTTCATCGTAATGCTTCGTCTCTCGATAAGCGCGACCGAAAAGGTTATGAACTTCGGCCCGGTCGCCGAGCTTTCGAAGCAGTTTTGTAAGAATCTGTCGCGCAGGCGCGAGTTGTTGTTGCTTGAGATGCGCAAGCGCGAGCGTGTAGGAGATGTCGAAATCACCGGGGGCCATCTTTAAAGCAATATCAAGCTCTGTGGCTGCCTTGTCGAACTGGCGGAGCATGAAATAGGCCTTGCCGACAAGGTGGTGCCCGTCAAGGCTTTTGGGGTTGGCGACGAGCGCCCTCTTTAAGGGATCGATTGCCTTCTCGTATTGTCCTGTGTAGAAATATGCGGTCGCTTGATCGATGAGAATCGTCTCGGAAGCCACCCCGTCGGTAGCTGCCCGGTCAAACGCCTTGACGGCCTTTTGATACTCTCCTTCCGCAAGAAAGACTTTCCCCAGGCTGCGGTATGCTGCGCCGAGCGCAGCACGGTATTCGGCTTCGGCTTCGACAAGCTTGCCCGAAGCGTGCAGATCCCGCGCGGCCTTGTAATGCCTCTCGATTAAATCAGCGGGAGCCTGAAAGGCCGCCGTCAGATGAATGTAAGGGGAAACAAGAAGACTCACCGCAGAGACACAGAGGACACGGAGGATGCGCAGAGTTTTATTCTTTTCTCTGCGCCCCCTCTGTGCGCTCTGTGTCTCTGCGGTGAGATTCTTCGAATGCCTTACACTCATATCACTTAATCTGCTTGTTCAATTTATCAGCGCTTCTTTTTATGTTGCTGCTCAACTCGATGATGCTCAGCAGATCGCCGCCGGCCTTGGCCGATTGCTCGACGTCTACTTTGTCAGGAGTCTTCAGAACAGGATTATCGATGAACCCGGCGATCAGATTACAGAGCCGCACGAGCGCCTCCTTCATCTCATCACCATTAAACTCGATCTGGCTCTTGTGATGCTCTTTGTTCTCGTCAGGAACAGGCGGCATCAAATAGGTCTTCAACCGGTCGGCGCGCTTGTGAATCTCTTCCGTCTCAACGGCTATCAGTTTGTAGTCGAGCGGCTTGTTGGCCAATAGATTACGCACCATCTCGTTACGAACGACCTGAATCTGTTTAAAGTCGTCCTTCACCAGCTTGATTGCTTCCGCGACACGTTTTTGATCTATGCTCTCTATAGCAGCCTTCGCCTCGGTGTTGCGCAAGTTTGCTTCACGCACCTCCCTCTGGCGCTGCTCGCGTTTCAGGTCCGGGTTGTCGGGCCGCTGAGCCACAGCATTGTCCGCCGTGGCAACTAACAGGGCGATGGCGGCGGCAGCCATATAGCAGACGCCGCAAGTAACCGAGCGATTCCTCATAGCCAACCTCCTTCCTCGCGGTTTACTTCGTAGGATGCCAGATGGCGGTCGGAATGTAAAAGTTGCCGCCGACTTTCGAGGCTTCCCGTTCGGGCCGCGAGGTCTTGGAGATAGCTGTGCTCCATAACATCTTCGAAGCATAAATTGAGGCGATGGGGATCGAAAAGCAGTAAAGGGAGAAAGGCCGAGCTTGAACACATCACCGAATTTCTTTATGAGCCTCAAAAAAAACTAGACGGAGAGCCGAGGCGCCTCACTCAACTCTCCGTCTGCAAGGCACAAACCATGTCAGAAGGTAAACTTCAGCCCGAACTGTATTTCTCGCGGCGCGAGAGTGGAAGTGAATCTGCCAAAGTTTCCGTTGTTCGACCTGCCGAAGTTCGGGTCTGTTCTAAGATTTTGTAACGCCAGGTTGGTATCAAACCCGTTGAAGTTTGTGTGGTTAAAAGCGTTGAACAACTCTGCGCGGAACTGTATGCCGTAGCGCTCGCGCATCCTCCAGTTCTTAACCACCGAGAAGTCTATGTTCTCGATGCCCGGCTGCCTGATTGCTCCGCGACCGAGGTTGCCGAACTGTCCTACGTCGGGCAGAGAGAATGCGTCGGGGTTGAGGAAGGCGCCCTTGTCGCCCGGCCTGTCGAGATAGATCGGCACTCCGGGGACGAGGTTCGGGCGGAAACCGCTATTGGCGGGAGCGGCGGCCGTGCCCGCAGTGTTAGTCCCGCTGATGACATCAAGCGGCGGGCCGTCAAGGAATGAGCCGATGACGTTAAGCTGCCAATCTCCCAGAATCTGATTTGCAAGCTTGCCCCAGTTATTAAATGACGGCAGCGAATAGACGGCGTTGAAAGTAAAGATGTGCCTGCGATCGAGGTCGGCATCACCACGATCAAGGTCGTAGTTGAACGCGTCGGTCGTGGCGCTGGTAAATGACGACAGAGGCACGTTCGTAATGGCATGGCTCCAACTGTAAGACATCTGGAAAGCCAGCCGGTCTGTGAACCGGCGGTTGGCCCAAATCTGAAGTCCGTGATAAGTGGAATCGCCCGACGATTCGTCCATCACGATGGGGCCAACGCCTCGCAAGCGCCGGTTAGCGGCGACAAGCGCAGTCGTGTCCTGACCGTTTCGAACTGCCGTTGCGACCGCGAGTCGCGCGCTCGGAACGACCTCATTGAAATTCACGCCGCGCCGCCACAGGTGTAGCCCGTGATTGCCTATATAAGAGGCTTCTATAATGGTATTGCCAAAGAATTCGCGGGAGAGCGTCGCGTTCCATTGATAGCTCTCAGGCGGACGGAAATCCTCGCTGACGGCCTGGAAAGTTGTGTTAGGCCCTACGCCCGCAACGTTATTCTTAAGCCCAGCGTTGATAGTATCCAGGCTGCGGAAAGTCGGATCATCCGAAAGCCTCGAAGTAGAGCTTATTCCATTGGTAGTGACCACTGTCGTCCATGGAGGGTTGCTCGACAATCGAAGCAGATCTTCGATGACCTGTGAACGGCTCATGAAGCGCCCGAAGCCTAACCGGAGCGCCATCTTGCCGTCACCATTTATGTCCCAGGCTATCCCCAGGCGCGGCTGGAAACCTTTGTTATAGGTATCGATTGTCGAGCGGCTGAATCCTTCTGTGTCGGCTTGAACCAGCCCGGTGAGAGGATTAACCCCATCAAATAGCCTGGGGATGTAGTTACTGATGCGGTCGTTATCTGAATAGGCCGGGGAGTATCTGGACCAACGCAGGCCCAAAGTGAGCGTGACGTTACGCCGCCACTTCCACGTGTCGTTCGCATAAAACTCAAGGTCATGCCATCGGCCCAACACGTTCTCTCTGTGGTCGCGCTCGACATAGCCGGCTAGCGGCAAGTCTCTGACAAGCAGGTCAGCAATCGCATTACCTGTTCGGTTGTTGGTCCCGCCAAACTGAGCGGCTTCATTCGCGCCTACGTTCTGCTCGTCTTTTATGTTGTGGCTGAAGAGCGCGCCGAATTTCAGGTCGTGCGAGCCTTTGACTTTCGAGAAATCGTCCTTCCAGATGTAGAGGTCTTCCTGGTTCGCCCAGGGAGCCTGGTGCCACAAAGCCGCGTAGCCGTCGGCGGCCCACAAGGTAGGCAGCCCCACGCCCTCTTCTTTCGGGAAGACCGTCGGGAACTTGGAGGCGATCTCGGCGTTGAGGTCCGCAGTCTGCGGGCTCGTCTTTATGATGATGTCATTACCGGCGCGTGAGAATTGGAACTCATTTACGGCCGTCAACGAAAGCGTGTTGGCGAGTTTCACGGCGAAGCTGTAGCTGGGCTGCTCCCAATCGGAGCTGAGGGTCGGAAACGGGGTGTCACCCCAGAAGTTGCCCGACGCCCCTTCGTGGACCCAGTACTCGTTGATCCAGCGGACCATCACGTTCATCTTGCTGTTTACGTTCCAGTCGCCTCGAATCAAGTCCTGGCGCGTTTTGATCGGCTCGCTCGGCGCGGCGACCCAGTTGGCCGCGCCCCCCGAATTGAAATTGGGCGCGGGGTAAACGCTCAATATGGCGAGAGCCGCCGGGCTTATACGGTTATCCGGGATGCGGTTGCCGGGGAACGGCTGGCCCGTGAGCGGGTCGCGCGGCACGGGTCCGGTCAGCGCGCCGCTGAAATCCCCCATCCTCTCGGCCAGCGTGGGAACTTTTTGAGCAGGCAGCGCGACGCCGCGTTTCTCACGCCGCCACTCTTCGCTCCAGAAAAAGAAGAGCTTCTCTTTTATGATAGGCCCGCTGAAATTGCCGCCGAAGTTGTTGTACCTAAGCGGGGCTTTTTCCTGTCCGGCTTGATTGAGGAAGAAGCTGTTGGCATTCAGCGCGTCATTGCGCAGGAACTCGAACACGGCGCCGTGAAAGTCGTTGCCGCCGCCTTTGGTCACTAGATTGATGACGGCCCCCTGCGCCTGGCCGAACTCCGCGCTGAAGCTGTTTCGCTCGACGCGAAACTCCTGAATAGCGTCTATGGAGGGGAAGACCAGCAGCGTGCGGTTCGAGCCGACGTCCATGTTGTTTACGCCGTCCACGGTCCACAAATTATTGTTCGAGCCGTTGCCGTTGACAGACATATCAACGCCGGCGTTGAGTCCCGTGCCGCGACTGGCAAAAGCTCCGCCCGCGCCGGAACGGTACTCGGGCGAGACGCCCGGCACTATCAACGCCAGTTGCGCGTAATTCCGCCCGTTGAGCGGCAGCTCCGTTATCTGCTTTTCGCCTATCAGGCTGCTGACGTTACCACTGCGTGTTTCGACTGTTATGGATTCGGCAGTAACTGTGACAGTCTCACTCACCGCGCCAACCTCAAGGGTTAAGTTGACGACGAGGCTCTCGCTGACGTGCAGCTCTATGCCGCTGGCGACAGTCGTCTTGAACCCCTGAGGCGAGGTCGTTATGGTGTAAGTGCCAACCGGCAGGCTTTGCGCCGAATAGAGGCCATCGCTTCCGGTGTTGACCTTTCGCGTAAACCCCGTCTTCTCTTCCTTCATCACCACTTCGGCGTTAGGGACGAGGCCCCCGTTCTGATCCCGAACGGTTCCGCTGATACTGCCTGCGGTCGTTGTCTGGGCGCGAATCCCTATAAGCGAGCTTGCGACCAATAAAAGCAGCATCGCCTGAAAGGCAAACCTTCCGAGAGGGAGAGGATTTCGTTTACTTGACATAAGCGGCTTCTCCTTCAAATCCCTTCTGGTTGTGTTAAAGCTTGAAACGGTCCCGTTTGCCCTTTGATGTGAGGGCATAACGGCCGGACGAATCTATACCATTGCCAGAGCCCGCTTCCTGGGCGTAGAATGGCCCCGGCAGAATATTAAGAAGACATTAATACTGATACAAGATAGAAAAAGAGCGGACGAACCGAGCATAAACCGAATCACAAATAGAATCAATAGCTTTACAGTAAACTAACAGGTTAAATTAACGTCTTAACACCCGATTGATCGCAGTTATTGAGGGCCCTCAAGTCGAAACCTGAAGATCGTTTCTTTAGGCCGAGGTTTAACCAATGAAGTCCCAAATGGTAGAGCAGCAGCACTCAACCTTTGAAACGGATGAGGTGCGCCAGACGCTGGAAAGTATCCTCAGCAGCAAGCATTTTGTTAATGCCCATAAAAAGAAGAAGTTCTTGCGCCTTATCTGCGATTTCTATCTCGAAGGGCGCGCCCAGGAACTCAACGAGCACATACTCGGGTACGACGTATTTGGCCGAGGCAACAGCTATAACCCTTCGGACGACCCTATTGTTCGAGTTTTTGCACACGAGATACGCAAGAAACTTGAGGCTTATTATACAAATGAAGGGGCAAGCGATCCTATTCGTTTAGAGATTCCCGCCGGCAGTTATCAGCCTGTTTTTACACGACTCCAGCCCGAGCCCGAGCCGAAGGCTGCGGAACCCGCCGCTGTGCAGCCAATAACAGAAAGTGCGACGACCGGGAGTCTCTCGCCGGGGAAGCTTGGCGTTGGCATTGCGCTCTTATTTCTTATCGGGGCGGTGATCGCGCTGGCCTTGTGGAATCGTCAATTAAGACTGGAGATTGATTCGGGCGAAGTTGCAAAAGCCCCCGCGACATACGGCGAGGTGTGGGCATCTTTTATGCAGGATAATAACCCTCCGCTCGTGATACTGAGCAACCCGCCCGTGCTACGCTTTATCAACCCGAGCGACCCCGAAGCCCTTACGAAAGATTCTATACCGCTTGCGCCCGAAACCGTGGAAGCATTGAAGGACAAGTTCGTGACGAACCCGGAAGTCACTCTCAAAGAATCCATCGGGCCAGCGGGCGACAGCACAGAGCCGGCGAGGGACAAGGGCGTGATCGAAAGGAACCGCACTCCGCGCCTCATCGTCAGCACGAACGTGCACACAGGGATGGGCGAAGCGATAGGGTTGCACTACCTGACGGACTTCTTCCGCAAATCGAGCCGCAGCATTCTGCTCAAACAGAGCCGCACGCTGAGCGCGGAGGATCTAAAGAAGCACAACGTGATTATGCTCGGCGGCGTATGGGTGAACGAGTGGTCGGGCAAGCTCAAAAGGAGCGAAGATTTTATATTCACGGATAAAGGCACTATAGAGAACCGCAACCCTCAGCCGGGCGAAGAGCGTGAGTACATACCGCAGTTTGACAGGCGAGCAGGGGACCTTATAGTCGATTACGCGCTGATTACCGTCAAGCCAAACATCTCGGAGGCGAACCGGGTGATGTTGTTGGCGGGAGTCTACAGTCAGGGTACGGAAGCGGCTTCCGAGTACGTCACAAATAAGACTTATCTCGACCAGCTAAACAATCGCCTCGCGCAGTCGGGCGCGCCACCGCGATACTTTCAGGTGCTCTTAAAAGTAGGGGTCGAGAAAGGGATACCGACCACTATATCGATCCTGGCGTTGCACGAATTGAGAGCGACGGAGCCTTAATCAATTACTTGGCGGCTCTAAGTTCCGAATATTCACTCTGGCCTGCATCTGCCGCAACTTCTCTCCAGCCGACGCGCGATAGATTCCTGTATATAAGCGCCCCGGCCACTATGCCTACAAGGATGTAAATCGAACCGGCCATCCACTGCTTGAATATCAGGGCGCCTATTCCAAATAGTGAGGCGTAAATCAGAACGCAGCCCAATATCCAGTTGGCAAACTGCACGGCAAGCCCCCCCATCGTATTGCCTTCGACCAGACCGGCTTCGCGCGCGATGCGACGCCAGCCGGGCCCTTCGGGTCGCACTTTACGATAGAACTCTATCAGTTTCTCCTGCGGCTCGGGAGATGTCATCAGTGTGACCAGCAGCCAGCCTACCGTAGTTATCCCTACCGTCGTAAGCATGAGATAAGCGAACTGGCGGGGGTCATCGCTGTTCCACTTGAGGAATAGTTGCAAGATGAGCGAGACGACAGTTGCGATCACCATCGCCGATATTTCCGACCAGCCATTCATTCGCCACCAGAACCAGCGTAGCAGTAACACGGGGCCGGTGCCTGCTCCGATGACCAGCAAGAACTTCCAGGCGCTTCCTATGGTTTCAAGCTTGAGGGTGACAAGCAATGAAACGATCATCAGCAACATCGTTACCAGCTGGGAGATGATAACGTAATGACGCTCGCTTTTATCGCGCACGGCAAATCGGCGGTAAAAATCGTTAATCACGTAAGATGCGCCCCAGTTTAATTGCGTGCCTATAGTCAACATATATGCGGCGGCAAATGCGGCCAGCATAAAGCCGCGTAAGTAGACCGGAAAGACATTCGGGTCCATCAGCGTTCTGATATAGCCGGACTCTTTGTCGGCAAGCTCGGGGTACAGGACGAGCGAGGCCAGCGCCGTCAGTATCCAGGGCCAGGGCCTGAGCGCATAGTGCGCGATGTTGAACCAGAGCGTGGCAAGCACTCCGTGACGTTCGTCTTTAGCGGAAAAGATTCGCTGTGCTACGTACCCGCCGCCGCCCGGTTCGGCTCCCGGATACCAGCTCGCCCACCAGTTGACTGCAAGATAAACGAAAAGGGTGAGGACGGGCATCCATGCGGAGTTCATTTCAGGAAAGAATGACAGCCGTGAGCCGGATTGTCCGCTCGCCGCGTCCAAAGCCTCTATCTTCATCTTAAGTGCATCGATCCCGCCGACGGCGCGAACCGCAAGTATTGCCAGCACTATTACCATTCCCATCTTGAGCACAAATTGGAAAAGGTCCGTGACGAGCACCCCCCATAATCCTGAGATAGTCGTATAAAAAGCCGTGAATAGCAGCATGCCTATCAGCACCATTATGGCCGTGCTCTTATCAAGCCCGAGCGTGATCTGAAGTATCTTGACCATTGCCAGGTTGACCCACCCCATGATGATGCAGTTGATGGGCAGACCAAGATAGAGCGCGCGAAATCCTCGCAAGAAGGTCGCAGGTTTGCCAGAGTATCGTAATTCGGCAAACTCTACGTCTGTCATTACTCCTGCCCTTCTCCACAGCCTGGCATAGAGGAAAACCGTCAGCATCCCGCTCATGACGAAATTCCACCAGAGCCAGTTCCCCGCTATACCATTTGCCGCGACAAATCCGGTTACTGCCAGGGGCGTGTCTGCTGCAAAAGTCGTCGCAACCATCGAAGTGCCCGCGAGCCACCAGGGCACATCCCGGCCTGAGAGAAAGAATTCATTCGTGCTGCCGCGAGCCCTGCGGGCATAGTAGATGCCTATACCCAGGTTGAAGAGAAAGTAAGCTGCGATAATCACCCAATCTAGCGTATTCAGTTCCACGTTCTACCTCAGACTCTGAAATTTCCGTTTTACCTCATACCTTGATAAAAATCTTGCGGCGGTAAAGCAGGGTCATCACCCCTAGCCAGAAAAGCACGTAAGAGATGGCCCACAGCAACGAGGCGTTTATGGGCGACGCCCACGACGCGAAGAGTTTCTCTTCGATAAACTCTTTTATCGTCGCACCCGATATATGCCAGGTATCTAAAGCCGTCGCCATTATAGATGACAGCACATAAACGGCGATAGCATTGACGCCGAAGATGACAAAGGGCTTGGTCCAACGCCTGTATTCTTTAATGTCTATGAGCCAGTAACAGAGCGCGAGAAACTGCAAAGCCATCCCGGCGGTAAAGACCGTGTAAGAGCTGGTCCAAAGCGCCTTGTTGATTGGAAACCACGCGCCCCAGGCCCACCCTATGATGATGCCGACCGCGCCCGCGACAAACAGGCCCGCCGCCTTTTCCAACCGGTCGCGCGTCAACGCAAGCCAGGTCCCAGCCATAACACCAAATAGCGTCGTGGCGACCGCGGGTATTGTGCTCAATAAACCTTCCGGGTCATAAACCGGCTTCCATGTGTGACCCGCCAAAAGCATTCGGTCAACGTAGGCCGCCAGGTTTCCTTCCATGCTCAAGTCTCCCGCGCCGTAGCCGGGCACGGGCACAAGCATCATCAACAGCCAGTAACCGACGAGCAGCAGAGTAGCAATGATGGCCTGCCCCCTCCACCCGGTCTTAAGGAAGACGATTGAAGCAACCAGGTAGCAGACGGCTATTCTTTGCAGCACCCCGGGTATCCGCAAAGTAGAAAGCTGATAATATGGGAAACCGTAAATGACCAGCCCCAGGGCGAATATTATAGCCGAGCGCCTGATGATCTTCAGATACAGGTCGCGTGTGGGGCCGCCGACGGCAACTCGCCGCCCGAGCGCAAGCGAGATTGAAACTCCGACGATGAAGAGGAAGAAAGGGAAGATCAGGTCCGTAGGCGTCCAGCCGTTCCAGTCGGCATGTCGCAAGGGGCCGTAGACGGCGTCCCAGGTGCCGGGATTATTGACCAGAATCATCCCGGCGATTGTGACGCCGCGAAAAGTGTCTAGCGCGAGCAGCCGCCCTGTACCGGCAACGGCATCTTCGTCCGCACTGACGACCGGAGATTTATCTACTCCTGTTCTTTCTAAGGTTGCCTTCATATATTCGGGCTTAGATCGAAAAACAGATTACGGCTTCGGGGAAATGTAAAGGCATCGAAGGGAGAGAGTCAATAAACTTACAGTAAACTAACAGGTTAAATTAACGTGCGCATGGGACCGCGCGCATCAAATCCGTGTTGACATCGGGAGTATTACTACCCTAGAAATGAATTAGGGACCCTTGCTGAGATTTTTACTGTTCTTGATGAGGGTAACAACATGGGTGTTGGTCGCGGCTGTATAGCTGGCCTGGTCTCTTGGAAGCTGGGCGGCGGACTGATTTCAACAATCATAATATTCATTATTGTGTACTGGCTGCTTGGATACGCCGGTTGTTGATACAAAAGCTTGTGGCGTCTTAACTCTTTAAAGCCTCGAAGAGGCGAAATTCAATAGCACAGGGCAACGCCCTGTGTTCAGCAGTACAAACGATTTAAAGCTCTGAAAGAAGGCGAAATAAGATTCGATTTATTTCGCCCTTTCAGGGCTTATATTGTTGGTTGCCCTTAACCCGGCGCGCGGCAGCCGGGCTATTGAATCTCGCCCCTTTGGGGCTTATAAACCACCTTTTATTGTTTTTCACAGCTTCACTTTTCGCAATCGCAAAGCGTTTGCAATCACCGACACGGAGCTTAAACTCATCGCCGCGCTTGCAATCATCGGGTTTAATAACAGCCTGAATGCGGGGTAAAGAACGCCTGCGGCTATCGGCACCCCAAGCACATTGTAGACGAACGCAAAGAAGAGGTTCTGCCGTATGTTTCGCATAGCGGCGCGGCTCAATTTGCGCGCGCGCGCGATACCTCGCAGATCGCCTTTTACAAGAGTGATGTCCGCGCTTTCAATAGCCACGTCCGTGCCGCTTCCCATCGCTATGCCTACATTCGCCTGAGCAAGCGCGGGCGCGTCGTTTACTCCATCGCCTGCCATTGCAACTATCCGGCCTTCCGCTTGCAGCCGCTTTATCACTTCTCTTTTCTGATCGGGCAACACATCGGCATCAACTTCATCTATGCCGAGCTTCTTCGCTACGGCCTCGGCGGTGATTCGATTATCGCCCGTGAGCATGCGTATGCGTATTCCTTCTTCGTGCAGCATGCGTATGGCATCGGGCGTCAATTCTTTTATAGGGTCGGCGACACCCAACAGCCCGGCTGCCGATCCGTCAACGGCTACGAACATAACCGTCTCGCCTGCTTTGCGTAAGCTTTCGGCCTGCCCCACCAGTTTTTCGGCATTGATTGAAAGTTGCTCAAGCAGTTTGTCGTTGCCCAGCGCAACATTGTGACCCGCGACTTTTCCGATGACCCCTTTTCCGGGGATTGATTCAAACTGCTCGGTGTTCGCAAGCGCCACCCCCTTTTCCTTAGCGCCGCCCACGATAGCAGCGGCCAGAGGATGTTCGCTAGCCCGCTCAAGGCTCGCAGCCAGGCGCAACAAATCGGACTCCGTAAAACCGGGCAATGCAATTATAGAAGTCAATCGCGGCTTGCCTTCCGTCAGCGTGCCGGTCTTATCAATGACGAGCGTGTCAACTTTTTCTAAGCTCTCAAGCGCCTCCGCGTTTTTGATGAGCACGCCGGCTGCGGCCCCGCGACCTGTCGCAACCATGATGGCCATCGGCGTGGCAAGCCCGATAGCGCAAGGACAGGCGATGATAAGCACCGCCACCGCATTCACTATAGCGTGCGCCATGCGAGGCTCTGGCCCTACAAGACCCCACACGACGAATGTGAGTATGGCGGCGATGAATACGGCGGGGATGAAATAAGAAGCGACCACGTCGGCGAGCCGCTGAATAGGCGCGCGGCTGCGTTGCGCTTCGCTCACCATACGAACGATCTGGGCCAGCAGCGTTTCGCTTCCGACCCGCTCTGCCTGCATCACAAAACTGCCTGTGGTGTTGACCGTCCCGCCTATGACTTTGTCGCCCTTCTGCTTCTCGACCGGGACCGGCTCGCCCGTAATCATCAATTCGTCAACAGAGCTTCTTCCTTCGACGACCGTCCCGTCTACGGGCACCTTCTCGCCGGGGCGAACGCGGAGCAAGTCGCCCGGCTTGATCGAAGCGAGCGGGGCTTCCTCTTCCGAGCCGTCAGGCCTGACTATCCTGGCCGTCTTTGGCGCAAGACCGAGCAGCGATTTGATAGCGCTGCTGGTCTGGCTGCGCGCGCGAAGCTCAAGCACCTGCCCCAACAAGACCAGGGTCACGATAACCGCAGCGACTTCGTAATAAACGCCCACTTCATTGCCGTGGCTGTGAAAAGAATGAGGGAAAATTCCCGGGAAAAAAGTGGCGACCACGCTATAGAAATAGGCCACGCCTGTGCCGACGGCGATGAGCGTGAACATGTTGAGGCTGCGGTTTACGACCGAATACCAGCCTCTTTGAAAGAAAGGCCAGCCTCCCCACAACACTACAGGGGTGGCGAGCGCGAGCTGGATGTATTTCAAGACGGCGGGCGATAAGGCGTGTTGAACGGGCTGGCCCGGAATCAGGTCCGACATCGCCACGAACAGAAGAGGGGCGGCCAAAACAAGACTGATCTTAAACCGCCGCGTCATGTCCGTCAGCTCGGCATTAGATTCCTCGCCCGTGACCGCCACGGGCTCCAGGGTCATTCCGCAGATGGGGCAGAAGCCCGGCCCTCTCTGTTTAACCTCCGGATGCATCGGACAGGTGTAGACCTCTTCTTCTGAAACTGCCTGCGGTTGCTCTCTTGAGATAGAGGTGATCTGCGGGGTTAAGTATTTTTCAGGATCGCTCTGAAAGCGATTGAGACACCCCTTGCTGCAAAAATAATAAGTCTCTCCTTCGTACTCGTAAGAACCGGCCGCCCGTTCAGGCAGCACATTCATCTGGCAAACCGGGTCTTTGACGGTCTGCGCGTCTTGCGTTTCGACTGACATACTGCAAATCCTCTTTTAGAAAAGTAAAAGATTCACCGCCGCAGACACATATGGCCGATGATGTGCTTCGCACGCGGCGGATGCGCAGAGAAAAACTATCTGCACTGCGCCCGCTCTGTGTCCTCTGTGTCTGCGGCGGTGAGATGTATTGAGCTTCATACCTGATTCCCTCTAATCATCGTGATGCTTATGCGCGGGAGGAGATTGCGGCTGCTCGACTCGCTTCTCTCTTATCGCGGTCATAATCTGCTCGTACTTGTCGGGCGGCAGCACGCGAACGAGTGACATCATCCCCTGTAAAGCGGCGGACCATCCGGGCGCGAGTCCCATAGTCTCAGGCTTTGCCACTTCTTTGTCCATAAACATCGTCATCATCAAATCGTCTTGAGGATAGCCGGGCACTTTCTTTTGATCTTCCCGGCTCGGCTTTGCGCCTGGCTCCATTTCGTGCCCCCCGTGCGACATGGGGCCGACCATCGAAATCATCTGGTTCATCATGTGATGCGGCAGGTGGCAATGCAACATCCAGTCGCCCGCATAGACGGCGTCGAATTCGATGTCGCGCGCCTGCGCTACGCCGACCAGGACCGTATTGCCGGGATACCATGCCGATTGCGGAATGCGCCCGCCTTCGGTCCCCGTGACATAAAATTGATTTCCGTGAACGTGTATCGGATGATGATCCATACCAAGATTGACCAGGCGAATTCGCACGCGCTCGCCTTGCTTGACGATCATAGGCGTAGTCGCGGGCGCGGCTTTGCCGTTGATCGTCAGCCAGTTGAACTCCATCGCCATCGTGTTAGGGACAGTGTTGTTCGGCAGCACGGCCCACTCTTGCAAGATCAACCCGAAGTCTTTATGCACAGGCGGCGAGTGAGGCTTTTTAGGGTGAATGATGAAAAACCCTATCTGTCCCATCATCTCTTGCATGGCCCCGTGCGAATGATAAAAGAAAGTCCCGTTCTGATTGAGCGTGAATTCGTAAAGAAAGACGCCGCCGGGCTTGACCATAGGCTGGCTTATGTAAGGCGTGCCGTCCATCTCTAAAGGCACTTCAAGCCCGTGCCAGTGTATTGTCGTGTCTTCGGGCAGGTTGTTGTGAAACATTATTCTCACGCGGTCGCCTTCATTCACTTCGATAGTCGGTCCGGGCATGCTGCCGTTGTAGCCCCACACGTCAACCACTTTTGCCGGCCCCATAGAACTGGCCGGAAGGAACTCGCGCTTTACGACGTCCGCCGACAGGTGAAAAACTTTCACGCCGTTCTCCATCGTCCATTCAAGCTTCGGAATGTCGGGCGTGATGACAGGAACGTTCCCGACAGGCGCAGAAGGCTTATCAACTTTTGGCGGAGATTGCCGTCGAGTCGAAGGCTCTTTCTTAACGGACTGCGGTTGCGTTTGTTGGTGTTGCTCGTGTTGAGCCGCTGCCGTCTTACTCGCCAGAATGCCCGTTCCGAAAAAGGCCGAGCTTCGCAAAAAATTTCGTCTACCTTTATTCATAAAATTGCTCCTTTAATAATCCGTTCCAGATTCTGACGACCCGACACGCGGCGCGTCGAGCGCGCCCGTCAGAAAGAAGCCCTCGATTTGGACGGCCGTTTGCCGCAGAGCGACGAGCGCATCCAGATAATTCTCTCTGGCCTGAAACAAGGTGCGCTGCGAGATCAGCACTTGCGGATAAGCTGCGGCCATCTGTTTGAATTTCGCGAGGTAAAGCTCGTAAGACTGTTGAGCGCGCGGCAAGATATATTGCTTGTACCGCTCGACCGCGTTCAGCGCATTGCTGTAATCACGAAACGCCTGTGCGAGCCTCACGCGCAACGCAAGCTCAACCCGCTGCACGTTACGCTCAGCCACGACAACTTCGGCCTCGGCAGCCTTGATGCCGCCTTGATTGCGGTTGAACAGCGGAAGCGTCACGCCTATTTCGACGCTCGCCTCCGGCCCGGTCTTTCTCCCCGCAGGCCCCGTGAGCGTTTCCAGCATTTCGTTGCTGTAGCCCACGGCTCCGCGCACGAACAGGTCGGGCGCGCGCTCGGCCTTAGCGCGCGCCAGCACCGCGCGCGCGCGCTCGGCCTCCGTCTTCGCGGTTCGTATCTCAGGGCTATCGCGAAGCAGTGTCGTCATAATCGATGCCTGATCCAGCTTCGGCAGATTGGCTTCGAGGTCTCCGGCCAATCGTGCGGGTTGAAGGGCGGGCACTCCGATTACCGGGGCCAGCACACGCCAGATTTGCTCTCTATCATTTTGAGCGTTAGCAAGCTCAAGCTCGGCCCGTTGAGTTTCGATTTCCGACTCAAGAAAATCGGGACGGTCGGCCTGGCCCACGTTCACAAGCTCCGACGCGGTCTTGGTCGCTTCGCGTGCTATTCGCGCAAGCTCGCTGCGAAGCTCAATCCGCTGCTGCGCGCCGAGAGCTTCATAATAAAGTGTGCGAACAGTATTCAAAACGCGCTGCTTCTGGGCCGCCGACTCTGTCTCGGCGCGGGCTATCTCTTGCTCGACGACGCGGCGACTCTTAGAGAGTTTTCCACCCAGTGGTATAGTCTGCTCAAGAAAGAAAAAATGCTCGCTCTTCTCGTTAAAAGCGCGAAAAGCAAACTCTTCACCCTGGTAGCCTGCAACGGGGTTCGGGAAAGTGCCTGCCTGGCGGCTCCTGCCTCGCGCCGCCTGTATAGCAGCTTCCGCCTGCGCGAGCGTCGGATTGTTCTGCAAAGCCATACGCTCAATTTCCGCGAGCGTCAGCGCAGGGGTCTGCGATTGAGACGTCTGTGAAAGCTGTTGGGCGTAAACCGTGCGCCCCGCAAAACAATAATCGAGCGTAAGCGCGAACGTCGCCGCGATCACCGCGATCTTAAAGACACGCGGTCTTATTGAACGCATATTAAACCTCCCTCGGACAGTTCCGGCTTTTAGTCAGCCATGAGATACAGGCCAGAGAGCAAAACTCCGGCTCACCGGCTCACAATGTGTCCAGACTGGAGAGAGAATCTAAATCCGCAAGATTGAATGCGTGGGCGGCGCTCTGAAAGGTATCTGATCAGAGCTGACGAGCAACACGTCAGGCGAAAGGATCGCCGTATAAACATCGCTCGGCGGCAGCGCCGCGTGCAGGCTCAGGGTGAATGCCCCGGCCGAGACTGTAGCTGAGGAGAGCAACGCCGACAGCTCAGAGTGCGCCGGGCAGTCGGGCGAGTTGTCAGGCTCAGACGGCGCGGATTCCGGCTGTTGTTCGTGGCAATGACCGGGCTGGTCGCTTTGCTCAGTCGCGCTTACCTGCAATCGGCAGCCATAAAACGTGCAATTCAGATCGCAGACCTGTGAATAGAACAGCCCCGTAAGAAGAGCTATTGCGACGACAACGGCCAGCTTGTATCTTGTGGGCTGCATGCTGATTTATTCTAGCAGAGCGTTTTGCGAAAGCGAAACTATTGATATAGGATTGCCAAAGCCAGAGAAGCTACATCTTTGGAGTGCGGTGACAAGTGATACTGCTGGCGAATTCGGATAACCGGCGGATCCAGCATGGTAAGTGTTGGTATTTCTTGGGCTCGATCTCTGTAAGTGGTGCAAAACTGAATTCGCCAGCAGTATCACTTGTCACAGCTTTTGATTTAGGCAAAAGCAGCAATAGCTAACACAAAAGCGCCGATAAGTCGGCGCACTCCAAGGAATACTAATAATGAGTAAAACCGCTTACGATGCAATCGTGGTTGGCGCCGGGCCTAATGGCTTGAGCGCAGCCGTCGAGATGGCGAGAGCCGGTCTCTCTGTTTGCGTCATCGAAGCGAAAGATACTATCGGCGGCGGAACTCGCTCAGCCGAATTGACCACAAGCGGGTTCATTCACGACATCTGCTCTACTATTCATCCGACAGCCGTCATCTCGCCGTTCTTCCGCACGCTCCAGCTTGAGCGGTGGGGCGTAGAATGGGTCTATCCTCCGGCGGCCCTTGCGCACCCCTTTGACGATGGGCCTACCGCGCTCCTCTACAAATCTCTTGAAGAGACGGGCCGCACGCTCGGAGCGGACGGCGAGGCTTATGGCGATTTGATGAAGCCGCTGGTCGCGGACGCAGATAAGCTCTTTAGCGAAATCCTTCGCCCCGTACGCCTCCCGCGACACCCCTTGTTTATGCTGCGCTTCGGACTGCTCGCGATGCGCTCTGCGGCGGGCCTTGCTCACGGCCGATTTCGAGAGCGCCAGGCGAAAGCGCTTCTCGCCGGGTGCGCCGCGCATTCGCTGCTTCCGCTCGAACATGCCGGAACAGCCTCATTCGCGTTTATACTCGCGCTCGCGGGTCACGCCATCGGTTGGCCGTGCGCGCGAGGCGGGTCGCAGAAGATAGCCGAAGCGCTCGCTTCATGCCTGAAGAGCCTGGGCGGAGAGATACGGATCAACCAGCCCGTCAGGCAGTTGTCAGACTTGCCGCACTCGCGCGCGGTGCTGTTCGACCTCACTCCGCGACAGGTCGTCAAGATAGCGGGCGATCAGTTGCCGCACGGGTATCGCCAGCGGCTTTCGCGATTTCGATACGGGCCCGGAGTGTTCAAGCTCGATTGGGCGCTGGATGGGCCGATCCCGTGGAAAGCGCCCGAGTGCAGTCAAGCGGCGACCGTCCACATTGGGGGAACGATTGAGGAGATCGCAAAAGGGGAAGCGGAAGTCTGGCAAGGTAATCACCCCGAACGCCCTTTCGTGCTCCTGGCGCAGCAGACCCTTTTCGATAGCGAGCGCGCTCCCGAAGGCAAGCACACGGGGTGGGCTTATTGCCATGTCCCCAGCGGATCGGCGTTCGATATGACGGAGAGGATTGAAATGCAGGTCGAGCGATTCGCGCCGGGGTTTCGAGATCGCATACTTGCGCGGCATAAGATTGCGGCGGCTGACTATGAGCGATACAACGAGAACATGATCGGGGGCGACCTCGGAGGCGGAGCGAATACGCTGCTGCAAGTTCTCGCCCGCCCGCTGGCTAAATACGATCCTTATTCCACGCCGAATCGAAAACTATTTTTATGCTCCAGCTCGACGGCTCCCGGAGGCGGCGTTCACGGGATGTGCGGTTATTGGGCGGCGCGCTCAGCCCTCAGGCGAGTATTTCAGATAACTTAATCGAACGAAACTTCGCCGATACGCGGCGCGTTTTCATAATGCACCTGTAAATCTACGAGTAAAAATAACAAAGGAGAAAGGATATGAAAAAAGTTATTCTTCTGGTTATGGCCATCGTGATGGTATGGCCGGTTGCGGGCAACGCTCAAGTGAACAAGGAAAAAGAGGCCGTCAAGCAGGCCGTTCTCGATTACGTCGAAGGCATATACGAGGTCGACCACACGAGAATCGAAAGAAGCGTTCACCCGGAGCTTGCCAAACGCGGCTTCTTTGTCAAGAAAGGCGAAACCGCTTACACGTCCACCCCTATGACATTCACGCAACTGGTCGAGCTTGCCAAGACATATAACAAAGGCGGCAGGGTCCCGAAGGACGCTCCAAAGGAAGTGATTATTTACGACGTGCTGGATCAAACGGCGAGCGCGAAGCTGGTAGCCGTCTGGGGCATCGATTATATGCACCTCGCAAAATACGAAGGCAAATGGATGATCGTGAACATCCTCTGGCAGACTCATCCAAAGCCGTGAACCGTGACAAGAGATTTGAAATTTCAAATCATCTTGTCACGGTTCACGGTTTACTTGTTGCGATCTTCATGATAAATCGCAGTTATGATTACCGATAGAGATTTGACCATCAGGCCGGAGCCGCAACCCAGGGGGGCGCAGCCGATATTTCCAACCAACTCCGTCGAGTTCGTCAACGCACTCTCACACTACTATCGCGGCGAGCTGGCGCGAATGATTAGCTGGCGGAACCGTCTGGACCGGACGACAAACTGGGCCATCACCGGAGTCGGCGCTATGCTGTCGGTTCTCGCTGGCCTCGCCCGAAGCGCATCACGGAGTGTTGTTGTTTGCAATCGTGCTGGTCTTTCTGTTGCTGGGAATAGAATCGCGCCGTTATCGATTCTTTCACGTCTACCGCAGCCGCGTTCGCATGATCAAACGCAATTATTACGCTCGCATCTTCTCGCCGCGCGAAATGCTTGACCCTACACACTGGATGAACCAGTTGGGCGATGACCTCAGATTGCCGCGCTTTTCGATAACGCTCCGTCAGGCCATGGCGCGCAGGCTGCGGCGAAATTACTCGTGGCTTTTTCTAGTGCTGCTGTCAGCCTGGGTGCTCAAGACAACGACCAGCAGGCTGCAAGCCAAAGAGGGTACTCCGATGGCCGTTCACTCTGTAGGCGAATTGTTTCAGAATGCGGCCATCGGATACGTGCCGGGCTGGCTGGTGCTGCTCGCGGTCCTCTCATTCTACGGCTGGATGCTCTATGTAATGTTGAAGCACAGGGAGAGCGCGGGCGAGCTTGCTTATGGCGAGGTGCACGTTTAACGCTCCACGATCTGGCGTCTCTTGCGAGCCTGCAACCGATTGAACCGAAAGGCGACCGCTTGCCGGGATTGCCCGCAGACTTGCGCGGCGGGTGAGTTCTAATTAATGTTTAAGTAGCTGCATTCTCAGGTCGGACGGTTGATTATGACTGGCAAAGATATTCTTCATTACAAGCTCGGAGAACGACTCGGCGCGGGCGGCATGGGCGAGGTCTATCGCGCCGAAGACACACGTCTGGGCCGCCAGGTGGCGCTAAAATTTTTACCCTCTTCTTACCAGTATGACCCCGACCGCCGCGATAGATTTTATAAAGAAGCCCGCGCGGCGTCGGCCTTGCGTTCGCCGAATATCGCAGCGATTTATGACCTGGGCGAATACGAAGGTTCAAGCTTTATTGTGATGGAGCTTGTCGAAGGCGAGTTGCTCTCGGCCAAGCTTGCGCGCGGGCCGCTCAAGGTCTGCGACGCCATAGACATTGCTATGCAGATCGCCGACGCGCTCGACGAAGCGCACGGCTTAGGGATCGTTCACCGCGACATTAAAAGCTCGAACCTGATAATCACAAGGCGCGGGTTGGTAAAGATACTCGATTTCGGGCTGGTCAAAGTAATAAACGGCATCGCGGACGCGGGGACGGAGGCCCCTTCAAAAGACCCGACTGCAAAACTTGGCCAGGAGACAGCCGTCGGCGTAGTCGTCGGGACGGTAGCTTATATGTCGCCGGAACAGGCGCTCGGCCGCAGCGTCGACCACCGCTCGGACGTCTTCTCGCTGGGCGTGGTAATGTACGAGATGCTTGCCGGGCTGCTTCCGTTTGCGGGCGACAGCTCCACGGAAGTGATAGACCGAATAGTCCATCAAGAACCGCCCGCCCTTGCGCGGTTCAACTACGGCGTCCCGCCGGAGCTTGAGCGCATCATCCGCAAGACGCTTGAAAAAGAGGCCCGGTTCCGCTACCAGACTACGCGCGAGCTTTACATAGATCTGCGCAACTTGAGCCGCGACCTGGAGATTGCGGGCGTGATCAAAAGAGAGAGCCAGCGGCTTCAAGAAAACATGCCCACGACTATGCTTTCAGAGACGACGGGCGCAGTCTCGCAGCCGAAGCTTGAAAACGCCATAGCGGTGATGACGTTTATAAACATCACGAAAGAGGCCGCCGACGATTGGATCGGGTCGGGGATTGCCGAGACGGTGACCGCCGATCTGAAGAATGTGCGCGGCGTGTCGGTCATAGGGCGAGAGCGAATATTCGAGGTGATTAAAAACCTTTCCACCGGCCAGCTCGTCGAGTTTGATGAAACGTTAGCAATCGACATAGGCCGTCGTTTGAATTCGGCGTGGATCATAGGCGGCGGCTACCAGCGCATAGGCGAGATGATTCGCATCACCGCGCGCTTTGTCGAAGTGGAGAACCGGCGCGCTGATAAAGACCGTGAAGATCAACGGCAAGATCAGCCAGATATTCGAGCTGCAAGACCGCATCGTCTACGAGCTGAGTCAGGGGTTGAACCTGCGCCTCGGCACTTCGGAAATAACCGAAATCGAGCGCGACGAGACAAAATCGGTAGAGGCTTACGAGCATTTCTCGCGCGGGATGATGAACCTTCGCATGGGCAGCCGCGATTCCTTAGACCGCGCGATACACTTGCTGGAGAAGGCCGGCGAGCTCGACCCGAGCTACTCGCGCGCGTGGGCTGCGCTCGCCGCGGCTTACGATCTTAAGGGGTCGTTTTTGAGCATACCGGAGCTTTCCTACAAAGCAATCGATTATGCGAAACGGGCCATCATGCTTAACCCGCGACTCTCTCAGGCGCATCGAATACTGGGCGGCGCGTACAACAGCATAGGCCGCTTCGACGAGGCGATTGAATCGATCAAGGAGGCCGTCAGGCTCGACCCGGGCAATGCCGACGGTCACTCTTCGCTCGCCCGCGCCTACTGGATCGGCAAGGGCATGATCGCTGAAGGCATAATCGAGCTTGAGCGTGCCGTCGAACTCAATCCGCTCGCAGGCTACGCCTATCTTCAACTGGGTCTGCTCTACACTATGCAGGGCAATTACGAGCGGGCCGAGGCGGTATGTCAGAAAGCCGTGGAGTTGCAAACGCAATACATATCGGGCAAGGAAGGTTTGCAGGTCGTCGGCGCGTATGCGCGGCTGGGTTACGTCTACTATCGTCAAGGCCGTTATGACGACGCGATACAGGAGTATCAGCGGGAGCTGGAGTTTTTATCGTCCTCAGATCATGCCCTGCGCGAGCGCAGCCTGGTCGAGTTGAATCAGAAGATGGGCGCGGCATATCTCAGAAAAGGGATGAATGAATTGGCCGAGCACCATTTCAAGCTTGCGCTCAAAAAGTTTGACGAGCGGACGGCACGCGGGGCTGAAGATCCGTACACAAAATATTACATAGCCTGCCTGTACGCGCTGAAGGGGGACGCGGATCAGGCTCTAAAATATCTTGAAGAGACGTTCGTCCATCTGCGCGCGCTCAACACGGTCCGTGCGCGCACGGATCCCGACTTTGACCGGATAAAGGACGATTCGCGTTTTCAACAACTGGTCGGGCAATAATTAGGCTTTTAGTAATTCGAGTTTTTGTTGTATAAGGTATTTCGAAGTATCTCGAAGCGAAGGCCACATCAAATCAAGAGCTTCGATGAGTAAATGCACTTCGGGTAATGAGCCGCCCATAGCTAAGCAGTCCTGGTCCCTCGCGACTTAATCCCCTAGTGCAATCTGTGCAACTATAGTAGAATGCAGCGCGAACGGTTGACAGGCATCCGCCCAGCCGCGTTCGGTTGAAGCGGTTGTGCGTAAAGAATTATCGAGCGTGGATTAGAATCTGGGCTTTACTTATGCCCGCAACCTGGTCCACATCATAAAAGCGAGTGCTAGCAACAACGCACCCGAGCCATAATCGAAATCGGAGTCATCTGTTTGATTCGATTCTTTATCATCCCCCGGAGATATGGTGCTTCTAGGCGTTTCGCCCGGATCACAGGTACACCCAGGGTCGCCGCAATCGCAATAGGTCCCAAAGGGTGTGTGTCCTGCAAGCGCAACGATGGCAAACGGAGTCGCATTCGTGTAGTTGTCTCTGGGGTTAAGTGACAACAACATCGGGAAAGTCAATATGCAGACAGCCGCAACCAACAGTTTTCTTCTCACGAGTTCTTCCTCCTTAAAGCGATCTACTTTGCAACACTTAATTGGTCTAGGCGGATTCTACCAGCAAATCCTTATACTGGCTAAAGAGGCTTATAACAGAGACGCTCTGCGCAGCCTGGGTAATAATATTATAACTTTAGCTGATCATGCTTACTCGCTGCGCCAGATGAGTATTGTAGAGGAAGCGGTAAAGCTATCACAGGCCCTGCCGCTGCCGGATGACCATAAGATGGCGGCTCAGTTTTACGAGGCCGTATGTACAAGCCGTAAAGGGGAGATTGCCACAGCCATTTCATTACACGAAGGTGTGGCAGAAAACGCCCCGGTTCAGTATAGGGCAAGGGCGCTGGCCTCTATCGGGACTCTTTTATTATGGAATACTGCTGATAAAAAGTCGGCTTTAACGTTTTTTAACGAGGCGGTTTACGTAGCGCACAAACATGCCGGGGATTTTTATACATCACTCAATACGCAAAAAATGATCGCCGTCGTGAAAAGCATGGAAGGGGATCATCACGGAGCTCTTGCTGACCTGGAAAGCCTGTTCCCCATCGTGCGCGTGGTCGCCCTGCGTCACCCGGAAGTCTATTACGATTATTTGAACAGCCTTGCAGTGGAAATGGGTGAAACAGGCAGACTTGAAGAGGCAGTTAACGCATCGCGTATGGCCCTTTCATCTCGCTTTGCGGGGGCCTACTTTGAATGGCGCGAAACTCAAGCCGACCTTATTATGAAAGCCCGCCGTTCTTCACGGTCGGTCGTAGCCACAGACCAGATAAATCCGCAGGCACAAGCCCGGACAAACTCACCGATACAAAACGTGGTCAGCTTGCCCGCCCCACAACAACCGCTGAGCGAGGGCTTCACAAAGTTTGAAGCTTCCATCCCGCAACAGGCGCGTGTGTTGAAATTTCAGGATTATATGAAGATGGCAAGGGAAGTTAATGGTGCGCTTGATAGCAGAGCCGTCCTCAAAGCCCCCGCCAGAACAGAAGAGACGAGGCTCGAAGATTTGAAGCGCATGACTACGAGGCAGAAGCTGTTGAGAATCATGGATCTGATGAGCGACGACAAGATCACCGATGATCAGTTGCTCAACGTATTATTGATATTGGAAGATATTTTTCCGGAACAAAGACAGGGTGTCTAAAGCTGCTTTCTTTTAGCCTGTGACTTGATCTTACCTTGATTGAGCTTCTTCACATACTTTAACACGATTAAGCGCTCTTCCTTCGACAGCAACACGGCCTCCTCGATTACCTCCAACAGCTCGTCGCTCCCAACAATTTTTTGCATGAGGTCGAGGAACTCAACCCACTGCGATGAAGCTATGAGGCTCTTTTCGCTCTCTCTGGCTCGCGGGCCGCAAACCACGTCCAGTATTTCGTGCACGTCTACGCCAAGCCCTCGCGCCAGTGCTTTGAGCTTGTCGATTGAAAGGTTCGTGACGCTGCCGCTCATAACGCCGCTTACGTAACCGTTCGATATCTGCCCGTCGGACCGCAACTCGACATCGCGCACCTTCAACTCTTTCTGCTTCATTATGCGCCTTACATATCGGCTTAAGTCTTCTCTTCCCGATTTATCCATATCCGGTGGTCTTTTTGCCTGCGCTCAATATATTATTAAACGCTCAAAATTTTGATTGACAGCGGCCCTTTGATTGAATTAACATCTCCCTGCTCAAAAGAGCAAGGGCGTAAATAATAACATAAACAGGGATTATGTCACGTTAATTCTACGTTGCTCAATATTTTGATAAGGAGCAGGGTAACGGCATCTTACAATTTTTAGCATTCCTCCTTTAGCGGCTAAAGAGGAAGCGCGCAAAGCAGAGTTACCACACCTGGGGAACGGCCCTGCGCGGCGCTTCCTCTCTTTTTTTGTCCGCCGGGCGTCAAACGAATAAAGAGTAAGGGCGAGCAGGTATAATTAAAACCTGCTCGCCCTTGTTGCGTCACGCGAGTAAAGACCTTAGCTGAGGAAGCCCAGATTCTGGCTGGCAAATTGCCCGATGTTTGGAAAGACCGTTGTCATATTCGCGCCGCTCAATCCAAACCATGTGGCAAGCGTCGCCCCGTACTGGTCTATCAACGTAGTCGGTATCCAGCGGCCTTCGCTGCCCAGGTCATCGCTCCCATTGCCGTTGCCTGCGCCCGTCACAAGTCTCGGAAACAGACCATAGAAGGTGCCGCCGTTAACCGCCCCTCCCATTACAAAGTGGTGGCTTCCCCAGGCGTGATCCGTGCCCGTGTCCGTAGGCCGCAAGGTCCGCCCAAAATCGGAGAGCGTGAATGACGTGACCTGCGATTGAATGCCTAAATCGACCGTCGCATTATAGAAAGCCGCCATAGCCGCACCCAGTTGTGGCAGCAGGCTATTGTGCGTAGGGAGTTGGTTGGTGTGAGAGTCGAAGCCCCCTATCGAGCAGAAGAATATCTGCCGCTTCAATCCGCCAAACAGCCTGGGCAGCGTGCCGCAGCCGGCGGCGCGAGCGATTGTCCTGGCGACGCTTCGCATCTGGCCGCCTATGCCCGTGCTTGGGAAAGTCCTCGTTACGGTCTGAGTATCGTTGAGCGCCGTGTTCAGCTCGTCCGTATTGATAATCGCGCGCTGCATAGTGTCGCTCGCAAAATCGATCAGCGTGGCGCTCCTGTCCATAGTCAACAAATCCTGCATGGCTATGTATCGAGGGTCACTCGCGCGCGGGTTTGTGAAACCTGAAAGACCTGAGCTTGGCACCAGGGGTCTGGTTGAGACGCCTGCCGTATAAAGCTGCACGCCTCCCGTAGAGATCATCATCGGGAAGTTGCCGGGAGGATTAAAACTCGTAGTGTTGTCTGCAAGCCGCCCTCCCCATCCGGTCGGAGTGCTCAACAAAGTGTTTCGCACTATGGCAGTCTGCCATTGGTTCGCCTGGTCGTCGTGCGAAAATAGAAACTCGGGCTTTGGCACAGAGTTGTTCAGGTACTGCGCCCTGGTCATAGGCGCGAAGAGAGTGCCGACGTTACAGACTGCCGCAAGCTTCCCCGCCGTCCAGATCGGCAACAATCCCGACAGACCCGGATTCAGACCGAATGTAATTCCGGCATGCGGCGCGGTCGAGGGAGTGATCGGCAAGAGGCTCGCTTCGGGAATCGCAAGAGCGGCCCGCGCGGTCGCGTAATCGCTGTAATTCGTGTTCGGCAGCACGCTGTTCGTTCCCATAGGCACGATCATGTTGTTCGGGTCGTTGCCGCCGAACAGAAAGATGCAGACCAGTGCTTTATATTCGGGATCGGCAGCATCAGGTTTTTGCGGAGGGCCGGTTGCCTCTTTCTGCGCCAGCACGTTTACCAGATTAAACTTTGTGAGGCTGGAGGCGAACATGGCCCCTCCGAGATAACCTCCTGAACGTCGTATGAAAGTTCTTCGTGATATTGCCATCTCTTCACCTCCCCACCTGGAATTGCGACGATGTCAGAACCAGATATATGGCCCACTGCGCCCGCTTCAGCCTGTCAGCAGCCGTGACGTTTGGAAGCGCGTTTACGACAGTAAATACGCGGTTGCGCATCGCAGTAGACATCGAGTCGTGCATCAAAATCCTGTTAAGCTCGTTTAGGAGCGCGTTCGTATCGCTGGCCAGGTTCTGCATCTCGGTCAGGTTGAGTATGGTTCCCGCCGGAGGCCCGCCAGTGCGAAACACCATCTGGTTGACAAAGTTCGCGCGGTTTATTGCCGCCGAAGTCGATTGAATGCTGAACTCCGGCCCAAGTATGGTCGTGCCGGGTACTACGTAACCGGGCAGATAGTAATTAAAGACCGTCGGGGAATAAAAGAGATATTGCCCCATGTCCCTTCCCCGCTCGGCCAACAGCGCCCCGTCGCTCGTCGCGCCAAAAGCGCGCAGAATGTTAGTGATAAACAGCACAGGCTCGCGCAGGTGGCCGTAGCTTGCGCCCGATTGCACGTCGCCGCGCGCTTCCGTGTCGAGCAATACGGCACTGACCACGGCTTTCAAATCGCCGCGCACTCCCTGGCCGTTATTGTTAAATACTGCGCTGACGCGTCCCAGGTAAGCCGGTGACGGGTTGCTCGTCACGAGGTGCTGGATCAACTGCTTGCTGATAAACGGAGCCACGTTGGGGTGATTAAATACGTTGTCCAACGCCAGCTTGATCTCCGTTTCGGCTTTCGTGTTCGCGGGCACGACAAACCCGTCGAGCAAGGTCTTGGAGTTGCGGTCGTGGTTGGTCTCCATAGAGACCATCTGCCCTATGTAGTATTCGGGGTTTATCGCAAGGTTCCGCACGCCGGGTTTCGGCGGATACGTCCAGCCGGTGAAGAGGCGAGAAAAGTTTATTATCGTGTTCTGATCGTAGGTGGGGATTGGCTGGCCCAGCCCGTCGAATTGGAGCGTGCCGTCGGTATTCAGCTTGAACTGACCTATCGAGAAGAGCTGAAGCACCTCGCGCGCATAGTTCTCGTTCGGCGCTTGACGGCGGTTGTTCGCCATGTCGAGGTAGCGCCCCATAGCGGGGCTGAGCGTGACTTCTTCGAGAATCTGGCGGTAGTTGCCAAAGGCGTTGCGCTGAAATATGTTCAGGTACGGCCCCAGTGAGCTGGGCTGTATGATCTCTACGCCCGAAACTACGAATATCTGGCCGAGCGCGAAGGCCACGCGCTGTCGAAGCTGGTCTTCGCCGTAAAGCGCGTTCAAAAAGAACTGCACCTGATGCGGGTACTGCGTGTAGTTGTCCCGGAAGCAATTGGGCGGGGCCGTGCCGTCCGGGCAGCCGACCGAAGAGTCATCAGGGAAAACCGGCAGGTTCTGGTAAAGCGACGCGCGCGCGGAAAACTCTTCTTCCAAAAACTCTTTGAACCCGTTGTTCTGCACTCGCGCGATGAGCGCGGGGGTCGGGCCGAAAGTCGCTTGCTCCAGAAAGCGCACGGCGTCCGCCGTCGAAACCTGTACTTGCGGCGGGCGGGGAGCGGCTGCTGTCGAGAGCGGCGAAAAGCTTGCCGCAATCAAGACGGTTGAAAGCCCCAGCATTAATAGGCGTTTGAAGCAGGGGTAAACAGGGTCTCTTTTCATATAGCACCTTGAGGCCGCAGAAGAACTTCTCTGGTCTTCTCGGCATTTTGCATGGATGCGCGAAAAACTGTCGATCAATCCGCAGCCGGTCGCAGACATTCAAAATGTCAATCCGGTCTGAAGGGTGAGCAGATTGAATCGAGCGCGCTCATCTCAGATCAATTTGAAACAGTGAGGTGAACACTCAACGAGCAAACAACGGCGGGGGCTGTCCACATGAGGTAAAACTCGACAATAGCTTTTCAATAAATATGGATGGTGAGGAATTGCCTGATAAAGACTTTATAAAATCAGATTCTTACGATCCGTTACCGCGTGCGAAAATAACACGCCAACCTTGAAGCGTCAATAGAAAAGTGTGGTTTTACCGGACACTATCACACCCGCGCGCGTGGTGTTAAACCACACTTTTTAATTCGAGCGTGGCAATTATCCAATTCGCGTTCTATGGCGTTGAAATCAGGGCCGATCCTCTTCTCCGGCAAAAGAGATCGAACAAGTCGCGGGCGACGCCTATGAAGGGGTGATTAGGCGGCACAGTCTTGATCGAATTAACGCACTGTTCGAGCGGGACGGTAACTATTTCGTTACAGCTCCAGGCGACCATGTGGCCGAACAGGCCGCGGGCGATGGCGCGGACGGCGGCGGAACCGTAACACGAAGCCAGCAAGCGATCAAAAGCGGTAGGCGTTCCGCCGCGCTGCAAGTGGCCGAGGACCACGACTCTACACTCTTTGTTCAGGATTGGCGCAAGGTTGTCGGCGACATACTGAGCTATACCGCCCAACCGCGCGATGTGGTCGCTTGTGCCCGCGTCCTTGTACAGAGGCAGCCCGCCGGCAGGCGTCGCGCCTTCGGCGACGACGATAATAGAGAAATGGCGGCCCTGGCCTTCGCGTTCCTTCACCTTTGCCGCGACTTTCTCGATGTGAAAAGGTATCTCGGGGAGGAGTATCACGTCCGCGCCGCCTGCGACCCCTGATTGTAGAGCGATCCATCCCGCGTGACGCCCCATCACTTCAACCAGGATGACGCGGTCGTGGCTCTCAGCAGTCGTGTGAAGCCGGTCAATGGCCTCCGTGGCAATGTCGAGCGCGGTATCGAATCCGAAAGTCAGCTCCGTGCACATCAAGTCGTTGTCAATCGTCTTCGGGACGCCGACAACGGGCAGGCCGAGTTTAAAAAACTCGTACGCAATACCTTGAGACCCTTCGCCGCCGATCACTATGAGAGCATCCAGCCCCAACCGCTTGATGTTTCTCATAGCCTCCTCGTAAACGGTTTCCGAAGCATCTCTGCTTTCGGCGCGTCGGCGCGCAAAGTGCCCGCGATTCATGCAGCCCAATATAGTTCCGCCGCGCGGCAGCAACCCGCGAACATCGTCCGCGATCAGGGGACGCACGTGTGTCTCGCCCAGAAGCCCCTCAAATCCGTCTTCTATTCCGACGACGCCCCAGCCGTAGATGTTGATCGCGGTCTTGACGACGGCTCGCAGCACGGCATTCAGTCCCGGCGCATCCCCGCCTCCGGTCAGGACGCCTATCCGTTTTATTGATGAAGACAAGGCATACCTCCCGATTTTGGATTTTGGATTAGAGACAACATTGTCTTTACAGTTCTTCAATCTAAAATCGGCAACCCAAAATCCAAAATCGAAAATCTAAAATCCGCTGGGTTCATCCTCCCGCATGTCTATCAACTCGATAGCGCGTCGGCCTTCGAGCAAGCCGACGCGGTAGAGATTATGGCAGAGCATCTGTGGCGCTCCCGCAAGCACTAGCTTTGACGAGCGCGCGCGCACGCGCCGCAATGTGTTTATGGCAGCAGCAAGCCCCGCCCCGTCATCAATATCAAGCCCCGACAAATCGAGCCTGACAACGCCCCCGGTTTCTGCGGCGAAGTCCTGCAAAAGCTTTTCAAGCTCGTGCGCGTTTGACTCTCTCAATTCACCTTCTATGCTTATCGTTCCATCGGCAACCCGCGCGATTATTTGCGGGCCGAAATCAAGTTTCGTATGGTCTATAGCCGTGGTCATACGTTTGAAAGCTTCATTGTATCACAGAGGGCGGGATTCAATCGGAGCGCAGTATCAGCGTGTTTTAAAGCCTCGAAGAGGCGTAATTCAATAGCCTGTGGCATCGCCACAGGTCAACATTGAACATAACGACAAGCCCTGAAAGGGCGAAATAAATCGTTTGGATTATTTCGCCCTTTCAGGGCTTGTTGATATAGGCGCGCGTCACCCGGCGCGCGGCAGCCGGGCTATTGAATTTCGCCTCTTCGAGGCTTCGGCGCGTGTTACTTCTTCCTGTATTTCTCGAACCAGCCGCGCAGGTAAAGAATCTGCGATAGCCTGTTTGACGGATGGCGAGGCTGGAAATTGAAACCGTGATATTCGTCAGTAATGCGCACCATCACGGTATCAACTTTGCGCAGTTTGAGCGCACGATAGAACTGCTCGGTCTGCTCCATAGGCGTGCGCAAATCCAACTCGCCCGTAAGCAACATGGTCGGAGTCTTCACGTTTCCAACGTAAGTTATGGGAGAGCGCCGCAAGTGTTCTGCCGGGTCTTCCCAGGGCAGCTTCTTGAAGTTGTAATACCAGCTCGATCCGTCTGTAGTCCCTACGAAGCTGTACCAGTTGATTACCGGCTTCATCGAAACGGCAGCCGCAAAGCGATCCGTGTGGCCTACGATCCAGGCCGTCAGCACGCCGCCGCCGCTGCCGCCCGTGACGAACAGGTTTCTTTCGTCTATGTAGCCCTTCTTGATGACTGCATCCACGCCGTTCATCAAATCGTGATAATCGTCTCCGGGGTAGTTGTTATTGATAGCGTTGCCGAACTCCTGGCCGTACCCCGTGGAGCCGCGCGGATTCGTGTAGAGCACGACATAACCTTCGGCGGCGTGGTTCTGAAACTCGAAATCGAACCCGACGCCGTACATAGAGTGCGGGCCGCCGTGTATGTACAAGATCATCGGATATTTTTTCGAAGCGTCAAAATCGGGCGGCTTCACGATCCACCCTTGAATCTTCTTGCCGCCCACGGAGTCGTACCATATCTCTTCGACCTGGCCGAGAGTGCGGCCTTCCAACAGGTCTTCATTAACAGCCGTTATCTTCTTCAGAGACGGCTGCTTCAGACTGAAGACAAACACGTCGCCGGGCTCGGTCGGGCTTCTTAAGACAGCCGCCGCGTAGCCGCTTTTAGCGACCGAAGAGACTGAGATTTGCTGTACGCCTGTTGTAACCGCTCGCGGCTCGCCGCCTTTGATCGGCATGAAATGGATGTTATTTGATCCTCGATCTTCAGCCGTGAAATAGATTCCGCTTGAATCCCCTGCCCAAACCAATCCGCCGGGCGCGCGATCAAACCCTCCGCTCAACAATCGCTTGTTGCGGCCATCGATCTCCATCAAATAGAGCTTCGACACGGTGTACGTATCTTCGGTCTGATCATAACCCGTGTAAGCGATATAGCGCCCGTCAGGCGATACCGCAGGATTCGAGTCGGGGCCGTTGCGGTCGGTCAAAGCGCGAATCTGGTTGTCTTTCAAAGAGAGGGCGTAGATTTCCTGGCCTCCGCGAAGATATTCCGCTTCAGGTTTTCTGACGGCGCCAAAGATGATTGTCCGGGAGTCGGGCGTCCATTCGGGACTCCCGTGATTGTAATCGCCGTCGGTCAACTGCCTTGGAGAGCCGCCCGAATCGGGGATCACGAAAATATGGCTGAAACCGTCGGGCCTGAACCCTGAACCGTCAGCGCGGTAATCGAGCCGGTTTACGACGCGCGGAGGGTCTATCCACTTCGCGCCGCTCGGGCGCGCAGGCATCTTTATCATCACGTCCGCTCGCGCGGGGACGTTCATGTTAAAAGCTATACGCTTTCCGTCGGGCGACCATTGCAAGCTCGACGGGCCGCGCTCAAGCCGGGTCAATTGAGTCTCTTCGCCCGTGTCCATCCATTTGACGAAGATTTGCGCGCCCGTGGGCTGGCCCGGCGCGATGTAGGCTATGCGATGGCCGTCGGGCGACCATTCGGGCGCAGAGCCTTTGACGAGGAAGCGGTTTTTGCTGCCGTCGGCATTCATTATCCAGATGTCGCTTTCGTACTTGTCGTTTACCTTATCAGTCCAGCGCCTGGTGTACACTATCTGGTTGCCGTCGGGCGAAATCATCGGGGACGCCACATATTCCCAATCCATCCAAAGGTCTAGTGTCAGTTTATCCCGCCCGTTTGCCCACACAGTTACGGCTGTAACCAGGACGAGAGCGAGAGAGAGAAAAAAGCTTCGTTGTCGCATAAAAGGACTCCTATCCTCCAAACTTGTAATCCACTGGTTGAAAGCCTGTTTTGATGGCTGAAAGTATCGGTGAAGCGATTCTAAAGTTGGTGGGCGGCCAGGGTCAAGCCGCTAAGAAAATTGCCACTGCGGTTTCGCTTCGTTATCATACAAATCAGATAGCTCATTTAACGTAGGAGAAGGCTATGGAGCATTCCGAAGGATTTCTAAAGCTGGTTAGCGCTGCCAAGAGCCGCGTCCGCGAAACTACGCCCGAGCAAGTGAGGCAGAAACAGGAAGCCAACGAAAGTTTTCATCTCGTGGACGTGCGCGAAGACAGCGAATGGCAAAAAGGCCACGCCGCAGGCGCTGTGCATCTCGGCAAAGGAATTATCGAACGTGACATCGAAAAAGCCGTGCCCGACCGCGACAGTGAGATCATCCTCTACTGCGGAGGCGGGTATCGCTCCGCGCTCGCAGCCGACACGCTCCAGCAGATGGGTTATACTAATGTTATCTCGATGGACGGCGGGTGGAAGCGATGGCGCGAGCTGGGCTACCCCGTAGAATCTGAATAATCCGATTCGCCAATTCATGAAGAAGAACGACTCGATCAATACAGAGCAGCCGCATGTTGTGCTGTCAAAGCGAAGACGCCGGGCAGTAACAGCGGGCGTGATGCTCGGCATGTTTTTAGCGGCGCTCGAAGCGACCGTGGTAGGCACCGCGATGCCTACGGTCATAAAGACCCTCGGCACGCTCGACCAGTATAGCTGGGTCTTTTCGGCTTACCTGTTGACATCGACGGTCACGGTCCCGGTCTGGGGCCGGCTGTCGGATCTCTACGGGCGGCGACCGCTCTACCTGGCGGGAGTGGTTATCTTTTTACTCGGGTCGGCGCTTTCGGGCGCATCCCAAACGCTTACGCAATTGATCATCTTCCGCGCGATTCAAGGGCTGGGCGCGGGCGGGTTGATACCGTTGAGCATGACGATCAACGGCGACATCTACACCGCGCGCGAGCGAGCGCGCATACAGGGGCTTTTTAGCGGAGTGTGGGGGCTTGCTTCGATACTGGGGCCGCTGGCGGGCGGTTTTATCACCGATCATTTCTCCTGGCGCTGGGTCTTTTATATCAACCTTCCTTTCGGTCTTGCGGCTGCCATAATCGTGGGCCTCGCGCTGGCGGAGCCGAAGCGGGAGACGCGACCCGTCATAGATTACCTGGGCGCAACGTGGCTCACCGTCTCAATAACATTGCTTCTCGTGGCGCTTGTCGAGATGGGCGACCGCGAAATGTGGACAAGCCCGTTGACGATAGGCTCGGCGGTAGGCTTCATCATTTTCGGTTATCTGTTCATCAGAACGGAACGGCGCGCGCCTGAGCCTATCATCCCGTTCTCTCTTTTCCACAACCGCGTGGTGGCCGTCGGATCGATAACGAGCTTTCTGATCGGCACCTCGCTCTTTGGCGCGATCACGTATGTTCCTCTCTTCGTACAGGGCGCGCTCGGAGGCACGGCGACTGATGCGGGCAAAGCGCTGACGCCTTTTCTGCTGGGCTGGGTTGGCCTTGCAATCGTGGGCGGGCGGTTGATGCTCAAGATAGGATACCGGCCAACAGTTCTTGCGGGGCTGATGCTTTTGACGATCAGTTGTGCAATTCTCCTGCTGTTCACCCCGGAAACCCCGCGCTGGTGGCTGCTGGCAAACATGGGATTGATGGGGGCGGGGATGGGGCTAGTGATGTTCGCCCTGCTCGTCACGACGCAGAACTCTGTCCCTCGCCACCAGCTCGGCACGGCAACATCTTTCAATCAGTTCGCGCGCTCAATCGGCGCAACGGTAGGCGTGGCAATTATGGGCGCGGTGATGACTATCGGCCTCACGTCGCACATCAATGATATTCAACAAGCGAGCGGGATGCCCAGAGAGGAAGTTGTCCGCGTGGTCCGCAAACCGAACGCGCTCATAGACCCGATGGCGCGGCAACAGATGATGCAAGAATCTCCGCTGCTTTTTGAAGCGATAAGGCGTGCGCTCGGCGGCGCGTTGCACAATGTTTTTGAGATGGGACTCTTTCTCGCCGCCTTAGCATTCTTGTCCGGCTTCTGGCTTCCGGCCGATCTCTCAAAGCCACAACTCGAATCCGCGCCCGCAGTACCGACTTCGGCGGCCGATTGCGAGAAATTGCTCATGGCCGAGATGACTACAATCGACCCTGAAAACGAGCCCGTAGCAGAGCGCGGGGATTAATAACTCGCCGGCCTCTTAAATAATTCGATAAGCACCAATGGGCTGTCGGTTTTGACGACGTCAGCGCCCATCAGCCGCATCGTCTGGGCGATGTCGGGCGCATTCACCGTGTAAACCCAGACCTCCACGCCCGCGCGGTGAGCCGCCTCGACGATTTGCCGCGAGAGCTTTTCATAAGCGACAGAGATAGAGTGCGGCTTGAATTTCAATACTCGCTTGAGCGTCTTGTCGAATAGCGGCGAGCCGTCAAAGGCGGGATTGATATGAAGCTTGAGGCGCGGGCCGAACGCCTTGCGCATCTTTTCCGCGGTCTTCAAATCGGGCGTCTCAAGAACTACGCGGTCAAGATCGGGGAATGCTCTCAAAGCCGAAATGGTTTTATCGACCAGCTCATCGAATCGCAGCCCGCGCTTTAGCTCAAGGTTGAGCCAGCCCGTTTTGACCGTGGCGAGCAAATCTTGAAGCGTCGGGACGCGACGCCCGCCGGTGTCTTCGCCCACCGGAACCAGAGTCTGGGCCGACAACTCGGCGTAGGTCATCTCGGCGACCGAGCGCGTGCGTTGAGCCGGCGCAAGCCCTTCGACCCGGCCAAACCTGTCGTCGTGATAAATCACTATTACGCCGTCGCGCGTCAACCGCAGGTCTGTCTCAATCCCATCCGCGCCGATCTTTATCGCGCGCTCGAATGCGGCGATAGTGTTTTCGGTCAACTCTTTCGCGCCGCCGCGATGGGCTACAACCTGCGTCTTGTTTCCTCTCAAGGTCTCTTGCGCGGTCGCAGCAGACGGCAAGATTGCGATTAAGAAAAAGAGGATGTTAAAAGCAAATCTCATATGATTAATCCAAGTTGTCGGTTCTTAAGTGTCCCGGAGGCGCAACTCAATTTGAATTATTCATCGCCGAAATGTTTTTTCAGCTTCTCGTAAGTCACCGTCAAATCTTCGGGCAGCACGCGCGTCTCCCCGACTATTGAAACGAAGTTGGCGTCGCCTGTCCAGCGAGGGACAACGTGCAGGTGTATATGATCGGCCACGCCCGCCCCGGCGCTGCGGCCCAGGTTCATCCCAATGTTAAATCCGTCGGGATGATACTCGGCCTCAAGCGCCGCTTGCGCGCGTTTAGCCATCTCAATCATCTCGGTAGTCGTTTCCCGGCTTACATCGACGAACGAATCGGTGTGTTCGTTCGGCACGATCATCAAGTGGCCGCTCGTGTAAGGGTAGAGATTCAGTATGATGAAATTCAAACGCCCGCGATAAACGATAAGAAAATCCTGATCGCGTCCGTCGCGGGCGCGACAGAAGACGCAGCCTTCGACTTTATCAGCCGAAGCGATGTACTTGTAGCGCCAGGGGCTCCAGATGTGTTCCATAAGGATTGAGAAATCTTAATGCATAAAAGCAATCGGCCACCAGCCATCATCTCAAGTTGATCGCCGGTGGCCGATTATTTTCTATAGCGCGAGAACTTACTCTTCGCGCTTCTTATCCGATACAGCGCCGAAGATATCGCCGAGCGTCGCCATCCCGGAGCCGGACTCCTGATACGTGCGCACGTCTTCCGGATCGTTCTCCTTGCCGACGGCGCGCGCCGAAAGACCAATCTTCTTCTGCCCCTGATCGAGCTTTAAGATCTTGAACGGGAGCACCTGGGCGATCTTCACGGCGTCTTCGGGTTTTTCCACTCGCTCGTCGCTCAACTCCGAAACGTGGCAAAGCCCTTCGATCCCCTCTTCGATCTCGACAAACGCGCCGAAGTTGGCGAAGCGCACGATCTTGCCCTTAATGACATCGCCGACCTTGTGCGTCTCAAAGAAGCGATCCCAGGCATTCGGCTCAAGGTCTTTGATGGAAAGACTCAGGCGGCGGTTCTCGACATCAATGTTAGTGATAACGGCATCAACCTGCTGCCCTTTCTTGAGAACGTCCGACGGGTGCTTGATCCGCTTGGTCCACGATATGTCAGAGACATGCACGAGGCCATCTATGCCGTCTTCGATCTCGACGAACGCGCCGAAATCCGTAAGCGACCGGACCTTGCCCGATACGTGCGAGCCTACGTGATAACGACCCGGCAGCGTCTCCCACGGGTCCGGGCTGATCTGCTTGATCCCGAGGCTGACGCGGCGATTATCGGAATCGACTTCAAGGACTACGGCCTCGACCTCTTGCCCGATTGAAAGAAGCTTCGACGGGTGCTTGAGTCTCTTCGACCAGGTCATCTCGGTGACGTGGACAAGGCCTTCTACGCCCGGCTCGATTTCGATGAACGCGCCGTAATCGGTCAGGCTTACGACCTTGCCGCGAACGCGCGAGCTTACGGGGAATCGCTCTGCCACCGATTGCCACGGGTCGGGCAGCAGTTGCTTGTAGCCCAAGGATATGCGCTCTTTTTCGCGATCAAACTTCAGCACCTTGACCTGGACCGAGTCGCCGACTTTCAATATGTCGTTCGGCGACGTGATGCGGCCCCAGCTCATATCGATTATGTGCAGCAGGCCGTCTATGCCTCCGAGATCTATAAACGCGCCGTAATCGGTGATGTTTTTAACCATTCCTTCGAGCACCACGCTCTCTTCAATGTTAGAAAGCGTCTCAGCCTTCTTCTTGCTGGTGCTCTCTTCCATCACCGCCTTGCGCGAGACGACGACGTTGCCGCGCTTGCGATTGAGCTTGATGACGCGGACCTCGATCTCCTGGCCTATGTAGGATTCGAGGTTGCGCACGGGGCGGGTGTCGACTTGCGAGCCGGGAAGGAACGCGCTGACCCCGTCAAGATCGACACGCAGCCCGCCCTTGATGCGATCAAGGACGCGCCCGGTAATCGTCTCGTGTGACTGGTTGGCGCGGCGCAATCGCTCCCAGGATTGAACGCGCACGGCATCGGCGCGCGAAAGCACCGCGTAGCCGTCCTGGTTTTCGAGGCTCTTGATTAGAACATCAACCTCTTCGCCGCGCTTGACGGTGAGATTGCCTTGCCGGTCGAGAAACTCTTCGCGGGGGACTACGCCCTCGGATTTGTATCCGATATCAATGAGAACATACTGTTCGGAAATGCCAACTACCATGCCCCGGACAATCTCGCCCTCCTGCTTAGATACCGCGCTCTCCTTCTCGTAATTCTCCAGCAACGCGCCGAAGTCCTGACCGCTGACCTGCTCTGTAGCCGACTCGCCGGAGGCCGTAGGTTCACTGCCGGTCTCGCTGTTTGCAGTTTCGACGCCCGCGGGTTGAGTCGTCTCGGTTGCACCGCTCGACTCTTTTTCGGCGGTGCTGTCTGGGCCGGTGGCCTGATCAAGCGTGGCAGTATCTTCCCTGGCGCTGTCTGCCGCCGCGCTCGCACCGGACTGGTTTATGTTATCTGTCGCCATTAATCGATGCTCCTCCTCAACTGGCGTATTCTATAGCCATCAGATCAATCGTCTTCTGACTTATGGAACCGTTTACCTGATAGTATGCGTCATCAGATAAAATCGTTCAAGCCTCCCGCTGCCGTCATGAAAAGCGAGCACAAGATTAGGATGGAGAGCCTTTACGTCTTGCTTGAGGCCGCGCCTACTCGACCTGGGAAAGCAAGCACGACAACTTCAAATTGAGGTGTCGCTGGTGCTACAGAACTCTTTACATTCGTAAAGAGCGTGGCAGGACTCTGAGCGCAGGCGTCCATCCGTCACTTTATAATGCTTTAGAGGCAAGGGACAACTCTACACAATCGCTCCATGCCTGTCAAGCAAACCGCAAGCCGCGCATCTATATCGCTCTCATAGATCTTCTGGGGATCGCCACTACCGACCCGTCAGAGCGCGGGCGCGATTTCACATCGTCCTTTGAGCGATACATGCGTTTATCGGCCTGCATCATCAATTCCTCGAAGCTCTGCCCGTCAGCCGGAATCGTAGCCGCGCCTATGCTTGCCGTCACAGAGACCTTATCTCCGTCCGCAGTCATATAGGCGTACTGGCCGATTGCCGTTTGAATGCGAGTGACCACATGGCTCGCCTGTTCGTGATCGGTCATCGGCAGGAGGATGACGAACTCATCCCCGGCGTAGCGCGCCAGCATATCGTGCTCGCGCAACTGACGGCGCAGCACCTGGCCGATGTTCAGCAAAACGCGGTCGCCTACGATGTGGCCGAACGTGTCGTTGACCTGTTTGAAATGATCGAGGTCGACTACGAGTATCAACACAGGGTGTTGCGACCGGGCCGCCAGCCCTGCTTCTCTATCGAAGAAGATTCCGAAAGCGCGCATGTTCGGGAGCCCGGTCAATGAATCCGTGAGCGCCGTCTGTCGCGCGTTTTCAAACAGCATCGCGTTATGCAAAGCGTCCGACACGGGCTGTATCAACATCTCAAGCAATCGCAGGTGCTCGTCCGTATAACGCGGTTGCTCGACCGAATAAAGCGCGACCGCGCCTATGACCTCTTGATCCTTCATCGCGGGAAAGACGGCCACGCCTTTGTATCGCTCCGCCGCTTCGTTTCCGAGGAACGAGAGATCCAGCATAGGCGAGGTGTTGTACATCGGGCGATGATTCGCAACAACCCAGCCGGTTATCCCTTCGCCGATGCGAAATGTGCGGCTCCGGAACAGGTCCATGTGAAGCCCGCTTGCATGCTCGACTCGCAATTCTTCTTTGCCGCTGTCAACGAGATAGATCACGCACGTAGTGTAAGGAACAAGGTTCGCGATGCGGCTCGCAATTATGGCGACGGTGTCTTGCAGACTCAAGGTGCTCGACAGCACTCTCGCGATGTCGTGCAGCATCATCACCTCCTGGTGCGCTGCGGCTATGCGGTCGAGCGCAACCTCGGTGAGCGGACGATGCTCTTCGGCATACCCGGCGGCGGGCGCGCTCGTGTTCGAGAGCATCGCCGACGAGAGCGTTGATAGCTCGGGCTCAGGTATAGCCATCGAAGCGATCTCTTCGTCGAAGTTCTTCAAGTTGCCCAGAAAGAGCGAGACCAGCGCGGGATCGAAAAAAGTCCCGCTCAACCGGCTTATGTGAAGAATCGCCTCATCGCGCGTGAGCGCTTTTCGGTAAGGGCGGTCCGAGTGCAGCGCGTCAAAATGGTCTACGAGGGCGAGTATTCTTGCGCCGGGCGGTATCTCTTCTCCGCGCAGCCCGTCCGGGTAGCCGCAGCCGTCCCACCGCTCGTGGTGCGCGCGCACGTAGGAGGCGACCGGAAAATCGAACTTGACGTTCGAAAGTATCTCGGCCCCTATCACGGGGTGGATCTTCATCTTCTTAAACTCGTATTCGGTCAGCTTGCCGGGCTTGTTCAAAATGTAATCCGGCACGCCGAGCTTGCCTATGTCGTGAAGCAGCGAGGCCGCTTCCAAAGCTTTCAGCTCCCGCTCGCTCATCTCGACCAGCTCACCCAACCGCCGGGCGTATACCTGCACGCGGCGTATGTGTTTGTGAGTCGTCTGATCTTTCGCGTCAATCGCCATGGCGAGTGCTTCGAGCGTAGAGCGATGCACTTCGTTCATCTGGTCAAGGTGGCGGCGCTCGTCGTCCAGCTTCGCGTGATAGGTCTTGAAGGTGTAGTAAATGATGAGCGGGACCGGCAGCGCAAGCACCATCACCAGCAGCGCAGCCTCTATGGTGTATCTCGAAAGCGTGTAACCTGTTATCCCGGCGGCGGCGGCTCCCGCAAGATAGGTCGTCGGTATCCACGGAAAAGATTCGCGCCACAATCGGAAAAAGCTTTCAGCCCCAAAACTATTTGATATGAGCGCCATTAACCCTATGTTGACGATGTAATGGCTGGCTGCGAGCGCTATGAGCGGCAGCACTATCAACTCAAGCGTCTTCTGCTCGGAGCCTAGCAGAGCGTTTCTCTCCAAGTACGAATACGCCAGCTTGTAAACGTATGCGGAGGCGAAGGCCGTCAGCGACAGCACGGACATGTTGATAGCAACATAGACCTGTTTCTTCGCGAGCTTGCGCGAGCCTGCAAGGGCGTCAACCATGCCCAGCACCGCAGCCTGGTAAGGGCCGAGCAAGATCGCCGACAGGAAAATAATCGCCTCCGAGAACCGAAACGACCGTTTTTGTTCCGGGAAGCCGAACCGGACGCGGGCCCGTGAAGAAGGCCGTGATGGTGGCAAAAGCGAGCAGCATGAACTGCCCTTGCGTGGGTGTCTGTATTATGCGCATGACGGACAGGCCCAGCACTAACAGTGCCAGCGCGATAACGAAGGCGCAGATGATGCGAGTCCTACTACTAAAACTGCGCAGATCATCACAAAGGCGCTTCATAGATTATCCTCCAATTAAAGCTTGCTATTTCGATCCGCTCTCTATTCTTTCACCTCGGCCTGGGATAGAGCGCGTGCGAAGGCCCGGTGATTCGCACGCCGTTGATCCCTGCGAATTGCTCGCCGGAAAACAGCACGCCGATGGCTGACCCGACCTCACAGCTTTGATCCAGCAGATTCTGTGACCACGAGTTTTCAGCTTCCCACTGGCTCGTCGCCACCGCCTGGTTAATCATCAAGGCCTCCGACACGCTGCCTACGTACATCACCCCGCCTACGTACATCACCCCGTTGATTATCATCAACCCGCCTACGTACATCACCCCGCTTGCGCCCATGTTGTCGCGGGCCAGCACAAGATCGATATAGGGCAGTAAAGAAATGTTCAATCTCGCCCCCTGCGTGCTGAACGCGCGAAACCCGAATAGGGGAAGGTGAAGAAAGGCCACCCCGTCAGAGTAAATGCAATTGCCCCAGGTCACCGTCTCGCCCGCGATGATGCTTGTGAACTCAAGATTCGCGTTTGTGGCTCCGAGGTTGGTATTCGCTCCAACCAAGATTCCGCCGGCGGGAATTCGATTGGCAATCGAGCTGAAAGCGCGGGCGACTCGCACCGCCGCTTCCGAGTTCAACATGCCTGCCCCTTGCGTCACGAGCGCAAGCGCGGCCGGTAGCGTTTGAAGCGAAGCTAGCCGCTGCGCAGAAAAGCGTAGTATGGCTTTCACCTGGCGCGGCGAAAGCGAAGGATTTGCTTGCAGCATCAACGCGATTGTTCCCGCGACGACCGGCGCGGCCACAGACGTTCCGCTCATCTTGAGATAGACGGGCGTGCCGCCTTCCGAATAGACGACCGCTTCGGGGTGCGAGCGCGCAAGCTCGGCGTTAGGCGAGCAAGATGCTACGACGCTTGATCCAATTGCGACCAGATCCGGCTTTGCGAGTCCGTCAACAAGCGTGGGCCCGCGCGAACTGTAGCTCGCCACCGTGTCATCCGACCGATTGGCCGTCTGTTGAGAAGACGTCGCTCCCACGGTTATGACCGCGGGGTGATTGCCGGGCGCGAGCACCGAGCCGTAGACAGTATTTCCATCCGCGTCTTTGCCGAAATTGCCTGCCGCTACTACGACGGCCACGCCAGATGCGACCGCCGATTCAGCCGCCCGACACAGCGGGTCGCGCAGGTAAGAATCCGTGACCAGAGTGCCTATCGAAAGATTGGCGACGCGTATGTTGAATGTTTGACGGTTGGCTACTATCCACTGGAGCGCGGCTATTGAGTCGCTCACGCGGCCCATGCCGTCTGATCGAATCACGCGAAGGTCAATTAAGTTGGCGTTGAATGCCATTCCAGCGAAGCTGGCCGCGCCGGCATTCATTCTCATCGAATCAAGCCCCGCCCCTGCGGCGACGGCGGCTACGTGTGTGCCGTGGCCATAAGGGTCATACCCGACTCTCAACTGCTGCTCGCTCAAAGGCTCATCCGAAACGAAATTCCTGCGATAGATGACGCGGCTCGACGAGGGGTTCGTGAGCGAGCGTAAATCAGAGTGCAGATTGTCTCCGCCATAAATTCCGCTATCCAGCACGGCGATGGTCACGCCTGAGCCGTTGACGCCTGTGCGCGCGACATAGCCCGACTGCTGCACCACGCTCGAACGGCTGTTTGACAGGCCGTCAGCGCCTATCACTTGAGACGCGCCCGTCGTTGCGAGCAGGTGTATCTGGCTGCCGGTTCTCTACGGCCGTAGAGAAGGTCTGAGCGTCCGACGATAAATAAAGCGAGTCGGGCGCATTGGCTACGGCGTTGAGACTGACAGCGGGAAGCTCTGCCACAACCGCGTCGATAAGCTCAAGATCACCCAGAGGCTTGCCGCCTTGATTGATTATTTCATCTCGCAAGCCCGCGATGTTTCCTTTTTGCGCCTGCGCTATCACGCGCACGGTCTGATTGTGAATTGCCTGGTTGGAAATCCGATTGAGATCGGGTGAAAGCCTGGAGTTTGCGAAAGGGTCTTCGCCGGGCGCGTGAGCAAGCACAGGCTCAGGCCCCGCTGCTGGCGAGTGAAATAGCGATAAGAGCGCCAGACACGCCAGAAGAACCCGGGCTCGGCGTCGAGCTGTCCAGATATTCATTTTGGTTCCCTCCGGTTAAAAGGGAAACCTTCGGTTTCGTGAGGGAACGAAAGTTTCCTGCAAAAAAGATAGAGCCTGCGACACCAGAATTAAGGGACAACCGGCGTGCAGGCTCATTCAGCTACTTGCCTTCACTTCGGCAACCGCCATTCCATAGACGCGCGAGGGGTATCACGATCTTTAGGCCGGCAGTTTTGCGCACACTCTCTTTCGAGCAGTGTCACCTTTATCGGTGAAGAAGATTCAACGACAGAATTTAAAGAGCTATATAAGTGCGTTGCTTTATAAAAGGCGCTTTTAGTCTCTGTCTGATTAAATCCGGGTCTGGATTCTACGCTCAGCCCCAAAAGGTGTCAAGAATTATAATTACCATCACCCCGCCGGGGGAGGGATGAAGGATGAGGGATGAGGGATGAAAAGGACTTTTAGGGGCGACTCCTGAATTCCTGCATTACGAATCTGAAATTTAAAATCTCAAATTTCAAATCTTTTTCATCCCTCATCCTTAAGTAAGACGTCGGCCACGTATCCGCGAACGTCAATCGGCCAGATGACGGTGAACGTAGACCCAAGGTTCGATGCGCTTACGACTTTGATGCGGCCTCCGAGCAACTCGACCAGCCGCTTGCTGATTGGAAGGCCAAGCCCGGTGCCGCCGCTGTGATGAGGGCTTGCGATGTTGACCTGTCGGAACTCTTCGAAGATGAGCGGCACCTGCTCTTCTTCCATACCAATCCCCGAGTCTGTGACTTCGACGTGCCACATCTGTCCCGCGTCGCGCCCGGCCCTTATCGTCACTGTGCCGTCTGCGGGCGTGAACTTGATCGCGTTAGAGGTGAGGTTGGTTATAACCTGCGCGACTTTCGTGGGGTCGGAATTTACCTCAACCAGATCAGGCGCGACCTCGTAGCTGAGCGTCACACCTTTGTCCAGGGCCGTTTGCTTCAACCCGTTATAGATCGAGTCGATCAGGTCCGCGACGCTGAAGGTCTGCACTTTGATCTGCATCCTTCCGGCCTGGAGCCTCGATAGATCGAGAAGATCGTTTACCAGAGTGACCAGCATCGTGGCCGATTTTTCCAACCGCTCGACGGTCTCGCGCTGGCGCGGCGTGAGCGGCTCCCGCTTATCGCGCCCGAGCACCTGTATCAACCCGATAATGGCGTTCAGAGGGGTCCGCACCTCGTGCGCGATGGTCGAGATAAAGCGCGACTTCATCTCGTCTACGTGCTTGAGTTTTTCATTCGCCGATTGAAGCTCGCGGTTTATTTGCTCAAGCTCGCTGCGGCTCTCGGTCAGCTCGCCCAGCACGCGGACAAGCTCTTTATTTTGGGCTTGCAGTTCTTCGACCGCGTCCGACTCGCTTGACGAAAAAAAGAGCTGGCGGATCTGGTCCAGGGATTTGAGCTGGCGCTGGTCGAGGTCGAACCACTTCACAGTCTCTATGCGCGTGCCGCTTTCAGGCGCGCTGTCAATCTTGAAGTCGTCCATCAATCGCTGCGAGCCTGCGATGCCTCTGCCCAGTCCCGTCTTCGATTGAAACTGGCCCGAGAGGACTTTATCCAGGTTAGCGATGCCGGGGCCGCTGTCTTCGGCGATTATCTCCATCCCCGTCTGCCCGTCACGCTCGATAATCGAAACGGTGATGCTTCCCGCCCGGGCGTATTCGTAGATGTTGCGCGTAAGCTCGCTGACGGCGGTCGTAAGCTTTATCTGCGTGACATTATCGAACCCTAATTCGCGAGCGACCAGGCGGACGCGGTCACGGACGCGCACTATGTCGGCTTCGCTGCGAATGAAGATAGAGCCTATCTTCTCGCGCCGTGGCGTCCTATCACCGATTAACCCAAACAACTCCGATGTCAAAAGGTCAGCCTCCCGCAAAGGATAGTTGCGTCATCATTCGGGCGTCCGTAATCGCGCATTACTGTCGCGCACAACAACTGTGGGTGCAGCCCTAAAAGCCCTGGATAGCTCTCAGGGTCCCAACGGTCTGAGATGCCGTCGGTCGATAAGACGATCGTCACCGCGCGAGGCAACTGCTCTTTGAAAACTTTCACGCGTTCGAGCCGTGACCCTAACGTGCCGTTGAGCGATATGAACCGCAGCGGCTTGCTGCCGCCCAGCACGCGAAAATCGGTATTGCCTATGCCCGCGTATTCAATCGTGTGGCTGGAGCTATCTATCGCGGCCAGCCCCAGGACCGCGCCCCGCGTTGGCCGCAGAGCCTCGTGCGCCGCCCGTATGATCGCTTCGACAGGCTGTCGGGCATTCTCTTTAATCGAAGCGATGGCCGCGACCGTAGCGTCTCGCGCGCCTTCGCCATGCCCGAGCCCATCGATTATCGCAACGAGCTGCCGGTTTTCAACCGTCTCGATCAGGTATCCGTCGCCGTTGCTATCTTCATTGACCTGGGGCCGGGTGAAAGCCCCCCAGCGCGCGCGCCCGTTGTTAATCTCTTCCCCGTCTTCGGCTACGTATTTCCTCAGGAATATAGCCGTGCCGTGAGTCGTGCGCTCGTACAGCGAGAGGCGGCGCGTAGAACTAGGCACCATAGAATAGATATGGAACTCGTCGGCCATTCGTTTGACCGCGCCAAGCCCTGCGCCCATCGAGCCCGTCGTCGTATACCCGTCTTCAATCGCAAGCGCAGTGTCTTCGATGCCCGGCCCCTTATCGACATAAAGTATTTCTATCCCCGCCGGGTCCATGTTAGTGTCGGTCGCGGTGAAATGAATCCGCCCGGTCGAGCGACCGAATTTTATGGCGTTCGATCCGATCTCTTTTACGGCGATATCGATCTCGGCCATCTGCCGTTCGTCGAAATTAAGCCCTGCCGCGCACCGCCTGAGCGCCCTCCGCGCCTGACCTATCTGTGTCTCTTCAACAAGAGCGACCGATTCGTATAATTTCATTTCTCCTCAAACCCGATAAAGAAGTAATGAGTGATGAGTGTTTGCCTTCAACTCATCACTCATTAAATCCATTTAGTTATTTTCACAGTTGTGCCTTCGCCGGGCGCGGATTCGATCTCGAAATCATCGACCAGGCGGCGCGACCCCGGAAGCCCTTTGCCAAGTCCCCGGCTGGTGGTGTAGCCGTCCGTCATCGCGAGTTTTATGTCAGTTATCCCCGGCCCGCTGTCTTCAAATTTTATGCGCAGCCCGCGCCGGTTATCGTTCTTGACTCGCGCGATCTCAACCATCCCTCGCTCGGCGTAAAGCCTGATGTTGCGGGCAAGCTCGCTTGCGGCTGTCACAAGTCGCACCTGGTCAATGTGGCTGAACCCTGCGCTCTCAGCCGCCTCGCGCACCCTGGCGCGCACTCTCACGATATCATCATTGGTTTCGACAGGTATTCGATCAGGTTCCTGCTGTTGCATGGTCGTTCGCGCCAGTGGCTCGTCTTCGGTGCTTATCCTTCATACGCTCCCTGAGTATGCGCAGCCCGTCATCAACATCGAGCGCCGTAGAGACGCCTTTAAGCTCAAGCCCCAGTTCTACGAGCGTTATGGCGACGGCGGGTTGTATGCCTACAACGACGGTCTCCGCGTCCATGATCGAGGCCATCGAGGCGATGTCGCTGAGCATGCGGCCCGTGAACGAATCGACCATTTCAAGAAGCGATATGTCTATCAGCACGGCGCGCGCGCCGGTCAGCTCGATCTGTTCGAGGACGCGCTGTTGCAGCTCGACGACCGTACGGTCGTCGATGTCAGATTGAATAGAGACGAGCAGGACGTCCCCGACTTTAAGGATGGGCACTTTGAACGCGCTCATCTTTATCTCCCCCTTCCGACGCGGAGTCGTGGTCGGCTGACGAGTTTATAGGCACCACTTTTTGTCTCGTAAGCTCGAACGCCATTCGAATCCCATCCGACAGTTGATTGCGTGTGATTATCCCGGCAAGGTCTATCCCCAGGTGAACGATGGTCTGCGCGATAGACGGGCCGACCCCCGTGATGATACAGGTCGAGCCTAACAGCCGGACGGCGTTGACGGTCTTGATTAAATAGTTCGCAACCTGCGTGTCTACCGTAGGGACGCCCGTGATGTCGAGAATCGCGATTTCGGCGCGGGAGCGAACTATTCGCTCAAGCAGCCGCTCCATCATCAACTGCGTGCGACGGCTGTCGAGAGTGCCGATCAGCGGGAGGCATATTATCCTGTCCCATATCTGCACTACGGGCGTCGAAAGCTCAAGCATGTCCTGCTGCTGCTGGCGTATGACGCGCTCGCGGTTTTTGATCGTCGAGACGAAGATGAAAGAGCCCAGCTTATCCAGGGCTTTCGATAGTTTATTCACCTCGTCGAGCAGGATTTGAGGATCATCCTTGTACTCGTCGCTCAAAAAGGGCAGCAGGGTCTCTTTCAAGCTGAAGACATAAAATGCCGTCTCCGACGGGCTGAAGGCCTGGGCGGCGCGGGCTTCGGATATGTCCAGCAACAAACGGCGTATGGCATTGAACTCTTTGCCGCGCATCTCTTCGACGTTCGAGTTGGCGATGGCCGTTACAAAGGCGCGGAGGAATGACTGCGAGTCTGAGCTTAATTCTTCCCCCGATATTAGCGTCTCTCGAAAGTCGGACGAGTTTACGCGGTTTTCAATCCATGCTTCGAGGATTTCGCTCTCTCGCTCGCTAAGCATCCTGATTGTTCGCGGATTGGGGGCATTGGGGGTTGCTGTGTTTTCAGATGTCAAACCTGGTATCCTCCTTACCTGGTACGCGTCCTTGATCGTCATTATGACATCTAGTAGCGCGCATCCGCAATCAAACTGCACAGGTCGTTTTCAGTACGCGAGCCTCGCGTTTTGTATTGTTATCGCTTCTTATAGATCGTTCAAATGTGCAATTAATTGAATTCGTTCGGGCGCTGACGATGGCACGTTGCTTGATTTATAAATTGTGGTTGCTCGTGCGGTTGCCGAAGCTTTGCAAAGCGTCCGCGCGAAATTGGGCAATAAATCCATAGGAGGTAACGAGCATGGGTATAAACAAGGATGAAGTGGAAGGCAAATGGGACAAGACCAAGGGTGCGGTCAAAGAGAACGTAGGCCGCGCGCTTAACGACGAAGACCTTGAAGCGGAAGGAAAGATGGATCGAGCCAAGGGGAACGTCAAGGAGACGTTTGGCGAAGCCCGCAGAAAGACCGGTGAGGTAATCGAAGACATCGGAGAAGAGATCAAGCGATAGTTCTTCGAGTAACTTTCCCGTTTCCAAAAGCAACAAAAGCCGGGCGGTTAAACTGCCCGGCTTGTTTTTTTGTTACTTGTTCTCTTCTTTTGACGAGCCGAACGCCTGCGTGAAAAATCCCTTCAGGCTGCGGCCTATTCCTACAGGCTCGTCATCGCTGCGCACGACGAGCACAGGGCATTCCGAGCGATTCACTATCTCGCGAGTTATATTGCCCATGATGTAAGTCCGAAGCGTGCCGCCCGTAGGCGACGAGCCTGTTACCACCAGATCGTATTCGCCGCGACGTATCTCTTTGAAGACTTCGCTGATGACGAGCCCGTGGCGAAGGCGCACCTCGCTATCAACTCCCATACGGTCGAGAATCTCTTTCTCGCGGCGCAGGTTTTGTCCGAGGTCCGTGTTCGAGTGCAGAAGCAGGTTTATGTCCTCTTCCATCTTGATGAGGTCGGCGAACACTTCGGGCGGTTGATTCACTACGTGAAACAGGGTGATCGTAGGGTCGGTGGCGCGGGCCATCTCGCCTGTAAACTCTACGGCCTTGTCAATATACTTCTCGCCGCCGCTGCAAATCAGCACGCGCTTGAGCTTCGTCTTATTCCCTATCACGACCAGAACGGGAGGAGAGACTGCCTTGATTATTTTATAAGCCTTGGCCGACATCAAAAACGGCCCGCGCGTCCCTTTGCGAGAAGCGCCTATCACAACAAGGTCATAGGCGGTCTCTTCGGTCCTTTTGACTATCTCTACTATAGGGTCGCCGGCTTTGGTTATCAGCTCCGCTGTCACGCCCCGCTCTTTAAGCAAGTGCTGGCCGCGCCGCAAGGATTCAAATACGCGGTCTTCATCTTCCGCTTTTTCCGTAATGCCGAATATAGTCGTGTCGGCGCGACAGGATTCGGCGATGAGGCCGCCGAATCGTATGGCGTTTTCGGCCTGGCTCGATCCATCGCTACAGATAAGGATTTTCATGGCGAGAACTCAGAGTCCCTCCTGCGTGTTGATCAAAGATCATATAACACGTCGCCTGCGTTCGAAAGGGCTGTGCAGAGTACCTTAGAGCGATTTTCAATCGAATATACGGGATAGGAGAGACATCTCACCGCCGCAGACACAGAGAACGCAAAGGATGCGCAGAGAATACGCTTCTCTCCGCGCCCCCTCTGTGTTCTCTGTGTCTCTGCGGTGAATCTTCTTGCATAACCCTGCATTCAATTATTAAAACCGTCCTGCTTGATTCTTTCGAGAACCGGCGGGCTGTTGTTGTTCTTTGGCTTATTCGAGTTCGCAGGGGGCGGACCCGGTTTCACGGGGTCCATAACGGGCGGTTCGGGCTTGCGCTCTTTCGGCGCGTTTTTATTGGCTTCTCTTGACCCGTTCTTATTCTCAGGCACTTCTTGCTCATCGGGAGAGGGGTCAAGCTCTTCGGCTTCCTCATCAGTTTCGGCCTTCTGCCTGGTCGAGCCGTTGGAAGGCAGCCCGCTTGCTGCGGTGTTCGAGGTATTCGACATATTCGCAGGCTCTCGCGGCGATCCGGCTAAAGCTGCGCGCGCCTGTGCGGAAATGTCTTCGGCTTTCTTCTCGTATCGCTCGGCCCTTTCTATGATCTGAGAGTTATACTCTTTTACTTCCTGGTACGCGCGCAACTCTCCCTGCCACTCGGAAAGCTGCGGCAAGTAGCTGCGAAGCGGGTGATCTTTTGGCAAAGAATCGACTCTCGCGCTGGCCTCGGTGATGGCCTGTTGAGCATCGATGACGGCTTCGCCGGTCGAGCTTGCGCCGAACAGGCGGTTTCCAAAAAGCAGATAAGCCACCGCCGCCGCTACGACCACCAGCGCCGCCACTATCGCGATTGTCGTCGCGTTAGAGCCGCCGCCGCGCGTCATCGCCCGTGAAGAGACAACAACAGGCTGCCTGACTTCCCTGATTCCAGGGTCCCCGGCGTCTGCCGCGCTCAAGCCCTGTCGGTCGTATAGGGTATCGGCAACTTGATTGACCGGCGTGTGCGCGGGCCTGGACCGTGGGCGAACAAGCGTGGCCTCGTCCGCTTCCGCTCGATTGGCTTCGTCAGCCACCGGAGTCGCTAAATCATCTTCGCCCAGGGGGACGCTTATGCGAGAGAAGGCCCCGCCGCGCAATCCGGCGCGCGCCGCTTGTCCTAGCCCTGCAGCCTGCTCAAACTCGCGGGCGAAATCCCCCGCGCTCTGAGGCCGTTTCTCAGGGTCTTTCTCTAACGCTTTCATCACGACGGCTTCGATCTCAGACGAAATATCGGGCCGTTTTTGACGGAGCGGGGCGGGCGGCTCGGCGGCGTGCGCCATCAAAAGCCGTGTGGAAGAATCACCTTCAAAAGGCGCTTCGCCCGACAACATCTCGTATAGCACGACGCCCAGAGAATATATATCGCTCCGCGCGTCAACAGGTTTTTCGTCGCATTGCTCGGGCGACATATAACGCGGCGTGCCGACTATGATGTTTTCGCCCGTGAGCGATGCCCGCCGGTTTACATCTTCCTGAATCTTAGCGACGCCGAAATCAACTACCTCCACCCAGTCGGAGCCGTCATACTCTGCGAGAATAATATTATCGGGTTTGATGTCGCGGTGGATTACGCCGACGGCGTGCGCGGCTTCAAGCGCGCCGCACGATTGACGCAATATGTTCGCGGCGCGCTCTACGGTAAACGCTCCCGTAGAGCGAAGCCTCTGGCCGAGAGTCTCTCCTTTTACAAGCTCCATCACGATAAACGGAGTCTGATCTTTATCGATTCCGTAATCGGTGACGTTGATAGCGTGCGGGTGATGTATGCGGCTTGCGGCGCGCGCCTCTTGCTCGAATCTTTCAGCGATTTTAGGATCGGCCGCAAGCTGCCCCTTGAGCACCTTCACCGCGACCGGCTTGTCCATCCCCACGTGGCGCGCGCGATAAACGTCGCACATCCCGCCCGAACCCAGATGCTCTTCTATCAGGTATTTGTCCGCAAGAGTTTTCCCAATCACCTCGTTCGTCATATTTTTCCCAGGTGCTGAGTGATGAGTGATGAATGATGAGTAATAGTCTTTCACTCATCACTCATCACTCATCGCCCGTCACTACATAAATTCGGTCAGGTTATACTTCCTAATTTTGCTGTAGAGTCGCGGCCTGTAGATGCCGAGCGCGGTCGCGGCTGCTTGCTTGTTTCCCTTGGTTCGCTGGAGTGTCTGGTAAATCACCTCGCGCTCTATGTCTTCGAGCTTCATATTAGGCGGCACATTAAATTGATTATTGTTGGTGGCCGGAGCCTCGGTCGCAGTAAAGGGTAGATCGGTCGCTTCTATTCGGTCTCCCTTCGACAACAAGACCGCGCGCTCGATGGCGCTCTCAAGCTCTCGGACATTTCCCGGCCAGTGATAGTTGAACATCACGGAGCTTGCGGATTGCGAAAATCCTTCTATCGGTTTCTGGTATTTGGTCGCGAATGATTTCAGAAAGTGATCGGCCAGCACTTGAATATCATCCGTGCGCTCTCTGAGCGGCGGCACTTCTATAGTGATCGTAGATACGCGGTAGTAGAGGTCTTCTCTGAGTTGCCCGCTTCTGACCGCATCGGGCGGGTTTCTGTTTGTCGAGCAGATCAGGCGGAAATCAACTTCGACAGGCTTCTCGCTCCCCAGCCGATAGTACATGCGCTCCTGCAACGCGCGCAGCAGCTTTGGCTGTAGCTCAAGCGGCATCTCGGCTATTTCGTCCAGCAGAAGCAACCCGCCGTTCGCCTTTGCTATCAATCCCTCCTTATCGCGCGCCGCCCCCGTGAACGCTCCCTTCGTGTGGCCGAACAGCTCGGATTCGATCAGCTCTTTCGGCAGCGCCGCGCAGTTGACCTTTACGAACGCCCCCTTCGCGCGGTGCGAGTTGTAATGAATCGCGTTCGCGATCAGCTCCTTGCCGGTGCCAGATTCACCCACTATCAAAATGTTCGCATCGCTTTTGGCGACGGCTTCGATCATCTCGAAGATATTCTGCATCTGCTTTGACCGGCCGACGATGTCGCCATACGTGGACCGCTGCTGGAGAGTGCGGCGCAGCACATCGCTTTCTTCTATGAGAAACTGGCGTTCGAGCGCGCGCTCGATCAACAGTTGCAGCGCGTCAATATCGAATGGTTTTTCGACGAAGTGAAAAGCCCCGGCCTTCGTAGCCTCGACCGCTTTTGCTACCGATCCATATCCGCTGATGATTATGACCTCTATCGAAGGGCTTTTCTCTTTCAGCTTCCTGAGCACCTCTGTCCCCTGCATGTCGGGCAACTGCAAGTCTGAAAGCACAAGTCCATAATCATTACTGTCGAACAGCGCCAGCCCCTCTTCGCCCGTCTTGGCCGTAGATACCGAATAGCCTGCTCGCTCCAGGTGGAGCCGCAAGGAATCGAGTATCACCTCTTCGTCGTCAATCACAAGAATGTTGAATTGTCTCCTCACTGCGTTTCTCCTCTGCGGATTTTGGCAAGATTATCGATAAGCCCGTCTACCCCGTTTAGAATCTTTTCGGCTATCTGCTGGTCTTCGCCCTCGGGCAGTTTTCTTTTCAAATAAGTCGCGTAGAGTTTCAACCCGCCCAGGTGATTCTTTACATCGTGCCATTGCTGGCGCGTAACGATTGCATCGCCTTCGCAAATGGCCCGTCGGCCTCCGGGCGCGCCGTCGGGGAGAAAATGCAATGCGTACCCGAAAATATCGCCCTCGTTCATCAAAGTCTCTATGCAGGCGAACAGCTTAAGCCCGTCGCTTTCGAGGCTCGATTCGGAGTAGTAATCGCCCTGCTTGCGGGCTTCGCTCAAATGCTCCGACAGCCATCCGGTTATCGCCGAATCAGTGCCAAAGATTTCTGCAAAGTGTTTTTGCACGGCGCCTGGGCCAAACAGCCCGTTGGCGGCAGCCCCGGAAGAGACTGCCAGTACCCGCCCGCCCGCGTCGCATATGACCAACGTCGTAGCGCTCAGCTTTACCTTCTCGGCTTCCTCTATTTTGTCAATCATCCCGGCTTCCATCTGAGGATTGTGGATTGCGGATTGAAAGAAGAATTCGTTGTTCAATCCGCAATCCGCAATCCGAAATTGCTAGCGGATGCGATCCGGATCGTTATCCAGATTGACATCGGTCAACGTTATGCGGGCAAGCTCGTTCCTGAGCTGTTCCCAATCCGTCGTCACTATGTTCGACAGCGACGTTCCGGTGTCCCGCTTGAGGAGCCGGTTGACGAGGCGAGCCTGCCTCAGCAGCGAATCGGCCGCGCCCTTGAGAGCCTCCGGATCATTGACATTCGTTGTCAGAGAATTATAAAGCTCGGCAGTCGCCTTCAGGCTGTTGAGGAGGAACAACAATTCCACTTCTCTATCCCTCAGATTGCGCCCCCTTTCAAAGACCAACTCGCCGCGTATGGTCTTGACATTCAGTTCGCGCGCGTAATCATTCAGCAGCCGGTTGGCGAGGAAGGCTATCTGACGGGGAATGCCGATGCCGCCACCGCCGGGGCCGCCGGGGCCGGATTCCCGCCGCCGCCGGGGCCGCCGCCGCCAAACAGATCAACCGTGATGTCACGTTGCGCGCCGTGGAAGACCACGCGCGAAACGTTGTTGGCGTTATTAATCGTTTCAGTGATTCTCTGCTCGTCTATCCTTTGGCCGCTCGCATACCTGGGCGGCACCCCGCGCACGTAAACGTGCAGCGTGTTTCCGGTCACGAAATTGTCCGTGATTATGCGCCACCCGGTCAACCGCGTGCGAGCCGTCAGATCTATGCGTACCGAGTCGCGGCCTATGCGCTCGGCGCGCGGGTTGATTATTTCGACAAGATCGGCAGCCGAGCCCGTATCGCTTGCGATGCCGAGCGCCTGAGCAGTTCGCGAATCCAGGTCGCCCGTCTCCGGCAAGTTGCGGTCGCGCTGGAACTGCCGCAAGGCGTTGCGGGTCGCGGGAGTCATCACGCCGTTGATCGGCCCCGTGTAGAAGCCGCGATCTCTCAGCACTGTCTGAGCCGAGCGTATCGCATCCGCAGAAGTGAAAACAGTATTCGACTGATCTTGAGACCCGGTGTTGCCGCTGCTCTCAAATTGTCCCAACACCGAAACGCCGAGCACCAGGACTAAGGCCAGCGTTACAAACGCACTCGCTGGCCGCTTGAATTGTCTTTGCATGCTTAGACCCTCCTTTTGGCCTGTCGGTTATAAATTATTTACTTAATTATTCTTCCCGTCCTTTTGCTCGCGACAGAACCGACCAAACATAAGCCAACCCCTCGCTCAAAAGGCAACCTCTGTGCCAGCTAGACAGGTTGAATAACCGGCCTAATTTATATCAGACTGTATTCTTATACTGAAATGAAATAAGACGGGCTGGTCCTGGTCTGTGACTTATTTGCATACAACGATGGGAGATCACGATCAAATAAGTTTAAACAACTAGTTGGTTTCCCGGCAGATTGTTGTTAGAATTCGGAGTTAGGCGCGGGTGTCGAGCAGGGATAAATCAATGATGAGTGTTGCAAAGCGTGTGCTCCTGGTAGAAGATTTCGAGGACAGCAGGTTTTCGCTTTCAAAGCTTCTTGAGATCGAAGGCTACGAAGTTTTAGAAGCCGTCAATGGAGCGCAAGCAGTAAACCTTGCCTTAAGCGCCAAGCCCGATCTGATATTGATGGATCTGTCCTTACCTATAATCGATGGCCTGAGCGCGACAAAACAGATAAGAGAACACGAATCAATGACCCGCGTGCCGATCATAGCTTTGTCGGCGCACGATATGAGCGATTTTCACGACCGAGCCACAGATGCAGGATGCACGGACTACATTACAAAGCCCATAGATTTCGAGGCGCTGATGATGATCGTGTCTAAATACCTGCCCGCCTGATAATATTCAATTCTCTCCGGGCAAACCGAAACTCTTCTCTTATTCATCCCAACTGCTGCTTGCCTATACTTGTCGGCTCGGCTGACGAAACGGTAGAATTAGATATAAGCAAAATTAGGAGATTGACATGAAGTTTAGAACCGTAGCAGTAGCACTGACATTGTTCTTTATCTCGTCGGCGGCCGCAGTGGCGCAGAAACCGGCCAGCGAGCCTCCGATAGAAGAGGTCATACGCAGATTCGCCACAGCCGAAAGCGAGAACAAGATTGCGAGAAATAATTATACCTTTACACAGGACATAGAGTTTTTGACGCTCGGAGAAGCAGGCTCTATCACGGGGCGTTTCAAGCGCACGTCCGACATTGTTTATGACGACCTGGGTAATCGCATAGAAAGAATCACTTATTTCCCGCCCTCGACGGCCAAGGTCAATATTTCGAAGGAGGACATGCAGGACTTTGCGGGGGTTCAGCCGTTCGCTCTGGCTATCGAAGACCTCCCGAAATATCAGGTCACTCCTGTCGGCAAAGAGCGCATCGATGAGTTAAACACCTATATATTCGACGTAAAGCCGAAGAAGTTTATTAAAGGCGAGCGATACCTTGAAGGTCGCATCTGGGTCGATGATCAGGATTACCAGATTGTGAAAGTGGCGGGACAGGCCGTGCCCGAAATCAACAAACAGAAGTTCCCGCACTTTGAAACCTATCGCGAAAACATCAACGGTCGCTACTGGTTCCCCACTTACACGTATGCGGACGACGTATTGGAATTCAAGGGCGGCGATATTCGCATTCGAATGACCGTGCGCTATACGAAATACAAAAAGTTCACGACCGGCATACGCATAGAAGACGCCGAGGAAGATACTCCGGACAATGAGACGAAAGATCCCCAGACAAATAAAACTACCAAGCCGCCCGTGAAACAAGAAAAACCGGCAGCTCCAAAGCCGGAATTGAAGCGTGATCCAAAGCGCCCATAATCTTTCTAAGAGCTGAGTCCTGAGTGCTGATGTTTTAACTCAACATTCAGGATTCAGCACTTAAGGAGAGTGATGAAGTGCTTACCTGCAATAATTGTGTCGTTCGTGGCGCTAACAGCACTTGGACAAGTGACGCAGAAAAGCCCCGTCACGCCCGAAGAGGCGCTCAGGCGCGCGGCGGAGAACGAAGATAAGCTCAAAGCAGCCGAGCGCGATTATTCGTACCGGCAGGAGATCACCGTTCGAGTATTCGGCGAAGCCGGCAGCGTCATGGCCCAGATGCGCCGCGTCTCTCAATTCACCTATGACGACCTTGGCAAAAGGGTAGAAAGAATAATCGATTTTCCGCCGTCCCGATTGACTACGATGATCGGGGTGATGCAGCCGGATTTCAAAACTTTGCTCGGAGTCGACCCTTTCATTTTGACGACCGATGCGCTGGCGCGCTATTCGATCAAGTTCGTCCAACGTGAGAAGATCGATGAACTCAACACTTACGTATTCAGCCTGGAGCCTGCGGATCAGCGCGCGCAATCAAAGCACAAAGAAGGAACCCCCTGGCCGTTTAGGGGGCAGATATGGATCGACGATCAGGACTTTCAGATCGTAAAGATAGCAGGTCGCGCCTTGACGGTTAAGGATGACCCCTCGCGGTTCCCGAAGTTTGAGTTCTACCGAGAGAACGTTGACGGCAAGCTATGGATGCCGAGCTTCGTTCATGCTCGCGACCTGCTGGAGTTCCCGCGCTACGACGTACAGATACTTGTCGAGATCAAATACAGCGAGTACAAAAAAGTTTCAACGAGGAGATAAGCCGTGAGCGCCCGTTTGTCTACAGCCATACGCGAGTGCTATCGAATTGCCGCGCTGGCGGCCGCAGCTTTAATGATAGCGGCTGGGCCGCTCGGCTCTGCGGCGCTCACGTCGCAAGAAAAACCCGACCCGTCTAACCTTCTTACGGCCTCGGCGCAAAAAGGCAAGCAACTCACCGACGCCTTGCGCGGGTACACCTACTACGCCGAGCTTACGTTACAGACCGTCAGCCAGGCCGATACAATAACGGGCAAGTACTTTCGGTTTTCTCAACTCTCTTATGACGGCGCGGGGAATCTCCAGGAGAGAGTATTCGAGACGACTTCCACCTTGCCGAAAGAGGCCCACATAGGGACGAATGCGGCTTACAATTTGATTCGCGTCTACCAGTTCATCATCACGCCCGAAGCGCTCAATCAGTATGAGTTCAGCTACGTGGGGCGCGAAAAGATTGATGAGCTGAACACCTATGTTTTCGACGTGAAGCCAAAAGTAAAGTTGCCCGACCCCGAGAAAAGCCATGACCGTTATCTCAAAGGCCGCGTGTGGATTGACGACCAGGATTTGCAAGTGGTGAAAGTCGCAGGCCAGGCGCTGCCCGAACAGACGGCGCACCGCACGCCGAGGTTTGAAACATATTTTCAGAACTACGATCGATACTGGTTCCCGGCCTACACGACGGCCGACGACGAGATACGCGTCAGCAATCGCCTGAGCCGCGTCATCGTCAAGGTGCGATTCACAAGTTATAAAAAGGTGGGTAATTGAACCATTGGTTTGATGCGGCGCAAGCCGCTCGAAGCAAATGGGGGCGGACGGCGATTGCCGCCGCAGTCTTTATCGTCGCGCTTGCGACCTACTGTTTTACGCTCGCCCCTACTGTGACGTTCGTAGACAGCGGCGAATTGATCGCCGCAGCGCGCACGCTCGGAGTCGCGCACCCGCCGGGCACGCCGCTTTACATCATACTGGCTCATCTCGCGACGCTCATCCCCGTCGGCAACGTGGCCCAGCGAGTCAACTTTGCTTCGGCGTTGTTCGCCGCTCTTGCGGCTGCGGCTGTCGCCCTGCTTGTCGGCGAATTGCTGCGCTCGTCGCCCCCCGCTTTACCTCCGCGCAAGCCAAACCTGCGCGGCGAGAAAAAAAAGAGAGCGAAGCGAGCGGCAGCCGAGCGAAAAACGGAAGCAGTGGGCGATCAATCTTCAGCTCCTGCGATAACCACTTTTGCAGCGATGCTCGTATCGGGTCTGCTGCTGGCATTTTCGCGCACGCTCTGGGCCTATGCGACGATTGCCGAGGTCTACACGCTCAACGTGCTGCTCACCCTGGCTATCTTCCTTTTGATGTTTCGCTGGCGACGCCTCTCAAAAGAGGGGCGAAGACACGGCGACCGAGCGGCGCATAACAGGTTGCTTTACGCGGCGGCTTTTCTATTCGGGCTGGCTCTGGGCGTCCATCACGTAACAATCGCGCTGATGCTGCCGGCGCTCGCCTTTCTGGTTTCTTCGACCGAAGGCTTCGGCTTTTTCAAAAGCAAGAGGCTGGTATACGCCGCGCTATTCGCCGTCGCGGGGCTTGCGATCTACGCTTACCTGCCCGTCGCCGCTTCGCGTTCGCCTCTTATAAACTGGGGCGACCCGAAAACATTCGAGCGATTCTGGTGGCATATCACCGGCAGACAATATCAAACCTTCTTCTCGTTTTCGCTCGACACGATGCTAGGCCAGTTAAAAGAGTTCATACGCTTTGCCGCCAACCAGTTTGGTCCCTGGTGGTCGCTGGCCGGGCTGGGGCTTGTCGTCGCAGGCGTCGTCGAGATGTTTAAGCGCGATAAGACGGTTTTCGTTTTTTTCGTACTCGTCATTATTGCCGACCTCGCCATCGCGCTCAATTACGACATTGCCGAAGACAAAGATGCTTACTATCTGCCCGTTTTTATCTCGATGGCGGTTGCCGCAGGTTTCGGCGTCGAGTGGCTGATTCGAGCAATTCTAAAAACAAAGCTGCCAGTGACTCTCGCCCGCGCCGTCACGGCGCTTGTGTTGCTGCTCGTCGTCGCAATAACTTTTGCAGGGAACCTGCCGCATAATAATCGCAGCCGGTATTTCCTGGCGCGCGATTATGTCGAGAATCTCTTTAGCACGATTGAGCCGGGCGGGATGTTGCTGACGCTCGACTGGCAAGTCTATTCCCCGATGCTCTATGTCTCGGAAGTCGAACAGCAGCGCCGCGATGTCGTAGCAATAGATGTAAACCAGTTGCGCAGGTCATGGTATTTCGATTATCTCAATCGAACGTACCCTGCGGTTATCGAGCGCAACCGCGATACGGTCGATCCTTTTTTAGAAGACTTGAGAAGCTGGGAGAAAGACCCGGAGGCTTATGCAAATAACCCTACGCTTACCGCGAGAATCGACGCTCGATTCAGCGATATGATTCTGGCACTGGTGAGCAATCAGATACGGACTGCGCCGGTCTATGTCACTAACGATATTATAACGGTCTATTCTTTCATTGACGAAATTCAGCGCCGCGATAAAGAGGCGCGGGCCGCGTCCTATCATCAAGACGGCAACTGGATAATGCCGCTCTGCGATACGTACACCCTCGTCCCTCAAGGGTTGGTCTTTCAGCTCAGGACTGGACGGGAATTCCGCGAACCGGCCCGGCCAGCCTTGCTGACGCGCGGGCTTGCCGACGGCACGCTGCGATTTGAAGAAGACGACGTGGTTAAGCAAAAAGTCTTGCCGGTTTACCTGGGAATGATGGTGAATCGCGGGCGTTACCTGATGACGTATGGCCGTCGCGACCAGGCTATCGAGGCGTTTAACGAAGCTCTCCACCTAGACCCGGAATTCGAGCCCGCGCGCCAATCGCTATCTCAGATTCCCCAGGCCGCGCCTCGTTAGCGCATCGCGGACGCGAGTTGCGTCTATGGCGTGGACGCGAATCACTTTATTCCTGGAAGCCTCTCCCGAAACGATCTCGATAGCGCGAGGCGGGACTTCAAGCAAGCGAGCAAGGAAGCGTATGCACTCTTCGTTAGCCTTGCCGTTAACGGGAGGCGCTGCGATCCTCAGCTTGATCGCGCCTTCGTATTCGCCCGCAACATCCGTACGCGAAGCGCGAGGCTGAACGCGTACCCGAAAAGTTGCCGCCCCGTCTTTTTCTTTTATCTCAACCATCGCCCGCCACGCTTGAGCGGCCTTATATCACCCGGCGTGCATTTTTGAAAGCTGCTTTAACCTGCTAAAAAGCAGGCAGAGTAGATATGCGGCCCGGCAACTTCTCAGGGAGATAGAACGCTCGTGTAACTGACATTTTCGCTTGAGCTAACCCGCAACCGCAGACGCAATCCAGCTAGTTAGGAATTGGACGATGAGCATGGCGATCAGAGGCGAGAAGTCGAACATGCCCGCGACGAAGAATCGGCGAAGCGGCTTGAGCAACGGCTCGGTTATTTTAAATAGAAATCTATAGAACTTGTTGCCGTATCCCACGCCAAAAAACGGCAAGAAGAATCGCAAAAAGATCGCGACCACATAAAACAGCCCTAACAGACTTATCAGCTTGCCCGCCAGGAATCGCGGGGTCGGGGTGCTTCGGCTTACGTCGAATAAAATTCCTGCGAACTGCCATATCACACTCGATATAAACAGCCCCGTCACCAGGATCATCACGCCCATAACGAGCGGCAACAGGTCGTAACGCATGGAGCGCCCGCTGCCGAATTGATAACGGAGAGGGCGGACTATCGGCTCGGTCAATCGCGTCAGGTGATACGAGACTCTACCAAAAGGGTTAGCGCCGACCCACGTCAATATCACCCGCAGGAACAACAGGCTCGTCAGGGCAAGCGTCACTCCTAGAAAAATGTAGGCCAGCCATCTGAATATCAGTACGATAATTTCCAATCTCTCTCCTCAGTACTATATACGCTTTTCTCTTACGCCAAAGATGGCAGTTCCGACGCGAACCATTGTTGCGCCCTCTTCTATCGCCACCTCAAAATCATGGCTCATGCCCATAGACAACTCTGTCAGTCTGCGCGCGGGCGGGCGGGCGCTGTTCAGGTCTTCGAGCAACTCTCGCAAGCGGCGGAAATAACTGCGAGTCTGCTCAGGCAACTCAAAAAAAGGCGGCAGGGTCATAAGGCCGCGAAAGTCTAAATGCTCGACGGAATCTAACGCCTCGACTATCTCAGGCAACAGATGTTCATCCGCGCCCGATTTAGTAGCTTCGTGCGCGAGGTTGACCTGGATCAAAACTGATGGCCGCCTTCCCTCTTCGCCCGCGATACGGTCGAGCTTGAGGGCAAGCTCCGCGCTGTCTACCGAGTGAATCAGATCGAAAGCGCGAACCGCCGCTCGCGCCTTATTCGATTGAAGGTGGCCTATGAGGTGCCATCTCAAACCGTCGGCTTTGACTTTATAGACTTTATCCAGGGCCTCTTGCACGCGATTTTCACCCAGGTCGCGCGCCCCGGCATCGACCGCCTGTTGAACCGTAGCCGCATCGAATGTTTTGGATACTGTGATGAGAGTTATCTCTTCGGGCTTTCTGCCTGCGCGTTCAGCCGCTCGCGCCATGCGCTCACGGACGCGCGCGAGCCGCTCTCGAATCTCTTCGGACATCGTGAGCAAATTTTATCAGCGCGGGCAGCCGTCGGACAAGCGATCAGATTGCGGCGCTGCCGGTTAATCGTTCTTATGTTTTATATTGATCACGACGCGAGTCGGGTTATAAAGATTCAGCACGCGGTAACGGTTGGGGGCAGAGACTCCGAGCACGGCGGCGACTTCGGCCTCGAAATCGCAAGTGATTTCAAGCTCTTTCAAGACCGGCTGGTTCAGGCGGCGCTCGCGGTCTTTGATGGTCGGCTGGCCCGCTTCGGTGTGCGCGTTAGAAGGATTGAATTTCACTTCCATCCTTCCGTTCCCGGCTACCTTGACGACTTCGCCCGACCCGCACTGAACGGGCTTGTCGGAGTACCGAATATTGTAATTCGGAATATCAGCGCCCTCGAACTCGAACACGATCCGATCAAAACCATTTTGCTCGGCGGTTCGGATTTCGCGCAGCAACGCGGGGGCAACATCGAATCCCGCGCGGACGACGCTGCCATCGCTCCCTTCGAACTCATCCGGAGAGGAATCGCCCTGCTCGCCTGTTCGATTGGAATTGCCCTGGGCGTTGCGGTTCTCCACGGGAGCCTGAGTGTTCGCGTTGCTCGAAGAAGCTCGATTGGCTGATTCGTCTTTGCCCCCGCAGGCCATAACGAATAAAGAAAAAGCTGAAAGGCTGATTGCTATAATGCTCCGCTTGAAGCGTTGTGGTGTCATATTCGATTCCTTGATCTGAGAGCTGTTTGAAAAGTAATTGCCCAAGCCCCGAAGGGGCGCAATTCAATAGCCCAGCGCAACGCGCTGGGTTTTGATCAGCCAACAATCTAAGCCCTGAAAGGGCAAAATATGCTAGCCCTATATTTCGCCCTTACAGGGCTTGTATAAACTAACGCTCACGACCTGGGGCGATGCTCCGGGCTATTGAATTGCGCCCCTTCGGGGCTGCTTCTCAGATTTCAAATTTCAAATTTTCCCGTGCCCGCCGCCGCCGGGCGTCTCTATGCGAATCACGTCGCCCGCGCGGGCGTAAGTAGAATCTTTGCCTGCGAGAATCTGTTCATTGCCTTCGCTGATAAGTGTCGTGCGGCCCGCCGATCCTGCTTCGCCGCCGTCAAGCCCGTAAGGTCGAGTCTTGCGGCGATCAGATAAGATCGTCACGCGAGCATCGCTCAACAACTCTATCTCTCGCACAACACCGTCGCCGCCGCGAAACCGGCCACCACCGCCCGATTCACGGCGTATGCCGTAGCGAAGGACTCGCATCGGATAGGCGTACTCCATAGCCTCTGCCGGTGTGTTGAGCGAGTTCGTCATGTGTGTGTGAATCGCGTCGATGCCGTCGAGTCCGGGCCGCGCGCCCATTCCGCCCGCCACCGTTTCATAGTAAGCGAACTGCCGGCCGTTGCGCGAATCCGTGCCGCCGACCGTCAGATTGTTCATAGTGCCCTGGCTTGCAGCCGGAACTTGCGCGCCCGCGCCTGCGAGCGCGCGAAGCAGCGTATCGACTATTCGCTGCGAAGTCTCGACGTTCCCGCCTGCAACGGGCGCGGGAGGCCGCGCGTTTACGACAGTCCCTATGGGGATAACGGTCTTGATCGGTTCCAGTATGCCCCAGCTTGCGGGCACGTCGGTAGGTATCAGGCAGCGAAAAACATAATAGACGGCGGAAAGCGTTATCGCTTCGACCGCGTTGACGGGGCCGCGCACCTGCGGGTCGCTGCCGGTAAAATCGACCGTCGCGCGTTCACCTTTTATTTCGATTCTCACCCTGATTTTTATAGGCTCGTCCGAATAACCGTCATCGTCGAGAAAGTCTTCGGCCTCGTACGCGCCATCCGGTATTTCGCGAATCACGCGGCGCATCATCTCGGCCGTGTAAGCGATCAGGTGCGAGGCGTAGCGGTCGGCTTCTTTGAAGCCGTAGCGGTTGACTATCTCAAGCAGGCGAGTCTGCCCCGTAGAGATAGCGCCTAGCTGCGCCGTCAAATCGCCTTCGCGCTCTTCGGGCAGGCGCACGTTGGTAGAGATCAATCGCATCACGTCTTCGTTGAGGCGGCCTCCGATCATCAACCGCACAGGCGGAATCCTCAGCCCCTCCTGATAAATCTCATCGGCCCTCCCCATAGAACCCGGCGTCGCCCCACCTATGTCAGCGTGATGCGCGCGATTCGCCACGTAAAAGAGCGGTCGGCCCTTAAAGGATGAAGGGCGAAGGACGAGGGATGAATTAACTCCCTTCCCTTTTCTCTTTTCATTCCTCATCCCTCCGCCTTCATCCTTGAACACTGCGGCGACCATCGTAACGTCGGGCAAGTGAGTCCCGCCCGCATAAGGATCGTTCAGCACGACTATGTCGCCCGGCCCCGGACGGACGATATCAAGCGCGGCCCGCACAGACATAGGCATAGACCCAAGGTGAACCGGCATATGATCCCCCTGCGCTATCAACGTGCCGTTGCCGTTAAAGACCGCGCAGGAATAATCGCGCCGCTCTTTTATGTTGGGCGAGAAGGCGGAGCGGCGCAATGATACGCCCATCTCTTCGGCCACCGACGAATAAAGCGATTTGAATATCTCAAGCTTAACGGGGTCTACTTTCATGGTTTCAGAGTGTATCACAAGCCCTATGTTATCCCGGTTGCAAAGCGAGCGGGCGAGCAATAACATCATAAAATGACTATTAAGCCGTCAAACAGAACTGCCAACTACCATTACGCGATCCGCAACATTGTAAGCGCGGCAGAGGCGCTTGAACAAAAAGGGCGCAGCGTCATTCATCTCAACATCGGCGACCCGCAGGCGTTCGGCTTTCGCCCGCCCGCGCACATCATCGAAGCCGTCCAGCGCGCGCTTTCCGATAAGTTCACCGGCTATGCTCACTCCGCCGGTCTGTTTCAAGCAAGAGAAGCCGTCGCCGCTTACGCCGCAAAGCTCGGATCGCCGACTTCGCCGGACGAAGTGATAATAACGTCGGGCGCATCAGAGGCCGCCGATCTTGTGCTCACGGCGCTGCTCGACGGCGGCGACGAAGTGCTGATGCCTGCTCCGGGGTATCCGCTCTACACCGCTATACTCAATAAACTCGGCGCCGTGGAAGCTCCTTACCGTCTCGATCAAGCCAACGGCTGGCGTCCTTCGCCCGACGAAGTGCGCGCGGCTATAACTGATCGGACGCGCGCTATTATTCTTATCAACCCTAATAACCCGACGGGCGCTATCACGCCTGATGAAACGACGCGCGCGATTTTGGAAATCGCCGCCGAGCATAATCTGCTGGTGATAAGCGACGAGGTGTATCGAGAGCTTTGTTTCGGCGAGCAGCCCGCGCCCGCTTCTTTGATTGCGCAAGAACTGGGAGCGCCGGTCATCACGCTCGATAGCTTGTCGAAGACGCACTTGATACCCGGCTGGCGCGTGGGCTGGATGCGATACACGCATGCCGAGCGGATGCCGGAACTCATTCAGGCAATCACGAAACTTGCGAGCGGGCGATTGTGTTCGCCTACTCCCACGCAGTACGCGGTTCAGCCCGCGCTGGAAGGGGATAGAGAGTTCCTCACCGATTTCATACGCGAGATCAGGCGAAGGCGCGACCTGGCGGTTTCTCGCGTCCGCGCGATAAGCGGGCTGTCTTGCGCGGAGCCCGAAGCCGCTTTCTATTTGATGGTGAAAGCAGACGCGAGCGGCGAGCAATCGGACGAGCAATTTGTTCTCGATCTGCTGGAGGCAACCGGCGTGCTGGTAGTTCATGGCTCCGGTTTCGGGGCGGACCCGCGTGAAAATTATTTTCGCATGGTCTATCTTGCAGACGAAGAGATGCTCAACGCGGCATTCAGCCGTATAGAAAACTTCATCACAGCCAAATCGCGCAGCGCGACGCCGGAGCAGTAATGAGCAAGCGAGTTGCTCCGCTCATCGGCGTGCATACATCCATAGCCGGGGGGCTTACGAATGCGGTTGCGTCAGCCGAGGCTAAGGGGTGCGACTGCTTTCAAATCTTCGCGCGCAATCCTCGCGGATGGCTTGAGCGCCCGCTCGCCAGGGATGAGATAAACAAGTTTCGTACGATGCGCGAGCGGGCGGGCCTTTGGCCGCTGGCGATCCACTCGGTCTATTTGATCAACCTTGCCGCGCAAGACCCCTTCATTCAAGCAAAGTCCCGCGAAGCCTTTCGCCAGGAGATAAAGCGCGGCATCGAGTTGGGCGCGGATTATCTGGTGGTGCATCCCGGCAATCCGAAGACCGCGCCCGCGCCGGTTGGGATAGCGACTGCGGTCGAATCCATAAGAGAGGCAACGCGAGGATTGAAGCTCAACGGCGCGGCGGGCGGACTGACTATACTGATTGAGAACACCGCCGGGCAGGGGTCATCGATAGGTTGCGATTTCGAGCAGGTTGCCGACATCCTGGCGGCGCTCGACGATCTGCCGGTCGGCGTATGCCTGGACACGGCGCACACGTTCGCGTCGGGATACGACATTTCGACCGAAGCGGGTTTGAAGGCGACCGTCAGGGCGATCAATCGGTCTTTCGGATTTGACCGGATAAAGTTGATTCACTGCAACGACTCGAAAGCGGCTTTGGGGTCGCGCGTGGACCGCCACCAGCACATAGGGCTTGGGCATATCGGCGAGGACGCTTTTCGCCGACTGACCGGAAACTTGAAGTTTCGGCGTATACCATTTATTTTAGAAACTCCGATAAACCGCGAGCGGGATGACATAGGGAATATAAAAATGCTCCGGGCATTGGCGTCAGAATGAGAGCGCAGCATTCGTCACCAAGCGGATAACCGGAGAGTTGAATGGGCGATGGCAGCAGGAGCAAACATCCAAATGCTTTGCCAAAAGAAGAGGGTAAATGGGGTAAATCATATCGCGCTGATCTATCTATATTAGGCGCAAAAGGCAATTTGAAATTGCCCTGATTGAAAATGCAGTTTATTATAAAAGTTATGAACGTTTCCCAAACGGCAAAACTGAAGGTCAACCGCCTCAGACTTACATCGCCCCTCCGTTGAGGGGCGCGCCGCTCGTCTTTCGCTAGCACAATTCATTCAATCAGATTTTCGTAAACAAAAGAATTTCGACGGACAGGAGCTATGAAAGAGAAATATTTTCCGCAAGAGATAGAACAAAAATGGCAGCAGCGATGGGCCGAAGAGAAAACCTTTGAGGTCACGGAAGACCCCGGCCGCGAAAAGTTTTACTGTCTTGAAATGCTGGCCTACACTTCGGGCCGCGCTCACATCGGGCACGTCTCTAACTTCACTATCGGCGATGCGCTCTCGTGGTACAAACGCCTGCGCGGCTTCAACGTGCTACACCCGTTCGGCTGGGACGCCTTCGGCCAGCCGGCCGAGACCGCCGCCATCAAAGACGGCACTGACCCCGAGAAGTTCACGCGCGATGCGATTGCCTATATGAAATGGCAGTTCCAGCGCATGGGCATCAGCTATGACTGGTCGCGCGAAGTGGCTACGTGCGATCCCGAATATTACAAATGGAACCAGTGGTTCTTTATTCAGATGTGGAAGCGCGGGATGCTTTACCGAAAGCTGGCGCCGGTCAACTGGTGCCCTAAAGAAAACATCTCGCTCTCAAACGAGCAGGCTTCGGGCGGCGTCTGCTGGCGGTGCGACACGCCCGTCATTCAAAAACAGTTGTTGCAGTGGTTCGCGCGCATCACGGACTACGCCGACCAGTTGTTGGACGACCTGGACAAGCTCGAAGGCAAATGGCCCGAACGAGTGATCTCTCAACAGCGCAACTGGATAGGCCGCAGCCGTGGCGCGGAGGTGCGTTTTGAAATAGCAGACACCATAGACACGATCACCGTATTCACCACTCGCATAGACACTATCTTTGGCGCAAACGCGATCATACTCGCGCCCGAGCACCCGATGCTCGCAAAGATAGTAGAGGGCAAGCCCCAGCGCGAAGAAGTCCTGGCATTTGCCGAAAAGCTCAGAAACCAGCAGCGCACCGGGCGCACCATCGAAGAAACCGAAAAGGAAGGCATGAACACCGGCGGGTGGGCCGTCAACCCGTTCAACCGCGAGCGGCTGCCTATCTGGATAGCCAATTTCGTGCTGATGGATTACGGGACGGGCGCGTTAATGTCCGTCCCGGCGGGCGACCAGCGCGATTTCGAGTTCTCGCGCAAATACAATCTGCCGTTTCGCCAGATCAAGCTGACCGCCGACGGGCAAGAGATACCGGCGGAAGAGTTGGAAGCTCCGAACGAAGAGTGGACCGTGACGGTCAACACGGGCAAGTGGAGCCGTCTGACTTCTCGCGAGGCCAATCGGCTGATGACCGAGTACGCCGAAGCTCAGGGGTTTGGTCGCGGCGCGACCACCTACAAGCTGCGCGACTGGGGCATCTCTCGCCAGCGTTATTGGGGAACGCCGATTCCGATGATCCATTGCGACAAGTGCGGCACGGTGGCGGTCCCGGAAGACCAGTTGCCCGTAGTGCTGCCCAAAGGGGTCAATCTGAAAGTAGAAGGCGGCTCGCCGCTCGACCACGTGCCGGAGTTCGTCAACGTCACCTGTCCAAATTGCGAAGGCCCGGCCCGGCGCGACACCGACACGATGGACACGTTCGTAGACTCGAACTGGTATTACTTTCGTTACTGCGACCCGCACAACGACAGCCAGCCGTTCGACCCGGAGAAGGTCCATTACTGGCTCCCCGTCGATCAATACATCGGCGGCATCGAGCACGCCGTGCTGCATCTGATTTACACAAGGTATTGGACAAAGATGATGCGCGACATCGGCCTGGTGAAATTCGATGAGCCGGTCGAGCGATTGCTCAGCCAGGGGATGATCTGCAAAGAGACTTATCATTGCCCTAACCACGAATGGCTTTTCCCCGAGCAGGTCACGGATGAAAAGCGTTGTTCGATCTGCGGGAGCGAAGTCGTAATCGGTCGCTCAGAGAAGATGTCTAAGTCCAAAAAGAACGCCGTCGATCCTATAGAGATGATAAAGATTCACGGCGCAGATTCCATACGCCTTTTCGTGTTGTTCGCAGGCCCGCCCGAACAGGATAAGGAGTGGTCAGATACGGGCTTTAACGGCGCGGCGAAATATCTACAGCGCGTGTGGCGAATCGCTTATAAATGGCAGGGCCGCGTGACCGGGTCGAGCGCGGAAGCCGCATCGGGTGAGGCAGTAGAGTTGAGCGATTACCAGCGCAAGCTGCGCCGCCGCACACACCAGATCACCCGCTCGGTAACAGAAAACTTTGAAGAGCGCTTGCACCTGAACACGGTCATATCGTCATTGATGGAGTTGACGAACGAGATTTACTTGTTCGATCAAGCGGTAGATAAAAATGCTGAAGTGACCGGCGCGGACATACAGGTTGCGCGCGAAGCTATCGAAGCTTTGATACGCATGCTCGCTCCGTTCACTCCGCACCTTTCAGAAGAGTTGTGGGAGAGCTACGGCCACACAGAGAGTCTCGCCCGCTCGTCGTGGCCCGAGTACAGCGACGAGCTTGCTCGCGACGAAGAGATCGAAGTCGCGGTCCAGGTTAACGGCAAGCTCCGCAGTCGTCTGTTCGTCAGCCCCGAAGTGACCAGCGAAGAGTTGGAGCAGGCGGCGCTGGCCGATGAAAAAGTGCAAGCCGCAGCCGCCGGTCGCGATGTTGCCAAGGTGATAGTGGTCCCGCGAAAGCTCGTCAATGTGGTCTTCAAGTGAGCTTCAAAGCCCCGAAGGGTAATGGCATTAAGTTAAGCCGCATATTATTCTGGCTACATTCAATCGCAAATCGCTATAAAAGCCTCGAAGAGGCGAAATTCAATAGCCCGGCGCATCGCGCCGGGTAAACACAAGCATAAGAGAAGAAGCCCTGAAAGGGCGAAATAATCCGAACGATTTATTTCGCCCTTTCAGGGCTTGTCGTTATGCTGGGCGCTGACCTGGGGCAGTAGCCTCAGGCTATTGAATTTCGCCTCTTCGAGGCTTTCAGACACCCTCTAACCGGGGCGTTTCCAAACGAAGACAGCGGTTCTAGTCCCGTCCGGGAATTTTACGACGAGGTCCACTTCCTGGCCTTTAGCGATCTTTTTGCCGGCCTTCTTGCATTTCAGCCTTGTAGCAGATTCGTAGCTCGTCTTCTGAGTTACACCGTCCAGTTCTACTTTACCGCCGTCTTTTAAATTCACGCCGTCAATATAGAGGTGTTTGCCGATGACTTCTGCGTTTGTGATGCTGGGAATCTGCACGCTCCCGTCGCCGCTGATCGTAAACTTGTCGCTTCGGACCTCTATCGCCGTGCCTGATTTAGTGGCCGTCAGCACACGAATGCGCGCCTGCGTGCTCGACACGTTTGGCACGGTCCATTCGAAGCTCGTCACAGCCGGGTCCGTAATCGAGTTGGGCGTAATCAGATTCGTGATCGGAAACGTCATCCCATCATCGGTCGAATAGCGAAGCTCGTAGCTGTCTACGTTTGACGGGTTGACCACGGACCAATCTATCAGGAACTTCGACCCGGCCACGAGCGTCTGCCCGCCCGGCTGTGTTTCAAGCGTCACGCTCACGATAGTTGTCGGCGATTCGATCAACGTGTTGGTCGTGTAAATATTATCCTGCCCTTCCTGCGTTCCGTTACCGTCTGCCGCATTGCCTGCGGCAAAGAAACGCACCGTCCCTGCATCATTAGAAGGAGCAGTCCAACGAATCCGCCACGTATGACCGGATTGTGTATTGGGAAGGGTTCCGGCCTGGGTGTGTTGTATGTATTGACGACCACCAGTGCCGGTTTGCGAGTTTACTTGCGAGTCAGAGTTGTCGGGCGCGAGCGTGCCTACGCGATTAAAGTTCTTATCAATGGCTGTAAGCTGAAATCCGAAACGCTGCTTCCCGCCTTGTTGAACAGTCACGGTAAAAATGTACGTCTCGCCGGGCTCATAGACCGTCGGCAAACCGTTTATCTGGAAGCTACCGGACCCTGCGTTTACGCCCGACACAACCTTGTCATGACAGTCGTAGCAAGTGCCTATGTCTCCCGGCGCGCCCGTATGGCGCGCTTCCGGCCCGGTGACGCTGGCATAAGCCATCACGGTGATAAGCAGAACCAGGATGACAGCTTGAATCTTCTTTTTGCCCCTCATTCCTCATCCCTCATCTTTACCCCAGGAATCCTACGTTCTCGTATTGGGAGCCAAGCACCGTGCGCGAATCTACTCCAAGCCATTTGTCGAGTATTGTCGCATAGACCGAGCGGAAGTCTAGTCTAAATTTCAGATTGCCGGCCTGGTCCAGGTCCGTCAGCGAAGGCTGCTCGCCGTACAATCCGCCGTGAACCGGGTCGCCGATTATAAACATCTGCGAGCTGGTTCCGTGATCGGTCCCGAAGGAAGCGTTCTCTTGCGGGCGCCGCCCGAACTCGCTCCACTCCATAATCACAGTCTTATCGGCAAGCCCGTGCTCGGCCAGATCATCATAAAACGCTTTGACGCCTTGCGAGAAATAACTCAGCAGGGTGAAGTGCTGGCCCACCAGTTTATTCGTAGGCGATTCGGTGTTGCCTATCAGCTCCGAGTGGTGGTCGAACCCGCCCAACTGCACGTAAAGCAAGTTCGCGTCTTTGATAGTTATGATGAGTTGCGCCGCCATCTTCAAAGCCGACGCCAGCGGATTTTGCGCGGGATAGACGACGGATGAAGTGTAGGTGCCGACCGATGCCTGAACCTCCGCCGCCCCGGCTACGGCATCTACGCTCGTGTTTGCAACCGCGTCGATAAAACTGCCGTCAGTAAACGCGCGATTGGCATTCGCGTTGAAAGTGTTGATCTGGTTATTGCGGTCGCCAGCGTATCGCGCGTCGGTCTGGTAAGTGTAGTTGGTAAAGTTGGAGATCGAGGGGATCACTACCCTGTCGCCGAAAAGCGATTTCGGAAGCGACCCGCCTATCAACACCGCCGAAAGCCCTGACTTTCCGACCAGCGCGAGGTCGGCGTACTTGCCGAGCCAGCCGTCTCCCTGCCCCCCATTAGTATTCCCCGTGTGCCAGATGTCCATCGAAAGAAAGTGAGACAGGTTCGGATTCGGATAGCCCACGCCGTTGACGATGGCTACTTTGCTTGCGTCGTACAGACCTTTGATTTCACTCATCGCCGGGTGCAGGCCGAACTGGCCGTTGATCAGCGTCAATTTGCCCGCCGCGTCTTTGAGTTCCGCCTCTTTCCAGGAGAGATTTGGCCGCAGGCTGCTGTAGCGCGAATCGGTGTACGGCACGAGCGTGTTCAACCCGTCGTTGCCGCCCTGTAGCTGAATGACGACGAAAATCTTGCGCGCCCCGCCGGTTTGAGCATTTGCACCGCTCATCAATATCCTGGGCATCACGACGCTGACGCTAGCCGCCACAGCGCTTCGCTTGATGAATTGTCTTCTAGTTATCGCCATAGCTCTCCTCCTAATTCAGTTGGAACTCCGGCAGGCACATGATCTGATGGACGAGGCCGCGTATCTTCTTATCGATCGTCGCATCGTCGTTTGTGTACCCGACATTGTTGCCGTTATCGCCAGTCTCAAGATAACTCTTCATGGACTTGACCACAGCGTTGCCCGTTTCAAGAGGGCCAAGAGTGGATAGGAATTTCTTCACGGTCTTCTTCGAAGAAGACTTGGTGTATTTCTTGAGCTGATCGTTGGTGACGAAAACGCCCGGGCGGTCTGTCCTCCGGTTTGTAAGCAGCGCGTTGATAAAGTTGAACCGCTCAAGGAGCGTAGCAGTGTTTATCCACCCGAGGTTCAATTCCCAACCGGCCACGTCGGGCGGGTTGTAAATGTCCTGGCCTATCGACCTGGAAGCGCCGGCCAGGGCGTTTGAAGTGTCGTTTCTTTCGCCCGTGTTGGTCCCCGGATTATATTGAGCGCCGAGCATGCGAATCGCGCCGACGATGAATTCCACAGGCTGCTTTATGAGCGCGAACCGCGCCCGGTCGCTGTAGAACTCGTCGGACGTGAATATCGCTCGCACCAGCTCTTTTATCGAGTGGTTAGTGTTTATATATACGTTGGCGAATTTGTCTACGGTCTGTTTGTCTGCCGTGCTTGAGGTGATCGGGTAGACGAAAAAGTCGAACAGTTTTTTGACCAGGTAGCGGCCCGTCGCCCGGCGCGCAGCGATGACCGTGATAATGTCATCGCCTGTGAAGTTGGCCGTCTGTCCGTAGACTCTCTTTGCCGTGTTGTCGCGCTGGGCCTCATTTATAGAGAAATTGTAAAGGTTATCCAGGCTCGTCGCATTCCTATTGATGCGGAACTGATAGCCCGTAAAAGCGCGGGCGATCTCTTTTACATCCTCTTCGGTGTAGTTAGCTTCGCCCGTGACTACGTCTGTGATGCCCATTGTGAAAAGCTCTTGCAGCTCGCGCGAGAAGTTTTCGTTGGGGCTGTTCTTGACGTTTGTTATGCCGTCGAGCCAGATTAGCATGGCGGGATCTTCCGCGACTTTCTCAAGAAGCGTATCGAACCGGTCGAGCGCAAAAGTACGCAGCGTCTGGTTCTGTACGAACATGAAAATGTCCTGCACCTTCGACAACGCCGTAGCGAAATGGTTATGCCAGAAGAGCGTCATCTTCTCTTCAAACTGGCGGCGCGTGAATACCATGCGCGTGAACCACAGGCGGCGAATCTCGCCCTGATTGAACTTTCTAAAATCCCGGACGTCGAAATCGAAGCTCGCCGCGATCAAATCTTCCATCGCGCGATTATCGATCTTCGAATAATCGATCAAGAAATCAACCGACCCCTCGCGCCCGCGCGAGACAAGATCTTCGATCTCGCCAGGCGGCCCGCCGAACCCCATTCGCCTGAGCAAGTGAGCGGCCTCGTCGTAGGTTATGCTTGCCATAGGTTGCTCTCCTCCTTGAGTTGGCTGACGGTTGCTGCTCGCGACCGGCAGTCTCCAGATCCTAAGCCTTTATATCATAAAACTTGCGAAGTTAACCGCCGGGGGAAGCGACCTGGCCGCAAGCAACGAGCGACCGGCGCGGTTACTTCAAAAGGCTCTCATTGCAAAATAAATCTGAATTGATCCACAGTTTCAGACTGATGGGAGCAAAGAAAAGTCTGAAATATTTTAAGCTGTCATTTTATTTGCGCGACCGAAAGCGTTCATTACTTTATAAGATAGCGCCTTCCTTTGGAGCGCGGCGGCAAGTCGCCGCGCTCCAAATTACTCACCCGAGAAAGCCCACGTTCTGGTATTGAGCGCCGAGCACCGCTTTGGAATCGGCGCCGAGCCAGTCATCAAGTATCGTCGCGTAAACTTCTCGGAAGTCCACTTGAAATTTCGGATTCCCTGCCAGGTCAAGCTCCGTAGCCGCAAGCGAAGGCTGTTGGCCGTACAATCCGCCGCGCACCGGGTTGCCGATTATAAACATCTGCGAGGTAGTTCCATGATCGGTCCCGAAAGAAGCGTTCTCTTGCGGGCGTCGCCCGAACTCACTCCACTCCATCAAAAGCACGTCGTTCGCCAATCCCTGCTCGGCCAGGTCGTCATAAAACAGGCTCACAGCTTCTGCGAACCACCTGAGCAGCAGGGCGTGCTGGCCCGCAAGCCGGTTGGCCTGGCCGTTCGGATGGTCTACCTGGTCTCCGTGATGATCGAACCCGCCCAACTGCACATAGAGCAGATAGATTTCCGGTATGGTTGCCAGAAGCTGCGCGACCATCTTTAGCCCCGTGGCCAGCGGGTTCTGAGTCGGATAGACAACCGATGAGCGGTAGTTATTTATATTCCGCTGGACAAGCTGCGCGCCACGGACCGATTCGAATGCCGCGTTGTTGATCGTCCCTATCAGGCTCGCGTCGTCAAAGGCGCGGCTCGCGCCGAAATTGAACGTGTTGAGCTGGTTTGCGTAATCGTTCGGATAATTCGGGTCGCCCAGAAAATTATATAGATCGAAACTGAGTATGTTCGGAACGACGACCTTGCCGGCGTTGAAAGTCTTTGGCGTGTCGAGGCTGCCGAGCGCCGCCGCAGGCAATCCCGCCTGTCCCAGCAGCGCGATGTCCGCGTAACGGCCCAGCCATCCCTTGCTCACAAGCCCGGACGTATCCGCCGTGTGCCAGATGTCCATCGATAGGAAATGGGAGAGAGTCGAATTCGGGTAGCCCACGCCCAGGACTATGGCGACGCGCCCCTGGTCATAAAGATGTTTGATCTTGCTCATCGCGGGATGCAGCCCGAAATCGTTCGATATTATCATCGAGCGGCCTTCACTATCTTTCAGCTCTGATTCCCTCAACCCGACGGTAGGACGCAGGTTGTAATAGCGCGAATCCGTGTAAGGCACGACCGTGTTCAAGCCGTCGTTGCCGCCCGCAAGCTGTATTATGACGAATTTGCGATTCGTGTTAGCCTGAGCCTGTTGCGCCCGCGCCTCGCGCAGAAACATTCCGGGCATTACCAGACCTACGGATACCGCCCCCGCGCTTCGCTTGATAAATTGTCTTCTCGTAGTCGGCATAGCAAGCTCCCTTTAATTCAACTGAAACTCGGACAGACACATTATCAGGTGCACAAGCCCGCGCACTTTCTTGTCTATCCCCAGGTCGTCGGGCGTGAAGGTTCCCAGATTGCCCGCGTCATTCGTGCGCAAGTAATCTCTTAAAGCGCGATCCATCTTCGCATCAACGTTGAGCGGGCCGAGGACGGATAAGAACTTCTTGACGGTCTTTTTCGGATTTGCCTTGGTGTATTTTCTGAGCTGTTCGTGAGAAAGCCACAGGCCCGGCGCGCTCAGGTCGCGCGTGCGGCTGACGACGAGCAAGTCCGCGTAGGTGAATCGATTCAGCAAAGTTGCCGTGTTTATCCAGCCTAGATTCAGGTTCCACCCGGCCACGTCGGGCGGGTTGAACAGCTCCTGCCCAAGAAATATCGAGAGCGCCGCCAGTATGTTTGAAGTTTCGTTTCTCGCGCCAGTGTTGGCTCCGGGATTATATTGAGCGCCGAGCATGCGGATCGCGCCTACTATAAGCTCTGCCGGTTGCTTGACGAGCGCGAACCGCGCCCGGTCGCTGTAGAACTCGTCGGACGTGAATATCGCTCGCACCAGCTCTTTTATCGAGTGGTTCGTGCTTATGTATACGTTGGCGAATTTGTCTACGGTCTGTTTGTCTGCCGTGCTTGAGGTGATCGGGTAGACGAAGAAGTCGAAGAGCTTTTTGACCAGGTAGCGGCCCGTCGCCCGGCGCGCAGCGATGACCGTGATTACGTCGTCCTGGGAGAAGTTGGCCGTCTGCCCGTAAATAGTCTTCGCCGAAAAATCGTGTTGCTCGGGGTCTATAAAGAACTCGAAGGCGTAAGGGTTCCCCGCGCCTCGCGCAAAGCGGATTTTTCCTCCCGTAAAAGCGCGGGCGATCTCTTTTACATCCTCTTCGGTGTAGTTAGCTTCGCCCGTGACTACGTCTGTGATGCCCATTGTGAAAAGCTCTTGCAGCTCGCGCGAGAAGTTTTCGTTGGGGCTGTTCTTGACGTTTGTTATGCCGTCGAGCCAGATTAGCATGGCGGGATCTTCCGCGACTTTTTTGAGCAGCGTGTCGAACCGGTCGAGCGCGGATGCGCGAAGCAGCAGGTTCTGAACATACATGAATATATCGAAAACCTTTGACGCAGCGGTCGCGAAATGGTTATGCCAGAAAAGCGTCATCTTCTCTTCAAACGGGCGGCGGGTGTACACCATACGCGTGTACCACCAGCGTTCCAGCTCTCCACGGTTGAACTTTGCGAAGTTATTCGGATCAGAGAAGTCGAAGCTGCGGGCGATCAGATCGTCCATCGCGCGATTATCAACCTGCGAGTAATTGATGAGAAAGTTAACCGAGCCCTCGCGCCCGCGAGCGACCAGATCGTTAATGTCTTCCGGGCTCCCGCCAAAGCCCATGCGGCGCAGAAGGTGAGCGGCTTCATCATAGCTGATGCTCGCCATAAATCGCCTCCTTGATTCGATAAGCGACCGTCACCCCTTGCCGGTCGCGTGTGCCAATCCGGTAGAGTCCCGAAACTTTAGAACGTCAAGCGAATCGGGCCGTTTATTGAAAGGTGCTGATTCATCTTAATTTTTATTACGCGCCAGGAACCGATACAGGTGCAAATCCCGCTGTCGCCCGGTAATAGAGGCCGTCGCAGCGAAAAAAATACATCGCCAATTGCGGCGGTCGAGAAATATCGGCATCGGAAGACTATCACCTAAACCGGCGCAGCTTCCAGCCGCCCGTAGAACTCATTTCGCTTGCGTCTTGTTTCTCAATTCCTGGAGCCGGGCGTACTGTTCGGGCGTCAACCTGTTTTTGATTCGTATGACCAGTGCAAACTGAGCGCGTTTGATCTCGCGTTCCAGCGCCAGTATCTTATCCAGTTGCGCAAGCGTCTGCTGCTCATCTACCCGGTCCTGTTTCACCAGAGAGATCAATATTTCCGCCTCGGCGGCAAGCTGGAATTGCAAGTCGGTGAATCTTGCCTGCGCCTTTATCACTTCCGCTTTTATGAACTCTTTCTGATCCGCGCTGAGAACCGATCTCCTGCTGATGCCGCAGCAGCAATTCCGGCGGAATAAGATTATTGCCAATCGGGTCATCTTTTTGCTGCGCTAAGGCGGACGGGCTAGAGAAAAGCAAGAAAGCGCAGATAAAATAAATAATAAGCCTCATAATTCCTCCATATCAGTTCATCTCTTCGGGAAAGAGCCCCTTGATGCTCGTGATCAACTCGTCAACACGGGGAGTGGTTCTCAATAACTGCCAGCCCGATGTTTCCAACAGAAAATCGGTGGGCGAATGCCAGTCTGATATCAAAGTCGGCGATGGCCTTCTCTGATGCACGACGCGACGCCTGCCCGCTCCCGGCGTTTCTTTTTTATTCGGCGATTCACTCTTATGAGGTGCGCTTACGATGACACCCGGAGCGGGTGGTTGCGCGAGCGGCGCAACTGGTTCAGTCCCCACAGCCTGATAGGGCTCTGTCGCGCTTTGCCTGAAGATGATGAACACAAAGACGCCGACCAGAATCAGCACGGCCGTAGCAACGGCGACGGGTAATATGCGCCACGGCCGGCGCGTTTTTGCGCTTCTCGATAAAGCGGCTTGCATCGTTCGAGCAAAGGCGGGTGCGCGGCGCTCATCCTCTTGCTTCAGTTCATGGAATAACTCTTTGATCCTGTTTTCTTCCCGCTCTTTCATTAAACACCTCTGATTCATCAATCCATTGGCGAAGCCGTTTCTTCCCCCGGTCATAATGGGTGCGGGCCGAGCCTATGGAAATACTCATCACGCTGGCGGCCTCTGCAAGGCTGAGGTCGTGGTAGAAGACAAGCTCCAGAATCTCTCGCTGCCGTTTGGGCAATCGAGCGAGCGTCTGCCGAAACAACGCCTGTATCTGAGTCCGGTAGATCGTTTCATCCTGATACTCTTGTTGAGCGTTCTGCCCGGCGCTCTGTTCGTACTTAACTAGGCGGAGCCTGGCGAGCAGATTCCGACGCCGCTCGTCCGCCGCCGTCTTTCTTATAACTGCGAAGAGCCAGGTCTTGAATGATGATTTACCATCGAATCTTGCCTTTCCCTCCAGCACCTTGAGGTAAACGGTTTGCAGCACGCTCTCGGCCTGCTCACTGTTGCGCGAGCAACAACTCAAGGCCCAGCCGTAACTGGCCTCGTGGCATCTTTCCAACTCATCTTGCAACTCTGGGCTATCCATTTGCTCAGATTGAATGCGTCGAATCTGTTTGCCCGTCGTATTAGTCGCCCGGCCCTATCAGATATATGACAGCAGGCTGAAAATAAAGTATTGCCCCGGAGGGGCAAGCGGACATTAGCCGGTGGTGCAACCACCGGACAGGGCCGATAAAACACGTGCGCCCTGGAAGGGCGCAGGAGGTTGATTTGATCCTGCGCCCTTCCAGGGCGCGAGGTCGGATGGCGAATCAATCCGGTGGCTGCACCACCGGCTAATATCTTTCGCTCCTCCGGAGCGATCTAAACCAATGAATAGACACTGATACAAAATGAGTAGAGGCTAGCTTCTGAGCTGGCGCTCCCATTCGGCGCGCGTCGCGAACGCCTTATCTGAAATCGCTCGATTGACGGCCAGTATGCCGTCGAGGTGGTCAATCTCGTGCTGCAATAATTCCGACAGATCGCCTTCGGCTTCGACGATTTGCGCCGCGCCGCGCTCGTCCGTATACTCGACGCGAATCTGAGCCGCTCGCGAGACTCGGACCATCAGGTCGGGAAAACTGAAACAATCGTCCCACAACTCCATAGTCCGGCTGCTCGCCCAGACTATCTCAGGGTTGATGAGGGGAGCTGAAAACCCCGTGGGCTGCATGCGTATGAAGATCAGGCGCTTGAGCGAGCCTATTTGCGGTGCGGCTATGCCGCGCCCGTAACCTGTCGCTTCACGGAATGAAGCCAGCGTATCGCTCAGGTCGCGTATCAACCTATCGGTTTCGCTCGAAGCGGGATCGATAACGCGCTCGGACTTTTGCCAGAGCGTAGGGTTGCCAAGCTGCAGAATCTCTCGTCGTGCCATACACCGATTCCATCTCTTTATTACATATTGTGCGAAGGTTACTTGAGATTGAGCGAAGAATTATACAGCAGACGCGCGCTCGGTGATAACCCTTTTCAACCGCCGCCGTGTATTCTTTGCGACTGTGCCGGTTAAAATCGGTACGATTATTTTCAGCCCAAACCGTTCAGGCCGCGAGCGAATCTGTAACGGGCGGCACAGTCGTTGCAAAGCTTACGGTTTAAACCTTAATGTTTTGTGTTGTATTCGGATTGGGGGTGGTGTATCCTATAAAGCTTTTCAGGGCAACAAAATTTTAGCAGTAATGTTGATAAAATAAGGAGAATCGGCTTATGAGCGCTGTAGGGATGTGCAAGTCCGTGGACGGTCAAACGCAATCTCAAGCCTTGATGCGTGTGCATTGCGAGATGAACGGCCACAATCGTGATTGTAGGCTTTTGGACCTGACGACACGACAGGCTTTTGTCGAAAGCTTTGTGCCCGCCGTTACCGGATCAACCGTTAAGCTCAGATTTCGATTGCCCAACGGGCATCAGATCTGCACCACCGGTGTCGTCAGCTACCATCAATTCAAAATAGGCTTCGGCGTAGATTTTACGGAAATGTCCGTACAAGACCGAGAGCAAATTACCAATCTGGTTGGCTGATAGCAGTTAACCGAAACGGCAAAAAGCAATAAGGGTGGCCCTCGCGAGGGCCACCCTTATTGCTTTTTGCGCACGCTCGACAGAGCGTTTGCTTATTTGATCGAGTCGGTTCTTGCCGTGATCTGCACGTTATTGTTAACCAGCGTCATGCCGGTTATTCGCTGAAGATCGGCCAGCGCTTTGTTGTAATCAGTCAGCGCGCGCACTTCGTTGCCCCGCGCGACCGCCAGATCATTCTCCTGTTCTAGAACCAGGAAGTTAGTCGAAAGACCCGCGCGAAATCGTTCTACCTCGCCCTTGTACTGGGCTTCTGCGGCTATGCGACCTGCGCGAGCCGCTTCAAACCGATGGCGCGCGGCTTCGACTGCCTGCAAAGCGTTGCGCACTTCGATCTGGATCGTTTGCACTTGCTGTCGCTGGCGCGCGTCGAGCTGACGGGACTCTGCAAGCGCTCGACCCAGGTTGCCTTTTGCCGTCCGATTGCGCCACGGGAAGCTCAAACGGACGCCGAACTGATAACTGCGAAAATCCTGCCCGAACAGATTACTCAACGCGCGGAAGTAGCCGCCGCTGAACCTTTCGGGCACGCTCGCGCCAAGCGTTCTCGGAGGATTCGGCACAGGGTTGAACGTATTGCGACCGGCGTCTACCAGAAGGAAATTGAGGTTCGTAAGAATCCCTCGCGTTACTGAATCGAATCCGTCGCCTCCGGTCACGACATCAGAAGGCGTACCGGCAAGCCCCGTGTTGGAATAAAACCCGATTAAATCAACCTGCGGCTTGGTCTGATTCTCAAAGAACTTGATGTCTATCTGCTTCTGCTCTGCCTGGAGCCGCAACTGCTCAAGCTCCGGGCGATTGGTCAAAGCAAGCTGCGACGCTTCAGCAAGCCCAACCGTAGGCTGATCGGATTGCGGTTGATCGACCGGCTTTATCTGCGCGTCCCAGAGATTGTCGTTCGCATCTTTTATAATCAAACCTTTGAGATTATTTTCTGCCGTCGTGATGTTCTGTAGCGCGGTAATCACATCACCCTTGCGCGATTCGAGCGCGGCTTCGGTTGCCCGGAGATCGATAGGCGGAAGCGTTCCCGCCTCGACCATCTTCTGGTTGTTTTGAAGCTGCACGCGAGTCAACTCGACAGAGTCGCGCGCGATCTGCTCGTTTCGGATCGCAAAGACGAGGTCCCAGTAAGCGAGTTGCACCTGATTTATGATCTCGATGACGCGCTGGCGGAACTGGCTGTCTGATAGGTCGAGAGATTTCTTCGCCAATTGAACGATTCGGCGGTTCTGGTCTATCCCCAGGTTGCGCATCAGCGGCTGCGTGAACGAAAACGTGAGCGTAGGGTTATACTGCGTTGTAAGAGTTGACGAAGTCGCCGACGTGGTCAAACGATTGTTCAAGAAATCGACTTGAAACAACGCGCCCGAGCGCTCGATCAGCTTGCTGGTCGTGAAGTCGTAAGTAAATTCTTTCTGGGTGATCGATGAGCTTGCGTCGCCTCCCGCGAAAATCGATGCGACCGGAAACGTGCGGCTGTCATAAGTGAGCGTCGAGCCGGACGTAAGGTCGTAAACACCTCGCGAGGCGAACAGGTTATACTGGGCCGCCTGAACGCTCTGACGAAATACTTCAATGTCGAGATTGTTCTGAAGCGCGCGCGTTATGGCGTCTTGCAGCGCCATCGATACGATCAGGTCTTCCTTAACGCCCACGCGCTCGTGCGTGACTTCGGGCGAAAGCTGAAGAGGCTGGGTAATAGGGTTCGGCGTGCCCGGCTGCTGCGTCTGCTCGGTCGTCGATGGCAGCGTGGCGGGCGGCTGGCCCGGCGGAGGGAGATTGCGCTGCTCGCGCTCCGTCGGCCGGTTCGGTCGCGTCTCACCTTGCTGCTCCTGTTGCTCGCGCCTCTTCTGAGTATCAGGGCGCGGCGGGTCCTTCCTCTGCTGAGGCTGCTGCGGAGTATCAGGAGGCTTCGGCGGTTGAGACGGCTGCTGGACCGATACGATACCTTCTTGCGCGAAGGCAGCAACCGGAACCGATGCGCCAATCAATGCTGCCAGGGTTGCCGCGACTACTGCGCGGCCAGCTTTGCGGAATCTGATTAATACTGAGATCATTTGCATCCTCTCAAACTTCGCTCAAGCGCAGGGCTGAATCGAGACATCTGCGCGTGAGCTTTCTCACTATGCTCTTAAGTTTTTATGAGTTAACAACACAGGCTCATACGACATCATTGCATTGCCCGTTTCATTAATTTCTGGAAGATGGCCGTCCAACGAGCTTCACTTCCGCTAGCGCTTCATAAATAGCGCCGGGGGTAACCATCAGTCTACACGTTAAAAAGACAATTACCAACCGCGTGATTAAGATCAAGCGACGTGCCAGCGCGAGTGACGGGCTAAATGCTTGAATAAGGCAACTTAGGAAATGATCTCGAAGGCAGGGCGGTCATTTGCGGGAATCCGTTTCCCAAAAGCGAACCATCAGCTTAGAGGCGAGCCGAGCTTGCCTCTAAGCTGATACCCCTGGCAGCCGTCAATTAACGACGGGCCGTGTTGCCTGTGAATTCGATGGCCGTATTTTTCCCCTTGAATTCTATGCGCTTGACCTGATACGAACCGTCAGATGCGAGCGTGTAGGTCACGGCATTTTCGGGCGAAGGCTCGTTTAATTTTGTGAGTTCGTAAGCAGCCTTCGCGACCTCTTTCTTCCCTTTGAGAATAACCAGCTCGCCGTCTTTGTCTTCGGTGAATTTGACAGTGTAGCTGCCTTTCGCGAGCGGCTGGTCGCCCACCTTGCCGTCGCGATTGATAGTGATCGAGCGGTCAACTTGCTGCGCGTTGATCGGAAGCGCGGCCAGCCCTATTGCGATAAACAATGCGAAAACGACATAGCGGAAACCGTATTTGATGATCATAACTTTCTCCTTTCGATTATGAGTTGAAACCTTTACTTTCCAACCTCGATGAATGCGTTAACGCGCAACCCGACAGGGAGCTTTGAATCTTCATCCAGTTCGATGAGCGTCTCAAGAATCTTGGTGTCGACGCGCTCGGTCGGCTCATCAGTGCGAATCTGCTTTTTGCCGAGCATCCGGCCTATGCGAACCACTCGGCCCCAGAACCTTTTCTCCCCGTATGCGTCGGCCACAACATACGCCCTCTGATCGATCTGAAGCTTGCTCACGTCCGTCTCGTCCACGTCTACGCGCACGCGCAGACGTGCGGTGTTGGCGACAGTAACGATAGGCATATCGCGCATCTCGGAAACGCTCTCGCCTTCTTTCAAATGTTTGCGGAGAACGATCCCGTCAATCGGTGATTTTATGTAGCTCTTTTCCAGCCGCGCTTGTGCTTCATCAAGCTCGGCCCGGGCCAGGCTAACATCGGCTTTAGCTTTCGCGATGTCCTCTTCTCGCGTTTCATCATCAACGATACGGTGACGCTGCAACTCTCGCTCGTACCGCGCCTCGGCCACTTTGCGCTCGCGCTCTGCGCGGCCGCTCTCTTCGCGCGCGATGACGCCTTTTTGATAAAGCGACTCTCGCCGCTCGGCTTCAGCCCGCGCGTTTTCCAAAACGGCCTTTGCCTCTTCGACCGCTTCCCAGGCCTCTCGCCGCTCTTGATCGCGCGCGCCGTTTACCACTCGGCGGAGCACGGCCTGACGCTCCGCGAGTCGCGCTTCGCCGGACGCGACCCGGGCGCGGTAGTCATCGTTTTCAAGCACAGCCACCACCTGGCCTTTGCGCACACTATCCCCTTCTTCGACCGGCACGGCGCGGAGCTTGCCGCTTATCTCGGACGCAACACGTATCTCTTCCGAGATCGGCTCCACGCGACCGGGCGCTGCAATTAGTGATGGTCGCTCGCTTTCAGCCAGGACCACCGAGCCGGCTTGAGTGCCGCCGCCCCGGCTGAAAAGAAAAAAGGCAGCCGCTACCCCTATGATAACGAGCGGAGATGTGAAGTAAAGAACCTGTCGCTTCATGGCTTTCCTCATTTTCGGCTGCTCACGCGCTCAACTGGCGTGTGTGATCTCCACGGGAAATAAATTCGTGCGCGATGAGGGCATCGGTTGTTTGCTCACTAAGACGGCCGTCTTCGATATGAACTATGCGGTCGGCAAAATCTATAGTCCGGTTATCGTGAGTCACAACGACGACGGCGCGTCCGCGCGTGCGGGCCAGCTCGCTCAACATCTCCATAACCATGCGACCGCTGTGAGAATCGAGCGCGGCCGTAGGCTCGTCGGCCAGAATGATGTCCGGCTCTCCGGCCAGCGCGCGCGCAATCGCAACGCGCTGTTTTTGCCCCCCGCTCAAATCCGACGGCGAGCTTTTGTACTTATCCGCAAGACCTACCTGCTCCAGTAATTCCTGAGATCGGCGGCGCGCCGCTTTTCCGCGAATGCCTTTCAGATCCAAAGCCAGCTCAAGGTTCTCGCCCGCCGTGAGCGTCGGAAAGAGATTGAAGCCTTGAAAGATAAATCCGATGTGAGCCAGCCGGACTTGCGGGAGACGGTTTTCGCTGAGTCGAGTTATGTCCTGGCCGAGTATGCGCACGCTTCCCGTAGTCGGCTTTAGTATGCACCCGATGATTTGCAGGAGCGTAGTTTTGCCGCTGCCCGAAGGCCCCATCAACCAGACGCGCTCGCCCGCTTCGACATCAAGGCTTACGTCATCGAGAGCGCGGACGGCCGCCGCGCCCGTCGAATAAACTTTGCTGAGGTTGCGCACTGAGATCGCTCGGTTCATATCACGCTCTTTCATAAAAAAGGGGGCCATCTGAAATCTCAAATTTGCATGGCGCGACCCGCCGGAACGGGTGCCCCGGCGCTCGTCGCGCGCCGCGATTTCAGAGTCTCCCTGGCCCCCAAGTCAGCCTTTAAACACCATTGCCGGATCGATTCTTGTGACCTTGTTGATCGAAACCACGGACGCGCCTATGCACATCAGCAAGGTCAATCCGAACATGCTCGCGGCCACCTCTTTGGGAAGTATGATAGCGGCCCCGCCGTTGCGGTTCAGATAGACAGCGGCGAGGCTGAAGGCTATCCCCAGCCCGTAGCCGATGACTGCGCTGATTACGGCTTGCTTGATTATCACGCGATAGATGTAGCCGTTGGTCGCGCCCATGGCTTTAAGCGTTCCGAACTCGCGCAAGTGATCAATTGTCGCGGCGTAGATCGTCTGCGCTACTACGACCACGCCGACTATTAACCCGAGCACGGCGGCGATGATCACGGTAATGCCCGCCCCCGTGCCGAACATCCAGTAAGTTTGCGTCTTGCGACTGAACTCGCTCGTGGTGTAAACGGAAACGTCTTTTATGCGCTCGCCCAGTTGTTGCTTTAGAGTCTCGACGTTTGCGCCCTCTGCCGCTTTCACGAGTATGTATGTAGTCTGGTCTTCTCGCATCTGCGCGTAATTGAGCGCGTTTTTAAACGAGGTGAAAGCGACGGGCGACGTGGTGAAAGTGCGTATGCCGCGAGTGAACCCGACCACGCGGGCGCGGCGGCCTGCTATCTCAACGGTCTGCCCAAGCCCTGTGACGCCGAGTTTCTTTGTGTACAACTGGTCGATTATTACCGTGTCGTCGGCCTTCAAATCCTCCAGGCTGCCCGCAACCAGATTCCACGGGCCTCCTACGGGCGAATCGGGGTTGAAGCCGACTACCTCGACGTTCTCTTCCGCGCCGTTGGGCCGCTTCCAGCGGCAAAACCTGACGATGTATTTCTCTGCGACCGCGACTCCCGAAGTCGCAAGCGTCTGGTAGAGTTTCTTTTCAGAGAAAGGAAGCCCGACTTCTATGTGCGACACGTCGGTCGAGCCTATCCAGATATCGACGCCCGAATTGTCTATCACGTTTGAAGTCGCAGTCCGAAAGCCTATGAATAAACCGAGTTGAATGGCTACCAGCACAACCGCAAAAACGATCCCGGTCAATGTGACCGCCAGCCTCACTTTGTCGTGAAACAGATTGCGCTTTGCCAGTGACGCCATTTTAAATCCGCTCCGGGTTTACGCTTTTAGCTCTATTAACGCTTCTTAGTACGTTAACACTGTTAAGCAAAGTTTCAAAAAAATTTAAGCTTTCAAGCCGTCGGTGTAAATATCGATGACTAAATCAATTAGCTTATCCTTATTGACCCAGGGGAAGTCCGGTTTGGTAATAAGCAGCGACGCGATCCCGTGGCCTGCGGCCCAGATCGCCTGCGTTATGGCCTCGACATCCGTATCGCGGAAACTTCTCTGGTTTACGCATTTTTCAACGCCCTGGCGCAGGTGGTTATAAGCTCTCATGCCTTGCGAGCCTTCGCGGAGGTAGTGTTTGCCTTCGAGATGGCCCGGATGATTTATAAAAGTGACTCGGTAATGATTCGGATAGCGCAGGCCGAAATCGACATATGCTCGGCAGCCCTTCTTTAATGCTTCCACAGGGTCTTCGCACTCTCTGGTGATCGCTTCCATCTCGTCCGTCAGCTTTGCAAAAGTCTCTTCGCAAATCTGGTAGAGCAGATCGGCTTTGTCTTCAAAATAGAGATAGATAGTAGTAGGCGAATACTCTATCTTTTCGGCGATCCTGCGCATCGAGACGTTCTCGTAACCTTCTCTCACGAATAGATCGCGCGCCGCGTCAAGTATCTCTTGCCGCAACTGCTCTTTTTCGCGCTCTCTTCGCTGCTTCGAACCCATAATCGCCTGGAAGACCTTATAAAGTTATTTCACTTAACGCTGTTAAGTATATTGCTAATAATTTCAGAGTCAAGGAAATTATTCACAAAGCCCCAAGGAAACTTGCTCGCTCGAACTGCTTCTGTTAGTGTGGCCCAGATATGGCGACACTTCAATTTCTTGGCGCAACAGGCACGGTGACGGGGGCGAAATTTGTGCTTGAGGTATCAGGCAGCCGTGCAATGATCAATAGCGGGTTGTTTCAAGGCTTGAAAGAGTTGCGCGAGCGCAACTGGGAGCCGATACCTGTAAACCCCGCTTCTATCGGGTGGACGCTCATTACGCACGCGCACGTAGACCATTCGGGATATTTGCCGCGACTTGTGCGCGACGGCTTCACCGGCCCGATTTATGCCACGTCTGCGACTGCCGATTTGATGAAGATCATGCTGCCCGATTCCGGCAGGCTCCAGGAAGAAGATGCCGAGTATGCGAACAGAAAGGGGTTTTCAAAGCACAAGACGGTCCTGCCGCTGTACACCGAGCATGATGCGAAAGTAGCGCTCAAGCAGGTACGCGCTGTCTCGTATCACCAGGAGATTCGTTTAAGCAAGTTCCTCACCGCGCGCTTCATTCCTGCGGGGCATATACTCGGCTCAAGCTTTGTCGAGGCGGAGATCAAGGAGCCTGCGAGCCGCCCCATCAAGGTTCTGTTTTCGGGCGATGTCGGGCGGTACGACGAGCCGATACTGAACGACCCGGAGCCGGTCGAAGAAGCGGACTACCTGCTGGTCGAATCGACTTACGGCAATCGCTTGCATGACAGCGAGGACCCCAAGCAACAGCTTGCCGAGATAATCAACCGGACGGTTGAGCTGGGCGGCAAGATCATCATCCCGGCGTTCGCAGTAGGCCGAGCGCAATTGCTTGTTTATTACCTGCGCGAGCTTGAGGACGAGCGCCGCATCCCCGTATTGCCGGTTGCGGTCGATTCGCCTATGGCGGCGGCGGCCACGCGGGTATACGTCAGGCACAAAGAAGATCATGATTTCGATATGCAGGAGCTTGCGCGCAAGAATCGCAATGCGCTCTCCACGCGCAACTTTCGGCTGGTGGCGGGCCGAAGCGGCTCAAAGGCTATCAACGCGGAGTCGGGTCCCGCAATAATCATCTCGCCTGCGGGAATGGCTACGGGCGGGCGAGTGCTTCATCATCTTGCGCGATATTTGCCCGACCCGGCCAGCAGCGTCGTCCTGGTCGGCTATCAGGCTGTGGGAACGCGGGGCCGAAGGCTGCAAGACGGCGAAGAAGAGATAAAGATTCACGGCCAGGTTATACCCGTGCATGCGCGCGTAGAAACTATCGGCGGTCTGTCTGCGCACGCCGACTCGGGTGAGATACTGAGGTGGTTGGGCGGGTTCAAGAGCCCGCCGCGCACTACATTTCTGATCCACGGCGAGCCAGAATCGACTGCGGGTTTGCGCGATAAGATCACGCGAGAGCTTGGCTGGAATGCGGTCGTCCCGACTTACAAACAGATCGTTGAGTTAAGCTGAAGGCTATAAGGCATAACCGCTATGTCTTTTTCTTTTTTTTGGGCTTAAATATATTTTTGATCTCCTCATAGCCTTTCTTAATCAGGTTCCCGTCTCTCCCTTTTTTACCTTCTTTATTGCTGCTTGCCTTCTTCGGCTCTTTAGCCGAGGTATTCGATTGCGCCTGCTCAGGCGGTGGAGGAGTGTTTGCCTGCGGTTGAGGCGGGGCCGCCTGATCCGCAGGCTGTGCGGCGTTTGGATTGGTCGCAGCAGGCGTTTGCGGTGGCGTCGCTTCGCTCGTTCCCTTGTTGACAAGCGCGAGCGTCCCGAGCACAAGCCCAATCAAGATCACCGCCGCTGCCGCGTAATGCTTCCAGGTGAATTTTCCCGGTGGAGGTGTTGCCGCTTTCTTTTCGGCTTCAAGCGGGATGACCTGCCGCACGCGCTCTTTCGCGCCCTCGCCTGCTGCGCGTTCATCCACAGCCGGTTGAATCGGCTCCTCCGGTTTATCAGCCGGGGCCGCCAGCTTCGGCGTGGTGACGACGGTCTCCTTGTCAACATACATGTCTTCGTCGGGCTTCGTCTCTTTCGGCACGGCTTCTGCTGATACGGGACTGGCGAGCGGAGAACTGACCCGCGTTACAGGCGCGGCGTAAACAGGCGCGCTGTCGCCCAGCGGAGCAGTCCCGCCTTTCATGCTTGCCAAAAGCTCTACTTGAAAAGCGGTCGCCTTTTGAAACCTTGATTCGGGGTTCTTTGCGAGCGCGCGCATGATGGCCTGTTCCGCCTGCTCGGGAATGTATGTGAAATTTCTCGGCGGCGGCGGCGGGTCTTCAATCTGAGCCTTCATCAATTCGAATTCGCTCTTGCTTTCAAAAGGCACGCGGCCCGTCAGCATCTCGTAGAGCAAAATCCCTGCCGAGTAAATGTCTGATCGCGCATCGGTTTCTTCGCCCCGGACCTGTTCGGGCGACATGTATTCGATAGTGCCTACGATATTTCCTTGCCTGGTCATGCGCGAAGTCCCAAGCACGCGGGCTATGCCGAAGTCCATCACTTTCACAATGCCCGTGTCGGTCAGCATGAGGTTGGCGGGCTTTATGTCGCGGTGGATGATTCCGAGCGAGTGCGCGTGCTCCAGGCCATCCAGGGCGTGGCAAAACAGCGCGATAGCCTTCTCGTACGGCAGAGGGCCGGTCCTGCGTATCATATGATCGAACGTCTCGCCGCGAACGAACTCCATGACCATGAAATAGTGCTCGTCTTGATGTATGAAATTATAAACAGTGGCGATGTTGGTATGATTGAGCTTTGCAAGGGTCTTGGCTTCGGTGCGAAAACGCTCGACGACGTTCGGCTGGTTGGCAAGTTCCGAGCGCAGCACTTTGATGGCCACCTCGCGCTCCAGCATCTCGTCAATGCCTTTATAGACCGCGCCCATCCCGCCTTCGCCTATCTTTTCAATTATCTTGTATGTCCCGACTACTTTCCCGATCATTTCCAGACCTCCGATTAAAAGAATCGGTCGAATCTCTGTTGAATCATCTGAAGAGAAATGCGCCTACGGCAGACCCCATTATTAATCTTAGAGGCCCGCCGTGTAAATACGCTGTTGTCGGGTAGGGTAAAAGTGAACCGGCGTCAGTTTATATTCAAGATAAAGGCTGCGGAAGACTCTCCGTTCGAGTTGACAATTTTCAGTGTGTGCTCGCCTCCTGAAAATGTTATGCGCTTTACGACGAACGTACCGTTCTTGAAGCTGACGTCAAGGTCTCTCCCGTCAATGCGAAGCCGGGCTGCCGCATCAACCTTTTCTGCGTAAACGGTCAGCTTCTTCTTTTTCTTTTTGTACACGACATCGATTATGCGCGGGGCATTTTCAGGATCGCTCACTTTTATTTGCAGAGTCGCCGTAGCGGTCTGAGAGTCCTGGTCTCGAACGGTAATGCTCGCGCTGAATGTCCCTGAAACGGAAGCGGCCCCGGTTATAGCGCCCGTGGCAGCGCCCAGCGCAAGCCCCGCCGGTAGACCGCCGCCCGTGACTGCCCAGGCGTAAGGCGCGGTCCCTCCACTGGCATTAAGCTGATAATTGAAAACGGCGCCTTTTACTGCGTCGGCGGGAGAAGCGATTGCAAGCGAGAGCGGCACCGGCACTACGATTATCGAGAGCGCCTTTCTTGAGGAGCGTAGCTCGATGTCGGTCACGTTGACTGTAAAGACGAAGCTTCCAATCGCCGTGGGATTTCCGGAGATTGCTCCGGTGTCGGAGTTGATTCCGAGTCCGGCGGGCAGCGCGCCTGCGACAATGCTCCAGGTGTAAGGCGGCTTCCCGCCCGTCGCCACGAGTTGTTGCGTGTACGCGGCCCCTTTCACGACAGACGGCAGCGATGATGTCACCAGATCGAGCGGAGCAATCACGTTTATAGTTATCGTTTTTTGTGCGGCGCGAGACAGCGAGTCAGTGGCCTGCACCGTCATCGAGTAACTGCCCGCAGACGCGGGCGCGCCCGACACCAGACCTGTTCCGGAATTCAAAGTGAGTCCCGGCGGAAGCGATCCGCTTGCGAGCGACCAGGTATAAGGCGGTGCGCCTCCGGTCGCACTCAACTGGTAATTGAAAGCTGCGCCCTTGACACCCCCCAGCGTCGCCGAGCCGCTTATCGCGGGCGTGCCAACATCGGAAACGTTGATGGCGACGTTAGCCGACATCTGGCCGAAGAACCCCACGCCTTCCTGAAACGGTTGCCATTGGAAATTGTATGTGCCCGGCGTCTGAGGAGCGGTAGCCGTAAAAGTGGCTTCAAGATGTTGCCCCGGAGCTACGCTGGAGCTTATGAGCGGAACACGGTCTGCTCCCCACGTCGTGTTGTTAGGCGGATTCTGCGAGCCTAACCTGAACCCGCCCGCGCCGTCCCACGCTTGCGCGCCGGTGTTGAGCCATTTCAACGTCACGCTGAACAACTGACCCGTTTGCAGAGTGGTCGGCACGGTTTGAGAGACGAACTGCGAATCGAAATTCGGCGTGGAACTTGGCCCTACGGTGAGAGTGAGAGCTTTGTCTGCCGTATCTCCGTTGCCGTCCCTGACGCGCACGGTGAAGGTTGCGGTTCCGTTCTCCAGCGGTGTGCCCGCGACGATGCCGCTCGATGTGACAGTCACTCCTTGAGGCGGGCGGCCCAACTCAGGGCGCAGGCTCCAGATGTAAGGCATCGAGCCGCCGCGCGCCGCCAGCACTTGAACGTAAAGCAGGTTGGGCGTGGCATTGGGCAAGGTCGAGGCGGTTGTGACCTCAAGCGGGCGCGTGCCTCCGTTTTCCACCGGGTAGACGTAAGCGATGCCGTTCGCGTCGTCCGCGCGTATGGAAGCGCAACGACCGTCGAAATGCGCCGTGCCAAACATCGTGGCGTCGATGTATTGCGAATGGCCCAATCCGAGCGCGTGGCCTAGTTCGTGCGTGGCGACCTCGCGAGTCTTACAATGATCGCTGAAGCTACAGGCGGAGTAAGGGTTGAAAGAGACAAAGCCGCGTATAGCTTTATAAAAAATTGTCCCGTTGATGTTCTTGCTCTGAGCGGTAGTCCAGTCAAGCCCGCCCAGAGCTATGATGCCGGCGCAGCCGGGATCCGGCACAAAACTGTTGTCGCAGTTGTTAAAGACTATGGCGTTTATCCCGCCGTTGTGACTCGTGCAGGTATTCGTCGCGCCTCCGTTGACCACGCGCAGCGCGCAGCCTGAGACGCTCGACCATACGTTCATCGCGGCAGTGATGTCTTCGGCTATCTCGGCATTAGGCGCGTTTTCGGGGTTTACAAAAAAGACTACGGGCTGATTGTCATCAGGCTCGAACCACCGGGCAGGATTTGATGGGGGAAGCAGCGTGAACCTGGGAAAAATCTTCCCCCGCGCGGCTTCGCGTTTATATTCCGGCGGCTCGGCGCGCAGAGGCGTGTCGCTGTAATAAGTCTGTTCGTGCGTTTGCGAGCGCCCCCAGTTAGCCGCAAGCCTCGACCGCACCATAGCGGTGTAGGCCGATAACTCCATACGATTCGTAATTGTGCCGCGCGTGTGACCGGCTGCCGACAGGGCTTGAGTGCTATTATTGTTTACCGAGCCAAGGTCGCGGATGGCGTATTTGTTTCCGGTCTGAGGGTTGACGGTTATTGAGAATTTACCGAGCATCAACTGGTGGACGCGGAGGCTCCCATCCGGCCAGGTCCCTAAATAGAGGAGCACCTGTTCGCCGGTCTTGAAGTCAGGCGTGCCGAAGATGATGCTTCCGCGCTCGCCCACCTGGCCGCCCGCCTGCTTGAGGACGATGCGGCGCTCGTCGACCTGGCCTTTGAGAACTTCTTGAACGCGAACGGTGATGTAAGTAAAGATGCGGCCTTGCTCGTCCAGGCGGCTTCCGACAGAGAGGACTTTACCTGTTATGATTGCGCGAGCGCCGACTATTAAATCGTCGTCGTCGGGTAATATATAAGTAGTCGAAGAGGCAGACCCGGCGCAGCCCAGAATAACGGCTATCAGCACAAGCGATTTGAGGACAATGCTCTTACAGGAACGTTTCATGCAGCCTCTCCTGTGAGGTGGCGTTATGAGCTGATTTTTAGGAAGGGGGACCTGATTTTAGATGATCCTGTCGGTCGAGGGGGCCAACCCTGAGCCGTAGATTACTTCTAAAGAGCGGCTGTGTCAAACCGATGTTGACGAAGCCGAAGCTTGACAGCCCCGCAAGCCCGCAGTTATCCTATAAGTCTTTTTTGTTAAGAGATTTCATCGCTGTATTGAGGAGAGATTAAAAAGCATGGCAAATCACAAGTCCGCAGAAAAACGAGTGCGGCAGAACGAGCGTCGTAACGAAATCAATCGCCGTAACCGCAGCCGCTTGCGCACACAGATCAAAAAGCTCCGCGCCGCAATCGACCTGGGTGATGTAGCAGAGGCAAAGACGCTGCTTACCGAAACCGTTTCGGTCATCGATAAGTCTATTCAAAAAGGTGTGCTTCACCAAAACGCCGCTGCCCGCTACAAATCGAGATTGACCGCAAGCGTCAACGGGATGTCGGCCTAACCGGTCGCCCGACCGCGCGATCTAAACTTAAATTATCGATCAAAACAAAAAGAGAACGGCTGCCGGAGCCGTTCTCTTTTTACTGTAGTCGCAACCTGCTTTTTTACTTTCGCCGTCTCGTAGTCTTCGTATCGTCCGTGCCCGGCTCAAGCGTGCAGATAGAGCCGTGTCGCTTGATTCTCAGGTAGACCGATTCAAAGACGCGGAACGGATGATTCATGTGCTCTGCGCCCAGGTAGGCTACCGTTAGATCCTGGGCTACGGCCAGGTCGAAGTTCTGCGAGCCGGTCGCAACGACCATACCGTACCCGTCTTTAATCAGAGGCGATTGATAAACGCCGTCGGTGATGAGCTGGCGGATGTGCTCTATTTCAAGCACTCCCGTGCCGGGATGGACCTGGTGCATCTGCGTATAGAGCGTCGGGCTTACGACCATCGCATAAGGCCCATAAAATCCCGCCTGCACGAGCGTCTGCGTAGCGTCTACGGTGTCTTGAAACGCATTGCCCGGCTCGGTCCAGTCGCGGCGCGTCAGCACGTGGCGGCCTTCGACAACCATCAACCCTTCGTACCCCATCTCGGCGCTGCCGTTGAATATCAGGTCGTCTTCGGCGTCGGCGCAAAAAGCGGCCGCGCCCGCCGCCGCCGAAGTGTCGAGCGGCGTGCCGCTCTGCCGCGCAGTTTCGATGTCTCGCCAGTGGAGAACGAAGTCTTTGTAGATCAGCGGAATAATTCCGCTCTCCCGCCGCACGGAGCGGACGGGGTCGGACTCCTCCTCGCCGAGCAATCCTATGCGGCCAATCGTAGTGCCGGAGAAATGATCGTGAACGATAGTCTGTATGCCCGGGCCGAGCGGGCCGTGAAGGTCTACGATGCGGCGGCCTACCAGGCGCTTGCGCGCAACGTCTATCACTACCTGATTTAGATTTTCCCACTCTTGATCGTTTAGCGGGTTTTCTTCGTGAGCAAAGATGGGCATCCTCTCCTCCAATCTAAAATTCGAATATACTCCAGCGCGCGCTTTCGGGCAAAGTCAATTCGGCCACGAGATATTGTATCTGGAGGCGTGGCGTCGCCTCCGAATTCTTTATCGCGTTGTCTACCTGGGCAATGCGGCGAAGCCCGTGAACTATCTCTTCGCGCCCGCTGCGGCTGACGCGGGCATTAAAATCGGCGGCGTTTCTGCCGTAGCGGCCCGTAGCGCGGTTGACTTCGTCGGCTTCCGCTCCGCGCGCCATCAAATCCTTTGCGGCCAACAACCGCCGGTACAGCCCCGCCAACGCGCCAAGTATCATTAACGGATCGTTGCCGTCGTCCAACAACCTTTCCGTGAGCCGGAGGGCGCGCTTGCGATTACGCTCAAGGATGGCGTCCCACAACTCCCAGGTCGTGTGCTCGCGCGCGCGCGGCACAAGCTCTTCGACTACGGCAGAGTTGATAAATCCGCCGCCCGCGTACGAGGCGAGTTTATCCAGTTCGTTTGCCAGCCTCGAAAGACGCGTGCCTACAAGCCCTATCAAAAGACCGAGCGCCGCCGGTTCTATGCGGCAGTCACGCAGCTTCAAATAGCCTTCGGCCCATCGCGCCGCCTGCTGATCCGAGAGGCGATCAAAAGCGACTACGGTGCAGGCTTTCAAAAGCGCGGTCGAAAGCTTTCGCCGCTGGTCGAGCGAGACTGTTTGGAAGACGACCGTCGAGGAGGGCGCGGGCCGCTTCAGGTATTCAAGCACCATCTCGGTTTCGCCTTCTTTAATCTTGTCGAAATCCTTTATGACAATTATACGGCGCGAGGTTGAAAGCGTCATCTCGTTGGCCGTGTCTATGGCGTCCGCCGCCGTAGTCTTCGCCCCCGAAGGATGGCTTTCGCCGATGGTAAAAGTGAAGATGTTGAACGCGCGCTCGGCTTCGTCAACGGTGTTATAGAGCAGCCTGAGCGCGCGCTCCCCCAGGTATTGCTCTTCGCCCGCAAACAGGTAGAGCGCGTCTATGCGGCGTTCTTTGATCTGGCGGCGAAAATCTTCGTAAGTGATACCGTCGAGCTTTTTTTTGGGTCGCCTGCTCACAGCCCTTCCATTATGGTTGAAATGACGGTCTGCGCGAACTCGCGCGCTATGCGGTCGACAGCCGGGTTCTCTTCGTTGAAAAACGATTCAGGGTCATCCGAAAGCTGATACTCGCCTTCAAACACCATTCGCGGGTTGTTAAAAAGTATCTTATGCGTGCGGTTATCCCTCACCGTCACGCTCACGATGATGCGGACGTCCCAAACCCTGGTGCGCCCCTGCGAGTCGAGGATCGTGCCGACGGCGCGAAAGCTCCTGATGTCGCCGTTGAGCGTGACGTCAGCCGCTTCGGGGTCGGTGGTCACGCGCAAGCCGCGCGCGCGCTTTAGTATCTCTTCCGCGACCGCCTGTGTGAAACGCTGCTCGACGCGATACTTCAGGCTTGAGTTTTGAAAGATAGGCACCGCAATCGTCTTGACGTCGGCGGGCAGGCTCTTGCCTTTGCCCGCGGGCTTGTAGCCGCACACGTCCAGCACGAGCGAGAGAACGACCGCGATGACTGCTGCTTTAATCATCAATAGTGATATTAGCGGCCCGAAGGCTTCGCATACAAGCTCAGGCTTGACTGTAGCATCGGGTCACAACTAGGCTTTCTCTGGCTTCTTCGGACAGCCCCCCTGCGAGAGAAGAAAGAAGGACGGTTATGAGTTTGCACACGGGCGATAAAGCGTTCATCTCCCCGTTCGGGTTCAACGACGCGGATAAAGAAGAAAAGATTCTCCCGCAACTTTACCTGCGCGAGACGGGTTTCAACCGCCAGGCGATCGATCCTTTAGTCAGCGTGATAATAGGCCGCCGAGGCTCGGGCAAAACGGCGCTCGCTCAATACTTGAAATTCGAACAGGAAGATCGCTATGACGTCTATGTAGACATAGACGAGCCGGACACCTACAGCCAGATTCTTCTGGAGCTTAGCAAGAAAGTAGACCACAACGCCGCGCTCAACGTCGTTGACGACGTGTCGAAGATGTGGGAGCTTGCTTTCTGGACTTCGTTGATGTCCGAAGTGCTTGAGATCAACGGCATAGAATCCGCCGACGACAAAAAGAAGATTCAAAAATACCTGACCAGCGTAAACGTCCGGGCGGGGCGCGGCACCCAGGTCATTCGCACGGTCTTTAAGGCGCTGGCCGAGTTCGCAGCCGAGCGCGCGGGCGCGGTCGTCGATCTCATATTCAAAGTAAACGACATACTAAAGTCCGTAGAGTTTGAAGAATCAAAAGAGGCGATAAACCGCTACCTCGAACGCGGCCACAAAGCGGTAATAGTCATAGACACGCTCGAACAGTATGACGTAAGACGGGCCGAGATGCAGCAGGCGCTGGGTGCGATGCTGCACGCCGTAACTCAATTCGCGCTCGGCAAAGTTCATCACAATATCCAGGTCAAATGTTTTCTGCCGGGCGAGATAGTGCCTTACCTGTTGGAGTCCACGATTCAGAATATAGGCAAGACGTTTGAATTTCCCGTCTATCTGCTCTGGCGTCCGAAAGACCTGCTCAGGCTTGTCTGTTCGCGATATTACTATTTTCTAAAACAGGATTTCCCCGACGTGGCAAAGTCGATCCCGAAGGTGAACTGGGACAGCTACTCTGATGTCCGAAACAAGATATGGGACCGCTTCTTCCCGGCAAAGATACGCAACCGGCACGGCAGAGAAGAGGATTCGTTTCAATATATAATTCGCCACACGCAGCTCCGGCCCCGCCAGATCATCTGGCTGTGCAACTCGATTGCGCAACTCGCCTATGACCGAAGAGTATTTCCCAAATTCGAAAATGAAGACGTCGTTCGCGGCGTTCACGGCGTCGAAGAGTTGATAGCGAGCGAAATATTGAACTCTTACAATAAAGTTTATCCGGCTATGCGCCAGATACTGAATTGCTTTCGCGGCGAGTCGAACGTCTTAGATCGGGCGGCTTACCTGGACAAGCTCGCGCCGCGCACCAGAAAAGCCTGGCCCGAAAGCATGCCCTACGACAGAAGCACGCTTTGGCAGATGGTATCGGAAATCGGCTTCCTCGGCTCGGTCGTAGAAAAGACCGACCGCTTTTACGAAGCCCAATTTGAATATACGACGCGCGACCGCCTCATCTTAAACGAAGACGAAGAGTGCGCCATCCATCCCATTTTTTACAAGCTCTTTGGGATCAAAGCCGTCAAAGAGCGACCCGTTTACCCGGTAGGCCCGGACAGGTTAGATGATTAGAGAATGCTTGAGCGGCATTCTTACTCTTTAGGCTGACTTACTCTTTAGGCTGAGGCGGCGGCGGCGGAGTCAGAGGCTCCGAGGTAGCAACGTCCGCTTCCTTCACGCCCGCAGGCGCAAGCGCCACTTTGGCCGGTTTTATCTTGTCGTAGTAATCGCGCACATAGTCTTTGATGGCCCCGTGACCCCACCGCGAGTAGTAGTCATAGTTCTTCATCTCGCGATAAACCTGGTCGTAATCCCAGCCATACTTGTTATAGCGATACAGAGCGCCTATTAAACCCGTCCGATGGCGACCGCCCACGCAATGCACATAAACAGGCCCTTTTGATTCATCATTCGCAACGGCGAAGAATGCCGCGATCTGCTCATCACTCGGCCTCTTCTTATCACTCATTGGAATATTCACGTATAGCATTTGCGCAGCTTCCGCTCGCGGCTTTTCATAATCGGTAGGGTCATCGCGCAGATCGATTACCGTCTTGACGCCGAGCGCGGCAAGCGCCGAGTAATCATCCGGCTTCGGCTGTGCGCCCCTGTAGAAATAGTCGTCCATCCTGCCGAAGTTCTTTATTGTGATATTGGGAAAATCAGAAGGACCGGTTATATCCGTCGAGATGCCGCTGCTTGCGACTGTCTCTGACGGCGGCGGGTTGTTCGGCTCGCTTGCCGGATACCCGAGTGCGAAGATAATAAGCAACGCAAACAGGCCCGCTTTCCAGAGATCGACCTTAGAAAAGAGTTTTTGATCATCCTTTTTCATACCCAAGTCCTCCCCTGGGCATCGAGGCATAGGCGCTCGAAATACTGCCCTGATTGTTTAACATACTCTTAACACGCCTTTAATATTATCAACTACCGTGCCATTACTATGCAGGTTAATGAGGGGGCGTGAGGCGAGATTGTGTCTTATGTGGATACAATTATTGCCGGCAAGTGTACGATCCGATAAAACCGATTTACATTGAATGTACGGGACCGGAGAGACATCTCACCGCCGCAGAGGCACAGAGAACGCATATGGCCTATGATGTACTTCGCACGCGGCGGGGGGCGCAGAGCAGACGTTGGTTTTCTCTGCGCCCGCTCTGTGCTCTCTGTGTCTGCGGCGGTGAATCTTCTTTCATTCCCTTACACTCATAGCGAGGCCGGTCGCCCAGCCTCGCTTTCTTCACTCGCTACCTGTTTTGAGATTAGTTCAGAGCCTGCACCTTCTGGACTTTCTGGACAGCCGGGAGCAGGAATCTTGTTTCGCCCGATTCGTTATCGAAGATTTCAATTGTCGGAATGCAATTATCCACAGCTCGCGTATCAGGAGTCCCGACGAACCTTACCTCTGCTCGTAAATTGGCGCGGTTGCTTCCTCGTCCTATTATTTCGTTGCCTCTCAAATCCAGGAACGCTGACTTGCCTGTGTCAATTTCATAGACCTTTTGAGATAGGATGTTGCCGCCGTCGTCTATGAATACCATCTCTACCCTGATGCAAGGAACAAACGCCCGGTCTTCCAGGTTTACCAGATTGATGCGAGCCGTCTGCGCTCTGGTGATGCCAAACATGCCTGTCGTCTTTGCGGAGTTAACGGCCGCTCCGGCGCTTGTTGCGCCCCACACCGCTCCTGCCGCTATGAGCGCGACCAGCGTTATCAATTTCAAGACTCTGTTTTGCGTTTTCATGACTTTCTCCTTTTCGTAAGCTTTCGATTAATGGTTATCGGTTAACGAATTGGTTAGGCGGCGATCATTGGGGAGGGCAATCGCCGGGACAATTCGTAGAGTTCTCGCCCGGCTCGCATTTGCCGTTTCCTGCTGTCGGAGGGCAATCGCCGGGGCAGGTCGCATTGCTTTCGCCGCGACTAACTTCGCACACACCGTCGCCGCAGTAGGGCGCGGGCAGCGGGGGCGAATGCGGCCAGAGTGAAGGCTCTCCATTGTCCCCGGTCACGAAGGGGAACCATATCGTCAGCACCCACTGTGTCCTGTCAAAGGTCTTTGCCCAACCCTGGTCGTCGAAGTGGTGTCCGAGCGCGGGCGAATTCTCAAGCGCCGCAAGGCTCGCGAAATCCGGTGTGGTCGGGTCCTGGGGAGCTATGCGGTTTGCGAAGTAGACGAGCTGCGCAATTTGCTCGTCTTTATTGTAGAGAAGCCACACACTGGTCAGCCCGCGCTGTTCGGCTTCGGCCAGGATCGCGTCCCATTTCTGATTGAGGATATTATTTTGGTTCTGCGCCGGGACGCTCCAACGCTCTGTTCGCACAATGATCCTGGTATCGATCTCATCCAGGTGATATGCCTCAATTACACGCCAGGCGTGATAATCGGGGTTGATGAATATCGGCCTGTCGAAGAAGTGCATGCCGTCGAGAATAAAGTCATTCTTGACCCAATCTTTGTATTGCTCGGCATCGTGCTCTGTATCGAACAGGTAACGGCCCCCGCTCAAAAGGTTTCCCGTAGCAAAATCGATTCTGAGGGGCAGGTACTTGTTCTGCATCCCGCGTCTTGCGGCCATATACATTCGGTCGCGCTCAATGAGCGGAGCCACCTGATTTAGCGGCAGGCTTGCGGGGAGCGCGAAATCGGCTGTGAACGCGCCCTTCGCCTTGACCTTGCCTACAGTTGAGTGCGGGCCATTATGATCTGCTGCTGTCGTAGAAATTGTTCCCGGCTTTACGGATGCGCCGACCGCCAGTGCGGAACAGACTATCAGGCAAAGCGCCAATCGCAATTTCCAACCGCTGATTCTTTGTGTTCTTAACATCGCTGTTTCTCCTCCACTAATATTTTCCGACCCGCCTTTCGACTCATTCGCGGATCGTGTGGTGAAGGTACTTCAACAACGATTCTGCGTCACCGCTTACGCAAGTAGGGATTTGAGGGAGAGGAGCGATCAATGTCCATTTCTTACTTCTGATCTATTCTGATCTATTTAGAGGTCGTATGAAAAGAATTATAAAAGCCCCGAAGGGGCGAAATTCAACAGCCTGGGGCGCTAGCCCCAGGTCAGCGCCAAACATAACGGCAAGCCCTGTAAGGGCGAAATAGGTTTGATTGATCAACGTTATTTCGCCCTTACAGGGCTTGTTGATGTAGGCGCGCGCTACCCGGCACGCGGCAGCCGGGCTATTGAATTTCGCCCCTTCGGGGCTTATTGAAGTTATCCCCTTCGGTGATTTTCAAGACGCGCTCTATACCAGCCGGTTGAGAAGGGCTTTGGCTACGGCTTCCGAGCGGGTGTGGACTTGCAGTTTTTCGTAAATGCTTTTCACATGAAAGTTGACTGTGTTGACCGATACGCCAAGTTCGGCAGCAGCCGTCTTATAATTGTGGCCTTCGACAAAGAGTTTTAGCAGGCGGGTTTCGTGCGGGGTCAACTCGTAATCGGCGCGCTCCGGGGGGCGAATCTCTCGAAACAACGAGATCACGCGGCGAGCGACTTCCGGCGACATCGGAGCGCCGCCGCTGACCGCTTCTTTCAGGCTTTCAAGCAGCCGGGCGGGCGGCGTCTTCTTCAATAAATAGCCGCTTGCTCCTGCGCACATCGCATCGAATATGCGCTCGTCATCGTTATAGACCGTGAGCATCAGCAACAACATGTTGGGATAGCGCTCTTTCAAAACTTTGATGCCCTCGATGCCGTTCATTCCCGGCAGACCTATGTCGGATAGCACCACGTCCGGCAACTCAAAACCTATTTTTTCCAGAGCCTCTTCCATCGTGCGATAGCTCCCCGTGCACCTGAAGCCTTCGGTCCCGTTAATCAGAAAGGTTAAGCATTCGCGGATGTCGCGCTGGTCTTCGATGAGCGCCACCTTGATGGTGGAAGGAGTCGTGTCCGTTTTGCCTGTGTCGCTTGCCATAGTTTTATCTTCGTAAGTTCTACCCTACGCCTGCTCGCCCGCCTTGTCACCACATAAATATGTAGTGGCAAAGATAAAAAAGAAAGAGATCAAGGGTGGCTGCCTCTCGCCTTTTCACCTCTGGGGTTTTCGATACTCTCTTTTGCCGCTTCCGCTATCCGGCTGAGCGGGACTGTAAGCTTGAGAGTCGTTCCGACGTCGCGCTCTGAAACCATCTCCAGAGCGCCGCCCAGACCTTTCGCCCGCTCTCGCATGCTCAACAACCCGTGACCATCGCTTTCGCGCGAAACGTCGAAGCCATGCCCGTTGTCGCTAACGATCAATACCAGGCTATCGTCTGCGAGGCGAAACTCTAGATCGGCTTTCGTGCCGCCGGAATGGCGGACCAGATTGTTGATGGCTTCTTTGAATATAAGAAAGATTTCGCGGCGCACGTTGGCTCCGACCTGCACGTCTCGCTCGCGATCAGGCGCGCGAAAAACAAACTCGACGCGCCGGGCCGTCAAAACGTCGCTCGCAAAGTGGCGCATGCGCTGGCTCAGATCGCCCAGGCGGTCTTTTTTGGGATTGATGGCCCATACGATGTCGCTCATAGAGTTGACCAGCTCGCGCGATAGCCCCGCAATCATCGACAGCGGTTCTGTAAAGCCCATCCCCGCGCGGCCCACTTGCTGGCTCACGACTTCGCTGAGCAGAGAGATTCGCGTCAGACTGGAGCCGATGTCATCGTGCAGATCGGTAGCAATTCGCTTCCGAACTCGTTCAAGCTCGACCAGGCGCTCTTCCTTACTTTTTATCAGCGCTTCTTCGGCGCGCTTGCGCTCGGTTATGTCACGCGCTACGCCCGTAAAAAAATGATTGTCGTTTCTCTCAAATTCGCCGAACGAGATTTCAAGCGGAATCTCGTGCCCGTTCTTGTGAAGACCGGGAAGCTCTATGCTGGCCCACGAAAGATGCCTCTTGCCCGTCTCGACGTACCTGGCAAACCCGTCTCTGTGAAGGTGGCGCAGGTACTCGGGCATAAGCATTGTCAGGTCCGCGCCCAGCATCTCCGATATTGAATAACCGAACACGGTTTCGGCTGCCGGATTGACAAAGATGATTCGGCTCTTTTCATCTATGGTGATGATTGCGTCAGAGGCCGTCTCGGCCAGGGTGCGAAAGCGGTCTTCGCTTTCTTTGATCGCCTTCATTCGCGCGGCGCGATAACGGTCAAAAGAGAGGATCAATCCTGCAACCAGAATCGCGGCTACTGTCAAAAACCACCAGCGCCGCCAGATGGGAGGCAATATGGTGAAGCCGAACCCGGCAGGCGACTGGCTCAAAGCGCCGTCCGCGCTCACAGAGCGCACCGTGAATCGATATGCCCCCGGCGAAAGGCTCGCGTAGTTGACGGTGCGCGTATCGCTCGGAGTGCTCCAATCCTGATCCGAGCCTTCGAGTTTATATTGATACCGTAGCACTTCGCCGGGGCTAAAACTGAAACCGAAAAAGTCTATCTCAATATGATTCTGGTTGGCGTTCAACTCGATTCGCGGTATCTCTGTTTCGCCAAGGTCAGAAATCGGTTGTGCAAAACCTTCTATGCGCAGCCCGCCTATAAAAACGGGTGACGGCGGCGTGGGCCTGCGAGATTCCGGTTCGGGCGTGAACCGAGATAAACCCTGATCCGTGCCGAACCATAGATCGCCCGCGCGGTCACGGAATGCAGCGTAGACGAAGCTGTCGCCAAGCCCGTCGGCTGCCGTGTAATGCCTGATGCTTTCGGTATCCGGGTCAAGGCGATCTACGCCTCGCGCTGTTGCTACGTAGATTCGCCCCCAAAAGTCTTCAGTGATGCTATTGACCTGGTTGCTCCCCAACTGGTGTTGAGGATGCCGCGCAGGTTCTCGCCCGTGCCGGTGATGCTATTGACCTGGTTGCTCCCCAACCCCTGCGCGGTCGTGTAAGTGACAAAGCGAGGGTTGTCGGCGAGCGGGTCATCCATGCGCGCCAGGCCCCCATTGCCGGTCGCAACCCAGAGCCTGCCCTTGCGGTCGACATAAATTCCGCGAACCATTCCCGCAGGCAGCCCGTTCGCGGCGGTCACAGCCGTGAACCTGCCCGCCGAATAACGAAGCAGGCCGCCCGTGAAAAACCCTATCCAGACATTGCCCGCAGCGTCTTCGCCAAATGCGGTCGGCCCGGCCAGAGGAATTCCGTTTTCCGGCGAGTAGCGATGAAAGGTTTCCGTAGCTCGTTCCCATCTGGCAAGAACCTTCTTCGCGTCGTTCATTGTGCTTATCCATACGTCCCCGCGCGAATCTTCGAACAGGCGAAATACTTCATCGCCGTTCATGCCGTCGGCAACGGTAAAGATTGCTTCGGGGCGCGTGGCGGCAAGGCGAGCGCTATCGCGCGTCACAGGGAAGCGACAAAGCCCGTTGAGCGTCGGCAACCACCATTTCCCCGTGCGGTCTTGGAAGCCTATCTGGTGCCACCCTTCGCCGGGATAGGCGATATTCTTCGGCAGCTTCGGCAGGTCGGCGATAAAGCGTTGTCCGTCGAATTGATTTATAAAGCCGCGGCTATCTATCGCGTACAATCGCCCCGATATGCCTTCGACAATTGCTCCTATTCTCGTATCTTTGAATCCATCTCGCTTATCAAAAGTAATGAGAACCGTTGCGAGCCATCTTCATCGCGCCGCTATCGGTTCCGATCCAGAGATTGCCGTCCCTATCATCGGCCAGCGTGAGAACATCTTTGCTGCTCAATCCATGATCTGTAGTGTATGTCCGCAATCTCTTTCTGTTCTTATCACTGTCAGGCGCGATCACGCTCAACCCGCCGTACACACCTGTCCACAGCTTGCCGTCGTGTGTTTGAAAAAGAGAAGTGACCTTGTTATCCGATAACCCGTCACTGATCGTGTATATGTCGCCGACGACAGGCCGGTATGATCCGGGTTCAAAAACTATCTTACAGAGCCCTTGAGTTGTGCCGACCCACAATTGCCCCGCGTTGTCTTCCAGAAGCGTCTGAACCGAGTCGCCGGGCAGCCCTTCTTTGGTCGTGTAGCGCTCCACTCTCCCGTCCGCAAACCGTCTGTAGAGCCCGCTCCCAGCGCCAATCCACAACTCGCCGCGCTGGTTTTCCAGCAACGCTGCAACGGTGATTTCGCCGTACTTGCTTGCGGGCAGTCCAATATCAATAAAACTGAATGCCCATTGCCCGTCGAGCTTTTCGGCTCGATAAAGACCTCCTCCGGTCCCGCACCAAACAACTCCCGTGCGATCTTCAATCAGTTTATACGCATACTTCGTTCTCTGGTCATCACTCAAAGGATGACTGACAAACTTCGAGGGTGAAGAGCGGGTCGGGTAGAAACGGCAGAGGCCGCCCGTAGTAGTGACCCAGTAGACGCCTTCGCCGGTTTCCAGCAAATCTGTGACATTGCGATCCGGCAAGCCGTCATCTGTGGTGTAGGAGGTGAAACGGTAGCCGTCATATCGCAATAGGCCCTGGCTGGTGCAGAACCACAAGAATCCGCGAGAATCTCTCGCTATACGGTTTATCTGATCGCGCGCAAGCCCGTCTTCGATAGTGTAAGTCTTGATGGGCAGTCGCTCGGCCCGCGTTCCGCCTGTCGCCACAAGCGCGAACGTCAACAAGAGCGTAACGCGAAAGCTGATATTGATGACCAATCTAATCGCGGCTCCCTGAGAAGAGTCAGAATTTATAACCAGGCCCCTTCTATCGAGCGATGCTATGGTTTGTCGAATCACAAGTCAAGGAATCAATATGAAGTATCAGGGTCAATTCATTCTCCGAAGCCGCGAAATAATAATTGCCCCGGAGGGGCAAACGGACATTAGCCGGTGGTGAAGCCACCGGATTGATCGGCCAAACGCTCTCGCGCCCTGGAGGGGCGCTGGACCGGAGCATTCTCCTGCGCCCCTCCGGGGCGCGCGACATGGTTGGTAATGAATTCCGGTGGCTTCACCACCGGCTAATATCTTTCGCTCTTCCAGAGCGATTCAAGACAATGCATAGACCCTGTATGAAGTATCGGCTCGCTTGAGCTATCATTCCTTATGGTCGAACGAAGGGGGAAGTTGATGAACAGGGTAAAAGTTTATGGGGCAGATTGGTGTGAAGACACGCAACGCGCGCGCGAGCGTTTGGATAATATGGGCGTCGGCTATGACTATGTAAACGTCGAAAAGGAGCAAGGCGCTTCCGATTGGGTGAAGGAGCAAAACGGCGGCAAAGAGCGAAAGCCGACTATCAAGATTGACGAGCGCGTGCTGTCGGTCCCGGCAGACGATGAGCTTGAAAACGCGCTCCGTGAACGAGGCATTGTTGATTAGAGGAAAAATACGGCGATGAAATGGGAAGAATTCGCAACTGCCGCTCCCGAGCTTGCGGCTTTCGGCGCGAAGCGGCTGGAGACAAAGGTGGCTTACCTTGCGACCCTGCGACGTGACGGCTCGCCTCGCGTGCATCCCGTAAGCCCGTTCGTAGCCTCCGGCCATCTGTTTGTCTATATGGAGCCGACTTCGCCAAAGGGCCACGACCTGCGCCGCGATGGCCGCTACAGCCTGCACTGCTCTGTGGCAGATATCGAAGGCGGCGAGGGCGAATTTTTAATAAGCGGGCGGGCGGCCCTTTCCGAAGATCCTGGAATGCGAGAGGTCGCTTTCGCGGCAGCGAAAGAATTGGGCTTCACGCCGAAGGACCGCTACATACTATTCGAGCTGAGCGTGGAGAGCTGTCTTGCGACGACCTACCAGACGGGCGAGCCTGTGCGTCTCAGGTGGAAGCAAAGCTAACGGTGGAGAGGCCATGAAAATAGAGATCGACGGGATCAACATAGACTACTCGGACGAGGGCGCGGGGCTTCCCATAATTTTTATTCACGCCTTCCCGCTCAACCAGACTATGTGGGGAGATCAAGTCTCCGCGCTCAACTCACGCTTTCGCGTCATCACGCCGGACCTGCGAGGCTTCGGCAAATCGGACGCGCCTGCCGGGCCTTACTCGATGGACCGGATGGCATCGGACTTGCGCGCACTGATGCAGGCTCTTTCGATAGATAGCGCAGTAATCGCAGGCTGCTCGATGGGCGGATATGTAGCGTTCGCTTTTTATCGAAATTATCCCGAGGCCGCGCGCGCATTGGTGCTCGTAGATACGCGAGCGGGATCGGACGCCGAAGAGGCGCGTGAGCGCCGCGAGCAGTCCGCCCAGAAAGCCGAACGCGAAGGCGCTCGCGCTATCGCTGATGACATGACGCCGCTTTTGTTAGGCTCGACGACCGAATCGAGCAGGCCTGAGATTGTTCAAAGAGTGCGCGCGATGATAGAAGCAACTTCGCCGCGCGGGATAGCCGCAGCTCAAAGAGGCATGGCCGCTCGCCGGGATTCGGTTTCCCTGCTTTCCGAAATCGCCTGCCCTGTGCTCGCGATTGCCGGCTCGGAAGATAAGCTGGCGGGGCGGGTCGAGGCGGAAGCCATTGCCGGCAAAATACCCGGCGCGAGATTACGAGTGATCGAATCGGCGGGCCATCTGCCAAACCTTGAGCAACCCGAAGAATTTAACAAAGCCTTGATCGAGTTTCTTGAATTTCTTTCCGACTGAATTACGTCAAAATACATGTAGACAACGGTGCAAGCTTCGCGTAGAATCCGGTCGCATTCTCAAGGCCCGGATGGTTGATATTCAGTTAGCCAAAGCCGGCCACACTGTAGTTAAGTTTACCTCAGCCTCGCTCGACAGTCTCAGTCGAAATCGTTGAGGCAACGGCTTCCGGCATCATCGACAAATCGCAAGCACTGTTACCAACCGGTAACTTATCAGCGCAGGAGGGAGATCCATGAAGAGAGCAATTTTGTTAAGCCTTGTCCTTGCTTTCGCATACTCATGTGGGAGAAATGATATGAACGGTAAGCGTGAACCGGGCACCACAAAGGAAGTTAAGATCATCATCAGCGACCCGACTACTGGCCCTTTAAAGGTCACCGCCGACCCGGACCCTGCGACAATAGGCAGAGATGGAGTAGTCAAGTGGCAGCTCGTTTACAAATCAGGGCCGCCGCTCGACAGCGTCGTCATCGACGGGTTCAAGTCTGCCTCGGGCGCTACGGACCCGTTCGAAGGCGGATCGACATTCACTTTCGGCTATGTCGCTTCGGGGACTTCCGAGCCTAGCGAGACAAGCAGCCTGCCCAACAAGGGTGGCGATTTTAAGTACAATGTGACGGTGACGATTGCGGGCGGCGCGCCGGTACTGTTTGACCCCAGATTGATCGTCAATTATTGATCGTCGCCGCCAAACAGAGCTTTATATTCCGGCGACTCTCTTAGCGTTTCAAGGTCCGGGTCGCGCTCGGATTCCGAGCGGCTGTAACCGTGAGCGAGCGCGCGGCTGAGGCTCTCTGTAGCTTTGCGGGCATCTCCGACGAGCGCGTAGACGACCGCGCGCTGGTACATCAGATCCGTGTTGCGCGGCTCAAGCGTGACCGCGCGCTCGACCGTGTCGATTGCCTCTTGATGGTTTCCGAGCTTGGCGTGACAGATAGCCAGGTCGCCCAGCGACTCCGCATCATCCGGGTTGATTGCCAGCCGCGATTGCAAAAGTTTTCCCGCCTGCTCGTATTGTTCCCCGGCTTCGCGCGCCTTGCCCACGCGCAGATAAGCGTCTCCAAGATTGCGATACAGAATATTATCGTGAGGGCTTAACCCTATTGCGGCGCGATAAGCCTGTTTCGCCTCCTCGTATCGTCCGAGGTAGAAATAAGCCGTCCCAAGATTCGAGTAAGATTCGGGGTTCGGATAAATCTCGATTGCGCGCTCGTGCATTACCAGCGCGTCTTCATACATGCCTAACGCGCTGTACATCGAGCCGAGCTTATCGTAGCCATGATAGTTGTCGGGCTGTATCGCTATGACGCGGCGAAACTGCTCCGCCGCGTCACGGTAGCGGCCAAAAAGGTAATAGCCGATCCCCAGCGCGTTATAATTGTCCCAGTAGCCCGGCCGGACTTCTATGGCCTTCTCAAAATAGCTGATCGCCTGCGCCATCTCTCCTTTCTGCATGTAGCAGCGGCCAAGCCATCTGTATGGGTCGTCAGAGGCGGGCTGCAACTCGCGCGCTCGCTCGAACTCTTCGATGGCTCTTTCGACCTTGCCCGTCTCGTGGTAGACGATGCCGAGCAGGACGTATACCTGCGCCTGGTGAGGGTCGAGCACCAGCGCGCGGTCGCCCGCCGCGATGGCGCGCTCGAACCAGACCGCGTCGCGCGTAGCCAGATACTTGCGCCAGTAGGCTTCGCCCAGCCCGGCCTGCGCGAGCGCGAATTCGGCGTCGAGCTTGAGCGCTTCTTCAAAGACCTGTACGGCGGAATCGATGTTCTCTTTGACATCGCGCCGCTCCAGCAAGGCTCGCCCCTTTGAATAAAGCTCGAATGCATCCATGTTGGTGGTCGCCGGTCGAGCCATCTGATCGCGCACTTCGTTTGATATGCTCAGCTTCAGCGCCGACGCCACGCTCTCGCAGACCGCATCCTGTATGCTGAACAGGTCCGACACATCGCCCCTGTATTGCGCCCCCCAGATCACCCTTCCGCTTTCAGCGTCCGTGAGCCGCGCCATTATGCCTATCACCTCGCCCGAGCGCATGACTTCGCCTTCGAGTATTATGGTAGCCCCTAACTGGCGCGCGAGGTTGTGCGCCCCGGTCTGCTGAATCTGATCTATGCGCCCGGCCCCGGCTGCTTTTGAGAGGACCGAGAGGCCGCCTATCTTTGCGAGGTCCGTTATGATCGCGTGCGCAAGCCCGACGCCTATAAATGAGCTTTCCTCTCCCGACCCAACGGCTTCGAGCGGCAACACGAGTATGGTGGGGGGCGAGGACCGCCTTGACTGGTTGCCTGTCGCCGATACTTGCCAGCTTTTCGCAGACTCTTGCGGGCTTTCCGCAGGCAGAGAGACTGCTACGGTCTGCCCGACGGCTTGCTCGGGGCAAGCCAGCAGCGCGTTTTTCAAGTTGATAAATGATGAGAAGCGGCGCTCGCGGTTCCTTTCCAGGCAGCGCATCACAACGCGGTCGAGCCCGCGAGGGAACCCGGCCGGTAGCTCATCTATTTCGGCGGCCCTGTCTTTAAGTATCGATGCGGCGACATCGAACGGGCTTTCGCCCGAAAACGGCAGACGGCCCATTATCACTTCATAAAGCATTATGCCGAACGAAAAGATGTCCGTCCGCTCGTCAAGCTCGCGCCCCAGCAACTGTTCGGGCGACATATACGAGAGCGTGCCCATCACGGTCCCCGATTCCGTGAGGCTATTTATCATCGTAGGCCCGCGAAGCGCGGAGTTGAACGTTCCGAACGCCTTCGCCAAACCGAAATCGAGCACCTTGACCAGGCCGCGCTCAGTCACAAGAATATTTTCAGGCTTCACGTCACGATGGATGACGCCGCGCGAGTGAGCCTCGGCAAGCGCATCGCAAATCTGGCGCGCAACATCGAGGACGGCTTCGGGTTTGAGCGAGCGGGTCGTTATACAATGGCGCAGGCTGCGCCCCTCGACGTACTCCATCACGATAAAGGCGTTCTCGTCGGTTTCGCCTACTTCGTGGATAGTAACGATGTTCGGGTGATTGATCTGAGATGCGGCGCGCGCTTCTCTGAGGAAGCGTAACCCTGCGCCGGGAAGATGGCGCTCTGTTTTCGACAGCACCTTGATCGCAACGGTTCGTAACAGTTGCAGGTCATCGGCCTTGTAAACTTCTCCCATCCCGCCCGCGCCGAGCTTTTCGATCACCCTGTACCTGGTAAGCCCTTTTAGCACGTCTTCCACAGAGAGCATTATACTAACGATTTATTCTGGAAAGAACCGGCTGCCGACTTCAGCTTAATCGGACGTAGCCCCCGCGAAAGTAAGCGAGCGGGTGTCCCTCGCTCACGTGTGTCGCCAGAACCTCTCCGATTACTATCGTGTGGTCGCCGCCGGGGTACGAGTGTGTGACGCAGCACTCTAGAGAAGTAAGGGCTCCGTTTATTAAAGGAGCGCCCGTGTCCCCTTCCCTGTATCCGAGGCCCTCGAAGCGGTCAGGGTCTTTTGAAGCGAAGCGGCGCGAAACAAGCTCCTGATCTTGGGCCAGTATGTTGACCGCAAAATGGTCCCCCTCGTTGAGATGGTCGTGAAGGGACGCCCTTTTATCTATGCAGATCAAGACCAGGGGCGGCTCAAGCGACAGCGACGAAAACGCGCTCACGGTAATGCCGCGCAAGGCGCCATCTTCCGAGCGGCTTGTGACAACAGTCACGCCGCTTGCGAAATGGCCGAGGGCGCGGCGAAACTCATCCTTGCTGACTGTCATTGCTTCCTCTTTATGACGCCATTTGTTGAATGAAGGCGGCAAGCTGCGAAGAGAGAACCCCTCGCAGCTTGCCGATGGTAGCCTGGTTACTGGTTCGAGGCCGGTTTTTTATATTTATCGATCAACGCCTGCAGGCCATCGGTTTTGCCGCTGTTGCGGTATTTGTAATAAGTGGTCAGGTCTTGCAAAACCTGATCGTGAAGCTGCTGGTATTGAGCATTGCCTTCCGAGAGCGCGACGGCGCGGGCGAACATATCGATCACCTCATCCAGCTTCATGTGCGCGTCCTTTAGCATCTGATCCTTCAGGGGGCCGGCGCTCATCTCTTTGTGCTTGGCGGCAAGCTGCTGATACTCCTCGTTGCTCAGGCTTCCCAAAAGCATGTAGGTGACGGGGTCGGTTGATGCGACGGCCACGGACTTTTCGAGCTTTGCCTTCGCGTCGGCCTTGTTGCCGGTGACGAACGCGAGTATTCCCATAGATTGATAAAGGGGCGGCAGCCACTGATTCTTATATTGAGTCCACGCCGCCGCGTCCATACTTGCGGGCATCTTATTGGCTTCGATCAACTCTATGGCCTTCACGCCGTAAGTCTGGCTCACCTGGACAAATTTCGGGTTCCTTGCCTTTGCCTGGTCCGTGCCCAGAAGCGACATGTGCGTGAGAACTATCACGTCATTAGGGTTCTTCTCTATGATCGTGGCGGCGACGCGGAATGAGTCATCAATCCGGTTCGCCTTCAGATACGCGTCCAGGAGAACGGTATTGAGCTTGTCGGCATCGCCCGGCTGGTTGAAGATGATCAACGCCTTCTCAATCAGCGGGATTTGCTGCGCCGCATCAGGCATCTTGCTTATCTCTCCCGAAACGTGCATGACGACTTCATTGCGTCGCGTGCTTTTTGGATACTTCTTGACGAACTCTTCGGCAGCCACGAGCTTGGCCGCCGGGTCAGCCGCGTCTCTGACTTTAATGAGCGCCTTCTCTTCGGCTTCATTGACCTGCGGCGCTTTCGGTTGAGGTTTATCCTGATTCTTGTACGGGTCTTGTGTGTTGTACGAGCCTGCGGACGAGCCTTGGGCGAAGGCCACAGGAGTTACGGCAACCAGGCAGACAGCAAGCGCCCGCATCGCAGGAAAAAATATAGATTTCATGGCTGACCTCATTCTTTCTTTGGATTCAATATCAAGGTTGCGAAAACTCTGCCACAACGCTTTTCCTATTGTGCTTTAAGCGGACGGCCATTGGCAAGTTGCAAACCGAGCGCCCCAGGCGGGCAACGCGAGCGATAGGCTTCGATCATCTCAATTCCTGGAGTAGCCAGGGGTGTCTTGTGTCGCTTCCATTTTAGCGACTACAATCTCAGTAGAGATTGTAGAGGTCGAAAAGAGGCCCGACTAAGCTCAGAACGGAGAGCAGTAAAATGATTAAGAAGCTATCGGCAATCACCGTCGTGTTCGTCCTTGCGGTGTGCGGCGCAACTTCCGTCTACGCGCAGGATTGGGAGCGCGCCGTATCGCTGTTTAACCAGAAGCAATTTCGCCCGGCAATTCGCGAATTCCACGCCGTGTTGAAGACCAACCCCGATTACTGGCAGGCATGGTATTACATAGGCGCGGGCCATTTTCAATTGCAAGGGTATGAAGATTCCATCGATGCCTTTCAGAATTACCTCAAAGGCGCAGTAAAAGACGAAAAGGCGCAGGCTACGGCCAACTACTACATAGGCTTTTCGGAGTACCAGCTAAAACAATATGACAAGGCCATACCGGCGTTTGCCAGGTACGTACAGCTTTCCGACAAGCTACAGCAGAAGGTTGACGTGACGGCGCGGGCGGCGCTGGGGCGCGCTTACATATTCACGGAGCGGTTCAGCGAAGCGATACCCGTGTTGACGGCCTCGGCAGCCGAGATGAAAACGAACGCGACCAACTATTATTTCATCGGCTACGCGCAGCAAAAGCTCGGTCGCAGCGATCTGGCCATCACCGCGTTGAATCAGGGATTGGCAATAGCGCCTCAAGACGTTGACACGCTTACGCTGATAACGGACATCTACCTGACGCAGACGAAGCAGAACCCCGCGGCTGCGAAACAGGCAATCGTGACGGGAGAAAAACTGTTGCTCGTGCGCAACGACGAGCGGACCTGGGGCGTAGTGGGTCAGGCTTATTTGATCGACAAGCAATACGCAAAGGCCGCGCCGCTGCTTGATAAGTATGCTCGCGCTCACATGGATTCCGGCCCGGCGTGGCACAGCCTGGGGATAGCGCTATCCCGCTCGTCGCAATGGAAGCCCGCCGCCGAAGCCCTTGAACAGGCCGTCAAGCTCGTGCCGAACAACCTGGGCGCGCTATTAGAGATGGGCTACGTCTACGAGAGCGACAAGCAATACGACAAGGCGCTTTCAGCCTATGAGCGAGCTTACGAAGTATCGGGACGCCGCGACGAAAACATTCGCGCATCAATCGAGCGGGTCAAACAGTACAAACCCTAAACGTTTCTAAGTCCTGAGTGCTGAAAGGGTGTCTGAAAAGCCTCGAAGAGGCGAAATTCATTAGCCTGGGGCGCTAGCCCCAGGTCAACGCCGGACAAAATGACAAGCCCTGAGAGGGCGAAATAACCCGAACGATTTATTTCGCCCTCTCAGGGCTTGTTCTCTTCTGCATGCGTTACCCGGCGCGCGGCAGCCGGGCTATTGAATTTCGCCTCTTCGAGGCTTTTGAACTACCTTTTCAGACATCCGCTGAGTCATAAGTCCTGAGTGAGAGACAAAGCAGCGTGCTGATGTTTTTTACTCATCTCTCATCACTTCATTTATGTTTGTCACTCTCTCTAGCCCTTCGAAGGCTGCGGCCTGTATCTCAAGCTCAAGGCTCCCTCCCGCATCAAGACTGAGCGCCTCGCCGCGTGCGGCCGCGCGTTCGAGTATCGGAAAAGTCGAGCAAGGCTCAAGCGCGATATTGTATGTGGAAGACCACCAGGGATAATCGCGCCCCCCTCCGTACACTTGCCAGTACCATAACACCTTGAATATTTCAGCCGGGTAGCGCAGCGCGAATCCCACGCGCGAAGCGGTGTTTGTTACGGCGTACCAGCCATCTGTGATGCGGTCGAGAAAAACCATGTCGTGCGCGGCGGCTTCGGGTCCGGGAATGCGCGACAGGTCAACGGGCTTTCCCTCGCGCCCTTCGGCCATCGGCCAGTCGCCGGATTGATCCGGCTTTAAACGCGACGTTGCGGGTGTGAACTCTCCAAACGTTAGTATGCGACAGTCCGGCACGTCTACGCGGCAATGCTCGTCTATGAACGGCCAGCCAAAGGCGGGGTGCTGGCCCCAGGTAAAATCGACCGCTTGCCCGCCTTCGTTGGTGACGCGCTCGCTCAACCGCAGCACGGATTCTTTGCGGCGCAGAGCGACTGTTTTTACGAGATGGAACGGGGTGCGAACTGTCCGAACTTCAAAGCGAACTTCAATCTCTTCGGGGTCGTCGCGAGTGATCGCATAACGCCAGGGGAGCAAGAGCACTTCCCCGTGCTGGCCTATCTCTGCGCCCTGGTGAAGCGAACGCCCGCCGCAGTTCGGGAAAAGCTCTTGCCAGCCGCCCTCGTAATAGTCCATGTGCGGGCCCGGTTCGCGGGCAGTGGTCGGCGTGAAGTGAGCGCGATCTACAAGCCCGGCGCGCGTGCGCCAAAGAAAATCAACGTCGCGCGGTTTGTAAAGAAACTCGTATATGTCGGCGCCCTTGTCCGCGATGATCGTGACTCGGAGCTTTTCGTTTTCCAGCGCGACGCACCTGTACCCTTTATGAATGAATTCCGTTATGCGACACCCGTAATTGCGATTGTGATTGTATGCCTGATAGGTCATTTGCTCGTCTCTGATCGAGGGTTAGAAGATTATCACGCCGTCAGGTTTCACGACAGCGAGTTAACTGCTAATGTCAGAAAATATGATCGAGCAGAAGAAAGCTGTAGCGCTTTTGAGCGGCGGGCTTGATTCGACGACCGCGCTTGCCGTGGCAAAGAAGGAAGGTTACGAGTTGTATGCGTTGTCTTTTAGTTACGGGCAGCGGCATTCAATCGAGCTTGAGAGCGCGGCTCGCGTGGCCCGCGCGCTTGATGTAAAAAAGCACTTGATCTTAGACTGCGATCTGCGCTCCATCGGCGGCTCGGCATTGACCGATCAGATAGAAGTCCCAAAGCACCGTTCCGAGCAAGAGATCGGCTCAGGCATTCCCGTAACCTACGTGCCCGCGCGCAACACAATTTTTTTGTCATTCGCGCTCGCGTGGGCCGAAGTGATCGGCGCGGAAGACATATTCATCGGAATAAACGCGATTGACTTTAGTGGTTATCCCGATTGCCGCCCTGAGTTCATCGAGGCATTCGAGCGGATGGCGAACCTGGCTACAAAGGCGGGAGTCGAGGGCCGGCAGAAGCTACACATTCACACGCCGCTCGTAAGCCTGACGAAAGCCGAGATCATAAAGACCGGCCTCGGCCTCGGCGTCGATTATTCGCTCACGCACAGTTGTTATGACCCTACAACAGATGGTTTGGCCTGCGGCAAGTGCGACAGTTGTTTGCTGCGGTTGAAAGGATTCGCGGAGGCCGGGGCGCGCGACCCGTTGCGCTACAAAGAGGGTCAATAATTATATCCACGAAGCGCGCAAACCATCGCTAAGAAATCTATTCGTATTTCTTCGCGCGCTTCGTGGATAAATTCTATTGCGGGGTCTGTATAATCTCCGAAGCGATGTCGGGGCCGTAAAGATTATTAGAAGTAGAGGGCAAGAACTCTCTGTACCTCCACTTGGTATGATCGAGCCATTCCATTCCGTCCATGATCTTGGTAGTCTTTCCCGTCTTCGGATTGTATAGGAACATCCCGCGAGTGGTGATCGTGTAAACAGGCACTCCCAGCTTGAGAGAAATCTGTTGGTCTTCGGGAGAGGGTCTGGGATCGATGCTGTTCGGATGAGTGTGGACAATGGCAACTGCATTGGGAACCCATTTGAAAGTAAATTTCTTGAATTGATTTGTGTTCCCCTGAGACTTCGCTTTGTAGCTGCCATCAAGCATTCGGAAGATCAAGACTACGCCCTCCAGATTTGAAGCCCCCGCGCTCGACACCGCCCAGGCTTTCTCGAACTCTTTTATTATCGACCTGTCGATTCTGCCCACCTTGACGGCGGATTCCGTATCGGCAGGCTCGGACCCCGGTTCGGTGACAGGCCCGATTTCGGCAAAAGCTGCTACTAGAAAACAGGTGTTGGAAAGAAATACAGCCAGCATCCATGATCTCTTTTTCATATAGCGCACTCCTTGCGGTTGACCGTTGGGCACTGGTCACGCTGCGCCTGAGAGGAAGGCTTCGGATGCCAGATATAAAGGAGGTGCAGCTATCTGTGGAATGTAGGCCGGTTTCCTCTTCTGCAATTCCAAGATAGCTGCACTCTGGCGCAAGAGAAGCCTGCGGCTAATATATTTGAAGTATTAGCAAGTGGTATTAACTTTGTGACCAGACACCCAAATTTCGTGACGGGATTGCATTGAGGTGTGATGAATCCTTTTCAAGTTTTCCGGCAATAATTTGAATCTCACTTCGCTATCATGATTTCGGGCACTCTTGGTACTATGGCTGCCTCAAGTATCGCGAGCAAAGATTAATCAATGATGAAACGCGCCGCTAATCGTCGCCCTCTGATTCTGATCATTGCTTTGTCGCTTGTGGCGTTTAGCCTCACGGGTTGCGGCGATGACGAGACGGAGGAGAATTCCAGCCGTCCCGCGCCGCGCCGCTCTTCGCGATCTCAACCCGGTCAGCCTTCGGCGGCCGACCGTCCGACGCCCGATAACCAGGCAGAACTCGCCGAGATACGGCGCACGATCCATGAACAGGTTAATCAGCACCGTCAATCTCTGGGCCTGAGACCGCTCACGCTCGTCCCGCTTATCAGCAATCAGGCTGAAGTTCACAGCCGCGATATGGCGAGCGGAAGGGTTGCCTTCGGCCACGACGGATTCAAAACAAGGGTTGAGCGCATAGCTCAACAACTGCCTCATAAAAGCAGCGCGGAAAATGTGGCGACTAATCGCGGCTTCGACGACCCTGCCAGAGAAGCGGTAATAGGATGGTTGAACAGCCCCGGACATCGCAAGAACATAGAAGGCCGATACGAGCTGACGGGCATTGGTATCACTAAGGATGAGAAGAACGAGTATTACTTCACGCAGATCTTCCTGCACAGATGAGGGCTCTGCACAAAAACAGAATGCTCAAGTTTGTTAATTCAAGTTTCCAGTAATGAAGAGTCCCGGAGGGACTCAGGGATATTAGCCGGTGGTGTAACCACCGGATTGTGCGGGCACACGATCTCGCGCCCTGGAAGGGCGCAGGATCAAATCACTGTCCTGCGCCCTTCCAGGGCGCGGTTTATTTGGGTAACCAGTTCCGGTGGTTGCACCACCGGCTAATATCTTTTGCGCCTCCGGCGCAATTACTCAAATAGCAACTCGAATTAATTAACTTTCTCTAAATCTCTACTGGCTTCACGAAGCAAGGCCGCGTTCTTCGATATTGCGTCGGCAAGTATGCGCGCCTGCTCGCGGGCCGTCTTCAAATCGTTTTTCTCCACGGCTTCGGTAAGGCCCGGCAGCTCAAGATGAGCATAGGTGAATCGCGCGGCGTACAGAATATGTTTAAACCACGGGCGTCCGGGAATACCTTCGGGGTTCAGCCAGTTCGATTCCACTTGCATGATATGACGGTTAACGTGCGCGGCCTTCGCGGGCGTAAGGCTTTCGGAAGCAAGCGATTTTTCTATGGCGCGGTTTAGTTGCCGACCCGCTTGTTGAAACTCATCGATGAGGCTGCGCACAGAATCGAGATTTAAACCGCGCTGTGCATTCTTGTTCTTTTGAAGCTCGGTTACGAACTGGCGAATGTTGTCGGCGTAAAAATCGAAATCGAACGGCAGAACGTCGGCGTTGGCTAACCTGAGCGCAAGAACGCCCCACACGACCGACATAAAAGCGTGATAGCGATAGCCGGGATCGCCGAATTTATTCATCCAGTAGAAATTGTCATACATCGAATGGTAAACGCCGTAAGGCCCGTCGAAAGTCAATCCGACGGTCGGGCGGCCCAGGAAATTTAAAAAGACCGTGTGGTCAGAGCCGCTGCCTATGCGCGTGTTGACCATCTCGGAATCGCGGACGGCGCGGCGCTTACCGGCGGGCTGTTCGCTTGCAATCGACCTTTTCCACTCGGCGTACAGGCTGACGCCTTTTGGCGTTTTGAGCTGGCGGCTCACCTCTAAGATCAAAGGGGCTAGCGAGGCGACTGCCGAAGGCCGGAAATCCGGCCCCGAAACCGAAGAGTTGACGTTGAGGTAAGCTACCAGCTTTTCCTTCAACTCGTCCGCGAAGTGCTCGCCCCATTCGGTCGAGCCTGTCAAAGCCAGTTCTTCGCCGTCCCAACTGCACACCACAAGCGTCCGGCGCGGGCGCACGCCTCGGCTTTTCATCTCGCCCAGCGCGCGTGACAACTCCATCATCGAAGCGGTCCCGCTCGAAGGATCAACGCCGCCAAACTCCCACGCATCGCGATGATTGCCCAGCACTATCCACTCATCGGGAATTTCCGACCCGCGTATTCGAGCTTCGACTACGTAATTAGGTCGCACGCTCGTATCCATATCGACTTTCAAATGAACGCGCACGCGGTTGCCGCCCATCCGATACTTGATAGGCAATCCGCCCTGCCAACTCGCGGGCGCAACAGGCCCGTCCATGTTTTCGAGTAACGGCTTTGCGTCGCGCCACGACATAGGCAGCGCGATGATCTTAGGGACGGAAACAGCCTCGTTGATAGGAATGCGTTTCGCGCCCTCAATTGATGCCCAGCCCGGAGTCAGAGGGTCGCCCGCCACCATGAAATCATAAGTGATAGCGCCGCGCTGTATGTGGCTCTCCGGCCCCCACGGGCCGTTCGGAAATACTTTGCCGCGTTTGAACCCGTCTTCGGCAGGGTCGGAGTAAATAATCATCGCGGCTGCGCCTTCGCGCTCCGCCGTCAGCGCCTTGAAGCCGCGATAGCTGTAAGGATTTGAGTAACGCACGATCACGACTTTGCCGCGCACATCTATGCCGCGTTTGCGCAGCAGGGCATAATCTTCCGGGTTGCCGCTGTGCGCGTAGACAAGCGGCGCGGTGATTTCGCCCGAAGCCGAAAATCCCGTGTAACCCGTCCGCACATTTTTATTGCTCGTGTCGGGATCGACGTCGTAAGCGTCTTCGCGGAGGCTCGCGCGGTAACGGACGGGGCTGACCATCTCCAACGAGACTTCGCGCGGATGAGAATCGAGCACGTCATAGCGGTGTATGCGCACATCTTCCCAGCCCTGCTTCTTCCATTCTTCGGCGATGTGGCGCGCCAGCTCGTTGTTGCGCTCTGAACCGGCGGGGTGCGGCTCGGCTGTAAAAAGGCGGTGAGCCGCGCGCGCTTTTTCTGTAGAAGGAATGCTCGCGAGCTGTTTTTCTATCTGCCTTTGCGCTTGAGCGCGGCGCGCAGAAAAGCCGGTCATGCGATTTTGAGCAAACGCTCTGAGGTCGGTTCCGGCGAGCGTTATTATTAATAACGTCCAGACAAACGATTTCTTCATGGCAAAATGGTGTAACCGCGTTAAGACAGATGGGCGCTTACGATTCCTTTATGCTGCCTTTCAGAGAAAGCTGGCGCGAACAGACAATTGACAGCCCGGGCTATTTTTTCTGCCCCACCGGGTTCAAAATAAATCTCATTACACCGATCACATACCCATGCTTTAAAGCCGGATAACTTCACTTTGACACCCTCTTTCTCGAACTCTTGAAAGATTTTCTTTCTCCTCAACCTGCCTCCGCATTCGGAGCAAGGGGCTTTCATTATTTCTTTCATATATTACGTTCGTTGAGCGAGCGGATATTTTGGCTCGATGTCTACGGGCACATTGCCGAGCCGATCCAGCGCCTTTTGCAAAACGGGGCGAACCACGGCGTATTTTTCGAGCATCGCTTTCGCTTTCTCGTAATTGCCTTCGGCCTGTATTGTGAGAATCTCTGCGGTCAGCTTGCGGACGCCTTCTTTGATTCGAGCGGGATCTATGCTGAAAGTGCCTGCCGCTTCGTTTGCCTTGATAGCGCCTTCGTCAATCAGGTAATTGAATTGCAGCGCGACCCCCTTGCCGTGCGCTTCGGTGATGCCGAACCGGACGGAGCGAAACACGCTCGCCAGAAAAGTGGTATACATCTGTTGCTCCATCTGGCGGTTGACCAGCCCTTTGTCTATCAAATACTGCAAAGCGAACAGCCCCGTGATGTCTGCCTTTGCTTCTTCGAGCGCAGAGTAATTCTCTTTCAACTGTTGCCGCACGGTCGTCTCGCGGCCCTCGACCTTGATGTTATGCGGGCCAAGCCCGTGGACAAGCTCGTGCGCGAGAATGTGTGTGAAGAAGGCATCAAACGAGATTTCGGATTGCTGCGACGGGTCCAGCACCACCTTCGATATAGGGATCAAGGTCTTGTTGAATTTCGCCTCCTGGACGTTTTTCAACATCACGCGCTTCGAGCCTTTCTCTTTCACCACCCGCTCGTCGTTCGGGAGGTTGTAGGCCGCAGTCTGCACGCCTTGATTCGCCTCGCCCGAAGTGAAGACTACATCGACGACGCGTATGGGCGAAGCCGCGCCCAGTTTCGGGTTGCGATAACGCTCATCCAAGGGGAGGTTGTTTTCGATCTCTTGAAGGTAGCTGCTGAACTTTGCCAGCTTCGCCGTTTCCGTGTCATCCCTGAGCGTGATGAATGCTTCAAACGCAGCTTTGTAGCTGAACCACTCATCCTCGTAAGTTTCATACGGCCCTATCGTCACATCGATCGGCGAATCGAGTTCCATCCACGCGACGTCGCTTTCGTAGTAATCATCATTCATAAATGCTGCGGCGCGCTTTGTAAGAAAAGTTTTTAGAGTCGGGGTGGTCGTAAGCTCTGCCGCTTCGCGAAGCAGGCGGGCCGCAGGCTCAAGAAACTGGCGGTACTCCTGGCTGTAAGGCACCGTCTTGAGCTTGCCCGAATCGTCGCGCCTGATCGTGTAAAAGAACCCTGTAGCGCGCCTTCGCTCTTCCTCCGGCAGCCCCTTAACCCAGGCTTCAAAATCCGTTTTGGTCAGATCGTCAGGATAAAAACCTGCCTGAGGCGGTTTCTCGTGCGGCACGCCGTCGATGAACGGCTCGTTTTTATCCAGCCGCGACCAGGGGCCTTTGTTGATCATGAAATAGTGCAGCCGCGCTTGACCGGCGGGGCTTTTATCGGCTTTGAGTTTCTCAAGCAGCGCGACATTGCCGCTCCAGACCTGGCGCAGGTACGCATCATCCAGGTAGCGCGCCGCTTCTATGATCTTATCCAGGGCTTTGCGGTCGCCCTCCGACAGGCGCGACACATCGGCGGTGACATCGGTCGGAGCGAACCGCCCTGCCTTTGTTTCGAGAGCAGTTTCTTCAGGGGTTTTCATAGAATCTATTTTCTGAGTCGCACAGCCGGGCATTAAAATACTTGCAATGATCGCTATCAAACAGACCGTTATCCGAAGTTTCATCGTTCATCTCTCCTGTTCAAAGTAGTGCTATCTTACAGCGAGCGCGAGGCGTTAGTCATGAGCAATTATTAACCTCACCTTTTAGCTTCGTTGACCCGGTTGACAATGTCCGTTTATCTAATTATGCTTGCGCCCATTCCTGACAAGAAATGGAGGCACCCGGTTGATCGCGCCTGCACTACCTCAGAGGCATCTCGACTCCCCGCACGATGTCAGAATAATAATCCTAATAATTCTCGCAGGAATAATTCTCGCAGTCTCGGCCTGCGGCAAAAATTCCGTGCCGGGCGGCAAAATTAATTCCGGCTCGAACTCCGGCAACCTGCTGACGCTCGAAGTCTCTTTGCCCGAATCTAAGTACGCCGACGAAAGACAGCGCATCGCTTTCTTTCGAGAAGCGCTAGAACGAATCAAGGCTTTGCCCGGCGTAGAATCTGCCGGCGCAGTCAGCACGCCTCCGTCGAGCGACAACAAGCAGAGCGTCAGGTTCACTATAGAGGCGACACCCGGCGAAGAGATAGATGCCATACCGGCGGGGTTCAACGTAATCAGTCCCGGCTATTTTCAGACGCTAATGATCCCTCTGCTTGTGGGCAGGAATTTGACCGATAGGGACAACGCAGACAGCATGAGGGTCGTTGTTATAAATGAGACGCTGGCCCGCCGCTTCTTTTCCAACCAGGACCCCATCGGCAAGCGCGTCCAGTTCGGCGATATGGAAGAACAAGGCTCTCCTGTTGAGATTGTCGGAGTCGTGGGCGACTTTAAATACTCCGATTCGGCCGACCCGGAGCCTGAGTTTTATATCTCTTACCTTCAAGCCTCACTGCCGGTTATGACTATAGTCGTGCGGGCCTCCGGGGATGCGAAAGACCTGGCCGAAAGCGTCGAGCGCGAGGTCAAAGCCGTTGACGGGGAGGTCACGATCTCTAACGTCGGGACTATGAAGTAGTGAGCCGAAAACACCTCACCGCCGCAGACACAGAGGGAGCGCAGAGAAACGTATAATCTCTGCGCCCCCGCTGCGTGCGAAGCACATCATCGGCCATATGCGTCCTCTGTGTCTCTGCGGTGAATCTTATTGTATTCAATTAAGCCTAACTACTCGAAGTACCGCGATTGGACGCGGTGCTGTCTCTCGATCTCTTCTAAGACCGCTTCGGGCGAAATCTGTTGGCCCGCTCCGATTCCGAGCTTAACCGCTATGGGATAGGCGATGCGCGAGGCAAGTGCGGTGCGGTTAGGCGCGGCAAGCTCGAACCTGCGCTTGAGAAATGTCTCGATTGCGTGAATCTCGCTATCGGTCAACAGGCGCGTGTCTACTGTAAACGGCGCGGGGGCGGTTCGCTCGACCCGCTGTTGTTCTATCTCAGAGATTTTTATTATCTCGTTAAGCGAAGGGGCTTCGGTCGCGCGCTCTTTTACAACCACCGTTCCGGCCACGAAATCGCCTATGCGCTTCGAGCGCTGGCTGAAGATTATCGAGACGACCCCGATTGCGTACGACGGGACCGGTTGCAGGTCTATGATAAAGCGCAAAAGGTTGCGGATAAAGACTTCGAAAAAACGCACGGGCCGCCCGTCTTCGCGCACGACACGCAGCCGCATGATTCGCTTGCCCGGCGTCTGCCCGTTCCACAGTGTCTCGAAGGCTACGAAGTAGCCCCAGATTATTCCGAATGCGGCAAGCACCGCGAGCGCCGCCGTCCAGGTGTCCATAGAATTAAAAAGGTTCCAACTGCTCAGAACGCCTGCAACCAATATCAGCGCCACCATCATCCCCGCCTGTATCAGGTGGTCTATAGCGGCGGCCAAAAAACGATTGCCCACGTTGGCCAGTATGTAGTGCAGCTCGACTCGTTCGGGCGTCTCGATTACAAGCTCATCGTCTAACATAAAATCCTGAGTGATGAGTGATGAGTGATGAGCAATTGTCTTTCACTCATCACTTCAAAAGCGGCAGCATGAGCGAAAGCACGCTCTCGCGCGTCTGCTCGACCGGGCCGGAAGAATCGACCAGTCGGATGCGCGTCGGCTCCTCTCGCATCATCTCTAAGTATCCGTCTCGCACTCGCTCATGAAAAGCCCTTTCTTCGCGATCAAGATATTCCAGGTCCGATTCGGGTTCGTCCGTCAGGCTCGATTTCGTGCGGCGGTTGAGGCGCGTCCGCGCCTGCGCGGGGTCGAGGTCGAAGAGGATCGTGAGGTCGGGCGTAAGCCCCTCGGTAGCAAAACGATTCATTTCATGTATGGTCGCAAGATCAAGCCCTCGCCCGTACCCTTGAAAAGCGACGCTCGAATCCGTGTAACGGTCCGAGATGACGACGCGGTCGGCCTCCAGGGCCGGTCGTATCAATTCTCGGACGTGTTGAGCGCGGGCGGCGATTATGAGAAAAAGCTCTGTCCTGGCGGCCATCGCGTTGCCCGCTTCGGAAAGCAACCTTCGTATGCGCTCGCCCATAGCGGTCCCGCCCGGCTCGCGCGTGATGAGCGGAGAGACGCCCCGGTCATTAAGCGCATCGGCCAGCATCTCTATCTGTGTGCTCTTGCCGCAGCCGTCTATGCCTTCAAGCGTTATGAAGAGTCCGGGCATTCGAACACCTATTCTCCCGACCGCGCGCGCTTTGAGGGCGGGGTTAAATTATTCGGGCTGCCATCTCTCAGCGAGAGGCAGCCCGCTTTGTTATGAGCGTGCTTAAGCCCCTCTCAGGGTCTCTCCTGGCCTGTGGCCGAGCTGGCTTGTGATTCTCGGCTTGATTGATCCTGCTCGCGCTCGCGGTCGGAAGGGCCGGGCCGGCTGTGATGAAAATCGCGTCCGCCGCCGCGCGGTAACGACACGGTCGAGATGGCGTGTTTGAATATCAATTGCTCCTGCGATCCCGCCTCCAGTATAACGGAATACTTGTCAAAGCTTTTGATTCTCCCCGTAAGCTTGACGCCGCTCATCAGGTAAATCGTCACGTTGCTTCGTTCTTTTCGGGCACTGTTTAGGAAGCTGTCTTGTATTGTGTTTTGTTGTGCTGTTTTTTCCATAGTTATGTGTCCCCCAAGAAAAAAGTTGTCAGGGTGATTGAAAGCTAACACAAATATCTGAGTGCGAGCAAGGGTTTACGCTCGCCGCGCTTGACACTCGACGGCCAATAACATACAAACTAAAATTTGATCTAGAGTCGAAGGAGACCCGTCATGTTCATACTGCGCCCCTCGTCGCCGTTCAGAAGCCAGGAGCTTGATTCATCCGAAGAAACAGAGGAGCTAAAAGCCGACGAGCATTTTGTGGACGTGGGGCTGCCGATTCCTGAAACTTATGAAATCGACATCATCCGCGCGTTGATACAAGACCCTTTTCGCATATTCATCTACTGGGAGGTGCGCAAAGAGAGCCTCGATGCGCTCACGCAATACTTTTTGCCCGAAGATGTCGCGACGTTTGAAGTCGTGCTGAGGCTACTGGAAACCGAGGGCCGAAACGAAGCATTCTTCAATGTCAGCCACACCGGCCGGTACTGGATGATGGTCTTCCCCGACCGCCAGTACGAATTCGAGATAGGCGTGCGCTCGCCCGTCCACGGTTACATACCGCTCGTGCGCTCGAATCGCGTGCGCACGCCGCGCGGAACAGTTTCGCCCGAGCGGGCCGAAGATAGCGAATATCGTTTGGAGCCCGCCCAGTTCGTCGAGGTGATCGAGGCTTCGGGATTTGCGCCCGAGCAATCATTAAACATCACGGTCGCGCCGATCCCGGGCGCGACGGCCGGCGATGACTTGATCGAGAAGAGCGTTCGGCGGCTCCCGCCGACTGTGCGCGAGGCGATAATGGTTGCGGCAGACGGCGGTGAGCTTACGGCTGAAATGATAGAGCGGTTTCCCGAGCCCCTGAGAAGCGAGCTGATGAAGTTGTTGGAGGCGGGCGATGGCCGGGTCGCTTCGGTAGGGCTTACACACTACTTGCCGGAGCTTTTGCGCGAGGCATTGGAAGATGAGCGCGAGATATTGGGTGATCACCTACACCCGCTGCACATCACGCAGAAATTTCTTCTCGGCGGGAGTGAAAACGTCGCGCGGCCCGGCGGCGACCTGCGCTTGCCCGGTCTCCCCCGTCGCCCGTCTAGCCCGGAATTGATTCGCGGAAGCTAAACAACGACTCTAAAATCCAAAATGTAAAATGGAACAAGGACTGCTCGGCATAATTCTCCACGCACACCTGCCTTTCGTGCGCCATTCCGAATACCCGGAATTTCTGGAAGAGGACTGGCTGTACGAAGCCATCAGCGAGACATACATACCGCTGCTGAACGTCTTTGAAGGGCTGGCCCTGGACGGCGTGAAGGCGCGCGTGACTATGGGTCTGACGCCGCCGCTGTGCGAGATGTTGTCGGACACGTTGCTTCAACAGCGCTACCTGAAGCATGTCACAAAGCTTGTCGAGCTTTGCGAAAGCGAAGTCATGCGCACCGCCAAGCACCCGTCGATGAACGAGACGGCAAGGATGTACCTCGCGCATTTTTCGACTGCGCGGGAGCTGTTTGAAAACCGCTACAAGGGCAACCTCCTCTCGGGCTTTCGCGCGCTTCAAGAGGCGGGCGCAATCGAGATAATAACCAGCGGCGCGACCCACGGATTTCTGCCGCTGATGACCCGGACGGAAGCTCGCCGCGCGCAGATTGAAGTGGGGCGGCTCAATTACCGGAAGCATTTCAATCGCGCGCCGCGCGGAATATGGCTCCCGGAGTGCGCTTATATCACGGGCGTAGATTCGCTTCTCGCCCAGGCCGATTTGAAATTCTTTATCATAGATGCTCACGCCGTCATGTTCGGCACGCCGCAGCCGCGACGCGGAATCTACGCTCCGACGATCACGCCCGCGGGCGTCGCGGCCTTTGCCCGCGATGTCGAGACGAGCCAGCAGGTGTGGAGCGCCGAGACGGGCTATCCCGGCGACCCGGATTACAGGGAGTTTTATCGCGACCTCGGATTCGACGGCGATTACGATTACATCAAACCCTTCCTGCACGGCGACGGCGTCCGTCGCAACCTGGGGATAAAGTATTACCGAGTGACGGGCAAGGTCGATCTGGGGCTGAAGCTGCCTTACGTGCCGTCGTGGGCGACAGGGAAAACGGCCTCGCACGCAAATCACTTTCTCGAAAAACGCCAGGCACAGGCGCGACAGCTCCATGCCGCCATAGGGCGCAAGCCTATGATCGTTTCCCCTTATGACGCCGAGCTGTTCGGCCACTGGTGGTTTGAAGGGCCGCAGTTCTTAAACTACCTGATACGCAAGATTCATTTCGACCAGTCGGAGATCAGGCTTGCCACTCCCATAGATTACCTCGACGAGTACCCTGATAATCAGAGGCAGGAGCTTGCAAGCTCATCCTGGGGCGCGGAAGGTTATTACCGCGTCTGGATCAACGGCGAGACCGAATGGATGTACATGCACCAGCACATTGCGGAAGACCGCATGATCGAGCTTGCCCGCGAGCACCCCGCAGCGGAAGGGCTGCTGAGGCGTGCGCTCAATCAAGCCGCGCGCGAATTGCTGCTGGCCGAATCTTCCGACTGGGCCTTTATCATCACGACCGGGACGATGGTGCAATACGCCATCAAGCGGTTCCGCGATCACATACACCGCTTCAACCGGTTGTACGATATGATAAAGAGCCGCGATATAAACGAATCGTGGCTTGCGGAAGTCGAATCGCGCGACAGCATATTTCAAGAGATAGATTATCGCGTCTACTGCGAACAGGATTCGCCGGGGCGAACCCTTGCGCTCGGCGTCACTTCTGTTTCACGTTGACCTTCTTGCCCGACGAGGAGGTTATAACTCCGTCCCTGGCCGATCCCGTCGTATTTTCCATCACGACGAAGGTGAGCGTTGCGCTGCCTACCCCTCTGGTCGTTAGAAGGCGTAGTCAAGCAAAATCAATTTGCAGTCTGCTTCACGTTAAACTTTTTCCCGGCTATGGTTATCACCCCGTTTCGCCCCGTCCCTGTCGCATTCGGCTCGACCGTGTAGGTGATTGCCCCGTTGCCTATGCCGCAGCAATTCGACGTGATCGTGATCCACGGGACATCGCTCGTTGATTGCCACGCGCAACTTGCGCCCGCACTCACGTTGATGATGCTCGCGCCTCCCGAGGCTCCAAATACGATGAACGACGGAGAGAGGGTAAAACTGCAAACGGGCGCGTTCTTTCTGTTTTGAGTGATATTGAAGGTTTGTCCGGCAACGGTGATAGTCCCTGTGCGAGGTAGCGGATCGAAATTGTCTCTCACAAGGTAGGTCACGGCGTCGGGGCCCATGCCTGTAGCATCCGAAGTTATAGTTATCCAGCTCGCGTTACTCGTCGCCGTCCAGCTACAGTTAGAAGGGGCTGTAACTTTGATGCTTCCCTCGCCGCCTGCGCCCGAGAAAAACTGGCTGGTCGGGAAGATCGGGAACGAAGCGGTACAACAGTTATTCAGCAAGACCGAGACGTTCGTTGAGACGAAATTCGTCACAGCCAGATCGAGCTTGCCGTCGCCTGAAAGATCGCCGACAGCAATGCCCTGTGGAACAGTCCCGGTGTCGAAACCGGTGGGCGGGCCAAAGCTGCCTGTTCCTGTGCCTGGAAGTATGGAGACTTTATTCAAGCTTTCAACCGAAACGGCCAGGTCGTTTATGCCGTCACCGTTTACATCTCCGACGGCGACATAGGAGGGATTGGCCCCAACAGCAAAATTAGTAGCCGCGCCGAAGCTCCCCACCCCATCGCCTAACAGAACAGATACATTGCTTGAAGTGTAATTCGTCGTTGCCAGATCGCCCTTGCTGTCATTGTTGAAATCGCCTGTAGCAATACTGATCGGGTTGAACCCTACTATGAAACTGGACAGAGGACCGAAGCTTCCGGTCCCCGTGCCGAGCAGGATAGAGACGTTGCTATTATCAAAACTCGATACGGCAAGATCCGCCTTGCCGTCCGAGTTGAAGTCCGCTACGGCGACTCCCGAAGGGCTCGCCCCGACCGCGACATTAATCGCAGCCGCGAAGCTCCCGGTCCCCGTGCCGAGCAGGATAGAGACGTTATTTGAGGTGCTATTTACGACCGCAATATCCGCCTCGCCGTCCGAGTTGAAATCGCCGACCGCAACCGCGAGGGGATTCGTTCCGACGCCGAAATTTGTGGGTGCGCCGAACGTGCCGGTCCCCGTGCCGAGCAGGATAGAGACGTTCGCGGAGTCGAAGATCGATACGGCCAGATCGAGATTGTTGTCATTGTTGAAATCGCCGACCGCAACCGCAGTGGGAGAAGACCCGGCTGCGAAATTTGCCGCAGCCGCGAAGCTTCCGGTCCCCGTGTTCAAGAAAATCGAAACGACCGAAGAGTCGCGGTTAGCAACAGCCAGGTCGAGGGCGCTGTCTGAGTTGAAGTTCCCCATAGCGACTCTGATCGGACCCGCGACGGCTCCGTAGTTGACGGCTGCGGCAAAGCTCGGCGCGGCGCAGGGACTGGCCTGTGACACGGTTACGGTGTAGCTGCGACTCCCTTTGCAGCCGCCGCTATCGGTAGCGGTCACCGTGAAGGTGAAGCTGCCGGGCGCGGTAGGCGTTCCGGCAAGCGCGCCGCCCGAAGATAGCGTCAAACCCGTCGGCAAACCGCCGACCGACACTGCAAAGTTGTACGGAGGCGTGCCGCCGCTTGCAGTGATCGTCTGGTTATAGGCTGTGCCGACAGTTCCCGAAGGAAGCGCGAGCGGCGCGAGCGTGATTGAGGGACAGACCTGCAAGCAGGCCGAGAACTCGGAGCTGTTATTGCCGGGGTCCGTCGCTATGGCTGTAATCAATTGCCCCACAGGGACCGCCGTTGCGAGGGTGGCCTCGATAGCTGCTATCCCGTTGCCGTCGGTCATCACCGTCGTCGAGCCGAGCGGTGTCGCGCCTTCGCCGTGCATTGAGCTGTCGCACGATGTGTTTGAGAAGAACTCTACGACGAATTGAGTATTAGCCGCGCTGTTGAGAGTCCCCCGTACTGTTGTACTGCTGCCGTTGTTAATTGCAGAGGACAAGACGGGGAAGTTCTGCAAGTTGTTCGGCCCCGAATCCGCATCCATCGGGTCGTTCGGCGTAACCCCGTCGGCGCCGAGGTTAATGCCCAGGCCGCCGTTTGAATGGATCGAATCGCTGCGAATCAGATTGCCCGTGCCCGTAAGGATTTGAACTCCGCTGTCGCCATTGAAAGCGATAATGTTGCCCGCGCCGGGCGCGCTGCCGCCGATTGTGTTGTTACTCCCGCTTATTGAAATGCCGTCGCCGCCGTTGCCCAGCGCGCCTGTGCCCGCAACGTTTGTGCCGACATAGTTGCATTGGATCGTGTTGTTGCCGCTCGTATTAGTCTGGATGCCTCCGCCTCCGAAGCGGTTGATGACAAGCCCTTGCACGGTGCTGTTGCCCGCGTTTACGACAACCCCGATTGCGCCTGCGCCTGCGTTTGTGCCGTTTAATTCGATGATCGGCGTCGATGTAAATCCAGGTTGCGTCTTGCCGTCGATTATGACAGGGTCGGTGATCGCAGGCAGCGGCGAAGAGGGCGTGATCGTCTGTGCGCCTGTCCCTATGGAGAAGTTGATTCTGTTCACGCCCGCAAAGGCATTCGCCTGTTGAAGGGCCGCGCGCAATGTGCAGAAGCCCGTGCCGTCATTACAGGCCATATCGGAGAGGTTGTTGTCGCCCGCGTCGCCCGTCGAATTAACCACGAACGTGCCCGAAAAATTCTGCTTGCACGCGGAAAACTCGGAAGTGTTGCCCGCAGGGTCTGTCGCCGTCGCGGTGACTACGTGACCGGCGGGAACGCTGCCCGCGAACGGAATGATGAATGACACGTTGCCCGTCGCATCGGTCGTGACATTCATCGTGCCTAAGAAGGTCTGCCCTTCGCCGTTTCCCGACCCGTCACAGCCCGGCTGTGAGAAGAATTCGAGCCTGAACGTAGTGTTTGCATTGCTGTTGAGGCTGCCCGTGACGGTGACGGTAGTCGTTAGCGATGAAGTAATAACGGGGAAGTTTTGCAGGGTGTTGGCTCCCAGGTCCGCGTCGCCCGCATCGTTCGGTGTGACGCCGCGCGTCGTCCCATCAGGGCTTAAATCGATCCCAAGCCCTGTGTTTGAGAAGATAGAATTTGAAAGAATCCTGACGACTCCACCCGCGCGTACGAACACGCCGTCTTCGCCGTTGAAGGCTATCACATTGCCCGCACCCGCCGCAGTCCCGCCTATAGTGTTATTGCTCATTGCGGCAACCCCGTTAACGTGAACGCCGTTCATACTGTTAGGCAGCGGGCTTGCGCCGTCGGCTTTTGTGCCTATGAAATTGCCCTGCACGAGAATTCCTGTGCCACCTGGAAGGAATTCAATGCCGTTCTGGTTGTTGCCCGATATGACATTTCGGGCCGCAGCCACAGTTCCTCCGATTGTGTTGTTGGGCGCAGTAATGAGAATGCCGTTAATCGTGTTGCCTAGGTCGAGCGTGCCTGTAACATCCGTCCCTATGAAGTTGCCCTGAATGGCGTTGTTCTGCCCGATACCGACGAGGCCTATGCCTTGTTCATTATTGCCGGATATGAGGTTGCCCGCGCCCGCCGCAGTCCCTCCGATAGTATTGCCTGGACTGCCGATTATACCGACGCCGCTCCCATTGTTGCCCAGGTCGAGCGTGCCCGTAACGTCCGTCCCTATGAAGTTGCCTTGCACGAGATTTCCGGTTGAGGTGCCGCCCATAATCTCTACGCCGTTACGGTTGTTGCCTGAAATTAAATTGCGCGCCGCGACCACAGTCCCGCCGATTGTGTTATTCGAGCCGGGGTTGATGAACACGCCGTCCATTGAGTTTCCGCGATCCAGGGTTCCTGATGAATCCGTTCCGATGATGTTGCCCTGAACTTGCGTTCCCGTGCTCGTGATTTCGATGCCGTGCCGCCCGTTGTCAGAGATCAAATTGCCTGCGCCGCCGGTTGTTCCCCCAATCACATTGTTTTGCGCAGCGACAAGCAGGCCATTATTACCATTGCCAAGTTCATTGATTCCGTTGGCGGCCAGACCAATGATGTTGCCTTGAACGGTATTTCCTGTCGCGCTTGCCCCGCCGATCTGAATGCCGTGAGAGCCGTTGCCTGAGATCACATTGCGCGCGGCTGCGGTAGTTCCCCCAATCACGTTGCCGGGCGCGTTGTTTATATTGATGCCTGCCGCGCTATTGCCCCGGTCGAGCGTGCCTGTGACATCCGTGCCGATAAGGTTTCCTTGCACCTGCGTTCCGCTACAGTTGCTGGTGATCATTATGCCGTTACTTCCATTGGCGCATATGATATTGCGCGCCCCCGCCGTCGTTCCGCCGATAATGGTGTTGGGCGCATTTGTAATATCTATGCCGGAGCCCGAATTGCCTAAAGCGTTTGCGCCTGTGACATCCGTGCCTATGTAGTTCCCGCGCACAATGCTGCCGGCCCCCGGATTGATAACGATTCCCGAACCGGTATTGCCGGAGATTATATTGCGCGCTGCGACAGACAATCCGCCTATGGTAGTGTTGTCGGCTGAGACGAACAGGCCGCCTAAGCCATTGTCTCTGCGTATAGTGCCCGTCAAATCCGTGCCGATATAATTGCCTTCAATCAACATGTTGCTGCCGAATGCCAGTTGAATCCCCCTTTGACTGAAGCGATTTATCACCAATCCGCGCACGGCGCTGTTGGCGGCTATTATCAAGAGTCCGTTCACGCCTGCGCCTGCGCCTGCGCCGTTCAGCTCGATAATCGGCTTGCCTGCAAACCCCGGCTGAGTTGTGCCGTCAATGAGGGTCGTCTCATTGACCGACGGCAGGGCTGAAGTCGGGGCGATTGTCTGCGCTCCTCCCCCTCCTATTTCAAAGGCAATCGTATTTGCGCCTGCGGTTGCATTGGACTGTTGAATCGCTGCCCGCAGCGTACAATTGCCCGAGCCATCGTTGCAGATTCCGTCGCCCAGGTTGTTGTCACCCGCGTCGCCTGTTGAGGTGACGACAAAGAAACCGGTCGCTGAAGTGACTTGAACGCACGAAGAAAACTCGGAAGTGTTGTTTGCGGGATCGGTTGCCGTAGCGGTGATGAACCGGCCCGAAATGACTGTCGCGAAGGCTGTGAAGTTTATATTTGCATTGCCGCCGCCGTCGGTCAGGATTGTCGTCGAGCCGAAAAGGGTCTGCCCCTCGCCGTTGTTCGAGCCGTCACAAGCGCTGTTGTAGAAAAACTCTATAGTGAATGTCGTATTAGCCGTACTGTTGAGCGACCCCACGACGGTTGTGCCCGGCCCCGAAGCGGCCGAAGTCAACACGGGAAAGTTTTGTAGATTATTGGAACCCGTGTCGCCGTCTCCCGAATCGTTCGCCGTCACTCCCGTCGGCGCAAGGTTAATGCCCGGACCGGCGTTCGAGAAGATCGAATTCCCGCTTATGGAATTCCCTGTGCCGGTATTGACAAAGACCCCTGCGGCTCCGTTGAATGCTATGAGATTTGCAGCGCCGCTTACGCTCCCGCCGATACTGTTATTGCTTGCGAAACCGAAAATCGAGAAGCCGGTTAGAAAAACTCCGTGCGAGTTATTTCCGAGCGCAGAAGTCCCGTTCGCCTGTGTGCCGATAAAGTTGCCTTGCACTAAATTCTGATTGCTCGCGAATATCTCGACGCCGCCATGAGTGCTTGAGGTCGTGTTTCCCGAAATGACGTTGCGCGCGGCGGTCGTCGTGCCGCCTACGGTGTGGCTGTTTCCCTGAAAGAGGAAGACACCCATCTGAGCGTTCGGGAGGGCCGAGGTCCCTGCGGCGTTCGTGCCAACATAATTGCCCTGGACCAGATGTCCTGTCGCGCTGGTTCCATCTATCCGAATGCCTTCGTCGTTCGCAGAAACGACGTTGCGCGCCCCCGCCGTCGTGCCTCCAAGGGTGTTGCCTGACCCGCCATTGATCACCAGTCCGGGGCTAGCCAGCCCGCCTACCCCGGCGCTGCCCGATGCATTAATGCCTATGTAGTTGCCTCGCACAAAGTTTCCTGTCCCGCTGCCGGAGATCAAAATACCGCGAAGCGAATTCCCTGAAACGATGTTGCGCGCAGCGGCAGTCGTGCCCCCAATCGTGTTATTTGATCCGTCAACAAAAATGCCGATTGTGTTAGCCGAGGCAGAGTTGCCCGCCGCGTCTACGCCTGTGTAGTTGCCTTCGATAAAGTTGTTTCCGCCCGATTGCAAGCGTATGCCGCTATCGCCGAAACGATTAATGACAAACCCCTTCACGGTGCTGCTGCCTGCCGTGATAAAGAATCCATTTACGTTTCCCGCGCCGCTCCCGTCTAACTCGATGAGAGGACTGCCCGCAAAGCCCGTTTGAGTCGTAGCATCAATCGTCACCGCGCCTGTGACGATCGGAAGCGCCGAGGAGAGGGAGATCGTTTGCGCCCCCGACCCTATCTGGAAGCTAATCATGTCGGCGCCCGAGTTTGCGTTCGCATCGAGAATCGCCTGTCTGAGCGACCCCGATCCGCTGTCGCTCGTGTTCGTCACTGCGAACGTAGAGACGGGCGCAGTCTCTGCCACCGAGGGCGCGCTGTGCCCGGTTCTAAGTATCACCAGGTCGCTCAACGCATCATTGTTTAACCGCATTGGCATCACGGCAACGGGGTCGCCTTCTACGTCAAGAGACGCCGCGATTCTCGGCGACGACGCGGGCGCAGACTCATGGCTGCCAATTACGATTTGCAGTTGACGGCTCGCGTTATCGATGACCAGCAGATCATCCGTCGTGCTTGTCGAAACGTTAGCCCGTAACAGGCGGGCCGACGCAGATAGCCGGTCGGAAATCAACGGCTCGCTCTCCCAAACCTGCTTTTCGGCTCTCCATCTCATCACGTGAAGCTCGCCTTCACTTGAGAGCACCGCCGCTTCGAACCTGCTGCTGCCCGTAAATTCGCCGAGCGCGATTGACTCGATGGCGAACGGAAAGTAATGGCGGCTGACGAGGGGACGAGAAACGTCGCGCCGCGCAGCTTCATTAAGCGACAGTTTCCGGTCGCGCCCGTGAATTATGATCGCCTCAGAACCGGCTCCCACAGCCAGATCCATCGGGTAGGCGTCATCCATCTGGCCCATTGCCATCGCGCGGGCCTCGGCAGGCAATTGGATCTCTTCCGGCTCGGCCCTGAGCGCGCCTTCCGGCCCTTCAAAGACCAGCGCCTTCGGCCCGTCGCCCGCATTGATACTCACGGCAAGGTCAGTCAACCCATCTGCGCGATTGATCTCTCCCGCTACCATCACGGTAACACTGCCGCGCAACTGTATGCGCCTCGCAGGCAGAAAGCCGCCGCGCCCATCGCCCGCAAGCAGAAAGAGCGCGTTCGCGCCCGCCTGGGCGCTCACAACATCCCAGTGTCCGTCTGCGTCGAAATCTCCCGCGCTCAAAAAATCGGGCGGCGCGGGCAGGCTCACCGCTCGCGCATGGGGTAAGAATGCCGAGTCTATAAATCTCGATTCGGCTTTGCGCTTTTGGGCTTCGGGGCTATTCGGATAGATCGAATCGATATTGCCGCGACAGAGTGTAAGGATTCCGGCGGCAGCATGCCTGTAACCCGTCACAAGGTCTGGCGCCCCGTCTTCGTCGAAATCAGCGGAAGCGATTGAGAGCGGCGCGGCCTGGTCTTTCTCTAAAGCCTGCGCCAGGAGGGCGTCGCCTTCGTAGGTCTGTTCAAGCCCGTAACCATCTTGCAAGTTGATGGCGGGGTTGCCCCGGCCCGCCGCTCGCAAAGCCTCGTCCCTCTTCTGCGATTTGCCCACGGCGAAGTTGAGCGGCGCAAAAGAGAGCGAAATAATTGTATAAGCCAGAACAGTAATCATCGCGCCGAGAAGTATTAGCGCGCGATGAAGCGAAAGCGGGGATTTACGCATGTTCTCCTCCCGGAGAGACCGGCGGCAGTCAAATTTGAAGACGCTAATCTGTGCGCCATTTTTGCAATCCGAATAAAGACTAAAGCAATCCTAAGAATGATTGTCAGCGCGTTGATCATCTTTGTCGCGATTGACTATCAACCCATTCTAATCGCCTGGCGTCAGTGGAGAAGAGCCATTACCAGGTGGGTTAGGCAGAATCTTATTTCCGAGGCCGATTTCAAGTCAAGCTCAAAACCTGAAGAGAGATTCAGCCCGTAGGCTCATTTTTTGGCTTTCTCGTCGTAGAAAAGGATGTTGAGCACGAGCATGATGCCGCCGGTTGCGGCTACGATGAAAAATATGATCGCAAGCCCTGGGTAGCCTAAAATACGAAAATCCGTAGGAACGTTCATCAGCATTGCGGCCCCGACTATCAACGCCGCGAGCACCAGCCCGAGCGTTATGCGGTTTGCAATCTTCTGCAAGCCCTCCATCAACATTCGCTCGTCAATAGCGTCTACTTTTACTTCGATTTCGTTATTCGCGATTGAGTCCAAAATCTTGTTGACGCGGCCCGGAAGCTTCTCGGCAAAATCTTTCACTTCAAGCACGCTGCTGAACAGATTTCCGGGCGACATGCTTTTGGTTAATCGCTGCCGGAAGATTTCGGAAGCGTACCGGCGAATTGCCGCGTTAGGATCAAACAACGGGTCGAGTGTCCGGCCCACTTGATCGAGGTTGAGCAGGGTCTTTCCCAGCATCGTCAGCTCGACCGGGAGACGGATGCCGCATCCGCCCGACGCCTTCGTAACTTCAAGCACAATTGTGCCAACTTCTATCTCCTCTACGCTGACGTTTTGATGAGCAGTAACAAGGTCGGCCACGCGGCGGCGGAACTCCTTTTCGTCAAAGTTCTCTCTCGCCGAGCCGATCTCTATTGCGACCGTCGCGGCTTGCTCGGCGCGGCCCTCGCTGATTGCGAGGAGCATTTGTAGAAGTTTCTCCTGCATGCCGGACGTGATGCGGGCTACCATCCCGAGGTCGAGCAGCGCGATCTGCCCGCTATCGGTCAGAAATACATTGCCCGGATGCGGGTCGGCGTGGAAAAAACCGTCGACGAGAATCTGTTGCAGGTAAGCGCGGAATAACTGGTTGGCGAGATCATCCCCGTCTATGTCGATGCGCGCGAGCGGGGTGAGCGAGGTTATCTTGCGCCCGTGTATGTAGTCCATCGTCAGCACGCGCGATGTCGTGTAATCTTCGACGGGCAGCGGAATCACTATCGCGTCAAAATCGATAAGGTTATCGCTTAGCGTTGAGAGGTTGCGCGCTTCCTGACGGTAATCAAGCTCGGCCAGAAGCGATTTGCGAAACTCGTCCAATATCTTTTGAAACTCGTAGTGCCGCCCCATCTCCGTGTGCTGGTCGAGGAACTCTGCGACCTCCGACATCGCTTCCAGGTCTTGGACTATCTGTTCGCGAATTCCCGGCCGCTGCACCTTCACGGCAACCGGCCGCCCGTCGCGCATAGTCGCGCGGTGGACCTGGCCTAGCGACGCGGCCGCCATAGGCTCAGGGTCAAAGCTTGAGAAGGCTTTCGAGATGCGAACGCCCAGTTCCGAGGAGATGATCTTTACGACCTCTTCGTAAGGGAAAGGTTCTATCTGGTCTTGAAGCCGCGTGAGCGCCTGGAGGTAAGGGGGAGGGAGAAGGTCTGCGCGCGTTGAGAGCAGTTGGCCGAGCTTTATAAAAGTCGGCCCCATCCGCTCCAGGTCGTCGGCAAGCGATTCGGCCTCCGGAGGCACGTCACCGGTCTGGGCGTCTTCGTCTTTGAGGATCTCTTCAAGCCCGGCGTGCTTAACCAGGTCCGAGCGTCCGTACTTCATCAACAGCCAGGCAATATCTTTGTAGCGCTTCAGGTGCTCAGGTTTCAGCGATATTCCCATACCCCTCCCCACCTACGCACAAGCGTCTTTCCTGATCATAGCCAGCGCGCGCGCTTTTGTCTAAGTTTGAAAAGCCCCGAAGGGACGAAATTCGATAGCACAGGGCAACGCCCTGCGTTGACCACCGCAAAATCATTCAAGCCCTGAAAGGGCGAAATAAAGTTAATTAATCAAACTCATTTCGCCCTTTCAGGGCTTATTCTCTTATGCGTGCGTAACCCGGCGCGCGGCAGCCGGGCTATTGAATTTCGCCCCTTTGGAATGCGGCGAGAAATTCGCCGCACTCCAAAGAAGTTCACTTATTATCAGGAGGCTTCTCGTTGTCTTCCCGGTCTTCGTCAGGGTCGTCTTTGTCTTCTGGCGAGGGTTGGTTATTCGAGTTGCCTTTAAGCGATATGCCCATGATCTTCGGATTGTTCATAAACTCTATCAGCTTTTCAGGGCTGAATTTTGTCTGTATGACAAAGGCCTGCTCTTTTTGAAGAGTCACAACCAGAACCTTGACATCATTCGTAAGAAAATGGGCGTACACATAAGTCCATTGACGTTCGGCTGGCGAACTGTACTGAACCAGCGGCGTCCACTCTTTATTTATGCGGCCGCGAACGGCGGTGTGAAAATTCATCCCGCGCCTGCTCGAACCGTCGGGGAAGTCGACCGTCTTGAAATATACGACTTTGAAATTTTTCACTCCCGCAGGCTTTATGACCTTGACCAGGAACCTTGCGAAGCTCACTCCGCCATAAGTGCCCTGGCGCTTGCCGTTGTATTGTGATTCGATGTGCTTTACGACAGAGCTGAAGCTATTATCATCCGCAAAAGCCGCCCGGTTCGAAAAGCCCACTATGATGATTGCGAGTAAAAGCAGTAAGGGGGATCTCTTTATCGTCATAGCTCATTGCTCCTTTGGCGGCTTTTCGCTGTTGCGTATGAGTTTGGGCGGCTGTTTCTTTTCAGTCCGCTTCTCGGTCGTCGCGTCCTTGATTACGATCTTGCTCTGATCGCCGTTCGGTTGAGCTTCCGGCTGCGGCGGTTTTTTCTCCACGGGGGGCTTCTCGTGCTCTCCGCCGCCGTCATCTATCTTAGGCCCGGTCATCAACTCCCACCGGGGGATGCCGAACCTGCCTTCCAACTCGGAGAGCTTGCTCAGGTCGAGCGGCCCGACGACGTTTACCACCGTCATCGCCTTGGGCTCTGAGGCGAGCACGACCAGTCCGCGAATGATGCTGCCTTCCGTCATTATATAAACGTCGTAATTGCCTTCGCGCTTGCTCCGGACGTTTGCGATCCTCGACCAGGGGGGCGTGCGAAGCTGCGCGCGGATCGGGTCCATGTCAGAGTCCGCGAACTCGCCCGGGTCCGCGAACTGGAACCGCTTGACGTAGACGCCTTTCAGCCCCGAAATAAGCTCTTTCAACTTCGCCTCCTCCGGGGTGCGCTTGTCAGACATGGCCGAGATTGCGAGCCTTATCAACGCCTCGTTGACAGTGACATCTATCACCTTATCTGCTCTTTCAGAAAACCTTTCGAGGTGACTGATATCAACCCTGGCATCCTGCGCGTAAGTTGTTAGGGCTCCGAAGACTGAGATCAGCATACAAAGCCCCATCAGTCTTACCAGGTTAGTAAATATTAATTTCATAAGTCCTCCGTGAGTATCATCAATTGGCGGCGCGTCTATGGCCTCCTAGTCGTCACCTCTCACCATCTTGTTAGCATCGTTGAGCGTCGAGCTGGCTATCTGTAGCGCCAGAAATAATTGCTCTTTCGCCTGCTCGGCTTCGATCTTTAGTTGTCTCTGTTTTCTCTGCCGCGCCAAAAGGTTTCTCTTTAAAGCCGCCCTGTTTCCGGCCGGTTGATGCCTGACCGTCTTCGGCGCAGTCTGTTCAATAGAAGGCGCGGGGCCGAGTTGCGGCGCGACTGTGTCGGTCTTTGCTCCGGGCGCTTGTTGCGCGGCGGTCGGCTCAATTGTGCTCTCAGGCGTCACGTTCTGGAGCCGCTGGTACTGAGAGGCGAATATCGCGACCAGCAGCGAAGTGGCGATTCCGACCGCGACCCAGCGCGCTACGGGCGGCTCAAAAAAGCTTTTGAGCTTCTGCCACAGACTCGGCTTCGCTGCGGGCGGGTTATTGATTCGCCTCATCACGCGCTCCGCGAAATCCGCTGACGGTTCTACGCGCCGGAATGCTACTTTCAATTCATCATCAAGACGGCTCATACTTGTGCCTCTCCGAAACAGCGGCTCAGTTTCTCGCGCAATATTGCGAGCGAACGCCGCAAATGACTCTTTACGGTATTGACCGGCATATCCAACACCTCGGCGATCTCTGCCGGTTCGAGATCCTCCTGGTAGCGAAGCAAGACGACCATGCGCGGCTTTTCCGGTAACGTGTTAACTACGCGCTTGAGCGTGCGCGCGAGCATCGGGTCACCTTCGGAAGCCGCCGCGACGGGTTCGGCCACATCTTCCAGACTCACTTGCGGGCGGACCTTTTGACGGCGGGTCTGGTCAATCGAGCGATGACAGGTCACTTTCCGCAGCCAGAATGTCAGGTGCGCGGGGGACTGTATCGCGGTGATGTTCTGGTGAAGATGAAGAAAGACTTCTTGTGATAATTCTTCTGCCAGCGACCGATCACGCAGAAAATGGTAAGCCAGGCTGAAGACCATACCTTGATGCTCCCGCACGATTTCAGCAAAGGCCAGGGTGTCGCCGCCGGCAGACCGCGCAAGAGTGTCTTCCGCCCGGTCTGTCGCCTTCTCCAATTTTGCTGTCCCTTCCCACCCCACCACTAGATTAGTACGCAAAACAACTCCTGAGCGAGTGCAATATTTGTTCGATTGAGCGAGGCCGCGGCTCTACAACCTGATCGAAGTCACGCAGCGTGAAGTATATAGCCGGTTACGAAAAAGATACAATCGTTGATACGGGCAGAGGAAATTGACCCAAAACAGGCGAAGGGGCGACCAGTGAGTTATCGATTAGGTGTGTGTTTGTTAGAGTGTGCGGGATAGGAGAGACATCTCCCCGCCGCAGACACAGAGAACACAGGATGGCCGACGATGTGCTTCGCACGCGGAGGGGGCGCAGAGATTTTACGTTTCCTCTGCGCCCCCTCCGCGTGCGAAGCACATCGTCGGCCATGTGCGTCCTCTGTGTCTGCGGCGGTGAATCTTTTTTTAGTCTACGCGGCGCGCGCGTGTCGCTTGAAGGCTATGACCCCGGCCAGAGAGAAAAGCACTCCCGCGCTCGCCAGTATCCACCCGCCGGGTTCGAACGTGGATTCGGAGTTTGATTCTGTAGTCAGCTCGGCGCGCGTCGTGTTGCCCGCCAGGCTTTGGAGCGCCGCGTCTATCTCTTCGGCGCTGAGCTTGCGCGCGACGATTTGGACCGGCTTATATTTCTTACTGCCGCCCGCGACCTGAATCTTGCCGTTAGGCCCGAGACGCACAAGCGCGCTGCTCGTGTGGCCATTATAGCTTCCGGTTATCGTCACGACCCAGTGACCCTCGGAAGGCCACTGTTTATTGATCGCATAAACGCCTTTGGACGTAGCCACCAGATCGAGTTTCACCGACTGTCGCTTGCCTGCTACCAGTCCTTCTGCGCTGGCAGTGACGTCAGCATCCGACGGCTGGCGACAGCCGTACGTTCGCACGACCATAGCTGCGTTTTGCAGCTCAGGATCAGATTCCGGAGGGGCCTGGACTTCAAGCTGAAATCCTCCCGCGAGCGCGTTAGTTCCCCAGGCCAGGACTACGATTAAAGTTAACCAGTTTGCGCCAAATTTGATGAAGGCTTTGCTAAACATTGTGAAGTTCTCCCTTTCAGCTAAATTTGTCTATTAGACGGCGCGGGCCTCTGCTTTCTTCAGTATTTTTTGGAAAGGAGAACAAATTCAATGATCTTGGTAGAAAAGCCCCAAAGGGGCGCAATTCAATAGCCTGTGGCAACGCCACAGGTCAACATCAAACAGAACGACAAGCCCTGTAAGGGCGAAATAAGTTTGATCGATCGACTTTATTTCGCCCTTACAGGAGACTGCTAAAAAAGTTGGCAAGTCCCGGTCGGCGCAGTATCCTGAAAGCGACTTCTAGCAGAGGAGCGGTTCCCATGCTCAAACCAGACTACTACATCGCCCCGACCGACATCGATCTCTTGGTCTTTGCTAAACTCATCCCCGCTGATCACTATCTGCGCCAACTCAAAGCCATGATTGATTTCGACTCGCTGCGTCATCTGGTCGCCGATTGTTACTCACCCTCGATGGGGCGCAGCGCCCAAGACCCGGTGCGCTTGCTCAAGCTCAACTTCCTCCAATTTCACTATGAGTTGTCGGATCGCGAAGTCATCGCTGAGGCTCAGGTCAATGTCGCCTTCCGTTTCTTCCTCGACTTGGCGCTCGATAGCCCATTGCCAACGCCGCCCTTGTTGACCCAGTTTCGCACCCGCCTTGGCGTCGAGCGATTCCAAAACCTCTTTGATGAGATTCTCCGCCAAGCCCGCCACCTTGGCTTGGTCAAAGATCGCCTGCGCCTCAAAGACGCCACCCACATCATTGCTAACATTGCCGTGCCCTCGACGATTCGCCTGGTCGCTTCTAGCCGCGAGCGGTTGTTGGCGGCCGCCCAGCCCTTTGCGCCCGAAGCCGTCGTCGCGCATCAACAGCGCGCCATCGGGATTCGTCAAGCCACCGCCGATCTCAAAGACCAAGCGCGCTTGCTGCAACGCGTCGAGCAGTTGCGTGAGATCGTCGTCTGGGCCGAGCACTGGGCCGCTCCGCCAGTTGGCGAGCCAGTTGGCGAGCCAGTTGGCGAAGCCACCACCGAGTTGCGCGCGGCGCTCGACCTGGCCCACAAGATATTGGCTGATCGCCAGCCCCAAGCCCAAGATAAGCTGTTGTCGCTGGTTGACGAGCAAGCGCGCACCGGCAAACACGGCGAGTATTACAATGGCTATCTGCTGGATGTCAGCCTGGATGCCGACTCGGAGTTGATCTGCGCCATCGAGGTGCTGCCGGCCAATGGCGATGAAGCCAAGGATGCCCAGCCCTTGATTGAATCTGAAGAAGCGGCGCACGGCAATGACATCAAAAGTTTGTTGATGGACGCGATCGGCTTTCGCGGCGAGGTGTTGCGCGAGTTGGCGGTCGAGAGCGGGCCACAACTGACCGTGTATGTGCCGTCGTATGAGTGGCCGGGCTCGGTGCCCGGCTTGTTTCAACCGGGAGATTTTCAACTCGATGAGCCCGGCGAAGCATTGCAATGTCCGGGTGGGCAAACCAGCCGCAGTCGCACGCGAACAGGACGCGATCAAGGCTGGCAATACTTTTTTCCAGCCCGCCAATGCCAAGCTTGTCGGTTGCGCACGACTTGCCTGAAAGCGGGAGCGAAAGGAGGACGAACGGTTATCAAGAACGACTACGAAGCGGAATATCAAGCGGCCAGAGCGCGCGCCACCACGGCAGCCTATCAGGAGGTGAGAAAGCAGCATCCGCGGATTGAGCGGAAGCTGGCCGAGATGATGCGCTGGCATGGCGGCAGGCGAGTGCGCTATCGCGGGCGATTGCGAGTGAAGATTCAGTATGTGCTGACCGCCGTCGTCGTCAACCTCAAGCGCATGGTCAAGCTGTTGAACCTGCCACTGAGTCACCAGCCTGCCTGAAGTGCGGGCAGCAGACCGTGCGTGGTGATGATGAGGTGTATCGTGCTTCATTTCAACTCGGACTTTTTTAGCAGTCTCTACAGGGCTTGTCTGTTGTGTCTGCCAGAACCCGGCGCGATGCGCCGGGCTATTGAATTGCGCCCCTTTGGGGCTTTTGATCTGTGTTCTATTGAAAAAATTTAGCGCGAGCGGACGGCTACGACCGTGATGTCATCTTCCTGCTCGCGACCGCTGAATTGTATGACTTCGGCGACTACGTCTTCGTGCAGCGACACAACGGTCTGGCACCGTTTCGACTGCAAGGCTTCGATCAAACGCGCTTCGCCGTACTCTTCTCCGTCATCGCTCGTAGCTTCCGTGACGCCGTCGGAAAAAGCTACGAGCGTGTCGCCGGGCTCAAGCGTGACTTCGCCCGTCTCACAGCCCCAGCGGTCAAACAATCCCAGCACCATCGCCGTCGCTTCTAACCTTTGGACCTCGCCCGTCACGCGAACCAGCAGCGGAGGGTTGTGCCCGCAGTTGACGTAGCGCAATCTTCGGGTGTCATCCTCATAAGTGGCAAAAAACAATGTCGCGAAATGTTCGGGTGCGGTTGATTCATAAAACAGATGATTTACAGTGCACAGCAGTCTTGACAAATCTTCAATCGCCAGCGCGTACTGGCTGCGAAGGTTGGCTTGAAGGTTAGCCATTAACAGAGCGGCGCTGATTCCCTTCCCCGAAATGTCTGCCAGAACAATCGCGAGGCGGCCTGGACCGAGGTCTAGAAAATCATAATAGTCGCCCCCGACCGCTCGCGCCTGTATGCAGCCGCCCACGTATTCGAGCGTCTCAAGCGGCGGCATCTTTTGAGGAAAGAGTTTAGTTTGAACCTGGCGGGCTATCTCCATCTCGCGAGAGGCGCGGCGCTCGGCTTCTATGCGGTCGGCCATCTGCTCGGCCAGGCGTCTGCTCTCAATCGCTATGCCGACTTGAGCGGCAACCGTGGCGAGCAGCCGCTTGTCTTCGCCCGAATATGGTTCTTCCGACATCCGCGCGCCGAGCGCAATCAATCCGACGAGCCGGCCTTCGCGCCCCATCACAGGGACCAGGCATTCGGCCTCCATCGGCGCAAGCTCGCTCAATTGCGCGCGCCCCTCATCTCCCGCAGAAACGTCCCACGGCTCGCCGCGCTCGGTGAGCCGCGCGAGCACCGAGAGTCGAGAGGAGATGGTTTCCGGCCCTTGCGCCTGTTGCCCGCCTGCTACTCGGAGGTTGTCGTCGGCGCTTTCAAGGTAGATGGTTATCGAATCGGGATGAAGCGCTTCATTCAGATGGCGCGCAAGCAGCGAAGCAAGTTCCGCGCGGTCTACGGTCGTGCGCGCCTTCGCGGCCAGGTCTTCGAGTATGTGGCGCGCGTCGTAAGCGCTTCGGAAAAAGGCGCGGTCGATCCTCTCGGTGATGCGGCGTTCGGCCTGCGCCACGAGCCAGGCCAGAAGCATTCCAAACCCCACGCCGAAGGCGATGCCTGCCGCCCGCGATTCGGAATCGGGCCGCACGAAACTAGAGAATATGTTTATGAAGAGAAAGGTCGCGCCTGCGCTCAATAAAAAGATGAACAACACGAAGCCGCGCTGGACCATCAGGTAGCGCGCGCTTCTTTTGAGCAGCACAGGAATCTCCATGACCCTGTGCTTGACCACCACGTAGGCGAACGAGGAAGGAAAAAGCAGAAAGAGTATCACCGGAAGGATGAAGGCGGGCGAAAAATAAAACCCCGCTATGAACCTCGACGCAGGCCCCCAGTAGTAGGACATCAAAACGAGCGCGCCTAACCAGCCGACGACCGACCCGGCGACCAGCACGCGCACCCTCCGTTTTTCGCCCGCGTCTTCCAGGCGGCGATAATTTACGATCAATGCCGCAAGCCCCGCGACGACGTAAAGCGGCGGCAGGTAATTCGTGGCCGATAAAAACCAGTCCAGCTCCGCCGGAACAAGCTCGGGCCGATAGATCATCGAGTAATAATACTCGGCGCGCGAAGGCAGGCTCAGCGCCACAGGCAGCCACACCAAAAGCCATACCCAGCGCGCGTGAAACAGTCTTCGAGGAAAGATAGCAAAGAAGGTGAAAAGCAGCGGCGCGAATACTGTTGTGCTAAAAAGCGGTATCCACAAAAGCGCGCCCAAAAGCGACGGCAGCTCTCGCCAGGTCGCGGCCATGCCGTAAGGCAATAGAAACGACATCGTCGCTACGGTTGCCAAAAACCAGCCGCCCACGCGGTTTATCAACTCATACGGGCGGCTGAAAGCGATTACGATTGCAAGTATCAAAGTGATGAGCTGCGCGAGCCTGACCATCAGCAAGACCATGCCTTCTCTCGAAGTCCAATCGCTCCACGAGCTTTGCATCAAGGTCAGCTCGGTTTCAAACTCGCGGCCGCCGCGCTCTATCGTGAGCGGGACCGGGCGGCCTGCTTCGAGGTTGACGCGCACTATCGTCCAATCAGGGAGCGTTTTGATTATGCGCCCGTCAGCCGACACCACTCGGTCGCCCGGTTCGAGTCCGGCGCGCGCGGCGGGCGAATCGGGCAAGATCATGCGCACGGTCTTCTGTTCGTTGTTGAACTCCGTCAGCATCCCCGTCATCTGCGGCCCGAGGAAATCCGAGTAGACGAGCAAAATAAAATAGGCCAGGAATGAAGCCGCGACCACGTACATCCACCAGGGCGCGCGGCGGCGTGACACAGGTTGCTCGGAAGAATGCGTATCGTCAGTCATAATCTGATAGCGTGGCCGGATCGTGATGCAAGTGCCAGGATACTCCTAACTCAAAAGCGGCGACAAGTCGCCGCACTCCAGAGGCGCGGTTGAACGAGAATCCAAATCGCTGTTCGTCTTGTTGAATTTCCGGTCTCTTCCCGCTTATACTTCGGCTTCTCCATAAAGATAAAGGAACCCAGATGAGCCGAAACGATCTCACAAAGCGCAATCCCTGTATAGGGTTTATAGAATCAAGCTCGATTGCACGCGGCATAGAAGCAACGGACGCCATGCTGAAGATGGCCGAAGTCGAGCTGTTAATGACGGTGATCATCCCTCGCGGCAAATACCTGATAATGATCGGCGGCGCGGTCGCGGACGTGGAATCGGCTCTGAGAGCCGGTCTGGCGTCGGCAGGCGAGACGGTGCTCGATCATTTCATCATTCAAAACGCCCACCCGGAGCTTCCCGACGCGATCAAGGGCCGCGTGAAGGTTGACCACATAGAGGCAATCGGGATCATCGAGACTAAAGAGGTGGCTCCGGCCATTTACGCGGGCGACGCTGCGGTTAAATCGGCCAACATAACCTTGATCGAAGCGCGCAACCAGCCGGGAGGAAAAGGGCTGGTCGTGTTGACGGGCGAGGTCGGGGCCGTGCGAACAGCCGTCGCGGCGGGCGTCGCTTCGATTAAAAAGGACGGCATGTTAATCGCGCAAATAGTCATTCCTTACGCTCACCCCGAACTCAGAAAAAGCTTGATGTGACGGTCAAGGCTTTATGGCCGCTTCGATCAGCTCTATGCGCTCGCGCGGGGTCTCGCCGTCGCGCACGGATTTTTCGATCTTCTCCAGGGTGTCAAACCCGTCTACGACTTTGCCGAAGACCGTGTATTTGCGGTCGAGGTGGGGGGCCGGGCCGAGCACTATAAAAAAAGAGGTGCTGGCCGAATCCGGGTCATCAGCCCTGGCCATCGAAAGCACGCCGCGCGTATGCTCGATTTTGCTGAACTCGCCTTTGAGATTGCCCACCCAGCGGTCCGCCGTGTGCCCGACGCCGCCCGCTCGCGTAAAGCCCATGCCGCCCTGCACGACGAACCCCGGTATGAGCCTGTGAAAAGCCGTGTGATCGTACCAGCCCGTCTGTACCAGCTTTAAGAAATTGCGCACATGCTCGGGCGCAAGGTCGGGAGCCATCTCTACAGTCATATCGCCGAGGCTGGTTCTGAGCAGCACATCTTTTCTGAGCTGATCGAGGGTGGCGTCCTTAAACGGCTCGACTTTCGCGGGCTCGATTTTGACCGAGATGATCTTGATAGGCGTTACGATCCTCTGTTGGTCGTCGGCTTGCGCGAGCGAAATCTTGTCTACGACCTCCATGCCTTCCGTGACCTGGCCGAAGGCCGAGAACTGCCCGTCGAGTTGTGGCTGCGGCGAAGCGCAGATAAAAAATTGTGCGCCTCCGCTATCGGCCTTTCCCGGTATGCGGACAGTGGAGACGGTCCCGCGCTCGTGCGGGATGTCTGAAAACTCGTCCTTGATCTGGCTCAAGGCTCCCGAGCCCCATCGGTCGCGCGGCGTTTTGGGGTCTTTCAAAAGCGGGTCGCCGCCTTGAACTACCCCGCGAGGGATCACGCGATGAAAGGCGGAGCCGTCGTAAAATCCGGCCCTCGCGAGCTTGATGAATTGTTGCGTGTGGCGGAGCGCCTTGTCGGGGAAAAACTCGAAGCGTATAACGCCAAAATCGGTTGTGATGACTGCTTCAAGCTTCGCCGCTTCTTCTACTGTAACGGGCGCGGCCTCTGTCGTCTGCGATTTCTTCTTCTGCGCAATAGATTGCTGCCACACGCCCGGCGCTAGAAGAAAAAGAACTAACCAGATTATAAGAATTCTTTTTCGGCCAACTCCCTCGCTAAATATAACCATTTGATGCTCCCGCAAATCCACAAGTGATATTCAATCGCGTGTTTTCATGTTTATAACTTTGTCCGCGCATGTCAAATATTAGTAACCGCGCCAAACTGCGTTTATAGTAAAACGAATCGAAACAATGAGGGGTGAGGTTGCCTCTAAATCTACTTTGCAACAACCCTGCTCATTAATCTGCTTGATATAGCCCATAAGCTGTGATATTCATTCGCTCGGCTATTCCTACTTGACGGCTGTGCTACTCCACCATCTCGTCACAGCCTCTGCTAACCGCATAATCCAATGTGCTGCCAGCTAAAGCGCATTCTCTTAGGAGCAAATCATGTCCCAAAGATCGCTTACTCATCAACTGCTCTCCTCTATCTTCTTGCTCTCGATGATATTGCTGATTGACGCAGCAACAGCCCTGGCACAGGGCACTTCATTCACCTACCAGGGCCGACTTACTCAGTCTGGCAATCCAGCAGACGGACTCTACGACATGCAGTTCAAGCTGTTCGACACTGCCGCCGTTGGCACGGGCATTCAGCAAGGACCAACCGTGACCAATGCAAGCGTGCAGGTGACAAACGGCGTATTCAGCGTGGAGCTTGACTTCAGCGCAGGGGTCTTTGACGGCTCGGCCCGCTTCCTTGAGATAGGCGTGAGGCCGACAGGCAGTGCCGATCCACATACTGTGCTCTCGCCTCGCCAGCCGTTGACCGCGACACCATACGCCATACTGAGCGGCACGGCTACGAATGCGACGCTGCTGGGAGGGTCGCCTCCCGGCGGGTTCATACAAAACGGTACATCCGAGCAGGCCGAGACTAACTTCAGCATAAGCGGCAACGGCACGCTCGGAGGGACGCTTTCGGCGGGTGTGGTCAACGCGACTACTCAGTACAACATCAACGGCAACCGTCTGTTAAGCGTTGCAGGGGCAAATAACCTGTTTGTAGGCGTCAGTGCCGGCGCGTCAAACACGAAAGGCTCTGACAACTCATTCTTTGGAAGCAGCGCAGGCAACAATAACACGGAAGGCGGCGGCAATTCGTTCTTCGGAGCCTCTGCGGGCTTTTCGAACACGACAGGCTTCAGCAACTCATTCTTCGGAAACAAGGCAGGCTTTTCTAACACGGAAGGCGGCTCCAACTCATTCTTCGGGCGCGACGCAGGCTTTTCTAACACGGAAGGCGACTCCAACTCGTTCTTCGGGCGCGACGCAGGCTTTTCTAACACGACGGGCGGCGGCAACTCATTCTTCGGGAGTGCCGCAGGCAACAGTAACACGACAGGCGGCGGTAACTCATTTTTTGGGGATGCCGCAGGATCACTTAACACGGAAGGCAGCAACAACTCTTTCTTCGGAAGCATCGCAGGATTTAATAACACGACCGGCTCCTTCAACTCATTCTTTGGGGGCAGCGCAGGGGCGTCTAATACGACAGGCTTCTTCAACTCATTCTTCGGGGGCGGCACAGGCGCGGCTAACACGTCAGGCTCCTTCAACTCATTCTTTGGAATGAACGCAGGCAACAGTAACACGGAAGGCAGCAACAACTCCTTCTTCGGAGTGAACGCGGGCTTTTTCAACACGACAGGCTTCAGCAACTCCTTCTTCGGAAACAGCGCGGGCAGCAATAACACGGTAGGCGGCAATAATTCATTCTTCGGGTGGAGCGCAGGCCTTCTTAACACGACAGGCGTCAGCAACTCCTTCTTCGGGCGCGACGCAGGCGCGTTAAACACGGCAGGCAGCAACAACTCCTCCTTCGGAAACAGCGCAGGATTTGGTAACACGACGGGTGAAGGCAATACATTTATCGGTAGCTCTGCCGGGCAATCTAATACCACAGGAAGCAAGAACACATTCATCGGCGCGGATACGCACGGAGCCGCAGACATCACAAACGCCACAGCCATCGGAGCAGACGTGGTCGTAAGCTCAAGCAATACGATGGTGCTCGGCACTTCGGCAGTGACCGTCCGAATCCCCGGCTCGCTCATAGTCACCGGCACGGTGTCGAAAGGCGGCGGGTCGTTCAAGATCGACCACCCGCTCGACCCGGAGAACAAAACGCTCTCGCACTCGTTCGTCGAATCCCCGGACATGATGAACATCTACAACGGCAACGCGGTGCTTGACCGGCGCGGCGAGGCCGTCATCACGCTGCCCGCTTACTTCGAGTCGCTCAATCGCGATTTCCGCTATCACCTCACATGCATAGGCGGCTTTGCCCCCGTCTATATCGCGCAGGAGATCAAAGGCAACCGCTTCAAGATCGCAGGCGGCAAGCCCGGCATGAAAATCTCCTGGCAAGTGACGGGCGTCCGGCAGGATGCTTACGCAAACGCTCATCGCATACCTGTCGAAGAAGAGAAGCCCGCTTCGGAGCGAGGCTCTTATCTTCACCCCGATGCTTTCGATAAGACCTCAATAAAACAGGCCCGCGCTTCAAACGGTTCACGGGCAAAACAGAAGAGTGGAAAGAGTAGGTGAGCACGCAACCCGTCGCCGGCAGCTTATGAATCTGCCGGCACTTCGACCCCGTACCGGAAGCGCGCGACTTCAGTACTGGCCGAGTTATCGTAGACGCGGGCAACTCCGTGTCGCACGGACAAGTACGCTGCTTCGGCAAAGGCAAGCTCTCGGTTGTCGGTTTCAACCTTCATCACTTCCGTATCGATTATCGGGTTATGAATCCTGACCGTGTAGGTCGTCACTTTAAACTCTCCAACTATCATGATTCCACATTTACACGCTTCTCGAAAGGATGTTGTAATTGATAATAGGGGTTATTGATTTAGCCGTATGAAAAACAACTCGCTCACGATTTACACGATAGGCCATGGCCGCCATTCGTTCGACTACTTTCTCGGCCTGCTGCGCCGTCACGAAATCGCTTTCCTGTGTGACGTGCGGAGCGTGGCCCGGTCGCGCTGGCCTCAGTACAACGGGGGCAACCTCGCCCGTGCGTTGCAAGAAAACGGCATCGGCTACGAGCATCTTCCGGAATGCGGCGGCAAGGTGGTCGCGCCGCCCGACGAGCTTCGGCGGGGATTGGATCGCATAGTAGAGCTTGGCTCGGAGATTCGCGTCGCCGTAATGTGCTCAGAATCGAAGCCGCTCACGACCCACACGCGCACCCCGCGAGCCAACTGTCACCGCGTAGGGCTGCTCGCGCCGCCGCTAAAGCAGCGCGGGGCGTCTGTCATACATATACTGCCTGACGGGACGACTATGGAGTGCGACGAAGCCGAGTTGCCTTCGATCTGGTGAGCCTCCAGAGAAAATAATGCTTTGATTACGTCTTGGCGATGACGATAGGAGTTTCTACAACCTCGCCTGCCGGGTTGAAGATTATCAAATCTCTCAAAGCGCCTTCGTCATCCAGCGCCCCGATTGGCGTGACGCGCATATGACTACCCGCAACCTCAACAAGCAGGAAGTTGGCGGCTGCGGCCCACGCCCGCGTGTGAGCCTCGGCAAAATCCGTGGGGGGTTCGATACGGACTTTTCCGCCCGCGCCCGTTATGAAGTAGTCGATTCCGTCGGCGTGCGAGTGTTGATAATTATGCTCGTGGCCGCTAAAGACCGCCCGCGCGCCCGCACGGTTGAAAAGCGGAACGAGGCGTTCAATCATCGAGATAGAGTTTGAATGCCTTGGGCCCGCGCAATACGGAGGGTGGTGCGCGAACGGGATTATCCAGCCCGGCCCGCCGCTTGTAGTCGCCTTGTCGGGGAAAGCCGCATCGAGAAATGATGCGTGATTCGGGTGCTCGAAGTAGCGCTTGCCGAACAGCCACGATTGGCGCGACGTGTCTATGCAGACAAATTCTATGTCGGCGCCGTAACGAAATCTGTAAAACAACCCCGGCCCGATTGACGCGCGGCCCGCCGTCTGCTCGCCTGTGAATCGCTCGTTGAGAAAATAATTGTCGAGCAACTGCTGGCGATCATCGCTTGCCTCCGTCTCATTTGAATCGTGATTGCCGACCGACGGGTAAACGGGTATGCGATTTATGATGTAGCGGTACGGCTGATAGAAAGTGAAAAACCAATCGTCGTCTTCGTCGCCGGTTGCGCCTATGGGGACTCCCAGCAGACTGCGACCGGCGTAGATGTTATCGCCCGTAGTCAGCAACAACTGCACGTCCCTTTGATTGACCGCCTGCTCAAGCGCGGCGGCTATTTCGCGCTGGCGGCGGTCCACCTTCGAGGGGCGGCGCACGCCTATGCCGAAATCTCCCAGCACCGCAAAAGTCAAAGAAGCTCGCTCGTCCGGATGCGGGTGCGTGCGAAAACGATTGTCGTAGACGCGGCCGCTCTTGATTAATCCTTTGCTCTGCTCTGTGACAACCCAATCGCGCCGCTCACCCGCAGCCCACTCTTCGCCGTTGACCATCACGCGGTAAGTGTATTCTGTGTTCGGCTCAAGCCCCGCGACCCAGGCATGATTTACGGTCATTGTCTCGGCGAACGCGACCATCTCGCCCGAAGAGTTAAAGACCTGGACCGTAGCTTCGCCATATGGCTCGCTTCTTGCGCCTATAGTCTCGCGGCGCGGCGGGTGTACATGGTCGAGGTTCTGGTCATCGACCAGCTTCCACGCGTCTTCCCCGGCCCTTTCGCTCACGCGGAAGTAGAAGCCGCCCCAGCTGATGAGGGCGGCTTTGTGCGTCAGCCCTGCGAGATAGAGATACGGCTCAGCGTGAAACTCCGGCATTATTCCAACCGCCCATCGATTTAATTCCCGGCATCCTTTTTATCCTCTTTCTTGGCCTCTTTTTTCGGCAACGCCGGGTTGGCTAAGTCAGGCAGCGCGTCGCCCCAGATGTAGTGATTGAACCAATCCAGGTTGTGCTGCATGACGGCGCGCATAGAGCGCGGCTTTGTGATCCCGTGACCGTAGCCTTTGTAGACCACCATCTCGACTTTCACGCCACGGTCCTCAAGCCCCTGGCGCAATTCGTAAGCGTTCGCTATCGGGACCCTCCGGTCAAACTCGCCGTGCTGGATCAAGGTAGGCGTGCGCGCTTTTTTGATGTAAGACATCGGCGAAGTCTTTTGATAAATCTCCGGGTCTTCGGCAGGGTCTTTGCCCAGGTAGTTTATCGTGAAAGGCGTTATGTCCGTGTTGTAATAATAGGTCGCCCAGTTCGATATTCCCGCGCCCACAGAGATCGCCGCGAAGCGGTCTGACGACGTGGTCAGAAACGCGGAGATGTAGCCTCCCTGGCTCCAGCCCATGCAGCCGACCTTTTGTGGATCGACCCAGCCTTTGCTTACAAGATAATCAACGCCGGACAAAACATCCCACGCGTCGCCCACGCCCAGGTTGCGCACGTTGAGCTTGCGGAAAGCTTCGCCGTAGCCTGCGCTGCCGCGATAGTTGACCTTTAATATCAACGCGCCGCGCGCAGCCCAGATGTCCGACGGGTAATAGCGCGTGTCCGGGGCAAGCAGCGACGGGCGATCAATCCCAGTAGGGCCACCGTGTATGATGCAAAGCAACGGATATTTCTTGGAAGCGTCGAAGTTCGCGGGCTTGATAAGCACGCCTTCGATCACGGCGCCGTCCTGGCTCTTCCACGAGATAACTTCGCGCGTGCCGAGGTTGAACTGCTTCGCCTGCTCGGTCATATTCGTCAACGCGCGCGGCGAAAAATTCTTCACATCAGTGACGAAGACTTCGCTTAATGAAACGGGAGAGCCAGCGCTGAAGGCCATGCGCCGGCCGTCGCGGGTGAGCGAGAAAGGGCCGCCCATCAAATTATCCGGCCCCGTGATGCGCGTGACCTTTGCGGTCGCAGGGTCCAGCCGGAACAGGTGCGAAGCCGTTTTTTGCAGTGCTATAAAATAGATCCCGTCATTGTTCCAGGCGACGAAGCCGGGGTTCTCGTCAAACCCATCTGTGAGCGAGCGCGGCGTACCTCCATCGGCAGGTATGACAGCGAACCGCGTGTTGCTGGCAAAGAACCTCTCATTGCCCATCGCGGTCGAGAATAATATCTGCTTGCCGTCGGGAAACCATTGCGGGTTGTTATCAGGGCCGGGTTGCGCGACCAGCTTTTTTACGGAATCGTCGGCGAGGTTGAGCAAGTAAATGTCTGCGGTCGTCCCCTGTATCAAGTCGGGGTTTACGGTCGCGCTGAAAGCTATCTTTGTTCCGTCCGGAAACCAGGAAGCGCCGCCGACGCTGAACTCTTTGTTCTTCGTGCGCTGGCGGCCCGCGACGGGCGCTTTCAAGGCTTCGGCCACGTCGAGAGTATAGATGTGCGAGTGGCTGTATTCCTTGCGCACCACTTCGTAATCGCCCAGTTGCTCTTTGCGATCTTTAGAAGCTTGCGGCGGAGCATCGGAGGCCGAAAAGGCGATCTGCTTTCCGTCTTTCGACCAGATGTAGCCTCCGACAGATGTTTCGGCCTTGGTTAGTTGAACCGCTTCGCCGCCTTCGGGGTTGATGACAAAGATTTGATTCTTGTCGCCTATGCGGTTGCTCGTAAAAGCGAGCCACGCCCCGTCGGGCGACCACTGAGCGCCGCCCGCGCTCTTTTCGCCGCGCGTCAGTTGAAATGTTTTGCCGGTCTGTGTGTCGGCGAGCCAGATGTGGCTCACGTAGGCATCCTGTTTAAAATCGGTTTCGGTAACACTGTAAGCTACCCAGCGGCCATCGGGCGAAATCTGTGCGCCGCCCGCGGATTTAACCGTCAGCAGATCGTCAATAGTAGGCACACGGCCATTCGGGTTGGTGGCAAGCGCGCGGGTGAAAGACGCGCTCAGTAAAACGGCTATGGACAATAATAATAAAGATCGTTTAATCATCGATCCGGCTCCTTTCAATCGACGAGGTGAAAGCTAGTGTGATCAGGGAATCTGCTTGCTGATTATTACCGAAAACTTGGAAATTTACAAAAAGCAAAAACCATCTCACCGCCGCAGACACAGAGAACACAGGATGGCCGATGATGTGCTTCGCACGCGGCGGCTGCGCAGAGCAGAATATGGTTTTCTCTGCGCCCGCTCTGTGTCCTCTGTGTCTGCGGCGGTGAAGTCCGTTCTCTCATCTACATTATTGCTCTCGAAGCTTTTTCAACGCCTGGGCTCCATTCGTGTTATTGGGATTCAGCTCGACTGACTTTTGATAGTTCTGAATAGCCAGCTCTTTGTCGCCCTTAATCGCGTAAGCCTCTCCGAGGCTGTCGTATGTGTTCGCCGAGGCCGGATAGTCTTCGACATTCATCTTGAATACTTCTATGGCCTCATCAATCTTCTTCTTATTCAGCAGCCAGTAGCCCAGCCTGTTTATTTGCGCTTCATTCATAGCGGGCGCGCTCGATCCGCTCTTTTTTCGCTGCTTGTAATCGTTGATCGAAACGACGCTCCTGGCCAGTATGTCTTTGAACAGCATCTTCGCGGGCGAGTTATAAGGTTCGTAATCGATCCAGGCAATCGCAGGATGTTTGCCGCCTATCGCCTCAGAAATAATCGCGGGGATGATCGAATGGCCGTTTCCGCTGTTGGTGAATACAACGACGCCCAACTTTTGCTCCGGGAACCCGACGACGTAACAATGTACATCGCCGTTGTTATCTCCCCAGTGCCAGAAAGAGATGCCGTCTTCGGTCTGCTGCAATCCCCAGCCCACGCCCCACGCCACCGTCGAAGAGAGCTTGCCTGTAGAAGAGGTAATGCAATTGCGACAACCCTCATCGACTTTGGTCTGCGGGCCGAGCATCTCTCGGATCGTCTCTTTCTTAAGCCCCGTCCCCTTCATAATCGCGATCATAAATTTCGCATAATCAGCAGACGTAGTGTGCAGGCTCGCGGCGGCGTTCGCCTTCGGCGGTTTGCGTATGCCCGTAGGCGCGCCGCCCGTGTTATGCCCTGTCGCTTTCATTGCGTCGTAGCGGTCCTGCCATACAAAACTGCTGTTCGTCATGCCAAGAGGCTCGAAGACCGCCGTTTTCAGGTATTGATCGAGCGGCTGGTTTGTTAACTGCTCGACGACCTTTTGCAGGTAGACGAAGCCCTCGCCCGAATAGCTGAACTTTTCGCCGGGGGTGAAATGAATTTTTAGAGGTTGTCCGCCCGGTTCTCCAGTTCGGGAAACCTGTCGTGTGGCTCAACACTCGGCGCGCAGTTATTAAATTCAACCTCTCGTCATTTTCTATGTAAGGCTGCGCGAGGTATTTGCTCAGCGGCGCGTCGAGGTCAAGCCGATTGCTCTCTACCAGCTTCAACACGCCGTAGGCAAAGACGGGCTTGCTCAATGAAGCGGCTTCAAAGATGGTATTATCAACGACCGCCTCTTTGGTCTCGGCGTTCTTCACGCCGAACCCGCGCTGCCATAAAACTTGCGAATCGCGCACGAGGGCTATCGACAGCCCCGGAACGTCTCCGTCTTTCATCAACTGGGGAATAAAAGTTTCCAGGCGCGCGATCAGCTCATCTTTCTTTGCCTTTGTTTTTAAAGTAGAGCTGTTTTGCTGCTTGCCCTGCCCGAAGGCTTGCGTCGCGGTCGGCGAGATAAACAATAAGGCGATGATAAAACTGGTTAATAGCTTCATCTACTTGTCCCTTCCGGCTTTTATTTTATATGTTAGTGACGCTCGCCTATAAAAGGTTTCGCCTCGCCTGCTTTTCACTCGGCTGTCGCGGGGCGCGCGTGAGCCGCCCCGCGAAACACCGCGTTCAAAAACAGCACGTTGAGCCCATCCATATACGCGCGGAAATTCGGGTCTGCGGTGAAGCCTATCACAAGCCCGCGTCCCTGCTGCTGCACGACTATGAAAGGCTTGAAAGCCAGTTGCTTTCGATTCTCTTCCCACAGGTATCCGCTCGAAAGCAACTGGTCAGGCGCGGCAAAGTACGCAGCGTTCACGCCCCGATCCAGCTTGATGGGGGTGAATATCGCTCGGCCCTGGACCAGCACGTGAACAGGACGATCAAGCCCCGCCGTCATCCAATGGTCTTCGTCCAATTTCGTTTTCACCAGCACGCCGGGCACAACATCGGGCAAATCGGAATCGGGCTGAACGGCCCGGTTGAAATCCTCTTCCGTGGCAATGAGCTTTCCCGCCTGTCGCCCGTCAGTCGTTTGCTGCGGCCTCGCAGTCGCGTCACTCGTTCTCGCGGCTTCGCCTTCTTTCGGCGGTTCAGTCGCGCTCGCGGCTCTGGATGCGCGGGCCGCATTCTCCTGCGCGATTGAAAGAAGCCCTGTTCTCGCATCTGCCATAAACGACACGGCTCCGCTGCCAAGCCCTATGAGAGTTCCTCCAGCCGTTACCCAATCTTTTATACGCCTTATGCCATCAGCGCCGAACGCCGCCGCGTACCCGCCATCCCCGCCCGCTTCCGGAAGAATCAGCACGTGAAAACGTGAGAGATCGGCGGTGGCTATCTGGCGCGAACGGATGATCGTCACGGGATAGCCGAACTGGCGCTCAAGCACAAACCGCGTAGCGCCGGCTGAGTTCGACGAGGTCGGCAGGTCCCACGCCATGGCAATCGCGGGCCGGCGCATGTAGACCACATTGCCGCTGCCGAAATCGACTCCCGTATCCACCCATCCGGTGTCGGTCGTATAAACTTCAGCGCCGGTCGAAGCGACCAGTCTTTCAAGCGTCTCTCGGAGGTTTGAAGGATTCTCTTTCACTTTGAATATGAGCGTGCCCGAGGGAAAGGTTCGCCCCTGCTGAGCGAATGGCTTGTCTGCGCTGAGGATTCTGAGTCCCTCTTTGAGCGATGCCGCGAGCAGCCGGCCCGCCGCCGCCGTTCCCCAGGGGACAAGGTAGGCAACAGTCGCGGAACTGCCGTTTATTTTTCCTGCGGGCGTCATCTGAGGCTTGACCGGTTCAAAGCTGCCTCGCAACACCTCGGAACAGGCAACCGCTTCGACGTTGTACTGCAAGGGCAGAGACCACGCGGTCACGTCATAAATCTCGTCGGGCAAATTCTTTTTTCGGCGTCGCTCCTGCTCTTTGACAAATCCTTCCTCCATCGGCACGTTCGCATCCAGCAGCGTGCGTATCAATCGCTTGGCGGGCTGGGCGAGCGAGATCATGTAACTGCCCGCAGGGTAATCAGCCCCGCAAGCTCTGAAGCTCGCGCCTGCGCGTTTGACCTCCACGCCTTGGTAGTCAAGCACGGCCGCCAGTTTATCAACGGCTGAAGGGTCGCCGCGACGCGGCAGGATGTAGGCTTTGACATTACCCGTGTTGCCCTCTTCAATAGCGCTTTTCCTGTAGCCGTAGAAATCCGCGAGCAGCTTTTCGCGGTTTTGAGCAGCCGTCTCGGCGGTCGAGAGCGAAGCCACGAAATGGTGACGGACGCTGTCGCGAAAATGCATGCTGGTTTGATCGCTCCGCCTGACGACGAGGCCGCGCACGCTCGCCTGTTCGTAAGTCATCGCTATGCTTCCGTAGTATGAAGGCCAGCTCGCGCCGTAGCCCGGATAAAAAGCGTCGTAGACCTCGCGCGTGAAGTAGCTGAAGCCAAAACGGTCAAACCATTTCGCGTGATTTTTGCCAAAGAGATACTGATTCTCTTTCTGCTCTTTCGCCAGGTGCGGGTTGAAAGGCACTGCGTCGGGCGCGAAATAATAGGTCGAATCACTCCCCATTTCGTGGAGGTCCGCGAAGACCAGCGGATACCATTCTTGCAGCGCGCGAACCCGCCCGCGCGTTTCGGGCTGGGTGAGCGCGAACCAGTCGCGGTTCAAATCAAAGTAGTAGTGGTTGGTGCGACCGCCCGGCCACGGCTCGTTGTGCTCGGCGGCCAACGGGCTTGCGTCAGGATCGGGACCTTCGGCTATCTCGAAATTGTGAACGAAGCGGTCTCGACCGTCGGGGTTTTGCGTCGGATCGATAAGCACTATGACTTTAGAAAGTATCTCATCCGTCATACGATCATTGCGCGCGGCCAGCAGGTGATAAGCCGTAAGCAACGCCGCATCAGGCGAGGAGATTTCGTTGCCGTGAACCCCATAGCCGAGCCATACGACAGCCGGAAGCTGGGCGATCAATTGCCTTGCCTCTGCTTCGCCGGTCCTGCGCGGGTCGGCTAGCTTTTGCATGCCTGCGCGCACCGCATCCAGTTGTCTGATGTTGGCTTCCGACCCTACCGCCGCGTAGACGAGCTTGCGGCCTTCCCAGCTTTTGGCGTACTCGAATATCTTGACTTGATTTGGAGCGGCGGCAGCCAGCGCCTCCATATATTTCATCAACCCGGCGTGTGAAGTGATGCGCTCGCCGGGGTCGTAGCCCAGCACCTGCTGAAAAGTCGGGATGCGGCCATCATAGTTTGCGCCCGGCCAGTATTCGAACTTCTCCTCGGCGGCTGAGGGCGAAACGAGGGCGGTTATCAACATTACTGCCGTCGCAAATCTACATACTGCACGAACGAGATTGGTCATATAATTTTCTCCGGGCCAGGTCTAGATCAAATTACATATGAGTGTAAGGGAATGAAAGAAGATTCACCGCCGCAGACACAGAGGACGCAAAGATTGCGCAGAGATTTTATTCTGCTCTGCGCAACCTCTGTGCTCTCTGTGTCTCTGCGGTGAGATGTCTCTGCCAATCCCGTACATTCAATTGAAAACCGCTATATTGTGAAGCTTTGCGCAAGAGTCAAGCATCTGCGCGTTTATCCGAAAGATCGGTCAAGGCGTAGCGCGCCTCTCGTTGAGCAGCGTAAAGGGCATACCCCAATCCCATACCGAACAACCAGCCGTAGCTCGCTCCCCACAACAGCATGCCCGCTCTGCCGCCGAGGCTTGAATTGATAAAATCGCCGAGGAAATATCCCGCTGAGTGGCTCACGAATAGCGCGAGCGCCATCTTCGGCCACGCGCGCCAGGCTCGAAATCCCCACGCAAATACAACGGCAATCAATAAAGTCCCCACGAGCGAGCCTAGCCATTCGCCTCTCGCGTTGCGCAAAGGGAAGTAAGCCGCTACCCATCCCGCCGCATAAAGAAAAAATGCGAGGCTGAAGAGAAGATAAAATCGAAGGAGCGCTCCGGGGCCGATCACCAGGCGGCTCAACACGGCCCCACCCGCAAGGATGAAAAGCACGGCCCATACCGCGTAAGCGAGTCCTTCGCCCAGGTTTTCGTACATCCAGTAGCCCGCGAAAGCTACGGTGGAAAAAACGAACAGGCTGGCCCCGAAAAAGCCGAGGCTTCCAAACAATAGCGACTCGCCCAGGGTAGGCACACCGGGCTTATCGGCGGACTCTCTGGCCCTCTCAACTATGCGACCCGGCGTCAGCCCAAACAATCTATTTTTCCTCCGTCCTTGGAACTCCGCGATAACCGGGGCCGCGAACGATTCGTCCGGGCTTGGCCCCAGTGTGCATGCCATCGGCGACGACCGCCGTGCCGTTGACCAGCACCAATTTGATGCCTACTGAAAGCTGGTGCGGCTTTTCAAACGTAGCGCGGTCGGCAACCGTCTTCGGGTCAAACACGACCACGTCGGCATACATCCCTTCGCGCAGCAATCCCCGGTCTCGTATCGAGAGCCGGTTCGCAACCGCCGATGTCATCTTGCGTATAGCGTCTTCGAGCGGGATGACCTTTTCTTCTCGAACGTATTTGCCGAGTATTCGCGGGTAAGTCCCATACGAGCGCGGATGCACGAGCCCTTCAGGCTTGTCTGGGTCAGCGCCGCCCGCGTCCGTGCCGAACTTCATCCAGGGCTGGCGCAACTGTAGCTTGATGTTGTCTTCGCTCATCATGAAAAAGATAGTGCCTACGCGCTGCTCTTCTGAAATGATCAAATCGATTGCCGCGTCGAGCCAGGGCTTGCCCTGCTTCGCCGCCATCTCGGAGAGCCGCATGCCCGCGAAAACTTTATTCTCAGGCTTGTCCACCCCGACTATCAGGACGCCTTCGGGCGTAGCCAGCTGGCAGAGGTTTTCCCAATCGGTCTTATCTTTCAAGACCTCCGCTTTTATCTTTTCGCGCATCGCGGGGTCGCGCAAATTTGCTAACAGTTTTCCGTCAGCCGAAGCCCACGGCGGAAGGCACGCGGTCAACCCCGTGCCGCCCGCGACGTAAGGGTACATGTCTGCCGAGACATCCTGGCCCGCAGCGCGAGCGGCGTTGATCTTATCGATGGCCTGTTGCGCTTTCGCCCAGTTGCGGCGGCCCCCTGCTTTGAGGTGATAAATCTCGACGGGCACGCCGCCCTCCCGGCCTATGCGCATAGCTTCGTCCATAGCTTCGAGAAACTGATCGGCCTCCGAGCGCATGTGCGAGATGTAGATGCCGCCGTAAGGGGCCATTGCCTTTGACATTTCGATCAACTCTTCGGTCGTGGCGAAATTGCCGGGCGGATAAATGAGCGCGGTCGCGATGCCGAAAGCCCCGTCTTCCATCGCCTGCTTTACCAGAGCGCGCATCTGGTCAAGCTCTTCTTTCGTAGGCTTGCCCTGCGCCATGCCTTTCACATACATGCGGACGGTCGCGCCGCCCACGAACAACCCGAGGTTCGCCGAAGCGCCATGCTTTTGCATGGCTTCGAGCCAGTTATTAAAACCACGCTCGGCTTTGAACGCTTCCACAAACTGTTGTTCGGCGGGGTCCACGCTGCCTGAACCGGCGATGGTCTTTTCATTAGCGGGCGCGTTGCTCCAGCCTTCGCCCATGATTTCCGTAGTGATGCCCTGCGTGACTTTGCTTATGACGCGCCCGTCGCCCGTAAGAAAGTTGTCACGCGAATGGCTTTGAATATCTATAAAGCCGGGAGCGACCACCAGGCCGCGCGCGTCCACCCTCATGTTCGTCGTAAACTTGTCGAGCATCCCTGGGGGAGCGATGCGCGCGATGCGGTCGCCTTCGATAGCAACATCTCCGTAAAACCACGCGCCTCCCGTCCCGTCAATTATGCGGCCGCCGGTGATGATTATGTCGTAGGTTGGCTCTGTCGCGCCCGCTTGCGCCCAGGCCGGGTTTGAGGAGCTTAGCAAGAGAAAGATGAGCAGCGCTTTGCTTATGAAATTTCTGGGAATGCGCATAAGAGTCTCCTTGATTTTGATTGATCCGGTTTTGCTCTTATACGCTTTGGCGGGGATTTGTTCAAGCCGTCGGCTAAACATAGGGCCGATAGCTGAGTCCCAGCGTGACGATCTTTTGCAAAAGCTCTTCGTACTTGACCCCGCAATGCTCAGCCGAATCGGCGAAATCTTCGTTGCGCGCGATCTGAGCGTTGGGGTTCGCTTCGATCAAATAGATGCGCCCGTCTTCCGCCAGTCGATAATCGAGCCGCGCGTAACCGCTCAAGCCGAGTATGCGGTAGATGCGCTTCGAGATATGCTCGAATTTTTTCTCAAGCTCGGGTGTGATAAGCGCTGGCCCTGTCACGACGCCAGCCTGTTTTTGATAATTTGCGTCCCATTTCACTTTTCCCGTAGCGATGACCGGCTCTCCCTCGGGCAAGTTTTTCATCACCAGTTCCCACGGCGTGTAGGTCCGTAATTTCTGATTGCCGATAATGCCGACGTAAACTTCGCGGCCTTCGATAAACTCCTCGGCAATGGCTGGCGCGCCGTTCTGCCGGTGAATGAAATCGACGCGCTCGGCCAGCTTCTCCCCGTCTCGCACTATGGACGCTTTAGAAATCCCGACCGAGCCTTCGTCGATCAGCGACTTGACGAAGAGCGGGAATTTCAGGCGGCGAGGCACGCGCACTTTTCTATTGATGGGAAAGACGGCGAAACCCGGAACGCGTATGCGGTGATAAGCGAGAATCTTTTTTGTCAGCGCCTTATCGTGCGCAATCGTAAGCCCTCGCGGGTTGCATCCCGTGTAGGCGAGCTTCTTTAACTCCAGATAGCTGACCACGTGTTGGTCGTACAGCGGGTAGCCGTCGAACTCTTCAAGCAGGTTGAACGCTATGTGAGGCTTGTGATCTTCGACGGCCTGACGTATGACGCCAAGCTCGCTTCTTAAGCCCACCGCAACGACTTCGTGTCCCATCTTCTTGAGCGTCAACACCACGTCATATTCGGTCTTCCAGAGCTGTATCTCTTTCTCGCTGTGGCCTTCGAGCGAGTCGGGAGGGACAAGGTCTTCGTGAACCAGAACGATGATGCGAAGCCGCTTTTTAGTTTTGAAACTCATAGAGCAATCCTGTGATACCCCTTATGCACTATATTCATAGTCTGGACCGCCAGCATTACCATGACTCGCGAGCGTGCGTGGTCTTCCGTTGTGGCCAGGCGCAGCTTGAGCGCGCGCGAGCGGTCGATCAAATCCTTCAACAACTGGTCTATCGTGTAATGGTGTACGCCCGTAGCCTCGGCCACTTCGTGACGCACCTCCGGGCGCACGCGGCGGAGAAAATTGACCGCCGTCGGATAGTTTGCGTGTCGCGGGTCGTCGGAAAAGATGCGGCGAAGATCGTTGTCATAAAACGGGAGCCAGTGGACGGCGTAGTGCTCGCGCTTGCGCCGGTAATGATCTTCGAGAGTCATCCGTACCTTTGCCAGCGGCTCTACAATCTTGCGCGATCTATTTAACTGCGGCGCGCCGGCGATCTCTTTCATCAACCGGTCAACGTATTCCAGCTTTTCAAGCGCGGGCCAGGTTGCATACCTCCGGCGCCACCGCGAGCCGGGCGCGAGCCACACGGCAAACGTCTCTGCGAAATCCTCCGCCGGGTGCGCCTGCGCGTACCACGCGTTGAGGTGCAAGACGTAATTGCGGCTGCTGGGGTCGGGCTCGTAAAAATCGGGATAAGGCTTTTCAAAAGACCCGAACAGATCGCGCCACCGCCTGCGGTCGTGGAGATAGTATGCGTTGCTTATAGCGTGGCCCGCTTCGTGCCTGAGTATTCGCATGCACTCGCGGTCTGTTCCGCCTTCGACTTCCAGCATCTGGCTGCGTTCGAGTTTTATCAGGCGTGGATCGGCCAGATAAAAAGGGATGGCGATGCCCGGCACGCCATCGGGTGTGAACCATTCTTCGGCGAGCCACACGTGAGGCTTAAAGGCGAGGCCCCGTCGCTCAAGTTCTTTATAAAGCCGCGCGACGCGACCGGCTAACGGCGTGCCTTCAATTCCGAGAGGCAGGTCCGAGATGCGCAGTTTTAGCAACTGCCCGTTATTCAGTTCTCGCCACTCAGCTTGCTCTCTTGATGAGTATTTCAACCGCGTAGTTCTTTATTCGGTTTTCTCAGAAGCGTCCCTTCAATGCGCGAGATGGCCGAAGCGGGCGATGAATTCTTCGCGGGAGAGGCCCGCAGCCTCGGCCAGCCTTGCCACCCACAACTCGTTCGCGAAATCTTTCTTGCCGATCCGCACCATGTAATCGCGCGCCACCTGATAGCTCTCCGTATCAACATCAACCGGGCGACGGCGGCCTCCGCCCGTTTCCGCGTCTATAACTTCGCTGAAAGGCACGGCGCGCGATTCGCCCCCTTGAATCGTGATCATAGCCCCTGAGACGCCCTTGAGAAGATGGCGGACGGCGGCGTATCCGAGGTCGCGCGCGTACTCGGCGTCATAAGGTATAGGCGGCGCGCACCTCAGCTCGTAGCCTATGGTCTTGTCCACGATGGTGACTTTTATGCCGCGCCGCTCCAATCGAAGCTGAACTTCGTTTTTGACTTTGCGGCCCAGATCGATCTCTGTGACGCGGATATTGCCCTGCGCGTCGCGGTCAACGTCTTGCAGCTCGGTCATCTCCTGCGCGCTGAAATGCTCGACCAGGGCTTCGGCCAGCAATGCCACGCCGTAATGACGATTCATCGCGCGCCGTTTTATGATCGAGCCCTCGACCACGTCGGCGATGTCTGCGAGCGATATTGTTCCGCTCGAAAACTCTTCGGGGATGATCGTGCAGGTGGCCGAGGCCGCCTTGCCAATTCCGAGCGTGAGGTGCCCGGTCGGCCTTCCCATCGTAACGCCCAGATACCAGCGATCGGTCGTCTGCGCGTCCTCCATCAATCGTTTGACCAGCTCGACCCCGACGTGCCGGGCCGTCTCGTAGCCGAGCGTGGCGACGGGCAGCGGCAGCCACAAATCGTTATCGATGGTCTTGGGGACAAAGACTACCTTTATCGCCCCGCGAGACTCGCGCTCGACGGCCACGGCGCTGCGAACCAGATCGTCGCCGCCAATCGTGACGAGCGCCTCTATGGCGAGCTTCTTAAGCGCGGCCACGGTATTTTCAAGACTGACCTGATCGCGCGTTATGTCCGCGCGCGAAGTGCCGAGCACGACGCCGCCGTCCAGGTGGATTCGCGCGACTTCTTCGATGGTCAATTCGTGCTGCTCGTCCGTATACCTCTGGACGAGCCATTCAAAGCCGTCGTGAAAGCCGATAGGCACGCAGCCCAGCTTTATCGCTTCGATGGCGACGGCGGCTATAACGCCGTTGGTGCCGGGCGCGGGGCCGCCGCCTACCAGTATGCCTATCCTCTTAATAGCCATAAGATCGCAAAGTGACTTTACCTGGGCGGGCCGATCAAATATTCGAACTTGCCTCGAAACTCATCCGCCGAGAGATTCGCGGCCTCGGCAAGTTTTTCGACCCAGGCGGGGTCTTTGAAATCGCTCGGCTCCAGACGAATCATATACTCGCGTGCTACCTGGAAGCCTTCGCTTTTCGTGTTCACCATTCGCACGCGAGTCTTGCCCGTACCAGGCTCGCGTATTTCATCGAAAGGGATGGGGACCAGGCGCCCGCCCTGTATGCTGACCATCGCGCGGTTGCCGCCGCCGAGCAAAAACCGTATCGCGCTGTAACCGAGATCGCGACAATAAGCCGCGTCGAATGGAATCGGGTCTGCGCACCGCAGCTCATAACCGATATTCTTGTTAGTAATCGTCACGCGGATGCCGCGCCCATTCAAACGGCCCTGCACTTCGGCTTTGACCTTTCGCGCCAGGTCAACTTCGGCAAACCTGATATGGCCGTGCTCGTCGCGCTCCACGTCTTCAAGCTCGGCCAGCTCTTCGGGGTTGAGTTTTTCGATCAACCCTTCCGCAAGCATAGCAACGCCGTAATGACGATTCATTGCGCGCCGCTTTATTATCGCGCCCTCGACGATGTCGCATATCTCGGAGAAAGCGACGCGCTCGCGCTCGAACTCTTCGCCGATAATTGTGAGCGTCGCGCCGGCCGCTTTGCCGATGCCGAGCGCGAGGTGCCCGGCCTTTCGCCCCATCGCCACGACGACGTACCACCGCTTCGTAGAGCGCGCGTCCTCTATCAAGTTCTGCACAAGCTCAACCCCGACGTGCCGGGCCGTCTGGTAGCCGAAGGTCGGGATATGGCTAGGCAGCGGAAGATCGTTATCGATGGTCTTGGGAACGTGGACGGTGCGAATCCGATCACTGGACGCTCGCGCGACGGAACTGGAAGAGAGCGCCGTGTCATCGCCGCCTATCGTCACAAGGTGAGTCACGTTCAAGGAGTCGAGCGTCTCTACCACGGCGCGAAGCGACTCCTCGGATTTAGTCGGGTTATCGCGCGCCGTCCCGAGTATCGAGCCGCCGTCAAGGTGTATGCGCGAAACGTCCTCTATCGCCAGCCTCCGCACATGCGATTTGTCTCGGCGCATAAGCCATTTGAAGCCTTGCTGTATGCCCAGGACTTCAAACCCTTCGTTGATGGCTTCGATTGTTGCAGCCGAGATGACCGCATTGATGCCGGGGGCCGGACCTCCGCCAACAAGGATTGCCAGCAAGTTGTCAGATGACATATTCAGCCCTGAGTTATTTTGAGTGATGAGTGGTTTTGCACAAAAAGTGAGCGCCGTAGGCGCGAGATGTTTATAGCAAGATAGAGATTTATCGAACAAGCTCCGCCAGGAGCGAAATATTCAACATATCGCCCCTGCCGGGGCTTGATTATTGAATCAATCTCATTGCTATAAACATCTCGTCCCTGACGGGACTACTTCACACGGCTTTTTGTGCAAAGCCGCTCATCACTTATTTTGAGCAAGCTCTTTGTTCTGCTCATCAAGCCATTTCTTTAGCGGAGCAAAATAATCCAGTATCGCAGTCGCATCCATCTTATCTTCACCCGTGAGCGCCTTGAGCGCTTCGGGCCACGGGCGGCTCTGTCCCATTTCAAGCATCTGCTTCAGCCTCGCGCCTGCCTGCTTGTTATTATAGATCGAGCAGCGATGAAGCGGCCCCGTGTAACCGGCTTCGCGGCACAGCGCGCGGTGGAATTGAAACTGGAGTATGTTCGCCAGAAAATAACGCGCGTAAGGCACGTTTGCCGCCACGTGATATTTCGCGCCCGCATCGAAATCCTTTTCCGTGCGCGGAGCGGGGGGAGCGATCCTCTGATACTTTTCTCTCAACTCCCACCAGGCTTTGTTATAGTCAGCCGGTTTGATCTCTCCCGAAAAAACTTTCCAGCGCCATTGATCCACCAGATAGCCGAACGGCAAAAAGGCCACCTTTTCGAGCGCGCGATTTAATAACAACCCGATGTCCGCGCTCTGGTCGGGAACTTTATCGATCATGCCGAGCTGCTTCAGATATTCGGGGGTGACCGAAAGCGCGACCGTGTCGCCTATGGCTTCGTGAAAACCGTCGTTGGCGCTGTTTTGATATAAGAACGATTTGGGGGCGTAAGCCATCTGGTAGTAGTTATGGCCCAGCTCGTGATGAACGACCGCAAAATCTTCTGCCGTGATGTTGATGCACATCTTCAAGCGCACATCTTTTTTATAATCCAGAGACCATGCGCTCGCGTGACAGACTACCTCGTGGTCGACAGGCTTTTTAAACAACGACCGCTCCCAGAAAGTGCCCGGAAGTTTTTCGAATCCAAGCGAAGTGAAAAACTGCTCGCCGTAGCGGACCATCTGTTTTTCGTCGGTCTTTTTAGCTTTCAGTATCTCCGTCAAATCGTAACCGGGATCGCCCGTCTTTGGCTTGAGCAACGGGTAGATGTTCGTCCAGTCCTGGCTCCACATATTCCCGAACAGGTGCGCAGGTATGAGGCCCGTTTCCGGCACCACCTGGCTGCCGTATTTTTTCGCGAGCCGCGCGCGCGTGTAGGTGTAAAGCGAATCGTAAAGCGGCTTGACCTGTAGCCAGAGCCGTTCCATCTCGGCGGCGAAGGCGTCGGGCGGCATATCGTAATTCGAGCGCCACATCGTGCCCAGGTCTTTGAAGCCCATCTCTCGCGCGCCCTTGTTGGCGAGTTCGACAAATTCCTGGTATTCGTCGCGGAAAGGCGGCGAGATCGAGTGCCAGCCGAGCCAGATTTTTTTCAATTCTTCCGGGTCGCGGCTCTCGGCCATTATGCGCTCCATATCGTTCAGGCTGAGACATTTTCTCTTCTCGCCGTCGGGGCAGTATTTGCCTTTCCCGTATTCGCTCTGCATCTTCACTGTAATCTTTGTCAACCGCTCGCGCTCCGCAGGATTTGAGGGCGCGGGCAAGGTGAGCGCGAGCTTGAGCAGCATAAATTTGCGCTCCAGGTCGTAAGGCAGTTTCAAACGGTCAAACCGACGCGCCTGTTCTGCCAGCTCTGTGACGGCGGCGGTAAACTCTTCGCGCGTGTCGGCGGCCATAGCGTCCGTGTCGTCGGTGATGTAGGTGCTGTTGACCCAATTGGTCCTTTCGGCTTTGATGCTGAGGTCAAGAAGCTTCTTTTCCGCTTCCGCGATGAACCGATTGGCCTCGGCAACTGTGGCGGGCCTGGTCGGGGTGGGCTTTTTCGCCTGCGCGAAAGCCGAAACAGAGAGAAAGCAGATAGTGGAAAGCAGAACGGCAAATCTTAACCGAAAACGTGCGCCAGGGGCGTCGAGCTTCATACACAACCTCCGTTTGAGAGCCGCAAGGTCAGGCGTCCGACTCTACTCTTTATAAGCCTACGGCCTCAGGCCAGGCAAGCCGGTCGTGAGCGCGTTGCTACGGGGGCGGAAAAAAGTTCAGATCAGTGAGCGATTTATCCCCCGAAATACGCATTACAAGATGAGGGTAGAAAAATGTCGGCAACAGGGAGAACCAATTTGAGCAGGAATGCCCGCAGGTCTGACTTATCGGCTGCGATAATACTTGTCCGCGCAAAGCGACGAATCAGAAAGTTGTTTGAAACCGGGTTTGAGAGGCGCAGGCAGACGGTAATTGACTTAAAAAACACAAATAGCTATGCTCTCCCAGTCTCAAGATCGGAATCGTCGAGATCGCGAGAAAAGATTATGGCCGATCCTTCGCCTCACGAAGTGACCCAGTTGCTTTTGGATTGGCGCAATGGCAACAAAGAGGCGCTCGACCGCCTGACGCCGCTGGTCTACAACGAGCTGAGACGGCTGGCAAATCATTATCTCAAGGGCGAGCGCAAAGACCATACGCTGCAAGGGACGGCGCTCGTCCACGAAGCCTACATAAAGCTGATCGGCAACGCCGACCTGGAATGGCAGAACCGCGCACATTTTTTCGGCGTGGCTGCCCGTCTCATGCGACAGATACTCGTAGACCACGCGCGAAAACACCGCGCAGCCAAGCGCGGGAGCGGCGAGCGAGATTTATCGCTCGACGAAGCGGCCATCTTTTCGACAGAGCGGGCCGAAAGCCTTGTGGCGCTCGATGACGCGCTCGATAGTCTGGCCGAGTTCGACGAGCGCAAAAGCCGTTTGATTGAGCTGCGCTATTTCGGCGGGCTCAGCGTCGAAGAGATAAGCGAGGTAGAAGAGACTTCCATCGCCACTGTCAAACGCCATATGAGAACGGCAGAAGCCTGGCTGCACAAAGAGATGAGCAAAAGCTAGGGGCCAGGGGTCAGGGAATCTGAGATTTCAAATTTGTAGGGCGCGAGGTGCCCCGGCGCTTACGCATAAGCCAGCGACTACGCCGGCGCCGCGATTTCAAATTCGCTTTGCCCTGATCCCCGACCCCTGAAACCTGACAACTGATTATGAACGCAGAGCGTTGGAATCGAATAGAATCACTCTTCGCGTCGGCGCTTGAGCGCGACCCGGCCCACCGCGCCTCTTTCCTAGACCGCGAGTGCGGCTCGGATAAAGAACTTCGCAAGGAAGTTGAAGACCTGCTCGCTCATCAACAGCCCACCGGCCGTTTCATCCCAACACTCATTCACGACGCCGCCAGGCTCATTCCCAAACACGACCCTTTCTCTGGCTCTGAGGGCCGTTTCATTCCCGGCACCGTCCTCGCCTCCCGCTACCGCATCATTGGCTTGCTCGGCCGTGGCGGCATGGGCGAGGTCTATCGCGCTGACGATCTCAAGCTCGCTCAGCCGGTCGCTCTTAAATTCCTCCCCGAAAATCTCGCTCGCGACCACAGCATGCTTGAGCGCTTCCACCGCGAGGTCCGCATCGCTCGCCAGATTTCTCACCCCAACGTCTGCCGCATGTTCGACATCGGCGAAGGCGACGGCCAGCACTTTCTATCAATGGAGTACATAGACGGCGAAGACCTGGCTACTCTGTTGCGCAGGATAGGAAGGCTGCCTGCCGATAAAGCTGTGGAGATCGCGCAGCAGCTATGCGCCGGGCTAGCTGCCGCGCACGAGGAGGGAGTGCTGCATCGCGACCTCAAGCCCGCAAACGTCATGATAGATGGGCGCGGCAGGGCAAAGATCACGGACTTTGGATTGGCCGGGCTTGCGGGCGATTTTCAGGGCCACGAAGTGCGAGCAGGCACGCCCGCTTACATGGCCCCCGAGCAACTGTCAGGCAGTGAAGTGACGGCAAAGAGCGACATCTACAGCCTGGGCCTTTTGTTGTACGAAATCTTCACCGGCAAGAAAGCATTCGAGGCGGCGACGCTTGAAGAGCTGATAAAGCTGCGCGAATCGTCCACTCCGCCGAGCATATCGAACTACGTCAAGGAAATAGACCCGCTTGTCGAGCGAGTCATACTCCGTTGTCTGGAACGCGACCCGCGAGACCGCCTGTCGTCGGTCGCACAGGTTGCGGCGGCGCTTCCGGGCGGCGACCCATTAGCTGCTGCGATAGCGGCGGGCGAAACTCCTTCGCCCGAAATGGTAGCCGCCGCGCCGAAGGAAGGCGCGCTACGGCCTGCGGCGGCTATAGCCTGTCTGGCCGGAATCATAATAATGCTCGCTTTCTTCGTGCTGGCTGCCGGCAAAACAGCTATACAGAATCGTATGCCGTTAGATAAGCCGCCCGCAGTTCTAGCCGAGCGCGCCAGCGGCATAATAAATAGATTTGGTTATACGGAACCGCCCGTTGATAAGGCTTATTGGTTCAGGTTTGATGATGGTTATCGCGAAGATCCTAAAATGCGGGATTCATTAGAGAGCAATTTGGAAAAGCTGGCTACGGGCCAACCTCCGGTTATCGCCTTCCGCTATCGCCAAAGTCCCCGATATATGGAACCGTTTAACGGGGAGAGTGTGTGGTTCACAGACCCGCCGATGCAGGTCTCGAACATGGTGAACCTGACTTTAGACACGCGTGGGCGTCTGATCGAATTCAATGCCGTCCCTCCGCAGGTTGATGGAGGCCAACAACAGACGACTCAGTTCGACTGGGCAGTCTTATTCTCCGAAGCGGGACTCGACATAGCCGATTTCACAAGCAGCAATTCGACCTGGAGCCCTCCCGTTTGTTACGACGCGCGGGCGGCCTGGGAGGGGGCGTGCGCCGACAATCCGGACATCCCCGTTCGCGTCGAAGCCGCCGTCTATCGCGGCAAGCCTGTTTACTTTCAGATCGTTTACCCCTGGGATAAACCGCTCAGACAAGAGGAAGCCGCAGGGCTTTCGGGGCGCAATGTCGCGGGCATTCTTCTCACCGTCACGTTTATCGCCGGATTGATCGGAGCCGTCTTGCTGGCGCGGCGCAACCTCAAGCTCGGGCGAAGCGACCGCAAAGGGGCGTTCAAGATCGTGATAGTCGCCTTCTGCTGCGTGATGATTGGCTCGCTTCTGAGCGCCGATCATGTGCCTACGCTCGGCGGAGAGATGAGTGTGATTTACGAAGCAGCCTCATGGTCGCTCGTGGTAGTCGCTCTGTTGTGGGTCTTCTACGTCGCGCTTGAGCCTTACGTTCGCCGCCGATGGCCTAAGTTAATCATTTCGTGGAGCAGGCTGCTTTCCGGGGGCTGGCGCGACCCTATGGTCGGGCGAGATATTCTGGTCGGGGGCTTTATGGGCATGGGTCACACGCTGGCAATTCATTTGAGTCTCTTTCTGCCACGGTTGCTCGGCCTGCCTTCTTCTCCCGGCCTCAGCTTTGCGCCCGATGCAGACGGACTGACATCGTCAATTGCGTTTGTTTCAACGATCCTTCCCCGCGCCATTTTTTCCGGCATGGGCTTCCTATTCTTGATCTTGCTTTTTTACGTTCTGTTCAAAAGGCAATGGCTGGCTGCAAGCGCGTTGTGGCTAATGATTTTCGTCGTCAACGGCCTGGGGTTTTACTCAGGAGATCCGTGGATCGCGTGGATAAGCCCGGTTGTGATCGCAACCATTACTGTCATCACAGTCGTCCGTTTCGGGCTGCTCTCGGTGGTCGCATTTCAATTCTTCTTCTTCCTGAGTGCTCAACGCGCGCTCACGACCGATCTTTCAAAATGGTATGCCGGAGAAACGATATTCGCCGTAGCAGTTCTCCTGGGCATATCCTTCTATAGCTTCTACACATCGCTTGCGGGCCAGCCTCTATTTCGAAGCGGCATGCTGCAAGATTAATTTGTAAAGATATGAAACCGGACAGATGGCAGAAAATAGAATCACTCTTCGCGTCGGCGCTTGAGCGTGACCCGGCCCACCGCGCCTCTTTCCTAGACCGCGAGTGCGGCTCGGATAAAGAACTTCGCAAAGAAGTTGAAGACCTGCTCGCTCATCAACAGCCCACCGGCAGATTTATCCCTACTCTTGTTCACGACGCCGCCAAGCTGATCACTAAACAAGAGCATGTCTCTGCCACCGATAGCCGCTTCATTCCCGGCACGCTGCTGGCCGAGCGCTACCGCATCGTAGGCATGCTCGGTCGCGGCGGCATGGGTGAAGTTTATCGCGCCGACGATCTGAAGCTGGGCCAATCTGTGGCCTTGAAATTCCTTCCCGAAAATCTCGTGGGCGACCGTAACATGCTTGCTCGCTTTCACAGGGAGGTTCGCATCGCTCGCCAGATTTCTCATCCGAATCTCTGCCGCGTCTTTGACATAGGCGAAGTCCAGGGCCATCACTTTCTCTCTATGGAATACATCGATGGAGAAGACCTCGCCTCGCTGTTGCGCAGGATAGGGAGGCTTCCGTCGGACAAGGCGGTCGAGATAGCGCGCCAGCTCTGCGCGGGTCTTGGGGCGGCACACGACGAAGGCGTGCTGCATCGCGACCTCAAGCCCGCAAACATTATGATAGACGGGCGCGGCAAGACTCGTATAACAGACTTTGGGCTGGCCGGGCTTGCGGGCGATTTTCAGGGCCACGAAGTGCGAGCAGGCACGCCCGCTTACATGGCCCCCGAGCAACTGTCAGGCAGTGAAGTGACGGCAAAGAGCGACATCTACAGCCTGGGCCTTTTGTTGTACGAAATCTTCACCGGCAAGAAAGCATTCGAGGCGGCGACGCTTGAAGAGCTGATAAAGCTGCGCGAATCGTCCACTCCGCCGAGCATATCGAACTACGTCAAGGAAATAGACCCGCTTGTCGAGCGAGTCATACTCCGTTGTCTGGAACGCGACCCGCGAGACCGCCTGTCGTCGGTCGCACAGGTTGCGGCGGCGCTTCCGGGCGGCGACCCATTAGCTGCTGCGATAGCGGCGGGCGAAACTCCTTCGCCCGAAATGGTAGCCGCCGCGCCGAAAGAAGGCGCGCTGAAACCCGCCGTCGCCGTCAGCCTGCTCGCGGCGTTTCTCGTCGTGCTTGGCTATCTCGTGTTTGCTTCAACCACGGTAAAGCTGCACAACGTGGTGCCGATGGAAAAATCGCCCGAGATACTTGCCGAGCGCGCAAGCGACATCTTGAAAAAAATCGGCTACGAAACACCTCCGGTAGATAAAGCTTACGGGTTCCAACTGGACACGAGTCCTATGAAGTACGCAGCGGAGAATAATGCGCTCGGCAATCTGACGGAGAGGCTGACTACGGGCCGCCCTGTAGTGGCTTACTTCATGTATCGCCAAAGCCCGCGTTACCTTGAAACACTCGGCGATGACGGCGTGGGGCCCTCAGACCCGCCGTTTGATGTATCAGGCATGGCGAACGTCCTGCTGGACACGCGAGGTCGTCTGGCCGAGCTTTATGTTATTCCTCAGCAGGTCGATGATAAAAAAGGCGCGGCTACAACGGTCGATTGGGGCAGCCTGTTTAGAGAGGCGGAGCTGGACATTGCCGCTTTCAATCAAACAGAATCCGCCTGGGTCCCGCCAACAGGCTACGATGAGCGCGTGGCGTGGGAGGGCGCTTATCCGGATCAGCCCGATATTCCGATTCGCATCGAGGCGGCTGCGTACCGTGGCAAGCCGGTCTATTTTCAGATCATACCTCCATGGGAGCGGCCCTATCAACAAGTGGGGTTTCAGTCTAACTCAGGCCGGAAGATCGCGGGAACGATTTTAGCAGTCACTTTCATTGCCGGTGTGATCGGGGCTGTGCTGATCGCGCGCCGCAACCTGCGGTTGGAGCGAGGCGACCGGAAGGGAGCCTTCAAGCTTGCCTTATTCGTCCTCTCGGCAGTTATGCTCGGATCACTCATCAACGCAGACCACGTCCCTACGGTTGGCGGAGAGCTTGACGTGCTGTACGGAGCAGTTGCGTGGGCGTTGTTTCTTGCCGCCTTGATATGGGTCGTCTACGTCGCGCTTGAGCCTTACATACGCCGTCGCTGGCCCCGGTTGATCATTTCGTGGAGCAGGCTTCTGGCCGGCGGCTTTCGCGACCCCATGGTCGGGCGCGACATATTGGTCGGCGGGCTTCTTGGGTTTGGGCATACCATGTCGATCTACTTAATGCAGCAGATGCCAGACTGGTTCGGCACGCCCATGCCTCCGAACACGGGCGGAAACCCGAATATACAGGGCTTTCAGGCTCTGCTCTCCAGCTTTATAAATGGCAGCGTGGTATTCAGCATATTTTACGGCCTGGGATTCATGTTCTTGCTCCTGCTTTTTTATGCCTTACTAAGAAAGCAGTGGCTGGCCGCACTTGCGATCTGGCTTATACAAACGGCAGTCCTCGGCTTCGCCTTTGCCAGCCAGGGGCCCCGGCCTTTATGGTTCGGCGCGATAGCGATTTCGACTGTATACATCATCGCCGCTACGCGATTCGGGCTACTGACCGTCATGTCGCTTCAGATGTTTTTCGATATGAGTTTCCACTATCCCATCACCGGGGATTTTTCTATCTGGTACAGCGGGACCACCATATTCGCGATGATTATCATGATAGGGCTGGCCCTTTACAGCTTCTACACGTCGTTGGCGGGCCAGCCTCTGTTTCGCGGCCAGATACTTCACGACTAATTCCCGCCCTTGTAATTTAGCCGTGTGAATTTGAACGGCGCGAGCTGTATGCTTGTCGCCGACGGCGTCTGGCCCTTCATAAACTCAAGCATCACGTCTTTGATCTTCGGCGAAGATAAAAACAGCGGGTCGCTATGCACAGCGCCGTCGATGATCAGGTGATGGCTGTTCGTAAATCCTGCGCGGTATTCTTCGGCGTTGCTTACGGGAGTCCGCGCGTCGAGCGTGCCGCTGATAAAAAGCACGGGCACATCGGATTTTACGGGCGCGCGAAATGCGGCCCCAAGATCGGGGCTGCCCAACCCCTCACAAACGTCAGGGAATATCTGGTCGGCCAGGTTTGCCAACAGAGTCTCTTTCGATTCGCGCTCGATGCGCCCGCGCCGCTCGGCTGACGCGCCCGAAGCGCAGTCCATCATAAGCGACATCGCAGAGCCTATGCTTTCTCTCGATTGGCGCAGCCAATATTGAGCTATGAATGAAAAATCGCCCTTTGACGCGGCGTAGTAGACCAGCGGGAAATCTCTTGTCACAGTAGTCCCGATATTGCCCGCCGTAAGAATCTGCAAGACGAACTTCGTGACCGTGACTTTTACTTTCTGTTTGGACCTGGGGTCCATGACTTCTACGGCGACGGGTTCTCGCTCAAGACGGTCGAGGACGGTCTTCATCAAGCCGAGAAAATCGGGTATCTCTTTATTCAATTCAGGATCGGCTTTCACGACGCGGTCGAGGTCTTCGAGGTGCTTCTGAATATTGCTCGGCAGTTTCAACGTGTGGTCAGGCCCTTCGATGCCTGCCAGCATCGCGCGGTGAATATTATTTCCATGCCTGCGTATGGCCGTCAGCCCCAGGTGCGTCCCGTAGCTGATTCCCCACAAGCTGATCTTGCTCGCGCCCAGGGCTTTTCTGAGCGATTCCAGGTCGTCGGCGCTCTCATTCGTGTTGTAGCCGCTGAGGTCGACTCTCTGAAAATCGCGCCAGTATTCTGCGCAATCCGAGGCCCGCTCTTTGGCCACGCGTATGAACTCTTCGCGCGTTGGAACAACATCAAGCGGGAAATCTAGGGTTTGAATGCAACCCAGGTTCGGCTTTGCCCTCCCCGTGCCGCGCTGGTCAAAAGCGATAACGTCGCCGATCTCGCGCATAGCCATAAACAGGGGGAAGCGAGAGCCGGTTGCCGCGCCGATGCCTGAGCCGCCCGGCCCGCCCGCGAGATAAACAATCGGCGGGCCCGGGGTCTTGGACGTGCTCTTGAATCTTACGAAGGCAACCTCGATCAAATTGCTCTTAGGGTCGCTGCGATTTTCCGGCACCGTTAGAACGCCGAATTCCGCATCAACTTTTTCTCCGCTCTGCGGCTGAAAGACGTATGGCTTGATCGTCAAATCGCCCGCGCGTTTCTGTTGCGCGGCTGCGCTCGCCGTTATAAATATCGGCGCAAGCGCGAGCAGAATAATTCTTTGATACAGCTTCATGACAGACCGCCCTTTCATTTAGGCCAGGGAGAAAACTAGAAAAGCAAATGTCGTTGATTTACGCAAAGCTCGCAAAGAGGGCGCAAAGTTCGCAAAACTTTTTGCGGTCTTTGTGGTGTTTGGCGTTCTTTGCGTTTCACATCGGCCTTGCCGATTCCAGTAAATCGCCGGGTTCAATTGTAATTCGATAAAGTTACGCGCGGGCCGGAATGATTATTCGCGCTATTCTTGAATCTCTGAGAGCGCCCATTTAGCTTTGCTCCGCACTCGCCCGTCCTCGTCGTTGAGGGCAGCAGTCAAAGCTTCCACCGCTTGAGGGTCTCTAATCTCTCCGAGCGCCCACGCGGCCTTCACTCTCAAGCTCCATTGGTCGTCCTTTAAAAGCATCTGGCTCAGTTGCTCGACCGCGCGAGTTTCCTTCATCTCACCCAACGCGTAGACGGCCATGTCTCTGACCTGATAATCGGAATCCGCAAGCGCGGTGATCAACGCACGCGCCGCGCGATGGTCTCTTATCTCTCCGAAGGCGAAAGCGGCTGCGCGGCGAACCCACGCGTCTTCATCCAACAGAGCGGCCATCAGCGGCTCAAACGCGTCGCGGCGATTCACGCTGCTCCCGCCACGGGTTTCACCGATGGCCCACGCAGCGTTTCTTCTGACGGCGGGGTTACCGTGGCCGAGAGCTTCGGTCAGAGGCTCGACGGCTTGTTGACCGAACGAGGCCAGAGCGATTGCGGCTTGCTCGCCGGGCGACGGCTTTTTGAAGCTGCTCATAGCAGGGTTCCACGTTCCAGAGTCCCAACACCTGACGAGGCTGACCGGCGTGTCATCGCCCATCGCTCCGATCAAGAACGGTATTGCGGCAGCATCGCCCGCTTTCCCCAGCGAGCAAGCGGCAACGGCTCGCTCCTGCGGGTCGGAAGAGGATAATGCTTTTATCAGTTCGCGAATACCTTCCGGCAGATCGCTCTGCTCAATCGCCGCCGGTTGAAATGTTTGATTGGCCTCGGCTTCGGCGTCGCTCGCGTCTTTTCGATCATCGGTTTGACGAGCGTCGGGCTGCGCCTTGTTTGATGTTTCTCCCGGCCCGGAGAGCGATGGCCGGATTGCCGCTTCGAGTTGCTGAGGATTTATCTCTTCGCGGACGGCGACGGCTACCGAGTCAGGAAACGGCGAGACTCGCGTTCCCGCGACGATGGCGGTAAGGGTTAATATTGCGATCACGCATGTCACCAACCCCGCTGCACGATTTGAGTGAGCGAGCGGCGCGCCTACCAGACGGCTTATTCGGTTCATCAATAATCCTCCGTTGGCAGTTACTGCCAGTTCGAGCCGCGCCTTGCGGAGTCGCTCAACTTTTGTCAGCGCGCGCGCGTACACGAGCGCATCGCCGCAAACGGCTACGGCCATATCGTCACAACAGTTTTCTCTCTCTATGCGAATCTGCCGAGACACCCACCAGACCGCAGGGTGATAGAAAAGCAATGTTTCAATCACGGTCTGTAGCAGGTTGACCAGGTAATCGTATCTGCGAATGTGCGCAAGCTCGTGAGCAAGGATCGCTTCTAACTGATCGGGCGTCAATCCCGCGAGCGCGCTCGCCGGAAACAGTATTACAGGGCGCAGCCAGCCCATAGCCATAGGCGCTTGAACGAGCGCCGATTCAAGAATCACAACGGGCTTTGAAACGCGCAGCCGGTGAGCCAGCCCTATAAGCGCCTCTTGCCTCCAATCCGCAACTTGTCGAATCTTTTTTCGTCTGAGCCTACTGGTTTGAATGAAGCCACCTACCAGCCTGATTGAAAGCGCAAGCACGCCAAACAGCCACGCCGAGACTATCCAGGGCAATAAAGTTTTGAGCCGCGCATAAGCTCGTTGCTCAAACAGAGGTTGTGGCTCAACTGCGCGATTGCCTTCTTTATCATCGTTGACAGTGTCTATTGATACCTGAAGCCCGCCACCTGGAAGCGTCACGCTCGGCTGTGAACGGGTCTGCGCGGTCGTTGTATCCGGCATCAATGCGGTGAAGAGTAAAAGATTGCCCGCCATAAGCATCAACATCAGCGCGAGCGCGGCGCAGGCGGCGAGGTAACGAGCATTGGCAGAGCGATTGCGCAACACCAATCTGGCGCCCGCGAGCAGAATCGCCAGGAGCGCGCCCTGCCATACAAAATGAATCAACGACCAGCCGAGCGCTTGAAGAGCGGGTTGCGATAATACCGATTCGAGCAGTCTCATTTATTCTCTCCTTCAAGCCTGTCTAATAGCTGTTCGACCTGGGCCAGCTCTTCATCGGAAGCCTCTTTTGTCGCAAGCGCCTGCATCACGAGTTGCTTTGCCGACCCGCCGAAGGCGCGGTCGAGCAGGTCGCGGACCAACTGCTGCTGCGTCTGTTCTTGTGAAAGCCTCGCTCTATAAATCTGGGGCCGCTCGCTTTCATCTTTTTCTACCAGCCCCTTTTCAGTCATGATCTGTAGCAGCTTGAGAGCGGTCGTGTAACCGGTCTCGGTCTGCCGGTCGCGATCAAGCGCGCGATGCACCTGGCGAACCGTGCTTGGCCCGCTCTGCCATAGCACGCGCAGTATCGCAAGCTCGGCGTTCGTAGGTCGCGGCGTCTCTTTGCTCACTCGTTCGGCCCCCTCAAAGTTCTTTTGACGCGACTCATTATAACGAAAACCTTCGTCAAGTCAACGAAAATCTTCGTCAATTATATAAACGCTGATTCTAAAGATTTTATTTATTTATTGCCGCTCAAGCGACTTTATCATGTCGGCGGCGTTTTTATTCTTGGGGTCAAGCTCTAAAGACTTTTTATAGTTCTTTATCGCAAGCTCCTTATTGCCGCTCAACAGGTAAGCTTCCGCGAGGCTGTCATACACGTTCGCAGATTGCGGGTACAGCTCGACGTTCATATTGAAGATAGCGATGGCCTCTGGGTATTTCTTTTCGCCGAGCAGCGTGTAGCCAAGCTGGTTAATTCTTTCTTCGGTGACGGCCACGTTGTTCGGGGTTTCACGCTTGATCTTTTTGTAAGCTTCTACCGCTTCATCGACACGCCCGGCCCTCAAGGTTCTCATAAGGGATCAACATCTCTTTAGCAATCCGTGGCGCTTCAAATGTGTTGCTCCCTGCGCGTATTGTTACGCGGTCTACGCTCCCTTCGGCGTTCTTCACGAAATCGTATTGGACAGCGTTCTCTTTTCTTAAGAAGCCGTTTTCGGATATCGCATACAACTCGAACCTGGGGGTTTCGGTCGGCTCCGCAAAGAGCTTGCCGTTTTCCGTGGTGACCGTAAGCACTCTATCGGGGTTGACGCGGTAGCGCCCGACGTACTGGTCGAGTGTTTTCTGCTCGACCTGGACGGTTTCGCGCGGCTGAGGCAAGAAATCTTCCCACTGGTACTCGTTAGCTATGGCCATGATGATTTCGTTCATGATCTGTCCGTTGTCGGAGTTAACCATAACGACTGCGCCGTACCCTTTATCTTTGTGAACCAGCAACTGCGCTCGAAAGCCTTCATCTGCGCCGCCGTGCCCAAAATAGATAGCGTTCCCTTTCTTCTCGATAAAGAAACCCAGAGCCACATTGTCCGAAACGTAAGGCGTGACCATCCGCGTCACTGTCTCTTTTGAAAGGACCTTGTTCGATTTGCCCACCAAAGATAGTTGAACCTCTATGGCGAACTTCGCCAGGTCCGTAGGCGTCGTCCAGAGACCCGCCGCAGCCATCTCAGGGTAGACATGGATTTTGCCATCAACAATGTTTCCGTTGCTTTTGTGTCCCGAAGCCGCTTTTTTTCTCACGTTGTCAGGCAGCGGCTGGCTGTACGTGCTGTCGTTCATCTTAAGTCGGTCAAGCACCGTTTCTTTCGCAATCTGTGGGTAAGGTTTCTTCTCAATATCCATAATCGCAAGCTGCGCGATGGTCGTCCCGCCGCCCGAATAGCGGAACTTTGTGCCCGGCTCCATATTCACACGGACGGCGGCGGTGTTTGCGGGCGCGGCCCCGTCCAGGACCTGCGGCAAGGTAGGCAATTTGGCGTCGGGCCTGTAACCGGGAAAGCCATGCACTGTGAGTCCTGCGGAGTGGCTCAACAGATGAGCGAGCGTGACCTTCCTTTTAGCGGTAAGCTCGTTGTCGGGCAGCTTCCACGAAGTCAGCCTGGTGTTGATGTCCTCGTCCAGCGCGATCTTCCCTTCTTCGACTTTCTTTAAAGCAACCATCGCGGCGACGGGCTTGCTTATGGAGCCGGCTTGAAAAAGTGTAGTTTCGGTAACCGGCTCGTTCGTCTCGATGTCTTTGACGCCGTAAGCCTTTGCCCAATCGATCTTGAAATCTTTAATGACGGCGACACTCACGCCGGGAACTTTATAATTCTTCATGCGGTCTTTGATCGCCCAGGCCGCATCTCCCTTGATGATGACAGGCGGGAGCAGCCCGTTTTCTATCCTCGCTATTCGAGCCTCGGTGGGCGACTGGGCCAGCAAAGACGAGGGCAGAATCAGAATTAATAGAAGTATTCTGGAAAGCATTAATTTCATGGCGTCCTCCGGGGTAAAAAGAGATCGTAACGTAGCCTCGCGCACAGATACGACACCGCGCGCCGGTATGTTGCGGGAAGATGATAGCAGAAGGCCGGGGATTAAGGCTGTAGGATTTGAGTGAGCTTGCGAGCTATCTTTTCGCGGTCTTCGCGGCGGCGTATGAAATGTCTGCGGTTCGCGCGGTCGGCATCGATCCAGGTGATGCCGTCAACGACTATGAGCATGTGTATGTTATAGCGGGTCGTCCGGCGTCGCTCGACCAAACGGCGGTCTCGACCGGTCCTTCGCTCTTCTCCGTTCCATGCCATTAATTATTTTGATCCGGGGCGGTTTCTTTCTTTCGAGCTTATGACCGGCTTTGAAACCATCGAACGATTTTTCGGCGGGGCCATACGGTCAATGTGCAGGTGCAGCCCCGTCGCGAGCGTGTCGAGCGGGCGGCCCAGGCTCAGAGTGCGCGAGTTGTGCGCGGCCACTTTCTGCCAGGTGGAAAAATCTTTTATGCGCAGGCCGAGCTTTGTGCCCGTCGAGATGATGAAATCAACCTGCTCGCGGTTGAGGTCGCGCGCGCGAATATCGTAAGCGCTGCCCCGGCCATAAAGCCTGCGGTGCTCGCCGTGGTCCGCGCCCGTCAGCACTATGTCGCGGTCATACTTCTCTCGAAAAATCTTGCGAAGATCTGCGAACTGGCGCTGGAACGCTTCGGGCGTAAGCGGCCCGTCGAAGAGGCTCTCTTCGCTTGCGGCCATCTCGGTCTGCTCCTGGGCCGGGCGGCCATTGAACTCTTGAGTCTTCCAGCTTCCGGCGCGAGCCTCGGATAAAGCATCAAGCTGGTAGCGGTTGATCTTCTCGATTATCGCGCGCCAGCCTTTGTGCAACTGCTCGTCGCTTCTCAGGTCAAGCCCGAGTTCCAGGACATAATCTATCGCGCGATCAAACTCGCGACGGGCGCATTCCATATCGCCCGTGTTAAAGCAAGTCTCTCCCTGGCGCAGATATTCTTCCGCGACCGAGAGAATCTTGTCGGACGCGGGCGGACGAGCGGCGCTCCCCGGTTTGGTTTGAGCGTTTATGGCTGAAGGCGCTAAACAGGCTACTACTAGCGCGAAAAAAATCGTCTTGAGCATCAGATAGATAAAATCCCTTAACCTTGCTGGTCGTTTCGGCCCGTTACAAACATAGGGACCTGAACTGCAGGAAAATTCTAACAAAGCAACGATCAGATTGTAAATTCTAACCCACCGCTAAACAAGAGTTTTTTGATGAAACCGCTCCCCGCGCGGGTAGGCCAGAGAATTCACGGGCGAGTCAGATTTCCCGGTCAAGGGCGAAATGCGAGTGGTCGTCAATCAGCGCAGAGGCCGCCGGGGCGGCGAGCGCCGCGCGCTGCTTGAGGCTGCGATAATAAATGACGAGCGTGGCGGCCATGATCACGAGCGAGATGAGCGACCAGGTTACGGCCCAGAAAGTAGCGGGAATGCCCGTTATCCTCTCCATATTGCCTGCGTCGGTCGGATGGCCGGGCGCGAAGGTCGAAAGATAGGTGAGCGTATAGAGATCGTAAAAGGCGTTGAGCATCGTCTGTACTGCAAGAAAGCTCATGAGGAAATGAACGAGCTTTGGCTTTCCCTTTATCGCAAGCCAGATGCAGCCGGCCCCGAATGACAACCCCGCGAGCCACGCCAGCAGGTTGCTGCCGAACAGAAAGGTTATCGCCAAAAATACGAATCCCGTGACCATCGCAACGGCGCGCGCATTGCGCTGGCGGCGCAATAACAGAAGCAATCCCGCGCCGTAGATAGTCGTGGTCAGGTAGCCTGCGCTCGATATGAAAAAGCCCCAGCCGCTCGATTCCGTCAACCCGCTGCCGTTCCAGTTGATCTCAAAACGGTTGACGCTCCCGAACGTGGCGAGCGAGGCGAGCGCGTGGCCCGTTTCGTGTATGAATGTCCCGAATATGCGAAACGGGTAAGTGATCACGTCGGCGAATGGAATGAACCAGAGCACAACCGTCACCATCGTAGCGATTATCAAAAGCTTGAACGAGGCTTTAACTTCAGACTGGGTTTCCATCGAGTTCTCCATAGCTTGACAGGTTATACGTCCGAGGCGCGAACTATGTTCGGAAGCAAACCGCAGCTCTGCCGCGCAGGTCTTCGAGCCGATCAGATTTTTTTAAAGAACGAGCCTGGTAGCAAGGCTTCACAACGCAATTGCGGATGATCAACGTAGCCACCCTCATTTTTCATAACCATCAGTACGCCGCCGGGCTTGAGAACTTTTGCGAAACGGTTGACGGTCTGGCGCACGGCGAGCGCGTGAAAATAGAGCAGGAGATTATTGCAGAGTATCAAATCGAATTGCCGGTCCAGGTTTTTCCAAAAGCTCGCGTCATAAACATTGGCCCGCCTGAAAGTGATCATACGCCGCACGCTTGGGATTACGCTATAGGCGCGCTCCCGCCCGTTCATATCGGCTTTAACGAAATAACCGGTGCGCAGATGCGGCTCTACCAGACGGATTGATGAGGAGGGGTAGCGGCCCTGGCTCGCCGATATGATCGCGGGGCCGCGCAAGTCTGTTGCAAGCAGGCTCGTCTTCCAGATTTCGCCCTCGGGCAGCGTCTCGCACAGCGCGATTGCGAGCGAATAAGCCTCCTCGCCTGTCGAGCAGGCCGCGCTCCATAGGGCCAATTTGCGCTCCCGCGCGCGCGCGCTTATCAGGTCGGGCAGCACCCGCGTCATAAGGGCTCCGAACTGCTCGCTCTCTCTAAAGAAGCGCGTCTCGCTATTGCAGAGCAGACCGGCCAGCACTTCAAGCTCGCCCGGCGAGCGAATCGCCATCTGGCAATAAGATAGCTCGTCAATCCCAAGCTTGTCGGCTTTCGTCTTTATGGCCTCAAGCAAAGTATCACGCCACGACGCGTTCGTCTGCCACCCGAAGCGAGCCGCCATGGCTTGTTCCAGGGGCTTGATGTGAGGGTTGGTGATTTGTCGCGTCACTGTTTTTTAGTTCCGCCGGTTTTCGATTCCAACTTTATATCGGTTATAACCATTCCTTTGTCGATGGCCTTGCACATATCATAGAGCGTGAGCGCGGCGACGGAGGCGGCGGCCAGGGCTTCCATCTCGACGCCGGTTTTGCTTTCAGTCGATGCGGTCGCCAGTATGCGTACGCCGTCGGCGCGAAGCTCTAATTCTACGTCGGCGTGATTGAGCGGCAGCGAATGGCATAACGGTATAAGCTCCGCCGTGCGCTTGGCCGCGAGTATGCCTGCTATCCTGGCAACCTCCAGCGGGTCGCCCTTTGGAGTGGCGTGCTCGCGGATCGCTGCGATTGTGGCAGCCGCCATTCGCACGAACCCGCTTGCAACGGCAGTCCGCGAAGTGACGGGCTTACCGCTCACATCAACCATTCGCGCGCGACCTTCTTCATCTAAATGCGTAAGGGCCATAATTGATTGCTCTATTAAACACCAGCCGTAAAGATTATTCCATTCCGCAATCCGACATCAGAAGCGTTTCGACCATTTCGCCTTCTTCAACCTCATGCGTCTGCTCGCGAACGATGATCAAAGAATTGGCCCTCATAAAGGCCACGAGGTCCGAGGAGCCGCTCCACCTCAAAGCTTCGACCATCGCGCGCCCATCTCTTATAAACAGATTGCCCGGCAAATAGCTTCTCCGGCTCGACGAGTCTTTGATGGCGCGAGAAAGTTCTGCGCGAACTACAGGCAGTTGTGGCGTGTTGTCTCCTTGCATCTTTCTGATGGCCGGGCGGACGAATACGTTGAACGTCACCGATGTCGAGACAGGGTTTCCGGGCAGCCCGAAAAAGTAAGTATTCGCGAGGCGAGCGAATACTACGGGCTTGCCGGGGCGAATCATTACTTTGTCGAAAAATATCTCCGCGCCGATCTCGGCGAGCGCGGCTTTCACCAGATCGTAATCGCCCATCGAGACGCCGCCCGATGTGATGACGATCTCTCTTGATCGGCTTGCATCGATAAGCGCCCGGCGCGTTGCCGTCGGCGAGTCTTCAACCGTGCCGAGCAGGTCAACCGCAGCGCCTGCGCGTCGAGCATACGAAGCAATTGTATAGCTGTTAGAATTTCTGATCTGAGCGCCAGAAGGTTTTTCAGAAACGTCTATAAGCTCGCTGCCTGTTGACAGGACCGCGATGCGCGGCCGCACGCCGACTTCAACTTGCGAATATCCGAACGAAGCGAGCACGGCCATTTCGGCCGGGCCTATCTCGCGACCTCGCTCTGCGACAACTTGACCCGTGTCGACTTCGCTGGCGCGAGGCGTGATGAACTGGCCGGGCAGGACCGGTTCTTCGATGACGACAGAATTGCCGTCGCTTTTTGTGACTTCGACCTTTTGAACCGCGTCGGCGCCACGAGGGACGGGAGCGCCGGTAAAGATTTTTATCGCTTCGCCCGCTGCGAGCTGTCCATCAAATTCTGCCCCGGCGGCAATCTCTCCGATGACGCGCAAAGTCGCGGGCGCGCGTTCAACATCGCTTGCGCGCACGGCGTAACCGTCCATGCGCGCGCGATCAAAAGGCGGCAGCGCGATGTCGGCAATCACCGGTTCGGCAAGTATGCGGCCTGCCGCGTTTTCGAGGGCGACGGTTTCGGAGCCGAGTGAGCCGACGCGCTCAAGCACTATGCTGATCGCTTCATCTACCGTAATCATAATCAGGTCTAATGGCCGAACGATGAGAGTTAAATCAAAGCCAAAGATATATAAGCAAAAGCTCAGAATTGCGAAAGGGCATTCTATCACGCATGTCAATGGGCCTTCTTATGGGATATCGGGAAGCGCCCTTTATCCGTGCTCCGCCATACAGGATGCCTCGCTATATCAAGAAAGATAGCTTCAGAATTTTTTACCCTTTGGTGGGAACAAAATTCAGGTGAGGGTCACGGAGACTATTCCATTCCGGCTTATATAGTAAGTGGCAGAGATGAAGAGACGGTGAAGATGGTTATAGAGTCATGATGTGGTCTATAACACCCTTGGCGATTTGAAGTGCAGTCTCTTTTTTTGTGTACAACATAGAGGATCTAGTACCGAGTATTTTAGGAATCTGGTATTTCCATCCTTTGCCGGTATTGGTAAGTTGAATTTCGTGTTCTTTATAATTTTCTATGTGATCTATCATGACTACTCTCGACAAAGTTTATTCTCCTGTCACCAAAACACGTACTTTGTGTTGAGGATGGGTTTTGAGATGGCTCTCTACATCTTTTTTGGCTTCGGTCTGATCTGAACGCCGCTTTCCGCTCCAGCGGCAGTCCCGGCAGAGAGCAGTCCATTCTTTCTTTGTTCCTTTATTCATCCCTAAGATTCTACCACAGGATGTGTATAAGTGGCATTAACCATTCCCGCAGATATGCCATGATTAAGTAAAAAAGTTAATATCTCCATAAATGCCCTCCGTAGCATTCCTCGAAGCTAAAGCAGTTTTCGATTGAATGTACGGGATTGGCAGAGACATCTCACCGCCGCAGACACAGAGAGCACAGAGCGGGCGCAGAGAAGACATAAAACTCTGCGCAACCTCTGTGTTCTCTGTGTCTCTGCGGTGAATCTTCTCGAATTACCTTACACTCATATGTAATTCGCTCTAGTGGCACAATTACTGGCACAGTTTTCTGTAACGCCATCGGTGAGTTTACCTCGGCAAATGTAGAGTCAAGCTTTCAATCTTTGCTTCGTAGTGGGTTTTGCACATCGGTAGTTTCAAGCCAACCGCTTGCTGACAACACGCAATCCAAACGAACTCAGGCTGAAAGAATGAAGCTCCGCGCAGCAAGCTGCGCGGTATCGCGCGCGTGCGCGAGTCGTCAGAATAGTTCGAGTTGCTGATTATGCAATTGCTTATACTCTTTTTCCCTGCCCTGCTGCTTTATGTACTTGCTGATCATCTGCTCGTTGCCGTGCTGTCCAACCGTGCTGATGTAATAGCCGTCCGTCCAGAACTCTCCGCCCCACAGTCTCTTCTTTACCTCCGGACACGCTGCAAAGATCTCCCTGGCCGTAATGCTCTTGATGATTTGTACGATCTTCTTCGGGCTGTACATCGGCACCGACTGCACCAGGAAATGGACGTGGTCTGTGTCGGTGCCTATCTCCAGAAACGTTATCTCATACCGCTTACTAATCTCAACACAAACCTCTTTGAGCTTCTGATCTACTTCGGAGCTAAATATCACTCTGCGATACTTCGCTGGACAAACTATGTGGTACAGCAGTACCGAAACGTTATGGCTCTTATGTATGAAGCGGCTCACTCATCCAGTATACTGACGCAGCAAGCTGCGGGGAACTAACCCCCTAGAGATTAGACAAGGCGGTGTACCGCAATTCAATCACCACGTCTGTTAGATTCTTGAGAAGCTCTGGATTCGCATCATCAGGAATCTCTAATTGCCAGGTTGAAATCGCGCCGGTCCCTTCAAACGGCAAGTACCGGTCATCAAAGAAACTCAGCTCGAAGACGCCGCTATCGTTGATCCCTTGAGAAAGCGCGATCTGCTGACTCACACGGAAATCCGTGCGCGGCTCTGCCTTCGGCAGGAGGCGTACTTTATTGGACGTCTGGGTCAGTGTGGCATGGATGTTCTGATAAGGCCCCAGCAGCGCCGGCAAGGTGACGGATAAACTGTGAATCTGTCGGCGGTAATGGCCGGAGTAATCATCATTGAACATCTTTTCGTCCAACCTGAAGGTGCATTTCCCACGCTGCTTCAATTTATTAAAATCGTCCCGAAACTTCGTCGTCAGGGAAATGGTCTTCACGATTTCCAGACGCCGCCGGTTATTATCCATACAGGCCTTCTCCAGTCGTTGCAGATCGAGCATGAGCGCTTCCCCTGCGAGAAGCCCTTTGTGCAGGTCGTCCCAGTAAGCGGTCTGGATGAAGGTCTGCGTTTCGCCCTGCTCGAACTGCCAGGCGCTCTCAGCCGATAGCGCCAGGCTGTACGCCAGTTGATAGGCCTGGAAATAGATTGAAGAGAGCCGCCCCGTCATCCACTGGTAAAGGTCTTGATTGGTAAATCGGGATTTCAAGAAGGACTCAACTTCGGCAGCCTGACTGACGGCTTTTTCAAAGCTGGCAATATCGGCCTTGGCAATCTCGACCTGCCCCTGAGCCGACTCAATCTGCTTGTTAATCTGATCCACATCAAGCCGCGCCAGCTCTCGTTGCAGCAGCCATTCTTCGGCCCGCCGCAGGTATTGCGCTTGCGTCGCGGCCAGCCCCGCCTGTTGACTATACATACTGCCGAAGGCGTCCGACATGTTCGCGCCTTCGCTGATGGCCGAACCCGGTTGGAAATCGCCGTCAGCGAGCCCGTAAACGGTCGGGATCAGGTGGGCAATTAACGCTCCCCCTCGCAACTCTGCGGAGATTCCATGTGTGTTGATGGCATCCAGTTCCAGCTTGACCTGCGCCAGCTCTTTTTCCTGCGCGGTATCACCGGCCAATAATGCAACCCGTCCCTCTTCAAGCAACTGGCTGTAATAATCCACACGGAAGCCGGCGGCCTTCAACCCGGCATTCAACGAATCCGCCGTGGCCTGTGCCGATTCCAGTTGCGTCTGTTTCAGCGAACGACTCAGCTCGAGCATCGCGCTTTCATGCGTCGTGCGTAACAGGTCCAACTGGTCTGCGTCGCCCCTTTCAATAATACCGAGCAGGGTGGCGCCGAATTGAATCACCGTCGAGGTCACTTCCTTTGCTTTTTCAACCACGTACCTGAACCGGTAATGGGGCACCGGCACAGATGCCCCGCCCAGCAGCGCGCCAACACCGGCTGCGGCCACGGCCTCGGCCAATCGTTTCGGATCGAGCGGCGGCTGAAACAGCGGCAGATTCTGCGGCGCGCCGTCAATCGTCAGGTTATGTCGCAGGTTGAAGAGCCGGCCTTCGACCTGATCCCAGTAAGCGAGGAACTGCTCGTTTTCAGGTGCGCCGAAATAGAGACCGGGGATGAAATTGTTCGGCGTATGAATGGCGCGAACTTCAGGCCCATCGGGCAAATCTTGCTCAAGCCGGATGAGGAATTCAGGGATTTCGCTGCCGCTTGCTTGCCCGCGCAAAGCGCCAACGGTCGTCACCGGCGGTAGCATCGACTCGCCGGCGTCTACGGGTTTCTTCCCGAGAAGGTCAAAGGCCAGCACATAGAGCATAGTGGCTTCGACCAGCGTTTCACGGGTGTCTTGTCGGAATAGCTGGTCGGCCCGGTCCAACAGGTTTTGGATATAGCGCATCACGACATATTTCTGCCACGCCAGCGGCCGCAACTCGGCAATCGCCTGCGGGTCGAACGGATCGTTAAAATAGCGGTTGAGTTGTGCGACGTCGCCGAGTTCTTCTTCCAACTCAACCTCCGGGTCCCGGCTGAGTTCGGCTTTCAATAGCGGGTTATTTGCGCGGCGCAACCCGATGTAGCGCCAGAAGCGATCCTGGTCGGTTCCGCCGTCGCGCACGAGTGGGTTAAAGATGTAGTGATACCACTTGCGGGCGAGGTCGAATTGCTGCCCGGTGTTGAAGGTGTTGGCGACCAGCAACGGCATGAAGAAAAACAACTCCTGAAAGTAGACGCCGTTGGCGCCTTGAAAATCGAGCGTATCTGACGGTTTTGGATCAGCCGCATCAAGCCCCAGTTGACTGAAGCTGTCCTCGCTTTCCAGTTGCGTGGAAGGCTGTAGCAGCCCGTCTATTCCTTCGGCAAATAGCAATTCACTCAATTTGTGAACGGCTGTTGAATTCAATCGAATGTACTGTGTCTTGTCTCCACTCTTTGGAATAGCCAGGTAGTCGGAGTGACCTGTGTCAAGAATAAACCAGTCACCGAAGCCGCTGACATTCGTCTTCGTGCTGCCTGCCGGGAGCGGCGCAGGGGCGCTCTCCAACACGAACTCCCTCGATGCCAGTTGCCTTATCTCCGCCTCGCTCAGCGCGCGATCAAAGATCCGGAGATCATCCAATATTCCGTTAAACCCTTCGCCTATGCGAACTGAACCTGATAGCGAGCCAGTAAAATCCTCCACGGCTGATACCATTTCACCATCAACGAGAATCATTGCGCGGGCACCAGAAATAATAGCAGCAATGTGATGCCAGGAATTCGTGTTCACCAGGTGTCTTTGTTGGAAACCCCACAGAAAGCTCTGGCTGTTCCTGTACGCCAATAACACGCTCCCGTCTGCGAATCTCCGGAGAGGGTCTCCCATTCCCTGGAAAGGGTCTCCAACAACTTCATTGAGGCGGTTTACTATGAAGGCGATGCCGCCGCCGGGAGCAGTGAAAACTTTTCCGCCTTGTCCCTGGCTGATTCTCACCCAGGTAGAAATGGTATAGTTGTTCGAGTTTTGCCCAAAATCTAAAATCAAAGGGGCGGAGGCGCCTTCAAACAGAAACGCCGCCGCCGCATCACCAAACCGGTTATCTACGCGCTTGAGCCCATCGCCGCCTATCTTTGAGCCATCAGAAGCGACCCCCTTGCTCAACACGATACGGGCGGGAAAATTAGGAACCAATGTCTGTCCGACGGTTGCCAGGAATCCCGAATATTTGATGGTAATTTGCTTTTCATTGGCTAGATAAACGAGGTCTATGCGTTGCCACACCGCAGCCTCGGCTTTCTCTCTGGTATTCACCTCTGCGGGCAGTTTGATGGGATCACCGATGGTCTGCGGGGCTACCCAGTTCTTTGAGAATTTGCAGAACGAATAATGAAGCTGGGCTTCAAACCGATTCCCCTTTTCCACCGCCTGACCCGCCGTAGCTGAACTGCTGGAAGCCTCGCGATCTGACGGAGCGGGTTTGATCTCCACCCAAAAAACAAACAGCTTATTAAAGGCAAACACCGGTGACAAATACCTGCTCGGAATTTGCAGATTGATCTTCAGCCAGGGTGTCCACCCGGTCTCTGCATACCGATCATTGATAAGCTCGAAAGTTCCTGTGCGGTAATAATATTGGTATGGCCTGGTTACCGACCGCCCGATGAGGTAGAGATCTCTTTCCGGCTGTGCCGGGTTTATCGGGTCAGCCACCTGATGAACATAGCTTCCGGCAATCTTCAGATTGGCGACTTCGGCCAGTCCGTCCAGGTAAGTCATGACCGCGTCTTCAATGCTCTCTTCGCGGATGTGCGTCTGGTGCAGCGCCTGTTCCAGTTGCGCAAAGAGCGGCGTCTTATCCCTGCGCAGTTCCGGTTCCAGATAGGTTTCAGGATAGAGGAAAATTTTCCGGTTCGCTTCCCACACGCGATAGGTCTGCATCCACTCCCACCACTGGTCGAACTCTTTGGTCAGCGTTACGTTCTGTTCGAGTTGCATCTGGCAGCGATAAAGATAAAGCTGCATGCCGCTGATGGCCTCTGCGACAACCGAAGTCTGAAATGCGCCGCTCGTCTCGACATCAATCAGCAGGTATTCATAAAGCTCGCGCGATGTCGGAACCGCGATGCGCTGCTTGTTTAATAAGTCGAGCACGACGGGAACCAACACGTCTCGTCTCTTTTCGGCAAGCGCAACTTGCAACGGCGCGTAAACCGTCTCCCAATCGGTATCGCTATATTTTGCTTTGACAGCCGCAAGCGTAGATTGCGAGGCTTCGGAGAAGGCGGCAAAGTCGTTCTGCCCGCGCAGCCGATCCAGCTTAATCAAGGTCTCAATTGTTAGCCCCAGTTTGCGGCTCAAAGCAAAACAGGATTGCAAACGCTCCAACCCTTCGACCGTCGCCCACGGCTTATCCATCCGTAGCCCCGGCCAGAGATGCTGGGCGAGTTGCTCAATTTGTTCCGCTTCCCAGCCCGTGATGCCTGTGAGGAAGGCAAAGGCAGTTTGCCTTTCTGACTCAAGGGCGAGTTTGAAGTAACGCAGCAACTGATGCTGTTGGTCTTGGAGGGTGATGCAGAGTTGTTTGTAATCGCTCAACCGCCGGACAACCTCCAACGACAATTTGCGAGGTTGGGAAATGCCAAAAAATTCCGGGTGAACGAGCAGCGCTTTTATTTCGGAAGGGCTGAGATGCAAGCTCGCGCTCAATTCTACATAACGGTTGATCAGTTCCAGCGTTTTGAGTGTTTGGTTAAAGATTTGGCGTTGTTGAGGTGTATCGGCAGTTCCATTGAGCGAAACGGGGTCAGTCAAAATCGGCCATAAGATCAATGAGAAAAAACCGGCTTGCGGCGATATCCAGTTCTGTATCTGGGCCATGAGTAGGTGCGACACCTTGAACAATCCACCCAGTTGGTCTTCCAAAACTTTCTTCTGCTGGCTGTGATGCTGCTCCAGCTTTTTTTTGCGCTGGTCAAGAGAATTCTTGATGGCGCTTGGGCGCGCGGGCGTGCCGGAGGATTCGGCCAGCAGATGGGCGGCCTTTGGAGCTTGCACTACAACGCCTCCTTTATCCACTACCAACTCCAGCAATTTCGCTGTCACCGGCTGGCCTTCAGGCAGACTCCTTAATGCAGGCTCGAAAACCGGCAAGCGCGACGATACCTTCTGCGGCTTCCCGTTTTGACCAGAGTTCGCTTGAGCAGGCAGGCTACCGGGTGAGACTCGCGTGGGCGAAAAAGCGCTCTGCAATTGCTGGATAAACTTCTCAGCCGTGTCGTGCGCCACGCCCGTGCGAATTGTGGCGTTCGTTTCGCCCGTGAGAATGTAATGGAGTTTGTCTGGGCTGAGCGAAAAGAGACGCTTCAAGTCTCGCGTTTTGGCGAGACGGTCGATCACCTCTACCGTTTCGTCAGAAAACGATCTGGTCACGGCTTCGAGCGCCTGCGGCCCCATCAACTCTAAAATCTCAAGCACCTCCCGCACCGACAGTTCAAACATTTTCGCAAGCAAGCTCAAGCGATAGAGCGCAGCAAAGGAGTCGGCGTTGAGTACCAACCCTCTGCCGACCCTGGGCGCGAGCACGGCAAAGACCGATAGAAGCGCTTCCTGCATCAGCATCAGTTCGTCTTGAGTTACGCCCAGCGCAGCCATCAAGCGGTGGGCAATCGGCTGATTGCCGGCAACCGTCTTCCCCTCTTCCCAAAGCAAACCTGAGTTGGGCTCCAAAGGCTGCTCTTTTGCGCTCAATTTGTTGTAGACCTGATCAAAAAATGTCTTGCCGTTTGTGCCGCCGAAATCCCTGAGCCGTTTGCCCAGCAGGGTGCAGGCTTCGTCAATGGACAAGCCGTAATTCTTTTGCCACTGCCGAACCTGCGCCAGCAACGTGAGCTGTTCCGCTTCCGTAATTGTGAGGGCGGTCACGGTCTGCAATATCCAGTCGAGGTCGGTAAACGAAAGCTCGGTCTTTGCGCTGAGACGAATTATGCGATGGATATTATCTAGTCGAGCAAGGCTCAAATTATCCAGCATGCCTGTTTGCTCATTAATTTCCACCGGAGGCCGCGCTTCACCAGTCGCGTTGATAAAGAATTCATTGCGCAATGCAAGATCGGATAGCTCTTCTTCGCTCAGATCACCATAAATCAGTTCGACCAATTTTGTCGGCGTCAGACCGGTCTGATTGAGAAATAGTTTGATGTCTGCCAGTTCTTGATCGGCATCAATCGGGTTCACAGTTTCGGGCAGCCCGAAAGCTTCCCGAAGACGCATTGAGAGCGCCTGTTCGTCAGTCGGCCGAGGCGCTGTGAGCAGTTCCGTTTCTCTGGGAGATAAACCGAGAGACTCGGCATAAATCGGCCCTGCGAATTCTTTTTCGGGATCAACAAACGCGTTCCAGAGTTCGGGCAAGCTGGATTTCAGAAGTCCGAGGTTGGCGCGAATCTCTTCGGTCGGCAGGTTGAACGGCAGCGCAAACGGAAAGCTATTTTGAGCGAGTAATTCATAGACCGTGTCGTGCTCTTCTTCGACCTTCGAGCGCTGCGCGGCGAGGTGTCGTATTTCATCTATGGTAAGCGCGCGGTTATGAATCAGGACTTCATCCAATGTCCCTGTGAAGCCCTCACCAATGAAAACTGATCCCGCTAGCGTGCCGGTAAAACGCCCCACGCTTGATACCATTTCACCATCAACGAAAACCATTGCGCCCCCAGAGACTACGGCAGCAATGTGATGCCAGGTATCCGAGCTTAATCGTCTTATTTTACGGGCATCCCACAGGAACTCACCGCCACCGTACAACAACACGGTCCCGGCTGCGTCTCCTAAGTTAACGCCTCCAAAGACTTCATCGTTGCGGTTTATCTGGAAGATGAGGTCGCTGCCGGCGGGAGCATGGAAAACTATCCCGCCCTGTCCGTCGCTGATTCTTACCCAGGCCGAGAGTGTGAATTGGAGAGATGAATCCAGCGGTCGAGTTGTGAGTGTTGTATTACCATCGAACCTGAAGGCCGTGCTTTCCGTTGAACGTCCCGCCACATAGCGCTCCGTTCCACTCAGAGAAACGCCTACATTGAGATCTGATATAGCTCCAATAACGGGGGTTGCTGCATCCTTAATTGTGCCCTCAAAGCGCAGGTGGGAGAGTGGGGAAAAAACAGCCTGGCCAATCAGATTATGCATCCCCGGCGCGCGGTTGATGATCTGTTCCTCCAGCACGCGGTTGACGATCTCCAGTTTCGGCGCCAGCGTTTCCGTCTGCTCGGCGTCAAGCCGTATGCGGTTGAGGTCGGGGCGGCGGTCTTCCAGCCTGAACTCGGCAGCAACATTATTGTCTTGCACCGTGAGCTGCCTGAAATGAAACAGGTCCATGAGATAGGCCGCAGGCGAAAAGATCGAGCGATCCGTCGGCACGGTTTGAAAATCGAGACCGCCGAACAACTCTTCATAACTCGGCAGGTGGCCGTGCTTGTCATCGGTTTCGGCGCTGACGTTATCGGCAAGCAAGGCGCGATAGTGCGCGCCCGTATGATCTTGCAGGCTCATGAAATGAAAAGCGATCTGTGTGCGGCGGGCGAGCGCTCTGGCGTGCGTCCGGGCGGCCAGCTCGTCATTATTATTGAAGGCATCGTGGAAGTCGCGGATGAACTCGCCTTCGGTCATTGAGGCGATCTGAACACATGAAGTTAACCCCTTTGCCAAAAGCGCCTGCGCCAATGCGATATCTCTTGTCACAAAGAAGAGTCGCTGTAGAGCCTGAAGCAGCGGCACCAACTCGTCTTTTGAGAGGTTTGTAAAATTCAGTTCGGCGACTTGAGCGGGGTCCGAGAAATTAAATATGTTGAGGTCAAGGCCGGGGTGTTCAGACAAGAAGGTTCGTATGGAAGCCTGCTGCTCGCTAGTCAGCGCAGACAGAGTGATTGTGGTTACCATTGTAATTATCTCTCCTTTGAGCTTCGCAAATTTCTATCTCAAAAAAATCTGCGGGTGAACTACTTTGTAAAGCCAAAACCAAAAGGCAAAAACTTAATTTCTTTCATACACAAAAACGAGAACCCGGCTATTTTTTGGGTAGCTTTGGCATTGCGATATCCTTAGGCTCATAAAGTTTTTTAAATTTATCCTTAAGAATGGCATCTGTGGTTTTCCCTTTCTTATACGGTTTAGCTTTTTCTAGTTTTTCAAAGTGAAGAACTAGCTCTGATACTTTATCTATGTGACGCTGTTTAAGGAATTTCGAATCAGGCGCATCCGCATCAAGCTGGCGTAAGAGTTCTGCTTTTTCAACACCAATAAAGTAAGGATTAGTGGATTTTCTAAAAGCTTGGTTAAGGTTGATCCGACCGTGCTTAACTGCGTATAGAGTCAGATAACCTAAGATAAATGCAGATTTGCCTCGAAGGGTTTCGGAAATACCTATTAGATTGCCCAATAGTGCTCCAAGTATGTGTCCCGTGCCTTTGAAGTTTATTGCTGTCTTCTCCTTATCAGGCGCATTGGCAGTTCCTTTTAATACTCTTATTGCAAGCCTTGCTATAGACTTTTCATCCCCTTTCTCCACCGAGTCAAGGATCTCTTTATATTTCGGATCCTTTCCACTAGATAATGCCTTTGCAGTATCTGTATTTGCAATTTTACCTATTAAAACGTTAGGTTTTCTAAACACCCTGAGTGCCGTCGAACTTGAGGATAATCTGAAGATGATAGAGCGGGAGCTTTTATTAGCTCGATATTTGAATGATACTCTGAGTTGATTCAAATTCCGGACTCTATCCTTTGCCCAAGCCTTTGAATCCGGCTCCTCATCTCCACGATATAAGCTTCCTATTTCTAAAAAATTCCTGCCTCCCTGATGTTCAATATGAGCCACTTGGTTTCTTTTATCCTCTAATTTATTCTGCCTACGCTTTTTCACGCCTTCCATATGAGCCGCCATACTCTTTGTACGCGCATCAACTATTTTCTTAGCGACGTTCTTTACTAGTGCAACTCTCTTCTTTTTATCACTGCCATTAAGACCTGTAGGGTCGTGCCATCCTACGGGATTACCGCTGACGTAAGCATAAAGATTTAATCCGTCAATCGGCCCAGCCGGGTCGGCGCTCAGCCAGCGCCCGACCTGCGGCTGGTAGTAACGGAAACCATAGCAGTACGCGCCCGTGTTAGTGTCCCGTTCTCTGCCATCATAGCGGTAGCACTTGAGCCTGATTTGATCGGCTATCCTGGTCGCGATAATGGCCGACTCGCCGTAGGGATAGAACTCTTCAAAGGTCAGCAAGCTACCCGCCCGATCCATCTCAAGAAGGGAAGAGCCGAGCGGATCATTAAACGTAAACCGCGTTTGTGATCGTGTCACACCTTCAGGCGGATTGCCTTTCACCCAGCGCAGATGCGTGGCGATACGATCTTCGCCGTAACCGATTGAAGTCGAATGAATCTCTTCAATCACCCTCCCTGTGTTCAGATCATCGCCTGCGATCACGCGGCGAATCTCGCTGTTGCCCAGATAGACGCATTCTTCAAAGATGGTTTTTCCACCTGTTCGCCGCTTCGTAATTTTGCGAACGCGGCTGCCCGTGCTGTTATAAACATAACTTTCGATGACTTGCCGATTCTCGTCCTGATTCAAGATGATCTGTTGAATGTTGTCGTGATAGTTCCACTTGATGGGCGCTTGCGGGCGCAGTTGCAATTGATTCCCGCCCCGGTCAAAGAGCGTGTCAACGCTTTGCGCGTCTACTGCAAATTCCTTGCTGACTGCGCGGTTGGAAGTGTCGGAAACAACCATCTCAGTCAAGGTAGTATCACCGGCAGCCTCGTGCTCTATCCGATGAAGGTTGCGGCCGTCGTCGTACTTGAATTGCTGCGTGTAAGTCTTCAGCGGAGGCAACTGTTGGGGATTGGCGGGTGAGCCAAGCTCCATGCCCGTCGCCTCAATCAATTGGTAGAGCGCGTCGTAATCGTATTCGGAAACAAGTTCCAACGGCTGCCCATCGGCTTGCTGTATCAGGCCGACTCGTTTCTTGACCGCCTTGATGTTACCGACAGGGTCGTGAATGTACTGCAAATCCAGAATGCCTGTATGATCAGCCGAAGTCGTCTGCGCCTGAATCAGCTCGAAGGTTTTCGGGTCGAAGCTATAACGTGTCACAGCCTGCCCGTCGCCGTACTCCGATGTGAGGCGCTGCCCCCTGGCATTGTGCGTGACCGACTTCAGGTATGATTGCGGCTCGGCGTCGTCAGGCGTCTGCATCTTAATTGAGCTAACGTCTCCCGCGAGGTCGTAAGAATAGAAGAGAGTATTGCCGACGGGATCCGTTGCGCGGGTCACCCTTGCGAGGGCGTCATACTCGTAAACAGAATTCAAGGGCGCACCGGCTTGCAGCAAACCTTCTATGCTTGCTTCATCCGTCGGCCACGAAATGATCTCATCGAAAGAGACTGTCAAGCGTTGACCGGTCGAGAGCGGTTGCCCCAACAGACTGTAAGAGCCGAACCCAGTAACACCGCTTTGATCGAAATGTTGAACTATCCGGCCATTGAGATTGGCCGCCGCGCGAGTGGCAGGAGCCATCGAGTTGTCAGGCGAGTCTCCATAAATGATTCGTTCGACGATATGGTCTAGCGGCGCGGGGCCATCTCCGCCCGTGACCTTCAACTCGACCGGGCGATGGAGCGCGTCATAACTGACCTGAAGCTTGAAGCCGCGCTCGTTCTCGTGATAAACAATCTCGCCCACGCAGTTCGCCAAGCTAAACGATAATCCCGCGTCAACACTTGTCACCTGCAACGCTTCGCCCATCAGACTGTGTGTCATTTGCAGATTCTTTATTCCACGCGGGCCGAGGCGTGGGTCGGCGCTCGATTGCAAAAAGCCTTGAATATCGTGGCTGTGTCGCGTCTGCAAAATTCTCGGTGCCGGTTCGCGCCGCGACCTGTTAGTCTGATCTTCGATGATTATGTGTCCAAGATTATCAAGCGTGTAACGTTCCGGGGTCTGGTAGAAGATTTCAGCATTCTGCACCGCATCCCAAATTTCGGGCCGCCTGTCCGAGTCGAAAAAAGGTGAAGCCGGGTCGGGATGATCCGGGACGTTAGCCTTATAGTAAGGCGCATCCTTGATTGTGTCGTTTTCGTCGGAATGCGTTTCGCTCCAACTCGTCCATTCCCGCTTAATCAGAAAGCCTTTGGCCGTTAGAACCTCTGTGGCTCGGCTCAAAGGATCATAGGTAAACGTGTGGCTCGCGCCGAACCGATGCAAAGCAGGCTGATCGATAAAGAGGTGCGTGTCGGCAAAGAAAGGCTCGTACTGCTGAACAGGATTTCCCTTGTTGTCGCGCACAACTCGCCCCGATGTCCACCACCTGTTATCCGTCAATCCTGACGAGATGTGATCGGGATCGAGGTTTGAATCTGCGGCGGCGATGAGCAACGCTTCACCCGGTTCGACTCTCTTTTTTTGCTGCAACACGTGGCCAAATCCATCAACATATATCAAACCGATATGAATAGAACGTTGCGCACTGTTCGGATAGTTTTCTACAACCAGTTGCAGCGCGTATGTTGGCTGATGACGTGGGGCTTGGCTAAGCAGGTTAAAGATCGCTGCGCGGTGCGGTTGAAAAGGCTCGCTCAAATTCAAGTCCGCAGCAGATGCCAGATCGTGGAATGCCTGAAACAACGCGCCCTGACGGTTCATATAACCGCGCGCAATCAAATCGTCCTGCAATGACTGACGCTCTTCAGAACTTAACGGCAGGTCGGCAAAACCCTCCAGTTGCGCTCGCCCCATCCACGCGAAGTCATCTTCAAAGGTAAAGGTGGCAGCTTCCTGCAAAAATCGTTCAGGCTGCGCAATGATCTTTGTCATGTCAAACGCTGCAACCGGCTGATACCGGCTGAGGGGTTTGAATCCGGTTGGACGCCCATTCTCTGTTCCGAAATGAGAAACGACAAAGGCTCGCCCCAGCGCATCGAAAAGTGTTTCCATACGGTTGTCGTTGATGTCAACTACACGGCGCGGCTGAAGCTGCTGATAGTCTATGTCTTCTGCGCGCACCTCGTTGTTCAGCGCATCGCGGGTCACAGTAACGATCAGATGATGATTGTCATACTGATAAGAAGCTTCGTTGCCGAAGGGATCTTTGACAGCCCGCAGCATAGAGAATTGCTCGAACTCGTTGTAAAGAAAACTAACGCCCGGATTCCACCAGTATTTGTCGTGATGCTGATAGCCCGCAGGATGCGCCATCAGGCTCTGTAACGTCACCGGCATTTCGCTGATTTGCTGCTCGGTAAAGACTGCCACCTCTGTGCGGCAGGGCAACGCCGCGCGGGGGATCTCTCCGAACTCCGATTCTGCCGTTTGACCTGGTGCCGTATAAAAATGGCGCTCCCAATGCAGGCGCTCTGCCGAGAGACCTGAGGGATCAGTCGTGCCGGCAGCAAACATAGTTGTCAACTGCGCGAAAGTGAATACTTCACCGGCATCGCGCGCAGGCAGATTTTTCACGTCAAAGACCTGGCTCTCTTTCGGGAAGCCGATCAACAACAGGTCGTCTTCACTTTTGTGGAGGTAGTCGGAAATGAGCAGGGTCGCTCTCGGCTGAATTTGTTCCGGCTCATTGCCCGCCGCCGCGCGCCTGCCATAGGCAACCTGACACGAGCGGCGCACCTGCCCGAATTCATCAATCTCTAACACTGTTTCATGATTGATGCGCGGGTCGTGTCGGTTTCGTTCGTAATGATAGGTCAACGCCTCTTGCAAATGCCGGAAGAAGACCGGGCCATTCTCGCCCGCCTTTGGCTGCAACATCCTGAGATGATAACTCGTCTCGACAACAGTGAAAGGGTGTGACTGTTGCGCCGTTTTGTCCTCAGCATAAAGTTCCTCGCGCAGTACGCTTCCCTTCATCGCGCGCTGTGCCATTCTGAGCGTATCAGCATCGCTTCCGAAGGAGCCAAAATCAATTGAGACATCGGGCAAGAGTACGGCCGAGGCATCACTTTTGTAATACTCCTGTTCATACTGACGCGCGAGCGTGTTCGCGTGTTCAGCTCCTGTGTGGTACCAGGTCTTGACCAACGCGGGAGGGGTGATGAATGAAGATGCAGAGCCTGTCTGCGCCAGGCCCGCTTCATCGAGGCTCTCAGCGTCTAGGCGCTCGACCATACCGAAGCCGCGAAACTCGCGCTCTATCCCGTCATAGAAGCCATGATGATAACGAAAGCGGCTGACCAAAGTGGAGTTCGTAATCAGATCTTTGTGCTCGACCCGCTCGATCACCTGAACAGCAATAGGCAGGTTGGTTATCCACGGCTGTCCGCTCCGTTTATCTTCGAGATAGAAATGCGCAGAGCTGCGATACTGGAGCGTTGTCTCGCCCCCCAGGTTATTAACGACGCGGTTGAGCAAGTAAGGCTTTTGCCCATTCGTAAAGTCGTAACATCGCTGGCTGAGCACAGGATGAGTCTGGGTATAGACAAGACAGTTGTTGCCGTTCCCAAATACGTCTGCGAAACTGATGCGGTCGAGTTGATCCAAGGGTTCCGGCAGCAGAATTTCAATCGGGTCGCTGAAAGAGTTCCCGCTCTGATTCAGATAGAGCACAACCCTGTCAGATTGCAGGTAAAGCAGATCGGTCGTGCCCGATCCGTCCGTGTCGGCAAGCACAACTCTGTCGGGTCGGAAGGTCGCAGAGTCAAACTGCGGAGCGTTGGACATATTGATAGGCTTGCCAAAACGCCCGTATCCCAGATTGGGCCAGTATTCAACGCTCCCTGCTGTAATCCTGACCAGATGCTCCTGCCCGCTGCCTGCCAGATCGGCAAAAGTCACCATTGCTTCGGCAGAACTGTGCAATGAAGCAGGCAGATGCGCTTGCCGCGCGGTTTGCTGTGGCGCGCCGAAGCCTTGCTCGCGCAGATTCGGATAGAACCGAACTGCTAGTTGGTCTACCAACAGGCAGTCTGATAAACCATCTCCCGTGACATCCACCAGGAAACTATGCGGCGAGTGAAATTCGGTCGGGAAATGCTCAAAGGGGCGGAAGTTTTGCCAACTGCGATCCGGGTTTGCCTCGTACCAGCCGCTCTGGCTGGGCGCAGAGACTACCCAGTCCGGCTGTCCATTGCCGGTTATGTCCGTCAGCGTGTGCACGGCGTCGGGGACCAGTTGGCGTAACGGAAGTATTTCCGGATGCAGGTTCGCGCCATACCGCAAAGGCAGCGAGGCGGTCCCCGTCTCCCCGTTCGCCTCCATCAACGCCGGTTCGCGATAGTAAGTTGTCAGACCGTCGCTGTAGAGCAGTCCCGGGATTCCTTCCCCGTATAAATCAACGAGCGCGTAACTGTCGGCCCCCGTCAGCGGTGTGTTTTGCTCATCTTGCAAGAGAAGAAAAGCTTGCTCTTCGGGTCTAAATGATGCGTAACTAAATTCCAAAGGCGGCAGGCATTCAACCGTGTAAGCCTGGCCGGGGTGGTGCTGATAACCGATATGTTCGATTGCTTTCAGCAAGGTTACTGTGGCCGACTCTGCATAGTGGCAGCGCATCGCATGAATAAGGACAGGCTCTGCGCCGTTCAACTCGGCAAAACGGTGGAACATCAAGATGTGATGGCACAGGCGGGCGGTGCGGATTTCAAACCCGGCTTTATAGGTCGAGGACGCGTCCTGCCGAGCCAGCCACTGTGCGTCAGCAGACGGGTGATAAGGCGTTAAGTTCGTCGGTTCAACCCGGTATTCTCCGTAATCAAATACGACTTCGAAATGCCATTGCCCATCGAGCGACTCCAGCCTGCCCGGCTCAAGCACTGATGATTGCTCGACCGGCCTGGAGGAGCCATAACAGATGCGGTGGAGATAGCGGTTGGCGGTAACCGAGCGATTCTGCTCGTGTATCGAGTTGGCATTAACCCCGTCAGCATCTTCCGCTTTGTAAAGATAGTGCTCCGCGCTGCCGTGCCGGTCCACGACCGATTCCAATAACCATTCGAAGATGCGTTTCGGGTCATCCGGGTCAGCGATTTGTGCAGAGCGGCTGTGACCATAAACCGCGACGGTACTCTCGCCGTCAAGAACACGCCAGAAATTTTTGCCGACCCCTTCGCAGTGCTCGATTGTCCAGAAGCCCTCTTCGATGAGCGGCCTGTAGACTGTGACAGTGACACCATTTCTCGTGAAGCGTCCCTGTCGGTTATTTGCATCTAGCGCCGGGACCAGCAGGTCTGTACTGGAAAAAACGAACGTGTCCGTTTCGTCGTAACGTGGTATTCCACGGGAAGTCTGCCGAGAGATTGAGGGAAGTGACAAACGAAAGCCACGGCCAAAGACCCCGTTGTCTGAACTTGAATTGTAGTCCAGCGTAAGCTGCGGCTCGGAACCACGACAGCCGGAGTTCAAGATTGGAATGGATAAGACAGCCGCACCGGTGAAGCCATCCGTCTGAGCCGTTTCACCAACGCCCCTGATAGCCTTCCCCACATTTATGGAAGCCTGTTTCATAATAAACAGGTCCGGAGTAATGCTAGAAGAAATCTCCCTTCGGTTAGGTGTTCTTGTCGGCTTCGTTCCAGACCCCTTCGGTCAGGCAGAAAACGTCCTGAATCCGCGTTGGGGGCCGATCTCCCTCTGCCTTCACTCAGACATGCGTTTTTTCGCTGCGAAACCCGCCAAGCGGATATAAGGGGTTTCGGAACTATTGGGCTGAGATATTGTGGGATGGCCGCTTTATCTCCTGCCGCGATCACCGGTATCGCCACAGCAGGGCAAACAACCAATTCGAGCTACTTTGCCATTCACCAGATTCTCTAGCTTTCTATTAGAGCGTTCGTTTGCTCGCTAAGGACACAACCTGGAGCTATGCTGAAGCTTTCAAATGCCCGGATCATTCTGACGGGTTCTTGCCCGATACGATCGTGTAAGACTTAATCCCTATCTCCAGCACAACGTTCGCGTTGCCTATCAACGAGCCAGTAGCATTGCCCGTCTCGTCGGTGAGGCTGCCGTTATCAAAAAGCCAGTTGCCGGCCAGGTCAGGCTGCTCGCTCGCCAAGACATGAGTATACATATTCGCCTCAACGTCGGACTGTTGCAGCGCCTTATTCCACAGCCGCACATCGAGTACCCTCCCCACGAGCACCTGTTCGGGCAGGACAACGAAACTTAGTAGGGGGGTGGCCCCATTTGAGCAGCCGATGAGCAAGGCATTCCAACCGCCCGCATTGAAGCCGGCAAGTTGCAGGTTATTACCTTTCTCTTCCTGGCAAGCCAGCGATTCACCGTCAAGGTAGATTTGAACCGCGCCGCCCTGGCGTACCGCCGCAACGTGGTGCCAGTTTCCGTCAGACAGGTTAGGCGCGGCCGCGGTCACACCATATCTGTTATATGTGGGCGGCTCAATAATGGTTTGTACAAAGAGGAACTCCAGTACATTGTTCTCCATTATATTAAGGCTGAAGGTGTTCTGGAGGTTACCTACCACCGTGCCTTTCGCTCCGCCCTGGGGCAGGACCCAGGCTTCGATAGAAAAGTCGCCCGACCCGACTTCGTACTGTATCTTGTTTTTGTAATCCGAGCCTTCCTTGGCTTGTGCATACCCGGATTTCCCGTCGAGCTTCAATACGGTTGCCGCAGTGAAAACGGCATAGTAGCTATTCGGCGGGGTCTGCTCGGTGAAGTCGAACACCTGGTTTTCGGTCGTGTAAGAATTGCCCTGCCCGCTCGGGTTGAGCATCACGTTGGCAATCGGGTAGGCCTCACCCCCGCTGTAATTGAAGTACGGAAGCAGGGGGCTTGATGCCTCAGTATTATTCGTCAGTTCGTATGAGCCTCCGCCGGCGACCGCGCCGCCCGACCAGGCGAATCGCATAAGGGACCAATTCGAGCTGCCGTCATTAATATTAGGAAAGTTCGAGTATAGGGCCGAGGCAGGGGGAACGCTGCCATTCAGAGATATAAAGCCCGACGGGTCGAACGGTGGGATGTTAATGTAGGTTCCCGTATCGAATGGGTAGGTGTCATTTCCATACCCGCCCCATATCCTCACGTAGAAGGTGTTTGCGCCCAGCAGACTATCGTTGAATAAACCCGCGCGCCTGATGGGGTCTGTCCCGTTGTAGGTGAAGGGGGGGTCGCCGTCCGGGTTTAAGGTCACCTGGTTAAACTCGGAATTGGCGAACAGGCTCATCAGCGAATAATCCGGCGCGTAGCTGACCGCGAATGACTCGATATTGCTCAGAAAGATCTCGCACTGAGTTGCAACGTGTGCCTTATAATCGTCTATAGCCTGCTGAGCCAGGTCAGCCTCGCCCACGGCCGTGTAAGCGTTCGAGAGAAGTGTGACCCCCTTCCACTCGACGCTTAAAAGGTATGAGAAGTAGGATTGAATTTGCTGGTAGTAGACGGCAATCGGGTCGCCAGCCTTAAACTTTCCTCGGCCGTAGTTAGGGTCCTTTAAGAAGGCGCTCACGTTCATCGTCGCATAGGTCGCCAGCAACCCCGGCGAATTTGGGTTTAGGCCCGATTCGTAATCTTCAACAGTGCTGTAGATCAAGGCGAGTTCGGGACCTAAATTCGATGATGACGTGCCCAATGCCCATTGCTGTATCTGCTGAGCTGTCTCGGTGTCGTCGTCCTTCAGTGTTGCGAGAAGATTGTAATTGGTTGTAATATCGTTGACAGACGAGCTTACGATCCCAACCAGGGTGTTCCATTGCATTTGGGTCTCGATGTTTTTCAGCTCGCTAGTAATATTGCTGAGTTGTTGCTCTATCGCCACGTCACCAGCCAGCAGCGCTTTAAGGTCATTCTCTATCGCCGCTATCGCCGCAGCGTCGCCGAAGCCTATGAGACTCAGCAGCGAGCTGAGCCCCTCACTTCCCAGGTCGCTCAATGCGCCCAGGCCTATGGTCTTTAGAACAGTGATGAGGATACTCTCGTCTGGCATGGGTATTTCTCCTTATTCTTTGTGTTCAGCCTGGGGCAAACGCATCTAATTTCCAGGGGAATAAAGGCTTTGGTTTCTGAGACTTCTTATGCCGGATATAACAATGAGCAAATTCCCTAGACTTTTGGCTATAAGCTGAATTGGTGAAATTGCTCGGAAAATTGAACTCCTCGATTTCATTGGAAATTTAGATGTGCTCGCCCTGGTGGATAGCCTTTGACACCTTCTTTGGCGGAAGCAGTATATATAACATTTTCTAAAGAGCAACAACTATTTCGCGATGTGAGCTGCGAGTTAATATCTAAAGGGAGGTGCACGGCTGTAACAAAGTAGGTTGGCAGCTAAAAAGAAAGGACCGCCGGCGGAATTAACGAGCTTCCAGGTACATCCTCCGAAAAAGAAAAAAGCCGCCCGGATGAGCAGCTTCTTCCCCCTGATTTATCAGGACTTAGTGGCGGAGCCGACGGGACTCGAACCCGCGACCTCCGACGTGACAGGCTAAAGACCTCACCCCGCTCATCCAACATTTACCTTTGTCAAAAATAAGTTCCAGCGACTTGCTGCGACACGAAGCAACATGAAACGTCTCATCTCAGTAACTTCCACTGGCACATCTACTGACACAGTTTCTAGTGTTGACGTGTGCCGCTGTGAGAGAATGCCATAACTCAGCTTCTCATCGTTCCCACGGTGCCCGGGGTCGGGGAACAAGACGCGGGTAATAATTATCATCAGCGGAATTCCTGATCATTTCATCTATTTGACTTAAGTCAGGAGGCTCTCCATCCCAGTCCAGTGGCTCCCCGCATGTGTTACTGGTAGGGTAATACACTTTACCCGGAGGGCAGTCACAGTTAGGCACTCTCTTCATTCCGTCCGGGCAATATTGAGGCGGAGAGGGAGGAGGTGGTTCCGGTAGCCGACACTTGCCCAAACAGTCATCCACCTTCACCGGAATATCTGGTATTGACGATCCAGAACAATGTTTGTTTGCGCATAATGTAAGACACTTGGGCAATTGGGCGTTCCCAGGATACCAGCAATCGGCTGTGCATTTATTGAATCCCAGTCCAGGGTTGCAATTTCGGGCTTGAAGCTCTTTCGTAAGGCAGTCGGCCGTGCAGTTCAGAAATGTCTGGAGAGGATCCGATCCGCCCGGCGGCATAAACGCATAACGTGGTAGCTGTATAAAACCCGGTTGTTCAGGCCAATTTGCTCCTATTCGCGCATGTCCTGAAGGGTCGTTCAGGTTTACAGGATTGCTTCCTATATAAGCATAGGCATTTCCATTGTTCAATGTGCTTGCCCACAATCCAGCAGGATCGCGCTGAATAAATCGCCCGGTCTTTGGGTCCATATAGCGATTGCGGTAATAGAAAAGGCCGCTCTCATGGTCGAAGCGGCGTCCGTTGAAAAGATAGCGGTTGTTTACGGCGCTCTGATTGCGCTGCGTTCCTGCGGCGTCTGTGATCGTAGGCACGCCGTAAGCGTCGTACCTGTATCGCTCGACAACCGCGCCTCGATGATCTGTTAAAGCCGATATGTAACGCTTGCCGTCATCGCTGTAGAAGAATCGCTTGTCTTGATTGACCTGATCGAAGCGGTCAGAGTCGCCGTCGCCTGTCGTGTCGCTCGGCTCGATCCTGCCGTCATTGTTGCCGTCTATGTCGAGCGTCAGAGGCTCGTCTATCCACATTCCATAAACGTATTGCTGAGTCGGGCCTATGCGTTGCTGAATCGTGCCGACATGGCCCTCTTCGATCACGCGCCAACGGTCATAGAAATATCGCACGCGGCCGTTGAGGTCGGCGGTCGCGCTTCTGCTGTTTGTCACGGTCGCCTGAAATCTTCGATTGTCAGCGTAGTATAAATAAACTGCGACAACGGCTCTGTCAGACTTGCGAGTGACCTTGCGCAGCCGGTTGGCAAAATCGAATTCGTACAGGTTCGTGCCGTCATCCAGCAGATTGCCGTTGTCGTCACTCAGTTGCGCGCGCCCGGACTGCAATGGACCGCCCACGGTTGCTCCCGCTGATCGCCCGAATACAGTGTATTCGTTCATGTTGTTGACTTCGTTTATCAAGTTGCCGCGTCTAGCCCAGTTGCCCACGCCGTCAAGCCGCCAGGTGTCCTCGTCTTCGCTTTGCCTGGCAAACTTCGTGAGGCGATATGCCGAGTCGTATTCGTAGCTTTCAGCGCGCACAGGGTCCATTCCCTGGCTCTCTTTTTCAGATAGCTTGTTGTTCGTCCGGTCGTAGGTGTAAGCGAAACCGGCTATCAGTGAGGCTTGCCTATTGACATGCCGGTGCGACACTAAGCGCTTGAGGCGATCAAAGCCTGACGCCGCTGTGCGATCTGTGTTAAGGCGCGTGAGCCTCACCCCGTTGGCATAAGTGCGCTCAAGCACGCGGTCAGGGCCTATGTAATCATAATTTACAATCGGCCCTTGCTGCGATGATGCGGATTGGTTCGCATCGCCGATGGTGTCAATGCGGTCGAGTTTGTCGAACGTTATGTCAATTGCGCGCCCGTTGGGGTAGACCAGCCCGACGCGGTTGTTGTCGCCAGCCCACCGACTGGAGACAGGAAACTCGCACTGTATCTCTTCGAGCAAACGGCTCAGAGAATCGTAGGCATTCTTTACCGGCTGGTCATCAAGTAAATCACCGGGATCGTTGTTGTCCAATGACAGGGTCAGGCGCGACAGCCCGTCATATTCAAACCTCTGTAAAGTGGTGCCGGTAATATTCCATCTCAAGTTGCGGTCTTTGAAGCCGCCTGCCTTGTGCGCGGTGCGTGAATTGGCTCGATTAACATTTACCTCAACAAGCCTGTTGATGGCGTCGAATCTCCTGGTAATGATCGTCCCGTTCTGGTCAATGACGCGGACTAGGTTATCGTCGCAGTCGTAGCTGTAATCTTTGATCGTGCCGTCGTCGAAGACTTCCTGCTTGCGCCGGTTCAGGTCGTCGTAGGTGTAGCGCGTCACGTTGCCTTTTGGGGCGACCGGCTCGATGACGCCGATAGAAGTGTTTTGATCGCCGGGCGTGCTTCCATCATCGGCCATAGCTACAAGCCGGCTATTGGCGTCCCAGTCCTGGTCAATCACAATCAGCCCGTCAGGGTTGGCCGGATTGCTCGTGTCAATCGCGTTAATACCCTGGCCGTCAACCCGCAGTTGATGCACTTCGGCGATCATTCGATTCTGTCCGTCAAAGAGGTAATCCATCGTATTTCCGGGACGGTTGATCTTATCCCCTGATTGGCCTGTCATTGGAAATAAGCCGAGCGGGTCTGCGATCAAACCGGCTCCGCTGTTGGAGTGTTGAGCGTCGCTCGTGTGAATCAAGTTATCCCGGCTGTCGTACTCATATCGAGTTGTCTGGCCCAGATTGTCCGTCGTGCGAATCCGCCGATTGAGCCAGTCGTAGACATTGATTGTCGTGAAGGTCTCTTCAAGGCCGGGGACTCGGTGCGCTTCCACGTCTTTGCGCTGCGTGAACTCAGTCTTGATCACTTTCACGACGTTGTTATCGTCGTCGTAGGCTCTGGCTATCTCGTTGCCCTCCGGGTCAATCTCATTTATGGTGCGATCTGCGCCATCGTAAATTGTTTGGAAGGTGTCAAGGTCGTCTTCAATCAAAACCGTTCTGCGGCTGTTGCGATCATGCTCGTATCGAGTCACGACAACGCCATCGTTTGATTGACCTAGAGGCCCGTCTCTGAGTATCGGCGTGCGGATGTATCTGACGCCCTGATTTCTGTAATCAAACAGCAAGTCGTCGCGCTCGAACATTCGGCTCAGCTCGTCAAATTTAAACTCAGCCAGGCTGAGTAGCGGCTGGCCTATGTCCTGTTGTCTGAGCGGCTGGCGCAGCGTGGCCGCCAGGTTATTTTCCGGGCTTCTGCCGCCGACTGGGCCGAATCGCGCCTCGCTTACTATGTTCGAGGCCGGGTCGTACCTTGTGAAGCTCTGATTGCCCACCGCATCAATGACGCTCTGCGCGCGGTCGAATCCGTCGAAAAGAGTCAGCGTGACTTCAGGGCGACCATCGCGACTGTTGTCGGCGCAGTCAACAGATCGAGTGAGATTGCGATTGCCATCGTAATCGCGCTCTTGCGTCACGATGTCGGGACTGTTCGGGATAAGCCGGGCTTCGGCAATATCACTGTGAGCAAGCAGCGCGCGGAACTGGACGGTCAGCCCGCCGCGAGTTGATGTGAAGGCAAGGTCGCGCTCGTCAAAGACAAAGCTGACGACATTGCTTGGCCGGCGCTCAACGTTGCCCGCGGGTAGATTCGCCACCGGGCTTATCTCAAGCACACGATTCTCGTTGCGGTCGTAGCGATACTTCGTAATAAGAAGTTCCGGCGGATTCTCGCTCACTTCCTTCCGCTCTTCTACCAGGTTGTCGAGAATGTCGTAAACAAAGTTGTAGTCAACGAAATCTCCCGCAAGGCTTACATTATTTGAGTCTCTGTTTTCGATACCGCGCTTGATGACGTTATTGTTATTGTCATAGAAGATGCTGATGCGGTAATTAAACTCCTTCATTCCTACTCGGCATTCGATCAGTGACGTATCAGCGCACTGATCCCACTTCGGCTCTTCCATGTTTGCGCGCGCCTCGGAAACATCTGCCGCGCGGCGAATCTCCACTACTTGATTCAGTTGATTGACTGAATATACTGTGGCAATGCGGCGACCATCCACTTCTTTGATGAGATTGCCTACAGAGTCATAGAAGTAAGTATGCTTGATGGCTGCCGGTTTAGGATTCGTCCCCGTGTCGCGCATTGAGTTACTTTCAGCGTCTATAATCTGTTGCTTGAGGTAACCGAACGGGCCGTCGGTAACGCTGGGTGTTAGATTCAGTTTATCGCCATCGGGATCATTCTCAGGGTGGTATTCAAATGTATCCGCGTTGAGTTCGGCATCAATGCGCCGAGTTATCTGGCCGAACTGGTTGTACTGATAAAGCTCGACGATGGGCTGCTGTGTGATGCCCTCAAGCCTCGCCAGGTTCGAATCGGACAGGAGGCTCACCGTCGGGCGCATCACCTTTACTACGTTGCCCGCGACCTGATTGGTTCGCATATCGCCGTTCACATCGCCAAGATCAATAGGAATATTGTTGTCCTCAAGCAGCTTTCTGACCTCCGCTTCCTCTAGCCCCGACTGTTGAGCAAGCGCAGCTATGTTACTGCCTTCCTGGTAGTCAAAAATAAAAAGCGTGGTGTAGCGACCGGGCGAGTTCTGCCCGCCGTTTTGCGGCGCGTAGGCAGGGTCGTTGCCGCGCGGATCAGTTTGCGCGCGCAACTGGCTGTATATCGGCTCGTAAGTGCTTGAGGTCCGTATAAAAGCCTGGTCTCCAGCGCGCCTGGCATCCGGCCTTCTGGTCTGGCTCAATAGATTGCCCTGTAGGAAGCGCGAAGGGTTGAGCTCATCGTAGATACTTTCAACAGAATTGCCTTCGGGCAAGATCATGCGCGTCATCTCACCATCTTTGTTGTACTCGTAGCGAGTCTCGAAGAAATCAGGATCGCCCTGCCGGATATTTCTATTGGTGAATTCTCTCACCCGCACGATGTTGGCGAGCTGATTGAATTGATACTCTGTAAGGTTGCCGTTGCGGTCCGTCACTCTCGTTTGAAATACGGGCGCGGTAAAGTCTCCGGCCGGCGCAGCGCCCAGCGATCAATATTCATAAGAAATGGTCCCACCCGCCGCAACTCCGCTCGCGTTGATCCCGCCTATCAACTGACGCAGCACACGATCCACATTCGGAGAGTCCTTGTCATTGTCATATTCGACTCTTACGCGGGGCTGCCCTGACGAAGCAACTTCGTTGGGAGCGATGATCTCAATAATATTGTGGTTGAGCTTCTCGACAGGAAACATGGAGCTATATCGGTATTGCGTGGTTTTCCCTTCCAGGAAGTTGTTGCCGTTAGGCGTGCCGGTGACCTCAGGCGATGATACCGCTATCAAATCGCCCGGCCCGATTCGGGCCGTGTTTCTTTCATCATCGTATTGGAATTTGATCTTGCGGCCAGAGAAATCCTCAACCTCTATCAGGTGGCCCCTGTCATTGTAACGATAACGGATAGAACGCCCCAGAGTTTCGATTACTTCAACGAGTTGTTTTGCTCCATTGTATTTGAACAGCATCCGATTTCCGTTGCGGTCACGAAGCTCGGTCATGCGACAGATTCCTTGATCGTCACGCGCGGAGTAAATGACTCTTGTTCCGTTCTTATCCCTCTCGATGAAAGTCCCGTCAGAGTTTCGCCTCAACTGAGTATAGAAGCCGACAGGGGATTCAAAAGTCGCGCCCTTAAGGTTATAGCGGTCGGCACGACCGTATCCATCCATGCGAAGGACATGGCCACTGTCTTCGATAAACAATCGTCGGTTGTAGTTGAACTCCCAGTTGTGGCCCAGCGGCCCTTCGAAATTGATTCCGCTGCGATATTTCCGCTCGAACTTCCAGTTGAAGCCTCTCCCTTTTATTTCCAGATCAACTTCGTAAAGAAAGAATTCACCGTTGTGGAGAAATACTGTTGCGTGGCCTGTGTCCTGCGCTATGCCTGGAAATGACCCGACACTTTCGCACTTTGTTCGTTCTTGCGCTACAAGGCTGATGCCCTGATTATATGTAGGCTCTCCGTTGCAACCACACGCAGGCTTCGTTGCATTCTCCATCATGGTAGTGAAGACTATCGGCCCGTTGAAGAAGCTGCTGTCGCCAGACTGCGGTCTATGTGTCGGCTGCGCAATAGAAGTAACGTCAGCAGGCTGGCTAGACCGGTTCTCATCAATCGGCTTTCTGTCGGAAGGCTTAGCGGGATAAGTATTATTTCCTTCTTTGAACCACCCTTTTAGGATCTGTTCCATAGCCATCTTTTCGCTTTCATGCAGAAACTGGAGGAGGCCACTTAGCTGCTGTACCTGCGGCTTTAAACCTGCAAGCGACGATGAAGGAAGAAGAGTCACTATCAAAAGGTAAGCTATTAAATGTCTGACAAGCACCTGACTTTTGTTATTCATGATGAGGGCCTCCTTTGTGCTGCCATTAAAGGGTCGCAAAGTGTTGCGATCTCTGTGATATTCAGTTGACGCAATGGCTCAAGCTCTTGGGCCAAATCCGGATGCAGGTGTATAAAGAGATCGGTCAAGCATGATCTGTGTTAAACAATGTTGTGCGGGCGTGATACCCGGCTGAGATTCTGACAGTAAGAAGTTGAAACACTGAGCAGGTTATTTCAACTATCACATAGCTCGAGATACACTCGAAGCGCAGCAAAGAGATTACGCAGTAATTTGCTAATCCCATTGCCAACTAATGGTGTTAAGATAATCGAGAAGACTTCAGCGAGAATTGAGAGAGATGTGATAAGACTTCTCGAAAAACGCTGTCAAGGACACCCTACATAAATTATGTAGGAGCCTGGAATCGTTAATAGGTATTCTTGCACTTCGTTGAGGCAACGTTGAGTTGGTGAACCGTGCCGGAGCGAAGATCAATTTGTTCTAGCAATCCTGAGACGATCACCAAAGATGGTAACGTCCGGATGCTGGTAGAGCAAACAATGGACCGTCCATAAGTGATATCTGAACCAATAAGGGAATCAGGCTTGTAAGTCATTCATTACCAACGCGAAGGTATTTTCCATTACCGTGAATGGCGAAGTAATAATCATCATTCGGGCAGCTAAATTTGCGGATACTAAGTTTCCGATACGTGCGAATTGATTATCCAATCGGTACAACCTATCCATCATACGGATTACGAGTCAGTGCTCTATCGCTTTAATTAAGCAAAGTATCCACATCTTCCTCACATCGCTTTCAACTTCTCGGCTCGCACCATTAATACCGTTCAAAGAGATTGCCGATTGCGATGTCTCAGTCCTTATGCACTGACTCTTAATAACTCAGGCGAACCCTACAACATTGTACTCAGCTCCAGATAGGAAAGCTGTAAAGATCAATCTTCATTGTAAAATGCTTGACCTCTTCCCTTCCACGTCGGCGTTCTAACCTAGACTATGATTAAATCTAATCATCAAGCGACACAACCCGCCACGAAACGACATATACCGACAAAACTAAATGAAGTTGAAACCCCTTATCTTCGATACTGAGGGAATTCTACTGGTACAATTACAGGCACAGAGACAAAAAAAGCGTGTCGGCGGTCAAGCCGACAACGCTAAGTTATGCTATTAATAATTTTGGCGGAGCCGACGGGACTCGAACCCGCGACCTCCGACGTGACAGGCCGGCGTTCTAACCAACTGAACTACGACTCCGCGCTGAAAATTCAATATTGACTCAATCGAAGCGACTAAACTTCTGTCAACGTCGAAGGATTAGTATAGACAAAAGCTTTAGAGATTTGCAAGGAAGCGTTGCGCCCGAAGAGGCTTTTCAAATACTGCGATTAATTATCGGTTAACGATATCTTATCGAGCAATGCACGGGCTTCTTTCATATCCGCAGTCTCTGCCCCTTCCTTAAACCACCCATATATTTCCGCTAGCGGCTGTCGGGCTTTTATCTTTTCACCCTGTTGCAGGTAAAGACGACCGAGGCTCATAGCAGCCCTCAACTCCCAGGATTTCGCCTGCTGCTTTCGAGCAATTCTTATGGCCTGGGAAAAACTGGCTTCCGCTTCTGCTTCCGCACCTTCGGCCCCTGACTCTAACAATATCTCTCCCCTGATACGGTGCAGCTCGGCTTCATAGTAAGATTCCCCGCTTCGTTCTATAGCAGCAGAAGCTTCCGCGAGCGCGGCCAGTCCGTCCGTCGCCTGCCCTCTTCGCCTGTACACTTCTGCGAGCAGGCAAAGTCCATGCGGCCTGAACATTTCTGCCCCAAGCGTTTCCAGATGGTCCAGCCCTTTGCGGATCTGTTGCGGCCCTTCTTCGACATCCCCTTCTTCGGCCAGCGCCCAGCCCAGCAGTATCTCGCTCATGCCAAGATTGTATTGGAATCCATATTCGGCTGAGAGGGCGGTTACTCCTTCCGCCAACTCCTTAGCCTCGCGACTCTCGCGGAGGAACTGCCGCAGCACGGCCATCGTGCATAGAGCAAAGGCGAGCGTGAAAGGGTAAGACATTTGCCGGGCTATGGCGACCGACTCTCGGCAACGCTCAAGGGCTTGCTCAGGGTAACCAAGATACAACAGCGCGTAAGAGAGGCGACCGCGCAGCATCACTCCGGGGTCATGCACATAGAGAATGGCTTGCGAGTAATGCTTCCGCGGGTCGTACAGCTCAAGGCCCTTTTCCAGATGCTCGCGGGCTTCGGCGAATTCTCCCAGGTATAATTTGCTCGCCCCCATCGCGTAATGCGCCTGGATCATTACGGCGGCGTCACGGCCACGGGCGGCCAGACCGAGCAGTTGCGAGGTTACATGCGCAGCCTTTGCAGGAGACCGGACCTGATAGAATCTCGTCAGTTCCCAAAGTTCGGGAAATAGCTCCAGCCTCTCGCCTAGCTGCTCGCACAATTCGAGCGCCCGCCCGTGACATCTTTCAACCTCCGCCGACCCGTAGCCGCTCGTCATGATCAACGGCACACCCAGCGCGATCCGTAACGTCAACTCCTGTTGGGCCCGCTCAACAGTCTCCGGCAGCCTCTTCGATCAATTCCAATCCTCGACGAGAAAGCGCTAGCGCCTCTTGATAGGCGAACCGGCGAGTTGCATTCTCTGCCGCCTGCGCCAGGTATTTAGCCGCGCGACGGAAATCGCGCCCCCGCTCGAAATGCATCGCAAGCTCGGCAGCTATTTCCGACGCGCGCTCGCCATATACTTCCTCTCTGCGCGCGCCTATACGCAGATGCAGCCGGGCAAGCCTGGCGGCAGCAGCCCGCTCGTACAGCGCATTCTGGTAGAGCGCGTGTATAAATTTGTACCGCGCAGTCACGGTGCCGTCGGGCAGTTCACCGATTCCGGCGCGGCGAATGAATTGATGCTGCCGCGCAAGCTCTTCGCATCGCTCCTCGATCTCGATCACGTCTTTCTCAAGCGCTGCGGCCACGGCCTCCGCAGGGAATTCCACACCGGCCACGCTTGCGGCCTCAAGCAGTTGCTGCTGTTCAGGGCTGAGACTATCGATCTGCTTGTCGATCATCTGTCTGGCCCCGTCGGGCACGCCTACCACTAGCTGCTCGACCGCGACCTTCAGTTCCCACCTCCCGTCACCCTGCACGATCAACCCTTGCGCTATCAGATAATCAACCACGTTTACCATAAATAGCGGGTTGCCGTCCGTCCGGTCGTAGATCAGCCTTGCAAGCTCAATTGAGAACTCGCTGCCTTCAAAGCGCGCTGCCAGGTACTCGGCGACTGCCCCCTCGGTCAAGAATTCGAGGTTCATTTCCTGACAGAGTCTGTGCGCGCTCATCTCCTGCTTGACGGCCTTCAACGGGTGTCCGCTCAAAATCACTTCCACCGGGCGGTATGTCCCTATCAACATCAACCGCGCCGCCTCGCGCCTGCGGGCCAGGTACGAGATCAGATCCAGCGTGGAATAGTCGCTCCAGTGGAGATCCTCTATCACGAGCACGAGCGCGGCCTCGGATGTCACCGCCTCCAGCGCCTCGGCCATCTCCCTGAGCATGCGCTCGCGGGTTGCGCCCGACGCCAGCCGTTCTAACAGATCGCGGTCCGCCGTCATCATCAGCGAAGGCATCTGGGCCAGCCACGTCGGCGCGCGGCGGCGCAGATGCTCTATCAAGCGCTCACCGCCCCGCTCCTGCGCCAAGTGCGTGATTGCTTCAAGCACCGGCAAGTAAGCCTCTCCCACTCCATAATGCTCAAGACACTGCCCGCGCCCCACGCTGATGACGGGACTCACCACGCCTTCAAGAAAGGTTTCAACCAGCGTCGTCTTGCCCAGCCCGGCCTCCCCGGTCACGAATACTATCTGGCGCTCGCCGCGCAGAGCTTTGTCGAGCCAGCCCCTCATCCTTTCCAGCGCGGCTTTACGGCCTACGACATTCGGGGGTAGGGACGAATTAAATCTCTCGTCCTGCTCATCTGTTTTCCGCGAGGCGCCGTCGTCCGACCTGCCGGCCGGTGGACGCACCGAGCTTGTCACTTCGCCGACGAAGCGATAGCCTCGGCGGTGCGATGTCTCGATAAAGCGGGGCGATTTAGGATCATCGCCCAGCGCTTCCCTGAGTTGCCCCACGCATACCTTCAACACGGCGTCTCCGACGTATACGCCGGGCCAGACACTTTCGAGCAATTCGTCCTTGCTCACCAGGCGACCGGGCCGTTCCAGCAGGTATTTCAGCACGGCGAAAGCCTTTGGGCGCAGCGTTATAGCCTGCCCGCCCCGCCACAACTTTTCGTTTGCCACGTCGAGCTTGAATTCAGAGAAGCATATATCCATGCCGGGTCCGCTCACGTTTTACCCAAACGTTACCGCAATATTACCGGACGATTATGACTCGGTAAGCCAATCAGGTTTATTCTCTGCCTATGATGGAAGGATGGCAACATAAAGGCGCATTCGTGATCCAGTTTATGGTCGATGCCGACATCGAATCGGGAAGGGTGCAAGGGCGTGTCGAGCATGTCTCCTCGTCAAAGGCTGCCCACTTCCATACGCTGGATGAGTTGTTGAAGTTTTTAGCTCGCACATTGACAGATGTGCGGGCCCAACCGCAGGAGCAGTTTTGAAGATTGCTTATACGGAGGATAAAGATGCTGAACCTGTTACAGTTGAGCAATGAACCGGCCGCCGCTTCAAATGCCGTCGCGGCCGGACGATGGCTCGATTCAGACCAGTTGAAGGCTACTGTGCGAGACGGGCTGATCTTGATGGAGCAGACCGAGCGCGAGCAGCTTATCCTGGACCTTGAAAGCGAGTTGAATCATTTGGGCCTGAGGATGTCCTCGCACATGATCATGATCGGAATACCTGCCACAAGCCCTTCCGAGCTGACTCCCAACGAGGTAGGCCATTTCGTCAGGTTCCTCAACCTGACCGCGCCCGGATTAATGCCGGCCATCGAGCGCGTCCTCGCGCGCCACATCGCTCACTTGCGCGAGGAAGAGCCTCTGCGGCCTGCGGCATAGCGCTCTTCAAAAATGAGGCGGAAGGGGGTAAGAGAGATGAGCTTGATGTCAAAAACTGAAGCGCGTCGTTTCTCAAGCGATGGTCCGTCCGGCCCGCCTGCGCAAACCGGGAGTTTCGAAACTACCGAAGAGATGATCGGGTATCTGGAGCGTATACTGCCCCCCATACAGTATGTGCCGGCCAAAGGGACTGTGGGGAGCCTCTCGTACGAAGAGTTATTGCAGATGATAGGCAGCCGGGAAGCGAAGGCCGCTTAATCGGGTTTAACGGCCGGATCGGTAGGATTATAGCTATGCTCAGCCGCAGTGATGATAGGGGGAGATCAATTATTCGCTCATTAATAATAACGATGAGCGTGATGTTATTCCCGATGGCCGATTCGAGCGCGGCAAATAGTTCTGCCGCCTTCGATGTTCTGCCACCCGACCCGTTGAGAATATTTTTTATCATAATCGTCATAGCCCTGGCCCTGTTGGCGATCCTCACTTTCGAACGCTACCGGGCCGCGCGCATGAAAGAGCTTAATGCCGCGTTGAGTGACGCCGATCAACTGACAAAGCAATTATCTGTTCAGCAGGTAGAGCTGGGTAAAGCCAATCGTGTTCTCGCGCTTGAATACGCAATTACTCGCGCGCTGGTCGAATCCGGCAGCCCGGTCGGGGCCGCGCCCGTCATACTCCAAACCATCTGTGTGATGACGGGATGGGATATGGGGGCGATCTGGGACATTGACCAGCAATCGAAGGTGGCGCGTTGCGTCGGCATTTGGCGGAAGCCCTCGATTGACAGAGCAGAGTTTGAGGACTTGAGCGAAGGCCGGGTCTTGCTGCCGGGCACAGGACTGCCCGCCCGCGTGCTCACGAGCCGCAAGCCACACTGGGTCACGGATGTTGCCGAAGGCGGCAGCCTTCCCTCTCTGCTCACAGCCTCAAACGAGAGCCTTCAGAGCGGTTTCGGATTCCCGATACTCGTCGGGAGCGAAGTCATAGGTATTGTCGAGTTGTACAGCTACGAGATGCGCCAGCCCGAGCAAGAGCAGATTCAAATAATGTCATTCATCGGCAGCCATATCGGGCAATTAATCCAGCGCAAGCGCGCCGAGGACGCATTGAGCCGCAGCAAAGAGGAACGCCTGGTGGAGCTTCAACGAGTTCGCAGGCGAATTGCGACCGACCTGCATGACGATATTGGCTCAAGCCTGACAAAGATCGTCCTGATCAGCGAAGCCGCCTGGCAGAAGGCTTCGAGAAATAAAGAGGCTTCCGAACGGCTCAGCACCATCACGGCAATATCGAATGAGCTGGTCGAGTCGATGAGCGACATTGTCTGGGCTATCAATCCGCAGAAGGATAATCTGAGCGACCTCGCGCAGCGCATGCGGCGCTTTGCCAGCGACATCTTCACCCCGTCGAAGATCGCCTTCCGCTTTCGCGCGCCCGTCCCGGAGCAGGACATACAACTGGGCGCAAACGTCCGGCGCGAGGTCTTCTTGATCTTCAAAGAGAGCATCAACAATATAGTGAAGCACTCCCGCGCGACCCAGGTAATCATAGACCTGGCAGTCGCGGGCGGGTGGCTCACGTTCAGCGTGAGCGATAACGGCAAAGGTTTCGACCCTTCGCTGGCGAAGGCTGAGACAGATTTCCTCTCGTCGCGGTCAAGGGGCGGTAACGGGCTGGCAAGCATGCGCCGCCGCGCGCGTGAGATGAGCGGGCAGTTCGAGGTCATTACGAACCCGGGCCGGGGCGCACTGGTTTCGCTCAGGTTGCCGATTGCGCTGGGCGTGAACGGAACATATAAGGCGGCTATCCATGCGGGTGGTGACTTGTCCTCCGGTTTATTATAGATTGATCACGTTTTAGTAATCTTCTAGAGAGAGGTATAATGCCGTGCATATTGAGAGGAGCACAACCGCAGTGGAGCAGACAGTAATCAAGGCGGCGATAGTAGAAGATCAGCGCGACATACGCGAAGCGCTGACGGCATTGATCAACGGCACTCCCGGGTATCGCTGTACGGGTAGCTTCCGCTCTATGGAAGAGGCGTTTGAGAAGATCAAGGCAGACGTGCCGGACGTGGTGCTGTGCGACATAGGGCTGCCGGGCATGTCGGGAATCGAAGGCATAAGCATATTAAAGGAGCGTTATCCGAAGTTGCTGCTGCTGATGCTATCGGTCTACGACGACGACGACCGGATATTCGACGCCCTGTGTGCGGGCGCATGCGGCTACCTGCTTAAAAGGACGTCGCCCGTACGGCTGCTTGAAAGCTTGAGGGAGGCGGTGACGGGCGGCGCGCCTATGTCGCCCGAGGTGGCCAACCGCGTTATAACGCTGTTTCGCGAAATCCGTCCGCCGGAGCGTGCCGATTATGAGCTGACGCCGCACGAGACAAGGCTTTTGAAGCTGCTTGTCGAAGGGCATAACTACACGACGGCAGCGGCCGAGCTAGGGGTTAGCTATAACACTATCAAGTTTCACATGCGCCACATATATGAGAAGCTCCAGGTTCATTCCAAATCCGAAGCCGTATCAAAAGCGCTTCAGAACCGCTTAGTAAATTAACCCTGATCGGCTTTGCACCAGAAATCCCGCGTCGTAGCTCGCTATAAACATCTCGCGCCTACGGCGCTCTCTTTTTTAAAGCCAGGATGATCCGACGCTTCGCGGCTACCCGTGTGGGTGGTGACCGTTAATCCTCGACTGAGGTATCTATATATCGTGGGGAGAATAAAGAACCTGACAGACTCCAAATCCTCAAAGAAGAAGGAGGAGGCCCGGTTGGAAAAGGAATACGATAAAATGATTCAAGCCGCATCCGATTATCCGCAGGCGTCAACGGTTTGCAGCCAGCAACAACATGACTCGGCAATAACTAATGACTCGGTAATATCAGAAGACGAGCGCACCACGATTCGACTTTCGCCCGTCCGCCGAAAAGATGCCGATGCGATCGCAAAGGAAAGTTTTTATAACTCGGCACAGATGCTTGATCGTCTTGACGCCGAGCAATCGGAGGAATCCGTGAGCGAGATCGCTCTCGCAAGCCTCGGCGCGGCTGACCAGATGCTGATCCATACCAAGCAGAGCCTTTACGTCTTTACCATCATTGATCCGGAGTCCATTTCCGGCAGATTGAGGGGCGGTATACTGGGCGACCAGAAGGTAGATGCATTCCTGTTACCATCCTGGGTAGAGAGTAGGGATTCGAAGATCACTCATAAGAGCATTAAAGCAGGCGTGAAGTTTACCTTTATCCTCGAAGAGGGGAAAGGACTTCAGAGACTCACGACCTCTACTGTTAAAAGTCTCATTCACAGAAAAAAGGCGCGCCCCGCAACGCTGCTAAAACGCATGCCCGGAGTAACACTGGAGCAAGTCTCAGATTAATCGGACAGACGAAACTGAAAAGCAAGGAGCAGATAAAAATATGATTACCCGCAAGTTGAAATCCATAATGCGAATAGAGCCGCCGAAAGAACGCGGGCAGAAATCTCGCGCTGCCGCTTCTAGGATCAGATCGCGTTTTTCGGGAAAGGCCATTTTGATCGATTACCTACCGCTTATTATTCTTAAACTCTCGCTTTTAATGCTCTTCGTGACAGCATTGTCAACACCCGGCCTTGCTCAAAAAAGCAAGCGCAACCAGACGCGCGCAGACAAAGTTAAACAGGTGCCTGCGCCCGTACCGGCGCAAGCTCAGGAGCCGGGTCAACCGGCCGCGCGCAGCATCGCTTTATCAGAGATCAAGAGCGGCCTTGCGCCCGACGGGCGTGGCAAGCTCTGGGCCGTCGTGATCGGGGTGTCGAATTACAAAAACTTGCGGCCCGAAGAACAGCTTCGATTCGCGCACCGCGACGCCGAAGATTTTGCCGCCTTTCTTCGCAGCCCCAACGGCGGCGGGTTCCCCTCGACTCAAATCAAAGTGCTGCTGAACGAAGAGGCGACGATTGCCTCAGTGCGCACGGCGCTGGGGACCTGGCTTCCTCGCTCGGCTGAACCCAATGACGTAGTCTACATATTCTTCGCAGGTCACGGCGTTGTCGAACAAAACACGGACGGCTACCTGCTGGCGAGCGACTCTGATCCGCAGAACCTTTACGCCACCGCCCTGCCCTTATCCGAACTCGACAGGATCATAAACGAGCGTCTGCGCTCAAGGGTCGCCGTCGTAATTGCCGATGCTTGCCATTCAGGAAAGATCGGGCTGGCATCGCGCGGCGTCGAAGAGCAAATCCTGATCAATCGCTTTCTGGACGAGGTAGGCAAAAGCGGCGCGGGAAGTTTCAGGCTGCTTGCTTCACGCGCGGACGAGCGCAGCTATGAAGACCCACGGTGGGGCGGCGGTCACGGCGTGTTCACGCATTTCCTGCTTGAAGGTCTCAAAGGCAACGCCGACCGCGACCGCGACGGCGTGGTTCGCGCGGGCGAATTGTTAGACTATCTTTCGCAGATAGTCCCCGAACAGACGACCGCGTTACAGCACCCGCGCGCCGCAGGCAACATCGACACCCGCCTGCCGCTTGCAGTCGCTTCCAGCCGCGCGACGGCGGAATCTTCAACGGCAGTTGCATCGCAACAATCATCCGCCCCACAACAACCATCGCTCGAAGTGCGCGGGCCTGCGGGCAGCGAGGTCTATGTAGGCAACGCTTATCGCGGGCGCATAAGGCCCGAAGGCGTTCTGGTGCTCGACGGATTGAGCAGCGGGAATCAGGAGCTATCGATAGACCTGCCGGGCGCCGAGACGATCAAGCAGACCGTCGCGTTAACGGCGGAGAAGACCATAATCGATTTGAGCACCGCGATCCCTCCGCGCGCCGCCGAGAGAAGCTCTCCGCTCGTCAACCAGATCAGAGAAGCCATAGACAAGGGCAAGGTGCTTGAGCCGGGTGGGGCCTGGCCGCTCTATCAACAGCTCACACGAGAAACGCCCAACGACCCGCAGCGCGTAAGTCTTGAGATATCCATAATCGACGAGCTTGACGAGATCGGGCAAAAATCGGTCAACAACTATGTGAAGACATCAGCCGCCCCGTTTAATGCCGTCCAGCTTCGCGAGGCGAGCGAAGCATACGCAAATCTCAAAACGCTTAAGCCGGGCGATGCGCAGGTCGAGGCGAAGAGTTTATTTTCAACGGCGCGCGTGATGCTGGCCGAAGGCAAAGTGAAGCAAGCCATCGCGATGCTGGAGCGTTCTATGGCAATCGATCCCAAGACGGCTTGCCCTTATAACGCGCTCGGAGTCGCTTACGAAAGGACTAACGATATAGAGAAGGCATTAAACTTTTATAGACGCGCCGCGCAGCTTTCACCCGGCTGGTCGTTGCCGCATTACAGGCTCGGCCTTCAATACTTCGCGCGCGGCAAAGCGAAAGAGGCCCAGCGCGAATTTAAAGCCTCAATCGATCTCGACCCCGCGTTTTTGCAAGCGCGCTGGTGGATGGCTCACGCCTACCGCGAGCAAGGTCGCTACGCGGAAGCCGAAGCCGCCGCAAAGGAGTTGATCAGTATAGCCCCGAAATACGCCCCGGCTTACGCCGAGCTTGGATTGATCTACCAGGAGAGCCGCCGTTACGAGAATGCAGTCGAAACCTTGAACGAGTATCTGAAGCTTTCGGCTAACCCGGCTGCTGCCACTCCTACATCGAGTCCGGCGACATCCGGCGGGCGGCAAAACCAGGAGCAACCGGCTCAACCCAAAAGCAAATGAGTTCGGGATTTGAGAAATCGCCTGGCGGATGCTTCCGCTCCGGTGCAGCGCGACCGAGCCTGTCCAACCCGTGACGCAGCCCTGACGTCATCCGTTGGACGGGCGTCGCGCTGAAGAAGCAGGTATACTCTGTCACCTGATCTCTAGACTTTTATGCAAGTGACACGGCAGAGCAATACAGACGATGCTCCGCAAGATGCTCGCCCCTCGGCAAAGCTCTTGATCTGTTTTCTTCTCTGCTTCTATGCGGTCTGGGCTTTAAGGGCTACACTCCTTTTCACAATTGACGGCCACATTCATTCGGATTCGCTGAGGTTGGTATACGCCATTCTGGTCAAGTTCGTCCTCTGGGTCATCCCGGCGGTCGTTTACCTGAGAGCAACCAGTACAGAACCCCCTTTCAAGTACTTGAAACTCACCTCTACAGTAAACAAAAAAGGGCTTATTCTTGGGCTAATTCTTAGCCTTGTTTTCTTCACGCTTATGGTCTTGTTCGAAGGCGTGACATCAGGAAAGAATTTGAAGTCGTTAGCTGAAGCTGCTCCCGGAGAATGGCTAAGAGTCTTTCTAACGGTGTCGCCTTCCTCTGTATGGGAGGAGATTTTTTTTCGAGGGTTCCTGTTGAATCAGCTAAACGAGAGGATAGTTTTTTGGAAAGCGAACCTGTTAACGGCGATACTGTTTGCGTTAATCCACTGGCCGAATTGGATATGGGTGAATGGGTTTCAAGCCTGGATACCGGCAACAACCGTAGCAATAATAATCCTGGCCTTATTTCTGGGCTACTTGATGAGGCTGACAAACTCATTATGGCCGAGCATCGCGGCGCACATAGTAAACAACTTTCTGGCTCATTTCCTCCGCGTCTAACGAAGGCAAGCAGACGAAGCCTCGAATCAAATTTCTTATGAATCGATCAGCCCGCCCGCGCGTTGCGTGACACTACCGGCCAATCAAAGATTTCAAGCTGAATAGATGATATTTGATGATGGACGAGAAAGGCTTTAGAATCTTTGCGGCTGCCGGTATGAATTCCACATCACCGTACTGATTGCAATCCAAAGCTGGCGGATAAATTTATGACGCGGACACCCACATCAGATGAGAGCACGCAGGCCGACATACCGCCCGGTATCAAGCTAATTCATACACTGCGAGGGCATAAGGACCTCATCCTCCAGGTGGCCTGGTCATCGGACGGCAAGACACTCGCCTCAGGGTCTGATGATAACTCGATCCGACTATGGGATGCCCAATCAGGTAAAGTGATCCGCGTCCTTAAAGAGCACTTTCAAAGGACCTATAGCGTGGCGTGGTCACCAGTCGGTAAGACTCTCGCTTCAGGATCTGAAGATAATAAAGTCCGGCTATGGGACGCCGAGTCAGGACAGATGAAACGCATCCTTAAAGGGCACTCCGAATCAGTCCGTAGCGTGGCGTGGTCACCAGTCGGTAAGACTCTCGCTTCAGGATCTGAAGATAACACGATCCGGTTATGGGATGCTGAATCAGGAAATGTGAGCTACGTACTTAAGGGTCATTCTGATAAGGTCGATAGCGTGGCCTGCTCACCGGACGGCAAGATGCTCGCTTCAGGATCGCAGGATACAACAATCCGGCTATGGGATCCCCGATCAGGAAAAGTGATCAGAATTTTAAGAGGTCACACTAATCATGTTTTTAGTATCGCCTGGTCGGTGGACGGAAAGACTCTGGCATCCAGTTCCACCGATCTACGAGTTTGGAATTCAGAGACAGGAGACCTAATACAGATATTAGAAGGACACACAGGTCGCGTTATATCCATCTCCTTTTCTGCCGATGGATTTCTACTTGCGTCAAAATCTGATGACGACACAATTCGGGTTTGGCGATGCGACACCTGGGAAACCGTGGCAATAATCCCTGAAGTTGCTTATAGGGGGCCATACCCTATTCGACATCTGGCCTTCCATAATCATTCTTCCATCTTAGCTACGCCGGGTGAGAAAGACACGGTAATCCACATCTGGCATCTGGATGTTCCTGTGTTACTAGGCGCTGCGCCATCGGAAAGCATCGTTCAATATACGAGCGCCAAGATCGTGTTGCTCGGAGAAAGCAACGTCGGAAAATCATGTTTAGCCATGAGGTTGGCTGACGATAAATATCCTGACGATGATGAACATGAGACAACGCATGGCATGCGTTTTTTGGAAATGAAACCGGAGCAATTGAGTCCTACCGTAGCAGCTCCGCCCGGACAGCGGCGCGATATAGTCTTATGGGATATGGGCGGGCAAGATGAGTACCGGCTTGTTCACCAGTTATTCCTCCACGATACCACTCTGGCTTTGATTCCTCTCGATCCGACGCGCGGGCGCACAGCTTTTGAGGAGGTCGAAGGCTGGAATAAACGGCTCGATAAACAACTAGGAAGTCGTAAGGCCGTCAAATTGCTCATCGGGACCAAGATGGATGAGCCAAGCGACCTTGTAGATTACATTGGGTTGAAGCAACTCTGTAAAGACTGTGGCTTTGCTGGCTATTTCGAGACGAGCGCAAAAACCGGTCGCGGAATCTCAGAGCTGCGCCAGGCTATTGCCGATGCGCTGGACTGGGATAAGCTGGCGAAGACGAGCCGCCCCGAACTATTTCAACGCATACGTGACGAGATTGATCGAAGACGGGAGCGGAATGAAATCGTATTACTATTAAGCGATCTGGAAGAGAGCATTCGAGAAGAGAATCCGGATGATTACAATGCTGCGGCGGTCGCCGCCGTAGCCGAACAACTGGCAACACAAGGCGTGATAGCCAATACAAGATTGGCCTCTGGCGAACAGGTGATAGTCCTCCAGATAAGTGAGATTGAACGCTACGCAGGCTCGCTGATCGTCGCCGCACGAAACAATGCTCGCAACGTTCCCGCTTTGGAAGAATCAAAGATTGCTTCGCCCGATGTTCCCCTGCCGGGAATCAAAGAGAAAGAGCGGCTGCCACGTCTGCAAGAACGAATCGTGTTGGAGTGCGTCGCACAATTGCTAGTCGAGCACGGGGTATGCTTCAAGCACGAAGGCTTACTTGTTTTCCCATCGCTGTTCCGTCCGACTGAGAAAGAGGACGTGGAAGTCTCTTCAAATTCCGTATCTCTGTATTACGACTTTTCGGGTGCTGTCAATAATATTTATGCCTCGCTGGTCGCGTGGCTTGTGATGGGTAAGGACTTTGGCCACGTCAGGTTGTGGGATGATAGGGCTGAGTTCGAAACCTCTGCGAGAGGGGTATGCGGCGTGCGCAAAGTCGACCGTGGCCGTGGCTTTGCTCACATGGACGTGTACTTCAAGGATCAGACGACCAAAAGCACGCGCGAGCTTTTTATAAGCTTTGTCGAAGACCATCTGCGCCGTCACGACATCAATATTACTGAACACATAGAAATGTCCTGCTCCTCGTGTGGGTATCAATTTTCGGAAGATGTCATTCGCGAGCGCATCACGCGAGGTGAAGTTGATGTGGGGTGCGTCAGGTGTGATCGCCGCGTGGAGATTGCTGCGGGCGCAGCGAAGGCGCGGCATCTTGATCCGGGCCTGGACCAGCGCACTGTTGCGTTGAGGACTAAGGTTGAGGAGAACGTGAAAAAAGCCGCCCGCGCTGTCAAGCAGATATTTAAACAGAAAGACGAAGACTTCCTGACCGATGAGCCGATTCGGCTGCTGCACCTCAGCGATCTGCATTTCGACGAAACCAGCGACATTAAAGAGAAGCTGCGTCCCGTGATCGCGGATATAAAAGATAAAGATGGGGGGCTAGGGTTCGACCGGCTGGATTATCTGGTCGTGTCGGGCGACATAACAAACCGGGCGACGCCGCGTGAGTTCGAGAAGGCGCAGCAATTCATATCAGGGTTGATTGCCGAATTCCAGCTCAGCGCGCAACGCTGCATACTGGTGCCCGGCAATCACGACTTGTCATGGGGCGAAGAAGTTTATACCTGGAAACAAAAACGCCTGGTGAATAAAAGTGATCTGAAAGAAGGATGCTACAGAGAAGAAGGCACCGGCTATCTGATCCGCGACGAGGACAATTATCCTGATCGCTTCAAGAATTATTCAAGGAACTTTTACCACCCGCTGGTTCAGTTGGAATACCCGCTGGCTTTCGAAGATCAAGGTATTCCATACCTGTTTACGGAGACCGGCATCCAATTTCTCACATTCAATTCCTCCTGGGAGATCGACGAATGGTTTCCGAATCGAGCCGGTATTCATCCCGGAGCGCTGGCGCGAGCATTGGAAAAATCGGAAGAACAGGTCAGAGAGCAGATGGAGAAAGGCGCATCCGTGTTACGGATTGCGGTCTGGCATCACCCGGTAACAGGTAACGAGAAGATCGTAAAGGACGCGTTCCTCCAGCAATTGAGACAGGCGAACGTGCATATAGCGTTGCATGGCCATGTGCACGAGGAGCGGCCTGACGTTGTTGGTCATATACAGACAAAGAAAATTCAAATCGTCGGGGCAGGATCATTCGGCGCTCCGACAAACGATAGGCCCGAATCGACGCCACGCCTCTACAACCTGATGGAAATCGCCCGCGATCATAGCTGGGTTAAAGTTCACACACGATGTTTAAAGAAGGATCAAGGGGCTTGGGAAGGTTGGGCAGCGTGGCCTGGAGAAAAGCCAACCGACAAGCGAACGTTTTACAGTGTTAAACTGCCTTCATAAATACCTGCCTGACTATAAAGTTTACGCCCTGCAATTGAATCCAGCCCGGACGCACTGAATTTTCCCACCCGTATGGGTGGGGACTTGAGGTATTGATCGGCAGTACCATCTACGTATGGCGCGGAGGTGTGTAATGAATCAAAGAAGAATCAGCTATCTTACGATCTGTCTTTTTATCTTGCTTGGCGGTGCGGCTCATTTCTTCACCGGTCAAGCGCGGGAAATAGAGAACGCTTTCGTTCCGGCGATACCAAAAACGTGGGATGATCAAGCGATGCTGTCGCTTGAGGTTCCGCTGGCCGACCCCGCCGGGTCGCCTGTACACGTATCCGCCGATTATTATTACCGCATTCCTGAGCGGCCTCTTTATAAAAGCTACCCGGTTTATGCGCCGGGTAAAGAGCCGCCCGGTTACGAAGAATGGCTCAAGCAGCAGGAGCCGGAGACGGCCTTCGATGCCTCGAAGCTCAAGACCCGCCAGGATTGGATCAGAGCCGGTGAAATAGTATTTGACGCTCCTCTTTTCTATAACGCAATCGTTCAACCCGCTTACGTCAAAGACCCCGCGTGGTATGAAAAGATCGGGACGCCCGTTGCAAAAGACGGGACGGTGCCTTTCTTCCGCTACGTCATCAGGGAGAAAGGCAAAATCGAGATGGGCACGGTCGCGTGCGCGATGTGCCACACTCGCGTGATGGCCGACGGAGCGGTGGTTAAGGGCGCGCAGGGGAATTTTCCATTCGAGCTGGCTGCGGCATTGAATGCTCGCCCGCGCATGCCCGCAGAGCAAGCGCGGGCTTTTGAGCGTTCCTTTTTCGGCGCGCCCTGGATCAAACCCGACCGGCAAGCCGGGATCGATCAAGTGTCAACCGAAACAATTTTTGAATGGCACGTAGATATTCCGCCCGGCGTGATCGCGCGGCAAGGCACAAGCCCATTCTCTCCGGCGCAAATACCCGACCTGATCGGAATTAAAGACCGAAAGTATCTCGATCATACGGGCCTGCAACTCCATCGCTCAATCGCAGACCTGATGCGTTATTCAGCGTTGAACCAGGGAGCCTCGGACCTTGCGAGCTTTGGCGGGTTCGTACCCGCCGCGAGGAGAGATTTTCGCACATTGCCCGACCCGCGCTCACAATCTCGGTATAGCGATGAACAACTTTACGCGCTGGCGCTCTACATCTACTCGCTCAAGCCCCCTGCGAACCCAAACAAGTTCGATGCTCTTGCCGAGCGCGGGCAAAAGGTCTTTCAAAAGCAGGGCTGTGCCCTCTGCCATACGCCGCCGCTCTACACAAACAACAAGCTGACTCCGGCCGATGGCTTCAGCGTTCCCTCGGACCACTCGAAAAAATATGACATACTGCCGATGTCGGTAGGCACTGACCCGGCGCTTGCGCTCAAGACCAGAAGGGGCACAGGATACTACAAAGTGCCGTCGCTCAGAGGCGTGTGGTATCGCGGCCCGTTCGAGCACAACGGCTCGGTGATGACGCTCGAAGATTGGTTCGACCCGAATCGGTTAAACGACGACTATGTGCCTACGGGGTTCAAGGGCTACGGCGTGAAGGCGCGCGCGGTGAAGGGGCACGAGTTCGGGCTCAACCTATCTAAAGAGGATAAGAAAGCGCTCATCGCGTTTCTCAAAACACTGTAGGCGTAAAGAATCAGACAGAGTATGAGAGACTGGCTCAAGACAAATAGAATGAGTGCCGAGCCTCTCCGTCCTGAACATCTACAACATCTCACGCGGCTTTTTGGCGACCCGCAAGTGGCCGGGACATTGGGCGGAGTCTTATCGCCGGACCAGGCTGCGCAGAGGTTCAGCAGATTTCTTCAGCATCGGCTCGATCACGGCTTCGGGGTCCGGGTGTTTAGAGATGACAGCGATGATAATTTTGTCGGATATGCGGGGCTTATGACGACGCTTGTTGAAGGCAGCGAGGAGATAATGCTGCTTTATGCCTTGATGCCGCAATACTGGGGAAAGGGCCGGGCTACCGAGATGTCGCGAGCCATATTGGACGAAGACTTTGAGCGCATTGGCATACCCAATGTGGTGGCATTTACGCTGCCGACAAATCAGGCATCGCGGCGAGTGATGGAGAAGCTAGGATTTCAGTACGAGCGAGATTTTATTCACGCAGCATTGCCGCATGTTTTATACCGTTTGAGCGTCGAGCAGTGGCGCAAAGCAAGTGACGCATAGAACGAATTTCATATAAGCGCACGGAATGCGAAAGACATCTCACCGCCGCAGACACAGAGAACACAGAGCGGGCGCAGAGAAAACAGTTTAATCTCTGCGCAATCTCCGTGTTCTCTGTGTCTCTGCGGTGAATCTTCCTTCATTACCTTACGAACTCAAGCGGTGAGCAAGGCCAGGCGAGCGATTGCGGCTAAATTATGCTCAAGCTCATCTGCCAGGAAATTTAATGCCTCCTCGGTATCCGAGATCGCTTTCCCTTCTCGTTCGATCACTATCTGTCCCGACACGATCAGCCTGCCCAGTTCTTCGAGCAGAACATCTCTATCCCGCGTTCCATCCAGCAGCACGAGCAGCTTTCTTCCGACGGCATCCATTACTTGAACGCTTGTGTGGCGAAGTGTCGTTGCGGTCGTGCCCTTTTCCAGTTGCAGGCGCGCAAGCAGGCTCGCAGTCGGACGGCTGCCCGCCTCCAATACGAATTGAGAAGCGTGCGAGTGCAATTCGATAAGGTTTGCCGCATAAGCCTTCAACAGAAACTCGCCGAGCCTGAGCCGGTCGTCCCGCGCTATGTCGCCGTTCTTCCGAGCAAGACCGGGATTCAACTCAAGCCGAGCGGCCCCGATCAAATCATTAAAGTGTAAGGACGCGGGCCAGATTTTACCTAACTGCAACATCGCCGCCTTTGTCAACGGATGGTTCGTCAACAGGCTCGCCCCATTGTTGCCTTTGAACATCTCGACCGCCGTAGAATCAATTACAGGCTCGCCGGAAACCGGGTACGCTGATGAAGCGACAAAAAGATTCGTGACGCGCTCAGGGTCCGGCTCGCGATCAATCGCAACCTGCTCGTGACACAACAGCGTTTGGCGAAATCTTCGACACGTGAGGAAATCCAGATATTGCTCGCACGCTACGATGTCATCGGCGGCCAGTTGCCGCAAGGTTTCAGAGATTTCAGGCGCGAAGGTTTCGTACTGCATGTCAAAGAAATCTGCTTCGGCCAGGTATTGCAGGCCGTTTTGTCTCGCATGATTTATGAACTGATTAAAATAGAGAGGCGAGTTAATCTCTGCCAGGTGATCGTGGAACAGTGACCCGTCCGAAAGCCGCGCTACTTCTTGATTGAGCGATGTGAGGATTATTCTGTAAAGCTCTGGACCTGACTCTGCTTCGGCCAGATACTTGACCAGCGCGCGCGCCTGGCCTATGCGGTCGGCGGGCTTTTGAATATCTCGTATATGAAAGAGCATCATCTCGCGCATCATCTCGCGCAGGTGGCCGCCGGGATAGGTGTTGTAGCTAATATAAGCCACGCCGTCGGGGGCCAGATTCGCTTTGCAGATTGACATCAGCTTATCGCGCACGGCCTCGGGCACCCAGGAGTACAGTCCGTGAGCAATAACGTAATCGAACTGGCCGAACTCCGGCGATAATTCTGAGATGTCCAGATGTTGAAGCGCGATGTTGCCAAGCCCTAAAGCCTCGGCCATCGCCTGCCCTCTCGCGATAGGGCTTTGGGCAAGGTCAACGACGACTTTGGTGGGGATGCCTATGAGCTTGCCCCGGCTATCAACCGCAGCCCCGCCGCTATTGCCGTGTATAAGTCTTGCATCGGTCTTGATCCAGTTTTCCAGTATGTCTTTGCCTTCGACCGTGCCGAGATTTACCGTCACGGTCAACCCGCCTTTTTCCGGATAGCCTATGATGGCCAGATCGTCCAGCTCGCGAACGGCGAGCGAATCGCCTATCTCAATCACGGGCAGACCGTTGCGCGAGCGGGCGGTTTCGTTTTCTACTTTAAGCAACGCGAGATCCAATTTTTTGTTAAGCGAGACGGCTTTCAGTTGATAAAGCTCCGAGGGCGACACGACCAGACGGCCCTCAACGGGCAAGGCGAAATATATTTCGTCGTACAACTGCGCCGATTTGTCGCGTGCTATCACGTGATAGCTGGTCACGATCAGGCCGTCCCCGCGCACGACGACAGCAGACCCTCTTGGGCGAGGCCCCTGCTCTGCGGGGTCGCCGCTATTGCGGACAAGGATCAATCCGACCGCAGAGATCGCCTGGCGAATATAGGACTGCGATTCGGGCGTGAGGCTCCTGCTTCTCTTCGTCGCCTGCCCCGCTACGGTTGGGTGGGCAGGGGCTGCAAGCGGATTGAAACCCGCTTGCAGCCAGAGTGGCAGGGTCAGGGTGAGTATTGCTGTGGACTTGAGCTTCACTTTGTCGCGTCTGTTTATCCTTATGCGCATAAGACAACCATCCAAACAAAGAATTAATTATGCTGTAAGCGGATCTCGAATGATGCGACCTCGCCCGGCTTCAGCCTTCCGTCTGATCGCTTCTCATCGGCTATGGCGACGACCGACCCGGTCTTGTCCCTGTCTTTACCTTCGGCGAGAAAGATTCCGCGCGCGCGAAGCAATGCGCCCTGCGGTAACGACGGCTCGCTTGTCACGATCCCGCGCTGAGGATTCGCAGACAGCTCGGCGGCGGCGCTTGAGGCCGATTGTAGATCACCCTTCGCGTCCTTGACCGCCGCATCGAGTACCGCGATGGGCTCGCGAGACATGATCACTTGCAGGATTTCTGTCCCGGTCTCCTTATCGAATATGAACGACGTCAACGGCAGCTCGACGCGCTGGCGCGCGCGAATAACATTGCTGCTGTTTGACGCCTGGGTCCCGGGAAAGATCACGCGCTTTGCGCCCCCAGGCGAGACGTTGATGACATAGACGTAGCCGTCAAAGTTGCTCTCGAATGCCACGCGTATCTCATCACCCGGTTTGAAGACGCGGGCGGGGTCTACGGGCACGAAGCTGCCGCTCTCGGACTTCAATATCAGGACTCGCATCCCGTCTACTTTTCCGGTTCTCGTAGTCCTGCTTCAGTTGAATTCCGCGCTGGCTCTGCGCCGGGGCGATGACTGACAGCAGACCGCATATCACAAGTAATGCGGCGGTAAATCCGATTCGTGTTTTCATCTTGATGCTCCTTTCATGATTGCGTATAAATCCTAATTACGTATAAATCGCACGCCGTTTGATTCGTCTACTCGGCCCTGTGGCTGAAACCTACGGTATAGATCAGTTCTTCGTTATCGTTTCTATTCTTATTCTTGACCCAGATGACGTAGTTGCCCGCGCCTATGCCTTTGCGCAGATTCGTCTCCTCTATGTCCTGGCTCGACTGGCTTCTAATCTCGCGGATGATCTCTTGTTTGATGAGGCCGCCGTCGCCTATCGCGCGGTTGGGCAGGCTCGATATAGCGTCGCGGCTGAAGATCAACGTGAACTCTTCGCGCCCGACTACATCGTCCATTTCGTACCAGCAGTCCTTGGGGTTCTGAAACCTGGGGCAGGAGCCGGGCACAATATATTCGGTATCCTTCGTGACGAAATTCAATCCGTTGTTGATGCGCGAGTCGGGGAATACGAGCTGCCCGTCGCGCCCCTGTGTGTTGTGGATTATGTAAAGATAGCCGTCCTGATTAGGCGTGATCCCTATCTTCACCTGGTCGCCCGTGAAGAAGACTGTCGAGGGGCTTGTATCGCCGAAGCCCCCGCCTTCGTTGCGCTTGATCAAACGATACTGAATCGTCAAAAGCGGCGCTTGTATAATGGGGCGACGGCGCGGGCTGGGCCTGCGTCCGGGTTTGACCACGCGCTTGACCGCGCCGACATCCTTGTCCCAAACGAGCTTGTCGGTTTGCGCCGAGATAACAAAAGCCAAAGAGAAAAATTGCCCGACCGCCACCGCCGCCGCCGCTAAATAGAGAGATGATAATTTAGTTCGCATAATCTTTCCCCTCGCGCGCATCACCTGGAAGCGCGCGCGCGCAGAAACTCGCGCAGTTTTGGATCGTCAGCCGATACCGCGCACCGAAATCCTGTCAGCCAGCTCCTCAGCTTCTTTTCGGCAGACTCGAACTCCGCCCCGTGATAAAAGCGAGATGTCGTCCTGACATCATTGATGTCGAGCCTGAAATGGCCGCCGCGCACTACGCGATTGCTCGCGCCAAAATTTGGGTCCGGCGCCTGGTTTCCGGGGTAAGGGCGGTAAAAAGCATCTACCCATTCGGCTACGCTCCCGGCCATGTCTTCGACGCCGTAGGCGCTCGCGCCGCTTACCTGTCGACCAACGGGGGTTGGACGATCCGCGCCTAAATTGCTGCGACCGGCGTCAGGCGTGTTACCCCACGGCCACTGTCGTTTCTGCTCGGCGGCGGGGTCCCAGGAGGCGGCCTTTTCCCACTCCTGTTCCGTAGGCAGCCGCTTGCCCGCCCACTTTGCGTAGGCAGCAGCGTCGTTCCAGTTAACCCCGACCACAGGCGAGTCCGGATTATTATTGAAATAACTTTCATCCCAGTGAGGGTTCGTCGGGTAAGGCCGACGGGTTTCGTCACAAAACCTCTTGTACTGGGCGTTGGTCACTTCGAACTTATCTATGTAGTAGTCATTCAACGTGACTTTGTGCGCGGGCTTTTCGTTCGCCTCGTGGTTGTCTGCGCCCATGATGAACTCGCCCGCTTTTATGAGTATCATAGGGCCTGTGTAATCGATCTCGGACTGCGCTTGTGTCGCGGCCTGCGCGGAGTAGATTACAGATTTCGTTTCGCCGTCTTTGCCGATCACAGAGGTATTGAAATCGTCAAAGCCCGTGTTAGAGACGCGAACGACTCGCTTGCCCGATTCGAGGAATGAAACCCTTATGGTCCCGTCCGCGCGCGTTGTCCCCAGATTTTTGTTATTGACATAGACGTAGCTTTCCGGCGGCGCGCCTCGCACAATAAGCGTAAATCCGGGGTCGCCAGCCAGCAGGTAAAAGAGAAGCGCGCTTGCGGCCAGGATCAATACGGAACCGGCGATCCACCAGCCCCACACGGGAACGCGGCTCAACTTTCTAGCCGCGCCGCCCCGTCCGTCACGTGATTGCTCGGCGGCGCGCGGCGGTTGCTCTTGCGAGCGTGTAAGCCTGGCGGTCGTGCCGGTCGCCTGTCGCGCTCGCTCGCCCTCGCCCGTAGCGTCGTCAAAGTTCGAGACCGCCGGGCGAGGGCGCGCCTCTTCGGTGCCCATAAGCGATGCTGCCAGCGCCCGCCTCACTCCAGAGGCTGTGCCGTATTTTTCGTTCATCTCCTTTGTTGACATTTGATCCATAAAGTTACCGAGTTGATTGTCGTTCTCTTACCGCTGAGTTTTTAAACTTCCGGCCGCGATCAATAGATACTCGAAGGTGCCGCACGGAGTCACCACCCGTGCGGGCGGTAATCTCCTTCAGGAAACCGGCATCGTCACTGTAGATAGTCCGCCCGTCACCTGTATCAGTTTTATAATGAGCGATGTGACCAGTCGTTCAGTCTTTTTTTCAGAAGGCACAATGAAAACGATTCTCGAATGCTCTCTGACAGTCATTGCTTTACCGATGCCTTCCGCCGCGTCCGTGGGTATGGTTGCCTCCAGGGTCGCTTTAATTCTGTGGTATCCCAATGACCCGCCCGTCAACAGCCCCTGCCGCTTCTCCGGATCAATTATGGTGAATCGATACACGCTGTTTTCGGTATGGATAATCAGATAATCTCTCGGCCGCAGGCTGTCGAGATTTACCACTTCAACCTCGTTTAGATACCCGACCCTTGGCGGCACGATCGCGAACGACGGCTCGCGCCCTTCGCAAATTTCGCAGAAAGGCCTTGCGGCATCCATCCCATCGTTGCGCGAGAAACTATCAAATGTTTTCATAGCCATACCTCCGTGTCCCCTTAATGATGCGGTCAATCTCTGCTCTATGGAGCATATCGATTCAGGCTCGGAAGTTCGCCACCCGAACGGGCGGGAATGTGAGCGCGGCCAATTAGGGCGCGTTTGAAAAGCCTCGAAGAGGCGAAATTCAATAGCACAGGGCAACGCCCTGTGAATGTCAGCGCAAAATCATTCAAGCTCTGAAGAGACTGCTAAAAAAGTTGGCAAGTCCCGGTCGGCGCAGTATCCTGAAAGCGACTTCTAGCAGAGGAGCGGTTCCCATGCTCAAACCAGACTACTACATCGCCCCGACCGACATCGATCTCTTGGTCTTTGCTAAACTCATCCCCGCTGATCACTATCTGCGCCAACTCAAAGCCATGATTGATTTCGACTCGCTGCGTCATCTGGTCGCCGATTGTTACTCACCCTCGATGGGGCGCAGCGCCCAAGACCCGGTGCGCTTGCTCAAGCTCAACTTCCTCCAATTTCACTATGAGTTGTCGGATCGCGAAGTCATCGCTGAGGCTCAGGTCAATGTCGCCTTCCGTTTCTTCCTCGACTTGGCGCTCGATAGCCCATTGCCAACGCCGCCCTTGTTGACCCAGTTTCGCACCCGCCTTGGCGTCGAGCGATTCCAAAACCTCTTTGATGAGATTCTCCGCCAAGCCCGCCACCTTGGCTTGGTCAAAGATCGCCTGCGCCTCAAAGACGCCACCCACATCATTGCTAACATTGCCGTGCCCTCGACGATTCGCCTGGTCGCTTCTAGCCGCGAGCGGTTGTTGGCGGCCGCCCAGCCCTTTGCGCCCGAAGCCGTCGTCGCGCATCAACAGCGCGCCATCGGGATTCGTCAAGCCACCGCCGATCTCAAAGACCAAGCGCGCTTGCTGCAACGCGTCGAGCAGTTGCGTGAGATCGTCGTCTGGGCCGAGCACTGGGCCGCTCCGCCAGTTGGCGAGCCAGTTGGCGAAGCCACCACCGAGTTGCGCGCGGCGCTCGACCTGGCCCACAAGATATTGGCTGATCGCCAGCCCCAAGCCCAAGATAAGCTGTTGTCGCTGGTCGACGAGCAAGCGCGCACCGGCAAACACGGCGAGTATTACAATGGCTATCTGCTGGATGTCAGCCTGGATGCCGACTCGGAGTTGATCTGCGCCATCGAGGTGCTGCCGGCCAATGGCGATGAAGCCAAGGATGCCCAGCCCTTGATTGAATCTGAAGAAGCGGCGCACGGCAATGACATCAAAAGTTTGTCGATGGACGCGATCGGCTTTCGCGGCGAGGTGTTGCGCGAGTTGGCGGTCGAGAGCGGGCCACAACTGACCGTGTATGTGCCGTCGTATGAGTGGCCGGGCTCGGTGCCCGGCTTGTTTCAACCGGGAGATTTTCAACTCGATGAGCCCGGCGAAGCATTGCAATGTCCGGGTGGGCAAACCAGCCGCAGTCGCACGCGAACAGGACGCGATCAAGGCTGGCAATACTTTTTTCCAGCCCGCCAATGCCAAGCTTGTCGGTTGCGCACGACTTGCCTGAAAGCGGGAGCGAAAGGAGGACGAACGGTTATCAAGAACGACTACGAAGCGGAATATCAAGCGGCCAGAGCGCGCGCCACCACGGCAGCCTATCAGGAGGTGAGAAAGCAGCATCCGCGGATTGAGCGGAAGCTGGCCGAGATGATGCGCTGGCATGGCGGCAGGCGAGTGCGCTATCGCGGGCGATTGCGAGTGAAGATTCAGTATGTGCTGACCGCCGTCGTCGTCAACCTCAAGCGCATGGTCAAGCTGTTGAACCTGCCACTGAGTCACCAGCCTGCCTGAAGTGCGGGCAGCAGACCGTGCGTGGTGATGATGAGGTGTATCGTGCTTCATTTCAACTCGGACTTTTTTAGCAGTCTCCTGAAAGGGCGAAATAAAGCTTCGGATTATTTCGCCCTTTCAGGGCTTTGTGTTGTATGCGTGCGTTACCCGGCGCGCGGCAGCCGGGCTATTGAATTTCGCCCCTGCGGGGCTTTTGAACTATCTTTTCAAACATCCTCTACGCCTTCCACTCTCAGCGCAATTCGAAAAAAGTCGAATATCTCTACCCAAGCGGGCGGTGACCGCGCCGACACTTCCGAAGTATTCTCAGCACGTGGTCAGCAGTAACACAAACGAGGACAGCTCAATCAGTGGGCTAATTGTAAATCGATTGCCTGGGAACAGCGCGGAAGGAAGGTGTTCGGATGATCGCAGCAAAGAATGCAAAGCTAGTGGCGCTTGATGCAGATTCGAGAAGCCCGATAGTCGAGGAGTTTGAATCCAAACTCAAGGCGCGCATAATCGGTCAGGAGCGCGCAGTGCGCTCGCTGGCTTCGCTATATCAAGTCTTCCAGGCCGGGCTCGCAAACCCTGACCGGCCTATAGGGACGATGCTGTTCCTGGGGCCTACGGGGTCGGGCAAGACCCGCGTGGTCGAAGCCGCTGCCGAAATCCTCTTCGGCGATCCGAAGGCTGTCATCAAGATAGATTGCGCAGAGTATCAGCACTCGCACGAAATCGCGAAGCTCATCGGCTCGCCTCCCGGCTACCTCGGCCACCGCGAGACATCGCCAACGCTGACACAGCACAACCTCGGCATATATCACACCGAGCGCGACCCGTTCACGATTGTTCTGTTTGACGAAATAGAGAAGGCGTCAGACGCGCTCTGGAAGCTGCTTTTGGGCATACTCGATAAAGGAACGCTTACGCTAGGCGACAACAGCCGCGTCGACTTTTCGCAGACGATGATCTTTATGACCTCGAACCTGGGCGCGAAGCAGATGGGCGACCTCATCACAGGCTCTATGGGATTCGCGCCTGCGCGAGCAAAGAATCTTTTAAGCGACGAGGTCGATCAGAAGCTCTATACGACGGCGAAGGATGCGGCCCGCCGGCATTTTAGCCCGGGGTTCATGAATCGAATAGACAAGATCGTGGTCTTCCGCAGCCTCAAGCAGGAACAGTTGCGCCAGATACTCGACCTCGAACTCGGCGCAGTCAAGCGGCGACTGGCAGAAAGCTCAGGCGAGCCTTTCAGTTTCTGGCTCACGGACGAAGCAAGGGAACTGCTGTTGAATGAAGGGCTCGACTACCAGTACGGCGCGCGCCATCTGAAACGCAGCATAGAGCGTTTCCTGGTCCACCCGTTTGCCAATTTGCTTGCGAGCGGACAGGCGCGGACAGGGGACGTGATCGTCGTCGACGCCGGAGAAGAAGGGCGAGGGCTTCAATTCTACCGCGACGAGTCGGTCGCAAGCCTTGCGCAGGCTGCGCTTGAGATGGCGCAGGTCAGCCGAAACACCGGCGATCTTAGTCGTATGGTCGCTTAGTCGCCGACAGGGGACGATTATGGAAGAGGTTATCAAAAAGCCGGGCATTGGAAAGCTCCGCGAGTTGCCATCCATTTTCAAGTTCGGGCGGACTCGCCAAGAAAGACCCGCGCCGAGAAGCCAGGCCGAGATAGACCGGCTCTCGAAGGGCTGGGAACACAAAAGCGAAAGCGCGCGCGCACGGATGGCGCGCATAGGCATCTGAGATTTTCAGCCCGCGATTGGCTCATCGCATTCGAACAACCATCGCTGGTCGGTGATTAGTTATCGCTCATTGCAGATCATCGAGCAATGCACGGGCTTCTTTCAGATCCGCAGTGTCAAAGCCTTCCGTGAACCATCCGTAGATATCTGCGAGCAACTGCCGCGCTTTTACTCGCTCACCTTCTACGAGGTAGAGGCGAGCCAAGCTCATCGAAGCCCTAAGCTCCAGGGATTTCGCTTGCTGCGTCCTCGCAACAGCGATGGCCTGGTTGAAACAGGCTTTGATCTGGTCGTGCAATCCGCCGGCGCCCTTCGCCTCGACCATGATTAACTCGCCCCGTATGCGATTTATCTCCGCCTTGTAATAAGTCTCACTCGTGTCGCGGACGGTAGCCAGCGCCTCTGCCAACACGCTCAATCCTTCCACTGCCTGCCCCGCCTTCCCTAACGCTTCGGCAAACAGGCCGAGGAAATAGGGGCGCCATAATTTCGCCTCAGTGGACCGATAGGTATTCAGCCCCGCGCGCATCTGTTCGATACCCGCCTCCGACTCTCCTTGTTCGACCCGCGCCCATCCGAGATAGATAGAGCTTAACGCCATCCATATTTCCATCCCCTGCTCTTTGGCCAGCGCGATGGCTGTTTCTGACAATTGCCGAGTCTGTCCCGCATCGCGTCGTAGCTGATGAATGCGGGAGGCAAGGTGCAGAGCAACAATCAACTCCTGGGTATGAGAAAGCTCCTCGGCATGAGCCAGAGCCTCTTGGAGCCTATCAAGTGATCGATCAGGATAACCGAGACACCATAATAACCAGGCCGCGAGGCACAGGCTCATCATTTTAGAATCGTTACCGTGTATCGAAAAAAAATGATCTCGACGAGCATTCTCGTAAAGCGCCGTCGCCCGTTCAAACTGTTCAAGGGCAGCAGCAAACTCTCCGGCGATGACAAGGCTTGACCCTAATGCTCGATGGGCTTCTACCATGAGGGCCGCGTCTTCGAGGCCCTCGGCCAGGTCTGTGAGCCGCTCTGCAATCTCGCGGGCTGTCTTCGTCTCCCCTCGATACATATAAAAAAGTCTCAGCGAGTACAGTGCCTTGAACAATTGAGGCGACGCTGCCTGTCGCTCGCACAGTTCCAGCGCGGGCAGGTAGACTTTTTCCACTTCCGGAGCCGCAGAACCCTTTATGGCCATAAGCGAGGCCCCTAGAATCAATCTCAGAGAGATCTCTTGCTCGGCGCGCTCGACGGTTCTCAGGAAGGAGTTTGAGCAGTTCAAGTCCTTTGCGCGCAAGTGCTGACGCCTCATAATTGGCGAAGCGCCGCGCAGCATTCTCGGCTGCCATCAAGTGATACTTCACTGCCCGTTTCCAGTCGCGCCCCTGGGTAAAATGCACGGCCAGCTCTGACGCAATCTCCGAGACGCGGTCGCCATAAATCTCTTCACCGCGCTTGCTGATCCGGCGGTGCATCTCTGCGCGCCGGGTCAAACTGATGCGGGTGTATAGCACGTCCAGGTAGAGTACGTGATTAAACTTAAAGCGCGGTGTAATCGTGCCGTCGGGCAGTTCGACCAGTTGCGGCGGCGACAGGAATTGATGCCGCCTCGAAATCTCCTCGCAACGCTCTTCGACCTCCAGGACGTCTGCATCCATCACCGCCGCAATCGCTACCGCCGAGCAATGCATGCCTACGACGCTTGCTGCTTCCAACACGCGTTGTTCTTCCGGGCTGACACGCTCGACTTGCTTTTCGATCAGGTGGCGTATGCTATCAGGCACTCCCAATTCGATCTCACCGATCTCCACCTGTAACTGCCAGCCGCCATCACATTCAATGATCATTCCCTCGTCCAGCAGGTAATCGACAAGGTTGACCATATACAGCGGGTTGCCTTCGGTGCGCTCGTGTATGAGCTGCGCCAGTTTAGTCGGGAGGCGATTTCCGGGCAATCTCGCATTAATGAACTCGGCGACTGTTGCCTCGGTCAGGTACTCAAGCGGCAGCTCGTGAGCGAGCCTGTGCGTCTGCAATTCCTGCTTCACGCCTTTGAGCGGATGCTCTCTCAAAATCAGATCAACGGGCCGGTATGTGCCTATGACCATCAGCCGCGCGGGGACGCGCCACCGAGCTAAATACGCTATCAGGTCGAGTGTCGAATAATCGCTCCAGTGTAGGTCTTCAAGCAACAGCACCAGGGGCGTCTCTTCGGTCAACGCCTTGATGGCGCCGGCCATCTCTCTGAGCATGCGCTCGCGCGTCGTCCCCAGTATCTGGTGTTGAAATTCATTGCCTTCAGCCGAAGCGGTGATCCAGGGCATCTGTGCTAACCAGGTCGGCGCATGCTTGTGCAGCAGCTCGACGACCCTCGCCCGCCCCGGCTCGCGACATAACCGCGAGAGCGCATCTAAGACGGGCAGGTAAGGCTCGCCCGCACCGTACTGTTCCAGACATTGCCCGCGCGCCGTCCAGATATTGTTACGGGCTGCGGCCTCGTCGAGAAAAGCTTCTACGAGCGTAGTCTTTCCTATGCCTGGCTCGCCCGTAATAAAGACAACCTGCTTTTCTGTTCGGAGCGCATTCTCTAACCAGCCTCGCATTTGAGCCAGCGGCGCTTTGCGGCCGAGCACTCCGCTGCGGCCGTCAGAGTGTGTGAAAGCGTGCGAGTGCCAGGGTGAAGCTTGAGGCTCGCGCGAGCCCGCCTGCGTTTCTGATTCCATGCTTTTCTCAACCGCCTCACCTTTGACCTGCCCGATAAATCGATACCCTCGACGGTGTGCAGTTTCTATAAACTGAGGCGATTTCACATCATCCCTCAGAGCCTCTCGAAGCTGGCGTATGCTGTCTTTCAGCACGGCGTCACCGACGTACGTGTCAGGCCAAACGGCATCGAGCAATTGCTGTTTTGTTATTAACTGGCCGGGGTGTTTCAAAAGGTATTTAAGCAGCGCGAAGATTTTTGGCCTCAGAGCGATTGCCTGAGTTCCCCACCACAAGACCTCGTTCACCTCATCGAGTCGAAACTCGCCGAACCTTATTTCACTTTTTCGCTCCATTACGAGAACACCAAATCAAGCCTAATTCGCTTATGACTTCGCTCGCCAATTCATTAATTCTCCACTTGCGCCGGAGAGATTGCAACCAGAGCTGCGACGGGTGCGGGCCTGTTTCCAGGCTCGATCATTCTTTGAGTCGCGACAATAATTAGTACAGCAATACATACGCATCGATTGCCACATTAGCCAGTTGCGGCTTGTAATTCTGTAAAGTAGATTCCAAATATAACAGCCTTCTAAATATGTAGATAATTAAAGTATGAGTTTGTAAGATCGAATCGAGTTACCTGCGGGTGTCTCGCTTCAATTGGGGACCCGCTCGCAATGGAGTCGGCTGATGAGTTCATCGAAAAGAAAGGCGCAAAGGTAAAAGTTATTACTTTTGTCCGGCCATCAAAAGCGCAGTATACGATGACTCAGTTACTACAGGTGGGAGCCTGAAAATCGTATGGTAAAATCTATTACACCAAAAAACTCTCAATCTGTCAGTGCTCCCACCTTACTCGTACTCAAGATGTATTAATCGCGCTGTCTTGTTCTAGGAGCCGATCTTGCACGGTCTCATCTCACACGGATTAGTACATTGAGGATCTGTAGGACAACAGACTTGATAGCACTGCCCGTCATTTGGATCGATGAAAGGCTCACCGCAAACCAGCTCGCAACCGTCCATAGCATGGGTAGTCGGCGCGGATTGAGCGCCAGCAAACACCAAACAGATTGTTATCATCAACAACATTAATAGGCGTTTCATCGCATTGCCCTGCCTGGTTGAAGAATAAGTAGAAACTTTACTGTCTGATTCTCGCTCGGTTTTTTTGTAGGTATACATCGTTAGACCCCTCCCTGGCCCGTTCTTGCGTCCACAATGATTATGGTGCAACTCCTGTGCCATTTTTGCGTCAACTAAACCGTTCATCAGCGAGTATGTCAGAGGCATTCAGTCAAGGAAGCTGTCGTGGTGGGACCGTTCTAAATTTTCGTCCTATCTACTTTGAAATATAAGTTGAGGCTATTCCTAATTTTGATCCGGTTGTCTTTGAATTAGAGAACCGACAGTTACGCAGGCCAAGTCTTATAAAAAGCTATTGAAACGGCTCTAGTTGATAATTGGCAGGATAGCTATTGCGCTGAAGGTAGCAGGGCTACCAGAACGCAAACCTGCCAACTACCGCTGCTTTACTTCCGCCAAAAACAGGTTAACATTCATAGATTCCAAATCAGTCTGCCAAGCTCATGTAGTGAATGCCCTTCACTAGATTAGGAGCTGGCCTTGCACGGCGTTATGAAACACCGAATTTTACACGCCTCATCCGCGGGACAACATCTCACATAGCACTGTCCGTCCGATGGATCGATGAATTCAGTACAAACCATATCGCAAGGAACACCAGCTTTGGTAATCGGCGTGAGCGAAGCACCAGAAAACACCAGGCTCATTGTTATCATTAACAACACTAATAGGCGTTTCATCATAGTGCTCTTACTGTTTGATTTTTGCTCTCCTTTTATGCTCGCGTACATTATTAGAACCCTCCCTTGTTCGTTCTTGCGTCCGCAATAATTCTGGCTGCAACTCATGTGCCATTTTTGCGTCAAGGAAGCCTGCCATCGGTCAGGGAGCCGGTGGCGCAAAAGCACGGCCTCGAACAGTTTAACGCCCTTATTGAAAGCATTAAGAGAACCGGTTACTGTACAGAGAAAGAGCTATTGACCCTTATAGTAGCTATAAGGGTCAATAACTACACCAAAATTTATAACAAGCTATTGAACCGGCTCTAAGAATTAGTCGCAGGGTTCATTGTTACACATCTCCAGGCAGCAATAGTACTCATCCCTACAAAATTGCTGACAAATGGGAGAGCCATTGCAATCAATCATGCAGTTGTTGTACTCGTGAAGACAGAATTGCGTACAAACAGAAGCTTGTGCAGTATTGCCTGTAAAACTGAAGCTGCTTGCAAACAGAAACGTCATTGCTAGGACCATCACAACAAGTAGATTTCTTCTTTTCATTGTAACACCTCCTCCGCAGTTATAAGGTTTGTTCACATTTCAGACTATTGAGGATTACAACAAGGCTTGCGAACCCTTGTAGTGTAGTCTGTCCAACAGTCAGGATAAGTACCCGCGCAAAGATCCCAGACCCCACACACAACCGTCATAGACGCATCGGTGTAATAGGTTATGACGGGCATAGTCGGGCAACCGGCGGCAGAAGCTTTGGTCCCATTCACAGGGATATTGACGCAGAGTGAAAACCAAACTACCGCTACTGCGATAAGGGTTAACAAAGCCCGTTTGTTAGCGAACTGTTTTAGCCTTTTAGCCATTTTGGATTCTCCTCTTGTTGTTGATGCGGTTAACAACATACTTCGCAATAAAGCGATTACACAGCTTCGGGACATTGCGAAGCGGCTAAAGTGATGGTCGCTACTTTAAATCAAAATCGGTTTAATGTAAAGCAAGCCACAGTAGCCTTATCCTGGTTAAAGTTATGCAAAGGGATGGCGCGGGCACTATGTCGTATAACAGGCTGTTGAACCAGCTATAGTCTCGACTATTATGCCGGGCACACGGATATATGTCTCGTCTACTCTCCACGACAAACCGATCGGCCTTAGATATCGCTGCCACTGTTTCTCAAATTCGGGGATGTAACGTTGGACTCATCGAAGGATAGTTGTATGAGCGAGATCAATGCCGCGCTCGGCCATCATATCGCGCAGATCGCGATAGCTGAGTTTGTAGGTTATATACCAGCGCACGCAAAGGATAATGATTGAGGAATCGAAATGGCGGCCTTTGAACAGAGACGAGGAGCCAAGAAGGCGGTTGTTCATTCCGCTGATTATGCGCTCGCGCTGCTGGATGCACCAGAGCCAAGAAAAACCTGTTGTGTTGCTCGGCGTTGGCCGCAAACAATTCCCACTGCGGGTATGGAGACAAAGGACAGGTTCCACTCCCGCACTTCTAAACAAACATTCGTCATAGGGACTGAATATTACAGCCGCATGAATTAACTACAACACATGGATCAAGCACTGGCCGATGCTTGATACCCTGCTTCAACAAGGAGTTCATGAATCATATTTATGAGTTTGCCCAAGTCGTCAAGCTTGTGGAAAGAGTCATTGGCCCCCGCCGAGACAGCAGCCTTTAGATACTCCCTGTCGTAAGCAGTCATGGCTATGATAGGCATGCTCATAAACTCCGCCGTCCTCCTCACCCAAATAATGAATTCTATTCCGGTCATATCAGGCATTCCCAGGTCTGTCAGAATGACGTGAGGTTGATGGCGGGCAAGCTGTTCATAGGCGGTTGATGCACTGGCGGCGATTATCACATTGAACCCTTCTGATTCCAGTAAGCGGCGGAAAGTGTCAAGGATGTCAAGATTATCATCCACTATAAGGACGAGCGGCTGTTTCATAGCAGACCTCCACCTAAAAGTAGGGCTACCATATCTAGGGGAGTAGGGGGCGGGACAATTTGACCCTTTTTCAAGGTCTGTATTTAATATAACATAAAAATAAAAGTCAGTTTAATTCTTTTTCAGCTTTGGCCCCAAACATCAGACTGCTCGGTTTATCCTTGTGATCTATTACTCTGTAGCCGGTTATGTCAAGGTTTCTGGCGACGGTTAAAGGGAGAAGAGAGGCAGAGGGAACCTTGCTTAGCGACCAGTAACCGCCACCTGATTCCATGCCAACAGCGCGCCTATTCAAACAACAGTTCGGGACAAATAAGGCCGGGGAAGCAATAGCCACTCCCCGGCCTTGAGGGTTGTCTACCACAACACCAACAAACCAAGTAATGATTAATAACCGCATTAGCAGAGGTTTGCTTACTGACTTTTTCTACCGGGATTGACTCACAACCTCGTTAAAGAGGGGATAATAATTGGTATTTAGCTAACTTTTCATTGTGTCTGGGGATAATGTCAGAAGAGATTTTGAAATCTACTGTAAGTTGTTCAGTCTTATGGTGGGCGGTACGGGATTCGAACCTGTGACCCCCGGTTTGTAAGACCGAAGCGAGTAAACTACCGCAAACAACGAAAGACGAGTATAGACGAAAAGACAAGACTTTTGCAAGTAAGCTGTCTACCTGTGTCGGTAGTAGATGATATGTCCGGTGTAATTAGCAAATGAAATGTCCGCTTTCAACGGCGTAAGGTAGTGCTTTCGTCAGGAGGTCACTATGAAGCACTACTCACAAGCCGCAGTGGAGCGGGCTATGAAAGTTCAAGAGATCATTCTCCGTGCTATCGCTAAGAAGATCACCTGGTTACAGGCGGCTCAGATCATCGGCATCTCACCTCGTCAGATGCGCCGCTGGTTACGCAGGTATGAAGAGTTTGGCTATGATGGGCTGTTTGACCGTCGCAGAGGTAAACCCAGCCCAAAGCGCATTCCGCTTGAGATTGTTGAGCAAGTGCTTATGCTTTACCAACACCAATACTTCGACTTCAACGTCAAACACTTCCACGAGAAGCTCTCGGAAGATCACCAGATAGAGCTGAGCTATAGCTGGGTAAAGACCGCTCTTCAAGAGGCCGGACTGGTCAAAAAGAGCCGCAAGCGTGCTGTTCATCGAAAGCGCCGGCCACGCAGGCCCTTACCCGGAATGCTTCTGCACATTGACGCAAGCAAGCATCGCTGGTTTCAAGACTCTCGCTTCTATGACCTTATAGTCATACTTGATGATGCAACCTCTGAGATTTACTATGCCCAATTGGTTGAGGAGGAATCTACCTTCACGGTTATGAGAGCAATTCGCGAAGTTGTTGAGCAGAAAGGGATATTTTGTTCGCTTTACAGCGACAGGGCCAGTCATTTCTTTGTAAATGTGAAGGCAGGCTCGCGGGTAGATCGAGAGAGGCTGACACAGGTAGGGCGAGCGATGAAAGAGCTTGGCATAGAGATGATCGCTGCCTACTCACCGCAGGCTCGTGGGCGCAGCGAGCGAGGCTTTGCGACATGGCAAGGGAGACTTCCTCAAGAGCTGCGCCTGAGAGGTATAACAACAGTTTCGGGGGCCAATGACTTTCTCACGAACTCCTACATCAAGGAGTTTAACCGAAAGTTTACAGTCGCAGCCGCACAGCCAGGCACTGCGTTTGTCCCAGCCCGTGGGCGAGCTTTAGAGAAGATATTCTGCCTACAGCACGAGCGGGTAGTAGCCAAAGACAATACAGTGAGTTTGGGCAATCGCATCTTGCAGATAGAAAAGAGCAAGTGGCGGACAACGCTAGCAGGGTGCCGAGTTACGGTTTATGAGCATCAGGACCAAACTATAAGCATAGGATATGGACCGAATGAAGTGGGCAGGTACAAGCCAGAGGGTGAGCCTGTGACAACAATCAAAGAGAAACAAAAGAAAGCAAAAAGGAAGGGGACGCATCCCGGATTGAACTCAGCAGCCCATTCAGGAACTGGATGTGGCTATCAATAAGACCGGACATTTCACTTGCTACAAAAAGCGGACATTTTAATTTGCTACGAACAGAATCACAGCTTTCCGTAAGTGTTCAGACTTCGGTTCTCAGACGAGAATCCGAGGTGAGCGTTGGGCGCAGCAACCGGCTGTTGACAAAGGTTGTAGACTTCAACTGTGAATGTGGATCTGGAAAACGCGAATCGTGACGAATTGAAAGAATTCGTCTTACAACTCCTGATCCGTTTGCAAACCTTGGAAGAACGTAACAAAGAGTTGGAAGCCGAAAATGAGCGACTGCGTCAGCAATCAGCTAATAACAATCCCCCTTCCTTTGTAAAAGCCAATCGCCGGGAACGTGAGAAGAAGCCGCGCAAGAAACGCAACAAAGGATACGCTCGGCCACTCGATAAAGTCACCCGACGAGTCCATCATGCCTTTGAGCAATGTGCGCTATGTAATATCGCTTTAAGTGGTGGACGGGTTGGCACTGTGCGCCGAGTCATCGAGTTGCCACCAACCTCAGTAGAGGTGGTAGAACATATAGTAGTCGAGAGGACTTGCCCGCAGTGCCACCAAAGCTGGGCACCCGAAGTTGACTTCTCAGCAATGGTAGTTGGAAAGCAACGCTTCGGCATATCTGTACAAAGCGAAGTGACGGTCTTGCGTGAGCAGTGCCGTTTGCCTTTCAGAGTCATTCAAGATTACCTCAGACGACGATGGGCATTAGCTTTAAGCACGGGCGAGTTGGTGGGACTGGTTCGTGGAGTGGCAGAACGAGGGAAATCAGATTACGAAGCATTAGGCAATAAAATACGTGGCTCTCCTGTAGTAAACGGAGATGAGACAGGGTGGCGAGAGGACGGGCGAAACGGATACTTATGGAGTTTCTCAACACCTTCGGTGAGATATTTCCTCTATCGAAAGACGCGCTCTCAAACAGTAGTCAAAGAGGTGCTGGGCGAGGAGTTCGATGGCGTTCTGGTGACGGATTTCTATGCTGGCTACAACGTACACAAGGGGGCACACCAGCGATGCTGGACTCACTTGTTGCGCGATGTGCGAGAGTTGAAGCGGGAGCACGAAAAGGATGAAAGTGTGCAGTGGTGGGCACAAGCAGTGAAAGATGTATATGATCGGGCAAAGGCATATAAGGGACCGAACCGGCGACTAGGACCAGTGGATCAGAAAGCAGAGCGGGTGAAAGCACAGCGCAAGTATGAGCAAGAATTGCTTGCGTTGTGCAAGCCGCACTTGAAGAAGAAGCAAGCAATGAGCAGGCTTTGTGAGAGGATAGAGCGATTCCTGCCAGAATTGTTTATGTTCGTGACCGACCCGCGAGTGCCGGCAGATAACAACGCAGCGGAACGAAGTCTGCGAGAACCAGTAGTGAGTCGCAAGATAAGCGGAGGCACACGATCCGCAAAGGGGAGTGAAACCAAGAGCATATTGGCATCACTATTTGGGACGTGGCGATTGCTGGAACTCGATCTTTATGAATCCTGCCGGAAGATTTTGACCGCACAAAAATCGGTAGTCTGAACACTTACCTTTACCCTCTAGTAATGCCTCAGTTACGTGGGGAGCAAAAACCGTAAATCCTTTGTTTGCAAAGAGGGCATCTCAACTTTCCCCACGTAACTGACCGATTACACCCTCTAGTAAATATCATGCTCCAGAGCCACAGACCGCATTCACTTGCATTTCTTCAGGCTTCCTGCGCCGTACGGAAAGCGGCTCCCTAGTTGCTTGTCATTGCTGAAATCTACCCGCACAGCTGCCTTCTTCTTTGATCCATCCAGATAAATCATAAACGGTGAGTCGCCCATCGCATCCGTTAACAGCAAAGTTATATTTTCCACGTCGCGGCCCATGCAGGTGAAGCACTGGTCTAGCTTCCGGTACTCTGCACGATCTGAGCCCTTGACGAAAGTGACTGTAGTTGGCTCGATAATGAGCTTGAGCGGCGATGTGCAGGGGGCTTTGGCTGGCACCCATTCGCCACGGAATTCAACTGCAACACTGCCCCCGGTCATGGTCTGTGATGTGGGGATAGCTAACGCCGCAATGACGAAAGACGAAGTAGCGACCAGGTTGATGGCGAGATTTCTGCCGATCTTAAGGGGGTTAAACATAGTTACGTGATTCTCCTTTATCACTTGAGCGTCAAATCTAGCTGATGTGCTCGGATTCACGCAAGGAATGAGTTTGGATAATCACCTTAGTGCACCTGTACCTCGTAGCAAATCTAACGCTGCGCATTATCGGGGCCGCGAGCCGTGCTGATTTTATCATACGGCGCTTGCTTCGCGGCCTCCGTTGCATGCGGTTGTTATACCTGTTCAGCTTTCTAGCTGCGCCGTGGCTGATAAGCCACTGTCGCGCTCGCGTACTTGATGAATGCCTGAGTAGTCGCCTGAGCGTAGTCTTTGCTGTGCGAGCGCGACTTTGCGCAGCGGCCAGTCCATCAGCACATTTCGCTGAGGAGGCATAACGGTTCGCATCAGCGGGGCCGCGAACGGCACTGGTGGAACCATGAGAAACTCGCTTCGCGGCCTCCGCTGCATGCACTTGTTAGACGCGACCTTCCACCGAAATCTTTCCTAAAGAGGTAAATAACATATCCTGTTGGACCACTCACTGGCTTCACTCGCCGTCCATATCAACAGCAACTCGTCTACAGCAGTAGTTACCGATAAATCCTGAGGAACGACTATTACACCAGGGCTGGTTCTTCCGTTTATGAACTCTCCAAAATGGCGTGGCATCGTTTTGCGATCATGCGTGACAAGCACTCTCCCGTCGTCTGCGGCTAAGGCTAGTACTTTATCATCGTGGAGGCCAGCCAAATTTGCTTTATGTGCTGACCTGAAATCTATGGTTGGCTCATAGCGTAGTAGGGATTTAATTATAACTTCCCGTAGATCGGCATCAGCTTGAAACCGTATCTTCATTATTTTGTGGTCTGCATTTGCTGACGAGCATCGGCTAATTTCTGGTAAAACTCCGGGTCTGCTTGGCGCGAAGCCTCTCGCAAGGATTCATATTCTGACTTAGCCTTTTCTAAATAGGCGTCAATTTCTGCGCGGTTGGCTAAATAATATGTTACCGCTCCATAAACCTGCTCGAGGGAAAGCAGAGGAAAGCACTCTCGTTGAATAGTTTCTGGGGATAAACCATCCTTGAATGCGTAGACAACTGAATCTAATGATATACGAGTACCATTTATCCAATAGCTGCTATCTCGTTGCTCAACATATTCTTTACTCATCTGTGCTCCACTTTTGTTTCCTCACTGTGACTATCATTGTAACACAAGATTCTGGCGAGGCGTTAAGCGTCTAACGCTCCGCATTATCGGGGCCGCGAGCCGTGCTGATTCTATCATACGAACCTCACTTCGCGGCCTCCGTTGCATGCGGTTGTTATGCCTGCCCAACCATCTAGCTGCGCCGTGCCTGTCAGGGCTCTGTCGCGCTCGCGCCGTGCTTGTTCTGCCCTCGCATTAGCTTGCTTCTGCCGATCTGTGGCGCGGGCGCGACTTCGCGCAGCGTCGGGACGATCAACTCACTTCGCTGAGGAGGCATAACGCTCCGCATTATCGGGGCCGCGAGCGGTATTGATTCTAACATGCGAAACTTGCTTCGCGGCCTCCGTTGCATGCGGTTGTTATACCTGTTCAGCTAGTTAGCTGCGCCGTGGCCGCAGGCCTCCGTCGCGCTCGCGTACTTGATGAATGCCTGAGTAGTCGTCTGAGCGTAGTCTTTGCTGTGCGAGCGCGACTTTGCGCGGCGGCCTGTATACCCACGCATTGGCAGAGGCAGGTATAACGCTTTGCGTCAGCGGGCGTGGCGCGTAACACTGATGGAACCATACGAAATTCGCTCGCCGCGCTCCGTTGCACGCAATTGTTAGACCGCGCCCTTCTTTAGCCGAACACTTAGCATCCCTCTTCTTCGCCAGCGAATAGTACGAAGCGAATGTGCGCCGAGGCGCAACGGTCAAAGCTTTGGTCGGGCAAGCGGTCTCCATCATCGCAGCCGAACCCGCTACGTTATCGAGCGCGCCCTGAAATGGTGGGAATCATCTAAGCCTTCGTTGTGTTTTTGGCGCTCTTTTTTCAAAGCAACAGGGCTCTTTATCGCAATTCCAGACGAAGCTGTGCCCATATAGCAATCCTTGCCGCGTCACGAATTCTTGTTGATCTTTCATCCAATCGCTCATATTCTTCCGCAAGTCTTCTGAAATCTTCTGAGCTTGTATCAAGGTTCCATTTATTCAGTTCACGCCACACCATTCGTAACATGCGCTCAGTGCGTTCAATTTGATCTATAGCACCGCGATAATGCCTTGCATTTGAGTCATCTTCAATTGTGCCTAGATGCATTGATTCAACCTGCGTCTTCCATTTCTCAATAGCCCAAGGATCTTTAAGGTTTTTCTGCCAAAACCAGTGCCAACTGACTATTAACATATTCAATGTCTGTTCATAGGCAAACACGCGGCTTCCAAGTAGCTTGCGTATCTCCGGTATGGAAATATTGACGAACTCTGATCTTGGTTTGCGTAGCGATAGAGAGCCAATTGCTCGCCAAGCTTCAGGAAACCAATTTGCTACGAGCGGGTACACTCCATATGTATCTATTAGCTCTTTAGTGCTACGAGGGTTGACACTTTCAAAATCGCCAACAAGAAACGGTACTTCTTTGTCGTATCGAATGAATTCTTCCAATTTACCAAAGAATTGCGTCTTATCGGCAACCAACTCTAAATCACCCGGAAGAAGGATGATTCGGTGATTGTCTTCGCTCTCTGGTGATTCAACTCTGGAGTCAAGCACGTGTCCCCAACCAGTCAGCCAGTCCTGACAAGTATCAACTCCCCAGGCACTCACTACTTCAATCCCACTCTCTTCGAGTATTTTCAGAATCTTTTGAGTGTCCTGTGGTGCTCTTGATCTCTTGTCGTAAACCACAACAGGTTTCAATGGCGCACATAGCCTGTTGCAAAGGTTAGTCAATTGCTCAAAAAGCGGATATCCCTTCGAGTTGATACTGAGGCCGGGAAAAGGGTAAATGATCACACAATGATGGAATTCTGCCATTGAGGGGTTCCCCCAATTCTAAGGTTTTAGTGTAGCATCCACTACTGTATAACGGTAGAAGTGACCCGGCGCGATGCGCAAGTGTAAAGATAGCATAAGAAGCTCGCCCGACGCGCTCGGTCCGAGTGATTTGTCAGACTGCGCTTCTCTTTAACCGATTCTCTCGCATCTGCTAACTTGCCTCAATGCGCATCTACAGCATGTCGAGCTACCCTACACCTCTGCGTCGGTCTAACGGACTGCGCATTATCGGGGCCGCGAGCCGCGCTGATTTTATCATACGAACCTCACTTCGCGGCCTCCGTTGCATGCGCTTGTTATGCCTGCCCTGCTAGATAGCTGCGCCGTGGCTGATAAGCCACCGTCGCGCTCGCGCCGTGCTTGTTCTGCCCTCGCATTAGCTTGCTTCTGCCGATCTGTGGCGCGGGCGCGACTTCGCGCAGCGTCGGGATAATCACCACGTTTCGCTAGGCAGGTATAACGGCCCGCATCAGCGGGGCCGCGAGCCGCATTGATGGATTTATGCGAAAGTTGCTTCGCGGCCTCCGCTGTATGCGTTTGTTAGACGCTGCTCCTTGGGAGATTATATTCTGGTTTCTGCAAGCTGTACAGGTTCTTTGGGTGACAGCGCTACTACTTCACGATCGCTCTCCTTTTCTTGATTCTTTAAGTCCTCATAGATAGCCTTCAGATCAAAGTTGAATTTCGCTGCGTGCTCCTCTCGAATCTTTCTTGTCTCTTCGACAATTATATCTATCCACATTTGTTCACTCTCCTAAAAGTTCTTCCGGTGTACAAAACACAGGTGGCTCATATCCTCGCCCTCGACATACTATCACAACAGCATTCCGCATTTGAGCGTTTGCAATATGCTTACAGTTCCAAGTAAGCAAGTGATCCATACCGTGAACAGTGGCGACCGCAATGTGTAGAGCATCTTCCAAAGCCTTTTCGGGTAAAGGCCCTTCTTGTACCAAAGCATAAGCCAGATCAAGTGCCTGTGGGGTCAATTCAAGTAGTGGTATTTGTTCGATGAGTTCCAGTCGTTTCTTTGCAACCTGCTCGTCTCCAGCACTCGCCTCGCGCACAACAGGTTGGGAGATAAACAGATCGAAATCTGCTCGACGATTGTCCCACCATTCTTGAGTAATCTGTTGATGTGCAGCGATGATCAAGTCTCGACTCAGCCGTGCGGCAAGATAACTGATGATGGATGTTTCCACATAAACTTTTGATCTTACGCTACTCATATATCAGAGTGTAGCACGAGCAAGGACGCCTTGCAGCGTCTAACGACTCGCATCAGCGGGGCCGCGACGAGGCACTCAAAGTATCATACGAGACTCGCTTCGCGGCCTCCGCTGCATGCGTTTGTTAGGCGTTTCGGCTGCGATTGAGCATCAAGGGTTGTGTTGAACAGCATTGTAGATTTCATTAACGGCGCTGTCAAAGTTGCGCGGCTTCCTGAAATCGGCATACTTCTTCTCTTGTAGGAATCCCGGTATCTCGCAATCCTCTATCAACACCGGTAGCACCTGAATACTCTTGCCTTGAATCTGACGCGCCATAGTAATCGGTCAGTAACGCGGGGAATAGACTAATCCACTAAGAGTATGATCCAAGTTATAATTTCTTGGTGCTTCCCAATTCATTAGCTGCTGTCGGTTTCAAACAATGCCTGACTTGGATTGATTTGTGAGTTAGTGGCTATTTTGTCCAACGCTTCTTTGAACTTTTGTCTGGGGTCTGGAACTCGCTTCTTCAATGTTTGCATCACACTCATCAACACTTCACGAGTCTTTGCTCCTTCTTCGGCTTGTGACCCGTGGCTCACTTTTCTCGCTATTACTGTCGTACGCAACTCTCTCTCGGCTCGATTATTCTCACAAGGCACTCGCCTCTCTTCTACCCAATGGTAGAGTCGGCTCGCTTCTTCCACAAAAAAGTCTTGCCATCGCTTGACCGCCAAATGATGCGACGGCTCTCGACAAGCCCGCAGGATAGCTCGTTTGATTCGTCTTGCCTCCCGGTAATACTCCTCGTCGTCCGGCCTGCTGCTTTGCAAGCGCATCGCTTGCGCAACCAACTCCGCCATCGTTTTTGAGTAGGCTTCCACTTCCAACTCGTCTGAAAACTCCGATTGCAAATCGATCAACTCTCTGAGCAAGTGAGCGTAACAATACTGAATCTGGCAACCCACGCGCTTGTAGGCCGCATAGCGATCAACGACCAAGTATCCTTTCAACTTCTTCTGATGGCCGAAAACTTCTTCAACGACACGAGCCGAGCGCGTATTTCTATAAAGATGCAAACTCACCTTCTCGCTTGCAAAAAGCCAACAATAACCGTTCTTCCCGTCAGTGCGCCAAGTCGTCTCGTCCGCATGTCGAACGAAGGTATAATTGGCCCCGAAAGCTGGACCACAGGCTAAGGTGGAAGTAGGCTATGATCCACCGAGCCAGTGGAGGGTCAATCATGTCCAGGATTCGCAAGCAATACAGCAGTAAGTTCAAGTTCCAGGTAGCGATAGAAGCAGTCAGAGAGACGAAAACGATTAATCAACTCGCCAGCGAACATGGCTTACACCCAAACTTGGTCAGCCTCTGGAAGCGCCAATTGCTCAATTCGGGGCCAGAGATTTTCAATCACTCTAGGACTGGTCATCAACAGCAACTACAAACACGTGAGGCCGAATTGTTTGAGCAAATCGGGCGACTAAAGATGGAATTGGAGTGGCTGAAAAAAAAAGCTGCCCCGTTCAATTGAGATCAAACGGGGTATGATTGAGCCGCAGCAGGCAGACATCAGTATGCGTCGGCAGTGTGAGTTGATCGGCCTGAGCCGTTCGACTTTCTACTACAGCCTGGCTACAGAGTCCGAGTTCAACTTGCAGATAATGCGACTGATTGATGAGCAATACACCAAGACTCCATTTTATGGTTGGCCACGCTTGACAGCTCACTTGCAGCGACTCGGTCACAAGGTCAACCACAAGCGGGTAAGGCGATTAATGGCGCTAATGGGCCTACAAGCCATCTTCCCTGGACCGAAGACGACTGTAGCTAATCGTGAGCATAAGAAATATCCGTACTTACTGCGAGACTTCTCTATCAGCCGAGTGAATCAGGTTTGGAGCGCTGATATAACATACGTGCCAATGCGAGCGGGCTTCATGTATCTGATGGCAATCATTGATTGGTTCAGCAGGTATGTGGTCGCCTGGCAGTTGTCGAACACTCTGGATGGAGAATTTTGTCTACTGGCATTAAAGCGTGCGCTGTCGGGTGGGCAGCCTGAGATATTCAACACTGATCAAGGGGTTCAATTCACAGCACAGGCTTTCACCTCAACCTTGGAGGAGGCAGGCATTCGCGTCAGCATGGATGGGCGAGGCCGGGCATTGGACAATATATTTGTTGAGCGATTATGGCGAAGCGTGAAGTACGAGGACATTTATCTGAAAGAGTACGCCAGTGTTCCAGAGTTGGAGACAGGGCTCGATACTTACTTCTGGTTCTATAATCAAGAACGACCGCACCAGAGCCTAAGCTATCGTACCCCATCGGAGGTTCACTTTGGCAGCTAGGAAATGTCCACTTTATTTTTCTTAATTCGTGGTCTAGACAATGGGGCCAACTATAGACTTCAAGCGAGTCTATGACCTGCACATAGAACCAGGAGGATGGTATCCGGCTGATGAAAAGGAACTGTAAACAAGCCGCCGTCTAACAAATGCGTGCAACGGAGCGCGGCGAGCGAGTTTCGTATGATTCCACGAGTGGCTTGCGCCGCGCCCGCTGACGCAAGCCGTTATGCCGCCACAGCGAAGTGTGTAGATATACCCGACGCTGCGCTGAGTCGCGCTCGCGCCACTGCATAGCCAACTGCCAGTCCAAGCCATTGCAAGACTAATGACGGCGGGAGCGCGACGGAGGCCTGCGGCCACGGCGCAGCTGTCTGGCAGAGCAGGCATAACAACCGCATGCAACGGAGGCCGCGAAGCAAGCGCCGTATGATAAAATCAGCACGGCTCGCGGCCCCGATAATGCGGAGCGTTAGACGGCTTGAGTCTTAGCCCTTCGCTTGGCAATATGTTCACTGATGAACTTTGAGATCATCAGTGAGATAACTAAAATAGAGACTATTGCCATCGGCAGCAAGATTCGTATACTTCATCTGTTGAGAAAAAGATACGGCAAAGGGCGCTGGCGAAAGCTAAAAGGTAATGCAAATGTGCGCCTATTGGATGGCACGATTCGTCTGGCTGAGGTACATTGGTTTGAGGCACATGGAATAGGTAAAAAGAAAATGAGAATCAAACGGTTCTTAGATTAAAGTTATGGCAAAGCATAAGAATCCAACACCGCAATTTGCAATTTGCATAAATACTGACGATCCAGATTTATTGACCCCGCGTATGATTTATCAAGTTCTGCCAGACGAGAGTGCGAGGAAATCGAACTACGTTCGAGTCATAGACAATGAAGGTGAAGACTACCTTTATCCTGCGGATTATTTCATTGTTTTTGACTTTCCTGCTGAGGTTGGACGCGCTTTATTGCAGGCATCATAACAGTAGGGACTGAGAACTCAAACAAAAAGGGATTGGCGTCAAAACGCCGTCTAACGACTCGCATCAGTGGGCGCGGCACGTAACGCTGAGAATATTATACGAAACTCGCTTGCCGCGCTCCACTGCATGCGCTTGTTATGCCGCCACAGCGAAATGTGCTGATGGACTGGCCGCTGCGCCAAGTCGCGCTCGCGCCACAGAAGGACAGATGCAAGCCAAGGCGAGGGGAGAATAAGCACGGCGGGAGCGCGACGGAGGCCAGCGGCCACGGCGCAGCTGTCTGGCAGAGCAGGCATAACAACCGCATGCAACGGAGGCCGCGAAGCACAGTTCGCATCAATGGCGAGTGCGGCTCGCGGCCCCGATAATGCGCAGCGTTAGACCCCTAGCTCTCGATACTAAAGACGTTGTAACTGTTCAGAGTGTCGGATTTTGTGCGGTTAGAAGGTTTAAACAGGATTGGTAGAAATCCAGTCCTTGCAATCTCCATGTCCCAAACAATGATGCCAGTATACTCTTGGTCTCACTTCCTTTCTCCGACCTCGTCCCTCCGCTGATCTTGCGACTCACCACTAGATGTCTCACACTCCGCTCTGCTGCATTATTGTCTGAGGGCACTCTTGCGTCTGCCACAAACATAAACAATTCTGGTAGGAACCGCTCTATTCTTTCGCAAAGCCTGCTCTGTAGTCTCTTCTTCTTTAGGTGCGGTCGGCACACTCTCATCAACTCTTGCTCATACTCTCGCTGCCGCTTTACTCGCTGCTGTTTCTGCTCTACCGCATCGAGCCTCGCGCTTGGCCCCTTATACTGCTTTGCTCCCTCATAGATTGCTTTGACTGCTTGTGCCCACTTCTTCAACTTCCTGTCATCGGCATGCTTTTCCTTCAGTTCGTGTATATCTCTCAGCAGGTGTATCCAGCATCGCTGATGTAGCCCCAAATGCGCGTTGTACCCGCCATAGAAATCACTCACTAAAACACCATCGAACTCCTCGCCCAAGACTTCTTTCACTACTGTTGCCGAACGACTCTTGCGGTAAATGTAGTACCTAATCTTGTCGGTCGAGAAACTCCACACATACCCGTTTAGCCCATCTTCTCGCCAACTCGTTTCATCCCCATTTACTACGGGAGAACCCCGAATCTGCTGCTTGAAACCTTCCACTATCGCTTTGCCACTTCGGGCCACCCCCTCAACTAAAGCTACCAACTTGCCGACACTTATTCTGAGGCCGAATCTGTGGCGGAGATAGTCTTGTATAACTCTAAAAGGAAGCCTGCATTGCTCACGCAGTAGCGTCACCTCAGCTTGCACACTGATACCGAAACGCTGAGAGCCTACAGCTACTGTTGATAAATCCATCGGTGGTGCCCACCGCTTGTGGCAGTTCGGGCAACCACGCTCTATAAGGATGTGCTCTACGACCTGGGCTTGAACTGGTGGAAGCTCAATAACCTGGCGAGACTTGATCACTCGTCGCCCCCTGAGCGATACCTGACACTGTGGGCATTGCTCAAGGGAGTGCTCGACACGCGCAGTAGCAGCATCAAGCTTGCGCGCGAAGCCGTGCGCACGTTTCTTGCGCTTCTTTTTCTTACTACGAGTCGGGCGGTTTGCCTTAACGAAGCTTGGAGGATTGCTTTTGGAGCCACCGCCGCGCAAAGACTCTAATCTCTAGGGGGTTAGTTCCCCGCAGCTTGCTGCGTCAGTATACTGGATGAGTGAGCCGCTTCATACATAAGAGCCATAACGTTTCGGTACTGCTGTACCACATAGTTTGTCCAGCGAAGTATCGCAGAGTGATATTTAGCTCCGAAGTAGATCAGAAGCTCAAAGAGGTTTGTGTTGAGATTAGTAAGCGGTATGAGATAACGTTTCTGGAGATAGGCACCGACACAGACCACGTCCATTTCCTGGTGCAGTCGGTGCCGATGTACAGCCCGAAGAAGATCGTACAAATCATCAAGAGCATTACGGCCAGGGAGATCTTTGCAGCGTGTCCGGAGGTAAAGAAGAGACTGTGGGGCGGAGAGTTCTGGACGGACGGCTATTACATCAGCACGGTTGGACAGCACGGCAACGAGCAGATGATCAGCAAGTACATAAAGCAGCAGGGCAGGGAAAAAGAGTATAAGCAATTGCATAATCAACAACTCGAACTATTCTGACGACTCGCGCACGCGCGCGATACCGCGCAGCAAGCTGCGCGGAGCTTCATTGAAAGCTTTTGGTTGTTCCGCCTCCATAGAGTGCCTAAATGAAGAGGAAGAATAGCATATCATTCATTGAGTCATACACCTTACAATTCAAGCCGCCTAACGCTCCGCATTATCGGGGCCGCGAGCCGCGCTGATTTTATCATACGATACTCGCTTCGCGGCCTCCGTTGCATGCGGTTGTTATGCCTGCTCTGCCAGACAGCTGCGCCGTGGCCGCAGGCCTCCGTCGCGCTCCCGCCGTCATTAGTCTTGCAATGGCTTGGACTGGCAGTTGGCTATGCAGTGGCGCGAGCGCGACTCAGCGCAGCGTCGGGACGATCAACTCACTTCGCTGAGGCGGCATAACGCTCCGCATTATCGGGGCCGCGAGCCGCACTCGCCATTGATGCGAGACTCGCTTCGCGGCCTCCGTTGCATGCGGTTGTTATGCCTGCCCTGCTAGATAGCTGCGCTGTGCCCGTCAGGGCTCCGTCGCGCTCGCCTGCTTGATCTATGCCGGAGTAGTCGCCTGAGCGTAGTCTTTGCTGTGCGAGCGCGACTTTGCGCAGCGGCCTATATACCCACACTCTTCGCTAAGCAGGTATAACGACACGCATCAGCGGGGCCGCGACGTGACGCTCAAAGTATCATACGAGACTCGCTTCGCGGCCTCCGTTGCATGCGCTTGTTATGCCTGCCCTACGACCTAGCTGTGCTGTGGCTGATAAGCCACCGTCGCGCTCGCGCCGTGCTTGTTCTGCCCTCGCATTAGCTTGCTTCTGCCGATCTGTGGCGCGAGCGCGACTTGGCGCAGCGACGGGTCCATCAGCACATTTCGCTGAGGCGGCATAACGCTCCGCATTATCGGGGCCGCGAGCCGCGCTGATTCTAACATGCGAAACTCGTTTCGCGGCCTCCGTTGCATGCGGTTGTTATGCCTGCTCTGCCAGACAGCTGCGCCGTGGCCGCAGGCCTCCGTCGCGCTCCCGCCGTGCTTATTCTCCCCTCGCCTTGGCTTGCTCTGATTATTCCTGGCGCGAGCGCGACTTTGCGCAGCGTCGGGTATATCTACACACTTCGCTGTGGCGGCATAACGATTCGCATCAGCGGGGCCGCGAGCCGCACTGAGGGATTGATGAGAAACTCGCTTCGCGGCCTCCGCTGCATGCGCTTGTTAGATGCCGTCTTACCAAGTCTCTGTCACTAATCCGTCAACTTCTCCAAAGTGGCTGTCTCTCGTCACCAACGCCAGGTTATATTGCATCCCGATAGCTGCTATCCAAATATCGTTTTCTGGAATTGGTCGCCCTTTCGCTCGCAAATTATTCTTAATCTGTCCATATGCCTGTGCCGTTGCTGTATCGCTTACCATCACAGTATTATTTGCTGCAAATTCGTTTATCTTTGCAATGTTCTCAATTACGCGAGACGATTTATGCGCCCCATAATAGAGTTCACCAATAACAATGGCAGGAACAAATATCTCTGTGGCACTCATCAAATGCACTTGCACGTTAGCTTCTTTAGCAAATATCGCTATAACAATGTTCGTGTCTAGCAGGAATCTACCACTCATTGATGTTGACCTGTTCGCATCCTTCTTCAATGGCCTCGGATATGGCTTTGATATCTTCCGGTTCTATTGTTCCCACAAAACTCAACAAATCCTTTCCAGCTTTTCCAACAGGCGGAGCCTTAGATAGAGAGCGGGCAAAGTCGAGCACCTTGCGCTGATGTTCAATGGGGAGCTTGCCTAGTTGGTCAAGGATTTCTTTTTGAAGCGTTTGGCTCATAATCTTTCCTTCCGTCAATTTGAAGCGACTATCAGAAATTCATTTTACACTGTCTGGAGTGTAGAGGCGAGGATTCAGGCATCTAACGATGTGCATCAGCGGGGCCGCGAACGGCACTGGCTATTGATGCGAATCTCGCTTCGCGGCCTCCGTTGCATGCGCTTGTTAGACCCCGCGTGATGACAAAGGCTGCTTTCTTACAAACTCTATAAACCCAACCAAAATCGCACCGCATTCTCTACACTAATCAATTGGTCCGATGAAAGAGCGCCTAGCTTCCTCATCAGCTTCGCATGCGGTATGGTGACGAGGTTTTGAGCATCGAATACACCAGGTTTTAGAAATCTCGTTTTAACTTCAACCTCGAACCTTGTTCCACGAGGACTTGTCGTATGAGGCAACAATGAAATTAATGCTCGATCTTGATCTAGGGCGGGGATGCTTAGAACAAGGCAAGGTCTGATCTTCGCTGTCATGCCGAGATCAACCAGCCAAACCTCTCCTCGGTTTGGATTAATCATTCACTGATTCTCTTTGATCAAGCTCTAGGAATAGAGCTTCTGCATTGAGTACGAATTCTTCATCTGTCAAAGGGGGAAAAGACATCTCTATTGTGCGACGGATTATTTCAGAGGCAAGTTCTCGTTTTTCAGCCTCAGATAAATGATCGAAGGAGTCAAGAATCTCTTCTACTATAGTACTCATAGTTATACTTCCTCTCGTAACTGTTCAGACTCTGATGCGGGGATGAGGCTTGGGCTAGTTGACAACGGGTGTAAACTTCGTGCGTGATGCTCGACCTCCAACAGGCCACCCGCGAAGAACTGATCCATCTCAACTTGCAGTTGGTCGCTCAACTTCAACTCTTACAAGAGCGCGTCAAGCAATTGGAAGCAGAAAATGAAGCTCCGCGCAGCTTGCTGCGCGGTATCGCGCGCGTGCGCGAGTCGTCAGAATAGTTCGAGTTGTTGATTATGCAATTGCTTATACTCTTTTTCCCTGCCCTGCTGCTTTATGTACTTGCTGATCATCTGCTCGTTGCCGTGCTGTCCAACCGTGCTGATGTAATAGCCGTCCGTCCAGAACTCTCCGCCCCACAGTCTCTTCTTTACCTCCGGACACGCTGCAAAGATCTCCCTGGCCGTAATGCTCTTGATGATTTGTACGATCTTCTTCGGGCTGTACATCGGCACCGACTGCACCAGGAAATGGACGTGGTCTGTGTCGGTGCCTATCTCCAGAAACGTTATCTCATACCGCTTACTAATCTCAACGCAAACCTCTTTGAGCTTCTGATCTACTTCGGAGCTAAATATCACTCTGCGATACTTCGCTGGACAAACTATGTGGTACAGCAGTACCGAAACGTTATGGCTCTTATGGATGAAGCGGCTCACTCATCCAGTATACTGACGCAGCAAGCTGCGGGGAACTAACCCCCTAGAGATTAGTTACTCTTGGGCTGACAAACCACTTGTACTTCAGTTGGAGAATGAATTGAGATGTGCTGGCGCAGAGGTTTGGGTAGACCACAAAGGTATTCGAGGCGGAGATAATCTCCCTGAAGAGATTAGTAACGCTTTACAGTGGTGTAACACAGTAGTGTTAGTTTGGTCTGAGGCTGCTAGCAGTTCATATTGGGTAAAGCTTGAATGGACTAATGCTCTTTCGCTTCAAAAGAAAATTATTCCATGTCGGGTAGATAGAGCACCGTTACCGGCCATTCTCGCACATAAAGCGTTTATAGACTTTTTGAATATTTCGCAGGGGGTTGACGAGCTGAAGCTTGCATTGGATATTGCAGATCCGGAGTCCGTGTTAGATAAAATAGAATATCAGCTTAAAGTACCTCAAGATCAGCAGATTAACAAAAGTCTTCAAGCGAACAAGCCTCCTCAACAGCGGACAACTCAATCTGTACCGAATTCCGTTGATGAGGTAATAACTCTAAATGATCATCGTTTTATTAACGGTATATGCACATACTGTGGCGCTAGCTTGACTGCAACCAGACATTTTAATTGGTCTTGCCAAAAGGCCCGATATCTTTACACAGGCTATCATAACGGACATGATTTTGTTAATGGCGTCTGCAAGGGATGTGCGAAGTCCTACGCTTATTATTCAGATAGAGCCTGTCAGAGGGCGCAACATCATTACACAGGGTATTATTACGGACATGATTTTGTTGATGGTGTTTGCCAAGCATGTGGAATGAGCAAGGAGTATTGCGATCATTTTGGGGAAAACTGTGAAGCATAGAAAGTGGCCGCCGCCTAACAAACGCATGCAACGGAGGCCGCGGGTCGTGTCTTAAAAGTGTGTTGTACGAAAAGGTGTAATCTGACTGCTTCGCCTAATCCCATTAGACTATAAGCTGAGCTTTGCAACTAGGGCAGTTATGAAAGTACCCTTCTCCGCTATCAATCCCTCTTTGAAGGATAGACCTTTTCTTTTGATTGTAGCAGTTTGTACAAAGCCAAGGGCTTGGTTCGGCTCCCGCTTGGTCTTGATTGATAACGTAAACGAAAGCACCGGGAGCAACCTCTTTAAGGCTGTACTTTTTTGTTTCCGCTTCCCAGTTTTCTATATCAATCAGTTTTTGTTTAAGACTATTGTTTTCTGCCAACGTCTCTTGATTCTGCGCCTGGATGCTCATTATTGCAGTTTGAAGCGAGATAATCGCAGTCTGTAGTTCAATAGCTTTTTGCGTTACGGACTGACTAACCTTCGTGTTGAGTACAAGCGTTGCAAGCTCGCCCGCTACTTTAATAGAAGCTAATGCTGTCGTGATCTCAGCGAACATTGTATCACCTCTGAGATCGCTTCGGAGCTCACCGCCCCCCGTGTATTGCATACAAGAGGAGGTTGCCAAGAAAAGTCAGATCAAATAAAAACTCCTGAGAGCTTGACTGTCTAAATCTAGTCTCTCAGGAGCGACTTTTATGTCTTGGATTGATTTATACTTCCTCGTTCGCCAAATGACAACTTCTTGGAGAATCGGTGGCCGTACCTGTTTTGCCGCTCTCGTCTCTGCCTTCCTTTATCACGAACGTTTCCACACTTCAAACGCCGTTGATCACTTGGCTCGCACTCGCCGCTTCAAATATCGCAAAGCTTACCGCAAGATTGAGAAATTCCTTCATCGCAAAACACAGAACTTGGATGAGGTCTGGCAATGGCTTTGGGACCATTACACATCTCAACTCAAGGACTGCTTCGTGCTCATTGATTGGACGATGTGGCGTGACGGGCGGCAAGTCTTGATGGCCGCTCTTATGCACTCGGGCCGATGCTTACCCTTCCTGGCTGTAGCTTACCAGGTACGCAAGCTGCTTCGGTCACAAAACCAGGCCGAGCACGCTTTCTTCTTATTGCTGGCTCTGGTGCGCCGCTCAAATCAACAGATAACCTGTATAAATGACCGTGGTTTCGCTCGCATCAGCCTCGTAAAACAATTGCGCCAGCACGGACTGAGATTCATAACCAGGGTTTGTCACAACACCTATTTTTCAAGCTCCAAGTATCAAGGATTACTGCGTGATTATCAGATCAAAGAAGGAGGATTAGACGACCTGGGAGAAGGAGAGTTGGGTAAAGATAAGAAGAATCAAGCGCGGTTGCGGCTGATAGTTTATCGCGGTCGTGGGCACAAGGCACCCTGGTTCATAGCAACAGATCGGTTGGACCTGACAGCGCGAGAGGTGGCAAGTCTATATGCGAGGAGGATGGGAATCGAGAGCGGGTTCCGAGACACGAAGGGGAGTAGGTATGGATGGGGGTTGAAGCAGATCGGGTTAAGAAGTGATGTGAAGTTGACCGTATTGTGGTGTGCGGCGATGGTGGCCTATGCATTAAGGATGGGGGCAGGAGCGAGCGTGTTGAAGAAAGATCGCGAAGCGCAATTCAACTGGACGAAGAAAGGACCGCGACGGAGTTTGCTGTCAGTAGGGAGAAATGCAATCAGTAGCGGGCTGATAAAAGGAGAAGAGATAGTAAAACAACTGCCGAAGTTGGCGTTACGTTTATGTGATGTAGAAGTCTTCTCAAAACTCTAAAAGAGCCTAAAACAGTAGGTCTAAATAGTGTTTCATAAAAAAGACTCGCATAAAAGCGCGATACGATCTTTGACTTTCTTCAAGAAATCTATCCAAGCGACGACAGTTGTTGACCCAGGCAAAACTACGCTCGACCTTCCAGCGTTGACGACAGTAGCGTTTTTCATGTTTGTCTTTCGGTGGTCTGCCACGTGGGACACTGACATGGTTATCGCGATAGGGAGCATTCGGAACAATCCTGCGCTGTCTGAGTTCGCGGCGCAATGGCTCACTGTCATAACCTTTGTCCAATCCTAAGCGTTTGGGTCGCCGTCGTCTTTTGCCGATGCGAATGCCGTCTATGGTTTCAAGTATCAGGCGTTGGTCATGCCAGTTGGCTTTGCTCAATTGGAAGCTCAAAGGATGACCGTTCGCATCAACAACGAGATGGCGTTTGATGCCGCAAATACGGTGTTTTCCTGAAAAACCTACTTGCGACTTGCCCCTTTTTTAGTCTTAATCACGCTGGCATCGTGATAAGCGTTATTCAAATTGATTTTGCCTTTGCGATAGGCTTCTTTCATCAACTCTTGGACGATCTTTTGCCAGACTCGGCGGCGCTGATAGTCAAGCAACCGCCGATGACAAGTTTGATATGAAGCACCGATATCATGTGGCAAATACTCCCAGCTGCAGCCGGTGACGAGAACGTAAAGAATGCCGTTGATAATTTCACGGTCATCTTCTTTGGGTCTTCCAGTGCGCTTCGGTTTGGGCAACAATGGTTTGATCCGTTGCCATTGTGCATCAGTTAAATCTGAGCGATAAGGCTTGCGCTGCATCTGGTTAATGCAGGAATTTTGCCATCAACTCAGATTTTTCAATAACTGAAAGTAGCAAATTTACTGGCAATTTCGCTGCTTTTCAGAGTTTTGAGAAGGCTTCGTAAAGTTAGTGGAGGTAGAAAAGCCAGTTAAAAGCCGCGCCAAGGCCGCCGGAGCCAAATCAGGATGACGGGGGGCGGTGAGGGAATTGGAAGATCCGACTATTGCCCATAGGATTCGTGACATCCTTATCCCGCGTGAATTCACTCGGCTTGATGGAATTATTGATTTGGTTTTTTCTACAACCACAGATGTTCTCGATGAAGAAGCCGCGAGCGAAGAAGCTGAGATAGATTTAGATCAACAAGGCGAAACGAAACCGAAGTTTACGCCCGTGAAATTCCATGAAGCATGCGTTGCACGAATCGAAGGGTACCTTGCACGTTCTTTATTGCGGCGCTCTCGCGCCATTTTTTCTTCACCTAACGGAGAGACTGCACTTGTCTGTGCTGTTTCTAAAGAACACGAAGGGAACGACTATTGGTTTGCGTTTCACCCACATCAACAAGATGCCCTTGAGCAAGCTAAAGAACCATATGTGGCTTTTGGCTGCGGTTCACCAGATACGCTTCTGTTGATTCCTTTCTTGGACTTTCGTGAATGGTTAGATGGAATGAACATAACGCGGCGGGGTGACAGGATGTACTGGCATGTATCCATCTATACTGAACAAGGACGGCTCATCTTGCATCGAAGACGTGGTGAAGAACGCATAGATTTGACGAAATACTTTCTTCCCAAGATGTGACCACTGGCGTTTCTGTGCGGTGACGACCGGCATCTAACAAACGCATGCAGTGGAGCGCGGCGAGCGAGTCTCGTATGATTCCTTCAGTGCTTCCCGCCGCGCCCACTGATGCGAGTCGTTATACCTGCTCAGCGAAATGTGCTGATGGACTGGCCGCTGCGCCAAGTCGCGCTCGCGCCAGAAATAATCAGAGCAAGCCAAGGCGAGGGCAGAACAAGCACGGCGCGAGCGCGACAGAGCCCTGTCGGGCACGGCGCAGCTAGATGGTTGGGCAGGCATAACAACCGCATGCAACGGAGGCCGCGTGCGCGAGTTTCGTATGTTACAATCAGTGCGGCTCGCGGCCCCGATAATGCGGAGCGTTAGACGCCTGTGGCGAAACGCGCTGCAAATTAGAGTCGAAAATGGTATCCTTGACAGCGAGAAGGCGAGGTTATATGGAAACATCTATAAATCAAGATCAACTGAAAGACATAATTAAGGCTGCTGTAGCTGAGGTTCTTGAAGAACATCGTGATTTGCTGCACGAGGTGGTTGAAGAGGCCCTTGAAGATGTAGCACTTGTCCGTGCGATTGAAGAAGGTGAAAGCACAGAGCTAATCGAGCGGGAAGCAGTCATGAATTTCCTAGAAGGTGAAGCGTGAAGACCCTATTCAGAGGCAGCTTTGCCAAAGACCTGCGCGCCATCAGGAACAAGGAATTGCTCAATCGAATCAAAGAAACAATTAGTCAGGCCGAGAAGGCTCAAACGTCACAAGACATCACAAACCTCAAGAGGCTGAGGGGCGGAAGCAATTATTATCGAGTCAGGATAGGGGAATATCGAATCGGATTAATCATTGAGAGTGACACGGCAACCTTTGTGAGATGTTTGAATAGAAAAGAGATTTACAGATACTTCCCCTAAGGCGTCTAACAAGCGCGTGCAATGGAGCGCGGGAAGCAAAGCTCGGATGAAATAATCAGTGCCGCTCCCGCGCCCACTGACGCGCAGCCGTTAGACGGCTGCACGTCTCGCTGGTGTAGAATAAGGGTATGAAGCAGACAGCCATCAAGCGCTTAATTATTCTTCTGGTCTTGAGCTTCGCTTGCCCAGAAACCAGCTACCTCTCCACATCCTTCCTGGATGATACGCGAGACAAACTCTACTTAGTCAGGAGAATATTCATTGAAGAGACCTCAAACAGGGAGCAAATAAGTAGGATAGAACCCTTCCTGAAGAGAGAGCTTCAAAGATGGGGCTTTGTAATTGTTGAAGATCAAACGGAAGCAGATGCCATTTTGACAGGGGGATTAGAACTTGAAGTAATAGTACACGGAGACGGCAGCGTGCCCGACAAGGCTATTTACAAGTATGAACTGAGGCTTACAAATAACGAGTTGGTATGGAAAGGTAAGGTCAAATTTCCGGCTCCTGGAGAGATTGCAGAAGAGAATAGATATGCGGCAGAGAAGATCGCGGGAAAGATAGCGAGAGAGTGGAGAAGTTCAGCCAGGAAAGGAAGAAGCAAATGACAACGCCGTCTAACGATTGGGATGACCGGGCCGCGCACGTAATACTGAAGGGTGCATGCGAAACTCGCTTGCGCGGCTCTTAAGAAACAACTCTTCGAATACTGCTTCTGCAAACACACGCTGTCGCCAATCCGGTTCGGGTTGTAATTCACTGTTGCTGTCTAGCCTGTCGCGCTGGCCACTTTATGCGGCCAGCTCCACTAGCTCATACCCTAGCCCTTTCGCCCGTTTGCGCAAACTCGCAACTACTCGCTCTCGTTGCCTCTCTTCATACGCTCGCGCTCCTCCCTCTTCGTACTCCCGCCCCTGCTTCACCAAGCTGTAGTACAGCCTTGCTAGCTTATGCGCTGTCGCTGTGATCGCTGCACCTGGCCCTTTGCGCGCCTGCATCCTTCGATAGTACGCTCCCAACTCGCTGTCGCTGCGCGCTACGCTCGACGCCGCTTGCCGGAATGCTGCCGCCGCCCGATTCTTGCTCGCCTTCGTCTTGCTCGATAACACCTTCCCTCCACTCACTCGCCGGTTCGGACTTAAGCTTAACCAACTCGCAAAATGCTTCTCGCTGACAAAGCCACTCAAGTCTACCCCAACTTCCGAGATGATCTGCAATAAGGTCTGCGAGTTCAGCCCTTGCACTCGAAACAGATCAACCCCTAAAAGCTTGTAGGCATAATCGCGCAGGTTGAAACTGCAGCGCTGGCGCTTTTCACCTCCTGCAAGCGGCGGTGGCTCATCATCGCGCTTACCCGACAAACTCTGTAGATACTTCTCCATCTCCGATTCGCACTCCAGGATCTTCTCTTGATAGAACTCGAACAACTCGACTGCCTGCTTCAATGCGAACAGATGCTCTTGCCGGTAGTTGCCCACTAAGGATTGCGCTATCACCTCCGCCGTGGCGTGACAGCGCGGGTCGCGCATCTGGCCGAGTTTGCCCGTATCGCGCTCGCCTGCCAGAATGGCTTTTAGTATTCGCATACCAGTCTGCCCGGTGATGTCACTGACCACATTATCCAGGCGTAGGTTCATCTGTTGCAGTGCCTTCTGCATATGCTGAATGTGGCTTGAGGCACTCTTAACAAGCATGTCACGTTGGCGGACATACCCACGCAGCACGACGATCTCATCGGTGGGCCGATAGGCGGCAGCCAACAACCCATAGCTTTCGAGTTGCTGTAGCCACTGGCAATCCAAGACATCACTCTTGCGCCCTGTGACATTCTTTACCTTGCGCGCATCGACAAGCTTGACGAGAAAGCCGCGCTCTTCGAGCACCTCATACAATGGCACCCAGTAGACGCCCGTACTCTCCATTGCCACGGTCGTTACGCTGCAAGCTTGCAACCAGTCAGCAATGGCGTACAGGTCTTTAGTGAATACTGAGAACTCGCGCACCGGATGGAGAGTGGCAGCCGCAGGCACGGCCACATAATGGCGTTCAGCACCGATGTCAATGCCAGCAGCATGTTGGTTGACTTGGTGGAGGTCGCTGCTTCTGTTGGCCTCAATGGTACGTCCCGGGCGGGGCGTGTGTCGCAGACGCTTTGTTGGGCGAGATGAGGAGCGCTTCTTCATAGCAGAGGGCCTCCGGTCAGTATGAAATGATGACCGAACCAGCGCAGCGGTAGAAACTGAAGAGTAATCTCTTAAACGGGATCGGCAACGGCAATGAAAGCCGCGTCGTCACCACTGATCGGCACACGAACCGCTGAGACCAAACTCCGGTACGGGCTTGCTAGCACCAATGCCGCGACGGTCCTCGCGACCGGCTCGGTCATCGCCCATCTTGCAATCTGAGCCGCCCGATGTCCAGTAAGTTTCATCCCTTTCGGTGCGTGCCTAGCACGTAGAACAACTCCGGTCCATCCCTTTGTTAGACGGCCAGAATACGTCTCCAGTCTGCGACAAGTGCTTGTTGTTGTGTTATATTCTGTTCGATGCCTAAATTAAAAATGAGGATACTATGAAAGGAACTCTTACAATCAACTTGCCGGAAGATGTTGAAGCGGCATTGGAAGAAGCAACCCGCGAAGAGGGTTTATCACCAAACGACCTCGTTAAGAAGGCATTAGCGGATTATCTCTTTGTCCGTAAGTTTAGATTGCTACGTGAGCGTATGATGACTGAATCGCAAGATACCTACACAGATCAAGATGTTTTCGACCTCATCTCGTGATAATACTGCTTGATACAAACGTTCTTATTGCTGCATTCGTTGCGCGCGGGTTTTGCAACGAACTCCTTGAGCACTGTATCCGGCAGCATAGCCTGGTAACATCAGATTTCATAATCAACGAATTCCGAGACAAGCTTTCCAACAAGTTCAAGTACAAATCAGAAGAAATCAATCAAGCGACAGAGCTTTTGCTTTCCCGGATGAAAGTAGTTACATCTACAAGCCTGGAACAAAGTGTCTGCCGTGACCCAGAGGATGACAATGTTTTAGGAGCAGCTATCGAGGGTAAGTGTGACTGTATAATTACCGGCGACAAAGACCTGCTCATTTTAGGTCAATATGGAGGTATAAATATCTTGAGCCCTAGCGACTTTCGTACACATGAGGAAGCAAAGTAAGCCCCAAGAGGCCGTCTAACAAACGCATGCAACGGAGGCCGCGAAGTGAGTTTCGAATGTATTCTCCAATGCCGTTCGCGGCCCCGCTGATGCGAGACGTTGGGCAGACGCAGGAGGTACGATGTCCGATCGTGAGAAGCAAATTCAACAACTCTTTACGGCAGAGCTTCAGTTTCGTCTCGCGTCTGCTGTCCGTCTTGCCACAACACTGAAGGTTCAGCCGCTAGACCTTCCCAAGGAGTGGACACACGGCCAGCATCGCGTGAAGTACGAAGAAATCGCGCTGCGAGAGGACCAAGCTGATTATGCTGCGTGCTTCCTACATCGCTCTGCGACTTTCCTCATGGCAGTAGCCATGAAGGACGCCATTCGAGCGGTTGTACCCGATCCTAAGACATCCACCGATTCTGACGTGCGAGCTGCATATCAGATCGCCCGACTGATTCGCAACGCGTTCGCCCATGCTCCATTCTTACCTACGTGGTCGCTTGATCCTGACTGTCGAGATAAGGTCTTCGCAATTCCTGATGTCATCAAGCTCGATACAACGGACCTTCACGGAACTGCTTTCGACTGGCACCAATACGGTGGTCCACTTGCCTTGTTCCGTTTGTGTCGGTTTGTTCGAATCCAGATTCTGAAAGACCCACTAAGGCCTCGGAAGGGAGTGCCGATTCCCAACAAGGTTATTTACCAGCAAGGCACCTTGCTCCTCTGGGAGGTGGATGAAATTCCATCAAGCGCAGTGTCCATAGAAATCGAAAGGCTCCCTGATGGTGGCATTCCTCTTGGAGAGGGACACATTCTTTACCCCGCAGATAAAGAGTGAGGCCATGACCATAGCGCTGCCCAACAAACGCATGCACCCGAGCCCGCGAAGCGAATTTCGTATGGTATCTTTGAGTGCCCCGCGCGGGCCGGGTGATGCGAGACGTTATACCTGCCTAGCGAAATGTGCTGATGGACTGGCCGCTGCGCCAAGTCGCGCTCGCGCCAGGAATAATCAGAGCAAGCCAAGGCGAGGGGAGAATAAGCACGGCGCGAGCGCGACAGTGGCTTATCAGCCACGGCGCAGCTAGATGGTTGGGCAGGCATAACAACCGCATGCAACGGAGGCCGCGTGCGCGAGTATCGCATCAATCCATCAGTGCCGCTCGCGGCCCCGATAATGCGGAGCGTTATGCCGCCTCAGCGAAACGTGGTGATTATCCCGACGCTGCGCGAAGTCGCGCCCGCGCCACAGATCGGCAGAAGCAAGCTAATGCGAGGGCAGAACAAGCACGGCGCGAGCGCGACAGAGCCCTGACAGGCACGGCGCAGCTATCTAGCAGGGCAGGCATAACAAGCGCATGCAACGGAGGCCGCGAAGTGAGGTTCGTATGATAAAATCAGCGCGGCTCACGGCCCCGATAATGCGCAGCGTTATGCCTCCTCAGCGAAATGTGCTGATGGACCCGTCGCTGCGCCAAGTCGCGCTCGCGCCACAGAAGATCAGAGGCAAGCTAAAGCGAGGTGCAGAGCGAATGCGGCGCGAGCGCGACAGAGCCCTGACAGGCACGGCGCAGCTGTCTGGCGGGGCAGGCATAACAACCGCATGCAACGGAGGCCGCGAAGCAAGCGCCGTATGATAAAATCAGCACGGCTCGCGGCCCCGATAATGCGGAGCGTTAGGCGGCGTCTTGAACTGTGCAGGATTTGGATTTGGCCGGAGCGTCTGCTTGGTCATCCCATTGCCGATAAGGAGAACATATGCCGTACAACAGCGAAGTCCGGGTGGCTGTTCAGTCTGGTAGTCCGTTTTCTGGCGCCGTCGCGCTGCAACTCTGGGAAATCTCGACAACCATAGACAATGCAGGCCGGATACGCCAGCAGCAGGTTGATCAAGAGCGTGTGACGACGGCCGTTGCGGGCGGAGTGGCCACAGCATTCTCCACGATGGACGGCCCCAGTTACACCTCACGAAACAACCACGACATCTCGCTTACTGCTTATCAAGACCCGCAACCCGGACCGATCTTCCGGTCGGGCCGTCTCGTCACCCTCCCGCCGGGCTCCCCTGGCGATCCGTCCTCCCTCGTTGACGTCATGCTGCTCAACGCCTCCCGATTCACGATGGCGGAGATCAACTCGATGATCCCGACTCCGATAACCCTCCCCGATGGTAATGTCGTGACGACGGCCACCGTTGCGTCCGCTCCACCATCGAGGATACTGACCCTGACGGCGACGGGGCCGTACGGCGCGACGACCTACACCTATACGCTCCCATTTACGATTGACCCGTCTGATGACCAGGTTGACCTAAGCAGAGTGCTGGAGGCTAATACGGCAGGCGCGTCGTCCCTTACGTTCGTCGCCAGTCCTGGCGGCGGCTTCCAAGCGTTCCTTAACAATCTCTTCGCAGGTCTTTTCGTCGGGCAGATTACGACCCGCGTGCTGACACGGATTACAGCGGAACTCAACACCGCAGCAGCAGCAGGCGCCGCGGCGGCTGTGGCCGCCGCCGGTTTTACCGGCGGTCTCCCGGCGGGCGTCATCCTGGGAGTGCGCTCAGTCAACGTCGCCTCAAATGGTGACATTGTCATGTCGCCCGCTATTGGGACGTTCGGCTCAATTATTAACAAGTTCCTTTCTGATGTCCCTGCGAGCGGAACAGGATGTTTTGTCGCAACTGCAGTCCATGGCGCCGATTCAATCGAAGTCTCGACTTTGCGTATCTACAGAGATGAGTTCCTGTCAACGAACAGGCAAGGACGTGTTCTGGTTGCGTTATACGAGCGGCTGTCTCCGGCGGCGGCAGCACTCATTGCCAGAAGTCCGGTGCTTCGCCTGATAGCTCGAAAACTGATTGTTCGTCCGGCATACCTCGTGGCGCGTCGCCGCCTAACAGCCAATAGAGGCGGGCGGTCAAGAGAAAACAGTTCTATCTTGGCCCCGAAAGGCTTGTTTTCTTCGCGAGCATCATTTAATCACCTACTGCATGTGCTCTGACTTTTTACTTCTCTGTGCGGTGTCAGATTCTCTGCACCAAACAGCCAAACGGGCTCTCAGTCTTGTTGCTGCTGACTGCGCTCCAGAAGATTAACCGTTCCGCACCGGCCTCACTCAAACGCGACGGGAAGCTTTTGCTCTCCAGTTATCTACGAGATACCGGCGCGGGCAGAGCAATTCCAGAAAGTTGACAATAGCTGGTGGAGGTCGCCTCCCAATCAAACGCGACGGGATCGTCCCAGTTAGGCGTCGGAGATGACGACCTCCATAACTGCATCATTTCCCGAACAGCATCTCTTCTCTATAATCCTCCCCTTGTTTCATTACATAGTAGGCTGCCTGCGCAAGCTTGTGCGCTATGACGTTATAGGCTACTAGCTTTCGCGCGCTGCCCCGATGCCTCGCGAGATGTCCTTGATAGCAGCGACGGATTCTGGGGTAGCTGCGCACTGCCACGACTGCTGCCTGGTTGAATGCTGATTTCAGATAAGCGTTGCCCTGCTTGCTTGAGCGACCCCGGCGGCTGACCGCCCCTGATTGTGCTACTCCGGGCACCAGCCTACAGTATGAACTGAAGTGGCGAACTGTGCTGAAGCGGGAGATCTCTCCCACTTCGTAAAGGATAGTCAGTGCCAGTATCTTTCCTATGCCGGCTACTTTCAGCAATCGCTTGTAATCTGCCTTGTCACGGGTCAGTGAAAGAATCTGCTGCTCAAGCTCCGTTATTTGCTTCGACAGCAAATCAATCCTCTCAAGCTGATGAGCCGCGCTCATCACAAGCAGCGGATGAGAGAACCACTCTCGAAGGTCTTCGTCTTCGGCCAGCTTGATGTGGTTGCGAGAGCTACAGAGTATGCCTTCACGCAATAGCAACTGACGAAGAGAGCCGTACTCCTGCGCCCGCAGTCCGACAACGTGCATACGTCGGCGGAGAAGATCACGGATGGGACGTGTGGAGGCTGGGTAGATGTAAGATTTGGGAATCACGCCAGCTCGCAACAGTTTTGCCAAAGTGAAAGCATCCCTGCGGTCTGTTTTCACTTTAGCTTGAGTAATCATCGCCAGGCCGAGCGTGTGAGCCAGTGAGACATGGAAACCGTTTGCTTGCAAACCATCAACAAGCCAGTACCAGTTGAAGGTGCTTTCGACGACGATCTGCAAGTTGGGCTTGAAAGGTAGAAGCAGGTTCGAGATACGAGGCAACTCGTTAGCAGCTTTCTGCTGAAGATGGATTGATAGGGTTCTCATCAACCACACAGAGGTGAGAGTCTCTTGCGCTGAGATCAATTCCGCAGTAAAACACTTTAGGCGGTCTCCTTTCTTAGAAGAAATATTTTCAACTGTCTGCGGGTGATTATATGTCGCCCGCAAGACCGCCTCTATTGATTATCAAGCGCATGCAACGGAGGCCGCGAAGCAAGTTTCGTATGAAACAGCGAGTGCGGCTCGCGGCCCCGCTGATGCGAATCGTTAGACCGCTACGGGAGAACAGGGTGGGCCTGAAATATATGGATGTGGAATCAGAGCAGATAAGATGTCGGGCGAGAAGGTCACCAAAGAGAGGTGCGGTCAAACAAGTGGTTCTACCGGCTAGCTTATTGATTTGCATTAGTTTACATTTTTGTGGGTAACAATTATGGAAGACAAATTCATTGAATGCGAACACTGCCAACATAGGATTCCTTCTGAAAAATATAAATCTCATCTCGTGTCTGACCCCTTAAAGCAGTTCCACTGCTTAGGGCAGTTCTGTAAGTGTAGGCACTGCGAGCTAAAAATGCCTGTCGAACAATTTCATCACCACATCAAGAATGAGTGCCCTAAATTGTATACGACTTGTCAGTTTTCTTGCACTCATTGGGATTGGGGAGACTCATTTGAGGTTAAGGATGAGTTAGACCACTATCTCAATAAGTGTCCTAAGTTAAGGTCTGAGTCACAGAGACAAGAGGTTATGGGGAAGCGGAATGCCCGGTGTCCAGTTTGTATGAGGTTAGCCTTAGAACGTAATGCCGAATCACAACATAAGTGTGATTTTTGTGACCCTATATTGACGCGCTCACAAGTTATACCCAAAGGGGTATCGCTAAATAAGATTGAATTGCTCAGCAAAGATAGAGAGGATGACTTTATCTCTAAGAATCCATTTCTCCAAGGTAGCCAATTTGAATCTAAGAGAAGAAACCACTAACTCCCTGATTAAGGCGTATTCGTTTCTATGCGGAGGCAAAGATAACAGAGGCGAAAGACTCCGCTAAAGCAAGGGTATGATCGGGGGACATAGGTGACAAATCAGTAGGGAGACATAGGTAACACTTTTAGGGCAAGATGGACCTCTGAAAGGAGCCAACCATCATGCCCTGGAAAGAACTACTACCTATGGATCAAAAAACTCAATTCGTCTCCGAATATCTCCGCGACTCTTTGTCCTTCACAGAACTTTGCCAACGTTACCACATCTCTCGCAAGACCGGCTATAAATGGATTGCTCGCTACCAGGCTCTTGGTTCGGCTGGCTTGGTTGATCGCTCTCGCCGCCCTCATTCGTCTCCCGACCAGACGCCTGACGCTCTGCGCCTGGCCATCATTGATGCCAGGCGGCGTCATCCTTTCTGGGGCGCTAAGAAACTGCTCAAGATCCTTCAAAGAAAAGAGCCTCAAACTTCTTGGCCTTCCCGATGGACCATTTGTGAGATCCTAAAACGGGAAGGGCTTGTAAGACAGAAAACTCAAAAGCGAAAGGTCGGGCATCCCGGCAAACCTACCTCTATCGTCACAGCCCCCAATGAACTTTGGTGCGTAGATTTCAAAGGGCAGTTCAAGACTCGTGACGGCCGCTACTGCTACCCATTGACTGTAACTGATAGCTATTCGCGCTATCTTTTAGGCTGCCATGGTCTGCTTTCAACCGAGACTTTAGGCACTAAAGAGATATTTACACGTCTGTTTAAGAAGTATGGTCTGCCAAAGGCAATACGCTCTGACAATGGAGCCCCGTTCGCCTCGACCGCATTGGGAAGGCTGTCGCAACTGTCAGTCTGGTGGATCAGGCTGGGTATCCGGCCAGAGTTGATCGAGCCGGGCAAGCCGCAACAAAACGGACAGCACGAACGAATGCATCGAACACTGAAAGCAGAGACAACACGCCCGCCAGAAGCTAACCTTGCAAAGCAGCAGCGAGTGTTTAATACCTTCATGCGGGAGTACAACGAAGTGAGACCACACGAGGGAATAGAGTTGAAGACACGGGCAACATTATATGAGGCATCGGCCTTGCTTCTACCAAAGGAAGTACCTGAGTTGGTTTATCCTGCGCACTACGAGACGAGGTTGGTGAGTAAAAACAGCGGGATCAGATGGAACAGTCAATGGGTGGCGGTAAGTCAAACGTGTGCGGGATTGCACGTAGGGCTAGAGCAAGTGGATCACGGGCTATGGGATGTATATCTTGGACCAGTGAAACTGGGACGGCTGCTTGAAGAAAAGCTGAGAATAGAAGATCATCTTGGGAGGCTGAAACGGAAAAATGTGTAACCCATGTCTTCCAACTGATTTGTTACCCATGTCCACGGTCTTTCACCCTTTGTTACGATCTTTGCCTGATTCTGACTCTTCCAGGTGATATTACACTAAAAGCATTAGGCAGATCTGCTCCTCGGCTTTCAATAACTTCGCTTACGATTTCTACCTTTCGTTCTGGTGACAAACCCAACAAACGCAGCAGTACGACACCACCTATTGTAAGTAGATTTCGGCGATATACCATCTCTCCAAAATCTTTGTCCGCCGTTATCAATAGCGCTCTCTTTTCGTTGGCCCTGTTAAGCACCTCTTCATCTGATATGCTCGGCTCCATTTCAGCAATGTAGAGGATTTCGTGACCATCTCGCCTGAGCCTGTCAACAATCTGCCTATCAATACCTTCATCCGCAACGAAGTTCATGCCACCCTTTCCGGTGAGGGGCCACGTACAGCCTCAGCAGCAAATGCCAAAGCAGCCAACACGCCGTCTCTTGTTAGCCGTGGATGGGATTCTAGAAGCTGGTCGATAGTTTCTCCGGCGGCGAGCTTTTCTAAGATAAGTTCCACTGTTATGCGTGTCCCGGCAACCACAGGTTTACCCATCATGATTGAAGGGTCAGAATGAATCAGATTGTTTTCCATAGCATCTTAGATTATACTGCATTATTGCAAGGCGTCTAACGCTCCGCATTATCGGGGCCGCGAGCCGCACTCGCCATTGATGCGAACTGTGCTTCGCGGCCTCCGTTGCATGCGGTTGTTATGCCTGCCCAGCAAATTAGCTGCGCCCTGCCTGTCAGGGCTCTGTCGCGCTCGCGCCGTGCTTATTCTCCCCTCGCCTTGGCTTGCATCTGTCCTTCTGTGGCGCGAACGCGACTCGGCGCAGCGTCGGGACGATCAACACACTTCGCTGTGGCGGCATAACGCTGCGCATCAGCGGGGCCGCGACGTAACGCTCAAAGTATCATACGAGACTCGCTTCGCGGCCTCCGCTGCATGCGTTTGTTGGGCGGCGCGTTGTGGAACAGATATCTTCAGCCAGAAGACACTTCAATGTGGACAATCTCACCTGCACGAATCGTTTTCAAAGCTTCATTTGCGGCTAGCATCAAAGGCCGCAAATCTTCAATGTCGTTGGTGTGCGCTGCCAACACTATAACCGCCAAGTTAAAACTCTTGAGATTCTGCTGATACTCGAGATTCTGGTCATTAGTCAGCAACACGTTAAACTCTTGTTCCGCCAACCGCAACAGCGCCCCATTTTTCTTACCTGCCCAACCCATTTCTGGAACGGTCTTTACGACATCGCCATTTACCTCACGCTTTAGCTTCTTAGGCAGGCATTCATCAAGCAAAACCTTCATATCTGAGCATCCTTCAGCATCTCCTTAAGACGCGCCAATAATTCAAGTGCCTGCTCACGAGTAACAGTAGGAAAGTCGTCTAAGAAATCTTCCAGTGGATGCCCGCCAGCTAAGTAATCAATAATGGTTTGGACGGGTACGCGTGTTCCAACAAATACAGGTGCGCCGCTCATCACCTCTGGTGAGCGGGAGATAACTTGAATTTCAGTTGCTGTTTTCATAACTATTATCCTAGCACAAATTGACTGACAACGTAGTAGCGACGCCCAACGTCCAGCACGGCTGTAACAAAGTCTGATTCAGCGGCGCAGGATGAGCTTTAGCCCCTCAAGTGGTTGCGCACTATACTTCCTCCTAGCATCCGGCAGGTACTTGAAGCCCTGCCTCAATGCCAGCCCCACTATCAGATTGTTGATTATCGCCATGGCTTGTGCCGCATCTCCTATTCGTAACCTGCAATAATCCTCTCTCAGTGTCCAATCCTTTCTATAGTGCAGCCCGTTTTCTATCTGCCAGTGCTTTCTGACTGTCTCCAACAGCTTCTCTGCATTTGCCCGTTTGTTGCTCAGGCTTGTTACCCCATAGCTGACCTCGCTGCGCTTCTTGCCGCTCACGAGCTCTTCCACTTCTCTTTCTATCTTGAAGACCTGGCAAAGCCCTGGCCAATCGAGGCGTCCTGCCAACATACTGCTTGTTGTAATCCGCCGCTGCTCAAGCCGCCCGTGCTCTTTATCTGTTGTCTGAGCTCTCTGCAAGTCATTGCCGATTACCTTGAGATTGGTCTTGCCTTCTTCTATCTCAAACAGAGCTTCTATTTCTGAGCGAAGGCCGGGTTGATTATCTTTCACTGCCCAGACGTAGTCCGCGCCTGCTTCTACGACCTGTCGAGAGAGTTCACGCTGAGCAAACATCGCATCGCCCGTAACTACTTTTCCCTTTAAATCTATCGTTTTGAGCAGGCGGGGAGCAGCCACTATCTCATTCTCTTTCGAGCCTACCTCCATCTGCCAAAGCACTATTCCTTCATCGGGCAAGTAGGCGGCAAGCAAGTGCAATCCTTGTCTTTGGCCTGCCGGGATAGTCCCTCTCACAGCCTTCCCATCCAGATTTATCTCTGACGATTGCCCCGCGTTAGGAGCAGAAAGCAGAAACAGACTCACGGCCTGTTGAAGCTCTGCTAGATCAACGGCGCGGCCAAGTATTCTAGAATAAGTAATCGGGTGCGGCACTGTGTCGCGGTCAAAGTGGAGAGCTTCTTTTAGAAGTTCTTTTCGCAAATCAACCCACTGAGCAATGCCGCGAGGCTCCTGCTCGCCAGCAAGTTTAGCCAGGATAACGAAAACCAAAGCTATAGCAAGCGGATAGCGAATCCCATGCGGGTCACGGCGATCATTGAGGCTCTCCAGATGCTCATAGAGGCTGCCAACGTCAAAGAAGAAAGCTTCGTTTAAATCGTCAAGCTCCAGGCCAGCAGTGTTATACTTCATAGAGACCTTCCTCCGGTTCTGTTTAGTCTTCCAACTTACAGATTAACCGGGTTAGGTCCTTATTTTTAGTTGTCAAGCTACTTTGTTACAGCCCTGCAACGTCCAGCATCAGCGGGGCCGCGAACGGCACTCGTGGAACGATGAGAGACTCGCTTCGCGGCCTCCGCTGCATGCGCTTGTTAGACGCCGCCTTCAACGTCCCGACGGTATGCAACAGAGCCTGCGCCCGTGTGAGCAGTCGATCTTAACATAGTGCCAGCTGGCGCACGCGACCATATTCAGGGAATCGGACATTCGCATCCAGATCACTTGCTCGCTCCAATCTCTCTTGGCGGCGTCTAACGGCATAATTAACCGGCCCGCGCCTTTCGATTCAAGTGACAGGGCCTGGAGAAGCGGCTCCGGTTGAGTAGGTGTTAGGCGCTGCTTTGATGTAACCAAATCCCTCGTCTATTCTGCGTGCTTTTCGCGTTAATTTGGAGGTTACCAGTTTCTCTATTTAGTGTAACTTCTTATATACCTCAACTAACAAGCCCTGAGGGGCATCAAGGAGGCGCTCCACCTCATTAACATTCCAAAGGCGTACGGTTTCGTCAAAGCCACCTGAGAAGAGAAATTTATTATCTGCCGAGAATCCAATCACATTAACAGGACCACGATGTGCAGAGAATGAAATCACCTTATCACCAGAGTCAGGATCTCGCAAAGAAACGTTACCATCTATAGCTGCCGTAGCAAGCCATCTCCCGTTTGGACTCATAGCAAGGCTAGATAAACCTGGTATACGATGCTGAAATACGGTCACGCCACTCGGATAAAGCATCACTTTCAAGTCACCTCGAGTCGAAATAGACAAAACTCGTTGGCGGATTTGATCAAATAAGATATGAGTGATAGGGTCGAGTTGCGCTGGAATACCAGTCTCATCATTGTTTTTATCTTGACTCGGCACCACTACAATCTTGCCACCCTTTCCACTAATCATGATCGCTAAGTCATTAATAAAAGCCACTGATATTGGCTCTTCAATGGTATGGCTCCCTCTTAATGTTTTTCCGTTTTTACTCTCTAGTATCCAAGTGCCATCACCGGAAACGGTTGCCAGGTAATTTCCGTCTGGAGATAATGCATAAACCACATCGTTGTTGCGAAACATCCGATCAATACTGATCAACGAGGGAATAGTGGCGAAACTTTCAGACCAGATTGATTGGTAATCCCACATGAAAGGAGCGGGTTCATGGTAGCTGGCCCTTGCTCTCCATGCAGCGAGAGCTTGCGTGAATGAACCAGCATCAATTTCATTTTCAACCCATAATCTTGTTGTGAGATCTATTACGTTGTTTTTTCCGTCCCAGGTTTTTATCAAAAGGTGTTTATTGTCGAGTTCAATTAGGTCAACGATCTGATTCCTCTGTGGGCGTGTTAACATCCATGGGGTGGGACGGAAATGGTGTACGGATACAGGTATTCCGTGAGATTGTAGCTGCCACGTCTGGATTTGCCCTGAATAGTCGGCACTGACTACGGTTACCGGCACGCTGTCCATAACTACAAGCCCATAGATTTCATCTTCAAACGCTTTAACGGTTTGACTCAATTTCCGGGCTCGGTGGTCCCATACCTTTACTGTCCCATCAGCCCCTCCACTTAACAAATACTCACCCGTTGGATCGAAGGCGACTTTGTAAACGTGAGTTGAATGGCCACTCAGACGTTCATGCTCTTGAAGGGCGTGGTCGAAGAGGTGAACTTCTGAACCCGAAGCAACAGCCGAGAAACGTCCATCTGGACTTGAGTCTATTGAATAAACCCATTCATTAATTGTGCTTATTCGATCGCATGCCCCCCCTATTTCACAGTACCATATGTATTGACTTGAGCCTCCCCAGTATAGATGGGTTTCGTCTCGGTTGAAGGCTAATCCTTGAATGGACCCAGTGTGGACTCCTAGTTCCATCATTGTCTTGCCTGCCTGATCGAAAATGATGAACCCACCATCATTTCCAAGTCCTACGGCGAGCAAGGCTCCACTATACGAGAAGCGTAAGCCCAACACAGGCACGTTTAGCTCTTTCGACCATTCAACTTGATTCGTGTTACTGTCTAGGACCATAAGGGAGCCGGTTTCGGTACCTAATGCGATATGACCACTCTGAGAATCATAACTGATAGAAAGAATACGTGAATCCAACTCATAAGACCAATCAACCCAACCATTTCTCAAATCGAGAAGTCGGACATAGCCAGCCTCATCCCCAATAATCACCTTGTTCTGACCGCAAGCTGCCAATGCAGTTACTCCGTGTGCCGCGAACTCCTGCGAACGTGGAATCATGGAGGCATGTATATTTTCAGCCAACAAGTGTCGTGCAAGGTTGCTTTCTGTCAAAGCGAGAACATTGAATAACTCGTCTTTTGCACGAATTAAGTCTTTGTCACCGAGCGATCGAATTGCATTCTGAAGATGGGATTCGGCCTCAAGCTGTTGTTGATGTTTATACCAGCCAGGCAGTAGGTCGCTTACTGACTTATCTAATAGATGACCAGCAAGTCGGACCCGTTCCTCAGAATAATCACGAAGTGCCTTAACCTCTCGTACAAGGTTTTTATTCCTACCTCTGAAATCAAACCAGATCGTCTGCTCTGGCAAGTTATGATCAACGACTGAACGAGGAAAGATATGTGATGGATCGATCTGAGCTTGGTTTGTCTCACTTATTGCCAGCAAGATATTGTCCGTTCCTCTATTCTCGACAAACCATTGTACTTCTCTATCAACCCACTCAGACGTCGCAGCAGCAGCACTGCCGAATACTAAGAGATACTTGCTTTTCGATAGATTCTCCTCAATTACCTGCCAAACTGCATTCTTTCGGTCAATATCACTTAGCCCCCACCGTTGCCAATCCCTGCTAGTAGGCAATCGAAAATCTGAGCCATCTACACATGCTTGTAGAGGCCGGAGACCATCTTTAGCAAGCGTTTGCACTCGGTGAAACGATTCAATGAAAGTTTCAATTTCACGGACGAAGTAATAGTCAGGCTCAGTGGAGTAGCTAAAGAAGACATCGTATTCAAATTCAAGAGATTCCTTCTTATACATTGGTTTCATCCTTATAATAGGGCCTAACGCTAGGCGTAATCAGGCCGCGCGGCTCCAGTGGATGTGATTGTTAGACGCCGCACTCACGTCACGGCATTCAACTCCCGAGCCTGCACCTGTCGCAGCACCCGATTAGACAATAGCACCGTCTGGCGCGGGCGGCCACCCTCTGGGATTCGGTACACAACTTTCTGATCATTGCTTTACTCTCTACCTCCCGGCGGCGTCTAACGACTCGCATCAGTGGGCGCGGCGCACAACACTGATGGATTCATGCGAGACTCGCTCGCCGCGCTCCACTGCATGCGCTTGTTAGATGCCGTTGATCGCCAGTTCAAATCAGTTATGGCATAATCCCTGTTTGCAATATGTCTATGACTGTTTTAATAACCTGCTTAAGAGTTCCTGTCTTCAAGATGCCGACTTGCACAACAATTAGACTCTCATTGGCTGTAAACAGTTTTCCTGGACGGGCATAACTTACAACTCTTAATGAGCCGGTCTGGAAGCAGTCATCCCGCAACTCAACTGCATTCGAATCCCCATAAGGGTTGCTTGTAATTTGACATAGTACCCAATCGCTTCGACCAGCGTAGGCTAACGCCAAAGCAGGGCGGAGCTTTGTCTGTGATAAATCAGAAAAAGGGAATGGCACAAGCACTACTGCGCCTGCTGTAGGTGTGACCACGCCTTGTCCTCCTCCGACCTGTTCCAGTCTTCGGCAAGTGCTTGTTCACTCAGTAGAGCGGTTTCAGAGATGCTTGTTGCCGGTTCTTCCAAGATAGTTACGAGAGCACGTCGAGCAGCAGGCAGACTTATAGATTCTAAGAGTTGGACCTGGCCTTTTTCATCAATAATGGCTTCAACAGTCTTTATCATTGTTTGCCTCCGTGCTTATTCTACACGATTTGCGGTTGCCGTAGAAACTGCGTATGTTCAGGCATCTAACGGCTCGCATCAGTGGGCGCGGCACGTAACGCTGATAGAATCATACGAAACTGGCTTGCCGCGCTCCACTGCATGCGTTTGTTAGACGCGGCTTTCACGACAAGCTATTCCACTCCTGTAAGTGTTCAGACTACCGATTTTTGTGCGGTCAAAATCTTCCGGCAGGATTCATAAAGATCGAGTTCCAGCAATCGCCACGTCCCAAATAGTGATGCCAATATGCTCTTGGTTTCACTCCCCTTTGCGGATCGTGTGCCTCCGCTTATCTTGCGACTCACTACTGGTTCTCGCAGACTTCGTTCCGCTGCGTTGTTATCTGCCGGCACTCGCGGGTCGGTCACGAACATAAACAATTCTGGCAGGAATCGCTCTATCCTCTCACAAAGCCTGCTCATTGCTTGCTTCTTCTTCAAGTGCGGCTTGCACAACGCAAGCAATTCTTGCTCATACTTGCGCTGTGCTTTCACCCGCTCTGCTTTCTGATCTACTGGTCCTAGTCGCCGGTTCGGTCCCTTATATGCCTTTGCCCGATCATATACATCTTTCACTGCTTGTGCCCACCACTGCACACTTTCATCCTTTTCGTGCTCCCGCTTCAACTCTCGCACATCGCGCAACAAGTGAGTCCAGCATCGCTGGTGTGCCCCCTTGTGTACGTTGTAGCCAGCATAGAAATCCGTCACCAGAACGCCATCGAACTCCTCGCCCAGCACCTCTTTGACTACTGTTTGAGAGCGCGTCTTTCGATAGAGGAAATATCTCACCGAAGGTGTTGAGAAACTCCATAAGTATCCGTTTCGCCCGTCCTCTCGCCACCCTGTCTCATCTCCGTTTACTACAGGAGAGCCACGTATTTTATTGCCTAATGCTTCGTAATCTGATTTCCCTCGTTCTGCCACTCCACGAACCAGTCCCACCAACTCGCCCGTGCTTAAAGCTAATGCCCATCGTCGTCTGAGGTAATCTTGAATGACTCTGAAAGGCAAACGGCACTGCTCACGCAAGACCGTCACTTCGCTTTGTACAGATATGCCGAAGCGTTGCTTTCCAACTACCATTGCTGAGAAGTCAACTTCGGGTGCCCAGCTTTGGTGGCACTGCGGGCAAGTCCTCTCGACTACTATATGTTCTACCACCTCTACTGAGGTTGGTGGCAACTCGATGACTCGGCGCACAGTGCCAACCCGTCCACCACTTAAAGCGATATTACATAGCGCACATTGCTCAAAGGCATGATGGACTCGTCGGGTGACTTTATCGAGTGGCCGAGCGTATCCTTTGTTGCGTTTCTTGCGCGGCTTCTTCTCACGTTCCCGGCGATTGGCTTTTACAAAGGAAGGGGGATTGTTATTAGCTGATTGCTGACGCAGTCGCTCATTTTCGGCTTCCAACTCTTTGTTACGTTCTTCCAAGGTTTGCAAACGGATCAGGAGTTGTAAGACGAATTCTTTCAATTCGTCACGATTCGCGTTTTCCAGATCCACATTCACAGTTGAAGTCTACAACCTTTGTCAACAGCCGGTTGCTGCGCCCAACGCTCACCTCGGATTCTCGTCTGAGAACCGAAGTCTGAACACTTACTGTTTAAGTAGAGGGTTCTGGCCGCTCGCTCTGATAAGCTAAGATTCCCATTCCCTGTATTACGAATCTTATAGTATCCCTTCTTCGTCGCAGGAAAAGCACGAAACATCTCCCATACTTCTAATGGATACCGCCGGATGCCACGATACAGGTCAATTAGCTCGGAATTAATATCAGCTAAAAGGGGGCATCTGGGATTCACAGCAAAAAAGATGGCAGCCCCACCAACAAATGGTTCTACAAATCTTCCTTCGATAGCCTTTCTAGGCGGAACGCATCGCATCAAATAACTCAACAACCTTTGTTTGCCTCCTGGGTATCGCAGAAGAAGAACTCTTTCTGGATTCATTAACGAACCTCTAGGCAGAGTGAGATAAGTATATTGCCTGCATGGGGGGCGCACCGAGCAAGACTGCTTGACTGCTTCGGCCAACCGGATTATATCGGAAAAATCTGCTATTGCAACCATACATTGAGGTACATCTGCATCGTAGCGCCTAACGGCTCGCATCAGTGGGCGCGGCACGTAACGCTGATAGAATCATACGAAACTGGCTTGCCGCGCTCCACTGCATGCGTTTGTTAGACGCGGCTTTCACGACAAGCTATTCCACTCCTTGACTGTGATGCTTTTGCCTAGTATATCTTCGATCTCTCGAATCATCATCCGCAGTTGTGCCACTGAATACTCTTGGTTCGTCGGTATTGTGAGACGGTTTTGCTGATGTACCATAAACTGGTGACGTGTCCCAGAATATGGTACATCAAATCCGAGCTTTCGTATCCGGCGGATGAACTCGCTCCGCTTACACGGCGTCCACCGGCTCATATTCCGGCTCCTTATTCAAATCAATTCCGTTAATCACAGGAAGAACGTGTCCCAGCTTAAAGCCCACTAGCAGCCAATCTTCTAAGGTCGAGCGCAATTCTGTTTCGCATTCGTGAAGGCTTGTCCCAAATGCAATTACTCCTTTGCACGAAGGGATACGGCCTGAAAAAGAGCCATCTTCCAGCTTGTCGTATTCTGCTTGAGCGATAGCGTGTTGTATATATTCGCTTATAATGAAGTGAGCGGCCATAAATTCCTTTCTAAGAGTTTTATGCACCAACTGGTTGAATTTTACAAGACCCGCAAGCGTCTAACGCTGCGCATTATCGGGGCCGCGAGCCGCACTCGCCATTGATGCGAGACTCGCTTCGCGGCCTCCGTTGCATGCGGTTGTTATGCCTGCCCAACCATCTAGCTGCGCCGTGCCTGTCAGGGCACTGTCGCGCTCGCGCCGTGCTTATTCTCCCCTCGCCTTGGCTTGCTCTGATTATTCCTGGCGCGAGCGCGACTCAGCGCAGCGTCGGGTATATCAACACACTTCGCTGTGGCGGCATAACGCTTCGCATCAGTGGGCGCGGCGCAAGGCAATGAAGGTATAGTTGGCCCCATTGTCTAGACCACGAATTAAGAAAAATAAAGTGGACATTTCCTAGCTGCCAAAGTGAACCTCCGATGGGGTACGATAGCTTAGGCTCTGGTGCGGTCGTTCTTGATTATAGAACCAGAAGTAAGTATCGAGCCCTGTCTCCAACTCTGGAACACTGGCGTACTCTTTCAGATAAATGTCCTCGTACTTCACGCTTCGCCATAATCGCTCAACAAATATATTGTCCAATGCCCGGCCTCGCCCATCCATGCTGACGCGAATGCCTGCCTCCTCCAAGGTTGAGGTGAAAGCCTGTGCTGTGAATTGAACCCCTTGATCAGTGTTGAATATCTCAGGCTGCCCACCCGACAGCGCACGCTTTAATGCCAGTAGACAAAATTCTCCATCCAGAGTGTTCGACAACTGCCAGGCGACCACATACCTGCTGAACCAATCAATGATTGCCATCAGATACATGAAGCCCGCTCGCATTGGCACGTATGTTATATCAGCGCTCCAAACCTGATTCACTCGGCTGATAGAGAAGTCTCGCAGTAAGTACGGATATTTCTTATGCTCACGATTAGCTACAGTCGTCTTCGGTCCAGGGAAGATGGCTTGTAGGCCCATTAGCGCCATTAATCGCCTTACCCGCTTGTGGTTGACCTTGTGACCGAGTCGCTGCAAGTGAGCTGTCAAGCGTGGCCAACCATAAAATGGAGTCTTGGTGTATTGCTCATCAATCAGTCGCATTATCTGCAAGTTGAACTCGGACTCTGTAGCCAGGCTGTAGTAGAAAGTCGAACGGCTCAGGCCGATCAACTCACACTGCCGACGCATACTGATGTCTGCCTGCTGCGGCTCAATCATACCCCGTTTGATCTCAATTGAACGGGGCAGCTTTTTTTTTCAGCCACTCCAATTCCATCTTTAGTCGCCCGATTTGCTCAAACAATTCGGCCTCACGTGTTTGTAGTTGCTGTTGATGACCAGTCCTAGAGTGATTGAAAATCTCTGGCCCCGAATTGAGCAATTGGCGCTTCCAGAGGCTGACCAAGTTTGGGTGTAAGCCATGTTCGCTGGCGAGTTGATTAATCGTTTTCGTCTCTCTGACTGCTTCTATCGCTACCTGGAACTTGAACTTACTGCTGTATTGCTTGCGAATCCTGGACATGATTGACCCTCCACTGGCTCGGTGGATCATAGCCTACTTCCACCTTAGCCTGTGGTCCAGCTTTCGGGGCCAATTATACTAGTAAAAGAAAAGAAGAACTTTTCTAGTTCCTGTGTAGTGCCTTCTTGAAGATCGTCACCTAGCTTTCCGCCCTTAGCCTGTCGCATCAGACTTATAACACCCTTCATGAAGCCTTTGTAGACCTTTATCTTTTCTGGTCTATGAGCTTCCGCTATTTGGCTTTGTCTTGCTATGCGTTGATTGTAGACAACTGTTCCCACAGCCACGAGGATAGTACCAGAAGTAGCTATGATTGCTGCCAATACTTCCTTGTCGAGTGAGCCGAGTAGGGTAGGAGCATTAATTAAGAAGTAGATCAAACCATAACCAATGCCGACAATTAGTCCAAGAAAGATCAAATAAAAGAGATAAGTAAAAAGCTTCTGCATTCTTTGTCCACCTTAAAGGGTTGTCTTCGTACAAAGCGAGTAGACGCTACCATTTCGCATTCTCTGACTCCAGCAGGACATTTTATATTAGCCACCTAACGACTCGCATCAGCGGGGCCGCGAACGGCGTTCATAGATTGATGTGAGACTTGCTTCGCGGCCTCCGTTGCATGCGTTTGTTAGATGCCGTCGTTAGCCAAGAATCTCTTCTACTGTTATTATTAGGTTGCCTAATGCTTCCGGTGATATAGCTTCACCTCGGTTTATGAGTCGGACTTTCTGATATGTTCCATTTGCTGGTTGTGAATATGCTTCGATTCTATCTTCTCGTATGTTCGCCAACCAGGTTTCAGGAATTCCTGCTTTTGCATATAACGGCAGCTTTACATTCCTGTCACACTCAACTGATGTGTCAGCCACCTCGATTATCAACAACACGTCTTCGACAGTAGGTAGCTCCTGGGCATAATAGTCATCACGAAGTTTGAGCAGCGCGATGTCCGGTTCGGGTTCTGAGTAGTCATCGAGCCGTATTGGGTCTTGGACGCTCACGATTGCGTAATCACTTACTCTGCGGTTGAGAATTGTGTTAAGGCGTTTTACACAGGCAGCATGATATTTTCCAATGGGACTCATTTTAATAATCTCGCCCTCGATTAGTTCTACTCGATCTGTTTCTGACAGAATGCCTGCCTCCGACATTCGGTGGTATTCATCAACGGTAAAAAACCATTTTTCAACTTGGACTGACATAAATCCTCACCTTCACATACTATCTCTCGCTGGCCAGAATAATATCACAGCAGGTCACCGCGATACAGGCATCTAACGCTCTGCATTATCGGGGCCGCGAGCCGTGCTGATTCTATCATACGAACCTCACTTCGCGGCCTCCGTTGCATGCGGTTGTTATGCCTGCCCAACCATCTAGCTGCGCCGTGCCTGTCAGGGCTCTGTCGCGCTCGCGCCGTGCTTATTCTCCCTTCGCCTTGGCTTGCTCTGTATTCCTGGCGCGAGCGCGACTTGGCGCAGCGACGGGTCCATCAGCACATTTCGCTGAGCAGGTATAACGACCCACATCACCGGGCGCGGATAAACCCACTGATGGAATCATACGAACTCCGCTATCCGCGCTCCGGTGCATGTGATTGTTAGACCGCGCCTTGCTTTAGCGGAGTCTTTCGCCTCTGTTATCTTTGCCTCCGCATAGAAACGAATACGCCTTAATCAGGGAGTTAGTGGTTTCTTCTCTTAGATTCAAATTGGCTACCTTGGAGAAATGGATTCTTAGAGATAAAGTCATCCTCTCTATCTTTGCTGAGCAATTCAATCTTATTTAGCGATACCCCTTTGGGTATAACTTGTGAGCGCGTCAATATAGGGTCACAAAAATCACACTTATGTTGTGATTCGGCATTACGTTCTAAGGCTAACCTCATACAAACTGGACACCGGGCATTCCGCTTCCCCATAACCTCTTGTCTCTGTGACTCAGACCTTAACTTAGGACACTTATTGAGATAGTGGTCTAACTCATCCTTAACCTCAAATGAGTCTCCCCAATCCCAATGAGTGCAAGAAAACTGACAAGTCGTATACAATTTAGGGCACTCATTCTTGATGTGGTGATGAAATTGTTCGACAGGCATTTTTAGCTCGCAGTGCCTACACTTACAGAACTGCCCTAAGCAGTGGAACTGCTTTAAGGGGTCAGACACGAGATGAGATTTATATTTTTCAGAAGGAATCCTATGTTGGCAGTGTTCGCATTCAATGAATTTGTCTTCCATAATTGTTACCCACAAAAATGTAAACTAATGCAAATCAATAAGCTAGCCGGTAGAACCACTTGTTTGACCGCACCTCTCTTTGGTGACCTTCTCGCCCGACATCTTATCTGCTCTGATTCCACATCCATATATTTCAGGCCCACCCTGTTCTCCCGTAGCGGTCTAACGCTGCGCATTATCGGGGCCGCGAGCCGCACTCATTGTAACATGCGAACTGTGCTTCGCGGCCTCCGTTGCATGCGGTTGTTATGCCTGCCCAACCATCTAGCTGCGCCGTGCCCGACAGGGCTCCGTCGCGCTCGCGCCGTATTGGCTCTGCACCTCGCATTAGCTTGCATATGATTATCTGTGGCGCGAGCGCGACTTAGCGCAGCGACGGGTCCATCAGCACATTTCGCTGAGGCGGCATAACGCTGCGCATTATCGGGGCCGCGAGCCGCGCTGATTTTATCATACGGCGCTTGCTTCGCGGCCTCCGTTGCATGCGGTTGTTATGCCTGCCCTACGACCTAGCTGTGCTGTGGCTGATAAGCTACCGTCGCGCTCGCGCCGTGCTTGTTCTGTCCTCGCATTAGCTTGCTTCTGCCGATCTGTGGCGCGGGCGCGACTTGGCGCAGCGTCGGGTATATCAACACACTTCGCTGTGGCGGCATAACGATTCGCATCAGCGGGGCCGCGAGCGGCACTTGCTGTATCATACGATGCTTGCTTCGCGGCCTCCGCTGCATGCGTTTGTTAGACCCCGATGTTATTAGGGGGTTATAGCTCAAGATGAAGTTTACGATCGTATGCAGGCAGGGCACTGGCAGTCTGTAAAAGCATGCATGTCAATTTCAAGCTCTTTCATGGAAAGAAATAGATATCGGCTATTATTACTTACACTAACCACAATTGCCTCAATACCCTGCTCATTTTGTATTAAAGTGGGGACGCAGGGTTTCCAGTACCCCCAACTGACTTCATCTTCAGGAATAAACCCCTTTACACCGGGCTGTATTTCTATAATTGCTCCGTTATGGGTCGCATTAATCACATTGCCGCGAACATACATTCCTCGATGGAAATGCTTAACCATTTTCCAGTTGTTTGGTGCAAGCTGTTGCTGGTCAATTAGTAAATCATTCTTATATGCTTCTACAAGTGAGGAGCACTTATAGCAGGAAAAGTTAGATTCGTAATTATTTACTGCCGCCGAGGATTTCAAGTAGTGAAGGTGGTTCTCGAAGAAGTTGTTCCCATTCTCGTGTTTGAGATGCAAGTACAAAAGAAACCTCCGAATACCCTTTTTGATTATTAATGGCTTTTATAAGGACCTCAACCTTATCGCCACGTTTTACAGTAAGTATCTCATGTGAATTCAAAAACTCCTCAATTGGAGCTACACCATTATGCGCATAGCCGAAATCAATAAAAACAGACTCTTCAGAAATATCTATTATGGTGCCATAAACAATATTTCCCGCTTGAAGCTGCAAATCAGTTTTGTTCACTTCATGGCCAGACAGAGAAAGGCCTATTGTATCAGCGCGAGTTTGAAGTGCGTGCAATAATCGGGCATAGCCAAATTCATCAAAATAATTTACCCAATGTAATCGTCGCAATCGTTCTGGGATATTGCATTCTTCTAATCGAAGAGGAATTAGAAATATAGTGCCCTCTGGCTTTTCATCAGCTATATCAAGGGCATACTTGATTTCCTTCTGAACATAGCCTTCTTTATTCAGAGAGCTTTTTGACAGACAAATAATTACAACTTCACTCGCACGAACAGCTTTCGTTATTTCTTGGTCCCATTCTTGGCCAGGTATCAAATTCACTTCATCGAGCCATGGATCAACACCGTCATCACGTAGCCGTTTATAGAGCTGACGTACTTGTTCTTTATCCCCCGATGAGTGGCACAGGAAAACCTGCAAACGTCGAGAATTTAATCTAACATCATTCATAATAATGTTTACCAGATTGTAAGTAATGTCCTCTCAAACGTGCAAGGGGTCTAACGCTCACGTTCAGCCGGCGCGGGCAACGACACTAATGGATACTTACGAAACTTGCTGCCCGCGCTCGGCTGGAACGTGAGCGTTATGCCGCCCTCGGGTCTTTTATGCAATCCGTTTTAGTTCCTCTCTTACTACTCGCCTTATCACTTTTTCCAACGGCTCTTGTCTCTGGCTGATATACTCCCGTAGGGCTTTATTGATCAGGGTTTGATAGTTCCCCCCGCCAGATTCATTCACTACGTTCCGAAACCAGTCTAGCACTTCATCATCCAGTCTAATGGTGATACGCGTCTTGCTAGGAGTTGGAGTTACTACTGCTCCGCGTCGGCCTTTGCTGAAATCATATTCCTTTTTCATAGTCCCTCTGTATATTGTCTGTGTTCGCGTGGCGTCGCCCCGCGTGCTGAAATGATCCTTATCTTTTCCCCTCGAAAGGTGTAGACCACCACTAACACCCGCCCCAGCGCATCTGTCCCGATAGTAATAAACCTTTGTTCATGTGGGTAATTGTCGTCGAGAGTCAAAGCCAGCCCATCTTCAAGCACGGTAACAGCATCTGCAAAGTCAATTCCGTGCTTGCGGAGATTGCTGGCAGCCTTTCTGATATCCCACTCATAGCTCACGCGAAAATTGTATGCACATTAGTGCATCATTTCAAGAGGCGCGGGGATTGGCGGCCTAACGCTCCGCATTATCGGGGCCGCGAGCCGCACTCATTGTAACATGCGAACTGTGCTTCGCGGCCTCCGTTGCATGCGGTTGTTATACCTGTTCAGCTAGTTAGCTGCGCCGTGGCCGCAGGCCTCCGTCGCGCTCGCCTGCTTGATGAATGCCGGAGTAGTCGCCTGAGCGTAGACTTTGCTGTGCGAGCGCGACTTTGCGCAGCGGCCAGTCCATCAGCACATTTCGCTAGGCAGGTATAACGCTCCGCATTAGCGGGGCCGCGAGCCGTGCTGATTCTAACATGCGAAACTTGCTTCGCGGCCTCCGTTGCATGCGGTTGTTATGCCTGCCCTACGACCTAGCTGTGCTGTGGCTGATAAGCCACCGTCGCGCTCGCGCCGTGCTTGTTCTGCCCTCGCATTAGCTTGCTTCTGCCGATCTGTGGCGCGGGCGCGACTTGGCGCAGCGTCGGGTATATCAACACACTTCGCTGTGGCGGCCTAACGCCTCGCATCAGCGGGGCCGCGAGCGGCACTCACAGATTCTTAAGAAACTCGCGCACGCGGCCTCCGTTGCATGCGCTTGTTAGACCCTCTTCAGGGTAGCGCACACCTTCATCATCTGTTTACCAGGCACTTAGGAATATAAGGCTGTCTCTCATTTCTTCAGTAGAAACACGGCCCACAACATTTAATAGGCGGCGCATCTGTTCGCCCAAGCTATATCTCTGCTGGTGGCATAGAACGATTCCTGAGTGGTGTTTGCCTTGTGTCAAGTACTCGATATGAAGCTGCTGAAAGTCACCGATGTTAAAAGAATAAAGAACGCGACCCTGTGACGTAGCAAATTCTAGATGATTTGTATCTGACCGCCTTACCATTTCTTGCTCAAGTGCCGAGGTCACATCAATGCCGCGAATTCGTAAAGCGTGTACCAAGTCGCCATCCATTGCATCTTCATCGAAGTAGAGTCGAATCTTCATCAGGCTGTCCGTTCTTCTTTTAAATACTCCTTTTCAATGCGGTCAGCTTCTGCCTCATCAGCAGCGATTTCAGCTTCGACCTCATTACGGTTTGCGTGGTAATAAGCCAGTGCGGCATGAACCTGCGCCTCAGTTAAATGGCCATAGCGACGTGTGATCTCCTCCGGGCTGTGGCCCAACTTGTACCATATAGCAATGCGATGAACAGTAATCCCGGTGCCTGCGATGCAAGGTCTGCCATGTCGAATTTCGGGAGAGCTTACAATCAGAGAACCTATATCTGTACTCATAAATCTAGCTCCGCTTATCTAAAGAATCTGTCACTTTGGCATTATACAACAATAGCTATATCGAGTCTGCGGGTAAGAGGGTCTAACGCTCCGCATCAGTGGGCGCGGCACGAAGCACTGATGGAAATATACGAAACTCGCTTGCCGCGCTCCACTGCATGCGCTTGTTAGGCGGCCCTTTCAGCACTGACAATTATCATTCTTCATAAACACCCGGTTTTCTTCGTTTCATGTGCTTACCGAGGTGTGGGCTGCCGCTCTTAGCTTTATGCGATTTTGCCAAGCCCTTTCGTTCAAGGCTGGCTGCCATAAGTGATAAGCCAATACGGTCAATATTCTCTAAAGCTCGTATCTCCTCTTTGCCCAAGCCTGCTTTGAAAGCTTCGCCGCGCGGGTCGCTGAGGAATCTCGACCGAGCTTCTCTATCAACATAAATCTTTGCGAGGAATGCTTCTAAACACGGCCCCTTCATGTTGCACTCCTCATCTTATACTCGCGGGCAAACCGCTCTCTCCCCTGCGCTAGGGCCAATCTTGCTTGATCCAGTTGAAATAGAAGAGACTCAATTGAAGGGAAATTGCCGTCTCTCTCAAGAATCACGTTGACGGGGCGCCTTACCCGCGCGCCAACTTCTATAAGCAGTTCATAAACAGGATCAGGGATGTCGTGGAGATGATCATCAAGAACTCGCCGTGAACCGCTTGCGCTGATCCACCTGCCTCCCGCTAAATGAATTGAGGCGATTTGTTCAGATGGTAATTGCATCAGAAAATTTAGCGAATCATAGCAGAAGTTTACACTATTAGCGTAAAGGTTATGCAGGTCCAAGAGTAGATCGATCCTTGCATTGCGGATAATCTCACAAATCCATGTTGCTTCATCGAAATCGCTGCCCGGAGGATCGATCAGTGTTGCCACATTCTCAATATGTGGAGCGATTCCAACAACAGCCTTTGCGCGGGCGAGGTTGGCCAAAGCTCCTTCAATAGTTGCAGCAGTCCGCGGGGGAGCGGCAAGATGCCCAATTTCAATTCCTCCGCCCCGAACAAATGCCAGATGCTCTGACCATGAAATCGGCCTTATCTCTTCAACCAGGCGCGCAAACTTTTCCAGGCGTTTCGGCTTAACAGGCACAGATGATGCTAGGCCTAGAGATATGCCATGTAACGTAACCGGAGTCTGGGCCGCCAGAGTTCGGATAGCCCGCCGTGCATGGCTTGGAGCATCAAACAAGTCGTCGGCGATCACCTCGATAATATCAACACGGTCGAGATTCGATAAAATGCCAACTGCGAGCTCTCCTCGCCATCCTATGCCGAAACGATCATTCATGAACCACACCCGCCACAGCCTCCGCCGCAGCCGCCTCCACCGCAAGAGCTTCCGCCGGATGAACCGCAAGAACTCCCGCAAGATGAGCCACAAGATCCCGTGGATGCCCCGTACCATGTCCCAGAAGACCTTTGAGAGCGCCGGAAGAAACCTCTAGTAAACGCAAAAGAATCACTTGATAGTGCGCCGACACCAAATACGGCTGCCAGCATTGCTGCTTCGATGGTGGCCCCGCCCGGGCGTATAAACGCAGCCCTCCTTCTTAGGTCGCCATAAAGATTCTGTATGTCTTTAAGCACACAAGCACCTAGATTGGTCAGTCTAGGGAAAGCTACCTTTTGAGCAATCACTACAAATAAGATCATCAGGATTATCAAGAAAACTATGTTGGTTCGCCCGCGCTCCAAGGCTATTATGATCTTGATTCCCCCGATGCCTATTAGGAAGAATAAAGCTACGAGAAACCGCATCGTGCGAGCACTGGTTACTGAATCATCGGGAATAATCCGTAGGGCTTTCAGAGGTCCACAGTATTGCTCGGCGATTGATCCTAGCGATGAATCCTCAAAGACTGAGGCGGCCTCGGCTTTATTAGTAAACTTCTCCAAGATAGCTCGGTCAAGCGGCTTGCGAGCCGTGGCAGGCGCGGCTGTCTCGGCCCGCTTGATCTCCGCGCCGTTGGCAACCAGCAATCGTCTATCAACAAGTGAAATAATTGCGACACGGAGAACTTCATTCTTGCCGCCGCGCAAATACGCGATCAGATATGGATCGGCAAGGTCCATCTTTGGGGTATTGGAAGATTCAGACATTTGGCGAGCCAAAGCCAGTATGCCGATAACAATAGATGAGAATATAAAATAAAAGAGAAGAAACTCTGGCCCGCGCAGGTCGAAAGGATTCATGGTTGCTACCTCAAGAAAGAGTATCTGCCCGCATCCAAATCAAGCGCGTTAGCTCAATTAGACTGAAGAATGCTGGTGGAGCAACGCCGGGCGGAAACGGTCTTTGTTGTCTTGATTCAGCTATCAATGAAATGAGCGCCGTCCAATCCGAATTGTTCAGCAGGAAAGCCGCAACCTTCTCAAGAGCGACTCTTGGGGACTCGACAGACGTACCTTCCAACTCTAAAAGGGTTGCCGCGCATGATCTGAGCGGGCCTGCGGCATCAGCTATTAGCACGACCAGTTGCTCTTCCCGCAGGCCCCTTGCGATATATGCTTCGCGCATACGCAGCATCAGATTCAGAAGCGTCTGCCTGAGTCGCCTGATAGAATCGTTGCGTGATATTGAAAGATCGATGAAGGGGTCTACTCCGTACAGAACGCGCCTTCTGCGAAGAATGTCTGAAAACTTGACGGCGAAAGATTCAGTTGCAGGGCGAAGCTCTTGCTCTAACAGAAACATAACTTTCAAGCCAATAGCAGCTTGAGCCAATCGCAGTGGTTCTCGAAGCTTATCAGCTTTAGCGCGGTCAAAAGCCGAGAGCAAAACCATCAAGTTAATGTCAGATGAGGGCCGCAAATTTCCCTCAGCACCGCTTCCATAGAGCACAACCGACCGTAAATTGTCATCGAAGGATTCACGGGCCGATTCTATAAACCCGATCAGAACGCGACTTACGTTATCAGGTAAAGTTGTAAGAAATTCTCTATTCAACGCGCCGAATTCTATGGCTGCTAGTCACATTAGTCAAGTATATTCCAAGTTACAGGCCGCCTAACGCTGCGCATTATCGGGGCCGCGAGCCGCGCTGATTTTATCATACGGCGCTTGCTTCGCGGCCTCCGTTGCATGCGGTTGTTATGCCTGCCCTACGACCTAGCTGTGCTGTGGCTGATAAGCCACCGTCGCGCTCGCGCCGTGCTTGTTCTGCCCTCGCATTAGCTTGCTTCTGCCGATCTGTGGCGCGGGCGCGACTTGGCGCAGCGTCGGGATAATCACCACGTTTCGCTGAGGAGGCATAACGACTCGCGTGACCGAGCGCGGTGTGAGCGATTGGCCGATGCATACGACACCTCGTTACCGCGCTTCGGTCAACGCGCTTGTTAGACGCACCAAGTATTTAGCCGCGCCGTGCGCAGCACCCCCGCGTTCGCGCCGCACCTAGGGCGGCTGGTTTTGCCATAGCCTGTTCCCACATTATGGCGAACGCGGCTGGCGCGGCGGCGGAATGAAGGACCGCACGGAAAAGCGGAGCATATTTGCTATTGGTGGCCAAGTCATTGCCTCTATTTCATCATATGTGCGTCTAACGATGTGCATCAGCGGGGCCGCGAGCCGTACTGATAGAAACATACGAAGTGGGCTTCGCGGCCTCCGCTGCATGCGCTTGTTAGATTCCGGTGTTAAAGCAGAATCAGGTATGCCTCATACGAATCTTGATTGAATCTCTTGATATCATCATAATGCTTCCGCAATATTGCTTCTACATCAGCCGTTGAACAATTACCACGCCTGACCCATATCACCTTGGGTGGATGTCCATACAACAAGCTTCTTTGATAGAAATCAGAATCTTTTGAGATTATCATCAGACCGTTACTCTTGGAGTACTCCCAGATTAAACGATCATCGGCGGTTTTCAAGCCTATATCTCTTACGTGCTCGGAATCAGGAAGCAGATCCGCTACAGCCTGCACGAGTTTGTGTGATAGGTTTTCATCAAATAGTAGTTTCACGCTGGTATTGTGACTATTTTACGCTCACGATCTGCTGCAAAAGCCAAGCACGCTTTTATATCCTCGCGTGTAAGATCAGGAAAGTCTTCCAGAATGTCGTCTTCGGTCATATCTGAAGCTAGGTAATCAAGCACATCATAGACTGTGATACGAAGGCCCCGGATGCATGGCTTCCCTCCGCGTTTGCCAGGCTCGATTGTAATATAGTCCTGATAATTCATACTCAGAGATTACTTCCGCTGGATTCTGAGGTCAAGCACCGCGGCAAGGAATCTAACGATTGGGATGACCGGGCGCGCGAACGGCACTGGTGGAACGATAAGCAATTCGCTTCGCGCGCTCCGGTCGATCCCGTTGTTAGACCGCGCTTATCACAATGCCGCGCCTTCTATGTCTTTACATTGCTATCAGGATACTTTGCAATGGCTCGGCCACTTTGCCACAGGGGGTTCAACATAGGGAGCTTTCTTTTCCAAAGTTCTACTTTATATCTCCAGGCTCCATGTCTTCATAGCATGGTACAAGGCTAGGGGGCCAGAAACTCGCAAAGCGCTGGCTACATCAGGTTCGCGCAGCAGTGCCCAGGCTTCCTCAAGTGACGTTAAGAGAAAAGAGCCTACTTCACGATCTAAAGGCCGCACTGCTCCCATGGCTGCACTCGTTACTCGGATCGCGAACACATAGCGGGTTTCCGCATTGTAGAATTCTTCCTTGGGTCTTGGAGGCTCAATATAATTGTAATGACAGATCGGCTCCAAGTCCGCAGCATTTTCGACGTGCTCCGAGCCTGGCAAGAGATCTACGCCTACTTCGCCCATGGCTTCCGACTCCAGGGCCTGGCAGCCATCAAGTCTTGTTGCGGCCCGCAAGCCAAATGTTCCCATGTGCCCTGCAAAGGTCATGTCGACAAAACCTGGTGAGTCTTCCACCGAAACGGCACGACGTTGCAGAATGACCATGTTACTTGGAGTAAAGAGCATTCCATGTACCGATCCGTGGCGTAGCCACAACCAATGCGCCAGACCCCGCCAGGTCTGCGCGTTGGTTTTATGTGCTTCGGCGTTATACAGATCGAACCTTTCAAAGAATTTCGCATTCGGCGCTAACGCCTTTATATAGGCCCATTGCTGTATTTCCTCTTCGATCTCCCGGAGTCGTTCAGGACTCAAAACATGATCGGCAGCCATCGCTTCCTTCCGCCATGCGCCGAGCCGCTGGCGTTGCTCGCTACTCAATGTGTACATCACCGTTTCTTCCTCTGGGAAATTTTATTTTGGACATCCCCTTTTTTCCGCTTCTTCATAATATCTTGGTGCTTCTTCATGTGTCGTGTAAAACTATCTATGACATCTTGCTTGCGCTGATCCTGCTGGGCCTCGTTGGAGTCCTTGAAGACCTTGTCGAACGGGGTGATCGTTTCTTTGAGTTTAGCTTCTTCACAAAATATCAAGCTCGACTTATAGCCTGCCGACGGGGCGTGCTTGTAGCCTTCAAAACAGAATTTCGGATTGATTATGAGGCGATTGGGGCCAATAGACGTATCTTCGACCCAGTCAATATTTCGGTGAGACTTGTGTGCTTTCATCCAATCCAGGAGTGCCTTATAACGTCCGACCATGGCTTTAGCTGAGTACGGACGGCTTTCAGGATTAAGAATCATTTGGAATTGGCCGGCTTTCTCGACGAGTTCATTCAATGTCTTCTGCTGCTCCAGAAGCAGGACTTTGTACTCCGGGGTCATATCCTTGTCGTCTTGAACTTCAAGAGCTTCTGGACTGATCCAAAAAGTCGAAAATGCCGCTTGCTCATAAATATCTATCTTTTTAAGCTCTCTTTTGCTCAATTTATTGATCTTCTGAATACGCTTAACAAGAAAGCGAGTACGTTCCTCTCTTCCTTCAATAAAATCGTGAGGATAAGGTTCCTCCTTCGTCAAGATATCTTTTCTCCCCCCATACAGGATGCGAACCTCCAACTCTAGGTTATGCTTGGCAATGATTGTTAAAGGACTGGGAGAATAATTATATTTTCCTCGAATTATCTCGCCAAAATATTTTTTGAAAGCCTTCTCAGAAATGAGCATTTGATTAGGGTGGGCAGCATCCATTACACGCTGACAGGCATTGATGGTGTCACCGCATACGTTGGGATAACGATTGACAGTGATAAGGCTGATGGCACCGTGATGAACACCGATTCGAAGCTTGACGCCTTCTTTCCTTATCCCCTTCTTCCTTGCTTCTTCCTCCATTACTTTCTCCTCCCTTACCCATTCTACAAGATCATCAAGCAGAGAAAACGGGAGATCTTCTGTAAAACGGGATGGCGCTATGAAAACAACAGCCATGCCGTCACCCGTGGGCAGATAGATGATATTCGGGTTGTAACCAATATAGGAGAGGTGCTTATCAAGCACTTGTGACACTCTTTTGTTAAGGGTGCTGATTATTTGAAATTGCTCGTCCACATCGCGCCTTGAAAAACCTACGATATCACAGAAAACGACAGTTGTGTTCTCCATTAGGATGTTTTCCTGCTCTTTCTCCATGGTGCTTTCTCCTTAAAGAATCTGTGCAATTCTGCTTGTTGTATGATGTGATCGAAATCCTCCAGCTTCTGTATTGTCATAGATCAGAGTGCTTCATTGTACCTGCTGGCTTACTCAGCGGTCTAACGATGTGCATCAGCGGGGCCGCGACGTAGCAATCAAACTACGATACGAAATTCCCTTCGCGGCCTCCGTTGCATGCGCTTGTTAGACGCGGGGTTGCTGCACGGTATCTTTTGTTTCTGCTGTAGTGTTGATCAGTATTACAGACTACTGTGTGATACTGGATAAGCAACAATCAAAATCACTTCTTCCTCCCATAGGTTCTCAAGCAAGAACTTCTGTAGTTCAGCACAGTATTTCGTTACCTCATTGCGATCAGCACGCTTACTCCAGTTCATAGGGAAATCGCTATAGATTATGCTCACGCGATCATCAATGATCTCATTGGCAGTAGAGAGATAATATCCGCTGGAATTCTCGATCACTGTACATCCGCCACGTAGCTCTGTGAATTCTCGGATGATCCAGGCAAGTGTATCCTGATAGGCAAACTCGTATCGAACCGGAACGTATACCTCAACGCGAATTCTTGGCGCGAAGCTCGGCAAGGCGTTGTTTCCTCCATTGGGAAATGTTCTTCAATTTAAGGCGAAATTCCGCGTCTGAAACTTCCTTCTTGGGAGGCTTCTTCGTAACAACCGCCGATGAGATTTGTTGTTTGTTTCTCATAATAATCCTCACTGCGAATTATTATACGAGTGCATCCATATATCAAGAGGATTGCTCGCTAGTGACATGCAAGCGTCTAACGCTTGGGATGACCGAGCGCGCGAGCGGCACTCAAAGAAACCATGCGAAATCCGCTTCGCGCGCTTCGGTCCATCCCGTTGTTAGGTTGCGCCCTATAGGAGATCGAACGCTGTTACTATTCCCATAATCTCGTCCTGCTTATTTGGGTGTTGAATAAGAATTGGTCGATCATTCAATAAGTTCAGCACATCTTGAATCTCCTCGTCTGGTTTTACCAGCCTCGCCTCAGGAGGGTTAATGATGCAATCTGCGATTGCTTTCTCAAGCGTCATCCCAAGTAAATCTTCACGTTTGCCCTTTCTCCTCAAAGCAACAGCTAATGAATGATCAGATACGGGCCGCCAACCTTGATTAAGATTCCAGAGCGGCAGGTACGAGAATGAATTCTTGAGCATCTGCTGACGGAGGAAGGCCAAAGGCTGCCAGAGTTCGGCCTGAATAACGTCTTTGACCATAAAGTCGGCTACTGTTGTGCAATCAATTGTCAAGGCATCCTCCAAGATAATGCATAACTCAACTGTATGAGCAGTGATATGTCTTGCATAAGCTCCTTGATGTAACGCATCATTTCGAGCGACACGAACAATGTTATACAAAACGTCGAATGGAGTATGAAGATAGCGGAATTTCGTCGAAAGGCAGAACGCAAGAGGGGAGGCTTCAGCAACTCGGCGTAGCTTACCTTCAAAAGCGCCTAGCGTACTTGCTCTGCCGAGAGCGGCAGTCCCAAGTCGTTCTATGGCAAATAATACCTCTCGAAATCCTTCGGCATCGCTGAAGGCTTCTGCACGAGCATTTCGCAGATGATTGCGGTAAGCAATCCTTGTGTCTTTAGTCAACCCTTGCATAGGTCTTTTTATACACATAGGCTAATAGTCAAGCAACCTAACGGCTCGCATCAGCGGGGCCGCGAACAGCACTGGCTATTGATGCGAATCTCGCTTCGCGGCCTCCGTTGCATGCGCTTGTTAGACGTCGGTTTATTACGGACTGTCTTCCTCTCCTCAGATTCGTCCTTAACCCTGTGAGTTCCCATTACTGCCTTTGCTGATATATCGCTCAATAACGTTAATGAGCGTATTGAGCCGCTCGTCTGTGTGCGTTTGTGCCTCGGCTAGGTCTGCTAGTTTGTTGTCCGTTCTTGCCTGAGCTTCTGTAAGCATCCCCATTTTTTCGCTCAGGTTATCTAACCGCTCATCGGTAATCCTAGCCATCTGAACCAGTAAAACAAATGATTCCTCTACGCGGCTTAACCTTGTCTCAGCCTGTGCTTGAATCTCCGCGAGTGCCTCTACTTGACAGGCTAGTCTGTCAACTCTTGCTGTCAATTGCGTTTGAGAGTCTTTCAGCAGGTTCATGTCAGAGGTAAACTGTGCTTGTTGTTCAATTATGAATTCTATACGTTTCTCGATATTTTCATTAGACATCCCGCATTCCTTTCAAGTGATCTTAAAAGCATTAATCTTCGTGAGGTAGTTTGCCAGAATCTTGCGCGGTAACCAAGCGATCAGACGTCTAACGACCCGCGTAACCGGGCCGCGCACGTAACATTGAGGAGATCATACGAAACTCGCTTGCGCGGCTCCGGTTGACGCGATTGTTAGACGGCCTTAGCGGTATGATCGGGGGACATAGGTGACAAATCAGTAGGGAGACATAGGTAACACTTTTAGGGCAAGATGGACCTCTGAAAGGAGCCAACCATCATGCCCTGGAAAGAACTACTACCTATGGATCAAAAAACTCAATTCGTCTCCGAATATCTCCGCGACTCTTTGTCCTTCACAGAACTTTGCCAACGTTACCACATCTCTCGCAAGACCGGCTATAAATGGATTGCTCGCTACCAGGCTCTTGGTTCGGCTGGCTTGGTTGATCGCTCTCGCCGCCCTCATTCGTCTCCCGACCAGACGCCTGACGCTCTGCGCCTGGCCATCATTGATGCCAGGCGGCGTCATCCTTTCTGGGGCGCTAAGAAACTGCTCAAGATCCTTCAAAGAAAAGAGCCTCAAACTTCTTGGCCTTCCCGATGGACCATTTGTGAGATCCTAAAACGGGAAGGGCTTGTAAGACAGAAAACTCAAAAGCGAAAGGTCGGGCATCCCGGCAAACCTACCTCTATCGTCACAGCCCCCAATGAACTTTGGTGCGTAGATTTCAAAGGGCAGTTCAAGACTCGTGACGGCCGCTACTGCTACCCATTGACTGTAACTGATAGCTATTCGCGCTATCTTTTAGGCTGCCATGGTCTGCTTTCAACCGAGACTTTAGGCACTAAAGAGATATTTACACGTCTGTTTAAGAAGTATGGTCTGCCAAAGGCAATACGCTCTGACAATGGAACCCCGTTCGCCTCGACCGCATTGGGAAGGCTGTCGCAACTGTCAGTCTGGTGGATCAGGCTGGGTATCCGGCCAGAGTTGATCGAGCCGGGCAAGCCGCAACAAAACGGACAGCACGAACGAATGCATCGAACACTGAAAGCAGAGACAACACGCCCGCCAGAAGCTAACCTTGCAAAGCAGCAGCGAGTGTTTAATACCTTCATGCGGGAGTACAACGAAGTGAGACCACACGAGGGAATAGAGTTGAAGACACGGGCAACATTATATGAGGCATCGGCCTTGCTTCTACCAAAGGAAGTACCTGAGTTGGTTTATCCTGCGCACTACGAGACGAGGTTGGTGAGTAAAAACAGCGGGATCAGATGGAACAGTCAATGGGTGGCGGTAAGTCAAACGTGTGCGGGATTGCACGTAGGGCTAGAGCAAGTGGATCACGGGCTATGGGATGTATATCTTGGACCAGTGAAACTGGGACGGCTGCTTGAAGAAAAGCTGAGAATAGAAGATCATCTTGGGAGGCTGAAACGGAAAAATGTGTAACCCATGTCTTCCAACTGATTTGTTACCCATGTCCACGGTCTTTCACCCAGCAACCTACAAATCTTCGGGTTTCAAGCCTGTTGTTTTAGCTATGCGCGCCAGCATTCGAGGGCCTATCTCTTCTTTGTCGTGAAATGCAAATACGACATCAGCCCAGCCTGGCCTTGATAATGTACGATGTGAACCTGATTGACGTTTAATACTCCAGCCAATACGAAGCAGTGCCGCAAGGACTCGTTTTGCTCTTGTTGTTGGCCATTGACTCATGCTGCTGCAAATGAAACGCTCACCAAATCGGGCGCTATTTCTCCGTGTTCGAGACGCTCTGCTACCACACGGAGAGCTAAAGCTTGTGCCTTTGCTCTGGCCTGTTCAGGTGTCTGGCCGTAAGCGAGCACTCCTGGAAGTTCTAGCACCTCAGCTATCCATCGGCCATCTTGTTCTTGCTCAGTCTCAACAATAAAATTCATGAACAACTCCCATCAATGTTCTCGGCGTTATTGTATCACAGAACTGTGGGAAACCGACTTTGCAAGCGTCTAACGACACGCATAACCGGGCGCGGCACATAGTATTGAAGCTACCTTACGAAACTCGCTTGCCGCGCTCCGGTTGATGCAATTGTTAGACGCGGCCTAAAAAGGGTGTCTTACCGAATTCAAATCCCATTGCATCAATTAATGTGGAAATCACCCGATTCCAAACCTGTGGATTCACATGATCGATTCCAGTGTCGTAGGCTTTGGCTTCTTTGAGATCATAAATCATCTGATAGGTTCGATATGCAGGATTATCACCTTCTAATAGTAGGAAGACCAACCTGCGATTGAGTTGATCTAATATAGTTGCCTCAAATATGCCAAGCTCGCGTCTTACCCAATTTGAGTTTTCCGTATCCTTTGACCAAAGAACCAAAAGGTGCTGAGAATTCTGTAATGCCTGAGTCAAAGATGTTTCCCATGGTGAGCCAGGGGTTAATCTTTTTACATCAAGGAAAGTTTTGACCCCTTTCGCACTCAGAGCAGTGGAGAGTTTCTCCGCCCATTCGCAATCTGCGGTGCTATATGAAATAAACACATCAAATTCATAGGCATGCTTCTTTGGCGGTGATGAAAGCTTCTCCGTTGAAAGGAATGGGTTTGTATTAACTTTATCAAGCAAGAGGTATTTCACATTCTTAGATAATTGTTCAAGGTGCCTTTCAATAGGTGGTGTCCAGGCATCTAGCCATTGTTCAGAGCTAATAAACAACTCAAGCTCTTCTGAAGGTTCTACTTCCTCAATACGTATAGGATATATGATTAGCCCCTTGCTAACGGCTCGCTCTACCTCGCGCCTAACTTGGGAAGATTCATTAGCGTAAGAGGACAGAAGCAGAACCATCATCTTGCTTACTTTAATAGCTTTGATTATTGCTGCGCCATAATTGCCCGCTATAATGTCTCTCGGAGCAATCCAACATCCTATACCAGCGGACTCCAAAGATGCGCACACAGCATCGGCTGTCCGCTTATCCTTACTCGCATAACTTATAAAGACATCATGTTCCATATACTGTTGCTAACCCAAAAATACCTTATGAAATCCTATTATAATCAATGGGTATGAGCATTGCGAGCGTCTAACGCTCCGCATCAGCGGGGCCGCGACGTTACACTCAAAGTAACCATGAGAAACTCGCTTCGCGGCCTCCGCTGCATGCGTTTGTTGGGCGGCACTTTTTCAACGGCTCAGAGAATGGTTTTATAAAGCTCCGCAACTTTAGTTGCACCTCGTATTATTGCCGCAGCAGTCTGAGGCGAGAAGTCATCTATTTGATGAATCAATTTGCTAAAACTGCTTTGCTGTTGCTTTCGAGAAAGGTGAAGCCCAATTGCAGAATTAAGCTCTTCAGCTATATTCAATTCTTTCTGGTACTCTCCAGCAGAGATTCGGATTCCTAAACTAGCAGCAGCCAAGCATAATCCAGTCCAACCAAGATAACCTTCAAGTGCCTCCGGTTCCTTATCTGGGTATTCTAACGGCAACCCCAAAATATCAGGCAACGAGTGTAATAATCTGTTAACCGCTTTTTGAGCCTGTATACTAGCTTGTTTCCTGCAGGATGCGCTCTGCGAATAAAGCTCTAGTGTTCTCCAAGCAATTAATGAAATTGTGGTTCCGAAAACCTCTTTATTAATTATGCCTTGTTGTAAATCGTTTCTAGTGCGATCTTTTGCAGCTTTGGCGAGCAAGAATTTGCGTAGAACATCCTCTAAATCCTGACTTAAACTCTGGGTAGTCTTTACTGGTACAGCAATTCTTGGAAGAATCCACGATACCACGCCCCACTGATTATTGGTATCAACTCCGTACTCATATGGATCTGCCCAAGTATGCACCGCGCTTGTTGATACATTTCCCGATTCGACCAGCATTTCTAATCTCTAGGGGGTTAGTTCCCCGCAGCTTGCTGCGTCAGTATACTGGATGAGTGAGCCGCTTCATCCATAAGAGCCATAACGTTTCGGTACTGCTGTACCACATAGTTTGTCCAGCGAAGTATCGCAGAGTGATATTTAGCTCCGAAGTAGATCAGAAGCTCAAAGAGGTTTGTGTTGAGATTAGTAAGCGGTATGAGATAACGTTTCTGGAGATAGGCACCGACACAGACCACGTCCATTTCCTGGTGCAGTCGGTGCCGATGTACAGCCCGAAGAAGATCGTACAAATCATCAAGAGCATTACGGCCAGGGAGATCTTTGCAGCGTGTCCGGAGGTAAAGAAGAGACTGTGGGGCGGAGAGTTCTGGACGGACGGCTATTACATCAGCACGGTTGGACAGCACGGCAACGAGCAGATGATCAGCAAGTACATAAAGCAGCAGGGCAGGGAAAAAGAGTATAAGCAATTGCATAATCAGCAACTCGAACTATTCTGACGACTCGCGCACGCGCGCGATACCGCGCAGCTTGCTGCGCGGAGCTTCATTACTGCACTCGTTTGAAAGTAGCCTGGACCGTGACGAGAGAACTCGCCGACAACTTCCAGAAGTATTTTTCTGATTTGCTGTCCTTCCATATATGTGATCAGCTTACATTATTCATTTGATCCACGCGAGTACTGCGGGCGTCTAACGCTGCGCATCAGCGGGGCCGCGAGCCGCGCTGATAGAACGATGAGAAACTCGCTTCGCGGCCTCCGTTGCATGCGTTTGTTAGACCCCGCTTTTGAACAGCGGGTTTATTTCCGAGCTGTTTATCACAACAATGTATTCAGCTTCTGCAATACGACTTTTATTACTGATTCCGGCAATTTGCAAATCAATTCAGCTTTTCTTGCTTTCCAATCCAGGCTTTTCGCCTGGTCAGACAAAACTGCCCCAGTCACTTTCAGTCCCTGCGGTATTACCACCTCAAACGGATAGCCTTTTATCTGGTTGGTGACAGGACATAATATCGCCAGTCCTACTTTGCCGTTGTAGGCAGCCGGGGATATTACAACTGCCGGCCTCCTGCCTGATTGCTCGTGTCCAGCTTGTGGGTTAAAGCTGATCCACACTACATCCCCGCGATGAGGTACATATACCCTTGGCATCACCACACCTCTTTGCCAGTCGGGATTCCAGTGTCAACTTCCGCATGTATGTTTTCTTTAGTGATTCCTGCCAAGAGTTCTTCAAGAGTATATGTCGGCTCAGAGATGGGTTCGATAATTAACCTCCCCTCAATTATGGACATATCTACAAGAGAACCCTCTTCTATGCTTGATTCTGTAGCGAATGATTTGGGTATCCGAAGTGCAAGGCTATTGCCCCATTTTTGTATTTGAGTCCGCATATGTTATCTCCGAATGTTTCTACAAAGAAGATACAATCGTTTTTGTGATTTATCAAGCAGTACAGGCAAGCATTGAGGGTTGCAGGCAAGGGGTCTAACGATTCGCATCAGCGGGGCCGCGAACAGTATTGATAGAAACATACGAAACTTGCTTCGCGGCCTCCGCTGCATGCGTTTGTTAGACCCCGTTTCCGCCTACGAACAAGGTTAATACTAGCAAAATTGAGAGTACCAGAAATATCATATTGAGAGGAGGAAAACTTACTAAGCATTATGACTCTTTTGCTTAGTATAGCATGAGAACAGAAGCGGGATAAAAATCCTTGCTAATTTCCACCTAATATGGCGTCCCGGTGAGCTACTGTGGCAAAGGCCGCACTTACGAAAGGTAAGTGTTCAGACTACCGATTTTTGTGCGGTCAAAATCTTCCGGCAGGATTCATAAAGATCGAGTTCCAGCAATCGCCACGTCCCAAATAGTGATGCCAATATGCTCTTGGTTTCACTCCCCTTTGCGGATCGTGTGCCTCCGCTTATCTTGCGACTCACTACTGGTTCTCGCAGACTTCGTTCCGCTGCGTTGTTATCTGCCGGCACTCGCGGGTCGGTCATGAACATAAACAATTCTGGCAGGAATCGCTCTATCCTCTCACAAAGCCTGCTCATTGCTTATAATTGGCCCCGAAAGCTGGACCACAGGCTAAGGTGGAAGTAGGCTATGATCCACCGAGCCAGTGGAGGGTCAATCATGTCCAGGATTCGCAAGCAATACAGCAGTAAGTTCAAGTTCCAGGTAGCGATAGAAGCAGTCAGAGAGACGAAAACGATTAATCAACTCGCCAGCGAACATGGCTTACACCCAAACTTGGTCAGCCTCTGGAAGCGCCAATTGCTCAATTCGGGGCCAGAGATTTTCAATCACTCTAGGACTGGTCATCAACAGCAACTACAAACACGTGAGGCCGAATTGTTTGAGCAAATCGGGCGACTAAAGATGGAATTGGAGTGGCTGAAAAAAAAAGCTGCCCCGTTCAATTGAGATCAAACGGGGTATGATTGAGCCGCAGCAGGCAGACATCAGTATGCGTCGGCAGTGTGAGTTGATCGGCCTGAGCCGTTCGACTTTCTACTACAGCCTGGCTACAGAGTCCGAGTTCAACTTGCAGATAATGCGACTGATTGATGAGCAATACACCAAGACTCCATTTTATGGTTGGCCACGCTTGACAGCTCACTTGCAGCGACTCGGTCACAAGGTCAACCACAAGCGGGTAAGGCGATTAATGGCGCTAATGGGCCTACAAGCCATCTTCCCTGGACCGAAGACGACTGTAGCTAATCGTGAGCATAAGAAATATCCGTACTTACTGCGAGACTTCTCTATCAGCCGAGTGAATCAGGTTTGGAGCGCTGATATAACATACGTGCCAATGCGAGCGGGCTTCATGTATCTGATGGCAATCATTGATTGGTTCAGCAGGTATGTGGTCGCCTGGCAGTTGTCGAACACTCTGGATGGAGAATTTTGTCTACTGGCATTAAAGCGTGCGCTGTCGGGTGGGCAGCCTGAGATATTCAACACTGATCAAGGGGTTCAATTCACAGCACAGGCTTTCACCTCAACCTTGGAGGAGGCAGGCATTCGCGTCAGCATGGATGGGCGAGGCCGGGCATTGGACAATATATTTGTTGAGCGATTATGGCGAAGCGTGAAGTACGAGGACATTTATCTGAAAGAGTACGCCAGTGTTCCAGAGTTGGAGACAGGGCTCGATACTTACTTCTGGTTCTATAATCAAGAACGACCGCACCAGAGCCTAAGCTATCGTACCCCATCGGAGGTTCACTTTGGCAGCTAGGAAATGTCCACTTTATTTTTCTTAATTCGTGGTCTAGACAATGGGGCCAACTATAGCTTGCTTCTTCTTCAAGTGCGGCTTGCACAACGCAAGCAATTCTTGCTCATACTTGCGCTGTGCTTTCACCCGCTCTGCTTTCTGATCTACTGGTCCTAGTCGCCGGTTCGGTCCCTTATATGCCTTTGCCCGATCATATACATCTTTCACTGCTTGTGCCCACCACTGCACACTTTCATCCTTTTCGTGCTCCCGCTTCAACTCTCGCACATCGCGCAACAAGTGAGTCCAGCATCGCTGGTGTGCCCCCTTGTGTACGTTGTAGCCAGCATAGAAATCCGTCACCAGAACGCCATCGAACTCCTCGCCCAGCACCTCTTTGACTACTGTTTGAGAGCGCGTCTTTCGATAGAGGAAATATCTCACCGAAGGTGTTGAGAAACTCCATAAGTATCCGTTTCGCCCGTCCTCTCGCCACCCTGTCTCATCTCCGTTTACTACAGGAGAGCCACGTATTTTATTGCCTAATGCTTCGTAATCTGATTTCCCTCGTTCTGCCACTCCACGAACCAGTCCCACCAACTCGCCCGTGCTTAAAGCTAATGCCCATCGTCGTCTGAGGTAATCTTGAATGACTCTGAAAGGCAAACGGCACTGCTCACGCAAGACCGTCACTTCGCTTTGTACAGATATGCCGAAGCGTTGCTTTCCAACTACCATTGCTGAGAAGTCAACTTCGGGTGCCCAGCTTTGGTGGCACTGCGGGCAAGTCCTCTCGACTACTATATGTTCTACCACCTCTACTGAGGTTGGTGGCAACTCGATGACTCGGCGCACAGTGCCAACCCGTCCACCACTTAAAGCGATATTACATAGCGCACATTGCTCAAAGGCATGATGGACTCGTCGGGTGACTTTATCGAGTGGCCGAGCGTATCCTTTGTTGCGTTTCTTGCGCGGCTTCTTCTCACGTTCCCGGCGATTGGCTTTTACAAAGGAAGGGGGATTGTTATTAGCTGATTGCTGACGCAGTCGCTCATTTTCGGCTTCCAACTCTTTGTTACGTTCTTCCAAGGTTTGCAAACGGATCAGGAGTTGTAAGACGAATTCTTTCAATTCGTCACGATTCGCGTTTTCCAGATCCACATTCACAGTTGAAGTCTACAACCTTTGTCAACAGCCGGTTGCTGCGCCCAACGCTCACCTCGGATTCTCGTCTGAGAACCGAAGTCTGAACACTTACTACGAAAGGGTGCGCTGGATTATCTGTACTAATAGCCGTAATATAAGGTGTCCTTTAGGACATCTAATTACAAGTTAGGTCGCGACCGGTGATCGAAATACTTCTGTTGTTTCCATTGTGGTCGTTCAACGCAAAAGTGGTTACTAATCATCTCGGTCGTTGTATTCTGTTGTTGCTGGTATTGAATCTCAGGATGCAGATAACGAGAGGCGAAGGCCATTACATGTTAGCGCGCACAATGTCATGCAATCGTAGGAGAGTTATATGAGGAAACTTATTGCGTCCACATTTACATCACTGGACGGTGTCATGCAGGCACCAGGAGGACCGGACGAAGATCCAACCGAAAATTTCACGTTAGGTGGTTGGATGTTCGCTTTCGGGGATGCAGGGGTGGATATTTCTGCGGCAGGTTTCGATGGTAAAGATCGAGAGCTTGTACTCGGTCGCAAAACCTACGAAATATTCGAGTCATATTGGCCTCACCAACCAGAGGACAATCCGATTGCGAGGACGCTCAATGCGGCAAAAAAGCATGTGGCGTCCCGCACGTTGAAGTCATTGCAATGGAACAATTCGTCGGTACTTGGCGATGACATCGTTTCAGCCATAACCGCGCTCAAGGATGAGCCCGGACACGACCTTCAAATCATTGGCAGCGGCAATATGATTCAGACGCTACAAGCCGCATCGCTCATTGACGAATACAACGTATGGATGTACCCGGTAGTTCTTGGGGGTGGAAAGCGATTGTTTGAAAATGGTGCAAGACCATGTGCATTGCGGCTCGTGGCTTCGAAGGTTTCAACAACTGGCGTTGTGATGAGCACCTATGTTCCGGATGGAGATATTCAGCTTGGCACGTTTGGCGAAGGGTAAAAGGATTGACCCGGCGCGCCAGAATGCAGGACTACCTGACTTTAATGGAAAGTTGATTGACATTTATATTTCTCCGCGTTCGATGGATTGGACAATGGTGTTTACTCATGAAAATGATCTTGGACCATACTTCTCCCGACTGGTCTGGCAGGCGAATCACAGCGCCTAACATACGCATGCAACGGAGCGCGCAAGCCAGCTTGGTCGTTGTCCCTCAGATTATGTGCGCGCCCGCTGATGCGAGGCGTTAGGCTGCTGACAAGCTTAGATGAACGTAGGAGAAGTTGATGAGCAATACAACAACCTTAATAGCCGTCTTAGAAAATGCCCCTGGCATTATCATTCCCCTTATTCGTGAGGTGCCGCCCCAGTACCTGAAGCGTCGGCCCAGCCCGACGAAATGGTCCGCTTATGAACACGCTTGTCATCTCTCCGCCAGTGATGGGCCATTCCTCGCGCGCCTCGACTTGATATTATCTGCTCCAGCGCCTTTTATAAGGTCCATCCTTAATTCTCCAGAGGAGGAATCGGGAGCGCTACTTAGCATTGATTTAGACGAAGCACTCGACCGGTATGTGAGAGAGCGAGCCGGTCTGGTCAAGAGGCTGAAGGAACTATCGGTGGAGGACTGGCAGCGAACGGCAGAGCATGAGGCATTCAGTCATTATTCGGTATGGATCATGTTCCGACATCTGCTGAACCACGAGATGTTTCATGCCTACAGGATTGAAGAATTGCTGCTAAAGAAGGACTGGGAATAGGTAGATGCTACAGCAGGTCGCCGCCTAACCAGTCGTTGGACCGGAGCGCGCGAAGCGAGTTTCTTACTAAGAGCTGGTTGCAAAATTAACTTTTCAGAAATCGATGCGCGATGATGCCACAAGCCAACAGCATGAGTGCTTCATGAGTGGAGCCTTTTGTTTCTTCACGCATCCTCAGCTTTCTGAACTGATGCAGCCAGGACAGCGAGCGCTCGACGACCCATCTCGTTTTTCCCAGTCCGCTCCCATGTTCAGTCCTTCGCTTTGCTAACAGCGGCTTGATCCCTTTTTTTTCAGTGCCCGGCGATGTGGTTCGCTGTCATAGGCCCGATCCCCTTGCAGCTTTTTCGGTTTCTGGCGCGGGTGCCCACGCCTGCCACGCACCTGTGGAATACTCTCCACTAACATCATCAGTTGTGTGATGTCATGCCGGTTCGCGCCCGTCAAACTCATCGAGAGTGGAACGCCTTGGCCCTCCACCAGCAGATGATGCTTGCTGCCCAGTTTGCTCCGATCCACGGGGTTTTTGCCGGTTTTCTCGCCCCCGTGGCCTGCTCTCACACTGGAACTGTCAACCACACCCCGCTCCCAATCGAGTTGCCCTTCGGACTGAAGTTCAGCAAGGATGCTTTGCCAAAGCTGCTTCCAGACGCCTCGCCGCTCCCATTCGATGAGTCTGCGGCGGCAGGTATGACCCGAAGGAAAATCGCTCGTTGCAGGAAGAGATTTCCACGGAATTCCGGTCCGAAGAACGAATAGGATGCCTGTCATCACCTTGCGCGGATCAACTGGCTTTCTACCCGCATGTTGAATGTTGCGTCTCTTCTTCTTCGGCAGCAGTGGCTCAATGCGTTGCCATAATTGATCGGAGAGGATCGAGTCGGACATACGGCTTACCCCTTTGAAGGTTTCGATCCTCTATCTTATTCTGTTTTTTCCTTCGCTCCTTTTAATTTTGCAACCAGCTCTAAGTTGAAATGCGACACCGGGGATCTGCCGACAACCAACAAGGGGTCTAACGACTCGCATCAGCGGGGCCGCGACGTAACACTCAAAGTATCATACGAGACTCGCTTCGCGGCCTCCGTTGCATGCGCTTGTTAGACGCCGTCTTTAATAGTGATATCTGCATTGGAGGAAATCTATCCTGTCGTCCGACACTACGTACACAACTCTATGTTCTTGCGTCAGCCGCCGTGACCAAGCCCCTGCTGCGAGATACTTCAAAGGCTCTGGCTTGCCTATCCCTGTAAATGGTTCTCGCATTATTGCCTCAACAAGCTCCAACGCTCTTAGTGCCACTTTGCGATCCATTTCTATCCAGTACTTCAGGTCTTCTCGGAATTCTGGCTGGAATACTGCATCCCGCTCTTTCTTCTTGCCCCGCCCTTTAACCTTTTTCGTCAAGCCCAATCTCCCTACGCAGTTTGGCAATACTTTGAGGCTTTACTTTTCTTGACCTTGCTCGATTTAATGCTGCCAACAGGCGTTGCGCATTCTTGGGCGATCTTAGCAAGTGAGCAGTTTCGATCAAACTTGAAAGTTCATCAACAGCAACCAAGGCGACGTCTTCATTACCTCTGCGATTGATGATTACGATCTCTCTGTTTTCCGCAACTTCGTTGCACAGTTTAGCAAGGTTGGCTCTGGCTTTTGTGTAGGTTGTTTGAATTGGCATAATCTAATCTCTGTATGTGTGATATGTACAGCTTTACAGTACACCTTGTCGAAGCATTGGTCAAGGGCAACCCACAGGCGTCTAACGCTGCGCATTATCGGGGCCGCGAGAGGTATTGATTGTAACATGCGAAACTTGCTTCGCGGCCTCCGTTGCATGCGGTTGTTATGCCTGCCCAACCATCTAGCTGCGCCGTGCCCGACAGGGCACTGTCGCGCTCGCGCCGTGATTGTTGCAGGCGTGGCCTCAACTAGCAGTTGGCTATGAAGTGGCGCGAGCGCGACTCAGCGCAGCGTCGGGTATATCTACACACTTCGCTGAGGAGGCATAACGATGTGCATCAGCGGGGCAGCGAGCCGTACTGATAGAAACATACGAAGTGGGCTTCGCGGCCTCCGCTGCATGCGCTTGTTAGATTCCGGTGTTAAAGCAGAATCAGGTATGCCTCATACGAATCTTGATTGAATCTCTTGATATCATCATAATGCTTCCGCAATATTGCTTCTACATCAGCCGTTGAACAATTACCACGCCTGACCCATATCACCTTGGGTGGATGTCCATACAACAAGCTTCTTTGATAGAAATCAGAATCTTTTGAGATTATCATCAGACCGTTACTCTTGGAGTACTCCCAGATTAAACGATCATCGGCGGTTTTCAAGCCTATATCTCTTACGTGCTCGGAATCAGGAAGCAGATCCGCTACAGCCTGCACGAGTTTGTGTGATAGGTTTTCATCAAATAGTAGTTTCACGCTGGTATTGTGACTATTTTACGCTCACGATCTGCTGCAAAAGCCAAGCACGCTTTTATATCCTCGCGTGTAAGATCAGGAAAGTCTTCCAGAATGTCGTCTTCGGTCATATCTGAAGCTAGGTAATCAAGCACATCATAGACTGTGATACGAAGGCCCCGGATGCATGGCTTCCCTCCGCGTTTGCCAGGCTCGATTGTAATATAGTCCTGATAATTCATACTCAGAGATTACTTCCGCTGGATTCTGAGGTCAAGCACCGCGGCAAGGAATCTAACGCTCCGCATTATCGGGGCCGCGAGCCGCACTCATTGTAACATGCGAACTGTGCTTCGCGGCCTCCGTTGCATGCGGTTGTTATGCCTGCCCAACCATCTAGCTGCGCCGTGCCTGTCAGGGCTCTGTCGCGCTCGCGCCGTATTGGCTCTGCACCTCGCATTAGCTTGCATATGATTATCTGTGGCGCGAGCGCGACTTAGCGCAGCGACGGGTCTATCCGCACATTTCGCTGAGGAGGCATAACGACTCGCATCAGCGGGGCCGCGAGCGGCACTCAAGGATACATACGAGACTCGCTTCGCGGCCTCCGCTGCATGCGCTTGTTAGGCTGCCGATCAAACCCAAACACTTACCTACGCTTATCCATAATTAGATCGTCGGTAGGCAAGGGCCAAACTCTAAACTTATGTTTCTCGCAAATGCTTTCCATCGGTGCGTCAGTAATTGTGCGTATCAAAGTCTTGCTTATTGCACTTGGTTTGAACTGGGCCAAGTCTTGATATTTCAACTCCAACAAATCTGAATCGGCGAGTAGCTGGCCGAATGCACAGCGGCCAAAGTGCCCAGGCATCACTTTAATAACCTCCATCGCCTCAATTCTTGAATCATGAATTGAGGTTATAAGTTCTTTAGCATTGCTCTCTCTATAAGAGATAATCTCGTCTTTGAGGTTTGGGGAGACAACACGAATCGCATCAATTAGCCTGTCGTACAAGCCAACCTCGGTAAAAACAACCCCGCCAAACCTATTCCAATAAGCCTTCAAAAGTGCCGATTGGTTCTCACTGAGTTTCGACAGTCGCCGTCTGCGAGTCCGGTTATTGGAACCTTCTAGCCATATTTGTATCTCGCGTTTTTCACAGACTCTCTTAATTGCTGAGTCAATATCGGTACAAATAATGACTTTGCGTATACGCTCAGGCTTGGACTGCAAGAGATTGTGATACTCCCCTTCTAAGAGATCAGAGGCCGCTATAACTTGCCCCAAACCACATTCATGAATATCTCTGCGTGTGACTTCTATAACTTCAATGGTTGTATCTGGCGGATTGTAAATCGCTGCTCGGAATTCATGAGCATTAGTCTTCCTGTAAGTGATGATGTCAGCAGGAAAGCTTTGAGTATCAACACGCACAGCATCAATTCGCCTGCCACTTGCTGAGAACCTCCGTAAAGATGAGAACCGCCTGCTTCCTTCCAATAGCTCATTAAAAGGTTGTCTTCGGCTGTCCTTTTGTCAGGGACTTTCCAGCGTAGTAATTCTTGCGTATTCATATTACCGTCCTTCGTGCAATCAGGCAGCCTAACGATTCGCATTAGCGGGGCCGCGAGCGGCATTGATGAATGGATACGAAACCCGATTCGCGGCCTCCGCTGCATGCGTTTGTTAGACGTGCGGCTTTCGTCAAATGATCCCCATCGTGAATACTACTTTAACCTCGATTGCTGCAATCGTCTCTTGGCTTATCTCTCCGAGCTTTTTATGCAAGCGGGTCTTATCCAACACTCGCAGTTGGTGGCAGAGTGCTACCGAATCGCTTGTCAGTCCACCTTCTCCTTTTGGAACTTGTACGCACGATGGCAAAGAGGCTCGCCGTAAGTTTGTTGTAAAGGGTATTGCAAGTACTGTCGTTGTGTACTTGTTTATCAAGTCATTCTGGAAGATAAGTACGGGCCGGGTCCCTGCTTGTTCCGATCCACGCGTAGGGTTGAGGTTTGCTAGCCATACTTCTCCTCGCCTTATCGTCATTCATTATCCTCTTTCGCCAACGCTCCAGTGTAGTCTGATATTCCTTCCTCTGCTAATTCTCGGTCTTCCTCAGCAAATTCAGCATACAGTGCAGCCATTTGAGCCTCATCTGATATGGGTGTCGGTTTGACCCTGGACTGGTACTTTATGAATGCGAGATATTGAGCTATTTCTTCTAGTTCGGCTTGGCTCAAGCCATTAAGCTCTTGAAAAATTTGTTCCTTAATTGACATTGTTTATCCTCCAATTTAATCGGCCATATTTTATCACAATCCAAGCTCAGCGAGACCATAAGATTGCATCAAGCACGTCTAACGCTGCGCATTATCGGGGCCGCGAGAGGTATTGATTGTAACATGCGAAACTTGCTTCGCGGCCTCCGTTGCATGCGGTTGTTATGCCTGCCCAACCATCTAGCTGCGCCGTGGCTGATAAGCCACTGTCGCGCTCGCGCCGTGCTTATTCTCCCCTCGCCTTGGCTTGCTCTGATTATTCCTGGCGCGAGCGCGACTTGGCGCTGCGTCGGGACGATCAACACACTTCGCTGTGGCGGCATAACGGCTTGCGTCAGCGGGCGCGGCGCAAGCCACTCGTGGAATCATACGAAACTCGCTCGCCGCGCTCCGTTGCACGCATTTGTTAGACGGCGGCTTGTTTACAGTTCCTTTTCATCAGCCGGATACCATCCTCCTGGTTCTATGTGCAGGTCATAGACTCGCTTGAAGTCTGCTATATGCTTCAACATCTCACCAAACTCCCCGCCGCTTCCTTCCAGTCCTTTTTTCCACACTCTCTTGTCTACTGTTCCAATGACCAAATATTCATTGCCTATGAATTCAGGTGCAAACTTGCTGAAGCTGTAAGCTAATTCTGCTTCCAACTCATCTTGGTGAACCATTATTAATTCACACCTTGAGCAATATTTACAAGTTTTGCCGAGAGCCATCGGTCCCCATTCATCTATGTGTATAAAGAGAGCGAACTTTCGTGGAAACGTAGGTCTTTGACACAAAGGGCATTTGCTCAGACGAGTATCCTGGTGTTGATTAAGTATGAAAGAGTAGCGTGGCGGTAGTTTTCCTATTCTTGTTTTTCTCGCCTTAGGCATGCCGCCATTTTACTCGCCGAGTCGCAAGCCGTCTAACGCTCCGCATTATCGGGGCCGCGAGCCGCACTCGCCATTGATGCGATAATCGTTTCGCGGCCTCCGTTGCATGCGGTTGTTATACCTGTTCAGCTAGTTAGCTGCGCCGTGGCCATTAAGCCTCCGTCGCGCTCGCCTGCTTGATCTATGCCGGAGTAGTCGCCTGAGCGTAGTCTTTGCTGTGCGAGCGCGACTCGGCGCAGCGGCCTGTCCATCAGCACATTTCGCTGAGCAGGTATAACGCTGCGCATCAGCGGGGCGCGCGAACGGCACTCAGGAATACATACGAGACTCGCTTCGCGGCCTCCGCTGCATGCGTTTGTTAGACCCACGTTTGCTTGAGGCGTAGGTTTGATCTATGAAAACAGTTCGTCTACAGAGATTATCCAACCAGGCACGGCTGGCTCTGCGTCAGCTATATCTACACGCCGGAAAATCTTGGGATTATTAGGATCATTTACATCATAGGATTTAATAACATCAGGACTTAGTAAATCAACGTCCCAAAAGATAATCGTCCCAGATGCAAAATAGTCTGCACGTTTCTTGGCTATAGCGACTTCAGCATTCGGCCCATAATCATTTTCGCTTCTAACTTCGACTGCAAATACTGGCGCTCCTTCAAGAAATTTCATTCCGCTATGCTGACCCGTATAGAACGAAGCGTCGGGGCTGAATGAATCGCGGTTTGGCAGGTTTACTTTGTAACCGACATTGTCCGGATACGCCCGGCCAGAAACTCTACCCTCCATCAGGCTTAAACTCATGGCAATCTTAAATCCGGCGCGGGCAGGCATATCTCCAGTCGGTGACATTAGTATAATTTCTCCATCAACAATTTCGGCTTTGGCGTTGTCTGGCACTTTGTAGAGGTCATCAATTGTTGCTCTAGCTTTTATAGTCATATGCAACCCTCACTAGCGAATACTAACATAGTCAGCGTTATAAATCATTTTGTATTGGGCTAACGGTGCCACTTGGATCAGTGGGTCTAACGTCCCGCATCAGTGGGCGCGGCGCAGGACACTGAAGGATGTATACGAAACTCGCTCGCCGCGCTCCACTGCATGCGCTTGTTAGACCACCTGCTACGCAGCTATAGCCTTACTCCTCATTAAAACTATACCGAGGCCGAACCTCAGACCTTAGCGGTCCGAATGGGTTGTGATCGCGCAGCCTCTCCTCAAACCAAGGATCAGGCTTCCAAGGATAATCAAGATAACACCATTCAACATCAATAAAGCTATTATCTTTTGAGAAGGATACACCAATTTGTCGGTTCAGATGTTGTTCATATTTTGCTGCCATTGTGAGATTGCCAAAGATGTTTCTTCGCGCTTCTGGAGACATCTTGTCGAAGGCGATAAACATAAACCCGCAACCCGTATCTGGCACAATAATCCGGTTGGGTGGAAAGAACTTATTTTCGCGGGCGGCATTAAGACACAATTGCATTCGCCATTTTACTTGTTTCAAATCTCCCCTCCGAAGCTTTGCAAATTCAGCAAGGGTTTTGTAATAGTCCAACTCTGAAGTACCTCCTTGCTGGCCTATAATTTTGTTGCCGAAATCAGAGAGAAAAGGAGTAATGTCAAAATCCTGTGAGTCACGCTTTAGTACCTTCAAGGGCTTTATATATTCTTCGCTAGGGACGCTATTATCATCACCTCGCAAAAACTGACCAAGAAGCGCAGGTTCTGATGATAGCTGGTTCGTAGACTCCCATCGCTTTATCATCATTTCTCGATACTCGAAGTATTCAACAAGTTCTGCTGGCGTTAACAAGGTGGCGCAAATTCCAGCATAGTCCAACCAAGGAATTATGTGAATGAATCCCGCTGTTCGGCTGATATGGTGGCGCACACGCAGTAAGTCTTTGGGGAAACCTTCGTTTGGCGAATAAACAATAAGTTTGATTATGTGCTTTAGTTTTATTGCGCTAACATTAAATATATGCCCCTTTTGGTTCGAGATGTTTATGTCGGGATACTCTTGCAGAAAACGCAAAGTATTCCTTACTTGAGATGTGGCCTTCGAAAGAACCTCTTTTTTGAACCAGTTCCGGTCACTTTTATCAGAAGAGTTCTCAGTTGTCCGCTGCTTCAATTGATAAACAATTAGAAGATCGTCAATCCATATAGCGTGGTCTGCAAATTCCTCCGACTGCCCTGGACTAGGAAAGAAATTATTACTTGAAAAAGAGAACTCTCGGTAAAATATATTTGCATTTATTTGATCAAGGACATCTTGAAGTATCATTTCTATATTTTACTCTCTGCTTAACCGTCATGGACACCTCAGGTGGTCTAACGGCCGTGTTGACCGGGCGGCGGCGGAACACTGGAAGTAACCATAAGAAATGCGCTTCCGCCGCTCCGGTCCAACACATTGTTAGACGCGCACTGGAACAGGGTTCATACATCTCTTATCCTGCTCCTTCCGATGAAACCGCTTATGATACTGATTGTGCCATAGAGTCCTACTATCACGGCAGTGGACAACCACCCAAACCAAATACTAAGAAAAGCTCCTGCGACTGAGACAATAATAATTGCTAATATTGGCACGGAGAACTGCTTAGCTCCTCCAATCCCCTCTTCCATAGCTGACAGCAAGAATGTGCTCGAACCCAAGACACATAGAATCGCCACTATCTTCAACCAGAGTAAGTCAGGCCAAATTAAGTGAAGTCCAACCGTCGCCAGTGGCAATGTAAGAAGTATGAAGCCGAAAAGCATTTATTCCCCTCAGATCAGTAATAGTTACGAGGTCGCCCAAGTATGATTCTTAGCTCAAGCAAATTGACTCTACCTACGACGCCGCTATTGACCGCAAGCGTCTAACGTCTAGCTGAGGCGCGCGCGGTAGCGCGTTGCCTCCAGCAACTTGTTCGCCCAATCGGTTCTCACTTTTGCCAGTCCCGCTTAGGTACATTGATGCTCTGACGGACTTTCCGTAGGTCATCCAAAGTCCTTCCACACCCTACTAAATTCATTGCGCTCATGTTTCTCTTTCAATTGTCGAGCGTCGATCCATTACCTAAGTCGAGCCAGCTATAGAGTTTGGCATCCTCAAGTATGCCTGATAATTTGTCGATGACTTCAACATATAGCTTCGCCCTTCAATCACAAAGCCGTCCAAATTGTGCTCTATCGTAAAGGCCGAGAGATCGGCTATGTTGTTTATGAATCCCCTTCTTTTGAAATTCAGGGAGGTATTACACAAGACACCGTAACCGGTACGTGCCTTGAATGCCATAAGCAGCTCATGCAAATGGCTGTTAGTCACAGGGGACACCGTTTGAATGCGCGCCGTCCCATTGACATGTGTCACCGCAGCTAGCGCATCCGTAGAAACGAAATGCGTGTAAAGCATAAATGGGCTCGGGTGATTGCAGCCAAACCATCTAACAGCATCTTCTTCGAGGCAGACGGGCGCAATCGGACGAAACTGTTCGCGCTGCTTAATCTCATTCAGCCGCACCCTAGTGCTATCCTGGAATGGCGAAGCAAGAATCGAACGATTTCCCAACGCGCGTGGTCCGATTTCGTATTTTCCATTTACCCATCCGATGATCAGATTGCTAGCCAACATGTCGGCAATCATTGCGTAGTTCGTTTCGTACTCATCAAATAAAGATGCGTCGAATGCGGCATTGGCTATAAATTCAAGGCCAGAGTAGACATTCCAATCTATCTTAGGGTTCCCTGTTAAATGGAACTGCGCGTCAATCGCCGTGCCGATCGCTGAGCCTGAATCGTTGGCAACAGGTGGCACGAATATCTCGGAAAAAAGATTGGTCTCCTTCCACTTCGTGTTCCAGTCACAATTAAGTCCGCAGCCTCCAGTGATCAGCAACGGCATGCCTCTCATCATGTTCGACTCGGCAAATTGATAAAAACGATCAAATATTCTGTTGCTGAAAATCCCTGCGAAATTACGAAACTCCGGATCATCCAACCCTACGTTGTAGTGTCGACAATGCCTTAACACCTCACACTCCTTCGGCTTTAGGTGCAGGCAATCCTGCATGAGAAACGCGATTATTTTCTCCTCTTCATCCGAAGGCTTGCTTCTCTTCGAGAACGAAGCCAAAGCCATGAGTTTTCCCGCGTCAGAAAATCGGGAGAATTCTGCAACACTTTTATCAAAGGTTGGGTCAGCCAAGCCGTAGAGCAGGGCATAACGATGTCCAGGTTCAGGCATGACATCGGCGAGCTTTGTCAAATTGAACTCGGAATCGATTTTGTAGAATGATCCGATCACTCCTTCCCAAAGTAATGCATAGCACGGGGTGCCCTTGGGCAGATTCGACATGCCAAAGGCACAGAGAAGATGGGAACGTTCGTGGGATGATGAGAAGTATTGAACCGTCTTCCCCAATAGGCGTTTTTGACTAACTATAATGTCGCTGGTACTGACGCCATAGTATCCAGCAAGAAAGTACTGTTCAGACAGATGCGTGTCGCTAGGCCACCAGCCACCTATACAAAGCACGTCGGGAACTTCTTTGAGTTCACCGAGAACACTGAACACATCCGGAACGGACAGTGGTGAGTGTCGATAACGGGAGTGTTTCTCAGCCTCAATTGAGGCTACTAAATGTCCGTCCTCAAGATAAGCGAATGCGCCATCGTGACCCGGATTGAATGATAGAATTTTCATTGTGCCAGCTGACTCCAATTAAAACTACGCAGCCTAACTTACCCGGCGTAGATCATCCGGCCCGGGCGAGGAAATAACGGAATTGGCCTCCAGAGCAATCGATCCTACTATAGTGGTTGCAGGGAGCCGTCGGTTGTTGATTCGCCCGGCAAGTTTGGTAGAACGAGATAGCCAACTGTTGACATGGAGCGACAGTGGAAGGTGCGGGATTGGTGTCGGATCCCAGATCGCGCGCCTATGGACCAGATTATCGTCAACTAACCAGCGGATCTCGCACGGGCTCCATTCAATTGCGAAGCGGTGGCTTGCTTTGGATGCGTCAAACCCGAGTTCAATATAGCTTGGAGCACCTCTATAGCCATAGTCAAAGTTTGCTCCTTCGCCACCTGGGTTGTAGAAGACATTGACCAAAAGGCGGTCTGGTCGATTCCCCGCGATCTCGATATCTATTTCCTGTCGTGGTGAGTTACGGTGGAGAAAAAATCCGGTGACCACCCCGGGCACATTTGATGCTTGGATGGTTGCTTCGAATTTTCCGAACAAGTATTGGTCCCGACTGCATAACGAAGCGGCGGTATAATCTCGAACGCCTAGGGGCTCCCTTTTGACGGAAAGCGCAGCCCCGTTTCCAGAACTGAATTCGACATTCGAGGGGCGAAACAACGCCAAATTGTCCGTGAAAGTGTCGCTTCTTAGAAGCCAGCGTCTCGTGTCGAGACATTCCAAACAGTCGGTAAATCTAAACTTTCCAGTGTCCGTTTGCCCATCCTCTGTCGGGACAGCGCTAATTCCTTGCCACCACTTACGGGGCTCAATGACCCATGGCGACCGATCACGCTTAGGGCTTTTGCATTTTAGGACTTGGTCCGCTTCAATTGTTCCGTCGAGAATTGGTCTTTGGCCAAGGTCCTTCAGCGCAGGGTAGGAGCAGGTGGGCGGCGCACATCTGAGGTGTTCGCAAACGACTTGCCATCTGTTCGGTTCCTCTGAATGAAGCACAGCTATGTCGGCACCATTGAGGTCGTCCTCAACACTGAGGAAAGTGCCATCTGCTGCGATGCCCTTGGCTGCGGTAAGAATAAACTTTGCCTTCGGGTAGCGACTCCGGAGTTCCCTGCCTCTTGCGTCCAAAGATCCTATGTTTACATATGCGTCAAAAACCCGATTGCCTCTTCCCTCAAGAAGCCGTTCTAATTCAGGAGCTGGTAATGCCTGGAGATCACTGCAGCATCTGTATCCTAGCATGGACAAAGCCATTGCAAGCGATGAATGGCCGGAGCCTTCAGGCCCAAAAGCAAACACTGGTTGCTCAGCTGGGCGGATGTTAAATAGGGATGCTCCTTCACTAGTGATCGCGCCAATTGTAGTGAGAGTGGGAAGTATTGAATACAAGTTGGTAGATCTAGCGTCACGTCGTTGGCTAATAAGAGGCCGTTTAGTCGCGCGTACATCCAGCACTTCGAACTGGTGATTTATCCAGAGGTCAATGGGGCCACGACAAGGAAGTAGGCGAAGGAGTTTCTCAGCACCCTTGCGGGAAAGAACATATCCGGACAGATGCCAGAGCCCGCGCACTGGGCGGAATACGTTACTTGAAAGAAAGGTTTTTGGCGCACCGTGCTTCACTTCGAGATACGACACATAAAGAACGTCGAATCTGCCCTTCTTATCATATTCGGCCACGACTTCGTCCCACGCCTGGTCCAGATATCTTGAAAATCCGAAACGAAACCATACGTCGTCTTCAAGGATAAGTGCGTACTCATGATTACTCGACGCAACCTGCCTCCAAACATTGATGTGTGATCGAGCGACTGCAATCTCAGCCCGACTCATTCGAATCGGAGTATTTAGTTCGAGACGCGTGGGAAGAACTAACGGTTGGGGTTCTACAAAAAGCTGATCTCCAAGCGTATAAAATGGATCAATGTCGGCATCCTTGGGTGGCTCCTGCGAGAATTTATTAGCATCGACGGCGACATGCCGCTCAGTCAGGCTCAAGAGTTCAGCTCCCGACGAGTCCAATATGTGCCTGAGCTCTTGCTCCATCTTGGACCAGCGGCCCGGTTCACGATCAAGGTTGATGACATAGACCTTCTCAATCCTATGGCCTTTCGCCGCACCTTGGACACCGAATGTTTGACACTTTCGCCTCGGCAGAAGCCTCCGAAGAGTCAGCCAGAATCGGAAAACGTGACAGACAGCTGCTAGTGGACGGCGCGCCAAGTTCATCGCTCCTCCGTGCGCCGTGAGGCCCGATACGCTTGCCGATTCGAAAGCCTCCAGTTTCTCTTATCACTCCGGTAACTGAGTGGCCACTTACTGGTGGAAGTCTTCTCCCAATCGTGCAAAACGAGCAGCGCTTCCTCCGGACAGCTTTCATCAGCGACCACTTCGAATATGGATCTGGTGAGGTTGCCGGGGCCAGTGGTTGCCTGGACTTCGGGCAGCTCGCCTTCTGATTCTTGCTCAAGGGCTATCGTAGCGTTCAGCAGTGCACGCTCTATAATAGGATGATTGCGAACCGCGATCAAAGGGGTGGTATTGAAGTAGAAGATCCAGCTCAATTCGTTTGCCCCCGGATTAACAAAAACTGAGGGTGGAACCATCTGAGCTGTCGCAATGTCGTAGCAGAACGGCTGGAGCTTCAACCGCCCATCTGTGAAGAGGCGATCGATTGTCGTTCCATGATAGATGTCGTCAGCGTCAATATAGAAGCCCCCCTCTACGAAGATGTAGGAGTAACGGAAGTAGTCCGACTTCATTGAAGGGTGATAGCACTTGTCAAATGCGCTCTCATATCGCGAGCCCAAGTGGATCCGGATAAATTCCCTTGCAGATCTCTCGTCGAAAACCTGAAGCTCGAATCCGGATTGCTCGAGTTTCTTCCAGGACTCCATGCAATCCCTAACGTCCCGGGGCAATCGGCCAAGATCATCCCAAAACTGCACTATGCGTCTTGGAGGTGTGGCTGGTATGGCTAGGTGCGCTGCGGGCGCCCGGACTTGTTCATTGGAGCGTTGTACCAACTCCCGGACGAAATTGGAGCGAGCACGGTCGTCCTTTCCTAGGGGATCTTTTTCACTGGATTCGTGCACATTCATTTGGTTGTTCATTGTATGGGTGGCCTCCACAGGCGAACGCTCGTGTTGACCGGGCCGCCGCCGTACACTCAAGGAATGTTAAGAGACTCGCTTCGGCGGCTCCGGTCGAAGACGTTGTTAGACGCGCTGTCATTTTCGACAGATTCTTTCTTTCCATCGTATTCGTGCATACCGCTCTTTGTCATCTCCACCGTTTCGTATAATTGTGACCCGTTCGTAGGTGGACATACCTCCAAAACAGTTATTCAAAGGTAAACAGACAATGTTGAGAAAAGTCCCCATGATTAGTTTTCCACGCTGGCTCTTTGGCACCAGTTCATCGATGATTTCGGTGAGCGTCGTCGATTGCATAGTCTTAGTGATAGGGGAGTTTAAATCCAGTGTGAGCTGTTGGGGATGAATTATCATTTCGCATACATCTCCCGCCTCGGCATAGTTAACAGTTAAAAATACACCGGGTCGAATAGTAAGTGTTTCTGAGATAGGTGAGCCATATTTTTTGTGGAATTCTTCTTGGGATTGCGCGTTAACACTGATGCAGATAAACAATATGGCAACCAAAGCTTTCATAAAGCATCCTCCAATTCTGTGAAACGGCTAGTCACGGGCAAGCGTCTAACGACTCGCATCAGCGGGGCCGCGAACGGTATTGATAGATTGATGAGAAACTCGCTTCGCGGCCTGGTAGTGTCTTAAAAGTGTGTTGCTCAAAATAGTACGCCGCTATTTTCTCATGCCGGAAACATCCCGCCAATAATTTGATATAATCCCTTTGAAATCGGCTCGCCTTACAAAAGGGTCGCTCCCTTTTGGACAGCATGCCATCCTGAGCATGTTGGCGAGTCGAGAATATCAGGAGCAGCTTACAGGAGGCTGCGAAGATGGGTGAAGATGTAAAGGCAAAACCTTCAGCGAACTACGATCCGGCGCTTTTTCCGCTGCCTAGTAATTGCGCTCTCGTCACCTACTCGAATGAGAGCGGGGAAGATATAGATTTTCTGCTGATACCGCTTTCCGATGATAGTCCGCCCGAAGATCAGACGGCACATGCTTATGAGATTCAGCAAAGAGCAGATGACATTATAGACCTAGATAAATTAGTAAACCCTGAGAAAGTTATATCCGTCGCCAGAGGCATTGCCGACTGTGCAGCCATCATTGTCGCTACTAATGTCGGCGCTATGTACATGCGGCGCTCCTCGCATGAAGAGTCAACACCCGCAGTCGCTATAACTCTCGAAGGTGTGACACTGCCTAAAACTGAAGGTGAGGCAGATACCTTGATAACTCGCGCGATAGTTGAGCATGTAACAACCACAATCGGCGCAAAAATCTTCAGCAACGCGCAACAGGCGCTAGACGGATGTACGCTCATATGGCGGCACGTCTACAGTAGTGTTTTGTTTACGATTGAACGCGAACATGGAGACTTGGATGGTATTTCACGCGATACAATGGATTCCTTTTTCTCTAAATACTATGATCGTGACTTAGCAAGCTATTTTCAGAGGGCTTTGCTTTCTTACGCCGCACTAATTGCCGCGCCGTACCTTGAAAATCTGAATCCCGCCTCGTGGCATATCGAACAGCTTAGGGCATTTGTTGGCATGGAACTATCAGATGAAATTAGCCCATCAGGAACAACCGTTGAAATTCTTTCTGCTAATTATCTCAGCGAGTTGCCGGAAGTGCTAAAGGAATCACCGGAACCGCGAGGCGATATTGCATACTTATATAGTAATGGGCAAATCAATCTACATGCGGCTGCGGGGAATAAAATTGCTGCTCTTAACCAAGTAAACCGAAAACGCGGCGGCGACCGTCGAAAACAATGGAAAAAGGATTTGTGGTCTGAGCCTAACTTAAAGGAATACACCTTGCTAGTTAAAGAACTCGCGCCTAAATGGATTTGGCTTAAATCCAACGAATACGACCCGAATTTCTCCACCCCGCAAGAATGGGTTGACGATGTACGACAGCGGAGAGATTTTAAAGGCTTATTAGGTCAGTATAAGAAACTAACCGATGCGTTACTGTTGCGCGTGACCGATGGCAGTTTAAGTGAGTCTCAACGAGAGCCTACGCCTCTCGCCTGCTTTCACGCCGCTCATGAATTAGGCATCATAGAGGCATACGAAAGGAACGGCGAAGACCCGCCGCCTGTCAACACGCTAGTAGATTACTACACTAAAGGATTGAAACTTATACCTTAACAGCCCGACGTAGCAAACTAACCTTTGCTACGTCGGATGCCCAATCAAGCAAAGAATCATTTGCCTGCGGATAAGAAAATCATTACTTCCCATCGTTCCCTTATACTAGCCCTGACGTTATGAGATTTGTTTTGCTATTTGGAGGTATTTAGAGCGCAAATAAACAGAGCCGGAATGATAGTCAAGATCATCCGGCTCTAAAGTTAGTCCCAGTTTTATAACCAACCCGCATGTGTATGCGGGCTATGAGGTTAATGTGTGTAAAGTAACTCGAAACGTGTTGCATGTCAAGATTGAGATCGAACTACGGCGTGCGTTACTTGGATACACGATCCAGCAACGCGGGCGCAAAATTATAATCACGATCAATGATGGTGAGATCGTAATCACCTTGAAGCCGCCATAATGAGCATGCCCTGATTTCAGGGCTTCTTTATTGGGCGTTGTCGTGGCTTATTCCAATAAGGCGACTTGCATGCCGGACAAAACTTCGGCTCTTGTCCGGCATCTCTCGGAACCCACTCGTTACCGCAACGCTCACAACGCCAACCCCATACTATCAGTTTTATCTTTGCCATGCCGACAGTATATTATGAGAAATAATACTATGTCAAATAATATATACGAGTCGCATGGAACTTTGAAAGCTCAAAAGTTAAAGGCTCAGGTGTTACTAGCACTTGAGCCTTTACTAAACCGAAAGCGATTGCTCGCAAACGGCCTGGATAACCTGATTGTGAGCTAATCGCCGGAGAAAGGCAAGGCTCACTATGGTATGTCACAACTGCCAAATCGAAGCTAGAAAGCATGGCAAAGATCGCAAAGGTAATCAGCGTTTCTACTGCCCTTCATGCTCCAAGCCGTTTATCGAAGCTGAAGACAAGCCGCTCGACAGCATGTATCTCTCGCTTGATAAAGCCGCTCAGATCATCCAACAGCTAATTGAAGGCTCTAGCTTAAGAAGCACAGAACGAATCACCGGCATAAACATAAACACCATCATGAAGCTTCTCGTTTTACTTGGCGAGAAGTGTGAACGGTTCCTTGAGAATCGCATCAACAGCGTACCTGTCAAAGATGTTGAATGTGATGAGCTATGGTGTTTTGTCGGAATGAAAGAGAAGTCAAAAGGCAAAAAGCGACTTCAATGGGATTCATACGAACAAGAGCGCAGCACAGGTGATGCTTATACCTTCGTCGCTTTCGAGAGTAACACAAAGCTGATTCTCACTTGGCACTTGGGCCGCAGAACCTTTGACGACACATGGGCATTCACTAAGAAGCTAGACACGGCGACCGCAGATCACAGCTTTCAAGTGACGACGGATGGCTTCGCGCCTTATCGTGACACCATTACGCATGAGCTTGGACACAAAAATATAGACTTTGCCCAACTCATAAAAATCTATGCGACTTCCCAAGATGAAGATCACCGATACTCGCCACCCGTAGTGGTGGACATAATATCGAATGTAATCACCGGCAACCCTAATCCCTGGCGAATCTGCACATCGTATGTCGAGAGACAGAATCTCACTATCCGCATGCAGATGCGCCGATTCACAAGACTAACAAATGCGTTTAGCAAGAAGCGCGAGAACCTGAGAGCGGCCCTTGCTCTTTTCTTCGCATACTACAACTTTTGCAGACCGCATAGCAGCCTTAAAACCGAAACGATCAAGAAACAGACTCCCGCGATGGCGAGCGGCCTAACCGATCACGTTTGGAGCATAGGCGAGCTTCTAGCCGCCGCATAGGAGAACGAGCATGAATATAGATCAACTGACCGACATTGCCTTTGAAGTAGCGAGCGAGCTTGAGCCAGCGCGTAGCTTTGACGTTTTCGATGTGAGCGAATCACAGATCATTTTTCAATCCGAGCATGGGCTAAAGAGAGTTTGTCTCGCTTGCTTGGATAGTAACGGCGCGATAAAAGAGCAGATCAAAAGAGAGTTAATGTAGCTTCAAACACAGTTAGCCCTTGCATCCTGGTTGATTTTTAGTAACATGCGGCAGACAACTATTGAGCCGCCACTAGAGCGGCATGCAGTCCCTTTTGGTGAAGCTAATCCTTTTTAGGCTCTAAGTTTGAGCCACGTCAAAAATGCCAGCCGGATAATGCCAAGCTCTGCACCATCCGAGTCATGCTGGCTTATTGAATCATTCTCCTGATCGTTTGCTACGGTTAAATTACCGCCGCAGCATGGGCAATAGCCTTGTACGGGGTTGCATTCGCAAAACACACCGCCGCTTTGTGTATGCCCTGCAAACACTGGAAAGGACAGACACAGCATGAGCAAACAAACAGATAAAAATCTTTTCATCGTTTCCTCCTTACCCAGATTGTACCAAGCCTTACTAAGTGGTATTGAAGACTACAGGCAATTAGGAAACCGCATTATCAGGGAGATAAAGACTGCCCATGCTTTTCGCCAGCTTGAAACGGTTTGTGAACTTTCCACAATCCTAACTAATATTCCTATAAAAGAATATCAACTCATTGGGCAGTATTATCTTGTATGGTACGCTTGCAGGGGAAAGAGATATGAGTTTGAAAGTCTTGAAAGAATCATAGATCAAACTCGCACATACAAGGCTCAAGCGTTAATCACGAGAGCAGCTTTTGAAGGCTACAGAAATCACTTAGATTCAGAAGCGTATTTTTATGCTGAGGCGTTAAAGGCTAATCCCACTATCTCGCAGCGCATTGATATAGTGAAATCGCTTGCCGCTGTCAAAGCGAAAGAGGGCTTTCATAAAGCATCACTAACTGACTTTGAAAATCTTCTGCCTCTTATGAAGTATGCGGAACCTCTTGTGTATTACGACTGCTTGAACTCATACGCTGTTGAATTAGGCGAAGCGGGCCGCAAATACGAAGCCCGCAATGTAATCCGGCATGTACTTGAATCTCCCTTCATAATCGCCTATCCTGAGTGGCGCGAGACAGCCGAAGATTTAAAAGGCCCGAATCGATCTTTTGCAGTATTGAATCCAACGCGGCGACGGCGAAAGGGCAAGCTGTTAACCATGCCCGTGATCGAGTATGCAGAGCCAACAGAATGGCATAAGCCCGCGCAAGTGATCAGCCTGGAAACTTGGAAAGCTAAAATGAGCGACAAAGGTGACGAATTAGACAGCCGAGAACTCTTATTGAAAGTAGTTGAGCTAACCACCCAGGCATGACGGACGGCAAGCTGCTCCAAGTCATTCAGTATATGTATAAGCTGTTGATTGATGCTCCAAAGCCAGATGATGACGAGCCGGGAACATAAACCCTGCCGCTAACCCACCATCGTTAACAGCAACTTTTGCAAGAATACTACTGCGCTTTTTGCTTTTATGGTTGCCTGATGAAACCACAAGATACAGCGTAATTACTTGATGGCATATCTTTTATGTGGTATTCATGCGGTCGGCACTTAAAAGCAGAAAGTGCTAGGACTGGGACTAGGATTTTAACGGGATCGCTGTACCAGCCTAGCACTTACTGTGATACGTTTCTTGCTGTTCTTGTATCACACAACCTGCTATCAATCAACCCCTCCGAAGCGCTCACCGCCCCCCGTCATCCTGATTTGGCTCCGGCGGCCTGGGCGCGGCTTTTAACTGGCTTTTCTACCTCCACTAACTTTACATCACATAAACGTAACGCCAACTTCGGCAGTTGTTTTACTATCTCTTCTCCTTTTATCAGCCCGCTACTGATTGCATTTCTCCCTACTGACAGCAAACTCCGTCGCGGTCCTTTCTTCGTCCAGTTGAATTGCGCTTCGCGATCTTTCTTCAACACGCTCGCTCCTGCCCCCATCCTTAATGCATAGGCCACCATCGCCGCACACCACAATACGGTCAACTTCACATCACTTCTTAACCCGATCTGCTTCAACCCCCATCCATACCTACTCCCCTTCGTGTCTCGGAACCCGCTCTCGATTCCCATCCTCCTCGCATATAGACTTGCCACCTCTCGCGCTGTCAGGTCCAACCGATCTGTTGCTATGAACCAGGGTGCCTTGTGCCCACGACCGCGATAAACTATCAGCCGCAACCGCGCTTGATTCTTCTTATCTTTACCCAACTCTCCTTCTCCCAGGTCGTCTAATCCTCCTTCTTTGATCTGATAATCACGCAGTAATCCTTGATACTTGGAGCTTGAAAAATAGGTGTTGTGACAAACCCTGGTTATGAATCTCAGTCCGTGCTGGCGCAATTGTTTTACGAGGCTGATGCGAGCGAAACCACGGTCATTTATACAGGTTATCTGTTGATTTGAGCGGCGCACCAGAGCCAGCAATAAGAAGAAAGCGTGCTCGGCCTGGTTTTGTGACCGAAGCAGCTTGCGTACCTGGTAAGCTACAGCCAGGAAGGGTAAGCATCGGCCCGAGTGCATAAGAGCGGCCATCAAGACTTGCCGCCCGTCACGCCACATCGTCCAATCAATGAGCACGAAGCAGTCCTTGAGTTGAGATGTGTAATGGTCCCAAAGCCATTGCCAGACCTCGTCCAAGTTCTGTGTTTTGCGATGAAGGAATTTCTCAATCTTGCGGTAAGCTTTGCGATATTTGAAGCGGCGAGTGCGAGCCAAGTGATCAACGGCGTTTGAAGTGTGGAAACGTTCGTGATAAAGGAAGGCAGAGACGAGAGCGGCAAAACAGGTACGGCCACCGATTCTCCAAGAAGTTGTCATTTGGCGAACGAGGAAGTATAAATCAATCCAAGACATAAAAGTCGCTCCTGAGAGACTAGATTTAGACAGTCAAGCTCTCAGGAGTTTTTATTTGATCTGACTTTTCTTGGCAACCTCCTCTTGTATGCAATACACGGGGGGCGGTGAGGTCCGAATGCAAAAAGATTTATCAGTGTGGTCTATGGGGAAGCAAGGCCATGGACAAATCAGAAAGATTGTCCATCTAGCGGTGGTGACGGAGGCGGCGGAGAGATCTGTTTTGATTTAATCTGTAACGGTGGCGAGATTGAATCCGGCTGTTCATTCCCGGAAAACAGCTGTACTGGCTGCCCGTCTGGCACTTGGCCCAGCGGCTTTAATGGTTGCTGTTGTGCTGCAACCCCGGTGCTTATTGATGTGGTCGGCAACGGCTTCACTTTGACTAATTGGGCAGGCGGTGTCAATTTCGACCTTAACAACGATGGGACACCGGAACATCTGTCCTGGACAATCGCCAACTCCGATGATGCCTGGTTAGTGTTCGACAGAAATGGCAATGGAACAATTGATGGCGGTAGAGAGTTATTCGGGAATTCCACGCCCCAACCAACAACGCCAAGTCCCAACGGGTTCATCGCCCTTGCTGAGTTTGACAAGATAACAAATGGGGGTAATAGTGACGGAAAGATCAACAGTCAGGATGCCCTCTTCCCATCACTTCGTTTGTGGCAGGATATGAACCACAATGGCATTTCAGACCCAGGTGAACTTCATACCTTGCTTTCTCTAGGCGTAGCGTTAATGGATCTGGATTACAGAGAATCAAAGCGACAAGACCAACATGGGAATCTGTTCCGTTACCGCGCGAAGGTGCGTGATGCGCGAGGAGCGCAGGTTGGGCGATGGGCATGGGATGTGTTCCTGGTTAGAGAGCAGTAAGCTGAGAAAATCAAAATGTAAAGACCGTCAGTGATCCATTTGTGGTTTGCTGACGGTTTTATCTTCTTTATAGGGAGCACGCTGAGCGAGGCGGCCTAACAATCGCGTCAACCGGAGCGCGCGAAGCGAATTTCTCATGGTTTCTTTCAGTTCCGTTCGCGCGCCCGGTTACGCGGAGCGTTGGGCGTCTGGGTTGAATTGACATTCTCCAAAGATTGCGGACAATAACAGAAAGGAAACAGTTATGAGCCAGGAAGACATTTTAAGCCAATTTAACTCTTTGCCACCTGAAGCACAGCGACAAGTAATGGACTTCATAGCTATCTTGCAAGCCCATTATGGCAATGCCCAATCTCCCGAAAAAAAAGTATCTTCGGACATTTCTGAAGAAGAGTTCATAGGGCTATGGCAAGATAGAGAAGAGATGCAGGATAGTACTGCCTGGGTTCGTAGCAGCCGCGAACGCGAGTGGGTAAAACAAGGTGGCTGATTTTACTATAGTTGATACTGACATTCTGATTGATGCCGGTCGAGGGATAAGCGAAGCTGTCGCTTGTTTGCAGAGGTTAGAGAGTCAATCCACTCTGGCGGTGAGTGCGATAACTCAGATGGAACTGATCATAGGCTGCCGCAACAAATTGGAACTACAGAAGGCTGAGAAGTTTCTTAAGCGATTCGTTCTTGTAAAACTAACCGAGCAAATCACAGATAGAGCTACTGATTTACTAAAGCAATACCGGTTAAGTCACGGACTGCTTATAGCAGATGCCTTAATAGCATCCACTGCAATAACGTTGGATGTCAAATTTATATCAAAGAATCAACGAGACTATCAATTCGTAGTAGGATTGAAACTACTTTCCTATCCGTGAGCAACGACGCCCAACAGCCAATAGAGGCGGGCGGTCAAGAGAAAACAGTTCTATCTTGGCCCCGAAAGGCTTGTTTTCTTCGCGAGCATCATTTAATCACCTACTGCATGTGCTCTGACTTTTTACTTCTCTGTGCGGTGTCAGATTCTCTGCACCAAACAGCCAAACGGGCTCTCAGTCTTGTTGCTGCTGACTGCGCTCCAGAAGATTAACCGTTCCGCACCGGCCTCACTCAAACGCGACGGGAAGCTTTTGCTCTCCAGTTATCTACGAGATACCGGCGCGGGCAGAGCAATTCCAGAAAGTTGACAATAGCTGGTGGAGGTCGCCTCCCAATCAAACGCGACGGGATCGTCCCAGTTAGGCGTCGGAGATGACGACCTCCATAACTGCATCATTTCCCGAACAGCATCTCTTCTCTATAATCCTCCCCTTGTTTCATTACATAGTAGGCTGCCTGCGCAAGCTTGTGCGCTATGACGTTATAGGCTACTAGCTTTCGCGCGCTGCCCCGATGCCTCGCGAGATGTCCTTGATAGCAGCGACGGATTCTGGGGTAGCTGCGCACTGCCACGACTGCTGCCTGGTTGAATGCTGATTTCAGATAAGCGTTGCCCTGCTTGCTTGAGCGACCCCGGCGGCTGACCGCCCCTGATTGTGCTACTCCGGGCACCAGCCTACAGTATGAACTGAAGTGGCGAACTGTGCTGAAGCGGGAGATCTCTCCCACTTCGTAAAGGATAGTCAGTGCCAGTATCTTTCCTATGCCGGCTACTTTCAGCAATCGCTTGTAATCTGCCTTGTCACGGGTCAGTGAAAGAATCTGCTGCTCAAGCTCCGTTATTTGCTTCGACAGCAAATCAATCCTCTCAAGCTGATGAGCCGCGCTCATCACAAGCAGCGGATGAGAGAACCACTCTCGAAGGTCTTCGTCTTCGGCCAGCTTGATGTGGTTGCGAGAGCTACAGAGTATGCCTTCACGCAATAGCAACTGACGAAGAGAGCCGTACTCCTGCGCCCGCAGTCCAACAACGTGCATACGTCGGCGGAGAAGATCACGGATGGGACGTGTGGAGGCTGGGTAGATGTAAGATTTGGGAATCACGCCAGCTCGCAACAGTTTTGCCAAAGTGAAAGCATCCCTGCGGTCTGTTTTCACTTTAGCTTGAGTAATCATCGCCAGGCCGAGCGTGTGAGCCAGTGAGACATGGAAACCGTTTGCTTGCAAACCATCAACAAGCCAGTACCAGTTGAAGGTGCTTTCGACGACGATCTGCAAGTTGGGCTTGAAAGGTAGAAGCAGGTTCGAGATACGAGGCAACTCGTTAGCAGCTTTCTGCTGAAGATGGATTGATAGGGTTCTCATCAACCACACAGAGGTGAGAGTCTCTTGCGCTGAGATCAATTCCGCAGTAAAACACTTTAGGCGGTCTCCTTTCTTAGAAGAAATATTTTCAACTGTCTGCGGGTGATTATATGTCGCCCGCAAGACCGCCTCTATTGATTATCAAACGCATCCAACGGAGCGCGCGAAGCGAATTTCTCATGGTTACTTTCAGCGCCGCTCGCGCGCCCGCTGATGCGAGGCGTTAGGCCGCCAATCCCCGCGCCTCTTGAAATGATGCACTAATGTGCATACAATTTTCGCGTGAGCTATGAGTGGGATATCAGAAAGGCTGCCAGCAATCTCCGCAAGCACGGAATTGACTTTGCAGATGCTGTTACCGTGCTTGAAGATGGGCTGGCTTTGACTCTCGACGACAATTACCCACATGAACAAAGGTTTATTACTATCGGGACAGATGCGCTGGGGCGGGTGTTAGTGGTGGTCTACACCTTTCGAGGGGAAAAGATAAGGATCATTTCAGCACGCGGGGCGACGCCACGCGAACACAGACAATATACAGAGGGACTATGAAAAAGGAATATGATTTCAGCAAAGGCCGACGCGGAGCAGTAGTAACTCCAACTCCTAGCAAGACGCGTATCACCATTAGACTGGATGATGAAGTGCTAGACTGGTTTCGGAACGTAGTGAATGAATCTGGCGGGGGGAACTATCAAACCCTGATCAATAAAGCCCTACGGGAGTATATCAGCCAGAGACAAGAGCCGTTGGAAAAAGTGATAAGGCGAGTAGTAAGAGAGGAACTAAAACGGATTGCATAAAAGACCCGAGGGCGGCATAACGCTCACGTTCCAGCCGAGCGCGGGCAGCAAGTTTCGTAAGTATCCATTAGTGTCGTTGCCCGCGCCGGCTGAACGTGAGCGTTATGCCGCCACAGCGAAGTGTGTAGATATACCCGACGCTGCGCCAAGTCGCGCTCGCGCCACTGCATAGCCAACTGCCAGTCCAAGCCATTGCAAGACTAATGACGGCGGGAGCGCGACGGAGGCCAGCGGCCACGGCGCAGCTGTGTTGCAGAGCAGGCATAACAACCGCATGCAACGGAGGCCGCGAAGCAAGCGCCATATGATAAAATCAGCACGGCTCGCGGCCCCGATAATGCGGAGCGTTATGCCGCCACAGCGAAGTGAGTTGATCGTCCCGACGCTGCGCCAAGTCGCGCTCGCGCCACATCATAGCCAACTGCTAGTTGAGGCCACGCCTGCAACAATCACGGCGCGAGCGCGACAGAGCCCTGACGGGCACGGCGCAGCTAGATGGTTGGGCAGGCATAACAACCGCATGCAACGGAGGCCGCGAAGCGAGTATCGCATCAAAGGCGAGTGCGGCTCGCGGCCCCGATAATGCGGAGCGTTAGACGGTCAACCCTCGCCTTTGTAATAATGGTTCTGGAGATACAAAAATGGTAACTCATTCATCACTTTCTAGGTTTTGTATCTATACTATTCGCCATACAGATGATCTTCGAGAGGTCCACAAAAAGGGTGGCATCGGTTTCTTTACGGAGAATAAGAAATGGGTTACTGGCAGAGAGCTATTCTTACAATCACAAAGAGAGCAGGTCAAAATGCCAATCATATTTGCTGCTGCTGAGGTAATTGATGGACTAATTTACTATGCCTTCCTTAATGCAATAAATATAAACGAGGACAAACCCAGCACTCCTATAACCACTTACCACTTCGAAGACCTCACACCAATTGAACATAAACAGCCTTTGCGGGCTCTGGTTTTGAAAAGCACTCGCAAACCGCTTGACGAAAACTTTATAAGACCTTATGCAATCTGCTACACACCTGATTTCTTATGGATAGAAAACCGGGTGGCTCAAGACCTTGAGGCATTACAAGATGAAGAGGAGTTCTTTGAAGAAGGAACTATGAAGCGCCGCTTTACAAACTATTTTGAGCGAAGCCCAAAGCTACGTACTTCCGCTATACTCCATCACGGCACGAAGTATATGGCTTGTGGTTTTGATTTTAGGAGGACTTACGGGGAGCATGGAGCAGGCTATATCGAAGTTCACCATCTAGTCCCTGTTCACACTCTTAAAGAGAAAACAAAGGTCAATCCCAAAACAGATATGGCTGTAGTCTGCTCAAACTGTCATAGAATGATTCATCGTAAGAAAGACAAGATTCTCTCAATAGACGAGCTAAAAACAATTGTCCAATCAGGAAGACGTAATGGCAAGAAGACCGTCTAACAAATGCATCAACCGGAGCGCGGCAAGCGAGTCTCGTATGGCTCCATCGGTGTTACGTGCCGCGCCCGGTTATGCAAAGCGTTAGGCCGCTCGTGCATGCTCCACACCAAAACACATAGCAATGTATCTCGGCTGCGATCATTGCTTCGCAGATGCACTATGTGTCAATCGGATTGAATACCACTCAGCCGAACACGTATCGGCTAAGGCGGTTTTCACAAGAACCCACCACGTCTCTCCGCTTGCATCTTTGACTCCTCCAAAGCACTTTGCGGCGCGGAAGTACCAGGCAAGAAAACCTCCTGGCGGTCTATGTCTAACAACCCGCTCAAGCCGACCACCCTTTGCTTTAACATTCACGCTCCAACCATACCCCTCGGTGTCAGGTTTACCCTCTTCATGAAAAATTAGAGCTGGAGGCTTTGAGAGAAGCGGAAGTTGCATAGGATTGAGTATTGCAGCATCCCACTGCCCAGTTTTAGCAAGCTGACGCAGTCGTCGCAAAACAAGCGTATTTAGCTTTTTCTGAACTACTTGCTCGCGGCGTCTCGACAACTCCGGCTCGCTTACCCCTTCAGGTTTTATTTGCCCCATTTCTAATTCGATGGTGAAGCCCTTTATGACCGCAATGACCTTACGCTTCCCTTTAGTCGTGCAGACAAGGTCGGCGTAGATCGCACCTTCGTTGTCGGTCATTTGAGCTTCCACACACCAAATACCTTTGGCAGACCTGCCCAGTAGAATCAAGAGTTCAGTCTTGGTGAACATTTGACCCGTTGTGCGTGGGGTCAGTATTCTATTGAACCACATACCAACTGCTTTGGCAGCGAAGCTATCAGGAGGCCCATGCTTCTGCTGCCAAACCTGAAAAGCCGCCGTATCGGTCGCACAATGGCATGCGCAACCCGCCGAGTTAGGGTTAGTAATTCCTTGCCCCGATTTCTGAAGGGGCAATTGATGTGCATTTGTATAGAGGTCTATGTTTCCTATCTGAAGTGCGAATGAAGCTCCGCGCAGCAAGCTGCGCGGTATCGCGCGCGTGCGCGAGTCGTCAGAATAGTTCGAGTTGCTGATTATGCAATTGCTTATACTCTTTTTCCCTGCCCTGCTGCTTTATGTACTTGCTGATCATCTGCTCGTTGCCGTGCTGTCCAACCGTGCTGATGTAATAGCCGTCCGTCCAGAACTCTCCGCCCCACAGTCTCTTCTTTACCTCCGGACACGCTGCAAAGATCTCCCTGGCCGTAATGCTCTTGATGATTTGTACGATCTTCTTCGGGCTGTACATCGGCACCGACTGCACCAGGAAATGGACGTGGTCTGTGTCGGTGCCTATCTCCAGAAACGTTATCTCATACCGCTTACTAATCTCAACACAAACCTCTTTGAGCTTCTGATCTACTTCGGAGCTAAATATCACTCTGCGATACTTCGCTGGACAAACTATGTGGTACAGCAGTACCGAAACGTTATGGCTCTTATGTATGAAGCGGCTCACTCATCCAGTATACTGACGCAGCAAGCTGCGGGGAACTAACCCCCTAGAGATTAGAATTAAGAGACTGCGCAGTTTGACCATTGTCTCACCTCTACTATGAGGATCATCCTGTTTGGCAGGAGAAAGCAACTTGGCTACAATTCAGGTCAGCCGGATCATTTATGGTAATCACAGACTGATTCTTCTGACAACTTGGCGCGAACCGCTAAGATGCCATAATGATCGACTAGGTTGGTCACTATTGGTAACCACAGTGACACGAAGTGGATAGCCAGAATTAAATGAAGAGTGTGCATAATTCCGAGGCCGGTTTTTCGGGGCTTTTCGAGGCTGGTGATCCACCGTTAAAGGCAAATCCGAAGGCCGAACCCCGAAAAATGCTAAATTACTGGAAAAACAGCACATGAATTATGCACACTCTTCAATTAAATGAGGCCCCGGCACAAAGACCGGGGCCAAGTGGTTGAGATGGTATGGTTTGTCTTGACAAGGAGACAAACATGCTTACCACCGACAACCACCTCATTAAAATACTGGAAAAAGTGGGCGAAATCTATGCGCCACCTACTAAAGCTAAACCAGGTCGTCCATATGACTACTCTGAATTGGTGATGCTTAGAGTCTTTATGCTGATGGTGCTCAAACGTATCAAACAATTTGCTGCATTGTATCGCTACCTTCTGGCTCACCCAGACCTCCTCACTGCTTGCGGTCTTCACCAGATGCCCGATGAATCTACCTTGCGCAAGCGCCTCAAGAAGTTGAAGCCCGCCGTCAAGCGCCAGATTCGAGCTTGGGCGCGTGAGTTGATCAAGCGCGCCCTGACTTCGGCTGAGGTAGTCGCTGTTGATAAGAAGATGATCAAGGCTCAGGGACCGCTTTGGCACAAGGCAGACCGACAGCTCAATAAAATCCCTGCGGGCCTCAGAGGAGTTGATCGCGACAGCTCGTGGTCGAAGTCTTATTATCGAGGATGGGTGCAAGGCTACGGTTCTCACATCGCAGTCACTGCCACGCCCGGTCTGCCTATCGTCCCTATATGGAGCGATTTCACTAAAAACTCTCTCCCGGAAGCTAAAATAGCTCGCCAGTTGGGAGGCTTGCTGCCCGATGAAGTAAAGAAAGTGTTGGGCGATACACATTACGATGACCCTGGGTTGAGAGATGAAGTCGAGCGATATGAGAAACACTTGCTGGAGAGATGTTTGATAGTGCCGATAGAAGTTAAGAACAGAACCACACCAAAGAGAAGACGATACGCAAGTCTGTATGAGAATAATCTGAATGTGTATGGGAGACGGAAAGTGAGCATCGAGCCATTTTTTGATAGGCTGGATCAATGCTTCGACATAGAGCCGGCGTGGATGAAAGGACTGGCAAACAACGCAAGCATCGGGGTGCTGTGGGTAGCGGCCTATCAGTTGATGATGTTGTATCTTCATGAGCAAGGCGAAAATCCAGAGCATGTCAAGCAACTCGTTGACATCTTATGAGTTCCGGCTCCGATTTGTGCCGGGGCCTCAATTATTTGACTTAGTAGGTTGGTTTTGCGAATCAGTATCCGAGCAGGCGCGTGCCTAACAAACGCATTCAGTGGAGCGCGGCAAGCGAGTTTGGTATGTATCCATCAGTGCTTCGTGCCGCGCCCACTGATGCGCAGCGTTATGCCGCCACAGCGAAGTGTGTTGATCGTCCCGACGCTGCGCTGAGTCGCGCTCGCGCCACAGATTAGCAGAAGCAAGCTAAGGCCAGGCAGGGCAGAATTAAGACGGCGCGAGCGCGACGGAGGCCTGCGGCCACGGCGCAGCTGTCTGGCAAGGCAGGCATAACAACCGCATGCAACGGAGGCCGCGTGCGCGAGTATCGCATCAATGGCGAGTGCGGCTCGCGGCCCCGATAATGCGAGTCGTTAGGCGCAGGAATACCCGGTAACGGTCGGGGCAATAAAGCGTAGGAGGTAACTATGAATATTGTTCGTTTAGCTTCAATTCTGATTCTTGTTTTACCGTCTCTCATACTTGGCCAAAGACTTAGGAATTCCGTTGTACCTAGTGATGAGGCTGAGATGCTAGGCAAAATCACAAACACAAAGGAGAGTTCTATGGCAACATCTAAGCCTAAAAAAGTTGAGTTCGAGATTATGGCTAATGGGAGGGATCCTCAATATGGATTTACCCTTGCTAGAGGAGAGAGGGCCGTTTTATACGTCCCCAAGTACCTCCCTGGAACACGAAAACGTAATCAATGGAGTACCCTTCCAGGACGTGTATGTGGTGCAGCAGGCTACCCTGGCACAACTGCTGGAGATGCAACTCCGTATAGAGGTGCTCATGAGGGGTGCTTGGTCTATATTAAATATAGTTGGCCCCATTGTCTAGACCACGAATTAAGAAAAATAAAGTGGACATTTCCTAGCTGCCAAAGTGAACCTCCGATGGGGTACGATAGCTTAGGCTCTGGTGCGGTCGTTCTTGATTATAGAACCAGAAGTAAGTATCGAGCCCTGTCTCCAACTCTGGAACACTGGCGTACTCTTTCAGATAAATGTCCTCGTACTTCACGCTTCGCCATAATCGCTCAACAAATATATTGTCCAATGCCCGGCCTCGCCCATCCATGCTGACGCGAATGCCTGCCTCCTCCAAGGTTGAGGTGAAAGCCTGTGCTGTGAATTGAACCCCTTGATCAGTGTTGAATATCTCAGGCTGCCCACCCGACAGCGCACGCTTTAATGCCAGTAGACAAAATTCTCCATCCAGAGTGTTCGACAACTGCCAGGCGACCACATACCTGCTGAACCAATCAATGATTGCCATCAGATACATGAAGCCCGCTCGCATTGGCACGTATGTTATATCAGCGCTCCAAACCTGATTCACTCGGCTGATAGAGAAGTCTCGCAGTAAGTACGGATATTTCTTATGCTCACGATTAGCTACAGTCGTCTTCGGTCCAGGGAAGATGGCTTGTAGGCCCATTAGCGCCATTAATCGCCTTACCCGCTTGTGGTTGACCTTGTGACCGAGTCGCTGCAAGTGAGCTGTCAAGCGTGGCCAACCATAAAATGGAGTCTTGGTGTATTGCTCATCAATCAGTCGCATTATCTGCAAGTTGAACTCGGACTCTGTAGCCAGGCTGTAGTAGAAAGTCGAACGGCTCAGGCCGATCAACTCACACTGCCGACGCATACTGATGTCTGCCTGCTGCGGCTCAATCATACCCCGTTTGATCTCAATTGAACGGGGCAGCTTTTTTTTTCAGCCACTCCAATTCCATCTTTAGTCGCCCGATTTGCTCAAACAATTCGGCCTCACGTGTTTGTAGTTGCTGTTGATGACCAGTCCTAGAGTGATTGAAAATCTCTGGCCCCGAATTGAGCAATTGGCGCTTCCAGAGGCTGACCAAGTTTGGGTGTAAGCCATGTTCGCTGGCGAGTTGATTAATCGTTTTCGTCTCTCTGACTGCTTCTATCGCTACCTGGAACTTGAACTTACTGCTGTATTGCTTGCGAATCCTGGACATGATTGACCCTCCACTGGCTCGGTGGATCATAGCCTACTTCCACCTTAGCCTGTGGTCCAGCTTTCGGGGCCAATTATAAAAGGTGATCTAAGAGTCGCCTGGACTGAAGATGCTCAGGAAATTACAGTGACGGAGCCAGGACGATATTTTTTTGTTGCGAATGATGATAACAACTTGGGAGACGGGAGAGCAGGGTATGGTGATAACATAGGAAAGTTAATTGTTAGAGCAACCATAACCAGTCAGTAATCTCGCAACCTGCGCCTAACAAACGCATCCAGCGGAGGCCGCGAAGCGAGTTTCTCATCGTTCCACCAGTGCCGCTCGCGGCCCCGCTGATGCGAGGCGTTAGATGCCTTGCTTGATATGAGCCAATCGCAATTGGGGATTTTTAGGCTTGTGCGCTTATGTAATGTTAGGCTACGCTCGCGAAAGTATAAAGGTGGCGAAATCATGAGCTATATGTACTTGATCATTACCGCGATATTACTCCTGTTGTCTGGTTGTAGTAGCCAACAACCAGCCAATAAGAATGAATCAACTGGCAATACTGCGGAAAACTCCAACCGTTTGCCTGAACGGAGTCGGCAAGAAATCGTAAGCGAGCTAAATAAGCCAATTCAAGAAGCCGCCAGAGCGGAACTAACAAAAAGCCTTCCCGACTGGCGCATCATCGGCTGGAATATTCAGCGTAGCAAGGATGACGAACAGAGATTAGGTAAAACTCTCTTCGGTGTTCCTGTTCTCGATGAGAATCTTAGAGACCGCCCGGCCATTGTGATAGCGGATTTGGCTAGAGGGAAAGAACGTAAAACCCTGAGTTTCGCAGCGCGAGCATTCAGAGATGATCAAGGCAATTTATATTGGAGAATTGAACCGTTAACTTCTGCCTTGCAGCAATTGATTTTGACACCCGAAAGACAAGCAGATTCACCATCGGATTCAGATAAGTAAGTCTCTCAAAAGAAAACTTCAAAAAGAAATAAAGGAGGGCGCAGATTAAATCTATAGCTAAAGAAAAACTCATTGATATGTGCCATCAAGCGAGAGTTAATGCCAGTCCTGAAGAAGATAGTGTCGTTGCCCGCGCCGGCTGAACGTGAGCGATAGCCGTGAATTTTAGTACTGAGGATACGATCAATGCTTGCGCTCTTTATACCACAAAATGCTGCCCCAGATATTTGGAGTTGGACAGAGTTCTTGAGAACAGTAACTGGTCCTGCAATCGCAGCAGTGTTTGTAATCATTGCTCTTTATCTAAGAGACTGGATCGAGAAGAGAAACGCTGCACAATCTTGGTATGAGCAGTATTACATTACTGAGGGGCTAGATCGAGTGATTGTCCACTTTATGACTATAGAAGCGGTCTTGGAGGATCAACTCTATGCCGATGTTTTGCCTACTCTTACATCTCTGGAGCCTCTTCCGTCTGAAGTTGCAGCTAGAGTTAAGGTACTTCTGCAGAGCAAAATGTTTGATTTAGCAAATATATGGTTCAATAAAATCATCCAAACGACCATGGAGGTTCGAGAACAGCAAGGAAAAAGACTTTCTGATTTAGCCAAGCAGCAGGTTACTTCTATATTGGCAGTAATAAGGGCGTTTAACAGTGACCTTGACCAATTACGCAGAGATTTGCTTGACACAAAAGTAACAAAGAAAAGGTATGTCTACGATATTGCAGCAAAGCCAGAGGTTGCGAAATTGATCAAGTTGTGCGAACAGAGATTCATGGATTCAATTGATTCAACCCCTGACATTCTAGGAAAACAGAGCAGCATCAAAAAGTGAATACCTCTATCTCAGCGGCATCTAACAACGGGATCGACCGGAGCGCGCGAAGCGAGTTTCGCATCGTTCCGCGAGTGCCGCTCGCGCGCCCGGTCATCCCAATTGTTATACCTGCTTAGCGAAGAGTGTGGGTATACAGGCCGCAGCGCCGAGTCGCGCTCGCACAGCAAAGGCTACGCTCAGGCGACTACTCCGGCATTCATCAAGCAGGCGAGCGCGACAGTGGCTTATCAGCCACGGCGCAGCTAACTAGCTGAACAGGTATAACAACCGCATGCAACGGAGGCCGCGAAGCAAGCGCCGTATGTATCCATCAATGCGGCTCGCGGCCCCGATAATGCGGAGCGTTAGGCTTCTCTAGGTGGCTCTGATAAACTGGAGAAAGAGGTGAATCATGAGGTATGTCATAACTTTTTGTTTTTACCTGGCATTGGCGGGCGTTGTATTACCACATATCAGTCAAACCGAGCCGATGCTATACAATTACAAAATTAACGGAAGAGTTGTCTTCAACAAGTATCAAACTAAGAAAGGTGCTACGGTTTACATCTTATCCAACCGGCCCATCAACGGGAGAATACCTTTTACTCACGCTGACGAGGATGGCAAGTTCTCAATAGAGTTTAGGGATGTGCCGGGTGAGTACACAGTGTATGCCCACGAGGGTGAAACAGGAGGAATGTTACCCCTAGCAACCACGCCTGAAGAAGCAAAGAAGATGCAAATCAAACAGGGCAATAGTAAACCAATACGATTCGACAAAGAGGATAGTGAGCAGAGAGTGACAATCAAGTTGAAATAAGCGTAGAAAGGGTCAAGTGATAAATGTAAGAGCGCGTCCGGTCGAAGCCTAACAAGCGCATGCAACGGAGGCCGCGAAGCGAGCCTCGCATCAATCTATCAGTGCGGCTCGCGGCCCCGCTAATGCTTGACGTTAGGCGGCCATACTGTACGCTTCGTGTAAAGGAGAACCCAATACTTGCGAAAAAAGAAGAATCGAGGAAAGAAGGATTCGCGATCTCCTTTAAAGAATTCTTTACGTGGGTTTGTAAAGAGGACAGTTAGTGTTAATAACCCATCTTTGAATACGTCTGCCTCTGATCTACACGGTCCAAATAATGACCAAAAAAACCGGCCTGTGAACACTACCCGCAAGAAGGTACCTATCTCTCCTCTTCAGAATCGCTGGATTCTTTTCGCAGTATTCCCGCTCATTCTAGTAAGCATCGTTTCTTTCTGTATGTTATTCTACCTCAAAAAGACCTCATCAAAGGCTCTTTCAGGAACGATCAGCCATACTGGTGATGTTGAACTCACGTATAAGTATCCTCAATCATCGGGTATAAGTCCCCTTTGTGGTTGCCTAGCTCCGCAGGAAGCTGACACTTGGCGAGGAATAACATTCGCAGCCCGCACCCTTACACTTGAACGCGAGGCTGATCTATCTTCGCCGCCCCCAGAAAGTTATCGCGTGACACCTAGAACAGCCTTTTACATTACTTCGCCATTGCCCGCGCCCGTAAATAACTTGAGAGCTAGACTCAAGTTCAAAGCCGAATTGTATGTAATAGAACTATCGCCCCAAGATGTCTTTGACCCCGACAAATTTGTCAAGAATGGATACCCTGATGTTAGGGTGCTTAGTAGGAAATCCATGGAACAGACTGAGTTCATACAATTGATTGGTAGCGAAAAAGTCAATATTCATCTCATGGGGGAAAAGGCTTTAGCAGCTTGGATACCTGCACGTAACTCTCTAGTAAGTGTGGGAAGTCTGCCAAAGCAATTCCCAGCAGAGAAGAATGTTGCATTCATCGAAGAACGCTATACTAGAGCTCCGCCGCAATATACAGTTGATGGATCGGCATTAATCGAAGATCTTGATCTGCCCCTTGGAGACTTCATGGCTTCAACGGTGATTCTATGGACAGAGGAGCGTGCGACGATTTTAACGGAGCAAGGAACATTGGGGCTTCCATCAAATGGTTCTACTTCAGAGAAAATCATTACTTTAGCCGTCTTGCAGCCTTCGTTCAGTATACGTATTGCCTGTCAACCGATGAGTGATGAACTGTTAAATGAGGTTATGGCAAGAAAGTCAGATCTGCTTGAAGGAGACCCTAACCAGAAAGCAGTATTATGGCTTGAACGGGATGCAGGCCGAGTGCTACTTACAATCACTGATCCTGAAGGGCAAGCTCGGGATTTTGACCAGGTTTATGATGAATTTGAGAAGAATGATGTGATTTACGCTCAAGTCACTATAGATACATCGGAGGGACCGAACCCACAGTGGGAAAAAGCTGCAATGGATTTTCGCTACCCACCTATCCCTCGTTATGCAGGGTTTAACATTTTTGGTTCTCTCAGCAGGATGAAAATGGACAACGCCCTTGGAACTCTTCAGGTCGGGACTAAAATCTATCCCCTTAATGTGCCGTCACAGTTAGAACTGAATGAAATCGAAGCTTTCCGTGTTCAAGGAGGAACGATGTCGTTTCCAGTACAACTGGATTTAAATCGAGAGGCTGCGATCTTCCATCTTCAAGCCACTTCAAAAGTATTTGTAAATGGTGATTCTTTAACGACTCGGCTTGATGATTACCGTCCATTCTCTGATTATTTGATGTTAATGTTCGCAGCAATAGGAACGCTGACTGGAATCGCTAGTTTAGTAATTAGTTTAGCGCAGTTGAGCAGGAAATGATTGACGAATAACCTACCAGCTTATTGGATGGAGCCTTTTACAACGTGGGCTATATTAAAGAAAGATGCTACCACAATAGCAAAGGCCGCCTAACAAGCGCATGCAGCGGAGGCCGCGAAGCGAGTCTCGCATCAATCTATCAATACCGCTCGCGGCCCCGCTGATGCACATCGTTAGACGTCTGTATGTAGAATGTAGGCTGATGCTATACTCTGGCTATGGAATTTGAATGGGATGAGCAGAAGAATGCTGTAAATATCAGGAAGCATGGCGTCTCTTTTGAAGAAGCTGTAACTGCTTTTGGCGACCCCTTGTCAGACACATTTGATGTCCCTGATCATTCAGCCGAAGAGAATCGCTTTATCAGCGTTGGGACATCAGAAAAAGGCAAACTGCTCATTGTGGCCCATACAGATAGAGACGAGCGCATCAGGATTATTAGCGCGCGTGAATTATCAGGGGAAGAAAGAAGGAGTTATGAAGAAGGAAATAAATAGCGAAATGGAAGACGAGCTTAGACCGGAGTATGACTTTTCCCAATTGAAGAATAGGGTAAGAGGTAAGTACGCCGAGAGGTACAAAGAAGGCACAAATCTAGTACTGTTAGCACCAGATGTAGCAGAAGCTTTTCCTGATTCAGAATCAGTCAATGAGGCGTTGCGTTTATTGATAAAAGTAGCAAAGACAAGTCGTCTGGGTCAGCCCGACGTCTAACAAGCGCATGCAACGGAGCGCGGGAATTGAATTTCGCATCTATTCATCATTGCCGCTCCCGCGCCCGCTGATGCACGGCGTTATGCCGCCACAGGGAAGTGTGTAGATATACCCGACGCTGCGCTGAGTCGCGCTCGCGCCACAGATAATCATATGCAAGCTAATGCGAGGTGCAGAGCCAATACGGCGCGAGCGCGACGGTGCCCTGACGGGCACGGCGCAGCTATCTAGCAGGGCAGGCATAACAACCGCATGCAACGGAGGCCGCGTGCGCGAGTATCGCATCAAAGGCGAGTGCGGCTCGCGGCCCCGATAATGCGGAGCGTTAGTAATCGGTCAGTAACGCGGGGAATAGACTAATCCACTAAGAGTATGATCCAAGTTATAATTTCTTGGTGCTTCCCTATTCATTAGCTGCTGTCGGTTTCAAACAATGCCTGACTTGGATTGATTTGTGAGTTAGTGGCTATTTTGTCCAACGCTTCTTTGAACTTTTGTCTGGGGTCTGGAACTCGCTTCTTCAATGTTTGCATCACACTCATCAACACTTCACGAGTCTTTGCTCCTTCTTCGGCTTGTGACCCGTGGCTCACTTTTCTCGCTATTACTGTCGTACGCAACTCTCTCTCGGCTCGATTATTCTCACAAGGCACTCGCCTCTCTTCTACCCAATGGTAGAGTCGGCTCGCTTCTTCCACAAAAAAGTCTTGCCATCGCTTGACCGCCAAATGATGCGACGGCTCTCGACAAGCCCGCAGGATAGCTCGTTTGATTCGTCTTGCCTCCCGGTAATACTCCTCGTCGTCCGGCCTGCTGCTTTGCAAGCGCATCGCTTGCGCAACCAACTCCGCCATCGTTTTTGAGTAGGCTTCCACTTCCAACTCGTCTGAAAACTCCGATTGCAAATTGATCAACTCTCTGAGCAAGTGAGCGTAACAATACTGAATCTGGCAACCCACGCGCTTGTAGGCCGCATAGCGATCAACGACCAAGTATCCTTTCAACTTCTTCTGATGGCCGAAAACTTCTTCAACGACACGAGCCGAGCGCGTATTTCTATAAAGATGCAAACTCACCTTCTCGCTTGCAAAAAGCCAACAATAACCGTTCTTCCCGTCAGTGCGCCAAGTCGTCTCGTCCGCATGTCGAACGAAGGCTTGTTGGTAGGCTTGTTTCAAGTCCTTCATCACCCGCTCAAAGTGCGCGCCAACTCGATGCAACGCTTCGATGACGGTCCCATAATTCAACTGCCAACGAGCGCAAACTCTGCCCATCGGCATGCCTTGCAAGTAGTGTGAGTCAACGATCTCGGCCATCAGTTGATTCGATAGTAGACTTTTGGGTAAGAGATCAGTCAGGGTTGGCGTAACTTCCACCCCGCACCTCCGACACACCTTCCTCTGGATGCGATAGAGCACTTTGCGTAGGGTGATCGGATCAATGTCGAGAACCGAACGCTGCCGATACCCTTTGGAAAGCAAAACCGAATGGCAGGTTGAACAAATTGAGGCAGTGGAAATCTCGCGTATCTCATCAACCTCTTGTGGGCAATGCTTCTTCCTGCCCTTACCAATGTGACCGGGTTTTGCCCCGCCTCGCCTGGCCGAGGCTTCGTCTTTTGAATAGGCTTTCAAGGGGAGTTGAGATGAGGGCGTGGAGGAGCCAAAGAATCCTGCTTTATCTTTTCGTTTCTGTTTAGACAACTGCTCGCGAAGACGTTGATTCTCTTGTTTCAAACGATCAATCTCGCGCTGCTTATCAAGACAGCTCTGGCAGGAGTTCACGCCAAGCGAACGGTTCTTTGGTTCTTGATAAACTGAGCGCATCGGACATGCCTATATGTTGGAGAAATGTCCAACGCTTCCTATTTCCCAAATCGCTCCCCGCGTTACTGACCGATTACGATAGGTAGTATTTCTGCTCCGAGCACTAAATCGATACCCTTGAGTTTGAGCAGAGCTTCTTTTGCTAAAAAGATTATGATAGACATATACAAACTTACATGTGGAAGTGATGATGCTGAGCTTGATGAAAAACATGGCTTTTTAGATAAAGTTTTTCTTAAAACCTCCATTTATCACCGTGCGAAAGCGGGCCAGAGGGAATTAGTTATTGGTCGGAAAGGTGCAGGCAAGAGTGCTATCTTCCTAATGTTAAACAAAGCATTTCAGAGTGAAGGAGTCGCTACGATACTAATCACCCCCAAGTCTTTATCACTGCAAAGACTTGATCAATTCAAACTGTTTAGTATCAATAAGGATGAATCCTATCTTCTAGGCTGGAAATACATCCTTCTTTTGAAAATAGGCAATGAGGTTTACAAACGTGCTGCTACGTTGAGTCTGTCAAAACATCGGAAAGAGTTGAAAGAAAAAATTAAATATATTCGCAGGTTTCTGATTCTAAACAATCAAGTTGAATCAAAATTCCTGGAGAAGCTTTGGGGACCAGCCAGCTATTTGCACAAGCTAATTTCCAAATTCACGATCAAAGCTTATGGTGTAGAAGGCTCAGTTGAAGTTCCGCAAGCTGGGAGTAAGATATTGCCGGATAATGAACTTGATAAGCTTCTAGCGAGAATAGAATCAATACATTCTGAATTAGATGATATGCGAATAGTCGTCCTGATCGATAAGGTTGATGAAATGTGGAACGATAGTGAAGAATCAAAGATGATTATTATTGGATTGATAAAAGCAGTACATGAACTAAACATAGCACTTCGGCGGACTCGCACCCTCTTGTTTTTAAGGTCAAATATATACGACATACTCAAGTTCAGTGATGCTGATAAGTATCATACACTTGAAGAAAGATTGGATTGGAGCGAAGATGATCTAAAATACCTAATCGCGACACGCGGGAAAGTATCAGCAAGCTTGCCAATGAATGAACCGAATGCTCTCTGGAATTCTATTTTTGAATTTCGAGTGCTAAATGAGCCTTCATTTGAATACATAGTGAAGCGTACTATGAGGCGACCTCGAGAGCTTATACAGTTCTGTAATAATGCGCGAGCTGTAGCACAAGACAAAAGGCATGAACAGATTTATAAGGAAGATATTCTTGACGCAGAAAAGCAATACTCCCTATGGAAATTGAAAGACTTAGTGAGCGAGTTTCTTGTTCAATATCCACACCTTGAAGATGTTCTTGGTATGTTTGAGGGCTTCAAGGCGGCATTCAAACTAGAGGAGCTAAATTCAAGATTGCAAAGTAACAAAGAGAAGCTCACTAGGAAGTACCCGGCTCTTCAGTCGGTTAGCAATGACAGAATAATACAGGATCTTTTTACTATAGGCTTTTTGGGAACACGGAAAAGTAATAAGGATATTTTTATGTATGATGAGCCAAAGACTATCCTTGCACAGCAAGAAATCCTGCTGATTCATCCGGCATTCCATTCAGCTATGGGAATCTAAGACTATTCATAAAATCTCGATGACAAACCATGCGCCTAACAACCCGTTGCAGCGGAGGCCGTGAAGCGCAGTTCTTATCGTTTCTTTCAATGCCGTTCACGGCCCCGCTGAACGGGAGCGTTATGCCGCCACAGCGAAGTGTGATGATATACCCGATGCTGCGCTGAGTCGCGCTCGCGCCACTGCATAGCCAACTGCCAGTCCAAGCCATTGCAAGACTAATGACGGCGCGAGCGCGACGGAGGCCTGCGGCCACGGCGCAGCTGAGTTGCAGAGCAAGCATAACAACCGCATGCAACGGAGGCCGCGAAGTGAGGTTCGTATGATAGAATCAGCACGGCTCGCGGCCCCGATAATGCGCAGCGTTAGACGCTTGCGGGTGCGCTGGAGATCAAACAAGCCGGGTTATCTACCCTTGACCTTAACCTTATTCGGATGCTAAAGCCTTCATGTGGAATGGGAAGACTATTGGCTGAAAGCAAAAGAGAATCTTGAGATGGCAGCAATGGCTTATCAAAGCAAGAAACATAATGTCGGTGCGAGTCGAGCCTACTATGCCGTCTTTCTGGCTAGCATTGCTGCGCTTATCAAACTGACCAGTTTTCGTGCTAAGGATAACGAGTGGCAGCACGGTCAGGTGCAAGCCGAGCTAAACCGACAGTTGATTATGCGAAGAAAGTTGCTGCCGTCTGAGCTTGGACGAACACCTATGGACTTGATGGAGCTACGACATTTGGCGGATTACAAACCGCAATCGGTAACGGCAAGAGAAGCCAAACGAGCTTATGATCGAGCAGAGAGATTTTTGTATTCAATCGAAAGCGCGCTAGGGGATAGAGAATGAGCCGAGAAACTAGTTGAACAACTTAGACGAACTGCAAGGGGGAATCAAGATGCGCTGACGCAGTACTTGGCTGCGTTGGAAGAGGTTTATCCTGCGGCTAAGGAAGCAGCGCGAGTGCTGACAAGGCGTGATAATCGAATAATTGTCAGCATTCCACTGCCCAGACGAGTAAGTGAGCGGATGCGGCTATTTGATCGCATGGCAGAAGTCGGAACGAAGTTGCTGCTTGAGACTGATCAATATATTATCCTGTCGGGTCGATGAGCTAAAATAAAAGAGATCAACTGACAATGAAAGCCGCGTCTAACGGTTCGCATCAGCGGGGCCGCGAGCGGTATTGGTGGATTGATGTGAAATTCGCTTCGCGGTCTCCGTTGCATGCGCTTGATAATCAATAGAGGCGGTCTTGCGGGCGACATATAATCACCCGCAGACAGTTGAAAATATTTCTTCTAAGAAAGGAGACCGCCTAAAGTGTTTTACTGCGGAATTGATCTCAGCGCAAGAGACTCTCACCTCTGTGTGGTTGATGAGACCCTATCAATCCATCTTCAGCAGAAAGCTGCTAACGAGTTGCCTCGTATCTCGAACCTGCTTCTACCTTTCAAGCCCAACTTGCAGATCGTCGTCGAAAGCACCTTCAACTGGTACTGGCTTGTTGATGGTTTGCAAGCAAACGGTTTCGATGTCTCACTGGCTCACACGCTCGGCCTGGCGATGATTACTCAAGCTAAAGTGAAAACAGACCGCAGGGATGCTTTCACTTTGGCAAAACTGTTGCGAGCTGGCGTGATTCCCAAATCTTACATCTACCCAGCCTCCACACGTCCCATCCGTGATCTTCTCCGCCGACGTATGCACGTTGTCGGACTGCGGGCGCAGGAGTACGGCTCTCTTCGTCAGTTGCTATTGCGTGAAGGCATACTCTGTAGCTCTCGCAACCACATCAAGCTGGCCGAAGACGAAGACCTTCGAGAGTGGTTCTCTCATCCGCTGCTTGTGATGAGCGCGGCTCATCAGCTTGAGAGGATTGATTTGCTGTCGAAGCAAATAACGGAGCTTGAGCAGCAGATTCTTTCACTGACCCGTGACAAGGCAGATTACAAGCGATTGCTGAAAGTAGCCGGCATAGGAAAGATACTGGCACTGACTATCCTTTACGAAGTGGGAGAGATCTCCCGCTTCAGCACAGTTCGCCACTTCAGTTCATACTGTAGGCTGGTGCCCGGAGTAGCACAATCAGGGGCGGTCAGCCGCCGGGGTCGCTCAAGCAAGCAGGGCAACGCTTATCTGAAATCAGCATTCAACCAGGCAGCAGTCGTGGCAGTGCGCAGCTACCCCAGAATCCGTCGCTGCTATCAAGGACATCTCGCGAGGCATCGGGGCAGCGCGCGAAAGCTAGTAGCCTATAACGTCATAGCGCACAAGCTTGCGCAGGCAGCCTACTATGTAATGAAACAAGGGGAGGATTATAGAGAAGAGATGCTGTTCGGGAAATGATGCAGTTATGGAGGTCGTCATCTCCGACGCCTAACTGGGACGATCCCGTCGCGTTTGATTGGGAGGCGACCTCCACCAGCTATTGTCAACTTTCTGGAATTGCTCTGCCCGCGCCGGTATCTCGTAGATAACTGGAGAGCAAAAGCTTCCCGTCGCGTTTGAGTGAGGCCGGTGCGGAACGGTTAATCTTCTGGAGCGCAGTCAGCAGCAACAAGACTGAGAGCCCGTTTGGCTGTTTGGTGCAGAGAATCTGACACCGCACAGAGAAGTAAAAAGTCAGAGCACATGCAGTAGGTGATTAAATGATGCTCGCGAAGAAAACAAGCCTTTCGGGGCCAAGATAGAACTGTTTTCTCTTGACCGCCCGCCTCTATTGGCTGTTAGGCGGCTTCTTGCTAGACCTCTTGACCTCGCTAACACACCTCTCTGAGATCCCTTTCTGCTCCTTTAACCACCAGATGCCGCTTCTGGCAACCATACCTCTGCCCCTTCTGGAACATTGAATGTCTTAGGCATCACGCCTACCACCGTGTATGCGCGCCCATTTACCACCAGAGTCTTCCCAATCTGAGCCGGGTCTGACCCAAACCTTTGCTCCCATAACTCGTGACTCAGGACAACTACTTGTTGGTATTTGGATTGATACTCATCAGCAACGAAATAGCGCCCCAACAAGGGCTGCGCGCGCACCGCCTTGATGAAATCTGGTGTAACAAACGCACCCCGGATACTGTGAGAAGCATCGTCTGTAGTTAGCAACAGGGATTCGATGCGATAGCTGGTATTAGGAGGAGTAGGGTAATGCGGTTGTGAATCACTTTGATGGCAAGCAACCATTGAAAGGCAGCATGCCAGCACCTGAAAGAACGTCATCCGTGATCGCATCGTAATATTCTCCTCTGGTTATTCCACAAGTCTCTCAACACCTCAGCCGCCTAACGCTCCGCATTATCGGGGCCGCGAGCGGTATTGATTCTAACATGCGAACCTCACTTCGCGGCCTCCGTTGCATGCGGTTGTTATGCCTGCCCAGCAAATTAGCTGCGCCGTGCCCGTCAGGGCTCTGTCGCGCTCGCGCCGTGCTTATTCTCCCCTTGCCTTGGCTTGCTCTGATTATTCCTGGCGCGAGCGCGACTTGGCGCAGCGACGGGTCCATCAGCACATTTCGCTGAGCAGGCATAACGATTCGCATCAGCGGGGGCCGCGAGCGGCGTTGATTGTATCACGCGAGATTTGCTTCGCGGCCTGGTAGTGATGCAAGTGTATGGAGGTTTTCAACTAGGGTTCTCGTTTGCCTCCTCAGTGTGAGTCTGCTCATTTCTTTCCTTGTCCGGCATGATCGGCAAAAACCCATTCTGCCCATAAAGTCGGTTTTAATACACCCGCTTTACACAAGGAAATTCTTTGGTGGTAGACTTGCGAAATGCAAAACGAGGAAGAACAGACAGCCTGGAAAGAGTCACTTACCCTATGGGCTAACGTGGTCGGCCTCATCGGAGGCATCTCAATGCTAATAGGGGTTGTCACTTTCTTAACGGGTGTGCCTGGTCCTGTCCTAATCGTGATATGGAGCGTTGCCTTAGCTTTCTTGTTTATTGGCATATTGGCGCGTGTATTTCTGGTCAGCGATCACACATCTGAGAGCATAGGCAAGCATTTGCGCGATTCCACACCGCAGAATTTAGGGCGGTCACTTAGCGCATCACAAGGCTTACAGGCCGTGAATATTTCAGCTGTGGATATTGAGAAGCAAAAAGCTCGCATAAAGGAATTAGAAGAACAAAACACCGCTCTTGAAGCTGTCAGAAAGGAACGTGATAAACTGAGTCAGAAATTAGAGCAAACGTCATTGCAGTTAAATACTTTGGAAAAACCAAAGCCGGAGCCAAATCTTCGCCTGACTTCTCTAGCATACGAATCTGCGAGATTTCAAGACGATATAATTAGACGTGGGGGTACTAATGGCGTGCTCATTGCAAAGATCGGCAACGACCCGCTTGAGGAACGCATGGTTTCTCCTGTCGAGCAGGTTCAAGCGCAGATAACCTTTTATGATGTCGATAATGGCAATGCGTGTGTGCGTGTTGATCATGGCTGTTGGCTTGAAGAGAAATTTAATCATGTGCCTTTCGGAGTCGGGGCCGTGCGGTGGTTGATTGTCGCGTTAAAATCGGGAGAGCAGTTTTATGGCCTAAATAATAATCACGAAAGCCAAGAGCGATTCAATCGGCCTAACTTCGTGAAGCTTGAAAAAGACCGCTACCGCGTAGAGATTAAATTAGTAGGTGGAGAATATGGCGAAGTCGTACAAAGGATTAAATTTGATCTCACATTAAATCCGCCGTTCCAGTTTATATTTGTTGACTCTGTAGATAAGACAAAGCAATACGAATGGCTGCATGAAATGGCAGATGCCGAAGCTGAAAATATCGGAGCAAGCGTGGAAGTCGAAAAGATTGTTCCGACGCTAAACCTTTCACAGACCGTTCCATCAGTATTGTTTAGGTTCTACGTTCGCAACAATTCTGTTTTCGAGATTTCAATTGATGATAAGACGATAGAAGGCCACATTGTATTTTGTAGAACTCCGCTTGCCGGTCAAATGATCGTGCGCCAAATGACAGGGGATATTCCCCCATACAATGTGCGCCATCTACATCAGGGCGTTCTAACCTTAGAATTGCGTCTTAGTCCAGAAGAGGTTAAAGAGATTTCTGATAGACAAATAGAAGCAAACTTTTATTTCGAGCAATTGACAATCAACATTGAAGGCGGCGACCAGTTCAGAAAACAAGTCAAGCGCAAACCTTTGACGCTTCCGTTCGGGATACATAAAGATGGCGGGCCTCCACGTCACCCATAGGGGATGCCCTTTATGTCAGACAATCCGCTCACACACCGTCTTAGACCTAATGCTTACACCGTAATAAAAATCTTACCACGTTTAGCTTAGTCCTATTTTTCAGCCTTAGTCTTACGCGGCCTGTTCCAATAGGGACTCTTGCATTTTGGACAAACACGCGGCTCTTGCTCTATATCGCGTGGAACCCATTCATGCTCGCATCGTTCGCAACGGAAACCCCAGGTCGTGATTTTTACTTTGTGCATATTGGCAGTATATACCTAGTAAATATATCCCGTCAAGAGTGAATATATCTTGATAGATATATACCTTTGTAGTAGTATAGGCGAGTCGGTTATTTAAGAAAATAAAGGACAAAGGCTCAAGTGCTTGTAACACCTGAGCCTCTATTGAAAACTAACGCGATTGTTCGCATAAGTCCTCGGTAAAGACATTGTGAGCCAATCGCCAAAGAAAGGCAAGGCTCACAATCATGGTATGTCATAATTGCCAGAACTCAGCGCAGAAGCGCGGTAAAGATCGCAAGGGCAATCAGCGATACTATTGCCCTACCTGTTTCAAATCCTTCATAGAAGCTCAAGACGATCTGCTTGACGGGATGTATCTGCCGCTTGATAAGGCCGCGCAATGTATCCAGCAACTTATTGAAGGCTCTAGCCTGAGAAGCACGGAAAGAATAACAGGCGTTAGCCTTCATACTCTCTTAAAACTTCTCGTTGTCATTGGTGCGAAGTGTGAGAAGTTCCTAGAAAATCGCATCAAGGACGTAGTTGTTAAAGACGTGGAATGCGACGAGCTATGGTGCTTTGTCGGGATGAAGGAAAAGACAAAGGGCAAAAAGCAACTGCAATGGGAATCCTACGAAGAAGAAAGAAGTCTTGGCGATGCTTATACCTTTGTCGGGTTTGAGAGAAACACAAAGCTAGTGCTGGCATGGCATCTAGGGCGCAGGACGTTTGAAGATACATGGGCATTCACAAAGAAACTTGACGAGGCTACAGCAGATCACAGCTTTCAAGTAACCACAGATGGCTTTGCTCAGTATCGAGACACAATCATTCACGAACTAGGGCATAAGCAGATCGACTTTGCTCAACTCATAAAAATCTATGCTGCTCCCGAAGGCGACGAACATAGATACTCGCCACCTGTAGTAGTGGACATGATAACGAATGTTATATGTGGCAACCCCGACCCGAAAAGAGTCTGCACGTCTATTGTGGAGAGACAGAATCTCACTATCCGCATGCAGATGCGAAGATTTACAAGACTGACAAACGCATTCTCAAAGAAGCGAGAGAACTTAAAAGCCGCGCTTGCTCTGTTTTTCGCTTACTACAACTTTTGCAGGCCGCATAGCAGCATCAAGACTGAGGAGATCAAGAAACGGACTCCCGCGATGGCTTCCGGCCTGACTGATCATGTTTGGAGCATAGGCGAGCTTCTAGCCGCCGCATAGGAGAAATCATGAACATAGATCAGTTGACCGACATTGCTTATGAAATAGTAGGCGAGTTAGAGCCAGCGCGTAACTATGATGTTTTCGACGTGAGCGAATCACAGATCATATTCCACAGCGAGCATGGGCTAAAGAAAGTTTGTCTCTCCTGTCTGGACAGTAACCGCCCGATAAAGCAGCAGATCAAGGCCGAACTGTGCAAGCCAGTTGAAATGCGCTCGGTTTAGGTCTTTCTAGCTTGCCTTAAAATCACCGACAAATAGTATGATAAATAACTATCCATTGATAGTCCGCATAATATATGCTGGAAGCCGCCCGTCAGATTTACAGATCGTCAATGGGAGGCTTCGGGACATGGCGTTTGATGAGCGCATAAGAGGCACTGTTACGTTCTTAGTTGTCGCCGGAAGCAGCGGGGCAACAGTCAATCGGTGGCCTGTCGGAACTACCTTTTTCATTTGTAAATCTTTGGGTAGTTCAGACGAAGGTGAGACGCAGGCCCAGGCGCACCCGCAACGTAGCCAAGTAATATATGCCGTTACTGCCCGTCATATATTACTCAATTGTCATAACGACGGATACGATCCTATCTATCTTAGACTCAACACGACAGACGGGAGCTACATAGATGTGCCGACCCGATTTGACGACTGGATAAGCCATCCTGTCAATGGTGAAACCGATGTTTGCCTTTATCAGGTTGACGGAGCTTATATCGGCCAATATTTTGGCGATAAGAGAGCTGCTATTACCTGTATGCCGTTCTCCATGCTTGCAACCGATGAACACATGAAAAGTGTTCCGGTTAACGAGGGCTACGAAGTTTTCTTTCTTGGATTATTTTCCGCCCATCCAGGTAAGGAAAGAGCACTTCCTATACTCAGGTTCGGTAATATTGCCCTGATGCCGCATGAAAAGGTAGACGTATATTTGTCTGAGGTAGATCAAAGGCAAGATATTCTAACTGGAATTGATGCCTACTTGGTAGAGGCAAGGTCTATGGGTGTCGGTAGTAGATGATATGTCCGGTGTAATTAGCAAATGAAATGTCCGCTTTCAACGGCGTAAGGTAGTGCTTTCGTCAGGAGGTCACTATGAAGCACTACTCACAAGCCGCAGTGGAGCGGGCTATGAAAGTTCAAGAGATCATTCTCCGTGCTATCGCTAAGAAGATCACCTGGTTACAGGCGGCTCAGATCATCGGCATCTCACCTCGTCAGATGCGCCGCTGGTTACGCAGGTATGAAGAGTTTGGCTATGATGGGCTGTTTGACCGTCGCAGAGGTAAACCCAGCCCAAAGCGCATTCCGCTTGAGATTGTTGAGCAAGTGCTTATGCTTTACCAACACCAATACTTCGACTTCAACGTCAAACACTTCCACGAGAAGCTCTCGGAAGATCACCAGATAGAGCTGAGCTATAGCTGGGTAAAGACCGCTCTTCAAGAGGCCGGACTGGTCAAAAAGAGCCGCAAGCGTGCTGTTCATCGAAAGCGCCGGCCACGCAGGCCCTTACCCGGAATGCTTCTGCACATTGACGCAAGCAAGCATCGCTGGTTTCAAGACTCTCGCTTCTATGACCTTATAGTCATACTTGATGATGCAACCTCTGAGATTTACTATGCCCAATTGGTTGAGGAGGAATCTACCTTCACGGTTATGAGAGCAATTCGCGAAGTTGTTGAGCAGAAAGGGATATTTTGTTCGCTTTACAGCGACAGGGCCAGTCATTTCTTTGTAAATGTGAAGGCAGGCTCGCGGGTAGATCGAGAGAGGCTGACACAGGTAGGGCGAGCGATGAAAGAGCTTGGCATAGAGATGATCGCTGCCTACTCACCGCAGGCTCGTGGGCGCAGCGAGCGAGGCTTTGCGACATGGCAAGGGAGACTTCCTCAAGAGCTGCGCCTGAGAGGTATAACAACAGTTTCGGGGGCCAATGACTTTCTCACGAACTCCTACATCAAGGAGTTTAACCGAAAGTTTACAGTCGCAGCCGCACAGCCAGGCACTGCGTTTGTCCCAGCCCGTGGGCGAGCTTTAGAGAAGATATTCTGCCTACAGCACGAGCGGGTAGTAGCCAAAGACAATACAGTGAGTTTGGGCAATCGCATCTTGCAGATAGAAAAGAGCAAGTGGCGGACAACGCTAGCAGGGTGCCGAGTTACGGTTTATGAGCATCAGGACCAAACTATAAGCATAGGATATGGACCGAATGAAGTGGGCAGGTACAAGCCAGAGGGTGAGCCTGTGACAACAATCAAAGAGAAACAAAAGAAAGCAAAAAGGAAGGGGACGCATCCCGGATTGAACTCAGCAGCCCATTCAGGAACTGGATGTGGCTATCAATAAGACCGGACATTTCACTTGCTACAAAAAGCGGACATTTTAATTTGCTACGAACAGAGGCAAGGTCTATGGGCGGGGTGAGCGGTTCGCCTGTGCTATTCTACTACCCTCCAATTCAAAATTCAGACGCGGTGCTGGCCTACTTTCAGTTGCCGATAATAATGGGATTAGTACATGGTCAATATGAAGATAGGTTGAGCCAATATAGAGGTGATTCAGAGATCAATAAACTAATCAATGCTGGCATTTCGATAGTCGTACCAGCATCTAAAATCAGAGAAACCATCATGCAAGATAGGCTTGTTGAAAGTAGAAAGGCTTTAGCAGAAGAGACAAGAGAAACCAGTCCCGATGCTCCGAAGCCTTCTCCTGCGTCTGAGGAGGAATAGACTTTCTAATTCACGCGCTCATTTTTCGTTTGCTTCCAAAGTGTTTTCAGCTACAATGCGGCAGACAACTATTGAGCCGCCGCGAGAGCGGCAGAGTAGTCCCAAATTCGAGCAAGCTAATCCTTTTTAGGCTCTAATTTTGAGCCACATCAGAAACGCCAGACGGATAACGCCAAGCTCAAGAGTTGCCTCTGTGCAATCCGAGGCGTTCTGATTGACTGAATCGTTCTCCTGATCGTTCGCTACGGTAAGCAGATCACCGCCGCCGCAGCATTGGCAATAGCCGTCAACAGGCGTGCAACCGCAATAAGCACCGCCTAGTTGGTGATGCCCTCCGAAAACGGGCATAGACAAAGCGCAAATGAGCGTTAAAACAACCAGAAATCTTTTCATGGTTTCCTCCTTTAACTGGCATGCCGGATTTTATCAGCAACTAATCGGCGGCATATCCAGCTTTAAGGAATTGGGAAACAGGGTTGTTAAAATTGCAGAACAGGCGCGTCTGTTTCGTTCGTATGAAACCGTCAACGAGGCGGCAAGAATTCTTATAAACCTGCCGTCGAAAGAATACCAAGCAATAGGCCACTATTATCTCGGATGGTGCGAATTTATGAAGCGCGGCGATGCGAAGGCCGAGCTTGAGCGGGCCGCAGATTACGCGCCAGCGAGGTATCGCGCCTTAGCAATGTATTCGCTGGCTGCAATAGAGGCCCGCAAACAAAATCACGAGGCTGAGTTGTCTTGGTTTCTTGAGTCAGCGAAGATATATCCATCCCTAGATGTAATAAGAGGCATAGCGGTCATAAAGTCGAAAGAAGGCTATCATCAATCGGCGTTGAAAGACCTGGAAAGCCTGTTGCCGCTACTGCGTTATGCGGAGCCGTTTGTTTATTACGATATTTTGAACTCGCTTGCGGTAGAGCTTGGCGAAGTCGGCAGAAAATACGAGGCCCGCAATGTAATCAAGCATGTGCTTGAATCTCCGTTCATAATCGCCTATCCTGAGTGGCGCGAAACAGGCGAAGAATTAAAAGGCCCGAATCGGTCTTTTGCGGTATTGAATCCTACGCGGCGACGGCGAAAGGCTAAGATTCTGAACATGCCTGTGATCGAGTATACGGAGCCAACAGAGTGGCATAAACCAGCACCGGTTATCAACCTGGAAACTTGGAAAGCTAAAATGAGTGACAAAGGTGACGAATTAGACAGCCGAGAACTCTTATTGAAAGTAGTCGAGCTAACTACAGCCCCAGGCATGACAGATGGCAAGCTGCTCCAAGTCATTCAGTTTATGTACAAGCTATTGATCGATGCTCCAAAGCCAGATGATGACGACCCCGAAGCAGGAGCATAACTACACCATTTCGTTATCCACACACTTGCATCACTACCCGCGGCCTCCGCTGCATGCGCTTGTTAGACGTTACTTCACACGCGCATATTCTCTTTCACTAGCAGGAGGTAGTGGACTAATCTTGTGTTGCTGAGTTCTTATTCCGCTTTTCAATAATACCAATCAGTAAGAGAACCACTGCACGCTATAGTGCTGCAATCATAATTCTCGAACTCAAAACACGTGAAAGTAACCGACGCTATGTAATTAGGATTCGGAGGTTGATATATATGGTACTCGAAGTTGTCAGACTCCTCACCTACCGGTTTCCCGAAGGTAGCTTTGATGAAATCAACATGTTGGCCCAAATAAGACATATTTGAATCTGTAATCCCTCTAGCTTTTAGTTGGAGGATGCCTTCTGCGCTATTCAATTCCACCCTCATAATCCTATCGGTATGACGCTCAAGATAGATAGCAAACCCCGGAGAATTATACTCGTCAAGAAAGTAATGCAACACTACAAAGCTGGATTGCGGATTATCCATGACCTGCTGTGGCTGGCCGAGAATCCGTTGGGCTTTATCCAAGGTATCGCCACGGGTAAATCCGCAAAAAGGAAGGAAAGATTGCATATTCGTGCTGTCAGTATTTGTCGAGTCCCTACTCGACTGCTGATGCCCGATCGCTTGCGCGTCCGTTTGCGTCGAAATCAACTTGGAGCTGCAGGAGGGGCATCTTGTGGGGGGAGTCGTGCGTCTCGACTGCCACTGGTAGCCACACTTATTGCAGACCATTTTCCCATACCATTTATTGGGATTATGGGTTAATGCTTTGAACAGGGCTATTATAATAATCAGTACGATTACAGCAATCAGCCCTATCAATGGATCTCGTCTTTCCAGAATGAAGAAAAAGAATGCAAGCATCTTTATTCTCTCCTTCAAGTTATTACTGCTCAAGGTAGCTCGTTATTGTAACGTCTAACGCCCGTGTTGACCGGGCGCGCGAGCGGCACTGGAAGAAACCATGAGAAGTCCGCTTCGCGCGCTCCGGTCGAACACATTGTTAGGTTGCGTTTTGTCAGTCGGGAGAACAATTGCTCGATTGTATAATCGGAACTGACTTCAAAGCAGTAATCTCTTAAGGAAGAGGGAGGTCGTACAACAATCCTGCGGAGGCGTTTCTTACACACCACTCCGCAGCGACATCGTGCGAAATCTGCAATACCCTACGCACGGCTTCGGAGTCGCGCTCTTTCAGAGACCTGAATAGCGCACCGTGTATGCGCAGGAATGAATGGATCAATACCTCATATTGTCTTTTCCAGTCAGATCGGATCGTTAGATCCGCAGCTTTGTTTAGAGCATCACTGGCGAATTGTTGCCACTCTCCAACTGGCTTTAGTGCTGAAAGGAAGTTCAGAAACTTCGCCCTGACATTTATGGCGTCAAGATGCCTTTCAAGCCATTCGGCCGTTTGCTTGGCGACGTCCGCGCGTAAATCTGAGAACTCTGCCGGGAGTTGCAGCAGGAAGGATAGATACTGCGTCCGCACGTTCAGGTCTTCATCGTGCTCTACCAGCCACTTTGCCGTTTGCCGAGCGGCGTCCGCTCGCAGGTTCGAGAACTTACCCGGAAGTTGAAGCAGGAACGAGAGGTATTTCGCCCTAACATCCATAGCGTCAGGATGCGTTTCAAGCCATTCCGCCGTCTGCCGGGCCGCATCCCCTCGCAGGCCCGAGAACTCCGCCGGGAGTTGCAGCAGGAAGGAAAGATACTGTGTTCGCACATTCGTGTCTTCGTTGTGCTGTGCCAGCCACTTTGTAGTCTGCTGGGCGGCATCTGCGCGCAAATCCGAGAACTCGCCCGGGAGTTGTGATAGGAACGAAAGGTACTTCGCCCGCACAATTGTGTCTTTGTCATTCTCTGCCAGCCATTTTGCTGTTTGCAGAGCGGCATCCGCGCGCAGGTTCGAGAACTCGGGCGGAAGTTCAAGTAGAAACGAGAGGTATTTCGCCCGGACATTCGTGGCGTCAGGATGCGTTTCAAGCCACGCTGTAATCTGCGGAATACGCGATGACAATTCTCTAGGAGTCGTGATTACCATCAAATATTGCAGCAGGGAGCTGTTCAACTTCCATGCCAGTTTTCCGTCCAATGCATTAAGCAACCGGCCCACGAATTCATCCCATAATGGCTTATCAAACTTAATACTTTGTCCGAACTGCGAGGCCCGATTCGGAGCAACTGAGAAGTCGGCAGACTGAATCAGCAACAGGATGTCTCTCTCAGCAGGAGACCTCTGCTGCTTCTCAGAGGCATTGCGAAAGAACCATAATTGAAGTGCTGCCAACCACCCCTGTGCGTTTGGTATCGCTCGACGAAGCAATGCCTCTCGTACAGGTTGAATCAATTCGGCACGGCCAAGCGCCGCAAATGCGGATACCAGATCACACAAGCTTCGTGTCTCAACACTCGATTCGTCTCTCCATCGCTCGATTAATCGTGTGGCGAAATCATTACCTTCTGTATCAGATAGCCGGACTCCCAAACTTGAAATATCGCGAATCGTCTCTGGAACGCTGACGGATGCTTCGATGATCGCATCGCCCACATCACACCAAGGAAGTGGTCGCTGTTCCCAAGCCTGCCGAGCAATCACGGTATGGGCGGCGGTGATTGGTGCTCCCTGAAATTCATAATTGGCTTTGGCCCGCTGGCCTATCCGGAAGATGTGCCAGCCGGCGAAGTGTCTCATGCGCTGCAATTCGGTATGCACATCGGATGCACCGGAAACACCGCCGGTCATTCCGAGCAGTTTGAATAGCAGCGTCTCCGGGCAGGCTTCGTAAGCTCTGGAAAAGAAACACACGAAGAGATAGGCGCGAGTTTGCCACGGCAGATCAGACATATTCCGGGCAGACGACAGGTCGCGCCCGTCTGCGAGGGTTAACCACAGCCGGTCGATGATTTCGCGGAAGGGAACGCCAGCGGCAGCCTCCATGGCCACGACTAAGAAATCCTCTTCCGCCCGCGACGACACCGAACGCCCATAAAGCGCGGCAAGCGACTCTCGCTCATGCTGCGAAGGGCGAGCCATCTCGAACGTCGCCAAGTCGCATGCCCGCAGTTGCGCTTTGTGTTCGTCCAGCAGAAACTGCGGGCTGGCGGCCAGCACGCCAACCCGTAGCCCTGGCCGGTTCAGCTTCCTGAGCACGTCGAGCCAAGGAGATTCAGCGTATAGTGGATCATCCAGCAATAAGACCACCGGACGTCCAAAACTCTGCAACCGCTCAATCGCCTGGACATACTCGTCCGGCTCGCCCGGCGGTTCCTTCAACCCGACTCCTGTATCGGCGATTAGCAGTTGCCCAGCATCAACCAGCCGCGCTGCCACCCGGCGCGTGATCGTCGTTTTGCCAGCACCTGGCGCACCGGCCACGAACAACGTCGGTAGCTTGCCAGCGCGACCGATGCGAGCCACCACTTTCTCAAGCACCACGGCTTCAAGTGCTGCGGTCTGGTCGCGTTCGATGAATTTGATAGCCTCATCATGGCCGTGCGCTACATCGCACCAACCGGGCTGGCGTGCGACAAACTGCTCGCGCTCCAACTCACGCTGCTCAGACAGGAATGTTCTGTCCACAAGCTGGAACGGTGGCTGTCAATGCGTCGCCGGTCGCCACGGATCAATCGCCGCGTTGACATCGGCCCGGTCAAGCCGGCGCGGGCTGCGGTCGAATGATGGAGGCAGAGACTGGTTGGCCGGGTCAAAGGTAATCAGGTTGTCGTGGATCAGTCGGCGCAGCCGCCCTAGCACTTGCGCCTGACCGAAAGGATCAATCAGTCCCCGCTCCAAGAGCACTCGCAACGCTTCTTTTTCAGCGGCCAGTCGCGGGCCTGCTGGCTCGGAATCAACTACCTCCGCAGGCAGATAGACACACTCTAACTGGCCCCACAAGGCATCGAAGAGGATTTCGTATCCTGCGGACGCGGCGTCGGCGCTCCATGCGGCCCGATCCGAATGCGGCCCCGGCGGCTCGTTGAGCCTGATCAAAAAATGCTTGCGGACGTCGTCCTTCAATGAACCCGGAGATGTGCCGCCCGCCGCGAATTTGGGATCAGGACAGATCAAGCGAAAACGCAACCGGTCGCGCTCCGGCTCAGGCACCCATAACCACTTGGGCGCGAACCCGGTCAGCACGTCAGCAAGAGCCGCGGGTTGACCGATGGTGGCGACCCGTTTGCATTGTGTGAATCTGACCGAGCCATCGTTACAGACTTCATCGAGATCTTCTCCCCAGTCATAACGCAGTCGCTGAGGCCAATCCTTAAGATCGAGCACAGGCTGGCGCACGGACATCGAAACCAATCGGGCCACCGCGTAAGCTGCCTGATAGTTATACCCTGCGATACTCACACGCCCTTGCCGTGTGGCCGAAAGCGCCCGCAGCCGCTCATCGCTTATCAGAAATTGCTCGATCATATTGAAATCTCTATTGTCTCTGGGGCGTCCGTCGCTTGGTAGATACGTTAAGTCTTTCTATCCGGTGTAATTGTAATGCAATACCAACGGCCAGACTTTCAAGCAACCTAACGCCACGCATCAGTGGGCGCGGCGCACAACACTGATGGATTCATGCGAAACTCGCTCGCCGCGCTCCATTGAATGCGTTTGTTAGACGCACCCTGTAATAAGCCGCGCCCCGGCCTCTGGCCCGCCGCGTTCGCACGACCGAAGGGAGTGGGCATCGCACAACCATCGTCTCAGCCTAGCGCGAGCGCGGTTGGGCGCGGCGGCGGGAATTAGGACCGTGTAGATAAGCGGAGCTTCTTTGCTGCTGATTATCAGGGCATTGTCTCTCTTTCAAGTGTTGTGCGTCTAACGCCCCGCGTAACCGGGCGCGCGAACGGCACTGGCCGAAGCATACGAAACTCGCTTCGCGCGCTCCGGTTGACGCGATTGTTAGGCGGCGCTTGTAGCACATACCCCTCACCTATCGCTCGCTTAATGCCCGACTGAGCTTGGACCCATAGTATGCCTGCTCGGTGCCTACCTCTACAACGGCTCCGCCGGCAACTGTTCTATTGTTTCGATTGGCAATAACAGGCATCTGACTTCTTTCAATTCCGGAAACTCTTCACGAGTGATTCTGACTGCTTCCCAACATTGCTCAATATGGGCTTGCCTTTCCCCGAAGGGGTCATCTGGGGTAATCCCTAAGAATTCCCTGTAAGCGCCACAATCGCGATGTTCGACTATGATTAGTTGCGTCACTTGATGGTGCTGTATTGCAAACCGTAACTGATCGAAAAAAGTTATCCGCCATTCGTCCTGGTGCATGACTCCTAGTGCCGCACCGGCCAGGATCAGATGGTCGTATTTCCCGCGTAATCCCTGAGAATCCATGGCGTTGACGATTCTGTGAGGATAGCGATAATCCATACACGTAAGCAGAAGGACAGGGGTTCCTGGAGAGTCTGTTACACTGGGGGCAATGTTCCTGTCCACATACGACTCGAAATCTATCTGGTCTTGTGAGTGATTCATAATCAACCTCTCTTTCTGAACTGTTGTTCAATTGAATTCTCAGCCGCCTAACGCTCCGCATTATCGGGGCCGCGAGCCGCACTCGCCTTTGATGCGAACTGTGCTTCGCGGCCTCCGTTGCATGCGGTTGTTATGCCTGCCCTACGACCTAGCTGTGCTGTGGCTGATAAGCCACCGTCGCGCTCGCGCCGTCTTGATTCTGCCCTGCCTGGCCTTAGCTTGCTTCTGCCGATCTGTGGCGCGGGCGCGACTCAGCGCAGCGTCGGGTATATCAACTCACTTCGCTGTGGCGGCATAACGCTTTGCGTCACCGGGCGCGGCACATTGTATTGGCAGGATCATACGAAATTCGCTTGCCGCGCTCCGGTGCACGCGCTTGTTAGACCGCGCTTGTAAGACGACATTCCTCATTAACTTCTGCGAAACCAATCTTTTGAATCTTCACGTATTCTATTAATGGTCACCAAGGTGATTTCAGCACTCTATATAGGGGCTAACCAGCAAATCATTAGTCAATATCCCCTAGCTTCTTAGGCCAAATCTATTGTACGCACCTTAAACTAACTTACCAATGAAGTCTTACGCTGAGATTTGAGCCACCTTCAAGGTGTACTTCAGCAATTCTCAGTATGGAAATCACTCCAACTGCAAACGATAAAGCAAGGCCATGTGTCAATACAAGGCTTTCATCGAATCAAAAACGAGAACACGGAATTGACTCCGCAGCGTCTCCCACAGTTTGGCTTTCGTCCCCAACCCCTCCCATAACCGGCGAAACAAGCCGCAGCAGCGTTGCTGAATCTGATCGAACGAGAAACGCCAACAGCATCACCAACGCCAGCACAGTTGCTAAATGCTGTTGCCCGTGCCCATAGTTGTGCTCGAAATGGTAGCCCTGATTCTTCAACGTATTGAAGGTTCTCATTCTCAATCTTCCATCGCCCTCGACCAGCGCCCATGACTTTTTCTACACTGTTGGCCCGCAGCCCCAGATTCGTCACCCACATCCAGCGCTTCACCTTCCCATCTGCCGTGGTTTGCTCGTAAAGCAGAAAATTGACTCTGACGTCGGTCGCGCTCTCGCATAAGCACAACCCGTTAGTCCAGGCATAATAATGCTGCACACCATCATCATCGGTCTGGCGTAGTTCTTTGACTTGACCTCTCGTCTTCCGACCTTCAAATTGTCGCATCAGGCTCTCGTGTGAGTCAGGCTTGACATTCAGCACATAGTGCCAGCCGTAGCCGCTGATTTGGCGGATGTGCGGGGCGTTGGCATACAACGCATCTTCTACCAATAAAATGGACAATTCGTTGTAGCGCTCGTGCAACTGCCGGCACAATCGGCGGGCGGCGTTGCGCTCGCAGTCATTCTTCTTGGCTCCATCCTGGCGCAGGACTGGCTCGAAATCCAGCGGGAAGACCTCCGAGCGCAGCGGATGCAAGAGGACGGCTGCCAGGCCAGCGTGGTGATAAGAGACGACGCCGTTGCGATGCTTTCGCGTTGTACAGTTTGGGCAATGCACAGTGGTCGAAGAGAAGTGTTCGACCCCATCAATCGAGACGATGACATCGTCGTGCCAATAGCGATAATCGCCGATCACGCCGGTCTGCTGTAAGCGCAGGAAACAGGCGTGGAAGAGTGGTCGCAGGAGGGCCGGGTCAAGCGGGTCGAGGATGCCGCGCATCTGGTTATCGCAAGGGATGGCCCCGTTGATGCGATAGATGCTGCGCAAATTGCTTTCTTCAGGGACGGTCTGCTTTTTGAAATCGAGCAGAGAAGGCGACTTGAGCGAAAACATGGCGAAGGCGCTTTTCAAGACATCGGCCAGCGGGTAGCGAGCATTCGTGGCGCGGTGGTCAGGCAATGTCTGAAACTGGTCATCGAGAAAGTGCATCAGTTCGTCAAATGTGAGATTCTGTTGCCGTTGGCGGTAACTTTTTGCCATTTGGCAATGGTTACATTGATTGTCTCAATTTCCAAACTGAGAATTGCTGGGTGTACTTCCACTTCGAAGCCAAGAGATTGAAAATGAAGCGTCGTTTTTTCGATAACTTTCTTTTGGTATTCTTGGCTGTCTCCTCTAATGAGTGGGAGATGCACCCCAGCATACGTTTTCCCTTGTTCTGCATTTTCCTTTGCTACTTTAGTAACAGTTCGGATTATGTATTCGAAGTGCCGTTCTTCATTTGCCGACTGAAAGCCTTGGCTTTCTAACCGCTCGTTAACTTGTTGTACTTTTTTCCTCAGAGAGTCTGCGTCAAAGTCACTCATAATAATCCCTCTTAATTGTTTATCCTACAAACAGAGTTCTTAAACCTCTCCATTTCCGATCAGCGGACAAGCTATCTACGTGAGTGCCCTCGCGGTCTAACGGTCCGCATCAGTGGGCGCGGCACATTGCACCGATGGAAACATACGAAACTCGCTTGCCGCGCTCCACTGCATGCGTTTGTTAGGTCGCGTCATCGGCACTATTAGCCTTTCTCGGATCAACGACGAACCAGTATGGGTTTTGCTCGTTCCGACTAATTAAGAAATACTCATAACAGTGAAATCGTATGCGCCGATTAAACTCATCAACTAGCCTATTGTTGGTAACTTTATAGCCGTTGAGACCTTGGCGATTCAATAGCAAGACGTAATTAGGCGATACCGGCAAAGTGATTTCTATGGATTCATACATTAGGGCAGGGGCTCGATAGTAAGGGGGCCGCTTGTACGCCTCTGGGTCGAACCAGATGCAGGGGCGGTCTGAGGTTATGAATCCTGGGACAGTTTTTGTATGGAGGATAGCAATATCTAGACCTAAAAGCAGAGGGGCTTCTACCGCAACCATCGGACCAAGCATGCTTTGCATCGGGTTTTCTACGATTCTTTCTACATCTTCAATCGTTATCCTTTCTTCTTTATCAACACCGGGAGATGTATGAGAGGCAAGCATACGCCTTTGCTCCGAACTCATAGATTCAATTTGCTCTTGCATACTCTTCATCATATCTAAGACCGACGACCACTGCTCGCGATTATATTCCCTTTGAGATTTTGTGCGAGCGTGCATAGCAGCAGTAAATGTGCACAAGGTAATCTTATCCTCGGAAGACAAATCTACCATTGGTTCGATCACATTGCGTCTTACGGTCGCGAACTTACTCTCAAGTTCCTGAAGACCATGTTCTAAGATTAGATCTCTTGTACCATCAATTTGCTTGATAGTATAAAAATCTGTTTCGTGGAATATGTTGCCTGGGGCCTTGTTCTTAACTTTCTTGCCATCCTTTGAGATCATCCAGACGTATGGCTCCTGGCCTTTGGGTGTATTTGGATCACACCATGCTTTTAGGTACGACTCAGGAATGATATGTTGTTTTTTGTGTTCGTAAGACATAAAGGATACCGCCATCTAGCGACCTAACGCTCCGCATTATCGGGGCCGCGAACGGCACTCGCCATTGATGCGAACTGTGCTTCGCGGCCTCCGTTGCATGCGGTTGTTATGCCTGCCCTACGACCTAGCTGTGCTGTGGCTGATAAGCCACCGTCGCGCTCGCGCCGTCTTGATTCTGCCCTGCCTGGCCTTAGCTTGCTTCTGCCGATCTGTGGCGCGAGCGCGACTCAGCGCAGCGTCGGGTATATCAACACACTTCGCTGTGGCGGCATAACACCTCGCATCACCGGGCCGCGCGCAGAGCACCGAAGGATTCATACGAAACTCGCTCGCGCGGCTCCGGTGCATGCCTTTGTTGGGCCGCTGTTGGCTACCTCTGGCCACCTGCCTATGGTATATCCGAGTAGCTTACTCTTCAGAAGGCTTCAACAGCATTTCTAGCCTTTGGTCGCGTGTAATCTCATCCCACTCCTTTGGTTTCCTTACAACCACTTTGCGATAACTGTCGATAGTCGCATATGCATCGTAGGGCCATTGGCCTACTTGCGGCATCTCCTTAATATATGGATCGGCTAGGTGTTTGAGTTGGTGGATGGCTTCAATATGTTTGATACCATCTTCAAAACTAAGTTGTGCCAATCTGAACGGCAAGTAATCAATGCCTGTTTTTGCCTTGCTGTAAACCTCCCGCCCCTCTTTTAGCTTGTCGAATTCATATTTTGCTTCTGGCAAGATGTTTGGAATGAGCGCCCCCAGAAGCGTTATAAGAAACCCTATGCCTATGGCTTTGTAGACTTCTAAGGTGAACTTGAGGTATTCGAGTCTCAAGGCTGAGTCAGTTGGATATGATACGAAGTATGCTATCCAAATTGTGGTTGATATGAAAAACAGAGATGCAATTATGCATGCGGTGATAGTTATTCTTTTAACTGTTACACTCATGAAAATCTCCTTCTTTGTAGTTTTGAGTATTACCGCTCTTTATCATATTGTGCAAGATTGAACAGTTCCTACATCGGCAAAACGTACTGCGCAGCGGCCCAACGGCTCGCATCAGCGGGGCCGCGAACGGCACTGATAGATTGATGAGAAACTCGCTTCGCGGCCTCCGCTGCATGCGCTTGTTAGACGCTGGTTCATGGCAACTTGTCAAATCCTGCCTGGGTAAAATGTCTGTCAAATGTAAGTGCCGCTTTTATTCCGCGCTGCTTCATTACCACAAACGATATGCAATCCGTTAGTGAATACGTTTTGTCTTTGTGCTTTTGAAGATGCTCCCACCCTTCATAGAACAATGCCTCGTCAACATGGATTAGCTCAATCGAGTCTGTCTGAATAAGATTGCTTCCCACTTCGACCGTTTTTTCGTGCCGACCACGACTATTGAAGAAAGTTACTACTTCATCGAACACATAGGATGTCGTCACTAATTGCGGGGGTGATTTGAGTATTTTTCGCCAATGTTGTGAAGCGGCTTTGTGATTCTGGTCGTCTGACGCTTCCAACGCTATAACATAACCGGCATCAAGGAATAGACTCTTCATTATCAGTAGATGTACTCATCGAGGTTTTCACTCGCATCAGGAGCATTACAGGGAACAGGATTCCTGCCAATCTTGAAGATGGAATCTTCTTTGCTTTTTGGGAATACTACAACAACAACACCTTCTTGGCGTATCTCGACCTCCTTAACGCCTTTCAGAAACTTTTTCGGGATAACAACTCCTTCTTCTGTAACTCTAGCTTTCATACATTACCTCATTCTCTTGGTATGTGTTCGCAAACCCAATATAACTGATGCGACGCACTCGTTTCCAGCGTCTAACGCCGCGCATCAGTGGGGCCGCGAGCCGCACTCGCCTTTGATGCGATACTCGCGCACGCGGCCTCCGTTGCATGCGCTTGTTGGGCCGCCCTTCGCAACAGAATATTCAAATCTTTGCGTATATCTCCTTGAGTCCGAGTTCACAATTGATCGAACTCAATTTAATCGTATCTTCAGCCCTGTGAAACTCTGTCAACAACCATTGAGTGTCATTCTGCCGCACATACTGATCCGCTCTATAAAGCTCTTGGGATACCAAAATATATTCACGTAAAGATTCTATCCGTCGGTAGTGTTCAAATTTATCACCTCGATCATAATTGGCTGTGGACTCCGATAGAACTTCTATCAGCACGATAGGGGTTAGCAGAATGTCACTGTTGTCGTCAGCAAATTGTTCCTCGCCGCACGTCACGACAACATCAGGATAAGCGTACATCCCCGTTTTGCTAATCCTTACTCGCATATCACTCGGATACACGTTACAAGGGAGGTCTATTAACTGGCGATGTATACCTGCAAGAACATTAGCAACTATGAGGTTATGCCTTTTACTGGCACCTGCAAAAGCGATAACCTGACCTGCGTAATACTCACTCTTAACCTCAGCTTTCCGGTCAAGTGCCAGATATTCTTCGGGAGTAATAAACGTTTTAGGTAAAGATGCCATCTATGTTGCCTCCAAGTTCTAATGCAGCAATAAATATATCACTGCCTGTCCAAGATGGCACGAGCAGGCGGCCCAACGCTCCGCATTATCGGGGCCGCGAGCGGTATTGATTGTAACATGCGAAACTTGCTTCGCGGCCTCCGTTGCATGCGGTTGTTGGGCGGCTGCAAGCACCTGCTTAAGTACTAAGCTCGACTTTGTCCAATTTTCAGAGAAAAGAATATGGAGATTTTCGAGCATTTTAGTTCGATGCTTTTAATTTTCAAACATCGCCCTATGATAGGGATGTTTGAAAAATACCAGCACCTCCATATCTTGTATGTAACGAAGAGGTAACGTGCTACCTATTGATTCCACCTCTTCAAAAATGGACAAAGTCGAGCTAAGTATAGTGACATTTTAAATTGATTGACGGATTTGGCGAGCCTTCTCAACTAACTTTGAAATTGCATTGATATATTCTCTCGCTCGTTCGTTAGATATTTTTCTCCTTTCCCGATGAACCAGTTCGTTGCGTTCATGTATCGCTCTAGCACATTTTTCGTAAAGGTCACTCACTTCAGCTTCGTCACCCTTCCATATTTCTCTGCGAATCCACACGGAAACCAAATCAGCGAGTGCAGTTTCGCGCACTATACGATCAATTGCATTATTGCTTATGCGATATTTCTTTAGTGCTGCTTGCATGAGCTTCTTCACCTCAATTTCTAAAGCTATTACTGATTCAATCAAAGCCAAGCGAGGGTTGCCTAGTTCTGGATCACATAGTCCAAAGGCTGTGGCTATCAAGACTTCTGATAATGCTGGCTCATCACCCGATTGTATACTATTAGTGATGCCTGCCCAGGCAGAGGGTTTTATGGCCTGCACAATTCCTGACTCAAGTTTTGTAGGGAAGAGTTGATTCAAAAAAGCCGTCAATATTTCGTGTGCGTATTCAACTCGAAACGCGTAATCATTTGCTTCCTCAGCGTACTCTTTAAATCTTTCAATTTCCGAGCCGACTAGCCAAGCGCCCTTGAGCCAATTAATGAACGGGCGGTCTGGTATTAAATGTTGATGGTATTGAATCCTTAGAATCTCCAGAAAGCGATAAACTGCATCTTGTAGTGTTTTACTCATCGCCTCAAAGTAAGAAGCGACTTCACGTTGGGTAAGAACGTGGGCACAAACTTCTGCCGATCTTTGAAGCAACCTGCTACGGTATTCTTCTAAGTCAACCCAGGCTTGCCTACGCTTCGCACGATGATCGGGTGGTTCTGGAAAGGGAGCGAACATCACTCTTTCTTCAAGCTCCTTTATCTCTGGAATATCTTCGCTATAAGCAATCCCGTCCTTAAACTCTATGCTGTTGATATCAAATAGGCGTTCTACTGCGTCTGGCACATTATCTGGAATAAAGTGAACAAAGATAGATTGATAGCCACTGTTTGGATCTCCGGGGAGGTTGTCGCCTCTTGATTCCCACCTATCAAAATAAAATAGGATTCTTCCTAGGTCGGTCTGAAGCACAGATGCAGTCATTGGGGACAGAGGAGCAGGAGGTTCAATGAATATAATCTCGCGGGCGAAAACAATTCGTAATTGCAGCTCAAACACTTTCATACTCTCAATCTAAACATATTGGATTAGGTGTGACCAGCAATAAGCCGCCCAACGACTCGCATCAGCGGGGCCGCGAACGGCACTCAGGGATACATATGAGACTCGCTTCGCGGCCTCCGCTGCATGCGCTTGTTAGATGGCGTCGCGGGTCAACGGGTATGCTCTTTATTGCTTTCTACATAACTGCGTAGCGCTGAATTGATTAAACTTTCGTATTCTTCGCCTTGCGCTCTAAACCACTCCATTAAGTCGGCATCTAGTCGCATTGTGACTGACACCTGCTTTGGCATACGCAACTTTGCCTTCGCAAAAAAGTTGTCATCCAGCGGTGGGATGTCTGAGGTGTCTATCTCTTCGTCAGTCATCTCATCAACCCGCTTCCAGTCCGTTTCTGATTGCTTGTTCATACTTGATTCGTTCATGTTTCAATGCCTTCCGCAGTGAGATAATTCTCATTGTATCTTCACTACGCTCAGTGAAAATGATCACGACAACTAGCCCTCTTAATAAGCCTATTCTTATCCAACGATCTTCGCCATAGTCTTCTCGCTCATCAAGGGCTGACAGTATTGGGCCTTCAAAGATTTCCCAAGCATCGGCAAAATCAAGACCACGATTACTGATGTTGGTCCGCCTTTTCTCTTCATCCCATTCAAAATTCACAGGAGGAGTGTAACTATATCTGGCAGCGTAGGACAAGCTTGCAGGACTGGGCAAGCCATCTAACGCTGCGCATCAGCGGGGCCGCGAGCGGTACTAATAGATTGATGCGAGACTCAATTCGCGGCCTCCGTTGCATGCGCTTGTTAGACTTTCGCCTTTACACAACCTGCTTCACTTCTGCTGGTAGCTTGTTCAGGATTAATTCCTTTATATCCAGCTTTGTGCTTGCCTCGTCAATATCAATCCCAACTAAGTTTCCTTCTGCGTCATAGTCCAAAACCACTCCCTGTGATACTTCGAGGCTATCAGCACTAGGCTTAGAGCTAAGGTCTATGTAAAGCGAATCTGTATCTGCATAATAATTTATCTTCATAGTTTGAACCCTCTGTCTGGGAAAGCATTATGTATTGTAATTCTGTCGGCAAGAGTGACTACTCTGAGAACACGTCCTCCTAGCTCATCCACTTTGCCCCAGAACCGAACTCGATTATCGCTTTGAACCTCAATGCGAATTGGATTCTCAATGATTTGGATGCACCATTCTTTCTTCAGATAGTTCCTCTTTCGTAGTACCTCATTCTCAAAGTAAGCTGTGAATTTGTATTCTGGCATATCCTTACTCTTTATTAAACACCAGAGAAGTTTAATTGCGAAAGTCTAACGCTCGTAATCGGTCAGTAACGCGGGGAGCGATTTGGGAAATAGGAAGCGTTGGACATTTCTCCAACATATAGGCATGTCCGATGCGCTCAGTTTATCAAGAACCAAAGAACCGTTCGCTTGGCGTGAACTCCTGCCAGAGCTGTCTTGATAAGCAGCGCGAGATTGATCGTTTGAAACAAGAGAATCAACGTCTTCGCGAGCAGTTGTCTAAACAGAAACGAAAAGATAAAGCAGGATTCTTTGGCTCCTCCACGCCCTCATCTCAACTCCCCTTGAAAGCCTATTCAAAAGACGAAGCCTCGGCCAGGCGAGGCGGGGCAAAACCCGGTCACATTGGTAAGGGCAGGAAGAAGCATTGCCCACAAGAGGTTGATGAGATACGCGAGATTTCCACTGCCTCAATTTGTTCAACCTGCCATTCGGTTTTGCTTTCCAAAGGGTATCGGCAGCGTTCGGTTCTCGACATTGATCCGATCACCCTACGCAAAGTGCTCTATCGCATCCAGAGGAAGGTGTGTCGGAGGTGCGGGGTGGAAGTTACGCCAACCCTGACTGATCTCTTACCCAAAAGTCTACTATCGAATCAACTGATGGCCGAGATCGTTGACTCACACTACTTGCAAGGCATGCCGATGGGCAGAGTTTGCGCTCGTTGGCAGTTGAATTATGAGACCGTCATCGAAGCGTTGCATCGAGTTGGCGCGCACTTTGAGCGGGTGATGAAGGACTTGAAACAAGCCTACCAACAAGCCTTCGTTCGACATGCGGACGAGACGACTTGGCGCACTGACGGGAAGAACGGTTATTGTTGGCTTTTTGCAAGCGAGAAGGTGAGTTTGCATCTTTATAGAAATACGCGCTCGGCTCGTGTCGTTGAAGAAGTTTTCGGCCATCAGAAGAAGTTGAAAGGATACTTGGTCGTTGATCGCTATGCGGCCTACAAGCGCGTGGGTTGCCAGATTCAGTATTGTTACGCTCACTTGCTCAGAGAGTTGATCGATTTGCAATCGGAGTTTTCAGACGAGTTGGAAGTGGAAGCCTACTCAAAAACGATGGCGGAGTTGGTTGCGCAAGCGATGCGCTTGCAAAGCAGCAGGCCGGACGACGAGGAGTATTACCGGGAGGCAAGACGAATCAAACGAGCTATCCTGCGGGCTTGTCGAGAGCCGTCGCATCATTTGGCGGTCAAGCGATGGCAAGACTTTTTTGTGGAAGAAGCGAGCCGACTCTACCATTGGGTAGAAGAGAGGCGAGTGCCTTGTGAGAATAATCGAGCCGAGAGAGAGTTGCGTACGACAGTAATAGCGAGAAAAGTGAGCCACGGGTCACAAGCCGAAGAAGGAGCAAAGACTCGTGAAGTGTTGATGAGTGTGATGCAAACATTGAAGAAGCGAGTTCCAGACCCCAGACAAAAGTTCAAAGAAGCGTTGGACAAAATAGCCACTAACTCACAAATCAATCCAAGTCAGGCATTGTTTGAAACCGACAGCAGCTAATGAATAGGGAAGCACCAAGAAATTATAACTTGGATCATACTCTTAGTGGATTAGTCTATTCCCCGCGTTACTGACCGATTACTTTCCCTGTAATGCCTCAGTTACGTGGGGAAAGTTGAGATGCCCTCTTTGCAAACAAAGGATTTACGGTTTTTGCTCCCCACGTAACTGAGGCATTACCCTCATATAGACAAAACTATTGCGCCGCATATCCCCGTTTGTTATTCTTGGCCCATCCGATAACCGCTTTTCGAAAGCCTAACTGCCTCCATGCAAATTAATTGATTGCCCCTTCCGCTCGGAGGTCAGTTGATGTTTTCCGGCCTGATTCTCATCATAATTCTTTTCCTGCTTCTGTTGTCGTGCTTCATTCCGATAGGCAACGAGAACTCGACCGTCCGCCGCCTGCCGTGGATCACGTTCGGCATAATGGCGCTCAACGTGTTGATTTATTATGTGACGCTTCCCGGAAACGTCGGCCAGCAGCGCGAGATAATGAAAGAAGGGTCCAGGCTGGAAGAATGCATAAAGCAAGAGCCGCGCTTGCTTGCCGATGAAGCGGTTAGAAAGAAGATCTTCCAGATAGGAATCTTCAGCAAGCGCGATATGGAGGAGATCGAGCGCCAGGTAAAAGCGACCTTCACGGACAGTAATCAATTGACATTGTGGTTGAACAGCACAGAAGGCGTGAAAGCGCGCGAAGAATTCGAACAAATCTTCGTATCTTTAACAAAGGCTTTAGAAGCGAGCCTCTGGTACAAGTATGGGTTTGCGCCTAATGGAAAGTGGAAGATTCACCAGCTCATAACCTCGGCCTTTCTCCACGCCGACACGATGCACCTTTTTGGCAACATCATATTTTTCTTCGCGGTCGCATTCAGTCTCGAAGACCTTTGGGGCCGCAGCACGTTTACGGTCTTTTATCTTCTCGGCGCAGCCCTGTCTTGCTTCCCCAGCATAGTGAGTCCGGCCCACGTGCCGGGGATAGGCGCTTCGGGCGCGATCTCCGCTACGATGGGCGCGTTTCTTGTGAGACTGCCAAAGGCGAAGATAAAGCTGTTATTCTTCTTATTCCCTTTCTCGATCATTTATTTTCTCATTAGAAAAAAGGGGATGGTTATTAAGCTCCCCGGCTACATCTACCTTATCGCATATTTCGTGGCCCAGATATTGTTATGGGGGATAGACAAGATGTCGGGCGAAACTTCAAACGTAGGTTACACTGTTCACCTGGCAGGGTTCGCCTACGGCGCTATGTTCGCCGCAGTGATGAGGGGAGTAAAGGCCGAAGAGCTATACATCAATCCGAAGATCGAAGCGAAAGTATCTTTTGCCGCGCCGCAAGCCGTCAGCCAGGCGCTTGATTCTTTAGACTGTGGCGAAACGGGTTTGGCGGAGCGCAAACTCAAGAGCCATCTTGTTACCAACCCGAATGACGTTGAAGCCATAATGGCATTGATACAGGTTTATCAACGCACGCTGAATTACGACCAGCTCAACGTAGTTTATGGCCGCCTTATCCGCCATCACCTAGCCAACAACGACCTCGAAGCCGCGATTTACGCTTATGACAACCTGTTGTCGGCATTCCCCGACGACAAGGTTGATCCACGGATTCCGGCGCGCGACTGGCTGCCGCTATGTGAATACCTTCGCGAGATGGGTTTAATGCGAGAGGCCGCCGTCGAATACGAGCGAATGGTAAAGGCCCAACCTGACGACCCGCTGACCGTGCGCGCCTGCGTGCAAGGCGGCGAAGCCGCGCTGATAGCCAACGACCTCGAACGCGCATTGAGATTGTTCGAGCACGCTCAGACAATGAGTGCGTTGATAGCGCTCACCGGGCGAATAGATGCAGGACTTGAAAAATGCAGGCAACGCCTGTCTAGCCGTCCCAGGTGGGTGCAGAAATCGCCCAAACCGCACGACGTGCTGCCGACCGCCAAGCCCGCAGCAAACACTTTCGATGAAAAGAAATTCCCCTGGTGACTCTTCAGCCCTGGTGATTCTTCAGCGCCGACCTCACCCGCTTCATCTCAATACGGGTAATGTCCGTCTAAGGTCTGCGGCGTTCGGTCCCCCAATAGTCGTCGAGTTTGGGAAATACGTCAACGCCCTTGAAAACAACCGTCTTGACCTCCGTACCCGGGTGCCGGTAGCGCATTACCTCGTTGACAGAGTCTCGGAAAAGCGCCGCGCTGAAGTACTCAACCTTGCCGGGCACGAGGAAATCAGAGTCCTGTTTAGGGTTTGTATAAACTTTAATCACGAGACGCTCCGGCCCCGGATGCTGCTGGGAAAAGAGTCTCAGTAGCGCCAGCAGGTTCGGCTCGTTCCCGTCCTCAGCATTGATGAACAGCCTTATGAATCGCTGGCCCTCCATTTCAAAGTTTGTGATCACGAAATAGCAAGGGAGATCGCTCTGAGCCTTTCCGGGTTTAGCGTCGCGGGTTTCTCCGCCGTCACGAAGATCGACCTCCAGTCTTTTACAGTTCTCGCAAGAAGGGTCTTCGCCTTTGACCAGGACGTACTTCATGTCCTTCATGGAGCCGCCTTCCGCTTTGTAACCGAACAGTTCTACTTCTCCTCTGCGTATTAGAATTCCTTGCGCATCTTTCTCCCAGACCTTTGGCTTGCTCTCGTAAGGTACCCCGGATAAAACCGCCCTGAGCGCTTGTATGTCTTCTGCTGTTTTATAATTCCCCAGGGTGAAATTAAGTGAGGTATGAACAGACACGCTTAAATTTTCGGCGTCCTGATACGCGGCGGAGAAGTGACGGTGAAGTCGGACGAAATTCGCTTCGTTGACATCAGATTTGTCTATCAGCACCTTAATCTCTCTCCGCTTGTTATCCTCGCGTACTTCATTAGAAATAATGACGTAACAGGGAAGCCTTTCCTTAGGTTGAGAAAGTCTCACACTCCGCCCGTCAGCAAATTCCGGCGCGGCAACGCTTATGGCCAAAGCTGATAAGGCCAGCAAGCAAATCGTTAACCTACGCATAATGATTCCTCCCGCCCGCCTTATGGCGGGCACCCTTCGGCCAGCCAAACGGAAACATCTTTTCCACCCGTGTTGAGATGGCTCGAATCCCGTAACGTAGCGTCATCGAGTCCTGTGACATAATGTAGAAGTTCGTGCGTCATAGTATAGTTGAAAACATCGGGACCGAACGCAGCATTACTCAGCCCACCAGGAGCATATATACCAGGCCTGTTAGGAGCCGAAAAGCTTTCCGGCACAGTTAAGACAGCGGGTGTGCCTCCGTATTCTTCAGGAACGAATCCTGGTGTGAAGAATTGCTCCACAGTCATATTCCAGTATATGCCAGGTTTATCCCCGGCGTTGGTTGACTTAGCTTGGATTTCCAACACTTGCTGCTGCATATGGTTCCTCGCAAAATCAGTTTTGATCAAGTTTGTATCAAAAATCTTGACCTTGTCTATGGCAGCCGCCAGCTTGTCTAGAATTTTACTATCCAACTTACTCAGCTTGTCCTGGCATTTCTTACTCAAGTCCTTGAGGAATTTTCGCAATTTCTTTTTCTGGTCGCTATCCGGCTGTTTAGTAACCGGCTCCTGGGCGACAGGGGGGCCGCCGGTCCCGGTCGCGCCGGTGTCCTCAAATGTGTCTATGTTCCTGCCCCCGATAAGTCCTAGTATGCCTGCGCCGCTAGCGGTGATGCTGTCTCCCCAGCCCCCCGCACTAACAGAAGCGCCTCCCAGGTCGCCGCCGGGGTAAGGGCTTCCCCCGGTATCATCGCCGTCCAGCCCTAACCTGTCTGTCCAATTGATCGGGTCATTCTTGACGTAGCTATACCTGTTCCAGCTTTGCGGATCGACCCTGTGCCCGCTCGCCTGGTACGGGTCCGCCGACTGAAATCTTCCCAGAGTCACTTTGTTATAGCGGTTGATGGCGTAATCCAGCCCGCTCTCGTCATCACGCTCATAACTGGTTAACTTGCGCTTGTCCTGTTGTCCGCTCGCGCCCAGCGCTTCACCGAAGGGCAAATGCGATTGCCTGCCTATGACACTCCCGCCCGTGTCCATTACTACCCTCACGCTCAACCGGTCGCTCAGGAAATACCTCGTCACTCCGCCCTCTATCTTCGCAATCATTCGGCCCGACGATTGGATGTAATCCGTAAGCACAGCCCCGCTACTCCCATTGTGCTCCGCGATGACCTGCGAGCCTTCCCACACGTAATGCGTGGTCGAGCCCGAGGCCGATTTCATCCACCTGCGGTTCTGATGGTCGTAGCTGTATTGCGCAGTCGCCCCCCCGTCCACACTCACAAGCCGGTTCTCCGAATCGTACGTGTAAGTGTGGGCGCCGTCGTTGGTCACATTTCCCGCCGCGTCGTACGTGTAAGTCTGCCCGCTCACCACCTTCACATGATTATTATCAACGCCGTTCGTCTGATCAATGGTCACGGCCTGAATCTGATTACCGCCGCTTGTGGCGTCCCAAACTCCAGTCCGGTTGCCCCAGCGGTCATACCCAAACCGGCGCTGCGCGCCCGTCCCATTCGTAGTTTGATCCGATGTGGCGAGACGGCCCAGCAGGTCGTACGTGTAGCTCGCGCTCTCCGTCGTGCCGTTGATAGTGCCCGTGACGCTCATTAACCGACCCGAATTGCCTGCCGTGCTGCCTGCGCCATTCTGCCCGGCAGTCGCCTGATAGTTATAGGTCAGATTCATTCGGTTAGTGTAGGGGAAAGTCGTGCCAGCTTTAATTCTCGTTAACTGCAACCGATTCGTATCATAACCATAAAGCTCGGCAACTCCGTTTCCGAGGATCACCTGGGTCACCTGTCCCGCCTCGTTATAGCCGACATTGCTCATGTAGTTTACGCCTGTCGCCACATCCGTCAGTCCGCTCATCCTGCTCCGCGTGTCGTGCCCGATTGTTACGGCCCGGCTCGACGGGTAAGTCAGCCGCGTCAGCTGGCTGATATCATTGTACTGATACCCCGTCGTGTAAAAAACAGACCCCTGCTTCCGAGTCATGCCCGACATTCGCTTGAAGCTGTCGAACGTGTACCACTCCTCGTAGTCCGCGCCCACCTGAATGCGCATCACATCCCCGTGCGACGAACTCGCCCCGTACGAGTCATAAGTATAGGTAACGGTCGGCGCGGTCGTCACACCCGACACTGTGTTGTAGCTCTTTTGGGTGAGCCGGTTGAGCGAATCATAGCTGTATGTGGTGATAACGCCACGCGCATCCTGGCGAGTGGCTGCGGCGTTGAAATCCGTGTAAGTGAACTTCGCCGTCCACTTCGTGCCCGTCCCATCGTTGATAGTGGCCTGCTGTTCGGGTATGCGCTCAAAAAGCATTCTGCTCAGGGCGTCATACTTGTAGTTACGCAGTTGCCCGCCTTGATCAACCTGTGTGAGATTGTTCATCAGATCATACGTGTAGCTGGTGCTTTGGGTGAGCGCACCAGTGGCGTCCTGCTCGTTGACCGTGACCAGTCGGCCGAGCCCGTCCACCTGCCGCTGAATCTTGCGGTTGACCTGGTCGGTTACCGTGACGGAATTACCGTTGTAAGTATTAGTCACCATCTGGCCATCGGGCAGGGTCGCCTCTTTTACCCGGCCCAGCCCATCATACGTGTAGCTGATCGAAGGCCCGGGCTGTCCGCCCGCAAGAAACGGGAGCGTCCGGCTCGCAACCCGCCCGAACGCATCGTAGGTAGTATTGACTTGCGCGTTATTCGCACCCACTTCCTGAATTATTCGCCCCCACCCGTCAAGAGTCTTTGTTGTAGTGAGGACCTTCTGTGTGCCCGCGTCGTTGTAAGTCGTCGTCGTCGTGCTCGTCAGGTTGTCGTCATTAAATACCGTGTATACTGTCGCGCCGGTCGGGACCGTCTCCTGGTTGAACCGCATCGCAGCGTCGTACCCGTATGACTTTTGCAAATTGTTCGGGTCGGTGACCTCCTTGATAGCGGATGTGTTGAAGTCGTACTCCCCGGCAATAGTCAACTGCGGCCCGCCCGTAGTCCCTTTTGTAACCGTCTGGGCGAGCGACCAGTAGGAGTCCTGCGTAGTGGTTATCGTCTGCTCGTTGCAGCAAGTCAACTGCTCTTTGATCATGTTCCCGAACACGTCATACTTCTTCAGCCGCGTGTATGACAGATTGTTAGCTATATCGTGCCAAACGGAACTGCCCGTGACGTTCCCCCTCACCGTGTAGCTTGCTCCATAGCCTGTAGCCCACCCCGGAGGCGGGTCCGGCAGCTCTCCGGTCTTTGGATCTCTGTACTCCTCCATCCCTCCCATCGCCGCGTAATCGTCATATGTGACCGTCAACTTTGTTAACATCACGTCGTCCGCGTCGTTTGTATTCATCAGCGCGTCATAGGTGTTCTGCTCGGTCAACAAACTACGCAGGTAGATGTTGACGTACGCAGCGTCGGTCTTATAGACAAACCGTGCCCGCCGCCTCACCTTCCAGACCCCGCCATCCTGAACCCCATACTCCCGGCTGTTGGTCACATTGCCGTATTGATCGTAATCGAAATCCACTTTCGCGGGCGCGGCGGCATCGTCGTAAGTTGTGACGGATTGGACCTGCGGCGAGCCCCCCGGGTCGTTCGCATAGGTGGAGGCAGATTTTGACATGGAAGCGCCGGTGCCGCTTTTGACCTCACTCTGCACAAGAAGGCCGTTGGCGACCGATCCGCTGTTCGTGGAACGCGTGAGCAACAACTGCGAGGTGTCGGGCCGCGTGACGGTGAAGGTCATCGTCTGCGCGCCCGCGTCCGTGCTCGTCGCATAGCTGTATACGGATGTCGGGCTGCTGGCCGCAGTCTCTGTCCGCTGGCTGAACCCGGGCGCATCCGTCAGTGACGACGCGCCGGTAGGATAATTGAGGCTCGTCGCAGCGCGCTCCACCCCCGGCTGTCCGAGGACGCTTACCTGTCTCTTGACCGAATAGTTGTAGGCCATCCCGTATGCCGAATAGCTCAGCCGGTACTGGTTGTTTGTCGCTACTGAGCGTATATCAGTCAACAACTTCACCGTTCCTGTCGGCACGTTCTCCACCGTTAGCCCGCTGAAGCTGTTGCTGATCGCCTGGCTCTGGTAGCCGAACTGAACCAGCGACCTTGTCACTGGGTTCTGGCTCGTACCCCCGAACCCCGGCGCGCCTATATCAATCAGCCCGTTTGCGCCGTAATAGAATTGTATCACCCGCCCCAGCGTGTCGGTGATGTAGTCTATTGCCATCGGCTCGTAATTTGTCTTGTATGTGATTGTGATGTAGTTGCCGTTTGTATCTTGAACCGCAGAAGCCAGCAGACGGTTGTTTATCAGGGAGATCGTTACCCGAGTCCCGTTATTGTAGAAGAGCGTCCCGCCAGTCGTAGCATTCCCGACGTAAGTGATGTGCGAGCCGTCGGAACTCTGCAATGTGACGGTCTGCGACGACGTACCGCCCTGCCCAAGATAACGGCGCGTGCCGTCGCGGTCTATGAATACATACTTGAGCGCATTGGTCGGTCCATAGGTGATGATTCGACCGAACCCCAGTGTAAAGCCTGGAGCGGGCCAGCTATAGACAGGGTCAAAGGTTACGGCGTTGCCGTGGCGGAACCATACGCGAGAATTGTAGTAAAGTGTCAGATCAACGCCTAGCCCGCGCCCTCCGAGGTTGAGGATCGGGACAGCAAACTTGAAGTTGCTGCCTTCTGGCATAACCGTGCCCATTCGGGCTAAATCAACAGCACGATTGCGGGGCGAGCCTACGAGGTTGCGAGACTCGGCATGAAACTCATCATAGACTATGTCGGTATTAGAAGGGGGAGTGATCTGAGCTTGAGCGGTCGGCGAGAGCTTATCAAACAAATCCGAAGCCGCACTTGTGATGGAAGATAAGCCGCCGGTCTTCTCGGTGATATTTCCCGAGTCGTCTATGAGGCTTTGATCGGCTCGCCACTGGGCATCGGTTTGCAAGGGACGTTTTCCTGGCTTTACAAGCACGGAGGTAAAGACTTGAACATTCCCTGCTCGGCAAGAGATCCGAGCAAGCCCGGGTTGCATAAGCGTAGCGCGGCCCTGGTCATCGATCCGGATTTTATCCGGGTCGGAGGACTCCCAGGTGAACATCACACCCTGGACGGTATGGCCTGCCAGATCGCTAGCAATTGCGGTAAGTACTACGGGCTGACTCTGGTAGCCCGCAAATCCTGACGGTGAGACTTGTATCCGTGCCACACGAGCCAGTCGATCTGCAAGAGTCTCTTGTCTCGGTGCAGCAGTTTTAGAGATGAATAGACTCTTGACGAATTCCGAAAGACCGCGCGTGGCATCTGTGCCTATATAAACGGCGGTTGAAGCTAAAACCGATACCGGCTTAAGCGCAATGCCGGTTCCTGACCAGATAATCAGGTTCAATATTAAGAACAAGCATAAGACTCTGCGGCGCATTTTTGAATGAAGAAGGCTGCGAGAAAAACGTTTAATAACCCGAATCGAACCCCAGAAGGGTTTGGTGCTGATAGGCATGGGAACCTCCTGACTTTGTAAATCAAACTTTGTAAAGAGATTTTCAGTCGGCAAAAGGTGGCTTCATTATGTCGCTCGTCAAAACTATCGCCGACCTCTTTCATACTTATATGACTGTTAGGCGGGGAAACTTACATTTCAAGGTTAGCCCACGTAGTATTGTAGGTTACTAGGGCATATTTCATAAATATACGGGAATAAAGGAAGATTCACCGCCGCAGACACAGAGGACACATATGGCCGATGATGTGCTCCGCACGCGGCGGTTGCGCAGAGCAGATTGTTTTTCTCTGCGCCCCCTCTGTGCTCTCTGTGTCTCTGCGGTGAAATGTCTCTCTTATCCCGTACACTCATATGTAACAGATAAAACTATACCGTTACATTAGAAATCCAGTTTCAGGCTAATCTGCATCGTTCGCGGACGCTGAGTGCGCCGGGGTACAAGAAAGTCTGCGTCGTCTCGGTCTATGAACTCAGAGCCAAAACTGAATATCGTATTGTTAAACAGGTTGAACAGATCAATTGCAGGGCGAATCGTTATGTGCTCGCGCGCCCGAAATGTTCGCGAAGCGCGCAGGTTGATCGTTCGCGTTCCCGGCCCTCGCCCGAAGTTGCGCGGTAAGTTTCCGCTCTCGCCTATCGGCGCTAGCATTAGCGATTCTTTTACGTCTGTCGCTGCGATGCTTCCGGGCCGCCTCCAAACGGGCCGACCGAGCGCGCCTATAAAATTCGGTCGGTCGTTTTCAATATCGTTCAAGTTCCGGTCAAAGCCCGCTCCGATGTTGAACGGCCTGGATGATCCGAATGAGATTACCGGCGCAAGATCGAGCCCACAGTAAGGGACTTGAAACACGCCGCTGAAAGTGAACCGGTGGCGCTGGTCTTGTAGAGATAATGCCCGCTCGGCCCTTCGATTCAACAGGTCTTGAGGCGAGGCTGTATTGGTCGTTCCTTCGTCAATAAATTTTGAAAGCGTGTAGACGCCGCGAAACCGCGCAAAACGATTTATCGTGTACCTCACGGAAAAGATTCCGCCGTGATAAAACGAATTGCCTGAAGATTCCAATAGCTCTACCTGCGTGAGCGCCGTGTCGGGCCTTAAAGAATTTATCGCCTTGAGCGCCGCGCTGATGTTAGAGGATCGAGGCGCGTTCAAACCTAGCGTCAACACTCTGATCCCGTTCTGAATCCTGATTGCGCCCGCCGTAGTCGATATGTTTGATCCTAAATCGAACCGCACGATCTCTGCCGCCGCGCTCGCGATAGGCCGCGCGCCGCTTCTGTCAGGCCGATTATCGAAATCGCGGCTCAACAGGTAGCCGGTGAAGCTCCCGAAACCGTCAGGCAACACTGGCGCGTTAATGTTGTCTTCTCGCCACAGGTGCGCTCCTCGCGTGAATGTATAATCGGCGGTTGCGACGAGGTTCTTAATAACTTCCCGCTCTATGCCGAGCCCCGTTTGAATCGTATAAGGAATTTCAAGGTCGGGACTGATGCGGCGCAGGAATTCGGTTTCCGGCAATCCGAATTGTTCGATCAACGCGCGGTCGGTGATCGGCTTCGGAAATTGCAGAGATGATAAGACGGCGGGCGTTATCTCGGAATCGATTATTAAGGTCGATCTTCCGAGCGAGAAATCATCAATCGTTCTGAGCAGCGCGCGGTTATAAAATATGCCAAAGCCCGCGCGAAGGACTGTCCTGCCAGCTTGCTCAGAGCGATTGGAAGAGTGGCTCCCGAACGGGTCCCAGGCTAAGGAAACGCGCGGGCTGAAATTATCGCGGTCGTCCAGTATCAATTCGTTATCCCATCTGAAACCGGAAGACAGAGTTAAGTGCGGCTTTATCTTCCATTCGTCTTGAATGAACAGGCCCGTCACGTTGTTTGAAAGACGGCTGGCTGTATCGAAACGCTGTATGAAGCGGGCGGGGCGATTGGCAAGAAAATCTTCGACGCTCTCAAAAGTGTATTGCCCGCCCGCCGCAAAAAGGTTCTCGAAAGTTGCGCGCACAAATTGAAGATCGCCGCCAAGCTTCATCTGATGCGTGCCGACGGAAAGCAGGAGGTTATCTTGAATCTGCGTGCGGCGTTCTTCTCTCGCAAACGCAGGCGACGACTCGCTGCCGGTAAACGAACCGGCCACGACTCTCGAAGGCTCTTGAATGATAACGCCTGCCGCCGCGGTCGCGCCTTTGTTGCGCGGCAGCAACCGCGAATGCTGAAATCTTGCTTGATTGACAGCGCGATTTGAGATCACAAAATTATCCGTGATGCTTAAGGAATCCGAGTCTCGGCCTTCGACCAGTATCGAATCCGGCAATCGCGTGCCGCCCGGAAAGCCTCGCTTGTTTTCGCCTCTGAGGGCGTCAAACCTGACCGTAGCATTGTGAGACTGGTTGAAGTTCAAATCCACGCGAGCATTAATCAAGTTTCTGTTTTCGGGAGTTGAGATTTCTTCAAACAGAAGCCCGACGGGGCTGGCGGATTCTACCGGGCGATTCGGTTTCGGCAAAGGAAACAACGGGTTCGTTTCGACCGGAACTATCGCGCTTATCTCGGCGAAGTCCGTGACATCGCCGCGCTCGAAGGCGGCAAAGAAAAAATGCTTCTGCTTTTTGAGAGGGCCTGAAAAGACCAGCCCTTCGCGCCTTTCCTGCTCCGGCGCGCGCCCAAGCCCGCGCGCGTTGCGAAAAAAAGTATTTGCATTCAACGCCTCGTCGGCAAAAAAGAGATAAGCCTGGCCGCGATAGCTGTTCGCTCCCCCGCGCGTTCGAATGTTTATGCGCCCCCCCGAAGCGCGACCATATTCGGCAGCGTATTGGTTGCTTATGACCTGGACTTCGGCTACCGATTCAGGGTTCAGAGTTATGCGTTCGCGGGCGGCGCGGTCGTCGTTGTTGTCCAGCCCGTCGATAGTGATGTTGTTTGAAGTCGCGGGCGCGCCCGCCAGCGAAAAGATTCCCGCCTCTTCAGGTGTTCCGCGAAAGAAAACCCCGCGCCCCTCGTCGGCAAGGTCGGCAGTCGTGAGCGGAGCTTCTGCGACTCCGCCGAGCAGAAAGACTAGCTGGACAGGGTCGCGGTTGATTATAGGTAAAGTTTCCAGCTCAGTGCGACTGATAGTATCGCCGACAACCGTACGCGCAGTGTCAATGATCGGCGCGCTCGCAGGCTCTATGATAACCTGCTCGCTTGCGCCCGCAGGCGAAAGCTTGAAGTCAATCTTAACCGCGCGCCCTGTGATTACTTCAATCTCTTCGCTCTCTTCTTGATTAAAGCCTGACGCCGCCGCTTTGAGTTTGTAAATACCAGGCTCGCGCATCACGACACGGTAACGCCCTTCGTCATCGGTCGTGCCTGTGCGCTGAACCCCTGTCGCTACGTGTAGGACGTGGACTTCGGCGGCGCGAATCGCGGCCCCCACGCTGTCGCGAACAGCGCCTTCGAATGTAATGTTGTCGAGATCGTCCGAGTGCGTCACTTCCGCAGCGATGCAGAAACCGATCCCAAAAATGAGCGCGAGCATAGCTCTCAAGCATAAAGCTTTGATCATACCGGCAACCCTCCGTCTTGTGGCTGTATTGAAGAAACCCGTGAGTTTTGTCGCAAGCTCTGGGATGGCCTACTGGGGATGGCCCTGCGATAGGAGTTTCAAAACAACATGACGCAGAACCGTGGCCTGATAATGCAAAGAAACATTTACATTTGAAATCTTCGCTAACCTTGAGTTCCGATGACTTAGTTTTAAATTGACCAGGACAAGTTGCCAGTGTTATAAGTCGGTTTCACGCTATCCATCTAAATCAAAACGAACAAACTAAGAGATTTCAATCAAGGGATATCGATCAATGGTTAAGAGAGCCCCATCTATTCCATCTAATTTCAGTGATTGAAGTCTCATTGTTGGAGATGAGGAATCGAGAGTGAATAAAGGAGTTTAATGATGCGCAGTCTAACCGCGCTCGTTCTAGCGCTAGCACTTTTCCCTTTGATGGGTCGGGCACAAACGCAGCAGCCTTGTCAGCCGCCCACGCTTACAGGCATCTCGCAAAGCCAGAGTATCTTCTCTGAAGCGCAGGAAGCAGACCTGGGCGACGCTGTATCCGAACACCTCCAGCGTAACTTTCGCGTGATCGATGATGAAGAGGTGATTGGATATTTGAACAGGATAGGTGAGCGCATTACCAGGCACTTGCCGCCGACTAAACTCCGTTTTCAACTCTTTCTTGTAGACCTCCCCGATGCTAACGCGTTCGTACTGCCGGGAGGCCGCATCTATGTCTCGCGCAAGCTGGTAGCCCTGGCGCAAAGTGAAGATGAGTTGGCCAGCGTAATTTCGCATGAGATAGGCCACCTTGTCGCCCGTCATGGCGCAATTGGATTGACCCGCCTGTTGCGCGAAGTTCTGGGCGTGACGGAGGTCAAAGACCGTAAAGACATCTTCGAGAAATACAATCAACTGGTGGAAAATGCCGCCCGCAAGCCCAAAGCTTTCGGTAAAGACGACGGGCACAACGAAGAGCAAATCATAGCCGACCAGATAGGTTTATTCGCCCTCGCAAGCGCCGGCTATGATCCGCAATCGCACGCCCGCTTCTTTGATCGGCTGGTAGATACTAAAGGAAAGACGGGGAACTTTTTCTCGGACCTGTTCGGCACTACAAAGCCCGAAGCCAAACGGCTGCGCGAGATGATAAAGGCAGTTGCAACCTTGCCGGCGGCGTGCGTGGAAGCGCGGCGAGCGGCGCCGGGCGAAGAGTTTCGGACCTGGCAAGCTGCCGTCATTAATTACACGGGGCTGGGCCGAAAAGAAGCGCTTCATGGTTTGCGGTCGAAAATCGCGCTGGACCCGCCGCTTCGCGGAGAGATTACGCACTTACGGTTCAGCCCCGACGGCAAATATATTCTGGCCCAGGATGATTCCGGTATTAATCTGCTTTCGCGAGAGCCGTTCGCGCCCCTGTTTCGCATAGAAGCTCCCGAAGCGAGACAGGCCCAGTTCACCCCGAACTCCCAGGACGTCATCTTCTCAACCTCCGAACTTCGCGTAGAATTATGGAGCGTAGCCGATCAAAAATTAAAGACCGCGCGCGAGTTGTTCGTGCGCAAGGTCTGTTTGCAGACAATGCTTTCACCGGACGGCAAGTCGTTAGCCTGTCTGGATTCCAACCTCGACCTCAACCTGTTCGATGTGTCTACGGGCACTCAGGTCTTTCAGAAGAAATCATTTTATACGCCCAGCTTCCTTGATTTTCTGAAAATCGAGCTGTTCAACCTACAGGAGCTTGAAGTGAGCGGCGGGGATGAGGTGGATTTTATAAACATGTCCTTTTCTCCAGACAGCCGGTATTTCGCCGCGGGCGCGAGAAGCACTTTTCTCAACGCCTTAGGCAACTTCGGCAGCGAGACTAATGCCCTGGCCGTAGACATCACAACGCGCGAGCAGATTTCTCTCCGAGGCCCGCTCAAAAAGCTCATCGCAGGCGGGTTTACTTTTATCGGGCCGGACCGACTGGTCGGCGTTGACCGAGCCGACCCCGCCAAGTCCGCGCTAGTCGCTTTCCCATCCGGCGAAGTCCTGGGCCAGATTCCGCTCGGATTGTCAAAACTTTCCGCCCCGGCACATGGGAATTACCTGCTGGTCCGCCCAATCTCCAAGTATCCGGTGGGCGTCATGGACATCGCTACTAAGAAGATCTTTTTGGCGAGCAAACAATCTGCGCTTGATATCCACGATCAAGTGTATGTATCTGAGCGGCTCAACGGCGAGGTGGGGCTTTACGGCACAGAGAAAATGGATTTAAAGGCGACGGTGCTTTTGCCGCGTAATCCCCTGGGCCGTTTGCGCGCCGTCGCGCTGTCACCGGACCTTAAATGGCTGGCGGTTTCAGAACGCGCTCGGGGCGGGGTTTGGAACCTCTCTAAAGGGGAGCGCATATTTCACGTGCGAGGCTTTCGCGGCGGACATTTCACCGATGACGGCGCGCTCTATGCCGACTTCCCAAAATTCGAAGATACCGAGCGCACCCTGGCGCGATTGGACATGGGTAGTCGCCAGGTAACCGCCGGTTCGGAGATCAAAGAGAACCAGTGCTCGCCAGTTCGGCCCTTTCGTCCTTCTCACCAAGTCAAACAAAAAGGATGGCTGGCTGCTCAACGCGGACGTAACCATCGAGCTACAGGATGCTCGCAATCTCGCGCCCATGTGGTCCAAGTCATTTCCGAAGGAAGCTCCGAAAGTCTGGATAGATTCGAGCGAAGCAACGGTGGTGCTTTCATGGCCGACGTCAACGAATGCTGCAAAGGCTGAGATAAAAAGCGACGCTGCATTGGCCAGACGCCTGGCGGCGATGAAAGAGAAGGAAGGAGACTACTTCTTACAGGTCCTCGACGCGAAAACGGGTAAAGTCCTGGGCCGGTTGTTGATCGAAACCGGGAAGGGGTCGTTTCGCATCGAAAACGTATTTGCCGCAAATGACTGGGTCGTGATCTCAGACACCGAGAACCGCGTGCTGGTTTATTCGCTTTCAACCGGCGAGCAAAAAGGAAAAGTATTTGGCAAGAGCGCGGTGATCAGTCCCGCAGGCAATCTATTGTGCGTAGAAAACGAGCGCGGCCAGTTGACTATCTACGATCTGGTTTCAATGGAGAAGCGCGACCAGTTCATATTCTCTAGCCCCGTGGCGCTGATGCGATTCAACCGTGATGGGAAATCGTTGTTTGTATTAACCGCAAGCCAGATGGCTTACGTCCTCGACATATCTTCTCTGGCGCGTTGAGGCGAGTGAGGCGAGATCAATCCATGCGATTGCCGTCTTTGACGACAAGCTCGATGCGGCGGCGGGGGACAAGCGCGCTTTTCGAGCGCTCGTCGCCGACAAACATCTCGGTGCCGATGTTGTCCCGGATGTACTGGAGAAAGTTCTCAAACTCGCGCTGCATCTGATTCATCTTCTCGCGCATGTTGAGAATTATCTCGACGCCCGCAAGATTGACTCCCAGGTCGCGCGTCAGGCTCAGTATCAACTCAAGCCTCTCCACGTCTTCTTCCGTGTAATAGCGCGTTCCCTTCGCGGATCGTGAGGGCTTGATCAATCCTTCGCGCTCGTACAGGCGGAGCGTCTGCGGGTGTATGCCGTACTGCTCGGCCACGACGCTGATAGTGTATTTCTTTGTCTTTTTGCCCTTCACCATCACTCTTGCTCTTGGGTTCTATCTTTATCGTCGCCTTTGCTTCCGGTCTTCGTCATTCCCTGCTCTTCGTCCTTTAGGAACTCGACCGCCGCGCGCTTTTCATTGACGTTGCCGACAAATTTATCCAGCTCAAGCATCCCCGCCCTGAGCAGCGTGTTTCGATTGTTTGCCAGGTCGCGCTCATACTCTTGGACCGTGCGACGTTTCTTCTGACTGCTTTCGCGCGTAAGCGCCCAGATCATCAGCGCGATCAATCCCAGCACGATCAGCCAGGGCAATGCTTCTTGCATAGTGTCTCCCGTTCAATCTGCGGCCATCACTCAAGCCCCATCTCGGCGCGCGGATTTTCCGTGTTGTGCCGCGCGTAACGCTGGAGCAAATCTTTTGTCTCTTCGCTGATGACGCGGGGCAAAGTGATCTTTACTTCTACGAACTGGTCCCCGCGAATGCCCCCTGCGCGAAGGCTGGGAGCGCCGCGCTCGCGCAATCTAAACTTCTGCCCCGACTGTGTGCCGGGCGGAATCTTCAATCGCGCTTTGCCGTCTACGGTCGGGACTTCGATCTTCGCGCCGAGCGCGGCTTCGGGCACGGTAATGGGCACGGTGCAATAAATGTTATCGCCTTGCCGCTTGAAGTAAGGATGGGTTGCGACATTTGTAAGTATGTAGAGATCGCCCGACGGCCCGCCGAAAGCTCCCGCCTGTCCCTTGTTCGGCACGCGAATGCGCGAGCCTGTATCGACTCCCGCAGGTATCCTCACAGAAACCGTCTCGCGCAAACCGACCAGGCCTCTGCCGCTGCAAGTCGGGCACGCGCGCTCAACTTTACCGAGGCCGCCGCATTGCGAACACCGCGCGCCCTGACGCCCCGGCGGCTGTCCTGACCCCTGGCACGCCGTACAGGTAACTTTCCCGCCGGGCGCTTCGCCCATCCCTTTGCACGCCGAGCAGCTTTCGCTCCGCTCAACCTCTATACCCGTCGCCAGGCCGCGCATCGCATCTTCAAACGAGATGGCGAGCGGGTACTCTATGTCAGAGCCGCGCTCGGCGTTGCGGCGTTGCGGCGCGGCCTGTGCGCGGATGTTGCTGAAGATCTCCGTAAAAATATCGCGGAAGTTCCCGGCCCCGAACCGCGAGAAATCAAAGACCGAGCCTGATTGCGCGCCCGCCGCGTGCTCCGAGTAATACCCGAAGCGATCATAGACTTCGCGTTTTTTCGGGTCCGACAGAATATCGAACGCTTCCGAGATCTGCTTGAATCGCTCTTCAGACTCTTTATCACCCGGGTTGACGTCAGGGTGGTAGCGGCGCGCCAGACGGCGGTAAGCTTTTTTTATATCGTCGGCGCTCGCGTTGCGCGCAAGGCCGAGCACTTTGTAATAGTCGTTGCCAGCCATGGTCAGGGGTCGAGAAAAGGATGAAGGATAAGGGATGAGGGATGAAAAAGAGTTTATGAGAGTTCCTTTTCATCCCTCATCCGCGCCGCGCGGAGCGCCGGGGAACCCGTTCCGACGGGTCGCGCCATATCGCCCTCATCCCTATTTTTTGTCGTCTACGTCGACGTACTCTGCATCGATCACGTCGTCTCCGCCGCCGCCAGAGCTGCTTCCGGCTGCTGCGCCCGAGGCGCCCGTGTCGCCGCCGCCACTCTGGCCGTCTTGCTGCGAGGCTTGCTGATACATCACCTCGGCCAGTTTGTGAGAAGTCTTGACGAGGGTGTCATAAGCCGCGTTGATCTCGCTCGCGTCCGAAACTTCCAGCTTGGTCTTGGCTTCCGCAACCGCCGCTTCGATCTCGCTGGCGGTCGCCGAGTTGATCTTCTCGCGATTCTCTGAAAGAGTCTTTTCGGTCGAGTAGATCAAGCTGTCTAACTTGTTGCGCGCTTCGATGCGCTCGCGCGCCTGCCGGTCCTCATCCGCGTGAGTTTCGGCGTCGCGCATCATGCGGTCTATCTCGTCTTTAGCCAGGCCCGACGACGCGGTTATGGTGATCTTCTGCTCGCGCCCCGTTCCCAGGTCTTTGGCCGAGACGTTCACAATGCCGTTAGCATCGATGTCAAAAGTGACTTCGACTTGAGGCATGCCGCGAGGCGCGGGCGGGATGCCTACGAGATGGAATTTCCCGAGCGTACGGTTCTGCCCGGCCATGGGTCGCTCGCCCTGCAACACGTGTACTTCGACCGAGGTCTGGTTGTCGGAAGCGGTCGAAAAGACCTCTGACTTGCGCGTGGGTATGGTCGTATTGCGCTCGATCAATCGCGTGAATACGCCGCCCAGCGTCTCTATCCCCAGGCTCAGCGGAGTCACATCCAGAAGCAACAGGTCTTTCACTTCGCCGCCCAGAACGCCTGCCTGAATGGCCGCGCCGACGGCCACGACTTCATCGGGGTTGACGCCCTTGTGAGGGTCGCGCCCGAAAAATTCCTTGACCATCTGCTGGACCTTCGGAATTCGGGTCGAGCCGCCCACCAGCACTACTTCGTCTATCTGGTTGGCCTTTAACCCCGCGTCTTCAAGCGCGGCGCGGCACGGGCCTGTGGTCCTTTGCAAAATGTCATCAACCAACTGCTCGAACTTCGCGCGAGTCAACTTCATCACAAGATGCTTGGGGCCGCTCTGGTCTGCGGTGATAAACGGCAGGTTGATCTCCGACTCCATCGTGGATGAAAGCTCGATCTTTGCCTTCTCTGCCGATTCCTTGAGCCGCTGCAACGCCATCTTGTCTTTCGACAGGTCTATGCCCTGGTCTTTTCTAAACTCCTCGATGATCCAATCGATAATGCGCTGGTCGATGTTGTCGCCGCCCAGGTGCGTGTCGCCGTTCGTAGATTTGACCTCTACGACGCCCTCGCCGACTTCGAGTATCGAGATGTCGAACGTGCCGCCGCCAAAGTCGAATACGGCGATGGTCTCGTCCTTCTTCTTGTCGAGCCCGTAAGCCAGTGCGGCAGCCGTCGGCTCGTTGACTATACGCATGACTTCAAGCCCGGCTATGCGGCCCGCGTCTTTCGTGGCCTGACGCTGCGAGTCGTTGAAGTAAGCAGGCACCGTTATGACCGCCTGTGTCACTTTCTGCCCGAGATAATCTTCGGCGGCCTGCTTGAGCTTCTGGAGGATCATTGCGGAAATTTCGGGCGGAGACCAATCTTTGCCCCCTGCAACGATACGCACGTCATTGCCCGCCGCCGTCACTTTATAGGGGACCATCTTCATCTCTTCTGAGACTTCGCCGAAGTGACGCCCCATAAAGCGTTTGATCGAATAGATTGTGTTTTCGGGATTTGTGACTGCCTGGCGCTTAGCCACTTGCCCTACCAGACGGTTTCCGTCTTTCGTAAAAGCTACGACCGAAGGAGTCGTCCTCGCCCCTTCAGCGTTGGTTATGACCATCGGCTCGCCGCCTTCCATAACGGCGACAACCGAGTTGGTCGTTCCTAAGTTGATTCCTATGATTTTACTCATTTTTGAATGCCCTCCAGATTGTTAAGGTCAAATTCATAATACATATCTGAGCGTATCATTGTCAAGTTTTTTATCAACTCAAGTATCAAGAATAATTTATTATGGGAATTGGAGAAAAAATTATAAGGAGATTAATTATCCGAGGAGGGTTTTCTGCTTGCCATAGCCATAACTATAGCGCCGAAGATGACAAACAAGGCTCCCGGCGGGACGAGCCAGATCGCAAGGCCGGGGTCGCCTTCGGGATGCCACAGGCCGGCAAGCAAAAACCCTAACGGCATTACGAGCGCGCCCGCGCGCAGAGCCAGCCGCGCAGCCTGTGGCGCCGAGGCCCGTGCGCGCCCGCCGCAAAGCGCGGCCACGACCAGCACAACTCCCAGAAATGTCCCGTGCGTGTGTGCCAGGCGAAAAAGCTCCCGCCGCTGTAAGTCATCAAGATACGGAGGAATCTTAAAGCCGAGTAATCCTTCGAGCAGCAGCCCGAACGCCATCCAGACGGCTATGCTCGCCCAGCCTTGGAGCATCATTCGCCCAAACGCGTCAGGTTGCGCGGAAGCAGAAGCTGGCTTGTCTGTTGCAGACGGTTTGCCTTTTGCCATTACGTTCCTTTTCTGAGCGTTGTCGCGCAACGCTTAGATCAGTTTACTTAGCAGAAAACTGTTTTCTCTGCGCCCGCTCTGTGCTCTCTGTGTCTGCGGCGGCGAATCTTCTTGCATTCATTCGCCAACTTCTATGTTAACATCTACTCGCCTGGCTCGCAGCAATTCTGAAAGGCGCATCGCCTCCTGTCGCGCCTGAGGGCTAAAGTTTTCCCGCCACGTGGCGACCGAGGCCCGGCGGCGGTCAGGCGTTGCGAGATAATCGGGCTTGGCTAGCTTCCAGTCGCCAAAGCTCAAGCCGTTGGCCGCAAAGAATCGAACTACGGGATAATTGTCTTCAAAGGCTTCTACAAGAAACGGCCCGGCCCAGTTCGGATCAGGCTTCACAGCCCCCCCGCCCCCCATCGCTTCTGCCGCGAGCGAGCGCGTGAGCGCGTCCCCCGCAAACAGCGCGCGCGGCCCTTCCGGCAGATTGAACTGCTCATCCTGGCTCGCGCGAGCCGCTTCAAACCTCGCGGGCCAGAAAGTTTTCGACGCCGTGATGGCCCAGTTCACAGACCTGTCGAGATGGCACTGATTACAGGCATTGGGCACCGCTTGATTAACGGTCAACTGAGGATCGGGGACCGTTATGTCATGCGTAGGATGAACCGCCATAATGCCGTAGACCACGCGCGGCATATGGCAGTTGTAACAGCGGCTCCCCGAAGAGTCTTCTTTGTGTCGCGTGTGAGCGGTGAGCGCAGCAGGGGCTTCATATTTTTGATGACAATCCAGACAAGGCTTATCGGTGCGGTTTTCGTCTTTGATCTGGCCTCTCACGTCACCTTCGTGCATCGAATGACACGTCAAACAGTTTATCCTGTTTTCGCGGTCGCCTTTTTGAAAGCAGGCCGAGCGCAGTATGCCTTGATACTCGTAAGCCGTCAGACGCGGCGAGCCGTTCGCCCAGAAGCGATTCGCAAACGAATAGGTGCCGATCTTCGTTTCTCGCGTGACGGGCCGATAAATGGCCGCAAGATTATCGCCCGCGTCGTAAGGGTCGCCCCGGCTGAGTATATCTTGAATCCTGCTTATCGATTCGGGGATGCGCTGCCCGTGACAGTGGCCGCAGATCATCATGGAGCGTTCCGCATCGAGCTTGCGCGGGTTGACGATTCCGGTTTCGCTTTCATCCGACAGCCGCCACAGCGTGCGGGCTAGAGGCGAGCGGGCGCGCTCGGCGTGATCGGCAGCCGCGCCGTGGCATGCCCCGCAGGCGATGCCAAGCTCGGCCACCTCGGTGTCGAACTGGCGCGTGACGGGATCAAAATTCGGCTGCGCTTTTACGTTATGGCAGAAGACGCAGTTCGCGTCCCACGGCGCTCGGTGCTTAAAAAAGTCGCTCCCGTCCGGATAAAAAAACGAGCCGTTTAGACTCATCCACCGCCGGTTGACAAGGTCATAAGCGAGCGGCAGGCGAATGTACTGTCCCGATTGCTTTGTTAAATACTGCTCGATGCGTCGCGACCCGACCGTGCGATCTACGGTAAAAGTTTCCGTATTGCCGTCAGGAAAAGCGAGCCGCATGAAAAAGGCCCCGCCGCGTTTTTCCATGCGCGCTTTTACGCCTAGATACTCAAATTCATTCTCACGCTCGAAATCGCCCTGGACCGAATCGGCTTTAGCCTCTTGCGTCATACGGCGATGAAAAGTCCTGGCCCACGAAGCATAATGTTTGTCGTGACAGGCGAGACAATTTTTTGAGCTTATGTAATCGGCATCCTCTCGGCCCGCCCGCACTCCTTTGTGCTGGGGCCGCGCCTGCAACACCACCACAGCAATGACGACGGCTGCAACGATAGTCAGCGCCGCAGATTTTATTACCAAGCTTTACTCCTCAACCTTTCGATAAGCTCTCAGTACGCGCACGCCTTGAAGCACATAGCCGACGCCGGAAGCCACGACCGACAAGAGCACCAGCCCGTAGCAAATCGGCAACAGAAAAAGCAACACGCCCGTCGTATGGAAGAGTAGAAAGAAGACTATCAGCCCAAGCTCCAAAAATGTGTTTATCCTTCCCAACGCGGTCGGCTTGAATTCTGAGAACCCTGTGATCCGGTTTACTATGAGCGAGCCGATCAAGATCAACAGATCGCGCCCGATGACCGCTGCCGCAAGCCACACGGGGATTGAATCGATCCCAGCGCGGGGTATCGCCATCACGACGAATGAAGCGGTCGTGAGCAGCTTGTCGGCTGCGGGGTCGAGCATCTGCCCGAGCCGCGTCTTTTGATTAAAATTCCGGGCGATGTAGCCGTCAGCATAATCGGTCACGCTCGCAATAAAAAAGACCGCGAGCGCCATCCCAAACCTTCCCGCGTTGATCAGATAAAGAAAAGGCAGGATTAGCAGAATGCGCAGGACTGTCAACAGATTTGCGACCGTCCACACGCGCGCCCGGTCTGTTACCACAGTTTTTACCTTGTCGGTCTGCTGGTTTATAGCCATTTCTTTTCGCCTGCGATTATATGAACGCCGGGGCGGTCAGGCAACCTGCCGGGGCTAAGTTCTTACGGCAGTTTAGTTCCGTTTTTGTTTCAAAAATGGCCCGCGCGAATCTTGCGAAAGTATTGCGGGGAATCTTGCGAAATCGTTGTAATCATTGGAGATATATTGATCTTAATCAATTAACCAAGTATTATCCTGAGTGTAGATTCTGGTTGTAATTGGCAAGCGTCGGTTTTGGCCGAAGCTAAAAAAAACAAAAAGGCACCAAAGGGTAATCGAACAAGGGTGGGGGTAATAAAGGTGATGCGTGTGAATAGATTGTTTTTGTCCAAGAAGAAATTGAAAGCTCTTTTTCATTTTGTTGTAGTCATCGTGATAGCGATAACGATCCTTGCTTTACACGGGCGCGCTACCGCGCCGACGGTGAGCGCACAGGCGATGGAGTTGCTTTCCCCGGTTCCTTCCAGCGGCAACTCTGACATAGATCGCTTTATCCTTGAATCCTGCGGGAAGAACGGTGTCGATCCGAAACTGGTTTATTATGTCATTCGCCAGGAATCTAACTTCAAGCTCGGCGCGCGCTCGCACAAGAACGCGCAGGGGTTGATGCAGATGATCCCGGCCACCGCCGAGCGTTTTAAGGTTGAAGATCCGTACGATCCTCAGCAGAACATCGAAGGCGGCGTTCGTTACCTCCGGTGGTTGTTAAAGCGATTCAACGGCGATGTCAATCTGGCGCTTGCCGGATACAATGCCGGCGAGGGCGCGGTTGAAAAATGCGGCAACAAGGTGCCGGAATATAAAGAGACGCAGAATTACGTGAAGAAGATTGTTGGAGCCTACGGCAAGACGCATCACCCGGTGCTCGCTCCCGTGGAAGCGGCTGAGAAATTCGGAGTCGCCGAAGCGCTCGCAGAATAGTTTTATGAATACTGATTTTCGCACTCATTCTCTTGATACAAAGTAAGCCTCTTGCGCTCAGGTATACCTCCCCTCCAGATTTTGGCAGCCGCCCGGCTGCCTTTATTATTCTTGGTATGTTTAGTTCCTCTAGTCTCGCTGCATAACGACCAGGTTCATTGGTGCGACGCGAAACACTGATAATAGTATGCGAAATTCGTTCGCCGCGCTCCGGTGCCTGTTGCTTGTTAGACCAGGTTTCGATGTACAGAGATTATTTGTGTTAGAAGCGGAAGACGATCTCGACTTTGCAAGTAAACCCTGCTAATACTGAGGACGATAATTCATCCTTTTCTGTATATGTAGCTTTGAGCTTTAGCGTTCGCCCTTCAAGAAGATAAACCTCTATGGTTTTTTGGTACGGGTCAACTATCCAGTACTCTTTTACTCCGTATTTACCGTAAAGTTGCCTCTTTGCAATCCGGTCACGCCGCTCGTTTTCGGCTCCTGGAGAAACTATCTCAATCACCAAATCCGGCGCCCCAGTTATTCGCTCGCCAGAGGCTATCTCAACTCGTCGCTCGTTGCTGACGAAAACGATATCAGGAATTACTCCACTGAACTCACTAAAGATCACTCCTGGCGTTGTCCAGACTTCTCCAATCGGGTTCTGCAATAGGTAATTCTTTATGCTAACAGTCAGGTTTATCGATACGCTTTGGTGAGTAAGGCTAGGTGCACGAGACACAAAAAGCTCCCCCTCAATGACTTCGTAACTGTTACCGTCATCCGGCATGACATCAAGATCATTTATTGTTAAAAGCGGTTCAATTTGAATGCCCATAAAACCTCTATTTTCGAGGTGATTCTAACACATATCAATTGTATGACAACATCGCGTAGCCTGATCATGCAGTGGTTTAACAATCGAATTGAGGCGGCGCGGGAACGGCAAAGAGGCAGAATATCTTTGTTCCGGTCTGTTTAAGTTGTAAATCAATAAATTAATTCACTGGGCCATTCGGCTTTCGACGAGGTTCTTCAGCAACAGGTCTTCAAACGCCTGGTCTACGGTAAGCTGAGCGTAGCCGATGCCGGTTCGGCGGCTGAAGGCTTCAAGCTCGGTCGTGAATGACGCGAGCGCTTTGCGGTAAGCAGCCATCGCGCGCTCGTTCGCCGTAAGCTCGCGCTGCTCGCCCGTCTCTGAATCTACCAAAAGCAGATCGCCCCCGATTTCGGGCGTTATCTCTTCGGGCGTGAGCACCTGTATCAGGTTCAGATCGAACCCGCGATGCGCAAGCAGCTTCATCTCCGCGCGAAAGTCGCTCGTGTCTAAAAAATCCGAGATCACAAAGAGTATGCCGGGTCGAAGGCCCACTTTTTGATAAGCTCTCAACACGCCGCTCAGATTCGTCCCGTCGCCGGGGCTGCGCTCTTCCTCAATTCTCGCGTCCTCGCTTTCGGCGAGATTTTCGAGAAACGAAATTACCGAGAGCAGATGGCCGCGCCCGCGAAACGGGCGCAGGCGTTTACGAACCGCAGCGTCAAAGACCGTGACTCCGAACCGGTCCAGGCTGCTCGCGGCCAGAAAAGCGAGCGCCGCGGCGGCGCGGCGCGCGAAATCGAATTTGGTCTGAGGCTCGCCGAATTGCATAGACCGGCTCTGATCGATCAGTATGTCTATGCGAACGTCTTCTTCTTCGACAAACTGGCGGAGCACCAATCGCTCAAGCCTGGCGTAGATGTTCCAGTCAACGTGGCGAAAATCGTCCCCGGCTTCGTACTTTCTGAAATCTGAAAACTCTACGGAAGAGCCTTTGCGGGTGGAGCGCCGTTCGCCTCGTATAGTTCCGGGAAAGGCGCGGCGAGCTTGAATCCTCAATCGCTCAAGCTTGCGCAAAAAGGCAGGGTCTAAAAGGCTGGCTTTATCTTCGGCCATCACGTCTGTGACACCGGCTTCTTCGCGGAAAGCGAATCTATAACGTCACGGAGAATCTCATCCGTGTTGACGGCGTCGGCTTCGCCTTCAAAGTTCAGAATTATCCGGTGGCGGAGCGAAGCCGGGGCTACGGCCAGGACATCGCCTGTGCTTACGTTATATCGGCCCGCCAGCAGCGCGCGAGCTTTGGCCGTCAGCACTATGGCCTGAGCGCCGCGCGGGCTTGCGCCGAAGCGCACGTACTTTCGCACGGACTCCGGCGCGTCATCGGTCGCCGGATGAGTTCTCAATAAAAGGTCCGCCGCCAGCTCTTCGACGTGAGGCGCGATTATCACCTCGCGCACGAGCCGCTGCATCTGGGCCAGGTCTTCCGGCGTCAGAATCTTCTCGGCGTGCGGAACCTCTTCTGTGGTCGTGCGCCTCAAGACTTCGATTAAATCGGAGCGTTTCGGGAAGTTGATGATGAGCTTGTAAATGAAGCGGTCCAGCTGAGCTTCAGGGAGCGGGTAGGTGCCTTCCATCTCAAGCGGGTTTTGAGTAGCCAGCACGAAGAAGACGCCTTCAAGCTTGTAAGTCTTTCCGCTCACCGTCACCTGCCGCTCCTGCATGGCTTCGAGCAGCGCCGATTGAGTCTTGGGAGTAGCGCGGTTGATCTCGTCGGCCAACAGCAGGTTCGTAAAGACGGGGCCGTGCTGAAACTGAAAAGCTTTTTCGCCGCCCTCGCCTTCTACGATTATGTTCGTGCCTACGATGTCGGCGGGCATCAAATCGGGCGTGAATTGCACGCGCGCAAAGTGCAGGCCCAGAGTCTCTGCGAGCGTTCGCACGAGCAGAGTCTTTCCGAGTCCCGGCACGCCTTCGATGAGAACGTGGCCGCCGGCCATCAGGGCCAGCAGCGTCCCTTCGACAATCTCATCCTGGCCGACGATGACGCGCGCAATCTCGCTCTTGAGCGCGCCGAACCTCGCAGCGTAGCTCTCGACCTTACTTTTTATCTCTCCGAGTGTCTGCATAATCAAAGGATGAGGGATGAGGGATGAAAAGGATTTCAGGCGTCACGGTTGATCTCTAGATTTGAGATTCGAGATTACAAATCTTTTTCATCCCTCATCCTTGTTTTTCACCACGGCATCTTGAGTCTGACGATGTCTTTCATCTGGACGAGGTGGTTCAAGTCGTTGCCTTTTATCTGGCGCACCACCATCTGTTCGATTGTCAACGGGCCGTCAATTTCGTGCACGCCGCCGCGCGACCAGTTTTCTGCCGGCGCGGCCTCAAGCGTCAGGATAGTTTCCGCGCGCAACTGTTTGAATTCCGCGAGCGCCGCTTTCGCGTCTTGATTGATGTAATCGCCTTCGTAAGCGACCCGGTTCTGGTCTACGTTCGGCAGCAAGGGGTTATCTTCGGCGAGCATCCTGCGATAACGCGCCATGTAAGCTTCGCGCTCCATATCGCGCAAGTGGCACATGATCTCTTTTATCGACCACTTGTCCGGAATAGGCCGCCACCGCAGCATGTCTTCGTCGAGGTCGCCTATCAAATCTTGAAGCTCGTTCGGCAGCGACTTGAGGTTGCATAACAATCTCTCTTTATCTCTCTGTTCCATTTATCACCTTCGGGTTAGGTCTGTACTCACGGTTTCTTGTTCGCATCCGGGTTAATAGCGTCAAAATATTTTTGTATGATCGAGCGCATGTGCTGAGGCACCTGGCTGCGCTCGACCGAGCGTTCGGCTTCGCGGCGGTACTGCGGATAAGCGGACGAGTAAGGCGTTCGCGCCGCGCCCGCGCCCGGCTTTGCTTCGAGGTAGAGGTATTCGCCGCCCGGCTTGCGCTGAATGACCCCGCCCTGCTTCACCTCTTTTCCTTGCGCGGTCAGTTTCGACTGAGCATTACCGCGCTCCTGCTGACCGGGCGAGCCGTCGCGCCCGCCGCGTCCGTTTGGCTGGCCCGTCGGCGAGCCGCGATTGTCGCCGCGCAAATTGCCTTCGCCCTCTGCGCCGGTCTGAGACGGATTCTGATCTGCGCGCCCGTCATCCTGCGGGTTGGCTTGAGGTTTCATGTCTTTGAATACTTCGGCAAGCCCGGCGACCGTCTCCCTGGCCTGCTGATTCTCCTTCAAAAGCTGAGCGGCTGACATAAGCTCGCGGCGGATGTTTTCCTGGCTCATCAACTCGCGCGCCACCCGCTCAAGCTGTTCAGGATTTATCTGTCGCACAAGCTGCTCAACCTGTTGCTTGAACTCTTTCGACTGAATGATCGGAGCAAGGTCGCGCGCGAGCGATTCCGCTGCCTGTCTTAGCTGCTTGATGTCTTCGGGGGTTAATTGATCGGCTCGCAACTGCTCGGCCTGTTTCAACAACTGCTCGGAGAGCATCGGCGTAGCGGCTTTAGCCGCTTGCTCGACCATCGATTCGGGCTTTGCTTTAGCCGCCTGCTCGGCCGGCGAGCCGACCGCGTCGCTCGACGGTTGTTTATCGCTTTCTGCTTTCTGCTGCTCCGCAGGTTTATTTTCCGCGTTCTGTTGGCTCGCCGCTTGACTGGAGGCGGATTTTTCACCCTCTCTCGAAGCCGGTTGCGCGCTCTGTTTTTCTGAGCGATTCCCTGATTGTGGTTGAGGCTTACTTTGCTCGCCGCTCTGTTGAGCAGCCGCGTCCGCAGGCGGTTTACGCTCGGCCGCTACTTGCCGGTTGGCTGTTGAGGGATTTGTTTCAGCTCTCTTCTGTTCGGTCGAAGCCTGTTTACCGGCGGCAACATTTTTGTTTTCATCGCGCGGCTCATTGGGTTTAGCGTCATCCTTCCGAGCAGGTTTTGAATCATTGCCGGTTTCGCTCTGATTTATCTTCGCCTCTTGATCTGTCGCGGATTTTATTTGCGACTCTTTCGGTTTTGGCGAGAGCGCCGATTCGAATCGCTTTTCGGCGAGGCTGACGATCTCGTCGGCGCGCGTGCTTCGAAGCTCATCGTGTCGTTCGCGTATGCGTTCTTCGAGCGCGCTCAACTTTTTCAACGCCTCGGCCTTGCTGCCAACCATTCGCCGCAAGGCGCGTCCGAGATCGGCCTGCTCCCTGGCAAGCTTTGCGGTATCGGTTCCGACGGGAGCGGTTTTCTCAATCTCCGTGGCCGTTTGCTCAAGCTGTTCACCCGCGCTTTCGATGTTGGCGCGTTCGATAATCAATTGCTCGCTTTCGGGCAAAACTTTTTGCGGAACTACCAAAGCTATTACAAGCGCCGCTACTCCAACCAAGCTCAAAGCGTGCCAGCGAGATGCAGCATAAGGCACAATCTTCCGTTCGTTCGCATCGGCAACGCGCCGCGCGGCATCTTCAACAAGCGCGATTTCTATCGGTGTAGCAGGCCCGCCGCGCTCGATGATGCATTGTGTGGTGGTGATTCTATCTTCAAGGTCAAGCGCGCGGTCTATCTTGAAAGCCGCGTGGCGTTCGGTTGCGCCCCTTTTGAGCCAGCGCAGAACCGCCGCGCCGGCAATCAAGACAAAAGCCGCTAACGGGACAGGCCACCACGCCGTTTCAACCGGCTTTAGCTTGATGTAAAGCGCGATTGCAGCGGCAAGCATACCGCCCGCTATCAAGGCAATCGCGGCGTAATCTTGAAGCGCGATCAAGCGCGAGCGCCACATCACTTTCCGCTTGAGCCGGTCTATTGTTTGTTGAGCCTCTGTCACAGCCACTTCCTTACTCGATTAAGTCTTTTCACACTCAAAAAAAGGCATAAAGCCGTCAGCAACAAATAGAATATCATCTGAGAGACCCAGAACGGAATGCCGCTCATCCATAACCCCGGGGGCTTGGGGATGCTCGGAATCAGCAGATAAAGGATTGAAGCGAATGGGTTGATTCTCAACATCATAAAGAGGATGTTCAGGACGGTCTGAGACGGGCTGCCCCCACCGAAATATGTAGCCAATCCCATGAAGGCGAGGCCCAAAAGCGGCAATACCGCTACGAGAAAAAAGACCGTCACCAGGCTCATCATTATCGCAAACACGCCGCGCCTTATCAGGCAAGACCACATGAAACTGAGCGAGCAAAACGCTATGCATGCGACAAGCATCAATAGGTATGATATTGCCAGATCGCGCAACGCCACGCCGCCCAGCGAATACGCTACCGCAACGACTGGCATTGAGCCTAACAGTATGATTAACAGGTAAGAGAGCGCCGCGCCCATTTTTCCAACGACTATAGTCCAGGGACGAGCAAGCGACGCGACCAGAAGATCGAACGTCTCTTGCTCGCGCTCCGACGAGATGGCGCTTGCCGAAAAGGTCGGGGCCACCAGACATATCAACCCCATCTGCACCATCATCAACGCGACCGTCAAAAAGAAGCCCGCGCTGTTGAACGAAGCGGGCGAAGCGCCCTGCATCCCCAAAAAGTAGAGCAGTAGCACTCCGCTCAACACGAGCACATACGAGGTCAGCACGAAGAACGCCAGCTTACCGCGCATGCGCGTGCGCATCTCTTTAATCAAGATCGGATTCATCATTTGACTCATCACTCATCACTTCTTTATGCAACTACGCCGCGCGTGACTTTCAAGAAGATGTCTTCAAGGTCGGTTTCTGTGCGCGTAAATCCGAGCAGGCGCACTCCCCGGCCTACGAGGTATTCGAGCAATTCGTCCACATCATCGGCGGGGCCGGAATACTCGGCCCGTATCATTCGGCCATCGAAAGTCGTTCGCGTTATGTCGGTCCGCTCCGCGAGTACGTCCATCGCAACCTGGGGATCGCCTTTGACTGTGATCTCAAGCATGACATTGCTCGTGAAGCGGGCCATTATGTCTTCCATGCGACCGGCGGCAAGCAATCGACCGGCTTCAATTATCCCGACAACGGTCGAGAAGTCTGCAAGCTCCGAGAGTATGTGCGACGAAACCAGCACGGTCTTTCCCATGCGGCAAAGCTCGCGGATCAATTCGCGAATCTCTATACGCGCGTGCGGGTCGAGCCCCGACGCGGGCTCGTCCAACAACAGAACTTCCGGGTCGTGTATGAGCGTTTTTGCGAGGCACAACCGCTGCTTCATCCCGCGCGACAGGCTCATCACTTGAGAGTCGCGTTTGACCGACAGATCCGTCAGCTCAAGCACGTCCGAGATGGCCCGCTTGCGCTCCGAGGGGCTGATCTTATAAAGCGCGGCGAAATAATCGAGGTACTCCCAGACGAGAAGGTCTTCGTACACGCCGAAGCTGTCGGGCATGTAGCCGATGATGCGGCGAACTTCGTGCGGCTCGCGCTCGACATCATACCCGCCTATCAACAATCGCCCTTCGGTCGGCAGCATCAACGTCGCGAGCATCTTGATCGTGGTGGTCTTCCCCGCCCCGTTCGGCCCGATAAAACCGAAGACCTCTCCGCGACCTATCTCAAGGCTCACGTTATCAACCGCGCGAAAGTTCTTATAGCACTTCGTCACGTTTTCGAGCTTTATCATGCTCGTCTTTGTTTGCTCGTTCTCGCTCATAGAAAGCAACTCTACAGGTGCACGACGTAAAACGCTTTGCCGCGCCGCGTGATCAACTCGCTGAAGCTCACAGAGACGGCGCTCTTGTCGATGAAGCCTACGAGGATCGGGCGCTCAAGCTGCGGGAGCGCGGTCGTCATCGGCAAGGTGTCAAAAAATCCCTGGCGGAATACGCGCGCGCCGCCTATATCGCGGTCCAGCACCGCCGCCAGCTCTGAAAAGATTTGTGACTCGGGGCTTTCAGGATCAAATTGCGCCTGATACCAGATATTGAAAGTAATGGCTTGCGGGCTTGAAAGCGTTATCTGCTGCTCCTGGCCCGGCGCTATGTCGAACTGCGAAGACACGCCCGCCCGGCTCATGTAGACGGCTTTTGTTATCGGAGCGTCACTAACATTTTTGACGGTCACAGTCGAGCCCCCGCCCGATTCGCTTATAACTATCGGACGAGCGCCTTCGCTTATCGAGCGAACCTTGAAGACGTCGGCCGTCCAGGTAGACAGCGGGACCGCCAGGGTAAATTGTTTCTGATCGCGGCGCGATTCCAGGACGTCGGATGACGACACGGTCACAGAGAAGTTATCCGCCAGATCGTTGACAAACGTGTTCTCGCCTTCAAAAGCAATCTTTTCTATCCATTTCGAAGCGGGCATTATCAACAGCGCGCCCGTGTGTCGCTGTATGCCTTCCGGCTGGTGCAACTCTACGAGCGAGACATCTACAGCGACAGATTTGCTTCCGCGAGTCGCTTGCGCGACGGCGATGCTGACTACCGTAAACAGGACCACGACCGCAGGTATGGTGAGCCACGCCAGATCGAGTTTGCGCTTCCATTTGAGGATGATGTAGTTTACGGGCCCGACCACGAGCAGGTAGAAGATCAGGAAAAAGAGATAATATTTCATCGAGGGCGGAGCGATTTCGGCGAGCGAGAAAAGGAAGTTTCTCATGCCCCAACTGCTCGACGCCCTGTTGCCTCTACGACCCACCGTTATCCAATTTACCTGTCTCGGCTTCGCTTCCGCAGCGGGCAACAGCAAGTCTGTCCAAAGATATTTTGCAGCCGCCCAGCCGCGATAAGGATTAAGCTTTGGGTTGACGGCAAGGAAGCGTATCAACCCGCTCCCGTAATTCTTTTCGGCGACGATAGCGCTGTCGCTTGTCCCGATCAGCGACGACGCGCCCGCGCGAAGCCGCGCAGACATTGCGAGCGTCGCATCATTCGAATCGAAACGGCCATAGACATCTGTCAGCGGCGCGAGTGTGTTTGCCGTCGTAGCGCCTTGAGCTTCGACCGGCAGCAGGTCGTCAAGCCCCGCTGCCCGAAGTCCCGCTATGTCAGCCGCCCCCGTGACTATGAGCATTCCGCCCGACGCAACCCACAATCGGAGCGCGCGCGACTGGTCTTCGGTCAACTGGCTGAGCGGCGCGTCACCTATAACGACAACATCGACGGGGTCGTACGCCACAAACTCGCGGGGCAGGTCTTCTGCCGCGACGACCGTCGGGTGCGCCGAAAGATTCTGCGGCCCCGACATTGGACCGCGCCCGCGCCGTCCCTGCTGCGGAGCCGGTTGATTGCCGGGTTGTTGCGTCTGCGCGGGATCGGTGAAAGGCCCGAACTTGAACGGCTCGCGAACCGGCGAACGGACTATCTCGGTCGCGGTGATGCTGTTGAGCGTGGTCGGGTCGGTATCAACTACGGCGATCTCCAACTGATCGCTGGTCCACATGTGGCGATCAATATTGATCGTCAGCTTCGCGATCTCTTCGTTCTCGTTTGTTACCAGTTTCACTTCCGGCCCGCTGCCCGAATTCAGAAATGCCGAGATGTGATGAAGCTGGCGCGACCCCGTAGGCAGTTGAACATCTTTGACAAACTCGCGCACCTGTTTGTTAGGGTTCGCGGGCGACTCGCTTCTCACTATGAGGCGGCCCGAGATCGCCTCGCCTTCATTCGAAACCATTATCCGAAACGGGACCCAGCCGCCCAGGTTGCTGTTTACATCAAGCTGGTTGAAACCGGCCCTCACAGCTATCTCGACATCGCCCACGCGAACGACGCCCGGCTCTGCCGCAGCGTCTTGCGCGCCGACGCGGAGGCAATCGAAAACTGACGGCGACACGAGCGCCGCGATCAAAAGCGCGAGCACAAGTATTGGAGTCTTGCGTTTAATCATAAATTGAGCAGGCTCCGTCTCGATAATGCTGGATAATCGGCTGCTTTTATTGGAACTATACAATCAAGTTCACATACGTTTCAACAAAGCCAAAGTTCCCCCATGCAAAAGTAAGATGAAAGATGCTAGATTTATGTCGAGGGATGCTATGACCGAAAAGAAATCAACGAAGTTTTCTACAATAGCGATACACGCGGGCCAGGAGCCTGATACGGCGACGGGCGCAGTCACCGTGCCGATCTACCAGACATCAACTTACGCGCAAGACGGGCTGGAGCGGCCTCGTAACGGCTTCGAATACGCGCGCACTCAAAACCCTACGCGGACGGCGCTGGAGAAAAATCTTGCCGCGCTCGAAAACGGGCGATTCGGTTTCGCCTTCGCATCGGGGATGGCTGCCACCAATGCGGTCGTGACGCTTTTGAACGCGGGAGATCACGTCATAGTCAGCGATAATACTTATGGCGGCACCTTCCGCCTGTTCGACAAAGTGTGGAAGCGGTTCGGGCTTGAATTCTCTTACGTCGATGCGCGCGAGCCTCAGAATGTCGAAGACGCCGCGCGGGCCGAAACCCGTATGGTCTTTATAGAAACGCCGACCAATCCCGTCATGTCGCTGGTAGACATCACTGCCGTTTCAGAGATAACGCGCCGTCGCGGCATCCGTCTCGTCGTCAACAACACTTTTATGAGTCCTTATTTTCAGCGCCCGCTCGACCTGGGCGCAGACATAGTAGTGCATTCGACGACCAAGTATCTCAACGGCCACAGCGACAGCGTGGGCGGGGCCGTCATCCTGAACGATGAAGAGGACGCGCGCAGTGTGGCCTTCATACAGAACGCAGCCGGGGCGATTCTTTCGCCTATGGACTCGTGGCTCGTGATGCGCGGGACAAAGACGCTTGCCGTGCGCATGCGCCAGCACGACGAGAACGGGCGCCGGGTCGCGCAGTTTTTATCCGAGCACCCGAAGATCGCGCACGTTTATTACCCGGGCTTAAAATCGCACCCGCAGCACGAGCTTGCGCGCCGCCAGATGACGGGCTTCGGCGGAATGATCTCTTTCGAGACCGGCTCGCTTGAAAACGCCCGTCGCGTGCTGGAAGGCGTCCGTCTGTGCACGCTGGGCGAATCGCTCGGGGGGGTCGAGACGCTTATCTCTCACCCGGCGACGATGACGCACGCATCGGTCCCCGAACCCGAGCGCAACCGGTTGGGAATCACCGAGGGGCTTGTGCGGGTATCGGTTGGCATCGAAGACGCGGAAGATATAATGGCAGACTTAGATCAGGCTTTAAACCTGATCTGAGGCTGCGTCAGTCGTCCGTCGCAGCCTCGTTAACACAACGGACAACTGATAATGTTGCTAATCGGCGGAAAATAATTCATAATCCCGCCACGCCTGAATGTAGTTTGCATTTTATAACGAGGATCGGGTTTGACGAGCCGCCTGACTGGTCGCCGACAGGCCGCGCCGATAGTTTAGAATATGCCGGAAGACGTTTCTTTCAAGATTTCGGTATACGCAAAAACGGACGTGGGAATGGTGCGTCCCGGTAACGAAGACAGTTTTCTTGTCTTGAACCTTTCGACTGCCGACACCTGGACGCCATTTAAAATAACGGACGACCCGCCGGATAATATGACCCTGTTTAACCAGAGCCATTACGGGTCGGTGCTCGCCGTAACCGACGGTATGGGCGGCGCGCTTGCGGGCGAGGTGGCTAGTCGCCTTGCGGTCGAATGCGTCCGTGACCGCATGCTTGAGCTACAGGCCAGCCCTTACTACGCGAAATACCCATTCCACGAGCGGCTGAGATTTTCCGTAGAGCTTGCGAACCTCTACATCTACCAGATGAGCTTGAAGCGGCCAGAGTGCCAGGGCATGGGGGCGACCTTTACGGCAGTGGGGCTGTTCGGCGCAAACGCCTATTTCGCGCAGGTGGGCGACAGCCGCGCTTACGTGATTCGAGGCAGAGAGGTCAGGCAAGTGACCCGCGATCAATCGCTCGTCGGCCAGCTCGTGCAGGCGGGCCACATAACCGCAGAGGAAGCAGAGAAGCACACGTATAAAAATGTCATTCTTCAAGCGCTCGGCGCGGCTCCGAACCTCAACGTAGTCGTAGATGAATTAAAGCTTCGAGATCTGGACATAGTGATGCTGTGCAGCGACGGGCTATCAAACAAAGTGCGCAACGAAGAGATACAAAGGCTTATCAACAAGTCCGATTCGCTAAAAGAAGCCTGCGAGGCGCTGATAAACCTGGCTAACCGTCGAGGCGGCGAGGACAACATCACTACCCTTATCGCACAATTCGCGGGCGGACGCCTCAAGCAGGTAGAACGTACTGAGGTAGACGAGACAAAGCCGTTGAAAAGCGGCACAGGGCCTGTAAAGGTAGAAAGCCCGCAACCTTCAAAGTGGGGAACCACCACCATTCCGCGCGACCCCGCGCTTCCGCAAGAGATCGACTCGAACCTTCTCGATGAAGAAGAAGAAACCCTTCGCCCTAGCGAAGACCGTTCACTGAATAGGCCAACCGATAAACTAAAGGAATAAGCGACGATTAGAAAAGCCAGCCCGAACTTTTGTTATTCGAGCTGGCCTCTTATAGGAGTTTTTATGCGCGCGGCTGCGCGGGTTTGCTGAGACGTTTTGACCTTTATTTCAGTTTTGTGACCCTATCCATAAGCCGCAATCAGCAAGCCGCAATCAGCGCCGCCCGCCTTCTCCCTCTTTGACCGCGCCGTAATAGACTCGTTTGTATGACGTCACCTGCGGGCTGTTCGACTGCGCCTTGATCGTAGGCTCGCCGGTCGGGCCTCCGCTGTCAACAACGTAGCCCGGATAGAAAGGCGGCGATTGCTGCTGATCGTATCGCGCATCCCAGATGCCTTTGTATTGATAGCCATGAAACTTGCCGTCATAGACTCCGAGGTTATCGTAGTTGCTCGACTGCGCCCCGCCGACCAGATTGAATCGGCCCCGATTCGGCATGCTCGGCCAGTTGCGCAGGTCCGAGCGTATGCGCCCGCCGTACGGCCTCCCGTTCGGGCCTATCACCGGCTGGCCGTCATCGGTCTTTAGCTCGAACGCGGCGAGCGATCCGTGCACGGTCAGCTCATTCGGAGTAGAGCCGTCGGACGGGATGTTGATGTTGCCGCCCGCAGCATAAACCCCAAGCACATTATTAGCATCCTGATTGATGGGCTGGCCTGCCGCATCGACTACCGGCGTTTCGTATGTGATGTCGCCTTTTATCGTGACGCTCCCGCCCGACACCGGCGTTCGCGAATTGCCCGTCATGTGCCCGCCTGCCGTTACCGTCAATGCGAAGTTTGAATCTATTGCCGGTACGGGTTGATTGTCCCCGTCGCGGCCCGGCCCGCGAAGCGCGTTTATGTCTCCGTAGACGTAAAGCGAAGCCGCCGAGCGGTCGCCGCGTTTGACTATTGAGCGGTCGAGCGGAATTCCTCTGAGCGTTCGGGTGCCGTTGCCCGACTCAATCATCGTAGTCCCCGCATCCATGTCTACGACTATCGTAGTCACTTGCCCGCCCTGCGTGATCTTCATTATCTGGCGATTGCCGGTCGGATCTGCTTGCAGTTGTATCTGGTCCGCACTGCCCATAACGTATATGCCGCTGCCGGTGAGGCTCTCGCCGTCGGAGGGGATGTAGACGCCTTGCGCAAGAGTCGGGCTTATGGATTCCGGGGCTTCGCTTTCGGGCAGCGCCTTGTTCAAATCGCTTGCGAGTCTAAGCCCCGTGCGAAGCTCGCCATCCGTCGGCGGTCCGGCAGAAAGCGAGTTGCCGCCGTCGAGCACGGCGCGGGCCTGGTCGAATGCGTTGGAAGGCGGAGGTATAGGCTGTACGCCGCGATCAAACCCGGCGAGAAATTTCGGAGCGACCAGCACGCCGTCCACTACGTCTGAGTCTGCGTCTATCGGCGGCGGCGGAGATCCGGCGCCAAAGCGATAATAGCTCGCGCTCTGATAAGCCTGCGTGACGTAGCCTCGGAAGGTAGGAGGGTCAGACCCGTCGGCGGGCGTCCAGAACCCGAATCGCTGGTTGGTGTGGATGCGGCCAGAAAATCGGTCGCCCGGCCCCAGCCCTTGATAAATGAAGGGGCCTTCCGGGTTGTAAGGGTCGAATGTGTCGAGGTAGAGCGCGAACTCCGAAAAGCTCCCGACTCTTATCCCGCCGCCTTCGGCCTTTACCAGCAGCTTGAAGTTTACGACGCCCTCTTCTACGAGCGTGACCATGCCGTTGAGGCCGGATATGCCTTCGCCTACGGACTGAAGCTCGTAGTTTACGGAATAAGGCTCAAGCTGACCTCGGCGCGGGTTGATCGGGTCTATGTACTGTACGCGCTTCCCCGCGTGCGTCGGGTCGCGGTCCGAGGCAGGGTAAGGGAGTCGAATCTCTTTGATCTTTATCTTAGTTTTGAATGCCGCGTCATTCGGAAAGACTTCGCGCGTATCGAACATGCGTTCGGCTGCGACGGTGAAGTCATTCGGGTTGAGCGTGGGATAGCCCGGCGAGATTTCCAGAGGAGCAGGCAGCGAGCCCATCATAAAATCGTCGCTGCGCAACATGCGATGCAGGTTGCTTACGCCCGCTTCCGCCGCGTAGAAGCCGCTCGTCAGGTTCTTGAAGTTTGAAGTAATCGCTTTGTCTGAAACGGAGGTGAACGTCACCGCAAGCCCCAACATCAACATCAAAGACATTACGAGCAGCACAGAGACCAGCGCTATACCTCGCTCGCCCGCTGATCGATGCGGGTTTACAGACGTGCCCAACTTTCGTCTAAGATTTGCAAGAGAGTAATCTTTCTTCTTCATTCATCCACCCCACCTTAAATAGTGACAAGTGATGAGTGATGAGTGATGAGTGGAAGCCGGCTACTCATCACTCATCACTCATCACTCATTACTCACTAATTTCGCGGATTCAATCGCTCGCCCAGTTTGGGCGCTTTGCCTATTCTGCGGTCGCGGTAGTTGTAGCCGCCCCGTCCGAATCCGTCCGATCCGTCAAAGCCGGTCCCGCTGCCTGATCCGCTACCTGGCCCGCCAAAGCTGGTGTCGCCGGGGCCGCCGCTTCCGTTGCCCGGCCCGCCGGGGCCACCGCCCGATCCGTCACCCGGAAAACCGCTTCCGTCGCCGGGGCCGCCGCTTCCGCTGCCCGGTCCTGGGAAGCCGGGGCTGCCCGTAGAACCGCCCGCCGAGCCGAACTCGCCGCTAGGCAGATTGCGCGGGCGAACGACGCTCGCAAGCGTGACCAGCCGTTCGGCCTGCGGGTCTTTCTCAACCTCTGTGCGCGCGGTCATCGTTATCTCGACCGCCTGTGTCTTGTACCTGTTCGAAATGTTCTGCTGCTTGACCCACTCGCCTTCGACCTGCCCGTCTTGCACTTCGAGATAGCGGAGTTGAAACGCGACTATGTTGCGCGCGATTATAGTCGGCGGGCCTTCGTTTACCGAAAGCGCAAGGTTCGGATGATCCTTGTCCGTATTGCGGTCTACGAAGTAACTCTTGACCGTCACCGGGCGCATCGTGTAGGCGCCGCCCTGGTAGACTCTTCCGTGCGGTATCTCCGGCTGCACGCCGTTGTGATTGACCGCCTGAAAGCTCAACCCGATGGCCCCTTCTTGCGTCACGCGCGCGTTATTGACTTTTACAAAGTCGAACTGCACCGTCCCGTCTTGCAACGTCGAGCTTATGATGAACTCTTCGTTGGGTTGCATGGCGCTTACTATGTCTCGCGATTTAACGTTGCCGGAGCCGTTAGGCAACATCTCCACGTAACCGTTAGTGGCGCTGAATTCCAACGCGGAAGCGGGAACGAGCGGAAGCCCGCCTGAGGGAATACGCGTCTCGGTGTCCGAAGATATTATCGTGACCGCATCGGTCTTGCCTTCAGGCCCGTTGTAGGAGTAGATCGACCTGAACTTCGAGCCAAGCCCCAGGCCGTTCTCTTTCGACTGTTGAATATCGCGCGTCATAAAATCCATCAGCAATCGCGCGTTCTGGTCCATCTCGGACACGCCCTGCTCGGTGCGAAAGATCTTCTGGCTTTTGGTCAGCAATGTGATGACCGATCCCATGATGACCGTGAAGACCATCATCGCTATCAACAGCTCGGTCAGAGAAAAGCCTCGCTCATCTTTAAGCGGGCAGCTAACCTGTTCGTGGCTTTGTCGTAGTTTCATAATTGGACCTCGCGCTTCGGTTTACTCAATCTCATTGATTCGTCATCACCGTGTACAGATCGACCAGCTCAGGAGCTTTGCCCGCAGTCGCGTGCTCGCTCTTGACGCGCACGGCGATAGTCAGCCGTCGGTCTGCCAGGTTCTCTTCGCCGCTCGAAAGTATTACCCAGCGGCGCGTGTAACTTACCCGCTCCTGATCGAAAGGGTTGCCGTTGTAAATAGTCCCGTCGGGCCGGCGAGTCTCGGAGGTCCCGTCCGGGCGAACCACCGTCATAGTGCCTTCCGGCTCTACATCATCGCGTCCCGCCAGGATGATCTTGTCGAAGTAAAAAGAGCCGTCCGGGCCTTTCAAATCTGCTTCGAGGCTGCCGACCATATATGCGTCATCCGCTCCCCGGCGATTAGGATTCGCGTGCATACGCGACGGGTTGACGAGCCGCTGAAAGGTGGCGGCCCCAATTTGCTCAAGCTTGTCTTGCGCAAACGTAGTAGCGGTCGTAAGGTTGCGCGAGCTGGCATTAGTCTTCATCGCCAGCGTGAACATGCCCGCAAGACTCACAAGCCCTACGACTGTTACCAGCAGGGCTATGATCGATTCGATCAGCGTGAGTCCGCGCTCGCCCGAAGCGTCAGCGTAAACTTTCATTTCGGTTTGCATCTTTTTATCTCTGATTTTCTTAAGCGCCCTTCTCGCGCACGGCGTCCGAGATGGTCACCTGTCCGGTCGGAGAGACTGTAACTACCATGTAATAACCATTCGCCCCGTTGATGCGAATGACCGGACTGTCCTTCGGTATCGGAGTAACCACGCCTCGACCGTCAAACGCGATCTGCTTAGGGGCATCGGATGAAATCGTTATACCTTCGGGCAGAAAAATACTTCCTTTCACTTGAGGCTCTGCCTTCCCCATCGGATCGTACTCTTCAATGTCTACTTGCTGTATGCCTGGGATAAAGACTCCCGCGCGTTTGTTATTCGAGGTCGCAAGGAAGCGCGCGCGCTGCAAGGCCGTGGCAATGTTGCGCGACGCGACGCCGAGCCTGTACATCCTCACGTAAGTTATGATCTGCGGGACGACGAAGGCGGCGATTACGGCAATGACCATTAGTACCACTACTATTTCGATCATCGTAAAGCCGCGCTCCGGTCTGGTTCGTCGCGATGTTGAGCTGGTAGATTTTATTTGCCGAAACATAATGTTACAAAATATGGGAGACTCTTACTTACACTTCGCGGTACTTATGCGTGATACTGCTCGATCAAGCCGATCATCAAGAGGCTTTTTCTAATAAAATGAGCGGTATATGGAAGGGGCCGTTAAGCAAACAGATGCAAAGCAGCATTGATGTGGGCAATTGGCATTCCGCACGATATATAACATGACTGGCGATAAAAATTTGCCTCGCGCCGGGCCTCGGCGTGAAGCCCTGCGCGAGAAGGGGCAATTCTGGACTCCCGACTGGGTGGCCGAAACTATGGTTGCATACGCAGTCGAGGGAGGGGCTGAAACCGTCTTTGACCCGGCCGTCGGCGCGGGAGCTTTTTTTCGCGCGGCAAAAGTCATAAGCCGCGAGCGCAATCGCGCGTTGAAACTATTAGGAGTGGAAACGGACCCTGATGCTCTGGCTCAAGCAGAGGCGAGCGGTTTATCTAAAGCGGACCTCGCAGGAGTCGAGATTGCAGATTTCGTTTCGCGATCAGACGAGAGGTGTTATAGCGCCGTCGTCGCGAACCCTCCTTACATTCGCCACCATCGCTTACGGCCCGAGTTAAAATCGAAGCTTCGAGTTTTTGCAAAGAGCTTGATCGGCGAAAGACTCGATGGCCGCGCAGGGCTGCACATCTATTTTTTGCTTCGCGCCTTGCAGTTGCTTGAGCGAGACGGAAGGCTCGCGTTTATCATCCCTGCCGATAGCTGCGAAGGCGTTTTCGCGCCCCTGTTATGGAGATGGATCACGACCAATTATCGGCTCGACGCGATAATCACATTCACGCGCGAGGCATCGCCTTTTCCGAACGTCAACACAAACCCTGTGATAGCGCTGATACGAAACCGAGCGCCCCGATCAGTTTTCTGGTGGGCACAGTGCAGACGGGCCGAAACATCCGCGCTCAAAGATTGGCTTCAAAGCGAGTCCGGCAATCTCACTAGCGATGATCTCTATGTTTGCGAGCGAGAGGTTGAAGAAGGATTAAAGACGGGGCTTTCGCGCGCGCCCGCGAGTCGGCAGGCAAGCGGCCCCGTGCTCGGAGATTTCGCGCACGTTCTCCGAGGTATAGCTACGGGGTCGAACGATTTCTTTTTTCTCACTCGAAGCCAGGCCGAAGAATATGAGATCGATTCGGAGTTTTTGCTCCGCGCCATAGGCCGCACGCGAGACGTACCGAAGGATGAGGTTACAGAGCGAACGCTTCGCGAGCTTGACGCACGCGGTCGGCCCACGCTGCTTTTTGCGCCGGACGGTCGAGCGGTCGATCTTTTTCCGCGCGGCGTGCGCCGGTATATATCAAAGGGCGAGCAGATGGGGCTTCCCCACAAAGCGTTAATCTCTCAACGCCGTCCCTGGTACAAGATGGAGACGCGGCGCACCCCGCCTTTCCTGTTCGCCTACCTGGGCCGCCGCAACGCCCGGTTCATTCGCAATCGAGCCGGTTGTGTTCCGCTAACAGGCTTCCTTTGCATCTACCCGAAAAGCGAGGAGCCGGATTTTATAGAGAGCCTGTGGCAGGCGCTCAACCACCCCGATACCATAGCCAATCTCTCGCTCGTTGGAAAAACTTATGGCAACGGGGCTATCAAAGTGGAGCCGCGCGCGCTTGAGCGCTTGCCGCTGCCAGTTACATTGCTGTCACGATTGAAAGAGGAAAACTAACTCACCGCAGAGACACAGAGGACGCATATGGCCGATGATGTGCTTCGCACGCGGCGATTGCGCAGAGTTTTATTCTGCTCTGCGCCCGCTCTGTGTTCTCTGTGTCTCTGCGGTGAATCCGGTTTTTTCACTGGCTATTACCCAACGGTAGTAAGGCCGCGCGTTTTCTTGTACACTGAATGACGAGGCGCTGCTTGATAAAGATCAACGCGGTCTTTTACTCCGGAGCAACGATGGTCACGACCCTTAACGAAAAAGAGTATGTCTCAACCGATAACCTCGATCTGTTACTCTCCGTCTTGCCGCCGCACCTGCGCGACGCGCTCGCTAAAGCGGGCGGCATCGAATCGCTGATCGAAGTAGTGCTTGACCTGGGCCGCCAGCCCGAAGGTCGATATCCGGGTCGCGCGCTATATCTGACCGATTCTCTGGTCACGCAGGAAGACATCCAGTACGTCGCGAGCCGCGTGGGACATTTCACGCGCGACAACCGCGCGGGCATAGAGCGCACGCTACACCGCATCTCTGCCATGCGTAACCGGCTGGGCGAGATCGTCGGACTCACCTGTCGCGTGGGGCGCGCGATATACGGCACGGTAGACATAATCCGCGACATCGTGGAATCGGGCAAAAGCATTCTGCTGATGGGCCGTCCCGGCGTCGGAAAGACCACGCTCTTGCGCGAAGCCGCCCGCGTGCTGGCCGACGATCTTGAGAAGCGCGTGATCGTAGTCGATACGTCGAACGAGATAGCAGGCGACGGCGATGTGCCTCATCCCGGCATAGGCCGCGCTCGCCGCATGCAGGTCCCCGACCCTGAACATCAACACGCCGTAATGATCGAGGCCGTAGAAAATCACATGCCCGAAGTCATAGTCATCGACGAGATAGGCACGGCTCAAGAAGCGCTTGCGGCGCGCACTATCGCCGAGCGCGGCGTCCAGTTGATCGCCACCGTTCATGGCAACACGCTTGAAAACCTGATGCTGAATCCGACGCTTTCGGACCTGGTCGGCGGCATTCAGCCTGTGACTTTATCGGATGAAGAGGCCCGGCGGCGCGGCACTCAAAAGACCGTGCTTGAGCGCAAGGCCCCGCCGACTTTCGACGTGTTGATAGAGATTCAGCATAAAGACCAGCTGACGATTCATCGCGACGTTGCCGACGCCGTAGACCACATGCTGAGAGGTTACATACCAAGCACTGAAATACGCGAGCGCAACCCGGACGGCGAAGTTACGATCACTCAGCCCAGAACAAAAACTGCGGACAAAGCTGCCCCCGCGCTCGCAAGAGAGCGGCGGGGTACGTCGCACCACCGCCCGGACGCGGAAGACCGGGGCAGGAAACGAAAGGCGCTTCGCATATTCCCTTACGCGCTCAGCCGCGAGCGGTTGGAGCGGGCAATTGAAGAGACGGGCGTGAATGCCGTCGTAAGCCACGACCTGGACGACGCGGACGTGCTGTTGACGCTGAAATCGCACGCCAAGCGGCAATCGCAAAGGCTGCGCGAGGCGCGAGGCAGAAACGTCGAAGTTCACGTAGTTCGCGCGAACACTCTCACGCAGATGGAAAACTTCTTGCGCGAAGCTTTCGGCGTAAGGAATTATCCCGAAAGCGAAGAATCGGGCATGCAGGAAGTCGAAGACGCGGTGATGGACGTAGTCGAGAGCAACCGGCCCGTGGAGCTTGCGCCGCAGCCTAAACACATACGCCGCATGCAACACCTCTACATCGAGCGCAGCGGGCTGTCGTCAGAAAGCAAGGGGCAGGAGCCCATGCGCCGCGTGGTCATCTATCCACATCGCTGAACAAAGCATTCGAAAATCGTTTTACTTGATAGTCTCGAAGGCGTCCCAGTCGTATGTGATGCCGAGTGCGAGGCCGGTGCGGGGAGCGTTTTTTGAAAGGCCGAAGATGGCGGCTCCGTTAAACCGTACGCCGAGCGCGCGCAACTGGGCGCCGATCCTCGCTTGCGAAAAATCTTCCGTCCCGAGCGGAGTCCGGTTGCGCGTCGAGTGAAATCCGTTCACTTCGCCGACTATGTTCAGGTCGTCCGAGACACTGTAGATGCCGGCCAGCCCGAACATCAGCACGTCATTTTGCGTGAATTCGTTGACCGGCGCTTGAAGTATTCCGAGACCGATATTGCCAAACACGTTTAGCTTTTGATTAGCCAGGCGCTTGCCTACGGTTATCATGCTGAAAAAATTTGTCGTGTTCGTGCCGATGCCGCGAGCCTGGTCCGTGTTGGGCAATTGAATGCCGAAGCGAAATCCGAAGCCGGGCATACGCTCCGTCTCGTTTCGCAGCTTCATCTTCATCCAGAGCGTCACGTCGCCAACGTCATTTGTGTCGTTAGAGTTTGCGCCCAGCTTGAGCGGGATCGCCGGTGTCGTGCGGCTATCTACGGACAGGATATTCTGGACCGACCATTCGATTTGAAACTCTACGTTCGGAGCCATGCCAAAGCTCAGCCGCGTGTCGGCAATCTTCGTCAGATCGCCGCGAAGCCCCGAAAGCGGGAATCGCTGGTTCTGTAAAAATTCAAAGCCCGTCTCGATGCGGATAAAGCCCGGTTTGATTATATCGACATCTTCGGTGAGCAGAGGTCGCTGCTGCGCCGCCGCGATTGTCGCCGAAAAAGCGACAATCATCGCAGCCAGTATCGATCGCTTGAAGCCGACATTCATCGCCGCGATTGTATGGCCGGGCGCGCGCATTTGTCAATTTGGCGGCGACGCTTGACAGACCGCAAAGATGCGATAGAGTTATTGTCTCAATTACAAAGAAGGGACTTTGGTTGAGCGAAGTTTCGAGGCAAGCCGCGATCAATTTGGTTAACACGGCGCTGATGGTTTTATCCTGCTCAGGCCCCGAGCAAGATTCCAACCAGTGACAGTCACGAGGGATTGCAAGGTTTAGGAGATTTTGTTGATGAGAGGTTTCACGCTGAGGGTTTCACTGGTCGCCGCGCTGTTTGCGGCCGCTGCAACGCTTGCTGCGCTGCCGACATTTTCAAGCGGCGGCAGGGCCGAGCTTACGCACTCGACAGAAGAAGGGCAAAAAAATAAGAGCGTTCAATCGCGCAACGCAACTGCGCCTCTCAGTTATCGCAGCCCCGGCGCTCGGCATAAATTCATAGTGCCCGCCGAACAACCCGAACTCGAAGAAAAATTAATCTCTTCAACCAATGGGAAAAAAGTAAAGCGATACGGCTCTTACACGCTGGTGGAAGCGGACACCGACGCGCTCGCCCGGCTCGACGCTGGCGCGCTTGAGCGCGTTGAGCTGCGCGATGACATGAATCTAGTCCTGCTCAAGCGCGGCCAGATCGATACTACTGCGGCGGCCCCGGTTGTAGCGGGCGATCTCAGCCAGCCGGAAGGCTTGCCGCGCTCGCTTCACATGGTTCAGTTGTTCGGGCCGCCCACGACATCTTCAATCCGCGCTCTTAAATCTACCGGCGCGAGAATCGTCTCTTATATTCCGAACAACGCCTATCTGATCTGGTCCACCCGCCCGGAGCTTGAGCGGGTTCGCGCGCTCACCGCGAGCCAGAACGCAGTGCAATGGGACGGGCCGTTTCATCCCGCTTACAAGCTCGACCGCCACTTCAAGCTCGATTCCGTAGAGCAAGTCCCCGTCTCAATCGAAATCCTCGATACGACTGACGCGACGCAGACCATTGCGCGGATAAAATCTATCGCTCGCCGTGTACTGATGCCTGAGTTTGAAGCGACGGGGACCATTCAATTGAAAGTGCTGGTCGAATCTTTCCGTCTCGCGGAAATCGCAAAGCTCCCTGACGTGTTGAACATAGAGCCGTGGACTAAAGTAAAGACGGCAGACGAGCGGGCCAACCAGATAGTCGCGGGCGTCCTTTCGGAAGAGACGGTCAACAGCGTTAAGGTCAGCCGCCCGACCAGGCCGGGCTTTATACCGTTTTTGAACTCTCTAGGCTTCAACTCAAACTTCGATTTCGCAGTCAATGTCGCGGACACGGGCTTCGACAAAGGGACTGATGATTTCAGGCTGGTGCATCCCGATTTCCTCGACTCCACGGGCGCGTCACGCATAGCTTACCTGCACGATTTCACAAACGACTTTCTGTTCCACCAGGACAATCCCGACGTGCTCGCGAATCACGACGCGTTCGGTCATGGGACGATAAACGCCTCGATCATCGGCGGTTTTGTCAATCGCACAAACGGTCCCATCACGGATTCGCTCGGCTTCCAGTACGGCATGGGCGTTGCGCCCTTCGTGCGAATAGGCATATCAAAGATATTCAACGACCAGGGGATCCTTGCCTCTAATTTCGATTACAGGCAATACATAATGGCGGCTTATCGCAACGGCGCTCGCGTCAGCAGTAACAGTTGGGGCCAGTGCGATACGGCTACGGGCTTTTGCAACCTTTACACTTCAGACGCGCGAGCTTTTGATACGATGGTGCGCGATGCCGACCAGGAAGAGGCCGGGAACCAGGCTATGACGATAGTCTTTGCGGCCGGAAACGATGGCAACAACCTGCCCGAAGCGATATTGAATCAAGCGACCGCGAAAAACGTTATCACCGTGGGCGCGAGCGAAAACTTTCGCGCGACCGATGCGGCGGGCCAGGAACTGCGCGACGGGTGCGGAGTGGGCGGCTCGCTTGCCGACAACGCGTTCGACGTGACGAGCTTTTCGTCGAAAGGGCCCGTGCAGGACGGCCGCGCAAAGCCCGATCTCGTAGCGCCGGGCACGCACATCGTAGGCGCGGCCTCGCAGGACAGTTTCTACGCAGCAAAATCGATAGACGATATATTAGTGTGCGACCGCTATTTCCCCTCCGGCCAGACGCTCTACACGTGGTCAACGGGAACAAGCCACGCGACCCCGCTAGTGAGCGGAAGCGCGGCCCTCGCGTTTCACTGGCTGAGGTCGTCACTCGGCCAGGAGCCAAGCCCCGCGCTCGTGAAAGCTTTTATTCTGAATTCGACAAGCTACGTCACGGGGACTCTCGGAGGAGGCAACCTGCCCGGCGCGGGCCAGGGGTGGGGTCTGCTGAATCTCTCGCGAATGTTCGAGCAGACCGAGCGCATCATTTATGATGAGTCTCCGTCGCGCACGTTTACCGAATCGGGCGGCTCCCCGTTTGAAATCACAGGTGTCATAAGCGATCCGTCAAAAGAGTTCCGCGTGATGCTGGTCTGGACCGAGCCGCCCGGCAGCAGCACAACCAACGCGACTTATGTCAATCAGCTCAACCTCGAAGTGATTGTCGGCGGCGTAGTCTACAACGCCAATCAGTTTGCGGGTCAGTACTCGACGACAGGCGGGCAGAAAGATATTTTAAACAACGTTCAGGGAGTGCGGCTCCCTGCGGGCACGGTCGGCCCGTTCGTCATTCGCGTGCGCCCAACTATAATCGCGGGCAACGCGGCGCCAGGTTTTTCTTCGTTTCAAAATCAAGACTTCGCGCTGGTAGTCACAAACGGCCACGAGGCTCCCGTCCCGGTTTTGACTTTAAACTCCATCGAAGAGATCACACAGGGCGTGACGGTAACGCACGCGGGCGGTGCGACCGATTCGTCTCTGATACCGGGCGAGCGGGCCAGGGTCACGGTCACGTTAAACAACATTTCGCAGACCGTACCGGCCAGCATCACACAGGCGGGTCTTACGATAATCGCGGGCACAGGGAGTAACGGCCAGTTCGGGCCTTCGACTTTCCCCGTAATCGAAGCAGGGCTTTCCGCCGCTAACGCGACGCCGTTTGAGATCCAGGTGCCTTCGAGTTTACGTTGCGGCTCGGCGGCAATTCTCGAATTACAGATCGAGACCGCCGAGGGGCGCATAAAGCTTCCGATGCGTTTGCGCGTGGGCCGACCTGCCACACCATCGACGAGTCAACTGCTTAGTGACGACGTAGACAGCGGGCGCGTGAAATGGAAATTCAAGAAAGGCTTTTCAGTCTCTACGATCACGGGCAGCAGCGGAACCAGATCATATCATGCGGTTCGATCCGGGCAAAGAAGAAGGAGATCAACAGCTCTCGACTATGACGATGAAAAAGAAGATCAATATACCGGCCAACGCGGGCCGCGTTCGATTGACCTTCTTACACATATTCAACTTCGAGCCGGGGTTTGACGGGGGAGTGCTTGAAATATCGACCGACAACGGCGCGACGTGGGAGGACCTTGGCTCGCGCGTTATCGCTGGCGGCTATGACGGGAAGGTGACCGAAGCTTCATCAAATCCGCTGGGCAATCGCTTCGCGTGGACCTCGCGCGGCAAGCCGGGCATTTTCAGCCCCGTAGTAATAAACCTTGACGATTACGCGGGCAAGCGCGTTCAGTTCCGGTTCCTGGCCGGGTTTGACGGGGCTACCGGCGTGAGGGATGGTTACGCCGGCTGGTTCATAGACGACATACGACTTACGACAGAGCTGTTCGATTGCAGATAATCTAAGTGATGAGTAATGAGTGATGAGTGATGAGTGCGCTACGAACTAGTTTTACTCAACGCTCAGCCTTCAGCACTCAGGACTAAAACTAGAGACAGGGTTAGCCGTTTATGGTAATATCCAGCGGTGGAACGGCGCTCAAGTTCAAAAGCGAATCAGCCGATCCGCACGCATTTGTCACTCTTCTTAGCTGTCAGCCCCTGAGCAACGACATGCCGAGTAGCTTTCCGAAAGACGAAAGCCGTTACTGCTTGGCCGATTCCCGGCGCTCATTTTTTCAGGCGCAAGGATGTATAATCCAGACTCAGACCCGGCATACTAAAACCCAGGCCATAATCGACAACCTCGCGCGCGCCGGCTGAGACACACTGGGGGATAACCAAGATGGGATGCAAAATATTACTTGCCGATGACAGTATCACTATTCAGAAAGTCGTCAATCTGACTTTCGATGACGAAGGCATAGATGTTGTGGCCGTGAGCAACGGCGACCAGGCCGAGCGGAAGCTCAACGAGGTCAATCCCGACCTCGTGCTGGCAGACATCTTCATGCCCGGCAAGAACGGGTATGAGCTTTGCGAGACTATAAAAAAGAACCCGCAATTTTCAAACGTGCCGGTCGTGCTGCTCGTCGGCGCGTTCGAGCCGTTCGATCAAAACGAAGCGCGCAGGGTGGGCGCGGACGACCATCTGACAAAACCATTCGAATCTCGCAAGCTCGTCGAGACGGTGCGCCGTCTCATAAACATGCGCCAGCAGTCCAGCCCACAACAGCCGGAGGCAGCAGCGGCGCCACAGCAGATAGCCGCGCAAGAACAGGCAGAGAACAAAAGCGACAGGGTCACCGATTCGTTGGAAGATAGGAGCGAAAGGACTACCGATCCGCTCGAAGTAAAACCGTTCATGCGGACGCTTGACCTCGACCTGTCCAGCCCGACCGACCGGGCTCCGGCTGCTGCCGAAAACGCAGCGATGAATCAAGTTCTGAAGGCCGGCGCGAGCGATGTTTCGTCCTTGAATGAAAGCGCGCCGCTTGAGCTTGATTACTCGCCGCCCACGCCGTCGCAAACCGAGCCTGCCGCGGAAACTGACTTTCACTTCGCCCCGTCCGAACGCACGGGCGATCTTTCGACGGAGGCTTTTCAAGATGAAATAGCCTTTGAAACCACTCCGCTCGAAGACCTTGAGTTTCCGGTCGATCATCAAACTTCAGAGGTCATGCTGGAGACCGGCGACGAGCCCGCTCAAAAAGGCTCAACCGCAGAACCTCGCGCGTGGGATGAAAGCGATGTGCCTCACAGCTTCAGCTTCGGTGAAGAGACGCCTGACTTCGAGAAGCTCGTCGAGGGCGAGCCGCCTTCGTCCGACACTGTTTTCGCGGTCAATGTTGACGCTACGGATTCAGCCGAATCGTCGTCGCGTGAAACACGCGAGTGGGCGTCAGACACGTCCGCATGGCAGACCTCGCATCACGAATCTTCGCGCTTCGATGCGACAAGCGGACCGCCTTACGCGGCAAGCCAGGCGAGCGAGTTGGGCGAGACCGCCTCGGCGACGATGCTGGCAGTAGAGGACCCGTTAGGCGATGTGCTGATGGATGAAGAGACGCCACGGCAGCCGGTCTTTGAAGGCCAATGGCAGCCGACCGAGACGACCGAAGGCGCGGAGTTGAATCTGGATTTCTCTTCGCCCGAAGCCGCGCCACTTCCCCCGATCTCCGAAGTCGCGCCGGAGTACGCCGAGTCGCACAAGGAGGAAAGCGAGCCTCTCGCCGAAGAGCCTGTCGCTGCGCTCGATCAGACGGCAGCCGAGCCCGCGCTGGTCTTTAATCCCGAAGCCGATCTTCAAACGCAGCCAGACTCTGATTTCGCATCAGTGCAGTCCGAGGAGGCGCCGCGTGAAGAGGCTTCGGAAACAGACCGCGACCAGTCGCACTACGATTTCCGACAGGTGAGCGAGCCGGGGTTTGAAACAATCAACGACGAGGCCGTGGGCTTTGAAACGACTGCCGCTGAGAGCGAGCCTGCGCCGGTCGAAGGGTTTACTTCATCCGCGATGTGGACCGAAGAAGAATCCCGATTTGCGCCTATAGACATAGAGGCGGTGCCGGTCGATGAAGCAGGGTCACACGCCGCTGTTCAGCCTCAAGCAATCGAGCAAGAGACCGGATTCGAGTTTAGCCAGATCGTCACCGATGACGCGAGTCCGGATTATCCACCGGCAACAGAGCCAGAAAGCGAGCCCGCCGTCGCGACCCGCCACGAATCGCCAGTCGTCGTTCTCTCGCAAGCTGCAATCGATGAGATTGTACGGCGCGTGGTCGCAGAGCTAAGCGATAGGGTCGTGCGCGAGATAGCCTGGGAGGTAGTTCCCGATCTGGTCGAGCGCGTCGTAGAAAAGCTTGCGCGCGAATCTCTCTCTAAAAGAACGTAACCGCACACACGATTATCGCAAACAAACAAGAGACCGCTAAAGGGATTGAGAGGTTGACCGTTGCCTTTCAATCCCTTTTAATTATCTGAAGCTCTCGGCAACGGATACCAAACAATCTGATCGCCGGTTGCTCGACATTTATAAGGCACGATAACCAACTTTTATGATTGAACTGTCGAAAACATACGATCCGCACAGCATCGAGCAGAAGTGGTACGAGACATGGGCGGCGCGCGGGTACTTCCAACCCGAAGGCGAGGGCCGACCTTACACAATCGCGATCCCGCCGCCAAACGTCACGGGGTCGCTCCACATGGGACACGCCTTGCAACACACGATTATGGACGCGCTCACGCGCTGGCGCCGGATGCAGGGGCGGCGCGCGCTGTGGGTGCCGGGCGAAGACCACGCGGGCATTGCCACGCAAGTCCTCGTAGAACGTCAACTGGCTAAGGAAAGCGTGAAGCGCACCGATCTTGGGCGCGAAGAGTTCGAGCAGCGCGTGTGGCAGTGGCGAGCAGAATCGGGCGGGATGATTCTCAAACAGATGCGTCGCGAAGGCGTCTCCGTCAACTGGTCGCGCCTTCAATTCACGCTCGACCCGGATCTGTCGCGCGCCGTGCGCGAAGCCTTCGTGCGGCTTTACGAAGAAGGGTTGATCTCGCGCGGCGCATACATAGTCAACTGGTGCCCGTACGATCAAACTTCGCTGTCCGACCTTGAGGCTCCGAAGAAAGAGGTGCAGAGCCACCTGTGGCATATAGTTTATCCGATCAAGGGGACGGACGAGCGCATCACGGTAGCCACGACGCGGCCCGAAACGATGCTGGGCGACACGGCGGTCGCCGTTCATCCCGAAGACGAGCGTTATCGCCACCTGATAGGCGCGACCATAGAGCTTCCGCTCACGGGCCGAGAGATTCCTGTGATCGGGGACGAAGCGGTCGAGCGCGAATTCGGCACGGGCGCGGTAAAAGTGACCCCTGCGCACGACCCGGCTGATTTTCAAATGGGGCTTCGCCATAATCTGCCTCAGATTATCGTGATCGCACCCGACGGGCGCATCACGGCTGCCGCAGGCGAGCGATACGCGGGGCTCGACCGCGCCGAAGCGCGCGCGCGCGTGGTCGAAGACCTGGCGGCGCAAAACCTCCTGGTGAAGACCGAAGAGTACACGCATTCGGTCGGCCATCACGACCGTTGCGGAACGGTGATAGAGCCGATGGTCTCGCTCCAGTGGTTCTTGAATGTCAGACCGCTCGCGGACGTGGCGCTTCAAGCGGTGCGCGACGGGCGCACGCGCTTTGTGCCCGCTGTGCCCTGGACCAAGGTTTACGAAGATTGGATGGAGAACATCCAGCCCTGGTGCATCTCGCGCCAGTTGTGGTGGGGTCATCGCATCCCGGCCTGGTATTGCGAGAACAACCACATCACCGTTTCGCGCACAGACCCGACGCGTTGCGCCGCGTGTGAAAGCACTGCGCTCCGCCAGGAAGAGGATGTGCTCGATACGTGGTTTTCGTCTGCGCTCTGGCCGTTTTCCACGCTCGGCTGGCCCGACGACACGGAAGACTTGAAGATGTTTTACCCGACTAATGATCTGGTGACGGGATACGAGATCATCTTTTTCTGGGTGGCTCGAATGATGATGATGGGCCTGAAGTTCATGAACGATGTCCCGTTCGACACCGTGTTGATTCACGGCATAGTGCGCGACGAGCACGGCGAAAAGATGTCGAAGATGAAGGGCAACACGGTCGATCCGATTACGCTGTTCGACCGGTTCGGCACCGATGCCGTGCGCTTTGCCCTGGCGGGCATGTGCGTAGGCTCGAACGACATGGCTTTGCAAGAATCGAAGATGGAATCGGCGCGCAACTTTGCTAACAAAGTGTGGAACGCCTCGCGCTTCGTCATCATGAATCTGGGCGACGCGCCCGAAAATCAAAAGGCAGCCGAGTGGGTCCCTTCCGACGCGCTCGCGGATCGATGGATACTCGCGGAGCTTAACTCTACTATCGAACAGGCCAGCCGCGCGCTCGAAGAGTACCGATTCCACGAGCTGGCCCAGGTGCTATACCACTTTTTCTGGGACGACTTTTGCGACTGGTATATAGAGCTTTCAAAGCCGCTCGTCACGTCAAGCGAAGCGACGCCGGAGGCGCGTGATGCGCGTGCGCGCATAGCTTACGTGCTGGAAACGAGCCTCCGTCTGCTTCACCCGCTGATGCCTTTCATCACCGAAGAGATATGGCGGCGGCTCCCGCACACGGGCGAATCAATAATGCTCGCACCTTTCCCCAGCGTGTCCGCCGAGCGCACAGACACGTCGGCGCGCGACGAGATGCAGACGCTGATAGCGCTTATTACAAAGATCAGAAATATTCGCTCCGAGATGAACATACCGGCCCGCAGCAGTTTGAAGATATTTCTTGCCGCGCCCGAACGCGAGGCGGCGATTGTCAGAGAGAACGCAGACCAGATCAAGCGGCTGGCCCGCGTCGAAGAGATCACTATTTCCGATAGCCTCCCTCAGATGACGGCAGCGGCCACGGACATGGTAGCGGGAATCGAGATAGGCGTGCCGCTCGAAGGGTTGATCGACATAGCCAAAGAGCGCGAGCGGTTGAACAAAGAGATGGCGCGCAAAGAGACGGAAGCGCGCGCTCTTGCCTCGCGACTCGATAATCTCTCATTCGTAGAGCGCGCGCCGCGCGAAGTCGTGGACCAGGCTCGCACGCGCCACGCCGAGTTGATTGCCGAGATGGAAAAGCTGAAAGCGACTCTCGCTTCGCTCGGTCGAAGCTAGACCGCTGGCAACCGAAAATTAATTATGGAACTTGACGCAGGAATAATTTACGCTTACGCTGCCGACTTTTTGAAAGAAGACCTTGGGCGCGGGGACATCACAACTCAAACGGTCGTCCGAGGCGGCGCGCGCGCGCGCGGCCAGTTTCTGGGAAAAGCGGATTTCGTGTTATGCGGGCTTGAAATCGCCGAAGCGGTATTTTCTACGCTCGACAGCAGCGTGCAGCTTGAGTCGCGTGTGTACGACGGCGAATTGATAGAAGCGGGCACAAAGTTCGCTGTCGTCGAAGGCCCGGCTACAGTCTTGTTGACAGCCGAGCGAACGGCGCTCAACCTGATGCAGCGATTATCGGGAGTGGCGACGCTGACAAAAACTTTTGTCGACAGCGTAGCAGGGACCGGCGCAAAGATAGTTGACACGCGAAAGACGACGCCGGGCTTGAGGGTGCTTGAAAAATACGCGGTGACGGTGGGAGGCGGCTTTAATCATCGTTTCGGGCTGGATGATGGCGTGTTGATAAAGGATAATCATATCGCCCTTGCAGGCGGCGTGAAGCGCGCGATAGAGCTTGCACGTCAAAGCGTAACGCACCTGATGAAGATCGAAGTCGAAGTCGCAAATCAATCTCAGATGAAAGAAGCCCTGGCGGCCAAGGCGGACGTGATTATGCTCGACAACTTTCAGCCTGACGATATCCGCCGAGCGGTGCAGGTGATAAGAGCGGAAGCCCCGGGCACAGTCATAGAGATTTCCGGCGGCGTCAGCCTCTCAACCGTCCGAGAGCTGGCCGAGTGCGGGGCCGATCTGATCTCGGTCGGCGCAATAACCCACTCGGCGACAGCAGTTGACATCAGCATGAAGATAACGCCCCTGTAATTACACACTGAGTTCACTAAAGAGCGGATTATGACCAGCACTCAACAGAAGCGGCTGCGATTCGACCGTGCCGAGACAACCCGGCAAGACGGCGAGCAATGCCTCGTAGAAGTCACGTTCACTTTTGCCGACCGCGTTTTGAAAGCCAGCGCCACGGAGCCGTGCGAAGGGGTGGGGTCGCTGAAAGCGGCTGCCAGAGCCACTCTTGAGGCGATGGAGCAAGCCGTAGACAGAAGATTTCGTTGTAAGCTTGCGGACCTGGACCACGTGAGCGCGCTCGGGAAGAACTTGATCGCAGTTCTCGTCAACATAGACTTCGAAGGCAAGCAGGTACAGGTCTTCGGCAGTTGCCAGTTGAGCGGGCATGAAATCGAACGCGGCGGTCAAAGCCGCGCTTAACGCGACTAATCGTTTCTTTGATCTCGCGCAAAAATAAAATAGTGATGAGTGATGAGTTATAAGTAACTGTTTTTCACTCATCACTCATCACTCAGTTATTATGAGATTAGGATCGACCATTCTGCGCTTTGACAGCTTGCCTTCGACCAACGACCTTGCGCGCGAGATGGCGGCTGAGGGCGCAAGCGAAGGCATTTGCGTTCTGGCCCGCTCGCAGACCGCCGGGCGAGGCCGCCTGGGCCGCGCGTGGTCTTCGCCTGCGGGTGAAGGCCTCTATCTTTCAATAATTCTCAGACCCGAAGTAAAACCCGCCCTATCAACCGCAATCACTTTCGCGGCGGCGGTGGCTGTTGCGGAAACGCTCGCCCTGGATTTCAATCTCACCGTAGACATAAAGTGGCCTAACGATGTGCTGGCAGGCGGGCGCAAGATATGCGGCATACTCGTCGAGACGGCTGTTGAAAACGAGCTATTGCAATACGCGGTGATGGGCATAGGCGTGAATCTCGGCCAGCGTGATTTTCCGGATGAAATACGGCAGACCGCCACATCCGTTTTTCTTCAAAGCGGCAAGCCGGTTGAGCCGGGCGAGTTTTTCAACTTTCTGATCGACAGGCTTGAGCGATGGTACAGGCTGGCAATCTCAGATGCGCAAGAGGTGTTCGCTCGATGGCAACAGCTTTCAAGCTACGCCCAAGCGTGCCCCGTGCGCGTCACCTTAGCCGAGGGCGAGGTTGAGGCTGTGACGCGCGGGCTGACGCCAACGGGCGCTCTCATAATCGAGCTTGGCAACGGCGAGACGCGACAGATAGCATCTGGCGAAGTGACGGCGGCGAGCGCGCGAAGATTAGAAAAGTGACCGGAGAGCGAGAGTGAAAAGATTATGCTGCTGGTTTTGGACGTAGGAAATACAAATACGACGCTTGGGCTTTACGACGGCTCGAAGCTCACGCATAGCTGGCGGCTGACGACCGAGCGGCAGCGCACCGTGGATGAGTACGGGATAATGTGCCGCACGCTGCTCGATCTGGCCGGGCTGGACGCGACCGCCGTCAAAGACATTGCGGTCTCATCCGTAGTCCCGCCGCTAGACTTCACTCTGCACAAAATGATCGAAGTCTATTTCGGAATCAAGCCGTTGTTTATCAACACGACCAACGCCGGTATGCCCGTTTTGTACGACGACCCGCGAGAGGTCGGAGCAGACCGCATAGTCAACGCGGTGGCGGCTTTCACCAAATACGGCGGTCCTTCGATCGGGGTCGATTTCGGAACGGCAACGACTTTTGATGCGATATCGGAGAAGGGCGAATACCTGGGCGGGATAATCTGCCCCGGCATACAGATTTCCGCCGAGGCCCTTTTTCAGCGCGCGGCCCGGCTTCACCGTGTCGATATACGGCGGCCTGAGCGGGTGATCGGCACGAACCCGACGGCCAGCATGCAATCGGGCTTGTATTACGGCAACGTGGCGCTCGTCAACGGGGTGCTTGAAAAAATGATCGAGGAACTCGGACCCTCGACCCGCGTGATCGCAACCGGCGGGCTTGCGCCGCTCATCAGCCGGGGCTCGCGATTGATCGAATCTGTAGACGCAGATTTGACGCTTGAGGGGATGAGGATAATTTACGAGCGTAACACTTCGGGCGTGGCCTGAATTTGAGCTGCCGCCGTTTGTCCGACTAATGCAGTGAGTATGCGTCGCGAAAACAACCAGGCTTAACTTTCAGATGAAAGTTTTACGAGCGCCCTTCAATTTTCATAAAGCCTGAAAGGCCGCTTTTCAGCTTGTGTGCGCTTGATTATCTCGGCTATCTTCGCGTCAACGGCTCGACCGGAATCGCACCTGTAACAGATTTCCCGGTCTTCAAAATAGGAGAACTCGCTCCAATGGGCAACGATCCCTGTTCCCCTGCAAGCGGGGCAAATTTGGTGGCTTGCGCTGATTTCTCGATTTGCCGCAACCATGGCTTTCTCCTCTAGTTTCGTTTTTTCATTTTCTGCCTAGCAATTTAGGCAGTTGCATAATAAACTATGCGCATCCTACGGCAGGAGAACTTGTTATGTCAACTAATATTTTTGACAGAGCGCTTAATAAAATTGACACCCAACCGGATGAGCAGGCGGGCGGCGCGGAAGATTTGAGGCAATACGTAAAGCGTACCCTCAAATTGAAGAGGTTATCGCTCAGGGATGTCCAGCGTCAGTCGGGGGGAAGCATAACACAGGGATATGTCGGGGCCATTATAAAGGGCACCAATTCAAATCTTACCGTAGACAAGCTCAAGGCGCTGGCGCTCGGGCTCGGCGTAGATGAAGATGAGATATTTCTTGTTGCGCGCGGCGCGCAACAACACGGCGAGCGGCGAGCGCAATTGAGCGATCAATCTCAGGCCTTATCGATCCTTGAGCTGCTGCAAAAAACCATCACCGATGTCGAGATGCTACAAATCCTCGACCTGTTAGCGCAGTTATCTCCGGCCTCGCGAGGAGCCGTGCTTAAAATGGTTAAGCGCCTCGTCCGCATGGAACAAAAAATCAACCGCAGTAAAGTCGGCTAATCTTTCTAAGTGATGAGTGATGAGTAAAAACAGTGTACAGCGGGAGAATTAACTTTCTACTGCATGCTGTCAACTGTTTTCAGCCACTCATTACTCATCACTCATCACTTAGAAAGATTGACTGGCAGTGCGAGCGTCTGCTATCAATCTTGTGTCGGCCTGCATTGTCCTCACTCGATAGGTGTCAATAGAAAGAACAAAGAAGGGTTCAGGTGATGACAAAGTTGTTTTGCCTGCTCATTGCTGCCGCGATGGCAGTGATGCTCGGTTCCAGTCCGTCCGCTCATGCTCAGACAGAGATTCTGGTAAAAACGTCCACGCATTTCATAGATGTGCCTGCCGGCGCGAGCTTGCAGTCTTCGGGGACAATAAGACTGGCGGCTACGCTTTACCAGCCGCGCTTTCTGGCCGCAGGGCCTGCGGTCATCTACATACACGGGTTCGGCGGTCGCCGTTTGACCGGCACCGACAACCTTGCTTTCTTCATCGCAGCCGCCGGGTACACGGTGATCTCATACACCGCGCGCGGGTTTGGCGAAGGAGAGTCGGGCGGGCACGTCACGCTTGTAGGGCCTGATGAGATCAACGACTTGAAGCAGGTGATCAACTGGCTCCTGGATGATCCCGACGACGTAATAACGCCGCGCGTGACTCGTATAGGAGTGATCGGCGGTTCGTACGGCGGAGGCCATTCGTTTCAGATCGCCTCCGACCCGCGAGTCGCAGCGGCGGTTCCTTTGATCGGGTGGACCGATCTTGAGCAAGCCCTTTACCCGAACGGCGTAATCAACTACAGGCAAGGCATAGGGCAGTTCTTTAGCGGGCTGGAGCGCCAGACAAGCTCCGCGCCTTTTTACAACTACGACCGTCTTCTGTTCGAGATGTTCGACACGGCAGCCGACGGGCGCGCGCTCAGCCAGGAGATTAAACAGGCGTTGGCTGCGCGCTCGATTGCCGAACTCGGCCCGGACGGGCGCGAAGTATTGAAAAGCTCGCGCCAGCCCACCGCGCCTATCTTTATCATTCAATCGTGGGACGATCACCTCTTCCCTTCTACACAGGTGACGGATGTTTTCGCCCAGATTAAAGCGCCGAAACAGATATATCTAGGCAGGACCGGCCACCCGCCCGGAGGTAATGAATATGCAGGCGAAGAAACATACATCGGCACGCAAGCGCTCAGATGGTTCGAGCATCACTTGCGCGGCATAGGCGGGAAGGATTCGAAAAACATAGCGAGCGCGGCGGTTCCATTCAACGGCCTGGTTCTTACTACGACAGAGTTTCCAACAGACAGATTGGCGCTTTATTTGAAAGCTGGCGGCAGCTTATCGAAGAAGAAGAAGAAAGGCAACGAGGGACAGGAGACTGCGGGCGGCATCTTTCATCGCAACCGGATCAGAAGCTCGCGACTCGGGGCGGAGATACCGTCCCAGAGCGATATGTTGAGCGGGACGGTTGAGAGTATAGGCCAGATGCCGCGTCGGCTCGTTTACACGTTCGGCCCGCTGGATTCAGACATTGAAGCGCTCGGCGCAAGCGACCTGTCGCTGTTTGTAAGCAGCACGACTTCTTCGGACTTCGATCTGATCGTGAGGAGTTATGATGTAGCGCCCGACGGCACAGAAACGGCAGTGACCGTCGGCGTGGCTCGCGTGACCGGCCTCGCTCCCGGCGAAGTGCGGCGCGTGAAGTTTCGCGATTTCGGAGACCACTGGATATTTCGCCGGGGACATTCAATCAGGCTGAAGGTTGCAAACATAGACTTCCCGGATTTCCGGCCTCCCGGAGCGAACGACGAGTTGCCGTCTGAATTCACAATTCACAACAGCCGAGCCTTTCTCTCATCAATCAAGATACCCGTGCGCGCGCGGTAGCCTCGTGCTGCCGCGCCGCGAGAACTGTTACTAAAAAAGACTTTGTTTGACAAGTAAGTTCAAGCACCATATCATCGCCCGGCCTTTGAGTAATAGATTACTGAGTGTTCAAACGTAATTCATCAACTTGCTTCAACCCCGTGTAACAAATCTCTTCACTGTCGGTGATCTTGAGATTTAGCTAAGCCTAACGGCCTCTGCTAGTTTTAGTAATCCACATAAGCCCTATCTTAAAATGTAAGTTTCTTCGCCGAGCAGTCATATAGTCATGAAAGAGGTTGGCAATTTGAGCGCGAACGGGTAATCCCCGCGATAGTTTTATTGTGCCTAAATAAAACTATCGCGCTACGTGAATTGCTGCCTTTTCCCAACTGAAATTCTCATTATGAAATCTCGATTTGTACTCAGTCAGGAGGTCTACATGCCAATCAAGAGCAAATCTTTCTCAGATTCTATTCAGTTTATTAACCGCTTTTCTTGCAACCTGCTTCGTTCAAAATTGCGTCGCAAGGTCGTATGCCTGTTCTTAATTTTGAGCCTCTTTATCTGGCCCGGAACCTCCCTCGCCCTCAAGCCACTTTCTGTCTTTGCTTCAACCGCAATTTATCTTGGCACTGATGCCTCCCGCGATCTTTCTCAACTCGTCAAGAATCTTTTCTGGTCGAAATCTGCTGCAACCAGACAAGAGACTCTTGCAGACCGCCTGGCTCGTGTCGAACGCATTCAAGTCTCCCCATCTGTTTTTGTAGGCTACCAGAATCAGCCCGTAGTACTTGCCGCAATCGCTAGCGATCTGGCAGGTAGTACCGTCCAGGGTGTGAAGTTCTCCTGGGAGTCTTCCGACACAGATAAAGTCCAGATTGACGATTCAGGTCAGGCCGTCTTTCTACAACCTGGGCGGGCAAAAATCATATGCCGCGCCGGATCGGTTAAATCCATTGTGCCCGTGTTAGTCAAGCCAGGTCCGCGCCCCATGCAGACCGATGCTCAGTGGCGGATTGATCAGGCTGGTCTCAACTCGGATGATGCCCCGACAGGCGCTTCAAGCGCGGCCTTTGTTCATTCCTTGCTCGATAAGGTCTCGCCAACCGCCGAGGCTCAGATTCAGCCTCCCGATAACTCGGAATTCTACTACGACCAACTTTGGAGCGAGCCTCGCAACCTTATTGGGAGTCCACCCAACCGCGCCACTGACTCTTGGCGGTTGGGCAAAATCCTTCCCGAAGGCAGCAATTATTCTCTGGCCATTCTTATCTATAGTTTCGGAGGTCGCGGTTTTTCCTCCGATCTCACGCTTTATTACAACAGCCGCATCTGGTCTCGCCGCAATGATGCCGGAGTCGAAAAGGTCGCATGGAACGCCGGCGCAGGATGGCCCTCTCCAGGCTATTCGCTTGGATTCGGGCGAATCGTAGTCTACGGCCCTTCAAACAACACCAAGTACGTCTGGGTTGAGCCCAACGGCACTCGCCACTACCTGGGCTCGGGCGACGCATCTACCACAGGCACTTACGAGACGACCGACGGCACGCACATTACTTTCGTCGGGAGCGCGGCAAACGGCGGCAGCCTCAATTTCAACGACGGCACAAAGGTAGCGATCACGGTTACGAATAATCGGTTACTGCCTACGCAGATCAGAGACAGAAACGGCAACTACATCACAATATCTTATCAATCTGCCAAGGGAGGCGTGCCTTATGCGCCAACGGCTATCAATTTTGTGACCGACACGCTTGGGCGGGCGGTTTCGTTCAATTACACCTTCAACGTGTTGACCTCGATCACGCTGCCGTCATTCAACGGGGGAGCCACAAACATTGTTTCATTTGATTACCAGAACCTGACCGTCAGTTACAACTTCTCGGGGCTGACGGTTGAAAACGCGCCTACAGGGACGCAGAAGATGTTGAAGCACGTCTACTTTGCGCAGAAGCAGACCGGCTACATGATGAGCTATTCCGATTATGGGATGGCATACAACGTATCGCTGCGCAAGCAGATGAGCGTAGACCAGCAGGGAGTAATCAGCGACGGGACAGAGATGGCGAGCGCGAATTTCAACTATCCAACGAGCGGGAGCACTCAACTTACAGACGCGCCGGGATTTAGTCAGAGGGTAGAAAACCCGGGCGGCACATTCACATATTCAGTCACGGAAGACGTGCCCAATCAGACGAGGAAATTCAAGACGGCGCGGCCCGACACAAGCGAGTTATGGCTTGTGCGTTCGACTGACAGCGCCTCGACGGCCAACGGAATGCTGACTGAGAGTTTTATCAAGAACAGCACAGGTGCGACACTTTCCAGGTCAGTCTATGGGTATACGACAGACGCGGGCGGGTCAAAGCAGGTGCAATCGGTCACGAGTTATAACGATGCCAACCAGCCGACGAAAGTCAATTTTGACTATGACGGTTATGGCAACATCACGAATAAACGCGAGTACGGGTTTCAGATCGGGGGTCAGTGGAAGGCGCGGAGGCGGACGAGGACGGTCTACAAGACGGACGCGGCATACACGAGCATCTACATGCGGTCGCTTGTCACAGAGTCAAACATCTATGACGCGCTTGAAAACACAACCGACGCGGATGACGTGATGATATCGAAGATAACTTTCACGCACGACGATTATACATCGCCGAACACATTGGAAGATTACAGCGGGGCGGCGAACCCGCCCGGCCACATGTACGGCGTAAACTACACGACGCGCGGCAACGTGACGCAGACGAAACGGTATAAAGATATATTGGCTAACCAGTTCATCACGACGACTACGAGGTATGACATCTTTGGCAATGCGGTAAAGGCGGAGGCGAGTTGCTGCGATCAGGTGACGCAAACGTTCACAGAGCCGAACTACTGGTCAGTGACAATCACGATGACGAAAGGGAGCGACCCGAACCAGCAAGTCACAACCTCGGCAACATATGATTTCAACACATCACTACAAAAGACAAAGACGCTGCCGGGCAATCTGACGACCAACTACAGCTATGACGGGGTCGGCAGGCCGACGCAGATCAGCCCGCCCGAAGACGGCTCGGTCACGGTCAACTATGATCCGGCATTGCTCAAGACGACCACGACAGTGAATTTCACAGAGAACGGCATCCCAAAATCTTTCTCTGAATCGGCCACAGTCAACGGCTGGGGCGAAACCGTGATTACAGTTAATCGCGTAGGCGGACAAGTCAACACCGGCTATGACGCTATGGGCAGGGTTGCAAGCGCTACGAATCCTTTTCAGGCAGGGGGATCGCCGGGGCCATCTACTAATTACACGTATGACGCGCTAGGGCGGATGACAATAACGACGCTTCCCGACAACAATACGCGGAGGACTGAATACAGCGGCGCGACGGTGACGGCGTTTGATGAAGTGAGCCGCAAGACTAAACAAGAGATTGACGGGCTTGGCCGGTCGATCAAAGTCACGGAACAAGATAATGACGGCGTCCTGGTACAGGATACAGTCTACACCTACAACCTGCTGGATAAACTGACGGTTGTAGACCAGGGCAATCAGAGGCGTAATTACAAATATGATGATCTGAGCCGAATGCTTTATGAAAAGATTCCGGAACAGACCGCGACGATCAACGACGGCACTGGCACTCTCTGGACCACACAATACACCTACAACGATTCTGATCTGGTAGCAACGCGCAAGGACGCGCGCGGAGTGATTACGACTTACACTTATGACACGCTGAACCGTTTGACGAATATAAGTTATGACGTGAGCCAGGCGAGCGGAGTTGCGTCTACGGGGAGTGTGGCTTATAACTATGACAACCAGCAGGGGAGCGCTACAAAAGGGCAGTTGCTCAATGTGACAATCACGAGCGGCCAGACCACCCTGTTTCGCGAAAGCTACGGATATGACAGCATCAACAGGCTGGCGTCCAGGTCGCGCAGCTTTGAAGGCAATTACACGACCAGCTATCAGTACAACGGGATAAACCAGGTGACGCGGCTAACTTATCCGAGCACGAGGGCGGTGAATTACAGTCACGCAAACGGGAGCGCATTACTGGAGTCTGTCGTAAACAACGCGGACGGGAAAGTTTATGTGAACGGGTTTGGTTACAACTACGCAGAGCAGATGACCGGGCAGAGTTTCGGCGACGGGACGCTGAACCTCAGCTACGGCTATGACGCTCAACGGTTGCAGTTGACCTCGCAAAGCGCAGTAAGGCCGAGCATAGGCACGCTTATGAGCTTGACGTACAACTATCAATCGCAGGCCCACCAGCAAGGCAAGAACACTACGGCAGGCAACACCGGCCAGTTAATGAGTGTGAGTGGCTCAATCAACAACCTGACAGAATCCGCTACTTATAGATATGATCTGCAACGAAGAGTTGTATCGTCTAATCAGACTACTAACGGAGCAAGCGCGCAACGCCGGTTCGAGTATGACCGGTGGGGCAACCGCACCGCCGTGTGGGATGCTGTGAGCGGAGGCAACCAGATTCAAACCGTCACCATAGCTCAGACAAACAGCGTAGCCAACAACCGCATAGCGAGCGTGTGGGCGGGGTTCAATGTCAACTACAACTATGACGCTGCGGGGAATGTGACGTGGGACGGCGCGCACAGCTACACTTATGACGCAGAGAACAGGCTTGTGTCGGTGGACGGCGGGGGGACTGCGACCTACACATACGATCATCAGAACCGTCGCGTTAAGAGCGTGACAGGCACGGCCTCGATACATTATGTTTGGGAAAACAGCCAGGTCTTAGCAGAACATAACGTCAGCAACGGCAGTCTGAGGGTGGAATATATTAATTCGGACGGGAAGGTTGTAGCGAAGGAAGAGGCGGGAGCGGCGGAGACGTATTACTTCCTGTCGGACCTGTTGAGCATAAGGGCTGTGTTGGGGTATTCGGCTGTTGGTGGATGGCAGTGGAGAGGCAGACAGGGGCACTTGCCGTTTGGAGAGAACCTGGCAGTAAGCGGGAGTGCAGACAAGCATCGATTCACAACATATGAGCGGAACGCCGAGACAGATACAGACTACGCGGTCAACAGGCAATATGCTCAGGGGGTGGGACGCTTCATGCGAGTCGATCCAATGCGGGAATGCCAAAAGAATGACCCACAGAGTCTAAACCGATATGCTTATGCACAGAATGATCCGATCAATTTCACGGATTCTGTTGGTCTTGATAGAGAACCCGTCAGCCGCTATAGCGTTGTATGTAATTATTCTCTCCGCATTGAGTACTCTGAAACCCCTGGTGGTATTATTATAGTTCATTCTGTCACCCTGATTTCAAGATGTGCTTTGATTCGAAGCCAATTAGAGCTTATCAGTCAGGCAAGCAGGATTATTGCACGCTGGAGACAGGCTAATACGTGTGAGAAAAAGACAGCCTTGCGCTTCCCGCTAGCGGCTTTCGAGGTCGCAGATTTGAGAGACCAGGCAGATGCATGGTTTGGGCAACAACCTGAAGAACAGCGACAGGACAACACATGGGCGAACGCTGTGCAGCACTGTTATTTCAGTTGCCTTGCAACCATACATCTAAGTTTTGAGATAGCTGAAGCCTTCGGCAATGCTCATGAGTGCGGTGAAGGCACTGAGGGGTCACGACATGACTTGCATAATAACTCCGTAGGGCGAACCATTGGTTACAATCTGGGGTTTTCCGGGACTGACGCGAAATGCTTGGAGGGGTGCATGCATTCCGACCAGCTCAGGTGGGTTAATGGAAACCCACTGCCACAGGCCCGCTAAGAGCGATTTAGATGTAGTCAAGTTCTCAGATTATGGATCTAAGGGGGTATTGAGGATGGTCTCAGCAAGTTGGCCATCGAGTGTGACTAGAGTGGCTCTTCTGATATTGGCTGCTTCTTGTGCTATTCATGTCTCTTGCAGTAACGGGCGGCAAACTGAAGATCCCGATTCACCCGTTGTTAAACTGCGAAATGAGTTGAAGAGGCTTGCCGTCGGTGAATTGAACCAGGTTGTAGGCAACACACCCGCTGAACACAGTTTCGTGCTATTGTTCGGATACCAAGGTTCCATCGAGTCTTTACCTGTCTCAGAAAGAGTGCAGAGGGAGCTGAATGAATTGACTCACTGGGATTATGAAAGGTATGTACTGGTCGAAGTCGTGGGCGAGGAAGTCAAACAATACACCGTATGGGAAGCTGGAGATGATCCCCAGCTCACCCCAATGCCTTTTCTAATCCGTGGGGAACCCTTTAGAATAACCGCCGTTCAGAGAGAGCCTTATAGGGTCACTATCAGGCTGGAATAGCTGGGAATTGCGAAGAAACGGAGATCCTGCACCGCCCATCGTCGAGGTTTGATTCTTCTCGGCGCCTCGAACTGAAAGCACGACTGTTCGGTGAGTTGTGTAATTTCCAACAAGCCTCACTATCCCGACCCTCAAAGTCTTAGTACCCGGAGCAGCACCGAACTCCCCCCGTGCGCGCGATTGTGCCTCGCCTACTACTTTGATAAAGTAGCCCATTCTCGAAACATAAATAAAAAAGGCAAAGAAGAGTTTAGGAAAGGAACCGGACTGATTAATTTATGCTCAAATGGGACCGCCACCAAAAATATGCCGAGTCGATTCTTGAAGCAATCGGCTATACTCCGCTCGTGCGGCTCAACCGCGTGGCCTCTTCGGTCGCGCCTGAAATCCTGGTCAAGCTCGAATACTTCAGCCCATCGGGGTCGCTCAAAGATCGCATATATCTGAACATGATCCAGAAGGCTGAAAAACGCGGCGAGCTTAAAGAAGGCATGACGATACTGGAATGCTCGACCGGCAACGCAGGCATCGCGTGCTCGTTCGTCTCGGCAGTGAAAGGCTACCCCTGCATCATCGTGATGCCCATAGGCATGAGCGAAGAGCGCAAGAAGATGGACGTGGCTTATGGCACAGAGATGATCTACACGCCGGGCGGCGAATCCGATGTCGATCTGGCGCTCGAAAAACTCGAAGAGATACGCGGGCAAAACCCTGAGAAATACTGGGTGCCTTCTCAATTCGACAACCCTGATAACATCGAAGCGCACTACAAGACTACGGGGCCGGAGATCTGGGAGCAGACCGGCGGGCAGATCAACGCTTATGTGGCGACTCAAGGGACGGGCGGGCAACTGACGGGCATAGGCAGATACCTGCGCGAGCACGATCGGAAGGTGCGGCTTTACGCGGGCGAGCCTGCCGAGTGCCCCCTGCTTTCGCGCCGCGAGTGGGGCGAGCACAAGATCGAAGGCATAGGCGACGGGTTCGTTCCGCGCGATCTGGACTTGAGCCTTCTCGACGGAGTTGTGACCATCCAGTCGGACGAGGCAATCGAAATGGCCCGGCGATTGGCGAAAGAAGAAGGCATCTTTTGCGGCATCTCGTCGGGGGCTAACGTCGCCGCCGCGATTAAACTCGCGAAGCGTCACCCTGAAATGAAGCGCATCGTTACGATGATATGCGATTCGGGCCAGCGATATTTTTCAACCGAGCTGTGCGGTGCGCCGAAGCACGTCGAGTCGCCCGAGCGCGAACATCCCATTGATGACTACACCAAAGAGCAACTCGATAAGTATCAAAGCACCTGGGAAATTATTGATTAGCTGCCAGTTGTCCGTCGTCAGTTGTCAGTTGCACCACGCCCTTTGCAAACGGGAGCAACGGACAACGGACGGCGGACAACGAACAGATATTTTATGGTAATTGGATTCCAATGCGTAGAGTGCGCGCGAAATCATTCGCCCGGCGATGTCGAATATGTGTGCCCGGCCTGCGGCGGCAATCTGGATGTCGTTTATGATTACGACCGCATCGGCCAGCGATTGAGCAAAGCACAGCTTGCCGCCGACCGCAATTTTACGATCTGGAGATACCGCGCGCTGCTGCCTGTCGAAGATAGTTCCGTTGTCCCGCCTTTGACCGTTGGCTGGACGCCCATTTATGATTCAACGCCGTTAGCCTCTGAGTTCAATGTCAAACGACTTCTGCTCAAAGACGATGGGCGCAACCCTACGGCTTCATTCAAAGATCGCCCCAGCGCGCTCGCCGTGGTCAAAGCCCGCGAAGCAGGCGCGCGAGTAATCACCACAGCTTCGTCGGGCAACGCAGGGAGCGCGCTCGCGGGAATGTGCGCAAGTATGGGGATGCCCTCCGTGATCTTCGTGCCTACTTACGCCCCGGCTGCAAAGGTGGCACAGCTAGGAGTCTACGGCGCGAGGGTTGTGCTGGTCGAAGGGAGCTATGACGAAGCTTATGATCTATGCATCAATGCGGCGCGGCGCTACGGCTGGTATCAGCGAAGCACCGGGTACAACCCGTTTATGACCGAAGGCAAAAAGACCGCCGCGCTCGAAATCGGCGAGCAGTTGGTGTGGGAGTTGCCCGACAAGGTTTTCGTAGGCGTGGGAGACGGCTGCATCATCGGCGGGTTGTGGAAAGGTTTTTGCGATTTGAAGCATCTCGGCTTTGTCGAGCGATTGCCTCAAATGATCGGCGTGCAATCAGAGACGGCTTCGGCCATTGTAGATGCGGCGAACGGCGATGGCCGCGTGCGCGAAGGGCCGGCTTACACGATTGCCGACAGCATCAACGTAGGCCGCCCGCGCGACGCGACTAAAGCAATCAGGGCTATCCGCGACTCGGGCGGGCGCGGGGTCAAGGTGAGCGACGACGCGCTCATCGCTTCGATTGCTAAACTGGCGCGCGCGACCGGCGTCTTTGTTGAGCCTGCGGCGGCGGCTCCGTTTGCCGGGTTTATGAAGATGTGCGAGCGGGGCGAGATCGACTCCGGTGAGCGCGTCTTGCTTATGCTCACCGGTAACGGTTTGAAAGATATTGACTCGGCGAGGCGCGCGGTCAAAGAGCCGTTGCGCGTCCGGCCCGACATTGAGGAATTTGCAAGGCTGGCCGCTTGGGCATAAAGTATTCCGTAGAATCCCCAGAGCAAATTCTGTTTGGGAGACTGCTATGACTTCACCATTACCAATATTGATCCTGACCGTGGAGGAATATCTCGAAAGCGAAAAATTCAGCCCGGTGCGCCGCGAGTATCTCGCGGGACAGGTCTATGCGATGACCGGCACGAGCGCCGCTCATAATCTGATCGCGCTTAACATCGCCAGCAGATTGCGAACTCATTTGCGGGGCGGGCCTTGTCAGACTTTCATCTCGGACATGAAGGTGCGGATCGAAGCGATTAACACGTTCTATTACCCTGACGTGATGGTCACGTGCGATCCCGAAGACAGCGGAGACTATTTTAAGACTAAACCATGTTTGATTATCGAAGTCTTATCGCCTAGCACTGCGGCGATTGATCGCCGCGAAAAGCTGCTGGCTTATCAAAAGATCGCGAGCCTGCGCGAGTATATCCTGATCTCACAGGACGAGATTAAAATCGAGGTTTACCGCCGCGAACAGGGTGGGCGCTGGTGGGAGCATACTCTGGAGCGCGAAGGCGAGTTGCAACTCGAATCGGTCGGATTGAAGATCAACGTAAACAAAGTCTACGAAGATGTCAGGCTTTGATCAAATCCACAAGACGAATAAAGAGCAATAACATTTTGTGTTGAATCACTCGCCCCTCAGATCAACTTTATGGCCTACTTACTCAAATCGGCGTCGCTCGTCACCCTGGATCAACCCGCGATAGAGCCTGCCGACATTCGCATTGAAGGCGGGCGCATCACCGAGCGCGGCGCGGGGCTCGCAGCCCGTCCGGGCGAAGAGACGATTGAGCTTGGCGGTTCTCTCGTCATGCCTGGGATGGTCTGCGCGCATACGCACCTATATTCTGCGCTCGCGCGCGGTATGCCCGCGCCGCCGCGTGTGCCTTCCGACTTCAGAGAGATTCTTGAATTGATCTGGTGGCGGTTAGACCTCGCCCTCGACGAAGAGACTATATATTGGAGCGCGATGGCGGGCGCGCTCGACGCGGCGCGTGCGGGGACCACGTGCCTGTTCGATCATCACGCTTCGCCTTCTCACATAACGGGATCGCTCGACATAGTCCGCGAAGCCATCGAAAAGGTCGGGCTGCGCGGCGTGCTTTGTTACGAAGTCACGGATCGCGGCGGCGACCGTAAGCGCGACGAAGGGTTGGAAGAGAATCGCGCTTTTCTTGAATCTATAAGAAGCTCGCTTTCCGCAAATTCAAAAGGCGGGGAGTCGAATGGGCGAGCCTCGCTTTTTCGCGGGATGGTCGGGGCGCATGCTTCGTTTACTTTGACGGACGGCTCGCTCGCCGCCTGCGCCGAGCTGATGCGCGAGTATGACGCGGGAATTCACATACACGTAGCGGAAGACCTTTGCGATACGGATGACGCCCGCGCGAAATACGGCATCGGCCCGGTCGAGCGACTGGACCGATTAGGCGCGCTCAACGAACGCTCTATACTGGCGCACGGGGTTCACCTATCAGAGCGCGACATAGAGATTGCTCGCAGCCACGGCGTGTGGTTCGCGCATAACCCGCGCTCGAACATGAACAATCAGGTCGGCTACGCGCCGGTCACAGACTTTGGCAATCGCGTTGTGATAGGCACCGACGGCATCGGCGCGGATATGTTTGAAGAAGCGCGCGCGGCTTTCTTTAAAGGGCGCGATGAGAGAACGAGCCTCGGCGCAGATGATTGGATACGCGCGCTTGCAAGCAACCATCGTATTGCGTCAAACGCTTTCGGCGTCGAACTGGGTTCGCTCGCCGTGGGCGCTGCGGCAGACCTCGTAGTACTCGATTATCGATCCCCAACTCCCGTGACGGCGGAAAATCTGGCATGGCACATGGCCTTCGGCTTAAGCTCGGCTTCGGTCCGAAGCGTGATGGTCAATGGGAAGTTCATAATTAAAGACAGGCTTTCGCCGGTTGATAACCAGGATGTTTACGGCCAGATTCGTAAAGCCTCTGAAAAGCTTTGGGCCAGACTTAGAACGAATTTAATATGACTTTAAGAGAATGCAATAAGATTCACCGCAGAGACACAGAGGACGCAAAGGGGGCGCAGAGAAAACCAACATCTGCTCTGCGCATCCGCCGCGTGCGAAGCACATCATCGGCCATATGCGTCCTCTGTGTCTCTGCGGTGAGTGGCCTCTCCAATCCCGCACACTCAATTGAAAACCGTTCTAACAGCCAGGAGTTCTGATATGAAAATGTCAATCAAAACGCTTATCTCAAGTTCCACTTGCGTACTCTTTATTTTTATCTCCGTCTTCGCGCAAACCCAGACGGCTCCTCCCTCGACAGAGATATTCCTGGTCGATCTCAGCAATCGCAATGCCCGTTTGAGAGTAGGTGAGCCGCAAAACATCACAAACCGCGACGGCTACGATAATCAACCCGCGTTTATCGAGAGCGGGCAAAGCATACTTTTCACTTCGATAAGATCAGACAATCAGGCAGACATCTACAAATACAACATAAAGTCCGACCTGTTGACTAGAATCACCGAGACGACAGAGGGCGAATACTCGCCCACCTTGACGCCCGACGGCAAATTCATCTCCGTGATTCGCGTGGAAGCCGATTCGACGCAGCGGCTCTGGAAGTTCCCGCTCAAGGGCGGGACTCCCGCGTTGGTACTAGAAACGATAAAGCCTGTCGGCTATCACGTCTGGGTCAACGGCGGAACGGTCATAGTCTTCATACTCGGAACTCCGAACACGTTGCAAATAATTGATCTCAAATCAGAGAAAGCGGAGATCATATCAGAGAATGTCGGGCGATCATTGCACCGCCGGCCCGGCCGGCAGAAATTCACCTTCGTTCACAAGCTCTCCGACAAAGAGTGGGTAATCAAAGAGCTTGACTTTAAAACGCGCGAGGTGACTACGCTCATCAAGACTTTGCCCGGCAGCGAAGATTACGTGTGGATGCCGGGCGGCATTGCGCTGATGGCAAACGGCGCGAAGCTCTTTAAGTGGGACTCAAAGCAGAATGCCGATTGGCAGGAAGTGGCCGATTTTTCAGGGGCGGGATTAAAGAGCATTACAAGGCTGGCCATCAGCCCTAAGGGCGACAGGCTGGCGCTGGTAGCCACAACGGAATCGAAATGACCTTCGGTTGCCCGCGTGCCGCACGCTTGATATTATTTCTTAACTTCATCCGGCATTAATAATGCAAACAAATGATCGAGACGATTATGAGTAAAAGAAAATATAATTCCGGCGCGCATAAACACCGGCGCGCGGCGTTAGTCTTATCGAGCCTTCTTATATTGGGCGCACTCGCGGCCTGCGGCGGCACAAAAGATTCTTCGAAAGGCCCTGCTCCTGGCGCGCAGCCTGTAACAATGACGCCGCCGCCCGCCCCTCAGGCTCCGACTCCGCCTGCGGGCGCGGAGCCTGAATGGAACACGATGGAAGTAGCAAAGGCCGTTATGGTCACTGCCGATCTGGACTACGGCGCGAAGCCGCCATCCATCGCGCAGGCGCTTGGCGACATAGAGCGGCGTCACCAACCTGCGGACGGCGCGGGGCGGACATTTGCGATACTGGACGCTTACGGCGAGGCGACGCCCGACGGCAAGCTGCACATCTCCATGCATGTCAGCAGCGAGAAGCCCGGCACAGGCTCGCTGGTTTTCCGCCGCACCGGACAGGTGCTATGGAGGACAAAGGTCGTTCCCGCCACTTCTCCGCCGTCCTCGCAAAAGCAGTTGAACATAATGATAGACAACGGCGCGGGCACGACTCAGATGATCGACGGGTCGAACAGCCCGAAAACGATCATGGACGCGATGGTCAGGGATATGAAAGTTCCCGTGCGCCAGTTCTGGCCCGAAGGGGCCGAGCGCGAAGTGACTTTCGTCTACAGCGCGTGCGGCTGCCCGGTGAAGGTGATGGCCCGACGAGTCGGGGATCGCACGGTTCGCACAAAGGAGTTGCCCGTGATCTTTCCCGACGACCCCGGCGCCGCGCAGACCATTGCGCAGTTGATGGGATGGCAATCAATGTAACGTCAGCCGATTTATAACAACCAGGAGAATTATCATGTCGAGATTAGTCAGATGCGGATTGATACAAGCCGCGAACTGCGAGCCGGCAGAAAGCTCTATAGAAAAAATCAAAAAGGCGATGATCGATAAGCACGTCGCTATGATCGATGATGCGGCGGAGAAAGGCGTTCAGATCATCTGCTTGCAAGAGCTTTTCTACGGCCCTTATTTTCCCGCCGAGCAGAACCCGCACTGGTACGGGCTTGTTGAGCGCATACCCGACGGGCCGACTACCGAGTTGATGCGCGACCTGGCCCGCAAGCATCGCATGGCTATGGTCGTCCCCATATACGAAGAGGAGATGACGGGGGTTTACTACAACACGGCGGCGGTGATCGATGCGGACGGGTCTTATCTGGGTAAGTATCGAAAGACTCACATACCTCATTGTCTGCCTGGGTTCTGGGAAAAGTTTTACTTCACGCCGGGCAACCTGGGATTCCCGACGTTCGATACGAAGTACGCTCGCGTAGGCGTCTACATCTGTTATGACCGCCACTTCCCGGAAGGCGCGCGCGCGCTGGGGCTTGCCGGGGCCGAGATAGTTTTTATCCCTTCGGCGACGACGAAAGGCCATGCCGATTACCTTTGGGAGTTGGAGCAGCGAGCGCACGCGGTCGCCAACGGTTATTTTGTCGGGACTATAAATCGCGTAGGGACGGAAGCGCCGTGGAACATAGGCGAGTTTTTCGGGTCATCCTATTTCGCCAACCCCGACGGACGGATTCTCGCAAAAGGGAGCGAGGACAAAGATGAGTTGATCGTCGCCGATCTGGACCTGGACGAGATTCGCGAGGTGCGAACGCACTGGCAATTTTATCGCGACAGAAGGCCCGATATGTACCAGCCGCTGACGGGAGGCAAAGTTTGAATAAGCTGCTCTGGAGAAGCAGCAGGAAATTAGCCGGTGGTTTCACCACCGGCTAATTTCCTTCGTCCCTCCGGGACTATAGCTACCAAATCTAGATTCTTATGCCGCAATCGAAAAAATCGAAGCGAAAGCCCGCAGCAGTCGTCGAAAAACCGCCCGCGCCTGATTCCGCGAAGACCACTTCTGCGCGGCGGGCTCGCCGCGAAAAAGCGCGCGATTCGTCTCGCGCGAAAAAGTCGGAGCGGTGGTTGATCGCCGGTATTCTGGCCGTCACATTTTTCGCGTTTGTGAATTCGCTTCAAGGTGACTTCGTCTATGACGACCGCCAGCAAATCTTGAACAACCCGACGATCACCGATCTGTCCAACATACCGAAGATGTTTACGGAGAGCGTCTGGCAGTTCTTAAATAAAAATGATAGCGAAGCGGTCGGGCCTTATTATCGCCCTCTGTTCAACGTCGCTCTCATCGTTAATTACCAGCTATTCAAGTTTCAACCATTCGGCTGGCATCTGATCTCGATTCTGTTTCACCTCGCGGCCGTGATGCTGGTCTACGCGCTCGCGCGCCGTTGGGATATGTCGCTCGAAGCGGCGGCGGCGGCGGCGCTGTTGTTCGGCGTACATCCAGTTCACAGCGAATCGGTCGCCTGGATAGCCGCGATCCCAGACCCGATGGCTACCGTATTTATCCTCTCTTCGTTGTTGCTCTACGAGCGGTATTATCACGGAGAACGACCTGCTAAGCGGCTGACGCTGATCCTAAGCCTTGCGCTTGCTTTCATGGCTTTGTTGAGCAAAGAAGTGGCTGTCGTCTATCCGGTCTTTCTGTTGGCGCGAGAATGGCTGGACCGTCCGGCGCAAGATAATCTTGCCGCTACAGTTTCTCGTCTGTCAAAACGAGTGGCGCCTTTCCTGGCTCTCGTCCCGCTTTATCTCTGGATGAGATACGCAGTGCTCGGCTTTATCACGCGGACAGAGCCTAACGCGGTCGGGATTCCGACCAGCCAGGTGTTACTGACCATTCCATCGATCTTGTTGAGCTATGCGCGGCTGCTGTTGATCCCTTACCCGATGGCCGTGATGTACGATAACACTTACGTTCAATCCGTCGGGGACATAAGGTTCTGGGGTGCGGCCCTGGTGGTTATCGCCTTGACGGTCGCGGCAGTCTGGATGGCGCGCTCGTCGCGCGCCGGCCGTCTCGCGCTGGCATTCCTGATACTGTTTTTGCTGCCCGTCTTAAACCTGAAGGCTTTCAGGCCCGAAGAATCTCTCCTGCACGACCGTTATCTGTATCTGCCTTCGATAGGGTTTTCGATACTCGTCGCCCTGGCGCTTGAGAGAGCCGTCGCCCGTTTCGCAAGCGATAAGATAAAAGTGTTCCGAGCGGCGACGGCCCTGCTGGCCGTGATACTTTTCGCGCTCACGATATACCAGAACAGCACCTGGAAAAATGATATTGCGATGACTAACCATGCGCACGATGTAACCCCGCGATGGCCGTACCTGCACAATTACATAGGGGCTTATTACAGCCTGGAAAAGAATTTTGCGGAAGCCGAGCGAGCATATAATGAAGCGCTCGCCATCAACCCGAACTATTACGACTCGCTCTCAAACCTGGGCGACGTTTACCAGCAGCAGGGAAAATTCTTTGAGGCCGAGCAAGCATATCAGAAGGCCATCGCTTATGGCGCACCTTACGCAAACACCTACTTCAACCTTGGCGTAGTGCTTACGGCGCAGAAAAAACTCGCCGCCGCCGAGCAGCCTCTCATCAAGGCGTTAGAGATTCAGCCTTCTAACACGAAGGCTCGATATAACCTGGCCTGGGTCTATGACAATCAAGGGAAAGCCGAGCCCGCCGAGCAAGCTTATCTTGAGACGCTCCGGTACGAACCTTCATACCCTGAGCCGCGAATCAATCTCGGCGTCCTGTTGACAAAGCAAGGTCGTTATCCCGAAGCGACCGAGCAGTTGGAAACCGCCGCCCGTTACGCGCCCGACCATCCCGTGTTGCTGTACGCGCTCGGCGATATTTATATGAGGGTCAACCGCTACCAGGATGCTATTGCCTCGTTCAATCGCTTAGTCGCTCGCAACCCAGGCCATCAACTTGTTTATACGAGCCTGGGGCTGTGCTACGAGAGGTTAGGGAACACAGAGCAGGCAAAAGCGAATTTTCAGAAAGCCGTAGAAGTCGCCCCGCAGGAGGCTTACACGAACACCGCGCGCGCGGGTCTTCAGAGGTTGTAGTGTTTGAAAAAGCCCCGGAGGGGCGCAATTCAATAGCACAGGGCAACGCCCTGTGACCGCCAGCGCAAATTGACACAAGCCCTGAAAGGGCGAAATAAGTTTGATTGATCGACTTTATTTCGCCCTTTCAGGGCTTGTTTAATCAATCGCTTTCTACCCGGCGCGATGCGCCGGGCTATCGGATTGCGCCCCTTTGGGGCTTTTAGTCTTTCATGGCTGAACTCTCAATTAACTGAAAGCGTCTATCATCGCTCGCACGTCGTCGCCCAGAGGATAAAGGACGGGGCAGGTGCAGCCGGCATCTATGTATTCTTGTACCTTGCGGCGACATTCGTCGGGCGTGCCCGATGCGGTTATCAGTTGCACCACGTCGTCGGGAACCAGTCGCATCGCTTCGCGGATTTGGTGCTCTTCGGCGGGCCACGTAAGCACCCGGCTTATCTCGTCTAAAAGCTCCTGACTCACTCCGCTCGCTTTCATTATGTGCGGCTGCTGGCCCAGGTACTGTGTGACCAGAGTGCGCGCGTTGTCTAAGGCGCGCGCGCGGTCTTCGTCCAAAGAGCAAACTATCAGTTGCGGCCGGTCTATATCATCAAGCGTGCGGCCCGCCGTTTGAGCGCCCGCGCTGAGGTGGGCGACGGCCTCGCGGTTGTAAGCAGGCGATACGAGATAATTCAACAATACGCCGTCGGCTATCTCGCCCGAAAGCTCCATCATCTTCATGCCCGTCGCGCCGATGTAGATGGGGACATTTTTTGGCGAGCGGTCGCCGTGAACTATGTCGATCTCTATGTCTTCGACCTGTACGAACTCGCCTTTGAACGAGACCTTCTCCATAGCGAGCAGACGGCGAACGACTTCTACAGTTTCGCGCATGGCAAGCAATGGCTTGCGGCGATTGACGCCGACTTTTGAAGCCAGGGGTTCCCACCAGACGCCCAGCCCGCAAAGAATGCGATCCTTTGCCAGATCATCAAGAGTCGAAAAGGTAGCGGCAATAAGCGCGGCATTGCGCGTCCAGTTATTGATAACGCCTGAGCCGATCTTGATGCGGCTGGTCGTCGCGGCGTAAGCGGCCATCGGCACTATCGCATCGCGGACGAGCCGAGATTCGGCCTGCCACACGGCTTCGAACCCGCGCGATTCCGCGTAACGGACATAATCTATAGCTTCGTCGAGCGGGTGTTTGTCTTGAAGGTACAGGGCTACGCGCTTGAAATTTCCAGACATTAAAAGTTCCTCAATCGTTAATGGGATTGCCAATCGGCTGCGGGATTATACTATACTTTCGCTGCGCCCAAACCCTCCGGCGCGGTTAAGAGAGAAAAGAGAATGAGCAAAGCAAATCTCGCATTAAAAAACGGCACGGTCATAGACGGCAGCGGCAAGCCGCGCTTTACGGCGGACGTGGCGATCAGCGGCAACCGCATCGCGGCGATTGACGCGCAAGGCGCGCTCGCGGCTTCGCGCGAGATAGACTGCGCGGGCCTCGTCATCGCGCCCGGTTTTATCGATACGCACAGCCATTCGGACCTGCGCGTGCTCACGGAGCCCGAGCTTCCTATGAAAGTCAGGCAGGGGATAACGCTTGAAGTATTCGGCCAGGACGGAATCTCGGTCGCGCCGATTCGCTGCGCAGACCGGCAGCAAACAGAGCGACAGCTCGCGGGGCTGCTTGGGCGACTGGGCCGCGAGTGGGATTGGGAATCGGTCGATGAATACCTGGCAGCAGTCGCGCGCGCGCGGCCGGCGCTCGACTGCGCGTACCTGATACCGCACGGCGCTGTGCGATTGCAAGCCGCAGGCATGGAAGACCGCCGCGCAACCGTCGAAGAGATACGCTTGATGCAAGACCTAATACGCCAGGGCATCAACGAAGGCGCAGTCGGCATTTCAACCGGTCTCATCTACCCGCCGTGTTGTTACGCAGACACCTCAGAGCTTATAGAATTGTGCCGCGCCGTAGCAGAGATGGACGGAATATTCGTCGCTCACATGCGCAGCGAAAGCGATTACCTGGAAGACGCCGTGGCGGAGATGATCGAGATAGGCGAGCAATCGGGTGTGCGCGTTCACATCTCGCACTTCAAAGCGGCGGGGCGAGAGAACTGGGACAGGATCGATGCGGTGCTTGAGATGATACACCGAGCGCAAGCCCAGGGTATGCGATTGACTGCCGATCAATATCCTTACATAGCGGGCTCGACCATGCTCGGCGCGATACTGCCGCCGTGGGCGCACGCGGGCGGAGTCGAAGCGACGATTGAGAGGCTCCGAAGCGCGACTGAGCGCGAACGTATGAGAGAAGCGATGCTTGCTCGCGGTCGCGCGGAGTGGGATAACTTCTGGAAGTGGTCGGGACCGGAAGGCATAATCGTCTCTGACATACCGTCAGGCCGCCACGCCGAGATAGTCGGCAAAAACCTGCTGGAAGCCGCGACGGTGAGCGGCAAAGCGGAGAACGGGCTTAGCGAAGAAGCCGTTGCAGAGTTCGCTTTTGATTTGCTGGCCGAAGAGCGAATGGGCGTCGGGATGATCTCATTCAGCCAGTCGGAAGAGGTTGTAAAAAAGATTCTCTGCGAGCCTTACGTCAACGTCTGCACCGACGGGCTGTTGGGCGGCAAGCCTCATCCGCGCGCTTACGGAACTTATCCGCGCATTCTTGGTCGTTACGTGCGCGAGCAAGGAAGGCTTACTCTAGAACAAGCTGTGCGACAGATGTCCGCGCTTGCGGCCCGGACGTTTCAGCTTGACGGCTACGGTCGCATTGAAGTCGGCGCGATTGCAAATCTGGTCGTGTTCGACCCCGAGCGAGTGATCGACCGCGCTACGTTTGAAGATTCAAAACAGTATCCCGAAGGTATCGAACACGTGATCGTGCAAGGCAGGGTTGTAACGGAGGGCGAAGGAAACGGCATCGCCGTAAGATCAAAACGGGGATGACAGTTGAATGTATAGGAATACAAAGAAGATTCACCGCCGCAGACACAGAGAACACAGAGCGGGCGCAGAGAAAACCAACATCTGCTCTGCGCAACTTCCGTGTACTCTGTGTCTGCGGCGGTGAATGGCCCCTCCAATCCCGTACGCTCCAATGAGATCCGCTTTAATGAGAGCGAAAGGCAATCATCATGAAAAGAGTTCGAATACTCGCATTATTAATCCTAATTCTCCCTGCATTGCCAGGCCCGGCGGCGGCTACGCCTGATCCGCGCGCAGAGATTTTGTGGGACACGTGGGGCATCCCGCACATCTTCGCGCGAGACGACGAAAGTCTGTTTTATGCATTCGGTCGCGCGCAAATGCAGAGTCACGGCGACCTGATTCTTCGCCTCTACGGCCAGGCGCGGGGCCGCGCCGCCGAGTATTGGGGAAAGAATTATCTCAACTTTTATCTATTCAACGGGCTGGTTCCCGTTCGACCAAAGGGCGACTGGAGCTACTGGATTGGCGCGGTTCCCGGCGATACGTCGGCGACGCTGTGGACACAATTGCACTCTTACGGAGACCTGCCGAAGGTAGTCGATCCTGCGACTCGATGGCTGCAAAATGCGAATGACCCGCCCTGGACCGTCACTTTGCCCACGGCGCTGGATGCAAATAAATTTCCGGCTTATATGGCTCCACGTTCTATGGAGTTTCGCCCGCAACGTTCCGCGCGAATGCTCATCGAAGACAACCGCATCTCTTATGATGAGATGATAAAGTACAAACACTCTACGCGGATGGAGCTTGCCGACCGGCTTCTTGACGATCTGATTCCTGCTGCGCGCCAGCATGGAGGCGAGATGGCGCGGCAGGCGGCTGACGTGCTGGAAAAATGGGACCGCAGCGCCGATGCCACGAGCCGGGGCGGGCTGCTCTTCTTTTTTTGGGTCCAGCAGATGCGTCTCTTCAGCACCCAATCGAAAGCTTTTGCAATTCCGTGGGACGAGAAAAAACCTCTCGGCACTCCTGATGGGCTGGCCGACCCGAAAGCTGCCGCAGCAGCACTTGAGGCTGTCGCCGTCCGAATCAAGGGGGCGATAGGCGCGCTTGATGCGGCGTGGGGCGATGTCGCGCGCCTCAGTTATGGCAATCGGGATTTTGCAGGCAACGGCGGCCCAGGCGAACTCGGCATCTTCCGCGTCATCGGGTATGCGCCAAAGAAAGCGGATCGTTATGAAGCGATGGGCGGGGATTCTTATGTCGCGGCAATCGAGTTTTCTAATCCTGTGAAAGCACACGCGGTGCTGTCATACGGCAATGCGACGCAGCCGGGCTCGGCTCATATATACGATCAGCTAGAGCTAGTCGCGCGAAAAGAGATGCGCCCCGTATGGCGTAAGCGGGCAGAGATCGAAGCGCATCTCGAAACGCGCGAGGTGATAAGGTAGACACTTATGCCAAACCTGTCTTACATATCCCCGAAGGCGGCGGTCAAAGGAAGTCAGATAGAAGGCAGAGGTCTTTTTGCGGTCGAGCCGATTAATAAGGGAGAGATCGTCTGCATAAAAGGCGGATATATCTTTGACCGGCAAAGGCTCCGCGAAATAGAAAAGCACCTCGGCCCCGCCGAGATACAGATAGCCGAAGATCTGTTCATAGGCCCGCTCAGTGCAGAAGTGCGAGAAGGCTCGATGATCTTCAGCAATCATTCGTGTGACCCGAACATAGGCGTTCAGGGACAGATCATCTTCGTGGCCATGCGAGACATTGAGTCCGGAGAAGAGCTGACGCATGATTGGGCCACTACGGATGACGACACCTACGAGATGAATTGCAACTGCGGCGCGCAGAATTGCCGAAAAATTATTACCGGGCAAGATTGGCGTAAAAAAGATTTGCAGGAGAAATACCGCGACTATATGTCGTGGTACTTGCAAGTGAAGATCAAAAGGGAATCTCAAACAGGTTAGATTAGGGACGAGGGTTGCGAGATATTCTTTGCCCCGGAGGGGCAAGCGGACATTACCGGTGGTGAAACCACCGGATTGATCCAACACACGTTCTCGCCGCAGGACGTTGACTTGATCCTGCGCCACTCCAGGGCGCGATTATTGTATTGACTATGCCCGGTGGTTTCACCACCGGCTAATATCTTCCGCTCCTCCGGAGCGATTCACCGCGCAATTTTGTAATCCGCTTTTCCGTCACGTATAATTTTGCAATGCGATCTTTTAAATCTCTCTTTGCACTCACGCTAATATTTTGCCTGCTCACTCTGCCCGCGCTCGCTCGGCAACAGGAGAAGAAACCCGCAGACCTGTATACTCCGAAGCTTCTGGCCGAGCTTAAGCAACTTCAAAAAGCCGCGCTTGAAAGCGATTACGCATATAAGCAGACGGCGTACCTCTGCAACAACATAGGCCCGCGCCTGAGCGGGTCGCCCGGTGCCGCGCGCGCGGTCGAGTACGTGGCCGACCAGATGCGGCAGTTGGGTATGGAAGTGCGACTCGAAAAAGTCATGGTTCCTCACTGGGTTCGCGGCGTCGAAACCGGAGAGCTTGTCCAGTGGCCGGGGCAGGCTCCGAGCACCGTGCAAAAAATCGTGCTGACCGCGCTCGGCGGAAGCGTGGCTACCCCGGCGGAAGGGCTGACCGCCGAAGTCGTCGTCGTAGAGAATTTCGACCAGCTAACGGCATTGGGCCGGGACCGCGTAGCGGGCAAGATCGTGTTGTTCAACGCGGTCTATGACAAACGGCTGGCAGAGATGGGATTCGCGGGCGACGCTTACGGACAGGCGGTTGCCTATCGAGGCGCAGGCGCGAGCGCGGCTGCGCGGCTTGGCGCTGTGGCTTCGATCATACGCTCGGTCGGGAGCGCGGATTTTCGCCTGCCTCACACAGGCTCTTTGAACTACGCGACGGACGCGCCCAAAATTCCGGCCGGGGCCGTCACTGCCGAAGATGCCAATCTTATCGCTCACCTGGCCGGGCAGGGCGTTGTGCGCATGCGGTTGACGCTCACTCCGAAAACACTCGCGGACGCCGAGAGCTACAATGTCGTCGCGGATCTGAAAGGCAGCGACAACCCTGAACAGGTAGTCATAGTCTCAGGCCACCTCGATTCGTGGGACCTGGGCACGGGAGCTATCGATGACGCGTCGGGCGTGGCGGCCTCGATGGCGGTCTTACAAATAATCAAGCAATCGGGATTGCGTACTAAGCGCACGATTCGCTTCATCGCCTGGATGAATGAAGAGAACGGATTGATGGGCGCGAGGGCTTATGGAGCCGATCATCAATCGGAGCTTGTTAACCACGTCGCCGCGATAGAGATGGACGGCGGCGCGGGGTTCCCGGCAGGGTTTGCTCTGAAGGCAAGCCCCAAAGCGGTGGAGATGATTCGCCCCGTGTCGGCAGTGCTCAGGGCCAACGGGTCGGGCGTAGTCGTCACCCAGGGGGGCGCGGCCGGAGCAGACCTGATACCGCTCGACGCGGCGGGCGTGCCTACGTTCGCCCCGCTTTCAGACAGCCGCGCTTACTTTCATTATCACCACACGGCGGCCGACACGCTCGACAAGATAGTGCCTCAAGAACTGGCCGCGAATGTCGGAGTGTTGACGGTGCTGGCTTATGCTGTCGCCAGCCTGCCTGAACCGCTGCCCAGGTGATAGTTGAGTTGAAAACGTCAATGTACGAATGTAGCCTTCACGCGCTTTGAAACTTTGAAGTAAGGAATCCAGATCAAGCAGGCGATTGCCGCTCTGCCCACCACCTGAAAGCTTTCGAGCCGGCGCAGATCGCCCCTGGTTATCACGTCGCCGGTGATCGGAGCTTTTAGCTGGAATGCATTGAAGATGATGAGAAGCGATTAGAGCTTTAATCCGCAGGCGATGGCTTTGAGCGCAGCCTTGTCATCATCAAAGCCGCTATGCAGCCCGTTACGAACGAAGCGGCCCAGAGAGTGCGACCGCCGAATTTTTCATACACCACCGCGCCTACCCACGGCCCGACGGCAAAGGCTACGCTGAAGCCCATCGTGTAGAGCCCCATGTACTCGCCTTGCTTGTTGGCAGGGGCGAGGTCGGCCACGTAAGCGGCGCTGCCCGGAAACAGTATCATCTCTGCAAAAGTCCAGATTACGACCGTCGCCGCCGCGCTCCAAAAACCCGTGACGAATGCCAGCCCGCCAAACCCCGCGCCGCACAGAAACGCCCCCAACGCGAGCGCAGGACGGTGAGGCCAGTTCGCCATCGCCGTGTTGAGAGGGACTTCGATCAGAACGATCAGCACCGTGTTGACTGCAAACAGCATCCCGTAAACACTTTCAGTCATGCCGAGGTCGCGCACCAAAAAAAGCGGCATCGCGGCTTCATTTTGAAAAAAGACTATTTGCACCGGGATCAGCGCAATCAAAAAATAGAGGAGGTTATAATCTTTAAGCACGCTCAACCGCTTGACCGCAGGAGCGGGCGTGGTGTCGTGAGCATCCTTCGGCGTTGTTTCTGTATATGTTAAGCGCCAGCGCGAAGCGATGAGTATCAACCCGGCGGCGAGCGATGTTGCGCCGTCTACGAAAAAGAGCGCCTTGAATGAGACCTCCGCAAGAAAGCCTCCGATGACCGGCCCGACGCTCATGCCGAGATTGATTGCAAGCCGGTTCAGCGCGAAAGCCGCTTTGCGTTGTTCCGCCGCAACTACATTGCTGATTATAGCCATGCTCGCGGGACGCAGGGCCTCGCCCGCGATTGCCCAGATAAAAGTGGTCGCGATAATTGTGGGAAGAGTTCCGGCAAAAGGCAGGATGAGGAGTATCGCGCCGGAAAAAAGGAGCGACAGTTTCATCACGCGCAGCGGCCCTACGCGGTCGCTCAATCTTCCTGAAAGAGGCGCTGTGATGATAGCGCCGATGCCGTAGACGGTAAGGACGAAGCCCGCCTCGGCGGCTGAAAACTCAAGGCTCCGCGTGATGTAAAGGACCAGAAACGGCAGGGCCATCGTCCCTGCCCGATTGACCAGCGTGGCGATAAATAAAATCCAGACTTCCCTGGGCAGCTTACCCAGTCCGCGCCAGGGGTTCATATCGACTCGGCTCCTGTCATCTCGATCAACGCGCGCAAGCAGGCATCAGACGGGCTGTATAGTCATCACTACGCGCTCTCTTTTTCTGATCTTGCTAAAAAAATCGCCCATTCTCTTTATCCAGCCATACTTTTTGTTGAGAAGTTTATGCCCATATTCTGCTTTGCTCGCGTCCACTATTTGGGCGAGGGCTTCGACCCACGCGCCTTTCGGTTTGCCGCGAACATCGCACGGCGCAATCTTGACGCGCGGGTTATTGCGTATGCGCTTGACCTTGCCCGCGCTGGCGAGCGAGTAGACGTATAACACGCCGCCGTCTTCGGCAAACCACATAGGCGTGTAGACCGCCGATCCATTCTTGCGATAGCTGGCGACATTCACATATTTTTCACCGGCGAATCCGGCCAATTTTTCATCGCTCATAATGGTTTCTACCCCCGCCGGACTATTCGGTCGCGCTAGGTTCTATCTGATCGAAATCCCTTTGTCAATCTTCGGATTGAAAAGTAGGACGTGCCGGCTTTGCGCTTCTTTGTGCAAACTCGTCCCTTTTCTTTTAGTGCCTGGCAATCGAAACCCTATCAATTAAAGGGCGAGCGCGCGGAACCGGGTGTGGCATTGAGGTTGCTGTTATTTCAGACGTAAGTCATAAGCATCACCCACCTAAACGATGCTTGCCAATACAACCTGAGGGGCCAGAGGCCGCGCTCAATTGAGCGCGGCTTTTTCTTTGTAGCATGCGACGTAATCGGTCAGTTACGTGGGGAAAGTTGAGATGCCCTCTTTGCAAACAAAGGATTTACGGTTTTTGCTCCCCACGTAACTGACCGATTACCATGCGACAAAATTGGTTTTGGCTATGCCGGTGCGGTTTATGATAAACTTGGCAACCTTGATGTAGAGGTATCGTGTCAGTCCGGTTTTCATCATCAGTCTAATATTTATTTAGAGCGCGGGAGGAGAACCGTCATGTCATCGGCGACCGTCGCAGTTGAACAAAGCAAGCAAGACTTGATTGCGCGCAGTTGGATAATCGATAAGAGAAATGACCTGATATGGTTCATCGGAAGCGTCGCGGTTAGCTATCTATTCCTGGCCGGCAATTTACTACTGGTAAGCCTGGGATTTCCGGTAATGATTCTCGTATGGGTATGGGCTTTAGGCTTTGACGGCCCGCATGTTTTCGGGACCGTGTCGAGGACTTACGCCGACAGCCAGGAGCGGCGCGCGCGCGCGCGGTTGTTTTACGGGAGCCTGTCGCTTTTCCTGCTCGGCCCATTGATGTTGCTCGCGGACCTTGCGATGGGCCGCGTGCTGCTCGGTCCCGCATTCTTTTTCTTCGCTTCGCTGTGGGCCTATTACCATCTCGTCAAGCAACACTACGGGTTCATGATTCTTTATAAGAAGAAGAATGATGACCTGGCAGAGATCGATAACCTGATCAACCGGGCCTTCATACTGCTGGGGATGACCTACCCGTTCGTTCGGTTTCTGACGCACAGCTTTGCCGCTCGCGACCGTGTGCCTTTCGCCGTCGATTCGGGCCCGGTCTGGTGGTTCGAGACGCTAGTGCTGTCGGCCTTCTTAATCTCGCTCATGTTGTTCGCAGGGCGGCTCGCACAAAGGCTTTATTTAAAACAGCCCGTGAACGTACCGAAGCTGTTGCTGCTCGCGGCAGCAGTGCCGATGCACTGGATCGTGTTGAGGGTGCTTGAGCCGGTCCAGCCTGCGGGCGCGGCGGCGCTCGTCGCGGTTTCGACCCTTACGATCTATCACAACATCCAGTACCACCGGATAATCTGGTTTCATAACCGCAACAAGTACGGGCGCGCGGATGCCAATCGGTACGGCGCGGCGTCTAAGATAAACAAAACAGTTTGGCATTACATAGGCTTCGCGCTATTGTTCGGCGCGCTCTATCACATCCCGCATTACACGATCGTCCAACCCGGCGGCTTTGCGATGGCCTTTATCTGGGGCGGCGCGTTTACTCATTATTATCTCGACAGCAAGATATGGCGCGTCCGGCGCGACCATCAGCTCAATAAAAATCTTCGCATGGAGCAGACGAGCGCGGCAGACGCAGCCCGGTCGTGATAAGATAAAATTGGCGTGTTTGGCTTCAAGCTTATGAAGTGGGGATTTTTATTAACTGTAATCTTCGGGCTGGCGGTATTGTTCGTCTACTCGGCCTTAGAAAGGCGCATCAACCAGCGCGCCTGTAAAGAGTGCGGGTTTCGCGCTTCTATCGATGCAGTTGAACGGGCAGTGCCCCCGATGCGGTGCGGTCTTCGGGTGATGAAAAAGATCCTTGCAAACTGGCCCAGGCTGGTCTTCATTTTATTGCCGCTATCGATAGCTACGGTAGACGCTGCGGTGTTGATAAGCGAAGCGCTCGAAACGGAACCGGCCCATGCGATCAGGCTTGTCAGAGAGAGCCGCTCGCGTAAAGAGAACTTCACCGTCCAACAATATCTCTACACGACCGTCTATTATCGCAAGGAAAAAGGCGAAGCCGTCGTCATTCACGGCTGGCGAGCCGAGCAGCCTTCGGGGCCGGAGACTCCGGTGACTGTCGTGTTCAGTTATAGTGACTCTAAGGGGGAACACGTTGCCACCTGGGAAGCCGACCTCATCAGCGGCGACGTGATGCCGCAAGACGAAGCGGCAAGTAACCTTTCCTGGTATTAGCGCGTTTTTGAAAGCCTAGAGCAGTTTTCGATGGAATATACAGGACTGGAGAGACATCTCACCGCCGCAGACACAGAGAGCACAGGATGGCCGATGATGTGCTTCGCACGCGGCGGGGGCGAGAGCAGACGACTGTTTTCTCTGTGCATCCTCTGTGCTCTCTGTGTCTGCGGCGGTGAATCTTCTTTCATTTCCCTACACTCATATGAATTTCGCCTCTTCGAGGCTTATATGCCGCCTTCCCCGGCTTCGAAGCTCGCTTCGCTGCCCGTAGTCACTGGCTCCGTTTCAGACGGCTTGGGCTCTTGACTTTCGGACCCGCTCGCAGGTATGAGAGCCTGCGGTAAAAGGTCCGATATGCGCTCGACAAAGACTATCTCAAGATCGTGTAGGGTCTCTTCCGGCACGTCTTTCAGATCAGGCTCGTTGCGGCGCGGCAATATCACACGCTTCATTCCTGCGCGCCGCGCCGCGAGGACTTTGCCTTTTACCCCGCCTATGGGAAAGACCAGACCGCTCAACGTAATCTCGCCCGTCATCGCCGTATCGCTTCTGACCGGACGCCCGGAGCAGAGCGAAGCCAGCGCCGATACGATTGCTACGCCCGCCGAGGGACCATCTTTCGGTATCGCCCCCGCCGGAACGTGTACGTGCACGCCGTTCTTTTCAAAAATCTCTTTGGCGTTGATACCTATCTCGTTGCCGTGCGACCAGAGATAGCTGTGAGCGGCGCGTGCCGATTCTTGCATCACTTCGCCCAACTGGCCCGTCAGTGTAAGCCCCTTCGAGCCGGGCAGCAGGGTGGCTTCGACAAACAAGACTTCGCCGCCCATCTCAGTCACCGCAAGCCCCGTAGCCACGCCCGGCGGCAGAGTCTCGCGCGCCATCTCGTGGAAGAACCTTTCGTGCCCCAGGTACTCTTCCAGTTCGTCCGGCGTGATAGTGAAGACTTCGCCTTCGCCTCTCGCCACCTTGAGCGCGATCTTTCGCGCCAACCGCCCGATGGTGCGCTCCAACTGGCGCACGCCCGCCTCGCGAGTGTAGCGGCTGATTATCGCGGCAATCGCTTCATCCGTGATGTGAAGCTGCTCTTCGCTGAGGCCCGCTTCCTTGATCTGGCGCGGCGCGAGGTATCGCTTTGCGATGTGCAGCTTCTCTTCCTCGCTGTACCCGGAAAGCGAGATTATCTCCATGCGGTCGCGCAGCGCGGGCGGTATCGGCGAGAGCGCGTTCGCGGTGGCTATAAAAAAGACTTTCGAAAGGTCGAACGGCAAATCGAGATAATGATCCCTGAACGAGAAGTTCTGTGCGGGGTCAAGTATCTCAAGCAATGCCGAAGCCGGGTCGCCCCGGAAATCCATTCCGAGCTTGTCAACTTCGTCCAGCATCATCACCGGATTGTTTACGCCCGCACGACGCAAGGCTTGAATGATGCGGCCCGGAAGCGCGCCGATGTAAGTGCGGCGGTGGCCCCTCAGCTCCGCCTCGTCGCGCACTCCGCCCAGCGACATTCGCTCGAATTTGCGACCCATCGCCCGCCCAATCGACTGGCCGAGACTGGTCTTTCCAACGCCGGGCGGGCCTACGAAACAGAGTATCGGAGCTTTAGTCTTGGGGTTGAGCTTTATCACCGCCAGGTGCTCAAGTATGCGCTCCTTTATGTCGTCCAGGTCGTAATGATCTTCGTCCAGCACCTCGCGGGCGTGATTCAAATCGAGATTATCGTCGGTCGCTTTCTGCCAGGGAAGGTCGAGGATCCACTCAAGATAAGTGCGTATGACGTGGTAATCGGGAGCGGCTGCGGGGAGGCGCTCCAACCGGCGCAGCTCGCGCTCGGCTTCGGCCCGCACATCTTCCGGCAGGCCGGCCTTCTCGACGCGCTCGCGCAAAAGGGCGGCCTCGGCCTGCTCCGGCTCCGCATCGCCAAGCTCTTTTTGAATCTGCTTCATCTGCTCGCGCAGTATGTAATCGCGCTGCGCTTTGCCCAGCTCTTCCTGAGCCTGATTCGCGATCTTCGCGCGTATGTCGAGGACTTCGACTTCGCGCGACAGGTAAGAGTGCATCAACCGAAGCAACTCGCTTTCGGTGTTCGCCTCAAGCAGCGCCTGCTCCTGCTCCACTTCCAGCTCAAGCACCGAGCCGAGGAAGTAAGCCAATCGCACAGAGTCTTCGGCCTGGACGATGATGTTGCGGATCTCAGCCGGGACGTTGGGCAAAAGCGCGAGCGCCTTCTGAACGAGCGCGTCAATGTTGCGGCGAAGCGCTTCGACTTCCGGCGTCTCTTCGCGGACGGGCTCGGGCAGCATCTCTACGCGCGCCTTGAAGTAAGGCTCCTGCTCGGTGAAGCCGATTACGCGAAACCTTTCCTGTCCCTGGACGATTAAGTGCAGCATCTCTTCAGCGCCCGGAGAGCGCATCATCCTGTTTATCACGACGAGGGTTCCGACCGAATAAAGGCTCGCGGGCGTAGGCTCCGTCTCGCCGTCTTCGCGCTGCGCGACGACGCCGAGTAATTTCTCTTCCGTAGCCAGCGCGGCCTCAGCCGCGCGAAGCGACAGCGGGCGCCCGATTGAAAGAGGCGAGATGCCGGACGGAAAAATCACGGTGTTCCGCAGAGGGAGTATTGGCAATTCTAAAGTTCTATTCTCAGACATTATTTCCCCTATGATTAGGTGTCAGGTGTCAATCTGAGATTTCAAATTTCAAATTTGAAATCTCAACGATCCCTGACCCCTGTCTTTAGCCGTTGCAATCTATGTGCAATATCAACCAGCCGTCTCTTGACTCAGTATGAATCTCTGCAACGGAGAGGTCGCATGGTATCTGCAATACCCGCTCGAAACGACTGTAAGTAATCTCCAGTTGGTAATAACTCCAGCCTTCGGTGATGACGCCGTCGCGGCGAACGCCCCGAACGATCAGCCGGTCATCGGCTACCAGGACTTGCACATCTTCGGGCTTGACGCCCGCAAGGTCAAACTTGATCTTCCAGCCTTCGGGACATCTATAGATGTCGACGGCCGGTTGCCATAAAGGGCCGGTCGAACGTCGAAACGACCCTTCGTTAGTTAATCTCTGGATGAAAACATTCTTTTGTCTAGACATTATCCTGCAACTCCGACGATTGTTTTGATGACCTCATCCTGCTCGCGCGATGCAAGCACGCTGTCTATTATTCCGTACTCGACTGCCTGCTTGGGGCTGAGGATAAAATCGCGCTCAACATCGCTATCGATCTTTTCAAAGCTCTGGCCGGTCGCTTCGGCCAGAATCTCCGACAAACGTGTCCGCATTCTAAGCATCTCTTCGGCGTAAATCTTAATATCGCTTGCCTGCCCGGCCAGCCCCTCAAGCGACGGCTGGTGAATCAGGATTCGCGAATGGGGCAACGAAAAGCGCTTGCCCTTCGTCCCCGCCGCAAGCAACACCGCCGCCATCGAAGCAGCCTGCCCCATGCAGATCGTCACGATGTCGGGCTTGATGAATCGCAGCGTGTCGTAGATCGCAAGCCCCGCCGTAATCGAGCCGCCGGGGCTGTTGATGTAAATCGAAATATCCCTGTCCGGGTCTTCCGATTCCAGGTGGAGCAGCTCGGCCACGATTATGTTCGCCACCACTTCATCTATGGGCGTGCCCAAAAAAATAATATGCTCTCTGAGCAGGCGGGAATAGATGTCATAATGCCGCTCGCCCCGGCTCGTGTTCTCTATGACTGTCGGTATCAACATTCTTAATCCTTACTTTAGTCCTGAGTGCGGGACAACTACTCAGCACTCAGGACTCAGGACTTTATTTAGAACCTAAGGATGGCTCCTATGCCAACGCCGGCGAGCTTATCGGCCGCCTCGCCCGAAACCATCTGCACTTTGCCCGCCTGGTCCAGCACTCTGTGCGACGCGCGATTGATCAGGTCGGGGGCCGGTTGAAGCTTGCCTCCGCAAAACGAGCATGCCTCAAGCCCGTCTACCACCAGGACATGGCACGACTCGCACTCCTTGCCTTCTACGTGATAATCCTTTGCCACGACCAGACAGTAGACCCTCTGTTCCTGTATTGCCAACAGCGTATCCGAGATGCCCAACACGGCGCGGTCCTGTTTCATCGCAGCCGTAATCATCGAATCTACCAGCCGCGCTTCGTCTTGAAGCTCGGTCTTTTGTTGCGCGGCGCGAAGCTCGTTTACAAGTCGTTCGTAGCTTGCGTCCATGGGAGCAGAGATCGTGCCTACGATCATCTGCTGGAGCCGCTTCGGAAGCTCGTTTGTAAACAGCGAAGTGGCTTCGACCGGCCCGCCTATAAATATTCTCGTAAGCTTCATCCGCTCGACTATGGCCGAAAGCTCCTCGGCGACCCGTTTGGCATGCCACTTTATGTGATTCGTATGATCGCGCTCCATGTGGGTCTGCGACATGATGTGATCGGTCCCTGTAGTCGCGTGCTTGTTAGGCACGTCCGACAGAATGTCGGCCTGCTGCTGTAAACCGTCAGCGTCTACCGTCAATATGCGAGCGCGCTGCTTGTCCGTGAGGACGACGACAAAGCGGTCGTGGTCTTCGAGCACTTCAAGCAATGGCCGTACCCAGAGATTGGGCGACCACCGCGCCTGGGTCGGAAGCGCGACCTGTAGATCGCGTTGCCACCAGAAATCTTTCGACGAATCGGAGAATATGACCAGCCCTTTCCCTTTTGGAGTGTAGCTTCTCAAAAAGCGCAGGACTCGCTCGGTTCTCGGATTCAAACTTTTGCCTGTTGTTCTCGGTCGATATCTGTGTTTCGATCATCTGGCGAAAGAAATTCGCGACCGCCGTTTCAAATCCTCGGTTTAAGTTTGCGGCGCGCGATTGATCGATATTGACGTACAGACTCAACACCAACGAATCGGGGCCTGATACGAACTGCTGCAACTCGCGTACATCGTCATACGAGATCATGCCATCCTCCTTGTTCTCATGGTTATTTATTTATAGGCATTCCGGGATCAGATCAGATTTGCGCTTGCGCAACGGGCGAAGCAGTCTGATTCTCTGAAATAATTTCTTCTGGAGCGATCAGCCTCCCTTCGTCGAGGTAAGCGTCCGGCGCGTCATCGGAAAGCAGAAAAAACTGCGTAGCCACTTCCGCCCCGCTTCCGCTTGTTACTCTTTTTATTGTAGAGCGATCCAATCGCGCAGGCAAAAAGATCATGAGTTCAGGATTGCGCTCTTTGTATCGAGCGATAGCGCCCCTGCTCGACCAAACCGGTATCACAAGCTCGCCGTTTGTCTCCCTGGTAAAGAGATTGCCGTTAGCGCGTCTCATCACAAACAGCTCGCTCATGCCAATTGACCCTCCCTGATTAATGGTCAAGCGTCATTATCTCCATAATAACAAAAGAATTGAGAATTAAGAATGAAGAATTAGCTTCATCTCGAACGCTTCATTTTCAATTCTGCATTCTCAACTCCTTCGCCTGTTCGGTCGAAAACGAGATCGAGTCCCCCGCGAGCCCTATCCGCACCTCGGTGTTGTCCTTCACGTCGCCTTTCAAGATCAATCTTGAGAGCGGCGTTTCGATCTCGCGCTGGATAGTGCGCTTGAGCGGGCGCGCGCCGTAGACAGGGTCGAAGCCTACGCTGGCGATGTGCGCCTTCGCCTCATCGGACAATTCAAGCGTGATGCGGCGCTCACTCAACCGCCGCCTGAGATGCTCAAGCTGTATGTCTACGATCTTCTTCAAATCCTCTACCGTCAGCGCGTGGAAAACTATGATCTCGTCGACGCGGTTGAGGAATTCGGGCCTGAAATGATGGCGCAGCGCGTCGAGCACGCTCTCTTTCATCGTCTCGTACCGCTCGCCTTCCAACTGGCCGTGATATTCCAGAATAAGGTGGCTCCCGATATTGCTCGTCATTATGACGATGGTGTTTTTGAAGTTCACTACCCTGCCCTGGCCATCCGTCAATCGCCCGTCGTCCAGGATTTGAAGCAAGACGTTGAAGACATCCGAGTGCGCCTTTTCAATTTCGTCAAACAGCACCACCGAATACGGGCGGCGACGCACGGCTTCCGTAAGCTGGCCGCCTTCATCGTAACCGACATAGCCCGGAGGCGCGCCGATGAGACGAGAAACCGTGTGCTTCTCCTGGTACTCGGACATGTCTATGCGGATCATCGCGTGCTCGTCATCGAACAGGAACTCGGCGAGCGCGCGGGCAAGCTCGGTCTTTCCCACCCCCGTAGGGCCGAGGAAGATAAACGAGCCGATAGGCCGGTTCGGGTCTTTCAACCCCGATCGCGCGCGCAGGACGGCGTCCGACACCGCGCTCACGGCTTCGTCCTGGCCCACGACGCGCTTGTGCAGGTGCTCTTCGAGCAACAGGAGCTTTTGAAGCTCGCCTTCGAGGAGCTTGGAAACGGGGATGTTCGTCCAGCGGCTCACGACTTCGGCGATGTCTTCTTCATCGACCTCTTCTTTCAGCAGCCGGCTGCCCGACTGCTGCTGGTCAAGCTCGGCTTCGTGCTCGTGCAGTTGCTTTTCAAGCTGGCTCAAAGTGCCGTATCGAAGTTCGGCAGCGCGATTCAAATCATAATCGCGCTCGGCTTTCTCGATGGCTACTTTTATCTCTTCGATCTGCTCGCGTATCGAGCGAATCTTCTCGACAGACTCTTTCTCGGTCTGCCAGCGGGCCTTGAGCTGATCGGCATTCGCTTTCAAATCGGCAAGCTCTTTTTCAAGCTTTGTGAGCCGATCCTTAGAAGCCGCGTCGCTCTCTTTTCTGAGCGCCTCGCGCTCGATTTCAAGCTGCATCACGCGGCGCAAAATCTCGTCCAGCTCCGCAGGCATCGAATCTATCTCCGTGCGGAGCTTGGCCGCGGCCTCATCAACAAGATCGATGGCCTTGTCGGGCAAGAACCGATCAGAGATATAACGGTGCGAAAGCACAGCCGCCGAAACGAGCGCCGAATCTTTTATACGCACGCCGTGATGGACTTCATATCGCTCGCGCAACCCGCGAAGGATCGAAATAGTATCTTCGACCGTCGGCTGATCGACGACTACGGGTTGAAATCGCCGCTCAAGCGCGGCGTCTTTTTCTATGTGCTTGCGGTATTCGTTCAAAGTCGTCGCGCCTATGCAATGCAGCTCGCCGCGCGCAAGCATGGGCTTTAACAGGTTAGAGGCATCGACCGCGCCTTCGGCTGCGCCCGCGCCGACTATCGTGTGCATCTCGTCTATGAAAAGAATGATGCTGCCTTCGGACTTTTGAATCACGTTGAGCACGGCCTTTAATCGCTCTTCAAACTCGCCGCGATATTTCGCGCCTGCTACGAGCGCGCCCATATCGAGCGCGACTATTCGCTTGTTCTTAAGCCCTTCGGGCACGTCGCCGCGAATGATGCGTTGCGCCAGTCCCTCGACGATCGCAGTCTTTCCGACGCCGGGATCGCCTATCAAAACCGGATTGTTCTTTGTGCGGCGTGAAAGCACTTGAACGACGCGGCGTATTTCGTCGTCGCGACCTATGACCGGGTCGAGCTTGCCTATTGTGGCCATCTGCGTCAGGTCGCGCCCGTAACGTTCGAGCGCCTCGTAAGTCGCTTCGGGGTTTTGCGTCGTGACTCTCTGGTAGCCGCGCACCTGAACGAGCACTTGCATCACGCGGTCGCGTGTGCCTCCTAAGGTCGTGAGCACGCGCGATGCGGGGCCGCCTTCTTCTATGATTGCAAGCAACAGGTGCTCGACGCTTATGTAATCGTCCGTGAGTTTTTTCGCTTCGTCTTCGGCGATCACCGAGACTTTCTGTAACCGCCCTGAAATGTAGACCTGGCCTACGGTCCCTGCCGGACCTTTGACTTTTGGAAGCTTATTAATCTCGGCTTCTAGCTCTTGCTTGAGAGGCCCAATGTTTACGCCCGCCCTGGTCAGCACCGAAGGTATAAGACCGCCTTCCTGCTCAACGAGCGCAAGCATGAGGTGTTCGACTTCCATCTGCTGGTTGCTGTACCGTGTGGCAATCGATTGAGCAGTGCGAACAGCTTCTTGCGCTTTTTCTGTAAAACGATTTAAGTCCATCCCTTAACTCTCCTTCTGCTCGTGACAGCTTCTAAAGGCTTATCATTTTTCAGACCCCGTGCGAGGGTTAAAGCGGCTCGTCTGGGCGAGCTCTTTGAAAAGCTCCTTTTCTTTGTCTGTCGGATGAGTCGGCACGACTATCTTCAGTTTGACATAAAGATCGCCGCGCCCGCCGCCCCGTTTGTTCAGCCCTTGTCCTCTGAGACGCATGCGCTGACCGCCTTGCGCTCCCGCGGGCACAGCCATCTCGGCTTTTCCCTCAATTGTCGGCACTTCGATTCTGGCTCCCAGCACTGCCTCCCACGCCGCTATGGCAACCTCTGCCGTAATGTCATCTCCCGAAACCGCGAAGACCGGATGAGGCTTGATTCCCAGTTTAACGTAAAGGTCTCCGGCCTCCCCGCCGCGCGCGCCTGACTGGCCCTGGCGGGCGAGCTTTATGACCGACCCTTCGCGCGCGCCAGGCGGTATGTTCACGTCTATCGTTTTCGGGCTTAACACCTGCCCCTGGCCTCTACAGGTAGCGCAAACGGTTCCGTTAAGCTCGCCCGTGCCGTTGCAGGCCGGGCAAGCCCTGACGGCCTGTATCGTAATCCTGTGAACCCCGCCCCGGTGCGCGTCTTCAAGCGAAATAGCCATCTCGGCTTCGGTATCCTGGCCCTTTGTCGTCCTCGGCCTCGCGCCGCGCCGCCGCTGCGCATCCCTGTCGACAGAGCGCCCGCCCCCAAAAAGCGATTCGAAGAAATCGCTAAAACCGCCGCCGCCGCTCGCGCCGCCAAAGACCTCGCTGAAATCGCCGTATTCGACATTCACATTGCCCCAGCCCGGAGGCGGCGTAAACTCCGCGCCGTTCTTCCAGTTGGCCCCCAGCCGGTCATAGCGCTTGCGCTTTTCGGGGTCTGACAATACCTCGTAGGCTTCGTTTATCTCTTTGAATCTGTCCTCGGCGCTCTTGTCTCCGGGGTTCACGTCCGGGTGATGCTTGCGGGCAAGTCGTCGGTAAGCCTGCCGTATCTGGTCTTCGTTCGCATCACGCTTGACGCCGAGAAGCTCATAATAATCCTTAAACTTGACAGCCATTTACCGAAGCCCCGCCCAAACGATTCTCTTAATTATTTTTCTGAAATTTACTGCGTTTTTATAATAAAATATGAGTCTAAGTTTGTCAAATTTATTTCAGAGAAAAAAGCGAGAATTCAAATAAATCATGGGATCGGGGTGAAAGATTTAACCTCTATTTTGATAGACTGAAAGCGGCAGTTGCGATATTCTTTGCTGTACAGATTAGTATCAGGGAGGTGTCTTATTCCAAAAGACGATATGATCCCTGTCGAGGGAACTGTGACTGAGTCTTTGCCTAACGCCACTTTCAAAGTGCAGATAGGTGAGGGGCATCAGATACTTGCGCATCTGTCGGGCAAAATGCGCAAGAACTTTATAAAAGTCCTGCCGGGCGACAAGGTGACCGTAGAGTTATCGCCTTACGATCTGACAAAGGGCCGCATAACTTACCGCCATCGCAGCTAATCAACTCAACTCCTATCCGCAATTCGGTCAATTCCCGCGCAATCGGGCTCAAAAAAAATGGGCCGAGCATTTGCTGCCCGGCCCACCCAGAAACTAAACCACTATGCACTAAAAGTGCATAGGTTGCGTATCCGCAGGCAAGCTGCGGACTGAAAGTGAATGCGAATGAAATTCGTGAGTTTTAACTCCATCCGCACATTCGTGCGGACTGAAAGTAGACTCGAAGAATAAATCAACGATTCGGCCTAACGCATCCCGCCTAACGCAGGGCGACTGCACGGATGCGCTGGTTTTCCGTGTCTGCGACATAGAGTATGCCGCGCTGGCGGTCAAGGGTTATGCCCCTGAGCAGGTTGAACGTCGCCTCGATGCCGGGGCCGTCTCGGAACTTGGTCTTTTGATTTCCGGCGACCGTGCTTACGTTACCTTGCGGGTCTATGCGGCGTATGCGGTTGCCGACAAAGTCGCTCACATAGAGCGTGCCGTCCGAATCCAGCGCGAGACCTATGGGCTGAGAGAACGAAGCGACACCCAGAGGGCCATCATCGTTTCCTAAACGCCCGTTCCCCGCGTAGGTCTCCACGCGCCGCGTCTGGATATCCAAACGCCGTATGCGCGAATTATTCAGATCGGCTATGAAGAGGGATTGCTCGTCGAGCGAAAGGGCGAGGCCGATGGGCGTGAAGAACCGCGCTTTATCGGCGTCCCCATCGGCAAATCCACGCACGCCGGTGCCCGCGAGTGTCTCGACGACAACCTGGCCGCCGTCGCGCGTGATCCTGCGAATAGCGTGATTCAAAGAATCGGCCACATAGATGGTGCCGTCCGAGGCTATGACAATATCGTCAGGCGCGCGGAAAGCCGCATCCCCGCTGCTCCCGTCTCTGAACCCTTCGATCCCCAGAAGAGTGCTGTTAAGACGGTTTTGCCTGTCACTTTCTTCTATGAGGTCGGTCGAGCCTGCGAACGTGTTGACGGTGATCGCGCCGCCCGCGCCCCTCAGGACTCGGCGCACGACATTATTGCCGTTTTCTGTGACGAAGATCGTCCCCGTCGAGTCTAAAGCAATTCCGTTCGGATTTGAAAAAGTCGGCGGAAACTCGCGCGAGTTGCCCGTGTCGTTATAGCCCGCTACGCCCGTCCCAACTATCGTGCATACTTCACGCGTGTTGGGGTTTATAGTCCGTATAGCGTGGTTCTGCTGGTCTGTGATGTACAGCAATCCATCGGGCCCAAGAGTAATTCGCCGGGGCCGCCGGAACCTGGCTTCATCGCCGCCAATACATCCTTCGTTAAAGCCTTCTCGCTCGTCGCCCGCCAGCGTGCTTACGACCGAATCGGGTATCACCTCGAACGACCCGATGTTTGAAAGCAAATCGTTCTCGTCCCTGATCTGTATGGTGTGTATGCCGACGCTGGAGAGCAGTTCCTGTTTCACGGCTATAGTAAGCCGCTGGGCCGTCGAGCTTTTTACGATAACTTCCTCGCCGTCGAGCAGGACTGTGACCTTCTTGCCAAGATTGGCTCCGACAATATCTATAGTCTCTTTGTTTTCGCCCTGCCTGATCAGATTGGGCGCTATGGTGAAGATAAAAGGGTCTTCGGTCGGAGCTACGGCGATGATCCCGTCCGAGGATTGGATGCCGTCCTGCTCAACGCGCACGATCAACTGGCCGGGCGTGGCTCTGAAAGAAGCAGGCACGGTTGCTTCAAGGCGGCCCTCACGTTGTCTCGTTAACTCAAGCACAGTGATAGGGCCGTTGTCCTTGCGGATTAATATTTTCGCATTCTCGTTAAAGGTGTCGCCGAATACTTTTATCTCGAAATCTTCGTTTCCGACTTCGACCACTTCAGGCTCGACTCTATCGAGGTCTGCCGGGCGAGAGACGATGAAAAATATATCCGCTTTTGAAAAACGATCGCCATTGCGGACCAATATAGGTATGCGCGCAGCGTCGCGCGTGAATTTTTCAGGAACGACTACCCTGAGCCTCTGATCTGAAAGGAATGTCGTAGTAGTGCTCATTCCCCAGACGACCGCCTGCGTATTTTCGTTAAAACCTTCGCCCTTCACATCGGCTTCAAAACCGAAACCGAGGTCTTCCTGGGCCGCGTTACCTTCGAGCTGAAAGCGGAAGCGAGAATCTGACGCGACCACGCTCAAAGTCTGTGGCGTGCTAGTAGTCCCGTCGGGGTTTCGCGCCTGAACGGTATGATCGGCGGGGCTGGCCAGTAAGGAAGCGTCCACTTCCGCGAGAAGCAGCTTTCCTTTCGAAGAGATTCTTGAGGACGTGAGCGGCGCTCCATCAAGCAAGATCTGCGCCCCTTCTGCAAACCCCTTGCCTTCAAGCCGTATCGTAAACGTTGGGCTGCCCGTCGAGATAGTCCTGGGACGAATCCGTTTAAGCTGCGGCGCGCTCGCTTGCGCGTGCGCTGTGTTCTGGCTTGATAGGCTGGGCAACAGGCCCAGCGACAAGGCCAGAATTATTGTCAGACAGTACGCGACCACTTTCCTCATTACGTCAATCTCCTTACTGCTTTAGCACAGCTCTCGCCTCTTTCGCATCGCCGTGCGAACCTGTCTTATTCCGTTTCGACAGTCTGTTGAATCATAAGCTGCGCGTTGAATACCCGTTTACCCCACTTGCTCGAAAAAAAACCCGCCATGACAATAGAAACGCCGCGAAGCAAAACCTTGCAACTTTATTGGCGCGCGACCTGCGGGCAGGATTGTAGCTCCCTTTATTCAAGTCCTATCATTAATAGTGCGCCCCGAGAGGCAGCAGGCGACTGAAAATTATACCCAGCCCCGCTCATCTTCCACAAGCTCAATATTCGACAAGGGTTTCGACAACCTTTCTATTTTTATTGCGGCCCGCGAGGCGCAAGCGAGGTTTGATCGCTTCGCTTGCGCTGCTAAAATGTTTGCCTTTCCGGTGAGAGTCTAAAGAAGGTTGAGAGGAGGGGCGAGTTTGTTCAAGGTTGCGCTCGTCGGCACGCACGGAGTTAATAAGACGACTATCGCATACGAGCTTGCGGGCGCGCTCAAGCGCCGGGGCCGCACCGTAGAGCTAATAACCGAGATCGCCCGCGAGTGCCCTTTCCCGCTAAACGAGCAAGCGACCCGCCAGGCATTTCAATGGATCATCGCCCGCCAGATTCAACTGGAGCTTGAAAAGAGCCCGCGCGCAGACGTGCTGGTGTGCGACCGCGCGGTGCTGGATAACTTTGCGTACTACGTCCGACTGTTTGGCGAAGCGGACGCCGAATCCGTCGCCCTCGGCTCGTACTGTCGCTCGTGGATGAGCAGTTACGATTTGCTCGTGCGACTGCCTATCTACTACCCGCTCACAGCCGATGGGTTCCGGTCAACAGATGTAAACTTTCAGCACGAGATAGATCGTTTGTGCGACGAGATGTTCGAATCCTGCTATGACGAGCGAACGCACCCGGCCTACGTGCGCGGCCCTGTCTCTGCCACTGAAATCGCCGAGCGCATACCGTTGAGCAAGTGAGCCGGGACTTACGCTTTTGCCTGGCGCTCGATCTGTGATATAGGACACCGCAAGTCCGCGCGGAGAGATTACATTTATGATGAATCAGGCAAAGAAGATCGAGCGCCCCGCTTTCAAGCGGGCGGGAACATATCGCAAGCTGTTCGCGCTAACGATTATCATTTTGCTTTTGTCCCTGCCATTGAGCAAAGGTGTGTAACTCTTGCGCCTGTCGCTGACTCGGGTCAAAAGAATTTTCGCTTGAACTCTTCGTGACGCGCCTGCGCTTTCTTTATCAAGGCCGCGTATTCGCTTTCGCCACGGATCGGGTTCAAAAGAGGGTCGCTTTCAAAATAGGGATAGCAGAAAAAGCCCTGATCGATGCTGCTACCGAACGCGCGAACGGCTGATCGCTTATCGCCAAGCGCCGCGTAGCTCTGCGCTATCTTATAAGTGATCTCGCCGTCGCCGATGCCTCCCTTCTCGATTTGAGCCTCGGCGGCCTTCAATAGGTTCAAGCCTTCCCGGGCGCGGCCAGCCAGCCCCAGGCGCAAAGCCCTCCCTATCTGGTATATGACCGATTTATCGTTAAGCTCGTATGCGCGGTCAAAGGCGGCGGCGGCGCGCTGCCGGTCTTCGAGGTAGTAGTAGACCAGCCCGCGATAAAAGATCGCATAAGCCTCTTCGCGACTCGGAAGGCTCTGGAGAAACCTGTCGTAATCGCCTTTATAAAAATAGCTGTTGAATTGATGCGACCTCAGCCCCGGGTCAAGCTCCCGCGCCCGCTCGCCTTCCGTGATCAACTCGTTCAACAAGCCCGCGTAGCGGTAGGCGTAACTCAATTGCCAGTGAGCCTCCGCGTGATTCGGGTTGATCTGTAAGACTTCTCGGAGCAACTGAACGGCGTCCTCGACTCGATTCGTCTCGGTGTACAGGTTGGCTATGAAAATTCGCGTGTCGAGCTGCAAGGAGTTGAGCGCCAGCCCGCGCTCGTAAGCCTCCTGCGCTTTCAAGTAATGCTCGCGCCCGCCGAAATATTGCAGCGCGCTGATGCTGTAGGCCCTGCCGAGATAAGCCCATCCGAGCGTGTAGCTGCTGTCCAGCTCGACCGATCTTTTCAATAAATCTATGGCCTCGGCGTGCTTGTCGGTTGAAAGCAAATACCGGCTGCGCAAATAGTGTTCATAGGCGAGAGGGTTGTGCGGGGTGTCCGTTTCGATCTGCTCCTGTTCGGCAACGCTCAACTTCAATTGCAAGGCGCTGATTATCTGCTCGGCAAGCCGGTCTTGCACGGTCAACAGCTTTTCGTACTTAAGGTCTATCGTGTCGCTCCACAATATTTTTTCGGTATTGACGTCCAGAAGCTGCGCGGTGACTCTAAGGTCTTCGCCGTCCTTTTGAAAGGCGCCTATCAGCAGCGTGTCCACTTCAAGCTCGCCACCCACGCGTTTGATATTGACCTTCTGATCTCGATACCTGCCGCCGTAAGTCGAGGGGCGCACGATGAGCGAGCTGACGTAGCCCAGGCGCGTAACGACCGCATCGGCTAAAGAGAAACTGAGGAAATCGGTTTCAGGGTCTTGATTGAGATTTCGGAAATAAAGGATCGCGATGCGGCGCGGCGCGTCAGCCGAGGGAGAAGACGAGTCCGTAAAGTAGATAATTACTGCCGCGACCACAAGGGCCAGCGCTGCGCCTATTGCGATAATCGCGCCGATTTTGCGTTTCTTGATAAAGCTAACCGCCTGCTCGTAGCTTGAATCTTGCTCGGCCTCGGCGGGTATCACATCTGCCGGGTGAGCAGGCGTCGCCCGGACGGTGACTGCCGGCGGGTTGTTGACGATTGCGGCGAACCGATAGCCCCGGCGAGGGATGGTTTCGATGTACTGGCCGCCGCCGGGTCGGTCGCCGAGCGCCTTTCTGATCGCAGATATGTTTACAGCCAGGTTCGCTTCGTCAACGAGCGAGTCCGGCCACACCTTCTTCAACAGCTCTTCTTTCGCTATTACGCGCCCGCTCTTTTCGACCAGTGCTATAAGGGTCTCAAGAGTCTTTGGCGTGAGCGGCACGACCTGCTCGCCTTTGAGCAGAGTGCGGCGCTCAAGGTCCAGGCGATAGGGGCCGAATTCATAAAGATGTGTTGCTTGCTCGCTCATAAGACGAAGGGGGTTAAAAGAATTTTCGCTTGAACTCTTCGTGCCGCGCCCGCGCCTTCTCCATAAGCCCGCCGTATTCGGCTTCGCCGCGCAGGCCGTCGAGCAGCAGATCATTTGTAAAATAAGGGTAGCAAAAGAAGCCTTGATCTATGCTCATTCTGAGCAGCCGCAGGGCAGACGCGCGGTCCCCAAGCACGGCATACGCCTGGGCGACTTTATATATGCCTTCCGCATCGCTCACGCCGCGCTCCAGTATGCGCATCTCGGTATTTCGCAAAAGCTCGACGCCCTCAAGCTTCTTTCCTTCGATTGCGTAGCTCAGCGCCCGGCCCGCCTGTATGTACATCGAAGGCTGCGACTCAAGCTCGTACGCCTGCTTGAAGTAGTCCTTAGCGCGCTGCTCGTCTTTGAGATAAAGATGGCCGAGACCGCGATAAAAGATTATGAAAGCAAGCTCTTTATCGGGCAGGCTCTTGATGAATTTTTCGTACTGGCCGTCATAAAGATAACTGTTGAATGCCGAGCTTGAGAGCTTTACTTCGGGGTCTATGCGGCGCGCTTGCTCACACTCTTCGATAGACTCGCGCAGCATCCCGGCGAAGCGATAAGCGTAGCCAAGCTCCCAGTGAGCCTCGGAGTTGTTCGGGTTAGTCGCGAGCGCATCTCTGAGCAGAGGCACGGCTTGCTCGACGCGGCCCGTGTCGGTAAGCAGATTGGCCTGGAAGACGTGCGCATTGATCTCGTCCGGGTTCAAAGCCAGCGCCTGCTCGTAAGCCTTCTGCGCTTTCGCGTAGTACTCGCGCCCGCCGAACTGGAAAGAAGCGTTCGCGGTGTAAGCCCGCCCCAGGTGCGCCCACGCCTCGTCATAATTCGGATCAAGCTCTACGGACTTTTCGAGCATACTCATGGCTTGAGCGAAATCGTTTGCGGAATAGAGGTTCACGCCGCGCAAAAAGAACTCGTAAGCGGCTGCGTTCTGCGGCGCGTTTCGCTCAAGCCGCTCTGACTCGGTTGAGCTGAGGCTCAATCGCAACTCTTTTATGATCTGCTGCGACACGCGGTCTTGAACGGTCATCAGCTTTTCGTATTTCACATCTATAGTGCCCGGCCAGAGTATCTCGTTGATCGTAACGTCTATCAACTGGACGTTGATTCGCAGGTCTTCCCCTTCTTTGAGGTAACTGCCTACCAACAGCGTATCGACATTCAACTCCTTTGCTACGACCTCCGGGTCTATCTCTCGATTGCGATATTTATCTATATAAGAAGATGGCCGCACGATGAGCGAGCTGACATAACCGAGCCTCGTTATAACGGCGTCGGCCAGCGAGAAGCCTAAAAAATCTGTCTCCCCATCGGGCTTGATATTGCGAAACGGGAGGACTGCAAGCTTGCGAGGACGGCCCGCCCCCGTCGAGGGTTTGAAAAAGATCAAATACGTTGCGACCGAAGTGGCAACCATGAGAGCCAGGAAAATGAGCGCGGCAACCTTGCGACGTTTTATGCGCGAGATAAGCGAGAGCCCGCCTGCGTAAGCAGACTCTCCCGCCAGGGCAGGGCGCGCGCGCGCGACTGGCCTCACGTCTACTGACCGCGCATCTACGGGGTGCTGCACCTCTATCGGCTGCACGTCTATCGCTGCAAGCCTCTGGCCGCCCTGATCGCTTTTGTAATCGTCTATCTGCTCGTCATCCTGCTCGATTACGACGCGGGCGACGGTCCTCTCTCTTACGATAACCGTAGTCGGCTCGTCCCACTTCTGGGTTACGATTGCCACGAACCTGTAGCCCCGGCGAGGAATGGTCTCGATGTACTGGCCGCCGCCCGGCCGCTCGCCGAGCGTCTTTCTCAAAAGCGAGATATTGACCGCCAGATTTGCCTCTTCGACAAAAGTATCGGGCCAGATCCTTTTCATCAGCTCATCTTTTTCGATCACCCGGTTGTTGTTTTCAATCAGCACCAGAAGAGTCTCGAACGCCTTCGGCGTAAGCTGCACCATCTCTCCGTTGCGCAAAAGCATGCGCTCGCGCGCGTCCAGGCGAAAGGAATCGAATTCGTAAAAGTCGTTTGTTTCGAGGTTCATAGAGGCTTTTAGAAATTACTTAAAACTCTTTTAAGAGTTTTTTAGAGGCGCTTAAAGACTTACGAGCAGCTTCCCGGTTATCGTCGCGACGTCCGATGGGATTGAGCTTCTGATGACGGGCGGCTCGATTTCAATACCTACGGCAGGTTGATTATAAGCCTGTGCGTTAACAGGCTACAAGACCTGCGGAGGATGGTTTGCGATGAGAATAAGAAAAGAGATTGTCACCCAGACCGACCGGATCATTTTGATGACCGGGCGAACGGGCCTCAGAGCCTGGTGCGAAGTCTGCCGAGAGCAATCCGGATTTCTCACGCCCGAGCAGGCAGCCATAGTCACACACACTGACGCGCGCTCTATCTACAGGCTGATAGAAACAGCCTACGCCGAGCAGATCAAAAGCGCGACCCAGCCCCAATCGCCCGGGCGCGCGCTCGCGCGTCCTGGCGACGGGGCATACGCCTGGATGGAAACAGACGGGCTTCACTTTTTTGAGACGGCAGACGGCTTGTTGTTTGTGTGCCTCAATTCACTTCGATGAGCCATCTCTCTATCTTTTTGAGTTTGATTAGGAGAAGAAACCAAATGAAAGGCATAACCAAAACGCATAATAGCTTTGCCGGCGTAACTCTTATGCTGGTTATCTTGTTAACCACTTTAACGACGCCTTTAGCCGCGCGCTCGTCCGCAGCAGTGACCGGAGACGCAATTCCCTCAACGCTCAGCCCGACCTTGCCTGCGCCTGACAAGCAAACCGAGGCCGAGATGCGCGAGCAATACGGCAAGCTCCCGTTAAGCTTTGAGCTTAACCGGGGACAGACCGACGAGCGTGTCAAGTTCCTGTCGCGGGCAAACGGGTTCACACTCTTCTTGACCCCTACGGAAGCCGTCCTCTCGCTGCGCAACGCAAACAGAGCTGACCGTGCGCCACGCTCGGCGCTCAGGATGAAGCTTGTAGGATCAAATCCTTCGCCCGAAGTTATCGGGACCGACGAGCTGCCCGGCAAGAGCAATTATATGATCGGCAACGACCGCCGCAACTGGCACACCCGTATACCGAACTACGGCAGGGTCGAATACAAACAGGTTTATCCGGGCGTCAACCTTGTCTACTACGGCAACCAGCGGCAGCTTGAATATGATTTTATAGTTGGGGCCGGGGCCGATCCGAAGACGATTGAAATGGAGATCGCAGGAACAAAAAAACTTTCGCTTGATCCAAAGGGCAATCTCATATTTCGGACTGCCAGGGGTGACATAGCCCAGAAGGCCCCCGTCATCTATCAAGAGGCGGAAGATGGCCGCCGGATGATAGCCGGCAAGTATTTATTAAAAGGGAAAAACAGAATCGGATTTCAAATCGATAATTACGACACGACAAGGCCGCTCATCATAGACCCGATACTTGTCTACTCCACATACGTCGGCGGGACGGTCATCGAAGACCCGCCCAGAGAAAATATCGGAGACTTCGCAAGCGGCATCGCGGTCTTCGTCACCAATGCCTTCATAGTCGGGACCACGGACACGGCCGATTTCCCCGTCACGGAAGACACGTTTCAGGAAAAGAAGAAAGACGATATATGCGATGTCAGCAATCCCAACATACTGAATTGCGGCGACGTCTTTGTGACCCAGTTTAACTCCAACGGGACGGGCGTGGTTTATTCCACATACATAGGCAGCAAGCACGATGATGAAGGGTTCGGCATCGCGGTCACCTCTAACGGTGAGGCCTGCATAACGGGCGGGACCGATCCTTTCCACGTCTTTGGGGTGGTCGAGGCGTGGCCGCTTACAAATAATTCGTATCAAGGCAACACCGCGTTCGACTCCCGCGGGCTTGCCGACGCCTTCGTCACGGTCTTCAATGCGACGGGCGACGATCTGATTTATTCTACTTACTACGGCGGCAAGGCCGAGGACATAGGCCGCGCTATCGCGGTCGATAACACCGGCAAAGTCTACATAACCGGGGATACAAACTCTGAAAACCTGGATATGGTCAATGCCTTTCAAGCCGGCCTCGCGGGCGGGAAGGATGCATTCGTCGCAAAGTTCGACCCCTTCGAGGAGCGGGATCGCAATACGCTCGTTTACGCGAGCTTTTTCGGCGGTTCTAGCGATGACATAGGCCGGGGGATCAGCCTCGACAGCACCAACAGGGCTTACGTAGTCGGCCAGACCTCTTCGACCAACTTTCCGACAAGGGCTGTCACAGGCACAACACTATTTCAGGGAGACCAGGGCGGAATAGACGGCTTCCTGGCAAGGTTCAACGTTGCGACAAGCGGGAGCGCGTCTTTGCAGTATTCGACCTACGTAGGCGGGGCGAACAATGACCTTGCCCTGGCCGTTGATGTCGGGCCGGGCGACACGCCGGCCGTTACAGGCTCGACGCGCTCCAACTCGGTTACTTTCCCGCTACGCAACGCGCTGGATTCGTCGCTGTCAAGCACAGACGCCTTTGTGATGAAGTTTGTAACTGATGGCGACCGCCTTATCTTTTCCACTTACCTGGGCGGGACAGGCGTTGAAGAAGGGCGCGGCATTGCTGTCAACGGGACGGGCATGGTCTATGTCACTGGCAGGACCAGCAACGGCAGTGCTTTTCCAAAGGTAAACCAGTTGACGCGTGTCGAGGGCGGGGCCGCCGACGCCTTCGTTACCCGGTACAGCGATCCGGGAACCGAAATCTCGTACTCTACCATTCTTGGCGGATTCAACGACGATGAGGGCAACGCGATTGCTGTCAACGGGGTTGATGCTTATGTGTGCGGCAAGACGACCTCAAATGATTTCCCCGTCTCCTCGAATGCTTTTCAGGATGTGAGGAAAGGTGTGAATGACGGCTTTGTATCGAAGATAAGGCCGACCGTCGACCTGTCTATGAACATAGTAGATAACGCCGACCCGGTGACGCAAAACTCGAACGTGACGTATTCGATCAACATCACCAATCTCGGCCCGGACATCGCATCGGGTATTAATCTGAACATCACCTGGAACACCGGGGCATTCGCATCTTTCGTGTCGGCCAGCCTGGGATGCGCCGCCGTAAACTCTACTGGAGTCCTGTGCGAGCTGACAGAAGATATTCCGGCGGGCGCGACGCTGACCACAACGGTTGTGCTTCGAGCGGAAAGGACAGGCACAATTCAGTTCTTTGCAAATGCATTCCCCAAAGAGACGGACCTGTCAGGCGGAGGCATTCCCTTTGACGGAGAGACGACGCAGGTATTCCCGCCCGGTTCAGCCGACCTGGCCTTTTTCATCACGGACAACCCTGACCCGGTCGCGATAGGCGCAGAGCTTGAATACACGATCCTGATCGTCAACAACGGGCCGGATGCGGCTCAAAATATCACCATGACCGACCCCGTTCCCACAGGCGCTTCATTTGTATCAATCAACAGTGCGGGCAACTGTACGACTCCGCCCCCGGGAGGTACGGGTAATGTCACTTGCACATTCGCCTCGATAGCGGCGAACACCTCGCAAACCATAATTCTTAGAGTCAAGGTGGAGCCCGGCGCTCCTTCGGTGCTGCAAAACACAGGGTCAGTCACCAGCACAACGTTTGACCCGAACCTGGCGAATAACACTCAGACTCAATTGACAATCGTTCAATAACTTCACGCCTCTAACATTGAGCGATTACGGGGCTGGCCGCCGGGTGCGGTCGGCCCTTTTTTCTCCAGTCAAAGTTGAGGCTTAACATCGGCCCGATAAGCGTGATAGTTTGAATCCGCGTGACGATTACCGAAGCCATAAAGAAGACGGTTGATGGCGGCAACCTTACGGTCGAGGAAGCCGAGGCGGCGCTTGAGCAGATAATGACCGGCCAGGCGACCGACGCCCAGATCGCTTCTCTGCTCACAGCTCTCAGGATGAAAGGCGAAACCGCCGACGAGCTTACGGGGTTCGCCCGCGTGATGAGAAGAAAGGCCGCCGAGGTGCGGCCACGCTCTCTGGTTGGGGCCTCGATGGGAGGCACGGATCGCGAGGCGCTGGTCGATACATGCGGCACGGGCGGAGACGTGAGCGGCAGTTTTAACGTCTCGACCGCGACGGCTTTTGTCGTCGCGGGATGCGGCGTGCGCGTTGCCAAACACGGCAACCGCTCCGTGTCGAGCCGCTGCGGCAGCACCGACGTGGTCGAGGCTCTGGGGGTGAAGATTGAGCTGCCCGCCGACCGCATCGCCCGCTCGATTGACGAGGTAGGAATAGGCTTCCTGCACGCGCCGCTGCTGCACGAAGCTATGAAGTATGTCGCCCCCGCGCGCAAGCAGATGGGCATACGAACCGTCTTCAACATGCTCGGCCCGCTGACTAACCCTGCGGGCGCGACCGCGCAGGTCATAGGAGTTTATTCCGCGCACCTCACCGAGTTGCTTGCCGAAGTGTTAGGCGCGCTTGGAACAAAACGCGCGCTCGTCGTTCACGGCGCCGATGGCCTTGACGAAATCAGCATAACGGGCGAAAGCAAGGTGACGGAACTCAAAGACGGCGAGATTAAGACCTACACCGTACGGCCCGAAGATTACGGCCTCAAGCGAGCAACGCTTAATGAGATTCAAGGAGGCGACGCCGAAGAGAACGCGCGAATAATTCTCGACCTGCTCGGCGGCGAGCCGGGGCCTCAGCTGGACATAGTCTTGATGAATGCGGCGGCGGCGCTCGTAGCAAGCAGCAAGGTCGAGGGATTCAGAGAAGGAATTGCGGCGGCGCGTGAAGCGATAGCGAGCGGGAAAGCGATGGCGAAGCTTCAGCGTTTGATCGAGTTCACAAACTCATAAAGAAAAGAATAGCCACTTCTTGCGTTTTTTAGGCAGCACGGGAGCGGGACGTGTGGGGATAGATTTTCCTTCGACCACTGCCCGCGGATTACCATCGGCCATCGCCTGCGCGTAGTCCTCGCCGACAAGCTCCGCGACAACCCCTACGGCTTCGCTCATTCCGGGCAAGCGGTTTCGCATGTTGTGGCAATCCGAAGCGATGATGTGAAGAAGCCCATTCTCAAGCATCACGTGGGCTGCCTGCTGCACACGCTTACCGAACTGGCCCGTGAACGAGCCGGTGTCGGCCTGGCCCAGCACGCCCATCTCGACCAGCTCATAAAAACGCTCCGGCTCGGCCATCAAGAGGTGGTTGCGCTCAGGGTGCGCGATTATAGGTCGTATCTGGTTGCTCATCAGCTCAAACAGCGCGCGCTCGCTCCCGAGCGGCACTACGGAATGAGGGAACTCGACCAGAACATACGGGCCGCCGGCGATGGTAGGCGCGCTTTTATCGACGCACACCTGCTTTACCAGATCGTGCGTAAAGCGCAGTTCGCAGCCCAGCACTATTTTTGGCTTCCCTTCCAGGTTGCGGTTCAACTCGTCTACCTTCTGCCGCAACAAAGCCGGGTCGTGAGTCTTATGCACGCTGTCGTGAGCGTGCGGCGTCGCGACAATCACCTCAACGCCGTCGCTCGCAGAAATCCGGCACATCTCTATCGATTCCGCGAGACTGTGAGAGCCGTCGTCCGTTTCCGGGAGTATATGAGTATGAATATCTATCATAAGATAGCTGACAGCAGGCAACAGGCAGCAGGCAGTTATCAGTGTTTCTTAACTGCCCACTGCCTGCTGCCTGCCGCCCACTGCATTGCTATTGTTGAAAGATGGGCAGCGGGACGATTTGGCGGACAGTCTTTGAGACTCCGAGCGTAGCTTCAAGCTGCTGCCCAAGTCCTTCGATCATCCTATCGACCATAGTCTGGCAGTAGGGACGAAACTCCGTTTGAATCGAATCATAACTGCCGCGCAACTGTTTGCGCTTCTCGTTAAGATAGCTTTGCACTTGCTCCATCTTCTCGTCGAGTCCGAGCGTGCCGTCTTCGATTATGCGGCCCGCCCACTCGGCCCACGATTCGTACTGCTCGTGAAGCCCTTTCTGCCAGTCATCCAACTGCTTGAGCGAGCGGATGTATTCGGCGTTGTCGGAAAGTATGCGCTTCGCAAGCTGTCGCCCCTTTATGCGAATCAAGGCGTTGAATATTCCTCGGCCCGCAAACAGATGCCGAACGGCTTCGCGGTATGAATAGAAGTCGAGCGAAGCTTTGATGGTCTCCATCTGTAGCTCGTAGGCGCTCATCTTCTTCGGGCGCACGACCGCGTGCTGAGCGTCGAACAGGTGCCACTGGCCCGGCGCGATCACCTTCCCCTCCTTCTCGTACCGCGCGGTCATGGGCGGGCCGGGAACGGCGGTCAGCGCAAAAAACTGCGCCGAATCGAGGTTCATCTGCTTTGCGAACTTGAACGTGTCGCGGATCGTCTCGGTGGTGTCGGCGTCCGACCCCAGAACGAACATGCCGTGAACGCGTATCCCTACGTCGTGAAACGCTTCGATAGCTATGCGATTTTTTTCAAGCGTCGCGTGCTTGTGATAAAGCTTGAGCGTTTCATCGCTGATCGATTCCAGGCCGATGAAGACATAGGAACAGCCCGCACGCGCCATCAGCTTCAGCATTTCAGGGTCGCAGGCTGACTCTACTCGGCATTGCGCGAACCAGCGCGGCATGTTTATGCCCTCGCTCAGTATCCGCGACAGTATTCGCTTAACCCGGCCCCGGTTGGCGTTAAAAATATCGTCCCCGAAAAAGATCGGGCGGTGCTTGACACCTATCGTGTACTTGATTAGCTCCACCGCCGCATTATCATCGATAAAGCGGAACTCGCGACCGAAGTTGTCTATCACCGAGCAGTATTCGCATTCAAACGGGCAGCCGCGAGAAGTGTTCACGACGTTGTGCGTGATACCTCTTATTTCGTTCGCGGTGTACTCCGGGAAAGGCAGCGCAGAGAGTTGCTCCGAGGTTAAAAAAGTTCGCCCGCGATTGGTGCGCACTTCGCCGTCAGAGGTTTTGTAGGCTATGCCGAGTACGCCTTCCAGATCGGGGTTTTCAAGATTTTCCGCAAGCCGCGTGGCAACCTCCGGCATTGTGTAATCGCCTTCGTGCATCACTACTATGTCGCCGTATTGCAGCGATTCGTGCGGGAGCGCGGTCGGGTGCGGCCCTCCGAATACGATCTTGATTCGCGGGTTGCGCTCCTTCACCCTGCGCGCCAGCTCGAAAGATTGAGGCGCAGTCCGCGTGATCGCAGAGATGCCTATCACGTCTGAAGCCATCAACCGCCGCCAATCGGCATCATCCAGATGGCCGGGGCTTTTGCGGTTGTACTGCGGGTTTATGGCTACAGTGTCGGCGAAACCTGCCTGCTTCATTTCAGCCAGAAGCAGCGGCACGCCTCGGGCGGGATAAGAAAGCAACGAGTAGATGTCTTTTGCGAGTTTTCCGTCAAGAGTCCCGTTGACAGTGGAAGGCAATTCGATCAGAGTTACCGCTAGATTTTTTTTCATCTCAACCCCATAGTAGTTTGAATGGCATCGGTTCCGCGACGCTCTACAAGTCAATGTAATTGAAGTTAAGGTCGCGCCGGGTGGCACAAATCAGCAGCCAGGTGGACCTCGTGACGATCAAAGTCCGACAGTTGCATCGACTTATTCATACTACGCCATAAAACTGATCTCTACAATCTTAATTCTATTCAAAACTATTTCACCGCAGAGACACAGAGGACGCAAAGCGGGCGCAGAGTTTTTATTCTGCTCTGCGCCCCCTCTGTGTACTCTGTGTCTCTGCGGTGAAGTCCGGTCTTATTTTCTCAAAAGACTATCTCTTGAGTCTTCCGAGCTTCCTTATCCTTCACTTTGGCAATCGCAGTCACGCGGATTACGCCCGCGCTCAAGTGGGGCAGATCGTCTACGTGCAAATAGAACGATTGCCAGCCTCCATGATATTTCAACGCGTGCAACTGATCGACTACGCCCTGCTGGTTGTAGAGGTATGCTCCCACTTCGACCCCGTCGTCAGGAGTGAGATAATTGCCTTTCTCATCCGTCACCTTCACGTAGACAGTTTCCGAACCGGTCGTGGGCGAACGCTTACCCGTAACCTCCGAGGACAGGCGCTTCTCTGCGTCGGGCCTCGGCACGATCTGAACTTGACAGGTCGCGCCGCCGATGACGGTCTGTCGCTCGGAATCACGTTGATAGATGTTGAAATTGAAGAGATCGCCGACGCGCGAGGTTTGCGGGCGGTTGACGGCGATAAATACGGTGTGGCTCTTTTCTGCGGGCAACTGGATGCGGCGCAACACGGCAGGCTCGCGGTTCGTTCCTACCATCAGCGCCTTCTGCCCCTTCAGCTTACGAATCGCCTGGGCCATCTGCCGGCACCACTTCGGATAAAAAGTCTTTGCTTTCTGATAGCGGTCCAGTTGCTCAAGCTTCTTGTCTGCGAACGCGTCAAAGTCTTTCTGCTCTTCGACTCTCAAACCGACAAGCGACTGGTCGAGCTTGTCCACCAGCTTCATATCTTTTGGGATCATCAACCGCACGCGACCGCCGTAGCCGAGAAGGTCTATAACCAGATCGTTGACCATCTGCTTGTCCGCCCCGTTCAGGCGTATCGCCATCCAGTGCGGCGCGGGAGCAGCCGACGGCAGCGCGCCCATGAACTGTACAACGTTCAAATTCTTGTGCGCTGCTTTGCGCTCCGACGGGCTTAAAGTGTCCACGTGAACCTGAGTGTTGGTAAACGGATCGTCGCTTGCCGAGTGAAGCAAAGCGAGCAAACAGTGATGCGCGTTGCCCGCGAGGTCTGAGGGCGGCGGCAGCATAGTGGAAGGGAGATCGAAGGCCGCGATCTGGGGAAAGCCGACGCGCAGGTTGTTTATAGTTTGAAAGCCTACGGTCTGCCAGTCGGCGGTGCTGATGGGCGTTCCGGTCTGCACGTTAGTCGCGTACCCGGCCGGCAGATTCGGAAGCCCCGCAGAAGCATTCGCAAGCAACAGCATCACGCGTACGTTGTTTGCGGGAGTCACGCCCCGGTTATGCACCTGCACGTAGACGCGATTGACCGCCGTGCCTGCCGATGAGTCTACCGTCGCCACGCCCCCGCTCCCGTCTACGATAGTGTCTACGAACTCGAAGAAAGTTATCTGATTGGTAGGAGTCTGGTAGGTTCCCATCGCCGAAGGCGCGTCAACTTTTATGTCGGGGCCGCGCCAGTGGGCTACGGTCGCGCCCTGTTCGGTCGGGTCGTTCAAGCCGTTGATCGTTGTATAACGTCCCAGGTCGAGCTGCGTGTCGCGCACATAAAGCTCGACGCCCGTAGCCGAAGTCAAATCAATCGTCCGCTCAAAGACTCCGCGCCCGTGCGTTGCGGCAAACAGAATCCTGCGCGGGTTGTGAAGCTTCATATCTAACACCGAAGCGTCGGGCAACCCTTCGGAAAACGAAGACCAGTTCGTGCCGCCGTTCGTAGAACGCCATATCCCTATATCAGCGCCGACGTAAAGATTATTCGTGTGCGCGGGGTCTACGACTATGGCGTTGTGCTGGATGTCGAGCAGGCTTGTTGCCGAACCTGCCGCCGGGCCGCTGCGCTGTTGCCAGGCAGTGCCGTTATACCGCCACACGTGACGATAATCGCCCGTGCCGCCGAGCGTCACATAAATCGAACTGCCCGTAGCATCCGACGTATCAACGGCGATGTCTGTTATAGGGCCGACCAGAAGCGGCGCGGCATCTATGCGCGTGCGAGTCCAGCTCATTCCGCTCTTGTCGAATCTGAAAACCTGGCCGCCCATCGTTCCTGCGTAGAGCCGCGACGCGGAAGCAAAAGCGAGCGATAGAATATTGCTCGGCAGATCATCCGAGCTGCTGTTGTTGGGAATCGATTGCCACGAGCCGCCAAAGTTTGTGGTTATCCAGGGCCGCTCGCCGCCAAACGCGACTATGTCGGCTTCCGCGGGCGCTGCGGTGTTGACCGGAGTTCCGACGAGCGGGGCGTAAAACTCCGCGTTGCCAAAATGTGGCGAGGGCAAGCTCACGTCTTCCCAAGAATCGTATGTCTGCCCGCCGTCGCTCGTGCCGAACAGTATGCCCTGCACGTAGGTGCGCAGTATCTTGTACGGGTCGCTCCAGTTGATTACTACGAAGCCGCCGTCTCCGGCGTCAGAGTGTAGCCACGCTTCTTCGCCCGTGTAGCGCGTGGTGCCGTTATCTTGCGTGCCGCAAAACAGGACGGCAGGCTCTGTCGGGTGAATGTCGAGATGGTTCATCGTCATCGTAGCAAGACCGGTGTTGCGCGATTCGAAATTTGCTATTCCCGTAGCATTGTTCGTCAGAAATATTCCCCCGTCGCACCCCACCCACAGATTTTCGGAATCACTGGGAGTAAATTGCAGCTCGTGCAGGTCGGCGTGGACCGTGCTGCCAATAGGGGTCGCCGTCATGCTGTAGCTAAGCCTTGAGCCTGAACCTCTCGACGTAACATTGCAGCGATATAGACACCCAGCCCACAGATTGCCGCTCAACTTGGTCGAGCCGCCCAGGTAGATTCGATTGGCGTTGTTCGGATCAACCGCGATGGCAATGTCGTACCAGCCCTGTCCCGCCTCTGAGGGGTCCGAGCCAAAAAGGTCTGCCGGGGCCGAATTGATTTTGCGCCATTTATTATCGCTCGCGTCGAACCTGTAGACTCCGCGCAGGTGGAAGTCGTCGCTTCTGGCTATCAAGGCATAAAGGACTGTCGGATCATCGGGCTTCACGGCCAGGCTTATGCGCCCCACGTTTGAAGAAGGAAAGCCGGTCGAAATCGGCGTCCAGCTATGACCGTCCGTAGAAGTGCGAACAGGCCCGCCGTAGCGCGCAGCGTAAAAAGTCGTGGCGCTGCCCGCGCGAGCGACTACGACGCTTGACCATTCATTCGCCAGCTTGCGCACCCAATTGAAAGAGCCTCCGGCAGGCTCGCGCCGGTAGAGGCCGCTATCCGTAGCTCCTACCACTCGCTCAGGGTCGCCGGGGTCTACGGCCAGCCGGTAGAAGCTCTTTCCCGCAAGCGTGGGCGATCCCGGAGCGGTCGGCTCGGTGACCCAGTTGACGCCGCCGTCGTCGCTTCTGATCGGGCCTACGCCAAAATAGGCCCCGCTGCCGCCTTCGCCCGTGCCGACGTAGACGCGGTCGGGGTTTGTAGGGCTTATCGCAATCGCTCCGCAAGCAAGCGAGTCGCTCGCTCGCGTCGTCGGGTTGAGGTCCCATGCGTCCATAGTCGAGTGCCAGTTCAACCCGTTATCGTCCGAGCGCCACACGCCGCCGTTGGCGCTCGCAAGATAGACTCGCATCCCGCCCGCCAGCGCGGCGACGGCGATTCCGGCGACGCGCCCGCTGACGGCGGGGCGATTTGAAGCCTGCCCTTTTCGCACTACCGAAGGGCCTATGGGAATCCAGTTGTTAAAAGGTGCCGGCGCAGCGGCTTCTCGCGCCACGCCCACGCGCCGGGGGCGACCGCTTAGGGCCGCGCGGGCGCGCGCCGGCAGCTTTGCCTTCTGGCGCGCGCGATATTGCGCCGTCAGGTTCTGACGGAAATCAGCCGACAGAGGCGATCTCGCTTTTCCGGCTTTTGGGGACGGCTGAACGGCGCGGGCGGCCCGCGCCACCGAAGCGGAGGCGCTCCTGGTTTGCCCGCCGCGCGGCTGTAAGGTGGCAAGTCGCTGCTTTAAGAAATAACGCTCGCGCTCAAGCGGGCCAAACTCTTTACCCGCATCCGGTGCTTGACTGTCACCGTTCGATTGATTCTCTTCGTTCATAGCTCTCGACTTTGCTTTTGTCTTTTTTTTAGGCATTCCTCGACTCCTTTTAGGCTGCTCCGAAGGAGCGGCAGGATATTAGCCGGTGGCTGCGCTTCGCTTGCCAACCGGCTAATATCCTTTGCCGCTCCGCGGCACACAACCCGGATTGATCAATACCTGAGTAAATCTTAACTTGATGATTCCTTCTTTGAACGAGAGGCTTTCTGCCGTTTGCGATACTCCGACATCACTTGCTTGCGAGAATCAGGCGGCGGCGACGGCTGTCCCGCCCCGCTCGGTTGAGAACCTTCACGAGGATGTAAAACGGCAGACCGCTGTCTTATAAAAGCCCGCTGCCGCTCAAGCGGCCCGCCTTCTTTCTTCTCTTTTGCCGAATCGCTTTCACTATTATCGCGTTGAGCGTTTTTTATCTTAGGCATGAATGATCGCTCCTTTTGATATAAATATTACCACGACAGGCTCAAAATCAAACTTACATTAATATATAATCGGGCCTCGGCTGGCAGAGCGAGCCGGGAGAATCTGTTGTCTTTGTAATGCAAAGAATTGAGAAGTCTTGACGCCAAGTTTTCGAGGCGGTTATCATCAATAATGAGCTTCTCCTTAAAAGCGCAACCCGTGACAAAAGAGACGCTCTCGACGGCGTAAAGCAAAATCGAAATGGCAAAACTTAGTCAGCCCCATTCGAGTCGGCCCAGTGAAATGAGAAATTCTATGAAAAAACTGGTCATCGCTTTCTGTTTACTGTCTGCCCTTGCAGGCGCGGCATTGGCTTCTGATCCAAAAGCTTCAACCTCAAAGACGAACGCGGCTCTCATGCCGCTTGAAGAGGTTCGCCCCGGTATGAAGGGGCACGGGATGAGCGTTTTTCAGGGAACGCAGCCTGAGCGGTTCGAGGTAGAAATACTCGGCCTTCTCGAGGGCGTCCCAAATCCCCGTCAGAGCCTCATCATCGCGCGGCTTGGCGGCCCGCTTGTCGAGCGCACAAGCGTCTTCGCAGGGATGAGCGGCAGCCCCGTCTACATCGAGGGCAAGCTGGTAGGCGCGGTGGCTTACGCCTTTCCGTTTGCGAAAGAGCCTATAGCCGGGATCACGCCGATCAAGTACATGATAGACATATTCGAGCGCGGCGAAGCAGAGCCGCCTCGAACCAGCCAGCGCGTCAGCTTTAACACGTTGATGGGGGCAGCCTCGGCGAGCCAGAGCGCTATACCCGCTCCATTCGAGGCGCAAATAGGGCCTCGCGCGGCGACTAACGGTCGGTTGACGCCTTACGTGGGGCAGACGATCATGCCTATAGCCACGCCGGTCACTTTTTCCGGCGTTCCTCAAGCCGTAGTCAATATGTTTGCCGACGAGTTGCGCAAAGCCGGAATACAGCCAATCGCAGGCATAGGCGGCGGGTCAAGCCTCTCGCCGATGGTCGCTTCAAACGAGACGACGCTGGGGCCCGGCACATCGGTCAGCGTCCAGTTAGTGCGCGGAGACTTCACCCTGGACGCGGCGGGGACGGTGACGCATCGCGACGGCGACCGCATATATGCGTTCGGCCATCCGTTCTTAAGCTCCGGTCAGACCTCGTGGCCTATGGCCGAATCCTCCGTCGTTACGGTCGTGCCTAACGTCAATAACTCGTTCAAGCTTTCGGCGGGCGGCAATCTCGTAGGCTCCATCAGCCAGGATCGCTCGACGGGCGTTTACGGGCAGTTGGGCGAAAAGCCTCGCATGATCCCCGTACGAATGACCGTCCACACCAGCCGCAACAAGGCCGAGACTTATAATTTCGAAATGGTTTCTGATTCTTTCCTGACGCCGCTGCTGATGAAGATAGCGATGTTCTCGTCCATCCTTGCGACCGAACGACAGATAGGAAACCAGACGATCAAGATCACAGGGCGCATAGCGGTCAAAGGCCACCCGGACATCGTGCTCGATAACAGCTTTTCCGCGCCGAACGGCGCTGCGCTGTTTGCGGTGACGGACGTTGCGCGGCCGCTGGCGATACTCTTCAATAGCGGCTTTGACGCCGTAGACCTGAGCGGCATCGAAGTCAATGTCACCTCGCTCGACGCGCGTTCGAGCGGCACGCTCAACCGGCTCTGGATCGATAAGACGGAAGTTCGCCGCGGCGAGAGCGTCGAGATTCAGGCCTTCGCGCGCAACGATAACGGCAACGAGTTTGTCGAGCGGATTCCGCTTCAGATACCTACGGACGCGCCCGTTGGGCCGCTGGTCATACTGGTAGGCGACGGCTCTTCGATAAACCAGACGGACGCGCGCACGCAGCCGTCAGCCGACTTCACGCCCAAAGACCTGGGCCAGTTGGTGCGGGCGATCAACAAGCTCAAGAAGAACAATCGCCTTTACGTAAAAGTGATGCGTTCGGGCGGCGGAGCCATAGTCAATAATGAAGAGATGCCCGTGCTGCCGCCTTCGATGCTGGCGACGCTAGGCTCTCAGCGCACGTCGGGCGGCTACACGCCGCTTTCGGTGGCGACGCTGTCGGAAAGCACGCTCCCGCCCTCGCAGTTCATTATCAGTGGGCAGCAGACGATCACGATAAACGTAGTCAAATGATCTCGAAAGTTTGGGCGGATTATTTGCGCGAAGATTGCTTGCGGCTCACTTGCTCTACAGTTGAGAACGACAGTTATGAAAGGCCCGCGCGCGTTGCGGGCTTTTATTTTTTGTTTGAGATTTAGATCGAATTTCAAATGAGTGTAAGGGAATGCAATAAGATTCACCGCAGAGACACAGAGGATACGGAGGTTGCGCAGAGGAAACCATATTCTGCTCTGCGCCCGCTCCGTGTCCTCTGTGTCTCTGCGGTGAGATGTCTCTCCAGCTCCGTACATTCAATTGAAAACCACTTTAATTTTAGAGATTCAAGTTTGACTCGCATTGAAAGGAAACTTGTGATGTTTAGACGTTCCCCCCTTTGTAAGACTGCTCTTATCACCCTGACGATCCTGGCGTCATTTATACCGGCGCTGGCCGCCGGCCCGGTATTCTGGGAGATTTCAAAACAGGAAGATATTGTAAAAGGTGATGCGCAGGGAGTGTCGATAGCCGAAAACGGCGCGATCACGCTCGCCCCAACTTTCGCTTTAGTCTACGACACCAAAGAGGCTTACATCTGGTCGAGCGCGGCCGACAGCGCGGGCAATATCTATCTGGGCACGGGGCACGAAGGGCGCATATTCAAAGTGGAGCCGAGCGGGCAGGGCCGCTTGCTTTATGACGCGGGAGAGCTTGACGTGACTGCTCTCACCACGGACCCGCAGGGCAATCTTTACGCAGGCACTTCGCCCGACGGCAAGATTTATAAGATCACACCCGACGGGCGCGAGTCGGTCTTTTACGACCCGCCCGACAAATACATCTGGTCGCTCGCTTTCGACACGGCAAGCTCGACCCTTTACGCGGGCACGGGTGATAAAGGCGTCATCTACCGATTAGATCAAACAGGGAAATCGAGTGTGCTTGCCGACACGAACGAAACCAACATCGTTTCGCTCGCCGTCAACAAAGGCAATCTGTTGGCCGGGACCGACCCGTCGGGCCTGGTGTTGCGAGTCTCACCCGACGGAAAGACCTTTGCTCTTTTCGACTCGCCCTCGCAGGAGATCCACAGCCTCTCGGTTGCCGACGACGGCTCAGTCTTCGCGCTCGGCATAAATCAACAGGGCGGAGGGCGACAATCGAGCGCCGGAGTCTCTTCGACCACGAGCATATCGGGCGAAGGCGTTATCACCATTTCGACAGATGAATCAGGTGAAGCCGTGAGCAGCAGCGTTCAATCGTCAGATCTTTCAGGCATTCTCAACCAATCGCGCAGCCGCAAAGCCGACGGGGCGCGCAGCGCAGTATTTCGCATACTTGCCGAGGGGGGCAGCGAGGTCTACTGGAGCGCGTCAAGCACCGTAGGCTTTGCGCTCAAATCGCTGCCGGGCAAAGGCGTGTTGGTGGGAACGGGCGACAAAGGGCGCATCTATTCCATAGCTCCTGACCGCTCCGATTTGCTGATGATTCAATTAACCGAAGACCAGACGTTCAACCATCATCGCGGTAGGCGATAATCTTTTTGCCACGTCGAGCAATCTGGGCCGCCTCTATCGCATAGGCCGTCAGAGCGTAACCGAAGGCCGTTACACCTCGCCCATTCACGACGCGAAATTCGCAGCCGCGTGGGGCGTGATAACCTGGCGCGGCACGGGCAACGTCGAGTTACAGACGCGAACCGGCAACACCGAAAGCCCCGACGCTACGTGGAGCGATTGGTCTGCTGGTTATCGCAACTCTTCGGGCGATCAGATCACAAGCCCGCGCGCCAGGTTCATCCAGTGGCGCGCGACGCTTCGCAACGGGGCGGCTCAGGCTGCGGCGCAACTGCAATCGGTAGTCGTCGCCTACTTGCCACGCAACCAGGCTCCCGAGATCGCTTCCGTATCGGTGCTGGCTCCTGGCGTGGCGTTGCAAGAGATGCCGCTCGCCATCGACCCGTCAATCGCGTCTTCGGGGCTTGATCCGCAGTTGTTCGGCGTAGTGGCCACGGTGCCGCCGCGCCGCTTCTTCCAGAAGGGCGCGCGCAGTTTGAGCTGGGCGGCAACGGACCCCAACGACGACACGCTCGTCTACACGTTGATGTACCGGACGGTAGGCGATAATCAATGGCACATGCTTTCGGAAAGCGTCTCGCAGCCTTACTACACCATTGACGGCAACCGATTGCCGGACGGGTCATATCTTTTCAAGGTGACGGCGAGCGACGCGCCCGGAAATCCATCGGGCCTCGCGCTCTCGCATGAAAAAGCGACCGACGCGGTTGAGATTGACAACACGCCGCCTTCAATAAAAGTGAGCGGGCCGGTAATGAACGGTCCGACGACGGAAGTGACATTCGAAGTGAGCGACACGACCAGCCGCGTCGTAAGAGGCGAATACAGTGTTGACGGCGGCCAGTGGCTATTGACCTTTCCTTCGGACGGGATTGCCGACTCTTCGCGCGAAAGCTACAAGGTGAGAGTCAATTTCGACAAACCGGGCGAGCACGTAATTGCATTCCGGTGCGCTGATTCAAGCTCGAACGTCGGCACGAGCAAGGTGACTATCACCGCGCGCTAAAGCGGATTACATCTCACCGCAGAGACACAGAGAGCACAGAGGGGGCGCAGAGCAGAATACTGTTTTCTCTGCGCCCCCTCTGTGCTCTCTGTGTCTCTGCGGTGAATCTTTTTTATTCCCTTACATCCAAATAAATACTTAACCGAGGTGTTCGTACCCTGCGGGCCGTAGACGTTCATAAGCGCCGTCGCGCTCAAGCCTCAACCCTTCGCCCGCAGTTATCTCGCCGATCAAGGTTATCGGAAGCGACAGCGCATTCGATAACTCTTCAACTTTTGCCTGCGCGTCGAGCGGGGCCGTGAACAACAACTCGTACTCTTCGCCGCCGTGAAGCGCAAAGCGCAAAGCGTCTTCGGGCGCGAGCAACTTGACGCCGTCGGCAATCGGAATATCAACGGCGTGAATGATTGCTCCGCAGTGGCTCTCGTCAAGTATGTGCCACAAATCTGTGCTTAACCCGTCGCTGATGTCTATCATCGCTGTTGCAAGACCGGCTTCGCCTATTGCCTTGCCCGCTTCCATTCGCGGCTCAGGCCGCAGGTGCTTTATCAACGCCTCGCGCAGCGCGCAGCCCTCCCGGCTATCATCCGTTTCACCATCCAGCCTGCGGCCCTGCTCAAGCAGACTAAGTCCGAGTGCCGACGCGCCGAGCGACCCCGTAACGTAAATCAGATCTCCCGCATGCGCGCCCGCGCGAGTGACAGCCCGCCCGCTGCGGCATTCGCCTATGACAGCGGCGTCTATAAACAGCCGGTCAATTGATGCGGAAGTATCGCCGCCGACGATTGATACCCCGCAGGCGTCGGCAATATCGAAAAAGCCTTGAAACAATTCATCGATAAACTCAGTTGAAAGCGACGAGGGCAAAGCAACGCTTATCATCGCGTAGCGAGCCTCGCCGCCCATCGCAGCCACGTCGCTTAAAGACACGGCGAGCGCTTTGCGGCCTATCAAACGGGCTTCGGACCATTCAATCCGAAAGTGAATGCCTTCGACGCTCAGGTCCGAGCAAGCTATCAAGTCATTTGCTTCTCTCGCTTTGATGACCGCGGCATCGTCGCCAATGCCTACCGTGACACGTTCGGACGCGCCAGCGCGCGCTCTTATGCGAGAGATGATTTCCGATTCTTTAGGCATTACAATCCAGGCAATGTTATCACTACGCGCTCGAGAATTTGTATAGCAAAGGCTATCTTGCTGTTGTAGAATGAACCCGTTGCGGCCTCCACGTCTATCTCTTACGAGTGTATTGCAATGGAAATCAAATCCGCCGAACCAGGGCCGCGCCTCAACCATGACCAGCAGGATATTGGGTTGAACAATACGGGCGAGTTGAACCTCTATCTTGACTTGCTTGCTTTTAGCGAGATGCCGCCGGAAAACCAGCTGGCTGATAGAGAGCGACAAAAAAACGTAAATCCCAATCCGGTCCTTCAATCCCCGGTCGAGTTCCCAGGATTTGTAGAGACGGGCGATCCATTAGATGGAATCTTATCATCTGGCGAAACCAGCGACCCTTTGGAAACAAGCGAGCCTTTGTTTGAGTCTCAGGTTTTTGAGTCTCTGCCCGAATGCCCGGAAGCAGGGCCGCCCGATTGTAATCCTCTCACCTTTTTAGAACCGGCGGCGTCTGCCGATCCGGTCTTTGAATTTCTACCGGCAAGCGAGCAGATAGAGACAGTCGCGCCTGTCGATGCTCCTGCGCCTGCTGATATTGTGACGACCTATGCGCCCGCGCCCGCAGTCGAGACGAACGATTTATTTAGAGCCAGCGGGCCTTTGAGTCTGAGCGGACTCCTTTATTATCCTACGTTGAAAACATCCTCTCAAATTGTGACGCTTGTAATCTGTCCGGCTTGCGGCAGCGAAGCCGACAGCGACGATTTGTTCTGCGTAGCCTGTGGGGCTTTTATGGATGAAAAGGCCGCGGATGAAGCGAGCAGAGACGAAGCGAGTGGACTGGTTTGCGACGATTGTGGATTGATTGTCGCTACGGGTGAGCTTATCTGTCCGGCTTGCGGGACGCTATCGCCCGTTTGTTAAGGCCCTGTTTGTTAAGGTCGTCATGGCCTGGCAAACATTATCGGCTGCGAGGCGATGATCCCCTTCCCTTCTTGAATCACGATCTCTTGATTAGCGTTGATGTCGGTGACGATGTCTACGCGACCGCTGGGCCATGTGACCTCTATGCGCGAAACTTTATCTGCCTTGCCAAGCCCGAACGTCACGGGCAGCTCGCTTTGCGAGCAATAGCTCGAACCCGTTTTGACCACACCCCACATCCCGCCACCGTCCGCTAATTTCAAAGAGATTTTTGCGCCGATGCCGTCGCGGTTCGACGCCACGCCCTGGGTCTTGACGCGAAGCAGATTATTCTGATTGCCGCCGTCATTTCGGAGCAATCGCGCCGGCCCATTATTCGCGGTGACGAGAAGATCGAGATCGCCGTCCAGATCGAAATCGCCGTAGGCCGCGCCTCGCGCCACTGTCGGCTGTTGCATCGCTCGGCCAAGACGCGCGGTCACGGCTTCAAACCGTTTCTTTCCGAGGTTGCGAAACAGGTGCGGCGGCTGAGGGTATTTGACCTTCGGCTGCACGGCGCTTATGTCGTCCGAGACGTGCCCGTTGGCCGCGAATATGTCCGGCAGCCCGTCCAGGTCGTAATCTAAAAAGAAACAGGCGAACGTGAGCGTGAGCAAGGATGTTTGCCCGATGGTCGATGTCGGCGCTTCATCGATAAACAACCCGGTTCCTTCGTTGTGATAAAGCGCCATCATCTCGTTAGAGAAATTGCCTATGATAAGGCTCGGACGGCCCGACCCGTCATAATCCGCCGCGTCTACGCCCATGCCTGCGCGCGCGACTCCGGCCTCGCTGAAAGCTACGCCTGCGGTCATCGCCGCGTCGGTAAAAGTGCCGTTGCCGTTATTCTTGTAGAGCTTGTTGGGCTGCGTGTCGTTGGCTACGAACAGATCCATCCACCCGTCGCCGTCAAAATCTATCAAGGCGACGCCTAAAGATTTCGCGCCCGTATCCAGAAGCCCCGCGCGCTCGGTCACGTTTTCAAACGTGCCGTCGCCTCTGTTTCGATAAAGCGTCGCGCTCTGGCCTTTGTAAGATTCGGGCGTGCAGTAAGACTTGTTCTTGCCGTCGAGCGTGCAATGAAGGTCTTTTTCTACGGCCCAGTCGACATAGTTGCAAACGAAAAGATCGAGCTTCCCATCCTTGTCATAATCGATCCAGGCTGCGCTCGTAGAAAACGCCGGATCGTTTGTTCCCGCCTTCGCCGTCACATCGGCAAACTTGCCTCCGCCGAGGTTGCGAAAGAGGAGATCAGGGCCGAGGCAGGTTATATAAATATCGACATTGCCGTCGTTGTCATAATCCGCGACGGCGCAACCCAGCCCGTACATCTCCTGCATCAGCCCGGCCTCGCGCGTCACGTCGGTAAACGTGCCGTTTCGATTATTGTGATAAAGCGCCGGGTATGATTTCGCGCCTTTACGTTCGGGCCAGTTCATCGAATTAATGAGCAGAAGGTCTTGCCAGCCGTCGTTATCATAATCTAAAAAGGCGCAGCCTGAGCCCATCGTCTCGGGCAAATACTTTTTCCCAAACGCGCCGCTGTTGTGCTTGAAGCGAATCCCGGCTTGCGCGGTCACATCTTTAAATTCTATCGGGCCGGAGTAGCGCGGCGCTTCCGTAGCCGCAGGCGCTTCGGTCTGTTGAATCGCTTGATCGGCAACCGCCGAAGACTTTTCCGCCGAATTAGAATTAGCAACGTCGTCGGCTGTCGGACTGTTTATGCAGCCGGTAAACTGTACGGCCATCAATGCCGAGAGTGCCAAGCTCAACAACCTGGTTCGCATCACTTCACCTTTCCTACAACTTGCTTTCGCCTCGCGGTAGAGTAATCTTTCCGCTCCTGTTTAGTCGTTTGCACAGTGCGGTGCTCGTGTATCTGTTGACGCTCGTTGTTATCGTCAGGGTGAAGCTGGCGATAAGGGCCTGTGATAGCTTGCGCCGACTCGTCGGCTTTGAACCTGCGGTACAGAGACTGCTCGCGGGCGGCCATCTCGGAATTACCCAGCCCTTGATAACAGAGCATCAGGTTGTAATGCGCCTGAAGGTCTTCGGGGTCTATCTTCAGGACTTTCTGGAATTCAGCGATAGCCTCTTTGTACTGGCGCTTGAGAAAAAGTATTCGCCCCGTCTGATTCAACACCACGCGGTCGCGCGGGTACTGATCGAGCGTCACGCGAAGATGATCAAGCGCCTCGTCGTATCGCCCGAAGCTTTTGATCGCGGTGGCGAGGAAGAAATGCGTCTTGGCAAGTCGCGGAGCAATCTCAAGAGCTTTGCGAAGCACTGCTTCAGCGCCTTCCATATTGCCTTCCTGAATTCTGGCCCTCGCGACGTTCACCCAGCCGTCGGCGTATTCAGGCTCCATCTCCGTCACTTTCAAGAAAGCCGCTTCCGCCCCCTTGATGTCGCCTTGCAAAAGCAGCCCTATGCCGTAATCGTTCCAACGCTCGCGCACCGCGCGGTCGAGCAGCGGCTTTGTGTCGGGCAGTACGGCGTTGCGAGGAATGATTTTTATAGCCGCTTCGTTATAAGCCATCACGGTTATCGGAATATCAGGAATGGCTTTGATATTGCCCGAAACTTTTGATGTGTCGCCGTTAAAAACCCAGCGGCCATCGTCGTGGCTCGCAGTGAGCGAGAAGTCTTTATGCTCGGGGTCGCGCACTCCGCCAAATGCCCATTGCGTATTCCACCACGCAAACTTGCGATAGTTGACTTTCGCCTTTAAGAAGATTTGATCGCCGCAATCTTCCGGTATGTTCAGACGATAGTGAATCGTGTCGGCCGCGCCGGGCGGAATGAGCCGCACGTATGCTACGGACCTCGCCGCCCAGGCGTTGCGTTTATTGATCTGGTTGCCGTGCTCGTCAAGCAGCAGGGCCCGGTAAAAATGCGCGCCCTTTTCTACGGGGCCGCGCCCGCCGCCTTCGACCTCGCCGCTATGAAAAATCTTTTTGCCCTGATTATCGAACGCTTCAAGCTCTACCCAGACATCGAAGGCGTCGACGGTGCCGCCGGGAAAGAAGTGGCCCACTTTTCGAGTGCGAACCACGACTTCGACGCGCAAGGATTCGCCGCGCCGCGCCGTCACCTCGACCGCGCCGAGCGGGCCGATGACTTCGACAGGCTGCGCAATGAAAGCCTGCTCGGCGCCAAAGTTCATAGACTCTTCGCCGACGGCGAATGTGCTGGCAAGCCGCTGGTCTTCCGAGCCTGCTATCTGCTTTTCGATTTTCTGTTGGGATTCGCCGCCGCGAACGATTCCGAATACGTCTACCGACACCTGCCCGTCGCGCAAAAAGTCTTGAACCACTTTCATCTGCTCTTCGTCGCCGTTGACGTAAGGCAGCGCGGTGTTTGCGGCGGGGAAGCGGTGCGAATGGACCTTGCCGTCTATGGCCGCAGGATCGTTCGCCGCGACCAGAGGCATGTGACAATCGGCGCACTTTTGAGGCTTCGCCGGATAGTAAAACGAGCGCGCCCCCTGGCCCGACACGCCCGACGCTTGCCAGCCGTCATAATCGTTGAACCCGCGAAACCACCGGTAGCTGTTTACCGGCACGTCCAGATGGACCTTGTGACACGACGAGCAGAACTCCGGCGTTTGGTCGGTATGAAAACTCTTCAAGAAAGTTTTCTTGTGAGGCTGCGGATCGAGATAAAGCAAATAATCGTGCGCCCAGCGAAGATATTTGTTATCGCTCACCGCGAGGTCGTGCATAGGCGGATATTCGATAGTGAAATCGCCTTGCCCCATAGTGCTTTTTACGTGAACTATCGAATGGCACGAGGTGCAGCTCAAACCGTTCTGGGCTTCGGGGGTGTCGATCTGTTCTTTGATCGGGCGGTCGAACCTGCCGTTAAAAAATACCGCGTGATCGTGGCACCCGGCGCACCATTTTGAAGGCTGCGTGCCGACTACATCTTGCATGTACTCTATCGATTTTCTGTACCACTGATTATTAAAAGAGCCGAAGTGATGAGCCGATGAATTCCACTGGTCATAAATTTCTTTGTGGCAGCGGGCGCAATCTTTGGCCGTCATAAAGAATGTCGACGGGATAGTGCCGCCCACATTGGTCTCTGCCGACGAAGGGAAGAATGGAGAGTGAGGCCCGGCGCCTTCGTTCTCCATGTTCAGAGGCACGTTGTCAGGATTTATGATCTTATCGCGCGCCGTCCCGGTGTAGCGGTCGTAAGCGGTCGTCGCCACGGGCAGCGCGAGCATAAAAATGACAATAGCGACCTGAACTAACTTTCTCTGTTTCGACTGCGCATAGCTGCGAGCTATTTTAAAAAGAGCAACGACGAGTGGAATTGAGCCTGCGACGGCCAGCGCTATGTGCGCGTAAAGCGCCCACCTGTAAGGACGGGTCGCGCCATATCTCATCATGAAGAGGCCCAGCGCGGTGCTCAAGGTAAGCGCGACAACGCTAAACAACATCGCAGGAGAAAGCGTTCGAAGACGCTTCAAGACATAGGCAGCCGATATTATGGCGAGCGCGAGTCCAAGCAACAGGTGAATGGCGACATTGCCAAAGTAGAAGAGCGTAGGCTCGGCATAAGCAGCCAGATACGAGCTATTGATCAGCAAAAGAACGAAGCCGATAATCAACAGCTTTACGGTCTTGCTTTCGATTGGGACATTCATATTGCCTCCCGCCCGTTCGTTTGAAATTATGATTGATTGTTTAAACTATGGGGCAGAATTATAGATCGATCACCCTCATAATAAAACCCGGAATAGGCTGGAAAGGAAGAGGGCACCAGATTTCACCGCAGAGACACAGAGGACGCATATGGCCGATGATGTGCTTCGCACGCGGCGGGGGCGCAGAGCAGACGTTGGTTTTCTCTGCGCCCCCTCTGTGCTCTCTGTGTCTCTGCGGTGAATCTTAATTTTCTTATCCCGGACTTACTATCTCGTCCAACGCGGCGCCTAATCGCTTTAGCCCTTCGATCAGGGTTTCCGTCGTGCAGCCTATGCCGACGCGGAAATGGTCCGGCATCTCGAAAAACCTTCCGGGCACCACACTCGTTTCGTACTTCTCGCGGAGCACGCTACAGAGATCGTCAACGCCGCCGCGCTTGAGTCGGGGAAAAACTATTGTCCCGAATTGCGGCCTCACCGCTTCGAGGTCGTCACGCGAATCAAGAAACTTATTTATCAGCTTGCGATTCGTTTCAAGCAATTCTTGCGCTCGCTCGCCGATCCGTTCGAGGTTTTTGAGCGCGATGACGCTCAATCGCTCCGCCGTGTGCGCGGGTACCACGCCGAACAGATCGTTGAGCTTCCACATTTGATGGGCGAGCGTTGATTCGGCCATCACCCAGCCGCAGCGCAGCCCGCTCAAACCATAAGCCTTTGTCAGGCTGCTCGTAGTAACGAATTGTTCTCCCAGGTGAAAGGCCGAGCGCGGCGATTGGTCGTAAGTTGCTTCGAGATAGACTTCGTCAACCAGCACGCGAGCGCCCACGCTCAAAGCGATCTCGCCTATACGATTGATGCGGTCGTTATCCGTAAACGCGCCGCTCGGGTTATGAAGATTTGTTATAACGACGAGCCGCGTGCGCGGGCTGATATTGCGACTCACCTCATCAGGGTCTATCGCGAACCCGTCTTCAAAGCGGCGCTCGAACCGCTTGATCTCCGCGCCGAGATAAGACGCCGTAGCCAATAACGGCTCGTAGGCCGGGCGCTCGATCAGCACTTCGTCGCCCGGATCGATCAACGCCGCCATCGCCAGGTGATTCGCCATCGAAGTCCCCGCCGCCGCGACGATATTGTAAGGCGGCACGTCGCATTTGATGGCAAGCGCGCGCTGCAGCGGCCCGTAGCCGTATAGGCTCGGCCCGCTTATTTCGAGGTCTTCCATCTTTACCGGAAGGTCCGAGATTGAATAATTGATCAGGCCGCTCGTCGCCAAACTGAAGCGCGCAAGCGAGCGCGTCTTTGACCACTCGATGTAATTAGAACCTTTCACGCGACCGGCATTGCTCATGAAGCGCGCCTCCACCATTGCCAGAAAAAGTATGCAGGAACTCCCGCCGCAACGATCACCAACCCGATCCAGGTGTTCCCAGGATCTTTATAGACCGTGTTGGCTACGACAAGCCAGCAGACCGCGATGAAAAGCGCCGTTGTCACAGGATGGCCAGGCATTCTGTAACGGACTCGATTCGATCCTGAGTCGGAAGATTTTTTTGCGGCGCGGCTGCGAAAGACAAAGATGCAGACGGCGGTCAGGCCAAAGAAGATGAAATCTACAGACACAACGTAGCTCAGTATCTGCTCGTACTTCCCTGAAAAAGCTATGATCATCGCGAGCAGCCCTTGCAAAACTATGCTCACGACGGGGACGCGGGTGCGCGGGTCGAGCCACGCCACGCTTTTGAGAAAGAGTTTGTCCTCGGCCATTGCATAGTAGACTCGCGGCGCTGTGAGTATCAACTGGCTCAAAAAGCCGAGTGCTGAAATAGCTATGGCCATCGCGATCAAACGAGCGCCTTTATCTTCAAAGATTTTCCGCATCACTTCCGATGCGGGCTTATCGGTAGCGGCAAGCCCTGCGGGGCCGAGCGCGTGAACGCAAACAAAATTCACCGCCAGGTAAAGCGCCGTCACGCCCATCACGCCAAACAACAGTCCGCGCGGCAGGTTCTTTTCCGGCTCGCGAACCTCGCCCGCTATGAAGCTGGCCGTCTGCCAGCCGCCGTAGGCGAACAGCACCGGCACCATCGCCGCGCCGAATCCAGTCAGCGCGCTCTTTGCAGCAGGCAGAGTGGAGCTTGCCGCTTCGCCCTGATTGCTGACAAACAATCCGCACGCGACGAGCGCGGCTATCGCGACAATCTTTATGACCATCAGCACATTTTGTAGCCCGCTCCCCGTGCGCACGCCCAGACAGTTGACCGCCGTGACCAGCGCGAGCGCGACGACGGCGACCAGCCATTCTCGCGCGGGGATGCCGGTGACTTCTTTGAAGTACCGCGCGAAGGTGATCGCGACCGCCGCCATGCCGCCCGTCTGAATTACCAGAAGCAGCGCCCAGCCGTAGACGAATGCTACCGCCGGATGAAACGCCTCGCGCAGGTAAGCGTACTGTCCGCCTACCTGGGGGCGATGCGCGGCAAGCTCCGCGTACACAAACGCGCCCGCGAGCGCGACAAGCCCACCCGCCGCCCAGGCTCCGAGTATCAGAGGCGCGGTGTTGACTTCGGCTGCGACCTTCGACGGGTTCATGAATATGCCCGCGCCTATGATGCCGCCCATCACTATCATTGTGGCGTCGAACGGGCCGAGACGACGCGCAAGGCTTTTGTGCGCATTGAGATCAGAAGCGGCGGGCCGCTTCGCAGTTTCGGCTTTCTCGCGCGAAGGAATCATTTATCCAGGCTTTTGTCCGAATTAGACTGGCGGCTGATATGCGTCGGCGTCTGCAATCGCTCGCGCATGCGGCGCTGCCAGTTGCTTTGCGGCACATCTTCTTCTTCAAACTGGCTCAACGCTTCTCTGAGCGTTTCGCCGCCCATCTGGCGCGTCTTCAGGTAAAGCAAGGCCGACAGAGTTGCAATAAGCGGGACTAGTAAAACGTTGAGCAAGGTCGTAAACACTTCGGTGATCTGGCTGAAAAGATTGGCCTGCCCTTTCGGCATGCCTTTGAAGAAATTCAGGAGAACAGCCATGACCAGCGAGCCTGCAAGCATGGGGATTATGTACTGAAGGAATAGGATGGCGATCACCGTCCGGCGCGAACGCTTGACCAGGGTTTTCGAGCGGCGGATGGCGGCGCGGCCTTTCATATTTTCCATCATTACTATCGGGGCCGTGAGCGAAGAATTTATATAGAAGAGAATTCCGGGGATACAGAGCAATAAGATCGCGAGCACCAACAACAGCTTTACTATAAAATTATTGCCCACGAACTGTAAGAGAACTATGGGGATGATAAGCGGCAAGAACCGGAGCAACGTCAACAGTACGAATATAAAAGTGGTGCCCAGAAAGGGGCGTAACCGCTTTCGCAGCGCTGCGAAAGCGGGGCGCAACTGTAGCGGCCGAAGCGGGGCTAAGAATAACTGCGTCACCAGCCTGATAGTCATGCCGATAATTATGGTGCTCACCAGGAAGGTCAAAATCAATTTCAGTATTGAGAGGCTTACGAAGATGATCTTAGCATTCTCTTGAGAAATGCGGCCCCGGTACTCCAGTATTCCGGCGACCAGTGTAATCAGGCTGAGGGCGATTAGCGGCAGATAGGTAAGAAGCGAAGCGCGAAAGAACTTTGGAAAATGCTCGCTGTAAAGCGCGAGCGTGCGGCGCAGCAGCGTGCCGGTCCCCTCGGAGCTTGCGCGCAACGCGCTCGAAAACCCCGCCGCGCTTGAGGGGCGGTCTTCGGGGTTTTTGGCGAGCGCCTGCATGACAATCGCAGCGGTCTTTTTCGGGACCTTTTTATTCTTCTTTCTGAGCGGCGGCGGCGCTGCTTCGATGTGTTGCCTCATGACTTCGTGCATATCGCCCGTGAAGGGCGGGGTTCCGGCAAGCATCTGATAGGCAATCACGCCGAGGCTGTAAATATCCGAGCGCTGGTCGAGCGGCTCGCTGCGGCACTGCTCAGGCGACATATAAAGCGGCGTGCCGAGTATAGACCCCACGCGAGTAAGCCCATCGGCGGGAGCCGTCTCGTTCGCACGCGCCTCTTGAACGGTTTTATGATGAGCAACGGGCGTTCTGCTCTTTGGGGCATCCGCAGACGGTTGTAAAAGCGTGACGCCTTCGTCATCGTCAGGCGGGAGTATTTGCGTAGCGGCTTCCTCTTGATGATTGCCTTCCGGTTCCACCTCTTGCAGCATGATGCGCGTCTCTTGCTCTGCGGCGATTGGCGCGGGCTGCACCTGTGTCGCCGCTTCGTGGAACGCCTGATCTGTTCGAAGTGAAAGCGCGGGAGAAGCTGCGCGCTCGGAAGGCGGCCGGGATTGCAAAGTCGCAGCGCCAGCCGGAAGCTCGTCGGCAGACGACGAGTCGCCCAGTTTTGCAAGCCCAAAATCTAAAACCTTGACCGTGTATCCGCCGCGCCTGTTCGGCTCAAGCCAGATGTTATCCGGCTTCAAGTCGCGGTGTATGACGCCCTGCTTGTGCGCTTCGTCTACGGCCGAGCAAGCCTGGTCTAAAATGTCCGTGACCCATTCGAGCAGGAGGCGCGATTCTTCGGCGAGCACTTCGGCCAGGCTACAGCCGTCCAAATATTCCATCACCAGGTAAGCGATCCTATCGCTGCCTGCGTGAGAGAATCCGAAATCCGTGACATTGACGACGTTCGGATGGCGAAAGCGCCCGGCGGCGCGGGCCTCGCGTTTGAACCGCGCGACGAACTCGTCATTCAGCATAAACTGCGGCGCTATGACTTTGAGCGCCACAAGCCGCTCCGTGCCCAGGTGCGTCGCAAGGTAGACGGCTCCCATGCCGCCTTTGCCGAGCTGTCGCTCGATGCGGTACTTGTCATCTAACACCTGCCCGATAAGCTCCGGAGTTTCCATTTCAACAAAATCTTTTTGCGAACTTTGCGGCCCTTTGCGTTTTTTGCGACGAACTGGCGACGTTAGCAAATCGAGAGTCCCGATTGCGCAAGGCCGTTGTTCAACGCAAAAAACGCAAAGGGCCGCAAAGTTCGCAAAAGGTCTTTTTTCTTGTCACTCGTCACGATTCTTAATGTTTCTCGCCTGCCTCTTCGTCGCTCTCCGCGTGCTCGGCTTCGGGCGCGCGGGCAAGCCCTCCGCGACATACTGCAAGCTGGGCAATCAATGAAGCATCTTTGATCGTTAGTTGCTGCGCCAGCAATAGCGCGCGGTCAAAATCTGTTTGCGCCAGTACGGCGAGCGTGTTCTCGAAATTCAGAATGTAAAGGTCGGCCCGCGCCGTCGCGGCCGTCTCCGGTTGCTGATTGCCCGTAATATTTTTCTGCCCGGCGGGCGCGGGAATCTCGTTGATAGATTTGATGGCCGTCTGCATGACTTCAAAAGCGCGGACCGTGTTGACGGCAGAAAAGCTGCTCACGATAGTCAGCAGCGACTGGGCGCGAGCAATCGTCGGCTGCGCTTTTATGGCCTCGGCCTCCGCTTCGTCGAGCAGCTCTAAAGCTCGCACCCTGTCGCGCGAAGCCAGCGCGGCCCCGGCGAGCTTTACGAGCGCGCTCACGCGCGCCGTGTCGTCTTCGATTCGGAGCGCGACCGCGACCGCCTCGTCTATGCGCCCTTCGGAAGTCTGTCGCCTTGCGATCTGGGCCAGCACCCGGTCGCGCATCTCTCGATTCGCGATTGAGCGCGCAGCCGATTGAGCCTCATTCATCTCGCCTTTGGCGAGCCATCCGAGCGCCGCTCGCGCGTAAAGCGAATCGCGCTCGCTTTCGTTCGAGCTTGCGCGGGCGTCGCCGGCAATGTCGGCGGGGCTGCTGGTAGGCTGCGCCGGGCTCAAATCAGTAGTCCGGTCAACCGCGCTCGCTTCGTTCATCTCGTCAATTTTGCGCTGCACCTTTTTGAAGCGATCCGGTATGTAGCGAGCGAACAGGTCCGTGAGCTGGCGCGTGATGAAATAGACGGCGGCGGCCTCATCGGGCTTGCCGCGCTCTTCGCTATTGCGGTGAAGCATTATCTGGTTGAAGGCCAGGCTCAAGAACCGCTCTATCACCGGACGGCTGATCGAATCTTTAGTAGACGAGTTGACCGAGGAGACCAGATACGAGCCGAGCGTGTGTATGTCGTCGAGGTTTATGACTTGCGACCGCTCCAGCCGTATGACCGCGCTCGAAAAGAGCAGGTCGGACAGCCCCGAATCAACAGCCCGCATCAACACCAGCAGCCGCGCGAAGTTTTGCGAGATCAGCGCGCCATCTTCGCGATTGCTTATAGACGAAGTCGGCGGGCTTCCGAGGCTCATCTGGCCCAGCGCCATCGCGCGGTACGGGTCGCGCTCGACAATCTGTAGCGCGACCGATATCAACAGCTCGCGCCGCTCGGCGTCGGCCCGCGTCTCTTTTTGATTGTCAGCCGAGTAAACGAGCGCGCGCGCCAGTTCTTCGGCAAGCTCCGTGTCGCGGCTCGCGATGCGGTTGAGCAACTCTTCGCGCAGTTGCCGCTTATCGCTCTGGCTCGGTGTTTCGCGCGCGAGCGATTGAAATGCCTGACGAAATATCGCTCGCGCTCGCTCGCAGTCATAAGGCCATAGCAGGGTGGCCGCCTGCGATTGAGCGCGCACGGCAAACGTAAGGTCATCGCTCAATCGCGCCTGGTCTGCAAGGTGCGACAGGAGCAGCGTTATGCGCACGTCGAGCGCGACCGGCTCGCCGCCCTTTTTATCCTGAGCGCCCACGGGCCGCGCGGCTGCCAGCGTGATGACGATTGCCAGCGCGAATATCTTTGGGAGCAGTCGCCGCATACCGGCAATGTACCACAGAGCCGTGCGCGCGGGGAACCTCGCCGGGTGCGCTCACACACAGAAATCCTGCGCTCACCCATCTTTTTTCTGCGCTCGATAAGTGAATGATTCTTGCCCCGCGCACGCCGGGTTAAACTCGAACGCGAAAACGGCAGAAAATCACTCAAAGGAGATCGAGTATGAAAAAGATAAAACTGGCAATAATCGCGGCTGTCGCGCTCACTATAAGCGCAACGGTCTGGGCAGGTCAGGAAGCCTCTCCAAAAGAGGATAAAACCGCCCGGCTTGAGGCCGAGCTTGCCCGCGACCCGAACAACGTGAAGCTCATCCAGCAATTAGGCTGGACCTATTTTTATCAAGCGCGCAAGGGAGACGGCGTAGCGCTAGATAAAGCCATCGCGGCGTTCGAGCGCGGCGCGGCCCTCGCTCCGCAGGATTCCGAATTTGCCGCCGCGCTCGGAATAAGCAATTTCATGAAGATATCTTTTCTCGCCAGATCGCGCGCAAAGCATGACGATATCGTCTCGGCGGTCAAGCAAACGCTCACGGCGTTCGAGCGAGCCATGGAGCGCGCGCCGAATGATGCGACCATGCTCAGCGCGCACGGCTCGGTGCTGACGATACTGGCGGCCTTCACAAACGACAACCAGATTCTTATGAAAGGCGTTGAAGAGATGAATCGAGCCGTGAACGCAAATCCCAAACAGGTCCATCCGAGACTGTTTCGCGGGTTTACACACTTGAATCTGCCGGCGGGCGCGCGCGATCAAAAGGCCGCGCTTGAAGACTTGAACGCCATTCTCAGCGTTTCAAAGGCCAGCTACAATGAGCAGGCGCAGGGCGTGTTGCGCGTGATGCTGGGCGATCTCTATTTCGAAGCGAAAGAGACGGCGAAAGCAAAGTCGGAGTACGAAGCGGCAGCAAATCTTAACGCGCCGCCCGCCGAGCGCGCCCGCGCCCGGCTCGCAATGCTCAACGCGGGCCAGCCCGACCCGAAGGCTTTTGCCTCTTATCGCGCCAATGTGATTAACTGTGCAATCTGCCACGCAAATTAAGACTCGGTTGGATGCGAGGAAAGAGCTAGAAAAGTAGATGCCGTTGTTTTTACGCAAAAGACGCAAAGCACAGCAAAGCTCGCAAAAAATCTTTGCGGTCTTTGCGTCTCTTTTGCGCTCTTTGCGTTGACAAAGATTTTCCCAATCCCAATGATCTGCCATGACAGACGCGCACCTCATAATTCAAACTCTCGGCTTCGCAACAGGGACCGCGCTCTACATACTGCTCACGGTCCTGTTGCGGAGGGCTGATAGGGGAACCGGAAAATCGAAAATCAGCATCGCATTCAGCGCGTTGGCTCTGCTCTGGAACGTGAGCAGCCTGGCAGCATACGCGGTGCTGCTCGCGGGCTTCACGATCAGGTCAAGAACGTTTGCCCTGCTTATGGCTTTCGCCTACAGCGCAACGGTGATGCTGCCGACAGTACTTTTGCTCGACCTCAAATCCCCCCAGGTCAAAAGCGCGAGGCGGCGGCTTATAGGGCGGTGGGTGCTCAGGGCGTCATACTTTATTGCCGCGCTGCTCATGCTGGGGCTTTTCGCCGTTGTCTTCGTCCCCGCGTTCCCGGTCAGATTCTCTACGCTCGCAATCTACTCAGCCTATAACCTCGCGCTTCACGTCACGGTCTACGCGCTTCTATTTCGCAAAAGCGATTTGCCCACGCGGGCAGAGCGCAGATACTCGGTTGCGATACTGTTATTGATGTTAGGGCTTGCCGCTTCGTTGATACTGTTGATTCACGCTGTCTCTAACGACGCGCTTGAATTCCTGCTCGTCAACGTGACTCCGCAATGGAGCATCCCACTGGCAATAGCAACTTTCGCATTCCTGGCCCAGTTCCGATTCGCAGACCTGTTCGTGAAGCGGAGCTTGATAATACTTGCGGCCATAATAGTGGCGCTGGTCTACGGCCTGTTCGTAGTCGAACCGCTAGCCCGTATGGTCGGCGACCGATCACCGCACAAAACGGCGGCCCCGGTCGTCGTGGTCACGTTGTTATGGTGCGCGCTGCTTTTGATCTTTCCAACGCTTGTCAAAGCAATCTCCCGGCTGGCTGACCGCCGGCTTTTTCGGCGGCCCGATTACCGGCAGATTGCAAAAACTTTTTCCGAGCAGACCGACTTGATCGAGCAAGAAAGCGAGTTGTTCGCGATGGCCGAATCTATGATCAAAGACGCGCTCGGCGTTGATCGCGCAAGCATAATCGCGATTGCTGATACCGGAGGCCCGCGCCCCACGGATGCGGGGCGAGAGATGACTACCGGCGCAGACATAGAAGTGTCGTTGCCCGTCCAGGTCGGCGGGCAGGCTAAGTACCGGCTGACGGTCGCGCCGGGCAATAGCCGCAGGAAATTGTTGAGCGACGAGATGCACTTTTTATCATCTCTCGCGGACCGCATTGGCCGAAGGGTGGAGGCGATAGAGTTCGAGCGCGAGCGGCGCGAGCGCGGGTTGCGCGAAGAGAGATTGCAGCACTCGTTGACCGAAGCCGAGCTGCGCGCGCTCCGGGCGCAGGTGAATCCGCACTTTCTTTTTAACACTCTAAACACGATTGTAGATTTAATCGCGTCCGAGCCTGAGCGGGCCGAGGCGATGACCGAACGGCTGGCCGAAGTATTCCGCTACGTGCTGGCCCGCACCGACCGCAACCTGATAACCGTAGGCGAAGAGTTCGATTTTCTGAGAACCTATCTTGAGATAGAGCAGGCGCGGTTTGGCGAGAGGCTGCGCGTCGATTTAGAGGTTGACACGGGGGTCGCGGGCAGCATAATACCTTCACTGATTTTGCAGCCGCTGGTTGAAAACGCGATCAAGCACGGTCTGGCGCCAAAGCTCGGCGGCGGAATGATTCGCGTCCGCGCATCGAGCGACGGAGGATTTTTGCGACTGACGGTCGAAGACGACGGCGCGGGCTGGCAAGGCGCGAGTTATGACAATCTCAAAGCGACCGGGTTTGAGCTGCCTCGGCGGACTCCGGGGCCGGGCGGCGTAGGATTGCGCAACGTCGTTGAAAGATTGCGCACGATGTACGGCGACCGGGCCGGGTTCGATGTCAGCTCTCAAGCGGGTCGCGGCGCTACGGTGACTGTTTCGATACCTATTGATGAAACTCAAAACATTAATCATAGACGACGAGCCGTCCGCGAGGTCTCGGCTGCGGAGACTGCTGAAAGATCATCCTGAGATAGAGGTCGCGGGCGAGGCGAGCGATGGGCTGGAGGCGGTCGCAGAGATAGAACGCCTGCGGCCCGATCTGGTTTTTCTAGACGTGCAGATGCCCGGTTTGTCGGGCCTTGAAGTCTTGCAGGCGCTCCCAAAAAAAACCGACTTTCCTCTGGTCATCTTCGCCACCGCTTATGACGAGTACGCGCTTGCGGCCTTTGATGCGAACGCCGTCGGTTATCTTCTGAAGCCCATTAACCGCGACCGGCTCCGGCAGGCCATAGAGCGAGCCTCATTGCTTATGCTCAACGAACAGGGCGCGGCGGATGAGCGCCGTCGCCTGCGTCGCGTCGCGAGCGAAAGCGCGCCCGCGCCTCGCCAGATCATCGCCCGCAAGCGAGAACCGTTTAATTCTTCTCAGGCTCGACGACATCTATTTTTTTCGACTCGAAGACGGGATACTCCGGGCAAAGACCGAATCGGAGGTGTATTGGACCGATTATCAGATTGGCGAGCTTGAAAAGCGTCTGCCCGCGCCGCCTTTTTTTCGCGCGCGCCGAGAGGTGATAGTAAATCTCGAACGTGTGAAAGAGATCGCGCCTTTTTTCAAAAGCACATATTTGCTTGTTATGAATGATCGCCAGGCGACGGAGATACAGACCAGCGAGCGGCAATCCAAGAAACTTCACGAGTGGCTGGATTCGATAAAGTAGAATTCAAAACATCTCACCGCAGAGACACAGAGGACGCATATGGCCGATGATGTGCTTCGCACGCGGCGGGGGCGCAGAGCAGACGTTGGTTTTCTCTGCGCCCCCGCCGCGTGCGAAGCACATCATCGGCCATATGCGTTCTCTGTGTCTCTGCGGTGAATCTTCTCGAATTACCTTACATTCGAAAACCGCTTTATTCACTCCCGGAGTAAAGCGATTCGATCACCTTTTCATACTTCTGCTCTACGACGCGGCGTCGCACCTTGAGCGTCGGCGTAAGCTCGCCGCCGTCTATGCTGAACTCTTCCGCCAACAGCGCAACTCGCTTCACTTTTTCGTAATCCGCCAGCTCGCGCGTCAACCGGCTTACTTCCGCGCGGATCATATCGACCGTGCGTTTGTCGGCTATCAACTCGCGCTTATCCCCGCTCTCTACGGCCTGCTGTTTGGCCCACGCCCGCAGCCGCTCGAAATCAGGCACGATGAGCGCGATAACATATTTGCGCTTATCGCCTATGACGACCGCCTGCTCGACAAACTCGCTTTGAGCAATCAACCCCTCGATCATTTGCGGCGCGACATATTTGCCCGCAGAGGTCTTTATCAGGTCTTTCTTTCTATCGGTGATAAAGAGGAATCCTTCTTCGTCGAAATGGCCTATATCGCCCGTCTTGAACCACGCGCCCCGGTCGCCATTCCCCTCGGCAACATCTGTAAAGACCTCCGCCGTTTCATCGGGCTTGTTGAAATAGCCTTGAAAGACGTGAGGCCCGCGCGTCAGTATCTCTCCGTCCTCAGCGATCTTCACTTCGACGCCGGGCAGGGGCCGACCGACCGAGCCTATGCGATTGTGACCGAGCGTGTTGACGGCTATTACGGGCGAGGTTTCCGTCAACCCGTAGCCCTGCAAAAGCGGTATTCCCGCGCCTATAAAGAAGAGCGCCATATCGGGCGGCAATGCCGCGCCGCCTGAAACCATTCGACGCATTCTTCCGCCTACGGCTTCGCGCAGCTTCGCAAACACGAGCTGATCGGCGAAGTTGCGCTGAAGCTCCAGCAGCGGCGGGAACGGTTTGGAAGCGGTCAACAATTCAGCCGAGCGGCGAGCGACGCGGCTGGCCCATTCGAATATTCTCTTTTTTATCCGGCCTCCGTCCGAAGCGTTTTTCTGCACTCGCGCGTAAATCTTCTCTATCAGTCGCGGCACCGTAGACATCAAAGTAGGGTTGACTTCGCGCATGTCCGCCGCGACCGTCTCGATCCCGCCCGCGTAGTTTATCTGCACGCCATAATGCAGACACAGGTACAAGACCATGCGCTCGAAGACGTGCGAGAGCGGCAGAAACGACAGCATCAAATTGTCCGGCTCGATCTCTAAAAAGTAGCCCGAACTCACGGCGTTGAAGGTTATGTTTTGATGCGTGAGCATAACGCCCTTCGGCTCGCCCGTGGTCCCCGAAGTGTAGATGACCGAAGCCAGGTCGTTTGCCGAAACGTCGGACGAGATCAAGTCGTAAAGCTCCGGCCGCTCGCCGGCCAGCTCGGCCCCGCGCGCTTCCAGGCTTTCAAACGAAGTGACATTTTCGCCTTCCACTCCTGATTGAAAAGAGACGATGGGCAAGGAGGGGAATTTTTTTAACGCCTCGTTAACTCTGCGCATCTGCCGCGCGGTCGAGATGAACAACAGCTTCGGCTCTGCTTCTCGCAATATGTATTCGACTTGATGAACCGGCTGCGTAGGATAGATCGGCACGTTGACCGCGCCGGTTGACAGTATAGCGAAATCGCTTATGGTCCAGAGCGGGCCGCTTTCGGCAAGTATAGCAATGCGGTCGCCTCTGGCTACGCCCAGATGGTAGAGTCCAAGCGCGACGTTGCGGACTCGCTCAAGCAAACGATCACCCGTCAATCCCGTCCACTGTTTCTCCTGCTTGAACTTTAAGATGAGGGCGTCGGGACGCGCGGCCACTGCCATTTTAAGCAACTCGACCAGCGTCTTTGGGCTAGAGTTTTCCATCCGGTTTAGTTTTGGCCCTGAACTTGAAGATTAGAAAAGCGCGGCAATTGTAATTCGACCGCAGCTATATGTAAATCTAAATATGGCAAGCTAGACGCGGGCCATTTTTTGAACCGAAGGCGCAGAGTTGTAATCAATATGTCCGTTGCGCTTGAAGCGGCGCTCGTATATTCTTCGCCCGGCTAAATATTCCGGGACCACCAAACAATATATCTCCAGGAGGAAATCGCAATGGCAACTGCTAAAAAGAGGGCCGCTAAAGCCGGGAAAAAATCCCGAAGCGCGACCGGCAAGGCGAGTAAGAGCAAACGAGCAACCGGGACAGCTCGCGGCGCGGCTAAAAGCAGGAGCGCAGCTAAAAGCAGGGGCGCGGCTAAAAGCAAGCGCGCAACCGGAAGCAGGCGCGCGGCCAGAGCTTCAAGTTTTCGCGCGATGGCCCGAGGCCTTGAGCTTGCCAACGTGCGGGGCATAGAAAACGTAAGCCAGGCTTTTAAGGATAAGGTCATCAGAATCGCCGCCGATCTTGAGATGAATCCTAACTTCTTAATGGCGGTTATGAGTTTTGAAAGCGGACATTCGTTCAGCCCTTCCAAACGGAACGCCGCCGGGAGCGGCGCAGTCGGGTTGATACAGTTCATGCCGACGACAGCCCGCGCGCTTGGAACGACCACGGCCGAGCTTGCCGCTATGACGGCTGAAGACCAGCTTGATTTTGTGGCTAAATACTTCGCCCCGCATCGCGGCCGTCTGCAAACTATCGAGGACACCTATATGGCCGTGCTGTGGCCGAAGGCCATCGGCAAAGGGCTCGATTTTGTTCTGTGGGAAAGAGGCACGGTGCAATACCGCCAGAATGCCGGGCTTGATATAGACCGCGACGGGCGCGTCACCGTGCTTGATGCCTCGGATAAAGTTCGGCGTATTTTATCCGAGGCCGGGACGCAAACGAGCGCGGGCCTACGGCTGGCAGTAGGGGCGGAAGGCTCGGAAGTGAACGTGCTGCAAGACGAGTTGATCGAATACGGATACATGACGCAGGAAGAGAAGGACACTGGAGCGGGCAAGTTCGGGCAAAAGACATTAAGAGCGCTCCGCGAATTTCAAGCCGACAATCACCTTTCGGTCACCGGGTCATACGACGCAGAAACTCAAGAGGCAATCCGCCAGTTGAACGAAGGCGTCAAGCGCGGGAGCCGGAGCAATGTCGTGCTGGGAATGCAGGACCGGTTGGTCGCGCTCGGCAACATTACGCATGCCGAAGTTCTGACGGGGCCTAAAATATTCGGTGAAAAGACTGAAAGGGCGTTAATGCTGTTTCAACAGCAACACGGCATAACGCCGTCGGGTATTCTGACGGGCGAGACTTATCGCGCGCTTTTGAAAGCCGCGCGGGCGGCAAGCCCCGGAGTGGGGTCGGGCGGCACGAGCATCGACGCGCTTTTGCCCGACGGTGGCCGAGGCTATCGGACTTATAGCCGCGACGGCAACGATCAATTCGGGCTTTCTTCTACGATACGGAACTTGCAAGCGCTCGGCGAGGCGTGGGCAGACCGTCACCCCGACATAAACATCTTCATCGGCGACATCAGCAGGCGAAACGGCGGGCCGTTCCCTCCTCACTCGTCGCACAAAGACGGTCGCGATGTCGATCTTCGCCCGTTCAGACATAATGGCGTCCCCGGCCCCGTCGAGGTAGGCAATCCGGCCTATGACCACGCGTTGACCAGGGAGCTGGTGTTGCTGATCCGCGAGCTATTCCCCGGAGTCAAGGTTCTGTTCAACGATCCCGTCCTGGTCAATGCTAAACTGACTCGCCCTTTCCCGGGTCATCACAACCATCTGCACGTCCGCTTCTCTGCATGACAGAAAAGAAGTGATGGGTGAAATCGGAACTCATCAACCAGAGGATGTTCAAAAGCCCCGAAGGGGCGAAATCCAATAGCCCGGCGCAGTGCGCCGGGTGATGGCCGACACAACAGACAAGCCCTGAAAGGGCGAAATAAGATTCGATTTATTTCGCCCTTTCAGGGCTTTTCAAACAGACTCAGCACTCAGGACTTAGTAAAGGCTTGCCCGTTCGGGTACTGGCGGTAATACTTCGATAGTGCTGCCGATTCTCACTGTCGATAATGTCGAAAAAGTCTATGATGGCGGAGGGCGCGGCGTCAGTGCGCTGCGCGGCGTTAGCTTTCAATCAGAGGCCGGAGATTTCATCGCGCTGATGGGGCCGTCGGGCTGTGGCAAATTGACTCTGCTCCACCTTTTAGGCGGCGTAGACCGCCCCACGCGAGGGAGCGTGGTGCTGGACGGCGCCGAGCTTTCCACGCTCGATGAAGAAGAAGCGGCCCGCCTCCGTCGCAAAAAGATCGGGTTTGTATTTCAATTCTTCAACCTGTTGCCGACTCTTTCCGTAAAGGAGAATGTCGCGCTGCCGCTCTTGCTTGACGGGACGAGCGAGCGCGAGGCAAGCCGGAGAGCCGTCGAACTCCTCGATAGGGTCGGGCTTCGTGCGCGGGCCGCGCATTTTCCGGCAGAGCTTTCGGGCGGCGAGATGCAGCGCGCAGCCGTCGCCCGTGCTATTATTGCCCAACCAAAGCTCGTGTTGGCCGACGAGCCTACAGGTAATCTCGATAGCGAAACTGGCGAACAGGTGATGAGCCTGCTTGCCGATCTTAACCGCGAGCTTGGCATTACTATAATTCTGGCTACGCATTCGGAAGAGGCCGCTCGATACGCAAAGCGCACCATACGCCTGCGCGACGGACTTATAGAGAGCATAGTTTGAGAAAGGAGCGGCGTTCGATAATGTTAACTCGAAGCGAGTTTCTAAGATACCTGATCGGCTACGGCGCATACCTGCCCGTCGTGGTGATTTGGATAGTGGGGATAATCCTCTCTCTGATTCGGTGGAAGCGCCACCCAAGGATTTCCATGCTGGCGCTGCTCGGTCTAGCTGGGTTTATGATCATGTTTGTTTTTAACCTGGTCATAAATATATGGGCGTCACACACGTTTTATGGAAACGAAAACGCGTGGACAGCTAGCCAGATAGAAACTTTCTACAATGTAAAAGGAGTTATTACAGCCCTTATCGAAGCCGGATTCTGGGTAATGCTGATCTACGCCATATTCGCCATGCGAGGCGAGCAAAGCAGGCCCGCCCAGGCGAACTACGGGCAGCCCGCTCCGCCGACAGCGTCCGCCTGACGGCGGCAGATTCCAAATCGAGCATGAAGGGTTTCGTCGCACTCTTTAAGAAATTCATCCTGCGCGCGCTCTTACGCGACCGCGTGCGCACAGGCGTCACGGCGCTCGGCATAAGCCTCGGCGTCGGGGTGATGATAGCCATACGGCTGGCGAACGCGAGCGCGCTGGAATCTTTTCGCGCCGCCACCGAATCTGTCGCGGGCGAAACGTCCATACAGGTCAAAGGCGCGGCGGGCCGCTTCGACGAATTACTGCTTCGCGACCTGGGATGGCTTGCTTATTACGGCCAGGCAAGCCCGATCATCGCGGGCCACGCGATGACCGGGCGCGGCGAATACCTCGAAGTCCTCGGAGTAGACGTGCTGCGCGACCGCTCGCTGCGCCGCTACCGGCTGCTTCGCTTGAGCGCGCAACAATCCGAGCCGACCACACAAGACTTTCTGCTTCTGTTAGCAGACCCGCGCGCCGTCATCCTCACGGAAAAATTCGCCCGCCGGAATAATCTTTCAATCGGCTCTGCGGTCCCGCTCACCATAGGTGACACGAAAAGCGAGTACGTCGTGCGCGGGCTGCTAACGGATGAAGGGCCCGCCCGCTCGCTCGACAATTTCGCACTGATGGACATCGCCGCCGCTCAACTGGCGTTTGGCCGGTTGGGGCTGCTCGACCGCCTGGACGTAAAGCTCAAGCCGGGCGTGAGCCTTGAACAGGCTGAAGCGGAGATTGCCCGGCGGTTGCCTGAAAGCCTGGTCGTCGCCCGCCCCGACGCCGCTTACGGACAGGTCGAGCGAATGATAGCCGCCTTCCATTTCAACCTGACGGCGCTTTCGTCAATCGCCCTGCTGGTCGGGTTGTTTCTGATCTACAACACCGTGTCGATATCGGTCATCACGCGGCGCGAAGAGGTCGGCACGCTTCGCGCTATGGGAGTGGGTCGCCGAATGGTGCTCGCACTTTTTCTCGGCGAAGCCGTTTTGCTTGCAGCCGTCGGCACTCTCATAGGTCTTTTTGCGGGGCGCTTGATGGCGACTGCTGCCGTGCGGGCCACGGCCACGACGGTCGAGACATTTTATGTAGCGGCGAGCGCGACCGATACAATCGCGCGGCAATCATTAGGCTGGATAGATGTCGTCGTCGCATTTGCGGTGGCGCTGCCGCTCGCAATCCTTGCCGCAGCCGTGCCCGCGCTTGAAGCCTCGCGCGTCCGACCCATAGAAGCGATGCGCGGGGCCGAGCAGCTTGCAAAGAGCTTTCGCCCTTCGAGAAAAAATCTCCTGCTCGCCCTGGCGTTGTTCGCGGCAGGGTTGGCGCTCAGCTCGCTCGATTCGGTAAACGGGTTGCCGGTCTTCGGCTACATCGCGGGGCTTGCGCTGATGTTCGGCGGCGCGTTCCTTGTTCCTATGGCGTTATGGATCGCGTGTCGCGCGGCAGCCGCGTTGACAGGCCGTCTGTTTCGAGCCGTCCGCATAGAGGGCAAGCTCGCAAGCGCGAACCTGTTGGGCGCGATTCCTCGCGTATCGATCTCCGTGGCCGCGCTCGCCGTGAGCCTTGCGATGATGGTTGCGATCTTGATCATGATCGGCAGCTTTCGCGAGACGGTAACATACTGGTTAAGCCAGACCTTTAAAGCAGACATCTACGTTCGCCCCGCTGTGCGGGCGGGCGCGGGCGTTGATTGGGCGATCTCCGCCGAAGCGATAGAGATTATAAAGGCCGACTCGGAAGTGGCCGCAGTTGACGCTTTCACTTCGGAAGAGACGAGCTACGCGGGCAACTCGGTCACGCTCGGCGCGGGCGACTTCCAAATTCTGCTCGATTATGGAAAGTTGTTTTTCAAAGCCCCTGCGGACGCCGAAGCGCGCATGCGGCAAGCGATAGGCGAAGACGCCGTTGTGGTGAGCGAAAGCTTTGCGATTCTATTCAAGAAAAAGATCGGCGACCGGATAGGGCTGTTGACTCCGTCGGGCGAGCGGCAGTTTGAAATCGCCGCGATCTATTATGATTATTCGAGCAATCGCGGCTCAGTCGTGATGGACCGCTCGACTTACGCGCGCCATTTCCCATTGGCGCGCGAGATGAGGCCGAGCAATCTTTCGATCTACCTTCGTCCGGGCTCGGATGCCGCAAGCGTGAGAGAAAAATTGATCGCCGCTACAGCTAACCGCTATCAATTGATCTTCACAACAAGCTCTAACGTGCGGCGCGAAGTGATAAGGATCTTCGACAGCACTTTCGCCATCACCTATGCGCTCGAAGTGATTGCGATAGCAGTTGCGGGGCTTGGCGTGATCTCGACTTTGATAACGCTGATACTGGAGCGGCGCGGCGAAATTTCCGTGTTGAGCTTTATAGGCGCGACTCGCGCTCAGATTCGCCGCATGATCGTAGTCGAAGCAGTTCTGATCGGCGGCGTAAGCCAGGCGATTGGAATCCTCATCGGGTTGATGCTGTCGCTGGTCTTGATCTATGTCATAAACGTTCAATCGTTCGGCTGGACAATTCAGTTTCATTTCCCCGCCGCCTTTATCATTCAATCGACGCTGTTGATACTCGCCGTCACCGCAGTCGCCGGTTTATATCCGGCTGCTCGCGCGGCCAGGGTCGAAGCCGTCCGCTTCGCGAGGGAAGAATGAGAAAAAAGAGATCGTCGCCCGTTGTGCGTTATCAGTGGCCCGGTCGGAGGCGCGCTTCGATACTGTCGAGGTCTATCATTTTATTCTGTGGCCTGTGCTTTCTCAGCCAGGGCTTCTCGACAACGGACAGCGGGCAACGGACGACGAACTCATTGCGCGAAGGATGGCGCGAGGCCCGGGCGGGATACAATTTTTCTTTTCCGCGAGACCACGCCGCGCACGAGCCTTATCGCATCGAGTGGTGGTATTACACGGGCAATCTCACGGCTAAAGATGGCCGCCGGTTCGGCTTCCAGTTGACGTTTTTCAGGACCGGCGTCGTGTTAAAACCGGAAAACCCTTCGCGCTGGGCCGTGCGCGATCTGTATATGGCTCACTTCGCCGTGTCGGACATTGACGGCGAGTCTTTTCATTCGTTCGAGCGATTGAGCCGCGCCGGAATAAACTGGGCGGGTGCCGACACCACGACTTACAGAGTGTGGAACGGCGACTGGGAAGTGAGGCTTGATGGTCTTGACCATCTGCTCGAAGCGCGTGATGCGGACTTTGAATTAGAGCTAAGGCTGTCGCCTTCGAAATCTGAAGTGATACATGGCCAGAACGGCGTCAGCCAGAAAGGCCCGTCCGAAGGCAACGCCACGCACTATTATTCGATCACGCGTTTCAACAGCGCAGGCCGTCTGGTTGTGGGCGGCGAGCCGTTCGAGGTTACGGGGTTGAGCTGGATGGATCACGAATTCGGAACAAGAATTCTAGAACCGGGACAGATCGGGTGGGACTGGTTCTCCATACAGCTAGACGACGGGCGCGAGCTGATGATATTCGAGATTCGCCGCGCGGACGGCTCAATAGACCCGCGATCCAGCGGTACATTGATCGATCCGGATGGCCGCGCGATTCATATTCCGTTTGGCGAGTTATCTGTTACAGCAGGCGAGTTGTGGCGTTCGCCCGAAAGCCAGGCGACTTACCCGATCACGTGGCGTGTCGAGGTGCCCGCTCACGGATTGTCTTTGAGCGTTACGGCGGCCTTCCCCAATCAAGAGTTGCGCGCTACGGAAAGCACGGGGGTTACGTACTGGGAAGGGAGCGTCGAAGTGCGCGGCCGCGCGGGTGAGAGCGATGTGCGCGGGCGTGGTTATCTTGAGATGACCGGCTACACCGGGGCGAGCATGGGCGCGATATTTCAATAAGATTTGAGAATTTGAAATCTCACATTCTCAAAGGTATTGACGAACTGTGTTATCATTCTTGTCCGCAGTTTCTGAAATCTAATCTGTCCACACATTCGAGCGCCGGGAGGTAAGAAAATGAGAATCACAGTTAGAGCAACCCTCGTCATGCTGGTTTTCTGCTTTTACATATCGACAACATCACAAGCGCAAGCCGCGCCTCAGCAACAAGGTCCCCCTCCCCCACCCATGCCGCAAGAAAGCGCCTCGCCTCCCAAGATCGTTCGCAAAGCCGGCGGCGTGCTTCAACAAACGGCAACGCGCCGAGTATCACCGGCCTACCCGCCGCTCGCGAGCGCGGCGGGCGTTTCGGGAGCGGTCGTCGTTGAAATCACAGTTGACGAAGAAGGTAACGTCATAGCGGCGCGGGCCATTTCAGGTCACCCTTTATTAAAAGACTCAGCAGTTGCAGCGGCGCGCGGGTGGAAGTTCACCCCCACGCAGCTTAGCGGCGTGCCGGTCAAAGTCATCGGCACGATTACTTTCAATTTCAAGCCCGCCCCTGACCCGGCTGTGCTGAAAGAGATTGAAACTTATAAAGAAGAACTCCGCGCCAAGCCCGGTTCAGCCGATCTCTATTACAAGCTGGGCGAAGCTTTCACCAAAATTGAGGATTTCAAGGAAGCGGCTGAGGCATACAGACAAGCCATAAGATTCGACGCTAAATCGATCCCGGCTCGCAAAGGCTTGATCCTCACTTACGCAAAGCTGGACGAGACACAGATGGTGATTGACGAGCTTGCAAAGCTCAGAGAGATAGACCCTGCCGCAGCAGCAGAGGTGTTTAAAGAGATTTTCCCGGAATCGAAGCGGTAAGTTTTATTAAGCATAGCCGCTCGACGAGGGGCTATGCTTATCCGGCGCGCTTAGAGGGTGGTTGAAAAGATAGTTCATAAGCCTCGAAGAGGCGAAATTCAATAGCCCGGCGCGCGGCAGCCGGGCTATTGAATTTCGCCTCTTCGAGGCTTTTCAAACCCTCACTTAACGCTTGGCGCTTCGTCAGACGGCAAATCGCTTATTGCCATCTAAATATTTTGAGCGCGATGACGAAGCTCACCAATCCCCATGCCGTCAACACGGCGACCTCGCGCCAGGTTGAAACGAGCGGCATCCCCTCATTCATCACCGCGCGCAGCGAGTTGTTGAGCGCCGTCAGCGGCAACGCCTTGATGAACGGCTGCGCAAATTCCGGGAAGCGCGCAGCCGAAAAGAACGTCCCCGAAAGCAGCCACATCGGCAGCATCACAAGATTCATCAACCCCGACACACCTTCGATAGTCTTCGGGCGCGCGGCCACCAGCAGCCCTAAACCTGCGAAAGTCAGCGACCCGACGAGCGCAATGATCGTCAGATCGATAATCGAGCCGCTCACCGATACGCCGAACACCAGCCACGCGAATATGATCACAGCCGCCACTTCGCCCACGAGGAAGACCAGCCGAGACAGCATGAAAGAGAGCAGAAAATGCGACCGCCGCATGGGCGTGGCCGCCAACCGCTTGAGCAGTTTTCGCGTGCGCGCCTGGACCACGGTAAAACCCAGGCCCCACATCCCGCTCCCCATTAAGTTCAACCCGACAAGCCCCGGAATCAGAAAGTCTATATAACGCGCGCCCGGTTCGGTCACTTGCTCTTCGACGACCGAGGCGGCTTCCTTGCGGCCGAACGCGCGTTGCAGCGCGTCATCCGCCGCAAGCCGCGCCACGCGGCTTTCTGGCCGGGTCGGGTCGAATCGGTAATCGAAAGCGGTAGCGGCTGCGCCGTCCCCGGATTGCACGCGAACGACCAGATCGATTTTGCCCGTGCGCAACTCTTTCGCCGCTTCTTCCGGTGAAAGCACGACCGCATCCACCTGCGTCGAGCCCGCAAGGGCGGCTGCAAGCTCTGTGGATTGAGTGCTGCTGTTTTCAATTGCGATGCGAGATTTTTCGGGCGCGGTGTTGCGAAAGGCGATGCCGAGCGCGAAGGCCAAAAGCACCGGGAAGATAAAGACCCAGAAGACCGCTTCCGGCTCGCGCAAAAATTCTCTTATCCTTGCAAGCGTCAGCTCTATGAGCGGGTGCGAGGGTTGCCCCTTTGCCCGCGCGGTCAGACCGCCGGACGATTGTTGTGGGGCTTTCACGCCTTCGCCTCTACGAAGGTCTTCTTGCGGCTCTCGTTCAGCAATCAAATCTTCTTCAACTTCAGCCATCGCGTAACATCCTCCCTGTCAGGCTCACGAAAACGTCTTCGAGGGTCGCCTGGTGAGTCGTCAGAGTTATAAGCTCGGCGTGCTGCCGCTCGATCTCGGCAAGCAGGGCGGGCAGCGCCGCGCCTATCTCTGAAACCGTGAGCGAATATCCTTCCTCGCGAGCGCGAACGCTACGGACTCCGGGCAGACGGGCGAGAGGGTCGCTTTCAAGAGTTCCTATGAAGCTGAATTCGACTATCTGGTCCGCGCCGAGCGAAGCGATCAATGATGCGGGCGTGCCGAGCGCGATCACTCGGCCGTGATCCATTATCGCCACGCGGTCGCACAATCGCGCCGCTTCCTCCATGTAATGCGTCGTCAGGAGTATAGTGCCGCCCCCGGCGCGATACTGTTCGACTATCTCCCACAGCCTCAATCGCGCCTGCGGGTCAAGCCCCGTCGTAGGCTCGTCGAGGAAGAGGATTTCGGGGTCGCTGACGAGCGCGCAAGCTACGGCCAGCCGTTGCTTCTGCCCGCCCGAAAGCTTGCCCACGCGCGCGTTGCGTTTTTCATCCAGCTCTACGATTCTGATGACCTCGTCTACGTCGTGCCCGCGCGTGTAGAAGCTGCGGAACAATCTTATGGTCTCTTCGACGGTGAGCTTTTCGGCCAACTGCGTCTCTTGCAATTGCGCCCCGATCTTCTCGCGCAACTCGCGGTCGTTCCCCGTGCCCCAGCGGTGGCCGAGCACCTCGACCTGGCCGCCGTCGGGTTTGGTCAGACCTTCGAGAATTTCAACCGTAGTCGTCTTACCCGCGCCGTTCGGACCCAGCAGCCCGAAGCACTCGCCCGCGCGAACTTCAAGGTCAAGCCCGTCAACCGCCGTGACATCGGCGTAACGCTTGACGAGGCCCGCGCACTTGAGCGCAGTACGGTCGGCCATAGATTTTGCGCGAACTTCAGCAGTCGTGTTTGAAGTCATAATTCCTGGAAGCCCGGTTAAGTTTTGTGGTCAGCTTGCTAGCATCCTACTACAGCATCAGCCGATTGCCAACCGGGATGCAACTGGACTCGGCGCGATGCGCCAATGTAGGCTAATCAACGCGATCAGAAGACGGGAGAGACAAACAGATTTGCCGCAAAAAAGCGAAGAAGCATTTATCGATTCCCTGGTTGAAAACGCGCCGCTCGCGCCGCTGACTACGCTCGGCATAGGAGGCGCGGCGCGGTATTTCGCAGAAAGCGCGAGCGCCGACACGCTCGTTGCGGGCGTAAAGTGGGCCAGAGAGCGCGGTGTTCCGCTTTTCGTGATGGGCGGCGGCAGCAACGTCGTCATCAGCGACGAAGGGTTCCCCGGCTTGGTATTACGCGTCTCGATTCAAGGAATCGAAACAGCGAAGCAAGGCGATCAAGTCATCATAAGAGCGGGCGCGGGCGAAGAGTGGGACGCGCTGGTCGAGCTTGCTGTAGCAAATAACTGGGCGGGGTTTGAGTGTCTGTCAGGCATTCCCGGGCGCGTCGGCGCGACTCCCATTCAAAATGTCGGCGCGTACGGGCAAGAGAACCAGCGAGACGCTTGAGTCAGTAGAAGCGCTCGATCTTCGCACGCTTGAGTTGATGGAGATATCTGCCAGCGAATGTCGGTTCGGATACCGCATGAGCCGATTCAAATCGGACGACCGTGACCGGTTCGTTATCACGCGAGTGACATATCGCTTGAGGGCTTCCGGCGAGCCACTGATTCGCTACGCGGAGCTTGAGCGATACCTTGCCGAGCAAGGAGCTACGAACGCGAGCTTGAGCGACGTGCGCCGGGCGGTGCTGGCAATACGCGGACGCAAAGCTATGGTCATAGACGCACGCGATCCCGACTCTCGCAGCGTGGGATCATTTTTCGTCAACCCTGTTGTCACTCGCGACGAGTTTGAAGATGTTAAAAAACGGGCGAGCCTTTACACCGAGGCAGGCGAGCAGGTGCCTTCGTTCGCCGCACGGGATGGGCATGTGAAGCTTTCGGCGGCGTGGCTCATAGAGCGGGCCGGTATAACTCGCGGATACGTGCGCGGCAACGTAGGCACATCAACAAAGCACGCGCTCGCGATAATCAATCGCGGCGGCGGGACTGCGCGTGAAGTCGTGGAGCTGGCTGAAGAAATCAAGTCTCGCGTGGTTGACAGGTTCGGGGTCGCGCTCGCGCCGGAGCCGATCTTCGTAGGGAGGGAAATAAAGGATGAAGGAGGAAAATAAAGGATGAAGGATGAAGGATGAGGGATGAAAAATATTTGCCCGGCGGAGGGTGCTCGTATGCGCGCCGCGATTTGAAATCTGAAATTTCAGATGCCACGCTTTAAATCCTTTTCATCCCTCATCCCTCATCCTTCATCCTTCCGTTTTCACCCCTGCGAGCACAGACTCATACAGAGCTTCATACTGCGGGATTATCTTTTCGGTAGCGAATCGCGTGACGGCTATCTCGCGCCCCCGGCGTCCCAATCGCTCGCGGTGGCTTTCGTCGCTCAGGATTTCGATAGCGGTTTCGGCCATGCCCTGCACGTCGCCGACGGCGAACAAGTAGCCGCACTCGCCGTCTTCGACCACTTCCGGCAAGCCGCCGACGCGCGTGGCAAGAACAGGCACTTCACACGCCATCGCTTCGAGCGCCGAAAGCCCGAAAGACTCGGTCAGGCTGGGCAACAACAACAGGTCCGCAACCGAGAGGTAGTCTCTTATCTGCGATTGCGGCTGCTTGCCTACGAACTCAACGCAATCGCTCACGCCCAGCCGCCCGGCTAATATTTCAGCGTCAGCCCGCTCCGGCCCATCTCCGCACATAATTAACCTTGCTCGCAAATTGCTGCGCTCGCGTATGCGCGCCATCACCTCTATGCAATCGGTGATGCGTTTGACCGGGCGAAACGTTGATACGTGCAGGATAATCTTTTCTCCGTTGGGAGCCAGATTGCGCTTAAGCGACTGATCCGCCGCGCGGTGGTAATACTCTGCGTCGATGAAGTTGTAGATCACTTCGATGGAACAGCCCGTGCAAAATGTCTCGTGAGTGGCGTCGCGCAGATAGCGGGAAATGGCCGTAGTCGCGTCCGACTGTTCTATGCCGAATCTGGTGATGGGCAGAAAAGACGGGTCGCGGCCCACCAGAGTTATGTCCGTGCCGTGCAGCGTTGTAACTACGGGCAGGTAACGCTCGGAGCGGAGCATCTCGCGCGCCAGGTATGCGCTGACCGCGTGCGGGATCGCGTAATGTACGTGCAAAATATCGAGCGCGTGTTCAGAAGCTACCTCGTAAAGCTTGGACGCCAGAGCATCCGTATAAGGCGGATATTCAAAAAGCGGGTAGGTCAACATATCGACCGGGTGGAACTTGATACGCTCGCGCGAGGTGTCGCCGTCGGCCAATCGCATGGGCGGCGCATAGCTTATGAAATGGATGGAGTGGCCGCGCTTTGCAAGCTCAAGCCCAAGCTCTGCGCCTACAACGCCGCTCCCGCCGTAAGATGGATAGCAAGTAATACCGATTTTCATAAAGGATGAAGGATGAAGGATGAGGGATGAGAAAGATTCAGGGTTTCATACTCAGCTTCTGGATTTGAAATATGAGATTTGAGATTACAGCTCCTTTTCATCCCTCATCCCTCATCCTTCATCCTTTAGGAGTACATATTCATACGCCGTGTAAGCAGTTCGACGGGGTCGTGTACGTTGATCGCTTCACGCACGATGAACGCCTCGCCGTGCTCGACCGAGATGAGCGAGCCGTAAAATCTTTGCCGTGCTTCGAGGCGGCGCAAGAAGCCTTCGGTGCTTATGTTGGTTTCAGGCTCGGTGCTGCTGGGGTCGAAAAGTTGGGAGCGATAACACATTATCAACGCGTTTTTTTGCTCGGCAAATTCGGTGATGTCTACGACGAAGCTCGGCACGACCGTGCGCGGGAACATGAAATGGGCAACCGTCTGCGGGCGGAATCGCTCCTGGCCCGTCTCCGCGTCGTACTTAGCCAGCCCCGCCACGTGCGCGGCCTCGCGCACTATCTGGCAGGTGTGCGCGTGATCCGGATGCGGGTCTTCCCAGTAATGAGTAAAGACTACGCGCGGGCGATACAATCGCAGCTTTCGCACCATGCGCACGCGCGACTCTTCGTTGAGCCATATATGAGCGTCGGGCAATTCAAGGTTATCGCGCACTGCAAGCCCAAGCTCGCGCGCCGAGGCTTCGGCTTCTTGTGCGCGTATCTCAGCCGAGCCGCGCGTGCCAAGCTCGCCGCGCGCCATATCGAGTATGCCGACTTTGTATCCGAGCGACGCGAGCTTCAGCAGAGTCCCGCCGCACACAAGCTCTACATCATCCGGGTGCGCGCCGATTGCCAGCGCGTCGAGCCTTATATGTTCACTCATCGAATTAATCCCCTCAGGTCCAGGTTACGTGCGCGTTCGCGCAAGAGTCAAGCTGACCACTCAGGTATAACAACGGATGATTTAAGCCTGGAGTTTCGTCATCTGCTCGCTTACCTGCCACAGCCTTTCGGCGACAGCCTTGTCATAAGATTCGGGCGACGAACTGACGACCTTCTTGTCGTCAAAGTATTTGCCCGTAACCTGCGCGACTTCGGGCGAGGCTGCAAGGTAAAGAGAAGTCTCCGCGCCTTTCTTTGGGCTCTTAAAAATCAGTTTGGCGGCGGCGCTTAAGATGCCGGGGGCGGCGCGAAATATGTTCGTGCCGATTATGCCGGGATGGAGGCAGTTGGCTGTCACGCCGCTGCCTTCGAGACGTCGCGCGAGTTCGTAGGTGAATAAAATATTGGCGAGCTTTGACTGGCCGTAGGCGCGCATAGTGCTGTAAGAGCGCTCGCCTTGCAAGTCGTTAAAGTCTATCGTGGCAGATCGGTGAGCGGTCAACGCCACGTTGACTATGCGGGCCGGGGCGCTCTGTTTTATCACGTCCAACAGCAGGTTTGTCAGCAAGAAGTAACCCAGGTGATTGACCGCAAACGTACTCTCCAGTCCGTCTTCGGTCACCGCGCGGCGCGTAAGCACCAGGCCCGCATTGTTGATCAGCACATCGAGGCGATTATGTTTTTGTTTGAACTCTTCGGCGAGCTTGCGAATCTGAGCTTGCGACGCGAAGTCGCAAATCATAAGCTCGACCGACCGGTTGCCGCTTTTCGATTTGATTTCTTCGAGGGCCGCCTGGCCGCGCTCGCGGTCGCGGCAGACCATAACGACGGTCGCGCCCATTCGGGCAAGCCCCTCGGCAGTCTCTTTGCCTATGCCGGAGTTCGCCCCGGTTACGACGCAGACTTTACCGCTCATGTCTATTTTGTCATTCGCCATAGTGTTGCCGATCACCTTTTCTGCTGCGGGATGATAGAATAGAACTAAACGTTATGCAATAAGCTGCACCATAACGGTCTGAAGCCAAAATTCTATTTGAAGGAGATCGAGTCAAAATGAGAAAAGCCTTAATCGTTGTCGCTGTCCTGTTGTCAGCTTCGGTTGCCGCCTACGCGCAAGATTCGCATGTTGCTCACCACGCCGAGCACAATTCAGTTTCCGCGCCCGCTCAAGATTGGGCAAAGCAGAAGGTGGAGAAATCGCCGCGCCACCAGGAATGGGTACAGGTGAAGAGCGCCGCGCGCACCGTCAAATCTTTTCTGGTCTTTCCGGAGGTCAAAAATAAAGCGGTAGCCGTAGTAGTCATACACGAGAATCGAGGATTGACCGATTGGGTGCGCAGCGTCGCCGATCAACTGGCCGAAGCCGGTTATATAGCTATCGCTCCTGATATGCTTTCAGGCATGGCTCCGAACGGAGGCGGCACGAGCGATTTTCCAGATGCTACGGCCATCGGCCAGGCATTTTCCAAGCTCACGCCTGAACAGATAACAGCCGATCTGAACGCGGTAGCCGATCACGTGTCGAAGCTGCCTGCGGCCAACGGCAAAGTTGCAGTAGCGGGATTCTGCTGGGGAGGCGGGCAAACATTTCGCTTTGCTACAAACCGGCCAGATCTGAAAGCGGCATTTGTTTTTTACGGCACGGGGCCGGACAACAAAGAGGCGATTGCGAAGATCAAGGCCCCTGTGTATGGCTTCTATGGCGGTAATGATGCGCGCGTGAATGCGACCATTCCGAAGTCTACCGAATTGATGAAAGAGGCCGGCAAGAAGTACGACCCGGTGACTTATGAAGGCGCGGGGCACGGCTTTATGCGCGCGGGCGAAGACCCTGCGAACACGAACGAAGCAAACAAGAAAGCGCGCGACGAAGCCTGGGTCAGATGGAAAGAGATACTGAAGAAGCTCTAACGCGGAAGGATCGGATAAGCCCATGCCGAAGAAGAAACGAGGTAATACGCAAGCCAGGCAAACCGGCAAGAAGCAAGAGCAGGAACTGCCGCCGGGCGTCAAACTGCTCCGCACCCTCGAAGGGCACAAACTCTCCGTCTTTGGCATAGCATTTAACCCATCAGGCCGGACGCTAGCCAGCGGAAGTTTTGACGGTACGGTGAAGTTGTGGGAGGCAGCCAGCGGCAAGTTGCTCCGCTCACTAGAAGAACACATTGATTATGTTCGAGGTATAGTGTTCGACCCGACAGGCCGGACGCTGGCCAGCGGGAGCGATGATGGTACGGTGAAGCTGTGGAAGGTGGCAACCGGCAAGCTACTCCACACATTCCAAGGCCACGGTGACGCTATCTGGAGCGTAGCGTTTGACCCGACAGGCCGGATGTTGGCCAGCGGGTTTGCGGACGGTGTGGTGAATATATGGGAAGTGGCAAGCGGCGAGTTACTCCTCACCCCCGAACCGCATAAATACGGTGTCAATAGCGTAGCGTTCGACCCGACAGGCCGGACGCTGGCCAGCGGGAGTGATGATGGTACGGTGAAGATATGGGAGGCAACCAGCGGCAAGCTGCTTCGCACCCTTGAAGTGCATAAAGGCGATGTCAATAGCGTAGCGTTTGACCCGACAGGCCGGACGCTGGCCAGCGGGAGTGATGATGGTACGGTGAAGCTGTGGAAGGTGGCAACCGGCAAGCTGCTCCGCACCCTTGAAGCGCATACTAAAAGTGTAAATGCTGTCGCCTTCTCTTTAGACGGGCGACTTCTGGCCTCCAAGAGTAATGATGAAACCCTTTTCCTATGGAGTTGCGAGACATGGGAGACGGTCGCTGTCATCTCAGAACCTTCCCATCCAACTTGGTGGGTTCCGGGACTCGCGTTTCATCCTACATTGCCGTTGCTGGCTACTGTTGGTTCAAAGCCAAACGCAACAGAGAACGAGTTATCCAGGCTGATTCACTTGTGGGAACTGGACTTGGATGTGCTGCTAGGCAAGACGGCGGACGCTAGGCCCTCGGTTAAGGCTGTGCATCACACAACGGCCAAGATCGTGTTGGTGGGCGATTCGGGCGTGGGCAAGACTGGACTGAGTTGGCGGCTGGCATATGGCGAATTCAAGGAACATGCTTCCACGCACGGGCAGCAGTTCTGGGTTCTCCATCAACTCAGCGCTCGTCGTGCCGACGGCACCGAATGCGAAGCGATTCTATGGGACCTAGCTGGCCAGCCCGACTATCGCTTGACTCATGCGCTGCAACTCGATGATGCAGACTTGGCGCTTCTCGTCTTCGACCCCACCGACAGCCGCGACCCGCTACACGGTGTCGAATTCTGGTTGAAGCAACTCAAATCTGGACGACCGGAATCAAGTAGCAAGCAGGATCGTTGCCCTACAATTCTGGTCGGCGCCCGCGCTGATCGGGGCGAAGCACGATTGACGCGGGAAGAACTCGATGACTTCTGCCTTCAGCGCGGCATCAGCGGCAGCTATCTCGCGACCAGCGCTAAAGAAAATATTGGCTTGGCCGATTTGCTGCAACGAATGAAAGATCAAATCCTCTGGGACCAGAAGACCACCATAGTCACGACAATCACTTTCAAACGCATCAAGGATTACGTACTAAGGCTAAAAGAGAATCGCCGCCAGAAGAAGCTCATCGTCAATCCGCAAGACTTGCGCAAGCGGTTAGAGAAAATCGAAAAATCCTGGAAGTTCTCAGACGCCGAGATGATGACCGCCGTGAAGCACCTGGCCAACTACGGATACGTGCGTGTGCTGCGAACCTCTAAGGGTGAAGAGCGGATACTGCTCGCGCCGGAATTACTAAACAACCTCGCAGCGTCATTCGTCCTTGAAGCGCGGCGCAATCCGAAAGGCTTAGGCTCGCTCGAAGAGAAACAACTGCTTGCGGGCGAGTATCAGTTCCGCGAGTTGGAAAAACTTTCCGAAGAAGAGCGGAATATACTTCTGGACTCGGCGGCGCTTCTGTTTCTCGAACACACTGTTTGCTTTCGCGAAACCGATCCACTGAGCGCGAAGTCGTATCTGATCTTCCCGGAATTGATAAACCTTAAAAAGCCTGTACTGGATGACGAGCAACAGATGGAAGACGGCTTGGCATACACGGTGAGCGGCGCAATCGAGAACGTGTATGCGTCGCTTGTGGTATTGCTCGGTTACACGCAGACGTTCACGCGCACGGACCAGTGGCGCAGTCAGGCTCGCTACGAGGTGGGCGACGGCTTGATATGCGGTTTCCGACAGGACAGCGGGCACGAAGGCGAAATTGACCTTGTGTTGTATTTCGGCAAGAACGTGGGCAAGCCTGTGCGAACGTTGTTCCAGGGTTTGTTTGAGAATTTCCTGGCCAGTCGCAACCTGAGCGTCTTTCGTTACGAGCCGGTCATTTGCTCCAACGGTCACGCGCTCAACCGTGCGGTTGTGCGCGAGCAACTTCGTAAAGGCAACACATCCACCTTTTGCTCAGATTGCGGGGAGAAGCTCATTCTGCCGAAAGCCGACGAGCCAATACAGTTGACGCAAACAGTGCAGCGCAAGGTGGATAAGGAGAAATGGATAGCCGCTTGCAGGTCGCGCTTCGAGCGGATTATCTTCCAGGTCTTGTCATACGTCGAAGACCAGAAACTGCCAAAGCCAGAGTGCTTCATCAGCTACGCCTGGGGCGACAAAGATCAAGAACGCTGGGTAGAGCGCAATCTGGCCACCGACCTACAAAAGGCTGGTATCAACGTCTTGCTGGACAAGTGGGAGAACGCGCGTATCGGTGCTAACGTGATGCGCTTCATTGAGAGAATCGAACAATGTGACAAAATCATCGTCGTAGGTACGCCTTCCTACCGGGAAAAGTATGCGAATAAGAAAACAGGCATAGGCTTTGTTGTTGCAACGGAGGGGGACTTGATGGCTCCGCGTATGCTTGGTACGGAAGCAGATAGGGAATCCGTCTTGCCTGTGCTTCTCGCGGGGGATGTCAAGCAGTCTCTTCCGCTCTGGTTGCAAGGCCGCGTTTATGCCGATTTTCGGAATGAGCGTGCTTACTTCACTAAGGCGTTCGATTTGATTCTTAGCCTGTACGGAATCTCTCATGGCAATCGCGCTGTGGCTGACCTGCGCGAGTCGCTCGCTGAACGCGAGATGCGGTAACGCGAAGTTTCAGGCTTCGGGAAAGTTCTTGAATCGCTCGACGACGCTCGAATCAGGCTCTACGTCGGCTTCAAACCCGAATACCTTTGAATAAAAATAAAGCTCGCCGTCTAATGACTTCTTGATGTTCTCCGCTTTGCGAAAGCCGTGCTGCTCACCTTCAAACGGGACATAAGCTACCGGAATCCCCTTTGCTCTCACCGCCTCGTACATCATCTCGGACTGGTTCGGCGGAACGACTTTGTCTTCTAATCCTTGAAACAGAATTATCGGGCACGACAATCGTTCGGTGAAATGAATCGGTGAGCGAGCTTTGTATAAATCCTGGCGCGCAGGGTAAGGCCCGATCAGGCTTGTGTTATATCGCGACTCGAATTTGTGGCAGTCCTGCTCCAACGCTTCGAGATCGCTGATCCCATAATAACTCGCGCCCGCTTTGAACTCGTCGCGGAACGTGAGCGCCGCGAGCGTAGTGTAGCCGCCCGCGCTGCCGCCGCGAATCATCAACCGGTCGCCGTCTGCAAGCCCGCGCTCGACAAGGTATCGCGCCCCGTTTACGCAATCGTCTACATCAACCACACCCCACTGGCCGTTGAGCCGCTCGCGATATGCGCGGCCATAGCCAGTGCTGCCGCCATAATTCACGTCAAGCACCGCGATGCCGTGACTCGTCCAGTACTGTATGCTCAGCTTAAGCGTAGTCGAGGCGGCGCTCGTCGGGCCGCCGTGGCTCATCACCAGTAGCGGCGGTCGCTCGGCTTCAGGCGCTTCGTAATCGCGATTTTTTGGCGCGTAGAAAAAGCCGTGCGCCGTCAATCCATTCTCGGTCGGAAACTCTATGGGACGCGCGGCAGACAAATAACCCTCGTCGATCTGTATATCGGTCGAGCGGCGCAGCACCTCAAGCCTGTTTGTAGCAAGGTCAAGCAGAATCACAGCAAGCGGCTCTGTGGGCGACCCGCCGCAAAACAAGACCTTCCCTTCCCCGGCTCGCATGTTATTTATCTCTGTGTACGGAGTCTCGATTCGCTCAAGCTCACGACTTTCTGTATCGAGGCTCGCCAGCTGCCATGTTCCCTGTTCGTTGAACGCGCAGATGATTCGCGAAGCCGATTCGAAGGCGTAAGTTAACATACGAAAGCCCCACTGGGGCACGCCGAACTCGGCTTTCATTTCGTAAAGAAGCTCTGCCCGTCTTTCTTTCCAGCGATAAAGATTCCACCACCCCGTACGGTCTGAGACAAAGTGCAGTACGCCGTCCGGCGACCACTCCGGCTGAAAGATGGATTCGCTCTCTCCGCCCGCGACAAGCTCCGGCGCGCCGAGCGAGCCGTCCTCATTCAAGCTTGCGACCCACAACTCGGTCCCGTCCCACGGCATATTGGGATGGTTCCACGTAAGCCAGGACAGACGCTTGCCGTCAGGGCTCAACCGTGGCGTTGAATAAAAATCATTGCCTGAGACTATCGTGTCGCTCTGGCCGGACGCCAGATTGATCGCGACAAGCGTGTTTATCGCGTCACGAGTGCCTTCGGTGTGATCTTCGCGCACCGCGATAATTCTATTTCTGGCGCGGTCGATCACGCCGTCGGCATAGTAAAGTTTTTCGCCCGATGTGAGCGGTTCGGGCGCGCGGCCTTCGACCTGACGGTACAAACGCTGGTCTGCGAAGTTTGAAAAATAGATAGTCCCTTCAGAGACAAAGTAAGAGCCGCCGCCGTATTCGTGGACTCGCGTGCGAGCGTTGAACGGGGGCGGCGTTATGTCGGACGTGTTCCCATCCTTCGTGCGGCGCACGATCACGTTGCGCCCGCCTTCCGAAGGGCGGCCCTCAATCCAATAAATATCTTCGCCGCCAAACGCGAGTTCGCCCAGGCCAACCGCGCCCGACACTATCAGGTCGGATGTGATAGGCGATTTCCACGAACCATAAGGAGCGATCTTCTTTTCACTCATATTATTGCTCTTTGTGACGGACTACTTGTTTTTAGTCTCTTCTCGCTTTTCGGCGCGCGCTTTGCGCTGCAAGTCACGCAGGGCGCGATAGCCGATTAACTTTACGTTTTGAGATTCGAGAATCTGTCGAATCTCCAGGTCGCTCGTGAACAGCTCGTGCTCTGCGACTCGATCAAACCACGAAGCCGTGATGTGCTTGATCTCGTCACCCGCCAGCGCCGCGTGAATATAAAGCTCTGTCACGCCTGGCTTCAAATCTTGCAACATGCGCTTCCAGTAAGCTTTTATTGGCTCGCCCGCTTTTCGCCCGCCGTGAATCAGGTAATCAGGATAGATGATGCCGTCCGAGTCAAGCTGCCCGCGCTGGTGGCCTCCGCCGCCTGCCGCCAGCACATCTTGCGATCCCATTCTAAGCGGCAGATCGAACTCTTTCGCCAACCGGCGATAGACCTGAAAATATTTATCATCGTATTGAAGCGTCCCCATGTGCGAATCCAGGTGCGTGACATCTATTCCTGCGGCTAGCGCCTTTTGAATCTGCGCGCGGGCTTCCGTGTAAGCCTGCTCGGGCGACGAGTTTTTGTAGACGCTAAAGATGTCAGGCCAGAGATAGCCTTGCGGATCGACGAGGCCCGGCACTTCGTTGCGGCCGGCGACCGGCCCCCACTTATAATTTTTCCATTCGCTCGTGTGCGCCAGATGCAGACCGAAATCGGATTGCGGGCGGGCTTTCGCATACGCCGCTATTTCAGGGAACCACGGACACGGAACCATGATCGTAGCCGAAGTCGCCAGCCCGTTTTCAAGCGAGTCTATCGCCGCGGCGTTTGCCGCGTGGCTCCCGCCTACGTCGTCTACGTTGACGATCAGCAAACGGTCGGTCGCTTTGAAACCCAAACGCTCGGCAAGCGGCGGCTGCTTCGCATTCGTCTGCGCCGCAATCAGCGTCGGAAAGAGCAGTAGCATCGTTGCTGCAAAAACAATTTTCATAGTAACTCCTCTGCCTTCTCGGCGGAATCTAGAAAAGCAGTAGCCGTTGTTTTATACGCATATGGCGCATTATGCGCTTCGCGCAGCGCGATCGCAAAGAACCGCAAAGACCGCAAATCTTTTTTGCGCACTTTGCGTTAATCCAAAAACAAAAGCCGCCGGACGAGACTCCGGCGGCTCTATTTGATCGTAAGCTACGCGCGCACGCTAGTCACCTGCCGCGCCCGTGGCTTCGGGCTGGCCCTTCTTTAAGCCGCCCAGTTGTATCTGAACAAGCTTCTGCTCAGGCTCGGTCAATTCCTCTTTCAGAATGTGCTGCCGATAGAGCTTCGCCATCCGCTCGTTCTCTTGATTGCTCAACCGCGCGCGCTGCGCTCGCAGCTTCTCTTCGCGCGCCGTCTTTGCTATGCCGAGCGAATCCAGGTCGTGTTGCACTTCCGTCGTGATGATCAACTCATCGAGCTTCAGCGAGTGCTCGGCTGATGCCAGAGCCACGCTCTTTCCGCCCGCGAATATCTCGTGGCGGCCATGCTCTTCGTACCATTTCGTCAGCGTGGCCGTCATGTGCATCTTCTCTATGATGTTGCGCCAGCCAAGCCCCGTGTTGTAGGCGCAGAAAGATATTTCGCCTTCCTGAGTCGCGTAAGGAATGATGCAGCGCTCCGTGCGGCGGAAGTCGTAGTTGAACAGGTCTTGGAACCACATGCCTGCTATGAACAGGAAGTTCCAGCGGTCCTGTCGCCGAATCGCTATGTCTTTCTCCGTGCGGTCGCCCGACACCTTGCCGTAGTCCTTGCCGGTCGCGCCCCAGGTCTTGTCGAACTTCTTCAACAGGTCGGTCATCTTGAAGTGCGTGGGCGATTGGAACGGGTCATAGTTCTTCATCAGCGCCAGCGCCATGCCGACGATAGAAAGCCACTTGCCGCGCGCCGCATCGTTGACCTGCATCACGTCTTTGGCTAACTGCTCGCCTTTCAGGAACGCAGTGACGGGGACCGACTCTTTAGTCTCTTTGTCTATCATCACGGCCATGCCGACGCCGCAATTCGGATGGCAACCGCAGTTGAGCGAGCCCCAATCGTTCGCAGGCCCGTGAACCAGGTCGGCCCAGTCGCTGAACGTGCCCATAAACGAGATCGGGAACCAGTCGCGAACCGGCTCGCCCAACCCCGTCTGGTTCTTCACGTCGTGCGCCAGGTGCGACAGCGTGTAACGCTGCGCGTGCCGCCGGTCGTCGGTAATCTCTTCGTCGCGGCCCGTGAACGAGAACCGGCTGGAAAGAGAGGAACGCGATCTTTCTCGGATTGTCGAGCGCGAACTGGATTATTCGGCCTACCTGCTCGTTGTTGATGCCGTTGATGATCGTAGTGACGGGAACTATCTCGACGCCCGCGCTGTGAAGGTTCTCGATGGCGCGCAGCTTCACGTCAAAGAGGTTGCCGACCTTGCGATGCTCGTTGGCCGCGTTGCCTATGCCGTCAAATTGCAAATAAGCATAACGCAATCCGGCTTCGGCAGCCGCTCTGGCAAACTCCGGGGTTTTGGCGAACTCGATCCCGTTCGTAGCCGCCTGCACGCTGTTGTAACCGACTTCGCGCGCATAACGAACCGCGTCGATGAAGTAAGGCGAAAGCGTGGGCTCGCCGCCCGAAAACTGGACGGACATCTGGCGGCGCGGCTTGATCAATATGGCGTTGTCGAGCATCGTCTTTATGTCTTCCCACGTAAGCTCGTGAACGAAGCCGACCTGGTTGGCGTCCATAAAACACGGGTCGCACATCATATTGCACCGGTTCGTGAGGTCTATCGTCAGGACCGAGCCTCGACCGTACTTGATGGTGCTTGAGCCATGATCGTGAAGCTTTTCGTCGTTGTGCGCGCGGATGTCGCTGCCGGGGAAGACCTCTTCCAGGTGGCGGAAGAAATCGGTGTCTATCGCCATGACGTCTTCGAAGTGCCCGTGTTTCGGGCAATCTTTAACCATCAAGATTTTTCCGTCGCGCTCGATGATCTGGGCCTTGATCTCCCCCACTCTTTCATTCAGAAGTATCTCGTGAGGCAGCTTGCCGTCAACGATCTGTTGGCGAATCTCAGGCACACATTTCGGACAAAGGGAATCGGTGGTGCGCGGCCAGCCCAATGTCGGTTTGACCTTTTGATAAGATTTCAAGACCGGCTTCTCGCTCCACGCGGGCGTGAACGAAGGGTTGCGCCTGATGCGATTAGCCCTCTCGAAAACGGCCCACGCTCCGCGAGCCGCCAAAGTCACTCCCTTCTCCACATACTTTATCGGTTTATGCATATTTATCATCTCCTCGAAAGTTGCGAAGCTCGCAATCAATCCCACCAGCTTCGCCTTCGCTTTATTATTCGACTCTTCTTGTGAGCCAGTGTCGGCCCGTCATCACTTAAATGCGGAAATATAAATCAAACATTCCGCACGGGCGCTCCGGCCCTCATCTTTAATCTGTCTGCTCGATTTGATAAAGCTGCTGGATGGCCTGCACAGCCTCGCGCCGCACGGCCCCCTTGACCCCCAGCGTCTGCGGGTCTCGCCAGTTATCAAATGCTCCCACCTGATTCACGCAAGCGACGGTGCAGTAATCGGCGCAAGCTTTGCGCGTCAGATACTCGCGCCGTATGTCTTCGCGCGTGTAGTCGGCGAGCGGAATTCCCGGATAGCCGCGCTGCTGCGAGCAGTAATGGACAAGCCCCTCTTCGCAAATATAGAGATACCTTGCGCCCGCGCGGCACCGCCAATCATTTGGCTTTCCGTCTACAAGATTTCGCTGAAACCCGTTTACCCGCGTATAGCCTTTCTTGGCGAGCCTCTTCATCTTGAAATAGACTTCGCGCTCCATGCCTGCCAGAGGCTTGAGCGTGCCCATCCCGTCGTGAATGACGCCCACCGAGCTTGAAAAGCCCAGCTCTACGGCGCGGCGGCCGATCTCAAGCGCGTCGGTCGGGTGCTTTACTCCGCCGCCTATCACCGAGTTGATGTTGACTTTGAACTCGGCCAGCTCCGACAGCCAGACTAATTTTTTGTCCAGAACCTTGAGACTCTTTTTTGAAACTTCGTCCGGCCTTACGTTATCGATGCTGATCTGCAAATGCAACAGCCCCGTTTTGTTGAGGCTCTTGATCCGCTCGCGCGTGAGCAAATATCCGTTCGTTATCAGCGTCGCAACCGCCCCGTGCCGGCGTATGCGTCGAATGATCTGCTCAAGGTCCTGGTGGAGTAACGGCTCGCCGCCGCTGATAGTGATGGCGGTCGTACCCAGTTCGGCGAGCTTGTCTATCCGACGAAACATCTCCTCCGTAGCTACGGGCTTGGAGGTGTCATCGTATTCATTGCAATAAGCGCAAGCCAGATTGCACCGGCGCATAGGAATTATGTGCGCAAGAATAGGGTGCTTTGTTCAACAAAAGCCCTTTTGCAAGGAATTTGAATTCGTTGTAATAGATTTTCAGCCTGCTTGAAGTTTTCATAATTGTTACGTGTAATGAACAAACACCTTGCAAAATACAAAGGGGATACATCTATTCAGGTACTGTCTAACACACAGCAATTAACATTCCCTGAAAGGGGCCCAGATGGTTTCGGCTCAAGCTCAATGAATGCAACAGATAAATAAAAGCAGATGCCGGCTTCGAATTGCCTTGATTACAAAAAAATCAACTTTTGACACAAAGCTGCGGCGTGCTAAGAATTAGTCCGGACTAAATGACTCAAGGCGAGCCAGGATGACTTTTAATCAGTCATTTTGACTCGACTCTGTGCCGCTTCAAGGCGAACGATGACATACTTCAACGAGCCTGTTTCTGCAAAGTCGTAAAAATAATGCTTTTGTGGCGTGAATGTCAAACAGAATCGGGAAAAAATCTTAACCGGCGGGAACGCTTCTTAAGTCCTGAGTGCTGAGTCCTGAGTAAAAAGATCAGCACACTATCTCGGTTTCTCATTCAGGACTTAGAAACACTCAGGACTTAAAATGGTCGGAACTCGCCTCTGAGCAATACCTGTCCTCTCGCGTCCAGCAATTCGACGCGAAGGATGCCGGTGACGGGTATGAGCGCAGGCGGGAGCGGCTGGCCCTGTGCAAAGTTTGTGAATTGAACTCTTGCGAATCCGGATCGAGACTCGACCGTGCCCAGATTGATTCCATCTACTATCAATTGATAAGCCTGCTCATTTGCTAAGCCTTCAAACTCGATGCTCAACGACTGGCGCGCGGCTTCAATCTTCACTTTCGCCTTGCCCGAAGCCCCCCCCAGCCCGCCTGTTGAAATCAATCGAGTCTCTTTCTCTATGAACCGGCGGGGAGGCTCAAACACGGGGCCGTCGGACGAAAAATCGCCCTGTAGCACCGTTCGCCCCAGGCTGTCCTGCAACTGGACGTGGCGGATATTCGTGACGGGGTTGAGCGCGCCGTCGAGCGGGAGGAAGCCAGGCTCGGTCGAGAACTTGAACCTGAGACTGCCGAGCGATTCGGCGAAGCCATCTCGAACCTGCCGGCCGTCTACGACAAGCTTGTAAGGAGCGCGAACGCTGAGGCCCGACACCTCAATAAAAAAATCCTGCTTCGCGCCCGCGACCGCAGTCGTTGCCTTCCCGCGCGTTTCAATTCTGTCGCCTGCCGGGGTCAACTCTATCTGCCTGTAAACATCATAAGTCGGCCTGGCCTCGGGTTCGGCGGTCAGGCTGCGCAGCGCCGCCAGCGGGTCGATGCGCCCGCGTCCGAGCTTGTCGGCATAACCCGGGTTAAACGCATCTATATTGACCGCCGTGTCTTCTATAGTCTTTTTCACTGCCCTGTGCGCGGGGTCGAACGAACGAATAAGCGCGGCTTCTGCCGCCGCGAAAGGCGCGGCAAACGATGTCCCGCTCCACGCGGCATAATCTCCAACCGGATACGCGCTGACGAGCCGGGTGCCGGGCGCGCTGACATCAACGTGAGAACCGAAATTCGAGAACCGCGCTTTTACCCCTTCCAGATTGATCGCGGCCACGGCCAGCACGTCCGGAGAGCTTGCGGGGAACTGCGGTTGATCGTCATCGTTGTCATTGCCGACTGCGGCCACAAGTACCACGCCGCGCTCGCGAGCATCGGCAATCGCGTTTCGCAACAACTCGGATTCTACGGGCGAGCCGAGGCTGAGATTGATGACGTCAGCGCCGTGATCGGCAGCGTACTTCACCGCCGAAGCGACCGTGAAAGCATCGCCTACGCCGTCGGCCGGGAAAGCGCGTATGGGAAGAATGCGGCAATCGGGCGCGACCATAGCGATCAGGCCCGCAATAAAAGTGCCGTGCCCCGCCACGGTTTCATCGGGGTCGCCTGCGGTTTCCACAGGGTCGTTGTCACCATCAACAAAATCCCAACCGCGAAAATCATCCGTAAGCCCGTCCGCATCATTATCTCTGTCATCTCCCTCAACGTCCCGGTTGCGGCGCTCGTCTTTCCACACCCTTGAGACAAGCTCAGGGTGAGTGCGGTCTATTCCCGTGTCTATGATTGCGACGACCGCGCCTTCGCCGCGCGAGCGCAGGTGAACGTCTTCCAGTTGTAGAAGGGCGAATAAGGCTTGCTGCCCCCGGTAGTCGGCAAACGTCAGACCGGGGCGGGCAAAGCCTTCGGGGAAGCCTTGCGTTGATCGCCCGAAGAGGTTTGTGGGGCTGGTGATGACGGGGTTGAGCGAGGCGCTCAACACGTCTTTATCATGCGAAAGTCGCTTTAGCCATTTCTTATCTTTACTTGCCCTTGGGGATCGAAAGCCTGTAAAAGTTCGTCCCGAAAAGCCACTGGCTCGTAGTAGTGCGATTGCGCGCGTTCACTGCGTCTATCGTCGCCCCGGGTTTTATCTCGACAATTATTTCACCCTTGCGAAACTCTTGCCGGTCGGGCGGCGCGGCGGCATTAGAGTCGAGCGACACCCGCGCCGACGCGGCGAAAACGAGCACCAGAACCAACCCCGCCTTTATCAGCTTCATAAAGTCACCTCACTCAATTCGGGTTGCCCATCAAGACGAAAGGCGCCCAATAGTACGCGTGGCCGTAAGCCTCTTTGACCGCCAGTTGAGCCGAGCGGAGCGCCGCTCTTTTTGTGTCTCCTGCGCGAATGCGCGAATACATCTCGCGCATGAACTCGGCGGTTGAAACGTCGTTTGCGGCCCACAGGCTCGCGACAAGCGAGGGCGCGCCCGCGTACAAAAACCCTCGCATCATCCCGTGCAGCTCGTCGCCGGGGAAGACCGTGTTTACGCCCGTGTGACAGGCCGACAGCGTAACCATCTCCGCTTTGAGCCTGAGATCGAGCAAGCTGTAAAAATTCAGGGGCGAGTCGGCAAGCTTCAAAAACGAGAACATCGGGTTATCGCGCCGGAAATATCCGTGCGACGCCAGGTGGAGATAGCGAGCTTGCGGAGCATATCTCATCAGGTTGTCGTGCGTGGCCCGGTCGCCCGTCAGCGTCACCGCGTCGGGGAAGAGGCGGCCGAGCGCGCGAACTTCCCTTTCGATGCTCGGCGTCTCGCGGTTTGCAACTCCGAGGGCCACGAGCTTGCCCGCAGGATAATTTGAAATTTCAAATTTGAAATTTGAAATCTCGCGGCGAGCCGCAGCAGATTTGTCGCGGCAAAGCTTCAGCACCGTAGCGCTGGGCGCATAAGAGATTTCAAATCGGTCTATCACATACCCTCGGCGGTCCAACAGCGCGTGGAAAGGAATATAGTGAAGCGGCCCGTGCGGTATCACGATCAGGCGGGAGCTTTCAACCATCGGCTCGATCACGGCAAAGGTCATCTCATAGAGCCGTATCAAATGCTGGTTTGTAGCCGTGTTGAGCTGCTCGAAATTCTCGTCCGCGAACTGCAAGCCGTAGTTGAATTTTTCTATCTGAAACCTCAACGCCGCCAGTTGATGCTCCACCTCTCGTTTCGATGCGACGTTGCGCACGACTTCAAAGCGATTGCGAGAAGCGATGAATGCCGATATCTGGTCGCCGGTCGTGAAATACTCGACGGCGGTTTCGTCCGGTTCAAGCGCGGCGCACAGGTCGGAAGCCGAGGCCGACTTCATTTGCTGAATCTCGGCAAATTGAGGATCGTCGGATTCAATGCGCCGGAACAGGCGCGCTATTTGCCGCTCGCGCGCGCGGGCCTCGCGCAGGTAGTTGTCCGAGACTCCCGCCCGTCGCTGCTCGCCCTTTTCGTCTTCAAGCCTCGCGTGCGAGCTGTACCAGTTCAGGTCTTCGATCAATTTCAGAAGCCGCGAGCGCGCGTCATCCGTCTGCTGATGCCCGGAATCGCGCAAGTACCGGGCGAGCAGATCGGCGAGCGCGCGCGATTTTGAAGATTCGACCAGGCGAAAAGCTTCCATCAATAATGGCCCGCCGTCTTGATCCAGACACGCCGCTATCGCGTCTTCGTAGACTTCGATCTTATCGCTCAGGAAAGTGGCTTTGAATTCGTCGGCTACGACCTGGCCGCGCATCTGCTCGACGGTCTCGACGGCGAGGTGAAATCTCGCGAGCGCATCTCTGCCGCGTCCGCGCTCGCGCTCGACGGCCCCTATCAAGTGATGGCACCGGTAGACGATGGCGGACCCGAACTCGCCGCCTACAGCCGCGAGCGCCGCGCGGGCCATCCGCGCCGCTTTCGTCAGGTTGCCCGACAGGTAAGCGGCGCGCGCAACTATCAGCCGCGCGTGCGCGGCCCTGATCGGCAGATGTTGGCGTGTGAAGACGCGGAGGCTGCGGGTCGCGCGTCGGGCCGCCGTGTCGGGCTTGTTCGTTTTGATGGCAAGCTCCGCAAGATATGCATCGATGAGGGCCGTGAGCGCGCCGTTGCGATGACGAGAAAAGGTTTCGCGAGCCTCGGCCAGGCTGGTTTCAGCTTGATCGAAGTGGCCCAGCCCCATCGCCGCCAGCGCGCCGACGACCATAGATTGCGCCGACTCGTAAGGCATATCGAGCCGGCTGAAATCTGCTTCGGCGGCTGCGGCGCTCTCCGAAGCATCATCAAAAGCGTTCAGCGCAAGCAGTATCTCCGCAATCTCCTGGTTGCACCACGCGACGAGTATGGCGCTCCCCAGCTCCGCGAGCCGCTCGCGCGCCTGGTAGTAAGCCGCGAGCGCGCGGTTGTAATTGCCGCGAAGGAAATCTATGTAAGCCATATGAAAGCGCGCCTGCCAGGCGAACAATTGCTGCCCGGCATGGTCGTATCTTTGGGCTACGCTTTCGAGCAACTGAAAAGCTTCTTCGTGGCGATTAAGCTCCGTCAATATGTGCGAGCGATTGAAATCGACCAACGCTTGCGAGGTGTCGTCGCCCGCGAGCGCGAATATGTCGCGCGCGCGATCATAATGCTCAAGCGCCTTTCGGTAACGATCCAGCCGGTAGTAAACCGTCCCGACGTTTGTTTCGAGTTGAGCGAGACGCGCCGGGTCGTCGGCAAGCTGTCGGCGGGCTGCGCGAGCTACCCGGAGGGCTTCGCTGTAACGGCCCGCCTGCGTGAGCGCGTAAACCTGTTGCGCTCGAATATAGGCGGCTTCCGATTTCAAGCCTTCCGCGCCGAGGACCGAAGCCGCCGACGTATAAAGCTCGTTCGCCTGCCGGTAGTGTCCTTGATGATGCAGAACGCGGGCGCGGCTCGCGTCGGCAAACGCCGGTGCGGCGCTGTCATCGATTATCGCGGCCAGTTGCTCTATGCGCTCCGACAACTCGGCGGCCCGGTTCAAATCTGAGCGGACGAGATGATCAACCTGCGATTTGAGCGCGGCTACGCCTTGCCACCCGAAGTCCTGGCCTTGCTCTCGCAAGAAAGACTCCGCGTTTGCGGCGCTCAACAGCTTGTCGGCAAGCTCGCTACTCACATTAATAACGCGGCGCAATTGTGGCGCGCCGTTCAGCTTTCTTTTAAGAGATCGTCAACCCGGCTATCGTTATATTTACGTCGCCCGCTTCAATCCGCAAATCGTACCGGCCGTCGGCGACATCTGCGAACGTAAACTCTCCGAAGTTGTTGGCGACTACGGACTCTGTCGCTTCTTCTTCACGAATCAGAAAAACTTTTACCCCTGCGACGGACTCGAATTTGAATTCGCCTTCTTTGAGCGCCTGCCCGCTCAACCGCGAGCGGTTCTCATCTACCGAAGCGATTTGCAGGTCTACGGTGTACGCTCCTGCGCGGTAGAGTAATTGCCTGTCGGCGGCTTCGGTCAATCGAACGCCCGCAGGCATCGGGCGATTGCGACTGTCGAAGATGAGCACGGCGGCAAGACGGCCAAGAGCGGCCTTGACGCCTGCGCGCGACCGGGCGGTTTCAAACACCTTCACGGCTCGCTTCAAGACCCAGAGCGGCGGCTCTGCCGTGTCGTCGCCCGCCGACACTCTTTTTATGCGCTCGTACCACGCGCCGTCCTCAGCGCAACGGCTACACCCCGTAGCGATATGCGCCGCCACCTCGACGGCCAATTCTGAACTTAATTGACCGTCGAGGTAATCTATTAATCGCGCGAATCCTGGGCAGCTCATTTTACTTGCTCCTGCTGGAGGATAAAGGTTACACCATCAAAGCACGCACGCCAGCACTTCAACCGCAGTCAAAGACTCTCGGCAGAACTTCACCCACACGGTCATTCCAACGCGCAAATCCGAGAGTCGCGCCGGGTTTCCGTTGATCGAAATTTCTGTGCGCGGCACCACGTTGAAAGTTATAGGTCGCCCTCCGAGGTCGGGGTTGACGGTCAACTTGCCGTCGCGCAGGCTCACATTTCTGATCGTGCCTCCGGTTCTCAACAGCGTGCACCGGTCGCCGTCTATCACTCTGGCCGCTATGGTGATCGCTTCAAACGATACGATGTGATAGCTGGCCCTGACAGGCATGCCGGGTTGCAGACGCTCGATGGTTGCCGGCATATCGTTTACCGTTATGACGGTCGAATCGACCACCTGTAGCCTCACTCCCGCCTCGCCTTCAAGCTCAATGATTGTGACGACACCGCCTGCGACGTCTACATCGCGTATGTGGCCTGCGATGTCGGCGATAAAGGTGGCGGCAATGCGCACTGCCTGTAGAATGCTTTCGACGTAGCTTGCGATGACCTGAAACCCGCGTCTCAAATCTTCGAGCGTCGCGGGCCGTCCATTGAGCGATATAGGCGTAGCCGGGCCTACGTTAAGAGTGATCGTACGGTCGCCGCCCCCTATGGCTATTGTGAGGGTTCCCGCAACGGCGCCCACATCGCGCACGGTGCCACGGACTTCGGCAAACGATTCGGCGTTGATTCGCGCGGCTTCGTGAGTCATACGGTCAAACAGCGCGCCCACGCCGAAGCCGCGATGCAGGTCGGTGAGACGCGCGGGCTCGCCGTCAAGCGTTATCACTGTGTCGCCAGTCACTCTGAGTCTCAGCAGATCGCCTCCTCTTAAAGGCTCGACGACAACGACGCGCTCATCCGTGTCTACGGCGGCGATGGTGCCTTCTACTCTGACGAGCGCTTCCGTGGTGGTTCTGTTTGCTCCGGTCTGTTCATCAAAAGCAGCCGCAGACACAAAGATAGTCGTAGGGGTAGACAAGACGAGTAGTAGAACGACGAGATGTTGAATCGATTTTCGCATTTTTCAGCTCCTTCTCCACTATCTGAGGTGTGGCTGCGCAGACCGGATAATGGAGGGCGGAAGCCTGAAAAAAATACATCTCGCATCAAATCTTTCCTTCCAGCTCTTTTTTGAGCTTCTCAAGACAACGCGCGCGGGTCGGGCCGATTGACGATATGGGTATCTTCATGCGGCGGGCTATATCGGTGTAACTCAGCTCGTCTTTGTCATAAAAAAGCAACGAGATGAGCTTTTGACATCGTTCGGGCAAAGTGGTTACGGCGTGGCGGACTATATGCTGTTGTTCGAGCGCGGCTTGAAGGTCATCCGACAGAAGCTCGCCGGAAGCGATCTCGCTCATTCTATCGCGGCCCGCTTCCGCGTCGCGCGTGGAAGCCCCGCTTTCGCGTTTCCATTGGGCGGCCACGCGCCAGCACTCTCTTGTGGTCGTAGTCATCAACCAGGAGCTGATCTTGTTGTGATCGCGCAGGGACGGCAATCTTTCGAGCAGCACGACGCAAACGGATTGAAAAACATCGGACGCATCGACTACCGAGAAGCCGTTCTTTATAGGTATCGAATAGATCAACCGCTGATAACGAAGTATCAGCGCCTCCCAGGCCAACGAGTCTCCTTCCAGACACGCGGCAACAAGTTCGCGATCCGACATATTCGCGAAGTCGTACGGCGTGCCGGTCTTTGGCTGATTGGGCATCCCTCAATAAAGTCCGCCGTCTATGTAGCATACGGGCATGGAGTTCGCAACACTTCTCTACTCGCGCCCGGAGCGGATTTGAATTGAGGTAGGGTATTTGAAAAGCCTCGAAGAGGCGCAATTCAATAGCCCGTGGCAACGCCACAGGTCAACATCGAACATAACGACAAGCCCTGAAAGGGCGAAATATTGGACTAACATATTTCGCCCTTTCAGGGCTTGTCGCTATTCGCCGCCTGTTACCCGGCGCGCGGCAGCCGGGCTATTGGATTTCGCTCCTTCGGGGCTTATGGACCATTTTTCAAACACACTTTAATTACTTGATACCTTTGCGGGCCAATTGCCGCTTGAGCGCTTCTGAGACTGCTGAGTCAAAGCCCTGCTTTTTGTCGGGCTGCTTTCTTCGCGCATCTGCTACGAACGCGTCGCGCTGCTTCGCTCCATCGATCAAGCCGCCCATCGAGCCTGTCGTGTCGAGCACAAAGACCATCTCAAGCGCATACTTGCCTGCTGCGTGACTCTGAATTTGAGCAGACGCCGTCTGCTGTCCCACAGTCGGAACGGCGGCGCGCGAGTAAGCAAACCCCGGATGAGCTACGCCCATTCCCAACGCGAAAAACAGAATGATGATGATCAGTCTTATTCTTTTCATGATGAACCTACTTCCATCTGAAGAATCGCAGCGCTCAGTTCTATGTTAGGTAATCAGCGGTGTGCAGGCTTCGAACGTTTCAATGATTAATGATAGACGTGTCGATCAATCATTGAAATTGCGCGTGCAATCCTCTTTAAACTCGATGCACGGATTTGCGAAGCATATAAGTAGAATGCATTGGCTGTTAAGCCTTGCTTACAGATTTGAGAATCTTTGACAATAGCAAGGCTTAGATGTATAGGCGTATGATTTTGTTTCCCGCCCGGACTGACCTGATTGATTGCATACAGTATTGAATGAATTGGCTTCATTTTGATCCGCATAGCCAACATAAGAGGCTCCATATACGTCTCAAGAGTAGCAGCTCTGGCATTGGGCTTGCTAAATAAAGACTGGGAGAGGTGTTTGAATCTTAAAAGGAGATCTAAGGAGGTAAAATGATTATGAGGAATCTTACGTTGAAATTCTTTAGCGCGTTAACAGTGTGTTGCATGATGCTGGCCGTAGCTTCACCCACTTTTGCGCAATGGCGTGGGCCTTCCCGCTCTCGCGGCTACAACAGGGTTGATGTCGATCGACTGATTCGTCAAGCAGAGAATCGCAGCGATCAGTTTGTCGCAATGTTTGACCGGGCGCTCGATAGAAGCCGGTTGGAAGGCACCATAAGGGAAGACCGCTTGAATGAGCGCGCGCTACAACTGGAGAGAGAGTTAAACATAGTTCGCCAGCAGTTTAACCGCACAAGAAACCATTACGAGATACGGTCGCACGTTGCAAACGCTGTGAACGTCGCTCAAGGCATTAACAGGGTGATGCAAAACCGCCGTCTCTATCCTGTGGCAGAAAGGCAGTGGATGCTGCTTCGCTCTGATTTGAACAGGCTGGCTGCGGTCTACAATCTTCCTCAGTTAAGGTAGTAGCAACAATGCAAGCGTCCGTTGTTTGAAATAGCGGGCGCTTGCATGTTCATTTATTCCAGGCATCCCACCTCATCACAACGGGCCGCACTTTGAGATCCTTCGCGCAATTGCAAAAAGCTATAATAATCCAAAGAAGCAGGCTTATCCTCGGCAAAAATCGACCTGCCGATGGCGTCCATGATTACTGAAGGGATGCTCCACTAGTATTTAGCTAATTCTTAATTCTTAGAGCGGTTTTCAATTGAATGTACGGGATAAGAGAGACATCTCACCGCAGAGACACAGAGAACACAGGATGGCCGATGATGTGCTTCGCACGCGGCGGGGGCGCAGAGCAGACGTTGGTTCTCTCTGCGCAATCTTTGCGTCCTCTGTGTCTCTGCGGTGAATCTTCTTTCATTTCCTTACTCTCATATGAAATTCGCTCTAGAGGCGTCTGATACTTTCATCTCGGGCTTGTGCGGAGGCAAGGTAAAGAAGAACAATTAATAACGATGGAGGCCGATTGCGTGAGATTTATATTTTCACTTGCTTTCATTATTCTAGCAGCCACGCCTTCGCTTTCTCGCGAGGAGGTTTGGAAAGCCTGGAAACCTGTTGAACAGGCGCAGCTTGCTTTGAAATCACCCGTTGTCGAAAAAGATGCCGATGCCGAGGTCATCTTTTGGGAAGTCCAGGTCGAGCCTAAAGAGGGCAAGGCAATCTTTACCAACTACATTCGCATAAAGATTTTCACCGACCGTGGTAAAGAATCACAAAGCACTGTAGAGATTCCCTACTCCGGCAAAGATAAGATCGAAAATATTGTCGGAAGAACCATCAAAGCAGATGGCACTATCGTAGACTTAAAGAGTGACACAATTATTGAGCGCACGATTGTGAAAGCCAGCGGCATAAAAGTAAAAGCTATAAGCCTTGTTTTCTCTGCTGTTGAAACGGGCTCAATTATAGAATATCGCTGGCGCGAAGTGCGTAATGATATGTTTTTTCTTCACCTAGAACTCCAATTAGATATACCAATTCAATTTCTCAAGTATTCAATCAAGTCTCAATCCGACACATTCTTCAGCCCGCGCGTCAAGACGTTCAACGGGCAGGCTATCTTTTTCACTAAGGAGAAGGAGAAGGAGAAGGAAAATTATTTCAGCACTACGATGACAAATGTGCCCGCTTTTCGCGAGGAGCCACACATGCCGCCCGCCAATCAGGTGCGCAGGTGGATGCTCGTTTATCAAATGCCGGACCTGATGGCCTTTAATCTGAACACAGCTTATAACGATATATTCAAATCGCTTTTGAAAGTGAATGAAGATGTGCAAAAAACGGCCACTACAATTATTGCTGATGCCACGACGCCAGAACAGAAAATAGAGCGACTCCTGGATTTCTGCCGCACGAAGATCAAGAATATTGACAGCGACTCATCGGAGCTGTTTGCCAGTAACCGGGCCAAGATCAAAGAGAATAAATCGTCGTCTGACATACTGAATAGAAGATCGGGCACGGAAGTGGACATAAATCTGCTCTTTTGCGCGCTGGCTACGGCAGTCGGCCTTGATGCGCGCGTTGCGCTGGTTGCTGACCGCAGCCAGAACTTCTTTGATCCGCAGACTGCGGACCCATTGCTTTGCATATACTTCCTGCGCAGCTACAAGGTCGCCGTGCGCATAGGTGATGAGTGGCGCTTTTTCGATCCCGGCAGTAAATATGTTCCAAACGGCATGCTGCGATGGCAAGAGGAAGGGCAGAATGCCATGATCCTGGGCCGGGTCGCAGAGACGTACTATTTCACGCCGATCTCTCCTCCCGAAAAATCACTTCGGAAGCGCACGGCAAAACTTCGCCTGTCCGAAGATGGGATGCTTGAAGGCGACGCGAGCATCGAATACACCGGCCATTTCGCAACAGAGAAGAGAGAGGCTAACGAGAAGGCTTCACCTCAAGCGCGCGAACAGATGCTGCGTGATATGCTCGCGGGGCAAATGAGCACGGCAGAGCTTTCTAACATTCGCATTGAAAACTTGGCCGAGACGACCAAGCCGTTTATTTACTCTTTTCACATTCGTGTGCCCGGTTATGCACAGAGAACAGGTAAGCGGCTATTCTTGCAATTAGCTTTCTTCCAACGCGGCTTAAGCTCTCATTTTACATCCGGCGAGCGCAATCATTCGATATATTTCCACTTTCCGTGGGCAGAAGATGATAATGTAACTATCGACTTGCCAGCCGGATTCGCGCTCGACAACGCCGAAGGGCCTGCATCATTTGATGCATCAACCGTCTGCAAGTACGAGGTCAAGACTTTAGTTACGGATGACAAGCGCACACTAATCTATAAGCGGAAATTCTTCTTTGGCGCGGGCGGTGTGATACTCTTTCCTTCGGACACCTACCTGCAGTTAAAGAGTGTGTTCGACACACTTCATAGCCGGGACAATCATAGTATAGCGCTCAAGCAAAATCAGTAGGCTTTCCTACGTAAAGCAAATGTGCCGATGTTCTAGCTGACGGTTGGGGGTTCGATTCTGCTCATGGCATCTCCTCTCAGGCGGTGACTTTGGTTACTGTTTCTCCCATCAGTAGATGCGAAATTACCGGCTGAAGCGGCTCACACCGAGCGTAACATTATTCTTTACCCGATCCTCATTCCGTCCGAATTCGACTTGACAATTTTCGATTATTTTCGATCATGTTCTATGGAGATTCGCTGAAAGGAGAAATTCATGGCTATCACTCCGCGCCAGCGAGAAGTATTTGACCACCTTTCTCGCTTCATTGAAGCTAAAGGCCAGGCCCCGACAATCGGAGAGATTCAAAAGCACTTTGGGCTGAAATCACCCTCCACCGTCCATCACCTGTTATCTTCCCTGGAGCGTGAAGGATTGATCCGCCGCGTCCCGAACGCCGCGCGCGGCCTGGAGGTTATCAACTCCGACCCTTATGCCAGCGAGTGCGAAATACCCTTGCTCGGCGTGATTGCCGCTGGCCGCCCGATAGAAGCCATACTGAGCAACGAGACCATCTGTATTCCCCGCGACATGCTCGGAAGGGGTCGCACCTTCGCGCTTCGTGTGCGCGGCGATTCAATGATAGGCGAAGGCATTCTGGACAGGGATTACATTGTCGTTGAATCTCGGCAGACGGCAGAAAATGGACAGACCGTAGTAGCCCTGATTGACGGCACTGATGCGACAGTCAAACGCTTCTATCGCGAGCGGGGCGGGGTTCGATTAGAGGCAGCTAATCCCAAGTATAAACCGATCTTAGTCAAACCGCCTGACCGCGTAGACGTTCAGGGTGTTGTCACCGGCGTAGTCCGCAGATACTCAAACTGAGTTGAGAGTCAATTATGCCTTCAAGGGTGCTTTCAATCAGCATGGCCCCGGCGGTGGCGCTCTCGTCGCTCACTCTTTCGCGCAAGGTGATCGTGTGCGGCGACCGCGCCTCAGAGCTTGCCCTCTCCATCATCTCTCGCGCGGTTTACCAGAATAGACAGGTGCGATTCATCTGCGGCGATAATCGTTTTGACCCTTATGCCGTGACGCGCTTCGCAAAGCGGTTTAGGAGAAGCCCGAAAGACATGCTTCGCTCAATACTGATTGCCCGCGCCTTCACCGCTCATCAACTGGTCGAGCTTGTGAGCCGATTGGACCCGCTTTCAAACGCTAAAAATCTCGTGGTCATTTCCGGGCCTTGCTCCCTCTTCTTTGATGAGGATCTATCTTTAGTGGATGCGGCTCGGCTGTTCTATCGGATGCTTTGGCGGCTGGTCGAGCTTGCCGAGTCCGGGATGTCCGTGCTGCTCGCGCAAGGGAGCGTACCGAAAGAGATGCGCCGGGCATACTTCCTGACCGATTTGTGTAGAGCTTCCGACGCGATAATGAGCTACGAAGCCGCCCACACATTTACGCTTGAGTACCGAGGGAGAAAGGCGCTGGCGAGACTTAAAGCCTTAGACCGAATGATGGAAGAATAAGATGGGCCGAACCGTATCGCCATACAGTCAGGTGCTTGCCCAGCTACAGAGGGAACTGAGCAAGTTCCGCAGGGCGCTCAGGGCAGAGGATCAGCAGGCGCTCGACGCGCTGTTTGAGCTGGCCCGGCTACACATTCAAGCATCGGTCTATTCCTCGAACCCTGACCCTGCCGAATCATTCTTCCTTTCAGTGCTGATCGAAAACTGGAAATTAATAGACAATCTCCAAGAGAGAATGACTGAGATAGAAGAGGAACTGAAATCTCTAAAGGCAGCCAATGGCGAATCGGCAGCTTGAAGGATGGTTGTTTGATGTTGACGAGCTTGGGCCGGAAGTGGCGCTATGGGTTTATAGTAATGACGGCCGGCTAATCCGCCTCACCGAAGAGTTCAAACCGCCAGTCTATGTTCAAGGGGAGCGCGCAACACTAAGGAAGCTGGCCTGGGAGTTAGAAAGGCGCGGCATCATATCGCACGTCAGATGGGCAGAGCGGCGGGAGTTCTGGAGCCACAATGTAATCACCGTTCTTGAGCTTTATGTAGCCGATTCTTCATTGATGCCCAAGCTCAGAAACCTTGCCGCATCGCGCGACCGCGAGTTGACCTTCTTCAATGCCGATATACCCACCACTCAATACTACCTTTACTTGAAAGATCTGCATCCTCTGTGTGGCCTGTCCTGCGAGGTGGATCAGGCGGGAAATGTGCTTGAAATTGCGGCAACAAGTTCCGTGTGCGGAATGGACTTTACGCCGCCTGAGCTGCGAACCCTAAGGATGCGCGGCGAGAAGATGCGGACGGTGAGCGAGGAAAGCTCGATAGTGCTGGAATGCGGAGGCGAGCAAATAAAGGTGCGGCTACAAGACGGCGGGCAAATGATTCACTCATTCAACGCGTTTATAGAACGACACGACCCGGACGTTGTGTTGAGCGAGCGCGGCGACGGCGCGCTTATCCCTGCTTTATTGAGGGTTGCTAAGAGAGCAAAGGTTGACATCAAGCTCGACCGCGACCGCGTCATTACCAAGCGAAAGATCATCACAGAGGGCCGTACTTATTTCAGCTACGGGAGAATAATCTACAAAGGCCCGTCATATCCGTTTTTCGGGCGCTGGCATATCAACGGCAAGAACTCGTTCATGCACCGGGAGACAGGGCTTGACGGGCTGATTGAGCTTGCGCGACTGGCTAAGATTCCGGTGCAGCGAATGGCCCGAACTTCGCCCGGCTCCGCGATGTCTTCGATGCAGATGGATCGAGCGATAAAGGAAGGGATTCTCATTCCACTGCACAAGAGCGAGCCTGAAGCCTACAAGACGGCCCTGGAACTGCTGACCATAGATAAAGGCGGGTTGACTTTTCAGCCGCCGGTCGGGGCCTTCGAGCAGGTGGCGGAAATAGACTTTGCTTCTATGTATCCGACCATAATGGCGCGTTTCAACATCTCGCCTGAAACGATCCTTTGCTCCTGTTGCTCGAATTCGCTTGTGCCGGAAGCGGGTTACAATGTCTGCCGGCGAAGGCGCGGGCTGATACCTCTCACGTTAGGACCCGTTCTCGAGCGGCGAAAGCAGTACAAGAAGCTAATACACAAGTGCAAGGATGAAAAGCAGCGGGCCAGGTATGACGCACGATACACAGCAATCAAATGGATGCTGGTTTCAGCATTCGGCTATCTCGGTTATAAGAATGCCCGCTTCGGTCGCATAGAAGCTCATGAGGCGACTACGGCTTATGGGCGAGAGAAGCTGTTGCGGGCGAAAGAGATCGCGGAGGCGGCAGGGTTCCGTGTGCTGCACGCGCTGACAGACAGTTTGTGGATAAAGCGCGGTGATACAACCGAAGAAGAGCTGCGCGCCCTATGTGACGAGATCACGCAGGCCACAGAGGTAGAAATGAGCCTCGAAGCAGTTTACAAATGGATAGTGTTCCTACCATCCAAGGTTAAAGACAGTCGCCCTGTGGCCGTGCGTTATTATGGCGTATTCAACGATGGCAGGCTGAAGCTGCGCGGGCTGGCCTGCCGGCGCTCGGATACTCCGCAATTCATCAAAGATGCTCAGCGGGAGTTGCTGGCAGTTATGGCAAGGGCAGGATCGTTGCAAGACCGTGTCAGGGTTATAGGGGAAGCAGAGGCCATACTACAGAGGCGGATTGGCGAGCTTGAACGGGGAGAGGTTGCCCCTCAGAGGTTGCTGGTAAAGCGCACGTTGACTAAAGAGGTTGACGATTACTCTGGGGATACGCGAACGGCGTTAGCTGCGCGGCAACTCAGGGATGAAGGCGCAGAGTTACATCCGGGCGAGCGGATTAATTACATCATCACAAATGCAAAGTCTAAGGATAAATCGAATCGGGTCATGGCTTGCGACATCATAAAAAGTTCGGATTATGATATAGGCGAATACGTTAAAATGTTAAAAGCTGCTGCTGCTGAGGTGCTGTGGCTGCCTGAATAACTGAGCGGCCTAACAGCATGTAGGGGTAGAACATATCTCTCAGGTAGGAGTTCGGGGGCAAGGTTGTTTTCATTACGTCAACGATTGATTGCGGGTGACGTTGCATCGCTGCGACGAGCGAGTCACGCCGCCGGACTAGTTTCGACGGAACTCTGATACAGGATTCCTTGAATTCATCTCGGCTTGGATGTTCACGATGCGAATAGTGCCAGTGGAGTCCTCAAAAATTAGATGGACGCCCGCCGAGCCCTTTAGGGCGCCCCAACTCTTCGGGATGGTCCGTGGTCCCTGCGCTTGAGCGGGCTGAACTTGGAAAATGTTGTTCAAGGCTGCGCCTACAACAAGCGCAATAAGAATTGCAATCGACGTTAAGAGGAACCGTTTTCTATTCATGATTGTCTCCTCGGTGAGTTGGCGAATTTCAAATTGTTCGATGATCCGTTAGACAAGCAAGAGCGCATAACAACCCGCATCAGCGGGGCCGCGCGTCCCACTGGCATTCATGAGAGACGTTGTTCGCGGCCTCCGCTGCATGCGCTAGTTATGCCTTTTGTTATATTTGAATTTGAACCGGCTTTATCAAAATCAATTACTCCCCTCCTTGAGTACATGCGTCAAAGGGTTTGCTAACTCCAGGCACCAAGCGTAATGGTCAGCACATTCGCTCCAGATGGAAGCGGGTCGAATTTTGATGGCACGCCCGGCTGGTTTGCTGGAGCGGGTGGCACGGGACCGGCGTTTTCGTCGTAGGCAAAACCATATGCCTGACCCATGATAGTTCCTCGGGCGCAGGTGGTGGAACCCGTAGCCTGAATAAAAATCGGGACAGAATCTGGGCCAGCCGAAGCGGTGTGCATAAACAAGGAGAATAAATTCTGTGCCGTGTTCGCAGGATACCAGTTGGTTTGTGTCCCCCAGTACTCAGAGGAATATCCGGCGGCTCCTGAGTTAGGGGCCGCATTGGCCACGCCTCGATTCAACGCGCTGACAAGCTGGTTTTGGATATTCAAAACGACAGTTGCCTCATCAGCCGAGTAGTTGCCGGAGTAGGCGAAAACGCCCGCATTGGCAAATACCATGGCGCCGCTGGTCATAAACATGCCGGGAATCTTGGAAAATCCATATTGTGACGGGGCGGCCTTGCCTGTTAATTGTCCGCTTACCACGACGCCAGTAATGACATTGCCATTGCTTGCATCGCTTGTAATAGATTTAACCGTGGTTGAGTTTGGATCTACACCGGCGCCTGTCACATACATGCCAACCAGGATATTGGTATTAGCGGGCAGGGGTGTATCAAAGGTCAGGGTGGTGTTGTCGAGTTGGCCGGAAATAGCGGTGTCAACCCCGTTGTTGTCGAACGTGAGTGTACAGAGGCCGAGCGGGCTGAACACATTCAACTCAAGGCCATTGGTCTCACCTTTGAATTGCAGTGCCGGCTGAGAAAGCCCATTCGTGGTCGGCAGACTTTGCTCTCCGATGGACTCGACTGTGTAGACATCGGCGTTGATGCTGCCGGCAGAGACGCCTTGAATGCTGAGATTCTGGTTTGAAAACAGGGTTGTTAGATCATCATCAAACAGGCTATTAAGCTGACTCCCTAGATTAATCAACTCATTAGACTTATTGGTATCCGTAAGGTAGAGACCAGGGTTGAGCAGTCCACCGCTGTTTGCGCTGTACTGCAAGTCGAGAAAGGGCGCAGATTCAGAGCCGATTCCATTCATAAAAGTTTTGTAGGCAGCAAGAATAGCGTTGCGATTAAACCCGGTGTTAGCAGAGAGTGGCTGGCCCACGGCACCGAGGGAATCGTTGAGGGTAAGGTTAAGCGGGAAGGTAAACCCATCGACGGTTTGCAGGTCAATAACGGCGCCATATTGTAAATCGATGATAGTGAATTCGGCGAAGGTGTACGGAGGAACATCGGAGTTGGGTGGATTTTGTACGTTGGTCACATTGGCACCGCTATTTGTATAGGGCACTTGGGGAGCACTTGGGAACTTACTATTGTCGGCAACAAAAAAATAGATGCGCGCCCCATTAATTTCATCGAGAGGAGGTGTAACGTCTATACTGATTTGCGAAATTTCCTTGCCCAGCTTGTACGCTGGCAACGTTCCGCTTTGGTTCGGAACCGGCACGAATGTGGCAATTGTGGTTCCGGTGTTCACACTTAACATCATTTGAGATGCTGTCGAAAACCCGAGGACATAAATGCTGTACTGGGTTTCATCCAAGCCCGTTTGATTTTGCAGTGGGATACAAATAGTGTCAGTGGCGGTAATGGTCTTTTCCATCATTTACTCTCCTTAGCTAAGAACTAATCTTACAGGGTGAATACCTTTAGAACCTCGAATCCGAAATTTTTCGAGGCGCATTGAGCCTAACTACCGAGCAGACCTCATAAAAGACGTGTTATTCTACTTTTTTTATGACGCAAAAGGCTCTGGATCATCGGCCTGCGCGGTGTATATCACAGATAGGTAGACAGTTCAATAAGGCGGGTACAACGATAAGATAGAATACTCCGACTTACCTGCTGAACTCTCTTTTTGAACGGGCTGAGGCTTTTTTCTGTTTCCTCTTACTATTGCTATATTCACCTGCTTTGGATTATTGATAGTCACAGGTACGCTGTAGCGCTTTAAATCCCGCATCTGTCTTAACACCCTCTCTCGGTCATTTGCAGCTTTCACAACTGACTCCGCAGCGCGACATCGAAGAATCGTTCAAACTCGAATCCTCCCTAATTTCAAATAATTGAGGGAGTCAAGGCATTCTATTTACAACCCTAGACTACTCTACCAGGCAATCCCTTTCGCCTCGCCACGCTATTGAACGATAACGGTGAGCGTCGCAGTACTAGTGTGGCCCGAATCATCACGGGCTGTGAATGTTACCGTTTGCGGGCCGAGTGACGCGCCTCCCTTGATTTTAAGCTTGAATTTTACTTTCGTGTCTGTTGTCGTGATCGGATTAGGCGGCTTTGGAATGATGCCCATTGCTGGATCAGGCGGAGTGACCGTCACATTGCCGGTGAATCCAGGTGAGCGGTTTATGTTTACTGTTACACGAGCCTTAGTTCCTCGTTGCGCTGTGACCGTTGGTGAATCAAACCCAAGCGAAAAGACTAACCCTGTGGTGTTCAGCAGAATCGAGACGGTATCGCCACGAATGTTCGCCACCGCGAGATCGAGCTTGCCATCGCCATTGAAATCTCCCGCCGCAACTGCGAATGGATTGCTGCCTGTGCCGAGGACGGTCCTCGCCCCAAAGCTGCCCGTCCCCGTCCCCAGCAGAATCGACACGGTGTTGTCGTTAGATTGGTTCGACACCGCGAGATCAAGCTTGCCATCGCCATTAAAATCCCCCACCGCGATTGAAAATCCTGGGAAGCTGCCCGTGCCGAAGTCAGTCTTTGTCCCAAAGCTGCCCGTGCCCGTCCCCAGCAGAATCGACACGGTGGCGCTTCCAAAGTTCGCCACCGCCAAATCGAGCTTGCCATCGTCGTTGAAATCCCTGACCACGACGGGACGTGGCTGGATGCCGGTGCCGAAGTCGGTCTTCGCCCCAAAGCTGCCCGTCCCCGTCCCCAGCAGAATCGACACGGTGGCGCTTCCAAAGTTCGTCACTGCTAGATCGAGCGCGCCATCGCCATTAAAATCTCCCACCGCGACTGTGGTTGGACCGCTGCCCGTGCCAAAGTCGGTCTTCGCCCCAAAGCTGCCCGTGCCCGTGCCCAACAGAATCGAGACGGTGTTGCTTGCAAAGTTCGTAGTCACCAAATCGAGCTTGCCATCGCCATTGAAATCCCCCACCGTGACTGAGACTGGACGGATGCCTGTGCCGAAGTCGGTCTTTGCTCCAAAGCTGCCCGTGCCCGTCCCCAGCAGAATCGACACGGTGGCGCTACTATCGTTCGCTACCGCGAGATCGAGCTTGCCATCGCCATTGAAATCACCCACCACGACTGAGTTTGGCAAGTTGCCCGTGTCGAAGTCGGTCTTCACCCCAAAGCTGCCCGTCCCCGTCCCCAGCAGGATCGAAACCGTGGCGGCAGCAGAGTTCGCCACGGCCAGATCAAGCGTGCCATCAGCATTGAAATCACCCATCGCGACTGAGACTGGACGGATGCCCGTGCCGAAGTCGGTCTTGGGAGAAAAGCTCCCGGAGACAACTGGGGTGGTGTTCAGCAGAATTGAGACGGTGTCGTTTCCAAAGTTCGCAGTCACCAGATCGAGCGTGCTATCGCCATTGAAATCCCCCATCGCGACTGAGAATGGAAGGCTGCCCGTGCCGAAGTCGGTCTTCGCTCCAAAGCTGCCCGTGCCCGTTCCCTGGAGAATCGAGACGGTGCTGGGAAAGCTAAAAGAGTTCGCCACCGCCAGATCGAGCTTGCCATCGCCATTGAAATCCCCTACCGCAACTTCGCGTGGCTGGATGCCGGTGCCGAAGTCGGTCTTCGCCCCAAACGAAACGGTTTGGTTCCCCGTGGTGTTCAGCAGAATCGAGACGGTGTCGTCATCCTCGTTCGCCACCGCGAGATCGAGCTTGCCATCGCCATTGAAATCCCCCACCGCAACTGATTCTGGATTGCTGCCCGTGCGGAAGTCGGTCTTCGCTCCAAAGCTGCCCGTGCCCGTCCCCAGCAGAATCGAGACGGTGTTGCCGTTAGGGTTCGCCACCACGTTAAGGTTCGCCACCGCGAGATCGAGCTTGCCATCGCCATTGAAATCCCCTACCGCGACTGATTCTGGCTGGCTGCCGGTGCCGAAGTCGGTCTTCGCTCCAAAGCTGCCCGTCCCCGTCCCCAGCAGAATTGAGACTGTGTCGCTACTAAAGTTCGCCACCGCGAGATCGAGCCTGCCATCGCCATTGAAATCCCCTACCGCGACTGAAGTTGGACCGCGCATGCCGAAGTCGGTCTTTGCCCCAAAGCCGCCCGTGCCCGTCCCCAACAGAATCGAGACGGTGTTGCCAAGTGCGTTAGCCACCGCCAGATCGAGCTTGCCATCGGCATTGAAATCCCCCACCGCAACTGACCTTGGATTGTTGCCTGTGCGGAAGTCGGACTTCGCTCCAAAGCCGCCCGTGCCCGTCCCCAGCAGAATCGAGACTGTGTCGTCAACATCGTTCGCAGTCACCAGATCGAGCTTGCCATCGCCATTGAAATCCCCCACCGCAACTGAAAATGGCTGGATGCCCGTGCCAAAGTCGGTCTTCGTCCCAAACGAAGCGGTTTGGGCCGCCGCCGGTTCAAGTAGCGCGCCGAACATAACTACGAGCAGGCTGAGCCACAGAACACGCGACAAACGGATCAAGCTGGCGAAATTTTGTCGTTGCATTTTTTCGATCTCCCTTACCTAACTCTCAATTATATAGACGAAAAGCGAGCTTAATCTATGGCTTTTATTACAAATAATCCTTAACAGATTACCCATACATTTTCTTTCAATACTTGTCAGGCTAGTTATGATGATCAGCCTTGCCCAAAAAATCGCCTTCGTGACTCCTACAGCCCAAGTAGAAAGATTCTATCAACAATTAACTGACTTTTTGGGCAAGCCATTGTGAAGAGAGCTTCCCTGGTTGCTGCATGACTTTTTCACCTTCGACCAATTAACAATCATGGTGCGCCAGAGAAGATCATGTTGGATGATTATGTAGCGACGCATACAGGGGTGGTAGAAGGAGTGTAGAATAGAATCGAATTCAGCCTGAATCGGCAAAGCTATCGCCAAAGGCTCTACTCACTCAAATATTGCTCTCGCTCCTGTGGCGTTAATTGCCTTGTCACTTTACCTCGCGCTAACCTCAACAACTCCTCTACCGAACCGCCCACATCGCAGGGATACAACCGCGCCGTACTATCAAAGCTCGAGGTAACAACTAGCTTATTATCAGGACTGAACATTACACTACGTATATCTTGTGTATGCCCCTGCAACGTAAGCCAGCTTCTTCCCGTGTTCGCTTCCCAGATTCGGGCCGTGTCGTCCCAACTGCCTGTTACTGCGAATCTGTTGTCTGAGCTAAACGCAGCGCTTGTAAGTACGTCTGAATGGCCTTGCAACACTACGACGACTTCGCCTGAATCAACATTCCATATGCGCGCCGTATCATCTTCGCTTGCCGTGAGTATTGACTTCCCGTCACCGGCAAATACCGCACTGTTGACGGTGCTGTGATGCCCCTGAAGTGTTCTTACGAGTTGACCTGTTGCAGCATCCCAGATTCTGGCTGTGCGGTCTCCACCGGCTGTAACAATGAGTTTACCGTCAGGACTATACTTTGCGCAAAGAACATCCCCAGTGTGAGCTTTCCACCTGAGCAGACTTTGACCAGCCGACACATCCCAAACTTGTGCAGTCTCATCAGAGCTTGCAGTAACCACAAATCTATTATCGGGACTGAAGGCTGCGCTAAATACCTCGGCCTTGTGCCCCTTCAGTTCAACTAGGCTTTGTTTAGAGTGCACGTCCCATATTCTTACAGTTTCATCCGTACTTGCGGTGACGATCAACTTACCATCCGGGCTGAATGCTGCGCTTAAGACGGCGCCACTGTGGCCGCGCAATTCGCCAACAGTTTGCCTAGTGTTTACGTCCCACAGTAATGCAGTGTCATCAAAGCTTGCTGTAACTATCATCGTTCCATCAGGGCTAAACTCAGCGTCATTTAACATACTAGTGTGCCCTTGCAACTCGGCTATGCTTTGGCCAATTCCAAGCTCCCACAGACGCGCTGTTTGATCCCAACTGGCAGTAGCCACTGTGCGCCCATCTGGGCTGAATGATATTGCTGATACACGATCTTTGTGATCGCCGAACTGTGCAATTGGCTGAGCAGAACCTACCAGCCACAATCGTGCTGTTTGGTCTTCACTTGATGTAACCACCATTCTACCATCGGGGCTGAAAAGCGCGTTGTTGACCCAGCCTTTGTGACTCTTCAGTTCATCCAGAGTTTTTCCTGTTTTTACGTCCCAGACCCGCGCCGTCTGATCTACACTGGCCGTCAGGATTTGATCACCGCCGGGGTTAAATACCGCACTCAATACTAGATCAGTGTGTCCCGCCAACGTAAGAATAAGCCTTCCTGTTTGCGCATCCCACACGCGCGCGGTGTGGTCAGAGCTTGCTGTGACTATCGATTTGTTATCGGGGCTAAACGCTGCGCTATGCACATCCCCACCATGGCCTTGTAGCCTTACCAGGCTGCGCCCGGAGCTTGTATCCCATACATAACAGATATCGTCCTTACTTGACGTGACAATAAGCCTTCCATCCGGGCTAAAACGTGCTCTAGTGACTTCATCTTTATGTCCTTTCAAGAAGGAAAGGTTTTGCCCTGTCTTCACCAGCCACAATCCTGCACTGTTATCTCTAGACGCTGTTGTGATGTGCTGACCATCAGGGCTGAAGCCGGCCCCAATTACATAATCCGTGTGGCCTTTGAGAATAGCAAGGTTTTGCCCTGAGGCCGTCTCCCATACTCTTGCTGTATGGTCTACACCGGCTGTGACAATGAGACTTGAATCCGGGCTGAATTCGGCGCTTACTACCGTCCCCTCATGGCCTCGCAACTGAGCAATGCTGCGCCCCGTCGCTGCATCCCATACGAGAGCTGTGCCATCGGCACTTGCCGTAGCTAAGTACTTACCATCAGGGCTAAACACAACGCTTGCCACGTACCCAGTATGCCCGCGCAAGACGAGACGGCCTGTTGAATCGAATAAGGAATGCCGCAGCGCCTCCTCTGCTTCAGCAGTTGGCGAAATGACTGCCGCCTCGACGGCGAGAAGCCTGCTCAATTCTGGGTCTTCTGTCAGTTGAGAGAGGGCGCTAGCGGCCAGTTTGCGACTTTGGCTCTTCTTCCGCTGCGATGATGCGATCATGCTTATGACAGTAATAACAATCAGACTGAAGGCAATGGCTGTCGAGATGATTATCTTTCGAGTAGTTGTTGCCTTTCGGCTCGAAGCAATAAAGTCTTTGTGAAGTGGAGTCGGCTCAGGTCCTTTCTTCGGCGGCCTCTGAATCAGCCAACTCTCTGCCTGCCTTAACTCCCTGCCACGAAGTAGCTTGCTGGAATCCTGGTTGTTTGTATTCCAATCGATAGCACGATTTAACAAGCTGGTGTGAGTGTCTACATACTCATGATTTGCGTCAAGCGCCTCTAAAAGGATTTCAAAAGCATCGTCAAACGTATGGCCTTCATGAAAATTGATCCAATCGAGTGCCGCAAGCGGTTGAGGTACATTCTTCGGATCCACCTCCCGGTACAGAACAGGCACAAGCCGCTTAGCTTGGTCTAAGGCGTGGGCGAGTTCCTTGCCACAGATATCAGACGATAGTGAATCAGGGCTAAGGATAAAAAGGAAATTGTTCGCTGCTTGTATACCTTTATAGATTGCCTTAAGCCATTCTTCTGTTGGGCGCACTCTCTTTCGATCAATCCAGGTTTTACGATTTCTTGTGCGCAGGGCCTGATCTAAAGTATCAGCGAAGGTTCTATCCTTACGTGAGTAAGAGATGAAAACATCAGTCCGTAAATCGCTACTTTTATCATTCGAACCTGTATCCTTATGTTGCAGCGAGTCTACAGAGGCTTTAGGGACCGAATAAGGCATTCGTAATACCCGGCGCGGTAGCATTCTCTTTCGCAATATCTGCGTCTAAGAAGGACGTCTAGTACCCAAAAGGAATGTCTGTCAAGGAATTCTATTGCAATTACTCCAGCCGCCTTTTCGATTAGTCACAATCCTCGTCCGCAGTTGAACAGTTTTGTAGTATATTCTCCCCATCCTCTAAAGTCTTCAGATCCACCGACTTTGGAAAAATACAGTTCCTAAAGTGACAATCTTTAAACCACGATGGGCGAATCAGCCCTCGGAAATGGCAACTGTTAAAAACTACACCCGTGAAGCGGACCTCACTGTCAGGGGGAACTATCTCCATAACACCAGGAGCCGCTGACTCAACGCAATTGTCGATACTGCAACGCTCGAAGACTGAAACCTCATTGGTGACCACACTGCTGCTCGGATCTGAAACTTGAGAGAGGAAATGAACTGCGCCAAACCCAGAGACATCAAGCTGCGCCCCTCGAAACGAGCAATTGATAAAATCCAAGCCGACGCCTCCTGTGCCAAGGAAATGAACGGCATTGAACTGACACATGTTAAACTTGGAACCTGAAAGCGTTAACCCGGCAGAGTTCTGCGAAGGGGCGCTGTTCCAGACCACACCGGAAAACGAGACATTCTTGAAATCACCGTCCTTAATATTGCCTTTCATAAATGTGATGTTACTCAGTTCTCCAACCTCATACGAGGACCTTTCCCAATTTACATCCTCGATATACCAACGATTCTGCAACTTCCGGGGTGCTAGGAGCGAGGTTGCTAACAGATGAGCATTGAGCCGGCCTGTGTCTGGAAGTTCAGTGTTATTCTTTATCAGAAGAAGCTTAGAGATGAGTTCTTCGTCCTCTGAAAACTGTTGTGCGTAGCTGTTTATGACATCGCGGCTGAGAATTGAAGTTGTCCCCTTGAGACGCTCTACCAAGTCATTGCGCTGCCTTTCTTTTGCAATGTCGTTCAGGCTTTGAATCCCGTACTTCCATATAAATACTATTAGACCGGCAATCAAAAGTAACAGTAGGGCATTTCTTAGTGAGCGGATGAGCGCCTTTCTGCGAACCGATGTTAGTCTAGCCTGGACTTGTCGCGCGGCCTGGGCATAACTTGCTTCGTCGGAGACAATGACATAGTTAATGTCTTTAAACATCAGGTCAAGTGGAGCCGCCTGGTTGAAGGGTTCTTGACTGACGCGAAGCGGGGCGATCATTATCCCCAAGGCGTGGGTATGATACAGTTCGGCCTGACACCAAGGGCTTTCCGCTGAGTGCTTTGAGATTATAGCAACCACAGCATCGCTTGCGCGCAATTGTTTCACGATCTCAGCGACAAAGTTTTCTCCAATAAGTGTCTTTTCCTTGTCGTAGTAAACGACGAAGCCGGAGGAAGACAAGAATTTGTATAAGTACTCTGCAAGCTCTCCGTCTTTGCGCGAGTAGCTAATGAAAAGGTGCGGTTTGGCAAATAAAGGTTTCAAGGTTGCCGTGGTTCCTTCAAAATGGTATATGTAGCGACTCCGGTTACTGGGGTCAACTAACGGAATACAACCACCTGGCCTGATTGAGCTTGTGAGCCCTTGTAGCTTACCTGATGCCTCACCTGCACTAGGTTGTCAATAAGCGTCACATCTCAGCTTGCCCCGGTTTGGTGGACAGTTTCTCACTTAAACACCATGCGATCTTCTGATAAAGCCTTTCGTACTCTACTGGTGAATTATACCCTATCGCCGAATGCCGACGGCGCGTATTGTACCATCCCTCGTCATCGGCCTGTGTCGCAGTGAGAATACGCATCCCAGTTTGGGATAGTTGTATACTTGACTATTTTGCTTGCCGCTCGAAGAAATGAAGGGTCACGCCGATTGTAAGCACGATGGGATATCCAGGCGTTGCATGAATACGCGCAATGACCGGATCCCCAGGTCGCAATCGCGATTCAAAAAAGTTCTGAGTCTCGAAGTACCGCTTATTCGTCAAATTATCAACTGACATATTGAAGTCCACCCAGCGGCGGACCCGCTTGTTAAGGCTGAAGTCAAGTATTGTGAGTCCAGAAGCTCGAATGTTCGCGTCCTCTCCATCAAGACGGTAGCTACTGATATGGCGGAACCGAAGTGATGCGCTAAAGCCTTGCCAGTCAGCTAAGGTCAGTCCGGCGTTAGAAACGAAATGAGCCGCGCTGTCCACGTAGATTCTGGGAGTCGTGCCCCGATAAAAGGCATTGCCTACCTTCGTGAATCCTGCGTTGAAGGTCAGATGGGGCATTAATTGAGCCGATACTTCCCCTTCTCCTCCATAAGCTCGGCTTGGCCCTTTTAACTCAATGCTGCCATCATCGGGGATATAAACCTGCTCGTTAGAACGATCAATGAGAAACAGATCTGATCTGATGGAGACCCGTTTCCGGTTATAAGATAACCCGGCTTGATAAAAATCGGTCGTCGAGACCTTTGTCTCCGAAGGGTTGCGCACTATACCGCGCGCGTCCTGGCTTGAAATCCCCCGGCCGTAATTGAGATGCATTGTGAGCAGAAGCCGATCCGAAGGCGTATAGGATAGACTCGCTTTAGGTTGCAGCCGCGTCGCCCGCTGCACGCCTGAAAACGATGGCGTCACCTTGTCATCCACATCAAATCGGAAAAAGTCATAACGAAGGCCACCTTCCAACCGCATATGCCCGTGCATCAACTCGATCCCCTGTTGCGCATATCCCGCCAGGTTGGTGACGTGAGCGTGGGCGCTAGTGCTGACGCTGATCGGGTCTCTATCAACTGTGTTATATAACCCGACGTTGATCTGGTTATCCTGAAAATTCCCCCCGATGTTCAACAGCGCCTGTTGCCCGGATATTTTATAAGGCCGTAAATACTGTACGTTTATACCTTCCTGCAAGCGGGAGTCGTGTTGCTGTATCTCATCCCCGTTAATCTCATCATTGAGGAAAAAAGTGAAGTTAGAATAGAGGTCAAAAAGCGAGCGCGACAGGAAGCCATCTACCTTGAATATATCGCCCGCTCGCCCTTCTCTCCGATAATATAATCCGGCCGTGCCGCTCCTGACCTTACCGCCGTTATCAGGGTCCAGGAATCCGAATCGATCCAGCCGGCCTGCCGCAACTTCATCCAGCGGGATCTGACCTGATGAGAAGAAATCATTCCGCCCGGCATTGAGTTTAAAACCTATTGCCTGGTCTTCACTCATATGCCAGGTGTAATTACCTGTTATGTTGTCACGTTTATATCTTAAGGGGTTCTCAAAGGGTCCATTTGTCCTTGAAGCTTCATAAGCAATGAAGGAGTCAGCTTTCTTAAAATCAGGACTGTAGGCCAGGAATGTCCGATAAGTGTTGAATGACCCTGCCTGAATTCGCGCGGTAATCCTATTTGGGAGTGATTCCCTCAGCCGGATATGGACAACTCCGAGCCCAGAAAAGTCCCCGTAGGCAGCGCTAAAAGGCCCATTCAAAATGCTCACATCCTGAATCAACTCGGGCGTCAGGCTCTTCAATTGGCCTAGATACCCTTGCCCGTGACCCTGAGTACCTTGATTCTGCTGGACATCATCTACCAGAATCTTCAGTCCACCGCTCACGCCACCATGATCCAGGTTAAAACCAAACCGCCGTATCTCTAAAGACTTTCCGCCTCCTTCATGCTGACCAGCATTTATGCCCGCATTGAGCGTCAATAATACCTGGTCGTCCCTTGCAAAAAGTGTGTCTCTGTAAATAGCATCATCGCGACGATCTATGCTGGGATCAAGCACCGTAGCTTCTATGACAATGCTTTCGTGAATTCGAGGGACGACGAATTTGACCTTAAACTCAAGGTTGTCAGTCGGGTCTGCAGGGCCAAAGGTTTTCTCAAAACTTTCTAAGCGTTCTCCTTCTATCCTGATAGTCAGTAACTCTTCGGGGACCAGGAACCGGAATTTGCCCTCCGCGTCGCTTATGCCTCTTTGTTCGCCTGATGAATAACGAACAGTTATCGAAACACCCGCTACTGACTCATCTTTGTCTGTGATTATATTTCCAGACAAAGTTCGAGCGCCCTTTTGAGTTCCCGCCAACGATACCGCGCTCAAGACCAAGGCCAACACAATCGCGTATGCAGCCCCTTTGAGTGGTATCCGCATTATGTAATGCCAATCCGGCAATAGGACTTGCATAACTTAACTCCTAATAATGCAAGCAGCCCAAAGATGCTTCTTTCGCCTGCCGCGATTCATCTTCCTCTTACTCTCGTCATTCATATCGCAGTGCCTTCGTAGGATCCAACTTTGTTGCCCGACGAGCCGGGGCATAACTGGCGAGCAAGGCAACAACAATCAGCAACGCCGTGACGCTGATAAATGTGACCGAGTCCGTAGACGTAATTCCAAAAAGCAAGCTTTTGAGCAACCGCGTTAAAACAAATGCTGCTAATAGTCCGATACCAACGCCTAGAAGAACTAATTTGAGTCCCTGGCCTATGATCAACTTATATATGTCAAGCGTTTGCGCGCCTACAGCCATGCGGATTCCTATCTCGTGAATTCGTTGGGACGTAGAGTAGCTAATCAGTCCATATAGCCCCAGGCCGGCCAGTAAAAGAGCGATGGCGGCAAATAACCCAAGCAATAGCAGGCTGAACCGTCTCTCTTTAAGTGAATCTGAAATGAGTTGCTCCATCGTTGCAACTCTGGCAAGTGGCAAAGTACTGTTAACCGCCCAGATCTGGTTCTTCACTGCCGGCAGCAGCGCCAGCGGATCAGAGGAAGTTCGCACGACGAACGTCATCGAACCGAAAGGATTTTGGGCGAGCGGCAGAAAGATTTCCGTTCGAGGATCGCTATCAAGTCCCGTGTGTTTTACATCACCAACTACACCGACAATCTCACGAACTTTCGGTCTGTTATATCGGGTGAGGATTTTTTTACCTATAGGATCTTCGCCCGGCCAATAGCGGCGAGCCATGGTTTCATTAATCAAAACAACCGGCGGCGCATCCTGGTTATCGAAACGAGTAAAGAAACGACCTCGCAGGAGAGGAATAACTGCGGCCTTGAAATAATCCTCCGTCGCCATAGCATAGTAGGCGGATGGCTCCGTTCCGGGTGTGGGAGGTGGTTTTCCTTCAATGGTGAAAGGGGCTTCCCTATCCATTTTAATGAATGGAAGCGACGAGACCGCGCCCGCGGCTTTCACCTGTGATAGGGACGAAATTCCGTCGAGGGCTTGCTGGAAAAAGCCTGCCATCTCCTGTTGAGTTTCATATCAACCCCACACAAAAACCTGTATTGCCAGAACATTGTCAGCCGAAAAGCCAGGGTCAACCTGTAATAGGCGCACAAAACTTCGTGCGAGTAGTCCGCCTGCGATTAATAGCACTAGGGCCAGTGCAATCTCCGATACAACCAATACCTTGCGTAGGCGCTGTGAAACTGACCCGGAACTTGAGCCTCTGCCTCCTTCCTTCATGGCCTCTTGAAAATCGGGGTTTGAGAACTGAAGCGCGGGAATCAAACCAAAAATAATGATTGTAAGCAGCGATAATCCGAGCGCAAAAGCGAAAACACGGCCATCAATACTGATTTCCTCAATGCGCGGCAGATTATTGGGCATTAGTGATGGCATAACTTTAACGCCCCATTTAGCCAGCAGGATGCCGCCCACGCAGCCCGGTATAGCAAGAATGAAACTCTCAACAAACAACTTCTGGACCAACCGGCCACGAGAAGCGCCAAGGGCCGTGCGAATCGCAAACTCCTTTTGTCTTTCGGCTCCGCGAACTAGAAGAAGATTGGTGACGTTGGAACAGACTACAACCATCACCAACCCCACGGCTATTAGAAGCACAAGCAGCGCAGGTCGAACAGAGCCCAGTGTCGGTAGTAGATGATATGTCCGGTGTAATTAGCAAATGAAATGTCCGCTTTCAACGGCGTAAGGTAGTGCTTTCGTCAGGAGGTCACTATGAAGCACTACTCACAAGCCGCAGTGGAGCGGGCTATGAAAGTTCAAGAGATCATTCTCCGTGCTATCGCTAAGAAGATCACCTGGTTACAGGCGGCTCAGATCATCGGCATCTCACCTCGTCAGATGCGCCGCTGGTTACGCAGGTATGAAGAGTTTGGCTATGATGGGCTGTTTGACCGTCGCAGAGGTAAACCCAGCCCAAAGCGCATTCCGCTTGAGATTGTTGAGCAAGTGCTTATGCTTTACCAACACCAATACTTCGACTTCAACGTCAAACACTTCCACGAGAAGCTCTCGGAAGATCACCAGATAGAGCTGAGCTATAGCTGGGTAAAGACCGCTCTTCAAGAGGCCGGACTGGTCAAAAAGAGCCGCAAGCGTGCTGTTCATCGAAAGCGCCGGCCACGCAGGCCCTTACCCGGAATGCTTCTGCACATTGACGCAAGCAAGCATCGCTGGTTTCAAGACTCTCGCTTCTATGACCTTATAGTCATACTTGATGATGCAACCTCTGAGATTTACTATGCCCAATTGGTTGAGGAGGAATCTACCTTCACGGTTATGAGAGCAATTCGCGAAGTTGTTGAGCAGAAAGGGATATTTTGTTCGCTTTACAGCGACAGGGCCAGTCATTTCTTTGTAAATGTGAAGGCAGGCTCGCGGGTAGATCGAGAGAGGCTGACACAGGTAGGGCGAGCGATGAAAGAGCTTGGCATAGAGATGATCGCTGCCTACTCACCGCAGGCTCGTGGGCGCAGCGAGCGAGGCTTTGCGACATGGCAAGGGAGACTTCCTCAAGAGCTGCGCCTGAGAGGTATAACAACAGTTTCGGGGGCCAATGACTTTCTCACGAACTCCTACATCAAGGAGTTTAACCGAAAGTTTACAGTCGCAGCCGCACAGCCAGGCACTGCGTTTGTCCCAGCCCGTGGGCGAGCTTTAGAGAAGATATTCTGCCTACAGCACGAGCGGGTAGTAGCCAAAGACAATACAGTGAGTTTGGGCAATCGCATCTTGCAGATAGAAAAGAGCAAGTGGCGGACAACGCTAGCAGGGTGCCGAGTTACGGTTTATGAGCATCAGGACCAAACTATAAGCATAGGATATGGACCGAATGAAGTGGGCAGGTACAAGCCAGAGGGTGAGCCTGTGACAACAATCAAAGAGAAACAAAAGAAAGCAAAAAGGAAGGGGACGCATCCCGGATTGAACTCAGCAGCCCATTCAGGAACTGGATGTGGCTATCAATAAGACCGGACATTTCACTTGCTACAAAAAGCGGACATTTTAATTTGCTACGAACAGGTCGAACAGAGCCCAGTAACTGGTCCGGCAAAGAGACAACCGCAACATCTACATCTGTGTTTGTCTGAGGATATTCCTGGGCAATTTGCAGCCCGATACCAGTCATCTCGTCTTGAGCTTGCTTAATAGTGGTCCCTGGCTTTAGACGAGCAATCACATTCAGTATAGTAGACCCTCTTTCCTGTCTATCTTTTTCGTTAAATACTTTGGGAACCCAGACCTCTCTCTCCGTTGGAAATTTGAACTCAGGCGGGAGTATGCCCACGATGTCGTAAGGTTCGCCATCCAGAAGCAATTTTTGTCCTACCAGATTGCGATCAGCTCCAAACTGGCGCTGCCACATACTATGGCTCATGAGGACTACGTGCTCTCGCCCGGGCTGGCAATCTTCAGGCAGAAAGGTGCGTCCTATCAGCGCACTTGTACCCAGGATCTGAAAGAAACCATCCGACACGAGCCACGCTTTGAGGTTTTGCGGCTCTCCTTGAAGTTCAATGTCAAACCCAAAGGGCGTAGCAGAGGCCATCTCTTCGAAGCTTTGATTTCGCTCACGCCAATCCAAGAAATTGCCTGGGGCTACGTCATCATATTTCACGCCGATCTTCGTATTGTTCTGCCAGATGGCAGCAATCTTATCAGGGTCTTTGTATGGTAAGGGACGGAATAGAATGCCGTTGACAACGCTGAAGATCGAAATAGTAGCCCCAACGCCAAGCATCAAGGTGAGGGTAGTAATGATAGCAAAACCGGGTTTACTGACAAGCATTCGAAACCCGCTTCTTAGGTCCTGCCATAGAGTCTCCATGCTTGTATAACCTCCTTATTTGTTCGACGTCTAGAAGAATAAGAATGATTAAAGAAAATTGCGCAGCCGAAGGTATGGACTGAGCTCTGAGTTTTGGCCCTTAATACCGTTTTTGAATAAAAAGAGTGCCCGCTCAGAGATGCCAAGACTACGGTATAAGCGGCCTATGTTAAGGTGAAGGATAGTTAGTAGAAAGCTATCGGGATTCTTTGAATTTTTTATAAAGTCTAAAGTAAAGCTTTCAAGGTCGAGGGCTTCATCGAGCTTTCCTGATTGTAGAAGTGCGAAGGCAATACTATTGCGGACATAGCCTGCCTCTTGCTCTCGGCCCTGCTCTAAGTAATCTCGTAGAACAGTCTCTAAGATTTGCTTGCCAAACTCGAAATCCTTGATGCCAAAGATGGCATTATATCCCGTTAATTGTTTGAGGGTTGTGCGATCAATGGCCTGGAGGTTCTGCCGGTCCAGAGCAGACAGTAAGAATTCCTGGGCCTCCTTGTAACGACTAGCTTCGTAGTGAAGCAACGCTAACAGTACATCACTGTCGAATATGCCGGCTTTGTCTGATGATTCAAGCACCCGTTCGACCAGGGCAATGGCACAATCGCAGGCGGATAACGCCCACGCTCGTTTGATAGCTTGAAGAGTATGTTTTCCAATTTCACCGGGTAAACCGGCAGCATATGCGTGCCAGGCAGACGCGAAACTATCAAAGCTCTCAATGTTAAGCGCAACAGAGTGGAGTTGTTGCCGTTGCTCCGGTATCAGACCGTCATATACAGTCTCACGAACCTTTGCATGTGAAAAAGCAAACCGACTCTGTCCGATGCGACGGAAAATATCCCCCTCGACAAGGGCCTCCAGCATTTCGGTCTCGGCCCCACGCACATGTCCAGGGACTATATCGCGCAAGACCGTTGCCTGAAACGGGAAAACAAGCGTTGATGCAGGCTGCATCAACGCTTGTAGATCGGGGCCGAATTGTTCTTGATGCCAGGGACCATTTGATTTCTCGTTTATCGCATCGTCTAACTGAATTATATGCCATCCGGGTAATTTGCTTAGGAGAAGAGATGCATTCTGTTTCGGGAGATCATACGCAGTTGCGCAGATGAGCACAGGCACTCGCCAGGCATAATGATTAAGTAGACGCACCGCATGAATTGTGAGCGAATCAGCCCGGTTGAGGCTTTCGAGGCGGAACACTACCGGTGATCCAGTATCCTCGTATATCGCTGCCGCTGCATCGAGCGTGAAATGTACAAGGTCGGCTATGACTGCTGGCGCGGCATTACGCCTTCTAAAATAATCGCCAATCCCCGATCTATCCCGGTGAAAAAAGAAATTGGCAAGGCCCGACCTTAGCTCTCCAATGTTTCGGAGTGGGACGGCCTCGCGCCACCGTGGCAATAGTGTTTTCAACGTAGAGCCATAACGACGAAGCAGCTCGGGCTGAAAAGGATAGACTGTCTCAGCAAGCTCATCGACCAGATCAAGAATACCTTCAAACGGCCTGATCAGACCCTCTCGACAGGCTCCGGTTGCCACAAAGCCCCCCTGGGCGCGAACCTGTTTCTCAAATAGCGACAGGAGGTCACACGTCGCAAACCCCGTCTGATCAACCAAAAGCCAGCCCTTAGATTGCGACTGCAGGCAATGCTGAGAGGCCGAATAAGCCCTGGTAAGCGACTCCAAGTAGGTATCTGTGCTAACTGAAGCCATATCGTCAACAATACTTCTCAATAGGCGTTATAAGTATTTATCCCAATAAATCAGTTCGTCCAAACCGGTTCGATTCACCAGTCGCTTTTGCTCTTGACGGCGGGCAACTATATTTCTTTCTGGTTCGCTTTGTGGGTCCAGTTGCTTGAGTTCGACCTGATCCATAAGGCTATAGATTTTGTACGGCTGGGCGAATAGGGATTGTGCCATTGTCGACTTTGCGACCTGGTTAATGTACTGCCCGTAAGCGCGGCCTCCCAACGGCGTGAGCTTCGTATTCTCGTGAAAGATTTCACTAAGCGAAACTCTCGCCGGCAGTGGCGCAAGAACGCTGTTGGCTCCGTATTTCTTTGAAACCTGTCGGTCGAGCTTAAGCATGAAGCCTCTCCTCGTTAAGGAAATGGATGCGGATAAGGATTGAGTCCTGCATCAGGATCCCAACCTGTTTGTTGCCAATCGAGTTGTGATGGAAGGTCAAAGAGCCGCTGCGCACCGAAGTAAGGAAGGCGATGGTCGCCGTGCAACGGAACCAGACCCGGTATAATCACTCTCACCACTCTGAAGCCAACCTCTAAGATGTCCGGCGTAGTGATGTCAACGACAATGACCTCTTTATCCTGTTCTTTCAGCAATTCAACGCAAAGCTCAATGTCGCCAAGAACCCGACCTGTAGATCGATTTGGCGTTTGCGACAATAGCACTTCTTCATTAACTTTATCGCAGAATTCCAACGCCTTCGGCACCAATTCCGGCCGCTTGACATAAAGCATGCAATGATGATCAAACGATAAGAGGTCTGAATAGTCAGGCTTTGGATCCCAATCTTTGAGTTGGGTTTGAAGGTAGCGAAAATAAGGGAGCCCCTGACCAGACTCACGAAAACATTTGCGCACAGCATCCCTGGTGTTTAATCTGGAGACAGAGGAAACGCAAAGAGTAGGTCCAAATTCAGAGGGCCTACGCAACATCGCGAAGACAGAGGGTATTGCAATATCTAGCGTTATGTCGAATATCTGAAAATCTACTTTTGGGTGGTCTATGTTGAATCGAGTCTTGAGCGTATGTATATAATCGGGCTCATCGACGATAATCTTTGGGCCTACCTTCCGATGTAACCAGGCAACAGTGAAAGCATCTCGTTCAACAACCTCATACAATCCGACCAGTATCGCCTCTTCGACAGTGAGGCCCGCCGCCAGGCCACTTGAAGCGTTAAGCCCTATCGCGGCTTCATCATCATCGAAGTTGTAATTCAGATAAACCAGAGAAGCAGGCACGAGCCGAGGCTGCTTTGTGGTCAAAGAATACCCCCAAACCCAGCGGATCTTCGAGTCGTTTGCGAAATTATCCAGCCGCGAGGCACCCTTCCACTGCTCAATTTGTTCGCGCGAATAAAGCCGAAGTAGATCAGGGGCCACTGCATCCTGGGCTACGTCCTGGTAAGAGGCAAGTACCATCGTGCTCTTGTCATAAAACAGCATGCAATAGCGCTCTGCGGTCTCGCCGATGGTTGCCGCTAAAGCCGTCTCAATACTCTCACCCCCGCCTCCAGCTTTACTTGCATTCAAAATGGATGAAAAGCGAGAGAGGTCCGGAGCGATAATGCCCATAGATGAAGATGGCCGGATCTTGTGCACGACAAATACCCGGACCTATGACTCGAATGATCCCGACCTTTGAGGAGATTAACCGAGATCCTAATCGGATCGTCTCCTGCGGGTCGCTATAGGGCACATCTTCGAGTTTAAGCTCGGCGTGTTTGGCTGCCGTCATGAGGAACCTCCTTCCAGGGGAAGGGCCTAGGGGACAAAGAGGTATCTGTATCCAGATGCGGAACTCGAAGCACCTCGTGTATCTCAGTTTCCCAGGTCAACAAGTTAATAATCAGGAACTTCCCCGCCAAGTGAGGAACACTTATGCCGGTTAAATATTTGATAATCTCTGTTACAGCAACTCCACTCATTAAATCGAAAAAGGGAGCTAATCCGCCGCTCGGAGGTGAGGACTTCTCATTTGTTCGCAGGTAATCATTAAATGCGAGATATTCCTCATAGTAGGGGATATTACTACGAAGCCTGGCTTCCAGGCTCAAGTAGGAAGCAGTATCGCCGGGAATAAAGAGCGGCCCGATCCATCCTTCTTTTAGTCCCAGGGTGCGCAACAATATCCACGGTACTCTGTACTTTTTGGAAAAAGTATCCATTGCTTCTAACAACTGCGGGTCGTGTGACTCTTGAACAAAAAAAAAAGCTCTGGCAGATGATCGGCTTTATCATCAGACCAAATCGAATTGCGATCCAGCGGAAGTACTTGAAGTTTTGAGCGAAAGCCGCCAGGCACAGTCTCTTCCTGATTGTGATTATCTTGAGCGGCATCGCTGCCTAAAATCACCACTTCACCAAACCCAGAAAGATTTAGATGGCGGAGTACACTTCGACTCAAGTTGCCTTCGCCTATAATACCGACCTGGCTCTTGCGCAGAATGGACTGGAATTTAGCTCCTCCCTGGCTGGTAAAGCGAGAGAAAAATGCAAGCTGATCACGAAACAGGTCCACCTCCTCAGGAGGTATATCTGAAGTATCGGCTTCTTCAATCATTGAGGAGGATTCGAGGTTTCGCAAAAGACTGGTTGCCACATCCCGGTCAACCCTTGTTCATTGAGCTTTTCTATAATTTCGTTGACCACTAATTTTTTCAACTGTTCTGCCATCTCGTAGTTGGATTGAAACGAACGGAGAAAGGATCCTATCAGTAAATTCTTGGCATCAACGAGCTCAGCTTCCGAGACTGGCTCTTCCTGCAAACGTGCTATTTCTTCAACGATTTCACATACGGCTGTATTGACATGACTGTTTTCAACACTAGCAGATACTATAAAGGGGGCTGGGCCACTCCTGGCCAAGAAACGGGTGCGCACAAAGTATGTATACCCTTTGCTTTCGCGTAAGCTAAGGTTGAGCCGACTGCCAAGGATTGTGGTGAGAAGCTGTACTCTGGCGAATTCGGGATGACTTCTCGGAAGCCCAGCGTGACCCAGGCGCATTTCGGTTTGTACAGCATCAGGGATATCTATCAGGTAAATCTTGGTCGTCGAAAGTAGAGGGGCGACTATGACTGGCGATTCGATTATACCCAGGTCATTAGTCGCCGGATATATTGATTCTAGAAGTCGTCCTAGCTTTTCAACGTGGAAGCTTCCAACTCCGATCACGATTGTACGTTTCATGTGAAAGTGCGCGCGATGAAAGTCAACCAAATCATCCCGACTAACCTTGTTTAAGCTAGCTGCGTTACCCAAAAGCGGGCGGCCATATATAGTATCTGCATACACTAGGCGAGCGAACCAGTCGTCAGCTAAATCCGATGGCTGCCACTGCTGTTGCGTAAGTCTAGCTATATGTCTCCGCTTATAGTTTTCGACCGCCGCCAGCGGGAATGTCGGTGCCGTCAGTAAATCAAAGAGTAGGTCAGTTCCGAACTCCATATCCTTTGCCAAAAACTCTACGGCTAAAGACCCTGAGTCCCAATCAACATTACTAATAATATCCGCGCCCAAATCTTCTGCCTGTTCAGAAATCTGGTTCGCAGTTCGTCTCTCAGTTCCCTCTCTAAGCAACGGTATGGTCAGCAAAGCGAGCCCTTCCAAACCGGGCGGGTCGAAGTGTGCACCCGCCGGGAAAACGCAATTTAGGAAAACAAGAGGGACGGTGTGATCTTCAACCAGAAGGACTTCGAAGCCATTCCCGAGCCGAAACCTGGAAAATGGTGCCGAACGAAACGGCCGTGGCTCAGCAATTGGCGGGTATGGTAGTCGAGAAAGATCCGGCGGAGTGTTTCGGGTCAAAGCTTTTCTCCTTGAGGAACAATCAACAATATCACTCGGTTTTCCGGCTGACGAAATGCTTGTCCGAATTCCATAAGCCCCTTAATGCTGATTTCACAATATCGCTCGCCTTCATCTTTCAGGCGGTAGGGCGCATCAAGGTAGCCCGTCGTGAAAGCGAGAAAATCAGCACGGCGATTTAATCTTTGAACTACTGAATAGTGATCGGTGAGCGCTTTTTGCTGGGCTCTCAGCAATGTTACAGGTGGAATGCCGTTCACAAGTATAGAATCCACACTCTGGATCAATGCGCCTTCGAGCGCCTGGTGCGGCACTCCCGGCGCTGCGGTGGCTACCAGAGCAATCGAGCTAGATTCTCTCATTGTCATCATCTGGGCCTGAATGTTTTGAACGATTCGTTTCTCGTGAACCAGTTTCTGCTGAAGTGGGCTCGTTTTGCCGATTGCCAGACTACGTATCAGCAAAGAAGCGGCATAGTATCCCTCGCTTCCGTTGAAGCAATAACCGGAACAACCTGCTCTTGCTTTTCACCCGCCGGGATGGTCCCAAAGAGAGATTCCACTCTTCGCCCAACTTTATCGGGTGAAATATCGCCTGCCAAAACCAAAACCGCGTTGTATGGTGTAAAACGCTTATGGAAATTCGCTTCAGCATCCTGACAAGTGACTGATTTCACGCCTTCCGGTAAACCGGCTGGAGGTCGATGGTAAGGATGTTCAGCAGGATATAACAATTGTGAGAACAGTTCGAAGCTCCTACCGTAAGGGCGATTCTCTACTCTCTGTCAACGTTCCTGTAGCACAACATTGCGTTGCGTTTCCAGTATTTCGGGGGTGATCTTTAACACGTGCTGTGACATGCGCCTGGCCTCAACCCACAGGCTTACGTCTAGCTGGTGAGATGGCAGCACTGCGCTAAAGCTTGTCCTATCCTGAAAAGTCTTCCCGTTAGCCTGGCCACCGGCTTGCTCTATTATTTGCAGGTAGTTTTTAACGGACTTGTCTTGCACATCGAAAGACGCCAAGTGCTCACATAGGTGCGCCAGTCCGCTTTGATCTGGCGGATCCTGGCCTGAGCCGCTCAAATAACATAGGTGAGTTACTACCAGCGGGATTTTCGGATCTGGCTGGAAAACCACACGCATTCCATTCGCGAGGCTGAACCACTCGATGGGGAATACAGGACTATTACTCATAGTAGTTAGGCAATCGGCATCAACCCGGGTAGCTGATTCGAGAAGTATCGCGCTCCTACCCACCACGCTAATGATTGCTCCTCGGGTTCACCATTCTTCTAAATTTATAGTAGCTCAAAGACCACACAGGGCCATAGGGCGAAAAATATCTAAATCTTTTCGTGTTAAACAATCAACTATTTGACTCCGCGTTTCAGCCAAGCCGCAAGCCATAAGACAGGATCAGCCAACTGCTTTGCGGAGAAACCCGCGAATTCCGAGGTAACCGAAAATCAAAAGAAAAGCCACCTGCCCCAGAATAATGAAATGTAACGGCATATGATATAACTGAGGCGCTAGTGATGCCCGCAACCCTTCGCTGGTATACGTCAGCGGGCTGAAGCACGTTACAACCTGGAACCAGCGTATCTTATCGAGCAAGGCCCAGGGATAGTAAACGCACCCTGTGAACAGCAACGGCGTTAGGACTAACGAGAACATCAATCCGATTTGGGAGGGCTGGACATAGGTTCCAAGAGCCAAGCCAATAGCTGCTCCTGAAAATGCGCCGAGTGTCGCAGTCAATACCAGCAATCCTATGGACTGTGTACTTACAGAAAAAAGATTGCCAAGAATAATACGACCGATTGGAAAAATCATTGCTCCGGCGATGAGCCCACGTATCGCAGCAAAAAAAATCTTCTGAATGCCAACCAACCAAACCGGGATTGGCGCCAATAACCTATCTTCTATCTCTTTCGTGTACCCAAATTCTATCGTTAAAGGCAATGCAACAGATTGCATCGCCGTGACCAGGATCGTCAGCCCAACTATTCCAGGCAGAAAAAGAGTACTGTATTGAGGATCGGCTTGCCCTAGCATCGGCAATATCCGGCCAAATACGAATAGAAAAAACAGAGGCTGTATTAGAGTTGTGGCCAGAAAATAGCCCCAGTTTCGTAGAGTGACCCAGATGTCGCGCCATAACAGGTAAAGGAATGCGTTGGCGGTCATTCTTATGCGACTATGGGATGGTGTAGCACGTTGTGTGGAAAAAGCAGAATCAATCAATCTCTAAGCCCCTTTCCTGTTAAATGAATGAAAACATCTTCAAGACCTGGTTGGCTCAGATGCAGATCAATAAGTTCAAGGCCGGCACTGCGGACAACTCGTATTGCCTCAATCGTCAGTTCGCCGCCGCGTTCGGCGTACAGTCGAATCATCAATTCACTATCCTCTGCCTGACTGACGTGCGACTCCGACTCTACAGATGCAGTTATAGACCTACCTTGATTTTTTTCTTTTATTCCCGTAATCCAAGTAGGCGGGTTACCTGCATTCCCAAAGGGTTGCGAAGCCTCAAAAGCTCACTCAGCATTAGTAACGCTAGGAAGCGCGCGAACAGATGAAAGAATCAATGTTTTAATCAGGTCACTGATCTGGAAGCCAGACCTTGCTCGAACCCGAAGCTCGATACGGATGCCCGCAGGAACTAGAGTGCTTAGATTCTTCGGAGTATCCAGCGCGAGAATCTTTCCGTGATCCATGATCGCCACGCGATTACATAGCTTTTCAGCCTCTTCCATATCATGAGTAGTCAATATTACGGTAAGGTTGCTCTGGTTGAGATTTTTGATCATTTCCCACAGAAAGAGCCGTGCCTGTGGGTCAAGCCCTTTTGTTGGCTCATCAAGAAAGAGCAGTCGCGGCGAGTGCATCAGCGCACGCGCAATAAGCAGCCGTTGGGCCATACCTCCGCTGTATTTGTCAACTTTGTCGCTTGCTCGTTCGGCAAGACCAAAATCCTTTAGCAAGCTCATAGCCCGCTCGTAACGTTCTCGCCTTCCTATACTGAAATATGCAGCATGAAATACAAGATTTTCTATAGCTGTGAGTGAGCGATCCAGATTGTTACGTTCAGGGACAACAGCAATGTATGGCTTAACTCCGACAGGATCGACCACGACGTCAATGCCCGAAATGATCGCGCGCCCACCCGTCGGCGAAACTCTAGTCGTCAGCATGCCGATGGTAGTTGTTTTCCCTGCTCCATTCGGACCGAGCAGCCCAAATATTTCACCTTGTCCGACCATAAAACTAATTCCGTCAACAGCCCTTACTGAACTGTGAGCATATTGCTTCTCTAACCTATCGGCAGCAACCATAGTCTCACAAGTTGATGAATTAGCGCTTGGTTGAACATTGCTCATTGCTCGATTCTGCAGCGGAGTTGTTTGAGCCATCGAGAGTTCACCTTTCCGTTTGCCGAATTATTTGCCTGCTAGATGCCTCTGTACCTCACCTGAAATGAATTATCAGGGATAAGCTTACTCGTTTGTAAAATACATTACAAAGCATTAATAACGCAAATGTGAGGCAAGCTAAAGCAAAACTTGAATGGCCGACACGGTCGCCCTTATGGTTGTGGTGCAAATCCGGTGAGAAAAGCAGGGGTAGCTTTATTGTGGCCGGTCCTACGCTGCCAAGACTGCCTGCCAAAGCTCCTGTGCTCTCGCACCCTCCAGCCTCAACTCAGAAGTGTCGAACTGTCTCTTCTTGATCTTATGCGCTAACTCGATCCCGCTGATTGTGACCGCCGCATTCTCGAAAAGCTTGAACCCTAGCATCGGATAGACCCGCTGCTTGACTCGCCTGGGATCCTGCTCTATCAGATTGTTCAAATACTTGCTCGTACGGACGCAGACATTCATTGGCAAGATTGCTGATTTCTTCAATCTATCAACCGCTGTATGCATCGCTGCATAACCATCCAAAGTGATCTTCTCTGGCGTTCCATGCTTGTTAATTGCTCGCGTGAAAAACCGCTTCGCCGCATCAATATCTCTGTGCTCACTTAACAAAAATTCAACGGTGTAGCCCTGCTTATCAACTGCTCTATAAAGATACTTCCACTCGCTACTCACGTCTCGTCCACTCTCCAGGACGTGCCTACAGGGCGAGCAAAGTGGCTCCAACTTTTTTCGAACTCAGGGACGTAGTGTTGAACCCATCGCAGGATAGTAGTATCAGCCAGATAAAGTCCCCGTTCGGCCATCATGTCGCGCAGGTTCTCGATAGCTGAGTTTGTACGTTATATACCAGCGCACGCACAGAATGATTATAGAGGAATAGAAATGACGGCCTTTGAATATTGATGAGGAACTGGAAGGATTATTATCCATTCCGCTGATTATGTACAAGCACCGCAGGATGCGCCAGAACCCTTCTGGAAAGGTCGTGGCCAACGCGATACTAGAAGCGTGCGGTGTTGCACCGGTCACCGTCTTTCACCCAATCTCTGATAAACTGTTCACACGCTGTTTTAAGTCGTCCCGGCGCTCACTCTCATCTCTGATGAAAGTCCTCCAAAGGTTATTGAAATATTAACCTTTGCCATCGTGAGTTACAGTCGTAATGCACTCAGATCGGGAGCGAGGCATCCAAGTAGGGGGAACCATTGCATGAGTCTTGACCATCTTAGGATTCAAGCGGGTTAATAATCTTTAGGTTAGAAAAGCGCGCGAAATCCCTGTCAGCCGTCGCCAGCGTCGCCCCGTGCTCGATGGCCAGCGCCGCCAAGTGCGCGTCCATCACCAGAGGTCCGACCGTTTTTTCTTTCACCAACAGTCCCGCAAAGATCGCCCAATGTCGTTCCGTCCCTGTGAGTACCCGGCACTGCGGCCTGGCCAGCCAAGAAGAGACAATTTCGACGGCCTTCTCAATAGAGAGCGGACGCGGGAAGGCCCGATGATTGGTGCTGATGCGAATAAATGCCGTGATCGTCTGCCAAGAAAGACAGAATAGTGACGGGCGTGAAAGCTCGCCTTCAAGCCACTCTTTCGCTTTAATGTGGTTAGGAGAATCCAAATTATAAGCGTAGAGCAGGAGGTTAGCGTCGCATAGGATCACTTGTGAGTCGCCCCTTCGAGGTGCTCGACCAGCTCACCAATATTGTCGTAGTTGAGTCCCGGCACCAAGCCCATCGGATGGGCCTTCACCTTAAATGGCTCGCCCGCTTTCAGTTCGTGTTTCGTAAGTAAGCCGATCCGCAGCGTCTCGTTTACGACATCCTTGAAGGTTGCACCTTTCCGCCGGCGCACTTCGGCATCGAGCTTTTTCTCCACATCTTCATCGAGAGTAATTGTCGTTCTCATAGAAGTATATTAGAAGATTGAGCATCAAGATGTCAATTGTGAGGATAGGTTATCATCATGATGTTATTAATAATGCATCATGATGTCATAATCATTATTATTGGACTCAATATTTCCCTCTTCCTCGCACTTTTCTCGGAGCTTATTTGTTCACGGATGAAGGTGTTTCGAGAAGATTGGTGAAAGGAGAACCTACTTTCGCGCCCTTGTAGGCGTTTTGCATAGGGCGCTTGTGTTGTGAGACAGCTGGTCTAGTCATTGATGCGAGAGGCAACAGCAGTGCCTCCACAATGGAACAGACCGGCGCCTCCCCTTCATGGATGCTCAATTCACCAGCCTTGCCCGACGAGTGAAGCGAGCTCCGCCCGGAAGCCCTGCTTGTCGCTTCCATGGCTGAATCGCTCTCCTGGGCCTGCCCTACCATCACGCCGCTATGCTGTGAGAGGAGACTTTGATGCCTGATGGCTTGATTTTGCCCGTTTTATGTTGAGACACGGAAGCCATTTTAAAGGGTGTGGAATAGCCGGGGAATAGGTGGATATTATAGCGCAAGAGTCGGTATAAGGCTACGGGAATGCATGTTATACTGCGCGGCACGGCATAACACAACGTAAAGGCGAGTTGTACCGCAAGTTGCAGTAAAGGATTACAAATCGGCATGTTATACCGTACCGTTCGGTTGAATTAATAGTTATACCTGCCTAGCGAAATGTGCTGATGGACTGGCCGCTGCGCCAAGTCGCGCTCGCGCCACAGAAGATCATATGCAAGCTAATGCGAGGTGCAGAGCCAATACGGCGCGAGCGCGACGGTGCCCTGACGGGCACGGCGCAGCTAATTTGCTGGGCAGGCATAACAACCGCATGCAACGGAGGCCGCGAAGCAAGTTTCGCATCAAAGGCGAGTGCGGCTCGCGGCCCCGATAATGCGGAGCGTTAGGCAGCTAATAGTGAATTGGGCGGCAGGATTGAGGAAGTAAATGATTCACGAACTACACTTCTCACGCGAAATAGTTGTTGATATTAACGCGGCAGTCGTAGGGATTAGCCGAAATCGATGGATTTCTATTCCATTCAATGAGGCAAACGAAAACAATGCACAACGTGTAATGAAACAGAAAGGTTTTGATGTACTCCCCATAGAGAATGGTGATCCTGTTAATGAATACTTCTGCACCAAAATGTGGAATGATTACTCCTCGATTATGCGACAACGTATTACCCATCGCGATATTATTCCCTTCCAAACACATATTCGGGACGTAATACGCAGTTTAGCTATAGAGCAAAGGTTATTCTATTTTCTTTCAGCAGAGAACAATATTGTTGGCTTAATCTCAGTCATCAATTTGAACTCACGCCAAGTGCAGATTTACCTATTCAGCTTGCTATGTGAGCTTGAAACACTACTTGCAAGATTTCTAACATTCAAAATCCCTGAAGAACAAATAAAGAATCTCTTAAAGGCGAAGTCCAGTAAAAAAAGGTATAAAGATATTGTAAATCGCTATGAGCAGGATAGATCACAAGGCACTGATGCTGCGTTCGTTGAGTACATCTACCTTTCGGATTTACTTCGGATTATGGAGGATGGATTTTGGAAGGAATTGGAAATATCAGAAGAGTCCTGGAATGAACTTCAGGGCATCAAAGAATGGCGAAACCGCGTGGCTCACCCAGTACAGTCACTTATTCGTATGCCTGAAGCTATAGGACGATTATGGATAACCTTGGATCGAGTTGAGGAGGCGTTATTTCAACTGCGAATCTTACTTAAAAAATCATCAGAGCCATAGTATCTGCGGTCGCTGCCTAACAATCGCGTCAACCGGAGTGCGCGAAGCGAGTTTCATATGGTTCTTCCAGTGCCGCTCGCGCACCCGGTTACGCGGGGCGTTAGGCCGCTACCGATGCGGGTGAATTGTACGGAAATCGAAGTTCATATTGACGTATGGAATTCAAAAGGTTAGAAATTCGGGTATGCAAATAAGGTGTGCATCACTTTTATTAAAGACAATCTTTTGGGCTCTCCTTATCAATCTTGTACTTGCTCCAGTGTTAAATGCACAAAAAGTGTCCAAACGGCAGCGACAAAATACTCGACAACTTGATTTGACCCCGCGCCAGATTGCTCAAAAGGCACTTTCATCTGTTGTATCAATTCTCGTAGAAAATGAGGACCGACAAATTGTCACTCTCGGAAGCGGTTTTTTTACAGAAGATGATCTTATAGTCACAAATCATCACGTTATTAAAGAAGCCAATGATATTTCTCAGATTTACATAAAGCTTGTTAGCCAAAATGGTTTATATAAAATAAAAGAAGTTTGTGGCGTTGATGAGGATAAAGATATTGCTGTCTTGCGAATAGCTGAGATTAAAGTTCAGCCATTAACGATCAATGGTAAGCAGCAAGTGGTCGTTGGGGACGTAATATACTGTATCGGCAGCCCGAATGCACTTGAAGGAACATTTTCGCAAGGACTTGTTAGTGGCATTCGTAAGGTGAACGGGATAGAGTACATACAAGTGACAGCGCCAATGTGGCACGGTAGCAGCGGAGGGCCTATTTTAAACAAACGAGGAGAAGTTATTGGCATTGCTATCGGAGGCATTGAAAAAGGGCAGAATCTAAACTTTGCAATATCCGTTTCATATCTACTTGGGCCAGAAATGGAATGTTCAGTACAGAGAAATCAAAAATAACTACTATGCCAGGTCGCTCGCACCAAACGGGCCTAACGACCTACATCACTGGATGCGGGAGACAGCACTGGTTGTATGATACGAACATTGCTGCCCGCGCTCCAGTGCATGTGCTTGTTAGGCTGCATACTCGCCAGCTTTGTTTACTATTATCTCTCAGATAGAATTGAGGATGAGGGAAGCATTCTATGTCACGTAGGAACATTACCACTTCCGATGGTTCAGCAGCAATTTTGCTACCGCAAGAGATTCTCGACCAAATGGGCAGCAAGATCGGTGACGAAGTGGATTTGTCAATCGTTGGTCGCACCCTTGTTGTACGCCCGATTGCCAAAGCTATGAAAAAAGGAGCATTTGCATTGATTGATTGCTTGGGATGGAAAGGCATCTGGCAGAGAAGTAGCGAGTCGGCTCTCATAGAAAAGCTTGAGAGAATTCAAGACGAAGTTAAGGCTGTTGAAGATAAATTCAATTCTCAACATTGCGATATGCCAATCAAAGCCCAAATCCTGCTTATCTCAGATACAGTTGCGATAAGTATACAGTATGAAAATGATGAATCCCTGATCAATAACACTTATAAGAGTTACCTGGTTCGGGCAGCTTCCCTATCTGTGGTAGGGATCCAAAAGTTGTTCTTAGCAGAGAAACCTCGAATTGTCCTACGCGGTTGCATAACCTACGGAGATCATGTCGTCGTTAAAAACTTTATCATTGGTCCAGCAGTGGATGAAGCGGCAAACTATTATGAGATTGCCGAAGGGGCTTTGGTGTGGTTGCATCGGTCGGCTGGAATCCACTATAGCCAAGCGAACTTGCTACAAGATGATATCCACTCCCTTTTCATTCCGTATGATATGCCCTTGAAAACAGGTGCCCGACTGAAGAGTCTAGTGTTAAATCCGTTATATCTGGAGAACTCAGCGGATGGGCGGCGAGTCATTATTGAAGGTTACTTAGAGGCAATGCAAGGAGTAGATCGGATTGATGTCTGGCTGAAAGGGCAAAATACACTGGATTTCCTACAGACAGCAGAATCCGTGGCCGCTGAACTAGAGCAGAAGATCAAAGGTCTAAAGTAAGAGCCTACACGGTCTTGCCCAGACTTAAGAAAATCTGAATGTGATTAGCAATATTGATACTATGTTTCTCAGTAAAACGAAGGCGGAGCGCGGCCTAACAAGCGCATGCAGTGGAGCGCGGGCAGCGAGTTTCGTAAGTATCCCTCAGTGCCGTCGCCCGCGCCCACTGATGCGGGTCGTTATACCTGCCTCTGCCAATGCGTGGGTACCTTGGCCGCTGCGCCGAGTCGCGCTCGCACTTTAACAGACTTGCTTGTGGTAGGCTATGATATGAAGCAAACACGCGAGCGCGACGGTGGCCTGCGGCCACGGCGCAGCTAGTCTGCTGGGCAGGTATAACAAGCGCATGCAACGGAGGCCGCGAAGCGAATTTCTCATCGTTCCAAGAGTGGGGCTCGCGGCCCCGATAATGCGCAGTCCGTTATACCTGCCTAGCGAAATGTGCTGATGGACTGGCCGCTGCGCCAAGTCGCGCTCGCACAGCAAAGGCTACGCTCAGGCGACTACTCCGGCATTCATCAAGCAGGCGAGCGCGACGGAGGCCTGCGGCCACGGCGCAGCTAACTAGCTGAACAGGTATAACAACCGCATGCAACGGAGGCCGCGAAGCACAGTTCGCATGTTACAATGAGTGCGGCTCGCGGCCCCGATAATGCGGAGCGTTATACCTGCTTAGCGAAGAGTGTGGGTATACAGGTCGCAGCGCCGAGTCGCGCTCGCACAGCAAAGGCTACGCTCGGCGACTACTCAGGCATAGATCAAGCAGGCGAGCGCGACAGTGGCTTATCAGCCACGGCGCAGCTAGAAAGCTGAACAGGTATAACAACCGCATGCAACGGAGGCCGCGAAACGAGTTTCGGCATGTTAGAATCAGCACGGCTCGCGGCCCCGATAATGCGGAGCGTTAGGCGCAGATGACTAGCGCAGAAATGAAGAGTGAGAGGATCAAAATACATGAGTAACATTGATGGGCAGGCAATTAGAAGGGTTTTGCTTGAAGTAGTTGAGAGCCATTCTAAAGGTCACTATATGCAAATGCAGACAAACAGTATATTGAAAGAAGCTGCTCAAAAACTGAATATTCTCGAAAATACAAAGGAAGATTTAGCTCTTCTGGATTTTTGGCACGATCTCTTCAGGACAGGTCATTTATCTTGGGGTAGGAATTTTGCTAGCCCAGACCCTCCATTTTTTCATCTTACTGAGTTGGGTAGGAAAACACTTGAACATCTAAGTCGTGATCCTGCTAACCCAGAAGGCTATTTCGCACACATTTCCAAACAAGGTCGGCTGAATCGGATCGCTGAATCATATTTGAGAGAATCATTAAGAACATATAACTCTAACTGTTTTAAAGCTACGCCGGTATTGGTTGGAGTAGCCGCAGAGAGTATTATTCTTCAGTTAAGAGACGTTCTCGTAGCTAAGATGAATTCGCTAAAACAGAATGTGCCAGCCAAGTTACAGGATTGGATAATCAAGGATGTTTTGGCTTCAATAAAAGGAGTATTGGATGCTCAAAAAAGGAATATGCCAGTGGGGCTTAGCGAATCATACGAGTCGTATTGGCCTGCTTTCACTCAACAGATACGCGCTGCAAGAAACAAAGCCGGTCATCCAAAAAGCATTGAGCCAGTTACTCCCGAAAGTGCTCATGCATCTTTGTTGGTTTTCCCAGAGCTTACGAAAATATGTTATGACCTCATAGAGTGGATTCCACATGGGTATCAATAAGCGCCTAGCACATCTTAGGCGCTCAAAAACTTTTGGGGGTTTTATGACATTAAAAGAAGCAGACAAAATCATTGAGATCGTCTCAAGTGCTTTCCATCGAGAAACACGAACTCAATTTCACAAACTATCTGAATTACAGGGATATGATATTTTCGATATAGACATAGCCTTGAAGCTGCGCACGGCTCAAGATTATCTTGAGTCTCAACGCTCGAATAATGGAGAAGAAGCGTTTAAGAAAGCTGTAAATACCTATGAAGTTAGCTTAATGGCTGTTCTATCTCTCTTTGCTGATGATGAGAAGGTTGATCAACTAGAACAGCTACCGGAAAACAGCCCGGAATATATACAAACTCGCTGCACGATGATGACGGAACGGACTAAAACTTCCCATCCTGACTACGAACGATGGGCAAAGCTTGAAACGGTAAGTTCATTTGCGAATTTCTGTAGGTATATTGGAGCGGCAGACCCGCTTTACTGGCAGAAAATATATACCCACCTTGAACTTGAGTATATATCTGATTCACCTCGTGGCGAACCAAACTATAACGGCAATCTCCACGTCAAAAATCCTATACGCAATGAATACGATTCTCAAACGTATAATAAGAATTTAAGCAATACTGAAACATCAAGACTCGCTCAAGTTCTGAGGTGGTTTGCAGTTTTACCTGGGGCCATCATGTGCGCTTTTCTTGCCACATTCCCGATCCATTGGGGTGTAATGCTGATTCAGCTTTTCGGTAATTCAAGCGATGATTCATTTGTGTCAATAGACGGTAAAACTCCCCTTGCTGCTATTCCATCAGAAATGCTTGAGCGATTTGGTTACGCACTCTTTACTCCAATCATTCTGATTATCATTGGGGCGAAAATTGCTCCAAAATATAAAGCCCAAACAGGAATAGCAATAACTGTTTTATGGGCACTTGGATTTGGAGCGGCATTGACCATGACCATTTTTCAACGACCATACATTGGTTGGAGTTGGCCTCGTATTGCAATTACCTTTGCTTTGGGAGTAGCCGGAGCTGCAATAGGACTTTATCGCGTACACAAAACTGAATATGAGAATTAAATCAAATCAGTGTGGGATTGGACTCGTATATTTCACTCTTTCGTTAATGAATAAGAAACATTGCACACTAGAGCCGTCGAAGGCTGCGCCTAACAAGCGCATTCAGCGGAGGCCGCGAAGCGAGTTTCGTATACATCCATCAGTGCGGCACGCGGCCCCGCTGATGCGGGGCGTTAGACCCCTTTATGGAAAAACAGGCCAGTGTGATCGTTTATGTCAGACCTGAAAACGCTGTAGGGCGAGCGATGCTTTTCCCTGCCGCCGCGCAGCCTCGTTCGCGCTTGGATGAGATGTTCATAGAGTGAGGCCCTCTCGCTTCGCTCGTGCGAACTCGGCGGTGCAAGCACGGCGCGGCTCGTGGGCCCCTGGCTTTTCCTTTCAGCTTGGTCGTATCCTACACAGGTTATTAGTGGTGTCTAACTACTGCATTCAGTGGAGCGCGCGAATCAATGCTCGCATGTTTCTATCAGCGCCGCTCGCCCGCCCACTGATGCGAGCCGTTATGCCTCCTCAGCGAAATGTGCTGATTATCCCGACGCTGCGCGAAGTCGCGCCCGCGCCACAGATCGGCAGAAGCAAGCTAATGCGAGGGCAGAACAAGCACGGCGCGAGCGCGACAGTGCCCTGTCGGGCACGGCGCAGCTAGATGGTTGGGCAGGCATAACAACCGCATGCAACGGAGGCCGCGAAGCAAGCGCCGTATGATAAAATCAGCGCGGCTCGCGGCCCCGATAATGCGGAGCGTTATGCCGCCACAGCGAAGTGTGTTGATATACCCGACGCTGCGCCAAGTCGCGCCCGCGCCACAGATCGGCAGAAGCAAGCTAATGCGAGGGCAGAACAAGCACGGCGCGAGCGCGACAGAGCCCTGACAGGCACGGCGCAGCTAGATGGTTGGGCAGGCATAACAACCGCATGCAACGGAGGCCGCGAAGCACAGTTCGCATCAATGGCGAGTGCGGCTCGCGGCCCCGATAATGCGCAGCGTTAGGCGCAAAAGAAGGATGGGGGTGCAAAATACTGGCAGGCTAAAGCGATGTTTTTCGATAAATTTATTACTGTAACAAGGAAGTACTGGAGTGCTTACCTACGTAAGGTAGTAGAACTATGGGAGAATAAGCAAATTGTCTCAGATGGCAATGAGCTTCTGTATCCTATAATCCTACTATGTACAGAAACTCGACAACAATTCGTTGCGGAACTAATCGGTGCTAGCAAAATATATACAGGCCTATCATTAAAACGCCATAAAGAATTATCAATTGATCGATATTTAAACCAGTTCCATACTGAGGTTGGAGATCCGGTGGTTTTTCTCAATACTGAGGATAATGGCTTCCGATCCCTTTGCTTGGCTCAACAAGGTGATTGGGAAGAGGTATATAAGAGATTTCCTTTTGTACAAAACATTCCCTCCCGAATTGTGCGGTCCGGTGGGAGGGGTGGTGTATTTGCGTTCGGTGAAGATTTTAAATCTGCAAGAATAGATGATTGTATTCTAGTGAACCGTTATCTTGGTGCAATACGTGTAAAGCATATACTACATATGACGATTGTCCGAAAATCTATGTCTTCGAGCCATTATGAACAGTGGTTGCGGAGATTTCTATACGAAGAAAACATTGTTTCTGGAGTCCTAACTTGCGAATCTGATCGTGCTCAAGACTATATACTTGCTGGGCAGTTTGCAAACATATTTCTGTTTAATAAATTGCGCGAAACCACCATTGGTGAATTTCTAAATTCTCATCCAGAAATAATTACCCGCGCAATTGGAACTAAACAATTCGTATACGAGCCATATCTTCTTTGGCTAGATGGCCCTCCAGAGAATACTGACCAAGCTATTAACCCTGATCTGTTAATCGAGCGAAACGATGGATACTATGATATTTACGATCTAAAGACAGCAGTCCTCGGTAAGGAGAGTATAACTAAAGGAAAGCGCCGGCGTAGACGTTTCATAGATTATGTAGAGGAAGGAGTAGCTCAACTCTCGAACTATGCTGAATACTTTGAGTATTCAAAGAATCGCCAGTTTGCTTTGGAGAAATATAATATCAGAATAGACAACCCAAACTTGGTACTTGTAGTGGGTAATATGGAAAATGCCGACAAGACAGAGGTAGAAGAAGCATGTAGAAGACTACATAGAATCACCATAATCGATTATGATACTCTTATGCAGCTATTTTTAAGGCTCAATTAAGCATAGAACTTTACTAATGGCTATGCCAATGCGCCTAACAAACACATGCACCGGAGCCGCGCAAGCGAGTTTTGTATCATTCCATCAACACAATGTGCGCGGCCCGGTGATGTGAGTCGTTAGACCGCTGAACGGTAGCACACCTGTTAGATAACGATTGAGTGAATCTGCTATAAATACATTTGCGGCGATGGGGTCCGCCTTTAACCGCCTTTGTGCTAATGACTCCTACCTATCATATCATTGTACAGGAGGAATCGGCATGGTTAATGCATTACTGGCCGGCGCAGGAGGCTTCATTGGCTCGATCTTTCGGTATTTGATTGGCGTCTGTCTGCATCAGTGGGCTAACACTGCCACGTTCCCTTTCGCAACACTTATTGTAAACCTTATCGGGTGCTTGGTTATTGGGTTCCTCTCACAACTGTCGGAGGTTCGTGGCATTTTCACCGCTGAAACAAGAGTGTTTATCTTTGTAGGCATCTTGGGCGGCTTCACTACTTTTTCAAGTTTTGGCAACGAGACAATAGATTTATGGCGCGAAGAGAAAGAAATGTTTGCTATTGCCAATGTCGCAGGCCACCTTATACTTGGATTGAGTGGGGTGTGGTTAGGCCGATTGCTGGCTCAACAGATTCGGTGACAATGAGAGCTTGTGCTGAAACAGGCGGTCTAACAAGCACATGCACCGAAGCGCGCGAAGCGGACTTCGCTTGCTTCGGCGTGTGGCGCTCGCGCGCTCGGTGATGTGGGTCGTTAGGCCGCCAATCCCCGCGCCTCTTGAAATGATGCACTAATGTGCATACAATTTTCGCGTGAGCTATGAGTGGGATATCAGAAAGGCTGCCAGCAATCTCCGCAAGCACGGAATTGACTTTGCAGATGCTGTTACCGTGCTTGAAGATGGGCTGGCTTTGACTCTCGACGACAATTACCCACATGAACAAAGGTTTATTACTATCGGGACAGATGCGCTGGGGCGGGTGTTAGTGGTGGTCTACACCTTTCGAGGAGAAAAGATAAGGATCATTTCAGCACGCGGGGCGACGCCACGCGAACACAGACAATATACAGAGGGACTATGAAAAAGGAATATGATTTCAGCAAAGGCCGACGCGGAGCAGTAGTAACTCCAACTCCTAGCAAGACGCGTATCACCATTAGACTGGATGATGAAGTGCTAGACTGGTTTCGGAACGTAGTGAATGAATCTGGCGGGGGGAACTATCAAACCCTGATCAATAAAGCCCTACGGGAGTATATCAGCCAGAGACAAGAGCCGTTGGAAAAAGTGATAAGGCGAGTAGTAAGAGAGGAACTAAAACGGATTGCATAAAAGACCCAAGGGCGGCCTAACAACACGTTCCAGCCGAGCGCGGGCAGCAAGTTTCGTAAGTATCCATTAGTGTCGTTGCCCGCGCCGGCTGAACGTGAGCGTTAGACCGCCTGAACCATCGCTGCACTTTGACAATTCTGAATTCCGAAATATAGTTACCTCAGTGGATATTCTTATGAAGGGGATGAATTCAGTATTACTATGACAAAGTCTGGGTACAAAGGAATCAGCAGAATAGATCAACCAAGCCGTAATACATTCGGCTGGTACGTGCGAGTGATGTTTAACGGAGTGTCTCGCTGCAAGTTCTTCAGTGACAAATCGAGCGGCAGCAAACACAAGGCATTAGAGGCAGCAATCAAGTATCGCAATCAGGCGGAGAAGGAACTAGGGCGTCCACGCACTGACCGACTGGTGACAAGGGGAAGGGGGAGGAATGAAACAGGAGTGACAGGAGTAAATGTCGAGAAGAGAAAAGTAAGGACAGAAGAGGGGGAGCAAGAGATCAAAAAGTACTATGTAGTGAGTTGGCATCCGTGGCCTGGGAAGGTTTGCAGGGAATTTGTGTCAATAGAGAAGTACGGAGAGAGGGGAGCATTGTTGAGGGCGTGTCGAATAAGGAGAGAGAAAGAGCGAGAGATGTACGGTAGCGAGGTGAAGGGGAACTGGGCAGCGAGTTTGGGTAGGTTGCTGGCGGTCTAACAAGCGCATGCAACGGAGGCCGCGAAGCGAGTCTCGCGTAAACCTATCAATGCCGCTCGCGGCCCCGCTGATGCGAGTCGTTAGGCGCTTGCCGTGAACGAGTGCCAGGGCAAGCTTTACCAACGCCTTTTTCTTAGCACTCAATCTAATGTAGGAGGCACAATGAAAACTTTATTTGTTCTCGCCAGTGTGATGGTTGTTCTTCTTCTAGCTGTACCTAACAAGGTTGAAGCTCAAAAGCGAAAAGCCGCCACCAGAATAATAGAAGGTACAATTTCCAGTTATGACTGTGGCGACAATTGCTATTTAACGATCACCGACAAGAATGGAAAAGAACATAAAGGATTATGCGCTGCATCCATCTGTACCAAATGGGGTTGGGGGGCAATGCCGGATAGTTATAAAGGAAGGAGAGTGAGGGTTACGATAGGCAAAGGAAAGCGACTAAGCGGGGCAGGTGAGGTAATAGGGCCAATGGACGCTTTTACAAGAGTTCAATTTACTGAATCCGAACCCATCCTAGCCCAAGAAAGACGGCCTGATGCTTGTACATTCTGCGGAGTATGGGAATATAACGAAGGAGGGAGTAAGCGGTATTTGAAAATAACTAACGCTGGAATGGGCAAGGTTAAACTCATTGAGGGGTTTGAGTCCCAAGGTAAAATCAGTTGGCACGATTATTTTATGTATAAAGGTAAACTTAGTGGGTTTGATGGCGTCATGATAAGAAACGCAGATGGCATTTATCTAAAACCTATAAACGGAAGATTGGTGGGGACATTCGTCTCCCCCAATTTTTACGCTACTCACGGGGCAGAATTTACTTATAAGATCACATGCACACTCCAATCTAACGACCAACTACTTTACTCTGTGTGGTCCTCAATTAGGGGTGTAACTAATAAACAAATTGCGACCAGAATCAGCAACTAACACAGACGCGCCTAACAACCCAATCCAGCGGAGCGCGGGAAGCGAGTTTCTTAACATGTCACCAGTGCCGCTCCCGCGCCCGCTGATTGGGAGCGTTAGACGCCTGTGGCGAAACGCGCTGCAAATTAGAGTCGAAAATGGTATCCTTGACAGCGAGAAAGCGAGGTTATATGGAAACATCTATAAATCAAGATCAACTGAAAGACATAATTAAGGCTGCTGTAGCTGAGGTTCTTGAAGAACAGCGTGATTTGCTGCACGAGGTGGTTGAAGAGGCCCTTGAAGATGTAGCACTTGTCCGTGCGATTGAAGAAGGTGAAAGCACAGAGCTAATCGAGCGGGAAGCAGTCATGAATTTCCTAGAAGGTGAAGCGTGAAGACCCTATTCAGAGGCAGCTTTGCCAAAGACCTGCGCGCCATCAGGAACAAGGAATTGCTCAATCGAATCAAAGAAACAATTAGTCAGGCCGAGAAGGCTCAAACGTCACAAGACATCACAAACCTCAAGAGGCTGAGGGGCGGAAGCAATTATTATCGAGTCAGGATAGGGGAATATCGAATCGGATTAATCATTGAGAGTGACACGGCAACCTTTGTGAGATGTTTGAATAGAAAAGAGATTTACAGATACTTCCCCTAAGGCGTCTAACAAGCGCGTGCAATGGAGCGCGGGAAGCAAAGCTCGGATGAAATAATCAGTGCCGCTCCCGCGCCCACTGACGCGCAGCCGTTATACCTGCCTAGCGAAATGTGCTGATGGACTGGCCGCTGCGCAAAGTCGCGCTCGCACAGCAAAGTCTACGCTCAGGCGACTACTCAGGCATTCATCAAGCAGGCGAGCGCGACGGAGGCCTGCGGCCACGGCGCAGCTAACTAGCTGAACAGGTATAACAACCGCATGCAACGGAGGCCGCGAAGCACAGTTCGCATGTTACAATGAGTGCGGCTCGCGGCCCCGATAATGCGGAGCGTTAGGTTGCCAAATTGCTGTGTCAGCTTTATCCTCTGGGTGTGAACGAAATACTTTGAAGAGGATTGCTTTATGTCATCTTTGCCTCAACACTATCTGACTCCTGAAGAGTACCTTGCTATTGAACGTAACGCTGAATGCAAAAGTGAGTACATAGATGGAGTAATGTACTCTATGGCAGGCGGCAGCGAACGTCATAACATCATTGTCGCCAACCTAATCATATCAATCGGGTTACAACTCAGAGGCCGCCCGTGCAGAATTTATCCAAGCGATTTGAAAGTCAGAGTGCCAAATTCTTCGAAGTTCTTTTATCCAGACGTGTCTGTTGTATGCGGTGAAACTAGATTCGCAGATAACCACAAAGATGTAATCCTGAATCCTGTGCTCATAGCCGAGGTGCTATCAGATTCAACAGCAGGCTTCGACAGGGGAAAGAAATTCATCTCTTATCAGCAGATAGCTTCACTAAAAGAGTTTATTTTCGTTGCACAAGACGAGATACTTTTAGAAAAGTATACAAGACAAAGTGATGACAGTTGGGTATATACAAAAATAACCGACAAAGAAGGAGTCCTTTCATTACAATCAATCGAGTGTAAAGCGACCATAATTGACATCTACGACAAGGCAACCTAACAAGCGCATGCAGCGGAGGCCGCGAAGCGAGTCTCGTATCAATGGCCGGTGCCGTTCGCGGCCCCGCTGATGCGAGTCGTTATACCTGCTTAGCGAAGAGTGTGGGTATACAGGCCGCAGCGCCGAGTCGCGCTCGCACAGCAAAGTCTACGCTCAGGCGACTACTCCGGCATTCATCAAGCAGGCGAGCGCGACAGTGGCTTATCAGCCACGGCGCAGCTAACTAGCTGAACAGGTATAACAACCGCATGCAACGGAGGCCGCGAATTGCAGTTCGTATGTATCTATCAGTGCGGCTCGCGGCCCCGATAATGCGGAGCGTTATACCTGCCTAGCGAAATGTGCTGATGGACCCGTCGCTGCGCGAAGTCGCGCTCGCGCCACAGATCGGCAGAAGCAAGCTAATGCGAGGGCAGAACAAGCACGGCGCGAGCGCGACGGAGCCCTGACAGGCACGGCGCAGCTAGATGGTTGGGCAGGCATAACAACCGCATGCAACGGAGGCCGCGAAGCGAGTCTCGCATCAATGGCGAGTGCGGCTCGCGGCCCCGATAATGCGGAGCGTTAGGCTGCCTTGCAAGTATCCAGGATGAAATGATGAAACGGTCGCAACTCATAGATTACCTCGCGAGTCGAATCATCAAAAATCAACGACCCCATCCTATTCGCGTCGCTATCGATGGACCAGACGTGGCGGGCAAATCCACACTGGCTCAAGAACTCACAGCACCACTTCAAGCCCGTGGCCTGCCTGTCATTCGCGCTTCTATAGACGGTTTCCATAATCCTGCCCGCATACGACATAAGCGAGGCTTCACTTCAGCAGAAGGCTATTATCACGACTCTTTCAACTGTCAAGCACTCATCGAATCTTTGCTGGCACCGTTGGGACCGAGTGGATCACGCCGGTATCTTCCAGCAATCTTCGACTATCGCACAGACTCGGAATTGCGGATTTTGATACGAGTGGCACAAGAGAATAACGTCCTTCTTTTCGATGGTGTTTTCCTGCTTCGTTCAGAGTTGATGCAATACTGGGATATGACTATCTTTGTTGAGGCTAACTTTGAGACTATTCTTACGCGGGCCGAGCAGCGCGACGGAGGCTTGTTCGGAAGTGTTGAAGAAGTGAGGAAGCGATATGAGCAACGCTACATACCGGGTCAAGAGCTTTATTATGCTGAGTGTCGTCCGAAAGAACGGGCGGAGATTGTCATAGATAATAATGATCCAAGTAATCCAGTAGTAATTCAAGACGTCTCTGGAGGGACGGCAGCCTAACAAAGGCGTCAACCGGAGCCGCGCAAGCGAGTTTCGTAAGATTCCTTAAGTATTTTGTGCGCGGCCCGGTTACGCCAAGCGTTAGACCGCTGCAACTCGCAGGTAGTGACAATGAGAACTAAATTGCGAATACCTGTATTAATAATGCTACTGCTGATTGCGTCTCAAGCAATCAGCAACACACGAAAGTCCAGTGAGCATGATCCAAATACCGGATCAGTCTGCATAGCTGTTGTTCCCAAACCCACGAGCGGAAACATCTCATTAGCTAATCCAACGGGAGGAGGCAGAACATTTAACTATACGATTCAAATTGATAAAGGGCCGATCAAGCCCGTTTCAAACGAGAAGCCAATCCTCATATCAGGGCTTGTACTGAAACGGAAGCATTTGATAAAGATTCGCAGAGATGGGAAGCTGGTTGAGTCATTCTCGTTCACATTTGAGAAACAAGGAAGTGAAAGACTATGCCTATGGTTGAAGACATTATACGAGACGTGGACATTATGGACAGTGAAAGAATCAGGAAAGAAATGCGACTGTAAGTAGGCGCGGTCTAACAAACGCATGCAACGGAGGCCGCGAAGCGAATTTCGCATGCATCCCTAATCGCCGCTCGCGTCCCCGCTGATGCGAGTCGTTAGGCCGCCAATCCCCGCGCCTCTTGAAATGATGCACTAATGTGCATACAATTTTCGCGTGAGCTATGAGTGGGATATCAGAAAGGCTGCCAGCAATCTCCGCAAGCACGGAATTGACTTTGCAGATGCTGTTACCGTGCTTGAAGATGGGCTGGCTTTGACTCTCGACGACAATTACCCACATGAACAAAGGTTTATTACTATCGGGACAGATGCGCTGGGGCGGGTGTTAGTGGTGGTCTACACCTTTCGAGGAGAAAAGATAAGGATCATTTCAGCACGCGGGGCGACGCCACGCGAACACAGACAATATACAGAGGGACTATGAAAAAGGAATATGATTTCAGCAAAGGCCGACGCGGAGCAGTAGTAACTCCAACTCCTAGCAAGACGCGTATCACCATTAGACTGGATGATGAAGTGCTAGACTGGTTTCGGAACGTAGTGAATGAATCTGGCGGGGGGAACTATCAAACCCTGATCAATAAAGCCCTACGGGAGTATATCAGCCAGAGACAAGAGCCGTTGGAAAAAGTGATAAGGCGAGTAGTAAGAGAGGAACTAAAACGGATTGCATAAAAGACCCGAGGGCGGCCTAACAACACGTTCCAGCCGAGCGCGGGCAGCAAGTTTCGTAAGTATCCATTAGTGTCGTTGCCCGCGCCGGCTGAACGTGAGCGTTAGACCCTAGGGCGAGAGCATCTAATTTTCTAGGAGAATAAGGATTTTGGTTTCTTAGACTTCTATACCAGATACAAATATGAGCAAATTCCTTCGACTTTTGACGGTAATTTGAATTGGCAAAATTGCTCGAAAAGTTGAACCCCTCACTTTTGTTGGGAATTTAGATGCTCTCGCCCTGGTTAGACCCTCTTACCCGCAGACTCGATATAGCTATTGTTGTATAATGCCAAAGTGACAGATTCTTTAGATAAGCGGAGCTAGATTTATGAGTACAGATATAGGTTCTCTGATTGTAAGCTCTCCCGAAATTCGACATGGCAGACCTTGCATCGCAGGCACCGGGATTACTGTTCATCGCATTGCTATATGGTACAAGTTGGGCCACAGCCCGGAGGAGATCACACGTCGCTATGGCCATTTAACTGAGGCGCAGGTTCATGCCGCACTGGCTTATTACCACGCAAACCGTAATGAGGTCGAAGCTGAAATCGCTGCTGATGAGGCAGAAGCTGACCGCATTGAAAAGGAGTATTTAAAAGAAGAACGGACAGCCTGATGAAGATTCGACTCTACTTCGATGAAGATGCAATGGATGGCGACTTGGTACACGCTTTACGAATTCGCGGCATTGATGTGACCTCGGCACTTGAGCAAGAAATGGTAAGGCGGTCAGATACAAATCATCTAGAATTTGCTACGTCACAGGGTCGCGTTCTTTATTCTTTTAACATCGGTGACTTTCAGCAGCTTCATATCGAGTACTTGACACAAGGCAAACACCACTCAGGAATCGTTCTATGCCACCAGCAGAGATATAGCTTGGGCGAACAGATGCGCCGCCTATTAAATGTTGTGGGCCGTGTTTCTACTGAAGAAATGAGAGACAGCCTTATATTCCTAAGTGCCTGGTAAACAGATGATGAAGGTGTGCGCTACCCTGAAGAGGGTCTAACAAGCGCATGCAACGGAGGCCGCGTGCGCGAGTTTCTTAAGAATCTGTGAGTGCCGCTCGCGGCCCCGCTGATGCGAGGCGTTATGCGGCTGAAGACCCAGCCGTCCTGATCTTGACAATTGTTCATTCTGAGAATTACTCTCCTTCCTTCTGAGGGGTTAAGATGACAGTAACACAGGGCAGCCTATTTACAGAAGCTACAGACTTCATAGATACAAAGAAGGAGTCAAAGTCAGAGCAGCCGAAGTTCAAGCTATTCTATGAACAACAAACCGGCAAACTTTTTTTAGGAGATTCCATTGAATGGCTGCGCTCATTAGAGAATCAATCAATTGATTTAATTTTCGCCGACCCTCCGTACAACCTCAACAAAGCAGATTGGGACAACTTCGAGAGCCAAGAGAAATACATCGAGTGGTCACTTCAATGGATCAGGGAGTCATCGCGCATATTAAAGCTGCACGGGTCAATGTATATCTGTGGCTTTTCCGAGATCCTTGCCGACCTAAAGCATCCTGCTTCAAAGTTCTTCAAATCCTGTCGCTGGCTAATTTGGCACTACAAGAACAAAGCCAATCTCGGAAATGATTGGGGGAGATCACACGAGAGTATTTTACACTTCCGCAAAACCGCTAAAGTCCAACTAAATGTTGATCATATTCGCATTCCTTATGGAGATCATACGCTAAAGTATCCTTCTCATCCACAAGCAGCAACGAGTCAATACGGCAAAGGCAAAAAGCGAGAGAATTGGACACCAAATCCGTTGGGAGCAAAACCCCTGGATGTATTTGACATACCAACAACCTGTAATGGAATGGGCGAAAAAACTCCTCATCCAACTCAGAAGCCTGAGGCTTTGGTTCGTAAGATCGTTCTAGCATCCTCGAATCCTGATGATCTTGTATTAGACCCCTTTTCAGGGTCCGGCACAACGCTTGTGGTTGCGGAACAGTTAGGACGTAGATGGCTTGGTTGCGAGATGAATGCACAGTTTAACGAATGGGCAGCCGAACGAATAAGAAATGTTCAGAGAATGACTATCGAGGAATGGATTGAGTATGATAGGCAAGTCGCAGCAAGAAGGGAAAGTATTCGATGAGTTTATCCACTATAGTGGCTAATGCTGCGAGTAAGCAAAATTTCCTGACAATAGAGACTTACATAGAATTCTGTAAAACTTATCTGGACTTTATTGCAAATGGACTTCAAGCATTTATTGTTTCCCAAAATGAATCTCGGTATCGCTTTTACCAGTACAAAGAGGACGGATACTTTAATACCACTCGCCCAATCAACTCCGAGCTAATGTATAACTCTGCTGAATTTTCAGCGGTTAGTAAGCGTTTTTTGATGGCCTTGAATTCAGTGCGAGACTTACCTGATGACGACGTAGCTACTCGCAACTTGATTACCAGAGGTATCTACACTATTCAACAATCCATCGGGGCTGCTTTAGATGCATTACCTGCTGGCGCATCCAACCAAGCTCGGAAAATCAACGGAGATTTATTCGAACGATTCATTCAACTTTTGATTCGCGCGATTGGGATTGACTGCGGTACTGGAACGGTAAAGGTTCCAGTTTACGTAAATGGCGAGTTTCAATTCAATATGAGCTATCAACACGACCTGTTATTGTATAAAGATGAAGAACTCAAAGTAATAGGTTCGGTAAAGACCTCAAGCAAGGATCGGATTGACAAGATATTTATGGATAAATTCCTCTACTGCAAATTGACTGAAACGGCGCTTCCACACATCGCAATTTTTCTAAATGATGTTCAACGAAAGAAAACGAAGCGCGAAAATAAATACGGTATTAACTCGACCTTTTTGTCAGGACATTTCAAAGCTTTTACAGTGAAACTAAACCCTCTGGATGGTGTTTATTACTGTGATATTCGTCCGAATATGCAGCAGGACACATTGCTTAAGCAGTATATAAAGACTATTGATCATTTCTTTTGCTCTGATGTCTGGGCTTTCATTGAAGACGAAGGAATGCCTCTATCAGAAATTGCGGTCAAAGAAGATCAAGCTTAAGAACCCGCACAGCCGCATAACAAACGCATGCAGCGGAGGCCGCGAAGCGAATCTCTCATGATTCCGCGAGTGCCGTTCGCGGCCCCGCTGATGCGAAGCGTTATACCTGCCTAGCGAAATGTGCTGATGGACTGGCCGCTGCGCCAAGTCGCGCTCGCACAGCAAAGACTACGCTCAGGCGACTACTCCGGCATATATCAAGCAGGCGAGCGCGACAGTGGCTTATCAGCCACGGCGCAGCTATCTAGCAGGGCAGGCATAACAACCGCATGCAACGGAGGCCGCGAAGCACAGTTCGCATGTTACAATGAGTGCGGCTCGCGGCCCCGATAATGCGGAGCGTTAGGCCGCTACGCGTGAGAGGAGAATTATGAAAATGGAAAGAAGACTATATGCAGCTTTAATTGTTGCCTTAATCGCATTAACGAGTTCTTGCTCGCTAGGCAAAGGCAAAGAGCTTGGCGAAAGTGCCGCCGTTCAGTTCCATAATCAATTCAATGCGGGACAGTACAAAGAGATTTATAATCAGGCAGACGAGGGCTTTCGCAAGGCTGCAAAGGAATCAGATGTCATCGCTTTACTTGAAGCAGTTCGTAGAAAGCTTGGTACTGTAAAACAATCAAACCAGAATGGATGGAGTGTAAATTCTACACCCACAGGGACAACTGTAACTCTGCAATACAACACTGAATTCACAGAAGGCAACGCTACAGAGCAGTTCGTTTTTGTAGTGAGCGGCGATAAGGCAGTGCTTTACAAATATAATATTAATTCACCGCTATTGATTACTAAGTGAACAGCCAGAGAATGAAGAAAGTGGCTTGATAGTTACACGCGGCCTAACAACGGGATCAACCGGAGCCGCGCAAGCGAGTTTCGTATGATACCAGCAGTGTTACGTGCGCGGCCCGGTTATCCCAACCGTTATACCTGCCTAGCGAAATGTGCTGATGGACTGGCCGCTGCGCCAAGTCGCGCTCGCACAGCAAAGGCTACGCTCAGGCGACTACTCCGGCATTCATCAAGCAGGCGAGCGCGACAGTGGCCTGCGGCCACGGCGCAGCTAACTAGCTGAACAGGTATAACAACCGCATCCAACGGAGGCCGCGAATTGAGTTTCATAACAACCAGTGAGTGCCGTTCGCGGCCCCGATAATGCGGAGCGTTATACCTGCTCAGCGAAATGTGCTGATGGACAGGCCGCTGCGCCGAGTCGCGCTCGCACAGCAAAGACTACGCTCAGGCGACTACTCCGGCATATATCAAGCAGGCGAGCGCGACGGAGGCTTAATGGCCACGGCGCAGCTAACTAGCTGAACAGGTATAACAACCGCATGCAACGGAGGCCGCGAAACGAGTATCGCATCAATGGCGAGTGCGGCTCGCGGCCCCGATAATGCGGAGCGTTATGCCTCCTCAGCGAAATGTGCTGATGGACTGGCCGCTGCGCAAAGTCGCGCCCGCGCCAGGAATAATCAGAGCAAGCCAAGGCGAGGGGAGAATAAGCACGGCGCGAGCGCGACAGAGCCCTGACAGGCACGGCGCAGCTATCTAGCGGGGCAGGCATAACAACCGCATGCAACGGAGGCCGCGAAGCACAGTTCGCATCAATGGCGAGTGCCGTTCGCGGCCCCGATAATGCGGAGCGTTATGCCTCCTCAGCGAAATGTGCTGATTATCCCGACGCTGGGCGAAGTCGCGCCCGCGCCACAGATCGGCAGAAGCAAGCTAATGCGAGGGCAGAACAAGCACGGCGCGAGCACGACAGAGCCCTGACAGGCACGGCGCAGCTAGATGGTTGGGCAGGCATAACAAGCGCATGCAACGGAGGCCGCGAAACGAGTTTCGCATGTTAGAATCAGCACGGCTCGCGGCCCCGCTAATGCGGAGCGTTAGGCGCTTGCCGTGAACGAGTGCCAGGGCAAGCTTTACCAACGCCTTTTTCTTAGCACTCAATCTAATGTAGGAGGCACAATGAAAACTTTATTTGTTCTCGCCAGTGTGATGGTTGTTCTTCTTCTAGCTGTACCTAACAAGGTTGAAGCTCAAAAGCGAAAAGCCGCCACCAGAATAATAGAAGGTACAATTTCCAGTTATGACTGTGGCGACAATTGCTATTTAACGATCACCGACAAGAATGGAAAAGAACATAAAGGATTATGCGCTGCATCCATCTGTACCAAATGGGGTTGGGGGGCAATGCCGGATAGTTATAAAGGAAGGAGAGTGAGGGTTACGATAGGCAAAGGAAAGCGACTAAGCGGGGCAGGTGAGGTAATAGGGCCAATGGACGCTTTTACAAGAGTTCAATTTACTGAATCCGAACCCATCCTAGCCCAAGAAAGACGGCCTGATGCTTGTACATTCTGCGGAGTATGGGAATATAACGAAGGAGGGAGTAAGCGGTATTTGAAAATAACTAACGCTGGAATGGGCAAGGTTAAACTCATTGAGGGGTTTGAGTCCCAAGGTAAAATCAGTTGGCACGATTATTTTATGTATAAAGGTAAACTTAGTGGGTTTGATGGCGTCATGATAAGAAACGCAGATGGCATTTATCTAAAACCTATAAACGGAAGATTGGTGGGGACATTCGTCTCCCCCAATTTTTACGCTACTCACGGGGCAGAATTTACTTATAAGATCACATGCACACTCCAATCTAACGACCAACTACTTTACTCTGTGTGGTCCTCAATTAGGGGTGTAACTAATAAACAAATTGCGACCAGAATCAGCAACTAACACAGACGCGCCTAACAACCCAATCCAGCGGAGCGCGGGAAGCGAGTTTCTTAACATGTCACCAGTGCCGCTCCCGCGCCCGCTGATTGGGAGCGTTAGACACCTATAGAGAGGTAAGTATGCCAATATCGGAAGAACAAAGATTAGAGATCATATCGCTGCTAAGAGCAGGACAATTCGACAGAGATGAAATAGCTACAAAAGTCGGAGTTTCACCTGGAACAGTCAGTGCGATAAAGGCTCACCTTACAATGCGCACATACGATCAGGAACTTCCTTCAGAGCAAGTTATAGAAGCCCTGGACACTACTTTTGGTTTAGAGCGTGACCTTCAGAGCGCGCTCCGAGCTAATATTGAGCAATTGGAACGGGGATTAACAATCATTGATGAAGGTAAGGAACGATCTACCGATGCAGGACGAATTGATATAACGGCTCAAGATCAAAATGGGAATATAGTCATAATAGAACTGAAGGCTGGCACTGCACAGCCTGACTCTGTTGCTCAGATACTTTCGTATATGGGCGTTATAAGCGAAAGCGAAAACAAGCCAGTCCGAGGAATATTGGTGGCTGGAGACTTTTCCGCGCGCGTAGTCTTTGCGGGGCGTGCAGTACCGAATTTGGAATTGAGGAGATACTCATTCAGGTTCTCTTTTGAGGAAGTAAGGTAGAGTTGTATGCTGTCCTATTGACGGTGTCTAACAAACGCATCCAGCGGAGGCCGCGAAGCGAGTCTCGTATGTATCCCTGAGTGTTTCGTCGCGGCCCCGCTAATGCGAATCGTTGGGCGGCGGCGACAATGCTCGATAGGCAAGTGGAGAATAGTAATGCCTCGCTCAAAGCATCGAAAGAAACCAGCGCGCAGCAGGTCTTCCAGACAATTTGCTGGTTCTGGCCATTTCAATTTATCTATCGATGACCAAAAGATGTCGGAGGTAATTCTTGAGTTCATTAAGCCCTATCGCAATCTCGCACCAGATGATGCAGCACTTGAAAAACTAATCGGGCTGGGAGTTGTGGCTTGGAATATTTCTCTACTGCCAAACAGCGAGCGAGAAAATGCTCTCGACCAGCTTGTGACAGATTTGTTTCGTCGCAGAACACCTCGGATAATCAAGAAGTTGAGTAACTTAATAGGCCAATGGATAGGTGTAGGACAAAGGGCCAAAGGTGAAGCGGAAAGAGCTGAGGTAAAGGAGTTCAAACAGATAGTCTTCGAGATGGTTGAGCACAAACATCGTCGCTTCGCTCGTAATCGGAGATTCATCATAAGCTACTACGTGGAAATAGAAGGGGAAGATGTGCAGATATTTGTGGCATCAACTCTGGAGGACATAGAAACCAAAGGGAAACGAGTTTGAAGCCAGCCGCCGCCCAACAAACGCATCCAACGGAGCGCGGCGAGCGAGTTTCTTATAATACCTTCAATACTATGCGCCGCGCCCGCTGATGCGAGACGTTAGGCGGCTTACTCGTATTTGAAAAACAGCTCGACCTTAGCAGTCATAGTCTTAGAATTCGGGTGCCTGACGAGTGACTAAGTTCCAAACCCTAAAGCGTTTGAGGAGGAAAGACAATGAGAAAACAGACCATGGTTATCATTGGCGTTGTTCTGATTATAGCTGCTGTTGTGGCAGTAATAGCCTCGGAATCAATGTACGAAACAGCATCTGGGGTAGCGAGGACCTACGGTCCAGGTTCCCAATATAATGAAGCGCGTACGGCAGCGGCTGTCGTGAGATACGGCGGGATTGGTGCCGGAGTTATAGGCGGCATCCTTTTTCTTGCTGGGCTTCTTAAAAATCGGAAAGAGTGAGCAACGAGAGCGAGAAGAAGAGACGGACAAGAAGATTCTAACTTCGCGTTGAAGCAAAGCCGCCTTCCGCCGTTTTGCCATCCGCTCTTCGTCGCCTGATCGCGGCGGCCTGCTCAACGCGAAGTTAGGTGGCTTCTGTTATCAGCAGGCTTGAATAGAAGAGGAAAAGATGAAAAAAATTACCTTTCTGATGTTGGCAGTTCCTTTGGTTTTTGCCGCGTGTAGCACAACGAATAATGCTCCATCGAACTCAAATAACGCAGCAACAACCTCCGCAACAGAAAAGCCGCCAGAGAAGACGACGGAAGACCCTAAATCTACAGAAGCCCAAACGCTTGAAAGCGTGTTGCGCCTTGAAGCGCTTGAGAAGCGCCTGGCTGCGGTTGAAGCGCAGTTGGCTAGGATTGTGGCAACCACATCAGGCGCAGCACAGTCCCAACTGGGGCAGACCGGCTTTGACTACACCGGAAAGTGGGTAAATGAGAATAACGAAATTATGACAATAAATGAAGTAGCGAACGGACAATATAAAATTGAAGGATTTGATAGTGCAGAAGGATTTACCAAATTTGCTACAATGGATGAAAAAGGGAATTTGGTTGCCCGCAATCACTGGGGAGACCACACATTCATTTATGACAAAAAAAATAATCGAATAATCAGTAACAATTCAATGAAGGGAACGCATTATTGGAAAAAGCAGAAGTAAACCTGACCATAACAAGAAAGCACGGGGTTAGCAGGTCTATCAATAGCGCAAAGATTGAGCGGCGGTGAGGCCACCGCGCTCAACCAGTCGCGCGACCACGTAAGCGAAATCATGATCACGCGCTGACAGACCCGTAAGGAATCATCAGCGTAAACAACCGCAGGAGAAGGCTCGACTGGAACCAAGCGCGCCTAACAACACCATGCAGGCGAGCGCGGGAAGCGTAATTCTTATCGTTCCACCAGTGCCGTTCCCGCGCCGCCTGATGGTGAGCGTTATGCCGCCACAGCGAAATGTGCTGATGGACCCGTCGCTGCGCCAAGTCGCGCTCGCGCCAGGAATAATCAGAGCAAGCCAAGGCGAGGGGAGAATAAGCACGGCGCGAGCGCGACAGAGCCCTGACAGGCACGGCGCAGCTAGATGGTTGGGCAGGCATAACAACCGCATGCAACGGAGGCCGCGAAGCAAGCGCCGTATGATAAAATCAGCACGGCTCGCGGCCCCGATAATGCGCAGCGTTATACCTGCCTAGCGAAATGTGCTGATGGACTGGCCGCTGCGCCAAGTCGCGCTCGCACAGCAAAGGCTACGCTCAGGCGACTACTCAGGCATTCATCAAGCAGGCGAGCGCGACAGTGGCCTGCGGCCACGGCGCAGCTGTGTTGCAGAGCAGGGTATAACAACCGCATGCAACGGAGGCCGCGAAGCAAGCGCCGTATGATAAAATCAGCGCGGCTCGCGGCCCCGATAATGCGGAGCGTTATGCCGCCACAGCGAAGTGTGTAGATATACCCGACGCTGCGCAAAGTCGCGCTCGCGCCAGGAATAATCAGAGCAAGCCAAGGCGAGGGGAGAATAAGCACGGCGCGAGCGCGACGGAGGCCTGCGGCCACGGCGCAGCTGTCTGGCAGAGCAGGCATAACAACCGCATCCAACGGAGGCCGCGAAGCAAGCGCCGTATGATAAAATCAGCACGGCTCGCGGCCCCGATAATGCGGAGCGTTATGCCTCCTCAGCGAAATGTGCTGATTATCCCGACGCTGCGCCAAGTCGCGCTCGCGCCAGGAATAATCAGAGCAAGCCAAGGCGAGGGCAGAACAAGCACGGCGCGAGCGCGACAGTGCCCTGTCGGGCACGGCGCAGCTAATTTGCTGGGCAGGCATAACAACCGCATGCAACGGAGGCCGCGAAGCGAGTATCACATCAATGGCGAGTGCGGCTCGCGGCCCCGATAATGCGGAGCGTTATGCCTCCTCAGCGAAATGTGCTGATGGACTGGCCGCTGCGCAAAGTCGCGCCCGCGCCAGGAATAATCAGAGCAAGCCAAGGCGAGGGGAGAATAAGCACGGCGGGAGCGCGACGGAGGCCTGCGGCCACGGCGCAGCTGTCTGGCAGAGCAGGCATAACAACCGCATGCAACGGAGGCCGCGAAACGAGTTTCGCATGTTAGAATCAGCGCGGCTCGCGGCCCCGATAATGCGGAGCGTTAGGCGCTTGCGTGTGCTAGGAATGTACTTGTCATTTCAAAGGTTTATGATAGAATCTGCGCCCAACAGGAGTTTTGAACCATGAGAAACGTAATGTGGACAAGAGTACTCGCATTGTCTTTTCTGTTTTTGACGATCTATATATTGCTACCCTTTAATTCCTTTTCCCTTACAGCGCAAAGTCAATTCTCTCCACCAAGTTTAGAACGCACAGAATGGCGAGTAAATACAAAGGACTTGAGTCTGGAAGTATTTTATGTGTTTGGAAAACAAGGTAAGGTTGGCTGGACAGCCAGTACACTCTATTTCTCCGGTGTTAATCCTCCTCGTTTGTACTACGATAACAACTTGGGATGGCAATCAGACCCAGGTGACTTGACTAAGTATATGGCAATTAAAGTAGATAAGAATTTAGACGGAACATATAGCCAGAAATGTAACTCAATACGCATAGAGTTTAACGACCATTTTATAGATGCCATCGTCAATGGAAATAGTATGGAGGGCGAAATCACAAGTAAGGTATCCGATTATAAAGCGAAATGGTCAGCGGTAAAAACATCGAAGAGTTCAGAAGTAAGTAACAATATGTCGCAGCCTAGAGCAGAAATTCAGAGTATATGGGTTGACCATAATGTACATGATAATGAAACAAAGGGGATGCGTATACATATCAAATTTACTATCCATAATTCAAAGGATGAGGAATGCATGGCTGTTGCCCACTTCTATAGCGATTCAGGTGCATTACTGAAAGACTTCAATGGTCAATATAACTCTGCTGATGGATATGTAGCTGTTGGTACGAACTTCACACCCGTCCATACAGGCACTATTTTTGAAGATTTTCAACTCTTCATGCCAATTGATGAATTACATTTAGATAAAGGGATCTATAACCTAAAGTTTGTTATAAAACTTTACCGTAAAGATATAGGTTTTTTTGCTGAATCGTGTGATCAATACTTTAAGTACTCACGCTAAAAGCCAAAGACTGCTAAGTATCCATCAACCCGCGCCTAACAACCGATTCGACCGGAGCGGCGGAAGCGAATTTCGTATGGTTTGTCTCAGTGCCGCTCCGCCGCCCGGTCAATCGGAGCGTTATGCCTCCTCAGCGAAATGTGCTGATTATCCCGACGCTGCGCGAAGTCGCGCCCGCGCCACAGATCGGCAGAAGCAAGCTAATGCGAGGGCAGAACAAGCACGGCGCGAGCACGACAGAGCCCTGTCGGGCACGGCGCAGCTAATTTGCTGGGCAGGCATAACAACCGCATGCAACGGAGGCCGCGAAGCAAGCGCCGTATGATAAAATCAGCACGGCTCGCGGCCCCGATAATGCGGAGCGTTAGACGCCTGTGGCGAAACGCGCTGCAAATTAGAGTCGAAAATGGTATCCTTGACAGCGAGAAGGCGAGGTTATATGGAAACATCTATAAATCAAGATCAACTGAAAGACATAATTAAGGCTGCTGTAGCTGAGGTTCTTGAAGAACATCGTGATTTGCTGCACGAGGTGGTTGAAGAGGCCCTTGAAGATGTAGCACTTGTCCGTGCGATTGAAGAAGGTGAAAGCACAGAGCTAATCGAGCGGGAAGCAGTCATGAATTTCCTAGAAGGTGAAGCGTGAAGACCCTATTCAGAGGCAGCTTTGCCAAAGACCTGCGCGCCATCAGGAACAAGGAATTGCTCAATCGAATCAAAGAAACAATTAGTCAGGCCGAGAAGGCTCAAACGTCACAAGACATCACAAACCTCAAGAGGCTGAGGGGCGGAAGCAATTATTATCGAGTCAGGATAGGGGAATATCGAATCGGATTAATCATTGAGAGTGACACGGCAACCTTTGTGAGATGTTTGAATAGAAAAGAGATTTACAGATACTTCCCCTAAGGCGTCTAACAAGCGCGTGCAATGGAGCGCGGGAAGCAAAGCTCGGATGAAATAATCAGTGCCGCTCCCGCGCCCACTGACGCGCAGCCGTTAGACGCACAACACTTGAAAGAGAGACAATGCCCTGATAATCAGCAGCAAAGAAGCTCCGCTTATCTACACGGTCCTAATTCCCGCCGCCGCGCCCAACCGCGCTCGCGCTAGGCTGAGACGATGGTTGTGCGATGCCCACTCCCTTCGGTCGTGCGAACGCGGCGGGCCAGAGGCCGGGGCGCGGCTTATTACAGGGTGCGTCTAACAAACGCATTCAATGGAGCGCGGCGAGCGAGTTTCGCATGAATCCATCAGTGTTGTGCGCCGCGCCCACTGATGCGTGGCGTTAGACCTCTTTTGGTCGCGGTTGCCTCAAATTCTGAAATAAAAACCTGAGTTTGATAGACTGTATCAATGTAAGGAGACAAAAGAGTGAGAGAGCTTAACTTTGATTATGGCGACAATACTATCCAAGGGTTCGTTCTACTATTCAAGAATGGACAGCTCAACCTAGAGCCTGGATTCCAACGTGACTCAGTTTGGATAACAAGTGATCGGAAAAAGTTGATCGAGTCTATTTTCCAAAATTACCCAATACCATCAGTCTTTTTGTACAAGCGGAACAACCACGGCAAGTTAGAATATGACGTAATTGACGGTAAACAACGCCTTGAGTCGATCCTAATGTTTCAAGGTTTGGGCCGATTCCGAGGAATGCGTTTTGCCGTTAAAACTAGGATGGATGCAAAAGACAGCATTGAAGAATGGGACTGGCAAAGAGTTCAACGAAAAGGCCACGAACATCGAATGATGGCGTATAAGCTCCAGACTGTTGAAGTCTCAGGCGACCTATCCGATATTATTGATTTATTTGTCAGAATCAACTCCACTGGCAAGCGACTCGCAGGAGCGGAGAAACGACATGCTCGATACTTTCATAGCGATTTCTTGAAGCAGGCCGGGAAGTTGGCGGAGAGGCGAAGGGAGTACTTCTTAGAGAACCGTATTCTTTCAAGTGGGCAGATAAGTCGTATGAAACATGTGGAATTAATCTGCGAGCTAATGGCTTCAATTCACTCTGGTGGTCTTATCAACAAGAAAACTGCTTTAGACAACATTATCGGTGGAAAAAGCGTCGATGCGAGGTCGCTCGGTAGGTGTATACGGGATTGCACTTACATTCTCAATACGTTTAAGCGTATGTTTCCTGATTTGCGAACAACCCGTTTTCGGAACTCTGTGGATTTCTATTCATTGTTTATGACGGTATGGGAGATGGACAATGCTAAGTTTATCCTGAACAATCCAAGTCGAAATCGGCAAGCACAAAAGCTGTTGATCTGGCTATCGAACGGAGTTGATATTGTTCGGCAGCAGGCCCGAAAAGTTGAGGGTGCTAAACCAGAGCAACGGCTGTTCGCGGATTACCTCCTCACCGTGCAAGGAGACACTGACAGTCTTGCAACACGGAAACGCCGAGCAGATATTTTACGACATGTGCTTGGTGGCTTATTTGAAAAGAAGGATGAACAGCGCAGCTTCACAGTCGAACAACGAAGGCTAATTTGGCATTCAGAGCAAGCTAAGAGATGCTCGAATTGTAAGAAGCCTTTGACATGGAACAACTTTACAATTGATCACATAAATCCCTATTCGCGTGGAGGGCGTTCCGCGATTTCAAATGCAGCCTTGATGTGTAAGAGTTGCAATTCAAGAAAGGGAGCACGCTAGTTTTCGGGAAAGAGGTCTAACAAACGCATGCAGCGGAGGCCGCGAAGCGAGTCTCTCATCTTTTCATCAGTACTACGTCGCGGCCCCGCTGATGCGAGTCGTTAGACGCACATATGATGAAATAGAGGCAATGACTTGGCCACCAATAGCAAATATGCTCCGCTTATCCGTGCGGTCCTTCATTCCGCCGCCGCGCCAGCCGCGTTCGCCATAATGTGGGAACAGGCTATGGCAAAACCAGCCGCCCTAGGTGCGGCGCGAACGCGGGGGTGCTGCGCACGGCGCGGCTAAATAGTTGGTGCGTCTAACAAGCGCGTTGACCGAAGCGCGGTAACGAGGTGTCGTATGCATCGGCCAATCGCTCACACCGCGCTCGGTCACGCGAGTCGTTGGGCGGCGGCGACAATGCTCGATAGGCAAGTGGAGAATAGTAATGCCTCGCTCAAAGCATCGAAAGAAACCAGCGCGCAGCAGGTCTTCCAGACAATTTGCTGGTTCTGGCCATTTCAATTTATCTATCGATGACCAAAAGATGTCGGAGGTAATTCTTGAGTTCATTAAGCCCTATCGCAATCTCGCACCAGATGATGCAGCACTTGAAAAACTAATCGGGCTGGGAGTTGTGGCTTGGAATATTTCTCTACTGCCAAACAGCGAGCGAGAAAATGCTCTCGACCAGCTTGTGACAGATTTGTTTCGTCGCAGAACACCTCGGATAATCAAGAAGTTGAGTAACTTAATAGGCCAATGGATAGGTGTAGGACAAAGGGCCAAAGGTGAAGCGGAAAGAGCTGAGGTAAAGGAGTTCAAACAGATAGTCTTCGAGATGGTTGAGCACAAACATCGTCGCTTCGCTCGTAATCGGAGATTCATCATAAGCTACTACGTGGAAATAGAAGGGGAAGATGTGCAGATATTTGTGGCATCAACTCTGGAGGACATAGAAACCAAAGGGAAACGAGTTTGAAGCCAGCCGCCGCCCAACAAACGCATCCAACGGAGCGCGGCGAGCGAGTTTCTTATAATACCTTCAATACTATGCGCCGCGCCCGCTGATGCGAGACGTTAGGCCGCTACGCGTGAGAGGAGAATTATGAAAATGGAAAGAAGACTATATGCAGCTTTAATTGTTGCCTTAATCGCATTAACGAGTTCTTGCTCGCTAGGCAAAGGCAAAGAGCTTGGCGAAAGTGCCGCCGTTCAGTTCCATAATCAATTCAATGCGGGACAGTACAAAGAGATTTATAATCAGGCAGACGAGGGCTTTCGCAAGGCTGCAAAGGAATCAGATGTCATCGCTTTACTTGAAGCAGTTCGTAGAAAGCTTGGTACTGTAAAACAATCAAACCAGAATGGATGGAGTGTAAATTCTACACCCACAGGGACAACTGTAACTCTGCAATACAACACTGAATTCACAGAAGGCAACGCTACAGAGTAGTTCGTTTTTGTAGTGAGCGGCGATAAGGCAGTGCTTTACAAATATAATATTAATTCACCGCTATTGATTACTAAGTGAACAGCCAGAGAATGAAGAAAGTGGCTTGATAGTTACACGCGGCCTAACAACGGGATCAACCGGAGCCGCGCAAGCGAGTTTCGTATGATACCAGCAGTGTTACGTGCGCGGCCCGGTTATCCCAACCGTTAGACGCACATATGATGAAATAGAGGCAATGACTTGGCCACCAATAGCAAATATGCTCCGCTTATCCGTGCGGTCCTTCATTCCGCCGCCGCGCCAGCCGCGTTCGCCATAATGTGGGAACAGGCTATGGCAAAACCAGCCGCCCTAGGTGCGGCGCGAACGCGGGGGTGCTGCGCACGGCGCGGCTAAAAACAGGGTGCGTCTAACAAGCGCGTTGACCGAAGCGCGGTAACGAGGTGTCGTATGCATCGGCCAATCGCTCACACCGCGCTCGGTCACGCGAGTCGTTAGGTGGCTGCCCTCATCAAATGTGCTTGCGTCAATACTACAAAGCAAGCATAGTGTTCATTCAAGTATATGCCAATTACAGCCGACGCAATTACAAAGAAAAAGCTAGTACTTGCCAAGCAGCTATATCAACAGGCATTGCTGCAGGCTACCTCTTTACATGTTTTTGTCAACAGGATCATGTCGGTAATAGGATTCGACTTGGCTATAGAAACAGTACTCAAAGCTGTTGTTAGCTCCATTGATGCATCGAAAATTCCTGCAGATGGCTTTCAATCTGTTGTACAACAAGCCGATAAATTATTAGCCAGCAAGTCAATGAACTCGATTCCCAATCAAGCTCATATTCAGTATGTCCACACAATAAGGAATGATGCGCAGCATAAAGCCAGGTATCCGGGTGAAATAGAGGTGAATGACTGTCGCACATATACTAGAGACTTCTTTCAGGCGATCTTTCAAGACGTGTGGGGGCTTTCATTAGACAAAATCAGCCTTACTGAACTTATTCAAAATGACACAGTCAGAGACTATCTTGTTAAAGCTGAAGAATCGCTCGATCAATCTGATTATGACCAAGCGGTTTTACTAGCGGCGGCTGCGTTTTCAAGGACAACAGATTTGGCGCGAAAAGCTCTGTTAGGTGGTTCTCATTTATTTACGAAGACGCTGTTAGATCAACAGTCAGGCCCTCAGAAACCAAGTAAAAACTTATATCGTTCTCTTGAAAGGTCGCAAGATGCTTTGCTGTACTTGGCACTTGGTATGAATTACATTGATTTTGTCCGATACGAAAAGCTAATGGAAAACCTGGGCCTAACTGTTCGTGTTTATGATGACGGTACATTTCGGCACTACAGACGAAATGCAAATCAAATTGCTCCTGCCGAGGCCGAGAGAGCAGTCATTTATTGTATTGATGCAGTTGTGCAGATTGAGTCTCGGATTGGGAATCTCTAAAGGGTCATAATGGTTTTTCAGGTTATAGATTGAGATGCCTGCAAATCACTACGCCACCTAACAATGGCATCCAGCGGAGGCCGCGAAGCGAATTTCTCATGGTTCCATCAGTGCCTCGCGCGGCCCCGCTGATGCCGGTCGTTATGCCGCCTCAGCGAAATGTGCTGATTATCCCGACGCTGCGCCAAGTCGCGCCCGCGCCACAGATCGGCAGAAGCAAGCTAATGCGAGGGCAGAACAAGCACGGCGCGAGCGCGACGGTGGCTTATCAGCCACAGCACAGCTAGGTCGTAGGGCAGGCATAACAACCGCATGCAACGGAGGCCGCGAAACGAGTATCGCATCAATGGCGAGTGCGGCTCGCGGCCCCGATAATGCGGGTCGTTAGACCCCTTGCCTGCAACCCTCAATGCTTGCCTGTACTGCTTGATAAATCACAAAAACGATTGTATCTTCTTTGTAGAAACATTCGGAGATAACATATGCGGACTCAAATACAAAAATGGGGCAATAGCCTTGCACTTCGGATACCCAAATCATTCGCTACAGAATCAAGCATAGAAGAGGGTTCTCTTGTAGATATGTCCATAATTGAGGGGAGGTTAATTATCGAACCCATCTCTGAGCCGACATATACTCTTGAAGAACTCTTGGCAGGAATCACTAAAGAAAACATACATGCGGAAGTTGACACTGGAATCCCGACTGGCAAAGAGGTGTGGTGATGCCAAGGGTATATGTACCTCATCGCGGGGATGTAGTGTGGATCAGCTTTAACCCACAAGCTGGACACGAGCAATCAGGCAGGAGGCCGGCAGTTGTAATATCCCCGGCTGCCTACAACGGCAAAGTAGGACTGGCGATATTATGTCCTGTCACCAACCAGATAAAAGGCTATCCGTTTGAGGTGGTAATACCGCAGGGACTGAAAGTGACTGGGGCAGTTTTGTCTGACCAGGCGAAAAGCCTGGATTGGAAAGCAAGAAAAGCTGAATTGATTTGCAAATTGCCGGAATCAGTAATAAAAGTCGTATTGCAGAAGCTGAATACATTGTTGTGATAAACAGCTCGGAAATAAACCCGCTGTTCAAAAGCGGGGTCTAACAAACGCATGCAACGGAGGCCGCGAAGCGAGTTTCTCATCGTTCTATCAGCGCGGCTCGCGGCCCCGCTGATGCGCAGCGTTATGCCGCCTCAGCGAAAGGTGCTGATTATCCCGACGTTGCGCGAAGTCGCGCCCGCGCCACAGATCGGCAGAAGCAAGCTAATGCGAGGGCAGAACAAGCACGGCGCGAGCGCGACGGTGGCTTATCAGCCACAGCACAGCTAGGTCGTAGGGCAGGCATAACAACCGCATGCAACGGAGGCCGCGAAGCACAGTTCGCATCAAAGGCGAGTGCGGCTCGCGGCCCCGATAATGCGGAGCGTTAGACCGCCTGAACCATCGCTGCACTTTGACAATTCTGAATTCCGAAATATAGTTACCTCAGTGGATATTCTTATGAAGGGGATGAATTCAGTATTACTATGACAAAGTCTGGGTACAAAGGAATCAGCAGAATAGATCAACCAAGCCGTAATACATTCGGCTGGTACGTGCGAGTGATGTTTAACGGAGTGTCTCGCTGCAAGTTCTTCAGTGACAAATCGAGCGGCAGCAAACACAAGGCATTAGAGGCAGCAATCAAGTATCGCAATCAGGCGGAGAAGGAACTAGGGCGTCCACGCACTGACCGACTGGTGACAAGGGGAAGGGGGAGGAATGAAACAGGAGTGACAGGAGTAAATGTCGAGAAGAGAAAAGTAAGGACAGAAGAGGGGGAGCAAGAGATCAAAAAGTACTATGTAGTGAGTTGGCATCCGTGGCCTGGGAAGGTTTGCAGGGAATTTGTGTCAATAGAGAAGTACGGAGAGAGGGGAGCATTGTTGAGGGCGTGTCGAATAAGGAGAGAGAAAGAGCGAGAGATGTACGGTAGCGAGGTGAAGGGGAACTGGGCAGCGAGTTTGGGTAGGTTGCTGGCGGTCTAACAAGCGCATGCAACGGAGGCCGCGAAGCGAGTCTCGCGTAAACCTATCAATGCCGCTCGCGGCCCCGCTGATGCGAGTCGTTAGGCGCTTACAACTTGTACAGGAGGTTTTATGGGGATTTCAAAATCAATTCGTGATGCACTTTTGGTAGAAGCGCGTCACAGATGCACGATTTGTTCTGAGAAGTGTTTTGAGATTCATCATATTATTGAGCAGGCGGAGGGAGGCACCGACGATGAAGAGAACTTAATTGTGCTTTGCCCAAATTGCCATCAACATCGCTACCATCGCTCCGGTGAGTTTACTCGCGATCAACTCCGGCTTTACAAAGCTAAACTGAAAGAGGCTAATGAAATTGAGCGCAGATTATTACTAAATTTGGAGGATATTAAGAATCACATAGGTGTGTTGTCTTCTTCAGAGTTGGACCAGCAGCTCCAAACTGAGCTTAATCAAGCTGCCAAACTCATGAACCCTTCGCGCTCTACAACAATTCATCAGACCATCATTGAAACCGCAAAGGAGCTTGCTACAAGAAATGAGTTGCTCGGTGGCGCACGTAGAGCAATTGAAGTTCAGTTCGAAGTTGACCGCCAACAAACCAAAGCGCAATTCCCGACGATTGAAATAGAGCGGATTGATGACGATGCTTACCGCAAGAGTGATGAGTTTCCGGCGGCATATACGTTTGTACTTGCTCTCAACCGTAGACCACATCAGGATTGGATAGGCGTATTTGACAAGATGTACAAAGGGAATTGGTACAATATGAAGAGAAAAACGAGAATTGTTGGGGATCGCATCCAAATGATCGTAGCCGATTCTGACAACCTTCAGGCGCACGTTGATTTTGCAAAACGGCTTGTTGATGAAACCAATAGATTCATACAGGGCGAGGGATTTGCACACATTGATAGACAAATAGATGCTGCCAAAGCTCAAGCGCTAAAAGAATATGATGCGATCCAGTCTATGAAGGACAGAACAAAGAACCTAAAGCTTTAATGGTCGTACTCGACCCCGCGCCTAACTATTGCATCAACCGGAGCGCGGCGGTCGAGTTTCTTATGGTTTCTTCCAGTGCCTCGCGCCGCGCCCGGTTATGCAAAGCGTTAGACCCTTGCGGTGTCCCATATTCTCATGCATAAATCAGCCAGAAAGGAATGGCATGATAAAACCACTGATAATACTGATCTTTGCACTACAAATGCTTATCCCTGCTTTCATGCAGAGGGACACTAACAAAACATCTGCTCTATCATCTATTGGTTCTAAGGCTGTCTGGAACACTTCAGATAATGTACAGGACAGACTATATTCCTGTTGTTATAAACCTTGTTTCGCAACCCTCATGCGAAAAGCCGGAGCTTCGGAGCAAGCCATAGCATTCTCAAAATCAATTCAATTTCAAGGCTGGTTAACTTCCTTCAGTGAAATGGGTCGCGTAGACGTAGCAACTGCCTACTTTGTTTGCATGGTTAATTCTAACGCAAAGGTGTTGCTTCTTAATGGAACTCCACCCGTGATAGACACCGAAGAGGAAAGTGTTTCAGAAAGTTTAGACAATGCCATAACCAAAGACCCACTTTATTCTGAGCTTGTAAAGAAAGCGGGCATGGATGATGGCGGCAGTCTCGAAAATTGGGGAGGCCCAGTCTATGAGGAAATGCGGCCTTTACCGCGCGGTGGGCAGCGATTCATTATTCGTTTTGACCTTCGTACTTGTCATGCATGTGACCTTAGAGGACATGCTCATATTGGATATGACTTTAATGTAGTAGGTAAATTTCTTGGCACAAGATTAGTACGGCTAAGTAAACCTTGATGAGAACCGAAAAAAAGGTTTTGAACCCAGACGGGTCTAACAAGCGCATGCAACGGAGGCCGCGAAGCGGATTTCACAGGGTTCCACCAGTGCCGCTCGCGGCCCCGCTGATGCGAGCCGTTAGACGCACAACACTTGAAAGAGAGACAATGCCCTGATAATCAGCAGCAAAGAAGCTCCGCTTATCTACACGGTCCTAATTCCCGCCGCCGCGCCCAACCGCGCTCGCGCTAGGCTGAGACGATGGTTGTGCGATGCCCACTCCCTTCGGTCGTGCGAACGCGGCGGGCCAGAGGCCGGGGCGCGGCTTATTACAGGGTGCGTCTAACAAACGCATTCAATGGAGCGCGGCGAGCGAGTTTCGCATGAATCCATCAGTGTTGTGCGCCGCGCCCACTGATGCGAGTCGTTAGATGGCTTGCCCAGTCCTGCAAGCTTGTCCTACGCTGCCAGATATAGTTACACTCCTCCTGTGAATTTTGAATGGGATGAAGAGAAAAGGCGGACCAACATCAGTAAAGAATCCCCGCCGCAAGCGGCGGGGCATTTCGCGCGGTTTCACTCGAATAGGTTGAATTGAAACCCGCTTTCTTTCTCACTACGATGATGTTGAATGTATTTGCGTATCACTTCTGCCGTCACCTTGTCGCCAACCGTTCTGGCGAAGTATCCGTCTTCCCACAATTCCCCTCCCCACAACCGCCGCTTTATCTGTGGGTATTCTCGAAATATTGCTCTCGCGCTCAGACTCTTAAATCTACTCACCACCTGAGCAATAGAATATCTCGGCGGGAACGAACAGAAGATATGAACATGATCCGTGCTTACTTCCATCTCTTCTATCGTGATGTCGTACTGCTGTGCTATCTCCTGAAACATCTCTTGGACGCGCTCTGCAATAGCTCCTTGCAGGATGTTCTTGCGGTACTTCGGCGACCACACCAGATGATAGGCGGTGTCATAAGCGGCGTGGGCTGTACGTCTGAAAACCACGCACGCATTGTAGCTAACTCAAGTCATCTTGGCATCGGGCATCGAACCCTCGCCAAGATGGTTCATCCATCCCCGCCGCAAGCAGCGGGGCATTAAGAACCTTTTTCGTAATCGTGGTCTTGATTTTGCCGATGCTTGGGAAATCTTTGAAGGCCCAATACTGTCAGCCCTTGATGAGCGAGAAGACTATGGCGAAGATCGTTGGATAGGAATAGGCTTATTAAGAGGGCTAGTTGTCGTGATCATTTTCACTGAGCGTAGTGAAGATACAATGAGAATTATCTCACTGCGGAAGGCATTGAAACATGAACGAATCAAGTATGAACAAGCAATCAGGAACGGACTGGAAGCGGGTTGATGAGATGACTGACGAAGAGATAGACACCTCAGACATCCCACCGCTGGATGACAACTTTTTTGCGAAGGCAAAGTTGCGTATGCCAAAGCAGGTGTCAGTCACAATGCGACTAGATGCCGACTTAATGGAGTGGTTTAGAGCGCAAGGCGAAGAATACGAAAGTTTAATCAATTCAGCGCTACGCAGTTATGTAGAAAGCAATAAAGAGCATACCCGTTGACCCGCGACGCCATCTAACAAGCGCATGCAGCGGAGGCCGCGAAGCGAGTCTCATATGTATCCCTGAGTGCCGTTCGCGGCCCCGCTGATGCGAGTCGTTATACCTGCTCAGCGAAATGTGCTGATGGACAGGCCGCTGCGCCGAGTCGCGCTCGCACAGCAAAGACTACGCTCAGGCGACTACTCCGGCATAGATCAAGCAGGCGAGCGCGACGGAGGCTTAATGGCCACGGCGCAGCTAACTAGCTGAACAGGTATAACAACCGCATGCAACGGAGGCCGCGAAACGATTATCGCATCAATGGCGAGTGCGGCTCGCGGCCCCGATAATGCGGAGCGTTATGCCGCCACAGCGAAGTGTGTTGATCGTCCCGACGCAGCGCCAAGTCGCGCTCGCGCCACAGAAGGACAGATGCAAGCCAAGGCGAGGGGAGAATAAGCACGGCGCGAGCGCGACAGTGGCTTATCAGCCACGGCGCAGCTAGATGGTTGGGCAGGCATAACAACCGCATGCAACGGAGGCCGCGAAGTGAGGTTCGTATGATAGAATCAGCACGGCTCGCGGCCCCGATAATGCGCAGCGTTAGGCTGCCTTGCAAGTATCCAGGATGAAATGATGAAACGGTCGCAACTCATAGATTACCTCGCGAGTCGAATCATCAAAAATCAACGACCCCATCCTATTCGCGTCGCTATCGATGGACCAGACGTGGCGGGCAAATCCACACTGGCTCAAGAACTCACAGCACCACTTCAAGCCCGTGGCCTGCCTGTCATTCGCGCTTCTATAGACGGTTTCCATAATCCTGCCCGCATACGACATAAGTGAGGCTTCACTTCAGCAGAAGGCTATTATCACGACTCTTTCAACTGTCAAGCACTCATCGAATCTTTGCTGGCACCGTTGGGACCGAGTGGATCACGCCGGTATCTTCCAGCAATCTTCGACTATCGCACAGACTCGGAATTGCGGATTTTGATACGAGTGGCACAAGAGAATAACGTCCTTCTTTTCGATGGTGTTTTCCTGCTTCGTTCAGAGTTGATGCAATACTGGGATATGACTATCTTTGTTGAGGCTAACTTTGAGACTATTCTTACGCGGGCCGAGCAGCGCGACGGAGGCTTGTTCGGAAGTGTTGAAGAAGTGAGGAAGCGATATGAGCAACGCTACATACCGGGTCAAGAGCTTTATTATGCTGAGTGTCGTCCGAAAGAACGGGCGGAGATTGTCATAGATAATAATGATCCAAGTAATCCAGTAGTAATTCAAGACGTCTCTGGAGGGACGGCAGGGCGAGAGCATCTAAATTCCCAACAAAAATGAGGGGTTCAACTTTTCGAGCAATTTTGCCAATTCAAATTACCGTCAAAAGTCGAAGGAATTTGCTCATATTTGTATCTGGTATAGAAGTCTAAGAAACCAAAATCCTTATTCTCCTAGAAAATTAGATGCTCTCGCCCTAGGAGGGACGGCAGCCTAACAAAGGCGTCAACCGGAGCCGCGCAAGCGAGTTTCGTAAGATTCCTTAAGTATTTTGTGCGCGGCCCGGTTACGCCAAGCGTTATACCTGCCTAGCGAAATGTGCTGATGGACTGGCCGCTGCGCAAAGTCGCGCTCGCGCCAGGAATAATCAGAGCAAGCCAAGGCGAGGGGAGAATAAGCACGGCGCGAGCGCGACAGAGCCCTGACAGGCACGGCGCAGCTAGATGGTTGGGCAGGCATAACAACCGCATGCAACGGAGGCCGCGAAGCACAGTTCGCATGTTACAATCAATACCGCTCGCGGCCCCGATAATGCGGAGCGTTATACCTGCCTAGCGAAATGTGCTGATGGACTGGCCGCTGCGCCAAGTCGCGCTCGCACAGCAAAGGCTACGCTCAGGCGACTACTCAGGCATTCATCAAGCAGGCGAGCGCGACAGTGGCCTGCGGCCACGGCGCAGCTAACTAGCTGAACAGGTATAACAACCGCATGCAACGGAGGCCGCGAAACGAGTTTCGCATGTTAGAATCAATACCGCTCGCGGCCCCGATAATGCGGAGCGTTATGCCCCTGTGCTTTATGAAGTGCTGAAAGGAATGCAATTATGGGTTTCTACTTTCGCAAAAGTATCAAATTTGGCGGCTTTCGTGTGAATCTGTCCAAATCTGGCATCGGATACTCATACGGAGTGAAAGGGTTCAGAATCTCGACAGGCCCACGAGGTACGTATGCGACCATAGGCAGCAATGGATTTTATTACAGAGAGAGGATTGACAAACCTGGAATTAAACCAACTCAAACAGAACAAGAAGTAAATCAAACAGGACCTACTCCATATCAAACAGATGTGATTGAAACGGCTGACGTTAGCCAGTTAATTGAATCTTCTAGTGAAAAGGTTCTTTCAGAAATAAATAACCGAAAAGGAAAGATAAGTATTACGCCATTCATTGTAGGATTTTGGGCTCTAATTTCTCTGGCGCTACTCGGCTTCCAAGCGGTTTTGGCTTTTGGCATAGTTTCTTTATTCAGTCTTACATTCGGCTTAATAGCACATAAACTGGACCGCCAAAGGCGTACAACCTCCTTGTTTTATGAGTTAGAGGGTGGACTTGCAAATCGTTTCTCAAACGTACAGAAAGCCTGCGAGACAATATTAAAATCACAGAAAATCTGGAGAGTTGAATCTCGGCAACCGACTTGGGATTGGAAACGGAATGCTGGAGCAAGTTCTCTAATCACACGACGCGAGATTAGTGTCGGTCGGCTTGTTCCTCCCTGCATCGAAACCAATGTCAATATTTGGGGTATTGATGCTGGCACAGTAAAGTTGTATTTCTTCCCTGATCACTTGTTTGTTTTGCAGAATGGTCAATATGGGGCTGTTTCTTATCAAGCACTTCGTCTGGACTGTTCTCCTTCGCGCTTCATAGAAGATGGCTTTGTACCACAAGATGCTCAGATCGTTGACCACACTTGGCAGTACGTGAGGAAAGACGGGGGGCCTGATAGACGTTTCTCAAATAACCGACAGCTTCCTATCGCTCTCTATGCGCATCTCGAAATCCAATCTACAACCGGGCTAAATATACACTTGCAAGTTTCAAATATACCAGTCGCTCAACAATTCTCAGCCTTCTTTACCAGAACCGAACAGAAGGTTAATAGAGAACAAAGCTCTCGAAGACATACAGACTCAGGTTACAGGAAAACTGGACCGCCTAAAACTGTTGTTAATGAAAAAGCTCCTCACGAAGTCCTCGGCATCTCAGCTAATGCGACAATTGAAGAAATCACTGCTGCATACAGGAAAATGGCACAGATGTATCACCCTGATAAAGTGGCGAGCCTAGCCCCGGAATTCCGTGAACTTGCCGAGCATAGAATGAAAGAAATCAATATTGCATATGAAGCATTGAAGAAAGGGGAGCCTGAAACTAAGATTAAAAGCCAACAACCTACACCTGCTCAGAGTAAAGCTGAAGGAACCAGAGAACCAACTGGGCACGACGAACTATATTATGAAGCTTTAGCCATCGTCACAGATATGGGTAGAGCTTCCACCTCAGTTTTACAGCGAAGACTATCCATAGGTTATGGTCGCGCCGCACAGATACTCAATCAAATAGAGCGTGAGGGACTCATCGGTCCAGCGGAAGGAGCTAAACCACGTAGGGTATTACAAGCTGCCTATGAGTTTCGGGAGCGACTTGAACAGGAATTTGAAGAGGCTCGCCGAACCGACTCGACTAAAGAGGAAGAGCGTACAATAACAGCCAACGATTTATTTTCACCGGATTTCATGAAAAGTTATACTGATTTCGATTCTATTGACAGCATGTTCGATGCGAGCGGCTATACGATTAAGATGAGTGAAGATATTGAAGCAGTACCCCAAGAACAATGGGATGCATTTGTACACGAGCACACTAAATTCACAAGCTGGCATCAGATGAAAGAATTTGCTTTTAATGAATATTGTTACCGCCACGGAATTAAAGGACGGCTCAAGTAAGGATAGAAGCAATAAACAAAAGAAAAGAGCATTCAGTGATCTTGCTAACCACAACGGGGCATAACAAGCGCATGCACCCGAGCCCGCGAAGCGAATTTCTTAATGTTCCATCAGTGCCGCTCGCGGGCCGGGTGATGCGGACCGTTATGCCTCCTCAGCGAAACGTGCTGATTATCCCGACGCTGCGCGAAGTCGCGCCCGCGCCACAGATCGGTAGAAGCAAGCTAATGCGAGGGCAGAACAAGCACGGCGCGAGCGCGACGGAGGCCTGCGGCCACGGCGCAGCTGTCTGGCAGGGCAGGCATAACAACCGCATGCAACGGAGGCCGCGAAGCAAGTTTCGTATGATAGAATCAGCACGGCTCGCGGCCCCGATAATGCGCAGCGTTAGACCGCTGAACGGTAGCACACCTGTTAGATAACGATTGAGTGAATCTGCTATAAATACATTTGCGGCGATGGGGTCCGCCTTTAACCGCCTTTGTGCTAATGACTCCTACCTATCATATCATTGTACAGGAGGAATCGGCATGGTTAATGCATTACTGGCCGGCGCAGGAGGCTTCATTGGCTCGATCTTTCGGTATTTGATTGGCGTCTGTCTGCATCAGTGGGCTAACACTGCCACGTTCCCTTTCGCAACACTTATTGTAAACCTTATCGGGTGCTTGGTTATTGGGTTCCTCTCACAACTGTCGGAGGTTCGTGGCATTTTCACCGCTGAAACAAGAGTGTTTATCTTTGTAGGCATCTTGGGCGGCTTCACTACTTTTTCAAGTTTTGGCAACGAGACAATAGATTTATGGCGCGAAGAGAAAGAAATGTTTGCTATTGCCAATGTCGCAGGCCACCTTATACTTGGATTGAGTGGGGTGTGGTTAGGCCGATTGCTGGCTCAACAGATTCGGTGACAATGAGAGCTTGTGCTGAAACAGGCGGTCTAACAAGCACATGCACCGAAGCGCGCGAAGCGGACTTCGCTTGCTTCGGCGTGTGGCGCTCGCGCGCTCGGTGATGTGGGTCGTTAGGCGCTAATACCACTCTCAGGAGTTATTTAATGGCGAACGAAGAACATCTGAAGATTCTAAAGCAAGGTGTGAACGTGTGGAATCAATGGAGAGAAGATCATCCTAAAGTAAAACCAGATTTGAGAAAAGTTGTTTTTTATAATGTCACCAAACATAGAAACTCCAGTGGTTACTCAAGGCTAAGAGTAGAGCGAGTTGGTGATAATCTACGCGGGGCTAATTTGAGTTCTGCGAAACTATCTGAGGTAAATTTTAGAAGGGTTGACCTAAGTAATGCGAATTTAAGCAATGCTGATTTAAGTAACTCTATTCTATCAGAAGCCAAGCTAGAAGGAGCGAATCTCGTCAATGCAAAATTCAAATCTGCTAACCTTCGAGGCATAGATATGAGAAAAGCACTATTGTACGGCGCGAACTTTCAAAAGGCCGATCTGAGTAGTGCTAATCTAAGACAGGTGAGTTTCTCTAATTGCAACATCAACTTTACTAAAGCAAGTTTTTGCAATGCTGATTTATCCGAAGCTGATTTTACAGGTGAATACTTGATAGATGTCAATCTCAGCAATGCGCAGCTTTCATTCGCACGTCTTAATGGGGCTACGCTCGATAAATCAGTATTAACCGGAGCCATTCTCAACAATGCCCAGCTCTATCAAGCCAAACTCCGGCTAGTGAATCTTGAGAAAGCCGACCTAAGCTTAGCTAATCTGTTATATGCAGATTTGAGCGGAGCTTGCCTGCGTGAAGCAGACCTCAGAGCGGCAGACCTTAGCGGGGCAAATCTAAACGGGGCAGATGTCAGAGGGGCTAACCTGCAATTTGCGCGTTTGATCAGAACTAACCTTGAAAATGCCAATATTAGTAACAGCCTGGTGTTTGGAACATCTACCTGGAATGTAACCATGAGCAATTCTGAGCAGTCTAACCTTGTTATTACTTTTGAGGACGAACCAATCATAAGGGTAGATCGCCTAGAAGTCGCGCAGTTCATCTATTTGCTCCTGAATAACCAGAATCTCCGCAATATCATCAATACAGTAGCCAAAAAGGCTGTGCTAATATTGGGACGCTTCACTCCGAAGCGTAAAATGGTTCTAGAAGCAATTCGACAGGAGCTGCGTCGTCAGGAGTATATTCCGATCTTGTTTGACTTTGACATCCCTGAAACTCGTGATGTGACCGAGACTGTTACCCTTCTAGCACGCATGTCCCGTTTCATCATTGCTGATTTGACAGAGCCAAGTAGCATACCAAAAGAATTGGAAGCCATTGTACCAACAGTTGCTGTGCCGGTGCGCCCCTTAATTGAGGATGATGGGAAGCCATATAGTATGTTCACCGATAATTGGAAATATGATTGGGTCTTGAAGGTGTATCCCTATAGTGAGCTTGCAGTGTTACTATCTACCTTTAGGGATCAAGTTATTGGTCCTGCGGAAACGAAAGCTGCCGAATTAGATAAGAAGAGACTGGAAGCTAGGACTTAAAATCTGTTTCACTACTGTTATATCAACGGCCTTATATCTAAAGCGGTAGCCGCAGGGCGCGCCTAACAATGTGTTTGACCGGAGCCGCCGAAGCGAGTTTCGTTTGCTTCGGCCAGTGTTACGCGGCGGCCCGGTCAACACGGGCGTTAGGCCGCTACGCGTGAGAGGAAAATTATGAAAATGGAAAGAAGACTATATGCAGCTTTAATTGTTGCCTTAATCGCATTAACGAGTTCTTGCTCGCTAGGCAAAGGCAAAGAGCTTGGCGAAAGTGCCGCCGTTCAGTTCCATAATCAATTCAATGCGGGACAGTACAAAGAGATTTATAATCAGGCAGACGAGGGCTTTCGCAAGGCTGCAAAGGAATCAGATGTCATCGCTTTACTTGAAGCAGTTCGTAGAAAGCTTGGTACTGTAAAACAATCAAACCAGAATGGATGGAGTGTAAATTCTACACCCACAGGGACAACTGTAACTCTGCAATACAACACTGAATTCACAGAAGGCAACGCTACAGAGCAGTTCGTTTTTGTAGTGAGCGGCGATAAGGCAGTGCTTTACAAATATAATATTAATTCACCGCTATTGATTACTAAGTGAACAGCCAGAGAATGAAGAAAGTGGCTTGATAGTTACACGCGGCCTAACAACGGGATCAACCGGAGCCGCGCAAGCGAGTTTCGTATGATACCAGCAGTGTTACGTGCGCGGCCCGGTTATCCCAACCGTTATGCCTCCTCAGCGAAATGTGCTGATGGACCCGTCGCTGCGCCAAGTCGCGCTCGCGCCAGGAATACAGAGCAAGCCAAGGCGAGGGGAGAATAAGCACGGCGCGAGCGCGACAGAGCCCTGACAGGCACGGCGCAGCTAGATGGTTGGGCAGGCATAACAACCGCATGCAACGGAGGCCGCGAAGCACAGTTCGCATCAATGGCGAGTGCCGTTCGCGGCCCCGATAATGCGGAGCGTTATGCCGCCTCAGCGAAGTGTGTTGATCGTCCCGACGCTGCGCTGAGTCGCGCTCGCGCCACAGATTAGCAGAAGCAAGCTAAGGCCAGGCAGGGCAGAATTAAGACGGCGCGAGCGCGACGGAGGCCTGCGGCCACGGCGCAGCTGTCTGGCAAGGCAGGCATAACAACCGCATGCAACGGAGGCCGCGAAGCGAGTCTCGCATCAATGGCGAGTGCGGCTCGCGGCCCCGATAATGCGAGTCGTTATGCCTCCTCAGCGAAGTGAGTTGATCGTCCCGACGCAGCGCCGAGTCGCGCTCGCGCCACAGATTAGCAGAAGCAAGCTAAGGCCAGGCAGGGCAGAATTAAGACGGCGCGAGCGCGACGGAGGCCTGCGGCCACGGCGCAGCTGTCTGGCAGAGCAGGCATAACAACCGCATCCAACGGAGGCCGCGAAGTGAGGTTCGTATGTTACAATCAGCACGGCTCGCGGCCCCGCTGATGCGGAGCGTTAGGCCGCTACGCGTGAGAGGAAAATTATGAAAATGGAAAGAAGACTATATGCAGCTTTAATTGTTGCCTTAATCGCATTAACGAGTTCTTGCTCGCTAGGCAAAGGCAAAGAGCTTGGCGAAAGTGCCGCCGTTCAGTTCCATAATCAATTCAATGCGGGACAGTACAAAGAGATTTATAATCAGGCAGACGAGGGCTTTCGCAAGGCTGCAAAGGAATCAGATGTCATCGCTTTACTTGAAGCAGTTCGTAGAAAGCTTGGTACTGTAAAACAATCAAACCAGAATGGATGGAGTGTAAATTCTACACCCACAGGGACAACTGTAACTCTGCAATACAACACTGAATTCACAGAAGGCAACGCTACAGAGCAGTTCGTTTTTGTAGTGAGCGGCGATAAGGCAGTGCTTTACAAATATAATATTAATTCACCGCTATTGATTACTAAGTGAACAGCCAGAGAATGAAGAAAGTGGCTTGATAGTTACACGCGGCCTAACAACGGGATCAACCGGAGCCGCGCAAGCGAGTTTCGTATGATACCAGCAGTGTTACGTGCGCGGCCCGGTTATCCCAACCGTTAGACGCACAACACTTGAAAGAGAGACAATGCCCTGATAATCAGCAGCAAAGAAGCTCCGCTTATCTACACGGTCCTAATTCCCGCCGCCGCGCCCAACCGCGCTCGCGCTAGGCTGAGACGATGGTTGTGCGATGCCCACTCCCTTCGGTCGTGCGAACGCGGCGGGCCAGAGGCCGGGGCGCGGCTTATTACAGGGTGCGTCTAACAAACGCATTCAATGGAGCGCGGCGAGCGAGTTTCGCATGAATCCATCAGTGTTGTGCGCCGCGCCCACTGATGCGTGGCGTTATGCCTCCTCAGCGAAACGTGCTGATTATCTGGTCGCTGCGCCGAGTCGCGCTCGCGCCACAGATAGCCAGATGCAGACAAGGACAGACGTGATGCAAACACGGCGCGAGCGCGACAGTGCCCTTTCGGGCACGGCGCAGCTAGATGGCAGGGCAGGCATAACAACCGCATCCAACGGAGGCCGCGAAGCGCAGTTCGTATGGTTCGACGAGTGCGGCTCGCGGCCCCGATAATGCGCAGCGTTATACCTGCCTAGCGAAATGTGCTGATGGACTGGCCGCTGCGCCAAGTCGTGCTCGCGCCACAGAAGGACAGATGCAAGCCAAGGCGAGGGGAGAATAAGCACGGCGCGAGCGCGACAGTGCCCTGACGGGCACGGCGCAGCTAATTTGCTGGGCAGGCATAACAACCGCATGCAACGGAGGCCGCGAAGCAAGTTTCGTATGTTACAATCAGTGCGGCTCGCGGCCCCGATAATGCGCAGCGTTATGCCGCCACAGCGAAGTGTGTTGATATACCCGACGCTGCGCCAAGTCGCGCCCGCGCCACAGATCGGCAGAAGCAAGCTAATGCGAGGGCAGAACAAGCACGGCGCGAGCGCGACAGTGCCCTGTCGGGCACGGCGCAGCTAATTTGCAGAGCAGGCATAACAAGCGCATGCAACGGAGGCCGCGAAGTGAGGTTCGTATGATAGAATCAGCACGGCTCGCGGCCCCGATAATGCGCAGCGTTAGGCAGCTTTGGAAGCCCCTATACGAAAGGAGACAATATGAGCTTCTGGAAAAAAATCTTTGGACTCTCAGGCGAATCATCGCCCCCATCAATTGCTCTCTCACAGCCGCCTCCACCGATAGCTTCATCACTACCGCCGTCAACGCCGCAGCAAGACAAAGCAACGGAGATGGTTTCTTGGGAAGGTATGCCATGTATCGGTAAGCCCTTTCTAATGCAGCAAGCGGAACCGCTTCTAGAACAAAACGAGGAGATGTTTCAACAACTCGGTATGTCTCTAAGTGGAACTACTCTTATATTCAAGCCGGAGGACATAGTAGACCGAGCATGTGCGTGGAACGTCCCCACATTTTACGTACTTGAGGACAAAGCGTGCTGTTTTCTAAAGGCAAACTCGCTATCTCAGGAAGTGACAAGCTCCCTCAGGGATAGCATTGCTCAAGACAGAGTGACATTGACTGCAACATTTTATGGGTTGCGCACATTCCCAATTGTAGCTCTTCTCCTTCAAGTCCCCATAAGTGACCGTGTGATATACCTCGAAGCTGTTCCCGATCTTACACAAGCAGACATTCGGGACTGTTTGGACATTCTTCTGAAGACAGGAAGGGGTACGTTTTACTTTTTTACTGGCGAACCACCGCAACTGTTGGCGCAAGGCCAATTCTCAGTCGAATTGATAAACGATTTGCGGAAGTGCTTAGATCAAGCCGCAACCCACTACAGGAGCATTAGTCTGAATGAATTGAACTACCTAGCTGCTACACAAGAGTACTTCCGGACAACGCCTCTTTAAATGATCGCTGCCTAACAACGGGATCGACCGGAGCGCGCGAAGCGGATTTCATATCGTTCCACCAGTGCCGCTCGCGCGCCCGGTCATCCCAATCGTTAGGCCAACTAAATAACCCGTTCGTACTGGTGAGCTTATGAAAAATGAAGACCATCAATTTCCACACGAACTGAACTCAGTGCTACAGCGACACGCCGCTTTAACCGTTGAACGAGAAAGGCTCCGCCGTGATCTACAAACCAGAAACGAGGAGTTTACTAGACAATTGCGGATATTAGGGCCACTAATTCTTGCTCTCATACCGATAAGAATATATGAGTATCTCAAAGCACTAAATCCGGTGAGCTTGTTTATTGATTCCGTGTTCATTGCAGTTATAGTCGTTGATTTGCTGATAATGTGGCGTCGGATTGTTAAGGCAAAGAGGCGCTTGAAAGATTGGGTGAGTATAGCTAAGGAAGTTGGTTTGATCGATATGGATTAACTTGGCTATGGCGAATAGGTTTATAGTGTCTGCCTATCATTAGGATGATGGTATCAAGTTGGCCTAACAAGTCGTTCGACCGGAGCGCGTGAATTGCGATTCGTATGATTGCCTTCAGTGCCGCTCACGCGCCCGGTCAACTCGGTCGTTATACCTGCCTAGCGAAATGTGCTGATGGACTGGCCGCTGCGCCAAGTCGCGCTCGCGCCACAGAAGATCAGATGCAAGCTAATGCGAGGTACAGAGCTAATACGGCGCGAGCGCGACGGTACCCTGACGGGCACGGCGCAGCTAATTTGCTGGGCAGGCATAACAACCGCATGCAACGGAGGCCGCGAAGCAAGTTTCGCATGTTACAATCAATACCTCTCGCGGCCCCGATAATGCGGAGCGTTATACCTGCCTAGCGAAATGTGCTGATGGACTGGCCGCTGCGCCAAGTCGCGCTCGCGCCACAGAAGATCAGATGCAAGCTAATGCGAGGTGCAGAGCCAATACGGCGCGAGCGCGACGGTGCCCTGACGGGCACGGCGCAGCTATCTAGCAGGGCAGGCATAACAACCGCATCCAACGGAGGCCGCGAAGCAAGTTTCGCATCAAAGGCGAGTGCGGCTCGCGGCCCCGATAATGCGGAGCGTTATGCCGCCACAGCGAAGTGTGTAGATATACCCGACGCTGCGCTGAGTCGCGCTCGCGCCACATCATAGCCAACTGCTAGTTGAGGCCACGCCTGCAACAATCACGGCGCGAGCGCGACAGTGCCCTGTCGGGCACGGCGCAGCTAATTTGCTGGGCAGGCATAACAACCGCATGCAACGGAGGCCGCGAAGCAAGTTTCGCATGTTACAATCAATACCTCTCGCGGCCCCGATAATGCGGAGCGTTAGACCCACTGAACAAGTACCCCGATAATTCATCAATCTCTGACTTTCAAGTTTGTTCATGCTATTATTTGCTTTGCGAGGTTGCATTATGACTACTAAAGCCAGAGCCACTATTGAGGACCTTTACAATGTCCCAGAAAACGCTAAAGCTGAAATTGTTGATGGAGAACTTGTACTGATGTCACCAACCGGAGGCGACCCAGGTTATGCAGGTGATGAAGTCTTTGTCTCTCTGCGAGAATTTGCACGCAGAACGAAGATAGGGCGCGCTGTCGGAGATAACAAAGCATTTCGTGTAAACCTGCCAAATCGTGAATCTTTCAGTCCTGATGCCGCATTCTACGTCGGACCCAATCCACAGATGAAGTTTTATGAAGGAGCACCTATCTTGGCCGTCGAGGTTAGAAGCGAGAATGATTATGGACCGAGGGCTGAAGAGAAAATAGCTCAGAAGCGCGCCGATTATTTTGCTGCGGGTACGCTCGTTATGTGGGACGTAGACCTACTCAGCCCCGATGTCATTAGGTCCTATGGCGCAGATGATCCAGACACCCCAAAGATATTTCGTCGTGGGGAGATAGCTGACGCTGAACCAGCTTTGCCGGGATGGAGATTTCCGGTCAACAGCCTGTTCGAGGAAGAATAATCCAAGAGTTGCGGCTACGATGAAGTGGGTCTAACAAGCACATGCACCGGAGCGGCGATAGCGGATTTCGCATGTTTCCATCAGTGGGCTCATCGCCGCCCGGTGATGTGGGTCGTTATGCCGCCACAGCGAAGTGAGTTGATCGTCCCGACGCTGCGCCAAGTCGCGCTCGCGCCACATCATAGCCAACTGCTAGTTGAGGCACGCCTGCAACAATCACGGCGCGAGCGCGACAGAGCCCTGACAGGCACGGCGCAGCTAATTTGCAGGGCAGGCATAACAACCGCATGCAACGGAGGCCGCGAAGCAAGCGCCGTATGATAGAATCAGCACGGCTCGCGGCCCCGATAATGCGCAGCGTTAGATGCCTGCAGCTCAACCAGCCTCTATGATATAATGCCCAGCGAAGGAGTTCCGTATGACGACGAAGGAACTGATACAAGCCGAGATTGATCAGGTCAGCGAGGACGACTTGGACGAACTGTACAAACTTGTGAAGGACTTCACCCAATCAAAGCAACAGAGCCCAAAACAAAGCCTTATGTCAAAACTGAGAAGCATCAAAATAGATGCACCGGAGGATTTCTCTACTAACTTCGATCTATATCTAAGCGGAGAAAACCGTGCCGAACCGGATATTCATTGACACTTTGTTTGTAGTTGCCCTAATTAACCCGCGTGATCAGCACCATGCCCAAGGCTACAGAGTTGGCCGCCAAATATGAAAACCAGCCATTTCTAGTCTCAGATGCAGTATTGCTTGAGATCGGCAATGGACTAGCTCGCAATTACAAACAGGAAGCAATAGAGATCATCGAAGGTTTCTTCGATTCTGAAGAAGTAGAGATAGTACGACTTACACCAGAACTTTTCGAGCGAGCTTTTGACCTATATAAGAAGTACAAAGATAAAGACTGGGGGCTAATAGACTGCATATCATTCATAGTGATGACGGAGGCAGGCGTAAACCAAGCATTAACTTTCGATCAACATTTTGAACAAGCTGGTTTTGAGGCTCTGATGGCCAGTGACGGCATCTAACAAACGCATGCAGTGGAGCGCGGCGAGCGAGTTTCGTATGGTTCCCTGAGTGTTACGCGCCGCGCCCACTGATGCGAGGCGTTATGCCGCCACAGCGAAGTGTGTTGATCGTCCCGACGCTGCGCCGAGTCGCGCTCGCGCCACAGATAGCCAGATGCAGACAAGGACAGACGTGATGCAAACACGGCGCGAGCGCGACAGTGTCCTTTCGGGCACGGCGCAGCTAGATGGCAGGGCAGGCATAACAACCGCATCCAACGGAGGCCGCGAAGCGCAGTTCGTATGGTTCGACGAGTGCGGCTCGCGGCCCCGATAATGCGCAGCGTTATGCCTCCTCAGCGAAGTGTGTAGATATACCCGACGCTGCGCTGAGTCGCGCTCGCGCCACATCATAGCCAACTGCTAGTTGAGGCCACGCCTGCAACAATCACGGCGCGAGCGCGACAGTGCCCTGTCGGGCACGGCGCAGCTAATTTGCTGGGCAGGCATAACAACCGCATGCAACGGAGGCCGCGAAGCAAGTTTCGCATGTTACAATCAATACCTCTCGCGGCCCCGATAATGCGGAGCGTTATACCTGCCTAGCGAAATGTGCTGATGGACTGGCCGCTGCGCAAAGTCGCGCTCGCGCCACAGAAGATCAGATGCAAGCTAATGCGAGGTACAGAGCGAATACGGCGCGAGCGCGACGGTACCCTGACGGGCAGGGCGCAGCTAGATGGTTGGGCAGGCATAACAACCGCATGCAACGGAGGCCGCGAAGCACAGTTCGCATCAATGGCGAGTGCGGCTCGCGGCCCCGATAATGCGCAGCGTTATACCTGCTTAGCGAAGAGTGTGGGTATACAGGTCGCAGCGCCGAGTCGCGCTCGCACAGCAAAGGCTACGCTCGGCGACTACTCAGGCATAGATCAAGCAGGCGAGCGCGACAGTGGCTTATCAGCCACGGCGCAGCTAGAAAGCTGAACAGGTATAACAACCGCATGCAACGGAGGCCGCGAAGCAAGCGCCGTATGATAAAATCAGCACGGCTCGCGGCCCCGCTAATGCGGAGCGTTATGCCTCCTCAGCGAAGTGTGTAGATATACCCGACGCTGCGCTGAGTCGCGCTCGCGCCACATCATAGCCAACTGCTAGTTGAGGCCACGCCTGCAACAATCACGGCGCGAGCGCGACAGTGCCCTGTCGGGCACGGCGCAGCTAATTTGCTGGGCAGGCATAACAACCGCATGCAACGGAGGCCGCGAAGCAAGTTTCGCATGTTACAATCAATACCTCTCGCGGCCCCGATAATGCGGAGCGTTAGACGCGATAAAACGGCAAATGTTGGTAAGCAGCCGACAAGTTTGGCTAACAAGCATTGAAGTTTTAATATCCAAGTGCTAACTTACTGACCGCTGATTAGAAACTGAATTTTCAATCGTTAGATTAGCCGTTAGGCAGAAAGTCTAAAAGAGTTTGGGATATATGATTGCACCCAGAATTCTCTTGCCGCCTGGAACTATTTTACAAAATCGCTACCGTATTATTCGCCAGCTTGGCGAAGGCGGTATGGCAGCCGTTTATTTGGCAAATGATTCGCGGCTAGGTAGTAATGTGGCTTTGAAAGAAAGCTTTTTTAGTCACGACCATAAACTACGCAAACAATTCGAGCGCGAGGCACATCTCTTAGCTGGGCTTCGGCATTCAGCATTGCCAAAAGTTATAGATCATTTTATCGAAGCCGAACGTCAATACCTGGTAATGGAATTCATTGATGGTGATGACTTACTCGCAATGCTTGAGCATAGAGGTCAACCCTTTCCACCAGGAGTAGTATTTGGCTGGGCCGAGCAATTACTTAAAGCATTGGAGTACTTACACACTCGGCAGCCACCAGTCATTCATCGTGACATCAAACCTCAGAATTTGAAGTTAACAGAAGAAGGCCAAATCATTCTTTTGGATTTCGGCTTAGCAAAGGGCACGCCACAGCAGATGTCCCATTTATCAGCAGGACAAAGTATATTTGGATACACGCCTCATTACGCGCCACCCGAACAGATCCAAGGTTCAGGCACAGATATGCGTAGCGATCTTTATTCTCTTGCCGCCACTATCTATCATTTGATCACTGCTATGAAGCCCCACAATGCCCTAGAACGAATAATGGCCGTTGCAACTGGGCAGGTTGATCCCCTGCAGTCTCCCAGCAAAGTAAACGTGGAGGTTCCAGGCAGTTTTGCAACAGTATTATTACAAGCGATGGCGCTAAATAAAGAACAACGTCACCTAAACGCCACAGACATGCTCAAGGAATTACTCAATACAGGCAGATCCTTTACGGCAGTAAGTAAGAGCCAGACCACTGTCAATCAGCCTTCTATCGCAGAGACCCAAATAAACGAAAAACCAGCAATACAAAAGATTTTACCTGTGTTTAGTTACTTTGATTTCGACGTAGTATCTGTGGACGCGAAAGGCAAAGTAATAAGCAAGTCTAAGAAGAAAGCAAGATACTTTATTGAGCAACTGCCAGGAGGAGTTGTTCTAGAAATGGTAGAGATACCACATGGTACGTTACTAATGGGATCACCTAAGACAGAGCATGGACGATTCGCGGATGAAGGGCCTCAACACAAAGTCACTATCTCGCCTTTCTATATGAGCAAATATCCGATAACTCAAGCACAATGGCGCATTATAGCCTCCCTCCCTAAAGCCGGATTAGAATTAGTAAGCGAGCCGACAAAATTCAAAGGGGATAAACTTCCTGTCGAGCAAGTCACTTGGGAAGAAGCAATTGAATTCTGTAAGCGGCTATCTAGTTTGACAGGCAAGAGGTTCGAACTACCAACTGAAGCGCAATGGGAATATGCATGTCGCGGTGGTACAACTACGCCATTTTATTTTGGACCAACAATCACGCCAGAATTAGCAAATTACAATGGAGCTTATCCATATGGTGAGATGCCAAAAGGAGCTAGTAGGGATCAAACATCTCCGGTTGGAAGTATAGGTTATGCCAATAACTTTGGATTATACGACATGCATGGGAACGTGCAGGAATGGTGCAAAGATCATTGGTACAGATATTATAGTGAAGGCTCTAATGCTACAAGCGTTAATAAGAAAGAAGATAATAAAGACCTCTATGTGATGCGTGGCGGCTCTTGGGCTAACAGCGCCTATTACTGCCGGTCTGCATTTCGGAACGAAGTAACCCCAGGGTTTAGGTATGATAGTGTTGGCTTTCGTTTGGTTTGCACACTTTCTTAAACTAATTGATTTAGTCCTACGAATCGCGTCTAACAAGCGCATGCAACGGAGGCCGCGAAACGAGTTTCGTATGGTTCCCTGAGTGCCGTTCGCGGCCCCGCTGATGCGTGTCGTTAGGCCGACGCTGGGCAGTTGTTGTACCCAGGCATTCTGACAACCTATATTATGCATTATTTCTATTGAGAATATCGTCTTAGGTAATATAAGAGGTTGCAGTTCTTGATATGGACATCAGGTAGCATAGCCCATTTTTCAGGAGGAGTTAATGGTGGGATCTAAAGTATTCATCAGCCATATTACGGAAGAAGCAGAACTAGCAGGTATTCTAAAACAACATCTTCTCGAAGACTTCCTTGGATTAATTGACATATTCGTCTCTTCTGATAGCACAAGTATTACTCTAGGAAATATATGGATGATAGACATAGATAATGCGTTGAAAACAGCACAAATTGAGATAATTCTCTGTAGCAAAGAGTCTGTCAAACGGCCCTGGATTAACTTTGAGGCTGGAGCTGGATGGATCAAGGGCATTCCAATTGTGCCCATCTGTCACTCAGGGCTACAGCTTGCTGATTTGCCCATACCTTTGAATATGTTGCAAGCCATACAAGCGAATCAAGAGTCTGGTCTGGAAAAACTTTACTTGTTACTGGCTCAAAAACTTGGGTCTGCAACACCAAATGCTAATTTCGGAAATCTTATTAACCAGATCAAAGGTTTCGAAGATAAATACGAAACGATCAGGGGGATAAAAAACATAGAGCAATAAAATGTATCGGAAATGCCAGGGCTATTAACACAAGTCATACGGTTTATAGACCATCTAAGGGCAGAGGAAAAACTAACCGAGCTTATAGCAAAAGTCAGTATAAAAAGCGCTTTCAGTAATCCTTTTCAAGATAGGGTAGCCACTTGGCGAATCTTGCGGGCACGGGAGCAAGTGGAAAGAATACAAGAGCGAGAATGGGAGCTTGAGGCTTTAACTCCCACTGCTTATGTCGCATACATATTCGAAGGGATTATGAACCTTCTGGAAGAGAATGATGAATATTGGACAGTAACAAATTTAACTTTCTGGTCAAACAAGGCAGTAGGTGACTCTGCTTTCCTGGATACGAATATTGATGCCGCACGGCGAGGAGCTATCATCAAGAGAGTTTTCCTAATCGGGAAGGATGAATGGAATAATAAATCTACCAGGAAAGACTTAGAAGCAATATTACAAGAGCACAAACTGGCTTCCGAAAAAGTGAATAGTATAAAGCCATGGACATTGATCTCAAAGTATTATTTGTCAGACAACCTTGACCGTGATCTCTTAGTCTATGGCCATTTTGGTATAGCTCTCCACCCAACGAAAGATGAAGACATAGATGATGGATGTGTTGTGATAGCACCTCGCTACGACTCGCGTGCTTTGGGCGCAGCTATCTCACATCTCAAGCTCATTTTTTCAGACGGACCGTCTTCTGATACGGAGACGATTGAGTTTGTAAGAAAGTTTAAGAAAGTATTTTCAATCTCTGATGATTTGAATAACCTTGTATAAACCAAGCCCAAAGCTTGGCTAACATTACAGTCATTTCTGTTAGAGCGAAATAAAAACACGAAGAAGATCTCAGCCCAGAAATAAGTAAGCATGAAGGGAAGAGTAAAGATAAGGATAAGAAGCTGGAGATATCTTTTCACTTGTCACTGTCTTATTCCTTACTTTAAATCAGAACGATCTCTCACGGCGCGGCCTAACAAGCGCGTGCACCGGAGCGCGGCAAGCGAGTTTCGTAAGGTTCCTCCAATACATTGTGCCGCGCCCGGTGACGCGTGTCGTTAGGCCGCTGAATAGCGGCTTGGCATGTCACTGCTATTGATATTGGTGATTGACAGATATAATGTCTTTAGAATAGGCTCGTTTTTGCAAGTGCGGCTCGCGCGCCCGCTGATGCGAGACGTTAGGCTGCAAGACTTCGGAGGCTTCATGATGAGATCAATCACTTTGGCACTAACCCTCCTGCTCCCTGATCGACTCCCCAGCCTCATCGTCCTTGTCGGTTTCTGGATTCCCCCGTCGGTGGCTGGCTGGGTGGCAGCAGGTTCCCTTCACCGAAGCACCAAGCGTTACCGTGCCACAGTGACTTACGCAGTCCTGGCGACCTTCGTGCTGGCCTACGCTGCGGCGTGGTTCCTCTTCAACCTCGGCCGCATGCCGCCGTACATATCAGGAGCGACGACCGATCCAACGTTCGCGCCGCCGAAGGCCGTCGCGGGTCTCGCCGTTGTCACGAGTGCGCTGGTGTTGCCCGGCAGCGCGCTCGCCTGCGCTCTGGCGTTTCGCCTCCGTGGGCGGATGATCAGACGCACGCCTACTTCGCCTGGGTCAGCCTAACCGAGCCGTTGCTGCTGGCGTGGCGCGCGGCAGTATGATGGTGGGTTGCGATGGGCTTGGATGCGGCAGCACCACGGATGCGCACCCGCCGCCCGCCACGCAGCAGAACGCCTATGATCGAGGCATATAGGAATATGGCATCAATAACATTAATTCTGCATTCTTGCCAGACTCGATGAAGATTGAGTGTGATAAGCCGAGCGCGGCCTAACAAACGCATGCAACGGAGGCTGCGAAGCGAATGTCGTATGATAGAATCAGCACGGCTCGCGGCCCCGCTGATGCGTGTCGTTAGGCGGCGAAAGGAGGGCGGGCGATGAGCGAACAACTCGTACGTTGGATTTCCGTCGGAGCGATCCTCGGAATCGTTGGACTGGTATACAAATACGGGCTCGTCACTGAGCGCCAACTCCCCGGCGTCATCATCATTCTCCTGGCTCTTGGTATTGTGTATCGAATCATCGCTAGGCGCTGTGCTCGACAAACGGTTCTCCGACGCCGCCGGATGTACAAAGATCTCTGGGCGCGTGAGCCGCAGGCCGTTACGGATATAGATCAGGCAGAGGAAAATGCCATTGTCCTTCTTGGACGTATCAAGGGCGCAAAATCCATGGTTGTCATCATGCTGATCACAGCAATCGGCGCTCTCGTATTCAAGGCGAATTCCCTTGCGCTTGCGCTTGCGCTCGGACAACTGTATCTAGCAGGACATCTACACTTTATTGCCAGGAGCCTTGAGCGCATACTTCCGGACGATACCAAGAGGGAACCACCAATTGCCCAGCTTCCGTATTCGCCCTCGGGAGAGTACTTGGTCGATATCAACCTAAGAAAAGTGCACGACTTTATCTCGCCGCCTGCTGCATTGCCTTTCTGGGATATTTGTGAAGTCGAGCAATGGCTTGTACATTGTGGATTCAAGCGCACAGAGAGCGGCAAATGGAAGGCCGGTGGGAGTGCGTTGTCTCACCTGAATGCTGATGAGGTGATTTCTATCGAACCAATCGGTCATTGACGATTGGGATTTTGCGAATTCCGATTCTGAATTGTCGAAGGTACTGGCGAAATGTTGAGTCACTTCTACCCTTTTGCGTGGATATTTATGACCTTGGCGCTCTGGAAGGGCTGGATCGGCAAACTCAGTCAACACGAGAAGCTAGTCTATAGCGCGATGCTGCTCAGTGGTATTGTGCTGGCCTTGTGGGTGGACACCCTGATCAAGTGCGGGTTTCGGTCTATTCGAACAGTGCCGATGATGATAAGAGTTTTCGGGCGGGCTCGCCGCGGCGGCACTCTCATGGGTATTGTCGTCCTTAGCCTCCTTTTCTGGCTCTCTCCGTTTGCAACCGATCCGAGTCCGTATCGATTTCACATGAGTGCGTCATTAGTAATAAGCGTTCTGCTTCTATGGCTACAGCCTCCTTTCGCATTGGCGTTGGGTGAATCGAACCGGTTCACGGGCCATGTCCTCAAGACAGTCTCATTGAAGGTCTTCCCATTTCGCGTCGTCGCTTTGCTGGACCCTAAGGGCACCGGCTATTACCTCGGCTCATTCTCGGCGCTAACCGATAACCTCCGCACTGCATCCGACCGTGATTGGGAAATGGTCGTGGAGCAGTTAGCGGACGTTGTCCAACTCATCATTCTTGATGCCCGTACTGACAGCTCTCTGGTCCGCCAAGAGGTTGGTCGGCTTAAGGATCGCCCAGATCTTCTGTCTCGCACCCTCTTCATCGTAGGGCCGAACGGAGAAGCACCTGCGCTACACGCTCATGCACTAACTAGACAATCACCTGGTATAAACACGGCGCGCGAAGAGGAAATGAGCAAGGCGGAGCCCTTGGCTTCAATAATGAGACATCCCCTGTCCGTTCCTGTAACAGAACGTCGAAAGCGCGCTCACCAGAACCTCGCGCGAAGCATCCCATTCGTCGCACTCGGCACGATCCTAATATGGTTGGGCCTCAAAATTGTTGACGGAGAGGCATCTCATATCTTTGCTTGGTTCTTTGTCATGTTCTGCGGCTATAACACTCTCATTGCTGCTATCGCTCTACTTGTTCAAACCCTAGATATCATCGCGTATTTCTTAGTCACTGATGAGCAATGGTTGGAGGCGCTTGAAAAGGATCCTCTAAGCGCCAACCTGCGCTGGAAAACTATCGGTCTAATCCCTGCTGCGCTCTATGCCGCACTGTGGGCAGCGCCAGGGCTCTGGATTTTTGCCATGCTTCGGCCATTATAAACGGAAGACACGACATGGATGTCAACGCACCATCATTCATTTGGTTTATCCTGTTTGCACTGTTATATCTGGCGCAAATGAATCGCCTGAGCAGGCTTTCAATGCGTTTTCGAAACCCGTTGGCAAAGCCCGCCCTAACGATTTGGTTCTCTTTTTGCTTACACACCAATTATCATCATAATTCTCAATCCCAACAAAATCACCGCCTTGTCCGGACTTATCCTATTGGTTCGCAGTAAGATTCTCTTCATCCTTAGCGCAGTTGTAATCCTTGCTCAAATGCTTATCGTCTTTGCCAGACGCACTCACATTGAGACTCTCATTAGAGCGCTAAAGACCGAGAACCGATCCTTCAGCGCGTTATGAAATGTCAGAAACGCTGGAGCTATACGGCTTGTACGACATAGCAATCGCCGCACATCGAAAACCATCGCTGACTCTTCAAACTTCTTTAAGGCATACGTTAGCCTTGCGGCACTTCTTGGCATTCGACAACAATTCGATGAGGCCGAAAAGCTTTGTCGGCAAGCAATATCAATTGATGCCAATTACGGCGCAGCTCACTTCTATTTGGCAATGGCGTTGAAGGAGCGCAGCGAGGACGTCGAAGCAAAGCAAGAATTCAACACCGCACTAAAGCTCGGTCTAGCTGAATCGCTTCGGATACGCGCTCAGCAAATGGTAGGAAATGGAGAAAACTAATAAATGAATGATCTAACTTGATTCATAGGAAACTTGCATTAGACTCCAAAGCCAAGATTGCCTGGTGGCCGCCGCCTAACAAACGCATGCAGCGGAGGCCGCGAGGCGAGTTTCGTATAAAACAGCGAGTACGGCTCGCGGCCCCGCTGATGCGAATCGTTATGCCGCCACAGCGAAGTGTGTTGATATACCCGACGCTGCGCCAAGTCGCGCCCGCGCCACAGATCGGCAGAAGCAAGCTAATGCGAGGGCAGAACAAGCACGGCGCGAGCGCGACGGAGCCCTGACAGGCACGGCGCAGCTAGATGGTTGGGCAGGCATAACAACCGCATGCAACGGAGGCCGCGAAGCACAGTTCGCATGTTACAATCAATACCGCTCGCGGCCCCGATAATGCGGAGCGTTATGCCGCCACAGCGAAGTGTGATGATATACCCGACGCTGCGCAAAGTCGCGCTCGCGCCACATCATAGCCAACTGCTAGTTGAGGCCACGCCTGCAACAAGCACGGCGCGAGCGCGACAGTGCCCTGACGGGCACGGTGCAGCTAAGTTGCTGGGCAGGCATAACAACCGCATGCAACGGAGGCCGCGAAGCAAGTTTCGCATCAATGGCGAGTGCCGTTCGCGGCCCCGATAATGCGGAGCGTTATACCTGCCTAGCGAAATGTGCTGATGGACTGGCCGCTGCGCAAAGTCGCGCTCGCGCCAGGAATAATCAGAGCAAGCCAAGGCGAGGGGAGAATAAGCACGGCGCGAGCGCGACAGTGCCCTGTCGGGCACGGCGCAGCTAGATGGTTGGGCAGGCATAACAACCGCATGCAACGGAGGCCGCGAAGTGAGGTTCGTATGATAGAATCAGCACGGCTCGCGGCCCCGCTAATGCAGAGCGTTAGACCGACAAATGCTGTGGAGGTGATTTATGAGAAAAAAAATATTAACCTTTAGAACCTATGTGCTTTTGGTTATGCTGCTGCCAGCAGTGATTCTCCTTTCTATTCCCAACCAATTGATGCTGTCAACTAAAGCGCAAACAGATAATCGGGACTTGCGGATGCAACCGTCTGGTCAGCTGGCGGAGTGGCCGGGGAAAGCAAAGCGGTGGGCACTGGTAATCGGGGTGGACAATTACAAGGATGGACAGATCGGTTCGCTCAAGGGAGCAGGAAACGACGCCAAAGCACTTGCTGCTGCGCTTGTAAGCTACGCTGGGTTTCCCCCTGACCAAGTCATCTTGCTTGCGACGAACCAACCGGAAGAGCGGCAGCCGACGCGAGTCAATATACTACGCAGATTGTCGAACTTGGCAGCAGTGGTGCCGAAAGATGGACTGTTACTAATAGCTTTTGCAGGACACGGTATGGAAAGAAATGGACAAGCGTTCCTGCTACCGATGGACGCGCAGATAGCAGATGATATCTCGTTTCTGGAAGAAACTGCTATCAGTGTGACGCGCATGAAGGACAGGATCCGGGCGACAGGTGTGGGACAGGTCGTTGTGATCTTGGATGCTTGCCGAAATGATCCGACAGGGCGGGCAGATGCGGCGAATCCACTGACGGAGGCTTACACGCGAGGGTTCAATTTCGATGTGCGTAATCGGGAGGTAACAGCGTTCGCAATGCTCTATGCAACAGAGGTTGGACACAGAGCCTACGAGTACACGGAAAAGCGGCAAGGATACTTTACCTGGGCGCTTATCGATGGACTCAAGGGCAGAGCAGCTAACGAGCGGGGCGAAGTGACATTAGCCCGATTGGTAAGCTACGTTCAAGAAACGGTTCCAAAGCAGGTTGCGGTCGATTTGGGAACCGGCAAACAGCAGCGACCCTTTGCCATCGTAGAGGGTTATAAGGCGGATGAGTTAGTGATCGCAGTGCCAGGGCCGGAATCGTCTATTGCTGGGAAACCAGCGGAAATATCACCGATGGATCCAGCAGCCATCGAGCTTGCCTACTGGGAAACGATCAAGAGCAGTGCTGACCCTGAGGACTTTCAATCATATCTAGCAAAATATCCCCAAGGAACTTTCGCGGCGCTGGCGAGACGACGAGCACGGCCAGGCGAGACTGCCGCACCTACAGCAACCAACTCGGCGGCTATGCTGACCGTTGATCAAATACTCGGCAAGTATCGCCAGGCTGTGGGTGGCCAAGCCGCGTTCGAAAAGCTAATGACCCGAGTGGCGAAGGGGTCGTTTGTACAGATCCAGGGGACAACTAATATAACCGGCCCTGTGGAGATATATGCGAAGGCTCCAAACAAGGTAGCGTGGATCATGGATAACGGTAAAGTTCAGCAGATTTTCGACGGAACAGTCAGTTGGATTAAGAATGTGCGGGGCGGGGCCTATCAAATAAGTGGTGAGCCGTTGGCCCGCGTGAAGCGCGAGTCTGATTTCTACAGAGAAATCAACCTCGGGGAGATATACCCAAAAATGACGCTGATACGTAAAGACAAAGTCGGTGATCGGGAAACATATGTAATAGAGGCGGTACCTCGTGATGGCAAGCCTGACACGATATATTTCGATGCACAGACGGGGCTCCTTATTCGACTGGACGGCGTTATTGAGGGTGAAAAAGGTAAACCCGCTCCTACCGAGATTTACTTCGAGGATTATAGAGAGGTGGATGGGGTAAAGCTGCCGTTTACGACGCGTCAATCAGGTCCGGGTTACAATATCACAATCAAGCTCTATGAGATAAAGCACAATGTTCCAATAGATGACACGAAGTTCAAAAAGCCGTAGACTCAGAAGCCAAGTTATTCGTTTTGCTCAACGCCTTGAGGTTCAGTGTATGCTGAAGTGGAATAGATTTATGTAAGGATTATGTTAAGAAGAATCAGACAGGTTCTTATGATTCTACTACCTCTTGAAGCAGTTCTTTTTAGCTTGTACATTTGTGCATAGCAGTGAGGGGAAGTGCTATACGGGCTGTAAACATGTCGGTCTAACAAACGCATGCAGTGGAGCGCGGCGAGCGAGTTTCGTATGGTTCCACCAGTGTTACGCGCCGCGCCCACTGATGCGAATCGTTATGCCTCCTCAGCGAAATGTGCTGATGGACTGGCCGCTGCGCAAAGTCGCGCCCGCGCCACAGATCGGCAGAAGCAAGCTAATGCGAGGGGAGAATAAGCACGGCGCGAGCGCGACAGAGCCCTGACAGGCACGGCGCAGCTATCTAGCAGGGCAGGCATAACAACCGCATGCAACGGAGGCCGCGAAGCAAGCGCCGTATGATAGAATCAGCGCGGCTCGCGGCCCCGATAATGCGGAGCGTTAGCTGGCCGAAGGAACGTCGAGATGGCGGCGTTCAGTGCCGACAGGAAAACGGGCTGTTTAAATCAGAAGTCACTGGGCTGGTCAGTCAAAGGAGGAGCACATGAAACAAATCTTCTGCTACATGGGTGTCATTGCAGTCTTATTCTTCGGAGCTTGTGATTCAAACAAGAAGTTGAGTCAAGACAACGCGGAGAAAGCAATCAAGGCATTCGCTTCAACTCATAGCGTAAGTCCAATACCTGCTACAGACTGTTCTTTCAATGTTCAGTCAATTGCCAGTATTGAACCGTTGAGTCAATTCTCAGACAATGAGGCTACTTCCGTCGTCTTCTTGAAGTGTACGCGCGGCAGTCTACCTTTCAAGTTTGTGTTTCAAAAGGATATTGACAATCAGTGGTTTCTTACGAAGATCGGAATGGTCCAGGGGTACACCTATAACAATGGCATGGCCGATTCGATGGTTACCCCGAATCAAAACCTCAAAGTGCCTGCTCGATAGCTTGACGTCTTCGGACGCGGGTGGCGATTCGCTAGGTGCGGAGTGAGGCGAGGTGTGGGCGACCCAGAACGGCCAGCTAACAACGGGATCGACCGGAGCGCGCGAAGCGGATTTCTCATGGTTACTTTCAGTGTCGCTCGCGCGCCCGGTCATCCCAACCGTTATACCTGCTTAGCGAAGAGTGTGGGTATACAGGTCGCAGCGCCGAGTCGCGCTCGCACAGCAAAGGCTACGCTCGGCGACTACTCAGGCATAGATCAAGCAGGCGAGCGCGACAGTGGCTTATCAGCCACGGCGCAGCTAGAAAGCTGAACAGGTATAACAACCGCATGCAACGGAGGCCGCGAAACGAGTTTCGGCATGTTAGAATCAGCACGGCTCGCGGCCCCGATAATGCGGAGCGTTATGCCTCCTCAGCGAAGTGTGTAGATATACCCGACGCTGCGCTGAGTCGCGCTCGCGCCACATCATAGCCAACTGCTAGTTGAGGCCACGCCTGCAACAATCACGGCGCGAGCGCGACAGTGCCCTGTCGGGCACGGCGCAGCTAATTTGCTGGGCAGGCATAACAACCGCATGCAACGGAGGCCGCGAAGCAAGTTTCGCATGTTACAATCAATACCTCTCGCGGCCCCGATAATGCGGAGCGTTAGACGCACATATGATGAAATAGAGGCAATGACTTGGCCACCAATAGCAAATATGCTCCGCTTATCCGTGCGGTCCTTCATTCCGCCGCCGCGCCAGCCGCGTTCGCCATAATGTGGGAACAGGCTATGGCAAAACCAGCCGCCCTTGGTGCGGCGCGAACGCGGGGGTGCTGCGCACGGCGCGGCTAAATACTTGGTGCGTCTAACAAGCGCGTTGACCGAAGCGCGGTAACGAGGTGTCGTATGCATCGGCCAATCGCTCACACCGCGCTCGGTCACGCGAGTCGTTATGCCGCCACAGCGAAGTGTGTAGATATACCCGACGCTGCGCTGAGTCGCGCTCGCGCCAGGAATAATCAGAGCAAGCCAAGGCGAGGGGAGAATAAGCACGGCGCGAGCGCGACAGAGCCCTGACAGGCAGGGCGCAGCTAGATGGTTGGGCAGGCATAACAACCGCATGCAACGGAGGCCGCGAAGCGAGTATCGCATCAATGGCGAGTGCCGTTCGCGGCCCCGATAATGCGGAGCGTTAGGCACCTTGTTTGCACCCGGAGAGTCCACTTGCACATCCTTAGCTAATGAAATATTCTTGCTTACCTTTAGAATGAATCTTAGGAAAAGCTAATGAGTAAGGTTGTTGAAAAGATCGAAGGTTTTATTGAGTATGTGTCGGCTTTGAAAGGTGATGAGAAAGGTGAGGCTCAAGTTTTTTGTGATCGGCTTTTTCAGGCATTTGGGCATGAGGGATATAATCAGGCAGGGGCCACTCTTGAATTCCGAGTACGAGCGAAAGGTAAACGTACAAAATACTCAGACCTAGTATGGCAACCACGTCTGCTGCTCGAAATGAAAAGCAGAGGTGAAAAGCTTGAGCGCCACTACGAGCAAGTATTTGATTATTGGACTAAAATCGTTCCCGGTCGGCCACGTTATGTTGTTCTCTGCAACTTTGACGAATTCTGGATATACGATTTCAATTCGCAGCTTTATGAGCCAGTTGACCGTGTTTTGACAAAAGAATTACCAGAGCGGTATGTAGCATTAAACTTTCTTTTCCCCAAAGAAAAGAAACCTCAATTTGGAAATAATCGAATAGATGTAACGCGTGCCGCTGCTGCTAAGGTTGCACAGGTCTTTAAGTCTCTTGTCGGTCGCGGCGAAGGCAGAGAGCGGGCACAAAGGTTTATTCTTCAATGTGTTGTTGCAATGTTCTCTGAAGATTTCGACCTGTTGCCTCGCGGATTATTTACTGATCTCCTCGATGATTGTCGCAATGGAAATAGTACCTATGATCTTTTGGGAGACCTTTTTCGCCAAATGGGCAACCCAGCCCTTGCACGAGGTGGTCGCTATAAAGATGTTCAATACTTTAACGGTGGCTTATTCAATGTAGTAGATCCTGTCGAACTTGATTCTGATGAGTTGTCTCTTCTGTTAAGTGCAGCAAATGAGAAATGGAGCAAAGTTCAGCCTCCAATCTTCGGCACTCTTTTTGAGAATAGTATGGATGAAAAAGAGCGTCATGCATATGGCGCCCACTTTACATCTGAAGCTGACATACAGAAAGTGATCCGCCCAACTATAGTATGGCCCTGGCGTGAACGGATCGAAACAGCCGACACGCTGGAAAAACTTCTTGATCTTCGTGAGCAATTACTGAGATTTCATATTCTCGATCCTGCTTGTGGCAGTGGCAATTTCCTTTACATTGCTTATCGCGAACTGAAACGAATCGAACGCGACTTATTGACTATAATTCGGGAGAATTACAAGATTTATAAAGGCAAACTGTCTATATCATCTCTCGTCAGTACGCAGCAGTTCTATGGTATAGACAAAAATCCCTTCGCAATCGAACTTGCCAAAGTTACTCTAATGCTTGCAAAAGAAGTTGTAATTAAAGAAGCCGCAGACCTATCAGGTGCAGAGCAGATTGATCTACCACTGCAATTAGATAAAGCACTTCCCCTTGATAACCTTGATGACAATATACGTCATGATGATGCGTTATTTTGTGAATGGCCGAGGGTACAAGCCATAATCGGAAATCCGCCATATCAATCAAAGAACAAAATGAAGAAGGAATTGGGCAGTGCTTATGTTGATAGAGTTCGTGACCGTTATCCTGATGTCCCAGGACGAGCTGACTATTGCGTTTACTGGTTTCGTAGGGCACAGGACGAGCTACCTTCAGAAGGGCGGGCTGGATTAGTTGGTACTAACACAATTCGACAAAACTACTCTCGCGAAGGCGGGTTGGATTATATAGTTCAGAATGGCGGAACCATTACAGAAGCTGTTTCAACTCAAGTATGGTCAGGGGAAGCTGTGGTACATGTTTCTATTGTCAATTGGGTTAAAGGTGCCCAACCAGGAAAGAAAAGGCTACACAAGCAATTGGGAGATAAAAAAGAAAGCCCTTGGCAGATAATCGAACTCGACCACATTCATTCTGCGCTTTCGGGTGCTTTAGACTTAACAAAAGCGAAACGCCTTCGTAGCAATATAAGCTCAAAGGCTTGTTACCAAGGGCAGACTCACGGCGATGAAGGGTTTCTGCTAACACCGTCCAAAGCGAAAGAGATGATGAGCAATGGGAATCTTAAGACAGTTATACATCCTTATTTAATTGGTGATGACTTATTAGGTGATCCTCAAAGCCTTCCGTCTCGTTATGCTATTGACCTGAACAGATCTCGGGATCTTATCTCTGCAATGAAGTACGGAAAGGCATTCAAACATATTGAAGAATTTGTCATGCCTGTTATGGAAGCAAAGGCTAACAAGGAACGTGAAGATACGGGGAAGGATAAAGGACCACGCCAGTCACACTTCCAGCATTGGTGGAAGTTTTGGAGAGGGCGGCTTGAAATGCTAAATCAGATTGCAGGGATTTCACGCTATATTGCTTGTGTGCGTGTTACTAAACGTCCGATATTTGAGTTTATCGATAGTGCCATACATCCTAATGATGCATTACAAGTTTTTCCATTGCCTGACGATTACTCGTTTGGCATTCTTCAATCAAATATCCACTGGTCTTGGTTCATAGAAAGGTGTTCCACTTTTAAAGGAGATTTCAGATACACATCCAATACCGTATTCGATACGTTTCCGTGGCCACAGTCACCGATGCTGGAACAGATTAAGCAGGTAGCAAAGTCTTCCGTAATGCTGCGGCAGCTTAGACGTAAGATTATGGCTGAGAACGGTTGGAATCTCCGACAGCTTTATAGGACTTTGGAAGTACCTGGAAAGAACCGTCTTAGAGATGCTCAGGAAGCACTTGATACAGCCGTCCAGGCGGCTTATGGCATGAAGCGTAAGGACAACCCCCTCGACTTCTTATTGAAGCTAAACCTTCAACTCGCGCAACAAGAGGCAGATAAGCAGCCCATTGTTGGCCCTGGTTTACCGCCAATCGTAACGGCTCAGGAATTATTTATCACGGATGATAGTATTCGGATGAGTGTATAGTATTTCTGTGCATACAGAGAGCAGATAGAAGGTTGACCGCAGGTCGGTGCCTAACAAACGCATCCAGCAGAGCGCGCGAAGCGAATTTCTCATGGTTGCTTTCAGTGCCGCTCGCGCGCCCGCTGATGCGTGGCGTTAGACCGTTTCAATTGCGTGTGATTTAGCGAACGACTTGGTGGGATGTAAAACGAGAATTCTCTACACGATTTGATCCTCCCCATCCCATACTATATTATTCTATCGGATACAGGAGAATTAAGTATGGCGAACTCTAAGCGGACAGTAAACTTGGCTAAACGTAAACGGGCTGATGTTAAATCAGCGGCCCAAGCGGCTACGGCAAAGAGTCCACAAGAAATTTTCAGGCAACTTATAGGCAAGGCTAATCATTTACCAGTCAACCTATCAACAAAGAAGTTCCGTGTACTAACCGAAAAATGAAACCCAGGATATTCTTCGTTGATAGTTCATTCATATATGCCCTACTGAATCAGAGAGACGAATTTCACGGCCAAGCCCTACTTGTAAACAACAAGTTCCAAGCCAACGATCAATTTGTGCTTACCGATACTATTGTTTTTGAATCCTGTAGTCTCTTGGCTGCATTGGGAGCAAGAGAATCTATAATTGACTTCCTCGATGATATGATGATGAGCGAGCAGTACCTCATCATACATACAGATAAAGAGTTGTTTTACCAAGCTTATGATACTTTCAAAGGCTATAAGGATAAAGAATGGAGCTTGGTTGATTGTCTATCTTTTCTCGTAATGCAGGAACAAGGAATCCAATATGCTCTTACAGCGGACCGCCATTTTGAACAGATGGGGTTTATAGCTGTCCTTCGAACACCTGATTTCATAGAATAGTTTATGGTGGACTGAATCGTTTAATGTTCTATGAAGTAGCGTACAAACGAAACGGTCTAACAAGCGCATGCAGCGGAGGCCGCGAAGCGAGTTTTGTATGCTTCCTTGAGTGCCGTTCGCGGCCCCGCTGATGCGAGCCGTTAGACCCCTGTGCGTATGTTACGGCGAAAGGAATAAATTGACATACCTTGTAATTGAGATTAGGCTTAGCCACGCTCTTTGAGTTAACGAAAGGAGATCAATCCATGAAAACAAGCCCCTCACAGGCGGTTGTTCGTATCCTCACGCCTGCAATAATAGTCAGTATCTTGGCTCTCTCAAATTCCATTCCAGCAAGCCCAATTGCAAAGGCACAAACGAACGAGCAACGCGGGTTAACCGTTTCGCAAGGAGCAATAAATGCATGGCCGCGCAAAGCAAAGCGGTTTGCTCTGATTATAGGAGTCGATGAGTATCAAGACTCGCAAATCAACAAACTGGAGGGCGCTTCAAACGACGCTAAAATGCTTGCAGATGCACTGATTCAGTATGGCGGTTTCCCTTCCGACCAAGTAATTGTTTTCACTTCGGATCAGCCGTCTGAGCGTCGGCCTACTAGAGGCAACATATTACGTCGCCTGTCAAATCTGCGTTCTATAGTTCCCCAAGACGGGCTGCTACTGTTTTCGTTTGCTGGACACGGTATTGAGCGGAACGGACGCGCCTACCTGTTGCCTAGCGACGCCCAAGTTAGCGGAGACATTGCATTGCTCGAAGAGACAGCAATCAATGCCGAGGTCATAAGAGACTGGGTTCGGCAAACAGGTATAGGGCAAGTGGTTCTTATCCTAGATGCTTGCCGGAATAACCCTACGGCAGGGCGGGGCAATGCCAGCCTTACATTAACTGAGGCATATGCACGTGGATTTAATTTCGATGTTAGAAATCGAGACGTTAATGCCTTTGTTACGTTGTATGCAACGGCAGTTGGGCAGGTAGCTTATGAATTCAAGGAAAGAAAACAAGGCTACTTCACGTGGGCATTAGTAGAAGGTCTAAAAGGCAAAGCAGCAAATGAACAAGGAGAAGTCACGCTCGCTGGCCTTGTAAATTATTTGCAAGATACTGTACCAAAGCGCGTGCAACTTGACCTTGGTGGAGAAAAGAAACAGAAACCATTCGCAGTAGTTGAAGGCTATAAAGCAGACGATTTGGTTATTTCGGTCGTGATTGGAATCCCTTCAACAACAATGAATACAGGTAAAGTATCGGAGTCGGTTGATCCAGCAACAATCGAACTCAGCTTCTGGGATACAATTAAGAACAGTAATAACCCTGAAGACTTCAAAGCGTACTTACAGCAGTATCCTAACGGAAAATTTGTTGCCTTAGCAAAGATACGAGCTAGCACGTCTCAATCTATTGTAAGCTCTTCCCAACCACCTGCGCCCAAACCCGATCTGCCGACGATAGAGGCAAAGGAATACACTCTACAACTTAGATCGTGCAAGATATCAGGTGGGAGTATTACCTGTCAGTTCACAATTACAAATAACTCCGCAGAAGACAGGAGATTCATGCTTTATGTTGGTTGCGGTAATGGGAGCGCCAGATTGTTTGATAATCTCGGAAACGAATACACATCTTACGAAGGGCAGCTTGGTACTGCAACAGGTATTGCTATACTTGGATATAGTTGTGCTGCTGAGTTAACACTTGTGCCACGAGTACCAACAAAGGGCTGGCTTAAGTTCAACAATGTAAGTCGTGAAGCGAATACAATAACATTATTAAGATTAGCGTGTATGCACGCTACACGCTCCAACCCTTTTGGCGAAGAGTTCACGATCGATCTTAGGGATATTCCAATAGGGAAATGAATTGTTAGCACCTAAAACGGGGTCTAACAAACGCATGCAGCGGAGGCCGCGAAGCCAGTCTCGCATCAATCTATCAGTGCCGCTCGCGGCCCCGCTGATGCGGATCGTTAGGTGTCTTATAGTCCGGCGATGAAAATTATCCTAAGCAGGAAAGGGTTTGATTCAACCTTTGGCGGGGTGGCGAGTCCTATTCTTCCTTCTGGTGAGTTGTGTTCCCTTCCCATACCAGAATATAAATCCCAAGACCATAACCGACCCCGACGATATGAAGAAATTATGCTAGGAAACGAAACTCTAGGAAAAATCGTCAGCGATTTAACGAGGAATAGAATTAAATCCTATGACGTGGCCCATCTTGATCCAGACTTGAGTTTTGAGAGCATCCCGAGACCACTCCACTGGAAACCGCTATTCGGTCAGGCAGGGGCAGCAGAAAAACATCTGCGAAATCAGGGAGTGAAGCAAGGCGATGTCTTTCTGTTCTTCGGCTGGTTTAGACAAGTTGAAGAAAGAGAAGGAGTATACCAATATGTGCAAGGTGCGCCCGACCTGCATGTAGTATTTGGTTGGCTACAAATTGAGCGGCGCATTGGTGTAGAAGTCTTGTCAGAAATACCAGAGTGGGCGTCAGATCATCCGCATTACAAAGAGAAACCGTACAGTTCCGTAGAATCAATATACCTGTCCAAAGATTATCTTGAACTACCAAATCTATCCATCAAGAAGAGAGGCGCAGGGGTGTTCAAGCAGTTTCACCCTGCTTTATGCTTATCATGTTCTCAAAGGTCAAGAAGTATATGGAGGTTGCCTAGATGGTTTTACCCCGACGACACAAAACATCCCCTGAGCTATCATTCACGAAAAAGTCGCTGGACACTAGAGAAAGAGCATGTCATTTTGCAGAGCGTTGGACGAGGTCAAGAGTTTGTGTTGGATTGCGAACAATATCCAGATTCGATCAGTTGGCTGAGTGATTTGCTCTCGGCCGAGGACGACACCTAACAAACGGTTGGACCGGAGCGCGGGCAATAAGTCTCGTAAGGTTGCTTGAGTGCCGTCGCCCGCGCCCGGTCAACCGCGCCGTTAGACGTTGTCAGTCCCCGCCCCTACTGGCAGAATAAGCCCGGAGGCAATCATGGAAGATATTGATGAACAAGGGGAGAGAGTCAAAACAATACTCGGCACAAAGAACCTCGATGTAAACAAATCCAATCTGAAGATTTATCTCAATCACTTAAAACAGCAGGTCGAATTTCCATGCGAGCTTACTGGGATTGAAGATTTCGACTGGGAAGAATTCTATGTGATTGGGCCAGGCAGCAAGAAGGAGTATGAAGAACTGAAGAAGACGCGCCCTTCTTACACAGATAAATTCAACCTCATCAGTTTGGTAGAAAAGATCGGCAATGAAAACGATGGCATACTTGTTGAAGTAGAGCGAGTAAAAGACAAGAAGAGATTTACGCTTCCACTATCTGGATTGGAGGCAACAAAGAAGAAAACGAAGAACCATCAATTGATAGATGATTATGCAGTATAGTTTGTGAACTACCAATGAAAGCAGTGTTGAAGAAACAGTTTCTAATTACGTCCCGTGAGGCAACGTCTAACAACGTGTTGGACCGGAGCGCGGGCAGCGAGTTTCAAAACGTTGCACCAGTGCTGTCGCCCGCGCCCGGTCAACACGAGCGTTATACCTGCTTAGCGAAGAGTGTGGGTATACAGGCCGCTGCGCCAAGTCGCGCTCGCACAGCAAAGACTACGCTCAGACGACTACTCAGGCATTCATCAAGTACGCGAGCGCGACAGTGGCCTGCGGCCACGGCGCAGCTAACTAGCTGAACAGGTATAACAACCGCATGCAACGGAGGCCGCGAAACGAGTTTCGCATGTTAGAATCAGCACGGCTCGCGGCCCCGCTAATGCGGAGCGTTATACCTGCCTAGCGAAATGTGCTGATGGACTGGCCGCTGCGCAAAGTCGCGCTCGCGCCACATCATAGCCAACTGCTAGTTGAGGCCACGCCTGCAACAATCACGGCGCGAGCGCGACAGTGCCCTGTCGGGCACGGCGCAGCAGTGTTGCAGAGCAGGCATAACAACCGCATGCAACGGAGGCCGCGAAGCAAGCGCCGTATGATAAAATCAGCGCGGCTCGCGGCCCCGCTAATGCGGAGCGTTATGCCTCCTCAGCGAAATGTGCTGATGGACCCGTCGCTGCGCCAAGTCGCGCTCGCGCCACAGAAGGACAGATGCAAGCCAAGGCGAGGGGAGAATAAGCACGGCGCGAGCGCGACAGAGCCCTGACAGGCACGGCGCAGCTATCTAGCAGGGCAGGCATAACAACCGCATGCAACGGAGGCCGCGTGCGCGAGTATCGCATCAATGGCGAGTGCCGTTCGCGGCCCCGATAATGCGGAGCGTTAGACCGCCTGATGGTGCGGAATATAAATGGACTTATAGATAATCTGTAAACATTCGTAAGCGATTTCTGTTACAGTAACGGGTCTATAACTAGGAGGAGATCAATCCATGCAAAACGCAATCTGCTCAGCGAAACGTATCTGGCACATCATAATATCGCTATTCTTTGTCTTACTTGTGTTATATCCTTTCATAGGATCAATATCTACTGCACAAACCGGCCAGTTAGAATCTAGTGCGAGTGAAGAAATCTCACTTTTACATCTCGCAAATTCATATCGTGCAAAAGGGGACTATGACAAAGCGGAGACCATATATAAGCGCGCCCTCTTACTTCGTGAAAGTAGACTTGGCCCAGACCATCCAGATATTGCGTCACCTCTAAATTCGTTGGCATTGCTGTATTATTCAAAAGAAGATTACGCTAATGCAGAGTTATTGTATTCAAGGGTTCTAACTATTCTTAAAAAGAATCTTAATCCAGACAACTCTGAGATAGCACAATCCCTCAACAATCTCGCAGCCATTTACTACATCAAGGAGTATTACGATAAAGCGGAAGGGCTTCTTCAAGAGTCTCTGAGAATAAGAGAAAAGTTAGCTCTTCCAGACAAAGATAAGGCAATACCAAGGCGCAATATAAAAAACCTCGCAATACCGCTTAACAATCTTGCGTTGCTTTACCTTACTAAAGGTGATACGACACAAGCTATAGCATTTCAAAGTCGCGCCAATGAAATAGTAGATCGATTCTTATTCCGGGAGTCTAGCCATGCCTCCGAGAATGAAAAAATATCTGTCCTCAATCGCTTATCAGCAGAAACAGATAGAACCATCTCTATGAATGTTCAATCATCTCCGGATAATCTGGATTCTCGGCGTCTGGCACTTCTCACGATACTCCGACGCAAAGGATACGCGCTCGATGATACAACCTATGATGTTAATGACTTGCGGGTTCGGATTGATTCTGCGCACGATCTCCTAAATCAATTGGCGTATGTTCGGTCGCGAATCGCAATGATTATATTTGGTAGACCAAGCACAACGAACCCCACGCAGCGTCAAACTGGTTTAGAGACCCTAGAAGAAAGGGCTGAAGACATCGAAAAAGAAATAAGTGAACGAGCCGTATATGGTCCCCCAATAGTTACCCTTAAGGCCATTCTGGGTGAAATCCCATCTGACACAATGCTTATTGAATTTGCTCTTTACCATCCATTTAATGCGAGGTCAACGAAGCAATCTAGTTCTTTTGGCGAACCGCGTTATGTTGCCTATGTAATTGCCAAGCAAGGTGATCCTAAAATGGTTGATTTAGGCGAAGCCAAGTATATTGATATTGCAGTGACTGCATTTCGTAAAGCGATACGGGATCCAAATCGGTCTGATGTTGTGCATTTGGCTCGTACGCTCGACGAAAAAATAATGCAGCCGATCAGGAAACTGCTAGGGAGAATACATAATATATTGCTGTCCCCAGATGGATTACTAAATCTAATTCCCTTCGGCGCTCTGCTAGATGAGCAGAGTCAGTTTCTAGTTAAGCGTTACTCTTTCACATATCTGTCCAGCGGGCGTGAACTTCTGCGACTACGCGGACTTCTATCATTACGGAAGCGCGAAAAGATTAAAGAGAACAGGGCGGAAGCGGTTATTGTTGCTAATCCAAATTTCGGTGATCTAATGTCCAAAGGATCAAATCGAGATTTGAAGCATCAAACGAGCGAGGAGTCAACAAGCGCTATTGACTTGGCTGATTTTTCGTACATTGATTTTACCCCTCTACCAGGAACAGAAGAAGAAGCGCTAAGATTAAAAGAGATTCTACCTAATGCGATTGTTCTAATGGATGAACAGGCCACAGAGTCTGCTGTCAAACAGGTCGATGGACCTAAGATACTTCATATTGCAACTCATGGGTTCTTCTTTGAAGATGCACAAGCAAGTTCTATAAACGATGAAAGAGGTTTGCGCATAAGTACTGAAGCATCTTCCGCAATGAAGGAGCGAAAAAGAAGCCCGTTATTGCGCTCGGGGCTAATACTCGCAGGCGCGAACCTGCGAAAGAGTGGTAGTGAGGATGGAGTTCTATCTGCGTTGGAAGTAGCATCGCTTAATCTGTTGGGCACGAAGCTTGTAGTTTTATCCGCCTGTGATACAGGGATTGGTGAGGTTAAAAATGCAGAGGGCGTATACGGTCTGCGCAGGGCATTGGCAATAGCAGGATCAGAAAGCCAAGTGATTAGCCTATGGCAGGTAAACGATCTAGCGACTCGTGACCTCATGGTTGATTATTATAAAGGCCTACAAGCTGGGCAAGGGCGAACTGAAGCACTCAGACAGGCTCAACTTGTGATGCTCCAGAATAAAGCTCGGAGTCATCCCTATTATTGGGCCTGCTTCATTAATTCCGGTGAGTGGGCAAATTTGGATAGTAAACGATCTGTATCCAGAAGTATGCCCTGAGTTATCCTGCCGTTGTAAAGAGGCGGTCTAACAAACGCATGCAGCGGAGGCCGCGAAGCGAGTTTCGCATCAATCTATAAGTGCGGCTCGCGGCCCCGCTGATGCGCAGCGTTAGGCTTCTCTAGGTGGCTCTGATAAACTGGAGAAAGAGGTGAATCATGAGGTATGTCATAACTTTTTGTTTTTACCTGGCATTGGCGGGCGTTGTATTACCACATATCAGTCAAACCGAGCCGATGCTATACAATTACAAAATTAACGGAAGAGTTGTCTTCAACAAGTATCAAACTAAGAAAGGTGCTACGGTTTACATCTTATCCAACCGGCCCATCAACGGGAGAATACCTTTTACTCACGCTGACGAGGATGGCAAGTTCTCAATAGAGTTTAGGGATGTGCCGGGTGAGTACACAGTGTATGCCCACGAGGGTGAAACAGGAGGAATGTTACCCCTAGCAACCACGCCTGAAGAAGCAAAGAAGATGCAAATCAAACAGGGCAATAGTAAACCAATACGATTCGACAAAGAGGATAGTGAGCAGAGAGTGACAATCAAGTTGAAATAAGCGTAGAAAGGGTCAAGTGATAAATGTAAGAGCGCGTCCGGTCGAAGCCTAACAAGCGCATGCAACGGAGGCCGCGAAGCGAGCCTCGCATCAATCTATCAGTGCGGCTCGCGGCCCCGCTAATGCTTGACGTTAGGTTGCCAAATTGCTGTGTCAGCTTTATCCTCTGGGTGTGAACGAAATACTTTGAAGAGGATTGCTTTATGTCATCTTTGCCTCAACACTATCTGACTCCTGAAGAGTACCTTGCTATTGAACGTAACGCTGAATGCAAAAGTGAGTACATAGATGGAGTAATGTACTCTATGGCAGGCGGCAGCGAACGTCATAACATCATTGTCGCCAACCTAATCATATCAATCGGGTTACAACTCAGAGGCCGCCCGTGCAGAATTTATCCAAGCGATTTGAAAGTCAGAGTGCCAAATTCTTCGAAGTTCTTTTATCCAGACGTGTCTGTTGTATGCGGTGAAACTAGATTCGCAGATAACCACAAAGATGTAATCCTGAATCCTGTGCTCATAGCCGAGGTGCTATCAGATTCAACAGCAGGCTTCGACAGGGGAAAGAAATTCATCTCTTATCAGCAGATAGCTTCACTAAAAGAGTTTATTTTCGTTGCACAAGACGAGATACTTTTAGAAAAGTATACAAGACAAAGTGATGACAGTTGGGTATATACAAAAATAACCGACAAAGAAGGAGTCCTTTCATTACAATCAATCGAGTGTAAAGCGACCATAATTGACATCTACGACAAGGCAACCTAACAAGCGCATGCAGCGGAGGCCGCGAAGCGAGTCTCGTATCAATGGCCGGTGCCGTTCGCGGCCCCGCTGATGCGAGTCGTTATACCTGCCTAGCGAAATGTGCTGATGGACTGGCCGCTGCGCAAAGTCGCGCTCGCGCCACAGAAGATCATATGCAAGCTAATGCGAGGTGCAGAGCCAATACGGCGCGAGCGCGACGGTGCCCTGACGGGCACGGCGCAGCTATCTAGCAGGGCAGGCATAACAACCGCATGCAACGGAGGCCGCGAAGTGAGGTTCGCATGTTAGAATCAATACCGCTCGCGGCCCCGATAATGCGGAGCGTTATACCTGCTTAGCGAAGAGTGTGGGTATACAGGCCGCTGCGCTGAGTCGCGCTCGCACAGCAAAGGCTACGCTCAGGCGACTACTCCGGCATTCATCAAGCAGGCGAGCGCGACAGTGGCCAAATGGCCACGGCGCAGCTAGAAAGCTGAACAGGTATAACAACCGCATGCAACGGAGGCCGCGAAACGAGTTTCGCATGTCAGAATCAGCACGGCTCGCGGCCCCGATAATGCGGAGCGTTATGCCTCCTCAGCGAAACGTGCTGATTATCTGGTCGCTGCGCCGAGTCGCGCTCGCGCCACAGATAGCCAGATGCAGACAAGGACAGACGTGATGCAAACACGGCGCGAGCGCGACAGTGCCCTTTCGGGCACGGCGCAGCTAGATGGCAGGGCAGGCATAACAACCGCATCCAACGGAGGCCGCGAAGCGCAGTTCGTATGGTTCGACGAGTGCGGCTCGCGGCCCCGATAATGCGCAGCGTTATACCTGCCTAGCGAAATGTGCTGATGGACTGGCCGCTGCGCCAAGTCGCGCTCGCGCCAGAAATAATCAGAGCAAGCCAAGGCGAGGGGAGAATAAGCACGGCGGGAGCGCGACGGAGGCCTGCGGCCACGGCGCAGCTGTCTGGCAGAGCAGGCATAACAACCGCATGCAACGGAGGCCGCGAAGCAATTCTCACGTTCATCGATCAGTGCGGCTCGCGGCCCCGATAATGCGCAGCGTTAGACGCCTGTGGCGAAACGCGCTGCAAATTAGAGTCGAAAATGGTATCCTTGACAGCGAGAAGGCGAGGTTATATGGAAACATCTATAAATCAAGATCAACTGAAAGACATAATTAAGGCTGCTGTAGCTGAGGTTCTTGAAGAACATCGTGATTTGCTGCACGAGGTGGTTGAAGAGGCCCTTGAAGATGTAGCACTTGTCCGTGCGATTGAAGAAGGTGAAAGCACAGAGCTAATCGAGCGGGAAGCAGTCATGAATTTCCTAGAAGGTGAAGCGTGAAGACCCTATTCAGAGGCAGCTTTGCCAAAGACCTGCGCGCCATCAGGAACAAGGAATTGCTCAATCGAATCAAAGAAACAATTAGTCAGGCCGAGAAGGCTCAAACGTCACAAGACATCACAAACCTCAAGAGGCTGAGGGGCGGAAGCAATTATTATCGAGTCAGGATAGGGGAATATCGAATCGGATTAATCATTGAGAGTGACACGGCAACCTTTGTGAGATGTTTGAATAGAAAAGAGATTTACAGATACTTCCCCTAAGGCGTCTAACAAGCGCGTGCAATGGAGCGCGGGAAGCAAAGCTCGGATGAAATAATCAGTGCCGCTCCCGCGCCCACTGACGCGCAGCCGTTATGCCTCCTCAGCGAAATGTGCTGATGGACCCGTCGCTGCGCCAAGTCGCGCTCGCGCCACAGAAGATCAGAGGCAAGCTAAAGCGAGGTGCAGAGCGAATGCGGCGCGAGCGCGACAGAGCCCTGACAGGCACGGCGCAGCTAATTTGCTGGGCAGGCATAACAACCGCATGCAACGGAGGCCGCGAAGCAAGCGCCGTATGATAAAATCAGCACGGCTCGCGGCCCCGATAATGCGGAGCGTTATGCCGCCACAGCGAAGTGTGTTGATCGTCCCGACGCTGCGCCAAGTCGCGCTCGCGCCACTGCATAGCCAACTGCTAGTTGAGGCCACGCCTGCAACAATCACGGCGCGAGCGCGACGGAGCCCTGACGGGCACGGCGCAGCTATCTAGCAGGGCAGGCATAACAACCGCATGCAACGGAGGCCGCGAAGCGAGTCTCGCATCAATGGCGAGTGCGGCTCGCGGCCCCGATAATGCGGAGCGTTAGGCCGAACAGGCTGTAGGTAAGATCCAAATCAACTGATGATTAACGCATTGATTCTGTATTAAGCTTTCTATATTCTATAACCATCTTATTTAGTAATCTGATCTGCGAAGCGAGCCAAAGGCGCAAATATATGACACCTCTAAGAATCAACCCAGAGATTAAAGCCGGTGATATTTTAACCTCCTTATCTATTCTAATCTCTCTTATTGCGCTTCTCGTCGCTTGGGCTAAAGATAGAAAGATGCGCAATAAAGAGCAGGCCGATAAGGTAAGAAGTGCAGCGGCGAGAACATTGTCTAAGCTTGAACGTTGGAGAGAGTTAAATATATGGTTTTTTCGAGCTATACAACCATCATTCGTTAAGACAAGTGAGATGCTTCTCGATGAGTTTGATGTTGTTGCAGCAAGAGATCATCTATGGAAGGAACTGAATGCGATTCGATTACAAACACACGAGAAGGTCTTGGATGAAGAGATTGAGGTAGCATACGTAGAATTATATGCCTATCACCCTAAAGTTCATGATTTGTTTGTAAACACATTAGAAATGCTAAAGCAAAAGGAAAGGGTATCATTTGACGATCTCTTAATAGCAACGGAATCTGAGGTGATGTATTTTAATGATCATGAGGATGAATATACAACAGCGGCTTTAGGTAACGCTCTGAGGAAAAAGTGTTATGAGCAGGCACAAGCATTCAAAGAAGAAGTCACCGAAGTGATCAAGCCCATCCACACATACCTATACAAGTTAATCTCATCTTCAGATAATATAGTTTTACAGAAAGACCGAATTCTTGCGCTAGATGGTTAAGGAAAATAGATAAAGGAGCAGCTATGACAAAGAAGAATAGTAGGACAAAGAGTATAAAAGAAGCAGGGCAGGATTCTTCAAAAGAAGAAAAGAGCGATCAGGATGCCGGTACTGACAATAAAGCAATTGATAAGAAGGCTACACGGAAAAAGGTCACGTATCGTGAAGGTTGGCCTACTAATACAAGAGGAGGGTATACCATATAGAAAGTGATTACCTGCAATTATTTGCTTTTAGGTTAAACTCAAAAGCTCTGGTGCTACACCTCAAGTTCGGCCTAACAAAGGCATGCACCGGAGCCGCGCAAGCGAGTTTCGTAGGATTCCTTCAGTGCTCTGTGCGCGGCCCGGTGATGCCAATCGTTAGACCCTCGCACTCATGGATGAACGAGGATGGCAGTTGAGTAATATTGCATTAATTCTTTGGCTAACCCCGTCTTTTAGTAGCGAGACACTGAGTTGAGAAACATGCATAAGTACAAAGAGTTTGAATTCAATTCGACTGAAATGACAATTTAAATCTCGGAGGTACGTGATGTCTCTAGAAGGACTTCTTGACGATGACGAAAAGGTCGTATGGAAAACCAAGATGAGATTTGTGTCGGATGCTGTCCCAGGCTACAACGACATGTGGCTTAAGGGCGAACTCATCTTCACGGATCGCCGACTCCTTTGGAGTGGAGGACGCGATATTCCTTACAAGGCGCTCACGGGCATCCGAACTGAACACACAACTCGCTCAGGTGGATTCAGTGGTATTTTTGGCACGATCAAAGGCGGCGGGACAATAATCGTTGGAAGTGCGGTCGGTAATGAACACTTTCAATTCGATGATTCCGAATCACTACGCGAAGCCGAGCGCCTGCTCCGGGAAGCAATGGGATACTGAGTCATCATAGGTGGTTCTTATGTTACAAGAGCTATCGTTGGTGTATTAAGATTTGTCTGTCTAATCCAACCGGGTCTAACAAACGCGTCAACCGGAGCGCGCGAAGCGAGTTTCTCATACTTCGGCCACCGCCGCTCGCGCGCCCGGTTACGCGGGGCGTTAGACGCACAACACTTGAAAGAGAGACAATGCCCTGATAATCAGCAGCAAAGAAGCTCCGCTTATCTACACGGTCCTAATTCCCGCCGCCGCGCCCAACCGCGCTCGCGCTAGGCTGAGACGATGGTTGTGCGATGCCCACTCCCTTCGGTCGTGCGAACGCGGCGGGCCAGAGGCCGGGGCGCGGCTTATTACAGGGTGCGTCTAACAAACGCATTCAATGGAGCGCGGCGAGCGAGTTTCGCATGAATCCATCAGTGTTGTGCGCCGCGCCCACTGATGCGTGGCGTTGGGCGTACTGAAACACTCCGATAAATCCAGCGGCATAAATTTATATCCCATGTTAAAATGTGGCTATTATGATAGATGTTAAAGAGGCAGCAAAAATCGCTACAGATTATTTGAGACAGTTGTACGAACCGGCTCAACTTCAAGACATTCTGCTCGAAGAGGTAGCACTATCGGATGACGAAAAGTATTGGTACGTTACACTAGGATTCTCACGACCTGTACCCTCAACAGACCCCATGCGAACGCTAACGGAGAATATTCTTAAAAAGACGACGTATCAGAGAGAATACAAGGTTTTTCAGATCGATTCAGCCACCGGCCAAGTTCGGTCAATGAAGATTAGAGCTGCATGATGGAGGATATACACAAGCTAATTGCGAGTTATATCCGTAAAGGTATTTTAATTGACACAAATGTACTTTTGCTTTACTTCATCGGCAGCTTTAATCCTAGCCTGATCCCACGCTTTAAACGAACCATTCAGTTTACCATTGAAGATTACAATACATTGTTGATATTGCTTTATCCTTTCGAGAACCTCATTACCACACCAAACATCCTCACTGAAGTTAGCAATCTATCGGGTCAGCTTAGTGAGCCAGCGAGGACACCCTACTTCCAGTTTTTTGCTGAGAAGATTGCTGATATGCAAGAACAGTATATAGATAGCGCAACTGCTGGAGAGCAAAAACAGTTTCCCAAGATTGGCCTTACCGATACGGGTATTCTTGAAGTCTCAAGGAAACAATACTTGGTACTAACGGATGATTTTCGTCTTTCGCAGACTCTTCTGAAGAATGAAATAGATGTGATTAATTTCAACCACGTTCGGGTCCTCGGATGGTAAAAGAATGAAGCCATGAAGTACGCCCAACAAACGCATGCAGCGGAGGCCGCGAAGCGAATTTCTCTTGGTTCCATCAGTGCCGTTCGCGGCCCCGCTGATGCGAACCGTTATGCCGCCACAGCGAAGTGTGATGATATACCCGACGCGTAATCGGTCAGTTACGTGGGGAGCAAAAACCGTAAATCCTTTGTTTGCAAAGAGGGCATCTCAACTTTCCCCACGTAACTGAGGCATTACCCCGACGCTGCGCTGAGTCGCGCTCGCGCCACTGCATAGCCAACTGCCAGTCCAAGCCATTGCAAGACTAATGACGGCGCGAGCGCGACGGAGGCCTGCGGCCACGGCGCAGCTGTCTGGCAGAGCAGGCATAACAACCGCATGCAACGGAGGCCGCGAAGCAAGTTTCGCATGTTACAATGAGTGCGGCTCGCGGCCCCGATAATGCGGAGCGTTATGCCGCCACAGCGAAGTGTGTTGATATACCCGACGCTGCGCCAAGTCGCGCCCGCGCCACAGATCGGCAGAAGCAAGCTAATGCGAGGGCAGAACAAGCACGGCGCGAGCGCGACGGTGGCTTATCAGCCACAGCACAGCTAGGTCGTAGGGCAGGCATAACAAGCGCATGCAACGGAGGCCGCGAAGCAAGCGCCGTATGATAAAATCAGCGCGGCTCGCGGCCCCGATAATGCGGAGCGTTAGACGCTGCAAGATAATGTAGCGGAAGTGATATATGAAACCTGAAGATTTACACTGGGCTGCAGGTATGTTTGAAGGGGAAGGAACTATAACAATAAACTATAACTCTTCAACCCATAATTACTCTTTGGTTTGTTCTCTACCCAATACTGACAATTACATCATTACCTTCTTCAATCTTCATTGGCCAGGACACGTAAGAAAAGAAATTCAATATGGAAACCGAAAGCCTTGCGAAAAATGGATAATAACAGGTAAGAAGGCATCATCTTTCCTCGAAACACTATATCCCTATCTAAAGACAGAAAGGGTTAGGAGTAAGGCTCTTTTAGCCCTTGATTTTCAGAGACATAAGTATGTCCGACGCGTATCTGTGAGTGATGAGTACGATAAGGAGGAAGAAGACTATTACCAGAGAATGAAGCTGTTAAATCGTAGAGGTGCTTAAATGAAAAACCAATAGGAAGTAGCTCTGATACCTGGCAGCGTCTAACAAACGCGTTCAACGGAGCCGCCGAAATGGATTTCGTATGACTCCATCAGCATCGCTCGGCGGCCCGCTGACGCGAGTCGTTATGCCTCCTCAGCGAAATGTGCGGATAGACCCGTCGCTGCGCAAAGTCGCGCTCGCGCCACAGATAATCATATGCAAGCTAATGCGAGGTGCAGAGCCAATACGGCGCGAGCGCGACAGAGCCCTGACAGGCACGGCGCAGCTAGATGGTTGGGCAGGCATAACAACCGCATGCAACGGAGGCCGCGAAGCACAGTTCGCATGTTACAATGAGTGCGGCTCGCGGCCCCGATAATGCGGAGCGTTATGCCGCCACAGCGAAGTGTGTTGATCGTCCCGACGCTGCGCCGAGTCGCGTTCGCGCCACAGAAGGACAGATGCAAGCCAAGGCGAGGGGAGAATAAGCACGGCGCGAGCGCGACAGAGCCCTGACAGGCAGGGCGCAGCTAATTTGCTGGGCAGGCATAACAACCGCATGCAACGGAGGCCGCGAAGCACAGTTCGCATCAAAGGCGAGTGCGGCTCGCGGCCCCGATAATGCGGAGCGTTATGCCTCCTCAGCGAAATGTGCTGATTATCCCGACGCTGCGCCAAGTCGCGCCCGCGCCACAGATCGGCAGAAGCAAGCTAATGCGAGGTGCAGAGCCAATACGGCGCGAACGCGACGGAGCCCTGACGGGCACGGCGCAGCTAATTTGCTGGGCAGGCATAACAACCGCATGCAACGGAGGCCGCGAAGCACAGTTCGCATCAATGGCGAGTGCGGCTCGCGGCCCCGATAATGCGGAGCGTTAGACGCACATATGATGAAATAGAGGCAATGACTTGGCCACCAATAGCAAATATGCTCCGCTTATCCGTGCGGTCCTTCATTCCGCCGCCGCGCCAGCCGCGTTCGCCATAATGTGGGAACAGGCTATGGCAAAACCAGCCGCCCTTGGTGCGGCGCGAACGCGGGGGTGCTGCGCACGGCGCGGCTAAATACTTGGTGCGTCTAACAAGCGCGTTGACCGAAGCGCGGTAACGAGGTGTCGTATGCATCGGCCAATCGCTCACACCGCGCTCGGTCACGCGAGTCGTTATGCCTCCTCAGCGAAGTGTGTTGATATACCCGACGCTGCGCGAAGTCGCGCCCGCGCCACAGATCGGCAGAAGCAAGCTAATGCGAGGGCAGAACAAGCACGGCGCGAGCGCGACAGTGCCCTGACAGGCACGGCGCAGCTAGATGGTTGGGCAGGCATAACAACCGCATGCAACGGAGGCCGCGAAGCGAGTATCGCATCAATCCATCAGTACCACTCGCGGCCCCGATAATGCGCAGCGTTAGACCCTTGCGGTAAAGAACAGTTGCCATTCAAGGTACTGATCTGTAAATTCTTGCTATGAAGCTTTATCTTGATAGCTGTAGCTTGCAGCGGCCATTAGATAGTAAGGATCAAATTCGCATTATGCTTGAATCGGAAGCGGTACTGGTAATTATCGCTCTTTGTGAAATGGGCCATATAGATTTAATTTCATCAGAGGTCTTACTGTTTGAGAATCAGCAAATCCCGAACGCTTCACGCAAAGAGTACGCTCTTGAGGTATTGCGTAAAGCAAATATATTCACTCAGCTTGATAAAGAGATACAAAACAGAGCCAAGGAAATAACTGATGCAGGTGTTATGCCGTTAGATGCCCTGCACTTGGCATCGGCTGAAAAAGCGCAAGCAGATTACTTTTGCACTTGTGACGATAAGTTGTTGAAAAAAGCAAAGGCATTATGCAAACCTAAGTTGAGAGTCGTTTCGCCAGTAGAGCTTTTAGAGGAGATAGAGAATGACAGTAGAGGTTAAGCCGTTAGCGGAAATCACACACGAAGCGATTACTGTGCTGTGTAAGCATATAGGGGTTGCTAATACAATGCGCTTCATAAATCAATTTACAACAGGATATGGCAACTATACAGAAGAGCGGAAAGATATATTTGCAAAAATGTCGCTAGAAGATATTACGTTAGAGATTGAGCAGAAAAGGTAGAGACAATAATACCGACTTATTTCACCTTAAGGTGGGTGGGGCATCTATCTTCACCTCAGAACGGGTCTAACAAGCGCATGCAACGGAGGCCGCGAAGCAAGTTTCGCATGTTACAATCAATACCGCTCGCGGCCCCGATAATGCGCAGCGTTAGGCCCCTCGCACGTATTACAGCGAGAGTTAAAGAGAGCCGATTATGAATATTTCTTTTATCAGTATACGTCCATGATTACTGAGGCACTATAGAAGATCGCAAATCAGAGCAAGCATTCAGGTGCAATCGTGCCAAACTATTGCACTGCTGCTCTTGATGAAAACCAAAGGAGAATAGCTATGCTATGGTGGGCATTGCGCCAAATGAGATCCAAGGACACATCAACACGCAAAAGAGCCGCCGAAAAGCTAGGCTTATCCAAGGATGCAAGAGCTGTACAGCCGCTAATGGCAGCGCTCAAGGATCAAGATAAGCAGGTTCGCAAGGCTGCTGCCGATGCTTTGTATTGGATTGGGGCTCCAGAGTCGCAGCAGGCAATCGCAGATTATCAAGTTGCTGAAGAATTGAGGGAATTAGAGAATATACGGCAAAGGAAGGATTCTCTTATTTGCTCTCTTGCTGATGATAAAGTCGAGGTGAGAAGTAGAGCGGTAGATGATCTGGCGAAGCTTCGCGATCCCGATCTCATACAGCCACTCTATGAGTTAATGCAAGTGGAAAGCTTTCGCATTCTGCAAAGGACGATAGCTTTTTTCAAGTATTCTGACCCAAGGGCTGAAAGGCTGATAAAAGCCGGAGTTCGAAGAAAAGCTGCAGATGCGCTAGGGATGATTGGGCCTGCTGCAGTGCCGACTCTAATAGCAGCTCTAAGAAACCGGGATGAACGCTTTCTAATGGTTCGAGAAGAGGCTGCGAGAGTGCTAGGGGAAATTAAGGCTATGGATGCCGTACCTGCACTTATTGAGACAGTCTTACGGGATGAGCATAAAACGCTAAGAGGTATAGCAGAAAGAGCCCTTGAGAACATTAATGGTCCAGAGGAGGTAGAGATCAGGCGAGCGGCTGAAGAAAGGAAATTAAAGCGAGAGTCTCAACGAGAAGAGACAAGTCAATACGCAGAAGAGAAATCCACGGAAGATTTATCTACACAATCCTTCTTTGCAGGGTTAGATGCCATGAGCAAAGACGAACCAGACTTAATTCACTACTACAACTGCGACGAAATACAGCAAGTTAGCGAGATGGCACCTGGACCGGAACGAGTAAGTCGGTTTAAGGACCTCTATACACGCTACCCAGATTCGGGCAATGTATGCTTATTCTATGCACAAGCGCTTGCAGAAGCCGACCACAAGGCCGAAGCTATTTCTGTAGCTAAGACTGGCATTAACACGGTCAAGAGCAAGAGCCCAGTTGCTCGTTTCCTGGGAGAATCCTACCTACAGGATGGAAACTTTGGTGAATGCGTGCGTTGGTGCATCCGTGCAGCAGTATTTGAGTCACTGCATAGTTCTAGTCTACAATTTATATTCCTGAAACTTGCTCACCTCTACTCTGCCGTCGGAATTATCAGGAGGCGGTCCGATTTTGAGTGGATTGCCCAATTCTTAGCAAGCAAATTCGGTGCATCTATTGATATAACCGATGATGCAAGACAACAAATATTAGCAATCGCTCGTTCGCAATGCGATCAAGCTACAGAAGGCATACTAGAGCGAGCTGCTGTGCGATACAAATGGAGGTTCTCCGATAGAACAGAAGGAAATAAGAACTACACGCTGATACTAGATGGGACATATGATTATCTTTTCAAACGATGACCTGATTCCGAAGCTCTACCCCTATGGCAACGCCTCTTTCTGAACTGAAGAGTATAGCTATCTTAGGCTAAGATTTGATGGGAGCAGGAGAAAGAGGGCGTGGCCTAACAAACGCATCCAGCGGAGGCCGCGAAGCGAGTCTCGCATAAAACATCAGTTCGGCTCGCGGCCCCGCTAATGCGAATCGTTAGGCGGCTGCCGTGAAACGGGTGCCACGGCAGGCTTTACCAACGCCCTTTTCTTAGCACTCATTTCAACGTGGGAGGCACAATGAAAACTTTATTTGTTCTCGCAAGTGTGTTGGTCGTTCTTTTAGCCGCAACTGCTACGATAATTCCAGTAGAGGCTAACAAGATTGAAGCCCAAACGGGCGTGTCGGGCCTTGAAGCGCGTGTAGCCAAACTTGAGAAGCGCTTGGCTGCGGTTGAAGCGCAGTTGGCTAGGATCGTGGCAACCCCATCAGGCGTACCACAGGCCCAACCGGGGCAGCGTAGGCACCCCTCCAGTGATAACGGCACCCGATTCATAGGCAACTGGAACTTCGGCGGGCAGTACGGGGAATATCTTTCCATCTCAAAGGATGGCGGTAAGTATATTGTCCGCTATAAGAATCAGGGTGGCTCCGGAGTGGTTGTGTGCGAATTGAGTAATGGGTCGTTGAAAAACGATGTGAGTAACATTGATTTCATCGAGTCGTCGGGGCATATCACGTGGCGTGGGATGGAATTGCAGAAGTTACCATAGACCAGCCGCTGCCGCGAATTTCTTGCTAGCCCGCGTGAGCTAAACAAAGATAAGTAATGCACGGGATTCGTGTAGCACGGGCGTCAACCAATGCTTCATTCCTTTAAGACGCCATGCCGAAAAGAGCTAACGTGAAACGAGTGCGCCGCCTAACAACACGTTCCAGCGGAGGCCGCGAAACGAGTTTCTCATGCGTTCTTTGAGTGTCGCTCGCGGCCCCGCTGAACGTGAGCGTTATGCCGCTTCCCCAATGAAGAGGAATACTAGTATGGAAAGTTTATATGACCGCGTAATCCGACAATTTGATACCTTAGTTCCATTCCTCGCAGTTTCGCATGAAGAGGTCTTTGAGATTATCCGGCGGCATGAAGCTGATTGGTTTCCGCCCAGCGAGGGACAACCCCTTCCTGACACTTACCAGATGTATCAAGTGCAGGTATCACACGCAGCATTTCTGCTCGGATATTCGTACTTCGAGGCATTCCTCGCAGATGTGGTCAAGCATGTTTACCATGCCCGATCGTCTATGTTGCCTAAAGAGAAAGAACTGAAGTTTAAGGATGTGCTGGATTGTGACAGCTATGACCAAGTACTCTCACTCATGGTAAACAAGGAAGTATTCGCTCTTATCTATAACAGCATGGAGAAGATCATCGATTACTTCGACAAAAGGCTCTCGATCCAGTTCGGAGATACTTCGGACAAGCAGGAAATCATCAAGGCCGCGCTACTGCGCAACTGCCTCATTCATAACATGGCGCGTGCCGACAGTCGACTTGCGGCTGTATCTCGCTGGAGCGAAGGTAGCTTTATTGATCTTGAACCTTCTGAGGTTCATAGTTTTGGTATTATTGGCCGACGTATATCAAGGAACATTTACGAACAAGCCAAAACGAAACTACTATCCAATGGCGACGCGGCATAACAAGCGCGTGCACCGGAGCCGCCGAAGCGAATTTCGTATGAATCCCTTAGTGTCGTTCGGCGGCCCGGTGACGCGAACCGTTAGACGCACAACACTTGAAAGAGAGACAATGCCCTGATAATCAGCAGCAAAGAAGCTCCGCTTATCTACACGGTCCTAATTCCCGCCGCCGCGCCCAACCGCGCTCGCGCTAGGCTGAGACGATGGTTGTGCGATGCCCACTCCCTTCGGTCGTGCGAACGCGGCGGGCCAGAGGCCGGGGCGCGGCTTATTACAGGGTGCGTCTAACAAACGCATTCAATGGAGCGCGGCGAGCGAGTTTCGCATGAATCCATCAGTGTTGTGCGCCGCGCCCACTGATGCGTGGCGTTAGACGTCTGTATGTAGAATGTAGGCTGATGCTATACTCTGGCTATGGAATTTGAATGGGATGAGCAGAAGAATGCTGTAAATATCAGGAAGCATGGCGTCTCTTTTGAAGAAGCTGTAACTGCTTTTGGCGACCCCTTGTCAGACACATTTGATGTCCCTGATCATTCAGCCGAAGAGAATCGCTTTATCAGCGTTGGGACATCAGAAAAAGGCAAACTGCTCATTGTGGCCCATACAGATAGAGACGAGCGCATCAGGATTATTAGCGCGCGTGAATTATCAGGGGAAGAAAGAAGGAGTTATGAAGAAGGAAATAAATAGCGAAATGGAAGACGAGCTTAGACCGGAGTATGACTTTTCCCAATTGAAGAATAGGGTAAGAGGTAAGTACGCCGAGAGGTACAAAGAAGGCACAAATCTAGTACTGTTAGCACCAGATGTAGCAGAAGCTTTTCCTGATTCAGAATCAGTCAATGAGGCGTTGCGTTTATTGATAAAAGTAGCAAAGACAAGTCGTCTGGGTCAGCCCGACGTCTAACAAGCGCATGCAACGGAGCGCGGGAATTGAATTTCGCATCTATTCATCATTGCCGCTCCCGCGCCCGCTGATGCACGGCGTTATGCCTCTCAATATCCGTTGAGACTGCAATAGTGTTCAAAGAATGAAGTGGCTATTGGGGGTTAAATGCATCTAAACTTGCTTTATGCCCGTGAATAAAAAGAAACGCAAGAAACAGGCTAAATTAAAGGAGGCAATCCCTACCGTAAAGAAAGGAAAGATTGTTGAGAAGATCACGGCGGGATTTCATGAAAATCCGGATGTTACAGTCCGACTCAATGTGTTTTTGCCCGTTGTGGGGGGAGCCAGGAGGCGACGAGAAATAGATGTATTGGTTATCGGCCAATTGGCTGGATATACATTGAGAATCGCTTTCGAATGTAAGAATGAAAGGCCGCCAATCGGAGTGCAAAGGATAGATGAATTTATAGGCAAGTTAAAGGATGTTGGAATTCCGCCTCAAAATGGGGTCTATGTATCAGCGAGCGGCTACACAGAAGGTGCTATTGAGAGGGGCTCAAAAGGAAGGCATCAGAGTGCGCACACTTGAAGGACTAACGAAGGAAGGGCTTTCAGCCATACTCTATGAAGCGTTTCAAGCAGTAGTCTTTGTTATAGCTGACATCGCTCAACTTACCATTCACTACACAGAGGAGACAGGTTGGTCAGAGCATCCTTATATGTTCTTCACTGATAAAGGTGAGTTTTGCGGATATCTACATCATTTTATTTGGGATGGTTGGCGAAAGGGCTTATTACCTTTTGCCCTTGGAGAGCATCCTCTTGATCTACAGATACCACCCAACCTTTATCACCTAGTAAAAGAGGAGCTTAAACTTATTGAGTCAATAAGTATCAAACTTAAAATCACTGGGTTCGTAATTGGCTTTCCAGGAAAAGCTGAATACTTTTCTCTCCTAGACGCAGCAAACAAGTCTCTTGAGCGCACAAAACTAAATGTGAATTTTGACACACCTACAGGGCAGTATCCTATAAATATTATGTATACAGAAGAAGAATTGAAATCCTTTATGGAAAGACCAGAAGCAGTAAGAGTCATCAATCGCGTAAGGCTTCCCAGAATTCGCACTGACAGAGGAGTCTACTGGCCACCCAGTGATCGAATGCTTTCAATTATGTTCAATAAGGTGCGTGCATACCAAACAGGTGAAACACTGGAGCTTTCATTTGAGGACTTAGGACAATTTGAGGGTACTGATTTGAATATCGCTTGGGAACCTGTTTCTGAAAAATACCTTATGTCCAGCCGAACTTGGTTAGTATGCGCTAGAGTAGAGCGCAAGAGTTCGGCTGACCAGTAAAGATCGCTTATGCAGGCAAGAGGCATAACAAACGCATGCAGCGGAGGCCGCGAGGCAAGTCTCGCATCAATCAATCAGCACGGCTCGCGGCCCCGCTAATGCGAGTCGTTAGGCGCTTTGATGAGCCGATTGTAATTACAAGCAAGTGTGCTCTTTGCTTGAGTACACATTCTCCTCTATATTTTAGCAGCATAGAAATAGGTCTGACAGGATGCCTCCGCTAGCATAAGGAGAGTTACTAGGAGAAAAACAAATGGTACCAAATATCTTCATTGGATCGTCTTTTGAAAGCTTGGAAATTGCCAAGGCTATTCAAGCCAATTTTAGTTATTATGAGTTGTATACTGCTGTATGGTCACAAGGAATCTTCACTCCTTCCAGCTTTCCAGTCGAAGACCTATTAAATTGACTCGAAGGCTATGATTTCGGTATATTTGTTTTCACGCCTGATGATATAGTCAGAATTCGAAATCAAGAGCTAGGAGCGGTAAGGGATAATGTCATCTTTGAGATGGGACTTTTCGTCGGTAAACTAGGCAAGGATCGAACCTTCTTTGTTATCCCACACTCCAACGAACCCCTGAGACTTCCTTCGGACCTTTTGGGACTACAACCAGCAACTTATAACCCTAGGAATCCAGATAAGCGAGCTGCTCTTGGAGTTGCCTGTGAAGAAATCCGTACGGCAATTGAAAAACTAGGTCCTAGATTCAGACTTCCTGAATCTTTATCGCATTTTGCCAATATAGCTAAAGAGGCTAGTGACCCGCAGGTTTATATTTATACATTTTGTGGGTTGCAAGTTGAAAAAGACCCGGATATACACCGAAATACTCTTGTTGGTCTAAACTCGGTTTATCATCTCTGGGCTGATCCTACGGATAATGAAAATTTCATTCAGGCTACAATTGTGCTAGATCAGGAACCTAATTGTTTCCGCGTCAATTTCAGAAATGCTCCTGGCTGCTATCCGTCTAATGTAACTATACGCCCTTGTGGGCTGTACCCGCTTATGAATCCTGCCCGCAAGAAGTGCCTAGCCTTTGATGCTCGTGCTATACCTACAAAAGAAGATCCTTCGAACAGATGTTCAGCAGAAGTATGGTTGTCTTTTCGAATTATTGACGGTTTAGCAACGTTCTGGAATAAAGGAATTACAGACCCTAAGCAAGAGCGTTTGCCAGTTGATAGTAAATGGCGACCGTTTCATATTGATCTTACAAAAGAATGGTTTCTATTTAACGCAGATGGGAATTATTATTATGCTGTTGACAAGGATAAGATAGACTTTTCCATTATTGCAGCATTAGAGATTGAATTTGGCAGTAAGGGTGGGCCGAGGTTAGCTGCAGGATATGGACAGGTAGAAATAACCAATATTCGGCTTTGCGAAGATTGATAAGTGTAAGATGTAGTCTTTGACTCCAACCAGCGCCTAACAAGCGCATGCAGCGGAGGCCGCGAAGCGAATTTCGCATGGTTTCATCAATGCCGTTCGTGGCCCCGCTGATGCGATTCGTTATGCCTCCTCAGCGAAATGTGCTGATGGACCCGTCGCTGCGCCAAGTCGCGCTCGCGCCACAGATCGGCAGAAGCAAGCTAATGCGAGGGCAGAACAAGCACGGCGCGAGCGCGACGGTGGCTTATCAGCCACAGCACAGCTAGGTCGTAGGGCAGGCATAACAACCGCATGCAACGGAGGCCGCGAAGCGAGTCTCGTATGATACTTTGAGCGTCACGTCGCGGCCCCGCTGATGCGTGTCGTTAGGCGGCTGGAAGTAAGGCTTTGAAGATCCTAACCCTGAAGCTATAATGCGCCCCAGCTATTTATGAATGAAGGCTTCTTATCTAATAATATACGTGATGCTCTTGCCTTGTTAGGATTGCTATTAGCAATCGGCCAAACAATCCTTTCACTTTTAACGATTAAAAGCAATAGTAGAGCGCCAGCAGAGCTAAACCAACAGGCTAGGAACAATGACCGGAAATTTAATTATCCATCTGAAATATCAAGCCGATTTAGAATTCTTTATGGACAAGAAAGTATCTCATTATGGTCGCCAATTCTCATATTCTTGTCTACTTTGGTAATTGCTTTCATATGTAGTATTGGCGCTCACCACAGTCCGCAGTGGCTTAAGGAAGTTTTGCGTTTGATCTTAATTATTGCTGCGCTTGTACAGCATGTCGCTTTAGCTTTGATACTTGCTTCTATTGATGCACGATCTACCCTCAATCAAAAACTTTGGTTTCATTTCAGTGTTTGGAGGCCTTTCCTCGCAGGCCTATTGCTACTCGTTTTTATTCTTAGCCTGGACCTTATCATTCGAGTTGACGAGACTTGGCAAGATGTTTCTTGGATAAATCAACTCTTGTGGGCCGAAGCAGCATGGGGGGCACCTCTTTCCGGGCTACTATTTTTATCAACAATATTTGTGACTGTGGGAGAAATTATATACCTTAAATCAGAATAGAAGATTAGGTCATAGACTTATTCTTTCTTAGATTTCAAGGTCATGTTGTCGAAACGCCGCCTAACAAGCGCGTGCACCGGAGCGGCGATAGCGGATTTCGCATGATCTCACCAGTGGGTTCATCGCCGCCCGGTGACGCGAGACGTTAGACGCTGCAAGATAATGTAGCGGAAGTGATATATGAAACCTGAAGATTTACACTGGGCTGCAGGTATGTTTGAAGGGGAAGGAACTATAACAATAAACTATAACTCTTCAACCCATAATTACTCTTTGGTTTGTTCTCTACCCAATACTGACAATTACATCATTACCTTCTTCAATCTTCATTGGCCAGGACACGTAAGAAAAGAAATTCAATATGGAAACCGAAAGCCTTGCGAAAAATGGATAATAACAGGTAAGAAGGCATCATCTTTCCTCGAAACACTATATCCCTATCTAAAGACAGAAAGGGTTAGGAGTAAGGCTCTTTTAGCCCTTGATTTTCAGAGACATAAGTATGTCCGACGCGTATCTGTGAGTGATGAGTACGATAAGGAGGAAGAAGACTATTACCAGAGAATGAAGCTGTTAAATCGTAGAGGTGCTTAAATGAAAAACCAATAGGAAGTAGCTCTGATACCTGGCAGCGTCTAACAAACGCGTTCAACGGAGCCGCCGAAATGGATTTCGTATGACTCCATCAGCATCGCTCGGCGGCCCGCTGACGCGAGTCGTTAGACGCACAACACTTGAAAGAGAGACAATGCCCTGATAATCAGCAGCAAAGAAGCTCCGCTTATCTACACGGTCCTAATTCCCGCCGCCGCGCCCAACCGCGCTCGCGCTAGGCTGAGACGATGGTTGTGCGATGCCCACTCCCTTCGGTCGTGCGAACGCGGCGGGCCAGAGGCCGGGGCGCGGCTTATTACAGGGTGCGTCTAACAAACGCATTCAATGGAGCGCGGCGAGCGAGTTTCGCATGAATCCATCAGTGTTGTGCGCCGCGCCCACTGATGCGTGGCGTTAGGCGCTTGCAACCGAACCGGGATGCGGAATAAGATGAAGCAAAAGGAAAAGCGCTCTACGAAAAGTCAAACATACATGACAGCAAAAAGAATTGAGAAGCTATTGAAACAAACCTTGCTCGACGACGGTGAAATGCAGTACGAGCTTTATAAGTACGAGTTGGAAGAGCTATTAGATGAATGGAAAGCATCTATGGCTAAAGACGATGATGACTATATATTTGCTGTGACAGAAAATAGTGGCCGCGTGGCAATGATATTGATAGAGAAATCAGGAGAAGTACATATCAACGAGCAAGCAAGGGAGAGACTGAAAGCACTTTGGCCCGCAGCATATGAAAACAATATGAATAAGCTGATACCGGCGTTTGCAGAACAACTGAACGAAGGTGAGATACCAGTAAGCGGAGTGAAAACAGTAGAAGCGTCCTAGGAAGACCGCGCCTAACAAAGGCGTGAACCGTAGCCGCGCAAGCGAGATTCGTATGCATTCATCAGTTCATTGTGCGCGGCCCGGTTACGCCAAGCGTTATACCTGCCTAGCGAAATGTGCTGATGGACTGGCCGCTGCGCAAAGTCGCGCTCGCGCCACAGAAGATCAGATGCAAGCTAATGCGAGGTACAGAGCGAATACGGCGCGAGCGCGACGGTACCCTGACGGGCAGGGCGCAGCTAGATGGTTGGGCAGGCATAACAACCGCATGCAACGGAGGCCGCGAAGCACAGTTCGCATGTTACAATGAGTGCGGCTCGCGGCCCCGATAATGCGGAGCGTTATGCCGCCACAGGGAAGTGTGTAGATATACCCGACGCTGCGCTGAGTCGCGCTCGCGCCACAGATAATCATATGCAAGCTAATGCGAGGTGCAGAGCCAATACGGCGCGAGCGCGACGGTGCCCTGACGGGCACGGCGCAGCTATCTAGCAGGGCAGGCATAACAACCGCATGCAACGGAGGCCGCGAAGCGAGTATCGCATCAATGGCGAGTGCGGCTCGCGGCCCCGATAATGCGGAGCGTTATGCCTCCTCAGCGAAATGTGCTGATGGACCCGTCGCTGCGCCAAGTCGCGCTCGCGCCACAGAAGGTCAGATGCAAGCTAATGCGAGGGCAGAACAAGCACGGCGCGAGCGCGACGGAGCCCTGACAGGCACGGCGCAGCTATCTAGCAGGGCAGGCATAACAACCGCATGCAACGGAGGCCGCGAAGCACAGTTCGCATGTTACAATCAATACCGCTCGCGGCCCCGCTAATGCGGAGCGTTATACCTGCCTAGCGAAATGTGCTGATGGACTGGCCGCTGCGCAAAGTCGCGCTCGCGCCAGGAATAATCAGAGCAAGCCAAGGCGAGGGGAGAATAAGCACGGCGCGAGCGCGACAGAGCCCTGACAGGCAGGGCGCAGCTAGATGGTTGGGCAGGCATAACAACCGCATGCAACGGAGGCCGCGAAGCAAGCGCCGTATGATAAAATCAGCACGGCTCGCGGCCCCGATAATGCGGAGCGTTAGACCTCTTAGAGGAGCAAGGGCGCAGTTGCAATACAGAAGGAAGGAATGTATTTTGAAGCGAGAGCACCAAAGGAGGTGGTTAGATGAGCAGCTTTGCAGAGATAGTGGAAGAGATTAAGGCTTTGTCCGCCCAAGAGAAACAAGAACTCCACGAGTTAATTGAAAAATATCTAATTGAAGAACGAAGAGAAGAAATATATCTGAACCACATCGCTAGTTTATCTGAATTGGATGATACTAAAGACGAGTTCTCAAGTGAAACAGACAAGCTTAAAGGGATGTTGTTGAATGATTGAGATCGCGTTCAGCTCATCATTCAAAAGAGCTTTCAAGAAGAGGATTGCTGGTGATTCAGTCATGGAAGCGCGATTTTGGGAGAGAGTGGAGGCTTTCAAAGCCAATCCTTTTGATCCAACGCTAAGAACGCATAAACTATCGGGCAAGCTCAAAGACTTATGGAGTTTCAGCATTGAATATGATCTAAGGGTAATCTTTCACTTTGTAAGTAACCAACGGGCGCTGTTTATTGACATAGGTACTCATAAGGAAGTTTATTGAAGTACAAGTCGAGCATATCCCCGCAAGAGGTCTAACAAACGCGTGCACCGGAGCGCGGCAAGCAAGTTTCGTAAGGTAGCTTCAATACTATGTGCCGCGCCCGGTGACGCGGGACGTTCGGCGTCTATCACTTGAAACGGATGTAGTGATAGAATAAACGCCTCTTCAAGACATCCTAAAAACTAAAGGAGGAAATATGCCCCATAGAAAATTGATATGTTTCCCATTAGCTGTTTTGTTGTTTGTAACTACGGCATTCTCATCTCCACCTCAAACTTCCATAGTTGGCGTGTGGGATTTTGAGCTAGATGTTACTCACATGGTAGCAAGAGACGGTTTCGTCAAAAAAGAAAGACACTTCTTTGAGTGGGTAATCCGGTTCAGACAAGATGGAAATGAGTTGACTGGTGACCTTGTCGGCGGCAAAGGTTCACGAGGTGAAGGTGTTTGTGCGGATGCCGCAATTGAAGGCTCAATAAATGGACGAAAAGTAAAGTTTACAGTTACCTATCAAGGATATTGCTGTAAAGATGAGCAGATGGTCTTTGTCGGTACTCTTGGTGAAGATGACAAGTCATTAGCCGGAAAACTTGAGCCATCAGATGTGCCAACGAATTATTCATGCAGTTTGGCTTATGCAGATATAAAGGCTACCAAACGAGAGAACCGTCGGCGACCAGATTAAATTTCCTTTGCTGAGCGAATTATTTGGCTCTCTACAAAACCGCCGCCGAACAATCGGTTCGACCGGAGCGCGCGAAGCGAGTTTCCTATAGTGCCACCAGTGCCGCTCGCGCGCCCGGTCAACCGGGGCGTTAGACGCACATATGATGAAATAGAGGCAATGACTTGGCCACCAATAGCAAATATGCTCCGCTTATCCGTGCGGTCCTTCATTCCGCCGCCGCGCCAGCCGCGTTCGCCATAATGTGGGAACAGGCTATGGCAAAACCAGCCGCCCTTGGTGCGGCGCGAACGCGGGGGTGCTGCGCACGGCGCGGCTAAAAACAGGGTGCGTCTAACAAGCGCGTTGACCGAAGCGCGGTAACGAGGTGTCGTATGCATCGGCCAATCGCTCACACCGCGCTCGGTCACGCGAGTCGTTATACCTGCCTAGCGAAATGTGCTGATGGACTGGCCGCTGCGCCAAGTCGTGCTCGCGCCACAGAAGGACAGATGCAAGCCAAGGCGAGGGGAGAATAAGCACGGCGCGAGCGCGACAGTGCCCTGACGGGCACGGCGCAGCTAATTTGCTGGGCAGGCATAACAACCGCATGCAACGGAGGCCGCGAAGCAAGTTTCGTATGTTACAATCAGTGCGGCTCGCGGCCCCGATAATGCGCAGCGTTATGCCGCCTCAGCGAAATGTGCGGATAGACCCGTCGCTGCGCTAAGTCGCGCTCGCGCCACAGATAATCATATGCAAGCTAATGCGAGGTGCAGAGCCAATACGGCGCGAGCGCGACAGAGCCCTGACAGGCACGGCGCAGCTAGATGGTTGGGCAGGCATAACAACCGCATGCAACGGAGGCCGCGAAGCACAGTTCGCATCAAAGGCGAGTGCGGCTCGCGGCCCCGATAATGCGGAGCGTTATGCCTCCTCAGCGAAGTGTGTAGATATACCCGACGCTGCGCTGAGTCGCGCTCGCGCCACTTCATAGCCAACTGCTAGTTGAGGCCACGCCTGCAACAATCACGGCGCGAGCGCGACAGAGCCCTGTCGGGCACGGCGCAGCTAGATGGTTGGGCAGGCATAACAACCGCATGCAACGGAGGCCGCGAAGCAAGTTTCGCATGTTACAATCAATACCTCTCGCGGCCCCGATAATGCGGAGCGTTATGCCGCCACAGCGAAATGTGCTGATGGACCCGTCGCTGCGCCAAGTCGCGCTCGCGCCAGGAATAATCAGAGCAAGCCAAGGCGAGGGGAGAATAAGCACGGCGCGAGCGCGACAGAGCCCTGACAGGCACGGCGCAGCTAGATGGTTGGGCAGGCATAACAACCGCATGCAACGGAGGCCGCGAAGTGAGGTTCGTATGATAGAATCAGCACGGCTCGCGGCCCCGCTAATGCGGAGCGTTATACCTGCCTAGCGAAGTGTGCTGATGGACTGGCCGCTGCGCCAAGTCGCGCTCGCACAGCAAAGGCTACGCTCAGGCGACTACTCAGGCATTCATCAAGCAGGCGAGCGCGACAGTGGCCTGCGGCCACGGCGCAGCTGTGTTGCAGAGCAGGGTATAACAACCGCATGCAACGGAGGCCGCGAAGCAAGCGCCGTATGATAAAATCAGCGCGGCTCGCGGCCCCGCTAATGCGGAGCGTTAGGTTGCTCAATGACAAGCCTCGTTACGTGAACATAAACTTGACAGATTGCTTTCGCATTTAACTTTTGCTGTAATACGAGCATGCTCGATCACACTCACATTCCAGAAGATATTCAGCAAATCTACGAGATTCATGACTACCGACACGCGGCAGCCATTCTGGCCTGTGAGTTCCCTGAAGAATGTAGAGACGTTTACCAAGTCTTACGTGCTTTTAGGTTTACTGAGGAACAAATAACAAAAGCTGGTGGCAATGAAAGCGAGATCCCCAAGGAGTTCTCAAAGATTCTCCGGCCTTTAGGCTGGACTGAAGGCCAGATGAAAGCAAAGCTTGTCGTGGATGATGTGGAAGTAACTGCTGACACGCACAAGATTGATTATCTGAAGAACAGAATAGCTTTTGATCTTGAGTGGAATAGCAAAGATCAAACTTTTGATCGAGACCTGTATGCCTTTCGAGCATTCTTTGATTATAACCGAATCAGCTTAGGTGTCCTTGTAACGCGAAGCCAACAACTTGATCCCTACTTTAAATCGTTAGGATTATTTCAAAAATATGGCGCAAGCACCACACACATAGGGAAATTGCTGCCACGACTTAGGGCTGGGCGAAGTGGAGGCTGCCCCGTCCTTGTTTTCGGTATAACGACAAATCTATTAATCACAAGGGAGAGCTTATGATTCAACCTTCCGCATCTCAAGATTTAGTTGATCGTGTAGGTGGGACATATAGAACCATTCTTGCAGATCCACCCTGGCGCTTTGAGAATCGCACAGGCAAAATGGCACCAGAGCATAAACGGCTATTACGTTATCCCACACTTGAATTTGAAGAGATATACGAATTGCCAGTTTCACATTTTGCAGCAGCAACGAGTCATCTTTATTTGTGGGTGCCCAATGCGTTGCTTGCCGAGGGGCTTGAAACAATGCGGCGTTGGGGCTTTACGTACAAGACTAATATTGTCTGGTGCAAAATTCGCAAAGATGGTGGTCCCGATGGGCGAGGGGTTGGTTTTTATTTTCGGAATGTTACGGAGCTGGTTCTATTCGGTGTTCGTGGAAGCATGCGGACGCTCAAACCTGGGAGAACTCAGGTCAATTTTCTGGCCACTCGGAAAAGAGAGCACTCCCGAAAGCCAGATGAAATCTATAACATAATAGAGTCTTGCAGCCCCGGCCCATACCTTGAGCTATTTGCGCGATACCCTCGTTATAGATGGGCGCAGTGGGGAAATGAAATCGTAGAGCAAAAATCAGACGACGGGACAGAATCAAAAGTTATTGCGATTACCGACTTCAATTCACGTAGGCATATTCAGCAAGACCTCTTTCAGAAGTCTGGATAAGAGAACACTGCTAGCGTACGGCAAGAGCAACCTAACAAGCGCATGCAACGGAGGCCGCGAAGCAAGTTTCGCATGTTACAATCAATACCGCTCGCGGCCCCGCTGATGCGCAGCGTTATGCCTCCTCAGCGAAGTGAGTTGATCGTCCCGACGCAGCGCCGAGTCGCGCTCGCGCCACAGATCGGCAGAAGCAAGCTAAGGCCAGGCAGGGCAGAATCAAGACGGCGCGAGCGCGACGGAGGCCTGCGGCCACGGCGCAGCTGTCTGGCAGAGCAGGCATAACAACCGCATGCAACGGAGGCCGCGAAGCGAGTATCGCATCAATGGCGAGTGCGGCTCGCGGCCCCGATAATGCGGAGCGTTATGCCTCCTCAGCGAAATGTGCTGATTATCCCGACGCTGCGCCAAGTCGCGCTCGCGCCACATCATAGCCAACTGCTAGTTGAGGCCACGCCTGCAACAATCACGGCGCGAGCGCGACAGTGCCCTGACGGGCACGGCGCAGCTAATTTGCTGGGCAGGCATAACAACCGCATGCAACGGAGGCCGCGAAGCGAGTATCGCATCAAAGGCGAGTGCCGTTCGCGGCCCCGATAATGCGGAGCGTTATACCTGCTTAGCGAAGAGTGTGGGTATACAGGCCGCTGCGCTGAGTCGCGCTCGCACAGCAAAGGCTACGCTCAGGCGACTACTCCGGCATTCATCAAGCAGGCGAGCGCGACAGTGGCCTGCGGCCACGGCGCAGCTAGAAAGCTGAACAGGTATAACAACCGCATGCAACGGAGGCCGCGAAGCAAGCGCCGTATGTATCCATCAATGCGGCTCGCGGCCCCGATAATGCGCAGCGTTATGCCTCCTCAGCGAAGTGTGATGATATACCCGACGCTGCGCTGAGTCGCGCTCGCGCCACTTCATAGCCAACTGCTAGTTGAGGCCACGCCTGCAACAATCACGGCGCGAGCGCGACAGAGCCCTGTCGGGCACGGCGCAGCTAGATGGTTGGGCAGGCATAACAACCGCATGCAACGGAGGCCGCGAAGCAAGTTTCGCATGTTACAATCAATACCTCTCGCGGCCCCGATAATGCGGAGCGTTAGGCGCTTGCCTTGTGTTAAGAATGAATTTGTCTACACATAGTTGGATGATAGAATCTGCACTCAAAAGGAGATTTGCATCATGAAGAATATGAAGCGGTTAAGAATCATAGGATTGTCTTTTTTGTTTCTAACTATCCAGATATTGCCAACCAAGAATCCCTTTCTTCTTACCGCACAAAGCCAATCTACTCTGCCGAACTTAGAAGATACAGAATGGAAAGTAACCATTTTTGATTTCTATGCCTCCTCGTTAGAGTTAATTCCAGTGGAAGTGATTTATGGGTTTAGAAAACAAGGTAAAGTTGGGCTTATGGCTGCTATTCAATATCAGCCTCCACTTGAAGTATCGGCAGATGGGAGCCTTTACTTTGTTCCACCAACTCTCAATAGGGTGAGTATTCCAAATGGTACATATAAGCAGGCTGGAAATTCTTTACGCTTAGAGTTCTCTGACCATATTATTAACGCTACTATCAAAGGAAATCGTATGGAGGGGGAAGCAACAAGTAAGGTATCTAATAAAAAGGCAAAGTGGGCGGCGGAAAAAAACTCTAAAGAAATACCTAAGCCAACTGAACCAATCACTAAAGCAGACAGAAAAAAGAAGGCTAAAGATGCCTACAGGAGCTACGAAGAGGGAAACAGGCTGCTTGCACAGGAGAAATATAATGAAGCGATTGCTAAATATAATGAGGCAATGAAGCCTTCTCAAAACTCTGAAAAGCAGCGAAATTGCCAGTAAAGAATCCCCGCCGCAAGCGGCGGGGCATTTCGCGCGGTTTCACTCGAATAGGTTGAATTGAAACCCGCTTTCTTTCTCACTACGATGATGTTGAATGTATTTGCGTATCACTTCTGCCGTCACCTTGTCGCCAACCGTTCTGGCGAAGTATCCGTCTTCCCACAATTCCCCTCCCCACAACCGCCGCTTTATCTGTGGGTATTCTCGAAATATTGCTCTCGCGCTCAGACTCTTAAATCTACTCACCACCTGAGCAATAGAATATCTCGGCGGGAACGAACAGAAGATATGAACATGATCCGTGCTTACTTCCATCTCTTCTATCGTGATGTCGTACTGCTGTGCTATCTCCTGAAACATCTCTTGGACGCGCTCTGCAATAGCTCCTTGCAGGATGTTCTTGCGGTACTTCGGCGACCACACCAGATGATAGGCGGTGTCATAAGCGGCGTGGGCTGTACGTCTGAAAACCACGCACGCATTGTAGCTAACTCAAGTCATCTTGGCATCGGGCATCGAACCCTCGCCAAGATGGTTCATCCATCCCCGCCGCAAGCAGCGGGGCATTAAGAACCTTTTTCGTAAATTTGCTACTTTCAGTTATTGAAAAATCTGAGTTGATGGCAAAATTCCTGCATGAACCAGATGCAGCGCAAGCCTTATCGCTCAGATTTAACTGATGCACAATGGCAACGGATCAAACCATTGTTGCCCAAACCGAAGCGCACTGGAAGACCCAAAGAAGATGACCGTGAAATTATCAACGGCATTCTTTACGTTCTCGTCACCGGCTGCAGCTGGGAGTATTTGCCACATGATATCGGTGCTTCATATCAAACTTGTCATCGGCGGTTGCTTGACTATCAGCGCCGCCGAGTCTGGCAAAAGATCGTCCAAGAGTTGATGAAAGAAGCCTATCGCAAAGGCAAAATCAATTTGAATAACGCTTATCACGATGCCAGCGTGATTAAGACTAAAAAAGGGGCAAGTCGCAAGTAGGTTTTTCAGGAAAACACCGTATTTGCGGCATCAAACGCCATCTCGTTGTCGATGCGAACGGTCATCCTTTGAGCTTCCAATTGAGCAAAGCCAACTGGCATGACCAACGCCTGATACTTGAAACCATAGACGGCATTCGCATCGGCAAAAGACGACGGCGACCCAAACGCTTAGGATTGGACAAAGGTTATGACAGTGAGCCATTGCGCCGCGAACTCAGACAGCGCAGGATTGTTCCGAATGCTCCCTATCGCGATAACCATGTTAGTGTCCCACGTGGCAGACCACCGAAAGACAAACATGAAAAACGCTACTGTCGTCAACGCTGGAAGGTCGAGCGTAGTTTTGCCTGGGTCAACAACTGTCGTCGCTTGGATAGATTTCTTGAAGAAAGTCAAAGATCGCAGGGTTCCTGCAAAGTCGCTTGACAATTGAAAAGAAAAGACCTACCTCGGTTCAATAGCAAAGTAATTCAAAACTGAACCGGAGGAAGGTCTTAGATGAAGCATAACACTGCAAGCTTCTCATTGGAGCAAAAATCCGAGCCGTTTATCTTTGATGTCGATAGTCTCTTTTATCACCTCGACTGCCTTACTGATCGCCGCAAACCAAAGGGCGTGCGTTACCCTCTGGCGGTCGCTTTGGTCTTTGTCATTTTGGCAAAGCTTGCCGGCGAGGATGACCCTGAGGGGATTGCTCACTGGATCGCTCTTCGCAAGGATTTGCTCATCGAAGCTCTCAAGCTCAAGCGAAAGACTACACCTCATCCGACTACTTTCTCTCGCATACTTGGTTGGGCGGTTTCGGTCGAGCAGCTTCAAGAATCATTCACGCAGTTTCTGCTTTCAACTGTGGAAGGAGGCTTGTCTTTACAGATGCCCTTAGATGGAAAGACCTTGCGAGGGACGATTCCTCCAGGCAAAACACAGGGAGTTCACCTGCTGGCAGCCTATCTTCCTGCTGAAGGCATAGTGCTTTGCCAGGTTGAAGTAGGATGCAAAGAAAACGAGATAGTTGCAGCACCACGAGTCTTAAAAAGCGTAGATTTAAAGGGAAAAATCGTGACAGGCGATGCGATGTTTGCGCAGAGAGAACTGTCTCAAATGGTAGTCGAGGGCGGAGGAGAGTATGTGTGGACGGTCAAAGATAATCAATCCACATTGAGGGCTGAGATAGAGGCAGCATTCGAGATTGAGGAAGGCAAGACGGCGCTGAAAGCAATGGAGAATGACTTGTCACGAGCTGAGACGATAGAAAAGGGGCACGGACGAATAGAGGAGAGGCGTCTTGTGGCGACCAGCCTGTTGAAGGGATATTTGCAGTGGCCCTGCCTTGAGCAGGTCTTCAAGATTGAGCGAGAAGTCGAAGAGATAAGTACTGGCAAGAAGCGAAGTGAAGTGAGCTATGGAGTGACAAGTCTGAGGAGGGAAGAAGCCACAGCCGAGAGATTGATGGAAATAGTGAGAAGGCACTGGGGGATAGAAAACGGGTTGCACTATCGGAAAGACAAAACGCTAGGGGAGGATGGTTGCAGATTAAAAGTGGGAGAGGCGGCGCAGGTGATGGCCGTGATAAACAACCTGATAATAGGATTGGTTCTGAGACAGGGCATAAACAATCTAGCAGCGGCAAGAAGAAGCTACAGTGCCAATCCGCTTGAAGCGCTGAATCTCATTTTGCGCCGATAGACCTACTTTGCAATAGCCCTGTCAAAGATCGTATCGCGCTTTTATGCGAGTCTTTTTTATGAAACACTATTTAGACCTACTGTTTTAGGCTCTTTTAGAGTTTTGAGAAGACTTCAATTAATCATTTTCCCAATTACCCCTTTTTCTATTGCCGCAGAGGAATTGCAAAAGTGAGGCTACAAGATCATAAAGGAGCTATCGAAGATTTGGATAAATGTATTCAAAACGGAGAAGGAAAACGCACCCTAGAAACTTCTTATCAATGGCGTGGTAATGCTAAATTGGCAATAAAAGATTACAGAGGAGCATTATTAGACTACAATCAATATCTTCTGTTATATGATAAACCTGATGATGAACCTGGTAGTAACCTTGGCGAGCTTAGCGACCTTTTTCATGGAGTACAAGAGGAGGTTTATAAGAATCGAGGGACTGCTAAATATAAATTAGGTGATAAAGTTGGCGCTTGTGAGGATTTCCGCAAGTCTTGCAAGCTAGGAAACGATATGGCCTGTGAAAACTCCAAGTTGATTTGCAAGTAAAACCTCCAATAAGGTGTAACAAGTCTTTTGAATTGCGGCGAAAGTTTACATATAAGTATCTGCTGCCCTGACCACCGCGCCTAACAAACGGTTCGACCGGAGCGCGGGCAGCGAATTTCTCATGCTTCGGCCAGTGCTGTCGCCCGCGCCCGGTCAACCGGGTCGTTGGGCGTCTTGCCACTTGCATGATATAAAGTCGTAAAATCTCGGAAACAAGAAAGGAAAGAATATGACCAAACCCTCTTGCCATGTATTGCTCATTGCTATCAGTGTTTTCTCAATGACTTTTCTCTCAGCTTGTACTCCTTCAAGCAACTCAAATCAACAATCAAGCTCTTCATCAAACTCCAATGCCGCTGCTTCGCAAGCACCAATCAGCGTAACAGCGTTGGCTTTGTCTAAAGAGTATGAAGAAAATGAAGTAGCAGCCGACCAGAAATACGAAGGCAAACTGCTCGCAGTCAATGGCAAAGTTGGATCAGTGGATACTATGTTCGGCCAGACATCAGTGACACTCAAAGGCAAAGATATGTCTCTGGTCAGTGTGCAATGTTTCTTCGAGGACGATCAAAAAGCAGCATTGGCAAATCTAAAGAAAGGGCAGCAAGTAACTATACAAGGCGTTTGTGATGGAAAAAGTATGAACGTGACCTTAAAGAAATGCGCTGTAAAATAAAGGTGTATATCTACCACCGACGCCCAACAAACGCATGCAGCGGAGGCCGCGAAGCGAATTTCTCATGTATCCCTCAATGTCACACGCGGCCCCGCTGATGCGAGGCGTTAGGTTGCCAAATTGCTGTGTCAGCTTTATCCTCTGGGTGTGAACGAAATACTTTGAAGAGGATTGCTTTATGTCATCTTTGCCTCAACACTATCTGACTCCTGAAGAGTACCTTGCTATTGAACGTAACGCTGAATGCAAAAGTGAGTACATAGATGGAGTAATGTACTCTATGGCAGGCGGCAGCGAACGTCATAACATCATTGTCGCCAACCTAATCATATCAATCGGGTTACAACTCAGAGGCCGCCCGTGCAGAATTTATCCAAGCGATTTGAAAGTCAGAGTGCCAAATTCTTCGAAGTTCTTTTATCCAGACGTGTCTGTTGTATGCGGTGAAACTAGATTCGCAGATAACCACAAAGATGTAATCCTGAATCCTGTGCTCATAGCCGAGGTGCTATCAGATTCAACAGCAGGCTTCGACAGGGGAAAGAAATTCATCTCTTATCAGCAGATAGCTTCACTAAAAGAGTTTATTTTCGTTGCACAAGACGAGATACTTTTAGAAAAGTATACAAGACAAAGTGATGACAGTTGGGTATATACAAAAATAACCGACAAAGAAGGAGTCCTTTCATTACAATCAATCGAGTGTAAAGCGACCATAATTGACATCTACGACAAGGCAACCTAACAAGCGCATGCAGCGGAGGCCGCGAAGCGAGTCTCGTATCAATGGCCGGTGCCGTTCGCGGCCCCGCTGATGCGAGTCGTTATGCCTGCTCAGCGAAATGTGCTGATGGACCCGTCGCTGCGCCAAGTCGCGCTCGCGCCAGGAATAATCAGAGTAAGCCAAGGCGAGGGGAGAATAAGCACGGCGCGAGCGCGACAGAGCCCTGACAGGCACGGCGCAGCTATCTAGCAGGGCAGGCATAACAACCGCATGCAACGGAGGCCGCGAAACGAGTTTCGCATGTTAGAATCAGCACGGCTCGCGGCCCCGATAATGCGCAGCGTTATGCCGCCACAGCGAAGTGTGTAGATATACCCGACGCTGCGCCAAGTCGCGCTCGCGCCAAAGAAGATCAGATGCAAGCCAAGGCGAGGGGAGAATAAGCACGGCGCGAGCGCGACGGAGCCCTGACAGGCACGGCGCAGCTAATTTGCTGGGCAGGCATAACAACCGCATGCAACGGAGGCCGCGAAGCAATTCTCACGTTCATCGATCAGTGCGGCTCGCGGCCCCGATAATGCGGAGCGTTGGGCGTCTGGGTTGAATTGACATTCTCCAAAGATTGCGGACAATAACAGAAAGGAAACAGTTATGAGCCAGGAAGACATTTTAAGCCAATTTAACTCTTTGCCACCTGAAGCACAGCGACAAGTAATGGACTTCATAGCTATCTTGCAAGCCCATTATGGCAATGCCCAATCTCCCGAAAAAAAAGTATCTTCGGACATTTCTGAAGAAGAGTTCATAGGGCTATGGCAAGATAGAGAAGAGATGCAGGATAGTACTGCCTGGGTTCGTAGCAGCCGCGAACGCGAGTGGGTAAAACAAGGTGGCTGATTTTACTATAGTTGATACTGACATTCTGATTGATGCCGGTCGAGGGATAAGCGAAGCTGTCGCTTGTTTGCAGAGGTTAGAGAGTCAATCCACTCTGGCGGTGAGTGCGATAACTCAGATGGAACTGATCATAGGCTGCCGCAACAAATTGGAACTACAGAAGGCTGAGAAGTTTCTTAAGCGATTCGTTCTTGTAAAACTAACCGAGCAAATCACAGATAGAGCTACTGATTTACTAAAGCAATACCGGTTAAGTCACGGACTGCTTATAGCAGATGCCTTAATAGCATCCACTGCAATAACGTTGGATGTCAAATTTATATCAAAGAATCAACGAGACTATCAATTCGTAGTAGGATTGAAACTACTTTCCTATCCGTGAGCAACGCCGCCCAACAAACGCATGCAGCGGAGGCCGCGAAGCGAGTTTCGCATCTACCAGCCAGTACGGCTCGCGGCCCCGCTAATGCGCAGCGTTAGATTTCCCTAAACGGCTCTTGAGAATTACAATCACTTGGTATGGCATCAGAAGGAAAGAACAAGAGTCCTCTAATTGGGTTCGGTATTTCTGAACAAGTAGCTACATTTCTACTTCACGAGGCTTGTAGCTTTGCCCATGCCGCCGCAGCATACGAGGTTGCCGGAGAGTTGTTTGGTAAGCGTATAGAATCTATTGATCCTGAGCCGGGTTGGACGCTTCCAGAAATTCCTGAGGAATTAACAGATTGGCTAGCTAATAGAAACGACATCGATGATAGGTTGCTTGATCCAGTTACAATTGCTCGATTAGCAGAAGCCTGGCAAACCTCTCAGAGAGACGCATATTCCTGCGGTATAAAGATTACTAAAAAGAAGAAATTACAATCAATTACTGATGTTGTCGGACACGTAATAAATCTAGGGACTTGCATTGAAACAGTGATTAACCGTCATCTGTTTCTTCTTCGTGAATCAGGCAAACTAGCCAACGATCATTACTTGATGTTGGATCGAACAGAGGCCCTGCCAAAGGTTCTTTTTTGCTTTAAAGAGCAGATTGATCAAAAGAAACTGCACATCAGCAGGTTGAAATATTTAGTTTCTTTACGAAACCAAGCTGTTCATTTCAGAGCTTCAAGTGTTGATGTGCTTATTCCTACCTGCCATGATTTATTGGGGGTCTGGCATGAAGTAGGCACTCTATTTGGTCTTGTTGAGGGCGAGCCAACCAAAAATGAAATGGATAGTTTCATAAAGGAATTTAAGTCGAAATGGGTCAAACGATAGACCGCCCGGGAAATCTAACAACCGCATGCAACGGAGGCCGCGAGGCGAGTTTCGCGTCAATGGCCAGCGCGGCTCGCGGCCCCGCTGATGCGAGTCGTTAGGCCGCCAATCCCCGCGCCTCTTGAAATGATGCACTAATGTGCATACAATTTTCGCGTGAGCTATGAGTGGGATATTAGAAAGGCTGCCAGCAATCTCCGCAAGCACGGAATTGACTTTGCAGATGCTGTTACCGTGCTTGAAGATGGGCTGGCTTTGACTCTCGACGACAATTACCCACATGAACAAAGGTTTATTACTATCGGGACAGATGCGCTGGGGCGGGTGTTAGTGGTGGTCTACACCTTTCGAGGAGAAAAGATAAGGATCATTTCAGCACGCGGGGCGACGCCACGCGAACACAGACAATATACAGAGGGACTATGAAAAAGGAATATGATTTCAGCAAAGGCCGACGCGGAGCAGTAGTAACTCCAACTCCTAGCAAGACGCGTATCACCATTAGACTGGATGATGAAGTGCTAGACTGGTTTCGGAACGTAGTGAATGAATCTGGCGGGGGGAACTATCAAACCCTGATCAATAAAGCCCTACGGGAGTATATCAGCCAGAGACAAGAGCCGTTGGAAAAAGTGATAAGGCGAGTAGTAAGAGAGGAACTAAAACGGATTGCATAAAAGACCCGAGGGCGGCATAACGCTCACGTTCCAGCCGAGCGCGGGCAGCAAGTTTCGTAAGTATCCATTAGTGTCGTTGCCCGCGCCGGCTGAACGTGAGCGTTAGGCGGCTGCCGTGAAACGGGTGCCACGGCAGGCTTTACCAACGCCCTTTTCTTAGCACTCATTTCAACGTGGGAGGCACAATGAAAACTTTATTTGTTCTCGCAAGTGTGTTGGTCGTTCTTTTAGCCGCAACTGCTACGATAATTCCAGTAGAGGCTAACAAGATTGAAGCCCAAACGGGCGTGTCGGGCCTTGAAGCGCGTGTAGCCAAACTTGAGAAGCGCTTGGCTGCGGTTGAAGCGCAGTTGGCTAGGATCGTGGCAACCCCATCAGGCGTACCACAGGCCCAACCGGGGCAGCGTAGGCACCCCTCCAGTGATAACGGCACCCGATTCATAGGCAACTGGAACTTCGGCGGGCAGTACGGGGAATATCTTTCCATCTCAAAGGATGGCGGTAAGTATATTGTCCGCTATAAGAATCAGGGTGGCTCCGGAGTGGTTGTGTGCGAATTGAGTAATGGGTCGTTGAAAAACGATGTGAGTAACATTGATTTCATCGAGTCGTCGGGGCATATCACGTGGCGTGGGATGGAATTGCAGAAGTTACCATAGACCAGCCGCTGCCGCGAATTTCTTGCTAGCCCGCGTGAGCTAAACAAAGATAAGTAATGCACGGGATTCGTGTAGCACGGGCGTCAACCAATGCTTCATTCCTTTAAGACGCCATGCCGAAAAGAGCTAACGTGAAACGAGTGCGCCGCCTAACAACACGTTCCAGCGGAGGCCGCGAAACGAGTTTCTCATGCGTTCTTTGAGTGTCGCTCGCGGCCCCGCTGAACGTGAGCGTTATACCTGCCTAGCGAAATGTGCTGATGGACTGGCCGCTGCGCAAAGTCGCGCTCGCGCCAGGAATAATCAGAGCAAGCCAAGGCGAGCGGAGAATAAGCACGGCGCGAGCGCGACAGAGCCCTGACAGGCACGGCGCAGCTAGATGGTTGGGCAGGCATAACAACCGCATGCAACGGAGGCCGCGAAGCGAGTATCGCATCAAAGGCGAGTGCGGCTCGCGGCCTCGATAATGCGGAGCGTTATACCTGCCTAGCGAAATGTGCTGATGGACTGGCCGCTGCGCCAAGTCGCGCTCGCGCCACTGCATAGCCAACTGCTAGTTGAGGCCACGCCTGCAACAATCACGGCGCGAGCGCGACGGAGCCCTGACGGGCACGGCGCAGCTAATTTGCTGGGCAGGCATAACAACCGCATGCAACGGAGGCCGCGAATTGAGTTTCATAACAACCAGTGAGTGCCGTTCGCGGCCCCGATAATGCGGAGCGTTATGCCTCCTCAGCGAAGTGTGTTGATATACCCGACGCAGCGCCAAGTCGCGCCCGCGCCACAGATCGGTAGAAGCAAGCTAATGCGAGGGCAGAACAAGCACGGCGCGAGCGCGACGGTGGCTTATCAGCCACAGCACAGCTAGGTCGTAGGGCAGGCATAACAACCGCATGCAACGGAGGCCGCGAAGCAAGCGCCGTATGATAAAATCAGCACGGCTCGCGGCCCCGATAATGCGGAGCGTTAGATGCCTACCTTACCGGTTTTCAATCATTCCTGTTCTTCGACTGGCTGTATAGCGCCTGCCTCCGATGCAAGGCGCAATGCAAGGAAAGCCTCTTTTAAAGAATGATTCACTGCGCTATCTGGCTCGCTCAACACTAACTCTTGGTAAGCTTCAAGGAACTTTATTCGTAAACGGTAGAAAAGGTGTAAGAAATGGCGCAGGAACCCTATGCAATCAAGAATAACAAACTCAACACCTATCTTCTGATGCATTGTTGCAGCGTACTCCGCGACATCTTCATCAATACGGTCAGTTGTAATAAAAATATAGTTGTCTATCTTTGGCTTACCTGCAAGTTTCTCTAAGGCAATGTTGATGTCTTCGATTAGCACTCGTTTGGCCTTCATTTCATAAACGGTAACTATTCCGTTTTCGGCTTTCAATGTAATTTCCACATCACCCAAAGCTTTCGTCTGACTATCAGCAGTATTGTGCCCCCGTAGCGGAAGGGCTTTTTCGCCCAAATATTCTTCTACAGCACGATATGCGGCTGCCACAATTAAAACCGGGAGACGGCTTGAACGTGGAGAATCCAAGTGTTGTTTAACAAGTTTCACTATGCCTTCCGCAGACAACATTGATGACTCTTTTGATGGCTTTAGGGTAGCAATGAGGCTTGCAAGGCGCTGCTCTCTTTCTGTTCTAAGCATTATCAGCAGTCGCATTATTTCAGCCAGCATATCTTCTGCTGATACAAGTCCTTCATGTATATCGTTGAGCAATGTAACAATGCGTTCATAAAGCTCTGGTGGATTGCCCTCCATCACGGTATCACGTTCGAGTGTAATTCCTTTAGTTCGGTAGCCCGGCGTGAGAAATGCAGTAGTTGGATTAACAGGAAGTTTGCGCTCAAGCATGAACTTCCCGACATATTTCTGATCGTAAGTGCGGCCTGAATATATTGTTGGGTCTTTAACCTGCTTTACTGTTACATCTGTCGCTTTTGACTTCTTGGCCTTCGGCTTAAAGGGCTTACGAATATCTATGGTTCGGTCGTGGATCGTTGCAACTAAGGCGGCAGCTAACATCCGCACCCCCGCTCGATTAGATGCACACCGACAGACAAACTCTACATCAGCAACCATACGCTCATCTGTAAGAAATGACTTATCAGTTTTTTCTTCGGCTCGCTTGTAAGCTACATCGAGAATGTTTGTTGGAGAGTCAGTTGATTCTTTTTTTGAACCCTTCGGGGTTTTTGGCATTGGGCAATCTCCTCGAGGGGATAGTTAATCCACAAAACCTCTTTTCGCGGTGTTTTTACAGAATGACAATGTTTTTCTTCGGCTTCTATTGATTGCCAATCCTTATAAAGCTCATCCATCAACTTACAGTGATAACCAGATAATGCAACCTTCCCTTTTACACTACGTAACAATTCAGCCAATTTTCTGTGTTGATAATCAGTCATCTCATTAGCATAGGCATTTGAATCCCCCCGTGAGTCATGTGGGTATGGAGGGTCACAGTAAAAAAGAGTTTCTTCGCTATCGTAACGCCTAATAACTTCTATAGCTGGTGCATTCTCAATTTGAACTCGGAGTAGTCTTTGGGCAATGTATGGCAAATCTTCTACAGCCCCTAGCCATCTCGATACAGCACCAGCCATTCCTGCGCGGCTTGTCAATAAGCAATGTGCCCATCTGCCAGAGCTTGCTTTTTGGGCCAAACCAGTTCGTACCTGTCGAGCGAGTATGTAAAAACGACGGGCACGCTCTAGGTCTGATATACCCTCGGTCGCACTATTGATTGCCAGTTCAAACTCTGCGCGAGAGAAGGGTGTCAATCCAATAGCTTCAATCAGCTTGTCCTTTTGTTCACGTAGCACTCGGAAAAAGTTAACTACATCTGCGTGCAAGTCATTATAGGTTTCAACTGGTGATGGAGGTCGGTTGATTAATACTGCTGCCGAGCCGCCAAAAGGTTCACAATAATGAGTTGTTTGCGGCAATAAAGGCAGAAGCCAATCAAGATGGCTATATTTCCCTCCATACCAACCAAATGCTATTCTTTTACGCATTTCTTCCTGCTTTCCTCTAATCAACTCTCCTGGGGTAATAAGGAAAATACATCTTTTGGGTAAACTTAGCAATTCACTGAGTCGAAGACAGGAACTAAGACGATGTTCCCTACTCCTGCTTCCATTGACCTCTATTTCATGCCAGAATCGCGCTGTGAAACCGGCATCTAACAAGCGCATGCAGCGGAGGCCGCGAAGCAAATTTCTCATGGTTCCATCAGTGCCGCTCGCGGCCCCGCTGATGCTGGACGTTATACCTGCCTAGCGAAATGTGCTGATGGACTGGCCGCTGCGCCAAGTCGCGCTCGCGCCACAGAAGATCATATGCAAGCTAATGCGAGGTGCAGAGCCAATACGGCGCGAGCGCGACGGTGCCCTGACGGGCACGGCGCAGCTAATTTGCTGGGCAGGCATAACAACCGCATGCAACGGAGGCCGCGAAGCAAGTTTCGCATCAAAGGCGAGTGCGGCTCGCGGCCCCGATAATGCGGAGCGTTATGCCGCCTCAGCGAAATGTGCTGATTATCCCGACGCTGCGCGAAGTCGCGCCCGCGCCACAGATCGGTAGAAGCAAGCTAATGCGAGGGCAGAACAAGCACGGCGCGAGCGCGACGGTGGCTTATCAGCCACAGCACAGCTAGGTCGTAGGGCAGGCATAACAACCGCATGCAACGGAGGCCGCGAAGCAAGCGCCGTATGATAAAATCAGCGCGGCTCGCGGCCCCGATAATGCGGAGCGTTAGGCGCTTGCCTTCGAGATCAAGCCAAGACGGTGATTGACAGGGCGGATACTTCTTTGTAACCATAAATCATTGAAGATTATGGCAATGGATGAGCTACATGAGCTATCGGTTCGAATGGGATGACAATAAAGCCAGTACAAATCAAATCGACCACGGAGTTAGCTTTGACGAGGCGAGCACCGTCTTTGATGATTCATTGGCCAGCATCTTTGACGATGAACTACATTCCATTGATGAAAGGCGTGAGATCATCATTGGGCATTCGATAAACAACCGTTTACTCTTGGTCTGTTTCACCGAACGGCCCAAAGAGATAATCCGAATTATCAGTGCTCGATTGCCAACGCCGAAGGAACGAAAGGATTATGAAGAAAACGTCGACTTCTAAATCTCGCAGTAAAGAATCGGAAGATATACAATCAGAGTACAGCTTTGACTACAGCAAGGCGAAGCCAAATCGATTTGCAGGAGGGATAAGTAAAGAACGCGTTGTAGTGCTCCTCGACCCGGAGGTATCAGAGGTTTTCACAACGCCAGAATCAGTAAATACCGTGCTACGCGCTTTAGTAACAGCTTTACCAGAACGCTCAAAAAGAAAGGCTAGGCATAAGTAGCTTCCAAACATACAACGATAAACAAATGTCATAAGAGTTACGCACGAGGCCGCGCCTAACAAGCGCATTCAGCGAAGCGCGCGAAGCAAATTCTGCATGTATTCTTCAATGCCGTTCGCGCGCTCGCTGATGCGAATCGTTAGACGCCTGTGGCGAAACGCGCTGCAAATTAGAGTCGAAAATGGTATCCTTGACAGCGAGAAGGCGAGGTTATATGGAAACATCTATAAATCAAGATCAACTGAAAGACATAATTAAGGCTGCTGTAGCTGAGGTTCTTGAAGAACATCGTGATTTGCTGCACGAGGTGGTTGAAGAGGCCCTTGAAGATGTAGCACTTGTCCGTGCGATTGAAGAAGGTGAAAGCACAGAGCTAATCGAGCGGGAAGCAGTCATGAATTTCCTAGAAGGTGAAGCGTGAAGACCCTATTCAGAGGCAGCTTTGCCAAAGACCTGCGCGCCATCAGGAACAAGGAATTGCTCAATCGAATCAAAGAAACAATTAGTCAGGCCGAGAAGGCTCAAACGTCACAAGACATCACAAACCTCAAGAGGCTGAGGGGCGGAAGCAATTATTATCGAGTCAGGATAGGGGAATATCGAATCGGATTAATCATTGAGAGTGACACGGCAACCTTTGTGAGATGTTTGAATAGAAAAGAGATTTACAGATACTTCCCCTAAGGCGTCTAACAAGCGCGTGCAATGGAGCGCGGGAAGCAAAGCTCGGATGAAATAATCAGTGCCGCTCCCGCGCCCACTGACGCGCAGCCGTTATACCTGCTCAGCGAAATGTGCTGATGGACTGGCCGCTGCGCCAAGTCGCGCTCGCGCCAGAAATAATCAGAGCAAGCCAAGGCGAGGGCAGAACAAGCACGGCGCGAGCGCGACAGTGCCCTGTCGGGCACGGCGCAGCTAGGTCGTAGGGCAGGCATAACAACCGCATGCAACGGAGGCCGCGAAGCGAGTTTCATAACAACCAGCGAGTGCCGTTCGCGGCCCCGATAATGCGCAGCGTTAGACGCCTGAGACTAGAGCCGCAGCGTACAGCATCATATGAAGAATATATCCAAAGAAATAAGCAGCTTGATTGAACTGAAGATCAAAGAGTTCATCTCAAGCTCATCCTCAGAACCTGAATACCTAAAGTACTACGCGGCAAAACATTCTGTACTTCCAATGTATATTGATTGGTCTTGCTTCTACGGCATCCGACCAAACGGAGAGATCGTAGTCGTTTCGCATGAGGATGAGGAAGGTGAACCGATTGTTGAAGACGATCCGAGGATAATAAATTTGGTTCTATTTCAAGGGGCAAAGAAATACTCAGACTTGATTGGACTTGTACCAGAGCGACCACAGGATGCGATAGAATGTCCGCACTGCGAAGGTAAAGGGGAGATAAAGTACGAAGGGGTCGAAATAGTGTGCTACTGCGGAGGGCTTGGTTGGATTCCGCAGCAAAGCGAACTAAAAGGAACGCCGTAGAGGAGGAGGCGTCTAACAAACGGTTCGACCGGAGCGCGATAATCAGAGTTCGTATGAATCAATCAGTGCCGCTCGCGCCCGGTCAACCGAATCGTTAGACGCACAACACTTGAAAGAGAGACAATGCCCTGATAATCAGCAGCAAAGAAGCTCCGCTTATCTACACGGTCCTAATTCCCGCCGCCGCGCCCAACCGCGCTCGCGCTAGGCTGAGACGATGGTTGTGCGATGCCCACTCCCTTCGGTCGTGCGAACGCGGCGGGCCAGAGGCCGGGGCGCGGCTTATTACAGGGTGCGTCTAACAAACGCATTCAATGGAGCGCGGCGAGCGAGTTTCGCATGAATCCATCAGTGTTGTGCGCCGCGCCCACTGATGCGAGTCGTTATGCCGCCACAGCGAAATGTGCTGATGGACCCGTCGCTGCGCTAAGTCGCGCTCGCGCCACAGATAATCATATGCAAGCTAATGCGAGGTGCAGAGCCAATACGGCGCGAGCGCGACAGAGCCCTGACAGGCACGGCGCAGCTAATTTGCTGGGCAGGCATAACAACCGCATGCAACGGAGGCCGCGAAGCGAGTCTCGCATCAATGGCGAGTGCGGCTCGCGGCCCCGATAATGCGCAGCGTTAGACGCCTGTGGGTTGCCCTTGACCAATGCTTCGACAAGGTGTACTGTAAAGCTGTACATATCACACATACAGAGATTAGATTATGCCAATTCAAACAACCTACACAAAAGCCAGAGCCAACCTTGCTAAACTGTGCAACGAAGTTGCGGAAAACAGAGAGATCGTAATCATCAATCGCAGAGGTAATGAAGACGTCGCCTTGGTTGCTGTTGATGAACTTTCAAGTTTGATCGAAACTGCTCACTTGCTAAGATCGCCCAAGAATGCGCAACGCCTGTTGGCAGCATTAAATCGAGCAAGGTCAAGAAAAGTAAAGCCTCAAAGTATTGCCAAACTGCGTAGGGAGATTGGGCTTGACGAAAAAGGTTAAAGGGCGGGGCAAGAAGAAAGAGCGGGATGCAGTATTCCAGCCAGAATTCCGAGAAGACCTGAAGTACTGGATAGAAATGGATCGCAAAGTGGCACTAAGAGCGTTGGAGCTTGTTGAGGCAATAATGCGAGAACCATTTACAGGGATAGGCAAGCCAGAGCCTTTGAAGTATCTCGCAGCAGGGGCTTGGTCACGGCGGCTGACGCAAGAACATAGAGTTGTGTACGTAGTGTCGGACGACAGGATAGATTTCCTCCAATGCAGATATCACTATTAAAGACGGCGTCTAACAAGCGCATGCAACGGAGGCCGCGAAGTGAGGTTCGTATGTTACAATCAGCACGGCTCGCGGCCCCGCTGATGCGCAGCGTTAGGCGTGAATAATGCAGGTATAATCCAGTCACTATGAATTGAAAGGTTTAAGAATGAAAAAGACAATCGCGTATGCCTTGATGCTCGTCTCTCTACTTATAGGGGCTTGTACAAAACTGGAGAAAAAGGAAGCGGAGCCTAAATCTAGTGAACAGACGAAGAATACTAACACTACTCCGACTGAGGTGACGAAGCCTACTGCCGCCAACCCTACTTACACCGAAAAGGAATATAGTCTCTACCGCGAAGTAATGGAAGCACCTATGTCAGAACCAGAGAACAAGGTTTTTGAAAGACTGGGTAAAAAATACAGCATGTCCCCCAAACAAGCAAAAGCTGCTGTGGAGCGGGTAATGACTGCAATACATTCAGGAGGCGTGGCTAAGAACTCAAGTCGAGAGCAAGAAGTTCGGAATGCTGTAGGGAAACTGGCTCAGGTGAAAACGATAGTTGTGTCTAGTGAATTCACTAGTGTCGCCTATGTAGAAAAAGAGACGGCGTTGAACGATGCTGACGTTAAAAGAAAAGTTCTCAATCGGATACCACAAGTTCTTGAAGCTATTTTTTCTGTTTCTGGAATCGACCGGGTTCGGCTAATTGCGTATTACCCTACAACCAATGAAGGAGAATCGAAGGTGGCAAGCCTCGAAGTATATCGTTCAGAATTCAAACTTGGGAAACGACCTGAAGAATATCGAGAATTTTGGGTGAGGCACTAAACCCTATAAAAGGGCGTGTACCCATGCAATCACGCCTAACAAACGGTTCGACCGGAGCCGCGCGGGCGAGTTTCATAAGGTTCCACTAGTGTTCGGCGCGCGGCCCGGTCAACCGGGGCGTTAGACCGCTAAAGGAGGTCTGATTTGACAACATATCTCATTACGTGGAATCCGAAAAAGTGGCACTGGTGGGATAATCTTGGTGACACCTTCGAGAGATCAGGGGAGTATCATTTTGGTAGGTGGAGTTGTGGGAACTCTAAATCTATTCGCCCTGATGACCGCGTTTTCTTAATTCGACTTGGGCAAGAGCCACGCGGAATCGTTGCATCAGGCTGGGCAGATTCAGAACCTTGGGAAGGGCCTCATTGGGATAAATCTAAATCTGACGCTGGCAAAAAAGCCTTGTATATTGATGTTCGTTTCGATGTTTTATTCAATCCCGGCACTGAGAAAATACTGCCTCGCAAAAACCTAAGTATAGGCATTCTTGGTAAGATGCATTGGGATTCTCAGCAATCAGGTATCCGTATACCAGATGATGTAGCAGCTAAACTCGAAGAAGAATGGGAGGCGTTTGTTAGTTTTGGCAGACAGCCTATTCCCGTAGTAGAGCCTTCAGCAATTGAAGGATTGCGAACCGAGGCAGTGAGCTACGTTAGAGGGAGAAGTAGGCAACTTCGTGATGCAGCCTTAGAAGAAGCTGATGGAGTCTGCGCTGTATGCGAAACTGACTACAAGCAACTATTAAACGGAAAGGGAGTGCGTGTGTTACAAGTACATCATCGGAAGCAACTCGCCGCTACTGATAGTCCAAGAGTAACGCGCCTTAGTGATCTGGCCGTTGTATGTGCCAATTGCCATATGTTGATACATATGGATCTGAAGAAAGCACTAAGCATTAAACAACTGAAGGAGATGCTTGGTAAAAGGTGACGCGGTCTAACAAACGCATCCAGCGGAGCGCTCGAAGCGAATTTCTCATGCTTCGGCCAGTGCCGCTCGCGCGCCCGCTGATGCGAATCGTTATGCGGCTCAAGATACTTGTGTGCTTACTACTACAGTTTGGCGTGATCAGTCGTTGACATATTAGTTGCTTTTGATTATGTTCTGGTCTGTAAAGGAATCAATGATATGAGAAATCGTATACATACCACTTACAGGATAGCCGCTTTTGTTACAATCTTAGCGTTTATGGTATCCATCTCAGCACAGAATGTGACATCCCATCGGACAGGCCTCGCCACAACCACTCCTATTTCGAACACTGTAGTGCAGTTAAGATTCACGTTTCCTGATGGCCAATCAAAAATTGTGCATCAGCTTGAAGGTGCTTTAATAAGAATAGAAAAAGACGGGCAGATATATGGTTTTACACCATATATAACGACTGCTAATAATGGGCAGATTGCGTGTAGAGTATATCGGATCAACACTATTCAGAGGAATGGCCAAATTATAGGCGAGCACATAGTGGAAGTAAGTACTATCTCCTTGGGAAAAGATGCAATAACTATTTCTGATATTCACTTACAACCAACGATTCAATTGATTGGAATGAGTAAAAGTTCAGGAAGGTTTTCGAAAACTTCCTCGGTTATCGATTCACAGCCTATAGTGGACACTTGTTGCGTGACTTGCAATGGTGTTAGAAGTTGCGCCTGTGCGGTGTCCGCAAGCTGTGGAAAGTGTTGTATTGGCGATTGTTGTGATTGAGACAAATAGCGCAACGAGGTAGTCTAAAGTTGATCGACTCTAAACGCACCAACCGCATTGCAAGATGGTTCTATACTATTTGGTATGGTTTAATACCGCTGCTGGTCACCTTAGCTGTATTTAGTCTTTTACGTCGAGGGGTCGGAGAGACATTAATGACTGTTCCTGCCTTATCAGTTTTAACCTTAATCTTATGTGCTACTGCGGCTGCGGATATATTTATAAGTGGAGTTACTATAGAATCAAAACAGTTACAATTTCTGGTATTCTTATTGCTGTTTGCTTGTATACTCTATTCAGCAGTTCTCTTCGGGCTTTGTATCCATGACACTATTATGAAAGGACCAGAGTCGGTGAATTACCATCCAGAGCTTCTGTTGCATTCTTATTCGCTGGCTTCTTGGAGTGTTATTATTTGTAGCTCTATTGAGTTTTGGATTGCGGATAAAGAAGGTGCTTAGTGAAAGATTCATCATTGTTTTCATATTGGTTTATTATTCTCGAAGTTTGCATGGCCATTGTTGCTGCGTACCTCATCGTAAAATTATTTAGAAAGCGGCCCGAATCCCAAAGCGAAGCTAAATCTCGCAAGCCATACTTTATAGTTCTTGCTGCTCTTCAGCTGATAGTTATAATCGCTACGATAGTCTGGCCTCTATTAGGCTCAAGGATTCAACGTGAAAGAGTATTAGACCGCGTGGAGGTAAGAGTGAGCAAGACTAGCCCCGCAAGCGTTTTTGGAGGAGATTTGAATATCTCTCTTATTGAAACAAACTTTGAAAACCAATCTGGCAAGTACACCGTTAGAGCAATAGTATCTTCTCCAAGTTATCAAGACTTACCTATAGAGAATGAAGGCTCTGGTTATCAAGTTAGTTATTCAGGTAAGGACATCTATGAGATTCGCATTCTCTCAGCAGACAAGTTAACAGCAAAGTTCTTAGTTACCCTCAAAGCGAAATAATGAATATTTGGAGCAATAGGGTCCTATCTTTACCAGCAACTCTCAGTATAGAAAACACAATATATCTAATACCTGATTCTATATCGCCTAGATAGATGCGTGTATCTAACAAGCATAACGAGGTAAGAATGTGATGGATAATATTGTATGGTGGAATTTGATACCTGCGTTTCTACTGTTTCTAATAACTGGTGGGTTTATTCTTTACAGCCTTCGCTCCTCAGCTGAACAACTCAAAAGATCTAGACAGACAATAGATGAAGCTGAGCAAAGGATTTTGCAACAGCCGGAAAAAGTTAAACCGGTTTGGGATCTAGCTCGCGCAACTCTGGAGGCATATTTTAATAGAAACTTAACTCAAATTACTTTCATATTCTGGTTAAGTGTACTTGTTTTGGTCGTGGGTTTTGCTATAGTCATATGGGGCATTTCTCAGGCAATCAGGAATCCTGACACTTTGATGCCTGCGGCAATTGCAAGTGCTGTTGGTGTAATTACTGAATTTATTGGAGCAACCTTTTTATTCATATACCGTTCAGCGATTCAGCAAGCTACTAACCACTTAAAAACATTAGAACGCATAAACTCTGCTGGAATGGCAATGCAGATTTTAGACACTATGCCTGATGAAACTTCATCTTCTGATTTAAAGAGTGAAACGAAAGCAATAATAATTCAGATACTTGTACAACAGGCTCATAAGCTCGAAGATAAAGAAATAGTTGGAAATCTGGAAGTAAAGAAATAGGAATTAGAAACAGCTTTGCACACTCTGCGCTGGGAGCCGCATAACAACACGTTGCAGCGGAGGCCGCGAAGCGAATCTCGTATGTATCCCTCAATGCCGCTCGCGGCCCCGCTGAACGTGAGCGTTATACCTGCCTAGCGAAATGTGCTGATGGACTGGCCGCTGCGCCAAGTCGCGCTCGCACAGCAAAGGCTACGCTCAGGCGACTACTCAGGCATTCATCAAGCAGGCGAGCGCGACAGTGGCCTGCGGCCACGGCGCAGCTGTGTTGCAGAGCAGGGTATAACAACCGCATGCAACGGAGGCCGCGAAGCAAGCGCCGTATGATAAAATCAGCGCGGCTCGCGGCCCCGATAATGCGGAGCGTTATGCCGCCTCAGCGAAATGTGCTGATGGACCCGTCGCTGCGCCAAGTCGCGCTCGCGCCACAGATAATCATATGCAAGCTAATGCGAGGTGCAGAGCCAATACGGCGCGAGCGCGACGGAGCCCTGACAGGCACGGCGCAGCTAATTTGCTGGGCAGGCATAACAACCGCATGCAACGGAGGCCGCGAAGCACAGTTCGCATGTTACAATGAGTGCGGCTCGCGGCCCCGATAATGCGGAGCGTTATGCCGCCACAGCGAAGTGAGTTGATATACCCGACGCTGCGCGAAGTCGCGCCCGCGCCACAGATCGGCAGAAGCAAGCTAATGCGAGGGCAGAACAAGCACGGCGCGAGCGCGACGGTAGCTTATCAGCCACAGCACAGCTAGGTCGTAGGGCAGGCATAACAACCGCATGCAACGGAGGCCGCGAAGCAAGCGCCGTATGATAAAATCAGCGCGGCTCGCGGCCCCGATAATGCGGAGCGTTATACCTGCTTAGCGAAGAGTGTGGGTATACAGGCCGCAGCGCCGAGTCGCGCTCGCACAGCAAAGGCTACGCTCAGGCGACTACTCCGGCATTCATCAAGTACGCGAGCGCGACAGTGGCTTATCAGCCACGGCGCAGCTAACTAGCTGAACAGGTATAACAACCGCATGCAACGGAGGCCGCGAAGCGAATGTCGTATGATAAAATCAGCGCGGCTCGCGGCCCCGATAATGCGGAGCGTTAGACCGCCTGAACCATCGCTGCACTTTGACAATTCTGAATTCCGAAATATAGTTACCTCAGTGGATATTCTTATGAAGGGGATGAATTCAGTATTACTATGACAAAGTCTGGGTACAAAGGAATCAGCAGAATAGATCAACCAAGCCGTAATACATTCGGCTGGTACGTGCGAGTGATGTTTAACGGAGTGTCTCGCTGCAAGTTCTTCAGTGACAAATCGAGCGGCAGCAAACACAAGGCATTAGAGGCAGCAATCAAGTATCGCAATCAGGCGGAGAAGGAACTAGGGCGTCCACGCACTGACCGACTGGTGACAAGGGGAAGGGGGAGGAATGAAACAGGAGTGACAGGAGTAAATGTCGAGAAGAGAAAAGTAAGGACAGAAGAGGGGGAGCAAGAGATCAAAAAGTACTATGTAGTGAGTTGGCATCCGTGGCCTGGGAAGGTTTGCAGGGAATTTGTGTCAATAGAGAAGTACGGAGAGAGGGGAGCATTGTTGAGGGCGTGTCGAATAAGGAGAGAGAAAGAGCGAGAGATGTACGGTAGCGAGGTGAAGGGGAACTGGGCAGCGAGTTTGGGTAGGTTGCTGGCGGTCTAACAAGCGCATGCAACGGAGGCCGCGAAGCGAGTCTCGCGTAAACCTATCAATGCCGCTCGCGGCCCCGCTGATGCGAGTCGTTATACCTGCTTAGCGAAGAGTGTGGGTATACAGGCCGCAGCGCCGAGTCGCGCTCGCACAGCAAAGACTACGCTCAGGCGACTACTCAGGCATTCATCAAGCAGGCGAGCGCGACAGTGGCTTATCAGCCACGGCGCAGCTAACTAGCTGAACAGGTATAACAACCGCATGCAACGGAGGCCGCGAAGCAAGCGCCGTATGATAAAATCAGCGCGGCTCGCGGCCCCGATAATGCGGAGCAGGGTTCCTGCAAAGTCGCTTGACAATTGAAAAGAAAAGACCTACCTCGGTTCAATAGCAAAGTAATTCAAAACTGAACCGGAGGAAGGTCTTAGATGAAGCATAACACTGCAAGCTTCTCATTGGAGCAAAAATCCGAGCCGTTTATCTTTGATGTCGATAGTCTCTTTTATCACCTCGACTGCCTTACTGATCGCCGCAAACCAAAGGGCGTGCGTTACCCTCTGGCGGTCGCTTTGGTCTTTGTCATTTTGGCAAAGCTTGCCGGCGAGGATGACCCTGAGGGGATTGCTCACTGGATCGCTCTTCGCAAGGATTTGCTCATCGAAGCTCTCAAGCTCAAGCGAAAGACTACACCTCATCCGACTACTTTCTCTCGCATACTTGGTTGGGCGGTTTCGGTCGAGCAGCTTCAAGAATCATTCACGCAGTTTCTGCTTTCAACTGTGGAAGGAGGCTTGTCTTTACAGATGCCCTTAGATGGAAAGACCTTGCGAGGGACGATTCCTCCAGGCAAAACACAGGGAGTTCACCTGCTGGCAGCCTATCTTCCTGCTGAAGGCATAGTGCTTTGCCAGGTTGAAGTAGGATGCAAAGAAAACGAGATAGTTGCAGCACCACGAGTCTTAAAAAGCGTAGATTTAAAGGGAAAAATCGTGACAGGCGATGCGATGTTTGCGCAGAGAGAACTGTCTCAAATGGTAGTCGAGGGCGGAGGAGAGTATGTGTGGACGGTCAAAGATAATCAATCCACATTGAGGGCTGAGATAGAGGCAGCATTCGAGATTGAGGAAGGCAAGACGGCGCTGAAAGCAATGGAGAATGACTTGTCACGAGCTGAGACGATAGAAAAGGGGCACGGACGAATAGAGGAGAGGCGTCTTGTGGCGACCAGCCTGTTGAAGGGATATTTGCAGTGGCCCTGCCTTGAGCAGGTCTTCAAGATTGAGCGAGAAGTCGAAGAGATAAGTACTGGCAAGAAGCGAAGTGAAGTGAGCTATGGAGTGACAAGTCTGAGGAGGGAAGAAGCCACAGCCGAGAGATTGATGGAAATAGTGAGAAGGCACTGGGGGATAGAAAACGGGTTGCACTATCGGAAAGACAAAACGCTAGGGGAGGATGGTTGCAGATTAAAAGTGGGAGAGGCGGCGCAGGTGATGGCCGTGATAAACAACCTGATAATAGGATTGGTTCTGAGACAGGGCATAAACAATCTAGCAGCGGCAAGAAGAAGCTACAGTGCCAATCCGCTTGAAGCGCTGAATCTCATTTTGCGCCGATAGACCTACTTTGCAATAGCCCTGTAATGCGGAGCGTTAGACGCTTACACTAGCTGGTGATATGCTATGCCTGGAGATTGAATATGAAAACGTTTACTGCTGTTGTAGAGAAGTGCCCTGAAACCGGACTTTATGTTGGATATGTACCTGGCTTTCCTGGCGCACATTCACAGGCAGAGACATTAGACGAACTGAATCAGAATCTACAAGAGGTAATCGAGATGCTGCTTGAGGATGGCGAGCCTACTATTGAGGCGGAATTTATCGGCATTCAAACAGTGAAGGTCGCTTAAGGTATGGGCAAGTACCCCGTACTAAAACCTAAAGAAGTCGTAGCTATTTTGGAAAAGCTAGGATTTATAGAAGTCCGCCAGCGTGGCTCTCACAAACAGTTTCGCCATTCAGATGGACGATGCACGACCGTACCATTTCACGCAGGCAGGGACATTTCGCCAATACTTCTTCGGCAGATAGCAAAAGATGTTGGGCTTACTATAGAAGAGTTACTCAAGAACAAATGACCGTTAGATGGTAAGCCGCGTCTAACAAACGCATGCAACGGAGGCCGCGAAGCGAGTTTCGAATGTATTCTCCAATGCCGTTCGCGGCCCCGCTGATGCGAGACGTTAGACCGCTTGCCAGTAAGCGGCGGGATTTGTACCATCTTGTATGCACGTCATTACTCGCAAGCGGCTTAACGAATTCGCAGATAAATACCCAGGGTTGAAAAATGCGCTTGCACAATGGTATGGCCTGATGAAGCAGAACAACTTCCATTCGTTTGCTGAGCTTCAATCCGTGTTCTCTTCTGCTGACCGAGTTGGCAAATTGACTGTATTCAATATTGGAGGGAACAAGGTACGATTAATAGCGGCAATACACTATAATCGGAGGAAGGTTTACATCAGAGCTGTTCTTACACATAAAGAATATGATGAGAACAAATGGAAGGAATAACCGATGGAGAACCTAGACATAGAGAAAGCAGTAGACGCGTGGACTCCTCTAGCAGGAACTATATTTGTTCCTCACACAGAAGAGGAATATACCCGGATAGTAGCGTTATTGGATGAACTGATCGATGAAGTTGGGGAAAATGAGAGTCATCCTCTTGCGTCAATGATGGAAATACTAGGTGTGCTAATCGAGCATTATGAAAACGGACATGTGCCTGAACTGGCAAGCGAGTAGCTTAGCTCGAACGCGGTCTAACAAGCGCGTGCAGCGGAGCGCGGCAAGCGAGTTTCGCTTGTTTCCATCAGTGCCTCTTGCCGCGCCCGCTGACGCGAAGCGTTATACCTGCCTAGCGAAATGTGCTGATGGACCCGACGCTGCGCGAAGTCGCGCTCGCGCCACAGATCGGCAGAAGCAAGCTAATGCGAGGGCAGAACAAGCACGGCGCGAGCGCGACGGTGGCTTATCAGCCACAGCACAGCTAGGTCGTAGGGCAGGCATAACAACCGCATGCAACGGAGGCCGCGAAGCACAGTTCGCATGTTACAATGAGTGCGGCTCGCGGCCCCGATAATGCGGAGCGTTAGGCCGCCAATCCCCGCGCCTCTTGAAATGATGCACTAATGTGCATACAATTTTCGCGTGAGCTATGAGTGGGATATCAGAAAGGCTGCCAGCAATCTCCGCAAGCACGGAATTGACTTTGCAGATGCTGTTACCGTGCTTGAAGATGGGCTGGCTTTGACTCTCGACGACAATTACCCACATGAACAAAGGTTTATTACTATCGGGACAGATGCGCTGGGGCGGGTGTTAGTGGTGGTCTACACCTTTCGAGGAGAAAAGATAAGGATCATTTCAGCACGCGGGGCGACGCCACGCGAACACAGACAATATACAGAGGGACTATGAAAAAGGAATATGATTTCAGCAAAGGCCGACGCGGAGCAGTAGTAACTCCAACTCCTAGCAAGACGCGTATCACCATTAGACTGGATGATGAAGTGCTAGACTGGTTTCGGAACGTAGTGAATGAATCTGGCGGGGGGAACTATCAAACCCTGATCAATAAAGCCCTACGGGAGTATATCAGCCAGAGACAAGAGCCGTTGGAAAAAGTGATAAGGCGAGTAGTAAGAGAGGAACTAAAACGGATTGCATAAAAGACCCGAGGGCGGCATAACGCTCACGTTCCAGCCGAGCGCGGGCAGCAAGTTTCGTAAGTATCCATTAGTGTCGTTGCCCGCGCCGGCTGAACGTGAGCGTTATGCCTCCTCAGCGAAATGTGCTGATAGACCGGTCGCTGCGCCAAGTCGCGCTCGCGCCACATCATAGCCAACTGCTAGTTGAGGCCACGCCTGCAACAATCACGGCGCGAGCGCGACAGAGCCCTGTCGGGCACGGCGCAGCTATCTAGCAGGGCAGGCATAACAACCGCATGCAACGGAGGCCGCGAAGCAAGCGCCGTATGTTACAATCAGTGCGGCTCGCGGCCCCGATAATGCGCAGCGTTAGACCCACTGATTCGGGCAACTTTCAATTGCAAAGGATTGTTGACATATCCAGCCGCGTCTGTGGATACTTGCCGAGAGGGAAATATATGAAGCAAATGCGACAGTTCACAGGAATTATTGAGCGTGAGGGCGATTGGTTTGTTGCGCTTTGCCCGGAACTCGACATAGCTAGCCAGGGCAAGTCGGTTGAAGAGGCAAGAACTAATCTGATCGAGGCGATTGAACTCTTCTTCGAGGCTGCCGATGCATCAGAAATAGAGAGCCGATTACATACTGAGGTTTTTGTAACCCGGATGGAGGTAGCCGTTGGCTAAACTTCGCGTCCTATCGGGGCAAGAAGTATGTAAGATTCTCACACAACACGGCTTCGTTGTGGTCAGGCAGCGTGGCAGTCATATTGTGATGCAGAAGAGGACGGCGGATTCCACCATAACAGTTCCGGTTCCTAATCACGGCGAGTTGAGTATAGGTACACTGCAAACAATTATTAGGCAGTCACATCTTCCGCGTTCAATATTTGAAGTTTAGATAAACAAGAGAGAAAAGAAAAAACAGAGGTTTCTGTGCATCCAAAGTGGGTCTAACAAACGCATTCAGCGGAGGCCGCGAAGCGAGTCTCGTACGTTTCTGTCAGTATCGTTCGCGGCCCCGCTGATGCGAATCGTTATGCCGCCTCAGCGAAAGGTGCTGATTATCCCGACGTTGCGCGAAGTCGCGCCCGCGCCACAGATCGGCAGAAGCAAGCTAATGCGAGGGCAGAACAAGCACGGCGCGAGCGCGACGGTGGCTTATCAGCCACAGCACAGCTAGGTCGTAGGGCAGGCATAACAACCGCATGCAACGGAGGCCGCGAAGCACAGTTCGCATCAAAGGCGAGTGCGGCTCGCGGCCCCGCTAATGCGGAGCGTTAGACCCCTGCGATTGGCTTGCAGGCAAGCTCACTCACAAAGCATACTGCACTGAGAATGAGAATTAGCGGTATAATTTGGCTTGAGGACATTTTAGACAAACTTGAGCGAAAGCATGCTGTTAAACAAGAAGAGGTCAGGCAGGTATTTGAAAACTCACCTCGCTTCCGCTTTGTCGAAAAAGGCCATCGCCGAGGCGAAGACGTTTATTCTGCGATGGGGCAAACAGAAGCAGGTAGATATTTGATAACCTTCTTTGTACTGAAGAAGGATAGTCGTGCTCTGATACTTTCAGCACGAGATATGTCAGATCCGGAACGGAAGAGATATGGCAAAAGGTAAAAGTTCAATTTCAAAGGCAGGCTCTTACCAAGAAATAGGAGAGTTTTGGGACACACATGATCTTGGCGACTATTGGGATCAAACAAAGCCAGTTGAGTTTGATGTAGATATACAATCTGAGGCAATTTACTATCCAGTAGAGCTAAAGCTATCAACTCAGATATCTAACATAGCCAAACAACGAGGAGTATCGCCTGAGACCCTGTTGAATTTGTGGCTGCAAGAAAAGATAGGCGAAGAGATCACCTCCAAATAAGACGGGGTCTAACAAACGCATGCAGTGGAGCGCGGCGAGCGAGTCTCGCATGGTTCCATCAGTGTTACGCGCCGCGCCCACTGATGCGGGTCGTTATACCTGCTTAGCGAAGAGTGTGGGTATACAGGCCGCAGCGCCGAGTCGCGCTCGCACAGCAAAGACTACGCTCAGGCGACTACTCAGGCATTCATCAAGCAGGCGAGCGCGACAGTGGCTTATCAGCCACGGCGCAGCTAACTAGCTGAACAGGTATAACAACCGCATGCAACGGAGGCCGCGAAGCAAGCGCCGTATGTATCCATCAATGCGGCTCGCGGCCCCGATAATGCGAATCGTTATACCTGCCTAGCGAAATGTGCTGATGGACCCGTCGCTGCGCCAAGTCGCGCTCGCGCCAGGAATAATCAGAGCAAGCCAAGGCGAGGGGAGAACAAGCACGGCGCGAGCGCGACAGAGCCCTGACAGGCACGGCGCAGCTAGATGGTTGGGCAGGCATAACAACCGCATGCAACGGAGGCCGCGAAGCAAGCGCCGTATGATAAAATCAGTGCGGCTCGCGGCCCCGATAATGCGGAGCGTTAGGCGGCTGCACTTGGATGAGTAAACGTTCTAAAGTAGATTGCTCCAGTACAAAACCTGATCTACTATGCTATGAACCTTAATTCTAAGAAAGGTCAATAAATGACGCGAGAAAGGCTACTGCTAGTTTTTTCTTTGCTGGTATTAATTGTTTTCGGACTGGTATTAACTTTAAAACTTACGGCTCCGAAAGAGTTTGCCACAGTGAAATTCAAAGATGCTATTGCTGAAGTAAAGGAGAATGGACAAATTGTAAAAAAGGATCAGCTTTATGGCGAAGTTATAATGAAAGATAAATATGTAGTTGTTAAGACATCTGATAGTAAGGACGAACATATTTTTACTTGGGACCAGATAAAGAGCATCTCTGAAGGTAGAGAGGATCGTTCTAAGCAAGTTGATGATGTGGTTGACCTGATTGAATTCGTATCGAAGCTTGGTATTATAGCTGCAATTATTATCTTCTTAGTAGGGTTATTCCAATATGAGCAAAGTCAAAAATGGAAAAAAGAGGAATTCCTAGCCGGAGCAGTTAAGGATTTTATAGCTTCTCCCTGGGCTGCCAACGCACGAGTAATGCTTGACTCATTACGGCTTTACAAAAAAGGGGTTAAAGTTCAGCTTTATCCGAACAAAGATCCAAAAGACCAATATAAACATGTATCTAATGAAACTATCTACAGTGCGCTTGATACTGATCCCGATAAAGACTTCGATGATGATGAGATAGCCATTCGAGATAGCTTCGATTCATTCTTTGGCCACCTAGAAAAGCTTAATCATTACATAAAAAACGGCTTGGTCTCTCGAAAGTCAGTCTATACATATTTGAGTTACCCAATAAACATGCTTGGTAAAAAGGGGTTGCTCAATGAAAAAGATAGAAGCAGGTTATTACATTATGCAAGTTTCTTTGAATTCTCCGGAGTTAAAGAGTTGCTAGATCGGTACAAAAAACAGCTAAGACAAAAGGGATGGGCCTCAACTGCTTTGCCATCTACTGAATTAAAGAAATCAGATCCGGGAGAGAAAGGAATTAAAACGGACAAGCAGAAGTAGGTTCGGCTGATTGTTGGCAGGCTTGAAAAAGATAATTCGATAGGGATTTGCTATCTTTCTCTAAAGCGAGACGCCGCCTAACAGCCAATAGAGGCGGGCGGTCAAGAGAAAACAGTTCTATCTTGGCCCCGAAAGGCTTGTTTTCTTCGCGAGCATCATTTAATCACCTACTGCATGTGCTCTGACTTTTTACTTCTCTGTGCGGTGTCAGATTCTCTGCACCAAACAGCCAAACGGGCTCTCAGTCTTGTTGCTGCTGACTGCGCTCCAGAAGATTAACCGTTCCGCACCGGCCTCACTCAAACGCGACGGGAAGCTTTTGCTCTCCAGTTATCTACGAGATACCGGCGCGGGCAGAGCAATTCCAGAAAGTTGACAATAGCTGGTGGAGGTCGCCTCCCAATCAAACGCGACGGGATCGTCCCAGTTAGGCGTCGGAGATGACGACCTCCATAACTGCATCATTTCCCGAACAGCATCTCTTCTCTATAATCCTCCCCTTGTTTCATTACATAGTAGGCTGCCTGCGCAAGCTTGTGCGCTATGACGTTATAGGCTACTAGCTTTCGCGCGCTGCCCCGATGCCTCGCGAGATGTCCTTGATAGCAGCGACGGATTCTGGGGTAGCTGCGCACTGCCACGACTGCTGCCTGGTTGAATGCTGATTTCAGATAAGCGTTGCCCTGCTTGCTTGAGCGACCCCGGCGGCTGACCGCCCCTGATTGTGCTACTCCGGGCACCAGCCTACAGTATGAACTGAAGTGGCGAACTGTGCTGAAGCGGGAGATCTCTCCCACTTCGTAAAGGATAGTCAGTGCCAGTATCTTTCCTATGCCGGCTACTTTCAGCAATCGCTTGTAATCTGCCTTGTCACGGGTCAGTGAAAGAATCTGCTGCTCAAGCTCCGTTATTTGCTTCGACAGCAAATCAATCCTCTCAAGCTGATGAGCCGCGCTCATCACAAGCAGCGGATGAGAGAACCACTCTCGAAGGTCTTCGTCTTCGGCCAGCTTGATGTGGTTGCGAGAGCTACAGAGTATGCCTTCACGCAATAGCAACTGACGAAGAGAGCCGTACTCCTGCGCCCGCAGTCCGACAACGTGCATACGTCGGCGGAGAAGATCACGGATGGGACGTGTGGAGGCTGGGTAGATGTAAGATTTGGGAATCACGCCAGCTCGCAACAGTTTTGCCAAAGTGAAAGCATCCCTGCGGTCTGTTTTCACTTTAGCTTGAGTAATCATCGCCAGGCCGAGCGTGTGAGCCAGTGAGACATGGAAACCGTTTGCTTGCAAACCATCAACAAGCCAGTACCAGTTGAAGGTGCTTTCGACGACGATCTGCAAGTTGGGCTTGAAAGGTAGAAGCAGGTTCGAGATACGAGGCAACTCGTTAGCAGCTTTCTGCTGAAGATGGATTGATAGGGTCTCATCAACCACACAGAGGTGAGAGTCTCTTGCGCTGAGATCAATTCCGCAGTAAAACACTTTAGGCGGTCTCCTTTCTTAGAAGAAATATTTTCAACTGTCTGCGGGTGATTATATGTCGCCCGCAAGACCGCCTCTATTGATTATCAAACGCATCCAGCGGAGGCCGCGAAGCGAGTCTCGTATGAAACAGCGAGTGCGGCTCGCGGCCCCGCTGATGCGAGTCGTTAGGCCGTTTTACCGGCGAGCAATAATCTGTAATATTGTGGTGAATGTGTAATCGGTCAGTAACGCGGGGAGCGATTTGGGAAATAGGAAGCGTTGGACATTTCTCCAACATATAGGCATGTCCGATGCGCTCAGTTTATCAAGAACCAAAGAACCGTTCGCTTGGCGTGAACTCCTGCCAGAGCTGTCTTGATAAGCAGCGCGAGATTGATCGTTTGAAACAAGAGAATCAACGTCTTCGCGAGCAGTTGTCTAAACAGAAACGAAAAGATAAAGCAGGATTCTTTGGCTCCTCCACGCCCTCATCTCAACTCCCCTTGAAAGCCTATTCAAAAGACGAAGCCTCGGCCAGGCGAGGCGGGGCAAAACCCGGTCACATTGGTAAGGGCAGGAAGAAGCATTGCCCACAAGAGGTTGATGAGATACGCGAGATTTCCACTGCCTCAATTTGTTCAACCTGCCATTCGGTTTTGCTTTCCAAAGGGTATCGGCAGCGTTCGGTTCTCGACATTGATCCGATCACCCTACGCAAAGTGCTCTATCGCATCCAGAGGAAGGTGTGTCGGAGGTGCGGGGTGGAAGTTACGCCAACCCTGACTGATCTCTTACCCAAAAGTCTACTATCGAATCAACTGATGGCCGAGATCGTTGACTCACACTACTTGCAAGGCATGCCGATGGGCAGAGTTTGCGCTCGTTGGCAGTTGAATTATGGGACCGTCATCGAAGCGTTGCATCGAGTTGGCGCGCACTTTGAGCGGGTGATGAAGGACTTGAAACAAGCCTACCAACAAGCCTTCGTTCGACATGCGGACGAGACGACTTGGCGCACTGACGGGAAGAACGGTTATTGTTGGCTTTTTGCAAGCGAGAAGGTGAGTTTGCATCTTTATAGAAATACGCGCTCGGCTCGTGTCGTTGAAGAAGTTTTCGGCCATCAGAAGAAGTTGAAAGGATACTTGGTCGTTGATCGCTATGCGGCCTACAAGCGCGTGGGTTGCCAGATTCAGTATTGTTACGCTCACTTGCTCAGAGAGTTGATCGATTTGCAATCGGAGTTTTCAGACGAGTTGGAAGTGGAAGCCTACTCAAAAACGATGGCGGAGTTGGTTGCGCAAGCGATGCGCTTGCAAAGCAGCAGGCCGGACGACGAGGAGTATTACCGGGAGGCAAGACGAATCAAACGAGCTATCCTGCGGGCTTGTCGAGAGCCGTCGCATCATTTGGCGGTCAAGCGATGGCAAGACTTTTTTGTGGAAGAAGCGAGCCGACTCTACCATTGGGTAGAAGAGAGGCGAGTGCCTTGTGAGAATAATCGAGCCGAGAGAGAGTTGCGTACGACAGTAATAGCGAGAAAAGTGAGCCACGGGTCACAAGCCGAAGAAGGAGCAAAGACTCGTGAAGTGTTGATGAGTGTGATGCAAACATTGAAGAAGCGAGTTCCAGACCCCAGACAAAAGTTCAAAGAAGCGTTGGACAAAATAGCCACTAACTCACAAATCAATCCAAGTCAGGCATTGTTTGAAACCGACAGCAGCTAATGAATAGGGAAGCACCAAGAAATTATAACTTGGATCATACTCTTAGTGGATTAGTCTATTCCCCGCGTTACTGACCGATTACAAACCATTGTAATGCCTCAGTTACGTGGGGAGCAAAAACCGTAAATCCTTTGTTTGCAAAGAGGGCATCTCAACTTTCCCCACGTAACTGACCGATTACTACCTATCCATATAGCCTATGTCATCGCCGAGCTAATAGTATTGTAATCAGTAAAGCCAAAAGGGTTGTCACCAAGGTTGTAGCAATGCCCCACCACATAAGCCGCCTCGTTTTCTGTACTTGTAAAAATAACTCCTCTTCTCGAACTGCCAACTTTTTCTTTAGTGCCTCTATTTGGTTCGCTTGGATCAAATCTTGATCTATTCGTTCATATTTATACCAGTAGCTTTCTAGCTCACTGTATAAAGTTGAAAGCGTATTATAAGCGTCAATAAAGCTCGCTACGGAAAGCTCCCAAGTCTGATCCCACAAGTTAAGGCTCTTGGCAGTTCGTCCTTTTGAGGCAAGGTCCCGGATTTCACTTAACCTAGCATCTATAAAAGCTTCATCAGGAGCATCATATAAAGAAATGTGATCCTGTTTAACAGGAAGTAGACTTTCTTTGTATTTCTGATAAATCTCGCTAAACCTTCCAAGGAGTTGACTGAAAGCTATCTCGTAAGGTTCAACTATCGCGCGTCGGAAATGTTCTTCAGCATTTGAAATTTGTTCTTGCCTTTTGTCCTCGGGTATACCTGGCGTGAGAAAAGTAACTAGGTGACTTAAGACATCACGTAAGTGTGCAATTCCTTGAATGTTAGAAATCCCTGTTCGTTCTTCTAAAAAGAAGCCGGCCTGGTCTGCCTTTATATAATTGTCCTTAATTAAATTCAGAAATGCTTCAACAAGAGGCTTCTCAACGCCACATACTTTGTCTGCCGTACCTTGAGAGACTTCACTTTGCAGTTCTAAGGCATTTGCTTTCTTATTATACAAATCTTCCGACATACTTGCGGATTTTATCATAAATGAACAAATCAAATGCAATCCCAGAAGCAATACATTTGCTGACGGACTTACTCTTCTTCTTGTTGTAGAAATTGGGCCAAGAAAGATTCAGCGGCTTTACGTTGAGCTTTAAGTTCGGGAATAGTAAGTATAGCCTGATTTGGAGGATTAAGCCCTCCATATCTACTATTGAAATCATATTGTACGTTGTTATAAAGATGTTTTTCACGCCACATATGGATGAATTCTGGAGTGACCTCTTCTGGAGAGACACCCAAATCATTAGCAATCAACTCGGCGAGTTTCTTCTCTAAGCTACTCATAACACTAATCCTAAATCAATTCCAAGTATACCATGCGAATATAAGTAATTCGATTCTGAAGCCAGGGCTATTGCAAAGTAGGTCTATCGGCGCAAAATGAGATTCAGCGCTTCAAGCGGATTGGCACTGTAGCTTCTTCTTGCCGCTGCTAGATTGTTTATGCCCTGTCTCAGAACCAATCCTATTATCAGGTTGTTTATCACGGCCATCACCTGCGCCGCCTCTCCCACTTTTAATCTGCAACCATCCTCCCCTAGCGTTTTGTCTTTCCGATAGTGCAACCCGTTTTCTATCCCCCAGTGCCTTCTCACTATTTCCATCAATCTCTCGGCTGTGGCTTCTTCCCTCCTCAGACTTGTCACTCCATAGCTCACTTCACTTCGCTTCTTGCCAGTACTTATCTCTTCGACTTCTCGCTCAATCTTGAAGACCTGCTCAAGGCAGGGCCACTGCAAATATCCCTTCAACAGGCTGGTCGCCACAAGACGCCTCTCCTCTATTCGTCCGTGCCCCTTTTCTATCGTCTCAGCTCGTGACAAGTCATTCTCCATTGCTTTCAGCGCCGTCTTGTATAGTTGGCCCCATTGTCTAGACCACGAATTAAGAAAAATAAAGTGGACATTTCCTAGCTGCCAAAGTGAACCTCCGATGGGGTACGATAGCTTAGGCTCTGGTGCGGTCGTTCTTGATTATAGAACCAGAAGTAAGTATCGAGCCCTGTCTCCAACTCTGGAACACTGGCGTACTCTTTCAGATAAATGTCCTCGTACTTCACGCTTCGCCATAATCGCTCAACAAATATATTGTCCAATGCCCGGCCTCGCCCATCCATGCTGACGCGAATGCCTGCCTCCTCCAAGGTTGAGGTGAAAGCCTGTGCTGTGAATTGAACCCCTTGATCAGTGTTGAATATCTCAGGCTGCCCACCCGACAGCGCACGCTTTAATGCCAGTAGACAAAATTCTCCATCCAGAGTGTTCGACAACTGCCAGGCGACCACATACCTGCTGAACCAATCAATGATTGCCATCAGATACATGAAGCCCGCTCGCATTGGCACGTATGTTATATCAGCGCTCCAAACCTGATTCACTCGGCTGATAGAGAAGTCTCGCAGTAAGTACGGATATTTCTTATGCTCACGATTAGCTACAGTCGTCTTCGGTCCAGGGAAGATGGCTTGTAGGCCCATTAGCGCCATTAATCGCCTTACCCGCTTGTGGTTGACCTTGTGACCGAGTCGCTGCAAGTGAGCTGTCAAGCGTGGCCAACCATAAAATGGAGTCTTGGTGTATTGCTCATCAATCAGTCGCATTATCTGCAAGTTGAACTCGGACTCTGTAGCCAGGCTGTAGTAGAAAGTCGAACGGCTCAGGCCGATCAACTCACACTGCCGACGCATACTGATGTCTGCCTGCTGCGGCTCAATCATACCCCGTTTGATCTCAATTGAACGGGGCAGCTTTTTTTTTCAGCCACTCCAATTCCATCTTTAGTCGCCCGATTTGCTCAAACAATTCGGCCTCACGTGTTTGTAGTTGCTGTTGATGACCAGTCCTAGAGTGATTGAAAATCTCTGGCCCCGAATTGAGCAATTGGCGCTTCCAGAGGCTGACCAAGTTTGGGTGTAAGCCATGTTCGCTGGCGAGTTGATTAATCGTTTTCGTCTCTCTGACTGCTTCTATCGCTACCTGGAACTTGAACTTACTGCTGTATTGCTTGCGAATCCTGGACATGATTGACCCTCCACTGGCTCGGTGGATCATAGCCTACTTCCACCTTAGCCTGTGGTCCAGCTTTCGGGGCCAATTATATTGCCTTCCTCAATCTCGAATGCTGCCTCTATCTCAGCCCTCAATGTGGATTGATTATCTTTGACCGTCCACACATACTCTCCTCCGCCCTCGACTACCATTTGAGACAGTTCTCTCTGCGCAAACATCGCATCGCCTGTCACGATTTTTCCCTTTAAATCTACGCTTTTTAAGACTCGTGGTGCTGCAACTATCTCGTTTTCTTTGCATCCTACTTCAACCTGGCAAAGCACTATGCCTTCAGCAGGAAGATAGGCTGCCAGCAGGTGAACTCCCTGTGTTTTGCCTGGAGGAATCGTCCCTCGCAAGGTCTTTCCATCTAAGGGCATCTGTAAAGACAAGCCTCCTTCCACAGTTGAAAGCAGAAACTGCGTGAATGATTCTTGAAGCTGCTCGACCGAAACCGCCCAACCAAGTATGCGAGAGAAAGTAGTCGGATGAGGTGTAGTCTTTCGCTTGAGCTTGAGAGCTTCGATGAGCAAATCCTTGCGAAGAGCGATCCAGTGAGCAATCCCCTCAGGGTCATCCTCGCCGGCAAGCTTTGCCAAAATGACAAAGACCAAAGCGACCGCCAGAGGGTAACGCACGCCCTTTGGTTTGCGGCGATCAGTAAGGCAGTCGAGGTGATAAAAGAGACTATCGACATCAAAGATAAACGGCTCGGATTTTTGCTCCAATGAGAAGCTTGCAGTGTTATGCTTCATCTAAGACCTTCCTCCGGTTCAGTTTTGAATTACTTTGCTATTGAACCGAGGTAGGTCTTTTCTTTTCAATTGTCAAGCGACTTTGCAGGAACCCTGATTCTGAAGCGAATTTCTGGGCATTGGGGGAATAATTTATGCGCCTAACGACTCGCATTATCGGGGCCGCGAACGGCACTCGCTGGTTGTTATGAAACTCAATTCGCGGCCTCCGTTGCATGCGGTTGTTATGCCTGCCCTACGACCTAGCTGTGCTGTGGCTGATAAGCCACCGTCGCGCTCGCGCCGTGCTTGTTCTGCCCTCGCATTAGCTTGCTTCTGCCGATCTGTGGCGCGGGCGCGACTTCGCGCAGCGTCGGGATAATCAGCACATTTCGCTGAGGAGGCATAACGCTCCGCATTATCGGGGCCGCGAGCCGCACTCATTGTAACATGCGAACTGTGCTTCGCGGCCTCCGTTGCATGCGGTTGTTATACCTGTTCAGCTAGTTAGCTGCGCCGTGGCTGATAAGCCACTGTCGCGCTCGCCTGCTTGATCTATGCCGGAGTAGTCGCCTGAGCGTAATCTTTGCTGTGCGAGCGCGACTCGGCGCTGCGGCCTGTATACCCACACTCTTCGCTAAGCAGGTATAACGACCCACATCACCGGGCCGCGCACAGAGCACTGATGGAATGATACGAGACTCGCTTGCGCGGCTCCGGTGCATGTGATTGTTAGGCCGTTTTCTTGCGCACGCTCTCCTTATAAAAATAAAAAGACCGCCAACGAATCCGTCGAGATTCGTCGGCGGTCCTTAAATCTAGATTCCTTTGCACTATCGCGGTCTTGTCAGAAAAATATCATATGCCCACCGTCCAACCTGCGCGCCTTGTAAATCACGCACCTTTGCCCGGTAGCGGAACACATTTCCATGCTGATCTTGTCGCCTAGATTCTCTGTAATCGAGATCGATTGAAGCTACGCCCAACGACAGCAACGTATGAAGCTCGTCGGGTTCTGATATGCCGTTGTGGTTTACATCCCGCCATAGCCGCAGCGAATCAAAAACCGCATCAAGACTGTTTATCTTTCCATCACTATTACCGCCATTGATCGGCTTGTCATATTCGGCAAGGGCTAAGAATCCATTGGGCTGAGATGATAGCGGTTGCGCGGTGTAATTCCCGAATAGCTCTTGCCCGTTATCTATCTGACCGTTTGCGCTGCGGTCCAAAACCAGCCATGCGTCATCTGAACTGCTGGCGGTCCAAGCGCGTCGTTCGGGAGAGCCGTCCGAATTGAAATCAAAGTCAACGCCTGAGGCGGCGTCAGTAAGGTCAAAGCCGTTGCCTTGAGTATCTATAAGGACTGGGGTATCTGTATAGCATTCGCAATTAACGTAGTTCCACCATCCGCCGCTAACTAAACATTGTGCTTGCCCTTGAGTCGAACAGCCGCCTACTTCTCCACCCCCTTCTTCACCACCCCCGCCTGATCCCGGTGGGTTTACTGCTAGTTGTTGATTGTCCAGAACTGCTGGTGCGCCTATCGCCGCATTTGTGGCATTAATTATCGTGACCCTGCTGATGATAGTTCCACCATTTTGGTTACCAGTAGATGTAGTAAACCTGAAAACCACACTAGTGCTATTGCCTCCGCCACTGAGTTGTACTATTTGGACTCGCGAAGGTGATACGCTGTAAGAAACGCTGCTGAAATTTGAGCTTTCGCTAACTTCAACTGTTGCAGTCGCGCCGCTTGGAACTGAAGACCCAGTTGCTATGGAAACTGTAAGATTAGAGGAACTGTTTTGTGCCCCTATAGTAGTAGGAGAAAACTGCGCTCCACCAATTCGGACCTGATTAGCAGATTGGAAAGCAAGTACTTTGAAGGGTTCAGGAGTAATTATCGAAGGGAATAATGGAAGTATTGCTACAAGTAAAAGAACCAACCCTAGTCGCATGGCTATCTCCTTTCTGCCAGGACTTTGTTCCGCCGTATTATACTCACTGATGAAACCTTGTCAATGAATAATGTTACATTCACGTAATGCCTCAGTTACGTGGGGAGCAAAAACCGTAAATCCTTTGTTTGCAAAGAGGGCATCTCAACTTTCCCCACGTAACTGACCGATTACACATTCACGTAATCGGTCAGTAACGCGGGGAATAGACTAATCCACTAAGAGTATGATCCAAGTTATAATTTCTTGGTGCTTCCCTATTCATTAGCTGCTGTCGGTTTCAAACAATGCCTGACTTGGATTGATTTGTGAGTTAGTGGCTATTTTGTCCAACGCTTCTTTGAACTTTTGTCTGGGGTCTGGAACTCGCTTCTTCAATGTTTGCATCACACTCATCAACACTTCACGAGTCTTTGCTCCTTCTTCGGCTTGTGACCCGTGGCTCACTTTTCTCGCTATTACTGTCGTACGCAACTCTCTCTCGGCTCGATTATTCTCACAAGGCACTCGCCTCTCTTCTACCCAATGGTAGAGTCGGCTCGCTTCTTCCACAAAAAAGTCTTGCCATCGCTTGACCGCCAAATGATGCGACGGCTCTCGACAAGCCCGCAGGATAGCTCGTTTGATTCGTCTTGCCTCCCGGTAATACTCCTCGTCGTCCGGCCTGCTGCTTTGCAAGCGCATCGCTTGCGCAACCAACTCCGCCATCGTTTTTGAGTAGGCTTCCACTTCCAACTCGTCTGAAAACTCCGATTGCAAATCGATCAACTCTCTGAGCAAGTGAGCGTAACAATACTGAATCTGGCAACCCACGCGCTTGTAGGCCGCATAGCGATCAACGACCAAGTATCCTTTCAACTTCTTCTGATGGCCGAAAACTTCTTCAACGACACGAGCCGAGCGCGTATTTCTATAAAGATGCAAACTCACCTTCTCGCTTGCAAAAAGCCAACAATAACCGTTCTTCCCGTCAGTGCGCCAAGTCGTCTCGTCCGCATGTCGAACGAAGGCTTGTTGGTAGGCTTGTTTCAAGTCCTTCATCACCCGCTCAAAGTGCGCGCCAACTCGATGCAACGCTTCGATGACGGTCCCATAATTCAACTGCCAACGAGCGCAAACTCTGCCCATCGGCATGCCTTGCAAGTAGTGTGAGTCAACGATCTCGGCCATCAGTTGATTCGATAGTAGACTTTTGGGTAAGAGATCAGTCAGGGTTGGCGTAACTTCCACCCCGCACCTCCGACACACCTTCCTCTGGATGCGATAGAGCACTTTGCGTAGGGTGATCGGATCAATGTCGAGAACCGAACGCTGCCGATACCCTTTGGAAAGCAAAACCGAATGGCAGGTTGAACAAATTGAGGCAGTGGAAATCTCGCGTATCTCATCAACCTCTTGTGGGCAATGCTTCTTCCTGCCCTTACCAATGTGACCGGGTTTTGCCCCGCCTCGCCTGGCCGAGGCTTCGTCTTTTGAATAGGCTTTCAAGGGGAGTTGAGATGAGGGCGTGGAGGAGCCAAAGAATCCTGCTTTATCTTTTCGTTTCTGTTTAGACAACTGCTCGCGAAGACGTTGATTCTCTTGTTTCAAACGATCAATCTCGCGCTGCTTATCAAGACAGCTCTGGCAGGAGTTCACGCCAAGCGAACGGTTCTTTGGTTCTTGATAAACTGAGCGCATCGGACATGCCTATATGTTGGAGAAATGTCCAACGCTTCCTATTTCCCAAATCGCTCCCCGCGTTACTGACCGATTACCTAACATCCGTAATCGGTCAGTTACGTGGGGAAAGTTGAGATGCCCTCTTTGCAAACAAAGGATTTACGGTTTTTGCTCCCCACGTAACTGAGGCATTACATATGAGGACACCTGAGAAAGCGGCTATTCTTCGCTTGAATCCGCAGACTTGGTGATGAGCGACGCGGGTATGCGTATGACGTGTTTCCCCGGAGGCGTCACGCCGCGCTGTAGCTCCGGGTTCAGCTCAAGCAGCGAGCCGTATGAAATCTTGAGCTTCTTTGCCAGCGGGCGCAGCTCGGTCTGGCTCGCTATGGTGCGCGTCTCGTATTGGTATGGATATGTCGGCGGGAGATCAAACCCATACTTCTTGGGGTTCTTTGCGATAGTGACAACCGCCAGTATCGCGGGGACGTAGTTGCGCGTTTCGTTCGCGATGTAACCGCCCCGGTGTATGCGCCAGAAGTCGCGCGACCCTGAGCGCGCAATCGCGGAATCAATATTGCCTTCGCCCGTGTTATAGGCCGCAAGCGCCAGCATCCAGTCGCCGCGATAGCGATTCGATAACCACTTCAAATACTTCGCGGCGGCGCGAGTAGATTTCTCAGGGTTAGACCGCTCATCGACCCAGTAATTTTGCGACAGCCCGAAGCGCGCGCCCGTAGCAGGTATGAATTGCCAGATGCCTTTGGCCGCAGCAGAAGAGAAGGCGTAAGGGTTCCAACTGGACTCTATCTGCGCAAGCCAGATTAAATCCGTAGGGATACCTTCTTCTTTGAATATGCGCTCGGCCATGTGGCGATAGCGCACGGACCGCTGTATGCCCGCTTCCATCGTCGCGCGGCCGCGCCCGCGAGAGAAGTAGCTTATAAACTGGTTGATCGGGTGGCCGGGCGTGAACGTGAAGTTATAACGCACGTTCGTTGCGTCTTCGCTTTCGGCTGCGACTTCTTCGAGTTCGGCCTCCGAGAGCGAAGCGATCTTATCGAGCGGAGACGGCTCGTAACGCTGCTCGCTGAAGCCGCCGTCTTTCTGCTCCATCGCGAGTATCTGGTAACGATTTATCTTTTCGATCAGCTCACGGTAATAGACGCGCAGGTTATCATCGCTGCGCACGTCTATCGAGGCGATCAAGACCGTATCTACGGCTTTATCAAACTCGCGGCGGGCGCGGTCATACTCGCCCTCGGTGTAAGCCTGCTGGCCTTCCATGTAATGACGTTCGGCCTCTTTGATTATCTCTTGAATCTGGCTCTGTTTCTGGTCCGATGCCTGCCGGTTGTTATACGGCTCGTTGGCAAACGCTCGGCAAGGCAGAACGAGCGCCGCCATCAAGACTGCGGAAAGTGTAATTGTAGTAAATGCTCGCTTCATCAAACTGAAATGGCCTCGAAACATCATTAAAACAAACGCCCGTTATCCCTGCCCGGTTCGACTATTTATTATACCGAATTTGATCGGGAAAATGGGAGGCTATTTCGCTTAAACAACACTTTCGCAATAGCCCGTTTTGCGGGATTTACGGCGGTTTTACAGCAAGGCGGGTATTTATTTATTCAGAAGAGAGGCTTCACTTGAGATTAAATTCGATCGTCATTACGCTCCAGTACTCGACCGCCGCGCCGCCCTTCGTCGCGGGCGAAAACTTCAGCTGGTAGGCAGTACGTATTGCTTCCTCGGTCAGTCCGTCGGGGAGCGGGTTGGTAACTCTAACCTGTTTTACAGAGCCGTCTGCGCCGACCTGTATGCGCAAGCGAACAGATCCTTGAACTTTATTCGCGCGCGCCGCTTCCGTATAAATGGGCTGTGGCCTGTTCTGTAATTTCGGCCTGGTGTCAACTTCGGCCTTAGCATTCGCCGCGTCAGCGGGCGACCCGGTCTGTTTAGCGCCCTTGTGAGGGAAGAGGTAGTTTCCCCATACGCTATCGTCCTCAAACAACACCCCGTTTAACTCTACGCTTAAGCCGGACGGGTTTCCGGTCAGTGTCATGAGTTGTATGAAGACCAGAGCGGTTTTCCGGCGCTCTACAACGTAGTTGACATAAAAGACCTGTTTCGCATCGGCGTCAGAAAACTTTAAGCACACCAGCTTGGCGTTCCTGGTCGTCGTGTTTTCAAGCGTGAGCCTCGCCCACATTGCGTAATCACTCAAAGCCGTTTCGCCGTCCGTACTCCAGTACTGCTCATCGCGCCTGACGCCCTTCACCTTTGCCTCTTTAATCAGCACAGGAATCCCGTCGGGGTTGTTAAACATAATAGGAGTGACCGGATTCTTATCTAATCTCTCGGTCAGCTCCTTCCGCTCTTCGCGTGATGGAGGTTTACCAATAGACGCGCTTGAAAGCCTCACCTCTTCTTGCTGCATTAAGGAAGTATGAGCGACGAAATGAATGCCTTGCCGGGCCGCCGATCCGGTTACGAGCAGCAACAAAATGCAAACGCTCTTGAGTACCTGTGATAAGTAATAATTCATAAAATCGTTATTTGGTATTCTTTTCGCTTCCATTTAGCTTGCCTTTGATTCTGGTCGCTTGTTCAGGTTGCGGAGCAAGCGTCAGAGCCTTTTCCCATGCCTCTTTTGCAAGCCCTTTCTTGCCTCGCCGCTCGTGGAGGTCTCCGAGATGCTCTAAGATGGCAGGCGATTTGGCATTGTTCTGCGCGGCCTGAACCAGATAGCGTTCGGCCTCATCAAGCTTACCCAGCTTGAAATATGCCCACCCCAGGCTATCGAGATATGATGGGTTGTCGGGGTTGGATTTGACGGCTCGCTGAATCATCTCTAAAGCCTCTTCGAGCCGTTCGTTCCTTTCGAGTAAAGAGTACCCAAGATTGTTAAGAGCCGGAGCATTATCCGGCTCTTGATGCAGTACCTCTCTGTATAACGCTTCCGCCTCTACGCGTTTTCCGGTATGGGCAAGGACCGAGCCAAGCATCACCCGCCAGTTAACACTGTCTGGCGCTTCGCTGATTGCCTTGCGAAGCAGCGCTTCGGCCTCGACGGTCTTCTTTTGCGCGAACAGCACCCCGGCCAGTCCTACGTATGCCTGGGTGAGATCGGGCTTGAGCTTTATTGCCCCCCAAAAAGCTTTTTCCGCTTCGACAAGCTGGCCGAGATGAGAGTAAACGTCACCCATCACGCCAAGCGCATACGGGTCGTCGGATTTAATAGAGAGGCATTTTTTGATGATTTCCGCCGCCTCCTCATAACGGGACAGGTCGTGGTAAGCCTGTCCAAGATAGAGGTACGCCTGCGTATGCTGCGGCTTGAACTTTATGGCTTTATCAAACTCGTCGATAGCTTCCTGATAACGTTTCAGCTTAAAAAGCACATAGCCTAACTCTGTGCGCGCTTTATGTGCCTGAGAGTAAGCGGGATCGATTTCAAAGAGTTTGTTATAAGTTGCAATCAATTCCTCATACCTCTCTAATGAATAGTAGACCCAACCGAGATTGTGATAAGTGATCGCGCCCTCGGGGTTGAGTTTGAGTTCTTCAAGTATTACCGGCAAGGCATCCTCATAACGTTTAAGCTGCATGTAATACCAGCCAAGGTTATGGTAGGCGTTCGATTCTAGTGGGTTGATTTGGATCACCTGTTTAAGGACTTCTACGGCTTCGCCGTAACGCTTCCTCCCTCCCAGAGCCGTTGCCAGGTTATTGAGCAGTTCAATTGAGTCAGGAATATTTTTTACGGCTTGCTTGTATGTCTCTATAACGTCTTCGGGTCTTTTCTGGTCTTCATAGAGTGCGGCGAGTCCCAGGTAGGCGTCATCATAATCGGGCTTTAGCTCTATCAATTTTTTGTATTCTTTTATCGCATCCTCGAATAGCTCCTCTTCGTTATAAACCTCGGCGAGCCAGAGATGTGCTTCGGGAGAAAAAAGGTTTGCTTGAACAGCCTGTTTAGCCAGATCGAGGTCTTCCATCTCGTCGGCAGCAAGGTTCTCGCCTTCCAATTCGAACTTGAATATTAATGTGCCTGTAACTTTGACAGGCTTCCCGTCAACCAGCGCCGGTCTGAATTTCCACCCGCGCGCCGCCGTCGCCGCCGCGCTCCTCAGCAGAGGGTTCCCGCCATAAGTCCGGGCAGACGTCACATTGCCCTGTTCATCTATAACAACCTGAACACGGATGTCGTCTTCGACGCCTGCTGCTTTTGCAATCGGAGAGTAGACGGGTTGGACGCGCGTAATAGCCTCTGATTCGAGCACGCGTCCCTCTTTTTGGATAGTCCTTGGTTTAGTTGACGAATCACGCGCTTGAGAGTTTTGAGCCGATGCTGAAAATACAGGTAATAAAGCAAAGGCCACGAGCGCGCAGATAATTCCGAGAAAGTATTTAGAGCTGGTTGCAAAATTAACTTTTCAGAAATCAATGCGCGATGATGCCACAAGCCAACAGCATGAGTGCTTCATGAGTGGAGCCTTTTGTTTCTTCACGCATCCTCAGCTTTCTGAACTGATGCAGCCAGGACAGCGAGCGCTCGACGACCCATCTCGTTTTTCCCAGTCCGCTCCCATGTTCAGTCCTTCGCTTTGCTAACAGCGGCTTGATCCCTTTTTTTTCAGTGCCCGGCGATGTGGTTCGCTGTCATAGGCCCGATCCCCTTGCAGCTTTTTCGGTTTCTGGCGCGGGTGCCCACGCCTGCCACGCACCTGTGGAATACTCTCCACTAACATCATCAGTTGTGTGATGTCATGCCGGTTCGCGCCCGTCAAACTCATCGAGAGTGGAACGCCTTGGCCCTCCACCAGCAGATGATGCTTGCTGCCCAGTTTGCTCCGATCCACGGGGTTTTTGCCGGTTTTCTCGCCCCCGTGGCCTGCTCTCACACTGGAACTGTCAACCACACCCCGCTCCCAATCGAGTTGCCCTTCGGACTGAAGTTCAGCAAGGATGCTTTGCCAAAGCTGCTTCCAGACGCCTCGCCGCTCCCATTCGATGAGTCTGCGGCGGCAGGTATGACCCGAAGGAAAATCGCTCGTTGCAGGAAGAGATTTCCACGGAATTCCGGTCCGAAGAACGAATAGGATGCCTGTCATCACCTTGCGCGGATCAACTGGCTTTCTACCCGCATGTTGAATGTTGCGTCTCTTCTTCTTCGGCAGCAGTGGCTCAATGCGTTGCCATAATTGATCGGAGAGGATCGAGTCGGACATACGGCTTACCCCTTTGAAGGTTTCGATCCTCTATCTTATTCTGTTTTTTCCTTCGCTCCTTTTAATTTTGCAACCAGCTCTTAGTAGATGACATATTATTTGCTCCAGAGTATAAAAAAGCGTAGGCGAACCCGAATTATATACGCCTTATAGATCCATGTAAATATGTGTGGCAGCAGGTAATAGGGCAAGAGCATCTTAAATCTTGTAGGATGTAGACCTTCTATATTTCTAACGGAGGTCTACCATGGATAAACAATCGCCCAGAACTCTTGTCGAGCATTTTAGCAGCATTACTGACCCAAGAGTTGATCGCACCAAACGTCACAAGCTCATTGATATTTTAGTCATCTCTATCTGCGCAACGATCTGCGGTGCTGAGGGTTGGGAAGAGTTCGAGTTGTTTGGCCAAGCCAAACACGATTGGTTTAAGAGCTTTCTTCAACTGCCAAACGGCATCCCTTCTGATGATACTTTTCGTCGTGTTTTTGCTCGTATTGATCCTCACCAGTTCCAACACTCTTACCTTGAGTGGGTGCGCTCAGTTTATGAGCTTACGAAAGGCCAGATCGTAGCTATTGATGGCAAGCTCTCACGTCGTTCATATGACCGGGCTACGGGCAAATCGGCAATCAATATGGTTAGTGCCTGGGCTAGTGAGAATCAAATGGTTTTGGGACAAGTGAAAGTTGATGCGAAATCCAATGAGATAACGGCAATCCCTGATTTGCTGGAGATGTTGGAGATAGCAGGCTGCATTGTCACAATAGATGCGATTGGATGCCAGACTGATATTGCAGAAAAGATTATAGAAAAAGAGGCAGACTACGTTCTATCGGTCAAAGGCAATCAAGGCACAATGTATGAGGATATGGTTGGCTACTTTGATTGGGCGCTGAAAGATAAATTCAATCAGACCGACTATACAACTGACGAAACAGTAGATGGAGAACATGGACGAATAGAAGTACGCCGCTACTATGCGACAAGTGACATAGAGTGGCTGAGAAAGAAAGCAAACTGGAAAGGGCTACGATCAATAGCAATGGTTGAGAGTGAAAGGACTGTGAAAGGGGAAGCCACAAGCCTGGAGCGAAGATACTACATAAGCAGTCTTAAGGCAGATGCAAAGCAATTGGGCAAAGCGATACGGGGACATTGGTCAATAGAGAATTCGCTGCACTGGGTCTTGGATATAGGATTTCGAGAAGATGAAAGCCGAATAAGAAAAGATCACGCGCCTGAGAATGTAGCGACCTTGCGACATATAGCATTGAATTTGCTCAAGCAAGAGAAGACGACAAAAGTGGGGATAAAATCTAAGCGACTGAAAGCCGGTTGGGATGAGAGCTATCTACTAAAGGTTCTATACGGTTAAGATGCTCTCGCCCTACGCGCTGCTGCCGTAACTGTTCAGAGTGTCGGATTTTGTGCGGTTAGAAGGTTTAAACAGGATTGGTAGAAATCCAGTCCTTTCAATCTCCATGTCCCAAACAATGATGCCAGTATACTCTTTGTCTCGCTACTTTTTTCAGACCTTGTCCCTCCACTTATCTTGCGACTCACTACTAGATGTCTCACACTCCGCTCTGCCGCATTATTGTCTGATGGCACTCGTGTGTCTGCTACGAACACGAATAACTCTGGCAGGAATCGCTCCACTCTCTCACATAATCTGCTCTGTAGTCTCTTCTTCTTCAGGTGTGGTCGGCACACTCTCATTAACTCTTGCTCAAATGCTCGCTGCTGTCTCACTCGCTCCGCTTTCTGCTCGCCTGGCCCTAGCCTTGCCCGTGGTCCTTTGTACCCTTTAGCTCGCTCATAGATTGCTTTGACTGCTTCTGCCCATCGTCTCAACTGCCGATCTTGTTTATGCTTTTCTTTCAGCTCATGTATGTCTCTCAGCAGATGTACCCAGCATCTCTGATGCAATCCCAGATGCGCGTTGTATGCCCCATAGAAATCACTCACTACAACACCATCAAACTGCTCGCCCAAGACTTCTTTCACGACTGTTGCCGAGCGACTCTTACGGTATAGAAAGTATCTAATCTTGTCGGTCGAGAAACTCCATACATAGCCGTTTACTCCATCTTCTCGCCAAGTCGTTTCATCGCCATTTACTACAGGGGAACCGCGAATCTCGTCCTTGAACTCTTCGACTATCGCCTTGCCACGCCGGGCCACTGCTTCAACTAAAGCTACAAGTTGGCCGACACTTATTCGCAGGCCGAATCGGTGATGGAGGTAATCTTGTATGACTCTAAAGGGGAGTCGGCATTGCTCGCGCAGCAACGCCACTTCAGCCTGCAGGCTGATGCCGAAGCGCTGTTTGCCTATGGCTAGACCTGATAAATCCAATCTTGGTGCCCAGCGCTTTCGGCACTTAGGGCAACACCGCTCTACAAGGACGTGCTCTATGACCTGGACTTGAACTGGGGGAAGCTCAATGACCTGGCGAGACTTGACCACACGATGGCCTGTGAGCGAAACTCGGCAGTCTGGGCATTGTTGAAGGGAGTGCTCAACGCGCGAAGTAGGCTTATCGAGTTTGCGTGCGAAGCCGTGTGCTCGCTTCTTGCGCTTCTTTCTCTTGTTGCGAGCAGGGCGATTTGCCTTTACGAAGCTTGGAGGATTACTCTGGTCGCCGCCCCCACGCAAGGAAGCCAATTCTGCTTCTAGCTGCTTGACTTGATCTTCTAGGGTTTGAAGACGAGTAATCAACTGCAAGTTGAGTTGGATCAACTCTTCGCGGCTGGCCTGTTGCAGATCAATCTTCACGCGCAAAGTTTACACCCATTGTCAAATCGCCTAGTCTCATCCTTGCGCCGGAGTCTGAACAGTTACCTGCTGTAGGGCGAGAGCATCTTAACCGTATAGAACCTTTAGTAGATAGCTCTCATCCCAACCGGCTTTCAGTCGCTTAGATTTTATCCCCACTTTTGTCGTCTTCTCTTGCTTGAGCAAATTCAATGCTATATGTCGCAAGGTCGCTACATTCTCAGGCGCGTGATCTTTTCTTATTCGGCTTTCATCTTCTCGAAATCCTATATCCAAGACCCAGTGCAGCGAATTCTCTATTGACCAATGTCCCCGTATCGCTTTGCCCAATTGCTTTGCATCTGCCTTAAGACTGCTTATGTAGTATCTTCGCTCCAGGCTTGTGGCTTCCCCTTTCACAGTCCTTTCACTCTCAACCATTGCTATTGATCGTAGCCCTTTCCAGTTTGCTTTCTTTCTCAGCCACTCTATGTCACTTGTCGCATAGTAGCGGCGTACTTCTATTCGTCCATGTTCTCCATCTACTGTTTCGTCAGTTGTATAGTCGGTCTGATTGAATTTATCTTTCAGCGCCCAATCAAAGTAGCCAACCATATCCTCATACATTGTGCCTTGATTGCCTTTGACCGATAGAACGTAGTCTGCCTCTTTTTCTATAATCTTTTCTGCAATATCAGTCTGGCATCCAATCGCATCTATTGTGACAATGCAGCCTGCTATCTCCAACATCTCCAGCAAATCAGGGATTGCCGTTATCTCATTGGATTTCGCATCAACTTTCACTTGTCCCAAAACCATTTGATTCTCACTAGCCCAGGCACTAACCATATTGATTGCCGATTTGCCCGTAGCCCGGTCATATGAACGACGTGAGAGCTTGCCATCAATAGCTACGATCTGGCCTTTCGTAAGCTCATAAACTGAGCGCACCCACTCAAGGTAAGAGTGTTGGAACTGGTGAGGATCAATACGAGCAAAAACACGACGAAAAGTATCATCAGAAGGGATGCCGTTTGGCAGTTGAAGAAAGCTCTTAAACCAATCGTGTTTGGCTTGGCCAAACAACTCGAACTCTTCCCAACCCTCAGCACCGCAGATCGTTGCGCAGATAGAGATGACTAAAATATCAATGAGCTTGTGACGTTTGGTGCGATCAACTCTTGGGTCAGTAATGCTGCTAAAATGCTCGACAAGAGTTCTGGGCGATTGTTTATCCATGGTAGACCTCCGTTAGAAATATAGAAGGTCTACATCCTACAAGATTTAAGATGCTCTTGCCCTACTACATGCTTCTTCTACCTCTGTCTTGTCGGCATTTTCCATATTACCCACTACAAGTACCAAGTTTGGGTTGTCTATTCTGATATTATATTTCTCCAAAGCAAACTGGCGATTCTTTGAATACTCAAAGTATTCAGCATAGTTCGAGAGTTGAGCTACTCCTTCCTCTACATAATCTATGAAACGTCTACGCCGGCGCTTTCCTTTAGTTATACTCTCCTTACCGAGGACTGCTGTCTTTAGATCGTAAATATCATAGTATCCATCGTTTCGCTCGATTAACAGATCAGGGTTAATAGCTTGGTCAGTATTCTCTGGAGGGCCATCTAGCCAAAGAAGATATGGCTCGTATACGAATTGTTTAGTTCCAATTGCGCGGGTAATTATTTCTGGATGAGAATTTAGAAATTCACCAATGGTGGTTTCGCGCAATTTATTAAACAGAAATATGTTTGCAAACTGCCCAGCAAGTATATAGTCTTGAGCACGATCAGATTCGCAAGTTAGGACTCCAGAAACAATGTTTTCTTCGTATAGAAATCTCCGCAACCACTGTTCATAATGGCTCGAAGACATAGATTTTCGGACAATCGTCATATGTAGTATATGCTTTACACGTATTGCACCAAGATAACGGTTCACTAGAATACAATCATCTATTCTTGCAGATTTAAAATCTTCACCGAACGCAAATACACCACCCCTCCCACCGGACCGCACAATTCGGGAGGGAATGTTTTGTACAAAAGGAAATCTCTTATATACCTCTTCCCAATCACCTTGTTGAGCCAAGCAAAGGGATCGGAAGCCATTATCCTCAGTATTGAGAAAAACCACCGGATCTCCAACCTCAGTATGGAACTGGTTTAAATATTGATCAATTGATAATTCTTTATGGCGTTTTAATGATAGGCCTGTATATATTTTGCTAGCACCGATTAGTTCCGCAACGAATTGTTGTCGAGTTTCTGTACATAGTAGGATTATAGGATACAGAAGCTCATTGCCATCTGAGACAATTTGCTTATTCTCCCATAGTTTTACTACCTTACGTAGGTAAGCACTCCAGTACTTCCTTGTTACAGTAATAAATTTATCGAAAAACATCGCTTTAGCCTGCCAGTATTTTGCACCCCCATCCTTCTTTTGCGCCTAACGCTTGGCGTAACCGGGCCGCGCACAAAATACTTAAGGAATCTTACGAAACTCGCTTGCGCGGCTCCGGTTGACGCCTTTGTTAGGCTGCCGTCCCTCCAGAGACGTCTTGAATTACTACTGGATTACTTGGATCATTATTATCTATGACAATCTCCGCCCGTTCTTTCGGACGACACTCAGCATAATAAAGCTCTTGACCCGGTATGTAGCGTTGCTCATATCGCTTCCTCACTTCTTCAACACTTCCGAACAAGCCTCCGTCGCGCTGCTCGGCCCGCGTAAGAATAGTCTCAAAGTTAGCCTCAACAAAGATAGTCATATCCCAGTATTGCATCAACTCTGAACGAAGCAGGAAAACACCATCGAAAAGAAGGACGTTATTCTCTTGTGCCACTCGTATCAAAATCCGCAATTCCGAGTCTGTGCGATAGTCGAAGATTGCTGGAAGATACCGGCGTGATCCACTCGGTCCCAACGGTGCCAGCAAAGATTCGATGAGTGCTTGACAGTTGAAAGAGTCGTGATAATAGCCTTCTGCTGAAGTGAAGCCTCGCTTATGTCGTATGCGGGCAGGATTATGGAAACCGTCTATAGAAGCGCGAATGACAGGCAGGCCACGGGCTTGAAGTGGTGCTGTGAGTTCTTGAGCCAGTGTGGATTTGCCCGCCACGTCTGGTCCATCGATAGCGACGCGAATAGGATGGGGTCGTTGATTTTTGATGATTCGACTCGCGAGGTAATCTATGAGTTGCGACCGTTTCATCATTTCATCCTGGATACTTGCAAGGCAGCCTAACGCTCCGCATTATCGGGGCCGCGAGCCGCACTCGCCATTGATGCGATACTCGCTTCGCGGCCTCCGTTGCATGCGGTTGTTATGCCTGCCCAACCATCTAGCTGCGCCCTGCCCGTCAGGGCTCCGTCGCGCTCGCGCCGTATTGGCTCTGCACCTCGCATTAGCTTGCATATGATTATCTGTGGCGCGAGCGCGACTTAGCGCAGCGACGGGTCCATCAGCACATTTCGCTGAGGCGGCATAACGCTCCGCATTATCGGGGCCGCGAACGGCACTCGCTGGTTGTTATGAAACTCAATTCGCGGCCTCCGTTGCATGCGGTTGTTATGCCTGCCTTGCCAGACAGCTGCGCCGTGGCCGCAGGCCTCCGTCGCGCTCGCGCCGTGCTTGTTCTGCCCTGCCTGGCCTTAGCTTGCTTCTGCTAATCTGTGGCGCGAGCGCGACTTGGCGCAGCGGCCAGTCCATCAGCACATTTCGCTAGGCAGGTATAACGCTCCGCATTAGCGGGGCCGCGAGCCGCACTCGCCATTGATGCGAAACTTGCTTCGCGGCCTCCGTTGCATGCGGTTGTTATGCCTGCCCAACCATCTAGCTGCGCCGTGCCTGTCAGGGCTCTGTCGCGCTCGCGCCGCATTCGCTCTGCACCTCGCATTAGCTTGCTTCTGCTAATCTGTGGCGCGAGCGCGACTTGGCGCAGCGACGGGTCCATCAGCACATTTCGCTGAGGCGGCATAACGACTCGCATCAGCGGGGCCGCGACGTAACACTCAAAGTATCATACGAGACTCGCTTCGCGGCCTCCGCTGCAGGCGTTTGTTAGACGGCAGCTTGCGACTAAGACGCTTTCAAGAAAACATCCTCGGCGGCCTCTGGTATCTCGATTGGAACAAAGAAATCCTGAGGGTATAAGTAATCTTCCCCTGATTCATCTATAATTCGCACCAATCCATGCTTCGCGGATTTATCATCCGGCAACACTTCATATATTTTCCGGACTTCTAATGACGCAGGGTAGTCGTCATTCTTCACACAGACCGCAAATTGCTGCTCTTTCTTTTTGGCCATGATTAATCTTCTAATAGGTCTTTGACCTTTAGCTCTCTTCTGCCTATGCCGTGAGCCTCATACCAATGAAGCTCCGCTTCGCATATAGTACCATCTGGAAGCCGAACCGTTCCTCTGCCTTTTAGCTTCCTCCAACGTCCAACACCGTACATTCTTCTTAATCGAGCAAAATCGCGGATAGACTTACCAACTGCAATTGTTTCAATGTGGGTAATCTCTCCGATCAACTCGAATTTCATCAATAATCATGATGCCAAGAGGCGCGACGAGACACAAGCCGTCTAACGCTTGGGATGACCGGGCGCGCGCCGAACACTGGCGGAAACATATGAAATTCGCTTCGCGCGCTCTTAAGAAACAACTCTTCGAATACTGCTTCTGCAAACACACGCTGTCGCCAATCCGGTTCGGGTTGTAATTCACTGTTGCTGTCTAGCCTGTCGCGCTGGCCACTTTATGCGGCCAGCTCCACTAGCTCATACCCTAGCCCTTTCGCCCGTTTGCGCAAACTCGCAACTACTCGCTCTCGTTGCCTCTCTTCATACGCTCGCGCTCCTCCCTCTTCGTACTCCCGCCCCTGCTTCACCAAGCTGTAGTACAGCCTTGCTAGCTTATGCGCTGTCGCTGTGATCGCTGCACCTGGCCCTTTGCGCGCCTGCATCCTTCGATAGTACGCTCCCAACTCGCTGTCGCTGCGCGCTACGCTCGACGCCGCTTGCCGGAATGCTGCCGCCGCCCGATTCTTGCTCGCCTTCGTCTTGCTCGATAACACCTTCCCTCCACTCACTCGCCGGTTCGGACTTAAGCTTAACCAACTCGCAAAATGCTTCTCGCTGACAAAGCCACTCAAGTCTACCCCAACTTCCGAGATGATCTGCAATAAGGTCTGCGAGTTCAGCCCTTGCACTCGAAACAGATCAACCCCTAAAAGCTTGTAGGCATAATCGCGCAGGTTGAAACTGCAGCGCTGGCGCTTTTCACCTCCTGCAAGCGGCGGTGGCTCATCATCGCGCTTACCCGACAAACTCTGTAGATACTTCTCCATCTCCGATTCGCACTCCAGGATCTTCTCTTGATAGAACTCGAACAACTCGACTGCCTGCTTCAATGCGAACAGATGCTCTTGCCGGTAGTTGCCCACTAAGGATTGCGCTATCACCTCCGCCGTGGCGTGACAGCGCGGGTCGCGCATCTGGCCGAGTTTGCCCGTATCGCGCTCGCCTGCCAGAATGGCTTTTAGTATTCGCATACCAGTCTGCCCGGTGATGTCACTGACCACATTATCCAGGCGTAGGTTCATCTGTTGCAGTGCCTTCTGCATATGCTGAATGTGGCTTGAGGCACTCTTAACAAGCATGTCACGTTGGCGGACATACCCACGCAGCACGACGATCTCATCGGTGGGCCGATAGGCGGCAGCCAACAACCCATAGCTTTCGAGTTGCTGTAGCCACTGGCAATCCAAGACATCACTCTTGCGCCCTGTGACATTCTTTACCTTGCGCGCATCGACAAGCTTGACGAGAAAGCCGCGCTCTTCGAGCACCTCATACAATGGCACCCAGTAGACGCCCGTACTCTCCATTGCCACGGTCGTTACGCTGCAAGCTTGCAACCAGTCAGCAATGGCGTACAGGTCTTTAGTGAATACTGAGAACTCGCGCACCGGATGGAGAGTGGCAGCCGCAGGCACGGCCACATAATGGCGTTCAGCACCGATGTCAATGCCAGCAGCATGTTGGTTGACTTGGTGGAGGTCGCTGCTTCTGTTGGCCTCAATGGTACGTCCCGGGCGGGGCGTGTGTCGCAGACGCTTTGTTGGGCGAGATGAGGAGCGCTTCTTCATAGCAGAGGGCCTCCGGTCAGGGTGGAATGATGACCGAACCAGCGCAGCGGTAGAAACTGAAGAGTAATCTCTTAAACGGGATCGGCAACGGCAATGAAAGCCGCGTCGTCACCACTGATCGGCACACGAACCGCTGAGACCAAACTCCGGTACGGGCTTGCTAGCACCAATGCCGCGACGGTCCTCGCGACCGGCTCGGTCATCGCCCATCTTGCAATCTGAGCCGTCCGATGTCCAGTAAGTTTCATCCCTTTCGGTGCGTGCCTAGCACGTAGAACAACTCCGGTCGATCCCCTTGTTAGGCAGCCGACTATTTTACAGCGTACTCCAATCCGACTATCCCTGTCTTGTACACCTTGTGACTGGTTAGCTCTAGCTTCGTCTCCTTACCCGGAGGGGGAAACAGAGCAATCCCTCCGCCCAGCAGCACCGGTATGATAGCCACCTCCACCGTGTCTACGAGCCCCGCATCAAGGAGACATCGAAACAGTAAGCCGCCACCGAATAACCAGATATCCTTTCCCGGTTCTGCCCGAAGCGCGGCCACAGTCTTCTCCACTTCTTCTGCGATAATTGTCACGCCTGGGTAGTCCTGTTGCCGCAGCGTCCGCGAAAAGACGAAGGTCTGCACGCCGGTCGTCTCGCCCTTCCGTATGCGTGCCATCGGCTCGAAAGTCCGGCGTCCCAGGAGGAAGGTGTCGAACTGCTCGAACAGCGCGCCGAAGTCAATATCTGGGTCCATGATGATCCAGTCCGCCTCGCCCTTCGGACCAGCGATGTATCCGTCCAGACTCATTGCCACAGCGTAGCGAATCCTTCTCATGGACACCTCCTTAGCACTTTGCACATTCCGGCTGCATAACGCTCCGCATTATCGGGGCCGCGAGCCGTGCTGATTCTATCATACGGCGCTTGCTTCGCGGCCTCCGTTGCATGCGGTTGTTATGCCTGCCCTGTTAGATAGCTGCGCCGTGCCTGTCAGGGCTCTGTCGCGCTCGCGCCGTGCTTATTCTCCCCTCGCCTTGGCTTGCATCTGTCCTTCTGTGGCGCGAGCGCGACTTGGCGCAGCGGCCTGTCCATCAGCACATTTCGCTAGGCAGGTATAACGACTCGCATCAGTGGGCGCGGCGCACAACACTGATGGATTCATGCGAAACTCGCTCGCCGCGCTCCATTGAATGCGTTTGTTAGACGCACCCTGTAATAAGCCGCGCCCCGGCCTCTGGCCCGCCGCGTTCGCACGACCGAAGGGAGTGGGCATCGCACAACCATCGTCTCAGCCTAGCGCGAGCGCGGTTGGGCGCGGCGGCGGGAATTAGGACCGTGTAGATAAGCGGAGCTTCTTTGCTGCTGATTATCAGGGCTTTGTCTCTCTTTCAAGTGTTGTGCGTCTAACGGCCCGTATCAGCGGGGCCGCGAGCGGCACTGATGGAATGATGTGAGGCTCGCTTCGCGGCCTCCGCTGCATGCGTTTGTTAGGCGCGACCCGGGTGAGCCGTGCTGCTATGCCCCCCGGTCCCTTAGCTTAGGGTACTTGACACGACGGAAAATCTACTCTGACCCCGTTTGTTCGGAGCTTGAGACGTTAGGGAATGTCAGCCCGCGCTGCACAGCTTTGGATCGCTCCCTTCTGCTGACCAGTGATGATTCCGGCTCTCTTCAGGTCATTGGTCAAGTGGGAGACACAACTCACGAACTGACCATGATTGCGGGCACGCTCGGCGCATGCCGCTATGAGGTCAGAGATCTTGCAGCCGCCGGGGGACACGATATTGGGCACCCCAGAATTGCAGCCATCTATGACGACAGTGGCACTCGAATCGGAATTGGGGCACTGATCCTCATTGTCAGGTACGCCATCCTCGTCGCTGTCGGTGAAGCAGTTGTTCAGCAGCACCGAAATGTTGTTCGAACCTCGATTCGCTGTGACCAGATCGGGTTTGCTGTCGCCATTGAAATCGCCTACCGCCACTGAAAAAGGTATAAACCCCGTGCCGAAGGGAACGGCGCCCTGGAAAGTGCCATCACTGTTACCCAGCAGCACCGACACCTGGTGGGAGTCAGCATCGGCCGAGGCCAAGTCGAGCTTGCCGTCGCAGTTGAAGTCATCCACCACCACGGAAACAGGGGAAAGCCCTACCGGGTAGATGACGGCGGGCTGGAACGACAGGGAATTGCCCGTCCCATTATTCAGCAGCACCTGGTTGTTGTTAGAGCGACCATTCGCGACGGCTAGGTCGGGCTTGCCGTCGCTATTGAAGTCGCCCACCGCCGGGGCACGAGCGTCAAACCCCACGGCGAAGTTGGTGGCGGACTGGAAAGTGCCATCGCCGTTCCCGAGCAGTATCAACACGTTGGCGGAGTCAGCATTCGCGACGGCCAGGTCGGGCTTGCCGTCGCTATTGAAGTCGCCCACCGCCATATGAAGAGGCGAAACCCCCACGGCGAATTCGACGGCGGCCCCGAAAGTGCCATCGCCATTGCCCAGCAGCACTGACACGATGCCGGGGGAATCCTGGTTCGACACGGCCAGGTCGGGCTTGCTGTCGCTATTGAAGTCAGCCGCCGTCAGGGAATATGGGGAAGGGAATCCCGTTGGGGAGTTGACGGCGGCCCCGAAAGTGCCATCGCCATTGCCCAGCAGCACCGCCACCCTGCCGCCGGAGCCAGCATTCGCGACGGCCAGGTCGGGCTTGCCGTCGCGGTTGAAGTCAGCCACCGTCACGGCAGGAGAGACACCCCCCGCGGGGAAGTGGACCGCGGTCCTGAAAGTGCCATCGCCATTGCCCAGCAGCACCGCCACGGTGTCGGAGCCTGCATCCGCTATGGTCAAGTCAATGTTGGTGTCGCCGTTGATGTAGCCTACCGCCACGGCTATAGGCACAGACCCCAACCCCACGCCGTAGTTCTGAGCAGGGGCGAAGCTAGGGGCAGCGCTCGCGCCGACGGCCGACATGATCAGCCCGTTCAAAGCAAAGCCCAACAGACAAAACACACCGGTTAACCCGATCTTCGTTCGACGGCCCAGACGCTGCACACAATTGCTAACTATGTTCATGATCCAGTCCTCCAGTTTGCTTCGTGATAACTTGTGATGGTATTGTCAAGTTAACGAGATCTTGGCCATTCTAGCCGCAATATATTGGATGTTTTCCCAATTTAGCTTCTGTATGTTGTACCCATTTTCATCACTTTGACCTTGACTTGACAATACCGAAACAAAAGTGAAAAGAGTAAGAACTAACCCGCTCAAAAAATAACCTGCTCGTCGGTTTGTGCGTGTCCTAAAGTAATCTCCTTCCTGCCCATTGGGGCTATCGCAGAAATCTGAAATCTTCAAGCGCCTACTGAGAGATGCAGCGTGATGAATGTAAGCAATGTAGGTTTAGCTACTTTAGTCTAGTGGAATTCTATTTGTCAATCAGAGATGAGGGAACCCGCAACTGCTAAGGTGCTACTAAGCAGCCTAACGGTCCGCATCAATGCTCTGCGCCGCGCTCCACTGAATGCGTTTGTTAGGCGCGGCTTTGCAAGACGCCTTCACACATAGCTTTCGATCCTTTCTTTGCAAATCTCTTTCGTCAATCTCTGCAGTTTCTTTACCTGCCCACTCAGGTATTCCAACTCTTTCTTGGTTATCTTGTATTTTGGATTGTAGCGCGCGTCTATGTATGCCTTCTTGAGCAATTCAAATAGCCGTTCCTCTTCGGGCGTGCTGCGGGGAAAGACAGGCAAGAAGCGCGGGTCTAAGTTGTTGACTTGCTTGCCCAGCGTTTCGATGTCGTGTTGCTTGGGCTTGTAATGCGTGAAGACCAGCAACGCAGTTATATATAGTCGTTCTGTCGCTTGGTGAAGTTCAAAAGCAGCTTTACTGTAACTACGCCGCTTAAATGCATGCCCAAAATCGATCAAGAACTCATTCGCGCTCTTGAACCAGTATTTGAAATCCTCTTGAGCGGTCTGCTGGCGCTCGTCTGGACTCTGCTTTTGTGCCTTTGCCAACTTGACTCGCTTCGCATCATACAGCAGCACGCCTTCTTTCTTGATGTCGGTGAAAAAGTATTGCCGCCTGGCGAGCGCCCGGTTGACTTCCTTGAGGTCATGCACAATCAGGGTCAATCGCGTCTGGATGGTGCTGCTATGGCGGACGATGGTTTCAATATTGCGCCACAGCGCCAGTTTGCGAACCTGAGGATGTGTTTTGACGATGACGAGGATGTCGAAATCGCTCTTGTACTCGTAGGTGATATGGCCTTCTTTGTAAATGTCCTCAACCCAGTTGCCGCGAGCGTAGCTGCCAAAGAGGATGATCATTTCGATGTCGGCGTTTTCTTTGATTATGGAAGTAATCTCTGTGAGTTCTTCACGTTTATGGTTAGGAAGATGAGCGAGGCTTCTTTTCATAATCTGTCGCAATGTAGCTTGTTGAAGAGAAGTTGGCAAGGTAGGAATCATAGGTGTGTCCAGGGCGTCTTCCATTGCGGCAATCGAATGAGCGCCTAACGCTCCGCATTATCGGGGCCGCGAGCCGTGCTGATTCTATCATACGACATTCGCTTCGCGGCCTCCGTTGCATGCGGTTGTTATACCTGTTCAGCTTTCTAGCTGCGCCGTGGCTGATAAGCCACTGTCGCGCTCGCGTACTTGATGAATGCCGGAGTAGTCGCCTGAGCGTAGACTTTGCTGTGCGAGCGCGACTTTGCGCAGCGGCCAGTCCATCAGCACATTTCGCTAGGCAGGTATAACGGCTGCGCGTCAGTGGGCGCGGGAGCGGCACTGATTATTTCATCCGAGCTTTGCTTCCCGCGCTCCATTGCACGCGCTTGTTAGACGCCTTAGGGGAAGTATCTGTAAATCTCTTTTCTATTCAAACATCTCACAAAGGTTGCCGTGTCACTCTCAATGATTAATCCGATTCGATATTCCCCTATCCTGACTCGATAATAATTGCTTCCGCCCCTCAGCCTCTTGAGGTTTGTGATGTCTTGTGACGTTTGAGCCTTCTCGGCCTGACTAATTGTTTCTTTGATTCGATTGAGCAATTCCTTGTTCCTGATGGCGCGCAGGTCTTTGGCAAAGCTGCCTCTGAATAGGGTCTTCACGCTTCACCTTCTAGGAAATTCATGACTGCTTCCCGCTCGATTAGCTCTGTGCTTTCACCTTCTTCAATCGCACGGACAAGTGCTACATCTTCAAGGGCCTCTTCAACCACCTCGTGCAGCAAATCACGCTGTTCTTCAAGAACCTCAGCTACAGCAGCCTTAATTATGTCTTTCAGTTGATCTTGATTTATAGATGTTTCCATATAACCTCGCCTTCTCGCTGTCAAGGATACCATTTTCGACTCTAATTTGCAGCGCGTTTCGCCACAGGCGTCTAACGCTCCGCATTATCGGGGCCGCGAGCCGTGCTGATTCTATCATACGACATTCGCTTCGCGGCCTCCGCTGCATGCGCTTGTTAGGCGCGGAGTGTACGGCATACATTTCGTTATTGAATATTACGCGATTGAAGATGACGATGCAGCCAGAATCCACGTCAACTTTTCACCCCCTTTGCCTCTGCAAAGATTTTGAGAATCTGAGCAGAGGGATAGGTCGAAAGGGAGGCTACGCCATTAGCAAGTTCGATGGGGAGCAAAGCCCCCTCATAGCGATTGCTTAGAATTCTTGGCAGAGTAGCAAAAATCCTGTCAGCGCCAATTAAATCAGAAATCTTTACATCCTCTTTGTACTCTCCTGTAGGAATATTCAAAACCATATAATGGTAGTCGCTAATTTTCACAAATACTTTAGCGCCGTAATTTGTATCCTTCCAATAAGGAGCACCTTTATTAGCCCTGTGTTGAATTTCTTCCTTAATGTACTTGCCTGTAGGAATGAAGATTGTGTTCGCAGGAGCTTGCTTCGCTATTAGTTGTAAATGGTCTGCAAACCTACCTGTTTTTTCTTGGCTTACGATATGCACAGGTGTACCTTCATCCCTGGCAGCGGCCAAGAACCGACGAATTGGCGCTACTAACTTTGAGTATTGAGCGCGAATCGAAAGAGGGCCATCTTTTACAAAGAGGCAATTGGATAATACTTTCCTGTTGCTTTCCCAATACGTGCGAATCCCAGTAAACAGTAGTAGCGTCTCATGAATATTCATGTATGCAGTTGCTACTGTATCAGGTGCTGAGTCTGGGGCCATCTCTTGATGGAAACCGAGCATATCAGTGATGAATAGTTGGCCCTTGCATTTTGGACATTTTCCTTCCTCAACATCATAAGGCAAAGTTGCAACTGTTACTTCACAATGAGGACATTCAAATAGAGGTAATGACTTTTGTTTGCCATCCCACTTTTCGTATACAATCCATTTGAGCGTCTCCATAGGCTCGCCATTCAAGTCCTCATCTTTGACTGACTCAAAGATTGTTTGACGAACTGCATCATAGACCGTCATTCCTGAAACACGGACATGCCTTAACGGAAAGACTGTGGCGTGATATAGCGCAGCTTCTGCAAGTATGTCTCTCAAAGCAAAGGGATGGGGCGAGTCTTTGTCTATCTGCGAAAGAGCGTACTGGTCAAGTCTAAGAAGGGCAGTTTTGACAAACGCGAGCGCCTTATGAGGTGGAGTTTCATATTCCATAGGCTGCACTGAACCGTCAATGCCGAAGATTATGGATAAAGGTTCACCACTATATGGAATTGACTCCCAATCGAGGTTAGGCGAATTAACATCAGGAGCGGGGTCTTCAAAACTTTGGCAAAGCTTTTTTACGAGAACCACTCTTAATAACTTCAAGATGCCCAACGCGGCTTGCTCTTTCTCCTGGCAACCTCTGGCCAGATTTGTACGGCATTCTATACTCCTTCACTTCTTCTTGGCAGGCGGAGTAAATTTCCTTGCTTGTACTGATACGACAAACCGATGTGAACGGGTCAACATCCTGATATACCCAGGAGTCTTTGCTTGAAGTATATCGTTTTTCAAGCTGTCGTAAGCAACATTGACCTTTGCAAGAGCATTTACCTCGTCCTGCGAGGAAAGATGAGCTATAAAAAAATTCTCTGTTTGCCCAATTAGGTCTCTGTTAATCGTTGTGACTGATTGAGTGGAGTAGACCATGCCAATTTGGTACTTGGCTCCTTCCTTTGCGAAACGACTATAAATCTTCGTCACATCTTCCTTGTGTGGGAAAAGGTTGTGTGCCTCTTCAAAGTACGGTTGGATAAAGTGATTGCCCAGAGCATTGTTGGTGAATTTGACAAGCTGATGGTTAAAAACTGCTTCTGACAGCCGTTCAGAGAAGTAGTCCCTTACTTGCTCATTGGCATTGCCTAAATCCAAGATTATGGTGCTTCCAGAATCCAATAGACTAAGAATCTCAGTCACGAAATCTCCCGCCTTTTGGTCGTGATACATTCTGTAAGGTTGTATGAGCGATGTCCCGCTCCGGCCAGGCGGTGGTTCCAAAAACTCCAGGAGTGCGATGTCATCGGGTTCAAATATCGGATTACTGGATGATGTACTTGTTAGCACAGGACTACCTGAGTTACTCCTTCTAAAACGATTCAAAACCTCAAGCTCCCTTAATAGAGCAGCGAGGTTCGCTGGTGCTGGCGGCGTTGGTGCTATGTTTTCTGAACTATAAGCGGCATTTCTCAAAGCCTGACTGAATCCAGGATTAAATCCACTTGCCGGTTTACCAGTAGGGGCTATTGAAAGGAGTTGTTTTTCATCAACTATGTATCCTGCCTTTTTGAGAATGCCCCAGTAAATCTGAATTTTGCGCAATGCTCTTGCCTGATCGCCTCCTGGCGGGAGGTTCCTGGCCTCGTCTAAGGAAGGCAGTTCTACACTAACAAAACTTTGTATATAGCCAGAAACTTTTCCGTCCTGTCGTAATAAACTGCCAATTATGCGATGGGAACTATCAGGCTGCTCATAGAAGTTCAACTTCAGAGGCTTTGATGGTGTTGCAGCCTTTGGACTCAGCGCATATACAACACACCTTTCAGAGTAGCCACTTTTCAGCGAGCGACTACCATCTTGCGGATTATCGTTGGCATATTCGCCGTTAATGTCAAATATCAACTGACCAACGCTTCGTGTTTTTTCTGTTGTCTCTATCAATGGTTCGGACAAAATCAGGCGGCAATCGCGCCGTAAGCCCTGAGTTTGTCATAACAGGGGTGATTTTTCACCCAACTCAGATCGAGAGCTAAGTTCTCAATAAATAAATCGAGCAATCGTTGATTGAAATGACGCTGTTTCCAACTCGCCATCGAGAAAACTTGCACGGACTCATCAGTCTGCGCCAGCAATTGCTCGGCACGCGCTAGATTGAGCGTCGCCAAGCTCGCATTAAAGTGAAAATCCAGTGCGGCCTCGGCTCGCGCCTGACAGTCCGACAGGCCTGTGAACTGTTTGCTGTCGCGGAAGATAAACTCGATCTGGAAACGCGCGGCGTACAACTCGACCAGCTTGTGAGCGTCCAGTTCCAGATCCGTCGAGGCCAAGACAATGTAACGCGCCTTGTTGGCTTGCTTGCGATTGACCAGGACGACCACACGCAGTTTCCGCTTAAGGGAAACGTGCCAGACGATAGCTGCATACAGATGCACATATTGAGCCTCCTTCATCGTGCCGAGATAGGCAAAACGGCCCAAGTCTTGAAAGTTGGCCTTGCCCGAATACTTGCGCTTTCGCCCGCGTCGCTTCGGGTGCGGCCCCGTATAGAGGAAATGACAGTCGGCATCGCAGCGCAACTTCGTGATCGGATGGAGCTTGAGCGAAACGACCTCATCAATATATTTCTTTTTCGCAAAGTAGCCATCCACACAGTGATATTTGATACTTTGTGGCAAGCGGTGACGCTGCGCACGCAGTTGCTGCTTGTAAAAATCAATCCGAGTCTCCTCTTTTTCCTGCTGCGAGGCGGCCTCGCCATCACCGGGTGGCGTCTGCGCCACGGCCAACGTGAAGGCGCAGCGGCGCGTCACATCAACGACCGCAAGGGTGGAAATCTCCAGCCCGCGTTCGGCGCGAGAAGTGCAACCGTTGAAGAAATGGCCGAGACCAAAAGTCTGCTTGCCGCTCTTGGGGATGAAAGAAGCATCTTGAGCCGAGATGATTTCCGAGAGCCGACTGATGGCTGTGGCCATGACTTGTTGATGAAAGACCGGCCAGTCAAACGAGCGCCGGAACTGTCGTGCAATCGTGCGCTCGGAGTAGTCACAGTAGCGGCTCAGATTGCGAAAGTTGACTCTTCCGCGCAGGGCGAGGATAGTAGCAAACAAAGTTTCAAGGAACTTACGCTGCGGTTGACTGAGAGCAGGCATCTGTTTGAGAATGTCTTTGACAATTGTCATAGGCCATTAACCGGTTGAAGTGGAGTTCGACACTCAGATTCAACCAGTTCTTGGCCTTTCTTGTTAACCCCTTTCGATCAAATAATGTCCGAAGTATTGTCTATGAGACTCTGTGCAATTAGCTTTACAACATTGCTTTTACCGAGTCGCGTTTTACCAAACATAGCCGTTCGCGCGCCCATGAAGTCTTTTGTAGAAACAAAAACTGTAACATCAGGCTGTGGCTTATTGGGCAAAGGAAGGCGGCATTCGGTCAATCTTAGCTTGCCTATTGCGAAACGATTTTCATTAGATACCATCGAGTTGACTATAAGTTTCAATAGGTCATCTGTGGGAGCATACACACGATACTTATGTGCGCTAACAAAATTATTCAAATCGCCTGAGAACTCAACTGCGTTATCAATTTCAGGATTAGGATAAAACATTCCCAAGACACCAGTATTCAATGCACCCCATTGAAGTTCGCTCTGTGTAAAGATGTCGAGTTCTGGCATGGATTTCTTTTGCAACTCAAAGTAAGTTTGCTGCATTTCTTTCGTTAAGGGAGTAGGAGCAGATTCTAAAACCCTTAGCAGTGTGAAGTGAGGTGGCAGCTTTTCCATGCTGGATGGAACCATTATTAATAACGAGTTTCTTGGCACGCCACCAACTGCAATCTTAAACGGGTCGGAAGTTATGATAGTAACTGTATCGTAGCCAATTTCGAGAACATAGCCGACGAATCGCATATTTCCATATTTTTTGGCTTGCTCGTTCGCTTTCTCAGCTTTAAGGAAGTCATCCAGGACACGTAGGGGGTGGTCTTGCATGGCTGCTTGGTTAAAAAACTCTTTCATCATGGAACCTCATAGTTACAAATTAAGACTTCACCCGGATCGTAAGTGAGTAAACCGGGCATTTCCCCAGTTCCCATTGGTAGATGAATAATTTTATTTCCAGAAAACAATTCCAATATATCAGGATGAGAAGATGTCGTTATAGCCCATTTAATTCTTCTGCGGGAGGCCCGGCTTAGAGCCTTTGCTAGGCGGATATGGTCGTTGTATCTAAAACTAGAGAAAACATAGTGGTCATTAATCATATCGCGCTCGCTAGGGCGATATGGTGGGTCAAGAAAAAGAAAATCCTTTCTTGTACAGGTATCAATCACTTCTTCAAAATCACTGGTCTTCAACGATGTTCGTTTCAACCGCTTACTTACTTCAACCAACACTTCTTTAGTAATTACCCAACGTCGAGCCTGTCCTCCATACCCTACATTGAATTGCCCGTTTGAATTATGTCGCCACATTCCTTTGAAACATGTTCTGTTTAAGGTAAGTGTTCAGACTACCGATTTTTGTGCGGTCAAAATCTTCCGGCAGGATTCATAAAGATCGAGTTCCAGCAATCGCCACGTCCCAAATAGTGATGCCAATATGCTCTTGGTTTCACTCCCCTTTGCGGATCGTGTGCCTCCGCTTATCTTGCGACTCACTACTGGTTCTCGCAGACTTCGTTCCGCTGCGTTGTTATCTGCCGGCACTCGCGGGTCGGTCACGAACATAAACAATTCTGGCAGGAATCGCTCTATCCTCTCACAAAGCCTGCTCATTGCTTGCTTCTTCTTCAAGTGCGGCTTGCACAACGCAAGCAATTCTTGCTCATACTTGCGCTGTGCTTTCACCCGCTCTGCTTTCTGATCTACTGGTCCTAGTCGCCGGTTCGGTCCCTTATATGCCTTTGCCCGATCATATACATCTTTCACTGCTTGTGCCCACCACTGCACACTTTCATCCTTTTCGTGCTCCCGCTTCAACTCTCGCACATCGCGCAACAAGTGAGTCCAGCATCGCTGGTGTGCCCCCTTGTGTACGTTGTAGCCAGCATAGAAATCCGTCACCAGAACGCCATCGAACTCCTCGCCCAGCACCTCTTTGACTACTGTTTGAGAGCGCGTCTTTCGATAGAGGAAATATCTCACCGAAGGTGTTGAGAAACTCCATAAGTATCCGTTTCGCCCGTCCTCTCGCCACCCTGTCTCATCTCCGTTTACTACAGGAGAGCCACGTATTTTATTGCCTAATGCTTCGTAATCTGATTTCCCTCGTTCTGCCACTCCACGAACCAGTCCCACCAACTCGCCCGTGCTTAAAGCTAATGCCCATCGTCGTCTGAGGTAATCTTGAATGACTCTGAAAGGCAAACGGCACTGCTCACGCAAGACCGTCACTTCGCTTTGTACAGATATGCCGAAGCGTTGCTTTCCAACTACCATTGCTGAGAAGTCAACTTCGGGTGCCCAGCTTTGGTGGCACTGCGGGCAAGTCCTCTCGACTACTATATGTTCTACCACCTCTACTGAGGTTGGTGGCAACTCGATGACTCGGCGCACAGTGCCAACCCGTCCACCACTTAAAGCGATATTACATAGCGCACATTGCTCAAAGGCATGATGGACTCGTCGGGTGACTTTATCGAGTGGCCGAGCGTATCCTTTGTTGCGTTTCTTGCGCGGCTTCTTCTCACGTTCCCGGCGATTGGCTTTTACAAAGGAAGGGGGATTGTTATTAGCTGATTGCTGACGCAGTCGCTCATTTTCGGCTTCCAACTCTTTGTTACGTTCTTCCAAGGTTTGCAAACGGATCAGGAGTTGTAAGACGAATTCTTTCAATTCGTCACGATTCGCGTTTTCCAGATCCACATTCACAGTTGAAGTCTACAACCTTTGTCAACAGCCGGTTGCTGCGCCCAACGCTCACCTCGGATTCTCGTCTGAGAACCGAAGTCTGAACACTTACCCACTCCTTGACTGTGATGCTTTTGCCTAGTATATCTTCGATCTCTCGAATCATCATCCGCAGTTGTGCCACTGAATACTCTTGGTTCGTCGGTATTGTGAGACGGTTTTGCTGATGTACCATAAACTGGTGACGTGTCCCAGAATATGGTACATCAAATCCGAGCTTTCGTATCCGGCGGATGAACTCGCTCCGCTTACACGGCGTCCACCGGCTCATATTCCGGCTCCTTATTCAAATCAATTCCGTTAATCACAGGAAGAACGTGTCCCAGCTTAAAGCCCACTAGCAGCCAATCTTCTAAGGTCGAGCGCAATTCTGTTTCGCATTCGTGAAGGCTTGTCCCAAATGCAATTACTCCTTTGCACGAAGGGATACGGCCTGAAAAAGAGCCATCTTCCAGCTTGTCGTATTCTGCTTGAGCGATAGCGTGTTGTATATATTCGCTTATAATGAAGTGAGCGGCCATAAATTCCTTTCTAAGAGTTTTATGCACCAACTGGTTGAATTTTACAAGACCCGCAAGCGTCTAACGCTGCGCATCAGCGGGGCCGCGAGCCGTGCTGATGGATACATACGAGACTCGCTTCGCGCGGCCTCCGCTGAATGCGTTTGATAATCAATAGAGGCGGTCTTGCGGGCGACATATAATCACCCGCAGACAGTTGAAAATATTTCTTCTAAGAAAGGAGACCGCCTAAAGTGTTTTACTGCGGAATTGATCTCAGCGCAAGAGACTCTCACCTCTGTGTGGTTGATGAGAGCCTATCAATCCATCTTCAGCAGAAAGCTGCTAACGAGTTGCCTCGTATCTCGAACCTGCTTCTACCTTTCAAGCCCAACTTGCAGATCGTCGTCGAAAGCACCTTCAACTGGTACTGGCTTGTTGATGGTTTGCAAGCAAACGGTTTCCATGTCTCACTGGCTCACACGCTCGGCCTGGCGATGATTACTCAAGCTAAAGTGAAAACAGACCGCAGGGATGCTTTCACTTTGGCAAAACTGTTGCGAGCTGGCGTGATTCCCAAATCTTACATCTACCCAGCCTCCACACGTCCCATCCGTGATCTTCTCCGCCGACGTATGCACGTTGTCGGACTGCGGGCGCAGGAGTACGGCTCTCTTCGTCAGTTGCTATTGCGTGAAGGCATACTCTGTAGCTCTCGCAACCACATCAAGCTGGCCGAAGACGAAGACCTTCGAGAGTGGTTCTCTCATCCGCTGCTTGTGATGAGCGCGGCTCATCAGCTTGAGAGGATTGATTTGCTGTCGAAGCAAATAACGGAGCTTGAGCAGCAGATTCTTTCACTGACCCGTGACAAGGCAGATTACAAGCGATTGCTGAAAGTAGCCGGCATAGGAAAGATACTGGCACTGACTATCCTTTACGAAGTGGGAGAGATCTCCCGCTTCAGCACAGTTCGCCACTTCAGTTCATACTGTAGGCTGGTGCCCGGAGTAGCACAATCAGGGGCGGTCAGCCGCCGGGGTCGCTCAAGCAAGCAGGGCAACGCTTATCTGAAATCAGCATTCAACCAGGCAGCAGTCGTGGCAGTGCGCAGCTACCCCAGAATCCGTCGCTGCTATCAAGGACATCTCGCGAGGCATCGGGGCAGCGCGCGAAAGCTAGTAGCCTATAACGTCATAGCGCACAAGCTTGCGCAGGCAGCCTACTATGTAATGAAACAAGGGGAGGATTATAGAGAAGAGATGCTGTTCGGGAAATGATGCAGTTATGGAGGTCGTCATCTCCGACGCCTAACTGGGACGATCCCGTCGCGTTTGATTGGGAGGCGACCTCCACCAGCTATTGTCAACTTTCTGGAATTGCTCTGCCCGCGCCGGTATCTCGTAGATAACTGGAGAGCAAAAGCTTCCCGTCGCGTTTGAGTGAGGCCGGTGCGGAACGGTTAATCTTCTGGAGCGCAGTCAGCAGCAACAAGACTGAGAGCCCGTTTGGCTGTTTGGTGCAGAGAATCTGACACCGCACAGAGAAGTAAAAAGTCAGAGCACATGCAGTAGGTGATTAAATGATGCTCGCGAAGAAAACAAGCCTTTCGGGGCCAAGATAGAACTGTTTTCTCTTGACCGCCCGCCTCTATTGGCTGTTAGGCGGCAGTCGGTAGGCGCGCACTCACTCCTCACCTGACTCTTGTGCCAAAGATAGAAGCATTTCTTTGGTTGCAATCTCTAAGTCTGGCAAGTCCTCTTTTGCCGTCAACCAGACTCTCTCTATATCTACACCAAAATAGTCGTGGATTAGTTTGTCTCGCATTCCTGCTATATCTTGCCAGGGAATATCTGGCTGCCGAGATCGTAAAGTAGTTGATATTCGCTTAACTGCTTCACCAATTATTTCTAGCTGTCTAATGACCCCATCTTGGAGCAGGCTTTGTTGTGCAAAGTCCTCTTCTGTCACATTATTTAGATAAGAGCATATCTTTGAAATAGCGTCCAGAATGTGTCTTAGATAAACCGATTCATCACGCTTCATAGATTACTCGCAGGTCTCGCATAATCTTATCGCGAAGATACGGACTGAGAGCAGCTTCCGTCAAGAGATCAACTTTTTCCCCCAATGCTTCAGAAAGTTCTCGCTCCAGTCTTACAACTTTGAGAAGACTTTTCCGTTTAGAAAACCGAACTAGTAAATCAATATCGCTTTGATCGTTACCTTCTTCTCTCGCCTGCGAGCCAAAGATGCCCACCATCGCTACATCATTCTGGCGGCACATATCAACAAGTTTATCTACATCAAAGGTGAACTTGCTCATATCAATCCCTCAACTTTACTTTAACACGACTGAGTTGCTGACGCCTAACGCTGCGCATTATCGGGGCCGCGAGCCGTGCTGATTTTATCATACGGCGCTTGCTTCGCGGCCTCCGTTGCATGCGGTTGTTATGCCTGCCCAACCATCTAGCTGCGCCGTGGCCGTCAGGGTACTGTCGCGCTCGCGCCGTATTCACTCTGCACCTCGCCTTAGCTTGCAACTGATCATCTGTGGCGCGAGCGCGACTTGGCGCAGCGACGGGTCTATCCGCACATCTCGCTGAGGCGGCATAACGCTCCGCATTAGCGGGGCCGCGAGCGGTATTGATTGTAACATGCGAAACTTGCTTCGCGGCCTCCATTGCATGCGGTTGTTATGCCTGCCCTGCTAGATAGCTGCGCCGTGCCTGTCAGGGCTCTGTCGCGCTCGCGCCGTGCTTGTTCTGCCCTCGCATTAGCTTGCTTCTGCCGATCTGTGGCGCGAGCGCGACTTTGCGCAGCGACGGGTCCATCAGCACATTTCGCTAGGCAGGTATAACGGCTGTGGTGATCGGGGCCGCGAGCCGTGCTGATTCTAAGATACGATACTTGCTTCGCGGCCTCCGTTCAACCACTTTGTTAGACGCACCCTGTAATAAGCCGCGCCCCGGCCACAGGCCCGCCGCGCTCGCACGACCGAAGGGAGTGGGCATCGCACAACCATCGTCTCAGCCTAGCGCGAGCGCGGTTGGGCGCGGCGGTGGGAATAAGGACCGCGTAGATAAGCGGAGCATCTTTGTTGCTGATGACCAAGGCATTGTCTCTCTTTCAAGTGTTGTGCGTCTAACGATTCGCGTCACCGGGCGCGGGCAACGGCATTAGCAGAGTCATACGAAACTCGCTGCCCGCGCTTGTTAGGCCGACTACCTGGCTCGGCGACCTGAACTTAACGGAGTCTATCTCTATTGCAAGAACTCTTCGTATTCACCCTTTACTACTGAACCCGCATTTTTTCTCACTTGTATTTTATCCATGTCAATTGGTATCGCGTGACACCGGACTGATCGGTAAAGGTCTGTAACCATGTTTGCTTGTACCCTTGCGACAGGAGGATTTGGTTACGCTTATCATAGTCTTCCTTTGTGAGACTGTGGTGACAATACCAAGCAGTTGTGCCTTGTGGTGGAAGTCTAAATGTAGCTCTATACTGACTCTCGCCATAGTAATTGCGGCCTTCTGCTACAGGTGCGAAGTTACCAAGTGCCTTTTGACGCTCAAATTCTCTTTGATAGTCGTTGCTCGACATCCAATTTGAAGTACCTGGAGGATCGGACGGCGATGGTTTAATATCAAATTCATATATTCGGGTTTTTGCGAGCTTAGCAAATCTACCATCTGGATACTTCTCTAAATACGCTCTAAAACTATCAGCAGTTGTACTTGTCTTGATTGATTCCCAAAAACTTAGTTCGACTGCCTCTGGATTTAAGGGCTGTGTATTCGAGGAGTTCATTGTGGTGGCTATTCCCACAAAAGCAAAAGCTCCTTCTAAAGACGAGGACTCCCAAGGAACCTGCTTTCCCCGAGTCTTTTCTTTGACTTGTACTCTTACTCGTTTAAAGAGATCCTCAATTGCCAATCCGGGTTCTCGCATAGCTGTTAGTAATTCGCTAGTGTATAAGCCATTGCGTCCGGTGCCATCGCTTGCAACAGATCCTGGAGCTGTAGCGTAAGCAATCAACGTCCCGCTGGGTGCATCAATCGAAGCTAGCCCTCTCTGTGCTGAACGAAAGGTCCTGGCAAAAGGATTGTTGCGACAGGCATCAAGTATAACAATGTTCAAGCCGTTGCGAGCAGCCTCCATCTGCGCGAGCACAAGGCCAACATCAACAGACTCGTACTCGACTTCTTCTTCGCTAGTGATTATAGCTCCTATGGGAATCAGATAATTTCTTCCATTTATCTGGATGCCGTGACCGGCATAATAGAAAAGGCCAACCCCACCATTGCGAATCTTTTCGCCAAAGGCCCGAATATTGCGCTTCATGTCATTCTGTGAGAGGTTCTCGCCATAAAGGATCTCGAAGCCGAAATTCTGTAGGGATTGAGCCATTGCTCGCGCGTCGTTGACGGGATTCAATAAGAGCGAGTCCTTGTATGCGCTGTTTCCGATGACGAGTGCAACACGCCGCTTTGCCTGGGATTCTTGCTGTACCCGTATGCCGCGAGAGTCGTTCTGCGCAGTAGCTTCATTAAGAGACAGCATAAGTAAAACATAAGTAGCCAAAAGTCCGACAAAAACTAGAATCGATAATTTAGACTTCATAAGATTCCACTCCTGAAACGTCTATTCAAATTAGCGAGAAATCTACGCACGACCATCAGCTATGTCAAGTAGGAGTAACAGGACAATGCAGACACCCCTGTCGGCCTAACGGTTCGCATCAGCGGGGCCGCGAACGGCACTGGTGGAACCATGAGAAACTCGCTTCGCGGCCTCCGCTGCATGCACTTGTTAGACGCGACCTTCCACCGAAATCTTTCCTAAAGAGGTAAATAACATATCCTGTTGGACCACTCACTGGCTTCACTCGCCGTCCATATCAACAGCAACTCGTCTACAGCAGTAGTTACCGATAAATCCTGAGGAACGACTATTACACCAGGGCTGGTTCTTCCGTTTATGAACTCTCCAAAATGGCGTGGCATCGTTTTGCGATCATGCGTGACAAGCACTCTCCCGTCGTCTGCGGCTAAGGCTAGTACTTTATCATCGTGGAGGCCAGCCAAATTTGCTTTATGTGCTGACCTGAAATCTATGGTTGGCTCATAGCGTAGTAGGGATTTAATTATAACTTCCCGTAGATCGGCATCAGCTTGAAACCGTATCTTCATTATTTTGTGGTCTGCATTTGCTGACGAGCATCGGCTAATTTCTGGTAAAACTCCGGGTCTGCTTGGCGCGAAGCCTCTCGCAAGGATTCATATTCTGACTTAGCCTTTTCTAAATAGGCGTCAATTTCTGCGCGGTTGGCTAAATAATATGTTACCGCTCCATAAACCTGCTCGAGGGAAAGCAGAGGAAAGCACTCTCGTTGAATAGTTTCTGGGGATAAACCATCCTTGAATGCGTAGACAACTGAATCTAATGATATACGAGTACCATTTATCCAATAGCTGCTATCTCGTTGCTCAACATATTCTTTACTCATCTGTGCTCCACTTTTGTTTCCTCACTGTGACTATCATTGTAACACAAGATTCTGGCGAGGCGTTAAGCGTCTAACGCTCCGCATTAGCGGGGCCGCGAGCGGTATTGATTGTAACATGCGAACTGTGCTTCGCGGCCTCCGTTGCATGCGGTTGTTATGCCTGCCCTGCTAGATAGCTGCGCCGTGCCTGTCAGGGCTCTGTCGTGCTCGCGCCGTGCTTGTTCTGCCCTCGCATTAGCTTGCTTCTGCCGATCTGTGGCGCGGGCGCGACTTCGCGCAGCGTCGGGATAATCAGCACATTTCGCTGAGGAGGCATAACGCTTGTGTTCAGCCGGTGCGCGCGTGACACTCTGGGAAACATACGAAATTCGCTTCGCGCACTCGGCTGCAACACATTGTTAGACACCTTTTACGCGATCTGATTCTTTTATCAGCTTCAAAGGACATATTATTTCACCTGAATCTACGGTTAAGAATGCGAAAAGTGCAGAATCGGCCAATAAAACCAGCTACTTCAAAGATTAGTTTTTACCCATCAGGTGGAATCCAATGTTGTGATTCAACCGCATGATTACAAGGTGAAATCGCATTTCTGGTCTTCTTATCCGTGGATTCAGGATTTCAAGTGAGTCAAATTTCGTATGTCTTAAATTGTTCCAACCAGTTATTGCTCCGTACTGTCCATAGATAAAGTTATTGAATCTATCGCCAACGCTCGATTTATGGAATCAAAATTATTGAGATTCTGGAGTATACCGAACCTCCGCGATAATACTTTTAGCCAATCCCTCAAAAGGCCTTGCCGCCGTCTCTGCTGCAGTAGTGCGGCAACCAATTGTGGGTTTCTTGCCTGTGTAAAGGTCAGTTTTGGGCACCAAGTCAAAACAAACCTTAAATTAAATGGCACCCTATGATCTTGGCACAAAGCACGTGCTACTTCAGGGTCAACAACGCAAATAATTGCTGGCAACATTTCGTAGTGCCATCTCTGAAGAGCAGTATTCAACTCTAGTTGTACAACTGTTCCTTGAGTTATATTAGCTGAGACGACTAGTAATATGTGTGTGCATTTTTCAAGAGCGGGGGCCAAAGTTTCTCTCCAAGATAGAAACTTGTTTTGAACATCGCGCTTGTCTAGAAAGAAAGAAAACTTTAAATCTTCAAGTTGTTGCGCGAGGACTCTGGACAATCCGACTTCCAAATCATCAGCCCACGCATAGCTGATAAATATGTAATCGCGTCTAGTAAGCCACCACCGGCGTGTAAGCCAACTTAGGGGAGCCATACTAGCTCCTATCCACCGTATGGCTCGTGATCGCTCAATCTCTTCGAAAGAGGAAAGCATTTCCTGGGAGAAGTCCGAATCTCCAAACCACTTAGGTATGAGAAACTTGCTGTGGATTCTTTCCTCACGCTCAAGCATCCACTTCGATAAGCCCGCTTCAACTGCCGACTCTATGGCTACAATCTTTTGTGCCCAGGCTGCGATGGGGCGAACGAGTACTCCTATCGTAAATGCAACAAGCCCTAAAACTAAAGTCATCGTTGTAAGACTATCGAGTGCCATTAGTCCAGCGGTAATAAGAACAGTGAACAAGAATATAGAACCAGCGAAATTTGCCCACCTCGCACCCATCCACTCATTAAGGCATAATTGCAGAGTCTGACCAGAACCAGTAATTGAGTCTATATCCGCACGATCAAATTCGGTCTGAGGCTGTGGAGAGTTTGCTATCCGGATCAAGGCCTGGGTATATTTGCGAAATCGAATACGCCGCAGAATATTGATTAACACGAAAGCAATGGTCAATGGAATCCAATTGCGAAACCACGCGATTGCTAGGCCCCACAAGATAAGCAGAAAGAGATCGAGTATCCTTGCTTTAATAACAGTCGAATGGTATTCCCGAATTGCAAGTTGCGCTAGATCTATTTGTTCCATATGCCATCGAGGTCCTAACCAGGGCCAAAGATCAAGAGGAAAAATCTTGTTCAGTCGGTATCCTATGCCATAAAAGCATGTTGCGGCGAACACAAGTTCCCAACTACTTTGGGAACTTGTAAGCCACAGAATGTAAATTACAATAGTAACACCAAAGCAGAGGTAATAAAGAATTTCCATAGGCTGACTGACCGCCGTTAGTATGAAGGCAATCAGTAAACGAATCAAACCTTGTACCGACGTTGATCGATGGGTCAGCCGAGTCTGAGGATATACATGTGTGACATAGTCGCGCAGATCATCCAGAAGGGTCATACGTTCCTGTTCTTTTAGAACCATCACTTCTTGGAAAATTGGCGTCAAGTCTGGATATCGAGCATAAAGAAGGGCTGGTTCAATCCCTCTACAAATATAGTAATGGTGATACTCCCTCCGATGAGTGAACCGAACCCAGTTGGACAACGCTTGGCGGTTTTCAGGAGTTGAGAGTATAGATTCCGAAAGGATAAAGATTGGGATGCCCGGATAACCTCGACGCCGACGCCACCATGTTCGGTTGTAACTTACGAAATCAGTAATGTCCTTAAGGGCTGGGATGGTGATAGATTCAATTTGCTTCGCTAGAACATTTGCAAAATTCTCATCTGCAGCATCCTGTGAGTCAAAAAAAATAGAGACAGTATAGATCGAAGCTGACATAATCTCCTCCATCTCATGAATATCCAAAAGTTCGCCAGGAACTTTATCATATTGTGCGCTTAGGTGGAGAACTATTGATGGTTCACATATTCTTAGCTATCTGGGGCGTCATTAAGGTGTCTAACGCTCCGCATCACCCGGCCCGCGAGCGGCACTAGTGGAATCATGCGAAATTCGCTTCGCGGGCTCGGGTGCATGTGTTTGTTGGGCGTCTCATTGCACCAAGTATCCGCTTAATCTTTGCAATAGCCGCTTATGCCGTTCAGGAGAAATTGAGCCAATTGGCCCAGCAATTTTGCCGCGTGGCACTACGACCAAATACCCAAGCCTGATTAATGATTCTTCTTTTAATAGTCAACTCGGCGCCTACGTTGATCGCTTGGATATCTCCTCTAGCCGCTGCCGGGCCGCTACCACGAGGTTGCTTACGTTAAGGTCAGATCTGATGGCGGCCATCTTGAGCGAATTTATGTAAAGCCGCTCGGCTCGGCTCAGGTCACCAGCGTGCAAGGCAACTTCCCCTAAATAAAAGGCAGCCTCAATTCGAGCCGCGTGACATGGATCGATCAAATTAGAGGTTGCATACGACTTTGTCAGCAACTTCTCAGCAACGTCGGTTTTTCCTGCAAGCATCGCTTCGTATCCCAACTGCAGATCGCGCACGCTCTCTGTGATAATCCGCCGTCGCAAGGGATACAGCCAGGGTGATGTTCCCTCAAAACCACAGTGTATGATGGATGGCTCAGCTTCTGTGTCTGGACAGACTTCGGCTCTGATTCTGGCTCCTCTGGGTGCGATCCATCTCCAGAGGAAATGTAAAACCCGAAACGCGACGACACTTGCCGCCAGAATGCACGCTCCTCGAAGCGCACCCTCAACAGCTTGGGCAGGAGGTGCAGCAAACCAGCCGACTACAAAACCCAGCGCCATAAGTCCGGCTTCTCGGAACCTGTTCACAACAAAGTCTAAGCGCCACCGCCAGAAAACTGCCGGGTCGCGATCGCCCGCCCACCGTAACGTCTGCATCATCTCGTCAAGCGTCGGCCCGAGAGTGTGAACCACCGACATCGCCTTTTCTAAAGTATCTTGCCGCTTGCCGAGCGAGGCTAGAATCATAATCTCTCCTACGCGCCCATCGACGGGATCGCGCAAGCGGATGCAGTAGGCGCGTTGAGCCTTGTAACCTTTTACGGTCTGGTCGGGTTCATCGATCACAGTCGCGGCAAAATGGCCCGTGCTAGCCAGATAATCAACCTTTGGCATTTGAAGCAGATGAATCCCACGAAGTTGCATTTCGCTTCGCTGGCATGTGAAGCTAGCCCTTATTACATAATCGCGGTAAATCACGCGGTCGTCCTGATACTTGGGCAATTGAGGACTGTCGTTGACTCGACGCAGGTTAGATGCTAGACGCTGAGACTCTCTTCCAAGAGGATTACCAGTCGTTTTGTGAGGTAGAAAGTAGAGGATCGATAACATTATGTCATTTTCGCCGATTCGACCCATCAAAAAATCCCTCCCGCTGCCTCGAACCGGCCAAAGTGCGTTCGAACAAAGGTACACAGCATACTTGTCCTTCCAAATACGGATGGTTCGCGATATGTAGCTACTGTGGAAACCTGCAGGTAGGACGAGCGGCTTCCCAGCAATCTGCGACAAGAAATTGATCATTGCATCTATGTCACGATATGTGCAAGCAGGTGCATGTTCAAACCGACTCACAGTAACTGTATTCACTCCCGGCGAAGGAACCAAGAGTTGAAATACCGGCATCTTGCGCTCGATGATAACTTCCGCTTCCCTTTGGCACCATTGCGATTCAGACCAGTGTTTGTTAAACAGAACGAGAGCGAGTTTGCAGTTTCTGATTCCCTCTATGATTCTAGCATCGATATCAGACGGGTCATCTCGAATGTAAGCCTGCGGAGGAATACAATACTCCGCCATCCAAATGTCTACTCCATTGTGTAGCAAAAAATCGGCTACCAGGCGAGCCTCGTTGGCGTTCTGGCTCGCGTAACTGATGAATATGTGGTACGCGGACTTGGAGCCTCCCATCTTTTCTCCTGTGAGCAGCGTTGTCAAGACGCCCAACGGCTCGCGTCACCGGGCGCGGCACAAAAGATTGGCTGTATCATACGAAACTCGCTTGCCGCGCTCCGGTGCACGCGATTGTTATATCCCGTCGTGTTAAGCCAATATCTCATTCCGGTCAATATGGTCGCGCCGTTCCGAATGAGTCGGCTACCAGTGTTTCATTTGGATCAGGAAAAAGAAATTCACCCAGTTTACGATCCGCTTCATCGAACACTTTATGGCCGCGAAACCATGTAAGGTCGAAGCCAGACTGGGGTGTATCTGCGTCCAATGCAACTCCAAGCCCCTCAGTTACCTTATACTGAAAAAGCGCAGCAGGTAGCATGGGGTGAAGGGCTCGAATTCGTTCGTTCCTGGATAATTTAGAAAAACATGCAAACACGAACACTACTTGGCCTCGAAGTGGTTTGAAAGCAAAACAGCCTGCCTGACCTGAATCACACAAATCCTTTAACATACTTTCAATCTTTTGGCCGATGTAAACCTTGTTGGATGTAGGAAGGGCATTGAGCATTGCTGCCATTTCCAAATAAGCAGTCCTTTTGTCTACAGGGCTGTAACAAAGTAGCTTGACAACTAAAAATAAGGACCTAACCCGGTTAATCTGTAAGTTGGAAGACTAAACAGAACCGGAGGAAGGTCTCTATGAAGTATAACACTGCTGGCCTGGAGCTTGACGATTTAAACGAAGCTTTCTTCTTTGACGTTGGCAGCCTCTATGAGCATCTGGAGAGCCTCAATGATCGCCGTGACCCGCATGGGATTCGCTATCCGCTTGCTATAGCTTTGGTTTTCGTTATCCTGGCTAAACTTGCTGGCGAGCAGGAGCCTCGCGGCATTGCTCAGTGGGTTGATTTGCGAAAAGAACTTCTAAAAGAAGCTCTCCACTTTGACCGCGACACAGTGCCGCACCCGATTACTTATTCTAGAATACTTGGCCGCGCCGTTGATCTAGCAGAGCTTCAACAGGCCGTGAGTCTGTTTCTGCTTTCTGCTCCTAACGCGGGGCAATCGTCAGAGATAAATCTGGATGGGAAGGCTGTGAGAGGGACTATCCCGGCAGGCCAAAGACAAGGATTGCACTTGCTTGCCGCCTACTTGCCCGATGAAGGAATAGTGCTTTGGCAGATGGAGGTAGGCTCGAAAGAGAATGAGATAGTGGCTGCTCCCCGCCTGCTCAAAACGATAGATTTAAAGGGAAAAGTAGTTACGGGCGATGCGATGTTTGCTCAGCGTGAACTCTCTCGACAGGTCGTAGAAGCAGGCGCGGACTACGTCTGGGCAGTGAAAGATAATCAACCCGGCCTTCGCTCAGAAATAGAAGCTCTGTTTGAGATAGAAGAAGGCAAGACCAATCTCAAGGTAATCGGCAATGACTTGCAGAGAGCTCAGACAACAGATAAAGAGCACGGGCGGCTTGAGCAGCGGCGGATTACAACAAGCAGTATGTTGGCAGGACGCCTCGATTGGCCAGGGCTTTGCCAGGTCTTCAAGATAGAAAGAGAAGTGGAAGAGCTCGTGAGCGGCAAGAAGCGCAGCGAGGTCAGCTATGGGGTAACAAGCCTGAGCAACAAACGGGCAAATGCAGAGAAGCTGTTGGAGACAGTCAGAAAGCACTGGCAGATAGAAAACGGGCTGCACTATAGAAAGGATTGGACACTGAGAGAGGATTATTGCAGGTTACGAATAGGAGATGCGGCACAAGCCATGGCGATAATCAACAATCTGATAGTGGGGCTGGCATTGAGGCAGGGCTTCAAGTACCTGCCGGATGCTAGGAGGAAGTATAGTGCGCAACCACTTGAGGGGCTAAAGCTCATCCTGCGCCGCTGAATCAGACTTTGTTACAGCCGTGCTTTTGTCTAAGGGCTCAACTTGTGACATAAATTCGGGCGGCATGTAGCTTTCTATTTCCGGATTTCTTGTATGAAGCTCATGAACTATTGCATTGACATAATAGCCTGCAATTCTCTCTCGTTCATCATATCGCGCCAGGTTATCGATCAAGTGTAGACTATGCATTGCCGCTAGTTCTTCCTTGTCATCCCTTACAAAACCTCCAAAATCCTTAGAGCGCAAGGAGTAATAAGCAAGTAGAGGCTGCTCCTGATTTATTCCAGTAAAATGCTGACAAACGTCGGCGCGCTTCGAAAAGTAGTCAAATACGTCCCATATAGATACCGTCTTGGAAGTCAAGCAGTTTTTACGTGATGTGGATCAAAAGGCTTGCCTGACTTCAACACTCCAAAAACTATGTGAATCAGTTTTCTCATCGCTGCCCCAATAACCACCATCGGGCATTTGCCTGCCTCGCGCAGCCTCTCGCTCAAGGCTTTGATTATTGGGTTGTGTTGTGTCGCAACTATGGCCGGGAAGTACATTGCTTTTCGCAACCTCGCCGTCCCTACTTTACACATCCTTGGCTTGCCTCTTACACTACTGCCCGACTCTCTATGTTTGGGAACTAGTCCGGCAAACGCCGCCACTTGGCGGGCACTCTGGTAGTGATTTATATCCACTATCTCAGCTAGCAACTTCGCTGCTGTAGTCTCGCCTATACCAGGGATTGAAGTCAGAAGTTCGCGCCGCTGCTTGAGTGTAGGGTTCTGATCAATGTGGTCTTTGATCAGTGATTGTGTGTGGGTGATCTGCTCATCTAGATAAGCTATGTGCTGCTCGACACTCTCTTTTACAACTGCCGAAACTATGCCTGCCGATAAGCGATTGCGCTCCTGCTGCAGCATCTCTAAAAGCGCCTCCAGCCTCCTCACCAGCGCTTGTAACTCGCTGATTTCAGGCGGCGGGGGACTCCATGCCAGGGGCCGATGCTTCTGGCAATATCGAGCAATCAAACTGGCATCTCGCTTGTCGGTCTTAGTGCGTGACATTTCCGTCGAGGCAAAAGCTTTGATGACAGCAGGATTGACAACGCTAATGAGATGACCGGCCTGGTGAAGATAACCAGCCAGCGCTTCACCATAGGTGCCCGTCGCCTCCATACAGGCATGAACAGAGGGAACCTTCTGCTTCAATAGCCAGTCAGATAGCTGACGATAGCCTTCTGCTGTGTTGGGGAAAACTTTGTGACGGAGTTTGCCCGAATCACGCAATAGAGCGACGTCAAACTTAGCTTTAGAGATGTCAATGCCGAGATGAAAAACTTCCATATTACAGACTCCAGGAAATGCAGGATAAGGGAGACTTGTGAAAGCCAGTCTTGTCAATGCAGGCTCAGCCAAACAGAGGCGGCCTAAGATACCGTCCGGCTTGAAATCACAAGAGAGGGCAGCGGGAGCTGATCTATTCAACAGGCTATAGGCCTAAGACCCTAAGCAGCTTCACCGATGCCCGAACTCAGGCGTCCCTGAGTAGATTGATTGACCGGCCAAGGCTGGTCAAGTCACTCTCTTGCTAAGATACAAGACCTTTATGCTTTGTTATTATGCCATTCCTGCCTGAATTACACTATTTCTATCTCTATCTAAAGCAACACATAGAAGAAATTCACAATATTGAGTGCATACGTGGTGATGCAGAAGTGCTTACTATCCCATTGCTTGAGAAAATAAACGATTACATTAAGGGAGCAGACGTATTGATTTCAGATTGCACAGGCCGAAATCCAAATGTGTTCTATGAACTTGGAATTGCACATGCGCACGAGAAGAAAATAATCTTAATAACTCAAGACCCAGTTAAGGAGGCACCCGCAGATATTAGGCATTTTGAATTCATACAGTATGAATTACACAAGCACGTTGAATTCTTCGAGAGGCTTGACAATGCATTGAGAAACGTTTTCGTCTATAGATATGAAAAGCTTCATGAAATGGCTTTACAGATTTTTAGGCAATTTAGGAGGGATACTAATGCACAAGTTGAGCTTGCGTCCAAAGATGTTTTCGTCCAGCGTCTTATAGCAGCCGAGCATACCAGAGAATTACCGAGAGATGATGATGAATTCGGTATAACTGAATTAGTGCTTCCGCGAATCATATCTGACAGTAGCGACATTGGACTAATGTCTACTATTACCAGATGGATGGCAGACAAATATCCACCTATCCAGTGACATGGCTATCAACAGCGCGCCTAACAAGCGCATTCAGCGGAGGCCGCGAAGCAAAGTTCGCATGTATCCCTGAGTGTCACACGCGGCCCCGCTGATGCGTGTCGTTAGGCCGCCAGCCACATGCTTATGGCGCTTTATGTCAACGTTCATTGCTCTGTTTATTACTCACATAAGCAGGTAATTTGACATTGTCAATGTGGGAAAATGTCTAAGTAGGCGAAGCCGTTCTTAATTAACGACGACTTTTAACTGAACGAGAATTGTGATTTACATTATTTTGTTGACTTGGAATTTAAGGAGGAGTATAAAACACCCATTCTCTCGTGCAATTTTTGAATGCTTTGAAGTATATAGCTTTCTGCAAACTCTTTCATTATCGTAGATGGAGGATGCCATGGATAAGTATAAGTCAACATTTAAATGCACTCGCTTTTTTGTCATTGGTGTTCTTCTTATCTCTATAGCCTTTTTGTGTATGAGTGCATGGACTTCGGATAAACAAGAGCTTAACCTTAAAGAACTAAGAGAGCAGCTGAGGTTAGAAGAATTACCTGTGAAGAACAATACCAAAGCTTTTACAGTCCTTACTAAGGAGAAAACTGAGTTTGGGGATATTCGGATAACCATAAAAAATGAATATGATAAAACGATAACCGCCTTTGAGATTTCAATAGGCAGCAAGACAAATCTAAGTAGGTCCGCAAAAGTTCTTTGACAACTAACTCATTTGGCGAGCCAGAAGTTCTCTGAGAAAACTCCGGCTTTCCGCAGCCGCTCGCGTGGACTCATTTCAAGAACATATTGACACGCGGCGTCGGCTGACTGATCTATTGTTTGCGTTGGCCGATTCCCCAATCCCCATCTCTTGACGTGTCGCCAGAGATGATCCATCGCATTCAATTCCGGCGTGGCCCGTGGCAACAAGCGGATTTCGATCCCCAATTCCTTCGCCACCTCCTGACTCTCTTCAGCGGTATGCGGAGAGCCGCGATCCTCAAACACCACCATGTGCCAGCCACGCCAGTGCCGACGCAGCATCTCCAGAAAAAATTGGTGCGTCACTTCATCCCATTCTTTGGTGATCAACAACACCACATCACCGCTCTTGATGTTGATCGCCCCGTGCAGAATGCGTTTGCCGCGATTGCCCGTGATCGGCACGCTGGCTTGTTTGCCGATTCGGCAGTAACAACTATACAGCGGCGGCGTTTCACAAACGATCGTCTCATCCAGCATCACGATAACGGTTCGCGACTTGGCAAAAAGCCCACGTTTTAGCCCCCTTTGGCTTGTCGCCAAGTCGGTGAGCGCATGGCCAGATGATGACGAGGGCGTTTCCACTTGATGCGCAGGCGTGCCACGGCACGGGCGACGCTGTCGGTTGAAACCTCAATCCGGTGCTGATGGCTGAGATAGCTGACCAGCAGTGGAGCGGTCCATACCGTTGAACGATAGCCGAGTTGGCGCGGGTCAAGGTCAATGATCTGGGCGATGAGCGAATCAATGATTCCCTTAGCTGTGCAGGGTCGGCCCGAGCGTGCGGCATCAGCCAGGCGATTGCTCAGTTCAACATCGGAGCGCTGCTGGAATCGGCTCGCCCAGTTGTAAATGCTCTGGCGGGAGACCTGCAATTGTTGGGCAACCTCATCAACTGAGTAGCCCTCATCAAGCCAGAGTAAAGTGTAGGCCCGCAAAACTTGGCGGGCATCAGAGGATGACGAGATGATCTGTTCCAGGATCATTCGTTCTTTGCCGTTGAGGTCAATGTAAGTCATCGCTCCTTCCAATCTAAGATTGATGGTAGATGACTTGATCATACTGTTGTCAAAGAACTTTTGCGGTTCTACTTAGTAGATTATGCTTTGAGTGAAATTGAACCTGGTATTGTTCCTGGCGGTATTTCCGAAAACATCATGACAGTTGATAACGAATTTGAATTAGCTACAGGAATTACTATCTTAGCAGTTAGGTTGGAAGATGGGACCAGCGATGGCTCCGCTGATTCTATTAGAAGAATACAAGATTACCGCCTAGGGCAAAGGATAGAAGTTAATCGCTTTCTATCTTCATTAGAGAATACCTTGAAATTACCAGATGAAAAGATAGTTAAAGAACTAGTTAATACAAGATCTTACGTAATATCATCCTCTGGAACAGAAGATAGGGCACTTCCGCTATATTCGAAGTTCGGGATTAGTGACACAAGAAAACGTATGGAGAAGTACATTGAAAGACTACGGAATGATTACAACCATGATGTTAAGCAAGGCTTAAGAATTCTCATTAAGAATCTCAAAATGGCAGAACTTAATACTTACAATACTTCGGACATTATTTGATCGAAAGGGGTTAACAAGAAAGGCCAAGAACTGGTTGAATCTGAGTGTCGAACTCCACTTCAACCGGTTAATGGCCTATGACAATTGTCAAAGACATTCTCAAACAGATGCCTGCTCTCAGTCAACCGCAGCGTAAGTTCCTTGAAACTTTGTTTGCTACTATCCTCGCCCTGCGCGGAAGAGTCAACTTTCGCAATCTGAGCCGCTACTGTGACTACTCCGAGCGCACGATTGCACGACAGTTCCGGCGCTCGTTTGACTGGCCGGTCTTTCATCAACAAGTCATGGCCACAGCCATCAGTCGGCTCTCGGAAATCATCTCGGCTCAAGATGCTTCTTTCATCCCCAAGAGCGGCAAGCAGACTTTTGGTCTCGGCCATTTCTTCAACGGTTGCACTTCTCGCGCCGAACGCGGGCTGGAGATTTCCACCCTTGCGGTCGTTGATGTGACGCGCCGCTGCGCCTTCACGTTGGCCGTGGCGCAGACGCCACCCGGTGATGGCGAGGCCGCCTCGCAGCAGGAAAAAGAGGAGACTCGGATTGATTTTTACAAGCAGCAACTGCGTGCGCAGCGTCACCGCTTGCCACAAAGTATCAAATATCACTGTGTGGATGGCTACTTTGCGAAAAAGAAATATATTGATGAGGTCGTTTCGCTCAAGCTCCATCCGATCACGAAGTTGCGCTGCGATGCCGACTGTCATTTCCTCTATACGGGGCCGCACCCGAAGCGACGCGGGCGAAAGCGCAAGTATTCGGGCAAGGCCAACTTTCAAGACTTGGGCCGTTTTGCCTATCTCGGCACGATGAAGGAGGCTCAATATGTGCATCTGTATGCAGCTATCGTCTGGCACGTTTCCCTTAAGCGGAAACTGCGTGTGGTCGTCCTGGTCAATCGCAAGCAAGCCAACAAGGCGCGTTACATTGTCTTGGCCTCGACGGATCTGGAACTGGACGCTCACAAGCTGGTCGAGTTGTACGCCGCGCGTTTCCAGATCGAGTTTATCTTCCGCGACAGCAAACAGTTCACAGGCCTGTCGGACTGTCAGGCGCGAGCCGAGGCCGCACTGGATTTTCACTTTAATGCGAGCTTGGCGACGCTCAATCTAGCGCGTGCCGAGCAATTGCTGGCGCAGACTGATGAGTCCGTGCAAGTTTTCTCGATGGCGAGTTGGAAACAGCGTCATTTCAATCAACGATTGCTCGATTTATTTATTGAGAACTTAGCTCTCGATCTGAGTTGGGTGAAAAATCACCCCTGTTATGACAAACTCAGGGCTTACGGCGCGATTGCCGCCTGATTTTGTCCGAACCATTGATACTTATTAAGATAGACCCTATTCCATAAAATCATTCTAAGACACAATCAAACTTGATTCACTGACATCAGGAGGGATTAATGAAAAGGATTGCTTTATTTATCAGCACATTCTTAATCTTTACATCCCAAGTTCGTGCAGAATGTTATGCACGCTATGATCCTACTGCTTTCCCTAACCCGGAAGATGTCCTTTTTCCTGATTGTAACGTTCCTACTCTAGGATTTGGCAACAACCCTTGTACAAAATTTAAGAGATCAGATCATAAAATAATTTGGCCAGGTGAAACCGTGACAAGCATCTTCGGAGTAGTGCAATCCGGTCAAATTCTCTGGGAGCAGTTAGGGTGTTGTGATCCATACACATTTAGACCCGCTTGGCCAATATTTTGGGATGTAGAGTTCCTTTCAAGCCCTGCTGCTGCTATCGTAAGACAATTTACAGCCCCGGCAGTAGCAAATCACATCACACGAAATTGTTCAATGTGTCCGAATGCCTCACCGCCCCCCGTCATCCTGATTTGGCTCCGGCGGCCTGGGCGCGGCTTTTAACTGGCTTTTCTACCTCCACTAACTTTACATCACATAAACGTAACGCCAACTTCGGCAGTTGTTTTACTATCTCTTCTCCTTTTATCAGCCCGCTACTGATTGCATTTCTCCCTACTGACAGCAAACTCCGTCGCGGTCCTTTCTTCGTCCAGTTGAATTGCGCTTCGCGATCTTTCTTCAACACGCTCGCTCCTGCCCCCATCCTTAATGCATAGGCCACCATCGCCGCACACCACAATACGGTCAACTTCACATCACTTCTTAACCCGATCTGCTTCAACCCCCATCCATACCTACTCCCCTTCGTGTCTCGGAACCCGCTCTCGATTCCCATCCTCCTCGCATATAGACTTGCCACCTCTCGCGCTGTCAGGTCCAACCGATCTGTTGCTATGAACCAGGGTGCCTTGTGCCCACGACCGCGATAAACTATCAGCCGCAACCGCGCTTGATTCTTCTTATCTTTACCCAACTCTCCTTCTCCCAGGTCGTCTAATCCTCCTTCTTTGATCTGATAATCACGCAGTAATCCTTGATACTTGGAGCTTGAAAAATAGGTGTTGTGACAAACCCTGGTTATGAATCTCAGTCCGTGCTGGCGCAATTGTTTTACGAGGCTGATGCGAGCGAAACCACGGTCATTTATACAGGTTATCTGTTGATTTGAGCGGCGCACCAGAGCCAGCAATAAGAAGAAAGCGTGCTCGGCCTGGTTTTGTGACCGAAGCAGCTTGCGTACCTGGTAAGCTACAGCCAGGAAGGGTAAGCATCGGCCCGAGTGCATAAGAGCGGCCATCAAGACTTGCCGCCCGTCACGCCACATCGTCCAATCAATGAGCACGAAGCAGTCCTTGAGTTGAGATGTGTAATGGTCCCAAAGCCATTGCCAGACCTCATCCAAGTTCTGTGTTTTGCGATGAAGGAATTTCTCAATCTTGCGGTAAGCTTTGCGATATTTGAAGCGGCGAGTGCGAGCCAAGTGATCAACGGCGTTTGAAGTGTGGAAACGTTCGTGATAAAGGAAGGCAGAGACGAGAGCGGCAAAACAGGTACGGCCACCGATTCTCCAAGAAGTTGTCATTTGGCGAACGAGGAAGTATAAATCAATCCAAGACATAAAAGTCGCTCCTGAGAGACTAGATTTAGACAGTCAAGCTCTCAGGAGTTTTTATTTGATCTGACTTTTCTTGGCAACCTCCTCTTGTATGCAATACACGGGGGGCGGTGAGTTCCAATTCCTCCTTGACTTTCATTAACTGTAGTAAAGATTCTACGCTGATTAACCTAATATCCCATGCGTGCTGTGAGCCTCGAATCTGAGCTTCCAAGTCGCCTGTATCCTGTCTTCCAACCACAATCAATATAGAAGAGTTGTCCTCTGAGACTTGAGAAGCTTTAATAAGCGCCCTACGATAGTCTGCAATCCTGTTTAGATCAATGCGGTAAGCGTCTGTTGTTTTTACTTCTACTATGATTTGGTGACTATCAGGTGATAACCAGAGGCCATCATAGCCGATTTGGGATTGATTACCTCTATATCTTCCATCTGTTACAGTAAAGCCAAGTCGTCTCCCAATCTGATTCACGACGTCCTGGAGCGCAAGCCCACTGTCGTCGAACTTTTCCCATAAGCATTCTTCTGCATACCGGTTGATTAGAGATGAAGGAATCTGCGAAAGAAAAGATCGGAATTCTAGGGAAGATTCGTTTCCATCCATCAGCTTGCCGTTAGCTGCAAAGGCAATAACTTGTCGTATATGTTTATCCCGTAGCTGCGCGGGGGATGAGTTCCATAAATCTATTAATGACATTTTATATCCTCTTGGGCGATTAGATTAGCATACTAAAGTGCCGGTAGGCATCTAACGCTCCGCATTATCGGGGCCGCGAGCCGTGCTGATTTTATCATACGGCGCTTGCTTCGCGGCCTCCGTTGCATGCGGTTGTTATACCTGTTCAGCTTTCTAGCTGCGCCGTGGCTGATAAGCCACTGTCGCGCTCGCCTGCTTGATCTATGCCTGAGTAGTCGCCGAGCGTAGCCTTTGCTGTGCGAGCGCGACTCGGCGCTGCGACCTGTATACCCACACTCTTCGCTAAGCAGGTATAACGCTGCGCATTATCGGGGCCGCGAGCCGCACTCGCCATTGATGCGAACTGTGCTTCGCGGCCTCCGTTGCATGCGGTTGTTATGCCTGCCCAGCAAATTAGCTGCGCCGTGCCCGTCAGGGCTCCGTCGCGTTCGCGCCGTATTGGCTCTGCACCTCGCATTAGCTTGCATATGATTATCTGTGGCGCGAGCGCGACTTTGCGCAGCGTCGGGATAATCACCACGTTTCGCTGAGGAGGCATAACGCTGCGCATTATCGGGGCCGCGAGCGGTATTGATTGTAACACGCGAAACTTGCTTCGCGGCCTCCGTTGCATGCGGTTGTTATGCCTGCCCTGCTAGATAGCTGCGCCGTGCCCGACAGGGCTCTGTCGCGCTCGCGCCGTGCTTGTTCTGCCCTCGCCTTGGCTTGCTCTGATTATTTCTGGCGCGAGCGCGACTTGGCGCAGCGGCCAGTCCATCAGCACATTTCGCTGAGCAGGTATAACGACTCACATCACCGGGCCGCGCACATTGTGTTGATGGAATGATACAAAACTCGCTTGCGCGGCTCCGGTGCATGTGTTTGTTAGGCGCATTGGCATAGCCATTAGTAAAGTTCTATGCTTAATTGAGCCTTAAAAATAGCTGCATAAGAGTATCATAATCGATTATGGTGATTCTATGTAGTCTTCTACATGTAACTGTTCAGACTCTGATGCGGGGATGAGGCTTGGGCTAGTTGACAACGGGTGTAAACTTCGTGCGTGATGCTCGACCTCCAACAGGCCACCCGCGAAGAACTGATCCATCTCAACTTGCAGTTGGTCGCTCAACTTCAACTCTTACAAGAGCGCGTCAAGCAATTGGAAGCAGAATTAGAGTCTTTGCGCGGCGGTGGCTCCAAAAGCAATCCTCCAAGCTTCGTTAAGGCAAACCGCCCTGTTCGTGGTAAGAAAAAGAAGCGCAAGAAACGTGCGCACGGCTTCGCACGCAAGCTTGATGCTGCTACTGCGCGTGTCGAGCACTCCCTTGAGCAATGCCCACAGTGTCAGGTATCGCTCAGGGGGCGACGAGTGATCAAGTCTCGCCAGGTTATTGAGCTTCCACCAGTTCAAGCCCAGGTCGTAGAGCACATCCTTATAGAGCGTGGTTGCCCGAACTGCCACAAGCGGTGGGCACCACCGATGGATTTATCAACAGTAGCTGTAGGCTCTCAGCGTTTCGGTATCAGTGTGCAAGCTGAGGTGACGCTACTGCGTGAGCAATGCAGGCTTCCTTTTAGAGTTATACAAGACTATCTCCGCCACAGATTCGGCCTCAGAATAAGTGTCGGCAAGTTGGTAGCTTTAGTTGAGGGGGTGGCCCGAAGTGGCAAAGCGATAGTGGAAGGTTTCAAGCAGCAGATTCGGGGTTCTCCCGTAGTAAATGGGGATGAAACGAGTTGGCGAGAAGATGGGCTAAACGGGTATGTGTGGAGTTTCTCGACCGACAAGATTAGGTACTACATTTACCGCAAGAGTCGTTCGGCAACAGTAGTGAAAGAAGTCTTGGGCGAGGAGTTCGATGGTGTTTTAGTGAGTGATTTCTATGGCGGGTACAACGCGCATTTGGGGCTACATCAGCGATGCTGGATACACCTGCTGAGAGATATACACGAACTGAAGGAAAAGCATGCCGATGACAGGAAGTTGAAGAAGTGGGCACAAGCAGTCAAAGCAATCTATGAGGGAGCAAAGCAGTATAAGGGGCCAAGCGCGAGGCTCGATGCGGTAGAGCAGAAACAGCAGCGAGTAAAGCGGCAGCGAGAGTATGAGCAAGAGTTGATGAGAGTGTGCCGACCGCACCTAAAGAAGAAGAGACTACAGAGCAGGCTTTGCGAAAGAATAGAGCGGTTCCTACCAGAATTGTTTATGTTTGTGGCAGACGCAAGAGTGCCCTCAGACAATAATGCAGCAGAGCGGAGTGTGAGACATCTAGTGGTGAGTCGCAAGATCAGCGGAGGGACGAGGTCGGAGAAAGGAAGTGAGAACCAAGAGTATACTGGCATCACTGTTCGGCACATGGAGACTGCGACAGGTCAATTTCTATCAATCCTGTCTGGATTTACTTACAGCAAACAATCCGACACTCTGAACAGTTACTTCTACATGCTTTAGGGCGAGAGCATCTTAACCGTATAGAACCTTTAGTAGATAGCTCTCATCCCAACCGGCTTTCAGTCGCTTAGATTTTATCCCCACTTTTGTCGTCTTCTCTTGCTTGAGCAAATTCAATGCTATATGTCGCAAGGTCGCTACATTCTCAGGCGCGTGATCTTTTCTTATTCGGCTTTCATCTTCTCGAAATCCTATATCCAAGACCCAGTGCAGCGAATTCTCTATTGACCAATGTCCCCGTATCGCTTTGCCCAATTGCTTTGCATCTGCCTTAAGACTGCTTATGTAGTATCTTCGCTCCAGGCTTGTGGCTTCCCCTTTCACAGTCCTTTCACTCTCAACCATTGCTATTGATCGTAGCCCTTTCCAGTTTGCTTTCTTTCTCAGCCACTCTATGTCACTTGTCGCATAGTAGCGGCGTACTTCTATTCGTCCATGTTCTCCATCTACTGTTTCGTCAGTTGTATAGTCGGTCTGATTGAATTTATCTTTCAGCGCCCAATCAAAGTAGCCAACCATATCCTCATACATTGTGCCTTGATTGCCTTTGACCGATAGAACGTAGTCTGCCTCTTTTTCTATAATCTTTTCTGCAATATCAGTCTGGCATCCAATCGCATCTATTGTGACAATGCAGCCTGCTATCTCCAACATCTCCAGCAAATCAGGGATTGCCGTTATCTCATTGGATTTCGCATCAACTTTCACTTGTCCCAAAACCATTTGATTCTCACTAGCCCAGGCACTAACCATATTGATTGCCGATTTGCCCGTAGCCCGGTCATATGAACGACGTGAGAGCTTGCCATCAATAGCTACGATCTGGCCTTTCGTAAGCTCATAAACTGAGCGCACCCACTCAAGGTAAGAGTGTTGGAACTGGTGAGGATCAATACGAGCAAAAACACGACGAAAAGTATCATCAGAAGGGATGCCGTTTGGCAGTTGAAGAAAGCTCTTAAACCAATCGTGTTTGGCTTGGCCAAACAACTCGAACTCTTCCCAACCCTCAGCACCGCAGATCGTTGCGCAGATAGAGATGACTAAAATATCAATGAGCTTGTGACGTTTGGTGCGATCAACTCTTGGGTCAGTAATGCTGCTAAAATGCTCGACAAGAGTTCTGGGCGATTGTTTATCCATGGTAGACCTCCGTTAGAAATATAGAAGGTCTACATCCTACAAGATTTAAGATGCTCTTGCCCTACAGCAGCGCGTAGCTGGGGCAATTATAAAAAGAGTCCTGACTGGGATAGGCGAGCTAACAGGTTGGGCAGTTTATCTATTCAACTTGACACGCAAGCTTTCGGCTCTTTAGAGTAAAAACTTGTCGAGTGGGCGGTTAGCTCAGCGGTAGAGCATCGGTCTTACAAACCGGGGGTCACAGGTTCGAATCCCGTACCGCCCACCATAGTTTTCAGTAAGTTACCGACCTCTTTCCTTTCCTGAAAAACATTATCTACGATCCCATCTACGAGTGCAATGGGAGATCAGGAAAAGAGTAACTTTTATCGCTCCACCAGCGGCCTTTTTCTAGGATTAACGGAAGCCAAAGGGTATCTTTGGAGAGTATAGCTAAAACACTCTAATTCGCTCCCCAAAACGCTAGCGCTATCGCTACAGCATCAAAGATACTCATCCGAGCATCTTCGGCCATCCAAGGTTTTCGAATAGGCGGCACGTGCGCTCTCAATTCAGGGAATTGCTTACCGATCTCAACTGCTATTTGATGTTTATCGTAGGCGCTATATTGAGAGAATACTCCTCTCATAACTGATCGGGAAACTCTCTTTGACCTGATATAGGGCGAGAGCATCTTAACCGTATAGAACCTTTAGTAGATAGCTCTCATCCCAACCGGCTTTCAGTCGCTTAGATTTTATCCCCACTTTTGTCGTCTTCTCTTGCTTGAGCAAATTCAATGCTATATGTCGCAAGGTCGCTACATTCTCAGGCGCGTGATCTTTTCTTATTCGGCTTTCATCTTCTCGAAATCCTATATCCAAGACCCAGTGCAGCGAATTCTCTATTGACCAATGTCCCCGTATCGCTTTGCCCAATTGCTTTGCATCTGCCTTAAGACTGCTTATGTAGTATCTTCGCTCCAGGCTTGTGGCTTCCCCTTTCACAGTCCTTTCACTCTCAACCATTGCTATTGATCGTAGCCCTTTCCAGTTTGCTTTCTTTCTCAGCCACTCTATGTCACTTGTCGCATAGTAGCGGCGTACTTCTATTCGTCCATGTTCTCCATCTACTGTTTCGTCAGTTGTATAGTCGGTCTGATTGAATTTATCTTTCAGCGCCCAATCAAAGTAGCCAACCATATCCTCATACATTGTGCCTTGATTGCCTTTGACCGATAGAACGTAGTCTGCCTCTTTTTCTATAATCTTTTCTGCAATATCAGTCTGGCATCCAATCGCATCTATTGTGACAATGCAGCCTGCTATCTCCAACATCTCCAGCAAATCAGGGATTGCCGTTATCTCATTGGATTTCGCATCAACTTTCACTTGTCCCAAAACCATTTGATTCTCACTAGCCCAGGCACTAACCATATTGATTGCCGATTTGCCCGTAGCCCGGTCATATGAACGACGTGAGAGCTTGCCATCAATAGCTACGATCTGGCCTTTCGTAAGCTCATAAACTGAGCGCACCCACTCAAGGTAAGAGTGTTGGAACTGGTGAGGATCAATACGAGCAAAAACACGACGAAAAGTATCATCAGAAGGGATGCCGTTTGGCAGTTGAAGAAAGCTCTTAAACCAATCGTGTTTGGCTTGGCCAAACAACTCGAACTCTTCCCAACCCTCAGCACCGCAGATCGTTGCGCAGATAGAGATGACTAAAATATCAATGAGCTTGTGACGTTTGGTGCGATCAACTCTTGGGTCAGTAATGCTGCTAAAATGCTCGACAAGAGTTCTGGGCGATTGTTTATCCATGGTAGACCTCCGTTAGAAATATAGAAGGTCTACATCCTACAAGATTTAAGATGCTCTTGCCCTAACCTGATACCTTTAGAGAGTACCAGTGCCGCCATATCTCCTAGCAACTCCTTGATACGCGCAGATCGTCGGCAGTCTTTATCTTGGTAATCCTCAATAACCATTACATCAGGGCAATACCTTTGGATGAGAAAAGCAATTTGCCTAAAGCATCTTGTATTCTTCTCCTGCCTTATTTCTTTTATGCCCCAGTCAACTAACTCCTGGGGTCCCTCTAGAACTGCAAAGCCAAACCCTCTTTTGCAAGGAGCTATCGCTAACACACGCTTGCATTCTAGGGCCGGGGCTTTCATGGATTTTCCTTGTTGATTTCGGGCGTGACCGCGACGGCTCTCAAGAGATCTGTCTTGCTTGTAGTTCTTCGCTTAGAGTTGGCATTCTCAAGCCTTTGCATCAAGTCCCTTGCGCGCTTTGCGGTTCTCTTTCTCAACCTGCTGATATACTCCTGCAAACAACTCTGCCACAGGCACGCCAAATACCGCCTCATACATTAATGCTGTCCTGAGGGGAGGCAGGTGTTGCCGGTTTTCATACCGAGAAACCTTTCTTCTGGTTTTGCAGCCCAAAAGGTAGGCCATCTCAGTTTGGGTAAGGCTGTATCGTCTCCTGTGCGTTCGAAGATAGTGTGGCAGTTTAGAGGCCATAGGAATCGGTGTGTAAAAGGACAGATGGTATAGGCCATCACTCTATCAGAGGTATGAATGAGTCAAAGAGGGGGAAAGGTGCCAGAAGTGTCTCCTCAAAAGATAATACAGGAGCGGCTAAGCCCCTTCCACAGACGCATCATATTTAAGCCTATCACTTCTTTGTAAACTGCTGATAAAGAAATGCTCACAGAAAAGTAAAGACTCTTTGAACATCATTCACGCAGCATGAGAACTTTAGGATACTTTGTTACTTTTCCTTTTTGGTGGACTTTGTTTTCGCCTCACGCCTTCTGATTTTGGGGAAGACGGTACAGTCGCAGGCAAATCAAGCTCATCATCGATCAATACATCAACCCATACACCAGCCGCCCGTGCGTATTGCAAGAGAATCGGCAGTTGCGGCTCGCGGGTGCCCCGCTCAAAAGCAGAAATCGCGTTCTGAGATATGAGCCCTGCAAGGCCCAGGTGCTTAACCATCCCGTTTTGGGAAAAGCCAAGGCTATGACGTATCTGAAGCAATTTCTCTGCAAGGCGCTTCGGCCTAAAGCGAGGAACTTGTCCCATCAGGATATACCTCCTGTGGGAAAGTTCGATGTAAGAATCTGCTTGCGGCTAACTCTAATTAGAGTTAGTATAGCCTCGCGCTCTGGAATCGCCCGGAGACTTTGAGTTCTATTCTCCGACGCGACCCGCATATGCCCTTACGGTGAGATCACTATGCGCATACGGTTGCAAGCGAACGTTGAGATTTATTTGGCTTCCAGTGGTATCAAAGAGCTTCGTGGGCTTTATGGTACTACAGCAGCAACAGACAGGGCTACTCTCAACAACGGAGCAGGACACTCAACAGGCCATCTCTATGGAGGTATAGGTATGAGGAGACATCATTTGCCCGCTCAGGGGCTACTCTGCGCAGTTTATTGTTTGTTCCTTTCAACAATTGTCCTGAATGTAGGATGCAGCAGCAGCGCGCTGTCAAGGGAAACAGCACTGGACCTACTCAAGAAGAGCCCTGACGAGGTTCTTGGATTATCACCAACCACTCTAAAAATAAAGACCAGCTTTAACCTGATGGATGTAGTGGCAAACAAGGGGGAGGTTGAGAGAACTGCCCCGTTGGATTGGAGTTCATTTCCTAAGGGCAGCATGCTGGACGTAAAGCTTGCTCAGATGATGGAGAAAGAGGGCATTTTGGAGCTTACTTACATACAAAACACAAAATGGTACGGCCCGTTACTTGATCTGAGATACGATCCAATCCCAGGCCCTGAGGTACAGCTAAGTAGAACCGCAAAAGTTCTTTGACAACAGTATGATCAAGTCATCTACCATCAATCTTAGATTGGAAGGAGCGATGACTTACATTGACCTCAACGGCAAAGAACGAATGATCCTGGAACAGATCATCTCGTCATCCTCTGATGCCCGCCAAGTTTTGCGGGCCTACACTTTACTCTGGCTTGATGAGGGCTACTCAGTTGATGAGGTTGCCCAACAATTGCAGGTCTCCCGCCAGAGCATTTACAACTGGGCGAGCCGATTCCAGCAGCGCTCCGATGTTGAACTGAGCAATCGCCTGGCTGATGCCGCACGCTCGGGCCGACCCTGCACAGCTAAGGGAATCATTGATTCGCTCATCGCCCAGATCATTGACCTTGACCCGCGCCAACTCGGCTATCGTTCAACGGTATGGACCGCTCCACTGCTGGTCAGCTATCTCAGCCATCAGCACCGGATTGAGGTTTCAACCGACAGCGTCGCCCGTGCCGTGGCACGCCTGCGCATCAAGTGGAAACGCCCTCGTCATCATCTGGCCATGCGCTCACCGACTTGGCGACAAGCCAAAGGGGGCTAAAACGTGGGCTTTTTGCCAAGTCGCGAACCGTTATCGTGATGCTGGATGAGACGATCGTTTGTGAAACGCCGCCGCTGTATAGTTGTTACTGCCGAATCGGCAAACAAGCCAGCGTGCCGATCACGGGCAATCGCGGCAAACGCATTCTGCACGGGGCGATCAACATCAAGAGCGGTGATGTGGTGTTGTTGATCACCAAAGAATGGGATGAAGTGACGCACCAATTTTTTCTGGAGATGCTGCGTCGGCACTGGCGTGGCTGGCACATGGTGGTGTTTGAGGATCGCGGCTCTCCGCATACCGCTGAAGAGAGTCAGGAGGTGGCGAAGGAATTGGGGATCGAAATCCGCTTGTTGCCACGGGCCACGCCGGAATTGAATGCGATGGATCATCTCTGGCGACACGTCAAGAGATGGGGATTGGGGAATCGGCCAACGCAAACAATAGATCAGTCAGCCGACGCCGCGTGTCAATATGTTCTTGAAATGGTAAGTGTTCAGACTTCGGTTCTCAGACGAGAATCCGAGGTGAGCGTTGGGCGCAGCAACCGGCTGTTGACAAAGGTTGTAGACTTCAACTGTGAATGTGGATCTGGAAAACGCGAATCGTGACGAATTGAAAGAATTCGTCTTACAACTCCTGATCCGTTTGCAAACCTTGGAAGAACGTAACAAAGAGTTGGAAGCCGAAAATGAGCGACTGCGTCAGCAATCAGCTAATAACAATCCCCCTTCCTTTGTAAAAGCCAATCGCCGGGAACGTGAGAAGAAGCCGCGCAAGAAACGCAACAAAGGATACGCTCGGCCACTCGATAAAGTCACCCGACGAGTCCATCATGCCTTTGAGCAATGTGCGCTATGTAATATCGCTTTAAGTGGTGGACGGGTTGGCACTGTGCGCCGAGTCATCGAGTTGCCACCAACCTCAGTAGAGGTGGTAGAACATATAGTAGTCGAGAGGACTTGCCCGCAGTGCCACCAAAGCTGGGCACCCGAAGTTGACTTCTCAGCAATGGTAGTTGGAAAGCAACGCTTCGGCATATCTGTACAAAGCGAAGTGACGGTCTTGCGTGAGCAGTGCCGTTTGCCTTTCAGAGTCATTCAAGATTACCTCAGACGACGATGGGCATTAGCTTTAAGCACGGGCGAGTTGGTGGGACTGGTTCGTGGAGTGGCAGAACGAGGGAAATCAGATTACGAAGCATTAGGCAATAAAATACGTGGCTCTCCTGTAGTAAACGGAGATGAGACAGGGTGGCGAGAGGACGGGCGAAACGGATACTTATGGAGTTTCTCAACACCTTCGGTGAGATATTTCCTCTATCGAAAGACGCGCTCTCAAACAGTAGTCAAAGAGGTGCTGGGCGAGGAGTTCGATGGCGTTCTGGTGACGGATTTCTATGCTGGCTACAACGTACACAAGGGGGCACACCAGCGATGCTGGACTCACTTGTTGCGCGATGTGCGAGAGTTGAAGCGGGAGCACGAAAAGGATGAAAGTGTGCAGTGGTGGGCACAAGCAGTGAAAGATGTATATGATCGGGCAAAGGCATATAAGGGACCGAACCGGCGACTAGGACCAGTAGATCAGAAAGCAGAGCGGGTGAAAGCACAGCGCAAGTATGAGCAAGAATTGCTTGCGTTGTGCAAGCCGCACTTGAAGAAGAAGCAAGCAATGAGCAGGCTTTGTGAGAGGATAGAGCGATTCCTGCCAGAATTGTTTATGTTCATGACCGACCCGCGAGTGCCGGCAGATAACAACGCAGCGGAACGAAGTCTGCGAGAACCAGTAGTGAGTCGCAAGATAAGCGGAGGCACACGATCCGCAAAGGGGAGTGAAACCAAGAGCATATTGGCATCACTATTTGGGACGTGGCGATTGCTGGAACTCGATCTTTATGAATCCTGCCGGAAGATTTTGACCGCACAAAAATCGGTAGTCTGAACACTTACTTGAAATGAGTCCACGCGAGCGGCTGCGGAAAGCCGGAGTTTTCTCAGAGAACTTCTGGCTCGCCAAATGAGTTAGTTGTCAAAGAACTTTTGCGGACCTACTTAGTACACTGGAAACTAAATAATCTGGGGTTTTGGACATCTCCTATACCTATGCAAAAAGAACACGTGAAACTGAGCCAAATCGACCAAGATTTTTTGACTTCGCTACTTGCCAAAGGGCAAACCTCTGTCAGAGTTTTCAAACGCGCTACCGCGCTGCTGGAACTCCATCGCGGTAAGACGCTATCGGCTGTGGCAAACTCCTTGCAGGTTTCTTCCTTCACTGTTGCCACCTGGCGCGATAACTATCTCGCCAACCGTTTATCGGCCCTACACGACAAACCGCGTTCCGGCAGGCCCATTGAAATTGATGGCTCACAGCGCGCCAAGCTCACCGCCTTAGCTTGCTCTTCGCCTCCCGAAGGACGCGCTCGATGGACGCTGCGGCTGCTTGCTGACAAAGCTGTTGAACTCCGTTATTGTGATCATCTGTCGCATACGGCGGCCAAGCAGATTCTAAAAAAAATGACTTGCGACCGCATCTGAAAAAGAGCTGGTGTATTGGCGTTATGGATTCCAACTTTATCGCTCGCATGGAACAGATTCTCCATCTCTACGCGTTGCCCAAGGATGCGCTCTACCCGCTCGTTTGTTTCGATGAACGCCCGTGTTTCTTGATTGGCGAGACGGTTGGAGGACTAGAGATGAAAGCCGGCCAAGTCGCTCGCCAGCATTATGCTTATGAGAAAAACGGTTCGTGCGCCTTGCTGATGGCGATTGAGCCGCACAGTGCCAAGCGGCTGGCGCAAGTCCACGACCGACGCACGAAGCGCGAATACGCGCTGTTTATGAAAGAGTTGGCCGCCCGCTACCCGAAAGCGAAAAAGATTCGGGTCATTCAAGATAATCTCAACACACATTCAACGAGTTCGTTTTATGAGACGTTCTGTGCTGAGGAAGCATTCGCTTTATCGCAGAGGTTCGAGTTTTACTACACGCCAAAGTCAGCGAGTTGGCTCAATATGATCGAGATCGAGTTTTCGGCGCTTGCGAAGCAATGCCTGAATCGTCGGATCGCGACGCGGGAACTACTGGCACAAGAAGTCATGGCGATTGTCAAAGAGCGAGAAGAGAAAGCCATCAAGATAGATTGGCAGTTCTCTATCGAGTCAGCGCGAAGCAAATTGAATCGGCATTATCAGCAAGTCAATAGCGATAATGCAAAATATCAACAAACTTAATTTCCAATGTACTTAGTTCCAGTCCTGTTGGTGGTGGCGTCGTGATGATGCACATGACAAGAATTGGAGGCAATAGATTCGAATTCCGATATGAGTTTCCTCCGCTGACACCACAAAGGCCCGTACAGGTTTATTTATTTTCTGCTACAAAGATCGGTGTTCTAAGGGTTAATCGCCTTGAATGAAATACAATTCAAAGTAGAATGTCAGCGTTTCAACCGGCGTCTAACAAGCGCGTTGACCGAAGCGCGGTAACGAGGTGTCGTATGCATCGGCCAATCGCTCACACCGCGCTCGGTCACGCGAGTCGTTAGGCGGCAGCGTGTTGGGTAACTTGTAATACCTTAATGAATAAAGTTCGGGCTTTCTTTTGAGCTACATCATTGACATTCTTCGGTGTATACTTTTCGTTCGCGTCGGCTGAATTATTGCGTTATGCTCTACATCGCTCTTGAAACCAATAATGAGGAGACACACAAATGAGTAACATTGACTGCGGAAAAATCCGAGGCATCTATCAGCGCATCGTAAGTCTCGCTGATGAGATTGCAAAGGCCCTCGATGAAGCTGGGGTAGCACAGAGCCAGGGCTCATACGTTGACAGTAGGTGCGAACAAATCAAAAAGCTTGCTCATGATATGGAGGTCGCGGCTGGATGTTCTACGCCGTAACCCTATAGTTCGCCTAAACATTCAATGGAGGTATGCTGCGTAGGGCAAGGAGTAGCGGGGTTTAGTGTACGGCTCATTAAGCCTTAAGCTGCTGGTCGTGCCTCAGACCCCCGTTTGGAACAAGCGAAGGTGACAAGTACTGCAAACCGCCGCCTAACGGCTCGCATCAGCGGGGCCGCGAACGGCACTTGCTGAACGATGGGAAATTAGCTTCGCGGCCTCCGTTGCATGCGTTTGTTAGACCGCCTTGCGGCATACCAGTGCTGCTTGAGATTGATGAGGGAGGGCGAGTATGAGAACCGCATACGGATGAGGACTACTACCTATTCCAAGACGCCCTTCGGGGACTCATAGCCGGTGACTTCTCGCGTCTTGAGCCACTGTTTAACGACGACTCGCCTGCTGACGGCCACCGCTGTCAGATCATCCGATGGTACGAGGAGGGATTGTTTGCAGATGCACCGGCAGCGCTTCACGAGGCATTGACTTGTGCTTGCTTCCTGGGCCTCACCGGCGTTGCAGAGTATCTGCTGGCGCAGGGCGTTGATCTGTCGGCGGGAACCGGTACAGGGCTAGACGGCTTCCACTGGGCTGCGAATCGCGGGCAACTGGGAACCGTTATACTGCTCATCGGCAGCAAGGTGCCGCTGGAGGCGCGTAGCATGTACGGGGGCACGGTTCTGGGTACGGCTGTCTGGTCCGCAATCAACGAGCCGAGGGGGGAACAAGTCCGAATCATTGAGGAGTTGATCAAGGCCGGGGCACATCTCGATGAGGTAGGCTATCCGACCGGGAACGAGCGGGTTGACGAAGTGCTTAAGGCTCATAAGGAGAGATCGTGAGCAGGGTTGGGTTTGAATCCCTATTCGGGCCCAGACACAGTTGGCGGCGGTCTAACAAGCGCATTCAGTGGAGCGCGCGAGGCAAATATCACGTGCTTTAACAATGCCGCTCGCGCGCCCACTGATGCGATGCGTTAGACCCTTGCAGTTCAAAGTGTAGTACAGCCATTACTTTGCCGATGAAATTGTGTATATTTACTCTTGGAGATTGAATTATGAAAGTAATCACGGCTGAGGAAGCCCAAGATACGTTGCAGAAACTTTTGGAAGAAACATCCACTTCCCATGAGCCTATTCAGATCACAAGTGAGTCCTCCAATGGAGTGCTTATCTCAGAAGAAGATTGGCGCTCAATACAAGAAACTTTGTATCTATTGTCTATTCCTGGAATGCGTGAATCCATACGAGAAGGAATGAATACTCCAATTGAGGAATGCTCTAAGGAGTTGAATTGGTGAGTTGGCAGTTGGTATTCACGAAACAGGCACAAAAGGATGCCAAGAAACTAGCCGCTGCTGGATTAAAGAGTAAAGCAGAAGACTTGTTAAAGATTCTAGCTCAGAACCCTTTTCAGACCCCACCTTTTTACGAAAAGCTAGTAGGCGATCTATCAGGGGCGTATTCGCGCAGGATCAATATTCAGCATCGTCTTGTTTATCAGGTTTACGAAGGTGAAAGGGTAGTAAAAGTTATCAGGATGTGGACTCATTACGAATAAACACAAAAGAGAATGCTTGGAAATCGGAGACGGGTCTAACAACCGCATGCAGCGGAGGCCGCGAAGTGAGTTTCTCATCGTTCCACGAGTGCGGCTCGCGGCCCCGCTGATGCGAACCGTTAGACCCTTGCGGTTACAAAGTGCTATGCTTCATCGGCCCAAAGTGGAGACGATATGAAAAACATATTCACACTTCTGCTATTAATTCTGCTGCTTTCAGGATGTTCATCCAAAAGTAAATCTCCTGAGGAAGCGCCAAAGAATTGGGCCAAATGAATATTCAGTACAATGAAGCTGCGTTTATCGATAGCGCCAAGAATGGAGATATTGTTGCTCTAAACTTGTTTCTTAGTGCTGGCATGGATCCCAATGCAAGGGACTCTCTTGGCCGTTTGGCTTACGAATTCGTATCTAAATCGGTAAATGCCAATATCGAATTTAAAGAGGCGCTTAATCAGCAGATTAAAAGTGACAGATCACGCGGTACTACAGCATTGATGGCAGCCATTGTCATGGGGCGGTCTGAGGTTGTAAAAGCATTATTGAATAAAGGGGTAGACTTGAATGTGGAAGATCGAATTGATATGACTGCTTTGAGTTATGCTGTTTGGAAGCATGACACAGAACTTACAAAGACTTTATTACAAGCTGGTGCGAACCCAAATGCGGGGAAAGAACCTAACGTCATTATGCTTGCCGTAATGGAAGGCAACGAGGATATTGTCAGAGCCATTGTTGAAGCTGGAGGAGATGTTAATTCTAGATACCCGAAAGGGCATACATTGTTAATGCTTGCGACGGATGATCAACTTACGAATACAGTTAAGCTGCTACTGGATAAGGGGGTGGATGTGAACAGTAGTAATATGGAGGGAAAGACGGCGCTAAAGATTGCTACTGAAAAGGGCTTCACTGACATAGTCGATGTTCTCAAACAAGCCGGAGCTAAATAAGATGCCCTTTCTAGCCAAGACGGGTCTAACAAACGCGTGCACCGGAGCGCGCGAAACAAGTTTCGCTTGCTCCTTGCTGTAAGGCTCGCGCGCCCGGTGACGCGCAGCGTTATACGCGGAGAAACCTATGCCTATGCATCTTCTCTAGTGTAAAGTAGCGGATGTAGATGGAGGAATGATATGCACAACGAATTCACCGCAATCATAGAACAAGATGATGAATGGTTCATTGCATATTGCCCAGAGATTCCCGGTGCTAATGGGCAAGGTCGCACCATTGAGGATTGTCGGAGAAGCCTTGCCGAAGCGATCGCACTTATCCTTGAAGATCGCCGAGAAGATGCGCTGCGGGGGGTCCCACAGGATGCGATTCGAGAAACGGTCGTCGTGCAATGAAACGTAGCTCGTTGCTAAGGCATCTGCGCAAATATGGTTGCTACCTCAAGAGGGAAGGCCGCGAGCATTCACTTTGGTGCAATCCGAAAACGGGAGAAGTTGAGGCAGTACCCCGACACACAGAGGTATCAAACAAGCTGGCGAAAAAGATATGTCGTGGCCTGTCAATACCTGAAATTTAATCCAATGGATCGCAACCACCCGCGTCTAACAAACGCATGCAGTGGAGCGCGGCGAGTCAGGTTCGTATGACTTCTTCAGTTCTATGCGCCGCGCCCACTGATGCGCGCCGTTAGGCCCCAAGGCGTCAGGTACTATACGTGATCGCTATATGATAGGGTAATCTTTAGTAGAGTCTGAAGGTGCGAAGAAAGGTGTCTATGGACTGGACTTTTTGGCTTCTAATAGTTACGGCACTACTAAATGCCATAGCCTCGCTATTAGCTTGGGCAGCAAAGTTACGCTGGAGTAAGGAGTACTCGGATGCAAAAGACGAAAGGCTGAAAGCCAGAGATGACAAGATTGCCACGTTGCAGCTTCATATTGATCACCTTAAAGAACTCAGCCCAGCTAATTTGAAGGACCACATCGCTGGGATCACAGAAATACAGGAGCGGCGTGTAAACAGCCTAAAAGGCCAGTTAGAAGTAACAGCATCCGAACTTCAAGAGCTACAGAGTAAAATCCAGCGAGAGGAGAATAAAGAGGAGCCACAGGCAAACTTCGCAATTATAAGCGGCTTAGAGGAAGAACGAACAAAACTTGAAAACCGAATAGCAACATTACAATCTCATATTGAGCAGGTACAAACTGCACAACAAGAACTCAGAGATCAAGCGAATCTCCTTCCTTCAATTGCATATGTTCGTGAACTGAATCTTGTAGATAAGGATGGAACGGTTCGCGCTTTGTTCACTACGTTGGTAGATAATGATCCGAGCCTTCTCTTTTATAGTAAGGGAGGTTATGAAGGAGGCGAATTCCCACTGATAAATCTTAGTTTGGATAGTGATGGAACTGGAGGTTTAATGCTGTATGATCATAATCGCAAATTTCAAATTGAGTTAAGTACCTGGGGAGATGAAGCGAGTCTTCAAATTGGTCGAACGACAGGGCCTTCATATATACAGCTGATTATAAGAGAAGATGGACAGCCAATTTTTTATATTAGTAATAGCAATGGGGATACAATGGCCATACTTGAACTCCAGAATAATCGTCCACCCAGATTTGATATATATCAAAAAGGCCAGAAGGTCTGGTTTGGCAGGACTCATAACTTAACCTTATAAAAGAGTGACTCTAAGCATGCAGCTTGGCGGAAGGGGGCGTTGCTGCATAATTCGAGTAAAGAATAGACTTCATCTGTAAAGAATCAAACACTGATTAGATCGGATAGCTGTCAGGCATTCCTAGATGGGTCATCTTGTTTAGTGCTGCTCACCTCACGAACATTTCTGTTGCCTGGTTCAGAAATTTCCTCGCACTTAGCCGATCTCCAAAGATGCTCTTCACCCTCATAATGGCTGTCTCCACTAAGCTCCTGCGATGATACTTGCTTCTCTTCTTCCACTTCTTTCTCCCTATCTTTCTTATCTCCCGCAAGTTCTTATCTCTTTGGCGGAATCTTTCGTCTTGTGGATTCAATCGGCCTGTGCGGCGAGGGGGAATGACGGCACGAGCCTTCACACCAGCTATAGCTTCATAACAAGTCGCATAGTCGTACCCTCCGTCTGTTGTCACCTGTTTGATTGGCTCATCAATCTGCTCCAACAGGTCTGGCAGAACTTCCTTATCAGAAACATTGTTGGTTGTTGCTACCTGCGCAATGATCTCTCCTGTCTCGGCATCTATGCCAAGGTGGAGTTTGCGCCAGGTGCGGCGTTTCGCATAGCCGTGAATTCTTACTTTCCATTCACCTTCCCCGTAGACTTTCAGCCCTGTAGAGTCAAACAGGGCGTGCAGAGATTCTGACGAGGTAGTACTACTTCTAGGGTTGCTGCGCGACGGCTTAAAATCGAAGGATGAGGGACGGGCAAGTCTAAGTCCATCAACTCTAAAAGAGAGCAGACCAGACCATAAGTAGCCCGTTGAGGCAGATGGTAAAGACTCTTTAACACGAGCATAACTTGAATGCAGGCATCACTATAGGTGCGAGGCTTGCCGCGATGGCCTGACCGGGAGTGATTGAGCCAGGACTGAATGGCTTCTTCATCAAACCAAAGCGTGAGGCTACCGCGATTGCAAAGAGCTTTGTTATACTCAGACCAGTTACGGATGCGGTATTGCTGCTTCTTCTTTTTTTTCACAGATTGAGAATATCAGCTTCACCGCATCCTTCGCTATTTATGCAGCAACGCCCTCGCAGGGGCCTAACGCTTGGCGTAACCGGGCCGCGCACAAAATACTTAAGGAATCTTACGAAACTCGCTTGCGCGGCTCCGGTTGACGCCTTTGTTAGGCTGCCGTCCCTCCAGAGACGTCTTGAATTACTACTGGATTACTTGGATCATTATTATCTATGACAATCTCCGCCCGTTCTTTCGGACGACACTCAGCATAATAAAGCTCTTGACCCGGTATGTAGCGTTGCTCATATCGCTTCCTCACTTCTTCAACACTTCCGAACAAGCCTCCGTCGCGCTGCTCGGCCCGCGTAAGAATAGTCTCAAAGTTAGCCTCAACAAAGATAGTCATATCCCAGTATTGCATCAACTCTGAACGAAGCAGGAAAACACCATCGAAAAGAAGGACGTTATTCTCTTGTGCCACTCGTATCAAAATCCGCAATTCCGAGTCTGTGCGATAGTCGAAGATTGCTGGAAGATACCGGCGTGATCCACTCGGTCCCAACGGTGCCAGCAAAGATTCGATGAGTGCTTGACAGTTGAAAGAGTCGTGATAATAGCCTTCTGCTGAAGTGAAGCCTCGCTTATGTCGTATGCGGGCAGGATTATGGAAACCGTCTATAGAAGCGCGAATGACAGGCAGGCCACGGGCTTGAAGTGGTGCTGTGAGTTCTTGAGCCAGTGTGGATTTGCCCGCCACGTCTGGTCCATCGATAGCGACGCGAATAGGATGGGGTCGTTGATTTTTGATGATTCGACTCGCGAGGTAATCTATGAGTTGCGACCGTTTCATCATTTCATCCTGGATACTTGCAAGGCAGCCTAACAGCCAATAGAGGCGGGCGGTCAAGAGAAAACAGTTCTATCTTGGCCCCGAAAGGCTTGTTTTCTTCGCGAGCATCATTTAATCACCTACTGCATGTGCTCTGACTTTTTACTTCTCTGTGCGGTGTCAGATTCTCTGCACCAAACAGCCAAACGGGCTCTCAGTCTTGTTGCTGCTGACTGCGCTCCAGAAGATTAACCGTTCCGCACCGGCCTCACTCAAACGCGACGGGAAGCTTTTGCTCTCCAGTTATCTACGAGATACCGGCGCGGGCAGAGCAATTCCAGAAAGTTGACAATAGCTGGTGGAGGTCGCCTCCCAATCAAACGCGACGGGATCGTCCCAGTTAGGCGTCGGAGATGACGACCTCCATAACTGCATCATTTCCCGAACAGCATCTCTTCTCTATAATCCTCCCCTTGTTTCATTACATAGTAGGCTGCCTGCGCAAGCTTGTGCGCTATGACGTTATAGGCTACTAGCTTTCGCGCGCTGCCCCGATGCCTCGCGAGATGTCCTTGATAGCAGCGACGGATTCTGGGGTAGCTGCGCACTGCCACGACTGCTGCCTGGTTGAATGCTGATTTCAGATAAGCGTTGCCCTGCTTGCTTGAGCGACCCCGGCGGCTGACCGCCCCTGATTGTGCTACTCCGGGCACCAGCCTACAGTATGAACTGAAGTGGCGAACTGTGCTGAAGCGGGAGATCTCTCCCACTTCGTAAAGGATAGTCAGTGCCAGTATCTTTCCTATGCCGGCTACTTTCAGCAATCGCTTGTAATCTGCCTTGTCACGGGTCAGTGAAAGAATCTGCTGCTCAAGCTCCGTTATTTGCTTCGACAGCAAATCAATCCTCTCAAGCTGATGAGCCGCGCTCATCACAAGCAGCGGATGAGAGAACCACTCTCGAAGGTCTTCGTCTTCGGCCAGCTTGATGTGGTTGCGAGAGCTACAGAGTATGCCTTCACGCAATAGCAACTGACGAAGAGAGCCGTACTCCTGCGCCCGCAGTCCGACAACGTGCATACGTCGGCGGAGAAGATCACGGATGGGACGTGTGGAGGCTGGGTAGATGTAAGATTTGGGAATCACGCCAGCTCGCAACAGTTTTGCCAAAGTGAAAGCATCCCTGCGGTCTGTTTTCACTTTAGCTTGAGTAATCATCGCCAGGCCGAGCGTGTGAGCCAGTGAGACATCGAAACCGTTTGCTTGCAAACCATCAACAAGCCAGTACCAGTTGAAGGTGCTTTCGACGACGATCTGCAAGTTGGGCTTGAAAGGTAGAAGCAGGTTCGAGATACGAGGCAACTCGTTAGCAGCTTTCTGCTGAAGATGGATTGATAGGGTCTCATCAACCACACAGAGGTGAGAGTCTCTTGCGCTGAGATCAATTCCGCAGTAAAACACTTTAGGCGGTCTCCTTTCTTAGAAGAAATATTTTCAACTGTCTGCGGGTGATTATATGTCGCCCGCAAGACCGCCTCTATTGATTATCAAGCGCATGCAGCGGAGACCGCGAAGCGAATTTCACATCAATCCACCAATACCGCTCGCGGCCCCGCTGATACGGGCCGTTAGACGCACAACACTTGAAAGAGAGACAAAGCCCTGATAATCAGCAGCAAAGAAGCTCCGCTTATCTACACGGTCCTAATTCCCGCCGCCGCGCCCAACCGCGCTCGCGCTAGGCTGAGACGATGGTTGTGCGATGCCCACTCCCTTCGGTCGTGCGAACGCGGCGGGCCAGAGGCCGGGGCGCGGCTTATTACAGGGTATGATCGGGGGACATAGGTGACAAATCAGTAGGGAGACATAGGTAACACTTTTAGGGCAAGATGGACCTCTGAAAGGAGCCAACCATCATGCCCTGGAAAGAACTACTACCTATGGATCAAAAAACTCAATTCGTCTCCGAATATCTCCGCGACTCTTTGTCCTTCACAGAACTTTGCCAACGTTACCACATCTCTCGCAAGACCGGCTATAAATGGATTGCTCGCTACCAGGCTCTTGGTTCGGCTGGCTTGGTTGATCGCTCTCGCCGCCCTCATTCGTCTCCCGACCAGACGCCTGACGCTCTGCGCCTGGCCATCATTGATGCCAGGCGGCGTCATCCTTTCTGGGGCGCTAAGAAACTGCTCAAGATCCTTCAAAGAAAAGAGCCTCAAACTTCTTGGCCTTCCCGATGGACCATTTGTGAGATCCTAAAACGGGAAGGGCTTGTAAGACAGAAAACTCAAAAGCGAAAGGTCGGGCATCCCGGCAAACCTACCTCTATCGTCACAGCCCCCAATGAACTTTGGTGCGTAGATTTCAAAGGGCAGTTCAAGACTCGTGACGGCCGCTACTGCTACCCATTGACTGTAACTGATAGCTATTCGCGCTATCTTTTAGGCTGCCATGGTCTGCTTTCAACCGAGACTTTAGGCACTAAAGAGATATTTACACGTCTGTTTAAGAAGTATGGTCTGCCAAAGGCAATACGCTCTGACAATGGAGCCCCGTTCGCCTCGACCGCATTGGGAAGGCTGTCGCAACTGTCAGTCTGGTGGATCAGGCTGGGTATCCGGCCAGAGTTGATCGAGCCGGGCAAGCCGCAACAAAACGGACAGCACGAACGAATGCATCGAACACTGAAAGCAGAGACAACACGCCCGCCAGAAGCTAACCTTGCAAAGCAGCAGCGAGTGTTTAATACCTTCATGCGGGAGTACAACGAAGTGAGACCACACGAGGGAATAGAGTTGAAGACACGGGCAACATTATATGAGGCATCGGCCTTGCTTCTACCAAAGGAAGTACCTGAGTTGGTTTATCCTGCGCACTACGAGACGAGGTTGGTGAGTAAAAACAGCGGGATCAGATGGAACAGTCAATGGGTGGCGGTAAGTCAAACGTGTGCGGGATTGCACGTAGGGCTAGAGCAAGTGGATCACGGGCTATGGGATGTATATCTTGGACCAGTGAAACTGGGACGGCTGCTTGAAGAAAAGCTGAGAATAGAAGATCATCTTGGGAGGCTGAAACGGAAAAATGTGTAACCCATGTCTTCCAACTGATTTGTTACCCATGTCCACGGTCTTTCAAAGGCGCGGTCTAACAATCACATGCACCGGAGCGCGGATAGCGGAGTTCGTATGATTCCATCAGTGGGTTTATCCGCGCCCGGTGATGTGGGTCGTTATGCCGCCTCAGCGAAATGTGCTGATGGACCCGTCGCTGCGCTAAGTCGCGCTCGCGCCACAGATAATCATATGCAAGCTAATGCGAGGTGCAGAGCCAATACGGCGCGAGCGCGACGGAGCCCTGTCGGGCACGGCGCAGCTAGATGGTTGGGCAGGCATAACAACCGCATGCAACGGAGGCCGCGAAGCACAGTTCGCATGTTACAATGAGTGCGGCTCGCGGCCCCGATAATGCGCAGCGTTATGCCTCCTCAGCGAAATGTGCTGATGGACCCGTCGCTGCGCCAAGTCGCGCTCGCGCCAGGAATAATCAGAGTAAGCCAAGGCGAGGGGAGAATAAGCACGGCGCGAGCGCGACAGAGCCCTGACAGGCACGGCGCAGCTATCTAGCAGGGCAGGCATAACAACCGCATGCAACGGAGGCCGCGAAGCGAGTATCGCATCAAAGGCGAGTGCGGCTCGCGGCCCCGATAATGCGGAGCGTTATGCCGCCTCAGCGAAATGTGCTGATGGACCCGTCGCTGCGCTAAGTCGCGCTCGCGCCACAGATAATCATATGCAAGCTAATGCGAGGTGCAGAGCCAATACGGCGCGAGCGCGACGGAGCCCTGTCGGGCACGGCGCAGCTAATTTGCTGGGCAGGCATAACAACCGCATGCAACGGAGGCCGCGAAGCAATTCTCACGTTCATCGATCAGTGCGGCTCGCGGCCCCGATAATGCGGAGCGTTAGGCGCTGCACAGTAAATTTGTACTATACGAATTGTGCATGATTCTTCTGATGAATTGCGTCTGTATATTGTGAGGTGTCATTACTCTGTGAAGCAGCAGATATTGACAACACGCTATCTGCCAGCATCATGTCACAGAAAATCAATGAATAACCCAAAGGAGATGTAATGAACAAATTGTCGAAAAAATCAAAGGCTGTTTTTGGCACTACGGTTAAACTAATGGGTCCTGCTGAATACAAAGGTAGTAGATATTTCAAGCTTATGGTGCTAGCCAGTTTGTTACTGATCCCACTTTCGGCTACCGCACAAATTCAACTCCCCAGAAAGGGTGACGTTGGAAGAGTGGTGCAGGACCTCAAACGGCAAAATGATGCCGCGCAGCTAAGCGGCCGTTGCGAGAAACTTTTGAAGTGGTCACAGCAACTGGAGCGGGAGTACCCGGATAAAGATTTATACCGAATTCCAATGAATGAGCTTCAGGTAATGGCAGTCCCCCTCTTCAGCGACTCCGCCTTCATTCCCTATTTCGGCAAACCTTACGATCAATTCAGCCCCGACGAACGACAGAAATACTGGATGGAAACGATGTCGAAGTGTTTTACGTCGTCACAGCACAGGAGCGCGTTCACATGGCAGAGGAACCTGCTGGTGTCTTCATTCCAAGCGCGTCCGCTTCCAGTTCCTCTTGCCGCAGAACAATTAGTTCCCGCTATTGCAGCATTGCGACAAGCCCGCTCTGATCTGGCACGTATGAACGCAGAGATTGCCGCGCTCCCCGCAACAGCCGAGAACCTATAGACGCCTTATCCAAGAGAAACAGTCCGCGCAGCAGCCGCTTCAACTCGTTTGGCCGAGCGAACAGAGGGCGTTTAACTCTAATTTGACTGCTGCGTTTGCGCGCTCAGCCAAGCCAGCTCTAGCGGCAGAGCTAGACCCACTCATCGCGAATGCACAAGGTTACGATGGGCTGCTGTCGCTTAAACGAGCGCCCGACGCCCACAAAGAGTTGTTTGCCGCAGTCACACCGGATGAACGGTCCCAGTACCAGAATCGCATCAATATTAAGTTCAATGCGATTTTGACCGGGCTGATAAACGAAGAGAAGGCCAATCTGGCAAAGATCGGCAGCGGGGCGTCCGGTCTAAAACAAGGGGCAGAATGGTACTACGCATTCCAGGCGCGATACCTACGTGAGTTCAACGGCCCGGAGGTGGAAGCCGTGTCGCAGGCATTTCACGCCAAACGTCGTTCGCAGCTTTTAGCTGTCGAACCGGAATTGACGCGAATGATCCGGCAAGCTCGCAACGAGGACGAAATTGACAAATTGTTGCGCGAATATCTGTCGCTTCCAGGAGACGAATCCGTGCCGGGGATTGACAAGCTTGTACAAGCGGCGGCATCCCGGAAGCAGCAGTTACACAGAAACGACGTGCTTGGTACGCAAGCAGCTAATAGGAGTTCCAGAAGGGGAGCGCGGCAGCAGTCGGGCCCCTCTGCGACACGAAAGGGCGACGTCTCGTTCGGGGCTTACAACCTCCCCGGCATCCTCGGTCCACTCTACAGTGGGAATTTTGACAAAATAGCGGACGATCAGATCACGCGGAACTACGTGCTCTCTGTGGCGGTGGGCTTTAACAAAAAATGTCCGGCTTACGCGAATGATACTTCAGCCGCCCCTCCGGTAATTTCGCAATACGCCATGTACTTCGAAACGAAGAACCTCCGGGCGGGGGTGAACGCGGCGATTGGGGGTAATTACGACAAGTCCCTGCAGCACCTTCTGGATGCTGGGAACGGTGGCCTGGGGAGGGGTGCCGGCATGGCCGCGGCAGCCTCGCATCTGCTAAAGGAGGGGGTTGCAGACGGGGAGCTATTTATCGACAACCATAGGTGCGACGGCCTACCGACACGTCACCTGCACGACAATATATACAAGCTTGCGTTTAAGCGTGGAGATAGCCCGCCGGAGTTTGATAACGTCGACCACTTTAAGGCGCAGATGAACCTTACTCTGCAGCAAGAGTACGGGTATACGGGGCCGAAACCGCCTTCCCTGGCTGAGACGGTTGCAAATAAGTGCATTCTGCAACATACCGAGCAGATTATGGCCGGCGGCGAAGCGGGAACGTCAAGTAAAGAGGAGCGCGTGAGGGAGTCAGCGTTTTTCTGCCGCTGCCATATACAGTCGATGGTCATCGGCGGGGTGCCAGACTCGGTCCTGCAGTCCCTGGACAAGTTTGACGACTATGAATTCGGCGATCTGGCCAAACGCTATCCGGGATATTACCGGGTGAGGAGTGAGAATTGCTATAAGTAAGCTGTTTAAGGGGCCAAACAGAAAGCGGTTGAGTTCATCACAGAAGGGCTTGCGCGAGGTAATGGGGGGCAGCCAACCTTGCGGCCTATGGTACTTGAGGACACAGGCCACGCTACCGTGCATAATGCTCGTAGAGATAATCTGCCGGTGGCGTAGCGCGGTTAATAATATCTTGCGCAAGGGCTTGTAGGGGGGTGATTGCTGCCATCACGATGCTTCCATAAGGTCCACAAAACAGTGGCTCTCGAAAGGCGTTGAAATCATGATGAACGAGCAATGCAGTAAAGTGACTTGTTAGTGGAATGGCTTGTTCAGCAGTTGGCTAGTAATTCGATCTTCTTTGATAAAGGGCGAAAAGAATGTTCTGGAAGAAAGTATTATTGAGACTAGCTGGAATCTACAAAGGGAGAAACCGAAATGAGTTCGCTCGGCGGTTCGCGCCTAACAAACGCATGCAGCGGAGGCCGCGAAGCGAGTTTCGCATAGTTCCATCAATGCCGTTCGCGGCCCCGCTGATGCGAGACGTTAGACCCCTTACTCACCCCTGGTTACTTCACTCCGTAATCGGTCAGTTACGTGGGGAAAGTTGAGATGCCCTCTTTGCAAACAAAGGATTTACGGTTTTTGCTCCCCACGTAACTGAGGCATTACGCTCAGGCAAGGATTCACATTGATTTGAAGGAAGCAAATTGTCTATACTCATAACGCAGTCCTCCGATGACTGCACCACCTTGAACGAGAAAACAATGTGGTTCTTGGATGGGCTAGCCGCGTCACCGGTTAGCCCATTCACATTTAAGCATCTAGCTCGCTTGCACTTATAACGAGCCATCATGTCCGACAAATTCATTCTAGCACAAATCGGCTACGAGGCAAGCATCGTCACTTTTTCAATACGCGTGTCTCTGCTGGAACTTGCGGATCTCATCTTAATCTAAAATATTCAAACTACTTATCAGCTTTTGTTATCCTCATCCCTTAAATTATCAGCACTTAATAGAGGCCTAAATTTCTTAAGATCATAGTTGTGAACTTGATCAATTGCTGGTACTAGGACTCGAGACAAATAAGCAACACCATAAAGCGAAAAGGGAGGATGCAGACTATCACTGAAATAGATCTCAGGCGTAAACGGTGAGTTTACGGTGCAAATCGGGGTCTAACAAACGCATCCAGCGGAGGCCGCGAAACAAGTCTCGTATGCTTCCCTTCACCGCCGCTCGCGGCCCCGCTGATGCGGAGCGTTAGACCCTTGCGCGACTGAACGGAGAAGCGTATATGCCTAGATAGAGAGTAAAAGAAAGGCGAAGCAAAATAATGAACAGCATAATAAAAACACTCTTCGTATTGGCCATTGCTCTTGTTCTTACTGCTAACACTCCGGCACAAAGTGATTCTTCAGCAAAAGAAACACTCCGAGGTCTTAAAGGCATAGCCGTTCTTATCGGAAGTATTTCTCCAGAAATGGCGCGAGACGGCATGGAAGAAGACCAGCTAAGAACTGATATAGAATTAAGACTCCGCAGAGCAGGAATAACAGTTCTCAAGGTAGTTCCGAAACCCACCACACCTAATGGAGCTTATCTCTACGTTAGTATTGATTCATTTAGATCAGCCACCGGAGTCTACGCTTTCTCCGTTCGCGTCGAATTGCTCCAAGAAGTGAGTCTGACGCGGAATCCGTCTATCAAATCAGTCGTTGCCACTTGGAAAGTTGGCTCGACCGGCCTGATGTCCGTAACCCAAGTTCGGAGAATTCGTGAAACTATGGGCGACCTGGTTGATCGCTTCGCCAATGACTATTTAACAGTAAATCCAAAATGAGATTTAGCTAATCAAAACGGGTCTAACAAACGCGTGCAACGGAGCCGCGCAAGCGAGTTTCGTATCGTTCCCACAATGTTACGTGCGCGGCCCGGTGACGCGGGGCGTTATACCTGCTCAGCGAAATGTGCTGATGGACTGGCCGCTGCGCCAAGTCGCGCTCGCGCCACATCATAGCCAACTGCTAGTTGAGGCCACGCCTGCAACAATCACGGCGCGAGCGCGACAGTGCCCTGTCGGGCACGGCGCAGCTGTCTGGCAGAGCAGGCATAACAACCGCATGCAACGGAGGCCGCGAAGCAAGCGCCGTATGATAAAATCAGCGCGGCTCGCGGCCCCGATAATGCGGAGCGTTATGCCTCCTCAGCGAAATGTGCTGATGGACCCGTCGCTGCGCCAAGTCGCGCTCGCGCCACAGAAGGACAGATGCAAGCCAAGGCGAGGGGAGAATAAGCACGGCGCGAGCGCGACGGTGGCTTATCAGCCACGGCGCAGCTATCTAGCAGGGCAGGCATAACAACCGCATGCAACGGAGGCCGCGAAGCAATTCTCACGTTCATCGATCAGTGCGGCTCGCGGCCCCGATAATGCGGAGCGTTGGGCGTCTGGGTTGAATTGACATTCTCCAAAGATTGCGGACAATAACAGAAAGGAAACAGTTATGAGCCAGGAAGACATTTTAAGCCAATTTAACTCTTTGCCACCTGAAGCACAGCGACAAGTAATGGACTTCATAGCTATCTTGCAAGCCCATTATGGCAATGCCCAATCTCCCGAAAAAAAAGTATCTTCGGACATTTCTGAAGAAGAGTTCATAGGGCTATGGCAAGATAGAGAAGAGATGCAGGATAGTACTGCCTGGGTTCGTAGCAGCCGCGAACGCGAGTGGGTAAAACAAGGTGGCTGATTTTACTATAGTTGATACTGACATTCTGATTGATGCCGGTCGAGGGATAAGCGAAGCTGTCGCTTGTTTGCAGAGGTTAGAGAGTCAATCCACTCTGGCGGTGAGTGCGATAACTCAGATGGAACTGATCATAGGCTGCCGCAACAAATTGGAACTACAGAAGGCTGAGAAGTTTCTTAAGCGATTCGTTCTTGTAAAACTAACCGAGCAAATCACAGATAGAGCTACTGATTTACTAAAGCAATACCGGTTAAGTCACGGACTGCTTATAGCAGATGCCTTAATAGCATCCACTGCAATAACGTTGGATGTCAAATTTATATCAAAGAATCAACGAGACTATCAATTCGTAGTAGGATTGAAACTACTTTCCTATCCGTGAGCAACGACGCCCAACAAACGCATGCAGCGGAGGCCGCGAAGCAAGTTTCGCATGTTACAATCAATACCGCTCGCGGCCCCGCTAATGCGGAGCGTTAGGCCGCTACGCGTGAGAGGAAAATTATGAAAATGGAAAGAAGACTATATGCAGCTTTAATTGTTGCCTTAATCGCATTAACGAGTTCTTGCTCGCTAGGCAAAGGCAAAGAGCTTGGCGAAAGTGCCGCCGTTCAGTTCCATAATCAATTCAATGCGGGACAGTACAAAGAGATTTATAATCAGGCAGACGAGGGCTTTCGCAAGGCTGCAAAGGAATCAGATGTCATCGCTTTACTTGAAGCAGTTCGTAGAAAGCTTGGTACTGTAAAACAATCAAACCAGAATGGATGGAGTGTAAATTCTACACCCACAGGGACAACTGTAACTCTGCAATACAACACTGAATTCACAGAAGGCAACGCTACAGAGCAGTTCGTTTTTGTAGTGAGCGGCGATAAGGCAGTGCTTTACAAATATAATATTAATTCACCGCTATTGATTACTAAGTGAACAGCCAGAGAATGAAGAAAGTGGCTTGATAGTTACACGCGGCCTAACAACGGGATCAACCGGAGCCGCGCAAGCGAGTTTCGTATGATACCAGCAGTGTTACGTGCGCGGCCCGGTTATCCCAACCGTTATGCCGCCACAGCGAAGTGTGATGATATACCCGACGCTGCGCAAAGTCGCGCTCGCGCCACATCATAGCCAACTGCTAGTTGAGGCCACGCCTGCAACAAGCACGGCGCGAGCGCGACAGTGCCCTGACGGGCACGGTGCAGCTAAGTTGCTGGGCAGGCATAACAACCGCATGCAACGGAGGCCGCGAAGCAAGTTTCGCATCAATGGCGAGTGCCGTTCGCGGCCCCGATAATGCGGAGCGTTAGGCGCTTGCCCAGCAGCAAGAAGGGGCTTGCCGGTTCAAAATTTGATGATAGAATTCCCGCTGAAAAGGAGATTAGAACCATGAATAGCATAAAGTGGTTAAGAACTCTCGCATTGCCTTCTTTGTTTATAACGATCTCATTAATCTTGTATCCCAGTTTTTTTCTTTCTATGGCACAAAGCCAGTCTACTCCACTGAACCTGGAAGGAACACAATGGGAAGGACCTCCGGCCAACTATCCTACCCTTTGGGCTTTGGGAACTGTGCAACCTTTTTTGGTGTTTGGAAAGCAAGGAAAAGTTACCCTGCAAGTTCTCGCCATTCAGTCACCTGGACTTATGGCTGGTGCTAAGGTCAACTCACCAACATTTAATCCACAAGCCGATAAACCATTTGAGCCTGCACTCGTTACTACTCCAGCAGCAAGCGCGGTATCCGAGCAAGCCGGTACATACACGCATAGAGGCAGTTCTATTCGCTTGGAGTTTTCCGATCATCGAATAGATGCTACCCTTGAGGGTAACGTCATGGTGGGTGAGCTTACCATTAAGGAGTCTAATAAAAAAGAGAAGTGGATGGTTCGGAGAATCTTGAGTGTTGATGCAAACATATCAAATGCGAATGCTGATTCTGTTTCATCAACACAGGCTTTATTAAAGACTGTTATAGGAAAGTATAACCCTATGCGCCTGACAACCAATACAATTTCAGGACAACTGAACACAGGAAACAGTGGAAAACAATATTACTATATCTTTACAGCAATTCCTGGCGAGTTAACCATTACGCTTAATGTTGAATCTACACCTCAGTCATCATTTAACGGGGTTCAGTTTGTATTGCTCGACCTGAATGAAAAAATAATAGGCAGTGGGACGACCATGTCTAATTATGGTAGAACCACTCAATCAGTTGAAAAAATCAATATTACCCAGAAAAGGACTATGTTGCTTCGCGTCGAGTCCTTAAATAATCTAGGCTCTGGAAAGTATCACATTCAGTTGAGTGAAGCTTTTGAAATACCTTCAGGTGATTCCCGAGGTGAACTTGTACCGGAAGGCTCTAAATCAAAACAACCAACAAACGATATAGATAAGCAGAAAAAAGCCAGTGAGTTATTAGGGGAGGCGAACCTTTTAAATCAGCAAGGTAAATACCCCGAAGCTATTGAAGTTTACAGCAAACATATTCAACTCGATACGGAATTTACTATTTCAGCTTATATCTATCGCGGAGATACTAAACTCAAACTACAAGATTATTCGGGAGCAATTGCAGACTATAATCAAGTACTGCGACTATGCGTTAACGCGAAAGCCGATTCTGAATCGAAGATGTCAGCTTTGAAGATTAAAGATCCTTTCGAAGGGCTTCGTAGTGCTGGTGAAGTCGCGGAAAAAGCACTTAACATGACTGATACAGAGAAAGAATATGACAAATTAAAAACGCGAAAACTAATGGCAGATTTGGGATTAATAATGGCTTACAACAGTCGAGGAACCGCTAAAAGTAGATTGGGTGATAAAATTGGTGCTTGTGAAGACTTTCGTTTCGCTTGTGTTTTGGGAAACAGTGAAGCCTGTGAGAACTCCAAAAGAGTTTGCAATTAAAGCTCGAACAGCGAACTGAACACAGATTCAATTATGCCTCGCAAAATCAGAGAATTGATTAGCGACCTCGAAAAAGCAGGTTTTGTTAATCGAGGCGGGAAAGGGAGTCATAGAAACTACGAACATCCGAAAGGTGTTCGTCTTACGGTTTCCGGTCAGCTTGGTGATGATGCGAAACCATATCAGGAACGTGAGGTGAAGAAAAAGATTCAAGAGGTACAGCAATGAAGGAGAGCGCTCGCTATATAAAGATCGTGGAATGGTCTGATGAAGACCAATGTTTTGTGGGCCAATGCCCAGGCATTGTTGGCCCTTGTTGTCATGGGACTGATGAAGCGCAAGTATATGCAGAACTTTGTCAGATTGTGGATGAATGGGTTGAAATCCTGAAAAGAGATGGAAAACCTTTACCGCCACCAACAGCGGGAAAGGATGTAGCTAAGAAGCTCTTGGATGCAGCCTAACATCAGATCACAGCTACCAAACAAGCAGGCAACGCTTGCCTTGCCATGAAATGATTGCGGAGCGAAGCAAGGGAAATAGAACACTTTTTACCCTCGAAGCCGCGCCTAACAACGTGTTCGACCGGAGCGCGGGCAGCGAGTTTCTCATCGTTCTGCCAGTGCCGTTGCCCGCGCCCGGTCAACACGAGCGTTATGCCTCCTCAGCGAAGTGTGTAGATATACCCGACGCTGCGCTGAGTCGCGCTCGCGCCACTTCATAGCCAACTGCTAGTTGAGGCCACGCCTGCAACAATCACGGCGCGAGCGCGACAGTGCCCTGTCGGGCACGGCGCAGCTAATTTGCTGGGCAGGCATAACAACCGCATGCAACGGAGGCCGCGAAGCAAGTTTCGCATGTTACAATCAATACCGCTCGCGGCCCCGATAATGCGGAGCGTTGGGCGGCGGCGACAATGCTCGATAGGCAAGTGGAGAATAGTAATGCCTCGCTCAAAGCATCGAAAGAAACCAGCGCGCAGCAGGTCTTCCAGACAATTTGCTGGTTCTGGCCATTTCAATTTATCTATCGATGACCAAAAGATGTCGGAGGTAATTCTTGAGTTCATTAAGCCCTATCGCAATCTCGCACCAGATGATGCAGCACTTGAAAAACTAATCGGGCTGGGAGTTGTGGCTTGGAATATTTCTCTACTGCCAAACAGCGAGCGAGAAAATGCTCTCGACCAGCTTGTGACAGATTTGTTTCGTCGCAGAACACCTCGGATAATCAAGAAGTTGAGTAACTTAATAGGCCAATGGATAGGTGTAGGACAAAGGGCCAAAGGTGAAGCGGAAAGAGCTGAGGTAAAGGAGTTCAAACAGATAGTCTTCGAGATGGTTGAGCACAAACATCGTCGCTTCGCTCGTAATCGGAGATTCATCATAAGCTACTACGTGGAAATAGAAGGGGAAGATGTGCAGATATTTGTGGCATCAACTCTGGAGGACATAGAAACCAAAGGGAAACGAGTTTGAAGCCAGCCGCCGCCCAACAAACGCATCCAACGGAGCGCGGCGAGCGAGTTTCTTATAATACCTTCAATACTATGCGCCGCGCCCGCTGATGCGAGACGTTAGACGCACATATGATGAAATAGAGGCAATGACTTGGCCACCAATAGCAAATATGCTCCGCTTATCCGTGCGGTCCTTCATTCCGCCGCCGCGCCAGCCGCGTTCGCCATAATGTGGGAACAGGCTATGGCAAAACCAGCCGCCCTAGGTGCGGCGCGAACGCGGGGGTGCTGCGCACGGCGCGGCTAAAAACAGGGTGCGTCTAACAAGCGCGTTGACCGAAGCGCGGTAACGAGGTGTCGTATGCATCGGCCAATCGCTCACACCGCGCTCGGTCACGCGAGTCGTTAGGCAGCTTATGGAGGTGCGAGATGAAACAATCCGTATCATTATACTGTGTCGCATTATCTCTTCTTCTTTTGGCGCAAGCCCAACCCGCCGCAAATTGTGAGCCTCTGCAACAAACAGTCCCTGACGGCAGCTCAATTAATTATCAGAAGGCTCGCAGCTTCAGTGACTCACTGGCAGATGACTACATGCATAATCGTCGGAAGGAACTTTTGGCGAAAATGGATAGTTTCATGCGAAAGAGCGACCGTGAAGAAGAATTTGATTCGATTCTCAACCAGATGGAGAAGGTATTTGGCAGAGTCAACGAGATCGAGTATAAGGGTAGCGAGATAGGATACAAGGGGGGGTTGCTTGGTTATATGAAACCGCTGCGTAAATTCTGGTATGCAATAGCCACCACGAAGGCAGCAAAGGGGAAGTATTTCTTCGTAGTGGAAGTAGTACCTGACGGGGACAAGCTAGCCAGTGCCGGCTTCAGTATTCAACAATTTGTAAAAGGAGTGCCGTCCTGGTTAAAGTAAGCTGTGCGCTCTTAACGCTGCCTAACAAAGGCGTGAACCGGAGCCGCGCAAACGAGTTTCATATGATACCATCAGTTCTTTGTGCGCGGCCCGGTTACGCCAGCCGTTAGGCCGCTACGCGTGAGAGGAGAATTATGAAAATGGAAAGAAGACTATATGCAGCTTTAATTGTTGCCTTAATCGCATTAACGAGTTCTTGCTCGCTAGGCAAAGGCAAAGAGCTTGGCGAAAGTGCCGCCGTTCAGTTCCATAATCAATTCAATGCGGGACAGTACAAAGAGATTTATAATCAGGCAGACGAGGGCTTTCGCAAGGCTGCAAAGGAATCAGATGTCATCGCTTTACTTGAAGCAGTTCGTAGAAAGCTTGGTACTGTAAAACAATCAAACCAGAATGGATGGAGTGTAAATTCTACACCCACAGGGACAACTGTAACTCTGCAATACAACACTGAATTCACAGAAGGCAACGCTACAGAGCAGTTCGTTTTTGTAGTGAGCGGCGATAAGGCAGTGCTTTACAAATATAATATTAATTCACCGCTATTGATTACTAAGTGAACAGCCAGAGAATGAAGAAAGTGGCTTGATAGTTACACGCGGCCTAACAACGGGATCAACCGGAGCCGCGCAAGCGAGTTTCGTATGATACCAGCAGTGTTACGTGCGCGGCCCGGTTATCCCAACCGTTATACCTGCCTAGCGAAATGTGCTGATGGACTGGCCGCTGCGCCAAGTCGCGCTCGCACAGCAAAGGCTACGCTCAGGCGACTACTCCGGCATTCATCAAGCAGGCGAGCGCGACAGTGGCCTGCGGCCACGGCGCAGCTAACTAGCTGAACAGGTATAACAACCGCATCCAACGGAGGCCGCGAATTGAGTTTCATAACAACCAGTGAGTGCCGTTCGCGGCCCCGATAATGCGGAGCGTTATGCCTCCTCAGCGAAACGTGCTGATTATCCCGACGCTGCGCGAAGTCGCGCCCGCGCCACAGATCGGTAGAAGCAAGCTAATGCGAGGGCAGAACAAGCACGGCGCGAGCGCGACGGAGGCCTGCGGCCACGGCGCAGCTGTCTGGCAGGGCAGGCATAACAACCGCATGCAACGGAGGCCGCGAAGCAAGTTTCGTATGATAGAATCAGCACGGCTCGCGGCCCCGATAATGCGCAGCGTTAGATGCCTTGCTGTGCATCTCAGCAAAGAATGTAATGGTCCTGAGATACCATTTGCTTTTTTCAGTCTCAGTCCAGTAACTTATTCATTGATGCACGGAGGAATCCTCTATGTCTTTTAATGAACTCTTACCGACACTAAAGGAACTAAATCGTGCCGACAAGCTCCGCGTGATGCAGTTCTTACTCCTTGAAATTGCCAAAGAGGAGGGGGCTTTGCTCAACGCTGGCAGTAATTACCCAGTTTGGTCTCCGTATAATGCGTTTGAGGCGGCAAGTTCCTTACTCGAAGCTCTCGGAAAGGAAAACAAGCATGCTTGATGCAGAGCGATTCCCTTTTATAGCAACAGATAGCGCTTTGGGTCAAGCCAGCTTAATGCCGCACCTGCCGATCACTCTCTTTTATCAAGATCGCTCCACTAATTGCTTTGGGTTACTCGATACCGGGGCTACGGTTAACGTATTGCCCTATGACATCGGGGTTGAACTGGGAGCCGAATGGAAACAGGAGGCTGCAACGATTCGATTGAGCGGCAATCTAGCACAGTATGAAGCCTGCCCCTTGATTGTTTCTGCACAGGTTGGGAAATTTGACCCTGTCCGGCTGGCATTTGCCTGGACTCAATCAGGTGATGTTCCGGTGATACTTGGGCAGGTAAACTTCTTCATGGAATTTGATGTGTGTTTCTACCGCTCACAACAAGCTTTCGAAGTGCGTTCGAAAGCCCGATAAGGGGAAAAGTCTCTCTGGTCGGCATCTAACAAACGCATGCAACGGAGGCCGCGAAGCAAGCGCCGTATGATAGAATCAGCACGGCTCGCGGCCCCGATAATGCGCAGCGTTAGACGCTGCAAGATAATGTAGCGGAAGTGATATATGAAACCTGAAGATTTACACTGGGCTGCAGGTATGTTTGAAGGGGAAGGAACTATAACAATAAACTATAACTCTTCAACCCATAATTACTCTTTGGTTTGTTCTCTACCCAATACTGACAATTACATCATTACCTTCTTCAATCTTCATTGGCCAGGACACGTAAGAAAAGAAATTCAATATGGAAACCGAAAGCCTTGCGAAAAATGGATAATAACAGGTAAGAAGGCATCATCTTTCCTCGAAACACTATATCCCTATCTAAAGACAGAAAGGGTTAGGAGTAAGGCTCTTTTAGCCCTTGATTTTCAGAGACATAAGTATGTCCGACGCGTATCTGTGAGTGATGAGTACGATAAGGAGGAAGAAGACTATTACCAGAGAATGAAGCTGTTAAATCGTAGAGGTGCTTAAATGAAAAACCAATAGGAAGTAGCTCTGATACCTGGCAGCGTCTAACAAACGCGTTCAACGGAGCCGCCGAAATGGATTTCGTATGACTCCATCAGCATCGCTCGGCGGCCCGCTGACGCGAGTCGTTATACCTGCCTAGCGAAATGTGCTGATGGACTGGCCGCTGCGCAAAGTCGCGCTCGCGCCACAGAAGATCAGATGCAAGCTAATGCGAGGTACAGAGCGAATACGGCGCGAGCGCGACGGTACCCTGACGGGCAGGGCGCAGCTAGATGGTTGGGCAGGCATAACAACCGCATGCAACGGAGGCCGCGAAGCAAAGTTCGCATGTTACAATGAGTGCGGCTCGCGGCCCCGATAATGCGGAGCGTTATGCCTCCTCAGCGAAATGTGCTGATGGACCCGTCGCTGCGCCAAGTCGCGCTCGCGCCACAGAAGGTCAGATGCAAGCTAATGCGAGGGCAGAACAAGCACGGCGCGAGCGCGACGGAGCCCTGACAGGCACGGCGCAGCTAGATGGTTGGGCAGGCATAACAACCGCATGCAACGGAGGCCGCGAAACGAGTTTCGCATGTTAGAATCAGCACGGCTCGCGGCCCCGATAATGCGGAGCGTTATACCTGCCTAGCGAAATGCGTGGGTATACAGGCCGCTGCGCCGAGTCGCGCTCGCACAGAAAAGACTACGCTCAGGCGACTACTCAGGCATACATCAAGCACGCGAGCGCGACGGTGGCCTATCAGCCACGGCGTAGCTAACTAGCTGTGCAGGGTATAACAACCGCATGCAACGGAGGCCGCGAAACGAGTTTCGCATGTTAGAATCAGCACGGCTCGCGGCCCCGATAATGCGGAGCGTTATACCTGCCTAGCGAAGTGTGCTGATGGACTGGCCGCTGCGCAAAGTCGCGCTCGCACAGCAAAGGCTACGCTCAGGCGACTACTCCGGCATATATCAAGCAGGCGAGCGCGACGGAGCCCTGACGGGCACAGCGCAGCTATCTAGCAGGGCAGGCATAACAACCGCATGCAATGGAGCGCGGCGAGCGAGTCTCGTATTCATTGATCAGTTCCCTGCGCCGCGCCCACTGATGCGCATCGTTAGACGCACATATGATGAAATAGAGGCAATGACTTGGCCACCAATAGCAAATATGCTCCGCTTATCCGTGCGGTCCTTCATTCCGCCGCCGCGCCAGCCGCGTTCGCCATAATGTGGGAACAGGCTATGGCAAAACCAGCCGCCCTTGGTGCGGCGCGAACGCGGGGGTGCTGCGCACGGCGCGGCTAAATACTTGGTGCGTCTAACAAGCGCGTTGACCGAAGCGCGGTAACGAGGTGTCGTATGCATCGGCCAATCGCTCACACCGCGCTCGGTCACGCGAGTCGTTAGGCGCTCACTCGGTCGCCGCAATGTCAGAAATACTGGATACCCCTATGACCTCTACCTTGCCAACTTCACTTCGACCAGTTACATTGCGACAGACTATGAAAAAAAGCCTTGCTCATCTACCTAAGCACAAACGCGACGAACTCAAAGAAATTGTCGCCATCACCACAGAACTTGCTGATGTCGAAATGATTATCCTGTTCGGTAGCTACGCGCGTGGCAACTGGGTTGAGGACATTTACACCGAAGGCCACATCACATATGAATACAAGAGCGATTTCGACATTTTGGTGATCGTCGGAAATCCCCGGTATGCCCGCAGTATCAACCTCTGGGACAAAGTCAAAAACGCTATTCATGGACGGAAGACTATCAAGACATGGGTTGCGCTGATCGCCCATGACATTAAGGAAGTCAACAAGGCGCTGTCGCGGGGGCAGTATTTTTTCACCGACATCAAGAAGGAAGGCGTATTGCTGTATGACTCGAAGCGGTTCGAGTTGGCACAGGCACAGAAGTTGAGTCCCGAAGAACGCAAGCAGACCGCTGAAGAGGATTTTAAGTATTGGTTCAAGAGCGCGAATGAGTTTTACGATCATTTTGAGTTTGCAGTAAAGAGACGCACCTATAAAATAGCGGCTTTCCAACTCCATCAGGCAACAGAACGTTTTTATATGACGACATTGTTGGTCTTCACACACTACAAACCGAAAGAGCACGATATCAAGATATTGAGCAAACGAGTCAGCAATCTTGACCCGCGATTCTTGCCAGTCTTTCCCCGCACAACACCGGAAGAAAAGCGGCTGTTTGAATTGCTGCAAAAGGGGTATATCAATGCGCGCTATAATCCGAAGTACAAGATTACCAAGAAAGAGTTGGAAGTCTTCTCAAAACTCTAAAAGAGCCTAAAACAGTAGGTCTAAATAGTGTTTCATAAAAAAGACTCGCATAAAAGCGCGATACGATCTTTGACTTTCTTCAAGAAATCTATCCAAGCGACGACAGTTGTTGACCCAGGCAAAACTACGCTCGACCTTCCAGCGTTGACGACAGTAGCGTTTTTCATGTTTGTCTTTCGGTGGTCTGCCACGTGGGACACTGACATGGTTATCGCGATAGGGAGCATTCGGAACAATCCTGCGCTGTCTGAGTTCGCGGCGCAATGGCTCACTGTCATAACCTTTGTCCAATCCTAAGCGTTTGGGTCGCCGTCGTCTTTTGCCGATGCGAATGCCGTCTATGGTTTCAAGTATCAGGCGTTGGTCATGCCAGTTGGCTTTGCTCAATTGGAAGCTCAAAGGATGACCGTTCGCATCAACAACGAGATGGCGTTTGATGCCGCAAATACGGTGTTTTCCTGAAAAACCTACTTGCGACTTGCCCCTTTTTTAGTCTTAATCACGCTGGCATCGTGATAAGCGTTATTCAAATTGATTTTGCCTTTGCGATAGGCTTCTTTCATCAACTCTTGGACGATCTTTTGCCAGACTCGGCGGCGCTGATAGTCAAGCAACCGCCGATGACAAGTTTGATATGAAGCACCGATATCATGTGGCAAATACTCCCAGCTGCAGCCGGTGACGAGAACGTAAAGAATGCCGTTGATAATTTCACGGTCATCTTCTTTGGGTCTTCCAGTGCGCTTCGGTTTGGGCAACAATGGTTTGATCCGTTGCCATTGTGCATCAGTTAAATCTGAGCGATAGGGCTTGCGCTGCATCTGGTTCATGCAGGAATTTTGCCATCAACTCAGATTTTTCAATAACTGAAAGTAGCAAATTTACTGGCAATTTCGCTGCTTTTCAGAGTTTTGAGAAGGCTTCTTGGAGTATTTGGCCGAGCGAGTGAAGAAATTGCAGAAACTGACGAAAGCGATATGCAAGGAAAGGATCGAGAGCTATGCATAAAGGTGTATTGCAGGATAGGCCGCGCCTAACAAGCGCATGCAGCGGAGGCCGCGAAGCGAGTTTCGTATTAAATCATCAGCGCCGTTCGCGGCCCCGCTGATGCACATCGTTATACCTGCCTAGCGAAACGTGGTGATTATCCCGACGCTGCGCGAAGTCGCGCCCGCGCCACAGATCGGCAGAAGCAAGCTAATGCGAGGGCAGAACAAGCACGGCGCGAGCGCGACAGAGCCCTGACAGGCACGGCGCAGCTAGATGGTTGGGCAGGCATAACAACCGCATGCAACGGAGGCCGCGAAGCGAGTCTCGCATCAATCCATCAGTACCACTCGCGGCCCCGATAATGCGCAGCGTTATGCCGCCACAGCGAAGTGTGTTGATCGTCCCGACGCTGCGCCGAGTCGCGCTCGCGCCACAGATAGCCAGATGCAGACAAGGACAGACGTGATGCAAACACGGCGCGAGCGCGACAGTGCCCTTTCGGGCACGGCGCAGCTAGATGGCAGGGCAGGCATAACAACCGCATCCAACGGAGGCCGCGAAGCGCAGTTCGTATGGTTCGACGAGTGCGGCTCGCGGCCCCGATAATGCGCAGTGTTATACCTGCTTAGCGAAGAGTGTGGGTATACAGGCCGCTGCGCAAAGTCGCGCTCGCACAGCAAAGACTACGCTCAGACGACTACTCCGGCATACATCAAGTACGCGAGCGCGACAGTGGCCTGCGGCCACGGCGCAGCTAACTAGCTGAACAGGTATAACAACCGCATGCAACGGAGGCCGCGAAACGATTATCGCATCAATGGCGAGTGCGGCTCGCGGCCCCGATAATGCGGAGCGTTAGGCGCTCGCTTGTACGCTTTTGGTGGTATAATTCGCGCTTCTCGCATTGTTCAACTTAGCTAGTAATCCTCTTGAAAGGAGACTAAAGATGATACCAAATGTGATGAGATTCCCAGTGCGTTTCACGTTCGCATATATTGGACTACTCAGCTTGGCCGGTTCTGTTGCCGCTCAAGGCACGGCTTTTTCGGCCACTGGCTCAGGACATTTTACCCTAGCTGGTGGACTGAGAACTTTTGCATTCAGTGCCATCAAACACGAAGACGGTACTGTCTCAGGGAACGCGCAACTTAACAATCGAGCAACTAACATCAAGACTCACGTCGAGGTTGACTGCTTACGCGTTGAAGGAAACAGGGCTGTTATCGGGGGAGTAGTCACGAAAAGCACTGATACTTCCCGAGAGGGAACCCGGGTTATCTTTGCGGTCATTGATAATGGCGAAGGCAATGACGACCCACCAGACCAGATCAGCTTTCTGGGCTTGCTACCAGATGGGACGCCCGCTGATCTTTGTCTAACATTCGATTTCAGTCTTTTCCCGATGGCGACCGTCGAGAGAGGGAACGTGCAAGTTCGGAGTAACTAATGCGGCCTTAGACGACAAACAAGCCACAGAACCGATAAAAGGCAATCACCAAAACATGGCTAATCGCAATGCCGCGCCTAACAAACGCATGCAGCGGAGGCCGCGAAGCGAGGCTCTTATCGTAGTTTGAGTGCTACGTCGCGGCCCCGCTGATGCGGAGCGTTATGCCTCCTCAGCGAAGTGAGTTGATATACCCGACGCTGCGCTGAGTCGCGCTCGCGCCACTGCATAGCCAACTGCCAGTCCAAGCCATTGCAAGACTAATGACGGTGCGAGCGCGACGGAGGCCTGCGGCCACGGCGCAGCTGTCTGGCAGAGCAGGCATAACAACCGCATGCAACGGAGGCCGCGAAGCAAGCGCCGTATGATAAAATCAGCACGGCTCGCGGCCCCGATAATGCGGAGCGTTAGGCGCACGTGACTAGGTCCGATCAAACAGAAATACTCTTGAAATAAGGATTCTGTAGATAAACCCCCTTGCGGCAGCCTGTGAGATATAGACTCATCCTCTTGAGATTAATATTACAAGAAAAATGCAATAAACCGGGTTCTTATTTGTATTTATAATCAATCCGCGAGTAAATTTCCCAGAATGTTCCTGAAATTTGCAAAGCCTAACCTGCTTTGCGCTTGCTCACACCTTAAGAGGAGGAACAACAATGGAAAAGAAGCGAAAACGACTGAGAATCTACCTTGCGCTCGCGGCACTCGCTTTACTTGCCGTGTGCGTCGGGAACCGCTTTCTGTTTTACCAACCCTCTGCGTCACGTGGCGCAGTGCGCGCCAACGTATCACCACTCCAGGCAGGGATTGGAAGCACCATTACCCTCGCTACAAACCCTTCGGGCGTGGCACAGTCAGTCAACTCGGTCGCATCTTTTGTCAGTTCCAGAAGCAGCGTAACGATCTCTGCTTCCATCTCAAGCCGCTTGCAAGACCTTGAGACGCGCACTCTCAACGGGCAGCTACGCAGGCTCACACCTTCTCAGCTAGCCAGCGCACTCTCCGACTCACTGCACGAGCGGCTAGCCATCGTCACCAATACTCAGATTGACTCGATGGCTAACGATTCGTTCCGTGTTTGGACTGATGCCCGGAATGTTTCCTACTGGTCGCCCCAAGTTGTTTTGCGGAAAACAGGCCAAGGTGTAAAGGACGCTCCGACATTCATCCAGAAAGCCAAAGAATACAGGGATAGTTCTACGCCAGAGGCGCTTGTCTATCGCTCTCAAGTGCCAGGGGTCATCGCCGAGCATCTGCAAAAGCGTTTCTCGGAGTTGCAGTCTGAAGTATCCGGCTGGTCCGGTAATGATCTCTCCCCGGTGCAGTCCTACATTTTGGGCTACTCCCTAGTGTTAGATGATGATCTGGCTTTAAGCCTTTCACAACAACTGAACCTCATGCAACAGGTCGAGGATCGCCTCTTCACTGCGCATGGTGTACCTCGTAACGCAGCGGGTCGCCGCCCGTTTGGTGAGAACGGGTACTTATACTCTTCACCCTCTGACATCTTCTTCAGTGACCAAACCGTGAACAAATTCTTGACTAAATTGGAGGTGCTGGGACAACTATGAGAGCACTTAGAATTTTGAAAACATCGTTAATCGGCAGATTACTAGCCTTCGCCGTTTGCCTCACCGCCTTGCTGAGTTCGTGGGGATGCGGTTGCAGTAACTGTGAGGTCAATACAGGCGCTCCAAACGCCTATATCGAATACACCTACACAGACTGCAATGGCGTAATGCACAGCAATGCGATGTATGCTGGAAGTGGTACGGGTATAATCTCGAACTGCGACAGCGTGACTGTCACGTTAGTGGTCCACACCTAAGAGACAACAGGGCAGGAGCAAGTCTCTCCTGCCCTCATCGAGTCTGTAAAACGGCTCTTAAACAGGTCAACAAACAACCCCCTGTTAAGTAACGCTAAAGTAAAAAGGCACCAAAGATTGGAGAACAGTTAGTCGAATCCGAAGAGACAACGATCCTAAGTGCGCCTAACAAGCGCATCCAACGGAGGCCGCGAAGCGAGTCTCGTATGATACAATCAGCACCGTTCGCGGCCCCGCTGATGCGAATCGTTAGGTTGCCAAATTGCTGTGTCAGCTTTATCCTCTGGGTGTGAACGAAATACTTTGAAGAGGATTGCTTTATGTCATCTTTGCCTCAACACTATCTGACTCCTGAAGAGTACCTTGCTATTGAACGTAACGCTGAATGCAAAAGTGAGTACATAGATGGAGTAATGTACTCTATGGCAGGCGGCAGCGAACGTCATAACATCATTGTCGCCAACCTAATCATATCAATCGGGTTACAACTCAGAGGCCGCCCGTGCAGAATTTATCCAAGCGATTTGAAAGTCAGAGTGCCAAATTCTTCGAAGTTCTTTTATCCAGACGTGTCTGTTGTATGCGGTGAAACTAGATTCGCAGATAACCACAAAGATGTAATCCTGAATCCTGTGCTCATAGCCGAGGTGCTATCAGATTCAACAGCAGGCTTCGACAGGGGAAAGAAATTCATCTCTTATCAGCAGATAGCTTCACTAAAAGAGTTTATTTTCGTTGCACAAGACGAGATACTTTTAGAAAAGTATACAAGACAAAGTGATGACAGTTGGGTATATACAAAAATAACCGACAAAGAAGGAGTCCTTTCATTACAATCAATCGAGTGTAAAGCGACCATAATTGACATCTACGACAAGGCAACCTAACAAGCGCATGCAGCGGAGGCCGCGAAGCGAGTCTCGTATCAATGGCCGGTGCCGTTCGCGGCCCCGCTGATGCGAGTCGTTAGACCCCTTGCCTGCAACCCTCAATGCTTGCCTGTACTGCTTGATAAATCACAAAAACGATTGTATCTTCTTTGTAGAAACATTCGGAGGTAACATATGCGGACTCAAATACAAAAATGGGGCAATAGCCTTGCACTTCGGATACCCAAATCATTCGCTACAGAATCAAGCATAGAAGAGGGTTCTCTTGTAGATATGTCCATAATTGAGGGGAGGTTAATTATCGAACCCATCTCTGAGCCGACATATACTCTTGAAGAACTCTTGGCAGGAATCACTAAAGAAAACATACATGCGGAAGTTGACACTGGAATCCCGACTGGCAAAGAGGTGTGGTGATGCCAAGGGTATATGTACCTCATCGCGGGGATGTAGTGTGGATCAGCTTTAACCCACAAGCTGGACACGAGCAATCAGGCAGGAGGCCGGCAGTTGTAATATCCCCGGCTGCCTACAACGGCAAAGTAGGACTGGCGATATTATGTCCTGTCACCAACCAGATAAAAGGCTATCCGTTTGAGGTGGTAATACCGCAGGGACTGAAAGTGACTGGGGCAGTTTTGTCTGACCAGGCGAAAAGCCTGGATTGGAAAGCAAGAAAAGCTGAATTGATTTGCAAATTGCCGGAATCAGTAATAAAAGTCGTATTGCAGAAGCTGAATACATTGTTGTGATAAACAGCTCGGAAATAAACCCGCTGTTCAAAAGCGGGGTCTAACAAACGCATGCAACGGAGGCCGCGAAGCGAGTTTCTCATCGTTCTATCAGCGCGGCTCGCGGCCCCGCTGATGCGCAGCGTTATGCCTGCTCAGCGAAAGGTGCTGATGGACCCGTCGCTGCGCCAAGTCGCGCTCGCGCCAGGAATACAGAGCAAGCCAAGGCGAGGGGAGAATAAGCACGGCGCGAGCGCGACAGAGCCCTGACAGGCACGGCGCAGCTATCTAGCAGGGCAGGCATAACAACCGCATGCAACGGAGGCCGCGAAACGAGTTTCGCATGTTAGAATCAGCACGGCTCGCGGCCCCGATAATGCGGAGCGTTATGCGCTAGCTTCTATTGGAGGTTTTATGTCTCAGGAAGATGACATCCTAAAGCGGCAAGTTGAAGAGTCATTCACTAAGGTTCTCAACCGCAATGGATATGGATTTCAATTTAGTGTGATAAAGAAAATCCATGAATTAGGAAAGGCTGCTAAATCTGCTTGGTTGTTTGAAACAATAGAGTTTCCTGTCGAAGTACGAGGCTCTGGTACCCGCGTAGATTTCGTCCTGAGAAAAAGTGCGCGTCGCGACAAACCCTTCTTTTTACTAGCTGAATGTAAAAGAGCCAACCCTGGACTATCTAACTGGTGTTTCGTCCGCGCACCTTATGTGAATAGAAACCAATGGGGTAATTCCGAACCTATATTCATGGAACACATACAGCGAAATGATGATGGATCAATATCCGCTTATGCTAAAAAGCGTTCATCGGTAGGACATTTTTACCATATCGGCCTAGAGGTCCGTTCCAACCTTAAAGGCGACCCCTCTGGAGAAACCGGTCGCTCTATAGAGGATGCTGCTTCTCAAATTTCAAGAGGGCTTAATGGCTACATTGAAACAATCTCGAAGAATATCCAAATATTGCGCGGTCATACTCACGCGGATTTTATACCTGTGATCTTTACAACTGCTCAATTGTGGGGTTCAGAAGTAAATCTTTCTCTAGCCGATATTAAAACAGGAGCCAGTGACTTGAGTGGTGTGGAATTCAAAAAACTCCCGTGGCTTTGTTATCAATACAATTTATCGCCTGGCATTAAACATTCTCATTCGCCTTTTGAACAGCCAGCAGAAATTAGCGATCTTATGGATACGGAATATGTCAGAACTATTCCTGTTGTAAGCCCCGATGGAATTGAACCTTTTCTGATTTGGTCCTCTCATACTTTAGATTTGTATGATTAGGTTTAAGGTGTGCAATAATTTTACGCCGCGCATAACAAACGCATGCAGCGGAGGCCGCGAAGTAGGTTTCGTATGCTTCGGCCAGTGCGGCTCGCGGCCCCGTTGATGCGAGTCGTTATGCCGCCACAGCGAAGTGTGTTGATATACCCGACGCTGCGCCAAGTCGCGCCCGCGCCACAGATCGGCAGAAGCAAGCTAATGCGAGGACAGAACAAGCACGGCGCGAGCGCGACGGTGGCTTATCAGCCACAGCACAGCTAGGTCGTAGGGCAGGCATAACAACCGCATGCAACGGAGGCCGCGAAACGAGTTTCGCATGTTAGAATCAGCGCGGCTCGCGGCCCCGATAATGCGGGGCGTTATACCTGCCTAGCGAAATGTACTGATGGACTGGCCGCTGCGCAAAGTCGCGCTCGCACAGCAAAGGCTACGCTCAGGCGACTACTCCGGCATTCATCAAGCAGGCGAGCGCGACGGAGGCCTGCGGCCACGGCGCAGCTAACTAGCTGAACAGGTATAACAACCGCATGCAACGGAGGCCGCGAAGCACAGTTCGCATGTTACAATGAGTGCGGCTCGCGGCCCCGATAATGCGCAGCGTTAGATGCCTGCAGCTCAACCAGCCTCTATGATATAATGCCCAGCGAAGGAGTTCCGTATGACGACGAAGGAACTGATACAAGCCGAGATTGATCAGGTCAGCGAGGGCGACTTGGACGAACTGTACAAACTTGTGAAGGACTTCGCCCAATCAAAGCAACAGAGCCCAAAACAAAGCCTTATGTCAAAACTGAGAAGCATCAAAATAGATGCACCGGAGGATTTCTCTACTAACTTCGATCTATATCTAAGCGGAGAAAACCGTGCCGAACCGGATATTCATTGACACTTTGTTTGTAGTTGCCCTAATTAACCCGCGTGATCAGCACCATGCCCAAGGCTACAGAGTTGGCCGCCAAATATGAAAACCAGCCATTTCTAGTCTCAGATGCAGTATTGCTTGAGATCGGCAATGGACTAGCTCGCAATTACAAACAGGAAGCAATAGAGATCATCGAAGGTTTCTTCGATTCTGAAGAAGTAGAGATAGTACGACTTACACCAGAACTTTTCGAGCGAGCTTTTGACCTATATAAGAAGTACAAAGATAAAGACTGGGGGCTAATAGACTGCATATCATTCATAGTGATGACGGAGGCAGGCGTAAACCAAGCATTAACTTTCGATCAACATTTTGAACAAGCTGGTTTTGAGGCTCTGATGGCCAGTGACGGCATCTAACAAACGCATGCAGTGGAGCGCGGCGAGCGAGTTTCGTATGGTTCCCTGAGTGTTACGCGCCGCGCCCACTGATGCGTGGCGTTATACCTGCCTAGCGAAATGTGCTGATGGACTGGCCGCTGCGCAAAGTCGCGCTCGCACAGCAAAGGCTACGCTCAGGCGACTACTCCGGCATTCATCAAGCAGGCGAGCGCGACGGAGGCCTGCGGCCACGGCGCAGCTAACTAGCTGAACAGGTATAACAACCGCATGCAACGGAGGCCGCGAAGCAAGCGCCGTATGATAAAATCAGCGCGGCTCGCGGCCCCGCTAATGCGGAGCGTTAGACCCTTGCGGTGTCCCATATTCTCATGCATAAATCAGCCAGAAAGGAATGGCATGATAAAACCACTGATAATACTGATCTTTGCACTACAAATGCTTATCCCTGCTTTCATGCAGAGGGACACTAACAAAACATCTGCTCTATCATCTATTGGTTCTAAGGCTGTCTGGAACACTTCAGATAATGTACAGGACAGACTATATTCCTGTTGTTATAAACCTTGTTTCGCAACCCTCATGCGAAAAGCCGGAGCTTCGGAGCAAGCCATAGCATTCTCAAAATCAATTCAATTTCAAGGCTGGTTAACTTCCTTCAGTGAAATGGGTCGCGTAGACGTAGCAACTGCCTACTTTGTTTGCATGGTTAATTCTAACGCAAAGGTGTTGCTTCTTAATGGAACTCCACCCGTGATAGACACCGAAGAGGAAAGTGTTTCAGAAAGTTTAGACAATGCCATAACCAAAGACCCACTTTATTCTGAGCTTGTAAAGAAAGCGGGCATGGATGATGGCGGCAGTCTCGAAAATTGGGGAGGCCCAGTCTATGAGGAAATGCGGCCTTTACCGCGCGGTGGGCAGCGATTCATTATTCGTTTTGACCTTCGTACTTGTCATGCATGTGACCTTAGAGGACATGCTCATATTGGATATGACTTTAATGTAGTAGGTAAATTTCTTGGCACAAGATTAGTACGGCTAAGTAAACCTTGATGAGAACCGAAAAAAAGGTTTTGAACCCAGACGGGTCTAACAAGCGCATGCAACGGAGGCCGCGAAGCGGATTTCACAGGGTTCCACCAGTGCCGCTCGCGGCCCCGCTGATGCGAGCCGTTATGCGTCTATACCTCTCAGGCTTCGGTTGCTTCAATATCCATTGTATTCAGATCATCATCGTATTCTTCAGGTTTGCCTAATATTTTCAGCCACAGAAAACCAACTGTCCCCGATGTCAGCGAAGCAAACAGAATTGCCATTTTTGAAGCGTTGATAATATTTGATTCGCCGGTGAAAGCGAGATTCGTTATAAAAATAGACATAGTAAAACCAATCCCGCCCAATAGCCCTGCGCCGAAAACGTGTTTCCAATTCAAATCGAGCGGCAAGCGGCAAATACCGACGCTGACGACGATAAAACTCAAAAGTGTAATACCAATCGGTTTGCCGAGCGTCAAACCCGAAATAATGCCTAAACTATTCGATGAGAATAAACTTTGAAACCAATCACCGCCAATAACAATGCCCGTATTTGCCAGCGCGAAAATCGGTAAAATCACAAATGCGACTGGTTTATGCAGAAAGTGTTCAAGGTTGTGAGAAGGTGAATCTTCATCATCTTTTTTGCTTGTGAACGGAATCGCAAAGGCAAGCAAAACTCCGGCAATCGTCGCGTGCACATCTGATTTCAGCATCAAGAACCACATCAGTGCGCCTCCAAGAAGATACGGGATCAAACTCATCACTCGAAACCGATTGAGTGCCACGAGCACACCAAAAACAGCAATCGCGCCAATCAAATATGCAATCGAAAGCTTTACCGTGTAAAAGATAGCAATAACGATAATCGCGCCTAAATCGTCCATTACGGCAAGCGCCGTTAGAAAGACTTTCAGCGAAGCGGGAACGCGGCTTCCTACAAGCGCCAGAACGCCCAAAGCAAAAGCAATGTCGGTCGCCATCGGAATACCAATGCCGGCTTGTGTCGGTGTTCCATTGTTAAAAATAAAATGAATCAGCGCGGGCAAACATATACCGCCAATCGCCGCAAAAATCGGTAAGAGTGCGTTTTTGAAGTCAGACAATTCTCCGACGTAAAACTCACGTTCAAGCTCTAAGCCAATAAGCAAAAAGAAGATCGCCATCAGCGCGTCGTTTATCCAATGCTCGATACTCAAACCGCCCGCATATATCTGCCAAAAACCTAAGTAATCCGCTCCGATACTCGAATTTGTAATTATCAGCGAAAATACTGTGCAGATGATTAAAAGAATTCCGCTCGATTTTTCTGAGTCGAAAAAGTTTTTGAATGTTTGGGATAGTTTTCTTTGAACAACGGCCATAATCGTGTATTTTGTAGCCCAACGTAAGTTAGGAACTTGGTTTTATAGAGAGACATCATTATAAATGAAGATTGGCAATGTTGCAGTATTCAAGGGCAGCGTCGAAATTGTTTCAAAAAAAGTTCGGTTTCAACAACCGACGACGCATAACAAACGCATTCAGCGGAGCGCGGCGAGCGAATTTCATAAGGTTCCCTGAGTGTTACGCGCCGCGCCCGCTGATGCGAGGCGTTATGCCGCCACAGCGAAGTGTGTAGATATACCCGACGCTGCGCTGAGTCGCGCTCGCGCCACAGATAATCATATGCAAGCTAATGCGAGGTGCAGAGCCAATACGGCGCGAACGCGACGGAGCCCTGACGGGCACGGCGCAGCTAATTTGCTGGGCAGGCATAACAACCGCATGCAACGGAGGCCGCGAAGCAAGTTTCGCATGTTACAATCAATACCGCTCGCGGCCCCGATAATGCGCAGCGTTAGACGCTTACACTAGCTGGTGATATGCTATGCCTGGAGATTGAATATGAAAACGTTTACTGCTGTTGTAGAGAAGTGCCCTGAAACCGGACTTTATGTTGGATATGTACCTGGCTTTCCTGGCGCACATTCACAGGCAGAGACATTAGACGAACTGAATCAGAATCTACAAGAGGTAATCGAGATGCTGCTTGAGGATGGCGAGCCTACTATTGAGGCGGAATTTATCGGCATTCAAACAGTGAAGGTCGCTTAAGGTATGGGCAAGTACCCCGTACTAAAACCTAAAGAAGTCGTAGCTATTTTGGAAAAGCTAGGATTTATAGAAGTCCGCCAGCGTGGCTCTCACAAACAGTTTCGCCATTCAGATGGACGATGCACGACCGTACCATTTCACGCAGGCAGGGACATTTCGCCAATACTTCTTCGGCAGATAGCAAAAGATGTTGGGCTTACTATAGAAGAGTTACTCAAGAACAAATGACCGTTAGATGGTAAGCCGCGTCTAACAAACGCATGCAACGGAGGCCGCGAAGCGAGTTTCGAATGTATTCTCCAATGCCGTTCGCGGCCCCGCTGATGCGAGACGTTAGACGCTTGCATGTCACTAGCGAGCAATCCTCTTGATATATGGATGCACTCGTATAATAATTCGCAGTGAGGATTATTATGAGAAACAAACAACAAATCTCATCGGCGGTTGTTACGAAGAAGCCTCCCAAGAAGGAAGTTTCAGACGCGGAATTTCGCCTTAAATTGAAGAACATTTCCCAATGGAGGAAACAACGCCTTGCCGAGCTTCGCGCCAAGAATTCGCGTTGAGGTATACGTTCCGGTTCGATACGAGTTTGCCTATCAGGATACACTTGCCTGGATCATCCGAGAATTCACAGAGCTACGTGGCGGATGTACAGTGATCGAGAATTCCAGCGGATATTATCTCTCTACTGCCAATGAGATCATTGATGATCGCGTGAGCATAATCTATAGCGATTTCCCTATGAACTGGAGTAAGCGTGCTGATCGCAATGAGGTAACGAAATACTGTGCTGAACTACAGAAGTTCTTGCTTGAGAACCTATGGGAGGAAGAAGTGATTTTGATTGTTGCTTATCCAGTATCACACAGTAGTCTGTAATACTGATCAACACTACAGCAGAAACAAAAGATACCGTGCAGCAACCCCGCGTCTAACAAGCGCATGCAACGGAGGCCGCGAAGGGAATTTCGTATCGTAGTTTGATTGCTACGTCGCGGCCCCGCTGATGCACATCGTTAGACCGCTGAGTAAGCCAGCAGGTACAATGAAGCACTCTGATCTATGACAATACAGAAGCTGGAGGATTTCGATCACATCATACAACAAGCAGAATTGCACAGATTCTTTAAGGAGAGTAACTGTTCAGACTCTGATGCGGGGATGAGGCTTGGGCTAGTTGACAACGGGTGTAAACTTCGTGCGTGATGCTCGACCTCCAACAGGCCACCCGCGAAGAACTGATCCATCTCAACTTGCAGTTGGTCGCTCAACTTCAACTCTTACAAGAGCGCGTCAAGCAATTGGAAGCAGAATTAGAGTCTTTGCGCGGCGGTGGCTCCAAAAGCAATCCTCCAAGCTTCGTTAAGGCAAACCGCCCTGTTCGTGGTAAGAAAAAGAAGCGCAAGAAACGTGCGCACGGCTTCGCACGCAAGCTTGATGCTGCTACTGCGCGTGTCGAGCACTCCCTTGAGCAATGCCCACAGTGTCAGGTATCGCTCAGGGGGCGACGAGTGATCAAGTCTCGCCAGGTTATTGAGCTTCCACCAGTTCAAGCCCAGGTCGTAGAGCACATCCTTATAGAGCGTGGTTGCCCGAACTGCCACAAGCGGTGGGCACCACCGATGGATTTATCAACAGTAGCTGTAGGCTCTCAGCGTTTCGGTATCAGTGTGCAAGCTGAGGTGACGCTACTGCGTGAGCAATGCAGGCTTCCTTTTAGAGTTATACAAGACTATCTCCGCCACAGATTCGGCCTCAGAATAAGTGTCGGCAAGTTGGTAGCTTTAGTTGAGGGGGTGGCCCGAAGTGGCAAAGCGATAGTGGAAGGTTTCAAGCAGCAGATTCGGGGTTCTCCCGTAGTAAATGGGGATGAAACGAGTTGGCGAGAAGATGGGCTAAACGGGTATGTGTGGAGTTTCTCGACCGACAAGATTAGGTACTACATTTACCGCAAGAGTCGTTCGGCAACAGTAGTGAAAGAAGTCTTGGGCGAGGAGTTCGATGGTGTTTTAGTGAGTGATTTCTATGGCGGGTACAACGCGCATTTGGGGCTACATCAGCGATGCTGGATACACCTGCTGAGAGATATACACGAACTGAAGGAAAAGCATGCCGATGACAGGAAGTTGAAGAAGTGGGCACAAGCAGTCAAAGCAATCTATGAGGGAGCAAAGCAGTATAAGGGGCCAAGCGCGAGGCTCGATGCGGTAGAGCAGAAACAGCAGCGAGTAAAGCGGCAGCGAGAGTATGAGCAAGAGTTGATGAGAGTGTGCCGACCGCACCTAAAGAAGAAGAGACTACAGAGCAGGCTTTGCGAAAGAATAGAGCGGTTCCTACCAGAATTGTTTATGTTTGTGGCAGACGCAAGAGTGCCCTCAGACAATAATGCAGCAGAGCGGAGTGTGAGACATCTAGTGGTGAGTCGCAAGATCAGCGGAGGGACGAGGTCGGAGAAAGGAAGTGAGAACCAAGAGTATACTGGCATCACTGTTCGGCACATGGAGACTGCGACAGGTCAATTTCTATCAATCCTGTCTGGATTTACTTACAGCAAACAATCCGACACTCTGAACAGTTACGGGTAAAGCGTGTTGTTGAGGGTTGAGGACTTGTCTGTTATACTTGACCTCACCTGTGCCTGCTTGCCTTGATCCACTTTGTCATGTATTTCAACTTTAGGCTTTTCTGCATTGTCTTTCGGATTATTCTGTGGATTGTTTTGCGTGTAGCTTCCAATGAAGAAGCGTGTAAGCCTATCGTTCTTCTTTTGTGCAATCCTCTTCGGTATCAAGAATGCCAATATATCAAAAACGAATAAGGAAGCAAGTAATATGAGAAGCAAAAAACCAACTAAACGAAATGGTACAAGTAAAAAAAAGCAAGCAGAGAGAATTGCCAAAGCTGTGAATCCAAGATTTGCAATTATCGCAAATCTTGGTCGAACATGATGAAACTCAATGAACTCCTCCCACCAACAAAATTCCTCTGTATTTTGAGGCTCACTTCTGGATATGGGGTCTATCTGAGCTTTCCTTTTTAATATTGGCTCTATGTATTCTTGACAGTAACGTCCAATCCTTCTTATTGAAATGCTATAGTTGATAATGAGCAAATCAAAGAAGATTGATGCAAAGGCAGGAATGGCCATTAATTCTTTAGGAACCTTGTCTATATTTGCGGCTATAAGCCCTATACCCGTGCTGACGAATGTGATTTTAAAGCCTATTACTTGAGTTCGCATCCGGTGACCCTCTAAGGTTTCTTTCCCCAATTCAGTCATCAATTCCCAAGCGCGCTTGAACTCTTTCTTAGCCATAGTTACCTCACGATAAGTAATTTATTCACCAAATTGCTGGTGAAGATCATCAAAAGCATAGACGTAATACAGGGGAGAATCCTTACAGAATTTATTCAGTCAAAGATTAAAGATTTCAGTTATGTGGCAAGCGTCTAACGACTCGCATCAGCGGGGCCGCGCCGTACACTCATCGAAGCAGGCGAAGTTCGCTTCGCGGCCTCCGCTGCATGCGCTTGTTAGGCGCGATGTCCGTGACATATTTCCTTTACAAAGGCAGCGTTTTACCCCCCTTGAGCCGATTAATCCAAACTGATTTCACGTAACGTGTAACTAAATCTATAACGACTCCCTTCACCCTTCATTACTACAACGTCTATCCATCCATAAGTGTTATCCCCTTCGTAGCCATAGTAGAAGGCTGATCCGAATACACCGGCACCTCCAACTCTGACGCCGCTACTTATGATCTCCTTCTCAATTTCTGCTTTCAACTTATTCATAAAATCGGCTTCATCGAAGCTCTCACCTTCTTTAACCTGGCAGTTTAAAGCAGACTGCTGCGTAAAAACATCCATCTTATCCTTGGCTGAGACTCCCCCGTCGCTAGTTCCGAAAGTCCCTGAACATTGAAGGGTTTTCGTAGGTATTCTATTGATCGTGTTATACAAAGAGAATTCTGTGTAAAACTTACTCCTTAATATCTGCTGAGGCGTTGATTGATTTGACGTGAAACGACAAGCACTCACTAGAATCGTAGTGAGGATGATTGCGAGTATTATCCTTTGCATAATCCTTGGCTTTCCTTTCACTCAATTTGCTCCGTAGCGTAATGCGCCAACTACTTGTTTAGTGGTAAAAGCGTTCTTGACACCACCTCATTAGTTATAGACGTAGTTCGTCAGAAGAATTACGCATGATTCACACGGTCAGTAATCTCAATGCAATTGTACGAACAAGCGCCTAACGGACTGCGCATTATCGGGGCCGCGAGCCGCACTTATAGATTGATGCGAAACTCGCTTCGCGGCCTCCGTTGCATGCGCTTGTTATGCCTGCCCTGCTAGATAGCTGCGCCGTGGCTGATAAGCCACCGTCGCGCTCGCGCCGTGCTTGTTCTGCCCTCGCATTAGCTTGCTTCTGCCGATCTGTGGCGCGGGCGCGACTTCGCGCAGCGTCGGGATAATCACCACGTTTCGCTGAGGAGGCATAACAAACGCATGCAGCGGAGGCCGCGAAGCGAGTTTCGCATCAATCTATAAGTGCGGCTCGCGGCCCCGCTGATGCGCAGCGTTAGACCGCTCGAAATGTATGCGGAAAGGATGCTAGTATTCTGGTTCGGTAAACATCCTTTACGAGGAACTGAGTTTGAAACTCTATGAGGTTATTTGGAAGGAACGCTTTGTTGAAAAGATTGCTGACAAACACACGGTCACTATTGAGGAGGTAGAGGAAGTATTATTCTCTAGTCCTCACGTCCGAAAGGCTGAAAAGGGCCGAGTCAAGGGCGAAGACTTATACGTTGCATATGGACAAACAGATGCTGGTAGGTATTTGGTTGTATTCTTCATTCGCAAACGCCGGGCGGCTGCACTACCAATATCGGCCCGTGATATGACCAGACCGGAGCAAAGGTATTACAATGCGCAAAAAGAAGCAGATTGATCCGATACCAGAAGAATTTGCAAGCTATGAAGAGGCAGCAGAGTTTTGGGATAGACACGATACAACTGATTACCCAAATGCCTTCCGCAGGGTAGAAGTCCAGAGTGAACTGAGAAAGCGACACACCGAAATAGAGATTGATGCAGATGTAATTAAGGTGCTGCGTGCGCAAGCGCGTCGAAAAGGGGTAACTCCAAGTCACTTAGCCAGCGACATTTTGCGTCAGAGGCTCACAACTCATAAATGATGGTCGCGGTCTAACAAGCGCATGCAGTGGAGCGCGGCGCGCGAGTCTCGCATTAGTCCATCAGTGTACTGCGCCGCGCCCACTGATGCGAGTCGTTGGGCGTACTGAATGCGCTATAATAAACGATCATCGCAAGGAGATTTGCCGTGCCACGAAGAAAAGAATCAAAAGGCCATTGCAGCTACTGCGGCCAAGAGATGACCAAAGGCAAAATGACAAGACACCTGTCTAGCTGTCTCCAACGCCAAGAGGTCATAGCCAAAGGCGGGCGGAGGAAAGGCAAAAGTGAAAAGCTATACCATCTGCGCGTACAGGATACTTGGCGAGGCGAATTCTGGCTAGATTTGGAAATGCGCGGCTCCGCAAACTTGGAAGTCTTAGATGCCTATTTGCGTGCTATCTGGTTGGAATGCTGCGGCCATATGAGTCAGTTCTCGATAGGAGGCTGGCGAGGAGATGAGATACCGAAGAAAACGATTGCAGAGAAGGCATTTGAGCCTGGGATTGAACTCACTCATATCTATGACTTCGGGACATCATCCGAGACGCTGATAAAAGTGGTGGGAGTACGAGAGGGGAAGCCCGCGACTTCTCACCCCATAATGCTTATGGCGCGGAATGTGATACCAGAAGCCAAGTGTATAGAGTGCGAGGAGGAAGCCAGATGGTTGTGCAATGAGTGCCTAATTGAAGAAGATGTATGGGGCGTATTATGCGAAGAACATGCGGAAAGACACCCGCACGATGGCTATGGGGAGCCAGTGCCAATAGTGAATTCACCGAGACTGGGGATGTGTGGATACGAAGGGCCAGCAGAACCGCCTTATTGATGCGGTTGACGTAAGCCAGTACGCCCAACAAAGGCATGCACCGGAGCCGCGCAAGCGAGTTTCGTATCGTTCCTTCGGTGTTCTGTGCGCGGCCCGGTGATGCCAGCCGTTAGGTGGCTTCGCGCAGTGCAACAGTATGTACAAGTATTTATGATTTACCCATCACTAAATGATAGAATTCTTCTCATACTATGAGCGGCTTAGTTGAGATATTAAAGAACTACTGTCTTTCCTTGCCAACCAAGGACGAAAACACTACACGGCAGCGGCTCCATGGCGTGATTGGTCGAGGTGGCTTTGGGCCGAAGCTGGCAAGTTGGCTGGAAACCAGCCGTGAGGTTTTTCCTGAAATTGTTCGCATCGAGTATTCCGAAAGCATTAACGACCGTGGGGTAGATGTTTACATTGAGGGCCAGATGTCGCGCAGCGGTGTCGGATTCCAGATAAAATCCGACACCGATTTGCGAAACCCAGCCTTCTTGTCTAACCTCAAGAGCCAAATTACTGACGCGCGGGCTTATGCTAACTTGAAACTTTATATTATCGTGTTGGTCTGCTCACCTGACCGTTACAAACGGGTTCAGTTTGCTCTGAACGAAGAGTTAAATCAGTGGCAGGCAGGAATGCCAGAGATTCTGCTGCTGGTTCCTGGTAAGGCAGCTTCACTATATGATGCGTGTAACATGCCTCTGACTATAAACGATCTCCAGGCTCTCCTGCGTGACCGTTCATGGCATCGCTTTTTCGCTGAAGTTGGAGAAGAACGCGACAATGAATTTTTGAACCACTGGTCAGGTTTGAATCCAGATGAGCGCTTTGCGCCATCAGACAATCTGAAGCGCATTGAAGACTCACTAACTAATCATCCCTTGACGGTTCTAGCTGGTCCGCCGACCATTGGAAAGACTTACACCTCTGTACAACTGCTATATGGGCATTTTCGAACGGGTCGTCCTATCGAATGGATAAAGCCGCCAGGGCAGAATGTTGCGAGTTTTATAGTGGCACCTGCTGATGCCGTGGAAGGTTTTCCTTTTCGAATTCGCGCTATGGCTCGGCGATTAGGGATGCGTCCGCCTGACCCTCCCCGTAATCGCTGGGAATTCATTGCCGCTCGTTTGCAGCCCGGCGCTTTGATTCTCATCGAAGACCCCTTTGGGCGTACTGACGCTGAATACGAAGATAGCATACATACGTACGACTTTTTTGACCTTGAAGGTTGCGTAGAGGCAATTCTAAAAGAGGGCAATGCTAAGGGTTGTCATCTTTTAATGACGACACGCCACGGCCTGCTCGACCGATGGTTGGCACAGCGTCGCGATGATTCATCAGGTGCTGCTGGTATGCCGTTAGGTATGAATATCATTCATATTGGACCGGATAACTATAGAGCATACCGCTCCGACAATAAGGGACCGCTCTTCGGGCTAGCCGAACGCTTACTAAGAGCATCGGGCAAAGCCGATGACTCCCAAGCAGCAACACTGGCTCAGGTGATTGCTGACGGCGTGAAGACACCACAGGAAGTAGAACTGATTATCGCTGGCCTACCATCTCCTGCTAGTCGGAGCGCCCTTTACGCAGCCATACATAGTATTCCTCCCGGCGCATTAGAACGTATTGCATATCTTTGTCGTGCCTCAACCGATGCTGAACGCTTATTTTTGTTTTTATTGATGCTAACCGGCGAAGAGTATGATCATAATGATTTCGCGTCCGTTTATGCCCGCTTTCACATAGCGATGTCACTGCCGGGTAACGCTTTAACTGATGAGGCGACAGCCCGAGCAAAATACTGGTTACTTTATTATCCGCGCGATTATACCACTTCTGACACCCCATACGCTGGTGGTGTGCCGTTGCATTGGGGCGTGCATCTCTTTGCTTCTCATCCATCAGTCGTTGAAGCAGCACGCCATGAAATAATCGAAAATGGCAGAGGGTTTCTAAATCGTCTAGCTTCAGCACTCGAAAACTTACGCGGTTACCCACAGGCAATTACATACAGAAAGATGCTTGTTGATTTCTTTGTTAGCTTCCTCATCGATGAATCTCACCATCTTGAAGAATCTCATCGGCTGGATGAAAAGGCTCTTGAACATCTAGCGGCAGCATTGCCATCGACCATCGAAATATCTTACACACACTATCGTGACCCTGTAGATCGTTTGTTACGTCATTGGTCCGCCTTACCACCAATATTACAAACAGCGTTCAAGCAAACTGTCATTGAAGGTGATTCGCGTTTGGCAGCTTGGGTTTGCTCCCTATTCAGGTATATGACGATCATTGACTTCGATCCGTGGTCTTTCTATAACATTTTAGTTCAGCAGCAGCGCACTACAATGGGAGTAGGCGGATTTATTCAACCGTGGCATTATTTCGTCTCACATTTAGATCAAGCACCTACCGAGTTGCGAGAGCTATTCGATTCTATGGCCGCTTCGGAACCAAGCAGGTTTGCTTACGTAATGGGTAATCTTGCCAGTTCCTTCTGGTCAAAGTTTCCGCAACAGTGGAAGAATGCGATTCTAAGCGATCACGCTGTAAACAGCATCTGGGAAGAAGAATCTGCGGCTCTGCAGAACATCTTTTCCGGCCTGTTTGATGGTGACGTTACTGAGTGTCCCTCCGAATTACTTGACTTGCTCTGGCGCTATATTGACCATGATGACGCTCAATTTCGACAAACCGCAGGTGCCCATGTCCTCGTTCATGGGGACAGGCTCCCCTCTCGTCTTCAGGATGCGCTACGCGAACGGTTTCGTATCGAAACGGAATTGCCTGTGTTGATGGGTATCTTGAATGAAGGTTTGAACAGCAAGAAGAGCGCCCCCGGCCTCAGTCTTGCAGAAGTGGTATTAGAACGTGGTAATGAGGTGGCTGCTACATGGCTAATGGAAATCTTGCGAGATAGAAATCGTGGTGAATCTAATGCTGAGATCAATGCGTTTATTGAGCGCTGCCGCCACCAAGCTGGAGTGTGCGCACGCGCATTCGACCTACCCACCCTGGAGCCTGCTAACGTTGCAGTTGAACCACCGATTATCCGGTTAGCATGGTTATGGAAACAGGTTACAGGCAGCAACCCTAGCCTTGGCGGTCTTGTCAAAATCTCAGTTCCTCTCCCCGGCGAGCCAGCGCCAGCGTCGCTAAGGGTTTCTCGGCCCGCACCTCCCGACCCGCTTCTTGAAGCCGCGCCTTTAATACGTGACATCGCGCGTGGGCTGCACGGCTCCTATGCAATGTGCGCTCATTACATTTTGGCCTATCAACAGCAAGAGTTGCCGCCGCTTCTGCGAGAGTATCTGAGTGAGGTCGAAAGGTGCGAAGTCTTTTTTACTGAGGGAAACAAGCCGCAATCGAAAGACATTAGCAGTCAAGTCCGAGAGGCAATTGTTTCTGGTCGTCAAGAAAAGAAAGAGAACCAAGACGCTGGCAACGATTATACTCCTGCGTTTCCGATTCATACTTTGGGTGCTGCATGGCGTTGATCCGCTACGCAGAATGAGTTGAGTTCGACAATGGCAATCGCCAGCCACCTAACAAACGCATGCAGCGGAGGCCGCGAAGCGAATTTCTCATGCTTCGGCCATTGCCGTTCGCGGCCCCGCTGATGCGGAGCGTTATGCCTCCTCAGCGAAGTGTGTAGATATACCCGACGCTGCGCTGAGTCGCGCTCGCGCCACATCATAGCCAACTGCTAGTTGAGGCCACGCCTGCAACAATCACGGCGCGAGCGCGACAGAGCCCTGTCGGGCACGGCGCAGCTAATTTGCTGGGCAGGCATAACAACCGCATGCAACGGAGGCCGCGAAGCAAGTTTCGCATGTTACAATCAATACCTCTCGCGGCCCCGATAATGCGGAGCGTTGGGCGGCTACGAGGACTTGCAAAACTTGATAGACCGAATTACAACTTCAAACAAGATTAGCAAATAAGGACTAGATATGCAGGATAGCAATTTGCCTGGACCAGAGCTTGGACGGCTTCAAACAGTAGACCATCGAGAGATTTGGGTGCATGAAGGAAGAGATTTCACCCCTTGGCTTGCCGCTAACATCAATCAGTTATCTGAAGTAATTGGTATACCATTGAGAGTGCAGCAAGTGGAGCAAAGAGTCGGTAATTATCAGCTAGATATTTTTGCTCAAGATGAAAACAGCGAATCAATGGTCATTATAGAAAATCAGTTAGAGGAGACTGACCACAAACACCTCGGCCAGCTTATAACCTATGCAGCAGGGCTTGACGCAAAGATTGTTATTTGGATAGCCACATACATTCGAGATGAACATCGCCTAGCGGTTGAATGGCTTAACAGAAATATGGGAGATGATATCTCGTTCTTTTTGGTGAGACTGGAAGTAGTGCGCATTGGGAATTCTTTACCTGCTGTCCGGTTTATTCCTGAAGTTGAACCAAGCCAGTTTGAGCGTACACTAGATACCATCAGGGCAAGAACACCCTCCATTACTCCTACGAGAATGATATGGGGTGATTCCCCTGATAGTCCATTGCTGGTTTCTAGTTGGAAAGCTGTCCTGCGCAGCACGTTAGAACGAGCCATACGCGAGGGTTTTGCTATCGATAGTCTTCAATTGAGAACAACCACAAATGAAGACGAGGCCGAGGACTATAGGTCATCAGCTTACTTTGAGGCGCAACAAACATATGTTGACACACATGGCAACGCTAGAGGCACGCGGAAGAAGGTGAATATTGTACTTAGGAGCATGAGCAAACCGGATGCGTTCCTGACAATAGAGTGCAATGATGGGACAGTCTATACTCTGCCAGGACAGCCGTAGAACAACGCCGCCCAACAAACGGTTCGACCGGAGTTGTTCTACGTGCTAGGCACGCACCGAAAGGGATGAAACTTACTGGACATCGGGCGGCTCAGATTGCAAGATGGGCGATGACCGAGCCGGTCGCGAGGACCGTCGCGGCATTGGTGCTAGCAAGCCCGTACCGGAGTTTGGTTTCAGCGGTTCGTGTGCCGATCAGTGGTGACGACGCGGCTTTCATTGCCGTTGCCGATCCCGTTTAAGAGATTACTCTTCAGTTTCTACCGCTGCGCTGGTTCGGTCATCATTTCATACTGACCGGAGGCCCTCTGCTATGAAGAAGCGCTCCTCATCTCGCCCAACAAAGCGTCTGCGACACACGCCCCGCCCGGGACGTACCATTGAGGCCAACAGAAGCAGCGACCTCCACCAAGTCAACCAACATGCTGCTGGCATTGACATCGGTGCTGAACGCCATTATGTGGCCGTGCCTGCGGCTGCCACTCTCCATCCGGTGCGCGAGTTCTCAGTCTTCACTAAAGACCTGTACGCCATTGCTGACTGGTTGCAAGCTTGCAGCGTAACGACCGTGGCAATGGAGAGTACGGGCGTCTACTGGGTGCCATTGTATGAGGTGCTCGAAGAGCGCGGCTTTCTCGTCAAGCTTGTCGATGCGCGCAAGGTAAAGAATGTCACAGGGCGCAAGAGTGATGTCTTGGATTGCCAGTGGCTACAGCAACTCGAAAGCTATGGGTTGTTGGCTGCCGCCTATCGGCCCACCGATGAGATCGTCGTGCTGCGTGGGTATGTCCGCCAACGTGACATGCTTGTTAAGAGTGCCTCAAGCCACATTCAGCATATGCAGAAGGCACTGCAACAGATGAACCTACGCCTGGATAATGTGGTCAGTGACATCACCGGGCAGACTGGTATGCGAATACTAAAAGCCATTCTGGCAGGCGAGCGCGATACGGGCAAACTCGGCCAGATGCGCGACCCGCGCTGTCACGCCACGGCGGAGGTGATAGCGCAATCCTTAGTGGGCAACTACCGGCAAGAGCATCTGTTCGCATTGAAGCAGGCAGTCGAGTTGTTCGAGTTCTATCAAGAGAAGATCCTGGAGTGCGAATCGGAGATGGAGAAGTATCTACAGAGTTTGTCGGGTAAGCGCGATGATGAGCCACCGCCGCTTGCAGGAGGTGAAAAGCGCCAGCGCTGCAGTTTCAACCTGCGCGATTATGCCTACAAGCTTTTAGGGGTTGATCTGTTTCGAGTGCAAGGGCTGAACTCGCAGACCTTATTGCAGATCATCTCGGAAGTTGGGGTAGACTTGAGTGGCTTTGTCAGCGAGAAGCATTTTGCGAGTTGGTTAAGCTTAAGTCCGAACCGGCGAGTGAGTGGAGGGAAGGTGTTATCGAGCAAGACGAAGGCGAGCAAGAATCGGGCGGCGGCAGCATTCCGGCAAGCGGCGTCGAGCGTAGCGCGCAGCGACAGCGAGTTGGGAGCGTACTATCGAAGGATGCAGGCGCGCAAAGGGCCAGGTGCAGCGATCACAGCGACAGCGCATAAGCTAGCAAGGCTGTACTACAGCTTGGTGAAGCAGGGGCGGGAGTACGAAGAGGGAGGAGCGCGAGCGTATGAAGAGAGGCAACGAGAGCGAGTAGTTGCGAGTTTGCGCAAACGGGCGAAAGGGCTAGGGTATGAGCTAGTGGAGCTGGCCGCATAAAGTGGCCAGCGCGACAGGCTAGACAGCAACAGTGAATTACAACCCGAACCGGATTGGCGACAGCGTGTGTTTGCAGAAGCAGTATTCGAAGAGTTGTTTCTTAAGAGGCCGCGAAGCGAATATCGCATGGTTCCCTAAGTGTTCGGCGCGGCCCCGGTCAACCGGAGCGTTATGCCGCCACAGCGAAGTGAGTTGATCGTCCCGACGCTGCGCTGAGTCGCGCTCGCGCCAGGAATAATCAGAGCAAGCCAAGGCGAGGGGAGAATAAGCACGGCGCGAGCGCGACAGAGCCCTGACAGGCAGGGCGCAGCTAGATGGTTGGGCAGGCATAACAACCGCATGCAACGGAGGCCGCGAAGCAAGTTTCGCATCAATTCCTCAATGCCGTTCGCGGCCCCGCTGATGCGAGTCGTTAGGCGCTCGTTCGTACAAATTGCGCCAAGTCATGCTGCTCGCATGAGTCATGCATAATTGTTCGTAAGAATTACGTCTATAGTTTATGAAGGGCCATCTAGGATCTTTTCGCTGCTAGACAATTAGTTGACCGCAATTAATGTTTAGCACCCACGAATGAAAAGGAGGCTGCGATGAAGAAATCTATCATGCCCGCGATTATCAACTCGCTAATTCTTGCTCTCACTTTGCTACATTCCAGTTGTGGACCCTCGCGAGAGGAAAGGATCAGAATGGTTTTTGAGAAGCATAAAGGCGAGATAGCCAAGTGTGAGAAACTATTAAGCCAGGGACTAGACTCTAGGCTAAGCTCTGGCGCAGCCACTATGGAGTCACTCCAAAAGGGTGATCTTTCTGGCGCACTCCGTTCACTTCAACAACAACAACAAGAAACCACTTTCGACAGGGGGCGAAAGTGTCATTTCGAGCTAAGAAATAGAATAGACGAAGAGCTAAAGGCCCAAGGACTGCCATACTCACCCGCGCCTGAGATTGAGAAAGTTTGGCAAGAGTATAGAAAAACAGGTATGGAAGCAAAGTAAGACTTGGGATTTCTACTCAAAGTCTAATGAAGAGAAAGAACTAAAAAAGAGGCTTGCCTTGATTGGCTGAAATAATTTTCTGATGAAACACATTCGGTTACACTGGAAGCGCACCTAACATAGATTTCTGCTCTTTAACATCACGCCCTAGGAGCACCTCATGAGAAACATGACTTCTTCAGGTTTTGGCTCCGCAATGAAGACTTGCGCGGCAAAGTGCTCAAACTGTGCTGTGCCTGTAGGCAGACAAAGGTCATGGATTACGCCGATTCGCACCATTTTCGTTTCTGTATCCCTCATGCTAGGCATAGGATTGTCTCTGGCCGCTTGCAAGCAAGAAGACTCTTCCAAAGAGAGCAAAATAAGTGCTTCTTCTACAGAGATCAAACCAACAGACCCTTTCCAGGAAAGGCTGTTAGCTGTTATTCCCCAGGAGTACAACCGGCATCAAGATGGGTGGGGAGTAGCCTTCACCGCTGACGGCAGCAAGGTCGCATATTTAGCGGCTCAAGGTGGCAAATGGTTCGTTGTTGTTGGTGACAAGAAAGGGCCAGACTCCTATAGGTCATATCGGCCAGTATTCAGCCCATATGGAACCAAGATAGCGCATGTGGCAGAGCAGGGCGGCAAGTCTTTCGTCGTAATGGGTGGCCGTCGGGGGCCTGAGTTTGATTGGATTGGGCTTCCCATCTTTAGCCCCGATGGAAGCAGGTTGGCCTACAGGGCGAAAGAGGGGGACAAACTGTTTGTCATAATAGATGATGAAAGGGGGCCGGGGTTTAACATGGTTGATCCTCCTGTCTTCAGCCCCAACAGCAGCAGGGTAGCGTATGTAGCGGCACCCCAGCCAGCTTTTGGTAGTAAAATGGTCTTGATGGTAGATGGCAAGATGGGATCCCAGTATGCCGCGATTCAGGACCCAGTATTCAGTCCTGACGGCAGCAAGCTGGCGTATGTAGCATCATCAACTCCATTCGGGAAACGCTTCATCGTTGTCAACGAAGAAAAAGGGCCGCAATATGATTCCTGTCTATCCCCCATCTTCAGTCCTGATGGCAGCCAGATTGCGTATAAGGTGCTACAAGGTTCAAAATGGTTCATCATCAATGGTAACAAGAAAGGGCCAATGTTTGATTATGTTAAGCCTCCAATCTTCAGCCCCGACGGAAGCAAAATAGCCTATGCGGCGAAAGAAGGCGACAAATATTTCATCGTAGTTGATGGTAAGCAAGGACCGAAGTTGGACGATGTTGAGCAACCTGTTTTCAGCCCTGACAGCAGGCAGGTGGCTTACAGGGCGAGACAGGGCGACAACTGGTTTATTGTCGTGGGTGACAAGAGAGGACCTGAGTTTGATTATATTGATCGGCCCGTCTTTAGCCCGGATGGGAGCAAAGTGGCGTACGGTGCGCAAAGAGGCAGAGAGCTTTGGTGGAAAGTTATGGATGCAAGATAGACACAATGCCCTGATGGGACGCAGCGATAAATAATAAATCTCGCAGTTACTTTACGTCTTTCTCGGAACCATTAGACGGCGCTGGCATCGTTATACCGAAAAAGGAGGATTCTATGAAACGCATCAAGAGAATACTTATAATGGTACTAACACTTGTGTTCTTTGCTGTCGGAACATATTACACCTTTATTGGCCTCTCTTTGCTTCCCTCAATTCTCCGTGCTCTACCGCTTGTCCTTGCAGGCCTTTGGGGTGTTATCGGCTCATTTGGCTTGTTCAGACGCGAAAAGTGGGGCTGGTGGGCTATGGTAGCATTATTTCTTACAGCGATTTGCGTAGGTATTCTTCAGCTTCTTACTGACCACAGATTACTAGGACGGTCAATCCAAGTGTCTTGGGATTTACTCATAGGTCAGGCAGTGTTTCTATCGCTGCTCATGTGGCTGCGCAGCGAAATTGCGAATGGAGCGTCTGGCGGTGATAAATCAGAATCCACGCTAAAGATTTAGCATACTGAGTTGATCACCAGGCTTGAAATGCCGCGCCTAACAATCGGTTCCAGCGGAGCGCGGGCCGCGAGTTTCGTAAGCTTCTTTCAGTGCCGTTGCCCGCGCCCGCTGAACCGGGTCGTTATGCCTCTCAATATCCGTTGAGACTGCAATAGTGTTCAAAGAATGAAGTGGCTATTGGGGGTTAAATGCATCTAAACTTGCTTTATGCCCGTGAATAAAAAGAAACGCAAGAAACAGGCTAAATTAAAGGAGGCAATCCCTACCGTAAAGAAAGGAAAGATTGTTGAGAAGATCACGGCGGGATTTCATGAAAATCCGGATGTTACAGTCCGACTCAATGTGTTTTTGCCCGTTGTGGGGGGAGCCAGGAGGCGACGAGAAATAGATGTATTGGTTATCGGCCAATTGGCTGGATATACATTGAGAATCGCTTTCGAATGTAAGAATGAAAGGCCGCCAATCGGAGTGCAAAGGATAGATGAATTTATAGGCAAGTTAAAGGATGTTGGAATTCCGCCTCAAAATGGGGTCTATGTATCAGCGAGCGGCTACACAGAAGGTGCTATTGAGAGGGCTCAAAAGGAAGGCATCAGAGTGCGCACACTTGAAGGACTAACGAAGGAAGGGCTTTCAGCCATACTCTATGAAGCGTTTCAAGCAGTAGTCTTTGTTATAGCTGACATCGCTCAACTTACCATTCACTACACAGAGGAGACAGGTTGGTCAGAGCATCCTTATATGTTCTTCACTGATAAAGGTGAGTTTTGCGGATATCTACATCATTTTATTTGGGATGGTTGGCGAAAGGGCTTATTACCTTTTGCCCTTGGAGAGCATCCTCTTGATCTACAGATACCACCCAACCTTTATCACCTAGTAAAAGAGGAGCTTAAACTTATTGAGTCAATAAGTATCAAACTTAAAATCACTGGGTTCGTAATTGGCTTTCCAGGAAAAGCTGAATACTTTTCTCTCCTAGACGCAGCAAACAAGTCTCTTGAGCGCACAAAACTAAATGTGAATTTTGACACACCTACAGGGCAGTATCCTATAAATATTATGTATACAGAAGAAGAATTGAAATCCTTTATGGAAAGACCAGAAGCAGTAAGAGTCATCAATCGCGTAAGGCTTCCCAGAATTCGCACTGACAGAGGAGTCTACTGGCCACCCAGTGATCGAATGCTTTCAATTATGTTCAATAAGGTGCGTGCATACCAAACAGGTGAAACACTGGAGCTTTCATTTGAGGACTTAGGACAATTTGAGGGTACTGATTTGAATATCGCTTGGGAACCTGTTTCTGAAAAATACCTTATGTCCAGCCGAACTTGGTTAGTATGCGCTAGAGTAGAGCGCAAGAGTTCGGCTGACCAGTAAAGATCGCTTATGCAGGCAAGAGGCATAACAAACGCATGCAGCGGAGGCCGCGAGGCAAGTCTCGCATCAATCAATCAGCACGGCTCGCGGCCCCGCTAATGCGTGTCGTTAGGCGCTTGCAACCGAACCGGGATGCGGAATAAGATGAAGCAAAAGGAAAAGCGCTCTACGAAAAGTCAAACATACATGACAGCAAAAAGAATTGAGAAGCTATTGAAACAAACCTTGCTCGACGACGGTGAAATGCAGTACGAGCTTTATAAGTACGAGTTGGAAGAGCTATTAGATGAATGGAAAGCATCTATGGCTAAAGACGATGATGACTATATATTTGCTGTGACAGAAAATAGTGGCCGCGTGGCAATGATATTGATAGAGAAATCAGGAGAAGTACATATCAACGAGCAAGCAAGGGAGAGACTGAAAGCACTTTGGCCCGCAGCATATGAAAACAATATGAATAAGCTGATACCGGCGTTTGCAGAACAACTGAACGAAGGTGAGATACCAGTAAGCGGAGTGAAAACAGTAGAAGCGTCCTAGGAAGACCGCGCCTAACAAAGGCGTGAACCGTAGCCGCGCAAGCGAGATTCGTATGCATTCATCAGTTCATTGTGCGCGGCCCGGTTACGCCAAGCGTTAGACGCACATATGCTGAAATAGAGGCAATGACTTGGCCACCAATAGCAAATATGCTCCGCTTTTCCGTGCGGTCCTTCATTCCGCCGCCGCGCCAGCCGCGTTCGCCATAATGTGGGAACAGGCTATGGCAAAACCAGCCGCCCTTGGTGCGGCGCGAACGCGGGGGTGCTGCATACGGCGCGGCTAAATACTTGGTGCGTCTAACAAGCGCGTTGACCGAAGCGCGGTAACGAGGTGTCGTATGCATCGGCCAATCGCTCACACCGCGCTCGGTCACGCGAGTCGTTATGCCGCCACAGCGAAATGTGCTGATAGACCCGTCGCTGCGCCAAGTCGCGCTCGCGCCAGGAATAATCAGAGCAAGCCAAGGCGAGGGGAGAATAAGCACGGCGCGAGCGCGACAGAGCCCTGACAGGCACGGCGCAGCTAGATGGTTGGGCAGGCATAACAACCGCATGCAACGGAGGCCGCGAAGCGAGTATCGCATCAAAGGCGAGTGCGGCTCGCGGCCCCGATAATGCGGAGCGTTATACCTGCTTAGCGAAATGTGCTGATGGACTGGCCGCTGCGCCAAGTCGCGCTCGCACAGCAAAGTCTACGCTCAGGCGACTACTCCGGCATTCATCAAGCAGGCGAGCGCGACAGTGGCTTATCAGCCACGGCGCAGCTAACTAGCTGAACAGGTATAACAACCGCATGCAACGGAGGCCGCGAAGCACAGTTCGCATGTTACAATGAGTGCGGCTCGCGGCTCCGATAATGCGGAGCGTTAGGCAGCCTAGAAACACTTGGTCATTGAGGATTATTATGAGCGAGGAATTGAATTTGATTGCTGAATCACGACGCCTTTGTGCGGAACTTACCGGACGACTTCCATCCGATTTTGTTTTAACTGACGATGCTTGGTTTATCTCTTCATCGGGTAGGAAAGTAGCAAGCAAGATTCCATCAAGAGTGATGGCCGTTATAGGAACACTTGCCCATCGAGCACGAGACTTCGGTGAACTCAGTTGTGAGTTATTTGAACGTAACAAGGTAATACCGGCTATCGTCCTCACACGTGCTTTGATGGAAACTACAGCCTTACTGTATCTCACTCAAAAGAAGATGAGCCAAGCACTCAAAACGAAAAGCCTCGACCAACTCGATGACTTCCTTGTTAAATGCCTGTCTGGGAATCGGATTGATCCGGCAGAACCGGAATCTCCAAACGTTCTGACCGCAATACAGCATCTTGATAAAGAGAATGGTTGCGAAAGGTATGCAGATTTTTACAACAGTCTTTGTGAATTTGCACATCCAAATTCATTAGGTACATTCTACGCCTATACAGAATTCGATCCTCATAAATTGAAATTAAGTTTTGGGGAAAATAAAGGGCTCACGAAAGCGGAAGACGCAGCATTCTCAACTGTCTTTGCCTTAGAAGTAATAATTGAATTCTATGACAAAGCCGTGGCAGCTATTCCAGATCTCAAAGATCTATCGGAAAAACTCTTCGACGACACAACGGCTGCCTAACAATGGGATCAACCGGAGCGCGCGAAGCGAATTTCTTATGGTTCTGCCAGTATCGTTCGCGCGCCCAGTCATCCCAATCGTTAGGCGGCCAAAGTAAATATCAGGTTGGCAAAAAGTGATGCTTCGTTTATTTTTGTTGCGACCGACTTGTGAGGAGAACAACAAAGATGAGCGGAAATCAGAGAAGTAATACAAGGTATGATGTATTCATTAGCCACGCAAGCGAGGATAAGGAGGATGTAGTTCTTCCCTTATATGAAATTCTTTCAGCCTTCGGTTTGAAAGTATGGGTTGATAAATTTGAACTTCATGTGGGAGATAGCCTAAACAGGAAGATCAATGAGGGATTAAAAGGGTTCTCGATTTGGAGTCGTAGTTTTAAGCAAATCCTTCTTTAAAAAAGAGTGGCCTAAGAGAGAGCTTGATGGCCTAGTTGCAAAAGAAGATGGGAAAGACAAAGTAATACTGCCGGTTTGGCATGGTGTGAAAAGAAATGAGGTGGCAGACTTCTCTCTTATTCTTGCGGATAAAATGGCTGTCTTAACGGAACATGGAATTCCTTATGTTGCTGGTCAAATCTTCCAGGCTATTAATTGGAAGCCTTCAGAGGAATCGGGGACAACTCTGGAGGAAGCCAAAGCAGAAAAAGAGTTCCATAATATTCAGGTGAATGATAAGCCATTAGAATTGGATGAAAGGGCTGCCATGCGGGCATACCTTCAGCGCTCAGAGGTTCGCCTTTCCACAATGCATCGTATTGCCGGGGTTTTCTTGAATGGTGCTGGCCTGCTCTTACTCTTTCCCATTTTCTTTAGTCAGACTATTCAGCAGGTCGTCAGCTTCTTTTCCGACACCACACTTGCTCATATAAATGCAAATAATCAACATACTATGCTCGAAAGTATATCAGTTGTTACGATGTGTATTTTCCTGCTAGTTCCTTTTGCAACTTCTCTGTTTATACCCTTGTATGCACTCGGACTATTGCTCAAAGATATTGTTCATTTCTACTTTACAGGCCATAACCCTGGATTCTCTGATAGGCTATTCAATCCAAGATTTGCGCTCTCTGGAGTCGCACTGTCTAGCGATGAGGCTCCTATTCTCAAGAAAGAGGTGTTAGCACATGAGTATTCATCTGATCTAATACACTTCATTTTGCCGTTTGATGAAAAAGAGGCAAGCTATTTTGATAATGTAAAAGAACATACTCAAAATATGATTGTTCCCGAAACAAGAACTATGGAACACTTGGATAGTATAGGAGTATTTCACTTTCCTAACACCAAACCCGATCTGCAAGATTTTGATCAATTTAACACAGCATTAGGACTTGCTGGTGTAGTAGATAGAACGCTTGCCGGAGAAGTGGCTAAGCTGGAAACGTCTCTTGTTCGACATGCATTGTCTTTGCGTAGACTTGTATTGCGATATTTGAAAGCATTGCTAATGTTCATTTGGACTACGCTAGTGTCTTTCTTCTTGATCTCTATCCTAACTAGGTTTCCATACCTGATTATAATGGCCCTGACTTATTTAGTTTGGGCATTATTGACACCTAGAATTGTTAAGCTTCCGATAAAATGGATTTTAGAGTTATCGAATCAGAACGCAAAAAGAAGTGTGGATAGAGATAAACAGCTCATGCAATTTGAGCGCAAAGTGACTACGCTGTGCAGAATAGCGGCGGCAATATCTCTAATAGTTACTCTAGCTGCGGTCATATTAACTCTACTTAAGAGGGCCGCCTAACAAGCGCATGTAGCGGAGGCCGCGGAGCAAGTTTCGTATGAATCAGGGAGTGACGTTCGCGGCCCCGATAATGCGGAGCGTTAGACGGCTTCAGTGAGTACGTAACTTGTAATCGCCTGATAGGCTTTGTATATTCACTCTTGAAGGGAGCTAATCGAATGATCTCTAGAGAAAAGATTATAGAAGAGATTGACAAGATTCCTGACGAACAACTTGATGATCTCTACAGAATCATAAAAGATTTTGAAGTGAAGAAGGAGAATGGACAATCAGGCGAAAGCGTTATGGCACGACTACGAAAGATTAAGATTTCCGCATCACCCGACTTTTCAATGAAGGCGACCCTCTACGATACAGAGGCAGAGAATGCCAAATAGAATCTTTGTTGACACATCTTTTGTAATCGCCTTAATCAACGACAAAGACCAGTACTATGACCAAGCCCAATCACTCTCTTATGAATTCGATAATTCTCCGCTTGTCACAACCGATGCTGTTTTGTTGGAAATAGGCAATGCACTTGCGAGAGATTTTAGGAAAGAGGCGATTGAAGTAATAAAGGTGCTCAGGAGCGGTAAGAATACGGATGTGATCGAAATAGACGCGAGTCTATTTGATAAGGGATTAGAGATTTATGAAAAGTACGATGATAAGGACTGGGGATTGGTAGATTGCATCTCATTCGTTGTGATGTGGGAGAGAAGAATAACAGAGGTTCTGACATTTGACAGCGATTTTGAGCAGGCAGGATTCACAATTCTGAAAGGGCAGCCATAAGCCGTCTAACAAACGCATGCAGTGGAGCGCGGGCAGCGAGTTTCGCATGCATCTCTGAGTGCCGTTGCCCGCGTCCACTGATGCGAGTCGTTAGACGCCTTTCAAGTGACTATCTAGCTCACTCTCGGAGTAAGATATCCTATCTGTGTTATAATCCCCTAGCTAAGGAGAAGGTTATACTTCCGAATTACTTAAGGGATCTCCGATGCTCTATGAAGCTAGCAGGTCAATAACATCCAATATGTCTAAACTAGAGCATTTCGAACTATTGAGAAAGGGAATAGATACCTGGAATGGGTGGCGGAGGGAAAGTTCACAAATAAAACCGGACTTAACGGGTGTTGACCTTAGCGGGGAAAACCTAATTGGCTTTGATTTTAGACAAACCAATTTCAGTAAAGCAAACCTCTCTGGCGCAGGCTTCTGCGAGACGATGCTTTGTAGGGCCAACCTCACAAATGCGGTACTGGCTGGCGCATACCTGAGTGGAACGAACCTCACCAATACCAACCTCGCCTATGCAAACCTTACTGGCGCCGATCTCATCGCTGCTGACCTGGCAGGGGCAAACCTGGCAGGGACAAACCTGACAGGGGCAACACTCACAAAAGCTAAATTGATAGAGGTCACCGTTGATGAGGCAGATTTTAACGGGGCGTTATTCTGGGAAACTGTTATTAGCAATGTCTATTTAGACCGAGCTAAACATTTGGATAAATGTGTTCACTTGGGACCTAGCTGTATAGATCACCGCACTCTCTCAAATTCCTGGAAATTATCCACAGGATTCTTGCGCGGTTGTGGCTTAAGCGACTGGGAAATTGAGGTGACCAAGCTCTACAACCCTGGCCTCAGCCCTGACAAGATTATTAAAATACAAGAAAAGATGATCAAGATGCGGGTCGGCGAGCCGAAGAATTATTATTCCTGCTTTATTAGCTATAGCAGCTTGGACGAAACATTCGTGACAAAATTACTCTCAGATTTGCAACATGCTGGCGTCCGCGCCTGGCGCGATGCTGAAAATATGAGGATAGGTGACCAGATAAAAGTTGTTATAAATGAAGCGATACGTAAACAGGACAAACTTTTGCTAATTCTCTCTGCGAATTCGGCCCGGAGCCGATGGGTAGAGACAGAGGTCGAATTCGCGTTTGAAGAAGAACGCAAGCGTAATAAAATCGTCCTCTTTCCTATTATGCTGGATAATAGCGTTGAGGATAATTCTGCACAATGGGCGTTCGATATAAGGCAAACAAGGCTCATTGGGGATTTTCGTCATTGGGAAACCCCTGGTGTTTATGAGCAAGCCTTTAAACGTTTGCTCAGAGACATGAGGCAAGTTGACGCGATGAGTGAAGACAATAGATAAGCTTCTTTAAATCTATTTATGACTGTCGGGGCTTAGAAAGATCATGTACTGCTTGCGTAAATGTTGTCTCCAGCTCAAAGCAAATTCGTATGGCTCATGGAATTAATGAGCAAGGACTTCACCGTGTATGACCGAAAATGTTCTTGAAATAATCGGGTTCGATTTAGGCCATGGTGAGACTTCCATTGCCCTAGCCCCCATTGTAACCAACGCGGAGCCAAGGATGTTGGAGGTTGATAGCAAAAGAACACAAATCACTGCCCTTGGTACGCATCGGGATTTAGGATTTGTTGTTGGTGATAAGGCTCTCAGCCTTCCAGGGGTAAAAGATCAAAGAATCTGTTTTAAACAAAAACCTCCAGGAGACGAAGGGTATGAAGAGATACTCCGCAATTTTCTGGCCACTTATAATCGTTTGCTAATATCGCGCGGGCTGATACGAGGTGGAGAGAAGAGCTTTTATTTCGTGGGCTGTCCATCGGGCTGGAAAGAAGAGGAGGTCAAAGTCTATGAACAATTTCTCAGATCTTCAGGAGTACAACACCTCAAAGTCGTAAGAGAATCGCGCGCGGCCCTCTTACAAGCTAGGGAAGCAGGCAGTATCACTGACGAGCAGTTAAAAACCTCGGTTATTGTGATTGATGTCGGCTCATTAACGATTGACGTCACTCACGTCTTTGGCGGGATTCAGGACGAGTTGCTCGACATCGGCATTAACCTGGGGGCATCAATAATAGAGAAGATTATTTTTGATCGTTCCATTGAATGTAACCCTAAGAGAGACGATATGACCCGGTTATTGGATGACCCTGAGAACAGTCACATAAGGTCTCAGTGTGAACTCCTTTGCCGGCGAGCTAAAGAGCAGTATTGGCAAGAAGAAGAGTCGGTTAAAGGCAGTGGTTTAGTGATAGCACAAAGCTTAGGTTTTGAAGACGGTTATATCTTTCAAGCTAGAGTTGACTCACAAGAGATGGAAGAGATTATTAATATGCCATTACCTGAGCTAGACGGAAGGAGTTGGATAGACGCTTTTGAGAGTTTGCTTGTTTACACAAAAAGGCAACTCGATGAGAGAGGAATAGCTCCTAGCGCTGTGGTGTTAACAGGAGGAGCTTCGCGGATGTCGTTTATTGAACGATTATGTAAAGAACATTATAAAGATGCGGCTTTTATCCGGTATTCACCTCCAGAGGAGACCGTCGCATATGGCTTGGCGCGATGGGGGCAAATATATTTGAATACATCTTCTTTTTCCGAAGAGATCGAGAATCTTTGCGAACAGCGAGTCTCTGAATCAGTCTTAAGCTATAAGTCTAATCTTATATCGTTGCTTGTTGAAGCGATCACTGAAGGGGTAATTAATTATGCAGCGGTGCCAGCGATGAAAAAGTGGAGAACAGGAGATATAAAAAGATTAAAAGAGATTGATTCTGAGATTAGCAAAAGAGCCGAAGAATGGATCCTATCCGAAAGCGGCCACAAAACTATCACACAAATTCTGTCGAATGCACTGAAGCCAGTATACGCGGAAGTGAATTTCGAAACCATGAAGATTTGTAACAAATATAATATTCCACACTCATCTCTCTACCTCGGTGTAACCATTTCGCCGCAGGAAGAGTTATATGGTATTAATGTAAGTAAGCCCTTTGAAGGCGGATTCGGGATTGCCGCGGGAATTACTTTTCTGATTATTTTCGTGCTCACTGGATCGCTTAAGGTTGCTGTGGCGACTGGCGGTCCGGCTGGCTGGCTGATTCTAATACTAACGTCTTTGTGGGCCCTTCTGTTCAGCGTGCCATTCCTGGAGGAAAAAGTTAACGATGCCGATCTGCCGATACTTATACGTGAAACGGTATTGTCGGATGCCAAGATCGAGAAGCTCATTAAGGATTTGAGACCAAAACTAAATGAGAAATTTGAGGAAGCATTGAGCAGCAATCATTTGGACAAAGTCATTCAGACCATTTCCGATCAAATAAGGAATGAACTGAACGAAAAGGCAAACGAGGTGAAATGGATAATCTCTTAGCTTGGAGTGTTAACAAATTGCTATTGTCTATTCGCCCTGCAACGGCGTCTAACAAACGCATGCAGCGGAGGCCGCGAATCTCACTTCGTATGATACAATCATCACCGCTCGCGGCCCCGCTGATGCGAATCGTTAGACAGCTTACACTGTTTGAATTGCAAATACCTGGAGTTTAATATAAACAGTTCAATCGGCAGTTCATCGCCCAGAATATGCTTGGTAAGGAGGGACAGATTCTATGCCACTTGAGTATTGCTCATTTATTAGTTATCCGCATGGTCAAGATAATGTAATGCGACCCTTTGTCGAAGATTTCGAGAAAGGTCTGTCAATTGAGATTAATTCGCAGAATGAAGCTCCGCGCAGCAAGCTGCGCGGTATCGCGCGCGTGCGCGAGTCGTCAGAATAGTTCGAGTTGCTGATTATGCAATTGCTTATACTCTTTTTCCCTGCCCTGCTGCTTTATGTACTTGCTGATCATCTGCTCGTTGCCGTGCTGTCCAACCGTGCTGATGTAATAGCCGTCCGTCCAGAACTCTCCGCCCCACAGTCTCTTCTTTACCTCCGGACACGCTGCAAAGATCTCCCTGGCCGTAATGCTCTTGATGATTTGTACGATCTTCTTCGGGCTGTACATCGGCACCGACTGCACCAGGAAATGGACGTGGTCTGTGTCGGTGCCTATCTCCAGAAACGTTATCTCATACCGCTTACTAATCTCAACACAAACCTCTTTGAGCTTCTGATCTACTTCGGAGCTAAATATCACTCTGCGATACTTCGCTGGACAAACTATGTGGTACAGCAGTACCGAAACGTTATGGCTCTTATGTATGAAGCGGCTCACTCATCCAGTATACTGACGCAGCAAGCTGCGGGGAACTAACCCCCTAGAGATTAGAAAGAGAGTTTGGATTGATTATAAGTTCTTAGTGGGTGGAAATCGCTTCAACGAGCAGATAGCATCCGACCTATGCAAGAGTGCGTGTATGATAGTTTTTTATACCCCGCTTTATTTTGATCTTGAGCACCTTTATTGTGCGCGAGAATATCGAGCAATGGAGATACTTGAGGAAGAGCGCCGTAAAAAGCTGGAAGATAAAATAGAAAGAGATCTCGGTTTAATCATTCCGGTTATCTTGCGTGGCCCCGACAAGTTCCCATCTGCAATTAAGGCGAAGCGCCAGCATTATCAATTCGATGAAATTGATTTAGCGGATCCCGAGGTTAAGATACGTAGTCGTTACGCCTCGCAAATAAGAATGATTGCCAAGTATATAATTAACTGTTATGAAAAACTCGACGAATTGTCTGACCATATGAACGTGGACCTTTGCAGTAGTTGTAATGAATTTATATTACCGAGCGATGATGATGTTAAGGATTATGTAGAGGGAATATTAGGTAAGAAGATGCGCCGTATTCCTGTGCCTTTTCCTGGTTCCAACGATGTTAGATCAAGCTTTATGGAGGGTAGATGAAACCAATGAATTCTCCAAGTCAAGTTATCACATTTTACTCTTATAAAGGCGGTACTGGAAGGACAATGGCATTATCTAATGTTGCCTGTGTTCTCGCTCAACATCAAACTGCTGTAGGTGGAAAGGGAGTTTTGATGATAGATTGGGATCTAGAAGCTCCTGGTTTACATCGTTATTTTCGCAATAACTTCAAGGGAGAGTTAAAGTCTCTGAGTAATAATGAGCTTGCAGATGAAAGCCCAGGCCTCATAGACTTATTTTACGACTTAGATAAAGTAACAAACTCTTTGATAAAAAGGGATGGAGCACAATCGCTTAAACAGGATAATCGCACAGATCCAATATTCACCTCCGATAGTGAAACATTAGCTCGTTCCACACTGGATAAAGTTAAACCAGAGAGTTATGCGATTGAATGTGGCATCGAGTCCTTACATTTAATTAAAGCTGGTAGCTTCGACAGAAAGGATCCCGAATACTATTCATCTCGTGTCAGTGCTTTTCAATGGGAAAAACTCTATCAGCGATCACCCATGCTGATTCGTATGCTTGCCGACCGGCTGGCAGAGAGATTCCAGTACATACTCATTGACTCTCGAACAGGTGTTACAGACATAAGCGGTATTTGTACAATGCTTATGCCGGAAAAGCTTGTGGTAGTTTTCACTCCGAATCTTCAAAGTATTTTAGGAGGAATCGAGCAAATCGAGCGGGCGGCAGAGTATCGTAGGCAGTCATATGATCTGCGCCCACTTGTTGTGTATCCTCTTGTCTCTCGTGTAGATGCCTCCCGGTCAGATCTTCGGAAGAGATGGCGTTTTGGAGATAAGTATAGAGGTATTAACGGGTATGAGCCTGAGTTCGAGAAGCTTTTTCAGAAGATCTATAGGTTAAATAACATTAAGCTCGTAGATTATTTCGAAGAGATACAAATCCAACACTCTCCAGACTATGCCTATGGCGAAGAGATTGCTGTATTGGTTGAGGAAACAAGCGATAGATTTTCATTAAAGCGTAGCTACTATAACTTTGCCCAATTCCTAGTAACAACACCAAACCCATGGGTAAACCCGAATCAAGATCAGGAAGATCATTTTAATCAAGAGCATCCCCCGAAGAATCTGTTATCAAATACAGCGCGTAAAACTTTTGAGTTTATAAGAAACCACAAAACTTGGATACTAGTTACGGGGCAAATGATGGCACTGGTCCTCTCTATTTATTTTATGTTGCAAATGTCGCGTGCTAGATTAGAGAGTGCATCCGCCAAAGATCAACTGGCTGAAGCACAAAAGAACATGTCACAGCGCGAGGCAGAATTAGGCCAATTATATGATCAGATTCGCGAAACTACCGATGCGAACGCTTCGCTAGCCAAGCTTCTCAAGGAGAATCAGATGCTTGAAGAGCGACTAATGACCACTCAAGCTGCTTCCGCGAAACAGGCAAAGCAAATACAGGAATTAGAAGCAACGATCAGACGTATGAAATAAAGTAGAAAATCTGCTGCTGACCAACTTCATATGACTTGTCAACCGCTGTCTAACAAACGCATGCAGCGGGGCCGCGAAGCGAGTCTCACATGGTTGCTTTCAGTGCTACGTCGCGGCCCCGCTGATGCGAATCGTTAGACGGCTTCAAACGTTTGTGACTTGCGCATTCTTCTTAAGGCACATATGAGTGATATAATGCCTCTTGAAGGAGAGGTAGACGATATATGGTAACTATCACATTCCCAGACCGCGAAACCGAAAAGCGGGCACTCGCTTTTCTCATTGGTCGCTTTTCAGGAAGGGTCCTCAAGTCAGGTGAGCATTTGGTCCCAGAGTCTGCTTTGGAAGCTCTTGCAGATCAGAACATTCCATTTACAGTAAAGGGAAAGACGACTTATGAGCAGCAGATGGCGGCGATACGAGGTTCTGCTTCCCCTACAATTCAATGATGGGCGAGAGGTGCCGGGTGAATGGCTGGCTGAGGCAGTACTAGAAATTGTTGATCAATTTGGTGCGGCAAGCTACGAGACACAAAAAGTAGAAGGCCACTGGCGTCACGCAGGAGTGCTTTACCGAGATAATCTGGCGCGGCTCATTGTTGACGCTCCAGATTCTGCCAAGAACCGTAGGTGGATGAAGGAGTTCAAGAATCGGTGGAGGGAAAAGCTCGAACAGGTAGAACTATGGGTGGTGAGCTATCGGATAGAAGTCGAGTAAACAGTAAAGATAAAAGCCCGCAACGAATGCTACTGTCGCCAAGCGCCGTCTAACAAGCGCATGCAACGGAGGCCGCGAAGCGAGCCTCGCACCAATCTATCAGTGCGGCTCGCGGCCCCGCTGATGCACATCGTTAGACCGATCTATAGAGCGTGTGATAGGTTGAGAAGAGAAAGGAGAGGTTATGACAATCAAGTATCTTACGCTCCGCCTCATGTCTGTTGCTCTTGCGTTCACTTGGCCTGCAATAGTCTTGGCGCAACAGTCGAAAGTGATTGAGCTTGTAGCAGCAAATGGCGGCTCGAAAATAGCCTCAATACATCTGAACGATCAGAGCCTTCTGTTTGAATTCGGCAACGATCCCGAGTCTTTTCTCTTCACTGGTGAAGCCATCTTTACGATGAATCATAAAGACAAGACTTACAAAGTTCTAAGCTATGACGAGTTACAAGCTATGGCTAACCGCAAGGCCGACGAAATCACTAGATCTCAAGATGGTGCGGGCAATAAGCCAGGTGTTGAGCTTAGACTTACCGGAGAGGCTGACACGATAGCTGGGTTAAGAGCCCGCAAGCTCATAAAGATGAGCAGTGGTAAGCCGGAAGCTGAGATATGGGTGTCTAGCGATTTGGTGCCGATGAAATTGCGAGCAGCTGGTGAAAGGATAATGTCTGTTCTTGGAAGTGACTACTGGAGGAGAGTAGGTGGGAACCCCGGGATGCTAGAAATAATTATGCTTTATGGCATCCCTATAAAAATAGTTAATGAAGGCCACAATGTTTACCAAGCACGAGTTGTAGAAGGTTCGACTTCTAGCGCGTTATTCCAAGTGCCATCAGGTTACAGGAAAGTGGGGAACTGAGTTGAGCCGAATCGGTCTAACTACTGCATGCAGCGGAGGCCGCGGGTCGCGTCTGAAAATGTGTTACACGGTTTGGGGTGGGTTATTCGTCTGTTATCTTGGCGATGATTTCATTCCTCCACTTCTCTTGAGCTTCTTTGCTTTCCGGTGTATGGGGAAACGTAGTGTCGATAATCTTCTCTAAGATCATTTCGCGCTCAACTCTATCATCGATTTCAGCAAGGGCAACCATAAGGGTTCCAAAGTCGTTTGCCTCTACTGGTTCATCCATCCAATGCGACACCTTAGCTTGGATGTCAAACTCTTTTACGATGTAATGCTGATAAGGGAAAGACGGTTGCTCTGGTTCCGTTTCTGTTTCTTCGATTTCTTGAGGTGCTTCTACCTCTCTAAGTGGGAAAGCAATCACGTTTGATCTGTTGAATGTCACCATAGACTTTCTTGATGACTTCTCTCGTATCTCTTTTGCAGTCTCAGGCCAGTTAGGGAAAAAGGGCGCGTAAGGGCTGAGTATGACGGGCCGTATTACTTCGGAAGCCAGTTCGATTTTTCCGACCTCCGCAAGCTCTGTCGCGTAGCTGTTATACACATCAAATGGTAAAGGCATGTTGCCGAGCTTAGAGAGAAGCGGAAAGACTTGTTCAAGATGAGCCATTGCTTTGTCATGCTCGCCTTGTGAGCTTAGAATCGAGGCTCTGCCGATGGCCGATTCAATCACGATAGAAAGATGCTCACTTTTAGCAAGATCAAATCTCAGCTTCAAAGATTCGTCAAGATCGTGGTCAACTTCTTTCATGCCGCTAAGTGTGAGCGTGGCTTTGTCGGCATAAATGCCCTTCATTTCTTGGCGCACCCGTTCTAGTTTTTCAATCGCCATCTGTTTATGTCCGGTCTTATGTAGGTACACCGCTTGATAATAGTCGCCTATAAGGTCAAACGGGGAAGCGAACAGGGACAAAGCCTTGCCGAACTCATATTGCCCTTTCCTATCTTTAAGGCAATAGCAACGCTCCGCTTTTTGTAGGAGTTGATACAATCTTTCCTGCTCCAAATTTCTAACGGAGGATAAGAGCATGAGAAAACGGTTGATTGTGGCTTTGCTCATGGTGTTCCTTTCGGTCGCTCCCGCGTTTGCGGGGCATTCTGTAGCTGGCTATGGTTGGTGCGAGTGTGATAGTCCGGCAAATCACCCGCTCAATGTGAGTATCCAGAACGACAAAGAAGATACTCAACAGGACGCAATATCAGATTTAGGACTGCTCTTTTTGGTTCTAACCGTGCTAACGCTTAGATATAAGGGTTAAGCGTCAAGGGTACAACTAAACTTCCCTACGTTGCTCTAAACGGCAACTAAATATCCGTCTGCCGCATTGTAGCTGAAAATACTTTGGATGCAAACGAAAAAGAGCGGGCTAATTATCCTTTGGTGAATAATCGGCCCGCTCGCACAGTAAGAACTACTATTTTAGATGGTCAAGATATACACCTAAACTAAGCGCATTTCAACTCGCTTGCATAGTTCAACTTTGATTTGCTGTTTTATCATGCTGGTACTGTCCAGACATGAGAGGCAAACTTTCTTTATCCCATGCTCACTCTGAAAAATGATCTGTGATGCGCTCACCTCAAAAACATCATAGTTGTAGGTTGGCTCTAACTCGCTCGCTATTTCAAACGCTATATCTGTCAGTTGATCTATGTTCATGGTTTCTCCTATGCAGCCAATAATTCTTTGATACTCCAAACATGGTCTGTCAGACCGGAAGCCATCGCGGGAGTGCGCTTCTTTACGTCCTCAGTCTTGACGCTGCTATGCGGTCTGCAAAAGTTGTAGTACGCGAAGAAAAGAGCCAATGCCCATTTCAAGTTCTCACGCTTTTTGCTAAACGCATTGGTTAGTCTTGTGAATCTACGCATCTGCATTCTGATAGTGAGATTGTTTCTCTCAACTATGCTTGTGCAGATTCGCCAGGGGTTAGGGTTGCCAGAGATTATATTCGATATTGTGTCCACCACTACGGGTGGCGAGTATCTATGTTCCTCATCTTGAGAAGTCGCATAGACTTTTATGAGTTGGGCAAAGTCAATCTGCTTGTGTCCAAGCTCATGCATTATAGTGTCACGATAAGGCGCGAAACCATCGGTTGTTACTTGAAAGCTGGCATCTGCCGTAGCTGTGTCCAGCTTCTTTGTGAATGCCCATGTATCATCAAAGGTGCGTCTGCCTAGATGCCAAGTGAGAATAAGCTTTGTATTACTCTCGATTGCGACGAAAGTATAAGCATCACCCATGCTGCGCTCTTGTTCGTATGAATCCCATTGCAGTCTTTTTTTGCCTTTCGTTTTTTCCTTCATCCCGACAAAGCACCATAGTTCATCACATTCAACGTCTTTAGCAGGAACGTCTTTAATGCGATTCTCTAGGAACTTCTCGCACCGCTCGCCAGCTATAACGAGAATCTTCATGATGGTGTTTATGTCTATGCCAGTGATTCGTTGTGTGCTTCTGAGGCTAGAACCTTCGATTAGCTGTTGTATGCACTGGACAGCCTTATCAAGCGGGAGATACATACCCTCTAGGGGTAAATCCTGACGTTCTATAAAAGTCTTAGAGCATGTTTCGCAGCGATAACGGGGAGTACCTTTGCGATCTGTGCCATGCTTCTTTGCTTCATTATTACAGGTGTGACATTTCATATCGTGAAGCCTTGCCTTTCTTAGGCGATTGCTTCACAATGTCTTTGCTAGGAGATCAGAGCGAGCAATCGCTTTTGATTTTCAAAAAGGCTTTATTGGTTACAGCCAATAGAGCCTTTAACTTTTCAAGATTCAAATTACTGCCTTTAATGTATATACGTTTTTAGCTTATACCAGTTTCAAAATAATGATTGATTAGAGGATTTTTTGTTGATACAATTAAGGCATGAACAAGAAAAGAGGACGCCCACCAAAAGACGCTGATGAGTTAAAGAGTGAAAGCTTGCTTATCAGGTTAGAGCAGAACGAAAAAGAAACTTACCAGAGTGCGGCGGATTTAGCAGGAATGTCACTGTCGGCATGGGTACGGGAAAGACTAAGACGGATGGCAGTTCGTGAATTGAAAAACGCGACGAAATAATCTGCTTATTAGAAATCAGTTTGCCTGAATCTGAATTGAGCACATACAATACAAGGGCTGGCAATTACGCCAGCCCTTGTTTCGCATCCGTTCAGAGTCACCAAGTTTCCAGACCAAATGGCTCCGAACAGAAGGAGAGTGTTATGCCTAAAATTCGCTGGTCACATCACGGAAAACGATTACGCATCAAATTCACCTTTCGCACCATCGTAATCACAATCGACTTACCACCAGTACGGGCCGGAAAGCCTAAGAGGAATACTCCGCTTTCCGGTCACTCGCAATCGTGATAGATTTATAAGCATGCGGGCATGGTGAAATGGTAAACGCGCCTGACTCGCAATCAGGCGGGCCGCTCATACCGGCCCTTATGGGTTCAAATCCCATTGCCCGCATGCTTATAAATCCGACCTATTAACTTTTCTTTTGACGAATGTCGATGGAAGGATATTCAAGTTGGCAGTAAAGACTAACGGCAGCATCGCCCGGTCATCCTCCATAGAGATTCGTCCGAAAATCAAGTGGTTGATTCTTCCCAGGAATTAACCACTTGATTCCCTCCACAAGTATCTGTGGACATGACCGGAAAAGTCAACGGATTTTTGACTATCAGTATAAGATCGTATAACTGGCTAATAGGAGGCTGTGCCGTGCCAGACGGCGAGAGTTCAAGGAGCATGACAGCAAAATTGTTCGCCGCGATTTACACAATATCAGACATTACCAGGCCGCGAAGCGAGTTTCGTATGAAACAGCGAGTGCGGCTCGCGGCCCCGATAATGCGGAGCGTTAGGCCGACTTAAAGGCCGATTGCGAAACCTAACCAAATATTACCTTCTTTATCTGTGCGTTGATATTCTTCTATGCACTCGCTAGGGAAACTTATTCTTCGGCGCACAAACCGTGCCAATCTTTGAGGATCTATTGGATTATTCAGGCCAGCTTCAGTCACTGGCGAATGAATCAAATACTCCTCACATTTAACTATGCGTTTACTTCTATTCTCAAAAGCGCTAATTATACCTTGCTCATTAAGGTAATTGAGTATATTTGACTCTCTCCCATTCGCATCAGGGAAAAAATGCTCCCTCTTTGAAACATCTGCCATCAAGCTAAGCTCATTATACAATGCTGTGATAAAGTCACGCAGATACTCAGACGCGTTTTCGGCTGCACTGGGGATGACAATGGTTTCAATACCTCTAGACGATAGATCACTTAGAGTAAGGCTATCCAAGTCAAACAGTACCGCATAAGATCTGCGCACATATCCTCCAAAATCGTATTGTATTTGAGAATGGACCTGATTGAAGTCTGGATCATTTAGACTGTAGCCGACAAATAGAAAAGTTTTTTTGCGCAGAAGGTGGCTTATTTCTTCCCTGATGGCCCTAGATTTCCACAACCCTGTATCAAAGTCTTGCCTAGTAATGATTATAGTATCTGGTTGCTCCCGGTCGCCATGTAACTTAATGATAGTCGTTTTATCTGATCGGTCAAAAGCCAGATCCTTATCGGATACTACTTTGATAAAGGATTGGTCGCATTTGTCTAGAGCCTTCTCAACGAGGTTGTCATAATTAGTCGTAATCCAGGTTTTGAAGCGCATTCTTGCCAAATTTAACAGGCTTATAGGGATCTTTTTCCCAGTTGTATCTGTCTGTTCGAGAATATGTTCTATTAAGTTCCTACGAGAGTATCTATGCTGAAATACTTGTGCCACCTTTAGCGGATCACTATCAGGCGAACATTGTAAGATTTGGCATAGCGGAAGTAGTAATTGCTTCCATCCTGGTAAGCCGGCATCCATTGATAAGCCAGCCCCTACAAAAAGAACACAATTATCTCGCTCGATTTGATCGATTAATTCGAAAGGTAGATCGAAAGCCATAGAAGATTATGGACAAAAACCATGTTATATAATTCGACGCGTCTATTATAAACTATGATACATTTATGACAATCTCCCATGCAGCAATTCGTCGGCCTAACAATCGCGTCAACCGGAGCGCGCGAAGCGAATTTCGTAAGCTTCGGCCAGTGTTCGGCTCGCGGCCCCGATAATGCGCAGCGTTAGACCCCTAGCTCTCGATACTAAAGACGTTGCATTGATTGACCGATTGTGAAATCATTTGTAGCGAGAGGAAGTATAACTATGAGTACTATAGTAGAAGAGATTCTTGACTCCTTCGATCATTTATCTGAGGCTGAAAAACGAGAACTTGCCTCTGAAATAATCCGTCGCACAATAGAGATGTCTTTTCCCCCTTTGACAGATGAAGAATTCGTACTCAATGCAGAAGCTCTATTCCTAGAGCTTGATCAAAGAGAATCAGTGAATGATTAATCCAAACCGAGGAGAGGTTTGGCTGGTTGATCTCGGCATGACAGCGAAGATCAGACCTTGCCTTGTTCTAAGCATCCCCGCCCTAGATCAAGATCGAGCATTAATTTCATTGTTGCCTCATACGACAAGTCCTCGTGGAACAAGGTTCGAGGTTGAAGTTAAAACGAGATTTCTAAAACCTGGTGTATTCGATGCTCAAAACCTCGTCACCATACCGCATGCGAAGCTGATGAGGAAGCTAGGCGCTCTTTCATCGGACCAATTGATTAGTGTAGTGAATGCGGTGCGATTTTGGTTGGGTTTATAGAGTTTGTAAGAAAGCAGCCTTTGTCATCACGCGGGGTCTAACAAGCGCATGCAACGGAGGCCGCGAAGCGAGATTCGCATCAATAGCCAGTGCCGTTCGCGGCCCCGCTGATGCGAGTCGTTAGACCCCTGCGGTCAAGTGGGCTAAAATGAACTCTGAGGATGAGGATGTTGGGGTAATGAATGACTATAGAGGGCATAATCTGGCTCAGAAATATTGTAGATAAACTTGCCTTCAAACATCATGTTGAGCCTTATGAGGTTGAACAAGTGCTAGATGATAAGCCTAAAATCCGTTTTGTTGAGAAAGGCGAGCGTAAGAACGAAGATGTGTACTTAGCTTTAGGCCAAACTGATGCTGGCAGATACTTGGCAATTCTCTTTATCTACAAGAAGACTAAAGAGGCATTAATACTTAGCGCCAGAGATATGGCGCCAAAGGAAAGAAAACAATATGGCAAGAAGTAAATCTAAGACCCTACCTAAACTCGAATCACTCGATGAGCTTGTGGAGTTCTTTGAGACTCACGACATGGGCGATTACTGGGATCAAATGCCGGAAGCTGATTTTGAGGTGAACATCAAAAGAAGAAAGCATCTAGTTGCTATTGATGAAGAAATAATCCCTAAGCTGAGTGAGATAGCTAAATCTAAGAGAGTATCATCAGAGAAACTCATAAATACTTGGCTGAAAGAAAAGATTCATAAAGCGAGTTAGGAACCTCGGACGGGGTCTAACAAGCGCATGCAGCGGAGGCCGCGGGTAGTGCCTGAAATGTGTGTTGTACGAAATGGTGCATGCCTGTCATTCTAGCCTAGTTTACTCCATCTGATATAATCCTATTGAAATCGGCTCGCCTAACAAAAGGGTCGCTCCCTTTTGGACAGCCGCGCAATCCTGAGCGCAGTTGGCGAGTCGAGAATATCAGGATGCCCATACAGGAGGGGCGCGTAATGGGGAAACTTGTAGCTGCTGATGAAGCAACACACAAAGAGCTTTTAGCGGACCTTAAAGTTATTCAATGTTCTATTCGTATTGAGCCATACATTATCGAGGAACGCACTGATGACAAGTTATATAGCGAATTAGGGGTGAAGATAACTTGAAGAGTGTGCATAATTCATGTGCTGTTTTTCCAGTAATTTAGCATTTTTCGGGGTTCGGCCTTCGGATTTGCCTTTAACGGTGGATCACCAGCCTCGAAAAGCCCCGAAAAACCGGCCTCGGAATTATGCACACTCTTCAGATTATATCTTGTCACTTTGAGCTTCACGGCTTGATAGCTAATTGGTCAGACTGAGAATTAGTGTTAACAAATGACTTAAATTGCAATAAGGCAACAGTGATAGCGCCTAACGGCTCGCATCAGCGGGGCCGCGAGCCGCACTCAAGTATACATACGATACTCGCTTCGCGGCCTCCGTTGAATGCGTTTGTTAGACGCCGGTTTGCAAGGCACCGTTGATTTCTTCTCTTTAACGGACTTGCCATCATAAGTTCACCTCGATGATAATCTTTTTTGGAGAAAGATATGAAACCACTGAAGAAAGAAATCAAAATTGAACGGCCTCCAAAGGAAAAGGTTGATCGGGAGCAAGCCTTGAAGCGAGTGAAGGCATTCTCAAAACGCAAGGAGAAACTTATTGTCTCTATCAGAGAAGGTTCGCGTTGAAGTTTTCATCCCTGATTTACCAGACCCAATTTATAATCGCCTTCTTGAAGAGCTAGGCGATGAACTGAGTTATGCCTTTGGTGGCTGTACAGTGACACAAACCTCAGGAAAGTATCGCTCGGCGTCAGGCGTAATATTGCCTGACAAAGTTAATCTTCTTTTCACAGACACTCCTTTTAACTGGGAGAAGGATCGCAAAGTAATTGAGCATTATGCGCAAGAACTCCAAAATGTCGTACAACGAGCTTTGGAGAAAGAGGAAGCAATTCTCATAGCTGTGTATCCTGTCTTCCACGTAGATTAATCCAATCTCATAACATCTACACGGAAACAGCGCATAGGCGTCTAACGCTCACGTTCAGCCGGCGCGGGCAACGACACTAATGGATACTTACGAAACTTGCTGCCCGCGCTCGGCTGGAACGTGAGCGTTATGCCGCCCTCGGGTCTTTTATGCAATCCGTTTTAGTTCCTCTCTTACTACTCGCCTTATCACTTTTTCCAACGGCTCTTGTCTCTGGCTGATATACTCCCGTAGGGCTTTATTGATCAGGGTTTGATAGTTCCCCCCGCCAGATTCATTCACTACGTTCCGAAACCAGTCTAGCACTTCATCATCCAGTCTAATGGTGATACGCGTCTTGCTAGGAGTTGGAGTTACTACTGCTCCGCGTCGGCCTTTGCTGAAATCATATTCCTTTTTCATAGTCCCTCTGTATATTGTCTGTGTTCGCGTGGCGTCGCCCCGCGTGCTGAAATGATCCTTATCTTTTCTCCTCGAAAGGTGTAGACCACCACTAACACCCGCCCCAGCGCATCTGTCCCGATAGTAATAAACCTTTGTTCATGTGGGTAATTGTCGTCGAGAGTCAAAGCCAGCCCATCTTCAAGCACGGTAACAGCATCTGCAAAGTCAATTCCGTGCTTGCGGAGATTGCTGGCAGCCTTTCTGATATCCCACTCATAGCTCACGCGAAAATTGTATGCACATTAGTGCATCATTTCAAGAGGCGCGGGGATTGGCGGCCTAACGCTCCGCATTATCGGGGCCGCGAGCCGCACTCATTGTAACATGCGAACTGTGCTTCGCGGCCTCCGTTGCATGCGGTTGTTATACCTGTTCAGCTAGTTAGCTGCGCCGTGGCCGCAGGCCTCCGTCGCGCTCGCCTGCTTGATCTATGCCGGAGTAGTCGCCTGAGCGTAGTCTTTGCTGTGCGAGCGCGACTTTGCGCAACGGCCAGTCCATCAGCACATTTCGCTAGGCAGGTATAACGTCTCGCGTCACCGGGCGGCGATGAACCCACTGGTGAGATCATGCGAAATCCGCTATCGCCGCTCCGGTGCACGCGCTTGTTAGGCGGCGTTTCGACAACATGACCTTGAAATCTAAGAAAGAATAAGTCTATGACCTAATCTTCTATTCTGATTTAAGGTATATAATTTCTCCCACAGTCACAAATATTGTTGATAAAAATAGTAGCCCGGAAAGAGGTGCCCCCCATGCTGCTTCGGCCCACAAGAGTTGATTTATCCAAGAAACATCTTGCCAAGTCTCGTCAACTCGAATGATAAGGTCCAGGCTAAGAATAAAAACGAGTAGCAATAGGCCTGCGAGGAAAGGCCTCCAAACACTGAAATGAAACCAAAGTTTTTGATTGAGGGTAGATCGTGCATCAATAGAAGCAAGTATCAAAGCTAAAGCGACATGCTGTACAAGCGCAGCAATAATTAAGATCAAACGCAAAACTTCCTTAAGCCACTGCGGACTGTGGTGAGCGCCAATACTACATATGAAAGCAATTACCAAAGTAGACAAGAATATGAGAATTGGCGACCATAATGAGATACTTTCTTGTCCATAAAGAATTCTAAATCGGCTTGATATTTCAGATGGATAATTAAATTTCCGGTCATTGTTCCTAGCCTGTTGGTTTAGCTCTGCTGGCGCTCTACTATTGCTTTTAATCGTTAAAAGTGAAAGGATTGTTTGGCCGATTGCTAATAGCAATCCTAACAAGGCAAGAGCATCACGTATATTATTAGATAAGAAGCCTTCATTCATAAATAGCTGGGGCGCATTATAGCTTCAGGGTTAGGATCTTCAAAGCCTTACTTCCAGCCGCCTAACGATTCGCATCAGTGGGCGCGGCGCGTAGCACTGAAGGTATCATACGAGACTCGCTCGCCGCGCTCCACTGCATGCGCTTGTTAGATGCCGGTCTTGATCTTTAGAACGTTCTTTGAATACCATATACTTATGAACAAACAGATTATAACCTCTTCTCCTGATGTTATGGGAGGTACTCCAGTCTTTGTTGGCACTAGAGTCCCTGTCCAGACATTTATAGATTACATAAAAGGCGGAGAATCCATTGATGATTTTCTCGATGGATTTCCAACAGTAGCAAGGGAGCAAGTCATCGCTTTTTTGGAAGAGGCCAAAGAACAAATGATTAAAATGGTGGCATAACGTGAGAATCCTTTTAGACGAATGCGTAGACCGACGATTCGCCAAAGAACTACAAGGATATTTCGTTAAAACTGTGCCGCAGATGGGATGGGCAACCCTTAAGAATGGCGAACTGCTCACGCTTGCTGAAAAGGAATTTGATGTCTTTATCACTGTTGATCGAAATCTATCTTTCCAACAGAATCTGCCTAAATTCAACATTGCAATTATAGTTCTGAAAGCGCATTCAAACCGGCTAGCGGATTTGAAACCTCTGGCTCCTAAAGTAATATCCATTCTGCCATCATTGGAAAAGGGAAAGGCCGAAGTCGTAGGCATCTAACACCCCGGTTGACCGGGCGCGGGCGACGGCACTTGTGGAACAATGAGAAACTCGCTGCCCGCGCTCCGGTCGAACCGTTTGTTAGACGCGGTTGTGAAAAGGGTCTTATCCTCGGCTCCACTGTTTCGGCCAGTCATCAAAGCTCGAAACCTCTTTGTCATTCACTATCAGAGTGTAAAGGCTCTCGTCGGGAAAGTCGTTGAGGCGTATCACAAGCTTGTCTCCATTGATCTTCGCCTCATAAGGGTAGTTAGGGTCTCCACCCTCATTCCATTTCACTTCCTCTTCGAGATAATTTTGCACTTTTGTAGTCATATGCTTACCTCGTTCACAATCCGAGTTTCCTATTTAATTCAGCATCTGTTCGATACGAATTGTCAATGATGGCTTCGTAGATTCTGTCTTCCTCAAGACTTGCTTCTCTAAGCCGTTCTACAAGAAATTCAAATGTTGGCCCATCTGGGTTGCCATATTTAGCGACATCTCTCGCCCGAAGAAGTTCTACCTCAGTAGGGTCAGCCATCATGGATCGGGCCTCGATTCGTGCTTCATGTCTAATGCGCCAAGCTGCTTCTGCTCTTGCTCGCGCATGTAGTCCTTGTTTGACCCAATCCTTGTTTAACTGTGGAATTTCTGAGATGCGTTGAATATACCATTGGCGTATCTCGGCATTGGTTTTAGGTCCATTAATGTGTGGCTCATCGTTCACGATTATAGAGTATGCAGATAATGGCGTATTCACAAGCAGGTTAACCAAAAGTTGCTCTGCCAGTGCGCGCAAGCGTCTAACGCTCCGCATTAGCGGGGCCGCGAGCGGTATTGATTGTAACATGCGAAACTCGCTTCGCGGCCTCCGTTGCATGCGGTTGTTATACCCTGCTCAGCTTTCTAGCTGCGCCGTGGCCGCAGGCCTCCGTCGCGCTCGCCTGCTTGATCTATGCCGGAGTAGTCGCCTGAGCGTAATCTTTGCTGTGCGAGCGCGACTTGGCGCAGCGGCCAGTCCATCAGCACATTTCGCTAGGCAGGTATAACATCAAGCAACAGCGGGGCCGCGAACGGCACTCAAAGAAACACGAGAAGCTTGCTTCGCGGCCTCCGCTGGATGCGCTTGATAATCAATAGAGGCGGTCTTGCGGGCGACATATAATCACCCGCAGACAGTTGAAAATATTTCTTCTAAGAAAGGAGACCGCCTAAAGTGTTTTACTGCGGAATTGATCTCAGCGCAAGAGACTCTCACCTCTGTGTGGTTGATGAGAACCCTATCAATCCATCTTCAGCAGAAAGCTGCTAACGAGTTGCCTCGTATCTCGAACCTGCTTCTACCTTTCAAGCCCAACTTGCAGATCGTCGTCGAAAGCACCTTCAACTGGTACTGGCTTGTTGATGGTTTGCAAGCAAACGGTTTCCATGTCTCACTGGCTCACACGCTCGGCCTGGCGATGATTACTCAAGCTAAAGTGAAAACAGACCGCAGGGATGCTTTCACTTTGGCAAAACTGTTGCGAGCTGGCGTGATTCCCAAATCTTACATCTACCCAGCCTCCACACGTCCCATCCGTGATCTTCTCCGCCGACGTATGCACGTTGTCGGACTGCGGGCGCAGGAGTACGGCTCTCTTCGTCAGTTGCTATTGCGTGAAGGCATACTCTGTAGCTCTCGCAACCACATCAAGCTGGCCGAAGACGAAGACCTTCGAGAGTGGTTCTCTCATCCGCTGCTTGTGATGAGCGCGGCTCATCAGCTTGAGAGGATTGATTTGCTGTCGAAGCAAATAACGGAGCTTGAGCAGCAGATTCTTTCACTGACCCGTGACAAGGCAGATTACAAGCGATTGCTGAAAGTAGCCGGCATAGGAAAGATACTGGCACTGACTATCCTTTACGAAGTGGGAGAGATCTCCCGCTTCAGCACAGTTCGCCACTTCAGTTCATACTGTAGGCTGGTGCCCGGAGTAGCACAATCAGGGGCGGTCAGCCGCCGGGGTCGCTCAAGCAAGCAGGGCAACGCTTATCTGAAATCAGCATTCAACCAGGCAGCAGTCGTGGCAGTGCGCAGCTACCCCAGAATCCGTCGCTGCTATCAAGGACATCTCGCGAGGCATCGGGGCAGCGCGCGAAAGCTAGTAGCCTATAACGTCATAGCGCACAAGCTTGCGCAGGCAGCCTACTATGTAATGAAACAAGGGGAGGATTATAGAGAAGAGATGCTGTTCGGGAAATGATGCAGTTATGGAGGTCGTCATCTCCGACGCCTAACTGGGACGATCCCGTCGCGTTTGATTGGGAGGCGACCTCCACCAGCTATTGTCAACTTTCTGGAATTGCTCTGCCCGCGCCGGTATCTCGTAGATAACTGGAGAGCAAAAGCTTCCCGTCGCGTTTGAGTGAGGCCGGTGCGGAACGGTTAATCTTCTGGAGCGCAGTCAGCAGCAACAAGACTGAGAGCCCGTTTGGCTGTTTGGTGCAGAGAATCTGACACCGCACAGAGAAGTAAAAAGTCAGAGCACATGCAGTAGGTGATTAAATGATGCTCGCGAAGAAAACAAGCCTTTCGGGGCCAAGATAGAACTGTTTTCTCTTGACCGCCCGCCTCTATTGGCTGTTAGGCGGCTGACCGCGCAGTGGTACAATGACACTGGAATATTTAAATGAAGACTGTGCAAATTAAAGTTCTTTGAAATCAGACGGATAATCTGACGCTACGGCCGGGATCGCAAGCATCTTTCAATGCTTGCATAGTGGGTTCATGACTGACAATCATACTCCCACTGATCCCGACTCTCTGTTGAGCTTAATCGAAAGCCTCAAAGAAAACTACCAACAGCCGCCTCCTCCCCCGCCTCGACGGGGCAAGAAACGCGACTTCTCCGCCTTGTCCTTCTTGTTGCTGGCTGCTGTCGCCGTCACCTTGCGCACCTTCCGCAACAGTGAACTTCACAGGCTGCTTGAGAAGGACCTCGCCTTGCGCTCTGCTTTGGGCTTCTCGCGCGTGCCGCATCGCACTCAGATCGGCCGTCGGCTGGCAGGGCTAATTCCCGAAGCCGAACAGCAAATTGCCTTGCTCGGCAAACGACTCGTCGAGATGGTTCAGCCTCCCGACGACCGATCTCAACTCAGTGCCATTGACGGGCGCATGTACAAAGCCTCGGGTCCAGCTTGGCACAAAAAGGATCGTCTCAAGCAACGCATCCCGACCCCCTTGCGCAACGTTGACATCGACTCCCGATGGTCCAAGAGTGGCTACCGGGGCTGGATACAAGGCTACCGCCTGATGGTGCAATGCCTGGCCTTTCCGCAGATGGTGCCGATCTTTGCTTGTTGGAGAGCCAACAACCTAAACGAAGCGCAAGTGGCGCTTGAGGCGATCAAAGCAGGCGGGCTGCCGATACAGGATGTCTTGCTGGGCGATCAGACCTACTCAAGCCCAGACTTCCAATCTGCCTACGAGCAAGCTGGCGGTTGGCTGTTGACGCCAAAGCAACTGCCTCGAAAGCGGCGCTCGTGGAAGAGCGCCGTGTACGAGTATCGCAAAGAGAGCATCGAATTGCTATTTCAGAGAATCATTCAAGTAGGGCGAGAGCATCTAATTTTCTAGGAGAATAAGGATTTTGGTTTCTTAGACTTCTATACCAGATACAAATATGAGCAAATTCCTTCGACTTTTGACGGTAATTTGAATTGGCAAAATTGCTCGAAAAGTTGAACCCCTCACTTTTGTTGGGAATTTAGATGCTCTCGCCCTGATCATTCAAGCGAGTGACTTGAAAGCCTGTCAGGTGAAAGGCGAAGGGCGCAACGGAGCCTTCATCTTGACGAGTGTGTGGCTCTATCAGAGTTGCTACCTGGATGATTATCGAAGCGGCAAGCCGTTAGCTCATGTCAAAGAACAAGTAGATTGCGCCCGCTGGCGCATCAAGTCCTGATTTATGCACAGGCTTCAGTTAAATGAGGCCCCGGCACAAAGACCGGGGCCAAGTGGTTGAGATGGTATGGTTTGTCTTGACAAGGAGACAAACATGCTTACCACCGACAACCACCTCATTAAAATACTGGAAAAAGTGGGCGAAATCTATGCGCCACCTACTAAAGCTAAACCAGGTCGTCCATATGACTACTCTGAATTGGTGATGCTGAGACTCTTTCTGCTGATGGTGCTCAAACGTATCAAAGAATTCGCTGCGCTCTATCGCTACTTGCAAGCTCACCCTGACAATCGGGCAGCCTGTGGTCTTGAGCATATGCCTGATGAATCTACCTTGCGCAAGCGTCTCAAGAAGTTGAAGCCTTTGGTCAAACGCCAGATTCGAGCCTGGGCTCGTGAGTTGATCAAAGCAGGGATCTCGTCGGCTGAGGTAGTCGCTGTTGACAAGAAGATGATTCAGGCTCAGGGACCGCTTTGGCACCAAGCAGACCGACAGCAGGAGATTATTCCTGATCGTCTGCGAGGGGTTGACCGAGATAGCTCTTGGTCGAAGTCGCATTATCGAGGATGGGTACAGGGCTACGGCTCTCACATCGCAGTGACAGCCACACCCGGTCTGCCTATAGCCCCTATATGGAGCGATTTCACTAAAAACAGTGCCCCAGAGGCGAAAATCGCTCTTGAGTTGGGTTTCTCGATCCCCGATCAAGTCAAGAAAGTGTTGGGCGACACGCACTACGATGATCCAGAGTTGAGAGACGAAGTTGAGAGATATGAGAAGCACTTGCTGGAGAGATGTTTGATAGTGCCAATAGAAGTTAAGAACAGAACCACACCCAAGAGAAGGCGATACGCAAGCCTGTATGAGAATAATCGGTTGCTGTATGGGAGACGAAAAGTGAGCATCGAACCCTTTTTTGATCGTCTGGATAAATGCTTCGACATCGAGCCAGCGTGGATGAAAGGATTGGCTAACAACGCAAGCATTGGATTGCTGTGGGTAGCGGCGTATCAGTTGATGATGATGTACCTTCATGAGCAAGGTGAAAATCCAGAGCATGTCAAGCAACTCATTGACATTTTGTGAGTTCGCGCCCCGATTTGTGCCGGGGCCTCATTTAAATGAAAGGAGAGTAAAGTGGTAAATCGATTGACTCCATCTGAATGGGATCAACTATTCCCTAATCTGCCTGAAAGGACTAATGAATCTCAACTCATCGCTGATATGGGCGAGCTGTTTACTGACGTGGATGTAATAACCGCTGTGTATTCGCGGGAACGATGGCCAGGCATTGCTGAAATAGGTGAGGAGGATGCTGACGAAGAGATTTTATTTCGCGCAGGTAGGTGGCTGCTAACAAATAACGGTGTTGTCTGTCTAGGGATAGGTTACCAAATAGCCAGCGACAGGCTAAACGAAGAGGATTGGATAGCACAATTAAGTGAGAAAACTTGGCTTTATGATCCCTCAGACTTACTAGATGCATATGAAGCGGCTCGCGAGCGATTGCTGCCTGATGAATCAACAGAAGACCGCAACATGATGCTTAATAGGCAAATACAGTTGGCTCTGGAGCGGGGAGGGTTTCCTTTCAATACCTCAAACGTGTTAGGAAGGTATGTATATTTGCCTGCGAGGATGGATAATGAAGAACGTCGGGCATTCTGTGAATCCCTCTCCGCAAAGGGATATGAGCCGACATTCTGAAAAGCCGCCTAACAAGGGGATCGACCGGAGTTGTTCTACGTGCTAGGCACGCACCGAAAGGGATGAAACTTACTGGACATCGGGCGGCTCAGATTGCAAGATGGGCGATGACCGAGCCGGTCGCGAGGACCGTCGCGGCATTGGTGCTAGCAAGCCCGTACCGGAGTTTGGTCTCAGCGGTTCGTGTGCCGATCAGTGGTGACGACGCGGCTTTCATTGCCGTTGCCGATCCCGTTTAAGAGATTACTCTTCAGTTTCTACCGCTGCGCTGGTTCGGTCATCATTTCATACTGACCGGAGGCCCTCTGCTATGAAGAAGCGCTCCTCATCTCGCCCAACAAAGCGTCTGCGACACACGCCCCGCCCGGGACGTACCATTGAGGCCAACAGAAGCAGCGACCTCCACCAAGTCAACCAACATGCTGCTGGCATTGACATCGGTGCTGAACGCCATTATGTGGCCGTGCCTGCGGCTGCCACTCTCCATCCGGTGCGCGAGTTCTCAGTATTCACTAAAGACCTGTACGCCATTGCTGACTGGTTGCAAGCTTGCAGCGTAACGACCGTGGCAATGGAGAGTACGGGCGTCTACTGGGTGCCATTGTATGAGGTGCTCGAAGAGCGCGGCTTTCTCGTCAAGCTTGTCGATGCGCGCAAGGTAAAGAATGTCACAGGGCGCAAGAGTGATGTCTTGGATTGCCAGTGGCTACAGCAACTCGAAAGCTATGGGTTGTTGGCTGCCGCCTATCGGCCCACCGATGAGATCGTCGTGCTGCGTGGGTATGTCCGCCAACGTGACATGCTTGTTAAGAGTGCCTCAAGCCACATTCAGCATATGCAGAAGGCACTGCAACAGATGAACCTACGCCTGGATAATGTGGTCAGTGACATCACCGGGCAGACTGGTATGCGAATACTAAAAGCCATTCTGGCAGGCGAGCGCGATACGGGCAAACTCGGCCAGATGCGCGACCCGCGCTGTCACGCCACGGCGGAGGTGATAGCGCAATCCTTAGTGGGCAACTACCGGCAAGAGCATCTGTTCGCATTGAAGCAGGCAGTCGAGTTGTTCGAGTTCTATCAAGAGAAGATCCTGGAGTGCGAATCGGAGATGGAGAAGTATCTACAGAGTTTGTCGGGTAAGCGCGATGATGAGCCACCGCCGCTTGCAGGAGGTGAAAAGCGCCAGCGCTGCAGTTTCAACCTGCGCGATTATGCCTACAAGCTTTTAGGGGTTGATCTGTTTCGAGTGCAAGGGCTGAACTCGCAGACCTTATTGCAGATCATCTCGGAAGTTGGGGTAGACTTGAGTGGCTTTGTCAGCGAGAAGCATTTTGCGAGTTGGTTAAGCTTAAGTCCGAACCGGCGAGTGAGTGGAGGGAAGGTGTTATCGAGCAAGACGAAGGCGAGCAAGAATCGGGCGGCGGCAGCATTCCGGCAAGCGGCGTCGAGCGTAGCGCGCAGCGACAGCGAGTTGGGAGCGTACTATCGAAGGATGCAGGCGCGCAAAGGGCCAGGTGCAGCGATCACAGCGACAGCGCATAAGCTAGCAAGGCTGTACTACAGCTTGGTGAAGCAGGGGCGGGAGTACGAAGAGGGAGGAGCGCGAGCGTATGAAGAGAGGCAACGAGAGCGAGTAGTTGCGAGTTTGCGCAAACGGGCGAAAGGGCTAGGGTATGAGCTAGTGGAGCTGGCCGCATAAAGTGGCAAGCGCGACAGGCTAGACAGCAACAGTGAATTACAACCCGAACCGGATTGGCGACAGCGTGTGTTTGCAGAAGCAGTATTCGAAGAGTTGTTTCTTAAGAGGCCGCGAAGCGAGTTTCTCATCGTTCCACTAGTGCAGCTCACGGCCCCGGTCAACTCGGTCGTTAGACGTGCCTATTGCCAATAGCTCACCAGTGAACCGAAACCGAATGACTATATCTTTGCTACAGCCTAAGCTTGCAGAGTAAAATGACTTCATGCCTGAACTGAGCCGTTTCTTCGGAATAATCATTCGTATGTATTGGGAGGCCAACGCGCCTCATCACAATCCTCATTTTCACGCATACTACCAGAATGATGTTGCAGTTTTCAGCATTGACTCCATTGAGTTGATCGCCGGCTCGCTACCTAGGCGACAACAAAGACTTGTTGAGGCTTGGGCTGAGCTACATCAACAGGAGTTGTTAAACGATTGGGAGCTATTACAATCCGGCCAAAGGCCACAGCCGATAGACCCATTAAGGTAAGGAGAAGGAATGATTCATCCAATCTATCGCGTAGAGTCATTTGAGATTATTTCGTCTTACACATTAAGAGTAGGGTTCGATGACGGCACGGAACAGACAATCGATTTCCAACCTGTACTGGCAGGGGAGCTATACGGCCCATTGCGAGAGCTGGCTTTGTTCAATCAAGTAAAGATTGACCCAGAGGTTAAGACGCTGGTATGGCCAAATGGAGCCGACTTTGATCCTGCGACATTGCACGATTGGCCTGAGCAGATCGAAGCAATGATTGCAGCGGCTCAAAAGTGGGAGTCAGTTCATGCATAAGGGGAAGTGCATCCGATGAAAGACCGTGGACATGGGTAACAAATCAGTTGGAAGACATGGGTTACACATTTTTCCGTTTCAGCCTCCCAAGATGATCTTCTATTCTCAGCTTTTCTTCAAGCAGCCGTCCCAGTTTCACTGGTCCAAGATATACATCCCATAGCCCGTGATCCACTTGCTCTAGCCCTACGTGCAATCCCGCACACGTTTGACTTACCGCCACCCATTGACTGTTCCATCTGATCCCGCTGTTTTTACTCACCAACCTCGTCTCGTAGTGCGCAGGATAAACCAACTCAGGTACTTCCTTTGGTAGAAGCAAGGCCGATGCCTCATATAATGTTGCCCGTGTCTTCAACTCTATTCCCTCGTGTGGTCTCACTTCGTTGTACTCCCGCATGAAGGTATTAAACACTCGCTGCTGCTTTGCAAGGTTAGCTTCTGGCGGGCGTGTTGTCTCTGCTTTCAGTGTTCGATGCATTCGTTCGTGCTGTCCGTTTTGTTGCGGCTTGCCCGGCTCGATCAACTCTGGCCGGATACCCAGCCTGATCCACCAGACTGACAGTTGCGACAGCCTTCCCAATGCGGTCGAGGCGAACGGGGCTCCATTGTCAGAGCGTATTGCCTTTGGCAGACCATACTTCTTAAACAGACGTGTAAATATCTCTTTAGTGCCTAAAGTCTCGGTTGAAAGCAGACCATGGCAGCCTAAAAGATAGCGCGAATAGCTATCAGTTACAGTCAATGGGTAGCAGTAGCGGCCGTCACGAGTCTTGAACTGCCCTTTGAAATCTACGCACCAAAGTTCATTGGGGGCTGTGACGATAGAGGTAGGTTTGCCGGGATGCCCGACCTTTCGCTTTTGAGTTTTCTGTCTTACAAGCCCTTCCCGTTTTAGGATCTCACAAATGGTCCATCGGGAAGGCCAAGAAGTTTGAGGCTCTTTTCTTTGAAGGATCTTGAGCAGTTTCTTAGCGCCCCAGAAAGGATGACGCCGCCTGGCATCAATGATGGCCAGGCGCAGAGCGTCAGGCGTCTGGTCGGGAGACGAATGAGGGCGGCGAGAGCGATCAACCAAGCCAGCCGAACCAAGAGCCTGGTAGCGAGCAATCCATTTATAGCCGGTCTTGCGAGAGATGTGGTAACGTTGGCAAAGTTCTGTGAAGGACAAAGAGTCGCGGAGATATTCGGAGACGAATTGAGTTTTTTGATCCATAGGTAGTAGTTCTTTCCAGGGCATGATGGTTGGCTCCTTTCAGAGGTCCATCTTGCCCTAAAAGTGTTACCTATGTCTCCCTACTGATTTGTCACCTATGTCCCCCGATCATACCCCGAGTTAACTATAAACCAAAGGGCAGCGTTCCGTAAATTGCGTCTAACAAGCACATGCACCGAAGCGCGCGAAGCAAGTTTCTCACGTATCCATCAGTGTCGCTCGCGCGCTCGGTGATGTGAGTCGTTAGACGTTGGAAGTGGGAGTGCTCGATATACAACTTCCGATTCAACGTTGTAGAATAGGCATTATGGCTAGAACTGCTGGAAAAAGAGAATGGCGACGATTACGCCGCGATTTCGAGTTGCAAGCCAATCAGTATCATGAACTGACTCTATCAATCTATTTTATGACTCCAGATAATTTTGTTGAGGACGAACCATTTGGCCACTCCAACCACCGAATAATGTTGTGGCAATACTTTGGTAATGCAGAACCTGATACACCCGCCAATAAATTTATGAATGCTCGAATCGCAGAGTTTGGCCTTACAAATGCTATGGTCACTGCGTTTGGCGTCGTCACAGGCGCGCAAACGAATTTATTTCGGCGGATGGCATATAGGGCAGGCAGTCTCATTTCGGACGAAGTACGACTTATTATGATAGAAAATATCATGAGGAATGTAGTTGATCCTAACTTGCCAGGTAAGCCGGTATTTATCTGTAACCCCGACCCGTTATCAGTGTGGCTGACCTTCGTACTCACTTTCATTGCTACGCTTCAGCCAGAGCGTTTTCAACGCCGCACTTTGTCTGTTGACCCCTTTGCAGCATCATTGGCCGCTCTTGATTATCTAACTCTTTCCAAACCTAGACAGACCAAAGTTAATAACAAGGGGACAGAAACGGGCCCAACAAATAAGCGTTTCAAGGTTGCGCTCTCGTTTCCGGGAGAAAAAAGAAGATATGTCTCAAAAATTGCGAAAGGGCTGACTGATCGTTTGGGCCAAAACAGCATCTTTTACGATAAGTACTTTGAAGCTGAGCTTGCGAAACCGAATTTGGATCTTACCCTTCAAAAAATTTACCATGAAGATTCAGAACTTATAGTGATCTTTATTTGTAGGGAATATGAGCAGAAAGATTGGTGTGGCCTTGAATGGAGAGCTATCCGAGACATTATCAAGGACCGGCGAGATAAAGATATAATGCCAATGCGTTTTGATGACGCTAAGATTCCAGGCCTTTTCTCAATTGATGGCTACATTGACCTTCGTAAGCGATCTGCCAATGAGACTGTTGATTTGATTTGCCAGCGACTTGGAGAGATGAACAATCATCCTTAAAGGGAGCCGCCAACGTCTAACAAACGCATGCAGCGGAGGCCGCGAAGCAACTCTCGCATCAATTCATCAGCTCCGCTCGCGGCCCCGCTGATGCGAGTCGTTATGTGGCGGCTGCGGCAGTTTGCAATGGCTCATTACCTTCCAAGGCGTTTTTGGAATACTTGTCATCTTGTGCGTATAAATAGCAATCGTAGGCTTGGGCTTTCAATTGATCTAAAACATCTGATGTGTCCTCATCGTTGTTGAGCATTCTTAACACAACTCCATTTAGTTCAGCTTCTAGTTCCGCTCGAAATTCTGCTTCAACTCCTTTAAATAGCTTTCTTCTTCCATCTATAAGCCCTATACCTATTAATGAACGCGGTCCCGATTGATGATACGACCTAGCCTTTGGGTCTAACCGATCAACATAATTCTTGAGTTTACTCAGCAGTGTTCTATGAAACGATCTGCCAAGAAAACACCCTACAGATACAATATAACCTACACGTGTTGTCGGAATCCGGCGCGAAATGATCTCTAGGAGTATTTCTTTGATTTGTTCAGCATTCGCGCCCTGAAGCCAATAAAATGCTGGAACTCCTCTTAGTAAACTGAATTTCCCAGTCTCGATCCTTTGTTTTTGCGAAATGCTTAGATCCTTCCGTCCTGCGTACCATTCTAAGAGAGTGGAATAATCGGGAATGGCTCTGCGAGAAGCCAATGAGATAGCAATCCAGCTTGCGACTGCTTGCTCGGGTGTTTCAGGAGCAGTTGTAAAGCTCATTCCTTTAACCGGAATTGCATCCGGCTCGCCGGTAATCGGTCAGTAACGCGGGGAATAGACTAATCCACTAAGAGTATGATCCAAGTTATAATTTCTTGGTGCTTCCCTATTCATTAGCTGCTGTCGGTTTCAAACAATGCCTGACTTGGATTGATTTGTGAGTTAGTGGCTATTTTGTCCAACGCTTCTTTGAACTTTTGTCTGGGGTCTGGAACTCGCTTCTTCAATGTTTGCATCACACTCATCAACACTTCACGAGTCTTTGCTCCTTCTTCGGCTTGTGACCCGTGGCTCACTTTTCTCGCTATTACTGTCGTACGCAACTCTCTCTCGGCTCGATTATTCTCACAAGGCACTCGCCTCTCTTCTACCCAATGGTAGAGTCGGCTCGCTTCTTCCACAAAAAAGTCTTGCCATCGCTTGACCGCCAAATGATGCGACGGCTCTCGACAAGCCCGCAGGATAGCTCGTTTGATTCGTCTTGCCTCCCGGTAATACTCCTCGTCGTCCGGCCTGCTGCTTTGCAAGCGCATCGCTTGCGCAACCAACTCCGCCATCGTTTTTGAGTAGGCTTCCACTTCCAACTCGTCTGAAAACTCCGATTGCAAATCGATCAACTCTCTGAGCAAGTGAGCGTAACAATACTGAATCTGGCAACCCACGCGCTTGTAGGCCGCATAGCGATCAACGACCAAGTATCCTTTCAACTTCTTCTGATGGCCGAAAACTTCTTCAACGACACGAGCCGAGCGCGTATTTCTATAAAGATGCAAACTCACCTTCTCGCTTGCAAAAAGCCAACAATAACCGTTCTTCCCGTCAGTGCGCCAAGTCGTCTCGTCCGCATGTCGAACGAAGGCTTGTTGGTAGGCTTGTTTCAAGTCCTTCATCACCCGCTCAAAGTGCGCGCCAACTCGATGCAACGCTTCGATGACGGTCCCATAATTCAACTGCCAACGAGCGCAAACTCTGCCCATCGGCATGCCTTGCAAGTAGTGTGAGTCAACGATCTCGGCCATCAGTTGATTCGATAGTAGACTTTTGGGTAAGAGATCAGTCAGGGTTGGCGTAACTTCCACCCCGCACCTCCGACACACCTTCCTCTGGATGCGATAGAGCACTTTGCGTAGGGTGATCGGATCAATGTCGAGAACCGAACGCTGCCGATACCCTTTGGAAAGCAAAACCGAATGGCAGGTTGAACAAATTGAGGCAGTGGAAATCTCGCGTATCTCATCAACCTCTTGTGGGCAATGCTTCTTCCTGCCCTTACCAATGTGACCGGGTTTTGCCCCGCCTCGCCTGGCCGAGGCTTCGTCTTTTGAATAGGCTTTCAAGGGGAGTTGAGATGAGGGCGTGGAGGAGCCAAAGAATCCTGCTTTATCTTTTCGTTTCTGTTTAGACAACTGCTCGCGAAGACGTTGATTCTCTTGTTTCAAACGATCAATCTCGCGCTGCTTATCAAGACAGCTCTGGCAGGAGTTCACGCCAAGCGAACGGTTCTTTGGTTCTTGATAAACTGAGCGCATCGGACATGCCTATATGTTGGAGAAATGTCCAACGCTTCCTATTTCCCAAATCGCTCCCCGCGTTACTGACCGATTACGCTCGCCGCTTATAATAAATTTCTTTGCTGCTTCTGGTTGTGTATCCTTCGAAACAAAAACCATTTCGCTTTCCTGCGGTGCATCTATAACTCTGGCGATTTTATCTATAAGCGATTCTCGGAAGTAATCGAATCTCCGATCAAAAATCTGATCTAAGTCGCGTGAATCCGCTAAGTGATTACCAGCACTCCTCCTTACGTAGAGTGTGCCCTTTCGCAAAAGCACCTTCTCTTCGCCACTAATGTGCTTAAACTTTCCGTCTTTTGAGATTACGTGAGTCTGCCTAATTGATGATGGGATGACCAGTACAACAACTTGCCTTCCATCAACCTCTATTCGCTTACTTCTAAGCAAGCCGATCTCTGGTTCAATGAAACGGTTCACCTTCTGTAAGAGATAATTCGTGTTTGTAAGGATTGCTATGACATTCAGATCAAGCCCAACTACTTCAAAGGAACAATCACGAACACCAAAGACCAAATAGCCTCCCTGGGTATTAGCAAAGGCCATTATGTCCTTAGTAATCTCAAGCCATTCCTTTTCTTGGTCAGGATGAAATGTCTCTTTGTAGTCAACCAGAGAGTCTTCTTCACAATAAGTTAGTAGAAACTCTAAAGCTTCGCGGGATAGGGGATCCTCGGATTTTAATAGCTGAACTATGCTATTCACATTGCTGAATTCTGCACCTCCTATGCAATCCTGATGTGGAACGAATTCTACACGATCTTACGTTATCGATGCAATGAAGGAGAGCCACATAACGGCCCGCATCAGCGGGGCCGCGACGTAACACTCAAACTACCGTACGAAACTCGCTTCGCGGCCTCCGCTGCATGCGCTTGTTAGGCCCGACTATGACTTACAAGTCTGCTGTCAAGGTCCGCGAAGATAGGTATATTCATAATTCATCCGTGTTGCTACCATTGCTTATTGGTGAATTATAAATGTCAGATGCTGGAACTGAATGAGAACCATATGAGATCAAACTGCTGATTGAAGAATTGAAATGCAGGGTCCAGCCCTGTCCAGTAAAAAGTTGGAGAAAAGTTTCCTAAAGACTTATATCCGTATGGATAAACGTAAATATCATCATCAAAAATAAGCATCGCATATGTGGGATAGTGGCTAAACAGATTTATCGCGAATCTGGAACGATCACCAATGTGGTCTTCTAATCTTAGCAATCTCTTAATCAAGTATTCCGGTCCTGATCTGCCAATAGGAAGCTCAGGCTCTTCGTCCAGTCGTTTTATTACATCCTGACTTGTGAAGTTTCCTAAACAAATTTGAGCACGCAGTTCTGAGCCGGATACCCTATCTTCTAGAACCTGCAAATAAGTTGCGTTCCAAAGAAAGTTCAACCCCGTAGAGCAAAACCGTACGTCTTTGCATCTACGCAAATTCTTTTGTATAGCATCAAACGTCCGTAGATCCTCGCTTCTAGGAAATACCCAACAGGGTGCAGCACCAAAGGGTTGAATGGTTGAAGAGCCAAGGTCGTGAGCACACTGACGCAGTGATTGGCAAAGATCCTGCCAGTTCTCTTCCGGTGCTTGAAGATCAGCAGCCTCCCCTATTAGTTTGCATAAGTCCCGTAGATCATGGTGATCTTCCAAATCGAAGCTGTATAAATGCTGAAGAGGATTCGGGAGCTGTGAAGGTAGCATGCCAGAATGGCACACCGGTATGACTCGTTGGCGGAGCCATCCAGCTCCAGCCTCAAAATTGATCCAAGTTCTTGTAATAGATCGTGGGCTAACGAGAACAATGACGATACAAGCGCTTGATAACGCTTCCTTAATTCTGATCAACCAATCATCTCCACCTCTTATGCTCTCGCGATCCGAGTAAGCAAAGAAGTTAATTCCACCAAGTAGCATCCGTGACAGATTGCTTTTCAGAGCAAATGCAAGTTCAGCCTCTTCATGAATGTGGCTGATGAAAACTAAAGGCTTTGCGCCAGCCATTTGTATTCTCCTTACTAAAAAGTGAGGTAATGATACAGTATCGGTTATTACCGATCAATTCGATCTTAAATTGTTGAGAGATCAATTGAGCATTCATTTTCCGGCCTTAGAAAGGCTGACGGAATCTGGAGGGCCTAACGCTGCGCATCAGCGGGGCCCGCGAGCCCCACTCGCTGTTTCATTCGAGACTCGCTTCGCGGCCTCCGTTGCATGCGGTTGTTATACCTGCCTAGCGAAATGTGCTGATGGACAGGCCGCTGCGCAAAGTCGCGCTCGCACAGCAAAGACTACGCTCAGGCGACTACTCAGGCATTCATCAAGCAGGCGAGCGCGACGGAGGCCTGCGGCCACGGCGCAGCTAGAAAGCTGAGCAGGGTATAACAAGCGCATGCAACGGAGGCCGCGAAGCAAGCGCCGTATGATAAAATCAGCGCGGCTCGCGGCCCCGATAATGCGGGCCGTTAGACAGCACAGGAATAGCTGGGTTACACTGTCGCCATCCCCAGAATAAGGAGTAACTAAAATGCGGCGCTTTAGTTTGCTGTCTCTTGCCTTTTCCCTCCTTTGGGTTCTTGTAGCCCCGCCCTCTGGCATTGCCCAATCATCAGACCGCGCTCGCCTCCAATCCGAGATTGAATCCCTCCGCAATCAGTTGAAAGCTCGCGAGCTTGAGTTCCTCTCCCCTACTGCCGAGGACCAGGCAGCATTTGCCAGGTTTCTCTTAGCCTCTGACACGGGGCTGATTCGGCTATTGCCACGCCCAGAGAGTGACTCTCAATCAAAGCTCTCCATCCGAGGTGGCGGGGCATATTACTCATTCGCTCGATTAACTCATGAGTATGGTTATGGGTCGGATATTGAACTTCAGAACGGGTATTTTTCTGTTGGCTTCGCCGGTGCCAACTACGGCTTATTCGCCGTGCTGGGAGATATAGGTTTGGAATCAGTCAGTCCTGACACGCCCGCCGTCGCATTCTTGTCCTCCCTAAAGACACCATCGCGGTTGTCGGAGGCGCGGGCGCAGCAGAGGCAAACCAGTAATGGACTTGAGCGAGAGGGCATCGCGTACAAGGATAGGGTTGGCGGCAGCTTTAGGAACTACTTATGTGCTTCGGTCAGTGAATTATGACACGTCAGATGTAGTGGTAGGGTTTCGAGTGGTGAGGAAAGACAGCGATGGGAGCGTCATACTGTTATGGAAGATGCTGCGGCAGTTTCCAGCCCCGACCCTTGTGCAGGATAAGAAGTAGCAGATGGGTTATCTGGCTGTGGGTGCTGTCTAACAAGCGCATTCAGTGGAGCGCGGCGAGCGGATTTCACATCATACCTTCAGTACATTGCGCCGCGCCCACTGATGCGAGTCGTTAGGTTGCTCCAATGCGAGGTCTATGCTACAAACATCTGAAGCTAAACATGATTTAGCTGGCTCATTCCATCACAGTGGGAGGTTGCTATGACCTTGCATCCCCGTCAGCCCGTCATTGCACAACTAGCATCGGGGCCTCTTTCTACTATCTATGGTATTTTCCAAATGCACGTTTTCCATGATGGAACAGAGGAAGCAATCGTCCTTACGCTAGGTGAAGTTCAGGGCACAGAAAACATCCTGTGTAGAATACAGTCTGAGTGTGTTTCGTCTCATGTATTCTTCGGGACTATTTGCGATTGCAGAGAACAGATGTCAGCGTCTCTGGAGCTGATGCAAATTGAAGGCACGGGATTTGTTATTTTCCTGCGCCAAGAGGGTAGAGGCAATGGCGCGGCGGCGCACGTCGCCACACTTGATCTGCGCCGAAAAGGACATGACCAAAGTGAAGCCTATAGGCTTCGAGGGTATCCAGAAGATGCCCGGAGCTACAATATAGCGGCGAAAGTTCTTGAGTATTTCGGGATTACATCAGTTAGACTTATTTCCGGGAACAAAAATAAGGAGAAGGCGCTGCTTGATCATAATATTCATGTTACAGAACTCGTTTACTATAATGGCAATATAATCCAACTTGGTGATGTATTGGAGAGTATGCTTTTAGCCTTTCAAAATAAAGCGGCAGTACTTCCGATCCCTACGGCAGGAACGCGAGTTCTTATTTTAGGCGACCTGAATATCGACTACTCCCCTGAAGATCCTGTGAAGGGTGGTCAGATATCGAACAAGCCGGATCCGAAAGTAGGCGGAACCGGGTTCAATCTGGCCGTGGCCTGCAAGGAAGAATATCTCATTCCCATTTTGTTTGGTAAGATTGGTGATGACCAAAATGGTCGCTTGGTCAAGGAGGCTCTTAGAGAGAAGAGGCTCTTCTCTCTACTTGACGTTCACAAGACAAAGGCTACTGGTGAAAGCACTATACGCTACTTTGAAGATAGTCAGCGATGGCTAGAGCAAGATAAAGTTAACGCGAACGATTATGATCCCGAAAATCTCACGCAAGCATTAACGCTTTCCCAACTGACCGCAGATGACTTCATATTTATAGCGACCCATCCATTCTTTCGATCAACCCTGGAGCATTGTAATAAGCTGTTTACCTTATTGCACCAAAGCCAAGCACGCATTATTGTAGATATTGTTCCTCACAACCTCTACAAGACAATTACGCTCGAACAGCTTAAGAGCACCCTTGGAGATCGTATCTTTGCAGTAATTGGTGAGTACCCTACCCTGATGAGATTTACACGCGCCGGTCATCTGTATGACGAACCACCGAATGAGGACTACAAGCGCATCCTGAATAGATTCTCGGCCAACATTATCTTATGTCGTTATGGGATCGGAAATATTTCCAAACAGAGCATACTTCGGAAGGATGGAGATACCTATGAATGGATTGAAAGGGGCCTTGATACCGGATACACTGAAACGCCGGACGAATATAAAAGAGGCTTTGGTGATCGAACTGACTGCGTCTTTTATAAAGAAAGTGGCGCAAGGAATAATTAAGGTTTAATTGTGATTAATTACGCTGCATTCAGAGATAGAGTAGCTGAAGACATAGAGGTCGAGAATTGGGTCTATCGAGGTCATGCGGATGTTGCGTGGAGTCTCAGGAGCGCTTATGCACGATTTTGTGACCGAGAAGGCATCGAATTCTCACTTTCTAGATTTCAACATATGCTTGGATTTTTTATTGATAAAGCCTCCGACCTAACCGGTAAGGACTGTAGCAAGATGGGGCTTGGCGAGCAAATCGCTTTCGCACAACATCATGGGCTGCCAACACCATTCCTGGACTGGAGCGCATCGCCATATATAGCTCTCTACTTTGCGATAAGCGAGCATATTCTAAACTTATCGGTTGAGAATAAGGGTGCTGTGCGAATCTGGGCGTTGAGAGTAAAACAACTAGAATTAATCAACCCAGTTCTGAACTTACAGAATGATCAATTAAGTTTCGCGCTTGTCAAGTCTAAAATATTTTACTCAAAACGGGTTTACCGTCAGGCAGGCTGTTTCAGTTATTTAGGTTTTCCAGGAGACTTGTATGAGCAACGCGGCAAATACGACATTGATATCAAGTGGTATGATATTTCTGGCGATCCTTATTCAATCCTTCAGGAGCTAAACTTAATGGGGATAGGGGCGGCAAATCTCTTCGATGATGCGGATGGAGTAGCCACAGAAGTTATGCTTAAAACTGTTGCGTCTGAACAGTCCCGCGCAAAGCGCAGAGCAACCTAACAAGCGCATGCAGCGGAGGCCGCGAAGCAACCCTCGTATGTTTCCTCAGTGCGGCTCGCGGCCCCGCTGATGCGAGTCGTTAGACGCCTTCCGCTGGCCCTCACCAACAATGTAAAATACGGCAGTGGTTAAATGGAGCAGCTTTACGCCTTCGGATTTTGAGTATGACTTCGAGAACGACAAACTCGCGGCTCATCACGTCACCTTTGACGAGGCTGTCGAATGTTTCTTTTCAGATTTCCAAATCCGAAGAAACAAGAAGTTCAAAGATCGCTATCAGCTCATTGGAAGAACCCTCGGCGGGCGTGATCTCAAGATTATCTTTCAACTGAAGTCGGGCAATGTTGTCCGAATAATCACAGGATGGCCATTATGAAATCAACAAAGAAGCGGACTAGAAAGCAACTTACCGAAAGAGAGATAGATGGTATTGTGGAATCGCAAGCAGATGATGATTCAGCGTGGGAGAAACCGATTCAAGTTTGCAGAGCAAAGCCAGCATCATTGTCTATTCCAGCCGAGTTGGCGGCGCGGGCGGCGTTCCTAGCAAAGCTGCATAGAGAGAATAATGTTGAAGATTGGCTAACAAAGGTAATCAAAGAGCGTGTGGAATTAGAGGAAGTTGCATTCAACGAGGCCAAACGAGAGATGTCGCTGAGGAACGGCGTCTAACAACGGGATGGACCGGAGCGCGCGAAACGAGTTTTGAATGGTTTCTTTGAGTGCCGCTCGCGCGCCCGGTCATCCCAACCGTTAGACGGCTGATGTGGTAGCAACTCCAGTTTGTCCTGTGCTACATTCATGCTCGTAGTCTAGAGATTTATAATTGAAATTCTATGCACAGGACTATGCAGCATGGACATTCAAATCATTCGTCAGCGAGTGCGAGACGGCTTTTACCTCGTCAAGAGCCATGCCGTTCAGCATGCCTTAAAAGAAGGTTTTGAGCGAAAGAATATGGTTGAGGTAGTCTTAGAAGGAACTGTAATTGAAGAATATCCAAACGATCAAAGATTGCTCGTATGTGGCAAAACAAGCCTGTTAGAAAACATAGATGTTTACCTACACGTTGTTTGTGAATACTCTGACCCTGTTTATGCAGAGATTGTAACCGCTTACATCCCAGATGAAATGGAATGGGAGAAACCGCCGTTTCAAAGGCGAAAAAGAAAGAAGTGAATTATGGCGAGCCAAGTAGTACCAATCTGTAAAGAGCATCAGACACCAAAAGAATGGCGTCCAACTACATTCGAGTACAACGAAGAGGGGATCATGGTACGTGTGCCGAATGTTTACGCTTGGGTTTGTGCGGAGGACGGCGAAGCATCATTCACGCCAGAAACGACCGATGAGTTGATCACGACAGTGCGTGAGTTGATAGAGCCTGCAAAACGAGCCCGTGAACGCCGATCTGCCTTAACGGAGTACATAGTGTTGGTCGGATAAAAGCTTGCCCAATCAAGCGCTGTCTAACAAGCGCATGCAACGGAGGCCGCGAATTGAGTCTCGCATCAATCTATTAGTACCGCTCGCGGCCCCGCTGATGCGAGTCGTTAGGTCGCTTCGCCGACATTTCACATCAGAATAGCTGGTGCTATACTATCGCCGATAATTTTTGTTATTTGTTCTTTAGGTCAAAGGCTGAATTCATATGTCTCAAGCGAATTTGAAAGGTTTCTTTGCTTACCCGTCAGATCCTCCCTCAGTCGGCGAGTCTATAGCCACCGCAGCACAAGAGATTAACTCTGGAAAGCTTGTAGAGCTAAAAACTTGGGAACAGTGTCGCGTCGGAGGCAAAGTAATCATTCAAGAAATCTGCAAGGAGATTGAACAAGCTGATCTGTTCTGCGCCGATCTTACTGGGATGAATCCCAATGTAATGTTTGAATTGGGATTTGCCATTGCTCAGAATAAACGTATTTGGCTTATATTAGATACAAGTTTCTCAGCCTTAAAAAGGCAGTTTGATCAGCTCCGCGTTTTAACAACCGTTGGATATGCAACGTATCATAACTCTCTCCAGATAATTGAGACATTTTATAAAGACCAGCCATATCAAGACCCGCAGGTAACTATTTTTAATCAAGCTATAGAGCCTAGTTTGCAGCCTGATCTAGAAGAAAAACTGCTTTACTTGAAGAGCCGGGTGGATACAGAGTCGAGTGTCCGTATCAGCAAGCGTATAGCTGTATCCCCAATGCCCCAGATTGTCAATGATCCACGAGAGTCTACAGCCCAAACTCTTACTTGGTACGGTGTTAATACCTTTTCGTCTTTAGGAGTAATATGCCATTTGATGCATCCTGAACGCGAAGGAGCATTATTACATAACGCCCGTTATGCTCTAGCTGCAGGAATTGCTTATGGTATGGCCAAACCACTAATTATGTTAACCGAGGGGGATTTTCTTGCGCCACTTGATTACAGGGATTTACTCCATCATTACAAAACTGCAACGGAGGCACTGGTATACCTTGAGGAATGGATAACTCCGTTAGAAGAACACTGGCGACAAAGCCAAAGCTCTCGTCAAGGTTTCATAGCAACTGTCAGATTAGCAACCGAATTAAAAGGACTACAGCTAGGCGAGCCTATCGCAGAGAATGAGGCTGACCGCCTAGTTGACTTCTATTTCATTGAGACTGCTGCATTCCAAGAGGCCATCGAAGGTAAACATACCGTTTTTGTGGGGCGAAAAGGCTCAGGAAAGTCTGCGAACTTCCTCAAACTGGCTGCAACTCTTAGAACAGATCGTAGAAACTTGGTATGCGAGATCAAACCGATCTCTTACCAACTTCAAAGTGTCGCTGAGCTAATTAGACGATACAGAGAACTCGACGCGAAAAGTTATGCAGTAGAGAGTCTTTGGAAATTTCTTATATATGCAGAGATTGCAAACACTTTAGCTCAGGAAATATTACAACGGCCCTCGCCCGAACTAAGCCCAGATGAAACCATTCTGATGGAGTTGATGGATAGAGAAGGAGGAATGTTAAAGAAAGACTTTTCAATCAGATTGGAGCGGTGTGTTGAAGCACTAGCTATTTCTCAACAAGGTACAAACCAAACAAGAGGCGTTGAGAATGCCAGGATGGCTGTTTCCGAAGCACTCCACGAAGGAATATTGAAGGATCTTCGTTTAGTCTTAGGTAGGTTGCTTTCAAATAAGAAGAGGGTTGCTGTTCTAATAGATAATTTAGATAAAGCCTGGGATAAACAGAGTGATTTAACAAGCCTGTCTGAATTTTTCTTGGGTTTGCTTAGTGCAGCAAAAAGAGTGACTATGGATTTTAGGCGAGAGGATAGCCGACGTGATGCCGCTAACCTGAGCGTTGCTATTTTTCTGAGATCGGACATTTTTTACAAGATCAAAGAAGTGGCGCGGGAACCAGATAAAATATACAATTCAAAGCTCAATTGGAATGACCCTGAGTTGCTGTTAAGGGTAATTGAAGAACGGTTTGTCGCCTTGCACGCAGGTAACGTAGTTTCATCTGAGATGTGGGATCGTTACTTCTGCTCCACAGTTAGAGGAATACCTACAAAAGATTATTTTGTGAAGCAAGTATTATGTCGCCCCCGCGATCTAATATTCTTCATTAAGGCGGCAGTTGCTACCGCAGTGAATCGCGGGCATGTTATGGTTCAGGAGAAAGATGTGCTCGAAGCAGAAAAGCTATACTCTCAATTCGCTGTAGATAGCCTTCTAGTAGAAAATGGTGTATCAATTGGGTCACTCGAAACTATTATCTATGAGTTTCTCGGCAGTTCCCCTCGTTTAACTTACGAAGAAGTCAAAAGATTGATACGAAACGCAAATATTCCTGAAGGCAGAATTGATGAGATTATTGATTATCTCTGCTCGCTCACATTCCTTGGCCTAGAGGTGCGAGACAATGAATACCGCTTCGCTGACGACCCGCAAGATAATAGAAAGAATCAAGTGTTGGCGCGTAAATTAAGTGAGACTCGTGGTGCATCAACGAGGTATATGGTCAATCATGCTTTTTGGGCATTTCTAGAAATATCTGAGTAAGAAAGAGATTTAAACTAAGTGCTGTCGTTATCCAGCCGCGACCTAACAAGCGCATGCAGCGGAGGCCGCGAAGCGAGGCTTGAATGATTCATCGAAATTATCGGCGCGGCCCCGCTGATGCGAATCGTTATGCCGCCACAGCGAAGTGTGTTGATATACCCGACGCTGCGCCAAGTCGCGCCCGCGCCACAGATCGGCAGAAGCAAGCTAATGCGAGGGCAGAACAAGCACGGCGCGAGCGCGACGGTGGCTTATCAGCCACAGCACAGCTAGGTCGTAGGGCAGGCATAACAACCGCATGCAACGGAGGCCGCGAAGCACAGTTCGCATCAAAGGCGAGTGCGGCTCGCGGCCCCGCTGATGCGGAGCGTTGGGCGCTTCGCCTATCACATCTTGAAAAAGGAGAAAATCATGAAACCGACGCGAGTTGTAATTCTGCTGCTTGTTCTGCTCATCCCTTTTACTGGCTATAGCCAAAGGCGCAGCCGTGCTCAAAAAAAGGTTTCGAAAACTCCAACTAACACTGCTAGCTTGCCGTTGGTATTTACCTTGGAAGCAGATGTTGTTCCACGTTTCTCCCCGGATGGCCGGTATATTGCGACCCGGAAAGATGAAATCAACGGCAACAAAACTATTACAAAATTATGGGATGCGGTGAGTGGCCAACCGCTGTTCTCGCTGGACCGACGATTCCTGGGATTTTCTTCCGATGGCCGTTTTATGATCGTGGATGACGGTTTGCCCCCTCTCGTTGAATTAAGGGAGATCCCAAGCAACAGAATGGTTCGTTCATGGAAAGGACCGGGGTTCTCCACCAATTCAAAATTAATAATAGTAGCCTGGAGTTGGGATAATACCGGGGGAAAGCATTTTAGGTTATCGGAAATGGTAACTGGCAATTTGCTTGACACTATAGATGGCGAATTCCTGAATGTTTATGGAGATGGGCAGTACTTAGCGTTTGAGACGTTTAATAGAGATAGAATATTATTGTGGGATGCAGCCAATAAACGGTCTCTTCGTTTTGTTGAAGGAGAATTCGCCGGGTTCTCACGTGATGACCGTCTGATAGCAACAAAAACAAAAACTCTTGTAAGGATTTATGAAACCGCTACCGGGCAACTTCTGTCGTCAGTAGACTGTTGGGGCGAAGCAAGCTTTTCTCCGGACGGACAGGTTATAGCGACCGAAGTATATGACTACAAGCGAAATGCAAAAGACAGTATCACCAAATTATGGGAAACCAAGACTGGCCGATTACTTGCCACCCTAGATGGGTCGTTCGTAACACTCTCCAATGAACCCTTCTCTCCCAATGGACAAATCATAGCTATATCAACAGCAGACGGAAAAAACACAAAGTTATGGGATGCAACGAGCGGAAAACTCCTTAATGTCTTAGAAGGTGGTTTCGGCGAGTTTTCACCCGATGGGCAACTGTTGACGACAGCGATAACCGGGTTCAAAACAAAAGTTTATAAATCTGGCAATGCACAACTAATTGCTCAGTTGGACGGATCCCCAATTGGTTTCTCTCCCGACGGACAGTTGATAATGTCAGGTACTAATTTGTTCACGCCTGGCATGCAGGTAAAGGTATGGCGAGTAGGGTCAACCCCTCCTACCGAAAACGGAGCAGTAAGTTCAAAATCATCTTCCTCGGAGGCTACCAGTTCGGCAATAGGTCCAAAAGCCATTTGGAATCCACCTGATGTCGTATGGCAGAGGATGTACGATGAGTGTAACCAACAAAATGGGGGATCTACCTTCGTTGACTGCGTTGCATCCTTCATGCAGCAAACGGGTGCCTCTACCCAAGCAATCGAATTCACTAAGCTAATGAAAGGTGAAGGCTGTATGGCTTCTTTTCGTGAAATGGGCAAAGTAGACTTCGCGACTGTTTATTTGCCATTTAGGAATACTTATCGTGACTCGACTATGGTTCTTATCAATGGAACACCCCAAATGATTGATTTAAATGAGCTAGAAGAATTCGAGAAGATAGATATTCGCAACGATCCACTGTATCCGGCTTTAGCCAGGAAGTTTCCAAAAATTGCGTTAATGGGATTTTCCGAAGGGGTCGAGACCTTGCAACGACTTTCAAACGGTGGCCAGAGGTTCATCATTAAATATGCTTTATTGAATGGCTGTTATGCTTGCGCCGTTGCTGGTTACGCTCATGTTGCATTCGATTTTGACGAAACAGGCAATTTTAGAGGCACAAGGCTACTGCGTTTAAGTGGTGCAGAACCTGCCCGGAGACAGCCAAGAAGGACGAGATAGCTCTAACCACGCGCCCAACAACCCGTTGCACCGAGCCGCCGAAGCGCAATTCGTATGGTTACTTTCGATGCCGTTCGGCGGCCCGGTGAACGGGAGCGTTAGACGCTTGCCTGTTGCCAGCAATCCGATGAATGGATATGCTGATATCGAAGCGAGGTAATTAGATATGATGAATACGGTCAAGGCCATTTTCAAAGAAGGTAGAATCGAACTGCTTGAACAGGTAGATATTCCTGAAGGAACAGAAGTTTTAGTAACGATACTATCTGACGAAGCAGAGTTTTGGTTGCGGGCTAGCGAGTCTTCATTAGCATCGGTTTGGGATAACGAAGAGGACAATATCTATGAGCAATTACTCAAGAGGTGAAGTTGTACTTGTGCGTTATCCATTCTCAGATTTATCAGGTTCGAAAATTAGGCCAGCAGTCATTATAAATTCACCTCACAGCTCTAAAGATGTTTTGATTCTTCCGCTAACGAGTAAGACCACATCGCTTTTAGCAGGCGAGTTTGTATTGAATGACTGGAGCGAAGCAGGTCTGAATGTAGAAACAGCAGTAAAGCGGGGCATCTACACTGTGCATCAGAATCTCATAGCACAAAGAGTAGGAAAGCTGTCGGACTCAGACCTAAAAGACCTAGATGGCTCTTTGCAGATGTGGTTGGGAATATAAGAGTCAGCAGGCCACTACGCGTCTAACAAACGCATGCAGTGGAGCGCGGCGAGCGAGTTTCGTATGATTCCATCAGTGTCACACGCCGCGCCCACTGATGCGCGCCGTTAGACCTCGCTATATTCCTAATCCAATGACAACCTGTTGGGATTTGAGGAACAAAGCAATATAATTCTATAGTGGACTTTGATTCTACTTGTAAATTTACGAACCGTTGGGTATAAAGCATCGGGGTTGGCGATACGAATTTGAGAATTGCCGTTTATGGATATTAAACCTCTAAGCCAAATAAGAACCCGCCGGGATTTTACAGAGGCATTTCACGAGGCCATGAGCGGCGCACATGAAAGTTTGCGTAGACGCTGGACATTTGAAAAAGAACAGAATCTCCCGAAATCTTATCTGGTTGAGTTTCACCCTAAATCGGACGAGTCACACAGTAATGGGTGGACATCCGAATCTGTTTTTTCTGCTTTGAAGAAAGCTGGAAAATTATATAACGCTAGAGTCAATAAGACTGACGATGAATCATTATTCTTCCTAGCTCACTTTGAACAGCATCACAAGGCTGAGTTTATAGTTGATTGTTTGAATCCCAGGTTTCTTGCCTTTCATACGATCTCTAATGCTAGCTCTACAGACAGATTTATATTTGATAGGCTTACACAATATCAGCCAGAGTTCGATTTGTTCTGGTTCCCCGTCTCTCTCTTAGAAGCCGTAGAACGTCGAGAGCGAATCACTGGGTGGGAGGCACAGTTTGATCCTTTGATAGATGGAAGAGGCTTCTTGCCACCTGAAGGGCAAGAAGATTCAACCTCCAATGCAGATGAAGAACAGATAGATAGTGGTCAAGATGAAATTAAACCTCCTATGAAGGTAATTGATAGACCTCGCCTAGATATGAGGTTCGAACATCCTGACGCATTGAAAACCTATGCGCAACTCAAAAAGAGTGTTCCTGATTTGCTGCCAGACATCCCGCTTAATGCCGTGCTGACTGAGCGTTCGGACGAGCAGGTTCAAACCTATGCTCGAGCATTCATCAAATCTTACGGTAAGATCACCGGACGAGGCCCGGATTTCTATGCATATCTTCAGATTGTAAATGGGACTTTAGACAATTATGCAGAAGTGGTTCAGAACTTGGAGGATCAATACTGGATCAGATTACTACCTTGCAATAATGAATCTTCCGAAGGCTTTAGAATATCTGGTAAGCCCTTCGGCATAAACTTTGAGCATAGAATGAATCCTCAAGCTCTCATTCAAGCTATGTTTGATTGCAAACGCCCATTTCGTCTTATGGGAACAATAGAGCAAATTGATGAAGACTATTTTTCGGTTGATGCTATGGACTTGCATGTCAATCAACGTGTTTCTTTTGAAATAGCCCCAGAGTTTATGCGCATATATCTTTATGAAGGTACTTGTGCAAATACGTTGGTTCGTATTTTAAGATCACTGCAACACCATATTGATTCAAAGTTGCGTCATCCTCAACTTCTAGGTAACTAACTCGGGAATATGGCCTTAACGGAGCTTCAACAAGTAAATGCAATTGTTGGCCTTAGCATAAGAATGGATGGCTGGCCAAGTACGCTTGCTGACCTTGGCTATACTCTGGACAGAATCGAACTAAAGTTTAGCATTCCACATCCGACTCAGGCAGGTAAATCAATTCAAATCAATCCAGATTTACTCTTCGTGCAAGACCAACGTAACTTCAGTCTTATTATCGAGCTTAAGTCAGGTAGATTTCAGGATTTTACACAATTAGACCGTTTCGTAAACATCAAGCCCATTGATTTAATAAGATATGCTGGTCTAACTCTTCGCAATATGTCTCAAGCAGCCAAGCACAAAACCGGGGTGATGCAGGTAGTAAACTCCGAACACTTGGAAGAGTATCTTGTAGAGTTTCAGGCTGTTAATCATAGCAGTTGTTTAGTCAGTATAGATAAATCAGCAATTCAGACTCAACATGGCTCTTTACCCGATTCAAACGCAGATCGGGAATTCAAACAAGGTATCTCGCTCGTTGGTTTTCGTATACCAACAAAGCTAATTCCAGTCCTGCCTACAACAAATGATGAATACGAATTGGTCAATAGCATTCTATTAGGAATGATGGATCTCTGGGTTAATAACACACGGTCTGTTACGCCATCACAAATCGCTCTTAATCAATTTAAGCAATTATGGGAATCTTTTGATAGAGAAGCACAAGAGCGATACTTGAAAGTTGCGCGAGAGACTTTAAAGGATATGCAAGAAACAGAGTTTCACGAGTACTTACGCCCTATGCCTTCTCGCAGTGATAAGTGGACTCTGTTGAATCTACCTGATTCGATTGATGAAAGACAGCGAACACGCGCACATCAGCGATTCAGCGCAGCAGTAGGCCAATACAGATGGCGGCGCAAGAATAATAATCCCTATCCAAAGCGACATCCGGCTCAGATCAGTATGACAGATGTAGAAGGATGGGAACCAGAGAATCCAGAAACTCAAGACGAAGAATAATATATCTATTGCTGGCCATCCGCTCGGTCTAACAAGCGCATGCAGCGGAGGCCGCGAAGCGAGTCTCGTATGAATCCATCAATACCTTTCGCGGCCCCGCTGATGCGAGTCGTTAGGCGTCGCTACAACACATATTGTGGTAGAGAGCGGCAAAGGCCATTGCTAGGAGGTCGAAGTGCTTTCAAAGCCATTATCAATCCCGGTTAACGCCCTGCTGCGAGGCACCGAGATGGAAGTCTCACTTGAGAAGACGATTTACCTTAGAGACACACTTATAAATCAAACCAATACATCAGCCGCCGCCAGCGAACAGGTGACATTCGCAGAGAACCTCGGCTCGGTTTCGATAGAAGAACTAGAGGTCATCAACAGACACTATGGTGCACAAGGACTGTTCCGTCTCATAGTTCTTGCGAGGACGCAGACACCGTCTGACTTTAATCACTTCTATGGCTTGACGCGAGACAACTTAATATTTTTAGACATGCTGAAGCAGCCAGCGATGCTTAGTCTTCTTGAAGATCAGCCGCCTCTGGAATTCGATAACGATCATCTGCACACACGCGAGGAGCTCGATCTATTCAATCACAATGTAATTCGTCCTTCCCTCTCGCGACAGCTCTACAACCCGGGATCCAGACCCGGATACGTGGTATACGGCGTTGGAGGACCGAGAATACTAGTGCTCTGTAATTTTAGTTTTTGGTTTTCACTTTCTCATAGTGGCGGCTCAACTTCTCTCGCGCTTGCGTGATTGAGAATTGCCACTTGACTTTAATCTCTAGCTCGTTTCGCTCTTTGACAATTGCTTGTATCTGGCGATCCAGTTCCTCAATCGAACTGATCCGCCGACTTAAACAAATGCGCGACAAGACAGACTGTTCTAATTCTGCTATGTTGAGCCACGAGCCTTTCTTCGGCGTGTAGTGCATCTCGAATCGCTGCGCCAAAGCGAAGGCTTCTTCTGGTCCCAAGTTCTCGTAAAACGAACTGGCATTGTGCGTGTTGAGATTATCCTGCACCAGCACGATTCTGTCCGCATCACCCCACATCCCCGCGACGCTCTGCTGAAAGCGACAGTAATCCAATTTCTTCCTTTGATGACTTGTCTCTACAAGGCGCTTGCCTGTCAATGGCTCAAAGGCCACCAGCAGATTGGCTGTACCGTCTCGCTCATACTCATAGTCGAAGCGAGCGGGCTTGCCCGGCTTCATCTCCAGCGGCGCGACGACCTCCCCCACGAGTTGCACGGGCATTTCATCAAAGCAGATTACAGGGCGTTTTGGGTCATACGCCAAACTGTAGAGGTGCAACACGTCTTCCATTCGTGCCAGATATTGGGCAGTGATCGCGCCTATGCACCACTGCTTTTTCAAGTGCGGCTTGAGTTTGTTTTTTTCAGAATTTCCTTTACCGCATTATGAGAGATACTTTCGACAAATCCGAGTTCTACGGCTTTATCGGCAAGCAGGCGCAAACTCCAGCGGGCATGTCCGGTGGGTGCGGTAGAGCAAGCCAGGGCTGTAATCTTGGCTCGTTGAGCGCCATCGATTTCAACGGGTCTGCCAGAACGGGGCTTGTCGGTCAAAGCTGCCTTCAAGCCTTCAGTTTCGTAGCGACGCTTGATGTTATAGACGGTAGCCACACCACACGAGAGAGTTTGAGCAATCTCGGCAGGCGGAACTTTTCTATCAAGCAAGTCGAGAATGCGAGCGCGAGTTGCTGACGATTATTGCCGTTGCCGGAGCGAAACAGAGTTTTCAAAGAACTACGTTCTTGACGGGTTAGGTGAATGAGTTGTATTTGTCGAGCCATAGCAGAATGATAGCAACGGCTATAGCTATTTATCAAAACTTCAATTACAAAGCACTAGGGCGTGATATTCTCAATCATGTGCCACTGGTGCTTGATGGACCCACTTTGAGTTGGAGCGAGAAAAGATAGTCGTAATCCTAAAGGCCGTCTAACGACTCGCATCAGTGGGCGCGGGCGACGGCACTGGCTGTTTCATACGAACTTTGCTGCCCGCGCTCCACTGCATGCGCTTGTTAGACGGCCTAATGTGTTATGTCACTTTCTAAAATTGGTCAAAGCTGTAAAAGGAAGTTTATGATTAAGTCCGAAATTGAGAAAACAATTCTTGCTGCTTTGTATGAAGCTTGGTCGGTTTCAGATGATGATTGCAACTTGCACTCAATACGAGAGCAACGAGGATGGGGTGAAATCGAATTTGAAAAAGTGCTGGACCGAATGGAGCATGGGAATCTAATAGAACCTAGGAGCGTAATTACACATGCAATAACCTCAAGGGGCATCATTTATGCGGAGACCAATAATATTGCTCCAGTAGACATGGCCCAAAAAAACAAATCTGCCCGAACGCGGATAGTCGAGGCTTTATTAACTATCTACGACGAACAAGGGCCTCATGCAGAAGCTCATTACACGACTCTGGCTCGGATGCAATCTCTGGATGAGGATGTCGCAATGAAGAACACTCATGTACTCTCCGTTTCAGGCTATCTGGAAGAACAATCTGCGGGTTGTTACAAGCTTTCTTATCTTGGCCATGAGGCTGGCGCTGATTATATAAGACGAAATGCTATTGCAGATGAGTTCGACCAAGTTTCTGAAATGAAACCTCAACAAAGAGGGAGGGCTCTTCAAAAACTACTTGCCAAAATACTTGAACAGCAAGGATGGTTCTCAATTTGAAGGAGTAAGAACTTCTCATGAAGAAATGGATGTAATTGTCTTCCGCGAACGAGAGTTCTACTTGATAGAATGCAAATGGGAGAAAGACTCAATCGAAGCAGATGTCATCTGAGAACTTCTAGGCAAGCTAACTAACAGAGTTGATGTAAGAGGAATTGCCCTGTCAATGTCGGGGTTCACTAGAGGAACTGTAACCCAAATAGAGAAATATGCTAGTACCAGAGTCATTTTGCTTTTCGGGCCTGAAGATGTACGCACTTTGGTCTATGAGCAGACTAGCTTTGATGATTTGCTGAATGAAAAGTACAGAGAATTAAGTAGGTTGCAAAAAGTCTTTGCGCAAGTATGATGGTCATCAAATTTCAGGAATCAGGCTGAGCATAGATGACCAGATTCAAATTAAGTTCTCAAGAGCGAAGGCAGCTTAACGCCCTCGCAGTTCGCACAACCGATGCCGAGGTGCTACGACGCGTGCAGTCTTTGTTATGGCTCGCCGATGGTCACAACACCAACGATATTGCGCAACGCTTGCGCGTGTGTCGGCGCACCGTCTATTACTGGGTCGAGCAATATCAAGCGCGGGCCGCCTACGACATCACCGGTCGCTTGAGTGCCCTGCCGCGCAGCGGGCGACCACGCACCGCGCACGGCGTTATTGATCCGCTCATTGACAAGATCATTGACACGGACCCTCGCGAACTTGATTACCGTTCCACGGTCTGGACCGCTCACCTGCTACGCCGATACCTGGCCGAGCCTCATCAACTCTCGGTCTCGCAGCGTAGCGTCTCTTACGCGCTTGAGCGTCTTTCGATTCGCTGGAAGCGCCCGCGCCACCAGTTGGCCTTGCGCCATCCCTTTTGGCGGCAAGCCAAAGGGGGCTAAAACGTGGGCTAAAATGGCGCGAGCGCACAGTCTTGCTCATGCTCGACGAGACGATCATCACTGAGACTCCGCCGCTCTATAGTTGTTATTGTCGGCGCGGTCAACAGGCTTGCGTGCCTATTACAGGCAACCGGCAGAAGCGCATTCTGCATGGCTGTCTGAATATCCGCAGTGGCGATGCGTTGCAGTTCATCAGCCGTGAGTGGGTGCAAGAAACGCATCAAGCATTCTTACAGATGATCCGCTCGCATTGGCGCGGGTGGCGCATCGTACTGTTTGAAGATCGCGGCACGCCGCACAAGGCCGAAGCGAGTCTGGAAGTGGCCGCCGAACTCGACATTGAGGTGCGCCTGTTGCCGCGGGCCACACCGGAACTCAACGCGATGGAACATCTATGGCGAGCAGTCAAAGGGCGAGCTTTAGCAGACCGCCCAACGCGCTCAATAGATGACTCAGCCGATGCTGCCTGTCGCTACATCCTTGAAATGAGTCGGCGCGAACGACTCAAGAAATCCGGAGTGCTCTCTGGAAACTTCTGGCTGACGAACTGATTCAGTTGTGAAAGAACTTTTTGCAGCCTACTTAGTTGTACACAATAGAGCAGTGTTTCATTAACGCTTGCCTGCAAGGCCGTCTAACAATCGGTTCGACCGGAGCGCGCGAAGCGAGTTTCTCAACCTTCTTTGAGTGCCGCTCGCGCGCCCGGTCAACCGGGTCGTTAGACGCCTGCGGCTCACGCCCTCAGTCTTTATATCCTTTCGCCATTGCTATAGAATATCCCCGAGGCAAATTATAGGAGCAGATTATGCAAAAAGAATTGACCATTACTGTAGACGAAGAGGTGTATGAAGAATTGAACCGCAGTGTCGGCCCAGAACACATAAGCCAATTCATTGAATCGCTTATACGACCGCACATCATAGGAGTAGATTTGGAATCAGCCTATCGCCAAATGGCTGAGGACGAGTCTCGCGAATCTGAAGCACTTGGATGGGCAGAGGCCACAATCGGAGACATTGGTGATGAAGCGAGGTGAGGTATGGTGGGTGAACTTTGAGCCTTCAGTGGGTGGAGAGATACGGAAGAAACGCCCAGCAGTAATTATCAGCAATGACGCTTCCAACAAATTCCTGAATCGCATCCAAGTCGTGCCTCTGACCAGTAGTATTGATCGGCTCTACCCAAGTGAAGCATACGTCGTTCTCAACGGGAAACAAAACAAAGCAATGGCAGATCAGCTTACAACGGTAAGCAAAGTACGACTTCTAAACCTGATTGGCCGACTATCTGATGCGGATATGAAAAAAATAGAACAGGCAATAAAAGTACAATTGGAAATAACTCCGTAACCGGGACGGCGTCTAACATTTGCATGCAACGGAGGCCGCGAAGCAAGTTTCTCAGCAATCTATCAATGCCGATCGCGGCCCCGATAATGCGGAGCGTTAGACGCTTGTATGCAACGCACATCTCGTATTGCTGGATGAGGAATTCACTGACTCAGGAATTGAAATATGGTATAGTTTGTCAAGGAGCGATAGTGATGAAATCGAAGAAAGCGATTGCCAAGCGCAGTAAAGTTGCAGAAAACGGTGGTAAAGCTGGCTCAAAACATAAAACGAGCCAAAAGCGTAAAAAGACTGGACGCAAAGAGCCAACAGCCAATGAACTAATGCTTGAAGCCTGGAAGAAATTATACCAAGCTCGTCAGGACAGGCTCTTATAATCTATGGCGGGCATAGTCTTTGACACAAGTATCTGGATTGCTTATAAACCTACAAACCTGCCAAAGAATCTCATTATGTCGGCTGTAGTCTTACAGGAGCTTGCTGCTGGAGCCGCTGATCGTACAATTCGCAAAGTGCTAGAAACATCAAGAAAACAATATGAAAAAGAGAATTAGTACTATTGGAGGCAATAGAAACCTTCTTAAGCCTCACGACGCAGGATCAGAAGTCGGTAATTCAGATAATGAAGGTAGTAGCACAGCAACGTAAGAAACAGCGGTCAAAAGAGAAACCAAAAGGAAAGTAGATTATTTAGAGAAGAGTTTGATAGCGTAATCGAGGAGCTTACGCATTTTATCCTCAGTGGCATTGCCCTCTTTGCTCATAAGGTTCATAACCATAATTATCATATCTGCAACATTCATATCTTTGGGAATTTCAGGCGTGTCATTTTTTGCTTTCTTGCCCATAGTTTCCCAGTCAGGATAAAGTACGCGCCCTGGCTCATCTTGGATAATAGAACTACTCGCCCGCTCAGGTAAGCGTACAATATTATCTTGTGTTACCCCTTGAGTGATAGCTACGAATGACCGAGACGAGCGGTATGCTTTCAAGTCTATCTCATCGCTCGTCTCGCGCCACTCAGGATAAGCAAAAGCATAAGGGGATGCAAGGACAATGTTGGATATATTACGGGCTTCCTCCAGTCTGCCAACTTCGGCCAATTCTACTGCAAAAGAGTTGAGACAGTCATAATATATATGAGGTTTAGCGTAGCGAATTAAGGGCACAATACTTTCGAGGTCTTTTAATGCCTGTGCATGGAATCCTTCTTTTGCTTTGACGACTGACATTCCCTTTGCCAACTCTATCTTCGTTGCCAGATCGTTCGCGTATTTCAGTGACTCTTTCAGGTGCGTAAGCTCCGCTTCATAATTGCCCTTACTAGCCTCAATCGCTGCAAGCGACCACAAGGCTTTGGCTCTATATGTTTTAGATAGCTCTACGACGTTCTCAAATACCGTAGGCGTTCCCTCACCTTTTCTGTATGCACACCAACCAAGATAATATTGGCCGATCAAACGGTATTCTCTGATTGGAAAGTTAGAAAGAACCGATCCCTGTTCTTCAACTTTACTTTTCTGTCGGTACGCCTGTGCTATCTCTGTCGCACAAACCAACTCGTCGCCCAGTTGCCTTAGCGATAAAACACCACTCCTAATTTGCTGATAGAATCCAGCGTATTTCCAGAAGGAGGAAACAATGAAACGATTACTGGCAACCTTAATGCTCATTTTGTGTTTGTCCTTTCCCGCCTTGGCGGGGCATACACAAATCGGGGGAAGGTATTGCCCCTGCGACAATCCTGAATCTTGCAACGGCGGTCTAAGTGTAAGAATTGATGACTCGACGCCGCAAGACAATAGTACTCAGCAAAATGTAACTGAGCTTGCTTTTGCGTTACTGCTTTTGACGGCTTGGCTTAAATTAAGAGCCTAAAGCCTGGAAGTTTATAAAATCTCGGAAACCTCTTGCCGCTCTCACGACGGCTTAATATTTGTGTATCTTAAATCCAGCGCATTGTACTACATCTTACATTGCAAAATGCAGCTATTTCCTGTTCTGAGGGAAGGGCAAATAATAGTTCTATCTCATTGGTGGGTCGCTTAGATTCCTAAAGCCTAATTCTCAGCCTCACCTTATCTTGCATCTCTTCTCCCAATTACTCCGTCTTAATATAGTGTAGCCGGTAATCCTGGCTACCATACTGGCCTTTCCTGAGGAGAATTAAAATGTCTAATAAATTAGCCTGTCGCTCTCTAGTTTTGGTAATACTGCTATCCGCCTTTGCGTGTGAAAGGGATAAGCAGCAGCCCCTCTATAATCGCCTGGGCGGTGAACCCGGAATTACCACATTAGTCAATGATTTTATTGATCGCTTCCGAAACACGGAGGATGAGCGTATTAAGAATCCTCTAGTAACGAAGCGGCACGAGTCTGCATACATACCAGCTCTAAAAGAGCATTGGGTCAGATTCATTTCGCAATCTACTGGTGGGGCTGACAAGTACGAAGGAAGAAACATGAAATGGGCACACGCAGGGCTTGCTATAACCGACGAACAATTTGACAGGACAATAGAGATTATGGCGGAAAGTTTGGCAGCGTCTAAAATAGGGAAGCCAGAACAAGAAGAGTTGCTAGAGCTGATGAGGAAACACAGGGATACGATTGTCGAGAGGCGTTGACAGCCGCTAAGGGAAGAGACTAATGGTCTACGAAGCATCGGCCTTACGATGGCATCCAGTGGAGCGCGCGAAGCAAATAGAGTTGGCGCGGCTGCATAACAACCGCGCCCCTGCTCTTTAACCTAACTCTGCCTGTCCCGCTTTAAGGATTCGATCAGCAGCCCCGAATATCTTCATCGCTGACTTTTCCGGTATCACATCGCCGCGCAAGTAAGGTAGGAGCAAGGCGCGCTGCTCTTTCGAGTACGTTTCCACACTCCCCCCTCCGAACCGGGCTTGCAGTAGGGTAGGCCGCTAGCGAGTTACCTGTTGAGCACTTTTCCAACGGCCCCCCTCAGAACCGCTCGTGAGTCTTTCGATCTCAAGCGGCTCGCCAGTGATCTTCGCTATGAACTTTCTGCCCCTTGGCTCTCCTTTGTGAATCGCTTCGTGGCATTTTCGACATACGACCAGTGTTTTACGTCGGCGTGCTGCCATCCGCCTTGCCCAAGCCGGTCTTTCCCCTTGCCCCGGTCGATTTAGATCAGCGAGTTTACGGATATGATGAACTTCGCAGTTATCCGTCTCCCCGCATAATTCGCACTCGTCGGCTAAGAGTCGCTGCACCACTTCACTTCTACAGCTAAATACCATCTTGGGATGGTCGTTAAGGGTTGTCTGTTTCTTCCACCGTAGCTCAATGCCTCCGAATCGTGCTACCAGTGGTTTCTTCTCCACACCTCTGTTGACAACCACTTCCAGCACCTTCTGTGTGCCGTGAGTGGTAGCAACGGTTTTGTGGTACTTTCGATAGACCTTGTTGATGCTAGTTTTGTGTTTATTGGCTAGCGTCATCACTAGCGAAAGTTCCATCACCCGATGCAGTCGCCAGAGGCGATGGACGTTGAATGCCAGCAGGTAGTATTGCACGTATCCCCGGTACTCCGACTGATACTGTGTCACGATACTAAAATCTGTATCGTTGAGTCTGGCAGCCAGATGGATCGGTTTTCCGTGCCGCATGTAGGAAGTGCATTTAGCTCGGATGACATCTTCGGGAACCTTCAGCCCTGGCCCACCGTTGATACAGCGTTGTTTGCGCTGATCGTGTTTGCTATCGGCAGCTAGACTGACGATTTCATAGTTGAGGAATCGTGCGGCCTCGGTCCTTGCGTTGGTGATTAGCGTCTTTTGCTGTGAGAGTTCGAGCTTGAGGTTATCTTGCAAGAACTCGCGCAGTCGCCGCTTAATCTCTTCTGCTTCTGATCGAGGCCCTATGAAACCGAGCAGAAAATCATCCGCATACCTGACATACCTCAGCCGCCGAAAGTCAGGGTCACTAGGGTCACGCGAAGGCATATGCTGCGCCTGTTGCCGTAGCGCCTTCGCCTGTGCGTGCTCACCAACATCCCTCTTCCTTCGTGCAGCATTCAGTAATGCCCTGTAAGGTAGATAGCCTTTTCTGCGGTCTCCGTAGTTGTAAGCTGGAACGAGCATTGTTTCAACAAACTGATCTAACCTGTAGAGATAAATGTTGGCTAGCAGGGGACTCAACACGCCGCCTTGCGGTGCTCCACTTAGCGTCGCGTTGTAACGCCAGTCCTCTAGATAACCAGCCCTGAGCAGGTTCCCAATCAGCCGCAAGAAGCGGTTGTCTCGTAGCTTCTCACCTAAGATCGACAGCAGGATACCGTGGTCAAGACTATCGAAACATTGAGTGATATCGCCCTCGATAAACCACTTCACCCCTTTCCACTGTCTGGTAATCTCTTCAAGAGCAGTGTGGCAACCAAGACCGGGGCGGAATCCGTGAGAGTGTTGGCTAAACTGCGGCTCATAGTATGCCTCTAACAGTGAGCGCATCACTTCTTGCAGCAGTTTATCCGTCCAAGTCGGTATACCCAGTGGGCGCATCTTTCCTGATTTCTTAGGAATGTAAGTTCGCCTTACTGGTGTCCATCGGTAACGCTCATATCGTAGGGTTTCTATGAGCGCATTGATTTTTGCTATCGACATGGCATCTACGGTGTCCGTCGTTGAGCCTGTGGTCATCGCACCGTCATTGCGGTAGAGACGCCCATAAGCACGTAGATAGAGATCGCGGTTGAACAGTTGCCGATAAATGTCTTCCAGTGGCAGCCCTCGTTTGCCGCGCTCATAGATGACACTCAGGATAGTTTCGGCGTTCCGCATCTCGCGTACCTCATATACCTGGTTGTCAGATCACCTGTTCTCCTTCGCCCTGTGAACGGCTTTCCCGTTCTCCCTGGATGGTCGTTACTCCATCGACTACTACTAGAACTCCGTCACCCTGGGGCTCGCGCCCTGTAGGCGATCCCACGTTCCGTCAGCGCTGGACGTATCTAGCGCGACTTAGGTGTCCCACTCATCTCCTTAAATAGAGTCGCTCTCTATCGCTCATCAAGCGAAGGATACGAACCGCGAAAGGTGTACGACTCGTTCCTGATGACACCGCGCAGACGTTGTAGCGGTGGGTGTGCGGTTACACCGCTGGAGATTGAGATTCAGGCAGTCTAGCTTTCACCATATCGCGCGGGTCTCGCAGGACAACAACTTAAACGTCTTCAGTTGTCTCCCGCTTTTCTGACATGCTCTTGTCCCCTTCGGCTTTCGCTTCTAGGTAAGTCAATGACCCAGAAGTATTCCTCCGAACTTCTCTTGGCTCTGCCAAGAATCCAGCACCGCGTTTCGCGGCGCACCCTTTCAATGCATCCGGCTCTCCATCTGCCGGTCTGACTTAGTTTTCCACTGATGACATTCGACACATAACGTCCAGAGATTTACTGGTTCATTCGCATCTACTGGCCTCTTGAACCGTCTCACCGGCCTGATATGATCAACCTCGGATGCGTCGGCTGTGATTCGCTTCTCACACAGTTGGCAGGTATATCCGTCTCGCTTAATCACAGAGAGTCGGATATCTGCTGCTCCCGGTCTTGTTTCATATCCACTCCAGTAGCTCAGATAGTAAAGCTCTTCTCTACCTTTCTCTACTTTCCGTGTCGTGTAAGGGTTCGGTTTAAAGAATCTCTCGCGGTAGCTCTTCGACGTAAATTCATTCGGGAGTATGAGCCGCACATCTCGCGTGGTCAGGTAACCATCTCGATTGTACCGTCTCATAATCTCCGGTGTTCTGATCTTGAACTTCCGCCCTAGCCAGTGCACCATTCGCCAGTAAACGAAGTGTCCCAAGTGATGAAACTCGGTACTTGCCCAACTGGTATATTGGTAATACCGGCACCACCCGCTGATGATCCTGTTCAATGCTATGATCTTGGTTTGTATCGAGTCCCGGTAGCTGGTTGCATCAGTCGCTTCTTTGATTTTATCTCGGAAGCGTTCCACTGACTTTTCAGGGATGAGTATTTTCGTCGTCAACCCTTTTTGCCCCAGGCACCGCTGCAACCTAAATCCTAGAAAGTCAAACCCGTCATTGAGGTGCGTGATTTTGGTCTTCTCTTCCGACAGCTTGAGCCGAAGCCCTTTACTCAGGAAGGTAGATAATTCCTGTTTGAGTGCTTCGGCTTGCTGCCTTGTCCCGTTGCATAAGACAACGAAATCGTCGGCGTACCTCACGTAGCTAAAGTTGGCCAACCGCTTCGCACGTCTACGTGACTTATCTTTCGATTCCAGCCCCGTATACTTCTCCATATACTTGTCGAGTTCGTTCAAGTATAGGTTGGCGAGGATTGGACTGACGATGCCGCCTTGAGGCACGCCTTGCAATGTGTCCTTGAACAGTTTTCCTTCCATTACCCCTGCCCGTAGAAACTTCCAGATCAGTTGAATGATTCGCTCATCGCTCAGACGCCGCCGGAGAATCTTGATGATTCGCCGATGGTGAATCGTGTCGAAGTATGAAGCTAAATCTCCTTCAACGATCCAGAAGAATCTCTTTTGTTCGGTGGTGCTCCAGGTGATACACCTGATGGCATCCATCGTGCGGCGCAGTGGTCGGAAGCCGAAAGAGGTCTGACTAAAATCTGCCTCGTAAATCGGTTCGAGGATCATCCTCAGCGATTCTTGAACAATCCGGTCCTTAATGGATGCGATGCCGAGCGGGCGAACACGTCCATTAGCTTTCGGAATGTATACCCTTCTTACCGGATGTGGCTCAAAAGTCCCCGCCTTTAATTCTTCGGCGAGATGTTGAAGATTCTCTTCAAGCTTCTCGTCAAAGAGTTTCATAATTATGCCGTCACAGCCTGCGGTTCGACTGCCCGCATTTTGGGCGACATAATCGTGAGCAAGGCGGAGCCAGGTAGGGTCATAGAGGAGACTGTACAGGCCGTAGAACTTACGCACTTTGTCCTGTTCAGCCCAGGAACTGAGTTTTCTTTGCATTTCACCGACATTCATAGGAACTTCATCCTTGTTAGCATTCGGTTACCTCTGCTCGGAAGATTCCAGCAGATTGCGGCCCTTCGCCAGCGAAGCATCTTCGGCGATGCGTGGTCGCATCCCTGCTCCGCGTGTAGCTGGCTTTCCCAACCTCGGACTACTATGGCCGCTCCGACGCTTACAACGGACATTGGCGGGCTGCTCGCCTTCGCATCCCGATGTAAGCCTCCTAGGACATATACAGCTTGAGAAACTCAGCCCGCAACATATACAGGCGTATATGAATGATCGGCTAAAGGCTGGGCTATCTGCCAGGACTGTGAGTCACGGCTGTAACAAAGTCTGATTCAGCGGCGCAGGATGAGCTTTAGCCCCTCAAGTGGTTGCGCACTATACTTCCTCCTAGCATCCGGCAGGTACTTGAAGCCCTGCCTCAATGCCAGCCCCACTATCAGATTGTTGATTATCGCCATGGCTTGTGCCGCATCTCCTATTCGTAACCTGCAATAATCCTCTCTCAGTGTCCAATCCTTTCTATAGTGCAGCCCGTTTTCTATCTGCCAGTGCTTTCTGACTGTCTCCAACAGCTTCTCTGCATTTGCCCGTTTGTTGCTCAGGCTTGTTACCCCATAGCTGACCTCGCTGCGCTTCTTGCCGCTCACGAGCTCTTCCACTTCTCTTTCTATCTTGAAGACCTGGCAAAGCCCTGGCCAATCGAGGCGTCCTGCCAACATACTGCTTGTTGTAATCCGCCGCTGCTCAAGCCGCCCGTGCTCTTTATCTGTTGTCTGAGCTCTCTGCAAGTCATTGCCGATTACCTTGAGATTGGTCTTGCCTTCTTCTATCTCAAACAGAGCTTCTATTTCTGAGCGAAGGCCGGGTTGATTATCTTTCACTGCCCAGACGTAGTCCGCGCCTGCTTCTACGACCTGTCGAGAGAGTTCACGCTGAGCAAACATCGCATCGCCCGTAACTACTTTTCCCTTTAAATCTATCGTTTTGAGCAGGCGGGGAGCAGCCACTATCTCATTCTCTTTCGAGCCTACCTCCATCTGCCAAAGCACTATTCCTTCATCGGGCAAGTAGGCGGCAAGCAAGTGCAATCCTTGTCTTTGGCCTGCCGGGATAGTCCCTCTCACAGCCTTCCCATCCAGATTTATCTCTGACGATTGCCCCGCGTTAGGAGCAGAAAGCAGAAACAGACTCACGGCCTGTTGAAGCTCTGCTAGATCAACGGCGCGGCCAAGTATTCTAGAATAAGTAATCGGGTGCGGCACTGTGTCGCGGTCAAAGTGGAGAGCTTCTTTTAGAAGTTCTTTTCGCAAATCAACCCACTGAGCAATGCCGCGAGGCTCCTGCTCGCCAGCAAGTTTAGCCAGGATAACGAAAACCAAAGCTATAGCAAGCGGATAGCGAATCCCATGCGGGTCACGGCGATCATTGAGGCTCTCCAGATGCTCATAGAGGCTGCCAACGTCAAAGAAGAAAGCTTCGTTTAAATCGTCAAGCTCCAGGCCAGCAGTGTTATACTTCATAGAGACCTTCCTCCGGTTCTGTTTAGTCTTCCAACTTACAGATTAACCGGGTTAGGTCCTTATTTTTAGTTGTCAAGCTACTTTGTTACAGCCCTGGACTGTGAGTTATCATCGGCGCGTGCTGGTTATCGCGCTCGGCCAAGCTTTGAAGTGGGGGCTTGTAGCTCGCAATGTTGCGAGCCTCACCGATCCACCGCGCGCTGAGAAATTCGAGATTCAGCCTATAACACCGGAGCAAGCTCAAGCATTCTTGAAGGCAATACAAGGTGATCGCCTAGAATCTCTATTTGCCGTTGCGCTGTCGCTCGGCCTACGGCGCGGTGAAGCATTGGGGTTGCGGTGGCAAGACATAGATTTTCAAGCGCGCACACTGCGGGTTAATTGCTCTCTTCAACGTCTTCAAGGAAAGCTGACGCTATCGGAGCCAAAAACTAAAACATCCCGCCGAATTCTAAATCTACCTGATTCGCTCATTGTAAAACTGAGAGAGCATCGAACGCGGCAGCTACAAGATAAGCTCCTTGCCGGTGAGCACTGGCAAGATACGGGATTTGTCTTCACCACCAGCCTGGGAACGCCCATTGATCCCCGCAATGTTAAGCGGCGCTTTGACTCTCTTCTCAAGGATGCGGAATTGCCGCATTACCGCGTTCACGACCTCAGACATTTCTGTGCATCACTTCTATTAGCTCAAGGCGTACCGCTTAAAGTCGTGTCAGATATTCTCGGCCATAGCCAAATCAGCACAACCGCAGACCTCTACACTCACGTACTCCTTTCCCTGCGAAAAGAAGCGATTGATTTAATGGATTCTATACTGACAGGGACAAAATAAAGCGGGTTGCTACAATGGTTGCTACAAACCTAGCTAAAAACATCAAAGGCCACCTCGATGGTGGCCTTAAGTATTGAAACTGAAAGGGCGAGCAGAGGGGCTTGAACCCTCGGCCTCGTGATCCACAGTCACGCGCTCTAACCAACTGAGCTATGCTCGCCGTAATAAAATCAATGAGTTACAACCAGCTTAATTGATGCTTTCGTTTCACACACACTTTGACGCACACCTTATGATCCAAACCATGCGCCGAAGTTCAAACATCAAATAAGACGAAAGTAAGTATATAGTAGAGATGTAAGCGACATCAAGCATCGTGAAATAATGCGTGAGTGAGTGAATAGCAAAAGAATAATGAAGCAAACGAGCTTCGTCTATAGCCCTCAACCAAGCCGCCCGGCACTGGAATCAATCTGCACCCTGTTTTCGAGAAGCGGACGGAACAGACAAGCTCCGTAGCGTCGCTAGGGCGTCTGCTACTTCGCGCCCTTTCAGTTCGATAAAGTCCAGTAGCTCTATGGGTGTGCGCGTGTCCTCTACTGATTTTGCGTTCGGGTTTACTGCTTTCAGGTCGTAAACTGCATCCTCTATCGATTGCGCCTTGTTGTTCAGTTCGCGCGCCTCACTTTCGAGCGTGGACACCTTCGCTGTTAGTTCAGTGATGCGATCCTTTGCGTCGGATTGGTTCTGCTTCTTGAGTTCTTTTATTTGGGCGCGCAGTTCTAACGCTTCGGCTGTGAGTGGTTGCGCCTTCTCGCGGAACGGCTCGGCTTGGCGCTTTGCCTCTTGGCGGCGCGCGGTTATGTCTACTGTCCAGCTTCGCTCGCTGTCGGCACGTTCGGGCAGCAAGCGGAAGAACTCTTCAAACCTTTCGAGTGTGAACGGCGTTTTCTTGCCGACCTTAATATCCGACAGGTCGTAATACCAGATTTTCTCGGTCTGCTTGCCTTTGGTGAAAAACAGAAGGTTAGTCTTCACGCCTGCGCCCGCTGCATTGAAGACCCCGCCCGGCAGACTCACGATGCAATACAAATCGCAGTCGTCTAACAGCTTGCGCTTAGTCTGCACGAAAGCCGTCTCGTTGGTGCGGAATAGCACACCCTCATCTATGACCATGCCGCAGCGCCCGCCGTCCGGTCGCAGATGGTCGATTATATATTGCAAGAAAAGTACCTGTGTCGCGCTGGTCTGGAAGGCGAATAAGTTTTGGGCCTCTTTGCTTTCCTTACCGCCGAACGGCGGGTTCATCAGGATCACGTCAAAGAATTGCGGTGCGCCTTCGTACAGCCCTGCGTAAGTCTCCTGCCCTGTCAGAGTGTTGCCATGCCAGATGTGCGGCTCGTCTATACCATGCAAGATTAGGTTGGCGGAACCAATAGGGTAAATGATGTTAGCTTTCTCGCGCCCGAAGAACGTCCGGCGCTTGAGCGTAGCCATATCCTCAGCAGATGGATTCGTCGCCTTCATATACTCGTAGGCTTGTGCGAGAAAGCCACCCGTTCCGCACGCTGGATCAAGCACTTTCTCGCCGATCTGCGGGTCAACGACTCTGACCATAGCACGAATGATTTCGCGCGGGGTGAAGAATTGCCCGCCGTCGTTGCCCTTCTCGCCCATCTTTAGCAGCAAGCCTTCAAATACCTGCGAGAGCGGGAAAACATGCGTGGGGTCAATGTTCTGTTCGCTGATCTCATGCACCTTATCCAGCACGTCGAGAAGATTCTTTTCCGTGTCAATGCGGACGCGCTCGACGCCAGACATGATTTCTCCAATGACCTTTTGTCGCGGCGTAGCGTCAGGGTTTTCTTCTGGGTCGCTCAAAGACCGCAGGTAAGGCAGCAACTCGCCATTGACGAAGTTAATGAAGGCGTTGAAGACTTTGCCCTCTTGCAGTTCTTTGCGCTTCCAGCCCTGCGGCTTGTCTTCGGCGAAAGCAGCGAGCGGCGGCGCGTCTTGGTCGAACGGTGCGGCCCAATCGCGCCAGCGATAAGGGGAAGCGAGCGACGGCTTAAAGGGGATGCCAATGGCATCGGCTTCTTCGGCTTCAAGTTGTTCACGTTCGTCAAGGATGCGGAGAAAGAGAATCCACGTCAGTTCCGGCACATACTCCAATGCACCCGCGCAGTTGGAGCGGCGAAGGATGTTGCAGATGTTCCAGACAGCCGAGTTGACGGCTTGCTGAGTGTTGAGTGGTTTTCCGTTACTCTTTCCGGTCTTCTGTTTAGCCATTAAAGTTACCCGGTGAATGCTTGGCGCAGGAGTGTAGCAGGAATCTTATTGATCGCTTCAAGTTGCTTAGATAACGCCGTGAGAATCTTTTCTGTTGCTCGATTCTTGGCATCCAGTGTTTTGACTATACGCCGTTGTTCAATCAGTGTTGGAATTGGAACAAGCATCTTGCTTATAGTTGATGCGCTAATGTTTACTTGTCCTATAGCGCGGGCCATATTTGCCTCTATGAATCGCCTTCCGCCTCTTGAGTTGATATATGCTGATATGTAATTCGGATCAGCCAATTCTCTATGAGCTTTGAGACGAATTAAGTATGACGCAAATACTGCTTCGCGTGAGCCATCAAACACTGCTGTTTTTCCTACAAGCTCTGCGCTGTTGGTGCGGTTAAATAGAATGTCTCCCTTTTCAAGACGATATTTCTTTAATTCTTTTTCCGATAGCTGAATGTAGTTCAGCTTCTCCCACCGAATCCGCCCGTCAAAAATGTTTACCATACCAAGCACAGGTACGCCGGTTGTTTCTGACGCATCTGCCTTTACTGATGTTCCATATTGCCCGTTAGTCACGCAAAGACTTTGTAAGGGCGTTGTCTTCCATTCCTTTGCTTCGGGACTATTGAATACTTCTTGGAGATAAGCGTCTGACAAATCTTTAGCTGCTTCCAACTGTGCTTCAGCCGCCGCCCGCGCCCGTTCTACTGCTGCCATCTGTTCGTTGAGGATTGCTGCGGTACACTTTTGTTCTGGCAGTGGTGGCAGAGACAGTTCAAATCTATATAAGTAATCAGGGTTCGTATTCTTCTGAAGGTTACCTGTGTCGTCATGTGTTGCATACTTCCTAAACTCAGTTGATCTCAATAAGTAATAAAGGAAGGAAATATCAATCAACTTATCTATATCGTAGAATCGCCCCACACGCTGATTTAATAGAGCAGGCATCTCAGAGTCATAAATTGCAACTGTACCGAGATACTCCCCTGATGGGGACATATCTGTTAGGGTTATCAATAAGTCCCCTTTGCGTAACAAGAAGGAAGAATATGTTCTAGCAAATGATTCGGGCATATAAGAAAAGTTTTTTGGCTCCAACCTAACCCGAAAGTCCTTGCTAATGTTGCCCATCTTTATAACAGGAATGCCTTCGCTGACAAAATCAGAGCTACTGAATGCATAGCCGTTTTGAATTTTACAAACCTCACCTAAGCGTATCCTCTTACAATCAAGTAGTTGCGGAATGCCACTGGATATAGTCTGTGGGGTTTCGGTTGCACTCGGTAGAGTTTTGCTCACGCCGAAAAAATCCTTTCCTTCGTCTCGTTCAATACGTCTTTTGGTGGTCGTCCAAGCGCCTTGAGTGCGTTAAGCCCGCCTGCGTTCTTCACGTCCGGCGTTTGCAGTAGTTGGTTACTTTCAAGCCCTTCCGTTCCGGCACGAGCGAACTGTGCGGCTATCGCCTGTAAAGTCTCGGCTGTGGCGGGCGGCATCGCCTGTAACCATCCTGCATGTTTGTACCCGAAAGCCTCTGCTCGCTCAACCTGTGTGCGCGGGTTCATCCCGTAACCCACGTCCGCAAGCACGTCATAGAGGTCGTAATCGTACATCTCTTCTACTGCGCGCAAAGCCTTCGGTGATAGCCCGGCACTCCTTACATACTCCATCAGCTTGCCACGCTCATCCGGCACGATCCATTTAGAGCGGAACTCATCAAGCGTCTCGGCCTGCTCGACTAGCCGGGCCGCGAGCCGTTGCTTGTATTCCTCTGCCGGGATCGGCATCGCTCTACCGTCTACCATCGCTAGGATGAAGCGCCCCGCGTCCGTAACCTGTACGCTCACACCTTCCTCAACCTCAACGACCGGATCACGCTCCGGTGGTTCGACAACTGGCGGGCGCTCTGTAGGTGCGATGCGCTGCCGAGTTTTGAATTCCGCCCCGAAAAGCCGGGTCGAATCGGTGTAGTCGTAAACTCGAAACATCAGCTTTCTTGTCACCGGGTCTAGCCGCGTGCCACGCCCGACCATCTGGTAAAAGGCGATAGGAGACTTCACGTACCTAAAGAAAACTATGTTGCGGACGCTCGGCACGTCCACGCCCGTCGTCAGCAAATCAACCGTGGTGGCAATAAAGTGATGCCGAGTACCACCCTTCAAGTCCGCGATGTAATCGCCGCCGCTAACTGACGACGTGCATTTGAAAGCATAATGGTCAACGGGTGCGCGATTATTCTCTTTGCACCATGCAGCATATAGGTTGTTCAAAGCAATCGCCACATCATCGGCATGGGCGTCGCTGACGCAAAAGATAATCGTCTTCTGTTCGGGGCTTCCAGTGGCGAGCAGTTGATTGAACAAGTCCTCTGCCATTACCCGCACTCGATCTTTGACAATTACGGTGCGCTCGAAACTCGCTGCCGAGTACCGTTTGCGGACTTCTTCGGCACTAAGCGGCTGGCCTGTATTCGCGTCCACCAGCTTTGCACCTTCAAGGTCTGCTGCTTCCAATCCGGTCTCGCGCTCGGTTCGGGTCTTGGCATTGATAAAGATGTCCCGGCGCACGATCTCACAAGCGGCCAGATAGCCGTCTTCTATGCCTTGCGCCATGTCGTATTCATAGACTGGCTCGCCGAAGTGTCTGATGTTGTCGGCGCTGATCTGCGCGTCCTTATCTACTTCGGCGCTCCGTTCAGTGAAAACGAGTTGGCGCGGCGTCGCCGTCAATCCTATCTGTATGGCGTCAGGATTGCGCTTCAAAACAAGCGACCACTTGCCCCAAGCCGAGCGGTGGCATTCATCAATGACGATGTGACTAAAATAGTTCTCAGGATAGTTCTTCAATAGAAAGTTCGCGTCAGCTTCGTCGCTATCAACTCCGAGTGTTTGATATGTGGCAATGAGTATGCGGGCATTCTTCTGCGGATTCTTTGTCGAGACGGCGGCAGCATTCGCGCCAAAGACGTTTTGAAGCGCCCCTGTAGCCTGCGAACGCAACTCGTCACGATCACAGACGAACAAGGCTTTTTTCATCAGCCCGGCGTCAGCGATGCGCTTGAGCAGGTGAACGGCAATAAACGTCTTCCCCGCCCCGGTAGCTAAAGTCAACAAGGCCCGCTTCTCGCCGCGCGCCAGCTTTTCCAGCACGGCTCGGATCGCCGCGTCTTGGTAGTAACGTCGTGCCGCTTCGCCGCCCTGATAAGACTTGAGCAAGGGCTTGGCGGCTTCGTCTTCAAGGTTGAACTTTACGGCCTGCTCATAACGTGCGCGCAGTTCGGCAGGCGTTGGGAACTCTGATAGCGGACGCTTCTTGCTGGTCAACTTCGTGCTTTGGTCGTATTCGACAAACTGATGCCCGTTTGTTGCGAAGACGAAAGGCACGTTCATGCGCTTGGCGTCAGCGTACAGCTTTGCTTGTTCGAGTCCGTGGGCAGGCGGGTAGTATTCGGCTTTTGCTTCTATGAGCGCAACGGCGACGGGCTGCGGCTCGCCGGGTATTTTGACGCGCAACGTGTAATCCACGCGCCCGTATTTCTGCTGCCGCGCACGGTCGTCGATGATCTCGATTGCCCCGGCTGTCTCTTCGCGCTTAATTAAGTCTTCAGTCCACCCGCGCACATGGAGCGCAGGATCGATTAATTTGGCGCGAGTGTCGGACTCATTCATCGGCATCAGTACAACCCGTGGAGAGGAAATCTTAATTGTCCCTTTGCAGGATGAGGGACGCCCATTGCCCAAAACATAATCCGATTAGACCGGCTGGACTTTACATCAATCTGTATAGTGATTGTCAAAAGTGCCAGCCCTGCTGTGAATATTACATGAATGCGGGCAGCTAAGACAGGAATAAATCAAGGTGGGAATGTGCGCGTGTGGTAACGGCATTTCGCGCCCCGCCGCAATGATCTCTACTTCTGCCTGTACTTCCTGACCAGAACTCTAATGTAATCATCCCGTAGCTCTGTATAGACGCTGCTATATCTAACTGCTTCGGCTATAGCAGAATCTATCAGCACATGAACGTTGATGATGCTCGCCTGCTCTTTAAGTCCCAAAAGCAACAGGATCAGGCTGTCTGCATCATCCTGTAGAGCTTCGAATGCTAGCTCTGCCGCTTCCTTATAATTGAGGTTGATTTGCTTTCCTTCAGCATCCGATGTATTCATAGATTGTCCGCCTTTCTGGGTGGATGGGAGAGGCAGGTTCCTGATTTCCATGTCTCGGCCTGCCTCTCTGTTAGTTGGTTGGATTGCGAACCATCACAATCCTGTTGTTTTCAGATGGAAGCAGATTCACCTTCTCTTACCCGCCCCGATTTCAATATCCGGTCTGTTGTCCCAAAGATTCTCATGCAGCTTTTCTCCGGTATTACATCGCCTCTAAGCCATGAGCGGATGTAACCGCGACAGAACTCCGCACCAGACAGTTCGAGCGATTCGCAGAGCAATAACGCGACAGCTTCGGCTTCTACTTCGCGCAGGTTTCTTGGTGTTTGCTCTGAATCATGGAATTCCGATTCGAGCGTGTGACCTAACTCAATATGAGCTAACTCATGAAAGAAGGTTTTGTGTGGTAGCGGCGCAAGGGGCGAGATTGCTATTGACCGCCTACGCGCGTACCCAAGAGCGTTGCCGTCTGTGTGCTGGAATTCAACTTGAGTGATGTTAAGCGCGGAAAGCGCGCGGTCTTTATCCCAACTCGGAATAATCGGCATGGGTACTGATTCGCCGTCCGTCTGTGAGAGAACGAACCAGTTAGGCTTCCATACAAAGGTGGTAATAACCTCTTCATCTTCGCCGCCTGTGTTTTTGATCTTGCGAGTAAGGGGCATACAAAGCCATATCGCCTTTTCGCCCTTTCTCACCTGCCGATTCAAATTCTGCCAACCTTTGTATGTGTTGAGCGGGCCAATTGACAGACCGCGCATTTGGCATTGGACAATCGCGGCAATCTGGTTCCCAATTGAATAATTATGGAAAACTGAGTATGCCTTGAGGATCAAGCCGGGCTGTGAAACCGCTTGAATAAGTAGCTCATTCCATGTTCGCGTTTCCATGATGAATACCTTTCTCCGCGTGTTGCTCGACATGCGCGGCCCGTCGTGATTGTTAGTGAATGTCAATTCTTGAAACCGCCAACGATTGCGCCGAGAGCGTGAGAAATAAGCCAAAGAATTACGAGAAGAAGCAGAACGGTCATGAACATTACCTTTCTCCGCGTGAAAGATGCGCGGCCCCTTGCGTTGATTAAGGTCGCTTGTAGAACATCAAATGGAACTGGCGTGCAGGTTCATAGGCAGGGTTATCCCTCACATTTTTGAGATAAAACGCCCAATGACAATCGAGCGAAGATAGACGGCCCCATGCTGCAAAATCGCCGTTCGACTTGTGGTGATTGCGATGACAAGCCTCATGAACTTCGACAACGGTCTGGCCGCCGTGACTGCGAAGTGTCGGCGTGTGGTGCAGGTTGGTTTTATCGTTATTGCGAATCCTGCGAGTGCAGATCGCGCATCGCTTGTTGCTGTGAATCGAAATTGATCTTGTTGCCATTTGACTGTCGCCTTTCGTCTGTTGATTTGAACTTCCACACATAAGCGCGGCGACAGTCGGCAAGGCTTGGATATTGTGGAAAATTAAGGACTTAGCGGGCAGCGCACTCTACGGTTGATCATTTTTATATTTTTTTCGTGGGATTTTTTGAGGAACGAGCTAATAGAGATTTATTCTGTATTCGAATATCTGGATTAAACTACTTGTGAAATGAAGAGTGAGATAAACTATCATCTGACAGAATAATTATGAGATTGCTGGCGTCGCCAATTCCCGTAAAGATTAGTTCACTGGCCGTCATCGCCATTAAATTGTGGCTTAGAGGCTTTGGCTTTCAGTATGTTGCGCTACTGACGATACGCATGGGTCGTAACATTCCTGTTGGATTATGATACCTCACTCTGTTTCCCAATATCTTGAGTGAGCTTAATCAGTTTAAGGCGATCTAACTTCTCGAAAGGCAGTGAGCAGAATAAGTTGATGCGCCTTTGCAGTTGTAGAGCGGCTTGTGTGAATTGTCTAAGTTTTTCCGCGTCATCACCTGTAGCTAGTGCGGGGTCAGGCACACCCCAATGCGCTATTATCGGTTGACCGGGCCAGAAAGGGCAGGACTCCCGCGCGTTGTCGCAGACGGTAATCACAAAATCGAACTCCACCGTCGCATATTCTTCCCACGACTTACTACGCGCTTCGCTGGCGTCGATATGATAGTTATCTCTCAAGACCTGAAGGGCGAAAGGATTGACTCTACCTGTGGGTTCACTGCCCGCGCTATAAACTTCAAATCGATCTCGGCCAATTCGTTTAAGTAGGTATTCGCTAAGGATGCTGCGGGCCGAATTACCCGTGCAGAGAAAAAGAATCTTGAATGGTTGTTGATCGCTTCGCATGAATTCTCCTTTCAATACAAACTCTGTTCGGTTTATTTGAAGCCGTTTCTTCCTTCCAGCTTCGAGTCTGCTTGTCCGTGGTAAAGCAAGCGGCTAACAATAGCCGCTGCTGTCGCTCCCACAATGAACGCCCATGTTATCCAGTGCAGGCCAATCGTAATCAGGAGACCGAAACTGGCTGCGGCCAAGCTCATTTGCGCCAAGCCAAGAAACAATCTGAGCCAACCCCAAATCAGCTTGTGCCGCGCCGCGCTATCCATTGTTACTACCGCTCTATCTAAGTACCTTGTAGCTCATTCAGTCTCAATACCAGTCGAATGCGGAACAACCACATCAGGCGTGTCTTTAGGTATTGATGGAACGAGCCAACGAAATAAGGCTGTCGCCGCAGCCGCGCCGACCAGTTGTGCGGCAATAAAACCGGGTACATCGTCAGGCCGTATTCCAGCAAACGTATCGCTCGCTGAACGGGCCAGCGTAACGGCAGGATTAGCAAACGACGTTGACGAAGTGAACCAGTAAGCAGCCGTGATGTACGCCCCGATAGCAAAAGGAACTGTTTCCGCCCGTCGCCGCGAGCATCCCCAAATCACAGCGAGCAGCCCAAACGTGGCGATGAACTCACTAAAGAGTTGAGCGTTACCTTGCCGGATATGGCGCGCGGCAAAGAAGATTGGATGCTCGAACATCAGATTTGCTGCGGCTACTCCACCGAAAGCACCGATGATCTGAGCAAGGATATAAGCAGGAACTTCGCGCCATGCTAAACCACCTTGCGATGCGTCAGCGAGTGTAACGGCAGGATTGAAGTGCGCGCCAGAGATCGGCCCGAAGGTCAGTATAAGGGCGACCAGCGCGGCCCCTGTAGCAATGGTATTAGCCAGCAGAGCGATTGCTATGTTGCCGCCCGCCAGTCGCTCCCCCATGATTCCAGAACCGACCACGGCGGCTAGTAATAATGCTGTGCCAATCAACTCAGCCGTTGCGCGGCGGACAAGCATCATGATCTCTTCCTATTCGCTCTCCATACTTGGCATCTCATTTAGGATGGGCATCAGGGAAAAAGCCGAGAAAATACAGCGTCCACATAGCGACATAGAAAAGAAGCAGTACAATTATGAAGATGACCAACTTTGTATCTGTCGAAAGTTTACGCAATGTCACTGCCTACGACTTTCACCAGAGCCAAATAACATATTACCGTATGGGAATACGTCCCTAATATAATGAGCCTTCTCATATAACGCAAGGTGAATATGTTCTGTGTTAAAATATTTTGCTATGAAAAAGGCGGTGAAAAAGTTTGATATGGGACGTTTCTTCCGCGCGCTTGCCGATCCCACTCGGCTGCGGTTACTGAACCTTATGGGCGATGATGAAGTGTGTGTTTGCTTCTTCGTAGAGATTTTGCAAGCGAGTCAGCCGAGCATATCTCGGCATCTTGCTTACTTGAGACGTGCTGGCATTGTCGGTGCGCGTCGTGAGGGGAAGTGGATGCACTACAGAATCGTAAATCCGCCTGATCCATTTGCCGCACAGATGATAGCTGATTTGCGAGCGTGGCTATCCAGCGACCAAGATATGCAGCGTGATAGGAAACTGCTAGTGAATTTCTGTTGTTCGCCAGAGCTTCCGATTCCATTGCAAGACGCACCCAAACCGGCAAGTTTGCTTTCTGCCTGATGCTTTATTGTAGAGGTTACAACTATGAGTGATGTTAAGCGTGTTCTTTTCGTTTGCGTCGAAAACTCGAACCGCAGTCAGATGGCTGAAGCCTTCGCTCGCATCCACGGTGGCGATAAGGTAGAGGCTTATAGCGCGGGGTCGCGTCCATCAGGTCGAGTAAATCCTAAAGCTATAGAGTCAATGCGCGAGCTTGGCTACGACCTTAGCCAGCACACGAACAAGTCACTCAATGATATTCCAGATGTCGAGTATGATTTCGTTGCCACTATGGGTTGCGGTGATGAATGTCCTTACATCCGCGCGAAGCGGCGAGAGGATTGGAATATCCCCGATCCGAAAGCTATGCCGCCAGACGATTTTCGAGCGGTGCGCGATTCAATCGAAGCAAAAGTAAAAGCGATGCTGGCGGAGTTATAGTCAACCGCGCGGCCAATACATTATCACTCCAACCCCTGCCAAGCATAAGAGGCCGCCGATGATGTCATATTGATCGGGAGCTTGCTTATCCACAAGCCATCCCCAAAGAAGCGAAAGTGCAACAAACCAACCGCCGTATGCCGCATAGACTCGGCCAAAGTTGGCGGGCTGAAAAGTAGGGATTACTCCGTATGCAAAAAGAATCAGGCCGCCAATTGCGCCGAATAGTATGCCTTTGTTATTGCGGAGCCAAAGCCATACGAGATACCCGCCGCCAATCTCACACAACCCGGCAATTATGAACAACAAAACCGATTTTAGAATAACTGAAATTGTCATGGCTGATCTTCTCTCAATGTTTCTTTGCTCGACTAAAGATTCGGAAAGCGGAAATATTCAAGATCAATCCGAGTACGACCTTTAGCACCGGCGCGGGTATGATCCCAACGAGCAGGCCGCCAATGATCGCCCCGATGATTGAACCAACGCTCATTGGTAAGATTGTTTCGATTAAGGCTCGCCGCTCATTGAACGCGCCGCGCATCGCGTAGCGAGCTACACCGACACCCACGGTGGGCAGACTGATTATGAGGCTTGCTGTGCCAGCAGTTTTGATGTCGGCTCCGAAGGCGAAGACTAAAGTTGGTATGATTAACTCGCCACCAGCGACACCAAGTAGACTACTCACTAAACCAATCGATAATCCAAAAAGGATGCCAGCAATGATATGCCATGCTCGATTGAAGGGCAGGAATGCAGGCAGTTGCTTCGGCAGGAATCCTTCAACGATTAGTAACACTCCGATGGCTACTAATAAAACGAGAATCACTCGCTCTAGCTTCTCGTCCGAGAGTTTGTCAGCGAGTGCGGCCCCGAAGAACGCCGCCACGACAGCACCGGCGATCATCGCGGCAATACCATAGGCGAACGGAGCGATTGAAGCAGCCGAGAGCGTGTTGATTCGGGTTGCTAGCGACACGGCGAGAGTAACTAAGCTGATCGCTAGATTCAAAGGTACAGCCTGACGTGCCGTATAACCGAGCGGGCCAGCGAGTACCGGCAACCGAAACTCCGCGCCGCCTAGCCCGATTAGACCGCCCAAGATGCCTATCGGCGTTGCGTATAAGAAAGCGAGCAGGGGCCGTCTGCTAGATTCCTGCGAGCTTTGCATACTCGGCATTCTATACGAAGGGGCCGCGACACCTGAAGCTATCAACACAAGTTTAGGATACTAAATAAACTCTCAAGCTCTTGACATTATGAGCCGTGGATAAGGCTGTTTAGGAATGCGTTAGATCGGAATATCGAGAGCAGGCTAGGCTGGAACTAAAATAGTTTCGGGTCAAATTCGCATCATTTTAATACACAAAAGATTTCTAATTGCATGGGGTGGAGTGGGTAATCCGTGTACTATTTGCGTACTAGTCCTGTACCTGCTGTGTACCCGAAATTCTTGATCGGAACGCCTCATGAAAAAGCTAAGTTATTGATTCTGTTAGAGCGGGTATAGTAAAACCGAGCGGAAAGAGACGCGAAATACTTCGGAGCGGAAAAACTGTGAATCTGGCTCGGCTACGTCGGGAGCAGTCCGCATCGAACCGCCCCGAACTTGATCGTCAGATTAGTTTCTCGTTCAAAGCTCGCCCCGGTCTAGCCGTTCATCCATGTGGCTCGACTAATCACCTATCGGCGCTTCTGAGAACCTAATCTAAGCGATGTGAACCGCCTATCAAACAAATGAACGTCCCGAACCGATAAAAGCGTAGCGCCTCATGAAGTTAAGCCGGTAAAGCACCAAGCTCGAATCTCACCTGATTTATGCGTCAATTTGAGCCGAGCGTAACACTCAACAATCAAATCGGTTCGGTCGATCTTACTTCAAATGTCGATACTCAATTCAAAGAATGTCGATCTCATATCAAATAAGGAACTACACACCTTCCCTATTGGTGCGGGTATTCTATTATTAGTGATTGTAAAGTTTGAAGCTCCCTCTTCAGTACCTATGCTGCTAAGGATAGATCATCACCCGCAATATTCTCTTGGAACTTATAGACGACATAAAACTCGGCCCCTAGTCGTGCGGCCTTCTTGTATTTAACTTTCGGCCTGACGATCCCAAGATTTTCGAGCAGCCTGTACCGATCTTTGTAGTTGCGACTATGACAATAGCGAAACCTCATGATCTGGCGTGATTCCAAGACAATTACGCCGTCCCGCTGGTAGTTTAGTATGAACGTCATCGCGTCCGTCAGGAATAGCTGGTCACGCTCGGTTAGGCCGCGTGAGTAGATATAGTCGAGATCGCTCGTTGAGAGCTTACGATTCGCATCCTTGCTGCGCTGCATGCGATAGGATTGCTGCCAGTTCGGTGCTTTCTTCCAGCAGTCATCCACGGCGGCCCTGATGTGACGTATACACCCTTCCCGATCCGCAATCCAATCTCGTGACAGACCATTATGATTATTCTCGAAGAAGCCGATGATGAATGTCTTGGCTTCATCTCTTGACATCGGCTGCTCCAAACAATAGCGGCCAAGTAGCAGTATCGAATGGTTGCGGCTCTGCTGTTCAAACAGTCCTTCTCGCAGCAGCCGCTCCACATACAATCTCTCGTCTGAGCTTAGAAAGCGCCCGCGCGGAGTTGGCTCGAAAGGTAATACTTTCGCAGCTTCGGGCGGCGGACTTTGTAGATTCGATCCGAACCGTTCAATCAGATAATCCAGCGGATACCGGGTCTTGGCATCACATTCGAGCAACTCAACTCGCTTGGGATCATCTGGATTTTTTACGTTGAATGTTCCCGGCACTCTCAGAACGTGGCCCACATCTGTAGAATTAAAATCGCCGTCGAATTGCTTAACAAGCTCTCGATTCAAAGATCGTATGAGCAATTTCTGCTTGATTGGCACAGGTGCATCGAGAAACCAGTATGCGTGTAGACCGTTACCAGACCAAACCAGCGCGGACGGCTGTTCTTGTCTGATCTTCTGCTCGACCGAGTTGTTATAGCGATCCACATCAAGGTGCAGCGTCAGCAAACGCGGGATAGCGGTCTCCTTTCGAGTTTCTCTATTCCGTGGGGAAACTGAGAAGTAGGAATTTACTTGTTCCTCTCGAAGCTCGTCTGCTCGACAGCCCGCTAGGAAAGTATCGGCGAAATACTCATGCCGCCACTTACTACCCTTTTGCCAAGCCAGTGCGATGCGAGCGTGTGGACTCGACAGGTCGTCTCCGAGCGAATTGAAATAGTCGCCGAACAACCCGCTAAACAGGATGAACGCTTCGTTATGATCAACGTATGAGGCCGAGCTGTCAGGGGTTTCAGCTTCTATACCGTGCGTAGACATCAACTTATGATTCTCCTTCCTTAAATCGAAAGCATTGGCTGTAAGTTGTTGATTTTTGCTGCCAGCAGCGTCTTAATTCGCAGCTTGGCCGATTGCCTGAATCGTCGCCGATTGACGGTTCTTGTAGTATCGTTGATTGCGCGACCGCCGCAGATCGAGCTTTCGCCTTTCTTCATCGGCGACGGCGCGAATCCACCGCCCACATCTGTGACAGAAGACTTCTGCGATGTTGGCGATCACGCGCGCAAGAAACCCATGTTTTGGGCAGTTCACTTCAACGCAACCATTATTCTGTTCGATCATGCTTTTTACCTCTGAGATAATGTCCGCCTTTCAAGCAGACATGGTTAGTTAGTCACCGTCGCGGTCGCTCGCTGTTTGCCGATTCATTAGCACAGCATGTTTGTTGACGGCACTTCTTCGGGGTCAGGAGTACACGTAGCTGAATCCGGTACATCGGCCTCACTCAGAAACGTACAGACAGATGACTCGTATCAGCTAGAGCACTTGGTACAGCTTCTCTCATTCCCGCCGCATCAGCAGACACAACTCCGGTGAGAGGCTTCCTTCTGAGTTTTCTGTTCGGTTCATTTAGTCGAAACGCACGGTGGGTCTTTGTCAGGACTCTTATTCGTGCAGCTACGGCAGTGGTTTGCCGAGCAGATAATTTAGCATAGGTCGTCTATTGCACCAATCTTACAGCATTGTGAATTTGTTGTAACGGGCCTTTAGACACTAGGCAGCACACAGAAACATAGCTCGCAAATGTCTGGATCAATAATAGGGCCGCGAATTTCACACGGCCCTCAGTAATCGGACTCCATTCCCGCTCTGCTTCAATTAATCATTGGATCGTAGACGAAGCACTCGAATCGTCCGATTGATTGAAAGCATCAAGGGCGGCAGCGGTCCGCCGCGCTGTCTCGACATCGGCGTTTACATATCGATAAGTCGTTTGAGGCTGGCTGTGTCCAAGAATGCGGCCAAGCTCTGCTAGCGACATGTGCGAAGCTAAACGGGTCGCCGCCGTATGACGAGTATCGTGGAAGCGGAAATCGGATAACCCGGCGGCTTTACGCACCGTGGTAAATCCCTTCTTGACATCTGCGACACCGAAGATGGTTCTGTCATAGTCTTCGGGTAGTTTATTAATAATCAATTCAAGCTCATGCGCGAGTCGCGGAGTCATGCCTACAACGCGCACCCGCAAGTTTTTACCTTTATACGACCGCGCGGTAATGAGTCTGTTGTCTAAATCTACGTCAATTTTTCGTAGACTCAGTATCTCTCCACGGCGTAGGCCCGTATCTAGGGCGCAAATGATAACCGGGCGAAGGTGGGCGCACTTGCCTGTGCAGGCGTCCAGTAGCCTCTGTTCTTCTTCGCGCGTAATTATCCGCTCCCTCTGCTTTTCATCCGCCAAGCTGATAAGCGAGTCGCCTAAGTTAAACGGGTTTCTCAGTATCCAACCTTCGCGTTGCGCCACGTTCAACATACGTCGTAGCAAAGCAAGCTCTCGATTGACGCTGGCGATGGCCCGCTGTTTATTCTGCTTGGTTGGTGTTGCGAGCCGGGTGACTTTGAACCTTTTGAGATCGCCATGAGAAAGCGCACGCAGCTTGCGGTTTCCGAAGTGTTCGCGTAACGTTCGCAGGAAAAGTTTCTGGTTGTAGTGACCACGTAAGCCAGCCACTTTCCGCCCGTCAACGTACTGAGGCTCTATCAGGTAGGTCTTCTCGTAGAAAAGCGCCAGATCATCGAAAGTCATGTTCGCAGTCTCCAAGATGCTCGACCCATGATCTTTGTATTGACGCCGTAATTCGGCCCGCTTTTCTTTGGCGTCAGACTTATTGTCGGCGCGGCGGACGGCCTCTCGCCTCTTGCCGTTCGAGTCAATATAGATAACTCTCGCCCACCAGCTTATCTTACCGTTTTTGTCTTTCCGGCAAACGACACCTTCCGGTAGTTTATCGTTCTTCTTTGTCGACATGGCTTTCCCTTTCTTTATTGTGAGGCTTCGACCCGCGCGAAGACGGGTTCGCATTTTGAGTTGAAGATAATTACATCGTCACCCGAAGAACTTGATTTTCTGCTCGTTCTGGCTCGACGCTCCTGACGTTGCCAAAACTCTTCGATGTGTTTCTGGTCGTAGAAGACGCGCGTACCGACCTTGTAGTACGAGATTTTTCCAGCAGATCGGAGCCGCCATAAAGTGGGCCTGCTAAGTCCGATGCGGTCGGAACATTCTTGCTCAGTAAAGATAGTTTTTTGTCCGGTCATATTTCTTTCCTAACCAAAAAATCAGCCAGCTTGCCTACGCCTAATGACAACAATGCTCAGGCTACGCTTGAGCGTATCGGCTTTGGTTGTAATAGACTTTGGCCGGGTTACATACGGCTATGGTTTGATTTGTGGTAAATCGGGCGAGAAGTATCGACCCGCGTTGTCATAGGTATCAGCCCGTTTTATCGAGCTTGATATTTTTTACTATGGCTTCTTTATAAGGTCAATGTTCGAGTTGAAAAAAAATCGCCCACGCACACACCACACACACTTTGGTGTGCAATATCAAGAAATATGGTGAAACGAAGTGCAACAAGAAAGGCAGATGAATGTGAAGCTAAAAGCTGGAATTACTCAATTTATCGGCAAGAAGTGAAACACCCTGATCCGGTGCGAAACTGGTCGGGAATCGATCCACAGTCACGCGCTCTAACCAACTGAGCTATGCTCGCCGTAAACTTGTCTCTATCAACATCTGAGCGATTTTTATCGTAAATCAAAAAACCCCAAGCCAGTCGCTCAAAATTTCAACTCTGTTATCAACTTCAAGATAATAACACAAGCTAAGAAGCCGTTTGTAGTGCAAACATTGCAACTCCGGTTAGGAGTCTTGCGGAATACATCTCTAAGATTACTCTGCTTGAAGGCAATTACTAACGATGAGAACCAGGGCTGTAACAAAGTAGCTTGAGAAATGAAAACAAAGGACTTGGCGCAGTCGCCGCGATATGCAAGTTGAGAAAAGCTGAGGGAAATCGCACATTGCTTTTTCGAGCTTTGATCTTCGAATCCAGTTCAGCCCAACAAAATCGACTTTGTTACAGCCGTGACGATGAGACTGACAGAGGTGAGTTCTTAGCCTAATTATGTTAGAATTGCCGTTCTAAATTTGGCACTTTTATTACCTATCGCTTTAGTTGGTATTGTAGGTGCAATCTATAATTTCTTAACACGATTATAAAGGGAGTTTTTCATGAAGAGGTTGGTCCAGAATGGCTTACTGCTAATCAGTCTTATCATTTGTTCAACAGGAGTTCAGGCCCAGGGGTTCAAAGTAGAAAGCAATAAACCAACATCATTATCTGATTCATCCAGTTCGCAGTCATTTACTTCACTAGACGGAAGATTTGTTATATCCCTGCCCGAAGAAGTGGACGCCTATCAACCAATCTCATTGAAAACACCAACAGGAACAGCTACAGGGCAAGGTTACAGTTGGAGGACCGCTGAGGGGCAGTTCACTGTTATGTACCTGGATATGCCGGACCCGTTAAACAACCCCAATGCCGCTAACCTTCTACTGGACCAAGTATGCGAGCAGGCGTTGACGCAAGTTACTGCGGCGAAGGGCAAGCTAATAAAAGAAAACAGCATCACTTTATCCGCCCATCCTGGCCGCGAATTGAAGGTTGAACTACCTAATGGGTTAATGACAGTTAGGGTTTATCTGGTCAGTAATCGCCTGTACCAGCTAATGCTTGCGCAAGCTCCTAACCAACCACAGGGAGCAATCGCATTAAAAGCTCTCGATTCTTTTAAGTTACTCACGCCTGCGGATGCAGAAGCCGCTTTGAAAAAGAAAATCGCGGACGCGACGCCTGCCCCATTGCCACAGGAGCCTGTCGCCAAGAAGCTTAAGTCTGACGCCGAAGATGACAGGCTGAAAGGCAAAGTTAAGATTGTAGCTTCCGAGGATGAAGACCTGTCAGGAACATGGTCGGTAGCAGGGCGCAAACCTTCTTCAACATCCTACTACAACCAACAGGGGAACATGGTGAAGCACGAGCTTTATGACTATCGAGGTAACCCGATGAATATAACGATCTATGGTTACATTGATGGCGATAGAGTCTCTAATCACAAAAGCATAAAGTACGAATACAACCCGCCGCCCATGATGGCTCCGCCCGCCGCAGCACAGTCGCAGCAGAAGCGCGACCAGCGATATTCGTGGAAGTACAAATACAAGTACGACGATAAGGGCTACCTGGTAGAAAAACTGTTGTATGGTAATGATGGGAATCTGCGAATGCGCTACGTCTACAATCTCAAGGACAACCAGTTGGAGGAGTTGGCATACTCATCGGATGGCTCTCTCAATCAGCGATACCTTTCAATATTGAACGACAAAAGTAACGAGATAGAAAGGACCGACTTTGATGTCAAGAACGGCTCGGTCAGAAACAGGTATTCTTATGAATACGAGTTTGATTCAACGGGCAACTGGATAAAGAAGACGACCAGGAAATGGGTCACGAAAGATGGGAAGTCGGTTTCCGAACCTGCTTGGATAACTTACCGGAATATAACTTATTATTGACACTCCCTGGCGTGAAGTTTCAAGCTGACTTGCGTAAGGTATCCATCGGAGCGCGCGAATAGAGAAAGCAGCTTCTTATAGGTGCGGGCGTCGTTGGTAATGTTATTGCACTCGCAGTTCTGAGCGACATCGCTCTTTCTTGCCGGTAAGACCGGCAAATGAAAAGTTAAAGGCTAAAACTTGAGGCGCAAGATTTACAAATCTTAAGTTTCATTCAATCTACAGCCTCTTACATAGCATTTGCTGATTGACAAACCCAATGCAAGAAATTACAGTGACCCGCCTGACCGCCTGGGCTATGCACTACAGGAGGAAACAAGTTAAATGTCGCGCCATAGTTGTCGAATACCCTTATTGCTCATCCTCATAGTTCTATTTAGTAGCGTCAATTTGGGGCAGAATAGAACTGATGAGCAAGTTCGTGAAGTGACCATTCTTTACACGAATGATTTTCATAGCGCCTTTGACCCTATCCCCGCTTACTGGCTGAAGGGGTCGCCTAAGCTCGGCGGCGCAGCTCATCTTACCACTCTTATCAATCAAATCCGTAAGCGCGATAAGACAACGTTTCTGTTCGATACCGGCGATATGTTCACAGGAATGCTCTCGAACCTCACTCGCGGCGAGGCGCTGATGGAGATGATGATGAGCATGAACTATGATGCGATGGCTATTGGCAACCATGAGTTTGATTACGGAGCAGACAATTTTCAAAAGCAGATGAATCGAGTCTCATTTCCTGTGCTTGGCGCGAACATATTTTATAAAGGCACGAATCATCCTTACAGCCGACCTTATACGATCATAGAGCGCAACGGCATCAGGCTGGGCGTCATTGGAATTATCGGCCAGGATGCGCGCAGTGTCGCGCTGCCTTCAGGCATTACACATCTTGACTTCCTCGACCCGATTCCTGTTGTAAGGGAAGCTGTGAAAGAACTCAAACCGCAGGTGGACTTGATCGTGGTGCTGGCGCATCAAGGCAAAACGGGGCCGATGCAAACAGATGCCGAGGCTCGCCCAGAAGTGCAGCGCGACTTTGATGAAGATATTCGGCTTTGCGGAGAAGTCGAAGGCATTGATGTTTTTGTCGGCGGGCATGCCCATCGCGGCATTGAGGCGCCTTATGTCCATCCCAAAACCGGCACGGTCATTGTGCAGACCTATGGATACGGGACGAGGTTGGGCTTCCTCAGACTTCGCTTGAAAGGCAAGAAGGTTATATCGCACGAAGGCGAGTTATTGAAGGTTTGGAGCGATAAGCTCACACCAGACCCAATAGTAGCTGCAAAGATACAAAACTATAAACAGCAGGTTGCGCCCTTAATAGGTAAAGTGGTCGGCAAATCAAAGGTGCGGTTGGTGCGCGATTATAATCGTGAATCTTCACTCGGCTCATTCGTCGCGGATGTCCTGCGCGAAGAAGGTAGAGCAGACATTGGAATTGAGAACGCAGGCGGCCTGCGAGCAGACATTCCGGAAGGAACGGTAACGAACGGCGATGTGCTTGACGCGCTCCCGTTCTTGAACTCTCTCGTCGTGTGCGAGATGACCGGCGCACAAATCCGCGAAGTGCTTGAGCAAGGGCTTTCACTAGAGCGCGGCTTGATTCAGGTATCGGGGCTGCGAGCCACTTACGATATGAGCAGACCCGCAGGAAAGCGCCTCGTCGAATTCAGAATCGGCGACAGCCTTGTAGACGATAAGAGACTATATCGAGTTGCGACTAACAGCTTCGTCGCACAGGGCGGCGACCTCTATCAGACTTTTCTGAGTACTAAGCAGGTAGACAGCGGCAAATCACTCTCTGACGTAGTGATGGACTACTTTCGCAAACATGGTGAGGTAGAAGCTCCAAAATTAGGACGTTTGGTTCCCGTTACATCCTCGCGGTGATTTTGAAATGCATTTGACCGAGCTTCCGCCTTTGTCTGCCGATTCATCAATGCTTCACTAACTTTGATGTGTAGCCCCTCAGCAATCTCGTATATGGCCGATGATGATATAGCGGTCGATATAATCAGGCCGCCGATGAGAGCAATAGCCCTAGGCTGTTGTAGCTCTGCGACCGCTACCGATTGACATTTCTTTTTGCCGAAAATAAATTCTCAGCGTATTGCGAGGTGAGCCATGCCGTCCGAGACTTTAAAACAGGTGTTGAAGCCGAGAATCCTGGTGATGAATATCCTCTGGTTTGCTTTGACACTGACCATACTGCTTTACGTCGTCCTGGCATACGTTCTAAACTTAACGGGACAACCTGCACAGCCTTTTGAAAACAGCTTGAGAACAGCCCTGTACCTGATCGCAGGGGCTATCGGCGTTCTCTCTCTGTTGCTCAGAAGCCGCCTTTTGTCCGAAGGGCACATCTATGACAAGCTTAAAGAGGAAGTAGACCCGCAGGCTCTGGCGACCAATCGCGAAACCGGAGAGATTGACCAGGAGAGATTAAAGATTATCAAGTCTCTGACGCCTTTAGAGATGAAGGTCGTTGGTCTGTCGGGTATGTATTTCACTGCGATGATAATAAGCCTGGCGATGAATGAAGCAGTGGCAATATTCGGCTTGTTGCTGGCAATCTTGGAAAGAAGGCCTGAGCCGGTAATCCCTTTTGCGGTAGCAGGGCTGGCGCTCAACCTGATAATTTTCCCGAGGTTCAGTCAGTTTGTTGATAAGACAATGGACAAGTATCCTCAAGCCGGTAGAAGCTCCTCAGGCGGCTTTTGAACTCAGGCTTCTCAAAACTCAAATAATTTTACAACGCTGGAGGTATCGTCAATGAAATGTGTCGCGCTTATCCTCTTAGTACTTATCTGCGCAGGAAATTCGTTTGCTCAAGAGAGCGGCAACGCCGTTTATGGAAATACGAGGCGAAAGAATACAGGCGTCGCAACGGGCAACCTGTACGGGGTAGAACCCAAAGACTCTGTTATCTCAACATTCCTGGAAGCCAATGTTTTGATGAACGTGAAGGCCGACGAGTATCTGGCCGTCTTCGGCGTCGCTCAGGAAGGCCCGACGCTTTTGGACTGCAATAAAAAAATAGATTTGCAGATTGCTGAATTCACCAAATCTCTTCAAGAGCTGGGGGTCGCGGGCGCGGATGTCTTTGTCGATTTTGTCACGCAGAACCGTATCTACGATTTCACAGTCGCAGCCGGCTCTTCGACGGCGAGAGAGAAGGCAACAGGGTTTGAGGTAAAGAAGAACATACTGGTTCATTACAAAGATCGCGGGATGCTGGAAAAGATGCTCATAGCGGCTTCAAAGTCGTCCATATTCGACCTGATAAAAGTGGACTATATCGTAAACGACACCGCGACATTAAGGGAGAGGCTCTTTGAGGAAGCATCCAAGATCATAAAAAAGAAGGAGGAAAGGTATTCCAGACAACTGGGCATCAAGCCTCACTCTTTTGTTGTAGCTCTAGAGAAGTACGACATGTTTTTTCCTTCCGAAATGTATAACTCATACGCGGCCTACGAGACAGGCTCGGTCAATAGCGGAAGGGATATGAGGGTAGTAGAGAAAAGAAAGAGCAAGACATTTTATTACAATCCGCTGGATGAGAGCGAATTCGATCAGGTAATAAACCCGCTCGTTTTGGAGCCTGTCGTGCAGTTCACTCTCTTTCTGAAAGTGAAGTGTGAGAAGAACCCCTCAAATTAAGAGGGAGAAGATAAGGCTTTCCGGTCGGGGCGTCGCGTTGACACTCGAAATGCCGTGAGATACACTGAATTATCTAGGAAAACTTGTTCAAAAGATGCTTACTCCGACCTGCTTTGTGCCAACTGATGCCGGGTCTGAGTCATCGTATACAAGTGAGTTTTTCGACTAAAGCAACATCAACAAGCCGCTATGGAGGGAGATCAATGTTTAGCAAAATTCTAAGGAGAGCCGCCGGTCTCGGCGCCTGTCTAGCTATTTTATCAGCAATCGCATTAGCGCAGACCACGCAGATCGAAGGGACCGTCAAGATGTCGGGCGAAGGCGGCACGATGAAAATCGTCTCGAACGCAGTGATAGATATTTACCGCATGGACATAAAAGGCAAATGGGAGGTCAAGACCGACAGTAAAGGCCACTATGTGCGCCTCGGCATGCCCGTAGCCGGGACCTTTCTGCTCGTGGTTTCCGGGCCGGGGATTGAGCCTACATGGGTCAACGGCGTCCGGTTGCTTTCGGGCGAGCCCATAGACATCACCGTCCGTCCCGGCGATGGGACCCGCATGACGCTTGAGCAGGTGCAGGCGGCGATCAACCAGCAGAAGGGCGGCACGGGGGCGGCTCCGGCCCCGACAATCTCTGCGGCGGATAAAGCCAAGGTCGAATTGTCTAAGAAAGAGTACGAGGCTAAGAAGAAAGAAGCCGAGGAGCTGCAATCAAACTTCGACACGCTCCGAACTCGATACAACGCCGGTGTCGAGCTGATGAAGACCAACCAGTATCAAGCGGCTATGACCGAGTTTGAAGCGGCTTCGACCGGCGACCCGGGCAAGCACGCGGCTTTTGCCGAGCTGACCTACCGCGCGAATGCCAACCTGGCCGAAGCCCACTACCAGATAGGCGTCAACCTCTTCAATCAAAAGAAGCGGGACGAAGCCCTGCCTCACTTCGAAAAGGCAGTCGCGGCCATCAACAAAGCCCTCGACGTCGCCACCAGCAGCACCGAGCCGGCTGCCCCGACCGACCTGATCGTCTACTACAATATACTTGCCAAAAACGCAGGGCTCATCGTCGAGTTCTACCCGTTGAAGGATACGAAGATCATTGACGATACGATGAAGGCGATCGAAAAGGCCCAGGTCCTGGACGCGGCAAATAAGGGCAAATGGGGAGTGACGCGGGCAAACATGCTCCGCTTCTCCGGCCGCACGGACGAAGCCGTGGCGGCTTACAAAGCGGTGATCGCCGCCGAGCCGAACAACATAGACGCGATATACAACCTGGGCTTGACGCTCCTCGGCTCCACGGAAAAAGAGAAGCTTCAAGAAGCGGCAAACACGCTCGCGGAATTCGTGAGCAAAGCACCTGCCGAGGACAAGCGAGTCCCGGATGCAAGAAACTCGCTCGAAGTGCTAAAGAACGAATTCAAGGTCCAGGCCGAGAAGCCCGCGAAGCGGCGCGGCGGCAAACCGTAACTTCAAGAGAGCAGCGCATAAAGATCAAGGGTCATGGCTAATGTCTCAGTCATGGCCCTTTTTTCCAGCCCCCCTCATGAAAGTTCTTGACTGAGCATAAGTCTTTTTGGTAAACCCCTTGAGTAGCCCGAGGGAATTAGATGACGAAGCCGAGGTCTCGCCGTTCAGCTGCGCCTGCACTGTTTTCTTTAGCCCTCCTGGCGCTGTTGATCGCAACCGCTAATCTATTCTTTTCTGCCGAAGCTGCCCGCCCTGGCTCGCAGCGCGACTCGGCTCGCCGTGCGCGCCAGTCGGCGCTTAAAGCGCGGCTCGCCCGCGCGCGCGCGAATGAATTCCGCCAGTCCCTGGCACAGCTTGCCGCGCTCGACGAGCCGGGAGCGCTCGACGTGTGGGAGGCGGCGCTAAAAAATCCTGATCCGCAACTTCAAAAAGAGGCATGGGCACTGTTTAGAGGTGTGCAGGCGAGCCTTGTTCGCAAAGAGCTTGTTCCGCAGGTTGCAAGCATCAGCGCGCGGCCCGAAGATTTGAAGCGCATGGCTCGCGAGGCGGGGCTTGACCTGACCGTGTGGGCCGAGACACGAGAAGAGACCACGGCAGCCGCGCCCGCTTACCTGCTTGATCGGTTGTCGGCGGAAGGTGTGAGCTTCAGAGTCATCTATGACTCTATCGCCGAATGGCAAAAAGCGCGCGCGCGCGGCGAAGAGATCGCCAGACGTATCACGCCCGATTATCAATCCGACTCCGCTCAAGCGCTTTCACAGGTCCGCATCGCGGTCATAGACCTGAGCCGAAAAAGCGCGCCCGCTGAAGGTTATTCGGATTGGCTTGGCGACCGCGAAAACATTCTGCTGCGCAACGATTCTTTCATCGCGTATCTGGATATCTTTTCAACCGACGGACAGGCCGCTTCAATCAACTCTCACATCGCCCGGCAGTACACGCGGCGCGGCTACGCACTGGCGGGCTTTTTTACGCCCGAAGAGTTCGCCCGAAACGTCTCGCGCTTCTTTCCAGGGGAGACGTTCGACGCGGGCAACCGCTCGCCCAAACGGCAAGACGGTATATTCCCGGCGGCGACAGTAGAGGGGCGGTTTCATAGTTATGACGAGGCGCTCTCCGAGCTTACACAGATTGCCCAGGCGCATCCCGAGATAGCGCGTCTTGTAAACATCGGGCAGAGCTATGAAGGCCGGCAGATTTTCGCGCTCAAGATAACTGCGGACCCGTCCGTAGACGATTCGTCAAAACCGGACGTGCTGATAACCGGGGGCCACCACGCTCGCGAATGGATAGGGGTCGAGCCGCCGATCTTTTTCGCCAATCAACTCGTGAACGGCTACGCGACCGACGACTTCATAAAGCACACGGTCGATCATCTGCGCATCTGGGTAGTGCCGATACTCAACCCCGATGGATTGACCTACAGCCAGTCGGCTGAAAACGACCGGACGGACCTGATAAGATTGTGGCGCAAGAATCGCCGGCCGATATCGGATGGCGAGTGCGGCTCTTCGGTGGGAGTCGATCTTAACCGCAATTATAATTACCAGTGGCGGCTGATGTCGGACGAGGCATGCCCGAAAACTACGGACGATGTTGGCGCGAGCGACGACCCGCAAAACGAAATCTATCGCGGCCCAAAGCCAAACAGCGAGCCGGAGGTCAAAGCGATCCAGGTGTTGATGGATGATCCCAATCGCCACTTCCGCGCATTGCTCGATTATCATAATTATTCGCAGCTGATCCTCTACCCGTGGGGCTACCAGACGCATCCCGCGCCCGATGATCGAACGCTCTCAACGCTCGCAGAAAAAATGTCGAGCGAGATATTCGCCATCGCGCGCAAAACGTATACGCCTCAGCAGGCAATCGATCTTTACGCTACTACGGGGTCGTCCATCAACTACGCTTACGGCGCGCATAACGTCGCCATTCCGTTTGTCATAGAGATGCGACCGACCTGCTGCAATTTCAGCATCGCCGAAAACGAGATAGCCGAGATTAACGAAGAGAACTGGAGCGGCGCTCGCGCGGTTCTGAGATGGTCGGCGGGGCCACCCATTCTCGAATCGGTCAAGGCTTATCAAGCAGCTTCCGACGGCAGCTTTACGAAACTGGTCTATTCAGCGCGCTGGGTCGATTCTACTGATGCGACCACAAACGCGCGGCAGATGGTCGTCGATACGCGCTTCCCCGGAATCGAACCCGGACGCCTTCAGGTCCGCTTTCAGTTTTCAAAGCCTATGAACACGGCTTCGACTCCGCAGGCGTTTCTGGGACGCAACGAGCAGATAAACGAGTTGAGATTATCGGCGCCGGATGAGATTTCAGGTTGGCACAAAACGATTTATCTCAATGACACGTGGGCAGGCGAAGCGATAATACCTAACGACGAGAACACGACCAGCGCGTGGCGGCTCGCCGTCTCTGCAATAGATACTGCGGCTTTCAACCTCGACGCGAGGCCACAGACCATTCCCAACTACGGAACCGGCACCGGTCACTGGGAAAATTACGAAGACACGGACGGAACTGGCTCGGCAGGCGGCGTCGACTGTCAACACACCTTCTCGCCTACATTCAACGGCATTTTTCCGAGCCTCTTTGTAGGCTCGCCTGCCGGAGGAGAGCGTTTGATAGGCGGCGAGCCTTACACCGTAGCGTGGACTGTGCCGAGGGAATCAGGATTCATTCCCGTCAATCAAGAGATCCGGCTGTCGGTAGACGGAGGGACGAACTTTACTTCCCTGTTAGATTCTGTGCCGGGAAACGCCGACAAGATTCAGATCACGCTGCCCAAGACACCGACTACGCGCGCGCGCGTGCGCATTCTGGCTAGCGAAGGCAGTTTTGGCAACACGCTGTTCGGTGACAGCCTGTCCGATTTCAGCATCTGCACAAATGTGGGAAGCGGGCTTGAAGCCGCCTTTATCTCTTCCGAGCGAATTGACCGGAATTGGAGCGAGGGCCCGTCGGCGGACTATCCAAACGGAACGAGCGGGTCTTCGCAACTGACGATCAATTTGAAACTCACTAACCGCAGTCAAACTCCCGTAGCCAGCCCGTTGCTTCGCGTCGCGGAGCTTACGCGCACTAACGTGCTGTTGACCAGGGAGAGCCGTTCTAATCCAACCTCCGGCTCTTTACAGGTGATAGATGCGGGCAGCGACAACCTGCTTTCACCCGGCGAGTCGGTCGATTTGCGGCTGATGATAGGGCTGGTTGTGAGAAAGAAATTCAACCTGTCGGTAGAATTTTACGGCGTGCCTGTGGACGGCGCGGTCGGTTCTTCCGGCGCGGTCATGGTCTGGAAAGGCAAACCCAAAAACAAGTAGGGCCGGAAACGAGTAAAGGCAAAAGGTAGAAGCTCAGGCCGCGCCTTTGCTTTTTCCTTTTGCCTTATTAGAAGTACCTGTTAAATGGATTAGCGGTTGTCGGATTCTTTGCCGCCCTGGCCTGGACGACCGCCCTGTTGACCACCCTGCTGGCCTTGCTGACCTTGCTGGCCTCCTTGTTCGCCCTGTTGGCCCTTTTGGCCACCCTGCTGGCCTTGTTGACCCTGCTGATTGCCAAAGTCTTTATCCTTGTTTGCTGACATATCGGTATCTCCTTTTTTCGTTCTGGTTAGAACGGCCCAATTGCCGTTTTGTTAATCTCACTTTTTAATAAGCAAAGGCCGTTCCTTTCAGAAATCGCCAACAGAATTCAAACCATAAAAGGTGGCTCATCTTACATTTACAGAAAAACATCAAGCTCAGAATCGCTCTTGATGTTGCGAAGCGTGAGACAAAAAGGCGGGCCGTTAAAAAAGCAGCACACAAAATTCAGACATCATTATGCACTTAATTCAGACATTGAACCGGATAGAAAAAGAAAGGCCAAGGATGTGTCTGTTTTCAAGCCCCTGCTATTGCCACGTAATAGTCGCAAGCCCGGCTGCCCCGGCAAGTTGATCGAAAGCAATTGCTTCACCGGCCAGGTCTATGCCGAACTGTGTGGGGTTGAGCAATCGGGGTTGGCTATCGAGGGCATCGCTTACGGCTTGTTGAGCTTCAATCGGATCGATGCTGCCTATAACGAGCATGCCCGCTAGATGGACCTGCTCGCCCGGTGTTCCAGCCAGGCGGTCTCGGTAATGAAGCGCGAAGCGATGTAATTCATCGGTTCTCGATTCAGGCTCGCACGCATAGGGTCGCACCAGCACCGGCTCGCCGTTGCGCGTGATGACCGAAGTGAAGCCCGAGCGATTAGCCGACACGAGCATCTTATCGCCGGGCTCATCGTCCCAGAGCAGCCATTGCGCTTCGCCGAGGTGTCGCGGCAGAAGCAGGCCTGTGTTCCAGCCTAGCGTATAGAACACGGATTCGTATTGCGAGATCACATCTTCGCGCGCAACCGTGACGAGGTATCTTTCCTGTCCCGCGGCGCGGCTCATGCGCTGGCGCGAGATGCGCAACTCCGCGGTCGGCGCGGCAATAACGCGCTCGATCTTCCACGATATAACTTCGTCCAGCTCTCGACGGCTATCGGGCTTGCTTTCAAGCACAACTACCAGCGTTCGCGCCACGCCTTCGGGCAGCGCCACGGCCCATCGCTTTTTGTTCGACAACCCTGCGGCCTCTGCCGTCTGCAAAATAATCTCGGCCAGCTCTTGCAGGTCTTCTATATTGTCCGAGTCGAACGACGGGGTAACGAGTCCGCCGGGCAATTGCGTGACCGCGCTTGAGGCGAGCGAAAACCCTTGCCGCGAGCGTCTGAGGTCGACTACGGCGAAGCTATCATCGATGTACCCGGCTGCGGTGTTGGGCGCGGGCGGAGCCAAGAGGTATTTTTGCAAAGCTGAAGACATATCTTATAAAGGATGAAGGATGAAGGATGAGGGATGAGGGATGAAAAAGATTTGCATGGCGCGACCAGTCGGAACGGGTGCCCCGGCGCTTACGCGCGCCGCGATTGCAAATTCCAGATTTGCAATCTCAGATTTCAGATGCCGCTCTTAAAGTCTTTTTCATTCCTCATCCTTCATCCTTCATCCTTTTGTTAGTAGTCGCTATAAGCCTTTCCTTCGGAATCCGTGCCGCGCGCGTTGCTATGAACATCGATGACGCCTTGTCCGCCGTCGCGAGAGACCGTATCTTCTCCCATTTCGATATCCCAATCCGTGTCTCCGGTGATCGGGTCTATAGGCACTTCGTTTATGTAATGGGCGGTTGCCAGGTCCTCTAAGGATGAAGGCAATATCTCTCTGTCGGCTGCATACTGATCGATGGCTTTTCGCATCGCGCTCAGGTTCTGTTTAAGGACGGTCTCCCTGGCCTTTAACTGAATCTGCTGATACGCGGTCACGCTGACTGCTATCAAGATCAGCACGATTGTCATCACCATGACCAGCTCAAGCAGAGTGAACCCACTTTGATTGCGGATTGCAGATTGCGGATTGCGGATTGAAAGAGAAATACCCGCGATACGCGCTCGCAGTCTAATATTTGAAAGCTCATTGTTCATTTTCTAAATCCGCAATCCGAAATCGAATCACCAATCGCCATACCTGGTCCCGTTGAGCGCCTCGCCGCTGCTTTTTGTGTACACGTCAAAGACGTCTTCGCCGCCCCAGGAAGTAGAATCGGATTTGTCTTTATAAGACCTCATGCCCCATTCCGTGTCGCCGGTCATCGGGTCTATTGGCAACCTCCGCAAAAAGCGGACGCGGTTGCCGCTTGTGCCTATTTGGTTAGCCGGGATGAACCCTTCCACGAGTATCTCAAGATTCTTGGGATAACCGCTCTGAGTCTTCCATTCAATCGGTATGGCCGTTCCGTTCGTTTTCTCGTGATACGCCCTGTAAGTATCTATGGCTATCCGCATCTGGCGCAACGCAAGGCGAAGCTCCGATTCGCGCTCGCGCTTGACGGAGTTGCGAACCATAGGTATGGCGGCGGCTGTCAGGACCGCGAGGATTGCGACGGATATGATTATCTCAAGAAGCGTGAACCCATTTTGGATTCGGGGAACCCGCTTGCGGGTCCGTGGATTTTGGATTGAAAAAGAACTGCGAGTTCTATTCATTTGCCTTGAAAATCTTAAGCCGCGCATAACTTCCAAAATCCACGGACCCGCAAGCGGGTTCCCCGAATCCAAAATCGGCTCACCTCACCTCGACCTGCGACGATTGCAGCCTGAGTTGAAGAGGCGCATTGCTCGGCGTGCGGAAGAAAGTCTGTCCCTCGTTGAGCGTCAACGGCGATTGGCCCTGGCCTTTCACAGTGAAGACTATGAGCAACAGCTGACCGCGCGCAGGCACCCCGGGCGTCCCCGCCGGTCGTTCCATCTGCACATTGAGCACGCCGCCCTCGGCGTGGAACTGGAGATCGGGGTTGGCCCCTCCCGCGCGAAGCAATCCGCCGTCGCGCACACCCTTGATCTCAAGGATGGTCGGGTCGTAATTGAGCGAGATGTTTGTGTAGTTAATATCGGCATTGCCGTTGACGATTACGGCGACGTAGAGGTCTTGATTCTTTGTCGCTACGGACGAAGCAGGTTTTACTGTCACCAGCACCGTCTGTGTGCGCTGAACCGGCTGCTGCTGCTGCGGCTCGTCATCGTCATCGTCATCGTCATCATCGTCGTCGTCCAGAACCGCGTCCGGCTTGACGGCCGCCGGTTTTATAGGCGCGTTCGGCTGTACTCCCGGTCTGGACACCTCTTGACGCGTCACGTTCGGCACTATGGACTGGCCTGGTATGGCCTGGCCTGGCGTATTGATAGTTGATGTAGGCATCACCACCACGCCGGGACTATCTGTGCGGGTTGGCGCTGTATTATTTATTGCGGGCCGGTTTTCTACGACAGGCTGCGTTGCGTTCTTGGGCGGCTCGGCAGTCGTGCCGTTGCCCGCGACCTGATTCTTTTGCGACTCTTCTATGTCGGCCAGCCAGAGGATCTGCTCAAGCGTCAACTGTGTCGAAGGGTCCGACGCCGTCCCGGCTTCTTTGGCAAGATGGTCTTCTTCCGTTATGTCCGCGCGCCGCAGTATGTGAGGCGTCACGGTGATGACGACATCGCTCTGGCGGTTCTCGGTTTCGGGAGTTGAGAAGAACCTGCCGAGTATTGGGATCAATCCTATTAACGGAAATCCCTTGACGCTTTTCGACTCGACATTCTGGCTTACTCCGGCGACAAGCGTGGTCTGCCCGTCTTTGATCCGCGCTACCGAATTCATCGTGCGCTGGTTAAAAGATGGGGTTAGCTTGCCGGTGCTGGTGTCTACGGAAGTCGTCTCAATCTTCATTTTCATCTGAACGTCATCTTCGTAAACTTCCGGCGTCAAATTGATGTTAAGGCCGACATTCTCGTATTGAATCTGTGGTATGCCGATTCCGCCGACTCCGCCGAGTCCTAAGAACTGGTCTCCCACAGTGCCGTTTTGTATGTTGCCCTGGCGCTGCTGGCGTTCCGTAGGCGCGTTGAACGTCGGCAGGGTCGCAGTCTGTATAGGCACTCTCTGGCCTATGCGTATAGATTGCTGCTCGCGGTCAAGCACGTGGACTTGCGTGGAAGCGAGGAGCTTCGCTTTGCCCTTGTCCTGGAAAAACGCTATGCCGCTTGTAGGCAGTCCGATCGAAAAGCCGAACGGACCGGTGAGCATGCGCGTGCCTCCCACCACGTTGACGCCAATGCCCCCTAAAAAGCTTGCGCCGGGAAACCCCGCCTTGGGATCACCCGTAGCGCCGAACTGGTTGCCAAGCTGGAGCAGGTCGTTGCGCGAGACTTCATATATCTGGACGTCGACCAGCACCTCGGCCTTGCTCTTGTCTAAAGAATCGATCAGCGATTCGATCAGCTCAAGGTTCGACGGGGTGTCGCGCACGATCAGCGCGTTGAGCTGTTTGATCGGCACAACCTGCTTCGATTGCAGCGTCGAGGTGATTGCGTTTCGCACTTCCTGGATGTCGGCGTTCTTAACATAGAATGTGCGCACGGAGAATGGCTCGTAGCGCATTCTCGCCTGTGGGTTGTCGAGCGCAATGACGATGGTTCGCGTGTCGAGTTGCGCGTACATCAGGTTGTTGGTCTTCAATATCATGTCGAGCGCGCGCGGGCGAGTCACGCCGCGAAGTTCGACGCTCACTTTATTATTGCGTAACTGGGCGGAGACCTGTTGGTCGAATATGACGTTAAGCCCCATGTCCTGCGCCAGGTGCTCTATGATTGAAAGCAGCGGGCTGTTGTTATAAGAGACTTCTGTCTTGGGGAACTTGCGCCCCGGCGATTCGAGCAACTGCACCCTTCTTGCGGTCGTGCCCGGTTTCGTAACGACGCCGTTATACGATGTCTTGACGGTGCCGTCCGCGTTCTTGGGCTTGTAGCGAGGCCCGCTTGGGTCTGTAGTGTCCGGGATGGAATCGGTCGGCAGCCCTTGCGCTTCAAGCATCTTTCGCATCTTAATCAAAGCCAGCTCGTTTGCGGGATCGAATGCGTATGCCTGGCGGTATGCTTGATACGCCGCATTAAAGTCTTTCTTTTCGGCAAGCATATCGCCGCGCTCGACAAGCATTAACCCAGCATTGACCAGGGATCGCTGGAGGTGCAACTGATACTCGATGTTGGATGGTTTTTCGGCGACGGCGAGCGCATATTGCTCGGCGGCTTTGTCCCATTGACGGTTCTCCTCGTACTTCAACCCCTCTTTGAAGTGCTTCTTACCGTCTTTGGCCAAAACCCCGACCGGCGCGACAAGAGCCAGCGCAATTGCCAGCACTATCGCCTGTTGTAACTTCCAAGTTTTTTTCCCCATCACACAAACCTCAGTTGTTGATTTCCCGCAAAAGAGAGCGCACCCTCGAAAACAGATCACCGGACCGACCCTAAAAATTCCTTTGAGAGTGGCTGCTTGATTAAACTACTTTACCACGGTTCGGTTTCAAAATAAATAAAAGACTGTCTTTACTTTGCCCGCAATCGCTTATCGGCAAAACGGCCAAATTGACATTATTCAACGAACGTCACGCGATTTATCTCGTGCAGCGTCGTGATGCCCAGAAACACCTTTGCCAGCGCGCTCTCGCGCAAGCTCGTCAGCCCTTCCGCGCGCGCACTCCTCCGAACCTCGGAGCCGGGCCGCCGCTCAAGTATGATCTCGCGAATACTATCTGTAACGTCGAGGCATTCGTGTATCGCGCTTCGCCCGCGATATCCCGTGAAGTTGCAGACCTCGCAGCCGACCGCCTTGAAGAAAGGCTCCGAGCGATACTTGTCAGGGTTCAGGCCCGATTCGGTAAACTCATGGTCGTCGGGCGTGTACTCTCGCCTGCAATGCGAGCAGATTATCCTTACGAGCCTCTGCGCCAGCACACAGTTGAGCGATGAAACAAAGTTGTACGGCTCGACTCCCATGTTGAGAAATCGCCCTATCACGTCGATGACGTTATTGGCGTGCACGGTTGTGAAGACCAGGTGTCCGGTGAGCGCCGATTGAATGGCTATCTGCGCGGTCTCGGAGTCGCGAATCTCGCCGACCATTATTTTGTCGGGGTCGTGGCGCAGTATGCTTCTCAGGCCGCGAGCAAACGTCAATCCCTTTTTCTCGTTGACGGGTATCTGCGTTATGCCTTGAAGCTGGTACTCTACGGGGTCTTCAATCGTGATGATCTTGTCTTCGTCGTTTTTTATCTCGTTGAGCGCCGCGTACAGCGTGGTCGTCTTACCGGAACCCGTAGGCCCCGTCACCAGCACCATCCCGTAAGGCTCGGCGATGAACTTGCGGAACTTGCGCAAGTCCTGCGGAGCGAATCCGACGACGTCCAGGTTCAGATCGTGGAAAGACTCGTTGATCTGCTCTTTATCCAGAATACGTATGACGACGTTTTCGCCGTGTATGGCGGGCATGATCAAAACGCGGAAATCGATCTTGCGCCCGCGTATGCGCATGCGAAAGCGACCGTCCTGGGGGACGCGCCGCTCGGCTATGTCCAGCTCCGACATGACCTTTATGCGCTGCACGATTGTCTGGTGATGAGTGATGTCTATCGGGTCTGCCGCGCGGTAGAGAGCGCCGTCTATGCGATATTTGACTAAAACGTCCGAGTCGCGAGTCTCTATGTGTATATCCGACGCGCGGCGCTCAAGCGCGTTCAGCACCACGGTGTCTACGAGCTTGATGATCGGCGACATCTCTTCGTCGCCCGCGAGGCGGTCAAGATCGAGCACCTCTTCGCCCTGCTCGGTCTCGCGCACCAGCGCCAGGGAGTCTGTGCGAAAGCCCGCCGTGGCGGTTTGCAATATGCGGGCTGCGGTGTCGCCTCGCTTGAGAGCCTCTTCCACAGCCGATTGCGTGGTAACGGCGGTCTTCAGCCGCATGTGCAACTGCGCTTCGATCTCGTCTATGACTTCGAAATTGGTCGGGTCCGCCATCGCGACGTAAAGCGTGTTGTTTACGCGGCGCAGCGGAACGAAGCTGTGCCGTATCATCAAATCTACGGGCAGCTCGTGAATCATGTGATAATCGATCTCATCCGTTTTGAGGTCTACAAACTGTAGCCGATAGCGGCGGGCCTTCTCGCGCGCCGCCGCCTCTTCCTGGCCCATATCGGACGGAGACTTTGCAGGTTGCGCTTTGGCTTCGTTTCCGGTCGTCTGTTCGATTGTTTCCGGCATCTCTTCTGAGTCCTGAGTGCTGAGTCCTGAATGCTGAGTGCCGATTATCACTCAGCATTCAGGACTCAGGACTTTAGTTATTGTGGCGCGCCGCCCGATCCCATGCTGCCGATCATATAGAACAGCGGCAGGTACATTGCAAGCAAAATCGTCATGACCAGACTTCCCATGAAGACGAGTATGATCGGCTCGATAAACGTGGTTATCGTGTTGAGCCGCACGTCAAGCTCTGCGTCATAAAAATTCGCCACTTCGTCCAACATCTCGCGCAGCGCGCCTGAGCGCTCGCCCACGCCTATCATATCGAGCGCAAGCTCGCTCACCCAGCCTGAAGATTCAAGGCTGTCGGTAAAAGAGCGCCCCTCGCGTATACCTGTCAGCACGCCTGAGCTTGCGGTCCGGAGTGCGCGGTTGGTGATCGACTCGCTCGCAATCTCTACGGACTCAGGCAGCGTGATTCCGCCCGCCAATAGCGTGGCGAGGCTGCGCGTGAACTGCGCTATCGTCATCTGGCGCACGGTTCTCTCCCGCGACGGGGGTTTTCAATATCCACCGGTCTATCGTGAGACGCCCCGTGGGCGTGCGACGCCAGTAGAAGATAAAGATCAGCGTTCCTATGATGGTCGGTATCAACCACGTAAGGTTAGAGCTGATAAATTCGGAGGTGCTTACGACTATGATCGTGACCGTAGGCAATTGCGTCGCGCCGACCCCGCCGTAGAGTTTCATAAACTGCGGGATGACGTAAGTCGAAAGCACCATCACAAGCACTATCGAAGCGGTGACGAGAAAGGCCGGGTACGTGAGCGACTTTCTTATCTTGCGCCGCGCTTCGGCAATCGTCTTTTGATAGCTGACGTAACGCAGCAACACTTCGTCGAGCGAGCCTGATCGCTCACCCGCCAGTATTGAAGCGATATAAATTCGCGGGAAAGCATCGCCCTGCGCGGCGAAGGCTTGCGAGAGCGCAAGCCCTGACCGGACCTTCTCTTCCACGTCTTCCAGCAGCAGCCGCAATCGCTCATTCGGAACTCGTTTGCGGAGAATGCCTATGGCCTGAAGTATGGGAAGACCCGCGCGAAGCAGCGCCGACATTTGCTGGTTGAAGAGCAGAAAATCTTCGGTCTTTATCTTGCGGGCGCGCCCCTGGCCGCCGCCGAGCGCGCGGCGAACGCCTGCCGTGCCCGTCGCGGCTATCGAAAATATTCTAAAGCCTTCGCGTTCAAGCTTCGCCCGCAGGTCACGTTCCGCCGTAGCTTCGAACGTGCGCGTTACGACCTCGCCGGTCGGCGTGCCTAATCGGCAAATGTATTCAGCCATAGAATTGAACCTAGTTTGAAACCCGGCCTCGCGCGGGCCGGTGCTTGCGTCCTGGGGCTACACGCAACCAAGCAAAATCATAGCACAACTCGCAAGCGGATAACCACAGTAACGAGCTAAAGACTCGGCGTGATTTTCGCTTGTTTGCGGGCAGTTTATTACACGCCGGAAACTGCCTGCGGTTTCAAAAGAGTCTGCCCGCCCGCGCTTATTTCAGATTGACCACCACGTCCGTGTCGTACATCCGTACATATATTCTATTATTCTTATAAATGATGTAGTCGGCTTTGCTTTTGACTGCGAGCTGCTGACGCAGGTCGCCGGTCTTTTTGTCGAGAAGGTAAAGAAAATCAGGCTCGGCCGTAAACCCGTAACCTGAGACGATCAGATCGCCTATGACTTCAAAATTATTGGCGTTAGAGACAAGCGGTCGGCTGCGCCAAAGCGCGCGACCCGCCCGGGTATCTATCGCCGTGATGTATGCGTTCATCCCTTTCGAGCTTCGCGCATAAGTCATATGGTGGTGAGATACGTAAATCGTGTTGCCCTCTTCGACTGCCCATTCGGTGCTTTGAAAGATGTAATCGCGGTCCGCAGCAATGTAGTCCGGCGACTGTGTGTAGTTGATAAAATCGAAGCCGTAGCGAAACTTTCCCGACTCCTTGTCGATAGCTATCAAATAGCGGCCGCTCGCATAATCCTTGCCGTAGATCAACGTGATCGTTTTATCTTGCCGTATAGCTTTGATCAGAAGATTGCCTTTGTAGCCGGTCGGCACATTTGGCGGGAGTTCCGGCAAGTTGGCCGAAGACGCGTCGGTCACGCGATACAGCGGCAGCTTCAAATCGTTGGCCGTAAACCATGCCTCTTCGTCTGTTATTTGATTCCGCTTCGAAGACACAATCGCGAGGCGCGGGCCTGATGCCGGAGCCTTTCCGCTCATACCGGCTTGCCGGTTGAACGCGGGCGCGGGCAGTTGGACAAGCTTTAAGCCTTCAATATCATCATCACTGCTCTGAATAGTGTTTCGAGCCGTAAGCTCTCCGGCGGCCAATGCGAAAACAAAGCACAACGCGGGAAGCATCAGAAATCGTGTCGCGTATCTCTGCACTCTCATCTCGTATCCTTTCTATCTGGATGCTCTTTATTATCACGCGCCCCGGCCCAATGAAAAGGGCAGTCCTTTTGCGTGTAATGTGAAGACGTTGCTGGCTTTCAAAGCTGCGTGCTAGTATCGGCTTTGCCCCATCCGAAGGGTAGCAGGAGGATTTTCGACCGGATGGTTCGTTTTTCAAAGTCGCTCTCAACTGTGTTGACGCTCTTTCTCCTGATCACTTTTGGCTCGGAGACAGCACTGGCTCGCTTTAGACCTCAGCAGCCGTCGGTTCTCCGAGCAGGCGCAAAAAGAGATCGATAAAGCGAAAAAACAGGAGAAGAAAAGAAAGAAGCGCGCGCAAAAAAACGATTCAAAAAAGAGTGATCCCGCCGCCCAAAAAGACCCCGCGCAATCAAACGGCGCTCGAAATGGGAATGCAACGACTGAAGGCGAAATCGTCGAAGTAATAGCCGACCGCCAATCAAAAAACGGCGACATCTCTATTTATGAAGGCTACGTCAACGCCACGCTTGGCGATGTCAGGCTCCAGGCCGACCGCGTCACCTACAACAGCGTCACCGGCGATATGGTGCTCGAAGGCAATGTCATATTCGACCAGGGCGCAAACCAGCGAGTGACCGCGCGCCGCGCGGAGATAAACTTCGCCTCGCGCCGGGGCACTTTCTGGGACACAACCGGGTTCACCAATAGGACCGCGACGGGCGACTATATCTTTTTCACAGCCGAGCGCGTAGAGAAGACCGGCCCCGACACGTTCGAGCTTATAAACGCAACGGTCACGGCTTGCGAAGACGTGATGCCGAAATGGAGCTTTAACGCGAAGCGCGCGGAACTGAAAGTCGAAGACCGCATCAAGCTTTACAACTCCGTTTTTCGAGTCAAGAACGTGCCCGCTTTCCTTCTGCCCTACGCGTGGATACCGGCGACCAGCAGCGAGCGCAAATCAGGTTTTCTGCTTCCGCAGACGGGCAGCTCAAATCAAAAAGGGCGCGAGTTTAAAACCGCTTACTACCAGACGCTGGGCCAGTCAGCCGACATAACTTTTCGTAATGACATCTACACGGCGCGCGGCCTGGGGTTCGGCGCGCAGTTTCGCGCGCGGACCGACGAGAAGTCTTTTATGAATCTCGGTTTCTTCAGCGTGAAGGACCGATTGTTCGGCCCCGAGGGCGAAGACCAGGGCGGGACCGCGTTTGTCGCCGACGCCGTTCAATACTTCCCGCGCGGGTGGCTCGCCGTGGGGAATGTCTCGCTGGTTTCGAGCTTGCAATTTCGCCAGGTCTTCTCTGACGACATAAGCCAGGTCATCGATCCCCGGCGCGAGTCTACATTTTACGTCAACAACAACACCGGAAATGTCAGCTTCAATTTTCTGGCTGCCAATGAGACTACCAGATTGCTGCGCCCGGCGCGCGCCACCGAAACGACGGACGTCGCAGGAACAGATTTTGACATTAAGATACGCCGCGCGCCCGAAGTGAATCTGATCTTCTACCCCAGGCGCATATTCGACAGTCTTCCGATCTACTTTTCAATTGATTCGACGCTCGGCGCGCTCAAGCGCGAAGAGACGGTAGATTCCAACATCGTCCTTGTAACGCCCGCCGCCGTTCAGCGTTTGGACTTTCAGCCTAAGATCACGATTCCGCTCGCTACGTTCGGAGGGATTGCGATAACGCCGAGCCTGTCGGTGCGCGAAACTTTTTACACCAGCAGCATCGACCCGACGGCCACTGTCTTTGACCCGAACAGGTTTGCCGTAAATCCCGACGACCCGCGACTCGATCCAACCAAGTCTGAGTTCGATCCCGCAGTCACGCTGTTTAATCGCGAGTTGGCCGATCCGATAATACCCGAAAGCTTCTCCCGGCAATACGCCGAGCTTGCCGTAGACATCCGCCCGCCCGCGCTTGAAAAAGATTTCTTGAACGCGGACGGCTCGCGGCGGTTCAAGCATTTGATCGAGCCTTATATCACGTACCGCTTGATAAGCGGCGTGGGTGATGATTTCGAGCGTATAATCAGATTCGACGAGCGCGACGCGGTCGCCAATACCAACGAGATTGAATACGCGATTGTGAATCGTTTCTTCACCACGCGAAAAGCCTCCGAGGTGAGGCGCAAGCGGGCGCGAAGACTGACGGATGCGCCGGACGAAATGGAGCCGGTAGGCCCAGACAGAAAACAGCAGCGCAAACCCGGCAAGAAAAAAGCTGCCAAGAAGGACTCGGGCGCTGCTACAACTGAGGATAAAAACCCGCAAGCGCCGCCGATTGTCGCCCCCGAAGCGAAAGAGCCTGAGCAAAAAGAGAAGCCGGAAGCCGATGCTTCCGACAAAAAGCCGAAGCTTGAAAAAGGCGAGCAGCAAGAGCTGATAAAAGGCGGCAAACCCGATCAACAGAAGAGCGAGGCGCAACCGGCCTCCGATGACAATTCTCGCCAGGACGATCAGACGGACGCGGCTGATCCGGCGAGCGATGCGACAAACGAGAGCGCGCCCGTTCAGCCTTACGAATTTCTGATGATCAAAGTGGCGCAGAAATATTTTTTTGATCGTGACTTTGGCGGCGCGCTCGAACCGGGCAAGCGCAATCAGTTTTATCCCATCAACACGCTTTCGGGATTTACGTTCGGAGGGCGCGCGCGAAGCTTCTCTCCGACCAACGTGCAGGTGCGCTATCGCCCGTTGTCCAGCGTTTTTGCTGATCTCCGCATGGACATAGGCCCGGGCGACGAGGCTTTGCGCAATATGACGGTTTCGGCGGGTGTGAGCAATGATAAGCTGACCGTAGCGGCGAGCTATTATATGTCCCGGCGCATCGACCTTGCGCCGAACAGTTTCGAGCCGGGGACTTTTCCCGGCTCGCAGCTAGTAACCACCTTGCAGTTCGGGGACGGCATTATCGGGTTCTACGCAGGCACGCGCATCGGCTACGATTTCACGGATCGTTTTATCTCCGAAGACAATATCTCAACAGGTCGGCTGAGGAACTCGCGCAGCTACGCAGGCTATCAGTGGGACTGTTGCGGAGTGCAATTCAACTACAACACATTCAAAGCGGGCTTGCGCAACGAAAGCGCTTTTTCTTTCACTTTCTCGCTTGCCGGACTGGGCAGCTTCGGCACGGACCAGTTTGCGCAACTGAGCGGCGGGGGCGGGGGCAGAGGCCGTAAGCGATCAAAGCGCAACCGCTACGACGAACTGCAGTAAAGGATGAAGGCGGATGGATGAATAAGGATATAAGCAAATCTCTTTTTCATCCTTTATCCCTCATCCCTCATCCCTGTATTGTTTGCTTGCGTTAGTCCGCTTTTACAAGGCAATATTATTGACAGGGTAGGGCTTTGATGTTAAGTTTGGCTGGATATTCCAATGGGCTTGCCCCCCTGCTATTAACTTATGTTGAAGAAAAGCGGTTTCAATTTCGACGACCGCAAAAAGGAGATACTCGCGGCGATTGTAAAAACACACATCGCCACGGGTCAGCCGGTCGGTTCTTTTGCGCTCGCGAAGAATTCGAGTGAGCATCTGTCGTCGGCCTCGATCAGGAATATCTGCGCCGAGCTTGAAGCCGAAGGCTTTTTAACGCACCCCCACACGTCTGCCGGGCGCATGCCTACAGACAAAGGTTATAGGTATTACGTTGACAATTTAATGCCCGCGATGAGGCTGTCTCGGTCCGACGCCGCGCGCATCAACGAGCAGTTGCTCAACGAAGAAGCGCTCGCCAATCCCGAGCGATTGATGGAGCGGACGAGCCAGTTGTTGTCTCAGTTGAGCGATAACGTCGGCATAGTCGTGCCGCCTTCGATCACGAAAGACCGCCTTCATCACGTCGATTTCGTGAAGCTGGGCGAAGGGCGCATACTCGTCATCACGGTTTCGAGCGCGGGCCGCGTGCAGGACCGGGTTATAATTGCCCGCGTGGAGTTCACTCAAAACGAGTTGAACTCGACGGCGCGTTACCTGGTGGAAAACTTTCGCGGGTGGACGCTGATAGAGATTCGCGACGAGTTGCTTCGGCGAATGACCGAAGAGAAGGCGCTCTATGACAAGTTTTTGCGCAACGCCGTTTTGTTGTGCGGCCAGAGCCTCTACGAAGGCGACCAGCCGGACGTCTTTATCGAAGGGGCGAGCAACATAATAGCGAAGCCCGACTTCGCCGACACAGAGCGCATGCGCGCGCTGTTTAAGATGTTTGAACATAAGAGCCGGATCATCGCGATCCTAAACGAGTGCATAGACAATGCTCGGCGCGAAGTCGTCGGCGTAAGGATCGGCAGCGAGAACTTCCAGACCGATCTGCGCGATTGCACTGTGATAGCAACGCCTTGCTTTTACGCGGGAGGCGCGGCGGTGGGAAGCATTGGCGTTGTCGGGCCGACTCGAATCGAATACGACAGGCTTATCGGCATAGTCGATTATATAGCCAAGCTGTTCGACCGAGTGTCGGATCCGGAGAGCTTCTCGCAAATTAATCGCTCCGCGCGAACGCTGTGAGATTATTAGAAGGACAAAGGGAACTGGCAAACTAAGACATGCGAAAGAAAAAAGACGGATCAAGGGAGATACCGATCAAGTTCGCCCCCAAGCAGGAGGCCGAGCGAGAACAGTCTGACGACGATACGTATGAGATTGACGCGGACGATCCACAGCTGGTGATGGACCCGGACCCGGCGGAGGGCGAAATCGAAATAGCTTCCGGCGCGTCGGCAAAAACAGAAGAGCCGACAGCGGCGCAAGCCGAGATGCAATCACAGATCGAGGCGCTCGCTGCTGAGAAGGCCGCGCTTTATGATCAGTTGTTGCGCCGCCAGGCAGAGTTTGAAAACTATCGCAGGCGCGTAGACCGCGAGCGCGGTGAAACGCATCAGAAAGCGCGCGCGGATCTGCTGCTTGAGCTGCTCCCGGTTGTAGACAATTTCGAGCGTGCACTCGCAAGCCTCCAGACGAGTGGGGCCGATGCCGCAGGGCTCCGTCACGGCGTCGAGTTGATACACCGGCAGTTCAAAGACGCTTTGACAAAGTTCGGACTTCAGCCGGTTGAAGCCCTCGGTCAGACGTTCGATCCTCACCTGCACGAAGCGGTGACTATCGAGCCGACCGACGAGCATAAAGAGAACACGGTTATCGAAGAGTTCGAGCGCGGATATAAATTAGGAGACCGGCTGTTGCGCCCCGCGAAAGTAAAAGTCGCTTCCAGCCCCGATAGATGATTTCGGATTGTGGATTTCGGATTGCGGATTTGGAATTCCAAATTTGAGATTTCAAATCCGCAATCCGAAATCCGAAATCTGAAATCCCCTGCCCCTTAACCATTGGCCCGACCCCTTTAATCTTTCTCGGCACTAGGACTGTGTAGGAGGCGAAGCCTTATGGGCAAAGTAATCGGAATAGATTTGGGCACGACCAACTCGTGCGTGGCGATACTCGAAGGCGGAGTGACGCAGATAATTCCCAACAAAGAAGGCGGGCGCACCACGCCGTCGGTCGTCGCCTTCACCGAAAAAGGCGAGCGGCTGATCGGCCAGATAGCCAAGCGACAGGCTATTACGAATTCGGTAAATACTATCTACGCCGTCAAGCGTTTGATGGGCCGCAAGCACAACTCGCCGGAGGTAGCGCGCGCGCGCGAGGTCTGCTCTTACGAAATAACGGAAGCGACGAACGGGGACTGCCGCGTGCGTGTGCGCGGGCGAGACTACTCGCCGCCGGAAGTCTCTGCCATCCTGCTCCAGAGGCTGAAGCTGGCCGCCGAAGAGTTCCTCGGCGACGAGGTGACCGAAGCCATCATAACGGTCCCGGCTTACTTCGACGACATTCAGCGCCAGGCGACAAAGGACGCGGGCAAGATCGCCGGGCTGAACGTTCAGCGAATAATAAACGAGCCTACGGCAGCCGCCCTGGCTTACGGGCTGGGCAAGCGCGACAACGAAAAGATAGCCGTCTACGACCTGGGCGGCGGCACGTTCGACATATTGATAATGGAGATGTGCGACGGCGTATTCGAGGTGCTGTCGACGTGCGGCGATTCCTTTTTGGGGGGCGAAGATTTCGACCAGCGCATAGTCAACTGGATGATCGAGACCTTTATGGAAAGCACAGGGATAGACCTGCACACCGACAGGCTCGCGCTGCAAAGGCTCAAGGAGGCAGCCGAGCGCGCCAAGTGCGAGCTTTCGACCGCGGCCGAGTCGCAGTTGAACCTTCCCTTCATAGCAGCTGACCAGACCGGCCCGAAGCATTTCAACAAGACGCTCACGCGCGCGAAGTTTGAAGAGATGGTCTCGGACCTCGTGGAGCGCACCATCGAGCCTTGCCAGAAGGCGCTCAAGGACGCGCGCCTCACTCCGGCACAGATCACAAAGGTCTTGCTGGTAGGCGGACAGACCCGCTCGCCGATAATCATCCACCGCGTGCGCGAGATTTTTCAGCGCGAGCCTTCCATCGAGATCAACCCGGATGAGGTGGTTGCAATCGGCGCGGCCATACAGGCAGGAGTACTGACGGGCGATGTCAAAGACCTTATACTGCTCGACGTGATCCCGCTCAGTCTGGGAATCGAAACGCGCGGCGGGCTGTTTACAAAGATACTCGACCGCAACTCGACCATACCGACAAAGAAGAGCTTGATATTCACTACCGTGGCAGACAGCCAGCAGGTGGTCGAAGTCCACGTCCTACAGGGAGAGCGAGAGATAGCTTCGGGCAACCGCAGTCTTGCGCGCTTCGAGCTTGTCGGGATACCGCAAGCGCCGCGCGGGCTGCCGCAGATCGAAGTGACGTTCGAAGTTGACGCCGACGGCATAGTCTCTGTCTCGGCGCGCGACAAGATGACGGGACACGAACAGGCCATGCGTATCACCCCGTCGTCGGGATTGTCTGCCTCCGAGATTTACGATCTGATCGAAGAGGCGGGCCGCAGCATCGAAGAAGATCGCCGCGCCAAGGAGATCATAATCGCTCGCAACCGGCTCGAAGGACTCTATTCAAATACCGTCCGCTCGTTCGGAGAGTTCGGCTGGATGCTGTCGGCTGCCGATCAAGATTTCGTGCGGCAGGCGATTGAAGTAGCCCGCAACGGCGCGCTGTCCGAAGACCCGGCAGAGGTCCGCCGCGCGCTTGAGCAACTCGAAAACGCCGCGCGAATGATAACCGACGCGATGTTTAAACCCGGCGAAGGCGGCGGGAGCGACGAAGAAAGAGAGCAGGAACAGACCGCTCCTCTGTCAGAAGTGTCCTAGAGTTTGCTATAATCCGGAGACCGGTTTCTGGTTAATAACCAGAAACCGGTCTCCGGAAATCAGAAACTAGGAACTTAAAAAATTTGAGTAGCAAACGCGACTATTATGAGGTGCTGGGCGTTCGGCGAGACGCCAGCGAGCAAGAACTGAAGCAGGCATACCGCCGCCTTGCCATCAAATACCACCCCGATAAAAACCCCGGTAACAAAGAAGCCGAAGAACAGTTCAAAGAGATTGCCGAAGCTTATCAGGTATTGTCTACGCCGGACCTGAGAGCCCGCTATGATAGGTTCGGGCACGCGGGCATAAGCGCGAGCGCGGGCGCGGGCGCAGGATACGGCGGGCAGGGCTTCCCCGGGTTTGAAGACATATTCGATATGTTCGGCTTCGGCGACATCTTCGGCCAGCGAGGAGGTCGGCGCGCGGGCCCGCGACGCGGCTCCGACCTGCGCTATGACATAGAGATCAAACTCGAGGAAGCAGCCGAAGGGTTAAAGACAAAGATACGCGTTCCGCGATTGGAGTCTTGCGAAACCTGCAAAGGGTCGGGCGCTGCCGAAGGCTCAGAGCCTACACGGTGTACGACCTGCGCGGGCGCGGGCCAGGTCCGCTATCAACAGGGGTTCTTTTCCGTCAGCCGCACCTGTTCTACGTGTCGCGGGACGGGCAAGGTCATTCGCAACCATTGCCGCGATTGTCGCGGCGAAGGGCGCGTCGAGCGCGATAAGATACTTGAGATCAAAATACCGGCGGGCGTAGACACCGGCTCTCGCCTACGCATATCGGGCGAAGGCGAGGCGGGCGAGCTTGGAGCGCCGCGCGGCGATCTCTACGTCATAGTCCACGTCAAAGAGCACGAGTTTTTTGATCGCCGCGAAGCAAATCTCTATTGCAGTCTCCCAGTTTCGTTTACCCAGGCGGCGCTCGGAGCAGAGTTGAGAGTGCCTACGCTTGACGGCGAAGAGATGCTGCGCATTCCCGAAGGTACACAGACCGGAACGACGTTTCGCATCAAAGGCCGAGGAATGCCTTTGCTCGCCGGTCGTGGGCGCGGAGATTTATTCGTCTCCGCCACAATCATTACGCCCACCAGCCTGTCGCGCGAGCAGCGCACCCTGTTAGAAGAGATGGCCAAGATCGAATCCCAGGACGGGCACGGGCAGGACCGTGGCATAATTGATAAGGTCAAGGATATTTTTAGCTGAGCCTGAATTGCTAATCAGCTATGATGCCTATCAGAAACGCGAGTCGCAGGAGCCTGGCCCGCCGCGACAAAAAACGGCGCGAGAATAAGGACCATTAGTGAAGGCAGCAATCTGTAATGTATAGATTTGTGTTGAACGCTCAGGGTAATATTACAGTTTCAAAATCATCGCTTTGTCGCTTGCGCCGCCGGCAACAGCCGGCTCCCCTGAATCATGATGACGGTAGCACCCTGATCGCTCCCTTTTGAGTGAACCTCGCCGGTCGCAAAATAAGCGCCCTGGCCCGCAGACAAAGCTACGCGCTTCCGGTCTTCGCCTGCCGCCCAGGCCGCGCCTTCTACAACGAGAAATAGCTGGTCAAACCCGGCCCGATGATCGCCGATTTTGCCGCCCGGCTCCAGGTAGATGCAATAGACGTGAGCCTCGCCGTTGCCTTCGCCGATTTCAAGGCTCGCGGCAGAGACGCTTTCAAACAGAGTGATCGGCTCGGCTTTGTCCCGCAAAAACTCGATCAATTTCATCGGCTCTCTCAGTCTCAGGTTAACGAATTGTCTCCGCCCTTCTTCCTGCGCTGCTTTATCCTGATGGGCGAGGCAAAAAATCCGAACTCTTCGCGCAAGCGGTTCTCTAAATATCGCTCGTAAGAAAAATGTAGCTTCGCGCGCGGGGTGCGCGAAGACGTGAATACGACAAACGTCGGCGGGGCCGTGGAGGCTTGCGTCATGTAAAGCACGCGCAAGGGGTAGCGCGAAGGCGTGCTCGCGCGCGGCTGCTCAAGGTTTCGCTCAAAGAAGCGATTAAGCTCTGATGTCGATACGCGCTTGTTGCGCTCGGCATGCGCCTGTCGCGCCAGATCAAGGACCTTTGTCACGCGCTGACCGCTTTTTGCCGAGATAAAAACAATCGGCGCGTAATCGGCGAACTTCATCATCTCGCGTATGCGCCGCTCGTACACTTTAGTAGTGTACATGTCTTTTTCGACGGCGTCCCATTTGTTGACGGCTATAATCAAGCTCGCGCCCGCTTCGTGAGCGTAACCGCCGATAGTAGCGTCGAGGGCCGTCGGGCCTTCGACAGCGTCGATCATCAGGACCGCAATGTCGGCGCGCTCAAGGTTGCGGCGGGCCATCACTACGGAAATCTTTTCAGCCACCAACTCGGTTTTGCCTTTGCGCCGTATGCCCGCCGTGTCGATCAGACGGAACAGGGTCTTATCGTATTCGATCTCCGTGTCTACGGCGTCGCGCGTTGTTCCCGGTATGGGCGAGACTATGACGCGCTCTTCGCCGGTCAGGCGGTTGACGAGCGAAGACTTGCCCACGTTCGGGCGGCCTACTATGCTCAGTCGCACCTCATCCGCGCGCTGCTCGACGACTTCGGGCGCGGGCAGTTTGTCTAACACGGCGTCGAGCATCTCTGCCACTCCGTTTCCGTGCTCGGCTGAAACGGGAAAGACTTCGTCAAAGCCCCAAAGCTCAAACTCCAAAGCGTCGGATTCCAGTCGCGCCGTGTTGACTTTGTTTGCGGCGACAAAGACCGTCTTGTGCGTAGAGCGCGCGAGCACGGCAAGCTCTTCGTCAAGCGGAGTAATGCCCGCGCGCGCGTCGACTACGAGCAGGACGAGCGCGGCTTGATCGATGGCGGTGCGCGCCTGGCGAAGGATGTTTGCGGGGATGACCTCTTCTTCGTCCGGGATGATGCCGCCCGTGTCGATGAGGCGGAATTCGCGCCCGCGCCACTGCGCGCGGCCATATATACGGTCGCGCGTTATCCCCGGCTCGTCGCCCACAATTGATCGGCGCGAGTTCGTCAGCTTGTTGAAAAGGGTCGATTTGCCTACGTTCGGGCGACCCAGTATAACCACCGTCGGAAGATCGATCTTATCCGGCGGGTTGACGACCGTTTGGTTCTCTTCTTCCTCGTTCATAGCCGCAGCCTCACACTCAATGTAGCTTGGCGGTTGCGGCTTTTACAAGCGCGCCGCCAGACGATATTATTGCGGCGCAAGAGAAGGGATGCTGCTTTCCAGGAATTACGGATGTTTAGCGCGATAAAAAATCTATTTGCCGCGCCTGCGAAACCCAGGCGTGCGGCTCACCTTGAGCTGGGCGAAAAAGGGGAGCGGGCGGCAATCGACTACTTAAAAGAGCATGAAGGATACCGCATAGTCGCCGTCAATTTTCGCACGCCTGTCGGGCGAGGGCTTCGCGGGCAGCGGCTTTCAGCCGAGATCAACGTAATCGCTTACGAGGGCGAGGCGCTCGTCTTTATCGAAGTAAAAACGCGCACTTCGGATGAATTGATCGCCCCGGAGCGGGCGGTCGATTTAAGAAAGCAGCGACAGATAGCCCGCGCCGCGCGCAGGTATCGCCGATTGATGCGCGTCTCGGGTGAAGAGTATCGCTACGACGTGGTAACGGTGATCCCGCGCGCAAACGGCGACCGTATAGAGTTGTTGCGAGGTTACTTTGATGATCGAGTATTCATGCGGGGCCGCTTCTTTAGCAATGAATAGTGATCAAAAAGATTTTATTAAAGTCTGTCGTCGATTGTATCCGGCGATTCGGAAATATCTACGATCAAGTGGCTGCCGGCGATAAGCTGAAACATCAGGTGCGTGACCTCTTTGCCCAGAGCAATTTTAATCTGCTCTTGCTGCTCCTGTGTCAGCCTGATAATGATTTTCTTTCGCGCGGACATAAACGTCGGTGCTAACCCTTAGTGAGAAAATCAACAGCCTCAAGCGCCCCGCCCACCGTGCAAGACATTTCGACACATCGCCACCTATCTTTGCGCGACGCGCGGACCCAAATACCGGAGTCTGAATCAACGCCGATCTGGCGAGCGGCTCGCTCGAATACTAACCAGCTTTTATTATTTTCAATCGTGACGGCGCGAGGCAAAATGTCAAACCCCCGTTCGCCGAGAAGCTCTCGTATGTGATCGGATGCCTCGGCCTGCCTGGTCCGCTTTGGCATATGGCCTCTTACAACTCGGCTAATTCTCGCAACGCTCTTTTCTTCAGCAAGATTATCTTCAACCGGTCAACCGCTATGAGCTGATCGGCCTTCATGGTATCAAGTATGACCGTAACTGTTTCGCGGTAAAGACCGAGTTGTTCGCCTATCTTTTCGTGAGACCACCCTTTGACGACAGAGCTTCCCCCGGCAAGCTCTATGAGCAGGGCCGCTATTCTATAATCGGCCAATTGGAAATTCGCTCGGTAATGCTCAACCTCAAGGCTTGCGAGCCTTGGCCCAAGACTATTGACGACGGCCAGGGAATTAGAGATTAACCATTCCCTGGCCGCATCAACATCCATAACCCCGATCAAAGCCCCTTCGACTCCCGCCAGGGCTTCGCAGCCAAGCATAGCTTGACCGAGCAAAGCCATATCCCCGAACAGCGCTCCTGCCGCAAGGCGCTTAACAAAATATCCGTGATGCCTGATTTGAACAGACCCGCCGATCACATAACATAATGCGTCCTTACATTTTATAATCTGATCCGGCTGGAATCTGTGTCTGGGAAGGACATCCAATCCGGTTAGGCCGGGCAAATCCTCTTCCCGCAGGTATCCGATTTTTTGCGCCAGGGCTTTGGCGACAAGCACCTTTTTTCTGTCCGTATGTAAATGCTTTCTTCGCCCGCGATCTTCGATTCTTTTACTCATCGGCTGTCTCAGCTTTAAGAAGCGAGGGGACAATACTTGATGCGTTCTGTTATTGCTTTACCCAAATAAAAAAAGAGGGAACACGCAGCCAGGTGGCTTCCCCAGAGTTGCACCACGTAACTTCGCGCTCCCTCTCATCCGCTAAAGGAGGAAGTCTGAAATCGAGGAAGTCTGAGATCCTTGCGCCGCTTGAGCAACTCAGTTACCTATGATACAAAGGCAGCTTGAGCGGAAAAGGACACACGCGCAACCGAGAACGCATCGGCAAAAGCTTGTAAGGACTCGATTAACAGCGCGCGCTATATTACTTTATGTTTGAATCTCTGTCAATTAAAATATGAAAAATATTTTATTATTCGAAAGCGCGGAGTGATTACTTATGCGTAAACACAGCAAAGGCGGATTAGCCGAATTGGTCGGCCGAGTCATTCGAGAGAAAGATCTCAAGCTGCGCGATGTGGCGCGCAAATCAGACGGCCAAATCGCACAGAGTTATGTCAGTAGGATTATTTCCGGCGATGTGACGAACCTGTCTACCGAAAAGCTTATGGCTTTGTCTCGCGGCATTGAGATAGATCCGTACGATCTCTTTTCGGCTGCGACCGGTCTTCCGATACTCACTCCTTCGCGCAAGCTTAAGGATAAAGTTGATTTGGGTGCTGTCGAGTTTGTGGAGATTATGCGGAAAGTAGTGGGCAATACCAAGCTGGCTGAGATTGTGAAAGAGGCGGTGCGGCTGTGGCCCGAAGAACATACGGTTGTGCTGAGGTACGTGACACAACTTAACGAACGCAAGCAAAAGCCAAAGGGAAAGAAGTTGCCGAACGATAAGGCCCCCATCTGAGCATTCTTATCGGCCTTCCTGGTGTACGGCGTGTTGATGGGTTATGGGATAGGGTTATGGTCAGGTGTTATCATCATCAGGCTCTTGGGGCTCGCCGGGCTCTGAAAGCAGTTCCTCCATCATCGCTACAACCTTGTACAGCTTCTCATCCGTCATGCCTTGTGAGGTGCCTAACTCCATCAGCCTGAGCAGGAGTTCCCTGCCGTCGAGGTCTTCAAGGCTCATATCGTCATTCTTCTTTTTGCTCATTTTAGCTTTCCAGGTTTCAAGGTCGATTACCGGCGCCGGTCTGCCCTGCTTTGTTGGCTCTGCATGCTCAACTACGGGCATGCTTAGCAGCTTACCCATCTGCGGCGGCGGGTCTATGGCCGCGAAAGACCTGTCCGGGCCTTTTAATTCCTCAGCCGTCTCGCGGCATTCAGGATATGCCATAGCGAATGGCGAAGCAAGCACTACATTACAAACGTTGCGAGCTTCTGCAATGCGCCCCGCTGCGCCTAATTCAACTGCAAGTGAGTTCAGATAGAAATATAAAACAACCGGCTCGGCTTTGAACGCGATTTGCGCCGCTTCGTTAAGGGCTTCCACTTGCCGAAAGGCCCGTGCCTGTTTTGCCTGCCTAGTCAGTAATCTTCCTAACTCGTTATAGTCTAGGGCGGAAAATATCAGATGTTGATAATATCGGGACGCGGAGGTATGTATGAAGCGATTAGCGGCTGTTTTAATTATAATTTGCGCTCTCTCAGTTCCTTCCTTTGCCGGGCACATTCCAGCAGGCGGCTATCGGTGCAACTGCAATTCTGTACTGGGCGTCTGCCCTTGCTGCGGCGGCACCCTTACCGTGGCAGGTAATCAGGAAGATGAACCAATCTGCGAGGATTTCTCGGACGGCGCAGGGTCGGCGCTTGACCCTGGCTTTATTCGGCTGGCATTTCTGGCGTGGCTTAAATTGGCGGCCTAACAGGTAGAACATAATGCCCTCTGAACTTGGATTAATCGCCGCTCTCTGGCGGCTCGGTATCAGTGTGTTTTCCGCTACGCCGCGCATTTTACATATTTAGAGGGACGATGCAAACCACAAACTCACCCGGTAAGAGGATATTAAAAAAACTCTGCGTCTCTGTGGCTCTGTGGCCTGTAATTCTGAACAGATACTTTGCTTCTTTGTCCTGTCAATGTCAGTAGCAGTCTGTTAAAATTTAATCAGGCATGCGATGAAGAGCTTCCAGCCCGGCCTTAGCCACAGGGCGTGCCAATTAATAAAATTCGGAGGAGTTATGAAGTCATTTACGCTGATGCGGCTAGCAGCAATCGCTATACTTGTCTCTGTGTTGATGGCCGTCGCGGTCGTTCCGGAATCAATCGTTTCGGCCCAAAGCGGGCGGCAACCCCCTAAAAAGAAGACCGAGAAGAAGACCGACGAGAAGCCTTCTCCGGATCAGAAGTCCAAGCCCGCCGAAGAGCCTGGCGAGCCGCTTCCGCCCCTGCCTCGCGATCAGAAAGATGAGCCGCCCATCAAAATATTGACACAGGTAGTCAGCGTCGAGATCAGCGTTATTGATAAGAAGACAGGCCGCCTCGTCCCCAACTTGACGCAGAAGAATTTCACCGTCTATGAAGACAACATAAAGCAAGAGATAACGAATTTCCGCTCCGGCGAAGGCCCTATGACGGTCGTGCTTTTGATAGACAACGGCTTTCAGAACCGTTATTGGAAGGGCTATTTCGACCCCACGTTTACACAAGAGATATTTCTTTCGGCCGCGACCTTCGTTCAAAGCTTTGTAAAGCCCCAAGATTTTGTCTCCGTCGTCACTTTCAGCATGAAGCCGAAAGTCATTCAAGACTTCACAGGCGATAACCAGCGGTTATACGCCGCGATCATGGCGGCCTATCGTGACGTGCTCAATTTCAGCGAATCGAATATCTATGACGCGCTGTCATTCGCGCTCACAGGCGGAAAGGCCATACAGCTTTATGACGAAAACAGCGGGCCGGGCGAGTACACGGGCCTCCAGGAGATCGAAGGACACACGGCTGTCATACTAATCACAACGGGCGTAGACACTTTCAGCCGCCTGACGTTCGACAAAACGATGAAGATAGTTTCGCGCGCGGGCGTGCCGATATTTACGGTCGGCGTGGGCAACCTCTTTTTCAAGAAGTACGAGCACAAATTTCCGCCTGAAATGCGGCTGACCTACTTGCAGGCTTTCAACCAGTTGAACGCCTTTGCCGAGCGCACAGGCGGGTCGTACTTCCCGATGACATTCGAAAGCGAGATACCGGGCATTATGCGCAGCATCGAAGCGCTTCTCCGCAATCAGTACAGCCTCGGTTACGTGCCCTCGAACACGCGGCGCGAAGGCAAAGAGCGCAAGATAAAATTAGAGGTCGATGTTGACGGCGACGGCCAGCCCGACAATAAGAAATTCGACATACGCTATCGCCAGCGGTACGTCGAGCCGGATGACAACCCTCCCAAGAAGTAAATTGCGGATTTTGGATTTTGGATTCTGGATTGCGGATTTGATGATAGCTCACCTTTTGACTGCGAGTTAGAAATTGCAAGACGATAGCATGATTACAGAATCCAGAATCCAGAATCCGGAATCTAAAATCCAAAATCGAGACGCGGGCCTTGAAGCGATATTCAATAACGCGCTCAGGACGGTCGTAAAACGAAGGCCGTTGCCCGAAATCGAGGCCCGCTTCTATCCATACGCGGGCCTTTCATCAACAATCAGGTTGAGAGGCGGGCGAGTCTACGCGCGCGTCTCGGATGTGTTGAAACAATCGCCGCCCGAAGTCCTCCATGCGCTTGCCTCGATTCTTGTCGGCAAACTCTACCGCATCAAACCGTCAAAAGAGCACGAGCGCACTTACCGGCAATACGCTTCCTCCCCCCTGGTGCTCGACGCTTCGGAAGAGACGCGACGCCGTCGCGGTTACAAAATCATGACCTCGCCTCAAGGCAAGGTCTATGACCTGGAAGAGATATTTGCAGAATTAAACGCGCGCTATTTCGCAGGTGGCCTCAACCGGCCGCAGCTTTCCTGGAGCCTGCGCAGAACGCGCCGCGTCCTGGGCCATCACGACCACGTTCACAGCACTATCATAATAAGCCGCACGCTCGACAGCCCTCGCATACCGCGCCTGGTAGTCGAGTACGTGCTTTATCACGAAATGCTTCACGTCGCGCACCCGCCAACGACCACGGCAGGGCGCACCGTCTATCACAGCCGCCAATTTCGCGCAGACGAACGTCGCTTCGAGAAGCTGGAGGAGGCGCTCGGCTGGCTCGATAATATCGCCTCGCCCGTGCGCCGCCGCCGTGCGGGGCGAAAGCGGCGCGGCCCGCGTTCCTAACAGCGGCTGCGGAATGTAACAAGAACGCAACAAGATTATTATCTTTTCAGCTTGCCTCGCCTTTCCATTGTTGGTATACTCGCCACCCTATACTATAAAGAGTAAAGCAGTTAATCATTGATAATAACCTGAGCCGGTGCCACCGACGCCGCGCGCACGAGCAGCAAATAACCTTAGACGAGATCAAATCCGAAGTAGCGGTTGAAAAAGGTGTAGCTTATTGAGTTGCCGATTATTAAAATGTTATCAATTCGCAGGATGACTATTGCCCTGTTTCCCCTCAGGTGAAGTTACCCTGAAGGTAAGATGTACTAATTTATGCGGCCCTCTCACGGCCATACAGCAGGCAGCACCAGCCGTGGGGTTCAATCAAGTAGAGGTTTACAGAAGATGGTCCGTTTCGCGTTCGCGGCGTGCGCTGTTCTATTACTGCTTGCTGCTTCAAACAGCTTTGCTCACACTCACTCCGATAACCCGGGACTGGCGGAGCGGTCGCCAACCGCATGGATGAGCGGTTACACGCTCGTCTTAGTCGACGCCGATTCAAAGGCCGAGCTTGCCCGCGCGCGCGATTTTATCACCGAGCAGGGCGGAACAGTTGCCGTCGTCTTCCCTCCGCACGCGATATTCGGCTGGATCACTCCGGAAGTCGGCTCGAAGATCATAGGCCGCCAGGGCATCCGCTCGATTCATCGCACGCCTTTCGACTCCGGCTCGGTAGGCTTTAACGACCGCGAGACACAGATTGCCATCGGCGTCTTCAACAATATCGCTTCCGGCCAGCGCGCGCGCCAGATAAGGTCCGAACTAAGACGCGGCGAAGGGCCAGGCGCCGACCGTCCGCCTCTAGACTATTGTTCGCTGCCGCGTCCCGAAATGAGCAGGGACGATTTTCTCCGCAATCTTCGCGCGATGGGGGCTACCGAATCCCTCAACAAATTAGAGTCGAGCGTAAGTCCGAACTTCTTCGGCAACAGCGATGTCATGGATGGGAACGTCGCGGTCGCAGTCTTTCTGGTCGAAAGCAACGGCAGCATAGACCCGAACGTGCATAACTGGAGCCAGGCCGACCAGGATTTCGCGTTTGCAAAAGTGTTAGACGGGCTGAACTGGTGGGTCGATCAATCGAGGGCCTTCGCGCTCTCCCGCCCGCTCCAGTTCACCCTGGTAACTTTTCGGGCAAGTGAGTCCGTCTGCCAGCAGCCCTACGAGCCTATACTGCATCCCGGAAGCGACTCCTTACTCTGGATCAGCCGGATAATGACCAACGTCGGAATGACTTCGTCAGACCCGTTCGTCAACGTCGCGACGTTCAACCGGATCATCAGGGACCAGAACAACGCCAACTGGGGATACTCGATCTTTATCGCTTACAATCCGCCGCCCGCTCCCACCTCTTTTACAGACGGGCGCGCATCGTGGGCTTATCTCGGAGGCCCGCTCACAAACATACTCTTCCGCAGCTATGGCTGGCCGCTGAACCAGATCGTCAGCCACGAAACGGGGCACATCTTTTATTCGTGCGATGAATATTCTCAGCCCGGACGCCAGACCTGTAGCTGCACCTGCGCGCCGGAGGTCAGGACGCAAGCAACAAATGGGAACTGCGAGGAGAGTAGCTGCAACCGGAATTCCACCGCCTGCATGATGCGCATAAACGAGTTCGCGCTCTGCCAGTACACGGTCGCGCAGATAGGGTGGACCGCGCGCGTGCCCGACCCCATTCCGACAGCGCCCGCGGGCTTGATTGCAAGCGCGGGCGGCCCCACGCAAGTCAACCTCGTATGGCAGGATACGGCGACCACGGAATCGGGATTTCAAATCGAGCGGGCGGGCGGATCGACCGCCGAGTTCAGCCAGATCGCAGTAGTCAACTCGGACATAAATACCTACAGGGATACGTCTGTGCTGGCTAATACCTCGTATACATACCGTGTGCGAGCCTTTAACAGCACGGGCGCGTCACAGTATTCGGCTGCTGCCAATGTCACAACGCCAGTTACGCCTGTTGCGCTTTCCATCACAACGCAGGACATGCCTGACGCGACGGTGAACGTGTCTTATAGCCGCACCCTGACGGCGAGCGGCGGCAAGCCTGATTACTCTTGGATCATTGAAAGCGGCGGGCTTCCCGCAGGGCTGGCGTTGTCTCAATCGGGAACCATCTCAGGGACGCCGACTGCACCGGCGACGGCCAACTTTGTCGCGCGCGTGACGGATGCCGACGGCTCCCGCGCTACAAAAGCGTTGACGGTCATAGTAAAACCGGCCGTGCCGCTATCGATCACGACGCGCGAGCTTCCGAGAGGCTCGGTAGGCACTACTTACAGTCAGAACCTCGGCGCTTCGGGCGGGCAGACGCCTTACACCTGGTCGCTTGCGTCGGGCAATCTTCCCGACGGTGTTACGCTCAACCCCGCAGGCGTCATCGCGGGCACGCCTGAGCGTGCCGGGACTACAAGCTTCAGTCTCAGGCTCACAGACGCGGTCGGGACAAGCGTAAGCGCCACCCTGTCAATTACAGTCAATCCGGCGATCACGGCGCTCTCGCTCGATACGCTGTCGCTTCCGGACGGAGTCGTAGGGCAGGACTACTCTGAGACTTTGCGCGCGAGCGGCGGCAACACCCCTTATCGCTGGGAGATTATGCAGGGCCGATTGCCCGAAGGTCTGCAGTTGTCCGAAGCGGGCGTCATACTGGGGAAACCGACGACCATAGGTGAAATCGATTTCGAGATCAAGGTTTCCGACCAGAGCGGGCAATCGATTAGCCGTGCGCTGTCGATCGATATAGACCCCGCGCCACAGCTCGTCATACTGAACCAGTCGCCGTTGCCGCTGGCGGCTATCGGAGTTCCTTACAGAGTTCAGCTACAGGCAGCAAGCGGCACAGCGCCTTACTCCTGGCTCAAAAAGAAGAAGAAAAAATTCGGAGTGTTGCCCGAGGGCATTTCTATCTCTTCCGACGGCATTTTATCCGGCACGCCCGGTGTGCAGGGCACCTTTAACTTCACGATTCGCGTGGTCGATGCCTCGGGCAAGGTGGCAAACAAGCCGTTTGCCATCGAGGTAGGACCGCCGCCGCCGCCGCTCGCCATCAAAACAGAATCGCTGCCCAACGCCACGCAAGGCCTCGCTTACAGCGCCAAGCTTGAACCCGCCGGAGGAGTCGGCCCGTACTCCTGGGCCATCGACGCAGGCGTGTTGCCGGACGGGCTTGTGATGAGCACGGAAGGCGTTATAACGGGGCGCGCGAACTTCGCAGGCTCAACGACATTCACCGTACGGTTGAAAGATTCGCTCGGCACTTCAAGCACAAAATCGTTTTTCATAACCGTGGTTCCGCCGCCGCCGCCGCTCGTGATCCAGACCATTCAATTGCCCGAAACAACGGCTGAGCGGCCTTATTCGCAGTCTCTGCAAGCGACGGGCGGCGTGCCTCCTTACACGTGGTCCATAGCGAGCGGCAGCCTCGGAGCAGGATTGAACCTTTCGGCTGACGGCAATATCACCGGCACGCCTACCACCGCAGGCACGAGCGTCTTCGTAGTGCGCGTGATGGATTCGGCGCAGCAGACGACTACCAGAACGCTCGCTATAAACATCAAGCCCGCCGACAAACTCGCGCCGTTCGGGACTCTTGAAACGCCCGATTACCGAGCCACGCTTTCTAACGTTGCGACGGGGACGGGCTGGGCCTTGGATAACGTCGGAGTCGTGGCGCTGGAAGTAATAGTCGACGGGGTGAAAGTAAGCGAGGCGACCCACGGGCTAGCGCGACCGGATGTGGCTCTTAACTGGGGCGCATTCCCGAACGCCGGGAATGCCGGCTTCAGATTCACGTTCGACACGACGAAGTTCAGCAACGGCGAGCATATACTCTCGATTCGGCTCATTGATGCAGCAGGCAATGTGACGGTGATCGGCGCGCGGCCTTTCATGTCGCAGAACCAGGTGATTCAAATAGCCTCGACCTCTCTGACGCGACCAGTAAAGGGTCAGCCTTACAGCTTCCAGTTGACCGCCATCAACGGCAGACCGCCCTATACGTGGTCGCTTGTTTCAGGGACATTGCCGCAAGGGCTTTCGTTGAATGCTTCGGGTTTGATTTCGGGCACGCCCACTGTCTTTGGCACTTTCCCATTCAGCGTGCGCGTAACGGATTCCGGCGGCGCGTCAGACTCGGCCAGCCTCACCATGCAGGTGCTGCCCGATGTAGAGCCGCTCAGGATTATAAGCACCGGCGATTTAACGGAAGGCCGCACGGGCGTCGATTATAATCACCAGTTGCTGTTTGCCGGCGGGATCCCGCCGAGGCTCTGGACCCTTGTGTCGGGGTCGCTCCCGCCCGGTTTAAATCTGGATCAGGAATCGGGCTTGATATTTGGCCGTCCGACGCTAACCGGCTCATTTACTATCACAGTCCAGCTTCGCGACGCGGCTCCTACGACCGTGACAAGCGATCCGCTCAGAATAAATGTCGTCGCGGGGCCGCTATCGATTACAACCACCGGCGAACTGCCGAGAGGCACGGCGGGCGTCAGCTATTCTCACACGCTTCAGAGGCTCGGCGGAGCGCAGCCCTTCACCTGGGCGCTCAATAGCGGGGCGCTTCCGGCGGGCCTCACTATAGGCGCGAGCACGGGTGTTATTTCAGGCACGCCGACCGCAGCCGGGACTTTCACCTTTACGGTTAAGGTGACCGATGATGACGACACGACCGCCACTTCTTCGACATTAACAATAAATATCGATCCCGCGCTGACGATCACAACAACAGGCGATCTGACCGCAGGACAAGTGAATGTCGATTACACTTTCACGCTTCAAGGAACGGGCGGGCACGCGCCGTATACCTGGACGCTTTTCAGCGGGCAGCTCCCGCCGGGATTGTCATTGAATCCCAACACAGGTGTGATCTCAGGTCGCCCGTTTTTGCAGGGGACATACAATTTCACGGTGCAGCTAAGAGATAGTACTCCAACCACCGTGCTATCAGGCTCGCTCAGGATTGTGATTGCTCCGTGATGTTTAAATGAAGGGTCGTAAGCGAGATTCAATAGCCCGGCTGCCGCGCGCCGGGGTTAGGTCAACCAACAACGCAAGCCCTGAAAGGGCGAAATAAATCGTTCTGATTATTTCGCCCTTTCAGGGCTTATTTGATTTTGCTCTGGTGTTCACAGGGCGTTGCCCTGTGCTATTGAATTTCGCCCCTTCGGGGCTTTTCAAACTGACTCTTACTGTTTGTGCTGCTGGTCTCTGACTTTTAATTATCGCTGCGACCGTTGAAGGCGGCTAGCATCACTGCGATTGCGTCTATGTCATCGCGAGGCGAGGTGGTTTTGTCGGCGCTGTAATAATTATTGAGCATGATCGAAAAAAGCGAGCCGCTCACCCGCGAGCGTAGTCATATAACCCGACAGCGTGTGGACGTAGCTGAGCGAGCCGGTCTTTGCTCGCACATTGCCTGCCGCAGAAGTACCTTTCATTCGATTCTTCAAAGTCCCATCTACACCTGCGATGGGGAGCGAGTCGCGATAGTTTTCGCCGTGACGATGGCGGCTCATAAATTTCAGAAGCTCGATGGTGGCCGCAGGCGTAATCAAATCTTTGCGCGAAAGCCCCGAGCCTTCTTCTAAAATCACATCACCCTGCCGGACTCCAACCTCGCGGAGAAAGCGATTCATAGCTTCGATGCCGGTTTGCTCCGTTGTCTGCTCCGGCGGCGGGCCCGCGTTCTCTGCGCCCTGGCACCCGGCGCCCAACACCTGACACCCGACTGCGCCGACCTGCAAAAGCAACAACTGCGCGTAAAGGTTCTGCGACGGCTTCATGGTCTCGCGCAGTATATCCTTGACCGGCAGAGACTGTATCGAGCCTAATTCTACGAGCTTCGCGAAATCTATCGGTGTAACTTCGCGATACTTCCAATCCGCCGTGCGCGCGCGGCCCGTGATCGAAAATGCCGCGCCGCGCAAGCGCGTCTTTGAACATAGCGACAAACAACCCCGCAGGATTATGCACGGCGACCGCGCCGTTATACCCTTTGTCGCCCAGGGGCAGACGCCCCGACACGTAGATGATGTTTTCACCGACCGGGCGATAAACGACTATGCGAGGCTCTGTGCCCTTAGCGGCAGTCTGTGTGCGATTAATAATGGTGACGAATGAAGTCGGCGGGCCTGTCGAGACGCGACACGGGATGCCCGCGCGCTCGGCGGGCACGACTTTCAGGTCGAGCGCATTATCGTTTATCGTAAGCGCGGAGACTTCTGCGCCGTAATACCACTGCAAATCTTCCCACTCCCAGCCCGACCCCATCGGAGGCCCTTTGAAAAAACTCTCGTCGCCTATTAAATCGCCTTCGATGCGTCGAACCCCGGACAGCGCCAACTGCTCTGCGAGCGGTTCGAGCGCTTTGTAGTAATCGCCCCCGTTGAGGCTCGCCGCAATCGTAGGGTCGCCGCGCCCATAAATAATGAGGTCGCCTTTTAGAGCGCCTTCGGCGGTGGGCCGCCCCGCAGCGTAAAGCGATGTCTTGATGCGGTAGTCAGCGTCCAGATGGTCGAGCGCAAGGGCCGAGGTGTAGAGCTTTGCGTTTGACGCCGGACTAAAATATTTCCCCGCATTCTGCTCGAACACGGTCTTGCCGGTATCGAGCGAGACTATCTTTATTCCCCAGGCTGCCGGGCCGTAACGCGGCTGCGAAATGTGTGCGAGTATGCGCGAGCGCAGCCCTTCCGCCGTTTCAGTCGGTGCGGCAGGCCGTTGCTCGGCTGTGGGAGCAGGGTTTTGAAATGCAGGCGCGTGCGCGTGCGCGACCAATTGCGGTGCTGCCGCCAGCGCAATTGCAATCAATCGCGCGCAAAAAGTCTTGAGCATCGATTTCACAAATCCATGTCCGGTCATTACGCGAGTCGCTCGGCCATCTCTCGCGCATAATAGGTCAGTATTATTTCGGCCCCGGCTCGTTTGATCGAGGTCAACGATTCGACGGCTACGCGGTCTTCGTCTATCCAGCCCAATCGGGCGGCGGCCTTTATCATCGCGTACTCGCCCGACACTTGATAAGCAGCTACGGGCACGTCGAACCGCTCGCGTACGGCCCGGATAATGTCCAGGTATGGGAGCGCGGGCTTGACCATCAATACGTCCGCGCCCTCTGTGTAATCGAGCTCGGCTTCGCGCATGGCCTCGCGCGCGTTGGCCGGGTCCATCTGATAGCCGCGCCGGTCGCCGAATTGCGGGGCCGATTGTGCGGCTTCGCGAAAAGGACCATAAAATCCCGAAGCGTATTTCACGGCATAAGACATTATAGGTATCTGCTCGAACCCCGATTGGTCGAGCGCCGCGCGTATCGCCGCGACGAACCCGTCCATCATGTTCGAAGGCGCGATGATGTCGGCCCCGGCTTCGGCTTGTGATACGGCGGTGCGGGCCAGCAGCTCAAGCGTCGGGTCGTTGAGCACTTCCCCTCCCTCGATAACGCCGCAGTGGCCGTGGTCCGTGTACTCGCACAGACAGTTGTCGGCAATAACGACCACGTCGCGCGTCGCGCGCTTTAATGCGCGAATCGCTCGCTGTGTGATTCCGTCTTCCGCGTAAGCCTGCTCGCCCACGGCGTCTTTTGTGTCGGGCACGCCGAACAGTATCACCGAGCGCACTCCCGCACGCTCGGCGCCTTCGACCTCTTTGACAAGCTCATCAATTGAGAGATTGAAACAGCCGGGCATCGAAGCGATCTCGCGGCGAACGCCTTCGCCTTCGCAAACGAAAAGGGGATAGACGAAATCGTCCGGCGTAAGATTTGTCTCGCGCACCATGGCGCGCAACTGCGGGGTGCGACGCAACCGGCGGGGACGTATAATCAAATCCATCGTTTTTACTCCCTGAAAGTCAAACAGAGTCTTCTCTTTGATGCAGTTCGCGGCTACTCGTCATCCTCACCCATGCCGAAGAAATAAGTCTTTGCGCAGTCCGCCGAGCAAAAGAATTTGGCGTAACGACGCACCGCGCAATTCTCGCACACCTGCTTGAAGCAGGTTACACACTTCACCAACCGGAGGATTTTCGGGGCCTCGCTACATTTAGAGCAATTGGCCATTATAGGTTTCAAGTATATCAAAAAACCCGCGCGCGCCAGCAGAGTTATTTGCGCTATCTCAGGTTGTCCTTCGGGAACATCGCAAGCTCCGGTTCGGCGTTGAGCTTTTCAAGCATCTTTCGGATCATCCTGGTCTTGACCCTCCCGGCCTCTCTCGGATAAACCAGGTAGCGCACGATTGCCTCTATCCAGGTATTCTGGCTTACGCGAAAAAAGACGGCCGGGCGCTCGCGCACCTCTAGCTGATTTACGGGCGTCTGAGCGAGCAACTCGCGATAGGTGCTGACGCGCTCCATCATAGCTTCGCCCAACTCTTCTTCCGCCACTTCAAGCATCGTCTTGCTTACAAACTCAAGATCGCTGTTATAGGCGACGTGAAAGACTATTTCGGTCCAGATATAAGGGAACAGGGGCCAGGAGTAATTGTAGACGGGCGTGTCGAGTATGTTAGAGTTCGGGATCTTGATTATCCTGCCGCTCGGATGATCCGTCAACAGGTACGGCCCGCCGAACTCCCAGAGCGTGGTGTCGAGATAGCTGACATCGATCACATCGCCCGTCGCATCGCCTATCCTTATGCGGTCGCCGACACGGTAAGGCTCGCGGACTAGGATGTATATCCACCCGATGAAGCTGGTTATAGGCGTCTGCAAGGCGAATCCGAGTATGAGCGAGATCAACCCCAGCGAGAGGGCCGCCGTGTACCAGTTTGCAAACAAGACTGAAATGGCTATGAAGACCAATACCAGGCCCACAATCAATCTCAGTATCCGTTTCAGATTAAACCGGCTGGCGGCGCCGTCAACGCGCTCTATCAGGTAGGCCTCGATGATCTTTCCGACTGCGAGAATGAGGACTATCAGAATCGCACCTCTCGTCAGACGTTGCACTAAGGCTCTGGCCCCCTCGCTCAGGCCAAAGAACTCAAACCCGAATAGCCAGAGCACCGCGCCCAATCCAATTAGAACCAGGGCGTAGGTTCCGAGCCATACTTTGTGCTTCGTCTCGACCGGCTTTGGCTGTTCAGGCCGAGCGCCCGTCTTCTTAAGCTCTTTTTGTATCTCTTCTTGTTTCTCAAGCTGTTCTACTTCGGCTTTTTCTCTAGTGGTCATAATTATCAGGAGGGGAGTTTTAGAAGCAGGCTGTGCGCCACATGATAAAAATAATCCTCGTGAGCCTGAGTTTTCAAGCTGCGCAAGAGAGACAATGAATAAGTTAGGACTTCCTCACCGCAGAGACACAGAGAACACAGAGGCTGCACAGAGAAAAAAACTCTGCGCCCGCTCTGTGTTCTCTGTGTCTCTGCGGTGAAGTCCGGTCTTTTTGTTTACCTAGCTCTTTGTATGAGAGTCGCGTTTTGCAAGCGGAGACGAATCGTATCGAGCCAGCAAATCTGCCGCATCATCATAAATGGCGACAGCGCTCCGAAACTCCTCATCGCTCCACCCGCCTGAGCGCAAGGCTATTGTCTTGATACCGGCTCTGGCAGCCGCTTCCACGTCATAAGGGGTGTCGCCGATCATAATCACTTCGTCGCGCGGCAGACCCAGATCGGCGAGCGCGGCATGCACGATATCAGGATCGGGTTTCGAATTATCAGCGTCGCTGGATGAAGTTTTTTCTTCGATAAACTCTGTGGCCCCGGCAATTTTGAGAAGCTCTTTCAGCTCGTCTTCTTTCGCCGAACTGGCTACGACAAGTCTCAATCCGTCATCTTTCATGCGCGCTAATAGTTCTTTGACTCGCGGAAAGGGTTTCAAGTGAGGCAGGTATTTTGTCTTAAAAATTTTGCTTCGAGACTCGCCGATCTTTTTTCCCAGCAGGCTGTCTTCTTCTATGCCTGCTATTTCCGGCAGTAGCTTGTCGCCGCCCATGCCGATCAGGCGGCGAACTTTTTCGTATTCGACATCAATGCCTGCTTCTGCGAGCGCTTCGACCCAGGCGTGGGCGTGCGCGTCATTGCTGTCTACGAGCGTGCCGTCAACATCTAAGATCACACCACGAATGGGCTTCACCATGTTCTCCTATCACAGCCGAGAAAGTATCAAGCGCCCATTCACAAATTAGGGAAGTTCGGATAACATTTTCAACACCGGCTTGCGTTTTCCGCCGGTCTCAATTATCGCCGCTCGAAACGCCGATCTTCCACCCGTGCTCGTCCGACGCCGATTCGTGCACAGCAGCCGTAGCCTCATCGCGCTCGCCCGTCGCCTCGTCGCGAAGGCGGTGCTCGTAGGCGGCGCGAATGAAAGAGACGAATAGCGGATGTGGGTCGAGCGGTTTGGATTTGAACTCCGGGTGAAACTGGCAACCCAGAAACCAGGGGTGGTCCGCAAGCTCGATGATCTCGATGAATTTCCCGTCGGGCGATTTGCCGGAAAAGACCAGCCCGTGCCCGCCAAGCTCGTCTTCATATCGCGGGTTGAATTCGTAACGATGGCGGTGACGCTCGCTTATTTCGCGCTCGCCGTAAATCTTTTCGGCAAGCGAACCCGGTTCGAGGCGGCAAGGGTAAGCGCCGAGCCTCATAGTCCCGCCCATCGCTTCCACTCCGATAAGGTCGCGCAGCTTGAAGATAATCGGGTGCGGCGTGTCGTCGTCGAACTCCGTCGAGTCCGCGCCCTCAAGCTCTGCGGCCGACCGCGCGAACTCTATCGAAGCGCATTGCATCCCCAGGCAGATTCCGAAAAACGGCGTCTGCTCGCGCCGCGCATAACCTATCGCGCGCACCATTCCTGAAATGCCGCGCTTGCCGAAGCCGCCCGGCACGAGTATCGCGTCGAAATCGCGCAGCCGGTCTTCCCAGTTCGGGTCGTCCATCAAATCCTCGGACTCGACCCACTGGATCTGCACTCGCACGCGGTTCGCGACTCCGCCGTGAATCAACGATTCGTTCAAGCTCTTATAAGAGTCTTCAAGCTCTACATACTTGCCGACAATTCCTATCGTCACCGTGGCGTCCGGATTCTTGATCGTATCAACAAGCTCTGTCCACGCGCGAAGGTCGCGCTCGTTGGCTTCGAGCGCCAGTTTCTTGACAATCATGTCGTCGAGGCTCTGGCGGGCGAACATCAGAGGGACTTCGTAAATCGTTTCAACATCCTGAGCGGTGATTACCTCTTCTTCGCGCACGTTGCAAAACAGCGCTATCTTCGCCTTCATCTCGTGCGGGAGTGGGCGGTCGCAGCGGCATAAAAGCAGATCGGGCTGTATACCTATCTCGCGCAATTCCTTGACGGAGTGCTGAGTGGGCTTGGTCTTAAGCTCGCCCGAAGCGGCGATGTAGGGAACAAGCGTCAGATGTATAAACAGCGCGTTCTCGCGCCCGACCTCGTTTCCCATCTGGCGTATGGCTTCGAGGAAAGGCAGCGATTCGATGTCGCCCACGGTCCCGCCCACCTCGACTATGACCACGTCATTGGTGCCTGCGACGGCTCGAATAGCGTCTTTGATCTCGTTCGTTATGTGCGGGATGACTTGAATCGTCTTTCCGAGATAATCGCCGTGCCGCTCTTTATTGATCACAGAAAGATAAATGCGCCCGGTCGTCCAGTTGTTCGCCTGGGTGAGTTGTGCGTTAGTGAACCGCTCGTAGTGGCCCAGGTCCAGGTCTGTCTCCGCGCCGTCGTCGGTGACAAAGACTTCGCCGTGCTGAAAAGGAGACATCGTTCCGGGATCGACGTTGATATATGGATCGAGCTTTTGAAGAGAGACTTTCAGGCCGCGCGTCTCCAGAAGGCTTCCGATAGAGGCTGCGGCCAGTCCTTTACCCAGGCTTGAAACAACCCCGCCCGTTACGAAAATATACTTGGTCATAATTGGTTCTCCTCAATCAACCTTTTTACTCGTTCGTAATCCTGTTCGGTGTCTACACCTATTGATCGGTGTTCGACCCTTACGACGCGTATAGCGATACCATTTTCAAGCGCGCGAAGCTGTTCCAGGGCTTCAAGGCGTTCTAGCGGCGACTCAGGGGTTTGAGCAAACACGGAAAGTGCGTCGCTGCGGTAAGCGTACAGCCCTGTGTGCTTACGATAATTAGACAACAGCCGCGCGTCTCGCCGCAACGTTTCTTCGAGCGTCAGGCCGGGGGAAACTCTGACATAAGGAACCGGCGAGCGAGAAAAATAGAGAGCGAACCCTTCGGCGTTTGTGACTACTTTCACGACCGCGGGGTTAAAGAGATCTTCGATTTCAGTGATCGGTTCTGACGTGGTGGAGATTTGAATCCGCGAATCCCGGATGAGCGGCGCTATTGCCGCGTCGATTGTATCGGGAGAGATGAGCGGCTCGTCTCCCTGCACGTTGACGATTATCTTTGCGTCAATTCTTCGGGCAAGCTCATACACGCGGTCCGTGCCGCTTGCCGCCGTAGCCGATGTCATCTCGGCTTCCCCCCCGTGCGAGCGAACAGCATCAATTATGCGCTCATCATCCGTAGCCACTATGACACGCGAGACCAGTCGCGCACTTCGCGCGCGCTCAACAACGTGCATTATCATAGGGATTTTTGCGAGGGGGAGGAGTGCCTTGCCCGGCAATCTAGTCGAGGCGTACCGCGCAGGGATTATAGCTACGGCTTCTCCCTTCACGGGCTTTCAGCCTATCCCAAACAAAAGCCATTGTCAAATCTAACGCTTTAGCTTTTCACCGAGAAAGCCAAGGGTGATCAAAAGCTGGGCGGCGTAATACGTAGACCAGACCAGATAATCATTATGTTTAATAGGAAATTTGAACCTGTTTATCGCTATCAGCGAATCTGAAATAAAAAACAGCAAAGCGCCTACAAGGATCAGGCGAGACGAAAAACCTGCGAGCGTCGCCGATATGACCATGGCCGTGATGGTGCAGATATAAAAAATGACCGGGCCTGATAGATCGCCCAGTCCCGGCCATAACCATGCCCGTCATGATAACGCTGTAGATCGGCACGGCAACGATTATCAGTTTTTGCGTCGGGCTGCTTTTGAGCGGGCGTGGAAAGTTGCGCGCGAATAAAACTATATACAACAGATGAGCTACGAGAAACGATACCAGCCCGAACAGGAACATCTTCTCGCCAGGAACATCAAGCAGCACGTCACCGATGGATGAAAACAACAGCGAGACGGCGAGAATCAATCCGTCGCGGCTGCCGAGCAGGCGAAAGACAACCAGGGCCAGCGTCGAGACGCTCAAGCCTTTCAACACGATGCTGCCGGGGTAAGGCTGAAGGCTGAGGGTGAAAAAATAGATTGCGCTCGAAGCTACTAATACGACAACCAACAGCCGATTCCAACCGTCCAGGTTGCGCCGCAGGCCGTGAGTAGAAGCTTCGGCTTCCATTTTTACTCCTTGCGTTTTGATCCATCGGCTGGGCGTAACCGGTTGCTGCCGGTTCGCCCTTTACTTTCTAGCTTGCATACGGGAACGCAGGTGATCCAACTCCTTTTGCAACTGCATGTACTCGGCGTTGGCCCGCTCGACATCCAGCCGCTTTTTTAGCACCCGCGCCTTATCGCGCGTTCGGGGGCTGGCCCCTTTAGCCGTGCTCGCGCTTGCCCGCACGGTTCCCCGGTACTCCCTCAACACCTTTTTAACTGTCTCGGCGCGTTGCTTGACCCGGCGCTCCAAATCCGCAGCCTGTTTCTTCAAATTTTGTGGCACCGCCTCTCAACTCTCTCTGAGGGCTAAACTAAGCGGCCAGGGAGGCACCCGGCCACACATTCAACAGATGTTAAGATTTTACCTTAACTTTCCTATTGCAACAGGTTGATTAATATGGTATTGTCCGTTTCGTTTGAGGAATCAACCGCGCCGAGGGTGGGGCCACGGCGCGGTGGTGTTATCGGTGGTGCGCTGTTAGGAAGAATATCGGTGCTGTGGGGGCTAAGATATTCCTCAGAACTGGGTTTGCGCACCACCTTTATACTCTCAAGGGGTTCCGGGTGTCAACCAATTATAGTTTTGCCCGACCGAGTTGGCAGGAAAGGTCCCACAGTGTTTTCAGACGAAGCCCTGAGTCGAATACTTGCGGAAGCCGACCGCATCGTCTATGACGCTCATCTGTTGCTGGACAAAGCCCAGGCGAGCGGCGAAAGCGATCTGGTCGAGGCGGCCCACAATAATTTGCGGCTGGTAATTGAAAACCGTGACCGTTTGAACCGCGTCTTCTCGCTCCGTCTTGCGACTGCCGAACTAAAGCCTTGAACTTCTGTTTGCCTTCTCTGCCCGGCGTCAAAAACGTCCCTGCCGCGCGCAAAAACGTACAGCAATCTTTCCCTGCAATCTTAAAATAATTCACCAGGCTCCTCGCCCGGTCTGCAATCACCCGCAAAGCCGTCTTCAGCCTGAAGCCATACGTTGATCAACACGACGGCATAATGACTTTCGGCAAATGACAAAAAGTCTTGAGTCCTGAGTTTAATCGGGCAGGTTCCGTTTTTTACTCAGGACTAAAGAATCACTCAGGACTTAATCAGGGTTCCTGCAAAGTCGCTTGACAACTGAAAAGAAAAGACCTACCTCGGTTCAATAGCAAATTAATCCAAAACTGAACCGGAGGAAGGTCTTAGATGAAGCATAACACTGCAAGCTTCTCATTGGAGCAAAAAAACGACCCTTTTATCTTTGATGTTGACTCACTGTTCTATCATCTCGACTGCCTTACCGATCACCGCGATCCTCGTGGGGTGCGTTACCCTCTGGCTGTCGCTCTGGTCTTTGTCATCCTGGCAAAGCTTGCCGGCGAGGATGACCCCGAAGCCATTGCTCACTGGGTTTCGCTTCGCAAACAGATGCTCATTGAAGCTCTCTGCCTTAAGAGAAAATCTACTCCCCACCCAACGACCTACACTCGCATTCTTGGTCGGGCGGTTTCGGTCGAGCAACTTCAAGAATCATTCACACAGTTTCTGCTCTCGACTGTCGAAGGTGGCTTGTCTGTAGAGATGCCCTTAGATGGAAAGACTTTGCGTGGAACGATTCCTCCCGGAAAAACTCAGGGAGTTCATCTGCTGGCAGCATATCTTCCTAGTGAGGGTATTGTGCTTTTCCAGGTCGAAGTCGGAAGCAAAGAAAACGAGATAGTTGCAGCGCCACGAGTCTTAAAAGGCGTGGATTTAAAGGGAAAAATCGTGACAGGCGATGCGATGTTTGCACAACGCGAACTGTCTCAACAGGTTGTCGAAGGCGGAGCAGAGTATGTGTGGACAGTCAAAGACAATCAATCGAGTTTGCGTGCAGAGATAGAGGCAGCATTCGAGATAGAGGAAGGCAAGACGGCGCTGAAAGCGATGAAGAATGACTTCTCGCGAGCTGAGACAATAGAAAAAGGACACGGACGAATAGAGGAGAGGCGACTTGTGGCGACCAGCCTTTTGAAGGGATATTTGCAGTGGCCCTGGCTTGAACAGGTCTTCAAGATTGAGCGAGAAATCGAAGAGATCAGCACAGGCAAGAAGCGAAGCGAGGTCTCATATGGAGTCACTAGCCTGACAAGGGAAGAAGCCACAGCCGAACGCTTGATGGAAATAGTGAGAGGGCACTGGGGGATAGAAAACGGGTTGCACTATCGGAAAGACAAGACGTTGCGGGAAGATGGATGTAGATTGAGGAGAGGAGAAGCGGCGCAGGTGATGGCAGTGATAAACAACCTGATAATAGGGCTGGTCTTGAGGCAAGGGACAAGGAATCTGGCAGAGGCGAGGAGAATCTACAGTGCCTATCCGCTTGAGGCGTTGAATCTGATTTTGCGCCGGTAGGCCGACTTTGCAACAGCCCTGAGGACTTAATATAGACCGTTGGCGGCCAGTTAGCTTAGAATCTATAATTAACGTGTGACTCACAAACGCAAGCCTGAGCACACCGTAAAGCTCAACGTCATACAGCCAAAGTCTGTCTTGAATCGCTCAGGCATGGGCGGGTTCACTCTAAACCCCTATGTCAGCTGCACTGTAGGTTGTAGCTATTGCTACGTACCGCAGATGTCGCATATGCGGGCCGAACCAAGGACGTGGGGGACGTATGTAGACATAAAGCAAGATGTTCCTCGCTTGCTCGAACAGAGGCTTTCGCGCATGCGCAAGCCGACCACTGTTTTTATGTCGACGGCCACGGACCCTTACCAGCCTGTCGAAGAGCGCTACCTTGTAACGCGCTCGATACTTCAAGTATTCGAGCGTTACCCGCAACACGCTCTGTTCATTCTGACAAAGCAGTCTCTCGTAGAGCGAGACGCGGAGATAATAGCCCGATTGCCGCGCGCAGCCGTTGGCATGAGCATTTCCGTTGTGGATGATGATCTCGCCCGGATAATCGAGCCGTGGGCCCCGGTGACTTCGGAGCGGCTCGCGGTTATTCGCAGACTTTCCGAGCGCGGCATCGCGACTTATGTGCTCTGGGCTCCGGCAATCGTGCCCGCGCCTATGACCGATGAGTTTGTCACCGGCTCAATCGCCCGTGTACGAGATAGCCAGGCCCGCGCGCTTTCACTCGACGGGATGAACTACCGTTCAAGCCAGCCTGCGGGGCTTCAACGCAGACTGGCGCGCGAGCGACACGCGCCCGCAACCCCGGCGCAGATAAAGTTGATAGAGCGCGAAGCGCGCCGTCAAGGATTAGAGAGGCGCATCGATATAATTGAAACCTCGACGGTCGAAGAGATCGAGCCGATGTTGCCCTTCCAAATTTGAGATTTGAGATAACCAATGACAGAGACACGCATAGTCATCGCAGGCGGCGGGTTCGGCGGCATATACACCGCGCTTGAGCTTCAAAAGATTTTCAAGCGTGAAAGCCGAGTTTCCATTACGTTGCTCAACCACGAAAACTTTTTTCTCTTCACGCCGATGCTGCCGGAAACGGGCGCGTCAAGCATAGCCACTCGCCACATTGTGAGCCCGATCAGAAAATTGTTGCGCCGCTCTCGTTTTGCCGAAGTCGATATAGACGGGATTGACCTCGACCGGCAGATCATATCCGCGCGCCACAGCTTGACCGGGGCCGCGCGCGAGTTTGAGTACGACCACCTTGTGCTTTCACTCGGAGGGGTGACGAATTACTTCCGCATACCGGGCGCGGAGCTTTATTCTCACCCGTTCAAAACGCTCGGCGATGCGATCTACGTGCGCAACCACACGATAGACAAGCTCGAAGAGGCAGCCGTCGAGCCCGAGAGAAGCGACGAGTTGCTTACGTTTGTCATAGTCGGCGGCGGGTTGACGGGCGTAGAAGTTGCGGGCGCGCTAAACGACTTTGTGCGCGAGGCGGCAAAGTTTTATCCCGAAATAGACAGCGGCAGGATTCGTCTGTTGCTCATAGAAGCGGGGCCGCGATTGATGCCGGAGATGAATGAAGAGCTGGCCGCTTTTGCAAAAAAAGTCATGATAGAGCGCGGCATCAATGTTCGCACAAACACGGCCGTCACGCGGATTGAAAAAGATTCTTTCGAGCTTTCAACCGGAGAGCGCATCTCGACCGCCACGCTCATCTGGGCCGCAGGCGTCTCCCCTCATCCGCTTATCGCTCGCATAGGTGTGCCTACGGATGAGCGCGGGCGCATTATTGTCAACGAATACCTCGAAGTCGAAGGGCGCGAAAACGTCTGGGCGCTCGGAGACTGCGCGCGCGTGCCTGACCTGCGCACGGGCAAGCCGCATCCGCCGACTGCGCAGCACGCGGTGCGCGAAGCGAAGCGCGCAGCTCGCAACATCGCCGCCCGCCTTGGACGCGGCGACCGGCAAGCGTTTGAGTACCGCACTATGGGCCAGCTAGCAATTGTCGGCGAGCGCACGGGCGTAGCCGACGTGATGGGACATCAATTTTCGGGCTGGGTCGCGTGGTTTATGTGGCGAACGTATTACCTTAATCGAATACCTCTTCTTGAAAAGAGGATTCGTGTCATGCTGGATTGGACTCTGGATCTATTCTTCGAGCGCGACCTGGTGCAGCTTGCCGTCACGCGCAACCGGCAACTGGTTGCCGAATCTAACACGGCTGAAACCCGAAGCGCCGTCTAAGCAACTCGGCTTTCAAAACCGAGCCGTGGGCGTGTAGAATGTTTCTTCATTTATGTCAGCCGTCGTTAAGCCCTTCAAAGTCGGAAACGCAGAACTGGGTGGGAGCGATCTCTTCTTGATCGCGGGCCCCTGCCTGGTCGAAAGCGAGTCGCACGCGCTCAAGATGGCCGAAGCCATCGCCGTGATTACTACGCGGCTAGGCGTCCCATATATCTTCAAGTCTTCTTACTATAAAGCCAATCGCACTTCGGTCAATGCGCATCGCGGGCTCGGCATAGAAGAGGGTTTAAGAATTCTCGGTCGCGTGCGCAGCGAAACGGGCGTCGCCGTGCTGACGGACGTTCACGAAGTCGAGCAGGTGCGCGGGGCCGCCGAAGTCGCCGACGTTTTGCAGATTCCCGCCTTTCTTTCCCGGCAAACGGACTTGATAGTCGAAGTCGCGCGCTCTGCCCGCGCCGTTAATATAAAGAAAGGCCAGTTCCTTGCGCCGCACGATATGAAACACGCTATCGAAAAGGCGACCGCGCAACAAAACGAGCGCGTGATGATAACAGAGCGCGGGACCAGTTTCGGTTATAACAATCTGGTAGTCGATTTTCGCGGGTTTCCCGTCATGCGCCAGTTCGGCTACCCCGTAGTCTATGACATCACGCACAGCCTGCAACGGCCCGGCGGACTGGGCGCTGCGAGCGGCGGGGATTCGCAGTTCATAGAGTACATGGCGCGGGCGGGCGTGGCCTGCGGGGTGGATGGCGTTTTCATGGAAGTGCATGACAACCCGGCGGCGGCATTGTCGGACGGGCCGAACAGCCTGCCGCTTGAGAGGCTGGCCCCGCTGCTGGAAAAGCTCAAAGCCATTCACGAGCTTGTCCGAGATCAGTTGTAAAGACGCTGAAAAGCCCTGCACTACCTAATCAAAGGGTTCTGGTTTGATGCTCAAAAGATTTCTATTCGCTCTTTTCATCGCGTTCATTTACGCGGGCGGCGCGGCGGCGCAGGAAGTTGAAGCCGACCGTTACGATATAGCTGTAAACCTCGACCCGGCGGCGAGCGCGTTTGAAGCCCGCGCCGCGCTGACGGTTTCCAACTTGAGCCAGGCCGCCAAGCCGAAGATTTATCTGAGGCTCACAAAACTGGCGAAGGTCAGCGGGGCTACGGTCGGCGGCGCGACGGCGCAAGTCGAAACGACCGAAGACCGTCGAGTCACTACGCTCAATCAAATAGCGATCACGCCGCCGGTTCCGCTTGCCGCAGGCGCGACGGCAAAAGTCGAAATAGCCTACAGACTCGAAGCGCCGGAATCGAGTGGCCTTGCTGCGATCTATCCGGGCGAGGCGCTGATGCTGCCGGAAGCGGTCTGGTTTCCGATGCCGTCAACCGCCTACACCATGTACGGCCCGACGACCGCGCCTTTCACCTTGAGCATCAACATCGCTCCGAGCGCGGCGGGCCTTCGCGCCGTAAGCGCGGGCGCGTCGAGAAGCGAAGGGCAAAGGTTCACCTTCGAGCAGACGCTAAATTCCCTTCCCTTTTTTGTGGCGAGCAATTTCGACCAGCCCTCGGCTTTTGAGCACGGCGGCGTCAAAGTCGAGATATACACGCAGACGGGTCTTGCATCAAACGCGGCAAATTCAAGCCTCGCTCAACTGACGGATGAAACGAAACGCATTATCGATTTTATGAGCAAGACGCTTGGGCCGCCGCCTGCGGGTGCTACGTTTCGCGTGATTTCGTCGGCGCGGGCCGCAAACGTGGCCGTCGCCGGAGCGGTCGTGCTGGGCCAGCAGGATTTGCGCCAGGCCAGACTCGACGCGGCGGCTATAGAAGTGCTGGCCGACGCGATTTCACGAATCTACACGGACGGGCGCGTGAGGCTGCGCGGGCAAGAGGCTCGCTCGGCGCAAGCAGGCGGTACGTCACAAAAGGCGCGCAGCACCGCCCTGTTGCGCGATTCGCTGCCGCGCTATCTGGCCGCGCTTTACGTCGAGGATCGCTACGGAAAAGACGCGGGGCGCGAAGCCTTCGCGCGCTTCCGCTGGACTTACACCCCGGTCGCAAAATCGGGGCGCGACGCCGAGCTAGGCATACAGACGATATTGATTCCGACCTACAGCCCTGCGGCGCTTGCAAAGGGGCCGCTCGTTTTGAGGCTGATGGCCGAGACCGTCGGGCGCGATAAATTCATGGCCGTGCTGCGTTCATTGTTTGCAGGCCCGCAGACAAAGATCGTCACCCCGGACGATTTTCGCCAGTCGCTCGTCAAGGCAACGGGGCCGGAAGTCGAGAAGCTTTTTCAGCAATGGCTAGACACGATCATCGAGCCTGATCTTGTCGTAGGCATACCGCAGCCGACCGACCGCGCGGGAGTGCAGCGAATCAACGTTCGCAACCTCGGCACGGGCGACGTGGCCGCCCAGATCGTTGCGACTACGGAGGCGGGCAAGCAATTGACCGTCTCTCTCACAGTGCCCTCGGAAAACATCACCTCGACCGACATTCAGACCGGCGAGAAGATCAGCTCGATTGAGATCGATCCTGAAAAGCTTCTACTCCAGACCGACTACGACAACGACCGAAAGCCCGCCGTAAAATCCGGCCAAACGCTGTTCAACGAAAGCATAGCCGCATTCAACAAAGGCCAATACGGGGAAGCGGAAGCGCATTTAAAAGAGGCATTGCGCTCAAACCCGAATGATTCGCTCTTGCACGCGTGGCTCGCGCGCGCGCTGGCTGCGCAGAACAAGTCGGATGAAGCGGTGAGGGAAGCCACTGCGGCGACAAAGACCGAGCCGGCCATCGGGTCTGCGCTCGCGTGGGCGCACATAACGCTCGGTCAGATTGCTCTTGCTCGCAACCAGGCAGCCGAAGCAGCCGGGCATCTGCGACTCGCCTCAATCGAAGCCGAAGAAGCGCCCGCGCAATATGCGGCGCGCGAGCTTCTGGTAAGGGCTGATCGGGGGGCCGGCGCTCCGGCAGTCGAAGAGTCCGTTCGCGCTTTCATCTCTCAGCTTGATTCGCAGATAAAGCAGCCCTCGTCCGACAGGCTTTCGGCGCTCGTAGTCAGAAACAATCTTAAAAGGTTCGTGACGGGACTCACGCTCTCGCCCCCAACGGGCTGGGCGACCGAAATCCTTCGAGTTGACCGAATAGACGCAAACCGCCTAGCCCTCGATGTCGGGTTGAAGGTTAAAGCCGAAGGGCGCGACCAGTCGGGCACGGCGGTGTTCATCCTTCATCGCGCAGGCGCGGGCTGGGTGCTCGAAGACGTACAGCTTTTCAACGTAAAATAAGAAGTGATGAGTGATGAGTATCGGCTTTGACTCATCACTCATCACTCATTATTCATCACTCATTACTCAGGACTTTAGATGAGACGCAACACGCGCGCAATCCTGCTGCTCGCGGGCCTGTTCCTCTTGCTTGTCGGGCTTAACTTTTTTTTCTTCGGCGATAACCCCGCCTCGCAAGAGAACGAGATGACCGGCAGCCGCTCTTCATATCGCTCGACGCCTTACGGCACGCTTGCGTTTTACACCCTGCTCGAAGAGAGCGGCTACCCGGTGACGCGGCTGGAATCGCCTTTCACAACGCTCGGCGAGCGCAAAGATATCTCCACGCTTGTCATAATCGCGCCGCCCCCCACCGCACAATATACCGAAGAGGAGTTCGAGAGCCTGTCCGAGTGGGTGGAGGCGGGAAATTTATTGATCATCATCGATAGAGAGATACTGGTCGCCGTTGGCGATGTGGGCATCTCTACGCATCCCGGCAATATGCAGTCTAATGTGCGCACGCTTCAGCCGACCGTCTACACGCGCGGAGTCAAAGAACCTGCGTTTTCAGGCTACGCAAGTCGAGTCACGGCAACCAGTCACGATGTCACTTATCACATGGGCGACGACAGAGGCGCGGTGCTGGCCGACAGCAGGACGGGCGAGGGACGCATCGTGATGCTGACCGACCCTTTCATTGTCGCAAACAACGGGATCGCGGAAGGCGACAACATAGTGCTTGCGCTGAACCTGCTTGCCGAGCGCAACCAGGAAGGGCGGATCGCATTCGACGAGTTCCACCACGGCTACGGCGCGGCCAGCTCGGGAGGGGTGATGTCTTACTTCGAGGGCACTCCCGTCCCGTGGATGTTGTGGCAGACGGCGCTCATCGCATTGCTGGTCGTTTATTCGTACGGGCGCAGGTTCGCGCGGCCCCTGCCGCTCGTGCGCGAGCGACGCACTACGAATCTTGAGTTCGTCACATCAATGGCAAACATCACCCGGCTTGCGCGCGCGACCGACCTTGCGATGAAGAACGTTTATTCGGAGTTTCACAAACGCCTATGCCGCTACAGCGGGCTTCCGCCAAAGGCGGACACGGCGCGGCTGGCCGAGGTCACCGCGCGGCGCGCAAAGATAGATGAAAACGAATTGCGCCGCCTGCTCACGCGTTGTGAAGAGGTGGCCGGGGGCCGCACGGTGAGCGACGCGGAGCTGCTGCAACTGGTCTCGCGCGTGCGCGAGGTTGAATCTCAGCTCAAGCTCTGAGACATGCAATAATCGAGGTGACGGAAATGAAACGAGGATTGATCTGTCTGCTGTTTTCTCTTTGCGTCACGTGTCTCGCAGTGACCGCAAGCGGTCAGGCGAGAAAGATGAAGATATACATATCTGCCGATATGGAAGGCGTGGTCGGCGTTGTTACCGGGGAGCAGCTCGGCCCGACAGGGTTTGAGTACAATCGCTTCCGCGAGTTTATGACCTCGGAGGTGAACGCGGCCATCGAAGCGGCTTTCGCGGCGGGCGCTACTGAAATCTGGGTAAGCGACTCTCACGGCAACGGGCAGAACCTGCTCATTGAAAAGCTTCATAAAGACGTTACGCTGATTCGCTCCTGGCCGCGCCAGCTCGGCATGATGTCAGGCATTGACGAGACATTCGACGGCGTAATCTTTCTTGGCTACCACACGGGCACGACGAACATGCAAGGCGTGCGCGCGCACACTATCTCAAGCGCGAGGCTCGCGGACGTGCGGCTGAACCGCGTCTCCGTGTCGGAAGCCGGGATGAACGCAGCCATCGCGGGCCATTTCAACGTGCCGGTCATTATGGTCTCTGGCGATGACGCGGTCGTAAAAGAGACGACCGCGCTTTTGGGAAACATCGAATCGGCGACGGTCAAATGGGCATACGGCTTTCATTCGGCGAGAACGCTCATGCCCGAAGCCGCTTACTCCTTGATCCGCGAGAAAGTCAAAAACGCTATCGGAAGAATCAAAGAGTTCAAGCCCTACAAGCTGAAGACGCCGATTCAACTCGAAGTGCAGTTTAAGAATTACCGCCCGTCAGAAGTCTTGAGCTACCTGACGATTGTCGAGCGGATCGATTCGCACAGCATTCGATTCACCGGCAAAGATATTGTTGAGGTGTCAAACTTCATGCAGTTCATAACCACTTACGAACCGGCGCTTGAGCCTTAGCCCTTAAAACATGAGCGAGCCGGCAAGTTTAATCATAACCGCGTTGGAAGCTGCCATTGCACTGGCATCTGTGCTGGCGGTCGTACTGATAATGGTCTTAATATTCAAGATCGCCTTGCGCGCGCGGCACGCAAAGCGAGGTGTGTGTGATACCGGCATACTGGGGCTGAAAGGCCGCACAGTGACGCCGGTCGCGCCGGAAGGGACCGTCTTTGTGCGAAACGAATTGTGGCGTGCGCGCGCGAACGTCAATATCGACGAGGGCGAAAGCATTCGGGTCACAGGACTGGACGGGCTTACACTCAAAGTCGAACCGGTGAAAGATTACCGTGAAACAGCCAGACAAGCCCTAGCAACAAAAGTGAGAAGCAACTAAAATAGATGTGGCCATGAAGAGATTCTTCGACTAGCTCAGAAGCAGGACAAAATCATTTCAGGGGACAGGCAAAAACTGATGGCAATGAACAACAAACAGGTGATAGCGATCTTCGTAGCGGGCATCGCTCTGTTGCTGGCGGTCTTTCTGGTCGGGCTTCTGGTAGTCAAGCAAGACACGGCGGCGAATGTCGCCGCGCCCGGCGGCACGGATAAGGGCGCGCAAAACAAACAACAGCCATCCTCTGTTAATGCTCAAACGCCCGACCAGGCGGCGAGCAGTGATACGCGATACGTCGTGCACGTGGCAGCCTTTGGAACGCTGGCAAAGGCCAACGAGTTGAAAGAAGAACTGAAGCCCAAATACCTGGCCGCGCACGTCAAAGAACCGACCAGTCAGGACCCGCTTTATCGAGTCAATATCGGCCCGTATGACAAAAACGATGCCGAAAAAGTGGCCAGCGACCTTTCGGCTCAAGGCCGCAAGGGCTTGATGATTATGCCGTGGAAGCCTAATGGGAATTGAGGATTAAAATTTAGAATTGAGAATTTAATAACAGCGTTATTTTACTCAATTCTAAATTCTCGCCATGCTGATTCAAATTGAAGGCTTAAAAAGTAAAGCGGCCCCGCGATTGCCCGAATGGCTTCGCAAGCCCGGCCGAAACGTCGAGGCCGATCACGATTTGAAGCGTATGCTGCGCACGCGCGGGCTGCATACGGTGTGCGAAGAAGCTCGCTGCCCTAACCGTAACGACTGCTTCGCACGGGGCGCGGCCACCTTCATGATCTTAGGCGACATCTGCTCGCGCAGTTGCGGGTTCTGCTCGGTAAAGACGGGCCGGGGGCTGCCGATAGAATCATTGAGCGATGAGCCTCGCCAGGTCGCGGAAGCTGCGGCGCAATTGGGGCTTCGTTACGTGGTCATCACTTCGGTCAACCGCGACGAATTGGCCGACGGCGGAGCGGCGCATTTTGCAACTACTATACGGGCCGTACGCCTCCGCGTGCCCGGGGCGAAGATTGAAGTGCTCACGCCGGATTTCAAAGGCGACCGCGACGCTCTCCACACGGTGCTTGACGCGCGGCCCGACACTTACAATCACAACGTAGAAACCGTCCCGCGTCTTTATAACCGCGTTCGCCCTCAAGCCGATTACGCTCAATCGCTCGACGTGCTCAGACGCGCGCGGCGGTACGCGCCGGACGTGCTGACGAAATCGGGTTTCATGGTGGGCCTGGGCGAAAGCGCGGAAGAGGTGAAGCGATTGCTGGAGGATTTGCGCGCGTCGGAGACGGACGTTGTGACAATAGGCCAGTACTTGCAACCAACGCGCCGCCACCTTCCCGTCGAGCAGTATGTTCACCCGGACGTGTTCGAGCAATATAAAGAGTACGGCGAACGTCTGGGCTTTCGCGCAGTCTTCTCCGGCCCGCTCGTGCGAAGCTCTTATATGGCAGAGATGATTCATGAACAAGCCCTTTGATTTTGGATTTTGGATTTTGGGTTGAGAATCGCGAATTGAAAGAGACTTGCTTGCTTGCAAAATATTTCTTCAATCCGCAGTCGGCTGTTACCTTTATGCAATCCAAAATCCAAAATCGCGGCGCGCGACAAGCGCCGGGGAACCCGTTCCGACGGGTCGCGCTAAGAAAATCCAAAATCGGCACTCGTCATCCTGAAGAGGCTTTCTCCCGCGAAGACATAATCGCGTCGCGATTAAGAGTCGCCAAGGTTCTCCCCTATCAGCGCAGCGCGCCTTTTATCAGCAACCTGTCGCTGGCAATCTTCTCAGGGCTGTTGCTCATATTCGCCTTCCCCGATTGGAGCCTCTGGTCGCTCGGATGGGTAGGCACAGCGCCGCTCATAATGGCCGTGGTCAGGGAGCGACGCTTCTGGCGATCATTGTTGCTGGGCTATGTGACGGGGACAATCTTTTACGTCGGCTCGTGCCACTGGGTGACGCATTCATTTCATAATTATGGCGGCATACCGATGTGGCTCTCCTACATCTTTCTCACGGTTCTCGCATCGGCGCTGGGCATATTCACGGGCCTGTTTGCCGCCGTGCTCGCTCAATCAATAAAGCGATTCGGCGGGTGGGCGATTCTCGCCGCGCCCATCTTGTGGGCCGCGAGCGAGTGGGCGAGGATTAAAGCGACGGGGATGGGATGGAACGCGCTCGGTTATTCGCAGGCGTTTCAACCGTCGGTGATCGCCATTTCGCGGATAGGCGGCGTCTACATAGTGAGCGCGCTACTGGTCGCCGCCGGAACGGCGCTCGTCTTTGCGCTCATCTACCTGGAGCGAAGGCGCGGCCTCGTAGTGCTGACCACGGTAGGCGTGCTGGCTTTCTCGACCGTGCTATACGGTCAGAGTGTTAAACCCGCCGAGCCTCACAAAGGGTCGGTTTCGGTCGCCGTCGTTCAACCCAACGCACCGATAGACGGCCCGTGGTATGACCCGGATTTCGCTGAGGAACTGCTTGACCGGCACATAATGCTTTCCGAGCAAATTATAAAAGAGTCTCAAGGCGCTCAGGTGGAAACCCATCCGGCGTCTGACATCACCACAACCTCAGGCCGGAAAAAACCGGGCGTCGATCTGGTCATCTGGCCCGAATCTCCCATGAATTTCGATTATGACAGCGTCCCGTCGCTTCGCCGACGGCTCGCGGAGTTCACGGCCCGCAATAATGTTTACCTGTTGATAAACAGTTGGGGCTACACCGAAGCCGAGAAGTCGAACGAGGCCAAAGTGATTCATAATAGCGCGATGGTGATAGCGCCTTCTGGTGAGCGCGTCTTTCAGTATGATAAGATCGCGCTGGTTCCGTTCGGAGAATACGTTCCCGGAAAAGATTGGGTGCCCTTTATGGACCGGGTGACCGCGCTGGTCGGCGACATCACTCCCGGAACGAGCTTCACTTTGAGCGATGTCGCGGGCGCAAAGATAGGAACGACTATATGCTTTGAGACTACCGACCCTGAAATCGCGCGCCGGTTCCGGCGCGACGGCGCGACGGGGCTTGTGCAAATATCGAACGAGCTTTGGTTCGGCCCGTACGCCGCCGCGCGACAGATGCTCGCCCATGCGGTCTTTCGGGCAGTCGAAAACGACACGGAATTGATTCGGGCGACCAATTCAGGGTTATCCGCCAGCATAACGTCTTACGGTGTGGTTGATGACGAAACACCGATGTTTGATAAAGCGACACGGCGCTGGAACCTAGACACGACGGAGGAGGCGGCGAGCGCGCATTCAATAACTTTTTACACTCGCCACGGCGATGTGTTTGCAGTCGCGTGCTTCTCGCTCGGCTTGCTTCTGGCCGTCGCGTCGTTTCTGCCCGAACAGTGGGGAAGGAAAAAGCGAGATGACGATTGAAGAGTTAAGAGCAAAACACGAAGAGCTTTCGACGCGCGCCGCCGAGTTGCGGAGGTTTCTTTGACCCGGAAACAAAGCGCGCCGAGCTACAACGGATAGAAGAAGAGTCCGCGAAACCCGATTTTTGGAACGATCAAGAGCGTGCGCAGAAAGTGCTGCGCCGCCGCAGCCGTCTCGACACCGCGATCGAAAAAAGCGGAGCGCTTCAAGCGAGAGATCGAAGACGCGACCGTGTTGATAGAGTTCGCGGCCGAAGATGAAGGCTCGATAGGCGAGCTTGAAACATTGCTCGCGCGGCTTGAGCAGGAAGTTGAAGAGACCGAAACGGAGATGCTGCTTTCGGGTCCGAATGACGCGCGCGACGCTATAGTGACTATCAACGCGGGCGCGGGCGGGACTGACGCGCAGGACTGGGCCGAGATGCTGCTGAGAATGTACCTGCGCTGGACCGAGCGGCACGGGTTTAAGACCGAAGTGCTGGACGAGCAGCCGGGCAAAGAGGCTGGCATAAAATCTGCCACCTTCATGGTGAGCGGCGAATACGCTTACGGGTTGCTATCGGCCGAAGCGGGCGTCCACCGGCTGGTGCGGCTCAGCCCGTTTAACGCGGGTTCGAGCCGCGAGACAAGCTTCACATCCGTATTCGTCTACCCCGACATACAGGAAGACGTAGACATAGAGATTCAGGACAAAGACCTGCGCGTCAACACGTACCGCTCATCGGGCGCGGGCGGACAGCACGTCAACGTTACGGATTCGGCCGTGCGCATCACGCACCTGCCGACCGGGATAGTCGTGACCTGTCAAAACCAGCGGTCGCAGCACCAGAACCGCGAAGTGGCTATGCGTATATTAAAATCGCGGCTTTACGAGCTTGAGATGGAAAAGCGCCGCGCCGAGACTGCGCAGCTCGAAGAGTCGAAGCGCGACATATCATTCGGCTCGCAGATACGCAACTACGTCATGCATCCTTACCGTCTGGTCAAAGACGTGCGGACAAAGCACGAGACTTCCGATGTTGATGCGGTGCTTGACGGCGACATCGATGAATTCATAACACAGTACCTCAGGCACAAAAGCAAAGCCGCGCATGAAACGGCTGGCCCGGATGTTGCGAATAACTAATGAATTTGTCGGGACGAACACAGGGCGTTGCCCTGTGCTATTGAATTTCGCCTCTTCGAGGCTTTTGAGAATATTGCGTTTTTGCATTTTACTTTTTCCGCTTTCCGGTATAGCTTTCTGTGGTAGCAGGCATAGAAAATGACCACTAGATATAGGGCAAAAAGTTCGGGCGGCAGCTCGCTGGCTAACGAAGTGATTGCCGTGCTGGTAGTCGCGGCAGCCGTGTTGCTGTTTCTGAGCCTTATAACCTACGACCCGAAAGACCCTAGCTGGAACTCCGTCGGCACAGCCGAAAAGGCTCAAAACTTGATCGGTCTGCTCGGCGCTTATGTCGCGGATTTCCTCTTGCAATTATTCGGACTGGCGGCGCTCGTAATCCCTGTGCTTATGACGCTGATCGCCGTGCGCGTCTTCTTTTCTGACAGCTCGCGCCTCCCCGTTCGCAAATCGGTTGGGGCTGCGCTGCTGCTCCTGGTCCATTCAGGATTTCTCGCGCTTTTCTCGAAAGCCGGGATCGGCCTTCTGGAACGCTCGCGCAGCAACGGCGGGGCCGTCGGCTACGTGGTCGAAAGCTCACTCGCAAGCATTCTCAACACCATAGGCGCGGCGATAGTGCTGACCGTAGCAAGTGTGCTCACGCTTATGCTCACGATGGAGATTTCGCTCGTCACGATTGGCGGGTGGTTTCGCTCCCTGAGAGCGGCGCAGGCTGAGAGCCGAAAAGGGAAACCAAAGATGTTTGAGCGGTTGAACGCGTGGCGGGCCAGGCGTGCCGAGCAGCGACGCCTTCAGGCCGAAGAGCAGGAGGCTTTGCGGGCCGAACAAGAACGACAAAAAGAAGAAGAGCGGCGAAAGCGCGAGCGCGAGGCCCAGGCCCTTTTGGCGAAACAGCGCAAAGAGATTGCCGACGAGCGCAAGCGTCAAGAAGAGGAACGCAAGGCTAGAGCGCAGGAACCGGTCATCGTTGAGCCGATCATCAGTTCAAGCGTCGAAGAGACTGTAGACGAATTGGAAACCATCACGGATGCAGCCGATGAGCTTGAAGCCGAGATCGTAGAGCCGCGAAGAATAATATCGCCCACGCGCAGCAAAATGGCCGAAGTGCTGCGGGCGCGCGCGGCGAAAGCCGAGCAGATGAAGATGGGCCAGGGGGTCGCTTCTGAAATCGTCATGGACCCTGAGGTGGCCGAAATGACTTCTACGGCCTGGATCGAGCGCACGGTGCCGACCGAAAAGACGGAGCCGACCTCGGGCGGCGCGGGCGCGAAAACAGCTCGACGCAAGGCGGCGGTCGAGACAACTGCGGGGACGATTTACAAGCTGCCGTCGCTCGACCTGCTTGAACCGCCTATCGGCCATCACGAGCAGGCCGAAGAGGAGTTGCGCGAACGGGCTACGATACTTGCCGAAAAGTGCAAAGAGTTCTCTGTCACGGGCCACATACATCGGATAAATCCCGGCCCCGTCGTCACCACGTTCGAGTTCAAGCCCGACCCTGGGATCAAGTACAGCCGCGTCGTCAGCCTCGCCGAAGATTTGTGTCTTGCGTTGAAAGCCGAATCGATTCGCATCGATAGAATACCCGGCAAATCGACTGTCGGGATAGAGGTGCCGAACTCTCACCGCGAGACCATCTACCTGCGCGAAGTGATCGAAGCCGCAAAGTTTCAGAATACCGAATCGAAGCTGACCATCGCTTTAGGCAAGACGATCAACGGCGAAGAGTACGTTGCCGACTTGATGAAGATGCCGCACCTTTTGATCGCGGGCGCTACGGGCGCGGGCAAATCCGTCACGCTCAACACAATCATCTGCTCGATTCTCTACAAAGCATCGCCCGAAGAAGTGAAGTTCATAATGGTCGATCCGAAGCGGCTTGAGCTTGGGCTTTACGAAGGCATACCGCATCTGCTCACGCCGATAGTCACGGATCCCAAACGCGCTTCGAACGCGCTGAAGTGGGCCGTCACAGAAATGGAGAATCGTTACCGCGAGCTTGCCACGCTCGGAGTGCGCAACATCGACCAGTACAATCGCCAGGTGCGCGAGATGACCGTCCCGACTCTCGCCGAAGAAGGGGCCGAAGCGCGCAAGCCTCTGCCCTACATCGTGATCGCTATCGATGAGCTTGCCGATTTGATGATGGTCGCGCGCGGCGACGTGGAGACTTCAATAGCGCGACTGGCCCAGATGGCCCGCGCTGTCGGCATACACCTCGTGCTTGCGACCCAGCGGCCTTCCGTCGACGTTATCACCGGAGTCATAAAAGCGAACTTCCCTTCCCGCATAGCTTTTCGCGTGTCGTCAAAAGTCGATTCGCGCACGATCGTCGATTCAAACGGCGCGGAAGCATTGCTCGGCCAGGGTGACATGCTCTTTTTGCCGCCCGCCTCAGCCCGCTTGATTCGAGTCCACGGCTCGTTTGTAAATGAAACCGAGGTCAAGCGCATAACCGATCACACGCGCAAACAGGCCGAGCCGGATTACAACAACGAAGTGACTATGAGCGAGCAGGAGACCGAAGGCGGGGACGGATTCACGGGCGAGCGCGACGAGTTATACGAAGAAGCGCTCCAGATAGTCACGGACATGAGCCGCGCCTCGACTTCCGTCCTACAGCGCAGGCTCTCTATCGGATATGGCCGCGCCGCCAAGATTCTGGATATGATGGAACACGAAGGCTTCATAGGACCCGCCGAAGGTGCAAAGCCGCGCAAGGTGCTCCGAGCCGCTTATGACTTCCGCGAGCGGAACGAACAGATAATAGAAGAAGCTCTTGATTGACGCGACCGGGCGCTCGAAAAACCTGTATTTTCGGGATAATTTAGGCAAGTTTTGCACAGGTTTTCTACATAACCGGCGGTCGTGCCGCTCCCATAATAACAAAGTGTGAAAATAGCGAGGAAAACATCAATTAAACCTCTAATTCTTGACTGCAAACAATGCAATGATTAGACTTTTAAGTGTAAATGAGATTTGAACAAAATGTGTGCAAAATGCTACAAGTCCGTAAATTCCTTTGGTTTGCAGACGTAAGACGCCTGTTTTCCACAGGCTTTTCCACAGAACCTGTGGAAAACTCTATTGGCAGGTTAAAATCCCCTTATGACAAAACCTTATATTGCGGCGTCGAGCTATCTTAACGCCGCGCCGCTTTGCTATAGCTTTATTCGCGGCGAGCAAAAAGACCGCGTCCGTTTTCTATCGGATGCCGCGCCTGCTCGCTGCTCGGAACTGCTCGCCGAGGGTCGCGCAGATGCCGGGCTTATCCCTGTAATCGAATATCAAAGGATTCCGGGCCTCAGGGTCGCGGCGGGCGCTTGCGTGTCCTCTAAAGACCGCGTCTTGAGCGTAGTGCTGGCGTCTCGTGTTCCCATAGAAAATGTTGGCTCGGTCGCTTTAGACACCTCATCGCGCACGTCTGCCGCGTTGATACAGATAATACTCAGGCGGTTTTACTCGCTCAGTCCGAGCTATCGAACTTCGCCGCCCGAAATCGCTCAGATGCTTGAATCCAGCGACGCCGCATTGATAATAGGCGACCCGGCGATGTTGATAGACCGCTCGCGGCTGCACGTTTACGATCTGGCGGAAGAATGGCGAAAGCACACGGGACTTCCCTTTGTATTCGCGTTCTGGGCAATCCGCCGGGATTCAACCGCGTGGCCGGGCGGGGTCGATTTTGTCGAGGCGAAGCGCGAAGGCGTTGCGCACACGGACGAGATAGCTCAAGAGTATTCCGAAAGCCTGGGGCTGCCGAAAAGCGATCTGGTCAAATACCTGACCGAGAATATCAGTTACGATCTTGACGGAGAAAGTCTGCGGGGGTTGCGGCTCTATTACGAGCTTGCGCGCGATTGCGGTCTGATCGAAGAGGCGCGAGAGGTGGTCTTTTGCGATTGAGTAAGCGGGCAAAGCCGTCAACCTCTGATCTACTGCGAGCAGGCGGCTGACGGCCTCAGGCTACTCTCCCTGCTGGGCGGTCTGGGCTTCTGTCTGTTCGCCCTCCCCGGCCTGCTCGGTCGTTTCGTCAATCGTGTACGAGCCGAGTATCCGCCGCCCTTCTTCACTGCGCGGGTCTATAGTGCGCAAATGCTTTCTGCCTTGCATCTCCCAGATGGCAGTTACCACCCCATCCTTTTCGACAGCGTGATAAGTAGTATCGTTCTCTTCCATCGTCTCCTCCTAGAGTATTTATTCCGGCAGTGATTTTAATAGCCGCGACAGCGCTCTGTCCAGTTGCGCCCGGAGCGTGCTTGAATTCGAAAGGCAATCGATCTATGGTAACAACGATCCATCAAATACCTATTCCTGTTTTGTATCTCTAGCTCCGCGCTCACACTAAACCGTGCAGCGCCATGTTCAGCTTTGGCGTCTCATGTTATTAGAGGAACCTACATTATGGAAAAGAGCTTGATTGATCCGCTGCTGTGGACCCTGTGGAAGGCGAATCGCCCCTTTTTAAAAGCGTTCGCCGAGGCGTTGATAGGCGAAGGAAAGCCGGAGATGAAACCCGATGGAGAAGCCATCGTTGCGCAATTGGAAAAGTTCGTGCGAGGCGTTCCTCACCCGGTCTTCGTTCAGATAATGCTCGCCACTTTGATATTGCCGATATCGGTTCCGAAATCGCTGCCCAGGTCGAACTTTTTGCAGTTCATAGTCAGAGCCTGGGCGAGCAGCCAAACCCACCTGGCCCGCGCGGCCTTTCTGGCTAAAAGCCCACAAAAACGCGCCGAGTACGTCAACAATCTTTTCAGGACTATGGCGAGCCAGGCCGCCGAAGAGGAAGACGATCTGATCAAAGGGACGCTGCTGCTCGCGACTGTGAAATCATTGCTCAGCGGCGCGTATATGGAATTGGATTCGACGTGGAAGGCGTTAGGATATACGCCTTATCCCGATAGAGATTTTGAGCCGCCCAGCGGCCCGCAGATCATCAATCCTCCGCGAACCGAGGTATCAACTTTATTGCGCAACAATGCAAAGACTCCGGCGCAGGTGGCGAAGAAGCCCGCCGACCGCCGGACTTATTGCATCATCGGATCGGGCGCGGGCGGAGCCCTTGCCGCTTATTCAATACAAGAGCTAGACCCGGATGCGCGCATAATCATTTTAGAATCGGGGCCGCTTGTGACTAATGACGAGTTTCCTATTCGCGCGATGGATGCGACCGCACGGCTTTTCATGAACGCAGGCGCGACGCTCACCGCGGATCAGAAATTCACTTTTCGCCAGGGCCGCTGCGTAGGCGGCTCGACCACTTTGAATAATGCTATTGCCATCAAACCTGAAGGCCCGTGGTGGGATAAGAACCTTGTCAACATCTGGGAAGCGGCAGGCGCGAGTCTTGATTGGCCGCGCCTAAATCGGATGTATGACGAGATAGTTCCCGTAATCAATGTTCACCCGCTTGAAGATCGAGTCATCACGCAGGCGGCTAAGACCGTCAAGCAAGGGTTTGAAAGCCTCACTCCCGCCTGGGAGGTGAAAACAGTTCCGGCCAATACCGTCAACTGCATAGGCTGCGGGCGGTGCAACTTCGGCTGCCAGTACGACGCAAAGCGATCAATGCTCACCACGACCATCCCTGCACTCGTAGAGCGCGGCGCGCTTTTAGTCCCAAACGCCAAAGTAGAAAAAATAAAATTCGTCGCGGGCGGCCAGGAACGCCGCGTCAGAAGCGTGGTTGTCGAAATCGATAACGGCAAAGATGTAGAGATCGAAGCAGACAAATTCGTCCTCGCCGCCGGAGCTTATGCGTCATCGAAGCTGCTCCTGGACAGCCATTTTCTCGGCGCAACCGTGGGCGCGGAGACTGTAGGCAAGAGATTCACCTGCAATTTCGGAAGCCCGGTAATAGGCCGCTTTGCGACCCCGCAGCACGCATGGGCAGGCCAACAAATCGGCTACGTGGTAGACCTCCCCGATGAGCGCATGGTCATAGAGACTGCTTTCGGGCCGCCTGCTGTGCTTGGGTTTTTGGCTCCGCAATGGGGCAAAGATTTTATGAGAGTGGTCGAAGCGTTCGATTATCTCTCTGTCACCGCGCCGACCGTCGCTTCGGTCTCTTACGGAGAGATAAAGAGAAATCTATTGACCGACGGCGGATATGCGATCGATTTCAAAATGGTCGATGAAGACTGGCGGCGGCTGGCAAAAGGGATGGACCTGACCGCGCGCGCAATGTTTGAAAAAGGCGCAGAAGAGATATACACCACGCGATTCGACGCAAAGACGCTAAAGCGCGGAGAGAGCATCGATGATTATTTTGCAGGCATAGGCCCGACGGATAATTTCAAGGTCGAAAGCGCGCACCCTCAAGGCGGAAACGTCATTCACAATGATCCGCGCCACGGCGTAGTCAATGCGGGCCTGAAGGTTCACGGTGTAGAGAATCTCTGGATATGCGATGCGAGCGTGATGCCCGCGAGCATCACTTTGAATCTACAGTTCACCATTATGGCGCTGGCGCGTTACGCTGCGGAGGGGATTGTCGTTGCGTGATTCAGTTCTGCTCTAATCTTTAAAAAGCAGAAGGCTGACAAGGTCGAGATCTTCAAGATCGGGCGGTTTGTTTTGATCAGATGAGTTCTCATTGTCTTCCCTCATCTGGTTTTCTCTCAGTTTCTGCTCGCGCATCTGACGGCGCAGCCTACGTTCAAGATCATTAAACTTCAAAACCTGCTCGCTTGTAAGCACGCTGCGAACCTGAGAGCGCATGCGTGTCTGTAATCTGATCATTTCGGCCTGAGCCTGGGCCAGTTCTTCGGTGCGCTGGCGTATAAGCGCCTCATCGTACTGCTCGTTCATGATCGTGCGGTCGAGCGCTTGCCTGGCCTGGCGCAGTCGGCGACCGGCAGAGATGAGCGCGTCCTCGTGGCTGCGGCGTATATCGGCCATGCGCGTGCGCTGGTCGTCGGTCAAGCCAATGGCCTCCATCAACTGTTGCTGGAGGCGGCGCTTTTGTTCGGGACCAAGCCCGGGGCGGCGCTGTCCCGGGCGACCAAGCTGCGGGTCTACATTTCTTTCGTTAGGGAGACGGCCTTCGCGCGGTTCGAATCTGGGGTTGAGCTTTCCCGGTCGGCCACGAGGTTTCTGGACGCGAAACTGTGCAAACACGCTCGTTTCAGCCCCAGAGAGCGCGACCGCAAGCGTAATCACGCAAATTGTTATGGAAAGCTTTTTCATCACAAATCACAGGCCCAAGCAGGCCCTTCCAATCTTTAAGACCACGCTCGCGGCCCGAAAGTTTGAATTATTCTACCACCATTAATTGTCTCGCGGTACGGCGAGCATGCGTTCGAGCGCACGCCGGGCGCCTTCCATAACGTCAGGCTCCACGGTTATCTCGAATTTGTCTTCGACAAGCGACCGTTTCACGTCCTGAAGCGTGATCATCTTCATATAAGGGCAATGCAGGCGGCAGCCGATACAGCCGTCGGCCATTATGAACTCGCGATCCGGGTAACGCTTCTTCATCTGGTGAATGATGCCGCTCTCGGTCGCTATGATAAATGTCTTCGCTTCCGGGTGTTTGGCTATGCGGTCGATCATCGCGGTGGTCGAGCAGACTTCGTCGGCAAGCGCGATAATGTCTTCTCGGCATTCGGGGTGAGCTATGATGATTGAGCCGGGAAAAGCGGAGCGCGCTTTGGTGACGTTCGCGCCGCGCAGCACGTCGTGCGTCGGGCAAGCCCCGTCATAAACGACTATATCTTTTTCAGGAACCTGCTTCTTCACCCAGTTGCCCAGATTGCGGTCGGGCGTGAACAGGATTCTGTCGGAAGACAGGCTGCGAATGACCGACACGGCATTTGCCGACGTGCAGCAAATGTCACTCATGGCTTTCACCTCGGCAGACGAGTTGACATAGGTCACTACCGTATAGCCGGTGTAGCGCCGCATCCACTCTTCGAGACTTTCAGGCGTGATCGAATCGGCAAGCGAGCAACCGGCGGAAAGGTTAGGCAACAGGACGCGCTTTTCCGGGTTCATTATCTTTGCCGATTCTGCCATGAAATGAACGCCGCAGAAGATGATCAACTCGGCGTCCGTCTTCTGCGCTTCCATCGCCAGGCCGAGGCTGTCGCCAGTGAAGTGGGCCACATCCTGCACGTCCGATGCCTGGTAGTTGTGCGCCAGTATGAGCGCCTTGCGCCGACCGGCAAGCTCGTGTATCTCGCTCATCAACGCCGTGCGATCTGCGTCTGCGGCAGGCGCAAAGGGTGGTGTAATATTGACAATTTGAGTGCTCATTTTTCCTCTACTTTCGCACCGCGATCAGGCTTAACGCGGTCTGTCCCCCCTGGGAATACTCTCCAGAACTCTTTGCGAACGAGGCTCGTTATCGTCGCGCTCTTGTTCAGCCCGTGATACCGCGCCACGGCTTCGAGCATCGCCACGTCACGATCCGTCGCCGAAAAGGTCCTCACTTTTGTCTTCTGCATCGCTCGTCCTCATATACAAATCTTATATAAGATATATATAGATCATCGTTTTTAAAAAGTCAAGGCGGAATGCGGGGGTATAGCTACAGGCGGAAAAATGAACGTTTCAGGCAGCACCGTCTGGAGAGACATCTCGCCGCAGAGACACAGAGCGGGCGCAGAGAAAAACAATACCCTGCTCTGCGCCCGCTTTGCGTCCTCTGTGTCTGCGGCGGTGAATCTTCTTGCGTTCCCTTACACCCATATGAAATTCGCTCTAGTTGAAGCTCACCGCCTCCTCTCAACGGCTTTTTTCAAAGGCTCAAGCCTTTTCCGCGCTGCCTCCGCTTCCGGGTCCGGTTGTGGCGGCGCGAGTGTGCGCGCCAGAAATGCCAACGCCTCTCTTGCGCGCGGGCGAATGGTGATGCCTACGTGATCGGCGCCGCGCACCAGATGGTATTCGTGCGGTATTTTCTGATCCCAAAGTATGCGATGCAGAAACTCTGCTGCTTCGTGCAGATAAAACATATCTTCATCGCCTGCTTCGATATATATGCTTTGCCCTGCGGCGCGCAATTTGTCCGCCCTATTGACTGCAATCGTAGCGACATTATTCGCTTCCCAGTACGCTTCATCAAAAGGTTTGCCGAAAATGGTCTCCATCAAATCCTGTCGGCGATAAAACTTGTAGCGCGATGACAAATCTTTCCATTTCAGTACGGGATCAATACCGGGCTCCATCGCCGCCAACGCGCCGAATTTTTCGGAGTACTTGAACCCCAGGCGCAGCGTTCCCAGGCCGCCCATCGAGATGCCGAAAAGCATAGTAGCTTTGCGCTCGCGTATGACTTTGAATTTTGCCCGCAAATGATCGAGGAATTCTGTGACAATAAAGCTTTCCCATTTCTGCGACCCGTCTTTGTAATCCATATAAAAAGATCGTCCCACGCTTGGCGTGACGATAACCATAGGCGGCAGCGTCCCGCTTTTCCACATTTCGTCAATCATCGGACGCATACGTGTAAGGAAACTTTTGTCGCCGCCTCCGCCGTGCAGGAATAATAACAGGGGCAAATCCTTTGCCTGTTCGTAGCTATCCGGTAACAACACGGCATACTCGACAGGGCCCGATACCAGTTTGGTTTCAACTTTGGCGTCAACAAGCTGACTGGCGGAAGCGCTCTCAACCGCGCAGCAGGTGAAGAAAACTATCGAAAGAGAGACGAAGAAAACTTGATGTCCTCGACGACAGAAGATACGAAACATAGTCTTTGCCTCCTTATGTCGCGGTGAGAGAGTAAATGTAGCGCTCACCCTTGGTCAAGCCACCAACATTGGCGGTCTAGCTTCTCAAGGGAGCAGGATAGCCGTCCGGGGAAAAGTTTTATTTGACTGAGTGAATGTGTGTGGCTAAAATTGCCACCTCGGTTAGCAGCCCGGTATTTGCCGACCGATAATTTTTTAAAGGAGATTCGAGCCAGTATATGAGAGAACGTGACCGAGAGATAAAACGTCGGCGCAAACGCTATGAGAAGCGCAAGAAGTTGCGGGCAAAACTCGCTGCGGCTACGGGTGACAGCGACCGTCGAGCAGTCGAGGCAAAGATACTAAAGACCTACCCGAAATATACTACAGAGATCTGAGCCGTTACCTCTGCCTGTCTATCGCCAGCACGGTTCTCAGCAACACCTCGCAGCCGTTGGCCGCGTCCTGCCATCTGGTCAGCTCTCGCGGCGAATGGCTGATGCCGTCTACGGAAGGGACAAATATCATTCCCATCGGCGCGACGCGCGCTAGCATCTGAGCGTCGTGGCCCGCGCCCGAAGGAAGATTCATTGTCTTGAAACCGGCTCCTGCGGCCTCTTTCGCGATTATCTCTTTTACCCACGGAGTTGCGAGCGCGGGTTTATGAGAGCTTGTCTGTTTGAAGTCGATCTTTGTTTCCGTACGAAGTGCGATTTCAGCGGCTCGCTTTTGTATGCGGTCAAATATAGCTTCCACTTTCTCTAACGACAAATCTCGAAGCTCTACAACCAGATCAACCTCGCCCGGGATGACGTTGGGAGCGCCGGGCTTTACGCTGAGCTTGCCCACAGTGCCTACCTGCCGCCCAGGCTCGCGCGTTGTCTCTTCGCGAACCGCTATCACGAGATTTGAAGCGGCGACGAGCGCGTCCCGCCGGTCGGGCATAGGAGTAGTGCCCGCGTGGTTTGCAAAGCCCGTGATCTTCACATCGTAGCGGTTAATGCCGACAATCCCTTCGACCACGCCTATCGGAACGCCCGCTTTATCGAGCAAGCCGCCCTGTTCTATGTGAAGCTCAATGTAGGCCGCAATCTCGCCCGGCTTTCGACGCGCTTCATTGATTCGCCGAAGGTCCCCGCCAATGCTGCGCACCGCATCGCGAATGTGCAGGCCCGCTTCATCTTTTTCGTCCAGCTCGCCCGGCTCGAACTCTCCCACGACGGCGCGCGAGCCGAACAGACCGCGCCCGTAATGCACGCCTTCTTCGTTAGACCAGATGACGCATTCAAGCGGATGGCGCGTCGCGATCTTTTTTTCGTCGAGCGTGCGCATAACTTCGATGGCCGACATAGAGCCTACGTCGCCATCGAAATTGCCGCCCTTCGGCACGCTGTCTATGTGAGAGCCGAACAATATCACCGGCAGATTTTTGTCTGTGCCTTCGCGGCGACCGTAGATAGAACCGGCTGCGTCTATTCGTATATCGAGACCGATGCCCGACATCAGCTTATCTATGACAAAGCGGCGCGCTTGTATGTCAGGCTCGGTCCAGGCGACGCGGCTCACGCCGCCTTCCGGGTTGCGCCCGAATGCAAATAAAGCTTCGAGGCTCTCGCGCAAACGCTCCGCATTGATCGTATATTTAACCGCTGCCTGTGACGGCAACGTCTTGCCGCGCGCAAAGGCGGTTGCCAGAAATCCCGTGGCCAAAACGCTATTAAACTCTCTTCTTTTCATGACGCCTCCCGGCACTAAAAACAAAGAGGGCGGGCCACAGCATGCCCGCCCTGCAATATCAAAATGAGGAAACTCCGGCTAGCATTCTGAGTAGCCGCAGGCGTAGCAGGTCTGACAGCCTTCGATTCGCACGAAAGCCGAATCGCCGCAGTTTGGGCAAAGGTCAGCCCCGGTTGCGGGTATCGCCGCCGCTTTCTGCTTTATTTCGCCACCCGGCTGCAACGACTCCACGCCCATCTCTGCGCCCTGTCCATCAGTTTCATTTCCGTAGGTGACGCCGAGGTAATTTTCGGCAAGCGCCTGGCCCACGGCATCGGGCAAGCTCAACACGCGCCGCTTGCCGAACCCGTAAGAACGCGCGCCGCCAATGCCTGTGATCTGCTTGACGATCTCGCCCACGCGCTCGACCGGAGAGACGGGCGAAGCCATGCGAAGTATGAGCGACATCAAGCGGCCCATTGCTTCGGCCATCGCTTTTATGTCCGACCCGGCCTTTCCGATTTCGAGGAAGACTTCAAAGGGCTGGTTCTCTTCGTCTTCATTCATCGTGATGTGCGCGGTCCCCGAAGGCGTAGTTTTGCTCACAGTATATCCGCGACGTTTGTAAGGGCGCGGGCGAACTTTCGGCTGTAAACTGCCGTCGCCTTTGACCAGCTCTGAGGAAGACGTGGCAGCCGCAGCCGCCATGTCTGTCGCGGAGGTTTCGTTCGCCGCGCTGCTGGAAACTTCCTTGGACGGCTCGCTCGCTTTCTTGTCTTCCTCTTTGAGATTCAGCACCTGAACATCGCGCGACCCATCGCGATAGATCGTCCCGCCTTTGCAACCCAGGCGATAAAGCAGCTCGTAAATCTCGCGCGTCTGCTCGACCGTGTAGGAGTTGGGAAGGTTACAGGTCTTCGATATGGATGAATCTACCCATCGCTGTATAACGGCCTGAACCTTTACGTGCTCTTCGGGTGCGAGGTCCATAGCCGTGACGAAATAACCGGGAAGCGGCTCGCCCGGATGCGCCTTCTGCCATTCGTCTAGCACTCGCACGCGCTCTTCGTGCTGCCCCAGCCTCGATTTGCGGAAGTAGTTCCAGAAGTAGAACGGCTCAATTCCCGTAGACGTGCCGACCATAGTCCCTATCGTCCCATTAGGGGCTTGCGTGAGCAGCGTCACATTGCGCACACCTTTTTCACGCACCGACTGGCGCACCTCATCGGGCATGCTGCGCATATAGCCCGACTCAAGGAATTTTTCGACATCAAGCATTGGGAACGATCCCTTTTCTACTGCGATGTCGGATGAGGCTTGATAGGCTTCGCTTGAGATGAAGCGGTAGAGGCGGTCTATGAACTGAACGGACTCTTCGGAGCCGTAGCGTATGCCGAGGCGTATGAGCATCTCTGCCAGCCCCATGGTATTGAAACCGACGCGGCGCTCGGCTTTTTGCTGAGCGTAGTTCTCGTCAAAAAAGTACGGCGTCGCATCGATCACATTGTCGAGGAATCGCACTGCGTAACGAACCGTTTTGCCCAGGTCGTCCCAGGCCACATCGCCGTCGCTTACAAACCTGGACAGGTTTATCGCGCCCAGGTTGCAGACCCCGAAGCCGGGCAACGGCTGCTCGCCGCAAGGATTTGTGCAGCCCAGATAACCGGCTTCGTAATACCAGGAGTTGGACATCTTGTTTGAGCGTTCGATGAAGTAGACTCCCGGCTCTGCCGAAGCCCAGGCCGATTCGATAATCGCATCCCAGATGGCGCGCGCCTTTATGGTCTTATGCACGATTGTGGGCTTACCCGCGGCTATCCATCTATCGAGATCTCCGCTCCAAACAGTTTCGTAATCGGGGTCCGATGCGTCCGGGAATACCAGATCCCAGTCGGCGTCCGCGTGCACGGCATCCATGAATTTATCGGTGATCCCGACAGAGATATTGGCGTTGGTGATTTTGCCCATCTCGCGCTTCGAGTTGACGAACTCAAGCACGTCCGGGTGCCAGCAGTTCAGTATCAGCATGAGCGCGCCGCGTCTTGATCCGCCTTGCTCTATCAATCCCGTGACAAAAGAGTAGAGCGCGCCCCACGACACAGAACCCGAAGAGCGGCCGTTGACGCCCTTCACGTAGGAGTGGCGAGGCCGCAGGCTGGAGACGTTGATGCCGACTCCGCCGCCTCGCGACATGATCTCCATCATCTGAGAGAGCGTGTCGACTATGCCTCGCCGCGAGTCCTTGGGCGAAGGCACGACGTAGCAATTATAGAATGTCAGTTGTTGATCGGTCCCGGCGGCGGTAAGTATGCGGCCCGCAGGGACGAACTTCCAGCCGTTTAATAGCCACCGGAATTTTTCGTACCACTCGTCGGCCTGCTCTTGCTCGACCGCCGCAACGCCGCGCGCCACCCGCTCCATCATCTGTTCCGGCTCTGTCTCGACGGGTTTTGACACGTGCTCGGTCAAGCACTCTATGGTCGCGCCGTCCCTAAGCTCGACCGTCACGCGGCCACTGCCGCCGCCGGCCAGCTCATCAATAGTGTGCACGGTGCCGATCTCGCGCTGCCCCGTTTTGGCGTCCACGCAAACTATCACCATGTCTCCTACGGCAAGCGTGCGCTTGCGCATGTCCTTCATCGCATAGCGGTCCAGGAATATCTTCTGGCCCAGCTCGTTAAGCTCATTGTTATCGGCAGGTCTGGCGGCGCTTCTTCTGTCCGCGTGTGGGATGATGGCCGAGAGAGATTCTTCGAGTGAGGTCTGGCCGTTCGATTTTATATCACCGATAGATCGGGAAGCCATTTTCTTATCTCCTTAATTATTCTCAATATTCCGTCGCAGGCATCGCCGAAGAGAGCGATGCGCGCCCTGCGCCAGCCGGGTAACATGGGGACCAGAGGTTTGCCTGCTAGATTAGGTTTGTTTTTACAGCTCGGCCTCTCGACCCCCTGCCAGGTCGCCGGTCCGGGCTGCTCCGAGGCGAGAATACTTTAAGTGCCCGCTTGTAAACCATCGCTTGCCGCGCCCATACGGTGCAGAGACGCCCAGCCTGACCTGAGAGTTATGATACCGCCCGGTCGGCTTATTCTACAACGTTTAAGGTGCTTTTCCCTGGCTGTTTTCATCCTCGTAGCGGATTTGGAGTTTACACTATAGATAGCCGTCTGTCAATTATAAAAGTACAACATATTGTGGTTTCGCGGCAGCCCAAACCATAGGCCTTGCCCAAAATGTAGGAAGAAAATGACTTTTGGTAACACTCGAAAATGACTTTATGGGCAAAGTGCCATTCTGCCCATAAAGTCGGTTTTAATACACACGCTTTGCATAGCCTTGTAACCCGCCTGCTTTGCCTCTGACAATCAAACCATTCTGATATAATCCCGCTATGAATCGGCTCGCCTAACTAGAGAGGTTTATAATGGGAAAGCTAGTACAAGCTGATGAAGCAACGCACAAAGAGCTTTTAGCAGACCTTAAAATTATTAAAAGCACAGTCCAAATCGAACCCTACATTCGTGAGTCCAGAAATCGCGGCAAGTTATTTAGCATTTTAGGAGTAAGAGTCACTTGCGGTAATGATAAACCACAAGATAGAACTTTGACTTATCATCGTGGGGAACGGGAAGGTTCTGAATGGGAAAAATCAAAAAGGATTTGGCGGCAAGTGTACAAGTATGTAAAAGACTATATTGGAGCAATGTCAATGTCGGGTGGTCTGCAACTGGCAGATGAAGCGCGATACGTTGGCTACAAGGAAGAAAAATTAGAGCAAATCTTTAAGACTTCGGCAGACTTGGCGCGTTACTATAAAGCACTTGGAATGACACATGAGGCGGCTGTACCTTTTGATTCAGAATTTCAAATGTGGGTAGCGCAGTACGCCCTTGATGCTCAACAACGATTGATTGGACGTACAAAAGTTAATATTGGTTCTGACGCTAGGCTGCGGTTTAGTCCTGCCGAGATGAAAGAACTTCTTGAGGTGTTTGAAAGCGAGAAAGTATTATGGCGGCGGGCTAGAAATGTATTTTGGACTCATGAAAACAATCCAAATTGGCGAGAGATGGTAAAAGCTGAGTTCTACGAAGTAGATAACCATTATTCAGTTGATGATGATTTGCTGGATGCGATAGCCCAACGAACGGGGAAAGGGGAATTTCAATATAGACCCGTACAGGTTGCGGTTGTTTCTGCTGCTCGACAGGCGAGTTTTGATAACAAAGAAGACTGGTATAGCCCGCCAAGCATGGCACAGCATAGGATGATAGAAAAGGCAGTGAATGAATGGCGAAAGCGATTTGATGAAGCTAAACAATTAAATCTCAGATGGTGAAGCGTGGACATAAAATTGATTTTATGTCCACAGTAGCGTAGACAAAGAATGGTTTTTACGTCCACAAATAGTTGGTAGGCATGAATTTGTGGCTGATGTATTATATGGGCCGATGGTAAACGAAAAGAGCCGATAGCTTGAATCTATCGGCTCTTAACTAAAACTAAGCTTTTGCTTCAAAACTAACCCGTTTGTCCGAACGGGTAATGAGGTATACGTGTCTATAATACACCTTAAACTATCGCCTGTCAAGCATAGCCTCAGAGCGTAACTGTTCAGACTCTGATGCGGGGATGAGGCTTGGGCTAGTTGACAACGGGTGTAAACTTCGTGCGTGATGCTCGACCTCCAACAGGCCACCCGCGAAGAACTGATCCATCTCAACTTGCAGTTGGTCGCTCAACTTCAACTCTTACAAGAGCGCGTCAAGCAATTGGAAGCAGAATTAGAGTCTTTGCGCGGCGGTGGCTCCAAAAGCAATCCTCCAAGCTTCGTTAAGGCAAACCGCCCTGTTCGTGGTAAGAAAAAGAAGCGCAAGAAACGTGCGCACGGCTTCGCACGCAAGCTTGATGCTGCTACTGCGCGTGTCGAGCACTCCCTTGAGCAATGCCCACAGTGTCAGGTATCGCTCAGGGGGCGACGAGTGATCAAGTCTCGCCAGGTTATTGAGCTTCCACCAGTTCAAGCCCAGGTCGTAGAGCACATCCTTATAGAGCGTGGTTGCCCGAACTGCCACAAGCGGTGGGCACCACCGATGGATTTATCAACAGTAGCTGTAGGCTCTCAGCGTTTCGGTATCAGTGTGCAAGCTGAGGTGACGCTACTGCGTGAGCAATGCAGGCTTCCTTTTAGAGTTATACAAGACTATCTCCGCCACAGATTCGGCCTCAGAATAAGTGTCGGCAAGTTGGTAGCTTTAGTTGAGGGGGTGGCCCGAAGTGGCAAAGCGATAGTGGAAGGTTTCAAGCAGCAGATTCGGGGTTCTCCCGTAGTAAATGGGGATGAAACGAGTTGGCGAGAAGATGGGCTAAACGGGTATGTGTGGAGTTTCTCGACCGACAAGATTAGGTACTACATTTACCGCAAGAGTCGTTCGGCAACAGTAGTGAAAGAAGTCTTGGGCGAGGAGTTCGATGGTGTTTTAGTGAGTGATTTCTATGGCGGGTACAACGCGCATTTGGGGCTACATCAGCGATGCTGGATACACCTGCTGAGAGATATACACGAACTGAAGGAAAAGCATGCCGATGACAGGAAGTTGAAGAAGTGGGCACAAGCAGTCAAAGCAATCTATGAGGGAGCAAAGCAGTATAAGGGGCCAAGCGCGAGGCTCGATGCGGTAGAGCAGAAACAGCAGCGAGTAAAGCGGCAGCGAGAGTATGAGCAAGAGTTGATGAGAGTGTGCCGACCGCACCTAAAGAAGAAGAGACTACAGAGCAGGCTTTGCGAAAGAATAGAGCGGTTCCTACCAGAATTGTTTATGTTTGTGGCAGACGCAAGAGTGCCCTCAGACAATAATGCAGCAGAGCGGAGTGTGAGACATCTAGTGGTGAGTCGCAAGATCAGCGGAGGGACGAGGTCGGAGAAAGGAAGTGAGACCAAGAGTATACTGGCATCACTGTTCGGCACATGGAGACTGCGACAGGTCGATTTCTATCAATCCTGTCTGGATTTACTTACAGCAAACAATCCGACACTCTGAACAGTTACCTCAGAGCGGCATTGCATGGCATGTCTAGTTACACCATCCGACGTGAGAACGAAATAACAATTCTCACAATCCAGATTGGTAACGACACAATCATTATTAAAGTGCCGCCATGACGCATGGTGTAACTATTTGGCCTTGTCATCCCTTTTGGGCTTGTCCCAACGTGGGCTTTTACACTTCGGACAGACTGATGGCCTTTCGCCCGTTTCATGCTCACGCGGGAGCCATTCATGTCCACAGCGACAGCGACAGCCAAGCAGTTGTACCATGCCAATCTCTTTTTCTTTTTTCATAGCTTACCTCTAAATATTTACCGAGAGTATATACTTTTTGTATTGACACGTCAACTACTTTCAGTATATACTTTCGGTAGATTAAAACAGAGGTGAACGACATGAGCGAGAGAGAGCAAAAGGCATTAGTAATAGCAGCAAAGAGCAAGCTAACAAAGAAAGGCGACACATGGCTTGTTCCTTCACAGTCGGATAATGATGGTAGGTACAAGGTTAATGTCACTGACCCTGATTGGCCTACCTGCACATGCCCAGATTTTGAATTGAGACGGGCGCGATGCAAACACATTTACGCAGTCGAGTACACGATTGAACGCGAGCGGAAAGTTACAAAAACCGTTAAAGGCGACACGACAACCACTACGATTACTGAGACTGTCACCGAAACCGTTAAGCTGAGATATAAGCAAGTGTGGTCTGCATATAACACAGCGCAAGTTAACGAGAAGGCAAGATTCCTTGTCCTGTTATATGAACTCTGCTCTGGCATAGATGAGCCTATTCAACACATGGGCAGAACTCGCATTCCCATTAGCGATGTGGCTTTCGCTTTCGCTTACAAAGTGTATTCCACCATTTCTACTAGACGCTTTATGAGCGACCTTAAAGACGCATATCTCAAACGCTACATAACGAAGCTGCCTTGCTACAATGCGCTCATCAGTCATTTCAACGGGGAAGAACTCACGCCGTATCTGCAATGGCTTATTGTTCAATCCAGCTTGCCTTTGAAATCTGTCGAGACTGACTTTGCAGTTGACGCATCGGGTTTTTCAACATGCCAGTATGAACGATGGTACGATGAGAAATACGGCAAAGAAGAGAGCAAGCGCGAATGGATTAAGGCGCATGTTATGTGCGGTGTGACAACCAATGTTGTTACCTCAGCCGAGATAAGCGGGGCGCATGGCGCAGACCACAACTATTTCGCTCCGTTAGTTAATGAAACCGCGAGACGTTTCAACGTGCGCGAGGTATCGGCAGACAAAGCCTATTCAAGCTATGCGAATCACCGCCTTGTAGATAACAAGGGCGCGGTGGCCTTTATAGACTTCAAGGAAGGTTCTGTAGGCACTGGCAAGTGTGAAATCTGGAATAAGATGTTCCATTACTACCAGTACAAGCGTGAAGAGTTCATGCAGCATTACCACAAGCGGTCTAATGTCGAGTCTACCTTTAGCATGATTAAAGCCAAGTTCGGTGGATTCGTTCGGAGCAAGCTACCTACCGCCCAAGTAAACGAAGTGCTTTGTAAAATCCTTTGTCACAATATCTGTTGCCTAATTCAATCTAGTTATGAGCTAGGAACTGATACAACTTTTTGGAGCAATGGAAGCGATAACTAATGAAGTTATTCATCCCACCACTCATCAAGTGTCTTGTAGTAGACCTTGCAGATTTTATCAATCTCTTCATCCGTGATTCTGTCTTGGAGTACAACCTTTAGTATTACGGCAAGCAATTTCAATGGGGTCATTTCTATTGGTTTATTCCCGTTGCTCTCTTTGAGTTTGCGGACTTCTTTGTCTAGTTCATCTGGCATGGTAAACTCGCGGACTGAAAGTGGACAGGTCACGAAACGCTTTAGTGTACTCGGCAGACCTGAAACCCAAATCATCTATACTGCTATTTAGCAGATTTATCAAGTCTAAATCTACCGTCTCGTTAGGAGGTGCATTCTAATGGGGCGGGGCATGAGGACTCAGCCAAAGCGGTTGATGGAAAAACTGAAAATGATTCGGTCTAGCATGGGCATTACTCAGCAACAAATGGTGGACTCGCTTACACAGTATGCGCCGAATGAGTTTATTGATTCCGGTTACATTTCACAGTTTGAGAACGGGAAGCGGGAACCGAGCTTGCCCGTCTTACTGGCTTACTCGAAACTAACAGGTGTTTCGGTCAATGTTCTGATTGATGACGAATTGGATTTACCAAAGCGTTTCAAGCCAAAGTAACCGCCTTGACTTTATGGGCAAGCTACCTACTTTATGGGCAGAAATACTTTATGGGCAATTTATGGGCAAGGCCCAAACCATAGGCCTTGCCCAAAAAGTCAGCCAAATGTAACCGTTAGAAGCACTTGAAAAGTACTTTTTGGTTACATGGCTATTGTAACCAAAAAGTCGCTTCGATACCTAGCTCATAAATCGAGTGAATCAGACAGCACAGGTTGTGGCAAAGAATCTTCAAAAAGGCTTCGTTGGTCTGGGCTACGGGTAGCTTGTTTCTAAGGCGGCTACCAAACTTCGCTTTAATCATACTGAACGTAGTTTCTACATTTGATCTCTTATGATAGTGCTGCATGAACTCGTCACGGCGCAGGTTGTAGTAGTGAAACATCCTGTTCCAAACTTCACACTTGCCCTTGTCGCTAGAGCCGACCCTGAAATCAATAAAAGGCGTGGCTCCCTTTATGTCAGCAAGCCGCATGTTCGCATAGCTTGAATATGCTTTGTCTGCCGATACTTCTTTGACGTTGAAGTGTCTGGAAGTCTCATTAAAGAGCGGGGCGAAGTAATTATGATCGCTGCCATGTGCTCCGCTTATCTCGGCTGAGGTTACAATGTTCGTAGTCACTCCGCACATTATGTGTATCTTGAGCCAGTCTCGCTCTGTCTGCTCTTTTCCATACTTCGCGTCATACCAACGCACATACTGGCATGTTGAAAAGCCGGAAGCATCAACCGCGAAGTTAGATTCAACCGACTTTAACGGCAAACTCGACTGCACGATGAGCCACTTCAAATAGGGCGTCAGTTCTTCTTTGTCGAAGTAGTTGTTAATCGAGTTGTAGCATGGCAAGTGCGAGATATAGCCCTTGTGCCGCGCTTCTCTCAGATCAGTCATAAAGCGACGGGCCGATGTGGTTGAGTATATCTTGAATGCGGCTGAGAATATCACATCCCGCATGGGTATCCTGCTTCTGCCCATAAGCTGGATGGGTTCATCTATCCCTGAACACAGATCGCAAAGCAACTCTTGGAATCTTGCTTTCTCGTATATCTGCGCGAGGCGATATGCGGGCCAGTTTTGCGGGTAGTGAGTTTTCGATCTTAAGGGTACTTCGGGCAGTTGTGAAGGCTGTACGGTAGGGGCTTCCCTTTGTCTTACAAACTCGACTGCGTAGATATGTTTGCACTTGGCATGGTAGCTCTGAAAATCAGGGCAAGTACAGCTATCAAGCCGCGGGGCTACCTGTACTTTGTAGCTTGTCTTTTTATCTGTCTGTGACGGAACAATGTAGGTTTCGCCCTTGCGTTCAATCTTGAACAGGGCTGCTATCTCAAGCCCTTTATGCTGTCTGGCATCCATCATGCACCTCGCCTTTCTAGTTGCGTTTCTGCGGCGATTGCTGCACAATGGAATCGCGGAACCGAGTGCGGGCAATCGCGCTTGGTTTTGAAATAAATCCTCGCAGCCTGGTAGCACAGGCTGCGAGGATTTGCTATTTTGCTTTAGATGCTGATTCTACCTCTTTCCACCCGTAAAATCAACAGAATAAATAAGTTATACAGCCTTATCCGTTGGCGAGATGCGTAAAAAATGTATAACGTACAGGTGTAATGGATTGTTTGCAGAAAGTAGTGTTAGAACCAGCAGTCAAAGATAACGTCATCTTTTACAGCCTCTCTTATACAGGACATACGATCTTTCGTGACAAATGTGAGGTTGTGTTCCCACGCTACTGCAACCGTCCATACGTCGTTAATATCAACTCCTAAATCAACCAAGTGTCGCTCAGTGCCTATATTGGCACTGGCTGGCGTATGCAATCGCCAAATAGCGCCCATAATTTTGCCGTAGTTAATCCTTGTAGAAAACGAAACTTCTAACGAGTGATGCAGAAAATTCTCAGTTACAAATTTGGCGTAATCCTTTCGTCTTTGCTGGTCTGTTGTTTCGGTCATCAGATGACCGGCTTCGATCTCGCCTAGCGTTATAGTGCAGACCCTAATCTGCCAATCCACAGGAATCGAGCGAATCTTTGCGATTACGCTTGGCACTTGTCGAAAATATGCCTCGACATGGTTGTTATCCAAAAGATAACCTCGCACTAGGCACCACCCCTAACCGAGTCCCGTGCGCCTTAACAACTCTCCTGCGGTAGCATCCTTGAATTTAGGTGATAGGTGTTCGGACAGGGAGAAGTGGATTTCGCAATCAGGTGGTAAATAGTCACCAAAATGATGTGAAGTGGGACGGACTGAGTTGCGGAAATAGTTTAGTAGCTCGCTCTCTAATCTAGGCGGCATGCGGTAGCCCTCAAGAACAACTGCATCAATCTCCATTAAGAGACGTTCAGGATCACCAGAGGCGATTGTCATAGGTGCGGGATACGCAGCTTCTTGGTATTGCCTGATTAATAATCTCAATCTCTCCCGCTGTGAGTCTGTGAAGTAGGGTGCCGGAATAATGTTCAATGTTCCTATTGTAATATCTGTCTTGCCTTCTCGCGTTGCGACAAACGCATTTGCTACGGGTGAATTAAGGATAGCTGCAAGTAGTAATTCGTCATAGTCGTCTGATTTAGGCCAAACGCCAATATATGTTTGATAGAATGTTACACCTTCGGTATCAGGGAAGGCGGAAATCCTCCACCGGCCACGAGACCTCGTAGCTTTGTTTAGAATTGCCTTCGGCTTGTTCCATTCAAAATCGTGCCCGGCTTTGCCCCAGAGCAAATCTTCGTCTCGCATACTCAAATAAAGCATGCGCGGTTTCTCAAAAACATTGAATTTTGTCTTTGGAGGAATGCCGAGCATAAATTCTTCGTCGGGTTCTTCCCGCACAAATTTCGACCTATGACCTGTCTCAGTCCCCTTTTTTTTGTTGGTCAGATGCAGCTTCCACTGAATGCCACGATGCAATTCAGCAATTTGCCCCAGAGTGTGATAGCTAGACAGGAAGTCCCAGACATCTGGAAGGTCTGGGACAGCGAGGCTTTGTGCCGCCATCTCAGCGTTTATATTTACTGCATAGTTAGACGAGACTTCATGCCTTAACTCGAACTGTCTCCAAGCTTCGGCATCATCATTTACCTTACTAAACGAAACGCGGCAGGTATCATGTGGAATTGGTTCTTTTGCGATTAACAATCCAACTTCCATGTCAGCCTCGAACACCCTATCTGGCAATACTGTTAGTTCAATGCTTGCGAAACGCTTGGCCAACCGCTTGCGGGTTTGTGCGTATCCTTGTCCGTCAACGAAATTCCGTGGGACTACGAAACCGAGTACGCCACTCGGATGCAAGTCATCCAGCACGCGGTTGAGTAGTTCGGCTGGCTTCCAGGGCGAATACCTCTGATACCGTTCCTTCTCCTCCATTTCAAAGGGTTCAAAAGGTGGGTTGCACAGTACAACACCAGCACGCCGGACGTATTCGGATAATATATCCTGCTCGAAAACATCACCTTGAACTATGTTCCTAGTCCAACCGCTTAGATTAGGGAAGTCAGACAGCGCAAGGGCAAGATGACTAATCTCAACGCCAATTGGTTCTTTCTCAATACCGGCAAGGTGTTTGATAAAATAAGTATGTCTCTCAGAAGGAGACATTGCGAATAGCTTCGGGCGCAGGAAATTCATCATTCCGATCAGGAAAACTGCACTGCCCGAACATGGCTCCAAGATAATTCGAGGGTCATCGCCAGAGTGTTCAAGTGGAATCCGTTCGACTATGTAACGAACAATGGTTCGTGGTGTTCTATGAATGCCAAGCCGCTTTTTGGTGTCATCGTCAACCAGCATGGTCGACCACATCTGAGATAGTACCTCAACTGAAAGATGGCGGAAGTCTAGCTCGTTCCAGATACACTCTACGGCGGCCTCTCGCGCTTTCCAAGTTAAGAGTTGTGGTACTTCTTCATTATATCGCCTTGCTACTGCACTCAGTATTACGTCGGGGTCAGCTCCAAGCGAAATGAATCCGTTGACATGCCGATCATGGAAAACCTTTGCCGTTAGAATCCAAAAGATGAGCTTAAATAGATCGGCTGAGTCTGGTTCGCGCTTGGTGCTACTGCTGTCTTGATAAACAGCCTTCGTTGTGGTCAGCGCGTTATGCAGTAAAGGTTCAAGGGTTTCTTGGATGTGTTCTTCAAGCTCTGGGAGTAATCCCGCGAATAGTCCAAGTTGTGGTGCCCAATCAAATTTGACTATATTCTTGTCCCTTAAAAGCGGCTGTGGCTTCCAGTCTGGCGCGCGGGTCTCAATCATTTGATTGATCCGGTCGGCGGGATAACATGCAACTAAAGCATGCCCGTTTTCATTGCGGGAAACAGCCCACTCTCTGACTTCGTAATTGTCTACCTCAAGAAGTATGGGCGCACCTAGCGCGCGATACTGATTAACAAGGGCCTGTTCGCGTAGTCCATTTGCGAGTGCGACACCGATGCAGGCAGACTCATAAGATATAGGCGTCTGACCAAACGTAACAGCGGCAATTTGCCTCACTTCTTTTCGCGGGGCGAAGTAGTCACGAAATACGTAGTTCTCCTCAAGCAATGTATCTTGATAGCCGATCTCACGCAAACCGGCTATCACTTCCGCATAAGGTATTTCATTGTTCAATGAAAGCATTTGAATGAGTTCGCCCTGTTATAGCATCGCCCTAAGAATAACCAAAAACGATTTGAATTTCAACATAAATCCTACAAATAAAGGGCTTACACTAACAGCTTTAATGTCAGCACTTAGCGTCAACATACACTCGTTTTGCAGTTTACACCTCGTTGCAAACGCGGGACAAGACGAAAAAGGAGCATCCTGTTTGACACAAAGGACTTTTTGGTTGGTCTGTTACGTTCTTGGTTGGATCAACTTAAAGGAATCGTCGGAAGATCGGAAGCGGATTTCCCTTGTTTGTATCGGAATACTAATGCCTGTTTATCGTCGTCTTCTGGTTCCATAACCGATAAGCATCATACTAGGGGAAAGATAAATTGTCACTTATTTCCTGTAGTAATGCCTCAGTTACGTGGGGAGCAAAAACCGTAAATCCTTTGTTTGCAAAGAGGGCATCTCAACTTTCCCCACGTAACTGACCGATTACTTCCTGTAGATGCATAGTCTGCATATAAGTTGAAATGAGCGCATCAAACGCAAAGGCATACCAAAGATCAAAGAGCGGTTAGGCCTCGCGGTCAGAAAGCGGCGAAACGAACTCGGTATATCTCAAGAGGGACTTGCGGAGCGGGCGGGATTACATCGAACCTATGTTGCAGATATTGAGCGCGGGATTAGAAATGTCTCGATTGAGAATGTAGAGAAACTGGCTGTCGGGTTAGAGATTTCTATCTCGACTTTGTTTGCTGAATACGGCGTTGACGGGTAAGACCGACTTCTTGGGCAAGCCGACGACTTTTTGGGCAGAAATACTTATGGGGCAGTTTTTGGGCAAAGCGCAATTCTGCCCATAAAGTATTATAGAGGGGTAATCTGTTGATGGATTATGCGGTAGGGCTTATGCTCCAGAGTTATCGTCGTCGGGCTTTTGAGGCTCGTCAGACTCTGAAAGCAGCTTCTCCATCAGCGCTACAACCTTGTACAGCTTCTCATCCGTCATGCCTTGTGAGGTGCCTAACTCCATCAGCCTCAGTAGAAGTTGCCTGCCGTCCAGCCCTTCGAGACTCATATCGCCGTTCTTCTTTTTGCCCATTTTAGCTTTCCAGGTTTCGATATTGATCACCGGTGCCGGCCTGCCTTGCTTCGTTGGCTCAATACGCTCAACCGCAGGCATGGTCAATAGATTGCCCAGGCGGGCTGGCGATGGGTCTATGACCGCGAAAGACCTGTTCGGCTCTTTTAATTCCTCGGCCGTCTCGCGCCATTCAGGATAGGCGATTGCGAATGGCGATGCAAGGACATGGTGACAGATATTACGGGCCTCATACCTGCGGCCCACTTCGCCAAGCTCTACAGCCAGCGAGTTCAGATATTGGTAATAAAAATTAGGAGCCGCGTGTCTGACTAGCGGAAACATTTTCTCCAAGTCTTTAATTGCTTTTCTGTGATCTTCTTCTTTAGCTCTTACTACTGCTATAGACCTGGATATCTCAACAATGAGAGAATTATTATCCGTAGCTTTCCTGGCTTCTGTAAAATACTCAAGCTCCGCATCATAGTTCCCCTGGTAAGCTTCAGTAGCCGCAAGCGACATCAGAGCCTTGGCTTTATAGGTTCTCGATTCACTCGCAACCCTTTCAAAAATACTGCGCGAGTTCTGACGCGTTCGCAGACCCAGCCACGCTTTGTAATATTGGCCTATAAGCTGATGCTCTTTTATGGGAAGATTGCACAAAATTGAAGCTATTTCTGCTACTCTGTTGACTTGCCGAAATTCTTGGGCAAGCTCAGCTTCTTTTACGAGTTTGTATCCTAACTCATGGAATCCAGAAATATCTCTAAATATTTGCTGATAGAATCCAGTCTGTAAGGAGGAACCGATGAAACGATTTTTAGCGACCTTTATGCTCATTGTCTCTCTGTCCTTTCCCGCTTTCGCAGGACATGTTCAAGGCGGTGGCTACGGTCAACTGTGCGAATGTCCACCCGTACAAGGTGTTTGCCAATGCTGCGGTTGGAGCGGCATTACCGCAGCACACGATCAGGAGAATGATTATATCACTCAGAATGCCTCGGATGGCGCAGAGCCAATGCTAGGGCTTGGCGTAATCCGAATGGCGTTTCTGATGTGGCTTAAAGTGAAAGCCTAAATATTTAAGTATAACCTGGTTCATCGTCGCTCTTGTGGCGACTAAATATCTGTTTATCGACATGTCTGCGCGATTTTATCAGAGAACGGGCAAGATGCAAGCGAGAAATGTGCTTGAAGCTACATTACGTGAGTGTCGGGCAGGCTCAGACGGGTTTTCGGGCTGCTTTGACGAAAGCAGCCCGAATTAGAATGTTTTGTTTATTCGCTATGCGACCGATTTAGTTTTTGCAGATTCGCGCCGCTTATTCTTCTTTATGGTGAAATCAACGTTGACGTTTTTTCCTGAAAGTCCCGTCGGGACGATTGAGTACTCAAGCGTTAAATAAGATCCGCCCGAAACGCGCCATCCAGCTTGCTGGATCTCGGTCTCGGACCGGTCAAGCTTGACCGGATCGCCAAAAGCGTCCGTCACTTTGCGCACTATGGATTCGAACGAATCGCTATTGCTGGAAACCGTAGCGCTGCAACTCAGTTCAATTAACCGCTCCGGCCTGCGCATAGCCGTGTCCATTGTGTCGAATTTGAACGCCGCGCTCCAGTTTGCTTGCGTTGGGAGGTCCACACTCAAGAAAAAGGCTTCTTCGGGGTAGATATAAGAGAGAATGTCTTGCTCGGCATCCTTCGGAAGAATCGCCTGCACCTCTGTGTAGCTCATCCCTATTTTGAACCGCTTTAGAAACTCGATAGGGTCGAACGCTTCGTTCCGCTTCGTATTCCTGTTGCCCACCTGACCGCTGACGCTCTCGGCGCTTGCCAGTGCTAGCATCACGATCAGGACTACCGCGACAAGTTTATTCGATTTATACATCAATCCCACCCTACTTCTTCGCGCCGGAGAGGGGCAAAACCGCCCGTAACAGGCGGGCTGTATCCGACAGCGATCCTTCAAGATCCTGAGATCAAATATTGTTTCAAGTTTTAGGGGCAGACCAGTCTCAGTCTTGGGCGTAACTATAGCACCAAATACTGAAAAGTCAATAATGCGAAATTGTTGCGAATACTGACCCGCTACGGCTACAAATGAGCGCAATAATCATAAAAGGCCCGCTTCCACATCAGACAGGTTTCAGATAATATCGCATTGACCGAAACGCCCTTATTGGATTGGAAGGTTGATGATTACAGAAAAGGCTACCGAGCAACGAATCAAGCTCTATTACGATCTGCACGTCCCTGACACGGCTGGCGGCAAATCATTGCCGCTCATAATCGCGCTGCACGGGTACGAGGGCAACAAGGAATCGATGATGGCTTTGGCGCAGAAGATCAACTCGCAAGATTTTGCGATAGCTTCCGTCCAGGGGCCTAACGGGTTTTTCGTGAGGGAGGGCGAGGAGCGCAGGCCAAAAATCGGTTTCGGCTGGATGATGCAATATAAGGTCGAAGAGACGATACGGCTACACCACGAAACATTGCTTGCCGTCATCCGTCAGGCCCAGGCCGAATGTAACGCGGACACGGGCGCTATCTTTCTGATAGCCTTTTCGCAATCCGTCTCGTTGAACTATCGCTTTGCCTTCACGCATCCGGGAGTCGTGCGGGGAGTGATAGCGGTTTGCGGCGGCATCCCCGGAGATTGGGACCAGGACAAGTATCACGAAAGCGAAACCGACGTGCTGATCATCGCGGGTGAGTCTGACGAGTTTTATCCCTTAGAGCGGACCAGCGGTTTCAAGCAAGCGATCGCCCGTCGCGCGCGGTCGGTAGAATTTAAGAGCTTTCCCGTAGGCCACGTCTTTCCTCGCCAGGCTCTGCCGCTCATTAACGACTGGATGCTGGAAAGAATTTGAAATATCACATTCTCACTGTGGCTCATTCATTTCTGCTATAAGCCGGAACACGACGAACGGACGCCCGGGGTGAGGGCCGATCTCGCCTTCATACTCGTAATTCGCATCGATGAATTCAACGATCTCCGGGTAAGGCAATTCCCTCAGCTTGCCGTACACGTCTAGAATCAAGCGCGGCCGATTGCGCTTGAGGTCTTCAATAAAGTGCGCGCGGGCTTCGCTCAAAAACTGCTCGCTTTCCGCGTCCGGGTCCATCGCCGCGTCCGGGAACTTGCCCGTGATGTAGTAAGGAGCCAGGTAGCGCGAAGCGGGCCGGCAGCCTGAAAGCCAGTAAACGTCCAGCGCGTAATCCCAGATGTAAAGCGGCTCGCCTTCGTCGAGGCGGCTTCGAACAAAGGCCGATATTACTTCTGCCTCGCGCTCGCGTCTTGTCATCCCCCAGGGTTCGCTCCAGCGCGTGCGCTTGCCGGTCACGGTTTCGTATGCAAGGATCGCCGTGCGGTGATGAAAGCGCACAAAGCAGAACAGCAACGTCGAGACGAGAAGCAATGCCGCTACCTGCGCGCGTCGCTTGCGAGCCGGGTCGCGCAGCCGCTCCGAGAGCAATAACACGCCGCGCGCCCCCAGCAGCGCGAGCGCCGGTAATACTTGAATAAAATAATGGCCGAAAAATCTCCCCCCGGCCAAAACACCTATCAAAGAGAACCGCTGCCCATAACGTTATCGTAAGATCAGCCGTCACCCCGCCTCCGGGTTGATAACGATTCCGTTTACCGGGCCGGTTCGCTAAAGCTCGCGCCGCAATCCATATGGCAAGCGACCACAGCGTTATGTTGAACAGCACATAGCCCAGCGCGCGGCGGCGCAAGAAACCGAACCATAATTCCGCCGATACGGCATCAACGTAATGCCCGCCCAGCACGACCACGTTGCGCCAGAAATCCGCGAGCGCGCCGTCCAAATACAGCCAGAAAAGAAAAGCGCCTATCACCGACGCAAACCCAAGCGCGACCGCCAGGAGCCGAACAAGCGACGACGACAAAGCTTTCAAAAGCCCTTCGCGGCCCCTTGATTCGCGGATTATGATCGCTAATAACTCGTACAGCGCAAAAAAGAGAATCGTTAAAACGCCGACCTGCTTGAATAAAGTGGAGAAGCCTGCCATCGCACCGGCAAGCAAAAGCGGAAGCAGGGATTGCTCGCGCGAAGGCCGCGAAGAGTTTTCCGCTTCATCCGCAGGCGGCAAAGGGCGGTAAGCTCTCACGTAAAAATAGAACGCTGCGGTGTAAGGCAGGGCCATGAGCAACTCGGTGTTGGCCGCCATCACGTCTTGAGTCAGGTAATTCGTGCTGAAGTAGACGAACAGCAGCGCTGCCCACAGCCCTGCTTTCTTTCCGTAGAGACCGGCGCCGGTCAGATAGATAACAACCGAGGTTGCAAAATTCCAAACGGCAGCAGCAAGATGAACGGCGGCCATGCTGCGGCCAAAGATCGCAAAGACTGTGGCGTAGAAAAAAGTCGTGCTGGGCGGCTTGTCCGTCACCACGTTAACGTAAAGCCGCGCGCCTTCCAACAGGCGAAGCGCAGTAAGCGCGCGCACTCCTTCGTCCCCGTTCACAAAATCGTAGCGGAGGTAGAAAATCCGCAGCAGGAGATTAAAAAAGAATATGGCCGCCAGGGCCAAAACCACCTGCTTTTGCGTGATTACACCCTCAGCCTGCGCGCCGTCGGTTAAAGTATGTTTTGCTCTCTTAAGGTCCGCTATCAAACCAACTCTCCGCGATGTTGCCTTGAATAGTAACAAAGTAGATCGCAAAGGTGGAAGGATGAAGAAGGTCGTGCGTCTAGTCTTTCCTTGACGCTCGGCTCGCCGGTTTGCTCTAATCGTTTGGGAAGGTGAAAACGTGGATAGAGAAGGTTTGATTTACGATTGGAACCACGCGGACCGCGAGCAAGCAACGGTGCGGCGCGTGGAGTTTGATGACGAAACGCTCAGGGACGGGTTGCAATCGCCCTCGGTCACGGACCCGCCTATCGAGAAAAAGATAGCGATCCTCCACCTGATGGATTCGCTCGGAATCAACAGCGCAGACATAGGGCTGCCGGGAGCGGGGCCGCGCGCCGTGGCCGACGTGACGCGGCTCGCTAAAGAGATAGCCGATTGCAAGCTCGATATTCGCCCTAACTGCGCGTCTCGCACGGTTCGCGCGGACATACAGCCAATCATAGACATATCTCAAAAGGTCGGAATTGCTATCGAAGCCTGCACGTTTATCGGCTCAAGCCCGATCAGACAATACGCCGAAGGCTGGTCGCTTGAGATGATGCTGACGGCGACGGAAGACGCGGTGAAGTTTGCCGCTTCGCACGATCTGCCCGTTATGTACGTGACCGAAGATACGACGCGCGCTCACCCCGACACCATCCGCGCGCTCTACACGACTGCGATTGAAGCGGGGGCGCGGCGAATATGTGTTTGCGACACCGTGGGGCACGTGACTCCTGAAGGCGCGCGCGCTTTGATCGCTTACATAAAATCGATAGTCGAAAGCACGGGCGAAGACGTGAAGATCGATTGGCACGGCCATCAAGACCGGGGACTCGGCGTCATCAACTCGATTGCCGCGCTGGAAGCGGGCGCGGACCGTCTGCATGGGACGGCGCTCGGAGTCGGCGAGCGGGTCGGGAACACCCCCTTAGACCAGTTGCTCGTCAACCTTCAACTGATGGGCTATATCGACCGCGACCTGTCGAACTTGATGCGATATTGCGAAGCGGCGAGCGAGGCCACGGGCATCCCTATACCGATCACCTATCCTGTCGTAGGACGCGACGCATTCCGCACAGCTACGGGCGTACACGCATCGGCTGTGATAAAAGCCTTTCGCAAGGGAGACGAATGGCTGGCCGACGCGGTCTACTCGGGCGTGCCCGCGCGCATGTTCGGGCGCGAGCAGTTGATAGAGATCGGCCCTATGAGCGGCAAATCGAATGTAATATTCTGGCTCGAACGCCACAATGTTGAGCCGACGGAAGAACGGGTCGAGCGGATATTCAATCACGCTAAGCAGTGCAGCAGCGTCCTGACCGATGAAGAGGTGATGACCCTCATCTAATTGCGGATTTTGGATTGCGGATTGAAGAATAGCAAATTTATCCTGACTAATTTATGGCATCGAAAGATCAATACATGTTTCTAAAATCCACGATCCGAAATCCGAAATCCGAAATCCAGAATCCGCAATTGGAAGCTCTCCTATACGCCCCTCAGATACGCAAGGCATTCGCTCACATTGATCAATCGGGCGATCAAGCGATTGAAGAGTTGATACGCATCTGCGAGATTCCGGCCCCGCCGTTCAAAGAACAGGCCAGAGCCGACTATGTCAAACGCCGCTTTGAAGAGCTTGGCCTTACGCGCGCGCGCGAGGACGAAGAGGGCAACATCATCGCCGAACGGCCCGGCGCTTCTCGCCGTCCGCGCGTGGTCGTATCGGCGCACCTCGACACGGTCTTTCCAGAAGGCACGGACGTGCGCGTGAGGCAAGAAGGCAGCCGGCTGTATGCTCCGGGCATTAGCGATAACACCTCCGGAGTGGCGAGCATCACGGCGCTTGCCATTGCTTTGAACGCGGCTCGCATAGAGACCGAGGGCACTGTTTACTTCGTCGCGACCGTCGGGGAAGAAGGCGAAGGCAACCTGCGCGGGGTCCGGCATCTGTTCACAAAAGGCGAATTCAGCTCGGGCGTCAACGCGTTTGTCTCGCTGGACGGGCCGGGCGTAGAGCGTATCACGCACCGCGCGCTCGGGTCGCGCCGCTACCGCGTGAAGATAAATGGTCCGGGGGGCCATTCGTGGGGGGACTTCGGGATCGTCAATCCCGTGCACGCGCTCGGTCGCGCTGTGGCCAGGTTCGCCGCTTACCCTGCCCCGCTTGCTCCCCGCACGTCTTACAATATCGGCGTAATCGAAGGCGGCAGCTCCATAAATGTTATCCCTGAGCACGCCAGCATGTCCGTAGATATGAGATCGATTTCAAACGAGGAGATAGACAAGCTTGAAAGTTATCTCAGGCGTGTGGTCGAGATCGCTGTCCGCGAGGAGAATTCGCAACGCGCTATGTCGGGCACAAGCCTCACGTACGATTTTGATCGCGTGGGCGACCGCCCGTCAGGCGAAACCGCTGCTTCATCAAAAATAGTTCAAACGGCCATAGAGTGCTCGCGCGCGCTCGGCATAGATACGCGGCTTGATTGCTCTTCTACGGATTCAAACATCCCCATCTCGCTCGGCATCCCCGCCATAACAATCGGCGCGGGGGGAATGTCGAGCAATTGCCACAGCCTCGCGGAGTGGTACGATCCCGCCGGTCGCGAACTGGGGCTCAAGCGACTCCTGCTGTTAACAGTCGCTCTCGCCGGACTCGCTAATTAGATCAAATTACATATGAGTGTAAGGGAATGAAAGAAGATTCACCGCCGCAGACACAGAGGACGCAAAGCGGGCGCAGAGCAGAATACTATTTTCTCTGCGCCCCCGCCGCGTGCGAAGCACATCATCGGCCATCCTGTGCTCTCTGTGTCTGCGGCGGTGAGATGTCTCTCTTATCCCGTACATTCAATCTAAAACTGCTCTAAACTTCGAATGAAAAATTTATTGCGCACCGGCTGAGGCGTTAAGGCTGCGGGGCGGGAGGTTTCACGGGTTGCTGAGGCGGGGCAGTTTCCTGGGGCGGCGTTTGCAGCGCGTTGATGTAGGCTAATATCTCCTGCCGCACTTCCGCATAAGGTTTATCAATCGGCTTATTCGCTTTATCGCGCCATCCTTTGACGATCTCTCCGACTATGGGGAACTGGCCGTACTGAAAGTTCATCGTGTGAAACAGGCTCTCTTCCGGCTCTAGAAAGACGAGCATTTCCTGCTCTTTGATATAGTTGTCCTCGGCGCACCGTACGGTCGAGCGGGCGAGCACGTTTATCTCTTTCAGCGTGAAATCGCCTTCGATCACATCCGTCGGGCGCAGCACCGCGACCTGGGTGTACATCCCGCGATAATTTGCTTTGTCGGTCTTGTGTACTTTCACGCGCGCGATCATCGTCGCGCTTTTAGTCATTTCGTCGACTGGCATTATGCGCAGACAGGCGCGCGACTGCGCGAACCCCGGTAGGACAAGCAAGGGCAACGCGATCAAATAGATAATCTTAATCATGTATAGCCGAACCACTCCTGTAAGAACGGATAATGCTACCACACGCCCCGAGGTGCGGGAAAGAGACTTTTCTACGCAATCCTACACGCGCAGGCAGGCTTGACGGTTCAATTATTATGATGCGCCCGCCCGCGTCTGGTTTGCACGAAGCGCTCAATCGAGCGCCCCTCAATCGAGCGCCCCTCATTCGGGCGGTGGGATCTCATCGACCGCTAAGGGCAGAGAACGGCGCGAGCGAATTCTATAGAATTTGAAAGCAAGGCTGATTATCAGAATGACTCCGACCGCCCCCAGCACCTTCAGCCCGTGCTTCTTAATCAACGGCCAGGCCTCGTCGCGAAACTCAATTGCGAGCCATCCTTCGATTAAAAAGCGTACGGCGCGGCCTATGAATATCGCGATTACAAATCTCGCGAGCTTCAATTTGAATACGCCCGCTCCAAGCACAAACGGCTTGAAAGGGAAAGGCGGCGGCAACACGGCAGGGACTATCAGCGCGAGCATATCGTAACGCCCCAGGAGGTTTTCTATTCGCTCGCGGCGCTCGGCGCTGACGCGGCGCAGAGCGCGGACGCCTGCGCGCCGCGCCGCCAGATAAAGCAGCGTGCAGCCGATTGTGGAGCCTGCGGTCGCCGCAAGCGCGTACACGGGCATCCACGCGGGGCTTGCCGCGCTGAGCGTGATCATTATGAGGTCGGGGCCGCTCGGCAACGGCACGAACGCGGAGTCGAGAAGCGATATGGTAAACAGCCCCAACGTCCCGAGCCCCACCAGCCACTTGCCGAATTGCTCAAGGCTACTCTTGACCCCCATCAGTATGAAAGCTATCAAGGTAATGTGATCTCCGCTTGTGGGTAGTAATACTTCAAAATCTCGCGGTAGCCGCGCCCGTCAACCGCCTGCGCTATTGCGCCCGCCTGGCACAATCCTACCTGGCTTCCGAATCCCCGGCCACGAAAGATAAACCGGTCGCCGCGCCGTTTTATTTCAAACGTCGGGCTGAGGACCGTGCTCCATCCGAGGCGGCGTCCTACGGCGCGGCGGAACTCGTCGGCGCTCAATCGAGATTCGCGGTTGCGGTCTCTTATAACGACCGCCCGCACGAAATCCCCCGGCCTGTCGCTTTCAACGATGATTTCAGCCGACTGAGATAGCCTCGCTTTGAGCGCGGGCGAGAGCGCGTTGAGCACCTGTAATGCGCCGGCTGCGCGCTCCCATTCATAGTAGCTCGACGCGCGACACCACCGGCACGAGATGCGATGATAAGGATAACCGCTCGCGCTTGCGCCGCTCCACACCATCTCAGGCGTGTTAGACAGCCCGCCGCACACGGCCGAGTAATAACCTTCTATGACGCGCCCGCCGTAGCTTAAGACCTCGCCCGCGGTTTGAGCCACCGCGTTTGTGACTACCGGCGAAGCGGCTTCCGCCGATAAATCGGATTCGCCCCTGTAAAGCTGGCAATGCGTCGTGTCGCAAAAATCGAAGCCTTCGCTTCGGTGCCGCGCGCCGTGCGAGAGCAGAAAGGTTCGAACCACTACCGCGAGAGCTTTAAGCGCTTCCGTCTGACGCGCGCCGCCAAGCTCGGCTGCGACCATAGAGGCCACAGCCAATTCGCGATCCGTGACAAGCACTATTCGCATCGGCCCGTGCAGGGCTACGACCGAGACGCGCCCGCGAACCACACGCCTGATTTTCCCCGGCAAGTTAAGCTCAAGCGTCGCCGCTTCGGCGGGGACGATCTCCGCCTCCGAGGCCGTTATCGCCTGCTTGATTCTTCCGAAGGAATCGAGTATCTCGACGTTGAGCCGAGCGCCCGATTGGCGAATCCTTACGGACTCATTCGGCTTGATCGAAGCGTCTTTCAAGCCGTTTGCATTTATCGTCGCGCTCGCGCCCGCTGCCACGCGCACCTGCAAGATTTCGGGCTTCAACAGGCTGAATAACCCGATTCTGACTGGGCCGGGATTATCAACCGGCGCGGCAGTTAAAGTTAGTAAAGCGAGAGCGGCAAAAAGATTCGGCAATCAATCAACCTTTCGATCATTATTCATCCTTGCGCGTCCGAAGTCAAAAAGCAAACAAGCCCGGCAGAGAGGGCGCTCTCTCTGCCGGGCTTGACGATCACCGCGCGGCGCGACCCGCGCTACTTCTCGATGGCCTTCAGCGGGGCGGTCGTAAGACCTCCCTCGCTGGCCTCGGCTGCGACAGCCAGTTCGTCTTCGCCGCCCTCAAACATTTCTCGATACTGCTCGCGGTAAGGATCGATCAACGCGCCGCCTTCTTCCTTCGTGAATATCAATTTTCCGCTGCCGCCGTCGAAATCGATTACGACCAGATCGCCCGTCGCCACCTGGCCGGTCGCAACCAGGTTCGAGATGGCATAAACAAGGAATCGCTCGATTGCGCGTTTCAAATGTCGCGCGCCGTACTTGTAATCTATGCCTTCTTCGAGCAGGAACTTTTTCGCCTCATCCGTGCAAGAGAACACGAACTTCTCGCCCGTCCCTCTCATAATGCGGTTCTGAACCAGTCCAAGCTCAAGCTCAAGTATCTGACGCAAGTGATGCTCTTTGAGGCTGCGGAAGACGACTACCTTATCGATGCGGTTCATGAACTCGGGCGAGAACTTTCGCTTGGCGGCTTCCGACGCCGTGCGATAGATCTTCTGATCTACTTCGTCTTCGATCATCCCGCGCCCGCGCGCAGGAGCGAAGCCTATCGAGCCGGTTATCAATTCGCTCATCTCTTTCGCGCCGAGGTTCGACGTGAGACAGATCATGCAGCGCGAAAAATCAACTTTGCGATTGTCGCCCAGGGTGAGCGTCGCCTTGTCGAGTATTCCCAGCAACAACTGCCACAAGGCGTCCGATGCTTTTTCGATCTCGTCAAAAAGCACAAATGTAATCTTATCGTTTTCGGTGTGATATTTATCCAGATTCTCCTGCGTCAGCATCGGCGCGGTTTCGCGGTGGCCGAGATAGCCCGGAGGAGAGCCGATGAGCTTTGCGATCTCGTGAGAGTGTTGAAACTCCGCGCAGTCTATCTTGACTACGCCATTTGCGTCGCCGAACAGGACTTCGGCGGCGGCTTCGACCACGCGGGTCTTTCCTGATCCGGTAGGACCGAGAAAGAGCATCGTGCCTATAGGTCGTCCGGGATTTTGCATCCCTGCCAAAAAAATCTGATAAAGCCCGGATATGCGGCGAACGGCCCGCTCCTGCCCCACGATGAGCGAACCGAGCTTGTTTTCAAACTCCTGGGCCCTCGGACTTTTCATCTCGGGGTTAAGAGCTACTCTATTCAGCGTGTTCTCTTGTATCTCTTCCACTTTCTTACTCCAAATTAAAACAGGAAGATCAAGCACTGTAATGGCTACAGCAACTCTGCTTGAGCCATCACAGCCGACCTTCCTGGTTGGCAAACAGCAACCTAGTTACCAATGGATGAACGCCAGCTTCGGGACGTTAGATTACCCTTTGTAATAGTTAATTATAACCTTGACTTACGCGCCGTGCCACGCGGTTTGTCCTGCCAACTGGGGCCTCTTCTCTATCTGCCTTTTATTCTAATGCCATTCTTTTGTCAAGCGGAAAAACACTCGGATCGTCCGCGTTCTGTTTTTACCGGCCTAATTTGCTTCGCACAAGAAGCCCGGTTTGGTCGTTCCGTCAGGGACGAAATGTTAGTAGCAATAAGATTGATTCAACAATCAAGCCCCGCCAGGGGCGATATAGTTGACATATCGCCCCTGGCGGGGCTTGATTAATTTATACACCCTCTTGCTATAAAAATTTCGCGCCTACGGCGCCGGCTTTTGCGAAAATCCCCGCTGACGGCGGAACACGGCCAAGGGCAGAATCAACAGCAAAGGAATCAGCAAGACAAAGACTGAGTACTCCCAGAAATCAGCCCCTTGTCGGTATCCGCCATTTGCCAGTGGGATTCCTAACGTCGTCGCGTAATACACAAGAAGCGGGAAGAAAGACTGCCGCAACAGATTCGATGTTTTTCCCGCATTCATTTTTTCGCCGGCCACAAACAACAACAGCAGAAAACCAAAGTACACGAATATGCCTTCAACTCTGTGAAGCTGATCCTGGCTCAAGAAGCTACTCTCCGATAGCAGACGCAGCCGCAATGCAAGGGCGATGCGAACAGTATTCGCAACGAGCGTTACGAGATAGGCAATCAGAGCCGCCGCAGGGATGAATCTCCAGGCATTGTCCTGCGCTTTCAGTCCGAACAGCTTTCTCGCCGAAAGCATCAAGAATGCAGTGACCAAGAAATTAACCCCGGCACAGGAAGGGGCTATCAGGAAACTGCGGTCGCTGCTCATGTAGCCCGCATGGGATTCAAACTCGAACGAGATGCCGCTGACCAGTTCGACTAACACAGTCGTAGGAGCGAGAATCCATCGCAGTTGGTTGGCGCTCGCGCTAGAGTAATAGAGCTTGAGCGCGAGCGCCGAGAGCAACACGACCGCCCACTGGGCGATCCGGTTCCAGGTGAATTTCTGTGTCATACAAGTCGCCGCCGCCTGCTGACTATCATGATCATTATCACTAATGACGCAATCATCAACCAGATAAGCTCAGGCTCACTTCCGCTCTGCGTGCCTCCGCCTACTGCCTGGTCGCTGACTCCTGCCGGAAGCGGCAGCGGTTGATCGACATCCCTGGCCGGCCCCTGGGTATTTCTCACGACTTCGTGAACCGCAATGAAGGATGTGTACTGAGTCAACAAGTTGTACTTCAATCCCAAGGCAGTGATTTGGCCGATCCGGTCTGCGTCCAAATCCCCGGAGCCGTAATCGGAAAGCTCGGCGATTCGCGACCTGGCCCACAGATAACGCAGCGCTCGATTGCCGTCATCCGGCTGAACACTGGCAACGTCCAAACGAGTCGAGTAATCTCCTTGTCCTGTTTTTCCCTGTAGCTCAAAAGTTCCGCCTACCGGGCCGCGCCATTTGCCAAAAAGAATTACAGGGCGATGGGCGAACAGGTCGGGGATGTGGGATAGGTTTACATCGTATATATCGAACCCGTCGGCGCGAAACTGGATGTTGGTTAAGACCGGGCTTTGAATATAGTCCCGGAATTTGGCTGCGACCTCGGAAGCTTCGCCCTCGTGAGTCACCACAAAAGCCTCGCCCATACCGGCTTTCGCCACGCCTTCGATCAGATAACGATTCACTGACGAACCGATGCCGAAGGAGAACACGTTCGATTGATCCAGATGATCTCGTATGTAATCGAAGACTCCCTTCTCGCCTGAAATATAGCCGTCCGTTACGAGCACGATACTCCGCGAGACATCTGCGTTATGGGGAATGCTCATGGCGTTTTGGATTGCCGCAAGAAGCTCGGTCCCTCCGCCCCCGCGTTGTTGTTCAATCAGATGAATCGCGTTAGAGATGTTCTGTTGATCCGCAGGAAGCGACTGTTTAGAGAGCACGGTGGAGTCTCCGGCGAACAAAACTACGTTGAACAAATCTGACGGCCTGAGTTGCCCGATCAAATCCCGCAGAAGCTGTTTGGAGGTTTCGAGAGGGAAACCGTCCATCGAGCCGGAAACATCTACCACAAAAATGTACTCTCTATCGGGTATGTCCGCGCTCGCTATTCGTTCCGGCGGCTGAGCCATGTAGAGAAAAAAGTTCTCATCTTCACCCTGGTAGAGGACCAGGCCAGATGCGATCTGTTCTCCCGCCAGGCGATAGCGCAGAATAAAGTCACGATTCCCTTGAAACTGGTCTGCATCGTCCAGGGCAACCTTAGCGATGCTCGGACTCTGCCATTGCGGAAGAATCGGGTGGGAATCACATCTAAAGTCCCGGATGGGAACACCGGCTGAAACCCTGGCCGAAAGGTGAAACTCGCTCGTGGGTTTCTTTCCTTGATGTTGATACGGGCTTTTGATCCACTGATCTTCGCCAGACGCGCCGGACTCCGGCTGCGAGGAATAGCGCGGCCCAACAACCGTGGGAAAGACCACCTCATAGACGCCATCCGTCGGCACTAAAAGCTCGGTATAGCGAAGCTGAATCTCAACCTGATCGCCGGGCATGATGTTGGCGAGACTCATTGAAAACACGTTGGGTCTGTTTTGCTCCAGAAGAGATGCGCTTTTCCCTTCCTTCTTGGCCTGGTCGAATTCTGTTTTTGCTTTTTCCCGCTCTTTTATCTTGGCGACTATGACTTGATCGCCGATTTGCATGCGCATCGCGTAAACGGCTGCGCGCGTAGATGCCGGAAAAACGTAACGCGCGTTGATCGGTCGCGAGCCTTCATTTCGATATGTTTGCAACACCGTCACATCGGCGATGATGCCTGAGACATTTATTTCAACGCGCGTATCTTTGAGAGGTAAACGATCTGTGTCAGGGTCTCCCTGGACAAAGAAATACGGCGAAAGAGTTTTATCTTGCTGAGTCTGCGCAGAAACAGAGACGGGTAAGAACGCGCCGGTAAATAGTATGAACGCGCCGGAAAATGGTAATACCACGATCGCGATCAAAACTAAACAGACATATACTATTCTGAGTTTCATAAATACACCTCTGCCTCCATTGGCAACCGGGTTGCCAATCAATTTGTAGAGGATTAAACCTCTTTTTTCATTTAGGCTGACCCTACGACAATGTCGGCGTGAGCATGTAACTTCGTGCCTTTTTACGCAGCCTGAGAACAGAAAACTGCTGTCGGAACTGCTGCGCAGGATAACATCATCGTGAGCGTAATAGTTGTTTTGCGTCTCATCTTGCGCGTTAGATGTACGCGCGCGTAAGAGGTTGCTTGACGGGCAAGCGAAATTTGAAGACGCGTCGCACGCGCTCAATACTGGTTAGGGTTGTTATCAAGCTCGATACTTGAATATAATGCGGAAGAAATCCGGCACCAGAGTCTTAAGAGTATGAGACATAAAATTATCCTTTTCGGCGGCAGGCGTAAGGGAGCGCAAGCTCGCTGGCTCGCCTTAATTCTGCTCGCAATCTTTTTTCTAACGCCCCTGTTCACGTCCGGCTTTGCTCAATCACAGAATTCCGCCGGGCGCGTATCGGGCGAGAAGTTTTATTGTGGTTATGATCCGAGCGGCGCTCTGGAGGGGTGGTATAACCACAGGCTGAACCTGTTAAGATTCAATGAAGGCAAAACGTCACAGGCCGATTTACTAACAAAGTCTGTATCTGCGGCGACGGTCGAAGACCGAAACGACATCGCCATCATACAGGACGACGGCCGTATCGTTATGCCGCCGAACAAATTCGATCTGAGCAATAAATCGCTGCTGTTTACGCCCGAAGGCGACGGCTTTCGCATCACCCGCGACAACATTGCATTTACAAACGATCTCGGATCGCGCCTGACATTTTTTTACGCCGCAGGCAATGTGCTTGACGATTTCGATAACGGCTACAGGGATTATCGCATCACGGGCGCGCAGTTCCCTTTCTACGGCACACTCTATAGCGAGATTTATATAGGAGTAAACGGCTACATAACTTTCACGCAGGGCGACAATTCAGCTCGCCCGTCTGCGGCATCGCTCGCCACAGAGCTTCCGCGAATTTCGCCCCTGTGGGCAGACCTGAATATAGAGAGCCAGGGTGACATCTACTTTAATCGCCTGAGCGATCGCAACGTCATTACCTGGAACGGCGTGGGGCAATCTCTCCTCGCCGGCAAGAGCACATTTCAAGTCGTCCTTTATGACGACGGTCGCATAGCTTTCGTCTACAAAAAGATCAAGGCGCGTTCTTCGCTCGTAGGCATATCGCCGGGCAATCAGAATCAGGACGCGCAGCCGCTTGATATGTCCAGGCCTCCCTCGACGGCTTTCAACTCAGCGGTGTTCGAATCGTTTTCAAAAGGCAAGCGGCTGGACGTGCCCGCGCTCACGCGCGCGTTTTACGGCGCGCACTCGGATTCCTTCGACACGCTATACATCTGGACCGATTTTCAGTTTGATAACGGCGCGGGCGTCGCGCATTCGTTCAACGTGCGCAATGACATTCAAGGCATAGGCTTAAACATCTTTGATCGCGGGGCGATCTATGGAAGCGCTTCGCGGCTTGCGACCATAGTCACGATGGGTAACATAGAGCAGGACTGGCCCGCGGACCCGGACGCGAATGTGGCGGGGCTTTTTTCGGCGCTAAAGATCGTAGCGCACGAGATGGGCCACCGATGGCTCGCTTATGTGCTGTTTGACGCCGAGCACGACATAAAAGACGATCTGCTGGGCCGCCAGAACGCGCATTGGAGTTTTCTTGCCGACACGCGCACGGTGGCTGAGGGGGGCTTTTCGTCTTTGATGGAAGGCAATTCATGGAAAGATGCGGGCAGCAATACTTTTACTACTCAGCAGACGTCGGCGAATTTTTTTAGCGAGCTGGATCAATACTTGATGGGGCTTCGTTCGGCGGATGAAGTGGGCCTTATCCCTTACCTTGAAGTTGACAGACAGACAAAAGATATTTTGCGCTGGAAATCGCCCGTCACAGGTTTTTCCATAAGCGCGACGCGCAAGACGACTACCGTGGAGCACATAGTCGAACGGTGTGGGCCGCGCGTGCCGGATGCGGCTAACGCGCCAAAAGATTTCCGCGTCGCTTTCATACTTCTTTTGGAGCGCGACACCCAGGCGGCGAACGGGACTATCACAAAACTGGATCGTTATCGTGATGCGCTCGTGCGTTATTTTCCTCCCGCAACCGATCGGCGCGCGACGCTCGACGGCTCGCTTGAAGGCACACGCTTGACCGCGCCAAACTAACGCGCCGGATAGGGGTCTTACGAAAAGGCGAAAGCCCGCAATCATCATATTGATGATTGCGGGCTTTCGATCTTTAGTCGTTAAACTAGAGAGATGCGATCAGGGAATTTTTTTGCGCGGGGTCCGTGTTGCGCGCAGTCTTACGTGGGGCGCTGCGCGACGGTTGTCCCAGCACTTGAAGCTTGACGCGTTGTCAACCGAAAGCTACTGCTTCCTTGTAGGACGAGAAGTAAATGTCAATCGTGCGTCCCTTGATTCTCGCTCCCGTGTCCAAAACAGTATATTGCCCCGTATACCTTCCGGCTCGTATATGTACGACCGTGCCTAGAGGTAAGACGCGAGGATCGGCTGCTATAACGCCGGGCCGTGTGAACTCGCCCGAAGCGGTGCGGCCTTTGAGGCAATACGCGGTTGCATGGAAATCTGCCGGGTCAGCATTCACGTCCTCTATCTTGAGGCGCTCAGTTTTGAGGCTCTCTTTAGAGGGATTACTGATAACGCCCTTTGTGGCGTCTATGTCCGGCAGAGACGTGGGCAGAGAGTTGATCGAAGTTGACTTCGATTCTTCGACTATACGCTTTGAAGTGATCGCATCTGCTTTACCAAGCAAGTCTTTGAAAGTGCCTGGTATCTCCATCGATTCAACCTGAGATGATTTATCGGCGGGAGGGTTTTCGGCGGCTTGCGCCAGTCCATTTAGTGAAAACCCGATTGTAAAGATCGCGAAGATTGTTAATCCTGAGGTGAGGCCATTACTGAATCTACAGCTGGGGGAATGATTCATTCTGCCTCCTGCTTATGTGGTTAATGATTTGCCCCGAATGGTGTCAACAAAGCTAGGAATCCCACCTGGCTCGTCGCTGTATTGCTTCAAAACACCAAACGGCACCTTCCGCTAAAGGAGCGCCAGTATACCATGCGGGGTCAAGCATTCCGACACATAAGATCGCCCGTATGCTGGCTCGACCGGCTGACGCGTCCGGTTTACTTGCGAGGTGGCAACAGCTTATGCCTACTTGTTGCAATTTTCTTGTGAAACCGTTGTTCCCGTAAGTGCTGAAAATACACTGTTTGAGCTTCGTAACCTTTAGAAACAAATGCCTTTAGAGGCTACCGGATGTTTTTATTGACTGTAATGTTTTTTGACAATTCTGTTGTGAGTTATTGAGGTGGAGTTTGCGCCTTTCGAACAAAGCGCGGCCAGTAAATGACGATCAAGCGATAAGCTAAAAGCGCGACCAGCACTACTCCAAACCAGAGCGGCTGACGGGTGTCGGCTTTCACCAGTAACCAGAAATGAAGCACTCCACAAGCGGCAGCGACGTAGACGCTTTTGTGCAAAAGGCGCCAGCGCTTTCCGCCCAATCGCTTGACCATCGCGTTTGTCGAAGTGACGGCGAGCGGGACCATCAGAAAGAAAGCCAGCATGCCTACGGCAATGAAAGGCCGCTTTACGATGTCACCGGCGGCCGCCCGGAGATTAAAGAATTTGTCGAACCAGACATAAGCCGTCAGGTGAAGACACCCGTAAAAGAATGCATAGAGGCCGAGCATGCGGCGGAGCTTTATTAGCCATGGGAGGCCGAGCAGTTTTCTTAGCGGCGTGACGGCGAGCGATATTAATAGAAAGACGAGCGTGAGTGTTCCCGTCGTGTGCGTGACGAACTCTAAAGGGTTAGCGCCCAGGCGGTGATGATATGCATCCCAGCCGAGCAGCACTATCGGCACAAGGCTGTTTATAAAGACGACTAACCGAGCAAACTTGATCTCTTGCATAGCGGTTCCGCTCAGTAGTAATGCTTCAAATCCATCCCATCGTAAAGGTGCGCGACCTGATCGCCGTATCCGTTAAACATCAAGGTGTCTCTCAAACCGAATTCGCCTATGCGGCGCTCTCTCGCCTGGCTCCAGCGCGGGTGGCTCACCTCAGGGTTGACGTTAGAATAAAAACCGTATTCGTCGGGCGCGGCGAGATTCCATGTGGTCGGGGGTTGAGATTCTACAAAGCGAATCTTGACGATCGATTTAATGCTCTTGAACCCGTATTTCCAGGGGACTACCAGACGGAGCGGCGCTCCGTTTTGAGCCGGGAGTTGTTTGCCGTAAAGCCCTGTCGAGAGGATCGCGAGCGGGTGCATAGCTTCATCCAGCCGCAGCCCTTCGACATAAGGCCAGTCCAACACTCGCGAGTCTTGATTCGGCATTCGCTTCGGATCATAAAGCGTCACGAAATGGACATACTTCGCCTGCGACGTAGGCTCGACCTGGCTTATCAACCGCGCGAGCGGAAACCCTAGCCACGGGATTACCATCGACCAGCCTTCGACGCAGCGGAGCCGGTAGACGCGCTCTTCGACCGTGTAGAGCTTTAACAGATCATCGATGTCAAAAGTTTTCGGCTTGTTGACGTAGCCTTCGACCGAGACGGTCCAGGGGCGCGTGACGAAGTTCTGCGTCCTTCGAGCGACAGACTGTTTGCCGGTCGAGAATTCGTAAAAGTTATTATAGTTTGTGATGTCTTCGTAATTGGTCAGGCTCTCGCCGCCCATCAAGCCGGGCGATTCAGGATTGAGATTAGAAGGATCGCCCGTGGTGAGTGGCTGTCGGCCGGTTGCGGTAAGGCTGCGGTAAAGAAATCCCGTCCCGATAGTAGTCGCGGCCAGTATGCTTGCGCGCAGAAAAGTGCGGCGATTAAGATAAACGCCTTCGTCCGTGATCTCGCTCGATTTTATATCTTCAGGTTTCTTAATCAGCATATCGCTTCCTTACTCAGGGCTATTAATATTTTATTCCATTAAGTGAGAGGAAGCGAGGTTCGCGCATTCGCGTACGATCAAATCGACTGTTGGCTCAAGCGCGGCTTCTAGTGCCGGGCTGAGCCGGTCCGTGAAAGGATTAATCTCACCGGCCTCCGCCCCAATCACCACGACCTCTGGCACATCGCGCCCGGCGAACGCACCCATCATTGCCGCCAGCAGATGGTTAACGCCAAGCTGGTGCAGACTGTATGCCTCATCGGGCGCTTCAATCTCATCCAGCGCTAAACGACGTACGCGGCCCGGCGCACCGCCGGTCTTGAGCGCGTCCACAATCACCGCTTTGCGGCAATCTTCAAAGTAACCGAGCGCCGCAAGTCCAGCAGTGCCCGCTTCAAACACTTTGACGTAAGCGGACAAATCGCGTCGGCCGCGCAGGCGCTGAAACACCCGGATGCCGAAGCCGTCGTCGCCTTGCCAGAGATTGCCGAAGCAGACCACGTGGATCATCACACGAGAAAAGTCCTCTTCTTTCCGCTCTTCACAAAATGCACCGTGCAGACTAGGCACGCGTCGTGGGAGCGGACGACGTGACACAATTCAATCGGGTTATCGAGGTCTTTGATTTCCAGGCCGATGAAGCTCTCCTCCCAGTGCCCGCGTCGGCCCGATGAATCGCGCGGTGAGCCGTTCCAGCTTGTCGGCGTGATCACCTGATAATTGGCGATCTTGCCGTTTTTGATCTTCACCCAATGCCCCAGGCTCCCGCGCGAGGCATTGATCAGGCCACAACCTTCGCCCTCGGCTTCAGTCGCGGATTTGATGAAGGTCGGTTCGTCGAAATGCTGCTGCAACTCGATAATCGTCCGGCGCATTTGTTGGAGCAGGGACACGGGCCTGTGGAGTCGCGTGAATTGCCGCAGCCAGGTGTTCGCGCCCTCCGCTTGGAAGAAGGAAGTGAGCAGCGGGTCTCCAGCGATTACCAGGTCTGACAGCGGGCCGAGTTGCACTACCTGGTTCTTGTAGCGCGGAGCCTTGGCGTAAGTGTAACGGTCGTCATCGGGTTGATAATCAGGCCGTGTTTCGCCATCCGACGGATGGCGTCCGCCGCCGTAGTCAACATACCAGGAGTAACGCACATGTTCAGCGACCTGGCGCTGATCGAACTGTTCGATCTGGCCCGCCTGGCCTTTGTAGAAACCGGCGGGTTGCAAGCACTGGCGGCTAGTGAAGGGCGTATGCCATCCTTCGGGATCGTAGTAGCAGCCGGCGCTGAGCAGATGCGGCGTGCCCTGGCCTGTTTGATGCAGGCCGAGCGCGCGGCCAAAGCGTGAGAAGACGCCCACGGCGCTTTGCCGGTGCGCTTCATTCTCATCGAGCCACGCGAAGAAGTCGGCCATCGTGCTTAGCGCGAGCCACTGCTCTGTGCGACAGCCCAGCACCGTCTGCTCGTACCATTGCGTATAGGTGTCAATCGCCGTCAAACAGGCTGCCAAGCTCTCGGCCGTCAGCGGACAGGTCACGCCGCCGGGCACCATATACGTCGCATGAGGCCACTGGCCGCCGAAGGCTATGACAATGCCCAGGATCTGTTTTGAATGATGGACGGCCTCTCTGGCGACGCGGCCTTTGAACGGCGGCTCAAAGAGTTCGAGCGCCTCGTCATACAACGGCTGGCCGCGATAAGCCTGGTTGCAGAAATCGGGCGCGAACATCAAAAAAGTATGGCGCGCATCGCTCATCACCGCCTCCGCCATCAGGCAGAGATTGCGAATGCGCGTGCCGTTGGGGGCAAGCGGAGATTGAAAAGCCACCTCCAGCGCCGAGGTGGCGGCGTAGAGTTGTGAGGTGCTGCAAATGCCGCAGATGCGCGGCGTGATGACGAGCGCATCTTTCGGATCGCGCCCAACCAGAATCTGCTCGTAGCCGCGATACATCGTGCCGACACACCAGGCGTCAGTGACCGTGTGTCCGTCAACCTCAAGCTTGATTTCGAGGTCGCCTTCGACACGATTCATATCAATCTTGATAATTTGCTTAGCCATACGAGGGTGCTCCGCCGCCTGATGACAGTTCGCCTTGATTCAAAAAGATCGTTTCGCTCAGCGGGATTATCGGCAACCCCTTTTTCGGCACCTCCACCTGACGGAACAGCGGCTTGTTGAGAGGGAACTTCGAGCCGATGCACCCGACGCAGGAATAGCCGACTTTTTCCGCCGTCCCGCAGCGCTTGCCCGCGCCGTCCGACAAGCAAGGGACAACCGTCATGGGCCGATTGAATTTGTCGAATTCCAGAGGCAGACCTGCAAGGATCAAGCTCATGGTCTTGATCATCGTCCTGGCATCCGCCGGGCAGCCGGAGACGTTGATGACAGGCAGACCCGCTTTTGATCTCCACTCCGGGCCGAGCAAGCCGCCGGGCTGTTCGTTGGTGAATTGCAGACCGCAGCTTTCGCTGGGATTTGGAGGGGCGGCGGGAATCCCACCGAAGGCCGCGCAAGTGCCCATCGCGATCACATATTCGGCCTGGCCGCACAGCGCGCGGATGAGGTCGCGCTTCGGCTGGCCATTGAAAGTATCGTACATCCCCGTACCGTGCGGGCCGTTGATGATGCTGCCCTCGACACAAAGGATCGTTAGTTCCTCTTCGCCCGCCAAGATGCGGTTAATGATCGCGGTCGCCTCTTTCGGAGCGGTCTCGGAGAGCGACGGATGCCAGAGCAGTCGGACTTGCTCGTCTTCCAAAAAGTCGGACAGATTGTCGCCTGTCTTGCCTTCGCCTTCTGCGCCGAGGATCGCCATTGATTCACCATTGCAGGAACCGCATTCGAGCCACAACAGCGTCGCTTCTTTATCTCGCCCAAGGAAGTTTTGCAGGTGCTCCGATGATATTTGCTTAAGAGGATCAGAGTATCTATACATAAACTGGTATGCGTCATCTACGGAAAAACTCCATCACGAGAGCGAAAACTTTATTGATTCGCGCCACATCCCCCTGATTCAGTCGTGGAGCGAAATGGTGACACATCGCCGGTAACGAGGAATGTTTGGCATAGCTGTCTTTAGTCGGAGCGAGGGCCGATAATAAATATACGCTGAGAATGCGGCAGAAGAGGTTGGAAAAAATCGAAGGGATGGGCCTCGGAGTCCATCCCTTCAGCGATTAGCGGGGGCTAGAAACTACTTTATTGTGGGGACTATTTCTTGCGCGTGTAGGTGATCTCCACGACTTTGAATTCGTTGGCGGTTCCTACCAGATCGTAAACGCTAAAGATGTGTTTATCTTTATCGACTATCTGGATGACATACTTGACCGTCTTATCTTTCTCGCCGGTCATAGGCTCGTCCATCTTGCCGAGAGATGTTATCACTTTCTTCGACGCGTCGAAATCTCCGCTGCTGTTGTACATTGCGGTGCTCGTATTGTCTATCCAGAAGCTGACGTATTGCTTCCTGAAGTTGTCGTAGCCGGTGATGCCCATGCCGAGGTGCGGCATGTCCATAATCTGGCCCTTCATTTCCTCAAGCGTGTAACGACCTCCCAGTATCCATTTAACTTCGGACGTGCCCTTAGTCTCGGTCGGCGGCTTGCCCGGCCCTTCCATCCACATCTTCGTGGCGAGGTCCCACTTCCCTACGAGGTGCTCCAGCGCTTTGTGATTCTCGCCTGGGGTTGCGGCCTCCATCCACTTTTTCATCATCTCCTGCATTGCCGGGTCCGCATTGCCCTCACCCTTTCCCGTAGCTTGCTTGTCCTGCGCCCGAGTCGAGCCGGTCATCACCACTGCCAGCATTACCAGCGCTATTGCGCATAATGATATTCGCAGTTTCATATCTCTCATCCTTTCGCCAGGAAATGGCATTTACAGGGTTGTTGGCTTTCGTTCAGGCAAGCAGTATCAGTTCGTCGCCGCCTGGCTGAAAAAGGTCTGCGACGCTTCGGCAATCTCTTCCGGCGTCAAGTCTTTGACATGTGTCATCAAAGACCAGACGTGCCCGTAAGGGTCCGCCACCTTGCCGTAGCGGTCGCCCCAGAACGCGTCCATCAAAGGCATGACCGGCGTTGCGCCCGCCGCCACTGCCGTTTCAAACGCGGCGTCGGCATCTTCGACATAGAGGTTAAGCCCGCCGTGAGTGCCGCCTAAAGATTTCGGCGAGCGCATGCCCATCTCCGGAAACTCGTCGCCGACGAAAAATATCGAGTCGCCGATCTTAAGCTCGGCGTGGCCGATGCGACCGTCCGGCATGTCCATGCGAAAAAGCACTTCGGCCCCCAGCGCGCGTTTGTAGAATTCGATAGCTTCGGATCCGTTATCTACAATGATCGAGGGGGTGACGGTGTGATAACCATCAGGGATAGGTTTAACTGAAGACATGAGTGTTTCTCCTTTTTCTCTAGAAATGTTGAAGCCCGCGCGCGTACGCGACAAGGCTGTCGTTATTAGACCCGAGGCCGCAAGTGTTAATCTCCGTCGTCCTGCTTAATGGAGGTATTTACGAATGACACCTATAACTATGCCCTGTATGCTGACGCGTTCGGGCGGCTTGACTATGATGGGTTTATAAAGCGGGTTAGCAGGTTCAAGCCGTATGTGATCGCGCGCCTGGTAAAAGCGCTTGACCGTGGCATCCGACCCGTTGACGAGCGCCACAACCGTCTGTCCGTTCTCAGCCGTCTGGCGCGATTCGACTATAACAAAATCGCCGTCCCTTATATGCTCGTCTATCATCGAATCGCCGCGCACGCGAAGCGCGAACGTTCGGCCTCGCCCGAGCATATCGGGCGGAATCGAGACCGTATCCTGGCTCAAGATCGCTTCGATAGGGTGACCGGCGGCGACATTGCCCAACAGCGGTATCTCGCAAGCTTGCTCGGCGGCCTCCTGCTTTACAATCTCTAGCCCCCGCGAAGCATGCGGTATGCGCCGTATCAATTGCTCGCGCTCAAGAGTGGAGAGCAACTGGTGAACCGTGGCAGGCGAGCTGAGTCCAAAATGCGACCGGATCTCAGCAATCGTCGGCGCGTGTCCGTGCGCTTCCACAAAGCGGCAAAGGTAATCGTAGACTTCACGCTGACGCGGCGTTAAGACCATACTCGGCTCCTGTTGGACGGAAGCGCCAGTCGGCGCGGTGGCGGCTGACAAGCCAATCGATGTCGTGGCCGATTACGTAAACGTTGCCGGCGATTGTTAGGACTTCGGTGCGGTTTCGCCCGCGCCGGGTTTGAATCGCTCCAATCGCGCGGCCATCTATCGTTACAAGATCGCGGCGGCACCATCCGCCGAAGGTCTTGATCCTGGCTCCGGGTTGTATTTGAACGCCTGCCTGTAAAGCTTGCAGTAGAGTCATAGAACGGAAGCACCTTTCAATTAATCCCCTGCATTTTCGGAGGCTCAAAACATCTACCGAATATATACGAAAAAAACCGAAAATTGTCAAGAGAAATTTTTGTGTTATTTGATCCACTTTAATAATAGTTCCGGTCGCTTTTGGATCGCGCGCCGCCGCCCGGCTTTGCTTTGACCTGGCGGCGAGCGAACCCTATAATGCGGCTACTCCGTTAAACTATGAAAAGCACGCGAAAGAGAGCCGACGAGCGCGCGCCGCAATCAAACCCGACCGCAGACGCACGGACGGGTGTGTCCGCGAGCGCGAGCGCAGGCGCGTATTCGTGGGTGAGAGAAGTCAGCCGCTACCAGTGGATGGTGCTGGCAGTCGCGTGGCTCGGCTGGGTCTTTGACAGCATGGACGGGACGCTCTATTCGCTCGTTCAGAAGCCTTCGATGACGGAGTTGATGGGGCCGAATGCTGCGGAAGCTACGATCAGCTTCTACAGCAGCGCGGTGTTTTCGGCCACCCTCGTAGGCTGGGCGCTGGGCGGCGTGATATTCGGCATCATCGCCGACTACATCGGCCGCACAAAAGCGCTCGTCGCAACCATATTGATCTACTCGCTGTTCACAGGGCTTTCCGCCGTAGCCGGTACGTGGTGGGAACTGGCTATCTTTCGGTTTGTCACCGGCCTTGGGCTAGGCGGGGAATGGGCCGCCGGAGCCGCTCTTGTGGCAGAGGTCTGGCCCGACCGCCTTCGCGCAAAGGCAGGGGCAATACTCCAATCCGCCGCAGCCTTCGGGTACTTCTTCGCGGCGGTGATAAATCTTTTCGTAGGCGTTCACTCGTGGCGATACGTCTATCTCGTGGGCGCTCTGCCCGCGGTCTTTGTTCTCTTTATTCGAATGGTAGTAAAAGAGCCGGAGGCCTGGATCGAAGTCCGCGACCGTCGAAAGCTCGCCCGCATCGAGCCGAAAAACGACGCCGCAGATGAGCTTCGCGCGTTCACGCTCAAGCAGTTGTTCGGCCCGCGCCTTCGCCGCGACACGATAATTGCTTCGGCGCTCGCCTTCGTCGTGCTGCTCGCGCTGTGGGGGGCGACGATGTGGATACCTGCGGCGATACGCGAAATGGCAACCCCGCCCGAAGGGCTTGACGCCGCCGGCCAGCAAAAATACCTGACCACGCAGGCCAGCTACGCCGTTATGTTGTTAAACGGCGGCGCGCTTTTTGGCTATCTCTGGTTCGGCCCGCTGGCCGACCGCTTCGGTCGCCGCGTCGCGTTTCTGATCTATTTCATAGGCGGAGTAATTCTCTTCCCCGCCACTTTTTTGCTGACCACGAGCGCGACACAGGTCTTTGTGCTGCTGCCGCTGGTAGGCTTTTTCACGCTCGGCATCACGAGCGGTTTTCCGATCTACCTGCCTGAGCTTTTCCCGACTCACGTTCGCACGACGGGCGTAGGCTTCTGCTATAACGCCGGGCGAATAATCACTGCGGGCGGGGTATTTTTGACGGGCTATCTGGTCGGGGCTTTCGGCGGCTCTTACGCGAAGGCGGCAAGCGCCGTCAGCCTGGTCTACTTACTCGGAATCTTTTTCCTGATATTTGCGCGCGAAACTCGTGGGAGGCGTCTGACGTGAATACGAAAATTGATTTTCAAAGCCATCAATGAGGTGAGCGAATGAAAAACAGTAAGCTTGCTCTGATCGCGACTCTTTTAGCTGCGCTTTTGCCGCCAGTAGTTTTTGCAAGGCAGGACAGAAAACCGACCGGCAACGCCGGGTCGCGGCGGCAGACAATAGAAAGCTTTATCAACTCGGTCAAATCGGCTCGCGTGATCGAGCTGAACTTCGTATGGGACCGCAACTCGCCGCTTCTCGGACTCAACCCGCCATATTCGCTCGGCCTCCACACCAGCCACAAACAGACTAACGGGATGATACCGGGCGGCATCGCTTTTGCCGCCGATATGATGTTCTTTAGCGGTCAGCACGGCGCGCCCAACGTAGACGCGCTCGGACACATATCCGACAACCAGAAGCTCTTCGGGGGCGCGGACGCTGCGGCGAGCGAAGGCGCGGCGGGGCTAACGGCGCTCGGCATCGAAGTCTATCCGAAAGAGCGGTTCGTCAATCGAGCGGTGTTGCTGGATGTCGCGCGATTTAAAAACGTCGATGCGCTTGCGCCGGGCCAGGAAATCACCGCCGAAGACCTTGAAGCCACGGCCAAAGCTCAGGGCGTAGAGATACGCGCGGGCGACTCTGTGTTGATACGCACGGGTTTCGGCAAATTCTTTGAAGCAGACCGCGCGAAGTACTCAGGCCTCCGGCCAGGGCCGGGCGAAGGCGCGGCCCGATGGCTTGCGGCCAAAAAGATTTTTTTGACCGGCGACGACCAGATGAGTTACGAAGTAGTGCCGCAGAAAGGCACAGTCTTTCCCGCTCACAGAGTTTTGATCGCCGATAACGGTATTTACATCGTCGAGAACTTGAACCTTGAAGAGCTTGCTTCGGCCCTCGCCCAGGAGAGAGTTTACGAGTTCGTGCTGGTGTTGAACCCGCCGCGTTTGAGAGGGGCGACCGGGGCGGCGGCGAATGCTTTTGCGATAATACCTCGGTGAGATTTGAGATTTGAAATTTGATATTTCAAATCTGAGATTCTTAATTTCATTCTTCATCCTTTAGAATAGATCGTATGAAGATCACGATTGTCGGCGGCGGGCCTTCGGGGTTGTATTTCGCAATCCTTATGAAGAAGCTCTCGCCCGCGCACCAGATCACCCTGATCGAAAGGGACGGGCCGAACGACACTTTCGGCTGGGGAATAGTATTTTCAGACCAGACTTTCTCTTACCTGAAAGATAATGACGAGCCTTCGTACGCCGCGATCAGCAGCAATTGCGAAATCTGGGATAACGTTAATGTAGTGCATCGCGACCGGAAGATCACCATTCGAGGCAATCGCTTTTCAGGCATAGGCCGCCTCGCTTTCTTAAACATCTTGCAAACGCGCTGCCATGAGCTTGGCGTCGAAATCAAGTTTCACGTGAATGTCACAGACCCCGCCGAGCTTCAGCCTTACGATTTGCTGGTAGGCGCAGACGGCGCAAACAGCCTGGTGCGGCGAGCGCACAACGACTCGTTTCAGCCTTCGGTTGAGATGCGCAAGAACAAATATATCTGGCTGGGAACACACAAGCTGTTTCATGGTTTGACGCTTACTTTTCGCGAAAACGAAGCGGGGTTATTCATTGCGCACTCTTACAAGTTCAACAAAACGACCAGCACTTTTATCGTAGAGTGCAGCGAGCAGACCTGGTCTGCGGCGGGCCTTGATCGTATGAGCGACGAAGCGACGTGCGAATACCTTGCCGGAGTTTTCAAAAAAGATTTGGACGGACACGCGCTTCTTTCAAACAACTTTGTCAGGTGGCTCAACTTTCCTCTGGTGAAAAACAACCGCTGGTATCACGAAAACGTCGTGCTATTGGGCGACGCGCTTCACACGGCGCATTTCTCTATCGGGTCGGGGACAAAGCTGGCCCTTGAAGATTCCATCGCGCTTGCGAAATGCTTTGAAGCAAATCCGAAGGTTTCGACGGCGCTCGAAGAGTTTCAACGTGTCAGAAAGCCTATAGTAGACGCGTACCAGGAAGCGGCTTATTCGAGCTTGCTGATGTTTGAAAACGCCGAGGAAGACATGCATCTGGATGCGATTCCTTTCGCTTACAAAATGATGACGCGCAGCAAAAAGATCGATTACGAAAAGCTGAAAAGGCGCGACCCCGAATTCATCGCCGCTTACGACGACTGGCGAAATAAAATTTGAGATTTGAGATTCGAGATTTGAAATTTAATATACGTCATCCTTTGATTGAAGCGCGCTGGCCGACCGAACAGGAGGCGGCTGGCTCGCTGTTGTTCAGTCCCATTTCGATCGGCCCGACGCGGCTTGAAAGCCGCACGTGGGTTCCGGCGATGGTTCCCTGGCGGGCTACCGAAGACGGGTTTGTCACGCGCGACAACCTCGACTGGTACGGGCGGTTTGCCGCCGGGCAGCCCGGCGCAATAGTCGTTGAAGCGACGGGCGTGCGCGACATACCCAGCGGGCCGCTGCTGCGCATAGGCCACGACAGGTTTATTCCCGGTCTGCGCGAACTGGTAGAAACAGTGCGGCGCGAAAGTGGCGGGCACACGCGCTTTTTTATCCAGATAATTGATTTTCTTGCGGTCAAGCGGCGACAAGAAAAGGCTAAATACTTTGACCGCTTCTTCATACTCAGTGACCGCCACCGCCGAAGAATAGTAGAAGCCACGGAAAAGCAGCGATGGTTAGACGCAGACGAGCGTGAAGTGATCGCTCTGCTCAAGTCTGCCCCGGAAGATTTTCTCGACCGGGTGATGGAAGAGCGCGAGCTTGAATCGCTGCGTTACGGCTACCGCGAGCGCGTGACCGACATGCACCTGCCGCACGTGCGCGACCTGCCGGAAACTCTGCCTGAAATCTTCGCAGCCGCAGCCGCCCGCGCGCGCGAAGCCGGATTCGACGGCGTCGAGCTTCATTACGCTCACGCCTACACGATGGCATCTTTTTTGAGCGCGAAAAACAATCGCCCTGACGGCTACGGCGGCTCGCGCTCCAAGCGTGTGAGGTTGCCGCTGGAAGTCTATCGCGAGGTGCGCAAGCGCGTAGGCTCTGATTACACGGTAGGCGTCCGCTTCCTCGGCGACGAGGTAATCGAAGGCGGCAGCCACCTTGAAGACGCCGTCTACTACGGGGTCGAGTTTGCTCGCGCGGGATTCGATTATCTTTCCGTCTCGAAGGGCGGGAAGTTCGACGACGCGAAACAGCCCAAGGTCGGGCACGCCGTTTATCCTTACACGGGCCGCAGCGGTTACGAGTGCATGCCTACTGTCCTGTCGGACGAGCGAGGCCCGTTCGGTCGCAATGTCCCGCTCGCCGCCGCGATAAGGCGAGCGGCGCGCGGTGCGGGCTACCAGACGCCTATAGTCACATCGGGCGGGATCGCTACGTTCGATCAGGCCGAAGAGATTCTGCGCCGGGGCGAAGCCGACATCATAGGCGCGGCCCGCCAATCGCTTGCCGACCCGGACTGGTTTTTGAAGTTGCGTCTGGGTCGCGGAGAAGAGATTCGCAGATGCGTCTTTACAAATTACTGCGAAGGGCTGGACCAGATGCACAAGCAAGTGACTTGCAAGCTCTGGGACCGCGTCGATCTTGACGAGCCTGATATTACGATGAGCGAAGATGGTCGCCGCCGATTGCTTCCACCTCGCTGGGAAGCAAAGAACTCTCTTGCCGGAAAGGAGAATCGATGACCGCGCCAAAAGTTGTTTTGCCGGATTACCCGGCAGAGATCGAAGCCGACCCGCGCGAGATTCCTTACGACCGCGAGCAATTGCTCAGGTTCTATTCCGCGATGCGATTGGCGAGGACTTTTGAAGAGAAGCTGGCCGCGCTCTACCGCCAGGGGCGGATATTCGGCGCGGTCTATTTAGGCTGCGGCCAGGAAGCGACCTCGGTAGGCTCTATCAGCTTGCTGGAACGAGGCGATCTGTTTTCTACCGTCTCGCGCAACCTGTCGGCGTGGTTTTACAGAGGCATAGAGCCGGGACACGTTTTCGCTCGCTGGTTCGGCAAAGATCTGCCGCCCGGGAACGGACGCGAGCTGGGATTGTTTCTTGCCGATATGGAAAACGTGGGCATCGCGCCTTTTCACAACGGCTCGATGGCTTCGTGGATTCCGAGCGGCGCAGGCTACGCGCTCGCGTTCAAGATGAGGCAGCAGCCGAACATTTATATGGCCTTTACCGGAGACGGCGCGACCAGCCCCGGGGATTTTTATGAAGGGCTGAATTTCGCTTCGATACACAAGCTGCCGCTCGTGATAATCTGCGAAGCGAATCAGTTCGCCTACTCGACTCCTTGCGACAAACAGATGCCGGTCGAAAACGTCGCCGACCGCGCGCCCGCTTTTAACATCTACGCGGAGACGGCTTTCGGCAACGACATTTTCAAAGTGATAGAGGCCGCGCGCCGCGCCGTAGAGCATGCGCGATCAGGTCGCGGCCCCGCGCTCGTAGAGTTCAAGACGTTCCGCCAGCGGGGGCACGGCGAGCACGACGATTGCAGCTATGTGAGCGCAGAGCTGAGAGCTTTTTGGGAAGAGCGCGACCCGGTTGTGATGTACCGCCGGTGGATGATCGAGCGGGCAGAGATACCGGCCTCAGACCTTGAGTTAATCGAAGAGATGGCTTTGCGGCGCGTCGAAGCTGGAGTCGAGTATGCCGAAAGCCTGCCGTTCCCAAAGCCTGAGACTGTAACGGATCGTCTGTTCGCGCCGTCTCCGCACGACCCTGCGCCCGAAGATCGCAAAGCCGTCTTCGAGCCGATTGATAACCCGGCGATCCCGGCCCTGACTGCGGCGCAAGATAGATCATCGGAGGGGCATTTCTAATGTCCCAGATGACCTATCTTCAAGCGATAAGCTCGGCATTGCGCGAAGAGATGCGCCGCGACCCTAACGTTTTCATATTGGGCGAAGACATCGCGGTATTCGGCGGCGCGTTCAAGATCACTCAAGGCTTCCTGGATGAGTTCGGCCCCGCGCGCGTCATCAACACGCCGATCTCGGAATCGGGTTTCGTTGGCGCGGCGTGCGCGGCGGCGACCACAGGATTTCGCCCCGTAGTCGAATTTCAATTCATAGATTTTATCGCGTGCGCGTTCGACCAGATCGTCAACTATGCCGCGAAATGTTATTACCGATGGGGCGTGCAGATGCCTATAGTCTTTCGCGGGCCTACGGGGGGCGGAATACACGCGGGGCCTTACCATTCGCAGAATCCCGAAGCGTGGTTCGCGCACACGCCCGGGCTTAAAGTCGTGTTGCCTTCGACTGCTCGTGATGCGAAGGGATTGTTGACGGCAGCGATTCGCGATAACAACCCCGTAGTCTATCTTGAGAACAAATTTCTTTATCGCCATTATCGCGAAGAAGTGCCGGATGGTGAGTACGTCGTCCCACTTGGAGTAGCCGCGCTGCGCACAATGGGGAGCGATCTTTCGATCATCAGCTACGGCGCTACGGTCCACCTGTGCGTCGAGGTGGCGCGCATGCTGGAACGCGAAGGCGCGTCCGTAGAAGTCGTAGACCTTCGCTCGCTCGCGCCGCTTGATCGAGAGTCGGTGCTTGAAAGCGTGCGAAAAACCAGCCGCGCCCTCGTAGTCCACGAAGCCAACCTGACGGCAGGGTTTGGCGCAGAGATAGCAGCGCTGATTGCCGAAGAAGCGTTCGATTATCTTGACGCGCCTGTCGCGCGCGTCGCATCGCTCGATGTGCCCGTACCTTTCAGCCCGCCGCTTGAAATGGCAATGCTGCCGTCGGTTGACAAGATCGCTCAGGCCGCAAGGAGATTACTCGCGTATTAAAGAAGTCCTGAGTGCTGAGTCCTGGGTAACAGCTTACAACACGGCTGTTCTCTCACTCAGCACTCAGGACTTCTTTATGAGCAGTGCCCACAGGGCACCGCCTGCGACTTTCGCGGCGAACTGCCCTAGCACTATCCACGGCATAAGCGCGCCGAACGCAAGCGTCGGAAAGATCAGGCTGTCAACGGCTGCGCTGATCAAATTCGAGCCGTTGACTTTTATCATCCACGCCCGATGTCTGAGGACGTGATAGGTGATGGCGTCCGCCGCGCCGCTCGCGGCAAAGGCTACAAGTGACGCGAGCGCAATCTGTCCCGCGTCGCGATTCAACAGCCAGGAGAGCGCCGACCCGCAAGCGATCAGCATAGCCATCTTTACCCAGAGATTTCTCCCACGCCACGCTTCATGCAGACGGTCGCGCGCGGTTATATCGAGGCCGATCAGCAGGAACGCGACTATGATGGTAGCCGACGGGCCGAACCGCGCTACGATCAAGTTCGCGGCAACGATGGCGGCAAGGTAGAGCGCGACCAGAAAGATCGTAACGGCCCTCAGGCCAGGCTCCTTGATCTCAGCTTTCATCCTTCAGCCTTGAAATCTTTTTCTTTAATACGTTGATGTACCGGGGCGCAACGTTTGGCGTCAACTGCGCAGGGCTTTTGACGCCGTGTTCAGCCAACAGGGCGTTCAGTATTTCAGCTTCCGTCCCGCCGCCCGTCATGATCTGCTCAAGCAGGTTTAAGATCATCTGCTTTTGCGCGGGCGTGCATTGCCAGTCCTCTTGCTTGATCCGCTCAATAAAGCTTGGCTCGACCTGTCGAGCCGCAGGATCGGCCACGGGAGCTGATCCTGTGTCATCAGCATTTTCGGCTGGCGTCTCTTGAAACACAATTATGGGTTTATTGGGAATGAACTCTTCGCCGTCCTGAGTGAAGAACTCGCTGCCGTTTACGGCCAGCAGAGTGGCCGCGATGAGCGAGCGTTTTTGAGCCATCTTCTGAATCGTATTAACCTGATCCGCGATATTTTCATTCAGCACGCGGCCCGCCGGTTGATCCGTTATGGCTCGATCTTCTATATCGAATTTCGCGCCGCACCCGCCGCGCTTGCGGAAACAGACCCAGCCGCCGCCGTACTCCTGTTTGCCGCGAATGATAGCCGCTTGCCCGCATTGCAGGCATTTGCGCTGCGCCTCGCGGTAACGATATTTCTGCTCCCAACTGTTAGCAGAGCCGTCGCCCTCGGCAATTATCATATCGCCGCGCTGCAAGCGGCACCGGTAGAGGTAAAAGAAAAAAGGCTCGCCGTTATGATCTGCGCCGGTCCAGTCTTCCGCAGAGCGAATGATCTCGAACCGGCTTGTGAGCCCGAACAGGGTGCAGAGTTTTTCCGCCCCGGGCTTTAACAACGTAGGCTTTTCGGTTCCGGGAATAACACCGTAATCTACGCCCTCGCGCATAACGGTGCGGACGAACTCGACCACCTGATTAAACCTGTCGATAGCCTGTTGGACCGAAAGAGCCGGCATAAAAGACTCGTGCTCAATCGGCATCAGTGATGTTTCGGCTGATTGGCCTATTTTTATCTCTTCCATAATCTCAATAAAGTTTCCAGACGCCAGCCCGGCGAAAAGAATTGTCGGCTTGCACTCGGAGCTAGTAAGACCGAATTGCAGAATTACAATTTGTCAGATCGGGGTTGTGATTATTTTAGATCAGGCGGCGGTCATCTGTCGCCCCGTTAAAGAACTCTAAACGGCTGGTCGTTCATCGAGGGGCTTGGCTATACTAACCTTTGCCGCAAATAAGAAAAATATTTAGTGAGGTGAAGCGTGTTTAAGAAAGCATTGGTGTGCATTCTCATAATGACATTTGCGTTGAGCGTTCAAGCCGCGCCTCTACAGGACGCGCCCAAGAAAGCCGAGCCGTGGGACGTCGAAGCGGAGCATGGGCCTGCGAAAACCGTAGAGTTCGACACCGACGAAGGCACGTGGATGAGCTGCGACGTGTCGCCCGACGGGCAAACAATAGTCTTCGATCTGTTGGGCGACATCTACCGCATGCCGATTGCGGGCGGGCGCGCAGAACTGATCGCGGGCGGCGCGTCATGGGAAGCGCAGCCGAGCTTTAGCCCTGATGGAAAGCTCATAGCTTTTACGTCCGACCGCGACGGCGGCGACAACATCTGGGTGATGGATGCGGACGGCAAAAACCGCCGCCAGATAACTAAAGAGACTCAACGCCTGGTAAATACTCCCGCGTGGACGCCCGACGGGCAATACATACTGGCGCGCAAGCATCTCGTCAACACCCGCTCGCTCGGCGCGGGCGAGATATGGATGTATCACATAAACGGCGGAGGCAGTGGGGTCCAGCTGACCGAGAAGCCTAACTGGACGGCAAACAGCGGCGAGCCTGCCGTCGATCCTAAAGGAAAGTTCGTTTACTTCGTCAACAGCACCGCGTTCGACTATAACAAGAATGTTTACGACAGCATCTATTGGATCGAGCGTTACGACATGACGACTGCGCGCCGCTCCGTTTTTGTGAGAGGCTCAGGCGGGTCCATTCGGCCACAGGTGTCGCCCGACGGCAAGTTGCTCTCTTTCCTTCGCCGCGACCGTTTAAAAACGGTTCTCTACCTGCGCGAGATAGAGACGGGGCGCGAGTGGCCCGTCTACGACAACGTGACGCGCGACCAGCAAGAGGCCTGGGCCGTGTTCGGCACTTATCCCGGATACAGTTGGACGCCCGACTCTAAGAGCATCGTCCTCACATCGAACGGCAAATTCATACGCGTCAACGTCAACACCAAACAAGCGACGCCGATACCGTTTACCGCGCACGTCTCGCAACGCGTGACCGAAGCTCTGCGCTTCGAGCAGAAAGTAGCGCCCGAACGCGACACGGCCCGCCTGCTCAGATGGGCAAGGCGCAACCGCGACCGCGTGATCTATAACGCGCTCGGCAAGCTTTACGTAAAGCGCGGCGATGCAGATCCGGCTCGCTTGCTCAAGACAAATTATCTTGAGTACGCGCCTGCATTCAGCCGAGACGGGTCGCGGGTTACTTACGTCACGTGGTCGGACGCCGAGAAAGGCGCGGTCTGGGTTGCGGACGCCGACGGGACGGACGCCCGCAAGATCACGACGCAAGGGGATCAATACGCGAACCCGGTCTTCTCGCCCGACGGGACAAAGATCGCTTATCTGAAAGGGCGCGGCAGCGTCTATCATGAAGAAGACCTGGCGAGCGAATCGAGCTTCGAGATTCACTACTGGGACGGGAAAGAGCACCGCTTCGTTATGGATCTGTCGAGCCGAGGCTCGAACGCGCGCATGCCAACGCTCAGCTTCGACCCCGCGGGCGAGCGAATACTCTTCATGGAATCCAAGCCCGTCACTGCCGCAGGCTCGACACACATCTACACCTATCTGAGCAGCGTCAAGCTTTCGGGCGACGACTACAAGCAACACATCGAATCAAAGTACGCGGCGGAGATCGCGCCTTCGCCCGATAATCAATGGCTGTTCTTCAAGGACCTGCACAAGCTCTACCTCGCGCCGTTTCCGAAGACCGGCAAGATGTTGAAGATCGGCGCTACGGAAACGATAGTGCCGGTCAAAAGCATTTCTTCGTCATCCGGCGACTGGCTCGCGTGGTCTGCCGACAGCAAGAGCGTGCAGTGGACGTTGGGCGAGAACTTCTACGAGCAGACGCTCGATAATGTCTTTAAGCAACTGGCGAAGGACGAGCGCGCGCCGGAGCCTCGCGCCACGAAGATCGGTTTTGAGTTCGAGACGGCCCACCCGCGCGGACTCGTAGCGTTGACTAACGCCCGCATCATAACGATGAAGGGCGACGAAGTCATCGAGCGGGGGAGCATTCTCATCGAAGGCAACCGCATAAAAGCAATCGGCGCGAGCGTGGACATTCCGGCGGCGGCGCGCAAAATCGATATGGCCGGTCGTACTATTATGCCAGGCATCATAGACGTTCACGCGCACATGGGTTACAACACGCTCGACATCATCCCCGAAAAGCAATGGGCATATTACGCAAACCTTGCGTACGGGGTCACGACTACGCACGACCCGTCGGCCTCTACGCAATCGGTCTTCGCGCAATCAGAGATGGTGAAGGCGGGCGCGATGGTCGGGCCGCGCATCTTTTCGACGGGCTACATACTTTACGGCGCGGAGAATACGGAAAAGGCTGTCGTAGGCAGCTACGAAGATGCGCGGGCGCACCTTTCAAGATTGAAAGCCGACGGCGCGTTCAGCGTTAAGAGCTACAACCAGCTTCGCCGCAGCTCGCGCCAGCAGATAATAAAGGCGGCTCGCGATCTTCAAATGATGGTCGTGCCCGAAGGCGGCTCGACTTACTACTACAACATGACGCACATACTCGACGGCCACACGGGCATAGAGCATTCGATACCAGTCGCCCCGCTTTATAAAGATGCGCTCACGCTGCTCACTAAAAGCGCTACGGGTTACACGCCGACACTGATCGTAGTTTATGGCGGAGTGATGGGCGAGAACTACTGGTATCAACACACGAACGTGTGGGAGAACGAGCGGCTTTTGAAATTCGTCCCTCGCAGCGTGGTCGATTCCCGCTCGCGGTGGCGGCTGATGGGGCCGGAGGACGACTTTTTTCATGTCGAGATTGCGAAATCGGTCAAAGACGTAGTTCGCGCGGGAGGCCACGCGCAGTTGGGCGCGCACGGCCAGCTTCAAGGACAGGGCGCGCACTGGGAGTTGTGGATGTTGCAGCAAGGTGGAATGACGCCGATGGAAGCGATTCGCGCGGCGACGATTCACGGCGCGTGGTATCTTGGGCTTGATAAGGAGATCGGCTCGCTTGAAGCGGGCAAGCTCGCGGACTTGATGGTGATGGATAAGAACCCGCTTGAAAACATACGCAACACGGATACGATCCGTTACGTGATGATTAACGGCGTGCTCTATGACACGAATAATATGGACGAGGTCTATCCCCAGGCGAAGGCGAGAGGGAAATTCTTCTGGGAGCGTTGATCGCAGTAGATAAAAACAAATTGCTCGCAAGCCCCGTAGGGGCGAAATTCGAAAGCACAGGGCAACGCCCTGTGTTCGTAAGCGCAATTTATTTAAAGCCCTGAAAGGGCGAAATAAATCGAATCTTATTTCGCCCTTTCAGGGCTTGTGTTTTGATCTATCAACCACCCGGCGCGATGCGCCGGGCTATTGAATTTCGCCCCTACGGGGCTTTTCAAATGGCCGCTTACTCCGGTGCGGGGACCGACAGCATATAGACCGCGAATGAAGCGAGCCAGTGCTCTCCCGCGTAATCGCCGCTCGCGACGTTTTCTAAAGCGACTTTCGCATGAAGAGTCGCCGCGCGGGCTAAACTCGCGCGGGCGGCATCCTGTCGCGGTAAGGCCGAAGCAACTGCTCGCATGCACCAGGCGCGGCTCAAGTTCAATCCGTCGAGGTGAACAATCTTGGGATCGCTGCGGTCGCTGACAATGGCCGGTTCAAGCAAGGCTCTGTATTTGCCTTTGGCCAGGCCGGGCAGGAACCGCTGAAACCAGCGCGCAAACTCCGCAGGCTTCATCACGCGCCGCATCAAATCGGCTTCCATCAGACCGGGCGAGAAGAAATCTTCCCCGCCCGGCTCCCAGTTTGCCGGGTAAGCCGCGTCCGCCGAAAAATATGTCAGGCTGCGCTCTCGTATCAACTCGGTCAATTGCCGGTTGCCGACCGCATTAGCGTAGTCGATTGCGAATGCCAGGCCAAATGCCGTGTTGGGATGAACACCCGTTCGTATCGGATAAGTCTGCTTCGGAAGAAAAGCGATGTACCTGGCGACCAGGGCCTCTGCAAGCGGCTGCAAATTCCTCGACCACTTTTTCCCGTCCGCGTCATCCCACCCGTGAAGCTCTTCCGCAAGCTTTAAAAGCCACGCCCAGCCGTATGTCCGCTCGAACGATTGACGGTTCGCCTGAGCAAGATATGCCGTCTCGACCAGAATGTTTTTTGCAGTAAGGTTCTCATCCATCGCCTTGCGGATTTCGGCGGCTTCCGGCAGGTCTGCGAACACGCGCAACAGACGCACGAGCATCCAGTGTCCGTGCACGGACGAGTGCCAGTCAAAACAGCCGTAGAAAGCCGGATGCAGCGCGCGCGGGTTCCGGACCTCGCCCCCGTCATTCATCACGTGATCGAGCTTATTGGGATATTCCTTTGCCACGCACTTCAAAGCGAGCCGCGCGAAGCGGGAAGCCTGCTCTCTGGTCAAGGTTAAATTGTTTGCCTTCGAGTTTGTGCTTTCAGGTTGCGCCATTGCGTTTAGAGTTGTAGAGGATGTAAGCGTGAAGATCAATAACGCGATCGGGATGATTATAGGCGGCGTTTTTTTCATCCTGCTTCTGGGGTTCGACTCAAGGGCGTGAGGCCGGTGGCTGGTAACGCGAGATCATCTCTCTTATTCGCTCAGGGGAAAACTCAGCGCCGCCGCCCAATTTTAATGCGCGGTGAAGCAATGCTATAGCTTCTGCGCGCTTTCCTTCCGCCGCCTTCACCTGCGCAAGCCCCACCATAGCGGGCGCATAACTCGGGTTCGCGACAAGGCAACGCTCGAATGCCGTTTGCGCTTCGCGGTTGCGGCCAAGCCTCCATTGCGACATTCCGAGCGAGTAAAGAACGGCCGTGTCGCCGCGACCGGCGTTTATGGCTGCCGTCAGGCTAGTTACTGCCGAAGAATAATTGCCGGAGCGAAAAGCTCTCAAACCCGCATCGCGGCTCTCGCGCGAGCTTTCCTGGCTGCGCTCCGCCGCCATGCGCGATTGCAAACGATTGATCGCAACCCGGCTGGTCTCGTCTCCAGGGAAATTATGTAGGACGGCGCGGTAATGAAGCTCCGCCTGGGCAAACATTCCACGCTCTTCATAAGCCCGCGCGCGCGTAAGCATCTGCTCGCGCACAAGCGACGGCGCAGCATTAAAGCCCGCACGCGTGTTTTGCTCGCCCCTATTGTTTTGCTCGCCACGGCTCAGATGCTGCCGCTCGCCCTCGTCTCCCTTTAGCTGTGTCGTTGAATGAGAGTTGTTTTCAGGTTCGGCCGCAGGCTGCTCGGCTGCTTGCTTACCGTCGCCCGCGCCGTTATTGTCAACGGCCGTAGCGCCGTTGCGGCCAGCCAGGGTTTCATCAGAAGTCGTCTCAGACGGCTCGGAAGCGGTGGGCTGCGCTTCGATTGCAGTCGTCTGTTGCGCGACCATCGTGCTGTCTGAGACGGTGTTGTTCGGGCGCGTCACAAACCATAAGACCAATCCCACGGCAACCAGTATTGCAAGCGCGGTCATAATGATCACGGGTCCGCCTTCGGGAATGCGCTCCGGTTTGCGATCAAGCTTGTTGGCTTGCACCCTGGCGGGCAACGCTCGCACTTCGAGAGAAAGATGCTCGGCGGTGAGGTTCGGTGGCGGTTTATAGGGCCTGAAAAATACGGACTGCGGTTTGACCTGCTCGTCTTGCCCTGAGCCTTCGGTCGCATCTTCCGGGTGCATCAGGGGCATAATAGACGGGCGATTCGCGTGGCCATTTTTTTCTATCAATTTGCGAACGGTCTGAATGAGCGGACGCGATTGGGGCGGCTTTGAAAGCTGCGCGTCGGCTCCCGCGCGGAGCGCATCCATTTGATCGAGCTGTTCGAATGCGCCGACCATAAGGATTACCGGCACGTTGCGGAGATGCCGGCTCGATTTAATATAGCGGCAAAGCTCGTACCCGGTTATCGAGGGTAGTGAGAGGCTCGTTATAACAAGATCGGCGCCGCTGCTCGCGAGCAACTGGCGAGCCTGTTCGCCGTCGCCGACGGCTGTTACTTCTATTCCTTCATCGGCCAGCATCAGACTCACCGTCTTTTGAACGGTGGCGCTGTCGTCAGCAAGAAGAACTCTGATGGCCATGTACTTCTCCCGGCTTCCGGCTGGCATGTGAGGTTGTCAGACGCGGCTGTTTTACTCATTAACCTGCTAAAGCGGCTTGAGGCGAGTCTAGCTTAGTTCAACTCGTATAATCAAGCATGAATCGCGGCAACGCCGAGCGCGGTTTACGCCTTTTGCGACAGCCGTTTAACATCAATCAAGACAAAGATTGGAGTTGCGCGAGTGGCCCGTGGCGTGTGAGGATAGTGTCAACAGATCAGTTGAAGGATCGAGCTATGGTAGTCGAACGGCTTTCAGTTCTTCTTATCGACGATAACCAGGATACGCGCGACATGCTTGAGCTGTTGTTTGAAGAATGGGGTTACTCGGCCACACTTGTCTCGACGGCTACAGAAGGACTGAAACACTTGCTCGCGCGCATCTTTGACATAATCGTTCTCGACAACTGGCTGCCGGATCTGGACGGGGTAGAGCTTTGTCGGCAGATACGCGAGTTCAATCGCTCGACGCCTATAATTTTCTTCTCTGCCGCCACGATGGGCAGCGAAGACCGCGCGGCTCTGGCCGCAGGCGCTAATGCCTATGTTTATAAAGGGAGCGGGCTTGGCGGTCTGCGCGAAGCGATGGCTGTGGAGTTTAAAAAGGCGAATCCGCAGCCTGGCTCTTGAGCCAAGAAAAAAGTAACCGGGGCCGCAAAACGAGAGTACATGCCGTTTAAGAATTACCGAAATTAACTATCAGAATCATCTCTTATAGCAGGAGGGGAAAATGCTCAGACGCCACAGTATCGTTTTTTTGTTGATCGCCAGTCTCCTCGCGTCAGCCGTTACGGCAACGGCTCAGGAGCCGCAAGAGCGGGTCGATCTGCAAGCGATTGAAAAGATAAAAGAAGAGGGGATGAAGCGGTCGCAGATAATGGACATCCTCAGCTTTATGACGGACGTTCACGGGCCGCGCCTTACGAATTCGCCCAACCTCAAGGCCGCGCAAGAATGGGCCAGGCAGAAGCTCGGCGAGTTGGGACTGCAAAACGCGCACCTCGAAGCCTGGGGCCCGTTCGGGCGCGGGTGGACGCTCGAAGGCTTTACGGCCAACATCATCAAACCGACCTTCAGCCCGCTCATAGCTTATCCGAAAGCGTGGTCGCCCAGCACCAACGGCGCGGTGCGCAGCACGGTCGTCAACCTCGACGTAAAGACGGAAGCCGACCTGGATAAATATCGCGGCAAGCTCAAAGGGGCCATAGTGCTGATCGATTCGGCGCGCGAAGTGAAGGCCCACTGGGAGGCAAAAGCAAATCGCGCTTCGGATGAATCGCTTCTGAAGATGGCGAACGCGGAGCCGTCGGCGAGCGGAAATTCGAGGCCCGAGCTTACAGACGAGCAGAAGGCCGCGCAGGCGCTCAACGCAAAGAAGTGGGATTTGATCTACTCGGAAGGCGCGGCGGTGACGCTTGAGCCGACCGCCAGAAACGGCGACGGCGGGATCATATTCGTAGGCGCGGCGACATTGCCCAACCCGCCCGACACGCCTCGCGAGCAGAGACGCAACCCGTGGGCTAAGGATGCGGGCGTGGTGATACCTCAGCTTGTCGTAACGCCCGAGCATTACAACCGCGTCCTTCGCATGATGGCAAAAGGCATCCCCGTGCAACTTGAGGTGAGCGTAACCAGTCGCTTCCAGGACCAGGATTTGATGGGTTACAACGTCATCGCGGAGATTCCGGGCACGGACCTCAAGGACGAGATAGTTATGGTCGGCGCTCATTATGATTCGTGGCACGCCGGGACAGGGGCTACGGATAACGCCGCAGGGTCTGCGGTCGCGATGGAGGCGGTGCGCATAATTAAAGCGAGCGGATTAAAGCCTCGCCGCACGATCCGCATAGGTTTGTGGAGCGGCGAAGAGCAAGGGCTGTTAGGGTCGAAGGCTTATGTCGGCGAGCATTTCGGAAAGAAGATCGAATCGCGCTCAACAGGCGGGCGGCAGTCATCGCAAGAAGCGGCGCAATTCGATATCAAGCCTGGGCACGAGAAGTTTTCAGGCTACTTCAACCTTGACAACGGCACGGGCAAGATTCGCGGCGTCTACATGCAAGGCAACGAAGCGATGCGACCTATATTCCGCGCCTGGCTCGCGCCGTTCAAAGATATGGGCGCGTCTACGCTGACCATTTCCAACACAGGCGGCACCGACCATCTCAGTTTCGACGCCGTCGGGCTGCCCGGATTTCAGTTCATACAGGATACCGTAGAGTACGGCACGCGGACTCACCACACTAACATGGACGTGTACGACCGCATACAGGAAGAAGACATGAAGCAAGCGGCGACCATTATGGCTTCGTTCCTTTATAATGCGGCCACACGCGACAAGAGGCTGCCGCGCAAGCCGCTGCCCGGCCAGCCCATGGCGCAGACAGGTCAGTAAACAGATTGCGGATTGCGGATAAAAAGAAGCATCTTTTTAATTCCGCAATCCGCAATCTACAATCGGTTATTCCGTGTCGCTAAGATTGCCGCCCGCCTCGTCTTTGATCCAAACGGTTTTGATGTTCAAGAATTCGTGTATGCCGTGAAGGTTCAACTCGCGCCCGTAGCCGGAATGTTTCACTCCGCCGAACGGCAAGCGAGGGTCGCTTGCGACCATACCGTTGATAAAGACTGAGCCTGCCTCAAGCTCATCGATAAATCGCGCTCGCTCTCGCTCATCATTTGTCCACGCGCTGCTGCCCAACCCAAAATTCGTGTCGTTCGCAATGCGTATCGCATCTTTGACATCGCGCGCTCGAAAAAGCGAAGCCACGGGGCCGAATAACTCTTCGCGATAAGCGGGCGAGTCTTCCGGTATGTCCGTCAAAACGGTCGGCGCGTAATAATAACCCGCGCGCTCAAGTTTGTGGCCGCCCGTTAAAATGCGCGCGCCTGCCGTTACGCTCTTGCGCACTTGCTCGTCGAGGTCCGAAAGGATGTCGGCGGTCGCAAGCGGGCCGATGTCGGTAGTCTCATCCATCGGGTCGCCCACCTTGAGCGACTGCATACTTCGGACGAAGCGGCGCTCAAACTCGTCGGCGATATCTTCGGCAAGGATGAATCGCTTAGCGGCTATGCAAGACTGGCCGTTATTAATTGTGCGAGCTTTGACCGCAGTCTTCACGGCCTCATCCAAATCCGCGCTCGGCATCACAATAAAAGGATCGCTGCCGCCTAGCTCAAGGACGCTTTTCTTTATCTGCTTTCCCGCTTGCGAGCCTACGCTTCTACCGGCAGGCTCGCTGCCCGTCAGCGTCACCGCCGCAACTCGCGGGTCGTCAATAATGGTCTGCACTTTATCCGAGCCGACGAGCAGAGTTTGAAACGCGCCTTCGGCAAATCCCGCGCGGTGTATTATCTCTTCGATCGCGAGCGCGCATTGCGGGACGTTAGAGGCGTGTTTGAGAAGACCGCAATTGCCGGACATCAACGCGGGCGCGGCAAAGCGAAAGACCTGCCAGAAAGGAAAGTTCCAGGGCATCACGGCAAGCACGACGCCAAGCGGCTGGTAACGAATAAAGCTGAGAGTGGCATTTGTCTCGACTATTTTATCGGCAAGCATCTGCTCGGCTGTCTCGGCGTAATAGCGGCAGACCCACGCGCATTTGGCCGCCTCTTCCATAGCCGACTTCAAAGGCTTTCCCATCTCCGTCGTCATCAGCCGCCCGAACCTCTCTTTTTCTGTTTCGAGAATCTCCGCCGCCCGCATCATCTTCTCTGCTCTTACGGCAAACGGCGAGCGCCTGTGCTGGTGGAAAGCCGCGGCGGCCAGGCGCAATCTCTCTTCAATTTGATCGTCGGAGTGGGCTTCAAAAGTTTGCAACGTTTCGCCTGTTGCCGGGTTGACGGTCGCTATAGCCATACTCTTCACCTCGCGTGATGGCACAAGACTTCTCACAAACGGCTACAACTCATTCATGAAAAGAGTAGCACACCGCCCGCGCTCAAATCATGCATGCGCTTGCGCCCGGGCGTAGCTCACGGATAGCATTATCGCTTTACGGAGGCACAGACGATGGCCCGAGCGATTGATATGCATGTTCATTTGCCTACCGCCGGTTTTCTGGACGGGGCGATAAAGCCATACACCGGCGCGGCGGAGAAGTTTTTTCGCGGCGCTGTCCCGCGACGCGAGATGGGAGAGGTCGCGCAGCTCTACCGAGAGATGGACATCACGGGGGTGCTGCTCGCCTGGGACGCGGAGACGGCGACGGGGCTTCCGCCGTTGACAAACGACGAGGTGGCGGATGTCGTTAAAACCTACCCGCGCGAGTTCATAGGCTTTGCTTCCGTCAACCCCTGGAAAGGCGAGCGGGCCGTCACGGAGATCGAACGCGCGATCAGTGAGTTAGGCTTGAGCGGCGCGAAATTTCATCCCGGGATACAGGCTTTCTATCCGAACGACACGCGGTTTTATCCGCTCTATGAAAAGATCAGCGAGCTGGGCGTTCCCGCGCTCTTTCACACGGGCACTAACGCGCTGGGCGCGGGCACGCCGGGCGGCATGGGCGTGAAGCTCGATTACACGCGCCCGATTTACCTGGACTCTGTTGCCGCAGACTTTCCTCAATTGACCGTCATAGGGGCGCATCCGGCCTGGCCCTGGCACGAAGAGATGCTTGCGATCATCGGCCACAAATCAAATGTGTTTATGGATCTGTCGGGCTGGTCGCCTAAATACATTCCAAAAGCTATTATGGACGAAGCGCGCTCGCGCTTACAGGACCGCATTCTTTTTGGGAGCGATTATCCGTTTATCACGCCCGAACGGTGGTTGAATGACTTCGATAAGCTCGAAGGGTTCACTCCCGAAGTGAGACAGAAAATACTCCACGACAACGCGGCCAGAATCTTGAAGCTGACACAACTGCCTTGACCAAAGTCGTTTTGGTTTCCTCGCGACTCTCAGATTTTATTCGGAGGAGTTACCGCTTGAAGACTAGATTTTTGAACGCCAGCCGTTTTGTATTATCACTCTTATTGATCTTGCTGTCAGCGCACGCCACAAAGCCGCAGCTTGCGGCGACGAGGCAAGAGCAGGTCAACTTCAGCCAGTTAGATAAAGTCGTGCTCGAAGAGCTTGCGGAAAAAAACACGCCGGGCGCGGCAGTCGCGATAATTCAAGGCGCGCGCGTCGTCTACGCTAAAGGGTTCGGAGTGGCAAGCATAGAGACAGGCGCTGCCGTCACTCCAGACATGCTCTTCCGCCTCGGCTCTACTACTAAGATGATTACGGCGGCGGCGCTTGTGACTCTGGCCGCGCGAGAAAAAATAAAGCTCGACGCGCCAATCGGCGGTTATGTTAAAGGTCTTAGCCCGCGCCTGGCGCAAGCGACCGCTCACCATTTGTTGAGCAACACGTCGGGGATGAGGGATTTCGCCGCTCCGTTTATCTCTAATGACGAAGAAGGGCTTGGCAGGTCCATCAGGTCGTGGAAAGACGATGTCTTTTTCACCGAGCCGGGGAAAATCTACTCCTATTCGAGTCCCGGTTTCTGGCTTTCGGGACTTGTCATAGAAGAGGTCGGCGGCAAAGCTTATGCAGACGTGATGGATGAGCTGATATTCAAGCCCGCCGGGATGAACAGAACCACGCTGCGCCCACTCGCGGCGATGACTTATCCGTTTGCGCTCGGCCACAACGTTGAAGGAAAGAATAAGCCGACCATCATCAGGCCGTTCTTTAACAATACTGCGATGTGGCCCGCCGGTTCTATCTTCTCGAACGTAACCGATCTGTCGCGTTTCGTGATAGCGATGATGAACGGCGGGCGAGTAGACGGCAAACAGATACTGGACCCGCTGGTGGTTTCAAATCTTCCCGCGCCTCACATGCTTCTTCCTGGCGAAACCGATGCGCATTACGGCTACGGGTTGTTGCGGCTTAATTATCAAGGCGTTCGCGTCCTTATGCACGGAGGCTTCAGTCGCGGCTACGGCTCGATGATTCAGATGGTGCCCGAGCATCGCTTTGCCGTGATCGTGCTGACGAACAAGAGCGGCGAAACGCTCGAAAAGACCCGCACAAAGGCGCTTGAGCTGGCGCTGCCGCTCAAGGCTAACGAAGAAGCAAAAGCCGCGCCCGCGCTGCCGCTCAGCCGGACGGAGATGGCTAATTACGCAGGCCGTTACTCTCACGACCCGCAGCTCTTGGAAGTATTCGTAAAAGAAGACAAGCTGGTTCTGAAACAAGAAGGCGTCGAAGCTGTTATGACCAGAATTGGAGAGCACAAATTCTCTCTGGGTGATTCAGGTGGAGAGATAGTCTTTGTAACGGGCGCGGACGGCAAGATCAAATATCTCTTTGACGGTCTGTACGCCTCCATAAAGTTGTAAGTAAAAACGCGGCGAGAAAATAGTTAGAGAAAATAGTTACGCCCGGCCCCGCGGAGTTGCATCAAAGCTGACCTTTAGTGCTCCGCAGGGCCGGGCGATTCCGGGGGCGAGTGTTGGGCTTGCTCAACCGTCGCTCGATTAGTGATTAAAAAGCCACTCCTCGAAAATCTGCGCCTCTTCTTTTTTGCCGCTCCAGCGGGCGCGGTTGCGCCCGGTCAATGCCAGCACTTCGGCATGGTGTTGGCCCGCGCGGTCGCCTATGCGCTCGAAATAGTTGTAGAGCCTCGCTATCTGCGCGACCGACTCTTTCGCCGCTTCGACGGTTTTGAAACTCAGCACGTTGCGGAATTGGCGGCTGTAGAGATTCTGATCGCGGGCGGTCGTCGTATAAAGATCGAAATACCCGTGAATCAAACCCGCCGCCTGTAGCACGCTCGCCACATAGCTCGGTCGCGTCAAGACGTTTCTCGAAATTTCGCCGATGTCGGTCACGCCCGACTTGTAAAGCTCAAGTATGCGCTTCTTCTTCGAAGCCTTCGGCTGCTTGCCCTCCTTTACGGGCGCGCCTAAGGGCAGCGCTGATTGATTAAAAAGAAATTCCTGTTCCTGCATTTCAACCTCCACACTTCTTAGCGCAGCAGGTCTATACGGTTATCCTGCGTGACGCACTTGCGCCGCGTCATCGGTCTTCGATTTCAAATGATCGATGAAGACGCTTGCCGCGCGGCGCGATAACTCTTCGGGCCTGCAACCGAGCATTGCCTGACACTCCGCCTCGGCATTCACCCTCTGAGCGTTGGCGATGGCTCGTATGGCGACCAGTTGTTTTGGCGTCACAAGATCGGCCATCGTCTTTGCTATCGGCTCGCTCGGAAACTGCGGGTGCGACGACGACGCGCCGTTGCCGTTCTGTCGCGGCGCGGCTTCTTCTTCCTTGCGATAAAGCTCGCGGGCGACTCCGAATTTGACCGCAGCCCGTTTGAGCGCATCGTGCTCGGCCTTCTTGATCCCTTTCTCGTCGTACGCCGAGCCTGTGCCGACGCCCTGGCGCGTCACGCCCTTGATCGTTATCGAAGCCGTGACGGCTACGAAATCGCCTATCTGCTTGATGCCCGTGACCTGATGCGCCCAGTCGGGACATATACGGTCAAGAAGATCGGCAACCGCGTGCCATTCCACATAATCAACTTCGTGCTCGCGGCCTGCTCGATCACGCCAGCCGATTTTCTGCTTCACAAGCTCAGGCGAAACGGCCTGCGACAACTCTTTCAGCGTTTCTACAAACGGCATAGAGATCACGTCTTCATCTTCTTCAGCTCGCGACGGATCGCCGGCAACCGCTGTGGGAGTGACGGCCTCATCCGGCGGCTCAAGATGAAACTTCACCGCGAGTATGTGCTCGCAACGAAAACGCGGGTCTTCACCTGCGCGCTCTTCAAACTCTGCGCAGGTGCAACGCACGCGCCCCGCTTCGTCTCGAAAGATTCGGAAAGTCTCCTTCTTGATCCCGGGCGAGACGACATTGAACCCTTCATAATCTCGCTCGACCAACCCCATAGCGGCTATCGCTTTCGCCCGATTGACTATTAATCTTGATTCTTCAATTGCTGCGCTCATCATCAGTCTCCTTCGTAGACGAAATCCGTTTTATTAGATTCTCTAAGAACCTGGTCGTGCGGCTTAAAGCCCGGGGTCAAGCTCTGGCCCTCGGCTACGCCAAGCCTCGCTTCCAGCTCCTTCACGCGGCTGCCGAGCTGGCGAACTTGTCGCCAGAGAGCGTCGAAACTTTCCCAGATTTCTTCAGAATGGGAAGACATCGCTTCGTCCCTCCTGACAGGCTTCCGCCAACCGCATCCAATCCCCTGCCTGTCCCTCTATGTCCGCGGGCAGATCGCTTTCAGCCTCTAACTGCGCCGACCAGTATTCATAGCCTTCCCAGCCGTCCCAGTCGGCTAATTGCTCAATACTTGCAAAATAAGTGCCCATCTCCATACCTTCTGTACGAACATGATTTCCGTTATGTTTCATACTTGAAACAGTGTATCACGTCGAGCGACTTGTTGCAAGTATAAAATAAAGTATTGCGGGCAACACGTTTTTATGTTATACAAATAGCTAAGGCTCGAAGGAGGTGCCGTGTGCTATGGGAGAACCCACATTAAATATTGAAGAGCTAGGTGAGTACGTAAAGCGGAAGAGGCAAGAAGAGAAGCTTTCGCTCAGGGATGTTGCGATCAAGATAAACGTAAGCGCTTCAACGCTTTCGCGCATTGAAAACGGCATTGGGACGCCCGACAGCCCGACTCTGGCTCGGCTGGCTTCCTGGCTTGGGATTCCGCTTGAGCGGCTTATGAAAGGGTCGCTTTTAAACGGAATTGATGAGGCAGCGCGGGGCGAGGCATACACAGAGCCGGTCATTTACTACCCGACCGAATCCACGCCGAACATTGTGGAAGCGCATCTCAGGGCGGATCGTAATCTCAACCCTGAAATGGCAAAGGCGCTGGCCGAGCTTTTCCGCGTTGCATACTCGCAATTCTCAAACAAGCAGACCGATCAAAACGTCTGAAGATCAAAATAGCTGAAGATCAAAATGGCTGAAGGCGACCGAACCCGCTCTGAACCTATTGATGAGTTGCTGCCTCCCACGGCCAAGCGCCGCGTGTACGAGCGCATAGCGCTTAAGATACGCGAATTTGCCGCCGCGCCTTTAGATCAGCCGCTAAACCCCTGGAAACTCGCCCCATACGTTAAGCTGCGCGTGATGAATTTGAACCAGATTGAAGGGCTCTCTCCGGAAAGCCGGAAACTGCTGGTTGGCGACAACGGCAAAAGCTGGTCGGGAGGGGCAAGCCGGCCTTTGCCCGACGGGTCGAGGCTCGTCTTTTTAAACCCCAATCACACGCGCGAGCGCCAGGCTGCCACATTGATGGAGGAGATTTGCCACGTCATTTTAGGCCACTCGCCCACGCGACTTATGCTGGCCGAAGAAGAGACGGCTGTTCACTTCCGCAATTTTGACGAAAACCAGGAAGAGGTAGCCTACGCCGTAGGCGCGGCAGCTCTTGTTCCCTACTTCAGCTTGAAGCACGCCGTAGCAGCCGGGTTGTCTGCCGAAAGGATCGCCCGCCGTTTCATTGTGAGCCGCAATCTTGTCGAGTACAGAATAAAGGTCTGCCGCCTCTGGTCCGCGTACAAGCCTAAGGAGAATCGCGCAAGCTGATCGTACGCGACCACTCTATTTTGATTTCAACCTGCCTCGCCGCGCTCATCCGCATATCGGTAATCGAGTGTAGACAGCCTTAAACAATTCAAATATAATGAGCCTACCCCTTAGGTTGAGCTACTTTGAGTGGGAGGAATGGTCAAAGTGGACAACCTTGATAGTATCTGGTTGGTGGACCAGAGAGAATGGAATAGAGCGGCACCGAGCAAAGTGCCGGAACAGAATAAACACTGCAAGACCGCAAACAGCAGGCACAAAGCGAGCCTGTCGGGCGGCAGGATAATTAATCACATACCAGCTCCTAATTTCTGCGGTTGCCAAAATCCCCAGCAACCCATCAAGCAACCTCAGCCCTCAGCATTTCCATCCTTAATATCGAGTAAAGAAAAGGATGATTCATTGCGCTATAACCATAAAGGCAATCCATCTATAACTTGGTCAAGCAAGCAGGAGATGAGATAGCCCACAAGCAGATGAGAGGAAACGCTGACCGTGACTGAAAAAATACTTGTTGTTGACGACAGCGACGACACGCGCGAGATGATGGCGAAGTTGCTGGAGTTGGAAGCCTATATGGTCATCACTGCCGAGGACGGACTCATAGGATTCAAAAAGGCAGAGGCCGAGCAGCCTGATTTGATTATCACTGACATTAACATGCCGAACCTCAACGGCATTGAGATGATAAAGATGATACGCGAACAGCCTGTAATCAATCACGTGCCTATACTGGCGATAACAGCTTACGGCAGCACCGTTGCGGCTGAGGCTATGGCAGCCGGAGCCGACCGGGCCACGACCAAACCCATTGAGTTCGATACATTAATCGATGGAATCAAGCAATTGCTGGCTAAATCAAAGTATAACGGCCAGGCAAATGGGGTCTAGCAACTCTCGCTCGAAGCCCCTCAACCGTCTATTTTGCCCGGTGTAAAATTCGACCCTCTTGCTACCCGGCATTCCTGCTACAAGCCTCGTTTAGCTCAAATTTTCTATACGGCTGAAGACACAAACGGCTCCCCGCCGCTTGGATGGCAGGGAGCCGTCGGGTTGTGAAGCCATTCCTACTATTTCAGCACTTGTGACAAAAGCTCCGTAGGCAGATTGCCCGTAACCTTTACATCAACGTCCGCGCCGCTGATCGTAACGGTCTTAAGCGCTTCGTTGAGAGCCACCATCTTAGGGTCGTTCGAAGCGCCCAGGAAACCTTTCGCCATTGCCAATAATCCGTTGAGCCGATCTGCGACGGCCTTGGCCTGCTCGGCCGTGTTACTTCGCAGCGTGGCGTTGATGCCGACGCCGGAGGTGAGGTCCACACTGCCGAATATCAAGTTGATCGAGCTAAAGTCAGGAAGCGGCACTTCACTGGACTGAAGCCCGCCGGTCATCGCCGGCGTCATTTCTATTGCAAAGCGGACGGCCGACGTCGAGTCTGAATTGAGCCCCGCAGCAAGCTTCGCGTTTTGCGCGATGCCGCTCTTTCCGCTCGTTATAGTGTCTACCGACGCGCGCACACCGGCTTGAGTCCCGGCGACGATTGTCCCCGCGTCGTAGAACATAAACGACAGATCGTTTCTCTTGGGTCCGGTCTGACTGACGCTCGCGACGTTGTAAATTTCGTAGTTTTTGTACTTTTCAGACGTGAGCTTGATCTTCTGGTCGGCGCGAGCGTGCGCGAGCAGAGCGGCCTGGTTGAACGTGCCGTTCACCGCTGCTGTGAAGTTGTTCGGGCCCGTTGAACCAAAGACCACAGCGACCGATTTTACATCTTTGATGCTCACGCCCAGTTCGGTAACGTCTTCCATCCTTTGAAGAGCGTCCTTGATCGGGCCTTTCTCAGAAATCGTGGCCCACAGGCTGCTGGAGATAACCTTCTGAACATCGACGACGATAACGCCGGTCCCGTCAGGGAGTAGCTGCAACGGATCGGTGCCGGCCTGGGCGGCTGGCCGCGCTGAAGACATTCCAATGCCGGCGCTGATCACAAGCGCCAACGCGATTGACATAAAGGCGATTCTCTTCATAACGACTTCCTCTCTCCTATTCTCTTGCCCACTAAAGAACGCTCTCGGCCTCGGAGGTAGTGGGATAGATCAATTATATGCTCGAAACGGGTCTAACTGAAACTGCTCTTTGTCAGACTCACATGCTTAGAACGACCGTCAAGCGGTTGAGGTTTGCCGGAATCAACTTTTTTACCAATCTTTACGGTCACGTTTTCGCCACCCGTCTTGCGCGGCCTCAGTTGCTTGCTTAGAATTACATCCTGTCATTCGCAGCCTCAATACACGAGTCTCACTTATTAATTACGTTGGCTGCGCGGCTAAAGGGTGCGCCATTTTATATTAAATGTAAAAGTCAGGAGGTTGTTGTGATAAAATCGCTTGGCGTCGTAGGAGCAGGAACCATGGGCAGCGGCATCGCGCAGGTTGCCGCTCGCGCAGGTTTCGCGGTGATAATGTGCGATATTGCGGACGAGTTCCTCAAACGCGGTCTCACAACCATAGACAAGAGCCTCCAGCGCGACGTCGATAAGCAACGTCTCGGCCCCGAAGAAAAACAGGAGATAATCTCTCGTATAAAGACGACGACTGCGATGAAGGATCTGGGCGAGGCCGATTTCGTTGTCGAAGCCGTGATCGAAGACCTTGCGGCAAAGTCGGCGCTGTTTGGTGAACTTGACCGGATCGCGAGGCCGGACGTAATACTGGCAAGCAACACAAGCTCAATTTCGATAACAAAGCTTGCAGCCGTCACGTCGCGCCCGGGGCGTTTCATCGGCATGCATTTCATGAATCCCGTGCCGGTGATGAAGCTGGTTGAAATCATTCGCGGCATAGCGACCTCGGACGAAACTTTTGCTGCGACGCGCGAGCTTACCGAGCGGATGGGTAAGACGCCCGTGGAGGTGAATGACGCGCCCGGGTTTGTATCTAATCGCGTTTTGCTGCCGATGATCAACGAAGCGATCTTCGCTCTTTATGAAGGGGTCGGCTCACGAGAAGCGATTGACGAGATAATGAAGCTGGGGATGAACCACCCGATGGGGCCGCTCCAGCTTGCCGATTTTATTGGGCTGGACGTTTGCCTCGCGATAATGAATGTGCTATATGATGGTTTCAGTGATACGAAGTACAGGCCGTGCCCTTTGCTTAAGAAATATGTAGACGCCGGCTGGCTCGGTCGTAAGACGGGCAAAGGTTTCTATGAATATTAAGTGCCGTTCACAAAAAATTTCCGGTCGCCTCGAAAGTGGCTGCCAGAGCCGACTTCACGGCACACGCCTGGGAACGAGCAGATAGCTGTTAAGGCGGTGGCTTAATAACATGATATTTTGTCAACAATGCACTCATCCCAATCCTTACAACCGCGAGAACCTGCTCGGCGTGTGGCATGAAATTGATGATCATAACCAGCACGCCCACGGTCGCGGCCTATGGCGGCGTCGAATCCTTGCTCAAGCCCACGCTCGAAGAGCATCTGCTTGAGCGCATAAGCGCCCTTGAATCCGCGCTCCAGCAGGCGCACGACCGCCTGGAGATACTGCTCGACTTAGTCCACCGCCAGGCGACGAGCGGGCTGTACGATCATGCGATGTTAGACGCGCTGGTCGAGCATCTGTCCGAGCGCGGCGCGGTTGAGGGCGGCAAGCTCGAAACTTTGTGGCGCGACCGCATAGCCGAGCATTGCGAGGATGCCACCGAGCAGGAGTTATTCGAGCAGCGGCTTGAGCGCATGGTCGGGGCTTTCAACGGCGAAAACATCGATCTATTCACCCGCCTGCTTGACACCGGCGCTGACCTGTTTATCGAAGGCAACTCGAAGCGGGGCGTACGTTACTTCGAGAAAGCGTTTGTGCTTGATCCGGTAAACGAGGTGCTGGCCTTCTTTATCGGCGAGCATTTCTTTCGCATGAACAAGCCTGTGCTCGCCCAGGCGTACCTGGAGCGCGCCGTTGAAAAAGAGACTAACAACTACCCCGCCCTGTTGATGCTGGGCGTCATCTGCGGTGATGACGGAGACCTCTGCGCGGCCAAGCGTTATCTAAGCCGCGCGCTGAAGATCAAGAAGAACTCTTTTACGGCTCATTATGGGCTTGGCCGGATCCTTGTGAGCGAAGGGAAACTGCGCGAGGCTTTGACGCACCTCAAGCGCGCGCTCACGCTTAAGCCAACGCCTGAGATGTATTATCTTGTAGGCCGCGCGTATCTTGAAGACGGGCGCCCGGAGATTGCCGTCCATCACCTGCGCCGGTGCGTAGAACTTGATCCAAAATTTGACGCGGCGCTTTATCATCTCGGCTTGATCTATCTCAGAGAAGAGAACCTGCTGCTTGCGCAAGAGCACTTCAAGGCGGCCTACGAGATCAACCCGCGCGAGTCGCGTTACAGGGTTGCGTTGCGCGCGCGCAAAGCCGCTCAACTCGCGCCGCTCCCCGTATTCGGGCGCGCTGCCGTCTCCAGCCGCAAAGTCGTCACGAGCGGCGACGTGCGGCTGATAGAGCTTCTTCGCAGCGATCTCCTGGACTCTCAAACAGGGGCGAGCGACGTGCGGAAGGGACAAAAGCGCGGGTAGAGAAGCTGATTCGAAAGTAAAGCCTGTTCAAAAAATTGAAAGGCAAAAGTGAAAGCGTCCATGTTTCACTTTTGCCTTTTGCTTTTACCGTCGTCTATTTTAGTGCGCCGTGGCGCTTTCGTGCGAGCGGCTGCCGTTAGGCAAGACCAGCACGCTGCGCGTCGTAGTCTTGAACGCCTTGTGGGTATTAACGGTCAGGCTGTAAGTATCAAACCCGAACGAATCAAGATATGTAGCCAGATCATTGCTCGATGAAATGTACAGAACAGGCTCGTGCCCGTAATAGTCTGTTATCTCAAGGAGCCGCTCGATGACCTCGATGGGGGAGAATGTTCTTGCTGGGTCCCGGAAGCTAGCCATCTAAAACTCCTTTCACATTTTTATACGTCCAGTCGCTTCAAATAGTTTTCCAGTCTCACTCTGTAGGATGCTAATACAAAGATCGAGGTTGTTTTTCGCCACGCGTAAGCATCGTCATCCACATTTTGAGAACGGGTCTCTCCGCCAAACTTGCGTAGAGTCTAATCAGGGGGCAGAGCTAAACAACGCTCCGTCGTTATGGAAAGAACTTTGTTGACAAAGATGAAAGCCGGTTTGTGATTCGCCAGCTTGCGCGGTTAATTCTTGGAGGCTGCGTTCGACGTTTTGGATTCAGATTTTGCTTCGGCGCTTTTTTCAGATTTTGTCTCGGATTCAGATTTTGTCTCGGCGCTTTTTTCAGATTTGTCCTTGGGCTTAGACTTGTGCCCGTAATCGGTCTGATACCAGCCGGAGCCTTTGAGTTGAAAGGCTGTGCGCGAGATAATCTTTTCCAGCTTGCCGCGACATTTTTTGCATCGCTTCGGCGGCGGATCGCTCACCTTCTGCATGACCTCTGTGTGGTCGCTGCATTTTTCACAAACGTATTCGTAAATCGGCATATGCCAGTGACACCTCCGATAAGCGCCAAATACTTCATTAAAATAGTAACACGGCTTCGAGGCCGTCTCAAGATAACTATTTGGCCGCGTACCGGTTAAGTCTTTAACGGCGACTCTCTCTGATATGATTGTAAGTGCGTTCGATTGTGGCCTCGGCCCCGCCGTTCCACGAGGGAAAATTCTTTTCATGACGAGGCGCAAGCTCGGCTTTTACGCTCTTCTTTGCGTCATCAAGGGTTTTGCCTTCCATAATCGCCCGGCGAACAGCCGCCGTCACGTCATCTAAGAAAGCTCGCAGCATCTGAATCCTTTCTTTACCCTGCTGCACATCGCCGTGGCCTGGAATCGTATACGTGTAGTCAAGCGTCTCTACATCCGCGAGCGTCGCGCTCCATTCTAACGGATAGGCGTCACGCATAAACGGTATAGAATTGGTCAACAGGTCGCCGGTCACCAGCACCTTTTCACGCGGTAAAAAGACCACCACATCGCCTTCGGTGTGCCCGCGACCGAAATAGAGTATACGCACTTCGCGCTCGCCCGCGTGTAGAGTCATCGAGCGGTCGAGCGTCAGATTCGGCAGCGTGATCTCAAGCTTATCGATCTCGCGCAACAGCGCTTCGGTCTGGCTCAGCTGAGACTCAAGCCGCCGCTTTTGCTCGGCCGTCAACGGCTTGCCGTCAATCATTCCGGCCGCCAGTTGAGACTTCATCTGGGCGATCTGCTTTGGCAGCGCAATCTTCTGGTCTTTGAGGAAGGGCAGCTCAAGCCCTATGATGTCGCGGCGCGTGTTGATGTGCGAAACGATATCGATCACACCCGGAAAGGTCGCTGAATAGGTCGAGTTTCCCTGCACATGATCGGGGTGCCAGTGAGTATTGACCAGATAACGAACAGGCTTATTGCCGGTAACCGCCGCTATCAGGCGCGCCGCCTCGCGCGCCGCCGAAGGCGACAGGTGCGAATCAACTACGAGCGCTTTATCGCCAATCTCGATCACCGCCGCGTTCGACACGACGGGCTTGCCGGGTTTGGCGATAAACGCCCAGATGCCCGGCACGACCTGCTTGACCGTAAAATAATCCGACGCCACCTGGTCGGTCGTTTGCTGACCATTGCTCGTCGAGCAAAAGAGGAATATCGCAGCGATCAATGCCGCCCATCTATTTCTAATAAAGCCGCCCGATTTGATAAGCATTTTCCGATGCCTCCCGTCCGTAGAGTTAAAGACTCGCGCCCGTCTTACAGATGCTTTCTGAGGTAATTCACAATTAGATAGCCGTCATAATACTTAAACGGGGCTTCACCCATCGTGTAGTGTCCCCAGGGCACGACGCGGCGGTCAAAGTTGACACCATTATGGTCGCATTCGTCAAACAATAACTGGGAAAGCTGGAAAGGAAAGCTCAAGTCATAGCGAGCAGAGATCATTAACCCGCGCCTCGAACCCTTGAGCAGATTAGCATACGAAATCGGGCTGATCGCGAGCCAGCAGGCCCTTACCTCATCGCGAGAAAGCGCCGTCTCCAGCCCCCGCCTTACGTGAGCCGTGGTTATTCCTTCCCAAACCACATCGCCAAAGTAGCTCGATACGTGGTTAAACACGCCCGCCCGCAACCGCTTTTCGTGAGCGAAAAGGAGAAAACTTACGCAAGAGCCGATGCTGGTCCCTACTATGCCGAGCCGGTCGTAACCTCTGGCTTCGAGCCAATCAATCCCGGCCCGCGCATCAAGGACGGCCTGGCGAGTGGCCTGGAGCGTGCGCCCGACATTTGCGCTCACCATATAATCCGCACGCTCAAACCCTGAAATCCGCCGCCTTTCGTGATACGGCAGGGTTAGCCGCAACGCAGCTATGCCCAGGCGATTGAGCCACCGGCACAAAGCCACGTGGCTTTCGCTATCGCAATTCAACTGCGGCAGGACTATGCAGGCCCGCCCGCGCGCCCGCGTTGCTTCGTCCCCGCGCCGTCCGTTATTCGCTTTGCCGGCCGGCACGGGAAAGTAGCGCGCGTAAACTCTGTTATTCTCGGCGTAAGGCGTCTGTAAAGGGCTGCTGAAGGTGAGCAAATCGCCGTCGAGCGAGAAATCCTTGACCGGCTCGGGTCTAAAGAAGTTGCCGCTATCGGCTATCGCGCGTTTGTTGAACTGAAAAAGAACCTCTTTTGCGCGCTCTCCGCCACCGGTTACTCCGTCGCCGAGAAACTCAAGCCCCCACTCAAACGGCCTCATAACGCGATTGGGTGTTCTTTCAACAATCCGACGCTCCCATTTGTGCATCAATCTCTTGAGCATTTGAAACTATAAAACGCTAAAGAACTCTATTCTAGAGGCACAAGCCGAGCGGCTCAAGCGCAACGTTTTGAAGTTGATCGAGGTAGTAATGAGATGCCGGTCAAAATTATTTATTAAAAGAGTGCAAAAATCGTTCTCCGTTTACGTCTAATATGTATGAAGGGGAACAGACCGAGTGTTTAAAGAATTAATAATTGAGGTGTCTGATGGAACTCCGCTGGCGGTCTGCATCAACGACTGCGAGATAGATCGGGGCCATTCTTATTCAGAATTAGCCAGAATATGTTTTCAGGTCGGCTGCGCATTTGCAGAGATGCGGTGGGGCAAGACGACCGGTAAAACCCACGAATTTAATATATTATCCCCTCCCCATACCTATCAAATCTTACCGCTAAAAGCTTAGGTTAGATAAATCATCCGTAAAAACCTCAAAGCAAGGCTTAGCCTTGCTTTTTTTCTTTTGTCCGAAGAGATCACTGCTTGAGAGAGATCACGGCGCTGTCGGCCTGATGGACGCGGTCGAAAAATGCTTTTACGGTCTGGTACTGGTCAACAGTAAAGGTGATGGCATTAACCATCAACCGGCGCTCGTAGATTATTCGCCGTTCGTCGCGGGTGAATGTCGCCTGGTAGCGCGCCGCGCCTATGTCTATGTTTACAGGCTCAGGCAGCTGTTCGATGGCATAACCCGCCGGCGGCTCTATGATCACGCGCTCGCTTTCCGACCAGGGATATTGAAAATACATCATATTTGATCGGCGCGGCGCGGCGGTCAAACTCTCGTCCCTGTGCGTAAGCAAGAGGGGGCGTAAAAGCAGACGGCTCCCCGCGCGGGTGATAAACTGAGGCACGGTGAAGTTATACGTCAGCTCAACCGGCGCGGTGGCGCTGGTCAGGTTGGAGATCGTCGTCGAAGATTCGTCAATGGTCGCCTGTGGCAGCAAATTACGAGTGGCGTTCAGGGCAAGCTTGCGCTGCTCATCGGGAGGCAGCCCCACCAGATTGTTGCGAAACTCGAGGGCGCGCTGCCCGGTAAGCTTTGCTTCCACACGGGCGTTAACCCGCCCGTCGGCAAAAGTGGCAATTGCGAGTTTGCGCTCTTCGCCGCTGCGAGCGGCGTCGGTCACGGGCGTTTCTAAAAAGCGCGTCTCTCGCTTGTCATAAACCAGCGCACTGACGCCCTCCTTTTCCCAAGAAAGCATCCCCGGCGGACAATAAGGAGTTCCAGGGTCATAAAACTGCGTCGAGCCGTCGCGCGCGACCACTGCCGTCACCTCGCTGTTGAATTGAAACGCGTCGGGAAACGAGCGGTGAAAAAAGTTCTCGTCGCGCGTCGTCAGTTCGGCCACGCGCGCGTCCAGCCCCGCCGCCTTCAGCATAGCGATAAATAGACGATTGATTTCGCGCGAGGTGCCGTTGCGGCGGCGGATAGTTTGGTCCGCCGTGCCGTTTCGCTTTAGCTCAGAGTCGGCCTCGCCTTCTGCGCCGCGCTCCCGGTTGAAGCTTATGTTATGAATTTCAGTCTGAACGTAGCCGTATATCCGCGCAAGCTTCTGCTGAGGGCTTTCATTGGAAAGCGTGATCGATTCGACGACGCGCCGTATCGCGCCGGTCGGTTTCGTTTCGTAACCTGTCCGGTCGTACATGCGCCGCGAATAGTTGCGCCAGTACTTATCCGGGTTGATCTCTATCTCGTCAGAATAGTAAATCCAGCCCCAGATCTTTACCGCAAGGTCAGGAGGCATCAACGGCTCGCGCTTGAAAGCAGGTATGTCGTTGGCCTTGATGTCGTACGTGCCGTCCCAGACCGGGGCAAATCGTTTGGCGTCCGGCGCGTTAAAGCTCACCCACCGAACGTCGAGCCTCGAAGTGGTTTGCGGCTGGATCTGGTAATGAAGCTGCTTGGTGAAAAGCTCCGACTGGAGGTCGAGCGCAAAGTAGCGAAACCCTTGCGGGTAAGTCTGCCGATACCTGTATTCAATTATCGAACCGGCCTCTACCGCAGGCATAGAAAAGACCTTTGCGCGCCATACGCCGTGACTGGTTTTGACAAGCAGCTTGTCAAATATGTCCCGATCCTCTACTTCGACCGGCGTCCCATCGGGCCGGATCGTGCGCGCGTGAACGTCTGTGATGCGCCCCTGCTCTAACCTGTAAGGGAGCTGCACGTCGGCGTAGCGGCGGCCGCGCTCGTTGAAAATTTTTATCCTTATATAAACCTTGAGGCCCGTCCCTTCCGCGTTATTGTCGTTAAGCTCGCCTTCGCGGAAAAGTATCGCGGCGTCGGCTTCGGGGTCGCCTATGTCTGCGGCCTTCATCTTCAGCTCTTGCGGCGAGACAGGCCTCCAGGTCGCGCCCGCGCCCGAACGGCCCGCGAGCATTACGAAGGCCAGGACGGATAAAAATACAATCCAGAAGCGAAACATAACAATTGATCTCGGCTCGACGCGCACAGGCAATACTAAGGAGTGCGAGAATTTTACTGCGGACGGCCATCCCGATCAACAGCCGTGCGCAGTTCTGGCTTGCTGTAGTGGCAACGCGCCCCTTTCCAGTGATATTCTTCCACACATCCTTGCCCTAACCGATAGGAGATTTTTATGAAGCCGGCTCAGTTCCAAGCGTTCTTTCTTGTCGCAGCCCTGTTGTCGCTTTCCGCCCTCGAAGCCCTTGCTCAGTCGAATGCCGTACGACAGTATCGCCAGGCTCACGAATCAGAGATCATCTCTGAGTTTGTCGATCTGCTCTCGATACCGAATGTCGCTTCCGATGATGTAAACATACGGCGCAACGCCCGAAAGCTCATTGAAATGATGAGCCGGCGCGGCATCAAAGCGCAACTGCTTGAAGGCGGCGGCCCTCCCTCGGTCTTTGGCGAGCTGAAGACCCCGGGCGCGACCCGCACCATAGGCTTTTACGCGCATTACGACGGCCAGCCCGTAGACGAATCGAAGTGGGTCACGCCGCCCTTCAAGCCGACGCTTCGGACTGCGACGATTGAAGCCGGTGGCCGCGTCATCGATCTGCCGAAACCGGGCGAAAAGGTCGACCCCGAATCGCGACTCTACGCGCGCTCGGCGTCGGACGACAAGGCCCCTATCATAGCAATGCTTGCCGCGCTCGACGCGCTGAAAGCGTCGGGCGCCGGGCTTACCGCGAATCTGAAATTCTTCTTCGAGGGCGAAGAAGAAGCTGGCTCGCGCCATCTTGAAGAGCTGGTGAATCGAAACGCGGCGCTACTGGCTGCGGACGTCTGGTTATGCGCGGACGGGCCTGTACATCAGACGCGAAGGCCGCTGCTCTATTTCGGCGTGCGCGGAGTCGTGAGCGCGACCATTACCGTTTATGGCGCGAATCGCGCGCTACACTCGGGCCACTACGGCAACTGGGCGCCGAATCCCGCTATGCGATTGGCAAAGCTGCTGGCCGGCATGAAAGACGAAAAGGGGCGCGTGCTGATCGAGGGCTTCTACGCGGACGTTGAGCCGCTGGGAGCGGAAGAGAAACGCGCGCTCGCCGATATGTCGGCCAACGACGCGGAGCTTATGCGCGAGTATGGGCTGGCAGGGACAGAAGGCGGTGGGCACTCGCTTGCAGAGTTGATTAACGAGCCTTCGCTCAACATCGATGGGCTGCGCAGCGAATACGTGGGCGGCGAAGCGCGCACCATCATACCAGCCGAAGCCACGGCTACTGTCGATATGAGACTGGTGAAAGGCATAGACCCGCGCCGCCAGGTCGCCCGTTTGATCGCGCACATAAAAAAGCAAGGCTACACGATTGTGGATAAAGAGCCTGACAGCGATACGCGGCTAAAGCATGCGCTTATCGCCCGCGTCACAAGCAATGACGGCTATCGCGCTATGCGCACCTCGATGAGTCTCCCCATTGCCCAGAAGATAATCAGCGCGGTCGAGCAGGCCACAGGCTCCCGTCCAGTGCTTGCGCCTACGCTGGGAGGCAGCGTGCCGCTCTGGATATTCGAGGAGGCTACGAAGGCGCCTCAGATAGGCGTCCCCATCGTCAACCACGACAACAACCAGCACGGGGCAAATGAAAACGTGCGGCTAAAGAATCTCTGGGACGGCATAGAGACATTCGCCGCGCTGATGATTATGAAATAAGGATGCCGATAGAAAAAAAGGGCCGAGCATTACTCGGCCCATACAGTTTAGTGGTGGTGGTAACAGGAATCAGTAATTCCGCATTATTTGTTCTCTCGATACCAGGAGACGCTCGTAGGCTTTGGCGCAACTATTTGTGATATGCCTATGACGCCTTCGACCTCTTGTTCTCCCAGATCATATTGGGTCCCGGGGAAGAAAGGCGGCGCGAATTTGCCTCCCGAAAAGCGCACGTCAAAGAAGATGTCCCGGTTACTATATTTTATATCGTTTATCTTCGACTGCACGCGGCTGCCTACCAGCTTCCATTTGTCACTGCTGCTAGGATTTGTGCTGCCTGTATAGGTGATCGATCCTTCGATTCTGGCTCCGTCATTCGACATGCTGCTGTTGAATGCCACGATCGCGGCATTGATCTCAAGATTGAGGTCACTTGAGACATAGCTTTGGTTCGGCGCGAGGTTCACGTTGCCGTCGTTAGTGAATATGCCGAGCACGTTAGTTATACTGCTGAGATTGGAAACGGGCGTGCCGTCGGAATTGACTACGGGGTTAGCGTACTTGATGTCGCCCGTTATAGTTATGTCGCGCTGCGCCGTGACTGTAACCTTGGTGCCTGAAGCGATGGCGGGCGGGTGCGACGAGCCGTTAGTTCCGCCGCGCAGGCTATTGATGGCACCGTTGACAAACAGAGATGCGGCGGCTTGAGGGGTTTTCAACTTGAACCTGTCCATAGGAACACCGGTAAAAGTCTTTGATTTCCCCCCCGTCACGATAGTCGTCTTATTCTGGGAGTAGCTCACAGTGATTGTGGTAGTCTGGGGTGTAGTCCCGACCTTTTGCGAGATGACATAAATCTGGTCAGAGCCGCTCGTCGTGAGCTGTATATCGGTAGCGTCTCCCTGCACGTATATTCCCGCGCCGGTGATGGTGCTGCCATCGGCTGACGCAATATAAGTGCCCGCCTTGAGCTGTCCCAAAGATATTCCCGGCTGTTTGTTCGAAGCATCGCGTAAATTGGCCGCGAGCGCTTCCGGGGTGACGCGACCGACATTGTTGAAGATCGGCAGCGGTTTGCCTGTGCCGTCTACAGGCGTTTGTGCAGGCGGATCGATGGGCGAGCCGTCAGGGTATCTGTCGGTTATGCCGGTTGCGTTGATGACCGCGTATTCTTGTGAGTAATTGTTATCCGGCAGCGGCACGTGGGAGACTTTCTTATACCCTTCCGAACTGAGGTCTATGCCCTTGATGTCACCGGTGGGTATGCTCCTGCGGCCATCAATGAAAAGGAGACTGTCGTACCGTATGTAGTTGTCTACCTGCGACACCACATTGCGAAAGGTGACGGTGCGATTGGAATTGAAAGCCAGGTGGGTATTCGTATGCACTGCGCCTGAAAATGTCCCGCCTGCGAGGGCCGCATTGGCCAGCGTGTCGCCGTTGTCAAAGAATGCTCCGAAACCCGAGAAGCTAAAGTCGCGCTCCGCGCCCGGCACTGCCGTGTTGGTGAGGATTATCTGGCTTGACATAATCCCGCTCTCGATTATTGATGCGCGCCCTCCGGCTTCGGTCTGGCCCGTGACCTCAATCGTGTATCGCAGAAAGTCTGTCTCGATGGCGCGGGACGGATCTTCGGCATTCTTGATCAGGCTGATCTTTCCCGTAAAAGGGCGGAACTCGGCTGCAAAGCTTGTACCGTTCAACTGGTCCAATCTTTCATCCCGCTTCGAGTAGGTTGACAACTGTCGCGCTCGCGCGTAGACATTCTGATAGAAGGGGTGATTGGGCTCAAGCACGGGGTCGGGCAAGACTTGTACATCGGGGAATACGTTAACCGATGTGGCGGCCGGAAGGAGGTAGAACCCCGCGTTGCCGTAAGTCGCTTTGCCGTCCTGTATCTTCTTTATCTCTTCTTGAATCGCCGTAGCCAGAGCGCGCCGGGCGATGGCTATTCCGGCGTCAGCCGCAAAGAATGCCTGCTCGCCAACGCGCTGACTCTTGGTCGTCACCGTGTCGTTTGTAGTCGACATGGCTACGGCCATTCCCAGCGCCAGTAACATGGTCGAGATCATCAGCGCCGTGATTAGCGCGATGCCCCGCTCGCCTTCGTGTTGATCTTTACGATTGATTTTCATAACTCACTTATTCCGAACTGAGATTGTTGTTGTTTGCCAGGTTCAAATTGCGCGGGGCAACTTCAAACCTCTGAGTCATACGCCTGTAGCTAGGATTATTCGCCTGCACGTCAGGCGTTTCGGCAACTATGGTAATGATCAGGGAGTGTATGTCTCGGCGCGAAGTCAGTGCTCCTGACGGGGCCGTGTCCGTGCCGTCGCCGGGCGTGTCAGTCACCTTCTCTTCGATAAGCTCGCCCGTCCTGCGTAGAATTCTGTACTGCACCTGAAAATTGACTATGCCGCGCGCGACTGTGTACCAGTTTTGAAAGTTATCGCTTCTGAGTAGCTCGCGCGTCGTTGTGTCGAGTTTGTAGGCGACAGTGCTTTCGATCAACGCTACGTTGGCGCTGCTCGAATATACAGGCTCTCCAGTCCCTATGGTCGTGCCGAACAGTGTCGCGGGGCTTTGGTACTTGCTGCCATCGTATTGCAGCTTGAGCCGTTCGTTCGCTCCGGCCCCGGTTATCGCGCCGTTGGATCTAAGCTGAAACAGCATCGAGCGAGTGTCGTCGTAGATCAGATACTGTCGCGGGTCGGAGGAGTAAATCTTATAAATCGGCTTTGTCGTCTTATCATAGCTTGTATATGAGAACGTCGTGCTGGAGCCTGACCCGGTTCGCACGGCATCGGAGGGAATCATCAAAAGCATCTCCGTGTTGGCTGTCAACCTGGAGTCAAATGTGGCGACCGGCGCAGAGGGGTTTCCGTTCATCATCAGGATTGAATCGGGAGCGCCGTTCGCGCCGTTCTTATAATAGATTGCGGCGAAATTGCCTACGCCTACCGGCAGCCCCATCCCCGCACACTGAATGTCGCGCGTCAGCAGGTCAACGGCGGTACGTACATTCTGGTTCAGATCGGTGACGCTGGATTCCGTGACAAAGACTTGCTGGTTACGATTTGCCAGAGCAAATATCCCGCCCATCAACCCCACGGTCAGCGCAGCGGCTACCAGCAATTCAAGAAGCGAGAATCCTTTTTCATTGTTCGATTTCATTTGCCTTCTCCTTCTTCATCAATGGGAGCGCACTGTCGCCAGTGTAGTCTCTTCGGCCATGCCTGTGTTGCGGCCCGCCTGCAATGCCGCGACCCGCACAGAGATTATTAGCGTGTTGATAAGTTCAGGGTCGTTCTCGATTTTCCAGTACCGGCGATAATGCGGAACCTGCCCCTGCGGAATCTGGTTGCCTATCTTAACCTCCCCGGTCGCCTCATCAATGAATATTTCATCGAAGTAGTTGTTATTGCCGACCTTGATCTGATCGTCCAGGTCGCCGCCGGGAATCATCAGGTCGTCGCCGTAGTCGATCGCGTTAAGCTCTTCGATCTTTTCTTGAGCGAGCGCCGTTGTAGAAGTGAACTGCTTGACCACGCGATTCTGCGATATGGCGAGTGTAAACAGGCTGGCCAGGAATATCAGCCCGACCATCGTGATGACCGAGGCTACTGCGACTTCGATTAATGTAAACCCTTCTTGATTGTTCTTAGGAACTCTCATTTTTTCACCCTCTCTTTTTACTGCATGCCCGTTTTACCGGCGCTACTTCCTCGTATTCACCCACTGGTTATTCTCGGCCATGTATGTGTTGATGCCGCCGACGCTCGTCATAGTGACTGCCCTGTATTCCTTGCCATTGCCTACGAAGATCGAAACCACGTTGGCCCCGGAGGCCACGACCGGAAAGCCGCGCGAGTTAAAGTCCTGCTGATTGTAGCTTCCCTGTTTTGGGAACGAGACGACATCTGTAGAGGTGACTCCGGCGGGCTGGACTGTGACGCTTGCAGGGCGCTGGAAACTCACCCCCTGAGGCAGCGGAATGAACTCGATTCGATTCACGGTTAAATCGTCATTGTAGTAGACGAGGCCGAGCCTGCGGTTGGCCGTATCGGCGACGATGCCCGACCTGCGATTCTCGGCAACGGCCAGCGTCTTTGCCCGCTTGAGAATATCTACCGTCTGACGCATCGCGATATTGACGCGATACTGGCCCATGGCGTTGCTGATCTTTGGAGTGGCGAAGGCAACCACTACGCCTATAATCATTAGCCCGATTGTGCCTTCCAGCAGGCTAAATCCACTCTCACCTCTCTCTTTATTGCCTCTCATTCTTGCCTCCTACAACCTTCGTTAGAACATTAATACTCAATTGCGGTACTCGTATGTGCCGTTTTGCCATAGTTTCCAGGTGCAACCCTAGTGCCAGATGCCTCAGGAAAAAATCTTGCTAATCGGGTCGCTTTTGATTACCCGAACCGGCCAGGCAGCCCTTTGCTCTATATGCAAAATGACCGATGCTGAACTCTATAATGACTGATTTTGTCAGCGAAGGATTTGAGGAAAATTGTCAGAAACTTATCGGAATGGGGGAGTTTAAAAAAGCAATCGCTTGTTTTGTAATGGCAATCTCAGAACTGATTGCCGGTGGTTGTTTGAAAGAGCTAGCTTCAATAGCCCAGAGCCTCACTCCAAGACGTGAGCGTTAAGTTATACAGCCCTGAAAGAGCGAAATCAGATTCGATTTATTCTTCGAGTCTACTTTCAGTCCGCACGAATGTGCGGATGGAGTTAAAACTCACGAATTTCATTCGCATTCACTTTCAGTCCGCAGCTTGCCTGCGGATACGCAACCTATGCACTTTTAGTGCATAGTGGTTTAGTTCGCTCTTTCAGGGCTTACACTTTTGGCCAGCCTAAACCCGGCGTGATGCCCTGGGCCCTCTTCGAGGCTTTCAAATGGGTTCTAGTTATTCTCTCGAAACCAGGCCATGCCCGTAGCCCTCGCATCGTCTATCAGGGTGATTTCGATTTCAGTCTCTCCGGGAGCTTCTATCAAATCATACTTCGTGCCGGGGAAAAACGGCGGGCCGAATTTGCCGCCCGCGAACCTCGTGTCAAAAAAGATGTCGCGCTTCGAGTAACCGATATTGTTTATCTTCGATTGCACGCGACTGCCTACCAGCTTCCACTTGTCACTGCTGCCAGGACTTGTGCTGCCTGTATAGGTGATCGATCCTTCGATCCCCCCCGAGTCGTTGGAACTGTTTTTGTTGAAGGAGACGATTGCGGCATTTATCTCAAGACTGCGCCCGGGCCCGCTGACGTAGCTCGTATTCGGCGCAAGTTCTACGTTGCCGTCGTTGGTAAATATGCCCAGCACGTTTTGAACAGAGCTGATGTTAGAGACGGCCGTGCCGTCGGAATTAGCGACAGGGTCGGCGTACTTAATATCTCCGGTAACTACTATATCGCGCTGTGCGGTGATCGTAAGCCTCGTCCCCGACGCGAGGGCCGGTTTGGCCGTCGATCCGGCAGCGCCGCCAATCCCGCCGTGCAAGCCCTTGATGCTGCCCGATACATAAAACGACAGGCCCGGCTTCGGGTGTGTGGGGTCGGACTTGTCCGTAGGCACCCCAGTGTAAGTCGCGGTCTTGCTTCCGCCCGTGATAGTCGTCTGGTTTGTGGACGAGTTTACCTGGACGGTAGTCGTCTTGCTCCCCTGCTTGATAACGTAATACTGGTCCGAACCGCTCACATAAAGCTGTACGTCGTCGGCGTCACCCTGCACATAAATCCCCGCGCCGGTAATTTTGCTGCCGTCGCCGGAAGAGATATAGACACCGTCAGCAAGCTTTCGATTCGAGCCTGATCCTTGAATGGAGGGCTCTTTGTTCGCAGAGTCACGCAGGTTGGCTGCGAGAACATCTACAGTTACGCGGCCCGCAGAATCAAAAACAGGGAGCGGTTTGCCATGACCATCCACAGGTATCTTGGCGGGCGGGTCAACCGGCGTTCCGTCCGTCTTCCTGTCTGTGATGCCGGTCGCGTTGATGACGGCGTACTCTTGAGAGAAGTCGTTGTCCGGAAGCGGCACGACGTTCGTTTTTTTGTACCCTTCCGTGCTGATGTCTATCCCCTCTATGTCTTTCGACGGTATGCTTCGCTGGCCCTGGCTGAAGCTTGAGCTGTCGTAGCGTATATAATTATCGACCTGAGAGACGATATTTCGAAATCGCACGTCCCAATCGGGCCTGAAGGCGAAGTGCGTGTTAGTGTGAACAGGCCCGGTGAATGTGCCGGATGCGAGCGCAGAGGTGGCATTCGTGTCGCCGTTGTCAAAGAAGGCCCCGAACCCTGAAAAGCTGAAGTTGCGGTCAGTGGCCGACGCAGTCAGGTTGATAAGGTTGATGCTTGTAGACAACCGACCTGTCTCTATGACGGAAGACCGCCCGCCCGCTTCCGTCGTCCCGGTAACGCGTATCGAATAGCGGAGCAAAACTTCTTCGACCGCGTACCGCGCGTCGCCAGGCGTCGTGCGCAGCGTGACCGAGCCTGACAGCGGGAGAAACTCCGCAGTGAAGCGCGCGCCGCTTAACTCCTTCAAGCGGTTATCGCGCTTTGTGACCTGCGAAAGCTGCGAGGCGCGGTTCTGGACGTGTATATAAAACTGATGATTCGCCCAGTTCGTCGTGGTCGGGTCCGGTACTACTTGAAGGTCTGGGAATTCACCGGCCGCCGGAGCAGCGCCTATGTACGTAAATCCGTGCGTGCCGTATGAGGCCTTGCCGTCGCGTATTGCCTCTATCTCTTCTTGAATCGCCGTAAACAGCGCGCGCCGCGCGATGGCAACTCCCGCGTCAGCCGCAAAGAATGCTTGCTCGCCAACTCGCTGGCTTCTGGTCGTTATAGTGTCGGTGGTCGTAGACAATGCCACAGCCATTCCAAGCGCAAGCAAGATGCCCGATATCATCAACGCGCTGATCAGCGCGATGCCTCGCTCGTCTCTCGATTGGTTTTTTATTTTGCTCGACATAATTAAATCTCACACGGCTTCGCGCCGTTTAATCTAACCGCCTCACTTCAAAATCGTCATCACCTCAGCTTACAAGTCTTCGGTCAGGACATTGTTGTTCGTGAGGTTGAGGTTTCGCGGCGCAACTTCAAATTTATGAGTGACGCGTCTGTAGCTCGGATTATTCGACGGTAAGTCAGCAGTCTCCGCCTCTATGGTTATGACGACCGAGCGGATGTTTCTGCGCATGGAAGGCTGGCCCGACGGCATGCGGTCCACCCCGTCGCCGGGCGTGCTGGTCACTTTCTCTTCAATCGCATTAGCCGCATTTCTTTGCAGGACGCGATACTGAATTTGAAAATCAATAATGCCCCGCGCCACCGAATACCAGTTTTGCAGGTCGTCGGTTCGCATAAGCTCGCGCGTGTTGGTGTCGAGCCTGTAAGCGACAATGCTTCCAAGCAGCGCCACCTGCGAGTTGGCGTAGATAGGCTCCGCCGCGCCGATCACGGTGCCGAATACGCTCGGCGGGTTCAGATAGCCTGTCGGGTTGTGCTGGAGCTTCAGTCGCTCGGAGGAGCCGTTGCCCATGAGCTGGCCGTTCTTTGTCAAAGTGAACGTCATCGCGTTGTTTTCGTCGTACACCAGATACCTGCGCGGCTCGGCTGCGTAATCTTTATAGATGGGTTTTTGAACGCTGTTGCCCTTAAAGTCCGTGTAGGTGTATGTGAACTGCACGTTCGAACCGTTGCCGGTCACGGCCACGTCGGGCGGCGGCATCAGAAAGAACTCCGCGCTGCCTCCAGCTCTCTCAGTCACATCGGCTACGGGCGCGAACGGGTCTCCGTTAATCATCATTATAGAATCGGGCGCACTGTTCGCCCCGTTTGTATAAAAGATGGCGGCGAAGTTGCCGTCGGTGACGGGAAGCCCCACGCCTGCCGATTGAATGTCGCGCGTCAGCATGTCGATTGAGGTGCGGGCGTTCTGGTTCATATCGACCACGCCCGATTCGGTAACAAAGACTTGCTGGTTGCGATTCGCCAGCGCGAATACGGCTCCTATGAGGCCGACCGTCAGCGTCGCGGCGACCATCAATTCGAGAAGAGAGTATCCGCTCTCATAATTGCTTCTCATAATCTTTCCCCTTCGATCACCACGAGCGAACCGTGGCAAGCGTCGTCTCTTCGGCCGCGCCCGCGTTGCGGCCCGGTTGCAGCGAGACCACGCGAACCGAGATTATCATCGCGTCATCAAGCTCCGTGTCTTTTTCAACTTTCCAGAAGCGGCTGTACTGCGGCACCTGGTCACGGGGAATCTGGTCGCCTACGAACACCTTGCCGTTCCCATCGACATAGACCGCGTCAAAGTATTTGATCCCGTTCGCAGTATTTTGACTCGTCAGGTTTCCGCCTTCATTCTTTATTCGATCATCTTTTGGGTCTAAGGCGTTCAACTCTTCGAGCTTCTCCTGAGCGAGCGCGGTCGTCGAGGTGAACTGCTTGACGACGCGGTTCTGCGTAATGGCAACCGTGAAAAGGCTCGCAAGGAATATCAGCCCGACCATCGTGATGACCGAAGCAACGGCAACTTCTATTATCGTGAACCCGCTTTGTTTATTATCGTCTCTCATCCAGGTCGTCCTCGTATCGTTCGGTCATCTAAGCTGGCCCGTGTTCAGCCAGGCGTTGTTTTCCAGCGTGTATGTGCGTATGCCTCCGACGCTCGACATTGTGATCGCTCGATATGACTTGCCGTTGCCGAGAAAGATCGAGACAACGTCGGCGCCCGAAGCCACCGAGGGGAAGCCGCGCGAGTTGAGGTTTTGCTGGTAGTAAGAGCCTTGCTTTGCAAATGACACGACTTCCGTCGTTTTGACTCCGTCCGGTGCGGCAGTGACGCCAGAGGGGCGTTGAAAACTGATGCCGTCAGGCAGCGGGATGAACTCTATACGGTTGATCGACAGGTCATCATTAAAGACGACAACTCCGATTCTTCTGCCGGCGGTGTCAACGGCAATGGCAGAATCTTTGTTTTCCGACACGGCCTGCATCTTGGCCCTCTTGATCGTATCGACGACCAGTCGCATGCCTATGTTGACCTTGTGCTCGCGCATCGCGTTGTTGAGCCTGGGAAGCGCGATTGCGACGATAATGCTGATTATCGCTACCGCAATCCCGCATTCGAGCATCGTAAAGCCGCGTTCGCGCGGACGCCTCGCGTTAAACATAAGTACTCCTGCGCTGCTGCCTCGCAGTAAGGTTTTAGCGGGAGGTCGAGCCGCTTCCGACGAGGATAAAAATAATGGCAGACGCTCGATTAATATTGATCTCGCAAGCGCAATCAATAAATATCGTCAGATTGACCCAACAACCCGGCTCGTAACCAGGAGCCAACTTACTGCGCCAATCGAAATTGCAACCGGTGTGCCTGTTTCTCTTTTATCTTCGGAGCAATCGCGTTCAGCTCTCAAAAGAGAGTTCTGTTCTTTTTCACCCCGAAGCATGAGAAACCAATCGGATGGAGTGTCAACATTTTCCCCGGCACCCGTCGCCGTGTGGTACTCTCGCGGCGCACAACTGGCAGATGAGTAAAAACAGACTTGAATCAGTGATTTACATAGCGTGATAAAAATTCACACTGCCAGTAGCGATTTACACATCGCAAGAAAAAAGAGGCCGGACTTTCAGGTCCGGCCTTCTCGTTGGAAGCTTGATTTGTCGCCTGTTGTTATTCTATCTGTCGAACAGTCTGACGGAAGCCCGTCATCTGCACAAACTGGAAGAAGGGTGTGCCGGGCGGCAAGCGGTCGGGGTCGAGGAACGAAGTGTCGAAGACCCAGTTGCGCGTCGGCGGGCCGTAAGTATGGCCGCCGCCGTTTTTGTGCGCGCCGTTGTTGTTGCGGCTGTTGAAGAGGTTTATCAGCGATCCGCAGTAATTGACTCGCGTGCCCCAGCTTTCAATAAAGCGTATAAAGTTATGCACGCCTCCGCTTAAACACTTGTCGCCCCCGCCCTGATTCTTATTTGCCGCCACGTCGAGGAAACTCAAGTTATCGCCCATCAACAAAGCCGTGCGAACAGTAGTCTCGCCTGCTGCGGTTACGGTTCTCGTGCCGTTGATGGTAAACGGGCTGCGGAAGCTCTTTCCGTCACTCCATTGGCTCGACAGGAACGTCACGCCGTCGGATACGATTGCTGCGGGGACCTGTGTGCCCAGATACTTGATGGGCGGCGAAGGCTGGTTCGGGGCCGTGGCATCGATGCCCGTGGCGTTGTAGTTGCCATAGACGTATACCGCGTTCTCTGAAGCTATCGTGTATCCTCTGGTGGTCGAGCCGAAAAGCGTCGAGCCGTTTATCAAGCGGACGCCTCGCCTGAAGGCTCTGTCGCCCACAATCTCACCGCCTTTTGGCGCGCTCACAGCCGCGATGTCCGACTCAAGCCCTTCGGTATAGGGTCGAGATTCCCATACGCGATCGATGTCGAGCCTGCCGTTGCGATTGGCATCTTCTCCAACCTGCGGAGTGCCGCCGTCAACACCGTCGCCCGTGCCGTCGGCGTTTACGAAGATGTCTTCCATGTCGTAATCGCCGTCATCGTCTCTATCTCCGCGACGGTCAGAGACGTATATGATCCATCCGTCCCCGCCGTTATCGTTTATGTCGTCGCTTGAAAGGCTGTTGCCCGGAAGCGCCGGGTTGTTCGGGAACTGACCGTTCCAGTCGCCCCGAAGGAATCGCCCGAGGTTGAACATATCTATGTCGATCAGGCTCATCACGCCCACCTTCGGCACCATAAAGTTCCCGCCCGGCATGTAAAGGTTGGTCCAGGTGGCGTTCGTCATCTCTTCAAAGTAAAGTCCTTCGCGCAGGTCATACATCTTTATCGGGAATGGCACCACACGATACTGAGTCCCGCCCACGTTAGCGGTGACTCTGTGCGCGACCTCTTCCTGCGCAGCGGCGGTCGCGTTGGTCAGCACCCAGGTTCCGGTCGGCACGTCAAACCTGTTTGTCGCAACAAAGCTTCCGGCTGCTCCTACGTAGGTGTAGGCAGGCCGGTTCACATTGTCGCGCGGGTCGTTGATCGAGCTGAAAACCGCCGCAGGAGTCAGGGTCGTGGTGCCCAGATCGCCGGTAGCGACTTTGACCGGCGGGCCGGGTATCACGTATCGCTGTAGCTTGATCACGGCGCGGTTATCATTATTAAGGCCGAGCGTACCGGCGACCTCTGTAAATCCCATGCTGAGAAAATCGGCCGTGATGTCGCGCGTGACGGGGAGATTATTAGCATCCAGTTCTACGGTCTCTATCTTTATCCAGGTCTGGCGCGGCTGCCCGTCGTAGCTCGCCGTGTTAAAGACGCGGTGGCCGTTGAACCTTGTAGCCTGATATGCTCCGCCGTTCATGGCCTGTGGGCGATAGCCCCGGCTGCCATCGCCGTCCGCGGCCGCGCCTGTGCCGTTTGAAGCGCCGTCAAGTCGCACTCCGCCTGCCCCTCCCGGCAGTCGCGCCTGACTGTCGCTGAGCGTGACGCGTATGCCGGGCTTATTGCAAAAACGCGAGTTCGTCATGATCTCGTTGTCGCCCGCGCTGCTGCGCTTGATAAGCTCAATGGGGTCGGCATTGCTGCTGATCTGTATGGGCAATCGCAACCTTCTTTGATGCGCGAGCAAGTTACTGCCGAACTGGGCCGCGTAAGCGTCCCAACCATTATTGATCGCGCCGTTAGGCATATCGGGGTCTGAGTTGTTTATATCGGGGCCAAGCGTGACGCTCCCCTGATTGACGGTCGTCAAAACATTCGACTGGTTTATAACCCTGACCCTGCCGTTCCAAGACCAACCCGCCCCGCCGCGAACTCTTCCGTCGCGCGCCGCGTTGTAGATGATCTCTCCGGCTGCGGTGACGCGCGAGTCGAAGTCGAGGCCGCCGTCCCCGGCCATCATGAAGATGTGCCGGTTCGAGTGGACGCGCCCGCCAAAGGCGAAGGGCGGGCCGGGATGGACTTCGAGGTCGTCGTTATAAAAGATGCCGAATTGAAAGATCGGAATTCTGTGATTGTAAAATGTGCGCGTCAATTGTACCTGCGCGCCGTTCGGATATGTGGCTACGGCGTCAAGCTTCCACGGATCGCGAAGCGAGAACAGTCCCGCGAACGGCCCTTCGTCTATGAGTTTCGGCGCAGAGACGTCCGTCTGCTCGATGTTTTGAACGAACTGAAAGTTCAGGATATTCGGCGTGTTATTTCTGATATTCGCCAGATCCGTGGCGTTCGGAGATAATCGCACGTTGAAGACATCGTTAAAGTTTCGCGACATCAACTCGAGGCTCGCCTGCGCCGCGTAAAACGATTGCGTGTTCGAGTAATCGTTGCCCATCACGACGGCTTCGGTCGTCACTCGCGAGAGGCTTGCCGCGGTGAACAAAGCGAGCATAGCCATCAACATCACTGCCGTAAGCGTTGCGGTTCCCCGCTCTCCGCTTCGGTCACGCGCCTCCGGTTTAGTCAATCTCTCAGCCCTATCAACGTTCATAGACTGCTCTCCTTATGCTTTCATTGCTTCTCGTAAACAAGATTGCGAGTGCTGTAACGGGAAGTGAGGGTCGTTCTATGCGGCTGATTATTTCTGCGGTCGATTTCAGAGCCGCGAACGATGACGCTTATAACCACCTGCCGGACCGTCTGAAGAATGTTCATATCGTCATCGGCATTGCCGGCTATTTTGTCGGGTCCGGCCGTGGGGTCATCGCTGAACGACCCGTCTGCGAGGATGTACTGTATCTGAAGATTTTCAACCCCGAACGCGAGCGGGTTGTCGGTCCAGCCGTTAGCGCCGCCCCACACGCGGCGAACCAGAGTGCCCGTGCCAGGCCCCGTGCCGTCTTCGTCCACCACTCGATAAGTCACCCAGTTGACTCGCGAGGCGCTCGCATTGACCTGAATGCAATTGGCTCCGCAAGCGGTGGGGTTCGGTGGAAATATGTTTCTTATAGGGCTTGTGGCCGTAGGGCGATTGATGCCCAGCAGATCGCCGTTTGCAAAGACTATCCCGTTACCTCCTGACTTCTTCGACAACATTCCCAGCGCCCAACCCGTCTGTCCCGTGATTAAATAGATGTCGCCTACCGTGACCGCATTATTGCCGTCGGGGCTATTCAATCGCACTTCATTGCCGTTATCAACGAGCTGATTGAGCGGCAAAGAGTGGCCGGAAACAAACGTGCCGCCGCCGCTCGACGGGGACGACGTGCTTGCAGAAAAAGCCGACGGCGCGGCAGCCGCTGGAGCGTTGAACGTGTCGTCAATGTATATAAAAGTCACCTGGTCGGTAGCCGTTCCGTTGACCGTGTTTATGTTATTGCCTGAGACGACGGGAGTGAGATTGTCATTCTCGTTATTCGCATCAGCCGCGAAATTGAGCAACACCAGCCGGTTGTCTGGGATCTGAGCGCCGGTGTTTTCGTACCCGACTCCCGCATTGATCGCGTCGCGCCCGATAGTGTTTAGCGCGATGCGCACGTTTTGAATGGATTCCGTTTTTTGGACAGTCGTGAAACGTTCAGAGCGGCCCACTTCAAGCAAAGAGTAGATCGCCATAATGATTACTGTGAAGATCACTACGGCTACTAGCAGCTCAAGCAGCGAAAAGCCCTGCTCAGAGCCGGCCCGCCCGTTTTCTGAATGGAGTTTCTTTTTCATAAGCGCCCCCATCACTCTTCTACCGTAGTCCTGTAGTTGGCGACAAAGGTTGATACAGTCTGTTGTTCTTGAAGAGCGCCGAGCCAGAAAGTGACCGTCACATCTATGCGGCGCATAGTGTAGGGAGGCGCGTTACCTATGTTGGTTATTGTTATCTGGCGCTGGAACCCAAGCTCAGGCTGAACGTCATCGGCAGTGCCTGCGATGCCGTCAGGGCCGTTTGTATGATCGTCATCATCGGCAGTGCCGATAATGCCGTCGTCTCCAGCCGTCGGCCAAATCGGCTGCAAACCGGTCAGGAAGATTCCATTGGGGATGTTAGGGTCGCCCGTGTTGCCTATGCGGTCCCACCCGAACAGGTTGTCGCGGTTTACGTCGCGCGCCGTGAATATCGCTTCGAGCGAAGAGGTTGCGTGCTGTTTGGCGGTAAGCTGATTTTCGATTCGCGTGGTAGACGCGATTGCGCCGGTCATCGCGGCCACCAGCGCCAGTATGCCCACCATCAAGATCGCCACCGCGATCATCAAATGGATATAAGAGAAGCCTTCTTCCGTTTCGACGCGGGCGATATTTCTGCTGGTCATCGGCTCACCTCCTTGACAAACGCCTGCCCGTCATAAATCCAATACCTTATCGAGCCGCTCGGGCCGAACAGAGTGACGGCGCGAACTTCGGAAGCGTTCTTCGGCGAGTTTGAACTCCCATTGGTCGGCCAGAAATAGAAGGTGGCACTGATCGGCGCGGGATTGGCCGAGGTGTTAACTACCGAGCCGTCGCTGCGGAACCAGGCTCTCCAAACGCCGTTATTGAACGTTGCCGGATTATAGTTATAAGGCGCAGTTGGGGGAGCGAGCGCGCTTCCCGAAATTGTGGGCTGATTCATCTTCACTTCAGATGTGTTTATCAGCACATCTTCGCGCACGACCGACTCATCACCGTTCGGGAACCTTCCGCCGTCAATAATCCTGATCCTGGAGTTCACCGTATCAACCTCAACCATCATCGCCTGTCGCTGCGCGAGCGCCCGGTGGTAGGCGTCACGCATAAAGTTGACGATCTTGTTGGCCGCGTCTTCCGGCCGGTAAGCGCGCTTGTTGGAGCCCAAGGCGAATATTGCAACGGCGGTTAGGATTATTATGATCGACACGACTATGACCATTTCAAGCACAGAAAATCCGCGCTCTGATTGGTTCGCCGGGGAGTCTGATTCTCTCGATGATTTCATCGACACGTCTCCTGTGTTGGGCCGGGTTGCCGGCCAACCGATCAATGTTTTTGCTCTGTTGAGGAACCGGACGACTAACTCTCGGCTTTCTTAATCCGGGCATCGCACCCCGCAACGCCGTCCGCAGTAGTGCAAGGGCGATGCCATGTTCGATTATGATCTGGCCTTGAGATATTCGTTATGAGTAGAAAGCGAGGATTGGATGGGCGGTTTTATCGCGGCAATGCGATTCTATTCCCCGTAAAGGTTGTATGCCGATTCAGGCGATTGACCCGGCCTTGCGAAGTAACACCTATCGGGTGTATCAGATCATGCAGCCGGCTTGATACCAAACTCCACACTAGCTGTATGGCTCTTCATACGAACGTCAAAAATCGATTTGAGATTTGAAAACTGAATCTTGGATGATCACGCGAGCCGCGAAGCTCCGAAAGGGTGCGAAACGGATAAAGGCTCGGCGGCTCGCATGAGTGTGCTTGATCTCGGTTAAAAGAGCTTATAAAGTAGAGGGGAGGACCACAGCAACCCAACATGAGTATAACCCGTTTGCTGTACCCCTCTACACTAAAACCCCTACCGCAACACGCGTGCCGCCGGGTAAGGGTCGAGACGGATTCAACGGTGAGCAGATTTGCGGCGAGTGATAACTGAATGCAGGCTCGAATATGGAGGGATTATCTCATTGAGAATCAGAGGTTAGATCGTGAATGAAAGGCTATGGGCACAGATGTATGAGATGGCTTCCGTTAGGGGAGTTGCCCGTGTAGCCTGATCGGTGAGGCGCAAGTCGGCACCGAGGCAAGCCGGGAGTGAGGCACAAAGCCACACTCTCTTATTTAGGACTTAAGCCACATATTTCGCCCTACAGATTGAACAAGCGCGTTATCGCTTGATTTGCCTCCACGAGAATAGTTTCACCTTACCAATAGAGTTGCCGTCATTGAGCGTAAGCTCGAAGCTGCCCGTTACGACGTTGGCGTTGGGGTCGCCGTTGGTCCCTTGAACGAGCGACCCGTTGACGTTTGGCCAGTTATACGCAATCACCTGCCCGTTGATGCTCCCGTTGCCGCTCAGGTCGACCGCCTCGCCCGCGTAAGTGATCCCCGTAAAACTGATCGAAGCGGCAAAATCGCCCCTGACCTGAATGTCTTCGACGGCAAAGATCAACGCATCGATCTGCACGAACGGAGGCAGAAGAGGCGTCTGCACGTTTCTCAGGTTCGCGGTAATGTTTGTATTGCCGTTGACGGAGACCGAACCCGTCGCGAATATGGTGACCGAGAGCGGGTTCCCGTTCCCGCCAACATTGCCGTTCAAACGCACGCTGCCGCCATTCGGCCCAGCCGGATAGTTGTTCCTGCCTATCACGTAGAAAGTGTGGCCGCCCGCGCCGTTGTTATTGGAGGGAATGCCCCATTCACCGCTGCTGTAAGACCACCCGGTGGTCGATACACTGGCGATTTTGGTAGGGACACCCTGCGCGTTCGGGTTAGCCCGGGAGATGCTGATCGCTGTGGCAGAGGACTGCTGAACGTTGTTGCCGTTATTTGAGCTGGTATCCAGCGCCGCCGCCAACGCGGAGTAATCTACGTTCAGTCTTTCGGCCAACTGCGAGAGGTCACGCGTGGCCGCGTTCCCGCTCCCGGGGTTGGGGAAGTTCTCATGCGCGCCGTCCGCAAAGTTAGGGTCTATGAGCAGTGTGTCCGCTCTGCGGATCAGGTAATCCTGCAGGCGCGGCGCGGTCTGAGGGCCGCCCGTCGTGAGCGGGGCGCGCGTCACGAATTCCGGCAGGTCGAGCCGAGCCTGCCCGCCCCCATAAAAGCCGCCGACCTGTCCGGTAAAATCCCCTACAAGGTTCCCCACCGCCGTAACAGTCTGTTCAACTCGCCATCCCCCCCCGCTTTCTAATACGTCTTCGTTTGAATGTATCCCGCCGTAGGCCCCACGGATGTCCGCCGACCCGCTTATCGCTATATCCCGGTTTGCTGATAGCGCGGGGAAAGGCAGGAAAGCGATCCACCCTTCGAGTGTGACCGACGCGTTCGCGTACGAGCCGGTCGAGTAGATCACCATGCGGTTGTTCTTGTCAATGCTTGCATTATTCGCATCCGGCGCGACGCTCTCGCGGTATGTGGATCCGGGATTAAAATTAGGCACTCTGGGTAACGCTGTTGAGGTTGAAGGCTCGTCATCCACAAGGCCCACCCTGTAGAAAGCTTCGGGCGTGACGGGCGCGCCGGTTATTGCGTCTCGGAGCCGGCGGCCACGGGTTGCGTCTTCCATAGTGATCATTTCACAGTTAGGCGCAAAGACCCCTGCGTTGGCGGTTGTGAAAGGGTTATTGCCCGACAGGTAATCAGTGCTGAGCGGTGTCGGTCGAAGGGCGAGAAGCGAAGTGAAGTCGTTCCCGGTATAGTTCGACACCAAACTCGCCGCATGGTTTAGCCCCGCCTCGGCGGCCTGTAGAGCCTGCGTTTGCGACCCGTAGGTACCGCTCACACCGAGTTCAGAGATGGCCGTAAGGCTTATGCCCATTGTGAGCGCAAGTAACAGCGCTAGAGTCAGCAGCGCTATAACAAGCGCCGCCCCTCGCTCGTCCTTATTATTACCGGTCACTTTATTATTCCTCATAATCTCGTTTCCTTTCCGACACACACCGAACAGAGAAGAGAAAAGTCGCTTTACCTGTTTCTGAGCCTTATAGTTGTCGTATAGCTGACCTCACGGTAGCGTGGGTCGTTATCGGGGATGCCGCTTGGAATAGCGATGAGATTTACCTGAATAGCCTTGTTGGTATTGTTTGTGCCGTTCAAATCGGTGAAGGTAAGGCTACGGATGTTATCTGCTATAGGAATGCTAGTCATAGGATTGGCCGTGTTGTCATCCATTATGATTTGCCGGTTCGTAGCGTCCAGTCGCAAGGTCACATTTTCCGAGGTTACTATGACATCAGAGTTAGCAGAGACAGATGTCGTATTCAGTTTGTCGCCATTCAAATCGCTCCTGAGTTGAACGGACGACGATGTCACAGTCGGTCCGGCAGTAACGGTGGGCGGAAGCAACACGACGAAGTTTGTAGGGTTAACCGATGAGGTTGCCGTCGGATTTGTCCCCGCGCTGCGAATTATCTCGTTCAGTCGCGCCACCGCGAACCGCGCATTGCGCTGCGCGTCCGCGTATGCCTCTTCGTACCTGTATGCCCTCTGGAAGCCGTTGAGCAGCGAGAATGCAACCCCCATAACTACGGTCAATATCATCAACCCGACCATGACTTCCATTAACGAGAAGCCGCTCTCATGCTTGATCTCTTTCATCGCACCCTCAATTCCTGATAATTATCGTCGAAATCCTATAGCCATCTCTCATAGTTGATGGCGGATTCTCCTGCACCACAAGGATCAACACGTAACGCAGGTCAGGCGTGGGACCTTGTCTCACCTGCCACGTTATATTCAGAGTACCTGCCGGAGTGTTTAGGGCTTGCGCTCGATGCGGATTATTAGGGTCGAGCACATAACTGTATCCCTGCCCGAGCACCGTATTGGCGCTCATAGGTGTTTGGCTGCTCGTGCTTGTTCCGGTTAGGGAAGGGTCCTGGTATACGCTCCCGCCTACGGCCAGCATAGGGTCTTCCGACACAGTAGTCCAGGGAGCCGTGCGCAACCTGTCAACCTGATCCTGCGCGGCAGCCGCCAGTACGTTCAGGTTATTGGAGCTTGAGTTGGCGCGTGAGACGTAAACCGATATTCCCACAATCGATACCAACCCAAAAGTGATTACTACTATTGCTATGAGCATCTCTATTATAGAGAAACCGCTTTCGCTTGCGGCAGTGTGTGAAGCTCCGCTACTAAAATCTTGATCAGTCATGATCTGGCTCCTAATCATTCGACGGTTACCCTGCCTCGGAGATTAACGCGCACCGCCGCCTTGCCGCCATGGCTCTGTAAGGCTATGGCTTGTTCAGCGCTCCCTATGGGCATCTCTCCGCGCGAATTGAATGTAATTTTTATGTTCGCATTGTTTGGGAATGTGGCAGAAATATCGCTAGGCAATGTTTCGAAGTAATAGCTCATTGTGGGATCATCGGGATCGGCTGTATCAGGCACACCGTCCCCTTCTGGCCCAGTAAAGTCAAAGCCGTAACGCCCGGTCTCTCTATTCAAAGAGAAGGTGACGTTTCTGTTCTTTGCCATGGCAAGCGCGCGCACCGCCGTCAGGCGCTCCGCCATGTGACTGGCCGCGCTGCGGAGGTTATATGCCTTGACTGATCTGCTCAAGGCCGGGAGCGCAAAGGCAAGGACTACAGCTATTATGCAGAAGACTACAACCCCTTCTATCAACGATACTCCTCGCTCATCCGAATTTCTGTCATTTGAAAGTGCAGCGTTGCTGACCATTATGTGTCCTCCATAGTCCGCCTGTTCCCATCTTGACGAACCGGGATGCGGTGTCGCTACTTTCAACCTTGTATTTGGGACAAAAGTGGAAGCTTGTTTCTATCTCACTCTACTATCGCCGTCAGCCAGTCATTTCAATGTGTGTCGCGCCCGGCTCTTTTCTCATCACTCGACGGTCAGAGGCAACCGTTATGCCGGTTCCCGCAAGAGCAGAGATGAGTCCACCGGGGCCGGATCAAAAGAGAGCATCCCAAGCGCGATTATTTAATAAGGTTTCGCGATAAGCCCCTATTCGGGTAAAAGCTTCAGCAGCTTATCATTCCAGGTAAAAGAAAAGCCCGATAGCTCTTACAAGCTATCGGGCTTGTGACTAATGTTACTCGAGTGACGAAGGTGTCACGTCAGGAAACGCTTTTGGGAAAAATGGTCTATACAGGCGCGTGATTTGTTACCACGCTTTCTTAGACTCTTGCCACGGGATTGAGCATATTAGAAAGGCTGGCGCCCTTGGCGGAGTTATTGATTCTTCGCACGAAGGCTTGAATAAAGAAGAGGGCTGCCATCAGAATAAATGTCAGAGCTAAGAGCACTGTGTTGCCGGCCAACTCGGCGAGCAGACAAGCGGTTATCGCGCTCGCCCCCGTAACAACATAACAGAGAGATGTCGCCTGGAATCGCGATATTAATATAGCAAAAAAGGATTGCCCCCCAGACAGCGCGCTGTAGACGGCAGTAAGCAAAGTTGAAAGACTAAAGTAGAAGAGTGTGAATACGCCCATCGCCACAGCGACATTGACTGTAGACATTTCAGAAGTTTGCGATCCAAATTCTGGAAACATCTTGCTGGTTGCGAGGCTCGCTTCAGAAATTGAGATGACCGAGACGGCCACATTATAGAAGAGGCTGTTGTAGGTCTTTGCCCGCCTGAATTCAGTTATAGACGCGTTAATGACGGCGACAACGACGCCGGCGCTCGGGCCAAAAAGACCTGCGCAGATGAAGGAGCAGACCAGTCCGAATCTAACGTTAGCATTCAGGCGGGAGTTAAAGACTGCGTCAATTGGAGCAGCCAGCAGAGCCATCGCAGCAAATAAGAGCCAGGAGTAATCAGTAACGAGGCTTTGCGCCGCAGCATCAACAACAAACATTACCGCTCCGGCAGTGATTACAAGCACACTCGCTATCATCAGCATTTTCGAATTAGATTTGTTGGTCATATTATTTCTCATCGTCTTCGCCCCCAGTATTTAGCTACCAGAATTATTGATCCGCACATTTTTTATTAAACAATATCCGTGCCAGGAGCGAGCAAGTTGCTTCGCGGTTCAACTGCACAATGCCTGGTTATGCCTCGGGGCTTAAACTAGAGACGTTTAATATCTTACACTTAGCCCGGCTTCGATCATATTGTTATTGAGCTTGAGGCGTGGTTCAAATCCCGGCTGCCACCGCTCTCCCCAACCATAGATCATTCAAATTGACCTGACAGGATATTCAAATTAAGCGGCAAAGAATTTAGGGTGAAGCCAGGGTAATCAGTCGCAATAACTTGCAAGCCGCTAAAAAAGAGGTGATTAATAGATTAAATCTCTTCGAACGCAGGAGTTTATTTGAATATATCTTTGCAATCTCCGCCCAGCACGCGGTCCTGTATACAGCGCAGCACTTTGTCTTCGAACTCGCCTTTCGAAGTGAGCAGCACCCACTGGCTGCCCACAGCCCCGTCGGTTGTCCTGCCTTCAAATTTAGAGTAGACGGCTACCTGAGAAGTCTTTGGCGAGGCGGGCGAGATTTTAACGGTCAGCACATAACGGCCTGAAACCCAGTTCCGCACATCGGCGACAGGCACTTCGGCATAATGCTCTAACTGGCTTTTAGTCTGTATGCCTCTGATAAAGATAACGGGCTTGCTTATAAGCGTGCATTCGCCGCTGACAGGATTGCAGTCTTCTTTATCGACAGGTATCTCGCGCGTTTCAAGCATCTGCTTGGTTACGGTAACCACTTCGTCGCGGGCCGAAGGCATTATAAATGGATTCGGCAGCGGCTTTTCTGTTTTCGGCCTTTTGAGTTCTAACTGCCCATCGGCAATTGTGGCCGCGAAGACCATAAAGGCCATCGCTATCACGATTCTGGCGTAAGGAAACGCGCACGCTCGGTCTGACATTAAGGTTAATTCCTTTTGTAAACTTTGAATTGAACGATAGCAGCGCGACCTGGTTTATTCAAGGCTTGCTTTTAAGAATGGATGCGCAGGCATGCCACAGAGTCACAGAGAAAAATAATAATACTCTGTGACTCTGTGGCAAACAATCAGTCCTGTAGTTATGCTAGCGGCTTGTGACGCGGATGAGCAGCTCGGTTCCTGCGGGCAGTTCCAGTTCCTTGCTGCCTTCGATTGCAATCGAGCCAGCCCCGGCAGCGCCGCCGACTATCAATCCGATAGCAGCGCCCTTACCGCCGCCGACTATTGCGCCCAGCACAGCGCCCGCCGCCGCGCCGATGCCGCTGCGCTTGAGAGTCTGCTTGCCCCGGCTGCTCGATTCAACCGAGCCTTCCTCGTCGACGCGCTTTGACGACTCCGAGTCCGGGTCATAGACGCGAACGAGTTCTCCATGCATCGTGCCTCGGCTTCCGTTCGGCAGCTCTATCGAATCGAACGCCAGGTTCATCGAAGTCCGCCCTTCAACGCGGCCGGATTTTTTGATCGAGCTTATATGGCCTATTACTCGCGCGCCCGCGTATTCACTCGGGTCTAACACGACAGCCGTAAAACGGTCGCCGACCCTCGACTCCTTGCTCGAAAGATCGTTATCGAGTCGCACTCTCAAATTAGTCCCGACCTGTATGACCGACGTGTTGGTATAGGTAGGACGGCGAGAGACCGGTCGCCTGCGTGTGCGCCTGGTCTGCGCTTGCGCGCTCATCGAATCACCGGTCGAAGACGGCCCTGTAAAGACCGGCAACCCGCTCACAAAAAGAGCAGCAAGCAGAGCCAGCATCGCTGTCTTCGTGAAAATCTGCTTCATTGCTTCCTCCATTCTGATTAATGGCTTGAGTGTCAGCCAGACTCCAAACGCCCCTAAAATCTAATAATAATACAGCGTTACCACTGGCAAAAGCAGGCCAGCGCCGATATAATCTCTACCCTATGATGCTTTGAAGAGGGCTATAGGTGGTATCCCTCCTTGCCCCTTTGCTTCCGACAATGAAAAGAAAGTTTTCCAAATCGATTAGACTATTAATAACGGCACTTGCATCAATGCTGGTGGTCGCGGCAGGGCTTTTTTATTCACGCGCCGAAGCGACCCGTGGCCTGCCCGCGCCTGCCTTCGAGTTTCAAAGCCTGCGCAGCAACCCCGATCTGATTTTGTTCAAGCGGGGGGCTATCGATACGCGCACACAGTTTGATCTGGATACCGCATCCGCGGATTTGCAACTCGCTTCCGGCAAACTTGTAAGAGCGAGCGAGGCCGGTCGAAAGCAGATGCGGGTTGTTCAATTTCAAGGGCCTGTGAAGCACGGCTGGATAAAAGCGTTGAAAGCCACCGGCTCAGAGATAGCCGGTTATATCCCGAATAACGCTTACATCGTGCGCGGCACGAACGAGCAGCTTGCGCGCGTAGCAATGCTTGACGGCGCGGACAGCGCGGACGACGCCCGGCCTATCAAATGGATGGGCCGCTTTCAACCGATTCAAAAAATAGACGCCTCATACACGGACCAGGAGCTTACGGGCGGAAACGATTTTGTCGGCGTAGAGATCGAATTACTTGATTGCGCCGAGTCCGATCAAGCAATCGAATACGTCAACCGAGTTGCGTCAAGCGTAAACCGCGAGCCGCGCCGCTTTCTTGATTTCGTCGTCCTTTCGGTCAGCATACCTGTCGGCGAGCTTTTGAATGTAGCAGCCTTTGAAGAGACGCTTTTTATAGGCGAAGCGACGGCGGCCACGCTTGACGACGAGCGAAGCGCGGAAATAACGGCGGGCAGTCTCTCCCAGGACGGCACGCAGCCCACGGCTCCGGGTTATATGGCCTGGCTACAGTCAAAAGGTTTGGCCACGCAAGCAGACTTCGTCATAGATTTCACGGACTCGGGGCTTGATCGAGGCTCCACGAGCCCGGGTCTTATTCACCCCGATTTTCTCAACGCCGAAGGCCAAAGCCGCGTCGTCTACAACACGAACTATGCGAACGACGCTTCTGAAGATCGCGGGGGGCATGGAACGCTCGTAGCATCTGTCGCGGTCGGGCTAGGCTCAAGCGAGTACAAAGACGAAACCGGTCACCTGCTCGGCATGGGCGTCGATCCCACGATCAGGTTAGGCGCGTCGCGCATATTCGATACCAACAAGAGGCTGCCGTTTCGATTGAGCTTCACAAATGTCGTCTCGACGGCTTACGCGGCAGGCGCCCGCATGTCGAATAACAGTTGGAGCCAGGGCGGCAACACTTATGACGCAAGCTCTCAGGAGTATGATGCGCTCGCGCGAGACGCCCAACCCAACGTGCCCGGAAATCAAGAAATCTTTTTTGTCTTCTCAGCAGGCAACACTGGCCCCGGCGGCAACATAGGCTCGCCCGGCAATGCCAAGAATGTTATTACCGTTGCCGCGAGCGAAAACTTCAGACCCGAAGGCTTGGACTCTTGCAACCTGGACGGCGGCGGCGGGATCGGCCCTGATGGCGCCAACAGCGCGCTCGACATTTTAAGATTCTCATCCGGCGGCCCGACTTTTGACCTGCGAGCAAAACCCGACATCGCCGCGCCGGGCACGCACATATACGGCGCTGCGTCGCGCGCGCCCCTCTTTACGGGCAACGGGCTTTGCCCCGGCGTAGGGCTTTTTCAACCGCCCGGCCAGTCCCTCTACACTTGGTCTTCGGGCACGAGCCTCGCAGCCCCGCACGTAACGGGCGCGGCTTCGCTCGTACGAAGATTCTTCGCATTGAATAACCTGCTGGGCAACAATCAAGCGCCTTCGCCGGCGATGACGAAAGCTTTTCTCATCAACTCGGCATCGTATATGACGGGCGAGAATGCGAGCGGGAATCTCCCTTCGGATCGCCAGGGCTGGGGGAGAGTAAATCTCGCACAAGCATTCGACGGCACGCCCCGCAGGCTTGTAGATCAGACAAACACATTTACCGAAAGCGGGCAGACGTTTGAGATCAGGGGGTCGCTGGCCGACAGGTCTCGGCCTCTTGTGATAACGCTCGCCTGGACGGACGCGCCCGGAGCGCTCGCGGGGCCTGCGCTTGTGAATGATCTAGACCTTGAGATCAAAGTTGGCAACGATGTCGTTTATCTCGGCAATAATCTCATCGGGTCTACATCGATAACCGGCGGGCAACCGGATCGCCTGAACAACGTCGAGGAGATACAGCTTCCGGCGTCGGCGATACCTGAAGGGTTTCAGGGCAATTTCACCATAACGGTTCGGGCGCATAACATTGCGGGCAACGGGGTGCCGGGCAACGGGAGCGATCTCGACCAGGACTTTGCGCTGATCGTCTACAACATCACCGATCCTTTGATTGAGCCTCCGCCTCCGCCGCCTCGCAAAATCCCTGTTATCACCGCTGCGACTTATGTTAAAAAAGTGCTCACGATAACAGGGCGCGATTTTACGGCGGCCGCCCGCGTAGAGATAAACGGGCAGTTGAGCAGTCAAACATTCGCCTTCAACTCCACGACAAATTCGTTGAGCGTCAAGAAAAAGCAGAAGAAGCTGAAGCTGAACTCAGGGGTCGATAATCAAATCGTTCTGATTGAAAACAACGAGCGTAGCGAGCCTTTCACTCTCAGATTTTAGAGCGGGTTTCAATTGAGTGTCCGGGACTGGGGAGACATTTCACCGCAGAGACACAGAGAACACAGAGCGGGCGCAGAGATTATACGTTTCTCTGCGCCCCCGCCGCGTGCGAAGCACATCATCGGCCATCCTGTGTTCTCTGTGTCTCTGCGGTGAGTCTCTTTGTTTCTCCTTACACTACTTCTCAAGGTCTGATGTTGTAATACCTGATCTTGCTGTTTAAGGTGGTGGTGTTCATCCCCAGCAGCTTGGCTGCACGCGACTGATGGCCGCTCGTTATCTCAAGCGCGCGGCGAATCAACTCTATCTGAAACCGATTCACCTCATCATAAAAAGATATGCCTCGCGACAGATCGATCTGCGTTGCTACGCGCTGACCGCCGACCTGTGAAGCCGCCGGTGTAGGATTGAGTATCTCTTCGCGCAAGTCCTCGCGCTCTATCGCAGCCCCGCGAGCTATTATCACGGCTCGCTCCATAACGTTTTCAAGCTCGCGCACATTGCCCGGCCAATTGTAGGCTTCGAGCGTCGATAAAACTGCGGGGCTTATCTGATCCGAGACGTGGCGGCCATTTTCCGCCACGTACTTGCGTATAAAATGCTGCGCGAGCGGCAGGATGTCCTGCCGGCGGTCTCTGAGCGGCGGAAGACTTATCTGTATAACGTTGAGGCGATAAAAAAGGTCTTCGCGGAACGATCCCTCTTCCACTGCCTGTTTGAGGTCTACGTTGGTTGCGGCGATGATGCGCACGTCAACCTGGCGGCGCGTCGTGTCTCCGAGCGGCGTGAAATCGCGCTCCTGAATCACGCGCAGCAGCTTCGCCTGAGTCTCCATGGAGATCGTCCCGATCTCGTCCAGAAATATTGAGCCGCCGTCGGCGACTTCGAAATAACCCTTCTTTGCCGCAATAGCGCCGGTGAACGCGCCGCGCAGGTGCCCGAACAATTCCGACTCCAGCAGCTCGGTCGGGAGGTTGGCCGAGTTTACCGTAACGAAAGGCTTCTCCGCGCGCATGCTCTGATTGTGAATCGCGCGGGCTATCAACTCCTTGCCCGTGCCGGATTCGCCCGTGACAAGCACAGTCGAGCGGGCGGGCGCGATCTGCTCGACAAAGGCGAGTATCTCCAGCATCTTCTCGCTGCGCGCGATGATCTCTTTGCTTTCGGTGCTGCGCTTGAGGGTCTGGCGTAGCGCGCGCCGCTCCTCATCCTTGCGCTTGCGCCGTATGCCTGCGGCAATCAGCTTGAGAATCTCTCTATTATCGAAAGGCTTTCTGATGCAGTTGAAAGCGCCGCGCTGCCACGCAGCTATGGCGGTGTCGAACGTAGCATAAGCGGTTATCATTATAATGACCGCCTCCGCATCAACTTTTAGTATCTCTTCAAGCGTTCTGAGTCCGCCCATGCCGGGCATCAACACATCCAGCAGAACTATGTCATACGGGCGTAGCTGAAACTTGTCCAGCCCTTCTTCACCCGTCTTGGCCAGATCGACCTGATAGCCTTCTGTCGCCAGCAGGCTGTCGAGCACATCGCGCATTACCTCCTCGTCGTCAACGACGAGGATACTCCCTTTTTTTGCCATACCAATAAATGTTATCAGCTAGTCCTGACGGGCTGCCAGCCGATCATACAAAAGCCTTTTTATAACGAATGGATTAATCGCTTGCCGCTTGCATCTGCCGGGCGTGTGCAGTGGGCAGCTTGATGGTGAAGTGCGCGCCTTCGGCGGGGCGGCTCTCGACGAATATGCGCCCGCCGTGCTCCTGGATTATCCCGTAAGAGAGCGCAAGCCCAAGCCCCGTTCCCTGGCCCACCTCTTTGGTCGTGAAGAACGGGTCATAGATGCGCGCGATGTTTTCGGGCGCGATGCCTATGCCCGTGTCGCGGAAGTCTACTACGAGAGAAGTATCTACGGGGCGCGTCGTGATAGTCAGCCGCCCGCCTCCGGGCATGGCGTCGCGGGCGTTGAGAATCAAGTTCATAAATACTTGCTGTAGCTTCGACGCGTTGCCGTAGGCCGCCGGAAGCGACTGCCCGTAATGGCGCACGATCTCTATCTTAGTGCTGCGCAGTTGCGGTTCCAGCAGTTGAAGCGTGTCGTCAAGCACCAGATTGAGATCGACCTCGCGGAATTGCGCGTCGCCCGTGCGAGAGAAGTTCAAAAGGTTGTTGACGATCCCCGACGCGCGCAGCGTTTGAATGTGAATCTTCTCAAGCAGCTTGTGCTTCGGGTCGTCATCATTGATCTGTTGAAGCAACATCTGCGCGTAAGAAGATATGCCCGCAAGCGGCGTATTGACTTCGTGCGCCACCCCGGCGGCGAGAAGACCTATAGAAGAGAGCTTTTCGCGCTCCAGCAATTGCTGTTCGAGCTGCGCTCGCTCGGTCACGTTCTCTATGACGACCAGAGCGCCCGTGACGACTCCGCGCGCCGCTTCAAACGGCGCAAGCGATACATTGAGCGTGAGCGGGCGACCGTCCTCGGTAGCAGCCGAGTATTTGTAGATATGGCGCATGTCGCTCAGCGCCCAGTTGCTCTGCCCTATCGCGGCCTGCATGGTTTCGATAAGGTCTCGGTCGAGCGTCTCGTGGATGCTGCGGCCTAAAGCGCGCTCGCGCGCCAGGCCGAACATCTCTTCCAGGGCGCTGTTCCAGGTCGTGATTCGCCCTTGAAAATCTACGACCAGAATGCCGACGTTGACGCTTTCGATAATGCTCTCGGAAAACTCTTTCAGCCGCGCCAGCTCTTCCGCCTTTTCGCTCTCGCTGCGATAGAGCAAGCTGTTGTCGATTGCGACGGCGACATAACCCGATAGCGCGCGGAGCAAATCCGTGTCTTCGCTCGTAAGCAGCGCGCCCGTCTCCGCGCGGCCTACGCCTATCAAGCCCACCATACGATCACGCACGACGCACGGCACGTAGTAATAAAGCTCTTCTTGTTTGCCGGAAATCGTAACGCCCGCGTCCGAACTGGGGAGCGCGTCGTCAAATTCATTCAGCTGCGACGGCGTGGTGTTGTTCGGGAAAAGATCTTCGACAGAGATAAAGCCGCGCCCGATAGAACGCGTGCGGATAATATTCTTTATGTCTTCCGGCAGATTAATATCGCTTTCGATGCCCGAGGCATGAGCCAGGCGGAAGCCCGAAGGCGACTTGCCGTCTTCTATAAAGATCGCGATCTTGCGCACGCTCAACATGTCCGACAACCGCCGCACCAGGGAGTTGAGCAATTGCGGAAGCGCGGTCGTCTGCGAAAGCGTCCTGGCGAAATCCTGCAGCCCGGTCCTGAGCGTGTACCGTTCGCCGTAAAACCAGCGATCCGCCCAGACCTGTAAACGATTTTTGATCGGGGCGAACAGCAATGTCACCAGCAACATCCCTATGACGATCACAACGCGCGTTTCCCACGTATTCAGATCAGCCGACTTCCAGATAAATTTCACCAGATCGATCACACCTAAAAGCATTAACATGTAGATGGCCGCGACAACCACTACCGCCATCACATGCACAAAGCTGCGGCGCATTATCACGTCAACATCCATCAGGCGATAACGGATTATCGAGTAGCCGAAAGAGAGCGGTATCAAGATAAGCGGCCCGCAGGCGAGCGCCAGCATAAACGGCGTGACCTCTATGTTAGAGATTCCCAGAGAGACAAGCGAGACGACCGAATAGAGTATCGTCAATGGAAGCACGGCCACGCCCAGCCCCCAGATGATCCATTTCAGTTGCTGGCGTAGGAGCGGCTTTTCAGCCTTGATAAATGTTCGCACCAGAAGCGTGCCTGAGATGGCGAAGAAGACAAGTAATTGTACTAGTTCGGAGCCGTCGAGCCAGTTTCGAGCGACCAGCCGGTTGTCGAATACGGCTGGCTTGTAGTGGTAGAGAGCTTCAAAAATCGCGATCACTGCCGCCGGCAAGTAAAGCGCCGCCGCGATGGGTCGAGCCCGCAACGAAAGCCTGCGCCCCGATGGGAAGTTGGCGCAGAAGTGCAAAAACAGCGGAGCCCACAGCGCAAGCGCCATCCCGTCAATCACGCTCACAAGCCTGTCAAGGTCAGTAAACTCTTTTGTCGAGCTGTAAAAGTAGAAGGCGAAGGAGACCAGCGTCCAGCAGAAGAAGTGATAAGTGAGCGTAGCCCGGCGCTGCTTGAAGAGCACGAAAAGCCCTATGGCCAGATATACAACCCCTATGAAAGACATGTACAGACCGAGGCGAAGATGCTGAGGCGCGGCGGCGACTTTGAAGTCCACATCGTATTTTCCCTCTTTTATCTGAAAGAGGCTTTGGAGCAGCGCATCGTCGCGTTCAATAGCATAGCGCGCGTCATTGCCCACGTCCTGATGGGCCAGGTAACGATCAATCGTCTCTATATTGTTTACCTCTTCGTAATTGAGGTACTTCACACCGCCGACTGTTTCGTACTCATCGAGGAGGTAGACTGCCCGAAGGTAGTCACCCTTTTTCACTTTGTATGCGAGAGGCGAATCGGGGTTGACGGATTCGGCCTGCACTCCATTTGGAGTCACGACCCATTCGACTCCGTCGTAGGGAATAGGCCGCGGGCTCAAGCGATCGCGGAGGTTGAGGACGGCGATGACAACAAGCGCAGCCGTTATCGCCAGCACTGCGATAAGCTTTGTCTTGTTTATCAGTTCTTTCATCACCCCAGCCTCGTCAACAGGAGGGCAAAATAATTCGAGACATTTTTTGCAACTGCTATTCCGACGTTTTGACAACGCTCAATCGTTACGAAATAAAGCTTTAACAATAAGCATTTACTTGTGCACAACGATTGCTTTCCATATTTTCGGAAATCCTCCAATTATTTGGATGATAAGCCGAACTGCTTGCTCATAAATGATTTCCGGCCTACTGATGGACAAGATACAAGTACAGGGAACAGACCTCGCGGGCTGCGACTGAAAGCAGATAAACTGCCCGCGAGCGAAAAGCTTTTTTTCTGGAGGCACCCTACCCGAAACTCGTCCGACCCGTAAGCTTAAAACCGAAGCGACACCCCGACGCGAACCAGACGTTGAAAACGGCCTTCTATCAATTCCTGGCGCTCGTCGGAAACCGAAGCCTGCTGATCGAGCAGGTTGCGCAAATCGACGACGGCCTGCCACTGGCCCGGCAGAAATCCGAGGCTCGGCAGTTCCTGTGTGAGCGAAATATTCAGGTTTGGATCATAGGTTGCAATCTGGCCCTGGAACGGGTCGATTGCAAAGATGGCTTGTTCTGGCGCAAGCCTCAGCACGGTTGATACGCGCGTGCCTGTCTGTATAAAGTTTGCGTCGATTTTGGCGGAGAATACGTGAAACATCCTGTTGTCGAAAAGATTGGCCGGCTCAGTTATGCCGCGCCCGTCGAGGCTCTGTCCTTCGCCGAATGAGTAACCGATCGCCCCTTCGACGACGCTGTTGAGGCGATGGTGATAGACGACGCGCACGCCACGCGAGCGCCCCTTAAGCTCCGCATTGCGAATCAGAGGGTCCGAAGAGCCTGTCTCGATTGGAACGGCCAGAAGCCCGACGCCGTAACCCGAAACGGTGTCGAAGAAGGCCATCATTTCGATTGACGATTTTTCCGAAAGTATCTGCTCGCCGCCGAACTGCAACCGATAACTGCGATCCATGATCGGCTCGCCCGTGGGCGCGAGCGCGACCGGTTTAGGCTCGGCAAGCACTATCTCCCCCGACTCCAGGTTGACCCTCGATTGCGCGTCGGCGGATGAGCCGGGGGTGATCCCGGCAAACAATCGAGTGTGTGCGCCTGCGTCTACGGCTACTTCGAATCTGGGCAGGACGCTTGTCCCCGACATTCCTTCGGTGAAGCGAGCGAAATCGAGCCCGTAGACTACAAGCACAGGCCCGGACACCTGCCACGTATCGGTAGCCGAGAGCGAAAACTGTCCGAGCGCGGGCAAGCTTCCTTTGCGCGAAAAGGTGAACCGTGCGTAGCCGAGCGCCACCGCCAGACGATGACGGTCTCCCGCGTGCGCCGTCGTCAGCGCTTCAAGCCTCTGCGGCGCTCCTTCGCCATAACCTATCTGACCGCTTACGACCAGGGTTGCATCGTGAGCAATCTTTTCGGATATGGCAAAATTAGAGCCTATAAAAGAGTTCCGCTCGCCATCGGTTCCGGGAGTCGTCTGGCTGAAAGTATTGATTACGCCGTGCATCTCGGGCGAGCTGTCCGTGAGCGCGACCGTAGTGTCTGCGGTCGCATTGACACTGTCTTTCTTAGTCTCGTCGAGGTGAAACACCGTGCGCTTGGCGCGCCGCGTGGCGTATTTTGAATCAGGGTTGAGTGCGGCCTCATCGGCAAGTGTACTTACGCGGCGCAGCAAGATGGAATCGAAAACGGTGACTTTATTCGGCCTGACATCGGCGGCCAGTTCTACGGGCTTGAAGCCGTCGGCTATGGCTTTGACGCGGTAGCGGCCGGGGCTTATGCCGGCAGCGATGAATTTCCCTTCGTCGTCCGTGTTGGCGCGCTTGACGACCTTATCGGCTTCTTCGGATTCCGTCATCACCATAACGGCTGCGCCCACGAGCGGGTTGCCCGCCGCATCCTTGATGAAGCCACGAATAGAGCCGAGCGCCGAAGAAGCATCTGCCTCCGGCACGCTGCCATAAGCAATCGCCGCAATCGCGATCACCGCGCAAAGTCTCATCGCCTGTTTCATAAGTCACCTCTTGAGGAGGAAGCCGAATGATCTTCAGCAGGATTCTTAATTTTATCACTCGAACTCGGGGTGTCAAGCAGTCGGGACTGTCTCACAGGGCTGTTGCAAAGTCGGCCTACCGGCGCAAAATCAGATTCAACGCCTCAAGCGGATAGGCACTGTAGATTCTCCTCGCCTCTGCCAGATTCCTTGTCCCTTGCCTCAAGACCAGCCCTATTATCAGGTTGTTTATCACTGCCATCACCTGCGCCGCTTCTCCTCTCCTCAATCTACATCCATCTTCCCGCAACGTCTTGTCTTTCCGATAGTGCAACCCGTTTTCTATCCCCCAGTGCCCTCTCACTATTTCCATCAAGCGTTCGGCTGTGGCTTCTTCCCTTGTCAGGCTAGTGACTCCATATGAGACCTCGCTTCGCTTCTTGCCTGTGCTGATCTCTTCGATTTCTCGCTCAATCTTGAAGACCTGTTCAAGCCAGGGCCACTGCAAATATCCCTTCAAAAGGCTGGTCGCCACAAGTCGCCTCTCCTCTATTCGTCCGTGTCCTTTTTCTATTGTCTCAGCTCGCGAGAAGTCATTCTTCATCGCTTTCAGCGCCGTCTTGCCTTCCTCTATCTCGAATGCTGCCTCTATCTCTGCACGCAAACTCGATTGATTGTCTTTGACTGTCCACACATACTCTGCTCCGCCTTCGACAACCTGTTGAGACAGTTCGCGTTGTGCAAACATCGCATCGCCTGTCACGATTTTTCCCTTTAAATCCACGCCTTTTAAGACTCGTGGCGCTGCAACTATCTCGTTTTCTTTGCTTCCGACTTCGACCTGGAAAAGCACAATACCCTCACTAGGAAGATATGCTGCCAGCAGATGAACTCCCTGAGTTTTTCCGGGAGGAATCGTTCCACGCAAAGTCTTTCCATCTAAGGGCATCTCTACAGACAAGCCACCTTCGACAGTCGAGAGCAGAAACTGTGTGAATGATTCTTGAAGTTGCTCGACCGAAACCGCCCGACCAAGAATGCGAGTGTAGGTCGTTGGGTGGGGAGTAGATTTTCTCTTAAGGCAGAGAGCTTCAATGAGCATCTGTTTGCGAAGCGAAACCCAGTGAGCAATGGCTTCGGGGTCATCCTCGCCGGCAAGCTTTGCCAGGATGACAAAGACCAGAGCGACAGCCAGAGGGTAACGCACCCCACGAGGATCGCGGTGATCGGTAAGGCAGTCGAGATGATAGAACAGTGAGTCAACATCAAAGATAAAAGGGTCGTTTTTTTGCTCCAATGAGAAGCTTGCAGTGTTATGCTTCATCTAAGACCTTCCTCCGGTTCAGTTTTGGATTAATTTGCTATTGAACCGAGGTAGGTCTTTTCTTTTCAGTTGTCAAGCGACTTTGCAGGAACCCTGGACTGTCTCAGCCACTCGGTAAGTTGCCGGAAAGCGCGCCCCCGGTGTCCCACGACGGTCTTCTCTTCTTCGGTCAATTCGGCGAAAGTCTTGCCGAGCGGCTCATAATAAAAGATCGGATCATAGCCGAATCCGCCCTCGCCTCGCGGCTCGTCGAGCAATCGGCCACGCGCTTCATCTACAAAGACGCATTCTCCGTCGTCCCACACAATCGCAGCGGCGCAGACAAAGCGCGCGCCGCGCCGAGCCTGCTCGACCGCAGATAATTCCCCGAGCAGCTTGTATACGCGGTCGCGGTCAGAAGCCCCCGGCCCCGCGTACCGGGCAGAGTAGATTCCCGGCCCGCCCGAAAGCGCGTCTACCTCAAGCCCGGAATCGTCTCCGATTGTCGGCAGCCCGGAAAGCTTGTGATAGTAATGCGCTTTGAGCAAAGCATTTTCCGCAAACGTCGAGCCGGTTTCTATATCTTCGTCTGTTTGCAATTGCCCGAAGCCCGCCAGATCGAGGCTCACCACGTCAAGCCCCGCATCAATCAGTATTCGCTTTAGCTCTCTGAGCTTCCCGGTATTAGTAGTAGCCAACAAGATTTGCACCAGTTAAGTATAGCAGCTATCGGCTAAAGCGCTGCGCCTTCAGCCACACGTCTACAGTCTGCTTATTACTAAGAACAAAAAGCCGGGGATTTTTTGCGCTGGAAATAGTGGCCGGGCTTTTTATGTGCTACAGCTCTAACGGCCATTATTTCCGGTGCGCTTGACGCTGTTTGTAGACATAGGCCAGTATCTCTGCGACGGCGCGGAACAGTTCCGTGTTCTTCCACGCCTCTAGGTGCTCAAGCTCGGCCGCAAACGAGGGCGAAGGATTAATCTCTCGGCCTTCGCTTGCGCTCAGCACATCTGCGACGGAGCGAGGGGAGGACTCTTCAAAGGAAAAGGGCAATAGGCTTTCACAATCATCGGAAGCGAGAAGGGTGAAAGATTGCGGCGTCGAACCGACCAGCAGCGTCCTTTCGCCGAATCGCACGACAGTAAGCGAGCGGCGATCTCCTATAGAAATAGTGGTGATAACATTCAATCGCGCCTCTTCGCGCGATGTGCCCAGAGGCGATCCTTTAGGTCGCGTGCTGCAATCAGAAGGTTGCAGGTGCGGGAATCTTCCAGTCTTATTCTTTCCACCAGAGACGCGGTCCGGGCCGCGACCGGGCTTGCAAGCGCCAGCTCATAGGCTTCGCCCAGACGGGCGCGCAGCTCGGCAAGCTGTCTGTGGTAGACCTCCAGCCTGTCTCCGAGGCGAGTGACTGTGCGCATAGGCACGGAGTATGAAGTATCTCAGCCCTTACCATTCTCAAAGGACGGCGAAACCGTCACAGTTCCGCGAACAAGCGTCAGCGTCGAAGAGCGAAAAGCCAAATCGGTGGTTCTCCCCGACGGGGCTTCCATCGAAGAAGTGATACGGGCGCTGCGCGCAGTCGGCGTTACGACAAACGGCATAATCAGCATTCTGCAAGCGATTAAGTCGGCGGGCGCGCTCAGTGCGGAACTTGAGATGCAATAGCAGACCGGCGCTTGAAAGTTAAGAGAAAGGAGATGGCGCAACATATATAGATAATGACCTGAAAACGGCTGCGCCGGATTCTATGAACCTATTAACCACTTTTCCTCACTTAGACCTCACGGCAATAAACAGCAAGGCTACATCACGCTCGTCGGAGAACTCGACGGCTGCCGAAAGCGCGGAAGTCAAGCGCGCGGCTGCGGAGTTCGAAGCCATTTTGCTTTCCCAGCTAACCTCAGCGTTACGATCCGAATCGAGCGAGGATGGAGAGTCGCTGTTCGGGGGCGGAGAAAGCGGCCTCGCTCAAAATTTATTTACAGAGCAGATGGCAATCTCTATGGCTAACAACGGCGGGATAGGGTTGGCCGACATGATAGCGCGCCATATAAGTGCCGACGCAGACGCGGCGAGCGCCGAAGCTTCTCACGTAGACCGCGCTATCGAGACATCGCGCCACTTGCGCGGTTCGATCACTTTACCCACGGTAACCGGCGCAGTCTCGTCAAACGGCGTTCCTCCGGCTTCAGCCGAAATGCTCAGTATGACCAGGCCGCGCCGCATCGCCGAAGTCATCAACCTGAACGTGTCTTCCAGGGCGCACGGGGTCAGGCTTCCAACGCGGCAAGAGATTGGAAACATACAGATGGAAACCGCAGCCATAAAACGAGCGTTTGTGGAAACTCCTTCTTCGGCTTCAAAGCCCGTCTATACCGGGCGGCCCAAGATAGATGCTATCATCGAGCAGGCAAGCGCACATTTCGGCCTCGATCCTTATCTGCTGGCCGCCGTTTTACACACCGAGTCATCGGGCAGGCAGCATGCCGTCTCTTCTAAAGGGGCCTCGGGTTATATGCAGCTAATGCCCGCAACTTTCAGGCAATACGCCGGGCCGGGAAAAGATATTTTTGATCCCAAAGACAACATCAACGGCGGGGCGGCTTACTTGAAATTCTTGAGCAGCCGGTATGGCGGCAAAACTTGAAAGGTGATCTTTCATCCAGAGTCTCATCCACGACCTAAGAGGAGTTGCCAGGGTTAATATCGCAGATAAACTTCCTCAATAGAGAGTGGAGTGAGACTTTCCCTTTCAAACCCTGTTTTATAAATTCACTCCTTGCTCTTTCAGGGCTTTGCGAACCGTCTCGCGAGATATCCCGCTTATATACCCAAGCTGTATCATCCGGTCTGCAAGCGATTGCGCACTCCATTTACTCCGCCCCTGAGGTGGCTCGACATGAAAAAGAGCCAGCAGAATAGCCTTCGCGTTTTCATCAAGTTTGCGAGAGTATGTGCGCCTCTGTTGGCGATGCTCGATTGCAGCATCAAGCCCCTCCCTGGCAAAGACCTGTCTCACGCGTCTGGCGGTCATAGGCGATATATCTAAAGCGCGCGCAATTTCTTCATCCGCCCATGGCCCGCCTTCCTGCTGAGTATCACTTCTCAAAAGGATGCGTGCGCGAGTCAACTTTCGCGCTGAGGCATTACCCGTCAATACTAGCCGCAAGAGGTATTGACGCTGTTCAGGCGTTAAAGAAACCAAGCTTTTCCTACGCATGTAATCTCCGATGGGCGAGCACACGAGTACGTCCCGCCACGCAAGTCAATAAAAGCAGGTTTGCTGGAACCTGACTTTACCTAGACTTTTGGATTAGTCACCGTAGGGGCTTACAAACAAGCGGGGTAACACAAAATGGCAGCGTTACACACCGGATTTTGTTAAATAGTAAGGGGGCAGGGAGCAATAGTAAGGGAGCAGGAGCCAAGAGAATACCACGTTCTTGATTGCCGAGCAATCGTGTTTTTAGTTTTTCCTTCAAATAGCACAAACCTGAATCTACTTTACTTTCGAGGTTTGGGAGCGGGCCCTCACTGAAAACCTTGCGGGCGCTAAAAGCAAAAAAACCTCAATATCATAACCTGATCTAGTAATAATATTGGACTGGCCCCAGCTTTGCCAAGATATTCGCCGACTAACAGTTCTGTGAAACCGTCGCACTCCCTGCGACTCAGGCTGCAAAGCGAAGGCGACACGTATTGGAGGGACTTTTTATGAAGAAACAAACAAAACAAGAAAATCTTATCCCGAGATACAAAGTCTGGTTGGTTGACAGTGACGAGTCTTCTCGCCAATTCATCTGTTATTACCTGCGGATATTGAGTTTCGACGTTCGCAGTTTCGAGAAGAGCGAAGACATTCTGTACCGGTTATTTATGCAGGGAAGTTTACCTGAAGAAATGCCGGACCTGATAATCGTCGATCTGACATTCAGGAAAGATAAGAGCCTCATCACAAAGCTATGTGAAAGCAATGTCACGGCTGAAATCCTGGCTGTATCCGGCTCGCTTGCTATGCTGGACGAAGCGGTAATCCTAGGAGCCTCGGCCTCGTTGCCCAAGCCCTTTCCGGATCCTCTGGTTTTGGCTGGCGAGGCGACTCGATTGGCCGCGATTGGAAGGCAACGCCACGAGCAATGGATCAAAGGCGGTATTGAGGCTTGCGAGAATGATCTTGCCAAAACGCGCAAAGAGGTTTTCCTAAGCTTCTCGAATGAGGAGAGGGAATTTGCAAACGGGATCAGGCGTAAGCTCGAAAGCCAGAATATAAGTGTGTGGTTCGCCCCGGTCACTTTGGAATACGGGGACGAGTGGCTGGTCCGGCTGATCAAGGGCATCGACCAGGCAAGGGTCTTCATCGCAGTAATAAGTGATAGCTATTTGAAATCCGGCTCTTGTCTTGGGGAGTACGCGCGGTTCTCCATAAGAACTGAAAATACGCGGGAGCCGAAGCCAATGTTGTTGCCCATCTTACTACGGCGCCCTCGCACGAAGATGGCGATCAGAATGCTCAAGCCAATATTCGATAAATATCAGTACGTTGACCTCGCCACTCATTACAGAGAGAAGCTGCCGGTGCTGCTTGGGCGAATACGGACAGTTATTGATCAAAGGAGACCTAGCCTTGCGGCATAGTTTTTCAATTAAGGGTCTCAATAGTTTGGGTCAGCGCACATCTGCCTATTCTTGGCGAGGATATCATTTACTAAATCAGCAACTGGTACACGCTTTTTCTTGGCCAGTTGCTGCAATGATCGTGCTGCTTGAGCCAACTGCTCTGCCAGATCGTCAAGCGGTACGCTTCTCTCGACAGCTACTTGCTCTACGGCAACAGCATTAGCGTGATCCAGCATTGATTCATGGCACGACGGGCAACTATCAAGGTGTTCAAAAAATGCTCGGTGCTCTTCTTCCCGACCTGATTGAAGCAGCGCATCGGATTGAGCATCCCCTATAAGAATACCGACTTCGGGATTGGTGCAATGCTTTTCGATTTTAATAGACATATAGAATCTTAATGGGGTTACAGGCTAGCAGGCCTCAGTTGCGCTTCTGAATTGCTTCTTACCGGCCCTGCCCTCACAGGGCTATAAAGATTATTTTATGAGGGCGAGAAGCACAGGAGGAAAGCGACATTGCATTCCCAAGGAACATATCGAGTTTCGTCCATAAGGACACAATAATTTCGTTCTCTAGGAATACATTTCACGCGGTCTCTCGGCCCGGTTAATTATCTCGCCAATAATTGGCAAGAAAAAAATGAGAAACCAGCATTGCTGGATCTCTTCAAGGTAAGTATTTGCTGAAACCACCTTGGGGACAGTGTTTCCACTGAACTGGCTGACGCCAAATCTCAGCCTTCTCGCCTTGCATTTAACCATGCCTAATAGTGCAGGTCCTCTACAGCTATTGTGAAATGCAAGTAGCCCCCCTCTCCAGAAGACGCGCAAGACCTCATCGAGTTCTATAGCGCGTAGGTTACACCTTGTCTTCTTCATAATAAGGCTACCCAAATACAATACCATCTCAGGTCTGCACTAGCTCAATGCTGAGGTTCCTGGGGCATGTTTGCACATGGACTGGTCAATTCCAGCCCTCAGCTTTAAGCAATCAGAGACCACTACTTGGTGATTAATCCGTCTCAGATTTCCGCTGCTTTATTCTCTCTTGCCGGGCCTCTTTCCTCAGGTAGTCATAGCCTGCATTCTTACCGACTGTGGTAAGAAAAGTCTTCAAGCTTGCTCCACCGTTCCACTTGCTCGCCTTCAATAAACACTTGAGCAGCCCTTCCTGAGCCAGATCTTCAGCTTTCTCTCGCGGTACTCGCTGCTTAATCCAGTAGCGAAGAAGTGAGTTGTACACAGCGATCAGTAAATCTTCTGAGACAGAATCTCGGCGCGCGCCCTTGTCCATATTCTCCTCCCAAGGAGCGCAGCCGAAGCCTGCCTGGTTATCAAAGAACCATCTTAGCCTTTCACTATATTAGACGTTAGAAACAGGCCCTCACACCAGAACTTTTTTATTTTTTTTGTTCGAGCGTCAAATAGGTGGAGGGCCATTATGGAAAGGATATTTCGACAGCATATTGATTTTAAGACTTCACCGACACAAAGCCAGCAACCTCAGACGAGCGCAGACGATAAGGGAGAGATCAGGCATTGGCAAACAGTCGCGCTCAGCTTGGCAATATTCTCCATCAGCCTGATCGCCTCGCTGCTAATCGGCCTCATCATAATGCTGCTGACTAGCAAGTTAAGTTCATAAAGTTAAGGGCGCGTTTACTGCCGCCGGTCGTGTCCTGATTGGGTTGATGGGGCCTTAGGGGAAAACTGAACGCAATTCCGAACTGTGGCCCAGGAAAGCGCCCTGGCGCAGCGGGCCGCAACCAAGTCAGTTTGACCGTGAGATCTAGCGCATCCAAAAGTGGCATTGGGGAAATTGAAGGGTAAATATTTCCACCAAAATATGTACTTTTTACACGCGCCCGAACCCTGTTACGAAAGGTGATGTGGCAAAAACCTCAATAAGTTTGCCAAAATCGAGCAGATCGTACCCGATATGAGTGCTCGGATTGCCTGGCACCCTGATTGCTCTAGGATTTATGGGGCAAGAGATACGGGTGATGACAACATCACTTCCTGTTCTCGATTCACGGTTGCTGTGGTGAGGACGGCAACCGGAAACAAGGCGACGCAGTCATCCCACGCTGCGTCGCCTATTTTTTTTGTCAAAACCTTTTTACCCGGCTCATACCTGCTCTTCACAAATAGTTAGCTTGACACAATCTTATCCGAACGATATTTTTCATCACTTATTGGAGGTGGTAATGCTTGAAGAGTACAGACGCCAATATGCCGAATTTAACTCTATCTGGATGCGCGAGTATTACCTTTTCCTTTCCGGACAAAAGGTCGACCTTGAGATAGCTCCGATATACGACCGCTACGGCGACCTGTTCACCAAAGAGTCTATCGACGGCCTCAAACGGAGTCTCGACGAGACCTCAGAGCATTTCGAGTCCGACCGCAAATCGATAAAGCACCTTCTGATATTCGCCGTCGAGCAGTACCTGGAGAACTCGGCAAAGAACCTGACCGAGGCGATAAGCGAATACGAAAGCGAGGCCACGGTTGAATGGGCGGGCCGAAGGATGACTTTTCAAGATTCGGCTGTCGCTATCAGAACCGAGCAGGATCGGACCTCGCGCCGCTCGATCTATAATAAGCGCGCCGATATCATAGAAGCCTCGAACGATCTGCGAGCCGAGCGCATACGGAAACTCCATGAAACCGCTCGCTCGCTGGGTCACGAGCATTACACGGCTCTTTATGAAGAGATGCGGGGGCTTGATTACAAAGCTCTTGCCGAGCAAGCCGGGAAGGTTCTTTCGCACACCGAGTCGGTTTACACAACGCGGCTTGCTGAATCTTTGAAACGCGAGATGGGGCTTTCGCTTGAAGAGGCCGATAGGAGCGACGCTTTATTCTTTCTCCAGTTGAACGGCTATGACGACCGCTTCCCTGCCCCGGATTTGATGCGCGTTTACCGCGAGACGATGGCGGGGATGGGGATTAACATAGAAGAGCAAAAAAACATTCTAATCGATGACACGCCTCGACCGCGCAAGAGCGCCCGCGCGTTTTGTATGCCTATACTCGTCCCGCAAGAGATCAAGCTCGTCATCAGGCCCATGGGCGGCCAATCCGACTACCAGGCATTCCTGCACGAATCCGGCCACGCGCAGCATTACGGCGGAGCCTCCGAATCGCTTCGGCCAGAGTTCAAATACACGGGCGATTACGCCTTGAGCGAAAGTTACGCCTTTTTATTCAACCACCTTATCTCTGACAGCGACTGGCTCGCCGGTATGCTCAGATTCGGCGAAAGCAGCGATTTTATACGCGCGGAGATGCTGGCGAGGCTTTCGTCCGTACGCAGGTATGTAGCCAAGCTAAAGTACGAATGCGAGCTTCACACCGACGGAAACCTGCCGAGCGCGGCTCAGATTTACGCGGGGCTACAGACCAACGCCACCCGGTTTAAGACCGAACGGACAGATTTTCTGTACGATCTTGACGACGCATTTTATTCGTCCAACTACGTGCGGGCGTGGGGCTTTGAAGTAATGCTTCGCGAGTATTTGAAGACCAGGTTTGGGACCGCGTGGTGGGCGTCGCGGAGCGCGGGCAATTTCCTAAGAGAGATGTGGGAAACAGGCGACCGCTACACCGCCGACGATATAGCCGCGCAGATCGGCGTCGGTCCCATATCATTCGATCTGCTGATCGAGGAGTTCAATCAAGCTTTGAAGTAATCAGATGTCGGACGCGATACTTGCCCGGCCGCTTCTAACTTCTGACATCTATGAAATCGATCTCGGTCAAATTAAAAGAGCGCAGTTATAAGATCGAAATCGCAGCCGGGCTGCTCGATCAAGCGGGCGCGCTTGCGCGCCGCGCCGTGGGCGAGAAGGCGTCGCGCGCAGTCATCATAAGCAATCCTACGGTCAACACTCTGTACGGCAGCCGCCTCGCTCGCTCGCTCAAAGCCGCAGACTTTCGCACATACACAATGACAATAGGCGAAGGCGAGCGATACAAAAACATAAAGACCGCCGAGACTATCTATTCTTTCTTAATCGACCATCGCATCAGCCGTTCGGACGTTCTCGTGGCGCTCGGCGGCGGAGTGGTCGGAGACATTACCGGGTTCGTCGCGGCGACTTATTTGCGCGGCATAAGGCTCGTTCAAACGCCCACAACTCTGCTGGCCCAGATTGATAGCTCGGTCGGAGGCAAAACCGGAGTCAATCATCCGCTGGGCAAGAATCTGATCGGCGCATTTCACCAGCCCTCGCTCGTAGTAATAGATCCTGAAACGCTTCACACCCTCCCGCCGCGCGAGATGCGCGCAGGGTTGTGCGAAGCGATCAAGTATGGAGTGATCCGCGATCGCAAGCTATTTGACCGAATCTCTCATCGCATGGAGCAGCTCAAGCAGTCCGATCCGGCAGAGATTGCCAATCTGGTTGCGCAATCCTGCCGCATCAAGGCCGATGTTGTCAGCCGCGATGAGCGCGAAGGCGATTTGCGGCGCATATTGAACTTCGGCCATACGGTCGGCCACGCGCTGGAGGCCGTAACCGGCTATCGCCGCTTTCTTCACGGCGAAGCGGTGGGACATGGGATGCGCGCGGCTTCAAGGATAGCCGAGCGGATGGGCATGCTCGACTCACCCGAGCGAGAAGCCCTGGACGAAGCAATAAACAGGGTCGGCCCCTTGCCTGGGGCCAATACTCTTGCGCTTAATGATATAATTTTAGCAATGCATCATGACAAGAAAGCCGAGGCGGGCCGCCTCGCTTTTGTACTGCCTATAAAAATAGGCCGGGTCGTGATCAGATCGGACGTGCCCCTGCAAGTAGTTCGTTCAGCCCTCAAAGACGCCCTCTTATAACGTCGTTCGGTTCTGCCCTGTCAGCCTCACAACTGCAGCCCCTGGTTGTTGATTATTATACTAAGTTTGGAGAAGAGTTATGAGCAAAGTGACTGGCTTTGAATCGCCCGAAGGCGAGCGCGGCGCGGTAAAGATCACATCAGTCTTATTACTCCTGGTTCTGCTTGCAGTGACTTTCACGGTAATAAAGATAGTGCCCGTTTACACGGAGGAGCGGCAGCTCACTCATGACGTTAACGAGCTGGCGCGCATAAGCTCGGTGCGAAATTACAAATTGGATCAGGTCGAAAAAGGGATCGAAAGGCTTCGCGTCGAGTATGAACTCCCCGAAAACAGCATCACGCTTGTGTCGCATGCTCAGAATCAGGTTCAGATAGACATTAAATACAACAGGGTCATTAATCTGCTGGTGACGACTTACGATTGGAAAGTCGCGTACTCTGCCAAAGGTAAAGCTTTTTAGAAGTCCGTAGTCCGTGGTCTTGCCAAAGACCACGGACTACAGACATCGAACTTCGCTTTCGACTGCGTTGACTCCAGTGCGAAGCGGCCTCTATGATTTCTTAGAGGCAAAAGGAGCAACGCTGTGCAGAAGTTTAAACTCTCTCTCATATACATCACGATAACCACGCTCATCATCGCAGCCGCGCCCGGCGCAGCCTGGTCGCAAAGCGGGCGGGGGCGGCCTAAAGTCTCACCGCGCGAGACTGCGGCCCCGCCTCCGGCCCCGGTTAAAGTGCCGGAGGCAGCCGCTTTCGTTAAGCAGGAACAGGCAGGCCCCACTTCACGATTCGTGCTGCGCAACGGCATGACGGTAATAATCAGCGAACAACACGCCGTCCCGATAGCGGCTGCCGTAGCCTATTTCAAGGTAGGCACGGCGAACGAACCGGGCTGGGCAAACGGCATCGCACGATTGCTTGAACGCGCTATTAACGATACGGCTCAAGCAGGATCTTCAGGAATTGATGCGCGCAAAATCGGAGCGATAATCGATAGCAGCACTTCGGTCGAAGGCACTTCTTATCAAGTTGTAGTGCCGTCGGAAAAGATCAAAGAAGCAATCTCGCTTCAGGCAAACTCGGTACAAAATCCCTCTCTCACACTCAACCCCGCTTCGATTTATAAGTCTGATGCTTCCTTTTATGCGATGGCGCGACTCTTAGGCATGGCCTTTACTACGCACCCTATTTCTCGCGCATCACACCCAACCGGCTCCGTCACACGCGAAAACTTGACGGAGTTTTACAACATATATTACCGGCCAGATAATCTGATCATCTCTGTTGTAGGTGACGTCTCGACTTTCGACACGCTGGTTAAGATTCAGCAATCATATGGCGCATTCAGGGCCGCGCAAACAAATCCTATCGCCCAATCCAAAGCGGCTCAAAAAACCGGCGCGCCGCCCGCGCCTAAAACGATTCCGGCAGCTCAAACCGGCGAGGCACGGCAAACAGTCTTGCCCCAGTCGATCACTGCAACGAAGCCCGCGACGGAGCCGGAGCAGACCAGCTTGCGTTACGGCGCGGATCGCGGCGATGTGAGTCAATCAATCGTGAGCATAGGCTTTCACGTGCCGGGGCTTGCATCGAAAGACCGGCCCGCGCTTGAAGTGCTGGCGGCAATGCTGGGCCAGGGGCGCGGGTCGCAACTGCGCAGAAGCTTGCTCGACGGCCAGGGGGTAGTAAATCGCGTCGAATCGGATTATCTCGCGCTGCGTGATTTTGGGTTGTTGACGGTGCAGATGCAGTTGATACCGGACTCGCAGGGCGGGGCCGCTGTCGATAAAGCCGAAGCGGCATTCTTTAAGGAGATAGACCGGTTGCGCCGCGAGGTGCCCGCCGAAGCTGAAATGGCGCGAGCGAAATCCCTGGTTGAAAAGCGATTCGCCGACCGCACCGATACTTACCTGGGCCGCGCGCGCGAGCTTGCAACGGCTGAAGCTGCAACCGGCGGCATTAGCTCGGCGCTCGGTTATAGAGATTTGATTCGCGCAGTCCGCGCTGAAGATGTGCAGCGCGTGGCCGGCCGCTATTTGACACTTGCGAATACCTCTTTGCACGAGTATGAGCCTGCGGGGGCCGCGCCCCGCACTTTTGATTCGGAAGCGTTTTCAAAGACCGTGCTGGCCTGGGCCTCCGGCCTTGCGCAGCCAGTCGAGCAGAAAGACGCGCGCGCAGCGGAAAACAACCCGCAGATTGTCTTAGTGCGACAGGGTGCAGAGCAGTCGCGTGAAGAACGGCAGATGTTTGAATCTGTGCAGCCGCTAGCAGTCAGAGATTTCTCGACGCTCAACGGGCCGCGAGCATTCGTGCGCGAGGATCATTCTCAGCCGAAGGTCGCGATTGTTATTTTGTTTCAGGGCGGCCGCGCCATCGAAGACGAGAGCGGCATTACTGAATTGATGCTGCGCACGATGTTGCGGGGCACTGCGCGTCGCTCACCCGCCCAGGTGGCAAATGAGTTAGACCAGTTGGGCGCGACGGTTCGAATGGTGATCGAGCAGGACTTTTTTGGATTCATACTCGATGTCTTTTCGCACAACGCGGATCGCGCGATAAGGATTCTGCGCGACGTGACCGAAGAGCCTGCTTTCAGAGACGAAGACATAAAGCGGGCGCAGGTCGAGCAAATCGGGCTGATCCGCGAGAGCCGGGACGATAGCCTCCTGCGATCAAAAGAGTTGACGGCCCAGTTGCTTTTTCCCGCTCATCCTTATTCGCTCCCGCCGCACGGGCGCGAAGAGGTGGTGGCAAAACTCAATGCCGAGCAACTGAGCGCCTGGCACGAAATCACGGTCAAGAATCAGATTCCGGTTGCCATTATCGTGGGCGATACTAACGGCTCGGCGCTTGTATCGGGAAGCCTCGCCGAAGGCTTCCGCCGTCGAGACGTGGAAGGCAAGATCAAAGTCAAGACGCCGCAGCAAGCCGCCCCCGGCGAAAAGGTCGAATCGCGCCAGCGCCCGCTGACTGCCGTCACGATAGGCCTCCCCGGCCCGAAGCTGGGCAGCGCGGAATTACCGGCAATCGAGTTGATCGAATCCGCTTTGAAGGGCAATCAGAAAATAGCAGGTGATCTTCGAATGGATGCGGAAGTGGGGCTTGTCGGCGGGGCTATTTATGCTCTTCTGGTCACGGCCCCGGAAGATGAAGCCCGCGCCCGCGCAGCAGTGATGCAAGAGTTCGAGCGATTGGCGCGCGCCGGGCTTACGGCGGACGAGATAGAGCAAGCGCAGGCAATGGCGCGTGCATCAAATCTCGTGTCGTTGCAACCTCATGCGGAGCGCGCCCTCGCGTATGCGCGGGCAATATTTCATCAACAGCAGCCAGCGGAAGTCGATCTGTTCGCAGATCGTTTATCTAAATTGACGGCGGACGACATCAAGCGCGCGGCGAGTTATTTCAAGCCGTCCGCAGCAGCCGTCGGCGTCGTTCGCGGCGCTCGGCAATCAGCGCCGCAAGCTCTTAAGAAACAACTCTTCGAATACTGCTTCTGCAAACACACGCTGTCGCCAATCCGGTTCGGGTTGTAATTCACTGTTGCTGTCTAGCCTGTCGCGCTGGCCACTTTATGCGGCCAGCTCCACTAGCTCATACCCTAGCCCTTTCGCCCGTTTGCGCAAACTCGCAACTACTCGCTCTCGTTGCCTCTCTTCATACGCTCGCGCTCCTCCCTCTTCGTACTCCCGCCCCTGCTTCACCAAGCTGTAGTACAGCCTTGCTAGCTTATGCGCTGTCGCTGTGATCGCTGCACCTGGCCCTTTGCGCGCCTGCATCCTTCGATAGTACGCTCCCAACTCGCTGTCGCTGCGCGCTACGCTCGACGCCGCTTGCCGGAATGCTGCCGCCGCCCGATTCTTGCTCGCCTTCGTCTTGCTCGATAACACCTTCCCTCCACTCACTCGCCGGTTCGGACTTAAGCTTAACCAACTCGCAAAATGCTTCTCGCTGACAAAGCCACTCAAGTCTACCCCAACTTCCGAGATGATCTGCAATAAGGTCTGCGAGTTCAGCCCTTGCACTCGAAACAGATCAACCCCTAAAAGCTTGTAGGCATAATCGCGCAGGTTGAAACTGCAGCGCTGGCGCTTTTCACCTCCTGCAAGCGGCGGTGGCTCATCATCGCGCTTACCCGACAAACTCTGTAGATACTTCTCCATCTCCGATTCGCACTCCAGGATCTTCTCTTGATAGAACTCGAACAACTCGACTGCCTGCTTCAATGCGAACAGATGCTCTTGCCGGTAGTTGCCCACTAAGGATTGCGCTATCACCTCCGCCGTGGCGTGACAGCGCGGGTCGCGCATCTGGCCGAGTTTGCCCGTATCGCGCTCGCCTGCCAGAATGGCTTTTAGTATTCGCATACCAGTCTGCCCGGTGATGTCACTGACCACATTATCCAGGCGTAGGTTCATCTGTTGCAGTGCCTTCTGCATATGCTGAATGTGGCTTGAGGCACTCTTAACAAGCATGTCACGTTGGCGGACATACCCACGCAGCACGACGATCTCATCGGTGGGCCGATAGGCGGCAGCCAACAACCCATAGCTTTCGAGTTGCTGTAGCCACTGGCAATCCAAGACATCACTCTTGCGCCCTGTGACATTCTTTACCTTGCGCGCATCGACAAGCTTGACGAGAAAGCCGCGCTCTTCGAGCACCTCATACAATGGCACCCAGTAGACGCCCGTACTCTCCATTGCCACGGTCGTTACGCTGCAAGCTTGCAACCAGTCAGCAATGGCGTACAGGTCTTTAGTGAATACTGAGAACTCGCGCACCGGATGGAGAGTGGCAGCCGCAGGCACGGCCACATAATGGCGTTCAGCACCGATGTCAATGCCAGCAGCATGTTGGTTGACTTGGTGGAGGTCGCTGCTTCTGTTGGCCTCAATGGTACGTCCCGGGCGGGGCGTGTGTCGCAGACGCTTTGTTGGGCGAGATGAGGAGCGCTTCTTCATAGCAGAGGGCCTCCGGTCAGGGTGGAATGATGACCGAACCAGCGCAGCGGTAGAAACTGAAGAGTAATCTCTTAAACGGGATCGGCAACGGCAATGAAAGCCGCGTCGTCACCACTGATCGGCACACGAACCGCTGAGACCAAACTCCGGTACGGGCTTGCTAGCACCAATGCCGCGACGGTCCTCGCGACCGGCTCGGTCATCGCCCATCTTGCAATCTGAGCCGTCCGATGTCCAGTAAGTTTCATCCCTTTCGGTGCGTGCCTAGCACGTAGAACAACTCCGGTCGAACGACTTGTTAGACCGCAGTATTGCGCACAACATTCTAGAACCTTGGTTGGGTGGATTTGCCATATTTATCGGAGTTTTTACACATCGATGCGAAAAGGCTATCTATTATGACCTTTAAGAGAGAATCCTTTTTAGCAACTGAATCAGCCACTCCGAGTCTCTTTTCTTCAAGTACCCATCTAAGACTGCTTTGTTTAGACCCACTCGAAATCTTTGTATATACTCGTCCCGATCCCAATCACTCTTAGACCTATATAGACACCTCTCTCTCTTGAGATGGTCTAAAATACTCCGCATATCGTCTGCCCATCCCTGATAATGTAGGAGCGCGATTGCATCACAAAGTAATATCAAGAGTTCGCGATCAGTCAATCTACAAAATAATCCTTTTTCTGCCCCCATGATGGATCGAGCCTTACTCGTACCAGCTATTACGAGCAATTTGAGATAATTAAATGTAATCCCGCTAAAATCACCATTTACAACTGATGGGCGTAATACTTCCAAGAACGCTCCCTCTGCTTGAGCGCACATCTCCAATTCACGTGCTGATATTTTCGTGGAGTACAACAAATCCTTACCTACAGTCTCATAAACGCGCAATTTAGTTTCTTTGGATGTGAAAGTCGCCTCTGTCAGAAACTCGATTAAGGAAATTCTTTTACCTTCGGATACCTTTCCAGTCGGAATCTGTATACCATCCATGCTCTCTTTTATGCCAAAGTAGAACACTAGGGTGTTCTTATACCATTCATCAAACAACCGTTGTTGTATAGCTTTTTCATCAGTAGTTCGCATCAAGTATTTTGCACAGAAGAACTCTTGAAATGATAAATGAGCGAATTCAAAATCTGAATGGCGATTCGCCTCTTTGATCAAACTACTCCTATAGATTACTTCATCAGCAAGTTTTTGCAGGTATTCCTTCCTGTTATATCCTCTTGGCACTTTCCCGAAGTTGTCAAAAAACTTGTCAATAACTCTTTGTAAATAAGAATACGGAACCTGTTTCATACGTAATTGATGGAGATCAAAAGCTAAATATTGTAATAATGCATCCTTTATACTAATAGAAAACTCATTCTTTACCGCTTTTGTGCTATCCCACTCACCAAGCAATAGGGAGGAGATTTTGGAGTATATGTCAGTTCGTCTTGTAGGTAATAGATCGAGAGAAAAACGCGAGGCCAAAATTGTATATAGGGTAAGGAACAAAGGGCTTCTACAAAAAGCATGAAGTGTCTTGTCACCTGTAATTTTCTCAAAGATGCGTAATCTAAAATCCTCTTGGTCAGGAAACCAACGTGAAAGAAACTCCTTAATATTATCATCAGTGAATGGATTGAGCAGATAAAATGAAAACCCGGTGAGTTTTGTCGGAATACGGGACGGGCGCGAGGTTAAGAACACCCCTTTAGGAAAATAGTGTGAGAGTACTGAAATATATTCGGAAACCTCTTCATATAGTTGGCCCCATTGTCTAGACCACGAATTAAGAAAAATAAAGTGGACATTTCCTAGCTGCCAAAGTGAACCTCCGATGGGGTACGATAGCTTAGGCTCTGGTGCGGTCGTTCTTGATTATAGAACCAGAAGTAAGTATCGAGCCCTGTCTCCAACTCTGGAACACTGGCGTACTCTTTCAGATAAATGTCCTCGTACTTCACGCTTCGCCATAATCGCTCAACAAATATATTGTCCAATGCCCGGCCTCGCCCATCCATGCTGACGCGAATGCCTGCCTCCTCCAAGGTTGAGGTGAAAGCCTGTGCTGTGAATTGAACCCCTTGATCAGTGTTGAATATCTCAGGCTGCCCACCCGACAGCGCACGCTTTAATGCCAGTAGACAAAATTCTCCATCCAGAGTGTTCGACAACTGCCAGGCGACCACATACCTGCTGAACCAATCAATGATTGCCATCAGATACATGAAGCCCGCTCGCATTGGCACGTATGTTATATCAGCGCTCCAAACCTGATTCACTCGGCTGATAGAGAAGTCTCGCAGTAAGTACGGATATTTCTTATGCTCACGATTAGCTACAGTCGTCTTCGGTCCAGGGAAGATGGCTTGTAGGCCCATTAGCGCCATTAATCGCCTTACCCGCTTGTGGTTGACCTTGTGACCGAGTCGCTGCAAGTGAGCTGTCAAGCGTGGCCAACCATAAAATGGAGTCTTGGTGTATTGCTCATCAATCAGTCGCATTATCTGCAAGTTGAACTCGGACTCTGTAGCCAGGCTGTAGTAGAAAGTCGAACGGCTCAGGCCGATCAACTCACACTGCCGACGCATACTGATGTCTGCCTGCTGCGGCTCAATCATACCCCGTTTGATCTCAATTGAACGGGGCAGCTTTTTTTTTCAGCCACTCCAATTCCATCTTTAGTCGCCCGATTTGCTCAAACAATTCGGCCTCACGTGTTTGTAGTTGCTGTTGATGACCAGTCCTAGAGTGATTGAAAATCTCTGGCCCCGAATTGAGCAATTGGCGCTTCCAGAGGCTGACCAAGTTTGGGTGTAAGCCATGTTCGCTGGCGAGTTGATTAATCGTTTTCGTCTCTCTGACTGCTTCTATCGCTACCTGGAACTTGAACTTACTGCTGTATTGCTTGCGAATCCTGGACATGATTGACCCTCCACTGGCTCGGTGGATCATAGCCTACTTCCACCTTAGCCTGTGGTCCAGCTTTCGGGGCCAATTATACACTTTTAGTACTACCAATAAACCTATACCATTTCGTACAACACACATTTCAGGCACTACCTCGCGGCCCCGCTGATGCGAACCGTTATGCCGCCACAGCGAAGTGAGTTGATATACCCGACGCTGCGCTGAGTCGCGCTCGCGCCACTGCATAGCCAACTGCCAGTCCAAGCCATTGCAAGACTAATGACGGTGCGAGCGCGACGGAGGCCTGCGGCCACGGCGCAGCTGTCTGGCAGAGCAGGCATAACAACCGCATGCAACGGAGGCCGCGAAACGAGTTTCGCCTGTTAGAATCAGCACGGCTCGCGGCCCCGATAATGCGGAGCGTTAGACGCCTCAAATGCGCTAGGAGTATATTACATATTTAAAGAAGGAGGAGCGACGGTCATCAGCGAGAATCCCGACACAAAGCCCAGGCAAGGAGTAAATCCTGTAGTTCATCAACAAAGCCCTACTACTGAGGCAGTAATACACACGCTCCTTGCCATTGGTGCAATCGGTGGGGTTCTCATAGGGATTTTTATCTCCTTTCAACTTCAATCCTCTACTGTATGGACCGTTTTTGCCACTATCGCTGTGCTTCTTCTTGCGGCTTGCTTGAAGTGGCAAGGCCGTTCACGCTGGTTATATTTTTCAGTTTCACTCCTCATAACATTCATTGCTTGCATAATCTGGCAAATCCGAATCTGGACTCCAGAGGGCATACAAACGAGCATAGATAAATCCGACACACCAGAAAAACAATCAGAGCAGATGCCGAAACAAACGCCCGCACCACAGATCTCACAATCGAGCAATCAGTCGAATAGCAATTCTAATAAGAATCTTGGGAGGCAAACATCTCCAATTATTCGAATACCTCAGCCACCGAGTGAACCCAAACAGAATAACCAACAGCCCGAAATGCCTGTTGAAAAGATTACGGTGGCTACTGAAGTAGTGCCTTCACGACGCGAAGACTTGCCGTTTGGCCTTCGTCTAACGATTCAATCAACGGTTACTATCTCTCCAGTTCACTTTCTTATTGAATGCACTGGCCCCATTGGCGATGCTAAGTAGAACCGCAAAAGTTCTTTGACAACAGTATGATCAAGTCATCTACCATCAATCTTAGATTGGAAGGAGCGATGACTTACATTGACCTCAACGGCAAAGAACGAATGATCCTGGAACAGATCATCTCGTCATCCTCTGATGCCCGCCAAGTTTTGCGGGCCTACACTTTACTCTGGCTTGATGAGGGCTACTCAGTTGATGAGGTTGCCCAACAATTGCAGGTCTCCCGCCAGAGCATTTACAACTGGGCGAGCCGATTCCAGCAGCGCTCCGATGTTGAACTGAGCAATCGCCTGGCTGATGCCGCACGCTCGGGCCGACCCTGCACAGCTAAGGGAATCATTGATTCGCTCATCGCCCAGATCATTGACCTTGACCCGCGCCAACTCGGCTATCGTTCAACGGTATGGACCGCTCCACTGCTGGTCAGCTATCTCAGCCATCAGCACCGGATTGAGGTTTCAACCGACAGCGTCGCCCGTGCCGTGGCACGCCTGCGCATCAAGTGGAAACGCCCTCGTCATCATCTGGCCATGCGCTCACCGACTTGGCGACAAGCCAAAGGGGGCTAAAACGTGGGCTTTTTGCCAAGTCGCGAACCGTTATCGTGATGCTGGATGAGACGATCGTTTGTGAAACGCCGCCGCTGTATAGTTGTTACTGCCGAATCGGCAAACAAGCCAGCGTGCCGATCACGGGCAATCGCGGCAAACGCATTCTGCACGGGGCGATCAACATCAAGAGCGGTGATGTGGTGTTGTTGATCACCAAAGAATGGGATGAAGTGACGCACCAATTTTTTCTGGAGATGCTGCGTCGGCACTGGCGTGGCTGGCACATGGTGGTGTTTGAGGATCGCGGCTCTCCGCATACCGCTGAAGAGAGTCAGGAGGTGGCGAAGGAATTGGGGATCGAAATCCGCTTGTTGCCACGGGCCACGCCGGAATTGAATGCGATGGATCATCTCTGGCGACACGTCAAGAGATGGGGATTGGGGTAACTGTTCAGACTCTGATGCGGGGATGAGGCTTGGGCTAGTTGACAACGGGTGTAAACTTCGTGCGTGATGCTCGACCTCCAACAGGCCACCCGCGAAGAACTGATCCATCTCAACTTGCAGTTGGTCGCTCAACTTCAACTCTTACAAGAGCGCGTCAAGCAATTGGAAGCAGAATTAGAGTCTTTGCGCGGCGGTGGCTCCAAAAGCAATCCTCCAAGCTTCGTTAAGGCAAACCGCCCTGTTCGTGGTAAGAAAAAGAAGCGCAAGAAACGTGCGCACGGCTTCGCACGCAAGCTTGATGCTGCTACTGCGCGTGTCGAGCACTCCCTTGAGCAATGCCCACAGTGTCAGGTATCGCTCAGGGGGCGACGAGTGATCAAGTCTCGCCAGGTTATTGAGCTTCCACCAGTTCAAGCCCAGGTCGTAGAGCACATCCTTATAGAGCGTGGTTGCCCGAACTGCCACAAGCGGTGGGCACCACCGATGGATTTATCAACAGTAGCTGTAGGCTCTCAGCGTTTCGGTATCAGTGTGCAAGCTGAGGTGACGCTACTGCGTGAGCAATGCAGGCTTCCTTTTAGAGTTATACAAGACTATCTCCGCCACAGATTCGGCCTCAGAATAAGTGTCGGCAAGTTGGTAGCTTTAGTTGAGGGGGTGGCCCGAAGTGGCAAAGCGATAGTGGAAGGTTTCAAGCAGCAGATTCGGGGTTCTCCCGTAGTAAATGGGGATGAAACGAGTTGGCGAGAAGATGGGCTAAACGGGTATGTGTGGAGTTTCTCGACCGACAAGATTAGGTACTACATTTACCGCAAGAGTCGTTCGGCAACAGTAGTGAAAGAAGTCTTGGGCGAGGAGTTCGATGGTGTTTTAGTGAGTGATTTCTATGGCGGGTACAACGCGCATTTGGGGCTACATCAGCGATGCTGGATACACCTGCTGAGAGATATACACGAACTGAAGGAAAAGCATGCCGATGACAGGAAGTTGAAGAAGTGGGCACAAGCAGTCAAAGCAATCTATGAGGGAGCAAAGCAGTATAAGGGGCCAAGCGCGAGGCTCGATGCGGTAGAGCAGAAACAGCAGCGAGTAAAGCGGCAGCGAGAGTATGAGCAAGAGTTGATGAGAGTGTGCCGACCGCACCTAAAGAAGAAGAGACTACAGAGCAGGCTTTGCGAAAGAATAGAGCGGTTCCTACCAGAATTGTTTATGTTTGTGGCAGACGCAAGAGTGCCCTCAGACAATAATGCAGCAGAGCGGAGTGTGAGACATCTAGTGGTGAGTCGCAAGATCAGCGGAGGGACGAGGTCGGAGAAAGGAAGTGAGAACCAAGAGTATACTGGCATCACTGTTCGGCACATGGAGACTGCGACAGGTCAATTTCTATCAATCCTGTCTGGATTTACTTACAGCAAACAATCCGACACTCTGAACAGTTACGGATTGGGGAATCGGCCAACGCAAACAATAGATCAGTCAGCCGACGCCGCGTGTCAATATGTTCTTGAAACTCACCGCCCCCCGTGTATTGCATACAAGAGGAGGTTGCCAAGAAAAGTCAGATCAAATAAAAACTCCTGAGAGCTTGACTGTCTAAATCTAGTCTCTCAGGAGCGACTTTTATGTCTTGGATTGATTTATACTTCCTCGTTCGCCAAATGACAACTTCTTGGAGAATCGGTGGCCGTACCTGTTTTGCCGCTCTCGTCTCTGCCTTCCTTTATCACGAACGTTTCCACACTTCAAACGCCGTTGATCACTTGGCTCGCACTCGCCGCTTCAAATATCGCAAAGCTTACCGCAAGATTGAGAAATTCCTTCATCGCAAAACACAGAACTTGGATGAGGTCTGGCAATGGCTTTGGGACCATTACACATCTCAACTCAAGGACTGCTTCGTGCTCATTGATTGGACGATGTGGCGTGACGGGCGGCAAGTCTTGATGGCCGCTCTTATGCACTCGGGCCGATGCTTACCCTTCCTGGCTGTAGCTTACCAGGTACGCAAGCTGCTTCGGTCACAAAACCAGGCCGAGCACGCTTTCTTCTTATTGCTGGCTCTGGTGCGCCGCTCAAATCAACAGATAACCTGTATAAATGACCGTGGTTTCGCTCGCATCAGCCTCGTAAAACAATTGCGCCAGCACGGACTGAGATTCATAACCAGGGTTTGTCACAACACCTATTTTTCAAGCTCCAAGTATCAAGGATTACTGCGTGATTATCAGATCAAAGAAGGAGGATTAGACGACCTGGGAGAAGGAGAGTTGGGTAAAGATAAGAAGAATCAAGCGCGGTTGCGGCTGATAGTTTATCGCGGTCGTGGGCACAAGGCACCCTGGTTCATAGCAACAGATCGGTTGGACCTGACAGCGCGAGAGGTGGCAAGTCTATATGCGAGGAGGATGGGAATCGAGAGCGGGTTCCGAGACACGAAGGGGAGTAGGTATGGATGGGGGTTGAAGCAGATCGGGTTAAGAAGTGATGTGAAGTTGACCGTATTGTGGTGTGCGGCGATGGTGGCCTATGCATTAAGGATGGGGGCAGGAGCGAGCGTGTTGAAGAAAGATCGCGAAGCGCAATTCAACTGGACGAAGAAAGGACCGCGACGGAGTTTGCTGTCAGTAGGGAGAAATGCAATCAGTAGCGGGCTGATAAAAGGAGAAGAGATAGTAAAACAACTGCCGAAGTTGGCGTTACGTTTATGTGATGTAAAGTTAGTGGAGGTAGAAAAGCCAGTTAAAAGCCGCGCCCAGGCCGCCGGAGCCAAATCAGGATGACGGGGGGCGGTGAGGTTCTTGAAATGAGTCCACGCGAGCGGCTGCGGAAAGCCGGAGTTTTCTCAGAGAACTTCTGGCTCGCCAAATGAGTTAGTTGTCAAAGAACTTTTGCGGACCTACTTAGTGGAACGCAAGACCGGGTATTATAGCGCGAATACTGCGGAATTTACCGTTGCGCGGCCTTCCATAAAGGAAGTCAAAGGAATTGTTCAAGAAGAAAACAGCGCTCAGGTAGAAGTCTTGATTTCTATGACTCCGACGCAAATATATAACCGCCTAGCAAAGTGCGCCACTGAGCTTTTTCAGCAGGAGGGATTGGCACAAGGTGATTGCAACGATTGTACTGCGGAAAATATATTGAAGATAAGGGACAAGTTCAGTCCTATAGAAAGGAAGTACCAATTTGCGAAATATGATGATGGCTGGCGCGTGATGAAATCTAGGTTTTAGCTTGGCGGCGGACCTGTTGCACTAGCCGCGATTCATGATGGCGCAAAAAATGAGAAGGCAGAGTGGACTTAGGGGACTTGGGGGATATTGCCATCCACGCTGAATGCCCCGTTGAGTAGGGAAAGACAAGTATTGGATAGCGTATGTGTTTGAAGGTAGCAGAGTATTTTTGTCTGCTTCCTATGTCCCCAACGTCCCCCAAGTCTACCTGCAATAGAATTCTTACTCTGAAGTAGCCTCATCTTCCTCTTTGGCACTTATGCCATACTTCTCATACAGCCTGGCAAGCTTTGGCTCTTCTGAGAGGGGAACAACAAAGTTACCACGGCTCTTCTGGGTTTTCAGCGATAGCTTCTTTCGTATGACATTGCCTATCCACCTTGGGGTAATCTTGCGCTCGAAATCATCTCCGTGCCGGTCGACAAACCAGCTTGTGATGTCTTTAACGGAAAGTGTCTGTTCACCTCGTTCAATCATATCCCTTACGATTTGCAGAACCTGCGCCTCCATATCGAGGCCCCGGTCAGCAACAAGCTCTTTGTGATACTTGCGGGCAAGCTCTTTTATCTCCTCTTGAGCCTTTACGTCATCAATGATGCTCAGTAAGGTAGGTATTGACCAATCGCCAAAGGCGCGCGTAACGGGCCTTTACGTCATCAATGATGCTCAGTAAGGGCACGAATACCTGATTCAGTCGCGGTTCAATGCTTCGATCTACCAGCGACTCAAGCGCTATCCGCTTGTGGAAATTCCTAAGGCGAAACAGCAACAGCTTGTTTCTGATTTCAAGAGCTTCTTGTTTGTGGCTAGCAGGAAGGTTAATAGGTACATCATCCCGCAACCGTTGCTGGCCCATATACTCGGTCAGACAGCGGCTCTCAAGCGCCCTGTCTTCAAAGAACCCTCGCGTGGCAACAATCTTTGGCCCAAAGACAGTGTAAGCGGTTGGGTTGAACTCACGCTTTGGCGTTACTTCGCTTCTAAGCACCGGAAACCCTCTAGCGTTACCATTATTGAGGATTTTGACGATTTCTGCTCGTTCGTCACTAAGCCTGAAATCCCCCTCGTCAATAATAAGCGTTCCACGAAAGGTTTCTATAATACGAAACAGGGGCGATACAGTAGAGGCACCCGACGCAAAAATTGGCTTATAGCAAAGCGAGCCAACGGTAAGCAAGAATCGGGTTTTACCGCTTCCCGGATCGCCGCGCAGCCTTAAGTACGGCAACTCATTGAAGCTGTCGTATACCCAGGAAAAAAGCACATAGTAGCTTGCGGTCTTTTCAAACAGAGAGCTCACATCCACATATCTGTGAATGAAGCCTTGAATCTCTGCTACTAATTCTTGCTCTGAGCCGTACTCTGCCGGCTCGGACGGGAAAAGCACCACCTCATTCTTGAGAAGGTTATTCTCAGGTGAGTAAGGAACAAAGTGCTTGTCAGAGGCAGCATCAAGCCTTTCTTGAATACTCCAAGTATCATTTTGCCAGAGCACAAACGCAGTCTGCTTGCGCGCAGGGTCAAAGACCATCTCGGCTAATGCCTCGTTTGGCAGGACAACTGAAACAACAGGCGTTTTATGCTGCTTTACCGTTTGAGCGATTTTTTTGATCTCGTTCTGCATTGTGAGAAGTTGAATTGCTAAGCACTTCTAAAGCCTGGGCAAAGCTCAATCCCTCCATCGCGCGCACAAAGGCAATCACGTCCCCATGTGCTTTGCAGCCAAAACAATAGTAGGTGTTGCTTTGCAGGTAGACAGTAAATGAGGGAGTGCGATCCTCGTGGAATGGACAACGACCAACAAGGTTCTTTCCAGAAGGGCGAAGCTGTATGTACTCGGCGATGACTCTTTCGATTCGGACTTCGGTTTTGATGCGCTGCAGCCTCTGGGTGCGAAGTGAGTCCATGCTTTGCATCTCAGGCTTATTTGCAGGCTGTTTTCTGGCAGAGGAGGATTCAGCAGGCTTTGCATTACGCAGTAATTTCAAGAAGTCATCACGAGTACGCTTGAGTCGCACGAAAAAGTCAGTCACATCGCCGCCTTCTCCAACCTCCTGTGGCCACTGAACGACTTTGGCATGCGCGATCATAAGAGCGACAACTTGAGCGCCGTTTCTGCCTGCCTGATCGTTGTCAAAGCAGGTGTATACGTTCTCAATCTGCCTTATCTGGTCGGCCCACTCCGGGCGAAACGCGGCAGCGCCTCCAGTTGAAGTCACTGCAGCAAAGCCCTGAGCCTGAAGCACCAGCCGGTCAAACTCTCCCTCGCAGATTATGATCTCTTGCGGTCGCTTGAGCACCTCATCCCAACCGTATAGCTCAACGGTTGAGCCAGGAGAGGAGAGCATCTTGGGCGCAGGGCGTGGATCGTCTGGGTCTTTGGCAAGCCTGAAAAAGACCACCTCGCCTTGCCTGTTGTATATTGGGATGGTAATGCGCCAGCCGTTCCATCCTATGATGTTAGAGTTAATGATCTCATCAGATATGCCGCGACCATTCAGGTATTGGCGAATGCGGTTAGGCAGGGCCTCGTGATATTGGATTGCTACGTCAAGAAGGTTAGTTTGCCGTGTCATGTCTTCCTGAGTCTAATGTTCACTCAAATGATGAAAAGGAGGGGAAAGGTGCCACTTCTGGCAACTTCTCCACCCTTGTTGAAACAATGATAGGAGCTTAGGATTGGCTGAACAATGATAATCAGCCAAGAGAGAATCGAAGAGTTTAAGCAAATATACCTTGAGGAGTTTGGAGAAGAAATATCCGAAGAGCGAGCATACGAGCTAGCTTTACAGCTTCTTCAACTTTTCCAGGTAATTTACCGGCCGCTTCCAAAAGGGCATCGTTGCCCTGCTTGCCAGCCTCCTGAAAAAACCGACGATTTTGACAAACGTGGCGCTTAAGCCAATCATGTGTATGCCCGCCTTACGAAGGCTTGATTCCTCCGACTAGTGCTGCTGCCACCTAACAGGGCACAAGCTTCCCTTCAAGTATGACTAGGTATTTTATCTACTGTCGTAAATCATCAGAAGCTGAAGATAAGCAGATCCTTTCCATAGAATCTCAGGAACGAGAGCTTACGGATTATGCAAAACAGGAAGGACTAACTATCGCCGGCGTGCTGAAAGAAGAAAAAACCGCCCACAAACGAGGGAGGCTTGTTTTTGGCAAGCTGATGACTGCTCTGGAGCGGCACAAAGCCGAAGGGCTTTTGGTCTGGCAACCGAATCGTCTGGCCAGGAATGCATATGACGGTGGCTGGCTCATTACTGCAATGGATGAGGGCTGGTTGAAAGAAATAAGGACACCATTTAAGACCTACCACAATACGCCGGAGGATAAGTTCTTCTTGCAGCTTGAGTTTGGGATGGCAAAAAAGGACTCAGACGATAAGAGCGTGAATGTGAAGCGTGGCCTGAGCGCGAAGATTCGTATGGGCTGGCGCCCTGGCGTTTCGCCGCTTGGCTATCTCAATGACAAAACCAAAGAGCGTGGGGACAGGGATATCATTGTAGACCCTGAGCGATTTCCTTTAGTGCGGCAGATATTCGATCTGTTCCTTACCGGCAAGTATTCGGTTAGCCAGATCTGTGATATAGCAAATAACAACTGGGGGTTACGAACCCGGCAGACCAAAAGGATGGGAGGAAAGCCACTATCGCTCTCGCACATCTACCACATTCTCATCGAACCATTCTATTACGGGTATTTCTACTGGGGTGGTGAGTTGGTGAAAGGAAGCCACCAGCCCATGATTTCCGTGTCTGAGTACGACCACGTCCAGAAGTTACTGGGCAGGAAAGGACGGCCTAGGCTAAAACGGCACATCTTTGCCTTTAGCGGAATGATCCGTTGCGGGGAGTGTGGCGCTATGGTCACTGCTGAAGAGAAGCGACAGGTCATTTGCTCGCAGTGCAAGCACAAGTTCTCTTACGTTAATAGAGATGACTGTCCCCAGTGCAAAAGCAAGATCGATGAAATGAAGGAGCCTGTGTTCCTGCACTATGTGTACTACCGCTGCACTAAGAGGCGGAACCCGAGGTGTACCCAAAAATACATCAAGGCAGAAGAGCTAGAGAAGCAGATAGACCAAGCCTTGGCGAAGTTTCAGGTAAGTATAAGGTTTAGAGATTTGGCGCTGAAACTAATCCGCGACTACTACCGCAACAGCAAAGCAGTCCAAGAAAATGTCGCCGAGTCTCTGTCGAAATCATACAACGATGTTCAAGTGCGACTGACGAACTTACTTAACCTCAAGCTTTCGCCACTCAATACAAACGGCGGCTTGTTGAGCGATGAGGAGTATGTTCAGCAGAAGGACTTGCTGATGCAGGAAAAGCATCGGATTGAAGAGAAGCTACGAGATCAGGGGCAATCGTTTGAAGACTGGATGAAACTTTGCGAGAAGGCTTTTGATTTTGCCGTACATGCCCGGTGCTGGTTTTATGAAGGGGATTGGGAAACAAAAAGGATGATCTTGTCTTCTCTTGGTTCGAACCTAATCTTGTTGAACAAAAAAGTCGCGATAAAGCTAGAGAATCCGCTGCTTGTCGCTGTAGAGAAGGCAGTAAATGATACTCCCGAGAGGTCGTCTGATTTTGCTACGCTCGAACCTGAAAGAGCGCTTGTATCTACAAGACGAAATGAGATTTTGGAGAGCAAGATTCCTGACTTGCTGCGGGGCTTGAATGACGTTCGAACCTTGTGGTTTCTGTCAGATGAACGATGGGTGTTTGAGGTCTACACTCCGAAGTCTGACACGATAAGGATAGCAGCTTAGTTGAAGAGCGAAAGGGAGATATTATGAGGATTGTTGTAGAAGAGGATCTAGTATCTCTTTAACTTCTAAAAGGCTTCCTGCTTCTTTCCATGCGACATTCTTTAGGACTTCAGGCTTATCTAGTCCAACTATAATCCCTCTGCCAGTTTCGGTAAAAATTCCTACATCGTTGCTGCTATCACCTAGGGCTATTATGTTATGTGGCTCTAGCGACTTCTTTTTACAGAAGGCGTGTAGGTGCTCCACTTTTTGCCGAGATTCATCATGAGGAAAGTCAAAGTCGGTAAGGTTACCCTCGTCATCAAATACTAACTTACTGTTCGCGTAATAATCCGAAACGGAAAACTTTTTGGCAACTATCTCTGCGTACATGCTCATTGATCCAGTAATAAAGGCAATATGTAGATCTTTCTCTTTTAGGAAATCGATAAGTTCTCGTGCTTCAGGGAATACTGACCAACTCTCAAAAATACTTCTCAGTTTTAGTTGGGTAGCATTGCCTGTTGTCTGCCAAAACTTTATAAATTTTTTTCTCGAATCTTCGTATGATACTTTACCTCCTTTGAAATCTTCAAAGAACATAGCTTTATGTTCTTCAACAGAGCCGCCGAGATCTCTTGTCATTGCAAGCCAAGAGTTTGTATGCGGAGTTACCGTACCATCAATATCGAAGACTACTGCTTTGATTTTTTCCATTGCTGCGGAGACTGGACGATTTTCCAATTAGTTTAAGTATACAAAAGATTCTCCATGATTTCTTTGGAGTTTTAGAGTTTCCTGAAACGACCGCAGAGACGGCTGAGTACTTTGTGATGAAGTTGTCTGAAGAGTATACCCTTGCAAACGCCGCATAAAAGGTGGGCTAATTTGCTGTCGATAGCAAATTTTGACCCGTCTTCGATTTGTTCTGCTCAAGAATAGAGCCTTGTTATCCTAGCCCAAGAGAACCTGCAGGAAAGGGTATTAAACTTGCCGCCGGCGGCAAGTTTAATACCCTTTATTTATGAAACTTAACCATTTTATTAATATTTTATTGCCCCTGTTTTATAATCGGGGAAAAAGTTCTATCCTTAAACGGTCTGGCGTACTCGTTTTAACACACTTTTGTGAAGCCTGCGGCAAATGGATAAAGGAATAAAAATAGATAAGGTTAGAGCCTCTCGTGATGGCCATGAGTATCACGAGGCATGGACGGGCCGTAAAGCGCTCCAACTCTTGCGCCCCGACAGCAACCTCGTTGCGATTGCCATAGAAAGGGCTCTCCCCGAACGATCAGGCAGGCGCTTCCGCCCAAACCATCGAGATTGCGGACGTTGTCCTTTACTATGGCGGCAGACCAACATTCGAAGAGACGGCGCGGACGATCTTCGTGCAGTTCAAGTATTCAGTGGCCTTCAAAGACGAGGATTTTCGTGCAAGCCATGCGAAGAAGACAATTCAAAAATTTGCAGAGACCTACCGGGAATACAAGAACAAGTATGGCGCCAAGGCCGTAAATAAGAAACTCGATTTTCAACTCGTCACGAATCAACCTATCTATGAGTCGCTTCTCAAGGCTGTCGAGGCTATCGCGAAAGGATCTCCACGAACGGGCGAGGTCGAACAACAAGCGAAGCAGTTTATAGCGGCATCGAGCCTTAGCGGGAATGAGCTAGCCTCCTTTGCCGGGAAGTGCAAGTTCATCGGTCGCTCTGGCAGCTTACCGGCAACAAAGGATGAACTCGAAAGCCTGCTTGTTGACTGGTCTGCAACGAGCGACACAATTGCTTCGACGCGCCTTGGTCGCTTAAGGGAAATGGTTCGCGAAAAAGCCGGATATGCTGGCACTAACCAAAACCTCATCACGCGAACAGACATCTTGGCGGCCCTAAAGATTGGTGACCCCGTGGATCTGCTGCCCTGCGAGTCGGCGCTTTCGGACGTAGGGGAAGTTCTAGAACGCGAGCAGCTAGCGGAAGCTACAACCTTAATCGAATCCCTCCGGATTCCGCTGCTCATCCATGCTGCAGGAGGCGTGGGCAAGACCGTCTTCATGGATAGCCTGGCAGCCAAGATGCGCGAGCGCTGCGAAGTTGTGTTCTTTGATTGCTTTGGCGGCGGTGCCTACCGGTCGCCAGAGGATGTACGGCATTTGCCCAAGAAAGGCCTCATTCATATCGCCAACACGCTTGCATTCAGAGGTCTTTGCGATCCTATGCTACCGGAAAGCCCAGATGTCGAATCCCTACTTCGCACGTTCAGGCGGCGACTCATCCAGTGTGTCAATACGATTTCAAGAGCAACACCTGGAAGGGGACTGGCGCTATTCATAGACGCCATCGACAACGCTGAAATAGCCGCGCGCCAGCGCAGCGAGGATTGTTTCCCGATCAAACTGCTTGAGAGCTTACACACCAAGCCTATTCCGGGGCTTCATCTCATTGTCTCCTGCAGGACGGAGCGCAAGCCTGCCACCTACGCAAAGTACCATGAACTCGAATTGCGTCGTTTCAACATAACCGAGACGATCGCTTTCCTGAGAGCGCGTCTTAAGAACGTCTCCCAGGCCGAGATAAACGTCGCGCAGGCGCGCTCGGGCGGCAATCCGCGCGTTCTGAGCTATCTTGTCTTTAGCGGTCGAGGTCTTCTTGATGAGTCGGAGATCAACAGGAAAATCGAGTTGGATGAACTTATTGAGGGCAGGATTGCAGATGCACTTGCCGCAGCACTCGAACGCGGGTACAAACAGACGGACATTGATGCCTTTCTCGCCGGTCTTGCGGTGCTGCCGCCGCCCGTGCCGCTTGACGAATACGCCGGGGCACATGGCCTTGAGCCGAGCACGATTGAAAGCTTCGCCTCCGACATGTTTCCGTTGCTTGAGCGCTCGAACCAAGGGTTGATGTTTAAAGACGAGCCCACGGAGACGCTCGTTCGCAAACAATATGCATCATCTAAGGAGCCACTACGCCGCCTCGCTGAAAACTTAGATGCACGGCAAGACACATCTGTCTATGCTGCGCGAGCTCTCCCTGGGCTTTTGCATGAGTTGGACGATGGTGAGAGGCTTTTCTCACTCGCATTTGACAACCGCATCCCTGCAGCAATAACGAGTACAGTCGGCAAGAGGAACGTACGCTATGCAAGGCTAAAGGCGGCGACACTGTATGCCGCGATGAGCAAGGATTCCAATCGTCTTGTACGACTCCTGCTGGAGCTGTCCACTATTGCCGCCGTCGATCAACGTGGGGCTGCTTACATCCTCGATCACCCGGACCTCGTTGTTGCCGCCAAGGACGTTGATGCAACCCGACGTCTTTTTGAGACGCGAACCGGCTGGCCTGGCACCCGTCACGCGAGGCTCGCGATTGCCAATACACTTTCCGGCGAATCCGACGAAGCCTACCGTCATGCCATCGCAGCTGACGAATGGATTGACCATTATAGAAGAACCAGGAGTGATCACTGGGGGAACGAGCCTAGGCCTGAGCGCCCTGACATTGCCGCTATACCATTCTTCTTGGTTACGGAAAGCAAAGCTAAGAATGCTGCCCAGTTCTTAAAGGGGTGGCTAGATTGGTATGCATACGAGGTTTGCGAATACATCTTTGGTTACTTACATCTTGCGCAGTCGATAAGGTCCTTGCCGCCTCGCCTGTTAACCGACTTCATTGACGCCCTGAGTGAAATCGGCCCGTTGACCGCTTCTCTTTCTTTTCATGAGCTTTCAAAACCGAAGCGCAAAGAACTTAGAGCTGGTTGCAAAATTAAAAGGAGCGAAGGAAAAAACAGAATAAGATAGAGGATCGAAACCTTCAAAGGGGTAAGCCGTATGTCCGACTCGATCCTCTCCGATCAATTATGGCAACGCATTGAGCCACTGCTGCCGAAGAAGAAGAGACGCAACATTCAACATGCGGGTAGAAAGCCAGTTGATCCGCGCAAGGTGATGACAGGCATCCTATTCGTTCTTCGGACCGGAATTCCGTGGAAATCTCTTCCTGCAACGAGCGATTTTCCTTCGGGTCATACCTGCCGCCGCAGACTCATCGAATGGGAGCGGCGAGGCGTCTGGAAGCAGCTTTGGCAAAGCATCCTTGCTGAACTTCAGTCCGAAGGGCAACTCGATTGGGAGCGGGGTGTGGTTGACAGTTCCAGTGTGAGAGCAGGCCACGGGGGCGAGAAAACCGGCAAAAACCCCGTGGATCGGAGCAAACTGGGCAGCAAGCATCATCTGCTGGTGGAGGGCCAAGGCGTTCCACTCTCGATGAGTTTGACGGGCGCGAACCGGCATGACATCACACAACTGATGATGTTAGTGGAGAGTATTCCACAGGTGCGTGGCAGGCGTGGGCACCCGCGCCAGAAACCGAAAAAGCTGCAAGGGGATCGGGCCTATGACAGCGAACCACATCGCCGGGCACTGAAAAAAAAGGGATCAAGCCGCTGTTAGCAAAGCGAAGGACTGAACATGGGAGCGGACTGGGAAAAACGAGATGGGTCGTCGAGCGCTCGCTGTCCTGGCTGCATCAGTTCAGAAAGCTGAGGATGCGTGAAGAAACAAAAGGCTCCACTCATGAAGCACTCATGCTGTTGGCTTGTGGCATCATCGCGCATCAATTTCTGAAAAGTTAATTTTGCAACCAGCTCTTATTAGAAAGCTTGCCAAGTTGTGTAGTAAGACGTCAAAACTTACGCTATCAGAATCTTATCAGCGCCACAGTACCTACCAACTCCAAGACGGATTGCGCAAGGCAGCGGCGATGGCCTTGTCCGCTGGCTTGAATGCCGAGGCTTTAGCGATATCCCTGCGCGCCCCTCATAGGCACCCGGGGAGTTGGTCATTCCGTGATTTCTATTCCGGCGACGTTTTTCCGTTTGTATTTCGTGTAGCTCTAGTTGCGGCTGCGAAAGGGGCGACTCTTCATGAAAAGGATCTTCTGCCTCAGAGGCTTACATCAATCTGTTCTCGCATCAGCAGAACGGTTACAGGAGGAGAGTTTCGCAAGAAGTCAAAGGAAAGTTTGTCCAAGTACTGTCAAAAAAAACCTAAAGAAGGTAATGAAGCCAAGCCAACGATGGAGTTGAGCTACGATGAGCGTCAGGAACTTGAGCGATTTATAGATCGGCGTCTGGAACCGCTTCTGTTACTCACGAAAGCGCTCTCAGTTGTCCTCGCTGCGCCTGCGCGAAACGTTGACAAAGCATTTGCCGGACTGCTCAAGGCTTGGGAGGAAGCCCGAAAGAACCGCGATCCTTATCAAACCGGAGAGACCAGCCATTTCTTCCGGCTCCTTGGCTTTGATGCGGTCCTCTTCGCCCTCTGGGTGCGTCCTGAACTCAAGCCGGCATCGGTCGAGGGCTTCCTCACGACACTTCAGGGCCAAGGCATTGGAGCGCACAATCTTGTAGAGATCGTTTCTATTCTTGCCAGGAGACCGCCGCTGCACCATTTGGCGGGCGCACAGGCAATTAAGGCGCGAAGCCTTATCGAGGCTGAGCACGACGTGACTTCTCGATCATCGCTTTTTGCCAGTCTAGGCAGGGCTATACTTCCTGCCAGCGCTGACGAGGCCGCAGTATATTTCCGTGAAGGGCTAGAACAAATGGATGCGATCGGCTCGGGGGACTATACGTTCACCAATGAGCTTCTCCTGTTTGCCTCTTCAATCAAGGGTGAAGAACTCAATGATCGTGACTTCCACACCTTAAGTAATATATGTGAACTCAATATCGGGGAACCGGATAAATTCTTCTGGGGGGCTTACGGGCGTGGCCTTTCAAGAGTGGCCGGCCCTAGGGGGTTGGCTAAGCTCAGCCGCTGGGACGACCGCTCGACAGTCTCCCTGGAGTACACTCTGTTACCGTACCTGATAGCTCTTGTTGAAGACGAGAAACTGAGTCCCAAAGACGCGCTGGCACTCAACCGTCTCGCCGATCCTATCGAATTCCATGTTGCCGGCACAGCGCAATTCGCTCAGGCAATCCGCAAGAAGGCCGGACCCGATCCCGATATTATTTTAGAACTCATTCAGCAGTTTGAAGACAACAATCCTGGTATCCGGATGCCTGGCACTGTTGAAGTCCTTGCCGCACTCGCCAAGGATGTCCTCGGGCCCTCCTCAGAAACGGCTAAGTACCTCTCTGCCGCTCATAAACACTATGCCAATGTGGTGGACGCGCGAAATGAACACATGAATTATTCGAGTGCACCTAGCGTGCGAATGCGCAAGCACGCAGATCACGTAGATCGGCAAAACCGCGATGAGATGACTCGCCTTGTTACCACTACTAACCCCACAGATGCAACTTCGCTTTCACTGGCAATCAACGCATTTAATAGCCTGCAGAATGCATACCAATTAAAAGACACTTTCTTCTTTTCGCTTCGCGCAAAGGTGCCCTTTAGCGCACGCGCGCAATATATCCGGGATATCTGTGCCCTGGAGCACCTTTCCTTTTATTGGAAGGTTGGGGAGTTGCAGGACTGTAAGGAAGCGTGGGCGTCGTCGTCCGCTGCGCTGGACGAAGTCTATAGGAACCTGGCCATTCGACTGATCCACCTTCATGTTGATGACCTGGTAGATTACGGAACCCTTTCAAATTCAAAGCTCATCGAGATTTCCGACCTCACAGGTGTTCCTGTTGCCGATCTTATCCTTGAGCTCATCAAAGCCTTTGCCCGACCGGATAGTTCAGTCCCTGGCGCTGTATGGCTTGCATTCGCCTCCTTCATCTGTCCCCAGGCTGATGATGGTCAGGCGCAACTTGCGCTTGCCAGACTGCTAGGTAGTGAGGCTGCCAAGCTCGCAGATAATGTCGCCGACGGGCCCTGGTTCAATGGTCTTTATCCAAACGATGATATTACAGCAATTGAATCGGGACTTGTTTGGCGTGTCCTGGGCTCCCCAGACGCCGAAGATCGGTGGCGAGCCGCACATAGTATTCGGTGTTTCGCAAGGTTTGGGCGGTGGGAAGTACTCGATTCTCTGGCTCGAAACCTTAGCGCTACAGGGGCTGGGCCATTTCAGGATTCCAAGCTAGCGTTCTTCTACATGCATGCTAGACTTTGGTTGCTCATAGCGTTCGCAAGATTGGCACTTGACTATCCAAAACAAATCGCGCGCTACAAGGATGAACTTCTATCAATTGTCACCGAGGAGGAAGACCCACACGTACTCATGCGCCACTTTGCGGCGCGCGCGCTCATGTCCTGTATAGATGCCGGAGAGCTCAAGTTAGACGCCGGTACGGAAGATCGCCTGCGCAAGGCTGATCTATCACTGCATCCCCGACTTCAGGAGAAGATAAGGAAAGGTGGAGGTTTCTACCAAGGCCGTCCATCTTCTGCTCCGAAACCTGAGTTCGAGTTTCATCTCGACTACGATTTTCATAAGCACGACATAAATAATCTAAGCCATATCTTTGGCAAGGCATGCTGGGAAGTGGAGGATATGATGTCTGCGATTGTTCATCAAATTGATCCAGATGTAACCAGCATGTATGCAACCGGTGGCAGAGAATCACCGTTTCAGCGCCGCTACGACGGCTTGACCACCGGATATCACACACACGGCCAGCAACTTGGATGGCACGCACTTTTTCTCGCCGCTGGGAAGCTTCTGGCGAGGTTTCCGGTTACCAATGACTGGTGGTACGAGGATAATCCCTGGAGTGAGTGGCTGGGCCGATATCTTCTCACGCGAAAAGATGGGCTATGGCTTTCCGATGGGACAGACAGAACGCCCCTTGATGCAGCCGTCATTCTTCTCGAAAAGACAAAGAAGGGGATTACACTCACAGGTAACCCTGACAAGCTCCTACAACTTGCTGGTGTTACGTCCCGCATTGGCAAATACCTCATTGTCGAGGGGAGCTGGTCGTCGGCAGATAACATCAGAGTTGAAATTTCATCTGCCTTGGTTCCTTCAGATAAAGCTGTGCGGCTTGCACGAAAACTTATTCGCGAGGATCCCTTTACCGTATGGCTTCCTGTTTTCCAGGGAACAGAAGACGATTACGAATACCAGATAGGGGAAAAGAGCGCGTACCTTCCATGGGTCGTCTCTCCGTCCGGTGAGACCCGGCTTGATGAGCACGATCCCTATGGTGTCTCTCGCGGAAACTACAGGCCACGTCTGGCACGTGGGTTCGCTGCTTTATGCTCACTTTCTACCGATGACCCGTTTGGCCGAGTATGGCGGGACAAACAGGGCAAGCCAATGTTATATGCACAGGCTTGGGGCAGGGAAGATAAATATAGTGAACACGGTTCGCGTTCAGGGCTTTGGCTGTTTTGTGCGTCATCGGTGCTCAGAAAGGTATTGACTAAATACGATAAAGACCTGCTTGTGCTCATCAAGCTGCAACGCTACGAGAAAGAGTCATCTTATCGGGACAGCAAGTGGACACACAGCATCGCTGTTGCCCGGATCACTAGAACGCTAGACCTTGAGTATTTCAAGGGACGCATAAATCACCTTCATAAGTCCAAATATTGAGCGGCAACCGCATCCCACGTATTGTACTTACCCTCCGCTGGCAGGACGATTTTCCAGAAAATCTCTCACCTCAAAGCATAGCAAACTTCCTCCACGAGTTTTTGGGAGTTATGGAATTTCCACAGACTACTTCTGAGGTTGCTGCGAAATTTGCTTCTATGCAATTGTGTGAAGATCATACTCTGACTCTGGCTGCGTAAAAGAGGGGAAATTTGCCGGAAGCGGCAAACTCCCGTCGCCAGAAATATACCTAGATCAATAATCTCAAACAATTCGATTTAAGCGGGTTATCTCAATTAGAATTCCCGAAACCAGCTTTTAATACAATTTGACATATTCAAAGTTAACCCGCATACTTTGAATATAAGTATTTATATTCCAAGTTTACTCGCATGAAAAAATCACCCTTTAAGGCTGGGGAATACAAGCAACGGTATCAATACAAGAGTTTCACTCCTTCTCTTATCAATACCCATTTTACTTGGTCGGACCCAAAGATAGACGTGCTGTTGGAAGAAGCCACCAGGATGCTTGGGGAACTGAATGCCTACTCTCAACTTATCCCTGATGTAGATTTCTTTATTCGCATGCACATCCTGAAAGAGGCAACGACATCAAGCCGAATCGAAGGCACTAAAACTAATATTGATGAAGCACTGCTTCCCAAAGAGGAAATCAACCCAGAGAAGCGAGATGATTGGGCAGAAGTTCAAAATTACATCAAAGCGATGAACTATACTATAGCAGCTTTAGAACAGTTGCCGCTTTCTATACGCCTACTCAAAGAGGCCCATAAAATTCTCCTGTCAGGGGTTCGAGGAGAGCGAAAGCTACCGGGAGAAATACGCACAAGTCAAAACTGGATCGGCGGCTCTAGCATCAAAGACGCAGTGTTCATCCCTCCATCACCCGAGGATTTACCGGATCTGCTCAGTGATCTGGAAAAGTTCTGGCACAATGAAGCGATTGACATTCCGCATCTTATACGGATTGCCATCAGCCATTATCAATTTGAAACCATCCACCCGTTTTTGGATGGGAATGGTCGTGTTGGACGATTACTGATTACTCTATACCTTGTCGAAAAGGGGCTGTTGAAGAAGCCGACGCTTTACCTCTCTGACTTTTTTGAGCGCAACAAGGGGGCTTATTACGATGCCCTCACGATGGTACGAACATCCAATGACATTGAACATTGGATCAAGTTCTTCCTGGTAGGTGTGTCTGAAACTGCGACTAACAGTAAAATGACCTTTGAAAAGATTATTGGCCTTCGCCACCGGTGTGAGCAAAAGCTTATGGCACTGGGTAAGCGAGCAAAAGTCGCACAGCAGTTGCTGCAGTATCTCTATTCTCAGCCAATAGTCAATGCTAATCAGATAGCAGAGCAGATTCAGGTTACTTATCAGTCAGCCAGCACACTTGCCAAAAGCTTTGAGCGGATTGGTATATTGGAGGAAATAACAGGGTACAAGAGGAATCGGCTGTTCGTCTTTTCGGAGTATTTGAATCTGTTTACAGGGAGCTCTCCATCGAAGAAGAGAAAGAGTAAAAGCAAATCATAAGTCTGCGGAAACTTTGCTCTAGTAAAGTGTAATGGTCAGGACTTGATCTGACACTACTGACCTATAAGACGGCCTGCTCGCCGACGCTCTCGGCAAGACTCACAGCCTGTAACGAATCGATCATCTTCTCCTCAGCCAGATGCTTCGCACTCAAGAATGTCTCCATAGGCGTCTTACCATAGCAGTACTTCCCGCTATGCGTGCGCTCCAGATTATACTGCTCTATCCAACTGTCTGCATCAGCCTGTAGTTGTTCCAAGCTCTCATACAACTTCTTGCGGAAGGCTACTCGATAGAACTCATCCAGCATTGTGCGGTGGAACCGCTCGCAGATGCCGTTGGTCTGCGGCGACCTGGCTTTCGTCCGGCTGTGATCTATGTCTTCTACAGCTAAGAACAACTGGTATTCGTGATGCTCAAGGTTGCCGCAGTATTCCGAGCCACGATCTGTAAGGACTCTCAGCAGCCTCACGCCTTGATCTTCAAAGAATGGCAGCACTCGATCATTGAGCATATCGGCTGCCACAAGCGCGTTCTTGCGGTCATACAGCTTCACCATCGCAATTTTCGAGTAGGTGTCAATGAAGGTCTGCTGGTAGATGCGGCCTACGCCTTTGAGTGTGCCGACATAGAACGTGTCTTGCGCGCCGAGGTAGCCGGGATGCTCTGTCTCGATCTCGCCGTGAACCTCTTTCTCCTGCTTGGCCCTCTCCATGGCCCGTAGTTGCTCTTCTGTAAGAATGAGGTTTTCCTGAGCAGCTTTGGCTTCCAAGGCTTTCAGACGTTTAGGAAATGTTGCCAGGTCGTGCCGCATCCAGATGCAGCGCACGCCACCGGGCGAGACGAATATGCCTTGCTTCCTCAGTTCGTTGCTGACGCGCAACTGACCGTGAGCAGGCTTCTCGATAGCGAATGTTAGTACAGCCTTCTCGACGTGATCTTCTACGCGATTCTTCGGGCAGGGCTTCTTGCGAGTGATCTCCTGTAGGGCCAGCTCGCCTCCATTGTCGTAAAGTTCTTTGAAGCGGTAGAAGCTGTCACGCGAGTAGCCCATAATCTTGCAGGCTCTTGAGACGTTACCAAGCGTCTCGGCAAGGTTAACCAGCCCCACTTTGTTACGGATTATCTTCTGATCGGTATTCATCTATGACACTCCTTCCTGAGCTTTGCGCCCGGATTATAATGGAGTGTCAGATTAAGTCGTGACTAGAACAAGTAAAGATGTTTGGCGTGAATCATCGCTGCGAGATTTGCTTCTATACAAGTGCGAGAAGATCATACTCTGACTGTCGCTGCCTAAAAGAGGAGAAAAGTTGCCGGAAGTGGCAAATTAAACGGATCTAATGGCTTCTCTTTGGTGTATTCCGGTTCGTTCCAAAGTATCTAAGAACGCTGATTTCTTTATATAATTTATGTTAAGGTTCAGTCTTTGAAATGCTTGGCAATAATCTCTACAAGCTGTCTCTGGTTTTATTGCGTCGGACACGATTCGCTTTGTTGATCTCATCGAACCGCTTTACAGTAATAGGTAGATAATGGAGAGGCATAACGTTGTAGGGGAACTGGTAAGCTTCAAGAACTCAAAAGAATTTCACCATGATGGCATCCTTTACCAGGATGCGTCCTATGGAACGACGATTATCCATATACACGGCAGCTTTGGAAACTTCTATCAAAATGAATTCCTGCGAATTATGGCAAAGGCATATGTGGCTGCCGGGATAAACTTCTTGTCGTTCAATTTGGCAGGACACGACGCGCTAGCCGAAGGTTATCGTCATGAGTGGGACTTCGAGTATGTTGGCGGAGCAGTAATGGATTTCGATGAGTGCATCTTTGATATCCAAGCAGCAGTTGATTTCGTAAAACCTTTTAGCGACCGTATTATTTTGCAAGGGCATAGTATGGGATGCGATAGGGTGCTGCATTTCACCCTAACCACGCAGGCAAAGCACGACCTTATCCTGCTGTCTCCCTGCGACAGCTATCAACTACAAGCAAATTGGATTGCTCCTGAAACTATTGAGCAGCAAATACAAAGATTAGAAGCTGGCCAGAGCGCCGAAGGGACATTGGATTGGTTGCCAATACGTGAATACGGAATTCGACAAAGAGACTGGGATTATGCGATTCCAATTACTCGAAAGAGCTTGCTTAGCGTGATGAAGGGTCCGGCATTCCGTTTAATTAGGATAGATCGCTCAGCGGATTTCCGCATCAACCAGAGAGTTCTAATTTATATCGGTGGTGACGATGCCCTCCAAACTGCACCTAACGAAGTAATGTTCAGGTACTTTGAGGAACGCGCACTCGAGGTGACCAGAATTTCCTTCTATTCTGAGGGTGACCATAGCTTGTGGGGATGTGAACAGCAAGTCAGTGATGAAATTGTGACATGGGTTTGGTCTCAACCTCAGTTACCAATCAAGGACATATGCGAAGATTAAAGGAGCAACAATAGTAGCATCGGATTCGATCATATAGCTAGGCGTAGTCGCATCTATCTTGCCCCAGGAGATCTTTTCGTTTGGTGGAGCGCCTGAGTATGATCCGTAGCTAGTGGTTGAATCACCGATCTGGCAAAAGTAACCCCACTTGGGAACTTCCGTTCGCAGGAGATCTTCGTGTAACATCGGGACAACGCAGAGAGGAAAATCTCCTGCTACTCCGCCGCCAATTTGGAAAAAGCCGATAGAGTTTGTTGTGCTAGTTCGCGAATACCAATTGGCAAGCTCAATCATGGCTTCTATGCCAGACCGGATTGTGCTTACATTTTTTATTTCCCCGCGAAGGCACGCTCCCGCGTACATATTCCCCAAAGAGGAATCTTCCCAGGCAGGCACGAACATGGGCAGTTTCTGTTCTATAGCAGCTAATAACCAACTTTCTCTTGGGTCAATTTGATAATGGTGTTTGATGCGGCCACTACCAAGAACCTTGAAAACAAATTCGTGGGGGAAAAGCCGCTCGCCTGTCCTGTCCGCTTCTAGCCATACCTCCATGAAGGGCTGTTCTAAGCGATCCCAAATCGCTGTGTCTGGGATGCAAATATCTGTGACCCGATTTAGTTTGCGCGCAAACAAGTCCTCATCGTCTTGGGGAGTTAAATAGCGATAGTTAGGCACAGGTTTGTACAAATCGTGAGCAACAAGGTTGAAGATGTCCTCCTCGAGATTCGCGCCTGTGCAGGATATGGCGTGGACTTTATCTTGTCGGATCAACTCGGCGAGTGAAAGTCCAATTTCAGCAGTGCTCATCGCTCCCCCAAGCGTGATTAGCATTCTGCCGCCCTTATCGAGGTGGGCTTTGTAAGCCTCGGCGGCATCTCGCAAAGCTGCAGCGTTAAAATGTCGAAAGTGGGTTTTAATAAAAGTAGTGATGTGCGAACGGTACATGGATACCCTCATGAGCGTTGTCGGCTATGGCGCTGCTGAACTCCTCTGATTAATTCGTGGGGAGTTTCAATACCCACTGGATGATTCTCTCCGTGACCTCCTCTTCGCAGTCGGCAAGCACGTGATCTCCCTGAGGCACATAAACTTCTACTACGTCGCTTATTCGCTCTCGAAGATACTTGAACATGACCTCCTGAGGCCAAACTTGTAACGCATCCTTGCCGCCGATGTAAATTAGTGCTCTTTGAGCAAGATGAAAGCTTGCTGGCTCTGTTATCTTCATTAAACGATAGGGCGGTCCTTCGGCAATTGAAAGAAAGGCTCTTCTGGTAACTGGGATTGGATACGTCCAATCTTGACCACCTTTGATTCCGTACTCACGTGTCGGCAGCCAATCGAATTGTGGATCGCGCGGGGTTTCTCTCTTAAGCCGTTGAATTTGCTCTTCCACGCTTTCGGGCGCAATCCAGTTCGCCTGTAGTTGATAGCTGTCGCAAGGCGCGAGCAGGATGAAATCGTACTGAGCATTATGGCTAATCAAGAACTGTAGAACCCTGTCGCACCCAAGACTGTGGCCTTGAAGAATTACGTGGTCGCTGAATTGATTAGCGAATTCTACTGCACCCTTAATATCGTTCGTGCACTCGTTGAAGTCCGCTACTGCCCCTCCTGCATACTCAAACTCATCTTTATCTCGATACCCTTCCACCAGACCATCATGACTAGCCATATTTACCGTGAGTAGGTTCATTCCTGCTTCGTGATACATCCTAGCCATAAGTCTGACGAATCGGCTTTGGTAAAAATTGCCAAAGCTTCCATGGATATGAATTATTGTCGTCCGACATGAATCGTCGCGATAAACGATTCCATCGAGCTCAAATCCGCTCGCGCTCTTAACTGTAACTAGCTCGCCAAGAATTCTTTGAGATTCCATGTTAAACTATTCTACTCGACTTCCAATGGTTCGCTTTCATCTAATGCGTACAATTCTTCGAGCGACACCTGCCCCGTAGCAACCGACGGATTCCTCTTTGCGAGACTCCGTGACTCCCACATTGAGTTAAATGAGGCCCCGGCACAAAGACCGGGGCCAAGTGGTTGAGATGGTATGGTTTGTCTTGACAAGGAGACAAACCACCGACAACCACCTCATTAAAATACTGGAAAAAGTGGGCGAAATCTATGCGCCACCTACTAAAGCTAAACCAGGTCGTCCATATGACTACTCTGAATTGGTGATGCTTAGAGTCTTTATGCTGATGGTGCTCAAACGTATCAAACAATTTGCTGCATTGTATCGCTACCTTCTGGCTCACCCAGACCTCCTCACTGCTTGCGGTCTTCACCAGATGCCCGATGAATCTACCTTGCGCAAGCGCCTCAAGAAGTTGAAGCCCGCCGTCAAGCGCCAGATTCGAGCTTGGGCGCGTGAGTTGATCAAGCGCGCCCTGACTTCGGCTGAGGTAGTCGCTGTTGATAAGAAGATGATCAAGGCTCAGGGACCGCTTTGGCACAAGGCAGACCGACAGCTCAATAAAATCCCTGCGGGCCTCAGAGGAGTTGATCGCGACAGCTCGTGGTCGAAGTCTTATTATCGAGGATGGGTGCAAGGCTACGGTTCTCACATCGCAGTCACTGCCACGCCCGGTCTGCCTATCGTCCCTATATGGAGCGATTTCACTAAAAACTCTCTCCCGGAAGCTAAAATAGCTCGCCAGTTGGGAGGCTTGCTGCCCGATGAAGTAAAGAAAGTGTTGGGCGATACACATTACGATGACCCTGGGTTGAGAGATGAAGTCGAGCGATATGAGAAACACTTGCTGGAGAGATGTTTGATAGTGCCGATAGAAGTTAAGAACAGAACCACACCAAAGAGAAGACGATACGCAAGTCTGTATGAGAATAATCTGAATGTGTATGGGAGACGGAAAGTGAGCATCGAGCCATTTTTTGATAGGCTGGATCAATGCTTCGACATAGAGCCGGCGTGGATGAAAGGACTGGCAAACAACGCAAGCATCGGGGTGCTGTGGGTAGCGGCCTATCAGTTGATGATGTTGTATCTTCATGAGCAAGGCGAAAATCCAGAGCATGTCAAGCAACTCGTTGACATCTTATGAGTTCCGGCTCCGATTTGTGCCGGGGCCTCAGTTAAATAGATTAGTATAGTGCAATATCCTAACGGGATCTTTCGTAAACACACCCCTCACGGGATTGTATTGCTCAGTAAGGAACAATAGACGTTTACCGTAAATGCCAAAGTCAATATAATTGCTCGGAACACCATTCTCCTCGCATATGGACTGGAAGACGGACTGGTTAATGATAAAGCATTCAAAACCGTTATTTGTGTATAAGAAGTCTAGTAATTTCTTAACGCGAGCTGTTTCCGTCAATTGAAAGTCTTCAAGAACAAGCACGATCCTGATCTCCTTGATATCACCTTCCTCCGCCATTTTTGCGGTCCTTTCAAAGTAGCGTGCCCAAGCCAATTGATCAAATAGTCTCTCACCATGACTTATTGGCCACGCAACCCTCCAGATGCGTTCACTGTCACCTAGAAACGCGTCCACGACGTTATCCACGTTCAAGAAATGATCAGCCTGCACGCGCAGATCACGTCTTTCAGCGACCTCCTTAATTCTCTCTGCTAGCTGATGCATTTCCTTCTTGAAGTGAGTAACAAACAAATCTCTTGGTCCATACGATTCTCTGGCTATCTGAACGAAACAACTCCGAATATTGTGCAAATCTGTGTCGCATTCTTCGCATATCTTCCAATGCGTCTCTTCATATTCGGTTCTCGCAGCGATCTTGCTAGCGAGCCAAAAGAGCCTGACGAGCATTTGGGCACCAAAAATCAGAATCGCTAGAACAATCTTTTCTGGTGTTGATAGGCTGACACCTGTCCAAAGAGGGAGAAGCGTTGCAACTACGATCAATATGATGCCAAAGGCGATCGGCAAACCAATTTGCCGTTTGAGATCACTGTTATCTTTCATTTATCGTCCTTTCTTGAATTGAAAGAATTTAAGACGCCCGTAGTAGGGGCTAGATGGTTCGTCTTCGGCAATCTCAATTTGTGTCAAGCCCCGACAGTAATCCTTTTGGAGTTCTTCCCATCTGCGCCCATACCACCAAGTGCAACCGGGAGGTGTGATCTTTTTGGCATGTTCAGCGAAAGTTCTAACGCGTTCATTCTTTATGCGATCCTCGAGAATCGCATAGAATAAAGAGGAATCCACAAGTTGTTCCAGATCTATCGAGCTCACTGCAAAACAACATCTCTGAAGAGAAGTAATTGATGTGAAGCAGGTTAAGCGGCAATGTAGAGTACTTCTCAACCAAGCTATCAAACGAGAGGTTGCAGCCCGTATGAGTCAGCACCTTGTCAAAGAACATGCCCCCCTCCATTAGCGAACCCTCGATACCTTCATAAAACTGCACTCTCTGATCGTAGGGTATATTCCCACTGGTCAGATCAGAAAGAATGGCCGCGAATTTTCCTTTAAGTGTTGGCAGAGTATCCAGCCAGCCTCCATTGACGAGGTTCTCGGCGTTGCAATAAACCCGTGCTTGAGTCATGGCCTGATAGAAAACCGCATTTCTTTCGAGGACGTAAATGCGACGGAAGCCAGATTCGTACAAGAGATCGCGAAACTCGGGAGTGCTGCCAAGTACCGCAACAGGTAGACTGCGATCTACTTTTGCTATCTGAGATCGGATACGAGTCAGCTGCAAAGCAGACGGTCTTGATGGCGGAAGGACGAAGTACCAATTCTGCATCAAATCCCAAGTATCCATATGCCTCACGAAACTCTAACCACATCTGCCAGGACAAATACTTCTTCACCAAATGCCCGTTCATCACAGATCTTGATCCTGTCAGGGCGGAACACATAGAACCGATAGGGAAACGATTTCCGCTCTCTGGGGCTGAGTGCTTCTATATATTCTCCGTATGCAGGAAAGCGAGTAGCATGGACAGCGTGCGCCTTCACGGATTCAGCCGTGCTTGCCCTCCAACAAGTGCCAAATAGTTGCAATCCGCGATGATAAGAATCCCAAGGCTGATGGGAGTCGAAGACACAAATGGCCACACGTGGCGAACTCAGAATATTCTGACTATGCTTCGTTGCGGGACCAGATACGAAGTAAAAATCTAAACTAGCGCTATAGGAGAAATATGCTGTATTAATGTGACTTTCCTTCTTTGAGCTAACTGTTGCCATGGACCAAAGCTCCGTTTTCCTAAGAACGGTCATTACGCTTGCAAGTAGCTTTTCACTTGAATAATCTGGATTTGCTAGTTTGACATTCATAACATTCTGTTTGATTTTCTAGTCAGTTTCGTCATGCTCAATATGCTTCCGCGCTTCCTCTGGTGTGAGGCCTTCATGCACAATAGCCTTAAGGGCCGAAACTATAGGCTGAGGGCAATCCCTGCTGAACACGTTTCTGCCAAAGCTAACTCCTGCCCCCCCTGCTTGAATTACCTCGTAGGCCATCTGTAGTGCGGAATCAACTGGAAGTACTGGACCGCCAGCAACAACGATGGGCACCGGCTTACACGCATCGACAACAATTCTGAAAGACTCTGGATCGCCTGTGTATTTAGTTTTTATGAGATCGACACCCAGGTCAACCCCCACTCGTGCTGAGTGAGCGACAAGCTCTGCGTACCGCTTCGAATCGTTCTGCTTAAGTTCGTCGTAGTTATCGTCACCTGCTGTTGTTTCAGAACGGGGATACATGATGCCCAGTAATGGCATGCCGTAAGATTCACATTCTTGGGAAACTGAGCCAAGAATCCTAAGCATTTCGGGCTCATATTTGCTACTGATGTTTACATGTACAGCAACGGCATCGAGTCCAAGCTGCGTGGCTTGGTGTACACTTCCGACTTGCACCTTTCGTGTATGTTGGGAACGGCTGGTACTTGCCGTAAGGTTCACAATTCCGGCAACGCGCGAGAGCAGCCTCCCATCATTTCGAAACACCCCTGGAAATGACAGCAAAGCATCAGGTGGATCTAGAAGGATTTTCTGAATTTTGGATTCTACCTGCTCTAATCCTATACTAGGTCCGAAAATCAGACTGTCATCAATCGGCACAATTAAGGTTCGACCGCTAGCGCGAGAAAACAGACGAGTCATTCGCCGAATCTTGCCCGCCTGAGCGTAACTCAATTCGTTGAACATCTCAGCAACAATGTTTTGGCCAGATTTTTCCATTATGCAATCATGCCACCATCGAGTGGAATAGATGTCCCGTTCAAGTATGCGGCCTCAGGCGAAGCCAAAAAAAGCGCCAACCTAGCTAGCTCTGAGGGCTTCAACATTCTATTAGCAGGGATTTCTTCACACACTTCCTTCAGGTAACTTCTAACAGTACCTCCGCTCCTTGCGGCTTCTCGTTTGCCGATCTCTCTCATCATGTCTGAGTCAATCGGCCCCGCACAGATATCATTGCAAGTGATTCCGTAAACTGCATACTCCTTCGCAATGGTCTTTGTAAGTCCCGATAATCCATGCTTTGAAACTGTATACGGGAAATTCCCTTCAACACCGCGCAGCCCATAGATTGAAGAAATGTTTATGATTCTTCCCGCGCGCTTCTTAATCATTGCAGGAAGGCACTGCCGAATAATTAAGAAAGGGGCGGTGAGATTGACCCGCAATGTTTTATGCCAATCTTCGATAGTGACTTCGTGAGTCTGGATGTCGCTAATGTTGATCCCCGCATTGTTTATAATTACATCAAAGTTGACCTTTGGAAGTTCGAAGTCCTTTTCAAAGTCCAATTGGATTGGTTCAGCACCGAATTGATTCTTCAATCGGTTAGCGGTTGATTTATCACGGCAATACTGAAAGGCCACGCGATAACCGTTTGAAGCAAACGCTCGGACGAGTGCTTTACCCACAGAACCGGTACCACCTGTAATGAAAACGGCGCGCGACTTCTTATTCACTGTCATATCGAAACCAACTCCTTAGGGCAATCGCATCTCAAGTGTTGAGAACTTTAAGCAGATAGCTATCATCCAAAGCTGCTTTGAGCCGTTTTGTCTTCACTCCACGCTTGAGTGTCTTCTCTTGCTGTAACAGATTTAGTGCTATCCGCCTTGTCAGCCCAAAGTTTTCTGCTGCGTGTCCTACTCTTACTCGTGAATCATCTTCCCGAAATACTACGTCCAGTATCCAATGCAAGGAGTTCTCTATTGACCAATGCCCTCTGACTGCCTCTGCTAATCTCATTGCATCTACCGGCAAACTGCTCAGGTAATATCGCTTCTCTTCACTTGTCTGCTCGTTTATCTCTCGCCTTGCCTCACACATCCCCAGACTCTCTAACCCTGGCCATTCAAACTTCTCTTTCAGCCACTCTGGCGCGTTGACATGCCAGTACTTTCGAACCTCTATTCGACCATGCTCACCATCTACCGTCTCGTGCCTGCTGATTTGGAAGCCATAAGTGTGGTCATTTACCACCGACTCGAAGAAAAGTGCTACTTCTTTGTAGATGTTGCCTTGATTGCCCTTCAGTGACAGCACGTAATCTGCTTCCTGATTGAGAATCTCCGAAGCTATCTCTTTCTGGCAGTTCAGAGCATCAACGGTAACTATGCAGCCTTTGACTTCCAACAACCTCAGCAACTGCGGCACGGCTGTGATCTCGTTTGAATCCCCTGAGACTTTGACTTGTCCCAACATCAAGCGATTAGCTCTCGACCAGGCGCTGACTAATTCTATAGCTCGTTGCCCAGAAGATCGGTTGTGGGAGCGGCGTAGTTTCTTACCATCTATAGGGACTATTTGCTGGTCGGTCAGATCGGCCACTGCACGAACCCAACTCAAGAAGCCTTGCTGAAACTGACCAGGCTTTAGTCGAGCAAAAACCCGCCCGATTGAAATCCTTTCAGACTATCCACGCTCTTACTACGGTGTAAAGTCATCTCCTACTTTTCTTATGATGCGATTGCCCTAAACATCGGTACACTTACAGAGACATAGGTAGACAGGGTTCCTGCAAAGTCGCTTGACAACTGAAAAGAAAAGACCTACCTCGGTTCAATAGCAAATTAATCCAAAACTGAACCGGAGGAAGGTCTTAGATGAAGCATAACACTGCAAGCTTCTCATTGGAGCAAAAAAACGACCCTTTTATCTTTGATGTTGACTCACTGTTCTATCATCTCGACTGCCTTACCGATCACCGCGATCCTCGTGGGGTGCGTTACCCTCTGGCTGTCGCTCTGGTCTTTGTCATCCTGGCAAAGCTTGCCGGCGAGGATGACCCCGAAGCCATTGCTCACTGGGTTTCGCTTCGCAAACAGATGCTCATTGAAGCTCTCTGCCTTAAGAGAAAATCTACTCCCCACCCAACGACCTACACTCGCATTCTTGGTCGGGCGGTTTCGGTCGAGCAACTTCAAGAATCATTCACACAGTTTCTGCTCTCGACTGTCGAAGGTGGCTTGTCTGTAGAGATGCCCTTAGATGGAAAGACTTTGCGTGGAACGATTCCTCCCGGAAAAACTCAGGGAGTTCATCTGCTGGCAGCATATCTTCCTAGTGAGGGTATTGTGCTTTTCCAGGTCGAAGTCGGAAGCAAAGAAAACGAGATAGTTGCAGCGCCACGAGTCTTAAAAGGCGTGGATTTAAAGGGAAAAATCGTGACAGGCGATGCGATGTTTGCACAACGCGAACTGTCTCAACAGGTTGTCGAAGGCGGAGCAGAGTATGTGTGGACAGTCAAAGACAATCAATCGAGTTTGCGTGCAGAGATAGAGGCAGCATTCGAGATAGAGGAAGGCAAGACGGCGCTGAAAGCGATGAAGAATGACTTCTCGCGAGCTGAGACAATAGAAAAAGGACACGGACGAATAGAGGAGAGGCGACTTGTGGCGACCAGCCTTTTGAAGGGATATTTGCAGTGGCCCTGGCTTGAACAGGTCTTCAAGATTGAGCGAGAAATCGAAGAGATCAGCACAGGCAAGAAGCGAAGCGAGGTTCTCATATGGAGTCACTAGCCTGACAAGGGAAGAAGCCACAGCCGAACGCTTGATGGAAATAGTGAGAGGGCACTGGGGGATAGAAAACGGGTTGCACTATCGGAAAGACAAGACGTTGCGGGAAGATGGATGTAGATTGAGGAGAGGAGAAGCGGCGCAGGTGATGGCAGTGATAAACAACCTGATAATAGGGCTGGTCTTGAGGCAAGGGACAAGGAATCTGGCAGAGGCGAGGAGAATCTACAGTGCCTATCCGCTTGAGGCGTTGAATCTGATTTTGCGCCGGTAGGCCGACTTTGCAACAGCCCTGCCCGATAATGCGCAGCGTTAGATTGCTTCGTGAGTACTCTGGTACAATCCTGAGTCATGCCTGCGATTCTAAGAATTGGCCCTTATCGTTTCTACTTCTACAGTCATGAACCTAATGAGCCGCCGCACATTCATATTGATCGGGATAACCTATCTGCAAAGTTCTGGTTGAGGCCAATAAGTTTGGCTCGTAATTTCGGTTATAGCGCAAAAGAATTGCGTAAGCTACAATCATTAGTGATAGAACATCAAACGGAGCTATTGGAGGCTTGGAATGGGTATTTTGGCGTTAGCGGCTGATGAACGTGTCGCAGATGTAGAGGTCACAGATTCAACGTTGAGCGTGACACTAATGGATGGTCGAACAATAATTGTGCCGCTTGCCTGGTATCCTAGACTTCTAAATGCGTCTGAGGCAGAGCGGAATAAATGGCGAATCGGCGGAGGGGGGTATGGCATTCATTGGCCCGAAATCGACGAGGATTTGAGTACAGAAGGGTTGCTTCGTGGGGCACCAGCGCCCCGCCAGCAGTTTTTAAATGTAAATCAGAAAGATCTAGCATCAAGTATGCAGAAAGCACCATGGCATTCGATTAAACAATCTGTCTACCACGATAATGCTGAGTGCAATACCGGTAACAACATTTCACGCGAAGACCTTAGACAGGGAACCGGCGGTAAGCCTCTTTGCCAAGAGTGCTGTAGTCTCAACAAGTCTGTCTGCCCGCCCGCAATCTAACAAACGCATGCAACGGAGGCCGCGAGGCAAGTCTCGCATAAATCCATCAGTGCGGCTCGCGGCCCCGCTGATGCGAGTCGTTAGGTGCCTGATATGCTGTTGTGAGGCAAGTAAGGCTGGGGCTATCATACATCAATAGCATTATGAGTAATCCTAAGTTAAGCAAAGAATTCGCAGATAATCTTTATGACCAAATCTTTGACATCTGGGCTAACCCTGAGATTGAACGTAGGAAAAGAGCCGGGGTGCTGCCAGCTAACTTTACCCCTTGGGCAGTGCAAGTCATCATGGACCCGGACGGAGTTGAACAGGTTCGCTTCAACGAAGAGGCTCACGGAGTCTTTCACTTGCGTACTCAAGGTACAACACCCCAGTCAGGCAAGATCAATCCCGCTGAGTTCCATACTTTGGTCGGCAACATAGAGGGGTTTGTCCTTACTGATGAGGATTCGCCGAATGCCGCGCATATTACCCTCATCCGTCATCTTGAAGGATTTTTTATTGCCTTCGATTTTCTCTATAATGCAGGCCGGGTTTAGGAGATACGGATCATAGATTTGCCCAACTGCTCAATAGGCTTGCTGGCTTGCGTAACCCGGCTCGCTATCCGAATGAAAGTTTTGAATTTGATCTTAATGAGGCTAGTGAAATGCTAAGAACTGCTGAAGATATGTACTCTACTCTACTAGCAAAAGCGCCGCCTCGTACTCGTAAAACTCTCGCAAACGACGGCACCTAACAAGCGCATGCAGTGGAGCCGCGCAAGCGAGTTTCTTATCGTTCTTTGAGTGTTACGTGCGCGGCCCGGTCATCCCAACCGTTAGACTCCTCATCGTAAGGCGCTGCTAACATATATTGAACTTATGTGATATAAGCTCGTATTTCTCAATGTTGTAATCTTTTTATCCAGGTTAGTATTTGGATCTGTTTTGAATTTGATTCCAATATCGAGGAAGGAGAATAATTATGAAAAACAGGTTGAACATTTACTTGGTTATTCTTGCTACTGCCTTAATTCCATTGCTGGGCATTGCCTCGAATTCACCATCCAACTTAACCTACGCTGGTCTTGGGCTAGTCCTGTATGAAGCAAAGGATAAAAAGGCAGGCCTACCTATTTCAATTCCCCCGACTCAAGAAAAGAACAGGCTTCTTGTAAGGAAGGCAAATCGTTTTAATGACCCATTGTGGAAGGGCAATAAATAAAGTAATGAACCCCTTATGTGTTGCTTAGGGTTTATCTCATTTTATCCACAGCTTTATTGTCTTGTCTCTGCTGCCACTGGCTAGCAGCTTTCCGTCTGTGGAGAACACTAGTGAGTTTATTACGTCCGTGTGGTTCTTAAGCGTTTGTCTTAAATCCCAGGATATGGTGTCCCACAACTTAATAAAATTATCCACACTTCCACTTGCTAATAGTCTGCCGTCCGGTGAAAAGGCAATAGCAAATATTCTCTCGTTGTGTCCACGTAACGTCTGTACCAACGCTCCTGATAGCGAGTCCCACAATCTTACTGTGAGATCATGGTTCCCACTTGCCACTAATTTACCATCAGGAGAAAATGCAACGCAATAAACATAGCTGCTATCAGCATCTAAGGTTGTTTTCAAAGCACCTGTTTGCACGTCCCACAGCTTCACTTTACCATCCACACTTGAACTGGCTAAAGTTTTGCTATCAGGTGAAAAAGCAACCGAAGTAACTCTTTCACTATGCCCCATAAGAGTGCTTAAGAGTGCCCCTGTTTGTATATTCCATAGTCTAATAGTCATATCTTTACTTCCGCTTGCTAAGAGAGTACCTTCAGGCGAGAATGATACGGAATATACTTGGTCGCTGTGACCTTTCAAGGACATAGTTTTTTTCCCAGTCGCTATATTCCATAGTTTTATAGTTTTGTCGTTGCAAGCACTGGCTAATGTTTTTTCATCCGGCGCAATAGCTATAGAATTGACAGGGCTATCCTCTTTCAATGTTTGCTTCTCTTTCCCCGTCATAGTTTCCCATACTCTGACTGTCTTATCTTCACTCCCGCTCACAACGGTTTTGCCATCCGCTGAGAACGCAACTGACCATACCGGATCGCTATGCCCTACAAGAGTCTTATCTAGCTCCCACTTCGGCAAGTTAGTGTTACTAGGATTGGAATCGGGTAGAATTGCGGAAGCATTGTTGGAACTATTCGAATTAAAGCTCATACCACTCGGGGTATTTAGAAGATACACAATGTAATAAATAGCACCTAGTATTAGTAGAACAGCCAAAACAACAATAGGTAACCACAGAAGCGAACTTATCTTCCGCACGCTCTCCAAGAGAGAGTTTGATGATTTACTCTTTGAGGATGCTTTCAAAGCTGGTTTGAATGATTTTTCATCTAATGCCTCGTTCGATTCTTCAATTGAGCCCTTATTATTTCTATCATTATCTTCTGAGTACCGATCAAGTTTTTCTTCAATAGATTTTATTATTTGATCTATTTCCGGGTCATCTTGAGTACCTTGCCAATCTACCAGCCGTGCCGCTTGCCTGCGCCCGAATCCTAACGGGATTTTTACATCATCAATTAAAATCGGGATAAGCATTCCGCGCCTGATGCCTTCAGATGCTTCCTCTTTCACCCAGTCAGATTCTATTGATTGCTTGGACCATACGACTATCATGCACTTAGAAGAGTCTATTGCTTCTTGTATAACTTTATCGAAAGACTTGCCCGGTAGAATTCTTCGATCCCACCATACAGACAAACCATGCTTTTCGAGAGTCTTCACGAGATTCTCAACTCTTGATCTATCTAGCCTGTCATAACTAATAAATATATCACTCATGGGCGATATATCTCCTGCCTTCGGAATTTGCGTTCACGACAAAGCTATAGGTGAAAGATAATTCATTCTTGTAATACAATTTAGCTTGGCACAGAGTAGTATAATCTAATTGGGTATCTAAGAATACGAAAACTCTACAACATAAAGGCCGGAGTCTAACAAACGCATGCAGCGGAGGCCGCGAAGCGGATTTCGCATCAATCTATCAGTACCGCTCGTGGCCCCGCTGATGCGCAGCGTTAGGCGCTCGAACAAGCGGTTAACGTGATATGATTGTTACGTGGGAGACTCCCTACCGTGTGCAAACATGGAGTAGTAAGTGGTGGCAAACATGGATACAATATATATCGTAACGTTGTCTAATATATTAATGCTTCTATCATTTTTACTTGCGCTCGGGGCATTGGTCTTAGGTGGCTTGTTAGCTTATTGGTTAGAAGGAAAGAGCAAGAATAAATTCATCAAACTACTAGGTCCACTAATTGGTATACTGGGAATTTTAGCGGGGCTGGTCGTAATAGTTTTTGCAACCCACCAAAGGGAACTAGAGGAACGACAAGAAGCCGCAGCAAAAGATGCGCAAAAACTGCTGTGGGCTGAGTACAATGGGAGAGGCTATTTCAAAACTGAGTCGAATTGCAATAAAGATGGGTCACTCAAGCCATATATCAAAGGTAAGGTTCTTGTTATAGACGAGAAGTCTATGGAACTTGATGGGGTACATTTTCAACTTCCAAATGAGTTGCGGCCTGCTAACCAAGATGATGTTGGGACAATAGTCTTACTGAAATGGGACCTTGATCTTGTAGGCAGATACGGATCTGGCGGGTATGCATTTGCATCAACATGCTCGGTTCATGTCTGCGATCAAGTTGAACGATGTTTGGTTGCAAGGACTAAGTTTTCGAATCCTCCACCTGAGAAGATTACTCTCTATGGCTCGTCCCCAGGTCCTGTCGGTGCAACTGGAGAAAAGCCTGTTTCGGAAGTTCTGGACTATATTGAGAAACTGCCGAGGCAGTGAGTTGTAAAGCCCGCGCCTAACAATCGCGTCAACCGGAGCCGCGCGACCGAGTTTCGCATGGTTTCTTTCAGTTCCTTGCGCGCGGCCCGGTTACGCGGGCCGTAGGGCGAGAGCATCTAATTTTCTAGGAGAATAAGGATTTTGGTTTCTTAGACTTCTATACCAGATACAAATATGAGCAAATTCCTTCGACTTTTGACGGTAATTTGAATTGGCAAAATTGCTCGAAAAGTTGAACCCCTCACTTTTGTTGGGAATTTAGATGCTCTCGCCCTGCGCGGGCCGTTAGATGCCTTGTGTTACAAATGTATCTCTGATAAAGGATGACTGTTATGATCGAGAATATAAAAGCCGTTAACAATCCTCTAACAATTATAGCCATTTTTGCTGCCCTTGCTGAGGTAGCTGGTACAATTGCATTAAAGTTAGTTTCGGAGAACTTGCAGGTTACATTTATATGGTTCGTCATGCTTTTCCCTGCTCTTTTAGTTTTACTTTTCTTTATCACTTTGAATTTCAATCCTAAGGTCCTTTATGCACCCAGTGATTTCCGGGACGAGGAGAATTTTTTGTCCATCATTAGTGGCGCGTCTCGCTTATCCATAGATCTCAAAGATGTGGAAAGGCAATTAGAAGTCGTAAAGGGCCGGATAATTGATGAGGCCCTAAAACAAATTGATGTAGCAGGTGACAAAGAGCGCGCTCGTTTAATTTCGATTGTCAATGACAATATCAGGTCTGTCCAAGAAAAAGTCGAAACAACGAGAGAATCAGCAGAAGAGGTGGCTTTCGAAACCCCCTTGAATCGCTTTTCGCCAAAGGTTCAGGAAAAAATACTTCAGTTACTCTCTTCGGAAGATAATCCGATCTCACTGGCAGAGATAAGGCAAAAGTTAAGCGAAGAGGGTATTAACATTGATGACCTATATTGGAATATGCGCAGCCTCAGAAAACAAGGTCTGGTTGAAAAATTCGATGGTGCAAACATATGGCTGTATAAAGTTAGAGCTAGCACAAAGGAAGAGAAACGGGCTAAATAACAAACCTGAAAGTGTATGCCCGCATCACACCGGCATCTAACAAACGCATGCAGCGGAGGCCGCGAAGCGAGTTTCGGATGTATTCATCAGTGCGGCTCGCGGCCCCGATAATGCGGAGCGTTAGACGGCTGATGTGGTAGCAACTCCAGTTTGTCCTGTGCTACATTCATGCTCGTAGTCTAGAGATTTATAATTGAAATTCTATGCACAGGACTATGCAGCATGGACATTCAAATCATTCGTCAGCGAGTGCGAGACGGCTTTTACCTCGTCAAGAGCCATGCCGTTCAGCATGCCTTAAAAGAAGGTTTTGAGCGAAAGAATATGGTTGAGGTAGTCTTAGAAGGAACTGTAATTGAAGAATATCCAAACGATCAAAGATTGCTCGTATGTGGCAAAACAAGCCTGTTAGAAAACATAGATGTTTACCTACACGTTGTTTGTGAATACTCTGACCCTGTTTATGCAGAGATTGTAACCGCTTACATCCCAGATGAAATGGAATGGGAGAAACCGCCGTTTCAAAGGCGAAAAAGAAAGAAGTGAATTATGGCGAGCCAAGTAGTACCAATCTGTAAAGAGCATCAGACACCAAAAGAATGGCGTCCAACTACATTCGAGTACAACGAAGAGGGGATCATGGTACGTGTGCCGAATGTTTACGCTTGGGTTTGTGCGGAGGACGGCGAAGCATCATTCACGCCAGAAACGACCGATGAGTTGATCACGACAGTGCGTGAGTTGATAGAGCCTGCAAAACGAGCCCGTGAACGCCGATCTGCCTTAACGGAGTACATAGTGTTGGTCGGATAAAAGCTTGCCCAATCAAGCGCCGTCTAACAAGCGCATGCAACGGAGGCCGCGAATTGAGTCTCGCATCAATCTATTAGTACCGCTCGCGGCCCCGCTGATGCGTGTCGTTAGACCCCTGCCCGCAAAGCGCGACGAATTGACGGCACGTCCAGACAGAACTAATATTCTTTGCGGAACTTTAACTGAACAGTAAGAGGGTTGATATGCCAATAAAGGTAATTATAGAAAAAGGTGAAGATGGATACTTCGTGGCACACTGTCCTTCTTTGAAAAGCTGTTGGTTCTCAGGGAAAGACGAGGGAAGAAGCGCTGAATAACATCCGAGAAGCCATTGATCTTTACCTGGAACCTGAGCCAGCAGAAGTGCTAGATGGCGAAGACCATGAAGTTGTTGAACTGACAATATGAAGCTACCACTTCTGTCGGGAAGACAAGTTCTGGCTGCGTTGCAACGGCTTGGCTTTGTAGAACTGCACCGAAAAGGAAGCCATGTTAAGATGGCACACCCTGATGGAAGAATAATTGTCTTTCCTTTCCACGATGAAGTTGACAGATACACGCTAAAAGGCGGGCTACGAGATGCAAGCATAGATATTGAAGAGTTTCTCAAGCAGGTAAAGTAAAAGCCCTGCACGTCAAAACGGGGTCTAACAAACGCATGCAGTGGAGCGCGGCGAGCGAATTTCGCCTGGTTTCTTTGAGTGCTGTGCGCCACGCCCACTGATGCGAGTCGTTAGGCCGCTCGCGACCGCTCAACTCGATCAGTAGACAGTAGACCAGTCGCACCAGATCAGAGAAAGAACTATGAATTCAAGGGTACACGCCGTGCTTGATTTCATGCGGTTAATCTTCACAGGAACTTGTCCGTTAATGTCTTGGCTCGCTTATGGACTGGTAAATAGTATTGCTAATTACTTATTTATATCTAAAGAGTTTTTGTGATATACTCGGCGTCAAGAAATTTAGCCGAGTTTCCGAGAGTTCCTAAGCTGGAGATGATACTATGAAAAAGCAGTTTCCATTTATCGTCGAAAGACAAAGCATAATTTTTTTTGTCGCAGTGACACTTCTCCTCGTTGCATTTTACACGGCTAGTTATTACATTCCACATGTAGCTCACACGGCCATTGCACCTTCGCAGTCTCCTCGTTTCTTAGTAAAGCAACAGCCGGATGCACCGTTACGTCTCTTATTCGGGAAAAGCAATTTAGCTACTTCGCAAACACCTGAGTTTGAAGTGATCATTGGAAACGACAGCTTTCAACCCGTTTGTGCTTATGCAATCCGGTATGAAATATTGTCTGGCCATTCTAAGATCGGTGGTACAGAGCTTACGAATAAGATGTCCACTAGCTCAGTTCTGCAATCCGGTCAATCAGAGTCAATATATTTGGGCGGGGACATTTCTTACCCGGATACATTCGACAATATCACAATCTCCGTAGATTTCGTTGAGTTTACAGACGGAACCTTATGGGGCCCGACATATCTAAATCCAGGGGACGTTTACTTGGATTACGTGCCGGTGCGCGGGCAGCAACTCGCTACTTTCTCGAAGTGTTAAAGCAAAAAGGGCCACAGGCTGTAATGAGTGCTATCAAAGAGGGAGCTGCCGATTTAACTCCCAACTCCACCCATTCACCTGAATGGCTGGATGGCTTTCGTGGAGGCGTAGGTGCTATACAAGGGCGTTTAGAGTCTGCGTATACAAAGAGCGGCTTTCTTGAAATTGAATCTGAACTCCAACGGCCATTTGATGCATCAGAGAGGAGGAAATAACTGTGCTGCCACGTTATTGTCTCCTATTGCTTCTAATTGCAGCAGCCGTATTCATGTTTACGGAACGCACTATTAAGGCGCAAACTAACTGTGGAACGCCTCGATGCAATATTTTCAATGACACAAGTGGAACTCGGTGCGCAACCCTTGGTTGCAACGGATCATATACCGTGTCCTGTGCTCCCTTGGGGAGCAACGTATGTCAGAATCTTCCTGCGAATTGCGGTTCTGGTTCCCGAATCACAGCCGACTTAGCCTGTGGAACAAATGGTAGCCATGCTACAGCTACATACCATTATTATTGCGCTTCAAGCGATAGTTTAAGGATTCGAACGTTTGATGGGCCAGATTGCCGCCCACCCGGTTGCTGTAGCAGTGGTATTGGTGGGAGTGGGACTTGTACAACACCTTGCAATCCCCCGCCCAACCCCGATGATTGTGCAGCTAGCGGCGGCGATTGTCCAATTGGTCAATACTGGTGCAGCTTTTGTTGCAGATGCACTCAAACGTCAAGTCCGATCTTAATAGATACTCTAGGTAACGGATTTGCGCTGACGGACGCGAGTGGTGGGTGCGAGTTTGATTTAGACAGCAACGGAGCAGCCGAGCGCATTGGTTGGACTGTTGCAAACTCTGACGATGTATTCTTAGCACTTGATCGCAACAACAATGGCACTATAGACAACGGGATAGAGCTGTTTGGGGACTTAACCCCACAGCTTTCATCGCCTAATCCGAATGGATTTCTCGCACTTGCTGAATTCGATAAAGCGGGGAGCGGTGGAAATGAGGATGGCAAAATAGATTCCAGAGACTCAATCTTTAACTCTTTACGTTTATGGAAAGACGTAAATCACAACGGGCTCTCAGAGCCAAACGAGCTTTATTTGCTATCATCCTTTAATGTCATGTCCATAGACTTAGATTACAAAGAATCAAAGCGACGTGACGAACACGGCAACTGGTTCCGCTATCGTGCGAAGGTAAGAGATGCGCGGGGCGCTCAAGTTGGGAGAGGGGCGTGGGACGTATTCTTTGTAAGAGCGCAGTAAGCTGAAAAAGCACGAATGTGAGAACCGCCAGTTAGTCCTTTGTGATTGGCTGGCGGCTTTGCTTTCTTGAAAGACCGTACTGGGTGAAGCGGCCTAACGCTTGGGATGACCGGGCGCGCGAAGCAGATTTCGCATGGTTCCTGCCAGTGCCGTTCGCGCGCTCTTAAGAAACAACTCTTCGAATACTGCTTCTGCAAACACACGCTGTCGCCAATCCGGTTCGGGTTGTAATTCACTGTTGCTGTCTAGCCTGTCGCGCTTGCCACTTTATGCGGCCAGCTCCACTAGCTCATACCCTAGCCCTTTCGCCCGTTTGCGCAAACTCGCAACTACTCGCTCTCGTTGCCTCTCTTCATACGCTCGCGCTCCTCCCTCTTCGTACTCCCGCCCCTGCTTCACCAAGCTGTAGTACAGCCTTGCTAGCTTATGCGCTGTCGCTGTGATCGCTGCACCTGGCCCTTTGCGCGCCTGCATCCTTCGATAGTACGCTCCCAACTCGCTGTCGCTGCGCGCTACGCTCGACGCCGCTTGCCGGAATGCTGCCGCCGCCCGATTCTTGCTCGCCTTCGTCTTGCTCGATAACACCTTCCCTCCACTCACTCGCCGGTTCGGACTTAAGCTTAACCAACTCGCAAAATGCTTCTCGCTGACAAAGCCACTCAAGTCTACCCCAACTTCCGAGATGATCTGCAATAAGGTCTGCGAGTTCAGCCCTTGCACTCGAAACAGATCAACCCCTAAAAGCTTGTAGGCATAATCGCGCAGGTTGAAACTGCAGCGCTGGCGCTTTTCACCTCCTGCAAGCGGCGGTGGCTCATCATCGCGCTTACCCGACAAACTCTGTAGATACTTCTCCATCTCCGATTCGCACTCCAGGATCTTCTCTTGATAGAACTCGAACAACTCGACTGCCTGCTTCAATGCGAACAGATGCTCTTGCCGGTAGTTGCCCACTAAGGATTGCGCTATCACCTCCGCCGTGGCGTGACAGCGCGGGTCGCGCATCTGGCCGAGTTTGCCCGTATCGCGCTCGCCTGCCAGAATGGCTTTTAGTATTCGCATACCAGTCTGCCCGGTGATGTCACTGACCACATTATCCAGGCGTAGGTTCATCTGTTGCAGTGCCTTCTGCATATGCTGAATGTGGCTTGAGGCACTCTTAACAAGCATGTCACGTTGGCGGACATACCCACGCAGCACGACGATCTCATCGGTGGGCCGATAGGCGGCAGCCAACAACCCATAGCTTTCGAGTTGCTGTAGCCACTGGCAATCCAAGACATCACTCTTGCGCCCTGTGACATTCTTTACCTTGCGCGCATCGACAAGCTTGACGAGAAAGCCGCGCTCTTCGAGCACCTCATACAATGGCACCCAGTAGACGCCCGTACTCTCCATTGCCACGGTCGTTACGCTGCAAGCTTGCAACCAGTCAGCAATGGCGTACAGGTCTTTAGTGAATACTGAGAACTCGCGCACCGGATGGAGAGTGGCAGCCGCAGGCACGGCCACATAATGGCGTTCAGCACCGATGTCAATGCCAGCAGCATGTTGGTTGACTTGGTGGAGGTCGCTGCTTCTGTTGGCCTCAATGGTACGTCCCGGGCGGGGCGTGTGTCGCAGACGCTTTGTTGGGCGAGATGAGGAGCGCTTCTTCATAGCAGAGGGCCTCCGGTCAGTATGAAATGATGACCGAACCAGCGCAGCGGTAGAAACTGAAGAGTAATCTCTTAAACGGGATCGGCAACGGCAATGAAAGCCGCGTCGTCACCACTGATCGGCACACGAACCGCTGAGACCAAACTCCGGTACGGGCTTGCTAGCACCAATGCCGCGACGGTCCTCGCGACCGGCTCGGTCATCGCCCATCTTGCAATCTGAGCCGTCCGATGTCCAGTAAGTTTCATCCCTTTCGGTGCGTGCCTAGCACGTAGAACAACTCCGGTCAAACAAGATTAAAGAAAAAAATAAGCGAGACGGTGAGAGTGCCATCTCGCTTAAGCTGATCTGCGCATCAGGAGGTTATTGGTTAGGGATAGCAGGAATCGTTCTTGCGCTGCCTGTCTTTGCAGTCGGCCCGCTTTGACCTACGATGATGACAATCGAAGAACCTTCTCTTATCACTTCGTAAGGAACCTCTCCGGTAATGTCCAGCACGACGCGCACAGTCGTCGGGTCGGGCTGACCGACTCTGACTCGCTCAACAAACCGCGCGTCTACGGGAAAGACCTTGCTGCCGAACAGGCTGCGCACCCCTCGAACGTCGACTACGATTCGAGATGGGCTTTTAAGGATAAACGCGTTGAATTGAGCCGCGCCGTCCGCATCTATGTAAATGCGTAGAACGCCGCCGCTCGCGCTGGTGCGAACCGCACGAATTACGGTCGCCGGCCCCGTCGCAGGTGAGGCAGCGCGAGGCGGTTTAGCACCCGATACCGGGGTGACCTGCCGAGCCGTTGAAGAATCAACCGGGCCGTTGCCTGTATCCTCGTCATCTTCCAACTCAGAGACAGGCTCAGGCCGGCGCGTTCCACGGCGCGGAGTCCGGGCGGGCGGGCGGCGTTCTGTTGCGGGCGATTCATTCGTGATGACTCGCCCGCCGGGGCAACCCTTCATCCTTCGTATCGCCTCTTCCGCAGGCAAACACGGCGGCGGCTCCGAGCGATAATCGCCGGGCACTATGTAGAACTCGACCCTGCGATTGAGGTTCGCATCCCCGTTCGGGTGCGGGCAGGTGTCGCCGAAGTTGCGAACGGTGATGCGGCCCGCGCTCACGCCTATGCTCACGAGGTAATCGCGCGCGTTGTTGGCGCGTGTGAGCGAAATGCCGACGCGCTCCGACGAGTCGCGATGACCGTCGATGACGACGTAGGCTTGCGGGTCCTGCTGCAAGCGAAGCGAGATCTCTTCGAGACATGCTTTGTGCTCGTTGTTGATCCTCGCCGAGTTGAACGGGAAGAAGATCGGCCCGCACGGCACGAGTATGTCTTTACACTCTGGAACCTCTCTTTGCGGTATAGTAAAGGTTATCGAGCAGCTCGCGCCGCGACACGGCTCGTCGCAGCTCGAACGATTTGTAGATACATCGACCGTAACTCTGTAGGTTCCGGGCTCAAGCCCCGTAGTGTCTACGGTGACTTCAGAGCCTGTAGCCGTCAACAACTTGCCTCCGGTCGTCACCCAGTTGAGTCGCAGGTTGGTATCGCCGTTCGCCCTAGCGCTCAGCCTTATCACGTCACCCGATCTGATCGGTGAAGAAGGCGCTCCCATGATCTCACAGGTGACCGAAGGACAAGGCGGCTCGGTGATCTCGAAAGACGCCGCGCAGGTCGTCTGTCCGCTCGTCACGCACTCGTCCGGGAATCCTGAATCGGCAAGCGTCGCCGTCACAATCACCGTCACAGTGTAACGGCCACACGCGAGACGGGTCGTTGGAACATCAACGCTCTGGCCGGTTCCGCCGAAGGTGACCGGACGGCCTTGCCCATCTCTTGCTTCCCAGCGGTAGTCATAAACAATATCGGCATCAGCGTAACCGACTACAGTCGGCCTGACGGTGAGCGACAGACGGTCGCCCCGCGTGACCGAAGTCGGAGCGGCTTCGAGCGTACAGGTCGGGACGGGCGGCAGCGGGCAGCCTTTACGCTTGCCCACAGAGAAAAAGCCTACAAAGCCGTTTGAATCCCCGTTCCCGAACTCTTCGCGCTCCTTATCACAACGCATTCTCGGCGGGCCGTATCCCGGCGTTCCCGGGTGGAACATGTAGCATTCAAGCACGTCGAGCGTTTGCGGGCCATCGCTGTTTATAAAGCGGCGGTAAGCGCCGCCAAACGATATTGCTCCGTCCCTGAGATAAAATCGTGCGCCGAGGTTAAGCTCTACAGGATTGTTGCGGAAGAGGCTCGGCGTTCCGTTGCCCACATAGCGCGTGTGGAGCAATTCTCCGACAAGCTCTATGTGCTTGTTTACCGCATACGAAGCGCCGACGTTCAACAGAAACTTGTCGCGCAGATCGAGCACTTTCACGCCGCGCTGTTGGACATCGCCCGTATGTATGTATCCGATGTTTTCGTAAACCCTGAACCTGTGATCCGCGAACTCCTGGCCGAGCATAAGAATGGGGCCGTATTCATACTCGCCGCTTGTCCGTCCGCGCGCGCGCGCGTCGTCGGAGCGCGAGATGGGTATTTTCAGATAACCGCCGAGCGCTATGCTAAACCAGTTTTTATTCGGATCTATGATCTTGTATTTCGAGCCTATGTAAACATCGCCCGTGCCGTTAGACGATTGCCTGAGCGACAGCAAAGGCCGCCCAAGCCCGTCAAAGCCTAGGAAATCAACTTCGCCGAAAAATGGCAGATCGTTGTAGAAGCCCGGGCGGTCCGTGATGATTGCCGGGCCGAGTCCGAACGCCACGGGTTGTCCCGGCCCTCCGGGCGAGATCATGTTCGAGCCGTTAGAAACCCCGGGCGTGCCGAACCGTCCGAGGACGGGAAGTATTCCGCCGCCAGACGCGCCCGTGCCGGGAAAGAATGCCGCGCCGCCGTTGCCGCCCACCGGGGGGCCTAGTATGTCGAACGGGTCGCCAAAGAAGCGGACGGCGTTGTATTGATACCCGCTCAACAGAAACGGAGTGCGCGAAGTCGTCTGTTGCCACGCAACCCAATCCACCCACAGCTCCCATCTGTTTGTGAGGCCGACGGTGAAATTAAACGGAACTTGATTTATATCTATGTCTCCGGGGTCGCGATCAAAGTTGTTCCAGAACAACGCGAAGTTCCATTCACCGCGCTCGAGCGTGCGAGTTGAAAAAGTATTGAACAATCCTGAGCCGCCGAGGACCGTAGGGGCTTTCTGTCGCTCGGCCAGATTGTTTGACTGGTTGTCCTGAGCTAAGGCTACAGTGCTTAGAATAAAAAGCATCAGGGCAAGCTCGATTAATTTTTTTCCTGCTCTCATTTTTTGCCTCCAGAAGTAAGCGTCAGGGCTTTTATTATGTCGTGCAGTCTTAACGCTGCTGTTTTCAAATCACTCATCATGGCAACCGGGCAGGCGCGTTTTTTCCGGGCGGGATTATAAACAGGCGGGGCCACAACAGAGACCGACACTACTATTCCTCTTTCAAAAAGATCGATCAACATTTCAGATTGTAAGCTTGGCAAACGAATGTTTGTGATTTGAGGTTATATCATCTGTTTCCGACGGCCTCTCGAACCGATGAGAGGATGTTTTAAATTTCAGGGCTGTGTCTTCAGCCCGCGTCTGCCAATGCTTTGAGGTAGTAGACGATCATAAATCACCCGAACAGGGTGACACGGCTGACTATATACCAAAATTCCTCACAGTCAATTCCCTGCATGGGTAATGAAGCCAAGAAAAGCGCGATGTGCAAAGTGATGGCGAAGCGATGTTATTGGAGCGTTAAAGCTTTGGTTCGCGGCGGGTCTGAGAGAGCGGTTTGACCTACAAAAACAGACGGAGCGATCCGAAGACCGCCCCGTCTGTTCGGGCTGAGCGTTAACACTCAGGTTAGTAGTTAGCGTTGTTCATCACTTCCGGCTGAACCATCATCGTTATGGGCTCGCCGGGACGACGCGCGCGACGACGCGGAGCGCGACGACGCGGGCGACGCTCGACCGAGGGCGCGGGCTCTTCGGTCGTGACGATCGTGCCGGTACTGCCTCCGGCGCACTTCTTCTGGATTTGATCTACGGTCGCACCATCAGGAACGATCCAGAACTCAACCCTGCGGTTGAGGTTCGCATCACCTGAATCGTGCGGGCAGGTGTCGCTGTAGTTGCGCACCGTGATTCGAGACGAGTCGATGCCCTTCTCGTTGACGAGGTAGTCGCGCGCGTTGTTGGCGCGTGTGAGCGATATGCCCACGCGCTCCGACGAGTCGCGATGGCCGTCAACGACGAGCGAGGCACGCGGATCTTGCTGCATTCTGAGCGCGATCTCATCCAGACACGCCTTGTGCTCGTTGTTGATCCTCGCCGAGTTGAACGGGAAGAAGATCGGTCCGCACGGCACGATGATATCCGGTTTCTTTATGATATCCGGTATTGTCACAGTCACCGTAGTCGAGCAGCTACCACCCGGGCACGGCTGGTCGCAACGCGTGCGGCTGGTGCCGACATTTACCGACACAGTTATAGACTGAGATGAACCGGGCGCTCCTGTTATGCCGCTCGTATCGAGAGTGACTTCAGCCCCAGTAGTCGACGAGAGCGTTCCGCCCGTAGTCGACCACGTGAAGGACGGGCTGTCGGCCCCGCTCGCGTTCGCGCGCAGCGTTATCCTATTGCTTGCTTCAACTGTCGAAGGCGTTGCGTCGATCGTGCAGGTGACGGTCGGGCACGGCGGCTCGGTCACTTCAAAGCTCACAGTGCAGGTCGTCTGACCCGTCGTCACGCACTCGCTCGGGCAATCAACTGCCGGGACCGTGGCGGTCACGGTCGTCGTCACACTGTAGTTGCCGCAAGGGATGCCTGTCGTTGGAACTTCAACGCCAGCGCCGGTCCCGCTGACCGTAACCGGGCGTCCCTGTGCGTCTCTGACTTCCCAGCGATATTCATACGTGACTTTGTCGTCGGTGTAGCCTGGCGTCGTCGGCCTGGTCGTCAAAGTCAGCCGGTCGCCTCGATTGACCACAGTCGGCGAAGCCTCCAGCACACAGGTCGGCGCCGGAGGAGGCGGGCAGGCTTTGCGTCCGCCTATCGCGAAGTAAGCCACGAAGCCGTTTGCGCCGTCCCCCTCAAACGTCTGGTTGACGGTGTCAAACAGCGGCTCCTGGCGGAAGAACGGCGGCACGAATATGGTGCGGGCTCGGAAGACCGGAAGCGTGACGTCGTCTTCATTATTCAGGAAGCGACGATACGCGCCGCCGAATTGTATGGCGCCGTTCTTAAAGAAGAACCGCAGACCCAGGTTCAGATCCCAGGGATCATTACGAATCAGGCTCGGCGTTCCGCCGCCAATGAAGTCCGTGTGCGCCAGTTCCGCGACGAACTCCACATGCTCGGCGACCCCTATGCCCATGCCGATGTTCAGCAGCAGCTTGTCGCGAAGGTCAAGCGCCTTAACGCCGCCCTTCTCTATATCGCCGGTGTGGATGTAGCCGATGTTCTCGTAGAGGCGGAAACGCTTGCCGCCGCTCTCCTGGCCGAATATCAGGATCGGCCCGTACTCGTATTCACCGCTCGTCCGTCCGCGCGCGCGCGCGTGATCAGAGCGCGAGATGGGTATTTTCAGATAACCGCCCAGCGCCATGCTGAACCAGTGATCGTTCGGGTCTATCAGGTTGACCTTCGTGCCCACGAAAACGTCGCCCGACCCGTTTGACGATTGGCGCGCGCCGAATACCGGGCGACCAAACTGGTCAAAGCCTACGAAGTCCACTTCGCCAAAGAACGGAAGCTCTTCGTAATAGCTGGGCAGGTTGACGGCGAACAAAGGCCCGACTCCGCGCACAAGCGGCCCGCCCGGCACTATTGGCGTGACGAAGCTGAAGTTGAAATCTATGGGAGTGCCGAAGGCCCCGGGAGGCGGAAGAATGCCGCCAAAGATCGAGCCGCCGTTGACCCCCGTGCCGGGGAAATAGGCTGCAGCGCCGTCATCGCCGCCAATGGGCGGTCCGAGTATCGCGACAGGGTCGCCAAATGCTCGGACTGTGTTGTACTGATACCCGCTCAACAAGACGGGCTGGCGCGAAGTCGTATTCTGCCAGGTCACCCAGTCTATCCATAATTCCCATCTATTTGTGAGACCGATGGTGAAGTTGAACGGAACTTGGTTTACATCTATGTCTCCGGGGTCGCGATCAAAGTTGTTCCAGAATAACGCGAAGTTGAACTCGCCCTTACAAAGAGTGCGGGTCGAGAACGTATTGAACAACCCTGTGCCGCCAAGAACTGTCGGCGCTTTTTGCCGCTCGGCCAAGTTGCCGTCGCGGCGATCCTGCGCCGAAACACTTCCCCCCAGGATGAGCAGCGCCAATATTAGCGTGCTTATCAATCTAGCCGCTTTCATTATTTTGCCTCCTGACGTATTCATCCACGGAATGCGGTTCGTTGGTTCTTAAAATGGTTCGCCTCAGCAGTTCCACAAGGTACTTTTTAATGCCTCTCCGTAAGAAGCATTGGAGAGCAGGGATGAATTTCTGTGTGAGCGTCCAGTGGAGCCTTCTTCCTGCCAGGCTCTCTTGATGGCAAGAACCATTAATGCTTTCTTGCCGGGCTAGTGCGCAATTCTAATTGCAAGAATATCTATATACCATCAACGGGTTCCGGTCAACACAAAATTTACTTTTTTTTCAACACCTTTCGTGGTTTACGAGACACTCGAATCACGCGTATATTCCGCGCAAGCGCGTATCATAAGCCACGCGGTCTATAGCCAGCATGTAAGCCGCCAATCGAGTGTTCACGTTATACTTTTCGGCGAATCCCACAACGTCGCTGAAGCTCGAAACCATTATTTCGTGCAGGCGAGTATTCACGGTCTGCTCGTTCCAGAAAAAGCCCATGCGATCCTGCACCCATTCGAAATAGCTTACGGTCACGCCCCCGGCATTGGCTAAAATGTCCGGGATAACAAATATCTTCTTTTCCGCGATAATCACGTCGGCGTCGGCAGTCGTAGGGCCGTTAGCGCCTTCGGCCAGTATGCGGCATTTGATGCGGTCGGCGTTATGAGTCGTGATCACGTTTTCGGTCGCAGCCGGCATCAATATCTCACATTCCATCTCTATCAACTCTTCGTTGCTCATGTGCTGGGCTTCGGGGAACCCTTCGACCGTCTTGTTCTCTTTCAGGTATTTGAGAACCGCCGGAACGTCGAGCCCGCCAGGGTTATAGAGCGCGCCTGAGATGTCGGCTATGCCTATGATTTTGTACCCTTCCAGGTGCATCAAAAGGGCAGCCGTGCCGCCGACGTTGCCTGCGCCCTGTATGATCACGCGCGTCAACGGCAAATCCAGCTCGAACTTTTTGCAGGCTTCGTTGCATACAAAAAGCAGCCCGCGCCCCGTAGCCTCGCGCCTTCCGCGAAACCCGCCTATCTCAATGGGCTTGCCGGTCACTACCGCCGTCACCGTGTGGCGCATGTGCATGGAATAGGTGTCCATCATCCAGGCCATCACCTGTTCGTTGGTGTTCATATCGGGAGCCGGCACGTCGCGCTCCGGCCCTATGAAATCCATCAGGTCTGAGGTGTATCGCCGGGTCAATCGCTCAAGCTCGCGGGAGCTCATCTGGCGAGGGTCGCAGATGACTCCGCCTTTAGCTCCGCCGAACGGGATATTTACGACGGCGCACTTCCAGGTCATCCAGGCCGCAAGCGCGCGCACCTCATCAAGCGTCACGTCGGGCGAATAACGTATGCCGCCTTTGGCCGGGCCGCGCGCGAAATTATGCTGGACGCGATAACCCGTAAACACCTGATAATTGCCGTCGTCCATCATGACCGGAATGTAGAGTGTAATCTCACGATTGGGCCAGCGGAGTATTTTGTAGATATTAGGGTCCAGATTCAGCAACCCGGCAGCCTCGTCAAATCGCTGCATCATCGATTCAAACGGATTCTCTTCCTTTATCTCTTTTGCATCGTCTACGTAAGCAGATGGCATGAGGGTTCCTCCCGACTCGACTTGTTATGAAGCGCAAGCTATAAAGATTCTGTCATAGCGGAAGCAAGGCGTCCGACCGCTTTAGTGATTGCCGATTATACAAAACGCCGAAAGCAAGGGCAACGACGGCGCGGAGTAATCTTGAATAAAAAAAACGATTCACACCGCTCGCTCGTCGAACGCGCAATAAAAGACATCTCAAGCGACAACCGGTCAGGCGCGACTGAGATCCTTAGACGCGCCGGAGAAATCTTCTCCTCGCTCGCCGCGTCGAAAGCAAAGACGACAGTCATCGACGCGGAATATGCCCGCAGGCTTTTAATCGAGACTTGCGTCGAGGTTGTGCGAGCGCAGCCGCGCATGGCCGTGGTGGCTCGGCTGGCGAGCCAGGTCGCTTCGACGGCTTTCAGAGCAGACGACGTGCTCGCGGCAGCCGCCCGAAGCGCACGCGACTTTATCGATAAAGCAGACCGCGCGATATTGTGCGCGACATCAAGCGCAGCACAATTGATAAAAGAAGGCTCGGTCGTATTGACACACTCGCGCAGCTCGACCGTGCTGGCCGCCTTCAAAAAAGCGCGCGAGCGTGGGCGCACGTTCAGCGTCATTGCGACCGAGAGCCGTCCTCAATGTGAAGGGCGAGTGTTGGCCGATGCGCTCGCAAATCTTGGTATAAACGTCGTCTTTGTGGCTGACGCGGCGGCGGCATTAGAATTGAGTCGAGCCGACTTTGTTATGCTTGGGGCCGACACGATCACGCCCCAATTCTTAGTCAACAAAATCGGCACACGTATGATTGCGCTCGCGGCGCGCGAGTTGAACATTCCGGTTTATGCACTGTCAGACACATCGAAGCTCATTAACGCGGACCTGCTTTCCGGCGCGGAAGGCGACCTTCACAGCCCGTCCGAATTGTGGCCTGATCCTCCCGGTGGAGTCGTTATAGTGAATCGCTACTTCGAGCCTACGCCGCTCCGCTATTTTACAAAGATAATAACCGAAGACGGATTGCTCGACCCCGAAGAGACCCGAAAGCGTGCCGAAGGCAAGCGGCTCAATAAAGTCATCCGAGACGCGCTACAAATAAGGATGAGGGATGAAGGATGAAAAGGACTTTAAGCGAGGCATCTGAATCAGAGATTAATAATCTGAAATTTGAAATCGCGGCGCCAGCGTAGTCGCTGGCTTATGCGCAAGCGCCGGGGCACCCGTTCCGACGGGTCGCGCCATGCAAATCTTTTTCATCCTTCATCCCTCATCCCTCATCCTTTCTATTTATTCCTGAGTTGCGAAGCGCATTGGTGAGATCATCCGACGCGCGCTCGATCATTGCGTCGGCTTTGGCTGCGCTGGTAGCCGACGCCGAAAGCATTACTCGAAACGTCACATCGGGGCCGAAATGGCTCGCCCGCGATTTGATATAAACATCGGGGTTGGATGCCGCGACATGGCGCAGCGCGGGCGCAAGCTGCGATTCGTCATTGCACTCTACAATGACTTCGCGCTCGCGGTAGCTGCCTCGACCGAATATCTCGCCCAGCAATCCTTGAAGCGGCCCTTCAACTATCGCTTTCAACTCGGATGGAACGCCGGGGAGAGAGACTATGCGACAGCCGCGCGCTTCAAGCACGACGGCGGGCGCGGCCCCTACGGGATTTTCTATAGCGCGAGCGCCTTCGGGCAGCCGCGCCATCTTCAACCGCTCATCGGTCATTCTTGCCTCGGAGACATAGCCTGCCGAAGCAAGCTCTTTGTATTTGCGCTCGACAAATTCACGCGCCGCTCGGTCGAGCAGAAGCGGCTGCCCCGTGGCAGCGGCTACGGCCCCAAGAGTCAGGTCGTCATCCGTAGGCCCCAAGCCCCCGCAGGTAAAGATCAGGTCGGCCCGACGGCTTATCGAGGCGTTCAACTCTTCGGCTATAGAATTGATCTCGTCTCGCACTATAGTTATGTGGCAGACGCGACCTCCCATGCCTCTAAGAACGCGGCAGAGATAATTTGAATTCGTGTCTTGCACCAGGCCGAGCAGAATTTCGTTGCCGATGACGATGATCTCGACATTAACCACGAGCGAATTATAGCAGGAATCGAGAAAGAGAATTCAGGTTTCCGACCGCCGGAGGTCCGCTCTTGATCGTTTCAGTTAAGCATCAGATCCTCAAATTGTTGCGGTATTATAATTATAATTTGGCGACGCGCTGGCATCTTTTGAGCCTTTTTGAGTCTCAAATCTCTGGTAGGGCCGGACGCCGCCGTCCTGGTTCGTGCGACGACGTCCACTTTAGCCCTACCGCCTCTAATAAATGCACCTGTTCGGGAGGAACCTTAAATAATGAAAAGAAAAAGCGTTTTTCTAAGCATTTCCATCACTCTGCTGGCATTGGCGCTGACAGGCTGTCCTGAACGCAAGCGCATAGCCGATATAAACTCGGACCCTGGGCGTTACTTTGACAAAGAAGTTACCGTAGTCGGGCGCGTGACTCGTTCTTACGGGGCGCTAGGGACGGGCGTGTTCGAGATTGATGACGGCACCGGGCGCATGTGGGTTTTAAGCGAGACTTACGGCGTGCCTTCAAAAGACGCGTATGTAGGCGTCACGGGGAGGGTTTACAACGGCCTCTCCTGGGACGGGCGCAATTACGGCCTGGGAATGCGCGAAACAAAACGCCACTCGCGCAAGACAAGGTAATTGGATGATAGGGGATGCAAAAAGATTCACCGCAGAGACACAGAGGACACAGAGGGGGCGCAGAGAAACGTATAATCTCTGCGCCCCCTCTGTGTCCTCTGTGTCTCTGCGGTGAGATGTCTTGGATCTGCTACACTCTGCCCCAGGATAATCACGAAACGACCTACGCCGTTCGGAACGCGCCTGTTCTGCGACCCGCCGCAAAGAGCTTTATTAAAACAACGCCTGCGATGAAACCGCCTATGTGCGCCGCATAAGCTACGCCGCCCTCTTGCGACCCGCTCCCGAAAACCCCCAGGCCGTTAATCAATTGGAAGGCGAACCATAACCCGATGGCGACGATGGCCGGAACTTCTGTCAGGAAGTAGGAAACAAGTACTCGCACACGACGCTTAGGGAAAAGCAAGATGTAGCCGCCCAGCACCCCTGAAATCGCGCCCGATGCGCCGAGGCTCGGAATTAAAGGGTTGCCGCCAAAGGCTACGGTCGCAAAAACATGGGCGAGCGAGGCTATCAACCCGCAAACGAGATAAAAGATCAGATACCTGAATCGCCCAAGCAGGTTTTCAATGTTGTCGCCGAATATCCACAAAAAGAGCATGTTGCCGAGCAGGTGAGCGACCCCCCCGTGCATAAACATCGAAGTCAGCAGCGTGAAATATACAGGGACCGGCGTCGGTTGCAGGCCGGGCGCTTTGAAACGCTGACCGCTCACGGGGTCTTCAACCACGCGGTCGGCAGTCACCCGGTCTTGCCCCGTTACTATCTCTTCCGGCACGGTCGAGAAGGCATAGGTGAATTTATCGTTCGACCCCAGGCCTTGAAAAAAGACAAAGACCAGCACGTTTGCCGCGATCAGCAGGTAATTGATTATCGGCGTGGCTGTGCGATCAGAGTTGTCGTCGCCTATTGGAAACATCCAGGTAGCTCCTTCTCAAAAGCTTATCCTCGCAAGCGTTGAGCAGGCACAACTCCAGTCTACAGGCGACCGACCAGTCGCTCAAGCCGCTTTCGCCCGACGCGGTTTCAGCAGCTCGTAACCCTCCGAGCGCGCGACGTAGGTCGCCGCCGTGATGTCTCCCGTGACGTTGAGCGTCGTCCGGCACATATCGAGTATGCGGTCGACGCCCAGTATGATTGCGATGAGCGCGGGGTTGACGTTTATGGTTGCCAGGACGATGACTATGAAAGGTATTGACCCCGACGGCACGCCCGCCGTCCCTATGCCGCCCAATATCGCAAGATAGGCGACCATGATCTGCTGGCCCATCGTGAGGTCGACTCCGGCAAGCTGCGCCAGAAACAGCACGGTCACTCCTTCGTAAAGCGCAGTCCCGTTTTGATTGGCCGTCGCGCCCACGGTCAAGACAAAGCTGTTTATCTCGCGCGGCACGCCGAGGTTCTCTTCTGTGACACGCAGGGCGGTCGGCAGCGTCGCGTTTGATGAAGAGGTAGAGAACGCCGTGAGCATCACGGTCTTGATGCGCCGGAAAAATTCTATCGGCGATATGCGCGAAAGCAGATAGACCGACAGCGAGTAGACGCCGAACATGTGCAGGGCCAATCCGAAAAGCACCGTCACGACGAACCACGCGAGCGCGCCAAGCAGATCGAGGCCGAACCGCGCCGTGTTGTTGAAAAGCAGACAGGCGACGGCAAAGGGCGCGAACTTCATTATGATGTCGATGACTTTCGCTGAAATCTCGTAAAGCGCTTCAAGCCCGCGCACAAACGGGGCCGTAACCGTGGGCGAGACCATCGTGACGGCGATGCCCAGTATGAGCGCAAAAAACATCAGGTGGAGCATGTCCGGCCTTCCGGTTGATGAGGCCTTGCTCGGGTCCGACTGCACGCCTGCTATATCTGCGAATGGATTTTCTGGAACGATGGTCTTTACGACCTTCATGAGTACAGAATCGCTTGCCCCTGATTTCTGCGCCGCCTCGACCTCCTTAGAGGCGGCCGAGCCATAGCGCTGTTGGAGTTCGGCGGCCGTTTCGGGGTTTATACGCTCGCCCGGTCGGACCGTGTTTGCGAGCGTCAACCCGATCACTACGGAGATTGCCGAAATGATTATCGTATAAGCTAAGGTCTTAAGCCCCACGCGTCCGAGCTTGCGCACGTCGCCTATCCCGGCCACGCCCACGACAAGAGAGGAAAAGACCAGAGGGATCACGATCATCAAAAGCAACCGCAGAAACAGATGCCCGATGGGTTCTGTAATATTGCTGATGACCCAACTGACGCGAGGGTTATCGCCGCCCGCAATCGCGTTTACAGCCACTCCCGCGACGACGCCCACGACCAGCCCTATCAAAATCCGCGTGTGCAGCGGCATCCCCTTGGGGCGATCCGGCGTCTCGTCTTTGAGGTCCGTAGTCTCTTCGCGCTCGTATGCATTTGGGTCTAGCTCGGGATTGGTCACACTTCTCTCTTTGTCTTCGTCGGCCATGTTTCGCTCTCTCGTAGCAAGATTGGATTTTGTGCGTTGGAAGGTTATGGGTTTTGGAAGCTCAAGTCAAACCACAATCCACAGATGAACACCGATTCTATATGTGTTCATCTGTGACGTGGTTTAGCTGTGTCTATTCGTCGTCTTGATTATGGCAATGAGCTAAGGTTCTAACCTTTCGCCTGCTGTCGCGGTGCGGCTGAACTCCTGGTCGGACTGATCGTCGCCCCTGCTTGTTTCGGGCTCGAATCTCTGTTCAAAACGCTCTGTTGATTCTGCTTGATCGGTCTTTTGAGGCGAGCCTTCAGCAAAACCTAGAAACTCGCTCGCTCGCTCGCCGCTTTCTCCCTGAGCTATTTCTAGCACGCTGGTCCATTCGACGCGAGCAGTCTTTCGCTTGCCCTTCAAGCGAAAGCCCACGCCTGTCTCTTCCACTGTGACTATAAAGGTATTCCCGTCAATATCGATTTCTCGGTTTATGGGCTTGGAAAATTTCATCAGACAACCCTCCCTGCTGAAAATGCTCGAACACTTCCTGGTAGGTCCACAAAAAGCTAAAGAAAATTCTAAGGGTCGCCGCCCGCCTTTGTCCACCGCGCGACGCGCGGGCTAGGCAAGCAGGTTTCGTATCATGGGGAGGAATTCATTGAAGACCAGTGGTTTTCGGGCGCAGGCCGAGGCGCCCGCGGCGATGGCGTTTTTCATCGTTACCGCGCCGTAGGCCGTAATCGCAAGTATAGGCAATGCGGCCATCTCCTCTTTTAGCCTTATCTTGCGCGTAAGCTCTATGCCGTTGAGGCGCGGCATGCTTATGTCTGTGATTATGAGGTCTGGTTTCTGCTCGCCCGCCACCGCGAGCGCGCATTCTCCGTCGGCTGCGGTAAGTACTTCATATCCTTCGGTCTTTAGGATGAGTGATAGGATGTAGCGCGTGTCAAAGTCGTCCTCGACAACCAGAATCTTTTTCGCCATACGGGTCGCCCTTTTGCCGAGATTGGTTCTGAATTTTAGCATCCACGCCCGGAAAAAGAAATAATAATCCCTTGAAACATAAACCGCCACCCGACCGTACATCGAGGCAAGCCAAATCCTGGCTCAAGAAAAGCCTAATTAATGCGCCGGCTGGTTACAGGTCGCGCTAAAAATGCTCATTAAGAGGAACAATGAAATGAAAATCCGCAAGATGTTCACTTACCTTTCGCTCGCAACGGCGGTGCTTATGGCCGTAGCTTTCACAGCCTACGGCGCGGGCAATACGCCGAACGGAAAGAAAATTACTTTCACCACCAAATCGAAGGAAGCTAAAGATTATGTCGCCGAGATCGTGCGCAGCATTGAAAGCTTCCGCTTTGGAAACGAGTGGCTGCCGCTGGCCCAGAAGGCCGCAGCGGCCGACCCTGAATTCGCGTTCGCGCATTATCTGGTCGCAACCGCCACCCCTCCGCCCAACGCAAAGGCGCACGCCGATAAGGCGGTCGAGCTTTCTAAAAAAGCTTCGGACGGTGAGCGCCGCTACATCGAAGCGGTGCTGCTTACGCGCGCCCAGAAGCACGACGAATCGCTTGCGATCTTTAATGATCTCGCCAAACAATTTCCCGAAGAACGCATGGTGCAGATGATGCTCGGCCAGGTCAACATGGCAAAAGGCAATCTCGACCAGGCGCGCGTCCATTTCGAGAATGCGCGCAAGCTCGACGGCAGCACCCCGCGAGTCTATACCTTCCTTGGCAACATAGAGCTTATGAAGGGCGATTACGGAAAGGCCCGCGAGCTTTTCAAGACCTCCCTCAGCAAAAAGATTAGCGGCACAGCGCCGGGCGGGCCAGCCTACGGGATGGCTTTCACCCACATCTATCAAGGCGACTTGGCGGGGGCTCTAAAGACCCTGGAAGCTTATCAAGTCGAATACTCGCAGACGCCGGGGGCGAAAGACTTCCCGCCCGTCTTCGTGTGGAACTCGATAGGCCGCCTGCTTCTTGAAAACGGACGCGCCGAAGAATCTATAAAGGCATATGAAGCGGGCTACGCTACGGTGCCGGGCAGCAACCTCCCCGAGCTAGAAAAGAAGATATGGCTTGGTCGCCTGCATCACGGCAAGGGCCGCGCGCTCGCAAAGATGGGCAAGCACGAAGAAGCCTGGAAGGAAGCCGAGCTGATAAAGAAAATGATCGATGAAGGCGGTGAGCAGGGACAGCAGTTCATGCCTGCTTATCATTACATCGCAGGCTATCTGAAGCTTGAGAGCGGCGATTACGCGAAGGCCATCGAGCATATGAAACAATCGGATTTGACCGATCCGTTCCACAAGCTTCTTCTCGCTCGCGCTTATGAAAAATCGGGCGACGAAGCCAACGCGCAAAAACTCTACAAAGAGATAGTCGCTTTCCAGTTCAATTCGATGGAGAGGGCGCTATCTTACCAGGAAGCCAAAAAGAAGCTGAAAGCTTAAGCGCGTAACGAATTATTTGCGTGTGCAATAGTCAGGGGGCGACTCTTCGGGGCCGCCCCTCCTTTTTTTTCCGAGCAACCAAAAAGAGAAAAATGCGCTCTAAGGCTACGCGCGTCCATATCGTTTTTGTTATTCTCACGAAAAGCTGGATCAATCTGTCTCGACGAGGATAGAAAAGATGGCGGACGTAGCTATTCAAACACCCGACAAGCAAAGATTCAGACAGGTAGAGTTTTACCTGTTTACCGTAATCGCTTTTGTAGGCAAGTCGCTTTTGCTGGTTCAACTGCCTTATCGCCCCTGGTATGTAAACACGCTCTACACCGTGCTGCTGCTCGTATTCCTATACGGATATTTCAGGTTCAGACAGAATATACAGCTCCCGGCATTCGTCGTCTTCTGTCTCGCGGCTGCCGTGGGAACGGACGTGTTGGGAAACCTCTTTCAACTCTACGGCGATCAGCCCTGGATCGGCCCCATATATTTTGATGAGTTCTCACACTTCGTCGGCTCAGGCTTTTCGCTCGTGCCCGCATACTGGTTGTTGAGGGCGACCACAAGGAGGATGGGGTTCAAGCTGCCGGTCGATATGACGGCTTTCTTCGCCGTGACGATAACCTTCAGCCTCTGCGCTTATTATGAGATTCTTGAGCTGTGGGACGAAAAATTCTACACCGCTCCAGGCTGGCGACTCCACAGCCCGACCGACTCGCCTAACGATCTGCAATGGGACCTGGCCGGGATAGTGATCGCCGCGCTGATAACGACTCTCGTATTCAAGCTGATGGACCAAAGGGCAAAACCCGTTGAGCAGGTTTCTTGATCAATACCGCCTAATGTACGGGACTGGAGAAACATCTCACCGCCGCAGACGCAGAGAACACAGAGCGGGCGCAGAGATTATACGTTTCTCTGCGCCCGCTCTGTGTTCTCTGCGGTGAATCTTCTTTCATTCCCTTACAAATTCGCTCTAGATGTCGAAGTACATCGAGAACTCTATCGGGTGCGGTCGTATGCGCACGGGGTTGATCTCGTGGCTGCGCTTGTAATCTATCCACCGCTCGATGAGCGCTTCACTGAAAACGTCATTCGGAAGAAGGAAGTCGTGATCTTCTTCGAGCGCGCGCAAAGACTCGTCGAGCGAGCCGGGCATTGAGGGCACGTTTTTCAACTCTTCCGGCGAGAGATCATAAATGTCTTTGTCGAGCGGCTCCCCGGGATCGATGCGGTTTTGAATTCCGTCAAGCCCCGCCATCAACATCGCGGCGAAAGCCAGGTAAGGATTGCACGACGGGTCGGGCGGGCGGAACTCCAACCGCTTCGCCTTCGGGTTCGTAGAGAACATCGGAATGCGGACGGCAGCCGAGCGATTGCGCGCCGAGTAGGCCAGGTTCACCGGCGCTTCAAAACCGGGGACCAGACGCTTGTAGCTGTTCGTAGTCGGCGCGGCAAAAGCCGCTATCGCTCGCGCGTGTTTCAAAAGCCCGCCGATGTAGTGCAGCGCCATCTCTGACAGCCCCGCATAGCCTTCGCCTGCAAACAGAGGCTGTCCCGCTTTCCAGATCAATTGGTGACAGTGCATGCCGTTGCCGTTGTCGCCGTAGATGGGCTTTGGCATAAACGTGGCCGCTTTGCCCGCGTGCAGCGCGGCATTCTTTACGGTGTATTTAAAGACCATCAAATTGTCGGCTGTCGTCATCAGCCGGTTGTAACGGAAATCGATTTCGCACTGCCCGCCCGAAGCCACTTCGTGATGATGGCACTCGACGGATATGCCCGCCTTCCTGAGCAGCATCGCTATCTGGGATCGCAAATCCGATATGGTGTCCAGAGGCGGGAGCGGCACGTAGCCCTCTTTCGGCCTTATGTGATAGCCGTGACCGTTCGAGCCGCCTCGCTCCGAAGAGGTATTCCAGGGGCCTTCAACCGAATCTACGGCATAACCCGATGTGTGGCCTTCGTTGTGAAAAGATACTTTGTCGAATATGAAGAACTCTGCTTCGGGGCCAAAGTAAGCCGTATCGCCAATGCCTGTGAACCTCAGATAATTCTCCGCCCGCTCGGCCACGGCGCGCGGGTCAACCCAGTAGCCGTCACGGCTTATAGGGTCAAAGACGCTTGAGATCAAGCAAAGCGTCGCGGGCTTCATAAACGGGTCTATCCAGTATCGGGACGCGTCGGGTATCAAGAGCATGTCCGATTCATTGATCGAAGCCCAGCCGCGCAGGCTCGACGCGTCAAAGCCCACGCCGTTTTCAAACGCATCGGTCCCGAACTCTTCTATGGGGATCGTCAGATGATGCCACTGGCCGAGCAGGTCCGTAAATCGCACGTCAACAAATTCGGCCCCCTGCTCGGCAGCAAATTTCAATGCCGCTTCTGCGCTCATAAAATTGTTCCTTTCGTTCGCCGGTGGATTTTGGTGTCGGTTTACCTCCATGTTTTACTCCGACAAATCGGATTTGTAAAATTTATTCTTTTTATGATACCTATAAAAACTGTCTATACTTGCCGAAAGGGGTCGAGATGGAGTTGTGGCAACTGGAGGTCTTCATGGCCGTCGCCGGGGAGCGTAGCTTTTCGCGCGCGGGCGCGCGCCTTGGGCGCACGCAACCGGCGATAAGCGCGGCCATAAAGCTGCTCGAAGACGAGCTAGGCGAGCGATTGTTCGACCGGATGGGGAAGGCCGTAAAGCTGACACGGGCGGGCGAGCTGTTGACCGATTACGCCCGAAGGCTGTTGCGATTGCGCGAGGAGGCTATGCTGGCCGTAGGAGAGCTGCGCGGCTTAAATCGAGGCACGCTTTCTTTGGGCGCGAACGAAACGACCTGTCTTTACCTGCTGCCCGAAGTGCTGGCCTCGTTCAAGCAAACATACCCGCAGGTGCAGATAGACATACACCGCGCCATCTCGCGCGCCATAACAAAAAAGGTGTTGGACGGCTCGCTCGATTTCGGAATCGTCACTATGCCTGTAACCGACGGGCGACTTGAAACGATAACGATCCACCAGGATGAGCTGGCTTTAATCGTAGGCCCCGCGCACCGGCTGGCGCCTCGCCGCGTGGTGCAGATGAGAGAGCTTGACGAGGAGCCTTTTATACTGCACAGGGTCGGGACGACCACGCGCGAGCGATTGGTCAACCACTTCTCCGACGGCGGGGTGACGATCAAGGTCACGATGGAGCTTGAATCAATAGAGACCATAAAACGGTTCGTCTCAATCGGGATGGGAATCTCTATCGTTCCCCGACTCTGCATCGCCAAAGAGATTCAAGACGGATCGCTTCGGGCGCTCGCGATCCGCGACGCCAGGTTTCATCGCCAGCTCGGTCTGATCTACAACAAAGGCCGATACCTGTCTCAAGCCGCAAGGGCATTTCTCGCCCTCATAGCCGGGACCGAACCGTCCGCGCCCAAAGACAGGCTTGCGAAGCGCGCGGACTAGGTCAAAACTCGATTGCTCATTATTAGCCCATTCATTTGAAATGTAATTTTCAAATTCCGGTAATTCTTATTCTACTTTTGGGAAAGGGGTTTGGGGATTATTGGGACACCAGTTGCTGGATAGGGGTGGGGATTTTTACGCCATTTGCCTGTACACACAGCGTCAAAATCAGCTTTCATAAATATCGAGCTTCATAAAAAGAAGCCTCCAAATCTTGCGTAAAATCGGCTTGCTACCTGTGGAGAAATACCCCGAACCGGTGGCGAAAGCTCCGTTTAAGTTCGGCACATGGATTGATGTATAAAATGTCGCCCCGTAGCCCAAGCTATAGAAATATAGATGAGACTAAAAAGATTGGTGTTGAAAAACAACCTTGCGCCGAGGGTGCCAGGAACCTCACCTATAAGCTGTCAAGGCGAGAGGGCCTCGCTCGATAAGGCAGCAATTAACAATGACTAACGAAGACTAACGAAAGGATCTCGATGTTCATGCAATCCAAAAGAACCCTAACCAGACTTGTTGTTGTGTCCCTTTTGATGGCCACCTCTTTTGCAGGTGTTCCATTCGGACGACTTGCCGAGATTGACGCTCAAGCTCAATCACCAGCCTCACACCTCAAGCTCTCGCACGATTTGCGAGACTTAACCGTAAACTCTGCGAGGTTACGTGTTCCTGTAATTATCCGAACTCCTGACAAGCCGGGACGCCAGCTTTTATCGGTACTGGCCGACCTGGGAGTCGAAGTGAAAAGGTCTTACGGAAAGATCAATCTGATTGCGGCGCGCATCCCGGCCGACCTTCTTGCGTTGATAGCCTCGCGGTCTGATGTCGAGCACATATCTTATGACAGGACGACCGCAGCTATGGGCCATCTTGAAACCACCACGGGCGCAGCCCAGGCAAGAAACTACGGCTCGGCTTCTACGGGCTCGATAAACGGCTCAGGTATAGGCATAGCCATTCTCGATTCCGGCATCAATTCGGCTCATCACGCTTTCTGGTCCAATTATTCGACCTCGCGAGTAGTGGCAAGCGTAGATTTCACGGGCGAAGGAAGGACCGATGATCCATACGGCCACGGCACGCACGTCGCAGCTATGGCCGCCGGCAACGATCACATAGCTCAGGGAGCGTATACGGGCGCGGCTCCTGCGGCCAGTATTATCAACGTGCGCGTGCTGGATTCCGAGGGCCGGGGCATGGCTTCAAACGCTATAGCAGGCATAGACTGGTGCATAGCGAATAAGTCCGCTTATAACATAAAAGTCCTCAACCTCAGTTTCGGGACGACGGCCGTAGACTCTTACACGACCGACCCGCTCTGCCTGGCCGTCCGTCGAGCGGTCGAGGCGGGACTGGTCGTTTGCGTGGCGGCGGGAAACCTCGGCAAAGACACTTCGGGCAATAAGGTCTACGGGGCGATCCACTCTCCGGGCATCGAGCCTCGCGCGATAACGGTCGGCGCAGCGAACACCTTCGGGACAGACACGCGCGCGGACGATCTGGTTGCCACTTATAGCTCGCGCGGGCCTACCAGGAGCTTCTCGACCGACGAAGCGGGCGTCAAGCATTACGATAATATTATCAAGCCTGACCTCGTAGCTCCGGGGAACCGCATAATCGGCGCGAAATCGCCCGCCAACCGCCTGGTGACGGGAAATCCGCTGCTTGACGCAAACACGAACACGAATCTCTCTCACGGAATGATGTATATGAGCGGCACTTCTATGGCTACGCCCGTCGTAGCAGGCGCAGCGGCTTTGTTGTTGCAGAGAAACCCTGGGCTTACGCCGAACCTCGTCAAAGCTTTGCTTGAGTACACGGCGCAGCCCCTGGCAGGGTTCAACAATCTCGAACAAGGAGCGGGCCAGCTAAACATAGAGGGGGCGGTCAGGGTCGCTTCGCTAGTGCGCACGGATCTGGCGGGGCGAACCGTCGGAGATGCGCTTTTGACAGGCCCGGCACCCGCTCAAACGACCACCGTAGCAAACTCGACTTTTAATTGGAGCGGCGCGCTGATTCAAAAATGGAATTTCATCAGCGGGACTAATCTCATAACCCGCTATCAGGGCATCTACAACACGGGCGTAATGCTGTCGGACGGCGTGATGCTTTCAGACGGCGTTATGCTCGGCGACGGGGTAATGCTATCGGATGGGGTGATGCTTTCGGACGGCGTGATGATGTCGGATGGAGTGATGCTGTCGGACGGCACTCTGGTCTTAAACGGCGTGATGATGTCGGATGGGGTGATGCTTTCGGACGGCGTGATGCTTTCAGACGGCGTGCTGATCGGAGACAGCGTGCTGGCTTCCTCTACATCACCGATGGCGCTTGCGAGCCTGGCCCTAGCGATTCTCACGGGCGGCGATAACACGATCTACATGAGTTCGACCGTAGATCAATCCGTTAACTAGCGATTCTCAGGCAGCGCAAGCTCGGAAGCCTGCGCTGCCTGGCTTTTATCTTCCTTGAGTTGCAGCAGGGGTCTTGAGGTTGAGATCGGAAGCTAACCGAAGGGTAAGAAAGCGAGCCTACGATGACCAACACCATCAGTAGTGAAAGACAGGAAAAGATAATCTCTTTTGCGCTTAATGCGTGGAGCCTGTTTGTTATATCGTGCGGGGTTGCAGCAATCGGCCTGGCAGCCGTCGAGCAATCGAAGGTTCAAGGAAACGCGTGGCTGGCGATGGTGGCGCTGGCGCTTTTCGTGGGGCCGATGACGATAATTAAAATACCCGGAGTCAAAGTAAACATCACGCTCGGCGATACCGCGACTTTCGCTTGCGCGGCTCTTTTCGGGCCTTCAGCCGCAGTCCTTGCGGCTGTGGCCGAAGGGAGCATCACGTCCTTCAAGTTGACTACCAACGCGCGAAAATTCGCGTACAACGTAGCCACCTGCGCCGTGGCGATGATGGTCGCCGGTCTAGTAACAACGCATACCTTTCCGTTATTCGGAGCGGGCATGGGTCATCAGTCGCTGGCCGAGGTAATCGGAGCGCTCGGGCTGTTCACAATCTGCTACTATTTGGTGACGACCGCTTTAATAGCTTCTTTCATAACGCTCTCAAGCAAAGAGCCGTTCTGGATATTCTGGAGAGAGAACCTTTCCTGGACATCGCTGCAACACGTGGCGAGCGGCGCGTCAGCGCTGGGCGTCTGTTTTCTCGTCGACCAGTTCGGGTATTACAGCTTTCTCGTGCCCGTAGGGCTGATAATGCTCGTCGTCCTCTTTTACCGCACTTACTTCCAAAAAGTGGAGAGCGCATACAAGCGCACCGAGCACGTTGAAGAGCAGCTCCGCCAGGCGCAAAAGATGGAAGCCGTGGGGAGGCTGGCGGGCGGAGTGGCCCACGATTTCAACAACCTGCTTACGGCCATCATGGGTTACAGCGATTTTCTGTTGATGAAGATGGAGCAGAACGACCCGTCGCGCCAGCACGTCGAAGAGATAAAAAAAGCGGGCGAGCGCGCGGCTTCTTTGACGCGCCATTTGCTTGCCTTCTCGCGCAAGCAAATGCTTCAGCCGAAGGTGCTCGACCTCAACGCCGTCGTGGCCGACATCAATAAGATGCTCGGACGATTGATCGGCGAAGACATAGAGCTTAAGACCTCTGCGGATTTGAGGCTCGGTCGCGTCAAAGCCGACCCCGGCCAGATAGAGCAGGTAATAATGAACCTCGTCGTCAACGCGCGCGACGCCATGCCCGGGGGCGGGCGGCTCGTGATCGAGACGGCTAACGTCGATTTCGGCGAGGCGGACACGCAACTGCCTGCCGGGCCTTACGTGATGCTCGCAGTCAGCGACACGGGGCACGGCATGGACAAAGAGATTTTGTCTCACATCTTCGAGCCTTTCTTTACCACAAAGGAGCAGGGCAAGGGGACGGGCCTGGGGCTTTCGACTGTTTACGGTATCGTCAGCCAGAGCGGAGGCGAGATACAGGTCGAAAGCCAGCCGGGCCTCGGCACTTCGTTCAAGATATTCCTGCCGCGAGTAGATGAGCTTGTCGAAGTGGCGGAGGCCACAAATACGCTCGATCAACATATGCCCGCGGCGGAGACTGTTCTTCTGGTCGAAGATGAGGATACGGTCCGCCGTCTGGTCCGCGAGGTGCTGACTATGAACGGGTACAGAGTGCTCGAAGCGGCCAACGGCAAGGACGCGCTTCATAAATGCGGCCTGCACAGCGGGCCGATTCACTTGATGGTGACAGACGTGGTGATGCCGCAGATGGGGGGCCGCGAGCTTGCCGAGCGAATGGCCGAGATCAGGCCGGCGACGAAGGTGCTTTATGTATCAGGCCACACCGAAGACGCGATACTGCATCACGGCGTGTCGGATCAAGAGATGAATTTTTTGCAAAAGCCTTTTACGCCCTCCGCGCTGATAAACAAAGTGCGCGAAGTGCTGGAGCCGGAGCAACCCTCAAGCCTCACGCGCGCAGCCCCAGCCTGGGGTAATTCGATCACGCCGGTCGCAGGCTCCGAAACGGCAGTGTTCGTAGACACGGATTCCGACTCCTTCGATACGATTCATTGAAGCAGGCAGTAAGGGGCACCCCTGACGGGGATGGTAGAAATTAATAGGGCCAGTGAAAAGTTCTCGTCAGGGTTGCCTCTCATTGCCTGCTTCAATTCTTTAGTCCTGAGTCCTGAGTGAGAAACCAAGCGATGTCTAATTCGCTTCGGCTTATACTCAGGACTCAGGATTTCTATTTTAAGGCGCGTTGACTTTTAATCGATCAATTGCTAGCCTCGAACTTATTATAGGGCCTCGATGATTCTTCCAAAAGCAGACGATTAAAAGGAGTTTGATGGGTTCTCAACCACAAAGTGATCTTCGGAATGAAACTCAGGCAGTTTCGCGAACAGGCGGGTCTGTCGCTGACGGACTTTGCCGCGCGCACGAATCTTTCGTCCTCTTACGTGACCGAGATCGAGCACGGCAAGAAGTATCCTAAAGCCGAAAAGATCGCCCGCATGGCCGAAGTGCTGGAAAGAAGTTACGACGAACTCGTATCGATTCGCCTGAACGAAGAGTTGAATCCGCTGGCAGGTTTTCTCGGCTCGTCGCTTCTGCACAACTTCCCTTATCACCTGTTCGGCATCGCGCCCACGCAGGTCGTCGAGCTTCTCACGCGCCAGCCCGCAGAGGCGAGCGCGCTCGTCAACGCGCTGCTCGGCATCGCCGAGCAGTACAACATAGGCGTGGAGCACCTGTTCCGCTCCGCGCTGCGGTCTTACCAGGAGCTTCACGAGAATTATTTCCCGGAGCTTGAACAGGCCGCGGATGATTTCGCGCGCACGAGCGCCGTCCAGGCCGATCCGACGCCCGACCTGGTTGATCTTCGCGCGCTCATCGAAAACCGTTTCGGCTACCGGTTGGACGACCGGAGGCTTGAGAGCCACCCGAAGCTTCAGCGCTTCCGTTCCGTCCTCATAGCAAAAAACAAGAACTCGCGGTTGCTGCTGATGAACCCGGCTTTGACCGAGTTTCAAAAGAAGTTCATACTTGCGCGCGAGATCGGCTACCAGGTGCTCGGCCTCAAAGAGCGCGCGTTGACGAGCGCGCCCGAGCACGTCGTTTCGTTCGAGCAAGTCCTCAACGATTTCAAGGCTTCCTATTTTGCCGGGGCGTTGTTGATCAATCGCGAGCGTTTGCTTTGTGACCTCAGAGACTTCTTTGCGCTCGACCATTGGGACCCGGCCCGATTTCGCGCCTTTCTGGACCGCTACGAAGTCACGCCGGAAATCTTTATGTACCGGCTCACCGAAGTGCTGCCGCAATACTTCGGAATCAAGCTGCACTTTCTCCGCTTCAACCAGGAGGACGGGCAGTACCGACTGGTCAAGCATTTGAACATGTCTCAGGTGTTGATACCCGGCGGCACGGGGGTCAACGAGCATTATTGCCGCCGCTGGCTTGCCATACGAATACTCAAAGAGTTCGACCGCCCGCGCGCAGGCGGCGCAATCGTCGAACCCGTAGTCGATGCGCAGCTTTCGCGTTTCATCGACACGGACGCGCGCTTCTTATGCATAGCCATGGCTCGCCGTCTTGCGCTCAACCGCCGGGCCGCGTCATCCGTCTCGCTCGGCTTCAGGCTCGATGAGGGATTCGAGCGCGCCGTAAAATTTGCCGCAGACCCGGCGATCACACGACTCGATATAGACGGCACGTGCGAGCGATGCCGCCTGACCGAATCGGAGTGCCGCGACCGCGTGGCGCCTCCTTACCTGCTTGAGATTCAACGCGCCCGCCGCGAGATCGAACAAGAGTTGAACTCTCTTGCGTAACTCGCCAACCGATCAAACGGCACTCGTTATTGAAACTCCGCCTTACGCTAACGAATAATTGTTTTCTTGACTATGCCGAGCGAACTGGGCGAGAATCTCTCCTTGGCGTCAAACCACCCTCCGGAACTCACGGAATTGACGCCGACGGCCCACTATCAATCGAATAAGGTTGCGGGTAATAAACTTTTAAACGGTCCAGGAGTGTGAGTATGAAAATCTATCGCCTCAGCGCTGCGCTTATCGTCGCCTGCGTATTTATCGCCCTAGCAAGCCAGCCCGTCTCGGCTAAAGACAAGTGGATCAATCTTCGCACGAAGAATTTCAACATCGTCAGCAACGCCGATGAAGGTGACACGCGCGAGCTTGCGCTCAAGCTAGAGCAGTTCGGCTACGTCTTTCAACAAATCTTCAACCTGCGCGCGGCGGCTACGGTTCCGGTCACGGTCATCGTCTTTAAAAACAACGGCGCGTTCAAGCCCTTTAAACCGCTTTACAACGGCAAACCGGCCAACCTTGCAGGCTACTTCCAGCGAGGCGAAGACGAAAACGTCATCGTGTTAAACATCAGCGGCAACGAGTTGCGCCCGATGGCTTTGATCTTTCACGAATACACGCATCTGCTCACGAGCCAGATTGCGCGACCGCTGCCCCTGTGGTTGAACGAAGGGCTGGCAGAGCTTTATTCCAGCTTCGATGTGAAGAAGAAAGAAGTGACACTGGGCATACCGATAGAGAATCACGTTTATTTTCTGCGCGACCAGAAATTTCTCCCGCTTGAAAGCCTGTTTGCGGTCCAGCACGGATCGCCTGCTTATAACGAGCGCGACAAGCAGGGCGTATTCTATGCTCAGTCATGGGCCTTAATGCACTATCTCATGTTCGGCAATAAGAGCGCCCGCCAGCCGCAGCTTGTGCAGTTTGTCAAACTCCTGGACTCAGGCACTGATGTCAACCGCGCTTTCAACGAAGCATTCAAGACCGATTACGCCACGATGGAAAAAGAGTTGCGCCGTTATATAGGCAACAGCACCTACACAGTTATCAACTACACGCTTGACAGCACCGAAGGCGAGAAGGAAGTACAGATGCAGCCGCTCGCCGATGCTGAAGTTGAATTTCATCTCGGCAACCTGTTGATGCGCCAGGGCCGTTTGGATGAAGCCGAAACTCGCTTCAAACAATCAGCCGCGCTCGATTCCAATCTGGCTCGGCCCTATGAAGGGCTTGGCTTTGTAGCCATACGGCGCTCTAAATTCGAGGAGGCCGAAGACTTTTTCAGGCAGGCCGTCGCCCGCAACTCTAAAAATCACCTTGCGCATTATTATTACGCCTCATCGCTTCAGCGCAAAGCTATGGGCGACGGCGGCGGAAGCCTCAAGCCTGAAACGGCCAAAACGATTATTGAAGAGTTGAAGACTTCGATAAAGCTTATGCCGGGATTCGCGCATTCTTACTCGCTGCTCGGCTACATATATCTTCTGACCGAAGAGAACCTGGCCGAAGGGGCCGAGATGATGAAGACGGCCATGCGGCTCGAACCGCAGAATAAGCGCCTTGCGATCAACCTCGCGAATATTCAAGTGAGAATGGATGATTTTGCCGGCGCGCGAAAGACGCTCGAACCGCTGCTTGCGTCGGACGATTCGGGCATAAAAGCTTCCGCTGCATCGATGATGAAGATGATCGATGATTACACTCGCCCACAGCCGCAGCAGACACAATCCGAGCCAGAGAGCGTTTCTGCCGCGCCTCCTGAATCCGAGCGGCCGAAGCTCAAACGCAAGGACGGCAATGCGGTCAGGATGAATGAGAGCGGCGCAGGGCCTATGCTTAAATTCGAAGGGGCAGAGAACCGTGACCGGCACGCTTGCCGCAATCGAATGCGGCAACGGGATGACGCTCGTGCTGAAAACGGCGGGCGGGCTTGTGCGCTTTACAGTATCCGACCCCGTCAATCTACAGTTTTTTAGCCGCGACCCGAATTTCAATATGACCGTAGCCTGCGGCCCCATAAACGTTCCTGCCTTTGTTCATTTCAAGCCGCTCGCGGGAAATAAAAAGCATACCGGGGATGCCGTAGCCGTCGAGTTTATAAAGCAGTGAGCAGCAGGCAGTAAGCAGCGGGCAGTCTTTAGTCGCTGTCAGTCGTTGGTTGCACTCGACAGGCTGAAAATTGCCCGCTGCTTTTATATTCAGGGTTCCTGCAAAGTCGCTTGACAACTGAAAAGAAAAGACCTACCTCGGTTCAATAGCAAATTAATCCAAAACTGAACCGGAGGAAGGTCTTAGATGAAGCATAACACTGCAAGCTTCTCATTGGAGCAAAAAAACGACCCTTTTATCTTTGATGTTGACTCACTGTTCTATCATCTCGACTGCCTTACCGATCACCGCGATCCTCGTGGGGTGCGTTACCCTCTGGCTGTCGCTCTGGTCTTTGTCATCCTGGCAAAGCTTGCCGGCGAGGATGACCCCGAAGCCATTGCTCACTGGGTTTCGCTTCGCAAACAGATGCTCATTGAAGCTCTCTGCCTTAAGAGAAAATCTACTCCCCACCCAACGACCTACACTCGCATTCTTGGTCGGGCGGTTTCGGTCGAGCAACTTCAAGAATCATTCACACAGTTTCTGCTCTCGACTGTCGAAGGTGGCTTGTCTGTAGAGATGCCCTTAGATGGAAAGACTTTGCGTGGAACGATTCCTCCCGGAAAAACTCAGGGAGTTCATCTGCTGGCAGCATATCTTCCTAGTGAGGGTATTGTGCTTTTCCAGGTCGAAGTCGGAAGCAAAGAAAACGAGATAGTTGCAGCGCCACGAGTCTTAAAAGGCGTGGATTTAAAGGGAAAAATCGTGACAGGCGATGCGATGTTTGCACAACGCGAACTGTCTCAACAGGTTGTCGAAGGCGGAGCAGAGTATGTGTGGACAGTCAAAGACAATCAATCGAGTTTGCGTGCAGAGATAGAGGCAGCATTCGAGATAGAGGAAGGCAAGACGGCGCTGAAAGCGATGAAGAATGACTTCTCGCGAGCTGAGACAATAGAAAAAGGACACGGACGAATAGAGGAGAGGCGACTTGTGGCGACCAGCCTTTTGAAGGGATATTTGCAGTGGCCCTGGCTTGAACAGGTCTTCAAGATTGAGCGAGAAATCGAAGAGATCAGCACAGGCAAGAAGCGAAGCGAGGTCTCATATGGAGTCACTAGCCTGACAAGGGAAGAAGCCACAGCCGAACGCTTGATGGAAATAGTGAGAGGGCACTGGGGGATAGAAAACGGGTTGCACTATCGGAAAGACAAGACGTTGCGGGAAGATGGATGTAGATTGAGGAGAGGAGAAGCGGCGCAGGTGATGGCAGTGATAAACAACCTGATAATAGGGCTGGTCTTGAGGCAAGGGACAAGGAATCTGGCAGAGGCGAGGAGAATCTACAGTGCCTATCCGCTTGAGGCGTTGAATCTGATTTTGCGCCGGTAGGCCGACTTTGCAACAGCCCTGCTTTTATATTGAAAAAGGTCTTCCGTTCGGGTATAAGCAATCATTGTTTAGCCCTGACATTAACTGTTGAAGACCTATGCGGAAACTCCGAGGTTTAACTCTCGTCCTCACAATCTGCTTTCTTGTGGCCTTGCCGCGAGCGAGTCGGACGGCTGTCAGTCCCGCGCAAACAGAATCTTATCGCGCTCCCGGCGAAATCATAGTAAAGCTCAAAGAGCCAGCCCTCGACTTGGCGGCTAATAACTATGATGAGCAGTTGATGCTCGTCGCGCGCAGCGTAGGCGAGGCGGGCCGAGGGCCGCAGGTAAGCGCGGTTGAATCCCTCGCCCCGTCGGGGACCAGTAAAGCGGTGAGCGAGATCATCTCGCGGCGCGGGCTTGACCGAATCTTTGTGCTAAAGTACGCGCCCGATACGGACATCGATTCGATTATCGCAACTCTTTCGGCAAACGAGCAGGTCGAGTACGCGGAGCCGAACTATCGAATAAAGCCTGCCTCGTTCATACCCGATGACCCGAATTTCGAGCAGCAATGGGGGCTTAAAAATATCGGAGAGGGCGTCAACAATAACGCGTCCACGCTCGACGCAGACATCAAGGCAACACTGGCCTGGGAAATAACGACCGGCAGCCCTGATATTATCGTGGCCGTAAGCGATTCGGGAATCGATATCACCCACCCGGACCTGGCTCCCAACATCTATACGAACACGAGAGAGATACCCGGCAATAGAATCAACGACGACGGCAACGGTTATGTCGATGACGTTCATGGGTATAATGTGGCCGACCAGAACGGCGATACGAGCGATGTCACAGGCCACGGCACACAGATGTCCGGCATCATCGCCGCTCGATTAAACAACAACGTAGGCATAAGCGGCGTGTGCCAATCAAAGATACTGCCCGCCAAGTTCTGGAAACGCACAGGCCCAGCGCCCGATGACATCAATGCGACGGTGGCCAACGCGGCGCGCTCGCTGCTTTATTCCATAGCCGCCGGGGCTTCTATCATCAACGCTAGCTGGAGAACGTTGCTGCCGCCTGGCGAAGTGGCCGACGCGGATGCTCAGGCGTTAAAGGACGCCGTCAGCGCCACTAATGACGCGGGCATTTTGCTCGTCTGCATAGCCGGGAACGAAGGCTTCAATAACGACTTCAGTAAAGTCTATCCCGGCGCTTATCAACTGCCTAACCAGATAGTAGTTGCCGCCTCGGATTACAACGACACGCTCTGGCACCCGGCGCTGGACCCGTTTACGATCAAGTCGGGGTTCGGCGTAAGAACAGTCGCGTTGACGGCCCCCGGCGTGTCCGTGCTCACGACTTACGCGCGAGGCGATTGCATCAATTGCAAAAGCTCGGATGACCCTGGCAGTTGGTACGGGCGCATTGACGGGACTTCGGCGTCCGCCGCCTTTGTCTCTGGAGTCGCGGCGCTGGTCAAAACAAGGTATCCGGAAGATTACGTGATCCTTATCAAACGGCGAATACTGGAAGGCGTTGAACCGGCGCGACACACTCGCTTCATTCGTGATGACGGGCGGGCGATTAAATGCGCTGGGCGCGCTCACTTCACAGCCCGTCACCATCACGCCCGCGCTTACCTCGGTCACCTACACAGGCAAGAAACTCTTTTTTGAAGGCAGCAACATGCTCGCGGGCGCGATGGCTGTCGTCGGCAACGTGAACTATCCGACTACCCCTAAAGGCTCGCGATTGCTGGCAAAGATTCCCAAAAAAGTCTTTCCCGTCGGCACACCTGTTCAGGTAAAGCTCCGCAACCCCGACGGCGGGGTGAGCCGGACTTTCACCATCACACGATAGCGCCTGCTTGCACACGTCGCGCTATTGAGTCATAATTGCCCACTTTAGAGGGGAAAGGCCCTGGCGCGTGGGTCTTCTGTCTACACTTCAATAAAATTCAGAACACGGATGGCAGAAACTACAGAGACACTTTCATTAGAGCGCAAGCTGCGTATGTACGAGGCACGCGAGGCGGTTCTGTCTCGCATAGGGGGCGAGACTATCTCTGCGCTCAACCTAAACCTCGACCGTTTTCTACAGGCTACCGTAAACGAAGTCGGAAAGATGATGGAGGTAGACCGCTGCGATGTGATGACGCTCGCGGGCGGCGAGCTTCGCATCACGCACGAGTACCGCGCCGACTTTGGCTCGGATGAGCTTCCGTCTTCTTTGAATCTGCAAGTGCCTATCAACATAGACCGGCTGCAAGAGAACATAGACCTTTACAGCCCGCAGGTAGTCGAAGACACCTCTTCGCCGGAGCTGCCGCCCGTAGTCCACATGCTCAGCGAGCAGTTGGGGAGCAAGAGCGTTTTGATCGTGCCGATTTTATCGAACTGGGAACTGCTCGGCATGATCGGCCTGCATCACTGCCGCCATCACTATCACTGGAAAGAGGACGAGATAAATTTTATCCGAAGCCTCGCACAGCAAATAGCCATAGGCTATCGCTACACGCACATCTACAGCGAGAAAGAGAAAGAAGCGCGCATCACAAAAGCCCTCTTGGAGATCGCCAACGACATAAACACGGGATCCGATTTCTCGGAGCTTACGGCGCGAATTCTCGATAAAGCCTTAGACCTGCTTCATCTGAAAGCCGCGTGTCTCGCCTTGCTCGACGCCAAAAACAGCGACATACATTTTACGAACCTGCGGACGGCTGCGGGCGTCGGCCCGGACATACTCAAGCAGCCGTCGCTCAAGATTCCCTTACAGGTGATGCTGCCGCGCACGATAGAGCACGGGCAGATGCTCAAGATACTCAGCCCCGACCAGAACGATTACACGCGAGTATTTTTGACCGAGGTGGTCGCGGCCGGGGCGGCCATAGTCGCGCCCATAGTGATCGAAGATAAAATATTCGGCGCTCTCGTACTGCTGTGGGAGCAGCCCAAGAGCCACTACACAGAAAACGACACGGCGCTCGCCTTAGGTATTGCCGACCAGCTTGCCATAGCGCTCTCAAAAGCGAGGCTCTCGGCTGAAGTCCTCCAGCTCCGCCGCGAGCTTGAGCACGCGCACAGCCCGGCGCGCGACAGCGGGTTCGTAGGTAAAAGCGACAACATCATGCGATGCATGGAGATGGCTTTGTATGTCGCCGACAGTTATACGACCGTCTTGCTGCAAGGCGAGTCGGGAACGGGCAAAGAGCTTATGGCCGACCTGATTCATTCGCGCTCGTCGCGCGGGGGCAAGCCTTACGTAAAGATTAACTGCGGGGCCATTCCCGAAACGCTTCTTGAATCGGAGCTGTTCGGCCACGAAAAAGGCGCGTTCACGGACGCGCGCAACCGGCGTCTGGGCAAGTTCGAAGAGTCCAACGGCGGCACGCTTTTCTTAGACGAGATAGGCGAGATGAGTCTGTCCGCCCAGGTGCGGTTGCTGCGGGTGCTGCAAAACGGCGAGTTTACGCGCGTGGGCAGCAACGAGCTGATAAAGACCGACGTGCGAGTGATCGCCGCTTCGAACATCGATTTAGAAGAAGCCGTTCGCGAAGGAAAATTCCGCCGCGACCTTTTCTACCGACTCAACGTCTATCCGATAAAGCTCCCATCTCTGGGCGAGCGTCGGGAAGACATACCGCTTCTCGCGCTGCACTTTCTGGAGCATTTCAAGCAACGCTCGAATAAAAGCATCTCGGGCATAACCGAAAAGGCGTTGGCCAGGTTGCGCCGTTATGACTGGCCCGGCAACGTGCGCGAGCTTGAAAACGCGATAGAGCGCGCGGTCATCTTAGCGCAAGGCCGTTTGATCACCGTAGACGATTTGCCCGACGCCGTGCGCGGGGCCGAGAGCGAAACCGACGCGCGAAAGATCGTCGAGGTGGAGGTCGGCACTGGCCTGGACGAAATCGAAAAGCGCGTGATACTGGAGACGCTCGCCTACACGCGGGGCGACAAGTCGCGCGCCGCTCAGATACTTGGAATAGGGCGCAAGACGCTTTATCGAAAGCTTCAGCAATATAACCAGGAAGACTCAGCTCAATAATTCAAAATGAAGGAGTAGATTATGAAAAGATTCTCAGTTTGGTTTTCGGCCTTGGTTGTTTCAGCAGTAGCTGTCGCGGGACTTGCGACGGCAGCCCTCGCGCAAGGCCCGAGTGTCGCAGGCACCTGGGATATGGTAGTCGAATCGCCGCAAGGCAAGCGCCCCAACACCCTTGTGATAAAACAGGAAGGCGACAAGCTCAGCGCCGTAGTCAAGGGCGCGCGCGGCGAGCGCCCGCTTGATAGCGTCTCGCTCAAAGGCGACGAGATTACTATGGTGATGACGATACAGTTTCAGGGCCAGGACATGGTAATCACCTACAAGGGCAAAGTCGAAAAAGAGTTGATGAAAGGCACGGCCGATTTCGGCGGGCTCGCACAGGGCGAATGGATGGCGACGCCGCACAAGGAAGACGCGGCAGGCGCGGGCACGGGCGCAGGCACAGGTAGTGGAGCAGGCACAGGGGCTGGCAGCGGCGCAGGCAGCGGTGCGGGAAACATTACCGGCACCTGGAACGGCACGGTCGAGACTTCGCAAGGAACAGGGTCGCCGGTTTTCAACTTCAAGCAAGACGGCGAAAAGCTCACCGGAACATACAAAGGCCAGTTGGGGGAAGCGCCGCTTACGGGTACGCTCAAAGGCAACGACATCAACTTTTCATTCAAGGTCAACTTTCAGGGACAGGAATTCAACATAACCTACACCGGCAAAGTTGAAGGCAACGGCATGAAGGGCAAAGCGATGCTCGGCGAGCTGGGCGAAGCCAACTGGACAGCTAAGAAGCAATGAAGGCGAGACAGCGATAAAAGCGCATTTTAAGTGGCTTTGCACAAAAACGGGGCTTGTTTTAATTACACGGCCTCTTGCTATAAACATTTCGTCCCTCACGGGACTCTCTATTCAGAATTATTGCGCAAAGCCAATTCAGTTGCCTTTAGAGCAGTTTTCAATTGAATGTACGGGATTGGATAGACATCTCACCGCAGAGACACAGAGAACGCAAAGCGGGCGCAGAGAAAACCGTCTGCTCTGCGCCCGCTCTGTGTTCTCTGTGTCTCTGCGGTGAATCTTCTTTCATTTCCTCATACTCAAATGCAATTTGATCTAGATGCGGGCGTTAAACATCCGTGCCCTTCCACGCAGCTTCGAAAACGCGGCCCTCGGAATCTCTCGGCTTTTCGGCAATGTCGAGGAACGAAAAGCCGACATCGGCGCCATGTAAGCTGCTGATGTCTATCCCCCACGCCCCGCCCTTTCCCGCCCGAAACGTGTGAATGTTGTCGCGTGTGGAAGAGAGCGTGTTGACCCTGCCGCGAGCGATTACCTCGTTGTGAGTCTCGCGCACAAGAAAAGTCTGGCGCGACGTGAATTCCGGAGACTGCCCGACGATTTCGAAATTGCGAATGCGCGCTTCGCCTTCAAGCCCGACCGTGCATACGCTTGCGTTCGGGTGACAATGTGGCGGCAGAAAGGCATTCGGCTCAAGGCGCCACTCGACGATGAAGAACGGCTTTCCACGATAGCTTATCCCGAAATGAACGGGCGGCTCGATTTTCCCAAAGCGACCGACCTTTGCTCGGGGAATCTGATCGGGCCGTACTCGTGCGATCATCGAAGCCAGATAGTGCAGATATGCTTCTTGCCCGCGCGCTGATGAATCCTTATAAAGCGCTTCCGCAGGGGGTACGCACTGTTTGAGAAAACCTTCCCAGTCGAGTTCGACTGTTGTCGGATTTGTCATTGATTCTTGCTTTGTAATGGCTTTTTCCGCGCGCGCAAAGGCTGCCGATGCCGTAAGCCATACGGGTAGCCAGAGCATAAGACGCCGGGTTTCAAAAAAGCCTGGCGCGATTTCTATATCAGCCCTTTCAGGCACTTCCACTTCGTTTTTCATAAGCTCCTTCCACAACCGCCGTGAGCGCGCAAGCGATGTCGCCGCTACCCCCCGGCTCAAGTGGCTTCACGACCTTCCTTTTCAAGCTGCAAGATCAGTTGCTCGACCTTGCTTCTGTCATCTGCCGTCTGGGCGAAAACCAAAAAAGATCCGGCACAGGCCAGCAGGAAAATGGAGGCGATTCTTCTCATTGTCTTCCCTCTCTTGAGTAGCGTCGAAAGCTGCCCAGAAGACATCCTACGCAATCGGCCAGTTCATTGAAGGTAAGTTTAAGGTAAGTTTGAGGTAAGGCAGTAAGCTGTGCCGATTGAAAAATTACGGGCGAGGTAAGGAAGGGAAAAATTTGGCTGACGTGCGAGATGAGTCTATAATTTGCGCTGGATCGAAAACCGATGCAACATAGAGACGGGGAAGAATCCGTAATCCGATTCGGAGAGTTCGAGCTGTCGCTCAAAAGCAGCGAACTGCGCAGGGACGGGCAGGTTGTCCACCTTCAGCCGCAGCCGCTCAAAGCTCTGGCCTTTCTGGCATCCCACGCCGGCCAGACCGTTACGCGAGAAGAGCTGCGGCAGGCGGTCTGGGAGGGCGAGACGTTCGTCGATTTCGAGCACGGTCTGAATTTCTGCATAAACCAGATTCGCGGCGCCCTTGGCGATAAAGCACAGTCGCCCCGCTTCATCGAGACGCTTCCACGACGCGGCTATCGCTTCATAGCTCAGATCGAAACCCTGAACGGTTCGCCCGTCCTTAAAGAAGACCGGGCGTCGGTCGCCGTCAATATCCAACCTGCGCGGCCTACCCTCGCACACAGCAGGTCATACCGCTTTCGCGCTCTGCTCGGCGCCCTGTTGATTGCGGCCGCCGCCGTCGGCTATTTCGTATGGCGGAGCCTCAATAATCCGTCGCCCCCGAAGGCGAAAATGATGATAGCCGTGCTGCCATTTACGAACCTGAGCACGGAGCAGGGGCAAGATTTTTTTTCGGACGGGATGACCGAAGAGATGATAGCGCGCCTCGGTCGCCTCAATCCGCAGCGCCTCGGAGTCATAGCGCGCACTTCGGTGATGACATACAAAAATGTAAACAAAGACATCTCCAGCATAGCCCGCGAGCTTGGCGTCAATTACCTACTTGAGGGCAGCGTACGTCGTGACGGCGACAGAGTACGCATCACCGCGCAACTCGTTCACGCGGGCGATCAGACTCATTTATGGTCTGAGTCTTTTGATCGCCCTCTCGGCGGCGCGCTGGGCGTGCAAAGCGAGGTGGCCGAAAAGATCGCAAGCGCCCTCGCCATCGAGTTGCTGGGAGATAGGCGCACAGACCTGTTCGACTCGATAAGCACGGAGGCGGTCAATGCTTACCTGAGAGGCCGCTACCTTTTGAACAAGGGCGATGCGAAAAGCATCGGCAAGAGCGTCGAGTATTTCAGCCAGGCGATTGAGAAGGATCCGGGCTACGCCGCCGGTTTCGCCGGGTTAGCCGATTCTTATCGCTTGCTCGGGATGTATTACGCAATGCTTCCCGCCGAAGCCTATCCGAAGGCGAAGCAAGCGGCGTTGCGCGCGTTGGAGCTTGATCCGAACAACGCCGAAGCGTCGGTCGCCCTCGGCACTATACGTTTCCGATACGAATGGGAGTGGGAAGAGGCCGAGCGCGATTTTCTTCGCGCGCTTGAGATAAATCCGAGCCTCGGGGTGGCTCACCACGATTACGCGTGGTTCCTGGTAGCGATGGGGCGAGTCAACGAAGGGATCGAGCATATAAAGACGGCACAGCGACTCGATCCGCTCTCGCCGCTCGCCAACTCGGACGTCGGATGGGTTTACCTGATGGCGCGACGTTATGACGAAGCCATCGAACAGATCAAGCGCACGCTTGAACTCGAACCGCAATTCGGCTCGGCCTTCGCCTGCCTTGAGCGCGCATACATTCTCAAGGGTCAGCACAAAGAAGCGCTCGAAACACTGTTGAAAGGCACCGGCCAATCAAACGCGTCTGTTCGAGACGGTGATCCGGAGCAGTCGCGTCGAACCCTCTATCGTATGATGCTTAACAGAAAGCTCGAAGAGATGAAGAAGTTCCGTTCGTCTTCCTACGGCGTGGCGACACTTTGCGCCGACGCGGCGGAGCCAGACCGGGCATTGGAATGGCTCGAAGAAGCTTTCAAAGAGCGCGATCCGATGCTAGTGGCCGTAAGGACCGACCCGGCCTTTGACCGCTTGCGCGGTGATGCGCGGTTTGAGCGGCTGCTAAAACGTATAGGCTTCTCAAGGTAGAAACAGGGGCTGAATCCAAGATGCTTAGAGGGATTTTGAAAAGCCTCGAAGAGGCGAAATTCAATAGCCTGGGGCGCTAGCCCCAGGTCGTGATTGTTGGTTTATAAAAGCCCTGAAAGGGCGAAATAATCAGAACGATTTATTTCGCCCTTTCAGGGCTTGCTGTCTTAGGCGTGCGTTACCCGGCGCGATGCGCCGGGCTATTGAATTTCGCCTCTTCGAGGCTTTTGAACTATCTTTTCATACATCCTCCAGGGTCTGGCCTTCCTTCAGTCCGCTTCGGGCTGACGCGGCTGCGATGACCGTTTTGGCTTGACCGCTCGGCCCGTGCTAATCGGTCGCGGCGCATCCTCTTCAATCTCTGCCGTCGGCTCCGCGCTCTTGCCGCCGTCGGCGGCTGCGGGGGCCTGGCGGAGAGCAGTCTCAAGCTCTTCGGCGACTATCTCGCTGCGGCGAATCTGCTCCGCTTCGGTCGCCGCGGCTTCAATAGCGGTAGTGGCGCTGGAGTCTACTTTACGATTGCTGCGCTGCCGTACGGCTATCGAATACTCTTCGTTCGCCGCCGCAAGCTCGCCTATCGAATAAAGCACACGCCCCAGGTCTTGATGAGCTTCGGGGTAGTACCCCGCGCGCTGCTCAATCGCCGTGCGATAGGCTCTGACAGCCGATTCCGTGTCGCGGCTGCGCACATACGCCTGCCCCATCTGGTAATGAGCTTCCGGATAAATTCCGTTCGACTGTTTGACCGCCGTCTGGTAGGAATCGATTGCGGAGCTGATGTCGCCCTTCCGCGCAAGCAACATTCCCACGTGATAATGCGCTTCGGGAAAGAGATCTCCTTGCTGCTCGATTGCTTTCTTCAGCTCTCCCATTGCCTGCGTGTGTTGTCCGGCCCGTATCAGCGCACGGCCCAGTTCATAATAAGCGCGCGGGAATGAGCCGTCGCGCTGTTTTACCGCCGTGCGAAATTCGGCTATCGCCTGCTCGCTTTGACCCAGATCGTAAAGCACGCGACCCAGATCATAGTGGGCTTCCGGGAAATGGGGATTGGCCGATCTGTTTTCCTGAACTTTACCTGCTTCAATCTCCAATCCCTTACTTCCGGTCCCTGTCTCTCGTTGAGTAATAGCTGTCTCGAACTCGAGGCGGGCCTCTTCGAGCGCGCCGCTGTCATAAAGGGCGCGGCCAAGATTGCGGTGCGTCTCGGCGTCGTTGCCGTTGCGCAAGGCGAGCGCGGAGCGAAACTCGCTTATGGCCTCTTCGAGCTGACCCCGCCCGTAGATTATCAAGCCCAGATCGTGATGAGCGTCGGCTGCCGTATCGCCCTGCGAGATGGCTTGCTTGATCGAATCGGCCGCGCGGTCCAGATTTCCAAGCCGCGCGAGCGCGTTACCTAGATTGCGATGCGCGTCCGGGAAGTTGCCGCGCTGTTGTGAGATTGCCGTCTCGTAAGCGCGCACGGATTCTTCGATCTCGCCGCGCGCATAAAGAGCGTTGCCGAGGTTGTAATGGGCCTCGGCATAACGCCCGCCGCGCTGCTCTATCGCCGTGCGGTAAGAGTTGATCGCCTCGTCGATCTCCCCAAGATCGTAGAGGGCTACACCCAGGTTGTGCCAGGCGAGCGGGAAGCTCTCGCCCAGTTCATTGGCGGCCCGGCGCAAGCTCACCACAGACTCTTCAAGCTGGCCCGCTTCGTAAAGCGCTAGGCCCAGGTCGTGCTGGGCCAACGAGAAGTCGGGCCGCTGCTGGATGGCCCCGCGATAAGAGCTTATAGCTCCGTCCAGATCGCCCATGTCGTAAAGCGCGCGGCCCAGGTCGCGGTGCGCTTCGGCGATTGCCGGATCGATTTTTATAGCATCTGTAAGCGCGATGACCGCGCCGTCAAGGTCGCCAAGCTCTCCGAGCGCGCGGCCAAGCATGTGATGCGCCTCAGGGAACTCTTCGCCGCGCTGCTTGATGACGGCTTCGCAAGTCTCGACAACCTGAGTCAACTCGCCGTGATCGTACAGCGAGCGCGCAAGGTCGAGATAAGCGATGGGGAAATCCGCCTGCTGCTGGATCGCGCGCCGAAGCTCCGCGATCAACTCTTCAAGCTCGCCCGCCTGGTAAAGCGCGACGCCGAGCTTGTGGTGCGCCCAGGGCAATTCATCGTTGAGCTTAATCGCGCCGCGCAGCTCCGTGATCGCCTCGGTAAGCGCTCCGGTTTCAAGAAGCGCCGCCCCGAGGCTGTAACGGGCGGCCGGAAAATCTTCTTTTTCCGCCAGCGCCGAGCGATAAGAACCGATAGCGCTATCGAGATCGCCTTTGCGCTGGTAGGCGAGGCCGAGACTGTAATGAGCTTCGGGGTAGGGCGCTTTGCGAGTCTCTATAGCGCCCGAGTAAGCCTCGATTGCGCTGTTGACTTCGCCCTTGGCGTTGTAAGCGGTCCCGAGCCAGAAATGCGCTTCCGAAAATTCGCGAGATTGCTCTATGGCTTTGCGCTGCGCGCCTATGGCTTCGTCCAACTGTCCCTTGCTGAAGTAAGCCAGCCCCAGGTCGTGATAGCCTTCCGCGTATTCGCCTTCGCGCTGGTCTATGGCGGTCCTGAGCGCGGCTATAGAGCCGTCGAGGTCGCCGACTCGATAAAGCGCGCGGCCAAGATTACGGTGCGCGCGCGGGAACGTGGGTTGTTGCTTTATCGCTTCTCGCAGCTCCGCAACCGATTCGTTCAACCGGCTGAGGTCGAACAACGAAAGCCCCAGGTCGTGATGGGCTTCGGCGAAATCGCCGCCGCGCTGCTGGATTGCTGTGCGGAAAGCCCCGACAGACTCTTCCGCGTTGCCGCTTCCGTAAAGCGTAGCCCCGAGGTTGTGATAAGCAGCCGGAAAATGCTCGTTTTGCGAGATCGCCGTCTTGAATGCGTTGATCGCAAGCTCCGGTTTCGCTTCGGCGGCATAGATGCGCCCAAGCTCGTAATGAGCGTCGGCAAAGCTTCCGCCGCGAAGCTCGATTGCCGCGCTCAGTTCTTCGGTCGCCGCTTCCGAGTCGCCGAGATTGTAAAGCGCAAGCCCCAGGTTGTAGTGTGCGCGCGGGAATCGCGGGTTCTGTTCCAGGGCTTTTCGATAAGCCAGCACGGCTTCCGAGAGATTACCCTGGCGCGCGAGCGCGACGCCCAGGTTGTGATAAGCCCAGGGGAAATCGCTGCGCTGTTCGACCGCGCGGCGATATGATTCGATGGCCTCTTTGAGATTGCCTATCCGATAAAGCGCGCGGCCAAGGTGATGATGCGCTTCCGGGTAATGCGCTTGTTCTGAGAGCGCGGATCGAAACTCTTTCGTCGCCTCATCCAACCGGCCCAGCCGGTAGAGCGCCTGGCCAAGCTCGAAGTGCGCCTGCGGAAAGCCCGCGCGCCGCTGAGCGATCGCCGCGCCAAACGCTTCGACCGCGCCCGCGAGATCGCCTTTCTCTAAAAGCACGTGGCCGAGTTCGAACTGAGTTTCGGGATAGCTGCCGTGGCGCTGGTCTATCGCCTTGCGAAGGGCCGCTGCGGCCTGTTCCAGGTCGCCGCGCCGCGCCAGCGCAACGCCCAGGTTATGCCATGCCTTTGGGAACTCGCCGTTGCGCTGCTCGATTGCGCTGTTGAAGGCCGAGGCGGCCTCATCGAAATCGCCGCGACGCAGAAGCGCTATGCCGAGGTTCTGGTAAGCCCAGGGATGATTCCCACTGCGCTGCTCGATGGCCTTGCGGTATGCATCTATGGCTTCGGCGTACTCGCCCCGGCGCGCGAGCGTAAGCCCGAGGTTGTAATAAGCATCGGGGTTTTCGGGCTGCTGATTTATAGAGGTGCGAAACCCTTCGATGGCTCCGTCAATGTCGCCCGCGTCCAGAAGCGCACGGGCAAGCTGGTAATAAGCGCGCGGGAAATTACCGCCGCGCATTTCAATAGCCACGCGATAGCTGTTGATCGCTTCGTCGAGCCAGCCTTTGTTGTAAAAGACAAGCCCTTTCTCTAGATACTGCTGCGCCGTGTTGAGAGAACCGCTCATGTTGTGTCTCCTGGAAATATTATGACTATCGGGCGCGTTATGACGCGCGTATTAGCCTAAGCCAGGTGAGGAGAGGCTAAGGGCTAGAGTCTAGAGGCCAGGAAAAGATGCTAGTCTCCAGTCTCTAGCCCTTAGCCCCTAGTCCCTAATACTCGTCACTTGTCGCGATTTTTATCTTGGGCGACAAAAGCATTACGCCATCGATGGTAGAAAGTCAAGAGCTACAGCCCGCCCCTCAGCCGGCCGTCGCCGGCTGAGCTTCGGTCAGTATTTCGACGAAGCGGCGAGCGGCGGGGCTAAAGACTTTGCCTTTGCGATGGATGATGCCGATGGGGCGTGTGAAGTTCTCTGTAAAGTTGACGGCGCTGAGCGTGCCTGCACTAATCTCGTTTTCAACCGTAGCGCGCGGCACTATCGCCACGCCGAGGTCTGCTTCGACGCTGCGCTTGATCGTTTCGATGTTATCGAACTCCATCACGTACTGGACGGCGACCCCGCGCGACCGCAGTATCTTGTCAACGGCCTTGCGAGTCGGGATGTCGCGCTCGAAGGCGACGAAGCGCATCCCGCTCAATTGACTTATATCGATGCGCTTGCGAGAGGCAAGCTCGTGTTCGGGGCTGCAAATCAGCACCAGCCGGTCGCTGCGAAACGGGACGATCTCTATTTGCGGCCGCGCCGCCGGATAAGCGACTATGCCTATGTCTACGCCTCCGTTTATCACATCGTCGTAGACTTTATTCGGGCGGCTGTATTCGAGGTGAAGATTGACCTGGGGATAAGCCTTAATAAACTGCTTCAAAAAGGGCGACAGCTCGTGAATCCCTACCGAATAGATCGTGGCCAGGCGCACCTGCCCGGTTATGATATTGCTCATACCGGCCATCTCTTCTCCGAGCGAATCCCACCTCTCAAGTATCTCGCGGCAGCCCTGGTAAAAAGCCAGCCCCGCGTCGGTTGCCACCAGCCCGCCCCGGCTGCGCTCGACAAGCTTGCGGTCAAAGCGGTCCTCTAAGGCCCGCACCTGCTGGCTGACAGCCGATTGCGAAATATAATTTTTCGTCGCCGCCTTCGAAAAACTGCGCGTGTCTATAAGATCGCAGAATACTTTCAGAGATTCGATGTGCATAACGCTACCTTATTCTCAGTGGTTAGAAATTCATGATTACTTATAGCATAAAACGGCGCTCATCGCTTAGCGGCCACTGACCGCTGAGCACTGCTTTGTTACAATCGTAAGATGAGCGATGGAGCGCAGAGTCGAACCGTAGGATATTTCGAGCTTCTACGCGACAACAAAAACTTTAGGCGGCTCTGGACGGGGCAATTCATCTCGCAGATGGGCGACTGGTTTAACAGCGTCGCCCTTTTCACTTTGATGCTCAGTCTGACGGGGTCGGGCGAAGCTGTCGGGTTCATACTGATACTCAAGCTGCTTCCGGCTTTCTTCATCGGCCCTCTTGCGGGCGTTGCAGCCGACCGCTTCAACCGCAAGACCGTAATGATCGTGTCGGACGTGGCGCGCGGTCTTTCTGTGATCGGCTTTCTGTTTGTGAAAACGCCCGACCAGGTCTGGATAGTCTATGCGCTCACTATTATTCAAGTAGTGTTGTCAACCTTCTTTGATCCTGCGCGTTCCGCCGCTATGCCGAGTATAGTTTCGCGCGACGAGCTTATCCCGGCAAACGCCCTGTCGGGCGCTTCGTGGTCGGCGACGCTGGCTTTAGGCGCGGCGTTCGGCGGCGTTGTGACCGATGCTTTCGGGCGAGACACGGCTTTTATAATCGATGCGGCGTCGTATTTCATATCAGCCCTGTTCATCTTGTTGGTGCGCTTCCCTACTTCGGCCAACGGGCGCGCGCAGAAAGCGCAGGATAAATCATCAAGGTTATCTATAGCCGATGCGGTGGGCCTTCGAGAACCTGATAGAAGGCTGGCGATACCTCAGACGAAATCCGCGCGTGATGGCGGTCCTGCTGGTCAAAAGCGGTTGGGGGCTGGGCGGCGGAGTGCTGTTGCTGCTCACGGTTTTCGGCAAGCAGATATTTCCGATCGGGCGCGACGGCAGCACCTCGATAGGGCTGCTTTATGCGGCGCGCGGCATAGGGGCGCTCATCGGGCCGGTGATCGCAAGCTTTCTCACGGGCCACTCGCCACGTGTGATGCGGCGAGTGATAGCAATCGCCTTTTTCATCACGGCAGCTTTTTACCTGGCATTTGCTCACGCGCCTACGCTCGCGTTTGCGGCGCTGTTTGCGGTAGGCGCGCACGCGGGCGGCAGCATCCAGTGGGTCTATTCGACCGCGCTTTTGCAGATGAGCGTGCCGGATCGTTTCTTAGGCCGCGTATTCGCGCTTGAGATGGCGATATTGACGCTCTCGATGTCGCTATCAACTTATTTCACGGGCTGGGGAATAGATCATGCGGGTTTAAGCCCGCGTCAGATGGCTACGATATTGGGCCTCGCGTTTCTCGTGCCGGGCGTGGTGTGGCTGCTCTTACAACCCTGGCTCGACCTCGGAGACAGGGACGAAACGCGGGCCGCGCGGGTAGCGGAAGCCGACCCTGTGGCTGAGACATCTTTTCCGCCCGCGTGATTGATTCTCTTGGTGTGCCGCGCGCCAATGCTTTTGCGCGCGGGCTGTGGTTGCGGGTAAAATTGTGAGCTTATGAAAATCCTTGTAATCGGCTCTGGTGGCCGAGAACACGCCATCTGCTGGAAGCTTTCAGAAAGCCCTTTGACGAGCGCGCTCTACTGCGCGCCGGGCAACGCGGGCATAGCCGAGCGCGCGACCTGCTTTCCTGCTGACGTAAACGATCCGGGCAGCCTTGCTAACCTTGCCCAGTCTGTCGGGGCCGACCTTACGGTGATAGGGCCGGAAGCGCCGCTCGTAGCAGGCGTAGCCGACGTGTTTCAAATGCGCGGCCTCAGACTTGTCGGCCCTTCGGCGACGGCGGCGAAGTTGGAAGGGAGCAAGATTTTCGCCAAGCAGTTCATGGCTCGCCACTCTATCCCGACCGCGCAGTTTACCGCCTGTCACTCACCCGAATCCGCGCGCGCCGCGATGGGGCTTGAGTACGAGTTGCCGGTCGTCGTCAAAGCCGACGGCCTGGCCGCAGGTAAAGGCGTTCGCATCGCCCACAATCAAGAAGAGTTTGACGCGGCTATAAACGATTTGATGGTCGAGCGCGTATTCGGCGATGCGGGCGCGCGCATAGTGCTTGAGCAATGTCTGGTCGGGCGCGAAGCGTCGGTGATGATTTTCACGGACGGGAAGGATTACCGAGTCATACCGGCGGCTCAAGATTACAAACGAGTCAAGGACTACGACAAGGGGCCGAATACCGGAGGCATGGGTTCGTTTTCAACCCCCGGCTTGATCGACGCCGCGATGCTGGAACGCATCACGCGAGAGATCATCGACCCTACGCTTGCGGGGATGAATGCGGAAGATAATCCTTTTCGCGGAATTCTCTACACCGGCTTGATGCTCACCGAAAGCGGCCCGAAGGTGATCGAATACAACGCGCGGCTCGGCGACCCTGAAACTCAAGCGGTGCTTGTACGACTTGAGAGCGATCTGGTGGAAATCTTTAACGCCATCGCAGACGGCTCGATAAGCTCTAGGGATGTGAGATGGAGCGCGGACTCTTCCGTGTGCGTGGTCGCGGCATCAAACGGCTACCCCGGCCAGTTCGAGAAGGGCAAGCCAATCGCGGGGCTTGACGAAGCCAAAGCGACGGAAGGCGTCGTCGTGTTTCACGCGGGGACTATGCGCGACGAGCAAGGAAGCTTTCTCACGTCAGGGGGCCGCGTGCTGAATGTTACGGCTCGCGCCAAAACATTAGATGAAGCGCGCGCGCGCGCTTATGAAGCGATAGGAAAGATCAACTTCGAAGGCATACACTATCGCACGGACATCGCAGGTCACGCGAAGAGATAAGACGATTTGTTTTGGTTTTCACATCAACCTGCGAAGATGCCAAGAAGATTCACCGCCGCAGACACAGAGGACGCATATGGCCGATGATGTGCTTCGCACGCGGCGGTTGCGCGGAGAACACGCTTTTCTCTGCGCCCGCTCTGTGTCCTCTGTGTCTCTGCGGTGAGATGTTTTTCTAGACCCGTATACTCGACTAAACCACTATGCACTAAAAGTGCATAGGTTGCGTATCCGCAGGCAAGCTGCGGACTGAAAGTGAATGCGAATGAAATTCGTGAGTTTTAACTCCATCCGCACATTCGTGCGGACTGAAAGTAGACTCGAAGAATAAAATTCAATCCGGTCAATCGCTTTTTGTGTATATGTCAGGGCAGGTCTTTTCCATAATCGAGGCAGGTCTTTTCAAATCCTCAAATCCCGATTTGCGGTAAAGCCCGTGGGCGTCCCTTGTGACGAGCATCCATCTTCTCAACCCTTGCAATTCGGGATGCGACATCACTGCTTCGATCAGCCATTCGCCCAGCCCTCGACCGCGAAAATCTTCCAGGATGAAAACGTCTGCCAGGTAGGCGAACGTGGCGTAATCGGTTATGACTCGCGCAAAGCCTATCTGGCGCTCGCCGTGATAAAGCCCGAAGGCTAGCGAATGCTCGATTGATCGCTCGACAATTTTAAGCGGTATCCCTGCGGCCCAGTAAGAGTTGGTGAGAAAGCCGTGAATGACCGACACGTCCAATAGCGCCTGGTCTGTACTAATCAGATAGCTGTCGCGCCGCCACTCGTTACTCATTTGATATTGCTGATGACGACCACGTCGCTCGTAGCAATGCCGCGCGAGCAGGCAAGCTGGCGGTCGCGCGACCAGTCGAAGCTGAAGATCAGGTCGGATTTGAAATTGGTGAGTTGTCTCGGCGCGCCGCCTGCAAACGGTTGCAGCCAGACGTTTGAAACCCCGCCCTGGTTGTCGAGAAACATCAAACCGCTGCCGTCAGCCGTCCACCGTAACTGCCCTTGAGGTATGTTGAAACTCTTTATGGGCTGGCCCCCCTCGAACGGGATGATGGCGACCGCGAACTGCGAGTTTAGCTGTTCGTCCCAGTAACCGCACGCTATGTAGCGGCCATCGGGCGAGACCGCCGGCGGCAATGAAGTCACGTTGGTTAGCTGCAACGGCTGGCCGCCATCAATAGGAATCTTCCACAGGTGAGGGCGGCCCGACACGTGTGTCAGATAGACCACCCATTTGCCGTCGGGCGAAAACGCGGGCGACACATCGCTGCCGCCCTGCGTCAATTGTTTGGAATTGCTCCCGTCCGCGTCCATGCGCCAGATATTGTAATCGTTAGGGCCGACCCCGCGCGTAGAAGCATAGACTATGTAGCGGCCATCGGGCGAGGCCGTCGCATGGAAGTTCATCCCCGAGTCCGCGGTGAGCTGCTTTTGATTGCTCCCGTCCGCATCCATGCGCCAGATATTGAGGTCCGCGCCTTCGCGCGCGTTGTATAGCACTTTACCGTCGGGGGTCCAGGACACGCGCCCGTATTTGCCCACGCCGGATGTGATCTGGCGCGCGCGGTTGGCATCGCCCGAGGGGGCCGTCCACAAGTTCGAATGGGTGTCCCGCTCGACGACGGCCAATGTGTTTGAGTCTTCCGTCAAGCTCGCGCTGACATACATATTAAGATCGTTTGTGATCCTGCGCGTCTCACCACCCGGGTACGCAACGCGCCAGACCTGGCTCACCTTCGAAGCCGGGTCGGTTGCTGTCATTATCAGCGCGCTCCCGTCCTTGACCCACGATACGCGCCCTACGTCAAGCCACGTCTCGGAGGTGATAGGTTTTTCCGTCCCATCCGCCACGTTGATGGCTATCACATTCATGTACCCGCCGCCCGAGCCCACGCCCGCCGAGCAGGCAATGACCCGGCCATCGGGCGACCAGACCGGGTAATAGTAGAACTCCGGCGTCGTCCTCACGGCGAGCGTCCGCTCGTTGCTGCCGTCCATGCCGGCTATCACAAGCTCGTGGCGGCGCTGGCTTGGGATGCCCCGCATGAAGACGAACTGGGTGTTATCAGGCGAGATGCTGATCGGGCTGTCAACGTCTTCGACAAGCCGCTTAGGCGTGCCGCCGAGCGCGCCGATCTGATAGAGGATCGCTAAAGGGCGGTTCTTCTCGATCACAGTGTAGTAGATATAATTGCTATCGCGCGAGAAGCTGATCCCTTGATACTTGCCTTCCACGGGCGGGACTATCTCGACGTTTCTCGACGTAGCCACGTGGCGGACCCAGAGGCTTTGCTTGCCGCCGTCGCTAACGGCATGAGCGACGTATTTGCCGTCGGGGGATATGGCCGCCTGTTCCGACTTCCCCGTGCTCGTTAGCTTTGCGATTCGGACCTGATCAAAAGGCGCGTTTGAATCTGTCCCGCGTCCATTGCCTGAGATCAGTTGAATGGCGAGTATTATGACCGCGCCCATCACGAGCGCGCCCGCCGCGCCCATCGCAACCCACAGCCACGGCTTTCGGTCAGCCTTCTTCGGCGTCGCGGGCGCGGAGCCGCTCACCATCGTGAGTTCGGGGATTGACGCCGTTCTCGGATAGTTCGAGGTCATCGTAGAGTAAAACGCAGAAACCGACGGCTGCGAGTCATACTCTCGAACAAGCTCGCGCAGATCGATGTTGGCGTCCTTGATCGACTGGTATCGCTCGTCAGGGTCTTTCGATAAGCACTTTCGAATGATTCGCTGAAGCTCGGCGGGCGTTTCAGGATTGAACTCGCGTATGGGCGGCGCTTGCGAATAGACGATCTTGTGCAGCGAATCGATCACGGACTCGCCGTGAAACGGCTTGTGGCCGGTCGTCGCCTCGTAGAGAATGCAGCCGAAAGAGAAGATGTCCGACCGCTGGTCTATGACCTTGCCCTGCACCTGTTCGGGCGACATATAGCCAATCGTCCCCATCACGATACCGGGCTGCGTGCGCCCCATCATCATGGTTTCGGCTTCCAGCATGTCGCCTGCGGAGGCGGGCTTTTTAGGCTCAAGCAGCTTAGCCAGCCCGAAGTCCAATATCTTGGCGTAGCCGTCGTGCGTTATCATCACGTTTTCGGGCTTGAGGTCGCGATGCACTATTCCCGAAGTGTGAGCCTTCGCCAGCCCGTCGGCCATCTGCGCAAAATACTCGAGCAGTTTTTTCAGGTCCGTACGGTCGCGATGAATCTTGTCGCGCAACGTGTCGCCGTCGATATACTCCATTGCTATGTAATGAAATAGCCCCCGGCGGCCTGCGCCGTTCGAGCCGTTCCCGGCGGCCATGTCGGGTTGCGAATCATCCTCGCGCTCAAGCTCTATTTTGCCGATCTCGTAGATGGTGACGATGTGCGGATGGTTCAAAGCCGAAGCCGATTTCGCTTCTTGAACAAATCGCCTCACGCGGTCTTCATTGTCAACCAGGTCAGCCGGCAGGATCTTTAAGGCTACGGGTCGGCCGAGCATCGTGTCGTCGGCTTTATAGACTTCGCCCATCCCACCGACACCGATGCAAGACATTATTCGATAATGAGAAATCTGTGTTCCAGCAGTGAGGGCCATAACAACATAAACCCCGGAAGTAACTTTCTATTAAAAGGGCCAGGCGGGCACAGCTTAACCCCTATCTAAAAACGATACCCTTGCCGAGACTCAGTTTCAACCCTTATTTGCGGATTAAGAAAAGTAATCCGCGAGCAAAATCCCTGCCTGGAAGTCCCTGTGTTAATGGCTTAAACTATAGCCGCCCGCGATTGGGAGTAATCGCTGCCGCATGCGGCACTAAGCTTCGGAGAGGTAAATTATGAGCAGAAGAATCGCGCTGTCGTTTGTCATAGCATGTATCTTTATAATCACCGCTGAGGCGAAGCAGCCCATAAAGCCTGACGATATTTTCGCGATCAAAGACGTGGGTGAAGCGAGGCTCTCGCCTGATGGATTGATGCTCGCCTACACCGTTACTTCTATCAATCGCGAGAAGAATAATTATATTTCCAGAATCTACATTCTGAACATGAGCGGCGGATTGCCTGCGCCCCTCGATGAGACGGAATCGAACGACTCGATGCCGCGATGGTCTCCCGACGGCAAGAGGATAGCTTTCGCATCCACCCGCAGCGGCTCTCTTGCAATCTGGGTTTACGACGTCGAGAGGCGCAAGGCTCAAAAGGTAGCCGCGTGGGAGCGGAGCAACCATTTTCTGTCGAAGGCGGGCGAATCGCTCGCCTGGTCGCCCGACAGCATGAAGATCGCTTTCGTCGCGGCAGAACGACCGAAAGAGGAAGCCCCGACAGACCCGCGCGTCATATCGCGCATTCAATATAAATCGCGCACAGGATTTTCCGATAACCTGCGCTCGCACATCTTCATTGCTTTTCCTGACATCGGCGGCTCCCAGCAGCTTACGCGAGGCAATTACGACGAGCACTCTATCTCGTGGTCGCCGCGCGGCGACGAGATAGCCTTTCTCTCTAATCGAGAGCGCGACCCCGATGCCAATTTTAATTACGACATATTCGCGGTCAATACGGCGAGCGGGCGCGAACGGCGGTTGACCTCGACTCCGGGCGTCGAGTTCGCGCCCGTCTGGTCGCCGGACGGCAATCAGATTGCTTACACGGCTACGAAAAGAGCTATGACTACGATTGACAGCGTGGCCGAAGATACGCACGTCCGGGTGATCAGCCGCGAGGGAGGCGCGGGGCGCGAGGTGAGCGCGTCTTTTGACCGGCGCGCAAGCTCGCCGCAGTGGTCTGGCGATGGAAAGCAACTCTTTTTCCTTGCGGGCGACCGGGGCCGCACGCTGATTTACAGCGTCGCCCGCGACGGTGGCAGTGTCCGCCCGATGTTTGAACGCCGGTGCCAGGTCGGTTCGTTTTCAATAGCCGGGACCGCGCAGATTGCATTCACGATGAGCTACGAGACTACTCCGGCAGAAATCTACACGCTTGGGCGACCGGGCGAATTCAAGCGTCTTACTTCGATCAACACTGAGACGGTTGAAAACTGGGGCCTCGTACAACCGGAGGGCGTCAGTTTCAAAAGCTTCGACGGCGCAGAGATCGAAGGCTGGCTGATGCGGCCGTTGAATTTTCAAGCGAACAAAAAATATCCGATGGTGCTATTCATTCACGGCGGCCCGCACGGGATGTACGGCTACGGCTTCAGCCACTCGAATCAAGTCTATGCCGCGCGCGGATACGCCGTGCTTTATCTGAACCCGCGAGGCTCAAGCGGGTACGGGCAGAAGTTTTCAGACGGCTGTGTTGCGAACTGGGGCGGCGGCGATTACCAGGACTTGATGAAGGGCGTTGATCACGTTCTGGCGAAATACGATTGGGTTGACGCGAATCGTCTAGGCGTGACGGGCGGCAGCTACGGCGGCTTTATGACCAACTGGGTCGTGACGCAGACGCCGCGATTCAAAGCGGCAATCGCCGTAGCTTCTTTGAGCAACCTGATCAGCTTCTATTCCACGTCGCTTTATCAAGACCTGGTTCACGTCGAGTTCAAAGGCTTTCCTTGGGACAACTACGATCTGCTTTGGAAATACTCGCCGTTGCGCTACATAAAAAATGTCCAGACGCCTACATTGCTGATACACGGCGAACAGGACATGGACGTGCACATAACGCAGGCCGAAGAGATGTATACGGCGCTCAAGCAGCGCGGCATCGAGTCGGTGCTTGTGCGATACCCGCGAGAAGGCCACGGATTGCGCGAGCCTGCGCACAGGCTCGATTATATGAGTCGCTCGCTTGCGTGGTTCGACCGCTTTCTTAAACCTAACGGCGAATAGAAAAGTAATTTGCGATATAATCCAGAGCCTGGCTTTTTTATAAGAATCAGGTAAAATTGGTCAACGCATTCCATCATCGCAGGGTTTAGCTCAATAATCATTACCAGGGGACCAGGTTATGAAAAGGCAAAAGGCGCTATTACTATCGTTATTCTTTTTCGGTTCTCTCTCTTTCCTTGCATCATTCAACCAAATTTCAGCGGCTGGGGATTTGCCCGGCGATTCGCCCGACCTGACTTTCGGCCCTATCTTCAAATCAACCGATTCCGGCGCAACCTGGAGGGCTATAGACAACGGTCTGCTCAGTCAAGGGATTAACACTCTGGCAGCAGCCCCCGGCTCTCCGGGTACGGTTTACGCAGGCACGGAGAAAGGAGTCTTTAAGACTATTGACGGCGGCTCGCGCTGGGTTCAATCCAAAGGCGTGATCTCGCTGTTTATTATAGTCACTCTGGCTGTCGACCCTGTCACCCCTTCCATCGTTTATGCCGGAGGCGTTGCTAACAGCGGCGGCGGCGCGTTCAAAAGCGAGGATGCGGGCCTCAACTGGAAACCCATAAACTCCGGCCTGTCGAACGTTCTAATAAACCGTTTAGCAATCGATCCTAACAACCACACCACCCTGTATGCCCAGGATGATTTTAATCTCTTTAAGAGCACCAATGGCGGTAATAATTGGGTATCCGTCCTGGCCTACCCGCCCAAGGGAGGTAATGTATTCGAGGCGCAATTCGAGCTTGATCCGTTTAACTCTTCCACTCTGTACGTCACAGGCAACGGGCGCGCGTTTAAAACCACAGACGCCGGCGGCAGTTGGACCGACCTGACGGACAGAGTAGTGCAGGCTTCCGTGGCAAAGTCGGTGATCGGACTGGCAGTCGATCCCATCACTCCCTCGACCGTTTACATCAACGGGTCTCCGACGGGAGAGTTGATCAAGACTACAGATGGCGGAAATACCTGGGAAGTGGCAAGAGACGAGTCTTCGCGTCTCAGGTCTCGAGTGGTAATCGCTACGGCAGCGCCGTCAGTCTTGTATGCAAGGACTTCAAGACCTCTTTTGAAGAGCACGGATCAGGGGATGAGTTGGGTCGAAACAGGTCTTCCTCCTCCGGGCGCTGTTGTTTTTGCGCTTGATCCGTCAAGCACTTCTACAATATACGCCGCCGGACAAAGCTTTAACCCGCCCAGCGACGCGCCGTTGATACGCGGGTTTTCCCTGGATGGTAAAAAATTGTTCGTTATAGGTCAGGGATTCGATGCGGGAGCGGTGATACTGCTAAACGGGCAAGAGCAACATACAAGGAATAGTGAAACATCGCCTGACTCCATTCTGATAGGCAAGAAGGCCGGGAAGAAGATAAAGAAGAATCCCCTTCTCAAAATACAGGTAAAGAACTCTGACGGGAAGGTGTCGCAAGAGGTGACGATCTGGCCGCCTATCGATTGATCGTATAAAGCAGGTGGGTAGCTGATCTCTAAAAGCGATAGCCTCGGCGCGCGCTGATGTTTATAACCTTCGCTCCTCAGAAAATATTGGCAAACGACGCCGGGGTTGGTTATGATCCCGGCGTCGTTATTTATCACTTTGAAAGGAGCCTGTTGATGCCGAAGTACATAATCGAAAGAGAGATTCCCGGCGCGGGCGGATTATCCGCCCAGGAATTGCAGGCAGTATCGCAGAAGTCCTGCGGAGTGCTTAAAGAGATGGGGCCGCAGATTCAATGGGTCGAAAGCTACGTCACCGCCGACAAGGTCTATTGCGTCTACATCGCGCCCAATGAAGAGATGATAAAAGAGCACGCCGCGCAAGGAGGGTTTCCCGCAAATCGCATCTCCGAGATCAAAACCATGATCGATCCGACAACTGCCGAATCATAACCGGCAGGCGAAACCCGATATTCAGAACTTGAAAAGAATTGCTGCCGGGACTATGCTGTGGCAGATATTTCTAGTCCTGGTGATAGAATCGGGCAGCATTGACGCTCGTATTCGCATAGTTCAGCTTCCGTTCGCCTCTGTAGTAGGCGGTCAGGAGATAAACGAAGCAAGCTCTTTGCTTCATCGCGACGGTGATAAACATGAAAACCCAATCAATTTTCACACGCTTAATACTGCCGGCGGCTTGCGCTCTTGCTATGATCGCGCTCGCCACACCTTCGGCGCTCACACAATCCGAAAAGGGCGGCGATCAGGCGCCAAAGCCAAAAGAGTCGCCTGCCGTACAAGGCCCTACGCTCAAGCAGTCGGTCGTCGCGGGAGGCGGCGGAACGAGCAGCGCAGGCAATTATCGCCTGGAGGGCACAGCAGGCCAGCCCGTAGTCCTTGGCCAGCCCGGAACCGACATCTCTTCCAACCCTCCTTTTGTGCTCCGCTCCGGATTCTGGCCCGGAGCCGTGCCCTGCCCCTTCGTGTTGACAGAGACCGCGAGGCTCTACAATTCGGGCGGAGGACATTCGGCGCTTAAAGTCGTCGCAACGGGCGATTGCAACTGGACCCCCATCGTGAGCGACCCGTGGGTAGTCCTGACGTCTGCCAGCACAGGCTCCGGGACGGACGTGATAGCCTACGAAGTGAGAGATAACTTCACGGCGGTAGCCCGACAAGCGACCATCACCGTAGGCGAATACGCAATCACGATATTGCAGGAGGGAAGAGGAACGGCCTGTAGCTACGCGATCTCGCCCGCGTTCGGAAACTTCCCGATTACCGGAGGATCTTCGTCAATAAACGTGACGGCTGCGGCGGGCTGCGCGTGGGAAGCCGTAAGCGATTCGGATTGGATAATCCTCACATCAGGCAAGCTCGGCATCGCCAACGGCGTGGTGACGTTTGTGGTCGCGCCCGGCACGGCTGGCGTCCCGCGCAACGGCACGATAAGGGTGGCCGGTAAGAATTATGCCGTGAAACAACAGAAATAGCCGAAAATTAGACGGGGGTGGAGAATCACTGCTCCATCCCCATTCAAAACCGGCAGCTCAAGACAGAGTCTCACGTCAACATTTAATAACCCGCCTTCGATAGGACGAGAGCATCTAAATTTCAATGATACTGAAGTTTTAGAAGTCACAAGTATGAATCTCGTTTCGTCCGCGTGACCCGTCCGCCAGCGAGCCATCTCCATCAATCGCGGAGCTATTCATAAAAAGAGGCTGAAAGTTGCCGGGGGTGGCCAGTGTTGGAATGTCGAGGGAGCCGACCTTGATGCATATGTTAATCGCAGTTCGCGGCTTGTTAAAAATAATGATCCTGCTATATTTTACGTCTCTACCTATTAAGAGGTATTAATTACATATAAGGAGGCGTAAGCCCAATATGAAACTTACAATCAGACCGCTCGGTGTATCAGCATTCAATCTCCGCTTAAAAAGGCGGGGTAGAATGCCGGTCAGTTTTCTTATAATGGTAGTTCTACTATTGGTCGGTATTCTTCCAGGCGCGCGAGGATTAGCAGGCTCGCACACCGCTGGCGCTTTAGAGAATGCCTTCGCATCAGCACTAACATTACAGCCTGATACAGAGATCAATGGCAAACCCCTATCTCAAAATCAGTATAAAACTGATGCCGCTACCAAAGCTAAAGTCGAGGCAGCGCTTGGGAGAATGCCGCTGTACTTCGTTGAGAATCGTGGACAGTTAGACCGCCGCGTTGCCTACTACGTTCAAGGCAGCGACACGAGCATTTACTTCACCAGCCAGGGAATGACACTGGCTCTGACCGGCCCCGCTCCTTCATCAAGAAACAAGGATGCGAGCCTACAGAAAGGCTCATCGCAAGCGGAATCCCTCAGAAGGATAGCCAAGGAAGAAGGTAACAGGCAGCGATGGGTAGTCAAGGTTGATTTCGTAGGGGCCAACCCTAATGTCAAGCCAGCAGGCCGGGACCGAACTTCTGCCATCATCAGCCAGTTTAAGGGGCCAAAACAGCAGTGGAAAACAGGACTTAATACGTACAGCAGCGTAGTCTACACCAATCTGTGGCCTGGGATAGACATGGTGTACTCTGGCACAGCCAATCAACTGAAGTACAGCTTTATAGTCAAACCAGGCGCGGATGCAAATCAAATCAAGCTGGCTTACAGGGGAGCGAAAGAGGTGAAGCTAAACACCAGGGGACAGCTTGAAGTGGCAACGCCTATAGGCAGCATTATTGACGAGAAGCCATATTCATACCAGGAGAAAGAAGGCCGACAGGTGGAGGTAGCTACAGATTATAGGCTGGAGCATAACAGTAAGGCTGGCGTGCAGGTGTGCGGATTCAGGGTCGGAACCTACGACAAGAGTAAGGAACTTGTAGTGGACCCTGTAGTACTGGTCTATGCAGGCTACATCGGCGGAGCGGACTTTGACCGAGGCTTAGGCATCGCAGTAGATAGCGCAGGCAATGCGTATGTAACCGGTTCCGCTTCTTCCACAGAAGCAAGTTTCCCTGTGACGGTTGGCCCTGACCTCACCTTCAATGGAAATGGGGACACATTTGTAGCGAAGGTGAACGCTGCGGGCACAGCGCTCGTCTATGCAGGCTACATCGGTGGAACGGGCCTTGACCAAGGCTCTGGCATCGCAGTAGATAGCGCAGGCAATGCGTATGTAACCGGCCGCACCGCTTCCACAGAAGCAAGCTTTCCCGTAACAGTTGGGCCTGACCTCACCTTCAATGGAAATGGGGTCATATTTGTTGGGGACACATTTGTAGCGAAGGTGAACGCTGCGGGCACGGCCCTGCTCTATGCGGGCTACATCGGCGGATCGGAGTTTGACCAAGGCGCTGGCATTGAGATAGACAGCGCAGGCAATGCGTATGTAACCGGCTTGACCCAATCCACAGAAGCAACCTTTCCTGTGACGGTCGGGCCTGACCTGACATACAACGGGTCCACGGACGTATTCGTAGCGAAGGTGAATGCTGCGGGCACGGCCCTGCTCTATGCAGGTTACATCGGCGGAGCGGACTTTGACCAAGGCTTAGGCATCGCAGTAGATAGCGCAGGCAATGCGTATGTAACTGGCTTCACCAACGCCACAGAAGCAAGTTTTCCTGTGACGGTTGGCCCTGACCTCACCTTCAATGGAAATGGGGACACATTTGTAGCGAAGGTGAACGCTGCGGGCACGGCCCTGCTCTATGCAGGTTACATCGGCGGAGCGGACCTTGACCAGGGCTTAGGCATAGCGGTAGATGGCGCGGGCAATGCGTATGTAACCGGCGACACCGGCTCCACAGGAGCAACCTTTCCTGTTACGGTTGGGCCTAGTGTCACCTATAATGGAGGGGTTGCCGATGCATTTGTAGCGAAGGTGAATGCTGCGGGCACGGCCCTGCTCTATGCAGGTTACATCGGCGGAGCGGGCTTTGACCAAGGCGCTGGCATAGCGGTAGACAGCGCAGGCAATGCGTATGTAACCGGCACCACCAATTCCTCAGAAGTAACCTTTCCCATAAGAGTCGGGCCTGACCTGACATTCAACGGGGTCAATGACGCATTCGTAGCGAAGGTGAACGCTGCGGGCACAGAGCTGCTCTATTCGGGTTACATCGGCGGAGCGGACGGTGACCAAGGCCAAGGTATCGCAGTAGATAGCGCGGGCAATGCGTATGTAACTGGCTTAACCACGTCCACAGAAGCGAGCTTTCCCGTAACAGTTGGGCCTGACCTGACATTCAATGGGGTACAGGACGCATTTGTAGCGAAGATCGTCAATACATCGGCACCGCCACCACCAATTTTTGACATCTGCCTACAGGATGATAGCAGTGGCGACTTCCTCCAAATCAACTCAACGACTGGTGATTACCAATTCACCAAATGTGGTCCTGGTGGATTCACTATCAGTAGAACAGGCACGGTAAGGATCAGAGGCTCTGTAGTAACGCTACAGCAAAATGGGCCTGACGTTAGAGTATTGGCAACTATAACGGGTCGCAGAGGCGTGGCATCAATTCGGGTTTTTTCTAGAGGGACTACCTTCACCATCACAGACAGAGATACAACTAATAACACCTGCGCGTGTCCGTGAGAGGTTGTAGTGACCGGTTTGCGCCAACAGGGGCGTGGTGTGCTTTGGCCGCAGGTCTCCAGCGGCATAATTCTCGATTTCTCGTAAGGACTACCTGAGCGCTTCCCGACCGTGGTAACCGTTCACCTATTTTGGAAATCCAGGCTCCCATCGCAAGCCAGGGCGAGAGCATCTAGAGCGAAATTCATATGAGTGTAAGGAAATGAAAGAAGATTCACCGCAGAGACACAGAGAGCACAGAGCGGGCGCAGAGAAAACAGTATTCTGCTCTGCGCCCCCTTTGCGTCCTCTGTGTCTCTGCGGTGAGATGTCTCTCTAATCCCGTACATTCAATTGAAAACCGCTCTAACTTTCAATGATACCGAAGATTTGGAAGTCGCAGCGAAGCTTCGGCCTTCTACAGAGCGAAACATCAGTATTCTATGATCGAATCAGGGCACACTTGAAATGTTTCGTTTCATAAATCTGCGATTATGTGGGTTTTTAGATGCTCTCGCCCTGCCGCCTTCGACGAGAAATCACAAGTTGCGCATCAGAAGCGTTATGCTTGACAGAGAGTCGTTGCTAAAAGCAGACCGAGGCGGGGCGGTGGCGGTGTGGGCTTCATCAGGCATGAGCGTACCAAACGGGCAGGCGGCGATAAATCAAGAGCTTTACAGATTGATCTTCGCGCCCGCCGGGCAATCTCTGAGATTGGGAGAAGCAACCCGGAGAGCAAAGGCGGCAGTCGGCGACACAGACATTAGCCGTAGCTGGATTTTATTTGGCGACCCGACGATGAGGCTGAAGTAATTATTCTGATAAACGCTATGACTCCAAGTTCATGATCGCAGCTCGATTGCCACAACCTTAAACACATATTTACCGGAACTTCTTGTGAAGATGAGCAGTTTATGTTTATATGATCGGGTGTGATCCGCATTCCAATTCTCAAGAGACGGTGAATTAGCTCCGTTATTTTGGGACCGCTCATCACAACTCATTTCTTCCCTCTCACCGGTCCCACTAATTAACACAAGGCTCAAATGGAGGTGCACTCATGAGTCGGCTAACCGGGTGGCGTTCAATTTCATGCGACCTGCTCCATAAGATTACTACTTACTGTGGCTTTTTACTCTTGGGCGTCTTGCTGCTGTCAGGCGCGAAAGCAGCGCGGGCGGAAAATCAGAATGATATTCGCACGCTCGATACAGTCGCCCCTCTTAAGCGGGAACTTGCCGGAGGGCAGGCTCATCGGTATCAAGTTGTGCTCCCTGCGAATCATTTCCTGCAAGTTGTTGTTAACCAGAGAGGCATCAATGCGGTAGTCGCCGTGTTCGGTCCCGACGATAAAAAAATCCTTGAAGCAGATAGCCTGCTCGACAAAGAAGGACCGGAACAATTCTCGATTGTAGCCGGTGTGGCCGGGACCTACCGCATTGAAATAAGCTCGCTGGAAAATAAGGCTCCGGCCGGTTATTACTCGATAAAGATAGAAGCGCTTCGCCCCGTGACTCCTCAGGACTGGACCCGTGTTGATGCCGAAAAGCAATTTCTTGAAGCCACATCCCTGATTGGAGAGGCATCAGCGGAGTTATTACAAAAAGCCATACCGAAATTTGAGAAGGCCCTTGTGCTATTTCAATCCTTGAATGACCAAACAGGCCAGGCGAGGACGCTCTATTCGCTCGGAGTAGTATATCGTTTACTGGGCGAGCAACTAAAAGAGCTTGATTGTTATCAACGAGCGCTGCCCAACTGGGAAGCCACAGGCTACCCTTATAGGGTTGGGGCCACGCTCGAAAGAATTGGCTTGATCTTTTCATACATTGGTGAGATGCAGAAGTCGCTAGACAGCTTTGCCGGGGAGCGGTCTCGATGGAGAGCACTGGCCGAGCCTATGAAGGAAGCCAACGCCTTAAATAATATGGCGATAATCTACTGGGCGATTGGCGAGAGTCAAAAGGCTCTGGTCTATTATGCCGAAGTATTGCGGATTGTCGAATCCGCTGCTGACGTCCAGGGGCAGGCGGCCACGCTAAATAACATAGGCAAGGTCTATGACGATTTAGGCGAAAAACAGAAGGCGCTTGAAGCTTACAATAAATCGCTCGTATTCAGTAAGCTCGCAAATGATCGCCTGACACAAGGCATAACACTGAGACATATCGGCAGTCTCTACATTTCACTGGGCGAGCCTCAAAAAGCGCTCGATAAATTTACGGAGGCGCTTCCCCTGCACGAGGCAGCTAAAGATAAGCTTGGGAAAGCATTGTCGCTCAACAGAATCGGCACGGTTTGGAGCCTCTACGGAGATACTCAAAAGGCGTTTGGGTATCACGAGCAAGCGCTTGCGCTGATACGGTCAGTAAAGAATATTAATGTCAGAGGAGAGGGATATATACTTAACAACATCGGCAAAATTTATTTTGCACGACGCGAATATCATAAAGCGCTCGATCACTACAACCAGGCGGTCCAGCTCTTCCAAAAATCGGTTGACCCGCTGGGAGAAGCCCAGACGCTCAATAATATCGGCCAGGTCTACATACATCTGCGTGATGAGCAAAAAGCTCTAGACTATTTAAGCAAAGCGCTTTCGATTAACCGTGCCATCGGCCATAAAAGCGGAGAGGCGAATAGCTATTACCTCATTGCTCAAGCGGAGCGTAACCGTGGAAATCTCAAAGACTCCCTCGCCGTCATAGACAAGGCGCTTGAAACCACAGAGAATCTGCGCGACAGAATAGATGTCAACGGCTTGCGCGAATCTTATTTCGGATCGGTGCAGGATTACTATAATTTTAAAATAGATCTACTGATGCAGCTCGACAAGCTTGCCGCTTCAAAACAATATGCAGCCATCGCGTTTCAAACAAGTGAGCGCGCTCGCGCTCGCACTCTCCTGGAAAAACTTGTTGAGGCCGGAGTTGATATTAGCCAGGGTGTTGATCCGGCGTTGCTGCAACGTCAACAATCATTGCAGCAATCGATCAATGCGCTTGCCTCCAGGCGTCAACTAAGTTTGCTCAAAGGAAAGCAGGGGGCCGAACAATCGGCATCGGCGGCCAGGGAAATCGAAAAGCTGACAAGTGCCTATCAAGAACTCAAGGCGCAGATAAGAGCAAGCAGTCCGCGCTATGCGGCGCTCACGCAGCCCCAGCCGCTAACGCTTCCTGAAATTCAACGACAGGTGCTCGACCCGGACACAATGCTTCTGGAGTACTCGCTGGGTGATGAGCGCAGCTATTTATGGGCGGTCACTCAATCCTCGATTGCGAGCTTCACTCTGCCCAAACGCGCGGAAGTCGAGGCGGCAGCGCGGCGCGTATATGAACTCCTGACCGCGCGCAATCGGCGCGAGCAGGGTGAAACAATAGAACAGAGGCGCGCGATCCTGACACAGGCAGAGGCCCAATACGCGGAAGCGGCGGCAGCCTTGAGCCGGATGGTGCTTTTTCCGGTGGCCTCAATGTTGATGAAGAAAAGACTCCTGATAGTTTGTGAAGGCGCGCTTCAATATGTGCCTTTTGCAGCCCTGCCTGTGCCTGACGGCGCGCGCGAGGCTGCTGATCCGCAAAACCGAGAACCGGCCACCGGCTACCTGCCGCTCATCGTCGATCACGAAATCGTAAACCTGCCTTCGGCGTCTGTGCTGGCCGTATTGCGGCGCGAGACGGCCGGGCGCAGACCTGCTGACGGGGTGGTCGCGGTGCTGGCCGATCCGGTCTTCGACAAAGAGGATGACCGGATCACAGGAAGAACAAAGAAGCGTGCTGTCGGAGACGTTCGGCTTGCAGGCGACGGAGGGCGCATCAATCGGCTGCCGTTTTCACGGCGAGAAGCTAAGGCGATACTTTCTGTCGTCCCTCCCGGAAAAGGTATTATGGCGCTCGACTTCAAAGCCAGCCGAGCAACCGCTACCAGCGATGGGCTCCGTCAGTACCGCATAGTCCATTTCGCTACGCACGGCGTGCTTGACAGCGAGCGTCCCGAGCTATCTGGGGTAGTCTTCTCACTCGTCGACGAGCAAGGCGCGGCGCAGGACGGATTTTTGAGATTGCACGATATATACAATCTGAATTTACCTGCCGAGCTGGTTGTGCTGAGCGCGTGTCAGACGGGGCTTGGTAAAGAGATAAGGGGCGAAGGATTGGTCGGATTGACGCGGGGTTTCATGTACGCGGGAGCGGCGCGTGTAGTGGCCAGCCTCTGGCAAGTCAACGATGCGGCTACCGCTGAGTTGATGGGCCATTTCTACAGAGGGATGATGCGAGAGGGGTTGCGCCCGACGGCGGCTCTGCAAGCAGCCCAGGTAGAGATGTGGGAAAAGGGGCGCACGCCCTATTATTGGGCAGCCTTCGTGTTGCAAGGCGAATGGAAGTAGTGCAAGCAGTGCTGTCGGCTATGTGTTGTTTACCGCTGACCGGTCTGTTCTCAGTCCTGACAGCTCAACCCGCGACATTCGAGCGCCGGGGCGTCTGAATGGTGAATTTATCTTCTCAAAGGAAAGCCTGGGGTTTAAACCAGGTGGCTTTCGACAAGCTGCTTGTGCAACTTGACGCTGACCGTGAGCGCGCAGGCGAGAAGTATGAGATTATTCGCCTCAAGCTGGTAAGGTTCTTTGAATGGCGCGGGTCTGTTTTTCCCGAAGACCACGCCGACGAAATTATCAATCGGGTCGCAAGGAGAATTGATGAAGGCGAGGAGATTCGCGACCTAAAGAACTATTTTTACGGGGTGGCGCGCTTGCTTTTTCTGGAGACGCTGAAGGAACAGGAGAAAGAAGCGGCGGCGCTCGAACAGATGCCGCCGCTTCAGATTATTTCGGAAGAAAGCGACGAGCAGGAGCCACGCCTTGAATGTATCGAGATGTGCCTGCGAAATCTCATGGCTGAAAACCGCGAATTGATTATTCAGTACTACCGTATGGAAAAGGGCGCTAAGATAGAAAACCGAAAGGCGCTTGCTGAAAGATTGGGCATACCGCTCAACGCGTTGAGGATCAGAGCGCATCGGATCAAAGCGAAGGTAGAAGAATGCGCCAGGGAATGCTTGAAGCCGTTTGCCGGGAGGTGAAATGAATCCCGACATTTTGCCACTAAAGATTAAGGGAAGCACTAAACAGTGAAAAAAGAGCGCCACGAGCATGAATTGTTTGTGCAATACCTGCTTGGAGAGTTGTCCGAGGCGGAGAGGACACGTCTCGAACAGGAGTACTTCGGCGACGATGAGTTTTTCGAGCAACTTCTGGTCGCAGAAGACGAGTTGATCGATGCTTACGTACGAGGCGAGCTTGGCGGGCGCAAACGCGAGCGATTTGAATCGTATTTTCTGTCATCCCCCCGGCAGCGCGAGAAAGTAAAGATTGCCAGAGCATTGGTCGATTGCGCCACTCAGTCATCGGTGGCTGTGTCACAGGATGCAGAGAGCAGAAAGCCTAACAACCGGCGGCAGTCTTTCCTCGACACGATTGGCATCAACAATTGGACGCTCAGGCTGGCGCTGGCTGCGGCTGCGCTGGTGATAGTTGTGGGCGGCTCATTGTTCATCATTGAAACTGTGCGGCTCAAAAATCAGGTTGAGCAAATTCAAGCCGAGCGGGCGGAGGCGCAAAGACGCGAGCAAGAGTTGCAGCAGCAAATAGCCGAGCAAGGCGCACATAACGAACGGCTGGCCGCCGAGCTTCAACGCGAGCGCAGCGAGCGCGAGTTGCTGGAACAGGAGATGGCCCGAGCGCAGCGGTCATCGCTCAACACGATCACATTTATTCTCATGCCCGGACTGGTCAGGGGCACTGACGAGCCGAAGAGATTGGTTATCCCGCGAGGCGCAGAGCTTGTGCGGATCAATCTCGATTTTGAACAGGGCAACTATAAAAGCTTTCGCGCAACGCTTGAAACCGTTGACGGCAAACGAATATGGAGCAGCGGCCCGCTCGCGGCGCGATCAAACAAAGCAGGCAAGATCGTCACATTGGAGTTGCCTGCCCCTCTCTTCACCAAAGGGGACTACATAGTGACGCTCAGCAGAGTCGGCGCCGGCGGCAGTCTTGAGCCGGTCGGCGAATACTATTTCACTGTCGTGAAAAAGTAATCTTCACAAAACTACGCCATCCTCTGATTAAAACCTGTCCGTTCTACAAACAGCCTATCGCATCCATCCTGTATAGATTGAAAAGCTGAACGCCCTCCATGAAATGTTTTTTAGCTGATCGTCACTCGTAGGCGGAAAGCAAGCGACCGGGATAAACCGTATCGCTGCTCCTGTTAAAACACGGGTCGCCTTTAATAACCAAAGGAGGAAGAGCTATGTATTGCTCATCAACTACTCAATCAACAGGAAGGTCTACTTGTCTAAGGATCGTTTTTCTCACACTGGGAGTTATCAGCTTTATCGGATTGATTGCCTTGCCTAAGGCGCAACCTGCGGCTTACAGCACGGCTACCGTCGCACCTCCGGGTGGTTTGGTATTAATCGATTTCGAAGATTTGACGCCCGACGGGCCGGGAACGCCTGCCACTGTTTCTGTGACCAACCAATATGAGGATAAGGGAATCATTTTCAACAGCCCGGTCGCCCTTGATTATTCAAGAGGGCTTCCCATCCCTGGATTCGCGCATTCCGGCACAAAGGCCGTCGAACAATGCTACGGCACAGAGTTCTGCACGACTCCGATTGAGATGAGATTCACTACGGCGCAGGCTCGCGTTAAGGTCTGGGCAGGTTACCGTCAATCGCTCGGCAAAGGGCGCACTGTGATCTTACGCGCTTTCGACGCGAACGGTATTGATGTAGGCTCCGCGACTGTCAGCCTTAACCCAAATACCAGCCCGCAACCGATTAGTAAGCCGTTGCAGGTCATTTCGACCAGCGCAAACATCTCCCGCGCAACAGTAGCTTTTTCGCCTGGAGAGGTTTTGACGAATGGCCTGGCCATTGACGATATAGAATTCGACACTATCGGGCTGTCGCCCTGTTCAAGCGCTCAGCCCCCGGTCGTGACGCTTAACCCGCGTTTGAATTCGCAACTTGTGCAGACCAACAATCTTATCCCGGAAGGCATTATAGCTACGCAAACGCCACTTGAATCGGCTACCTTGAATGTTACGGGGACCAACGGAAGCAACTCGCTTGACCTTTTGAGCAGCGGCTTAATCTCGCGGAGCGGCGGTGGTATTGATCTGGTCAGGGTTCAAGGGATGTTGTTCCCGGGCCGCAACACAGTCACTGTCAATGCCAGGAATTGCAATGGTGTGGGCCAAAGCAGCGCGATAATGATTTATGGCCCTGTAGCCGAAGGCACGCGGTTTATATTCATGGGGCTTGAAATCACGCAGGCGATCCAGGACATGAGTAATTCAGTACCGCTGATCGCAAACAAGCGAGCTTTTGTTCGCGTCTATCTGCGCGCGGAAGGCCCGACCGGCGAAATACTCAACGTCAGCGGCACTCTAACAGCCTCCCGGCCCGGCGATTTCAATCCGCCTCTCACTCCTGCCGGACTTGAATCATTAAACAAGATCACCGTCAATTCGGCGGCAGACATTATAGATAAGCGGCTGGACATCAACGCGAGCTTGAATTTTGAGCTGCCTCCCGAATGGATAGCGGCAGGGCAATTGCAGCTTCGCCTCTCGCGCCTGGACATTGAGGGGACCTCGTCGGGTCTCTCCTGCGCAGGCTGCCAAAACGTAGGGAGGTCGGGTGCGCCCATCGTTTACGAGTTTAAGAACGCCCCGCCCGTAAGCATTTTCATCGCCAGCGTTCCCTATAGCATGCTCGACGAGATGGGCGAAACCCAAATCTATGAGCCGAGGCAAAAAGATTTCGATCTGCTCGCGTCCTGGCTAAAGCGGGCCTATCCGACAGGCACAGTTCTCAGCACTCAGATAACGGCTGACGCTTTTGACGGCCTTCCAGAATGCGGCGCTGTGAATAAGAAACTCTATTATTACAAAGTGATGGGCCGGCTAAGGCTGGGAATAGATGAGCGCACGCGCTACTACGGCATGGTATCGGACGAAGGCAACTTCATGCGTGGCTGTTCACAGGGCGCTCCCAGCTTTGTCGCCTCCGGGCCGACCGGCGTGCCCGGCAACCCGCACAGTGCGTCTGCCTCTGGTGGGGGATGGGATACGGATGGCTCCTACGGTGACTGGTACGGCGGGCACGAGATCGGCCATATGTTTGGTCGTTTACACGCACAATTCTGTGGCGTGACAGCCAACTACGTGCCTTATCCGTATGACAATGGTTTCATCAGCGGGCCTGACTTCCGCTACGTTGGCTTCGATCTAGGTGACCCGAACAACATGATTCAGCAACAGGTCTATGCCCCCGACGTCTGGACGGATGTTATGACTTACTGCCGCAATGAGTGGATGTCGAACTTTACTTACGAAGGCATCCTCGATGGAATGATTCACGATGTGATCGATCTCGACCCTATCTCTCCGCCCGGCGCTTCGGTAAAAACTTCGAGCGATGCTTTATTCGTACTGGGCAGTCTCAACCTGACGAACGAGAGTGTTCAACTGGATGATTTCTTGCGCTTACCGGGGCTCAGGCTCTCGCCACGACCGGAGAGCAGCAGCTTTAGTATCGACCTGCTCGACGGCGCAGGCAACCTTCTGGCGAGATACCCGTTCGAGCCAAAGGAAGACACTGACACCGAATCCGATGGAGATAGGATTGCCCTGGTTACAGAAGTAGTCCCATACCTTCCAGGCACAAAGCGAATCGTAATCTCTAAGGACGGCGTTGGGTGGGCCTCTCGCAACGTCAGCGACAACGCGCCGCAAGTCAAGGTTAGCTTTCCTAACGGTGGCGAGACGCTCCAGGGGCAGACGCGAACCGTAACCTGGAAGGCCAGCGACGCCGATGGCGATCAACTCACCTATTCGTTGCTTTACAGTACTGACGCCGGACAGAGCTGGCAGCCTATTGACACGAACATCAACCGGTCCAGCTATACGTTGAAACTAGAAGAACTCTCCGGCAGCAACAGGGCGCTCGTGCGGGTCATTGCTACAGACGGAGTGAACACAAGCACGGACGATTCAAACGCCCCATTCCTCGTGCCGATCAAAGCGCCGCAAGCCAGAATCACTTCTCCGGCTAATCAGTCTGTCTTCTCGACAACTCAGACGGTAGTATTGATCGGTGAGGCTAATGATCTTGAGGACGGCTTTCTAGACGGGCAGGCGCTGCGGTGGAGTTCCGACAGGCAAGGCGCGCTCGGCTCCGGACGCGCACTGAGCGTCACAGGGCTTACTCCAGGCACGCATAAGATCACCCTTACCGCCAAAGACAAGAACAATGCCGAAGGGAATGCCTTCATCCTGATACGGGTTACACCGGCTATTCCCACAATCGTTTTCAGCGGCAACTCAGGTATAACCTGTCCGGCTGACATCACAGTAACGGCGGCGCAGAGTCAAAGCTCCGTCGTTGTGAATTATCCTTTGCCGGATTTCAGCAACCTGGGAGGCGCAGTTGTTTTAGCCTCGCCTCCGCCCGGCTCTGCGTTCCCAATCGGCTCGACAACCGTAACCATAACCGCAGCCACTGCCTCGGGAACCTTCTCCTGCACGTTTAGAGTGAGAGTAAATCCGGCAACTTAGAACGGTTTTCATTTGAGCGTAGTTAACTGCGGAACGAAAAAAAAGAGAGATGAAGAAATTCTCTTCATCTCTCTTTTTTAGTTTGATGCAAAGCAACCTCACGGCTTGCCTTGTCAATTAATCGCCCGCTTCTTTGGCTTCCGCAAGATCAGTGCCCGCAGGTATCTCGCCCTCTTCGTACTCGTAGCCTTCATCGTCTACGGTCTTATCGGGCTCAAGCCTGATCTGGCGGTAGAAATCCATCCCGGTCCCGGCTGGTATCAACCGGCCCATGATGACGTTCTCCTTCAACCCGCGCAGGTAATCAACCTTGCCGCTTATCGCGGCTTCCGTCAACACCCTGGTCGTCTCCTGGAACGAAGCCGCCGATATGAACGACTCGGTCGAAAGCGACGCCTTCGTGATTCCGAGCAACAGCGGGTCCGACGTGGCGGGCTGGCCGCCTTCGGCCAACACGCGCTCGTTCTCATCCTGGAAGCGGAACCGGTCTACCATGTCTTCGAGCAAGAACTCCGTGTCGCCTACGTCTTTGACTCTCACCCACCGAAGCATCTGACGAACGATCACTTCGATGTGCTTGTCATTGATGTTGACGCCTTGCAGCCGGTAGACCTCCTGAATCTCGTTTACGAGATAACGCTGAAGCTCTTCGATACCGCGCACGGCCAGGATGTCGTGCGGGTTGAGCGGGCCGTCCATCAATGGCTCGCCCGCGCGAACGACATCGCCTTCCTGCACGTTGATGTGAACGCCGCGAGGGATAGAGTACTCGCGCTTCTCACCGTCCGGCGCTTCGATGACGACGCGGCGCTGGCCCTTGGCTATCGGGCCGAACTTGACTATGCCATCGATTTCGGTCATCACAGCCGTCTCGCGCGGCTTGCGCGCTTCGAACAGCTCGACCACGCGAGGCAGACCGCCCGTGATGTCTTTGGTCTTCGTAGTCTCGCGCGGTATCTTCGCGATGATGTCGCCGGGGGCCACGCGCACGCGCTCTTTCTCTTCCTGAGCGCGCGTAGCCGTAGCGCCGCGCTTCTTCTTCCACTCGTCGTAATCCGAAACCAGAAGGTTCGCGCGAACAGGCATCTGGTATGTGCGAAGCACCTTGTTTTTGTCGTCGCGTATCTCAATCCTCGGCTGGCGCTTCTCGTCAGGCGAGTCCATCACGACCAACCGCGACAGACCCGTCACTTCGTCAACCTCTTCGCGCACGGTCACGCCTTCGATCAAGTCTTTGAAGTGGATGACGCCCGCGTCCTCAGTAAGAATAGCGAACGTGTACGGATCCCACTCGGCAAGCTCCTGCCCTTCTTCGACCTTCTGCCCGTCGGTGACCTTGAGCGTAGCGCCGTAAACGATCTGGTAACGACCGGACTCGCGCCCGCGCTCGTCAATCAGCAGTATCGAGCCGTTGCGGTTCATTGCCACCAGATCGCCCTCGCGGTTGCGAACCGTCTTGAGTTCATCGAACTTCACCGTGCCGGCGGTGCGTGCCTCGTGCTTGGTTATTTCCGAAACGCCGCCCGCGACGCCGCCGATGTGGAACGTGCGCATCGTAAGCTGCGTGCCCGGCTCGCCGATGGATTGAGCCGCTATCACGCCCACGGCTTCGCCAAGCTCGACCACGCGCCCGGTTGCGAGGTTGCGGCCGTAACAACGTATACAGACGCCGCGACGCGATTCGCACGTCAACACGGACCTGATCTTGACTCGCTCGATTCCGCCCGCCAGTTGAATCTGGGCCGCAAGGTCTTCGTTGATCTCATCATTGCCTTCGACTATCACATCGCCCGTGATCGGGTCGCGCACGTCTTCCAGGGCCACGCGCCCGATGATACGGTCGCGCAAGGATTCGATCTCCTCACCGCCTTCGATGATGGCCGTAGCCCAGATGCCCTTGAGCGTGCCGCAATCCTCTTCGCTGACGATGACGTCTTGCGCCACGTTGACGAGACGGCGAGTCAGGTAGCCCGAATCGGCCGTCTTGAGCGCCGTGTCCGCAAGACCTTTACGCGCGCCGTGCGTCGAGGTGAAGTACTGCAAGACGTTCAGCCCTTCGCGGAAGTTCGCGCGTATAGGCGCTTCGATGATCTCGCCCGAAGGCTTCGCCATCAGACCGCGCATGCCTGCGAGCTGGCGAATCTGCTGTTTCGAGCCTCGCGCGCCGCTGTCGGCCATGACGAGGATCGGGTTAAGCTCGCCCGATTCGTTTTCGCGGCGGAACATCTCTTCGAACATCGCCTCGGCCACGCGCTCGGTCACTTCGCTCCAGATGGCTATGACCTTGTTATAGCGCTCGCCGTTTGTGATGATGCCTTCCTTGTACTGGTTCTCTACGTCTACGACATCGTTCTGCGCCGCCTTAACTAAATCGACCTTGCTCGGCGGCGTGACCAGATCATCGACGCCGATGGAGATGCCCGCCTTCGTGGCGTAGAGGAATCCGAGTTCCTTGACCTTGTCCAACATCTTGACGGTTTCCTGGTGGCCCAGCCGCAGGTGTATGTAGTTGACAAGCGACCCCAGCCCCTTGCGTTTGAGCGTCCCGTTTACATAAGGCATCTCGGCGGGCATTTGCTCGTTAAAGATGACGCGGCCGACGGTCGTATCGATCACGCGGTTTTCGAGCTTGCGCACCGAAGCGCGTATCACGTCCTGGTCATCGTGCTCCTGGGTGAGATCGAGCAGGTCGCCTGAAAACATCAGCTTGATGGGCGTCTGCGTGTGAACTTCGTTCGCGTCGAGCGCAAGCAACACCTCTTCGGCGGCTGCGAACTTGCGACCGGCGAACTTGTCATCCTTCTTGTCGCGCGTCAGGTAGTAACAACCCAGCACTATGTCCTGCGTAGGAACGGCGATGGGCTGGCCGTTGGCGGGGCTGAGAATGTTGTTCGACGCAAGCATCAGCACACTTGCTTCCACCTGAGCTTCGGGCGAAAGCGGGATGTGCACGGCCATCTGGTCGCCGTCAAAATCCGCGTTGAACGCGGTGCAGACGAGCGGGTGAATCTTGATGGCTTTGCCTTCGACCAGCACCGGCTCGAAAGCCTGTATCCCCAGGCGGTGAAGCGTCGGCGCGCGGTTCAGCAACACGGGATGCTCGCGTATGACCTCTTCGAGTATGTCCCACACGACCGACTCCTGGCGCTCGACCATCTCTTTGGCCTGCTTGATGGTAGCCGCGTACTGCTTCTTCTCAAGCAGATTGTAGATGAACGGCTTGAACAGCTCAAGGGCCATCTTCTTGGGAAGCCCGCACTGGTGCAGCTTAAGCTCGGGGCCGACGACGATGACGGAGCGGCCGGAGTAGTCTACGCGCTTGCCCAGCAGGTTCTGGCGGAAGCGGCCCTGCTTGCCTTTCAGCGTGTCGGAAAGCGATTTGAGCGGGCGGTTGTTCGCGCCCCTCAACACGCGACCGCGACGCCCGTTATCAAATAACGCGTCTACGGCTTCCTGTAGCATGCGCTTCTCGTTGCGCACGATCACTTCGGGCGCTTTCAGCTCGATGAGCTTCGACAAGCGGTTATTGCGATTGATGACGCGCCGGTAAAGGTCGTTCAGGTCGCTGGTGGCAAAGCGCCCGCCATCGAGCGGGACCAGCGGTCGAAGCTCGGGCGGTATGACCGGGATCACGTCGAGTATCATCCAGTCGGGGTGATTGCCCGAGCGGCGAAACGCGTCTACGACCTTGAGCCGTTTCGAATATTTCAGTTTCTTTTGCTGCGAGGTCTCGCGCTTCATAAGATCGCGCATCTCGCCCGCAAGCTTATCAACGTCAACTTTGTGCAAAAGCTCTTTGATGGCTTCCGCGCCCATCTTGGCCGAAAAGCCGCCGGGGTACTCCTGCACAAGCTGGCGATAACGCTCGTCGGTTATCAACTCTTTCTCTTTTATCTGGTCTGCGGCATCGCCCGGGTCGATGACGATATAGGACTCGAAATAGAGCACCTTCTCAAGCTCGCGCAGAGGGATGTCGAGCAAGTGGCCTATGCGCGATGGGAGGCCCTTGAAAAACCAGACGTGCGAGCAGGGCGAAGCGAGCTTGATGTGGCCCAGCCGCTCGCGCCGCACTTTGGACTGTGTGACCTCGACGCCGCACTTATCGCACACGACGCCTCGGTGCTTCATACGTTTGTACTTGCCGCACAGGCATTCCCAATCCGTCACGGGGCCGAATATCTTCGCGCAAAACAGCCCGTCACGCTCGGGCTTGAAGGTGCGGTAATTTATAGTTTCAGGCTTGGTCACTTCGCCGTGAGACCACGAAAGAATCTTTTCTGGCGAAGCCAGGCTTATTCTTATTGCCTCAAAGTCGGGCGCCAGGTTCGTTTTCTCTTGATGTGTCCTAAACATTTTTCCTCCGTCCCTTGTTAGAAGTCCTGAGCCCTGTGCCCTGAGTGCTGAGTAAAAACAGATACTCAGGACTCAGGACTCAGCGCTCAGCACTCAGGACATTATTCCATCACTTCCTCGCTGCGGCGCATCAGCTCAACGTCGAGACACAGCGATTGAAGCTCGCGTATCAGAACGTTGAACGATTCGGGCACGCCGGGATCGAAGTCGGCTTCGCCTTTTACGATTGCCTCGTAAATCTTCGACCGGCCCGCAACGTCGTCGGACTTCGCAGTCAACAGCTCTTGAAGTATGTGCGCCGCGCCGTAGGCTTCCAACGCCCACACTTCCATTTCGCCAAAGCGCTGGCCGCCGAATTGCGCCTTGCCGCCAAGCGGCTGCTGCGTGATGAGCGAGTACGGCCCAATCGAGCGCGCGTGTATTTTGTCGTCTACCAGGTGCGACAGCTTCATCATATAGATGTAGCCTACGGTCACCTTTTGCTCGAACGGGTCGCCGGTCAGACCGTCGAAAAGCATGGTCTTGCCCGACGTAGGCAGCTCGGCAAATTCAAGCAGGTGTTTGATCTCCTGCTCGCGCGCGCCGTCAAATACAGGCGACGCGAACTGTATGCCTTCGACCAGCGACCAGGCGTGAGCGGTCAACGCCTCATCCGACATCGCGGTGAACCGCTCCTGAGATTCAGTCGAAGTGAAGACCTCGTGATAAATCTTGCGAAGCTCGTTTATCTTTCCGCCTTCTGCGAGCAGCTCGCCCACGTGGTTGCCTATCGCTTTTGAAGCCCATCCGAGATGCGTCTCAAGAATCTGGCCGACGTTCATACGTGAAGGCACGCCCAAAGGATTCAGCACGATCTCGACCGGCGTCCCGTCGGGCAGATACGGCATCTCCTCTTCAGGGAGTATGCGCGCGATGACGCCCTTGTTGCCGTGACGGCCCGCCATCTTGTCGCCGACGGAAAGCTTGCGCTTCATGGCGATAAAGACTTTGACCATCTTGATGACGCCCGGCGGTAGCTCGTCGCCCTTCTTGAGCTTCTCAACGTTCTCGTTGTGAAGCTGTCGCTGGACGTTGATCTGCCGCTCGGTGCGCCGCTCGATGTCGGAGATTTCCGCCCCCACGTCGAGCCGCGAGCTTGTGATCTCGACCTTGCGCAGCGCGCCGATCTCAAGCTCTTGAAGCATCTCGCGCGTGAGCTTGGTCCCCTTTGCGAGCAGCTTCTTGTTCTTGTAGGTCAGGTCGTCGGCAAGGCGCTGGCCTTCCAACAGCTCGTAGATACGCTTGTTGCGCTCATCTTCGAGAATGCGTATCTCGTCGTTGAGGTTCTTTAAGAGCTTCTCTTCTTCGGCGTGCTCGATGTTCAAAGACCGCTCGTCTTTTTCCGCGCCCTTGCGCGTAAAGACCTTGACGTTGACCACCGTGCCGTCGATGCCGGGCGGGCAGGTGAGCGAGGCGTCGCGCACGTCGCCCGCTTTTTCGCCGAAGATCGCGCGGAGGAGTTTCTCTTCCGCCGTCAATTGAGTCTCGCCCTTCGGCGTGACTTTGCCGACGAGTATCGAGCCGGGCTTCACGCTAGCGCCGATGCGGATGATCCCCGAGTCGTCCAGGTCGCGCAGGGCCGATTCCGAGACGTTCGGGATGTCGCGCGTTATCTCTTCGGGGCCGAGCTTCGTGTCGCGCGCTTCGACTTCAAGCTCTTCGATGTGAATCGAGGTGAACGAGTCTTCTTTCACAAGTTTCTCGGAAACCAGAATCGCGTCCTCGAAGTTGTAGCCGCGCCAGGGCATGAAAGCCACCAGCACGTTGCGGCCCAGGGCAAGCTCGCCCCCCTGTGTGCAAGGGCCGTCGGCGATGACATCGCCTTTCTTGATGACCTGGCCTTCGCGCACTATGGGCTTCTGGCTGATGCAGGTGTTCTGATTCGACCGCTTGAATTTCGTCAGCGCGTAAATGTCGGCGTTGATCTCGCGCGAGGTTGTGCCTCCCGCTATGCCGTGCTCGGCTCGGATGATGACGCGCTCCGAGTCCACGGAATCGACCACGCCGTCGCGGCGAGCCACGACGACCGCGCCCGAATCCTGCGCCGTCACGCGCTCCATCCCCGTGCCCACGAGCGGCGCTTCGGCGCGAAGGAGCGGGACCGACTGGCGTTGCATGTTCGACCCCATGAGCGCGCGGTTCGCGTCGTCGTTTTCGAGGAACGGGATCAGCGACGCGGCGACCGACACGAGCTGTTTCGGGCTGACGTTGATGAATTCAAGCTCCTCGCGCATGACAAACTTTGTCTCGCCCGCCTTGCGCGCGGCCGGGCGCTCCTGCTGGATGCGGCCCTGGCGGTCGACTTCGACCGTGGCCTGCCCGATGGTGTAATGGTCTTCCTCCCAGGCCGACAGGTAAAACGGGTACGGCTCGTATTCGGCCGACTGCTGGTTCGATTCAAGCTTCTTATTCGCGCGGTTGACCTGCTCTTTAGGCAGGTGGTCGCCGATATTGAACTCGGTGTCTCCGGCCGAGAGCACGCGCACATAATCGATCACGCGCCCGTTTTCAACCTTGCGATAAGGCGATTCGATAAAGCCGAACTCGTTGATCCGCGCAAAGCAAGAGAGGCTTGAGATCAATCCGATGTTCGGACCCTCAGGCGTCTCAATCGGACAGATGCGGCCGTAGTGAGTCGGGTGAACGTCACGGACTTCGAATCCCGCGCGCTCGCGCGAAAGGCCGCCCGGCCCGAGGGCCGACAATCTGCGCTTGTGCGTGATCTCCGACAGCGGGTTCGTCTGATCCATAAACTGCGACAACTGCGAAGAGCCGAAAAACTCGCGCACCGCAGCCGTCACGGGCTTGGCATTGATGAGGTCGCGCGGCATCGCGGTCTGCATCTCTTGATGGATCGACATCTTTTCTTTGATGGCGCGCTCCATGCGAACGAGGCCGATGCGGAATTGGTTTTCAAGCAACTCGCCGACGGCGCGCACCCTTCGGTTGCCCAGGTGATCGATGTCGTCCGGCTCGCCTATGCCTTTGCGCATCTTGAGCAGGTAGCCGATCACGTCTACGAAATCCGTAGTCGAAAGCGTCTGCTGGTTGATGCGGTCGCGCTCGGGTTTGCCGAGCTTTATGTTGAATTTTAAACGGCCAACGCGCGAGAAATCGAATTTGCGCTCGTCGAAAAACATCCCGCGAAACAGGTTCCAGGCCGTCAGAATGGTCGGCGGATCGCCGGGGCGCATCTTGCGATAGATCTCAAGTATGGCGTCGCGCGGCGTCTTGACCGAATCTTTCTTGAGCGTCTGGCTTACGACCGTGCCGACATCGTCGCGTTCGGGGAAGAATATCTCGACCTCCGAGACGCCCGACTCTATGATCTGCTGCCACTCGCGCGCGGTAAGCTCCGCGTTGGTCTCGGCTATGACTTCGCCCGTTTCGGTGTTGACCACGTCGTCGGTCAAAAACGCGCCTTCGATCTCTTGAGGGTCGACGGCCACGGATTTGATCTTGGCCTTTTGAAGCGTGTCGATGTCTCGCCGCGAAAGCTTCTTGGCGCTTGAGCCGCCACGGACGATCACTTCGCCCGAACGGTCTTCGATAGATTCGGCCAGCCGCAACCCGACGAGCCCCTCATTAGGCTCGAAGTGCAAAAGCCCGCCTTTGATCGTCGCCTTTTGTGAAGTGTAGAACATGCGGAGCACTTCGGCGTCGGTAAAGCTCGCGCGCTTTATCTCGTCCTCAAGCTGAGAGTCCGAGCCTATGCGGTCGAGATCGATCTTTTCCATAAGCCCGAGGGCGCGCAGAAAGACCGTGCCGAGGAATTTGCGCTTGCGGTCTATGCGGACATAGAGCAGGTTCTTTGTGTCGTACTCGAACTCCACCCACGAGCCGCGATAGGGAATGACCTTGGCCAGAAAGTAAGTATTGTTGTTGGCCTTCTCAAAGAAGATGCCGGGCGAGCGGTGGAGTTGGCTGACGATAACGCGCTCGGTCCCGTTGATGATGAACGTGCCGTTATCGGTCATCAGCGGTATCTCGCCGAAAAAGACCTCTTCTTCTTTTATGTCGCGGATAGATTTCTGGCCCGTGTCTTCATCCGTGTCCCACACGGTCAGGCGAATCTTGACCTTGAGCGGCACGGCATAAGTCATGGATTTTTCCTGGCACTCTTTTTCCGAGTGCTTGTGCTGCAAGGTGACCGGCTCGCCGCAGTTGTCGCACAGCACGGGCGAAACCGTGTTGACGGTGCCGCACTGCGGGCAGGCCACGTCTTCCGCCGCGTAAGGGTTGACGCGCAGAATAGCCCCGCAAGAGCGGCAATTGGCCCTCAGGTGGTAAAGCCCTTCAAGCTGACCGCACTTGCACTGCCAGTTACCAATCGAATACTCGACAAAGTCGAGCTGCGAGGTTTCGCGAAAATCGGTTATCGGAAAGACGGATCGGAAGACGGCTTGCAGGCCCGTATTCTCACGTTCTGCCGGCAGCAGGTCCATCTGCAAAAAGCGATTATAGGATTGTCTCTGAACCTCTATGAGGTTCGGAATTCTTATCGCCGTCTTGATCCGAGAAAAATCGAACCGCTCGCGGCTTGCGCCGTTACCGTAGTTAACTTGTGCTGACATATCGCTCCTCAATCAGTAGGCAAGAAAAAGCTTGCAGCCGGCCACACGACTGTCAACTTCGCGCGAGAAGCTTATCCACGCAAAACGGGGAAAAAAGAGGCGTATCGTAAGACGCCTCAAAGCGAGGAAAGATCTCAAAGTTGCGCTCGTGACCCGCTGCAAGCTTAATTAATTTTGAAGACACAAAGGCGAAGCACGGCTGGAGACACCTACTCCAACCGCGAGCTTCGCGTGTGTTTGAGAACCAAATAAACTTTATTATCGTCGCCGCCTCTATGTCGTCCCTAAATATTGATATTACCCGTGGACAGGCCATTCGGTCAAGCGAGGTTTGTCAGTTGACCGTTGTCAGTCGTCAGTTGTTCGGAGCAACCCGCTGCAACTGACGACAGACGACGGGCGACGGACAGAATTTACTTGAGATCAACAGTAGCTCCGGCATCCGTGAGCTTCTTCTTTATCGACTCGGCCTCATCCTTGGGCACGCCTTCCTTGACTGGCTTGGGCGCTCCATCGACGAGGTCTTTGGCCTCTTTCAAGCCCAGGGCAGTGATCTCGCGTACGACCTTGATGATGCCGATCTTTTTGCCCGGATCGGCCATGCCCGTGAGTATGACGTCGAACTCGTCCTTCTCTTCGACGGCAGGGGCCGCTGCTGCCCCGGCAGCCGGAGCAGCAGCCACAGCCGCTGCGGCTGCCGACACGCCAAATGTCTCTTCCATGGCCTTGACCAACTGCGAGGCTTCAAGCAGCGTCAGGTCTTTTATCTGATCTACTATTGTTTGAATCTTGTCCTGTGACATAACTATCCGTGTCCTCCTAAACCTTATCGAAAATCTAACAGTGACCGCGCTGCGTTGCCGGTGCATCTCCGAGCGTCGCGCGCTAGAGGGAGCCGCTCAACTGACACTAAGCAAAGCGGCCAGTAAATGATTGCAACAAACCACTCGATTTCGGATTGTGGATTTCGGATTGAGAGAACAAGCTCCTCTTAAATCCGCAATCCGCAATTCCTTTAAGCGCCCTGTTCTTCTTTCTGAGCGCGGACCTGATCGATCACTACGGCCAGGTTGCGCGCGACCCCGGCAGTTGCGACCGCCAGGCGCTGCGCGCCGCTGTTGACCAGGAACATGACTTTCGAGATCAACTCCTCTTTCGAAGGCATGTTCGCGAGCGCCTCTATATCTTTAACATCAATGACGCGGCCTTCGACTATGCCGGCTTTGAAGGAAAAGACCGGGCTTTCCTTCGCCCATTTTGAAAGAACCTTTGCGAGCGTGACCGGATCATCCGGCGAAAGCGCGACGGCGGTCGCACCCACGAAGTTGTCTTTGACCTGCGACATCGGCGTGCCTTCAGCGGCCCGTATCGCCAGGGTGTTTTTCACAACGCGGTAAGAGAGTTTCGCCTCGCGCAGCTCGCGGCGCAATCTTTCATCATCCGGTACTTTAATGCCTTGAAACCCCACGAGCAGCGCGTTGGGAGACTGCTGAAACTCGCGTTGCAGTTGTTCGACTTCGCTATCCTTTTGTTGCCTTGTCTTCACAGTTCTACTCCTTAAAACTCAGCGGTGTTCAGCTTGATGCCAGGCCCCATCGTTGATGAGATGGTAGCGTTCCTAACGTACTTGCCCTTGGCTGCTGACGGTTTCGCGCGCACGATGGCGTCTATTAAAGTCTTCGCATTTTCGACAAGCAGATCTTTCTCGAAGCTGACTTTGCCTACGGGCGCGTGTATGACGCCTGTCTTATCAACGCGGAACTCGACCTTGCCCGCCTTCGTCTCGCGCACGGCGCGGCCCACATCGGGCGTGACGGTGCCGGTCTTAGGGTTAGGCATCAATCCGCGCGGGCCTAAAATCTTTCCGAGCTGGCCGACAAGCCTCATCATATCGGGCGTGGCAATCAGCGCGTCGAAGTCCAGCCAGCCGCCTTTGATGCGGGTGACTATCTCTTCGCCGCCGACCTCGTCGGCTCCGGCCTCCTGCGCCTCCTGCACTTTCTCGGCAGAAGTGATCACCACGACGCGCTTGGTTTTGCCAAGCCCGTGCGGAAGCACAACGGTGCCGCGCACCATCTGGTCGGCTTTGCGCGGATCGACGCCCAGAGTCATATCCAGCTCGACCGTCTCATCGAACTTTGCGTAAGCGACTTTTTTCGCAAGCTCGACAGCCTCTTCAACTGTGTACACACGGTTGCGGTCAACCTGCTCGGCCGCCGCTCTATATTTTTTTCCAGCCATTTTGCTATCTCCCAGGTAATTAACGTGGCGGCTTTTCGCGCCTGCCACTCCCTTATCAGTAAGCCCGGTCTTGCGTTCGAACCGATGAGACGCTTGACCTGAAACAGGCTGCCAGAGCCTGTTTCAGAAGTTTTGCGTCGCCGGCGTCGAACGAGCGAAGGGGACTTTTAGTCCGTGACCTCAAGCCCCATATTGCGGGCAGTGCCCTCGATAGTTCGCATCGCCGACTCGACTGAGGTTGTATTCAGGTCGGGCAGCTTCGTGCGCGCGATCTCTTCGATCTGTTGGCGAGAGACGCGGCCAACCCGATCACGATTGGGTCGGGCCGAGCCTTTATCGATTCCGGCAGCCTTCTTAAGAAGATCGGCGGCTGGCGGCGTCTTCGTTATGAAAGTAAAAGAGCGATCGGCATAGACCGTTATAACGACCGGGATATTCAAATCGCCGATGTTAGCGGTCTTGGCGTTGAACGCTTTGCAGAACTCCATGACGTTGACGCCATGCTGACCGAGCGCGGGACCGATAGGAGGTGCGGGATTTGCCTTCCCCGCCGGGACTTGAAGCTTTATGTACGCGGTTATTTTCTTTGCCATAATTGGGTCTCTATCGAGCCGGCCCCGGTATAACCGAAGCTCTCAGCTCTCCCCTTTCTATAATCTCAAATTTGAGATTCGAAATTACTCTTCTTCAGAGAACGTTAATTTTTCTACGTCTAAGAAATTCAACTCAACAGGCGTCGAGCGCCCGAAGATAGTTACCATTACTTTAAGCACGCCCTTATCCGGGTTGATCTCTTCAACCTGTCCGGTAAACCCGCTAAACGGGCCGGAAAGGATGCGGACATGCTCGCCGTGCGTAAACGTGTGTTTCGGCTTCGGCTTTTCGGCGGCCTCGGTCACGTGATGCACGATCTGATCGACCTCTTCCGGCGTAAGCGGAGTCGGCTTCTGTCCGCCGACGAATCCGGTCACCTTCGGGGTCGACTTGATTATGTGCCAGACCTTCTCGCTGACGTCGCCTTTTTCGTCCGTTTCGATCTCGACCAGCACGTAGCCGGGGAAAAACATTCGCGAAGTCTCAACTCGTTTCGACCCGCGCATCTCGACTACGGTTTCGGTAGGCACTAGCACCTGGGTGATCTGATCTCCCATGTCATAGGCCTGTATGCGCGAGAGAAGCGATTCACGCACCTTTTTCTCGTAGCCTGAGTAGGTATGTATTATGTACCAGTTCTTCATAAGCGCCGCGCCAATCAACCTAAGGCCTTCTGTAGATACTCGAATCCGCGCGTAACAAGCCAATCGACGCCCCACAGGTAGAAGCCGAAAAAGACAACGGCGATGAGGACTACAACTGTCGTGCTCCACACTTCATTGCGCGTAGGCCAGGTGGTCTTGCGCATTTCGAGCTTAATATCATGATAGAAACGGCCTAAGCGGCCGCCGAAGCGCGGCATACTGATAGACCGGCCTTCGCCGCCACTACCTTCACCGTCATCTCCGCCGCGCTCTTCCCGTGAAGGTCGAGGTTCGTCTTCCGGGAAATCTGTTACTCTGCTCATTGCTTCACCTGACTTTCTAAGCAGGGGTACCAGGATTCGAACCCGGCCTTACGGTTTTGGAGACCGCCGTGCTAGCCGCTAACACTATACCCCTACACCAATTTTAGATTTCAGATTAAGAGACAGTGCGAGCCGTTTTTAATCCAAAATCACTTCGTCTCTCTGTGCGGCTTGTGGTTCCTACACGTATTGCAGAATTTCTTAAATTCAAGCCGATCCGGTTTCTTCTTTTTATTCTTAGTCGTAACATAGTTACGATTCTTGCATTCGGTGCATTGAAGCACAATGTTATCTCTCGGCATAATCCCTCTACTAAGAACCTTAAATTATATCAGCAACCTCGATGCCGCACCATCACAAACGCGCTGATCGGCAGAAGTGTTCTATATAACGCCTTTGCGGTAAGCCCGCGATACCTATTCTATGACTTCAGAGACAGTGCCTGCCCCTACTGTCCTTCCACCTTCCCTGATCGCGAACCTCAGCCCCTTCTCCATCGCTATCGGGTTTATCAACTCTATCGTCAACTGCGAGTTGTCTCCGGGCATCACCATCTCCACTCCCTCGGCCAACTCCGCTATCCCTGTCACATCCGTCGTCCGAAAGTAAAACTGCGGCCGGTATCCGCTGAAAAACGGCGTGTGCCGGCCCCCTTCCTCCTTCGTCAACACGTATACCTCTGCCTTGAACTTCGTGTGCGGCGTGATGCTGCCGGGCTTCGCTATCACCTGCCCTCGCTCTATCTCCCTCCGCTCCACTCCCCTCAACAACAGCCCCACATTGTCCCCTGCCATTCCACTGTCCAACAGCTTCTTGAACATCTCCACGCCCGTCACCACCGTCTTGCGCGTAGGACGTATCCCTATGATCTCCACCTCTTCTCCCACCTTCACCTGCCCTCGCTCTATCCTGCCCGTCGCCACCGTCCCTCTACCAGATATCGAGAATATGTCCTCTACCGGCATCAGAAACGGCTTGTCCACCTCGCGGGTTGGCTGAGGTATGTAGCTGTCTACGGCCTCCATCAACTCGTCTATGCTCTTCTCGCCGTCTCCCTCCCCGTTCAACGCCTGCAACGCCGAGCCTCGTATGATCGGTATCTCGTCGCCGGGGAACTGGTAGCTCGATAGCAGGTCGCGGACCTCAAGCTCCACCAGGTCCAGAAGCTCGGGGTCGTCAACGGCGTCCACCTTGTTCATAAAGACGACCATCGCAGGCACGCCCACCTGGCGGGCAAGCAGTATGTGCTCGCGGGTCTGAGGCATGGGGCCGTCCGTGGCTGCGACGACAAGGATAGCGCCGTCCATCTGGGCGGCGCCCGTGATCATGTTCTTGATGTAGTCGGCGTGGCCTGGACAATCCACGTGAGCGTAGTGGCGGTTTGCGGTCTCATACTCGACGTGAGCAGTGGCGATCGTGATGCCGCGGGCCTTCTCTTCCGGCGCGTTATCGATAGAGTCGAAGGAGCGGAACTGGATTTTGGGGTTATGTTTGGCCAGGACTTTAGTGATGGCGGCAGTGAGAGTAGTTTTGCCGTGATCGATGTGGCCGATAGTTCCGACGTTGACGTGTGGTTTCGAGCGATCAAACTTCTCTTTTCCCATATCTCTCCTATATTCAGCCTGTGATTAATCCAGCAAGATTTCGGTAATCCGTGCAGCTTAACTGGCCGGTAATCCTGCAATGGAGCCGGCGATGGGGATTGAACCCATGACCTCATCCTTACCAAGGATGCGCTCTACCACTGAGCTACGCCGGCACTCATCCCTCGCGCCGAAGTGAAGTAACAATGGAGCGGGCGACGGGACTCGAACCCGCAACACCTAGCTTGGAAGGCTAGTGCGCTACCATTGCGCTACGCCCGCCCGCGAAAGGATAAAGGATGAGGGATAAGGGATGAAAAGAGCGTTTCTCTTAAACTCCTTTTCATCCGCCGCGTGCGAAGCACATCATCGGCCAAATTCATCCCTCCGCCTTCATCCTTCGATCCTGGTGCTGGGGGTAGGATTCGAACCTACGTAGAGCCTAAGCCCGCCGGGTTTACAGCCCGGTGCCATTAACCACTCGACCACCCCAGCACTTTCAACCCAGTGACGAGTGATATTTGATTATCACTCTCGGAAAACCTGTGAGGGGATAGCCCTCTGTCCCGCTGAGCACAAATCGAAAACGATCATTTTAGCCAACTCACCCCCGCTACGCAAGCTTTTTGAAACGTCTCTCATTCGTTAAGGGCTCTGCCCGTAAGGCTCGCGATCACGATCGCAAGCTCGGCAGGCTCAACCGGCTTGGGCACGTGCATCTGGTAGCCTGATGAAAGAGCGCGCATACGATCTTCGACCCTCGCGTGCGCCGTTAAAGCCACGGCTGGCAGTCGCCCCCCTTGCTCGGCTTCCTTCGCTCGCAACTTGCGTATCAGCGTATATCCGTCCTCGCCGGGCATCTCTATATCCGACACAATCACGTCCGGTTCCCACTCCTCTACCTCGGCAAGAGCTTCGGAAACCGAAGCGCATGTCCTCACGCTGGCTTTGCACTGTTCGAGCACGGCTATAAGCAGACGGCGCGCATCCTCTTCGTCGTCAACGACCAGCACCCGCACCCCCTCAAGCCCGGGAGGACAACTGAACGACACATCCGCCATCCCGCTGTATTCCACCCGCTCCGGCTGGGCGGTTTCCGGCTCATGGTGAATCACCCTCAAAGGCAGCTTCACCGTAAAGGTCGCGCCAAAATTCTCTCCCGCGCTATCTGCGCGAACCGTGCCGCCATGCATTTCCACGATATGGCGCACTATGGAAAGCCCTAGCCCAAGCCCTCCGTGCGAGCGCGTGAGCGTGGAGTCGGCCTGGCGAAAACGGTCAAAGACGAAAGGCAAGAATTCCGGCCCGATTCCCTTCCCCGTATCGCTCACAATTATTTCTATGTGAGAGTTCACACGCTCAAGACGGACCTGCACGCTTCCATCCTTCGGCGTGAATTTTAAGGCGTTTGAAAGAAGATTCCACAAGACTTGCTGCAAGCGATCAGGGTCGCCCGAGATTATGCCCGCCCACGGGTCGAGCACTGTTTGCAGCCGGACGTTTTTGGCTTCGGCAGCCGGGCGCACGGCATCTATTGCCGCGTTGATGACCGCGACAGGCTCGACCGGGCGTATGTCGAGCCGGAGCTTTCCGGTGATGATGCGCGAAACGTCGAGCAGGTCTTCTATGAGCTGCGCCTGCGACTTGGCGTTACGCTCTATGGTTTCAAGCGCCTGTGACGCGGTCTCCGCATCGAACCTGTTGGTTCTCAACATTCGCGACCAGCCGAGAATGGCATTCAAAGGCGTCCGCAACTCGTGCGAGACGGTGGCCAGGAAATCATCCTTTAGCCGGCTTGCTTCCTGCGATTCCTTATAGAGCCGCGCATTGTCGATGGCCTGCGCCGCGCGGCGAGCCAGGTCTTCGGCCAGGGCCAGATCGTCCTCATCATAACGATGGCCCGATTCTGCCGACACAAACGTGATAGCGCCGAGCGTTCGCCCCCGCGCCACCAGCGGCACCAACATGAAAGAGCGCGGCTTCAGCTCTCGCGCGATTCTGAGATGCTCTTCATCGCGCGCCATCGCTACCAGAAGCGAATCGGTCAGTTCGGATACCAGCACGGAGTGTCCCGATTGCAGCACTTCCTTAAGCGGACCGGGCCGGGATGCATCAACCGGGTAGCGGCGGCTTAGCTCCCGCATAAGCTCGACCTTCTTCGGATCGATATGAGCAAGGGCCAGGCGCTCTATCTGTCCCTGCTCATCTATGATATCAACGACGCAATAATCGGCGATGCGAGGCACAGATAGCTGGGCCATGACCTTCAATGTCGTCTCGTAGCTGAGCGAGCTTGCAAGCGCCGCGCTCGCTTCGGCCAGAAAGCGCAGCGATTCTTCGGATCGTTTTTGATCCTCTATATCGGTGCTGGTCCCGAACCATTTGATTATCGCTCCATCCTCATCGCGGAGCGGCACAGCCTTGCCCAGATGCCAGCGATAATCGCCGTCCGAAGCCCTGCGAAAACGGTATTCGACTTGATAGTATTCACCCGTCTCTATCGAGTGGGTCCATCGCTCAAGGCAAATTTGTAAATCATCCGGGTGCAAGACGGCCTGCCAGCCCCAGCCCTTAGTCTCTTCAAAGGTCAACCCGGTGTACTCGCACCACCGCCGGTTGAAGTAATCCGTATAACCGTCCGGCTCTGCCGTCCATACGATTTGCGGGACCTGTTCGGCCAGAAAGCGATAACGCTGTTCGCTGGCTTTAGCCTGGGCGCGCTCGCGTTGCGCTATTTCAAACAGCCGCGCATTATCGATAGCTATTGCGGCCTGCGCTGCAAGCCCTACGGCAAGGCTTTCGTGGCGTTCGTCAAAGACGCCTGCTTCCGGGTGGCCGAAGAAAAGCCCGCCCAGCACTTCGCCCGAACGCGAGATGACCGGGACCGCGAGATAGCTGACGACGGGCAGGTGGCCGGGCGGGATGCCGTAATAAGGTGAGTTCTTGCCGTAGCGCGGGTCTTGTTTGACATCCCTTATGCGTATCACGCCTTCGCCGCGAAAAGTCGGGCCGAACATGTCGGTAGCCCTCGGCATGGGGAAGTGCGCGAAGTGTTCTATCGGAACTCCCGAAAGCGTGTAGAGCATGTAAGACTCGCCGCGCGTGTCTATTACATTATAAAAGAACGAGCCGAAGCACGCGCCGGTCAATTCAGTCGCGGCGTCGGTCAAGACCTGCACGAGCTTTTTCAAGTCCAATTCAGCCGACAGCGTTTGCCCGACGCGATTTATAGTCTCAATAATCTCGTTCTGCTCGCGCAGGCTATCTTGCGACCGGCGACCCGACTCCTGTCCACTCATATTCGTAACCTTCATTCATTATTCTCTCAACGGGGCTCTAGAAAGCATTAACTGTACTGTTATTACTTGCGTATAGGCCAAAGGCGCACCAATCCTTTACATAAACGGCATACAAAGTATGATTAGGGCAACGCTTATGCCAATAAACATATTTCGCTGATTATGAATCGAGGTTGAATGTTTTTATAGGCGCGGACTTGCGAACAGATCAAGTGATGGAATTTCACCTTTGAGATGAGGAGCCGGTGGAGGGATTCGAACCCACGACATCCTGATTACAAATCAGGCGCTCTGGCCAACTGAGCTACACCGGCTTACGGCTGAGAACTTCACTCGCTCCACAGAGCATCGATATTAAGCAACCGATTAATCATTTGCAAGCTAGAAGAAAGTCGATGCGGCCGGTCGCGCATTGTCGCTTTTCATATGGCTTTGTTATCATTGACCTACATGCGAGAGATCGCCTTCGCCATCCTGCGGCGCTTGTTTATACTCGTGCCGGTCCTCTGGGCCGTCGTCACTTTAGTATTCCTGCTCATACACCTGGTCCCGGGCGACCCGGCGGAATTGCTCTTAGGCCCTAATGCAACGCCCGAGCAAATCCAGACCGTACGCGAGCAACTGGGGTTAAACAAGCCGCTTATCACACAATACAAAGACTACTGGGTCGGACTCGTGAGCGGCGACTGGGGCGAAAACCCCGTGACAAAAAAACCCGTGCTTGAGCGCATAATGTTGCGTTACCCGGCAACGATCACGCTGGCAGTGGCGGCGATGTTTATCGCGACCCTTATCTCGATTCCGCTCGGAGTGACGGCGGCGACTCATCGCGGCAGCGTCATCGATAGCGCGTCAACGCTTGTTGCGCTGCTCGGGATTTCGCTCCCGAGCTTTGCGCTAGGCCCTTTGCTGATACTGCTGTTCTCAGTCGAGCTGGGCGTCACGCCCGTATCAGGCCGGGGCAGTATTGCGCACATCATCCTTCCCGCGGTGACCCTGGGCGCGGCGCTTTCGGCCATACTCACGCGAATAGTTCGGTCGAGCGTGCTCGAAGAACTCGGAGAAGATTACGTGCGCACTGCGCGGGCGAAGGGGTTGCCCGAGCGAAAAGTTATATACAAGCACGTTTTAAAGAACGGCCTGATACCCGTCGTCACGGTGCTCGGGCTTCAATTCGGCGTTTTGCTCGCCGGGGCGATCATCACCGAGCGAGTATTCTCGTGGCCGGGGGTGGGCAGCCTGCTCGTCGACAGCATCAGCGAGCGCGATTATAAACTGACTCAAGGATGCATACTGGTCATCGCGACTACGTATGTGCTGGTCAATACACTAACCGATCTTCTTTATCGATTTCTCGACCCTCGAATAAAAGTGGATTAGCGGCATTGGACTTATGAACCGGGTGGCGAAATTCGGAATGATCGTGGCGGCGATGCTGATACTCATGGCCGCGTTGTCGCCGCTGCTCGCTTCGTGGGAAAAGGTGCAGAGCCAGGAGCTGGTGGCGCGGCTCGACCCGCCCGACCGAACACATCTGATGGGGCGCGATCAGCTCGGACGAGATATGATGGCCCGCATAATTTATGGCGCGCGAATCTCTATGCTCGTAGGCATTTCGGTCGTCACTATATCGGCCTTCTTCGGAGTCCTGATCGGATCGTTCGCAGGGTACAAAGGCGGGTGGACCGACCGGATAATCTCCGGGTTTCTCTTCAACGTCTTTTTATCATTCCCGGGCATTCTGCTGGCGATAGCAATGGTCGCCTTTCTGGGGCCGAGCATTCAGAACTTAATCATCGCGCTATCGGTGATCGGGTGGGTAGGCTATGCGCGGCTGATGCGCGCGCAAGTGCTCAAGGTCCGCGAATACGATTTTGTAACCGCCGCGCGCGCGCTGGGAGCGAGCGACTATCGCATCCTTCTCAAGCACGTATTGCCGAACTCGATTCAACCTCTCATAGTTCAGGCTTCGCTCGGCATGGCGGGCGCGATACTGGCCGAAGCGGGTTTGAGTTTTTTAGGACTCGGAGTGCCGGAGCCGATACCTTCCTGGGGCAAGATGATCGATGATTCGCGCGAGTTCTGGTTCACGGCCCCGCACCTGTTTATCTTTCCCGGATTAATGATCGCGCTCTCGGTCCTGGCATTCAACTTTATCGGAGACGGCCTGCGCGAGCGACTCGACCCCAAACAGCGACCACGATGAGTAAGGATGAAGGATGAGGGATGAAAAGGACTTAACCTCAGCATCTGAAATTTGCATGGCGCGACCCGTCGGAACGGGTTCCCCGGCGCTTACGCATAAGCCAGCGACTACGCTGGCGCCGCGATTTGAAATATCAAATCTTTTTCATCCCTCACATCCTTTATTTTCATCCTTCATCCTTTCGAAAACGCTTCCTTGTTAACAACGTAAGGCATTCGCGAGGGGTCGCCCCCGTAGTTGTTCTCTATTACATCGATCACGGCTTGAACTGTTCGACCGGCCATCCCTTTGTCGGGGTCGGCTGAAAGACGCGTCTCGCGTGTGCCAGAAGCGAAGTGGTGAAATAGCCGCAGCCGGTCCTTGAGCTTCGCATCGCGCAGGATGCTGCCTGAAGGCAGCGGCTCTTTTTCAAAAACGTCGAGCGCCGCGCCCGCAATCTTGTTTTCGATCAAAGCTTCATATAGCGCCTGCTCGTCTAAGACAGGCCCGCGCGACGTGTTTATCAAATAAGCCGAGGGCTTCATAAGCTTGAACGCCGAGCGATTCATTAAATGAAAGGTGGGCTTATCGGATCGATCCGGCATCACCAGCGGCACGTGCAGGCTCACGTAATCTGCGCGAGAGAGAGCTTCGTCAAAAGAGGTATAACCGACCGAGCGGCGCGCGGGCGAAAACCCTGCTTCGTATCTGAGTTGCATTTCACGGTCGATGTGCCCGACAAAAGTTTCGTCCCGCGACGAGGCGCTGTGCAGAAGCAGATCGACATCCAGGCCCACACATTTTTTGGCGAACGCCTTGCCGATTCGTCCGACCCCGATGACGGCGACGGTTTTGCCCGTCACTTCATCGCCCAGAAACGGATGATAAGGGTGCCACGATCCCCACCGATTTTCCTCGACAAGACGTTCCGACCGGTAGAGCTTGCGCGAGAGCGCTCCAAGAATGAAAAGCGCGAATTCTGCCGTGGCCTCCGTCAGCACATCGGGCGTGTTCGTAAACGGAATGCGATAGCGGTTGGCGGCGGCCCGGTCTATGTTGTCTACGCCTACGGCCATTTGCGCGACAACGCGCAGCGACGGTGCGCCGGCAGAAAAGACTTCCTCGTCTATCGAGTCGCGCAACGTTGTGATGAGCACGTCGATACCGCTTTTGACCTTTTCGACGATGAGCGATTTCGGCGGCTGATCGACATCCGCGTAGACTTCTACCTCGTAGCCCCGCTCGCGCAATTGATCCAGCGCAGGGCTGCCAATGTCTGCCGTCGCAAAGATTCTGACTCTCTTATCGGTCATAACAGCAGGCGGGCGGCGGTGAATGGCTTTCGAGCCGCCGAGTTTTAGTTTATAGTGGCGTTCACCTGTTGTAGCAAGTAAAACCAAAAAAAGACGGAGCATCTCGATGACGACAAAAACAAATCGGCAATGGCGATTGATTGCGCGCCCCGTAGGCAGGCTCAAAGAGTCGGATTTTCAGTTCACAGAAGAGCCCGTGCCCGCGCTCGGCGAAGGTCAGGTCCTGGTTCGCAACCTCTATCTATCTCTCGACCCGACAAACCGTGGATGGGCTAACGAGACGGCGACCTACATGCCTGCTATTCAGCTCGGCGACGTGATGCGAGGAGGCGCTACCGGCGTTGTAGAGCAGTCTCGCAATCCCAATTTCAGCGAAGGGACTTATGTGCAAGGTCTGCTCGGATGGCAGGACTATGCCGTCACAGACGGAACCGGTCTGACCGCGCTGCCGAACAACCCGGCCATTCCGTTGACGGCTTACCAGGGCCTGTTCGGTCCCATAGGTTTCACGGCTTATTACGGATTGCTCGACATAGGCAAGCCTCAAGCCGGTGAAACGCTCGTAGTGTCGGCGGCGGCGGGCGCAGTCGGTTCGCTCGTCGGGCAGATAGGCAAGATCAAAGGCTGTCGCGTCGTCGGCATCGCGGGCAGCGATGAAAAATGCAAGTGGATAACCGAAGACCTTGGATTCGACGCAGCGATCAACTACAAAGCCGAGCCGGTGCTTGAAAGCTTGAAGAGACATTGCCCCGACGGAATCGACATTGATTTTGAAAACGTCGGCGGCGAGATAATGGACGCCGTCCTGGCCCTGATCAACTTCAAAGCGCGAATAGCGCTTTGCGGATTGATCTCGCAATACAACGCCACAGAGCCCGTCCCCGGCCCGTACAACTTCGTAAACATCTTGATAAAGCGCGCGCGCGTCGAGGGCTTCATCGTGCTGGATTATATGAATAACCCACAGGAAGCCATAGCCGACCTGGGCAAGTGGCTGGTCGAAGGCAAAATCAAGTATCGCATAGACGAGGTCGAAGGGCTTGAGCATGCTCCCGCGGCGCTCAACCGGCTGTTTGACGGGGCGAACATCGGAAAGCTACTGGTCAAGCTGTGAGGCGCTACATATGGGCCGGAGCGGTCGGCTAATTACTATTAGTTGTGTAATTTCTGCCTGCATAGCTCACTTTTTTCTTGACATAAAAAACCGATGTGCTTACTATCCGTTGTAACACCGGAAAGGAGGTGGTCCAAAGCAATGATAAGTTTCAGACCAGGTGAGGTGGCTGCGGCCTGAGCGTGGCTTAGCCGCACATATGCGGCTGACGGTAGACGGCGAAAGGTCTCCAAGAGAGATTTTGCTCGATGCAGGATCAGCGCGCTCACACTTAGCATTTGTGGATAGGCCACAGGTCAATCCCAACAGTCCACCGCAAGCCCCGACGCAGGGCGTCGTTAATTCGATTTGCCGCGTCGGGGCTTGTTTGCTTCCTGAGCAATTCCAACCCCACATAAAACCTTCCTCGATCACCGTATCGCGCATCTATTAGCGGCTTTTTGTTTGACACGGCTGAGCGCGCGCGTCCACAATAAGCTTCATAAGCTCCAGATCTTGAATAAGCCGGAGGTCACCTATGTCGACTGAAACCGTTGATTCTGCCAAGCCCGGAGTCATAAATGAGTATCCAGACATCGTAGGGGCAAAGCCTGAAAATCCGTATCTCGCTTCATTCCGCCCTTACATTCCTCCACACGTAAAATTACGCGAGCTTACGCCGATGCCTTTAATCGTCGGCACGCTGCTCGGCCTGGTCTTTGGCGCGTCGTCGCTGTACCTGGTATTGAAAACCGGGTTGACCGTCAGCGCCTCGATTCCTGTCGCCGTCATCTTCGATCACGCTCTTTCGATTGCTGTCGAAAGTGGGGCTGAGGAACGCCACGATTTTAGAGAACAACATAGTTCAGACCGCAGGCTCGGCAGGGGAATCTATCGCCTTCGGCGTGGGCGTGACTATGCCTGCCATCTTGATTTTAGGGTTCGACCTGGAGATTACGCGCGTGATGCTGGTCGCGTTGCTGGGCGGGCTGCTCGGGATTTTGATGATGATCCCTCTCAGGCGCGCGCTCATCGTTCAGCAACACGGCTTTTTGAAATACCCCGAAGGGACCGCCTGCGCCGAAGTGCTCAAGGCAGGGGCCGACGAAGAATCGCGCGCGGCTGCATCGCAGGGGGCAAAAGATAAAACGGCAACAGAGGTTCGCGCCCTGCCCATCTTCGTGGGGCTCGGACTCGGCTTTTTCTATAAAGTCGCGATGGATCTAAAGAGTTGGAAAGAAGCGCCGGAAAGAGTCTTTGACAAGCCTTTCAGCGCCGGCTCTATCTCTGCCGAGATCAACCCTGCGCTGCTCGGCGTCGGCTACATCATCGGCCCGCGCATCGCTGCCATTATGTGCGCGGGCGGCGTGCTGGCCTACCTGGTTCTAATCCCGCTCATAAAATTCTTTGGCGAAGGCATGACTGGGGTGCTTGCGCCGGGCGAAATGCCCATCAGCCAGATGAGTCCGGGTGACATACGCAGCGCCTACATCCTTTACATAGGCGCGGGAGCCGTAGCGGCGGGCGGCATCATCAGTCTCTTCCGCTCGCTCCCGACGATCTGGAGCGGGTTAAAGGGAGGGCTTAAAGATTTGAAAGGCGGCCAGGCCGCAAGCGCAGCCGCGCCCCGCACCGACCAGGACCTTTCGATGAAGATTGTTGTCGGCGGAATCATCCTGCTGCTCCTTTTGATAATGGTCGTTCCTTATTTGAATCTTCAATGGAACATCCTGGGCGCGATACTCATCGTAGCGTTCGGCTTTCTGTTCGTCACCGTCTCGTCACGACTGACCGGAGAGATCGGCTCGTCGTCAAACCCGATCTCGGGCATGACCGTGGCGACGTTGCTGCTGACCTGCCTGATCTTTTTAGTGGTCGGATGGGTAGGCCCGCCGTATTTCGTAACGGCGCTTTCAATCGGCGGCATCGTCTGCATCGCGGCATCAAACGGCGGAACAACGTCGCAGGATTTGAAGACAGGCTTTCTCGTAGGCGCGACTCCGAAGTACCAGCAGGTAGCCATTCTCATCGGCGCTCTTTCTTCGGCCCTCATACTGGGGCCGATACTGCTTGCACTAAACGATGCCGGAACAGTCTATGTGCCGCCGACGACCCTTGAGCAAATGAAGGGGGATACTGTGCAGATAAATCCGGCGGCCGTCCGAGCGCTTCCGGCTTACACCGATGAAGAGAAACCTCCCACGCCCGGCAATTACCGCGTCTTCAACAACGAGCCGGGAAACCCGGCTGCGGTCGAAGGGCTTGACGCCGGAGAATACCTCGTAGACGAATCGGGCACTGTCGTGTTTAAACGTCAAATCCTGCGCGCAGACGTTTCGCAGTTGACTGAAAAAGAGACGTTGCACGGGTCTCAGGGTGCGGCCGACCCCAACTCTTATTATGTCTGGCACCGCTTCAACAGCGAGACGGGGACTTCGCGCAAATATCTCGTAAACGATCAAGGCGTGCCCGTATACCTGGCCGACCCGGCGATAAACGGCGTGCACAAAGTAAGGCCTGACGGGACGACCGCGACGAAATATGACGCGCCAAAGGCGGTCCTGATGTCTTATATCATCAACGGCATTCTAAGCCATCGGTTGCCCTGGGCACTCGTGCTTCTGGGCGTGATGATAGCGATAGTACTTGAGATGGCCGGAATTCCGTCGCTGGCATTCGCAGTCGGCGTCTACCTGCCGCTTTCGGCCTCGACGCCGATCCTGGTCGGCGGAATGATTCGCTGGCTTGTCGACAAATATTTGCGCAGGAAGCTCAGGCACCAGAACCTTTCCGAAGAAGAACTGGTTGCCGAAGGCGACCGCAGCCCCGGCGTGTTGATGGCGTCAGGCTACATCGCGGGCGGCGCGCTGGCAGGTATCATATATGCCATCGTGAATGGTTATCCAAGCCTCGCCACTTTTAATAAGAACGTCGAGGAATGGTCAAAAGCAAACAACCCGTTCTTTAACGGTCCGTATGCCGATTTGCTGGCACTGATTCCCTTCCTCATTCTGACGATCTTGCTTTACCTGGCCGGGCGAGAAATGATTCTCGCCGGACGACGCAACAGGTCAAGCGGTTGATAAAGAATCCGCACGTTCACAGGCACTTAGGCGGCGTTAAAAAAATGGGGTTGCTTCTAGCGAAGCAACCCCCGTTTTGTCGCTGCGGGTTCTGCTTACCAGAACCTGACTCTTCTGATCTGTTTGAAGGCTTTCTTCAAAGGTTTGCCTTTAATGACGGCCATCGGCACCGATTCTCTACTTTGAACCGTTGCGTACGTGCGGCGCGAGCCTGCGCGGCGGCGTACGGTTCTTTTAGCTTCTTCATTATCGCCCTGTACTTCGGTATTTTGCGGTTGAGCCGCCGCCTGTTCGAGATCAGGCGAGGTGGGCTGGCTCGTTTCCATTTTTGCCTGAGCGTCTTCGACGACAGGAGTCGGATTAAAAGAATTTGATAAGACGCTCCCGGTCAGCCACCCTGCGCCAAGCCCCAAAAGTATCGTAATGAGAAATAATATTAGTGTGCCAATATTTTTATGCTGCGGCTCGGATATCAAAGTTTGTGGCCTACTGCGAGCGCCGCGTGGTATCTTCTGCGCCTTTGATCTCGGTACTACTCTTCTCAACCCGCTATCAACCCTTAAAGACATTTTATTAGTCCTCAGATTTTATTAGACAGTCCTCAATCTACAGAGTGGCAATCTGCGTACCGCTAACGCGTCGCGCAATTACGCAATTTAGCCTTTCGCTCGTTGACAGGTTTTCGTACAGCCGAGCATACAATCAGGCAAAAGAATCGCAACAAACGGGGCCGCAAACCCATTGGCCGCCTTATTCATCACACTGACCAAACCTAAATTCTGGGAGGAAAATTATGAGAAAGCAGGCCATATCGAGGCTCATAGTTTTAGTGCTCGCCCTGACGCTTGCGGCCCCCGCGCTGGCTACGGCCCAGACGAGGCTCAAGCCCGGAATGAACTTTTTTTCGCTCCGCGACGACGTTGAGATAGGCCGCCGCTCTGCTTATGAGATAGATCGCAAATACCGGACTCATAGCGATCCGCGCGTAGAGCGCATAGGGCGGCGGCTGGCGGCGCGTTCTTCGATGCCGAACCTGCCCTGGCGTTTTCGAGTGATCGAACGGCGCGATGTAAACGCCTTCGCCCTGCCCGGAGGTTACGTTTATGTGACGAGCGGGCTATTGCGCTCGGCGCGCAGCGAAGACGAGCTTGCCGGTGTCCTTGCGCACGAGATAACGCACGTCACCTTGCGTCACGGGACCAACCAGGCATCAAAGGCTGTGCTTGCGCAGATGCCGCTACAGATGTTAGGCGGCCTTATGGGGCGCGGCGTAGGTTCTACGCTCACGCAACTGGGGCTAGGTTTCGGACTCAACACGCTGTTTTTGCGCTACGGTCGAAGCGCCGAAACACAAGCCGACGTAGGCGCAGTGCAATTGATGACGCGTGCGGGATACAACCCTCACGGGCTGTCGAGTTTTTTAGGCTCGCTCAAAGAGCGGGGAGGCGGCGAATTTTTCTCAGACCACCCGAACCCCTCGAACCGCGTTGGCCGCGTCGAGCAAGAGATAAGAATGCTCAGAAGCCGATAAAAGTGATGAGTGATGAGTGATGAGTGTTTATATGCGCTCTTATGTTTTCCATGCTCAACCTCTTCACTAAGGGGTTTTTTGAAAAGCCTCGAAGAGGCGAAATTCAATAGCCTGGGGCGCTAGCCCCAGGTCAGCGCCAAGCATAACGACAAGCCCTGTAAGGGCGAAATATATCTTCGGGTTATTTCGCCCTTACAGGGCTTGTCGTTATTCGCCATCTGTTACCCGGCGCGATGCGCCGGGCTATCGAATTTCGCCTCTTCGAGGCTTTTGAACTATCTTTTCAGGCATCCTCTAAATACTCATCACTCATCACTCTAAAAATTGACAAAACCGCCGGCCACAAGCGACAATTCTTCACAGTCAGCCCGTTCAAGATGAAAGGTCTACTGATGCAGAAAAGATTTACGGCCCTTGTCGCGCTCATACTCGTTTTAGGATTGCTCGCGGGCGTGACCGGGAGCGCGGCCCTGCAAGGCCCCGCTTCTATCACCCGACCCGACACCGCTTCGCTCAGCGCAACCGATTCCGTTCTTCAGAACGTGAGCCGTTTGCGCGGGCTTGAAATCAAGCGGCCCGTAAAAAGCGGGTTAAAGACCAAAGACGAAATCGAGCAGTCGGTCATTCGCGACCTGGATGAAGAGACTTCGCCCGAAGAGTTCGCCGCCACGACAAAGACGTTGACCAAGTTCGGATTGCTGCCGAAAGACTTTCAACTGCGCGATTACATAGTAAAGCTTATGCGCGAACAGGTGGCGGGCTTTTACGAGCCTAAATCGCAGGAGTTCTTTTTAGCCGCGTGGCTTCCGATCTCAGAGCAGAAGACTGTGATGGCGCACGAATTGATGCACGCGCTTCAAGACCAGCATTTCAACCTGCGCCGGTTTGAGCGCTGGCCGAAGGGAGACTCGGACGCCGAGCTGGCCGCTCACGCCCTGGTCGAGGGCGAAGCGACCATAGTGATGTACCAGTACACGGCGGAAAAAGACCACCTGGAGTTTGATGTCACCAGGATGGAATCGCTCACTGCGCGTATGCTTGAGCAGAGCGATGACATGGACCCGGTCAGGTATCCTGTGCTGTCGAACGCCCCGACGGTACTGCGCGAAGGGCTTCAATTCCCCTACATCTACGGCATAGGGTTCGTTCAAGAGATTTTGAAACGCCGCTCCTGGAAAGGCGTCAACCAGAGTTACGCGATGCTGCCTACTTCGACCGAGCAGATCATACACCCGGAGCGATTTCTCTTTCGCGACGACCCGGTGAAGATAAAAATAGCCGACCTTCGACAGGCGCTCGGACCTAAATGGAGAAAAATCGACACTGATGTCAACGGCGAATTTGGTTATCAAATATTGCTCGGCGAATTTATAGACAAACGAGAGGCGCGGTTGGCAGCCGAAGGATGGGGCGGCGATTGCTATGAGCTTTATGAAGACGCGAGCACGGGCGTGCTCCTTCTGACGCAATACACGACGTGGGATCGTGCCGCCGACGCTAAAGAATTTTTCGACCTCTACTCAAAGCGCATAGAAAAAAGGTACAACGTGCCGCCGCCCGGCGACCTCTATGCGCGGCCTCGCGTTTATGAAACCGATGAAGGGCTGGTCGCAATCGAGTTGCGCGACAAAGACGTTGTCATAATCGAAGGCGCCGGGTCGCGCGCCGATCTTGCGCGCCTCTCAAACAAACTCTGGGAAAGCAAAAAGAGATAAGTGTTTTGAGACTTCAGTTTTCAGGCCCGAACGTCGTGTGTGTACCTGCTGAAAACTGAAGACTCAAAACTGAAAACTGTCTTCGAGGTCAATTATGATCCGCTCAGGATTATTCTGCTTTCGCGCCGCGCTGCTTTTTTCAGCAATCGCTTTACTCACCTTTGCGCAAGCAAAAGCGTTCGGGCAGACCGGCTCGAACCGTCCCTCGGAGTTTACCGGCTCGGAGCGGCTTGAGAAACTCTCTCGCGATGCGGTGGCTGAGGCGGTCGAGCAGTTTGGCAAAGGCGGTCTCACGCCGGATAAGATTGCCGTGACTATCATCGACCTGAGCGACCGCGCCCGCCCACAGTGGGCCAGCCATCGCGGGCAGGAATTGATCTACCCCGCTAGCGTAGTAAAGCTCTTTTATCTTGTCGCCGCTCATCATCAGCTTGGAGACCGGCGCGCTCAAACAGACCGCAGAGCTTGATCGCGCGCTCCGCGATATGATCGTCGATTCGTCGAACGACGCGACTCATTACGTTGTTGACGCCGTGACGGGCACGACCGGCGGGCCTGAGCTTGACGAGGCGGCGCTCGCCGAGTGGAAGCAGAAGCGCAACCGGGTCAATCGTTATTTCGCCGGTCTCGGATACGAAAAGATCAACACCAATCAGAAGACATGGTGCGAAGCTCCTTACGGTCGCGAGCGGCAAGGGCTGGGGCCAAACTTTGAGTACCGCAACAAGCTCACGACCCAATCGGTGGCGCGTCTGTTGTACGAGATAACGACGGGGCGCGCGATATCAAACGCGCGAAGCAGCGCTATGATGGGCCTCTTGCGCCGCGACCCGCAATCGAAGCCCGATGACCCGGACGATCAAGACACGGCCTACGCGGGCAAGTCGCTCCCGCCAGGCTCGCAGTATTACGCAAAGGCCGGCTGGACTTCTTCGACGCGCCACGACGCGGCTTACGTCAGGCTTCCGAACGGCGCGGAATACATTTTAGTAGTCTTCACGGTTGACAACAGCACGCAGGCCGATATTATCCCTTTCGTGTCTCGAATAGTGGCAGAAGATTTTTCACGCACACAACCCGCCGCCGATCTCGTCCTGGTCAATGGCCGCGTTTGGACCGGGAACAAGTCACAGCCCTGGGCCGAAGCCGTAGCCGCGCGCGGCGAGCGCATCATCGCCGCAGGCTCAAACGATGACGCGCGAAAACTCGCAGGCCCGCAGACTCGCGTAATCAACCTTCAAGGCAAGCTCGCGTTGCCGGGCTTTATAGACGATCACACGCATTTCATCGAGGGCGGTTTTCATCTGCTCTCGGTCCAGCTTCGCGATGCCAAAACGCCCGCAGAGTTCGCGCGCCGCATCAAAGAACACGCAGCGCGTCTGCCCGCAGGGCGCTGGATTACGGGCGGCGATTGGGATCACGAACTCTGGCCCGGCGCGCCGCTCCCGACCAGAGAATTGATAGACCCGTACACGCAGAATAATCCCGTCTTCGTCTCGCGGCTGGACGGGCACATGGGGCTTGCAAACAGCGCCGCGCTCAAAATTGCGAAGATCACAAAAGAGACTAAAGACCCGCCGGGTGGGACTATCGTTCGCGATCCGAAAACGGGCGAGCCTACGGGCGTGCTGAAAGACGACGCGATGGGATTGATCTATGCGCACGTCCCTGAAGCCAGCAGTGCCGAGTTGGATGAAGGGCTTGAAGCGGCGCTCAAAGAGGCGGCCCGCGTCGGCGTGACTTCGATTCAAGACATAACCCCCTGGCGCGACTATGAAGTTTATAAAAAGTTTCGCGACTCAAATCGCTTGACCGTTCGCGTCTACGCGCGAACACCTATGAGCCAGTGGAAGCGACAGGCCGAGGCGGTCGCGCGCCAGGGGCGCGGCGATGACTGGCTCAGACTTGGCGGGCTTAAGGCTTTTATGGACGGCTCGCTCGGCTCGACGACGGCTCTGTTTTTCGAGCCGTTCAATGATGCGCCGAAGACTTCGGGATTGATGCTTGAAGAGAACATACCCGAGGGCAAGCTCAAACAGACGATCAAAGACGCGGACCGCGCAGGGCTTCAATGCTCGGTTCACGCCATCGGAGACAGGGCGAATGATCTGCTCTTAAATTACTTTGAAGAAGTCGAGAGAGAGAACGGCCCGCGCGACCGCCGCTTTCGCATAGAGCACGCGCAGCACTTGAAGCCGGATGATATTCCTCGCTTTGCGAAGCTCGGCGTCATTCCTTCGATGCAGCCTTATCACGCGATTGACGATGGTCGCTGGGCAGAAAAGCGCATCGGCCCCGTTCGCATAAAAACGACTTACGCATTCCGCTCGCTGTTAGACACGGGAGCGACGCTTGTGTTCGGCTCGGACTGGTACGTAGCTCCGCTTTCACCGATTCTCGGAATACACGCGGCGGTCACTCGTCAGACTATCGACGGAAAAAACCCCGGCGGGTGGATTCCCGAACAGAAGATCACGGTCGAAGAAGCCGTGCGAGCGTACACGCAGTCCTGCGCCTACGCCGAGTTTGCCGAGCGCGATAAAGGGACGCTCGAAACGGGCAAGCTTGCCGACATAGTCGTTTTGTCGGAAGACATATTTCGCATCAGCCCGAATGATATTCAGAAGACTGCTGTCGTTTACACGATAGTCGGCGGGCGCGTCGTGAATGGACATTGAAGAGATAATCGCGTGCCGAAATGAGATCAACCGTTATCGTGGAAGCCGACACGATATGGGGTAGCGCACGCCGCGCGCCGCGTTTGAAAAACATACGACCTCAGTCCGCCCCACCGCTGTAAGCTTTTATATACCTTCATTAATAAAGACTCTCAAGAATGCTCAAATAATGGCCCGTTTGGGCATGATTCTTGCACTAAGAATTGTTCTGCCTGTAATCAGGTATGGATGAGCAAGGGGGTTAATCAATGTCGAAAGGCTTAAAGAATTATCTATCAAGCATTCCACCACAGGTTGCAATAATAAGCGCCTTGATCGCGGTAGTTGCCGTAGCGGGCGTCTCATTCTTGTTATCGCGTTCGGAACCGACGGCTGATGCCAGCTTCGTGCCGCGCGCCGCGCGCATTGAGCGAGTCAACGGCGACGTCAATATAGCGCGCACCTTGACCGAACAAGCTAATGAAGAGCCTGCGTGGGAAGACGCTGTTCACAATTCGCCGCTCGCGGTGGGTGACCGCGTCTATGCGCGTGAAGGGTCACGCGCCACAGTCGCGCTGACCGGGCGCAATTACGCAAGGCTGGATTCAGGCTCGGCTCTTGACGTGCTCTCGCTTGCAGATAGGAGGACTCAGCTTGCGCTTCGCGATGGCTCCGCCCTGTTCGACGTGGGCGAGATCGCAGACGGTGAGTTGTTTGAAGTGGCTACCCCGAGCGGCGCGGTCGATTTCTACGAGCCGGGGCTTTATCAGGTCGGCATAGGCGATGACGGCAACTCCTGGGTTTCAGTGTTGAGCGGGCTGGCCCAGGTAGTAGGACTGGCAGGCTCCGGGCAGGTAAGCAAAGGCGAGATTCTTACGCTCGCCGGGCAGACCGCCGCGCAGGCTCTGCTTTCGCGGATTTCGCCCGATTACGCGGGCGGCGTCGTAGACGATTACTACGGCTATCGCTATCCCAATAGCTACGACGGACGCTATCGCAATTACGACGTCTATCTGGATGATCCGGACTACTACGATCCTTATAGCCGCTCGGTGAGCTATCGCTACGTGGCCGACGATATACCGGGCGTCTACGACCTGGATCATTATGGCGATTGGTCAGACATAGACGGTTACGGCCATTGCTGGACGCCGCGCGTCAATTCGAGCTGGGCTCCGTATCGTAACGGTTACTGGGACACAGACAATGTGTACGGGCCTACGTGGATTTCTCAAGAACCCTGGGGCTGGGCTCCTTATCACTACGGGCGCTGGGCCTATATAAACAACCGCCAGTGGGCGTGGGTCCCCGACAGGGCGCGCAGACATTCCAGCTACGCCCCTGCGCTGGTCGCTTTCGTACCCATCACGCGGACCAATCACATCGGGTGGGTTCCGCTCGCGCCGGGCGAGGCTTATGTGCCCAGGTATTATGATGCGGGCTATCAACCTCAATACTTTGCTTCGCGCGAAGAGATAACGCGGGTTGTGAACGTTCATCAGACATTTATAAACGCGGGCTATCCTCAAGCGGTCACCGTAGTCCCCGTGCAAGACTTCACGCGCAGGATCAACCGTCGCATGATTGCGAACGTAGATCCCCAGTGGATAGCCGAGAATCAGGCTGTGCTTGATCCTTATGCAATCGAAGGCTTGCGCCGACAGGCAATAAACAGAAAGGAAGAAAAGCGCAGATTAAAAGCGGAGCGCTCGCTCGACAATCAAGTATTCAACACGCCCGTTGTAACGAGCGCCACGCCGATTGTGTTGCCGGGCCGCACGGACGCAAGCAGAGCGTTTCAGGTAGCCACTGAAAAACAGAAGAAGCAGAAGATCAAGTTTAACGACAGCGGCCAGATCGTGACTGCGCGCAATAAGGGTGGCGAGCCGCGTCCGCTGATACCCCAGCCGAATGCTTCCGACGTTGCCCAGCAGCGCGGGCAGCGGATAGCCGCTCTCAAAACGCAGGCGGCGCAAGGAGACAAGGTTGCGCGCCGCGAGGTGAAACAGCTCAAGCGCGAGCAGCGGTTACAGGAGCGCGGCATCGCCGTCAATCCTGCGCCGGCCACGACCAACGTTCAGCCGAACGTTGCGCGCAGCGAGCGCAAAGCGCAGAAGCGGCTTGAACGCCAGCAGCGAGTGACCGTTCAGCAGAATCAGCCGCGCTTTAACCAGCAGCAACCGGCTGCCAATATTGAGCGACAGCAGCGCAAAGCGCAAAAGCGGCTTGAGCGACAGCAGCAAGGTGCTGCTGCGGGGCAGCGGCAGCGCCCGCAAATAAATCAGCAGACGTACGCTGCCCAGCAGGCGAGCGAGCAACGCAAGGCGCAGAAGCGCGCCGCCCGTGAGCAGCGCATGACGGTGCAGCAGAGACAACCGAGCTTTAATCAGCAAGCCGCTTACAACGCTGAGCTAGAGCAGCGCAGGGCGCAGAAGCGCGCCGTTCGCGAGCAGCGCATGAATCAACAGAGCGCTAACCAGCAGCGATTGATGATCGAGCAGCAGAAGCAGCGGGTCGTCGTCCAGCAGACCGAAAAGCAGCAGCGCAAAGCCGAGCGCCGCGCCACCCGCCAGCAGCAGGTTCAGCCGCAGGCTCCACAACAAATTCGCGTCCAGCCGCGAGTCGAATATAAAGGGGCGCCCCCGAACCAGGGCGCTGCTGAGGCTCAACGCAGGGCCGCGAAGGCAGAGCGTAAAGCCGCTCGAAAAAATCAGTGATAGTAGTTTTAACTTTGCTCTGAAATAGCCTAAACGGTGCGAGAATTCGAACGCTTGAAATTCTCGCACCATTTTTTTGATTACTTCCCTGCTTTTTTGGCGAGAGTCTCGTAGCGCGCTTCTTCGGGGCTGTCTGAGGAAGAAGGCAGGTTCAGCATGCTCCAGCCGGGCTCGACCAATCGCCCGGTATTATCGGTCATCCCCGCAAACCCGCCGCGCATGTTTCGAGTGTCGGTATAACCCATCTGGCTGAGTATGTCGCAGGCGCGGGCAGAGCGCCCTCCCGTCTTACAGCCTACTACAATCTTCGCATCCTTAGGCAGGTTCGCTTCCACAACGGCAGGAAAGTCTTCATTAGGAAACATGCCCTGACCGGGCGCGAAGTGCATCAAGGGAATATTGATCGCACCCGCCGGGTGTCCGGCCTCGAACTCCATCACCGAGCGCACGTCCAGATAAATATGATCCGGGTCGCTTTGGATCAGGTCATAAGCTTCTTGTGGGCTTAACTCTTTCATCTCTTCTCCATTCATTTGAAATATTACGCCTGTGGGATTATAGCTCGGCTGCCAGAAACTGTGTCAAACGCTCCGGCCCACATGCATTAACCCGCCGAGTGTTGTAATCTTGCTGTAGCTATCAGGTATAACTTCCACTTCGCGAGTTGATCTATGGTCGATAGAAGGCAGGACCACAGCGCCGACCCTATCTTTCTGAAGTATCGAGGGCTGCTTGACGTTTCCGAATCGATTGTCTCGTACCGCGAGCTTTCAGAGCTTTTTCACGACCTCGCAGAGAAGCTGAGGCAGGTGGTAGATTTCGATTTCGTAACCGTAATCCTCTACGATCCGGCGCACAACGTCATGCGCTTTCGTCTGGTCGAAACCAGACTGCAATTGCTGATTGACCCCCCGAAGGTAATGCCGTTCGAAGAGACGCCGGCCGCAGTAGTCTTCAAAACCGGGCACCCGTTGATGATCAACCCCGAGGTCGGCGAATACCCTTTCCCGACAGTCATCGATGTGTTGCGCTTACATAAGATTCGTACCTGCTACTTTCTCCCGCTCATCTCCTCGGGGCAGAATCTCGGGATAATATCGTTCGGATGCATTCGCGAATCGGCTTATAGCGAGGACGATCAGACCTTCATCCAACAAGTGGTAAAGCAGGTCGCAGTGGCCGTCAACAACGCGCTCAACTTCGAGAAGGCCCGCGCCGCCGAGCAGCAGTTGACGCGCGAGCGCGACCGACTGCAACTGCTGCTGGATGTCAATAACGCCGTCGCCTCTCACCTGGATTTGCGCGAGCTATTTCGCGCGATCTCCGGTTGCCTGCGGCGGGTGATACACCACAGGGCCGCCGCGCTGACGCTTTACGATCCTGAGGCAAATCAGTTGCGCGTGCACGCGCTGGAAACTTCTTCCGGGCGTCTGGGCGCTGTTGAAGAAGGATTGTTGATTCCTCTTGAGAATACCCCTCCGGGAAAGGCTTTCACCTCGCGCCGCACAATTCTAATCAAGCAGGTTATACCTGAAGAGCTCCCTTCGCCGTTGAGGGGATTCGTCATCGCCGACGGCGTGAAGTCCGGTTGCAGCGCGCCTCTCATATCGCACAACCGCGTGCTTGGAGCGCTCGATGTAGTGAGCCTGGTCGAGGATGCTTTTACGGAAGAAGATGCTGAACTGCTCACTCAGATAGCCAAACAATTCGCCATCGCCGTTGAAAACGCGCTCGCCTACCGCGAGATCGAGTCGCTTAAAAACAAACTGACCGAAGAAAAACTCTATCTGGAAGAAGAGATTCAAAGCGTCTACAGCTTCGAACAGATCATAGGCCAGAGCGCGGCGCTCACGCGCATTCTCAAACAGGTCGAGACCGTAGCCCCCACCGGCTCGACGGTTTTGATTCAAGGCGAGACGGGCACGGGCAAAGAGTTGATCGCACGCGCGATTCACAACTTGAGCGACCGGCGCGAGCGGACGATGGTCAAGATCAACTGCGCGGCCATACCTACGGGGCTGCTGGAGAGCGAATTGTTCGGCCACGAGAAAGGCGCTTTCACGGGAGCAATCGCTCAGCGGGTCGGGCGCTTCGAGCTTGCGCACAAGGGGACGCTCTTTTTAGACGAAGTTGGAGACATACCGCTCGATTTACAGCCGAAACTGCTGCGCGTTTTGCAAGAGCAAGAGTTCGAGCGGCTCGGCTCGTCGCGCACAACGCGCGTCAATGTCCGATTGGTCGCGGCGACGAACAGCGATCTGGCCCAGATGGTCGCCGAGAAAAAATTTCGCAGCGACCTTTACTATCGCCTGAATGTCTTTCCCGTTCAGACCCCGCCGTTGCGCGAGCGGCCCGAAGATATTCAATTGCTCGTCCGCTTCTTCGCGCAAAAGTTTGCCCGTCGCATGAAAAAACGCATCGAGTCTATCCCCGCGGAATCCGTTGCGGCGCTCTCAAGCTATTCGTGGCCGGGCAACGTCCGCGAGCTTGAAAACTTTATCGAGCGCGCGGTGATACTTTCAAAAGGGTCGGAGCTAGAAATTCCGCTTTCAGAGATAAAACTTTCCCGGCAGTCCGAACCCGCCCGAGGCGCGGCCGTCGAACCCGCGCAGGACTCTACGCTCGAAGCCGCCGAGCGCGAGCATATTTTGCGCGTGCTGACGGAAACCAACTGGGTGGTCGGCGGCCCGACGGGCGCAGCCGCTCGCCTGGGGATGAAACGCACGACCCTCCAATCCCGCATGCGAAAACTGAATATCTCTCGTCACTAGCTGCTGCCGCGATTTCGGCGCGTGCCGAAATCGCGGCGTCGTCACTCGTGCCGAAACGCCGTAAACCATCCCGTCGATTATCAACCTAATCCTCTTCTTTTCAACTACTTACACCATCTGCCGACTGCAACCTCCGGTCTGGCTTCTCAATTGCCCTTAGTCCAATCGTCGGAAGGAAGTTAAACAAAGATGCTGAGAATAACTACTGGACAGGATAGAGGGGCGATTGAATTCAAACTTGAAGGAGAGTTATCGGGGAACTGGGTGGCGGCGCTGAAAGGTTGCTGGCACGACGCGATGATTCTTGATTTTCTAACCTCTATCCGAGTCAATTTGACGGAAGTGACATTCATCAATGCGGCGGGCAAAGAGCTATTGGCTTCGATGTACAGGCACGGGGCCGAATTCGTGGCCGCCGATGTCTTAACAAAAGGCGTGATCGAAGAGATAGAGCGGGAGCACAGCGCACCCGTGACCACTTCGAACTAAGCGAGAAACTCTAAAGGCGAAGGATAAGAAAATGGCTACAACAAGAACTAATCTCAACACGACTACAGACAACAGGCGAGCGCGGTTTTCAAAAGCAATTTTCCCGATCCTGGCTGCGCTCTTTATCGCCGCGTTCGCGTCCGCGCAAGCATTTGCGCAGGGCAAAACCCAAAAGCCCGGCGCGACTGATCGCGTCGGCATCAGCTCATCAAAAGCCGTCACGCTCACTCTTGCGGACGCGATAATGATGGGGCTTGAAAATAACCGCGAGATCGAAGTCGAGCGCCTGAACGTTCGGTTGAACGAGTTGGATGTGCGGGCGGCGCGAGGGGCATACGATCCTGTTCTGGAGACGAGCTTTTTTTATGATCGCCGGAACACGCCCGTCGCGTCGCTTTTGGGGGGCGGCGAAAATGGCCGCTTGAAGACCACAGAGCTTACCGGAGCGACATCGCTCGCCCAGCGTTTGCCGTGGCAGGGCGCGAGCGCCCAGGTGACCCTCGATCACAATCGAACGTCGAGCCAGAATCTCTTTTACTCGCTCAATCCTCAATACCTGACGAGCCTGACCTTCGATTTCGTGCAGCCGTTGTTTCGCAACCGGCAAATAGACGAGCCGCGCCGCCAGGTCATGATAGCAAAGAAAGAGCTAGACCTTTCGGACAGCCAGTTCCGCCAGCACGCAATAGAGATCATCGCCCAGGTGCAGCGCGCTTACTGGGATCTGGTCTTCGCGCGCCGAGATCAGCAGATCAAGCGCGAGTCTGTAGAGCTTGCGCGCACGCAGTTGGAATCGAACCAGCGCGCGGTCGAAAAAGGCACGCTCGCGCCGCTCGACGTAATCTCGGCGCGCGTGGAAGTCGAGCGTCGCACGGATGAAGCCGAGTCGGCAATTGAAGCAGTCCAGCGAGCGGAAAATGCGCTGAAGGCGCTTCTGCTCCAGCCGTCGAACGGCGAGACGTGGGGCGCGACCGTCGTGCCGACCGATGAGCCGCAGCTTGATAACGCATTGCTTCCGCAATTCGACGAGGCGATGAGGCTCGCCCTTCAAAACCGACCGGAGATGGAGCAGTACCGCATACGAGGCGAGATAAACAAGATCGATGAGAAATATTTTCGTGATCGAGTCAAACCGCAGATCGATTTGATCGCGAGCTATCAGACGGCGGGGCTTGCCGGAACAGAGCGCAACACGCTTGACCCCATCTCCGCGAGCACCCGGCAGCTTTACGCGCAGGTCAGCAAGCTCTCGGAGATCGCGGGGCTGCCGCCCGTCACGCCTTTTGTCGCGGGCGATGTGCCCGGAAGGTTCATAGGCGGGTACGGGCAGAGCGTCACGAATATGTTCCGCAACGAGTTTCGCAGCTTTCGCTTTGGCGTCTCGATCAGCATGCCCGTAGGCAACAGGACGGCGAAAGCTCAACTGGGCCGCACGCTGGTCGAAGGCAAGCAGGTCGATGTCGAGCGCCAGCGCGCTGTGCAGTCCATCGAGGTAGAAGTAAGAAACGCGCTGCAAACGGTCGAGACGGCGCGACGCAGGTTTGATTCCGCTCGCAATTCGCGCATCAACGCAGAACTGCAATGCACGGGAGAGAGCCGCCGATTCGAAGCAGGGTTGTCGACGAACTTTCTGGTGCTGGATCGACAGAACGCCCTCTCGTCGGCGCGCGGGCGCGAATTGCGAGCGCTTACGGATTACAACAAAGCGATGACAGAGCTTCAACGCGCGCTCTCGACCACGCTTTCGACTAATAACATCTCTATCGCCTCGCTCAAGCAAAAAGAAGCGACCGGGGGGCGGTAACAGATAAGCACTTATAAGCATAAAGGAGAAAAGATCATGTCGCAGACAGAGAAACGTTCAACAAAATCCGCGCGCGTGAAGATCATCATCGTCGCGATGCTGGTAGCAGGATTCCTGGCCTGGTGGTTTTTCCTTCGCGGGCCGTCAGCGCCCGAAAACGTCATCGCAGTCAGCGGCCGCATAGAAGGCGACGACTCGATGGTCGCGGCAAAGACGTCGGGCCGCATACGCGAGATCAGCGTGCGAGAAGGCGATCAGGTCAAAGCCGGACAGATAATCGCCGTGCTTGACGACGATCAGATAAAGGCCCGCGTCAGCCAGGCGCAGTCGGCAGTCGAACAGGCCGAAGCTCGCTTGCAAAGATCGAGGCAACAGATCGGCGTGCTACAGGCAAACCTCGATCAGAGCCGCATGAGCGTCAACCAGGCGAGGCTCGATGCCGAGGGGCGCGTGAGCCAGGCGAATGCGCAGGTAGCCGCAGCCGAAGCGTCGCTCGCGCAGGCCGAAGCCGTTTACAAACAGGCAAGCTGGGATAAAGAGAAGTATTCGCTGCTTGCGAGCCAGGGGGATGTTTCGGAGCGCGAAGGCAAGCAGGCGATCAACAACGCCGACGCTCAAGAGGCCGTTGTGATGGCCGCGCGAAAACAGCTCGAAGCGACGCGAGGCAACCTGATGGCTGCGCGCGCATATCTCGACAATCCTGCTATGCGCGCCTCGGAAGCCGCAGCCATAGAGCAGCAGATCGCGCAGGCGCAATCGGATATTTTGTCGGCGATGGCCGACGCCGCCCGCGCCCAGGCGCAGTTGCGCGAGGCCGAAGCCAACCGCGCTGATTTGAACATCATCGCTCCGTTTGATGGAACGGTGGCGACTCGCGCGGCGGAACCCGGCGAAGTGGTCGCCGCCGGCACGCCCATATTGAAGATAATAAATCTCAACCAGGTCTATCTTCGCGCCTTCATTCCGGAGGGCGACATAGGGCGCGTGCGAGTGGGCCAGTCGGCGCGAGTATATCTCGATTCCAACCCTGATAAGGCTATCGAGGCCGTTGTAGCTCGCGTTCGATCCCGAAGCTTCGTTCACGCCCGAAAACACTTACTTTCGTGACGACCGCGTCAAGCAAGTGGTGGGCGTGAAGCTACAGATCACAAACCCCGGAGGCTTTGCCAAGCCGGGCATGCCCGCCGACGGCGAAGTGCTTGTCGAAGGCAACCAGTGGATAGCAGCAGCAGCAGGGAGGTAATTATGAGCGCATCGCCGAACAGATCATCAACCGCTTCACAAAACGTAATCGCATCAGGCTCGCTTGCGGCTGAGGAGCGCAAAGGCTCACAGGTTGAGACGAGAGAAACAGCAATCACGGTTCGAGGGTTGCGCAAAAGCTACGGCAAGCTGGAAGCGGTTCGAGGCATCGATCTCGACATCGCGCGAGGTGAAATCTTCGGGCTGATCGGCCCGGACGGGGCGGGAAAGACATCCGCGTTTCAAATCCTCGGCGGCGTGATGGCGGCGACCGAAGGCGAAGTGAATATATTCGGACTTTCGGCTCGCGACGCCCGGCAGGCCACGGGTTATCTCACGCAAAGCTTCAGCCTCTACCAGGATTTGAGCGTGAAAGAGAACCTGCGCTACATGGGCGAGCTTCGCAATCTGCCGGTCAAAGAGATCGAGCGGCGCGGCAATCGTTACTTGAAGCTGTTTGATATGGATCGCTTCACCGCAAGACTCGCGGGCCGCTTGAGCGGCGGGATGAAGCAGAAGCTCGCGCTCGCGTGCGCGTTGATAACCGAGCCGCAGCTCTTATTGTTAGACGAGCCGACGACGGGCGTCGATCCTGTTTCGCGCAGAGAGTTTTGGGATACGCTCGCGAGCCTTTCAGCCGAAGGCATGACGATAGTCGTTGCGACGCCTTATCTGGATGAAGCCGAGCGATGCACCCGCGTCGCGTTGATGTATGACGGGCAGATTCGCCAGACGGGAACGCCTGCCGAGATACGTCTAGAGTTAGGTCAGAAGCGATTGGAAGTGCGCGCTTCTGACCTGGGCAGGGCGGAAGAGGTATTGAGCGATGTCGCAGCCATAGCCGATGTCCAGCGATTCGGCGACCGGCTTGATGTGATGGTGCGCGACGAGCAGCGCGACGCCGACGCGGCGCGACAGGCGCTCAGTGCGGCGGGGCTGGCAGTCGAAGAGATTACGGTCGGCGAGCCTACGCTTGAAAATTCATTCGTCTCGATATTGCGCGAGCTGGGCGGCGATATGAAATCCTCGCCCTTCCCCGCTCGCCGCCGTTTTCGCGAGCGCGCGCCGGACCAGATAGCCATTGGCGCGCACAACCTTCAAAAGCGATTCGGCGATTTTCACGCGGTCAAAGACATCAACATCGAAATCAAGTATGGAGAGATATACGGGCTGCTGGGAGCCAACGGGGCCGGAAAGACTACGACGATAAAGATGCTTTGCGGGTTGATTGCGCCGACGAGCGGCGAGATGGAGTTGGCGGGCGAGCACGGCAGCCTTCGGAGCAGCTTCGTCCGCCAGCGCGTGGGTTATATGTCGCAGAAATTTTCCCTCTACGACGACCTTACGATAAACGACAACCTCGAATTCTTCGCGGGCGTCTATCAGGTCCCTCGCGAAGAGCGCGAAGAGAAGAAGCGATGGGTGCTTTCATTCGCCGGGCTTGAAGGGCGCGGCGAGATGCTCACGGGCGAATTGCCCGGCGGCTGGAAACAGCGCGTGGCTTTCGGCGCGGCGATCATGCACGAGCCGAGCGTGCTTTTCTTAGACGAGCCGACATCGGGCGTTAACCCGCTCGCGCGGCGCGCGTTCTGGAAGATGATAAACCATCTGGCGGATCGCGGCGTGGCGGTGCTTGTGACTACGCATTACCTGGAAGAAGCCGAGCAGTGCAACCGGCTGGGCTTTATGGTGGCGGGCGAGCTTGTCGCAGAAGGCGCCCCTACGGGAATCAAGGCCGAGCAGGACGGCCATTTGATAGAGCTAGTCACGGACTCGCCGCAGCGCGCGGCGGATATGTTAAAGACCGAAACCGAACGCTGGCGCGTGTCGCTGTTCGGCGACCGATTGCACGTCATCGTAGACGACCAGGTCGAAGAAGGCATACGCCGCACGACGGCGCAGCTGGAATCAAACGGCATACGAGTGTTGAAAGCCGCAGGGCAAAATTATTCGCTCGAAGACGTATTCATCGTCGTCGTCGAGAAGGCCCGCCGCAGAGGGAAAGTGGCGGTCGAAGACTAATTTCAAATTTGAAATCTAGAGAGAAGGCAAAGCAATGAAACGGATAATCGCTCAGGCACGCAAGGAATTGACGCAAACTTTTCGAGACCGGCTCACGGTTGCGCTCGCTTTAGTGCTGCCGCTCGTATTGATCGTGCTGATCGGCGCGGCAATATCTCTATCGGTCAAGGGGCTGCCTGTCGTAGTGCAGGACTTTGACCGGACGCCGCTCTCGCGCCGCTACATTGACGCGATTAAAGTCTCGATCACTTTCCGCCTGGTCGAAGGCTCGATTGATCAGCAGCCGGACGAAGCTCTCGTGTCCGAACATGCGCGCGCCGTCATAATCATTCCGCAGAATTTCGAGCGCGACTTTATGCGCGGCCAGAAAGCCGAAGTGCAGTGGCTCATAGACGCGACGGATGCGAACACGGCAAACATCATTCGCGGCAACGGCGATGCCATCACTCAAGCTTTCCAGGCGCAGCTCGATCCCGGCGACAGGGGAGCGACAACGCAACCGGCGATCAAGGCCAGGACGCGCATGTGGTACAACCCCGGAGTGGAGTCCGACAAGTACATCGGCCCCGCAGTCTTTGCCGTGGTGCTTGCGCTTTTCCCGCCGCTTCTGGCCGCGCTCGCCATGTCGCGCGAGGGCGAGCAGAAGACGATTCTGCAAGTCTACGTTTCGAGCATCTCGGCGCGCGAGTTTCTGATGGGAAAGATACTGGCCTTTTTTGTGATCGCCCTGGCCGAGTGGGCGCTCGCGCTTGCGTTGTCGCTGGTCTACTTTGATCTGAGTTTCGCCGGAGACCCCACGCCGCTTCTGGTCGGGACGCTGTTTTATCTCTTCTGCACCGTGAGCTTCGGGGTGATGGTCGGAGTCGTCATTCCGAATCAGGCGACGGCGATTCAAGCCGTAGCGTTCTTCGGTTTTCTGCTCTCGTTTTTGTTAAGCGGGTTTGTCTTCCCCATCGAGAATGTTCCGGGCGCGATTCGCTGGATCGCCGCAATCGTTCCGGCGCGGTATTTCATAGAGCTTGCGCGCGACGCATTCGTGCGAGGCGGCGGATGGCCGGCGGTCTGGCACGCGCCTGTGATGCTGGCTCTGCTCGGAGCATTCTTCTTTTTTAACGCGTGGCGAAAGATGCGCAATATGCAGGTGGAATCATGAATAACTGGATGAAAAGAATAACGGGCGGGCGATTACTCCCGCTTTTTATGAAAGAGCTTCGGCAGATCAAGCGAGATTGGCGTCTGGTCATATCGCTCATCCTTCCGCCGACGGTGCAACTGATAATCTTCGGCTTTGCGCTCAACCCGCAAGTGACCGACCTGCGGTTAGGCGTGGTCGACGAGAGCCGCACGGCTGCGAGCCGCGAGGTGGTCTCGGCTTTCGTAGAGAGCCGCTCATTTCAGATAAAAGATTATTACCCGTCAACTGAAGCGCTGGGACAGGCGCTCAGCAAAGGCGAGTTGCAGGCGGGGCTTGTGATCCCTTCGGATTTCGCAACCCGTCGCGACCGCCGCGAGACGGCTGAAGTGCAGTTGCTCTTAGACGCCGTCGATTCGAATACGTCGGGTATAGCCGGGGGCTACGCCTCGCGCATCATCGCCTCTTATAATCAGCGCATGGCCGGTACAGTTGCGGTCACGATAAGCGGAGAGGCGTCGGCACCGAGTCGCGGCCAGATCACGCCGCGCGTTGCCCTGCTTTACAATCCGGGGCTGGAGAATTCCTGGTTTATTACTACGGGAATACTGGGAGTGCTGCTTGTGTTAAACGGCTCGTTAGTAGCTTCGGCCTCGATGGTCAAAGAGAAAGAGATCGGCACGGTCGAGCAGTTGCTGATGACCCCTGCGGTAGCTTCCGAGATCATCACGGCGAAGATCGCGCCGTTGTTTCTGCTGCTCGTAGCGGACATAGGGCTCGCAATCGTGGTCGGCTATCTGGTGTTTGGAGTTCCCGTGCGCGGCTCGCTTGTGACGCTCTACGCGGCGGGCGCGCTCTGCGTGTTCGCAGGCATAGGCATAGGCACTTTCATCGCCACGTTCTCCAGATCGCAACAGCAGGCGCAGTTGATAGGGTTTTTCGTCAACCCTCCGCTCTCGCTTCTGTCAGGTGCTACGACGCCTATAGAAGCCATACCGGAGTGGTTGCAGCCCTTCACCTATTTGAACCCCATACGCCACTTCGCATCAATCGCGCGCGGCGTGATGATAAAAGGCGCAGGAGTTGATGTGCTTTATCCGAATCTGCTGGCGCTTTTGGCGATAGCCGTCTTGCTTGTAGGCGTGAGCGCGTGGCGCTTTCGCAAACAGCTAGGCTAGAAAGTGATAGTTCAAAAGCCTCGAAGAGGCGAAATTCGATAGCCCGGCTGCCGCGCGCCGGGGAACAGGTGATGGAAACAGCAAGCCCTGAAAGGGCGAAATAAATCGTTCGGATTATTTCGCCCTTTCAGGGCTTGTCGTGATGTTGGCGCTGACCTGGGGCGAGCGCCCCAGACTATCGAATTTCGCCTCTTCGAGGCTTTTAATACCCGCGTTAATCACAGTTTTCCGCAAGAAATTCACAAGAATATTTAGCCCCCAATCGGGGGACAAACTGTTGACATCCTCGCCTCTGATTCATAAAATGCGGCACCTGGCAGTACCCACCTAATTCCAAGCAGTATTTTAGGTTTTGTTCGAGAGGTCGAGATAGATTTTTGTTTTGAAAGGAGAGGTTTTGACGATATCAGGTACATTTAGAGGACTTGCAGCTGCCCTGTTACTCGCCTCACTGATATCAACAACCACCGCGTCGGCGCAAACGCAATCAACCCAGCAAAGCACTATACTTTCGCCAAAGGCGATTGAAAAACAGAGCGCCGACAAGCAAAGCGCAGCCCAAGAGAAAACGCCTCCCCAGCAAAATCCTCAACTACAAAACAACGCGGTTTTAGAGACGGGCGCCGTCGTTCCGCCCGCACCATTAATTGTAAAGAAGAGTCCGGGCGCGATTGCGATCCCCCAGTCGGTAAATATGCAGGGCATAAACCCTGAACAGAAATACATAGAAGGCAACGCCCCGCCCATGATAGTCCAGGATGGGCCGCAAGTGACTGTCATTCCTCCCGAACAGATAAAGATAGATCCCAATGCAGAGCCGAAAATAGAGCCGCAACCGGAGCCGAGATACGAGCAGCGACCGATCATTTCAAACGTAAAGATCGGCAGCATGTACGGCTATCGCTCCGACCCCTTCACGGGCCGCGCGCGGTTTCATTCCGGCGTCAACATAAAGGCTCGATGGGGCGACCCCGTGGGTGCAAGCCACCCCGGCGTTGTCCAGTTTGCCGGATGGTATCACGGCTACGGAAATCTCATCATTATCAATCACGGCGGCGGCGTGACGACCCACTACGCGCATCTTTCCGGTTACGCGGTCTCGGTGGGTATGCGCGTCGAGCGCGGTACGATCATAGGACTGGCAGGAAGCACTGGCCGAGCCACATCGCCGCACCTGCACTATGAAGTACGAATCAACGATAACCCTGTAAATCCGCTTCAGCCCTTGGCCCTTGACGAAACAAACGCGTTTTTCAATAGCCTCCCCTCAGCTACGACTGAAAAGCAAGAAAAATAATCTCTCTTTAGCTCCGACTGATCGCGCGGGATAGGCATTCAAACAGCCTGTCCCGCTTATTCTTTCTGGCCGCCCGCCTTGTCATAGCAAGTTTTTCTGGGGCATCATGTAAGAAGGCGGGCGCATCAGATTGTGATGAACCCGGATTGGAGGTTATTAAAGTAGTGTCAAAATTAAGAAAAATATTGATTGCCATTTCGTTGATGGCTGTTTTGCTGCCTGCGGGCGTGGGGGCTCAAAACGCGAAACAGACGCGGCCCGTAAGCGCGACCGCAGCCGAAGTTCCGTTCGCCGTGGGCGAGCGGTTGAGTTATGACGTCTCGTGGTCGAACTTTATCGTAGCGGGCGAGCTTACGCTTGAAACGAAAGACCGGCGCAACTTTGACGGCGTAGATGGATTTCACGTGAGCGCGCAAGCCCAGTCGGTCGGGCTGGTCAGCGTAGTCGTCTTCAAAGTGAATGACGTGTACGAGTCATTTATCAACGCGGCGACCATGCAACCGTTCCGCGCAGAGAAAAAATCGAGGCGCGGCAAAAAGCGCGAAGAGACATCGCTCGTCATCGATCAGCAGCGTCACACGGCGCGCCTCGCCGACGGCTCCACGATAGAGATACCGCCCGACACTTACGATCTTGCGGGGCTGCTTTACGCCATACGCACAATCAACCTGACGCCGGGTAAAACGCGCAACTTTAACCTGATCGAAGACAACAAGGTGTACGCGATAAAGGTTAAGCCGGAAGCTCGCGAAAAGATAACAACGAAGACCGGAAGCTATGAGGCGACCAGGATAACCACGGAGATGACAGGCGGGCGTGGGAAGAGCAATCTTTACAACCTGACGATGTACGTCACGACCGACAAGCGGCGCTTACCCGTGTTGATAACCGCGGAGCCAAACTGGGGCCAGGTCCGCGTCGAGCTTACCTCTGCGACGGGAACGAAGAAGAAATGATGAAGGATGAAAATAAAGGATGAAGGATGAGGGATGAGGGATGAAAAAGATGTCAGGCATCACATCCGATCATTGGATTTGAGATTTGCGATTTCAAATTCTTTTCATCCCTCATCCTTCATCCTTCATCCTTTAGTAGATGTTGCGGCTGCGGGCGCTAGTTTTTGAAGCGAAGTGATCGCGCTCCGTGGCCTCTGCTTTCCTCAGCACGCGAATTCCGGTTCGCTCGCGCGCGCAGCCGCTTATCCCGGGTTCCTCTCTGAAGGCCGCTCGCCAGTGACCCTCCCCGGGAATCTCTTTAACTTTCAATCTCGGTGCTTTCCTTCTGTTCGGCCCTGTAATGCTTTTGCGCGCTCTTTATCAGGAGCGCTATAACTGTCATCATAACCGCCAGGCCGTAAACAAAGGCCACCGCCGCGCACAGCAGCCATTGCCAGTCGGATTCAAATATTATTGCAGCAATCACTGTAGCCCCAATCGTTCGTCCTGCGCGGCGCGAGGTCAAGCGAAGGCTTTGGCCCGCTCCTACCTTCACGCCGCTTTCAGAACGTTGCGCGTGTTAGACCGAAACGACTCTCATCGTTTTTGTATTTGAGCCGCCCATCGGACCGCTGTTGGTCTATTTGCGGCTCGCAGTTGGTTATTGCAATGGCCGTGCCAACCGGCGCCGGTCATATTTCACTTGAGTTTACGGTGATTATCGAGATAACGGTTCTCGTGGTGTGCAATAAAGCTGCTGCGTATGTCTAAGGATTCCTGCGCCTGGAGCGGCTTTCAGGTTGAGTGAAAAAGAGTAGTCACGAATCAACGAATAATTCGTGACTACTTTAATGAGGCTCTAACGCAGGGTGAAACCGAACGACACTCTTACATTACTCTGGCTTGTGCCGCCGAATGTAGTGCCAACGTAGTCAACCTGGAACAAGCGAAGCCCGACGCTTTCGCTCAGGTTCACGTCCAGCCCGCCGCCAATCGCAAAAGCGAAGCCTATGTCAGCAAATGTAGAATCTACGGTCAGGGGGCCGGACCTGATCGTGGCATCCGTGCGCAGGCGTGAAACACCGAACAAATTGCGCACGAATGGGGTCACCTTTTTATTTCCACGGTAAGAAAACCTTGGGCCGAATAGAAACGAATGTACGCTGGCATCGCTGTTGGCCCTGACTGAAATATCTGGGAAGTCGTCGTCTGAAATCTCCGCGCTGAATGACTGCCGCCCATAGTGCCCGCTGAGGTCGCTGTCGATCTCCAGCCATCTCCCCACCCTTACGGTGGCTGTAACATTCCAGCCGTGTAGATTGCCCCCTCCGTCGGGCCGGAAATAGGAATAACCCGCGAAGACCTCGAAGGGAGGGGCCTCCTGCGCAAAGGCCTGCGAGGATAGCGCGATGAGCAATCCGCCAAGTAATATTATCTGTCTCATTTGTTCCAGTCTCCTTTCATGCTGGTTTGGTCAAGTTTGCGCATCTGCGGGCACAACAGATCTGCGGTTCGACTGTCGTCGAGTCGATCAACTCTTGAAACTTCTTTCGCGCTTTGTCGTGCAAGCCATCCCATTCGAGCATCCACCACCACGGCGCGCTCTCCTGGTCCGCGATGAAGCTGCGCACTTCGTCCCAGCTCTTTAGCCCGAGGTATTCGACGAAGTAACGCGGCAACAGTTGCGGCATGAAGCCCAGTTGCAGCCAGTCGAGAAAGTCTCCGCCGTCAACTGAGAGAAAGTCCGCCATGTTCCCGTAGATGATGGGGTGGCGTTTGTGCTTCTCCAGAAAATGGCGTACCGACGGGAGCACCTTCTCGTAAAGCCAGTCGGCGCTCTCGGTCTTGGAAGGAGTCCAGTACCCTCTGGCCGATAGCACAGACTCAGCCGATACCGGCTGGCCCCGCCTGACTACGCCCGGCTCCTCAAGCAGCCAGTAAGCCCACCGGTATCCGGCGTCAAGGTAGACCTTACAATCCAGGCATGCGAAGTAGAGGTTGTTCATACCCCCTCACTTAACGATGAGCGCCAAATCCTTGCCCTCATAAAAGAGCCTGGCCGGCAGATGCACTCTGCCGTCAAGCTCGTACAGTTCCTTGATATAGGCGCGAGGCGCGACCTCCGTAGGCCGGGGAACATCAATCGCCCGGTCATCGGGGTTGACAGGCCCCTTCTGCCATCTGCCCCGAACGTTGACTTGCTTGCCGTCTTTCCCGACAAATGAAAGCCGCTGCGGGTTGAAGGTTGCGGCGGTGTCGCCTGTGTTCTCCGCCCTGACCTCGATGTACCCGCGTGTCAGAAGCGACCCGGCCCAGAATCTCTTAATGGTTATCTTGAGGTCTCCGACGACGAATGAGTGGGCGGGTAAATCCGATCTGCTGATGCTCGGAGGCTCATCAGCGGCAGGATTGGAGGCAGGTAGAAAAGTCAGGACGATTATAAAGCTCAATAGCTTTGATAACATAAAATCACCTTTCCACTGTAAAGCTTATTGCTTTTCCACTGTAAAGCTTGTTGAAAGAATCTACCGGCCTGTTTCACGGAGCATTCTTGCGCCGCTTTCTTCTTTATCTCTGCCGCTGCCTTAGGCTAAAATTAGGCGGCGCGTTGGACTGTCGAGCCTGCATTACTGCTTTTATCTGGGCAAACGGTATCCGTAAGCCGGTTCGCAAGTCCTTCGAAATCGCTCAAAAAGTTCTCAAATATCTTTCTCAAAACCGCCTATGGATGAGCTATCCGGGCATTTTTACGAGTTTGGCCGCTTCCGCGTTAATGTGGCGGAGCGGATACTGCTGCGCGATAAAGATGTAGTACCGCTCACGCCCAAGGTCTTTGAGATACTGCTCACGCTGGTCGAAAACGGCGGCCACGTCATCTCGAAAGACGACCTGATGAAGCGGGTCTGGCCGGACAGCTTTGTCGAGGAGGGCAACCTGACGCAGAGCATCTCGTTGCTCAGGAAGGCGCTGGGCGAGGGGCGGAACGGGAATCAGTATATCGAGACGATAGCGAGGCGCGGCTATCGCTTTATCGCTCCGGTCAGCGAGGCGCGGAACGAAAACGGCATAGAAGGCCAGATAGCCGGGGAGAGGGCATCAAATGGGCTGGCGTCGGTTGAAATGGCGCAGATGCCTCTGGCGGAAGATGTAAAGCCGGAAGCGTCACAGGCGACAAAGACGGGGCGGGCGAAAGGCAGGCTCGGCCTTACCCGCATCAGCGCGCTGACAGCCCTGGCAGCCATCGTTATTGCAGCGGTCGGCATCCTCTATTTCAGCCGTGGCAGCGAAGCCGTAAACAGCCCCGACAATGTAATAGAATCGATAGCCGTCTTGCCTTTCGTAAACGACGCCGCCGACACGGACACGGAATATTTCAACGACAAGATAACTGAAAGTCTCATCAACAATCTTTCGCAATTGCCAAAACTCCGCGTCGTGCCGCGCAGCCTCGTGTTCGGGTATAAAGGCCGGGAGGTCGATCTGCGCAAGATAGGGCGCGAGATGAACGTCCGAACGGTTCTGACCGGCAGGGTCCACCGGCGCGGCGACACGCTGAGCATTCAGGTCGATCTGATTGATGTCGCTAATGTGTCGCAGATCTGGGGCCAGCACTACGACCGGAAGATTTCAGACATCCTGCTCGTCCAGGAAGACATTTCTAATGATATCTTCGCGAACCTGCGCATGAAGCTGAGCGTCGAGGAAAAGAAGCAGCTTGACGCCTTCAGCCTCTACTTGAAGGGGCGCAACTACCTGAACAAGCGAACAGCCGACGGGCTGCAACTGGGAATTGAGTACTTCCAACAGGCCATCGAAGTGGACCCGGACTACGCTCCAGCTTACGCTGGTCTGGCAGACTGCTACAACATGCTGGTGGTCTACGGCATAAGCAAGCCGCAGGAAGCATTCCCAAGAGCGAAAGAGGCCGCGCTCAAGGCGCTGAAGATTGACGACACGCTAGCCGAAGCCCACACCTCGCTGGCGTTTGTAAAACACCGATGGGATTGGGAGCGCGACGACGCTGAGAAGGAGTTCCGGCTGGCTATCAGGTATAAGCCCGGCTACGCGCCCGCGCACCAGTGGTTCAGTTCGTATCTGGTTGCCGTAGAGCGTTTCGACGAAGCGATTGCCGAGGCCCGGCGCGCGCAGGAGTTAGAGCCGCTGTCGTTTATAAGCAATCTACATTTGGGATGGATTCTCTATCTGGCGGGCCGCTATGACGAGGCAATCGAGCATTGCAATAAGTTGTTGGATGTTGACCCGAACTTCTTCCCGGCGCACAGGTATCTGGGGTTGGCTTATGAGCAAAAAGGGATGTACCGGGAAGCGATTTCGGAATTCGAGAAGGGCGTAAAGCTTTCGGGCAGCCCTTTGATGATAGCTCTCCTCGGTCACGCGTATGCCGCTTCCGGCAACAAGGCCGAAGCCCGCCGCGTGCTGGCAGAGTTGGAACAGCAGAAACAGAAATACGTTTCGCCCTACACGGTCGCGGCTATTTACGCCGGGCTTGGCGAGAAGGATCAGGCGTTCAAATGGTTAGAGAAAGCTTATGTCGAGCGAGACATCTGGCTGATGAATTTGAGGGTTGACCCGGTATTTAAGAACCTCCGTTCAGACCGCAGATTCGCGGAACTGCTCCATCGCCTCGAACTGACACCCTGAGTCATACGTAACAACTATCTACCTAGCGAGTTTCTTTACCTTGGGTTGGGGTCGTAGGTCTTCCTCGGTAATCGGCTCGCCTAATCGGGGAACTAACTCAAATAGCTGTCCTGGCATAATCATGAGGGTCCGGCAAAGCAATTCAATCGTTCGTAAATTGAGCTGCCGCGAGGTTCCTTTCCATATCAGACGGCAGGATTCGTATTTCAGCCCTGTTCTCTCAGCCAATTGATAAGGGTTTTGAATTCCTTCACGTTCAGCAATTTCGCGCACCAGGAGCCTTATCATAATCGGCCATACGGTAGCATAAGGGCCACCGGGACTCCAGCCTAAGAAATTCGCTCGCGTTACAACTCAATTACGGGGATCATTGCCCGCGTGATATTCGTCTTCCGGGTCAATCTCTACATCGGGCATCGGCTCGAATTTTGATTCATCGAACGGCGGCATCTGCGGTTCCGTAGCGCTAAGCTCTTTAAGATGCTTCCGAGCTTTCTCTAATCCCCAGTGATAAGAGAACGGCGGCCCATCGCACCACGCAAGGCGATAAGCTCGCGTCGCGGCTTCTATAGCTGCCGCTTGATTGCCCGCGTCGCGTTCGATCTGTGCCAGCACGTTGAAGGCATCGGCGTGAATAAGCGGGTACGGCCCTCGCTCTGCCGCGTCCCAGACATCATCCAGGAATTCGCGCACAGCTTCTAACTCTCCCTGCTGCCGTCGCAACTTAGCCAACGCAACAAGCGCGGGTAGCTCTTCTTGGATTAAATTCACTATCCTCGCGCGTGTAAGCGCATGATGCAACCGCTCATCGGCTGCGGCGAGATCATTTAATCCCAATGCCGCTTCGCCTTGCATTCGCGCGGCACGGATGAAATCGTGCTCGTAATTCAGAACATGAGCTAGTTCCCACGCGCGGGTTGCGTGCGATAGCGCGACTGTACATTCGCTCAACCACAACGCCCTCTGCGCGAGATGAGAATTAACGTGGCCTTCAATCTGGTTATGAGACTGAGCTACAAACATTCGCAATGATCGTTGTAGAGGAGCCTTGGATGCGTCTACAATACCCCGCGCCGCCAGCATCAAGCCAATCCAGAATAAACTGTATGCTTCCTGAAAGTTATTGTGCTGCTTGCGTGCTATGACCAGCGCGCGGCGCGCGGCATACTCGGATTCACACAAAGCGCCCAATAGTCGCAACACATCTGACAGGTTAAACAAGCCGATGCTGAGATTATTGTCATCCCACATCTCTGAACGAATTGCGTTATGTTGACGAAACAGTGGAGCCGCACGGTCAGGTTGCCCACCGAACTGATACCCTAGCGCCAGCGAATTGAACGTGAAGGCTCGACTAGTTGGCTCGCTTAATCGTGGCAATTGATCCAATCCATCGGGAAAGAGCATCTCTAGGAGTTCGATCCGCTGGCGGCTCGCGCTCAACCGATAGAGCGTGGCATCCTCCAATCGGTCATAAAAAACTATGTAGGCATCATCATGACGCCCCAAGCCTATCAGCGTATTGTACAATTCGATGGCGGGCGTGAGGTCTTCTAGACTACTGACTTTTAGAGGATCGCCAATCCTTGGCAATGCTTCAAAGTGCGCTTGCAGGCTTGTATAGACGCCGCGACGCGTGTCTTCACCTAAGCCGTTCCATACCACGCCGCGTACAATCGGATGCAAGTCGTAGCGGTTCGCTCGCTTGTCCCAGCCCACCAATCCCCTGTCTTCCAACTCGGTCAGCACCGCATCCAACTCGCGCTCATCGGCGCACGGCCTCCCTTCGCCGATCAACAACGCGACCAGCGTGTCATAGCGTGCGGGCATTCTGAACCCGGCGATGACTTGCAACGCCTGGCGTGCTTTATCGTCTAGCCCGCGCAGAGCGAATTCCAGCACGTGCGATTTCACCTGCACCAGCGGGAGGCTGAATGGGTCGAAATCAGGATGGTCGCGCCGCCAGCGATCAAAATCGCCAGGCGCAGGGCGATAGCTCGCTACCTCGCTCGCCAATGCCTGAATCACTAGCGGGTGATTACCTACCCGGTTGAAAAGCGGCAGCAACGAATCACGAGAGCCGGTCACGCCAAACGCCCTCCATAATTCGAGCGCGTCGTCATCGGCAAGCCCCCGCACGAATATAGCATTGCAACCGGGCAGCGGCTCACTTGTCAGGGTTTGCAAATCGGCGGGATAGAGCCGCGTGCTGACCAGGATTCGCGCGGCCCGCACTCTACTCAACTTGCGCAGGAATCCGCCCGCGCGCGGGTCTGCTGTTTTTCGCAACCGATGCTCGCCCGTGAACGATTGTGCCGCGCTCGCTGGCAACCCGTAAGCGTTCGCTACAATGTTCGCCGTTTGCTTATCGTAATCATCGTCGCTTAGATGCGCCGCGTCCATTCGCGCATAAGCAATCAGTATACGCTCTAACCCATCTAGCACGATCAGGAACGGCTCGCGGTCGAGCGCGGCGAGCAATTGCGTCTCGCGTTCTGGTGCGGGAATCTCCTGCACTTCGTCTAGCCCTCGCTGTGTCACATAAGCCAGCGCGCGAGTGACGAAGTTTTCAAATGACGCGTCGCTCTCGTAAAAACTCCACCACATTCGCCCTGCCAGCGGCTTCATCTCTTGCGGGGCGATGTCTTCGAACCATCTCCACGTCAATGCGCTTTTTCCCAACCCGCCGATGGCAACGATGTTCAAGACGTGCGGTTGATAGATTCTTTCCTGTCTTCTTGTTACCCAATCGGTCAACAAGTTGAGTTCCGGCTGCCGCCCTACGAGCCTGTGAGTTTGCAGCAGCGTGTAAGGATGCGCGATGAAGGCTTCGGGCGGTTCGGGAATATCACTGACATAATGAAATGTCATCAGATCAGGCTGGCGAAGCTTTGACAGGCTGTTGATGACGTGCGCGCGCAGGTCTTCAGGTGACGTGAAAAAGTTGACGATGTTCTCCTTTTGCACACGCTCTTTGAACGCCTTGAGCTTGATTGCGCCTTCGCCCTGTTCTACATCATCAATCGTGATCGTATGTTTCTTATCAATCACAAATATCAAGCGCGGGATATTGCGCTCGACTGCGCGGTCATATTCCATTTCAGTCACGGAAATCTGTAGAGGGTTATGCTCCTTGGGCACATAGCCGTACCGATGCGCGTACACGCCGACGTAAATCTCCGACTCATCTACCATCTTGAGCGAGGCTTCGATGGCCTCAGCATCGCTCGCGGGCAGATGCTCCATCATCACCGGAAACATGCCCTGCCTGAGACACGCATGCATCACTTCGTCGCGGTGATCGGGCAAATCACGCGCTGTGCTGCTTATCATTACTTGTCGTCGCGTGTCGGCCATGCAGGGGTAAAGAGTATCACATTTCTTTGCGAACTCACATTTTTGCAAATCTTGAAGGGATAGTCAGGCTTGCCGGGCGGCCTTCGTGGGGTGAGCGAGAAAGAAAAATTGAGAGGAGGCGTTAACAGTTAACGCCTCCTCTCGGACAAGGATTAAGGGTTAGCGCACTTCAAAATCTTTGCCGTTAGCCGTGTCGGACGGGAATAATAATCCCGTTCCAGCCCCGCCTATCAGCAACTGCGCGATAGCTTCGGTCGTCGTTCCGGTTGTGTTCAAGACATTAGACCCTACGCCTGCGTTCACCTTATCAATCGAGAGCCGAATGATAATCTGGTTGCCGTTTATCACGCCCGAATCCGGCGTGCCGATGGTCGTCTGCTGTCTTGTCCCCGTAGGCAGCAGCTCAATCTTACCGTATTCGTAAGTGACCGTTCCCAACAATTCAACCGAAGCCGTGACGAACAGGGTCGTCGTGCCAAAGTTGCAGCTCTGAATCCACTGCATGTTCGTAGTCCTGTTCGCAAGGCTCGCCAGCGTCAAAGTGTAGACTATCTCTCGCCGCGCCGCGTCGTAAGTATAATCCGCCGAGACGATGTCCTGCGCGGGCGTGCCTATCTGATCGTCACCCAGGTCTACGATCTCAAGCCCCGGCGGCGGGAACAGGTCCGCCGGGTGAGCGACCGCCGAGAGATTAAAGATACGTCGAACCGCGTTTCGCGCGTCTACGAAACCCGCGCCGACTACCCGCTCTTCGTACGGCATCGGGTTGGCCGTCTGGCGCAGTATCGTAACAACGTCGTCGGGCGTAAGCTGCGAGTTGGCCTCAAGCATCAAGGCGACCACACCGCTTATGGTAGGGCACGCAAAGCTCGTCCCGTTTGCCGATAGATAGAACGGCTGAAAGGCAGGCGGGACTTTCAACGCGTCGTTATTGAGAATGCTGTTGGCCTCCATAAACGGGCCGATGTTGCGAGCGCGCGGCGCGATGACCGCAACGCCGGGGGCCGTTATGTCGGGTCGCAGGTTCGGCGGCGCGTTCGGGTTCGCAGGCATGCCCGCAACGTCTGTTCCTGTGCCGTTATCCCTGCCGCGAGAGCTGAACCCTGCGGGCGTCCCGTAGCCTTGCTTTTCGCCCGCCGCCGCGGAGATAGTCCACGGCATTGTCGAGTAAGGATTGATCGCCTCCGGGGTATCGCTCCCGTTGCCTGCGGCAAAGACCACTACCATGTTCATGTCGTGCGCCCGCCGCGTTGCTACGTTGATTGGGTTGTTCGGGTCTATCTCGGACTCTGCGAATCCCGATCCCCAAGAGTTGTTTATGATTCGAATGTTGTGAGCAAATTGATTGACCAGCGCGTAATCATAACCGGCCAGGATAGCGATCAACGGTAAGCCCAGATCGTAGCCTGAGTTGATGCCGACCAGATGAGCGCCGGGGGCGACTCCCGCATAAAGCCCGCCTGAGTTCACGCCCGTTCCCGCCGTCACTCCCGCGCCATGCGTGCCGTGCCCGCTTTCCAGATCCGATGTCGGAACGTTTTCGACATAGATAGGCGGGATGAACCCCGGGGCCGCGTCAGAGATCATGTCGGAGATCGATATGTAGAATAGACCTAACAGCGGGTCCGAGACGACGCCGTGCGATAGCGGTTGAAGCACGTTCTGCACGGTCTTTCGCCCAAGCTCAAGGTCGCGGTTCGTAGCATCTATTCCCGTGTCCAGATAAGCCACCCCGATCCCCTTGCCCGATATCGGCATCCCGGGGTTGCGCGTGTTGCGGGCGGTGACTTCGCGGTCAGCCATCAACTGGGCCGCGCCTATCATCCGGCGCGAAGAGTTCATAAAGGGCTTGAGCACTCGATTGCCCCAGACGGAGATGACGCCCGGCTTCGTGCGCACGGCCTGTAGTTGTGTGAGATTCATATCGACTATCACCATCGGGAGCGCGCGCAGCACAAAACCCTTGTTTATGCCTTCGGCCCTGAGCGAGCTTATCTCCGTCGCGGCAGGCATATGATCGTAGGTGATGACGACCGGGACTGTAGCGCCTACTGCACTGGTCGAGAAGAATGATGTGAGCAACGGATCGATGCTCGCGGCAGAAACTGTCGGGGTTGCCGGTTCAACCGCATAGCTTTCGGCCTTGCGGGTTAGAAAGAAAGTGAGCGCGATGACGAAACAGATTGGGATTGTCGTTAAGCTCTTTTTCATTGGCCCTGGTCTCCTGACATTATTAATTCTCAATTTATGAATCGGGGGCTGGCCCAAAGGCGCTCTTTTTTTATATCCCAACTAAGAGCGCCCCCGGGCCAGCGGGGCAGCCGTGTTGCCGCTACGGCTATAACGGCACCACGGCGAATTCAATATCAGTTGCCGGCGACAAATCGCTTTCTAAAGTTGTCCAGCGCAAACGCGGTCCAGCCTCGCGTAATCGGCTCGTCGATACTGGCGCGCGCCTTCAAAGTCGGCTGCAAATCTAACGGCCCCTGCTCAAGCGAGAAGTGAGCTTGCAGAATCCCCCGGTCGAGCGCGAGTTGTATGTACCCTCGCAACTCAGCCGGAATAGCTTCATTATCCGTGAGCGTGATTGTCTGGCCGTTGTAGCTCACCGTCACCGCAGACCCGGCCAGCGCCCTTGCTTCGTTGTCGAGGCCGAGCGCGCGAACGAGCGCAACTGCAAGCTCAAGCCTCGTGATATTTCCGCTCGGATTAAAGGTTGAGCCGTTTACAGGAAGCATTCCCTGCGGATTGAAGTTCCAATCCCTGAGCGTCGAGCCGTTGGCCGCAGCGGCTTCGGCCATTGCCGCAACATGGCCCGATACGTCGTTAAATCGCGCGGTCGAGCCGAGCGATTGGCGTAGCGGCGTGTTCAGGTAAAGCAGCACGGCGAAGTCGTTGCGCAATACGTTATCGTCGGGACGGAACGTGCCGTCGATGAAAGTGTCCATCATACGATTCTTGAGCGCCGATTCGATCTGCGCCTGCGCCGGGTGGTTCTTTATGTCTAAAATCGGAGCGAGCGTGAATAACTGCTGCTTCACTGTTATATCGACGGGGCCGGGGAGCGCCGCACCCGAAGTGGGAAGGCTTACGTTAGGTGCGGTAGCAAGCCCGCGAACTCCGCGCACTTCAACCAGCCACTCGCCCGCCGCCGGGTTCTTCACGATTACCTGACGCGTGGGGGAATCGAGTATTGGCAGAGCAATGCCGCTCGAATATGTCGTCCCGTTCGGGTCGGTCAACAATATGCCTATGGTGTTTCCGTCGCCTGTTTCCAGCGCGTTATCGAACGTGGCGAACACGTCGAGCACGCTCATTCCCTCTTCTACCGTGAAGGTGCGCGCGTTGGCCGAGCCCGGGCCGGGCAGCGCAGCCGGGGTGTAATCTACGTGAAGCGCGAGCGGGGCCGGGCCGCTCACGGTAAATCTGGCGTTGAAGTTGTAATTGAAGTCCGTGCCGTAAGCCTTACTTCGGTTGAAGACCTTATCGAGGGCGGCGTATGAGTTCAGGTATCCCGCGCCGACTTCCCAGTCTTCTCGGCCCGGCATGCGGCTGGCCGTTTGGGTGATTATCTCTTTGACCTGATCAGGATTGAGCGTCGGGTCCGCGTCTAACATCAGCGCGACGGTCCCGGCTACGAAGGGGCAAGCCATCGAAGTGCCGCTGATCTGCGTGTAAAAAGGCACGAATGCTAGAGGAATCTCTGTGTCGTCGGTCAACCCGTTTGCGACGACGTTCGTTATCGAGCGAGTCGAGGCTATAGCGGCAGTGAATTTGCCGGAGTTAATATCAAACTCGCGGCCCGTTCCAGGGGCGGTTATGGTCGGCGCGTCAAAATCGTCGTTCGGGTCGCCGTTCGTCAATCGCTCCGATTGCGGCGTGCCGCGCGAGCTGAAATTGGCAAGCCCGCCTTCTTTCGTTCCCGCCGCAACGCCTATGACCCACGGCGCTTTCGCATAAGGGTTGTAAGTGTCTTTGCCGGGTCCGCTGTTGCCTCCGGCAAAGACTACTATGATGTTGTTGTCGTGAGCAGTTTTTGAAGCGATGTTGACCGGGTCGTTCGGGTCGAACGCGCCCGACGAGCCCCAGGAGTTTGATATTATTCGGATGTTATAATTGAACTGGTTGGCGAGCGACCACTCGAACCCGCCGAGCGCGTTAAGAATGAACAGCCCGTAACCTGAGCCGGTGCCTATCAGCCGCGCGCCGGGGGCTACGCCCTGGTAGCGACCGCCGGACATCTGGCCCGTCGCCCCGATTATCCCCGCGCAGTGAGTCCCGTGACCCACGTGCGAATCGGTGTTCGGCAAGTTTTCTATAGCCAGCAGCGGTGTGAATCCTACGAGCGTGGCCGTGTCGGTCAAAAGCTGGACGTTTTGTATAACGTGAGAGCCGAACTGGAGATCGTTATGCGTTGCGTCTATGCCTGAATCGTTTATGACTACAGAGAAATTGCCCGCGCCCGATAAGGGCTGGCCGCCGTTGGCACTCGTAAAACTGCTATCCGTGCGAAGACGGTCAACGCCCGTAAGCACGCGCGCCTCGTTCATAAAATAACGGAGCCGGTCATTCGACCAGACGGAGCGCACTGCGGGGTTCGTCCTGAGCGCGCGCACCTGCCCGGCTGTGGCCGGAGTGACGACCATTCCGAGCTTGTTGAGCGTCAGCCCTTTTAGTATGCCTACGCTGCGCAGCGTGTTGAGGTGAGATGAGCTGATACCTGAATTGGTGTTGAAAGAGATAATGACTACCCCAACCTGCGCGTTGTTGGGTAGAGTTGAGAGCCTGTTTTGGAGGGTCGGTGACAAGGTGGCCGCTTGCGAAATTCCTGCCCCGATCATCAATATCAAAACGAGAGCGAAAATGGCAAATCTTATACTTCGAATCATCATCCCAAGTCTCCTGTCTTATTTGAAGAGTTTTTTTTCATTTTCGTTATTATCGGCCGGCGTCCACAAACTGACCGATTCGATAAAACGGATCAACGTGAATCGCGGCCTCGCGGCGGCGGCGCTCAAGCCATCCGGTAAGCGTCTCGGCGCGCTTGCGCGCGAGAATCTGTTCTTCGATCTGGCTGCGAATTTCGTCGAACGCGCGCGTGCGTGCGGGGCGGCGTTCGATGAGCTTGATTATGTGATAGCCGTATTCCGTCTCGACTATGTCGCCGATCTCGCCCTCCTTGAGCGCGAACACGGCGTCGTCAAATTTTGCGGTGTGAGTGTTGCGGGTGAAAAATCCGAGGTCGCCGCCACGGCTGCTCGTCCCGGCATCTTCGGAGTGCGCGCGAGCAAGAGCGGCGAAATCCTGTTTGCTCCGCGCTTTGCTCAAAATGGTTGCAGCCGCCTTGCGTCGTCGCGCCATCTCTTCTGCGGCTGCCCGGTCTGCGTCCGCTCGCGCCATGCCTTTGGAGCGAAACTCTCCGTTGATTTGAGCGCGGCGCGCGCTGATAAGTATGTGGCTCGCTCGCGCGCGCTCAGGCTCCAGGAACATAGCAGCCAGGTTCGGATTCTCTTTCTCTTTATCATAAAAAGCGCGAGCTTCCTGCTCGGTCACGCTCAGCCCTGCGGTTAATTCCGTCTGCATCAGCTCGCCGAGTATCTCTTGACGGACGGTGTGTCGAAACTCTTCATCCGTCAAAGAGTGCTCACCGAGGTAAGCGCGATAGAGTTCTTCGCCGCCCATCTCGGCGATCCTTCTACTGTAGGCGGTCGAGAACATCTCTTCGGAGATCGAAACATTGCGGCGCTCGGCTTCCGCTTCGATCAACGCGCGGTCTATAAGCTCGCTGATGATTCCCTCTTTCAGCATCTCGACGCGGCGGCGGCCTTCTTCGCTCGCCTGCGTTAGACCGAGCGCCTCTATGCCGTTGCGCAGATACATCTGATATGTCTTTGCGGTTATCTGATGGCCTTCGACCGTGGCGACGAACTCAGGGGCCGCGACGGCGCTTGCCGCAGACCGCGACGTGTCCTGTCTGAACGCCGTGAGTCCGAGCGCCAGCGCGAGAATTACTAGAACCAGTATTGCGATCTTGATTAGCCGATTCTGAACCGCTTTGAATTTCATCCCCTATGCCCCTTACTGGGATTTAGCTGCTTCCTACAGACAAGAGGATAACGGTGTACGGTTGAGAAATTCTTGAAGCCTGCGAGGCACGCTATTGAACAAACCTTGAATGTGAAAAAAACCTCAGCCTGATCCTGGTGACAGACTTGTTTATGCGCGTACTAAAATGAGTCATTTTAAGCCGGGGCAGATATGCGCCCAGCAAGTTAAGTAATAAAATAATACGACTTAGTTTCAATCGCCCTGCTGGCACTTGCTTTGCTGAATGGAGCAACGGAGGAGTTCGAAAAATGGATTTGATGTCATTTTTAATTCTGCTGCTGGTGGCGGGCGTTTGCGGGGCGATTGGTCAGGCTATAGTTGGATACAGCCGGGGAGGTTGTCTCGTTTCTATTGCTTTAGGCTTTATCGGCGCGCTTTTTGGGATGTGGCTTGCAGGCGCTTTAGGCTTGCCTGAGTTATTTGCGGTCAAGATAGGCGGCAAATCGTTTCCCATAATCTGGTCGATCATCGGGTCCGCCCTTTTCGTGGCAATCCTCAGCCTGTTCACGCGCCGCCGCATCATTTATTAATAAGGATAAAGGAGACCAATAATGATTGAAGACGAAAAACTTGCTATAGATGAATCCCGACGAATAGCGCAGCACGAAGAGATCAAGGGAACCGTGCGCGAAGAGGTCCATTCGGAGATAGCTCGCAAAGCAGACCGGCTTGACCCCGCAGAGCGAGCCGAAGCCGATCTCGTTGCCGAAGAATTTAAATCTAAAGCTGTTCACGAGGTCCGAGAGACCGAAAACGAAATCCAGAGGGCGCGAGGCGTGGCGCGCATCTCGCAAATAATCAATTACATCTTTTATGTCATCTACGGCATTATCGTGCTGGAGATCATTTTGGAGTTGATCGGCGCGCGCGAATCGAACGCTTTCAAAAATTTTGTAGACGTGATCGCGTCGCCGTTTCTTGCGCCTTTTCGCGGGCTGGTCGCAGACCCATCGAGCGGCGCTATGCAGTTGAGGCTTTCTTACATCGTTGCGCTCGCGGTTTATCTGCTGGTGCATCTGGCGATCAACGGGTTGCTCAGATTGCTCGCTCACAGAAAGACCGCCGTGTGATAAAAGGTAATGCCGCTGCATTCTGCCGCGTAGCGGCGCAATGAGAATCAATAAATTCAATCTGCCGCGTAGCGGCAGAGATGCTGCAATGGCATTATCTCACTCTTATGCAAGCTTGGATCTTCAAGCAACCTGTATTCAAGAAAGGTAAAAGTTAGATGGACGGCACTGGTCGCGGCAGGCGATTGCCTGTAGGTGCGGAGGTGTTGCCGGAAGGCGGAGTTCACTTTCGCGTGTGGGCCCCCAAACGCAAAAAGGTCGAAGTAGTGATCGAAGGCTCCCGTGGCGTCGAGTCCGAAAGCGCGCAACGCAGCGTCGAGCTTGAACCGGAGCCGTCGGGTTATTTCTCAGGCGTCGTGCGCTCGGCGACTGCGGGAACGCTTTACCGCTACCGGCTTGACGGCGGTGACAGCTTTCCAGACCCCGCTTCAAGGTTCCAGCCCGAAGGGCCGCACGGTCCTTCACAGGTGATCTCGCCGTCTACCTTTCCGTGGACCGATCACGAATGGAAAGGCGTTCGCATCGAAGGCCAGGTCATCTACGAGATACACATAGGGACCTTCACACGCGAAGGGACCTGGGAGGGGGCCGCCCGCGAGTTAAAAGAGCTGGCGGACCTGGGCGTAACCGTGATCGAGGTGATGCCGGTCCACGAGTTTCCGGGCCGCTTCGGCTGGGGCTACGACGGCGTAGATCTTTTCGCGCCCATGCACCTGTACGGAGAGGCGGACGATTTTCGCCGCTTCGTCGATAAAGCTCACGCCTTAAAATTAGCCGTCATACTCGACGTGGTCTATAATCACCTGGGGCCGGATGGCAATTACGTCAGACAATATTCCGATCACTATCTCACAGCCCGCCATGTCACCGATTGGGGAGAAGCCGTCAATTTTTATGATGAGCATTCCGAACCTGTGCGAGAGTTTTTTATCGCGAATGCCGGGTACTGGATAGACGAATTTCATCTCGACGGGCTGCGCCTGGACGCCACGCAAAACATTTATGATGAGTCCGAAGACCACATAATTGCGGCGATAGTCCGCAAAGCGCGCGCGGCGGCTGGCCCGCGCTCCATCATAACCGTAGGAGAGAACGAGCCGCAGAACGCCTTGCTCGTCCGGCCACCCGAACAGGGCGGTTACGGTCTGGACGCGCTTTGGAATGATGATTTTCATCACAGCGCCGTGGTCGCTCTTACAGGCCATAACCCGGCGTATTACACGGACTATCACGGCGATCCGCAGGAATTTATATCGGCTCTCAAATGGGGCTTTCTTTATCAGGGGCAGCGCTACAAATGGCAGAAGAAGAGGCGCGGCACTGCGAGCCTCGATTTGAAGCCCGCATCGTTTGTGACTTTCATAGAAAATCATGACCAGACTGCGAACTCAGGCCGGGGCCATCGCTTGCACCGGCTGACGAGTCCCGGCAGATACCGCGCGATGACCGCGCTCGTGTTGCTCGGGCCGGGCACGCCAATGCTTTTTCAAGGGCAGGAGTTTGCCGCTTCAAACCCCTTTCTGTTCTTCGCAGATCACAAACACGATCTTGGAAAGCTGGTTCGAAATGGAAGGCGGGAGTTTCTCGAACAGTTTTCAAACCTCGCGCTCCCGGAGATGCAAGCCATACTCGCAGACCCCGGCGACCCTGAAACTTTCAATCAATCGAAGCTCGATTTTTCTGATCGCGAACGCCACCGAGAAATCTACCTGATGCACCGCGACCTGTTGAAACTCAGACGCGAGACGCCCGCATTTCGCTCTCAACGCCCGCGCGGGATTGACGGCGCTGTGCTGGCCCACGACGCGTTCGTGCTTCGGTACTTCGGAGAAGCGGCAGACGACGTATTGCTTGTAGTCAACTTTGGCCCGGACCTTGTGCTTGCCCCCGCGCCGGAGCCGCTGCTGGCCCCGGTGGAGGGAAAGCGTTGGGGTACGCTCTGGTCAAGCGAAAACCCGCGCTACGGCGGGAGCGGGACGCCGCCGCTCGACACTCAGGAGGGCTGGCAGATTCCGGGACACGCGGCGGTCGCGCTTTACCCAATAGAGATTGACAAATCTCTTGATGAGGAGAGTTCGGATGGCAAATCTGGTTCGCAGACTATCGTGGAGCGAAGCTGACATTTCGCGCTCAGAGTTACTTTTGGCGCGCGAGTGGCTGGTGACGAACGGACTGGGTGGTTATGCGTCGGGAACTGTATCGGGCGTTCTCACGCGGCGATTTCACGGGTTGCTGATCGCGGCGCTGCCTTCCCATCTTGGGCGAATTATGATGCTAAACGACCTGGACGAACGCGTCAGGTTTTCGAATGGCTCGGTCATTCGATTGGATGGAGATGAAACCGGCGAGGGCGGCTTGCAGCTAGACGTGTCCAGATACCTGAAAGAGTTCCGCCTTGAGATGGGGTTGCCCGTCTGGAGCTATAACATTAATGGCGTGACGATTGAGAAGCGCGTCTTTCTATTGCACATGCAGAATACGACACACGTCAATTACCGGCTGATCGAAGGCGATAGCGCCGTGAGGTTGGAGCTAAGGCCGAACATTCAGTTCCGCCCGCACGAAGGGCGACTCGACACGCCGTTTGATGAGCCTTACGTTTTAACCGTGGTCGAAAACCGTTACGAGCTTTGCATAAGCCATAAATTCGTGCCGCTCAGAATGATGATATACGGGGACCAATCGGCGTTCACTTTCGATAGATATATGACGCGCGACATCATCTATCAAAAAGAGAAAGCGCGTGGGTATGACCACAAAGGCGAGCTATGGAGTCCCGGCTATTTTCATCTGAATCTGTCGCGAGAGCACGACGCGACGCTTGTCGCCTCGACTGAGGAGTGGGAGACGATAAAAGCTTTAAAGCCTGGTTACGCGCTTGAAGCGGAGATGGGGCGACGAGAACAGTTGCTCGCGGCAGCACCCGTGGGAGCGCAGACCGGTCTGGCCGCAGAGCTTGTGCTTGCGGCAGACCAGTTCATAACGACTCCTTCGGGGCGCGCGGAAGAGACGGCCCGCGCGCGCGCCGTGGGCGACGACGTGAGAACCGTGATAGCCGGGTACCACTGGTTTACCGACTGGGGCCGCGACACGATGATAAGCCTCGAAGGATTGACGCTTGCGACGGGCCGCCATTTCGAGGCGGGTTGCATACTCCGCACCTTTGCGCATTACATACGCGACGGGCTGATCCCAAACATGTTTCCCGAAGGCGAAAAGCAAGGTCTGTATCACACGGCAGACGCCACGCTCTGGTTCTTTCACGCCATAGACCGCTACGTCGAAGTAACAGGCGACCGCATTACGTTGAAGCTGGTGCTCCCAAAACTTATAGAGATTGTAGATCATCATTTACGCGGCACTCGATTTGGTATCGGTGTTGATCCCAAAGACGGCCTTTTGGTCCAGGGCGCGGAAGGTTATCAACTCACCTGGATGGATGCGAAGGTAGACGACTGGGTCGTGACCCCGCGACGCGGAAAGGCCGTAGAGATAAACGCGCTCTGGTACAACGCGCTCCGCCTGCTCGAAGGCTGGACGCGCGAAGAAGGCGATGAGCAGACCGCGCACCGCATCAACGAGCATGCAGAGAGAGCACGCGGTTCTTTTAACAATCGCTTCTGGTACGCCGACGGCGGCTATCTGTACGACGTAATCAACGGCGAGCAAGGAGATGATCCGGCCTTCCGCCCAAATCAATTGTTCGCCTTCTCGCTGCGCCACCCGGTACTGGACCGCTCACACTGGGAGCGAGTCTTAAACGTGGTGCGCGAGCGATTGTTGACGCCCGTAGGCTTGCGCTCGCTTTCGCCCGATCACAAAGATTACAAACCGACTTACGCGGGCGATCTTCGCTCGCGCGATGCGGCCTACCATCAAGGGACGGCCTGGGGATGGCTGATCGGCCCTTTCATAGACGCGTGGTTGAAGGTCTACCCGGATGACCGCCGGGGCGCGCGGAAATTCATTGAAGATTTCGCGCCACATTTCGATGATGCGGCCATAGGCTCTATCAGCGAGATATTTGACGCCGAGCCGCCGTTCACGCCGCGCGGCTGCATAGCCCAGGCGTGGAGCGTCGCAGAAGTATTGAGATGCTGGCTCAAGACAAAAGATGAAGGATGAAGGATAAGCAAAGGATGAGGGATGAGGGATGAAGGATGAAAAGGATTTGAAATATCAAATCTCAAATCAGACATCAAGCAATACGCCTCTAATCCTTTTCATCCTTCATCCCTCATCCGCGCCGCGCGAAGCGCATCATGCGCCATCTTCATCCTTTATTCGACGCGCAAGATCAGGCATTTGAGATAATAAGTCTCGGGCATCGAGACCAGGACGGGATGATCGCGCGATTGCATGCGCTTTTCTATTATCTGCACCGAGCGGGCGGCGTCTGCTCCGGCGTCGGCGATCACGTTTAAGAAAGTCTCTTCGCTCATGTGATATGAGCAGGTAGAAGTGATGAGCGTTCCGCCCGGCTCAAGCAATCTCATGGCGCGCAGGTTGATCTCTTTGTAGCCGCGCGTGGCCGCTTCGATTGACGCGCGGTTTTTTGCGAAAGCGGGCGGGTCTAGATTGATCACGTCGAATCGCTCGCCGCGCTCATCCATCTCGCGCAACAGATCAAAAACATTCCCCTCGATAAACTCAACGTTAGCCGAATCATTAAGCTCGCGGTTTCGCTCGGCTCGACGAAGCGCCGGGGCCGAAACATCAATGGCTAAAACCCGCTCGGCGCTTCGGGCGAGGTGAAGCGCAAAGCCGCCTTGAAACGTGAAACAGTCGAGCGAGCGCCCGCGCCCGTAGCTCGCGGCTCGAAGCCGGTTCTCGCGCTGGTCTAAAAAAGCGCCCGTCTTCTGGCCTTCTATCAGGTTGGCCGCGAATCGCACGCTTCCCTCTTCGATCACAATTTCGCCAGGGTCCTGGCCGTAGACTACGCCCGCCAGACGCGGCAAGCCTTCCAGGTCGCGGACGCGCGCTTCGTTGCGCTCGATTATCGCGCGAGGGCCGTAGCGCTCTCGGAGAAGCTCTATCCACATCTGCTTCAACGCGTCCATGCCTTGCGAGAGCGTTTGAATGACAAAGCAATCGTTGAAGCGGTCGATGATGAGCGAAGGCAGCAAATCGCTTTCGCCGTAGACCAGCCGGTAAGCCGTCGTGTCGCTTACGACCTGGCTGCGCAACTGCTCTGCTGCGGCAAGGCGCGAGAGCCAGAACTCGCGATCTACGGGTCTTGCGTCGAACGAAATCATGCGAAGCGCGATTTGAGAGTCAGAGCTGTAGAGCGCCGACCCGAGTATCTTTCCGCGCGTGTCTTCGACCGCTACTACTTCCCCGCCCCGCGCGCCTCCCGTGTCTAAGAGGTCGCTCCGATATATCCAGTAATGGCGGGCGCGTATGCGCTCTACGGCCCTACGGTTTATCTTGATTGTTGCCATTGCGTTCGGCAACTATGATAACTTCTAAAATCGAAATGCGAAACGACCACTCCAACTCTGCGCGGCGAATCTTTTTGGGGCTTGGATCAAATCTCGGCAATCGTGAAGCCAATCTCAGCGAAGCCGCGCGGTGCGTTCGCGCCTCAGATCTTTCAATAATTCGCTCATCCTCGATTTACGAAACGGAGCCGGTCGGATACCTGGATCAGCCCTGGTTTCTCAATCAAGTTATCGAGGTCGAGAGCAGCGATGCTATTGATCCAATCGATTTGCTCGACGGATTGCTGCGTATAGAGCACGAGATGGGACGGCGGCGCGAGAAGCCCGATGGTCCGCGCTTGATCAATATCGATCTGCTGTTGTACGGAGACGTTATTTTGTCGCTGGCAAAAATAACCTTGCCGCACCCTCGCATGCATCTACGCCGCTTTGTGCTGGAGCCGCTCGGAGAGATCGCGCCCGGCGTAAAACATCCTGTTATTGGCAAGACCGTGGCCGAGTTGCTGGCCGCGCTCGATGACCCGTCAACAGTCCGGGTTTATAAAGCCGTATTATAATCGTCACTCACTTTTTCGTGAGCTTTTTGAGCAGGAAGAGGAGGCTCTCGATCTCGGCAGGCTTGGCGAGGTGGACATCATATCCTGCGGCCAGGGCAAGCTCGCGGTCTTCTTCGCGTGCATAACCGGTGAGAGCGATTGCAGGCACATGTTCCAGGCCCGACATATTGCGCAACTGTCGCATCAACTCGTATCCATCAAACTGAGGCAACCCTATGTCTGAAATAATCAGGTCGGGCGTTTGCTCGGCCGCCAGCTTCAACGCTTCCGCGCCACGGGTCGCCATCATTATCTCGCAGCCCAACGAATCGAGCCACACCCTGAGCATGTCAAGAGTGTCTATGGAATCTTCTATCACCAGCACGCGAAGGCCCAGGCTTTCCTGACTCTCAGGTTCGGCTGCCATGCCTTTCGGGGCTTGCGGGCCTGCGCCCTTTTGCATGCCGAGGCCCGGCAGTCGCACGATGAAGCGGCTGCCTTTCCCCAGTCCTTCGCTCTGAGCTTCAATCCTTCCGCCGTGCATCTCAACTATCGCGCGGGTGATCGCCAGTCCCAGGCCAAGCCCCCCGTAGTGCTGATTTATTCCGCCGTGCGCCTGCGTGAAACGGTCAAAGACGTGAGGCAAAAACTCAGGCCCCATACCTATGCCGGTATCGGCCACTTCTATCAAAGCCTCGCTTTCGCCGCTTTTGTGATCAATAGTCGAAAGAGAGACACGCACCTCTCCTTCGTCCGGTGTGAACTTGACCGCGTTATTGAGCAGATTCGAGAGCACCTGTTGTATGCGCACGGCGTCAATCTCGCACACGACAGGCTCGGCTGGCAGGCTCACGCTCACATTTACGCGGCGCGCCTCGGCCTGCTGCCGTACTTGATCAACGCTTGACGCGACCATTGCTTTAAGGCTTTTAGGCTCGCGGGCCAGCTCCATCTTCCCGCTGACGATGCGCGTGAGGTCGAGCAGATCGTTAATCAACCCGGCCTGCTGGCGCGCGTTGCGCTCGATAGTCTCAAGCCCCTGGGCGAGCAGCGGGCTTGAAGCGGCAAGCGGCCTGAGTATGTGCATCCACCCGAGTATGGGCGTGAGCGGCGTTCTCAACTCGTGCGACAGGTTTGCGAGAAACTCGTCCTTCGCTCGATTCGCTTCGCGCAGTCGCTCGAACAATCGCGCATTGGTGATTGCCGCGCTCGCCTGCGCCGCCAGTATCAACATCGCGTCTATCTCGGTTTGCGTGTAGTGGTGCTCGGTCCCGGAGCCTGTGCTCACGGCCCCGAAGACTTCTCCGTCGCTGATAAGCGGCAGCGTGACTATCGAGCGTATCCCGGCCCGTTTCCAGTTGACGTAATTCGGGGAGACGTTTTTGAGGTTCTCAATATCCTGGATTATCGTGGGCTCGCCGGAGGCGATCATCCTGGCTATCGAGGGGTCGGATCGCGTCAGGCGGCGCTGGCTCAGGTAATCTTTCGAAAGTCCCTGCTGGCGCATGATGCGCAGCTCGCCCGCTTCGTCGAAATAACTTATCGCGGCGCGGTCCGCGCGACATATCGTTATGGCCGCTTCGATTATGTAGTCGAGCCTTTCGTCTAAAGAATGCGTCGCGGTTAGATTCAGCGAAAGGTTTTGCAATCTGGTCAACACACGCAACTGCTCGTCCATGCCGTCAAAGATGATCTGGCCGAGCGCGCGGCGGTCAGGATTCTTCTCTACATTCAGACCGGCGACCGTGTATTCGTGCGCGGCGATGATCTGGTCAAGGTTCGCGCGCTCGATCTTATCCGTATCGTACTGGCAGATGATCGTGCAGGGCTGGCGCTGCATCAGCAGATGCCCTTTGACCTCCAGCCGGAGGAAATCGCGCGCCGTCCATCCTCGCTCGCTCATCCAGTTTGTATCGTTGATCACGCGGATGAAACGAAACCGCGCCCTCGCATCTTTAAGCAGCGGAACGGCTATTTCCTCCATCGCGCCTGTAGAAACTTCGCCCGTGATGATGACGAGCGCCCCGGTGATTTCGTGCTCGCTTGCGCTTATGCCGAGCGCGTCAATCGCTTCGGAAAACTTCTCCCTGCCCTCCCGGTTGGTGACGATGATGCATTTATCGCCTTCCGAAAGTCCTTCGGCAATGAACCCGGCAAAGCGCGTGCGGTCGGCTGGTGTGTCGAATAGATAGGCTACGCGCGAGCCGACAGAAACTCGTAGGCCGTGCGGTTCAAGCAAGACAACTGGCTTATGCGTTGATTGCTCGGCTGCCATTAGTTAATCTCGAAGTTTTACTACCTTGAGAAGCAGGACAGGCGGATTCTAACTGTAATCCTTAACAAGAACAAGATAAAAGCTACAAGTCGTTTCTTCTCTTGTCACGGTTTACTTATCACGGTTTACTCATCACGGGCTGTGCGGCGCGCACCTGTGTCGATTTCAGCGCCTCGATTGCTCGCAATGTTTTGCGCCAATCATCCTTGTCTTGCTTCGTTGCAATCGGCGCATCCATATTTGAGTAGAAAGCCAATATATTCTCGCGCAAATCCGGCGCGACGCCCTGGAAATCGTTATCCGCCAGCTTCCTTACAAGCTTCGCGTAAGTCTCGTCGGCGAGGTTGTATTCTCCTGCGCGCACCGGCCTGCCGGTATCCAGGTCTCTGTTATCCAGATCGAGATTGCCTGCGCGATGGCGGGCGAGCAGGTCGCGATAATGGGCCAGCGTCGCGTTGAAGCTCTCCATAAAAAGCCGTTCGGCCTCCGGCGTCGGCGGCTTGAAATCTAAGCCTTTTAAAGGGCCGACCTTGGGCATGACGCGAAAGAAGAAGGCCATAGTCTTTGCGAAAACTCCTGGCTTTTTGTACTCTTTGCCCCATTCTTTTTCGTAGTTCGCGCGCGAAAGGTTATAGACGAATTTTTCGCGCGTGATGCCGGGCGCGGCCTTTTCGATCTCGTCTTTCTTCAGCTCCCAGGCCACCCTTGTCATCTCAGGAATTATCGAGCTTACGGTCCTGCGGAACGTGCCTATGGCGAGATCCATGTTTGCGAAGACGTCTTTCATCTCCAGGCCGTAGGTCCTTTTGAATGCTCGCGCCATCACATCTTTAGAGACCTTGAAACCTATAAAGTCGCGGTAGGCTTCGGGCGCGTAACGCCCGCGCGCCACTTGCAGCACGTCGAAGCCGAATTCCACCTTGATATGGGCGGACGGTTTTTGGGCGTAGGTCACTTCATCGCCATACTTTGCGCGCAATTTCGGGTAGGCTAGCGGGACGGCGCGATTTGTGCCTATCGCGTGGCCGTTGTTATCCGCGGCGAAGTGCGCGAGCGCGCCGAGCGCGAAAGCGTACTCGTTCAAATCCTGCGATTCATCTATCATAGCTTCGATAAAATCGCCGCTCCTCACGTAATGAGCAAGGTCTGTGAAGAACTTGCTGCTGAACGGGTAGTAGCCCATATCCTGGCTGATCGCCCCGCCGTAGGCGTGAGCGTGTGCTTCACGCAATGCCTCATCGGTTGCGCCCGGGAACCGCTTTAGCAAAAGGGGCTTGAGGTCGTCATCCCAGACGGAATCGATTATCGCTTGATGCGTGAGGACCGAATAACTGAAAGAGGTTCCAGACAAACAAAGTATCAACCCGAACGCGGCCATCAAAAGCGCCGGCCTTCGTACACCCTTTATCGCCATAATCAACTCCTGAGTCTATGTATGAATAAGAAGCACGCTCGTACTAGAAAAGCGCGCAAAATCCCTTCATCAGCAATCCGATTGTGCTTAACGCAAGAGTGATGCCGTTTTTTTGGATGTCAGTCGGAAACCCTAAGCCCTGTAAATCTTTCACACCTGGGTGTAGTTTCTTCTCGATTCGGCCACAAAATCCCGGCGAGCTAGCCTCTATCGAGCCGCTCTTATACTGGTTTGAATCGGCACGCTTCTTGCTGATGTGAAGTGTTCTATGACTTCTTGCGATTACTCTCTGATAATTTGAATACATAAGAACGGCGTATGCTCCCCGTAACTTGAGCTGGCATTCAAGAAAATAGAGGTCTGCATTCTCCGCTTCTTTTGATATTCGAATAGACTTTTACCTTGTTCATCCCTCTCTAAATGTGGACAGGTAAAACGGGCGGGCCGTCTGCGCCGGATGGCCCGCCCGTTTCCTTTAACTTCGAAAATGGTAGAGGTCAGGCGTTCCTACATTGACGCCCATCAGCTTGAGGTAGAAAAATAGCTGGTATTTGTGATTGATGAGATGCTCAAGGTTGCCGAGCAGAAGCGAGAGCACGGTTCTCTCCGTTGGCTGTAAAAACTGTCGGCACATTTAAAGCGAGATCGCCGTCCGTCATAACGGCGAAACCCTCTTCAATACAATTCATGTAATCGCGCATTCTCAAGCGCGCTTCGTTGATGCCGCAACAGTGATTAACTTCCAGCTCGCGCAACCGCGCGAAGTGCGCAAGGCGGTCTTTATCGATAACGTAGAGCGCAGCGCAAAAGCCCGCGAGGCATTCGAGCAGGTGTCCGAGCAGGTCGCACAAACGAAACGCGTCGGGCGCGGGCCGCCACTCGATACGGTCGGGCGGCACGAGCGCGACGAGACGGTCGGCGCGCTCGACCTGCTCGGCGACCTTGGCCAGGATGACCGGTGATAAAATATTCGTGCTCGTCAAACCTTTTTACGCGTCGAAGTACATCTGGAATTCGAGCGGGTGAGGCCGCATGCGAACGGGGTCTACCTCTTTCTGGCGTTTGTAGGTTATCCACCGCTCGATAAGCGTTTCGTTAAAGACATCGCCTTTGAGCAGGAACTCGTGATCGGCTTCAAGCGCGTCGAGCGCGCGGTCTAAAGAGCCGGGCAAGGTCGGCACGTCTTTGAGTTCTTCGGGCGAAAGGTCGTAGATGTCTTTATCGAGCGGCTCTCCCGGATCGATGCGGTTTTGAATCCCGTCAAGCCCCGCCATCAGCATCGCGGAAAAAGCGAGATAGGGGTTACAAGACGGATCGGGGAAACGGACTTCCAGCCGCTTCGCCCCTGCCGACTGCGAGTACATCGGTATGCGTATGGCGGCCGAGCGATTGCGCCGCGAATAAGCCAGGTTGACGGGCGCTTCGTAACCGGGAACCAGCCGCTTGTAGCTGTTTGTGGTCGGAGCGGCAAGCGCCGCTATGGCAGCCGCGTGCTTGAGCACGCCGCCCGCGTAATGCAACGCCATCTCGGAGAGCCCCGCGTAACGGTCTCCGGCAAACAAGCTCTTTTCGCCTTTCCAGAGGCTCTGGTGGCAATGCATTCCGCTGCCGTTGTCGCCAAACATCGGCTTGGGCATGAAGGTCGCGGCCTTGCCATAATAAAAGGCCGTGTTCTTGACGACGTACTTAAACAGCATCACGTTGTCGGCGGTGCCGAGTAATGTCGAGAAGCGAAAATCGATTTCGCACTGGCCGCCGGTCGCGACTTCGTGATGATGCATCTCAGGCTCTATGCCTACGGATTGCAGGTTCTGGACAATGTCTGAGCGCAGGTCGTGCAAGGAGTCTACGGGCGGCAGCGGCACGTAGCCCTCTTTCTGGCGGACGCGGTATCCGAGGTTATCTTCGGCGCGGCCCGAATTCCATATTCCTTCCGCAGACTCGAACCGGTAGCCCGCGCTGTTGATCTCGTTGTGGTAGCTCACCTGATCGAAGACAAAGAACTCGGCTTCGGGGCCGAAGTAGCAGGTGTCGGCCAGGCTCGTGAATCGGAGATAGCTCTCCGCGCGGATGGCCACCGAGCGCGGGTCAAGCCCGTAGCCTTCTTTCGTCATCGGATCGACTACGTTTGCGAACATGCATAGAGTCGGCTCTTCATAGAAGGGGTCTATCCAGAAGCGTTGTGAATCGGGGATCAACAGCATGTCGGATTCATTGATCGATGCCCAGCCGCGCAAGCTCGACGCGTCGAACCCTATGCCTGATTCAAAAGAGTCTTCATTGAACTGGTTAATGGGCACGGTCAGGTGATGCCAGGCACCGGGCAAATCAGTGAACCGTAGATCAACGAACTTCACCTGCTCGTCAACTGCAAATCGCAATACTGTCTTAGGATCCATCTGGCGAGTCCCTCCTATGTAGCGTGTTCAAGAAATGGCTTTGGAATTATCTAGCAAGTGAGAATATCGTCTGCCTCTGACGAGTGTCAAGGAATTGCGGATTGCGGAATTACCGCAGCCGAAGCGCTTAGATGTTTCATCACTGCGAATCGAAGCAGAAACTTTCTTTCAATCCGCAATAAAATATAAGCCGCCGATAACTTTCGTCATCGGCGGCTCTCATCAGTTCCGGCATAGAGCCACGCCCCCTTGTGCCTCTACACCTTGAACTCTGTCTGTCTGTCGCTTCTCTCAGTATTGCTAAAGCTTCATTAATTGTCCGACGGGCCTGCTCGCCCCTCGTGACTTTGCTTCGAATGGAAGGCAGGGCCCCATCCTCCCTTCCATTCTTAGCCGTTTTAGTTCCGCATCCCGCAGTTGCTCTGAGCAGAAGAGATTTCTTTTTCTAACTGTCGAACTGCTAGAACCGTCGTTTGATTTTGCAACGTCCGTGCCAGTCTTATGTCTGTTTGTACATGCAATCAGAAATCGGCATTGATGAATTAGATTAGATTGCAAACCCTAAAAAATCACTTTAAGTATCGAGACGGCTATCCATGAGCTTTATTAACAAATTACGTTAGGCATTTCTGACAATTCGCGTCACTCCGCATTTTTTGCGATACCCCAAAACTGTGACGCCGTTGTTGAACGACAGTAAAATGAATTTTTCATATTGAGTTTCGACGCAATTTGCCACCGAGCGAATGACAAAATGCAGTGTGCAGTTGCGCCCCGGCGGGCTTAAACGGATAATACGGCGATGAGTCGCAAGACCAATCAAGCAAAGACAACCCGCACAGCCGCAGGTTACGAGCAGGTATTTGAAAAGATTTATCGCATGGTGCTCCGCATCCCGCGAGGCCGCGTGATGACTTACGGACAGATAGCGCGCCTGCTCGAAGACCGTTACAGCCCGCGACTCGTGGGCTGGGCTATGCATGCCACGCCCCAGGATGAGCGTAATATTCCCTGGCACCGCGTCATAAACTCGCGCGGGGGAATCTCTACGGGTCGCGTCATCATTCAAGAGCCGCAGCTTCAACGCTTGATGCTGGAGGCCGAAGGCGTCGTATTCGACGAGCGCGGCCATTGCGACCTGAGCCTCTACCAGTGGTCGCCTCGGCAAAAGCGAGAGACGAAAGAGCGCAAGCCATCGGCGAGCAAGAAATCAAAACCACGCAAGAAAGAATAAAGAATGGAAATAACGCCTGAGAGAGAAAGAGATATTCGCGAGAAGTTTGAAATCAATCACTTTCCACGCCTTTTAGGAATAGAGATCGATTCTGTAGAGCCGGGGCGCGCGCGGTTGAGCGTGGAAATAAGAAAAGAGCTGCTGCAACTCCAGGGCATCATGCACGGAGGCGCTATAGCTACGCTCATCAATACGGCTGTGGCGTTTGCGATTGTCGGCGCGAGCGAGCCGGACGCACGCTTTACGACGGTAGAGTTGAAAGTCAATTACCTGTCTCCGATTCGCGAGGGCCGCGTCGTCGCCGACGCCCGCCTGGTCCGCGACGGGCGACGCATAGTCGTGGCCGATTGCGACGTGTTTGATGCGAACGGTCGGCTGGCCGCAAAGGGGTTGCTCACCTACATCAGGTTAGAAAAGCGATGATGAAATCATTCGAGGCAGCGCCCGTTAAACCTGTCGTCTCTTTTGACCTCCTGGACCGTCTCGACATACGCGTGGGGACTATCGAGCTTGTAGAAGATGTAAAGGGGTCGGACAAGCTGGTAAAGCTGACGGTCAATTTTGGCGATCACAAACGAACCATACTTGCCGGGATGAAACAAGAGCGCAAGGAGCCTAAAGAGATCGAAGGAAAACAGGCGTTGTTTATCGTGAACCTGGAGCCGAAACGGATGATGGGCGAAACCTCAGAGGGAATGATGGTTGACATAGGTTATTCTGATGGCATAATACCCGTCTTAGCAGTGCCCGAAAATCCTGTCCCCAACGGCGCCCGGGCGGGATGATCGGTTGATTCCCAAATCATTAGTATCATATATCTCAGGTTTTCGAACGGAGGAAAAACAGGTGAGTAAAATAAAAGTATTAGTATTGATTGCGCTCGCAACAGCCGTGTCCGCTTGCGAGTTCAGCTTTTCTACCGCTCGCATTGCAGACGCGCAAACATCCAAGTCAGTCAACGCGAACAAAGAAGCCGTAAATCCTACGACGGTCTTTGAGCCGACAGACGTAGTCCATTGCGTGGTGAAGCTGGCGAACGCTCCCAGCGACACCAAAATCAGGGCGAGATGGCATGTCGTAAATGTTCCAGGCCAGAATCCCGACGAAAAGCTGGCAGAAACTAACCTTGATGAAATCGGGTCGAACAGCATAATAGACTTTAACTACACGCCAGGTCCCGCCGGGCTTCCCGCAGGCGATTACAAGGTCGACGTTTTCCTTAACCCGAAGGACAAAGGCGAAGACAAGCCCGCAAAGACTGTCACTTTCTCGGTGAAGTCTACCGTTGCACGGGCCGCAGAGCCTCAGATATCAAGAGCTTATCTCACATCTGACCCCTCAGGCGACGACGAAGTGACGGGGTACGAGGCCGGAACAGGCGCTTTTTACAGCAATGTAGTCTTCCAAGGCCCGGCCAATGGCACAAAAGTAACCGGTAAATGGATCGCTGAACAGGTCGGCGACATAGCCCCGAACACTGAATTGCGCTCGATGTCTTATACGATGAAAGGGAAAGAGGATATAGCGAAATTCAGCCTGACCTATCCCAAAGGATTTGACGCAGGGCGCTATCGCATCGAGATATATCTTAATGATTCGACCGCGCCTGCGACGACCCTGCCATTTGCGGTGGAATGAACTGTCCGGCGGCTTAGCGAGGGCTAAATTTTAGCGATATAACGCGCGGGAACAAATTTTCGATTTGTGCGTTAAATAAAAGTGAGCAGACGATTCTGATAGAGGATGGAAGGGGTAGAGATATGGATGCGCTAATTTCTTCCACCGACGTCAGGAGCTAAGTTCAGAACAGAATATCCTTCTCCTTAAGGAAGCGGGGCGCGAGGGTTCGCGCCCCGTTTTCTTTTAGCCCGGCGGCGCATGTTTTGTTAGATCGAAACAAAATTTTGAATCCAATTCCGGGCGCGGAATCGGCGGGCTCGGTTTTGGTCGAAGCCGAAATTATTTTTTGAAACCAATTTATGCGGGTTGCGTTATTAGGAGTGTGAGTGACAAAGCAGCCTTCTGTGAGGAATCCAATGCGCCTGAGTCTCGCAGGCTGGCTGTTATAAGCGTTGTCGCTTTGGGGTGAATCCTCCTCCATTACTCACAGGGCGCTGTGGCTGATCAACTCTCTCCTCTATTGAGGCGGTCACAGCGCCCCTTCTTTTTGTCCTTCAAGCGAGCTTCTTGCGAAAGCGCAGCGCGCTCAGGGCCAGCAATAAAACCCCCATCACCGCCAGCGTAATAACCTCGCTCGTCAAATCCGTAAGCGTTGCGCCGCGCAGCACTATCCCGCGTATTATCTCCATAAAGTGCGTGGCCGGAATCAGAAAACTTATCGCTTGCATAATCGGCGGCATAGAGGCGCGCGGGAACATAAAACCTGATAGCAGGACCGAGGGGAAAATTATCAAAAAGGCCATCTGAAATGCCTGGACCTGGTTTTGCGCCCTGGTCGAAATCAAAAGCCCTATCGCCAGGGCCGTGAACAAGAAAAGAATCGATAGCAAGAGCAGCAGCAGAACTGAGCCGTTTATCGGCACGTCGAAGATCACGCGCATCACCGCCAGCACCGTGACGGTTTCAAATATCCCTATCAACCCATACGGCACTAGCTTGCCCAGCATCAACCCGAACGGGCGAATCGGCGTTACGAGTAATTGCTCAAGAGTGCCTCGCTCTCGCTCGCGAACGATTGAAAACGCGGTCAGCAGCGTTGTGATTATCTGGAGAATGATGGCGACCAGTCCCGGCACCATAAAATTGGCCGAGCGTGAGTCGGGATTAAAGAGCATTTTCGGGCGTATCTCGATCGGAAGCACCGGAGCAGCGCCTTCGGCCCCGGCTGTCAATCTTTCAAGCGATTCTCGCAACCCTACGGAAGTCGACACGGTAAGGCTCTGCGTCGCTATGCTGGAATCGCTCCCATCTATCAAGACCAGCACCGTGGCCTGGCGGCCTGCCGCCAGACGCTCAGAGTAATCGGGCGGGATCTTTATGCCTACCTTTGCGCGCCCCGCTATTATGGCTCCGTTCAACTCATCATCAGAGGCGACGTATTCGGTGATCTTAAAATAATCGGTGTTTTGAAATGAATCGAGAAGCTCGCGCGAATCGCGACCCGGATCGAGGTTATAAACAGCCGTTTTTATATCGCGCACATCGGTGTTTATCGCGTAGCCGAAGATCAACAATTGAAGCATGGGCAACATCATCATCAGCGCAAGCGTCAGCGGATCGCGGCTGATCTGAATCACCTCTTTATAAAAAATCGATCCGAATCCTCTAAACATAGCTTCAATTATTTGGTTCCTGGCTCTCTGCGCGCCGCCTTGTCAGCGCGACGAACACGTCTTCGAGCGAAGGCCGCGCAAGCGCGATCTCGGCGCCCGCGATCCCTATCGCGGTCAGGTCTTTCTTTATTCGATCTAAAGGCTCATCCTTTTTCATCAAAAGGTGTATCGACTGGCCGAAGATCGTGGCGTTCAAGACGTAATCGGCTTCCTTGAGCCGGGCGAGCGCGACGGTCGTGTTCGGGCAGGTAACTTCAACCCATTTCGCGTTCGGAGGAGTAACGTCCGGCAGTTGTTTAAGCTCATCCGGCGCGCCGTAGGTGATGAGCTTCGAGTTATAGATATAACCGACTCGCGAGCATCGCTCCGCTTCGTCCATATAATGAGTAGTCACGAACAGCGTTATCCCCTGGCTCGAAAGCTGAAAAAAGAGATCCCAGAGTTCTCGGCGCGCGACGGGGTCGATTCCGGCGGTAGGCTCGTCGAGAAAGATTATCTTAGGCTCGTGAACGAGCGCGCACGACAGAGCGAGCCGCTGCTTCCACCCGCCGGAGAGCCGGCCCGCGCGGCGGTCGGTGAATCGCCCGATGTGCGTCAGCTCGATCACCGCATCGCGCCGCTCTCTGAGGCGCTCGCGTTTCAGCCCGTAAACGTGCGCGTAGAAATTTATGTTCTCCCACACCGTCAAGTCTTGATAGAGGCTGAACTGCTGTGACATATAGCCGATATTCTGGCGAATCTCTTCGGTCTGTTTTTGGATGTCGAACCCGGCGACGCGGGCCGTCCCTGCGGTCGGGGCTACCAGCCCGCAAAGCATGCGTATGATAGTCGATTTGCCCGAGCCGTTCGGGCCGAGGAAGCCGAATATCTCTCCGCCCTCAACCGACAGGCTGACATCGTCTACGGCGGTAAAGGCGCCGAATCTTTTTGTCAGCCCGTTTATTTCAATCGCTGTGCTCATAACTTTGAAACAACTACGTCGGCGGCCATTCCTGCGCGAAGATTGTGCGCGCTATTATCGAGCCGCACTCGCACGGCGAAAACCTCGTGCGCGCGCTCTTCACGGGTTTGAACGTTGCGCGGCGTGAACTCGCCTCGACTCGCTATGTGCTCGATACGCCCCGCGAAACTCTTGCCGGGAAAAGAGTCGACCGACACGGAGACTTCCTTCTCAAGCTGAACGTGCCCCATTTCCGGCTCCGGCACAAAGACGCGCACCCAGAGACGGTCAACCTCGACCAGAGTCGCTACGGGAGAATTCGGATTTATCAAATCACCCGGCCTGATCCGAAACACCTCCACGAATGCATCCGAGGGTGACTTTACTTCTAACTCGCTCAACTGTGTGTCGATCTGCTGGAGCACGGCGCGAGCGCGCTCCAATTGAGCTTGAGCCGCTTGAATATCTTCTTTGCGCGCGCCGCGCTCGACCAGATCGCGCCGGGCGGCTGCCTGTTGATATTCCCGCTCTGCTCGCGCCACCTCTTCTCGTCTCGTTCCCGCAAGCAACAGATCGAGCATCTGCCGCGCCGTCTCGCGCCGGGCCGCCGCGCGATCAAAAGCGGCCTTGGCATTATCATAATCCTGGCGCGACACCACTCCGCTCGCACTCAATTTTTCCGCTCGGTCCAGGCTCAATCGCGCCACTTCGTAATCGGCATTTGCCGCATCAAGCTCAGATCGCGCCGCATCGATCTCCTGTTTGCGAGGCCCGTTCCGAGCCAGCTCAAGTCTCTGCCGAGCAGCCTCGGCCTGCGCCCTAGCTTCGGCAATCTCTTCGGGCCGGGAAAAAGCAAGCATCTTTTGCAAGTTCGCCTCGGCCTCTGTCACAGCCGCCGCCGCGTCCGCGCGTTTGGCGTCCAGGTCGAAGCTTTCAAACCTGATTATGGGCTGGCCCTGCTTCACCTCTTGGCCTTCCCTTACAAAAACCTCGGCTACTCGCCCGCTGATTTTCGAGCCTACGTGTATTTCATCGGCTTCTATCGTGCCCGATAGCACGAGCCTGTCGGAAGATGCGCGCCCGCTCAGGTACTTCCATGCAGCGGCCATAGCTACAACAAGCAGGATCGCTACGACAATGAAGATCGTTTTTCGAAAGCTGACCGTCATCGCTTCACCTGCGCTCGGCGCTTTTGCCTCGGCTTCTTGTTTGCAATCTTTTTCGATTTTGTGGGGCCAGGCTTTTTGGCTCCGTTGAGAAAAAGATCGACCGTGTGCGCTGCTAACATCCCAAGCGCCCGCTCGTCTGTTGCGACGCTCGTAACAACAGACATGACCGGATGAATGAGTTGGAACACGAGAATCATGCCCATCAGGCTTATCGGCGCCAGATCGATGTCTATTTGGCGAAGCTCACCGCTGCGAACTCCTTTCGCCAGCGCCTCGCGTAGAATCTCGTAATTCGCCCTCGGATACTGAATGATCTCTTTCAGGTGCTTTCCGCCTGAGAGCAGCTCTCTGTGCAGAGTGCGCGCGAGGTCCGGATGGCTGAAGATGTAACCGGCATAGCCTTCGACAAAGTGAAGGAGTTTTTGCTCGATCGAATCACTGCCTGCGGTCGTCTCGATCATTATAGAGCGGACAGTCGTTGCGGCGTTCTCGATTATCGCGTGATAAAGAGCCTCTTTATTGCCGAAGTAATAGTGGATCATCGCGCCGTTGACGTTCGCGGCTCTAGCTATATCGCGAACGGTGGCCCCATCATAACCGCGCGCGGCAAAGAGCCGTTCAGCCGCCGCCATGATCTTTGCCCTCGCCTCCGGGTCAATTGTTTTAGGTCTCGCCATTTTATTAATCAAACGTTTAATTAATTACTCAAGTTCGATGATAATTCAGGGCGGAATAAACCGCAAGGCGAGGGCAGTTTTTGGCCTTCCGGTTGACTAGTAATTAAGGTCATATTAATATGCAATTTAGCCCCGGCTATACTTCTTTTCCGTGGATCTGTTTTCAAATAAATAAAAGAAGCGAGCTAAGACGATGCCAATTCACGTGAAATGCGCCTGGTGCGGCATTCTCATAGGCATTAAAGATGGCGAATTCGAAGAGATCAGCCTCAGCATAAGCCATACGATCTGTCCTGCTTGCAGCGCCAGGCTGACCGGGGACATGACTTCCTGGGATGGGGTCGAGCGGCGGCTGTCCGAAGACCGCCGCAAAGGCGAGCGGCGCACCTCTATGCGCACGTCTGTCTACACGCTCGTTGTAATCGACGGAATAACCTGGATAGACAATGAAGGGACCGACAGGCGACGCAACCTCCGCCGCCGCAGCGACCGCGAGTGGCTCGCCAGCAAAATTATCAACGGCATCTTTTATTGATCTTTTTTAAGAACTGTAATTTTTAAACGCGAGTTAGTTTCATTTTCGCATACGGCGAGTTAGCCTGTTTACAATGGCTCCGATGCCGGCCAGTTCTTTCACGCCAAGCGCGCGCGCGATAAGGTAAAAGATAACAGCCCCTACAGCAACCGATGCGATGACGGTTACAGCCCTGGCAGCCTGGCTGTCGCCCAACGCGCGGCTTAGAAAATAACTCGCCGCCCAGCAGACAGCGCCCATACCGGCGGATGCTAAAACTATTTTGGCGACCGTCGCAGCCGTCTTACGACCTTCGATGCCGCCCACGCGGCGGCTCATTACCGAGTAAAGCAGCGCAGAGTTCAGAATCGCGACGGTCGCAGTCGAAAGCGCCAGCCCGCGTTCTTGAAACGTGTCGACCATCGCCCAGTTCATAAAGAAATTGATGAGGATCATCGCCAGGCTTATAAGCATCGGAGTCCGCGAGTCACCGAGCGCAAAAAAGGCCGGAGCAAGTATCTTGATCGCAGAATAGCCGACAAGCCCTACGGCATAAAAGGCGAGCGCCCCGGCGGTGTGCTCGGTATCAAACGGCGTGAAATCGCCCCGCTGGTAAATCATCGCGATGATGGGCCGACCTAACACGATCAACCCTACAGCCGACGGGATGGTTAACAAAAAGGCGAGCCGAATCGAGCTTGCGAGCGTTTCTTTGTAATCGCTCATATCTTTTAAGGCGGCGCTTTTCGATATGGTGGGCAGGGTGGCCGTAGCAATCGCGACTCCGAATACCCCTATCGGAAATTGCATGAGGCGAAACGCATACTGGAGCCAGGCCACCGGGCCGTTGCCGGGAATGCTCGCGGCGAAATTGCTGTTGATGAGAATGTTTATCTGGACCGCAGCCGTCCCAATCACGGCCGGTCCCATCATCTTGAATATACGTCTGAGGCCAGGGTCTCGGAAGTCGAGCATCGGGCGATAGCGGAATCCCGCGCGGCGCAGGCTCGGCCACTGAACGGAGTATTGCATGAAGCCGCCTATCAATACGCCGTAAGCCATGCCGATTATTCCTTCCCGCGGGTTCTCTTTTATGGCTTGCAGCGGATGAGCGAAAGTCGGGTCGGTCAGCAAGGCCGCGAAAATGATTCCGCCGATTATAGAGCCGATGTTAAAAAAAGATGATGAGAGCGCCGGTATGCCGAACCGGCCACGCGCGTTGAGTATGCCCATAGACTGCGCGGCCAACGCTACAAGCAGTATGAATGGCATCATCACGCGAGTCATGTATACCGTAAGCTCAAACTTGCCCGGCGTCTCTTTGAAGCCGCTTGCAAAGACGCTTACTATTTGCGGCGCGAAGATAATGCCTAAAACTACTAGCGTGCCGAGTATCAATATCAAGGTCGTTGCAACCAGGTTCGACAATCGAAAAGCTTCTTTTTCATCCCTCTTGACCAGATACTCGGAAAAGACCGGGACGAAGGCGCTTGAAAGCGCGCCTTCCGCGAAGAGATCGCGCAGCAGGTTCGGAATGCGGAAGGCCATCACAAAGGCGTCCGTAGCGTAGCTCTTTGACGCGCCGAAGAAGTATGCAAAGACCATCTCGCGCACGAGCCCCATCACTCGGCTTGCCATCACGGCCAGGCTCACTATCCCTGCCGAGCGAGCGACCTGCGCGCCTCGCCCGCGCGACCCATCATGCGAAGGTTGCTTTTGAGAATCCTTCTGCGGGTCGGAGATCTGTTCGATTGATTGTTCGGGTTGTTTAGTAGGATGACGCCGTTTCATCAGCCTGATTCTATCCGCTTTACGAATGGTTATCCAAGCAGAGCTTGAGATGCAGGCTTCAGTTGCGCCGTTGTCTTATTCAAGCTCAAGCTCTTTTATGCGCGTAAGCAGAGTCTTATAGCTGACTTCGAGTCGCTCGGCGGTGCGCGACTTGTTGTAGCCACACTCCCTCAACGTCTGATCGATCTTGCGGCGCTCGACCAATCGTTGCGCGCGCGCGCTGACGTCGGAAAGCGAGCCTCGCATGTCAAACCCGTCGAGCAGCGTCAATTGCTCGCGGGGGGAGTAATCGGCAGGCGGGCTTATATTGAGGTCGGCCGGGGCAATCTCCGCGCCGCAGGCCAGTATGCATGCGCGCTCTACGCAGTTCTCAAGCTCGCGCACGTTGCCCGGCCAATCGTACTCTTCAAGCAGCCTGAGCGCCTCGCGCGTCAATTGCAGCGGCGCGCGTCGAAGCTCGCGGCCATACTTTGTGGCGAACACTTCCGCGAGTTGTCTTATGTCGGTGCGGCGCTCGCGCAGCGCCGGGATGTGCACGGGAAAGACTGCGAGACGGAAATAGAGATCTTCGCGAAACTGTTTGGCGGCGACCGCCGCTTTCAGGTCGCGGTTGGTCGCGGCGATTACGCGCACATCAACATCGATGTCGGCAGAGCCTCCGAGCCGCGTTATCTTTCGCTCTTCCAACACGCGAAGCAGCTTTGATTGAACGGCGGGCGCGATCTCGCTGATCTCGTCCAGAAAAATAGTGCCGCGCGCGGCAAGTTCGAACTTGCCTGCGCGTCGCTGGTCCGCGCCCGTGTAGGCGCCCTTTTCGTGGCCGAACAGCTCATTTTCGATCAACGTGTCGGGAATGGCTGCGCAGTTGATGGCGATGAAAGGCGCGTTGCGGCGCGGGCTGAGGTGATGTATCGCGCGAGCAAAAAGCTCTTTGCCCGTGCCGGACTCGCCCAACAACAAAACGGTCGTGGGAGTCGTGGCGACCTGCTGTATCTCGCGACCTACCTTTTGCATCGCGGGCGAATCGCCTACGATGCGAGGAAAGCCGTAGCGGCGGGCGTATTCATCCTTGAGAAGAATGTTTTCGGCGCGCAGCCGCGCTTGTTCAAGCGCACGCTCGACGAGCAACAAAAGGTGGCGGCTATCAACGGGCTTTTGCAGAAAATCGTAAGCGCCCTCTTTCATCGCCTGCACAGCTTCATCAATTGTGCCGTAAGCCGTGAGCAGTATAACTGCCGTGTCGGCGTCTGCCGCTTTCGCAGCCTTGAGCACTTCCAGCCCGTCTGCGCGAGGCATTTTAAGATCGGTTACTACGAGCTTGTACCGACCGTCATTGAGCTTGCGGCGCGCCTCCGCTCCGTCGCATGCCTGATCCAAACTATATCCTGCGTTTTCAAGCGTCAGGCGCAACATCTGCCTGAGACTCTCTTTATCTTCAACCAGTAATATCTCTGCCATGGCGTTTATAAAATGCCGAACTCTTTTTATTGCCAAAGGGGATTGGCGATACCGCTAAGGGCACGATAGAGGCTTTTTTGGGGCGAGGGGACGCTTGAACTATCTGAACACGCCGGGAGGCACGCCGTTGCGACGCGCTTCTTCCAAGAGAGCATCAAGATCGGTCTGCGCTTTTGTGCGAGCTGCGCGCGCTTCTTCCATCTTCTGTTGCATCTCGTTGCGCTCTTGTTGAATCTGCGCGATATAAAAGTTGTCACCCGTGCCGCTGTTGTTTGAGATGCGTTGATTCAAATCGCGCACGCGGTTTTCGTATAACTGGACGCGCCGCTCGGCGGTCTGTAGCGATTCATTCAAGGACGCAAAACGCGAACGGTAATATTGCTCATTGGGCTTTCCGTCGTCGGAAGCCGCCTTTGGGCCTTCGGCCTCTTTGAAGCCCTTCTCCCTGCCGTACTCAACCAGCTTGTTGAGATCCTCGTCGGCGGCTTTTGATTGGGCGCGAAGGTCGGTTACTCTTTGCCCGGCTCGCTCAAGATCCGAAGCGGATTGATTTCTCTGTTGAGGCGTCTGGCCCTGAGCGCCCATCTGATTACGTATCTCAGTCACTCGCAGCTCGGCTTCCTCGGTTGCGCGCTCAAGGGATTTCGCGCGCTCGCGAGCTGCGCGGATGCGCTCGCGCCAGGAAGCCTCTTCGGGGTTGACAACGGCTTCGGCCGTCTTTGGCGCGGCTGCTTTAGCGCTCTCTTCCGGTTTAGCCGGAGTGGCCTCGGTCAACTGCTCGCTGGACGGCTGGGGTTTTATGACATCATCGGTAGTAAGACGAGGAACCTTCTTTTTACTCGCCGCCGGCTGCTGCGCGAAAGTCATGCCTGAAAAAAGCAGTAAAGCCAAAGCGAGCGCAAGAGCCGATTTGTGGCGAAAGCCGTTTGCCGCCTTGTCGGCAAGCGAGTGAAAGCTTCTCATATCTGTCTCCGGTTTGATTGGATTAACCAGGCAGGGGCAAGCTAGCGAAAGGATACCCCACCGAGACCCCTCGCGCAAGAGTTAAGAAATAGCAGGCAGCAGGCAGTGGGCAGTTGATAACCCTAGCTTGGTAAGCTGTGGGAGCTTTAGACAAAATCAACCAACAACTGCGCACTGCCCACTGCCTGCTGCCCACTTCTTTGTCACTTGTCACTTAATAGCGAGGCGTGCTAGTTTGACGACGTGCCTGCAAGAAGTAGAACCGCGTTTCGCAATCTGGTTGAGTTTCTGCCCGCCTGGCTATTGCTAAAGGCATTTGGTTTATTGCCTCGCAGCGCGGCGATCTTTCTTGGAAAACTGATCGCCCGCGTTGTTTACTATCTTCATGGCCGATTGCGGCGCACGGCTCACCGGAACCTGGCAATGGCGATGCCGGAGCTTAGTTTTGAGGGCCGAGTAGAGATAATTAAAGGCGTCTTTCGCAACCTGGGCCGTCTTCTCGGAGAGTTTTCTCAGTTCCCACGCCTCACGCCTGAAAATATAGATCGCATAGTCGTCTACGACGGCTTTGAGAATTATCGAAGCGCCGCCAGTCGCGGTCGAGGCGTGTTATTGTTGACGGGACACGTGGGCGCGTGGGAGCTTTGCGCTTTTGCGCAGGGCCTGTACGGCCACCCGCTCAGCTTTCTGGTTCGGGTATTAGACAATCCTCTGATAAACCGCATGGCCAATCGCTACCGCGAGCTTTCCGGCAATCGCACTATAAATAAGATGATGGCCGTCAAAGCAGTTCTTGAAACGCTCAAGCGCGGCCAGGACGTTGGGCTGCTGATAGATGTAAACGTGCTGGAGGATCAAGGAATATTCTGTGACTTCTTCGGAATTCCGGCCAGCTCTACTACGGGGCTTGCAGTATTCGCACTTCGCGCTGATGTCCCGGTTGTTCCGGGCTTTCTGATATGGGACGAACAGTTGAAGAAGCATCGCCTATGCTTCGACCCGGAAATACCTCTGGTGAGGACGGGCGATTTCAAAGAAGAGGTTCGGATAAATACCGAAAGATATACTCGGGTGATCGAACAGTACGCGCGCCGTCACCCGGATCAGTGGCTCTGGATTCACAAGCGGTGGAAGACTCGTCCGCAAGGTGAGCCGGATCTGTACGGACTTGACGAACCTGCTCCTGCGAGCCATTCGAGTGTAAATATAGGGGCCGAAGCGTGAGCGACAAAAGGCAGGTATTTTATATCTACTGCGACTGAGATCCTGTCCGGTTGTAATCATCCTCAAACCTGGTTATGTCATCTTCGCCCAGGTAATGCCCACACTGCACTTCTATAAAGATCAATAAACTATTTCCCGGATTAGCCACCCGGTGCTTTGTCCTGACGGGAATAATCACATCTTCGTTCACCTGGCGAACGAACTCTTCTTCCCCTACGCGAACCAGGGCCGCCCCTTGGACTACGACCCATCGCTCGCTACGATTTTCATGCATTTGAAGGCTGAGGCGGTGTCCGGGCTTTACCTCTATGCGCTTGACCTTGTACCCCTCGCCCTCGGCCAGCACCTCAAAGGCTCCCCAGGGCCGCTCGTCACGTTCAATTACCATAGCACGGATCAGTTTACACCAATTCACATATTGCGGTCATATGCGAAATTTTGGTTTATGGGTTTCTACAAGGCGGGAAGGCGGGGCAAAAATAAAAGGACGGACGCAAGGCCCGAATCTCCAGGAGAGATGCGAAACGCTTACGTCCGCCCTTATGTTCTCACACAGAGAACCCCCGTTTTGCGTGGCGGCAATATGTTATCTCTTCTTTGCGCCGCCCTTCTTAGCAGCGCCTTTTTTCGCGCCGCCTTTCTTTGCAGCGCCTTTTTTCGCGCCGCCTTTCTTTGCAGTTGCCATAGCGTGTGCTTCTCCTTTCCTTTAGATTTTTACCCTGTACACAAGATAATGTAGCTTATCTACTCTTGTGTACTAGACTAAATGATACACAACATATTGTTGTATATATTTGCTTCGCGCAATATTGTCAACTTTTTTTTTTGATAAGCGGTGAAATAAAATTGCTCACTAATTCTTCCACCCTGAAACAGGCTGCCAGAGCCAGTTTCAGAGTGCCTCCTTTTATGGCCGTTCGGACGAGTTTACTATTTCAACATTATCTAATGCTCACCCATCCGGCATAATAACTGCAAATGCGCGAAACACAGAATAGGCTCTGGGAGCCAGTTTCAGGGTAGCCGCCCTGAAACTGGCTCCCAGAGCCTATTTCAGGGCGTCGCCGTGAAACTGGCTCCGGTTGCGAGTTTTACGTCATAATGCGTGATTGACTTCGTTGTTTATCAGCAGATAATATCGTGATCCATGTCGTACGATATGATAGATCTACATGCACACACGTTATATTCAGATGGGAGTGTAAGCCCCGAAGAGTTAGTTCAAGCGGCGATGCGCGCAGGCGCGCGGGCCATCGCAATCACCGATCACGATACTGTGGATGGCTTAGCCCAAGGCAGAGCGGCTGCCGAGAGATTGGGAATAGAGTTTGTGAACGGGATTGAGATCAGCGCCGAGCATGACCCCGGCACGATGCACATACTCGGTTATTACATCGATGACGAATCGATTACTCTGCGGACGACGCTTGCAGAATTGAAACTCGCGCGCGATGAGCGGAATCCGGAAATAGCGCGCCGGTTACAGTCGCTCGGTCTTGATATAGACTACGATGAAGTCGTAGGTATTGCGGGAAGCGAAATCGTAGGGCGTCCTCACTTCGCGCGGTTGATGGTTGAGAAGGGTTACGCTCAAGGCATACAGGACGCATTCAACAGATTCCTGGCAAAGGGAGCGCCCTGTTTTGTAGATAAGAAGAGGCTCTCTCCCGCCGATTCAATCAATCTTATTCATAGCGCGGGCGGCGTTGCGGTTCTCGCTCACCCTTATCAACTGAAGCCGCTCACGATGGAAGATCAAGACAGGCTGATCGGTGAGCTTGCCGCGTTAGGACTTGACGGCGTAGAAGCTATCTACAGCCGCCACAGCAAGGAGCAGAGAGAGGCTTACTCTCGAATAGCGGAGCGGCACGGATTGCTGGTGACCGGAGGGAGCGATTTTCATGGGAGCTACAAGCCAGACATAAATATTGTCAAAGGGTTGGGCGATCTTGAAGTGCCTTATTCGCTTATTGAAGGGCTAAAGAATCGGGCGGCGCACCGGCCTGAAGGTGTGGCCGATTCTCGTCCGGTCGCGTAAGATATGGCTTTAGAAAATATTACATGCAAGATGATTTAAACATTGAGCAGCTAGTATCGCAGATCACGGACGTGATTTTATCGCGTCTCGGGACGGGTGCGCTTTCACATGAATGTGCTTTCGACCACGACGAGTGTTTCGTCAAGTGCCCCGACCGCATGCACTCGCTCATCGCGGACGGAGGAGTGCGATTCGGATTGACAGGGGCCGAAAGCGAGGCAGCCCGTCAGGTGGCCCGCTATATCGATCACACTTTGCTCAAGCCCGAAGCAACGCGAGACGAAATATTACAGCTATGCCGCGAAGGCGCGCAGTACGGGTTCGCTTCGGTCTGTATAAACCCGACCTGGGTGCGCGAGGCGGCATGCGCTTTGCGCGGGAGCGGCGTGAAGGTTTGCACTGTGATAGGTTTCCCGCTCGGCGCGAATACACCGGACACAAAAGCATTTGAAGCCAGGCGCGCGATCTTTGACGGGGCTACGGAACTCGATATGGTTATTAATATCGGCGCGCTTAAATCGGGCGACTACGATCTGGTTTCGCGCGACATAGCAGGCGTTGTTGAGGTCGCCCGCGAAGCCGGATGTCTTTCAAAAGTGATTATCGAAACCGCCCTTCTTACGGATGACGAAAAGGTCCGAGCTTGTATGATAGCGAAAGAGGCGGGCGCGGACTTTGTGAAAACCTCGACGGGGTTCAGCAAAGGCGGCGCGACGGTTGCCGACATAGCGCTCATGCGCCGTGCGGTAGGCAGCCTTCTGGGCGTCAAAGCGTCGGGAGGAGTGCGCGATTTGAAACAGGCTCGGGAGATGATCGAAGCGGGCGCAACCCGCATCGGAGCAAGCGTAGGCGTAAAGATCGTTCAAGAATTAGTCGGCAAGAACCCCTCTACCAACGGCCAGACGGTCGGCAGCTACTGAACAAGGGAATCAATACGATCAAAAGAAATAGCAGCGCGGCTTTCAATTCTTCTCATTTGAAAGCCGCGCTGCTACTGTTTTTTCGACCTTCTTAATAAGCCCAGCGGGCGAGCACAGAGCCGACCGTATAACCCGCGCCCACGGCGGCGAACAAAACGAGGCTTCCTTTCTTCATTCGCCCGTCGTCAATCGCGTCGCCGATGGCCAGCGGAATAGTAGCGGCTGTGGTGTTGCCATATTTGTATATGTTTTTCACCACCTTGCTTTCATCAAGCCCGAGTTTGTCGGCTGCCGCATTGATGATTCGCATGTTCGCCTGGTGGGCTATAAATAGATCAACATCTTTGCCTTCGAGGCGATTGCGCTGAAGTATTCCCCGGCTGGCTTCGCCCATTTTGCGCACGGCATACTTGAATACCGGCTGCCCCTCTTGGTGAACGTAATGCATCTTCTTTTCAACGGTCTCGTGCGAAGGCGGGTTGAGGCTCCCGCCGCCGGGCATGTAGAGGAACTGCCCGCCCGACCCGTCAATCTCGTGCATATAATCTAGAATGCCTACGTCTTCGCTTTCGCTAGGCTCAAGCAGAACGGCCCCGGCCCCGTCGCCGAACAGCACACAGGTAGTGCGGTCCTCAAAGTTAATAATGCTCGACATCACGTCCGCGCCTATCACCACGACTTTATCGTGCGCACCCGACGCGATGAATTGCGTTCCGACGGTCAGGGCATAAAGGAATCCTGAGCAGGCAGCCGAAATATCGAATCCCCACGCGCGGCTGGCGCGCACCTTGTTTTGCACCACGCATGCGGTAGCGGGAAAGAACATATCGGGCGTGACCGTGGCGACGATAATCACGTCTATCTCGCTGGCTTCGATGCCGCGTCGCTGGAGAAGATCGCCTACGGCTTGCGCGGCAAGCTCCGAGGTAGGCGTGCCCGGCTCGACCATATGCCGCTCTAAGATGCCCGTCCGCTCCACTATCCAGTCGTGGTTCGTATCAACTCGTTTTGCCAGGTCGTGATTCGTGACCACCTTTGGCGGAACATATCGCCCAAGCGCGGTGATCTTCGCCCTGCGTGTTGCTTTCATTAAATAAAACTCCTTCCGGCTGCAAGTCGCGGCCCACACGCATGCAGAGCCGCTTCCAAGTAGTATAAGTCGGGATAGTAGCATCTAGAAGTTTTTCGGCGCAAGTTAGCCCAGGTTTCGGTTCCGCTTGTTTCATGCGAGTCGTTTGTGTTATACGTGCAACAAGGAAAGATATTCTTGAACAAACTGTTTCCTATCAACTCGGCTACTCAGGTCGAAAGGAGAATAAAAAATGGCAGAAACGCATTCCGAAAAGCCCGTGAGCATTGCCAGGCTAATCCTGATTCCGGCGGTGATCTGTCTCGGAGTAACAATACTTCGGCTTGTTGGCGAGCTTCAAAACTGGAGCGAGTTCTGGTTCAACCGCTCGCCCGGCGGCGGCGGCTCACCAATCGGGGTAAGCTGGCTGACGCTGATCTTCGCCGTTTACTTTGCGATCAAGCTAGCCAAAGCGGGGGAGACTCCCAGGAGCTATTTGCGCGTGATCCTGAGCGCGGTCGGAGGAATTGTTATACTGGTCGGCGCGGCGTTAATCGCGGGCCAGCCGCCGATATCGACGGGCAAATTCGTCGCGCTTTTTCTGTTGACCGTGCTTGCGATAGCCGTTCAATACCCGGCCTGGCCAAAGCTGTTTAAGACGCTGCTTGCTTTCGGCTACGCGGTGCGAATCCCTGTGGCAATACTGATGTTTTTCGCCATCCGAGGTCAGTGGGGAACGCATTACGATGTGCTCCCTTCGCCTGACTTCCCTGATACTGGTTTCTGGTCTACGTACATGCAGATAGGGTTCTTGCCGCAGATGATCCTCTGGATCGCCTACACGGTCGTGTTAGGCTCACTACTGGGAGGCATTGCCGCTGCCATTGCCGGTCGTCGCAAACCCGCTACGCACGAGGCAATAAGCGCCGGAGCATAAGAACAAATTCGCGCATGCGAAAAAGCCGCCGAGCGAGCGAGCGTCGGCGGCTTTTCTCTTTGCGAATCGAGAGAGTTAATCGTAATACTCAAGCCCGAGGTGAGTGATCAGCTCTTCGCCTTTCAAGTGGCGCAAGGTGTTTTTTAGCTTCATCAGCTGGATGAACAGGTCATGCTCGGGATAAAGCTCAGGCGCGGTCATGGGGCTCTTGAAATAAAACGAAAGCCATTCCTGAATGCCTCGCATCCCCGCGCGCTTGGCGAGGTCAAGAAATAATGCGAGGTCAAGGACCAGGGGCGCGGCCAGTATCGAATCGCGGCACAGAAAATCTATCTTGATCTGCATCGGGTAGCCCAGCCACCCGAATATGTCTATGTTGTCCCAGCCTTCCTTGTTGTCCCCGCGCGGCGGGTAGTAGTTGATGCGAACTATGTGGCTGAAATCTTTGTACAGCGTCGGGTAGACATCCGGTTGCAGTATGTATTCGAGCACCGAGAGCTTCGATTCTTCTTTGGTCTTGAACGACTCGGGGTCATCAAGCACCTCGCCGTCGCGGTTGCCGAGTATGTTTGTAGAAAACCAGCCGTGCAGTCCGATCAAACGCGATTTCAGACCGGGAGCGATGATGGTCTTGATCAAGGTCTGGCCGGTCTTGAAATCCTTGCCGCAAATAGGCAGCCCCCGATCTACTGCAAGCTTCGTCAAAGCGGGCACATCGACGGTCAGGTTAGGCGCTCCGTTGGCAAAGGGCACTCCCGATTTCAGCGCGGCGTAGGCATAAATCATCGAAGGCGCGATACACGGGTTGTTCTCGCGCATGGCCTGCTCAAAAGTTTTCAAATCTTTATGCTGATCCGTGCATTGCATGAATACTTCTGTTGACGCGCACCAGATCATCACCACGCGGTCGCACTCATTCTTGCGTTTGAACTCTTCGATGTCGGCCATCAATTGCTCGGCCAGCTCCATCTTGTTCGCGCCCTGCTTTACGTGAGTGCCGTTCAACCGCTTTACGTAATGCTGGTCGAAGACGGCTTTCATAGGCTTGATCGCTTGAAGCTCGCCCTTGAGCTGATTCACCAGATCGCGCTCAAGCACGCCCGCGTGCAGGGCGGATTCGTAGGCGTCTTCTTCAAAGATGTCCCACGCGCCGAAGACGAGGTCTTCGAGCGTCGCGAGCGGCACGAAATCGCGTATCATCGGCACGCGATTATCCGTCCGTTTGCCCAGGCGGATAGTTCCCATCTGTGTGAGCGATCCGATCGGCTCTGCTATGCCTCGCTTGATCGCCTCAACACCTGCGATAAAAGTTGTGCTGACTGCGCCCAGCCCGACAAGCAACACGCCGAGGCGGCCTTTCGGCTCCTCAATCTCTACGGACCTTTTCTGATTCTGAGTTGACATTGTAATCCCTTTCCGAGAGTCATCTGTATACGACTACACGATTCGCACTATAGATTAAAACAGAATGGTCTCCGGGCGTCTTGCGCGATATTGCTGAAATTTAGCGATGGATTGCCGTTTTTGAAGGGATGAAGGATGAAGGATGAGGGATGAAAAGGAGTCTATGTGTGTTGTATTCGATCTCTGTGATTTGAGAGTGCAAATCTTTTTCATCCTTCATCCCTCATCCCTCATCCTTTTTTAACGCTTCTCGGTAGGCGCGAGGGGTTATGCCGGTCACGGATTTGAAGATTTTTGTGAAGTGGCTTTGACTTTGATAACCGACCATTGCGGCGATCTCGCTGACGGGGAATGCGGTTTCCGCTAACAGCTTGCGCGCTCGCTCCAGGCGCAAGTTCGCGATGTACACGTGAGGCGTTACGCCCGTGATCTGTTTGAACAACCGCGCGAAGTGGTATTCGGATAGATATGCTGCCGAGGCTATCTCTTCAAGCCCAAGCTCGCGCGAGAAGTTGTCGTGCATAAATTCAAGGGCGAGGCGCAGGCGACGGTTAACCGGCCCGGCTCGCGACAATTCTATGCGAGCCGACTTGCGAACGGTCATGTGCGAGCGAAGCAGGTAAATCACAAGCTGACGCGCCAGCGCATCGAGCATCGCCGCATGGCCTACTTTCTCATCCGCAATCTCATCAACAATCGAGCGTGCTATCTTTGTTATGGCCTCGTCTGCTACAACGCTCGCGCCAAAAATCACTTCAGCCGTCGTTCGGGTCAAGCCCAATTCCGCGACAAGCTCGGCTACTTGTGACGGGTTGATCGTTACGGAGACGAATTCGACGCGGCTTGCCTGCCCGCAGTGGTTTTGCCCGACGTTGGTGAGCGCGACATCGTCCGGCGACAGATGATAATCGTTTTCGCCAATCGTAACCCACATCTCTCCCGCCAGTATCGCGGTCACGGTGAAGGCCGAGTGCGAATGCGGCTGAAACTCGCATCCGCCTGATATTGTATGGCGCACCGTGAAGTGAGGGCGCGAGACTATTCTCTGGACCTCTGAAACAGAGGGTCGCTCCTGCGCTCGATTGACGGTATCGGTCAGATCAGTTGCCATTGCGTCTGAGCCTTCGGCCTGTGCGCGGCTTTGTCGTTTCGAGTGTGCTGAAAAGCCGGTCAGGAAAATTTGTCATTATCGCGTTAACCCCGCTGTTTATCAGGCGGCGGAAGATGAGCGGGCTGTTTGCGGTCCAGGCCGAAACTGATAGCCCCCGTTCGTGCAGGGCGGCTACCGTTCGCCGCGTGGCCAATCCAAAATGGAGGGCCGCTTCGTCCGCTCCCAAAGCTTCGACCGCAGTTATGATAGAGCGAGCGGTGGCCAGTCTGCGACCGGCTATGGGAAATGTCGCAGCAGCGCGAATATCGGGCGCAACTTGCTTCGCTCCTTTGACTGCTTCGTGGTCGAAAGATAGCAGCACTGCTGATCGCGTCATGCGAAAGTCGCGCACTAAAGCGACTACAGCCTCAAGTAGCACATCTCTCGTCGCGGGCTCGCTTTTCAATTCGATGTAGACTCGCCGGAGATTGGCCGGGGCCAGAAGCGCAAGCACCGTTTCAAGCGCAGGCACCGGCTCGCCCGCGTAAATCGGATCGCCGTTGATATTTATTTTCGCCGCGCGCGCCAGGTGAGCGCGCAGCCGAGGTCTTAAGGCGAGCCTGCGATCAAACCAGCCGCCCGCGTCGAGTTTGACGAGTTCATGCGAAGTGAGATTACCGACCACCCCTCGGCCATCCGTCGTGCGATTGACGCGCAGGTCGTGTATGACGACCGCGCGATTGTCGGCTGACATCTGCACATCCATTTCGACGCCGTCCGCGCCCAGTGCTACGGCAAGTTTGAATGCCGCCAGCGTGTTTTCCGGCGCAAGCCCCGACGCGCCCCTGTGCGCAATTACCATAGGCCGTTCAGCGAGTTGATTGTTCTCAAGCGAATTCATCACCTTCTCAGCAATGATATGTCGGCGGCTTGATCCGGAGCAACCAGACGACTGAGTCGCGCCCGCTCACCTGGCAGAGGTTTTGACCTTTTCAGCAGCCTTTTCGGCCTTCTGACAATCGGAGCAGATTCCGAATATTCGGTGACTGTGGCGCAGGGGTTTGAAACGATAGCGGCGGACGATCTCGTCTTGCAGCGATTCGATCTCTTCGCTGTAGAACTCTATCAGTGCGCCGCACCGCGTACAGATGAGGTGGTCGTGATGCGTGTGTTTGTATTCGTGCTCGTAGAGCGTGCGCCCGTCGTGGAATTCAAGCTCGCGCGCCAGCCCGCATTCTCTTAATAGTTTCAGCGTGCGGTAGACAGTCGTAAAACCCACGGACGGGTCTTTGGCTTTGACAAGCGCATATAACTCTTCGCTTGAGACATGGCCTTCGGTATCGAGAAACACGTCGAGGATCAAATCGCGCTGGGTCGTGCGCTTTAACCGCTCGCGCTTTAGATGTTCGTGGAATATCTGTTTCTCTTCGCGCTCCATCAGGGTTATACCTGGAAAGATTATACACTCGTAGCTGTGCCAGGCAATAAAGTTTGGTGATCCGGCACAAACTCTTTGGTAAAACTTCGCTAGGTCAAAATTGCCGAAAGCGGCTATAATACAGGGCTGTCAAATCAGATAAATTGGAGGCAATAGATGAATCGCTGGATTAAGCTCTCATTAATTATAGCCGCGCTGTCGGTCGCGGTCCCCGCGCTCGCCGTCCAAAAAGCGGGCAAACACTTTGGCGCGCCCTTCACCGACGCAAAGGTCATTGCGTTAGAAAAAGCGATCTCGGATGTTGAAAAGCTTGCAAGCAAGCCGGTAAAGATAGAAGGCGAGATCAAAGATGTCTGCCAGGCCAAGGGGTGCTGGCTGGTCGTAACCGACGGCGAGCGAGCGATGCGAGTCTCGTTTAAGGATTACGGCTTCTTTGTGCCGAAAGACGCCGCGGGTAAGAAAGTCGTCCTCGAAGGCACGGTTGAGAAAAAGACCATCAGCGAGATGCACGCTCAACACATCGCCGAAGAATCTAAAGAGAAAAAGGACCCTTCGACCATAAAAGGCCCGCAACAGATAATCACGATGGTTGCGACGGGCGTCGAGATAAAAGATTAAAGCCTCGAAGAGGCGAAATCCAATAGCCCGGCTGCCGCGCGCCGGGTAACGCATGCATAAGAGAAAAAGCCCTGAAAGGGCGAAATAAATCGTTCGGATTATTTCGCCCTTTCAGGGCTTTTTATTTCGGCTGGCGTTGACCTGGGGCTAGCGCCCCAGGCTATTGAATTACGCCTCTTCGAGGCTTTTCAAATATTCTCTGTAGCAGCAACCGCCTTTATTCCTGGGTCACCTGCTGTTCGCTGCTGCTTTCTGTCATACGAGACGCGACCTGAATAGTCTCGCCTGCTCGCAACCTCGTCAGCCACGCGCGGAAGCGCCGCAAGGCGAGCGCAAGCCCCGTCCAAACGAGCATCGCCCCGCCAATCGATGCAAGCCCCGCTATCGTCTGACCGGGTATTCCCGCCACTTCGCCCGTGTGCGCAAAACGCAATATTGAGCGGATTTTTCTGCCGAGCGTATTGCTTGAAAACGGCTCCCAGCGAGTCTCCCCGCTCTTTCTATCCAGAATGAGTTGCCCACGCTTTTGAGGCTGCCCGCCATTGCCCTCATCGATAGTGAGCGTTAACGAATCTTCTGCCGATGTCGGTAGACGCAGACTGATGCTTTGCCAGTCAGCCGTCTGCTGTTCAGCCTGGGCCAATAGCTGCTCAAGTCCATCCATCCGAGGCACAGAGGTCGGTGTGGATGGCGCGGGCGGGCCCGCGCGCTGCGCAGGCGGGTTTTCGCCGACTATGCGGTAGACAAGGTTGCTCGCCCAGGGGTAAGAGATCACGACCGCCGACAGAACTACTATGAACAGCGGTATAACCGACCATAAGCCGATTACGTTATGCCAGTTGAAATCGCGCGCCTTGCCTGAGAGTCTGCGCCTGAACCACATCACCTTTTTGAATTGCGACCAGGTCCAGATGCGCGGCCACCACAGATAGAAGCCGCTCATCACAAGAAACAAGAAGCCCAGGTTGCACGCGCCTGTGATTGCGCGAGCGGTGGCGCGGTTTTCGCCTTGCGCGCCGAGCCATCGGTGCCAATCCGTGACGGAGCGGAAAAAATCTCTCGTCCCTTTGGAGCCTTCGCCTACGATCTCGCCGGTATAGGGATTGACAAAAATGGTGCGCCCGCCTGTGAAGCTCAAGGCGGCGGGCGCAGCCCTATCAGAACGTAAGGTCAAAGTAGAGGGAGGAGCGTCGGGCAAGGATTGTTTGACCCCGGCAATCATCGTCTCCACAGGCAATCGCTCGCTACCGGGAGGAGGCAGCACCTCGCGGCAATTGCGCGAGTCCGCCCATGCGATAATCTGCTTTTCGTAAGCCAGCAACACGCCGGTGACAGCCATAGTAATAATGACTAATCCTGCTATCACTCCCACCGGCAGATGGCACCAGAAAATAACTTTGCGTAGTCGCCCCATGTGTAATCTCTCAACAGAACAAATTTCAAACGTCAGCCCAAAGACGCAGCAAGTTGTGATAAAGGCCGGTCAACTGCACCAGAGACGGATGGCCCGGCATGTCCTGGCTTATGCGCTGAACGGCCAGGTCAAGGTCGAACAGCATCGTGCGCTTTGCGTCGTCTCGCACCATGCTCTGAACCCAGAAGAATGATGCGAGGCGAGCACCTCGCGTCACCGGGCGCACGTGGTGCAGGCTGCTGGCAGGATAAAGGATCAGATGACCGGCGGGCAGTTTGACCGTATGCACGCCGTAAGTATCTTCTACCAGCAATTCGCCTCCGTCATACTCTTCGGGCGGAGAAAAGAAAAGAGTAGCCGAAATATCTGTGCGAACGCGATGCGGCGTGCCCGTCACCTGGCGTATCGCGTTGTCGATATGCGTGCCGAATGATTCTTCCTCCCGGTAACGATTGAACAGCGGCGGAAAGACCTTTAACGGCAGTGCAGCCGCCATAAATAGCGCATTGCGTTCAAGCGCCGCGATGATCATATCGCCGAGCTGTCGAGCCGTCTGGTGATCTTCGGGCAATTGCATGTTGCTTTTCGCCATGGCCGATTGATGCCCGGCCGTGACACGCCCGTCCACCCACTCCGCCTGTTCGAGCATTTGCCGACAATGCGCCGCTTGCTCGGCAGTTAAAACACTCGGAATCTCTAACAACATTTCGGCTCTCTGTTCGACTTAGAAGCGGAAGTTAAAACTCACATTCGCCGACCGGGACGCTCCCGGCACGAGATGGCCGCCGCCAAGACGGTCGAAGTAGTATTCATTGTTCAGGTTGTAAAGATTGAGCCTGAGATCAATGTGATCATTCAGCGGGTACGAAGCCATCGCGTCGATCAGCCAGTAACTTTTCACCCGCCTGGTATTTATGTTGTTGCCGTAGCGGTCGTCAACAAAACGAGCGCCGCCGCCAACGTTGAGCTTCCGGGGGAGCTGATAACTCGACCAGAGGCTGACGGAGTTCTTTGGCGTATTCAAAAGCTCTTTGCCGAGTTCAGTCAGAGTGTTCGACTCCAATATCTCGCTGTCCAGATAAGTGTAAGCGGCAAAGATCGTCCAGTCTCGGGTGATCGTGCCGGTTATGCCCAACTCGGTTCCGTAGACGCGCTGCCTGCCGTCGAGCACCTGCGGCGGGTCGTCGGGCAGGAGTCCGGGCGTGCGCGCGTTGGTCTTCTCGACGCGGAATCCGGCCAGGCTCACAGCCAGCCGATCTCTCAATAAATCCCATTTGCTCCCGACTTCAAACGTGTAAGTCTTCTCCGGCTCGATTGCAGTGTTGGCGGTCTGATATGACAGCCCTTCAAGCGAAGGGTTGAGCGACGTTCCGTAAGCGACATAGATGCTGCCGTTGGTTCGCGGCTTGTAAACCGCGCCCGCGCGCCAACTGAGCATACGGTCTATTCGCGCGACTTCGAGTCCGGTAATGCTGATGCCCTCCACGTCGAAATAATCCCAGCGCAGGCCGCCGTTCACCTCGAATTTCTTTCCGAGCCTGACGGTGTCGAATGCAAAGGCCGCGAGCGAGTTCCCCGTCACGTCTCCGACGATGGGGCCTAAAGTGATCGTGCCGGGGAATACATCATCGGGATTGGGGTTGAGCAGCGTGGTGAGCATGTTCGGAGCGGTGCGGGTCTTGCGCTCATTATGCTCGCGCGTGAGAGCGACGCCGGATACGAGCGAGTGAGTGATACTGCCGGTTGAAAAACTTGCCCTCAGATCGGTCTGATTGTCCCATATCTCGTCTTCCGTGAGCCAGGATCTAAACTCGCGGTTGATGGCGGTTGAATTATCGCCGGCGAAACGAGGCGGGGTCGCAATCGAGTCTCGCGTTGATCTTCCGTAGCGAAATTGATTACGCAACGTGAACGTATCGCCGACATCGCGGTCGAACCTGATGGTCGCCAGGTCCGAGTTAAGCTTCTCGTAATCACGATCCTTCAATCCATAAAAGGTGTCGCGCGGCACCGGCGCGGGTTTGTCTCTAAATTCTCGCAGGGCATTATTGGTGACGGGGACCCACGGAATTCCGTAATCCGAAATGTTGTCTTGCTTCAGTTTGAAATAGCTGAGGGTCAGCCGAGTAGGCGTGCCCAGACCGAACGCCAGCGAAGGGGCAGCGCCCCACCTCTGATTTTCCACAACGTCGCGCCCGGCCACGCCCGATTCGTGCGCCAGGAAGTTAAACCGGAAGGCCGTGCGCTTTCCCAATCCCAACCGCTCTAAAGGCACATTGACATCGGCTGTAACCCGCCTGGTCTCGTCGGAGCCGAGGTTGAGAGTAAAACCGTAGAACGGAGTTATCAACGGCGCTTTGCTCACCAGGTTGATCGTGCCGCCGGTCGATCCGCGCCCGTTATAAGCAGAGGCCGGTCCTTTCACTACTTCGACCTGTTCGAGGTTGAAAGGATCGCGGGCCTGCGGGCTGAGGTCACGCACTCCATCGATAAAAACATCGTTGCGAGCGCTGAACCCGCGCAGCGTCAGGTTATCTCCGGCCGGGGCGCCGCCTTCGCCAGCCGCGATGGTCAGGCCCGGCACATTGCGCAACACATCGCGCAAAGTCGTCGCGCCCTGCTCTTCGATGACTGCTTTGGGTATCACGGCGACTGTTTGCGGCACGTCGCGCAGAGGCTCCGTATATTTCGTTGATGAAATGGTCGCGGCAGGACCGGTCACACTTACCGACGACGCCGGGCCTGTTACTTCGAGCGTCACGGCTTCGGAACCGGTGAAACGATAACCGACGCCCGTACCCGTCAGGAGTTGTTTCAGCCCCTGCTCCACCGTGTAGACGCCTGAGACTCCAGGAGACGGAATATTGGCGATCTCATCCTGTTTCAGCGTCACCGTCCATCCGGTCACGCTCTGGAATGTGCTCAGCACCGTATCCAGAGGCCCCGGCGGAATGTCGAAGCGATGAGTTGCGGCTTGAGCCTGGTTCTGAAAATAGATCGCCGCAAACGAGCTGCGAGGCGATCGCGCGTATGCGACACCATCCGGCTTCAGGTTAAAAGCGCTGCACGCAGTCAGCGCGCCCATCGCGCCCATAGTCATCCAAAACTTCGGGCCGGATCGCCGCGAAATATTTTTCTTATTTCTACTCTTCCCGCCCTTCTTTGATCTTATTTTCATTTCCGCGCCTCCAGTTAAAAACTGAACTTCAAGCCTCCCTGCGCAAGCCTCGGGCTGCTCGGCAGAATGCCGCGCGCGCGGTTCACGCCTGCGCCCGCATTCGCGAGCTTATTTGTCCTGTCGTACTCTACCCCGTCTTTATCAAGCACGCGCCCTGAGCGAGAGGATTGCGCTCCCAGTGCCGAAAACGGCAGCAGCGCGAGCATTATCGCAACTGTTGAGACGACAAATACCCGGCGCATATAGTCTCCTCTTTTCGAATTTTTTCAAGCCGGACACAGGCTCAGCGGTTGAAATTGAAAACAGTTTTCAATTTCAAGAGCCGAAGTATAAGCAAGTATCAAATGAGTGTCAACGGTTTTCTGTCTTCGGGGTGCTTTGAAGCGGTGCGGTTGATTTCACCGCCTGAGGTAGTTTATGCTGAGGCTTGCTCGGCGCGACACTCGCTCCCAAGCAGGCGCTTGATTCACAAAGCAAAAACAGACGATGACAAAATCGCTCCTTCTTTATCTATCCGAAAGCGAAGGCTTCAAGAATTTTCTCACCCGCTTCAAATCCTTTAACAACGTCACGCACCGCTTCGTGGCGGGCGAAGAGACGGCGGACGCGGTCGAGGCTATACGCCAGCTAAACAAAAAATCGATCAGCGCCTCTTTCGACCATCTCGGCGAATCTATCAAATCCGAGAGCGAAACGCGCCAGGAGGTGCGCGAGTACATTCACGTGCTCGACGAAATCGAACGAAACAAGCTCGACTCAAACGTGTCGGTGAAGCTGACGCAACTGGGGCTCGACATAGACCAGGAGCTTTGTTACGAAAACGCTCGCGCGATAGTCGAAGCCGCCGCCGCTCGGCAGAACTTCGTGCGCATAGACATGGAAGACTCGACGAAGACCGACGCTACGATCCAAATATTCAAGCGGCTCAGACAGGAGTTTGAGAATGTCGGCATTGTCGTCCAGTCATACCTTTACCGCACGGAGGCGGACGTAAAAGATTTATTGCAGGTAGGCGCGCGGATTCGACTATGCAAAGGGGCTTATAAAGAGCCTGAAACGGTCGCGTTTCAAGACAAAGCCGACGTAGATAAAAACTACATACACATAATGAAGATACTGCTCGCGTCGGGCATCTATCACGGGATAGCCACGCACGACGAGCAGATGATCGCGGCCACAAAACAGTATGCGGCGGAAAAAGGAATCCCTCCGGACCAGTACGAGTTTCAGATGCTTTTTGGCATCCGCCGCGACCTGCAAGAAAAGCTCGTGCGTGAGGGTTACCGAATGCGCGTGTATGTGCCTTATGGCGAGTACTGGTATCCCTATTTCATGCGGCGGCTGGCCGAGCGACCGGCCAACGTCTGGTTCATTCTGAAAAACATGTTTAAGGGCTGACATGTTTAAGGGCTGACCGGTTCGCGCTTCAAATAAAAAGAGCCGCTTTGCTGAAAGCGGCTCTTTTTATTTCTGAGATTAATTCTTGTGAAATTACGTATCCAGCCTCATTTCATTGATCGCGCCTACGGGGGCGGGCATCTTCAAAACGGCGGCGCGTTTTTGCACGGCCTGCCCTTTGGCCGTAGCTTGTTTTAGAATCTCAAGCGCCTTTTTCAACTGAACATCTTCGACAGGCGGCTCAGGCGGTTTAACGGCATTGGGCTGCTGAGGCTCGACCTTTTCTTCGGGCGCTTCTTCGTCGTCGCCGTCGGGGAGAATGACTTCCGCCTCAGCCAGACGCTCGACTTTGACCGTGGGGTTGACGGCCTCGTCCATAAAGGGCTTGCCGGACACGGGGGCGTATTTTACCGTTGTGATCAACAGCGCGCCGCCGTCTGAAAGCGAATACATTTCCTGCTCAGAGCCGCTTCCGAAAGAGCGCTCGCCTACGACCTCGCCCCGCTTCTGGTCGCGAACCGCGGCGGCAACGATCTCCGCCGCGCCCGACGTGCTGCGGTCCATGACGATAACGAGCGGGCCGTTGAATACGACCTTGTTCGGCTCGGCATTATAGACTTTCGCCTCTTTGCCGCCTTTGCCGATGACCCGCGCAAGCACGCCTGAATTAATAAACAGGTTCGCCGCGCTTACACCTTCTTCTATATTCCCGTTGGCGGAGCCGCGCAGATCGAGCGCGATCTTCTGAGCACCCTTTGAAACAAGCTCCGAAAGCTGTGTTTTGATCTCGGCCGCTTTGCCCGGGGCCATGCTTGTGACCTTGATATAGCCCATGCCGGGTTCTTCCAAACGGGCTTCGATTGCAGGCTGCGAAAGCTTGGCGCGAGCTATCGTCACCTTGCGCGACTGGCCTCTATGCAGTATGCGAACTTCAACCGAAGTGCCCGGCTGCCCCATTAACAACTGCTCGATGTCATACAGGCTCAAATCGCGTGAAGGCACCTTGCCGATGTACTCTATAAAATCGCCTTCGCGTATGCCTGCTTGCTCGGCGGGCGAGCCCTTCAACACCGAGACGATGTAAGCGTATCCGCCGACCTTCGACAGTATCACACCCGTCTCGCCCCGGTTAGCTTTCGGGTCATACTGTTTGACCTGTTCAGCCGTCAGATAGGCGCTGTAAGGGTCAAGCCCTTCGGCCAATCCGCGCAGGCTCCCTACCCGTACCTTTTCAAGATCGGGCTGGTCAACGTAGTCTCGGATGATGTGTGTCAGCACCTCATCAAAGATAGCCAGTTGCGCGTATTGACTCCCGCGCGCGACGGCCTGGCCGGACTTGGACATAAAGCTGCCGACAATTGCGTAGAAAGCAATCAGAGTGGAAAAAACTACTATCGCGATTTTGGTCTTAAACTTCATCCGAAACTCCTTAGAAGGGCTTTAGCCACGATTTATAATAACGCGGCTCGCAGAGTCGGCGCAAGGATAAGCTTTTGTGATCGGCTATGGAAATCTCACGGTATCGCGCTCGTTGACACCCGTCGAGCGCGATACCTATACTTTACTGAATGCGCGTGATGGCCATCGATTTTGGCGCGAAAAGGATTGGAACAGCCGTTTCGGACGCGCTCGGCATCACGGTTCGTCCGGTCGAGACAATCCGCCGCACGACGGTCGAGCGCGACATTGGGCGGTTGAAAACACTGGTCGAAGAGCTTGAAGCCGAAGCCGTAGTCTTTGGCCTCCCGCTCAGAATGGACGGAACAGCAGGCGACGCGGCTGCCCGAGCGTTGAAGTTTGCCGAGCGGCTCCGATCAAAACTCGCCGTTCCTTTATTCACGCAGGACGAGCGATTAACAAGCTACGAAGCCGAGCAGAGGATGATCGAACGCGGGTTTGGGCGCACGGCCCGTCGCGCTCGCTCGGATGAATTTGCCGCGATGATAATCCTAGAGGACTACTTATCGAGAACGGGGACGAAAAACTGAATTCAAGAGAGACGAACCGGGACCTGGACAGCTACGAAATCAGGCCCGCGCGCAAGCGATCACGGCTGGGCTGCGCTTTGCTGTTTATCGTGATTCTTATCGTCGCGGCTGTTGCCGGCGGTTTCGTGTGGATGAGGGCGAGCGTGCATAAAGAGGTTTATCATGATGCCGCCGAGCAAGTTATAACGGTTGAGCCTGGGATGAGCACGCAGGCGATAATAAACCGTCTGAGCGAAGCGGGCATCGTTCGAACCCGACCGCGCTCAAGTTTTATTTAAGAATGACAGGCGGGCCGCCGTTGCGCGCGGGCGATTATCAATTCGACTCCCCGATCACGCCGCTGGCAGCTATAGACAAGATACAGCGCGGGCTCGTCTATCTTGAGCGCGTTACGATACCCGAAGGCTATAATCGTTTCGACATCGCCGAGGCTCTTGCGGCAAAGACGGGCAAAGCGACTAAAGAAGAGTTCCTGCGTCTGACAAAGGACCAGACGCCCATACTCCAGCTAGCGCCGCAGGCGCGCGACCTCGAAGGCTACCTCTTCCCCGACACCTACAATTACAGCGCGAAGACTACGCCTGAGGAGTTGGTGCGCGCCATGGTCAACCGTTTCAAAGAAGTCTTTACGCCCGAGTGGCAAGCGCGGGCGCGCGAGCTTAACATGACGGTTCATCAGGTAATAACTCTCGCATTGATAATTGAAGAAGAGGCGCGGGTCCCCGACGAGCGTCCGAGAATCTCTTCGGTCTTCCATAATCGTCTGAAGCGGGGGTCGCCGCTTGCAAGCGATCCGACTTTTATCTACGCCTCGATAATTGCGGGGGACTACGACGGGAACCCGAACCAGCCGCGTCACCGCCAGCGCGATTCGCTCTATAACACTTATATATATGCGGGGCTGCCGCCCGGCCCGATAGCCTCGCCCGGCCGCGCATCGCTTGAAGCCGCGCTTTATCCCGAACAGACCGATTATCTCTATTTCGTCGTGAGTGGGACTGAGGGGCGTCATAAGTTTTCGCGAACCGCAGCCGAACACGAAGCGGCGGTTCAGCAGTATCGGCAACAGCAGCGCGAACAGAGGCAGCAGTCAGGTAGCGGTCGCTAGCCGAAAATACAAAAAAGATTCACCGCCGCAGACACAAAGCGGGCGCAGAGATTATACGTTTTCTCTGCGCCCGCTCTGTGTCTGCGGCGGTGAGTCCTAAATCCCTTCTCTTAAACACAACCCGCTTCAGTTTAGCGAGCATCGGGCGGCCGCTCTGTGAGTCGCACAGACACGGTCATCTCGCGCTCCTGCCGGAGCAATCGCACTCGAACGGTCTGGCCTGCCTGTTTATTTTTGAGCACGCGCCCGAGGTCGTTGCTGTTTTTCACCGGCTGGTTGTCGATGGCCACGATTATGTCCCCGACCTGTTCCACCTCGGCGCCCATGTACGTCTGCCGCATCATCGTCCCTCGAAGCCCTGCATCAGCCGCGCCGCTTCCGCGATAAACGTTGCCGATCAGTATCCCTTCCCGGACCGACAACTGAAGCTGATACGCCACGCGGTTATCGATTGGAATACTCGAAATGCCGAGCCAGGGATAGGCTACGTACCCTTTAGCGATCAGATCGGGAATGATCTTTTTCGCCGTGTTAACCGGGACCGCAAAGCCTACCCCGACCGATCCCCCTTCGTTCGGGCTGATGATCTGAGTATTTATGCCTATCATCTCGCCGTGTGAATTCAGCAGCGGCCCGCCCGAATTGCCCGGATTGATCGAGGCGTCGGTTTGAATAGCGCCTTCGATGGTTCGGCCCGTTCTGGGAGATTGTATCGGGCGTTCAAGCCCGCTGATGACGCCCGTGGTGAGGGTTCTTTGAAGTCCGAACGGGTTGCCTATTGCGAGAACCTTTTGTCCCACCTGCAGACCCTGCGAACTGCCAAGCCTGACCACGGTCAGTTTGTCGCGCGGCACATTGATCTTTATAACCGCAAGGTCGTTGTCAGGGTCTGTGCCGACCAAGCTGGCCGGGAACTTCTCATTTTCGACCTGCACTTCAAGCTGGCGCGCGCCTTGAACCACGTGAAAGTTAGTTAAGATATGGCCCTGGTCATCGATTATCGCGCCTGACCCGCTGCCTTCGGTCGGGTATACGCCGAACATATTTCTCGTGTAACCTTTGCTCATTATGTTGACGACGCCGGGGCTGACCGTGCGATATATATCGATATTATTCTGCTCGTCGGTCGCCACCGTCGGGTCGGCAATGACAGGGCGCTCGATATTGAGGCTGCCGCTTTCGATCACGCGATGTGCGCAGGCTACTATCACCGCAGCCAGAAACGCCGATGACAGAACGAGCATTATTAATTGCTTGCCGGAGAGCCGATACATACTCACTTCCTCCTTAAATCTTCTCAAATTCAAAGCTCATGACAGCTAAATCGAAACTAGCACCGACACGGGGGGCTGTCAATTATAACGCCTTAGGCGCACGCCCGGTTCCCTAGCCAGCCGTTTCTGAGTCTTTCTCGCGGGTTTCAAATTTAAGGCAGGAATGCAAAAAGGCTGATGCGCAAATCGTCAGGCTTGCGCATCAGCTCTTATTGAAATGAACTAGCGTTGAGGGCTGAAAAGCTCAGACCACAGTTCTGCGACCGCTGAGCAGGTTCACTACCAACACTATCGCGGCAATGACGAGCAGCAAGTGAATCAACCCTCCGCCAACGCCGCCTATGAACCCTAAAAGCCACAGAACGAGAAGAATTACTAAAATTGTCCAAAGCATCTGTCTACCTCCATATTAACGTTCGATACCCCTTATCCGCACTGCGCGCTTGCCCGTCGCGGACACCCCTTACTCAACCAACGCCCTGAGTAATCGCAATGCGCGTGCCAGCTTTCATCGCCTTGCAAAAAAACTGAAAAGAGGCCGCGATTAAAGCGTATTCACGCGGTTTGAATATAAGCGCGAGAGATTATACGTATAGATTTATTACAGACGGAATCGCGAGAGTGTATGGAATAGCGCGGGCGAGATCAGGAGAGTTGTGTGTGCTGACGGCTGGCCGGTCGCTCCCAGGCATGCGTGGCGTAAGGGGCAAACTCGGCGTGTTCATCCGAGTAGATATGGATTGTTACTGTTATCTCTCGCCCGGCAACAGTGATGAGGTTAAAAGAGTTCTTCATACGCTCGCTGCCCCGGCCCCTCAGAGAGGCGACGGTCCCTGCCTGCACGAGCAATATGCCGCGCTTAGAAGTCGGGTACAGGTCTCTGGAGTTTGCTATGTAGGTTTGATGCAGATGGCCCGTGAGCACTATCTCGACTCCGAGCTTTTCAAACAATCTCAAGGCGCGGCGCGCGCCCGAAACCGCCTGCTCGCGATCATGGCCCGGCGGTGTGGCGAACGGGTGATGGGCAACTACGACTTTGCATAGATTTGATGGCATCTCTAAAAGCCGGTCGCGCACGATGCGAAGGTCATGCCCTGCTATTTCTCCGCCTTTGATCGTAAAGCTGCGCGTGGTGTCGATTCCTATCACGGCAAGCTCATCATCTCTATACAGAGGGTTGAGGTCGGCAGTGATCCAGCGTTTATATTTTTCGAGAGGCGAGAAGAATCTATCGGCTACGTCCCAGAGCGGAACGTCATGATTGCCGGGCACGACAATCCTTGGCGCGCTTATGCGGTCAAGCCAGGCGCGCGCTTCGCGAAATTGATGCGTGCGCGCGCGTTGAGTCAGATCGCCCGACAAAGCCACGACATCGGGACGGATGCGATCTATCGCTGCGAGTATTGAGTCGGCGCGGCCCGGCGCGTGCGCCCCGCCAAAGTGTATATCGGAAAAGTGCAGAATCTTTTTCATCTTTTTTATTCAACACTCGGCACTTCTTTCGTCGGAGCTATGACCTTCAATCCGCCAGGAATCGAGCGATAGACGAGCGGTGGAGCAAGCTTATACACCTCGCCGTCGAGCGCGACCCTGACGCGTCTTCTTCGCACTTTTATAACGGCCTCCGCAGCCTTATGGCTCTCGAAGTTCGTTTCGTCTTCAAGCTTATAGACCAGGCTGTGAAGCGTTATGCGAAGCAGCCCCCCCCTGCTTACATCATTCAACAAGTAGACGCCCAGCAAGCCTTCGTCGAGTCGCTTGCGGCTGGTCAATTTCCCCGGCTCAAACATGTACTCGTTGTTGCTGATCAGAACCAGCGGACACCGCCTGCTTATTCGCTTGCCGTTGAACTCCGCTGTGATGCGAAGGCTTGGGAAGCGCACCAGCACGGCAAACGAGGCGACGACGAGCGCGAGCCATTTTCCGATTCTTTTGCGCCACCGCTGACGCAGCATCACCTGGTCAGGATACAGGCCCAGGCTTGAGTTGTTTATAAAGGTATGACCGTTCACCGATCCAACGTCAACTGTAGTCACAGTGCCCGAGCAGACGAGCGCGACTGCATCGTCAATGTCTAGCGGCACGCCGAGATCGTGCGCAAAATGATTCAACGTGCCGAGCGGGAGCACGCCTAGCGCCGCGTCGGACCCGACAAGCTCGGATGCGACAGTGCTCACAGTACCGTCTCCGCCGCCTGCGACAATCACTTCAAAACCCTCTTCTCGCAAAGATCGAGCGGTGTTTTGCACAGTTTTGCCGTTTGCAGTCAGAATCCGCGCATCAACGCCTTGCCGCTCGAAAGCCGCTCGCACTTGATTCAAAAGTGTCTCATTGCGAACAGAGCCTGCGCTTTTATTGATGACAGCAGCTATTTTTCTCATCGACCGCAACCGCCTTATTTGGTAAACAAGCTTTATGCCACGCGCCGAAGCAGCAGGCGGCCGAAAGAGCTTCCGCTTTTGCTTTGTGACCTGGGTTTTCAATTTCAGGCGTCCCTGGATAGCGCTATCTTCTCTGGTTGCGCTTATGAGGATTCTCCGCAGTGGAGCGATGCTCTTCGAGCCACCCTACCACGTTATCCGCGCTCGTCAGCTCGCCGCGCATCAATGCGAGCAAGAGATCGTTGGTGACGACTGTGTTGAAGGCCGGCTCGTAGGTGACGGCCTGTCGCTGGCCCCTGAGCTTAAGCAGGAACGGGACACGCGGGTCCGGCTTGCTGCCTATCACGGCCGCGTCCTCGCTGCTGACATGCGGAAATTTAGCGCTCGGATTCTTACCCCTTAATGAATGATCGGACGTGATTAAGAGAATCGTGTCTTCCCAGACCCCCGCGCTTTCCATCTCGCGCCGCAGCTCTCCCACCGTGCGGTCAACCAGCGCAAGGTTGTCCAGGTAGCTCAGCTTTTTGCCGAGTTTGAAATCCTGGGTCGTCCTATCGTAAATATTCGGCTTATGCGGAAAAGACCAGTGGATAAAGACAAGCCCCTGTGAAGGGTCTGTCGCCAGCCGCCTGGCCTGATCGAGCATCGAAAGATAAATATCGAGGCGGTTTCGCTTGTGCCCCTCATCCGTTCTAAACCAGACTGCACGAACTTGGCACACTCAAGCAGCCTTGAGTAGCTGTTGTTTTTCAAGTTCCTTCACGGCGGCGGTTACCTCTGCCGTGTAATAAATATCTGATAACTTGTACGGCCACGGACCGTTGACTTCCAGATGCTGCTCCACATCTCCGACCAATTGCCCAATCTGCTTACGTCTGTGATTGCGTGTGCATTTGTCATGCACTTCCCAGAACACCCGTTCGATGGGATTCGCCTTCGGGCAGTAGGTCGGCAAATACAGCAACTCAAAGCGGGGATGCGTCGCCAGCCATTGTGCCACCGCTTTTGCTTTGTGAATGCGAAAGTTGTCCACCACCACACACAGTCGATGATAACGAGTTGCAGGGTAAGCCGCATCCAGCGCTTTGAGCAACTCGACAAACAACGCCGCTGTCTTGCGCTCGCCAATGCAGGAAACGACTTCGCCAGTCAGATGATCAAGCGCCCCAGCCAGATAGCGCTTCTGATTCTGGCCGGGCGTGACGATCTCGACCACCTCGCCTTTGGGCATCCACTGATAACCGATCTTCGGCAACAGGTGGATATCCAACTCGTCGGCAAATACAATGGCCGCTTGCCGGGCAAGGTTTTCAATGCAAAAGCGAATGCGCGCAAGCTTCGGGATGCGCTCAGGATCATCGTCACGTGCCACGAGTTTGGCGCGCTTCCAGACCCAACCCAACTGGTGCAGCCAGCGACGTGTCGTCGCCGCCGAGAACCTGAATGCCTCGCTGCACTTTGATCTGTGCCGCAAGGGTCGTGCAACTCCAGCGCGTACGACACCAGCCGAAGACCGCCGGGGCTTTGTCGAGCAGAGCAAGCAACGAACGACGCAAAGTGGGTGTCAAAGAGCCGCCGCGAGGGGAAGGCTCGGCATCAATCAAGCCCGCAAGCGAATTGGCGCGATAAGCTCGGACGGCGCGATAAACGCTGGAGCGGGAACAGAACAAGACGGCAGCGATCTGCGTAGGTGTATATCCAGCAGCGCACAACAAAAGGATATGCACAGCCAGCCAATAGCCGTAACGGGCACGTCGCAGTTCAAAGAGCAGTTGTTCTTGCTCAGCGCAAGGTATGTCAATTATGGTCAAACCGGGCACAGGAGTCTCCTTATGGCAGATCGGAAGTTTGGCAACTACCGAAATACCAAAAAGGAACTCACTGTGCCAATCTCATGCATCCTGGTTTAGTTAATAGCCCGAAGCTTGAGTTATTCACCACATCGAGGCTGGAGACAAACGGGACGGTATTGACGAGAGTACGGACCTGGTTAAGAAGGACGGCAGACAATGTCCTCTTTCTAACGTCATAGAAGAAACAGGTGTCGAGGTTTTCGCCTATGATTCTGCAATAGGGATGATACCATCCCATCAATGCCGTCTTGACCCCAAGCTCTCTCGCGCTTGAGAAGATATTCGGCTGAGTGCTCCAGCCGACCGGTTGCTCGGAGTCCTCAAACTTTATCATCAGCTCGGAAGGATTGACCGCTTCAGCGCTCGAAACAAACCTGCCTGTGATCAACGCAGGCAATGACAGCAGCGTCTGCCCGGCCGGCGGATACGCATTCGAAGCGTATATGGATTCGCCGCGCAGCCGGTCCATCTCCGGCATCTTCAGGCTCGGCGGTCGGGCTGCGAATGCTATTCGCTGGTCTACTTCATCAAACACCAGCCAGACCACCCTGGGCGCCTCGGCCATGGTGACGCTTACCGGCGCGGTTGGGGCTTTGTCAGAGAACCTGGCGAGTTGCAGCGCCACTTGGCCAAAAGTCAACAGGGCAAACGGAAGCATCAGCAAGATGGCTGTCGAGGCAATCTTAATAACTCTGCCGCCAAATCGTTTTATTAAATATGCGACGAGAAGAAAAACTGCAATGGCAGTTATGATACGCCCCGCGCTCTTGAACATTATGGCCGGGTCGTCCACGACATAAGCGGGAAACTCGGTATGAATGATGCCATTGATCGGTATAAGCAGCGTCAACAGAAAGGCTATTCGCGCGACTTTCAAAGTCGGCGCGCTGCCCGCTGCGCCTCACCAGGATCATCGCTATCCAGAATATCGCCGCCAGCGCTAATACATTGATAAAGATGGCCCAGCAGCCCTCTAAGCTGTAGCGCCAATATTGAGCTTTCGGATTTGTGGATTTTGTTATCAGCTTGGACCAGACTGCTATGAAGCAAAGATTGGCCAGCGACACTGCCCTTGCGAGATCTTTAAGCATGCCGGGCCACCTCTTTTTTCCGCATCAGGTAAAGCCATCGGCTGCTCTGCTCCAGGTGCTGCGATCGTATGATCTCAAAATGCTTCCGGCAAGTGGATTCGAATTGTTCAACTGTGAAGCCCTGGAAGAGGTTGTCCCGCCCGCGAACGAGGCGTCGAAACATAGAATCGTCGGGAGCAATGAATTCGATAATCAGAATATCGGTGGTAATCTCTGCGGCAACCTCTATGATCTCAGAAAGCGGGGTGCGCTCGCTGACCAGCAAATGATGGATCACGGCCAGCATCAACACGCAATCAAAAGCCCCGCTCGCGCGGTCGAGGAAAGACGGACACTCTCGGTTGCGCCAACCCGTGGCCGGGCTCGGGCGGCTGAAGTTGATCACTAGCGGTAGAATATCGAGGGCCTCGGCGCGCGCCTTCCGCCAGGCGTCTCCCACCACAACCGGGTCGTAATCAATGGCTACGACGCTCGCCCCATTCCTTGCAGCTATAACGCTGAAGTGGCCGTCGTTGCATCCCACGTCCAGAACCCGCTTCGGGCCGAAGTCCGCCGTCGCGCGTTCAACGAAATCCTGTTTCACCTTGAAGTGCTCACGGGAATAGTTGTTGTTTGAAGACATGTAATCAGACCAGGCAGATTCTTTCCCGGGCTGAGGCTCCAGCCTGTCAAGCATCTGGCGCAGTCGTTTGAGCAGGGAGCTGAGAATGAAACGCGCCTTCTCCGCGTTGTCCAGGGGCTTTCTCTCATAAATGGTGAGGTCTTCCCGGTTGCGTCTGGCGGCAAGCCAGGTGGGGAGCGTCACCAGGGTCAGGAAAGGCGGGGCCAGTCGCTGAAACGTCCCGCACAATTGATAGACCTCTTCCGGCTCCAGGCCATCGCGGCGAGATGCGAGCAGCTCGCTTATGGTGAGGCCGAAATATTTGTTCGCCAGCAGGGGCAGCAAGAAGGTGCGTTCAAATTGCGCGGAAGGCAGCCAGATAGAATCTCCTTGAACTCTACGCTCGGCTGATAAGAGATCGATGAAGACGGGGCCTGGGCCTTGAAAGAGAATATTGTATGGAGTCGCGTCTTTGAGGCCGAGCCCCTCGGCCAGCAGGCTCTCCGCCAGATCGAGCGTCAAGCAGCCGGCCGAATGCAGCATCTCCGGCGGCCATTCATAAGGGTAACTTTGAAACGGAATTCGATCATGCTCGACTACTATCGCGCCTTCCTCACCCTTGTAAGCGCTGGCTATCTCGGAGTTGTCAAGCAACTCTTCTATTTGTTTCGCGTCGAGCACAGTCGTCCGAACCAGACGGCCCGACTCGATAAACACTTTCGACGTAGACGAAGCCATGAAGGCATTAAAATCCGCCAGCCCCGATTTTTTTATAATGCGCGCTATACGGTTATTGAACGCAAACAAGCAGCCGGCGGGATCGCGGAAGGAAGCTACTGTTGTTTTGGAGGCCTGGTCAAAGTATGACATCTTTCAACGAGTCATAGCCCGGGACGCGGTTGCCGCAATCGGCGCGGAATCAATGCTGCATATTCAAGAGGACCTGGATTGATCGGCTTTAATAGGGTCTGACGGACCTCGCTCCGCCTCTGCGCGCAGGCGCTCGTCCGGCGAGCCCCTCTGCTTTGCCTCTGGTGATACGGCGAACCCAGGATATGATTCTCCGAAGATAAAACATTAGCCCGACGAATGCTGCTATCAGCATTTGCAAAATCAACGTCCCCGAACCAGGGTCCGTATAGGCAAACACTCTGGTCTCGGCCACAATCATCACGATAATGCACGCCAGAAAAAATCTTTTTGAGCGCATAACGAACTTCCCCTTATTCCAGCTCTGACATCACAGGCTCGATTATAAAAGTGAGATATTATCAGCTTATATGTCCGTCTAACAATAAGAGTGCCGGGCAGTCGAGTAGCATAAGGCAGGCGAAAAAATCCAAACCACCTCAAGGCTGAGACGAATATGCGCTGGTAGTAGCCGCACTCAGCATATAGAATTGATAGCAGCGGCATGCGTGTTGCGGTCTAAGTCGGGAGATTTGAGTAACGAGGCGACCGAGTCGGAGACGAGGAATGGGGATACGCGACTGGTTATATCACAGGCATTACTGGGGCATCCCCCACCGGCGCGAGGGTGATAATCAAATCATACAGATATGCTACGAGTGTGGTCGCGAGCGCCAGATAAGCATAGAGTTGACGAGACAAGAGGATGATGAAAATCCGCGGGATCAGGGCGATCTATCCGCAAAGGAAGCATAAGCCGCGCGATTACTTTGACAACCTGCGACACGGACAGCTATCATAAATTTCTTCATTAACGGGGCGTGGCTCAGCCTGGTAGAGCGCTCGGTTCGGGACCGAGAGGTCGTTGGTTCAAATCCAATCGCCCCGACTCATAACTGCTCAAGTAGCAATGGCTTAGAGGGAGCATTTGATACTCCCTCTTTCCATTTTTGGTAGAAGGGCGCATACGACTTACGATCTTCTGCTCTACGCTCAAATTGCTCTCCTGTCTCCGGTGATGCGGACCATCAAAAATTTGCACTGATTATAGATTATGTAATAAAGTTTGCAAGAAAATAATTGTATAGAAGGCGAGAAGTATAATTCCTATGGAAGGTAAAAAGACGACCAACGTATTACTTATTATTATAGCCTGCATATTGCTAGCCGGACTTGCTATCTTTGCGATACCGCAACTATCGGGTTGTAATGAAAAGACCAATGTACAAATGGTAAAGCCAGCCGAAGTGCAGGCCGTTACCAGACGTTTTGAAGCTGAAGGCTGGCACGTTACGTTAAAGCGCGAACCTGACAGCCTTGGTTATGTTGCTATTCATTTTAAGCGATGCGAATGAAAGGCGGGCGCGAATTGAGCCGAGGACAAGATATGGAATCTGTGTTGTGGGTGTGGGACTCAACGGCGTACAACCTGCTATACGGTAGTAACTACATAACAGAGCTAAAGCGCGACGGAGATATGCTCGAAGTGGTATTTGAATTGGGCGGGACCGGAAGGTTGAAGCCTGAAGACGTTGAGATAGAGCGGTGCGAAATCGCCGCAACCGGAGAAATGCACGGTATAAAGCAGTGCGGCAGTTACGGGCGAAATGCAGCGCTATCACTAATGACAGAGTAGACTAAGCCACACTATATGACGAACCGAGAGACTACACATGCCTGGAACTATCACGACCTGACCAAGCATTCCTATTCGAGTATCCGCACGAACCCTCATTATCTTGATTGGGATAATCAGCCATCACCGTTCAAAGTTTATATTGACGTAGAACCGATCCCCCTGCCGCGCGACTTGCTGCAATCGAACATGCCGACCCTTGAAGCAATCGCTTCAACACGCGTTGAGCCGATTGGCGAGATCAAGCCGAGCCTCGATCAACTGGCGACCATTTTGTACTACTCCGCCGGCGTTACAAAGAAGAAATCTTATCCGGGTGGCGAGGTGTACTTTCGCGCAGCCGCCTGCGCGGGCGCCCGCTACCCGATAGAAATCTATGTCCTATGCAGCGACATCAATGGACTCCGGGCCGGGGTCTATCACTTCAGCCCGGGCGAGTTCGCGCTTCGCCGTTTGCGCGCGGGTGATTTCCGCGATGCAGTTGTTCGCGCCACAGGATTTGAGCCGAGGGTTGCATCATCCCCGGTCACGCTCATTTATTCCGCACTAAGCTGGCGCAGCACGTGGAAGTATCGTGACCGAGCCTACCGCTATCACTTCTGGGACAACGGAATGATCCTAGCAAACGCGCTTGCTATGGCCGTCGCGCATGGTCTACCCGCGGAGCTAGTGATGGGATTCATCGAAGCCGAGGTTGACAGGCTCATTGGCATAGACGGGCGACAAGAGCTTACATTAAGTTTGCTCGCTCTAGGCCACACTAATGAGCCTCCGCCGTTATTAACAACCGTTGAAGAGTTGCCTGATCTGAAGCTGGATGTGCTTCCGCTGTCTCGTTCGCAGGTTGACTATGTCTCAATTCCTGAGGTGCACGCGTCGTCGTCTCTCACACACGCGAGTGAAGTTGCGGAGTGGAGGAGCGCGAAGACCGAACACCAATCGCCCGAAGCCGCCGGTAAACTTTTCCCCCTCTCGTGTCCCCCACGGCAACAGTTGGCGCGCGACGCTATTGAAGAGGTGATTCAGCGACGCGCTTCGACGCGCCGCTTCGCTCCCAAAGCGATTCCCTTCGCCGACCTCTCTGTGATACTTGATCGCGCGACTCGCCGGATACCGGTAGACTTTATGCAGCAGTCGCCCGTCGAACTTAACGATATTTACCTGATAGTAAACCGTGTGGAAAACCTTACTCCAGGAGCATATTTTTTTCGTAAAGAAGACCGTGTGCTTGAGTTGCTGAAGGAAGGTGTTTTCAGCGGCAAGGCCAGCTACCTCACGCTGGAGCAGGATCTCGGAGGCGATGCGAGCGCCACGCTGTTTTTCATGGCGGACTTGAAATCTCTGCTCGACAAACTTGGGAATAGAGGCTACCGCGCGGCTCAGATGGAAGCCGGGATAATAGGCGGCAAGATTTATCTGGCAGCCTATGCGATGAAGCGGGGGGCAACCGGGTTGACCTTCTATGATGATGACGTGACAGAGTTTTTCTCGCCACACGCGGCAGGCAAAAGTTGTATATTTGTCACCTCCATCGGCACACCAGGCAAGAGACCGATCTACTAACATTCATTTCTTAATAGCTTTTTGCTTTGGCCTACCGGGCATCCGATGTTTAACCAGTCGCAAACGTCTTTCTTATCTCTGATCTAACGAGGTGTGCGATCAAGTTCACCTAAAGGGAGCAAGCCCCGTCCTGATTGACTTCCCGACGAAATCCTAGTAGAACTCCTATCTAAAATAAGCAGGAAAGGAGTCTTCCTATGAAAAAGCTACTACTAGCTATCCTCTTAGCACTGGCGCTTTCATCAACTAACTTAGCCCTGAACTCTGGTTCTTGGCTAGGAAACCCGAACAGCTTTCCACTCGCTGTAGACAAGAAATCCAAGCAAAAGAAATCGAAGTATAAGAAATCGGACGAGAAGACCTCAAAGGACAGCAAATCTGATGTCGAAAAGTCTAAGGAGAAGACTTCAGAGGACAACAAGTCTGATGTTGAAAAGTCAAAAGAGAAGTCTTCAGAGAGTCAGAAAGCTGAAAGCGAAGAATCGAAGGACAAGAAGGCGAAGGACGACAAGAGCGAATCAAAGAAATCGGACGAGGAAACCTCAAAAGACAGCAAATCTGAGATTGAAAAGTCAAAGGACGATAAGAGCAAACCAAAGAAATCGAAGAAAAGTGGAGAATAGCTCCAGAATTAGTAATTGTTTGGCCTGGGGCGGGGGAAATAGGACCGCCAATATATCTGTAACTGCTTCCCCTTCTTGAGGTCAACCACATTCACTCACAAACGGATGGTTGATTTCTCGCGGTTGGCTTTTTCTGCACATTCGACAACTGTCGGCGTTCGGCTGCTATGTTGACTTGAATGGGATGGAATAATTGTGACCGGACTAGCTGACATCTGATGCATTTCGTTGTTACTTGATGCACTCACGGTTGGCTGCGGCTTATAATAAATGTAATCAGTTAGGGGCAAATTGTACTTGATGCAGTATCAACTCTCTCGATTCGGGGCCGAGAGATCGTTGGTTCAAATCCGATCGCCCCGACTTTGAGTTAAAAAAGTTAGCGGAGGCTTCGACTTTCTCTTTGTGATCGATTTTTGATTCGATTTCGCTTTATCCTCCTTGCTTATTTCTTCCGTCTTATGGATTGACAATCGTCATAGCATGAGAGTAGAAAAGGCTCATCGATAAACAAATCCGGCCACTAGAAAGCACATACTGGCCGGAAGGAAGCCGCTATGCAAAATGTAATTATAAGGCACCTGGGCGGTTCAAAGGCCGGTCAAATTGAAAAACTGACGTTTGATGATTATGGCGAGATCACGGTTGGACGTGACCTATCCTCAGCGATCCAGTTTGATCCGAACAGGGATACGCAGGTGGGCCGCCACCACGCCAAGATTGTTCAGGACCAATCGGATCCGGATCAATTCATCATCACTGATCTCAACAGCCGCAACGGGACTTACGTTAATAATAAGGCGGTCACGGGCACGGTCAGGATTTTACCGGGCGACACGGTAAAGCTGGGTCCTTCCGGTCCGGAGTTCCAATTCGACCTTGAACCGCTTGACTTGCCTGTGACTTTCGTAGGTTATATACAGCCCCTGGATGAGCCTCTGCCGCCTCCCGCTGCCGCCCCTGCCCCCCAAGCGTATACAGAGACGGGTTATTCCGGTGATTCATCGGGCGAAAATCCCAGGCCGGTGGGCAGGAAAACCATGGAGATGTTGATAGCAGACGCAAAGAGCCAATCGCGAAAGTACATGATTTTGGGCGGCGGAGTTCTGGTGGCTATTATTGCCATTCTCGCCGGGGTTCTGATTTATCAGAACGTAGCATCGAGGCAGCAGGAAGCACGCAGCGTCGAATCCAGCTCAGAAGAGAAAGATCCGAACAAGAAAGCTGACGTCAATACCGATACATCTGCCGGTTCATCTGCCGGGACTGTGGATGTGGAGATGGACGCTGAGCGCTCATCCTGGCGAATAGGTGTGAAACCGTATCTCGTATTAGGTAGCGGGCGCCCGGGCAACGCGGCGGCCGATTTCGATAAGCCTGACGGCGTGGCTTTCACGCCTGACGGTCTGCTGCTGGCGACGGACGCCAAGAACCGCCGCGTCCAAATCTGGAACGTCAAAACCGGCGCGCGCCTCGGAGAGTTCGGCAATACGGCGCTCAGCGGCGAGATCGTAGACATCGCCGTCGCGCCGGACGGCACAGTGCTCGTCACCGACCAGGCCCTCAACCTCGCATACGCCTTCGCTCCCCCGAAGCCCGGAGAGGTGGACGAGAGAGGGAAACCATTTGGCCCTCACGACTACCAGTTCAAGGGAACGCGCTTTGGCGATCAGGGGTTGAATAAGCTGGGAGGCATCGCCATTGACTCACGCGGCAGAACCTACGTAGTTGACGCGGCCCTCAACGACGTGCGCCGTTTCAATCCGGATTTTTCCCCTGACAGAGGTTGGAAGTTTGATCGTACGAGGCCCGGCGGTGATACTCGCCTGCATGGCTCAGAGGGCATAGCCATCGACGAAAGCGCGAACAACCTCTATGTCGCAAGCGAGCAGGACGCCGTTATCGAAGTCTTTGACTCGGAGACGGGCGCGTACAAAAATAAGCTCATCGGCGCTGACCTGGACGCGTCCGGCGCGCCGAGCGGGAAGCGCATCTTTTCCGGTTCGGTCGAAGGGGTCACAATTGCGGACAGCCATCTCCTGGCGGTCAATGAGAGCGCCGGTCACATTCAAATCTTTGACCTTTCCCGCCCCGACGTTGCAAATAACGATCTCTCAAAATACGCGCCGACGCTTCCGACCCGCTCAGGCGGCTATAAAGGCTTTTTCGGACATACGCCCATTGTTAATTTTGAGGATAAGAACAACCTGGCGCTTGAGCAACAAGTCAAAGACGGCTCGATCATTCCCGGTCAAGCCAACCCGCCGGGATACTTTTGCTCACCGAACTCAATTGCCAGCTATGCCGATAGCGCGACGCGAGAGCATTACATAGTTATTGCCGATCAATGCAACTACAGGCTTGTGGTCTACCGATGGACGGACATACGCCAAAGCCTGGGCAGCGGGGCTGTGGTAGCCACTAGCAAACCAAATACGCCGCCCCCAGCCGCCAGTAAACCTGTGGTCAAGAAACCTGTAGCGCCCCGCCCCGCGCGACAGGTTGTCAGGCCAGTCAACAGATACGTCAACGAAGAAGCCAGGAAGAAAGCCGCGAAAGAGGCTGAAAAGCAAAGAAAAAAGGCTGAAAAGGAAAGCAAAAAGAATAAAGAGAGTAAAAAAAGCAAGAAGCAATAGCCGCTGACTACCTGGATGGCTACTTAATCAAATCTAACCGGCGCTCACCTTCATCTCGCTTGCGCTCAGGTCATTTATTATTTCTCAAACGGCTCAAGCGCAGAGCGTAAGTCTCGCGCCAGCGACCATCTTGATCTTCTTCCGATTGCGTCGGCTTTCTCAGGTAGTGATTCTCCAATTCTTCCCATTCCTTTGCCACCTATGCTAGATTGATCGTTCGCAAAAGGGAGATATGATCATAGCCCGGAGATTTATTGTTAAAGGCGATGTTCAGGGAGTGGGCTTTCGCTATTTCACTCTCCGGGCTGCCCGTAGCCTGGGCATCGTAGGCAGGGTCCGCAATCTGCCCGACGGCTCGGTCGAAGCAATCGCCGAAGGCTCGGCAGGCGCTATCGACAGCTTTATGAGAGAGCTTCGGCGCGGCCCTTCTCATTCCCACGTAAGCTCGGTTGACGAGACAGAGATTCCCGCGACCGGAAGCTACAAGGATTTCGATCTCTCATACTAACTCGGCAAGCTCGCAACATCCGAAATTGTTAAGGAGATATTTGTGGACAACCTGAAGAAAATGATTCGAACCGTCCCCGACTTCCCAAAGCCGGGCATTCAGTTCTACGACATAACGACATTGCTCAAAGAGCCGTATGGCCTGCGCACGGTCATAGACCGGCTGGTAGAATTCATAGACGACCCGCACATCAACACCGTAATTGGAATTGAAGCTCGCGGCTTTATCTTCGCGCCCGCGCTCGCCTACCGCCTGAAAGCCGGGTTCGTGCCTGTGCGCAAGCCCAAAAAGCTCCCGGCCGCTACAGAGTCGATCTCTTACGCTCTGGAATACGGCACCGACACGCTCGAAATTCATAAGGACGCAGTAAGCAACGGCCATCGCGTCATCATAGCCGACGATTTGCTGGCAACGGGCGGGACTGCGCGCGCGGTCGTAGAACTGGTCGAGCGATTAGGCGGCGAAGTCGCGGGACTGGCTTTCGTAGTCGAGCTGAATTTTTTGAAAGGGCGCGAGCGGTTCAACGGATATAAAGTCTCAACTCTGCTTCAGTATGATGAATAGCAAAGCTGCGTATCTAGACATCGCAAAAGATTTTCTGTTAGTCTAAAGCTACTGTGCTCCCGTAGCTCAGTTGCATAGAGCGCGCGCCTCCTAAGCGCGAGGCCGCTGGTTGGAATCCAGCCGGGAGCACCATTTAGATTTCTATTTAAACCTTTTCGCGTTACGCAGAATCCCCAGAGATATTAGATACCGGAGAATACACATATAGAGTTCAGGTTAAAACAGGTTGGCATAGAAAAGGCTGCGTAATCTTTCGTGGCAATCGCAGAGTCAGGGAAGCGTTACCGTATAAAGCCAGGGCTTACGCGGAGAATGAGGTCAATTTCTTGGCGGTATATTACCCACCCACGAGTTCGATCTTTGTTGTTCCACGATCCTTTTGCGCAGGAGGTTTTGGCTGTCTTCGACTTGATCCAGTACTTAACGGGCAACAAAAACTCATCCGCTGGGCGCGAGATTACACATGGGAAAAGCACATAGCCGATCTTCAATCCGAATTATTATCTGCCGGCTACGGCAAGTAGGCCGAGGACCACAAGCATGAAACGACCGCTCTTGATTATGCTGGCCTTCGCGTTGTTTTATTATTCGCCTTCGTCAGCTCAAACCGGCGCGCGGCCATCCCGCAACAGAACGGATAGGCCGCTCAACCCGCAAATCCAAAAAATAGTGCGCGAGATTTCCGCCTCGAACGTCGAAGCGATCATCAAGAAGCTGGTCAGCTTCGGCACCCGGCATTCGCTGTCGGAAACTGAAAGCGACACGCGCGGCATAGGCGCGGCCCGCCGATGGATAAAGGCTGAGCTTGAACGCTACAGCCGCGCATCCGGCGGGCGGCTTCAGGTCGAATTTGATGAATTCACTCAACAGCCGGTCAATCGCATCCCGCGCCCGACTCAGTTAGTCAACGTCGTCGCCACGCTGCCGGGCAAACAGCAGGAATCGAAAGATCGAATCTACGTCGTAAGCGGGCACTATGATTCCTGTGTTTGCGCGCAAGACGTGCTGGATTCAACGAGCGACGCGCCCGGAGCTAACGACGATGCGTCGGGCACGGCGGCTGTGATGGAGATGGCTCGCGTGATGTCGAAGTATGAGTTCGACGCGACCCTGGTTTTCATGGCGGTGGCAGCCGAAGAGCAGGGCCTGTTAGGCTCGGCGCACTGGGCCGAGCAGGCTAAAGAGAAAAAGCTGAACGTGGCCGGAATGATTACCAACGACATAATCGGAAGCTCGCGCGCCGAAAACGGTCGCGTCGATAACACCCAGGTACGCGTCTTTGCCGAAGGGGTGCCGCCTGCCAGGGCCGATTCTGCCGAAACGCGCGCGATGTTACAGACGGGCGGTGAAAATGACGGCCCGACCCGGCAGCTTGCGAGGTATATAAAAGACGTGGCCGAAAAATATGTCCGCCCGATGAAAGTAACCATAATATACCGGCGCGACCGCTACCTGCGCGGCGGCGATCATTCGCCGTTTCTTGATCGCGGTTTTCCGGCTGTGAGGATGACCGAGCCTAACGAAGATTACAAGCACCAGCACCAGCGGATTCGTAAAGAGAAGGGCGTGCAGTACGGCGACCTCTTAGAGTTCGTAGATTTCAATTACGTGGCTCAGGTGGCGCGTGTGAACGCGGCTGCGCTCGCCGGCCTCACCCTTGCTCCCGCCGCGCCCGGTAATGTCGAGGTGGAGACCGTTCAGCTTGAAAACGATACGACGTTGCGTTGGGAGGCGAACAAAGAGCCTGACATCGCGGGCTATCAAATCGTATGGCGCGAGACCGTCGCGCCCTTCTGGCAGCATAAAGTTTTTGCCGGAAACGTCACGCGCTACACCGTGAAAGGGGTGTCAAAAGATAATTATCTTTTCGGCGTCCAGGCCGTCGATAAAGACGGCAACGTGAGCATGGCCGTTTATCCTAAACCATACCGCCCGCAACGCAGGCAGTGAAAGGAGAGGGGGCCATGGCGCGACCTGTCGGAACGGGTTCCCCGGCGACTTCGTGACACCGGGCGCAGGCTTTGTCTACTCTTGCGCCCTTTGAGTCAGCTCGTTTTCAATATCTTTGACCCACGATATGTCTTCTTGCCGCTTTTCGCGCGCTTCAAGTATCAATCGCAGGTTTCGGGCTGTTGTCTCAGGCTCCCACGATTCGCGCACATTTGCCAGCACGTCCGACAAGACATCCATCGCCCGCTGCTCGTCTTTCGCAAGGACTGCAAGCTCGAGGAGAGTCGCATAGTCCCAGTAATCCGGCTTGCCCGTCGCAATGCGCCGCTCGACCGCATAAGCGACGACCGAAACAAGTTTCTCGCGGCGAGGATCGGGAGGGCTTTTTATCTCCATCAGCGTGACGGCGTTTATACCCGGGAAGGCGTCGCGCCAGTCTGCTTCGAACCCGCGCAGGTAAGCTTCAATCGCTTTGTCGAGTAGTCCGCGCGCAAGGACTTCTCTGCCGGCTTTCAAGGCCACCTCCCATCGGTCTTTGTACACGCGACCGAGTATCCCATAAGTCTCACTGCTTGGCCCGCGCCGTCCGAGCAGATCTTTTAGGACATTCTCGGCGTCCTCTCCCTTGCCCGCACGATTGAGCGCAAGCGCCAGTTGTTCTTGCACCAGGACGGTTACGGCCAGCGGGCGCGGCATCTTCTTGACTAGTTCGATCATGTCATTCCATGCCTTCACCGAGCGGTATGAAAGGAACAGGTCAATCACGACTCCTGATTCGAGGTCGGCGATTGGGCTGATCTCTTTTTCCAATGCGCGCAGGGCGTCAGCCCCTTGCTTGCGCGCCTGCGCGAGTCTTTCCTTCAACTGCGCGGAATAACGCACGCGATCTCTGAACACGTCCGTCTTCGTGTGATCAATTTCAGGATAGTTTTCGACGAGTTGATAAAGGGGGCTGTCCTTGGCCGGCTCGGTGGATGCGTCCTTGCGCGCTTGAATGAGGCACTCGCTTATTGCCTGCCTATCTTTGGCCACGTCTGCGGGCATCCCGTCTGGGCCCAGGTGATAGGACAAGGTGCGCAACGGCGCCACGTCAAACGGCAGCCGCCCTCCTTCAGCGTATACCAGCACGGTGCTGTATGGGCGGACGGCATGGCGAACGCCCAGCTCATAAAAAACGTTCGCGTTGGCCGTCGTCAGGTCGGCGACAGCGTACTCGCAAAGAATCAATCGCTCGAACATAGGCTTGTGTATGATGCCGCCGGTCACCTCCTCATCCGCGCGCAATGGCTCAAGCTCGGCGCTCGAGATTGCGGGCGCGATCAAGTCTTGATAGACGGCGTCGAAGTCTACCATTGACCCGGTTGCATCGGGTTTCTTGCCGAAAGGCATCAGCACAAAACATAGTGGCTTGTTCACAACTCTTCTCCTTGAAAAATGTTGTTAAGCTCCACGGAGGCCGCGCCAGCCTCCGTTAATGCCGCAACTACCTTCGCTTGCATGAACATTGAATCAAGCTCTCATTGAATCAAGCTCTCGCGGCGAAATGTCTTTTACCGATCTTTTCAGTAGCGCTACGAGGAACGCTTTGAACAATCCGCCGCTCGGCGTGCCGAAAACGATAGCGCCTTCTCTATATTTCCCTTCAGTGATTCTTATTAGCGGATTATCTGTGGCCATAGTACGTCATTACCTTTCAAGACATAAATGACTGTGCGTAGCAATTGAGGCGTCTCGCCTTTAAGACCCGGTGAAGTGTCCTCACCAACCGCACTAACGAGCTTGAGGTTTCCTGATAATAGCGACTGCCCGTGGGCCTTTCAAGGCGGTTTTTCACCACCGGCAAATGTGGTGATCCAGGGGCAAGAAAATCGATCATAAATCTATTCCTTTTCAAGTAATTCATCTGCGACATTGCCATTGAAACATTTGGGCGGGGTTCCCTGGGGGTGTAGACGGGAGACGAAGAGATGGCTTAATCTATTGAAATCAAAATGCGGACGGGTTATTGATTTTATTATGAGCAAACACGGTGAGGAAGTACGCGCGCTGATTGAAAGCGAGCGCAATGCAACACTCTGCACGCTGTCGAAAAAGATCGGCGGCTGGCCTTTCGGCTCGATAACGCCTTACGCGGTTGCCGCGACCGGAGAGCCGATAATCTTAATCAGCGAGATTGCAGAGCACACGCGCAATCTCCGCGCGGATGCGAGAGCCAGCCTCCTGGTCCAGGACTCTCAAGCTCTGAACGACCCGCAATCCGGCGCGCGAGTGACGTTGATGGGCTACGCCATCCCTGTCCCCGCCGCTTACCTGGATGATGCTCGCCGCCGCTATCTCGATCTCTTCCCCAACTCGGCAGACTATTTTCAGATTCATGACTTCACGCTGTTCGAGATCAAAGTGAGCCGCGTCCGGTTCATAGGCGGTTTCGGGGAGATTTACTGGCTCGACGGAGGCGAGGTTACGATCGCCGCCGACCCGAAGATTGACGCCGTCGCCCCGCACGTCGAGATGATCTGCAAACACATGAATGAAGACCACCGGGACGCGCTTCGATTGTACGCGGCGGCCTTCGCCCAGGTAGAGGCGCAAGAAGCCGAAATGATCCATGTCAACTCCACGGGGTTTGACATGATCGCGATAAACCCGGAACGTCATCAACACATTCGTATCGCTTTTTCAAACCCTGCCACGACTACGGATCAGGTGCGCGCCGAAATGGTCGAGATGGTACGGCGCGCCAGAGAAGCCCGGAGCGTTTCTAAGTCCTGAGCGCTGAGTGAGAAACCGAGCAGAATGCTTATGTTTTTACTCAGCGCTCAGGACTCAGCACTTAGAGTGCGTTGACACTGTTTGTCATTGTCGGCTACCTTAGTTAAGACGCTTGAGTGTGAATCCTCCGAACTCGAACCGAACCAAGGGAGGAACGCACTGGTGGATAACGATAAAGTAATCAGCGTACTTAATGACCTGATCGAAACCTGCCGCGACGGACAAAACGGTTTTCTGGAAGCATCTGAAAATACCCAAAGCCCGGAGCTTAAAGAATATTTCAACCAGGTGAGCCTGGAACGCTCTCAGCTTGTCGGAGAGCTTCAACAACAGGTCCACGCGCTCGGCGGCGACCCCGAAAACACAGGCTCGACCACAGCGGCCTTGCATCGCGCCTGGATCGATGTAAAAGGCACGCTCACGGGCCGCGACGATCAATCGATCCTCAACGAGTGTGAGAGGGGCGAAGATTCAGCAGTTGAGGCTTACAAGGATGCACTCGACCAGGACTTGCCCGCAAATATTCGCTCGGTCATAGAAACACAATTCCGCGAGATACAACAAGTTCATGACCGAGTAAAGCAGATGCGTGATGCGCGCACATCAAGCGCCAGCAACCGTCCTTAAGAAACGGTTTTCGACCATCCGTATTGAAGCGGGCTGCCCGCGGGCAGCCCGCTTCAAATCATTTATCATCATGAGCAAAGAAGAGATCCAAGCGCAGCTGGAAAATTTATTCGAAGAAGAAACCAGTCTGCGCCGCCGCCTCGAAGAACTTGAGGAGATAGCGCAATCCGCCCCCGGCTCGCACAGCTCCGGCCCGCTATCGCCCGAAGCCGTCCTGGCCGAGCGCGAGATACGAAGCATTGTTTTAGACCTCGTCGGTATTGACCGCCAGCGCGTTGAGCTTACCGTCGCCCTCAGCCTCGCGTAACTGGAGGCTTGCTTTCCTTTATCCCTCTAATAATTCTTTATCTGACGCCCGGAACGGGCGCAGTCGAAAATCGGCGCAAAATGTTTTTCGACTTGACCTTATGAAGGATAGCTAATAGGATTTCTGTCGGGTTTAAGCAAGTCAGTGAGCTTTCAAGACGAGCAACCGGCTCCAAGCTCGCTTGAAGGTTTCAACGGTTATCAAGATTAGCCTCCGGGAATCAGGTAACAAGCATCGAGCAAAGGGATTGAGGTGATATGCAATGACCTAGTCCCTTCTCATTCCAATCTTTAACCTGCGTGTTGCTTGAAATCATAGAGGACTCTGAAATCAGTGGAATTTTACTCGGTAATTGCCTAACAGATTTTCCGGCTTCTCGTTCGGATGCCCCTTCGGGTCGCCGAGATGAACCCCCTGGCCCAGATGCTCCGGGCTCAGGCCACAAGAATTAAAGAAGTAAGGAGAAGGTCTATCATGAAAATTGGGAGAAAAATAAGATCCGCACAGTCGCCTGAGCAGGCATCTCGCGGCAGAACTCGCGAGACGCGAATTCTGCTTGCAGCGGTACTGCTCGCCTTATTCGCAGGTGTAGCTGTCCCGTCGGGCTTGCTGGCAAAGGTAAGCGCGGCATTGCAGAACGGCAAGAAAGAAACCGGAGCTGCTGCTGCTGCTGTAAAAACGCCGAGAGCCGTAAAGCCCCCGCCGGGTGCTCGCCAGACTAAAGATTCTCAGTTCGTATCCGAATCCGTGACGAACCCTGACGGCACGATCACGGCTGGCAAGATCATAACCGATCAGCCCGTACTGCGAACATCAGCCGAGATAATGGTTGATCAGGCGATGGCCCCCGCGAAAGGTGATTCCTTTGTCAGGCCGAGGGCGAAAAAGATCAAGCACGACCGCGAGAATATTCCCGCAGGCCCTGGCGCGATAGAAGCGTCTCAATGGCCTCTGGCCGAAGGCAGCAAGCCCGCGACCGAGTTGAGCGCTCCGCAGACGCTCGGCACGCAGTTCGACGGCGCGACAGGCCCGACGGAAACGGGCGCATTCCCGCCCGACACGATGGGCGCTGTCGGCCCGACTCAAGTCGTTATCTTCCTCAACGGCAGGCTGCGAACTTTTAACAAGACGACAGGCGTTGCCGACGGCGTGATTAATGCCGACTCTGATGTGTTTTTTGCTTCGGTGACGACGCCGCCGCTGGCGGGCGAGGTTGTCTTTACATCCGACCCGCAAGTCAGATTCGACCGATTGTCGAACCGCTGGTTCCTCAACATCATCAATGTAGTGTTGAACGCCGCGACCGGAGCCATAACCAGACCCAACCGCGTATTGATAGCGGTTAGCGACGCGGCAAGCAACGGCACCATTTCAGGCGCCACCGTCTGGACGTTTTACCAGTTCCAGGGCGACGCCACGCTGTTCACCGATTACCAGTCTTTCGGAATCGATGCCAGCGCCCTTTATATCGGCGGTGATATGTTCACCACAGCCGGAGCCTTTAACAGCACAAAGGGATTCGTCATTCCTAAAGCTCCGGCCCTGACCGCCTCGCCGCTTACCGTCTGGGCATTCAGCGGGCTGGTGGCAACGCCGACGGGCGCGGGGCCTTTCGCGCCGCGAGGAGTCGATAATTACAACCCGAATAATACCGGAGCAACCGCCGAAGGATATTTCATCGGCGTCAACAACGCGACTTTCAACACGCTGATGCTGCGCCGCGTCACAAACCCCGGAAGCCTCGGCCCGGCCCCGACCATCAGCGCGAACATCTCTATCGCCACTCCTCTGACTACGAGGTTCCCGGTGCTGGTTCCGCACTTAGGGAATACCGGAGGGACCGGCGGCAGGCTCGACGGCCTGGACGACCGGCTCTTTTACGCGCACCTGCGCAACGGCAGGCTCTGGACGGCTCACAACGTCGGAGTCAACAATACCGGAGTGGCCGGCGCTACGAACAATCGCAATGCCGCTCGATGGTATGAGCTTCAAAACATCATCAGCCCCGGAACGCCGAGTGTTCTGCAATCGGGGACGCTGTTTGATAACAACGCCGTTAACGACGCGAATCAGCGCAACTACTGGATACCATCCATACTGGTTACCGGCCAGGGACACGCCGCGCTCGGTTGCAGCATCGCCGGGACTACCGAGCGAGTCAATGCATTCACCACTGGCCGCCTCGTAGGAGACACGCTCGGCACGCTCAGGAACGGGCCGGGCGGGGCCGCTATTCCGGGCTACACCGCAAGCGCGACTGCTTACAACCCGCCGGGCGATCCGGGCGGGCCTTCTCGACGTTGGGGCGATTACTCGAACACAAGCCTCGACCCGAAAGACGACATGACTATGTGGACGTTCCAGGAGTATTGCAACGGGACGAACACCTACGGCGTGCGCGCAGTCAAGCTGATCGCGCCGCCGCCGCCGCCTGCGGCGAACAATTCTCCTAATCCCGCCGCTATCCAGTTGAACAATCCTTCGACGCTTGTCGTGGTAACAGCGACACCGCCTGCGGGACAAGGCTATTACGATCCGGGTACGGACCCTCCGGCCCCGCACACGCCGTTTACACACATCTCCGCTTCGGGGGCGGGCATCATTGTCAACAGCATCACCTTCAACTCCCCGACACAGGTGACGCTCAATGTCTCGACCGTAGGCTCAACGCCCGGTTCGAAGACCATAACCATAACCAACCCTGACGGGCAGACGACGACCGTTCAGATACTGGTCGGCCCGACTGCCGTCAAGCTCGATTCGTTCGCCGCGACAGGCTTTGACGACGGGCGCGTCCTCGTTCAGTGGAAGTCCGGCCACGAAGCCGACAACCTCGGATTCAACGTCTACCGCGAACAGAACGGGTCGCGCATTCGCGTCACTCCGCAACTGGTCGCGGGGTCGGCGCTGGTCGCGGGAGCAAACACTGCGCTCACCGCCGGAAAATCTTATAACTGGGTCGATGCCCCACAGGCTGGCGGCAAGTCGGTCCGCTACTGGCTTGAAGAGATCAACCTGAAAGGCGATCGCACGTTGCACGGCCCCGTCAACATCAACTACTCGCCGGGTCGCGCGCCTACCGAATCGCAGTCAGCGTTGCTGGCACGTTTCGGCGCTCATCAATCGCAGCTCACGCTCGGCGTCGGCTCGGTTCCTGCCGCGCGCAGGGGCGAGCTTGCGCGCGCTGTCGGGCCGCAAATCGATACTCAGACGGGGCTGGCCGGTCAGGCGGCGGTGAAGATAGGCGTCCGCCAGGAAGGCTGGTACAGGCTTACTCAACCGGAGTTGCTTGCGGCGGGCCTGAATCCCACTGCCGATCCGCGATTGTTCCAACTCTACGTCAATGGACAGCAAGTAGCTATCTCCGTGACAGGAGAGAGTGATGGGAAATTCAATCTGTCAGACTCAGTAGATTTCTACGGCGTCGGGCTTGACATCCCGTCTACGGATACGCGCACCTACTGGCTCGTAGCAGGCGCGCAGCCCGGAAAACGCATCGGCATCTCCCCGATTCGCACAAGCATAGTCGGCGGCGCGGCGAGCTTCACATACAGTGTGGAGCGAAAAGACCGCACGATCTACTTCTCTGCTTTGAGAAACGGAGACGCTGAAAACTTCTTCGGCCCAGTAGTCTCGACCGAGGCGGTCGTTCAAGGGTTAAGCCTGCAACGCGTGGCAGCAGGGGCGGCGCAGCTTGAAGTGGCGCTGCAAGGTGTGACCTTCACAGAGCATAGGGTTCGCGTGCTGTTGAACGGCGTCCAAGTTGGGACAGTCAACTTTAAGGATCAGGGGCGCGGCGTAGCCACGTTCCCGATCTCGCAATCCCAGCTCAGAGAAGGCGAAAATCAGGTGAGCCTTGCTGCGTTAGGCGGCCAGCCGGACGTGAGCCTGATCGATTCCCTACGCATCACCTATCAGCACGCCTACACGGCAGACAACAATGCTCTGAGGTTTACTGCAACCGGCAACCAGACGGTGACCGTTGATGGATTCAGCAGCACGCAGCTACGTGTCCTGGACGTGTCCGACCCAGCGGCGGTTGTGGAAGTAACAGGAACCATACGCCGCCAGAAGTCTGGGAACGGTATCACTTTCAACGTTCCCGGCGAGGGCGCGCGCAGCCTGCTTGCTTTCGACGCAAGCCAGGTCAAGCGACCCGCGAGTACTGTTGCCAACATTCCTTCAAGCTGGCGAAGTTCCGGAAATGGAGCAGACCTGGTTATAGTCACCCACCGCGATTTCTTTGCCGCGCTTGAGCCGCTGGCCGCGCTCAGGCGAAGCCAGGGACTCGCAGTGGAAGTAGTCGATATCGGAGATGTGAGGGACGAGTTCAGCTATGGTCACAAGACTCCGCAGGCGTTGAAAGATTTCGTCATCTATGCCGCGACTAGCTGGAAGCGCGCGCCGCGTTACTTCCTGCTTGCGGGCGACTCCAGCTTTGATGCGAGGAACTATCTCGGCTTCGGAGACTACGACATCGTCCCGACCATGCTTATCAATACCGAGCTTATGGAGACGGCGAGCGATGCATCACTCGCCGATAGGGGCGACGGCATTGAAGCCCTGGCGATCGGGCAACTGCCCGTTCGAACGGCTCAGGAAGCCTCTCGGATGGTCTCGAAGATCATCGGCTACGAGCGGGCTTCCGCATCTGATACTCTGTTGCTGGCATCAGACTTCAACGACGGGTTCAAGTTTGCGCAATACAACAACGATCTGCGAGCGCTTGTGCCCGGCAATATCCGAGTAGAGTCGGTCACTCGCACCACGGATCAAGCCGCATCACGTCGCGAACTGATAGACGCGATCAACCGAGGACAGAAGATAGTCAACTACATGGGTCACGGGAACACTGACCAGTGGAGAGGCAATCTGCTGACATCGGCTGACGCGGCGAGCCTCACAAACAGTGATAAGCTATCGCTGTTTGTGATGATGACCTGTCTGAACGGCTACTACCATGACACGGCCATTGACAGCCTTGCCGAATCGCTGATGAAAGCGGAACGAGGCGGGGCAATAGCCGTGTGGGCTTCGACCGGTATGACAGTTCCTACCGGTCAGATAGTGCTGAACCAGGAGGCGTACCGGTTGTTGTTCGACGGAACGCTCACGCTGGGCGAGGCGACTCGCAGGGCAAAGGCTGCGGTAAGCGACACGGACGTTCGCCGCACCTGGGTCTTGTTGGGCGATCCTTCGATGAAGCTCAGGTAATAACTGTCTAAATCGAATAAACACGCAGAGGCTGAGAATCGAAATTCTCAGCCTCTATTTTTTTGCTCGACCAGAGCGGTCGCATCCAATTGATAAACGCTCTGTTATTTTCTCGCGCGGCTGCCGCCAGCAACTTCCATAACAGCACGAGCCGCGCGCAACGCGCCCGACCCGCCCCCGGCTTTCAACCGTTCGCTGACCAGTCTCAAGTCTTCTCGCATGCGAGCAAGGCGAACGGGATCAGAAAGAACATCTGACACTTCGCGGGCGATTTTTTCGCCCGTAACATCGTGTTGAATCAATTCAGGCACTATGCGTTTGCCTGCTATCAAGTTGACCATGCCGAACGTGTCGAGGTGTATTAGCGGGCGGATAAGTCGCCAGTTCAATTCCGACGCCCGGTAAACGATGACCATAGGCGTGCCTATCAACGCCGCTTCCACGGTGGCGGTCCCGCTCGCCACGACGGCGATTTCCGCATGCCCAAGAGCGTCGTAGGTGTCGCGCTCTATTAACGTCACGCCGGACGACGCTTCCCTTCCCGCTTCGCTCATTATCGCTTTAACCTGATTGCGATCTACTGTCGAGGCGAGCGGAACCACGAATTGCGGATTTAAGAAACTAGCGTTCCTACTTTCAATCCGCAATCGTCTTGCTGCGTCGAGCATCGCAGGCAGATGATAATGAATCTCTTTATGACGGCTGCCGGGTAAAAGCGCGATGATCGGGCGCGACTGGTCCAGGCTGTGATGGCGAATGAATTCATCCCGCGTCGAAGTCACCGCAACCGCGTCGGCCAGCGGGTGCCCGACGTATTCAACCTCTATTCCGGACTCTTTATAGAACTCTTCTTCAAACGGCAATATCACCAGCATTCGCTCGACATCTCGCTGCAAGGCGCGGACGCGGTAACGACGCCAGGCCCATACTTGCGGGCTGATGTAATAAACGATCTTGAACCCATCGCGCCGCAGCCGCCGAGCCAACCGCATGTTGAAGTCCGGCCAATCGATCAGCACTATCGCCTGGGGACGGCGCGCGCGCGCCGCTTCGATCAAAGTGCGATACGCGCCATAAAGCCGCCCCAGCGCGCCAGCTATTTCGGGAATGCCTATGACCGCCGTCGCGCGCGCGTCGACGAGTGTTTCCACTCCGGCGGATCGCATCTCATCGCCGCCTGCCCCGAATATCTCGAAACGGGTGTCGGGGTAGAGTGTTTGAAGCGCCACGACGAGCGCCGCCCCGTGCTTGTCGCCGCTGGCCTCTCCGGCTACAACCATTATCTTGAGTGATGAGTCTTTGTTTGTCTCGTTCTCGTCTGTCACAGATCTATGAACCTTGTCACTTGCATTAAACTCATCACTCGGGGCACCCGCTCGCGGGTCGCATCACTCATTACTTAGATTTCAGGGAGTGCTTCGTTCAGCCATTCGTCGGTGAGCCGGTCTTCGAGTCGGGCGATCTCTCGGCGGTAGCGATCGACCAGGGCGCGCTCGCGCGAGCGAGGCATGACGGGAGGCATGGTGTCTTCCAGCGACGGCTGGCTTTCGGGGCCGCGCTCAAGAAAGTATCGAACGGTCTCCGCAAGCGCGTGCGCGTATGGAGTGGGGCGATACCCGAGGTCGCGCCGCACCGCCTGCGTGTTGCATATGATCAACCGTTCGCGCGAATAGTAAGGGAATTGATGCAGGTTGAATCCGAGCCTCTCAAGCAGCCGCGAAGGCACTTGTGCGATTTCCGCCTGCTCGCCCGCCAGCTGCGCAATGTTCGATATGTGTTTATTGACGCTTATAAGTTCAGGCTGCGAAATATTATATGCCGCGCCTGTCACGCCCTCGGCTTCGAGCGCGTTAGCAAGTACCGTCACCACGTCCCCCACATAAACGGCAAAGATAGGGATAGCGCCGCTATCGGGAACGATCACCGGGACACCGGCCGTTATGCGCTTGAGGTAGTAATTTTCGCGAGACTTGCGGTCACGCGGGCCGTAGACGCCTGTGGGCCGCACGCTCACAAAGGGGAATCCCGTCTTTGTGTGCGCCCACCGCAAGGCCCGCTCGCACTCCGCCTTTTCGTAACCGTAACCCGCCGCCGGGTCCGTCACCAGCGGGTCTTCTTCATCAACAGGCAAACCGGATTCTTTCCTGCAGACCGCCATAGTGCTTAAGTGGACGAAGCGCGAGATCGCGCCGTCAAAGGCATTGATTACGGTCTGCGTCTCTTCGCGCGTGTAAGCGTTGATGTCTATGACGGCGTCGAAGCCGAGCGAGCGAGCACGGGCAAGGTCTTCCGCGTTGCGCCGGTCGCCTTTGATTAGCGTGACGCTTTTGGGAAGCTGCCACCGGCTTTGTCCGCGGGTAAAGACCGAGACTTGATGGCCTCGACGCGCCAATTCTTCAACCGTGTGGCTGCCTATGTAGCCGGTCCCGCCGATGACGAGAATTTTCATGGGGTTTTATATTAAGGCTTTAGTCACGGCCTGTTAACCGGGGATTCAATCGTGGGCCGGGATTATAAACGTCGCTTGATCGGCTAAGAATTCCAGTCGTGCTCAGGCACATTCCAATCCGTAGGACCGGGCTTGCGTATGGAGATGTGGCACGCGTCCTGGCCCGGCGCGGCCCCGTGCCAGTGCCAGTGGCCTGCGGGAGTGTGCGCGTGCTCTCCGGGCTGAAGCTCGCGCCGCTCTGTCTGGTCGGCCACAACACAGGTTCCTTCTACCACGGCGAGCACCTGATCGGTCGAATGTACGTGAGGCCGGGTGCGCGCGCCGTTGTCGAAGAACACGGCTATGATCTCCAGCTCCCGGCTCTCTTCGCGAGTGACCAGATGATGCATGTGTACCGTGCCCTCGAAGTGTTCGGGATTGGCAGGGCGAGCTTTTGATCTGTCAGGCTTCGAGAATTTCATATCTGCCGCCTCGCAAGATCGCGGCTTTCAAACTCAAGTCGAGCCGCGATCCGTGATCGTTTTTTCTACTATTGCAGCGAGCGAGTCCAACCGTTTGTCAGTCTCTTTGCCGCTTTCAATGAGGGCCGCTATTTGGGCGTCGTTTCTCTCTAGCCTGTTCTCGTGTCTTTCGCTCATAGCGATGAGAGCCGCCAGCCGGTTAGCATAGCTTTCGACTATATTGGTCAGGCTGCCGACAATTCCGGAAAGATTGCTGACAATTCCGGAAAGATTGCTGACTACAATCGTGACATTGCTGACGGCAGCTGTGACCTGGCTCACCTGTTCATCAACCTGGTCTATCCTTTCTTGTAGCCGAGCCATGTTTGCGTCGAACTTTGCTTGATGTTCGATGATAAATGCGATTTGACGCTCGATTTTATCGTCGTCCATTCGTGTTCTGCCTTTCCTCCGGGGATAAGGTGAAAAGGTCGCTGACCCGCGAAAAAATCAGCCGTCGTAAAAATCAGCCGTAAGGTTATGGGTTCCTGAGCATCTTTGAGCCGCCGTCGTTTTTCTTCTTCTCTTTGTCCTGATCTTTTTTGTTCGACTTGTTTTTGTTCGACGTATTCTGCTCGGCAGGCGTTCCGGCCTTGACCTCTACATCCTGGCCCGCTCCGGTGGCGCGTCGAGGCCGCGCGTCAGGCGCGTTCGTGGTCGTGGCAGCGCCGGGCGTAACCGCTTCAACAGACTTGGGGCCGCCGGTCAATTGCTGCACGCGAGAGATTATCTCTTCGGTCTTGAGGTCGCGGTCGATGATGATGCCTTTGTTCGAGGTCTCGATCTTAGGCCCAAAGACAAACCCGATGACGCGCGAAGGCAGCCCTTTCGTTTCAGGCGGCGCTTCGGCCAGCTTTGCCGGGTCGGGTTCGGGCACGGGCTTGCCCCATTTCTTCAAAAGGTCTTCGGCCCTCTGCCTGAATTCAGAGTGCGGATAGTTGCCGACGAGTCGAGTGAGATCCTGGCTTGCCGTCTCCGTATCTTCCTGATCGGCCATCGCCCGCGCGTGAAGCCAGAGCGTTTCGTCGAATCGAGAGAAGTTAGGGTAGTTGTTCAAAATCTCTTCGGTGCGCATCTGCGCGGCCTGAGCCGATTCGCGTATCTCGAAATAGAAGCGCGCGACCTTCAGTTCGTGCATGGCCAGGATTTCCTGGACCTCGATCATAAGGTTGTTCGCGTCGTCTTTTTTATCGGTGTTCGGATAGCGGCGCAGCGTCTCCTTCAACTGCCGCTCGGCCAGCTTCGCGTGCGTGGTGTCGCGGTCAGGCGCCATCACCTGCCTGAGGTGAATCTCGGCCATCTTCAGCATCACGTCGTCGGCAAGCGCATCGTCGGGGAAGAACTGCACCCAATCGCGGTATTCGACCTCGGCCTGCGCGAGGCTCTTCGAGCCGCCTTGCAGGTAGAAGGAATCGGCAATCGAGAGCTTCGCCATGCGAGTAAGCGGGCTGTCGGAATACGTGTTGATCATCGTGTTCAACAGTATTCTGCCCTGGTCAAAGTTGCCCTTGCGTATGGCGTTGATCCCGTCGCGGAAAAGCTCTTGATCGCGCCCCGACTGGGCCTGTTCCAGCGTAACCTGGGTCTTGGGCTTTCCGCCGCAAGCCGCAAACGATAGCGCCAGCGTCACTAATAAAAACGAAAAAAATGCTGCCTTCATAAAACTACCTTGAGCCTTCCGCCACTCGCGCTGTAAAGGTTGAGCGTGGACGGCCTTCTCCTTTGTTTACTTTTATCGGATGACCACTTGCACCCTCGTGGGCAAGCACGGGTTATATTGTAAGCGGCTCTAACGCCTTTTCACGCAAGCGGCGGGTCGCTTCTTCGGGGTTTCCCCCGCCAAACACCGCTGACCCTGCGACAATCCATTCAGCGCCCCGGCGCACTACATCCGTAACGTTTTCAATCCCTATCCCGCCATCTACTTCTATATGAACGTTGAGACCGCGACTATCAATCATACCCCGCAGCCGACTGATCTTGTCAAGCGCGGTGGCTATGAAGGACTGGCCGCCGAATCCCGGATTGACAGACATCACGAGCACATAATCAACATAAGGGAGAGCTTCTTCAAGGGTTGAGATAGGGGTCGCGGGATTCAGCACGACGCCGGGTCGGCAGCCCAGGTCGCGTATCGCCGTAAGCGTTCGGTGCAGGTGCACGACCGCTTCTACGTGAACAGAGATCATAGAAGCCCCGGCCCGCGCGAAGTCGTCAATATAAAGATCGGGGTCGGTAATCATAAGGTGGCAATCCAGGGGCAGGTCGGTTACGCGCCGAGCGGCCTTGACCACCATGGGGCCTATCGTGATATTCGGCACGAAATGCCCGTCCATTATATCAACGTGAATCAACCCCGCGCCGCCGCGCTCGGCTGCTTGAATCTCTTCGCCGAGCCGCGCAAAATCTGCCGATAGTATCGAAGGGGCTATCTCTATCATGATCTGCCTCTGGAGACCGGGGCGTTGAGTTCGCTTTTGTTTTGCGGCGGGCCGGTGCTGACATAGATTTTTAAAATCGAATCTTTCTTGACCGATGAATTCGGAGCAGGGTCGGTGCGAAAGACCGTGTTGGCCGGAGCCTTATCGTCCGGGCGCGGCAGTATGCTGACCTTGAGGCCTGCTTTTTCAGCCATCTGCTGGGCCTCGGCTTGCGACCTCCCGACCACATCCGGGACCTGCGTATCGCCTATTCGAAAGAGTGTGTAGATAGTAATGATGGCGCTCAAGAAAAAGGCGAGCGCCAAAACTATTACCATGCCGATCCTGCGCGAGAGCGTCCACGCAATGCTTCCGGGTTCGACACGATTACTGACTCGTCGGGAGCTCATCGCGTGAAGTCTAGCACCAGGCTCGTTCGACTTTCAACCTTGCGCCTCTGTTCTGATTTCTTGCCGCCCGGACGCCGAGGCGCAGAGAAATAGAATAAATAAACTCTGTGTCTCCGTGCCTCTGTGGCAAATATTTCTGCCCGTGTTTTTTAGAATTGAAGATCGAAATGAGAAATGTGATCTGTTGCGCGGTGAATGCTCTTCTTAAAACAGCGAGCCTGCGATCTGATTGTTTCGCTCGACCAGGCTGCCGGCCATCCAGAGCAACGAGAAGAAACCGTACAGCCCTATGACAAAGCCCGCGAGCAATACCGCATAATAAAAGAATGCGATAAATCCCAGCGCGCGCTCTTCGACTAATCTATCCTTCTGCATATCCATTATCCTTTTCCTCCTACTCAATCGGCTACTACGGGCGCGCTTCGGGCCTCGGATTCATGCGAAAGTCAGTTTTGTCGGAGGTGGCGCAAGAATTCACCGCGCGCCACTTTTCAAGGCAAGCAGGTGTCGGATGAAGTTAAAAGGCGGTTGAAAATATCGTTACTTGCGAGAGAAGCTCCCAAACAGACGGCCCATAAAGCCGCCGCCGTCTTCCTGTTTAGTCAGTTGCTCAAGCTCCCCGGCGTCAAGCCACACGCCGTTACATTTTTCGCAGCGGTCAATCTTGACCACGTCGTAATCGATCTCCATCAGCGTGCCGTCGCATTTCGGGCACTGTAGCCCCGCAGCGGCCGCCCCTTCAGCCGCTCGCTTTGCGCGCATACGCTCGATTGCTTCTTTTTCTTTGCGATGGAAATAATCTTCTTCAAGCGCTCTTTTCCGCTCGTCCCAGGTATCGGTCATGATAAGTCCCTTCCTATTTTATTATGATGCGCCGCACAACAAGTATTCTACTTTCAGCCAGCCGCTTTGACTATGCGTTCGATCAGTTGCGGGTCGTCCGGAAGCAATCCCGATTTTACCAGCCTGGGCGTGAGTGTCGCCCAGTTCTTATCGGCGGCAAAGACTCGTTTGAACAACGGGAGCGCTTCGTCCATGCGCTTCATATTGACCAGGGCCACCGCGTGCCAGTAGACCATCTCCAGGTTATCGGGCGCAAGACGGGCCGCCGCGCCGTATTCGCGGAGCGCTTTCTCGTTATCATTTTTCTCTACGGCCAGATCGCCTTCGTTCATGTGATTGTAAGCGCGCTGCAAAACCAGCAACCGTCGCAGCTCCTTTAGCGGCTCAGGGCTGTCCTCGATTCTGAGATCAAAGAGGCGGTCGGCCCACGGCCTTCCCGTCGACTTGCCTTTGACAACGACGAGCGCGGCCGATTGCCGCCCGCGTATATCTCCGCCCACGGCCTGGGCCGCTTCGAGCGCCGCCATCATTCGCTCGGCAAGATCGCCCTTCGCAGCTTCAAAAGCCTTTGACATCTCAGGCCACACCTTGTCGTTAAGCATCAGGTTAGCCTGTACCGAATAATCTTTTCCCGTAACGTGCCCGGCGGCCTGTATGTTCTTTGCGCCGGTGTGCGCCGCCACACGCCCCTCCGCGTCTATCATGGCGACCTGGCGAACATCGCGCCCTTCGTCTCCGGCGAGAAGCGCTTTCAAGGCGTCGGGCGCGCTTCGTCCCGCGCGCATCAAATCCAGTCCCAGCTTGCCGTAGCTCGGATCGATGAACGATTGAGTGGCGACCGCGCCTATCCCGGCTTCGGCCCAGGGGACGGAGGAGCCGACCGAAAACCAGTGCGACTGCACTGCCACGCCAAGCTCGCCCGTTTGAGCGTCGCGCGCCACAATCGAATAAGTGTGAACCGGACGCAACGGTAGGGACCGTTTGTCAGTCTCTTCCGGTCGGTCTTTATTTTGCTGTCCGCTCGTGGGCACGGGCATGACTCCTGTCAGGCAAAACAACAGAAGTATTATTGTGGAAATCCGTTTCATTGTTTCACCTCAATTGACGCCACATCAAACCGTCCATCAACCTGGGCCTACCCGGCAGCTTTCGAGCCCGCGTCTATGATCTGGATTGCGCCTTGCTCGCGCCGGGCGCGAAGGACTTTCTTATCGAACTTTCCGACGCTGGTCTTCGGGACTTCGCTGATAAATGCCCAGCGTTCGGGAACCCACCATTTCGCCACTCGCTCGCCGAGGAATGCGCGCAGCGCTTCCGTATCGGCTCCAGCGCCTTCGCGCAGCACGACGCAAGCGAGCGGGCGCTCGTCCCACCGCTCGTCCGGCACGCCTATGACTGCGGCTTCGATAACATCGGGATGGCCCATCAAGGCATTTTCAAGCTCGACCGTAGAGATCCACTCGCCGCCCGATTTGATGACATCCTTAGAGCGGTCTGTAATCTGTATGAACCCCTGCTCGTTGATAGTCCCGACGTCGCCCGTCCTGAGCCAGCCGCCGTCGAATTTTTCCGGCGTGTCATCGCCGTAATAGCTCGCCGTGATCCACGGGCCTCGCACTTCGATCTCGCCTACGGACTGGCCGTCCCAGGCCACTTCCTGTCCGTTATCCATAAGTCTGAGATCGACGCCGTGGACGACGCGGCCAGTCTTCGAGCGCCATTCCATCTCTTCCCCGGGCTCGCAGCATTTCGGAATGTGCGCGACCGCCGCAAGCGGACTGGTCTCCGTCATTCCCCACGCCTGCACTATGCGCACGTTGTGGCGCTCTTGAAATCTCTCCATCAGGCTGCGCGGCACAGCCGACCCTCCGCAGGCGATCATGCGAATCGAGGAGAGGTTGACCGGGTGCGATTCGGCGTGACGAAGTATATCGTTCCATATGGTCGGGACCGCGCCCGAAAAAGTGGGCCGCTCGTCGGCAATCAACCGGCAGAGCGGCTCGGCCTGCAAAAAGCGCGAAGGCATGATGAAATCCGAACCGGCAAACCACCCCGCGTACGGCAGGCCCCACGCGTTCGCATGAAACATCGGGACTATCGGCAATATGCGATCACATTCCGTCAGCCCGAAGACGGAACCCGAGCAGATGGAGAGCGAATGCAGAAAGGTTGAGCGGTGAGAGTAAACCACGCCTTTAGGGTTGCCAGTCGTGCCGCTCGTGTAACACATCGCGGCGGCTGATCGCTCTTCGATTTCGGGCCAGTTGAAGCCCTCGCTTTCGGCTGCCAACAGCTCTTCGTATCGAAGCACCTCGCCGAGCGGCGCGGCGTCTCCGCTGCCGACCACTATGAAATGCTCCACGGTCTTCAAATCCGCAGCGATGCGGGCGAGCAAAGGCACGAGCGAGTCGTCGAGGATGATCGCGCGGTCTTCGGCGTGGTTGATGACGTAGGTGAGCTGTTCGGGGAATAGACGGATGTTGAGCGTGTGCAGCACCGCGCCCATGCAAGGGATGGCGAAGTAGGCTTCAAGGTGCTCTTGCGTGTTCCAGCAGAAAGTGCCGACCCTGTCGTTTTCGTTTATGCCGAGCCGCTTGAGCGCAGCGGCCAGGCGCTCGGCCCTCCCGGCCGTTTCACTAAAGCTCGCCCGGCGCGAGCCGTCACCCGTGAAAGTCACTACCTCGCTCGAAGCGTAAACTTTTCTCCCGTGATCGAATACGGCGTTGATAGTCAAAGGGCGGTCCTGCATAGTGCTTTGCATAGATTCTCCTCCTAGGGCATACCCGATATTCTAACTATCCTGATGGCGTAGAGGGATTATCTTCAAGTTCCGGTCTGAGAGCAACCCGATAGCGTCTAAAGGCTTGCAACCTGACAACTCTGTGTTAGACTAGCCCGTGCTGGGGAGTTCAGCTACAGGCGGCCTCGCCGAATTAGCAGGATTAAAACTACTGACTCTGGAGAGCGAAATGGAAGACGACAACGCTTTCAACTTGCCTGACGGAGAGCGGCGCGGGCAGGACGATCGCCGGAGGGAAGACCGGCGCAAGGAAGATATTGGCCCGCCGGAAGGCACCGCAGAGCGGCGCAGCGGTAGTGACCGGAGATTGTTTGATCGCCGCGCTCAAGGCTCGACTACGGGCCAGCTGTTGATCGAAGTAGGGCGATTTGCCGCCGAAAACATGGTCTTTCGGCAAAAGGGAAATAAGGCAGCCGCTCGCCGCGCGCGAAAGCATTTGTCATTGATAATGAAACTGGCCAAGCAGCGGCGCGCTGAAATATCGGGCGAGGTGCGAGGCAGCGGCGCGGAAGACGCCGAAGACTCGAACGATACGGCAGACGATGCTGACGAATAAAGTCCCTGCCTCGTCGCCACAAATCTCAGGTTGCGATTGTCAACTAACAGGATTACAATCCGCCTGTCAAAAGTTCCTTGAGCTTGCGCGAATCAGGCAGTAGATGATTTCATAATCGCCTATCCTCTTTGAAAGCGCAGCCCCAGGTAATAGCTCTTAACAATTATCCCGTTTCGATTGCCACTGACCGGAGGTACAGTCATGTCATCAGCATCAGCCCTATGTTCTAATTGTGCGAGCGCTGTCAGCAGCACCGCTCGATTTTGCCCGCGTTGCGGCAACACCATCTCTAGCTGGACGCCGCCTTCCGCCGTCGAGCAGCAACAGCAACAGCCGCCGCCTGCGCAGCAATCTTATAACCCGCAACCAAATAACCAGCAGCCATATAACCCGCAACCATATCAACAGCAGCCGTATCAACAGCCGCCCTACCAACAACCTTATCAGCAGCCTTACCAGCAACCGTACCAGCAGCCGTATCAACAACCTTATCAGCAGCCTTACCAGCAGCAATATAATCCTTACCAGGCGGGATACGGCGTTGCGCCCGCCTACTATGTGCAGCGCAAAGATAAGACGGTTGCCATATTGCTCGCCATATTCTTGGCGGGATTCTGGGCGTGGCTCTACACCTACCAGAGAGACGCGTGGAAATTCTGGGTGGGGCTCGCGTTAAACGTGATCGGTTTGTTTCTGTTCATGTTGCCGAATCTTGGCGTGTGGATATGGGGTGTTATTGATGTCGCGATAAAACCTCAGCAGTTTTACGATCAATACCCGAACGGATAGAGCGGCCGGAAGGTTAACCGTCAACGGCCCGGTGAACTCTTAAGACCTGTACCGGTGTAAGGGTGGCGCGGCGATCATTTATTGAAGCCGCGTCTCTAATTGACGCCTCAAATCGTAATACTCTTCGAGCATACGGTTGAGCGTTACGATGAAAGGTATCTGCAACGCAGCCGCGTCATCAGCGCGGCGCTCAAGCTCGCCAGCCTCGGGTGTCCCCGGCTCGACCGTGTCGAGTTTCTCCATCACTTCATGCACGTTTTCGCCGCGCGGGTGGCGGTGATAGCAATAGCTTATAAGCGATAGAGTCATTCCATCTATAAGCGATTGCAACTGGTCCCGATCATCGAGAGACGACCGCCTCATTAAAAATGAATCTTCCGGCGCGTCGGTCGATCTCGCAAACTCAATCACTCTTTGCTGGAGCTCGTCTAGCGGGCTGTCGGTCATGATAAATAGATGTTTAATCTTTGCGAGCGCCCTTGTCAACCGAACTCGGCTCCAAAGGATGAGGGATGCCCAAAGGATGAAGGATGAGGGATGAGGGATGAAAAAGATATGAAATCTCAAATCTCAAATCTCAAACTTACAGATTCAGCATACTCCGGAACCTTTTTTCATCCCTCATCCCTCATCCTTCATCCCTTCGTTTATCTGACCGCCGCGCTCACCGCCGGCATACTCGCAGACCGTTGGATCGAGCCTGACGGCCGCTTGACGGTCGTATTAGCTCTCTTTTCTATCCTACTCTCTACCAGGTTTCTGCTGACCGGAAATTCGACCGCAGCTACTGCGGCCATTCTCGTCGCCTTTATTCAAGCCGGCGCGCTAATCGCTTCGGTCGAGCGAACCGGCGCGAATGAAACGAAGCTCCGCAGGCTTTACGAAACCCGGCGCATCACGCCCGATGCGGGCGTCGAATTAACCGGAAAGCTTACTGCGCCGCCTGAGCCTGCGCCGGGGGCCACCTATCTCGACCTTGAGGCCGAAAGCATTCTCTCGCGAGGCGAAGCCTTTCACGCGACCGGGCGGGCGAGGTTGATGTTGATGCTCGACCAGCCGGAAGCCGCCGCAGAGTTCGACCGTTTACAACTCGATTACGGCTCGCGCGTGCGCGTCCTGGTCCGGCTCGAACGCGCCCGCAGTTACAAAAATCCCGCCTCGCCCGATTTCAACGCTTATCTGGAGCGCAGCGGATACGATCTGAAAGGCGTAATCAAAAGCCCTCTGCTCATAGAGCGCCTCGGCGCAGGACGAATGAATCCTCTGCTCGCCTTGCTTTATAAATTCCGGCTCGGTTTTATAAAAGGCATCGATAAACATTTTGAGCCGCGCGCAGCAGGCACGCTCAAAGCCATGCTCGTAGACAACCGATATTTTCTGGACCCGGAGGCGAGCGCGCAATTGAGGGAAGGCGCAACATTCCATGTGCTCTCTATCTCAGGCATGCACGTGGCGATAATCGCGTGGGCGCTGTTGGGCGGGCAGACAAGGCCAAAGCGCCTCCGCGCGCCGCGACTCATCATCTCTATCGTCGCTTTGTGGGCTTATGCCGTTATGGTGGGGCTTGCGCCTCCGGTTACGCGGGCGACAGTGATGATAACGGTGGGGCTTACGGGGCCGCTGCTTTTCCGCCGGGCCGCATCGATCAACACCGTCGCGCTTGCCGCTTTCATAATGCTTGCCTTGAAACCGGCGCTGGTAGCCGATCCTGCGTTCCAGCTAAGCTTCATCGCCGTGGCCGGGATAGTAGGGCTTGCCCTGCCGGTTGCCGAAAGGCTCAGGGCCGTGGGCGAGTGGCGACCTTCGGCGCACACGCCGCACCCGCCCTCTTGTGCTCGCGCAATCAGGTTTTTTGCGGAGACGCTTTTTTGGGACGAGCGCAAATTCAATGACGAGATGAGGCAGTCGCCCGTGCGTTACCGGCTGGAAAAAGCTCGCGCGGCGCGTTGGCTCGGCCGCTTGCGATTGCAGAGACTCGCGAGGGCGGCGGCGTTGCTTATCATAACTTCGCTGGCAATCCAGTTAGCGACTCTCCCGCTGATGGCCGTCTACTTCAATCGCGTATCACCTGTCGGAATACTGCTCAACGTCGTCGCGGGTCTGCTCACAGGTTTCTTGATGCTCGCGGCAATGCTGATAATCATCGCGGGCGCGATAAGCGCGCCGCTCGCGGCCTGGCTCGCAACCTCTGTCGAAGCCGCGCACTACTTGCTGGTCAACTCGGTCGTCCCCTTCCGGGATTTGCCCGGAGCCAGCTTTCGCGTCGCGCATTATGAAGGATGGCGGTCAGGTATTTACGCCGCTTACTTTGTGCCTCTAAGTCTGCTCGCCGTGTTGATCGACAGGTGGCGACCCGTCGCGTGGAAGCTTGAGATTGATCGCGCATCCCCGCAACACCGTGCCCCACCGCCTGTAACTCTCCTCGCCTCGACGTTGTGCGTTTTAGCTCTTATCGCAATCGTGATCGCGGTGCTTCGGCCCGCAAGCCCTGCGCCGAGCGGAAAGCTGACGATACATTTTCTCGACGTGGGGCAAGGCGATGCGGCGCTGATCATTTTTCCGGGGGGCGCGACCATGCTCGTAGATGGCGGCGGCCATCCGTCATTTAAAACAGACGCGGATCAGGAGAGTGCCGAGCCAGATTTTAAGGACGATTCGTTCGGCGTGGGTGAAACGGTCGTCTCCCGTTTTTTATGGTCTCTGGGGCTTACGCGAATCGATTACGTGCTGGCGACGCATGCCCACACGGACCACATCGGCGGGCTTCCACAGGTCGTAGAAAATTTTCGCGTGGGTCAGGCCATCATAGGCCGCTCGCCCGATGATAACGCCGAGTTCGATCATTTTAGAGAGGCTATCGGACGGCGAGGGGTAAGAGCAGGAGTGGTTAGCGCAGGCTACCGGTTCGAGATACAGGGCGTTGCGGTCGAGGTGCTATGGCCTCCTGTCGCTCGGTCTCAAGTCATTACATCAGGCAATGACGATTCGGTAGTCTTACGCCTGAATTACGGCGAGGTCTCTGCGCTTCTTGCGGGCGACATTGAAGGACCGGGTGAATATGCGCTCGTCGAGTCGGGAGCAGCTTTGCAAGCGGATGTTTTGAAAGTCCCGCATCACGGATCAAGAACATCTTCGTCCGCATCGTTTATTGACGCAGTGCGGCCCGAGTCGGCCGTGATCTCTGTGGGCGACCGCAGCCGTTTCGGCCATCCTCACGCGGAGGTCTTAGAGCGTTACCTCGCGCGAGGCGCAAAGCTCTACCAGACGGGCCGCGACGGTATGGTCACGGTCGAAACAGACGGCGCAACTATAGGCTTGAGAACCTATAAAACTCGCGGCGATTGAAAGCCTATGCCTTAATAACATACGCCGCTCCGCCCGGCCTGAATAATATAGATACAAACGCGCAGCGCGTTCGCGTTTTAGGGTTGTGAACAAGAGACACAATCTCGCGGCGCTTGTGAAAAATAGAAACGGTTGTGTGGCAGTGTTGTCAGCAAGAAAACACCAAATTATCTTAGTTCATCACACCTGTGTAGTCACACGCACGTTGGCACGATGCTTGCCCAATAGACGGCCAGCATTTGAAACTTGCTTGAATGAGTTTGAACCCGTCGGCGTGGAGAGACGGACAGGGGGAATGGGAAATGGTAGCTCAAATGAATTATTTCGCAAACAATGCTGCTCCAGCTGGCGAGCCTGAGTACACGCCGCTCGACCACACTGTAAAATCCGAAGAGGCATTAAATTTCGAGCAGCAACTGCTGGCGCGGGTTGTGGGACAGGATCGCGCCGTGCGCGCGTTGTCTCAACTGTATCAAGTCTATCAGGCGGGTTTGAACCTCGCGGGCCGCCCGATAGGCACGCTCCTTTTTTTGGGGCCTACGGGCACGGGCAAGACTCGCTCGGTCGAAGCCGCAGCCGAAGTCTTATTCGGCAGCTCAAACGCTTTCATACGCGTCGATTGCGCGGAGTTTCAGCATTCGCACGAGATCGCAAAGCTGATCGGATCGCCTCCGGGCTATCTCGGCCACCGCGAGACGCCTCCCATACTTACGCAAGAGCATATCAACAGTTATCATAACGACCGTGTGAAGCTGACGCTCGTTCTGTTTGACGAGATTGAAAAGGCGTCCGACGCGCTGTGGCAGCTTCTGCTCGGCGTGCTCGATAAAGCGACGCTTACGCTTGGCGACAACCGCCGCGTAGACTTCTCGCGCACCATAGTCATACTGACATCGAACCTGGGCGCGCGCGAGATGGAAAAGCTCACCGAAACGAAGCTTGGCTTTTCGATGCCGACTATCCAGCCAGCCGAGATAGTCAACAATCACCTGCACAAGCTCGGCGTCGAAGCGGCGCGGCGGAAATTTTCGCCCGAATTCATGAACCGCATAGATAAGATAGTCGTCTTTCAACAGCTCTCGGATGATTCGATGCAGCAGATATTGGAGCTTGAGTTGCAGGCGGTACAGCGGCGCGTCCTGACCGTGGGGGGTGGCCGTTTCATACTTCGCTACACGGAGCGCGCCAAGCAGTTCCTGTTGACAGAAGGCACCAACTCTAAATACGGCGCTCGCCCGCTCAAGCGGACAATCGAGCGCAACGTGGTGCTGCCGCTGTCGAACCTCATCGCTACCCGCCAGATTCGTGAAGGCGATATAGTGATGGTCGATCTCAAGCAGGACGACAGCAGCCTCATCTTCATGAAACAGAACGTTACCAACATCTTCTCAAGCCGATATGAATCGCCCTTCGGTCGCAAGACCGTGACCACAAGGCGGGGCGAAAGCGTTCTGAACCTTGCGTGACAGGCGCGGCAGGGTTAGACTCGGTGAAACAGCGGGAGGGGTGTATGAATAATATGTCGGGCGCTCAAACTGAAGGCTTGGACTATAAGACGCTTCTCATCGTTGATGACGACGCGGAATGGACTGAGCTTTTAAGTAAATTTTTTCTTGGCAAGTACCAGGTGCGCGTCGCTAACTTTGCTACGGACGCGATAGAGATAGCGCGCAACGAACACCCGAGCGTGATAATACTCGACCTGGTCATGCCTTCCGTAGACGGCTTCGGCATGCTTCACCGGCTGAACGACACCGCCGAGCGAAGGATTCCAACTATACTGCTGACGGGGTGGAACACGGCGGAAGTCGAAGAGTGCGCTGCGGCTGCCGGGTGCGTAGCGGTGCTGGGCAAGCCCGTGTCTTTAGAAGCGCTCGACGAAATTATCTCTTCGATCATATGCGAAGCGACGGGACGCTCGACCGCCGCAGTTACGATTCATTAGGCAGGGGACAAATCGAGGATAAGAGCCGCGACGGCTGTTAAGGCAGTCGCGGCTCTATCATTTTTGTGCACTCAGGGCAGTAGATCGTTGACGCGCCCGCTCCCTGACTGAGCCTGACCGGCACTTCGTGACCGTCCGGGCATATCATATAGACCCGTTTGTTTTTGAGCAATTCCTGGGATTGATCGCTCAACCCCAGCACCGTCATATCAAGCTCGATGTCCATAAGCCTCCCCATTCGATTGCGGATTGCGGATTTCCTGAAATGTGCCCGTGCTGATCATTACATTTATAAGGACAAGCGAATCGGTTTTCAATCCGCAATCCGAAATTCCTAGAGCGAATTTCATATGAGCGTAAGGAAATGAAAGAAGATTCACCGCAGAGACACAGAGAGCACAGAGGGGGCGCAGAGCAGATAGTTTTCTCTGCGCCCCCTCTGTGCTCTCTGTGTCTCTGCGGTGAGATGTCTCTTGCATACGGTACATTCAATTGAAAACCGCTCTAGTCGTCCGCAATGCTTTCGGCGAAGCTCCGTTTGTAGTCATGATAGAACTGCAACTGGTACAGCCGCCAGTACAGGCCCCGCTCGGCCAGCAAGTCCTGGTGTGTGCCCATCTCGCGGATTTCGCCCTTGTGCATCACGATTATTTTATCGACCGATTGTATAGTTGACAGCCGGTGCGCGATGACAAGCGCGGTCCGGCCTTCCATCAAACGTTCGACCGCGTCGCGGATAAGGATTTCCGTCTCGGTGTCTATAGAGCTTGTGGCCTCGTCCAGAATCAAGATGCGCGGGTCGAAAGCCAGCGCGCGCGCAAAGCTTATAAGCTGTTTTTGGCCCACCGAAAGTCCCGCACCCCGCTCGCGCAGCTCCGTCTGATAGCCTTCGGGCAATCGGCTGATAAACGGGTCCGCGTGTACTTCGCGCGCGGCGGCGCGAAGCTGCTCGTCGCTTATCTCGCCGTTGCCAAGGCGAATGTTGGTCGCTATGTCGCCCGAAAATAAGAATACGTCTTGCAGCACTATTGAAAAATTCGTCCGCAGTTGTTCCAGGTCCATCTCGCGCACGTCTACGCCGTCAATAAGTATCTGCCCGCGCTGCACGTCATAAAACCTGAGCAGCAAATTTGTGATCGTAGTCTTCCCCGCCCCCGTGTGGCCGACAAACGCTACGCGCTCGCCCGGGCGGACTTCGAATGAAACGTCTTTCAAAATCCAGTCTTCGTTTTTGTAAGCGAACCACACGTTGCGAAATTCGATGTGGCCGCGCGCCTTGCCCACAGGCGTCGGCTCCGGGGGCGATTTGATTGTGACAGGCTCGTCCAACATCTTGAAAATTCTTTCCGAGGAAGCCATCGCCGATTGCAGTATGTTGTATTTTTCGCTGATGTCAGATATGGGCTCGTAAAAAGAGCGCGCAAGCTGTATGAAAGCCACGAGCGTGCCTATAGTCGCAATGCCCTGGATAACCTGGCCGCCGCCATACCAGATGATCAGCGCGATGCCGATGGCCCCGATAATCTCGACCGCCGGGTAGAAGACCGCGTAATAAAAGATCGTGTCGATATTCGCCTTGCGATGCTTGTCGTTTATGCTATCGAACTGACGCATCTCTTTCACTTCGCGGTTGAACAACTGGACGACGGGCATCCCCGTGATGTGCTCTTGCAGAAATGCGTTTATACGCGCTATGCGCACGCGCACCTCGCGAAACGACGAGCGCGCGCCGATACGAAACCAGGTCGTCAGGATAACCAGCAGCGGCAGTATCGAAAAAGATACGAGCGCCAGTTGCCAGTTCACCTGGAACATAAAGATGATGATGTAAAAGATCATCGCTACGTCGCCGAAAATGGCTATGACGCCTGCGGTGAACATCTCGTTGAGCGCGTTGACGTCGGTCGTCAGCCTCGTCATCAACCGGCCAACAGGATTGCGATCATAAAACTGGACGGGCAACTGTTGCAGGTGGGCGAATACTTCTTTGCGCAGGTCGTACATTATGTACTGGCCCATCGCCTGCATCACGTAGGCCTGGGTGTACTGGACGGCGAACGCGGCGAGGTTTGCGATAAAGAAGACAATCGCGATAAAGGCCAGCCCCTCGTAAGGGCTGCCGCCGAACCCAAACCGGTCTGCGGTCTGTTTGAGCAGCAGCGTAAACCCGGCAGGAGGTTTTGACGGGTCGGGCGATAGATACAGATCGATGGCGGCTTTTGTAAGCGGCGGCCCCGCAAGCACCAAGGGCGCGCTCAACACGGTCAGGACCAGGGACGTGAGCGCGTACCATTTGTAAGGCCAAAGATACTTGAGCAGCCGCCGCATCAGCCGCGCGTCGTATGCTTTGCCGAGTACCTCTTCTTCGTGGTGCGATTCTGCCATTTAACTTGCCGCCAATTCTTCTTCTAACAACTGCTTCTCGTAAAGCTCCGCGTAAAGGCCGCCGCGCGCTATCAGCTCGTCGTGAGTGCCGCGCTCGGCTATCAGGCCGTCTTCCAGCACTACGATCAGGTCGGCGTCCTTGACCGTAGAAACGCGGTGCGAAACGATCAGGCTCGTGCGCCCGCGCATGATGCGGCGCAGGTGCTTGAGTATCTTCTCTTCGGTGTAAGTGTCAACCGATGACAGCGCGTCGTCGAGTATCAGGATTCGCGGTCGCCTTATCAGCGCGCGGGCAATGGCCGTTCGCTGTTTCTGCCCGCCCGAAAGCGTTATTCCGCGCTCTCCCACCAGCGTCTGAAATCCTTTAGGAAATTCGAGAATGTCTTCGGCGATCCCCGCCTGCGCGGCCGCTTCTTCCACCTCTTTCTCGGAGGCGCTATCGACTCCGAAAGCGATGTTTTCGGCTATGGTCTCGCTGAATAAAAAAGTCTCCTGCGGCACGTAGCCTATCGAAGACCTGAGCACCGGTAACGGTATCTCGCGGATGGGGCGGCCGTCGATCAAGACCTGTCCGGCTTCGGCGTCGAGCAGACGCGGGACAAGGTTCATCAGCGTCGACTTGCCCGACCCGACCGCCCCGACAAAGGCTACGGTCTGGCCCGCCGGTATGCGCAAGTTTATATCTTTGAGCGAAGCGCGATCCGTGCCGTTGTAGGCGAAAGTCAGATTGCGAAACTCGATCTCGCCTTCGATCTCCTTGATATCTTGCGCCTCGTTGGTGTCTGTAATAGCAGGCTCGATAGACATTATCTGGTTCATGCGGCCCATCGAAGCCATGCCGCGTTGAAATATGTTTATGACCCATCCGAGCGCGATCATCGGCCACACGAGCAGGCCCAGATAAAGAGTGAACTTTACAAAATCGCCTATTGTGATTCCCACGCCCAACGCCTGGTTTCCTAAATCTACCGGCATCCCTACTGTCAGAGCTGTAAACGCCGTCGTCAGCATTGTCCGAAACTCTGTTTCTTTAATTACGAGTGTGCCTCCGTACCACAGCACGGCGATAAAGCCGAGGCCTATAAAAAACTGCAATATCGGATGAAATATGCCCGACAGGCGGATAAGTCCCAGGTTTCGATCTACGAACTCGCGGTTGACGCTGCTGAAGCTTAGCATCTGTGCGCGCTCTTGCGTGTAGGCGCGGATCACGCGCACGCCCGCGAGCGATTCCTGCGCGCGGTTTGAGACGGTGCCGAAATAATCTTGCACTCTCTCGAAGCGGTCGTGTATACGGCGGCTGAAATAATGCGTGGCCCCGGCCACGAGCGGCATTGACATGAAGGCAAGCAGCGTGAGACGCCAACTGATCGAAGCCATTATGGGCACGATCAATGCCATCGCAAATATGGTATTCATCGAGTACATCAGCGCCGGGCCTACGACCATTCGCACGGCTGAAAGGTCGTTTGTAGCGCGCGCCATCAGGTCGCCCGTCCGGTGAGATTGATAGAACGCGAAAGGGAGTTTCTGGAGGTGCGAGTAAAAATCGTTGCGCAGATCGTACTCGATGTGGCGCGACATGTTGATAAGCACGCGCCGCTGCGTGAAAAGAAAGACGCCCTGCACGAGCGCGATTGCTATGAGAAGGCCGCCGTATTGAAGCAGCTTGGCGTGCGTTACTTCCGTCGTCAGATCATCTACCGCTTTTCCAAGAACGAGCGGCGATGTGAGCTTGACCAGATTGGTCATCAAGACGCACGTAATGCCGAAGATGACCATGCGGCGATAAGGTGCGAAATAGCTTAAAAGCTTTTTAAAGGGGGTCATAATTCTTAACGCCAGAGCGTGGAGGGAGTCGAGCAGCCCGCCACTCAGGTATTGTAGCGGGCAGGTGGGATTAACTCAAATAAGGCAAAAGGCAATAATGATCAATCGCTTTCCCATCCATTGCCTTTTGCCCGTTGCCTTCACTTCCAGGCCGGCACTCCGTCTTCCCACTTGTTGTGGGTCAGCCGCGCCGTAAAACCGTCTTCGAGCCGGATGGCCCATAACTCGCCCGCGGGCTGCGGAATGCCGATGATGTTGAGCGGCTCTTCGTCATTATTGCCCCCGCGATCGCTCGCAAAAACGATCCACTTGCCGTCGGGGGAAAACCGGGGGTGCATGTCGCCTCCGGCGCTGTTGGTTATGCGGCGCAACTGGCCGGGCGTGCCATCCGGGCTTAGCTGCAAAGTGTAAATCTCAGGATCGCCGTCGCGAAACGAGCTGAAAACGATCATATCTCCCAGGGGCGAAAAAGCGGGCATGGTGTCTGTGGCTGCGTGCTCGGTCAGCCGCCGGACGTTCGAACCATCGGCCTCCATCAAATAAATCTCGTGGTTGCCGTCCCGTCCGCTGCGGAAGACTATACGACGACCATCGGGAGAGAAATCCGGAAAGCCGTCGTTGGCTTCACAGCCTTCGGTGAGGTTGACGGCGCCCGTGCCATCCGGCTTGACTTTCCAGATATCCGCCTGCGCTTTCGCGGGGGCAAACGGAGGGCCGACCGTGAAAGCTATCCAGTTGCCGTCTTTCGACCAGACAGAAGCCCAGGCCATGCCTGCGGGCTTGAAAACGCCTCTCAATCCCGTTCCGTCGAGACGAGAGACTACGATGTGAGGAGATTTATCGGCTGCGCTGAGCGCCCCAATCCCAACGACCTCACCGGTTCGCGGGTTGACAGAGGAAGTGAAACTTAAGAATCCGTATAATTCGACCGTGCGGTCAGGCAGTTCCTCCTGCCGGCGTGAGCCTGGTGTGAGAAAAGGTACGGTGTCTCTCATACCAAACATAAGGCTGGTCGCGACCTTCTCCATGCCTTCAACAGGCCCCGTTCCCTGGCAGACCATACGCCCCGAGCGGGAATCAAAAGCCGGAGCCCAGTAATCGTTCTGCGCGTCGCTTTCGGCGCGCTGCCCGGTGCCGTCGGCTGCGGTAGAGACTATCTGCCAGCGATTATCGATGTCGGCGGCGAAAGCTATCCGCCCGTCGCGCGTCAGCGCAGGCGATAGCGCCTTTGTGCCGCTTGCAGAGACGGCTTGCTGATCCGAGCCGTCTGGCTTCATGCGCCAGATGCGCAGCCCGCCTTCTCTTTCAGAGTAGAAGTATATTGTCTGCCCATCCGCCGACCACGCGGGAGACCCATCCCAGCCTTTTACGGAAGTCAATCGCCTGACGTTTGAACCGTCGGCGTCCATCACATAGATGTCACTCTCTTTCGTCCCCGGAGGGCTAAACTTCTGAGGCGAATTGCGGTCGCTTGAAAAAGCTATACTTCGACCATCGGGCGAGAATGCCGGGTTGAAATCCCCCGTCGAGTGGCGCGTCAAGTTTACGGCTTTGACCAAAGAACCAGGCCTTTCAGGGTCGAAAACCATCGAGTAGATTTCCGCGTTATTGTCTCGCGTGGAGACGAAAGCCAGACGGCGACCGTCGGGCGAGAATGCGGGCGCGTCTTCCATAGCCGGGCTCTCTGTCAATAACCGGGGCGGGGCTTCTCGCTTCAAATCCAGAGCGTAGAGATCAGGCGAGCCGCGTCGCTCCGAGCAGAACACCACCCAGCGACCGTCCGGAGAGAAGACCGGGTTGTAATCCATCGCAGGGTCCGAGGTCAGCCGCCGAGCCGGGCCGCCTGGCTTTTCGAAAAGGTAGATGTCCCAGTTGGAGGGCCGAAGAGATGAATAGACAATCGTCTCCGCCAAAGTCGATGCAGTTGAGCCGCCGGCAATCAGGGCCAGAGCAATTAACGCACTTATCCATCTTAGTGTCATCATACCAGGTTGCTTTCGTGTCGAATATTAATAAAAAGGCTTAAAACCAGATGGTCATCCGGGCGGTTTGCTCAATCGAGCCGAACATAAATTGAAATAGCGTAAACACGCCATACAGCCCGATGGCGAGCGCCACGAGCATCATTACGCAGTAGATAATCGCCGTGACGCCGAGCGTCCGATTCTCGATATTTTTTGCAGCCACGCTGTTCATGATTTGAATCCTCCTCGTGATTGAAACCTTTTTGCGTCTCAATATATAAGGCGTAAAAGATCGGCAAAACGGCTCACAAGGTCAGATTTTTGTAATAAATTGACCAGAGCAGTTTCATTGGAGTGTACGGGGATGGAGAGACATCTCACCGCCGCAGACACAGAGAACACAGAGCGGGCGCAGAGCAGAATACTGTTTTCTCTGCGCCCCCGCCGCGTGCGAAGCACATCATCGGCCATATGCGTCCTCTGTGTCTGCGGCGGTGAATCTTATTGCGTCCCTTTACATAGGCTTTCAATTAACCGAAGGGCGCGGTTGAGACTCTTGCGCGTGGATCTCAAGTTTCGCCGGCGGCAAGCCCGCTGAAGCGGCCTTTAACTCTATTGTCCCTGCGCGGCGAGTGGATTGGATAATGACCTGGCACTTGCCGTTAAAAAGACGGCGTTGATAGTTTCCATTCGGATACTTGTCGGCTTCGTGGCTGCTCGGGTCGCCGTTTCCCACCCCAATGATTCTGCCGGGGCCTGATACTTCGAATCGAATCAAATTATCTGCAATAGGAATTTCTCGCCCCTGCCCGTCGCGCGCTGTTACGGTGATGACGGAAACATCTTCACCGTCTGCGAGAATCAGCGGGCGGTCAGACTCTATCTTGATGCTCGCGGGTTCTCCCGTAGTCTCGACCTTCGCGACCAACAATTTTCCCTTTCGAACTCCCCGCGCCTCGATAACCCCAGGCTTATACGGCACTTTCCATTCAAGATGCGAATTAGCTTCCATCGTCTTTTGGCCCAAACTCTTTCCATTCAGGAAAAGCTCAACGCTTTCGCAGTTGCTCCAGCACCATACATCAATCGGTTGTCCTTCTTTCCCTCTCCAATTCCAATGTGGCGCAATGTGAAGCACGTCCCTGTCCGACCACCAGGCTTGATAATAGTAGTAATTGTTCTTCGGGAAGCCGCAAGTGTCCATAATGCCGAAATGAGAGCTGATGTTGGGCCATCCGTAAGGCTCAGGTTCCCCCCGATAATCAAATCCCGTCCATACAAAACCGCCTGCCAGCCACTCTCGCTCGGCGTAGAATTTCCACCACTCTTCGGCCATCGATCCGTGCCCCAGACTGTTCAGATCATAATCGCTCATATAGCCGCGCGTGGCGTCGTTGGCATATACGCCGCGCGTCGAGACAGTGCTGGCTACTTCGGTCCCGACGAGCGGTTGATCGGGATGCTCTTTCCGGTATTTATCAATAAATCTGAAATGATAATTGAAGCCTCTCACGGGAATGACGCTGTTGATGCCTGCGAACTGGTCGCGATTATCGGCGGCATACGTCGCCGGTCGCGTCGGGTCCAGTTCCCTCTGGCGGCGCAGCAGAGATTGAGCAATGCGTTTGCCGATGTCGGTGTTTTGAATCATTCGTTCTTCATTACCGATTGACCAGATGATGACCGAAGCATGGTTTCTATCGCGAAGTATCAAACGCTCGAACTGGCTCATCCATTCGGGCGAGCTTCCGATCAACCGATTCTCATCCATCACCAGCATTCCCAGCCGGTCGCAGGCTTCCAGCAGCTCGATAGTCGGCGGATTGTGGCTCGCGCGATAAGCGTTGGCCCCCATCTCTTTGAGCTTCTCGATGCGAAAGTATTGAAGACGGTCGGGCAGCGCAGAGCCAACTCCCGCGTGATCTTGATGACAGCATACGCCTTTGATCTTCACGGGCTTGTCGTTCAAGAAGAATCCCCTGTCCTTATCAAACCGAATCGTGCGTATGCCGAACTGCGTCGTGCGACGATCAATAACCCGGCCTCTCGATTTTACGATCGATTCGAGCGTGTAAAGGTAAGGCGATTCGAGCGACCAGAGATTCGGCTTGCCGACGCTGATCTGTTGCCGAAGCGAGCCGCGCTCGCCGCTTTTTAGCTGAATCCCTTCCGCGACCGTCGTGTTAACAACCTGGCCTTGCGAGTCGATAACGGTGGAGTGAAGCTCGCAAGTTGCGTCCCGGTCGCTCTGGTTAAAGATGCCGGTTTCAGCCGTGACGCGAGCACTGCCTGGCTCCAGTTCGCTGCGTACGAAGACGCCGTACTCAGGAATATGGATCGGTCCGTACTTGAGCAACCAGACGTGCCGGTATATGCCCGCCCCCTCGTAGAACCACCCCTCGGACAGCCCGGCGTCAACTCGGACGACTATGAAGTTCATCCTCCCGTATTGCAGATAGTCCGTTATGTCGTAACTAAATTCAGAGTAACCGCTCTCGTTGCGGCCAAGATAATGGCCGTTCAGCCAAACCGTCGAGTCGCGAAAGACGCCGTCAAACTTGACGGCGATCCGCCTGTTTTGATCTGTGCCTGGGATGAAGAACATCCGGCGATACCAGCCGACCGACGTATTTGGAAATTGCTTTCCAATCGGTTTATAGCCGTGCTTCTTGACATTAATATCGGTGGAATTGACAAAGTCCAGCTCGACTGCCCAATCGTGCGGGAGGTCCAGCCGCCGCCAGCGGGTATCGTCAAAATCAGGTCGCGGAGCGCCTACGGTCCTGCCCGATTTTGCGAAGAGAGCATCTGCGCCGAAATCAGGCTCACTCTTTGGCGACTCGGCATCGCCAAGCTGGAACCGCCAGCCGTAGTCGAAGAGGAGTTTTTCCCGAACCGGCCCGAACCTCTGAGCGCGCATCTCGGCGTGACGGGAGAAAACCGAGCCTGGGGTAAGAGCGATCGATAAGATGAGCAGCGCCAGGCTCCTAGCTTGTCGGTTCACTTTATGATTTCTCGCATGTTAGATCAGTAATTCAAGAAGATTCACCGCAGAGACACAGAGGACGCATATGGCCGATGATGTGCTTCGCACGCGGCGGCTGCGCAGAGTTTTTATTCTTCTCTGCGCCCCCTCTGTGTTCTCTGTGTCTGCGGCGGTGAGATGCCTTTCCATCTTCACACACTCTCGCTATCTGCGCACTTGTGCGTTACGGCGTTTTTGGCTTGTCGTCGGGTTTGCCTTGCCGGTTTTTTGGAGCCTCTGCTGTATCGTCGGGAAAGCGCTTGCCCGTCGCGCGATCAAAGACCGAGTTGCGCAAGAATTGTTCGGATGTCCAGGGTGGCGCGCCGCCGCCCAGGTACTGGTGAAACCATTCGAGGTGCGCGGTGTAATAAAGCGCCATCTCGTACCAGCTCGGCCAGTGCCCGGCATTCGAATAGATTATCAGCCTGGACGGAACATTCATCTTTTGCAGCCCGGTGAAAAACTGTAGCGACTGCGTGTACGGGACGCGGTAATCGCGCTCGCCGCTGATTACCAGACAGGGCGTCTTGAAATTCTTCACGTAGTTGGAGGGCGACCATTTCTCGAATAGATTTGAATTCCACGGCTGGCCTTTCAAATCCCATTCAGGAAACCACAGCTCTTCCGTGGCCCCATAAAACGATCTCAGATCATAAAGCCCCATCATCAATGCGATGGCCTTGAAGCGGTCGGTGTGGCCTTCAAACCACATCATCATATAACCGCCGTAAGACCAGCCCATTGCGCCCATCCGCGAACGGTCAACGTAAGGCAGCCGCTCAAGATGATCCGTCACTTTCATCAAGTCTTCGTAAACGCGCCCGCCCCAATCGCCCGAAATCTGGGCCGTGAAATCTTGCCCGTAGCCCGTCAACCCGTGCGGGTTGGGGAAAGCGACTACGTAGCCCGCGCCCGGATAGACCTGCCAATCGCCGCGAAACGCATCGGCCCATTGCGATTGCGGGCCGCCGTGAACGTTTAAGATCAGCGGGTATTTTTTGGCGGGATCAAAATTGTGCGGCTTCACTATGAAGACGTGTATCTTTTTTCCGCCCGAGCCTTCGACCCACATCAATTCTGCCGGGCGAATGTCAACTTCCGCTCGGACGGCCTCATTGATGCGCGACAATCGTGTGGGCTGAGTCGCTTTCGCTTCCCCAACGCGGGCGCTGTAGATTTCGGCGGGCTCGCCGACCGACCGCTTAACATAGACGAGCAGATTCCGGGCGGGATTGAACTCGTATTCATCAATCGTCTTATCCGTTATAAGCTCGCTTATCGCGCCCGTCGCGATGTCTAATCGGTAGATCGGATTTTGTCCTTCGACCGGCCCTGAAAAAAATATCGAGCGAGAGTCCGAGGCCCACTCGAATTCATCTACCCAGTTGCGAAATGATTCCGTAAGCACTCTCGTCTGCCCGCTCGCGCGATCATAAATCACCAGGCGAAACAGGTCCGATTCGTAGCCCGGCTGTTTCTGCATACGATAACCTATATAGCGCCCGTCGGGAGAATACTTCGGGCTTCCGTCATACGCGGGGTTGGCGGCGGTTATGTTGCGAGGACTGGCGTCTCGCTCGGCGAGCGAGATGAGCCAGAGGTCGTTATTGGTCGAAGAGGCAAGCTGTTTATCATGGTTTGAAACATAGACCAGCTCTTTACCGTCGGGCGAGAAGTCATATTGCAGCGGCCCGCCCAGTTGAAACGTGGGCGCGTCGAAGTTGCCCGGAGTCAGGTCTCGCGTTTCGCCCGTCGCCACGTTCGCCAGGAAGGTATGAGTTCGCAGCCCGTCCCTCCACGAAGTCCAGTGCCGATAAAGCAGGGAGTCGGCCATGTGAGCTTTCAAAGCTCCTTTTTCCCATCGCTCACTGATTCTTTTATTGCACCCGTCATCGCCCCCGCATTCGGGATAGACATCAGTAGAAAAGGCTATCCAACGACTGTCGGGCGACCAGAGCGGATCCGATACGCCCGTAGAGATTTTAGTCACCTGACGCCAGTTGCCGCCCGCCGCAGGCATCACGTAAAGATTTGCGCTTCCGTCCTTAGCGCTGATAAAGGCGATCTGGCGACCGTCGGGCGAAAAGACGGGCGACGAGGCGCCTGTCTCGCCCTCGGTGAGCTGACGATTATTTCGCCCCTCGATATCCATCATCCAGATATGGCTCGTTCGTTTTGCGCGCGTCAGGTCCGGCGTTGACACCGCATAGATAATCGATTTCCCATCGGGCGAGATGTGGACATCGGAGACAGATTTGATGCGGTAAAGGTCTTCAATAGTAAAAGCGCGTTTCTGAGCGTATATGGTCGCGACCGGAATCAACAGAATTATCAAAAGCGATACAAAGCGTTGCCTCATCTTGAGAGCCTCCTTAAACCTAAAGATCAACCCGTCCTGCTCCCAATTATGGCATGACGAGAGGCAGTATATAAACCGCCGCGCGACTTGCAGAGCTGTCCGTTACTATTGACTTTTCGTGCTTGCAAGGTAGAGTTATCCGAGCGTGCGGGCGGCTTGCCCAGCCCTCGGCAAACTGAAAATTTTTTTGAGGTCATAATGAAATCGAAAAGCTTTAAGGCGCTCAGCCCCGTTATAGTTTCGCTGCTCCTCATCTCGACGGGCTGTTTTCCGGGCAAGAAGTTTTTGGGGGATTCCAACAAGCCCCCAAAGGTCATAAACAGCTCGGACGGGATGAGCCAGATAAGCATTCCCGATAATTGGATCGTAGAGAAGGAGCTAAAAGCGGATGCCGAATTGCAAGCCTCGAACCGCGCGGACGAGATGTACGTCATCGTGCTGAGCGAAAGCAAATCGGACTTTGCCGCCAACGTGACCCTTGATAATCACGCCGAGCTTACTCGCGGAATCGTGCTGGGTAATCTGAAGTCGCCTCAATCGACTACGCCTGTGAAGATGACCATCAACGGACGACAGGCGGTGCAGAACGAGATTCGCGGCACGATGGACAATGTCAACCTCGTCTATCTGCACACGACCGTCGAGACCCCGAAATACTTTCATCAAATAGTGGCATGGACGTTGCCGTCTCGCTTCGACAAAAACCGAGCCACGCTCCAGGAAGTTATTCAGAGCTTCAAGGAGACAAGCTCCAGCTCGGGTCGGTGACATAACTGCGGACCAAAAACCAAGCGATGCCAAAGCGCAGCAGCAAGCTCGCCGAGCTTAAATATCTTTACCTGACGACGACGGGCCGCATAACGGGCCAGCCGCGCGAGATTGAAATCTGGTTCGTCCTGTCGGACGGCAAGCTCTATGTACTGGCCGAGCATTTTCGCAAAGCGCAGTGGGTAAAAAATATCGAGCGCAACGGGCGCGTTCGCGTTCGCGTCGATGAACGCGAGTACGAAGCTACGGCCCGCGTGCTTGACCGCAAGCGAGACTCTGCCGCGTGGAAGACGGCTCAACAACTGGCGCGCGAGAAGTACGAATGGGGCGAGGGGTTGCCAGTCGAGATCGTTACGGACAAAGCGTTAAAGGGCTAGAGCCGCGCGAGGACCATCACAAGCGCGATGGCGAAAAAAAATGTCCCGACTATGAATGTCGCGTAGGCCCCGCTCACGTAGAACCTTTTCGTCTTTAACATCTTCTTCATTTGCGCATCCAGATCGCCCAGGGCCGATTCGCTGTGCTTGTACTTGCGCGGGAAGAAGACGAGCGCCGCCAGTATCAGCGAAGCGAAATAAAAGACGATCACGCCTATGATAACGTACTTCACCTCCGGGTGGCCGTCGAAGTACTTGGCCGCGTCGCTGAAAGAGAAAGCTACGAAGAATACGCCGTACAGCGCCGTGATAAGCGTCACCAGTTGTTTGCCGGCCTCATCCAGAAAGCCGAGCGAATTCTTCCGATAATCTTCAAAGAGTTCGAGCAGCTTCGTTTCCGCGTTAGTGAGCGGACGCACGATATCAACTTCCGGTATCTGATCTTCATTCATTTTCATTCACCACTATCACGTGTTGATGGTGACAGGACTGGCATTTCACCAGAAATTCGCCGGGCTTTGAGGCGGGCTGCGGCCCTCTGTAAACGACAGCAGAAGGCTTGCGCAGCTCGTCCAGGTCGCTGATATTTTTTGTTTGGCAATCCGGGCAGGTCCATTTCCGCAGTTTCATCACTGTCACCTCGCTTTTTATAGGCTCGAAAGCAGCCGGGCGCTCTCTGTTGACGGATGATATTCGAACCCGGATTCTTTGCCAATCTTAATAGACGAATTGCCGGAACGAATCATGCTAAATAAACTATAAGATGGCGTGGGACGCTAAACCGAAAGGAGAAGACATGGCAGCAAGTATTCCAGAGAAGTATCGAGAACCTGTTTGAGAAGAAAGCGTTCGCAAACCTGGCTACGGTGATGCCCGACGGCACGCCGCAGGTGACACCCGTGTGGATCGATTTTGACGGCAACCACCTGTTGGTCAACTCGGCGCGCGGGCGGCAGAAAGACAAGAATATGGAGCGCAACCCGGCCGTCTCGCTCTCCATCATGGACCCGGACAACCCTTATCGCTATCTCGAAGTGCGCGGTCGCGTCGCCGAAATCACCGAAGAGGGCGCGGAAGAGCACATAGACAAGATGGCTAAGAAATATATGGGCGTGGATAAATATCCATTGCGCTCGCCCGGCGAGCGGCGCGTGCTATACAAGATCGAGCCCGAGCATACGACTCAGATGGGCTGAGACGACGGGGCTATCTAGCGCAGTGAGTGTATGGTATCTAAGACATCTCACCGCCGCAGACACAGAGAACGCATATGGCCGACGATGTGCTTCGCACGCGGCGGGGGCGCAGAGCAGAATACTGTTTTCTCTGCGCAGCCTCTGTGTTCTCTGTGCCTCTGCGGTGAATCTTCTTGCATTACCATAGACTCAAAGATGCAAAGCCAGCGCTCAAAGCGACTCCTTTTTCATCACTACCTTGCCGTCCTCAAATACAGGTCTTTCAATTCCCCAGCTCCAATATGTTTCAGGCGTTATCTTCAGATAATGGCCCGCGCCTAGCTTTCCCTCGCGCTCGACTATCTCGGCGCTGCCGTGAATTTTTATGCCGCGCGGTTTCCAGGGCGAAACATCCTCCAGATCGTCAAACACGATGGCTACTTTTTGATTTCCGTTGAGCACGTTTTTATACTTGAGCGTCGTCGTCATTTTAAGCCCGCCGACATAAAAATATTGACCGTCGAATTCGAAGCTTACAGCCGCCACGTCGGGCTGTCGGTCGGCGGAAACGGTCGCAATCCTCGCCAGCCTTTGCGATTTCAGATAATCAACCTCTTTTTCGGAAAACATACATCTCCTTTCGTCTATCTCTGTCGCGATAAAGCTACAGCCAAAAAGAGAAGAAAGCCAGCGCCTTATTCTCGATGGCGCTGGCTCTCTTGAGGTTTGATTAGAGCAGAGGCTTAACGACTGTTTTGAGGAATCAATCTGTAAACAGTGCCTTTGTAAACAAAGATGGCGCGCTCGCCTTCGCCGAAGCTCACGAGATACAGCTTCAATCCGCTGCGCTTCGCCAGCAGTTCTTTGTAGATGTCGCTGTCTCGCTCGACGGTAACCACGGGCATCTCTTTATTCGGGTTGTAATCCTTATCGGTCCACGTATCTTTAGACAGCCAGAATTTCTTGCCCCCGACCTTACGCATATTTGAACCGCGCGCGGAAGCCGAACTGCTCGCGTCTTCCCGGTCCCTCGCAGGTCGAGGCGACGATGCGGCCAACCCCCTTTGAGTCCCGCTCCCGGCAGCTTCACTTCGCGGCGGCGGCGCTACGGCGTCGGCGGGTCTGATAGTTCTTTCCCTTTCTGCGCCGGGCGCTCCATCGGGCCGACCGGGCCGAATCGTCATGCTCGCCGCGTCATTATCTCTTTGCGGCAAGCGGCGGGCTGAATCAGGATTGATCTGCCCAAGAGACTTCTGCGTTTCAGAAGCCGGGGGAGGAGGAGCGGCAGGAGCGTGCTGCTGATCCTTCGCTATAAGCTGGGCGTCGTTTTCGGTCTTGCGCTCCTGATAGGTGCTTTCACCCGCACGACTTGATTCAAGCTTTTCAGGTTGCGGAGGCTCAATGCTGGCCGCGCGCGCGCGCGCCGCGACAGGGTCAGTCTCTGCGGGCGGCTGCTTCGCCAGAGCGATTTCGTCTTGCCCCGTTTCAGCCTTATCTTTCTCAGGCTTCGCCGAGGGCGCTACTTCGCGCATCGAGATCATGCCTCGCTCCGGGTTAAAGCTATTGTCTCCGGGCGCGGACGGTTGAGGCTGATCAGCCGCCCGTCTCATTTCGGGCGCGCTCACTTGAGCGCCCGCATCTTCCTTCGAAGCCACCGCCTGCTGTGGCTCGGAATCTTTGCGCGAGGTCAGCAAAGGTATGCTGATCGCGAGCACGATGACTGCAAGCGCGGCGGCAGCCACTCGCGGCAGGACCGGAGCCGTGAACAGGCCTTTGAGCGTTGCGAGCCGGCCCGGCTCACGGACGGGTTGCGCAAGCGCGGACCCGACAGCTTCAGCCGAGGCTATGCGCGCCAGCATAACCACGCTCGACCGGCAAGCGTGACACTCGGAGATGTGTCGCTCATAGCCCGCTTGCTCGCTCGCCGTCAGGCTGCGCTCGATATATGCGTTTGCTAAATCGGGATCAAACTCTCGGCAAGAGGTCGGCGCTCCGCTCCGCCCCCTCGTGTTCGCGCGGAGCAGGTTGTCAATCACCCGATCTTCATTTTTCCAAAACATCTTCATCCTTCAGGGTCTTCTCCTCTAAATGAACGTTTTTACGCGCCTCTCTTGCGCTTTTTTTCGATCACCTGGGCGCAACGGCGCCCCCCGCGCTCTTAGTCGTGCGGTCGCGGTCGCGCTCCGTAGGCGCGGTCTCATAAAGATATTCCCGCACGTTAGCATCCATTTCCTCCGCCGCAAGCTCGATAGCTTCGCTGATCTCGCGCCGGTTGAATTTGTGATCGCGCGCGAGGCTCTTTTCGACAAGCTTGCGGGTCCGCTTCTGAACCTTGGTGAGCCAGCGGCTGATCGTCGCTTCGTGAACGTGAAATAGCTGTCCTATCTCGCGCAGCGTCATCTCGTCGTAATAATAATAAGCCAGCAGCAACCGCTCGCGCGGCTCAAGCTCGCCTATAGCGCGCCTGAGCCCTGCGGCCACGCCCGCGCGGTAACGCTGACGGACGAACTCCATCTCGCTTGCGGCGGCTGAAGGCTGGGTGTCGGCGGCGTGCGCCAGCCGGTCCATGTCTTCAGCCTCTTCGGTCTGGACGAAGCGGCTCGTCTGGCGATGCGAGTCGGCTGAAAGCTGAAACACAACAGCCCGGAGCCAGCCCCTCAAAGAGCCTCGCCCCGAATAGAAGGAAAACTTGCTCACCCGCGCCCCGGCCGATTCGCGCAGCCCGTAGAGTTCGGCAAAAGTAGAATCGGCCAACTGCTCTGCTGCGCCCGCATCCTGAGTCATCGTGCGCGCGATATTGACGAGGTAGCTGCGATAATCGCGGAAGAAATCTTCCCAGGCCGCCTCATCGCCCTTGGCGCAGGCGGTCGCCAAACAGAGGTCTTCGATGTTTATAGAAGCGAGAAGCTCTTCGACAGCCTTTCGGGCGGCGGGCGCAGGCCCGGGGTTGCCGCTCGTTTGATCGATCACGTCGGACAAATATTTCTTCGCGGACGAATGAAGCGCGAGCGCCATCTCGTCGTCGTTCACACTGTAACGACGCTCGATACTGGCCAGGGCCTGGTTTATCTCCTTGTTAAAGGCTTTTCGGAACTCTTCAACAGTCATCACTGTCTCCGGGCGCTCGTCGCGGCCTTACACGCTGGCATCGAAATAGAAAGTTGAGGCGACACTTATGCTACCATAAAATCCGATGCTTTGCCTGGGAATAAGCGGAGCGCGCGGCCTCAAAAGCGCCCCTCGGCTAATGGGCTCGTATGTGATGATACCGGGCTTCAATAAGCATGTAGAAGCCATAAGCGATCAGGCCGGCTGCGACGATGCCGAGCATCACCCGGCCCATGGGTTGTTCGGCAAGCGCGCTCAGTGCGCCGTCCAGCCCTCGGACCTCTCCGGGGTTATGATAGAACGCGGCCCTTATCAAAAAATACCCTATGATGTTAAAGACTACGCCCCGCGCGGCGAACCCTATCTGGCCCGCGCGTGTCGCCAGGGCCTGCTCCCTGCTGCTCATCTTTCCGACTTCGATTCTTTTGCGGAATTTGGTCTTGAACCCTTTGTAGATTTGATAAAGCCCGAAGCAGATGAAGCCGACTCCGGCAAGCGCGACGAGCCACGGGCCGAATGGCAGTTTGAGCAAGCGAGCGGTCCAACCCTTTTTTTCCTCTTCGCCCCCGCCCCCGCCCGACCCCAGCGCCAGCCGCGCTGCGGACCACGCCAGCCCCGCGTGGATCAGACCGCTAAAGGCATAACCGGCGCGTATGGCCATCGCTTTAAGGTCATTGCCTTTCCCTTCGGCATCAAAGAGGGCTTCGGCGAAGCGCCATACCGCATATCCGAACAGCCCCGCCGTGACTGCGATGATCAGGACGTGTCCGAATGGCTCGTTGAAAAGCTCCTGAAAAACGCCCTGAGAGTCGGTAGTGCGCCCGCCCGCGTCCATTGCGGCGAGCGTCGCCAATATGCCGACGATTATGTAAACTGCCCCCTTGGTCGCGTAACCGAAACGCGCGAGTCGCTCGACCAGCGGGCTAACCGGCTCCTTTTTTGAATCACCCTTCATCGTAGCTCCCAGATTCAAGGTACACTAACCGAGCGTTTTTGTTTACTCAATTGGAGATTGGATGGCAAAGATTCTTTTATTGTCAGGAAAGGGCGACGCTACAATTGCACGCGCACAAAGTCTATAATCTGTCGCAGGCTATGATAAAAAAAGTTCTGATACTATCGGCATCAGCCGGGGCGGGCCACCTGCGCGCCGCTCAGGCCGTTGAGCGCGCTTTTATCGAGATGCGTGCGGCGGAAGAAGTTCGCCACATCAATACGCTCGAATACACGAATAAGCTTTTTCGCAATCTTTATTCGAAGGCTTATATAGATGTGGTCAACAAAGCGCCGGAATTGCTGGGCTGGCTTTACGACCAGACCGACAAGCCGTGGAAGAACGAGCGCCGGAGACTTGCTTTCGATAAGCTCAACACGCGACCGTTCGTAAAGATGCTTAAAGAGTATCGGCCCGACATCACCGTCTGCACCCATTTTCTTCCGTCCGAGATCATCTCCTGGCTCAAGGCAAAAGAGCGGCTCGCGACACGGCAGGCCATAGTCGTCACGGATTTTGACGTTCACGCGATGTGGCTCTGCCATTATTACGAGCATTATTTTGTCGCTCTCGATGAAACGCGCCTGCACCTTGAAAAGCTAGGGATAGCGGCAGGTAAGATCACCGTTTCCGGCATACCCATAGACCCGGTCTTTGCCCAGCCGAGGGACAAGCGCGAAATGCGCGACAAGCACCAGTTGAAACAGGACCGAACCACCATACTGGTCTCGGCGGGCGGCTTTGGGGTCGGCCCTATCAAGCATCTGCTGATGTCTCTTTTCGAGCTGCGCCACCCGGCGCAGATAATCGTCATTTGCGGTCGCAACGAAGAGTTGAAATCCGAGATCGCCCGCCTCGTCGAAGGGCTTGGGCCGGAAGCAAACCTTGCGGTCAAGTTGCTCGGCTACACAAAAGAGATGCACGAATACATGGCCGCTTCAGACATACTGCTGGGCAAGCCCGGCGGCCTGACTACCTCCGAAGCCCTCGCCGCAGGACTCGCTTTCGTCATAGTAAATCCAATTCCGGGACAGGAAGAGCGCAACTCGGACCATCTTCTCGAAGAAGGCGTAGCCATTCGCTGCAATAACTTGCCCGTGCTCGCTTATAAAATTGAGCGACTGTTAGACGACCCCTCGCGGCTGGCCCGACTGCAAGAGAACGCCGCGCGTCTCGCCCGCCCGCGCTCCGCTTACCAGATAGTCGAAAAATTGCTAGCGCTGAAGCACTGAACTTTTATTCTCAACAACCCTTTATTCCGGCTTGACTTATTTTAGATTTAGAATTATTCTAAATATTGATTATGGCTTTAAACAAAAGAGATTCAGGCAGCAATCAGTTGCGCGCCGAGCCTGCGCTCACCCGCCAGCGGAGCGTAGTGCTTGGGGTGGTGCGCGCGAGCGAAGAGCATATGACGGCGAGTGAGGTCTACGAAGCGGCGCGAAAGGTTTTGCCGTCGATCAGCTACGCGACCGTGTATAACTCGCTCAGGTATCTGCGAGACGCGGGGCTTTTGGGCGAGATCACATTCGGCAACGCGGCGAGCCGTTTTGACCGCGAGACCGCTCGCCACGATCACGCCATCTGCTCAAGTTGCGGGAAGCTGGTCAACCTCGACATTCCGCAAACGGTCAACCTTATGCGCGTGGCGGCCCGCGCGTCGCGTTTCAAGCCTGAATCGATCCGATTGACGCTTGTAGGTCTATGTCCTGATTGTCGTTCGGATTAATTAGCTCAGCTTCAAAGATATTTAATCGCAATCATAGGCGGCCGCAGGTTGCCTTTTGACGGGAAACTTACATTAAATTTAGGAGGATACATGTCATCAACAGCATCAGCAGTTGAGAGGGCTCAGGTAGGCCAGCCTGCCCCGGATTTTGAAATGGCCTCGACTAAAAACATCGCCAAGCTCAACGAGGGGGTCAAACTGTCGGACTACAAAGGCAAGTGGGTGGTCCTGCTGTTTTACCCGCTCGATTTCACGTTCGTCTGCCCGACGGAATTGACCACATTCAGCGACCGGTACGAGGATTTCGAAGGCATAGGCGCTGAAGTGGTCGGCGTCTCTACGGATTCGGTCTATTCGCACCGCGCATGGCTTAACACCCCGCGCGACAAGGGCGGCGTCGAAGGGTTGAAATATCCGCTCGCGTCGGACGCGACCAAGCAGGTTTCGCGCGATTACAGCGTGTTGGTCGAAGACAAGGGCATCGCGCTTCGCGGGCTGTTCGTAATCAACCCGGAAGGCATACTGCGCTACAAGGTAGTTCACGACCTTAACGTCGGGCGGTCTGCTGAAGAGACTCTGCGCGTAATCCAGGCCCTGCAAACGGGCGGGCTGTGCGGCGCTGAGTGGAGACCGGGACAGGAAACACTCAAACCTTAAATCGTGACGAGTGAAGGGTGAGCCGTGACAAGCGATAAGCACTTGTCACGGCTCACGCTCTTCTGAGGGAGGAATATGCCAAGAATCGGAACAGAAATGCCCTCGCTTGAGGGCGCGACTGAATGGATCAATGGTACGGCGGAGGAAGCTGGCATCTCAACAAAGGGCCAGCCTACGTTAATACATTTCTGGTCGATCAGTTGCGGCATCTGCAAAGATAACATGCCGCGCGTCTCTGAATGGCGCGACAAGTATGAAGAAGAAGGGCTGCGAGTTATAGCCGTTCACATGCCGCGCTACCCGGCAGACCAGGATACCCAGGCCGTCCGCGAAGCAATAAACACATTTAACATCACGGAAGCCTGCGCGATTGATAACGATCATAAGCTGCGCGACGCATTTCAAAACGAGCATGGTTATGTGCCTGCTTATTACCTGTTCGACGCCGAGGGTAAGCTCAGGAGTTTCGCCGCGGGCGAACGCGGACTTGATATGATGTTTTCGGCGATGAACCGCACGCTGGCAGCAGCGAAAGAGGCAGGAAAATCTAATTCCTAATTTGTTCAAGTTGCTAGTAGAGCAGTTGCGCCGGAGGCGCAAGAGATATTAGCCGGTTGGCAAGCGTAGCGCAGCCACCGGAATTTGCACAATCGAACGATCGCGCCCTGGAGGGGCGCAGGACCATGATTTAATCCTGCGCCCCTCCAGGGCGCGCGTAGATTAATACCGGTGGTTTCACCACCGGCTAATATCTTTCGTCCCTCCGGGACTCTTAATAACGAGCAACTTGAATTAGTTAGTCCTGAGTGCTGAGTCCTGAGTAAATAATCAGCGCGTTGTTTTCTCACTCAGGACTCAGGACTTATATAATCAGCATTGCATCGCCGTAGCTGTAGAACCTGTATTCACGTTCGACTGCATGGCGATAGGCGTCGAGAATCAAATCGCGTCCGGCCAGCGCGGCCACGAGCATCAAAAGCGACGAGCGCGGTAAATGAAAGTTCGTAACCAGCCCACCCACCACTCGGAAATCAAACCCAGGATAGATGAATAGATCCGTAGACCGCGTACCGGGAGTTATACCCGATTCAAGCGCGCGCGTTGTAGTCGTGCCGACCCCGATGATGCGCCGCCGCTCTTCGAGCGCGCGATTTAACGCGTCGGCAGCCGCTTCGGTTATTGTGTAGACTTCCGACTCGACGCGATGCTCTTCGACGCGCTCGACACGCACGGGCTGGAACGTGCCGTAACCGACGTGCAGCGTGACCTCTACGATCTCGATGCCACGCGAACGCAAGCGGTCGAGTAATTCCGGCGTAAAGTGCAGCCCCGCCGTCGGCGCTGCCACCGCCCCGCGCTCGCGCGCAAAGACGGTCTGGTAGCGCTCCGCATCGAGGCGGTCTTCCTCATCGCGCTTGATGTAAGGGGGCAGCGGCGTGCGCCCTATACGGTCTATGATTTCATCAAAGCTGCCGTCGGCAGTGAATCGAACTATGCGGCGACCCAATTCACGCCACTCGATTACTTCGGCTGCGAGCTTGCCGCGCGCGAATTCGACTCGCGCGCCCTTGAGCATCGCCTTTCCCGGTCGCACCAGCGCTTCCCACACGAGCGGCTCGATCTGACGTATGAGAAAAATTTCGACGCGGCCCCCCGTTATTGATTGGCCGCGCGCAGTCGTCCTCAGCCTGCGGCCGATCAGCCGCGCCGGAAAGACTCGCGTGTTGTTGAGCGCTATCACGTCACCCGCGACAAGAAAATCGGGCAACTGATCGAAGACGGAATCGGTCAGTGTGTTGCTCTTTCGATCAACAACTAAAAGACGCGAGCGGTCGCGCCGAACGGCAGGCTCCTGCGCGATCAATCGTTCCGGCAGGTCATAATCGAATTCAGATACATCCATTTTTCGATTTCGGATTTCGGATTGAAAGAAGAGGTCTTTTAATTCCGCAATCCGCAATCCGCAATTATTCCTCGGCCACCACCTTCGCTTCGGGTTTTTCTTCCCCGAGCGGTGCGCCGAGCAGCAACTCGCCCACAGCCGTCGGCAAATCGCCGCTCTGGTATTGCGGCTTCTTATGCGCGTCCTCAAAATTCTGATCGCGGTGAAGCAGCGCGGTGAATTGCGCGCCGTACAACATTATGACGCTCGACATGTATATCCACGACAGCAACGCCACGCCCGCGCCTATCGAACCGTACACTAAATCATAGTGAAAATACGGAAGCAGAGCTGTGAACCCAAACTTCGCCGCTTCCCATAACACACCGGCCACGACTGCCCCGGTGAGGGCTTCCATAAGCGGCACTTTGGCGTTGGGCAGAAACTTGTACAAGACGGTAAAAAGCACCACCGTGACGGCTACGCTTACCAGAACGAATACTGACTGCCACGCGAAGCTGGAAAGCGCCGCAATGTCCTCTCCGAGCTTGAACGGAACTTTATCAGCCGCCGTCCTCAGCCCCGACACGAGCGCCGAGATCAAGGCCGATGCGCCGAGCAGAATCCAGACCAGGCCCATCACGGCTATGTTCACCCCGCGCCCGTGCAAAAATGCGCGCGGGTATGTTCCCCAGATGCGGTTTAGAGCCTTCTCAATCACGGTGAACATCCAGGACGCGGCCCACAGAATCACCAAGGCGCAACTGACGTTCACGCTCGTCGATATGTTTGATATGGATTCGAGGTTCTTGCGTATGAAGACTTGCGCGCCGGGCAAGAATGCCAGTACAGGATTGATGATGTATTTGTTGACCGTCTGCGGATCAAGTACGCGGTTGCCGATTGTAAGCGATAACAGCAGAGTCGGGAAAAGTACAAGCATCGAAAAATAAGATACTGCCGCCGCTGCCGTGGTGAGGTCATTATCCATAAAGGCGACAAAGCTGCGCGTCAGTATTTTTGGCTTATGCGTTTTCTTTTTCATATATTCAGTAGAGCCGTGTTTGATCCCCAAACAGGATTCTAAGCGTTCGAGGCGCGGAATGAAAAGCTCCGCCGAGACAAACGGGAATTGTTCTGCTAGATTCATCGCGTACGAAAATTCTCATGCCACGATACGACATAGCCATCATCGGTGCGGGCGTAATGGGCGCAGCCGCCGCCTCGGAAGCGGCGCGCGATGGCGCGCGCGTTTGCTTGATCGATCAAGCCGGAATGCCTAACCCGCGCGCCGCATCAGTAGATCATTCAAAGGTATTTCGATTCGCTTACCCGGACCCGTTTTACGTGCGCCTGGCCGTAGATGCGCTCAAGCTCTGGCGCGAAGCCGAGATGGATGCCGAAACAGAGTTGATGACCCGAACCGGCCTCTTATTGATAGGCAGCCGTCATGGTAAATCTGAATCTCAGGACTGGCTCGACTCCTATAACGCGCTCCGCTCGGTCGGCGTCGAAACCGAAATGCTGACCGGCGAGGAAGCGTCGCGCCGCTTTCCGCAGTTCAACGCGGACGCGATTGCTTACGGCGTGATCGACCCGAGCGGCGCGATTTTGCACGCAGAGAGGGCCGTACGTGTTCTAATTAATCTGGCCCGACGGCGCGGCGTCAGCATAATCGAAAACGAGCGCGTGACCGGGATCAGTAATCGAGACGGCGTGACGGCGCTCGCTACCGAGTCCGGCAGTGTAATCGAATGTGAGCGCGCAATGGTCGCTTCGGGGCCGTGGACGAGAAAGTTGCTTCCAGAGTTTAACAGTCTGCTTATGACCACGCGACAAGAGGTCTTTTACTTCGAGCCTGAAACAGCGCGCATTTCTCATAACGCGCCGGGATTTGGCGTCGGAGAGTTCCCGATATTTTTTGCTACGGACACCGGCTTTTACGGTTTTCCGATTCATCACCGAGGGGCGATGAAGATCGCAGATCATGAAAAAGGCGACCCCGTAGATCCGGATAAAATAAACGAGACGGTCGACGATAAGGCGATAGACGAGTGCCGAGCTTTCTTCCGTGAGTTTATACCCGGTTTCGCCGACGCGCGCCTGTTTGAAACGCGCGTGTGCATCTACAACAACACACCCGACGACGATTTTATAATCGACTGGCACCCGGAGCTTGAAAACGTTTTGATAATAACCGGGTTTTCAGGGCACGGTTTTAAATTCGCCCCAACCATAGGCCGCATCGCCGCCGAGCATTTGCTTTCGGGCAATACTTCTTACAGCATAGACCGCTTCCGCCTCGCGAGGTTCGGGCACTGAAAGGAGACGAGAAGATGCAAAATCTATCCGGCGGCGCGGCTGTCATCGAAGCAAGCCCCTGCACGGAGATCGAAGGCACGCGCAGCTTTCGCATACCGGTTTCGCGTCGTATGGGCGCGCGCGATATTGCGCAGGCAGTCAGCATCTACTCCAGGGGCCGCGCGCCGTCGCGGATTAACGAGCAAGGTGAAGAAGTGCTTTATGTTGTGCGGGGCGACGGAGCCTGTCACATCGACGGCCACAGATACGCGCTTGAGCCGGGCATGGCCGTTTTCATTCCTCCCGGAAGCGTTTATGAAATCGAGAATCTGTCGGATGACAGCCTTGAAATAGTGAGCGTATGTTGTCCCGAAGAGGATGAGGTCAAAGCGGGCGTTGCGGTCAAAGCGGGCGTTGCGGTCAAAGCGCGTACGGCTCCCGGCATGGCCCCACGACTGACGGTGCGCGAAAGCGAGCAAAAAGCTATGGCGACAGGCGACCGCACGTTCAAGCTTCTTATAAATCAAGACGCGGGGTGCCGATACGTGACACAATTCATTGGAGTGATTCCGCCGGGCCGCGCACGGATGCACCATCACACTTATGAAGAAGCTATTTACATTATCGAAGGCGCGGGCCGCGTCTGGACCGAGGAAGGCAGCGCCGACTTCGGGCCGGGCACAAGTATTTATCTTCCGCGCGGCGTCTCACACTCGCTAGAAAACACCGGCGCGACAAACATACGCTTGCTCGGCGTCTTCCATCCGTCAGGCAGCCCCGCCACACGGTATGATAATTAGGGGCAGGTTATTCGAGATTTCAAATTTGAAATCTCGAATAACCTGCTCTTGAGCCTTATCTTTTCTTCGGTGATTTCCACATAAGGGCCGAGGCAAGCGGGCGCGCCTCGGCGGGCATGGGAACGCTCCCATCAAAGAGAATTGCCCGCGCATCTATCTCTTTGCCGTAGAAATCGCGATTGTCATCTTTATCTTGCTTGACGACAGCGCCGTTCAAAGTCACTCCCGCAAATAATCCCTTTGCGCGAGAGTAGGTGAGTATCTGAGCATCCATCCGTATATTCGTTTCAGCCGACGCCTGGCGGCCTACCGGGCCCGCCGCCGCCGAGGCGTCAGCGCCGACGGTGAATTTGTCTCCGACCAGCTTCTCCATGCCCTCGCGATTCATCACCAGCATTACGAGGTCGATTTGTTGAAAGCCTATTTGCAATCCTATGCTGCCGCCCTCGACCGTCAAAAATGACGGGGCGCTCCAACTGCGATCCGACTTGCGACACATGACGACGCCTTTGCCGTAGCGCCCGCCTATCCCCAGGCCGCCTTTTTTCAGACCCGGAACTATAGCCACGCACTCGGCTTTATCGAGCAAATCTCCGGGAATGCCTTTTTCAGGGATGCGCATTATCTCTTTGAACACTTCCGTAGCGCGCTTCAATCGCTGCACTTCGTCGGCCCGCTCTGCTCCTCCGGCGAGCGCCGTGGGCGCGATAAGTAACAGCAAGAACAAAGATGTCAAAAAGAATTTCACAGCTTAAACCTCCCTTTGATGGAATTTGTAAAAGCTCTCAACATAAGTCTACAGCAATAAGAAATCGGTAGCCAGAACGAAGCCCTGAGCGCTGAGTGAGAAATCAGAGATGATGCAACACGGTGCTGATGTTTTTAACTCAGGACTTCTTAGTCAGGACTTACTTTTTGATCTCTTTCTCGAAAATGTAGCTGAGCGATTTATAGACAAGTTTTGCTGTAAGGAAATCGGGCGAGTTATTACCGGCGACGGGCGCAAGCTCTGTCACATCCATCCCGACGATATTGCGCGCGCGAGCCGCCGCGCGAATTATGCCTAAAGCATCGTACCATCCGAGCCCGCCCGGCTCCGGCGTGCCGGTCGTCGGAACAAGGCTGGGATCAAGCCCATCAATATCGATTGTGAGATAGACATTCTCCGTCAGGTGCGAGATCGCGTCTTCGTGCCAATCGGTGCGGCCAACCACGTCTTTGGCCCAGTAAATCTTCGTAGGCGTTTCGGGCAATCGCTCGGCTTCGGCTTCTGAAATCGAGCGGATGCCTACCTGCACAACGGGGCAGACCTCGACCGCCCGCGCCATGATCAAAGCGTGCGAATGCTTCGTGCCGTCGTAGCTCTCGCGCAGGTCCGCGTGCGCGTCGATCTGCAAGACCGATAGATTGTTCACGCGGCGACCGAGTGCGCGGATGACCGGCCCGCTGATAGAGTGCTCGCCGCCCAGCATCACAAGGAACTTTCCCGTGTCGAGCAGCTCGTCGGCGCGGCGCTCTATCTGGTCCATCATCGCCTGGGGCGGGTCGATTGATTGAAGCTCCTCAAGCGTGTGTATGCCGAGCCGGTACACGGAAGCGTTGATCTCTTCATCATACAACTCCATGTTCCGCGACGCTTCAATGATCGCGCGAGGCCCCTCGGCAGCGCCGTGACCATAGCTGACGGTTCCCTCATAAGGGACGGGCAACACCACTATTCGCGCTCGTTCGTAATCACTGTATTGGGCTTCGGCTATGCCGCCGAAATTGAATGGCAACTCTTGAGATTCAGTCATAAAAACAAGTTCGCAGTGTGCAGCAGGCAGCGGGCCTATGAACTGCCCGCTGCCTGCTGCACACTGCCCACTGTAGTTAAGCGAACGTGACGGTCAAATCGCGGCCAAAGTTGAATTGCGGGCGGCGGCGCTGCTTGAGCGCTTTCGTCCCGGTCTGCGAGAGTGCGGTTACGAGGATCGGCATCGCGATTGTCGGGTCGCATAGGACAGAAACGGTCTTGGCGTCTTTAGCAATTCGGCCCCAGGTCTGCGCTTCCTCGAAGCTGCGGCCCGATGTCGCGCTCGATTCGGGCAGTTCCAGCCCTATCTGTATGCCGTATTTGTGGCCGCGCATGGTCTGTTTGATGATCGAAGCAGTCACTTCGGTCTGGTGCAGGAAACTCTTGGGCGGGCCGCCGCCGAACAGCACTATGCTCGTGTTTACCGAGCGCGCGATTATCTGCGACGCCTCGACCATGTCTTGAATGATGTCGAACTGGAACGGGTTTTTGCGATTGATGCGCGAAGTGGCAATGCCCACGGCAATCGCCGAATCGGCTACGCCAGGGCAGAAGACCGGAACCTTCGCCTTGTAGGCGGAAGTCAGTATGCCGTCTTCGGTGGCGATCTCTGACAGCTCGCGGCCCAGGAGGTGTAAAAACTCTCGCGTAGAGTAGGGGCGCGAATGGTCTACGGTGTTTGCGAAATTACCAACCCACTCGTCGGCCTCGCGGTACTCGTGCTCGCTTGCCAGCGTGTCGTAAAACCGTCCCACTTGCGCTTCCTGTAGCTCGACGTCCGAAACGTCTCCCGCCGCCTGGTAGTGATAGCGGCCGAGCGTCTCGTGTAGATCATGGAAGAGATTGGCCCCCGTCGCCACGACGACATCAACGTAGTGATTCTTGATAAGGTAAGAGATGAGCCGCCGCATCCCCGCGGCGACCAGCGCGCCCGATAGCCCCATAAAAATCGTCGAGTTATCCGACAGCATGTCCAGCCAGAGGTTATGCGACTCGGCAAGCGACCTCGCCTGGAAGCCCGCTCCCTCCATCTTCGTAAGCAATCCGGCGACCGAGCGATCACGGTCGATCTGTATGGGTCGCGTCGGAGTGGTCAAATACTTAGAGCTTTTCTGTTTCCTCATCATCTCGGTCTTAGCCCCAATCAGGTGTCAGGGATTAATCTGAGATTTCAAATTTAAATTTGAAATCTCCGGTGGCCCCTGATGCCTATTCTAAATATGTGTATCTATTAATGTCGCTCTCGTACTGCTTGCTCAAGTCGTCCGCATGTTCCTGAGTCATGCTTCCGGCGGCGACGCGCGCCCTCGCCATGCGTTGAAAATTCTCATGTGCCTGTCTTTTGTCATAACGCGCAAGGTCAAGCATATCGCCGACGCGGCTCCCCTGAACGATCTTCTTTATGTGATAGCGCCCTTCGGTGTCTATTATAACGTGAGCTTCGTTAGGCCGGCCGAAAAGATTGTGATTGCTCCCCATGACTTCCTGATACGCGCCGACCAGAAAGATCGCAATGTAGTAAGGGTCGCCCGTGAACGGATGCAGCTCCAGCACGTCTTTAACGTCTTTGAGGTCGACGAATTTATCGATGTGCCCGTCGGAATCGCAAGTTATATCTACGAACGTGGCGTAATCCGTAGGCTGCTGGTCGAGGCGATGTATCGGCATTATGGGGAACAACTGGCCTATGGCCCAGTGGTCCGGCGCAGACCGGAAGACCGAAAAGTTGCAGAGGTATTTCGACGCGAGAATCTTTTTCAGGTCGTCGAATTCCTCTTCCTGCAACTTGGCCGACTGGGCGAATTTCGACGCCCGCGCGCACACTTCCCAGAAGAGCACTTCTCCTTTGGCGCGGTCTTCCAGGCTTATCAATCCCAGGTTGAATTGCGTGTGAAGCTCGTCTTTATGATCGAGCGAATCGTGATAATACTCGCGGTAGTTTTTGGCGCTGATGTCGTCGAAAAGCGCCTTCAGCTCTACGATCACCTGCGGGTCATCGTCCGTCACGGTGATTTCGGGCCGGTCGTCGGCAAACGTCTCGATCTCGTCTCGGATCGAGGTGACAAAGACGGCGTGATAGGCCGACATAACGCGCCCGGATTCGGTCACAATATGCGGCTCCGGCACGTTTTCATCTTCGCAAACAGACTTGATCGTATAGATCACGTCGTTTGCGAACTCCTGCGGCGAGTAGTTGACCGATGATTCGAAGGTCGTTTTCGACCCGTCGTAATCAACCCCCATGCCGCCGCCGATGTCGAGGTATTCGACATCGATGTGCATCTGCCGAATCTTGGAGTAGACGCGGGCGGCCTCTTTCATCGCGGCCTTAACGCGCTTGATGTCGGTTATTTGCGAGCCGATATGAAAATGCAACAGCTTGAGCATGTCGGTCATTTCGTACTCGCGCAGCAGGCGTATGCACTCAAGCATCTCGGAGGGCGTAAGCCCGAACTTCGCCGACTCGCCGCCCGACGAAGCCCATTTGCCCGACCCCTTTGAATAAAGCTTTGCGCGTATGCCGACATAAGGCCGGACGCCCGTCTCTTGCGCGCGGCGAATTATCATCCGCAGCTCGTTGAGCTTTTCGACGACTATCACGACGCGCTTGCCTATCTGCACGCCCATCAACGCCAGGTTGATAAACGTTTCGTCTTTGAACCCGTTACAAATCAGCAGCGATTCCGGCGTCTGGTCAAGCGAGAGCGCAGCATAAAGCTCGGCTTTAGACCCGCATTCTACGCCTACGTTAAACTTACTCCCTTCGCGCAAAAACTCTTCGACCACCTCGCGGCGCGGATTGACCTTCATAGGGAAGACCGGGAAGTGGCTGCCCGTGTAGTTGAACTCGCGCGAGGCTTCGGCGAAAGAGCGGTGGAGCTTCCTCAACTGGTTGGTCAGTATCTGCGGAAATCTTAGAAGGATCGGCAGTAGCAGCTTTCGCTGTTCTACCAGGTGATCTATAAGTTCTTTAATATCAACAGAGCGGGGATCGCCTTCCGCCGGTCTCACTGCCAGGTGGCCTTTTCGGTTTACCTCAAAGTAGCCCGCCCCCCAGTTTTCCACACCATAGGTCTGTATGACCTCTTCCAGTGTGATATTTCTCATCTAGTTCCTTCCCTGCTGGTCTTGCACATGGCGCGAAAAGAGAAACCCATTTAAGCGAGTGAATTTAGCAGATAAAGGCTTGGGGTGTCAAAAACTTTTTTCTGCGCCCTTCTGAGCAAAGTATAATCAATCGGCTAAATTCCTGCTATGCGACTGTGGCTATCAAAAAATAGCGAGGTGCCGCTGCGCGAACAGCTTGCGACGCAGATTATTTTTGGAATTATCAGCGAGGACCTCAAACCGGATCAGCGTTTGCCTTCGACGCGAGAGATCGCCGGCAGCTTCATAAAGCAGGCGCGAGCGGCGCGCTCGCTTTACGGCCCTAAGAAATAATCGTTGACACCCCGGGAGGTTTCAAGGATAATGCCCGCCTGGCTTTGAAACTCTGATCGAAATCAATTAACAGATTATGAATAGCTGCGAAACATCGAATTTTGTAAACGCCACTTCGAATGACAGGGCGGCGGTGTGCGCAGCGACGCGTGCGTCTTTCTTTAGCTTCTTTAGCTTTAGCATCTACAAAGGAGCGGGAGGCGCGCGCCGGTAGACGGAAACAAAGCGCGAGATTGATTGAGGCCCGCTCCTTCCGACCGAGGGAGCGGGCCTCAAGCTTTTTGAGGTCTACTCAATGACAAACGACAATAGAGGCGCATACATAAAAGCGGCTTACCAGGGCGAGCGCGGAGCCTTCAGCGAAATGGCGGCGCGGCGTATGCTCGGCGCGCGGGTCCAGGCGCAACCTTACCGGACATTTGACGAAATGTTTGAAGCAGTCACAGGGGGCGCGGCCGATTGTTGCATCGCGCCGATTGAAAACAGCCTTGCCGGGTCCGTGCATAAAAACTATGACCTGTTGCTCGATCACAGCTTGACGATCATAGCCGAGACTACGCTCCGAATAGTTCATAACCTGATAGCCGCGCCGGGCACACATTTTTCCGACGTTCGGCGCGCGTACTCGCACCCCGTAGCGCTCGCCCAATGCGAGCGATTTTTTCGCGCCAACCCGCAGATCGAAGCCGTCCCTTCCTACGACACGGCTGGAAGCGTCCGCGAAATCATCGAGCGCGGGCTTAAAGATGAAGCCGCGATTGCAGGGGCCGGGGCCGCTCACGTTTACCGGGCCGAGATCATAGCCGAAGAGATAGAAGACAACCGGCAGAATTTCACGCGGTTCCTGTTGTTGGCCTTGCCCGACCGCGCGCCGGAAATCGAAACAGAGGCTACGGCAAACGAGAGAAAGACCTCGATAGTTTTTTCGATCCGAAACGAACCGGGAGCGTTGTTTCGCGCGCTCGCCGCGTTCGCCTTGCGCGACATCAACCTTGCGAAGATCGAGTCGCGCCCGATAGAAGGCCGCCCCTGGGAATACAGCTTCTATCTCGACCTTGCAGGCGACAGCCGGGACCAGAAGGTCGAGCGCGCGCTCGCGCACCTGGCTGAAATGGCTGAAACCATAAGAGTGCTTGGCACTTATTCAACGACCGTGAACCGTGACCAGTAAACCGCAATATAGAAGGAGTACAAACGATGATTATAGCAATGAAGTCCGACGCAACTGAGCAACAGATAAATGATGTTTGCGCAGAAATAACGCGCTACGGATACAAGCCGCATCTGATACGAGGCGAGGAGCGCGTCGTGATCGGGGCCGTTGGCCGGGGCGATAACAAAGACCATTTGCAGAATCTGCGCTCGTCGCCGGGCGTAGCCGACGTAGTGCCGATACTGCAACCCTACAAGATAGTCAGCCGCGAGCTGAAACCGCAAAAGACGACCGTGCGCGTGGGTGAGCTTGAAATAGGCGGGCCGGAGTTCATAGTGATGGCCGGGCCGTGCTCGGTCGAAACACGCGACCAGTTGATGGAGACGGCCGAAGCGGTCAAGCGAGCGGGCGCTCAAGTGTTGCGCGGCGGCGCTTATAAGCCGCGAACCTCGCCTTACGATTTTCAGGGCCTGGAAGTCGAAGGGCTTAAGCTTTTGGCCGAAGCGCGAGCGCGAACGGGGCTTAAGATAGTCACCGAAGTCGTGACCAGCGACGAGACGGAAGTCGTCGCCGAATACGCAGACATACTTCAAGTCGGCGCGCGCAACATGCAGAACTTCGCTTTGCTTAAAAAACTGGGGGGCGCGGGCCGCCCCGTCTTGCTCAAGCGCGGGATGAGCTCGACCATAAAAGAGCTGCTCCTGTCAGCAGAGTACATAGCCTCGCACGGCAACGATCAGATAATTCTTTGCGAGCGCGGCATACGCACCTTCGAGACCGCCACGCGCAACACGCTCGACCTTGCCGCCGTGCCCGTGCTGAACGAGTTGAGCCACCTGCCTGTCGTCGTTGACCCTTCGCACGGCACGGGCCGTCGCACGTTGATACGGCCCGTGTCAAAGGCAGCCGTCGCGGTCGGCGCGGACGGGCTTATCATCGAAGTGCACCCTCGCCCGCAGGAAGCCTGGTCGGACGGGCCTCAATCGCTGCTGCCTGAGGAATTCGCAGAGGTGATGAATGAATTGCGCAGCTACGTGCGGCTGGAATCGCGCTACATTAATTGACATGGCGTTGATGGCGATCTGGCAATTAATATAGATTCTATCCACATTAAACCGATTAAGGAGCAAGCCGATTATGATTGCTAAAGCAACGCGTCGTTTCCTCTTTTCTGTCTGCATGGTAATAGCCTGCGCCGTAACGCTAGCGGCGCAAGACGCCGGGCAGGCGTTGAGGGTTTCGGTGGGTTTCAACACCTTAAAGAACTCTACCCAGCTCACACCTGAAAAGCGCGCAGAGATCGATAACCTGGGCAAGATGGCGCAAGCGGCCGCGGCTGAGAAAAGATACAGCGATGCGTTAAAGCATTATTATCACGGCATAGCGTTGATGCGCGGCAACGAATGGACGCCGTCACGCGCACTGGCTTTGGCCCTGACGATGAAGCTTGACCGGGCAGTGGTTGAGCCGAACGAGGTGATTTCGATAAAGCTCGGACAAATTTTCGCGCTCGACCAGAAGGTTGAAGGGAAGCTATCGGGAACCGTCACGTTGCTCAACATGAAAGGCGACGAGCCGGTGCGGGCGGCCAGGGCTATAGAGAACCTGGAGCCTGATTTCACAGCCAGCCCCGCTTCGATTGAGATGCGCGCGCCTGAAATCGAAGATGCAAATTATAGACTGACGCTCAAGCTTCAAGCAGCGGCGGGCGAGCCGATACTAAAAACCGTAGTCGTCCACATAGAGCGAGGGCTGGCTGCGCAGGCAGCGACGACAAAAGCGCGCATAGCAAAGATAAAGACCGAACTCGGCGCGAAGCGACAAGAAGCCCTGCTTGCCTCGCTCGCGTCGGCTGAGTATCGTGTCGCGCTGGTTGATATGGCTTCGGCTTCCGCGATCAACTTTGAGCGGATCAATTTTCGCGACCAGATTCGAGAAGCCAACGCGATGCTCGATGACCTCGAAGCGCGGCGCGACCCTTTCACCGCGCGGCGCGGCGATTTCAAAAAAGCATATCTCTCCAAGGTAGACAACACGCTCCAGCCTTATCGCATATTCGTCCCGGCGAGCTATGACCGCTCGAAGCCGTACCCGCTCATCATCGCGCTGCACGGGATGGGGGGCGATGAAAACAGCTACTTCGATTTTTATAACAACGGCGCGTTCAAGGTCGAAGCGGAGCGTCGCGGTTACATCGTCGCCTGCCCGAAGGGACGCGAGCCGGCCTCGATGTACATAGGCACAGCCGAGCAGGACGTGATGGATGTGATCGCGGAAGTCAGACGCGCATACAACATTGATGCCGATCGAATTTATGCGACGGGTCACTCGATGGGCGGCTTCGGATCGTGGTCGATTGCGATAAATCACCCTGAATTGTTCGCGGCCATAGCTCCCGTGGCGGGCGGCGGCAGCCCGTTCGGCATGAAAAAGATCGCGCACTTGCCGCAGCTAGTCGTTCACGGCGACGACGACAAGACAGTGCCGGTCGAGCGTTCAAGAGTGATGGTAGCCGCCGCCAAAAACCTCGGCACGGAGATAAAGTACTTAGAGATTCCGGGCGGCAACCACGTTGACGTAGCCGCCGCCACTTTCAAAGACGTGTTCGACTGGTTCGACACGCATCGCCGCAAGAGCGCCGACGCCAAAGCGGCAGCCGCCGGCGCAAAAACGAATTGATAGCAGAATTTTGGAGTGCGGCGACAAGTCGCCGCACTCCAAAGGGCACGGTCAATTTATAAACACCATAAAGCCACGAAACAGGCTGCCGGAGCCCGTTTCGTGGCTTTTGCTTTTAGCCGTTAAGGCCCGGTAGCGCGGTCGTCCCGAAAGTGCTTAAATAGTATTAAGGAGTTTGTATGGCATTAGTAGAACTGAGGCATGCGGAAAACGTCGCCGGAGATTTCTATGTTGATAGCACCTGCATAGATTGTGATCTTTGTTGACAGATAGCGCCTGAAACATTCTCTGACATCGGTGAACAGTCCGTCGTTTACCGTCAGCCTGAAACGGCGGAGCAGGAGATGGCCGCGCTCAAAGCCCTTGTCACCTGCCCGACCGCATCAATAGGCGCGCTCGGCAATCACCCCGCGAAGCAAGCCGTTGCCGCTTACCCTGAGCAGGTCGAGGATAACATCTATTTTTGCGGCTTCGCGTCGGAGTCTTCCTACGGCGCGTCGAGCTACTTGATAGTGCGCCCGCAAGGGAACGTGCTTGTGGACTCGCCGCGATTCGCGCGCCCGCTCGTGAAGCGCATCGAAGAGCTTGGCGGCGTAAGTTTGATGTTCCTCACGCACCGCGACGACGTGGCCGATCATGAAAAGTGGGCCGGGCATTTCAATGCCGAGCGCATCATGCACCGCGATGATATTGGCAGCCGCCTTCCAGGCATCGAGCGCGTGCTGGCAGGGCGTGAAGTAATCTCGCTAGATGAAGATTCGATCGCAATACCCACACCGGGCCACACGCGAGGCCACACGGTTATGCTCTATCGGGACAAATATCTCTTTACGGGCGACCACCTCTGGTGGTCTCTGGCTTACAACGCGCTCAACGCTTCGTCGAGCGTCTGCTGGTATTCGTGGGCCGAGCAGACGCGCTCTATGGAGCGATTGCTCGATTATAATTTCGAGTGGGTGCTTCCGGGGCACGGACGCCGCGCTCACCTGAGTGAGCCAGAGATGCGACGGCAGTTGGAAGCATGCATCGCGCGAATGAAAGGCAGCCGCCGCGTTGCTTAAAGCAGATTTCAAGATGACTTTGAATGCGGAGCGCCGACCGGTTCTTTTGAATTCATCCCGCTCAGCATGATCGAGTTGAAAAGGAACTTGAATGTTCCCCAGGTCTGCGCCCGATGCTGAGTGCGAAAGCCAAACAACACGACGCGACCTTTTCCCAAACTCACATTGACGAGAGCGGATTTTCCTGCAACGTACTGAGGCCCGAGCAGCCAGCCTGAGCGGAGCGGGTTGCCTTCAGTATAACGCGCAACAGAACGCGCGCGCGCCGGATCGGTTATCTCAAACGCAAACGCGCGCACCAGCGTTGAACGCGCGTCGGGTTGAGCAGATTGCCGATTTGCAGTCGAGTCAGGTGAAGCGGGCGGCGTGCGAGACTGAGGCTCCGTGCGCGGGGCGCTATCAGGATCAGGCGCGGCGCTCGACTCTTCGCCGCGCGAGATGCTCACAAAATAGAGATCAGCTTCCGCAGGCATGCCGTATGCGACCGGGTGCGAGCCGTCAACCGACGCGCGAAAGATCGAGCCGGGCGCGTAGAACTGGTCGCGCTTGAGTCCGTCCAAAACATTTTTAACCGGCAAATCGAACCGCTTGATGGCAAGCTCGGAAGAGGAGTTCAAACAGACCAGCACGCCACCCGCTTCAACAAAGTTTCTGAGATTAGCCACGCCCGCTGCGGTGATTCCGCCCGTGTATTCCTGCGGGTACGAGTCTGCGCGGTTGCCCGCGACTATCTGTTGAAGGCTCTGATCGGGAAGGATTATGCAATCGAAATTATTTTTGAGATTTCCCGCGCGCACGTCCGCGTCATAAATGTTTTTGTAATCGAAACCGAACTGCTCAAGCACCCAGCGCGTCCACCCCTCATCCATCGAGCCCATCCAACTGCGGTAAAGCGCAATGCGCGGCTGACCGATCCGGTCTGCAATTGCATTTAAATCAGCTTTGCTCGCCGTTTGCTCAGGAACGATTTTGTGCCTTGAGGCAATGGATTCTACGCTCCACAAATTCGGCATCGCAGTATTTTTGTAATCGAGCTGAACCACAGAAGCATTGCCTTTCTTCAGCCTGCCCGCCGGTCGCGCACGCAGACCGGGCGGCACGATGTAATCTACGACAAACGATCCTGCGGGATAACGCTTACCTTCGGCGATATGCTCTCGATTTAGTCGCCAAACATTCAGCGAAGCCTGCTTATTGGCCGGAAAATGTTGCTTCGCATCGTTCGCCTCCCGAAAAAGATCGTTGATGAATGCGGAAGAGTTGTTCGATTCTGCTGAAAATATAAATCTAACTTTATTTTCACGGTCCGGCTTTAACGAGGATTGTATTCCATCAAGCAATCCGGTTAGTTTTGCTTCGCCCGAATCGCTCTCAACGTCCTCCAGCTCTGCGTCGAAGCGATTGACGGCTTCACCATAATCGACGCCCATCTGCATCGGCAGCGTCCAGCCCGCCACGTCGTAAGGCGGCTCAGCCGGGCCGCCGGGATAAAGCCTGCGGTCGGGGTAACGCTGAGGCTCAAACAAACATTTCACATTCGCACGATACGGCTGGGCCAGCAGCACGACATAGCTTCCCTTCCCGTACTTCTTTCCATCGGCCGTGAAATCGGATTTCGCGCGATGGACTTCTACGCCCTGCTGAATCAGTATGTTTATCATTCGATCAGCCGTCGGCGCGTCGTGCTGCGCGGCGGGCACTATGTAAGCGTACGGCGCGTCGTGCTTGCCCGCTTCGATTGCGCGTGCGGCTATGTCAACGAAATTTCGTATCAACTCTTCGCGGCGCGTGGCGGCTTCTTCGAGCATCGTGCGACAGGTTATCAACTCCATATTCAAGATGTCGCGCATGCTCCACCTGCCGCCTTCCCACACCAGCGGAAAATTCGTCGCGGCAACCAGGGGGTTGGCAAGCCCGCGAGTCGGAGAGCGCAACTGCTCGCGCTTCACATCCATCGGAGTCGCGATCTTTACGGACGCCGCTTCGGTCAATATGCCTATAGCGTTGTGGTAGTAAGGCGCGGAGCGAAGCCCGCCATGCCACCACATATCGTAAGTGGAATTCGTCACAATGCCTTTGTGCCCGGCTGCCGTAAGGCGCGCGGCCATCTTCATGCCTATCGCGCCCACCTCGCGCACGATCACCGGATCGATGTTCGGGTTATGCGGATCAAAAAACGGCGGCACGCACATTCGCGAGCCGAATTGGCCTTGCTGGTGAACGTCATAAACTATCTCAGGGAACCACTCGCGCCAGAACAGATTTGAAAGCAGCTGAGTCTCTACCTGCGTGAGCATAAACCAGTCGCGGTTGTTGTCGTGTCCGGCATAGCGATGATAAAGCACGGGCGGGCTTGTGCCTTCAAACTTTGTCTCCAGCGTCTTTCGATACCAGCCGGTGACGATATCGATTCCGTCAGGGTTCACCGAGGGGATGAGCAAAAGCACCGTGTTGTTGAGAATCTCTGTCGTAGCGGCGGAAGTATCGCTCGCCAACCGGTAAGCCATCTCCATAGCCATCTGCGAGGCTACGATTTCGGTCGAGTGTATAGAGCAAGTGACGGCGACGACCGCAGGAGTTTCGCGTATCAGCCGCTCGCGCTCTGCCGGACTTTCGATTGTGCGCGGGTCGGCCAGTCGCGCCTGCGCCTGGCGTATTCGCGGGAGGTTTTCAATGTTCCGCTCCGCAGATATTATTGCGACGATAAAGGGGCGGCGCTCCGTCGATATGCCCAGTTGATGAACGGAGACGCGCGGCGAAGCAGAATCCAGTCGCTTGAAGTAATTGACTATCTGCGACCAGTCTGCAAGTTTCCTATCTTCGCCCGGCTCAAATCCCAGCGCATCGCGCGGCGAAGGCACACTGTTGACCTGCGCCCGGGCAAGACCCGCAGAAAGTAAAACGAAAGCAATAAGCGCGAAAGAAAAACGGGAGCGGAGCATCATATTGATAGAGCACCCCTGGTAACGGATTTTGCGCAAACTGACTGGCTGTCGCGCGATGATGACAAGACATTAGCATATCAGCATCTTATAGTCATCTTGAAATACAGTATTCATTAGGTTTAGAAGCACTTTTCTTTTTACAATCTGTCTCATGTGTGCCTACAGTGTGCCAGCTTTCTGAAAAAGCATAGTTTCAAGCTTTTCTGTAGCGGCACGCTGCATAGAAGGTAGAACGTGAGAGTAAACATCCATAGTCACTGTTATAGTTGAATGCCCAAGACGTTCACTCACTACTTTGGGATGTTCTCCCGCCGCAAGTAGTAGAGTCGCGCAAGTGTGTCTTAGGTCATACAACCTGATAGTGGTAGGAAGTTCTGCCTTCTTCAGTATCGCTTTGAAAGCCCTGGTTCCTATATTCTGCCTATTCAACGGACCACCTTTCTCTGTGGCAAAAACCAGATCAAGGTTATTGTAAGTAGGCCCAATTCTTAATCTATGTTCAGACTGTTTGCGCCTGTGCGCTTGAAGTTCCTGAATTAGCTTTAAAGGAATTGGGATTGTTCGACGGCTCTGCGAAGTCTTAGGCTCAGAGAAATAATATCCCCCTTTACCCCCGCGCTTACGAAAGACAACCGCACGTTGTACTGTGACCGTTTGCCTCTCAAAATCTATATCCTTCCACTGGATTGCGAGGTATTCTTCCGGCCTCATTCCTGTCACTAAAGCGAACAGGAAAATCAAATTCTGTGGATGGCCGGAAGCAGCCTCAAGAAATCGAACAGTCTCTTCGGGTGATAGTGCCTTCATCTCCTTTCTTACCATCTTAGGGTAGCTCCGCATAAGCAGTAGGATTCTGTGTTAACATCCTCCATTTGATTGCTTGCTTGAATGCAGATGCTAGTATGACGTGGATGTGTCGAACCGTCCTTGGAGATAATCCTTGATCGCTCATATTTGTATAGAGCGATTGAATATCTAGCGGCTTTATGTCCATAAGCTTGATCCCTCCAATATAAGGTTTGACGTACCTCTTGACCAGATAGACATAATCAGCGTGTGATTGCTCGCTCAGTCTAGGCTTTGCGGCAGTCGTAAGCCAATTGTCGAGATATTCGCTCAGGATCATAGGGGATGGTTCCACAAAAGTATCCAAGTCTATATCTCTCAAGACTCCATTTAGATACTTCTGAGCATCCTTCTTATTTCCTCTTATTGTTTTGTTATGGTAGCGGCGCTTCCCTGTCTGTGAATCTCTTCCCAGGAAAACCCTCACAAGCCACGTTCGCTCACCCCTTGAAATGATTTGTCCTGCCATATCTATTTACCTCTCTTTCTAGCCTTCTTGTCGGCTACTCTTACGAGCAGATCGCCGGGCTGACATTCCAGGGCTTCACAGATGCGATCTAAAGCATCTATGCCCAACCTGCCAGCCTCGCCCCTGCTCAGGTTCCAGATGGTCGCATACCGGACGCTTGATTGCTGAGATAGCCAGTACAACGTCCGGCCTTTCTGCTCCAATAGCTCGTTTAGACGTATTTGGATCATTTTATTATTATACGTTAATCGTATATATACGTCAAGAGTATAATTATCTCAGGTCATATAAATATTTATTTTCTATTGGTATGCCTTAATGCTTAGAAAAGTGATAAGGGATTTATTTACCCGTAGTAAGAAACTCAATAGCCTGAAGCGCGGCGCTCACCGTACACGTATTTGAAATCTGCCTCCACTTCCCCCCTGAAAGCCCTACCCATAATCCTGATTTAGTATCTACTGCCAAACACCTATTTCTATATTCAAACATCTGACACTCTTCAGCTTCTCCAAAAACAATGATCCCTGGTTCTATCTGGATATTTCTACTCTCAAGTAAATCATTAATATATTTGGTAGCTTCCGATTGTTTAGGGAATTTAGGCATAGAAAAAAAGAGGGAGCAAGCCACCTCCCCAGGTTTAGGACTTACTCCCTATGGCGAAATGAGAAGGAGAAATCAACTGAGATATGATTCGGAACTTCTGTTCCCCGATTTCACACTCACACCAACAAGAAAACTCCGCATCTGGTAGGTGTGTGAATACAACTACCCCTGTGTCTTTGCATTTGGAACAATTCATGATAGATAAACAAATGTTCTGCTGGAGTCTCGTAACGACTCCAGCAGAATAGACTACAAATCAATTCTAGTGGAACGGCAAAATAATAAGTAAAAGTGTGAGTATTGTCAACCACAAAAACGCCGCTCCACATAAAGGGAGCGCATGACTCTACAAAGGTATTTGCTAGAAGTGATGGCTGAAAAGAAGATCACCGCCAAAGATATAGAACGCAATTCAGGAGAACAGATAACCGATTCATATATTGGTCAAATCCTAAAAGGCAGCGCCAGGAATGTTTCTACCAAAAAGATTCTTGCTCTAGCTAAAGGGTTAGACATAGACCCCGGTGAGATGTTGAAGATCAATGCTGGTCTTACTGTGAGGAGAGAACTTTGGACACCGCATCAGATAATAAGACTACTTGAACAGTCTGTGAATAATCCAGAGTTTGGAAAGCTCATTCAACTCTTAATGAAGCAAAGGCCAGCAAAGATCAGAGCAATATTAAAGTCACTTGAAACTGAAGAATAAATAACTAGCGATCCGCCACCGCCATGTTTCTTTCATTTCTAAGGGTTCGCTCTTCATAACGAAGACGTATACCATGAATGAATTGTGATATAAGTTTGGTTAAAGCAGCTACTCCAATAATTCCTCCCCCAATTTCGTGACCTTCCTGAACCAAACAGGCACCTATATAGATTGCGAAAAGGGAAATTATCGCTCCAAAAAAAATACCTGTAAGGTAGCATCTTGTATTCCATTTAGTATTGTAGAGTTCTATTTCCCTTCGGGTGGCCGAGAGCGCACAATACTCGTCTAAAACTATCTTAGCGAATCCAGGATGAATCTTTTCGTATCTCTCAAGCTCATCGGCAGGAGGGATTATTCCATCAATACCTTGGGACCCATTGTTGGCAGGTATCAATCTCTCACTTCTGTCAGTGGAGGATTTAATTTGCGGCGAGAAATTGTATCTAGTCTTTGCCAATTCTATAGCCACCCATAAATCCTTTGTTACTACAGCCCAGTTATTTGCTGAGGTACGTCTATCCGCTTCTGGGTCTTGGCGTAGGTTATATGCTATAGGTGTGCCAGGAAAATCGAAGATAGAAGCAAATCCACTTAAGAAGCTAGATCTTAAGGGAAAGAAAGGAGTTTTGTAATTGAATTTGCTCATTAGTAACTTGAACCGCAGAGAGACATGCCAAATGTTGTTAATATAGATATGCCAAATTGCGTCTCTTCGACACTTCGAAAAGCCCACCGAAGGATGGGATCTAATTTGATATTTCGGTTTTACCCCTCTGGCCTTTCAAAATATATCAACAGCACTATGTGTCGAATGTTCTACCGGTGACGGTCATCTCCATGTTAGGGGCGTGACTTCCATTGTGCCGAGCAAGATCTACGATGGCATCTGCGCGACGAGCATCCGACGCGATTGTGTTGCTGTTCGAATTTCTTATCTGAGCGCCCGCAGGTTTTTCGGGAACATCTACCAGCCCGCTGCCTGTAGACGTCACAGCAACGCAGGGCCGCGTCCCGACTCGAACTTGCGAGTAGCCTAACGAAGCCAGCTCAGCCATCCTCACAGGCCCGATCTCGCAGCCCGGCTCGGTGATGGTTTCACCGGCGGCGACTTCGCTCGCGCGCGGCGTGATGAACTGACCGGGCCTAACCGCTTCTTCGATGATGACAGAGTATACGTCGTTTTTTGTGATTTCGACTTTTTGAACCGCGTCGGCGACGCGAGGGATGGGCGTGCCGGTAAAGATTCTTATCGCTTCGCCCGCCACAATCTCTCCGATGGTGCGCAAAGTAGCAGGGGCGTGGCCTACATCGCTTGAACGCACAGCGTAACCGTCCCTGTATGCACGGCAAAAAGGCGGCAGCGCGATGTCTAATTGCACAGGCTCCATGTTAGCGTCCCCCTGACCATCCACAACGAGAATCAATTCTTGAGGGCGAAGAGGGCAATCTCAAAAACTTCATCCGGCAATCAAGCCTCTCTTGCCGCAACCGTCGTAGAAAATCACGGAAAACCGTTGCGAAAGATATAGCCGGAACCAAAGTTTTTCAATACGAGCCTGTTTGAAAACTCTATAACCGCAGGACTGACATCATCCGAGAGGGCTTATCGAAAGCCCTTGCTCAAGTTTTCCAACAGGCTGTAAGTGAGATGGATAGTCGGGGCGGGCTTCATCCCACTTCGGTAGCCAGTCATTCTCCCACTGCGAGAGACCACGGCCTTGCGACCCAGGATCACTCCTGGTGTGCCTTTATCGGTGAAACGTTGTCGGTCGGATCGGTAACAAATTATGAAGCGGAGTTCCCCTAAGCTATAAAGCAGCCCGTCTTTCAACTTCAATTAATCCCGGTCCGGCAAACAGCGCAAGACAAGCCATTACTAGCCTTCAATTTCGGGTGTAAGAGTTTTCCAGTGAAGCATTATTACTCTCAAACCGATATTGAAATGTCCTGCACCAAACGAGCGAGCAAATTTTGTTCCACCCTGAATGGATAATTTTCTTAAAAATATGAGGAATGCAAGTTAGTGTAGTGGAATTTTTTCCTTATTCCTAAACGAGAATGGGTAAACTTCCCACGATTGAAGCTGACAGAAGGTGTCAGTCTCGCTGCCGTGTTTTGTAATTTGCGCGGCAGGTGCTCACAAAAGAATTTGGACCAAATAGTAATTAAGAGGGTTGAAAAAGCATGTTGGCGGACTATGCGTTCAGGCCAGTTCATTAAATTAGAGAAGGTCATCGCTATCCCTGCTACACCAAGTTATAGCGGCGCGGAGGAGATCTTTTTTTGTAACTAAGCAGCCGCGCCCCTGCTCTTGAATCTACTCAGTTCCGCCTGCTTTAAGGATTCGATCAGCAGCCCCGAATATCTTCATCGCTGATTTTTCGGGGATCACATCACCCTTTAGCCACGATTGAATATATCCCCTGCAAAACTCACTACCTGGAAGCTCCAGAGATTCACAAAGAAGCATCGCTACGGCTTCGGCTTCCACTTCTCTAAGATTTCTAGGCGTTATTTCTGAATCACTGAAATCAGATTCAACAGTATGCGCTAATTCAACGTGAGCAAGTTCATGAAACAAAGTCTTGTGAGGCATAGCGGCTAATGGTGATATTGCTATCTCTCTTTTCTTCGCATAGCCTTGAACATTTCCATTAGTTTCTGTGAACTGTGTTTCTTGAATACCTAAAGCTATCAAGGCTTTTTCTTTGCTCCATTCTGGTATTTCTGGCATCGCTACTGGTTCCCCATTAGTTTGAGCTAAAACAAACCAGTTAGGCTTCCACACAAAAGTTGAGATAACAGTTTGATCTTCATTACTATTTTTATCCTTGATCTTTCGAGTAAGTGGCATACATAGCCATATTGCTTTCTCACCCTTCTTAACCTGTCGGTTTAGTTTCTGCCAACCTAGATACGTCTTGATCGGCCCTGGCTCTATCCCTCGCATCTGGCATTGAACTAGCGCGGCAACCTGATTGCTCAAGCTATACCCATGAAATGCGCTATATGCTTTCAAAATCAATCCAGGCTCGGTTACTGCTGCCTTTAGTAAGTCGCTCCATTTTGTCTGATCGTTCATGGCATCCTCCATCATGTGAGCAGGGCAGACCCTAAAGCCTGCCCCTCGATTCACTATTGCGCGTACATCATCAAATAGTAAGCGCGGTCAAAGTCATAGGCGGGATTGTTGCGGACATTCCTTAGATTGAACGCCCAGGCTCTAGTTAGAGAACTAAGTTTTCCCCATTCTCGAAAGTCGCCTTGCCTGCTGTGATATTCGACATGGCAGGTTTCGTGAGCGGGTTCTACATGAGTGCCGCCTTTGCTCTTATAGACCGGATGGTGGAGGTTCATGGTTTGATCTGGCTCTATTTTCAGCTTACAGAAAAAGCACATTAAAGGATCGCTTTCGTATCCCTCCAATGCTGCTCTGTCTTGCTCTTGCTGTTGATAGCCTGAATAGGATTGATTACCTATAAGGCTCTTGAGATCAGTAAGCGGATAGGTGTATTCTGACATTGGATGTTACAGTCCTTTCTAACCCGTCTTGAGCGGGTTGGATATTCAAGGCTCAAGTGTTACCAGCACTTGAGCCTTTACAGCTTTCAGACCGTTCCTTTGTTTGCGGTGGTCGGCGGGTGAGTACCTTACTCATTCCCACTTTGCTTATTCATCTACTCAGCACGGCAAAATTACTAACTAGACCCTTTCGATTTTCAGCTTAATTATCAAAGACCGTATTGATTTAATCTGTTTGTGATGCTAAGATATTAATATAATATGTTTGTGTTGTCAACCATTTTCTTTGTGTTTTGGAGGAAAAATGAAGGCGCTTAATTTAGATGATCTGATTACACAGGCAGAAGCGGCCAAGCTGAGAGGGGTTACACGAGAGGCTATTTATAATTTAGTGGCTCGCAGAAGATTACAAACGGTTGAGATCGGCGGTCAGAAGTTCGTGCGACGAAGTGAGATTTTAGATTTTGAAGCTCTCCCTGCTGGCCGTCCGCCCGAATCAACGCGAAAGAAAGCAAAGGCCGAAGGCGAGCACAAGACAAAAGGTAAGTGATATTAGATCGCATGTGGAAAAAAGCAGATTGTAGGTAGCTTATCCCTCCCTGAGAACATTTTTTGCTATTTTTTGCTTCCGTGCGCGTAAGGCTTTTCTATTCTCCATCATTCTGTAGCTGCCTGTTTGTTCTAAGACTAAGTTCTCATCTAAGGCGGACAGTTGGTCGGTTACTAATCGCTCTCAGATAGAATTTGAGCGGTTTATTTCGTTAGAATCGCCGCCTGTTAGTTTCAGGTCGCCCCGCTTGGCCCTTCTCATACCTATGAACTGGCTTGCCTTCTGGGTAGCGTTCAATAATAACCTTTGGAGCTATACCTTTTTTGCGCTTTTCGGCTAACTCAATTCTTCTACATTCATCTTCAATCGAGCCAATTTCAGGCAACTCCGATATTGGAACGTCTTGAATAGTCATCCTATACTCAATCGAGTTGCTAACCAGGCCGCGCCTCTTCTGTGTCCTCAGTATCTTCTTATCAATGATTCGGTGAGCTAACCAGCGTGCGGATTCTATTGAATCTCTATAATGCTCCTGACCATCAACCAATAGTATGACTTTGCCAGCAACATGCTTGTTAAGTGTTATTCGCTTATGACCGTCAGGTGGGGGGGTGGCGGACCTAACTTTGTATTCACCTTTCATACTTCGCTCTCCAATACCGCTTCTTCCTGACGAGGGAGACGCTTTTCTGGTATCTTTCCAGCAAGATGTTTAAGGCGGTTCCCATCACGTGATGCGAGCCGCTAGGAAGTTCAACCTCTTTGGACTTCCGGCGATCATAAAACGCAATTCCATCTTAGTCATAAATAAGACTAGCTGCAAACTGGCAATCAAAGCTTTCTCATCAGGAGGTTTCTGATGGGGAGAGCATCAAGAGAGAAGCCAGTCCACCTTGCTGAAAAGCTGCTTCAAATCCGTACCGCATTGGGCCTCTCACAGAATGGGATGCTTGAACGCCTGGGAATAGCGGAGCAGAGTTACAGGAACTATATCTCTGACTTTGAGAAGGGTGTGCGCGAACCTTCTCTACCAGTGTTGCTGAGGTATGCTAGGTTAGCTGGTGTGTGTTTGGATGCTTTGGTGGATGATGAGATACGATTGCCCGAACGATTACCAGCCAGCCCTACCTACAAATGGGCATCGCATCGCGTTCGCCGTCATTAAACATTAACTAGGCTTTCTAGGATGGGCTTATGTGACGCCTGGCTGGCTTCTAAGAGGCTTTACTTTTTGACCCATCCTTGTAGCCTTGTTTTTTTGAGTATTATCCTGCCTACAGGTTAAAGTTTTTTGAGCATATATAAGGAAGTATACGAAACATGCAACGATTTTGGCCGTAGGCTCTGCTGGCTCTAGATTCTTCAATTATTATGTTCTGAGTACCCTGGTCAAAGTTTGTGGGTATATAAAGGAATATATGCGAAATCTACAGGTTTTTTTGCCTCTGGAGAGACAAGGTATCTGCTTATTAATCCGTGCACTGGGTTAGTGGCAGGGGCAGGTTCGTAGTAAGTTTATTCTCATGCGGGTAAGATAGCTTTTAAGTTGTACCTGTTTAATCATACAACAAAGCTTGGCCCTGAGTACGGTTATAGTGTAATCGCTATATAACTTGGCAGGTAGGTTATTCACAGGAAATAAAATCAATGTATTTCCTTTTGCTTCCTCTTGATTCCTCAAAAAGACATGTATATAATTCTGGTTAGAAGGTGTAAGTTATGATAAAAGAAGCTAATCCTAATCGAATATTAACGCCGGAAGAAGCGGCGGAAGTATTGCAAGTATCTAAACGAACGATGTACGAATGGCTGCGTACCGGACAAGTATTAGGAACCCAAGTCGGTCCACGGTTATGGAGAATTCGAGAAGGCGACATTATTTCACCAGACGTGAGAGCTTTACTTGAACTGGGATTAATACACGATGCTCATGGTCGAGTTGAAGATGGTGCATCTGCATTTCAGAGGGCTCTTGAGCTTAACCCACGTTACAATTTAGCAAATTTTTGCCTGGGCAATATGTGCTATAGATGGGGACATTATTATCAAGCGGAAAAACCATTACTGAAAGCTATAGAGCTTAATCCAGACTGGGTTGCGGCCTATGGCACCTTGGGAATGAATTATAACCACGCTGACCGCTTTAGTGAGGCTGAACCAATCCTTAGAAAAGCAATCGAGCTCGCTCCTGATTATGCCGGGAACTATTACCAGCTTGGCTATTCACTCCTGCAGCAGCACTACTTCAAAAACAAAGAGACTATAGAAATGTTTCGGAAAGCAGTTGAACTAGATACAAAACATAGAATGGCGCTTTCGTTCTTGGGTGATGTTTTACTTCGAGAGAGAGATTTTGAAGGGTCAAGGGAAGTCTACGAAAAGCTCAAAGAACTTAGTGAGACTGCCGCAGAAGCCCTTTTAAAGAGAATCGAATGGACGAAGCAGCAATACGTTCCAAGGGCGATGTAATGAATAAGAAACCAAAATTACAACGAACAAAATTTGCAGAAGAGTTTTTTGACAGATTCGCCAGCGTACCTTTAACGGCAGAATTTGTATTTTATAGTCCACAGTATCTTAAGAATAATATACAGAAAGAGGTGTGTGACTTTCTCCTAATACTAAAGGGAGAAGCTATATTAATTTCAATGAAAGCGCAGGAAGATCCATTGGCGCGGACAGGAGATAAGTTAAAACAGTGGCTAATAAAAAGCACCGAGAAGGGATTAGATCAGGCTCAAGGTGCATTAAAGACAATTAAACAAAAACAATTCTGGTGTGACCATCTACGTAGAGGAAGAGTTGATTTCAAACCAGATTCAATCAGTATCCGTCACGTAATTGTTATAACTGAGGTTCTGGGAGAAGTGGTAGAATTGTCGGCCAGCTTTCCAATGGCTATTGAAGCAATTCCAGTAACATATTTGTCTGTAAATGACTTTTTCAACCTCGTAAATGAGCTTCGGGCATTCTATGACATTTCGGCTTATCTTGAAGCTAGGCGGTCATTATCAGCTCAAAGTTTACACACAATTGGAGATGAGATACCGTTTTACAAATACTATATTCTTAACAAACAATCATTTGAGGGATGTTGCGGCCATGAGGATGCTCGAAATGTGGTGGCAGCTAGAGATGCTGATTGGGAAGTAGAGCTAACATTCAGGCCGCTTAAGAATGAATTCGCAAATGTCATAGAGTATGTTTCAGACGCTTTAGCAACACGCCAAAAAAATTACGCTGATGGATTGAACTCAAAAACTATTGCTCTATTTGATAGCCCTCAAAACAGAAAGAATTACCTGTTAATTCAAGAAGAACTTTGTGATCTTCGCTTTGATGAACGCCAAGCTTTGGGTATGCAATTTAAACGATTGATGGATAAAGTTAGGGCCAGTAAAAAAAGCGAAAACATGGCTTATGGAGTAGGGTATCTAGATTCAAAGCCTGATTTTGTATATGTATTTGTCTCTGCCAAGAAAGTAAGCCGACCTGTACTAATAGACCGAACGACTATACTGCTCCGCGCCGCTATGACTGCCTATGAGAAAACCAGGGGAATGATAATAGCTGACCGTGATGGAGAGAATTTTGAAATTACAATGGCTGCCAAGTTTTCTCCCAAAGAAACCGACTTCAAGCTGGCCGAGTACTTTTTCGCCCCTCTAAGAATAGAGGACATTAGGTTATCTTAGGACTTACTCCCAGCCGCGAATTGAAAAGGAGAAATTAAGCGTCCGCATAATGAATTAACCTGCCCTACCAATCTCGATAAGAACTATAGGTATGCGCATCCTATCTACAGAAGAAACGAAAGCGATTAATGCGGCACCAGTGTCAATCTCTGGTGCTAGAATTTGTGCAACCTCTCTAGGAATGTATCCAAGTTCTTGCCCATTTAGGTACACTAAAATCGCATTTCTATCTAAAGTGTTATCGTAGTCTCTAACAAGTTCCGCTTGTTGTCCAGGCCGAGCATCTAAAGCGACCCTGATTCGATTGTTATAGCCTATCCCTTTTACTTCAACTCTGACAGGTAGAAACTCTTCAAGATTGGTGTACTCTCTTAATAACGGATTAGTAGAAGTAACGAAAATTGATCAACTTACATCCTCAAGTATAGGTCCAGAAATACCAAAATCATTAATGAGCTGATCTATAGATAGAGTTCCAATCCATGGAAGGAAATCTTGATACTTGAAGGGAGATTCAGATTCATCTCTAAAAGCTGCGGCGAGCCTTATAGCTATTTGCCTCGAGGGTATCCCACATGACATTGCCCAGCATGCTATATGTGTTGGTAATCCAAACTTGACCATCGAAGGAAGAAACTTTATGAGGTCTGGTAAGCTGTCTCGCTCAATTCCTAATACTTTCATTGCGATCTTAAGAAATCCAGATACGCCCCAAGGAAGGCGATAACGAAACAAATCATCTATGAAACGCCCGAGTTCGTCAGCCGAAGTCGCAAGTGGCGCAAACTCATGTATCAGGTATGTTATTTCGGTTCCCTGAATCCACTTCTTAAGCAAATCACTTTGACTGCCTGCAAAACCCCTCCTAGGTTGCATTTCCGGTAAAGATAAACAGATATAGAGAAGCCCGTCTATTACCTTATCAAGCTGTTCCGGTTCGTTGTAGCCTAAAATCTCTCTGGTGATATGTTGATTCTGGCTTATGTATTCTCGCAATATCTCACAAGTGGTACTACTGAGCCCTGTTGAGCTATATATAGACCGAAAATCAGGATCAGGGACTCGTTCAATTATTCCTTGAGCGATATCTACCATCAGACGATTAAAACTCTCAAGCAGTTGGGGATGATTAGATGCCTCAATCTCAACTAGACTTCCCTTTACCTTAGTTAGAATACTATCAGCTGTAGCATCAGGCCCTTCCTCCACAAGTAAAGCAAGCACTTCGGGGTCAAGGTCTGCTTTAAGTCCCTCCTCTGTAATTCGACCTAAGGCCAATCCGATAAGTTTCTGAAATGTAGAACCTCTAGTATCCTCAACTTCTTCCCTATGAGCTAAGTAATACTGAAAATCTTCTTCGTCACGTTCCGATAGTCTTATGTGGATTATGAGTCCGTCTGTTTCCTCTCCTGCCCTACCCGCTCTGCCTGCGATATTCCAGTAATCTCTTGATGAAACTCGCTCATAATTATTATCAATATATCTACCACAACTATGAATGATAACTGTTCTAATTGGTAAGTTCACCCCTTGTGCAAGAGTGTTTGTTGCTATGAGAACTCGAAGTCTCTTTTGACGAAAATCGGTTTCGATCGAATTACGCACGGGATCAGGAAGACTTCCATAATGCATGCCAACACCAAGGTCCAGCATTGATGTGAGGAGTGTGTTCCCAACCCATTCTCTAGCTAACATAGAAGAGCGAGTTGCTTGCGAGCCTGTAAAATACGCGGGAATACTGTCCCCTGTTAATTCGGCAAGTTCTAGCCTGCTTTGAAGAGCACGTCCAACAGCTTCAACAAAACTGGGTATAGTGCAAAAGACAAGAACAGGACCAAGTTCAGCAAACTTGAAGGCTAATTCTGCTGCAACTTGTGCTTTAGTCGTCGTGTCAGGGAAACGTTTTCTCTTGATTCTACCTGTCTCTGGGTTTCTATATTCAAAAGTCTGTTGTTTTATCACACCAGGCACGAATTCCCTTAACAAGGGATTGTTCTTCTCAGGTACGTATCTTAGTACACCTGTCAGACCTAACCACTCGAATTTCGCATATCTCTGTATAGAGGGACGCCAGTTTGAAGTAAGTATATTCTCGCTTGAGGTATTAAACCATTTTGCGAAACGCTCTAGTGTCTCCTGTGAAATAACTGCTGACAGGAATATGAATCTCGCCTTATCAAGCCTACGCTTTAGGCTAGTTAATAAGAACTCGAATCTAGTTCCCCTGCTTTGATCATGTACAATGTGACCCTCATCCAGTATAAATAAGCGAACACTGTCCAAGAATTCAGGGCGTGCTCGACGTAATAAATCAAGTTTCTCTGGGGTGAGCACTAGAACATCGGTTTCGCTTAGAAGCAGTTCCTCAAAATCATCAGATTCGTAACTGCCCACAACAGACGCAACTCTATATCCTAGATCACTGAGAAGACCTAAAAAGGATTGCTCTATTTCGGATACCAATGCGCGAAAAGGAGCAACATAAATGCACCTTGCTCCTGCGTTATGTACGAGCAAGTGAACCATTGCGAGTTCTGCAACTCTTGTCTTTCCCGCGCTAGTCGGCATCCGCACAATTTTATTTGAACTAAGATCAAGTAACCCCTGCTTGACTGCGGTGATTTGGGATGGCCAAAGCTCCGAAATTGAACGACCATAAAAAACGGCTTGGCTAACTCCTCTTGCCAATAACTTCAAATAACGATTCCATTTTGGAATCTCCGGACCTAGTGGTAACAACAAATTCCAAGTTGATCTAGTAGCCATAATGGGTAGCAGGCCACGTAAACTTCGAGTCAGATTAGCTTCTGGTACCAGATTGATCGATGCAAACATCTCTTCAGCATAAGTAAATAATCGAACTGCATCGGTCAATGAATGACCATCCCCTGCTAAGAAGTATCTAAGGGCAGACGAGAAGGCTTTAGCCGAGAGTGCCGTTCCCATTCTTCTCACTAGATTAATGTCAACATGCCCATTTGTCTTAGGTTCTACTTGATATTCTTTGGCACGCTTAACAAGTTGTAGGAAACGCCTTTGCAAAAAAAGCGCACTCATTATATCTACAGGTGACAGATTCGCTTTTAGGTCCCTTTGCAATAATCGAGATGCGATACAAATGGAGTTCGCCTGATAACCTGCTAAATCATAATTAACCGCTGCATTCAAAAGGGCTGTATGTTTACTTACGCCTTCCTCTAGTCGGGCAAGTGCTTCCCAAACTAAAGCGATTTCCCTTGCTGCGCTTGCATAGTCTTCTATTGCAGTTGGGTTGTCGCGCAACAGATTCTCAATGTCAAAAGTTGCTATGGCTGCGTTTTTTACAATTGTTTGAGGTGTATAACTCCAGCGATAGCTGGGCACGTCTTCTGCAACTTCCTTAAGAAGTGCTTTCGCTTGAATTTGAGCAGCCGCAGCGAGAAAGCCCCGGTCCTCAATTAAAGATAGAATATATGGTTCTCTCATCTGTATCTTCAGTCTTCATCAGAAATCTCCCCTACACCAAGCCTTCCGAAAACATCATCAGTCAGGTTGCGAAGGTCGTTTATTCTAATCGACTGTGTTGTCAAGCGCGGAAGGTTGGAAGACTTTTCTTGAAGTTTCACGAGAACATCCTCATCCCAGCATTCGACATCAAAACATAGGCTTAAGCAAAATGTATCTTTTTCAGTGCTGTCACGGCGTTCCTTCATGTAGCTGCGAAAAGGAGTGAAAAGGGAGTGTCTTGTTTCATAAAGTCTGGCGGCAATAAATATTAAAATGTCTGGTAGCTTTGATTCATAATCTTCTCTCAACTGACCATACGCTTCGACTGCGACAGAATTATCAGGCGATGTTCTTAACTTTGATTCTACGAAGCAGACTTCTGAGATAATAGCCCCATTGATCTTTAATGCGACCGTATCTGTTGCGGGGAGAGTCTGGTTACCAATAAATTTAAACCGGAGTTTGCGTATAGGGATTATGTATCCAAATACTTCTTCTAATAGCCCATTAATTAATACTTCACCGAAATCTCCTCTTTTTACGCGTATGAGTTCAGGCATCTGAGGGTTAATTATCAACTCTCTAACACCATCCCACTCTAATACTTCTGCCATTGCTTCTAGAAAATCTGGATCAAATCTTTCTACCTTGACTAGCTTAGTTAGGTATTCCAAGATTTCAGATGATAGAGCGCTTCTTTCCGTAGAATCTATCGTCCTAAATTTAGTATAGGGCTCGGGATTTCTACCCTGACTATTGAGCCATTCTTGTAGCATAATTGAATAGAAACTATTCTGGAACTACTCGCATTTGCAAGTCTCCACGAATCGAAAAGTTGAAATACACGAAGATGCGTATGACAAAATAAAATTCTCACGGTTGGGGTTCTCGTGCTCGCTTGGCATATTATACTAAAACCATGGGTTTTACATAGCGCTTTCTGTTTATAACTTTTCTTCAGATTTAACGGGGAGGGATAGGCTTTTGTAGCGGATACCGTAGCGACTACCTGTTTAGAGAGGCAGTATCTGTTAGTTAAATCAGCTATTTACGTCTGCGGTCTACTAGCAGATATTAACCAAAACAAAAGACACTAAATAGCATTTGGGGGATTATGGTCTTTTGCCCTTGGACTGATGAGTTGTAACACTCCCAAGTTGTTTGCTTGTAGTTGTCGCGTCGGAACTAAGTTCTAATGTTTAGTCAGCTTATCTTTCGTCGGGTATGTACTTCACAGAACTGAGTTTGAATGAATGGTCAAATGGTCTGGTCATATATGAAAAGACCATGTGAATACTTATGAATGGTCATCTTGTAAAACCTTACATGCATGACGATTTGACCACAACCCCCACCACCGGCTTGCAAGTATTCAACGAGAACCATTGATTCCTTGACCATTGCGTAGGCCAATTTGCGTCTCGCTAGCTCTAGGAAAAAAGATTCTGGGCTATTCTCGGACAACCCAGAATCAACCATTCCGCATAAACTAGAAAGGAACCTCTGTATCATTATCAATTCCGCTATGTTTATTCATCGCGTCTTTTTCCGCCTCAATGTGGCGTCTATCCTCTTCTGTAAGCTCAGGCAATAGTGGCTCAACTTCCTCATAATCCTTAATGCGCTCAAAGTTCTCTTCCCAATCTTTCTCAGTCTCAAAACGCCACGAGGAGAAGAGGTCTTCGCCTACCAGCCATCGCTTTTTATGTTCGTGGCAAACCATCCAGTTTGCTTTATAGATATTTAGATAACCGTCGTTGCATCCACATTCTGGACAGTCGCCAAAATAATCGCGCTCATTACTATTCTTGTATGCCATATATTTTCTTTCTCCGCGTTTAAAGTATGCGCGGCCCACTGGAATATCAAAGATTCTGTCTTATTCACTTGCCTTCAGAATCAGATAGTTTCTCTGTTGGGTTGTTATCGTTCGCTGCTTCATTCTTGCTGCGAAATAGTCCCCTTTGAGGTTTGTCAATAAGTCCATATTTCACGGCATCTTCCAAACGCCTATCTATAGTTTCAGCAGACGCACGCACCGTAAAATGTTCGAGGATTTCTTTTCGCTTACAGTCGCCCTTGCTATTGACGAAATTAGCGATCTCTTGAGCAGTGAGGTCTTGCTCAATTTCGGGCCTTTCCGCGCATACCTCGAACCAGGCGGTATCACGGTTCAACTTCAAAAGCATAGGCTCGAAGTCTTGGCCCTTTACTTTAGCGCACTCAAGCACTACATAGTCTTTCCCTTTCTTCTTATCTCGCGTTAGCAAAAAAACTGCTCTCGACAGCCCGCCCCAAGCCGATGCTCCACGTCCTGAATAGGCTTTCTCAGATGTGGATGATTCCCCTGGTTTCCCCGCGTGATGGCAAAACAACACAGCCGTATTCGCTTTACGGGCCATCCTTATCATCGGTTTTAAGGCTGACTTCGTTACTTCTGCATTGTTGTTCTCATCGTGTAAATCAAAAGCTGCCCCTGCCGTATCAACTATTATTAGGTCTACGTTATGTTTCTTTGCATAGTCAGTTATATATTTCATGTGCGCTTGATTGCTCAGGCTCATTTGCTCATCATTTAACACAGGAGTATTAAGTGGAATAAAATTCCTTTCCGCTAAGTCCCTGTTCTTAATACTTGAAACCATCTTCACAAGATATGGTCTCTGTTTGCTGTCCCTAGCTTCAAAGTCGCAGTAAAGGATACGCATTGGTCTAGGGATTTCGGGCGCAAGTGCTAAGTAGCTTTCACCTGCCGCAAGTGATAGTCCCAGGTTCATCATTAATGTAGATTTCCCAACATTGGTGACACTGACAAGCATTCCTACCTCTCCGCGCCCTATGCCAAGAACAATCTCTTCGACATCTGGTATGTCAGCAGAAAGCATTTCAGCAAGCGATGAGTAAATTCCACTTGTCTCACCATCTTCTTCGCTTGGAGTGGCAGGCTCATACCTGGCTGCATTCTGCGAGATTTCAGTCACTTCATCGCCGTGAAGTGAGGGGATACACTGCTCTCTGTTAATGTCTGAAAGGACACTAAGGATTTCTTCCTGGCTCAACCCAGATCGGCGCATACGACAGCCTTTCTTGAATAGAGAATCATTCCTTGATCCTTCTAATATAACTCTTTCTTTTATTTCGGAGTCATCATCACCTACATCCTGTGATTTGCCCGATGCTAGTGCAAGTATCCAATCTGGAGGGGCCTGCAATTGTTCAGTTAAGATTTCATTACTTCCCATTATCATTCTCCCATCTGTATAGTTCTCCGCTTGCGTGCAAGCTCGGCGGGGCGACAATATACCCGCCATCAGCTTTCAAATCAACTCCTTGAGCAAGAGTTGTGCTTTTGATATGGCCGCCTGGATGACGAAAATAAATATGCCAACCGCCGCCACCTGATCGCACGCGCAATGAATCAGGTAAATCTCCGTATTTTAATAGTAATTCTGCTATAGTATCGTCCCCCTTATTTCGCGGGTCTATATCTAGCACTATTAAACCGGAGGTAACACCTGTGACAATTCCTATGTTTGCGTCAGGCCAAGTGTGCCACCATTCTCGAATCAAGTCTGAGTTTGTCGTGGCACTTTTCCACCCTGATGGGAGAAGGTTTGGATTCCAACGTGGATGCTTGCCAATATGGTTTCCACAATCAGTACCGCAACTACATTCACCCTCATGTGGGGTTTGCAGTGGTAAAACTTTCCATCCGTGCTCGGCGTAATTCAGCGCCGACTCTAATAATGCATTCTCTTTGTTATTCGGCATAACATTAGTCTCCATTTATTTTTCTACTTGTTCCTTTATCCTTTCCCAATCCTTTAGTTTTCACATCATTCTCTTTCTCCGCGTTTAAGGTATGCGCGGCCCACCATTTAAGTAGTTTATTTGCTCTCGTTGCTGCTCAAGATTCCAGAGCCGCCATTTTGAATCCAGTTAAGAAGAGCTTCTTCGGAAACTCTTACTTGTCTCTGTCCCAATCGAACGGATGGGATTACACCTTGACGCAACAGCTCATAAGTGCGTGGAATTGAAGCAGCAATAATTCTTGCCACTTCTGGAACTTTCAATAATTTTATACTCATTTCATATGACCTCTGACGCCATCTTAGAATGAACGCACACCTCACCATAAGTGGGATAAGCATCATGATGGGAAATATTCTGCTCTCAGGTGAAGTAGTCGTAGGCTATACTATTTTTTTGACTTCTTTCCGGCGGGTAATGGTTGACGAAGGCCGAGTCCGACTAGCTCGGCTGTTCTCCTAAGTGCTTCTACCATTGTCTTTTCGTCAACCTTATATTCCTCTGCGACTTTGTGCCTTGAGATTTGCTGGACCTGATAGCGAACAAGCCACACAAAGTGGTCCTCATTATACTTCTTTGCCACTTGAACAAAATCTAACGCCTCAGCATTAGCGCGCAACTGTTTGGTATAAGCGTTTAACTGTGAATCAAACTCTTTCTTTGCCTGATCTTTATACGCTCTTTCTCTCTCCATTACAGGTTCCCAATGTCGAAACTCAAAAATAAAAGGTTCTTTAGTCCTGTTAGCCGATTTTAGGTGTAGCTTATCCCAATAACACCAGTCTAGCTGTCCATCAATAGGTTCATTTTCGGCCCACTGGCGAACTGTATTGATAGCGACTGTGCGACACCATTCTTCTTGAAGATTGAACCTTGCGCCCCAGGCCCGCAGGCTATTGAAAAACGCTGGTGCAAATTCCCCCTCCTGGCAATAGATGCTGTACGTCTCGTCTCTAAGATATTGAAGTACCTCTGATGCAAAGTCCTTGATGACAGTTAAGAGCATGTTCTGGGCGATAAATCTTGATACGTTTCTATCAGAAGATTCATACTCTCCGAAGCTTAATCTCGCATCTTTAAGTTCTTGCTTCATCATAGAGGGAAGGTTAAAGTACAAAGGTGAAAAAAGGCTAGTCGTAACCACAGGGCTAAATACTTAGTGTGCCAAATGTGTGCCAACTCTTCCATACAAGGCGAAACTCGACAGTACACAAAAACATAGCTGAGTCCGGCAAGTTCAATCTAGAGCAAAATTTACAGCACCCTAGCGAACTTATCCAAACTCAGCTAATAAGCCTTCAAGATGACAAGACAGTAACATATCTGCTAGGCTTGCGCTAATTCGCGCGGGATCATGCCGCGCAGAAACTTAGAACGGGCGTTAAGAGGTGCGGCGGGGATGGCGGCGAGACTGCGCGGGCTGTTTCTTGTGGCTTTCTGGTTCACGCTTATCGCTGTGCTCGCTCCCTTTATGATCCTGGGCACGATCATTACGGGAAATGAAAACATTATGTACGCGCCCGTGCGTTTCTTCGTCCGTTTAGGGCTTGCGCTGGTCGGGGTACGAGTCGAGGCCAAAGGGCTTGAGCTGACGGACCCGAAACAGACCTATATCTTCACTCCCAACCATCAAAGCTTTATCGAAGTGCCGCTGCTCGTAACATACCTCAAGCACAACTTCGCATACCTGGCAAAGAAAGAGCTGTTCAAATATCCGATATGGAAGCAGGGAATAAAATTGATCGGAGTCGTGCCGATAGACCGCAGCAACACGCAGTCGGCAGTCGAGAGCGCGCGGCTTGCGACCGAGAAACTTCGCCACGGAAAGTCTTATGTCATTTATCCCGAAGGCACGCGCTCGCGCGACGGGCGTTTGCTCCCTTTCAAAAAGGGCGCGTTTATGATGGCAATCGAAGCGGGCGTGCCCATAGTGCCGGTGTCGATTTCTGGAAGCACAAAGATAATGCCTAAAGGTGAGATCAAAATCTTTCCTTCAACCGTCTACATCACGGTCCACGAGCCTATCAGCACCACGGGTTATACCAGAGAGAATATTACGGAGTTGATGAAAACGACGCGGGCAAAGATTGTCTCGGCGCTCAACGAAGATGAGATAGGAGAGGGTGAATCCACGAAGAACACGAAACCGGAAACAATCAAAAGTGCAGGCGGGCATTAGTCTGCTTTATTCTTTTTTTGGTGCTCTTCGTGTACTTCGTGAATGGAAATTCTTTTTTCAAAATCGCTCAGCCGGTAAACGCCTTCACCTATTCGCTCGGCGTAGCCTTCTTTTACTAGCGATTGATTCCCGCGCCCTGCGTCGGGCCGCGAGAGCGCAGTCACACGCGCAAGCTCTCCGCGCACGGTCACGCCTGCGCCATCCAGGAATGCGCGAGCGACTTCTTTCATCGCCTCGTCGCGCTTCACTTTTACCGCGAGCGCTTCGGGGAAGCGACCTTCGGCCAGCGTCCAGACGTAAGTGAACCACGGCTCGTACAGCACCTCGCCCGGTATCACTTTCATAGCCCTCTGAAGCTCGTCTATGGCGCGCGTGAAGCGTGTTCGGTCAATAACCCCCGATTCATAGCGCAGGTCGCAGGTGGCCATCTCCCATTCGCGCCGCAAGACTTTCAGCACGACTCGCGCATCTGCCGATAGCAACTCTGTCTCTTTCCTGCGCGGCACGCCCCACAGCGCGTTGAAATGAGGTATCAATCGCGGCGCGATAAACATCGAACGCGCTTTCGCGAGCTTCGCATAGTAGACGCGGCCTCGACGCATCACCTCGTCCTTTAGCACCCACGCGAGACTCGCTTCGGGGTCTTTCTGAACGTTGCGCGGCATGTGAGCATCGCGGCGACCACAGACCGCGATGTAAAGCGAAGGCCCCGGACGGCGCGCGTCCGTAAGCGTCGCCATAAAGCCGAGACTTTCAACCAGCCGCTCGGCGTCCATCGCCGTCTCGACGCGCAACTCAGGCGTGCGCCGCCACGTCTGGTCGCGGTAGGCTTCCACTTCTTCCATCGCTAGAACAGGTTTTACGCTGGTCATCTTCTTGCGCTCATTTACCGGAAGTTTGAAGGCTCTATTTGTATCGCGGCGCGCCGAGCCCGGTCAACCCGCAGGCTACAGATGACCTGTGGCTAGCGCCCCAGGCTATTGAATTTCGCCTCTTTGAGGCTTTTCAAACATTCTTTAGAAGAACCTCACAGTGTAAGTCAACCGCACGCCACGCCCTATCTCCGGAGCGAAGTCCTTGATGAACGACAGGTGGTTGCGATAAAGGCGGTCGCCCAGGTTGAAGCCGGTGAGCGAAAACATATGCGCCAGGTGCTGTCGCGCAATTGTGTAAGAAGCGGACGCGTTGAAGACTGTGTAACCGCCGGTACGAGTCTCGGTCGAGAATAGCCGGTCCTGGTCTTTTGCCATCACAGCTTCGGGATAGAAGCGAAATCCTTTGTACGTGAATTCAAGCCCGACGCGGCCTCTGAGCGGCGGAATGCGCGGCAGCGGCGTGTCGGTGTCGGTCAGCTTCGCGTTCACGTAATCGATCTCTGAAATCAGCCAGATGTTCGGATGAAGCGCAACATCAAGCTGTGCCTCCGCCCCTGTGTACCGGGTGTCGGCTTGGGAGTAATTCGCGACTATCAGCCCGTCTTCGACATCGCCTGTCGGGGCCAGGAAAATGAAATCCCTGAACTTGTAATAAAAGAAATTAGCTTCGGCCCGAACGCGGTTATCGCTGTGGCGCAGCGACAAGTCTATGCCGTCGCCGCTCTCTCGCTTGAGATTCGGGTCGCCGATCTCGAACGTCGCGTTGCCCGGGTGCGGGCCGTTGTTGTAAAGCTCTTCGAGCGCGGCCGCGCGGTACGAGTGCGTGTAATTGGCGACGAACGCGCCGCCTCGCCACGTCGGTATACGCATGCCGACAGCGCCTGAAAAGCCGTTGAAAGAACGATCAGGCGTCGGGCGATCAAGTATCTGGTCAGGATTGTAACCGTTGTGTTCGAAGCGCCCGCCGATTTGAAAACCTACGTGCTCGAAATCGATCTTCTCCAGAGCAAAAACGGCGAAGGCATTTTGTATAGTCGGGGGCGCGAGCGCCTCTTCGCCTATCGAGTTGTAATCGCGGTGCAATCCCCAGAACCCGAACGTCCCCGACCATTTGCTCTCGCGCCTCTGTTCAAAATAGCCGCGATAGGTAAACGTTTTGTTCTTGAACAAGGTGTTGACCGCATCGGTGACCGAATCGATTTCGCCGTGCTCGTAATCGTTATATTGCACTGAAAACTGCGCTCCGTTGATAAACGAGTCGAGGTCGCGCATGCCGCCATTGACTCGAATGCTGTGGCGTCGCGGGTTCAGGTGAACGATTTCCGGGTCTTCTTCGGCGGGGTTTATCGGTATGCCATAAACCATTTTGTCATAGACGTAATCGACGCTCACAAAACCTCGCCCCGGATAATAACCGAAGCCTCCTTCGCCCGCGCCGCCGCGCGTGTAGGAGTTTGTGATTCTTCCAATCGGGGTATCGTAATCGCCTGCGCGCTGGCTGCTGCCGCTGCCCCATACCATCCATCGCTTTGTGCCGTACTCGAAGCCCGCGCTGCCGCCGCCCTGCCAGTTGTTTGTGCTGCCGATTGCCGTGATATAACCGCGCAGCCCTTCGTGGGCAATGTCATGCCCGGTGATGGCATTGACGACGCCGCCGATGGCGCTGCTGCCGTAAAGCAGCGTCGCCGGTCCTTTCACCACTTCGATCTTATCAAGCGACAGAACGTCTATAGGCTCGCCGTGGTTTCCGGACTGAAAGCCGAGCGACCCGATGCGATTCCCATCCTGCACTACCAGCACGCGGTCTGAATCGAACCCCCGTATGACGGGGCGCGAATTGCCCGGCCCGAAAGAGCGCTTGGCGACACCAAGCTCGTGGTCGAGCACTTCGCCGAGCGATTGCGGGTTCTTCTCGATGAGTTGAACCGATGTCAGCGAGGTGACGGATTGTATCGAGTTGAAAGAAGTCTCTTCATTGCCCGTAGCAGTCACCGTCACCTCTTCGCGCCGGGCCGTGATGCGTATCTGGAAGTCGGCTGTAGTCGAACCGCCCCCGGTTACGTTGACCGTTTGCACGACATCGGGGACGCGGTCGAGATGGGCTATTAGATCATATGTGCCAGGCGGGACGTTCTGGAATTCGTAAACCCCGCTCTCATCCGTCGCAGCAGAGCGGTTGAGCTGAGAAATCGTGATGATCACGTTATGGATCGGCTCTCCCGTAGTCTCAAGCGTGACCTTGCCGCGTAGCGTCGCCGTGGCCTGGCCGAAGCCGATTGCCGGGACGCCGCTTAAGATTAAGACCCAGATTATGAGACCAGTAAAATAGTTCTTTCGCATAAGGAATTTCTCCGTCAAATAACTCGATTGGTGGTCTGAATGCATGGCCGGCCCTGGCACGACCATCAATGCGGCGAACAGTCTCGCGGCCCGGAGGCGATCAAAAATCGTGATCGTGATGAATCGCCTAACAGGCAGACTTGCGCGCGACAATGCGCGCAGCGGTCGGCTGACTGACGCGACAAGCGGCTATCGGGTCTTAAACAAGTGGGGGAGCGCGGTCAGAAACGGTGAGGAAAGGCCCGCGCAAGCAAGGTATTGATTGAAAGGTCTCGCAGATCAGGCCCTTGGGAATCAGCTCAAGGGTTACGGAAGGCGTCCGAAGATCGGAAATGAAGTTGCGCTGCAAGCGGCACGAGATACAATGCGAATCTCCGCTCGTATCCGTCGCGCTGTGCGGGTCGCTGTCGGCCGCCGCGATTGCGCGAGCGGCTGACGGGTTTAATCGGTCAATGCCGTGAAAGTGAGTGGCGCTCACGAAAAGCGCGTGGGCAATCAGGCAAAGCAGCGCGAGAGTTCTTATAGCGTTGCTTCTCTGGTTGCCGCTCATCTTCAAGGCTGGCGATTCTCCTTTGGTGGTGAATCTAAATTTAACAATAGCGGCGCGTGTTATGTCAACGAACGACACCTCACTTCTTCGCGCCGTCTCCCAGACGTATCGTCACCGCCTGCTCGTTTATCGTAATCACGCCTGAGCTTGCCTCGAATTTGAAGCCCGGCGTTATGATGCGAAGCCGGTGGAAACTTCGCTCAACCGAAGCAGTAACATCGAGCGGCACGCCGTCTATCAGAAGCTCGTTTTGCTCCGGTATCGATACGGTGACGTACTGCTTGGCGGCCTTGTCTTCGACCACGGGTTGTTCGAAAGTCGCTTTATAGACTCCCTCTTGTCCGACGACCAGCATTCTCGTATGCACGCGCTTCTGATTATCGATCATGGTTACATTCATCGGGTCGAAGCTCATCAGGTCGCCCACGCGACCCAGAGCCGAGACATCAATAACGTAACGTCGCCCTTGTTTGTTGAGAACGGAATCCAGTATCGCGCGTCGTTCAGCCAGCTTTCTTGCTTCGATCTCCTGTTCCGCTTTCAAGACAGATTCATACTCGTATTGCCGCAGAGCAGTTTCGGCAATTCGCTTCGATTCGTTGTAATCAAAAGCCGCTTCCTCGACGAGGTCTTGAATCGCCGCGCCCGTCGCTTGGACTCTTTTTTTCCAATCCGTCATCAGCCGGTCGAGCAAAAAAGCCTGCGCCGCGCCCGTGTCATAAAACCTGAGACGCGAGTTCCGCCCTACGCGAGTGATGCGCCGCAGCCTTTCAAATCTGTTGGCGAAGTAGCTGTTCTTATCGAGGTTTTGAAACGGTATCGCCGCTCGCTTGCGATTCACCGCTTCGATTCCCGCAAGAACGGCCTTTACGCCTGCGTACTCGGCCAGCCCCTCGTTCGATTCAAGCCCTTTTTCAAACTCGACAAAGCGCGAATCAAGCTCGCCCTGGCGCAGCTTTCGGACTGCGATAAACTCCTGAGCCTTTCTCTTGGCAGTCGCTTTGTCACCGGCTTGCAAAGCTGTGTATAGGATATTCGCTTCGATGTTAAACAAGGCGCTGTTTCTAGCCGACGTCTCAGGGTACTCTGAAACGAGGATGGAGTTTTCAACCCGCCATCTCGCGCCCTGCCGGTCCGCGTCTCTTTCAAAAACGTGAAACGCTTCGTGAAATGCGAGCGCGAGGCCGTCTTCCAGACCGTAGTCGCGAATGTTATAGCTCATCATAGCTTTTCCGGCATCGCCTTTTGCCTGGCCGCCAAAGCCGATTGAGTATCGGTCAGCGTCATCGCCCGTCAGAGCAAACCAGTAGTTGCGAGCGTCAAAGCCAGGCCAGATTTCGTCTGCGGATGCGACGGCAATCTGCGAAGCGTAGCCGAGCACTTCAACAGCATTTCGCCCCTTCGCCGTCGCCGCTTGTTGAGCAAACGCGTCAAGGCATAAAACCGAACACAACAAAGACACCACGAGCTTATGGAACATTATTTGACTCCTCCGAGATAATAGATTGAATGGGAAGTTGCTTTGTTTATCTTATTGCAGAATCTCTCCCCCGGCGGGCTTGATCCTGATTCTGAGCTTGTATTTCTTGCCCGAAGATTTCAGGTAGTAGTCGCTTATATCGTAGACCATCTCGCCGCCGAGCGTGGCGGCCCCGGCCCAGTCCGACGCGATAGATTCGCGATAATCAGGGTTCCGGTTGTCGATTAGCGAAAGGCCAAAGCGTATGCCGACAATATCAGCCGGACGCGTTCGCGCGTACTCATCGATCATCAAGTTTATCGCCAACGGGTGATTGGCAACCTCGGCTCGCGCGCTATTGTCAGGCTTGAGTATCAACTCTTGCGCTTCTTCGATCAAAAAATTTGCCGCGCCGCGCGCGACCTCCGTGTCGTCTTCCAACAGCGTGGCTTCCGCTTCAAAGTTGTGAGGAATCTTTGAAGCCTGTATGCTGACCGCCCCTCCCGGACTCTGCTTGAGTATCTTTATTGCGAGCGGGGCCAGCTCTCCGGAAGCGAGGTAAACCGGCTGGTCGCTCATCGCGGGCGTGATCTCTATCTTGAGCTTATCGCCGCCGTTTCGACCGAACGGGAGCAGCACTATGGCTTCATCAAAGCCGAGATCGAGCGACTGGTTTTGCGCGTCTTCTTCGTACAAAGGCAGGTTCTCGTTCCGAATACCCGTACAGGCGGCGTGTGTTAAGCCGCGCCCTGACTTTAAGCCTTTCTGTGTCTGCAAGGTCGGTCAAAAATCGGGCATTCATTTTGAACCGGCTTCCCTGCAAGTTAATGTTGAAATCGGTTCCCGGCGGCCCTTCTACTATTGCTTCCGAAATAACATTGCGCGCATCGGCTTTCTCTTCCACGGTAGCGATTTGAAATCGTATGCGGCGCGGGCCTTCAATCGAGGCTCTCGAAGAGGCTTCAGAAAAAGCAGCCCGGTTGACAAAAGCAGCCCGGTTGACGCGACTGTCGCTCGCCGTAAGAGAGAATAGCGCGACGAGCGCAAAAAGAATTTTCAGAAACGTCTTCATCAAATCATTGCTCCAGATTGCCCGCAGGCGTGCGCTGGGCTTTATAAATCACAGCGCGCTCGCCGTGATCGTAACGCGAAAAATCCTGCTCGCCCGCGCCCGGCTGATCGCTTACAGGCAGCCTTCTCGCCCGGTCAAGTGTGCCCGGCGCTGTTGCGACCGGGCGAACGAACAGCGACCACGACAGCAAAGCGAGCATCACCAGTACCATCAAGGCAAAGGCAGGAGCGGGCAGGGCGATCTTTTTTTCCCACCACCGGGTGGATTTTCTAACGGTGATTTCTCGAAGCGCTCGCCCGGCGCTGTACGAATCCGCTTTTGATTTATAAGACCGTATCTGCTGCCTGACGTGCAGAAACTCTTGCTCGGCCTGTCGGCATACGACGCAGCCCTTGATGTGTTCTCTTACCTGCTCGGCTTCTTCACCACTCATCTCTCCGTCGATAAGCAGTGATACGCCCTCTAAGAATTCACAATCCATAACCGATCTCTGCTCTAGTCGCGCCGCCCGCACTTCACAGCTTTTGCGTCGCGGCCTCCAGACTCTTCCACCGGGCGCGCAGTTCGAGGCGCGCTCGAAATATATCGACTTTAACTTTGCTCTCCGAAACATTCAGCACGCGGGCTATCTCGTTGTAGCTCATCTCTTCCTGCTCCCTGAGCAGCAGCGCCGCGCGCCGGTGTTCGGGCAAGCTCTTTAGCATCTCGAAGAGTATTTGCCTGCGTTCCGCCTGCTCCAACTCTTCTTCCGGGTTCGGCTCCCTTTTACGAAAAACATCCGCGACCTTGTCCAGCAGCTTCGTTCGCGTTTGCCTCTTGCTCAATTCGTTCAAAGCAAAGTTGCGGGCCACGCGGTAGAGCCAGAATCGCGCCTCGCCGCGCGGCACATCCTCCGCGCGGTGAAGCCGCAAGAAGCTTTCTTGAGCTATGTCTTGCGCCGCGCCTTCGCTGCCAAGAAGGCATTCGATAAAGCGACACAAGTTTGGATAGACCTCATTAAAGATCACGGTAAACTCTTCGTCGTCGCGCGGCATAAATCTCTCTACGTTATATAAAACAGGCGAGCCGCCGAAAAGTTACAGCCGCCCTCGGATTTTCACAACGCCGCGATAGACTCCGGGCCAGGTTTGTTATAGCATCTGTCGGTCAGCTCAAGCACAACCATCCTTCGGAGCAAGCCATGAGATTAAAAACAATCGCTCTCACACTATCTGTCGGCATTCTGGTTTCTTTAGCCGCGACCGGCATCAACGCTCAATCCAAACGCGCGATGACGTTTGAAGACATTATGAGCCTGCGCGTCGCTTCCGACCCGCGCATATCGCCCGACGGACGCCAGGTCGCTTTCGTAGTGACCCAGGCAGATATGAAAACCAACTTCCGCAACTCTGACGTCTGGATTGTTTCAGCCGACGGCGGCGAGCCGCGCACCGTGACCCGCTCGCCCAAACGCGACGACCAGCCCCGATGGTCGAATGATTCACGCCGTCTTGCTTTTATCTCCGACCGCGACGGCAAAGCGCAAATCTATGTCATCTCGATTGACGGCGGCGAGGCGGAAAAGATTACGGACGCGCCTACGGCTGTGCAGGGCTTCGAGTGGTCGCCCGATGGCCGATGGATAGCTTTTATCGCCGCCGACCCGCTCGCGGAAGTGCGCGAGAAAGAGAAGAAAGAGGGCTTCGATCAAATCGTCGTAGACGCAGATTACCAGTACGCGCGAATCAGCGTCGTCGATGTCAGCCCTGACAGATCAAAGATGGCGGGGGATGCGGCAAAGCCTGTTGTAATCACCTCCGGCAATCTCCACGTGGCCGAGCTTGCGTGGTCGCCTGACGGCAAGATTATTGCCTTCACCGCGCGCAGCACACCCAGGCTTGCGGACTCGGCTACGACCGAGATTTACGCGATCAGCCCGAGAAGCGGGTCAAAAGAGTTGCGGCTCACGAATAATGACAGAGCTGAATCCGATATTTGCTGGTCGCCTGACGGCAGTAGGATGTCTTACCTGGCGACCTCGGATAAGTATCCGACAATCGGCCCGTCACGCATTCACCTGCTCAAGACCGTTGAATTGGGCAAGGCGATTGCCGGAGGGAATTCCGAAATCAACTTTCGTATGGACGGGGCGCTGGTCGCGCAGCCGCAGTTCGACGGCTACATCACAAGACAGGAGTGGTCGAGCGACGGGCGGTTTATCTATCTCGCGGCCGACACCGGTGTCAGCCGTCACATCTACAGGCTTTCACCGGACGGCGCGCGGCTGGAAAGGCTTACGAACGAAGACGGCGCGCAGACCGCTTTCACACTCTCAGAAAAATCTGACCGCATCGCATATCTCAAAGAAGACCCGACGCGGCCTAATGATGTTTATGCGGCGCCGCTCGATAAAGCGATTGAGCAAGACGGCCGCCGCCTGACGAATTTGAACCCGCAGATAAATCAGATCGCGCTCGGCCGCGCGGAGGTCGTTCGCTGGAAAAGCTCGAAAGACAACCGCGAGATCGAAGGCATACTGGTCTACCCGATTGACTATCGCGAAGGCAAACCCGTGCCGCTCGTCACGAGCATTCACGGCGGCCCCGAGGGCGCTTATGTCTTATCCTTCATGGCGTCGCACGGCGAGTTCCCCCACATTTACGCCGCTCGCGGGTACGCGACCTTTTATCCCAACTTTCGCGGGTCATCGAATTACGGAGCCGAATTCGCTTCGGCAAATGTAGGCGACCTGGGCGGCGGCGATTACGAAGACGTAATGAGCGGCATCGATCATCTCATCAAGCGAGGCATCGCGGACCCCTCAAGGCTCGCGGTGAAAGGCTGGAGTTATGGCGGCTATCTCGCGGGATGGGCCATAGGGCACACAGACCGTTTCAAAGTGGCGGCATTCGGCGCGGGCCTTTCAAACGCGATCTCTTATTACAGCCAGGGCGACATTCAATTCCAGCGCGAGACCCTGCATCAAGGCACGCCCTGGCGCAACCCGCAAAACATGATCCAGCGGTCGCCCGTGATGTATCTTCAGAATGCAAAGACGCCTTCGCTCATATTTCACGGTGAGAAAGACGAGCGCGTGCCTTTGCCGCAAAGTCTTGAGAATTACATGGGGCTAAAGAAGGCGGGCGTGCCGACTCAGCTAGTCATTTATCCGCGCGAGCCTCACGGCTTGCGCGAGCCAAAGCACCAGCTCGATAAGATGCGGCGCGAGATTGACTGGATAGAAAAGTATATCCGTGGCGCGCAACCCGAAACCGGGACGCGATAGCAAAGAAGTTCATAAGCCCCGTAGGGGCGCAATTCGATAGCACAGGGCAACGCCCTGTGAATGCCGGCGCAGAATTATTCAAGCCCTGAAAGGGCGAAATAAATCGAATCTTATTTCGCCCTTTCAGGGCTTGTTGTTGAATGCCTGCGTTACCCGGCGCGGTGCGCCGGGCTATCGAATTGCGCCCCTGTGGGGCTTTTCAGACGCGCGCTAGACTGCTCTCGCGATGATGTAAGCCAGTTCGACGGCTCTCGCTTCCGCTCAGCCGGTGCGCCCAGGTCGTTTCAAGTCGAGGCCACTCGCCCGGCTCAAGCACTCTGTACTCTGTGACATCGAAAGCAGCGGCGGTGTAACGCGCAGCCAAAACCGTTTCGATAAACTCTGCCGAAAAAGTCTCAAGCCCTAGCCGCTCGATCTCTGCGCGGTCCCGCTCAGGGTCTAACCCGATGATGATCTCAAGCCAGGCGCCGGGCGCACAAATGCGGCGCAGGCTTGCAAGCGTAGTCGGGTCGCCGCTCGCCATAGCGCGAAGCAGGCTCCCCCACGGAAAGTGTATGTGGATTTCGTCCGCCACGCCGTCAAGCTCCGAAGGCAGGTCTTCAACAGCGGCTTGAACGAACATCACGTTCGCAAGCCCGCCCTTTTGAGGCTTACGATGAATCTTCTCGGAGATCTTCTCCAGCGCCCGTGCCTGCGCGTCTATGCCTATGTAAAATTTGTTCGGGTTGCGTCGGGCGGACTGGTAGACAAAGCGACCGTCGCCCGTCCCCAGGTCTATCACTACGCCCCCTGCGGTAGGGGGCGATGATTTGTCGGAAAGATTCTCGGTCCAGTTATCAATTAGTTCTGCCACGGATCAACTTTAACATGCGCCATGTCCTTTCTATGACCAAAGTATATGCAGGCCCATCAAGCCTTTCAAGGAAGATAACCGTTGGTATATCATCGCACCTCAAAAGCTAAGGAGAGGCGCTCAAGTATGACAGTTAAAAAAACGCTCGGAGTCGGTTTCATCGGCAGCGGGTTCGTCGCCCGCTTTCACATCAGGTCGTGGGTAGCCGTGCGCAACGCAGACGTGCGCGGCGTCTACAGCCCCAATCAACAGCACGCGGAAGAGGCGGCGGCGCTTGCCCGCTCGCTCGGGGTAGGCGACGCGCAAGCTTTCTCTTCGATTGAAGGGATGGTTGCCTCGCCTGAGATAGACTGCATCTGGCTTTGCGCGCCTAATCACCTCAGATTGGAATGCATGGAGCAAATCGTTCATGCGCTCAAGGCGGGCAAAGGCGAGCTTGTGGGGATCGCCTGCGAAAAGCCGCTCGCCCGAAACGCCGCCGAGGCGCGGCGCATGGTCGAGCTGGTGGAAGAGGCGGGCCTACTTCACGGCTATCTTGAAAATCAGTTATTCACGCCGGGCATCACTCGCGGCAAGAGCCTGATCTGGTCGAGAGGCGCGGCATTGACGGGCCGCCCATATCTTGCGCGCGCGGCCGAAGAGCACAGCGGCCCGCACATGCCCTGGTTCTGGCAAGGCGAGCTGCAAGGCGGCGGCGTGCTGAACGACATGATGTGTCACAGCGTAGAGGTAGCGCGATTCATGCTGACAGAGCCGGGCAAGCCTCGTTCGAGCATTCGCCCGACAAAAGTATCCGCGCAGATAGCATCACTCAAATGGAGCCGCCCCGAATACGCGGACGCGCTCCGAGAGATGATGGGCGCGGATGTGGATTATCGCAACAAGCCCGCAGAGGATTTTGCTCGCGCTACGGTCAATTACGTAGACGAGCGAGGCAACCCTCTGATCGTAGAAGCGACCACTTCATGGAGCTTTGTGGGCGCGGGGCTGCGTTTGAGCATGGAATTGCTCGGCCCGGAATACTCTATGTCGATCAATTCGCTCGCGAGCGGCCTCAACCTTTTCTTCAGCCGCAAAGTTGAGGGCGAAGCGGGCGAGGATCTGGTGGAGAAACAGAATGCCGAGCAAGGATTGATGCCCGTCGTCTCCAACGAGGAGGCCGAGTACGGTTATGAAGGCGAGAACCGATATTTCATCGGGTGCTTTCTGGAAGGCAAACAGCCGGAAGAGAATTTTTTCGACGGGCTCGAAGTCACAGAATTGCTTATGACCGCTTATATGAGCGCGGAGCAAGAGCGCGTGATCGAGTTCAAACCGGCGTCGCTCGATACCTTCATACCTGCCGTAGCGCGCGGCGCGTGGAAGCCTTAAAGCAACTTTCGCATGATGCATCATACGAACCGGCTTAAAGCTGCCTGAACGTCTTTCGGGTCGAGCGACGACTTAAACAGAATCAGATTGGAAGGCAGCAGGTTAAGCCCGTCGCGGCTGCCGCGAAGATCTTCCGAAGCCGCGAGCAAGAAATTCTTGAACCCCGCGCGCTCAAAATCTTTCAAGCGGTCGGTCAAGTATCGCGGGGTCCAGAACCCCAATATTTCGAGATAAACTTTTTCGCCCGAACCGTGCCGCAACACAAAGTCGGGTATGAATGCGCTCTCTCCCAAATCCAGAACTTCGTCATTCGGCTCCAGCGCCCACTCGGAAGCCGCTCGCGTCCACCTGGCAATCAGCTTTTCTCCGAAAGCGTTTTCGCTCATCAACGTGTCCGCGTCTTCCGCGCGCAGGCGAGTCTGGTTGCTGTTCAGCTCGAAGAAAGCGCTGCCGCGCGATTTCGATTCAATCTCCGTGCGCATAGTCCAGTCGCGGCACCTGAGCAATGCGGGCAAAAAGACCGCCATCTGCACGCCGTACTTTTGCGAGCGGTGAAACATCGAGACAGGTCCGCTCAAGCGTATCTCGTACCCGGTCGCCGCGCTCCCGCGAACGGCGTGAATCAACCGATAGTATTTGATTGCGTCGAACAACCGCCGGTATCCCGCTACGTCTTGAGGCGCTATTCGTATCTGCATCTCGACCGAGCGGTAAAGCAATGCCTGCGCCTGCGCCAGGTTATAAAGATCGATCAACTCGTTCGCGCTCAACTCGTCAAACGCAATCAGCCTCTGGTTCGCGCTCAGGTCAGCGTACATTCCGTCCATCACCTGTTCGGGGTCGCACTCAAGCTCTGCCGCCACTTCTCGAATGACTTCCTCGCGTGCCGACGAGTTGACGGGATGATGCGAGCGGACTTTCAGAAACAGCGCGCGGCGAATCTCGGCTGGCTCGATACTGGTTCCGGTCTCAAACGCGCACCGGTCCATGAGAAGCTTGATCAGGCCGCGAAGAATCTTGTAGTCGGTGCCTGACCCGACGTACTCTTCCAGCGTTTCATCGAGCGTGGCGCGGCGGTGGCCCTGATGCTCGCGAAACAGGCGTATCAGGTCGTCCGCCACTCGAAGATAGTTCGCATCGGCATCGATGTAGCGAGGCCCCGTGTTTTTCCCTCGCCGCCAGCTTAGTGCTAGATCGCCAGTCAGCATAATCTTTCAGTCCTGAGTGACTCAGCACTCAGGACTTCTTTAGGTTCCTTTGAGTCTTGCGGGTTGAAATTGCCTGGCGTTGCTGCGCCGCTCGCTGATGCGCTCTTCGGCGGTATCTGCCGTGACTACTTCGTAAAGGATAGCTTCCTTGTCGGGCTGTTTGCGCAGTATGCGCCCCAGTCGCTGTATGTGCTCGCGCGACGAGCCTGAGCCTGAAAGTATTATTGCGATTGCGGCATCGGGGATGTTGACGCCTTCGTTCAACACCTTTGATGTCGCAAGCGCAAGTATGTCGCCGCGATTGAATGCTTCGAGCCATTCGCGCCGTTCTTTGACCGGCGTCTCGTGAGTTATGGCCGGAATCAGTAGTTGCTCGGAGATGCGATAGACCATCTCGTTTTCTGCGGTGAAGATCAAAACGCGATCCTTGCGATGACGCTGTAGCAACTCGGCGAGCACTCGCAGCTTGGAGTCGGTCCCCAAAGCTATACGCTTCGATTCGCGGTAAGCCATCATCGCGCGGCGGCCTTGCGCGCTTCTTGCGCTCGCGGCGATAAACGATTGCCACCCGCGCAATGACGCGAGCGAAATTCCCTGCTCGTCCAGAAAGTTTCTAAATATCGCGCGCTCCTGCTCGTATCGGGCGCGCTCGTCTTGGCTTAAGCGGACGTGTGTGCGGATGACGCTGTAATCGGCCAGATAATCGCCCGCAAGCTCTTGCGCTTCTCGCCGGTAAACAATCGGGCCGACCAGCTCTTCGAGCAACTCGTCCGCGCCGTCGCTTCGTTCGGGAGTGGCCGTCAGTCCCAGCCTGAACGGGGCTATCGCCATCTCTGCCGCGTAACGATAGACGCTACCCGGCAGATGATGGCACTCATCAAAAATCACTAGCCCGAAGCGATTGCCCAGCCGCTCCATGAATCGGAAGGCCGATGCGTAGGTCGTGATGGTGATAGCGCCCACCTCGAAGTAGCCGCCGCCGATCAAACCCACTTCGGCTTGAAAGCTTGAAAGCAGCAAGTCGTACCATTGATTCATCAAGTTGATGGTGGGGACTACGACGAGCGTGGAGCGATTCGTAAGCTCAATAGCCATCTGCGCGACGTGAGTCTTGCCCGCGCCGGTCGGAAGTATCACCACCCCGCGACGGCCCGAAGCGCGCCAGTTGGCGATGGCTTCCTGCTGGTAAGGTCGCGGAGTGATTTCGAGCTTTGAGCGGAATTCGAACTCGTCATAAGAGCGGGCTTGATCTTGATAAGAGACTTTCTGGCGAACCAGGTCTTTAACCACCTGGCGATAGGCCGACGCCGGGGCGCGCCAGCGGCGCACGCGGTCATCCCAACGCAGCGCGGCGGAAACGGGCGCGCGCTGGTCGGCCCCGTCCAGTATGATCGTGCCTGAATCGAAACGGAGTGCATAAGCAGTTGTTTCCATGCCGTAGGCATATTATACCAGTTGGGTGCTGTGACCCACCCGACTACTTTGATCCAAACACAATGAGAATTTGATTACATTCAGGCAGCTTCCACAGGAGTAGACTCGCTTGCATGTCGCGTTAGGTATTCCAATACTTCGTCTTGCATTTTTTCAATTTCTGCTCTGTAACCGCTTGCGACCGCAGGGAACTCTTCCGGCGTCGCCGTGATACGCAATTGGGACAGCAATCGCTGAAAGTATTCTATTCTCCCCTTCATTGCTTCCAACTCTTGATCATTGCAAATCATAATGTCACCTCAACAATGCCGCGGCGGGAGCCATCGCGCTTGATTTGCCAGTGGCTTATAAACTCATTTAGTGTTTCGAGAAAAAGCATAGAAGGGCGAATCCAAAATATGCTCGCTCCAAATTCAGCCGTCGCGAGATTATGATCAAAAAGTGATGAGTTTTGCTTGCTACAGGTGGTCACGTCGAAATCGTCTCGCATGATGAGTATGATGTCAACGTCGTTTGGGTCAGGCTTGTTAGTAACATAACTGCCAAAAATGATAAGCCGATTCAGCTTGCCCGTCTCTACAGCCAACTCGTAGATTCTTAACAAAGTCGTCGTTGCAGCTTGTCGCTGTGCGGAGCCGCTGCCGAAGTGCGCGATAATTTCATCGATTGTTCCATTGTGCACACCTTCGGGGAGGTCACCGCCATCATCGAAATCCGGAAGCGCCATTTAACTGTTAACTCCTGATGGGTTCCAAAGATCATCCGTCTAGACATTCAACGACTGCCGAACCGAAGCCTGACGCCGAAACGCGCAAGCAGCGGCGGGCCGATTGTCCTCAAAGGCGTGCGCCCGATGTCGTATTCCTTGTCGAATAGATTTTCGGCGGCGGCGAATAATTCGACTCCGCGTCCGATCGGGCGCGAGACAAAGCCGTCGAGCGTGAAATAAGGGTCGAGCCGAAAGCGATTCTGGTCGTCGTCAAACTGCGCGCCGATTGCGCGGCCTTGTAGGCCGAAAATTATGCGGCGCGGGTTCGTGTACCGCGCCTGGAATGTGAATTGGTGGCGGGGAACCTGCGGAAGCCATAACCCTTCGAGAAGGGTGTTGGCGGGAAACTCAAGCACCGTCGCGTCCGCAAACAGATAGCCGCCCGAAACTGTAAACGTGTCGGTGATGGCTGCCTCTGCCTCTAATTCAATGCCGCGCGAGCGGGTACGGCCAAGGTTCTGTCGCTGCCGTGTGATCAATTCGGGCGTGGAGTTCAATGTCACATTTGCTATCGGTCGAGTAATCTCGCTCCAGAAAAACAGGCCGCGCACGTTGATTCTGCGACCGAGCGCGGTAACGTTTGCTCCCGCCTCTCCGCCCGTGAGCCGCTCTGCTCGCAGTCTGTCGTTGGCAAGCGTTATGACGTTGCCCACTCTGAACGAGCGGTACAACTCGTTGAGCGTCGGCGCGCGAAATGCGCGGTAGCCCGAAGCCGTAAGCGAAATGTTGTCCGTCAGCTTGTGAAGCAGAGACAGGCGCGGGCTGAAAGCCGTTTCGGTTCTATCATCAAACTCTCTAACGGTCGAAGGGCTCGGTTGCGCAAGCGGCGTGCTGGTCGAAAGCGCGTCAAAATTGCGCCAGCGATCCCAGCGTGCGCTCGCCGTCAAAAACAACCGCTCGGTGATGCGAACGATGTCCTGGCCGAAAACTCCAAAGACGCGCTCGCGCCCGCCCGCGCCTATTGCCGATGTCAGTCGTCCTGCGACAAAGACAAGCTCATCGCTCGCCCCGCGCACTTCGCGCGCGTCAAATCCCGCAACCAGCGTTTGACGCGCGCCTGTAGGGCGCGACCACTGGGCCGCAAGCCCCGTTTGTTGCGCGGGCACGCGCTGGCTGCGAGTAAGAGCTTCGCTCGCGCGATCTGCGGCGACGGCTGAAAAATCCTGATCGTAGATTTGGGCGCTGCTGAAGATTCTTGCGGTGAACGCGCCTGCGATTTGAGACTGCCAATCGCCGCCCAGAGCTAGCTGCCTTATGTGCGTGCGGTTTTGCTGTAAAGGAGTCCCGTTCTCGCGAGTCTCGCCATAATACGAGCCGCGCGCGAAGACTCGCGCCCGGTCTGACATCCGCCGTTCGATCATCACATCTAGCGTAACGTGATCGGAAGCGGCGGGCGTGTTGACGCGGCCTCGCTCGTCTTCGTCTACGATGATGTAACCGTCGGTTGAAAACGCTTCGGCTGAAATCTGCGCGCCCAGCTTTCCTGTGCGGCCTCCTGCAACCAACGAAACGTTCGGCGTCGTCTGGTTGCCGTAAGAAGCTTCAATCGCAGCGAACGGATTATCATTGTTAAAAGGGATGAAGTTGATAACGCCGCCGAGCGCGTCCGACCCGTAAAGATGGGACGCGCCGCCGCGAACGACCTCGATGCGGTTTACGGATTCGCGCGGCACGCGGCCCCAGTAGACCCAGCCGCCGAAAGGATCGTTAATCGGTATCCCGTCCGCGAGCACGAGCGCTCGGCTGGCCCCGCTCGCTCCAACGCCCCTGAGAGAAACGCCCTGCGTAGTCGGGTTGGCCGTGCGGCTCCCCGACCGCCGGAACAGGCTGAAGCCCGGCACCTGACGCAGCGCGTCGTCGAGAGCCAGCGCGGCAGTCGTAGATAAATCTTCGGGCGCAAGCACTATCACGCTCGCCGCAGTGTCGCTCACGCGCGTTGCGGTTCGCGCCGCCGTGACGGTCACCTGCTCGGAGACTCCTTCGGGCGCAAGCGCGATCTCTAACTGCGCGTCGTCTCGAACGCTCCAGTTCTTTTCAAAAGAAGCAAAGCCGCGCGCCTGCGCCCGAAGCCGCGCGTCGCCTCGCGGAACAGAGACAAAGGCAAACCGGCCTTCCGCGTCCGTAGTTCGGGTCTCGGTGAATCCGCCTACGACGAGATAGACTTCAGCGCTGCCGACGGCAGCGCCCGCCTGGTCGCGGACCACTCCCGCTACTCGAATGTTTTGCGCTCGGGCAACCGCCGGCGCTTCGAAGCAGAAAAGAAGCAACAGACAAATTGCGCAGAATGATAGAAAGCGTCCACCGGTCATCAATAAATCCTCCCGGCTCATTTCGGTTTCGTGTAAGTGACTCGCCAGATCTTGCTCGCGCCGTCATCGGTGATGAGCATCGAGCCGTCTTTCAACACCAGCAAGCCTACAGGGCGTCCGTAAACTTCATTGCTGTTCTCATCCGGCGACCATCCTTTGAGGAAATCCCAATAGCCGCCCGCGGGCCTGCCGTTCTTGAAGGGTATACGAATGATCTTATAGCCGGTTCGCTTCGAGCGGTTCCACGAGCCGCGTAGCGCCACGAAAGCATCGCCGCGATACTCTTGCGGAAACATAGCGCCTTCGTAAAAGACTATCCCCAGCGCGGCTGAGTGCGCCTGTATCAACAGGTCGGGCACAATCGCGCGGCTCACTAAATCGTCTCGCCCCTCGTTGCGGCGCGGGTCTTTGTTCTGCCCGATGTAAGAATACGGCCAGCCGTAGAAGCCGCCTTCTTTGACCGCCGTGGCGTAATCGGGCACGAGGTCGTCGCCCAGCCCGTCGCGCTCGTTGACCGTAGTCCAAAGCGCGCGCGTGCCGGGATAAAACGCAAGGCCGACGGGGTTGCGCAAGCCGCTCGCATAAATGCGATGATTGCTTCCGTCGGGGTTATATTCCGAGATCGCCGCGCGACGCGGGTCCGGCTCCACATCGACGTTCGTTTCAGACCCGACGCTGACGTACATCTTCGAGCCGTCGGGGCTGAAGATAATGTTGCGCGTCCAGTGCTGGCGGTAGCCTTTGCCCGGAAGGTCTGCGACTTTTTCCGGCGGGCCTTCGGCTTTCGTCTGGCCCGGCTTATATTTGAATCGAACCACTGAGTCCGTATTCGCCACGTAAAAATAGTCTCGCCAGAAAGCCATGCCGAACGGCTGCGTCAGGCCCGTAGCAAAGGCGATTCTCTCTTCCGGTTTGCCGTCGTTGTTCGCATCGCGAAGTATGGTGATGCGGCCCGCTTTTGATTCTGCCAAAAACACATCGCCGTTGGGCGCAAGCGCCAGCCAGCGCGGCTCTTCAAGCCCGCCCTCAACGTACGTAGTTATCTCAAAGCCCGGCGGTAGGGTCATCACCGCACCTTGAGGCATAGGAACAACTTTCGGCAGTTTCAGCGCGCTCGGCGTGGCGTTAGACGGCGGCAGATTTTCAGGCTTTATTTCGTAGTGAGCTAATGCCGCATTGTTTGAACCTGCGCCATTCTGCGGAGCGGGTTTCTGTGACTGCGCGCAAGCGAGCATCGCTAACAACTGAAACGCAATCGTGAATCCGAGCGCGCGGCGCGTAACGTTAATAAAAGATTCGATATTGATCATAGGCCTGGAACCTCGAAATATTGTGGAGCTTGCCGGAGGCAGCATCCACTTGCGCCCGGCGCGTAATGATTCAACTGTCATTTTCCCACGCCGCGCGCGAATTTCAAACTCAACACCAACATTGATGCGCGCTTACTTTCTCGCCGCCGCCGCATGTTATAATCAATTGATGCCAAAGAAACGAATCGGGGTCGAGGTCCTCGTAGAAGATCACTTCTGGAATGACGCGCACGCTTGCTACGTTTATTCGTTTTATTGTCCCGGCTGCCGCCAGCTAAAGCTCATCCCTGAGCTTGGGATACACCGTTGCGATTGCGGGTCGTGGCTGATAGTCCGAGATCAGCTTTGAGTATTTCCGATAAGATTCACCGCAGAGACACAGAGAGCACATATGGCCGATGATGTGCTTCGCACGCGGCGGATGCGCAGAGAAAACCATACTCTGCTCTGCGCCCGCTTTGCGTTCTCTGTGCCTCTGCGGTGAGTTGTCTCTCTTATCCCGTACATTTACTCTTCGCCTATGTTATCGCCTTGAAGCTTGAAGAATACCTCAAGCGTCACCTGGTATTCGATGCGGCCCTCGCGGACTGCGCCGTTTTGCTCTATGACTCTGAACCATCTCAACTCGCGCAGCGTCGTCTGTGCGCGAGTGATAGCCACTTCGATGGCATGGCTGTAGCTTTCGTTCGACGTGCCGACAATCGTTATACCTTTAAAAACATCATTCGCCATAATGAATCCTCCAGGGTATTCCGCCGCGTCCATTTCCTTAGTATAGCCACAGTTGAAAACGGCGATCAATTTTTCTGCGCGATACCTCTATACATCTCGGCCAGCACGCGCGGCGCGTCGGCCATCACGTAACGCTCGATCTTTGTTAAACGAAACCCGGCTTCTTCGATCATTCGGTCAATGGGCCGATTGACGTTGCACCCGCCGGCTATGATCTTGTGAAACGGATTATAGAGGTCCTGCCTGCGCGCAGTCCTTGCGTCATCGCTCCGGCCATGCTCAAGAAAGACGTACTGACCTTCGGGCTTTAGCACGCGCCGCATCTCGGCAAGCGCCGGCCTTGTGTCCGCGATAGAACAGAGCGTGAGAGTTGTCACGACGGTATCAAAACTTGAGTCATCAAACGGCAGCCGTTTGCTTGCGTCAAGCTGTACTTGCTCAATCGGAATGGCTGACGCGGCAATGCGGCTTCTGACCCTGCGGGCGAGCATGCGCTCAGGGTCGAGCACCGTCAGCCTTGTGACCTCCTTCGGGTAATGAGGCAAGTTAAGCCCTGTGCCGAATCCTATTTCAAGCGTCGCGCCGCGCGCGGGCGCAAGTTGGAGCCGTCGCTGTTTCTCGATTGCGCGGTTCGACAGCGACCAGTCGAGTACCAACGGGAAAATGTATCTTGAATAAAGCCCCATCTCGAAAACAGGTCTAATTGCCCGACGAAGCGCGGCGTTGAGCGAGAAGCCACAGGAAGAAATCGGGCTCGCCGTAAGCCCTGTCCCACGAGTTGTGAGGGACTCCCGCGTATTCGCTGTAGCGGACATTTCCGCCGATTGATTTCAGGGCTTCGACCATCTTGCGCGACTCAGAAACAGGCACGGCCCGGTCTTCGTCCCCGTGAAAGACCCATACAGGGGTCTTTGCGACCTTCTGAGCGACAGCCAGGTAAGGATCGCCCTCCGCGCCCGCTTCTGCCGTCTTCAACTGCGCAGGAAAGCCGGGAGGCGGGCTCACTCCTCCGCACACGGGGGCGAGCGCGGCAAATTTTTCCGGGTTCGTTCGAGCAATCGCCCAGGTGCCGTAACCGCCCATCGAAATGCCCGTCATATAAATTCTCTCAGGGTCGCCGTTGAATTCCGCGATGGATCGATTCAAAGCCGCGAGCGCGATCTCTTGCATATCGGGTTCAGGCCACCAGCGACCTCTCGGGCATTGAGGCATGACTACGACGGCGGAAAGCCTCGCTTGTCGCGTAAGCGCGGGGCCGAGCCCGACCCTGGTTTGCGCAGTATTATCGTCGCCGCGCTCGCCCGCTCCGTGCAGGAAAAGAATAACGGGCCACTTTTTATCTTTGGTCCAATCTGCCGGAGCGTAGACTTTATACTGATAAGTCTTGCCGCCCACCTCAACCGTGCGGTCTTGATATTGTGCCGCCTGACTGGCGCTGCAAGCAGGCAAGAAAAAACAGAGCGCGGTCATCAGCAACAGATTCAGATTGTAAAGTCCCATTTCGGATGACTCCTTAAAAAAATGGCATTATTACTCTACATCGAAAGGTATGGCTTTCAAAGTGACGCCGGGCCGAAACAAGCAACCGCTTGATACCCGCTTCCTTATCAGTTAGGATTTTTGTTACCTGATCGAATAACAGGCAAAAGCCATTTTGCTTATTTTGCGGGGGATATTATGAAGCATTTGAAACGGGCGACGAGCCTCGGCCTCGTCTTACTTTTCTTTTTCTCGTTTGCGCCCGGCGCTCGCGCGCAGGGCTTTAACGTAAAGACTCACTCGCTAAAGAATGGAATGAAGGTCCTGGTGCAAGAGGACCGCACGATCCCTAACATCGCGCTCTATATTTTCTATCGCATAGGCTCGCGCAACGAGCGGCCCGGAACTACGGGGCTTTCTCACTTCTTCGAGCACATGATGTTTAACGGCGCGAAGAAGTACGGGCCGGGGCAATTCGACTCCTCTATGGAAGCCGCGGGCGGGTCTAACAACGCTTATACCAGCAATGACGTCACCGTATATCAGGACTGGTTCCCCCGCTCGGCCCTGGATTTGATCTTCGACCTGGAAGCCGACCGCATACGAGAACCTCAGCTTCGACCCCGATAAGATACAGTCCGAGCGCGGGGTCGTCGCAAGCGAGCGGCGCACTTCGGTTGACGCGAATAATTTCGGCGTCCTCTACGAGCAGCTATGGGCCACGGCCTTCACGGCCCATCCTTATCAATGGCCTGTGGTCGGCTGGATGGTAGACATTGAAAACTGGACGATGGATGATCTCAAAAAACATTTCGAGATGGGCTACTCGCCGAGCAACGCCACTATGGTCGTAGTGGGCGACGTATCGGCAACAGAGATATTCAAGCTGGCCGAGAAATACATCGAGCCGATCCCGTCGCACGCGCCGCCGGCGAAAGTGACGACGAAAGAGCCGGAACAGTTGGGCGAGCGGCGCGTGACGGTAAAGAAATTTGCCCAGTTGCCCATAATAATGATGGGCTATCACGTGCCCGAAGCCAGCGATCCCGATTATTACGCGCTACAAGTCTTGCAGACGATTCTCTTCTCAGGTCAAAGCTCGCGCATGTACCAGCGGCTTGTCGATAAAGACCAGTTGGCGCTCTTTATTCAGGGCGGATCGAGCTTCAGCTTCGACCCGACGCTGTTTATGGTCACCACGCAGCCGAAAGCCGGAATAGCGCCCGAAGCCGTAGAGCGCGCCGTCTACGAGGAGTTTGACAAAGTAAAGGCGGCTCCCGTGACCGACGAGGAGGTAAAGAAAGCGAAGAACATCCTGCTTGCGAATTTCTATCGCCAGATGAAGACCATCAACGGGAGGGCGAACGCGATCGGAAGCTACGAAGTATTCTTCGGCGATTACAACAAGCTCTTTACGGCAGCCGGCGATTACGAAAAGGTGACGAAAGAGGACGTGAAGCGTGTGGCGGCGAAATATTTTTCGGATAAGAACCGCACGGTCGCCACTCTCGTGCCTGAGCAGGCGCAGTCGGAAGCCGGAGCGCAAAAACCCGAAGGCAATAACAAGTAGCCACACCTGAGAAGGAAACGTTCTGAGAAGGAGACGTTATGAAGCGATTATTTATACTCTCGTTAGCCCTGCTGTTAGCCCTGCCCGTCTTTGCGCCCGCCGCCCAGGAGAACGGCGGCCTCAAGCTTCCGCCTTATAAGAAGGTGAAGCTCAAAAACGGGATGACCCTGCTTTTGATGGAGCAGCACGAAGTTCCGATCATAAGTTTCAACTACCTTATACGAGCCGGCTCGATTGCCGACCCGGCAGGGAAAGAAGGCGTGGCATCGCTCACGGCGGGCCTGTTGCGCAAAGGAACAAAGACGCGCAGCGCCGACCAGATTTCGGCCGAACTCGATTTCGTAGGAGGATTGCTTGGCGCGGGCGCGTCTTATGACTACACAAATGGAACGGCCGAGTTTATCAAGAAGGACATCGCCAAGGGGCTTGAGCTGCTAGGAGACGTGTTGCTCAACCCGACCTTCCCTCAAGATGAAGTCAGCAAGTTGCTCAAGCAGCGCATAGACAACATCAAGTCTTCAAAAGACCAGGCGCAGGGAGTGATCGGTACTTATTACAACGCGTACCTGTATGGCTCGCACCCTTACGGCAGGCCGGTCGGAGGCGATGAAAAGTCCCTGGCCGCAATCACGCGCCCAGATGTCGAGAAGTTCTATCAAACTTATTATTCGCCTTCGTCCACCATTATGGCTGTTGCCGGCGACTTCGACTCTGCCGAGATGGAGCGAATGATTACCGACAAGTTCGGCGCGTGGGCGGCAAAAACGGCGCCGGCCGTCCAGCTTGCGGAGCCTCAGCCGGTCGCGGGCAAGAGACTGCTTTTGATAGACAAGCCCGATTCGACGCAGACCTTTTACCAGATAGGCAACGTCGGGATTAACCGCACGAACCCCGACCGCGTCTACATAGAAGTCGTAAACACGCTGTTCGGGGGCCGGTTCACTTCGATGCTCAATTCGGAGCTTCGCATAAATTCGGGATTGACTTACGGCGCGCGCTCGAGGTTCGACGAGCGCAAGGTTCGCGGGCCGTTTACGATCTCGACCTTCACGGGCAACCAGACCACCGAGAAGGCTATTGACATGACGCTGGCCGTTTTGAAACGGCTTCACGAGAAAGGCATCACGGAAGAGGAGCTGAAATCGGCCAAGAATTACATCAAGGGCCAGTTCCCTCCCGACATCGAAACAACAGACCAGTTGGCCGGGCTCATCGCGGAGCTTGAATTCTATGGGCTGGATGAAAGCGAGATAAATAATTACTACGCAAAGATAGACTCGATGACGCTGAACGACGCCCGTCGAGTCATCAAGCAGCACTTCCCGCTCGACAACCTTGTATTCGTTCTGATCGGCAAAGCCGACGAAATAGGCGCGGTGAGCAAGAAGTACGCGCCCAAAGTTAACACAAAGACAATCACCCAGCAAGGGTTTTAAGAAAGGATGAGGGATGAGGGATGAAGGATGAAAAGGATTTGACATCGTAAATCTCAAATCCAATGATCGGATGTGATGCCTCACATCTTTTTCATCCCTCATCCCTCATCCTTCGTCCTTTCTATTGTCCCGGAGATGAATTGATGAAAAAACTTTTAGCCTCAGCCATAACGCTCTCCCTTCTGATTTTTGTGCCGCGCTTGTTTGCCGACGAAGGCCTGTGGACCTTCGACAACCCGCCGCTCAAACAGTGGAAAGAGCGATACAACTTCGAGCCTACCGCCGAGTGGCTCGAACACGTGCGGCTCGCTTCCGTGCGGTTGAATGACGGAGGAAGCGGAGCGTTCGTCTCCGCTGACGGCCTCGTTGTGACCAACCAGCACGTCGGCGCGGGCCAGGTGACAAAGCTTTCGACGCCCGAGCGCGATCTGGTCAAAGAAGGCTTCTATGCCCGCACGCGCGAAGAAGAACTGCGCGCGCCGGACCTCGAAGTCAATGTGCTCATCTCGTATGAAGACGTGACCGCGCGCGTGCAGGGAGCCGTAAAGCCACAGGATTCCGACAAAGACGCGGGGGCGCTGCGCAAGGCGGAGATCGCAAAGATAGAGAAAGAATCGCTCGAAAAGACCGGCCTCCGCAGCGAGGTCGTCACTCTTTACAGCGGGGGCGAGTACTGGCTCTACAGGTTTAAGAAATACACGGACGTGCGGCTGGTCTTCGCTCCCGAAGAGCAGATAGCCTTTTTCGGCGGCGATTATGATAATTTCACTTACCCGCGTTATAACCTCGACGTGACGTTCTTCCGCGTTTACGAAAACGGTCAGCCCGCCCGGACTCCGCATTATTTCAAATGGTCTGCGGCAGGCCCCAAAGACGGCGAGTTCGTAGTCGTGTCGGGCAATCCCGGCTCTACGAATCGGCTGTTGACCGTGGCGCAACTCAATTACCAGCGCGAGCTTGGTAATCCGCTACAGATGCAGGTGTGGACATCGCGGCGCGACGCGCTAACGCGCTACGCGCGGAAGGGCGCGGAGTCCGAGCGCCGCGCTACACAGACGTTGCGCTCGCTTGAGAATTCGATCAAGCGGCTCACGAGCCAGCAAGCTGGCTTGATGAGCGCAAAGCTCATAGAAAAGAAAAGACAGGAAGAAGAAGCGATAAGGGCCGAGGTCGAGCGCAACCCGGAACTGAAAAAAGCTTACGCGCAGGCGTGGGACCAGATCGCCGCCGCTTATCGCGAGATGCCTGGTAAAGCAAAACAAATCGCTTTCTCTACACTCCCGCCGTCACGGCTGGGCACGCTCGCTTCGAATCTAGTTCGTTACAGCGAAGAGACGCAAAAGCCGAATGACAAACGTTATCCCGAATTCAGCGATGCGAAGCTTGAATCGCTCAAGTTCTCTATGCTCTCAAAGGCCCCCATCTACCCGGACATGGAAGAAGCGATACTGGCGGCGTGGTTTGAAGAAGCGCAGAACACTTTAGGCCAGAACGATCCGTTCGTTCGCGCGGCGCTCGGGGGCGGGTTTCCTGAAGAAGCGGCAAGCCAGGCAGTAAGCGGGACTCGACTCGTAGACGTGGACGCGCGCAAAGCGCTCTTGGAAGGCGGCGCTGCGGCGATAGCAAAATCGGATGATCCGATGATCGCGCTGGCGCGACGCATAGAGCCGATTTACAGAGAGCTGCGAGCGTGGCAGGAAGAGAAGATAAAGAACGTCGAAGAGAGCGCTGGACAAAAGATCGCGAAAGCGCGCTTTGCCGTTTACGGCAAGAACGTCTACCCCGATGCGACATTCAGCCTGCGGTTGAGTTATGGCAAGGTCGCGGGTTATGAAGAAGACACGACGCTCGTACCCTACAGGACTACTTTCTATGGGCTGTATGACCGGGCCGCGGGCTTTGAAGAAAAGCCTCCCTACGATCTGCCCGCACGATACAAAGAAGGGAGAGCGAAGCTCGATCTGGCGACGCCTTTCAACTTCGTCTACACGGCGGACACCATAGGGGGCAACTCCGGCAGCCCCGTCATCAATCGCAACGCGGAGCTTGTCGGCTTGAACTTTGACAGCAATATTCAGAAGCTGGCAAACCGTTATTCATACATAGACGACAGCGAAGGCTCGCGCGCAGTCGCCGTGCACAGCGCGGCTATCATTGAAGCTCTCCGAAAGCTTTACGGCGCGGAACGGTTAGTTCAAGAAGTGATGGGGCGTTAAAAAAATAGTAATGAGTGATGAGTCGCGACAGGGTGTTTGAAAAGATAGTTCAAAAGCCCCGAAGGGGCAAAATTCGATAGCCCGGCGCACCGCGCCGGGTAAAGCGCGCATACATCAACAAGCCCTGAAAGGGCGAAATAAATCGTTCGGATTATTTCGCCCTTTCAGGGCTTATCGTGTTGTCTGGGGCTGCGCCCAGGCTATTGAATTTCGCCTCTTCGAGGCTTTTCAAACAGCCTTTCAAAACTCATTACTCATCACTACTCTTAGAGCAGTTTTCAATCGAATGTACGGGACTGGAGAGACATCTCACCGCAGAGACACAGAGGACACAGAGGTTGCGCAGAGCAGATAGTTTTCTCTGCGCCCGCTCTGTGTTCTCTGCGTCTGCGGCGGTGAATCTTCTTTCATTCCCTTACACTCATATGTAATTTGATCTAGGTTCTCTGCCCCCAAGCGAAATCGTTAGGCGGCGGAGGCTGCTGAGGCGGCGGCGTGTAAAGCGCGACAAGACGTCGGAACTTGCGCTCCTGCCGCCCGTCTATGCTTCTGACCAGAACTATCGCGAACACGCCCGCAATTATACTGACAGCGTCAGAGGCAATCGTCGCATAGGTAAGCATCACTAGATCGTCTATGGAGTTGTCTTCAGCCGATAGCCGGAGGACGAGTTGCCCTATGAAATTCGCTATGAGCCACGTAACCCACCAGAAACCGATTAAGGGCGATGTGGCTGCGTACTGCCAGGAATGAGGGACCGAAAGCTCCACTTCGGGGTCGCTCGCCTTCCACACCTCTCTCATGACCTGAAACGGACGAACTATGTTAAGGAAGGGCACGAAGAATCCGCCGACCGCCCAGCCGGGGCTGTACTCCAGGTTGCCCGCGCCGAGCGCAGGCAGGTTCTTGTGAGCGCGATGAAACCACATCAAAAAGCAAACAGCCGTTGCCACAAGCACGAGTAATTGAATGATGGCGATCAACTGCTGGCGGCCATCATTAGCCGTCGCATCGGCCTGCGTGATGCCGAGGCCCGCCGCCGCGTTCGAAAGAAGATGCGCTTGAAAGAGGCTCGAAATTATCGCGATCAAATCTACGGCTATACTTATTGCGAGGAGAACGACGGCAATCTGAGCGCGCGAACGGCCCGACTGATACGGGTCCCTGTATCTCATATCCATCATAAAAATATCCTTGAGGCGTTTCGACTTCACCTCTTCACGGCTATAGGAAAATCGGGAATAGTTTGCGGCAAATTCATCGTCGGGTGATGTCGGCCTTCGGTCAATTCCTTGACGCGCTCTGCGATGTAGAAGCTGAGCGAGCCGCAGGTGATGCGCCCTTTGTTTAAGAGGTCTGCCTTGCCGTCCACGCCTTCGACCAGGGCTTCGGTGAACGCGCCGTTACTCCAGTCGTCGCGCTCAAAAGCCGATTCGCTGCCGGTCGAAGCCGAAAAGACTACCACGCCGTTTTGCGCGCTGGATAACTCGTTGACGACTTTGTTGATGTCGAGCATACCGCGTGGTGCGAGTCCAAGAGAGTTGTCTGAATGACAGGTGTCCATGAAAAACACCGCCTTGCCCGCGATGGTAGATACGACACTCTTGAATTCGTTGAAAGATACGCCCGTGCGGAGCATGCGATCCGGGTTGACGTTGTGCGGGCAAAAATAATAGTGGTTGTTCTGGTCGTTAATGCCGTGACCCGCGAAGAAGATCATAGCCACGTCGTTGCCTGTTGTCTCTTTGCGAATCCAATCCAGCCCGTCGAGGATTTCGTCTTTTATTGCTTCTTCGTTAATCATTTTTTTGATTACGACATCGCGGTAGAGTAATTCTTTTTGCGCCAGCATCACATTGACGAAATCCCCGGCGTCTTTGTCGGCGAATTTCAAGTTGAGCGTCTTGTTAGCGTATTGGCTGACGCCGATGGTCAGGATGTAAAGCTTGGGCCTGATTACATCGCTTTTCGCATCTGTTCTCTCGACAGGTTCTCAGGTTGCGCGACTCAAGGTAACGCCATTTAAGTTGCACGGTGGCCGGAACGCTTTCACTGAACCGGTTCGAGGCTATGATACTCACCGCGCTGTCGCGTTCGGGCAAGGTGAGCTGAAGCGCTCGCTCGCCCGGCTCGGTTGTTTCGTGGGGAAGTTCGCGCGCTACGGTGAGCCGTCCGTCTAAGAGAGTTTTGATATCCGTAACAGGCTCGCCCGACGGCGTGCGAATGCGAAAGCGTATGATGATCTGGCCGGAAGGGACTTCGCTCCCGTCCGAAGGCGAGATTATTTCGACAACGGGCGGCAACTGCTGTGTGATGTTGGCCTCTTGTTTTTTGCGCCCGCTTTCCTCGTTGGCAAGCTCAAGCGCGCGGGCTTCATCAAAGGTCTGTAGGATTTTGGCGATCACGTCGGGGCGGTAATAAGTGTCGCGGAACTGTGCGACGGGGAAAAAGTCTGCCGCCTGATCCGGCCCGTTATTCACGTGCCAGCCTATCAGGTCTTCCGCGCCGGGCGAGGCGTCGTAATAGCCCGAAGGCGTCCACAAGACCCAGTGCTGCTGGTCGCGGTGTGGGAAAAAGGCGAGCAATTCCTTCCCGTCCGTCATTCTATACCAGCGAATCGTTCCGTCTCCGTAAGCGGCGACCGCGAGTCGCCCGTCCGCAGAGATGTTGACGGCCCACGCCACCCCAGGCGCGGGAACTTGCCATCGTTCCTTACCAGTGCGATCAAAAAGGTAGATTTGGTAATCTGCGCCGAGCAAGAAGGCATTAGCATCAGGCGCGATAGCGAGGCTGCGTGACGCCTCATGCTGCTCAATCTCTAAGGGCTGGCCGCTCAGTTTCGGCTCGTAGGTATATTGCCAGTCAGTGATGTCAAGACCTTTTGCTTCGGTGATTGGCGGTTTTAACCCGGCAGATTTAATCGTCGTTGGTTGTGGAGGGACAGCCAGACTACGCTCTGTAAGGGCGAAGCAGGCAGGTAACTTGCCATAAAACTCGTAGCCGAACTGTACCATTGCGCCGTCAGTGGAGAGCAAAAGTCCCTGCTCATTGCCACGGTAATCTGCGATGCTCGAAGCAGTAAATAGAGTCTGCTTGCCGCTCGCATCTATCGCGCCGAAGGCCGGGCCACTTGCACCAAAGACCACACCACCATCACGTAATGAAATAATGTGCTGGATAGTGTTTGTCGCACTAAGCAAGGTGTCGCGGTAGCTGCCGCGTCCACCATTAGTCCACACGCGAATAAATTTGCGGTTATTTGCGGCCCCGGCCATCCCTCCGGCGTACAGCAAGCTTTCATCCGCTGACCAAGCCACCTTGAATAAGTTCCCGTTGTTTACGCCGGAGGTGTCTGGCGCGTATAGCAGAGTGAGGTTGCGCCCGTTCAATACGGTCACTTTCGTAGAGTCGTGAAAGCCCACAGCAATACGCGAGCCGTCGGGGGAGAATTTAAGATCAAAGGGCTTGATGCCGATCTCCGCTTTCTGTTTGGCAACAAGGCTCAAGCCTTTCCCACCCGAAGCATTGCCACCGACATTATAAAGACGGATGAATCCATCGTACGATGTCGTCACTAGCCTATTCGCCGCATCGAAATCCGCGCCATAGCTATCATCACCGTAATGATTGTCTTCACCCAACTGCGTGTAGCTCGCGGTTTGATATACGCGTACCCCACTCGTGCCTGCAAATGTTGCCGCCAGATACCGTCCATCGGGCGAATAGACTAGATGAAAGACAACAGCAGGTAAGCCTGCCAGACGGTGCAAGAGCCTTCCACTCTCGCGGTCGAATATATAGATAGATTCTGTATTGCCGCCTTCATTGCTTGTCCACCCTCCAGCGGCAATCGTCTGTCCGTCAGGTGAGATGGCGACCGCATAGAGCTTTCCCTCGTTGCCCGTTCCTATGGGCGGGCGTAGGACGCGTAACGGCTTGCCTGAAGGAAGTTCCCACACTCGCACGGTCTTGTCGAACGAAGACGTCACCAGGAAGCGGTTTTCAGCATCCACACCGATGACGGCAGTGTGCATTCCCGTCTCGATGCGCAGGAAGAGATTTGGCGTATTTTGAGATGGTCTTTTCATTTACTCACCGGGTCAATAAAACCTGACGCCTCGCCGAAGGCAGATAATCAGGACAGAGACGCAACTGTTCGTTCCCTAACAGAGGCCCGCGCAGGATAATAGCATCGAATTATCGCTTATTCACATGGAAATCCGTCACCTCGGGTGATACTCTTTTTCATTCGGAAAATGCTCGCGCCTGCTCAATTGCAAGTCTGTTTGTCTATTCGAGTCAAAACTTGCAACCCACGGGCGCGCAATACGTAAAGACTCTTTGCTGATAAATCCTCATCAGTGGAAAAGCCTTAAAAGGAGCCGAACAAATGAAGAGAGCGTTATTAATAATTTCACTTATTCTTGCTGCGTCCATAACAGGGATGGCTCAAAACCAGAAGCCGCAGCTTCTGCAAAAGCCCACCCTCAGCAGCACGCACATTGTATTCGTCTATGCCGGCGATCTCTGGATAGTTGGCCGCGAAGGCGGCGAAGCACGACGCCTTACGACCGGCACAGGTACAGAAAGCTTTCCTATATTTTCGCCCGACGGACGGTGGATTGCCTTCACGGGCGAGTATGAAGGCAACATTGATGTCTATCTCGTATCAGCCGACGGCGGAGTGCCGCGACGGCTCACTTATCATCCCGGCCCTGACGTGAGCCTCGGCTGGTCGCCCGACGGCAAGCGAATCCTTTTCCGCTCGCCTCGCAACAGTTCTATGCCCGTCAACCGCTTCTTTACGATGGCGGTTGAAGGCGGCGGCTTTCCGACAGAAATCCCTCTCCCGATGGGACAGGAAGCCGTCTTTTCGCCCGACGGCGAGCGACTGGCTTACCTGCCGCTCGCGCCCGCGTTCCAACAGTGGAAACGTTATCGCGGCGGGCGGACTACGAAGATATGGCTGGCCCGGCTCGCGGACTCTTCGGTCGAGCAGGTGCCGCGCGAAAACTCGAACGACTTCAACCCGATGTGGATCGGCGACAAAATCTATTTCCTGTCCGACCGCAGCGGAGCAGTCAGCCTCTTCTCTTATGACCCGGCTGCAAAGCGCGTGAATCAAGTCGTGCGCAACGAGGGGCTCGATATTAAATACGCATCGGCGGGGCCGGGCGCCATCGTCTACGAGCAGTTCGGAACGATCAATCTTTTAGACCTGAAATCCGGCAACGCGAAAAAATTGGACATAAGAGTGACGGGCGATATGCCGTCGGTCCGCCCGCGATTTGAGAGAGTCGCGAACCGCATCGCAACCGTGGGGCTTTCGCCTACGGGCGCGCGCGCGGTCTTTGAAGCGCGCGGCGAAATCCTTTCCGTCCCCGCAGAGAAAGGCAATGCCCGCAACCTGACGAACTCGCCGGGCGTCGCCGACCGTGACCCCTCGTGGTCGCCCGATGGAAAATGGATAGCTTATTTCTCGGACGAGTCGGGCGAATACGCGCTTCACCTGCGCGATCAATCGGGCATGGGCGAGGTTAAAAAGATCAACCTCGGCAGCCCGCCGTCTTATTTCTACACGCCCATCTGGGCGCCCGACAGCAAGAAGATCGCTTACACAGACAAGCGGCTCAACCTCTGGTACGTCGACATAGACAAAGGGACTCCGGTAAAGGTCGACACAAACACTTACGACAACCCCTTCCCCGTGATAGACCCGACCTGGGCGCCCGACAGCCGCTGGATCACCTACACCCGCCAGCTCAAGAATCGTCTCGGCGCGGTCTTCGCTTATTCGCTTGAAACCGGCAAGAGCACGCAGATCACGGACGGATTGAGCGATGCGAGATTCGCTTCTTTTGATAAGAACGGCAAGTATCTTTACTTCACGGCAAGCACCGACATAGGGCCGTCCACGGGATGGCTGGATATGTCCAGCTTCCCGCATCAGGTAACTCGCAGCGTCTACGTCGTCGTGTTGCGCAAAGATTTGCCTTCGCCGCTCGCGCCTGAAAGCGACGAAGAGAAAGTTCAGGAAGGGGACGCCGCCGCGCCACCGAAACCGCCTGATAAAAAAGAAGTCCCGAAGGTGACTATAGATTTCGACAACATAGGCCAGCGCATTCTCGCGCTGCCGATTCCGGCGCGCGACTACGTCGGGATGGGTACGAGCAAGAGCGGCCTGATTTTCATACTTGAAAACCCGGCGGGCGCGACCGTGCCCGGCGTGACCGTGCACAAGTTCGAGCTTGATAAGCGCAAGTTTGACAAGGTGCTTGATAACGTCATCTCGTTCGAGCTTTCTTCGAACGGCGAGAAGATGATCTTCGGCCAGGGCTTTGGCCCGGCTCAGCGTTTCACCATCGCTTCGACCGTGATGCCGATGAAGCCCGGCGAAGGCGTCATCAATCTCGGCGAGATGGAAGTCTACGTAGACCCGAAAGCCGAGTGGCAGCAGATGTATCGTGAAGTGTGGCGCATTCAGCGCGACTTCTTCTACGATCCCGCCCTGCACGGGCTTAACCGCGAAGCGACTCAAAAGAGATACGAAGCCTATCTTGAAAACATAGCCCACCGCGCAGACCTCAACTACCTGTTCCAGGAGATGCTGGGCAATATGTCTGTCGGGCATCACAACTCAGGCGGAGGCGACGCGCCGCAGGTGCAGCCCGTAACGACCGGGTTGCTGGGCGCGGATTATCGCGTGGAAAACGGGCGCTATCGTTTCGCCCGCATTTACAACGGCGAAAACTGGAATCCGCAGTTGCGCGCGCCGCTCACGCAGCCGGGCGTAAACGTACAGACTGGCGAGTATCTGATCGCAGTCAACGGGCGCGAAGTTCGCTCGACCGATAACCTTTACAGCTTCTTTCAAAGCACCGCAAACAAGAGCGTGGTCATTCGCGTGGGACCGAACCCCGATACGAATGGCTCGCGCGAAGTGACCGTGGTGCCGGTAGCCAACGAAGGCGGGTTGCGAAACCTGGCCTGGATCGAAGACAACCGCCGCAAAGTAGATCAGATGAGCGGAGGCCGTCTGGCTTACGTTTATCTTCCCAACACTGCGGGCGCGGGCTACACGAATTTCAATCGCTACTACTTTGCCCAGATAGACAAAGAAGGGGCTGTCATCGATGAAAGGTTTAATGGCGGCGGAACGGCAGCCGACTACATAATCGATTACATGCGGAGACCGCTTTTGAATTACTGGGCGACGCGCGAGGGCGAAGACTTCCCCACCCCCGTAGGCTCTATCTACGGCCCGAAGGCCATGATTATCAACGAGTACGCGGGGTCGGGCGGCGACGCCATGCCCTGGTATTTCCGCAAAGCAGGCATAGGCCCTCTCGTCGGCATGCGCACGTGGGGCGGGCTCGTAGGCATATACGGCTATCCGACGCTGATCGACGGCGGAGGGGTGACCGCGCCGCGCGTGGCTTTCTATAACCTCGAAGGCGATTGGGATGTTGAGAATAAAGGCGTCGCGCCTGACATCGAAGTCGATCTCGATCCGAAGCTCTGGCGCGAAGGCCACGACCCGCAGCTTGAAAAAGCTATCCAGGTGGTGATGGATTCGCTCAAGAAGAACCCGCTGCCTAAGTACAAGCGACCGGCTTATCCGAATTATTTCCCGGACGCCGGGGGCAAAGCGGGCGGCGCACGCACACAGCAGTAATCGGTTATCGATTGAGTGTGTGGGGTTCGAGATACATCTCACCGCAGAGACACAGAGAACACGGAGCGGGCGCAGAGAAAAAACTCTGTGCATCCGCCGCGTGCGAAGCACATCATCGGCCATCCCGTGGCTTCTGTGTCTCTGCGGTGAGGTTTTTCCAGTCCCGTACGTTAACATATAATTCGCAGAGAGGTGACCCCTATGACCAACACTTTCAGGCAAGGCTTGCTCCGGTGCTGCGCGCTGGTGGCTAGCGCCGCCGTTTGCTTTTCTTACTCTTTCTCGCCCGCCGTGTCGGCTCAAGAAGGGGGCCGCGACTTTGCGATAAAAAACGTGCGCGTATTTGACGGGACCGCCGTCACACAAAACGCGACCGTCGTCGTCGAGAAAGGTTTAATAAAGGCCGTCGGCAAAAACATCCCTGTGCCCGCAGGCGTCGAAGCGATAGACGGGACGGGGCACACCTTGATGCCCGGCTTGATCAATTCGCACACGCATGTTTTCGGCCCCGTGTTGAAACAGGCTTTGATGTTCGGCGTGACGACCGAGCTTGATATGTTTACCAGCCCTCAGGGAGCAGCGGCAGCAAGAAAGCAACAGGCCGAAGGTAAAGCCAGCGGCCGGGCAGACCTCTTCTCAGCCGGGATTTTAGTCACCGCGCCCGGCGGGCACGGCACCGAGTACGGCATGAAGATTCCCACCATCACAAGCCCCGACGAAGCCGATAGTTTTGTCGAAGCGCGCATCAATGAAGGTTCGGATTACATCAAGATCGTTTACGACGATGGCCGAAGCTACGGGCGCAAAATTCCCACGATCAGCAAAGCAACTATGGCTGCTGTCGTCGCCGCAGCTCACAAACGCGATAAGCTTGCCGTCGTTCATATCCATTCGCTCGAAGAAGCGCGCGACGCCATCGACGCGGGGGCGGACGGACTGGTCCATCTCTTTGTAGATAAGACCGACGCAGATTTCGGGCGCTTCACTGCTTCACACAAAGCGTTCATCATCCCTACGCTCGCTGTTGAAGAGAGCCTTACCGGCGTTGCGGGCGGCGCGTCGCTGCTCGAAGACCCGAACCTGGGGCCGTACCTGTCGGTGGCCGACGCGGGCGCCTTGAAGAAGACGTTTAATATCCCGCCCGGTTTGATGAGCTACGCTGTTGCGGAAGAGACTGTGCGCCAGCTTAAAGCGGCGCGCGTTCCGATACTCGCGGGAACTGATTCGCCCAACCCCGGAACCGCTCACGGAGTGAGCATGCACCGCGAATTGGAGTTGCTCGTTAAAGCCGGTCTTAAACCTGTTGAAGCGCTCGCCGCCGCGACGTCTGTTCCTGCGCGTCAGTTCCGTTTGAATGATCGTGGCCGTATCGCCGTTGGGCTGCGCGCAGATTTGCTGCTCGTCAAAGGCGATCCCACGGTCGACATCAAAGCTACACGCAACATAGCGCAAGTGTGGAAAGGCGGCGCAACAGTAGACCGAAAGTCGTATCTTGCGCCGCTTGAAAAAGCGAGGGCCGAAGCCGCGCGCAGCCGAGAAGACCCCGCGCCCGCCGGTTCGGAATCAGGGCTTGTGAGCGACTTTGAAGAAGATAAGCCCGCGTCAAAGTTTGGCTCAGGCTGGGATGTCTCGACCGACAGCTATGCCGGAGGGAAATCGGTTGCGGAGATCAAGATTAGTCCGGAAGGCGCTAACAACAGTCGCGGCTCGCTGATGGTGATGGGCGAGATTCGGCCCGGCTTTCAGTACCCGTGGTCGGGCGCAGCATTTTTTCCAGGCTCGCCCCCGATGTCGCCTGTCAATCTTTCATCCAAAAAAGAGATCAGCTTTTGGGCCAAAGGCGACGGCAAGAAGTATCGCATAATGGTCTACACCAAGACCGGGGGGTATATGCCCGCTACCAGAGAGTTCGTCGCGGGCCAGGAGTGGAAGCAAATCAGACTGAAGCTTTCGGATTTCGACGGCACAGAAGGCCATGACCTGACCAGCGTCATGTTTGCGGGCGGACCTGCTATCGGCAAATTCTCTTTTCAGATCGATGACGTGCGATTCCATTAAGCTTGCTATGACCACGGGCTACACGGCAGACGCAAACATAACCCGCGAGGCGCGAGATCGTAACGCACCGTTAATCGAGCGGCTCGCGGGCGAGGTGATAGAGCTTGAGCCGCGATACATGATTCAGATGGCGCATCTGACGGTTCCGGCCACGGTCTGGAAATATGTCGAAGGCGCGGTCACAAGGTCGAAGGCGAACCTCGTGATGCTGGACCTCGAAGACTCGATCCCGCGCGATAATAATGAACTCTTAGAACAGGGTCGCGCCAACATCATACGCGCCTTTAACGAGCTTGATTGGGGCGCGCGGCTGCGTTTCTTCCGCCCGCGCGGGCTTGAGCTTGACCCCGCGCACGAAGACATAGCCGTGATCTGCGAGCACGCGGGCGCAAACCTCGACGGCTTGATCTATCCCAAGATCGAAACCATCGATGAAGTGCGCTCAATCAATGCGACGCTCGCCGCGATAGAAAAAAAGCTCGGCCTTCCGCAAGGCCGCATTCGCCTTGAGATATTGATCGAATCCTGCTCGGCCGAACAACAGGTCTTCGAGATAGCTCGCTCGTCGCGTCGGCTTGTCGGCCTTGTGTTCGGCTCTTACGATTACTGGGCGAGCCTCGGCCTTCGCGCGTCCGCCTACAGATCGGATCACCCGCTAATCAATCAGGCGCGCGCCGCGATAGTCAAAGCGGCGGCACAGGTCGGCATACCCGCCATAGCAGAGATGACTACGAACTATCCCACGCGCGACAAAACGGACGAGGAGCGGCAGGCTGCGATCGAAGAGTTCCGGCGCGACGCCGGGCTTGCTCGCGACTTCGGGTTCGCGGGAAAATGGACCGGCATACCTGAGCAGTCGGCAATGGCTATCGAGATATTTCAAATCCCGGATGAAGAGATCGAGCGCGCGGCCAGTGAGGCGAAACAATTCTCAAAGGCCGAATCGGAAGGGCGCGGCGCGATTATGATCGCGGGCAAGATGGCCGACCGCGCTACGGATCGGTTGAATCGCAACACGTTGAAGATCGCTTACGCGCTTGGACGCCTCGACGAACAGACGGCGGCAGAGCTTGGATTAAAGCCGGAGGTGGTGGAGAGATGAGCGGCGTGCCGAAAGATTCGAATCTGATAGAGCCGAAGTACGGACGATTGCTCGACGATTTTCGGGCGGGCGAAGTCTATCATCATCCGTGGGAAGTGACGATTGACGACGGAATGCTCGCGATGTTTGCCGCCTCTTTTCTCGATGTGAATCCGCTCTATTCCAGCCGCCGCTTTGCCCGCGACCTGGGGTTTCGAGACAAGCTGGTCCCGCCTGTCGTGTTGATGAACCTTGCGCTCAGCTTTTCGGTTCACGACGTTTCAGAGCAGACCATAGCGCACCTGGCTTATATGAATATGAAGTTCCCCTGCGCCGCTTACGCGGGCGACACGCTGACGGTTTACTCGAAAGTAATCGGCGTCCGCGCTTCGGAGTCAAAGCCGGACCGGGGCATTGTTCACGTGCGAACCGTCGGGGTCAACCAGGATGGCACAACGGTGGTCCGCTTCGAGAGAAAAGCCTTGATACCCGTGGGCCGCCTCGAAGGCCGCGCACATCCCGCTTCGTATGAATCTCACAACCAGCAGGAACCGACCTGGGATAAGAGCACGCTCGCAACAGGCCCGCTCGCAATCGAAGCGGAATCGCTCCCGCCCGAGCTTTTGCAAGAGATCAAAGCGCCCCGTTGGGTAGGCCGTCCTCGCGGGCTGTTTGAAGATTTCCAGCAAGGCGACACGCTGCTGCACGGCACGGGCCGAACCGTAGGCGAAAGCGAGCATATGCAACTCGCCATCTTATCGCGCAACAGCCACCCGCTGCATTCGGACGAACTCTATTCGCGCAAGAACAGTTTCGCCGGGACGCGAGTAGTAGAAGGCGGGCTTGTCTTTGCGTGGGCGTGCTCGCTTGCGAGCCGGGACACGACCGCAAACGCGCTCTGGGAGCTTGGTTACGACCTTGGTAGCCACCCCGCGCCCGTCTTTGCGGGCGACACGCTTTATGCCGCGTCGCGCGTCATCGAAAAGCGCGATTACAACGAGCGCGCCGGCATCGTCCGCTTCAAGCTGATCGGAATAAAAAACCAAACGCCCGCCGAATTGCTCGGCGCAGGCGCGGATCCGTTTAACAGCAGGGTGGAGCAGAAAGTATTCGAGATAGAGCGCTCCGTGTTGCTGCCAAAAAGAATGCCTTCAAGCTAGAGATCATTTAAAAGCCTCGAAGAGGCGCAATTCAATAGCCCGGCGCATCGCGCCGGGTAACACACGTATACAGCAACAAGCCCTGAAAGGGCGAAATAAATTGTCGTATTATTTCGCCCTTTCAGGGCTTATATTTAAGCTTAGGCAGAAATTTGCCGCCGCAATTTTATTTCATGTGGCGCGCCCCGATTGCGCCGAATAATTCACTCTCCATCATTTTTTGACGTTTTACAAAGACTTACCTCCGGCACGTCAATTGCCCTGACAGTTTCCCGCAATCAACTCTCATACACCCGGAGGTGCCTCGTGTTAAACCCTACCAATCCCCGCCTGCTTTTGTTGATTGCATATCTGGCCGGAGCTGTGGGATTGCTTGTTATCCCACAGCCCGCCAGCGCCCAAGACGAAACGCGCGCGCTGGCCGAGCAAGCCCGGAATCTGCTTGCCCGGCGTTGTTTCCAGTGCCACGGCGCAAACGGCGTCGCCCGGAAAAATATATTTGTGCTAGACCGCGCCCGTCTCATTGCCGCAAAGACCGTTATTCCCGGCGATGATAAATCGCTCTTGCTCAGGGTGGTAGAAACAGGAGCGATGCCGCCCGCCGGGCCGGAGTTGAGCGGAGAAGAAAAATCGATCTTGCGAAAGTGGATACTGGCGGGCGCAGTTGATTGGGAGGACGCCGACAAAACTCTCGCCGAGCGAGGGTTCATAACGGAAAGCGCAATCACCGCTCATATTCATAACGACCTGCTGAGTGCCGACGACCGGTCGCGACCTTATCTGCGTTATTTCAGCCTTGCTCAGCTTTTGAACGCGGGCGCATCTGATGATGAGATGGAAACCTATCGCGCGGCGCTTGCCAAGCTCATCAACAGCCTTTCCTGGCACAGGGAGATCACACAGCCCGTGCCTGTAGATGATGCGAAGACGATCCTGCGAATAGACCTGCGCGACTACGCGTGGACTGAGCGAACGTGGAATATTATTCTCGCTTCCTACCCATACGGCGTTCATCCGCGAGGCGCTGAGATTATCACTCGTATTTCGGGCGCGGAATCGGTTTATGTTCGCGCGGACTGGTTCGTCGCCAACGCTTCTGCGCCGCCGCTTTATCACGATCTGCTAGGGCTTCCGGCAAGCGCCGCCGAGCTTGAAAGATTGCTCGGCGTAGACACCGGGCGTAATTTAGCCGAAGAGAAAAACGTAGCGCGAGCAGGTGTGCGCTCAAGCGGCGTCTCTCACAACAACCGCGTGCTTGAGCGTCACGTGTCGCCTTATGGCGCGTATTGGAAAAGTTTCGACTTTCGCAACGACCCTGTCACCCAGAATATTTTTAAAGACCCGCTTCGATTGAACCCGGCAGGGGGCGAGATAATCTTCAACCTGCCAAACGGCTTTCAAGCTTACCTGTTGATAGACTCGCTTGGCCGCCGCATAAACGAAGCCCCCATAGACATCGTCGCAGACCGCAACAACCCTGATGACCCGATCATAGAGAATGGCCGCTCCTGCATGAGTTGTCATTTCAAAGGCATGCAATCTTTTAATGACGACGTGCGCCCGGTTGTGAAGGGGATGACCACAGGCTTTTTCGAACGCGACCGCGCGCTCGCGCTTTATCCTCCGCAAGAGACGCTCGACCGGTTGATTGAAAAAGACCGGCAGCGATTCGAAGCGGCAGCCAATCAAGCGGGTGGTCGAAGCGTGGAAAGCGCGACTGCCGAACCTATCAACATGCTGTCTCGTAGATTTTTTGCAGATTTGTCTGTGGCCCAGGCGGCGGCTGAAACAGGGCTTGATGTGAAAGCGTTTCAAGCCCGCCTTGCCCGTAGCGCGAGACTCGTCTCGCTAGGGTTCGGCCAGTTGCTGGTCCCACAGGGCGGTTTCAAGCGCGACCTCTGGGAGAAGAACTTCGGCGAGATAGCGCGCGAGCTACAGCTTGGCGATCACATAGCAGGTGTTATTCGTAAAGCGCCCACAGCGACTAATATTCCGCCAGCCGCGTCATCTGCGACCGAGCCCCAATTGATAATGCGAGTGGCGCGAACTATATTCGTGCGATCAAAATCTATATTTCTCAAAGCGGAATGGCTGGAAACGGAGCTTAATAAACGACCCGAGTTCGCAGCCCTGGGGCTGACGATAGTCCGGGATAGAAAAAAGGCCGATATCGAGATTGAGATCAACCGGCCGCCGTTCACTTTCATCTACCGCTACACGCTCACAAACCCTGAGACGAGTGTCGTGCTGACTGACGACAAGGTAACAGCCTTTGACGGCACTGTTGCCTCGCCAAAGATCGCTAAAGAGATATTGAAACGGCTTGCGGCGGCCCGCTCGCTTACAGGCGAGAAAAGATAATGTATTTGAGAGCGCGGATCGGGAATCCGCGCTCTCAAGTTTATTTGCTGGCTATGTCCGTGCTGAGGAATTTCAAAAGCGCGGCGTTGAATTGAGCGGCCTGTTCAATTTGCGGCACGTGACCGCATTTCTCGAAGACCACAAGCTCTGAGCGTGGTATTCCTTGCTTGAACCGCTCGCCCATTGAAAGCGGCGTGAGCAAGTCTTCGCGGCCCCAGATGATCAGCGTGGGTTGCTTTATACCCGCAAGCTTGTCATCAAGCACGTCATCGCCGCGAACAATCGATTCGATTATTCGCTGGATGGTAAAACTATCGCCTGCGGTTATTCTCCGCGTGAACATCAGGTCGATAGCCGCATCGCCGGCATAAATCTGTTTGTTATAAAAGACCATCGGCAAGATTTGTCGCACGGCGTCTCTGGTCGAGGGGTTCAACCCGTTCACCACGCGCGAGTCCATATCTTTCGGCACAGAGAAGCCCGCCGAATCGACCAGCACTATGCGATCGACCTTTTCAGGGTGCGCGAGCGCGAACGAGGCAGAGATCCACCCGCCCAGCGAGTTGCCGACAAGCGTAGCGCGGTCGATCTTCAGCTCTTTATAAAACCCGTCCAGGAAATCGACCATCGTCGCGATGCGATAGTTGAGCAGGGGCTTGTCCGAGCGGCCAAATCCGATCTGGTCGGGCACTATGACGCGATACTTCTGCGACAGCGGCCCTATGGTCGGCGCCCAGTTTGTCATATCGCCGCCAAGCCCGTGCAGCAGAATCACCACCGGCCCGCTGCCCGCTTCCTGGTAATGTATGCGCGCGCCGAAAACGGTGGCGACTTTGGTGGCCGCCGGTTGCGCCGCTTGCATGGAGGCGACAGGCGATTGCGCGCGAGCGACCGCCGACAAGCTTGCGAAGAATAAGAACGCCGCGACGAAAAGCGTGAGCTTCAAACTGAGGTTTCTGAGGGTAGTTTTCATAAGCTTAATCCTCACTTGTCCGAGATAAACTATATCCAGACTTTTTCAAGCGGCTCGCCCTTTTTGCAGAGCGGGCATGTTTCAGGCGTGTAGAACTGGCAATCGACATCCAGCAGCCAGAAATACGGCACGTCGCCGATATCGACCTGCGCGTCTTTGAAGTGAAGGAGCGAGCCTATGGCTACCACTTCTGCCCCCGCCTGTCGGATCAACTCGACCATGTAGGTCAAGACCTTGCCGGAACGGACTATGTCATCGACGAGTATGCACTTGAGTCCGCGCGCGTCGAGGTACTGGCGAAAGTAATAGCGGCCATCTTCCTTTTCGGCCCAGAATATCTGATCGGCGTCCAGGGCCTCGCGTATGCCGAAGGCTACGGGTATGCCGCCTGCGGCGGGCGCGACGACCGCGCAATCGGGCAGCGCGGCCAGCACTTCAGGCTCGCCTCTCAGAAGCCGCGACAGCGCGACGGTGAGCACGCGTGCGTTCCCGTGATAACGCATCGCCAGCGGCATTTGAAAGTAATGGCTGGAGTGCATGCCGTTGGGGAATTCGAAGTGGCCTTCGCGCATGGCCCCCGTATCGCGCAACAACTCGCAGACCTGGTCTTTATCCGGTATGAGCTGAACTTTTGGAACTAGCATTGGACCTCCATGTGATGCTTGCAATAAGGATCAAAATCAAGCAGCCTTCGAAGAGAGCAATTATAGATATGTGACAGCCGGGTTTCAAGGCAGCGCCCTTTATTCGTCATGGTCTATTCATTCTCTCAAATCGCTCTGCAAGAGCGAAAGATATTAGCCGGTGGTGAAGCCACCGGAATTCATTGTCAACTACGTCTCGTGCCCCGGAAGGGCGCAGGAGAATGATCCGGTCCTGCGCCCTTCCGGGGCGCGCGAGCGTTTGGCCGATCAATCCGGTGGCTTCACCACCGGCTAATGTCCGTTTGCCCCTCCGGGGCAATTATTTATTCCCAGCTTCTAAGAATGAATAGATACCGTCTAATAGACCCTGCTTTATTCGTTCGACATTGAAATAACGAGTTGAAAACTTTTATTATCGATTTCATGAATAAACTAGTCACTCCGCGCACGCTCGTTAAGAAAATCTCTACGGCGATCATTTTAATCATGCTCGTTTTGTCCGCGTTCGCTGCTCCTGCGGGAAGACTGGGCCCGCAGGCTGACCAGATGTCACGGGACTGGAATAAACCTGTAAAGCCGTTCAGAGTTATCGGCAATATTTATTATGTCGGCGCGTCGGAAGTCAGCTCATTTCTCATCACCACGACCGACGGGCACATCCTGCTCGACAGCGGCTTTGCCGAAACCGTTCCGTTTATCAAACAGAACGTCAAGCAGCTTGGCTTCAAGCTCGAAGACATAAAGATACTCGTCAACAGCCACGCCCATTTTGACCACGCGGGCGGGCTCGGCCTGCTGAAAGAGTTGACGGGCGCACGCCTGATGATAAGCGAGGCCGATGCCCCGCTTATGGCCGCCGGGGGCAAGAATGATTTTCATTGGGGAGACAGCCTCGCTTATAAACCGGCCACGGCGGACCGCCTGCTCCACGATAAAGATAAAGTCGTGCTTGGAGACGTGACGATGACGGCACACCTCACGCCGGGCCACACAAAAGGATGCACGACGTGGACGATGAAGGTGAGAGACGGCGGCAACCAATATGACGTTGTGATAATCGGGAGCGCCAGCGCCCCCGGCTATAAGCTGGTGAACAATCCCAAGTACCCGAACATCGTTGAAGATTACGAACAGACTTTCCGCGTGTTGAAGTCGTTAAGCTGCGATGTATTTCTAGCGCCGCACGGCTCTTTCTTCGACCTGAAAGCGAAGTTCGAGAAGCTTGAGCAAGGCGCAAAAAAGAATCCCTTTATCGATCCGCAAGGGTATCGCGACTACATAGAGGACGCCGAGAAAACATTACACGAGTTGCTGGAAAAACAACGGCAGGCCGTTAAAACCGGATAATCTGATTCAACTCAATCACATCGCTTCAAGACAGCTTACTGGTACGCAGATTGCACTCTTTTTTGTTGACCAGATATGTGTTTAGGAGGGTGATATGGGAGACACAAGTGTAAAAAAAGTTCAATCTAAGTATTCACCTACAGGCGAGAAGGGACAGAAATACCTGGCGTCAGGCAAGAGAGTCTCAATGCGCTTATGGGAAGACGAACAACCCGGCAAAGATAAGCCCGAGACTACGCGCGAATATGAGACGGTCGGGTTTGTCATCAAAGGGCGCGCGGAGCTTCACATCGAAGGGCAAATGGTCTTGCTTGAGGCGGGCGATTCGTGGGTTGTGCCCGAAGGCTCCAGACACACTTACAAGTTTCTTGAGCCTTTCACGGCAGTCGAAGCGACCTCGCCGCCGGCTCAAGTTCATGGCCGCGATGAATAAAAACTACAGCCCTGAAAGGGCGAGATTCAATAGCCTGGGGTCGTGATTGTTAGTTTATAAAAGCCCTGAAAGGGAGAAATAATCTGAACGATTTATTTCTCCCTTTCAGGGCTTGCGTTGTTGGTTGACCTAACCCCGGCGCGCGGCAGCCGGGCGATTGAATCTCGCCCCTTCGGGGCTTGCAAGCAGTCTGTGGCAATCACCTGATGATCTTCTCCAGGAACTCTGCGGCTTCGGGGTCCTGGCATTCGGCAAGCGCCTCGATGGCTTTGCGCCTCATCTTCGGAGAAGGGTCGTTTTTAGCAACTTCGATCAGCTTCCTCAAACCGCGCTTCGTATTCGATTCCGCGAGCGCATCGAGTATCTCTTCTTTTATCCCTTCGTTTTGCTCGCTGCCGTACAGTTCGGACAGCGCGTCAATGGCCCGGTCATCGTTCATTTCGCCAAGCCCCGACAATGCCTCCTGCCGTATATCCTGATCCGAATCGCTGCGCGCCACTTTGAGCAAAAAGTTAAGCGCCGCTTCTCTATCCTGGCTCTCCGATATTGCGTCGAGTATCTCTCGCTTCACCTCGCGGCTGGTGATCGCCGAATAAAGCGATTGGAGCGTCTTTATCGAATCGGCTTCCGCGCTTTCGCCTATCGCGTTGATAGCCTCTTTACGCAGGTCGAGGTTCTCCGATTCGTTGCGCGCAACATTGATGAGGAAAGAAAGCTGGCCGGGGATTTCGCCCAGTTGATCGATTGCCTCGCGGCGCACTTCCGCGTTCCCATGCGTCTTTGCGATCTTTATCAGCAAAGGCACGGCTTCGTCTTTCTCTTTTTGACCCAGAGCATCGACGGCTTCCCGTTGAATTTCGGAATCGCTGTTTTGATCGTTAATGATCTTTTCAAGCGCCTTGAGACTCGACGGGTCGCGGCTATCGCCGAGGCCGTCTATCGCCTCTCGCCTCAATTCGCGGTCGGGCTCGGTTTCGGCGACTTTGATTAAGAATCTGGTCGCCGCGCCCTCGTCGCGGCTCTCCCCGATTGCATCGAGAATCTCCCGCTTCACCTCACGATTGTTCACTTCCGAATAGAGGCCTTCGAGAGTCGAGAGCGCCGCCGCCTCCCGGCTGTCGCCCAGAGCATCCGCAGCCTCTTTGCGCACCTCAACGTTCTCGCGGTTATCGCGGACTAGACTCGCGAGAAACGGTACGTTGCCCGGAAAATGGCCGAGCCAGGAAACAGCCGTAGTCCGCACCCCGATGACCTGTGAGCTTCGTATCAAATCTTTTAACATCGCTTCGACGCGACGGTCATCGTGTAAGCCGATTGCATCGGTCACGCGCTCGGCCACTTCGCTCGACCGCGTAGTGTCGATCAAGCTTTTTAGGAATCCCAGGCTCTCGTCATTAGTGGCGCGGCCAAGCCAGTAGACCTGATAGCCGCTATAATCGCGCGGTCGCTCAAGGTTATAAACTTCGGCCCGCGTGATCGTGCTGCCGTCCGCTTCGTGGAGCAGAAACACGCCGACGTTGCGTGTTTCGTACTGTCCGTCGGATGTGTGCATCACCCCGCCTATGTCTATCCTTGAGCCGCCGCCGCCTATTATCAGGATGTTGACGCCGACGCCGGGCCTGACATCAAAAGTGTACGCGGTCCAGAAACGCGACTGCTTTGAACGCGAGCGCGCCTGTTTGATCGCGGCGGCGAGCCGTGATTTCAAATCCGTACCTTCTACAGTCGTGAAGCGCGAGGTTTGATTCGAAGCGGTGTTTGCAGTAGGGCTTGCTTGACCGCCGGTTTCATTAATGTCGGGATTCAAAGTGAGACGTTCGGCTCCAGTGCTTACGGCAAACAGCGCAAATACGACTATCAGAATCTTAATCATCCGACACCTTCCTTTCATCAGGACCACGCTTTTATATTTCAATTATTCTTCTTGAGTAGGTCTTCAAGAAACTTTGTGGCTTCGGGGTCTTCGCTATCGCCGAGCGCCTCGATGGCCCTTCTCTTTAGCCGCGCAGTCGCATCGCTTTTAACTATTTCCATAAGCTTTCTGAGCGCGCGCTTATTTTCCATTCCGCCGAGCGTAGAGACGATCTCCTCTTTTACTTCCTGATCGCGCTCGGCGTCATATAACTGTATGAGAATGTCTGCGGCCTGCGCGTCTTCCCGGTCGCCTAGAAGAGAGATTGCCGCTTTGCGAATCTCTATGTCGGCCCCGGAGCGGGCAATCTCCAATATCTTTGCGCGCGCTCGCGGGCTTTCGCTCTGTGACAGGGCGGAGAGTATGTCCTCGCGAACTTCCGGATTTTTTTCAGCGTCAAAAAGCTTCGCAAGCTCTTCAACCGTAGACTCGTCACTGTCATCGCCTAATTCTGAAATGGCAGTCGAGCGCAACTCTATGTCACCCGATGAACGCGCGATTTCTAACAGAGTAACGCGAGCCTGCGGGCCCTGGTGCTCGGCGAGCGCTCGCATGGCGGCGCGGGCCAATTCCCTATCGCTAGACCTGGTCGCCAGCTCTTTCAACAGCTCCAGGACGCCCGGCGCGTTCACCTGGCCGAGCACTTCGACAGCCTTCCTGCGCAACCTCACATCAGTCTCGCTCCGCGCGACCTCAAGCACCGCAGCGCCCGCTTCCGCGCTTTCAGAATCGGCAAGCAGCGTGAGGGCGCCCTCTTTCAACGTAATGCTAGACCTGGACCCCGGCTTGAGTATGTCGATTGCAACCCTCATCGCTCGCTCAGGGCTGGACTCGAAGAGGCTTTGGAGCGCGGCGAGCTTCAGCTCTTCATCCTCTTCGTTTATCGCTTCATTGATCGTCTCATTATTTTTGAGCCTCGGGGCCATCTCGATTCGCATTGCGCGCGCGTCGTTGATCCAGCTTGAAGCCGTGTACTCTTTGATTAATCGCTCAAGTATCCTGTCGGCTTCCTGGAACCTGTTCTGCTTCTTTAAAGCGAACGCCAGATAATAGAGCGCGGCGTCGGCGTCTTTGTGTTGCGGGTGATCCGTGACCAGAGAGCGGAACGTCTGTTCGGCCTTTGTCCACTCACGGTCTTTAATGTAGTCCCTCGCTTCGCGAAAAGCCTTCGAGGCCTCGTCCGAGTTGTTAGACGCCTGAACAAAGCGATTGAGCTTTTCCAGCTCTTGTTCTCCCGGACGTATGGCCGCGCTTGTCGTAAACCACGAGACGACAATGATCGCGACCAGAGCAATCAAAAAAATTCTGCCCGTATAAATCCGTTTTCTTGCCGTAGAGTTTTCAGTGTATACACTTGTCAGCATCAGTCTCTCCATAACTCTCATCAATAATTCCGGCTCGAAGCTTTCGCCGAGTAGAATTGCAGCGCAGCCACGGCCTCCTGTCTCTGTATCAGGTCTTTGATCGAGCGCACATCATCTTGAGCCGCGCTGTCGGGCAGGTTGGCGATGTCGAGCAGCAGCGGTTCGATACTGTTGAGCAAATCTTCCACAGCCGTATTCTTGCGGTTTTCCGCGCTACGCCGCAGCAGCATGTTTCTGGCAAGCAATTCTTTCGATAACTGCTTTTCGTATGAAACATCAAAGGCCGTCTGCTCCCCTGATGGCTTGATGTTCCTGAATGATCTCATCAGCAGTTCCGCCTCTTCTATGTGGCCCGCAATCTCCATCTCGATGAAGTCGGCAGGAGCTTCGCGTCGCTCCGCCACGCCGCGCGCTTGCTCAAGCACACGCTCAGGCTTTCGCTCGCGCGCGGCGTGAGGAGTTAGGCGCTGCTGTTTATGAACACTATCTTGATCGGGCTTTTGTTCACTGCCTTGAGGCTGCTTATTATTATTCTCTGCGAGCCTCTGTTGCTCAGGGACAGGCCCGGCTTTGTCTGCCACTACGGGCGCGGCCGGGTTCGTTTTTTCTGTCTGATTAAAAAGCAGCCACAGCCCCGCCGCAAGCATCAGGCACGCGAAAGCGACTCTTAAAGGAAGCGGGAAGCGCGCCAATAAATTTTTCACAAAGAGAGGAGCAAGCAGTCCTGCTCGTGGCTGCGTCTGTTCTGTCAACCGCGCCCGCAGCCGCTCGTCGTAACCCGACCAGTATGACTCTTCGGGCAGAGTCGTCTGGGCCACTTGATCGAAAACTGCGAGCGTCTCGCTCATCGAGCGATAGAGTCCCGCGCAGCTTTCGCAATCGCTCATTTCCGCAAGCAGTCGCGCGCGTTCGCCGTCGTTTGCGGAGTCGAATAACAGGTTGACCAGTTTGTCTTTGAACTTGCTACAATCGTGCATCGATAAGCCCCAAGCTAACAGCCTTCACCAGTAACGAACGGCGCGTAAGAATTGGCCTCAATATTTACGCCGAGGCGCTCGCGCAATTTTAAAACCGCTCGAAACAAGGATTTCTTGACCGTCCCCGCCGAGCAGCCGAGCGATTTCGCTATCTCGTCATAGGTCATCCCTTCGCGGTGCTTGAGCAAAAAGATCAGCCTCTGCTGCGAGGTCAATTCGCCGAGCGCCTGCATCACTTTTTCGACAAGTATTTTATTGTTGATGCTCTCTTCGACGCTTACCCGGCGGCCTGTTTCCAGATCGCTCAGCTCTTCAACCACAACTGCCTCTTTCATTATCATCTCTTTATCGAGCGCGCTCGCGCGGCGTTTGTAATTCAAAAAAGTGTTTATCGTAATCTGTCTCATCCACGTATAAAAGCTCGACTCTCCCCGGAAGCTTTGGATGCTGCGAAAAGCTTTCAACCAGGCCTCCTGCGAGAGGTCTTCCGCGTCGTGCGTGGAGCGGCAATAATGGAGGGCGAGCGAATAAATCCGGCGCTCGTAGCGCCGGGCAAGCCGGCAGAAAGCTTCTCCATCGCCCGATTGGGCGAGCCGTATCAACTCGGTTTCGCTCGTCACAGGTAATTACCCTTTGCGCGACGTTGATTCTATAGACACGTTGTACGAGATTTGGTTGGCCTGCGGCTGCGCTTTTTTAGCGGATTTCAATTAGCTCTGAATTACTAGAATTGGAAATATCAGATTTCAACGCAAAGAACGCAAAAAAGCCGCAAAGTGCGCAAATAAGCTTTGCGTGTTTTGCGGCCCTTTGCGTTCTTTGCGTAAAAACAACGGCCTCTGCTTTTCTAGTTTCTCTCCGGCATCGGCAAAATATTAGACTCGCCGCCTGACTCTCTTTCTCTTTCGCTTATTTCATAACTTCTTTGCCGCGCCCGAAGCCGAAAGCATGGCGATAGCCCTTTCGATCCTTCGCGCGCGCGTCTCAGGCTTTTTAGCTTCTTCGATGGCTTTGGCGTACTCTTTGCGGTGCGTGTAACTCAGCTTGTCCCAGGCTGCGTTCGCCGCTTTGTTCGACTTCAGCGCGCGCGCGAAATCCTCAGGCGGATCGATGACGCGCGGCTCATCGTCGCGCTCCATCACGACGCTGATCGTCTCTCCCCCTTTAGCTTTCGCGCCCGCCCTGACATTCTTATTCACCACCATGTAGTGATAGCCGCCCCCCATCGGGAATACCGAGCTGCGAAAAGCGAAGCCGTTTATAGTGCCGCGCACAGGGACGCGAGCGCGCGAGCCGAACTCCTTCTCTACGTTGAAAGGAATGCGAATGCCTGTCGCTTCGCTATTGTCGTCTTTTTCCAGCAACACTCGAAACCGCTTCACCTTTGCCATCCCGGCCCTCCTTATCTTAGATAGAGCAATGAGATATTCCCCGCTTCTCGAAATACTGCTGATGATACTCTTCGGCTCTAAAAAACTCGGAGGCGGGAGTTATTTCAGTCACGATCTCCCTGCGATGTTTGCCGGATTTCTGTAACTCTTCTTTTGAGGCTCGCGCCGTCTGTTCCTGCGCCGGCGTGAGAAAGAATATCGCTGACCGGTATTGCGCGCCGATGTCCGGCCCTTGCCTGTTTAAAGTCGTCGGATCGTGATTCTCCCAGAACGTGTCGAGAAGTTGTTCGTAAGAGACCTCCGACGGGTCGTAAGTAACTTCGACGGCTTCGGCGTGGCCTGTGCGCCCCGTGCAAACCAACTCATAACTGGGATTTTCAACCGACCCCCCGGTGTATCCGACCTGAGTCGATTTGACTCCATTGAGCTGGCGGAACGCCGCCTCGACTCCCCAAAAACATCCTGCTGCAAAAATTGCTTTTTCCATTCTGCTCTCCTTATCGATTCATCTGTTCTTGCTCTCTCTTGCTCGCTCCACGAATAACGAATAGATCGCCTCGCCCGTCAGATCAGACTCCGGGTGCCATTCGACAGCGATGGTGCTGCCCCGCTCGATTGCTTCTATCAAACCGTCCTCCGACACGGCGGCAATGCGGAAATCGGGGGCGAGCCGGTTGACCGCCTGACAGTGAGTCGAGCAGACCTCTGCCGTCCCGCCGAACAGCGGGAAAAGGAAAGAGTCTTCATTTATCTTGAGCGAGTGGTGCGTAACTTTTCCCCTCCCGCCATGATCCAACGCATAACTTCTCGTCAGGTCTTGATGCAGGCTGCCCCCGAAATGGACGTTTATAAGCTGCATGCCGTAGCAGACTCCGAGGACCGGTTTTTCAACCCGCGAATAGATATCGATCAATCGGCGTTCCCACTCTATGCGCTCAACCGATTCCGCCCGTATCGTGGACTGGGTTTGCTCGCCGTAGAGTTCGGGCGGAACGTCGTCCCCGCCAGAGATAACTATCCCGTCACATAAACCGGCTACCGCTTCAACGGCCAGATCGGGAGTGATTAGTATGGGATGCCCTCCGGCATTTCTCACAGCCATCGAGTACCCTCTTTTGATATAGAGGTATTCGTGTCCCGGCCTTATCAGATGGCCGTGGTCCAGGCTGACCGTTATGCCTATGACGGGCGCTTCAATCATCATTGTCTCCGGGGCGAAAAACTTACTTCGGGAAACCTTCGCTCGCCTTGACCTCCGCGATCTGCTTGTTGTGGCGAATGTTGTGCAGCGGGATGTAGTCCAGCCACTGATAAGCGTTAAGCCAGCTGAAAATTCTAAAGGGATGTTCGAGCGTGTGCGCTTTCAACGGCAGATCGGTTTGCTGCGCGAATTTGATAGTTTTGGCGCGGGACTCTTTGAAGCGCGCCATTATTTCAGCGCGCGTCATCTTCGCTTTAGGCTGTATCACCCCCGGAGCCTGCGCGCGGCCCGTGCGGTTTGGAAGCACACGTTCCAGCAGCTCGACTTTATCTTTTGTTTTCGACTCCCAGTCCGGGTCGGGCTTTGTGGCAATCGCGCGCTCGACCGCGCCGAATAAAAGGTCTTCGGCTAGCGCTATGTGCTCTGTCACCTCTCCGACCGACCATCTGAACGGCGAAGGCTTGTAGTTCCATTGAGCGTCGCTCAGACCTTCGACCGCATCAAGAAGCTCTTTTCGCGAATCTTCGAGCGATTTTACTATCTTAGCTCGCTCTTCTGAACTCAACTTTGGGTTTGCCGCCTGAGGATTACCAGCGGCCACCACGACCGAGAAAAGCCCGAATAAAACCACGACAAGAAGCACTCGCATAAGCGTCCTCCTTATATTCAGTTTTCTACCTGCGCATCCAGCACGTCGTAGCGCGTGACTATGCCGACGATGCGGCCATACTCTTCAACCAGTATCGCGGGCGAGTTTTTCAAGTATCGCGTCGCGGTGTTGACGCTCGCATCGTCGCTCACGACCGGAAAGCCTTTATCCATGACCTCTGCGACGGGCGAGCGCATCAGATCAGGATTTCCCAGCAGTTTTGACATCAACCTTCCTTCGCGAAGGCTGCCTACGGATTTGCCGTCATCAAGCACAGGCAACTGTGAAAGCCCGTAGGTGTTCATCATCTGCAAAGCATCGCTTACCTGATGCTGCGGGCCTACGGATACAAGCTGAGGAGTCTCGCCGTCCTGCTTGGTTTGAGTGAGCAAGCCCACGGTCATCTTCTCGACTCCGAGCAGGCGCTTTTCGCGCAGCCATTCGTCGGAAAGGAATTTCGACAGGTATCGCTCGCCCGTGTCGCACACTATGAATACGACTACATCATCTTTGCCGAGCCCGCGCGCCACCTGCAAAGCCGCGCATAGATTCGTTCCCGTCGATCCGCCGCAAAAGATGCCTTCTTCGCGTCCGAGCCTTCGCGCCAACTGGAACGAGTCGCGGTCGGTCACGTTGATGATCTCGTCGATATATTTCATGTGAACGTTTTCAGGGATGAGTTCCTGACCTATGCCTTCGACCAGATATGGCGTGGCCTGCATGAGCTTGCCCGTCTCTTTGTAGGTCTTAAAGACCGACCCGTAGGGGTCTGCTCCTATGATGCGAATGCGCGGGTTCTTCTCTTTCAGGTAGCGGCCCGTTCCGCTGATCGTGCCGCCCGTGCCGATGCCTGAAACGAAATGAGTGATGCGCCCTTCGGTCTGCTCCCAGATTTCGGGGCCGGTCGTCAGGTAGTGCGCTTCCGGGTTCGCCGGGTTGCCGTACTGAAAGACGAACAGCGAGTTGGGCGTCTCTTGCGCGATGCGGCGCGCCGTGTTGACGTAGTGATCGGGCGAATCGGGCTTTGCAGAAACGGGGACGACAATCACGTCCGCGCCGAGCGCCTTGAGGTAGCGAATCTTTTCGACAGAGCATTTGTCCGTCATCACAAAGACCGCTTTGTAGCCGCGCACCGAGCACACAAGCGCAACGCCTATCCCGGTATTTCCGCTCGTCGCTTCGACGACCGTCCCGCCGGGCTTGAGGCGGCCGTCGCGCTCGGCCGCGTTGATCATAGAAATACCTATGCGGTCTTTTACCGAGCCGCCCGGGTTGTGCGATTCCATCTTCGCAAGCACGAGCGCATCAATGCCCTTTGTCAATTTATTCAGCTTGACCAGGGGCGTTCGTCCGATGAGCGCGAGAATGTTTTCTTTATAATCCATAATTCCTCAGCTTTATACACTTTCAGTAGAGCCGCCTGTCGCTAGATTTTATCATCGCGGTAGCATTGAAGTCATCCGCGCAAAATAGACCGAGCGGGCGCGCTATTTGTTTAGCACGCCCGCTCGGTGGGGCATCAACGCAATCGGGGCTTAAACTGGTTTAATCTATTTTTGCGCTGTCCGGCGCAACTCGCTTATGCGAGAGCGCACCTGTTCGCCGTCTTTCGGATCAACAGCCGCTTTCAGGTACGCTTCGAACGCGCTCGCCGCATCCTCATTTTTTCCAAGCCTCGCCAGCGCGATGGCCAGGTTGTAATGCGCTTCGGGAAAGTTATGGCTCTGCGCGATCGCGTCCTTGAACTCTTCGACCGACGCTTCGACTTTTCCCGCACTAAAGAGCGCTATTCCGAGATTGTAATGGGCTTCGGGGTAGATCCCTTCGGCCTGCTCAACGGCAATCTTAAACTGCGTAATCGCGCGCCCGGTGTCGCCACGGTGTGCGTAAAGTATTCCGAGGCTCCCGTGCGCTTCGGGGAAATTGCCGGGACTCTTTTTTATCGCAGTCAACAACTCGCTCTCTGCGCCTTCAAAATTCTCTATCAAGCCGTAAGCGACGCTCAGGTTATAATGCGCTTCGGCGTATTCGGGATTTTGCTCTATGGCAATCTTTAATTCGCGTATTGCCCCCTGCACATCTCCCTGCATTCCCAGCACCATGCCGAGGTTGTTGCGCGCTTCCGCGAAATCGCCGTTTCGAGACTCTATAGCTTTCCGATATTCATCGACCGCGCCTTGAAGATTGCCCTCCGCGATCAACTGTTTCCCGCGCTCGAAATGCTGCTCTGCTGCATCCGGAATTTGAGCTAAAGCTAAGACTGACAGCAACACCAGACCTGCCGCCGCCGCCGCAAGCCTCTTCGTAGTTAAATGAAATCTATTATTCATGATATTCCCCAATCCCTGTTGCTCGTATCAAAGTGGGTCTCGGCGCAATGTTTTTTAGCACCGTTACCGTACATTTTGTGGTCAATCTGTTCACGGATAAAATTAAGGCAATGATTATGCCGCGAAATAAAGGATGAAGGATGAAAAGGACTTTAAGCGCTGTATCTGAAATAAGGCATCGAGAATCTAAGATTTGAGATTTCAAATTCACAGGTTGAGCAATTGCCTGGAATCTTTTTCATCCCTCATCCTTTATTTCGCGCCAGTTTATCGCTACGCGGCCGCCGGGATAATCGATGGAATCGGGCCGCTCTGTTTCATCAATACCGAGCGCGGCACCGATGCGACCGAGCCAGTGATCGCCCGCGATGCGCGCACTGCGCAACGCGCCTGAAATTATCAGGTGATCGCGCGCCCGCGTCGCCGCTACATAAAGCAGGCGTTTCTTTTCCGACAAATCCATCTCTTCTTCGACGAGCCTTATCAGATCGAATGACGCGGGGCGCGCGGATTCGTCCCCGCGCTCGCCGTCTGATCTCACATCGACGGCAATGCCGAGATCGGGGTGCGCGGTAACAAGCGAGCGGTCGCGCCCGCCCGCGTAGGTCGCATCGACTATCCACACGATGGGGAACTCCAGCCCCTTCGATTTATGGACGGTCATCAATCTCACCGCGCCTGCTTCTTCCACGGTGGCCTCGCCTTCGCGCGCCTCTCTGAACTTCAAATCCTTTATCCGCTCCACCAGATCCGACAGCGTGATCGAAGGGAGCGCGCGAGCCTGCTCTATAAATTTTTCTATGTTCGCCGAGCGGCGCTCGCCGTGAGGCAGCGCCATCAAGGTTGCCTGAAAGCCTGTCTCCGCAAGCGCAGTTGTAATTATTTCGGCCGCGCTCATTCGACCGGCAATCGCACGCAACCGTTTTAATACAACGCGCGCGAAAGCGATTGCTTCGCGTTCATCTGCGGCAATCTCTACTTGCTCGTCGCAAAGACTCTCCCACAGCAAGCGCCGCGTGAGCGTTAGCCTGAGAAGAGTTTCGTCGGAGAGCGCGAACATCGGGGACCGCAGCGCGGCTGCAAGCCGCAGGCTGTCCGAAGGGTTTGCCAGAAATGCCAGCAGGTTGCTCAAATCTGTTATCTCTTGCCGGTTATAAAAACCCCGGCCCGCTATCGTCACATAAGGCACCCCGGCGGCGGCAAGCGCCTGCTCATAAATCTCAAAATTGGTCGAAGCCTGAAACAGGAGCGCGAAGTCTCCATACTCTGCCGTGCGCGCGTCTCCATCGCCGCAAATCATCACCTCGCCCAGCTCTCGGATCTCTTTGATTCGCTCTGCGATCAGGTATGCTTCCATCGTGCGCAACTCTTCCGCAACCAGGCGAGCTTCCGCTTCTTTATCCTGAGCGATGATGTGAAGCTCGACCGAAGGAGTCAGATCAACGGGTAAGCGCGATGCGCTCATCGCCTCGTAGTCGGTGTCGTAACGGCTTTCGCGCGTAAAGATTTCAGGAAAGATGTGATTTGTAAAATCGACCAGCCGCTCGTGCGTGCGAAAGCAAGCGTCCATGCCTACCTCACGGCCATCGCGGCGGAACTCGGCGCGCGCGTCGTGAAAGACCGTCACATCAGCGCCGCGAAACCTGTAAATAGACTGTTTCGCATCGCCGATGATAAACAGCTCGTTCGAGCGCGGCGCGAGCTTCCACAATATTCGCTTCTGGATCGGAGAGGTGTCTTGAAACTCGTCAACCATCAACGCCTTTATCAACCCGCCATCGGCGCGCGTGTATCGTTCGCAGACCTCGCCGTGCGACGAAAGCATCGCGTCGGTCATCTCTTCAAGGTCGTTAAAATCGAGCCGCTGCCGCTCCCGCTTGAGCAAAGAGAATCGCTCGCGCGCCAAATGGTAAAGCCGCGCGAGTCGCCATGTGGCCTCTGCCGCTTCCGCGTCCGCTTCGTTCAACTCAAGCGCCAGTATCTTCTTGCCGCGCACAGATTCGCGCAGCCGACGGAGGGCTTCCGTCACCGCCTTGAACTCTTCTTCGCTCGCCCATTTCTTTTTTGAGCCGCCTTGCAAGTTGATCGATGAAGCCAGCTCAAGCAGCAAGGGTGGGGTTTCAAGACCGAGGCTGCCGTCAATCTCGTCAAGCAAGTCAACTACGCGAGCGCGGCATTGTTCTCTTCTATCTGTGGGGTCGTTTGCGGCAAAGCTTCTAAGCGTGCGGACATCGCGCTCCCAACTCTCTTGCTCTCTGAGCGCGCTCGCACGCTCTGCGCGCGACTCATTCAGAGCTTTGCGCCAGAATTGAATAAGCTCTTTGGCATCGTAATCACCGATTTGCTCAATCGCGCGCCGGGCGCGTTCGCCGTCATAGATCAGCGATTTTACGGCCCCTTGCACTTCGCGCGGCGATAGATAAGCGAATACATCTATAATCGCTCCGGAGGCGGGTGGTGAGGAAGCGGCTTGCTCAATCGCATCTTGAATCGCCTGGTCGAGCAGCGCCGCGCCTTCGACCTCATCTATGATATCGAATGCAGGGTCAAGCCCGGCCTCCGCCGGGTGCGCGCGGAGTATCGCCGAGCAGAGCGAGTGAATAGTCCCTATGCGCGCCGAATCGAGCGCGTTGCGATGCTCGCGCCAGCGGCGGCGCTCTTCCGCCAGGCGGCTGCGGTCTATCCGCGAGCGAATCTCTCGGCGAATGCGCGACACCATCTCGCGCGCGGCCTTTTCCGTGAACGTCACCGCGATTATATCCGATACGCGCCAGTCCGTGTTTTCTTCGAGCAGCTTCAAAAACCGCTCCACGAGCACGCGCGTCTTGCCCGACCCCGCGCCCGCAGAGACTATCACGCGGCGACCGCGCACGCTTACTGCTTCCAGTTGTGAGTCAGTCCACTCCATAAAACAAAGGATGAAGGATGAGGGATGAAGGATGAAAAAGATTTGATATTTCAAATCTCAAATTTCAAATCGATGGGACAAGCCAGGCACCTGGAATCCTTTTCATCCCTCATCCTTCATCCTTTACTTATCCCTCATCCTTTCCCTCGCCGCCGCCGAGCCATTTATACAAAGGTTTTGCTATCAGAATGATTGCTAGCGCCAGGAGTGCGCCCGCTATAACATCTATGACGTAATGATAACGCAAATAAACTGTCGAGATTATCAGCCCGCTCCCGGCGGGAAGTATCCACCAGAATGTGCGCCTGTGAAATCGCTGCGCGTAGTAAAGCACAAGCAACGTAAGCTCTGTGTGGCCGCTCGGAAAAGCATCATAGGTTTTCCCCTCAAGCTCGTTGAGCGTAGCGTGTATCGGGTCGAACAACAAAACGCCTGTGAGCGGTTTTGTATGCTGCGCTTGTATCTCAGGCAAAAAGCGCGGGCCGAGCGCCGGGACCGCGATGTAACCAAGATAAGAGAGATAAAAACCCAACACGATGACAAAGACGAAAAAATGAAATTTCTCCTTCCACCTCTTGCGCCACAAAACCACGCCGAGAACCAGAGGTAAAAAATAATAGGTTATGTAAGAGAGCTGAAAAAGCTCTGTCGGCAGCGGCCAGGTCAATCGCTCAAGCCACACGGTCGGGTCAACGCCGAATATCTGGCGGTCAATCGCCGCAAGCTCCGGGTCGAACTCTCTGGGGTTTACGAGCGGTATCAGATAAGTCAGCTCTTTGTAAGTAAACGGTATCACCGCGACCGGATACCAGCCCCTTGCGATCTCGACAAAGGGACGCGGCGACGCCGAAGAATCCGCTTGCAGGTTGCGCTGATACCAGCGGGCTATGAGAACGACTATTGCGATTGCGAGAACGTGGGCCGCGACGAGCAGCCACCAGTAGCGCACGCGATTTATCGAAATGAGGATCAGCGCGGCAATGATTATCAAATAAGCTATGATGATTTTATCGGCGGGACTGAGCAGCCCTGAATAGATCGGTCTTTGCGCGCAAGCAGCCGTATGCTCAAGATCGGACGAGCGCGTCTTTGTCGTCGCGTCTGGGCCAGTCACAGCCAGCCCTCTTGCCTGTACCAATCGATAGTGCCGCGCAGACCTTCTTCGAGCGGCACTCGCTGGACATAACCAAGCTCGCGTTTGGCGCGCTCTATCGAGCAGCCCCACGAAACCTGTGAAAGGTCTCGGACTTTATCGCGATTGATCACGGGCGGCTTTCCAAACAGCGCGGCGGAGGCTTCGGCTGCGACCGCCATGCCGTAGGCGAGCGGGCGAGGTATGGCGAGGGTGCGCACCCGGCGTTCAAATATTTTTGCGAGCAGCTCGGTGACGCGTCGTATCGAATAAACTTCTTCGCTTGAAATAAAGTAAGCCCTTCCGGTCGATGCCTCGCTTTCACCGGCCAGAATTATTCCGTCCGCCAGGTCGTGCGCGTGGACGAGGCTCACCCGTTTATCGTAGCGGCCTATTGTGGGCGACAGCCCCCGCGCTATCGTTTTGAATAATTCATAGAGCGCATAATCGCGAGGGCCGTAAACAGCGGGCGGTCGGACGATGGTTACGGGCAACAGATCGCCCACGGCCTTTACTGCTTCTTCGCCCATCAGCTTACTGCGACCGTAAGGCGTGATAGGAGCGGGCGGGGTATCTTCATTTACAATCTCGCCGTCGCGTCCGGGGCCTATGGCGGCGAGCGAGCTGATCTGAACGAACTTCTTTATGCGGTCGCGCCGTTTGAGCGCCGCGCCGACTATTGCCTCGGTGCCGCGATGATTGACCTTGAAATAGTCCTGTTTGCGTCGCGCGAACGTCAGCCCCGCGACGTGATATATCGTGCTTACGCCTTCTAACGCTTCGTCCCAATCGGTAGACTCATCCAGACCGCCGTAGACAAATTCGATCTGAGGGTGTTTCAGATATTTCAGATCGCTCGACTCGCGAACAAGGCATCGCACTTTTCGGCCGCGCTCGATGAGGCGGTCTACGAGATGGCTCCCGACAAAACCCGTGCCCCCGGTGACTAAAACTTTCCCTTGATCGTTCGTTTTCGTCATAGAGTCGCTACTCCCTTTCGGCTGCGAGTGATGATAGCAAAACATTAGCTTTCGTGTAGAGCTAAGATTGTGTCCGAGCAGCAATATTTTGTTCAACTCAAACTGATGCTGGTGGTATGCTGTAATTCTCATTCTGACCGCCGCGATTTTCCGGGAAAGGTGATCGTATGCAAACCATTGAGATAATCCCAGAGATGACGGATAGAATAATTCGCAACTTCCATCCCGTGCGAATTATACTTTTCGGTTCCCACGCCCGCGGCAACGCGCACGACGAAAGCGATGTAGATCTGCTCGTCGTCTTACAAGAAGCTGAAGACAAACGCAAAGCTGCGATTCAAATTCGCCGCGCAGTCGCCGATTTCCCTGTTTTCAAAGATATAATCGTAACGACCCCGGATGAGATAGAGAGGCGAGGCAACATCGTCGGCACCGTATTGCGGTCAGCTTTGAGAGAAGGCAGAGTGATTTATGAGCGTGGATGAAAGATTACTAGAGGTGCAGCGATGGTTGCGGTATGCTCAGGAGGATATGGCAGCAGCCGAAGTTATGCTTGAACAGACGGCTATTGCCCCCCGTCATGCCTGCTGGCTCGCACAGCAAGCAGCCGAGAAGGCCCTTAAGGCCGTATTGGTTTTTCTACAGATAGATTTTCCCAGACGCCACGACCTTGATGCGTTGCGCAATCTGGTGCCTGACGGATGGCAGCTTAAGGACAATCACCCGGATCTGGCAGAACTGACCGAGTGGGCAGTCGAAGCGCGTTATCCAGGTGACTGGCCGGAGGCAACGCTTGAGAATGCGCGTTCGGCTGTAGAGCAAGCAAAGGGAGTATGCGCATCCGTCATCGATGACTTTAAACGATACGGCTATGAAAATCGCCGATAATAATTGAAGCTCCTACCTGCCTGAAGCTTGGCGATCAAGATAATCGAGCAGCACATTTGACATCACTTTCACACCGACTACGAGGCTCTCTTCGTCAACATCAAACTCCGCGGTGTGCCAGCCTGCCGTGATGCCGCGCGCGCGGTTGCCCACTCCCAGGAAATAATAGAATCCGGGGATGACTTTCTGAAAATGAGAAAAATCTTCTGCGGGCATAAATGGCTTCGGCGCGATCAGATTCGCCTCTCCGACGATGCGGCGCATCGTGGGCAAAGTCTCTTCGACCAGCTTCGGGTCGTTGTAAGTGAGCGGAATGGGATTTTCAAACTCAAGCTCGAAGCTCGCGCCGTGGGCCGTCGTGACGCTTGAAAGAATCTGCTTCATCATCTCCTGAGCGCGCTTGCGCACGTCTTCATTCAAAGCGCGCATAGTCCCTTCCATCTTCACTTCTTCGGCGATGATGTTATTGCGGTCCCCGCCTTTGATCGTGCCGATGGTAATCACGAGCGGCTCGAACGGATCAATGCGGCGGCTGTGAATGGTTTGCAGCGCCGTCACGCACTCCGAGGCTACGACTATCGCATCAATGCCCATCTGCGGCTGCGCGCCGTGCGATCTCTTGCCCCGGACGGTGATAATAAACTTGTCCGCCGAGGCCATCGCCGGGCCGGAATGATAACCGATCTGTCCGGCTTCGATGCCGGGCATCGTGTGAAGCCCGAAGATGGCCTGCGGGCGCGGGTTTTCAAGAACGCCCTCTTTTATCATCAGCGCCGCGCCGCCTTCTTCGCCCGTCGGCGGGCCTTCTTCGGCGGGTTGAAAGATGAACTTGATCGTGCCTGAGATTTGATCGCGCATCTTGCTCAACACTTCAACGACTCCAAGCTCGACGGTCGTGTGCACGTCGTGACCGCAAGCATGTTTTACGCCGGGGTTTTTCGATTTATAAGGCACGTCTATCGTCTCGTTGATAGGCAGCGCATCCATGTCGGCGCGCACCGCTACGACGGGGCCGGGCTTCGAGCCTTTCAACAGAGCTACGACGCCATATTTGCCGACGCCGGTTTTGACCTCATCAAGCCCCATCGCGCGCAACCGTTCGGCCACGACGCGCGAGGTGCGCTCTTCGCGGTTTGAAAGCTCCGGGTTCATATGAAAATCGCGCCGCTGCTCGATGAGCTTCGGGCGCAACGCTTCGGCTGCTTGCACAATCTGCGCTTCGCGCGGGCTTAATGCAGGCAACTTTTTATTTGAATCCTGCTTTTGCGCGAATGCTGACGCGAGCGACAGGGCGACAGTCAGTGCGGTGGCGATAATAAGCTTTTGTTTCATCTCTGGTCTCCGGTGATCTGATAGCAAAATTATTCGGACAGGATTATGGAGAATATGTTTTTTTGCCGACGCCGGTCAAGCGCAGCCTCAACTCTAGAAATTGACTGCGGTCGGTTAACGTGGTCTAATCCTGATTCTCAGGCCTGCGCATGCAGGCACAGTGGCTGACACACTATTAATTCTAATAACAAGAGGAAGCTTATGAAACGCATCTCTCTTTTAATCACACTCTCACTAACGCTTTTTCTTATAACCGCGCTCGCCCAGCAGAAACGCATGATGACTTTTGACGACGTGCTGGCGCTCAAAACGGTCTCGGACGCGCAGGTATCGCCCGATGGCCGGTGGGTCGCTTATGTAGTCTCGAAAGCCGATATGAAAGAGAACGCCACCGACGCAGACCTGTGGCTTGTGTCAACTGCGGGCGGCACGCCCGTTCGATTGACGACCAGCAAGAAGAACGACACCCAGCCGCGCTGGTCGCCCGACGGAAAGCAGATAGCTTTTATCTCTGCGCGCGAGGAAAAATCGCAAATCTTTTTGATCTCGCCTTTCGGAGGCGAGGCCGAGCGATTGACCGAATCGAAGACCGGCGTGCAATCGCTTCAATGGTCACCTGACGGAAAGCAGATAGCTTTTGTCGCTCAACAAGAGATGACTCCGGATGAAGAGAAGAGACAAAAAGATAAAGACGACGCTCTGGTTATAGACAAAAACTTTAAGTTCTCGCGCATCTGGACGATTGACGTTCAGACGAAAAAAGCGAGCGAGCTTGTCAAAAGCGATTACGTTGCGACCGACCCGCAGTGGTCGCCCGACAGTCGATGGATCGCTTACACGGCCACGCCGACGCCGAAAGCAGATGACGGCGCTTTGACAGACATCCGGGTAGTGGAAACGGCTACGGGTCGTCAGCGAAAGCTTGTCGAAAACGACGGCCCCGACAACGCGCCGCGATGGTCGCCCGATGGCCGATGGGTAGCTTATCTGACGCGCGACGTTAAGGGCGGACTTCTCGGCCAGGTGCGTCTGACCGTCATCTCGTCCGAAGGCGGTGCGCCGCGTGCGGTTGCAAACGGCTTCGAATATCAACCGGGCGCGGCCACGTGGTCTCGTGATGGCCGCACGCTTTATTTCAACGCTTCTGTGAAGACGACGACACAGTTATTCGCAGTTCCGTCGGCTGGCGGCGAAGCGAAGCAGATCACAAAGGCGCGCGGAATATTAGGCCAGGCGACTTTTTCCGGCGACCGCTCGGTCGTCGCGTTCACCAGATCGGATGTTCAAAACCCAGCGGACGTGTATGTAGGCAAGCTCCCCGACGTGCATGACGGAGTCAAGCTCACTACTCACAATCCTCAAGCGAGTGAACTCGCGCTCGGCACAAGCGAAGTCATACGCTGGAAGAGCAAAGACGGGATGGAGATCGAAGGCGTAGTTATTTACCCCGTCGGTTATCAGCAGGGTAAGCGCTATCCGATGATCGCGCTGATTCATGGCGGGCCTGCCGGCGTGTGGACAGAGAGCTTCCCCGGCGGGTGGGGCAATTTCGGCCACGTCTGGGCGGGCAAAGGCTGGGTCGCGTTTTATCCGAACGTGCGCGGCTCGTCGGCTTACGGCGAAAAGTTTCTGCTCTCGAACGTGAGAGACTGGGGCGGCGGCGATTACCAGGACATACAGACGGGGATAGACCATTTGATCGCCAAAGGCGTAGCAGACCCTGACCGCCTCGCGCAATCGGGCTGGAGCTATGGCGGATACATGACTGCGTGGACGCTCACACAGACGAACCGGTTTAAGTCTGTGATGGTCGGCGCGGGGCTTACGAATATGTTTTCGATGTATTCGACAAACGATTTGCAACGCGTGCTCGAAGGTTATTTCGGGGCCGAGCCGTGGAACGATCTGGAGATCTACAACAGCCGCTCTGCGATGAATTTTATCAAGCAGGCGAAGACTCCCACGTTGATATTACACGGGGCCGAAGACAAGCGCGTTCCCGTAGGCCAGGCTCAAGAGCTTTACATGGGTCTTCGCAAAAACTCCATTCCCGTCGAGCTTGTCTTTTTCCCGCGCGAGCCTCACGGCTTGCAAGAGCCGCGACACCAGCTCGATAAGATGCGCCGCGAATATGCGTGGCATTCAAAATATGTTTTAGGAATCCAGGAGCCGGAGCCTCGGCCGGCTAAAGACGAGAAGAAGCCGGAAGAGAAACCTTCGACGAAATAACGCAAATTGCCAGTTGAAAAGCAAAAGATATTAGCCGGTGGTGAAACCCCGGACTCATAGCCAAATACATCACGCGGCAGGAGTCCAGCGCCCTTCCAGGGCGCTTTAATTTATTGGCGTAATTTCCGGTGGCTGCGCTTGCCGACCGGCTAATATCTCTCGTCCCTCCGGGACGAAGATTGCCTGCTTCGTCTGAAAACCTGCATTAAATCCCGATCTGGAACACAGCTTGCCCTTTTGCAAATTGTAGCTTTATCGAGCGCATATTTGAACTCAATGAGTACAATCATACGCTCTTTAGTGTAGCGTTTTTGATAATGCTGCCGCGTATTTAACAAATTCGTCAGGTGGTATTTGGACTTTAAACGTTTAAGGAGGGAATGGGAAATGACTATACGAAAACCTTTTCTAGCAATCGCCTCTATCACTCTTATGCTTGCGGGAGTGGTAATGGCGCAGACCGTTGAAGTGACTACAGTCGCCCCGGGCGCACAGGTGTTGATAGCCAAGCGAATGACGCTCGCCATCAATTATCGCGAAGGCAACGGCACCGAAGTCAATATGGTAGGCACTGCTTTAAATCCGCAGGCGATGGGGAAGGCCAGCGTGAAACGCAAAGAGGGACGCACGCGCATGACGCTCAAGATGCAAAACCTCGCGCACCCGCAATCGCTTGGCTCTTACTACACGACTTACGTCCTGTGGGCGATTGCCCCGGAAGGACAGGCAGAGAATCTTGCCGAGCTTCCGATAGCGAAAGAATTCGATTTCGAAGTGACTACATCATTTCAAACTTTCGGATTAATCATCACCGCCGAGCCGCACTCCGCAGTCCGACTGCCCAGCCCCATCATCGTAGCAGAAAACGCTTTGCGTAAAGGGACGGAAGGCACTATCGAAGCGAGCCGCATTGAGTACAGCGGCGATGCTGGAACGCTTTATGTAGTCGCCTCGTCTAATACCCCGGCACCGGAGGCAGATTACAACACGCCGCTGATGATACTGGGCGCGCGCCGCGCGGTAGAGATTGCGCATCGCGCAAACGCCGAGCGGTTCGCCGAAGCGGAATTGAGGCAAGCCGAGATAAAGCTCGCGGCATTGGAGCAGACCTGGCCCAGCAAGCGCAAAGACGAGAAGAAGTTTAGCGGCCTGGCGCACGACGTGATGCGGCTTGGCGAACACGCGCGCAAGCTCGCGGTCGAGCGCAGCGAGCAGGCAAGGCTCGACGCCGAGCGAGACGCGGCACGGACTACGATCATAGCCGCCCGCGACGAAGCTGACCGGGCGAAGGAAGAGGCGGCTGCTTACCGCGACGCGCAGGCGCAAGCGGAACGAGAAGCCGCGCTGGCGCGCGAGCGCGCCGCACAGGCTCAGACCGAAGCCGAGCGCGCCAAAGCTAATGAAGAGCTTGCACAGGCGCAGGCAGAGCGAGCGCGTCTAGAGGCCGAGCAGGCGAAGCGCGATAAGGAAGCACTTCAGCAGAAGCTTTTCGTCTCGCTTTCAGAAATCCTTGAGACTCGCCGCGAAGCGCGCGGGTTGATAGTCAGCCTTTCCGATGTCCTGTTCGATTTTAACAAAGCCACGCTCAAGCCCGGCGCTCGCGAAAAACTGAGCAAGCTTGCGGGGATACTGCTGGCATATCCCGGTAATTATCGCATGGAGATCGAAGGGCACACGGACGCCGTGGGTACGGATGAGTACAACTTGAAGCTCTCGCAGGACCGCGCAGAGAGCGTTCGTTACTTCCTCGTTCAATCCAGTATTGCCGAGAGCCGCATCATCGGCACGCGCGGCCTTGGCGAGGTACGCCCCGTCGCTACTAACGACACGCCCGAAGGCCGCCAGATGAACCGTCGCGTCGAGATAATCATCGCCGACGTTGATAATCAGTAACGCATCAATAAAAAACGTGTGCGGGTACTCCCAGAGAGTACTCGCAAAAGAAATAAAGGCGCGGGTAGGAGCCCGCGCCTTTTACTGCTATCTGCTCATCAGGTTTGGGAGGACCTATTGTAGCGATAGCAAGTAAAGAATAAGAGCATCTATGTCGCCGGCCGACAGATGCGAAGTCTTACCGTGCGTGTCTTTGATGACCCGGACATTGTTTGCCGCGAGTTGCGGGTTGATCTGATTGCCCACTACGAGCGGCGCAAGGTTGCTCGTCCCCAACTGGTCTATCAACGGCCTGCCGCCAGGCCCCGCAACAAACGGGCTGTCGAGGCTCACGAGGATCTGTCCCATGCCGTCGCCCGCAAGTGCGCCCGTTTTATCGGCAACGGTGATCGGAACCTGCGTGGGCAATACGATGGCAGGGCCGCCCAGGAAACTGTTTGAAGTGGCGCGGTTGTGATCCGAACGAACGGTGCGGAAGTTGAACCCGCGCTCGCCTGGCTGTAGAAACGGCGAATCCGGCGTAAGCACTATCTCGCGTACCGTGTGCGCGAATCCGTAATGCAGCCACCTCGGAACCGCATCCCAGAAAGTCCGCAAGTGTTTCGTGTTCCGGCTGCTAAAATTCTGAGGCGTTCCCACGTCTTGCGGAGGCTTGAAGCGACCGAAGAAATAATCCGTCTCGGGGCGGAAGAACGGCCCGTTGCCGTCTACCGTAGATTCGCTGATGACTCCAGGCTCGTGTATGTTGTAATCCTGGAAAGTGTCATCAAGCGCGCCGTTGGTCATCTTGTTTCCGTTGTGATGGCAGTCGGCGCAACCGGCCCCGCCCTGCGAAACCTTATTCGTGAATATATCTCTGCCGCGTGCGATCTTTGCCGCCTCTGCCGAGTCGGGGAATTGCGTCAGCGGGTTAGGCAAGCGGCGCACTTCGTTGGCCGACCAGAGGATTTGCACATAGGCCATGTCATAGTAACCGATCTTGAACGCTCGGCTCTTGAGATCATTTCGCCCAATCGCCTCAGAATCTTCCTGGGTCTTTCTCAAGACGAACTCCTCACGCGCTCGGAAACGATCTTCCTGGTTGGCCTGCGGGAAAAGCGGCGTCGGCGTGCGCTCGCCCAGCAGCACTTCGCCGTTGCAGGCAGAAGCGTAGGCCATGAAATCGTTATTGAGGCCTTCGTACCATTCAGGCCAGTTATCCGAGATGTCTTTATTCTGCGGGCAGACCTTCACGCCGCCGACCGCGTTGGCCGCGACGTTCCACTGGCAACCGTCCTGGCGACCGTCCCAGTGACAGAAGCCGCAGGATTTTTGGCCGTCATCGGAATAAGCCGCCGAGAAGAACCATCGCAAACCGACTTCTTCATCCGTAGCAAAAAGGCCCGCGCCGTTGCCGCCCGTCGTGGGATCGGGCGTCGAGGGCGTGACGCCTACCGCGAGATAGCCGTTTCGCCTGAGGTCTCCATCACGGCCCACGCTCAGGAAAGAGACATCTTCGGTCTGAAAATTGGCGACGTAAATTGTTTGCCCGTCGGGCGAGACTTCTATGCCTTGCGGAGTTATGCCGCCCGTGACCTCCAAATCAAGCGGCAGCAGTACCTCTGATGGGTCCGCTGCGTTTCGATTGATGCGGAACGATTGCACCCTTTCTGAATGCGCGAAGGTGACGAACAGGAAATCGCCTTTTATGACCATCTGCTCGGGGCCGCTTGCGCGTATGATCTCCTGCGCTTCTTCGTGATCGCCCAGGTCTACGAAACGGCCCGGCGTTACAAGCTGCGATTTGTCGCGCTCTTCGTCCACGTAACGATAGACGAAGAGGTTTGTGGTCGTGTCAAATATATTAAGCTCGCTGCCTATGTCGTCAAAAGTCGTAGCCCGCGTCGCGTCACTCATAACAGGCGTGTAGCCGAGCGGCTCCCCGCTGTTTTTTATAGGAATGCCTTGAGCGTTCTTTGTAGGCAGCCCGTGACCCGTTTCGGGTTGGTTCAATCGGGTATTCGTCTCCTGCCCGCAAACGATGCCCCAGCGGCCTGCGATCTTCACGTCCGTAGAAAGCCCGCCGACGGGCAAAACTTTGATGAGCGTGTTCGCGTCGTTTTCGACGTTGATCGCGGCGACCGTGTGCCCGATTGTGTTGGCGACATAAAGGGTCTTTCCGTCGGCGCTCAAATCGAGGTCTCGCGGGTTGGCCCGCTCAAGGTCGGTGACGCCGGTCGGGATTTCTGCGATCTCGGTGAAGAACGGACCCGGATCGATGCGGAAAGCACGCACCTGATCTTTAAAGCGATCGGTGATATACAACCGCGTGCCCTGTTGATTGAAGATTACCTTTTCGCCATAAAAGCCCGTCTCGAATTCACCAATGACTGCATCGGTGGCCGTGTCGATCACGCTCGCGAAGTTGCCGTACATATTCAGCACGACCACATAAGGGCGCGGCGAGATGGCAGTGTTCTCAGGTGAGACTTTTATTCCTATGGGCCGTGTCCCGCGCCTCTGCCCTTGCGGGCGCAGGTCTATCCACCGGGTCACGCGCTTTGATTGGGTATCGACTACGGCGACGCGCCAATCAGGATAGCCTTCTCGGCCTGGGAGCGAGACATAAAGTTTTTCGCCGCCGGGCGTAATCGCGAGCGCGCGCGGCTCGCTGCGGAAGGGTTGAGGGCGGAACGGCCAGAACTGGTTGCCGCTTTTAACGACCGGGTTATTCGGGTTGATGCGCGTTCCCGGGTCAGGGCGGCCATCTATATAACCCGCCCCGAACATAATCTTGGTGAAACGTTGCAAACCGCCGCGCTCTCCGGCGGCTTCCTGGCCCACGATGTTTTTGACCGGATCATCGGTAAAACCTGTGATGATTCTGCCGCGTGAATCCGTCTTTACTGCGGTAGTGAAAAAGCGGAGCTTGAAGGGAGCTTCCGGCCTCGGCTCAAGTATCTTGCGCGTGAACGGGGCCGACAGAGTGCTCGCGGCCTGACTGGCGGTCGTGTGCAACAGCAGCGTTACAAGCCCCAGGCAAAGCGCAATCCCAAAGACTGCGCATTTTATTCTTTTAATCACAAGTCACCTCCTATACCGACGGTGTAGAGATCGCTCGATTATCGGGTATAAGGGTAGTAAGGCGTGTTGTCTGATCCTGTTACGGATGAATGAGCATTCTTATAGCAGTTTGCAATTGGATGTGACCGCTTATGTTGGAGTGCTGCGACTTGTCGCAGCTTTTGAGTTAGCAAAATCGGCTTCGGCCTGACTAAAAAGCGGTGACTACTCACCGCACTCCAAAGGAGATGCTGCTCATTCTGGCTACATTCAATCGCAAATCTCTATAGATTTGTAACCCTGCCCCTTTTGCCCGATCCATACAATTTATTGAATCTCTGAGAAATTCGTCCCATAGAGGCTAGAGTAGGCTGGAAGACCAAAAAATACATCGAGGCCAAAAAAAAATGATCATGGGTCAGGGCCATTTGAGATTTCAAATGGCCCTGATCCCTGCTTATTGTCCTTGCACAGTAATCTCGTTGACTATGCGGTTGACGCCTTTAACAGACTTTGCAACGATTTCGGCGCGCGCCTTGAGATCCTCCCTCGGCACAAGGCCGCTCAACGTGGCGGTGCCGTTACTGAATTTGACATTGATCGGATGAGATCGTAGCTGCGGGTCATCCGTGAGTTTCGAGATAACATCAACCTCTATGGTGGTGTCAGTGACCGCCGGATTGCTTGAAGTCTGATTGCTCGACGCCGATGGCGTCGGGACGGGCACAGGCACAGGGACCGGGACGGTCGTAGGTTGCGTTTGAGGTTGAGGCACTGTGACAACGACCGGCGGTTGCTGGGCCGGTTGTTGCGCAGGCAAAGTCTGTGCTGCTCTCTCTCTCGCAAGCTCTGCATCGCTGTCGTCTGTCCGGTTGCTTGTAAACAGCAGCGTGAGCAACACAGCCGCCGCCACAGCCGATAAGACTATTGCCGCAACCGCTGCGCCGCTCATTCCGCGACGCTCGTATGACACATACTCGTGTTCGGTTCCAACCGGCTCACCCCTGCGGGTCGGCTCGGTTTCAATAACAGTTCTCCGCTCGTGATAATCAGCCATTATCTTTCCCTGCCTTTCAATAAATTAGATAAGGCCTGTATGATAACGCGGCGACATGATGCCGGCCCACGTACCGAATCAGACCAACAAACAGGCTAAATTAACGCCAACATGAAAAGTGGCAAGATGCGTGCCGGTATCTATTCAGATTGCGAATTGAGGGTTTTGGTTTAATGAGATCATTAAGAAGCCGTCTAACAAAAGTATTCACCGGAACGCGGCGGACAAAGTTCGCATGCTTCCATCCTACGCGCGGCCCGGTGGTGCGGGACAGTACACAGCTTCTAACTTCTAGAACCCGGAATTCTCCAGGCGTCCTTGCTTGATTGTAAAAGAGGCTCTCGCCGGACGATAGGCGCACAAGACTGTTGCCTCGACGCGATACTCTCCATCCGGCAACGACTGGTCGAGCTTGATGGATGACTCTTGTTCGATGTAACCCGTGGGCGTCTCGCCTAAAGTGAAACGCGGGATGTTTTGACTGAGCGGCGGGCGTGTTTCATCGATAGCTTTAATGCTCCATCGGCCCGCCGGGCCTTCGACGCGGAGCGAGGCGACGCGGTAGCCTTCGGTAAAACTGAAGTGCAACCCGTTATCTTCCGAGACGCGAACGTCTGCCGCCGTCTCTGAAAAAGAGAACGTTAAGAAGAGAAAAGCTGTATAAGCGATCACGCCGAGCGAGACGAGCGACGACACAACAGTTATAAGGATGTTTCGCCCCGTGGGCCCTCGCGCCGCGCCCCATATCAAAAAGATTATCGATATGACAGAAGCTAACGCCGTCGCGAGCGCGGCTATCTTGTACCTGTCGCTTTGCGCGCACACGTCGCCGAGCGCGAACCTGTAGCCCGCGTAAAGCAATACGAGGGCAAAAGCCAGCGTCGCAAGCCCGATGCCGATTAATGTAGTCCCGGATACTTTTTCTTTTGCGTTTGTCATTGCCGATTCGTTCAAATAATACTATACTCGCGCACACTTCAAGGAGGACGATGATGAGCAGCCTGCCAGAAAACTTGCCCCCGGATTACCCGGATAATTTGAGACACACGGATGAAGACACGCCCGACCCCACCTGGGAACAGGTCACGCGCAGCACCGGCGGCGACAACGCCGAGATGATCGCTCACCTTTCGCGAATTGTGGCAAACACCGAGGACGCACAGGCGGCGCGCGAGCATTGGGACTCCTGGCCCGCCAGTTACCGGCGGACCGTCGGGATACTGGTCGATAAGATTTACAACGAAGGATGGCTTGACGTTGTCGGGCATATCAACGAAGGATGGCCCTGGGACGGAGGCTTCTATTTCTGGCCGCGCGTTACCGAACGCGGCACGCTTGCCGACGTGCTGGATTCAAAATCCGGCAAGCGAGGCGGGTACACTCAATGCGATCTTAGAAGCGGGTTGTTCGCTTACATCAATATCTGGAACCATAAAGACTGGGAGCGCGGGTGGATGGAGAACAACGCGCCTACGGCTGCGCTGCACGTCGGCATACGCGAAAACGGTATGGCCGAAGCTCATCTTGAGGTCTATAACTCGCTCTACACAAACGGAGCGCCCCGCAAGGACGTGATAAGAATACCTTTTGTCGGCTCGTACAATCACAAGCTGTTTCCGTTGCATCGGCGCTGGGAGCAATCGGAACATCAAAAATACGTGCGCACGTCAGCAAATTTCTATCACTTGATGCGTGAAGAAAACGTTCCTCTCTCTTTCTAAATCCGGCCGTCAAGCATCGGGCTCGCCGGTATCGACGGCCACCCCGTGCTTGTAGACCATCTCGCCTCCGAGCCAGCCTGAGATCGAAATCAAAATGATTCCGAGTATCGACAGCACTACAGGTATAGTCAGGCTTCTGCCGACCAGGACGGAGCCTTTGTTCGTCCGCAGATAAAGGTTCGCTCCAAAAATCAGCAATGCCAGAACGTTCAAGCGAGCGTGCCAGGCTGCGATCTTCGACACTTTGGGGTTCTTTATCGAGAAGTAATCAATAATGCCGGGTACGGCTGCTATCACCGCCCCGACCGTGCCGCCGGCAATCGTGTAAAACGCGACGTCGTCCCAGACGGAGAGGGCGTTGTGGTCGAAGAAATAATAGATCGCGTCTGCTACGAGCGAGAACGTCCACAGGGCGAAGGGAAAAGGTATGAGCATCGGATGAGCTGGATGGCCTCCGATGTTTGCGGGAGTCCTCATGACTGCCTCCTTATTTTGCGTCTCACAGTGTGAAATCTAAAATGCCGCAAGCAAACTCAGGCGCGAAGGCATAAACCTTGATGTAAGAGGCGGCCGGGTCTACTATTAGAAAAGGATTATTAGCCGCTGTAGTATTACTACATCAGCTAACAATGAGTTGTCAAAACCGTGACAACCTGATCCGGCAGTGGCTCGCTTGTCAACAGAATATCCAAAGAATCGAGCGACTATGAACAGCGAGTCTGGACAAACAATTTCTATATGGATGGCGACGGCCGATAGAGAAAAGCTCTCTCCGCTCTCGGAAGATACAAACGCAGATGTTTGTGTGGTCGGCGCGGGTATAGCCGGAATGACTACTGCCTACCTGCTTGCGCGCGAGGGCAAGTCGGTCGTAGTGCTGGACGACGGCCCCGTAGGCGGTGGAATGACCGAACGCACGACTGCGCATCTATCAAACGCGCTAGACGACCGCTACTTTGAGATAGAGCGCCTTCACGGCGAGGAGGGCGCACGGCTTGCTGCTGCCAGCCACACAGCGGCGATAGATCGCGTAGAAGAGATTATTGAGCAAGAAAAAATCGTTTGCGATTTCGAACGCCTGGACGGCTACCTCTTCTTGCCGCCCGGCGAGCGGGAGCCGGTGCTGGAAGATGAACTGAAGGCCGCACACCGCGCGGGACTTGAAGAAGTCGAGATGGTCTCCGCGCGCGCCGATTGAGTCATTCGACACGGGCGCGTGTTTGCGCTTCCCGCGACAGGCGCAGTTTCATCCAATGAAATATCTTGAGGGTCTCGCCCGCGCTATCAAAAGCTACGGCGGGCGAATCTTTACAGGGTCTCACGCCGCCGAGATCGAAGGCGGGACTCGCTCGCACATCAAAACGAGCGATGGTTTCACAGTCACAGCCGGCTCGATTGTCGTTGCGACGAACACGCCGGTCAACGACATAGTCGCTATCCATACCAAGCAAGCCCCTTACTTATCTTATGTGATCGGCGCAAGAGTGCCGAGCGGGTCGGTTGTGCGCGCTCTCTACTGGGACACGCTCGACCCTTATCATTACGTTCGACTTCAAACGGTCTCCGCCGCAGAGAGCAGGAGCGGTGAAGGCTACGACCTGTTGATAGTCGGCGGAGAAGATCACAAGACAGGGCAGGCAGACGATGGCGCGGAAAGATACGCGCGGCTTGAGCGGTGGACGCGAGAGCGATTCCCTATGGCGGAAGCCATTATGTATCGCTGGTCGGGTCAGGTAATGGAAACAGTTGACGGAGTGGCTTTCATTGGCCGCAATCCCGGCGATTCGGAAAATGTTTATATCGCTACGGGCGATTCAGGCCAGGGCATGACGCACGGAACAATCGCGGGCATTCTCCTGACGGATTTGATTATGGGGAGGCAGTGTTCTTGGGTTCCGCTTTATGATCCTTCGCGGGTGACGCTCAGCGCAGCAGGCGAATTTGCAAAAGAGAATATAAACGTCGCGGCGCAATATGTCGCAGATTACTTATCGGGGGGCGAGGTAGATTCCGCTGAAGATATAGCGCCCGACAAGGGAGCTATCATTAGACGCGGCCTTACCAAGATTGCCGCATACCGTGATGAAACCGGAGAGCTACACGAGATGTCGGCTGTCTGCACGCATCTCGGTTGTATAGTAGCGTGGAATTCGGGTGAGAAGACCTGGGATTGCCCGTGTCACGGATCGAGGTTTGATCGCTTCGGCCGAGTCTTCAACGGCCCGGCCAACATCGATCTTCGGCCTGTCGAAGATTGATCATCCACGAAGTACACGAAGAAACTTTTTATTCCTCTTCGTGTACTTCGTGAATACTATTTAGGGAACGGTCACGGTGAGCGTTTCTTGTGGTCCGAGCGGGCTATGGTCGTTAGCGGCGAGCATGACCACTATCTTATGCGTCCCGCTTGACAGTCCGTGAAAGCTCAGCTTCGGACTGGTCGTTGCTATCACCGGCCCGTCATCTACCTGATAGTGCAGATGGCCCTGGCCCGCTTTGGGCTGTTCTTTAGCCTCTGCCGGGTCCGTCAGCTTTATGCCTTTGACATCTACCATGACGGTAGCTTCCTTTTTCTGAGCCTTCATCTCAGGATCGACAAGCTTTGCGGTCATTGCAACCCCGGCGGGTGTTGCCTTCGCCATATTTTGATGATCCATATGCGCGGGCTTCGATGTATCCTGCGCGCCTACCACGAAGTTTATGCCAAGGACGATCGCAATCAGTACCGAGACAAAAACTACAGCTTTGAGATTGGTACGGTTCATATTTTCCCTCCTTAGTTTCCCCTTACTCGTTTGGACAATAATGCAATAAAACGGGACACGAATGTTCCTATCTAAGACGCGTCCTCGATCCAATGAGCCTATAAACCTTACAGACCTTTAATTTGAATCGATATCGCGCCCGGCTGAAATTATGAGAGCGCAATATCCGTGCCATCGCAGTCGGTCAGCAAGAGCGATAGATGAGAAGGATTATCAGCAATGAGAGGACAAATAGCGCGCCGATTTGCTGTGATCTGGAGAAACGCACGATTAATAAGGATGAAGGATGAAAAGGATTCCAGGTGCCGGACTTGTCACATTATATTTGAAATCTCAAATTTCAGATGTCTTGCTTAAAGTCCTTTTCATCCTTCATCCTTCATCCTTTCTTTCATCCCTTCTTCGCCGCGTGGTTACAGACGTAGTTTATGAGCGTGCGGATGGCAATGCCGGTCGGGCCTTTTGACATATAAGGCTTTCGCTCGTTCTCCCAGGCAGTGCCAGCTATGTCAAGGTGTATCCACGGAGTCTCTTCGGCAAATTCGCGCAAAAAATAAGCGGCGGTGATTGTTCCTGCGTAGCGACCCGCAGAGTTCTTTATATCCGCAATATCGCTCTTAATCATCTCGCCGTATTCTTCGTCCATAGGCAGTTGCCAGAATCGCTCGCCCACGTCGCGGCCAGCTTGGCGAAATTCGTCTATGAACTCCTGGTCGTTGCCCAATACTGCGACGTTTATCGGACCAAGGGCGATTGAGAACCGCTCCGGTCAACGTGGCAAGGTCGATTATCTTCGTAGCGCCAAGCTTGCGCGCGTAAGCAATAGCGTCGGCCAGGATCAAGCGCCCTTCGGCATCCGTGTTTATAACCTCGATGGTCTTGCCGCTCATCGCGCGCAGAACGTCTCCCGGCTTGTAGGCGCGGCCCGAAGGCATGTTCTCCGTCGAAGGCATAACGCCGATGACGTTCACGCGAGGCTTGAGCTGCGCTATCGCGCGCATAGAGGCGAGCGTGGCGGCAGCGCCCGACATGTCATACTTCATCTTCTCCATGCCTTCGGCGGGTTTTATAGAGATGCCGCCCGAGTCGAAAGTTATTCCCTTGCCCACTATCGCAATCGTCTCGGCGTCATTGCCCATCGGCTCGGCCTCTTCCGGCAGGTAACGCAATACTATGAGCTTCGCAGGCTCATCCGAGCCGCGCGCGACTCCCAGCAGCGCGCCCATGCCAAGCTCTTTCATCCGCGCTTCGTCTAAAACGTCTATGTCCAGCCCGAAGCGCGTGGCGGTCTCTCGCGCCCGCTCGGCAAGCTCTGTAGGCGTCAGCGTCGAGCTTGGCTCGTTTGAAAGCTCGCGCGCAAGATTTACGGCTTCGCCGATTATCCGCCCGCATTCCACGCCGCGTTCCAGTCCGTTGCCTGAGTCGGGCACGGCGGCGACAAGCACAAGCTCATCTATGCGGCGCTCTTCTTTGTGCTCGGTCTTGTACATATCGGGCTCAAACAGCCCGATCAAAGCTCCCTCGACCGCCGCCTGCGCAGCCCGTTCCAGGTCCAATTGCGAGCGACGCAGTATAGCCATCGAGCGCGCGCCTTTGCCGCGGAGGAAACGAGCGGCTGTCCCCGAGACCTTTCGCACGGTGTCGAAGGAAAAATCTTCGCGCTTGCCCGCGCCTACCAGCAACAACCGGCGGGCGCGAATCTGACCGGGGTTATGGATATAGACCATATCGCCCTGTTTGCCGCGCATCTCGTCGGTGCCTACGAGCGCGCTCACCGTCCCGCCCGCGCGCTCGTCAAGCTCTTTAAGCGCGCCTTCATCAGCCTTTTCGCCTTCGTAGATAGTCACGACAAGCGCATCGGCTTCGACTTCATAGAATTTTCCAGAATCAGCCCTGACTTCCATCTTTCGATTGCTGATTTCGGGTTATCGAAATCAGCGGCTCCTTTCTTTCATCATTACGCGGGCCTCGCGGTCGGCCTCGCGCTTGCGCTCGGTCTCTCGCTTATCGTAGAGTTTTTTGCCCTTCGCAACCGCTAGCTCTATTTTGATGCGTCCGTTCTTAAAATACATTTTCGTCGGAACAAGCGTCAGGCCCTTCTCCTGCGCTTTGCTGGCAAGGCGGTGAATCTCGGCTTGATGCAAGAGCAGTTTTCGCGTGCGCGTAGGCTCATGGTTTTCACGGTTGCCGTGGCTGTAAGGACTTATGTGCGCGTTCAGAAGCCAGGCTTCGCCCTCGCGTATCAAACCGTAGCTGTCTTTAAGATTGCAGCGCCCTTCGCGTATAGATTTTACTTCTGTGCCGGTAAGCGCGATGCCGCACTCATAGGTTTCAAGGATGTAGTAATTATGGTAAGCCTCTCGATTCGACGCTACCACTTTTTCAGTAGACATAACAAACAGACGCTACGGCAAGAATATATCCGATGCCGCAAGCGACACGCAACATAGATACAAGCAAATCTTTTGGAGGGCGGCGCTTTCGAGTTAGCAAACCAGGCTTTGGCCTGAATCAAAAGCGCCGCCCTCTAAAAACAGAACGCTTCATGCCTGCACGTCCGGTAGTGTAGAATTGAACCGGCATATGAATTCACGAGAAAGATATTCCAGGCAGATTCTATTTAACAAGATAGGCGAAGCCGGGCAGGCGCGGCTCGCCCGGTCCTGCGCGGTAATCATAGGCTGCGGCGCGCTCGGCGCAATTCAAGCAGAGACACTCGCGCGCGCAGGCCTTGGCCGTCTCGTTTTAGTCGACCGCGACTTCGTAGAGGAATCGAACCTCCAGCGCCAGATCATGTTTGAAGAAGCCGATGCGCGCGAACGCCTCCCAAAAGCCGTAGCCGCCGCGCGCCGCGTCCGTCGCGTTAATTCCGAAATCTCGGTTGAGGCCGTCGTAAAAGATGTTAATTTCGAAAACGTAGAAGAGATCATCGCCGATGCGGATGTTGTGCTGGACGGCACCGATAATTTCGAGACTCGATTCTTAATCAATGACGCCTCGATCAAACTGGCAAAGCCCTGGGTCTACGGCGCGGCGGTCGGCTCATACGGTTTGACGATGACGATCATTCCGGGCGAAACAGCCTGCTTGCGCTGCGTCCTTGAAGCGATGCCCGACCCCGGTTCGGGACCGACCTGCGACACGGCAGGCGTGTTGATGCCTATAGTCTCCGTTATCGGCTCGATTCAATCGCTTGAAGCGATAAAGTTATTGACCGGAAATACGGACGCGCTGCATCGCTCGGTCGTCACGGTCAATGTCTGGGATTTTCAGCTGAGACAGATCGCGCTGGAAAGTTTTTCGGGCAACCCGCAGTGCCCGGCGTGCGGAAATAGAGACTTCGAGTTTCTCAGAGGCGCGGGACGCCAGGTGACGACTACGCTTTGCGGGCGCAACGCGGTGCAGATAGCGAAATCGGGCGCAGCCAGCATAGATTTTCGCGCACTCGCCGAGCGATTGAAGCCGCTCGGCGAAGTCGCGTTCAATGATTTCTTGCTCAGATTCAAAGTCGATGAATACGACATAACGGTCTTTCGGGATTCGCGCAGCATAATTCGCGGCACCGCAGACCCGGCTGTAGCGCGCAGCGTCTACGCGCGCTACATAGGAGCATAAAGAAGTGATGAGTAATGAGTGATGAGTGATAAGCAACTATCTTTCACTTATCACTCATTACTTATCACTCATCACTAAAGATTATGAAGACAGGCGTAGAGATTTTAAGAGCAGCGGCGGGCGAGGTGTTCGAGCGCGATTTTATGGGCGAGAGCGAAATCATAGTCCATCGCGAAGGACATAGCCGCGCACGCCACCTTTTCACCGTCAATGGCCGCACGATAGCTCGTCTTCGCTGGCGCGGAATGCGCCAGGCCGTCTACGAGGCTGAAGGCCTGAGATTTGACATTTATGTCGCGTCGCTCGGCAAGCGCATAGTTATAATTTCAGAGGATGGGGGCGAGTCTTTTCTCGTCGAGCGGTCGCGCGCCAACCCCCGCAGGGAGGATTTGCGCGCGGAGATGGCCGAGGGGGACAACTTCTGCTTGATGCGTTCATGCGACAGTCGATTTCGAGCGGAGACTTCGTTTGTCGTGCATAAAGAGTTTTATACTTCGACGCTGCTTGTCTGTCGTTTCGACACCCGGCGACGCACGCAGACAACCGTGCGTATCGAAGTCAAACCGGTGATGAAATGGGAATCGCGATTCGTTCATCGTCTGATCGCGCTCATCGCCTGCCGGATAATTTTGGAGCGTCAACTTTCGGGCGCGCGCCCGCTCAGGGTCAAAGAGAGCCCGCGCCGATTTGCGAGCAGCTATCGCGTGCGAGAGCGAAAACGGGTCCACTGACTACAAAGCAAAATTGTGACTGCAATGCCGGGGCAATTCGTGATAAGCTTTGTAAATCCGAAGGCTGTGAAATCTAATTTTAGCAGTTAGCGAATCCTAGATTTTTACTGGAGAGTTTTATGTCGGGCACAAAAAAGATCGCAAAGCCGCGCCGTTTTCGCGCTCCCATAGTTATCGCAATGGCGCTGGCCGTCTTAGCGGCGGGCCTCGTTATTTCATCAACTTCTTGCACAAGGGGCGGCAAGCAAATAGATATATCCGCTACGCCGGTTCCTACGTCTAGCCTCTCGACAAGCCTTGAAGACTATCGCGGCAAAGTCGTAATACTCAACTTCTGGGCCACCTGGTGCGGCCCTTGCCGGGTCGAAATTCCTGATTTCGTCAAGCTCCAGGATAAGTACCGCAGCCAGGGCTTTGAGATAGTCGGCGTCTCGATGGACAAGGTGTGGCCGCGCGGAGGTGGCGCTGAAACGGTCGCTCCTTTTATGAAAAGTTATAACATCAACTACACTGTGTTAATGGTAAACGACCTTGCGGCCATGGCCGGTTATACAATCCCGCAAGGGATACCTACTACTTATGTGCTCGACCGCGAAGGCCGTATAGTCAAAACTTATCTTGGCCCGAGGACTATGCAAGTTTTTGAGCAAGATATAACGCCGCTTCTTTAATCGACGGCTTCAAAAAGTAACGCGAGGCCGGACAGAAAAGCTTCTCTGTTCGGACCATCCTCATCGAGTTTCTAGGGGGAACCCATGAAACCTATTACTGAGCAAGCTAACCCGAAGACAAAAGATATCGACCGCCTTTCGACTCTTGAAATCGTCACGCTGATAAACGAGGAAGACCGGACGGTGGCCGAAGCAATTGCGGGCGCGCTGAAAGACGTAGCCCGCGCAGTCGATTTGATAGTCAAGCGTCTGGATGCGGGCGGCCGGTTGATTTACGTCGGCACGGGGACGAGCGGGCGGCTGGGCGTGCTCGACGCTTCCGAGTGCCCGCCCACGTTCGGAGTCACGCCGGACCTGGTGCGCGGAGTAATAGCAGGCGGCCATGAGGCCCTGCACCAGGCAATCGAAACAGCCGAAGATGACCCCGAACAGGCGCGGCGCGATCTGGACGCGCTAGATATTTCGCCGCTCGACGCGGTCGTAGGAATATCGGCGAGCGGCAACACGCCTTACACGGTCGGCGCAATCGAGCATGCGAAAAATTGCGGGGCGCTCGCGATTGCTCTCACGCTGAACCCGGAATCCGAAATGGCCCGAATCTCAGAGGTGGATATAGCGCTCACGGTCGGCCCGGAAGTGATAGCGGGCTCGTCGCGTATGAAGGCCGGGACGGCTCAGAAGATGATCCTCAATATGCTCTCGACAGCCGCGATGATAAAAATGGGGCTTGTCTACAGCAACCTGATGTCAAATTTGAAAGCCACTAACGGCAAGTTGCGCGGCCGCGCGGTCTCCATACTCTCCGAAGAAGCGGGCATTACTATCGAGCAGGCAGAGTACGCTTTCAAGGCGGCGGGAGAGGATCTTCGACTCGCGCTCTTGATGTTTCGCTCCGAGCTATCTCTGGAGGAGGCCGAGAAATTGCTTGCGATGCACAACGGTTCCTTGCGCCGCGCACTTGATAGCTTAAATTAACAAGCTCGCCTCCCGCCTCGACGCGCTTCAATAAATCCATGAGCGAACTCTTTTTATCGAATGCTTTGGTTCTGCTTGAAGACGGCTTCGAGCGCGGCGGCGTGGTGATTGCCGATGGCCGCATCTGTGAGGTGACAGCATACGAGCGCGGGCCGAGCAGTGCGACAAACCGAATCGATCTGGGCGGGGCATACCTGGCCCCGGGCATGATCGATATACACATACACGGCTCGGCGGGCGTCGATGTGATGGACGCTGACCAGGAGTCTCTCAGGAAGCTTTCAGAGTTCTTGTTGAAACAGGGAGTGACCGGCTATTTTGCCACGCTCGTGCCGACGGACGAGCGCGGATACAGATCTGCGCTTGCGGAAATCGCATCTCACATAAAGCAGCAAAACGAAGCCGCGGAAAACCATAACGAAAGTCTCGGCGCGCGCCTGCTGGGCGTCCATTTTGAAGGCCCGTTTGTAAGCCGCGCGCGGTCGGGCGCGTTAAACAGCGCGCATTTTCGCGAGTATGACGGCAACACAAGGGCGATTGAAATCTTCACAGGTCTCCGAACAGGCGCGCGATTGATGACGCTTGCCCCTGAAGTTAAAGGCGGCATTGAGTTAATTCGCGAGCTGACGAGCCAGGGCGTTCGCACCTTTATAGGCCACTCGAAAGCCGACCCGCAAACGCTCGACAGGGCCGCCGAAGCGGGCGCGCGTCACATCACTCATTTTCCGAACGCCCTCGACCCGCTGCATCACCGCAAGCCCGGCGCGATAGGCTGGGGCCTTGTGCGCACAGACGTGAGCCTCGATTGCATAGCCGATTTTCATCACGTTCATCCGTTGATGCTCGAATTGATATTTAGGTCAAAGACTGCCGATCAAGTCGCTCTCATCAGCGATGCGATACTGCCGACAGGCCTGGGCGACGGCTCGTGGAGGGTCTGGGGAGAGATGATCTCTGTGCGCGACGGAAGGACTGCGCTTGGCGATGGATCTGCCGAAGGCACGATTGCGGGGTCGGTGATAACTATGAGCCAGGCTCTCAAAAACGTTATCGCCCTCGGCGTTGAGATCGATAAAGCCTTGCGCATGGCTTCGATCGTTCCCGCGCGCGCCGCCGGTGTCGACCGCGAGGTTGGATCGATAACGGTGGGCAAACGTGCCGATCTTATCGTGCTTGATAAAGAGTTCAACGTGCAGATGGGGATTATGGGCGGGACGGTTGCTTTTGATAAACGGCTCGCGCCTTAGCCAAGCGCGTCGAGAGCTTCCTGTATCTCTTTGCCAGTCTTCGCATCGCCTGCGGCATTGGCGGCATCTATACCGCGCCGCCAGACGGAGCGCGCGTCTTCGACCTGTCCCAGGTGCATCAGCAAGTGGCCCAGGTGGTAATAAGCGGCAACATAATTCGGGTCGCGCGCGATTACCTCTTGAAACTGCGCGACTGCTTCGATCTGGCGCTTCTCTTTTGTAAGCTCAAGCGCAAGAGCGTAGCGCGAAAACGAATCATTCGGGTCTGCGGCAACAAACTCTTCCAATAATTCTCTGCGCGTTTTCATGACGTTCCCTTTCCGGCCTCCAAAATCAAAAAGAGCATAAAAGCTTTACCGCCTCTATGCTCTTTATTCTAGTGGCCCGCTTGGCTTCAAGACAAATCAGTCGCGGTACGGACGAACGCCGCACCAGTAGAACGCAAACAGGACGAGGAAAAAAGCCAGGATATATGACGCAACCAGAAAAGTGCTTATCTTCACTCTTCAGCCTTTGCTTAGCCGGCAAGACGCACTGTTTCTAAAAATTATTCTTCGCCTGCCTGGCTATCTTGTTTTACTTCTGCCACGTCGTTTGAAGGCGGGGTCTTAGAGGCCAAAGCCGCCGCCGCCGCCGCTGCGCGCTCGCCGCGCGTATCACGCTCGCGTATTCGGGCAGCCTTGCCGCGCAGGTTGCGAAGATAGTAGAGCTTTGCGCGACGCACGCGACCTCGTCGCACCACGTCTATATGATCAATAATGCTCGCGTGAAGCGGGAAGATGCGTTCGACCCCCACGCCGAAGCTGGTCTTGCGCACCGTAATAGTCTCGCGCACTCCGCTATGCTTGCGCGCGATTACCACGCCCTCAAAAATCTGTAGTCGTTCCTTGTCGCCTTCTTTGATACGAACGTGAACGCGGACCGTATCACCCGGCTGGAAGTCAGGAATATCATTGCGTAATTGACGGTTTTCTATTGTCTCTACTATTTGATTCATCGCGATACCTCGTTATAGCTCGAACGGCTAATTATCAATCTCCTTCAAAATCTTCTCGACCTCTTTTTTCTCGCTCTCAGAAAGCGAGGCTTTTTCTATAAGGTCAGGGCGGCGGCGAGCCGTCTTCTCTATCGCTTTACGACGCCGCCACGCATCCACTTCGGCGTGATTGCCGCCCAACAAAACATCCGGCGCTTTCAAGCCGCGATACTCGGCGGGCCGAGTATAATGCGGGTAATCGAGCAGGCAACCGGCGAACGATTCCTGCTTGGCTGATTCGTGGCAGCCGAGCGCGCCCGGAATAAGCCGCGTCACAGCATCTACTATGACCATCGCCGGTATCTCGCCACCTGAAAGCACGTAATCGCCTATGGAAACTTCATCCGTTATGGCGTGCTCGACGACGCGCTCATCGATCCCCTCATACCGGCCACAGATTAAAACCAGTTTCTCGTCGAGCGAGAATTCTTCGGCCACGCGCTGGTTGAACAATCGCCCTTGAGGCGACAGCAGCACGGTTGTCGTCTGGCGGTCGCCGTGCGTTACAGCCTCGATTGCGCGGAAAAGCGGTTCCGGCTTCATCACCATCCCCGCCCCGCCTCCGAACGGGCGATCATCGACCTGGCGGTGCCTGTCATGCGTGTAGTCGCGCAGATCGTGGACCGCGATTTCAATTAAGCCCGATTCGCGAGCGCGGCGAATTATCCCAAAGTCAAAGACCTCACGGAAAATCTCCGGGAAGATGGTTATAATATCGAACCGCATTCTACAATTCGAGAAGCCCTTCCGGCGGGTTGACGGTGATACGTTTGGCCCGCACGTCAACCTCCGTGCAAATATCATCGACAAACGGTATCAGGTGCTCGCGCTTCGATTCGCCCTCAACCACCAGCAGGTCTGTGCCTCCCGTGCGCATCAACCGCGACACATGGCCGAGGCTCACACCGTCCGTCGTAAAGACTTCTGCGCCTACTATCTCGTATTCAAAAAACTCGTCCTCACCGAGGATATCTCGATCAGACTCGGCTACGACAAGGCGACCGCCGACCAGTTTCTCTGCCGCGCTCATCGTGTCAACACCTTCGAATTTCAAAATCACCCGCCGCTTATGGAACCAGTGATCTTCGAGCTTCATCGAGAGCCTGGCCCCTCCGGGCATCCACACGGTGACGCGATCAAGACGATCAAACCGTTCAGGGAAATCGGTCTCCATATCGCAAGCGACTTCTCCGCGTATACCGCGCGCGCGCGCGATGCGGGCTATCACCACATCTTCCTGGACGTCCGAGTTGCTCACTACTCTAAAATTTCAAGCACGAAGCGCTTCTTTAATTTCATCCCAGCTGCGCGCAAGATAGTTCGCATAGCGCGCGCGGTGCGTCCCTGCTTGCCGATCACTTTTCCCAGGTCCTGATGGGCGACCCTCAGCTCGATCACGGTAGTTGCTTCCCCTTCAATCTCTCTGACCTCTACCTGGTCCGGGTAATTGACGAGAGCTTTGACAACGGTCTCGACGACCTCCTTCAATGAGCCGTCCTCGTTCATACGTTATCTCCTTCAGATCACAGGATGGGAACGAAGGACGCGCGGCGCTGCCTGCGCTGATTCTCATCTTCGGGACGGCATTACCCAGTCGCCGGCAAATCAGCTTTAGCCGTTTGCCTCGGCGCTCGGAGCCGAGGCCTTAGCCGCGCGCTTCATAAGGCTGCGCACCGTCTCTGATGGCTGTGCTCCACGTTCGATCCAGTAGTTGAGCCGCTCCTGGTTGATCTTAACCTCAGCCGGATTGCGGCAAGGGTCGTAATAACCGACTATCTCGACGAAGCTGCCATCACGCTTCGTACGCTTCTCGGTTACGTTGATTCTGTAAAAGGGCTTCTTCTTTGCGCCCATTCTCGTCAATCTGATCGCTAGCAAAATACACCTCCAAGTTCGATTGCTCTGCTCGCACCAAGCACAGGCTTGACCTTCTTAAACTATACCCGCTGATTCGTTTGTTCCCGGCAACTCTGGGCAGACCGTTTACATTTTCCGGGCTAGAAGGCCGCGCCGTGTGATTATAAATGTCGGGCAATTGATCTGCCGGCCCTACTTCTTAACGCCTGATTATACCAGAGAATCAGCCTTCATCGTTTCTTTTTCTTCTTTTTCCTCTTTGTCGCTTTGCGCCGCCCGCCTCCGCCCATCAAGCCGCCCGCAAGCCGCCCGCCAAGCCCGCCCATCATGCTGCCGAGTCCACCCGATGTCATCATCCGCATCATCTTACGCATGTCTATATACTCGTTGATCATCTGGTTGACTTCTTGCACGCTTGTCCCGCTGCCTCGCGCAATGCGCTTGCGGCGCGAAGCATTAAGCAAGGCATGATTGCGTCGCTCCTCGGGCGTCATAGAATTGATGATCGCCTCGGTAAGCTTGAGCTTGTCCTCCATCTCGGCGGTTTGCTCGGGCGTCATTCTCATCCCGCCCAACAGGTTCGACGGGAGCATATCCAGAAGTTTATCGAGCGACCCCAGGCGCTTCATCTGCCGAAGCTGGTCGCGGAAGTCTTCAAGCGAAAACTTATCGCTCGCCAGCTTATTTTGAAGCTCAAGGGCTTTCTCTTCATCGACCTCGGATTGAACCTTCTCGATCAGCGAGAGCACGTCGCCCATGCCGAGGATTCGCTGGGCGATTCGGTCGGGATAAAAAGGCTCTATCGCGTCGTAGCGCTCGCCTACGCCTATAAACTTGATCGGCTGGCCGGTCACTTCTTTAATTGACAGGGCAGCGCCGCCGCGAGTGTCGCCTTCCATCTTTGTCAGCACAACTCCGGTCAGCCCGACGCGCTCGTGAAACTGCTGGGCCGAACGTACTGCATCCTGGCCGGTCATCGCATCGGCTATGAACAGAATCTCGGATGGAACGGTCTCCTGTTTTATCTGCTGAAGCTCGACCATCAACTCTTCATCGATGTGCAACCGGCCCGCCGTATCGATCAGAAGCGTGTCATAGCCCACAAGCTGGCACTCGCGCATGGCCTGCCGGACCAGTTCTAAAGGCTCGCTTACGTCTGGAGCTTCAAAGACCGGCTGGCTTATGGCATTAGCGATGATCGAGAGCTGTTGGCGGGCTGCGGGGCGGTAAACGTCAACCGAAAGAAGCAGAGGGCGGCGTTTTTGGCTTTCGGCAAGAAGCTTTGCAATTTTGCCGGTTGTTGTCGTCTTGCCCGACCCTTGCAGACCTACGATCATTACCACATTTGGGATGCGCTTCGTAAATAGAAGCTGAGTCGAAGTGCCGCCGAGCATTTCGACCACCTCGTCATAGACGACCTTGACTACCTGTTGAGCAGGCGACAGCGCACCCATCACCTCTTGACCGAGAGCCTTCTCTTTTATCCGGTCTATGAATGATTTGACCACCTTGAAATTCACATCGGCTTCAAGCAGGGCTATGCGGATTTCACGCATAGCCGCCTCGATGTGAGCTTCGGTCAATCGCCCCTGCCCACGAAGGTCTTTGAGAACCTTTCTCAGCTTGTCTGAAAGTGCTTCGAACATGGTGCTACTAGCCTAAAGACGGAAACTAATAAAGTAACTTCCGTGCCCTATTATGTCAAGCGTGGGAGAATGGATGTCGTACCCAAGCGATTATGTCAGGACGGCCATTTAATTCTCCATCAAGTTGAGACATTAATACCAATGAGAGCGAGCGCCGCCCAAGGTTGAGCCGCAAACCGCCGACATGCCCCCGCAATGTTGCTTTCTCCTCCACATCGCATCAATCCGATGGCCGTATTTCTCAACGCTGCCATCACTTGAAGTACGCTCCCCTTTCTTACTTGTGACCGGTCTTCTTCATATATCACATCTCTCACCCAGTGTGACTTGTTCTCTATTACCCAATGCTGTCTGACTATCTCCATCAACTCTTCGGCTCAGGCTCGCTCCCGCGACAAGCTCGTTATCCCATATACTTGTTCGTAACTCTCCTGCTCGCTCTTTTGTTGGATGACTCGCCTCTCTATCTCAAAGACCTGTTCCAACCCTGGCCACACTGAGCAGTCGGCCAATGCCGAGGTCGTAATGATCTTTCTGTGTTCGATTCGTCCGTGTTGGCAATCCAGGCTTTCTGCCTCTTGTGGCGCTTGCCTGTAGAAAGCAACTCCGGCTATCGCTCCCTCTACCTGGGCTAGCAGAGAGGGTTGATTGGCTTTGACCATCATCACATAATCGCCTCCTTCAGAGACTATCGCCTCGGCTATCTCTCGCTGTGTAAGTAATGCATCCATAGTGATTAGCTTGTCTTTCAAGATCAGCCCGGCAAGTAGTTCATCCATAGCTCCAATCTCATTGGTCTTGTCTGAGACTCCGACCTGAAACAGAGTCAACCCTAAGCGATGGCCAAGGGCTGATAGCAGATGAGCGGCTGGTGCGCCAAGCTTTCGAGAGCCGCGCAAGCTCTTACCATCTACGGATACGGCTTCAGACTCATCTTCTGAGCCAGAGTGAGCCTGTAGAGCCTCGGCCCAAGCCCCTAAGTTGCGCTCAAGGTCTAGAGTGTCGAGGCAAGAAAAGATGTTATAGAAAGTGGAAGCACAAGGCGTCTTGCCATCTTTGAAGCCGAGAGCCTCAGCCAGTTGCTGACCATAGTTACGGCCCCAGTGGGCAATAGCGGAATAAGATTTATAGCCGCAAAGCATAGCTGCGACCGACAACGACAAGATAGAAACCAAGCCGAAGCGTTTGCCGGAAGATTGACGAAAGTCTGTGATTTGGGCTAAGTAATCAACAAGAGCAAGCGATTGACTTGCCATAGTCTCACCTCTTTGTTTGAAATGGATTTAACTTCGAGGTGAGACTATATTTCTTTTTCTTTCTTTTCCAGAGAACTGAATGGCTCTATTATGTCAGTTAATGCCCAAGCGATTATGTCAGTAACTTTCTCCTGCCATTCGGCAGGAGGAATCAATGATACTGACGAAAGAAGAGAAGAATCGCATTGAGATTATACAAGCTCTTATCGAGGGCAAAATTGATGTTGAAGATGCAGCTAACCTTTTAGCCTTGTCTCAACGGCAAGTCTATCGCTTGCTTGCGAAAGTCGAGCAAGGCGATATCAGCAATGCGCTTCACGGCAACAAGCAACGACGATCTCCTAACAAGATTGCCGACCTGTTCTGGGATAATATTTTGATCTTGGTCAAACAGCATTATCAAGGCATCAATGACCGTCACCTTCAAGAGATTCTTAAACGCGAACACAGAATTGAAGTGGGCCGCGAATCTCTGCGAAAGAAACTTCGCTCCGAAGGACTTGCTCCGAACAGAAAGCGACGCAACAAGAAGTATCGCCAACGACGCGAGCGCAAAGCGGCCTTTGGCATGATGTTACAGATAGACGCCTCACCTCACGATTGGCTCGAAGGTCGTGGTGAAGTATTGACTCTTGTCGGCGCGCGCGATGATGCTACTGGTTTTGTCTGGTGTAGGTTTGAAGAAGCAGAAACAACTTGGGCCTACATGGCATTGATGAGAGGGATATTCCTTTCACATGGGCTTTGCTTTTCGTTGTACTCAGATCGCCACGCCATTTTTCATAGCCCGAGAGAGGCTACTATAATCGAACAACTGAATAATCAAAGACCTCTCACGCAATTTGGGCGAGGGATGTCAGAGTTGGGCATAAAGATAATCAAAGCTCATTCGCCACAGGCCAAAGGGAGAATAGAGCGCCTTTGGGAGTTCTTTCAGGACCGCCTGGTAGTTGAGATGCGTTTGCAAGCAATTACAACAAAAGAGCAGGCCAACGAGTTCTTGCCCGGATTTCTCAAACAGATAAATGAAAGCTTTACAGTCCCGGCACAGCAAGCAGAGTCTGTCTTCAGGGTAGCACCCCGAGCGCGAGAGTTGGATAGGATATTGTGTTTGAAAGAAACGAGAGTAGTAAACTCGGACCATACAATTAGCTACGAGGGATTGATTGTGCAACTGCCACGGTCAAGCAAATATGCATCGATAGCTAAACAGCGAGTGGAAATCTTACAGCTAAAAGATGGGAGCATAGAGGTAGTCTACAAAAAGCAGGTGATACACCGCCTCACCGAAAAAGCTATGGAGCAAATGATGAAGAACAAGCAGTGACAGAGGTCAGTGATCAGTGAAGCAACATTGCCTACTGATCACTGACATAATTGCTTGGGCATTATGTGACATTATTGCTTGGGCACAACAGCGTGGGAGAATGGATCAGATGAACGCGGCCACTTCGTTAAAACCACGCCAAACAAAATAAAAGGAGGGCCACAATGTGACCCTCCTTAGTTTTCTGAAAAATCAGGTAAGAAGGCAAGCCTTCTTACCTGAGCTTCAGGTTGTTAGTTTGTCGTCGCGCAGGCTTGCGAGCACTGGAGCGGAGCCGAAGGCCTTTGACCAGGATTGGTTACTAGAACCACCCCAGGTAAGGACCCGCAGATTCTGCCCTTCAGTGTCAGCTTATTGAAGGTGTTGCTTCCGGCTTGCAGATCCTTGAACTTCACCTTCTTCGGCGCCACGCCTCCTACCGTCACTGTCGCACCTTGCTTGATGTTTCTGCCAGTGATGGTAAGCGTGACTACGCCTGTGTCGCTACGGTTTAGCTTGCAGTCAGTCAGCACCGCAACATCTCCTCCGGTGTCAACCGGCGGCGGAGGTGTATTGGTGGCATTGCAGGTAAAGGTGACCTGGATGCCTTGCTCGTTCCCTATCGGGCATCCCACCGGCGCTCCCGCAGGCAAGCTCGTCAGGTTTCGACTCGTCCCTCCTGGGCCTACCAGGAAGATCAAGAACCTCTTCCCTGCATTCGCGCTCGTGAACACAAATTCCGCGTCCACCGCGAAACAGCTCAACGGCTTCACTATCCCGTTTATCCGGTTCGCCGTGTTCCCTACCTCTACCGCGAACGCGCTCGTCACTCCCGGCGTCCCGTCCGGCAGGCAGAAGCACGCTCCCGTCACGATCAGGTTCTGGATCGGCACCGCACAGTTTCCGTCACTCGGCGTCACCGAGAACACCACCGGCGCCCTCACTCCCAGATCTATCGGGCATACCACCGTCCGCGTGAACGGCCCGAAGATATTATTATCTCCTGCCGTGAACGTCGTCGTCACCGTCAGGTTCGCCGCCCCTCCGCAGCACGCCGTCGGGAACGCCGTGCCAGGGAACGCCGCCAACGGATTGAACGTCGCTCGTACCAGGTTCTTGTTGACCGGCGTCACCGTCCCCAACGCTATCGTCGCGTCTATCACGCCGTCCCCGTTCGTGTCACACGCCAGCGTCACTGCCGTTGAAACCGTCTTCCCGTTCCTCTGCAGCGGCACTCCCGTGTCACTCTGGAACCCTTGACAGATTATCGTCGTCTCGTTGGGGAAGAACCCACACCCTAACAGGTTAACCTGCACAGCGCACAGCGCGTCTATCAGGTCTGTCCCTGCGTTGGGCGTCGTCACGAACGACCCTACTAACACCTGTCGGCACAGCGGGTTTGCCGGCGGGGCGCAGCCGACGCCGAAGAACCCTACCTTCCCTCGGTTCGGGTCTCTCTGCCGCGAAGGGGTGCACAGCGCCGCGTCGTTGCCTTCGAACCTCAGATCGAAGTCCGGCGTGGCGAACGTGATCTCGCCGCCTGACCCTATGGTCGGATCAGACCCTTCGTTGAACAACTCGAACAGGTGAGGCTCGGTGCCTTCCCCGATCAGGCAAGGCATGATGCTGGCCGTCACGCCCTGCAACACGCCGAACGGAGCAGTGTCCGCTGCCGCAGCAGCCGTCGAGAGGTTGATCTCGCACAGGCCGGGCGGGTTGAGCGGGCTGGTGCCGCCGATCGAGAAGCCGACTATGACAGGTCGGTCAGGCGTGCCGAGCAGGTCCATACGGCAGTACTCGAATATGAAGTGGCCGCTGCCTTCGGGTCTTGGCGGGCAGCCGACGATGATCTGCGTGTTTGGCTCGCGGACGAATCTCAGGTCCGTAGGCCCTTCCTGCAGGTCGAAGGCGGGGTCAGCGTTATCGCCCGTCGGATCGGCAGGATCGAGTAATTTATTGGAGTTCTCGTCAATCCCCGTCCCGTCATCATACAATGTCACCGAGAACGTGTTCGACGACCCGCACAAGGGCGCGTCATTAAATATGTCCACGTCGTTGTCTATGAACTCCGGCACGTTTATCCACCGCACCCTGAACGCGTTGATGTTGGCAAATCCCAACGCCTGCACTGGGAAGGTGTTAAAGGCCGGCACTCCTACTGCTAATATGTCCGATGTCGTCCTCGACCCCGGATCCAGGTCCGCCCACGCCGGCGCGATCCTCGGCGGACCGCTCCGGAAGGCCGGCACGGTCGGGAACGGGCTCGTTGACCCTACTCCGAATGTCACGCTCCCGTTTGAGTTCAAGAACAGTCCGTTCCACACACAGGCCGCCGTCCCTACTGGCCCCCCGAAGACGAACTCGAATCCGCCTTCCAGCAGCCCCACCAATACCGGCGTGCCCGCGCCGTCATCATCGTCTCCACGGTTCGGCGTGTTCTGATCATCGCCGCCCGCAGTCTGATGCGACGGGTCAAAGGCCTCGAATATGATCGGCCCGTCCGCGTCGTCGTCATCTTGCACCGTCTGGCCGCCAGTCAGTCCCAGCGTCACGCCCGTCCCCATCGCTATGGGCGCCAACCGGTTCGTGTAGCGCAGGAACCCTCGCGCCAACCCGCTCAACCCCGTCGGCGTCAACGTCACCTGGTCTATCGGCGCTTGGTGGAAGATGTGGTCGAACCGGTCACTGTCTCCGTCTCCCTGGTTCCCTCCACTCGCCGGTGGGTTCGGCACCTGGTCCGTCGGCAAACCCCTCAAATCCACGAAGTCCGCTCGCCGGTCCATCGGACACATATCCTCAAAACAGAGTATCTCTGTGAACATCGGCGACGGGTTCTTCCCTATCCCTGCCGGCGTTCCTCCGCTTATGACGAACACCGTTCCTTCCTCGCTCACCGCTATCCCGGAGTGCTCCGTGAAGTCCACCTGGAAGTCCAACTTCAACACGCTCGCCAGGATCACTCGCGCATCCAACAGCGACTGCGTCGTCTGGATCGTCCCCGGCCCGTTGCCCAGCACGAATACTCGGAAGTTGTTCACTCCCACCACTCGCGCTATCGTCGCCGTCGGCCCGTCGGCGAACCCGTCGGCCAGCGGTATCTGGCCTGGGAATCCCGCCGCTGGGCTCGAACAGACGTCGAACGCCCCGGAGCAGTCGGCGAAGCTTATTACCATCGAGGGCGTCGCCGGCAGCGCTCCAGGGTTGGTGAACAACCCTTGCGTCAGCTGCTCGAAACTTACTGCCCCCGCCTGGAACGATGCCGCCACGGCTGCGTACACCACGTTGCACGGCCCCGTCGTTATCGCCACCACGTTGCCGAACGTCGTCGCGTTGCCTGAATAGTTCGTCAACCTCGATCCCACGACCGTCAAGGCCGTCGCGCTCGTCGCCGCGCTGCCCAACGTAGGCGGCGTCGCGATCAACGGGATCACTCGGTTTATGCGGCCCGGCGGCACCGGCGATCCGCACAATCCGTTCTGGGCCGTGCTTCGCGCCACTTCGGTCGCCTTGAAGATCGCCGCGCCTGACAACTGCACCAGGTCTGACAGGTGGAAGTACAACGACCCGTCGTCGTCCACCGCCACGCCCCCCGTGTTGCCGAACTGCGAGCGCAGTATCTGTCGCACCTGCGGCACGATGAAGACCGTCGCCCCGATGTTGAATGTCGCGAAGGCCAGTATGCGCGTGCGGATCGGCTGGTTCGCCGCGTTCGACGCGCAGCCCTGCGAGTCGTGCACCGATACGTAGATCACCTCGCCGATTATCCCGCAAAATGCCGCCCCGAAATCTCCCAGGTCGGCCACCGGGTTTACGGCGATGCCCGTGACCGTCACCTGGTCGTCCGAGCAGTCCAGCGTAGTCGGGTTCTGCAACACAAAGCCGTTTGAGGTGAAGCCCGTGCCCGACGAGACGAGGTCAGGTATGTTCACATCAAAAACGACATCCACAAGCGAGTTGCCGACCAGGTCGGCCCCGAAGTAGACGTTGCCCACAGAGTCGCCGTAGTAGTAGAGGTTCAGCAGGTGGCCGTTTGCAAAAGTCACCTCCGAAATGGCGGCCTTCGTGAGGCTGAAATCAATGTCGGGCTCAATGGTAGAGAAATCATCTACCTTCGCCGAGCGATCGGCTGTGCAGTCCTCGCGGCCGTCCCAGTCGGCCAACAAAGCGACTTCGGAAAACTGGGTGTCGCGGCCGCCGATCGTCGTGATCAGAGCGGCCGACAGCGCGCCGACCTCGCTGAGGACGACAGGCTGGCCGGCCAAAGGAGGCCCCTGGCCGCCGCCCTTGCGCTGAGCCGGAGGATCAATGGGAACCGATCCGCCGGGGCCGGTGAAGGGGCCAAGCGGGCCGCGAAGATTCGAGCCCGGGTTGGCGCGCTGGATGCGCTGAGCCAGAAGTTTGCCGACCTGACGGGAGTGAAGACCGTCGGGGAGGCGTTTGATCCCGAGCGCCTTAAGGGTGTCGGGAGAATAATTGCCCGAAGGGGCGGCGGCGGACTGATCCAACGACTCAGCGGCAGCGGGCGCCTGCTGAGGCAAGGGTGCGAGCCTTGCGGCGGCTTTGAAATTAGCCGAGTTGGAAGCAGCGCGAGCCCCTGAGGCCAATGACAGGCAGTGCGATAGCGGCAATGGCCGCGACAAGCACTGAAAGCATTACTGCTCTTTTTATTTTCATCGTCTATCCCTCTCCAAGAGAATTTCAAAAAATGTGTGCGCCCAGCTCCCTCACCGGGCAAATATTGAGACCACCTGCTAATTTGACAGTTTCCCAGCAGAACCGGAAATTCTCACGACCGATTAAATACGCTTTCAGGGAACGATACCTGACCCATTAGTGGGAGTTTTAACCGGAACCGTTTTACGCGAACCGCCTGTCGGGCGGTGTTCGTTCAGGCTCATTTCATTTAATTCTTTAACTTGCGTCAATTAATATTCCCGCTTCTTGCTTGAAGCACCGGGGCTTTGACCAGACTTTTAAGATAAAGCCAAGGTTTAGAAAGAATGCGTATAATAAATCGGAAGCAGCAAAAAAAGCAACACAAAGTTTAATAAAAAATCATATTAAATAGAGCAGAAAAATACCCTTACGGTAAAACTCCAAGGCGAGCTTGTTGCATTCAACGTGCCATAAGCGACCGGGTTCACTGCTATTATTCGGTCTTGATATGCAACTTCCCCAAATAAAGGGAAAATAAACCGGTTATACCTGTATAGGGAGCCTTTTTTCACTCCCTATGACATCGTAAATGCGCAGGCTCATGGATACTAACTTGACAACATTAAGTATCCATAGAGTATTCACTATCCAAACCGTTAATTACTGTAACACATAAAAGAGATTCGCTTTTGCCGCTCTGGGGCTGGTCTACACACTGAGCGGCGAAAACTTTGGCGGGTTTGAGACGATCATCATTTTAAAATAAGGATCGGAAATTTAAACTCCGGTTAAGCATCAATTTGACCCGATTGTGATCAAAACCTTAACCGAAGATAGGTCATATGCCTTCCCTGAAGTTAAGTCACTTACAAAGAGCATCCGGCTTGTTTCATTCTGCGGTTGATAATAGAATATCGGCGCGTCGTTTAATTTCCGGCTTACAGCGATCAGATGAAAGGCTTTCACAAAGAATCCTCACCAGGCGACAATAATAAGGATACTCAATAATGACTTTAAGATCGGGGACTGTTAAAGCAGCCTGGGCTGCTTTGCCGTTAGAGCTTGTCGTCGGCACTATTATGTTCGCGCATGGACTGCCGAAACTCCTTGCGCCTGCCAGCACGGCAGAGAGAATGCTGGGGGGAATACCGTTATTTCTGGTCTATCTAGTTATAGCCGCAGAGGTTGGCGGCGGCCTTTTGTTGTTGGCCGGCTTGCTGGTCAGGCTCGGCGCGTTCGGCCACTTTTGCGTCATGGCCGTAGCCGTCTTTGAGGTTCACTGGGCAAGCGGGCTAAGGGGCGATGGCGGATTTGAGTTTCCTCTCGTGTTGCTTGCCGCCTCGATTTCGCTTTTAGTCCTGGGCGCTGACCCGCTCTCGATAGACGACAATCTGGGATTATCGCTCACGGGCTCACGCGAGTCCGCGCTTCGCAGGGAGAGCGTTGATATAGCAAGCTCTACAGTGAAAGCCGCCGGCGTGATCTTGATATTGATCGGCATCCTTCTGACTTTAGCAGCGATAGGCGCGGGGCTTGCCGCAGCAGGTTTTTGGGAATTCCCGCCCGCGTTTATCGATTCTTTAACGAAGCTCTATTTCGGGATTGGACTTCCCGGCGGTTTACTGTGGGCCATAGTCACTCTCCTGTTCGCCGTAGCGTCAATCGCAATCGGCAGCGCGCTTGTCACCGGAAAATTCTGGGCATATCTTCCCGCCTTCGTGATTGCGAGATTCTATTTGGGGGCCAGCACCCTGTTGCTTTTTTATGTTAAGTACGCGGTGCGAGGCAGCATAGCAATGATCTTGAGCCTTGCTATGCTGACCGCCTTGCGCAGCGCCCGGCGCGGCCCGAAGTGAGAGAGCCGCGTTAAGAATTGCTTATAACGAAAAGGCTCGACTATAATGTTAGTTTCAATGTCGCCGGTTGCGGCCGACCTGTAAGAGCCTGAATGAGATATACGCGCGCAATCCTGTTCGATCTTGATGGTACGCTCATCGATACGACGGGACTGATACTCAGATGCTTCGATCATTCGTGGCAAACGGTTTGCGGTCGCACGCATTCGCGCGAAGCTTTGCTGGGGACTTTCGGCATTCCTCTGCGCGAAGCGATGCGATGGCTTTTATCCGCGTCTCGTGACAAGATCGTGGACGAGATGGATGAAGCGCACCTGATAGAGCGTTTGCTTTTGGAGTACCGCGCATTCAACGTCGAGAACCACGATCAGCTTGCCAGGCCTTTCGACGGCGTTGAGACGGTCATCAGAGAGTTGCGAGCGCGTGGTTATTTGATAGGGGTCGTCACGTCCAAGAGCCGCGAGCTTGCCTGTCGCGGCTTGAATCTCTGCTCGCTGGATGGGTTGATCAACGAGGCAGTCTTTCTTGAAGACAGCGACCGCCACAAGCCCGACCCTATGCCGATCCAGGTCGCGCTCGAACGCCTGGGCGCGCGCGCCGAAGCGGCCGCATACGTCGGCGACTCTCGCCACGACATTGCCGCCGGGCGCGCAGCCGGCGTGCTGACGGTGGCCGCGCTCTGGGGGCCTGGTTCTCGCAAAGAGCTTGAAGACGCGCAACCCGACTGGCTGGCAGAGGAAGTCGACAGCCTTTTGGATATTTTTGGAGCACGAGTAAACGCAGGTAAGAATATTTAAGATGCAGAAGATCAAAGACCGTTATCGCAAGATAAAGAGTGAAGAAGCGGGTATGGTTTATCATAAGCCGCACGGGCTAGGGCTGGACATAGCTCTCGCCTACCCGAACACTTATTACATAGGAATGTCGAACCTGGGCTTTCAAGCGGTTTATCAGCTTTTCAATTCTTATAACGGTATAAACTGTGAGCGAGTCTTTGTGCCTGACCCGGACATCGAGCGAGAGCTTGAGCGAACTCGCGGTCCGCTGCTGACGCTTGAATCGGAGACGGCTGTTTCCGAGTTTGACATCCTCGCCGTCTCGGTTTCATTCGAAACTGATTATCTGAATATCCCGAAGCTGCTCCGTATGTCGAAGCTGCCCGTGTTGGCCGAAGAGCGCAACGAGTGGCACCCGCTCGTAGTGATGGGCGGCGCGGCGGCGTTTCTAAATCCCGAGCCTGTCGCGCCCTTCGTCGATGTCGTCTGCGTGGGTGAGGGCGAAGTCCTCGTCCCTTCGCTTATCAAGGTGATGAACGAAGCCGCTTCGCGCGAAGACTTGCTTGAGAGGCTCACGCGCGAGCCGGGATTTTACGTCCCCAAATTTTACGACGTTCATTATCACGAAGACGGGAGCCTCGGCCGGATTCAAGCGTTAAACGGAGCGCCGCGCCGCGTCTTCACGATGCGCAACCCAATGCGCAAGCAGGAAGGCAACGGGCAGTTCGATGACGACTTCATCCCGGCCAGCGAAATCCTGACCGATAACACTGAGATGAGCGGGCGATATTTGATGGAGATATCGCGCGGGTGCTCGATGGGCTGCCGCTTCTGCTGGGCCGGTTATTCGTATCTTGCGCCGCGCGTCTTTTCCGCCGAAAAGCTGTTAGCCCGCGCCGCCGAGATGCGCGCTAGCACGGATAAGATCGGGCTGGTCGCCACAGCCGTTTGCGATCACCCGGAGATTCACGAGCTTTTAGACGGGCTTGAAAAACTCGACTACCAGGTCTCTGTCTCGTCGTTGCGCCTGGACCAGATTTCGCCCGAGCTGCTCGACGCGCTCGTTCGACGCAACGATCAGCAGTTGGCAATCGCGCCCGAAACCGGCTCTGACCGCTTGCGCCGCGTCATCAACAAGAACCTCACCAACGACCAGATAGTAGAGATAGCCGAGATGATATTCGAGCGCGGCATCTTTAATCTGAAGCTCTACATGATGATAGGTCTGCCGACCGAAGAGGACGAAGACCTCGACGCGATTGTCGCGCTCACCGAACGCATACGCGAGCGGATGGTTGAGATAGCTCGACCGCGCGGTCGGTTGGGTACGATCATCGTGTCGCTCAACGCTTTCGTGCCCAAGCCGCAGACCCCTTTTCAATGGGAGCCTATCGAGGCCGAGCGAGTGCTGGACCGGAAGATCAAATACCTGACGCGCGCATTCAAGCCGATTCCAAACGTTGAGGTGCGCGCTATGTCGTCGCGCATTGCCATACTTCAAGCGATGTTGAGCCTGGGCGACCGCCGCCTGTCCGAGTTCATCTTAGAAGTTGATCGCACGGGCAACTGGCGACAAGCCATGCGCGGGTGGAGCGATTACGCGCTCCGCCGCCGCTCTCTTGACGAGCCTCTGCCCTGGGATGTCGTCGACATAGGACTCACGACCGAGTTCATGAAGAAAGAGTATCAACGCGCGATGGCCGAAAAGATCACAAAGCCGTGTCCGGCCATCGACCCTTGCATCAAGTGCGGCGTGTGCGATCCGCGCAACGTGCCTGAAAACGCGCTCGTGCAACTGGAGTGGATGAAGCCCGCGCTCACGCCTGCTCAACAAGCCGTCCTTGTTGACCGAAGAATACAGAGGGCCTCGGCAGGCGACTGACCGCACAAATACAAAAAGATTCACCGCAGAGACACAGAGAAACACAGAGCGGGCGCAGAGAGGAATAAAACTCTGCGCCTCCGCCGCGTGCGAAGCACATCGTCGGCCATATGCGCCCCCTGTGTCTCTGCGGTGATAGGTCTCCCCAGTCCTGTACACTGGCAATTTGCTTTAATAATCGCTAGAGCCAGCCCTGAAACTACGGAAAGGGCACCGTGTTAACACACTCTTCAAGGACGCGATACTCAACCGTGAAGGGGCTGACGACAGACGATGCGATCACCTCAAGTGTAGGCTCAAAAACTCCCGATTGATTGGCCCGCAGGATTATGCTGTAACGAACCCTGCCCGCTCCCGCGCATCGCAGAGACGAGATAAAGTATCTGTGCTCGCCTCCGCAATTGTTTAAGCCGCTCAGCGATACGTACTGCGGCGCGGGAGAACCCGACGCAAACGTGAGCGTCCCTTTGAGCTGACGCGCATCCACGGCTGAAGCTATGTCTTCCCAGATTTCCGCCGTGCCCGTGTTGACGCGCGCGCTGACGGAAGCTCTATTATTTATCTCTAAAGTTTGCGCGGGCGGGTTGCCCTGCGCAAAGGCTGTTTCCCAATTAATAGCCTTGCCTGGTTCGATTGCCGTGTCGCTCCACGCCGAAGTGATGTGGAAACGGTTATCGAATCTAGACAGAGAATCGGTCTTAACGCCGGTGGCCGGCACGTCATAGGTCCTGTAATGCAGGGGTTTGTCGCCCCGCTTGAGCATAGAGGCTTGCGATGTTAGTATCCCGCCCGTTTGCCGAACTATTGAGCGAGGAAGGGTAATCGCGCATGGAAGCTGTTTCTCAAACGCTGATTGATGATTCACCTGCGCCTGACCGGGCCGAGCGAAGGGCGAAATTATTATCAACGCTCATCCGTTGGGACATCGTGTTGCTCATCTACATCGCAATCATACTGATCCCGCGCCCCGACGGGATCGCGCTCCGCTCGTGGCAACTGCTCGCCATATTCGTCGCGACCATTATCGGCTTGATCGCTCAACCGCTCCCGGGCGGGGCGATGGTATTGATCGGCGTATTGGCCATAGCCCTGGCCGGACTGATGCCGATCAAAGACGCGCTCGCAGGGTATGCCGACCCGGTGGTCTGGATGGTGCTGGCGGCTTTCTTCATGTCGCGCGGGATGATAAAGACGGGGCTGGGGCGTCGCATCGCATTTCTATTCATCCGCACGATAGGCCATCGCTCGATCGGGTTGGGCTACGCGCTCGTTTCAACCGACGTGCTGCTTGCGACCTTCATCCCGTCAAACGGCGCGCGTTCGGGCGGCATAATCTTCCCGATAGCCAAGAGCCTGGCCGAAGCTTATGACTCCAAACCGGGCGAGACTGCCGCGCGGCTTGGCTCTTTCCTGATGGTCCTCATCTACCAGTGCGAAGTAATAATCTGCGCGATGTTTTTGACCGGCCAGGCGTCAAATCCCTTGATCGCAAAGTTCGCCCAGCAAGTGACCGGCATCAATATGAGCTATGGCAAATGGGCGCTCGGCGCAATCCTTCCGGGTATAGTGTCGCTCCTCGTAGTGCCGTTGCTGATTTATAGAATCTTTCCGCCCGAAATAAAGCGCACTCCCGCAGCAACCAAATTCGCCGCCACCGAGCTTGAGCGGATGGGGCCGATGACGAAGCAAGAAAAACTGATGCTGTTAGTCTTCGCCCTTGTCGCTTCGCTCTGGATGACTACGGCGCTGCACGGAATACATTATGCGGTCGTGGCAATACTGGGGATATGCGTGCTGCTTTTGAGCCGGGTGTTGACCTGGGAAGACGTGGTTTCAGAACGCGGCGCGTGGGACGTTTTTATCTGGTATGGCGGCCTCGTCCGCATGGCCGAGGCGTTGAGCGAGACAGGCATCACCAAGCGATTTGCCGAAGCGGCGGCAGGCTTTACCACCGGGTGGGCGTGGCTGTCGGCTTTAATAATACTGCTGCTAATTTACTTTTACGCCCACTATGGCTTTGCCAGCATCACGGCGCACGCCACGGCGATGTACACGCCGTTTCTGGTAGTCATACTCGCGGCAGGCGCGCCGCCTTTTCTGGCCGTGGCGATGCTGGCTTATTGCTCGAACCTTATGGCGGGGCTTACTCAATACGGCACGACGCCCGGCCCGATATATTTCGGCGCGGGCTACGTAAAGCAACAGACATGGTGGCGGTTGGGGCTGATAGCTTCGATCCCGAACATTCTGATCTGGCTGGCAATCGGCTTTGCGTGGTGGAAAGTGCTGGGGTTTTGGTAAACGACGCAATCTATTTGCAATAATGCCCGAGCAACTTTCAAGCAATGTTGAGCGATCTAACCCGGTAGGCCCGGAAGCAGGGGGGAGGAGGATCGCTAATGAGACACAGAAAGGTATTCAGCATCAGCCGGAGTGTCGCGGCGCTCGCGCTCGGGTTGATGGTTTTCGCTACGAGCGCGCCAGCGCAAAGCCGCAGATCGACTGATCGCTACACCGATAAGCTCATAAGCATAAACCTGAGCGAGATAGTCTTAGAATCGATAGACTTTCGCGATCAAACGGCGCGCATGAATATCGGCCTCGATATTACAAACGCGCTGATCCCCATAAGCCTCAAGGATTTCGAATATAGCTTGCGGCTTTATGGGCTTGAGGCTATCGAAGGCAGCCATGACGGGGTGATGAAGATAGGCTCAAAGCGCGGGTCGCGCATCAACCTGCCCGTCACCGTTAATCTTCGCTCGATACCGCAAGTCTTATGGACGGCTTTCAAAAACAGTGGCCGCATAAGCTTCGACCTGGACACGGCCTTCACGCTCCCGCTGCTTGTGTTCGAGAAGCGTTTCGATAAGAGCTTTTCCGGCGAAGTGCCGCTTAAGACGCTAGTCAATGCCGCGACACTCTTGAGAGCAAGCAAGCTGGGGTTTTAAGGCGAATCGATTGATCGTGAGAATTTACTAGAATCGGGAAAATCAAATTTCAACGCAAAGATCGCAAAAACTTTGCGGCCTTTGCGATCTTTGCGGTCTTTGCGTTGATCAGCGGCTTTTGATTTTCTAGTTTAGAGAATGTATCTAACCGTCTACCCTACGGCTTCGACTATTTCGGGATTGAGTCCTTCCCACTTTTTCATGTACTCGCGCCGTTCATTCTTCAACCGCTCGACTATCTGGTTGTACTCTTCCAATCGGCCCTGGCTTTCATAGAGCTTGCGCGGCTGCAAGATGTCCTCGTCCGCGCTGTCTATCCCAGGGACGCTTCGCGCCACCTGATAGCCGAAATCAGGGTCTTGTTCCCACTCGATGGTCCCTTCGGCAATTCCCTTCACCAGCGCCGATGAGTGCTGTATGCGAACCTTCTTTGATCGATCATCACCGTCGCCCCCGCCCACGCGGCCCGTGTTCATCAAATAGACTTCCATAGGTGATGACTCTAGCAACTCCCAGAAGCGATTGCCCTGAAACCCGTGCTTGAGCGGGAAGAAGGGATTGGTTCCCGGAACTCTGAGGAATTTGCCGGCCTCGGCCGCGCCGCCCGCAGAGGTGCCGCGCGTCTCGCCGAGCATGAAATAAGCCGCCGCCTGATGACGGTCGAGCCGGGCCACGCCGGGAATGATGTTGTCGTTGCGGTTTAGTATCAGCAGGAAGTCGGCCGACTTCATTTCGCGCGCGTCCATCGCCCCGGCTATGTCTTGCATGCGGACGACGGCCCTGCCGTTTTGAGTGTAGCTCGTGTCGTAGAAATCGAGCCCGCCCGCGTCGTTCTGCGATACGTTTTCAAGATAAGCGTGACTGCTTGTGACGGCGTTATAGATGGTCGGCTCGTCTTTTTCATTCAACCCGAACGTCTTTGCAAAGCAGCCGTTTTCAGTAGCGTAAATCTTGCCTCCCGGCATCAACGCCAGAAAATCGTCTTGAACCGGAGAGGAGTCGTTCTGCTTGGTAAAGGTCGTGGTCGTTTTGCCCGTGCCCGAAAGACCTATGATGAGGCCCACGCGCTTCTCTTCGCCCACGGGGATCACTTTGCACCCGGCGTGAAGCGCAAGCCCGCCGCGATCATAAACGATCTGGTTCCACATTCGGAGGCCGCCTTTTTTCGACTCGCCAAAGTAATCCGAATTGAATACTCGCGTGATGCCGTTATCCAGATCAACGGCGATCAAACGGTCCGCAGGATAACCTTCCATCACCAGATTCGGCGTGTAGATGATCTGGAGTCGCGGCTCAAAATTATTAAGCTCCGCTTCGGTCGCAGGATAATATAGGTGCTGTTGCATGCCCGCCACATTCGCGTTTGAACGCTCGATGACCAACCGCGCAGGCACGCGAAATTCAGGATCGTTACCGATGAAGCCTTCGACAACTACCATTTCACAGCCGCGTATATATTCGTCTTGAATCTTTGAAACACGTTCGTATTCCGCGCGCGTGATCGTTTGCGAGTCGTGATGCTCGGGCGAGTCGGTGACCACATAAGTTGACAGTTTCGAGCGCGCATCAACGCGCGTCTGGGTGTTCGTGTTGTTATAGCGCGTGACGCGCGTGTTAGGCATTGCTTCGGTAAGCTCTCTCAGGTGTTCGGGCGAGGGGTTCCAGATAATCCCCTTAGGCTCAACCGGCAGCCCCGAAGGCTTCACAGACGGCTTGCTCATTCAATCCTCCATATAAATGACGAAATTAGGGTTAATGTTAAAACGTAATGATAGCCGACCTGGATAGATCAGGCAATGGTTCGTCCCTTTTTTAGTTTATTCCCGGGGGCAACTCCACTATCTCACTTGCGAGATACCATTCAGACTGGCTTGAACGAAATATCGGATTAGCGGTTCGAGCCTTTTTGATCTCGCTCCCTGAGCGAGTCGGCGACGTAAGCAGCAGCTTCGGGGTCGGAAGGAACGCCCGAGTCCAGGTTCATCGACAGGAACTTGTAGCTCTTTCGACCCTGCTCATCGATATAGACGCGAAGGTCGCCCTGCTGAGTATTGCCAGGCGCTGCGCAAACCACCATCGTGTTGCCGACCTGTCGGGGCTTATACATCGCTTCGGCGTTGCCCGCGATCACGACATCGGCTTCGGGATTTTCCGAAGCAATCTGGAGCGCGATCTTGTGTGAAGCGTGCGCGACTATCACAAGCAGGTCGCACTTCTTGCGCGCCTGCGGAACCACGCGCCGCGCCGCTTCCAAAATATCTGTTACCGTGCCGTCGCGCCCTTCCGCCGGTTTGATAGGCTCGGCAAACCCTATGAATCCGACGCGCAGTTTTTTGCTCTTATTTTTTATTCGCGGCCCCCGAACCTCTTTGATTATGTAGGGAGCGGGCGCGGCCACTTCCGGGCCGAACACGCCGTTGGCCGAGATCAGGTTTTTAATCACCGGCAATTCGGCAGTGCGCGCGGCCAGCCCTTCGCGCACCAGAAGTTTTTGCGCGTAGATCAGATCGAACCTGCCGAGGTTGACCACATCGACGTTCCAGCGGCCCAAGGCGCGCGCCACCTGCTCGTTTTGCAGCATAGCGGCGGGCGCGTAGCCTGAGCTGTCGGCAAGAAAGAATCCCGCCTCAAGATGAATGACGGGCGTCTGGGTGAATCTCTTTTTGAAACCTTCCACGTAGCCTATGCGACGCGCAAGCCCCCCGCGAGGAAAATTGCAATCACACAATTCAAGCAGCCCTCGCATGTTCGCGCCAAAAAGTATTGCCAGCGCGGCCCCGTCGTCAACCCCCAGCCGCTCTTCAAAAGGCTCCTTAGACGAGTTATCAGTATTCACCTCTTGCGAGAGCGCGCAAACCGAAATTAGCGCGAGCGCCATAAAAATGCAGACTGTTTTTCTAAACAAACGATCTCCCCCGGATAGTGGTCGTGATTATGTTATCTACCACATTCATTATATCAGCACAATCCGCGCTCGGCCTTCAATCCAAACCTGCCGATGCTTCGAAGATGACTTCCGCTTTGTCGGGATTCAGCAATGAGCAAAAAGACATAGTCCTTGTGAAGCCGGGGGTCTTCAATGCACTTCGGGCTGGCGAATATAGCTATCTTTCTTGGATTCTCGTCGTTTGTCATTCTCCTCCCCCTTCTCCTTGCGTCCTCTAATTCAAGGCGAGAATGAATCAATTATAAAAACTGACGGCAAGAGGCGGCATCACTTATTTGTATTCCACATCTCGACTGTATCGCCCACATCGCGCTCGCGCGCAAGATTGTAAACGCGCAAGGCCGTCGAAATGTCTTCGAGCGCGATGCCGTTTGATTTGAATATCGTGATCTCTTCATCGCTTGTGCGCCCGCGCTCGCGCCCCGCGATTATTCGGCCCAGTTCAGTGACCGACTCCCAATTGATAACGCCGCGCTCGATGGCCGGGAGCAGATCGCCCGCTTCCACTTTTGATTGCTCGATGGAATCGACGGCTATTCGCGACGCCCGGCGTATAGTCTCGACATCGATTTCGGCCTTTGACAAAAAATTCGACCCGGCGGCGTTGATGTGCGTGCCCGCGTCGACCCATTCGCCTTTCAGCACAGGCTCGCGCGCGCTTGTCGCGGTGATGATAATTGACTGGCCGCGAGCGGCTTCTTCGGCAGTCGCGGCGGGCGTGACTTCGACGCGGAGCATCAACTCCATCTTTCGCGCGAATGCTTCGCGACGTTCGGGCTTTCGGCTATAGGCTTTTATCGATCTGATCTTTCTCACGGCGCAGACGGCCATCAACTGGCTTTCGGCTTGCCACCCGGTTCCATAAATGCCGATGGTGTCGGCCTCCTGGCGGGCCATGTATTTCGTTGCTACGCCCGAAGCCGCGCCCGTTCGCATCTGCCCCAGTCGGTCTGCTTCCATGATCGCGAGCAGGTCGCCCTTCTCAGCCTCATAAAGCAATACGAGGAACCGCGCGCCCGCGCGCGAAACCGTGTACGTCTTCAAGCCGTAGACGCCGAGCCTGCGGTCTCCCGCCGCCAGAACGTGCAACTGGGAAGCGCCCGTAGCCACACGGTAACGCGGGCGGTTTGTAGCCGCGCCTTCGGCCTGATCGCGCAACACCTCTTCGACCGCATCCATCGCCGTCTCGATGTTGAGCAATTCAGTTACGTGTTGTTCGGTGAGTAATAGCGCCATAATTTTGGAGGGATGAAGGATGAAGGATGAGGGATGAAAAAGAGAATTGCTTATATCTTTTCATCCCTCATCCTTCATCCTTCATCCTTTTTATTTCTTCGGTGCCCAGTAGCCTGACCGCGCGCGCACGCTCGTGTTCGGGCGCTGGACTTCGACGCGGATCGCGCGCCAACGGCCATCGCGCGCTTCGTTACTGGAGTAATAGCTGATTGAATACTGCAAGCGTAAATCGTCGGCCACCTGTTTATAAATGGCGGACAAATCCGTAAGCGCGCTGACCGGATAGACGCGCCCTCCCGTCCGCGACGAGAGCTGGCGAAGGTCGCGCCGCGCAATCTCGTACAGCCCTGTGGCTATCTCGCGGCAAGCCTCCGGCGAGATGAGTTTGCGAGGGACGTTGCGATCAAGCGAAGCCGGATCGCGCTCGTCGTAATAGCGATCAATCTGGCTCTGCGAGAAGTTAATATAACCGGGATCATTGCGCGGCTTTATCAGCCCTTCGATCATCGGCTCCAGCGTGTTCAGCTCAAGAAAGTAAGCCGAAGCCTCGGCCCTTTCCACCATAGGCGCGACATCGTTGTACCTGCTTCGGCTTGTCGAATCAACGCCGTCCGACATGCAGACTATGGCCTTGCGCCCTTCCACCTTCTTGAACGATGTGTCTTCAACCGCACGTTGCAACGCGTCGTAAAAAGAGGTGCCGGTTTTGGCGCTGAATCGAAATCCGTTCTCCGCTTCGGGCGCGCCCATCCGGTCAATTGCCAGCTCGGCATTGTCTATGCTGTCGTCAAGCCTCGCTATAAGCTCTATCTCGCGGCTGAATACGATCACGCCGACGCGGTCTTTATCGCGCAATTCATCAAGGAAGTTTTTGGCCGCGCGCTTCATCAGCGAAATCTCGTCGCGCGTCGAGCCGGAAATGTCCAGCAACAGCATCACCGTGAAAGGCTCTTTGGTCGCGGCGAAAGACGCGATCTTTTGCCGCGTTCCGTCTTCGAAAATTTCGAAGTCTTCGGCCTTGAGCGATTTGATGGCATGGCCGCTCCGGTCGTTTACCACAGCCGTCACCGTCACAAGGTCCGTCTTTAGAGTGATGGTGTCGTCCTGATCGCGCTCCTGCTGTGTCTGCGCAAAGCTTGTCGCGATCAAGCATAAGACGATCAACAGCGATGAACTCTTTTTCTTCAATCTATTCATTCCGACCTTCAGCAACTGATTAATCCTAGCCTGTATGCGTCCGAGTTGCCAACCTGTATAAATCAGCATGTCGGTAGTAGATGATATGTCCGGTGTAATTAGCAAATGAAATGTCCGCTTTCAACGGCGTAAGGTAGTGCTTTCGTCAGGAGGTCACTATGAAGCACTACTCACAAGCCGCAGTGGAGCGGGCTATGAAAGTTCAAGAGATCATTCTCCGTGCTATCGCTAAGAAGATCACCTGGTTACAGGCGGCTCAGATCATCGGCATCTCACCTCGTCAGATGCGCCGCTGGTTACGCAGGTATGAAGAGTTTGGCTATGATGGGCTGTTTGACCGTCGCAGAGGTAAACCCAGCCCAAAGCGCATTCCGCTTGAGATTGTTGAGCAAGTGCTTATGCTTTACCAACACCAATACTTCGACTTCAACGTCAAACACTTCCACGAGAAGCTCTCGGAAGATCACCAGATAGAGCTGAGCTATAGCTGGGTAAAGACCGCTCTTCAAGAGGCCGGACTGGTCAAAAAGAGCCGCAAGCGTGCTGTTCATCGAAAGCGCCGGCCACGCAGGCCCTTACCCGGAATGCTTCTGCACATTGACGCAAGCAAGCATCGCTGGTTTCAAGACTCTCGCTTCTATGACCTTATAGTCATACTTGATGATGCAACCTCTGAGATTTACTATGCCCAATTGGTTGAGGAGGAATCTACCTTCACGGTTATGAGAGCAATTCGCGAAGTTGTTGAGCAGAAAGGGATATTTTGTTCGCTTTACAGCGACAGGGCCAGTCATTTCTTTGTAAATGTGAAGGCAGGCTCGCGGGTAGATCGAGAGAGGCTGACACAGGTAGGGCGAGCGATGAAAGAGCTTGGCATAGAGATGATCGCTGCCTACTCACCGCAGGCTCGTGGGCGCAGCGAGCGAGGCTTTGCGACATGGCAAGGGAGACTTCCTCAAGAGCTGCGCCTGAGAGGTATAACAACAGTTTCGGGGGCCAATGACTTTCTCACGAACTCCTACATCAAGGAGTTTAACCGAAAGTTTACAGTCGCAGCCGCACAGCCAGGCACTGCGTTTGTCCCAGCCCGTGGGCGAGCTTTAGAGAAGATATTCTGCCTACAGCACGAGCGGGTAGTAGCCAAAGACAATACAGTGAGTTTGGGCAATCGCATCTTGCAGATAGAAAAGAGCAAGTGGCGGACAACGCTAGCAGGGTGCCGAGTTACGGTTTATGAGCATCAGGACCAAACTATAAGCATAGGATATGGACCGAATGAAGTGGGCAGGTACAAGCCAGAGGGTGAGCCTGTGACAACAATCAAAGAGAAACAAAAGAAAGCAAAAAGGAAGGGGACGCATCCCGGATTGAACTCAGCAGCCCATTCAGGAACTGGATGTGGCTATCAATAAGACCGGACATTTCACTTGCTACAAAAAGCGGACATTTTAATTTGCTACGAACACCTGTATAAATCAGCATGGCGGCGCGTGTTATTCATATAGACTACACGCAGCCGTCAGGCTCAAGTTGCATTTTGCGTTTTTGACTTTTGACTTTCTCTTCTTGGATGCTATCGTTTTTATAATGATTCGAGCGAGGCGCTGTTGTTGATTTCAGATTATTTTGGGGTTCAGAACCGGGAGGTAGCGATGGCAAAAGTGCAGGACGGAGACACTGTATCACTTCATTATACGGGAACGCTCGACGACGGCACGGTGTTCGATTCAAGCGAAGCAGGCCAGCCGCTCAGCTTCACCGTAGGCTCAGGCGAAGTCATCCCGGGCTTTGACGACGGCGTGCGAGGCATGGAGGTCGGCGAGACGCGCGACATAAGCATCGCGCCCGATCAGGCATACGGCGAATACTACGAAGAGCTGGTGAGGGTCGTACCGCGCGCGGCATTCCCGCCCAATGTCACGCCAGCCGTCGGGATGGGGTTCGAGCTTGAGCTGCCTTCCGGTCAGACATTGCCCGTGAGAATCATCAACATCGAAGGCGATGAAGTGACTCTCGATGCCAACCACCTGCTGGCCGGTGAGACTCTCAATTTCAAGATCCGCCTCTTGAGCATCGACGGCAGCGCGCAACCCGAAGACGCGCAGTAGACCGCACGCCCTTCCATCGGAGGCGTATTGGCCGAGCAAATCAGAATAGGCATAGACACAGGCGGGACTTTTACAGATTTCGTGGTGGCGCGCGGGCGCGAGATCACATCCTTCAAATTATCTTCGACTCCGCACAATCCGGCCGAATCGATTCTCGCGGGCATTCAGCGAATACTGGCAGAGCCCGATCTTGCGCCTTCTGAAATCGTCCACGGCACGACCGTAGCGACTAACGCATTGCTTGAGCGCAAAGGCGCGCGCACAGCGCTCATCACAACCGAAGGCTTTGAAGACGTGATCGAGATAGGCCGCCAGGCCCGGCCGGAGATTTATAATCTTATGGTCACGCGGTCCGCCCCCATAGTCGAGCGCGCGCTCAGGTTCGGCGTCCGTGAGCGCACAGGCCCCGCCGGAGAGATCATAAAACCGATTGACCGCGATGACATCAAACAGACCGTGCAGCAGATCCGCGATAATCATGTTGAATCAATAGCAGTATGCTTGCTCTTTTCATTCGCAAACCCTGAGCACGAGCGCGTCATCGCTCGCGCGCTTGAGCCGCTCGGCGTCCCCGTGTCGCTATCGCACGAGATACTGCCCGAGTACCGCGAATATGAGCGCACTTCGACCGTAGTCATCAATGCGTATCTCGCGCCCATTATGTCTCGCTACCTCGGCTCGCTCGCCACGAATCTCAAATCTCAAATCTCAAAACTCAAACCGAATGCTCTGCGCGTGATGCAATCCAACGGCGGGTCGGTTTCGGCGGCCACGGCCGGAGCCGAGCCTGTGCGCGCGATACTGTCAGGCCCGGCCGGCGGCGTGGTGGGCGCACTCGGCGTCTGTTCGCTAGCAGGGATACGCGACATCATTACGTTTGATATGGGCGGCACGTCTACGGACGTTTCGCTGTGTCGCGGGGATGCCCGAACCACGAATGAGGCTCTGGTAGCCGGTTTGCCGGTAGCCGTCCCGATCATAGACATCCACACGGTAGGCGCGGGCGGCGGGTCAATTGCGCGCCTGGACGGGGCGGGGGCGTTGCGCGTAGGGCCTCAATCGGCGGGCGCTGATCCGGGGCCTGCTTGCTACGGTCGGGGCGAAGAGGTCACGGTGACGGACGCCAACCTGGTTTTAGGTCGCTTCGGCGGCGCTCGGCTGTTGGGCGGCGAGATGGAGCTTGACGCGGAACGCGCTCGCTTTTATCTCGTGCGGCTCGCCGAGCAAATGACGCGATTTAGTGCTCGCGCAGTATCGTCGCAAGCAGCCGCGCTCGGCGTCGTCAAAGTGGCGAATGCGAATATGGAGCGGGCGTTGCGCGTCGTTTCAGTCGAGCGAGGGCAGGACCCGCGATTGTTTACACTCGTGAGCTTTGGGGGCGCGGGCGGCTTGCACGTGTGCGAGCTTGCCGCCGCGCTCAGAATCCCGCGCGTCGTCATACCTCGCTCGCCCGGCACGCTTTCGGCACTCGGCGTGTTGTTGGGCGATGTAGTAAAGGACTATTCGCGCACGGTGATGACGAAAGCGGCAGGCGCGGATTTGAAGACAATCGAGCGCGGCTTCAAAGAGCTGGAGCGCGAAGCGCGAAGCGATCTTCAAGCCGAGGGCTTTCGCGGGTGCAAGGTAGAGCTAGTCAGGTCGGCTGCCTTACGATACGTCGGTCAGTCGTTCGATATAGATGTCGCATGGAGCGATGCATTCGAGCGCTCTTTTCACGATGCGCACCGCGAGCGTTATGGATACGCGGACGCGAAGCGCCCGGTTGAGATCGTATCTTTGCGCGTGAAAGCTTCGGGGATAACCGATAAGCCGCCGCTCAAGCGTTTCTCTTCGACAAAGCGAAGCGCGCCTGCGCCTTCTTACACGGCGAGCGTTTATCTGGGACTGCGCCCTACGCGAGTGCCTGTTTATTGGCGAGATGATCTGAGGGCGGGGGTGAAGCTAAAAGGGCCAGCCATAATTTCTGAATACAGCTCATCGACGCTCATCCCGCCGGGCCGCGCGGTAGAGGTCGACCATTGGCTGAATTTGATTATCACTTCAATATAGCAAAACGATGGAAAGCGAATACCATCTCACCGCAGAGACACAGAGAACACAGAGCGGGCGCAGAGAGAAGCGTCTTCTCTGCGCCCGCTCTGTGTTCTCTGTGTCTCTGCGGTGAATCCGGTCTCCCTTTTTTGTTATCATCGCGGTTATGAAGGTACTGACGGCAGAACAGATGCGCGAGGTGGATCGCCTGACCATAGAACAGTACGGCGTGCCCGGCATACGGCTCATGGAAAACGCCGCTTTGCGCACGGTCGAAGCGACAGAAAAAAGATTCGGCCCCTTCCTGGATAAAAATGCTCTGATAATATGCGGGCGCGGCAACAATGGCGGAGACGGCGCTGCTGTCGCGAGGCTAATTCACGCGAAGGGCGCTTCGGTTGACTTACTGCTGCTAGGTCACGTCGCGGATGCGCGAGGCGATGCGCGAGAAAATTTTGAAACCGCTCAACAGATCGCTTCGTCCAACAGCGAGACATTTCGATTCGTCGAGATAGAGACTTCCGAGCAATTAAACCGGGAAGCCGTTGCGCGCACGCGCGACCTGCTTTTCGATGCGATACTCGGCACGGGCCTCGCGCGCCCCGCAGCAGGGCTATTCCGTGAAGCTATCGAATTGCTCAACGACCTCGCCCCGCTCGCTCCGCTCATCGCCGTAGACATTCCTTCCGGCCTTGCTTCCGACTCTTTTGAATTGATCGGCCCGGCGGTGCGCGCTCGCTTGACCGTGACGTTTACCGCTCCGAAACCAGCTAACGTCTTGCCCCCCGCTTCGGATTACAACGGAGAGCTTGTCGTAGCCGAGATAGGCTCACCCGATGAGTTGATCTTATCAATGGGGTCAAAGCTCAATCTGGTCGAGCGAGAGATGGTCGCCCATTGGCTTGAGGCTTCTCGCCGCGATTCAACCGCAAACAAAGGCGACGTAGGCAAGGTGCTGATCGTGGCAGGCTCGCGCGGGAAGACGGGCGCGGCATGCCTGGCGGGCGAAGCGGCGATGCGCTCAGGGTGCGGGCTCGTGACTGTGGCAACTCCAGAATCTTGCTTGCCGATTGTGGCTTCTCGCTCAATCGCGGAGTGCATGACAGAGCCGCTCAATGAAACCGAGTCGGGCACGGTCGCGCGCGAAGCCACAGACCGCGTGTTGGAGCTTGCCGACGAGAGGGACATCTTAGCGATAGGGCCGGGGCTGGGTTCAAGCGACGGCTCGACGCGCGATTTCGTTCGCTCGGTCGTGACTCGCACCTCTCGGCCAAGAGTAATCGACGCGGACGGGTTGAATTCGCTCGCGCCCTGGACGGGTGACGTTCGCGGTAGCACGGAGTCGCCCGTCATACTCACGCCGCATCCGGGAGAGATGAGTCGTCTTATCGAAAAGCCCATCGCCGATGTGGTGCGAAACCGTGTTGCGATTGCCCGCGATTTTGCGACAGAGAATGAAATAATACTTGTCCTGAAAGGGAGCCGCACTTTGATTGCCGCGCTCGACGGCGAAGTTTATATCAACCCGACAGGAAACCCTGGGATGGCGACCGGAGGCACGGGCGACGTGCTGACAGGATTGATAGCGGGGCTGGTAGTCCAGAAGCCTGACGATCCGATTGCGGCTGTGATCGCTGCGGTCTACCTTCACGGGCTTGTGGGCGACCTAGCGGCCTCGCGCAAGGGAGTGAGGGCCATGATTGCCTCCGACATAACAGCCAATTTCGGAGATGCATTTATCGAAATCGGAGGCGACGGCGAGCGCGTTATCAGGTGAGCATTGTGATCGATGAAGCGAAGACAGAGACGGGCGAGACATTAACCCGCTCGGCCGAAGAGACGTTCGAGCTTGGCCGAAAGATCGGGGAAGCGGCGCGCGGGCGCAAGGTCTTTCTGTTGAGCGGAGACCTTGGAGCGGGCAAGACCATTTTTGCCAAGGGGGTTGCCGCCGGGTTAGAGATAGACCCGGCGGACGTGACCAGTCCCTCGTTCACCCTCGTCAACGTCCACGAAGGTCGTTTGCGCTTGTACCACATCGATCTTTACAGGCTCGACGCGGGCGCGTGCCGCGAGCTTGGCCTCGAAGAGATTTTAGAGGATGAAAAGGCCGTCGTGGTGATCGAATGGGCCGAGCGTTTAGGCTTTACGCCCGAAGGCGCGACCGAAGTAGTAATCGAATATCTCTCCGATTCGGAGAGGAAAATCAAATTTCTCATGCATTGATCTTATTCAAAATCGAGTCGTTGAATCGAAACGCGATCACTCTTCTTCGGCGCTCTCTTCTTCCGCCTCTTCTCCAATCCTTGCGTCTTCCTCTCTTATAACGAACTCGCCCAGCCGCGCAGCCAGCCATTGGCGAAACAGGTCCGCCTCCTGCCCCTTGCCAGTCCACCGCGCGCGGTCAAACATCGTCAGCGCCATCACCAACGCGTGATGCTGGCCCGCGCGGTCGCCCGCAAGCTCGAACTGGCGGTACAGCCGGTCGATCAGGTCTATGCTTGAGCGCGCGGTCTGTTCGTCCTTAAACCCGAGCTTTCTGGCAAAGAACTTCGAATAAACATTCATCGGGTTGGCGGACGTGGTGTAGAGATCGAAATAGCCTGTCATCAGGTTCGACTCTTGCAGCACGCCCGCGACATAGCTGGGACGCGCACCTGTAATCATAGCCAGGTCTTCGACATCGCTTATGCCCGAAGTGTAGAGCGCGATGATCTGATCTTTCTTCGAGACTCGACGCGCCCGCTGCTCGCCGGGCGCTGCTTCCTTCTTTTGACGAGTGCTTGTGCTCATAACTATCCTCAGCGTGTGAATCGAATAGCGCACGATTCGTGTCGCGCGCCATTCGGTCGCAATCAGTAGCGCACTTTTCAGACAGGCATTGACATACTTGTCTCAAGGCGCGAATGGCTTGTCCGCATCAACGGCGTAAATAGCGACAACGCATTTAGCGTTTGCCGCCTTTCTCTCCGCCCTTGCGGCTCGATTCCTTGCTCTCGGGCTTTCCGCGACCGCTGCCCGATTTCTTGCCGCCGCCGCTCTCCTTATTCACCGTAGCCCAGGCGCGGCTCTTGGCCTCCTTTTCCGACACGCCGCGATCCTCATACCCCTCGGCTATGTGCTCGGCCTTTCGCTTCTGCTTGTCCGTGTATGCTCCTTTATCCCCTCTTGGCATAACTACCTCCCTGACCATACGGCGCGCAGCAGTCTATCGCTTTGTGCGCGACCGTGTTTGATCGTTCTTTTCATTCTTATGAGAAGCAACCAGAGTGCCACCCTGGCGGCGGCTTCCGGCTTACTGATTGCCTTTCGACCGTAACAAGGCGTAGAGTAGAAGTACGACGCTAGTGACTCAAAAGTAAATAACACAATTAACACACCAAAGAGCCGGCATACTCGCCGCTTTCAGTCTCTCAACATATTCTGGCGTTCGATAAAAGGACGCGCTTATGCAAAAAGGGAGGGATCAGTGCCTGGACACGATATCATCGTAACAGGAAGTGTCGGTGAATGCCACTAACCGCCGGTGTCGCGCTATAGAGTGCCGTGTTATATCACCATACTCGACCTCGAATCAAGCTCCTGCGAATGTTACAGGATCGTGAGGGAAGAGACTCTGCGCCTCTTGGGAAATTAATCGCCGTTAGATAAAGTGAATCCCCTTTCTAAGTCCTGAGTAAAAACATTAGCGCATCGTCTCTGGTTTCTCACTCAGGACTTAGAAAGTACGCTAGCGTATAGACCTATTCAACGTCTACGCCTATACTTTATCAACTCTCAGAGGTAGGTGTCTCAATGGAACAAACAACAAAGAGATAGCCTCGCTCGATCAAAGAATAGAGGCTCAAGTCCGACTGCTGTCAAAAAGGCTTGAGAAGACTGATCGAATAGAAGAGCTTGAAGAAAGCGCGGCTGAGTTGACCCACTTGCTCGACAAGCGCAGGTTCAAAAACGACCTGCTGGTCTGGCTTACAACCGGCGTTGAGGCGCAAAGCAAAGAGACCGTCGGCAGAGTGTAGGGATTATAAAACCTTAAACGGTCATCACTTCTTTTTCTTTATGCTCCGCGACTTCGTTGATCTTTGTGATGTGCTGGTCGGTAAGCTTCTGGATCTGGTCAAGCCCGTCTTTCTCGTTGTCTTCGGAAATGCTCTTCTCTTTCAGCATCTTTTTCAGATGGTCGTTAGCGTCGCGGCGGATGTTGCGAACGGCTGTTCGGTGCTCTTCCGCGATTTCATGGACTACTTTGACCATCTGGCGGCGGCGCTCTTCGGTGAGCGGAGGGATCGGGACTCGTATGAGCTTGCCGTCATTCGACGGATTCAGCCCAAGCTCGGACGCCCGTATGGCCTTCTCTATCGGGCCAAGCTGCGTAGGATCGAACGGCTGCACGGTCAGCATAGTAGGCTCCGGCGCGTGAATGGTGGCGACTTGATTGAGCGGCATCTGCGTGCCGTAATACTCCACCGACACGCTGTCGAGCAGGCTGACGGAAGCGCGCCCGGTCCTGACGCTTGACAGCTTTTTACGCGCGTCGTCTACTGCGCTATCCATACGCTTGCGCGCATCATTAGTAATATCTTTGATCTCCATTCATCAACCTCTTCGGATTTCAAATTTGATATTTGAAATTTCAGATTTTAGATTTTTGCTCCTAATACTGCAAGCGCAAGCAATCCAAAATCAAACTGGTTGTCCCTTTGACTGTTCGCCGGGCTTATCGAGGCGGACAACGGTCCCGACCTTCTCGCCGCTCACGACGCGCACGATGTTCCCATGCCGGTAAAGGTTAAAGACGTGTATCGGCACCCCACGCTCGCGGCAAAGGCTGATGGCCGAAGTGTCCATCACCTTCAAGTCGAGCTGGATCACGTCCAGATAGCTTATGTAATCAAACATAGTCGCCGTCGCGTCCGTGGCCGGGTCGGCAGTGTATACGCCTTCTACTTTCGTGCCTTTCAATATCGCGTCGGCCTTGATCTCAAGCGCGCGGAGCGCCGCCGCCGAATCGGTCGTGAAATACGGGTTGCCCGTTCCCGCGGCGAAGATAACTATTCGCCCTTTTTCCAGATGACGCGTCGCACGGCGCAGTATGAAAGGCTCGGCTATCCGGTTCATCTCTATTGCCGACATCACGCGGGTAAACTTCCCCTGTTTTTCAAGCGCATCCTGCAAGGCGAGCGCGTTGATCGTCGTCGCGAGCATCCCCATGGAGTCGGCTGACGCCCGGTCCATTCCCTTTGCCGACAGCGCCACGCCGCGAAAGATATTCCCGCCGCCGACAACTATGGCGACCTCGACGCCAAGCTCGCAAACCTCTTTGATCTCTTGCGCGATGCGGGTGATTGTCGCGGGGTCTATGCCGTAGCCCTGATCCCCCATCAAAGCTTCGCCCGACAGTTTCAGCAATATCCGCTTGTAGATCGCTTTAGGTTTCGAAGACATAGATTCGCTTTCAGATTTTACCAAAAAAAAAGCCTCTCTCGCGAGAGGCTTTTTTTCAACTTCTAATTGCCGCCGAGCAATTTCTGGACTTCGCCGCCCAGATCGTCGGAGCGCTTCTCAAGCCCCTCGCCCATCTTGAAGCGGGTGAAGCGACGGACGCGAATATTCTCGCCGGTCTTTTGAATCATCTGGCGCACAAGGTCTGCGACCGTGATGTTTTGATCCTTTACAAACGGCTGCTCCATCAAGCAGGCCTCTTGATAAAACTTTGAAAGTCGCCCCTCGACGATCTTATCAAGCACCTGCTGAGGCTTATTCGCATTCTTAGGGTCCGAGCGCGCCTGCTCCAGAGCTATCTCGCGCTCTTTTTCCAACACCTCGGCGGAGACTTCGTCTTTGTTGTTGAACCGTGGCTCAGCCGCCGTGATGTGCATGGCCAGGTCGTGGACGAAAGCGCGGAACTCTTCTGAGCGAGCGACGAAATCCGATTCGCAGTTGACTTCTAAGAGAACGCCTATCTTTCCGCCCGCGTGGATGTAGGAGTTGACGACGCCTTCGGCCGCCACGCGCCCCGCCTTTTTAGTGGCGGTCGCAAGCCCGCGCTTGCGCAATATCTCTATTGCTTTATCTTCGCTGCCTTCGGCCTCGGCGAGCGCGGATTTGCACTCCATCATTCCCGCGCCGGTCTTCTCCCTGAGCGCCTTGATTGCTGCTGGTGTTACTGGGTTTCCCATTGATACCTGCTTCTCTCCTTACCGGATTTGAAATTTCAAATATCAAATTTCAAATCTTTCTTAATTATCCGATGATCTCTTTTTCGATTGCCTTATCAGGCGGGTGTGCAACTCCGCCCGGCTCGCGGTCCGCAGGCTCCTCGCCCCTCTCGCGGCCGAACGCGCCCGCCACGTGACGCTCAGGCGTAACCTCTACATCAGGAATAGAAGCCTCCTGTTCGGCAGCGCGGGTCTCTAAATCGCCGCGCTTAAAAGACACCTGGACTTCGGGCTGCGTTACTTCGGCGGCGGCCTCAGCGCCCGAAGGAGCGGCGGCTCCCGTCTCGGGCGGCGCGACCGAAAGAGGCTCAGGTATTGGCGGAGCGCCGGGCGGCACATAAGTCGTCCGAGCGCGGCCACCGCCACGGCCAGAGCGACCGCGACCCCCGCGGTCTCGACGATCACCGCGCTCACCCCGTTCGCCTCGCGGCGCTTCCGTGGTCCCGGCGGCGGCAACAGCGGCTTCGGCAGTCTCAGCCCCCTCGCCCAGATCGGCTGCGCCCTCTTTGAGCATCTGCTGGCCTTCGATGATGGCGTCGGCCATCTTCGCGGCAAACAAGCGGACGGCGCGGAGCGCGTCGTCATTGCCCGGCACGATGTAGTCTATGCCGTCCGGGTTGCAGTTCGTGTCGACGATGGCGACTATCGGGATGCCGAGTTTGTTGGCCTCGTGAACGGCTATCTCTTCCTTGTTCGAGTCGATGATGAAAATGACATCGGGCAGCACGCGCATATCGCGTATGCCTGCGAGGTTCTTTTCAAGCGCCGCGTGCTCTCGATCAAGCTTGAGTCGCTCTTTTTTTGTCAGCGCTTCAAAGCGGCCATCGGTGCGCATGGCCTCGATGTCCTTCATCCGCTGGATAGATTTTTGAACCGTCTGAAAATTCGTCAGCAGCCCGCCCAGCCACCGCTGGTTGATGTAATACTGGCTGCAACGCTTTGCTTCCTCCTCGACGGCGTCCTGCGCCTGGCGCTTTGTGCCTACGAACAGAAAGCTTTTGTTATCTATTGCCTGCTGAGTTACAAACTTGACGGCCTCTTTGAAAAGCCGCTGAGTCTTCTGAAGGTCAATGATGTAAATTCCGTTGCGCTCGCCGAAGATGTATTCTTTCATCTTCGGATTCCACCGCCTGACCTGATGCCCGAAATGGACGCCGGCTTCAAGCAGCTCTTTCATCGTTACCGTAGCCAATACGCTCCTCCTAAAGTTGAATTGGTTTATGTACTCACCGGCCCGCGTCCCAATTGATCCTGCTGGAACAACCAATCGCGAGGACCGGCAATGGATTTACCGATTGCGGATTTCCTTGGCGCACGATGCGCTTCGCGCGGCGCGATTGCGGAATTAAAAAGAACTCTTCTTTCAATCCGCAATCTGCAATCGAATTAGCGTTTCGAGAATTGGAAGCGCTTGCGCGCGCCCTTCTGTCCGTACTTCTTCCGCTCTTTGGCTCGCGGATCGCGAGTGACGAAACCGGCCTTCTTCAATCGAGGGCGAAATTCGGGATTCAAATCTATAAGCGCCCGCGTGATGCCGTGCCGCACCGCCCCGGCCTGGCCCGCAGGCCCGCCCCCGTCAACGTTTACCAGTATGTCAAGCTTCCCGACCGAATCGGTCAGATGAAGCGGCTGGCGTATAACCATGCGGTGCGTCTCATTCTGAAAATACTCTTCGAACTTGCGCTTGTTAACGGTAATCTCTCCGGTGCCGGGCTTTAGAAATACCCGCGCAGTCGCGCTCTTGCGACGCCCCGTACCGTAGTTCTGAATCGTCTCTGCCACTATCGCTCTCCTTACAAATCAAACAGACTTGCTTTAATCTCGGTTTTAAATACTGAGTGCTTCGGGCTGCTGCGCCTTGTGCGGGTGATCCGTCCCGGCATACACCTTCAGCTTCTTACCCATCTTGCGGCCCATCTTGGTCTTGGGCAGCATGCCGTGGATCGCCGATTCCAATATGCGTTCGGGGTGTTTCTGTAGCTGCTTCTGCGCCGTAACCTCCCGAAGCCCGCCCGGATAACCCGTGTGGCGGCGATAGACCTTGTCTTGCCATTTGTTACCGGTAAAGACCACCTTTTCCGCGTTGATGACGACCACGTGATCGCCCACATCGATGAACGGCGTATAGGTCGGTTTATTCTTCCCCATCAATATCCGCGCGGCCTCGGTGGCCAGCCTCCCCACGGTCTTGCCGTTGGCGTCGATCACATACCACTTGCGTTCTTGTTCAAGGTTCTTCCCGCTGGGAATATATGTCTGCATGTTGCGAATCTCCAATTTTTGCGTAAAGAAGACGAACAAAAAGAATACGAAATGGCATATTCATTGTCAAGCCACATCCGAAGCTCACTTTTGTCGCTATACTTTAGCCGGACAAGCGCGGAAAAAACTTCACGGACAAACAAAAATCGCCCTGCTTACCGGCCCGGCCGAGTTGCGCTCGCCGCCCGCGCCGCAGATAATAAGCGACGTGATCAGCAAATCAAACTTTGATACTGATTAAGGAGGACGCATGAGCACTAATCCACTTGTTGAGCTTGCCCACCTGGGCCAGTCCGTTTGGTACGACAACATTGAAAGAAAGCTCATCCAATCGGGCGAGCTTAAGCGCATGATAGACGAAGACGAGTTGCGCGGAGTCACGTCGAACCCCGCGATATTCGAAAAGGCGATAAGCAATTCGGATCTTTATAAAGATCAACTGCGTGAGCTGGCCCTACAGGGTAAAAGCGCCATAGAGATTTACGAAGCGCTCGCCATCCGCGACATACAGTCGGCGGCAGACGTGCTCGCCCCGGTCTATGAAAAGGCCATGGGCGAGGACGGCTTCGTAAGCCTCGAATGCTCCCCCCTGTTGGCGCACGACACGGAAGGCGCCATCGAAGAAGCGCGCAGGCTGTGGCAAGCCGTCGACCGGCAGAACGTGATGATAAAAATCCCCGGCACGCCCGCCGGTATGCCCGCCATCGAACAATGCATCTACGAGGGGATAAACATAAACATCACGCTTCTGTTTTCGCTCGAAAGCTACGAGCGGACTATGAATGCTTACCTGCGGGGGCTTGAGCGACGGGCTGCCGAGGGTAAGGCGGTCACCAGAGTCGCGTCCGTCGCGAGCTTTTTCGTGAGCCGCATAGACACAGCCGTAGACCGCCAGCTTGAAGAAAAGATCGGCGAAAGCACGAGCGAATCTGAGCGCGACGAGCTTCGAGAGCTTATGGGCCGCACGGCCATCGCCAACGCGAAGATGGCTTATCAGAAATTCAAACAGGTGTTTCACGGCGAGCCGTTCGCAGCTCTTCGCGCGCGCGGCGCACAGGTGCAGCGGCCGCTCTGGGCCTCTACTTCTACAAAAAATCCCGCCTACCGAGACGTCTATTATGTCGAGACGCTGATCGGGCCTGAGACAGTAAACACGCTCCCGCCCCAGACGCTCGTGGCGTTCCGCGATCACGGAGACGCGCGGGTGACGATAGAAGATAGTCTTGACGAGGAGCGCGCGCGGCTTGAGCGGTTGGAACAGGTCGGCATCAGCCTGGATGAAGTTACCGGCCAGGTGCTCGCTGACGGAGTCAGGCTATTTATCGAGCCGTTTGAAAAGCTCATACAAGCCATACAATCGCAGCGCGACCAGATCATAAGCTCGTCGCAAGCAAATGAGTCGGCAGCCGATTAAGCCGCTTGAGATCAAACCGCCGGGACAGGAGATTGATGCCTGAGTTTTCAAGAACGATCAACATCGAGATAGATTGGGTAGACAACACGAGCTTTGAGATTCGCGGCGCGCTCAATGACAACGTTCACACGGTCGAGGCGCGGCTGCTGGTAAGCTATCCCGATTACGTCATACGCGAGGCCGGGGGCGAGATTACGCGAATGCCTTATCCGGGGTTTTGCCGGGGAGGCTACGCGGTCTTGTCTGAGTTCGTGGGCGAACGAATCGGGCGCGGGTTTCGCAAGCGCGCCGGAGAGATTTTAGGCGGGGCCGCAAGCTGTAACCACCTGCACACGCTCGTCAACGATATGGCGGCGTGCGCATTTCAGATGAATTACATGGCGGCCAAACAGAGGCCCGAAGCCGCAGAAGCGATTCGCCAGACCTCGGATGACCCGGCCCGACGCCGCGATATGGTGCTGGGATGGATGCCGCAGCTGCGCAACTCCTGCTTCGTATTCAGCGAAGCGAGCGACGAGTTATTTCAACTGGCAAGGCAGGAGAAAACAGACGAGTCGGCAAATTCTGATTGAGGAGACGGTTGATGAGCAAATACTTTGATGATTTTGAGATCGGCGAAGAGTCGGTGACAGCCGGTCGCACCATAACTGAAACCGACATAGTAAATTTCGCGGGGATAACCGGCGATTGGAACGAGATTCACACAAACAAAGAGTTGGCCGAGCGCAGCATGTTCAAGCAGCGCATTGCTCACGGCGCGCTGGTCTTTTCCGTAGCCACGGGGCTATCGGTGCGGCTGGGACAGACGGCAGACACGGTGCTCGCGTTTTACGGGCTCGACCGGCTGCGATTCGTAAAACCCACCTTTATCGGCGACACGATTCACGTGCGCCAGAAGATAGAATCGAAAAGCGAGCGAGACGAGACGAGCGGCATCGTCACGATCTTGAACGAGGTCATAAATCAAAGAGAAGAAGTGGTAGTTAGCTACACGGCCAAAGTGCTCATCAAGCGCCGCTCCTGACCCGCCGGGCTTTCATAATCGGACTGCTCTCAGGGAAAGATTTCAAATCTAACCGGAAGATCTACTACTTTGCTTGACTTGATTTGCCGCCAGGCATAAAATTCGCGGCACCTGGCTCCTGTAAGCAGCTGTACAGTGGCCTTCCGTGTTGCAAGCAACTTTTCGATTGCGATTCGGAAGATAGAAGCTCTTGCTCAAGATTTAAAAGCTTGCGCAGGTTAATGTCAATCTTTGCGCCAGCGGTTTGTTCGAACTGGCGCAATTTATCAAAGGAGAGATCAACATGTCGGAACCGTTTCTCGGTATGATTGCGATATACGGATTCAATTTCGCGCCGCGAGGGTGGGCAATGTGCAACGGCCAGATACTGCCGATAGCCCAGAACACAGCGCTGTTCTCGCTTCTCGGCACAACCTATGGCGGCAACGGCCAGACGACCTTCGCGCTGCCCAATCTGCAAAGCCGATGGCCCCTTCACTTTGGCCAGGGACCGGGTCTATCGTCCTATGACCTCGGCCAGGCAGCAGGAACCGAAACTGTTACCCTGACGGTCCAAGAGATACCGATGCACCAGCACCCTGTAAATTGCACAGACGATGACGGCGTTGCGGGTAGGCCGGGAGGCGCCTTTCTTGGTACGTTTACGGGTAGCGGTTCTTTGTATGCTGCGGCTAGCAATGCCCAAATGGCCCCGAACATGATTCCGCCGAGCGGAGGAGGCAATCAGCCGCACCCGAACATACAGCCTTACCTCGCGCTTAACTTCTGCATAGCGCTTGAGGGTATATTCCCGTCCCGCAACTAAAAGCGAGCGAAAAAAGCTCAAAGCCACACTAGAAACCGGCGGGGCAGAGACCCCGCCGGCGATGGTCGTCTTAAAACAAAAACTCCCCTCTCTTTCTCGCGCGCGTTTTACGTCCGTCTGCCGGACGCTTGCTTGTATCGCACCCCTCTGCATGAGATAGTTAATCCCGGAAAAGAAAGCGAGCGTGTTCAATGTCCGAAGAGAAGGCTATGCAGGGACTGCGGCTTCATTACACGATAATATGCGAAGACGTGCGGCTTGAGGTCAACAACAAGTTGAGCCTGATGGGTTTGTTTTATGTCATACAGGTTCCGCAATTGCCGGTCACGCTGCTGAAAATGGCTATCATCAACCACTGGTCGGGCGACGGGCAATACCTGTCGGAGGTTCGCATACTGACGCCGGACCGCTCGCAACCCATAGCCGTTTCGCCGCCCTCGCCGTTTCAGGTGCCGCAGAACGGATTTGCCGACAACGTCACCATCTTCGCAAACGTCAACTTTCCCGCCGCCGGTAATTATCTGGTTCAAACGCTCATCAACTCGAACCTATTTGCCGAACAGGTGCTCACAATCACCGACGCGAGCCATCAAGAAATGGTCGTCTCGGAAACGATTCAATAAACCTGCCACAAGCATTGACCCTCAACCGGCGACGATATAGGCTTTCGACGATGGGCTTCGCAATTATGCTAAAAATCGGGCTAACAGGCAGCATTGCCGTCGGCAAAAGCTTCGTGCTTTCCGTATTGCGCGAGCTAGGTTGCGTGACGTTTGACGCCGATAAAATAGCTCACTTTGTTATGGAGCCGGGGCACGCGGCTTACGACGATTTGATCCGCGAGTTCGGGCGGGGAGTTGTTGCCGACGATGGCTCGATCAACCGCCTGAAGCTCGGCGCGATAGTCTTTGCGGACGCGGACCGTCGCAAGCGGCTCAATGAAATAGTTCACCCCCGCGTAATCGAAGAACAGAACCGGCTGCTTCGAGAGGCCGAAACTTCTGGCCCCGACGGCGTCGTCATAATTGACGCCGCGCTGATGATAGAATCGGGCGGGTACAAAAGATTTGATAAGATCATAGTAGTCTTCTGCGACAAGGAAATACAGATCGAGCGATTGATGCGCCGCAACCAGATCACGCGCGCCGAGGCCGAGCTGAGAATAGCCGCACAGATGTCATCAGAAGAGAAACGCCGCTACGCCGATTACGAGATAGACACTTCCGGCACGTTCGACGAGACTCGCAAGCGTGTAACGGAAGTTTATAAAGATTTGCTGCGCAGCTCAGAACCGCCCGGTTGATTATTCATTCAAACAGTCTCTATCAAGCTGGCGAGCAAAGCGGCGCGGCGCGGTATGTCGCTGATAATGATGTGCTCGTGGTCGGCGTGCGCGCCCGCCCCGTCTACGCCAAGCCCGTCAAGCACCGGCACTCCCAGCGCGGCGATAAAGTTTCCATCCGAGCCGCCGCCTACCGATCCTTCCTGAAGCTCGTAACCGATCTCTGAGGCAAGCATTCGAGCGTGTTCAAACAACGCCCCAATCTCAGGTGTGCGCACAAGCGGCGGGCGGTTTATCCCGCCGGTGACTTCAAGGAGAGCGCCGGAAAGATGAGGCTTTAGGTTTTGCATCGCTTCGGCGATTCGCGCGCCTTCCTCAACGGTCTTAAACCGCATATCGATGGAAGCGCGGGCCTCTGCCGCGATGACGTTCGAGAGCACGCCGCCACGGACTACGCCGACATTGAGCGTGGTGCCGCGCTCGAAATCGCACATCTCGTTTATGGCAAGTACCTGGTGCGCAAGCTCCGTCACGGCGCTCACGCCCGCGCGCGGATCATTGCCGGCGTGGGCCGCCCGCCCGCGCGCGATCAATTCAAACTCGCCCACACCTTTGCGCGCGGTCTTAACCGTGCCCCCGGGAATCGGCGGCTCAAGCACCAGCGCAGCGTGTGACTCGCGCGCCTCTTCTTCGATTGTCGAGCGCGAGAAATGGCTGCCGGTTTCCTCATCGCAAGTCATCAGCATCGTGACGTTGCGGCGGGTAGCGCGGCCCAACGTTTTGAGGGCGCGGAGGGCGAACGCGGCAAGGGCTACGCCCGATTTCATATCGAATATGCCCGGCCCGTAAGCCCGCCCGTCGCTGACGCGAAAAGGCCGGGCGGCGAGCGTGCCCGCAGGCCAGACGGTGTCGAGGTGGCCGACGATAAGCAATTGCTTATCGTCACCGGAGGGATTGTTCTCGCGTCGGTAACGAGCGCGCAAGCTCGCGCCGTAGTGCGGATCGTCGAGCAGGTCTACGGCAGCGCCGTCTTTGGCGAGATGGTCGGCAAGGTTCTCCGCTATTCGGCGGGTAGCCTCTGCGTCGCGCGACATCAATTCCTGCTCGACCAGCCAGCGAATGAATTGAAGTATCTCTTCGCCGCTCTCTTCAAAAAAAGAGAGCAGCGGTGCTGCCGTATCGCTATCGGATTTCATCAGATCAATTTTTATCAGAGAGTCAAACGCGCGCGCTAGCCTTAAACGCATTAGCGCCGGCTTTCGCCCGTGAAAGCCGGCGCTATTTGTTCAGGCATTTTTCCCGGTTTGATTGCAAACAGGGTCTCACTTCTGGTTGAGCAGGCCGTCGATGACGGCGGCCAGATCGTTTACAAAATCCGAGTTCGGATTAAATCCGCGTCGCGGCTGGCCGTGAATTTCGCCCTGCTGGTTCAACACGACGATTGTAGGCAACTGGCGCCCGCCGAAGCGCTTGAAGGCCGCCTGGTTTTGATCGCGCAAGACGACTACGGACCCGGCAGGGCCGCAAGGGTTCTTTAGCTTGTCGTTGGCGGCTTCCGCAGGCGAGTTGATGCTGACCCAGTAAATGCTGACGCCTTTGTCCTGGTATCGCTCGGCAAGCGATTGGAGCGCCTTGAACTCATCTTTGCACTGAGGGTCTTGCACGCCGCCAAACAGCAAGACCGCCACCTTGCCGCGCAAGCTCGATAGACTGATGGCTTGGCCGTCCGGCGTAACAAAAGATAGGTCTTGCTGCTGCGCGCTCGCCGTAGTGGCGACAGCGCAGGTCATAACTGCGATCAATACGAGTGCTTTAAATTTGCTTAACATTTATTCTCCCACTTGTAAGATTTTCGGCTCAATCACAAAGCTTAGATGCGGCGCGGCGCATTAAAGTTCGACTGGCGGCTCGCGATTATCAAAAAGCCCTTGTAGTTGCGATTAGTTCAAATCTCCGATTCGATTAATATTTTAACAGTACAAAGCCCGGCGCAGCAATTGCGGCTTTCTTTCAAATAGTTTGCGATTACTTGCGCATCAAGAAATAAGCAGCCGCGATTATCACGATCAAAGCTACGGCTGCTATCGAAATGAGCAACCATCGGGGCAAGCCCGAACTGCTTTGCTCGCCCACGTTCGTGCTCGTAGCAGGAGCGCGACTAACAGCCGGGGAGAACGAATTAATCGCCGCTTGTGCAGCCGGGGACGTTTCGTCGAAACGCTCGGCTTTGTCTACGAAGGTGAAAAGGTAAGTGCGCTTATGATCGGCCACAGGCACGTAGACCTGGCGCAGCCGCATCGGGACTCGGTCTTGATCGTAGGTCATATCCATCTGTAAGGCGTCAACGCCTGCGACAGGTATTTTGCGGCGGTCAACTATCTGGGCCGCTGTCATCCCCAGGCCCTTGAGATTGGCAATCATCTCGTCCGCCATCGAATTGATTTGCTGATCGCTTAAATTGACGGCGTAGTTCTGAGTCGTCAAATTGAGCCTCGCCTGGATGCGGTCATTACGCTGCGGCCCCAGGTACTGAACTCGGACGTCGCCCCCGGCAGCCCTATCCTCTTGCCATCCGGGCGGGGGTTGAAATGAGAACCCGTACTCGATATACCGTGTGTCCTGAGCCAGGACTGCAGCGCAACAGAAAGCGACAAGAGCAAAGCCGATTATCCGACCGACCGCCTTTTTATATGGCATCCTTCTCCCTCCCGTTTCTAGCGTAACCGCATGACAAATCTTACATCACGAATTAAGGTTTTGTTATGTACTCAGCGGTGCTTCTTGCGGCGGGCGAATCAAAGCGCATGGGCAAGTTCAAACAGCTCTTGCATTTCAACGGCAAGACTTTTGTCGAGTGCTGTGCAGATAACTTGCTGGCTTCGCGCGCAAGCGAAGTCGTTGTCGTCACGGGCCACCGCGCTCAAAATGTCCGCGACGCCGTCGGCGCTCGGCCAGTCCGGTTCGCGCACAACGAAGAGTATCAAGCAGGAATGAGCTTATCGATCAAGCGCGGCGTGGAGGCGCTCTCAGCGAGCGCACAGGTTATGATAGTCGCGCTCGTAGATCAGCCGCAAATCGGGCCGGGTGTTATTAATCGCATAATCGAAGCGTATGAAAAGCTGCGCCCGCTCATAGTCGTGCCGACATACGGTGGCCGGAACGGCCATCCCATAGCAATCGATTTGAGCTTGAAAGAGCAGATACTCGCGATGGACCCGAACGAGGGATTGCGCCAGGTGGTTCATGCGAATGCCGACAGGGTAGCCCGCGTCGAAGTGGCGAGCGAAGCGGTTTTGATAGACTGTGACTTCCCCGAAGACTATAGTCGATTATTAAACAAGTAGCGCGGCGGTACTTTTTACTCATCGCTGATCACTCATTACCCACGTCTGATTACTAACTATCAGGAGCGCGAGAGGCTCTCACCCCTTCGGGGTAGAGGTGAAAGTACCCGTCTTTTGATACTTTCTGCTCATCGGGCGAAAAGACAAAAAATAGAAGAGGCCGGAACGCGTTCCGGCCTCTTCTATTTTCGGGGGCTTTTATATAAACCAGGTTCGTTAAACGGCGATCTTTTCGGTTCGCGCGCCGCGGGCGCCGTAAGGCACTTCAAAAGGAATAACTCGGCCGTTACCAGTTGCGGCTTCGCTTTCCAGGCGGCGCTCGGCCATAACCTGTTGCGCGTACAGGGCGCGGCTCGAAGCCAGTATGTAACTATGGCCCCCACACTGCGAGCAGTTGCCATGCCGGTCAAGATAAGTCTTAAGCGGGCGCGATTCGTCGCCCGAGCAGTCTCCGCAGATTATCTGCACGCCCAGGGTGAGCAAAGAGGTGCGTGGCTCATTCAGTTGCGTCGGGTCGGTCTTGTGGCTCTTCATCAATATAAGCGTGGTCAAAGCGAAAACCATGATTGTCGCCGCAATGATAATCAACATATTCGACTCCTTAATTTTTATCAACTAACTCATTTGCCGGCCAAAAACCTGATGCGGCTAACTTGCTCGCCGCGCCGTCTTTAAATACGAACGATGGCGCGGCAAAGGATTGCAACGCCGCTGATTCATAAGCAATGTTTATGCCAACCCCGGTTGAAAGTCGCAGAAATGTCATCAATGCGCGCGATTCAAAATCTTGGGCCTTATTTAAGAGGGCTACCCTACATATACGGGTTCTGTATGGGATAAAATTGCAAGCTAATAGTACAAAGATGTACCAAATTATTTCAGGCTCAATCCTTCTTCAGGATGCTTATCAGGCGGAAATAATCCGGAGGTTTGATCGGTTTGACGAAAACGAATCAGGCTTGCAATCAAGTTGATTGCAAGCCTGATATGTAAAACTCTGCTCGTTGCGGATAAAAATAGCCTTCGGTTAGGCGTTCTTTCTCATCATGCGCCAGATCAGGAGCACTAGGATTGCGCCCACGACCGAAAGCAAAAGCCCTCCGGGATGAAAATATCGCTGTTCGCCACCTCTGGGCTGCCAGTGTAGCAGATAGGCGATTCCTCCGCCGACAAAAGAGCCGACGATGCCGAGTATCGCCGTCATAAAACATCCCATAGGGTCACGGCCCGGCACAAGCAATCGCGCAAGCGCCCCAGCGATAAGCCCTACTATCAAAGTCGAGATGAGCCACCACATAATGGTCTACCTCCCGGTTTGTCGTCCACGACAAAAATCAAACAACGCTGCTCGATATTATCCGCCGCGACGAGTGAGTGTCAACGCCGCTTCGGTTTTATAATCGCTTAAGCGTTGCGCTTGATGTAGAGGCGGGCCGCCGTAGTGCGAATAACGTCGGGGATGTTTTTGTTCGTTGATAGCCCGCGCAGGTCGCGCGTCTGTATGCGGTTGAGGAAGCCCAGGCTCTGGGCTATAGGCGTGCGAGGGTTGCGCACAAGATTGTGTATGACAACGTATGAGCGTGTCCACGCGCGATTCTGACCTATCTGGCGAAGCACGTCTTCGGGCACCGTTTTGATCGAAGCGATGTTTTCGATCTCCTGGTCTGTCAGTCGCGGGTTGCGCAAAACGGCTCCGGCCACTACGCGGTTAGGGTCGCGTATGAGTATCAATCGCGCCTCGCGTGTGCCTTTGATCGCCAGCATCACGCGATCCTTTATGCTCATCAACGCGATCTGTTGAAAGACCGGCAAACGCTCAGCCGGCACGCCGCCCTCTATCGATTGAATTTCATTTATCGTTTCTTCTATTTCGTTTTGAATTTCGAGTTCGGGCGGTGAAGTATCGAACGGGCCGAACTCGGCTTCATAATCGGAGATGAACGAATCATCTATAGCTTCGTTGACAAGGCCCAGCCGCACCAGGTCTTCTATGCCTTCGATGGCGACCATGGATTGTCGGGCTTCACGGTCAGCCCGCGCCGCCGCTTCCGCCTCTGCCTGAGCGCGTTGCTCTTCTGCTACGAGCCGCGCGCCGAAACGCTTCTCGAAGAATTCCTCGCGGACCTCGCGCGCGCGCCGCTCGGCTTCCGGCGTGCGGCTGGGATTAGCGAGTATCGCCTCGATTATCGCGGGCGAGCGAATCAGGCTCTGTTGCTTGAGCGATATGGCCTCGATGATGCGGGGGTCACTGCTCAAGGATGCGAGCCGGGCGAGCGCCATGTCGGGGGTCGCCCGGTTGAAAACCGTAGCTTCGACTATTTCATGTGTGGCTCGCGGCCACACGCATAAAAACCCGAGTACGTCGGCGGGGGAGCTTCTTTCTGAAGCAAGCTCGATGAAAGATTCAGGCTTGAGCGTGTCTATAGTCGCGGCGGCGGCAAAGCGAATATCTTCGCTTTCGTCGGACGAGAGAGCTACGAGCGCTTCGAGCATCTCTTCGTTGGTGAGCGGGAACATACCGCGTGCGGCGGCCATTTTTGCCGCGCGCGGAATAGAGCCTGCTCTAATGGCTTCTAAAATACTGCTAGCGATGACCTATCTCCAGATTCGATTTTAGCGGGGACTGATTGCGAGGGCTTGTAGCTAGCGGAAGATTACTATAGATCGGCGCGAGCATCAATTGTTAATCAATTGCGGATGTAATGCCTCAGTTACGTGGGGAGCAAAAACCGTAAATCCTTTGTTTGCAAAGAGGGCATCTCAACTTTCCCCACGTAACTGACCGATTACTTGCGGATTGCGGATTGTGAACCGAACGCCAGCTTAATCAATTCCGCAATCCGCAATCGTTATGCTCCGCAGCACTTCTTGTATTTCTTGCCCGACCCGCACGGGCAAGGATCATTGCGACCGACACGCGGCCCTTTGTTGCGAACAGGCTTGGCCTGCTCTTCTTCGCCGCCCGCGAAAGCAGTCTCGTTTGCTTTCGTAAAGGCCACGCGGCCACGACGCTGGCGGCGGCGGCGCTCTAAAAGCTCTTGCTCGATGGGAGCGGTCACCTGTACCTGAAGGTTGAACAGGTAACGAACAGTCTCTGTGTCTATGCGATCGAGCATGCCTTCAAAAAGGCCGAACGACTCGCGCTTGTACTCGACGAGCGGGTCTTTCTGCGCATAGCCGCGCAAGCCTATGCCTTCTTTCAGGTGATCGAGCGCAAGCAGGTGGTCTTTCCACTGCGCGTCAACGATGTTGAGCATGATGTAGCGTTCGAGGTTGCGCAACGACTCGACGCCCATCTGCACCTCTTTCTCTTGATACCTCTCTTCGAGCTTCGACCAGATAATTCCGGTTGCTTCCTGCGGCCCCAGAGTTTCGAGGTTTACGCCTTCGCGGTCCACGTCGAATCCGAAGATCATCCGGAGCTGGTCTTTGAGGCTCACAAGATCCCACTCGCCGGGGTCCACATTTTTCGACATGTATTGCTCGATGAGTCCTTCAAAGAGATTTTCGGCGATTGTGCTCAGGATATACTCGCGCTGGTTGGCATTCTGAGCTTCGGGCGTGTCGCCCTCAAACCCCATCAACAACTGGCGGCGTATGCCGTAGATCGCTTCGCGTTGCTTGTTCATCACGTCGTCGTATTCAAGCAGGTGTTTGCGTATAGAAAAGTTGTGCCCCTCGACAGACTTCTGCGCCCCTTCGATTCGCTTCGACACCAGCCGCGACTCGATAGGCACTCCCTCTTCCATTCCGAGCTTCAGCATAAGCCCCTTGATGCGCTCGCCTCCGAATATGCGCATCAGATCGTCTTCGAGCGAAAGATAAAAACGTGATGAGCCGGGATCGCCCTGTCGGCCAGAGCGCCCGCGAAGCTGGTTGTCTATTCGCCGGGATTCATGACGCTCGGTCCCTAGTATGTGAAGCCCGCCCAGGCCCACCACCTCTTCGTGCTCGGCGTCCGTGATCTTGCGGGCGCGCTCGATGGCCTGCTCCCACTGTTGCTCGGTCGCTTCTTCGGGGTTGATCTCTTTCTCTTTCAGATACTGGCGCGCCAGAAACTCCGGGTTGCCGCCAAGCAATATGTCCGTGCCGCGACCGGCCATGTTCGTCGCTATAGTGACCTGGCCTTTGCGCCCCGCTTGAGCGACGATGTCGGCCTCGCGCCCGGCGTGCTCGGGCTTGGCGTTAAGGACGTTGTGCGGCACGCGCATCTTTTTGAGCTGAGCCGCAATCATTTCAGAGTTTTCGACCGACACGGTGCCGACCAGCACGGGCTGGCCCTTCTGGTGAAGCTCTTTGATCTCCTGCGCGACCGCATCATATTTCTCGCGCGCGGTCCGGTAGATCACGTCAGAGAAATCTTTGCGGACCATGTCTTTATTCGTGGGAACGACGGCGACGTCCAGCTTATAGATGTTGGCAAACTCGGAAGCCTCTGTCTCGGCAGTACCCGTCATGCCCGCGAGCTTAGCGTACATACGAAAATAATTCTGAAGCGTGATGGTGGCGAGCGTCTGGTTCTCGGCCTCGATCTTCACGCCTTCTTTCGATTCGACGGCCTGGTGAAGCCCGTCCGACCAGCGGCGACCTGGCATGACGCGGCCCGTGAACTCGTTGACGATGATCACCTCGCCATCTTTTACTATGTACTGCTTGTCGAGGTTGTAAAGCGTGTGCGCTTTCAGCCCCTGTTCGATGCAGTGCAGCAACTCCATGTTCGCAGGGTCGTAGAGATTCCCGACGCCCGTGAATCGCTCGGCCACCTCTACACCTTCTTCCGTGAGCGAAGCCGAGTGCTGTTTTTCGTCTACGTGATAAAGCAGGCGCGGATCCTGTTTGAGATCAACATCGCCGTCCTCTTTTTTGATCTCGGCCACGCGCTTCTGCTGCTCGGCCTTGAGCCGCACTATGCAATCGTTAGCGGCGTAGTATTTCTCGGTCAATTCTTCGGACGCGCCGGAAATGATGAGCGGCGTTCGCGCTTCGTCTATGAGGATCGAGTTGACTTCGTCAACTATCGCGTAGAAGTGGCCGCGCTGCACCATCGCAGAAGGGTCGAACTTCATGTTGTCGCGCAGGTAGTCGAAGCCGAACTCGTTGTTCGTCCCGTAAGTTATATCCGCGCCGTATGCCTCCTTGCGCTCCATGTCGTCCATGTCGTGCTGTATGCAGCCCACACTAAGCCCGAGGAAGCGATAAATCTTGCCCATCCACTCGGTGTCGCGTTTGGCGAGGTAATCGTTTACGGTGACCACGTGCACGCCACGCCCGGCGACGGCGTTCAGGTAAGCGGGCAACGTGGCGACGAGAGTTTTGCCTTCGCCCGTCTTCATCTCGGCGATCATCCCGCGATGCAACACCATGCCGCCGATCAACTGAACGTCGAAGTGGCGCATGCCCGTTGCGCGCCGCGACGCCTCGCGCACGACGGCGAAAGCTTCGACTAATATTTCTTCGAGGGCTTCATCGACCACCTGACGGAGGGCTTTCTTCTGTTCTTCGAACGTGCCGCCTTCGATGTCAGCCTCACTCACGCGGCGATCAACAAACTCGCGGAACTTTATCGTGCGGGCGCGCAGGTCTTCATCGCTCAAGCCCTTCATCTCTGCTTCCAGTGCGTTAATCTCGGCGACTACGGGCCAGAGGCGTTTAAGCAATCGCTCGTTGGCGCTGCCAAAAATCTTTGTTGCAACTTTGTTTACTATTGCGGTCATATTTTTTTCTAGCTTCCGGTCTCTAGTTTTGCAAACGAACTAGAGAACCAATCAGCCTGCTGATCTCAGGCGCGCTTGCCGTCAAGCGCCTACCTTCGGCAACAGGCTTATGATAAACGATCAGTTTTAATCAAAGGCATGCTCACGGTCAGCCTTCAAACCTATCGACGACACCAATAAGGATTTTATTGGATGCGAAACGGTGAGTCAAACCGCGCGCCGATGCCCCCGCCGCGCTGTCCGTTATCGGTATAGATATTAAGGGTGCGGAGACACCTCTCCCCCTAGAGCGATAGCGGACGGTCAGCCCTGCGCCCGCCCTTGTTCGGATGAGCTCTATCTGAAACTGCTTATCTGGCGGCCCCTACTGAAGGCCGCCAAAGGTGAATCTTTCCCGGCTGGAGGCGACTACCGCATGCCGTAGGCGGCGCCACCGGCTGCTATCTGGACTATGATCCCTAAGACGATAAGGATGGTCCAGATAATCATGATGTTTTTGATATTGAGGCGCGATGCGTTCATCCAGCCCCAGACGAAAGTGTAGAGCGAGCAGATAAGACCCAGTATCCCTTTCAAGGCTCCTTCATTCTGAAACAGCTTGATAAGCACGATGATGAAGCAAATCAAAGAGCCTATGCCTATCGGAATGGCGAGCAGTCCTAAACCTTCCATTTTCTCAAGCCTCCATTTTGTTTTTGACTCAGAAGAAAATCATGCCTTGATTAACTGTATGAACGTCTCGTGAAAAAGCAACAACCTGATCAGCCAGTAAATCACGAATGCGATTAATAAGATGGCCGTAATCCCTGTGCGGCGTTCCAGAACTTCGATTTTTTTTATCAACGATCGTTTTTGACGGTCAGGCAGCAGGGCAGCCGCGCCTACGAGCGCGGCTGCGATTAAAAAAAGCGGAGCAAATGCATGCATCGTGAGCGAATATTGCCAGTCGCCTCGCGCAAAGGCGGTCACCGCGCGCGACAGCCCGCATCCCGGACAGGGAACGCCGAGTGTAGATAACACCGGGCACTGCCACCCTTCGACGTGCAAGGCCGTCAGCCCGCACTGTATTGCCACTGCTGCCGAAATAACGATTGTCGTCGCGCGGCTTTCCATCAAAGGCGCAAGTATAGGCGTGAAACGCTTCTGCTTCGCTTCTCGCGCTTTCACATCTATTGAACTGACGAACATCGTTTCGTTCAAAGCTCGATCTCCGCTTCTTCGAAATCCAAACTGAAATGCTGATCTCTTGTTACGTCTAAATAGATTGACCCTGTGAGCGCGCCGAGATTATACGCATAAGTGAAAACCAAGAGCAATCAAAGTTGGTTTTAAATCTCTTTTTGCTTTTAATCCGAGCGCGAGAAGACTCGGGGTTAAGCGTCGCAAATCGAGGCCAGCGGGCGCGCTTGAGCAAGGGTTGATTGAGGCAGCACTGCCCGAACGGGTGATTCGAACGGCAAAAGCAAGCGCAAAAAAAAATAGTGTTGACATCGATATGGGTGGATGGTAGAAATGGCTCCGGTCGCACAAGTGTCATTTTGATATTTGATTGGTTGTGAAGCTAAACATCTGTCGTTACCAATGCCCTGCGGGGCGCCCTCTCAAGTTCTCGCAACCTTGCTGCACAAGTTCCTCAGTTTACGACTGCCCCTGCGATTCAATTTGGAATTCGGATCGTCATTTTTTCATTGATGGTTAAACTCGGCCCTGAAACATCAATCTGAAATTTGAAATCCGAGATTGCGGTGCGCGAAAGCGCATCATCCGCCAAGGAAATCCGCAATCCTTCCGGGGGGCTTATGCTGGGAAAAAAGAATAAGAGCATCGTCGGCCTCGACATCGGTTCGAGCGCGCTCAAGGCCGTGGAACTCAAGCCCGTGCGCGGCGGCTTCGAACTGCTTCACATAGCACATCAAAACTTACAATCAGACACCATAGTAGACGGACACATAATAGACCTCAATCACGTGAGCGATTGCATAAATCGCGTCTGGACGGATCAGAACATCAAGACTAACCAGATCGCGACTTCGCTATCGGGTCACGCAGTCATAGTAAAAAAGATAACGCTTCCGGCCATGCCCGAAGAAGAGCTGGACGAGCAGATACACTGGGAAGCAGAGCAGTACATTCCCTTCGACATAAATGACGTGAACCTTTATCACGAGATCATCAACTACGATTCTACGGGCCAGCACATGGACGTGCTTTTAGTGGCCTGCAAGCGAGACAAGATCGCGCAGTTCACTCAGGTCATCTCGCAGGCCGGCAAACAGCCGATGATCGTAGACGTGGACGCCTTCGCGCTTCAGAACGCTTACGAAGTCAACTACCAGCCGATGCCAAACCAGACCGTCGCCCTGCTCGACATAGGCGCTTCGGTTATGACCATCAACATCGTGCGCGGCGTGACATTGATATTCACGCGCGACATATCGGCTGGCGGCAACCAGTACACGGACCTGCTTCAAAAAGAGCTTGACCTGACGTTCGAGCAGGCCGAAGCGCTCAAGCGCGGCGCGGACGTAGGGTCGGAGATGTCGCTAGAGCACGCCGAGCCCGCGATAAGATCGGTCTCCGAGATGCTGGGGCTTGAGATACAGCGCACGCTCGACTTTTTCCGCGCCACGGCCGTGGACTCTCCCCAGATCGATAGAATGTTGATAGCAGGCGGGTCGTCAAAAGTCGCCCAGCTTTGCGAATACCTGTCGGACAAATTTCAGATGCCCGTCGAGCGATTCGATTCGTTCCGCTCGATCAAATTCGATCAAAAGCGATTTGACGACGAGTACCTTAGAGAACTCTCACCCAACATGGCGGTGGCCGTCGGCCTCGCAGTCCGTGTGATGGAGGTGGCGAAATGATTCGTGTAAACCTACTTGAAGGCACCGCCGAGCAGCGCGTGTCGGTGCAGAAGACCAAGGTGGCCGCGCGCCGAGGCCAGCAGATATTTATGATCGCAAGCGCGCTTCTGGTCTTCCTCATCGCGATAGGCGTTGATCACCTTTGGACCAACAACGCGCACGCCGAGGCGCAGGAAGTGTTGAAGCGCGAAGAGGAAGTTGCCGAAAAATTGAAGGCCGATATCGAGCGCAAGAACCAGCTCGAAGCCGAGCTGAAGCAGGTCGAAGAGCGCATCAAGGTCATCAAGCAGTTGCGCGCCGAGCAGAAAGGGCCCGTGGCCTTGATGTCGGCGATCAACGAGCGCATGCCCGGCGGCCAGGCCGATTTCAAGCTGATGTCGGTCACGCAAAAGGGCAGCCAGCTACAGATCATCGGCTCCTCGCTCAACCAGCAAGTGATCTCGGACTTCGCCAAGCAGTTGGAGTTCTCAAACGGGCTCTTCTCAAACCTCGTGCTTTCGGTCGAGGGCAAAGAAATGAAGCCCGAAGAAGAGACAGACAAGAAAGCCGACTCAGACGAGATGATCAGGCTTTACATGTTCAAGATCGAGTGCGTTTATAACAAGCCGCGCGCCGAAGGCGACAAAGGCGAAGATAAACAGGAGCAAAAGTAGGCGCTTTAGCCAACCTGGAGGAGATAAGGTTATGTCAGCAACGATGACTACTGTTGTGAAAGGCGCTGAGGAAGGTGGTAGCTTTCTCAACCGCATGGCCTGGTACTACCTGATGGGTTTGCTCCTGGCGGTTGTGATCCTGATGCTGTTTGCGGCCGACACGCTGCTCTACAGCGAGACTCGAACCGAGACTACGGAACTGCTCAGCAAGGCCGAAGACCTCAAAGTCAAGAACAAGCAGGGCGACATCATACGGGCCAACCTCGAAGAGACTGAGCGAACCCTTGTGGTGAAGCGAGAAGAGATGGACACGCTCCGCGACCTGCTTCCGGATCAGGTGGAGATATCGCGAGTCTATGACAACATCAAAGACTTCATGAAGGGCCGAAGGCTTGAGCTTAAACAGTTCGCACAGGACAAGCCTGAGGCCGCCGAGATATACACCGCGCAGAAAATACTGGTACAGGTCAGCGGCTCGTACGACAGCCTGGGGTTGTTCTTTTCCGACCTCGGCTTTTACAAGCGCATCGTTAGCGTCACCGACGTTGACGTGAAACAGGCCGAAGACAATGCGCAAGAATTTGGCCGCTCGATAAACAGCTCTTTCGTGGTGACGGCGTATTACATCTCGCTGGAGAACATGGAAAAGCTAAACAAGAAACCGGCAGCGACGCCGCCGGCAGATGCAACGCCGCCGGCAAATACAACGCCTGCGACAAACCAGGCAAAGTAGACGAGGCAAAAGATAGCGGAGTGGTGCTATGAAAGCAAAAACATTGCTCGCAAATCGTATGGAGACGAACAAAGAGATCGAGACTCTCTTCTTTCGTTTCGCCCTTGGCGTGATGCTCATACTCGCGGTCACAATCGCAGCCGCCGCGCAGTCGGAGCAAAACGCATCAAGCAACGGCACGGCAAAAGAGAACATTGGGCCGAGCGCCGATTCCATCAGGCCGTACCGGCCTGCCGGGCGCGACCCGTTTAAGAAGTTCGTAAAGCCAAAGCCGGGCAAATCGCCAAAGACGCCGAAAGCCTTAGGCTTTCCTACGCTCGACGCCCGTCGCGCGGAGTTCAGGCAGAAGGTCGAAATGGCCCGGACGCGCGGCATGGCCGAGCCCGACCCTGTTCAGCAGTACCTTATAAGCGAGCTTGACATTACAGGCATATTCCGCGACGAGCGCGGCGAAGGCGCGTTCGTGCGCGCGCAGCCTACGGGCACGATGTTTTTCGTGCGCCGGGGGACTGCCTGTTACAACGGCGAGATAGTTCGCATAGAGACGGACGGGGCTGAGGCGGGAGGCTCGAAAGTGCTGTTTCGTGAAGTCTCTTATCTGGAAGTTAACGGTAAGCAGTCCCTACAAGAACGCGTGGTAGCCAAAATGCCAACCGCGTCACAGGCACAGAAGTAATCGAGATTAGGAATTTAAGTTAGGGTGGTGGAGCCGACGTTCCTTTTATCAATCAAAGCCCTCGGGATCGCGCCCACATCAGATTGAATAAAACGAGGGGAGATTATAGTTATGATTGCTAGGAGGCTTATTCTATTGCTGGCGCTATCAGCGCTCTTGAGCAATGTTATGGTTGTCGCAAGGCCGAACGCTTCGGGAGAGGGCCAGGCGTTTACCTTGATGTCGCTCAAGCACGAGAGTGCGGGCGCGCTCACGCGTATAATGATCGAGTCTAATGCGCCACCCCTCTATACCGTCTTCCGGCCAACCGACCGGTTGATCATAATCGACCTGCCCGGCGGCGACGCCGCGCGACTGGCGCCCAGTTACGCCGTCAAAAGCGCGCTCGTCGAATCAATATCGGTTCGCCAGTCTCGCCTGGGAAGCGCCACCTCCGAGCGCAACGTCAGCAGAATCGAAATTGCCGTGAGAGGAGAAGTGCGCGACCGCACAGCCATAGACGGCAACATGCTCGTGCTTGAGATATCTTCGGCGAGCAATCAGGCGAAAGCGGCGGCGGTCGATCAACCTGGCCTGGTTGAAACGAAATCGAATCGAAAAGAGAACTCGAATGCTCCGAGCGTCTATGTCAATCCGGCTCCGGTCCGCGCGCGTACCACAGCCAGTACGCCCGCTCCCGACCGCGCTCCTGCGGCGCAGAGCGCGCTTAAGCCCGCGAGCCTAGTTCAAGCAGTTCGCTCAGAGGCGGCTGATAAAGGCGTTCGCGTCCTTGTAGACATGGATGGCGCGGCGCAGTTCAAAGATTTTGTGCTGCCCGACCCGTGGCGCGTCGTCGTAGACATCACGGGAGTGACGAGCGCTTTCGGCAATAAAACTTTTTCGGTGGGCGCGGCCTCGGTCGATCGCGTGCGCGTCGGCCAGCCTTCGGCAAATGTCGTCCGCGTAGTCGTAGACACCAAATCGAAGATGCCCTATCGCGTCACGCGCGAAGGCGCGCGGCTCGTCATCGCGGTCGGACAGGTGAGCGCGGTACAGCCCGCCAATCCCCTCCCGCAGCCTGAGCAGTCATCGGTAAGCAACCGCGAGATCAAAGTGGCCGGTCAGCGCGTCGAGAATCAAAAAGCTGAGAACCAAAAAGAAGAGAACAATCCGAATATACCTTCGAACCTGATTGCTCAAGCGGGCAAGCCTGCCGGCCAGTCCGGCAGCAATCAGCGCGTCACGGCGCAGCCGAACACGAATCTGCCGCTGCCTAAGCAGCCTGCGACACAGAACCCGCCTGCGGTAAAAGAGACCATCGTCCAGCCTGCGGGTACTTCTTACACGCGGAGCGTTGCCGACGTTCAGCGTCCGGCGGCGCAGCCATCCGCAGTTCCGAGCGCGCCGCAGAGCCAGCCTTCAAAGAATCGGTCCGAGCTGGCGTTTTGCGATGCAGGTTATGTCGGCGGACTCATCAGCTTCGACCTTCGCGCGGGCGTAGACCTTCGCGATATGCTGCGCTTCGTTTCGCAGCAGTACGGCATAAACTTTATAGTCAACAAATCGGTCACCACGGTTCCCGTAGACATACGAGTGACCGACATACCGTGGAATCAGGTGATCAATTCCGTGCTTCGCGCTAACCGCCTCGGCGCGGTCTGCGAGAGTAACGGGCGCATCATCAGAATAGCCACGCTCGCCGCCATAAAGAAGAAGAGGACCAGCAGCGCGCAATCACCGAAGCGCAGAGTCTGAAGGTCCCGCTCGTCACCAAGATCATCCGCCTCAGGTACGCGCGCGCGGCAGGTTCGCTCGGAGACACCGGCACGGGCGCGGCGGGTCGCAGCAGCGGGTCTTCGTCCGCTGAGGGTGGCGGCTTGAGCCGGGGCACGCTTCTTTCGATAGCAGAAAAGAGGCTCAGCCAGCGTGGCCGTATTGAGATGGATATGCGAACCAACACGCTGATCGTCACAGACCTGCCCGAATACGTTCAGGCCGTGGACGAAATAATCGCTCAGTTGGACAAGCCCGAGCCTATGGTCGAGATAGAAGCGCGAATAGTGATTGCCAGTCGCAACTTCCTGCGCGACCTCGGCACGTCGGTCGGCGGCGCGGTCGTGGATCCCAGAGACGGAAAGACTGCTTTCCTCCAGACCACGCCCTTGCAGTTGCAGCCCGGAAGCAAGCTCGCTCCCGGCGGCGAGCAAGGCGGGTCCGGCAGCGGATCCGGCAGCGGGTCGGGAAGTGGTTCAGGAAGCGGCTCTGGCAGCGGCTCTGGTAGCGGCTCCAGCAGCGAGCAAAAAGGGCTTGGCCCGAACCTCATCGGCCCATTTGCAACCAACGCGCTTACGAACGGGCTTGCCAACACAGTGTTGAGCTTGACGACGGGCGCGCTCGGAACGGGCATCCTCTCGCTGGCGCTTTCGGCCTCCGAGAACCAAAGGCCAGATACGCACCATCGCCAGCCCGCGCATCACGGCTCAGGACAACCAGACAGCAGAGATAGTCAACGGCGTTCAGATACCCGTCCAGACCGTCTCGAACAACACGATCACCACTACGTTTGTCACCGCCGCGCTCAGGCTTGAGATCACGCCGCAGATAGTCGAAGAAACCGGCGAGGTGCTGATGCACGTAGTTGCCGAAAATAACACGGTGAACTTTTCGCTTGCCAACCAGTTCAACAACGGCACGCCCGGCATCAACACGCAGTCAGCCGAATCAACCGTTCGCATAAGCGATGGCGGCACGACCGTGATGGGCGGCATCAACATCGACGACGAAGGCCAGACGTTAACGCGCACGCCCGGCATATCGAAGATCCCGCTGGTCGGCGAGCTGTTTAAGCGCAGATCGACGCGGCGCGACTTCTCGGAGATACTGTTCTTCATCACGCCTCGCATAGTCAGGCAGGACGGAACAGTTGGCCCGCGCCTTGCGCCTCAGCGAAGCTCTAACGAGGGCGTGCAGAATCCCGCAGGGACCCAGCGCGCCTCCGGCACGGCAGCGCCTGCTCAGAAGCCCGCGCAGCCGGTTCAGGCAAACGCGGCCGCCAACAAGGGCGGACGGTAAATCGAATGCGGATTGCGGATTGCGGATTTGAGAACTTTGCCAGGTTCTTTATTCCACAATCCGCAATCCGCAATTTAGGAGGTAGGCAATTGACCTTCATAGAATCGCTCACCGATATAGTTGATCGCATAGAAGGCTGCTCGGGAGCCGTCATACTGGGAATCAACGGGATAGTGATCGAGCGTTATATGCCGGACCTCGACCCGGACCTGGACATCGAGCTTGTGGCGACCGAGCTTACGACCCTTTTGCGCCGCAGCATGCGCGTAGCGTCGGACACCGAGCTTGGCGATATGCGCGAGATGATGCTTTCCACCGACCGGCAGTCTTTCCTGCTCCGTCCCATCACCGCAGAGTATTTTCTCTTGCTCGCGCTCAATCCCGGCGGCAATGTCGGCCGCGCGCGATTCGAGCTGCGCAAAGTCCAGCTAGCGCTCGAAGCAGAATTCGCAATCTGAAACAAACCCTTAGATCATAATCCACGAAGAACACGAAGCTCACTAATGTCTTTAGTGAGCTTCGTGTTCTTCGTGGATAATCCTTGCGCCTTCAACACTCGATACTGTATTTTACGAAGTTGGCCTGAGTGCCGAATTCGTGACATATTTATTTATATTTGAAGAAGGGAAGATAGTTACAATGCAAGCCAATGATATTCGCCGAGGAATGATAATAATGTATAACAACGCGCCGCATCGCGTTCTGGATTTCCAGCACCGCACGCCCGGCAATCTCCGCGCCTTCGTGCAAGCAAAGCTGCGCAACATCAAGAACGGCTCTTCGACCGAAGTGCGGTTCAGCTCTACCGAAAACATCGAACGCGCCATGCTTGAAGAGCACGAGATGGAGTTCCTCTACAGCGACGGCGACATGCATCATTTCATGAACACAGAGACCTTTGACCAGATCGCGCTTGACGGCGAGACGCTGGGCGACGCGATGGATTATCTGGTCGGGGGCACAAAGATTCAGATCGAATTCTTCGACGGCGCGCCCATAGGGGTCGAGCTTCCTCCGGCGGTCGAACTGACGGTGGTTGAAACTGCGCCCGAATTGAAAGGCGCTACGGCTTCAAATAGCCCCAAGCCCGCGAAGCTTGAAACAGGAGTGACCGTTCAGGTCCCGCCTTTCATCAAAGAAGGCGACCGCATACGCGTCGATCCGTCGAAAGGGACTTACCTGGAGCGCGCAAAGTGAACCGGCGATTGGACTGTCGTAGAGGCGGCGCGCGGCGGCGCCTCTACGACTGGCAATTATGCACTTTTTCTACAGCCTCGCCCTGTTAGCGGTTTCCCTGGTCCTGCTGCCCTACTTTATTTATCAAGCCCTGCGTCATGGCAAGTATATAGGCAGTCTAAAACAGCGTCTGGGATTGCTGCCGGAGTCGGCACGCGGCGCGGGGCGTCCTACGGTCTGGGTTCACACTGTCTCGGTCGGCGAGTTTAACGCCGCGCGACCGTTGATCGCTTCACTCAAGCAAAAACTGAGCGACTATCGTGTGGTCGTCTCGACGACCACGCTCACGGGCCAGCAACTCGCCCGCGCCGACTGCCCTGCCCTTCTGGATGCGGTCTTTTATTTTCCATTCGACTGGGCCTTCGTAGCGCGGCGCGCGCTTTCGCATGTCTCCCCGGACGTGGTGATAATTCTTGAAACAGAGCTTTGGCCTAATTTCCTGCGCCAGTGCCGTAAGCTGAAAGTGGCGACGGTGATCGCCAACGGTCGAATCTCGCCGCGCTCTTTCGCGAGGTACAAACGCATACGCCCGTTTATCGGGCAAGTAATCAATGACGCGACGATTTTGATAATGCAATCAGAAGCCGATGCCGAGCGCGCGCTCGCGCTGGGCGCGGACCCAACGAGGGTGCGCGTCTGTGGCAATCTTAAGTACGACACATCAGAGGTCAGGGGCCAGGAGTCAGGAGTCAGGAAAAACATTCACGACGAGCTTGACGATCAATTCGCGCTCTCCGAATCGTCGCGCTTGATCGTCGCGGGCAGCACCGCGCCCGGCGAGGAACAGGTTTTGCTCGACGCGCTCAAGCAGGCGCGCACTCATAAGGGGCTTGAAGACGCGAGGCTCTTGATTGCCCCGCGCCACCCTGAAAGGTTTAACGAAGTGGCCGGCCTTATCGCGCAGTCAGGCTTCACGCTTGCGCGCCGCACTCAAGCAAGGTCAAGCTCACAAGACCGGCCTGCGGCGCGAGAATCGGACGTTATATTGCTAGACACGATAGGAGAGCTTGCCGCCGTGTATAGATTTGCCGCGGTCGTTTTTGTCGGCGGGAGCCTTGTTCCACGCGGCGGGCACAACATCATCGAGCCTGCCGCGTATGCAAAGCCAATCATAGTTGGCCCGCACACATATAACTTCCGCCAGATAGTCTCTGACTTTGCGTGTGCAGACGCGCTTGTGCAGGTAAGCTCGACCGGCGCAGACTCACGAGACGATTTTGCTCGCGAAGTCATTCGCCTGCTATCTGACCGCGAGGCGGCCCAATCTGTCGGCGCGCGCGCGAAAGATATATTGCTCAAGAATCGGGGCGCGACAGATTGTATCGTCACGACTATAAAAACGGTGCTGAGTGCTGAGTAACAATAAGACGGCAGCTTGATTGTGTCACACACAGGACTCAGCACTCAGCTATTGCCAATGATTAAGAAGAGCGAAAAACTGAAGCGCGCTCTGATGTGGCTACCGGCCAGGCTTTACGAGTTCGGAGTGCGCTTGCGCGTGGCAGCTTACGAGACTGACTACCTTAAGCCGAAACGACTCGACGCGACCGTAATCAGCATTGGAAACATCGCCGTGGGCGGAACCGGTAAGACTCCCTTCGTCCATTATGTTGCGCGATACCTAAAGGAAGAAGGCCACTCGGTCGCCATACTGACGCGCGGCTACAGACGCAAATCGACGGGCAGGCGGATACTCAACGACCCGCGCGAAACGCCTGAAACCCCGGACAGAAGCGGCGCAGAATCATATCAGGAGTTCGGGGACGAGCCGCTGATGCTGGCGCGCGGGCTGCCTGACGTTCCTATAATCATAGATAAAGACCGATACGAAAGCGGCGCGTATGCGGAGCGCGAGTTTGGCGCGGACGTGCTGATACTCGATGACGCCTACCAGCATCTTGCGCTCGCGCGCGATCTCAACATTTTATTGCTTGATGCTACCGATCCGTTTGCCGGGTTCGAGATGGTCCCGTTCGGGCGATTGCGTGAGCCTCTGTACGGGATCAAGCGCGCAGACGCGGTGATAATCACTCGCGCAGACCGCCCGTTCGATCAAGCGCAGGTAAACGCAATAATAAAATACTTCTGCGGCGAGAAAGTGCCGGTGATGTATATCTATTCAGCGATCAAGCGGTTGCGCCACCTTTCAGGCGAAGCGTATGAAGCCAGTCAATTCAGTGGGTGGAACGTATCTTTGATGTGCGGCATCGGCAACCCGCATGCCTTTGCCGAGGATGTTCTTCAGATCGGAATAAATATCGTCGCCGAGCATTTTTACAACGATCATCACCCTTTCACTCAGCAAGACCTTGACGATGTAACGCGCGCGGCCCGCGAAGTCGGGGCCGATGCCATTATCACAACTGAGAAGGATGCCGTGCGGCTTGAAGGACTGAAACCCTCGGACATACCCGTATATGCCGCGCAGCTTGAGATAGAGAGTGAAGATGAAGTGAGACTAAAGAGCTTGCTGTTAAGAACGGTGGTCAAGCGAATTTAGAACTCTGTCTCACCTGATTCCGCTGTCGAACGTGATAGTAACTTGAGAGAACTTACCCGAAGTGACCGTTACTTCTTGCTCTCCTCCGCGAGGCCAGCGGCGACTCTCCATTTGAGGTTTGACAACATACTGGCCCGGAGGAAGCGAGACACGAAACCGGCCATCAGAGCCTGTTTTAAGGCGGGCGACCTCGCGCCCTTCACCGGCCGTAACCACGACCAGCGTCGTCTCGAATGGCGCAGGATCGGGCCGTGGCATATTAGCGCGAAGCACAGGGCTTGTCGGCGAGATTACCGCTTGCCCTTCGATGCCGGATTCAACTCGACCTGTTTCATCCATACGTCCCCCAATATCGCTCTTGCCGGACCGAACTATCTCCGAGCCATGCACCTCATACTCCCCGCCTGGAACCGGCGGCCAGCCTGCCCCGACATTGGCTCGCACGTATGTAATCAGCCGGAGTCGCGACCGCGATCTATTGCGGTTGCCGCTCGCCACGCGGTAGCGATGGATGCCGTTTAGATCGTCTTCGGCAGAAAGCTCGGCGAAACTTTTTTTATCTTTATCCCAGTGGAATACGCGAAGCAATGCCCCGGCTGACGCGCCTGCCCACCAGAGACTCATTATCTCAATCACACCGTCGCCGTCCAGATCGGCCGTCTGAATCGAAGAGACCTGATAATACTTAGAGCCTCCGTCGGTCTGCCATAACACGCGCGCATCAGGCCCTGTTGTTTCGATTGCCAGGTGCGCTTGCGCGTAGGGAGAGCCCGGGCCTGATTTATTCTGAGTTTGCCAGGTTGTGACTTGAAGTTTCTCTTTTGTGGAGGTCAGGAGGCCGCGCACGGCCACACGCTTCTTTTGAAGCGTGCTCTTTTGAAATCCATGCGCGGCTTTTCCGAAAGCTGATGCCGCCAGCGCCAATGCGAGCGCGACCAGCGGCACAAAGATATGAATCTGTTTTCGCAACATCGCCTTATCTCAAATCGATTATAGCAGCGATGCTTTTGCGATCAAACTACCGTCTTAGCGGCGGAAGTTCCTTCTATTAAACCGGCGGTAGCGGTAATAGTCATACTCGCCGTAACGATCCTGTTGGCGCTTGCCTTCGACGTAGACGTAGCCCGCGCCCCCGCCCGCGCCGAGCAACCCGCCTATGACTGCGCCTTTCTTCCCGCCGAGCAACCCGCCGACTAACGCGCCCGCCGCAGCGCCGCCGCCGATGATCCCTACCTTTTTCTTAGTAGACATGTAGCCGCCAAAACGTGACTGCGCGGTCGCAGGTACAGCAATGGCCATCAGCAAGGCGAAACTCAAAACAAATGTGTAAAGCTTTTTATTAAACTTGATCATTTCCCATCCTCCGTTGATGAACTGCGCGGCATCGCGCCGCACATTATGAAACTGCAAGGCCCGTGCCGCCCGGCCGAGTTTGCGCGTGTGATTGTAACCGTAGCGTTTTCCACATGTTACGTCTGGCGGCTTAAAGGTTGCCCGGTCATTTGTTAAACGATTTGGTGTTATCCACAGCCGATAAAGTCAGTTGAGAATACTATTCTGTGCGCCTTGCGGCTGTGCTATCATCTCGGCGTAACGGTTTCCTGCCCCTTTGTTTTAATTCACCAAATCAAGCCGCACCCGCAGGAGAAATCCTATGAAAGCCAAAACCTCGTCTGTCATCCTTGCGCTTTGCTTCGTACTGTTGATCGCTCAAAGCGCTTTGCCACAAGCCGCAAGCAGCCGCCCGCGCCGCGTGGCGCAGGTAATTGACGCAACTGACTCTGCGCCAGTCCTCGCCGCGCACGCCCGCACGGGCGAGCCTCTGCTTGAATCATTTGTCCCGCGCGACGGGTTGCGTTTTTATTTTGAGGTGAGAAACGGCGGCCTGGCTCAACTGGCCCGTATGCCCGGCGCATTAGCTCCATTACAGAAGTTTCTGACGCGAGGTGAAGCATCTCCGACCAACGGCGATCTCGCCGGTTTTGCGATGAAGAATATGAGCGCCTTATCGAACGCGCGCATCGCCGTTGTCAGCTACGGCGCGAGCGGCCAGGCGATGTTGATCGAAGCGGCGAACTCTGATGACGCGGATCGGCTTAAAGCAGAAGTAACGCAACTGCTCGCGGCGCAAAATTCTGCGAAGTCGGATTTGAGCGTCGACGTGCGCGACCGTGTAGTTATGGCTGGCGTTCGAGCGGCGGTTAACAAAGTTGGCGGGTCTAACTCTACGTTCACTCTCGTCGAGGATCGGGAGTTTCAAAAAGCGCAATCGCATTTTTCCGCCGAGCCGTTTTTCGCTTACCTGGAAATGGGCGCGATGCCTATGCCCTGGCCGACAACCGGTGATTCGGCGCAGAACACGGCTTACACCGCCGGAATGCTCGCCGCCGCGGGCAGCATGCCTTACGCAGTGGCGATGGGCGGGTCGTTTGAAGCGGGTACGGCAAGAGTGCGCGCGCTGCTTATGTACAATCAGAAACAGAGCGGCGGGTTGTTTTCATCCCTGATATCATCTGCGCGGCTGGCTCAACCTCAGGCCCCGAATTTTGCCGCGCCCAACACGGATTTACTTATTGACTTAATGGTCGATTGGGGGAAATTATACGAAGGTGTTGAATCGTTGTTTGCGATGGTAGCCGGGGCGCAACCGGCAGGCGACACGCAACAGGGAATGCTTCAAGGCGGCGACATACTTGCGATGATGGAATCCAAGCTGGGTTTCAGCATAAAAAATGATCTGCTTCCGACGCTCGGCGGCGAGGTGGCGATAGGGCTTGCGGGCTTTGATGAAATCGTAAGCCCGCAGCCAAAGCAAAGCCGGAGGCGCGTCGGCGGGCCGAGTTTTACCTTTATGATCGCTTTGAAAGATCCTTTGAAGTTTGAAAAATATTTTAACCGGCTCTTCAGCGGTATGAGCGGCTCGACGGCTCAACCGTTTGCTCGCGCGCCTTATCGCGGGGCCACGATCAGCTATAACAAGAATATGGCTTATGCGATAACCGGCGGTTTTTTCATAGCAGGAGGGAGCGCAGCTCAGATTCGCCGCGCGCTCGACGCCAGGGCCGCAGGCGCTTCGCTCGCTCAATCACCGGAGTTTAATCAAGCAATGGGCGCTGCTCGGCCCGTGATGTTGCAGGTCTATGTCTCTTCGAAGGCGGCAAACAGTTTTTTCAAAACTATCTCGACCCAGGCGGCAAAGACGAATTCCGGCGCTGCCGCTCCGCAGGTGCCCGTGACGGAGTCGCGCTCTTCAATCGGGGTGATGATGGTGCCCGACGCGGACGGCTTGATGTTAGAGGCGCGAGTGCCGACCGATCTTGCCGTCATGGCTTTGGCCGCGATAGTTTCAGAAAAGCCCGCGCCTTATGGCATCAATTCGCAGACAGGCGGCGCGCGCAGGACGCCCACGCTTACGGATGAAGATTTGAAAGCGCGTCGTCCGCAATATTAAAGATTGTCTCAGGAGAAGAATATGTCTTCGCTAAAGTGCATGAATTGTGGGTTGGTGAATTTTGCCGGAAGCGTTACCTGCCGCCGGTGCGAGACATCGCTGCTAAACCGTGTGCCTCCTCCCGGCCCGCCGTTTATGAACTCAGCGCCGCCGCCGCCGCCGCAGGGCTTCGCTCCATATCCGCCGCCTGCTCCGGGCGGCTTTGCCGGTTATCCGCCGCCACCCGCGCCGGGCAGTTATATGAACTATCCGCCTCCGCCGCCGCCACAGAACTACCCTGTCATGCCGCCACCGCAACAACCGAACGCAGCTATTTATGGCGCTCCGCCGAATGCGCCTTCCTACGGCGCTCCTCCTCCGCAACAAACGTTCGCTCCGCCACCGATGCCGTTTTACGGCGGGTCGTATGCCCAGGCGCCCGGCGTCTGGCAAGACGGTTCGATGCTGGTCACGACTAAAGATATAGTGCTGCCCGACTACTGCGTTAAGTGCAACGCTCCTGCGAACGGTTACAGGCTCAAGCGAAGCTTGTCCTGGCACCATCCGGCCTACTACCTGCTCATATTTGTCGGTTGGTTGGCCTATCTGATTGTCGCTCTAATTGTCCGCAAATCTGCAAGGGTGCATGTAGGCTTGTGCGAAAGACATCTCAACCATCGCCGCATCGCGATCTTTGTCTCCCTGGGCCTACTCGTATTGGGAATAGTGTTTATCGTCCTGGCAATAGGGAACGAAAGCGGCGGCGCAGCACTTCTCGGAATGGCGATGCTGCTAGCGGCAGCGCTTTATGGGGGCTTCGGCGCACGCATGATCTATGCGTCCAGGATAGATGAACGGTTCGTTTGGATTAAAGGAGTCAGCAGGGAATACCTGGCTCAATTCCCGCAGTGGCCTCGCTATCGCTAAGAAAAGTTCTATTCAATAAGCTTAAACGACGCTTGAAAGTTGGAGTATGGCGCGCGCTCGTTCAGCTATGGCGGCATAATTCTCGTTTTGCAGATCGCCTTTTGTAAACAGACGGCTGCCCACAAAGACGGCGAACGCTCCTGCCGCGAAGTAATCGGATATATTCTCAAGCCCTACCCCGCCCGCGACCGCGAGCCGCGCGTCGGGCATCCTTGACGTCAGCAACTCAACATATTCAGGGCCGCCCAGCGCGGCCGCAGGGAAGACAGTTATCAGTGGCACGCCGAGTATAGTCCCGGCAGCGACTTCCGTAGGCGTGAGAGCGCCGATTATCACAGGTATGCGCCCGCGCCGGCCGACTTCGACCAGCGGCGCGCTGGTGTGCGGCATGGCGATGTATTGCGCGCCGCTTTTCGAAGCCCTATCGATCTGATCGTAGCTCATAACAGAGCCTGCGCCCACACAGATGCGGTCGCCAAACCTGTGTCTGAGGTCAGAGATAACGCGAAAGCTCCCGGGCGTAGCGAGCGGGACTTCGATCACCCGTATGCCGCCCATAATCGCGGCTTCGGCGGCGCGCAACGCCACCTCGGCTGAGTGCGCCCGCACAACTGCGAACACTCTGTTATCCGAGATTATTCTAATGAACTCCGCATCATTCATAACAGCAGGAGGCATGGGTAATTTGAGATTTCAAATTTGAAATCTCAAATTACTGTCTGAGCACGACGCGGGCCGGAGCGCCGTCGCCGTCTTTTACTTTTAGCGGCAAGCAGATCATCTCATAATCGCCCGGCTCAACCTCGCGCAGGTCAAGCCCTTCGATGATGACCGTGCCCGCCTTTAGAAACGTCAGGTGCGTTTCAAACTCTTCGACCCCGAACTTATCTACCGACAGGTAATCGATTCCAACAACTTTGATTCCCTTCTCCACCAGCGCGCGGGCCGCGCCCGGCGTCACGTAAACGAAATCTTCTACGAACTCTTTTTTATTCCAGAGGTATGAGTTGCGCGTCTTAAACAGCACTCGCACATCGGCGGTAAAGTCGAACTCTTCGAGGGCAGACTCATCAATGCGCGGCGCCGTCACCTCGACCACGCGCGCGCGGCCTATCAACAGCTCAAGCGGAAGCTTGTCTACCGTCATGCCGTTTTCAATAAAATGAAACGGCGGATCGACGTGCGTGCCCGTGTGCGAGCCGAAGGAATAACGACTGAGATTTGACTTCGCGTCCTTCTTATTAATTATAGTCCTGCGGTCGATCCTGACGTGTGGATCACCCGGATAAACTACAAGCTCTTTCGAGAGGGGGACCGTTATATCGAAAATCTTCATGACCTGCCTTTCTGGTACGCGAGGTATGCTAAGGCGGCGGCTCGCGCTTGTCAAACTGCCGGAGTGGCAAGCGCCATTCGGGTGCGCTTTGGGGTCGGCGGGTTGATGACGCGCAAACGGCTCCCAAAGCCAATTTCGTGACAGTCGTTATTATTTTTCACGCACTGCTCGTTTGAGCGTCGAAAGCAGGCTTGAGAACCTGCCGGGTTCTCGTTTTCATCGAGGCTCGCCCCGCCGAATCTGACCCGGTTGTAAACATTTGTGATCTCGCGAATCTGATCGAAGGGGCTTCGGGCGGCGAATTCCGTCGGCGTCTGATCGGGCGATTTTACAAGTCCCCCGCGAGCGGCAATCTGGAGCATCTGCTCGTAAAACAGCACGGCCGACGCGCGATGATCGCGCCCGACAAGACGAGAACCTGCGCCAGGTTGGCAAAACGAAGAGACGGTGCCACCACGGGCCGTACCCCGTCCGCTCCCGCTTTTGCCTCTTTCTGTATGACCGCAGTATGTACAGTCCGATGATGGCGAGCCCCGCCACGAGTATGAATCCCGCGAGCAAAAACAGGTCGCCTATGCTCCACTCTTGCTCGACCAGCAAACGGTTGGCCGTGTTCTTCAGCCACAATTTGAATGCCATGTAGTAAGCGACCAGTTGATCTTTCATGGCAACCGTTCGGTGCTGTAGCTCGACCATAATCGATGCCTGCTCATCGCTGTCGAGCGTGACGATGTAGTCGAGCCAGAAGACTTCAGCCGCTTCCATGTACTTCCTCAATCGGGCGAGCAGTCCGCCTTGCGAGTAATCGTTTATTCCGGCGGGCGGCGTGGGGTCGAACTCGACCCAGGTATCGGTCTTAGGAAAGTAGACCTCGACCCACGAATGCGCGTCGGCGTCGCGCACGGTGTAGAGGTTATTGATGTCATTAAACTCGCCCATCTGAAAGCCGTTCACAACGCGCGTCGGTATGCCGAGCGTGCGGAGCGAGACGGCCATGGCGGCTGCGAAGTATTCGCAATGGCCCTCGCGCGTATCGAACAGAAACTCGGCCAACGGGTCGCGGTCCGCACGCTTTACGTCGAGAGAGTATGAAAAATGCGTCTTGAAGTACGCTTCGATCGCCCGCGCCTTATCGTAGGCCGTCGCGGCAGCCCGCGTGTTGTCGCGAGCGAATGCTTCTACGCGCGGGTCCAGGTTGCGCGGCAGTTGAAGATAAAACCTCTTGATCTCTTCGGGGTATAACGAGTCCGTGTCCGCGCGCAGCTCTCGCTCGGTCGGCGTGCGCGTGTCGGATCGAGCGATGTACGAGATGCGACGGCGGAAGTTTTCCGTCGTTACGGAGACCGCATCTTCGCCTTGCTTGACGGACGTGTCGCGCACTATCTCAAGCTTCGGCATCGGCCCGCGCATCTCTACGAGCCGATGGGCGGCAAAGAGCGTCCCGAAGCTCACCGGCTCTAAAACGATCCTCTGCTCGATCATCGAGCTTGTGTCCAAAGGGCGCTCGCCGATTTCATACCGGCGTATAAAGTCGTCGTCATCCGCCGCGCCTTCGCTGATTATGACGTTCCGGCTTTGATCAACGCCCTGTCTGCGATTGCCGGCTTGCGATACCGACCAGACGCGGCCATCGTAGTTATCCAGAGCAATGCCGCGCCAGCGCAGCGGCCTATGAGGCGCGCGATCAAGCTGAACGCGCATGACTACTCTCTGGCTGGTCTTGATCCCGGCCACGTCGCCCAGCCGCACAACATCTGAAAAGCCCGTGATCGTGTCGGGGTTGCCAAGCCCGCGCGCCATGCCGCCGCCGCCGAATCTCGGTATCAAAAAGAAGAGCGGCAGCGTCATCGCGGCAACTATCGCGACCTGCGCGAACGACGCGCCCATAAGATAACGCGTTCGCAATGCGCCCGACCGCGTGGTCGTCTCATCCGCTGAGGCGCTCTTTATTGCGCGTCGCCTGAACCAGCGGGGCTCCTTCGTCCGCATTATGACCTCTTCTTCGACAAATGCCACTTCGCGCTGTGTGCGCCGTATCTCGAACGCGGCCAGCGACGAGACGAAGAAGTAGATAAACAGGGCCAGCGAAGCTACGAAAACGGCGTTGAACGTGAGTCCCGCCGCCAACAGCATCTGAAAAAAGGCTATGAGGTAGAGGAATACCCAGTCGCGGTCGCGCTTCGTTTGATACAGCTTTACCGCGGAGGCGAAAAGCGTCAGGTGAATTATGGCCGAGACCTTTGACGTAAGCGCGAGCGCGTCAAAGAAAAAGAACGGCAGGTAAGCAACGGCCAGCGCGCGCCACACCCACTCGCTCAGAGAGAATCTAGTCACTCCGCGCGCATCTCTATAAAAGCTCGCCGCGAACGCGACCAGGTAGATAATCATCGAGACGGCATAAAGCTCCCCGGTAAGCGCGAGCGCCAAAAACGCCGTCGCGACCAGCGCGTATGAGGTCATTCTGAAATGCGCGTCAAAATTCATTTTAGATTTTCATGGCGCGATTTTGGATTTTGGATTTCAGATCGCGGATTTCTGATTGCGGGCTATGAATATCAACAGTCGCCCGTTAATCAAAAATCCAAAATATAAAATCGCTAAAGGTCTTCCATAAAGACCACGTGCGCGCTCCGCCAGATATTGGCCGGGATAGTCCGCTTTGCAGCCGACGTGATCAAGATCTTGAACCGGCGCTCGTTTGCAAGCACCGGCACTTCGTCAAGCAATCGCCACTCAATCCCGCCATCACTCTTGTGGGCCGACTTGCTGTCGGTCGCCTCGGCCCGCTTTTCATCGCGCGAGCCGCGCGCGCGCTTGAGCAGAGATTGCAACTTACCTTTCGCGCCCGTCGTGGCTTTGCTTTCGGGCGAAAGTGTCGGCTGAAGCGTACCGAGCGAGCGCAGTATCTTGTAAAGATGCTCGTACCCATTGCCCGAAGCGACGTTGTGCCGCTCGTCCGCCGTTATCAACTCGACGTCCGCGCGTTCGAGTATGAAATGATTGGCGAGCGAAGCCGCCATCACCACCGCGCGCTCGAAACGATCTTCAAAGCTGCGCGGGGCTTCTGCCGGGTCGGCGCTCGTATCCTGCTTGTCAGGCTTCGGGGCCTTTTCCTGCTTTCGCGCCCCTTGCTTTTGCGAAATCGGCGCAGGCGTTCGTGGCCGCGCGGTATCAAAGACGATCGTCAACCGCCACTCGTCTTCTCGCACGTGCTCGCGCACCATCATCTGCGAAGACTTCGCCGTGGCCTTCCAGTCAATGTGGCGCATATGGTCTGACGGTTGGTAGCGCCGTATCGCGTAAAGGTCGTCGCCCCAGCCGCGCGCGTGGCTTTGAATCTGGCCCGCGAGCATCGGCAGCGCGTGATAAAAATCGTCCAGCGGCTGAGGCTTTGGGTAGACGACTATCTCGCCCGACGCATCTATCCTGCGCCATTTCTTGAAAAACCCCGCCGGAAATTTTGTCGAGATGCGAAACCCGGTTATCGGGTAACGCCCGCGCCGCTCGAACGTGTAGAGCACGCGCTGGCGCACAGAGGCACGCGCAGGGATCAAGACATAGTAGGCCAGCTTGCCTATAGAGAGCGCTGGAGCATCGGACACACAGACGCGGGGGCGCTGCGACACGGCGCGAGCAGCCTTGTTCGAACTCTTTGCCTGCTGTTTTTCATCCCTGTCGTCGCCTTTGCCCTTTGTCTCCGCGTCCTCGTCCGGAACGCGTTCGTCAGAGAGCGCCTCGACCATCATGCTATAGCTGGGCATGACTCGCTTGTGATTGAGCAGCGTGACGTTGAGGCTCGCAGGCTCGCCCGCGAATATATGATCGGGGAAACGCAGTTGAACGGCCACGTCGCCTAGCGTTAGACGCGCGATCAAGTTCGCGGCGACCAGAAAAGCCAGCATCGCCGAAAGCACGAGGTAGAGCAGGTTGTTGCCCGTGTTCCACGCCGCGAAAGCGATGACCATCAGGAAGACTATGAAGAGCAACCCTTCGACCGTCACCGTAGTTCTGACGGCAAAGCGCAATATCTCCATCCGCACGTTGCGCGCAAGCCGTGGAATGATGTAGAGCGCGCCGATGAGCGCCAGCACCAGCGAGATGGCCGCCGCAATCGCCGCTTGCAGGCTCGCATTCTGCTCGGCGGCGACAGAGCTGAGCAGAGCTATGACAAAGGCTATGCCGAGAAAAAATACTGTTATGAAGAAGTCACGCCAGGCCCCGCGATTCATTAATTACCTCTAAAGCGGCACGCTGATGGTCTTGAGTATTTCCTGGAGGGCAGCTTCGGCTTCGTCGGACCGGCGAAACCCTGTCGAATAGCGGGAGTTGACCACGATGCGATGAGCGCAAACCGGAACGACCAGGCGCTTGATGTCATCGGGTATCGCATAATCGCGCCCTTCGATGTAGGCGAGCGCCTGCGCCGCGTGATAAAGGGCGAGCGAGCCGCGCGGGCTTACGCCGAGGTCGAGCATATCGGCCTGGCGCGTGGCCCGCACGATCCTGATAAGGTAATCTACGAGCGAATCCTCTACGGAAACTTCGCGCACCTCATGCTGCAACGCCAGCACGTCGTCGCTGTGCATCACAGGCGTTATCGAATCGAGCTGAGAGTTTAACGACTGCTGGCGGAGTATGGTCTTCTCGTCTTCCGGTTCGGGATAACCCATCCTGAGGCGCAACAGAAAACGGTCAAGCTGCGACTCGGGCAGCGGGTATGTGCCGTGATGCTCGATAGGGTTCTGAGTCGCGAGCACGATGAACGGGCGCGGCAGCTGGTAAGTCACCTGCTCGACCGTAACGTGGCTTTCGGCCATCGCTTCAAGCAGCGCCGACTGTGTCTTGGGCGTCGTGCGGTTGATCTCGTCGGCCAGTATGACGTTGGCGAATATCGGGCCGCGCTTGAACTCGAATGCCATCTGCTTCTGGTTGAACACCTCTAGCCCCAGAATGTCCGACGGCAGCATGTCGGAGGTGAATTGAATGCGCTGGAAAGAGCAGTCGAAGCTCCGCGCGATCGCCTGCGCGAGCGTCGTCTTTCCGACGCCCGGCACGTCTTCGATGAGCAAGTGGCCGCCCGCAAGCAGAGTGACCAGAGCCAGCTCTATGGCTTCGGGCTTGCCGTGAATCACACTCTCGATTGTCGATTGAAGCTGCTCGAGCTTACCGGCAGTGGTTATCACTAATATAGGCCCTCGACCTCGCAATTTGGGAGCAATCTTTAATCTAACACAAACAAACGCCGGCCGTGAAGGAAAGTTGCAGAGAAGCCGAATCGGCGTTTTTAGAGTGAAATCTATACCTCAATCATTTCCTTGATATTTATATTGCAACTTTTGCAAATAAAGAATAGACTGCTCCGCACAATTTCACGCAAGGGGATGATTGATGTCTATTTCGCGACGTAAGTTTTTAAAAGTAGGGACCGTTGTGTCGATTACAGCAGCAATCCCTTTCAAAGCCAATGCTCAACAAGGCAGGGGGAGCATTGGCAATGTGGACAACGACTCGGCGGATCTCTCTTTTCCTACTAAAGCTCAGTTTTCCGAATATCTGAACACGACTTTCTGGATAAGTCTCGGAACCTGGAACACGCTTGAGATTGAGCTGGTGGCCGTCAATGAATTGAAGCAGTCCGCGACCGCCAAGGAGCCGGCCAACGCTAAAAGAGAGCGATTCTCGCTCATATTCAAAGGCCCTAAGAATACGCCCTTGAGACAGGACACATATACAATCAAGCACCACAATTTAGGAAATCTACTTATCTTTCTGGTTCCAATGGGGAGCGATAAGACTGGGACCGGATTGCGCTACGAAGCCATCGTCAGCCGCCTGTCTTCGTAGGCTAATCGGCGCGCGCTCGATAGCAATTCTCAAAAAGTCTAAATATTTTGGAGGCGTGTGTGCCGCCTGGCCGAGTCTCGCGCGTTATGCGCCCGGTCGCCATTCCATCAGGAAATGCGAAGGTGTATTTTCGACGCTTGAGAAGCCCAGGCGCTCGAACAGGCGCAGCGAAGGATTGAACCGTTCGACATAGATTCGCACGGGCTTCTCACTTTTTTCCGCTTCCGCCATCACCCTCCTGAGAATCGTGCTACCTATCCCGGCATTCCTATATTCGACAGCCACCGCTATGTCGAGTATGCGAATCTCCTCCTCCATTCTTGCGATGTAGAGCCGGCCCGCGCGCCGGTCGTTTAGAAGTATGATGTTATGCTCGGCTTCGGGGAACCGGGTGCGGTAATGCTGTTGCTGCGCGGCGAATTGCATTTCGATGAATACTTGCCGCTCTCGCTGGCTCCAGTTCGTGAGATTCAATTCGTCGGCGCGTGTAGAGCCGTAAACCTCCATCAAAAACCTTTCGTCGTCCGGGCAAACGGGGCGAAGGGTTATCGTTAAAGCATTGCTCGATGCGCGGTCTTCAAATTCGCTTTTCATCAAATCGCCTTATCCGTCACGGCTTCAATAATCGATTAAAGAAAGCCTCGAAGTATGTTGCTTCTGCTTCCTGCTTGTACGGAACCAGAAACAACTCGACCTCTCCCAGGTTATCGTGCTTTACACGATAGACTCCTTGCAGTGCAGGAACGCTCGCGGGGACGCGGAATGCGACAGAGAACTGTTCTTGTCTGGGCGTAGAGCGGCGTTCTTCGACTTCGACCAGTTCTATCTCTACCGTGCTGTCGGGGGAGATGAACAATTGAAATTTTGAATTCAACAGGTCGGAAAAAGATTGTCTGTTTAATTTCTCAAGCATTAATCATGTTCTCCAGTGGCGGTCGCGGGCCGTACCATAATGTAATTAACACCATCGTCATCCACTGTTGAAAATCCGAGGCGCTCGTATAGCTGAGCGGCCCGACTCGTTTTCAATACGTGCAACCGCGCGGGCAGGCCGGCGCGAGCCGATTCATCCAACAGGTCTTTAATGATCCGGGTCCCGATTCCAAGGCTTTGATATTCGGGCAAGATGGCCAGGTCTATGTAGCGGTCTACCGTCTCCATTCTCATAGTCATTACCCGGCCTGCGGGACGGCCCTCGAAAAGGATGATGTTGTGAACGGCGTCGGGAAACTCGGCTTGATAAGACAGGTTCTGAGCTACGAACTGCATGCGCAAAAACATCTCCTGCTGGGCCGGCTCAAGGCCCATAGCTTCCACCTCTTTTCTGCGAGTCGTGCGATAAAGCTGGTAAAGAAATTCTTCATCATCCGGGACTGCCGGGCGAAACGTAATCGTCATAGCGAGTCTCCCTTACAATCTTCAGCAAGAATGCGCGTAAGATTTTTGCCGGTTGATGATCCTATTTTCCGTCGCCCGAGATGTCAAGCAGATAGGTTGTCTCACCGCCCCCCGTGTATTGCATACAAGAGGAGGTTGCCAAGAAAAGTCAGATCAAATAAAAACTCCTGAGAGCTTGACTGTCTAAATCTAGTCTCTCAGGAGCGACTTTTATGTCTTGGATTGATTTATACTTCCTCGTTCGCCAAATGACAACTTCTTGGAGAATCGGTGGCCGTACCTGTTTTGCCGCTCTCGTCTCTGCCTTCCTTTATCACGAACGTTTCCACACTTCAAACGCCGTTGATCACTTGGCTCGCACTCGCCGCTTCAAATATCGCAAAGCTTACCGCAAGATTGAGAAATTCCTTCATCGCAAAACACAGAACTTGGATGAGGTCTGGCAATGGCTTTGGGACCATTACACATCTCAACTCAAGGACTGCTTCGTGCTCATTGATTGGACGATGTGGCGTGACGGGCGGCAAGTCTTGATGGCCGCTCTTATGCACTCGGGCCGATGCTTACCCTTCCTGGCTGTAGCTTACCAGGTACGCAAGCTGCTTCGGTCACAAAACCAGGCCGAGCACGCTTTCTTCTTATTGCTGGCTCTGGTGCGCCGCTCAAATCAACAGATAACCTGTATAAATGACCGTGGTTTCGCTCGCATCAGCCTCGTAAAACAATTGCGCCAGCACGGACTGAGATTCATAACCAGGGTTTGTCACAACACCTATTTTTCAAGCTCCAAGTATCAAGGATTACTGCGTGATTATCAGATCAAAGAAGGAGGATTAGACGACCTGGGAGAAGGAGAGTTGGGTAAAGATAAGAAGAATCAAGCGCGGTTGCGGCTGATAGTTTATCGCGGTCGTGGGCACAAGGCACCCTGGTTCATAGCAACAGATCGGTTGGACCTGACAGCGCGAGAGGTGGCAAGTCTATATGCGAGGAGGATGGGAATCGAGAGCGGGTTCCGAGACACGAAGGGGAGTAGGTATGGATGGGGGTTGAAGCAGATCGGGTTAAGAAGTGATGTGAAGTTGACCGTATTGTGGTGTGCGGCGATGGTGGCCTATGCATTAAGGATGGGGGCAGGAGCGAGCGTGTTGAAGAAAGATCGCGAAGCGCAATTCAACTGGACGAAGAAAGGACCGCGACGGAGTTTGCTGTCAGTAGGGAGAAATGCAATCAGTAGCGGGCTGATAAAAGGAGAAGAGATAGTAAAACAACTGCCGAAGTTGGCGTTACGTTTATGTGATGTAAAGTTAGTGGAGGTAGAAAAGCCAGTTAAAAGCCGCGCCCAGGCCGCCGGAGCCAAATCAGGATGACGGGGGGCGGTGAGGATAGGTTGTATGCTAAAGCGGTAAGGATCACTTATTTTCAGGCCGGTAGGGAAAATGTGGCGGCGCAATTGCCGAGCAATGATGCGCCGCCACAAATATCAGGCGGGTCACACTCCATTCTTCATTTTTCACTCTTCATTCTTTTATATTTGGCTCCGCCTTGGTCCCGCTCGTAGAGCATCTCCACGACTTCTCCCTTGTCGTTCTTGATGAAAGTGATCTGCCCTTCGATTTCGGGGTTCAAGAATTTGACATCCGACAGGGCGAACAGCTCGCGCCTGGGGTTGCTGGTTGCCTGGCCGAAGTATCTATCGCCTTCCCTGCTGATCGTGTAGATGCGATTGTCGCCCAGATCGTACTGGCCCACATAAGTGTCAAAAACTTTCTGATCCACTTTAAGCGGAACGGCAGGCTTTACGACTATGTAATCCAAAAACCCCATCATCATCTCGTCGTATGTAGGCTCGCCGTAGCGCACAGTCTTAGTCGGGTCGGGGTTGAACCTGTTCTTGGCCGAGTTATCGAAATACCCTGTGACCTGTATCTTGCTTCCGCCCGGAATCCTGATCGGCTGATTAGGCTGGTAGGCCGTCTGCCACGCAAAGCTGTAATTCGGGACATTGAGCAAGCCTTCCGTTCGACCGTCGGGATAGGTGACTTTGATCTCCATACCCTTGCCGCGATAGTGCATATGCGGCATCAGCGAATACAAAACGATGTCCGTCTTCGGACTCCACGAGGCCGTAACCTTGTGGTTGTCGGTTTGAGGCGGTATCTGGAAGAACATATTTGCGATGGCGCGCGTCCTCAAGAGATTGGCCGGCGGCTCTTTGGTAAAGACGAGTCCGACTATCGAGCGATCCTTCTCGGCAGACCCCGAGACCTTGGAGTAGTGTATCTGCAAGCGCAAGGTCGCTCCCGCAGGAATACGCTTGGCTGTGCCAGGGTTCCAGATGCCGTAGTTGCTTCCCGGAGCGTATGCGGTAAGAAAATCGTCGATTTGATTGAACCCTCGCAGGTTCTGCGGGACTTCGCCCGCGTCGTTAAAGACCGGCTGATCCGCTTTCATTCTTATCAATAAACCGTCGCGATAAAAAGGCGTGTTCTTCAAGGACATTTCGACGGCCTTATCTCTCATCTCCTTCGGCATCTTGGAAAGACTTGGCTGACCCGGAGGCACTATGAAAGCGATGATGTGATGCACGATTTTGCGATTGCCCGGGCGCGCTTCGGCCATCTGCACATACTTGTCTTCGGTGAAGTTCGTAGGAATATCGAAATACTGATACTCGTCGGGCCCTTCGGCTGCGAGCGCATGCTCTTCGGGCATCTCAAGGATCACGTCGGGCTTTCCGATACTCCAGCCCCCGATGAAACTGGGTGCAGAGGGTAGATCCGCAGGGTTGCCCTCTTTCGCGCCCTGATCGACCCAGGCGGATATGGTGCGAATCTGATCGTCGGTTAACCGGCGATCATTGGCCCACCGGCCGATGTGCGGATCGGCGTGCCAGGGCGGCATCGCGCGCGCGACGACCTTCTCTTTAATCGAGCGCGCCCACGGGCGCACATCTTTGTACGAGAGCACAGAAAACCGCGCCGCTTCGCCGGGGCGGTGGCACTCGGCGCATTTGTTGTTAAGGATCGGCGCGATGTCTTTGTTGAAAGTGACTGCCTGGGGCTTTTTCGCATCATTCGTTTTGTCTTTATCGCTGGCGCTTGTAGTAAGTGTGTAGAAAAAAAATGGCGCGGCCAATACCGCGGCTATTATCGGTTTGATCAAACGGTTCATACCTAAGCATCTCCAATCTGAATTAAGCCCTGCGGGCACACATTTTTTCAGGCTTATGCAAACAATACGCAACGCCGCGAAAAAAGGATGCAAAGTTTGTGCTATTTTCGTCGGGCAGGGCGGGAACATATATGGGGGTTTTAGCAGAAGTAACGCAACGCGCTCGCAGTACAGCTATTAAATCATTAGCCTATTGCTCTCTCTTCGATGTTCCTTTTTCGCACTGTTACTGACCGGATACGATGGTCTCATAGAGCCATTTTAGACGGTCTAAGAATTCGCTCGTCGATAATATCATTCCCGGATTCAACCGTTTTCTCTCCGGCAACTCTGGTGACGGCGGCGCGGAAATCACATAAACCACATCGTTGTGTACCAGTTCGAACGCGTATACATAACATAATGGCGCGAACAGAAACTTGACCGGCGTATTTTCCTGATGCGAACGATCAATACGCCGTATGGTGCGGTTGACGGCATCGGCGAGTGTAGAGATCGCCAAGTTGCGAATCTCCAGATGGTTTTCTGTCTGCCGCGCAACAACGTAGCCTGCGGGTTTACCGTTAATAAAAATCTGATAATGGCGGTCTGCTGTGGGCCTTGTAGGCAAGGTCGGCGGCTTCGCTTCTAACTGCTCGGGACCGATCTCCCATATGATGAAGGATTCGGCCAGCCCCGCACTCCCAATAAAGTCTTTACGCGGAAATTTGCCGAGGAGCCTGCCGACCTGACCGGATAGTGTGGCAAGTTTTTCATCTGCCGGATCTTGCGTAGGTTCTGTGAAAGCCATTGATTATACCTCTCTGAGCTTTGGCTTTAGCCGGGTGCTTCTACCAATGTCAGCCTCATCCACGTATGTTTCCATGGGTCAGGCCGTGTAGTGGATGTCAACACATCCTGAGAAATCGTTATTGTAGATGCTACCGGGTCATCAGGGTCGTGGCGAAAGAAATGCCAGATACCCGCCTCATTCTCACAACCGTAGAGAATTATTACGTGGCCCGTATCAACGGTTTCAAAGCTTATCTCCACGGGCAGATGATTCACTTGAATCTCCTTCACCAGATCATCGATTGACGGATGGTTATTGGGTTTCCTGAAGTCGGGGTTGATAATAAGATTCTCATCTACTATCTTGATTTTCCTCCATAAATAGTCAATTTGAGACGGCTTCAATGTATTGTTGCATGCGCCCGGATTGCAGCAATTTCCACTCATGCCGTGCACGCTTTCCTGTGCCAAATAGCATAAGAGTTCGAGGTCCGTTATAAGATTGAAGCGATCATGAAGGAAGCGCAAGACCATTCCCGCGCAGGCCGCCCAGCACCATTTGGATCTAATCTTATTGATAAAAGGGACATCCAGTGGGGGCACCACCGGGGGCGCTTCCACTACGTCAAATGGCAGGATTACACCTGTCTGCAAAGCCATATATCATGCCTCCTGTCACAAATATTGTAACGGCGTCAGGCGAATGTCGGTCTTTCGGGCAGGAACGATTCGTATGCACAAATACTCCTGCCCAAATTGACGACGCGCTTTAATCCAGCAACGATGTATTGCTAGTCAGGTACTGGGGCGCGCAACGGCCTATCGGCACGCCTATATCCGCTTCTTCTTCTGCCGCAAGTGCTTCCGCAGCCGTTAATGCTTCGGCCGCTGCTTCATCTGATCGGTCTGTAGAGCTTGTTGCCGGACGCAAAATAGGCTTTTTCTCATCAGGGCACACCACCTGGTCGGGCCTGTAGCGAACTTCATAACGCCTATCCGGCGCCAGATTGACAAACAGGTAATTGAGTTGGAAGTGTGTGGGCCGGTTAAAATCGGTTGGCCCCGGCCCCTCTGAGGTGCCGGTCTGTGCGGATCCGTCAGGCGGCTCGTTGCGGAAAAAGACTTTATAAGTTTTGCCCGCTGTCACCTTTAATCTAAAAATCTCCTCGTTTGAAGATTCAATTTTAAGGACGACCTCCTGGTCATTTACCAGAAAGAGGTCGGCAGCTACCTGCTCAGGAACAAAGCCGAAGCATTCCCAGGCCCCGTTGCCTTGCCGCCTCTTTAGCCTGGGATGGCCGTTAGGGAGAAATACGGACGAGACGTAGAATTCGCCCGTCATAAAGCGTATGACAGGCTTGAGAAGGCCCCGATGTCGCGGAAGCTCTGTAGAGCCTGATGGGACGTGGTTGGGGAAATCCCTGCTATCAGTAAGATCCGGCACCCAGCGAAAGTCCAGCTTTGGACCCGAGATGGCTGCTCCAGTGACGGAATGCGTTGGCGGCCTGGTGCGGTCAGGCTTATCGGCATCGGGTAAATAGCGATGCGCATCGGCCGCCCCTATCGGGAGGACTTCAAGCCGCCATGCGGCCATGCCTGGAGGTATTTCTGTTTCATTAAAAGTGATCCGCGTCGTTTTGACGCCGAACCCGTGCTCTTCGACAGTGATGGAAAAACTGTGATTGGGAACCGGCAGAATTCCCATCTCGAAGATATGATTTACATCGTCGCAGCGGCCAATCATCACGCCTTCAAAAAACAGGGTGACGGGAGGGGGGGTACTTGTAGTCATTCGTGTTTCTCCTTCAATATTGATGTTCCTGTGACACGGGATCGACAGGGTAAATTACAGTTAAGACTGCACAGCTTTGTCCCAGTTTCAAAAGCCGGCATGGCCGCCGATGGTCTGAAATGCCGCCCAGTAAGCAGGCTGGCGATAACGCTCCACCGGCCCTTGCAAAAGATCGCTCTTGGCGCGGCGCAATGCTTCGTTCGTCGGCAGACCTTTGCGCTTGCGATATTCGTGAAAACGTATCATCAATTCTGCCGTGGCGGCGGAATCGACCGGCCACATACTTGCCACGACCATCGGCACCTGGGCAACCAGAAAAGCCCTCGCCATGCCGATCATACCTTCGCCGCTGTAGTAGCGCTCTACACCCGTCTGGCAGGCCGACAGCACCGCAAGCCGCGTTCGCGGCAGTTTGATGTCGTAGATTTCGTACGCCTGCAACAAGCCGTCCCGCGCTTGCAGGCCCGGGCCAGGCGGCTCTTTGGCCAGCACAAGACTGGAACGCATTGCCAACCGCTCGTTCACTACGCAGTGCAAAGCGAAATGTGTTATATCGGCATTCGCCATTTCATCCCGGACAGCCTGCTCGCGGGCCGCAGGGCCAATCAGCAACGACTTAGACGGGTAGAAACCCGCGATCTTTTCGGCTTCGGCGGCGGCCGCAGAAAGCGGGCCGAGTTTCGGGAATAAGTCGCGATCAAAGCGCGGATCACCTACGCTCAACACGCGCTCGTCCCGCGCACCCATTTTCTGGCCCGCCAGGTCCGTGCATATCGCGAACAGTGTGGCGCTTGGCGCAAGCGTCACCAGATAATCTTGCACGACAAACTTGCCGCTGGTCGGCGAAACAAGCGCATCCCACGGCAGACGATTGAGTATTTTGTCGGGGACTATGTATAGCGTCCGGCTGCCGCCGAGCAGCGGCTCGACCGGCGCAATCAAATAGCCGTATAACTCGCGCGCCAGTCGCGCAGCCGATTCGCTCTCCTGATCAGATGTTGCGACCAGGGCCGAGCAGTACTGCGTCACAGCGCCGGTCAAAGAGGCTTGCGAAACTTCCACTTCGGCAGTCTGAACCTGGGCGCTTGAGACGACCCAGATCAGAAGTCTGTCATCAAGGACCGCGTAATACAGCAGTCGCGCTTCGTTGGGGATGCGGGTTTGAATCTCGGCGAGCGACAGGGGCCGAGCCCCCGCTCGCAGCAGCAGGTCGAGTTTGCCGTCGCGTTTGACCACTTGCGCGCCCGCGCTCATGGAGTCCAGCAGCGACCGCGACCGCGAGGCTTCCGCATACTCGAACGCCTGCTGCCAATCATGCAATTGCGAATAATTCAGATCAACTCCCAGGTCATAAACACTCTGTTCGACGGCAAAGAAATTATTACGGTTTTCTTCTTCGATAATCGTCGTCCGGTGCTTATCCATCACGTTGAGCAAAGTGCTGAGCTGTTGCTGTGCTGCTGCGGTTCTCTTTTAGCGCCATGTAGCATACGAGTTGACCTCTGTAAGCCTGGTAGAGATGAACGGAAAAATCCAGGTTATTGGCGCGGTGCAGTTCTACGGCACGATCATATTGGGCGAGGGCCCTGGCGAATTCGCCGCGCTCGCGATACAGGTGGCCCGTCTGCACTGTAGCCAGAGCCATATACAACTGTCCTGTCGCTTCCGACGCATGTGCGGCAGCAATTTCGTATGCCTGCCCGGCATGCATAAAGGCGGCGTCAAAGTTCTGCTGCCTGCCATAAGTCAAACAGAGATTAGAATGCGAAATTGCCAGCCGTATGTAATCGTCTGCGGCGACGGCCAGGCGCAGAGCTTCGCTGTCGTAATCTATCGCAGCGTCGTACAGGCCGAATGTCTGGTGTGCCATGGCCACAATGCTGTAATAACGCCAGAGCGGAATTATGCCGATTGCCGCATTATTGAGCAGGGGTAGACCGCGCCCGACCTGTGTCATGCACATAGGCTGATTACCGAGCAACCGGTAGTATTCGATCAGCGCGCTCTCGGCTGAGAAAGAGCAAGCCACGTCGTTGATTTGTCCGGCCAGATTCCGAGCCTCGCTTGAATAGGCAAGGGCTTGCGAGTATTCGTCCCCCTTAAATGCAACGCCCGACAGCATGTTCAGCGTCCGCGCCTGAAGCCAGCGATGTTCGCTCGCCCGGCAGTCTTCCATCAGCGCTTTCCAAATCACCCGGCTCTGATTAGTCTGTGTCATCTCCCAGTAACAAAGACCTAACCAGAAATCTGCCAGACGCCTCTCGCAGAGGTCGCCTATCTGTGTAAAATCTCGCCCTGCGGTGACGTATGCTGTAACGGCTTCTTCAAGCCTCGATATGTCATAAAGCGCCCGCGCCACTCGTATCGACTCGCGCGCTTTGCGGGCTGTATCCAGTTTTTCGGGCGAAGCTGATTGATAAAAACGGACCAGGTCCGACGTATAGCGGTCGCCGGCCCGTTGCACGTCCAGTTCACCCGCATAGCCGAGCGCGCCGAGCGCTTCGGCTCCCGTCGCCTGAGCGGCGCTTTTCAGATAGATAGACACAAGCTCAGTGGCCAGCTTTTCGCGGTTCTGGCTGAAGAGCCCCCACGCCTGCTCCGCGTCTCCGGCCCGGTAGGCGTTCAAAAAATCCTCGACCAGACTCTGCTGGCTCTGCTCGACCCTGTGCCGACTTTCTTCGAGTCGCGCAAGGTGCTGTCGGGCTTCGCCGGCCCACTGGCTGCTGGAATCCTTTTCGATGTATGCACGCCAGTCCTCTGCGGCGGATTCTTTGAGCATCATCTGTTGGCGCAATAGCGCGCGATTAAAAAAGGCTTCGCCAAGGTTAGGATCGAGCGCAAGTGCGCGGTTCAGATTTGACAGGCTCCGGGCGAAAGCCTCGACGTTGCGACCGTCTTCATCGCTTGCCGCCTCGCGCCCTTTTTCGAAAAGCGCCGCGCCCAGGTCGCTGTGCGCTCGCGCATTCTGCTGGTCGGCTTTCAGGCTCTCTTCAAACTGGCTGATCGCCGCGTCAAACTTCCGCTCGGACAGATAGAGCTGGCCCAGAGCGTGGTGCGACTCCGCCGACGGGTTATCGATTGCGGCTTCAAGTAAGAGTTGTGCGGCCAGGGCGTGCGCCTGGTCATCCGGTGTCGAAGCGCCGCGCAAGTTTGCAAACGGCGCATAGGCGAGGCCGCCGAATCGCGCTTCAAGCGGGCGAGCGGTGCGACAAGCTGTTTGTAATGCGTCTAAGCCTTTATCGACGGGCGAGGGATAAAAAAAGAGCCACCAAGCTCCCAGCGCGCAACCCAGTATTACAACCAGCGACGCGATTCCCAACGGCGATGTGACGCGCCATCGCGCCTGCGCCGCCGGGGTGTGGCCTTCGGTCGCAGGATTCTGTTTTGCTACCTGCGTAGACATAGGGCATAGATTCCGGGCAATGAGGAAAACCTAAAAAATCGTCTCTCTTTTACTAGCCCCTCTTTCTCTGCTCTTCAATATTCTGGAGGTTATGTCTGGCTTCGTCCGCCCATTGCGAATTCGGGTCTCGCTCAAGATATTTTCGCCAATCAGCTTCGGCTTGCGAGGGCATCATCATCTCTTGATACAAGAGTGCGCGATTGAAAAGCGCTTCGAGCAAAGAATCATCCTGCTCAAGCGCCCTGTTCAAATGTTCAAGGCTCGCGGCGAACAATTCTCTGCTCTTATCGGAGTCGCCGCGCGAGCGCTCAAGCTTTCCCTTTTCGAGCAGCGCCGCTCCGAGATCGCTGTGCGCCCGCGCATTTTGCCCGTCCGCTTGCAGGGCCGCCTCAAACTCGCGGATGGCGTCGTCAAACTTCTGTTCGTACAGGTAGAGTTGGCCCAGAGCGTGGTGAGAAGCGGCAGAGGGGCGTTCTGCGACTTCATCACGCAGAATTCTGTAGGCCCGGTCGCGAGCAACAGGATCGATATTCTCCTCCACGCCGCGCGTGGTTATCGCCGGAGCATAATCGAAACCCGTCAGCCGCGCGCCGCCGGGGCGGCGGTCACGGTAAGCGATCCTCAAAGCGTCAGCCCCTTTGTCCACATCCGATTCGTAGAGCAGTATCCGCCAAATCCCCAGCCCGACCGCGAGTATAACAACCGCCGCTGCTAATAACCCCGCGTAGGAGTTAAAAAATGATCGCCTCCGCTGCGCCGCTTGAAAACGGCTGACTACAGGCTGCTGTTTTCCTGCCGGCCGCTCCGAAGCATATCGTATCAAGTCGCTAGTGAGGCTTAACTGCTCACGCCCTTCCGGCGTAGATAAAAAGCCGATTTCGAAGCTCTCTTTCTCTTTGCCCGTAAGCCTGCCCAGCACATACTCTTCGACCAATTCGTCTTCGGCCAATAGAACCTGATTGTAAAAGTCGTCGTCTGTCATCATTCGCTGCTCAAATGCCTGCTGCGCGGCTTTGGCAAGCTCGCCAAGCAGGTAAGCTCTGATCGAACCTTTATCCTCTCGTTTGTAATCCATCTGTTAATCTCGGCACGCTTCTACAAATATATGGATGTACATCCAAAATATAACCGAATTTATTTAACGGGCGTTGATTTTATCCTTCTCTGCTCACGCATTCGCGCACGCACTTTTGCAGGCTTTCCTTGATCCTGTGCGAGCGCATCCTCAAAGTATTGAGCGAGATACCTAACCGCTCGGCCAACTCCTTCCTGTGATCTATTTTCGCCTTTTTTTCATGCTGGTAATACTGCAAGATTAACTCGCGGCTCGTCTGGTCTAGAAACTCCATGCAATTATGCAAGCACGCGAAGCGTCGCTCTTTCTCCTCCGGCGGGTCGGGCGGCGGGAGTATGGCTTGTGCGGGTTTCTTCTTTATATACTCCAAATACACGTTCTGAGCGACGCCATAGAAGTAAAGCGCCGGATCGCCTATGTAACCGTTGACGATCCTTTGAACCTTATGACAAACTCTGTCCATTGTCTCGTCGGCCAGATCCTCGGCAACCATACAGCCTCGGCGGGCAAATATCTTTATCAGCTTGAGGCGAATCTCCTCATACTTTTTGCCCGCGCTTTCACGATCCGGACCCAGCCAACCGAGAAGCCTGTCAAATCCATCCTGATCCAAAAATATTCTCTCTTTTAACAGACGATAATCCACCCAGAGATATTCGGCCCCGGAATAAACGACTATTAAAGACAGTTTGAGCTACTGAGAAGCGTCTTTCAGTCCGGAGTTTATAATAGGGTACGGCGGGCATATTATTTTGGCTAATGAATAATGTCAAGTAAGGTTATTAACGATGACGGGCAGGCGTAATTGCCGTTACCAACTCAATTTAGCGTAAGAGCCGCCGCCCCACCCTTGCCCGCTCTTATCGTACTTCACGGTCGCGACTATGTGGTTATAGATCGCTCTGACCTTCTCCAGGTCAGTCTTCGCCCCGGCAGCCGTCACCACTTCCTGAGCCCACTGCTTTATCTTCCCGTCTATCGGCACCAGCCGATCAGGCTTGAGCCAGCGAGCAAAGTGATGCCCGGCTGTGAGTCCGGGGTTAGTCACGAACGAATCTCGCCCTCCGCCTCCCCGAAATTCACCCTGGTTCCGACGGCTATGGTAAGGCTGCGTCCCGGCTCTACATCTTTAACCGCGCCTTCGGCAGAAGTCGTCACCCACTTATCTTGCGATAAGTTCTTAAGCCCCCAGATGCTCGGATTCGATGGGTGTCGCACCACTTCTGCGACAGGGCGTGAAAAATCATATAAACTCCGTTCGTTGACGTGGTGCGGGAATAGCTTCGTGTCGTAGTTGAGCATCACTACGTTTCTATCTATACGTATGCGCGGCGGGAGTTGGAGGGCGCTCTTGCAAGACCAGCAGGAACCGGCTTGCCCGGATTGCTTCAACACATCCGGATCGTAAAAGTTCTCCATTCCACAGCTTGAGCAGTAGACGATTGAATCGCGCAGCCGCGCACAAGCGGCCCGCCACTCGCTTTCGCGCACGCGGCCATGTTGGGGGTTCCGTATCCCGTCGGTGAATGCTCTGGTGAAAAGGTCCCGCAAGAATTGCGGGTAGATCGGCCAGAACGCGAGTGCGTTGTCATGGTAGCCGGGAACCGGTTCATTAGAGCGGTCCTGCGGGTCAAAAATGAGCAGATAGGCAGGCAAGACGGCCCTTCCACCCCCACACCTTAGCATAAGCAATCGTCGAGTAATAGCAGGAGATTTATAAAATTGACTGCCCAAAACCCTCATGTTAGGCTATTTATCGCTAGAACTTCCGAGAAGTAAGCTTGATGAGACAAGGTTCCATACATCGCTGGCTCGCGGTTCTGTTCCTGCTAGTTGCGGCGGCTGACATATCGGCAGACGTAATCTCGCCGCAAGAATGCTGCGAGGAGTTAGCCGGCCTTGCTATTTTGAGTAAGCTTAGCCGGAAACCGCTCGCACAAATGCCCGATTCTGCCCTTACGTTAGATGCAGTCCATAGTCCAGGGCAAGAGGAGCCGTCCGGTACAAGCGGGTCTAAAGAAGAGTGCTTCTGCTGCTGCGCTCACATCTTGCCGAGCTTGCGCTTTGAACCTAGTGGAATAGAAATAGAGCGAGTCACAAGTGTTTTTGCAAACACCATCTTGCCGATACCCCCACCTCAAGGCGCGTATCACCCTCCCCGCCTTTCCTAATCGTCTCTATCGTCCGTAGCTTCAAGCTGTCCTGTGACAGGGCGTTGTGCCCTTGCTCTCGGTTATTCGTAATCGCACCTAAACAGCTTTGAAGCTTCGGCGATACTCGTCGCTCGTGTGTCTCGCCTGCATAAATGTAGTGCGAGGCGGTGCACTTCCTTTGAACGGAGATAGGAAAGGTCAAACCAATTATGTTTTCTCGACTCAAATGCGCTATGGCGCAACTTTTCACCTTAACACTTGCAGCATTGGTTGCAATGCCCAATACAGGCCACAGCCAGGAGCCTTCATCTAAAGAGGGCATAGTATCTCAACAAGTCCCAATGCGCCTGAATGTGCCTGGTCAGACCGACTTGCTCGCTGCTGCTAAGAATGAGACGGTCAACACTACGGTTAGTCGCTATGTTGACCCTTTGCGAGGAGTGTCAGCGGATGACACCGTTCGCCGAGCAATTGGCTCGAACGCTGAACTCGCGGCTGCCCGGCTGGACATTGAGCGTGCACGCGCCCGCATCCGTCAGGCCGGGCTTAGACCTAACCCTACGATTGACTTCGAGCAGACGACGGGCAAGCTCACAGGCTCGCCTGGCGAGCGCGAGACGAGCATCGGGTTTGCGCTGCCACTCGAACTTAACGGACAGCGACAGAGGCGGGTTAATCTCGCACAGGCGGAGCTAGAAGCTGCTGAGGCGGAAGCCGCAGACCGTGAACGCAGATTGATAGCTGAAGTGCGGGCCGCACACGCCGAAGTCCTGGCGGCAGTACGCGAGCTAGAGATTACTGAAGGGTTAAACAACCTCGACGTACAAACGGCTCGAATAGTTGAGGCCCGCGTATCGGAAGGCGAGTCCGCGCCTATAGAGTTGAACCTTTTGCAAGCTGAGGTTGAACGGCTTAAATCACGCCGCGCACTCGTGGAGGGTCGGCTTCAGGCATCACTGCTGCGGTTGAAGTCGCTTGTCGGAATGTCGCCAGATGAACCGTTGCGCCTACGAGAAGACCTGGCTGCGCCAACCCTCTCCCAACCTGCCGCCTCGCTTGAAGCTGCGCTCGACATCGCTCTCAGGATGCGTCCCGACCTGCGCCTCGCCCGCTTAGGTGAAAAAGTGGCTGAGGCTGGCTTAGAGTTGGCCCGCGCTCAGGGGAGGCCCGACGTTACTACATTCACTAAGTACACATCCACCCGCTCTACTTTTGACAACACGCCTATCGGGGTTCTCCGCGATAAGGACAATGTGTTGAGCTTCGGTGTGTCGGTCAGCGTTCCGCTCTTTAACAGGAATCAGGGCGCGAAGGTCGAGGCCGCTACCGCAATCGCCCAAGCTAGACGCCGCCGCGAATTTGCCGAGCAGCTTGTGAGGTCGGAGGTCGCAAGCGCGTATGCACGATATGAAGCCGCGCAATCGGCGCTCGCCATTTACGAGCAGGGTGTAATTGCCCGTTCAACTCAGAACATTCAAGCGATGCGAGGAGCGTATGAGCTAGGCGCATTTCGCATGACTGAACTGCTGGCCGAGCAACGGCGATTGATGGATTCCGAGCGTGAGTACACTGAGACATTAGCAGAGAGATATAAGGCCCTGGCCGACCTTTTGTCTGCAATCGGTGCTCCGTTTAACACCGGCACGAAATGAGGAACATACCATGCAAGACAACCCAGTAGAGACAAAGAGCGAGCAAGCCCCTGCCGAGCAGCGGAGTATTGTTGCAGTCTTGACAGAACATACGCGCAGACGCTTCCGCGCGTCACCTGTGCGGGTGCTTCTAATCGCGGCAATGGCCCTATTCCTCGTCGTGCTGATTACCTACTTATTATGGCCGCGACAAGAAAAGGTAAAAGTCGCCGTGGAAACTCCGCCTACTCTGGAAGCCAGGCACGAAGGAGATGAGCACGACGAGCACAGCCAAGAGGGAGCGGTTGAAGTCACCGACGAGACCGCTGAACTAATCGGCCTAAAAACCGAGAAGGTTGTGGCTGGCGAGATAGAAGACAGCATAGCGTCGGTAGGCAAAGCTCTCGTCGCACCGAACGGTCAGGCTGTAGTGGGAGCGAAGGTGGACGGTCGTGCCGTGCGCGTGCTTGGCGAACCCGGTCAGAATGTAAGGGGGGGGCAAGTTCTGGTTGTCGTTGACAGCCCTCAGATTGCCGACCTGCGCGGCCAGTTAATCGAAGCGCAGGCGAGGCTAAGGCTCGCCGAACAGAACCTCGCACGAACAGCCAAAAGCGAGAGCAGGGCCGCCGTCATTCAGGCGAAGAATAAGTTGGATTTTGCAGAGAATAACCTGGAGCGGAAGAAGAGGCTTGCCGCGCTCGGCGCAGCCGCAGGTAGAGAAGTAGCCGAAGCCGAAGTGGAATATAAGAACGCGAAGGCTGAGTACGATTTCCTATCGAACATTCAGGTCACACGCGAACAGCAACAGGCCGTGAGCGAGGTAGAACAAACTCGCGCGGTTGCTGCAAGAATCGCGCAGTCGCTTGCGGCGCTCGGCGCAGGCACCGTCGGCAGGGGAGGCGAGGTTAGTATATCATCGCCAATAGCGGGAACTGTAATAGACCGACACGTCTCTATGGGGCAGGCCGTTACACAGGGCAGCGAGTTGATGACAGTGATGAACCTTTCGAGCGTCATCATTGAAGCTCAGTTGCCGGAGTCACAGAGCGTCCGTGTTCAAGCGGGGCAACGGATATTTGCGCGGCTACCCGGCCTACCAGACCAACTCTTTGAAGGCAATATCGAGTCGGTCGGCAGAGCGGTAGACCCTCAGAAAAGAACCGTCCCGGTGCGCGCCCGAATTACTAACGCAGGCGCAATTCTCAAACATGAGATGGCCGTTGAGGTGCGCATAGTTACAGGGGTTCGCAAAGAGGGCTTGCTCGTACCCGTCTCGGCGCTCGTTGAGGATGAAGGCATCAAGGTTGTTTACGTCAGAGAAGGCAATCGCTACGAGCGCAGACCGGTTACGGTCGGGACAATCAACTACCAATTCGCAGAGATACTGAGTGGGGTCGAAGAAGGAGAGGAAGTAGTAACTGCCGGCGCATACCAACTCAAGAATATGCAGAAGGGCGGCGGCGAAGAAGGGGGACACCATGACGACCACTGATAACGAGCGCAGCGGGCTGCTTAACCGCACCATCGAGTTTTCTCTACGCAATCGGCTCATAGTGGCCTTTACGATAATCCTAGCATCAATCATGGGGCTGATGGCGTTCCGGGCAATGGAAACCGACTTGTTTCCTGACCTTTCTTCTCCGGTCATAACAGTCTTCGTCGAGAACCCCGGCCTCGCCGCTCAAGAGGGAGAGACGCTCATCGCACGACCTTTGGAGTCGGCTTTCCGCAGCCTGCCGAACATCGTGAAGGTCCGGTCTGAGTCAGAGATAGGGGTAGTGTCTGTGCGGACAGAGTTCCGCTTCGGAACCGACTACTACTTAGCACGGCAACTGCTGGCTGAACGGCTAGCTACCGTTGCTCGTGATTTCCCTGCCGGCACACAAGCGCCCGTGCTCTCGTCGGCTGCATCTCGTCTTGGCGAAGTGCTGCTGTTCTACGTTGCGAGTGAGGATGGCAAAGCAGACACGAAAGAACTCAAAGAGACTGCTGATTACCTCATTCGCTATAAGCTCCAGACCGTGCCCGGCATCATCAGAATCACCTCGCACGGAGGCGAGCGCCGCCAGTACGAAATCGCCCTCGACCCTGAGCGGATGCGCACCTACAACGTCTCGCACCATGAGATTGTCGAGGCGGTTGGAGAATCGAACCTGAACTTTTCGGGCGGCTTCATCACGGGAACTGCAACCGAGATGGACGTGCGCGGACTCGGACGCATTAACTCGCTCGATGATTTAGCTAACGTGGTTGTCGTAGTCCGCGATGGCGTTCCCGTTCGGATACGCGACGTGGCCGACGTAAGGGATGGCGCAGCCGTGCGTCGAGGCATAGCCCGCGTCAACGAGCAGGAGGCAGTCATCATGACTGTCACCAAACAGTTCGGAACCGACACACTGTCGGTTGTTGAGCAATCCAAGAAAGCTCTTGATGAGTTGCAACCATTTATGCCGGAAGGCGTTTCAGTCGTTACATTCTTTGACCAGTCGGAGTTGATAAACGTCGCGACGAAGACATTAGAAGAGGCGTTGCTGGTCGGTGGCATCGCCGTCGTGCTTATTATTTTCTTGTTTCTAGGTAACATCCGCTCGACGCTGATTGCAGCCATTACGATTCCTGTAGCGGTAGTTATCAGCTTCATATTCCTGCGCTTGTTTGGAGTGACGCTCAACATCATGTCGCTCGGAGGGCTGGCGGTCGGGCTTGGCATCATGATTGACGCCGCAATCGTTGACACCGAAAACATCTTCCGTCATCTAAAAAGGAACCCTTCAGACTCGTTGCTTGCTACGCTAAAGGGCGCGAGCGAGGTGCGGAGGCCAGCCGCCTACTCGACGGCCATCATTATTGTCGTATTCTTGCCGTTACTGTTTCTGTCAGGTCTAGAAGGTAAGATACTCAGCCCCTTTGCGCTCACAGTTGTTGTACTCATGGCAGTGGGCTTTATCCTATCACTCACGCTAACGCCTATGCTCTGCTACGCCCTGCTCCGAAAGGTAGCACCACGACTGAAGGAGGAAAGCTGGCTAGCAAAGCAATGCGAGCAGGTCTATGAGCCTGTCTTGCGCGGCTCGCTCCGACGACCATTTGTGGCCGTAGCTGCTGCGGCAGGGATATTCGTGCTGTCGCTAATCGCCCTCCCCTTCTTAGGCACTGAATTGTTGCCGAAGATGGACGAAGGCGCTCTATTGGTACATGTAACCACACCCTCCGGCACTAGCCTGGGTGAGACAGACCGCATGGCTACACAAGTGACGAAGCTGCTCGAAGGTGGCCCCGACGTGGCGGCAGTCATACAGCCGGTGGGCCGCGCCGAGCGGTCAGAAGACCCGATGCCGGTCAACAGCGCGGAGATATACGTTCAATTAGTGTCTCGTGAAAAGCGAGAGCATAGCATCCCTGAGATTGAGGCTTGGGCACGCGAGCAGGTAAAAAGGGTTCCGGGGATTGCTGCCTCTATTACGACACCCCTCAATATGCGAATAGACGAGTCAATATCAGGCACGTCGGCTGCTCTCACGGTTAAGGTGTTCGGGAGTAATCTAGAAACTCTCGCGCAGAAAGGCGCAGAGGTCAAAAAGATTGTCGAGAATGTGCCTGGAGTGGTAGACGTGCGGCTTGAGCCGTTGGAGGGCGTGCCTCAAGTCATTATCGCAGTTGACCGCGAGCGGGCGTCGCGCTTCGGCCTAAACCCCGGCGAAATTGGTCACACAATCGAGGCACTGCTTGGAGGGCGCGAGATTTCAACAGTAATCAAAGACCAGTTAAAAGAATACCCTATTGTGATGAGGCTACAGGAGCAATACAGAGACGCGCCTGAGAAGCTCTCCAGCCTTATGATTGACACTGCCACAGGCCAGAAGGTCCCGCTCAGTGATATAGCAGATGTGCGCATACAACGCGGCCCGGCAACCATCAAGCGCGAAGACCAGGTGAGGCGCATTCAAGTCTCGATGAACGTGCAGGGTCGTGACATAGGCTCGGTCGTGAATGACATTGAGCAAGGGCTTGTCGGGTTGAAGCTGCCGGAGGGGTACTTCATAAGCTACGGCGGCGGATACGAGCGCCAGCAAGAGCTATCACGCGAACTCACAAGCGCGTTCGTCGTTTCGGCCTTGCTTGTTTTCCTGTTGCTTTACATCGCCTTCCGTTCTATGTGGCAGGCGATACTTGTCATCACAACTATCCCGCTCGCGCTTGCTGGCGGCTTCATAGCTTTGTGGGTGACAGGTACGACACTCAATGTCTCATCAATCATTGGCTTGCTTGCTCACTTCGGCCTTTCCGTACAAAAGGGGCTAATTCTAGTCGAGTACGTCAACCAGCTACGCGCCGAAGGGCATGGTCTCCGCGAGGCGTTATATCTCGGTGCTCATACCCGAATGCGACCTGTGCTGATGACCGCAGCCTCGGCGGGGCTAGGCGTGCTTCCGATAGCCATAGGATGGGGCGCGGGAGCAGAGCTACAGCAGCCTATGGCAATCGCTCTGATAGGAGGGCTGATTACCTCAACCATTCTCACCCTCATAGCACTACCAGCCTTCTACGAGTTAGCTGAAGGGTTGCACACAAGGGTGAGCAAGACCTGGCTTCGTCTGCGCACTTCTGGCGCAGAGACAGGAGCAACCGAGTCTGTATAAGTTGCCGCTGCAAAATAGAAAACCGGGCGACGAGTATAAGCCCCCTACCTCGTCGCCCGGTAATCGTGAAACCAATCGAAGATGCCCCGATTGATCTCAAATTCGCTCGCATTACGCGAGCGAACCTGAACCTCCTGAACCGTTATTTAGAACGGCCAGGGGAATCAATTGTTGCCTCTGCTGTTGCGATACCCCTCGTCGTAGCCACGACGGAAGCCTTCGCGATAAGCGTTTCGATACGCATCGCGGTTACCATACTCAGAGCGATACCCCCTCGAAGCGTCACGGAACTCACTCGAATTCTGGTAATCAGAACGGCGATTGCGATTACGGTCATCCTGGCCCTGGCGCAGGCCGTCGCGGTAACCGTTCTCTTGCGCTACGCGATAAAGTTGATCTCGGTCATTGCGGCCGTCTCTATCATTCCATCCGCCATTGCCGCGTCTATCGTCCCACCACCCGTCGCGGTCCTCGCTATTACCGTATACATCGACCATACGCGCTCCGAGCAAACGCTCTACGTCTTGACGGTCATAACGGCGGGCGCGCCTGGAGAAGCCGTCCTTGAAACCGGCTTCAGCGCCACGCCTGGTGTAATCACGGTAGGTGTTCATGTCACCCATCCACGGCCTGTAGCCGTTATCCGAGTTACGATAAGTTCGCGACTCTCTAAAATCTATGCGGTGGCCCCTGTCGGATGCCTCTCGGCCTTCGGCATAAGCATTATGATAGCCGAGCGTATAGGCGTACTGCCTTTCTCGGTCTTTGTTCCACCGGGCTTGATTTTCATAACGATCATTGTAATCTCGGTACTGCGCCTGAGCTGTTGTGCTCGCCGCGATGGTCATTCCTATCATCATCGCAAACATCAGTGCAGCACCGCTTATCTTTCTCCTTAATTCATTAGTCTTCATCTTCGTCCTCCTAGTAACCTCTCTGACAGAGTTACAAATAACTGCTCTGCGATCATTATGATTACAATCGCTATGCCAAAGGTGGCCTGTGTGTAAACGAAGAAATATACTGATATATGAGCATTTTAAGCGGGTGGGCTGAATCGCTTGAGGACAGCTGAAATTATTTAGAACACCAATTGCGAATTCATTTCAACGAAATGGGATAACGGCAGGCCCCGGCGCTCATTCGACGATGGCGAGCACCTGATTAGCATTAACGGTTGCGCCCTCAGTGACTCGGATCTCGACGATGCGGCCGGCTTTTGGCGACTTAACCTCGTTTTGCATTTTCATAGCTTCAACGACGACAACACCCTCGCCCGCCTTTACCTCGTCGCCCGAGTTGAGCAGCACGCGCACGACCTTACCCGGCATCGGCGCGATCAAGTGACGGCAGCCTTCATCGTCATGCTCTGCGCTCGCTCGCCTTTGCTTGCGATCAATTATATTTGCGCTGAATGTGCGGTTGCCTATCTCGACTCGCAACAGGCCATCGGTTGACCACACGCGAGTCTCAAAGACCCGGTCGCCGTCGAATATAAGATACGCACCGGGTTCGGGCCGGACGACTTCGAGATCATAAGCGCGCTCGTCGATCTCAGCCTTGACGCGCCCGTCACGCTCTTCGAACTCTATGCTTATCTGACGACCATCGATGTTCGCTTCGTATCTCATATAAGCCCTGAGTGCTGCGACCCGCTGCGCGGGTGCCCCGGAGTCCTGAGTGTTAGATAGCGATGAGTTCTGGTTTTTACTCAGGACTCAGCACTCAGCACTTTCTTTGAGCCAGGCGGCCCTGTAGTTTCCAGCGGCTCTCGGTTGTCTGAGGGCTGGTGCCGGAAGGCTTCGCCGCGTTCGCCTTCGAGTACAAGACGGCCGCGATTGCTGCGATGTCTCTGAGCGTCACGTCACTCTCGTCGTTCGCGCTCGCTGAACTCAAGAAGCGATCTATAAATCCGGTGTCGAACTGGCCGCGCCGGAACTCTTCGTTTTCGACGACGGCGCGAAAGAATGGAAGCGATGTGCGTATGCCCTCGACCCGATATTCTCCAAGTACCCGCGCGAGGCGCGCGATAGCCGCTTCTCGCGTCTCTGCCCAGACGCAGAGCTTTGCAAGCAGCGGGTCATAATAAATAGGCACCTCCCAGCCTTCATAGCTGCCGCTGTCGTACCGCACGCCCGGCCCCGCAGGCGCAACGATGCGGGTTATGCGGCCGGGGCTCGGCAAAAAATTATTCTCAGGGTCTTCTGCATAAATGCGGCACTCGATTGCCGCGCCCCGCATCACTACGTCGTCTTGCGAAAAGCTCAGAGGCTCGCGTGCCGCAACCCTTATCTGCTCGTGAACCAGGTCGCGCCCGACCACCATCTCGGTGACAGGGTGCTCGACCTGCAACCGCGTGTTCATCTCAAGAAAGTAAAAGTTCTTTTCCGCATCGACTAGGAATTCTATCGTGCCCGCGTTCGCGTACCCGGCGCGCCGCGCTATGGCTACAGCCGTCTCACCCATACGTCGTCGCAAATCCGCATCGACTACAGGCGACGGACACTCTTCAAGCACTTTTTGATGGCGGCGTTGAAGCGAGCATTCTCGCTCGCCTAAGTAGACCATATTTCCGTGATGGTCGCCGATCAATTGAATCTCGATGTGGCGCGGCTTTTCGATATACTTCTCCATGTAAAGCGACGCGTCCTTAAAGCTGGAAACGGCCTCGGACTCGGCGAGCTGAAATGCGCTCGCAAGCTCCTGGGCAGAGCGCACTATACGCATGCCTTTCCCGCCGCCGCCCGCCGCCGCTTTTAGCATAACCGGGTAGCCGATGCTCTCTGCCGTGGACGCGGCCTCTTCGACAGACGCGAGCGGCGACGTAGTCCCAGGCACTATAGGCGCTCCCGCCTCTTCGGCGGCGCGACGCGCGCTGGTCTTTTCTCCCATTATCTTCATAGCCGAAGCGGGTGGGCCGATCAGAACTATTCCCGCGCGCTCGACGGCCGAGGCGAACTCGGCGTTTTCCGAAAGGAAGCCGTAACCGGGATGAATCGCTTCTGCGCCCGACCGGCGGGCCGCCTCGATTATCTTTTCTATGTCGAGGTAGCTTTCGCTTGAAGGCGAAGGGCCGATGTGTATAGCCTCATCGGCCACGCGAACATGGAGCGAGGCGCGGTCTGCGTCAGAGTAAACGGCGACGGGTTTTATGCCAAGCTCGCGGCAAGCGCGCGCGATGCGCACAGCTATCTCTCCGCGATTGGCTATCAGCACTTTTTTGAACATACAGGCAAGAGGCAAAAAGCAAACGGCAAAAGTTAAAAGCAGTGGCGCAATATTGCGCTACTCGATTACACAGGCGACAATTTCGATCTTAACTTTTGCCTGTTGCCTTCACTTATCGTTTGACGGGGCTGCGCGCCACGGGCTGCATTTTGGCTTCCGCGTTGGTAAAAAAGACGCCGTCGCGCATGATGATGTCGTCGTCCGTGCCTTCAATCTCGTCAGGCCCTGCCGAGCGCAGCTCGAAATTGACGAAGGAGATTCCGGTAACTCCCGGCGCTTGATTGACGATGGCTTCCGTGTAGCCCTGGTACTTGATGTCGTTTTCCCAGTAATCGGCGGGTAACTGCGCGTTTATTGCTTTCCGATACTCCTGCATGGTGGAAGGGTAAGAGTTGTACGCGCGCTTGTAAGCTTCCAATCGGCTCGCCACGCGATATATCTCCGCGCGCGTGTAGGCTTCGCGCTTCGCCTGGCGGGCTTCCAAGAATTTTGGGACGTATGCGATCGTATATCCTGTTGCGACTGCGCCCGCCGCCAGAGCAACTATGAGTGTGGCCGTTGCCGTGCGGTATCCTCCAAATTCGTCAGGCGCTCGGCGGGCAAGCTTCATCGCGCGACGCGCGGCCCAAAAGATCAGCACTCCGGCCAATGCCAGCCACTTCGTAAATATGAGAGCCGAAGCCGAAACCAATATCATCAACCCGATTGCAAACATCACAGGGCCGAGGCGCTGCACCTTGAACGGCCGCTCGTCGAGCGGCTCACCGACAAAGCGTGCGCCGCAACGACAGACGGGCGCGCCAAGTGGTATGTCCTTACCACAGCATGGGCATAGCATTATAAAGTCGCTCCTATCATTCGATTGCGCGTTGCGGGTGTTGATTTCAATAAATCTCGCCTCTCTCGTTACTCTGCTCGACCCGCGAGCGGATACCCAGACCCCAGATCCGATATAGGCTGTTTCTCGCCGGCCAGCCCGGTTTCGCGCTTCACGCGCGCCGCCTCAACCGCAGCCTTATCGGTCTGTCTCAACTCGCGCCACGTGTGATAAATCCTGTGTACTACAGTCCAATGCGACAGCACCGTAAGCACCCACAAGATGTGCGGCATCTTGTAGAGAAAAGGGCTTGACGGCGGGCCTATCTGCGTCAGTGACCCGATGATCAGAAGCACAAGCCGCTCGGGCCGTTCAAGAAAGCCCACCTTGCAGGCTATGTTGAGCGATTCGGCTCGCGCGCGCGAATAACTCACAAGCACCGACCCTACGAGCGCAAGCCCCGTCAGCGCGACCAGCAGCGTAGAGTGTAGAACCGTGTCGCGCGCATAGAAAAACATTATTCCGACATAGACTATTATGTCCGAGTAGCGGTCAAGCACAGAGTCAAAGAACGCCCCGAACCTGGTGACGCGCCCGCGCAGCCGCGCCACCTTGCCGTCGAGCATGTCGGCAAGGGCGGCCAAAATCAAAACCAGGCCCGCCTCGAAAAACTTGCCGTAAGCGTACAGCACGCCGCAGCCTATGTTTATCACCAGCCCGATGAAGGTGAGCGCATTCGGGTTTATACGGCTGCGCGCCAGCGCGCGCACTATCCAATTTATAACACCCTTAAGTCCCGACCCGATGGCATCACTTATCATTGCCGGCCTCCAGCTTTCGGCCCAATACACGCCACCGAGGCGCTAATATCGCAAACGCCCCGGTCATTGTCAAGCTATTCAGATGACAGATGTTAGAGTTTGGATGTCAGTCTCGACCGCTAAATTCCCGGCGTTCCACGTCAATCGGCTTGCTACTCTGAATCATGGATGGTTGTCAGCTTGACTATCTCGAACCGGCGCTTCCCGGCCGGGGTGACGATTTCGACCTCATCTCCCTCGCCGCGCCCCATCAGCCCCCGGCCTATGGGCGAGGTAGTCGAAATTTTGCCGTTGGCTATTTCGGCGTCCTCGGCCATCACCAGCTTGTAGGTCACTTCTCCGCCGTCGTCCACGTCGTAGAGGAGGACCGTAGAACCATAAGCCACGCGGTCCCTCGGCAGCCGCGCCGTGTCGATCATCGATAGATCGCCGAGCCGCTTGCGAAGGTTGGCTATGCGCGCGCGAACGTAATCCTGGCGGTTTCGCGCCGCTTCGTACTCGGCGTTCTCCGACAGGTCGCCCATCGCAACGGCTTTCTTTAGCTCTTGCGGTATCTCCGTCCTCAGCTCGGCTTCCAGCTGGCGAAGCTCTTCTTGAATCTTATGTTTGATTTCGTCTGACATATTTCAATAGCCCGGCAACAGTTTGCCGGCCTGTTCCTCCAAATTAAATAAGATGTTACGACAAGCCCAGCCGCTACCGCAATAGCTCCAAAGTGATGAGTGATGAGTAATGAGTGATGAGTAAAAAACGGAACCTGCCCGATTTGTCCGTCACTCATCACTCATTACTCATTACTCATCACTTAAAATAAGATAATTGACGCTTTTGGATTCAAGGATTAGAATCTCGGATGCAGGCAGTAGCTGAAGCTATCGCAGCTCAAATTCCGATCCTCCCCCGCGACAAAGATTATAATGCAAGCAACCGCAGAAAATAGAATCCGAGAAATCTTCGACGAAGTCGCGCGCGGCTCAAAACTCGAACGCGTGCTGGGGCTGATCGCCGATCAGGTGGCGGCCGAGCTTGGAACGCCGACCTGCAAGATATGGGTCGTCAAGCGCGGCGACATTTGCGAACGCTGCCCGCTGGCTTCCATCTGCACCAACCGGCAGATGTGTCTGCACCTCGCAGCCGCAAGCGGCGCGGCCATCGACCGGGAGTACCCGCGCATACCGCTTTCGACTCTTAACGCTTCGTTGATCGCTCGCGGAGGCGCGTCAGATTTCGGCGACCCGGCGGGGGCCGGGGAAAAGCTCTTCGGGCTACAGCACGGCGCGCCCGGAAACAGTCGAGACGCTTACGCGCTTTACCCTCTGCGCGGCGTAACGGGCACCGTAGGATTGATAGGCGTATTCAATCACCGGCCCATCGAGAAGGAGGAAATGCAGGCGCTCGCGCGAATAGCGCCCGCAGCAGTCGCCGCGATACGCGTGGCCGAACTCCAGGCCCGTTGTGACACGCTCAGGCTGCACCTGGAAAAAGAGACGGCGCAGGTGCAGTCGCTCGAAGAGTCGGCCAGAGAGCGCCAGACCGAGCTTGAAGACGCGGTCGCCCAGCTCACGCATCAGGTCGCCCAGTTACAGGTCGAGCGCGAGCCGCTGCTGCGCGATAACGCGGAAGCCCATCGCCGCATAGGCGAGCTGGAAGAAGCAGTGCGCGCGACCGGTGAGCGCGAGCAGTCGCTCATCTCCATGCAGCAAGAGAACAATCACGCCTACTCCGAGATGGCCGCTCAATTCGAGACGGAACGCGACCGGCTTGAAACCGAAAACGACGCGCTCAAACAGCGCTTTGCGACTTTCGAGCAGACGGTCGCCGACCTCAACACGCTGCGCGAGGCGCTCGTCAGCGAAGTGGCCGAGCGCAGCCGCGAAGTCGAGCACCTCAGGGCAGAATTAGAGGCTGAGCGCGCCGACAACCAGGCCGCGCGCGAGTCGCTGTCTGTGCTGGAACAGCGCAATACGCTTCTTGAAGAAACCAACGCCGGGCTGCGCGAGCATAATTCCGCCATCAGCGAGACCGTCGAAGAGGTTCAGCGCTCGCTCCGCATCGCAGAAGATGCGCGGGCGCGGCTTGAGCAGTCTCGCGCCAGCGTCGAAGAGCGCATCGAAGAGGCCGAAGAAGAGTTGTATCACCTTCGATTAGACAACAGCCGGGTCGCGGGCGAAAACGAGCAGCTAATCGTAGAGGTTGAGCGGTTGCAGGGCGAGAAAGAGATCCTCGCCCGCGAGCTTGATCAGTTGCGCGAAGAGAAAGACCGGCTTGATCGAGAGATGGTCGAAGCCCGAGGTCAGAGCGAGCAGCTACAAACGGAAATTGCCCGGCTCAACGAAGCGGGGCTGCACATGTCGCACACGCGGACGGCTGCGGAGGCGCGCGTATCTGCGCTTGAACAAGAGAACGCCGCCCTCGCCGACGCGAACGGTCAGCTTGAAGGAGCCGTCAGGCAATTCGAATCGCTCACCGCCCGGCTTGAAGAGAGTGCCGCCCGTCTGCGCGACCGCGCGGAGGCCGCCGAGCGAGCGCGGACGGAGCTTGAGCAGCGCACGCGTACTATGACGGAGCAGAACCGGCGGTTGAATACCGAAGGCCAGGCAAAGGCGCGGTTTCTTGCAAACATGTCGCACGAGCTTCGCACGCCGATGAATGCCATCATAGGGTTTACGTCGCTGCTTTCGGAAGACCGCACTCTGCAGCTTTCGGACCGCCACCGGCGCAGCCTTGATCGCGTCTCCCGCAACGCGCGTGACTTGCTTGAGCTTATAAATAACGTGCTCGACCTTTCAAAGATCGAAGCGGGCCGCATGGATGTTTATTCGGAGCCTGCCGACGTTCGCGACCTTGTAGAGCGCGCGCTCGGCGTGGTCGAGCCGCTCAAAGAAGGGCGGCCCGTCAAGCTGCGCCACGAAATAGAAGACGGCCTGCCGACGATGCGCACCGACCGGACAAAGCTTCAACAGGTGCTGATAAATTTACTGTCGAACGCCATCAAATTCACGCAAGAAGGCGAAGTGAAGGTGACGGCAACGAGGGCCACGCCGGAAAGCATTCGCATATCCGTCAGCGACACCGGCTCAGGAATAAGCGAAGCTGATCTCCCGAAAATATTTGAAGAGTTTCGACAGGTGGGCGCGCACAGTCGCGCGTCGCGGTCGGGGACGGGGCTGGGGCTTGCCATAGCTCGCCGCATGGTCGATCTGTTGGGCGGCGAGATAACTGTGTCGAGCAAGGTGGGCGAAGGCTCGATATTTTCGGTTCTGCTTCCGATTGAGATAGAAGGGCGAGCGGCTGAGGTCGATGAATCTCAAGCGCCCGAAGCCGATCCTGCGCGCACGGCGCTTGTAATCGAACGGCGACCCCGCCTCGCTTTATCTTATGAAGAAGTACCTGTCGGAAGCAGGTTACTCGGTTGCGGCCACGGACGATCCCGCGCGCGGGGTCGAGATCGCGCGGCTCGCAAAGCCGTCGCTCGTCACCGTCAATATGGATTTTTCGGAGGGCTGGTCCGACCTGATAAAACAGATCTCGAACGGGGAAAAAGCCGGAACCGTCGTGGCCCTTTCTACAAATGCGGGAATCCGAGACGAGGCGGCGGCGGCGGGCGCCGATCTTTTCTTACACAAGCCAATCGAGCGCGCCGAATTGATCGCGGCAATCTCTCGGGCGACGACGCCTGCCACGGCCCGCGTGCTCGTCGTCAACGATGACGCCGACGCGCTCGACCTTGTGGTGGCGATGATCGAGTCGAACGGCTACGAGATCAGCACGGCAACAGACGGGCGCGAAGCGCTTGATGAAATAGCCCGCGCGCGGCCCGACGCAATCGTGTTAGATTTGATGCTGCCTGAGATGGACGGCTTCGAGGTAGTGCATCGTCTCAGCCTCAACCCCGAATGGCGAGACATACCCGTTATACTTCTCACCGCGCGCGATCTGTCGCACGAAGAGAGGCGCGCGCTCGACATCGGCACGGCGCGGATAATTCAGAAAGGCAATTTCAGTCGTGACGAGTTGCTAGGCGAGATAGCTCAGCTTGCGGGCGTGAAAGATTCTGTAGCGAATGAGAAGGACGCGGCCACACCGAGGCACGGGGACTTGGACGTTTAGAGCAGTTCATCAGTAGTGGAGGACGAACCTTTTATTGCTCGTGCCGCGCCTCGGTGTGGCCGCGTCTTCTCTTCCTCACTTCAAATTCAATCTCGATCTTGTCGGTCGTGCTTCTGCCGGTAGATGCGACGGTTCGACCGGTCGAGCATCGAATCAAGCCGCGCGCGCTCGCGCCAGCTCAATCCGCCGCCATCAATTCTTGATCAACGCTCATAAGCGCGGATTCTCGCTTGCTGTGCAGTGAGTCGCGCTGCTTCGCGTCTGGTAAGCTCGTCCGAGCGAATGCCCTGACGAATTCTAAGTCTCTGCTGGTGCTCGCGTCTGTTGATCCCTCTGTTTTGCGCCATCGAGACTGTACACAAACCAAGCACAAAAATAATGACAAGCAGTATTCCCGATAGTCTCCTCATGTTAACTCCCTTGTTTCTTACTCCGAGGCATATCCGTCTCACTTATTGAGACACGTGAAGCGAGCTGAAGGTTTGAAAAGTTTTTAATGAATCTCTCTAACGTCGAAACAGCAGCAGCGATAAAGCCATTGCAAGGCCGACAAAGATAACCGCGCGGCGAACGAAAGTGCGTCCCAGTTTGCGGGCAAGCCTGGCCCCGCCCAATCCTCCGGCTATCGAGCCTATGGACATCACCAGGGCGGCGGGCCATTCGACGGGCCCCCACAACATAAAATAGAGCGCCGCGACTATGTTGATGCAGACGGCAAAAAAATTCTTCAGCCCATTCATCTGGTGAATGTCTGTGAGGCCGAGCAGGCCGAGCGCGGCCAGCATCAATATGCCTATGCCCGCGCCGAAGTAGCCGCCGTAGACGGCGACGGCGAATTGAAAAATCGCTGCGCCGACCCACCACGCGCGGCTCTGAGTGCCGCCTGAGGCTTCGCCCTTTTTTTCCTCAGCCGAGCGGCGGAGCCTTCGGCTGATCGGCTCGCCCGCGGCGAAAAGCAGCGTTGCAAAAAGAATGAGGAAAGGCACCATGCGGGCGAACGTGGCGGCCTCGGTGCGCAGCAGCAATAGCGCGCCGACCAGCCCGCCGAGAATTGACGGACCGGCCAGCAACAGCATCCAGCGACGGCTGCCCGCAAGCTCGCGGCGAAACCCCACCATGCCGCCCAGCGACCCCGGCCACAGCGCAACGGTGCTGGTGACGTTCGCGACTTTCGGATCGATGCCTATCCACACAAGCGCCGGGAATGAGATGAGAGTGCCGCCGCCCGCGACCGAGTTGATCGCGCCCGCAACGAATCCCGCAGTGAAGATGACTATCGCTTGCCAGACGGATGGAGTGGTGAAGGCAAGAGGCAGGAGGCTTGTCATTTTACCGACTTACCTTTTGCCTTCTTCGAGGTATCGGCGTGTGACGCGAGTCATTATCTCGACTCCGAGGGCCAACGCCGATTCGTCTATGTCGAACCGCGGCGAGTGATGCGGGTGAACAAATCCGCGCGCGTCGTTGCGCGTGCCAAGGAAGAAATAACAACCCGGCACCTCTTCAAGGAAGTAACTCATATCTTCGCCGCCCATCGTGCGCACGCTCTCATCACGGAAGATGTTGTCAGCGCCCAGGACATCGGCGGCGCACTCGAAAACAAGGTCGCACATCTCCTGGTTGTTTACCAGCGGCGGCGTGTGCCGCTTGTACGACAGATCGTAAGTCGCGCCCATTGCCTCCGAGATGCCGCGTATGACGCGCTCGACCATTTCGGGGATTTTTGCGTGGGTCTCTTTGTTGAATGTGCGCACGGTGCCGCGAAGCGTGGCCGTGTCCGAGATAACGTTGAATGCCGTTCCCGCTATGAATTTTCCGACGGTGACGACCGCAGAATCGAGCGGCGCGACGTTGCGGCTGACGACGGTTTGAAGCGCCGTGACGATCTGAGAAGCAGTGACGATTGCATCAACGGTTTGATGAGGCATCGCCCCGTGACCGCCGCGCCCGTTTATGACAAGCTCGAATTCGTCTACGGCCGCCATCATCGGCCCTGCGTAAATGCCCGCAGTGCCAACGGGCATGTTGTTCCAGACGTGAAGGCCGACGGCGGCTGTAACCCGTGGGCCTTCGAGCACGCCGTCATCGATCATAGCGACCGCGCCGTTGCCGCCTTCTTCGGCAGGCTGAAAAGCAAACTTGATATTTCCCCCTAACGAGTCGCGCTCCGTTATCATCTGGCGAGCGACAGCCAGCCCGATTGCCAGATGCGCGTCGTGACCGCAAGCGTGCATTACACCGTCGTTTTGCGACCGGTAATCGGTGTCGTTTTCTTCCTGAACGGGCAGCGCGTCCATGTCTGCGCGGTAGAGCAACGTGCGCGCGGGCGAGTCATCGCTTTTGGAAAGCAAGCCTACGACTCCGGTGCCGCCCACGCCCGTCTTTACTTCATAGCCGTACTCGGTGAGGCGTTCGGCAATCGTGCGAGCTGTTATCTGCTCGTTGTAGCCAAGCTCAGGGTGGCGGTGAAAAGTGCGCCGGTCGTTTATTAGCTGTTCAACATCTTTTTGTGCGAGTGGGGTCGTTTGTGAAATGTTATCTGTCATTGCGCTCCCTTTGATTGTTAACGGATTCGGTCGAGGCTGTGCGCATCTTCGGCAGGAGCAGGCTCATTACCGGCCGCGCGCTCGTGCTCTTCGGCCAGCAATTTCATCATCGCCACGCGATGATCGTAAAGCCGCTTGAGCGGTCGCGGTTTATGGCGCGCGAGCGCGTAAGCCGCGATGATAGGCAACGCTATTGTCGAATCAACGTAACAAACAACTGCGTCGGGCAAGCGGTCCGGATCGATCTTGCCCCAGCTGACTGCCTCCGACGGAGTCGCGCCGCTCAGCCCTCCGGTGTCGGGCCGAGCGTCCGTCACCTGAAAGAAATAATCGTGCCCTTTCTCTTCGATTCGCAAAACTTCTTGAATCTGCGGCTCGGTCTGTAGCATGAAGTTTTTCGGGCTTCCTCCGCCTAAGATGAATACGCCGGATTTGCCGCCCGCGCGTTTGGCCGCCAGGACTATCGCCGCCGTTTCGTTCACGTCAGCCGTCACGTCATAGCGGAGTTTATTTCCGGTGAGGGCTTTCGCGGCCACGTTCATCCCGATTGAGCTGTCGCCCGGCGAAGATGTGTAAATGGGCACGGCTGCTTCGTAAGCTGCGGCGAGCACGCTTTTGCGCCCTATACCGAGCACGCGCTCGCGCTCGGCAACATACTTGCCGCAAAGATAATGAAATTCGGCGGTGCTCATCTCGCGCTGAAACTCCGGGCCTTCGATCAGCTTGCGGTAAAACTCGTCGGTTGAAAGCAGCACGTCGTACTCAAAGAAAATATCGTAGATGCGGACGACGCCTTCTTCGCGCAGCACGACATCCGAGATTTGCGGGTTGCCTCGATGCATGCGAAGCCCGATTCCAAAATGCGTATCGTGATAAAGGTTCGCGCCCGTCGACACTATCCAATCAACGAAGCCGTTTTCTATGAGCGGAATAATCGCGGACATCCCCAGCCCTGCGGGAGTGAGCGCGCCCGTAAGGCTCATGCCCACGGTCACGTCTTCTTCGAGCATTCGTTCGACAAATAGCTGGCAGCCTTCGCGCAACCGCGCGGCGTTGTAAGCGAGAAAAGCCGACTCGACCAGATCGGCCACGGTCATCTGCCCGGTCACGGGCTGAGGGTCAATCGCATGCCCGCCGAGGAATTTATGTTTGTTCGCCATCGCCACCTCAAACAAAGATTTCGATTAAAAGTGTGTCCAACGAAGTCAGGTTAATGTTTCGCGTTTGGGTATGCAACCTCCTTTGGAGTGCGCCGACAAGTCGGCGCTTTTGAGTTAGCAAAATTGGCTTTGGCCTAACTCGAAAGCGGTGACAAGTGATACTGCTGGCGAATTCATTTACCGGCTGCTAAGTCCTTTAGGCTCAGTGAGCCTTTCAAATCGTAAAGCCAATAAGTTCTTTAGAATCGAATTCGCCAGCAGTATCACTTGTCATCGCACTCCAAAGATACAGCCTCTTTTCATAAGCGGGGTTATTCCTGCTCTGCAAGATAAGGCCGCAGGCTTTCGATTATCTCGCCGGGCATAAAAACGGATTTGAACGTAGAGCGCGAGACGCACGCCAGCACGACGTGGCCTTCGGCGACCAGGTCCGTCTCGCCTTTTTTCACGACCTCGAACTTCAGTGTTAACGATTTGCTGCCGAAGCGGCTCACGTAAGCCGACACATCTATCAGATCGTCGAGCACGAGCGGCTTGCGAAAATCGAAATGTATCTGCACGCGCGGCAGCCATATGTCGAGCCGATCAAAGACTTCCGAATACGGGAGGCCGACCGAGCGGAACAGTTCTGTCTCTGCGATCTCAAAGAAGCGCAGGAACTGGCCGTAAAAGATAATCCCCGCGCGATCAATATCGCTCCAGCGGACATGCTCTTCGATTGTGAATCGCCTGTGCATTGCTCACCTTTAAGATTTGCGAAGCTTCTTTTTTAGCCGCCATAATGTGCGCGGCATGGTCGCCCACGCAGAGCCGGGCAGACTCGCGAGTGCCGTGCGCAAAACCTGGCGATCATCCGCGACCAGCTCGATTTTACAATTCCAACTTTCGAGCCGTCTGTTTGCCTGTAGCAGTCTCGCCTGTTGTTCGTTTGTGAGCGAGCTGACGGGGCCGAGCGCCAGCAATTCAAACATTCCGCATTCGACCAGTCCTTCGCGCAGGTGATTATTCAAATGACGAGCCAGCTTCTTTTCGTGAGAGAGGCCGCCCGCGCCGAACAGGTCTTCTATGTCTTCGACAATCGGACAAGACTCTTCGCAAGACGGCGATTGGGCTTCGTCGTCACGGCGGCCTGCGCCTTCAAGCGCAAACACGAGCAGGCTTAATTCCTTATGAGAAAACTCTACCAGCACTTTTCTAATTACCTCTGTTCAGCTTCCGACCCGGCAAATTCGCCCAGCTTAAAGAGCCGCTTAAAATTTTCGGACGTTACGCGCCCCACATCTTCTACGCTCAGGTTGCGAAGCGCGGCTATCTGACGCGCGACCTCTACGACGTGAGCAGGTTCGTTGCGTCGTCCGCGATAAGGGACGGGCGCAAGAAATGGCGAGTCCGTTTCGATCAATAGCCGAGAGAGCGGAAGACTGCTCGCCGTGCGGCGAAGCTCTTCGGCGTTCTTGAAAGTTACGACGCCGGAAAACGATATGTAAAAGCCAAGCTCTACGGCGCGCTCGGCAAACCGCTCGGTGCCGGTAAAACAATGAATTATTCCGGGCAGGCCGCTCGCGCCCCACTCCTGTTTGAGAATCTCAAGCGTGTCCGGTTCTGCCTCGCGCGTGTGTATGACGGCGGGCAGGCCGCGCTCGCGCGAGGCCGCCAACTGTCTTCTAAAGGCTGCGCGCTGTACGTCGCGCGGAGAATTATCATAATGATAATCGAGCCCTATTTCGCCCCACGCAATCACCTTCGGATGCTCCGCCAAATCGCAAAGCTTCGCGTAAAGCTCCTCGTCGAGCAAACGCGCTTCGTGCGGGTGAACGCCTACGGTTGTGTAGATGAACGAGTGCTGTTCGGCCAGTCGAAAAGCAGCCGCGTGAGAATCTTTCGACACGTCGCCGTCGCCCACGTCAACTATGATCTCGACCCCGGCATCCCTGGCGCGGCGAATCACCTCGTCGCGATCCGCGTCGAAATCATCTCCCTCGATGTGCGCGTGAGAGTCTATGTACATGGCTCAAGCTGGAAGTTCAAATTAGCCACAGAGGCACGGACAGACAGAGTTTTTTATTATTCTTTTCTCTGTGTCTCTGTTACTCTGTGGCAATTTTTTACTGGCCGAAGCTAAATCCGCCGCCGCCCGACTGAGACGGGAAGAACGGTTTCAATAGCCCTGCGAAGGCCGCAAGGTTTCGAGTTTGAATCAAAATCTCTCCCGGCCCCGAAAACTCTGCGACGATGCCTTCGCCGCTCACCAGGCTGCGGAAAAAGCCCGCCGCCGCTTTGCGCAAAGTGTATTGCGTGCTTCCTTCCCAGGCTACCAGATGGCCCGTGTCTACGACGTAACGCTCGCCCGGCCCGAGCCGCTTGCGATGAATCGCGCCGAACGAAGAGACCAGCAAAAGCCCCGTGCCATACACCTGCAAGACGAACAGCCCTTCGCCGCCGAAGAAAGATTTAGCGCCGCCCCAACGCGTGTCGACTGTGAGGCTGGCGTCGCCCGCCAGGTACGAGCTTGATTGCACAAAGAATGTTTGATTGCTTAACTCCAGCCCGGCAATGTCGCCCGGAGCGCCGGGCGCGAATGTCACTTCGCCCGGTCCGCCGCGCGCCGTGAACGTAGAGACGAATGCCGATTCGCCTCCGGCCGCGCGCTTGAGCGCGCCCATCAGCCCGCCCTTCATTTGCGATTGAAGTTCTACATTGGCCGACATAGATACCATCGCGCCCGCTTCGGCCAGGATCGATTGTTCGGCTTGGAGCTGAACCACGGCGAGCGAGAACGAAGGCTGATGCAAGATTTCGTAACTGTATCCGCGTCCCGTGCCGCGCCCGTCGCTGTCTAGATTAATACCTCGCTGGCCCGCGCCCTGTCCCGGCTGACCGCCTTGAGGGTTGAATTGAGCGCCCTGTGGATTATATTGAGGCTGGCCTCCGGCGGGCATGCTCACGGGCAAGCCGCAGACGGTACAGAATTGCGCAGTGGGAAAAAGCTCAGAACCGCATTTAAGACACTTCATAACGTATGCCTCCCTGGTAAGTTTTGGACTGAAGAGGAAGAATTATCAGGCAGAGGCCGCGATTATTCAATGCTGCGCGCCACGACCTGGGCGTTGCCCCAGGCTATTGAATTTCGCCCTTTCAGGGCTTTTCAATCAGACTCCGCTTTCTGCTTTTTGCGCTTTTGCAGGCTCGACCGGCTCCCACTTAAAGATCGCTCGCGCCATCGGCAGCAATCGGTGATTGGCAACCACGCTTATAAAATAAATCTCGTGCTCTTTTTCTACCGCCGCCATAACGCGCAGCTCGCTTTCAAACTCAACCAGCCCTAACCCGGCAGCGTGGCGGGCCGCCGTCGCATACTCTTCGACGTTTGCCGTCTCTAACCGCCCGGCGAAATACATCGGGAAAAACCAGCCGATCAGGTGACAGGCCATCCCTATGGAGCGGCCTATCAGCCACATCTTCACTTCCCTTCTCTTCAATGGCCGCGAGCCGAGGACTTCAAGCAAAAGCCCCACTTTTTCGCGGTGAACCCATTCTTCGTCTTCGATCTGTTTGATATGGTTTATCTCTGCGGTCTTTTTGAGCGACTTCCAATGGCCGCGATATGCGTAAGCAGCCGCCAGCTCGCCCGAATAAGCGTTCTGAAGAATTTTCACCAGATGCTGGCGGTGGTAGCGTTCGTCCATTTGAGCCGGTCTCCCAATTTAATTGTAGCCGCAGAAACTGAGCGGGCCAGTCTTTACATCAAGCTGATGGGATCAACTTCGATAGATATGGAGCGCGGGTTGTGGCCGGCGGCCAGGACGCGATCCATAGCGAGATCTAAAGCTTCGCGCGCCCGCCGCCGGCTGCGCGCCTTTATCAATATTTGAAATCGGTGCTCGCCTTTCAGACGCGCCAAAGGCGCGGGCGCAGGCCCAAGCACACGCAGCATCGCATCGCGCGCCGGTTCTCGCAGCTCGCGCGCCAGGTCTGCGGCGGCCGATGCGGCGCGGTCGAACTCTTTATCGTGAATGCAGATGTTGATGAGCGCGCTGAATGGCGGATAATGCATCGAGCGGCGGAAACTGATCTCGCGCCGGTAAAATTCGTCATAGTCCTGCGCGCGCGCGCACAAGATCGAATAATGCTCGGGGTGATAAGTTTGAATAATCACGCGCCCCGGACGGTCTCCGCGACCCGCGCGGCCCGCGACCTGTGTCAGCAATTGGAACGTGCGCTCGGCTGCGCGAAAATCGGGCAGCGACAGCCCGGCATCTACCGAGATGACGCCCACAAGCGTCACGTTATGAAAATCATGACCTTTCGCAAGCATCTGCGTCCCGACCAGCAGATCGATAGTCCCTGCGGCGAATTCCATAAACAGGTGCTCAAGGCTTCCCCGCCGTCGCGTAGTGTCGCGGTCAACGCGCGCGATATTGATCTGCGGGAAAAGCTCTTTGAGCTTTGCTTCCAGTTGCTCGGTCCCTTCGCCCACGTATTGAATGTACTGGCCGTCGCACGACGGGCACGCGCGCGGCACCGGCCGTATGTAATTGCAGTAGTGGCAAAGCAGGCTCGAATTATGCTTGTGATACGTCAGCGTCACGTCGCAGTTGGGGCAGCGAATAGCGATCCCGCACGAGCGACACAGCGCGAACGAAGAGAACCCCCGGCGGTTCAGAAGCACCATCAATTGCTCGCCCCGCTCGTGCGTCTCGGCAATCGCGGCTTTCAATTCGTCCGAGAATGTTTGCTGCTTGCCGTGGCGTTTGAAGACCTCGCGCATGTCTACGGCTTCGACCGAGGCCAGCGGGCGGTTGCCGTATCGCGCGTCAAGCCGCGTGTAAGTGTATTTGCCCGTGATCGCGTTGTGGAACGATTCGAGCGAAGGCGTGGCCGACCCGAGCACGACTACGGCGTTTGATTCGGCGGCGCGCATGATGGCCGTATCGCGCCCGTTATAGCGAGGGGTCTCATCCTGTTTGTAAGACGTTTCGTGCTCTTCGTCGACGACGATGACGCCGAGGTTTTCGAGCGGCGCAAAGACGGCCGAGCGCGTGCCTATCACGACGCGCGCTTCGCCTTCTTTTATTCGCCGCCATTCGTCCGTGCGCTCGCCTTCGCCGAGGCTCGAATGGAGTATCGCCACACGGTCACCGAAATTCGCGCGCAGCCGTCGCGAGAAGACCGGCGTGAGCGCGATTTCAGGCACGAGCATCAACGCGGTCATTCCCTTTCGAGTCGCTTCGCGCATGGCGCGTATGTAGATTTCCGTTTTGCCGCTGCCCGTCACGCCGTGCAGCAAAAAGGTCGTGTAGACGCGCTCGTCCATCTTCGCAATGATCTGGTCGAGCGCGCGCTGCTGGTCTTCGTTGAGAGTCACAAGCTCCATCTGCCCCTGCTCGATGTGGGCGAGAGGGTCGCGACGCACCTCACGCGCAAAGACTTCGACCAGGCCGCGCTTCTCAAGCGTGCGGACGACCGAGGCCGACACGCCGGCAGTTTCTAACAACTCGCTAAAAGCGATTTCGCTGCCCGTCGCCTGCAACGACTCTATTACGCGCTGCTGGGCAGCGGTCAGGCTATCTGAAATTTCAGATTTGAAATTTGAAATCTCGGATAGCCTGACCGCGTTTTGAAGCTTGGGCTTGAGGCGGCTTTCGCGGGCTTTCTCCGAGACGTTGACTAGACCTGCGCGCTCCAACTGGCGTATGAGCGCGGCGGCGCGGGGCCGGGACATTTGCCGCTCAAGCTCGCGCGAGCTGAGGGTTCCGGCCTTCGCCAGCAGCTCAAGCGCCTGATACCTGGAGGAAGACCAGTTAAAGCCCGTGGAAACAGCCGAGAGCGCGGCGCGGCCCGCGTCGGTGATCGTCAACAACTGCTCGATTGCGACCGCCGCGCCCGCAGGCAGCGCCGTCCTTAGACACTCGCCCCACGGCGCATAGTAGTAATCCGACATCCACCGCGTAAGCTCAAGTATGTCGTGCGCGATGATGGGCGCTTCATCGACCAGCTCTTCAACGTCTTTGATCTCGGCCGGGGAAAGCTCACCGCGAAGGCTGTCGTGCAAAGCGACGACGAAGCCCGTCAAAAATTTCTTGCCGAACGGCACGACCACGCGGCAGCCGACGCGCGCGCGCCGCAGCATATCGCCCGGCAGGTGATAAGTGAAAGTGCGGTTTACGTAGACCGGGACTGCAACCTCGGCGAACATCGCGCGTCATTGTACACGAACTTTCAGGCGGCGAAAACCTGGCTCGCAGGATTGCCACAGACACAAAGGAAGAGATAATTAACAAACTCTGTGTCTGGGGTGTCTCTGTGGCTTGTCTTAACTATTACTTCCTAACACGATGCTTGACTTCGATTCGCAAAAAGAATAATCTCGCCCAGCGTAAGAACAGCTATCGGTCAGAGCCAGACGCCGGAACTCGAAGCCGACAAAGGCCGATAGCGATTTCGGGAAAGCCTTAATTTATAAATGGAATGGTTGCCTGTGACGATTTATCTGGCCCGCGCATGCAGCCTCAAGTCTCAATAGCCGCAACCTGAGGATCAGGGCTTGATCGCGATTAATAGCCCTCAACAAACGACCGGATTATACCCGGTTGGAAAGGATTAAAAGATGAATAAACCGACCGTTGATCGCGCGACCGTGATGAAAGTTCTCGAAGAATCGATCCAACACCTGCAAAAAGACCAGCCTCGAACCCGTAGCGCAGGCATGGCAAAACTCGGCGCGAGAAGCGAAACCGCCTGGCGCCCGCAGCGCGACGAGCTTGTCGAACGCCTGCAACGAGCGAGAGAGAGAGCCAGCGACATCAAAGAAGCCTCGGCTGCTCGACAGGCCCGCACAAGGGCCGTGGCGCCGGAAGAACCCTGGTATCTGCCGCGCGACCAGACCATCGCCCTGGTCCAGTCGGCCATGGACGAGCACATCGAACAGAAAGCGGCAAAGCTCAAGCGCGCGGCAAAAAAATCTCCCGCAGCCCGCGCACAGGCCCGTGCGCTTTTTGAAGAGAAATTCGACACGACCGACCCCGGTTGGGCGACCGTGCTGTTTGAGCAAGCGAAGGCTCTTTTCAAAGGCAAGGCGAAATTCATCAAGCACAAATCCGTGACCGATTTCCGTTTCCCGCTCGCCCCGAACGCCCGTATCGCGCTGCTGGCCGACTGGGGCGCGGGCAACGATTACGCCAAACACGTGGCCGACCAGGTCAAAGCCCGCAACCCCGACCACGTCATACACCTGGGGGACGTCTATTATTCAGGCACGGAAAAAGAGGTCCAAACCCGCTTCTTGGACATCTGGCCTTATCCTGCCAACGGGGGCCGCTCCTGGGCGCTCAATTCCAATCACGAGATGTACAGCGGCGGGCATGCTTATTTCAAGTTAACCTTAAAGACCTTCAAGCAACCGGCGAGCTATTTCAGTCTCGAAAACGAGAACTGGCGGTTCATAGGCATGGACACCGGCTACGTCGAGCACAACCTGAACAAAGAGCAGTCCGACTGGCTCAAGGGACAGCTCGGACGCGGGAAAGCAAAATCGATTTTGATGTCGCACCACCAGATGTTCTCGGCGTTCGAAAGCCAGGGCCCGCATTTGCAGGAATGGCTGCAACCACACCTGGATGAAGGAAGGATCAACGGCTGGTTCTGGGGCCACGAACACACCTGTCAAATCTACGATCAATACATGGGGATAAAGGCACGTTGCATAGGAAACGGCTGCATCCCTTACGGGCTTCCCGCCAATCCGCCCCCGCACCCCGAAGTGCCTCTTAAATGGGTGAACCGGCGTCCCAACCCCGATCACAAGAAACGAGGCATGCACGGCTATGCCTTGATTACGCTCGACGGCGCGGACGCACAGGTAGAATATATAGACCTGGACGGGTTCGTTGCTTTTAAAGAAGTTTTATAAAAGCGCCAAACCGCCGACCGGATGTAGAATTGAGAGTGTAGAATGAAGAATTATTTTGCGGGCCGTTTCTTCATTCTCAATTCTACATTTTTAATTCTTCGTTAAAGAGAATGACGCCAGACATGCATCAAGACTTTTCGCCTCGACCGCTCGGCGAAGTGATTCGCCGGACGACTGTGATCGAGCAAGAGCGTTTATCCGCGCGACTGGGCGCGCGCGTGACAATTGCCACCGAGACGTTTCAACATACGGGCAGCTTCAAGTTTCGCGCGGCGTATAATCTTGCGTCCAAAGTAGAGGAGCGCGAGATCATCACCGCGTCGAGCGGCAATTACGGTCAGGCGATGGCTTACGCTTGCCGCCTCCTGGGCAAATCGTGCACGGTCGTGATGCCCGCCACGTCGGCTCAAGTAAAGATTGACGCGGTTCGCCAGTACGGAGGCACGGTTGATCTGATCGACGTGAACGTGATCAGCCGCGCCGCGCGAGTCGAAGAGCTTGCGCGCGAGCAGCCGCAGGCTTACGTTGCGAGCGCCTATGACGACCCGCTGGTGATAGAGGGCAACGCGAGTCTCGGCACTGAGCTTGCCTCGCTCGGTCGCGATTTCGATTTCATAGTCGCGCCGGTGGGCGGAGGCGGGCTGACTTCGGGGATAGTGAGAGGGCTGCGCCGAGCAGGGAGCAGCATCCAGGTCATAGGCGCGGAGCCGCTCGAAGCCAATGACGCCGCCCGCTCTATCAGAGCAGGCCACATAGTCGCGAATGAAACCGAGCCTCAGACGATAGCCGACGGGGCGCGCACGGTAAGCGTAGGCCAGCACAACTGGGCCGTCATCAAAGATGGCTTGTCAAAGATAGTCGAAGTCCCGGAAGAGAATATTAAAGAGGGCGTCAGGGTGCTGTTCTCGCTTGCAAATCTGAAAGCCGAGCCGACGGGCGCGCTCGCCGTCGGGGCGCTGCTCGCGGAGCCTGAACTGTTTCAAGGGCGTTCGGTCTGTTGCGTGGTGAGCGGCGGCAACGTTGACCCGGAGGTTTATCGAAGCGTGTTAGCAGGTTAGGCTAGATCGTGTATGGCATCTGACTAGCGGGTAACATCTCTGACACAGCGGAAACCGACATTAGCAAATCTACCGACGCGCGGCGCCCCCTTACGGACGGTAGCAGTCGTCTGACTTCTATTCTCTCGCCAGGACCCGCCCCTGACTACCTTCAAATCGCCCTGAGCTTGTGCGGGCAATGTCCCGCCAGGGTACGCAGCCAGGTCACTGGCCGTCCACTCCCAAACATTCCCCGACATATCTTGTGCGCCAAAAGGTGACGGACCGGCTGAGTGCTCGCCGCCTCCGGTTGCATGTTTGTGGGACGAGCTATCTGCGTTAGCGGCCTTTGCCTTCCATTCATTCCCCCAGGGATAGAGCCGCCCGTCGGTGCCGCGCGCGGCAAATTCCCATTCCTGTTCGGTTGGAAGCCGCTTCCCGGCCCACCTGGCATATGCATTTGCGTCATCCCAATCAATTCCGGTAACCGGACGGCGTGCCCAGGCAGGAGGGTAATTCCCTTTGACCCATTCTGCCGGCGCTCTGTATCCGGTTTCATCTATAAATTTTTTGTACTCTTCACTAGTCACCTCGAAAATATCCATGAAGAATGGATTCACCGTAGTTCGGTGCTGCGGCCTCTCGTACTCGGTGCCATTATCGCGACCCATAGTAAACTCGCCGCCGGTAACAAAGGCCATACCGCTCGGCGGTTCGGGCGGGGTTAAAGGTGAAGAAGTCTGCTTCGTGCCGTCGGGTAGTTTATCCGTCGGTGTTTCCGAAGAGGTGTTATCACTGCCGTCTTGAGAGGATACCTCCGTACGGCTCCGGACCAGAATGAAAATTGCGGCCAACAACAGCGCAAGCACCACAACCGATACTATGGCGATTGCGCGATAGTTTTTCCTTTTATTCTCGTCAGCCAGCGTCGGTAAGACAAACTCGGTGACGGGAATCTCGCTTGAGTCGTCTGCCTGCACTACTCTTTCTCTGGCTGCCGCTTCTGCCCATCCCGCTCCCGCCAGGATACTGGATTGCCTGTCCGGTCTCTTAATGGAACCCGCCGCCTCTGCTTTTTTCATCCCTGAGGCAAACTCCGCGGCCAGCTCGCCAGCCGTTTGTGGCCGCTCCTCCTTCTGTTTCTCAAGTGCGCGCATGACTGCTTTTTCGACGCCGGGAGGTATCTCATTGTTAATCTCACGCAGAGGCTGCGGGATCACTGTAACGTGCTGCACTATTATTGCCGTCGGTATAGCCGACTGAAATGGCACCGCTCCCGTGAGCATCTCATAAAGAACTACGCCGAGGCTGTAAATATCCGACCTTCCGTCAATCTCCTCCCCCATGCATTGCTCCGGGGACATATACAGAGGCGTCCCCACAAGCATGCCCTTCTCTGTCAACGTATTAACTTCCGGCGACATGTCGCGGAATTTAGCTATGCCGAAATCCAGAACTTTTACTTCCACTCCGCCCCTGACTCTGCTCACCAAAATATTGTCAGGCTTAAGGTCGCGATGAACTATTTTCTGACGATGTGCTTCATCCAGCGCGCTGCAAACTTTCGACAAGATCTCGGCAACAAAAGAAGGGTCCAGCGGGTCTCGCTTGTTTATGATCGTAGCCAGGCTTTTCCCCTCGACTAATTCCATAACTATATAGACCAGGCCGCCGCCAGAGACGGCGAAATCGTGTATGCCCACGGCATTGGGATGTTTCAGACGCGCGGCGGCCTGTGCCTCGCGGCGGAATCTTTCGATAGCCTGCTGGTCACCGACCAGTTCCGAATGAAGCACCTTGATTGCCACTAAATCGCCGATATGGATTCGCCTGGCTTTGTAAACAGACCCCATTCCTCCGGAGCCGAGTTTGGCGATGATCTGGTATTTCTTGTCGAGCGTCTGACCCACAAGGTCGGCGATGTTTTCTCTCTGGGCCGCAGCCGTCTCGGGTTCATTCGCCGTGTAGTCTGCCGTTTCAGCACGGGGCGGATCAGACGAGAGCGGCGCAGTCCTGGGCATCTCCATCCCGCAGATGCGACAGAAGCTTATGCCTTCATCATTCTGAGATCCACAATTCCCGCAAATCATCTAGCTCTCCCCGACAAAAGTTATGTTCAAAAACATCTCTCCGTTAGCCGGCTCTATTTTCGTGCGTCGAGTTTAACATGTGGGATATACATAGAAGAAATGTCAATATGAAAGATATGACGCGCTTAGAACGGATTTCAATTGAATGTACGGGAATGGAGAGCTTTCTCACCGCCGCAGACACAGAGGACACAGGATGGCCGATGATGTGCTTCGCACGCGCCGGGGGCGCAGAGATTTTACGTTTCCTCTGCGCCCCCTTTGCGTCCTCTGTGTCTCTGCGGTGAATATTCTTTCTGAAGATATTCCCGTTTCAGCAAATATCAGTGCCCTTATTCCGTAGTGCCGGGATAGGGAAAGCGTATTCTACTCTTTCGATCTTAGTCATCGCTATCACGTCGCCTTCTCCCGTCCCTGTTATCCCTTCCTTCTCTAGACCTATCTCCTCGCGAGCGGCGGAAATCTCTTCTGTCGTTATCGTCATCGCGATGCCTTCTTCTATATAAATCATCCATCGATCCTCGATGGCGGCGACGATCTCCATCCCGGTCATGATCTCTAAAACGGATGAAACGCCTGAAATTCCGGGAGCGATCACGACGGTCTCTGTCATGCCTTCTGGCAAAGTAACGGTGATCTGACCTGCGATCATCGTCATCGCCCCTGTGTCTTCGCCCTGAGTCGGCAAGCGCAACTGCTTGCACTGCCAGAGCTATAACTATCAAAAGTATAGTTGTTCGAATCATATTGATCTTGCCTGACATCTTTGTCCTCCACTGACACTGAGATTAGTGTGTAAAGCAGCTATTCACGACTGGCTGGTAGGCTGAGGAACGACTTCCTCATCACGCACAGCTTCATCAACTGCCGTGCCACAGTCTTGATGTGCGAAATAGCCGGAAAAAGTTGACTTAGTTTCGAAAAGGGGCAGTACAGTAGACGAAAAGCTACATTTTTAGACTATATGGTCAGGTCATGGAAATTCAGCCACCGGCAGCCCGGTGTGGGAAGACGGGTAGATTGAGCCGGAGCACCCGCTTTCTGCTTGACAGTCGCCGAGCCGCGAATACATAGTTCGGAAAACTTTGCTTTCAAAAAACCAGTGGATACGTGCTTGAAAATACGGAGGTGGCTTATGCGTGCTTTCTGCTCAAAAACTCTGATCGCGACCTGCTTTGTTGCTCTGATCTGCTGCCAACACGTTGCCGCAAACGACAACGCGAAACGGCTCACGGTGATGGACGTATTCAATATCGAATTCGCAGCCGATCCGCAAATATCGCCTGACGGCAAAAAGATCATTTACGCGCGCCAGTTCAGCGACATTATGACGGATAAGCGTTATTCGAATCTGTGGATCATAAATTTTGACGGCAGCGAGCACCGCCCACTTACTACGGGCCATTACAACGACGGCTCCCCCCGGTGGTCGCCCGACGGCACAAAGATCATATTCACTTCCGACCGTGACGGCTCTCCTCAAATCTATATGCGGTGGATGGACACGGGACAGATGGCCAAGCTTACAAATCTGCAAAACCTGCCCGTCGGATTAGCCTGGTCGCCCGACGGAAAGCAGATCGCTTTTACATCCCTCGTCCCCGAAAAACCCGCCCGGATCGCAGACATGCCGCAGGCGCCGCCGGGCGCGAAATGGGCGGAGCCTGCGCGCGTCATCGACAAGCTCATCTATCGCTTCGACCAGGAGGGCTACAAGACCGCAGGCTTCACGCACCTGTTCGTCGTCCCGGCCGAGGGCGGCACGCCGCGCCAGATTTCGAGCGGGAATTTTCAGCACGGCGGCATAGGCTTCCGCGCGAGCGACGCCGTCTGGACGCCCGACGGCAAATACCTGCTGATGGGTGCGAACCGCCGGAATGATTACGAGCTTGAGCCGCTGGATACCGAAGTCTACGAATTTTCCGTAGCGAACGGGTCGGTGCGCGCGCTCACGAGTCGCAAAGGGCCAGACAACTCGCCCGTTGTTTCGCCTGATGGAAAACGTATCGCCTACCTGGGATTCGACGACACTTATCAAGGCTATCAGGTGACCCGGCTTTACGTGATGAACCGCGACGGGAGCGGCTCGCGCGTCGTGTCGTCGGACCTGGACCGCGATGTTGGAAGACCCGTCTGGTCGGCGGACAGCGGCGGTATCTATTTTCAATACGACGATCAGGGAAACACTAAGCTCGGCTTTTATAACCTGGCCGGAAAATTGAAAACTATCACGGGCAACATTGGCACGGGCGGGAGCGCCTACAGCGGCGGCACCTACACCGTAGCCGACAACGGCGCGTTTGCGATCACCTATTCTCGCCCCGATGTGCCCGGCGATGTCGCCGTAGGCACAGCCGCGAACGCTGCGGTTAAAGTTATTACCAATATAAACCAGGATCTCTTAGCTCAAAGGCGACTGGGCCAGGTCGAAGAGATATGGTATCCCTCGTCAAAGGACAACCGGAAGATACAGGGGTGGATAGTAAAGCCGCCGGACTTCAACCCGTCAAAGAAGTACCCGCTCATACTTGAGATTCACGGGGGGCCGTTCGCAAATTACGGCGACCGCTTCGCGCTCGAACATCAAGTATGGGCGGCGAAAGACTACGTCGTCGTTTATACGAATCCTCGCGGCTCGACCAGCTACGGCGGCGAATTCGGAAACCTCATTCATCACGCTTATCCGGGAGACGATTTTTACGATTTGAATTCGGGCGTTGACGCGGTGATAGCCAAAGGCTACGTTGATGCGGACCAACTCTACGTCACGGGCGGGAGCGGCGGCGGCGTGTTGACGAGTTGGATGATAGGCCGAACGACGCGCTTCCGCGCAGCCGCGACGGTCTATCCGGTAATCAACTGGTACAGCTTTGTGCTGACGACCGACATATCGGCTTTCGTCGCCAAGTACTGGTTCCCCGGCATGCCGTGGGACAATGTCGAGCATTACGAAAAGCGCTCGCTTCTATCAGTAGTCAAAAACGTCAAGACGCCGACTATGGTCATCACGGGCGAAGAGGATTACCGCACTCCCATCTCAGAATCGGAGCAGTATTACCAGGCGCTCAAGCTGCTGGGCGTCGAGGCGGTGCTGGTCAGAGTGCCGGGCGAGCCTCACGGCATACGCCGCCGCCCGAGCCATCACATGGCGAAGATGCTCAACATAGTCGGCTGGTTCGATCAGCATAAGAAAGATGGTTCCGGTTCAGCGGCGAACCGTTGACGGAAAGGCATTACGAATGAAGCGAAGAGAAATGTTGAAGATGGCTGCGGGCGCAGGCTTGGCCTCTCTCGCCGCGCCGATGATTAATCGAGGCCGCTTCCGATTGTTTGCAAACTCTACGGCAGAATACTCAACGCGCGCGATTGAGCTTGTGAAGCAATCTACCGTCATAGACATGCTCAGCCCGTTTGCCATCAGCTTCGCGAAACAGACGAGGTGGTTTTCAAACCCCGCCAGTTTCACTGCGGCTGAACTTCAAAGGTTCAAAGATTCGGGCATAAACGTCTTTCACATAGGGGTGGGGATAGGCGGGCGCGACGGTTATTTGAACGCGCTGAAGTTTTTCGCATCGTGGAACGGCTTCCTGGCCCATCACGACCAGCATCTGATTCGCATCGACACGCCCGCAAAGTTCGAACAGGCGAAAAGCTCGGGCAAGGTAGGCGTTATGCTCGGGCTGCAAAATTCCGAGCATTTTCAAAGCCCGGCTGACGTGGACTATTTCTACGGCCTGGGACAGCGGGTCTCTCAGCTCACCTACAACACGCGCAACCTGATCGGCAACGGCGCGACGGAGCGGCGCGACGAGGGGCTGAGCGATTTCGGGGTTTCGATCGTCGAGCGAATGAATCGTCTGGGGATGGCCGTAGACGTATCGCATTGCGGAGACCGCACCACGCTCGACGCATTCGAGGCGTCGAAAAAGCCTGTCCTGATAACGCACTCGAATTGCCGCGCGCTCGTTCCCAAACACCCCCGCTGCAAAACCGATGAAGCGATAAAACGTATGGCCGCAAGCGGGGGCGTCATGGGGATAACGGGCGTGCGCATGTTCGTGCGCGATCAAGAGCCGACCACCATCGAGCACGCGCTGGATCATTTCGATCACGTAAAGAAACTCGTAGGCGCGCAGCACCTTGGCGTAGGCTCGGATGTTGACCTGGACGGTTATGATGATCTGCCGGAAGCCGAGCACAAGGCGATGCGGTCGGGCTACAAAGGAACTTACGCATTCAGAGAGAAGGACGACATAGAGGGCCTCGATCATCCGAAACGCATGTTCGATCTGACGGAAGGGCTGGTCCGGCGCAAATACACAGGCCGCGAAATCGAGCTGATACTCGGTGGGAATTTCAAGCGGGTGCTGTCTGAAATATGGTCGGTATAAGCAGAGACAAAGAAAAGCAAGAACCATCTCACCGCCGCAGACACAGAGGACGCATATGGCCGATGATGTGCTTCGCACGCGGCGGGGGCGCAGAGAAAACTCTGCGCCCGCTCTGTGTTCTCTGTGTCTGCGGCGGTGAAGTCCGTTCTCTATAATTTGAATCGCCCTGTGAAATTAGCTATAAATCAAAGGTTGGTCTTAGCCATTCAATAAAGGGGAGAATAAGCATTGCCACAGAGCAGACACAGAAAGACTCGAAAAGGTAGAAGATCGCCTGGAAGCACTTACTCGAAAAAGAAGTCGAACCAGAAAACAAAAGTGATCGCAATCGTGATTATTGCCGCCCTGGCGATTGCCGCAATAGTCCTTCTCGTCACACAAGGCAGGGACTCAAATAGTAACTCCACAGACGCTGAAGGGGCGGTGACGACCCCGTCGGGGCTGAGATACATAGACCTGGTCGAAGGTGACGGGCCGAGTCCACAACCGGGTCAGATGACGACGGTGCATTACACGGGCACGTTTGAAAACGGGACGAAATTCGACAGCTCTGTTGACCGGGGTCAGCCGTATGAATTCCCAATCGGCAGGGGCCAGGTCATAAAGGGATGGGATGAAGGAGTAATGACAATGAAGGTCGGCGGTAAACGTAAGCTTATCGTCCCTCCGAATCTGGCGTACGGCCCTGCCGGGAGGCCCGGAATACCTCCTAACTCCACGCTGATATTCGAAGTGGAACTGCTTGGAATAAAATAGTGATGGTTGTCAGTTGTTCTTAGTTTTCAGCATACTAAACAACTGACGACGGACAACTGACCAATGTGAAGAAATTTCTTCTTTTGATCGGCGCGCAGGTTCGTTCCCAGCTTCGCTGGGCGAAAGAGCATATCTATTCGTGGCTGATACTCGGCCCGCTGATGCTCGGCATCACTTACGCCACCGCGTCGCGGCTGGCCTATGATATTTCGCTGTTGCGCCCCTCTTTTTTTCTCGGCTCGGCGATCGCCACATTTTTTGTGACCTGCCTGATCGGGTTGAGCCTGTCGCGAGCAAGCGCGGAGATTTATCACATACGCCGCCCGGAAAGCTTCTTTGACGCCTTGCCCGTGAGCACCTCGACTTACCTTCACGCGGCGCTCGTCGGGCGGTTCCTAAGGACCGTCATAGCCGCAATGGTCATACTCGTGGCGCGATGGCTTTTAGGGGCGGATGCATTCTTAGATCGGCCCGCTTTGCCGCCGCTAATCCTATTCATCGTTATCGTGACGCTTGCCGAAGCGATGGCCGCGTTGAACTGGATTCACTGGAATCACACAAAAGATTTTCGACCGGCTCTTTTAGCCCTCCTGGTGCTGGCGCTCACTGTGGCGCTTTCAGGTTTGTTGCTCGCGCTCATATTCGCGCCCGGCGCAATCGGCTCCCAGAGCCGGTTCTGGGTCTTACCGGGGGGCGCAGCCTGGGCCGCAGTTTTATACCTTCTAGTTTACACTCTGCATGCGCGCTGGCGTTTTTCCGACATCGAATATGCAAGGCGGCTACAATCGACCGGGCGCTTGAACCTTTTTAAACTGCGCGCCTTCCGGCAGAAGTTAGGCCCCATCGTCGGGGCGCAGCTTGCCCGCGATCTTCAATTGACCGTCCGCGGGTTTTCGTCGGCGGTTTACGTCGTGATAGCGATGGCGCTGCTCGCGCTCGCGGCCCAGGTCGCCGTGCTGACTACGGGCCTGCTTCCGCCCGCGAACGAAAACGCGGGATGGTTTGAAGCCACCTGGCTCCCGACGGTCCTTACAACAAAGCTCGGCGTTGTAGCCATCACGGTTTCATTATCTGCGTTGCTTCCTGTGCTGGTCGCCTACGAGTTGCCGCATATGTGGCTTGAGCGCGCGATCGGCACACTGGGGAAGGACATCTGGCAGGCGAAAGTCTGGTACACGCGGATTGTGAGCAGTCCCGCGCCGTTTGCGGCTTTTGCGGCGGGCGTGATCGCGGGAGACATACCGGCGTTTTATCTGATCCCACTTTTTGTCGAGTGCATCTTTTTGTGGTGGCTGGTCAGCACGCTTGTCGGCGCGCTTTCGTTCGAGATGCCTGAGCGCGCGGGCCTCTCGATAATCTTGATGGTCACAATCGGAGCGGCGGGCGGCTTTTTTGCTTCGCTGTTGTGGCCGTTCGGGCTGATGATTTACGCGCAGGCAAATCACGCGCTCGGCGAGCGGGGCCGCCAGAGGGTCAGGTACTACATGATTACGGAGGCAGATTGACGGAAGCGCGAGTTGTAGTCGAAGGGGCGACGAAGCGATACGGCGCGGTGCCGGCAGTTGACGGCGTGAGCCTGTTGATTCAAGCGGGCGAAGTCTATTCTTTGATAGGGGCGAACGGCGCGGGCAAGTCTACGCTGATAAGAATGATCATGGGCATCACCGAGCCGGACGCGGGCCGCATACTGATTTGCGGCGAAGACCTCGCACACCGATTGCCGAAGACCAAACGACACCTCGGCTACTTGCCCGAGGAGTTGATCCTGTATGACCGCCTGACGGGCCGCGAATACCTTGAGCTGGTCGCAGGTCTTAAAGAGAGCGACAGTCCCGTTGCCGACGAGATAGATTTTTTTGAGTTGAGCCAGGTTCTCAAAAACTCGTAGGCGCATACTCGCTCGGCATGCGCAAGAAGCTCGGACTTGCTGCGGCTATGATAGGCTCTCCGGATATTCTGGTGCTTGACGAACCGCTAAACGGGCTTGACGTAGAGATGATGCGCAAGCTCCGTTTGCGCATAGAGAGCGAGCGCGAGCGGGGACGCGCCCTTCTCATCTCATCGCACGTCATGAGCTTTGTCGAGCGAGTGAGCGATCGCGTCGGAGTAATGCGCGGCGGACGATTAGTGGCCGAAGGCTCACCCACAGAACTGCGCGCCTCAACGGGCCTTCGGGACGCGCCGTTTGAAGATGTCTTTTTTCAGCTCACGGGATAAGGGAATGAAAGAAGATTCACCGCCGCAGACACAGAGGACGCATATGGCCGATGATGTGCTTCGCACGCGGCGGATGCGCAGAGCAGAATACTGTTTTCTCTGCGCCCGCTCTGTGCTCTCTGTGTCTGCGGCGGTGAGATGTCTCTCCAGTCCCGTATATTCCATCGAAAACCGATCTGACACTCATTTCGCAAGTTTTATGCTGGCGATAATTCTTTCGAAAGCCGGTTTGTATGCCTCAACCTCATCTTCCGGCACTATAGTCACAAGATAAAACAGCCTTCCGTCCGAAGTCATAGTCGTGTAGATCACATCGATCTCTATAACTCCCGTGACCGTAGACGGGCCGGCGACGACGGTCGCAAAGCCCTGCCGGCCTCCGAAATTGATGGCCTGCGGTTGTTTCATCACGCGAAAATCGGGGTTGGCTTCTATCTGCTGCCTGACGAACTGGGCGTTGGTCGATTGCAGATCACCGGCCTCGGCGGGGATCGCGCCGATGAAGATGCCGTGCGTGACTACGACTTTTTGCTCGGCCTGCCCGTAAGCCTTTTTGGGCGCAAATATCATGTTCGAATCATCCCCGATCAGCTTGTCCCAGTTCTCAGGGTACTCCAGGCTGAACGAGCCGTCGGTCGTTTTGAATGACGTGAACTTTGGAGACGGGGGCTGTGGCCGCGTCGCGGGCCCGGTAGCGTTCGGGTCGCGCGACCCTAATCGCGCAGGCTCTTTCGATGAAGAGAGGGCCGCGCGACCGGTCAAGCGCGCTTTGATCTGATTGAACTGCTCCGTGTTGCGAATAGGGTTGGGGCTGACAGGGAGCGACGGCAGAATCTTATTTATCATCGCGGCGCGGTTGCCGGGGTTTGGATGATCGCTCAGGAATTCGGGCACTCGCTGGCCGCCTTGCTCTTCGAGCGTCTTAAAAAAGCTTACCATGTCGCGCGGGTCATAGCCGGATTCGGCCATCATGCGCGCGCCTTCAACGTCGGCCTCGGTTTCGGCCGTGCGACCGAATTTCAAAAAGATCGCATTCGCGCCCGCCCCGCCAATCGATTCGATGACCTGGCCGAGGTCGGTATTGCGACCCCCCGCTATGCCGCTCAAAATGTCCAGCCCGGCCTTTGCAAGGTAAGCCTTCGACGCCTGGCTGGTCCCGTGACGAAGCGCGACGTGCGCGGTCTCGTGCGCGAGAACGCCGGCAAGCTCGCCTTCGTTCTTTGCCGCGATGATCGTCCCCGCGTTGATAAAAATGAACCCGCCGGGGAGCGCGAACGCATTTATATCTTTCGTAGCCACGACCTGAAACTGGTAAGGGAATTTGTAGCCGCCCGCTTTTGAAGCGAGCTTCGCGCCGAGTTGCTTTATGTAGGCGTCGGTCGCTTCATCCTTGAGCAACGACACCTGCCGAGTGATCTCTTGCGCCGATTGACGGCCAAGCTCGATGTCTTGCTCAGGCTTGAAGAGATTAAAGCCCGGCTTGAAGCGCTCGCGCGCATCGGCGTTTTTTGAGCTGCGCCAGCACGAGAGTTGAAACGCCGAAACAAAAAAAAGCAGTAGGATTGCCGTCCATCTCTGTTTAAGCATAAGACTCGTTATTATATGTAAAGGGCTGCGTAACCGGCTAGCCCGCTCGTACGTTAATAGTAATTGGGCGGGCATCAATACTACAATCTTCGGGCGGGAGAGGCAGCCCGGCTTTGCGCTAGACCGATCAGCGCGCAGGTCGTGCGATCAGACCTGTCGAATGGATATGACCACCGACAACTTTGATCTTGCAACCGTTCCATCAGATGACCGCCCCGTTGATGAAAAGAGCGACGAAGCTCTGGCGCAATCTGTGAGTGCGGGCGACCAGCGCGCCTTCGAGGAGATCTTTTATCGCCACCGAAAACGCGTGGCGCGGTTGGCCGGGCGATTCTTCAACCGCCCTGAAAAGATCGAAGAGATCGTCCAGGAGACTTTCACAAAGATGTATCAGGGGATCGGCAATTACTCTGTTGAGCGCGGCCAGTCTTTTGCCGCGTGGCTCTCGCGCATAGCCGTCAATTCGTGCTATGACGAATTGCGCCGGACGCGCCGCCGCCCCGAAGGCGCTCTGGAAAATATGACGACGGATGAGATGGCATGGATTGCGGCCCGCGCGCGTTCGGGTAACATAGCGGGCGACAGCGAATCGGCAGTCATATTGCGCGACCTGGCCGACAAGCTGCTGGCGCGGCTCGCGCCCGACGACCGGCTGGTTCTCACGCTGCTTGACGGCGAAGATTTGTCGACGGCAGAAATCGCCGAAGCGCTCGGGTGGACGGTTTCTAAAGTAAAGGTGAGAGCGCACCGGGCGCGTCTATCGTTGCGCCGCGTGCTCGGCGAGTATATTTAAGTCGAGTATATTTAAGGCGAGTGTATTTAAAGGGAGCGACTCTTATGCTCTGGAAAAAAAAGGACTCGAATCGAGATGAGCAACTGGACATAGTGGGCCGCGCGCTCATCCGGGCCGCGCGGGCGAGCGAAGAAGAGATGGAGGCTGCTATCTCGTCGCCCGCGCTGTTTGGTCGTATTCGCGCCCGCGCGGCGGAGGGCGCGAGCCAATCCGGAATAATGAATGCCTGGACTTCCGCGTTCACCGTAGCCTGGCGCGCGACAGCCGCCTTGTCGCTCGTCGCTATGCTCGCGCTTGCGCTCTGGCTCGGCGCAAAAGGAGAGCCGCCGAACAATTCTTTCGATGACGCTCAAGCGGGCTCTGATATTATTCGCACAGAGCCTGCCGCGCCGGCTACGGCTTGCTCGGTAGGGACTAAAGAAGAGTGCGCCGTATCAACCGACGACGCGGTTGCTATACTTGTCAGCGCAAGCCCGAAGGAGGCTAACAGATGAACTTGGAAAGCAAAGCTTGGCTCAAGGTACTGGCTGTATTGTTAGTCGTGTTCGCGCTCGGCGGCGTGACCGGCGCAAGCTTAGGCGGGCTGTTCCGCTCCGGCGCGGAGATGGACGATTCGGGCCATTCCATCCGCGACACCTCAACTTATTTCGACACTCTCAAGCGTGAAATCGATCTGACTCCTGAACAGGCCGCTCAGATGAGCGGGATACTGGGCGAGATGCGCGACCAGTATAAATCTGTTTGCGCGGAGGTGCGCCCGCGATACCACGCTATGCGCGAAAGCGCGCGGCTTCGCATGCGCGCGCTGCTAACGGACGAGCAGAAAGCGCGATTCGATTCGATTGTCACGCAGGAAGATTGCAATTGCCCCAACCAGAAAAAATAATAATGACAACTTTATTTATCGAGATGAAAGCGAGGGATCATAAAATGGGGAGTCTCAAAATGGGGAGTCTCAAAATAAGGAGTCTCAAAATAAGGGCCGTCGTTTTGTCGCTAACATTTTTTATAATCGGCCTGACAGCCGCCTTTGCGCAAACAGGGAAGATGGCCGTCTGCAACTGGACCGATTCGACTCGCGACGTCTACGTAAACGGAGAGATAGACCGTGCCAGCCAGTTGATGTTCTGCGAAAATCCCAGGCGATACGCTCTCGTTTCATCGCGGCTTGACCGCACAATCATTTTAGACCTCACCGAGAAGAGGGTTCTCACCGCGCCCAAAGATGCTTTGCGTTTTGCGACGGATCGCGCTTCGGCCACGTCCGATGACACGACGGCGACCGAGCCTGCGGGCAAGTATACTGCCGTTGACGGCTCAACTTATCTGCTCTCTTATGACGGAAAATCTATCCTGATACGCTCGCACCCGGGGCTTACGGGTGAAGTCACGGTTGAAAAACTCTTTGAGACCGTCCCCGTCTGGCGGTCTTTGATGGATAACTATCAGCCCAAAACAGAAACCGTCGCGGCCCTCAAATCAAACGATAAGCAGACCGGCGTCACAGTAGTTTTAGGCTCGTGGTGTCCCGACAGCAAGAATTATGTTCCCAAGATTCTCAAAGCCTTGCGCGCGGCGGGCAATGATAAATTGCAGGTAAAAGTCATAGGCATTGATAACCAGTTTCACGAGCCTATGGACACCATACAGCAGCGCCGCATCGTAAACGTCCCGACCGTCATCGTCGAGCGCGAAGGCCGCGAGATAGGCCGGATCGTTGAAACGCCCGCCGCCGAGACTATGGAAGAAGACCTCGCGGCTATTTTGAACGGCAAGCCGAACACGCACACGGGCCGGTGGGATCGCGGGCCGCGACTGGCTCGCGGGACTTATCAATATCTGGGTCAGGATGGAAAGCCGAGAGGCAGCGAAGACTGGGAATTGTTCTCGACGAGTGAAAACGGTTATCTGATTCACAGCACGATAAAGACGGATGAGCAGACGACCGAAGTATGGCATCGCTTAGACGCCAAGCATCACCCAAGTTTCGTAGAGATCACAAAGCAGCGAGGCGACGGAGTAACGCGCACGCGGTATCGATTCGCCGAAAAGAGCATGACGGCGCGGCTGAGAGGCAACGAGCCGGGGGTCATAGAGCAGACTCTGAGCGTGCCCGCTGCACTGGCATTCGTATCGCCCGCCGTGGCCGCCGAAGGGTGGGGCTGGATGCAGGTAGCCGGGACTCAGGTAGCCGGGACGCAGGAGCAGAAACAGATCGTCAGTTACTTTGCGCCGCGCGGCTACGGGGAGACCGTGGGGGCGCTCTCCGCGACCAGCTACGAAACGAAGGGCGATGAAGCGGTACGCGCCGGTGCCGTAGAGATTCGCGCAAAACACCTGCTTCGCAAAGCGGAGCGAGAGAGTTCCGAATGGTGGCTGCACCCTGAGCTTATGATTCCGGTGCGAGGGAAATCGGGCGGGCTTGAATATGTGCTGACTTCCTGGGAAGCTTCCTCTAATAAATAGTATTGATATAATCACAGGATTCACCGCACGAAAGGAGTCAACCGAATGCCACTTTATATGATACAAGCTGCTTACACTGCCGAAGCGCTGGCCACTCTAATCAATAATCCTCAGGACAGAGCCGAAGCCATTCGCCCGGTGATCGAGAGCCTGGGCGGAAAGCTTGAAAACTTCTGGTTCTCTTTCGGAGACTATGACGCGATAGCGATTTGCGAGTTGCCCGACAATGTCAGCGCGGCGGCTTTCTCGTTCATCGGGTCAGCCGGTGGCGCGGTCAAGGCCATCAAGACTACGCCGTTGATGAGCGCCGAAGACGGTATCGAAGCTTTCAAAAAAGCATCGGGGCTGAATTATCAACCGCCTGTTGGCCGTTAGCCGACAGAGTAAAGCAAACAGCCAAGCAACCAATCCGAGCTTCCCGCCAACAAAGCGACCATGCGCCGTGTCTATAAAATCGGAATCACCTTTGTTGTGCTGCTGCTGATCTTGTTCGGGGGCTGGAGGCTCAGTCGCTCTCGCACCCTTCAGCTTTTCGGTGAGATCGTCCCTCGTGTCGATACTTCACAAAAAGTCATAGCGCTCACTTTTGATGACGGGCCGACACCGGAAGCGACCGGCGAGGTTTTAGCCATACTCAGAGAGCGACAGGTGAAAGCAACCTTCTTTCTGATCGGCGCCGAGATAGAGCAGCGACCCGATTTGGCGCGAAGAATCGCGAGCGAAGGACACGAGCTTGGGAACCATTCCTATTCTCACACGCACATGGTTTTGAAATCGCCCTCTTTTATCAGGAACGAGATAGAGCGCACAGACCAATTGATACGGGACTCAGGTTACGAGGGCGTTATACACTTCCGGCCGCCGTATTCGCACAAGCTCGTGTTGCTGCCCTACTATCTAAGCAAAATGAATCGCAAGACTATAACGATGGACATCGAGCCGGATTCATATCCTGAGATTGCCGAGAACCCGGAGCGCATCGTCAACCACGTAGTCGAGCGCGCGCGACCCGGGTCAATAATTCTTCTGCACGTGATGTACAAGAGTCGGGAGCCATCCTTGATGGCCGTTGGCGGAATCATTGACGGGCTCAAAGAGCAAGGCTACGAGTTCAAGACTGTGTCCGAGTTGCTGGCGGCAGATCAAACAATGTCTAATAATGCTTCGCAAAAAGCCCCGCAAGGGGCGCGATTCGATAGCCTGGGGCGCTAGCCCCAGGTCGTGAGCCATAGTTAAGGCAAGCCCTGAAAGGGCGAAATAACCCGAAGATATATTTCGCCCTTTCAGGGCTTGTATGGTTGGTTAATCTCAGCCCAGCGCATCGCGCTGGGCTATTGAATTGCGCCCCTTGCGGGGCTTTTCAAACGGCTTTCAGTTTCCGGCTACTCTCATAAACGCACGGCTCTAACCCTCAGAATATTTTCCGTTTCACAGTGCGGTTTTTGTAGAGCCATATCCCCGTGGCAGCGCCCGCGCCTACCAGAGCGCCTACAACGGCTCCCTTCTTCCCTTTGACCACGCCGCCCGTCACTGCGCCGATTGCCGCTCCCGAGCCGATGACCGTTGCAACTTCAAGCGGGCTGTCCATCCAGCGCTGACGGTGCTCGATATTGACTATGCCCGGCCCATCCAAAACATTGATCCCATAATCACCGTACTTGACGCCGTTTCTGGTCCGTCTGACACCTTCTCTGTATCTCTCCTCGTCCCGGTCCTGCGCCAGGGCGGTTACAGGCATTGCCAGCCCCAGCAGGGAGAGTAGTAGAAAGAGACTAGCTAGCTTTTTTCGCATTTTATCCCTCCGAAGATTTTGTGAGCGGTTCGTGCGCGAGCCGTGCGACGAGGCTCGGCCATCGCCGGGATGCTGCTCGTGGGGCAAGACGTTGCCCAGCGAATCAAAAAATTATAACGAGAAAGAATTATGTGCTATTATTACCCCCGCCATCCCCTCGATTGCCTGAATATTTTAGGGTTACTGGAGCAAGACCATGAATAATTCCGGAAGAGTAATCCGCCGGCAGCTCGCGCTGAGAGTCGTCGGCAAAAATATCTTCAGATTATTACTTTTTACGATATGCGCGACGCTGAGCCTCGCCGCGTCATTGATCGCTGTTGCGGGAGCCGATAAAACAGCCGCACCTCTGCCTATCAAGACCGCGTTGGCAAGCTATGCCGTGGGGTCAATTCCTGAATGGATATCGGTGGCCGATTTCAACAATGACGGCAAGCTCGACCTTATAACAGCAAACTACGACAGCGATAACGTGAGCGTTCTGATGGGCAACGGCGACGGAACTTTTCAGTTTGCAGGCAACTATGGTCTTTCTTGCTTTGGCCCCGTATCAGTCGCGACAGGCGATTTCAACGGGGATAACAAAATTGACTATGCGACGGCGGACGGCAGATGTGGGAGCGGAAGCGTTGCGATGGGCAACGGCAACGGGTCTTTCCAGGGTCCAACAGTGTATGCCGCTGGAGCGTGCCCCCAATCGGTAATCACAGCGGATTTCAATGCTGACAACAAACTTGACCTTGTCGTGGTAAATGGCCCGGGTTGCCCTGCGTCACCAGTCAAAGGCGGTTCCCAAATCCCCGATATAAGCGGCAATAGCATAAGCATTTCGATGGGCAACGGCAACGGTACGTTTCAAAACATGGCCAGCTATCCTGTCGGCCTGGGTCCTATAGAAGCTATTGCCGCCGACTACAACCGTGACGGCAAACTCGATCTGGCTGTAACAAACGCGTCCAACAGCAACGTGAGCATATTGATCGGCAACGGCAACGGGACTTTCCAGAGCGCAATAAACTACCCCGCAGGCTTTCAACCTTTCTCGATAACAAAGGGCGATTTCAATAATGACGGCAAGCTTGACCTCGCCGTGACCAACAGCAGCAGCGCAAGCGTGAGCGTGATGTTCGGCAACGGGAACGGCACATTTCAGGCTCCGACCAGTTACCCTACCGATGCAAGACCTAACTCGATCATAGCGGTCAATGTCAACGGCGATAGCAGAGTTGATCTCGTGACGGCTAACGCAGAGTCCAACAGCGTGAGCGTGCTGTTAGGGAATGCCGGCGGCACGTTTCAACCTCCGATCAATTTCCCCGTCGGCACAAACCCTAGCTCTGTTGCGAGCGGCGACTTTGATGGTGATGGCAAGCTCGACCTTGCGGTGGCCAATAGGCTGCCCAGCAGCGTGAGCGTGCTGCTAAACTGTCCGGGCTTGACGGCGGTCAACCCGACAAGCAAGTTCTTTACAATGAGCGGCAGGGAGGACGGCGTAAAGGTATCGCCGATGAGCCTCTGTAACTGGACGGCTGTGAGCAATAATAATTGGATCGAATTGACATCAATCGACAGCGGGGATGGAAACGAAGTTGTCACCTACCTTGTGCGCGATAATTTCACGGGAAGCGCGCGACAGGGGACGCTAACCGTAGGCTCGCAGACAATAACGATAGTTCAGAATGGGGAAGTGCCTGCGAGCGCTTGCGGATTTTCAATATCGCCTCCCGGAAGAACTGCTCACGTGAACGGCGGCAATGGAACGATCACCTTGACGGGCGCGAGCGGGTGCGGGTGGCAGGCTGCGAGCGACTCAAGCTGGATATTTGTTACCAGCACTCCGGTCGGCATAGGCAACGGCGCGGTGACATTCTCAATAGCTGCTAATTCGACCGGCGCCGGGCGCAACGGGACGATTACGGTCGCCGGGAAGAAGTTCAACATAAAGCAGAAGGGCAATTGATCACGATTGATAGACTCGTTCTCCGAAAATTCGCAACCTGACCACCGGCGTACTTCGCGCGAGGAGCTAGATCGGCTGCTCACGGAGATAACCAGGCATCCGGAGCGGGAATCCGAGATAACAAAGATAATCGAGGAAACTTTCGGCCAGAAGAAAGCCGTCCTGGTGTTGGACATGAGCGGGTTTTCTCGCACCACACATCTTTACGGCATCGTCTCTTTTCTTTTGATGATCCATCAGACTCAACTCATTTGCAGGCCATGTGTCGAGCAAAACCAGGGCAAAGTGATCAAGGCCGTTGCCGATAACATGTTCTGCACGTTCGACACGGTCAACAGGGCCGTCGGCGCGGGCCGGGAGATCCAGGAGCACCTTAACGCCGCGAACCGGGTTCTGTCCGTAGACAAGCATCTATACGCGTCGATTGGCATAGGGTACGGAAATATATTGATGCTGGACGAGGACTTATTCGGAGACGAGGTGAACCTGGCGTGCAAGCTGGGCGAAGATATTGGCGGTGGAGGGAGCATATTAATGACCTCGGCGGCGCGGGCAGAGCTGACTGAAAATTCGATTGCGACACGCGAAGCGACTGTCAACATTTCAGGCTTAACGCTCACCTTCTACCTGCTGGAGAGTTGAGCAAGACATAAAACGGAGAGACTGGCTTTATGGATCTAAATGCTCTTACCGAACTCTATCGGCACATGGAATGGGCCGACGCAAAAGTGTGGGCTACTGTGTTTGCGCACGAGCGCGCGCCGTCGGACGCGAGGCTTCGAGAATCCCTCTATCACCTGCACATGGTTCAACACGCATTCCGGCGCATCTGGCGCGGCGTGCCACGCGAAACGCCTTTTCCAACGTTCGATGATGCGCAGTCGTTGATGCTTTGGGTTCGCGATTACTACGGCGAAATATTCGATCATCTCGGCACTTTAAGCGATGAGAAGCTGGCCGAGCCGATGGATATGCCGTGGGCCGATATGATAGAGAAGCAAGTCGGCCGCAAGCCCGAGGGAACGACGATAGGAGTGACTGTTCTTCAGGTCGCGCTCCACAGCATGTACCATCGAGGACAGGTCAACACGCGTTTGCGCGAACTTGGCGCAACGCCGCCTCTGGTGGATTACATCGCGTGGGTATGGCTTGGCAGACCCGCGCCCGATTGGCCGCCGGTCGCGCCCCAGGTGAAAAGGTAAAATATGAATCTCAAATCGAACGACGCAACGAGAAGAAATGGCTTGCCGCTATTCGCTCTTTTGCTGACGCTGTTGATCTCTCTAACAGGATTTGCTCAACAGACGGCGCTAGATCAATACATCGCCAGGCCGGATCAGAGTTATTCGTGGAAGCTGGCAAATACGATCTCAGGCGAAGGCTACAAGGGTTATATCCTTGAGCTGACATCGCAAAGCTGGCGAACCGAATCCGAAGTAGACCGGCCCGTCTGGAAACATTGGCTCACAATTGTGAAGCCCGAAAAGGTTGTAAGCAACAAGGCGTTGCTGTTTGTCGGAGGCGGCAGCAATAAAGACCCTGCGCCTCAGTCAATACAGGAGCGAACTCTCAAGTTTGCTTTGGAAACAAAGACCGTGGTGGCCGAGTTAGGGATGGTCCCTAACCAGCCGCTCTCGTTTGCCGACTCGAAAGACAAAGCACGCTCGGAAGACGACCTGATCGCTTACAGCCGGGTCAAGCAGATGGCAACCCGCGATGATATGTGGCTGGTGCGTCTTGCCATGGTCAAGAGCGGCGTTCGCGCTATGGATGCCGTACAGGAGTTCCTCGCGAGCGCGGAAGGCGGCGGATTACGGGTAAACGAATTTGTCGTATCGGGCGGCTCGAAACGAGGCTGGACCACCTGGCTTATGGCCGCAGTCGATAAACGCGTGATTGCCATCATGCCTGCGGTGATCAACGCGTTGAACTCTGAGGCGATCACGCGGCACCATTTCGAGGCTTACGGTTTCTTTTCGTCCGCGCTCAACGACTATGTCAACCACAAGCTGTTCCCGGACAAGATCGGAACTCCCGAATACCAGCACATACTTGCCATAGAGGATCCGTATAACTACCGCAACCGGGAACGATTGAAGATACCGAAGTACCTTGTAAACGCCTCCGGCGATCAGTTCTTTTTGCCCGACAATTCGCAGTTCTATTTCGGGGAGCTGAAGGGAGAGAAGTATCTCAGGTATGTCCCGAATTCTAAGCATAATCTCGCCGGGACCGATGCGCGCGAAAGCATGATGGCATTTTACGAATCGGTTTTAATCAACAGGCGGCGGCCGGAGTTTTCATGGAAAAAGGAGAAGGACGGCTCGCTGGTCGTAAAGGTAAAGGACAAACCGCGCGAGGTAAACATCTGGCAAGCGACCAATCCGAAGGCGCGAGACTTTCGCGTAGACACGATCGGGAATGCTTATACGAGCAGACCGCTTAAAGAGCAGAAGCCGGGCGTCTACATAGGAAAGGTTGAAAAGCCTGCGCAAGGATTTACGGCTTTCTTTGTCGAGCTGGTCTATGACAGTGGCGGAAAGTACCCGTTCAAGTTCACAACCGAAGTGAGCGTAGTCCCGGATGTTTTACCCTTCAAGTTTGAGGACGCCAAACAGCAGGCCGCTGCTAAAAAGTGAGAGTCGCCGGATGGCTTGCGAGTAGACGGGTGTGTAATATCAAGGCATGCTGAGAGCGATCACTCACGCAGTATCCCCGCGCATTGCCGATTGCGAGCTGACTTTTATCAACAGATCGCCTATCGATCTCAAGTTGGCCGTACGTCAGCACGACAATTACTGTGCTGTGCTTGAAAAGCTCGGCGTTGCGGTCGAGCGCCTCACTGAAAACGAGTCATACCCCGATTCATGCTTTGTCGAAGACACGGCTATCGTAGTTGAACGAGCTTGCGGTAATTTGCAGCATGGGAGTTCAATCGCGTCGAGGAGAAACCCGCCTGATCGAACGCGAATTATCAAGGTATCGAAAAACAGCTAATATCCGCTTGCCCGCCACAATCGAAGGCGGGGACGTGCTGCGGATGGGCAAGAAAATATTCGTAGGCCGGACGAGCCGCACTAACGATCAGGGCATCGAAGAGCTTTCGAAAATATTACGTCCATACGGTTACACAATCGCGACGGTCAGAACAAAAGGGAGCCTGCATCTGAAATCGATCTGCACCGCGATAGACGACGAGACGCTATTCGTAAATCCCAAATGGGTCGAGCTTGATGGATTAAGCGGGTTCAATCTTGTGCGCACTCCACCCGAAGAGCCATTTGCAGCAAACGTGTTGCGCGTCGGCTCTGCCGTATGCGTCCAGGCAGGATTCCCGCAGGCGGCAGAATTGATAAACCAGTTTGTCGAAAGAGTGGAGATCATAGACACGTCGGAGTTGCGGAAAGCAGAGGCGGGCCTGACCTGTTCGAGCATTATCTTTCAGGATTAGATACAGTGATAGCTTTTAATTTTGATTTGTCTGGCCCGCTTTTTATCACTCATTCGCTAGCAGGCATTCATCCCCATCCAGAGTCCGGCCAACTACGAGTAAATCAAGAAGCTTAACACCCTGATGAAGCGAGCGGCCGGAATTATTTTTGCATCACCGGCCCGTAGTTTCGCGTCAGTTATTTATGGATATTTAACTACATTTCTTGTCAATCTTTTTCGGCAGGTCAATTGCCGCAAGGAAGTTCTAAGTTACGAATCTTTCAATGAGGTAAAAACTATGGCTACAAAGAAGAAAGCTCCAGCGAAAAAAGCTCCATCAAAGAAGGCTCCAGCGAAAAAGGCTGCCAAGCGATCTCCTGCAACAGCGGCGGATATGCCCGCAGCAACTTCCAATATTCCAGTACAGGTGCAGGAATTTCTCAGGCAGACATCGATTCCCAAGGACTTCGTTAACCCCAAGCAGCTTACGTTGCAGGATCTGCGAAAACGTGTAAACGAGTTCAATTTGAGGACCACCGTGCCGCTGGAGCAGTTGCTGGCCAGCGTGAACCGCATCAAGCCGACGACCCTCCCGGTAGAAAAAATGCCGGAAGATATAAAGGCGTCCATTCCCGCATTGAAGCCAGAGGCTCGACGTTTCCACGGGATCAAGATTCCGCTCTACTGGTTTCCATTTCCCTGGCTCTCTTCTGCCTGCGCAGACAAGTTCGGATACATGTCGTCGGCTGCCACGCGAGCGGCAACGAAGCTGCCGTTCAATGTCGGGACGCAGGCGCTCCTGGGCCAGCTCGGCAATCTGATGGGAGACCCGGGCCGCGACCCCAACATCTCGTCTCACAATCCGGCTGACGCGGGCGTCTCTACAATACCCGCAGGCTTCACCTATTTCGGTCAGTTCGTCAACCACGACATCACGTTCGATGTCTCGTCAACTCTTGATGCCGAAACCGACGCGAACACGATCAATAACATGAGAAGCCCATCCCTGGATCTGGATTCCGTATACGGGCGCGGGCCCGGCTTAGACCCATTCCTTTACGTGTTTCCTTCCGTTGCCCCGCTCACCGCGATAAAGCTCCAGGTGGGCACGAACACACCTATTGGCGCGGGCGGCCCTAGCAACAACGGGGACAAAACGGGCATGGTCCAGCAAACGAACTGGGACGTCCCGCGCATACCGGGCACAAACACTGCCGTCATCGGTGATCCGCGCAACGACGAGAACCTGATTATCGTGCAGTTTCAGCACGCCATGCTGCGCTTCCACAACGCCGTCGTCGACATGCTGGTGGCGATTGGGTTTGCGGGCGACATCTTCGCCGAGGCCAAACGGATTGTGACGCACCACTACCAGTGGGCCGTGGTGCATGACTTCCTGGAGAGAATCTGCGGCGCCGCTGCGGTGAACAACGCGCTGATGACCGTGGTCGCTCCCCCTGGCAGCCCATTCCGCATGCCAGTCGAATTCGCCGTAGCTGCTTATCGGTTCGGCCACAGTATGATCCGCGACAGGTACTGGGTGAATTTCAACTTCATCAACGCCACACTGGGACAGGTGTTCGAATTCAACCGCAACCCCCGGCTGCCGGTCTTCTCCAACTGGGTCGTCGACTTCAACGCGTTCTTCGACACGGGCGTCCCGGTGCCGGTTCACAATAAGGCCCGGAGGATCGATAGCTTCATAGCCAACGGTCTGGAGTCGCTGCCCGGGTTCGCGGGGATGATGGCGATTCTGGCGACGCGGAACCTTCGGCGGGGTTTGGCTCTCGGTCTGCCGAGTGGACAGGGCATGGCCAACTCTTTCGGCATCGCGCCCCTGACCGCGGCGCAGTTGACGGCAGGGTTGCCGGCTAACGAAGTGGCCGTGCTGAACGCCAGCGGTGGTCTGCTGAAGAGCAAGACACCCCTGTGGTATTACGTGCTTCGCGAGGCATCGGTCCTCGGAGGCGGCAATCAGTTAGGCCCGGTCGGCGGCAGGATCGTAGCGGAGACGTTCGTCCGGATTCTGAAGCGCGACGCGTCCTCTTACCTGAACGCCGGTGGATTCGCGCCTATTCTTCCCTCGGCCGCGCCCGGAGACTTCACAGTGGCCGACCTGGTGACCTTCGCCGGTGTGACTCAGCCCTAAAGTTCGGGCCGCGAGCGGAGGTAGCAGGGCAAATTGCACGGCCCGGGGTTATAAAGCAACAGAAGCTTTGAAACCCCGGGCCAACCTTCGTTGAACACAGGGGGTGCTTGTTGTGCGAAATAGTGTAAGCGATGCTAATCTTGAGGCGTTGCTAACTTCTCCCGGTGCGTTGTCTCGCGTGATCTATTAACAGCCTCGACGCATTCTTTTCTGATTCGACGGCCATGTGCAACAAGGCGTTTGCTCTCTTCTACGAGTTCCTTACCGGGCTGAATCAAGCACCGGGGGTTGTGACAAAGTATCTTGCAAAACGATTGCTTGGATTGGGCAGTCGGTGGCTTGCTCCCCAGGAATCCGCCTTCCCTAAATTGCCGATTCAGGAATTTCTTTTATAGCTTACTAATTCACATCGTAGGTGATAATGTGAAGGAGTGAGACAGATGAACGAAGCCCACGTATGATCGGGGCGGAATAGAGGCTCTTCTGAAAAAAAGCGAAGTCATACACGCGTGGGGACGGATTCTTAGCGGCCAGTACCCCTCCTTATCCATCGAGATCACCCGCGAATGCCCGCTGCGCTGTCCGGGTTGCTACGCTTACGAGCCTGAGCACCTTCACCAGCTCGGGCCGCTCAGAACGCTCTCGGATCATAAGGGCGACCAGTTGGTGGATGGCATCCTAGCTCTTGCTCGACGCTACCGCCCTTTACACATCTCCATCGTTGGCGGCGAGCCACTCGTGCGCTTTCGCGAGCTGGACATCTTGCTGCCGCGATTGAGCAAGATGGGAATTACTGTCCAGCTCGTGACCAGCGCCGTCCGCCAGATACCCGAGTCATGGGGGCAGATAAAGAACCTGCTTCTTGTCGTCTCTATAGATGGCCTTCAGCCCGAGCACGACGTCAGGAGGACTCCGGCCACGTACGAGCGAATCTTAAAGAGCATAGCCGGGCATAGAATCACCGTGCATTGCACCGTGACGGGCCAGATGGTCGGTCGTCCTAAGTACTTTGAAGAGTTCTTAAACTTCTGGTCGGACAGGCCGGAAGTGAAACAGATATGGTTCAGCCTATTCACTCCTCAGGTCGGCGCCGAAGGGGAAGAGATACTTACGCCGCCCGCTCGCGAGGAGGCCCTCAGAGAATTGGCCGGGTTACGCGGCCGGTTTCCGAAACTGGTGTTGCCCGACTCGGTTATAAAAGGGTATCTCAACCCTCCGAGTTCGCCCAAAGAGTGTATATTCTCCCGCACGACGTTGAACCTCACGGCAGACTTAAAGGGCCGAATCACGCCTTGCCAGTTCGGCGGCACCCCGGACTGTTCGCAGTGCGGATGCATGGCGTCTGCCGGGTTGAGCGCGGTAGGCGACTATCAACTCTTCGGGTTGTTGCCATTGCGCTCTCTTTACAACGCGTCGGATCGAATAGGCAGAACTGCGGCCAAGATGCTCAGGAGTTCAGATTGACAAAACGCACCGCAGGCCGTAGGGTTAAAGAGAACCGAGTTTAGCTAACTCTCTTCTCAGTTTCTCTGGAATCCTCCAGACTACCTGAATTGAACGGCTCACCAACAAGGCATACCAGGACGTTCGCGCGTATCCTGTCCAGAGGTGAATCCGTTTAAGGTAACAAACTCTTCAATCCATCATCTGGCGGATTAAAGAAGCTGGGGTTAGGGGATGTCAAAAAGTATTAATGGGGCGTGGAAGGTATGCCCGCTTTGCTACAGTAAAGTATCGGGCGGAGGATAATTACTGCCGCAGCGATGGCGCGCGCCTGGAGCCGGTCGATCCTTATGCTCATTCATATGGCGGTCAGGGCGAACAACCTGAACTAGTATCCGAGGGAGTTATTGATGGCAAAAAAAACTAGAGCGACTTTCCAGAAACGTGAAAGAGAAAAAGCGCGGCAGCAGAAGAATAAGGACAAGGAAGCACGGCGCGTCGAAGCAAGACAGCGACGGGCCGATTCAGGACCGAGATTTGAAGGTGACGAGGACCCCGATATTGCGGGAATCCGGCCGGGGCCCCAGCTTTTACCCGAGCAGTGGGATGATACTATAAATTGACAGCCGGGTGCCGCGAAGGGAGCGCAAGATGATAATTTGTGAATTTTGTTTACAGTTTCAGAACGACGGCCGGTGCAACTTCGGACTCAGAATACCCAAGAGGATGAGCTGCCGCGAGTTTGACCCGGGGATAGAGAGATTCTGCGCCAACCCATCCGATTTTACAAGCGCGCACCAAATCATCCAGATGGCCACCTTCTTCGATCTCAAAGGATTGGAGCTGAAAAAGGTCAAGGTGATCGCTGCGCGCGAAGAGAAGACCCGTTTAGAAGCCGCCGTCAGTTAATCTGCCCGCACCGTCAACAAATCAATCCGATCACTTCATGTTTGAACGGTTAGCTTTCTTATCGCCACCTCTGCGCAGATTGCGTATTGTCGGGGGCCGGCAGATAACCGGCAAAGCTACCATCTCGATGCTCGGCCACGGCTGCTGAACGAGCGCGTTGAAGATGGGCGAAGTCGCCCGACTTCGGTCGCAAATTTTACCTGCTCGTCAGACCTGCCATCCGAGAATCCTTTCAGCCTGGCCCTTTCCAGCTTAACACCCGTGACATGCTCGATACAGGAGAGTGTTGACTCCTCTTCGGGACTGACGAACGTGAGCGCAGAGCCGTTGCGACCCGCGCGGGCCGTCCGCCCGACGCGATGGATGTAATCTTCCGCCGTCGCTGGCACCTCGTAGTTGACTACAAACGCGATATCATCCACATCAATGCCGCGCGCGGCCACGTCGGTCGCCACCAGCACGCGTACCTGTCCTGAGCGGAAGCTGGCCATCGCCTTGTTACGTTGCGGCTGGCTCCGGTCGGAGTGAAGCGTGACCACTCCATACCTGTTTGCCGTCAGCACTTCAGATAACCTGTCGGCCGCTCGTCTGGTCTGTGTAAACACGAGAAACGAGTCTTCGCTGTGCTGCTTGAGCAGCGCGAGCAGCAGCGGCAGCTTGGCGTGCGAGAGGACAGGGAAAGCTTTTTGACTGAGGGTCAAGACGGTTGTGGCAGGCCGCTCCGCCTCGATTCGCACATAGTCGGTCATCATTTCCTGCGCCAGCACTTCGACAGCTCTCGAAAGTGTCGCGGTCAGCAACATGGTCTGGCGTTTGCGGGGAACATGCTTGATGATCTGCCTGACCTGCGGCAGAAAGCCCATGTCGAGCATGCGGTCGGCCTCGTCAAGCACGAGGAATTCTATTGAATTAAGCGTAACCACCCTGCGCAATATTAAATCATTAAGGCGTCCGGGAGTGGCGATCAATATGTTGACCCCGGATTTAAGCGCCTTTATCTGCATTGAGATGCTTTCGCCCCCGACGGCAGAAACCGTGCGAAGCCGGGCCGCGCGACTGAAGCTCTTCGCGTTCGCCTCTATCTGAATAGCAAGTTCTCGCGTGGGAGCGAGAATGAGCGCGCGCATCATTCCGGGTTGCTTTAGCCCCTCTATGATCGGGAGCAGGAAGGCCGCCGTCTTACCCGAGCCTGTCTCGGCCGAGGCCATTATGTCTCGGCCCAGGAGGGCGGGCGGGATTGTCTTGGATTGAATCTCGGTCGGCTCTGTTATGCCGAGCCTTTTCAGTGTGTTTACAAGCGGCCCACAAAGGCCAAGCCTGTTAAAGTCATTTGAAGTCATGAAACTCTCTTTCGGTGCATCGCTCCGGCAAATTACGTTTGTGTTCGCTGAAGCCGCCAGTCAGTCGGAATATAGTTGCTGAGGCGGGCAGGTTTGAAGTTGTTTGTGTCAACTTCTTGCAATCGGCTCCGAGAGGAGCCGCCGTCGAGCAACAAAGGGGAGGGTAAACAGGATAATCTTGTCTACCCTCTCTGTTACTTGTAGTCCGTATCCCGGTCAATCAGGATTAGTAGCGGCTTCCATATCCGCCACGACCACCGCGACCGCCGCTGTTGCGACCGCCGCCGTTGCCTCCACGGCTGCCGGAACGATCCTCGCGCGGGCGCGCTTCGTTGACATTGAGCGCGCGACCATTGATCTCGGTCCCGTTGAACTGTGCGATTGCCTTGTCAGCATCCTCACTGCTCATTTCCACGAACGCAAAGCCCTTGGAGCGACCCGTGTCGCGATCCGTTATAATGCTAACTGAGTCAACCTGACCAGCTTGCTCAAAAAGCGAGGTGAGGTCACTTTCCGTCGTTTGATACGACAGGTTTCCAACAAATAATCTTTTAGTCATTGTTTCTCCTAAAACTAGTTATGGGAATTTCCGAGGCTTTGCGGGAAGGGATGAAAACTGAATCAAACACTCTCCGAACAGCGGGTCGTTCCAAAATCATCAAGAGCGGCAGCGCTCAGTCTGCCACATCGAACGGTACTATATTACCACATCATTTCGATTAAGTATATGTGCAATTCGCGTAGAAGTTGGCAAAGGCCAGAGCTTGATCGCATGCCTGAGCTTCATGCGCAACTCAATTACAAAACGGCTTCTTATTGAGCATATGTAGCATGTCCCGCCCTCTTCTTAAGAAGATCTTTTGTCGGCTTAATATCGCTTGCGAGCCTCATAGCTTTAAGCCCCCGGATCACATACCACCCCAGATCAACTTGCCACCAGCGGCGACTGAACCGGGCCGCATTCGCATCCGAGTGATGGTTCCTGTGCCAGTTCTCCCCCCATGCCCCCAGTTGCAATGGGCCGAGCCACCAGATGTTGCGACTGGTGTCCGCTCCTTCAGGCAGCCCCGGCGTCATGTGCAGCAGGCTGTTGACGAACATCTGAAAGTGCAGCGCGTAAACCAGCCTGATAGCGCCGATCCAGAAGAACGCTTGCCATCCGAGAACCAGCCCTGATACTACGGAAAGTGCGATGATAGGTATTTGCAACCGCCGCCACGTTCTATACACGCGCTTATCCATGTCGGGACACCATCGGCCCGCCTCTGACCCCGACCACTGATATACCCACCGTAAGTGCGCCCACCAGAAGCCGCCGTGCCGCGGGCTGGATACGTCCTCGGCCGTATCGGATTTCGCGTGGTGATGACGATGATTCGCCACCCATCCGATAGGGTCCCCGGATGCGTTGAAGATGGCAAAGAATATGAGCAGGTTCTCGACCGTCGCGTTCAATCGCAAAGAGCGGTGGGCGAGACACCTGTGGTAACACACGGATGTTCCGATCCCCCCGATTGAAGCGACTGCGACGGCTATCGCGAGCGCGCTCCAGCTCGGCAACGGGAATAAGATCAGACCCGCCACCGCCAGCACATGGATCATAACGAAATAGAATAAAACGGGACCATTCCCATTGGAAGCTTGCCACCAGGGGCGCGTCCAGGGTTGCTCGGCTATCAACTGATTCGGTTTCAACTTCTTATTCATACCTTCGGATTCTCAGATGTATCTTCCAGGATGGTTATATACAGGCTATGAGCGCAGCCTTACATATAGCCAACAACATGCTTTTCTCAACAATGTAAGCGGGCACAGCGGCGTCCGGTTTGTCGAAAGCGACTCTGTTTCCGTTTGAGCCTTGAAACAGGGAGAGAGGCTTTCCCTTCGTTTCCATTCGTTCGACCACCTTCCATCCTTCTTTTATGTCGGAAGAATAGCCCGGCGGGTCGCAGTGCCAGGCGCCTTCCGGGTTGCGCCACCAGAGGCGCCCTCCGTCGTTAGAAAAGTAGCCGCTGAGCTTCCGCAATTTAGCTTCATCTGTTTCAACCTGCCATCCCATTACTTGCTCGGCCACGAGAAGGTCCAGCTCGCGCCCTGTATGTAACCGCATAATCTCTTCTTTGCTAATCATACTCATTCCTCAATACTTTCTTGCCTGTTGATTTCCCTTTGCGGGGCTAGTTTGATTAATAGCCAAGACGCAACTGTTCGAGCGAGGCGCGGGCTTCGCCGCCGCTCTTATCAGGGACGATACTTAATTCGAGCATCGTGACTCCAGCCAGCTCGACGCGGTAGTCTTCTAATTCGCGCGCCGAATTGGGCGGGCTGAAGTTCCATTGCTGGCGCACAATCTCTCGGAACGACCGCCCTCCATCAGGTGACCAGCGAAGCACGAACTCTTGAGTGCGCTCACGTTCGGTTTCTGTAAAGACCAGCCGGATGCGTTTGATCCGAATCGGCTCGTCGAAAACAAGCCTGAGCATCTGCTCTCCGGGATGGGCTGCACGCCAACCTGTCTCCGAGCCAGGCAGCAGCGCGCCTTCTACGGGGCGGCTGCTCTCCTCAGAAGTGATCTCTACCTGTGCAATCTCTCCCAACTCCAACCATGCCTCATCCTGAGGCAGGAGGCTTTGTGGCATCGGGTTGATAATTCGCTTGCGCATAAATCAGCTCTTACGTTTCCTGCTGTTCATTACGAGGGGCCTGTTCAGTTAGCCAAACCTCTTAACCAATCCTGGATTCTTATGGACTCATCGCCGCAGTAAGTTTCCGCGCCGGAAAAGCTTTCGCCATGCAGCCAAAAGCCACAGTCATTCATATCCATAAACCAATAACGTCCCGTTGCCTTCTCGCGCAGGATATAGCATTTCGTTGTATAGATCTCTTCTCGCACGGCCAGGGTTTCGCCTTGAACTATGATCTGGCTCAAGAACCTTTCGCCTTTTTCACTGTTCTCAATCCACACGTCTCGCTCGCCCTGTCTGTTGTGCCCGAATCGGAAATTGGCTATGCGTATTTTATCGGCTTTCACAAGATCGAATCGCTCGGTTTCAAATTGTTTAATCATAATTATCCGTCTCCAACCATAACGGCTCACAGCTTCGCCTGATGGTCTGGCAAGTCAGTCAAAGCGGCGACGCTCCAACCGACGAGCAGTAGCTCGGTAAATGCCTTGTACTTTTATCTGTTTCTCGGGCTGATGGAAATATCTTCCGCATCATGCGAGTCTCGTTTGAACATGAAAAACCCCGCCGCTATGACTGCCATCAGCAGGACCGGTATTATCACCCAGACGTACCAGGGCAGGTTGTTCGAGGTGCGCCCGCCCATGGTGAACAGAAAGAAAGGTCCCATCACCGCCACGATTAGTCCAACAAGCGCGGCCGCCCGGGTGTACGAGTTGGCGGAGACTGCCTTGAGTCTTAGTACCACATCCTGAATTGGCATTAGATTCCTTTCGGTCGGCGCTTCTTAGCTTAGAGAAGCATCCATTGCGCGGAGACATTGCGGAGCCGCTAAATATCTTGATAGGTGAGCTGTCAGATTCAGATGAACTGGAGGATTCCAGAAAAGCTGAAGAAGGGAGTGAGCTAAACTCGATCCTCGTTAACCCTATACTCCGTGGCCGGCTTTGTCAATCGGCAGTGTAGTCGATGGTGCCCTTTAATCAGAGGAAAGCCGGGCCTGGAATTCAGCGCCAATATTAGCCCAAAGTGATGCTTCGCTTCGAGTCAGAGTCTAAGCAGGAGCCGTTCTCGACCCTTGTGGCGTCGACACGCTATTATAATCTTTCCAGGAGGAGAACAAATGCAACACATCCCTGAAATCGCATGCGCGAGATGCCGATACTGGCGCGAAGTCGAATCGCCCGTCGCCGAAGAGCTTGTGGGCGAATGTCGCTTTAACCCGCCCACCTTTTATCCGGTGACGGAAGAGTACAAATCGGGCCAATCGAGCCATACCATGAGGGAGGACAGTATTACCAGCAGAGACACTCTTCGCCCGAAACAATACTCGGGTGTCGAGCAGAGCTTCTGGCCCATGACACAAGGCAAGGATTGGTGCGGAAAGTTTGAACAGAGGGCCATCGCTCAAGACCAGCGCAACAGCTAGTAACAGGACCGATAAAAGTGCTCGCTCAACTTCCCGTTCGTCAGACTCTCGGTGACGAGCGACGTGTCGGTGGTCGGCTCAGTGTTTGACAAAGCCACTCACTTGGCACTAGTATCGATGAGGACAGAGTTTAGCTCACTCTCTTCTTCAGCTTCTCTGGAATTCGCCAGTCCATCTGAACCCCAACAGCTCATCTTCGATATTGTTGGCGGCCTCGCATCTCACTCACATCACGGCAGGCCATCTTCTTACCGAGAAAGGACGACTATAATGTCAGCTAGACTGTTTGTCGGAAATATCTCGCCGGATACTACCAGCGATGAGCTTCGCGCACTTTTCAGCGAGGTGGGTGGCGTAGATTCCTGTCAGTTGATAATGGGGCCAGACACGAGCCGGTCTAAAGGTTTCGGCTTTATCGAGATGGATTCAGTAGAATCGGCTGACGCAGCCAAAGAAAAACTCAACGGACAAGTCTTGAACGGGCGAACACTCAAAGTTGACAATGCCAAGGCACAAGGAGGCTACAGAAATCCTGCCGGCTACAGTGGCTCGCGACGGAATTAGATGTCCAATCATATAAGGCCCGAGAAAGCTCTAGAGTCCGAAACACGATACTACCTGACGGGGGGGAATCTGACGTGAAACTGAGTGTTGGAAATAAGATAGTCTATCCTTCGCAAGGCCCGTGTCTCATTGGTTCTATAGTAAAGAGAATAATAGATGACAAGCATCTGACCTTTTACCAACTCTTCATCCTTGACGAGCAGGGCGGCGATTTGTTCATTCCGGTAGATAAAGTTGAAGCAGTTGGCATACGGCTGCTGATCGACAAGACCGAGGTTCCGGCGCTGCTAGACCAGCTAAAAAAGCCGGCCGACCCCGATGTTGACTGGAAGCAGCGGTCCAGCAACAACATAAAACGGTTCGCCTCCGGGTCGGCATTTGACCTGGCTGAGGTCGTTGAGTCGCTGACAGAGTTGAAGAAGACGAAATCCTTGTCGTTTGGTGAAAGCAAGAGGCTTGAGAGGGCTAAGAGCTTATTGGTTTGCGAGATTTCCGAAGCAATGGAAGTGACAAGGCTAGAAGCCGAGCAGCAAATAGACAACGCGCTCAAAGCGCGAAGTGAAGAAATTAAATCCGCGCCTGTGACGGAGAAGCTATTGGCTAACTCCCCAAATCAGAAATTGGAGCGTAAAGAGACCGCCGCACGAAAAAACAGAAAAGTCCAACAAGCGATGGCGCATGGCGCTTGAGTAATTCTTATATATCTCGCGATTTGTTAAATGATTCACAGCTACCTGTGGAGCTGATCGGTGGTACGTATGCTTACAAGCTTAGTGAATATTGAAGACGCCAGAGGGCGACTTGCGGCGGGCGAACAGCCATACGCATTTGAGATGAGCGACCAGGTCACAATGGTCGGGCCTGCCTGTGGATACGGGCCGGATTATCTAAGGCACCTTCGGATTGAAGGGCGTTATGCGGAGAGTATCGAAGAGGCGACCCAAATCGCCGACTCACGAGGCGCGACCGTTACCGGAATTTGGTTTGTGAAAACTATAGCTGCAACATAAGAGCTATCTACTGTCCCCGGCTGAAGCATTTAAGGCGACGAAAATATGCTCGTACCAAAAGTCATTACACAGACGCCGCGCGGCGAGCGCGGGATGGATATATTCTCCAGCCTGCTTGCCGAAAACATCATCTGCATCAGCGGGATGATTGATGATGAACTGGCAAACCTGATAACGGCTCAAATTCTATTTCTGGAGGGCGAGGACCCCGATAAAGACATCTCGCTTTACATCAACTCGCCGGGAGGCTCAGTCACGGCGGCCCTCGCTATTTACGATACTATGCAATACGTCCTGCCGGACATCTGCACGACCTGCATAGGTCAGGCCGCGAGCACAAGCGCAATGCTCGTGGCGGCGGGCGCAAGCGGGAAGCGGTTCGTGCTGCCCAATGCAAGGATGCTCATCACTCAGCCCTCGCTGGAGCAGCTCGGCGGCCAGGCTACAGATATTCAAATTCACGCGAGAGAGCTTCTCAGGCTGCGAACTCTTATAAGCGAGATACTGGCAAAGCACACGGGCCAAAGCTACGAGCGCATCGAGCGGGATATAGAGCGCGACCTTTTCCTCAGCGCCGCCCAGGCGCGCGACTATGGATTGGTAGACGTTATACAGGTATCGAGAATCGATGACGAGATAAGCTCTATTGAGATCGCCGCCCTGGCCCCAGCCATCGCATGAAGTTATGAAGAATCAAACTTTGGACAAAGAGCCTTCTGATAAAGCGGTCCCGGACGGGGAGGAGCGATTGGCGACGCAGGCAGAGCGCGAGGACGTAAACAAAAGATTAGAAGACTCTCCATCAACACCCGTCAAACCGACCGGTCAGCAGTGAGTACGGCTCGGCGCAAGCTCAACGAAAAATGGAGGTAGGCATTCTGATGGCAATTGACATTTCTATGGTGAATTTAATCAATCCAACCGAGAGAGCATTTGAAAAACCGGCGGTCGAGGAGCAGCCGCACGCACGGGATCAAATGACAATGGCTTCCAGTATCGAAAGGGAAACGGGTGATCAGGTAAACCGCTTCCTGCTATGCGCGCTCGTAAGCGAATCTTCAAAGAGCATAAAGGCAAGCGCAGAAAAAGCGGGCGAAACCTTGCCGATGTCGATGATTGTCAGGGGGGTTCTGCGGTCATACCGCATGGCCGCGAAAGACAAATATGGCCCTCTGGCCGACTCCGGATTTGATATCGCGGGCCTCAGGCTGTTGAATGAAGAGATTCTCAAGAAAGAGATCGCTCGCCACTCTAGCGACAGGGTAAATAATACCCAGAGGCAGCTTGCTCAGGCACGGCGGCACGGCGACGACGCAAGAATCAAGGTCGTAGAAGATAACCTCGAACGCGCAATCGCGTGGCGTGACCGGCCGGATAAAAAGGTTGTATGAACTGAACGAGGCAATAATTGCATGTTAAACAAATTCCGGTTTTAAGCGGAGGGGATATGAAAATGAAGATGGGCGACGTTCTAAATTACAAGGATTCTCAAGTTTCTATACTCTATGGAAACGGAGTCGTGACCTCTATAACCTCTGACGAGTATACGATACTGTGGTCGGGACGCGGGTTGACAAGATATAAGCGCTCTATACTTGATGGAAAAGAGGAACAGATATTTCAACTGGTCAATAAATCCGTGGGCCTGCCAAAGGAGCGTCGCCTTAAACTTGGCGCGCCTAAAAGCAGGGTTGCTTTCAATGAGAACTTTGATCGCGCAAGAGTAGAACTGCTTTGCGGCAGGCTGAAGCTGTCCGGGACACACAAAGCGAAAGATGTGGCAGACGGTCTGACAACAGAGTTGTTTACAAAGAAGATCGCCCTGCGAGAAGCGACCAAAGCCGTTTTATTACAACTCGCTGAATTGTGTGGCGCTCGCAAATCCGCCTCCTGTGAAGAGGCTCGCAGTATCAGCAGGGAGCTTTTCTTCGGCTACGTAATTCAAAAGTCGGATTTCAATCAGCTTTGAGCGCTAAAGTGAATCATCTTCCACGTCTTCTCAGGTGGTTCACCTCGTCAAAAACCCGAACAAGAGGACGGCTATCACAAGAACGATCAACAGAGGTATCAATACCTGAGCAGACTTGGCCAGCAGGGCTACCCAGAGGTTGCTTTGACCATGGCGGACCCAGCCGCGCCGCCCGCACCCATAGCAGCTATAGGCCATGCAACCGGTAAATATATTAATGGCTCTTTCCATCCTGCCGACCGGCGAGCTGTACTCGTAGACGCCGCCGCCGCAGTGAGCGCACGTTATAGGTGTAAAGTGACCTTTCAACTAATTACTCATTGCGAGCATCAGGATCTACTCGTGACCTGATTTGCTCTGGATAAATCAACAACTTCCAGTTGTGTCCCATCTGCCTCACAGTAATTATCCTCTTGAGGAAACTGTTTTTTGCAAAGTGGGCACACCTTTATAAGTTTCTCAATGTTTTCAGCCATGTCTGCCTTCCTTATTGTAAAAGCTACAGTCTGCAAACTCGAACATATCTACTTGTGGAGAGCCCTCGATTACACCCAGCAGTTTTTCCAATACTTCGGGGTTCTCTGTGCGGTTGAAAGCTTCCTCACTCTCTCTTGTTTCCCAAAAAGTGATAAAGATTGCTTCCGCCCGTTCTGGAGATATAAGAGTAATCTGGTCGACGAATCCTGGCTGGCTGCGAAGCAAGTCTACTACCTCTGTATCGATTACAACCGCAAACTTTGCGACGGAATCCGCCCTGAGCCTCATCGTAACGTGACGAGCAAACATTGTAAGATCCCTATGGATGAGCTACTGGGTTCAGACAGCCTGGTTGATTCCAGAGAATCTGAGAAGGGAGTTAGCTAGGCTCGGTTCATTTTAAGGGTATAGCAGACAGATGGCCCTGTCAATCTGCGGCCAGTGTCAGCCGAACTCATAACCCAAAGAGCAGACGCGGGCATCTTCACTAATATCGCTCATAGAATTGACAGCAACCTTAGGCGAGCACCTCCCGGCTTGCGGACCAACTAACGCCACGTTAATCTTCAGGCTTGGCATTGATGATAATGCAAATGTCTCCACACTAAAGGAGAGAATCTTATGCTAAACCGCTGTTGGTTAGCCCTACCTTGTTTTGTGATTATCGTATGCTTGGGTACTGCCGTTGCCCAAAACCAAACTCCACAAACCAAAGACCAGATGCCTGACATCTCCGGTGAGTGGACAGGGACATGGGGGATTTACAGTCCGGCGCAGGGTACAACCCCGCCGAAGGATATTTGCAAGCGCCTTGATGCCAGGGTTGAGTACAAGGACGGCACCTGGCTGGCGACGTTTGAAGGCGACTGTGGACGTCCTTACAAGTACGAGATCAAGATGGAAGGCCGACAGGTCGGTAAGGTCGTGATGTTCAAAGGGACTACAGACCTTGGGGAGAAGGACGGGGGCGTCTTTGATTGGATCGGGCGGGCTAATAACAAGGAGTTTGTGGGGTTTTTCACGAGCGGATATTACACAGGAACATTCAATCTCTCGCGGGCGAAATGAGATCCGAATGTAACAATGAGCCCGCTCCGGTTTACCCCGAATTATCCTTCAACGGGTCTTCACCAATCCGATGTGGCCTTGACTCCTATGTCGCTTAAACGATCCATTGTGACAGGCGGAATCGGCTTCTGCATAGTGAGCCTGTGCGTGTTCGCGACGGTGGCATTTGCGCAAAGATGGATGTATGACCGCCTGGGCGTGACGGGTGCTTACATAGCCTGGTTAACTCTCTTCATACTGCTCGGAGGAAGGGCGCTGTTCCCTCTGGTGGTCGGCGCGCGGCGGCTATTGAGATTCTACGCAATGTTCGGCGCGGCTTTTTTCATGTACGGAATCAGTTGGATGGCTGCCTACTTCACTTTCAAGAATGCTGTCGGCGAATGGCTCGGATCGTTCGCCGGGTCTGTTTCGATGGCCCTGGTATATGCTGCGGGGTTCAGGGTGCTGCGATCTGCGCCACTCTTGTCCGCACTGCTTTTCGTAGCCAATTCGATTGGATACTTTTTTGGCTCAGTCTTTTATTACTCATTTGGCAGACCGGCAGGGCTGATGCTCTGGGGAGCCTTTTACGGTTTTTGTCTCGGAGCAGGTCTTGGTGCCGTCCTCTACATAGCTCAATCTCGGCGCGCGAGCGGATCAATGCCCGAACAAGAGATTCGGATGTCTGATGAGCAAGGGTGAGTTTTTCACAAGATTCACAATCTGGGTTACCCTCGCCGGATATTCCGTCGGGGTCGCTCTCTTAGCACTTTCACGCAAGAGACAGAGGCGGGAGCGCGCGGCCAGGCTTGTCTGGACAATCGCCTGCCTGAGCCTGCTCGTGCATGTAGCTTGCGCCTTCCACTTCTACCACGAGTGGAGTCACGATGCAGCCTATCGAGAGACGGCACGTCAAACTGCCGAGGTCTTTGGCCTCAACTGGGGTGGCGGGCTCTACATAAATTATGCGCTGATGGCCGGCTGGGTCGCAGATGTCGCCTGGTGGTGGCGGGGACTGGACGCCTACCGCCGTCGGCCCAGGGCGCTGGTCGCAGTCTGGCAGGGGTTTTTGATGTTTATCTTCTTCAACGCCACGGTCGTTTTCGGGACCGGGCCTTTACGATTCATCGGACTCTTTTTATGTCTGGCCTTGTGCCTGCTGTGGTGGCGCTCTGGCGCAAGCGGGTTTCCTTCCGGGCAGAACAAGGATGCGGATATTATCGTAAAGGATTAACTGATGGACTCATTCGGCGCCGAAGCGCCTCGCCCCACAATCGGTCCCGCCCGCTTACGCTTCTACTACGGCTGGGTGAACCTCGCCGTAGCAGCGGCGGCAATGGTCGGAACTCTTCCAGGCCGTACGCAGGGTCTCGGATTGATCACCGAGCCGCTGCTTAAAGACCTCCAGATCGACCGTGTGCTTTTTGCTCATATCAATCTCTGGGCGACATTGATTGGCGCGCTCTTCTGCGTGGGTGTTGGACGGCTGATAGACCGATTCGGCAGCCGCAGCGTGCTCACGGCAGTTTCAATAATGCTCGGAGCGGTCGTCCTGTTGATGAGCAGTTTGAAGGGAGTGATCTTGCTCGCGCTGTTGATTACGCTGACGCGAGGGCTGGGGCAGAGCGCCCTGTCTGTCATCAGCATAACAATAGTTGGTCAGTGGTTTGTGCGAAGGCTAAATCTGGCTATGGGCATATACTCGATTCTGCTCAGCGTCGGCTTTATGGCGGCGTTCCCGATTGTAGGCGCGGTGGTTGTCAACAGCGGTTGGCGCGCGGCCTGGGCTGGAATAGGTACGGCGCTACTGGTCGTCCTTGCTCCTGCCGGTTGGTTGCTTGTGAGGCGCACGCCAGAAGCCTGCGGGCTGGCAATCGATGGCGAGAGGCCGACAGGTGAGGAGATGTTGGATGTAAGAAGCGATTACACACTCCGCGAGGCGGTATCTACGCCCGCATTCTGGGTTTTTGCATTGTCGAGTGCCGTCTACGGTTTGATCGCTTCCGGCATCGCATTGTTTAACGAATCGATTCTGGCCGAGCGAGGTTTCGATGCATTCACCTACCACCGCAGCCTTGTGATCGTCGCGCTAACGGCGCTCGCGGGGAACTTCCTCGGAGGGTGGCTGACGGTCAAGTGGTCGATGAATAGACTGATGGCTTTAGCCATGAGCATGCTGGCTGGCTCGTTGCTGGCGCTGCCCCACGTAAGTACACAATTGCATGTGGCGATATATGCGCTGGTAATGGGGCTGGCGGGCGGTTTTGTTATAGTGATCTTTTTTTCATTCTGGAGTCGTGCTTTTGGCCGAACGCACCTCGGCAAAATACAGGGCGCAGCCCAGGCATTTACGGTGGTAGCATCAGCCATCGGGCCACTAATTCTGGCGGAGTGTGTCGAACGGACTGGCTCCTATGAGGCAGTGTTTTACCTGATGGCTTCCGTTGTAGTAGTGCTGGGATTAAGCGCGTGGTTCGTTCCTCTCCCAACCAGACGCATAATTACGCAGGGAGTATTTTCCACCGATTAAGAGCGGCGGCGATTATAGGCTTTGCACAAATAATCATACTTACGCAAAGAGTCTCAAGGCATCCCTTTAAAGGAACACTTTGCCGACCCCTGGCGCTCGTTGTGTGCCAGCCATCGTCGCTGTATGCTGCGGTCGCCGGTATCGATCAAGCTTGAATCACCGCTTCGTCCAGATAACGGCGTGAGAGTCGAATACTGTGGGAGTGGTGCTTGAGCCCGCGATCTGCCCTTGATTGTTGATGTCGGCGGCAGCGCTGCTGCGTCCCGCCGGCAATGTTCCAAGGTCAATTATCGAGAGCTGCTTGGATGCCGGTCGGCCAACAGCCAGTGTCGCCATTACAAAAATTGAAATGAGTGCTGTACTCATCAATCGTTTCATCAGAGTCTCTCCTTAATAAGACTCAGTGCCTATAGCCGACGGCATTACTATCGGCACACGGGTCAAGCCCTGCTGTTAGCGCAGGCGTTTCACCATCTCCACACCATCCAGGTTCGGCATATTGAACTGGCGGGGAGCTTAAAATCCAGCCGGTTAGCGACTTAATCGATGAGGATTAGCCGCCGTGATATGAAGGATGAGTGCTTTTAATTTTGCTCAGTTTGGCCCGCTCTTTATCACTCAATCACTTAGCTGGCATTCATCCTCACCTAAAGTCACGCCATGTCATACTCGCTTGGTTGATCTGTGGCCTTATTGTGGCCAGAAAATCCAGGATTAGTTACCTATAAGAATATATAAAATATAGGTATCCCCAGTCATATGGCCTTATCTGATCATTAGCCGCAGCAGACAGTGAGTGCATCAAGTAACAGTCCTTTGCGTACGTTATCAGCCATTCCAGTCGCAAATGGGTTCCAAGCAGCTTGCACACATCCATATTCAGTAGGCCAACATCGCGGCTGATGGCGGGCAGCAGATTAATGTGCAGGAGATAAAGCAGAAACAGAAAAAAGACTTGCCCCGATCAAGGAGAGAATTCCACACGCAAGGTAGAGTACCCTATTGTTCGGTTGCACATACGTTATTGAACCGATAATTCATCTGTGATATACATCGCGCGGCTCCGGTGATACGGGCGTTAAGTATTTGCATCTATCAGTTGTAGTGTAGACTATGACAAGATAGTGTACGAAGAGCTTTGGAGGCCCCTATGGATGAAATAACCAACCCTAAGCACCGTCGTCTGCAAGTATTTCTCTGCCATTCTTCTGGCGATAAGCAAGCTGTGCGTAGTCTCTATTCGCGGTTGCGTGATGATGGCTTTGATCCGTGGCTCGATACTGAGAATTTACTGCCAGGACAGGATTGGCATCAGGAAATTACTAAAGCGGTTCGCACCGTAGATGTTGTGCTAGTTTGCCTTTCCAAAGAAGCCACTGGCAAAAGAGGATACGTCCAAAAGGAGATCAAGTATGCTCTTGATGTAGCTGATGAGCAGCCAGAAGGCACTATCTTTCTTATCCCGGTCAAGCTGGAAGAGTGCAATGTTCCTGAGAGGCTTGGCCGATGGCAGTGGGTCAGTATCTTTGAACAAAGCGGCTACAGTCTCCTTAAGAGAGCTCTTCAGCATTGTGCTCAATCACTAGTGATATCTGAGACACTAGATGATTTTGATGTAATAGGGGATATGCCCTGGAGAGGACCAATCCCTCATACGATATCCCCCAGCCCAAGTTGGAAAAATCAAGTCGCAGAAAAAATCGTACAAGATGCTCGTGATGCTGTGCGTGCCAGGCGGCTGGATTTAGCAGAGCGACTGTACCAAAAGACTTTAAGCTTGTTTGCCAATTACCCCGCAGCTTTATCTGGTCTAGCAAACGTCCGGTTTCATCAAGGCAGATACCAGGAGGGAATCAATTGTGCGAATAAAGCAATAAGTATTGATGTAGAGTTTCCCTATCCTTACTATCAAAGGGCCCTATGTCTGTGGGCATCCGGTAACATAGAAGGAGCAGAAAATGATTTCAAACGGGCGCTTGAATTAAACCCCGATTTCGAGTATGCAAGAAATCAGTTGAATGAACTTAAAAGTCGCCGACAACCAGTGTACGTTAAAAGTAACCAATAGTATTCACCATCCCTGCTTGGCTTAGCTCAAACCGCACCTATCGCTGCCAAATGGAGTAGGATAAAAAGATTGTCAAGCTATTAAGAACATCTATTATCCGTGTTAATGTCCGGTTGACATTCACTAAAGAAGATCAGGAGTATGAATATGGCTAAAAGAGTTTCCTGCCCCAGATGTCGTAGAAGTTTTTATAGTAATCGCCCCCGTGTGACGGGTAATAATTGTGGCACAAGTTGGAATACGGCTCCTTTGGGGATCAATGTTGGCGGGATCATATTAGTAATCGTAGTTTTATTGATTCTTGGCAAGTCCTGCGGAAGTTGACTTGACAGGTCTAACAATCCATTCCAGGAAGCGCAACGCAAGTTCAAGCAATAACCTATCAGGCTTGTTGCGCGCCAGTTGAGTGCGTATATTAAACCCTTGCTCTCCTGAGGCGAAGTTTACAACTATGTAACTTAATCGACAGTCCTTCGTCTTTAGCTGTTGACGCTCCATCCACTTTTATGTATTGTTCGTTGCAAGCTTTGAATTAGGTTTGAGTGAATTGTTCTGGTATTGTATATCACTCCAATTATCTCAGGTTAGCACTCTAGCAACATGAACGAACTTATTAAGGCTTACATTTCTGATGCCGGGGCTTTTGCTCTGATTCACGTTGCGCTTATCTTAATTTGCTTCTTCCTTTGGGCAATAGATCGCCGACGACTTATCAGGGAGATGCGGTCATATAATAACCTACAACTTGCTGGATCGCTTAACCTACAAACAACACCCAGTTCCAGCATAGAAAGCTTAGCCCAATTTGCATCATCACTCGCGCAAAAAGGATCAATGCCCGATGCAGAAACGCTGAGAAGAAGATTGATTAATTCTCTTTCAACTTCTGATGCAACTCTTCGTACTTGCATTAATGGGTTAGTTGTTGTTGGGTTACTTGGAACTCTATTTAACTTATGGCATCTAGGCCCGGGCTTTTGGAATTCACTTATCGAGGGTAACGCTCTTCAAAGCAAATCGGCAATTGGCGTAGCTTTCGCAGCAAGTTTCTTCGGTCTTTTATGGGCTTTTACTTTAAACCTACTTGACAATGCCATTTTTCGCCGACGCCGTGAAGTCTTTGTCCGCGAAGCGACGATTTGGATTACATCAAAGACAGTCGAGCAATTACCGCATTCGCGCGAGGCTGCCGTTACGCAGGGGTTAAACAAGTTCATCAAGGCATCAGAAACAATTCTACTTGATTTAAAAACACAGCACGCAACCCTAACTCAGCACCTGCTCGATCAAATTCGGGATTCATCACAGGCACTTGATATCAGTTTGAATTCTATCGCTAGTCGCTGGCAGACCTTCTTAACAGATTCGACTGCCAAAGTTAAAGAAGGCGGTAAAGAAATACAAAGTGCAGCAAAGCAATTAACAGATGCTACTAACCATGCAAGCAAGACACTTGCTGATACCACAAAGACATTAGAAAGCTATAAAAATCTCAGCGAACTTATAGCAGAAGTACGAACTGAATCAGCAAAACTTGTTTCCGAAGTGACGCAGCGAATGGAGCAATTCAGTAGGCAGATGGAGATAAACGTATCGAATGTAGCAAAGGAGCATTCACAAGCCTTAGAGCAAGAATCTGAGGCTGCGAATAAACGGCTATCCGATCTTATGGACGCTTGGCACACTAGGAGTGCGGCTACTTTAGGAGGGTTTGGTGCGAACATACAAAAAGCCAGTGATGATTTTTCAGCCAATTGGCAACAACTTAGCAGTTCGGTGTATAGCCAAGTAGATCAGCTTATTCGTAGCTGGCGAATGACGCTCGATGCATCTGTAGGCGATATGAATGTTTCACTAAAATCAGTCAATGAGCAATTAAAGAAGACAGAAAGGCTTTCAGAGGCACTTTTAAAATCTGCCCAAGCTCTCGTAAGGGCCACAGAAGCATTGCCAGACTCTTCACCAAAATCCTCCGATCATGCTATCAGAGAGTTGCTTAGAAAGCTTGATGTATTACCGAATCAAATTGCACAAGCTGTTTCAGGAAATAGATGGTATCGCCGATGGTTTAGTTAATCATCAAGCTTTGAGGGAGTATTCCATGATAGACACAGATATCGAACCCGAGTCCGCTAGTGGCATAAATATCTGGATAACGTTCGCTGACCTTTTTGCAGGTCTTCTTTTGGTATCAATCATCGGTTTAGTTGTGATATTGCCTCACTACAGAGAGGTTCGTTTTAGTCGTGAATTAGTCGCAACTATGAATCAAGCTACGGATACTACTCGTCTCATACAAGAACGATTAACACAGCTACTTCCAAGCCATGTTGAGCAGCCTCATTATTCTGAAACCGAGATTATTATCCCCTCCGCTGCTCTCTTTAAGTCTTACGGCTTTGATGACTTTCTTTATAATGATGAAAAGCGCGAACTTTTGAGTGCCATACGCGCTGCCATTCATGAAGCGCTAGATGAGGCAAAAGATCAAAGAAAGTTCCTGCGAGTTGTGATAGAAGGCCACACAGATAGCGATCCCATTAAGAAACTTGCTATCACTCCAGCAATTCCTACGAATTGGGAATTGTCGAGCCGCAGAGCAACTGGTGTACTTCGCTTTTTTGAGGATGGAGGCTTACATTCTAGAGAGTACAACATTGTAGCTATGGGCTTTGGTGACACCATGCCTGTGGCTGATAACCAAACTGATGAAGGCAAGGCTAAGAATCGGCGCATAGTAATCCGAATTGAGCCTAACCTTGAGGCAATTAAAGCGAGCCTCTCGCAAAGCCAATAAATGGGCTTAAGGATCTAAGGAAAGGGAGGGATCTATGGAATTTGGTGGAATAGAGAAACAAGCACGTCCGCTTCCGCTCGTTATCCTGGCGGATACATCTGGTAGTATGTCAGGCGGCAAGATTTCCAGTCTGAATCAGGCACTTGCGGCGCTAGTTCAGGACTTACAAGCAGATGACCAAACCAATGAGAGCGTTCTTTTATCTCTCGTCACCTTTGATAGCACAGTAAAAGAAATTGTAACTCTCGCGCCGATAAAGACCGTACAGCTACCAAAGCTGTCAGCTACTGCTTCCACAAACATGGGACAAGCTTTTAGAGTGGCGCTGACTCAGTTGGCTGATCCGCAGCGCCTACCAACAAGGTGCTTAATGCCAGTGATTGTGTTAGCAAGTGATGGACAACCCACAGATGACTGGCGCACACCACTAGACGAATTAAAGAACCATAATCGCGTCGGTAATGCCCTCCGGCTCGCTCTTGCTATAGGCTCCGATGCAGATATGCAAGTACTTGAAACCTTCGTTTCAACGGAGTATCCAGTTCTAAAGGCTGATGAACCTGATAAGATTAAAACCTTCTTTAAGTTTGTCACATATGTATCCAAGAAGGTTTTCAAGTCAGGCGGTCGTGATAGGAAGGGGCAACCCCCTCCTGATGATTTGCTGCCGTAAGTTGAGGCCAAGCGCTTTATAGTTATCACCAGAGAAATAAATGAGTCAAACGTACCGATTTTCTGCCCAAAGAATATAAGTGTCGCTGAAAGGTGATTATATGAAGGTTCATCGCTTGAAGAATTATTTCAACATAGGAGCAGCAAGTGTAAGGGGACCGCACCACATTAAGAATGAGTTGCCCAACCAAGATTCTTACGCCTATTTCGACTCTGACCAGCTAATTGCAATAGCCGTTGCTGATGGTCTAGGCTCAGCCAGTCGTAGCGATGAAGGCTCCTCATTTGCAACATACAATGCTGTTTATGCACTTATTACATATCTTTACAGCTATGGGAATCCCACATCACGCATTCCTAATATTCGTATTCTCAAAGAGCATATAATTGCTCCTTGGCAAAAGAGGTTCCGTCAAGGAATAGCGGATTTTGACACAACCTTATTGTTTATAGGACTGTCGCTTAAAATTTGCGTTATGGGGCAAATCGGGGATGGACTAATTGTGTATAGGCGCTCCGATTCATCAGGTACTTTTAACATATTCCATAAGCCTGAAAAGGAGTATCTAAATAATCCAGACTCCTCTCTGGCTCAACCAAACGCCCTGGAATGCCTTCGTGTACAGGAATATCCTGTTACGTCAGAGGATAATTACAGCGCCTTTCTGTTAATGACTGATGGCATCGCCGATGATCTTATGGATCCCCTTTTGTACTCTAAGGATTTAATAAAGGGTCTGATTAGCAACGAGACAGATCACTGGAATGCTATGCTCAATAAACATCTGATCGAATGGCCGACGCCAGGACATTATGATGATAAGACCTTAGTTGTGGCAACGAGCAGTCATCAAGTATATGAAGATTACAATGGCGAAACCAGCGTCCAAAAGGAGGATAAAGGATTAGAAAAACAAACCACCTCTGAATCCGCCGCATCAAAAGGCAGCCCAACAGCTATACAAGAAAAACGGGAGGCTTAAGTTTATGAGCAAGAAAACAGAGATTGCTACTGAATCAGGCATCTATCGTTTGGGTAAACCACTACGAAGTGGCGGACAAGCTGAAATATACCTGCTACAGGGGCAGGCAAGAGTAGCCAAGATATACACAGAGTTAAAACAAAATGAGATAAGCGTACAACGCAACCGAATAAGAAATATGATAAGAATGGGGCCGCCCTCACCAGCATTTGTGTGGCCTTTAGAGATCATTGAACGCCCATCGTTAGGATACGTTATGGAGTTTATACATGACTATATAGAGATAGGAGCACTTGGCCATACAAAGTATATTGGCAAAGTTGACGTGCGCACACGGTTGCGAATCTGTTACAGGCTCGTCGAGGCATTTGAAAAACTACATCAGAAGACTGGATATGCGTACTGCGATTTATCGGGCAATAATATCCTATGTAATACAAATACTAGCGATGTAAAAATAATAGACAATGATAATTTGTGGGTTGAAGGAGTTGTAGCCCCTAGCACGGTATGGGGAACGTACCGATGCATGGCTCCTGAGCTTGAGGCTGGTACTGTGAATCATCCAAACGTTGAAACAGATCTTCATTCACTTGCGGTTTTAATGTTTATGACATTATTGTTTCATCACCCATTGCTTGGCGACAAAATCCATGACGATTCTCTCCTTGAGCAAAACGCTTTAGGAAAAGGCGCGATCTACATCTACCATCCAAACGACTCGCGCAATCGCTATACAAAATACAGAGAATATGGTGGAATACCAATATCTATATTACCGCCGTCTTTCCAAAGGCTTTTTCTGGATTCTTTCGTGAACGGCTTACATAATCCTAATATGAGGGTACGCGAAACAAATTGGAAAAGAGAACTAATAAACCAACTGGACACCTTGATTCGATGCCCGAATCGAAATTGCAAAGGACAACAAACGTTCCCTCCACACCCCCCCACAACGAGTACTATCTGCATTTGGTGTAAAACGAAAATCTACAATATAAACTTGATGAAGATTTCAAATCCCTCTACTGGTCGCGTTTTGCGATATAAAGTGCTCTATGATGGCGACCGGCTTGCTGCCCATCATTGCAAACTAGATAAGACTTTCAACTTTGGAGTGCAGGATATTTGCGCATGTGTTGAAGATGACACAAATCATGGTCTTACACTTAGAAATATCTCTAAGGAAGGGTTTTCCTACTATCAACCTGGTGACACGACGCCGCGCCCTTTCCCGCCTGAAAAACGAGTTAAGCTCCAACCTGGTTATAGAATTGTTTTCGGAGCTAGTGGTGCTGTAGCCGAAATGATAAAGTGAAAGAGCTAAGGTATTGAATTGGCCACACCGCTTCGTTGTTCTGTTATTTTAAAACGCGTGGTAGAACATAACAGGTCTAACAATGAGACCAACCGGAGGGAAGTGAATTGACCCGGCGTGTTTGTGTAGGGTAGGAGCAAGGTACTTGCTCTTTCGAGTACATCTCTCGCTCCCACCATTCGTGCAGAACTGCATCTTTACTTCTCATTGCCTTTCGGGCGCTATTTTTTCGTCAGCTTTGGGCATATACTCGGCAATGACCTGGCGCAGAATCTCCGCAGCATCCTTGCAGGCTATCACTTCATACCGGCCCGCGTAGAGTTGCAACGCCAGCCGGTATGCTTCCGAGTCTCGAAATAACAGCTCTATGAAGCGGTCTAGCTCGGCTTGTACTACTTGCGGGCCGCATCCTTCTTTTGTAAACCCTCTGCGCAATACTATAAACAGGTCAGCAAGCCACTCGCGGGCTTCCTCTGAGATTCCCTCAAGCCGCGCAAGCCTGCATTCATCGTCCATAAACAGGATGGGTTGAATATCCTGGCTTTCTTCTGTTGTCATGCTAGTACCTCGCTGCGCGCTGATAAGGCGCGGGGATAGTGGGCCGCGCAATTCTTTGTGGGAGTGTGCGGCCTTTGCCTTTTGCAATGTTCTTAAACTATCGAATGGAAGCGGGGTCTATAACCGTCGCTTTGTCCCTCGCGGCAATTCATACACTGGCGAAGGCTGCTCGATCTGCCGCACGTCATGCAGTAGCCGTCATGCGGCTGCACTTCAACGGGCTTACTTGTGCGGTGTATCTCTCTTAATACGGCATAGCCTTGCTCTAATGTGATGGCTTCGAGCGCGCAGCCGTTAAGCGCCATTGAAATCGCTTCGGCATCTTCGAGCGTTCTGCCGTCCCATTCTATGTTGCATCTGATTTGCGGGATCAGGTCTTGACCCGACCGGCCACCCGTCGCTTTCGTTTGTTCGGTTGCTGTTGCTGTGATCATATTCATTACCTCATCAAGTGAAGCGGGCCGCACTCTCGCGGCCCATGCTTCGATCAGTGCGCGTAGTTCATCAGGTAATAAGCGCGGTCAAAGTCATAGGCGGGATGATTGCGAACATTCAGAAGATTGAATGCCCATGCGCGAGTGACCGCGCTCATCTTGCCCCAAGCCTTAAAGTCACCTTGCTTGCTGTGGTGCTCCCGGTGACATCGCTTGTGAGTAGGAGCGGTCTGTTTACCGCCCATGCTCTTGTAGATGGGGTGATGGTATTCAATCTCATCTTGCGCGGTGATAAGCTGAGAGCATAGGAAGCATTTCATATTTCGATACCTCCAATCCTCAGACCGCGAGAGCATTCAAAGTGGGAGCAGGCTGAATGCTCGCAAGCTTTCTTGACCAACACGCCGTTGAATTCCTGCGCTCCGTTCCAGGCTGCCGACTCAAGATCGGCAGACCATTGCGCGTAACCCTCGAAGTTATCTTCGGCCATCAGGCTCATAACTTCGTCGTATTCGCTTTCGTTCACTTGATGAAGTTCTTCGGAGTAGACATTCACATCAAAGTTGTTTATGCTCATTTTGTGTTTGCACTTTCTGCCCGTTGACGCGGGCGGTTAGTCAGGCTCAGGATGTTGGCGCATTCTGAGCCTTTAATCTTTTTGGCTATGTTTTGATTGCGATGTTGTCAACAGGTCTAGCACCTTGCTTGCCTGTCTGTTGCGCCTGTCACTACTTTGGCCCTTGAACTTCGGCCCTATTTCGCTTCGCGCTTGCTTATCAAACAACTATCTGACAAGAAAGATTATATCACATTCGTGATATAAGTCAATCATATTTATATCACGAAAATGATTTTTTTCTATCGCTTTTATTGATATATAACATTGATACTCAAAAAATTGTGATAGCGGCCTTAGTTCGATATTATCATTCTATTGATATGGAATCATTTTCGTGATACCCTGTCGGTGAAATATGGTAGTATCGGGAGCAATGATGAGACTACACGTCAAAGAAGTAGCAGAAGCCAAAGGGATAACGAGCGCGAAAATGCTTTCTGAGCGGTCAAACATTCCTTATGCGAGCGTTCATAGAATATGGAATGGCTCTGTGACTATGCTTGCGCTTGATACGATTGAGCGATTATGTAGGGCGCTCAACGTACAGCCGGGCATGTTGATGAGTTGGATCGAAACGGAAGATGACACCGGGCCACCTACACGCGGCCACTCTGCGCAGACGGAAAGGCCAGCGACGGCCAGCAAGCCGCGCCGCACACAGCGCAGTAAGGTAAGCAGCCGGGCCGCGATTGCTACGGGGTGAGCGATGATAACCGGATTGCCGCCACTCGTCGCACCTATTGAGCAAAGCATTCGCTGTGTCTGCCGTATGCGCTATGTGGTTTTCATCGGTGACTGTGTCTTTGATGACCGGGCCTGTGATGCCGCGCGTGAGAGAGCCGAGCAAATGTCTGCTCATTTCATAGACGCGCGCCAAGTCCCATTTATGAATTGCTCTTGTGGCCTCGCGCTCGACTTCTCAGCGGCTGATTCTGCCGAGTTGATAATGTGATTAAATCCGACCTATAAACTCGCGCAAAAGGACTGATGCAAGGAAATGCAAAGAAATGCAAGCAATTTAGCCGATTCTGCCGGTGAGCTAACACCAACGCAAGAGCGCGCGATTGTCGCGCTTCTATCCCATGCGACGATGAAGAAAGCCGCCGTCTCTGTCGGAATTGATGAAGCTACATTATGGCGCTGGCTACAGGATAAGAAATTTCACGCCGCATACATGAATCTTCGACGCGAGAGCGTGAGGCAAGCGATAGCGCGACTGCAACAGGCATCAAGCGAAGCGGTCAACACCTTGCGCTCACTAATGAAAGATAAAAAGACCCCGGCTACTGCGCGTGTCACTGCTGCGAAAGCGATTATTGAATATTCTATGAAAGCAGTCGAGCTTGAAGACCTAGCCGAAAGAGTTGCAGAGCTTGAGCGATTAAGCAGCTAAGATGAACTTGAAGAGTAGATTGTTGAGGCTTGAAAAACTTGCGGTCAAGCACATCGAACCGCGAGAAGCGCCCTCGCAGCGTCATATCACTTTCGCCGAGACGCTCCAGCTCATAATGCTATGTTTAAGCCCTACGATGAGTGTAGAGCATAGTTCACAATTATATGCCGAAATTGTAAGGCTCGCGTACGCATGGCGAAGTGTGGGTTATAGGAGATTGTATGAGCGTTTTGAGGCATCGGACCTGTTCAAGATTGTTTGTGATTTCTTAACAGACTATTTTCAAGGTGATTACTGTGGGCCGCTTTCACTTAAACCGGAAGTCATGCAAGCATTTCTTGACCAGCGCGCCGCTCGATATTTAACTACCCATAGATGCATGCAGTGTCGGTATATGATACCGAAATTACCCGATAACCCATATATACCTGCCTTCAAGAATTGCCCGATGTGTACAGGTAAAGTTGAAAATACCCTTCTGCCACAACCTCGGGCTGGTAGGACGGATTTCTATAAGGGATTTGCTACGTTGGGTGCTAGTTGGATAGCCGGAACGAAATCATGATAGCTGTGCTGATCAACACGGGGACATCGCGCGGCTCTCTGGCGCGTTGGCAAGCCGGAATTACCAGAGCGCCTATTGAGAGGGCTTGATGAGCCAGCATAAAGCTTTATATGAGTTACTTGGCGACTACAATAAACGGTCCGTCTATCACGCAAGGCTAGAATTTCTGAGCGATATACGCTTCTTTGTAATGCCTTCTCTGCTTAAAGGGCCTTTTGTAAATTATGAGCGTTGTGCGGCACTCTTCCGTCAAAGGGTTTATGAAGCTAGGCGTGCTCATATAGAAAAACCTTCTGTACAAAAAGACAAGTCACGCAAGAGGAAGGCTTCACAATCACAGTCAGAAGTGCAGACTGATCCATACATTTTCTGGAGTTGGTTAGTTTTTTTATCAGAGCAGGATTCAACTCTCGCAGCATTGCGCGATGAGATCATAGATTGGGCGCGGCATAGGAATCTGCTTTATCAAAAGCCTGGACAATATGCTATCTGGCTTTTAGATCAGACACTGCACACTCTTAGCCAATGGCATTTCAGTGAGTGGTATAGAAAGAACCAGGAATGGGAATATACTTCTCTCGCATCAGCAATAAATCGGCTCCCTTGGGCAACTGAAGCACGAGTATTTAAGTATCCTGAGTGGGATATGCAGCGTCAAGAACGCAGTGCTTACGAAAGGATTACTCTATTAAAATTTCAGTTACATCTGAGGAAAACGCTAGATAAGTTAGAGGCTGAAGCTAACAAGAAAGGACTCAGTAAATCCCCGGAGCGACGAAATAGACAATGGGGCCAGTACAGTTGTCGCTGGTTCACCCTTTATCAGATCGAAGAAAAAACCCTTGAACAAATAGCCGAACTTTATAAGTTAGGTAATAAACCAAGTGACAAGCCCTCCCACTCTGCTGTCTGGCAGGCTATCTCTAAGTTCGGCCATACAATCGGCTTAGAGCCTCGCCCGCCTAAAACCAGGCGTGGCCGACCGCGAATAAAAACCTAAGCACACCCCACCCCTATCTTTTAATTCGCGCACTAAAAAACCTGCTATGCTGCCGTTGTTTATTGCAGCATCCTGTAAAGCTCGCGGAGGTTTTTATGGACCAGGTACTTGGCACTATCAATGTGGCCCGCCGTTTAGATTGCTCTGTTGAAAATGTTCGGGCTTTAGAGCGCGCCGGGAAATTGGTGGCCGAGCGGACGCCATCGGGCCGACGCATCTTCAAAGCTTCGGTTGTTGAAAAACTCAAGGCTGAGCGGGATGAAGAGAAGCAAAAGAAGTCAGCAAAGTCAGGGATCGGGCAATAGTGGCAAAAGCCCCGCGACTAACGGGGCCTTGCAAATAGTAGTGCAGCTTTTAGCAACTTGGGCTGCAATCCTAAACGAGGCGGCGATGGACGGCGTAGGCAATAACGATAGGTGCGGCTCGCTTTTCGATCTGACAGAACGCGACTTTGAATGGCTCGCGTCTTCATACATTACGCCTGAGTTAGCAGCCGAGCATGGTCTTTACCGAGTTGACACTCTCACGGGAGCACAGGAGACAGGACAGAAACCAACAGCCACACGCAACTTTGCCGGCATTATCTTTCCCTATCATCACCCACTCACCGGATATGAGCGCGAGCGCGTCTTGCGCCGTGATGAGCAGGATGAGGATGGCAAAGGTAAGTATTTAGGTCCACCTGGCCGCACCAATATCTTTTACGTGCCTGTTGGTGTGAAGCGGGAATGGTTGACCAACAAGGCTATCCCGGTTGTATTCGTTGAAGGTGAAAAGAAGTGCTTGGCGCTGTGGCGCATTGCGAGAGATAACAGCGTCAACGGAGTGCCGCTGTTTATTCCTGTTGGCTTGCGCGGTTGTTGGGGATGGAAAGGAAAGATAGGCAATAGAGATTTGCCGAACCCCGGCCACGAACAGGAAAGCGGGCCGATAAATGATTTTGATTTCTTCGAGTGGGAAGGGCGCATTACAACACTCTTCCCTGATTCCAATTATGAAACCAATCAGAAAGTCAAAGCCGCCTGGAAAGGGTTACGTGACCACACTCACTATATACTAAAGGCGCGAGTATTCTTTTCCTTCATTCCTCAGTCTGCCGGTGTCAACGGCTGTGATGATCTGGCCGGGCAGCAAGGCCCCGATGTCGTCTTAGAGTTACTTGATAATGCAATCCCGGCAATCAAACTGATCATTCAGCCCGAAACAAAAGAGGAATGCCAAGCCAAAAAAGAAGCTCTGCGCCAGATGGTGCGGGAACGAGTTGCGAAAGAAGATAATTATACACAGACCCGGAGGCGTGCGACCTCGGCAGACTTCGCTGCCGTCTCAACCATGTGTGCAGAGTTTGATTGGAAGGATAAAGCGCGAGTTGGCTTGCAGGCGTTAGTTGCTTTAAGCGGTGGCCGTATGTTGTTTGAGTGGCGCTATGGAGAACTGTATCCATTCTTGAGGCGATTTGATCCTGAGTTGTTCAAAGATGCTTATGACAGAGAGATAGATAAACAGACGCGGAAGAAAGTACCATCAAGAAAAGCCAAGAAAGCACTGAGCAAGATCAACGGGGTAGTGCGAGGCTATATTGATGCAATAGACTCAGATCAAGACCGTTGTGGTATTAAGCTGGCCAATACCAAAAGAGGCACAAAGCACTTTGACGATAACGGGAATGAGGTTTTCGAGCCATCAGAAACTACACTTAATATACTCGCCTACCTCGAAGAAATAGACCTGCTCGCAAAAGCGAATCCATCTTATACAAGGGCATCAAAGGCTATCAGGATGGAAGAAACTCGTTTGATGGTTAGCCAGTTGTCAAAGTACATCCCTGCGAACAAACCTAGCCTCTCGCCTCAGAAAGAAATCGAAATGGGTATGAAGCGTGCGGCGGGGAATCTTAAAAGTGTAATCGAGCAGATGCGAGCTATGGAGTATGAGGACTGGGCTATTCGCCATGATCTCAAAAAGTATTTGCCGGGAGAATTCTTTGAAGTTATGGGGCTAGTAGAGCAACGGGGGGATACCCCCGATGAGAGCCATGTGGCTGATTCTGAAACCGCTTACAGAGATGAAAATGTAGATGATCTACATTAAACGCCTTAACATTTTTTCGCGTCGATCCTCCAACGTAAGCGCGAACGGTGCGGGTCTGAGCTTCCCGGCCCGCACCGATTTTAGAATGCTATGACCGCACTTTGGGACGATTTCGATTTGGCTGAGCATTTGGGATTGCGGCCATCCTGGGTAGCCGAGCGAGGCCGGAAAGGTCTTATACCCTGCATCAAGCTTGGTCGTTATAGGCGCTATGATCCTGAGTCAGCAGCTTTCAAAGCGTGGCTTGATAAGCAACGGGTGACTGTGTACGATGCCGTGCAGAGTGAAAAGAGCGGGCCATATTTGGAGGATCAAAATATGGTTCGCAGTAGTTACCAAAAGGGAAGCATAAGAAGGCGAGAGCGAAAGCATGCAACTGTGTACGAGCTTCGCTATCGCATAAAAAACGGCACCAACCCGGACGGGTTTACAAGGTGGCTTGAAAAGACAGAAGAATTAAGAAATGACAAAAGCCAACTATGTAGCACCGATAAGGAAGCGAAACGAGCACGTGATAGACGTATGAGAGAAATTAACTTGCTCAACACTAACAGCCGCTCGATTACCGTCGCCGAGTTTGTCTCGACTAGATGGCAGCAGTACATCGCCAAGAAGCGAATCAAGGAATCTACGATCTACAGCTATGAGAACTGGACTAACTGTAACGTGCTGCCGATGCTTGGCGACAAGCTAATCAGCCAGGTAAGTCCGGCAGACATCACAGACCTGTTGGCTGAAGGTGAAAGAAAAGGATGGGAGCCAACCTACACTCTTACCATCTATTCACTGCTTAAAGTCATGTTTGGAGTTGCGGAAGAATATGGGCTGATAGACGCAAACCCTGTTAGGGCAAAGCTTCATCGCCCTGTATTTGAAAGGAAAGAAAAGCCTGCTTTGACTAGTGAAGAGATCGCTCGCGTAATTTCGTCGGTAGTTGAGTGGGCAAGGCCGATGCTTTTTACTCTGTCCGTTACTGGCGTTCGCATAGGCGAGAACCTGGCTTTCAAGTGGTCTGACATAGATTTTAGCTCGCGCTTAGTGAGAATCAGCCACACGCTCTGGCGCAGACAATTACTTAAACCTAAGACGAAAGCGAGCCGTCAGGCATTGCACATGCCTGATGAACTGGCAGCCGTCTTGCAAGAACATCACGACCGCTCTCTTTACAAGGGCGCTGATGATTTCGTTTTCTGCCGGGCAGACGGTAGTCCGCATAATGCAGACAATCTGCGTTTAACGGTTCTCTATCCTGCTATGGAAAAGGCCGGTATCGAGCGACAGAAAGGCTGTTATGGCTGGCACATATTCAGGCACAGCGCAGCTACTATCGTAGATGCCGAGACGCGGGACCGGCGATTGGCTCAAGAACTGATGAGGCACACAAACATCGTAACCACTTCCCGCTATACTCATAATGAGGCCACAGCCGCCGAAGCTACAGAGCTATTGGCGCGCAGGATCAGCGCCAGTTGTGGCCAAACTGTGGTAGAACCGGCCACAACCATACACTAGCGGAAAGTGTAAATCGCAGTCGGGAGGTAACTTAACCGGCTACGATTAGCCACGATGATATGAAGGATGAGTGCTTTTAATTTTACTAATTGGCGGCGCTATTCTAGAATTGAGCGTTGCTTGAAAATGTGCGTGCCCGATAGTTCCTTTAATGCCTGAGGCGCCGAGCAAAATTGCCTTACCTGACGCTCGAACGACCGCCCGGCTACGGGGCGCGCTCGATCAGGAGCCTGACCAATGTCTATAAACATCTCTCGCCATTTCCTGCTGCGCAAGCTTCACCAGTTGACGGGCATATTGCCGCTGGGCGTCTTTCTGCTAGAGCATTTCTACACCAACTCGAAGGCGATGGGGTCGGTCGCGGCGGGCAAGACCGGCGAGCAACTCTTTAACGAAGCGGTCGCTGACTTGCAAACGATCCCTTACATCATCTTTGTCGAAGTGTTGGGCATCTTCATCCCGCTCATCTACCACGCGGTCTACGGGCTGATAATCACTTTTGAAGGGCGGCCCAACGTCGGGTCGTATGATTACGGTCGCAACTGGATGTATTTTTTCCAGCGCGTGACGGGCGTGATCCTGTTTTTCTTCATCACGTTTCATGTCTTGAACTTTCGGTTCGGAATGATTCCGGGCCTGAATGAAATCTCGGTCGCCGAGCACCCCGAAAGAGCATTTAAGATCGTAAGCAGCGAGTTCAGAATCTGGTGGATAATGTTCATATACATCATTGGCATTGTCTCGACCACTTTTCACTTCGCCAACGGGTTGTGGCTCTTTTTAGTCGACTGGGGGATTACGATAGGCCAGCGGGCGCAGCGGCTGTCGGGCTATTTGTGCGCCGCGCTCGGCAGCGCGCTCACTTTCGTAGGCGTCTGGGCGGCGCTTCAATTCGTGAAATAAATTTTTCGTGGCTGAGGTTAGAAGATGGCAAAGGCTGATATACGAATTGCGGTCATTGGCGGGGGCCTTGCGGGGTTGATGAACACGATCAAGATTGCGGAGCTTGGTCACAAGGTCGATCTCTTTTCGCTGGTGCCCGTCCGCCGGTCGCACTCGGTTTGCGCGCAGGGAGGCATCAACGGCGCGGTCAACACCAAAGGCGAAGGCGATTCTCCCTTGATACACTTTGAAGACACCGTCTACGGCGGCGACTTTTTAGCGAACCAGCCGCCGGTCAAAGCCATGTGCGAGATGGCCCCGTCGATCATCTACCTGTTCGACCGGATGGGTGTGCCGTTCTCGCGCACGCCCGAAGGGTTGATAGACTTTCGAAGATTCGGCGGGACGAAGTTCCACCGCACAGCCTTTGCCGGGGCTTCGACCGGCCAGCAGCTTCTCTACGCGCTCGACGAGCAGGTGCGCCGGTACGAGTCCGAAGGGCTGGTCACGAAATACGAATGGTGGGAGTTCCTGTCGGCGGTCATCGATGACAACCACGTCTGCCGGGGGCTTACGGCGATGAACCTGCGCACCTTAGAAGTCCAGGCCTTTCCGGCAGACGCCGTGATAATGGCGACCGGCGGGATAGGCTCCATCTTCGGCAAATCGACGAACTCTGTGATCTGCACAGGCTCGGCGCAAGCGGCGCTCTATCAGCAGGGTGTTCATTACGCAAACGGCGAGTTCATACAGGTGCACCCGACGGCGATTCCGGGCGAAGACAAGCTTCGGTTGATGAGCGAGTCGGCGCGCGGCGAAGGCGGGCGTGTCTGGGTGCCGCGCAAGCAGGGCGACCAGCGCGACCCGAAAGAGATTCCCGAAAACGAGCGGTGGTATTTCCTCGAAGAGAAATATCCCGCGTACGGCAATCTGGTGCCGCGCGACATCGCCACGCGCGAGATATTCCAGGTCTGCCTGGACGGTTACGGCGTGGGCGGCGGGAATATGATCTACCTCGACCTGACGCACATCCCCGCCGAAACGCTCGACCGCAAGCTCGGCGCGATACTGGAGATCTACGAGAAGTTCGTAGGCGACGACCCGCGATACACGCCTATGAAGATATTCCCGGGCATGCATTACACTATGGGCGGAATCTGGGTAGATTATGACCAGATGACGAACGTGGCCGGTGTGTTTGCAGTCGGCGAGTGCGACTATTCGATTCACGGCGCGAACCGTTTGGGCGCGAACTCGCTTGTCAGTTGCATCTACGCCGGCATAGTGGCGGGAAACGCCTCCGTCGCCTACGCGACAGGCAACGGCCGGGGCGAGACGCTGAACGGGCTGCACGAGAGCGAGGTGCGGCGGCAGGTCGAGATAAACGAACGCATCAAAAATCAACGCGGAGACGAGAATGCTTACCTGCTCCACGAAGAGATGGGCGAGTGGATGACCGATAACGTCACCGTTGTGCGCTACAACAAAAAGCTCGAAGAGACCGACGCGAAGCTGCAAGAGTTGATCGAAAGATTTGACCAGATAGACATAAACGAAAACATCTACTGGGCGACGCAGGCGCTGCCGCACGCCCGGCAGCTTTACAACATGCTGCAACTGGCTCGCGTCGTCGCGCTCGGGGCGCTCCGTCGCAACGAATCGCGCGGCGCGCACTACAAGCCGGAGTACCCGGAGCGCAACGACGCGGAGTTTCTGAAGACTACTATCGCCACCTACACGCCCGAGGGGCCGGAGTTCAGCTACCAGCCCGTCGACATATCGTTTATCCCGCCGCGCCCGCGCAAATACGACGTGGAAAAAAAGGGGCCAGCCGCTTCCGACGATCAGGTCCCGCCCGTCGAGGTGCAGGTCGAGCGCACGCTTGAGAAAGAAGCCACGGGCAAGCAGCACCCGTTTGAGGACGTGAGCAAGAACGTAACTTAGGAATGACCTAACTTAAGGAGCTATCTATGGCCACATGCAACCAGTGCGGAGAGAGGCTGCCAGAGGGCAAAAATGTCTGTCCCGAATGCGGCGCGGTGAATACTTCCGAAGGCGTCACGGATGTCTCAGAAAAAACCGCAGCGAGAGAATCCGACCGCCGCCCTGATCTCAAAGGCGAAAATGAAGAGAACGTCACCGACACGGCCAGGATGCGCGTAAAACCCGAAGGGTCCCCCGAGGTCATCCGAATCAAGGTGAAGCGTCAAGACTCGACCGACGGCCCTTCGCGTTGGGAAGAGTTCGATGTCCCTTATCGCAAAGGCATAAACGTGCTGACGTGCTTGATGGACATTCAAAAAAATCCCGTGACTGCCCAGGGCAAAAAGACGACGCCCGTCGTTTGGGACTCGAACTGTTTGGAAGAGGTCTGCGGCGCGTGCTCTATGATAATAAACGGGCGCGTTCGCCAGGGCTGCACCGCGCTTGTAGATAAGCTCGATACGCCGATAACCGTGGCTCCGATGACGAAGTTTCCCGTCGTGCGCGATCTGATGGTAGACCGTTCTCGCATTTTCGAGGCTTTCCAGAAAGTTCATGCCTGGATAGATATCGACGGCACTTATGATCTGGGGCCCGGCCCGAAAGTCGCGCCCGAAGTGCAGGCGGCGCGTTATGACCTGTCGCGCTGCATGGCCTGTTGCTGCTGCATGGAAGCCTGCCCGCAATACGGGCCCGTCTCTCAATTCATCGGCCCGGCTGCGCTCAATCAAGTGCGGCTGTTCAACGAGCACCCGACGGGCAAGCTAAACAAAGACGTGCGATTGAACGCCGTGATGCAACCGGGAGGCGTGACCGATTGCGGCAACGCGCAAAACTGCGTAAAGGTCTGCCCGAAAGAGATACCGCTGACAGACTCTATCGCTTACCTGTACCGTGGAGACCACCTGGTATGGCCTGTTAGGATGGCTGAAAAAATAGGGATGAGGGATGAAAAGGATTTGAGAGTTCAAATCCAGAAGTCGAGCAAAACATCTGGAATCTTTTTCATCCCTCATCCCTCATCCTTCATCCTTTAGCGAGCGGGCGAGCGCCATGCCCACCCCGACTATGCGCTCTTGAGCTTCCAGTGGCCGAGAGCCGGAGCGAGTTTCCAAAAAGCCCGGCTCGAATATTATGCCGAGCCTCGTGCGGCCCTCTTCTTCGATCAAAACTATGTCGCCTGCCTCCCCGGCATCGCGCGCGACAAATAATATGATGTCGCCTTCGATCAATCCCTTCTCCGGCCACGAGTGATTCACCATAACGCATTCATAATCGCCCTCGCGGACCCCCAGCACCTGAGCCAGCACGTCCTCGTCATCAACGTGGACTTGCTGCCGCCGCTTTTCGTGAGTCTGGATGTTTTCGTCTTTTTCCATGCAAGCAATTATTGAATAGACTGAGTGCAATTATGTCAATCGCTATGTTATATAAATGTGCGAATCGGGCCTGATGCGCGAATTTAGCGATCACGCCGTTATGGCATCGGTTTTGCCAATAGAGATTTTAGCTTCTTTTTGTGGATTGATATCGAACGGAGTCTGCTTATGGGCAAACGCATGCTTGGAGGGCTTACATTTAAAGAGCTGGCCGTGAGAACCTGGCGAGAGGCTAACGAAGATAATGTCTTTGGACGGGCCGCAGAGCTTGCTTACTACTTTCTGCTGGCGCTTTTTCCGATGCTCATCTTTTTGACAAGCCTCGTCGGGTTTCTGCCGGGCGCTCAAGAGAACATCATAAACTCGATTGCGAAAGTTGCCCCTCCCCAGGCCATGACGCTGGTGCGGCAATTCATGCACGACGTTATAGAAAACCGGAGCGGAGGTTCTCATCTCCTTCGGCATTCTGGGCACGCTGTGGGCCGCGTCAAGCGGAGTGGTAGCGGTAATGGACACGCTCAATGCCGCATTCGATGCGAAAGAAGCTCGCTCTTTTGTGAAGATGCGACTTGTGGCCGTAGGGCTGACCGCCGCTCTGGCGGTGCTGATAGTCGGCGGGACGATACTGATCATGTTCGGCGACAGGTTCGCCCAATGGCTCGCCGAGGCTCTGGGTCTAGGGTCGGCTTTTATGACGGTGTGGCAAGTTTTCGACTACATACTGGGGCTTGCCCTGGTCTTATTGGGAATACAACTGATCTATTATTTCGGTCCTAACGTCAAACAGCGTTGGCGATGGATCACGCCGGGAGGAATCTTTTCGGTAGCCGGGATAATTACTAGCTCGCTGCTCTTTTCATTCTACCTGCGATACGCGCCCGATTACAGCGCGACCTATGGCAGCCTCGGCGCGGTTATAGTCCTGATGCTCTGGTTGTACCTGGTGGGGCTGGTGCTGCTAGTAGGCGGCGAGATCAATTCTGAAGTCAGACGCGCTTTGGGCAAACCCACGATTGAAAGAGAGAAGCCCGGGCACCTTCAAGCGGCCTGACGGTGGACGCGAATTAAATCAAGGGGGTCAATAACACTTATGGCAAAAAGAAGAGTCGTTTTCATATCGAGGCTCAAGGAGGAAGGAATCGAGCCGCAATTGATTGAGGAGTTGAAGAACAGCTTTCCCAGCGAAGCGCTTCGCTCGATTGACGGGCTTGAAGAGATCACGATCTGTCAGGGCCACGGGATGTTCACCGCCATCGTTGAATACGAAGGCGACTTCGAGAAGATTTATGCTGAATACATCTCGAACGCATTGATCCAGGCTTTTCACGCGAAGCTTGCCGCGTACTTGAAAGACATTCCGAAATCCAGCAAGCCTGCTGATCTTCCGCTTCTCGGCGATGTTCTCTACTGGGACGGAAGAAAGGTCAAAGAGGCTGTGGGGTAAAGAATCAGAAGTTTCACCGCAGAGACACAGAGGACGCATATGGCCGACGATGTGCTTCGCACGCGGCGATTGCGCAGAGCAGAATATGGTTTTCTCTGCGCCCGCTCTGTGTTCTCTGTGTCTGCGGCGGTGAGATGACTTTCGCATACAGTACGCTTCTCTAATAATTCCCTACGTTCAATTGTAATTCGCTATAGTCCCCGCGAAATATCTCTTCATCCGCCCGCGCATTGGGGGCAGCTGAAAGCGTGCTTGCCAGCAAGGCCACTGCCTCTTTCAACAGTCTCTGATGCTCGGTCGTGTATTCATCCATCGCAGCCGAATAAAGCGTCACCGCCCCGTGAACATCTTTATCTTTTATTATGGGGAAAGCGGCCAGCGTGCGATAACCGGCGAAATGCTCCGCAAACTGCGGCGGCAAATCGAGCTTCGGGTCTGTGTTGCAAAACGGTTTGTGATTGGCGATCACCCAGCCGGTCACGCCTTCTCCGAGCGCGATGGTGCGCCCTTTAAGCAGTGCCCAGTGATAGCCCGCCGCGTGAACTACTACATTGTCGCCCGCCTCCGGGACTACAAGCGTGATCGCGCATAAATCATAAGGCGCGATTGTCTTAAGCTTCTCGGTAAAAGCTATGACCGCCTCTTCCGACGTGCGACAGCTTATCATCGCCTGCGCGAGGTCCGAGACGGCCCCTAACTGATTCTGAAAAATGGTGAGCGGGCCGGTCTTTCTAGGCGCGTGCTCTTCGTCCGCCAGCCCCGCCGCAGGCGCGACCTGTCGCGCCGCATCGGAAAGCTGCTCGGTCGGCTCTATGCCGAATGTCGGAACAGGCACATCGCGATAGACTGCTATCTCCGCTTCAAACTGCGGCAGGTTAGCGATGAACGTGTTGACGACGTGCGGATCATACGTCATACCGCTTTCGTGCCTGAGCAGATCGATGGCCTCTTCGCGCGTCATGCCTTTGCGGTACTGGCGGTCTTCGCGCAAGGCGTCGAAACAGTTGACGACAGAGATTATGCGCGCCGTCAAAGGGATCTCTTCGCCCGAAAGCCCGTCCGGGTAGCCGCGCCCGTCCCATCGCTCGTGATGGTGGCGCACGACGGGAACAATCGGATAAGGGAACTCGACCCGGCTCAAAATCTGCGCGCCCGCTATGGGGTGAATCTTCATCTTCTCAAACTCGGCGGCAGTCAGCTTGCCCGGCTTGTTGAGGATGTAATCAGGCACGGCGATCTTGCCTATGTCGTGAAGCAGCGCGCCCGCTTTCAAAGCTTCGACCTCTTCTGTGGTGCATCCGAGCAAGCGCGCCACGCCCGCCGCATAAATCTGCACGCGCAGGACGTGCCCGTGGGTCACTTCGTCTTTGGCGTTGATCGCAACGGCCAGAGCCTCGATAGTCTCCCGATGCGCCTTCTCCATAAGCGAGATGCGCTTTTGCACGCTGTCTCGGTACTGACGGTGCGCCAGGTAGATCGTCAGTATGATCGGCGCTCCGATGACCAGCATCACAAGCACGTTGTATTGGAGCGCCAGGTACAGCAAGCTCGCTGCCGTGCTGTTGGGCATAAACATAGGCATGGTCCAGAGGAAATCTTTCCAGTGGCTACGGACAGAGTTCCCTTGCCTTAGCGCGAACAGCGTAGACAACAGCGCATAGTTGGTCGCAAGCTGCACCAGGCTTGCGACGAGAATCGCGACGGCCACCGCAAGAAAAGTGTGATTGCGCGCGTGCGGCGCCTCGCCGAATCCGTAGCGCAGGACAGCCGTGAGGCTCGTAGAGGCGGCGGCGGCTGTAAGCGCCATCATGCTGAAGGAGAAAAGATTGCTCGAAAGCCTCCGGACCGTGCGCCGCGACGAAGTGAAGCCTTCGATAGCGGCTATGAAGATGGCAGGGCTTATCCCGTGCCAGCAAGCTACGAGCAAAACTATGGCGTCGACGGGAGTAAAAACCAGCTCGTTCTGCGCGAGCTTTAGACCTGAGGGCAAACGGAAGTGATGCAGGAACGTCCCGGCCACTATGATAAGCGGCACAAGCAGCACGAGCACCAACTGGTCCCTGATCGAATAGCTGCTGGAGAGATTTATGATCGAAATGACCCACAGGCTCGCGCCCGCAGCCGTGACCGTCATCTGATAAATACGGCCCTTATTTTTTCTTTTTTCTTTTGCCATCTCCGGACCTCTCACCCAATTCGGCTGGCTTATTATTTATTCATCTGGTGCAGAAAAATCGTGTCGTAATGGCTGCGCAGAAAGTACCCGGCTTTGCGATAGAATGCTTGCGCCCTGCGGTTCTTTTCGTTCACCAGCAGGCAGATCGAGACCGTGCGCGCCAGAAGCGTTTTGCAGAGTTGTGAAAAACAGCGCAGCCCATAATTCTTTCCGCGCGCTCCGGGGTTAACATAGACGCCTTCGAGGTAGACGACATCCGGCGTGTCCGACATTATGTCGGCCTTAAAGATCAGCCTTCCCTTCTCTACCGACAGCCAGACGCGTTCCTGCTCGATGCGGCGGGCCGAGCGCAAGCGAAAGCCTACGGGATCTTTTTCCAGAGGGTTGACGCCGCTCTCGTTGAAAGCCATCTCGGCGTTGACTTCCATCACATGCGCGAGATCATCCATTGTGGCGGGGCGCAATCCCGGAACCTCTTCACACTTTTTGACGGGCCATCGCTTTTCGAGCAACAGCTCGCGGCAGATCAAGCGAGGGCTTTCACCCGGCTTCGCATAGTAGCCCCAGAAATTATTGACCTTCTCTTTTTCGCCCAGGATCATGTGCGCGAAGGGGCAGCCGCGCGCAAAGCCCGCGAAAGCTTCGAGCGCGGCTTTGCTATGAGTCTCGATCAGTGTGGCGTGGCCGATCAACCCGACGCCTTCGAGGCGGCCCTCCCAGTTGCGCGCGGCATAAAAAGTGCCGCGATTGAGCAAGCTCACCAGCCCGTTATCATGTATAAAGCCGGACAGGAAAACCGTGTGAAGAGGGCGCGCCCGAAGGAAGTCTAAGACTTCCGCTTTGTGATCGTCGGTAAGCGGGTGGACCGTAACCGAATTGCTTAGAGCCGGAAGCGCTCGATGCAGAGGGTCCTCAAGCTCTACACTCACACCCGGTAAAGACATATTGCGCTCCTTAGGTTTGCAAAAAGGTTGACTCAATCGGGGGCATGCAGACACAGAGAACTAAGGATCTCTGTGTCTGCACTCAAATTGAAGTTATTCACAGTCGGCGCAAGAGCCAGGCTCACCGAAAACCATAGCGCCGTGTGATTGCGATATGACATCGCCCAACAGTATGCCGTCGCCTAACAAGCTGCTGTCGCCCAGCAGTATTCCGTCTCCGAGAATTATGTTGTCGCCCAGCAGTATCCCTTCGCCCAGCAATATGCCGCAGCTCAGGAAAGGCGACCCGTCGCCGAGTATCACGCCGTTGCTCGTCAGTATAAAATCACCAAGCAATATCCCGCTCGACATCATCGTCATATCGCCCAGCAGTATTCCTTCACTGAGCACTACGCCGTCGCCAAGCACTATGCCGGTGCCGTAGATTTTCTGATACCTGGTTATCAGCTCCGTCCCTCTGGCGTGTGTGAAGCCTGCGATGATGCCTTGCGCCCAGGGGAATGTGTAGCCCGCGATAGTCGTCTGCGGGATTGGGGGCGTTGCGGTCGTGAGCATCGCGGTGCCGAGCAGTGTGTTGTTGGTCAAATCTCTGCGAACAAGTTTGGCCAGCTTGATCGCGCCTTCGACGTTCACCTGGCCCGCGCCCTGTTCGAACATATTGAAGTTTGCTACGGGTTGAGCCGTATACATCAATATCGCTTTAACCATGTCAGGCGTCAGGTTCGGATTCGCTTGCAGCATCAACGCAACGGTCCCCGCCACGATAGGCGTTGCCATCGATGTCCCGCTCAACCGCATCATGTCCTTCTCTTCATCGTGCGTGATGGAGGCGTCTAATTCCGGGTGATCTTCGATGATCGCGTTGTCTTCTGCTTGAGCGGCGACCAGTTGATTGCCCGGAGCAACAAGGTCGGGCTTTATCAGGTTGTCATAATGCTTTACGCCTGCGGCGTCGGTCCAGTAGCCGCGCGTCGGGCCGCGAGAGCTATAACTGGCAATCGTATCGTCGCCGCGCCAGTCGGTCCCGGCTGTATTTGTCGCGCCGACCGTGAGGGCGGAAGGCTCGTTGCCGGGCGAGTGTATGTGGCCGTAGACTTTTTGGCCCGCGCTGTTCTTGCCGTTATTGCCTGCCGCCGCGACTACGACAATGCCCGCGTCAACAAGCCTCCGAACGGCCTGGCACAGCGGATCATTTCTGTATGAATCGACGGCCATCGTGCCAAGGCTCAAGTTTGCGACTCTGATGTTATACGCGGTCCTGTTCGACAGTACCCAGTTGAGCGCGTTCAACAATCCGGAGGTCGTGCCTCGCCCCTGCGCATCGAGCACGCGGAGGTTGATTATTTTGGCTCCCGGCGCAATTCCTTTGTATGTGGATGAAATACCTCTTGTGCCGCCCGCCATCAGCCCGCTGACATGAGTACCATGACCGTAAAAGTCTTCATCCAGATTTGATGAGTTGCCTGTGTAGTCTCGGCTCACGACGATACGGCTGCGGTCGTTGTCATCCAGAAAGGATTTATGATCCCCGAATATGCCGGAATCCAGGACGGCGATGCCGATGCCTCTGCCGTCAAACGTGCTGTTACCCGATTGTATGCGCATCAAGGCCGCGCCCGTGGTGTTCTCGATGTGGCCGAGCATTTCGACGGGGCGATCAAGCGACATAAACTTCACGTCGCCGGACTGGGCCAGCCGTTCGACTGCGCTCACGGGCAGCTCGATCACTTTCGTATTCAGGTTATCCAGGTCAACGTCTACGCGGGCGTCGCTGCTGCCGAGCAGATCGTTCACTCTGCTGCGAGGGCTGCCGTTGAGCTGAAGTATGACTCTAACAACTTCGTCAGCCTCTTTGCCCTTACCCTCTACGGACTTGGCTCCCGCAGCGATTTCAACTTTCTCTCGCAAATCAATGGAGAGTTTATCGCCCGTCTGAGGAGAGGGTCTGGTGGGATCTAGTTTGATCTGCGCACTGGCCGGTCTGCTGAACAACGTGCTGCCGCACATGATCGTGAGCAGTGTGAGGGAGATAAAAAGCGCTACTATAGAAGATCGTTTGTTCGTTTTCACCTTACCTTGACCTCCTGGCTTGCTTTCCCGGTGCTTGACGTTTCAGAACCCTTTCCGCGTTCGCAATAAAAGCAATGCCCGTACCAGACGCGTTTTCATTTTCTATTCTCTTTTTTTTCAACTTTGAAGCGGGTTTACAATACGACGCAAAAGAAGACAGTCAAGCAGGTCAGTCAGCTTGAAAGATGGAGGTTAGTCAATTTGACGGATGATTGCAGCTTTCTTGCTCACCCGATGAGGGCATTGCTCATCGATTATCCCGCAATCTTTGTGAGCGGGCGCGCAAGCAGATCGGCGTTCTCGCGATACAATTCAATATCATTTTTGAGATTATCGCTGGTGGCAAAAAGCCAGAGCGGATAAAGATCCAGCATTATCTCTTGCGCCCGATCTAAAAAAGCGCGGCGTGTAAGCAGGGGGTCGGTCGCGGGAAAGTATTCGCCTACGGTGAAGCTTTCAAGATTCACCCAGCGGCGCGCTGTCCCTGGCAGCGGCCATTTAGTGACAGGTCCGTTTTCACCGCCCGCCAGCTCCCAGTAATTTTCGGCTATGGCTCTCTCGTCGAGGTATCGCTGAAAGAGGCGCAGGTTATCCTTGACCGCTTTTTGCACCGGACCTGTGCGCAATGCTTTATAGCCGCCCGGATAAAACCCCACGGATACGCCGTGGCTCTGTATGCCGACGTAGAGCAAGGCTTCGCTTGTCCACTTCTTGCCTCGGCGCGGAAAGCTGACATAGATGTAAGGCCTGTATGGAGGGCGATTCCTGTGAAACCGCATATCGTTGCTGATGCGGCTGATGGTGCGGCCCACGCGCGGCTCGGTTTCAAGCTCGTCGTTGAGCATTCTGAGGATTGGTCCGAGGTCGGCTACAAAAGACTTGATTACGCTAAGCACATCGGTTTCATACTGGCGGCGGTGCTGGTCAAACCAATCCTTGTTATTGTTTTCGGCAAGGTCGCCAAAGAACCGAAATAGCCCCGCCGAGAAGCCTCTAAAACCGACGCGACTCATGAACTTCCTCTTTATTATCAAAACTTACGCAATCAACAGCTTCTGCCTTCACGCCCCAGCATAAGCGGCGGGCGGCGCGGCTGTCAACCGCCTGCTTTTTTGCGCTTCGAGATTAAAGACGGAAAGATCATTTGAAGCATTGCGTGAGGGAAGTTAAAATCGAACTTATGCGCGAGCCGTCTTATGTCAAGCTTCTGGAGTCGGGAGAATTTCGCCGCCGCGTCGAAGCGTTGATGGAAGGGCTGCGAGTCTGTCGCGTCTGCCCCAGGGATTGCGACGTCAACCGATTGAATGACGAAGTCGCCGCATGTTATTCGGGGCTTTTGCCGATAGTCTCCGCTTACACGCCGCATTTCGGAGAAGAACCGGCGCTGACGGGAACGCGAGGCGCGGGCAATGTCTTTCTAGGGTTATGCAATTTGCGGTGCGTCTATTGCCAGAATTATCAGATCAGCCAGACCTTTCGCGAGCAGCGCAAGAATGAAATATCGTTCGAGCGGCTGGCAGAGATTTTTCTTGAGCTTCAGCAGCAGGGGTGTCACAACATCAACTGGGTCTCGCCCACGCATTTCGCGCCGCAGCTCGCAAAGGCACTTCTGATCGCGGCGGAGCGAGGCTTGCGCCTGCCGGTCGTTTACAACACTAACTGTTACGACTCGGTCGAAGTGTTAAAGCTGCTCGACGGCATAGTCGATATATACCTGCCCGACTTAAAGTACAGCGACGAAGAGGCCGGGCGCGAGTATTCGAAAGTCACCGAGTACGTCACGCACGCGCGAGCCTGTTTGAAAGAGATGTATCGCCAGACCGGGCCTCAACTTGATATAGGAGAAGACCGCCTGCTCAAGCGCGGGCTTGTCATTCGTCTGCTCGTGCTGCCGAACGACATCGCGGGCATAAGAGATTCGCTCCTGTGGATACGCAAGGAGCTTTCGCCAAAGGTTTCGGTGAGCTTGATGGCCCAGTATTTTCCGACTAACAAAGTCGGACTCGAACGTTATCCGCTCATCTCGCGCAAGATTCGCTGGTCGGAATGGCTCGAAGCCATCGAGCAGATGGAAGCGTTGGGAATGGACGAAGGGTGGATGCAAGACTTCGATTCGGCTTCCGAGTATTACCGCCCGGATTTCGGCAACGCACAGATGCCATTTAAGGATATACAGGATTTTCAACCCGCCTCATCGGAATAGCCGTTGAAGAAAATCACCAGCCTGAAAATATCAGCGTGTTGAAAATATCAAGGTGTCGGATGGCTGGCGACATCTCCTTTAAAACTCTGCGGCCCATGCCAGGCATATTTCGCGCCCGTGTAATAAAGAAATCCCGCGTTGCCTTCAAAGACCTGGCCGATCAAGTCTCCGAACAATTGTAGGCGGTGCTTATTATCTTTATTTGCTTTTCTGTAACCATCAGGCGGCAGTGTCTTCATATCGTCGTGGACTGCGTTCTTGAGCAGGTATGTTTGTGTCGCTTCCGCGTTGCGCCATCCCGTCTCGCCGTACCCGTGAATTATCGCAAGCAACAGATCGCCTTTCTCGATAATAACGGGGTCAGGTTTTGGCATCTCCCGCTGCACGACCAGCTTCGGGTCGGGCGGCTTGATCTTTGTCGGATCGCCGAGCATCCAGTTTGCCAGCTCATGATTTAGATCGGAGAGACCGGCTTCGACCGGCCTCACGATGACGGCTATGTCTTCGGACATGTCTCCGTTGTAATCGCCGACCGTGAAATACGTATTGTGATTCGCCTCCACCGTCACCGCGCCTTTATAAACACGCTTTATTGCGTCTTGAACCTCGGCGGGTTTTGGCGGCGGCAGCTTGGCCCCGACGGTCGGCTGTGTAGGCGGGGCAGGCGGCAATGCTTGAACAGGCTGTTCTTTCACCAGAGGCGGCGACTCCGGCTCGGTTCTGACGCAACCGCTTAAACCGGAGATTGAACACGCGATAAAGAGATAGAAAAATGGCGTGACCGTTTTATTGATAAACATATTGCTGTCCTCATCCGTCAGATTGACTTTTGTAGGCAGAGGCTCGTCAAACATTCGCCTGGCGAGCCTCTGGTCAGTCAGAAGGTTAATCTTTTTCCGTCCGCCCGGTCACAACGATAAGACGAACGCAAGGACTTCCTGCTTTTGCGCTATGGTGAGCGCGTTATAGTTATTTCTGGCCGTGGTGGCCTGGCCCGCGTGGCGCAGTATTGCGTCGTTAACGGTGAGGCTTTCGCCGTCGTGCATCAGCCGTATGCGAGCGCGAACGCCCCACAGCGCGGCCGTACGCAGTTGGTTTCTGGTTCCCTGTCCTCCGTTCTGGACGATCCCGTCGCCGGTCCCAACATCGTGCAGCGCGAAATCCGAAAACGGATGGATGGTCTTATTGCCGAGAGCCGCCGGGACTACGAACGCGCCACCGTTGATCACGGTGCCGGCCGGGGCAGTTACGAAAGTGCGGGTGTGACATACGGCGCAGCCGATTGCGTCGAACCGCGCGCTTCCGGCATTAACCTGAGCCGTGATCGCACCGCGTCGCGGCGCGCGCGTGGCCCTCATGAAATTAGCGAACGCCTCGACATCGTCTCCGTCATCTTCCGGCTCCTGTACCGGGTCGAACCCGGAGCCGAAGCCTACGAATACACCGTTAGAGGTATTTTCGGTCGGCTGCAATGGGCTTGTGATGCCCATTTCGTTAAGGTAGGCGTCGGCAGAGAAGGATTCGAGACTTGCTTGTTGATTCTTCCAGCCGAACCGGCCTACGCGAAGAGCATTATTAGCCTCAAACACAGGCACCTGAATCACGGTGCCGCGCTGGGCTGCGGGTTGAGCGTTGACATTAGCAACGAGGACATTGCTGTCTATAGCTTCGACAAAGCCGTCGCCGAGCGTGCTGATAGACATACGGAAAGTCCGAACAGGGTCGGCGCTCGATACGCGCTCCTGTATGTCGGAATCAGTAGCGCGGTCGTTTATGAGCGAGCCGCCCGGGGCGTCAACAAAGGTGGTGCCATTGAGGTGGCCTGCTCTGAATTCGCTTATCTGGCTTGCGGCACCCGTGTCCGGGCTTTGATGGCACTCGCGACACGACTGCGCGTTATAGCATGGGCCGAGCCCATCGTCTATTACTTCTACTTCCGCGAATATAAACTTGTTGTCTTCGAACGAACGATTTGGCACAGGGGGATTGTCGCACTCATCAGGCTCCACGCCTTTTACGCCCAGCCCGTTCCACAGATCATCCGTCTTGCCATCCATGTCTGTTGTTAAGGCTTCAGGCGCTCCCTGACCTTCAACTATGTTTGTGTAAGCGAACGGCAATGCAATCGCCGCCGCAAAAAACAGCAACACGAAAAGTTTAAGGAACCTCATATCCAGTTTCCTCCATCTTTCTTTTGCCTGGAACGCAATTCATCCAAGGCGTAGCTTTAGTTACCCTTTGTATAAGAGATAGGGACGCTACCCTGGAAACCCTGGGATTCTAACTGGCTTTGTGGTCCCGCCTTTTTCCCAAACGGAATTATCTTTTTCCCAAACGGAGCTATCTTTTTTTTACCAACAACCTGGGTGATATTTGGAACAATTGGTGAGGTTCACTTCGAGATAAAGCGCTCTGCTGACTCATCCCATCAGAAGAGCCACCTCAAAGCAGCCGCAATGTAAAACAGATAACTTAGTATGTCAAGAGGAATTCTGTTTGTTAGCACCTGGAATTAAAGATAATGGTAAACTGTCCGCTTATAAATCGCGCCTTGTCCGGCTCGCTTCAATCTTGCCTGCTTTTGTCTGATTTCCGGCTCGAATTGGGGCCAATACATAAAATATAATTTAACCACCCAACACCACTGTTAATATATCTCGACACGTCGCTTAATTCATTCAAATAAAAGGCTTACCATCAAAAAGAAAAAAAACACAAATTTTTAAAGATGTGCTACAATTAGGTTATGAAATGCCCAAAATGCTTTAACCCCCTCCGACGGGTAGCCTCGACTGAGGATTCGGTCTGGTACACATGCCCGTTAGGTCATAGATACCATTCAGAGACAGGTAGCGGTATAAGCGATTCGGAAGGACACCGCTACGCCGTCTCGGAGTGAAGTAGAGCGGCTGCCCCCGGCCCCCACAAGTTCGGGGGCAGTCGTAGGGATCAACGCAAACCGCAATCGCGGTCGCCTCAATTCATCTCTAATCATTTATAGAATATATGCGTGTGCGACTTATGATCTCAATCAGAGGTCAGTCCGCCGGGGCTTCCTTTTTTCGCGCCGACGTGAGTCTTACGTTTGCCGCCGCCTTTTATTCCTCCGGCTTGCTGGCCGCCCATTCCGCCGCCAGCCTTGCCGCCTTTCCCGCTTCTTTGCGCGGCCTCGCCTGAACCGATCGCTGTATCACGCAACTGATTTATTTCCTGATCGCTTCTTTCTCCCTTTGGCATGTCTGTCACTCCTTATGAGAAATTTCTGTTCGGGAATGAACTGTTTCCGGAACAGAACCTATTAAGGTTGCAATTGATATTCCGCCGAAGAGCGCCGCCGCGAGTCTTTGCATTGAAGAGGAAATAAATTGAAGAGGAAATAATCTGTCCCAATTTGCTCAAATAAATGAATTCAGATGAAATCGCTTGTAATCAATTCTTGATCTTGCTAGTCTTGGATTACTGGGTTAGGAAGTGTACGCGCGAAGTCGGCGCCAGGGGATGGAATAATTCGCCGCTTTGCGTGTTTCGTGTAAGAGTCGGGAACAGGCCGGATAGAGTACTTTAACTGCATTTCATGCAGAAAATAAAGATTTGTGTGTCTGCCCCTGGATAATACAAATTCAAGAATAAAATTAACGCTGACGACTTGGAGGACTATACAGGATGGAAAGGCGAGCTTCCCAAGAAAGCCCTGTTGACCTGATTGACAGCGGCCAGTTTCTCGCAGCCGAAGAGATGTTTTCAGAGCGCAGGACCGACGACCCCAAAGAGATGGTAGTTCGTTCAGAAGTTGCGATGTATTTCGACAGGTTGGAAGACGGAGCAGCACTGCTTGAGCAGGTATCGTCTCGAATTGCGGACATAGACGTAGCGGCGCGTTTTTCGCTCGCAAGAGGGAGCCTTGCGCTAAGGCGAAACGATTTCGATCAAGCGGATACGCAACTTAATACGGCGTATCACTTCTTTCTTTTTCAGAATGACTCTTTCGGAATCAGCCGCAGCCTGCTCGGCCTGGCTAGGCTTGCGCGGCTGAAAGGCACGCCCGAAGACGCATCAATCAAGCTTGCCGAGGCCCAGGATGGTGTCAAAGGGCGCATAAGCAAAAAGGTTGAATTCTTGCGCGGGGTGATTGCTTCCGAACAGGCCGCCGTTGCGCTCGACCGTGGCGAGATAGATCAGGCCGTGGATCTTTATACGGAGGCGGGCCGCCTGCTAAAAGGCACAGAGCGCGGGAGGTATTACGGTTGTACGCTCGTTGGTCTGGCCGACCTCAAATGCGCGATTGGCGAGTTTCAGGATTCGCTAGAGCTTTACAAAGAGGCGAACACTGTTTTCGAGCGGTACGATCTGAGGCTTAACCTTGCCGAAAGCCAGTTGAAGCTGGCTGAAGCGCTCGTCAGATTAAAGCGATATGAGCGCGCCGAGAAACTGGCCGAAGAGAGCCGCGAGCTGAGACGCGGCGACGCAGTGGGCGAGAGCGCGGCGCTCGCGCTGCTTGCGCGGCTCGCGCTCCAGCAAAATGAGGTCGATGAAGCTACGCGACGTGCGACCGAAGCCGTCGCGCTTGCCGAACAGGGCGATTCTGCCGAAACGCTCGCTCGCGCGCATCTCGCGCTGGGGCATGCGCGGCTGGCCGAGCGCGAATTCAACGCGGCGACCGGGTGTTTTCAAAAAGCCGCCGAGCTTGCGCGCACTCTGAATGGATCGTCGGAAATCCGCAGGCTGGAGCTTGAAGCGGTCATCTACCTGGCCGAAGCTTTCCACAGCGTCGATACCCGCGCCGGACGCGGAGAGCTTAACAGAGCGAGCGAGATATTGAACACGGTCGAAGACGCCTGGCTTGGCGACGAGTACAATCGCGTGTCGGCGAAGTACGAAGAGCAGATCATATTCACAGACGACAACCGCCTGGTCTTTGACGGCAACCAGTTGCCCAGGTGGCAAGAAGCCAAACGCACTCTCGAAGGATTTTTATTGCGTAACGCGCTGCGCCAGACTAACAACAGCCTTACGCGGGCGGCGCGCAAGCTTGGCGTGTCCAAGGTTCACGTGCATAACTTGAAAAAGAAGCACAGCATCTAAGGCCGCGCGACGGGTGAGCCGAATTCTTTAAGGGCGGCTTTGTTTAAGCGCCCAACCGGCGAATCCATTCGCGCAGCCTTTCATGATTTTGCATTAGCCGCGCGTACTCCGCCTCGCGAGCGCCCGCCTTTGCTCGGATGATTTCAAAGAGGCCCTTCTTCTCCTCGCCTGTCCAAAGCTTCAAATCCTCGATGAGCGCCAGCACAAGCGCAAGGTTTTCAAAAGCCCGCAGCTCATCTTGATTGAGACTATGCATTCTAACCCCAAGCGCGGTTGCCACTTCTCGAACCGAAGAGGCCCGAGCGAGCGCGGCGTCTCCATCAAACTCGTCGCCCATACGGCGCGAGACGGCAAGGCCAAGATTGCGGACTTGAAAGCCGTCCCAGAAACCCTGGCGTGTGCCCGGAAGCTCATAAACTATGTGCCCCGCAGAAAACCGGTGAAGCTGTCGCGCAGGAGTGCGGTGCTGGCGATCTCGCGCGATCTTTTTCTCTTCGCTTTCTGTCAACCTTGCCAGGTCGGGTCGAACGGGTCGAAACCCAAGCTTGCGATAAAACCAGAACGCGCCCGAATCAATTGCCTCGTCGTTGTTGTAGCCTATCTGGTAAGGGTCAATTGAAAAACAGGTCGCGCCCACGACCTGATTGAGCAGCTTGAGAACCTGCGCGTAGACCCAGGCCGTCTCCCCTTCGCGAAACGTGTAAAAGGTGTTGAAGCCTAGCTCCGTTCGCTCGAAAAGTGTTATCCCCTCGATGTAGTTGATCGGCACGCCGTTTTTTAGCGTGAACCCGGCGTGATATGCGCGAAGTGGCAAGCGGCGCGCAGGCGCGAGACCCCACAAATATATCTCGACGCCTCGCCCTACGCGGGCTTCGACAACTTGCGCGGGGTCGCCGTTCGTGATGCCGTATAGCTCCCGGTAACGGACGGTCGTCGCTTCGCGAACCCGATCCAGTATTGCTTCACCCTGGCGGGCAGAAAGCTTTTTCAATTTAAGCGGAGGCCGATTGATCTCTTTTTCAATAGAACCTCGCTCCTGCGAATCAGCGGCTCGGTTTGATAAAAGATTTTTAGGACGCGCCGTATATTTCTTGTGCGCGTGGCCGACAGATCATCCAGGTCCCAGCGTACGTGCAATTCGAGCGAATCATAAAGCTCGGCCTTCTCTCGTTCAGAAAGCTCTAACCGCTCGAAGCCTTGCAAAAGCCATGCAAGGTCGCGCTTTCGCCCACGTGCCGCCGAGATCCACGCGTGGTAAGGAATGTTTGCTTCGACGAGAGAGTCTTCTTCAAGCAGAGGGGCAAACCGAGGGAGTGTTGCGCCGAGCCGGTCTTTTCTTTGATGCCTGCTCCAATCGCAGTCAACTCTTTCGTAAAAGCGGCTGACCAGCCAGCGCGCTATTTGATAACTGAAAGTGCCCGTGACGGCCGTCCCCGCGATGCCGGAATATTCTATGTAATCGAAAGCTGTCATGTCCGCGCCCGTCTGCCGGAGTTGCTCGACGCGACGGGCAAAACCGTCAAGCACGACTTCGACTTCGTCGAGAATTTCTGCGCTCGGCGGATGGGCGCGCAAAAAAAGCAGAAGTTCGTGAAAGCGTATCAGCGATTCGGCGTCCGTAAATTTGCGCTTTGCCAGGCGAGCTATGAGGCGCGCGGTTTCGGCGCGGCTTCGCTCATCGAAGTGACGGCTGGACTCTTCGAGTTGAGAAAGAAGCAGGTCGAGCGTATCAGATGGCATGTCTTGATTTATGTCTCTTCGAAATCAACTGCTCATTATAAAAGATAGCGACGGCGCACCATTTCGAGCGCGGCTGTGGAAGCGCGCCAACGAATCAAGTGGCGGTCGCCGGGCAATATCAGCCGGCGGTTCGAAGTCATAATGTCGTCGGCCAGCCCTATGTAAACGGTGCCTACCGGCACGGCTTCGGTCCCTCCGCCGGGGCCTGCCAGACCGGTCACGCTCAATCCTATAGTCGCGCCGGTCCGCTCTTTTACACCGCGAGCCATCGCCTCGGCTACTTCGCCGCTCACAGCGCCCCGGCTCTCGATCAGTTCGCGCGATACGCCTAGCAACGCCGCTTTCGCTTCATTTGTGTAGCTGACGATGCTGCCGACAAAATAATTGCTCGCGCCCGGCACGCCCGTGATACGCTCGGCAATCAACCCTCCCGTGCAGCTTTCCGCCGTTGCTATCGTGTAACGCTTCAGCAACAGGCGGTCGCCTATGACCGATTCGAGCGTCTCGCCCGTCGTGGTGTAGACGTGGTCTCCAAGCCTCTCTTCGAGCTTGTCGGCAAGCTCATCAACTATCTCTTCGGCGCGGGCGACAGTCTCAGCCGTCGCCGTCAGGTGTATCTCTATCTCCGAATCGGTAAACAGTATCGTAGTCTGAGGGTTCGTATACTGCGTGTAAATCGCCGCTATCATATCATCGAGTGCCGATTCGCCAAGCCCCGTCACCTTCAACAAGCGCTTTGCGATGCGCGCGCCGCGCGACATCTTCTCAAGCTCAGGCATGATGTAATCATCAAACATCGGCCGATTTTCTCGCGGCGGCCCCGGCAGCAGCACTATCAGGCGCCCGTCCTGATCCATGCGGATTCCGGGCGCGGTGCCGTTCGGATTCGGCAGCACCACAGCGCCGCGCGGGATAAGCGCCTGGCGCTCGTTGTTCGGCGTCATCTGGTAGCCGCGACTGGAGAACCGCTCGCGTATGTGCTCAAGGACTTCGTAATCGAGCATTAGCTGCCGGCCTGAAACGCGCGCAAAGACTTTGCGCGTTATGTCGTCTTCCGTAGGCCCCAGCCCGCCCGTAGAGATAATCACGTCCGAGCGGCGCAGCGCATCGCGGACTGCTTCTTCGAGCCGCGATTCTTCATCGCCGACTATCGTTTTCTGCTGAACGGAAATACCTATTGAGTTCAATCGCTCGGTGAGCCACAGCGAATTCGTATCCGTACGGTGAGGCGTCAGAAGCTCTGAGCCGATGGCTATTATCTCCGCTTTCAACATAATCAGTTTGAATCCCTACTGAAATTTCTAGCTGCCGTAAAGCCCTTGCTCTTTTATGTAAAGCTCGACCGCCGGAGGCACAAGCGCATCTATCGCAAGACCTATGCGCACGCGGTCGCGCACCTGTGTCGCAGACATCTCTCCGATGTCGGCAGGCGTATCAAGATAAGAAACGCGTCCGCTCAATTTCGGCAGATCACTTTCTACAAGCGCGCGAATATCGGGTTCGCCTGCGCCTCGGCGCCCGGCAACTATGAGTCGGCTGCGCACGAGCAAGTATTGGAGCGCTCCTACGCGGTCGCCAAATTTTCGGTGATACTTCGGCGTATATCGGTCCTCGCGGTCAACCACGCGCTCGAATGTATCGAAGCCGACGACGAAGTGCAAATCGGTTTGGCGCGGGTAAGCGCGGTAGAGCGCGTCAATCATGTCGACGAAAAAAGCGTGCGACGAGACCCCTATAGAAACCCGCCGCTCATTTTCAAATGTGAGGGCCAGCATCCGCAAGCGGTCTTCGAGCGAGCATTCATACGCGGACTTATCTGCGTTTGCCGTGCCCGCAAGCGCGAGTATTTCGTCGAGCAAGAATTCTTTGGCGGCGCGGCGCATCAACTCAACGTGCGCGATAGTCGTAGGATTAAAAGACGAGGCGAAGATGCCCAGACGCGGCCCGCCGGGCTCCGCCCGCTTGATGAATCGAATAGCAGGTTCGCCGGTTGGATCGATAGGCTCAATAATTTCTTTGATCTGCAAAGCATCCATAATACGCGATTATATCCATCGCAACCAGAGAGCCAGGCAGGCGAGTGCGGCGGCGTAAAGGCCCGCAAGCCCGTCATCAGCCATCACGCCCCAACCGGCGCGCAACCGCTCAAGCTTGCGAATAGGGTATGGCTTGAAGATGTCGAATAAGCGAAAAAGCACGAAGGCGAGGATCACGCGCGCCGCCGATGGGGCGAGCGCAAGCGGCGCAAGCGCGATCAACTGGCCGCTCACTTCATCGATGACAACCTGACTCGGGTCTTCGAGCTTGCAGATGCGACAGGCGCGGTGTGCGGCCCACACGCCTACAGCAAAGATAATCACGTTGAGAGCTAATAGAAGCCAGAGATGAGCGCGGGGATTGTTTGCGAGCAGTGCCCTTGTTGCGATGAAGATTGCCAGGGCTTCGATTGCGCCGAAAGTGCCGGGCGCTATGGGCGACAGGCCCACTCCCGCTCCCGTTGCAATCAAGTACGCAACGCGGTCCAGGCCGCGCGCTTGCAGTTTTTCATTAGCGGCCACTAGACAATTCGACCAATCAAGTCGTAATCCAGAGCTCCGGTTATCTCTACATTGACGAAATCGCCCGGGCGCACTTCGACGCCTTCCGGCATGTCGTTGATCAAAACCGAGCCGTCTATCTCAGGCGCTTGCGATTCGGCGCGGCCTTCAAGCAACAGGTCGCTCTGTTTTGACTTGCCTTCGAGCAGCACCCTCAATTGCTGCCCGACCATCTTGCGCGAGTTGCGGCGAGCAATGCGTGCCTGCTCTTTCATAAGCCGCTTGCCGCGCCGGGCCGCGAGCGCAGGGTCTACTTTCTCATCAAGCTCGAAGGCCGCGGAGTTCTCTTCATCCGAATAAGTGAAGACGCCTACGTTGTCGAACTCTGATGCGCGCACGAAATCTAAAAGCTCTTCGAAATCTTCTTCGCGCTCGCCCGGAAACCCTGTGATGAACGTGGTGCGTATGGCAACGCCAGGCACGCGGTCGCGTATGCGCTCGATCATTCGTTCATACGAAGCGCGATTACCGCCTCGCCTCATGCGAGCAAGCATACGACGGCTGACGTGTTGAAGCGGGATGTCAAAATAGTTGCAGACGTTTGGCCGCGCGCGCACCACGTCCAGCAATTCGTCCGTGATATTTGTCGGGTAGCAATAGAGAAAGCGCACCCATTCGACGCCTTTCACATCGGCTATTTTATCAACTAACCGCGCAAGGCCGTTATTTCCGAGCGCGAGGTCCGCGCCGTAGCTCGTCGTGTCTTGCGAGATAAGCACGATCTCTTTGACGCCCTGAGCAGCTAGCATCTCGGCTTCGCGGATTATCAATTCGGGCGAGCGGCTGCGGAACGTGCCGCGCAATTTAGGGATGATGCAAAAGGCGCACGTGTGATCGCATCCTTCAGCGATCTTCACATAAGAGGTGTAGGGCGCGGTGGCGCGAAGTCGCGGCGTCGTCTCGTCATAAAGATAAAGCTCAGGGACCGAGGCTCCTTCGCTGTAGACCGGGAGCCGCCGTCGGCCCAATGGGTCGGCCACATCGAGTATATCTTCGATCTGGTTGACGCCGATGCAAGCATCTATTTCCGGTATCTCGCGCTGAAGCTCATCGCGGTATCGCTCGACCAGACAGCCCGCGACGATCAATCGCTTGAGGTTGCCCGTCTGTTTAAGCTGGGCCATCTCAAGAATCGTATTTACGGATTCCTGGCGGGCCGAATCTATAAAGCCGCACGTGTTGACGACCAGCACGTCGGCGTCGGCGGACTGGGTCGTAAGCTCATAACCTTGCCGGGCGAGCATCCCCATCATCACCTCGCTATCAACGAGGTTTTTGGGACAGCCCAGGCTCACCATTCCCACTTTTTTCTTTTCAGTTGCCATGTAATCAATCTGCTCGCGAGCGGAAACAAATATATTAAACGACCGCCGCCCGTTTTACCAGCCTGAGAGATTTATCCACGAAGTAGAAGTACACGAAGAAACACTAATTGAAGATAGTTCAAAAGCCTCGAAGAGGCGAAATTCAACAGCCTGGGGCGGCTAGCCCCAGGTCAGCGCCAAACAGCACGACAAGCCCTGAAAGGGCGAAATAATCCGAATTATTTATTTCGCCCTTTCAGGGCTTGCTGCTTCCGACACCTATTACCCGGCGCGGTGCGCCGGGCTATTGAATTTCGCCTCTTCGAGGCTTTTCAAACTCCCTCTAAATAAATTTCTTCGTGTACTTCGTGGATAAAAATTCATTTAGTAGCTTGATAGCTTGTGCGGCTCGCGCGGACGATTGCGCCGGGCTTCTTAACCTCGACGCGAATTTGGTGGGTGCGGCCATCGCGCCGGCTCTTTTCAGGCGGGTAGTAGGCGAGCGTATAGCCCGAGCGTATCTCTTCGGCGATGGCTTTGAATACCGGCGTGAAGTCGCGCGCGTCGGCGGAAAAATCGGCCCCTCCCGTCAGCGGGACCACTCGCGCAACATCGAGCAGCGTGAGCGACCGCTCGCCTCCGACCCCAGCCATATAAGACGGCAGCGTGATCGAATAGACGGTGACTTCCGCGTCGTTGGCCCGTTGTATCATGTCGCGCTGGTCTACGGTGTCTACGGAATCGTAGCCGTCGCTGATGACTATGACCACGCGGCGAAGCCGGCGATTGTTCTTAAAACGGGGCGCGCGCTTGAGCATCGAGATAGAGCGGTCTATGGTCGCAAATATTCTGGTCAAGCCTTCGGGCTTGCCTATGCGCCGGAAAGCCTGGCTGACTTTCTTAGGGTCGCTCGTGAAATCCTGTATGACGCGAACCTCGGTGTTGAAAGCAACTATCGCAAAAACGGATTCGGGCCGAACAAGCTTGACGAAGCTCTCGGCGGCCTCGCGCTGGCGGTCAACCTCTTCGGGCTTGATGCTGCCGGAAGTGTCGAGCGCGAAAACGACCGCGAGCGGGCGGGTCAACGACGCCTCTTCGTTTGCTTCAAAGAAATCGAGCTTTCGCAGCTCGCCGTCTTCATAGACCGCGAAATCTTCGGCCTTAAGGTTGCGAATAAAATTGCCGTTCTTGTCCGTGACCGTCGCGTCAACCGTAACAAGCTCTGTGCGCAGCTTGATCGAATCGTCATTCTGAGGGCGACTCAGGGCGGGCGCTACCGCGACCATTACCGCCAAAACAGCCGCCAGAGCCGATTTCAAGCCAACGCCTTTACGCGTCAAAGGTCTGCTCACTCTGTTACCTCATAAAAGCGTATGAAATGATCCATGAAAGGTTAACACGCCCGTAGCCGCTACGGAAACAGCCAAAATTGACGCTCCTGTAACCGGGTGTTAGACTTGACGATTCGAATATAGGAGGTTCGCAAGGTGCCAGTAAGCGAGCAACTGCTTGAAATACTTGCCTGCCCCGCGTGCAAGGTCAAAGTCGAGATAAAGCCGGACGCGAGCGGGCTGAAATGTCCTGAATGTAAGCGCGTCTACCCCATAGATGACGATATGCCTGTTATGCTTATCAACAAGGCAGTGATTGAAGAGTGAGACAAGCTTCGCCGGATACCATCCCTGATAGCCCTGCGCTCGATTGGTCCGGCGCTCGCCGGGTCTTGCTCGTGCGGCTGCGGTCTATAGGCGACACGGTGCTGATGACTCCCTGCCTTGCGGCCCTCAAGTCGTGGCGGCCCGATATCGAAATAACAGTCTTATCCGAGCCTTTGGCCGCGCCCCTGCTGGAAGACCACCCGCACGTAGACCGTTTAATAGTTGCCCGCCCCGGCTTTGCGTCGCGCGCGCGCGTAGTTGGACGATTGCGCGGCGCGCGATTCGATTTCGCGTTCAACATGCACGGCGGCACTACGGCAACATTTCTGGCCCGCCTTTCGGGCGCGAAGTTTACGGTCGGCTACAAAGGTTATCGTTACTCCCGGATGCTTTCGGCGCGCGCGCCCGCGCCCGATGTGCTGTTGGGGCGCTCGCGCGTACACAGCGTAGAGCAACAGCTCGCCTTGCTCAATTGGGCCGGAGTGCCCTGGCCCGCGTCGGGGCCGCAGTTGAGCTTGAAGGTTTCCGATCAAGCGATGGCAAGCGGGCGCGCGCGGCTGGCCGATTTGGGGTTAGCCGAACGCCGATTTGCCTGCATAGCTCCTTCGGCGGCATTCGAATCGAAGCGATGGCCGTCGTCCGGTTTTGCAGCCGCAGTCGATCACTTGAGCCGTAAATATAATTTGCCGAGCGCGGTAATAGCTGCGCCGGGACAAGAGCATATCGCGCGCGAAGTCACGGAGCATGCTCAATCGAAGCCGCACACGATTGCTGCATTAAGCTTAAAAGAGTTGACCGCTATTATCGGCATGTCGAGTATATTCGTGGGCAATGACAGCGGCCCCGCGCACATTGCGGCTGCGCTGGCGCGCCCGCTCGCGGTTATATTCGGCTCATCCGACGCCAGCGTGTGGCGTCCGTGGACTCAAGGTTTTTATCGCGTGATTGAAAGCAACGGGCTTCCGATCACAGGAATTTCAGAAGCAGAGGTAATCGCAGCCGTCAACGAAGTCATGCAATCGGCAATAGCGATAAATAAGGGATGAAGGATGAAGGATGAAGGATGAAAAGGACTTTAAGCAAGACATCTGAAATTTGAGATTTAAAATCGATGGGACAAGCCCGGCACCTGGAATCCTTTTCATCCCTCATCCCTCATCCTTCATCCTTTGAAAGTTATGGCGACACTATCGCGCGAGCGCGCAGAAAAAATGGCCGGCAATTTCGCGGGCAAACGAATAGTTGTGTTCGGCGATATGATGCTTGACGAGTTTATCTGGGGCCGCGTGCGGCGCATATCCCCCGAAGCGCCTGTCCCCATCGTAGAAGTCGAGCGGCACACGCTCGCGCTGGGCGGCGCGGGCAACGTCGTATCGAACCTCGTCGCGCTCGGGGCCGTCGTCTCGCCTTTAGGCGTGGTGGGCGAGGATATGAGCGCCGAGCAACTCCGCTCGGCTTTCGAAGAGATAGGTGTAAATACTGACTCGCTCGTAATCGATTCAAGCCGCCCGACTACGCTCAAGTCTCGCATCATCGCGCACAACCAGCAGGTGGTTCGCGCCGACCGCGAGAGCAGGTTTGCGATTGACGAACAGATTCAGGATCGAATAGTCGAACGATTCTCGCTTGAGATCGAATCAGCCGACGCCGTAGTTGTCTCGGATTACAATAAAGGTCTGCTCGTGCCAGGCGTGCTTGCGCGCGCGCTGCTTGAGGCGCGCAAGAGAGGGCTTACGGTGTGCCTCGACCCGAAGCTTCGCAACTTCGCTTATTACGAGCCGGTCACCGTCATCACGCCGAATAATCAAGAGGCTGCCACGGCGGCGGGAATTGATATAGAAGACGAGCAGAGTTTAATCGAGGCGGGCCGCCGCATACTCGATTCAATAGACTGCCAGGGCGTGCTTGTGACGCGCGGCGAAGAGGGGATGACGCTTTTTACGGACGGCGGCGAGGTGACTCACATCCCGACCGTTGCGCGCGAGGTCTATGACGTGACGGGCGCGGGCGATACCGTGATCGCCACGCTCGCGCTCGCGCTCGCGTCGGGCGCGGGGCTTGCCGAAGGCGCTATACTTGCCAATCACGCGGCGGGCGTCGTCGTAGGCAAGCTCGGGACGGCGACCGTCTCGCGGGAGGAATTAATGGCGACATTTGAATAGCGACCGGGCAGAAATAGTGTTGACTGGCGTGAACGGCCGTAGTTTCATAAAATTCAGGTGGCTCACGCCAGTTCGAATATGTGATTCAAGGAAGAAAAAACAACGGAGTTAAAATGAGCGCTGAGTTATTGAGCAAGATTATAGAGCGGCGCGCCGTGGTCGGCGTCATAGGTCTCGGCTACGTGGGATTGCCGCTCGCCGTCGAGTTTGCGCGCGGCGGGTTCAGAGTCCTCGGCTTTGAAGTCGATGAGTCGCGCATAGAGGTAATCAATCAAGGCCGGTCTTATATCCCTGATGTAAAAACGGAGTTGCTCGGGACACTGGTCGAGCGGAAGAAGCTCTCCGCAACGGGCGATTTTTCGGAGCTTGGCAAGACCGATGTCGTGATTATTTGCGTACCGACGCCGCTGAGAAAGACAAAAGAGCCTGACATATCTTACATACTCGCGGCTTCGGAAAAGGTCCGCGACAACCTGCACGCGCCTCAGCTCGTGATACTGGAATCAACTACTTATCCCGGCACTACGGATGAAGTGTTGCTGCCGATGCTGGAAGAGATGGGCAAGAGTCTGGATAAAGATTTCTACCTGGCTTTTTCGCCCGAGCGCGTGGACCCGGGGAATCGGCAATTTCAAACTCACAACATCCCGAAGGTTGTAGGCGGCGTCTCGGCCATGTCAACAGAGGTGGCCGCCGCGCTCTACCAGACGATAGTCGAGCGCGTGCACAAGGTATCGAGCGCGCGCGTGGCCGAGACGGCAAAGCTGTTAGAGAACACTTTCCGCTCGGTAAACATCGGGCTTGTCAACGAGATGGCCCAGCTTTGCTACCACCTCGGCATAGACTCGTGGGAAGTGATCCACGCGGCGGCGACAAAGCCGTTCGGCTTTATGGCCTTCTATCCCGGCCCCGGCATAGGCGGGCACTGCATACCTTTAGATCCCCATTATTTATCATGGAAAGCGCGGCTTCACGGTTTCGAGGCTCGTTTCATAGGGCTTGCCGAAGAGGTCAACTCGCGCATGCCGCGCCACGTCGTCCAGCTTGTGCAGGACGGGCTGAACGAGCAGAGCAAAGCCCTGAAAGGCGCGCGCGTGCTCGTGTTGGGCGTCGCCTACAAACGCGACATCAACGACGTACGCGAATCGCCCGCGCTCGGCATTGTCGATCAGTTGCTGCACAAAGGCGCTGCGGTGAGCTATCACGACCCGTTCGTAGCTGAAATGAACCTGGACGGCAAAGGCACGCTTTCGAGCGTCGAGCTTACGGACGAAGCGCTCGAAGGGTGCGACTGCGCGGTGATTGTTACGGATCATTCGGGCGTCGACTACTCTCGCGTGTTGCGCCTCGCGCCCATCATAGTCGACACGCGCAACGTCACTCGCAAGCTCGGCATGCCCGAGCACGAAGCGAAAATAATCAGGCTGTAGCCTTCGGCCCGTCGTCTAAATTATTGTGCGCGCTCAAGCCGGGCTCCGTTTTTACGACTGAGCGGGGCTCGATTTAAAGGCCTTTCGTCTTAAGGACCAATTGTTGTGAATTCTTTGCGACGGTGCTCGGAAAAAACTTAGATCGTGAAATCTTTTATTTTGTGGTAAAGTTTCTGCGGTTTTGCGTTCGGACCTGGCCACGGAACTTTGGGTTGTTAACGTTGATTAGACCGAAACTGTTTGCCTTAGCCCTGCTCGCAGCGACCGTCTCTTGTGGAGACAAGACGTCTCCCTCAACAAGCACGGCGCACTGGGTCGCCGGACCTACAGTAGGCAAATTCGATCTCCTCACGGTCGATCTTATCGATGCTCAAAACGGGTGGGCAGCAGGCGACATCAACCCGGCAGGGTCAGGCGGCTTTATCTATAAGACGACCGACGGCGGCACAAGCTGGCAGCCAATTGCCCAGACGCCCGAAGTCATCGCTTCGATATATTTCGTGAGCCAGTCGCGCGGATGGATATCAGGTTACGCGGGCCGCATCGAGCGAACGGATGACGGCGGGCGGTCGTGGAAGACTCAGCGAATCGAGCGCGAAGGTGAAGTGCTCAATTCCATCTTCTTTATTGACAATGAGCGCGGGTGGGCCGTCGGCGGGCAAGGAATAGTATTCCGCACGACCAACGGAGGCGACAGTTGGGAACCTGTCACTACGGGCCGCGTTGAAGATTTGTGGACCGTAAGGTTCGCCTCGCGCGAGCGCGGGTGGATAGTCGGCGAAGACGGTTTGATACTGGCCTCTGCGGACGGCGGCGCGACCTGGGCCGAACAAGCGACGGGAACCGACTACGTGCTTTACGGGCTGGCCGTCGCGCCGGCGGGTGCGATAATCGCCGTCGGCGCAAACGGGACCATCCTCCGCAGCGAAGACGGCAGTAGCTGGAAAGCCGTAGATTCTAAAACGACCGGGTCGCTGCACTCGGTTGCGGCGGCAAGCCGTGAAATCCTCTGGGTTGTAGGAACGGCGGGTACGACATTGAGTTCTACGGATGGCGGGTCGAGCTGGACCCCTCACAACGCAGTCGTCACAAGAGAGCTTCTATCCGTAGACCTGGCCGGTCCGTCGCGCGGCGTCGCGGCAGGTAGTCGCGGCGTTACGCAATTGCTTAGAGAATAGGGCCGCTAGAGAATAGGGCCGCAATTGATCGAAGATCATCGGTCATTAGACATTTGAAGTTGGAGTTAAGGAGAGCGAGGCTTATGTCTATGAAATTGATTAAACAATTATTTTCTTTATCGCTTATGGCGGTTGCCCTGCTGGGGGGCGTCTTCGACACAAGCGCCCATCACGCGGTCGTCAGGGTCAATCTCGAAGAGATGACCGCCATTGCCGATAACGTCTTTATGGGCCGCTGCGTGTCGGTCGAAGAGACCAGGGAGATGATTGCCGGGGGCAATCTGCCTGTCACGCGCTACACGTTCGAGGTCACGCGAGTCGTCAAAGGTAAGATGCCGAAACAGATCACTTTCATGCAGGTCGGGCACGCGCCGCAGCGCGCAATCGGCAAAGGCGACGGGATCGTTTCGCACGGGATGAGGGTTAAGAACGGCGCGTTCCTCCACGGCGCAAGCGCATATCGCACGGGCGACGAGGTGGTGCTGTTTCTCAATCGCATGAATTCCGACACGCGAGTGACCAGCCCTGTGGGGCTTTATCAAGGCGCGTTTTTCGTATCCCAGATGCCTTCCGGGCAAAAGATGCTCCGAAACAGCATAAATAACCTGGGGCTGTTTACGGCCCGCTACACGGGCGTGAGGCTGAAAGATTCCGACGCCAGGCATATCTTTCCCGATAAGGACGCCTCGGACCTCAGTCTGCAAACGGCTTCTCTTTCCCGCAAGCGCGGATCGCTTCCGCTGGAAGAGTTCTTAAGTCTCGTCGAGCAGATTAACCTCGCTCACGGCGGCGAGCGAGGGCAGATCGCCGAAACCCGCAATGGGAAAGGAGTCATCTCCCAATGAAAAACAAGATAATTAACAGGCGTGTAATTATATCTCTGGCTGTCCTGGCGACAGCCGTTACAGTGATTTCGATGGACGCCCGCGCGGGCGGCCCGTTGTTCGTAAACTCGAATACCGGGCAGGCGGTCCGCTGGTCGCGATCGCCTGTACAAGGGGGCCGACTCAACAGCCAGACCGTCAACTCGGCGGGCCGCGTGCTGTACCACACCGATCTGGGCGATCTCGGGCCTTTGACAAACGCCCAGGCGACCTCGCTAACAAACCGAATATTCGGCCAGTACTCAGCCATTCCCGGAGCCGATATTGACTACGTCAACGCGGGCCCGATTCTCGATCCGGACACGGGCGCCGCAGTTGAACGTGAATGGAACAAACGTAGGCAAATTCCTGGACGACCGCTTTCCCACGTTTCAAAATCCGATTATCTTTGACAGCGATGGCCGGGTCGTTAACGCGCTCGGAGGCGACGCTTTCGTTCTTGGACTGGCGGGGGTATTAACCTTCACCTCAGACGAGTCTTCCGTGGCCGAAGCAATCGTCGTGCTTAACGGCGCGTCGCTGACGCGAGGGGTTATCGGCACGACTTCGTTTTTGGGAGTCTTCACGCACGAGTTCGGCCACTTTGCCGGGCCGCTCGATCACCAGCAGATCAACGGCTCTATCGCCGATACCAGCTCTCGCTCTCTGCCTCCGCCCGCGGGGTTCACGGCGGCGCAGGCGTACGATCTTTATACGCCGTTTTTGGAAACGATGTACCCGTTCATATTCGACCCGCCGGCGGGGTCGCAGATCGGAGCGCAATTCGGCAACACGGGGTTCTTTATCGCGACGCTCGATATGGACACGATGAACGCGCTGTCGAACCTCTACCCGACGTCCGATTACCAGGCCTCAACCGGCTCTATAGATGGGCGCGTGGTCATCAGGACAGGCGGCGGCGATATCCCTGTTGCGGGCATAAATGTCATCGCGCGCCGTATCAGTCAGGGCGCGTACGTGCCTCCGTTGGGGACGCCCGCCTTCCTCACTTCTCCCATTGGGGTAGACGGGGACGGGGTGCCGCTTATTCCGGACGAGCAAGGCTCGACCGACTCGCTCGCAACCATATCGAGCGCGGTCACAGGGCTTAATTTCGGGAAGAATTACCGTATAGGCGGGTTGCCGCCGGGCCAGTACCTTGTGCAGTTCCAACAACTCGATGTGCGCTTCACCGGCGGGTCAAGCGTCGGGCCGCTGTTTGAGCAGATCGCCTTGCCCTTCGTCGAAGAGTTTTATAACGGCCCGAACAGCTCGTCAAACTCTGCGAGCATATTCACTACCGTCAATGTCAACGCGGGAGAGGTAACCACCGGCATCGATATTATTCTCAACGGCTTTTCGAACGCCACGCCCTTAGCCGTAGCCGAGAAGGAGCCGAACGAGAAGGTTAAGAAGGCCCAAAAGCTCAATACCCTTCCCGTAAACGTCACGGCTGCCGCCGCCAGCACTGACGCGAGCTTGCTCAAGATAGACTTCGGTGGCGGCTTCTCAGACAAAGTCGAAGACCTGTACCGAATCACCGTAAACACGGATGGTTTTTATGCCATCAGCCTGGAGCCTATTTCGGGAACGGGCGATCTCGATCTGTGGCTATTCACCTCTTCCGTCAACAAAAAGAAGACTTCGCCTGATGACCCGAACCTGCTTGCTTTAGGCGCGACCGAAAGCTCGGAGGAGTTTTTAATAATCAGGCTTGCGCCGGGCACTTACATAATCGGGGTGAGCGCCTTCGCGGGGAACCAGAGCTATCGTTTGCGCGTCATACCGGCAGCGTAGACTAGCCAGGTTTTAACAAATGTGCCCGGCGGGAAGAGTGCTTCCCGCCGGGCATTTTCTTTATTAACGGCTCCCTGCCCCACTCTCCGTCCAATTTGTTGTGTTTTTTTTGCGGGTAAAGACATATTAATCGAGCTATGATAATCTTAATTTGTACTTTGACTCAGCCTGTTTTGTGTCAAAGTATCCTCAGAACATCGAGCAAGGGGTTGGGTAAACCTGAAGCTATATTATCGGTAGAATCGGATCTCAGATTTGAGATCGGCAAGCATATGCTTGTGTCAAGGAGAGCCGAATTTATGTCTATACGTTGGATCAGAATAATATTTTCATTAGCGCTCGTAGCGATGGCGGTCGCGGGCGCTGTATTCAAAACCGACGCTCATCATGCGGTGCTGCGGTTCAATCTCGAAGAGATGACCGTCGCTTCCGATCGCGTCTTTATAGGCCGGTGCGTAAGCGTCGAAGAAACCGAAGAAGAGATCGCTCAAGGAAAGATGCCCGTCACGCTCTACACATTTGAAGTCGAGCGCGCGATTAAAGGGCGTCTGCCAAAACAGTTCACGTTTCGCCAACTGGGCCACCCGGCCCGCCGCGCCCTCGGCAAAGGCGGCGAGATAACCATGCATGGCAGAAAAGCGACCCCGACAGCTTTCTTTCATGGAATGAGCGAATACGGAATCGGCGATCAGATGGTGCTGTTTTTAATCCCGGATTATATGGGAGGCAAGGTCACTTATCCGGTGGGGCTGTATCAGGGAGCGTTTGATGTGACCCAGATGCCTTCCGGCCAGCAGATGGTGCGAAACAGCATAAACAACCTGGGGTTGTTTACTTCGCCTTACAACGGGACCCGCATGCGTGAAGCCGACGCGAAAGTGATCTTTCCGGAGCGCGGCGTTGTCGGTTCGAGCCTCAGCCAGCAGAGCCAGTCGCTTGTCGGCAAGCGAGGAGCGTTACCGCTCGGCGAATTTATCCGGATGGTCGAGCAGATAGTTGTCTCCCACGGGGGAGAAAGAGGCTCCATTACGGAAGGCCAGAGAGGTATATTACAACAATGATTAATATTCGTTTTAATATTCGCGCGCTCGTCGCGCTCGCCGCGCTTGCGGTCACGCTCGGCGTGATCGTGCCGCTTGCCCATGCGGGCGGGCCTCTGCTCGTTGTCGACCGCCAGCCGGTGCGCTGGGCGCGCGGGCAGGTCACCAATCCTTCTAACCCTAACTTGAAGACGGTAGATTCCGCAGGCCGCGTCCTGTACCGCGTAGATTCCGGCAGGCTCGGGCCGCTGTCGAACGCCGAGGCGGTCGGGATAGTTGATAGAATCTTCAAGCTCTATACGGATATTCCGACTGCCGACATCGAGTTCGTTAAAGCCGGGCAGATTCTCGACCCCGCGACGAATGCCCCCGTAGACGTAACCGGGGCGAACTTCGGAAGGTTTGCCAACTCCAACTCGCCGACCTACCAGAATCCCATCATCTTTGACACCGACAGCTCGATCACGGGCCAGGGCGGCGTGCTTGGTTTTTTCGGCTTCCTGCAATTTGATGAGTCAAGCAACTCTCTTAAAGAAGGGCTGGTCGTGCTAAACGGCGGCGTGCTTACGAGAAACGTCATAGGACGCACGTCATTCATCGGCGTCTTTACGCACGAGTTCGGCCACTTTGCTGGGCCGCTCGATCACGCGCAGATCAACGGCAACATTGCAGCCGACGGGGCAGGCGCAACTCTGCCCATAGGATTCACGGCCGCTCAGGCATTCGATCTTTACGCGCCTTTTACGGAAACCCTGTTTCCGTTCATCTTTGACGCGGAGGTCGGCTCGACGCTCAAAAGCCAATTTCCGGACTCGGGGTTTTTCATAGCCTCGCTCGATATGGACACGATAAACGCGCTGTCGAACCTATACCCTTCGGCAGATTATCACGCGACGAGCGGCTCGATTGAGGGGCGCGTGTTGATACGCACGCAGGGCGGCGACATTCCGATTACGGGAATAAACGTCGTCGCGCGCCGTATAGATCAAGGCGCGTACCCTCCCGCGCTCGGAACAAACGCCTTTACCACTTTCCCCATTTCCGTGGACGGGGACGGCGTGCCGCTTGTTCCGGAATTGCAAGGCCAGACCGACTCGCTTGCTACGGTGTCGAGCGCGGTCACAGGGCTTGAGTTCGGCGCGGGAACTTACCGCATACAAGGGTTGCCGTCGGGCCAGTACCTGGTCGAGATTCAGCAGCTCAACCCGAACGCGCTCGGAGGGTCAGGGATAGGACCGCTCGGGAGCCAGTTCCCGCTGCCCGTGGAGGAGTATTACAACGCCGGGCGCGAGACTAGTGATTCTGCGGATTCGGCTACGGATTTTGCCCCTGTCTTTGTGACGGCAGGCAGCACGGCTACAGGCATTGACATAATTCTCAACGGCATCAGCGGCGCGGCCCCGACAGTGTTTGGGGAAAGCGAGCCGAACGAGTTGACGAAGAAGGCTCAAAACATATCGAGCATTCCGGCAGAGATAACGGGAAGCGCTGCGAGGACCGATGCGGGCAAGCTGAAGATGAGCCTGGGAAGCGGCGGGACCGACCGTATCGAAGACCTCTACAGCTTTACCATAACCGACTCGCGGACATACTTTGTCATACTTGAGCCGATTTCAGGCTCAGGCGATCTCGATCTGTACCTGTTCAACTCCAGGGTAAATAAGAAGAAGTCAAATCTTGACGACCCCAACCTGCTCGGCGCCAGCACGTCGCCTGCTTCCAGCGAGCTGGTTGCGTTACAGCTCACGCCCGGCAAGTACATCATAGGGGTAAGCTCTTTTGACGGAAGCGTAGGCTATCGCTTGCGTATCATCCCATCGCTTCAGTAAGGGCGAGCAATCTCGTTTAGCAAAACGCCCCGGCTGGGTTCCTGCGAACCCAGCCGGGGCGTTTTCGCTTTTGGAACCAATTGCCGCGACCTCTGTTATACTTGGCGAGGCAAGCGGGCCTTTTTTGATTCGAGATCGGGCATTCTTCAAGCGTCATTCTATTACAAGGGTATGCTTAAGCTCCAGAAAAGCACGTACAGCCACGAAGACCTATTCATACAGCGTTACGAGTGGCTGCTCCGCTGGTCGCTTCAACTGACCGGCCATAATCCGCAACAGGCGGAGGACCTGGTTCACGACGCTTTCATACAGTTCACGCTCGCGCGCCCGGATCTCGGCAATATTCAAAACCTGGAGGGCTATCTTTACTGCATGTTGAGAAACATGCGCCTCTCTCAAGTCAGGCGGGCCGCGCGAACACAGAGCAAGGTCATTTCGATTGTCAACTACGATTCGGCTGAAATCTCTCTTCGAGCGGTTGACCCCCGTTCTCTAATTCAGGCGAGGGATGAGCTGCGCGAGATTTGCGATTACGCTTGCGGCCGCAAAGAGACATCGAAAGCGGGCAGCGTGCTGATAAGGAAGCAAAACATTACATTCAAAATCCCCGCCGCCTGAGCCTGCTGAAAAACAGATTTGCGACCGGGCTCTCCGGAAGCGAAAACGAGCCTGCGGAGTTTCTCGGAAAGCTGCGCCTGACGATCTTCCGCTCGCGACAGAGTGCTTGCTTGAAGGTCGAGCAGCTTAAAGCGCGATACGCCTCGACAGAGCCTGCAACGATAGACTGCGGGCTGCTCGCGCACATAGTGAGCTGCCCGTCCTGCCTCGACGAAGTCAATAAGATGCTCGGGCTTCCTCCTCTTTCAGAGCGCCACCCTACCGATATGATAGGGCCTGACGCGCCGTCAAATCGCGGGGCTAATAAGACGGGCGGCACCCCTGCGAAAAAGGATGCCGGTATATTCTTCCGCAAGGTCCGGGATGTTTTCGAGCACAGCCCTAAAGAGCTTCTTGTTTCAGTCAACGGGTTTATAATCCTCACCGCCCCCCGTGTATTGCATACAAGAGGAGGTTGCCAAGAAAAGTCAGATCAAATAAAAACTCCTGAGAGCTTGACTGTCTAAATCTAGTCTCTCAGGAGCGACTTTTATGTCTTGGATTGATTTATACTTCCTCGTTCGCCAAATGACAACTTCTTGGAGAATCGGTGGCCGTACCTGTTTTGCCGCTCTCGTCTCTGCCTTCCTTTATCACGAACGTTTCCACACTTCAAACGCCGTTGATCACTTGGCTCGCACTCGCCGCTTCAAATATCGCAAAGCTTACCGCAAGATTGAGAAATTCCTTCATCGCAAAACACAGAACTTGGATGAGGTCTGGCAATGGCTTTGGGACCATTACACATCTCAACTCAAGGACTGCTTCGTGCTCATTGATTGGACGATGTGGCGTGACGGGCGGCAAGTCTTGATGGCCGCTCTTATGCACTCGGGCCGATGCTTACCCTTCCTGGCTGTAGCTTACCAGGTACGCAAGCTGCTTCGGTCACAAAACCAGGCCGAGCACGCTTTCTTCTTATTGCTGGCTCTGGTGCGCCGCTCAAATCAACAGATAACCTGTATAAATGACCGTGGTTTCGCTCGCATCAGCCTCGTAAAACAATTGCGCCAGCACGGACTGAGATTCATAACCAGGGTTTGTCACAACACCTATTTTTCAAGCTCCAAGTATCAAGGATTACTGCGTGATTATCAGATCAAAGAAGGAGGATTAGACGACCTGGGAGAAGGAGAGTTGGGTAAAGATAAGAAGAATCAAGCGCGGTTGCGGCTGATAGTTTATCGCGGTCGTGGGCACAAGGCACCCTGGTTCATAGCAACAGATCGGTTGGACCTGACAGCGCGAGAGGTGGCAAGTCTATATGCGAGGAGGATGGGAATCGAGAGCGGGTTCCGAGACACGAAGGGGAGTAGGTATGGATGGGGGTTGAAGCAGATCGGGTTAAGAAGTGATGTGAAGTTGACCGTATTGTGGTGTGCGGCGATGGTGGCCTATGCATTAAGGATGGGGGCAGGAGCGAGCGTGTTGAAGAAAGATCGCGAAGCGCAATTCAACTGGACGAAGAAAGGACCGCGACGGAGTTTGCTGTCAGTAGGGAGAAATGCAATCAGTAGCGGGCTGATAAAAGGAGAAGAGATAGTAAAACAACTGCCGAAGTTGGCGTTACGTTTATGTGATGTAAAGTTAGTGGAGGTAGAAAAGCCAGTTAAAAGCCGCGCCCAGGCCGCCGGAGCCAAATCAGGATGACGGGGGGCGGTGAGGTTTATAATCGGCTCGCAGAGCATAGGCTCCGAGCTGAGCGAGCAGACGATTAGCATCGGCTCGGAAGAAAAGATCGGTTTCGTCGAGATATTCAGCGAGCAGCAAATTCGCCTTATCTACCTTGGCGTAGAGCCGCCGCCCGACGGCGCGGTCGACCAGTCTGCGCGGGTCGAATTGAGCGATGGGCGCACGCTCGATCTGAGGTTAAGTTTCAGCGACACTCGGCCTGATCTTACAGTCGTATATTATGACCCGCTGCTGAAACCGGTCTTCATACGGAATGCTGCGGATGAGCGCGACCCGGTTGAACCTAACGAAGAGCCGCGCCGGACGGCGGCCATCGAAGTCGCGCCGCCGCGTTTCGCGCTCGAACCTCGAATCTCTTTTGCCGGCCTTCGATGGTGGTTCAGACCCGGCCCGCTGACTGCCGCGCTGGCGATGCTTTTGGCCGTCGTGTTGTTGTTTGCGCCCATGCGCGGCCCTTCCGTCTCGGCGGCGGAGTTGCTTCGCCAGTCCACAGACCTGTATGAAGCAAAACTTACCGGGACAGATTTAGTCATTCATAAGGTGATCAATTTTGAGGAGCGCAGACAGGCTGACGGCGCTCTACTGGCCCGACGCCGGATCGATATATGGTCGAACCCGTCAAAAGGAATCAGCGCGCGCCGTGTTTATAATTATAAGAACGAGATGATCGCAGCCGAATGGACCGATTATGACGGCTCGCGGCTGGTCTATAATCGTGAAACCGGACATAAAATCCAACGCCTGGCGGAGCGAAATACCGAGAGATTGCTCGAAACAATGGCAACCTGGCAACTGGATCTTTCGGCCAAAGACTTTTCCTCCCTGATCGGGCGCGTCAATGCGGCGGAGGTAAAAGAGAGCGGCGAGGCTTACGTCATCAGTTATGAGAGCGAGTCCGCAACTTCTGCGGGCAAGCTGTTGAAGGCTACGCTCACGATAAGCAAGAACGATTTTCACCCGATGGAACAGGTCCTGTTCGTAAGCAGGCAGGACGAGGTTATACAGTACAGGTTTGCTGAACAGAGGCTTGAACGTATGCCCGCCAGTTTGGTGGCCCCGGCAGTTTTTCGAATCAATTCTTACCTGTTAGGCTCGGATTCAGACCGAATCGAAATCGAGCCGCGCATACTGGAGAGCGCGCCCCTTGAGCCGGCGACCGCCCCGACAATCGCATTCGCAGAGTTGAAAGTCGGCTCTTTGTACGAGCTGCATCGCGTCGGCGCGTGCCTGGTTGAACAGCCCGATTTGAGTCGGACCGCCGAAGGCGAGTTACGAATTCAAGCAATCGTCGAAAACGAAGGGCGCAGAGGAGAGCTAATGCGCGCGCTCGACTCAATTGCAAAATCCCCCTCGGTAAAAGTCGAGATCAGCACCGTCGCCGAAGCCGTAAAGCAGAACATGAGAATGCCGCAAGGCCCTCCCGTCAGCCGCAGGGTCGAGATAATAAAAGATCAGATACCCGTCTATGACGAATTAAGGCGGCACTTTTCAGAGCAGGGAGAACAGAATCCGTCCGCGACCGCCAGAGTTGATGGAAAGATTCGCCAACTGGCCAATCGCATTCTCAGTCGCTCGCGCGAGGCTTTATTGCAGGCCTGGGCTTTGAAGCATCACGCCGGCGAAGTTTCGGAAAGCGAGTTGAACAGCCTCGACCCGCAGACCCGCGCCAAATGGCACCTGATGCTTCGCGAGCACTTGCTCTCCTACGAGCGAGAAACCGGAGCGCTGCGCCTGGAGTTGCAGGGGGCCTTCTTCGCAACGTCGTCTTCCGATGTGGCGGGCGACACCAACGCTAACGGCGGTTCAGACTTGCGCGGCGACATCGAGCGGCTTTTCAAACTGGCGTCCGCTCATGAAAAGCCGTCCGCAGGGCATTCACCATCTCCAACGAAAGCCCTGAAGACCTGATAGTCAAGAAAGAGCAGTTCCTGGATTCTCTTAAAGGCGCAGAGCGACTTGCGCTGGTTTTGGCTAATTCCCGATGATGAAGATCAGATTTTTATTATCGGCATCCGACAAACGAGAATCAGAGATGGCCGGACAAAAATTCATAGCCGCCTCGCTCCGCTTAATCCTCTGCATCACGCTTTTAGTTTTTCTCATCGCTTTCGCGTTGTGCGTATCGGTCCCCGCCATCGCGCAGGCTACGATGGCGGCCCTCAGCGGGTCGGTCACCGACGAGACGGAGGCTGCCGTCTCCGATGTGCGGCTCACCGTGATGAACACCGACACGGGCCTGCGACGACAGGCCGTGACGAATAGAGACGGGTATTTCGTCTTCCCTTTGCTGCCGGCGGGCAACTATACCCTGACGGCTGAGATGCCGGGTTTTGCAGCCGTTACGATTAATGACATCACGCTTCAGGTCAGCATCAACTCGCAGATTCAAATCGTACTCAAGCCCAGACCGGTCGCCGAGACGATCAATGTGACGGCCGATGACAGCATCGAATCAAACGGCAATCAAGTCGATACGACTACCGCCACGACCAAGCACACGATCAACAATAAACAGGTCTCAAGCCTTCCCGTTTTCACAAGCGACCTGGGCCGCAACGCGCTCAGCGTGCTCCCCTTCCTCGTCCCCGGAGTCTCACCCACGACGGTCTTCGGGTCGGGCAGATCGGATACGAATCGCTTCGGGAACCAGATGAGCATTAACGGCGGGCGGCCAAGCTCTGTCAGCTTTTATCTGGAGGATGGGGATAACAACGACGAGGGGCTGGATCAAGCAGCCTCGCCGCTCCCGAACCCCGATGCGCTTCGAGAGCTTGCAACAGCTTCAAATTGACTCGCCAGATCGAAATAAACGAGGCCAGGGTAACCGCAGGCGCCCACCTGGGAAATACACAGGCGCGCCGAAAATATCCACACCTCGGCAGCATACTGCAACAGGAGAGCAGTGGTCGCGGGCGTTATGACTCAATCCAGCTGGGGGTAAAGCGAAGGCTGAGAAGTGGGCTTTTGATCAACGGCTCATACGTGTATGGAAAGTCGCTCGATGATGGGTCAAGCCCTCTTTCAGTCCTTTCATCCAACCCCTTCCGCTGGGCGCGCTCTTCTTATAATCGCACGCACAATTTTGCGGCCAGCTACTCTTATGATCTTCCGAGTTTTATTAGCGGCGGCGTTGCAGGCGGATTGCTCAACGGTTGGCAGGCGAGCGGAATAACGGAGTTTCGCTCCGGTTTGCCTATGGACCTGGCTGCGCCTTTTGACTCGACCTTAACCGCGCGCTCTGCGCTGGGCAGCCTGGATATTGTGGGGCCTTACGTCAGGTTCGATCCGAGAGAATCGGAGACTATATTTATCGATGGCAACGAGGTGACCGGAAACTTTTTCTTTGATCCCAGAGCTTTTAGAACTCCTGTAGTCAGCCCGCGTAAACCGATGTCCGGATCGCTCGGGCGCAACGTATTTGACGGGCCGGGCATGAGCCTCACATCACTTTCGATTCTGAAAAAGATTCGTTTGACCGAGTCGCATCAGATTCTATTTCGCTCAGACATCAGAAACTTATTCAACCAGGCAAATTTCGACATGCCTTCTTTGCTCTCCGACAACCCTTCTACTTTTGGGAAAGTGTCGCGGGCAGCCCCCGGGCGTAATGTGCAGTTCTCCATCAAGTATGTTTTTTGATCCTATGCTTTTCCATTCCAGATTGCGCCTTCTCGTGACGACATGTAAACAGATGAGTGTAAGGAAATGAAAGAAGATTCACCGCCGCAGACACAGAGAACACAGAGCGGGCGCAGAGAAAACAGTATTCTGCTCTGCGCATCCGGCGCGTGCGAAGCACATCATCGGCCATATGCGTCCTCTGTGTCTGCGGCGGTGAATCTTCTTTCATTCCCTTACACTCATTTGTAATTTGATCTAATGAACCGTGAACTCCTAGAGAAGCTTCAACACTCTTCGGTCATTACTCGCCATGTAACTCATCAAGGATTTCAGAAGGGCCACCTGCGTCTGCGCTTCTCTTTATCCTTCTCCTCTTGCTCTTTCTTTTCTTGTTCGCGCTTGCGCTCAAGCTCTTCTTGAACCTCTCGCAAGGTCGGTTGCCGCCCAAAGGTCAGCTCTTCGCGGTACGTAGCATAAACCGGCTTGCCGTTTAGCAGCGCGGGCGAGAAATGATATTGGCGAAAAGCATCAACGGCTCGCTCGTCTATCACAGGGTCAAGCCCGCGAAGCACGCGCACGTTAGTCATTTTGCCTTCGGGAGTGACGACGCCCCCCAGAAGCACTGCGCCTATCACGCCCCGGCCCGTATCGAATTTCGGCACGACCCTATCGAGCGCAACGGGAGGCGTGAAGCGGTCGCTTTCCGCCATATTGATGGGAGAGCCGTATTCATCAACAGGGTGTGATAATTGCTGAGGCCGGTTGCGCAGGTTTGCTACGGGCGCGATCTCCGGCGTCACAGAGATAAGCAGCGTTCGCTCTACGGGCGCGCTCTCCTGGCGACCGCCTGCGCCCACAAAATACTTTACGCCGAACATCCCGCGACCGCCTCTGAGCAGGACGGTTTCAAAGTTCTCCAGATCAACGTTTTTAGCATCCAGAAGCGGCTCGTTGGCGTAGCGCACTTTAAAATCGAGCTTCATATACCCGCGTACGATCTCGCGCGGGGTGAGCGAGAAAGTCATGTATTCGGGGCCGAGCAGTACCGCGTCGTTGAACGCTTCGTCGCTGCGCAAACCCACGGAGCGTATGTGGCGCACGACGACTTCTTCGAGCTTGTATTTATCTTTCAGGTGCTTGATCTCATCTTCGGCTGTCGAGAATGTTCCGGCCAGCCGCATAATCTCTTCGACGGCGGCCGAGCGCCCGGCATCATACTGATAGGCGGCGAAAGTAAGGTTTACACCGTAAGTGCGGCCCGCCGCCCGATCCGCAGTCGCGCCGCTCTGTGGCGCAGCGTACAGCGAAGGCAAAAGGCAAAGAGCAAAAGGCAGAAGGCAAAGAGCGAAACGCACAGCCTGCATCTTATTATTTGAACGTATTAAGACAATCATAAAAATATTTCAGGTCACGACTTGCCGCCGGTTTCAGCCTTTTCCCGAAGCACCGCTCTATAAGCTTCGCTTCTGGTAATACCGCGCGCGCGCGCGACACGCTTAAGCGCGCTTTTCTGGTCCAGACCTTCGTCGCGCATGACCTGTTGTACCTCTTTCAATATTGATACGGGTAAATGCGGCGCAGGCTGTTGGCTTGCGCCGATGGACTCCAACACGGGCCTGGTTTTATTATCAACGACCGCGGGCGCAATGAGCAACACCATTTCACCTTTAAGCGTGATTTGTGCGGACTGAGCGATCAGATCGGAAAGGCTGCCGCGAATAAAATCTTCGTGGAGTTTGGTCAACTCGCGCGCTATCACCGACCGGCGATCACCTAGAACCTCTATCGCATCTTGCAGAGTCTCTAGAATCCTGTGCGGCGCTTCATAAAAGATAAGCAACGAGCGCGCGCCTGCAAATTCCCTTAGCCGGGCGCGGCGCGCCCCACGGCGCGAGGGCAAAAAGCCTGCGAACGTAAACTCGTCTGCCGGCAGCCCCGACGCGGCCAGCGCCGCAAGGATCGCCGAAGGCCCCGGTATGGGGACGATAACCAGGTTGCGCATAATTGCCTGGCTTACGAGATGAAATCCCGGATCTGAAACAAGTGGAGTGCCCGCATCCGACACAAGCGCGATGCTCTGACCGGCTTCGAGCCTATCGATAAGCTCCGCCGCTCGCTCGCGCTCGTTATGCTGGTGATAGCTGATCGTCGGTTTAGAGATGTTATAACTCGACAACAGCTTTCGCGTGCGCCGCGTGTCTTCGCAAGCAACAAGGTCAACCTCTTTGAGCACGCGGAGCGCGCGCAAGCTTATGTCTTCGAGATTGCCTATAGGCGTCGCGACCAGGTAGAGCGTGCCAGCCATACTGAGAAGATAAATACGGCGCGGCCTTTTGTCATCCGGTTTCTTACTGCGGTGTAAATCGCCGGGGCTATTTTGGCTCCGGGCGCGGGCTGGCTATAATGACAGAGGCACGAAGGGTTAAGGGTCAAGCAATCTTCTATAAGTCAGGAGTCTGGTATGAAATTTTTGTTTTTGATCGTCCTGTTGTTGCTTTCTCAAAGTGTAGTCTTATGCCAACATCAGAATCACGCTACCAGTGATAGAAAGCCTATTCCATTGATATCCGGCCTCGGAGAGCACCATCATCCGGTTTCAACCGGTAACGCGGAAGCCCAGCGTTTCTTTAATCAGGGGCTCTCTCTTGTCTTCGCTTTCAACCACGAGGAGGCGGTGCGGTCATTTGAACGCGCGGCCGCGCTCGACCCCAACCTTGCCATGGCTCACTGGGGCGTTGCGCTCGCCCTCGGCACGAATATCAATATGGCCGTTAACGCCGAGCGCGAAAAACTCGCTTACGACGCCGTGCAGAAAGCTCTCGCGCTTGCATCGAAGGCGTCCGAGCCTGAGCGCGCTTATATCGATGCTCTTCGAAAGAGGTATTCCGCAGACCCCAAAGCAGACTTGATGAAGCTTGAAGTCGATTACAAAAATGGGATGGCGGAGCTTTCAAAACGCTATCCGGACGATCTTGACGCGGCGACGCTTTACGCCGAAAGCATGATGAATCTCAAACCGTGGCAGCTATGGAGCGCCGATGGCAAGCCCGCCGAAGGCACGCTCGAAATCGTAGCCGTGCTTGAAGCGGTCCTAAAGCGCGACCCCAACCACATAGGCGCGAATCATTATTACATACACGCGGTCGAAGCATCTCCGCATCCCGAATGGGCGCTCGCGAGCGCGCAAAGGCTTAAAAACTTGACCCCGGCGGCGGGACACCTCGTTCACATGCCTTCTCACATAGACATCCGCGTAGGCAATTTTGAAGCTGCCGCGCGGAGCAACGCTTACGCGGCGGTGGCCGACGAAGAGCATTTCAAAAATCATGGCGATCAGGGAATGTACCCGGTGATGTACTACAGCCATAACCTGCACTTTCTGGCCGTAGCCCATTGCTTGCAGGGAAGGTACGAAGACACTCAGAAAGCTGCCCGCCGGCTTGAAGCACACATGAACCGTTATGTTAACGGCGGGGCGATGTTCGAGCCCATGCTGGCGATGTTTGATTCGTTCATGCCGACGCCCACATTGATGCAGGTGCGCTTCCGAAAATGGGACGAGATATTGAAATCGCCTCAGCCTGATAAGCGGCTGGCCGTAACAACCGCGATATGGCATTTCGCTCGCGGCATGGCTTATGCCGCGACGGGAAAGCTGGATAAAGCGGAGGCCGAGCAGAACGCCTTTCTCGCAATCAGCAAGGCCGTTCCGAAAGAGGCTTCGTATGGAGCCAACAACGCGGGCAGCGTATTGCAAATTGCCGAGAACATACTCAACGCAAAGATTGCGATGGCAAAGAATCAGAAGAAGCCGGCAATCGAATTTCTTAAGAAGGCAGTAGAGCTTGAAGATTCGCTGAATTACACCGAGCCGCCGGATTGGTATATTTTTTCGAGAGAGTCACTCGGCGGCGCGCTCCTGATGAATGGCGATTCCAAAGAGGCCGAGAAAGTTTTCCGGGCCGACCTGGAAAGGAACCCCAGAAACGGGCGTTCGCTTTTTGGCCTCGTCGAGAGCTTGAACGCGCAGGGGAAAAAGCTGGATGCTCAGCTTGTCAAAAGAGAATTTGACGCTGCCTGGAAAAATGCCGATACGCAGCTACGACTTGAAGACCTATGATTACGGTTGCGGCTGACTTGCCGGAAGTCTTACGATAATTAGAGGCATTATTACAAGGTACTGGCGTAATTGGGAGCTTTTGCGTATACTTGCGCTTCCATTTAGCCTTTGATAGGTTTCTACACTATAGTGTGCCAGAGGTTCAGGTACAACTCTACAAATAGTGGTCGAGCAGGACGGCCGCGAGGTATTGGATGTTTAGACTGGAAAAACTTGAGATCAGCGGCTTCAAATCATTTGCCGACCGCACAACGCTAAATTTTGGCGAAGGCATAACGGCCGTCGTGGGTCCGAATGGATGCGGGAAGAGTAATGTCGCGGAGGCGATTTCGTGGGTGTTGGGCGAGCAGTCGGCCAAGAACCTGCGCGGCGGCAAGATGGAAGATGTCATCTTTAACGGGACTCGCGACCGCAAGCCGACAGGCATGGCCGAAGTCTTGCTCACCCTCGTCGCCATTCAAGACATCACCGCTCGCGACGCAGAAGGCCCGCCGCCTGACGATGAGCAAGAATACGAAGCTGCTGTCAATAACGCGGAGCGCGCCGCCGAAGTCGCTCGCTCGCTCGTTCAAGAGTTGACTCCGCAGCAATCCGCTAACGGCCAGCTCACAAACGACCAGCCCGCAGCCGAGCCGATTGCAAACGACGCCGTCCAGCCGACTGTCGCAGGCGAAGCAGGCGCGGACGCTACTGAGCAAGAAGCAGAGAACCGAAGCGTCGGCGATTGTTAACGACTCGCCGCAAATCGCGCATCTCGATCAGCCTCACCCTCATAAACGAAGCAAGAGCGGCGACCGCACTCGCGCGCAACGACGTAAGCGGCGCGCGGTCGCTATCATGGCGGGCGAGCGCATAACCGTAGGCCGCAGGCTCTACCGGACGGGCGACAGCGAATACTTGATGAACGGACGCCCCTGCCTGCTCAGAGATATTCAGGACCTGTTCGCAGGCACGGGGCTGGGCGGCGCTCACTACGCCATAATCGAGCAGGGACGCATAGGGCAGATACTTTCATCAAAACCGCTCGACCGCCGCGCGCTCATAGAAGAGGCGGCCGGGATCACCAAATTCAAATCTCGCAAGCGGGCCGCAGAGCTGAAGCTTGAATCGGCAAAGCAGAACCTGACCCGTCTCAACGACATCATCAGCGAGATCGAGCGGCAGGTTAACAGCCTCAAGCGGCAGGCCCAGAAAGCCCGGCGTTACCGCCGCATGCGCGAAGAGATGCGCGGCTTGCAGAAAGTAGTCTTCGCCGCCGATTATTACCGGCTCACCGAAGCCGTAGAGCGCGTGGCCCGCGAGCTTGAGGCAGCCGCGATCAAACAATCCGAGATAGAGACGAATATAACCGCGCACGAGACTGAGCATCGAGCGAGCGCGGCGGAAGCGCGCGCGGCAGAAGACCGCCTCACGGGATTGCGCGAAAGCGCGGCGGCGGTCGAGCTTGAAGCGGACCGCGCGCGAAACCGCCGCGCGTTTGAAGAGCAGCAGATTGCCGAGCTTACCGCCCGCATCGAAGAGCTTGAACGCGATCAACAGGCATTGGATGGGCGGCTCGCGCGTCTTGACGAAGCGGCGGAGCGCCGCGCCGTGGAGCTTGCGTCGCTCGAAGCCGAGCACGCTACCGAACAATCGGATTTGCGCTCGCGCGAAAGCCAGTATCAGGAAGAGATGGCTCGGCTTCGCCAATCGGAAACCAATATCGAACAGCTACGCCAGCAATTGCTGACCGAGATAGGACACCTTGAGCGGTTGCGCAACCTCAGCATCAGTCTCGAAGAGGCGCTGCGCCGCCTTGAGCTGAAGCAGACGAGCTTGCAGGCGGAGATGGAGCGCGCTTCAGTCCGTCTGGACGAGGCTTCGAGCGAATACGCTCGCGTGGGCGGAGAAGCGGAAGGCAACCGCGCGCGACTCATCGATCTGACCGACCGCATGCGAGAGCGCGCCTCGACGCTCGGCAGTTTGAGGAATGAAGCGGCGGCATTTCGCCAGGAGCTTGAATCGATTCACGCGGAGCGGACGGCCGCCGCGCACAGGCTCGCGTCGCTCGAAGACCTGGACGAGCATCACGCTTACTATTCGGACACCGTGCAGTTTGTGTTGTCGCCCGAACAGGCGGCGCGCATAAACGCGCTCGGCCCGCTGGCAGATTTTGTCGAAGTCGAAGCCCAGTACGAGCGATTGATCGAAAGCCTCTTTGGCCGCGAGCTTCAATCGGTCCTCGTCCCGACAATCAATGACGCGCTCGCCGGAGTAGAGTCTATTAAAAGCGAAGGGCTGGGGCGCGGGGCGTTCCTGGTCGTGGGCCTTCACGGCGGCGAGGGCGATCCTATCGATTCACATCAAGAAGATGATTTTTCGATTTCAAATGTTACGGAACCGATTGATTCAGACGATACCGAGTCGCGAGGCTTTCTCGTAGCCGAGCATCTTTTCTGGGGCGATGAAGAGTATATCTGTGCCGATCATCAACTGCCCGCAGCAAGCCTCTCCATGGAAGATTTTTTAGAAGCCGGGTTCGACTCGACGCTTGAGCCGAACGAGCTTGACGCCGACCACGAGTTGCGGCGGCGATTCGATGAAGACGAGGCGCGCACTGCGGCGAGGTTCCAGTTGGACGTGTTGCGGGCGATCGACCTGATGGGGCTGAGGCCGGAGATCAAGTCGGTAGTCGAGCGCGCGTTTCCGGACAAGTGCGCGGCCTCGGTCGTGCCGGACATCGAGGCGGCGCTTCACCTTTCAATCGAAAACGCTTCGCGAATCTATGTCACTTATAACGGCGAGCAGGTCGTCAACGGGAGGCTGATAGTGACAAGCGCGCAGGAAGACGAGCGAGGCTTGTCGCTGCTCGGTCTAAAGCGCGAGATAAAACAACTGCGGGTGCAGACCGAAATCCTTCGCTCAGACGAAGAGCGCATAGCCGCAGAGCTTGCGGGCGCGCGCGACCAGCTCGAAGGGATAGAAGGCGAAGTCTCTTCGCTCGACCTTGAGCTTCGCGAGCACGAGAAGACCGCCGTCGCGCGCGATTCGCAGCTTGAAGGATTAGCGCGCGACCTTGAGCGGGCCTCTCAGCACGTCCGAGTTGTCGAAGCGGAGATGGAGCAATCGGCGGAAGAGAGCGCGGAGCTTGGCCTGCGCATAGCGCACCTCGCGGCGGATCTAGAGACGGCCGAGGCCTCGCGAGAAGCGGTTCAATCTTCGATCCGCGCGGCGCAGGCCGAATTCATAGAGCTGCGAGTTTATGTTGAGCAGCTTGCCGAACAGCTTTCAACTGTGCGTTCCTCGGTGGCCGCCCGCGCAGAACGATTGCAGGCGGCGCGCGGCGAGGCGCAGCGTATCGAAGGGGAGGCCGAAGAGCTGCGCTCTCGGATAAACCGCAATCGAGTCGAGCTATACGAAAGTCACAGCCGAACCGAGCAGCTTCGCGCATCTCGCAGCGAAGGCGATACGGCTACGGCGCGGTTTGACGCCGAGCGGGCTTCGCTTGACGGCGAGATCGCAGACGTCGCCGCACGGCTCGACGCCGCGCGCGGGCGCACGGACGAGCTTGAAGGGTTGCTTGGCGAGCTGAGGCAATCGTCGGCCGCAGCGCACGACCGCCGCAGCCAGATAGAGGTCGAGCGGGCGCGCATCGAGTCGGAGGCCGAACACCTTGCGCGAATCTGTTATTCAGAACTTGCAATGGCGCTTGAAGACGTGGTCACCAGCGTCGAGCTTGCACGAGCAGCCCAGAATCAGTTCAGTTCCGAGCAGGCAGTTGAGAGCGATGACCAGAGCGCAATGGCAGGCACCGAACAACTCCCAACCGATGCCGATGCGGCAAGGACGAGGCTTGATGAATTAAGGCTCAAGCTTGATGACATCGGGCCGGTGAATATGATGGCGCTCGAAGAGCTTGAAGAAGCCGAGCAGCGATATGTTTTTCTCTCCGACCAGCGGCGCGACATACTCGAATCGATAAAGATGACCGAGGAGGCGCTCACGGAGATCAAGCGCCGTTCGCGCGAGCGGTTCCGCCATGCCTTCACGCACATAAATCAAAACTTCCAGCAGATGTTCGTCGAGCTTTTTGGCGGCGGGCGCGGCGAGATGATTCTCATCGATGAGGAAGACGTTTTAGAATCGGGCATAGACCTGATCGCGCAGCCGCCGGGCAAGCGGCTCCAGAACGTGCTGCTTTTAAGCGGCGGCGAAAAGGCCATGGCGGCAATCGCCCTGGTGCTTGCGATATTCCAGTACAGGCCTTCGCCCTTCTGCATACTCGACGAGGTCAACGCGCCGCTCGACGAGATGAACGTCGGCCGTTTCTCGAACAAGGTGGTCGAGATGAGCCGCGACACGCAGTTTCTTGTCATCACGCATAACAAGCGGACGATGGAGGCGGCGCGAGCGCTTTACGGCGTGACGATGGAAGAGCCGGGCATCTCAAAACTGGTTTCGGTCAAGTTTGAATAAGCGGGGTTACCGAGGCTCAGGGATAGGCAAGATAGACGGCATTGATTCTTTCAATCATACTGTTTATCCTGTTTATCCCTGGTTTGTTTTAGTGGTCAGTCGTATGCGTAAAAGAAGTTTTTTAGCGTCTATCTTGCTGATTTCGTTGTTTGCCGTATCGAATGGGCAGAACGGCCCGCCTGAACGTGTTGAAGCCAGGTCGAGCTTCGGATACAGATTTGAAAATACGCGGTTCTATATTCCGTTGATCGAAATCAACCTGGCCCCGGACGGGAGCGGCGAGCTGCGCTTCAAGCGAGGCGAGTCGGACGAGATTATAGATCTCAAGCTGAAGATTTTGCCCGCAACCCTGGAGCGCATCCGCCAGCTTTACAGCGAGACCGGTTTTCTGACGTCCAGAGATGAGTACCAGTCCAAAAAAGATTTTTCCAATCTCGGATGGAGGACCCTGTCCATTCAATCGGGCGACCTTAAGCGCGATGCGCGATTCAATTATACCGAGAACCGCCAGATAAAAGAGCTTTACGAAATCTTTCACGCGATTGCGACTCAGCAGATGCACCTGTTTGATCTCGACAACGCCGAGCAATACCAGCCGCTCGATCTGCCGACCCAGCTCCACGTCCTCGAAAGAGAACCTGGAGTTGGAGCGGGTGGCCGAGCCGGAGCAGATGTTGGCGGCGCTTCGCAATATAAATTCGAACGATTCCCTGCCGCTGATCGCGCGCAATCACGCGAAGCGCATAGCGGAAAATATTGAAAAGAAGAAGTTCAAATCTCCAGTGAAAAAATAGTGTGCAGCATGCAGTGTGCAGTAACCGGCAATAGACGTTTTTAACTGCGCACCTCACACTGTCTGTTGCACACTGCCTGCTGCACACTGACTATGTTCTTCCCCAGAGGCAAACCGCTGCATGAAAATCTGGCGACAAGCTATGTGCTTGTGGATGCGCTTATCAATGATCTTTGCGAGGGAGGGTTTTCAGGGGTTGTCGAGATCACATTGCACGACGCGGACGGCCACATACTCATCGAGCGCGGTCAGGTCGCCGCGGCCTTCCTGAAAAACAATCGGCAGGGTGAATCTTCTATCAGCGTTCAAGAATTGGCTTTGATGTCGCGAGGCGAGCGAGGCCGCATCTCTGTTTACGGCTACTCTACGGACGTAGCTTTTGCGCTCGCCCGGCGGGCCGCCTCGACTCCGCTTTACACGCAATTGAGCACAGATTTCGCGGACCTGGGAAAGATGCTTTCGAAACTCGCGCGCGAGCGCGACCGCGAATGGCTCGTCGAGGTGATGACGAAAAGCGGCGCGCAGGCGTTGATCTACCTCGGAGAAGATGACTGCCTCGTGGTAACGCCGGAGGGGAACACGGATTCGGCCGATCGCATTGGCCTGGACGGAAGCCGCACGCTTGACGATCTGCTTGACGAGTGCAACCGGGCGGGCGGGACGTTTGATGTTTTCTTTAGCCAACCGGCCGCCGCCCATATCGAAGAGAGTCAAGCACGCCAATCAGCCCCCCTACCGCCACTTGACGAAGAGGCGGCGAGCGATGTCCATGAGGTTGTAGAGGTTGAACGGTATAAAGTCTCTCAAGCGGCGACAGGCTTTGACCTGTCGCAAGCGACAGGTCACACCGATAAGGACCTTGAAACCGTTTTACCGGAGACGGCGAATCTGGACGGCGACGAATCAACTGATAAAAGCGATCCGCCTTCCTGGGATGAAGACGCAACCTCCTACACCAGTATTCCGGTTGACGAGATGAAGCCGAGCGAGGCGCCGGCGTGGCCGGACGGGCAGGCGGCGGATGCTCGAAAGCAAGGGCTGACGGCGCACCTGTTCGCGGCGGCGAATGTGCCGGAGGTCGCGGGCGAAGCCGAGTTGATCGAAGTCAAACGCTTGATGGGCGAGATAGCAATGACCATCGAAGAATCAATTCGCGCGGTCTCTCAGCAAAGCAATTTCGCTATGCACCTGCGCGCGGGACAATTGAAGGTCGCAGATCACTATCCTTTTCTTGACCCGTTCGGCAACGAGTTCGAGTACCTCGCGGGCGAGATCGCGTTTGTCGGAAAAGTAAAGCCTGCGGATTTCATAGCCGGTCTGACGGAAGCGCTGAGGCTCGCACTCGCGAGCGCAATCCAGTCGAGCAGCCACCCTGCTCGATTGCGCGCGATAGCGACGGAAGATTTGCGACTGCTAGGCGAGCGCTATCGTTCCGAATTTGAAGAGTTCGGCCTGGATCAATCCGTCGAGCGAATAACATCGTAGTCCTGAGTGCAGGGCAATTACTCAGGACTCAGCACTCAGGACTAAAAGGAGCAGGGCTTATGAGCACACGCATGTACGTTTTGCCTGTAGACCAGACGCAATGGCGCGTCGAGGGCGCAGGCTCGACAACCATTTTCAACTGGGAGTACGACGCGGGGCGAGACAAGCTGCTCACGCTTTACGAAAAGGGGAAGAACAAACAGTGGAATGCCAATGAACGGCTCGACTGGTCCACGGAAATCGACCTTGCGAACCCGATGGGCTTTCCCGATTATTACGTGCCGCTGTACGGCTCGGAGGTCTGGGAAAAGCTGGACGAAAAAGGGCGAGGTCTGGTTCGCCTCCACCTCGACTCCTGGCGCTTCTCGCAATTCCTTCACGGCGAGCAGGGAGCCCTGATCTGCGCCTCAAAGATAGTGCAGACCGTCCCCGACATCGACTCCAAGTTTTATGCCGCCACTCAGGTCTTTGACGAAGCTCGCCACGTCGAAGTCTACTCTCGCTATCTCAGGGAAAAACTCCGTCTCGCATATCCGATCAACCCTCACCTGAAGACCTTGCTCGACCAGGCGATCACAGACTCGCGGTGGGACTTCACCTATCTGGCGATGCAGGTCATCATCGAAGGGCTTGCGCTCGCCGCTTTCGGAACCATTCGCGATCTGGCGACAGAGCCCCTGGGCAAGGCGCTAAACGCATACGTGATGCAAGACGAAGCGCGGCATGTGGCGTTCGGGCGTCTGGCTTTGCGCGATTATTATCCGCAGCTTTCCGACCGCGAGCGCGACGAGCGAGAGCAGTTCGCCGTCGAGGCTTGCTACCTGATGCGCGACCGTTTCATGGCCGAAGAGATATGGGACAACCTGGAGCTGGGGGTCGAAGGGTGCGTCACCTACGTGCGCAATTCGCTCTTCATGCAGCAGTACACCAAGATGCTTTTTTCGCGAATCGTCCCGACGCTCAAAGATATAGGCCTGTGGGGCGAGCGCATCCAAAAAGCTTTTCTCGATATGAAAGTCATAGACTATGCTAACGTCAATATCGAAGAGCTGAGCAAAGCCGACGAAGATATAGCGGCAGAGTACGACCGGCTTCGCGCCTCACGTGACCAGCACATAAACAGCGTCATCGCGGACGGCGCGTCGAGCGCGTAAACAGATGAAAAAATTTTTGATAGTCGTGGCCGTGATTCTGCTGGTAGGGCTTGCCGTCTTCTTCTTTATACTGCCCCCGTATCTTGAAAGCAGTATGAACACCACGCTCAACCCGCCTCCTTACAGCACATCAGACCGCGCCGCAGAGCTTCACAAAAAACTGCTGGTCGTCGATCTTCACGCCGATTCGCTTTTGTGGGATAGAGATTTGCTCGACCGGGGCACGCGCGGCCACGTCAATGTGCCTCGCCTGATCGAAGGCAACGTCGCGCTTCAAGCTTTTACCATAGTCACGAAAACGCCGCGAGGCCAGAATATCGAAAGCAACGACGACACGACGGATAATGTAACCTCGCTCCTGATTGCCCAGCGCTGGCCCATCGCTACGTGGAGCAGCCTCAAAGAGAGGGCGCTTTATCAGGCCCGCAAACTTCACGAGACCGAGGCCCGCTCCGGCGGACGATTTGTGATAATCAGAACGGCTGACGACCTGGCGAAATATATCGAACGGCGTAAATCGGACCCGTTGATCACCGCCGGGCTGTTAGGCATCGAAGGCGCTCACGCGCTCGATAAAGACCTCGCCAACATCAACGTGCTGTTTGACGCGGGCTTTCGCATGATGGCCCCGACATATTTTTTCGATAACGACATAGGCGGGTCGGCGCACGGGGTTGACAAAGGCGGCCTCACCGAAAAGGGGCGAGAGATGGTCCGGCGCATGGAAGAAAAGCGCATGATAGTCGATCTCGCCCACGCATCACCAAGGACTATTGAAGACGTTTTAGCGATTGCCAAGCGGCCCGTCGTCGTGTCGCACACGGGAGTCAAAGGGACATGCGAGAACACGCGAAACTTGAGCGACGATCAGATTAAAGCCATAGCGCGAACGGGCGGCGTCATAGGCATCGGCTATTGGGACACCGCCGTCTGCGGGCAGGACGCCTCGGCAATAGCTCGCGCTATCCGCCACACCGCAAACCTGGTCGGCGTCGAGCATGTCGCCCTGGGGTCGGATTACGACGGAGCGATACCCGCGCCTTTCGATACTACGGGGGTCGTGCAAATCACCGACGCGCTGCTCGCGGATGGCTTCTCGGAAAGTGATATTGAAAAGATCATGGGCGGGAACGTTTTGCGCTTGCTTGCCGAAAATCTTCCGTGACAGACGATCAGTCCTGAGAAAGAATGATTGCGCTGTAAGGGCCAATGCTTACGTCGCCGCTAAACTTCATCCCGTGCTGCGCAACGGGACTTGCCGTCACGTCACCGCTCGGATGATTCGAGAAGTCAGAGCTGTAATCGCTTGAATCGCTATTCAGACGCACCTTCCACCGGCCCTCGCGAGGGAGGCCCAGGTCATAGCTCGTATAGCTGCGGTTTGCGAAGTTTGCCACAACGATCACATCATCCCCCGCGCCGCCCGTATCCCAACGGTGGAACGCTATTACCTTGTCATTATTGTTGACGTGATAAACGTTCGTATTCTGGCCGTGAAGCCCGCGAGTGTTGTTATCCCAGTTGCGCCGCAGGCGTATCAAATCCCTGTAGAGGCTATGTATGCCGCTATAAGTTGCAAGCTTGCTCCAATCAATCGGGTCCTGGTCGCGGAACCACTCGTCTTCTAATATTTCCTGCCCCTGAAATATCATCGGGATGCCCGGCGAGGTAAAGACGAGGGCGGCTCCTAAGGTCGAGCGCTTCCTGGCAACCCAGCTCCCCGGATCGGCAGGCGAGATTGCCTGAGGAAGACGGACATGGCCGTTAGCCACTTCGTCGTGCGATTCGGTGTAGATCACGCGCTGGAAAGCGTCGGCGTTGAAGCGATGAAGAAGCGCGTTCAGAATTTGGTTCATATCGCGCGCATTGTCGTCGGGCGTGGTGAGGCAATCGCGCACAGGGTGGACAAATCCGCCGTCCCACTGAGCGTCAAAGCCCGCGCCGCCCTCGGCAGTATTTTTTGTGATCCAGGGATTGCCCTTGAGATCTTCGGCGATATTGAGCTTCCGGGGTTGGCGCGAGCCCGTGGCGTCATTGATCAACTGCATCAACCACCAGCCGTTGCCTATGTCATTTTGAGGATCGTTGTCGTTGCCGTTGACGTTTCGTATATAAGCGGTCGCATCCCATCGCAGCCCGTCAACGCGGTACTCTTCGAGCCACATCATAGCGTTGTCTCGAATAAACCTTCGCACCTCTGCCCTGCCGTAATCCGGCCTCGTGTCTCCCCACGGAGTGGCCGACCGCCGGTCGTTGTAAAAATATATGCCGCCCTTGTCGTTTTCGGTCCAGCCGTCAAACTGCCACAGGTCTAGATCCGTCGGGCCAAAGTGGTTATAGACCACGTCAAAGATGATGGCTATGCCTCGTTCGTGCGCGGCGCGGACGAGCTGACGGAAGGCCGTGGAGCCGCCGTAAGCGCTCTCTATGGCGAAGATATTCGCGGGGTTATAGCCCCAGGAAAAGTCCGCCGCAAACTCTAACGAAGGCATCACCTCGATTGCGTTTATGCCGAGTTCGCTGAGGTAATCGAGCTTGTTGATGATGCCGTCGAAGTTCCCCGGCTCGCCGTCCGGCGAATCGTTAAAAGTGCCTGTGTGCAGCTCGTATATAATCAACTCGTGGCGCGCGGGTGTTACGTATTGAGCGGTTCCCCAATCGAAATCAGGTTTGTACACGACGGAGTTGCCGTTCGATCTGGTGACCCGTCTTGCGTACGGGTCCATCTTCCAGCGCGTTTCGCCGTTTGTGATCACAAATTTGTATTCATCGCCCGAACGAGCCAGCGCGACATCGGCGGACCAGTAACCGGCGCCTTCACTGGACAGAGGATTTGCAGTCGCGGACCATGCGTTAAAACTTCCGGCGACAAAAACGCTCTCCGCATTCGGAGCCCATACGCGAAAAGCGACGCCTCCTTCGTATGGAACGGCGCCCATGCCTGCGCGCAAAGAGGGAGACAAAGCGGATGCGACGGTGGGTGGGGGGCTATTCGTCATTGGCAGAACACCTCTGAGAAGGCTGTTTTCGGGCGCGTTAACTATATCAGATTTTTGATGAAGCAGAACGATACTAAGCCGTAATGAGCGATGCTAAGAAGCATGCCATATTGCTTGCTCTGCCTCTTTAGGGATTTCAACCATTATAAAGAAACTTGCCGGGTATAAATAATCTTCACCGGATTCATCTATCACTCTAAGGTGGTTCACTTTCTCAGCATCCTCGTCGGGCAAAATCTGATAAACCTTGCGTGGCTCTAAATCCGGCTCTGTATTTGTAATGCAAACGGCAAATTTAGTCTCTATTTTTCGATGCGATTTCATATTATTCAATCCAAGTAACGTTTAATCTTCATTTTTCTTTTCCCTATACTATTGGCAGCAATGATGCCGGAATTGGCGGTGTCGGACAAGCAACTGTCTGACATTAAATAAGGCGCTGAAGCTATAAAGCAAGCCTCAGCGCCTCTCGACGGGTTACCAATTTCCTAGCGCGATCAGCGCGCAGCCGTTTGCGACGGCGCGCCTTTGACTATGCGGAAGCCCGTGTATTCGGGCGCGGGCTTTCGCGCCCGCAGCTTTGCGTCTACGGGAGTGTCGGCGCTTCCGCCCATCACCCGGCCCGCACCGTCTTTCGCCACGACCCACTCGGCGACGTTGCCGCCAAGATCGAATACCATCTCGTCCGAGCCTGCGCCTTTGAAGCTGCCTACTTCTTTAAGCAACGGGGCGCGACCGCGAAGCTGTTTGAGCTTCTCTTCCAACCGCGCCGCATCGTCGGGGTTCACCGAGTAACCGGCCCAGTAATCCAAAGTGTTTTCGGCTCCCGCAACCGAAGCGTACACGCCCTCGCCTTCCGCTTCGGTCATCAAACGATAGGGCTGCCCCGTAGTGCGAGCGAGCCATTCCGCGTAGCCGCGAGCCTGCGCGAAAGTAAGGTTGTTAGCCGGGAAATTCTCTTTCCCAGGCTCGACCACGTAAGTCTTGTCGAACTGCGCGAACTGCGCGCGAGTCACTTCAAACCGGCTCATCTCTATCTCGCCGTGCTTGACGATTTCGGGAACCAGCGCATTATGCTCCATCACGCCGTAGCGCGAGCCGTCTGCGCGGGCGCTCTTGAGCACGGCGGCCAGCGGCGAATCCGGTTTGAACGCTTCGTTCTCTTCTTTGACCGTCTTGAACAGATGCTTGTCAAACCAGGCAAGCTCTTCTTCGAGCTTGCGGCGCTGATGCACCAACTTTTGCGGGCTATGTTTCTCGCCGGGGAAAAGCAGAAAGCGAACGTCGGTCTTGCCCAGCTGTTGCAGGGCGCGATAATGCATCCAGCCCTGTTGCGTGGGGACGTTCGTGTCTTCGGTGCCAAAAAATATGATGGTCGGCGTGCGCACACGATCCAGCCGATAAAAAGGCGATTTCTTGATGTAAAGCTGCGGGTCTTCGAGCGGCGATTTGCCGAAATAGTAATTGTCAAACGACGCCCCGAAGTGCGCGTTGGCCCAGTCCGAAGCCCACTCGACATCGCCCGCCCCGGCCGATGCCGCTTTGTAGCGCGTAGTCCTGACGGTCGTCTCTATAGTCAGGATAGAGCCGTTGGACCAGCCCATTATGCCAAGCTGGTCCGAATCGACCAGACCGCGAGCTATCAAGGAATCTACGCCTTTTTCAATGTCGGGCAGTTCGAGATCGTAATAATTGCCGCCGCCTATCAACTCGACCCATTTCAAACCGTAGTTCGAGCTGCCGTGATAATTCGGCTTGATGACGAACGCGCCGCGCTGGTTCATCAAATTGGCCGGATAAGCCCAGGACTCGTCCCACTCGTCCGTGTCCAGGCTCGCAGGCCCGCCGTGTATCATCACGACCAGCGGATATTTTTTGCCCGCCTCGTAGTTGTGCGGGTAATACAAAATTCCTTCTACCTCTTCATCGAGCGCGCCCTTCCACTTTATCACTTCCGTTTTTGCTATCGCGCGCTTCTTGAAGTGCTGATTGATGTCGGTAAGCTGAGCGGGCGAATCTATACGCGCGCCCTCAAGCCGCGCGCGATACCATTGCGTGGGGGTGCTTGCGGTCGAGTACGAATAAAGAACCGTCTTATTATCTTTGCCGACCTGAACGGCAAAAATGTTTTGCGCGTGATCCCCGCTGACCCATTCGCGCCTCCACGTGTTGGCTTCGCGCGTGTAGCGGGCCGCTTTGTTTCGCGCGCCGTTTGCAAGAAGCGCGACGAATCCTTGATCGATTATCTCTATGCCGCTCGCCAGCCCGTTCTCCCAATCGAGGTTGACCATAGCTGGCTGATTGGTCGCCAGGTCGTAGTAATACAGGTGCGTGACGGTCGCGTTAGTGTATTCAGGGTGATTCGAAAAATCGCTCGTCGCATAAAAGCCGCGCCCGTCGCTCGCCCATCGGACCTGGCCTATGTTGAATTTCTTCTCGCTGAAGATATGCTTCCGCTCGCCCGTCACAAGGTCGTAGAGAAAGACTACGGGCTTTACCTTCTGGTCGTAAACATATCGCAAGCTGCGGTCGTGGACCGTGACGGCCTTCGCGCCGTCGGGCGAGAGCGCAAACCCCTGTATGCGGTCTGCGTTGTCGGTGAGGCGAGTAAATTTCTTTGCCTTGACTGCAAACTTAAAGAGCCGGATGGGCGGCGCGTGCTGCTCGTCTTCGACCAGGAGCGTCGTGTCTTTCTTCTCTTTGATGGTGTTCTCGTGAAACGTCGGGTCTTCCTGCGCCGCAAATATTATGGTGTCCGCGTCGGCCCACTCGAAGTTTGTGACGCCGCGCGCAAAACTGGTGAGCGCCCACGGCTCGCCGCCGAACGGGTTGATGAGCCACAACTGCGGCTTCGGCCCATCGCCTGGCGCCGCACCGGGCTTCGCTTTCGGGTCGGGCCTCGCAGTGATAAAACCTATGAGCTGCCCGTCAGGCGACCACTTAGGACTGGAGCTGTTTTCGGTCCCGCGCGTAAGCTCGACATCGCGTTTTTCGGTCAGGCTGGATAAAACAAGGTTCGAGATGCGGCCATTCTTTTCCTTATCGGCCACGCTCTTTACCCACACGGCCCAGCGGCCGTCGGGCGAGATACGAAAACCGCCGGCCTGCTCCTGCATTATCACGTCGTCAACAGTCCATTTCGATTTTTGCGATTGAGCTTGATCGGTTGCCTGCGCCAGGGCGCTTGCCGCAGACAATAGAGTCACGATTAAAAGAGTGAACACAAATCTTCTCATGCGAAATCTCCTGAGGTTTATAGGGTGAGTAAATGTTAATTCTACCGATGCGCGCTGCGCTTTACAATCGGCTGAGGTCGCACTGCACGGCCTCTTCTGCTATCAAAGCCTGCGCGTTACGACTTATCGCTTCAATGACGGGTGAGTCAAACGGGTTCTCGTCGGGCAGTAGATTATACGCAGCCGCAGCCGTGAGTAATCCGGCGGTCGCGTCTGTTTCATGCCATTGCAGCGCCGCGTCCTTCATCCAGGCAATCTCAAGCAAGGCGGCCATGCGGTCTACGAGACGGCGGGCGTGCGTCGCGGCCCACTGGCGGTCAAGCAGTCGGCCCTCGGATAAAGTCTCGGTAGTCTGTCTGAATGCGTGTTCGAAGCGATTGCGAGTCGCGGCGAGAAAATCCGCGGGCCACTGCTCAAGCGCGTTGCTTACCTCTGAGCGCCAGCGGTTGAAAACGTCCGAGCGCGCTCCGTCTCGCATGATCTGCATGCGCAGCGTGTTTGGAGCGCCCTCCCACGTTTCGATTATCAAAGAGTCTCTGAGCAAGCGGGGCAAAACCGTGAAGTCTTCGACTATGCCGTTGCCGCCGAACACGAGTATCGCCTGGCGGAGCGAGTCAACAAGCACGTCCGCCGTTCTGTACTTCGCGAGGTTAGTCAAAAAGCGTTGCCACATTGCCTGGCTCGCGTCCTCCGGCGCGATGGTGTGCCGGTCTACAAGGGCGATCAGGCGAAAGGTGAGCAAACGCGCGCGCCATGATCTTTCGAGCAGGGTGACGAGCGTCTCTTGAACGAGCGGGTAATTGATGATCGGTTGAGAGAAAGCTTCGCGCTGGCGGGCATAGTTGCGCGCTTCCAAAAAAGCGCGGTGCAAAAAGCCGGAGGCGTTCGCCGCGTTATGCAGGCGCGAGGCGTTGATGACATAATTCATCAGCGTCTTAAAGCCATCCTGAACTTCTCCGATAGCATAAGCAGTCGCGGCCTCGAAATCTATCTCGGCTGTGGGGAGCGACCGTGTGCCGAGCTTGTCTTTGAGGCGGCGATACCTGAGCGTGTTCACGCGACCGTCAGGCAATACGCGCGGGATCATAAAAAGCGCAAGCCCTTCGGTCCCGCCCCGCGCGCCCACAGGTCTTGCCACGACCGCGAAATATTCGTCAGGGTTAGAACAGAACCATTTGTTGCCTGTGACTGTCCACGTACCGTCTGTGTTCGGCGTCGCCTCGGTATTGATTGCGCCTACGTCCGAGCCGCCATCTTTTTCCGTCACGAATTGAGCGCCCGCAAGCGGGGTCTCGATTGATCCGAGCAGCGGCAAATACGTTTCGCGTAAAAACCCGGAGCCGCGCGCTTCGATGGCGCGTATCAAGCCGTCGGTGCAGCTCATTCCGCACATCACCGACGCTTCGCCGTTGTGCGCGAGCAGATAAATGAGAGCGAATTTGTGCATCTCGCTTCGCGAGCGTGTGAGCACGCCCAGCTCGGCCACCTCGCGGCGGAGCTGGCGAGTGAGCGGGCCAAAATCTATTTTCTCGACCGCGCGGCCCACACGGTCGAGCTTGACGATGCGAGGCAAGTTTTCGTTGCGGCTGGCTTCGCGCGCAAGCTCGTCCCAGCGACCTGCGACCCGCTCGCCGCACTCTTGAAGCGAGGCGAAGATCTGCCCGCGCTCGTCTTCCGGCAACAGCGAGCCGATGATTTTCTGAAACCCTTTATCTTGCTCGAAGAAGTTTGTCCCTTCGATGCCGCGAAAATCTTCTAATCGTGCCACAGCTTGCCTCCGCATAAGCTATCTCACCGCCGCCGCAGAGAAACAGAGAAAAACTCTGCGCTCGCTCTGTGTTCTCTGTGTCTGCGGCGGTGAGTCCGGTTGTCCTTCCATAACCTACCTGATGAAGAAGGATAATCGAATCACATTTTATCGTTCTTTTCCACCTCAAGTGAATCGCCCGTATTGTGGTCTTGAATCTGAAACCGCAAAAACTCGTGCACGGCGGCGAGAGCGTCCGCGTTTTTAGTTATGATGCGCACTCGTCCGCCGCGTTCGGTGTCTTCGTATTTATACGCGATCTCTGCTTTCAGTTTAATCATCGCGGGAACGCCGGGCGGGACCTGATCGTGTATAGCCATCGGCATCTCAAAATCCCCGGCGGCGAATCTCTCGGCGATCTTATGCAGGTGTTTCTGGATTTTCGCTCGGCTGTCCGAATCATTAGGATCGTTGGTCTGAACCTCTACAGCGCCGCCGTTTTCAAAAAGGCGGAAGTGATGAGTCGTATTCGTGTGGCTGAAGCCCATCGTTTTATCGCCTCTTTTATTGACCTCCGCGTGATGATCGTGTTGATGCGTTTGCTGGCGGGCAAAGCCGACCATAGAGACAAACAAGATTGCTGCCAGTACCGACGCGACGTAGCGATTAAATTTCATAAAATGTTCTCCTTACTTTTTCTGCGTTTCAACCGTGGCGGTGTGAGCGGCGAATTCCTCTCCTGAATCAAAGAGCCTTTCGCCAGCGCCTCAAGCAACCCCGCGCGCCCGGACGCGGGCGCCGTCTCAAGCCGCGAGTCCCAGTCACGCAAGACTGCGCGCAAATCGTCGCGGACTGACTCCATTTCGCGCAGCCGCGTTTCAATTTCACCGAGCTTCGCCTCGGCCAGCGCGCGCACTTTTCGGCAGGGTGCGTGGCCGCGATCACGCTCCTTGAGAATTATGGCAAGCTCGTCAATCGTAAATCCTATCGCGAGCGCCCGCCTTATGAGCCGCACGCGGTCGAGCGAGCCGGCAGAGTACTGGCGGTATCCGTTTGCCGACCTCTGCGGAGCGGGCAGCACCCCTCTGCGCTCGTAATGGCGCAAAGTGTCGGTGCTGACGCCTGCCAATCGGGCAAGCTCGCCCGCGCGTAAAAGATTCATCTTCTGATTTTCAGCAGCCACACTTGAATTATAAAGGCTGGAACGGATTCCAGGGTCAAGTTTTTTTTGCTCGTGATCGATAAAGAGGAATATGTTTATCAGGTTCGAGAGTATATGAAGATCGCCCGCGCTATTTTACTACGCCGCTTGAACCGGCCTTCTCTAATTTTCTTCTCATGCTGTAGATCGCAGCCACACATACCTGAGCGCGCCGATTCAAGAATTTCAATCGCGCCTCTTTCGACGGGCGTCAAGCAGACGGCTGGCGAGCGGTTTTGCCTCGCCCGCTTCCGAGCCAACCTGTTCGTCAGCCGCGCGTTGTTCGGCCTCGCCGTTTTGCGCCCGGTTAACTCTTATCGGATTTACCGGCTGCGATGTGGTCGCCTGTGACTGTTGAGAGGCGCGGGCGGGCGGTTCTATTCCGTCGCCTCCCATACGCACGCGCGCTCGCGCATCCTTCAGTTGAGACAGCGCAGCCGTCGCTTCGCTTAATCCGCTCTCCTGGGTGGCCGTGCGGCGGAGCCTGCTCTGAATCCACTCGCGCGCCCCGTCTATCTGCTCGCGCGTGATGTGAACGCGCCGTATCCCGACATCTATCGGCAGAACGAGAAGCGCCGCCAGCAACAGCCATTGCCATATCTCCTGTGGCCGCGTCCTGGTCGCACCTCGCTCGAATAGATTTGCTTCGCTCGCATTAATCGCAAGCACACGACCGCCGGTCGCCTCGGCAAGGCGAGCGAGCAGGCTTGTGTCGGATGTGGTCACGGCGTACTCCGGCGAGTAGGAGTTGACCGCGCCCGTTATCGGGGCCACTTCTCCGCCCTCTTCGGTCACGCTCACAAGGTAAGCGCCGCGCACCGTAGCTTCAAACTCTGCTTCGTAACGGCCTGCGGCGGTCTGCTCAAGCGGAACGTCGGAAGTCGTAAAATCGGGCGCAACGATGTGAGCGCGCAAACGAAGATTGTTTTTGAATGCGCCGTCTGGTGTGACGGCTTCAACAACGACGCGGCCTCGCCCCGCATCGATCTCGACGCGCGGCGACAGGTCGGTCGCGCCATCGCGGCGCAAAGTATCCCTCAACGCTTGCGCCCAGAACTGGCCGAAGCCCGGCCAGTTCATCCACCCCGAAGCCCATCGGGGTTTTGCGTCCGATGTGAATGCCGCCGCGCGGCCCAGACCGTATTGCCATGCGGCATACAACGGGTCGTCTTTATCGGTTATGAGCGACGTGATTGCGGGAGTCGTGAGCGCGTCGCGCTCTGCCGTGCCGACATAGCCGCCAAGAAGCGGCGCATGGCTCCAATCTATTCCGTCCGTAGCTTGCGAAGGCCGGACGAGGCGAGGCGTGAACGGCTCTTCAATGATGGTCGAGCGCGATGCGAGAAAAGCTTCGCGCGTAAAGATGCGTGGGAGGTTTTCAGGGCTGTCTGTTTCGTAATAGCGACCGCCCCCCCACTCTGCCAGCGCCTTCATCAATTGAGTGTCGGAGTCGTTTCCAATGGCAACGCTCGAAAGCGTGATGCCCGCTTCGCGGATAGAGCGGGTGAGGCCCGGGAAGTCGCCTTCGCTCTGCCCGTCGGAAAGAAGTATGATGTGCTTGATCTGGGCGTCGCTCGGTTGCAGCATCTCATAAGCCCTCTGCAAGCCCGCGTAAATCTCCGTCCCGCCGGCTTCCTGGATAGAGCCGATCTTGCCGAGGATCGCTTGTTTGTCTTCGACCTTGCCCAGACTGACAACCGTCTCCGCGTCGGAGTCGAACGCGACGACGGCCACCGAATCGCGCTCCGACAGAAAATCGACCGCCGCAGAAGCGGCTTCCAGAGCCAGTTTCATCTTTGTGCCGCTCATTGAGCCTGACCTGTCTATGACCAGGGCGAGCGCGAGACTGGGGAAGTGTTTCTTTTGCCGCACGTCGAGCGACACGGGCAGCGTCTCTTCGACAGGCGTTTTGTAGTAACCGCCCGGCCCGAAGCTTTGATCGCCGCCGATCATAATAAAGCCGCCACCGAGGTCGCGGACATAAGATTGAATCATCTTCATCTGGCCGGTCGTAAGGTGTGTGGCCGGGACGTTGTCAAAGATAACAAGATCGTAATCCTGAAATCCCGCAAGCTGGGTGGGCACGGCGGCAGACGGGCGAATATCCGCCGCGAAATTCCCCTCCTCAAGTACGCGCCTTATGCCTGCCGACGGCTGCCCGTCGCCGTAAACGTAAAGCGTCTTGGGCCGTCCCTCGACAATCGTAAAAGCCTCGCGCGAATTGTTCTGCACGAATATGTCTGACCGCACCGCTTCGACCTCGGCGCGGTAGGTGTAGAAACCTTTTCGCTCGTTGCGCTGAGGCATCACAAAAACATTTTCGCCCGACGCGGCAAGGCGCACGTCGCGTTCGGCCACAATCGAGTCGTTGCGAAAAACGCGCAGTACGGCGTCCGTGTCGGTCGTGCTGTTGATTGTGACGCGCAGATCGAACGTTTCGCCTTCGGCAAGCGACTGGGGCGCGGCGAGGTCGCGAACGGCTACCTCAGCCTGGCGGTCGCCCGCATCGCTAACGGTCGTCATTGCCCGCGTGTGGACTTCGATGCCTTCGGCCTGGAGCAATTGAGCCTGTTCGGCTGCGCGCTCCAGGTTTTCATTGCCGTCCGAGATCAGCACTAATCGCCCTACGGCGTCTTCGGGAACGAGCGCGGCAGCGAGCCTCATAGCCGTAGCAATATCGGTGTAGTCGCGCGCGGGCGCGGCGTTGATTTCTGTCAGATGCCAATCGCCCAGACTCTCTTTACGCGAGGGCGCAAGCTCGACCGAAGGGTCGCGTCCGAATGCGACGATGCCGACGTAGTCGCGCGGCGCGGCGCGCTCAATCTCGCCGTTGATGAACTCGACAGCCGCGCCCTGTGCGCCCGGGGCAACGCTTGACGACACGTTAACCAGAAAGATCACGGCCACATCACGCGTGGCAAGCCGGATTCTGAGTCCCGCGAGCGCCATCACGATCAGCAACAGGATCAGCACGCGCGCAGTCATGCTTGCGCGCGCGCGCTGTCGCGACAGCGCGGCCAGGCTGTGCCGCGCCAGATAGATCGCCAACGGTATCAGGCCCAGCAGTACGAGTGCCGCTATGTTTGTGAACTCAACCATCGATGATTTCAAATTTCAAATTTCCATGGCGGATGATGCGCCTTCGCGCGCCGCGATTTGAAATTCAGGTGATTCTCCTGTGGTAGGCCCACCACTCGACGGCGAGCACGGCTAGCGCAAGCAAGGCTATCCAGCGCCACCATTCGCGCTCCGAGTAGAAAGTTTCGGCCACGCCACTGACTTCTCCCGCGCGGGTCTTGAGCGTCTCGCGCGGCGTAGTATCCGATTCCGCTTCGCTCGTCAGGCTCGCCGCAAAGGGCTGGCTCCCGCCGACTTGATAAATGCCCGCGCGAAAAGTGTCGGCAAAAATAGCCGACGACTCACGCGCCGTGACTTCTCTGGTCTCGCCGTCGGGCATAGTCACGCTTACGCTCGGCCCGCCGGTTTGAATCGCGAACGGCTGGCCGACTTTCACCGTCCTGTCAGCCGTCACCGATTCGCGGCCCGAGAGCCAGTTTATAGAATTGATGAGCAGAATCGGGAACTCGACCTTTAACGGCAAATCACTTTTCGCCGGATCGAAGCTCACCAACACGACCCGCCGCCCGTTCGCGTCACCTGCCGAAATCAGCGCGTCGTTTCCGCCGCTGACAATCGGTCGAAGCCACGAAGCCGTTTTGTGCGCCGCAGCAGCTTCGATGTGCAGGTCCGCGTAGCTCAGATAATTATTCACGGGATGCGAGCGGTCTACCGTTGTGATCTCAGGGCGCTCGCGCACCGCTTCTCGCTGCCACGCGCCTTCAAGATCGGGCGGATTGATAGCAAGCAACGGAGTGTCGCTCTTGAGAAGGGCGGGATCAACCGCGCCTTCGCTCACTATGCAATCGAGGCCAGAAGCCGGGGCGGTCGAATCTATCTTGCGAGCATCAAGCTCCGTGTTGACGGCGAGCGCTTGAAGAAGAAACTGGTTATCGCTCGCAACTCCTACGCGCGTGCGGCGCGCATCGGGCACGAACGTATAAGCCGTGTTGTCTGCGGCGAGGTCGTCTTCGGTTATCAGCTTAAGCTCGGCCATTCCGCCCGATGGCGGAAGCGAATCGAATATCACAGCGCTGCGGCCACCGGCAGCAACGCTGACGGTGCGGGCATCGATGAGCTTCCCGTCGAGTTTTAATTCGACGCCCAGGTTGCGCGCGATCTCTCCGAAGTTTGCGATTGAAGCGAAAAGCTCTCGCCGCGCGCCCGAGAGAATCGAGCGCGTATTCATCGTAACGATGCCGACATTGTCTGCACGATTGCCTACGCGGACAAAGCGGAGCGCGCTTGTTTGATTAACACCAGCGCTGGCGGCTGCCAGGTCCGAAGAGAGTGACGCGCCGCCGCCATCACTGATTACTACTATATGAGCGTCTTGTTCGGCTTTTGCGATCTGTTCTGCGAGCCGCACGGCGTCCGAAAGGCTGCCCGCCGCGTCCGTTTCGCGCACGTCGCCGATGGCCGAGCGGAGCGCGGCGCGATCCGAAGTCAATGATTGGCGCACCATAACTCGCGACGAGCTTTCGATGACGGCAGCGCGGTCGCCTGATCCAAGCCCATCGATCATCTCTCGCGCAAGCGCGCGAGCGCGGTCAAGTCTGGCGCCGCCATCTTCGTCGGCAGCAGACATGCTGGCGGTCGTGTCTATGATGATTATGGCGCTGCCTGCGGCGAGCGCGCGCGTGGTGACTAGCGGGCGGGCGAGGGCCAGCACAATCGCGGCGAGCGCGGCGAGTTGAAGCAGCATTAAGAGACTGCGGCGCAGCCGGCGGAACGGCGCGTTGGCTTCCATCTCTTCGAGCGCGCGCTGCCAGAGCATCACGCTGGGCACCACGCGCCGCTTGCGCTTGAGCTTGAGCAAATAGAAGAGAATTATGATCGCGCCTAAGCCGAGCCACCACAGCGCGCTTGCAGAAAGAAATCTCATATTTAAGGCATACGACCAAGCGAGCCGAAAAGTTGATTATATCATTCGGCCAGATGCGAGAATGTAGAAGAGGATAATCAGAGGCGGAACCAGTAGAACCCGTAAGGGGCGAGCGCAAGCTGGTAAGGGCGCTTCCCTATTTTCGGAAACTCGGTTTCGCCCATCATCTCGACGGGTTTGACTCCCTGGTAACGGCTCAGGTCAAGCTCCGCAGGTTGGGCCATGTGCGAGAGGTTGTAGACGCACAGCACAGTTTCGCCCCGATAGCTGCGTGTGAAAGCGAATATTTTTCGATTCTCCGGCTTGATAAATTCAAGCGCGCCGCGACCGAAAACTTTATGCTGCTTTCTCAGGTGAATCATGTGCCGCATCCAGTTGAGCAGCGATGTGCTGTAGCGTTGATGCGCTTCGACATTGACCGACTGGTAGCCGTAAACCGGGTCCATGATTATAGGGAAATACAACTGCGCGAAATCTGCCCGCGAGAACCCCGCGTTTCGGTCGGCTGTCCACTGCATGGGCGTGCGTACGCCGTCGCGGTCGCCCAGGTATATGTTGTCGCCCATGCCTATCTCGTCGCCATAATAAAGAAACGGGCTGCCGGGCAGGCTGAAAAGCAGCGCGTGCAACAGCTCGATGCGGCGGTGGCTGTTGTCCAACAGCGGCGCAAGGCGACGGCGTATGCCTACGTTTAGCCGCATCCTGGGGTCTTTAGCATATTCGCTGTAGAGGTAATCGCGCTCTTCGTCCGTCACCATCTCAAGCGTCAGCTCGTCGTGGTTGCGCAGAAACATGCCCCACTGGCTGTTTTCCGGTATGCTGGGCGTCCGCTCTAAAATCTCTACGATGGGCCGCCGGTCTTCCTGGCGGAGCGCCATAAAAAGACGAGGCATGATCGGAAAATGATAGTTCATATGAAACTCGTCGCCGTCGCCGAAATACTCAACCACGTCTTCGGGCCACTGGTTGGCTTCGGCCAGAAGCAAGCAGCCCGGATAATGCTCGTTGACGTAAGCGCGCATGCGTTTGAGAAAGGCGTGAGTTTCGGGCAGGTTCTCGCAGTTAGTCCCCTCGCGCTCGTACAGGTACGGCACGGCGTCTGCGCGAAAGCCGTCTATCCCTAAGTCCATCCAGAACGAAAGCACGTCGAGCATGGCCTGTTGAACGTCGGGGTTGTCGTAATTGAGGTCGGGTTGATGGCTGAAGAAGCGATGCCAGTAGAAAGCCTGCGCCATCTCGTCCCAGGTCCAGTTCGAGCGCTCGGTGTCTGTGAAAATAATCCGCGCCTGAGGGAATTTCTCTTCCGTGTCGCTCCAGACGTACCAGTCGCGTTTGGGCGAGGAGGGTGAAAGGCGCGCTTCTTGAAACCAGGGATGCTGATCCGAGGTGTGATTTATCACGAGGTCTGCGATCACGCGTATGTCGCGCGCGTGCGCGGCGTCGAGAAAGTCTTTGAAATCTTCGAGCGTCCCGTATTCCGGCAGGAGCGTGTAATAATCCGCGATGTCATAGCCGCCGTCGCGAAGCGGCGAGCTATACATCGGCAGCAGCCAGATGCAGTTGACGCCGAGCCATTGCAGGTAATCGAGCTTTTCGGTAAGCCCTCTAAAATCGCCTATGCCGTCGGCGTTCGAATCATAAAATCCGCGCACGTAAACTTCATAAAAGATCGCATCCTTAAACCAAAGGGGGTCGCTCCAAAAGTCGCTCGATTTGTTCATCGCCACTTCGCTTCGTGATCAGAGTTATAAGGTGAGTCCACTCTTTAGATGATAACTTCTGCCCGCGACACTCATCAAGCAGCAGCGTCCCTCAATATCTTTTAAGCTGATGCAAAAGAATCTGCTAGAATGTGAAAGTATCGGCCAAAAGATGCGCGACGAGGCAATCAGGCGATGGAAAAGAACTATGTCACCAAAACTAAAGACAATTATCGAATCACAGGCAGCCGTGTTTCTCTCGATTCGATTATCTATGACTTTCTAAGCGGTCTTTCCCCTGAGAGCATAGTTGATAACTATGATACGCTAACACTGGAACAGGTCTATGGCGCTATAACATATTATCTCGCTCACCGCGCCGAGATAGATGCTCACCTTCAGCGCAACCGCACAAAGTTTGATTCTCTGCGTCTTCGGGCTCGCGCCTCTCACCCGCTCCTGTACCGAAAGCTTGAACAAGCGCAAGAGGTTCAAACTTGAAGATCAAGTTTCAAGCAGATGCCGATCTCCGCTTTCCTATTATCACGGGTCTCAAACGTCGCGAACCGGCTATTGATTTTAAGACGGCGCATGAGGCGGGTTTGACCGGCCTTGATGATATAGAAGTCCTGAAGATTGCCGCTGACGAAGAAAGATTACTCGTCTCCCACGATGTCAGCACCATGCCTGAAAATTTTGCTGATTTTATTAAGAGACGGACCAGTCCGGGCGTTGTTCTTATTTCACAAGAATCATCCTATAGGGATGCAATCGAAGGATTGCTCTGCGTATGGAACGCCACCGAGGCTGAAGATTGGCACAATGTCCTATCATTTCTACCGCGATGAAAGTGAATTCAGGATCTATCACTCAGGATGGCTAAGGTGTGATGACTGACGAGCAATACACAGAAGAACGAATTGCGAATGAGGCTAAAGGCGGCGAAAATGTCGCGGGGACAGAGATCACAGTTTCGCCGCGCCGCGCCGCCAGACGCGCAGGATGGGCCGAGATAGTCTTTGCCACGGGGCTTGTCGTCTACGCGGTGATGGCCGTGCTGGCGCATCGCTACGAGCATTTTGCCTGGGACATCGGCGTGCGCGACTTTATTCAATCGATAACGGTCCCGGGCTTCGGGACGCTGATGACCTGGATTTCGGTGCTCGGAAACGGCTGGGTGCCGGTGGCGCTGGTCGGCGGTTTCGGGCTTGCCATGACAGTGGCGCGATTTCGGATAGAAGGGGGCATGTCCATAATGGGGGCCGCGCTCGGAAGCTCGATGAATCGCTTGCTCAAAGCCCTGTCCGACAGACCGCGCCCGCCGTCGGAAGTTATCTTTAATCACGAAAGCTTCCCATCGGGCCACGTCGTCTTTTTCATAGAATTTTTCGGCTTCCTATTTTTTCTCTCTTACGTGCTGTTGCGTCGCGGTAAATTGCGCCGCTCGGCGCTCGCCGTGCTGGGCGTGCTTATCCTGCTCGTAGGCGTCTCGCGCGTCTACCTGAGCGCGCACTGGCCGAGCGATGTCGTCGGGGCGTACCTTGCGGGCGGGTTGTGGCTGATGCTGATGATAGAGGTTTATCGCCGTTTGAAAGCAAGGCAAAAAAATAAGCTCGCTTCGGCGGCGGCTACAAGTCCGCAATGAGCCGACGGCTCATTGACTCGTTTCGGATACAAGGCTCGGTTCCGCTTCATCCTGTCGCGGTTTTGACATTGCGTCTCGATTGGCCCTCGCAAAGATAAACCCCATCAGCGCGGTCAAAGCCAGGATCAACGCGACCACGTAGTAGAGATTTCTTATTCCCATCCAATCGGCCAGAGTTCCCGCGACCAGAAAAGAGAGGAGCTGAGACACGGTCATCAAAGACATCGAAGTGCTGCTGACTCGGCCTAGCATATGCGGTGGGGTATCTTCCTGCATCAACGCCTGCGCGGGGATGAGCACGTAAGCGACCGCCAGCCCGAAAAAGAAGCCGCACGCGATGGCTATGGGGACGCTGTTCATCGCGGACATAATGAAGATGCTGACGCCTATGCCGAGTATCCCCAGCACGACCATATAAGCCTTTGAATGCCGCTGCCCGAACTTGCCGATTATGACGGTGCCGATGATCGTTCCGATTCCCGCTATCGACAATAATGTGCCGAAAAGATTCTCCTGCCCCGACAGAATGTCGCGTATGTAAACTATGACCAGCGCATCAAAAGCTCCGACGGCCAGTATTGCTCCGGCTATCAACAGAATCACGAACAGGATGATCCGGTGGCCTATGATGAACTTCATTCCTTCCGAGAAATTCTTGAAGACCGAGCTTGCGTCTTTCTCCAATTTCAACTCTCTCGGTTTTAACGCGAGCGTAGCAAGTATTGCGGCCGAAAACAGAAAGGTGAAGCTGTCTATATAAAAGCAGGCCTTCTCGCCCGCCCACCCGACAAGGAAACCCGCTATGGCCGGGCTGATTACCTTGTTGAAATGGATAGTCTGCGCGTTTAGCGCGTTAGCCATCAGCAACTCTTCTTTGCGGACCGCAAGAGGGATGGCGACCGATTGCGCGGGGAGAAAAAAGCAAGAGACGCAGCTTAACGCGAATATGAGCAGGTAGATTTGAACGAGCGGTCCTGGGAATACCAACAGCGCGACGATCACGGCGCGCAAGACGTCGCTCGCGATCATGGTCTTCTTCACGTCCCAGCGATCAACGAAGACTCCCGCCACCGGCCCAAGAAAAGCCATCGGTATGATGAACGAGATCATAATCCCGCTCACCTCGTAAGGCGTCCCTTTCAATTTATAACCTACGAGGCTGAACAGCGCGATCAGCGCCAGCCAGTCGCCAAAGTTGCTCACAAGCTGCGAAAGCCAGAGCGCGAGAAATTGCTTGTTCTTTACGAGCTGTTTGAACGATACCTGACCGGCCTGATCCATAAACGAGGCTCCGGAGGGATGAAGGATGAAGGATGAAGGATGAGGGATGAGGGATGAAAAAGAATCCGGGTGCTCGGCTCGACCTCTAGATTCGAACTCTCAAATCCTTTTCATCCCTCATCCCTCATCCTTCATCCTTTATTTCAGCGGCTTGCTCTGCCGCGAAAGGTTATAGCTTTGATAAGACATTTTCTTGCGCGTCATCTTCAGATCGCCTTCGCTCGATAGATCGGCTTGAAGGTCTTCGAACATTTGGACCTGCTCGCGGACATCCGAGTCGGCCATCATAGGGGCGCAGACTTCCGCGAACCGTTGCGCTGTGTGCGTTATGGTCGCGCGGGCCGCTGCCATCTCTCCTCGATCAATCTGCTCGATGGCCTCGCGCCGCGCGCGAGCGGCCATCAACAACTGGACTGCCTTGATCACTCTTTCGTTGACAGCCAATCGCTCAACCTCCGTAGCCAGTGCGAATTCAACCGTGGCGCTTTCATTCAAGATTTCTCGCTCGCTCGATGGAGCGTCTTGCGGATTCCATGCCAGGCGCAGGTCCAGAATCTTTTGCCGCGCGCCGGCAGATTTGACAGGGAGCTTTACGCGTATTACTAAATCAATGGGCGAGCCTGCAAGCAGGTTCGGAAGCTTGTAGCGCCCCGTGTGCGTAACATCGAAATCATTCAGCACGTCCTGAATTTTCACCCCTTCTGCCGGGCTGAGGCCGAGGCTCACGGTGTGCCCGATCTGCGCGATCAGGCCTTCAAGCTCGGTCGCAAAAATCCGCTCCATATCCCCCGGCTCTTCGACATGCCAGGCATTCCCCCGCCCGTGCTCGGCCATGGGGATGAGCAGGTCTTCGTTGAAATCGCGCCCTATGCCGATGGTTGATGTGCTCACGCCGCGCGAGGACAGCTCGCCCGCCTGCGAGACTATACGGTTGACATTCGTCTCGCCCACGTTCGCCAGGCCGTCCGTTATCAGGAGGACGCGATTGACGCCCCCGTCCGTGAGGTGCTCGCTCACCTGCATGCCGCCGCGCACCCAGGCTTCGTGCAGCGCCGTAGAGTTGCGCGCCCGCACGCGCGAGATTTTCTCTTTGATCGCTTCTTTGTTTTCGGCCAGCTGGCTGGGCACGACGACCTCTACAACGTCGTCGAATATGACGAGGCTTATGCGGTCGTCGGGCAAAAGCTGGTCGACGCAATAAGAGGCCGCCTCGCGGGCGCGGGCAATCTTTTCGCCTTCCATGCTGCCCGAACGATCCAGCGCAAGGCTGAGGTTCAACCGGCGGCGCTTGCCCGGTCGGTCGACCTTCGGAGGATGGATGCGTACCAGCAGATCAAGGGTCTGCTCACGGTCAGCGAAGGCGAGCTGTCGCTCGGCGATGACTTCAATAACAGGTCTGTCGTTGTTGCTCATACATCTCACTTTCCCGGCTCCTGGCCGTGACTCTCTATTTCGTTCAACATTCTTCGCGCAATGCGCCGGCGGTCTTTGCTGGTCTCCGGCAACAGATAATCGTTGCGTATATGAAGCTCAAGCCCCGGCTCTATCTCGACGCGCGCCCAGGCGCTGGCAGAGCCTGTCGAATAGACGGGCGGTTGCAGATTATCTGAGGCCTGTAGCCGGGCCGAAGCCTTCGGCTGAGAGACGTGAAGCAAAGATTCCAGGTACAGGGTCGCGGCATTCTTCGGCCCATCGCGCTCGTGCCGCGCGCGTTTTACATCAAGAAGCTGCTCAAGCTCTCTTTGGGTCTTGCCTTCTACAAGCTCCTTTATCTTTCTTATGGGCAGGTGATCGGCCTGTAGCCGCTTGATGACAAGCAGTTGGAGCAGGTGGTTATACCCGTAAACAGCCGAAAGCCCCTGCTTCGCCTCGGGCGGAGAGATAAGCCCCTCCGTGCTGTAGTACCGCACCATCCGCTCGTCCGGGACTTCGGTGACGCTGGCGCGCTCTTGTCGCGGCACGTATTGATTGAGAACGCGGGCCGCTTCGTCTGCGAGCTGAATCGCCCCGATATATTTTTGATTCTTTAACTTCTTTAATGCTTCGGTCATAGCGCAAGCTTACAGTAAACAGTAATTACTGTCAACAGCATAAACTGAGGCCCTGAGCGATTCTTAAGTCCTGAGTGAGAAACCAGAGGCGATTTGATTATGCGCCGATGTTTTTACTCAGCACTCAGGACTAAGAATTGACGCTCAGGACTGTTTAGTCTATTGGACAAGCCCAGGTGAGGAGGGCTACTATCTTATTCGTTCGCTTGTGGGAATGGCGTTAACGAGCAGAGGGGTATTTCGGTTGAGACCTCACCAAGGATTGTATCTATCGTTGTCTCTCCCCGACCTGACAAATTAATACGTCGCAAACGGATGCTTGAATGAACTTAATGCTGTTGAAGTGAGGCGAATTATGAACAGGGCGAAGATAGTATTGTCCTTTGTAACGATTCTCTGCGTGTTCGCAAGCTTAGTATTCAGCGGAGCAACCATAACTACTCGCGCGCAATCCACAGGCGTCAGCATAGAGCTTGAGCCGGTCGCCACCGGGTTAAACTCTCCGCTTTACGTGACAAACGCGCGAGACGGCTCGAACCGGTTATTCATAATCGAGCAGCCCGGACGAATAAAGGTGCTCGCCGGGGGCGGGGGTACGCCCACAGTCTTTTTAGACATCACGTCGAGAGTGCTTTCGGGCGGAGAGCGCGGTTTGCTCGGGCTGGCGTTTCATCCGCAGTTCGAAACCAACCGCCGCTTTTTCGTCAACTACACGCGTCGAAATGACGGCGCGACCGTCATTGCCGAGTATCGCGCTTCGGCCTCAAACCCTGACGTGGCTGACACGAGCGAAACCGTGTTGCTCACCATAGCGCAGCCGTTCGCCAATCACAACGGCGGCATGATCCAGTTCGGCCCTGACGGGCTGCTTTACATAGGCATGGGCGACGGCGGGTCGGCTAATGATCCCGGCAACCGCGCGCAAAACATAAACGAGCTGCTCGGCAAGGTGCTCCGCATCGATGTAAACAGCTCCGGCGGCGGGCTTCCTTACGGCGTGCCTTCGAGCAATCCTTTCTCTGGCCCGACAGCAGGGCGCGACGAGATTTATGCTATAGGGCTTCGCAACCCTTTTCGATTTTCATTCGACCGTGGGACGGGACAGCTTCTGCTCGGAGACGTAGGGCAAGGCCAGCGCGAAGAGGTAGACATAATAACGCTCGGCGGAAACTACGGCTGGAGAGTCTTTGAAGGGACGCGATGCACCGGTATTGATACGCAACTGTGCGGCGCTCTCAGCACCGTGGCCCCCATAGCCGAATACTCGCACTCAAACGGGCGCTGCTCGATCACGGGCGGATATGTCTATCGCGGCGCGAGGTCAAGCCTGCCGCTCGGCTCGTATATCTACGGAGACTTTTGCTCGGGCGAGATATTCTTGTTAAATAACGGCGCGCAAGCCTTGATACGCGATACGAACTTGAGCATCTCATCATTCGGCGAGGACGAAGCGGGCGAGATTTACGTGGCGGATTTATCCGGGGCAGTCTTTCGCATAGTGAACCCGAACGCCGAGGACCAGGTGACGGCAAGGATCGATTCCGTAACCGTGCGGCGTCGCTCGAACGGCGTTGAGCTTCTGCCCGTCACGGTCAAAAACAATGGGAAAAAATATGAGATTGTCGTGCGCGGCGAGGGATTCGCTCAGGGGGCGGAAATCTTTGTCGGCGGGCGCAGCCTGAACACTGTCGCGGGCGCGGAGCTTATCGCCCGACTCAGGCGGGGCACGATCGCGCAGCCGGGCTTGCTCACGGTCGAGGTAATAAACCCCGATAACACGCGCTCGAATCAAGTATCGTTGCTGGTCGCCGAATAATTTTAGATTGCGAATTGTAGATCAGGAAAGATATTCTAATTCATCAGTTTTTGATCTTAAGGATCGCTGAACGGAACTGAAGCGAGCCGCAGTTTAATCAGCAATCCAAAATCTGAAATCGCGCGGCGCGAAGCGCATATTGCGCTATGAAAATCTAAAATTGGTAGTGGGAGTAAAGTTTTGCTTAAATCGAGAACCTGCGAGCGCCGCGAAGATCATCGCCATCATACTGCTCGTATTCACGCTCATAAGTTTCGCGCCTCGTTCGAACGCACAGTTACGTCAAGTAGAGATCGCGCCCGGCTTTCAGTTCAACGTATTCGCAGACACCAGCAACGTGCCGGAGTTCGCCTTGAGCGCATTCGCGGGGCCGACCGCGATGGCGTTCGATTCGCGCGGTCGGCTGTTTGTGGCGACGCTTTCAGGAAGGATTCTTATACTGCTAGATAACAACGACGACGGCCGCCTGGATCAGATAAAGACCTATGCGTCGGGCATAACTCAGCCGCTAGGCATAGAGTTTCGCGCCGACGGCGATCTATTCGCCACAAGCAACCGATTCGGCGGCGCGGGGCGCATAATGAGACTTCGCGACCTCGACGGCGACGATGTCGCGGAGGAGATCACAACCCTGATAGACGGATTGCCGAGCGAAGGCGATCACCAGACCGATAGGCTCAAGTTCGGCCCTGACGGATTGCTATACTTCGGCCAGGGGTCTTCGACCGACAACGGCGTACCTAAACCGGACCGCCCGCCCGAGCGCCAGTTCAACGCTGCGATACTCAGAACAAGGATCGATAACCCTGCCATCGAACAGTATGCTTCCGGGCTTCGGAATCCGTTTGGAATGGCTTTCCATCCTGAAAACGGCGAGCTGTTTTCTACAGACGGCGGGTCGGGAGAAATATGCCAGCTTGGCGATTGCGGCGGCGTAGACCTTGCCCCCCTGGAAGAGATCAATTGGATAGTCGCGAGCGCCAACTACGGCTTTCCGCAATGCGAAGGGACGCCGAATTTCGAAAACCCCGGCTGCCAGGGCGTTCGCGGTCCCATAACTCAATTCCCGCAGCACCTGACGCCGACGTCGATAGCTTTTTACATCGGCCCGCAGGCAGGCGAATTCAAAAACCAGATGCTCGTCACGCTCTTCAAGAACCTGGCTAACGAACAAAACCTGGGCGGCGACCTCAGACGGCTCAAGCTGGAAGGGAGCGCGGCCACGGGATTCCGGGTAGTCGAAAATGAGTTCATAGCGCGGTTCGATCCGATAGACCCATTTGACGGCCCCGTAGATACGGCCCTCGATCCCATAAGCGGCGATATTTATGTTGCGCGATTAGACACCGTAACGCACCGCGATCAAAGAGAACATCACCATATCATCTACCGCATACACCGCGAGGGCAGCGACCTGCTGCCTTTCATAGGCAAGGCTCAGCCTTCGGCCTTCAAGGCGGGGACCGGCGTTGCGACGATCAAACTCACGGGCCGCCACATCAAGACAGGCGCCGTGGTGCTGGCCGATGGCGAACCTATCGCCACGCGGCAGGGAGCCGGCATATTCGAGCTTATCGCCGATCTGCCCGCGTCTGCTACCGCAACAGAGCGCACGATTACCATAGAAGTAAGAAACCCTGACGGAGCGCGTTCGAACCAGCAGACCGTATCGATAACAAAAAACGATCCGGACCCCGATCCGATAAAATCGCCGCAGATCAATTCGATGTTCGTCTTTAAAAAGAAACGAACGAAGGTGATCAATCCCGTGACCACCGTAGCGAACGCCAAAAAATTCCGCCTGGTAGTAACCGGGACCGATTTCGACACCGGAGCGCAGTTGTTTGTAAACGGCGTCGCGCTCAGCCTGGATAGCGCAAGCGCAACCGAGCTGGTAGGCCGTTTCCCGAAAACGATGCTCTCCGCGCCAAGCGAGCTAAACGTCCAGGTGCGCAACTCTACGGGTAAGACTTCAGCAGTTGTGAAGATTGTCGTTGTCAGCGGCTAAAAGTCAGACGCAGCGAATCACCGGCGCTCGTCGTAGAAGACGGGGAACTGATGAATCGTGCGGAAGCCGCAGGACTGGTAGAGGTGATAAGCGCTCGCATTTGCGCCGGTCACGGCTAGCGAGATGGTTTCGTACCCGCGCTGCTCAAGCTCGGCTATGGCCATGCTGATCATGCGCCGGCCCAATCCTCTTCCCTGGTAAGCGGGCAGGATTGAAATCTGCCCTATGTGTCCCGCACCCTTAGCGATCCGAGATGCGATTAAGACGCCGACGCGATTTCCCGTCGCGCTATCAATCGCGACACGCGACACGCTCGGCAGAAAGTCGCCGCACCAGACGTGCTCGGTCAATATGGTCAGAAGCTCTGCGCAGCCTTCTTCGGTCTGATACTGGCTGTTGATGCGGCTGTCGTGCTCGCCTCGGTAAGAACGATAGATGATACGCGCGGCGCTCGCAAAATCGCCCTCCCTCCAACTTCTGATCGTTATGTTTGAGAGATTCGGGCTTTCCGCGTAGCTCGCCTCTGCGAGCGAATCGCTTTCGCCCGCCTCTGCGAGCCTGGCCATCATGTAATGGCGGTCCAGGTGTGTGAAGCCCCGCTCGATGAATAGCTCTGTGGCAGCCGTGTTTCCGACTCCCACAAACTGGCTTTCGATACGTCGCAGCCGAGGAGACTGACTAAGCTTATCCAGTATTGCCTGAGCCAGATGTTTATCTGCCCCGAGCCAGCGCCACGGTTTCGAGACATAGATGTCGCCTATCGAGCAGCGATTATCTTCTATGACATAAAAAGTGAAGCCTATTGTCGCGCCGCCCTCGATGGCGGCAAAGCCCGTCAATTCACGCTGGCGCAACACGTCGAGGATCAAGCGGCTCGGCCTCGAATAATCCCATCTGAGCAGCTCCAGCCATTCGTCGCACTGCTCGTTGAAGAGTGCTTCTATGGCCGGGAATTCGGCTTCTCCAAGCGGTATGATGCGCAATTCCGGGTTTGTCAATGCAACTGTCGCCATCGTGTTTAATCGTTCTCATATGGATTATAAGAGCGGCGCGGGCGCGAGAGCAATTCGCAAAGATTCGCGCGGAACTATTTTGAACTATCCGCGCGCTGTGATTTACTGGACACCGTATGGAAAAAGTGATCTTCAAACCCGCCGATCAATCGGACGCCGAGATACTTATAGCTTTCATGCGAGAGCTATTCGAATTCGACCACAAAGAGTTTGATGAGCACGCCGCACGCGAGGCGCTCGAAAAAATTTTTAGCGGAGAGTTGCCCGCGCGCGCGTGGGTGATAGTTTCGGGCGAAGAAGCCATCGGCTATGTGGTGCTCACCTTTGGGTGCAGTTTAGAGTATCGAGGGCGCGACGCTATTGTTGATGAGCTTTACGTGCGAGAAGACATGCGTGGCCGAGGCGCAGGCCGACAGGCTTTAGAGTTTGTCGAGCAGGTTTGTCGCTCCGAGGGGGTCGAGGCGCTTCACCTGGAGGTCGACCGCGAAAACCGGCGCGCTCAAATCGTTTATCGCAACTTTGGCTTTAAAGAGCACGATTCGTATTTAATGACGAAATGGATTTCACGATGAAGAGGAAGAGTTTCTGATGTTCAGTTATAAGATCGATGCAGAGACGGAAATCAGGTTATTCGCAGAGCAACACGCAGACCGCCTGTTCGCTCTGGTGGACGAGAACCGAGAATACCTGCGGGAATGGCTCCCCTGGGTTGACGGCACAAAAACGGCGGAAGACACTCGAAAATTTATCAAAGGCTCTCTTGAGCAGTTCGCGGCCAGCGAAGGTTTCTCTGCCGGCCTGTGGCACAAGGGCGAGCTTGCCGGCTCAATCGGGTCTCCACAAGATCGATTGGCCGAATAAAAAAGTAGAGATAGGTTATTGGATCAGCGCGCGCTTTCAAGGCAAAGGCATCGTCACGCGTGCGGCTCGCGCATTGGTCAACTACACGTTTGATGAGCTTGGATTGAATCGCGTGGAGATACATTGCGCCGAGGGCAACATAAAGAGCCGCGCGATTGCCGAGCGTCTAGGCTTTCGGCAGGAAGGCATACTCAGGCAATCCACCCGGCTTTACGATCATTATCAAGATATGGTGATCTACGGAATGCTAAAAGAGGAATGGAGGTTAGTGAAGGGATGAAAATAAAGGATGAAGGATGAAGGATGAAAAAGATTCCAAGGGACTGGCTTGTCCCGTCGATTTGAAATCTCAAATTTCAGATGTCTTGCTTAAAGTCTTTTTCATCCCTCATCCTTCATCCTTTATTCTTTCTATGCCGTGCGTTTGATTATCATAAGCGTCATGTCGTCAACGGGGGCGGTCGTGCCGACAAAGCGCGACAGCGCCTCGTCTATGCGGTCGCGAATGCCCGACACAGACCGGTTGAGATTGTTTCGCACGACTTCGATCAGGGGCGTCTCGCCAAACTCTTCGTCCTGCTCGTTGACCGATTCTGTTATGCCGTCGCTGTAGATGACCAGCACGTCACCCGACCGAAAGTATACCGTCTCTTCCTGATACGTGGCGTCTTGCATCAATCCTATCGGGAGCCCTCCTTTATCGAGCTTTACAATTTCGCCCGACGGGCGAACCAGCATCGGCGTGTTGTGGCCCCCGTTCGAATAGCGCAAGGCCCCCGTGTCGGGGTCGAGCTCGCCGTAAAAAAGCGTCAGGTATTTATTCGGCGGAGAGTTTTCGTAGATATAGCGATTGATATCGCTCATCACTTCGCTGATCGATGAGCGTGTTTGTGATTGAGCGCGCACCGCCGCGTGCAGCGAAGACATCAACAGCGCCGCGCCCGTCCCTTTGCCTGAAACATCGCCCACGGCTACTATAAGCCTGTTATCGCGGCTCCGCTGGATGAAATCATAGTAATCGCCGCCGATCTCGCGACAGGGAAACGAGACGCCCGTCATGTCCCAGCCATTAAGCTTGGGGGGCGCTACGGGCTGGAGCCGCATCTGAATTTCAGAGGCGACCTTGAGTTCTTCTTCCATGCGCCGCTTCTCTAATCGCTCTTCAAGCAATCGCTCGTGCTCTATTTTGATGGAGGCTACGGAAGCGATGGTCGTCAGCACCTTGAGGTCTTCTTCGGTAAAGCGGTTGTTGAACGGGTTATCAACGTAGATCATCCCGAACGTCTCTTCGCCTGAAAAAAGCGGCACCGCCATTACCGACCTGATCTGGCTCAGCACGACGGAGTTTTGAGATTGAAAGCGCGGGTCGTGCATCGCATCGCTGGTCAGTATGGATGCGCCTTCGCTCAGCACGCGGTTCGTGATCGAGCGGCTGATCTGCACCTGCGAAGCGGAGGGCATTGCGTCGCGCGACGCGCCGCGCGCTATCTTGCAGGTCAAATCGTCGCCCTCTTTCAAAAACAGAAATCCTCGCTCTGCCGGGATGGCCTGAAACACCAGATCGATGGTCATCTTCAGCGTGTCTTCAAGCGAGGTGCGCGGCAAGAGCGCGATCCCTACCTGAGAGACTATGCCCAGCAGATCGCGGCCCGCCGACTCAGGCGCCAGCACGGCCCTTGAGCCTGACGAGAGGCGCATCTCGCCTGAAATCGCGCCCGATTGTATCGAAGAGAGCAGGTCCGAAGTCGAGCGCGTAGAGATAGGGGAAGTGATCGTGTCAGCCGGGAGCGCGGCAGCCGCCGGGCCTGACAAAAAGACGGTCGCGCCCGACAGCATCGCCTGATCGCCCGAAGCGTACTCGATCTCGGTTTCGCCTATTCGGACCAGATCCCCGACCTCAAGCTTCACCGTGCCGTTGACGCGCTGGCCGTTCAGATAAGTCCCGTTGGCGCTCCCCATATCGACGAGCAACACCTGATCGCCTTCGCCGCGCAACTCTGCGTGCAGGCGCGACGCGAACGGATCGCCTATACAAATGTCATTACGCGATGAGCGGCCAATTGTCAGCTTTCTTTTATCGAGCTTGACGACGGATGGCTCATAATCTTTCGGTCTGACGATGAAAGTAGACATAGTGATTTTGAATAATTATCTAGACACAACGACGATAGTGCGAGCGAGCTTATCGTGCCAGCCCTGTTGGCGCGGGTCCCACAACATCCAGAGAAAGCCAAGAAAGAATGCGGCTACCGACAGCGGGTAACCTATGAGATGGCGCACCGCCGCATCCTTTGTGGTGAACGGGCGGCCATCGACTCGCGCTATGCGAATTCCAAGTATGCGCATTCCGGCGCTCTGCCCCTCGCGGCCCGCGAGCACGACAAAGTTCAACACGAACAGCAACACGGTCAATCCCATTACGATCACCAGATCGCGGTTCGAGCCGACGACCGACCGGCGGCTCACTGCCGTCACCACGAACGTGAATGTCATAATGGCAATGAGCGTTATCAAGAAATCGAACATCCACGCGCCGTAGCGCAGTCCGAACCCCGCCTGCTCAAGCGCACCTACGAACATGTGCGTAGGCGGCGCAAACCTTCGGTCCCGTACTACCGGCCGCTGGGCCGCAGAGCCGTTTGAAGGTCTTTTAGCGCGCGTCGAATCCGCCGGTCGCGTCTGCACGCCATCGACCGAAGCAATCTCCCTGGTCTTCACTGCGCTGTTCGCTTCGCCCGGCGAGTCGGCGCCCCTCAGCGGTTCTTCGACGGCGACTGACGAGGAGCGTTGGCGATTGGATGAAGCTTTGCCACACTGCGAGCAGAACTTGGACCGCTCGTTGAGCCTTATCCCGCAATATGGACAGAATCTCATAAAAATCAGCGTGCAGTGCGCAGTAGACAATGGGCAGAATAAGGCTTTTCGCTGCCCACTGCCTACTGCGCACTGCACACTAACTTAAGCTACCTCACACGACCATGAATTTCAAAGTTGTGCCGCCGAGCTTCAGCTCGTCACCCACGGAAAGCACTCGCGGCGATTTCGTGTTCAGCCGTATCGAGCCGCCGCTTATGGAATTGACTATCGTGCCGTTGACAGAGCCGAGGTCTTCGATAAGAAACTGCTCGCCCTGGCGATATATCCTCGCGTGGCGGCGAGAGACTTTTGTCTCCGGGTCGTGCATGGTGAGGTCGATTTCGGGGAATATGCCCGTGTGAGGGTCTGTACGTCCTATCAACACGCTCTCTTTGTCTATCACGAACGGCTTCACCATATCGCTCGTGCCGACGACGACCAGTTGCGCGGTGATGCGCGGGGCCGCCTGGCCGGTGTAGCCCGCCGCCGCGGCTGCGCCGATCGGCTGGCGCGACCCGCAGTGTGCGCAATAGACATCCTCTGAGCCTATCTTCTCGCCGCAGTGACCGCAAAATACCCATGAAGCGGCAGCCGCTCCGGACGCGCCCACGCCCTGCCCCGGAATGTTTGAAGGCTGGACCGGAGAGCTTCCGCGAGAATCTCGCGGGCGGTAAGGGCTTATAACATCTGGCCCTGAACCGGGGAATCGGCCCGGCCCTTCGGGGCGGCTCGACTCGCCCGCCGTGCTGCGAGAGTGCAACCTGGAGCGATGCTCGTCCAAAGAGCGCTTCAATTCCATGGCCGACCCCTGCCGGTCCTCAGGCTTGTGAGCCACGCTCTTCATCAAGATCCGCTCCATGTCGGGCGAGATCGCAGGGTTGATCTGGCACGGGCGGGGGTTCTTGCTGAAATCGAATATGAGCAGCGGGTTGTCCTGCGGGTCGGAGCCCGTCAGCATATGAAACATGGTCGCGCCGAGCGAGTAGAGGTCCGAGCGTGGCTCGACTTTGCCCGCAAAAAGCTCGGGCGGGGCGTAGCCCATAGTCCCGATGGCCGTGACGCCTTTTTCGGTCGGGCGCACCACGCGCGCGATCCCGAAGTTGACGAGCATCACGCGGCCCGCCGCGTCGTCCAACATAAGGTTCGCGGGCTTGAGGTCGCGGTAGATGATGGGCGGCTTTTGCGAGTGTATGTAGTGCAGCACGTCGCAGATTTGATAAGCCCACTCGGTGACTTTTTCTTCATCGACCAGGCCGCCGTGCATGCGCATCTGCTCGGCGAGGTCGCCGCCGCCTATCCACTCCATGACAAGGTAGTAGCGGCCCGACTCTATAAAGTTGTCGTAGATGGTCGGGATCGAAGGGTGCTTGAGCTGAGCCAGCACCGCCGCTTCGCGCCGGAAATCCTCCACGGCCTTTGCGCGCTGCGTCTGGTCGGCGAACAGCTCTATCATCTCTTTGACGGCGCACAAACGGTCGGCCAGCCGTTTGTCGCGGGCTTGGTAGACGCTACCCATGCCGCCGCCGCCGACGCGCTGGACTATCAAGTATCTGTCGAGCAAAAGAGTCCCCGGCTCTAGCTGATGGCTGGGCGTCTTTTTAGGATTCTTCGACTCAGGCATACTATCCTCGTCGCGTCCTTTGCGCGCTTCTACAATGACAGGTGGAGCGGCAACGGGCAGAGGCGTTTGCACCGCGCCGCAATCTCCACAGTATGGGTCTCTCGGCTGCACCTGAGAGCCGCATTCAGGACAAAACATAACATCGGTTTCTTGCCTCTGATTTTTTGTTTCTGGTTTCTCGTCTCCGGTTCGTGGCGCATGAAATGAAAACTGTTGATCATATTGAGTCGTAAAAGCGGAAACCGCCGCGCGCGAAGCGCATCATCGGCCACGGAAACTAGAAGCCAGAAACTAGAAATCAGAGACCGCTATCTGAGAATTTGAAACTTCAAAAACGTTTTGCCGACGATTATCTCGTCGCCGTTTTGCAGCATGTGTCGTTTGCCGGGAAGCAGCCTCCGGCCACGATTGACGAACGTCCCGTTTGTAGAGCCAAGATCTTCGATAAAATACTGCCCGTTATGATTTATGATGCGAGCGTGGCGGCGTGAGATTTTGGCCTCAGGGTCATCTTCGTCAAGGTCTACGTCGGGGAAGATTCCGCTGTCGGCATCCCACCGCCCTATATTTGTCTCGATTCCAGTGATCGGAAATTCTTTGCCTATACGCCCGCCGCGCTCTATCAACAGTCTCGCGCTGATGCGGACGTTTGGAGTAGAGTCTGAGCTTGCTCCCGGCTGGTCGGATTGCAGCGAGTCCGTGCGCCCGCGCGAAGCGAGCACAAAAGTCTTGGCCGGGCCTTGCGGCGGAATGCTGTCGGGGCGAGGCGGGTCGTTCGGTCGCCGCTCGTTTGTGCTGCGGCTGACGGACGCGCGCTCCGGGGATTCTTCGCGCCGGCGCGACAGCAGCCGGGGCGGCGAATCATTGTTCCCATCCGCCGCGCGGGCATCGCGGTCGCGCACCCCGCGCGCAGGCATTGCCGGTTTGGGCATGCTCGTGGATGTCGTAAACGAGGGCGGGGCAGGCGTCCCACTTTCAATGGTATGCGACGAGATAGGGTCGTTACCTACCGCGCTCGGCGGACGATAAACGGGCGGCTCGGATTGATTGCGAGAGGCGGGCGGCGCGTTTACGTCTAGCCTTGTGCCGCACTCATCGCAATACTCGCTGCCATCAATGTTATTAGTTCCACAGTTATTGCACCTGATCATAATAGGCTGGGCCTCCCACTGCCCGCGATGCCACCTTCGTGACATTCGTCCAGCGGCAACTCGATTATACTCTAGACATATCAGCAGTAGCAATTCGCCCCACGAAAGTGCTAACCTCAACTGCCGGAAGGACACGTCTGCGTTTCGACTCTAAGCCTTTTAGTAATGACTGAAAGAAGAATTGAGCCGGCGTTGAAACGGGTCGCTCCGTCCTTTCGACCCGATAATAAGGTCACGAAAGTTAATTTTCAACCCAATTTCATTACTAAGTCCTGAGCGCTGAGGCCTGAGCGCTGAGTGGAATACCGCAACTCAGCACTCAGGCCTCAGCGCTCAGGACTTTTTTAGGGGTTCTTCATCGCCTCGATAAGTATAGAAGCGACTTCGGGCCGGGAAAATTCGCGAGGCGGCATCTCGCCGGAGGCCAGCATCTCGCGCACCTTCGTACCAGACAGTTGGACGTGCTCGGTCGAATCGTGCGGACAGGTCTTGTTTGTAGCCATAGCGTCGCAGCGACGGCAGTAAAACGAATGATCGAAAAACATCGGAGTGATGGCTAAAGCTTTTGCGTCAAATTCGTTGAAGATGTAATGCGCGTCGTAAGTGCCGTAATAGCTGCCCACCCCTGCGTGGTCGCGCCCGACTATAAAATGAGTGCAGCCGTAATTCTTGCGTATTATCGCGTGAAAAACTGCCTCGCGCGGCCCCGCATAACGCATCGCAGCAGGGTTTACGGCCAGAAGCGTCCGCGTGCGGGGAAAGTAATGCTCAAGCATCTGCTCGTAGCAGCGCATGCGCACGTCCGGCGGGATGTCGTCCGACTTTGTTTCGCCTACGAGCGGGTGCAGCAACAACCCGTCTACAGTTTCAAGCGCGCACTTGATTATGTACTCGTGAGCGCGATGAATCGGGTTGCGGGTCTGAAACGCCACCACGCGATGCCAGCCTCTCTTTTTGAAGGCCGCGCGCGTCTCTGTGGGATCGAGCCGGTAAGAGGGGAAATCAGGGTTGCGAGGTCGGTTGAGCAGGCTCACGGGGCCGCCTAACAACCAATCGCCCTGGTCGTAAAGGGCGCGAACGCCGGGATGCGCCGCGTCCGTAGTCAGATAGACTCGCTCGGCTTCGCGCTGCTTGTCGTAGCGGAATTTCTGGCGGAGGTGCAACACGCCCAGCAGATGATCCGGCGCGGCGTAGAGCGCAACATCAGAGCCTTCTTTTAAGCCACCGGCCAGCTCGTCCGTGGCCGAAAGCGTCACAGGGATTGTCCACGGAAGCCCCGAAGCCAGATGCTTGTTGCCGCGCACAGAGACGTAGTCGTCTTCGCACATAAAGCCTTCGAGCGGGCTGAAGGCCCCGTTAGCGATCATTTCCAGGTCCGAGACCTCGCGCGCCCGGAGATCAATTCTTGCCATTTCGGGGACTCGCTCAAGCAGCGTCTCGCGCTCGACGCCCGCAAGCTCGCGGTTTATGAGCCGCCCGCCGTGTGCTGATATTGTTTCCATGAAGTGTTTGCCTTTGTCTCTCTTTATGAGATCGGGATGATTTGTGATTTTTATTTTAACCTTCAGCCATCGAGTTGTACAGGTCGGCAGCCCGCCTCGGAATTGTCAAAAAGCCGCCTGCCCTGGCCTATTTATGGAATGAATGATTCATTTATTATTTATTTGAAGCGGAGAGAATGAGCGGCATCTGGACCATGCTTTCATTCGAAAGTTGCTTTTAAAAATCACAAAGGCCTGCCCCGACCCGCGCGAGCTTCTATCAGGAAACCAATGCTTAAGAAGCTTGCTTTATCACTGACTCTAATCTCATTTGCGTTGCTCACATCAGACGCGGCTTCCGCCCAGAGCTTTTATAAATTCTTAGGCCCGCGCCGTACGAGCGGGCTCAAGTTCTCACCGAAATACAAGATCGCGTACCGCGACAACGGTTTCGATAATCCGGTCAAGCGCAAGTGGAAACAGGCCGCAAAGCGCGGAGCGTCGGACCTGGTGATTGAAGAGGTTAAGATTTTCCCCGGCTCGCCCGACGCCATAGGTCAATGGATAGACGAGGCTTATGAGGAGGCGGTGGCGTCTTTTAAGAAATGCGGAGGGCAGCTTGCGGCTTTCGCCGATACCGTAACGCCTGCGAGTTTGACGGGCGGGGTGACTATCGAGCCGACCATCTGGTACGAGCCGTTGCTAAAAACGCATCTGGCGGGAGGGTATTATCCCGCCACGCGCTCGATTCGTGTGGTCAACATATATTACGGGACAACGGGAGACTACCGGCACGCACGCCTGCTATTGAGGTGGGAGATGAAGAATCACTTTGCGGTGCTGGCCGGGATAGAGAGTGAGCCGTTCGCGGCGAACTGGCCTTGCAACGCCAGATGAGCAGGTTGAAAAAAGAGCGCCCCGGCAAGCCAGGGGTGTTTGAAAAGCCTCGAAGAGGCGCAATTCAATAGCCCGGCGCGTTGCGCCGGGCTATTGAATTGCGCCCCGAAGGGGCTTATGAATTATATTTCAAACACCTTTAAAGCTTACCAGGGCACTTATAGAATGAATAAGAAATCAAAGCAAACCTCTGATTATGCTTTAGGGCACAACCTGGCTGGGTCTGGGCAATTGCTGCTGAGTCTCCCCGTCGTTGCTGCCAGCCATGACGCCGAGCGTTATGGTTGTTGCGAGTCCGACCAGAGTCATTACGCCAGACAGTCCGGCTGTGATAAAGCCGCTCTTAGAAGCAGCGGCCGCTTTCTTGTTTGAATCCCCACCGCCTTCAACAGCAAGAATGCTGCCGTCTGCGGCGCTTGCTACCACCGCGCCATCGAAGCTTGCGTCTTCGCCCGCCTTGAGCGTGCGCGCGTCCGAGGTCGATTTAACTTCAACCTGTCCGCTCACGACGCCGACCCACGGGTGCTCGCCCGCCACTTTGATCCCCACCGCGCCTTGTGAAAACGAAAGAGTGATCATCGTGTTGGAGCGGAGCATTATGCGGCCCGCCGGGCCAAGCTCGATTGTGGCGCTGCTGTCAGGCCCGGTAGCAATCGTGCTGCCGTCGAGGACGGTCGCCCCGTTTTGAGCCTGGTCGCCGTCTATGGTGAAGCGGCCTGTTCCGGTAAGCCGCCCGGTTGGCGAGTTGCTTACGACTCGCACAACCGGAACACTCCCGGTCGCCGTCTCACCGGTGTTTGTAGCCGCAAAAGCGCTCAGCGTAAATACGCTCGCCGTGGCAAGCGCCAGCGCAAAGCTGATTACGGCTTTGGACTTTACCTTTGCTATTGTCATACTTCCTCCGGGTGATGGCCGTGCGCAGCAGAATACTGCGCCCATCCGTGTCATGCGCGCAGGGGCAGTAAATATTTTGGAGTGCGGCGCGGGGTCCCGCACTCCAAAGTAAAACCGATTTTTAGAAACGAGTTGCGAGTCGTTCAACGACCATCTTGCCTATCGCAAGCGAAGCGGTGGCCGCAGGCGACGGCGCGTTGATTACGTTGACTATGCGCGGTTGCTCTTCGAAAGCGAAATCGTCGACGAGCGTTCCGTCCGGCGCGACCGCCTGGGCGCGCACGCCCGCAGGGGCCGCCTCCAGGTGCTCCGGTCTTATCTCGGGCACAAGCCGACCAAGCGCTCTTACAAACGCCGCCTTGCTGAAAGACTGCCACATCTCTCCGGCCCCCATCTTCCAATGGCGAGCGGCGAGCTTTAGAAACCCTTTGTACCGAAGCGTCTCTAATAAATCCGCAGCTTTCACATCCCGCTTTCGATAACCTTCGCGCGCGAAAGCCAGTACCGCGCTCGGCCCGCACTCAACCCCGCCGTCGATCATCCTCGTGAAGTGAACTCCCAGAAATGGAAATTGCGGATCGGGCACAGGGTAGATCAGGTTATTGCACAGACGGGCAGCTTCAGGCACTAGCTTGAAGTACTCTCCGCGAAAAGGAATTATCTTAGCCTTCGGGCGGCTGCCTGACATTCGAGCCATCCTGTCCGAGTGAAGCCCCGCGCAATTTACCAGGTAAGAAGCCTCAAAATCGCCCGCCTCGCTACGAACAATAATTCGGTCGCCCGTCTGTTTCATATCCGTGACGCGAGCACGCAATACGACCTTGCCATTGCGCTCTTCGACGCGCTCGGCGAGCCGTCGGACGACCTGCCGGTAATCAACTATGCCCGCTTCGGGAACGTGTATGGCTTTTATGCCTGCGGCGTGAGGCTCAAGCTCGGCAAGTTGCTTGCGGTCGATGATGCGGCAGTCAACGCCGTTAGCCCTGCCGCGCTCATAAAGATTCTGTAGCCGCGCGTTTTCGCTCTCGTCTACGGCAACGATCACTTTGCCGCAGATTCGATAGGCTATACGCTCGCGCTCGCAAAACTCCTCAATCGCGCGTTTCCCCTCGCGGCAAGTCCTGGCTTTAAGCGAGCCGGGCTTGTAATAGATCCCCGTGTGCAGGACTCCCGAATTGCGCCCCGTTTGATGAGCGGCCAGATGATCCTCTTTTTCCAGAACTATGAGCTTCTTCGCGGGGTGTTGCTCGGAGAGGTTGTAAGCGGTGGCAAGTCCGACGATGCCGCCGCCGATGATAATTACGTCTGAACTTTCCACTGCTACGGTCTACCAATCGCAACGTAGTTGAATCCGGCGGCGCGAATCGCTTCCGGCTCGTAGATGTTTCTGAGATCGATCAAATTCATTCCGCGCATAACCGATTTCAGCCTGTCGATATTGATGCTGCGGAATTGATTCCACTCCGTCACGACCACCAGCGCGTCGCTGTCACGCGCGGCATCGTACTCATCTTCGCAGTAAGTGACATCGGGGAGAATGCGACTGGCCGGCTCCATCGCCGCCGGGTCGTAAGCGCGCACGCTGGCCCCTGCGGCTAACAGGTCTTCGATAATCTTGAGCGCCGGAGCTTCTCTCAAATCGTCCGTTTCAGGCTTGAACGAAAGCCCGAGCAAGGCTACGGTCTTGCCCTTCAGGTCGGGCAGCGCGCGACGTATGCGGTCGATTACCATCGCCGTCTGCTGTTCGTTTACCTTCAGCACCGCGCCCGTGATCTTCATATCGTAGCCCGCGCCTCGCGCAAGCGCCGAGAGCGCCTTCACATCTTTCGGGAAGCAGCTGCCGCCAAAGCCGGGGCCGGGATGCAGGAACTTCGACCCGATCCGCTTGTCCATGCCCATGCCTTTGGCAACGTCGCGAACGTCTGCGCCCAACAGGTCGCAAAGGTTTGCGATCTCGTTTATAAACGAAATCTTTGTCGCCAGAAAAGCATTCGAGGCGTACTTTATCATCTCCGCGGATTCGGGCGTCGTTATGACGAACGGAGTCTCTATTAAGTAGAGCGGGCGATAGAGGTCTTTCATTATCGCGATGGCCTCTTCGTCCGCCGCGCCGATGACCACGCGGTCGGGCCGCATAAAGTCATTTATCGCCGCGCCCTCGCGCAGAAACTCAGGGTTTGCGGAGACTGAAAACCTGCAACTGGATTGCTTGTTTTCATCAATGATCTTTTTTATATAACCTGCTGCGCCGACCGGCACCGTGCTCTTGGTGACGATGACTTTGTACCCGTTAAGAGCGGCGGCAATCTCCAGCGAGACGGCCTCGATCTGGCTGAGGTCTGCCGACCCGTCGTTGGCCGAAGGCGTCCCGACCGCGAGCATAATGACCAGAGATTTTTCGATGGCGCTGCGAATATCGGTCGTGAATTCGAGCCTGCCTTCTCGAACGTTTTTTGCCACCAGCGCCTCAAGCCCCGGCTCGTATATCAGGATCTCTCCCGCCGAGATTCTCTCGATCTTTTCAGCATCGCTATCAACGCAGATGACGCTATTTCCAAACTCAGCAAAGCAAGCTCCGCTGACCAGCCCGACATACCCCGTTCCGATTACTGCGATATGCATAACTTCTCTAAAGACTCCTGTGGATTATCAAAGCGCGTTCAGATAAATAATGATCGCTTCGGCCTGCAAAAAATATATGTGCGCGCCGTCGCCAGGTGATTAACATACACGGTTTCGAAGAAAGCCGTAAAGAATAAAACCGCTCGCGGGCTAAGAGCTCTTAGAGCGGGCCACCTTGAGTTTCCATTTCAGCGACCAGCCGCTGTTGCGGTTGCGCCCGGGAAAGAGCAGCAGGTTGTTTTCTGCGTGCGGCGCATCCGGCTCGATCATTGACGCAAATTCGGGCAAGGCTTTGTAGATCAATTCGTGCGCCCAGCCGTTTTGCCGCATGAGACGGTAGCTCCCTTCGTCGCTCAGGAACTTCACGTTGCTGTAGCGGGCGTCGCGGTAATCATCCACTTGACCGCTGCCGATAGCATCGATCACCTGGCGTATGCCGTCTTCGACTTGCCAGCGCGGCCTGAATCCGAGCGCCGTGCGAATCCTGGCAAAGTCTACGCGATAATTGCGCCGGTCGCCGTCCGGCCCCAGGTCCAGCAGCTCTGCCGCAGGAACGAGCCGCTTTATCAGCTCTCCTATCTGGCCTATGGTGAAATTTTGCTCGTCCGAGCCGACGTTGAAGACTTGATTTCGCACAACGCCGAGCGGCGCTTCCAGGACTTTGAATACCGCGAGCGCCGCATCGTCTACGTGAACGAAGGGGCGCCACTGATCGCTGCCCATAACGGTGATCTTTTCATCGATCATCGCCTTGGCCGTGAGCAGGTTTATGACGAGGTCAAAGCGCGTGCGGCCCGACAGCCCGTAGATCGTCCCGAACCTCAGTATAGTCGGGACAAAAGACCAATCGGCCATCTCCATCAGCACCTGTTCGGAAGCGATCTTGCTTCGGGCATAAAGCGAGACGGGGTTGAGGGCCGAGCGCTCGTCCAACAGCTCGTCGCTCGCGCCGTAGACGGAGCAGGTCGAGGCGAATATAAACCGGCTGACGCCGCTCCCCTTCGCGACCTCCGCGATCATCCGCGTAGCCATGAGGTTAACTTCTATCGTCAGCTCTTCATCGAGCGCGCAGGCCGGGTCGCCGACGATTGCGCCCAGGTGTATGCAGGCGTCCATGCCGCGCATCGCGTCTACTACTTTATCAATGTGGCGAAAATCGGCTTGAAGGATTTCGAGACGCGGGTGATCGAGAATATCTTTTATGGCTTCCGTGCCATAAAGGAGCAGGTCGAGCAGGCGGACGCGATAGCCTCGGTCCAACAGCTTTTTGAGCAGCGCCGAGCCGATGTAACCTGCCCCGCCTATGACCAGCACGTTGCGCGTCTTTCGGCGGTCGGGCGCATCAACGCGATTTGATTCGTACCGGCAAACGCTCCGCCACACTATCAACCATACGCGGGCGACGGTAAGAACCATCAGGCTTATCGCCCAGGACAGCAGAAGCGCGCCGCGCGGGAACGAGTTCTGTATTCCGAAGAAGTAAGCTAAGAAGCCGAACAACAAGTATCCGACGCTCACGGCCTGGGCCACGATCAATACTTTGTAGCGCCCCCGATAAAACCGGCCATACGTGTAAAAGCCGCTCATCGCAAAGAGGGCGAGACAGACCAGGGTCAGCAGCCAGAAATTATTCAGATACCCCTGGAGGTATTGCCAGAAGATCGCGTTATGGTCTTCCGACATTCTCGCGCGCTCGAAGGCCACGAGGAAGATGAACCGCACCACAAGGGCTGTGAGGATTGATGCGTTTATAAGCAGCGCGTCTGCGACTACGCGAAACGACGTTTCGCGAGTCACTCGAACCCGCCACCGCAACGACTGTATTTGACTAGATAAGTTCATAGGCTTTTTCTTTTATGAATTTCATACGAGTGTAAGGAAATGAAAGAAGATTCACCGCCGCAGACACAGAGGACGCATATGGCCGATGATGTACTTCGCACGCGGCGGGGGCGCAGAGAAAACCAACATCTGCTCTGCGCCCGCTCTGTGCTCTCTGTGTCTCTGCGGTGAGATGTCTCTCGCATACAGTACATTCAATTGAAAACCGCTCTAAGTGTGAGAACGTGGGGGCCTATGAAATAATTTCAACTTTGAAATTTCAGATTCTAACTAGAATCCAAAATCGCGCGAGTCTGCTTTCTTCCTCTCGGCGACGATGTTGCGCACGGCTTCGATTACATACTCCACATCCGCTTTGGTCATGCTCGGATAAAGCGGCAGCGAGATGATGCGGTCGTAGATAGACTCGACTCGCGGCAAATCGCCCCGGCCGTAGCCGTAATGTTCGCGGTAAAAAGGATGAAGGTGGACCGGGATGAAATGAACGCTCGTGCCGATATTGCGCGACTTCAGCTCTTCGATGAACTGCCCGCGATCAATGGTCAGTCGCTCCAGGCACAACCTGATGACGTAAAGATGATAGTTATGAATGCGGTCCCGGTGGATGACGGGAAGCTCGATCTCAGCCATCCCTTTCAGTCCTTCCGAGTACATTTCGGCATAGCGCTGCCGCGTCCTTATAAACCCGTCCAACCGGCGCAGCTGATGTATGCCAAGCCCCGCCTGAATGTCCGTCATGTTGCTCTTGAATCCTGCTTCAACGACTTCGTAATACCACGAGCCCGCGCTGGTGTAACGCTTCCAGGCGTCGCGGCTCATGCCGTGAAGCGTGAGCAAGCGCATGCGTTCGGCCAATTCATCATCCGAAGTCGTGTTCATTCCGCCCTCGGCAGTCGTCATGTTTTTTGTGCCGTAGAATGAAAAGACCGTGACGCGCTTTATGTCGTGGCCCGTGCGCTGGACGCCGTCCGAGCCGATCATAAAACCGTTATAGCTGCTGCCGACCGCGTGCGCGGCGTCTTCAACGACGGCCAGATCGTGCCGCGCGGCTACCCGGTAGACCGCGTCCAGGTCGCACGGCTGGCCGCTGTAATGAACCGGCATGATTGCTTTCGTGCGCGGGGTGATCGCCGCTTCGATTATCTCGGGCGTGACATTGAAATCATCGCTCACGTTGACCAGGACCGGGCGCGCGCCTGTGTGGACTACCACGTTGGCAGTCGAGCAAAACGTGAGCGCCGGAACTATCACTTCGTCGCCCGCTCCGACGCCGAGCGCCGTAAGAGCTATGTGCAATCCTGCGGTGCAGGAATTGAGCGCGATTGCGTGACGCGCGTTTACGTAATCGGCGAAATCCGTCTCGAAGCCTTTCGTTTTCGGGCCGGTAGTGACCCAGCCCGACCTCAGCGAATCAACTACTTCGGCGATCTCTTCTTCACCGATGGAGGGTAGAGCAAAGGGCAAGAAATTTTCTCTGATCTTATTGCTTGTTTTTACCTGTGATGACACGTTCAATGCCTCCTAAAACAATTTCCGTAACGATATGCTTGAGCCGACCAGGCGAAACCCGCAGTTCTGATAGACGCGGGATGCCGGTACGTTGCGCAACTGGGTGCCGACTTCTACGATCTCGACCGATTGCGCGCGAAACCACTCTATAGCCGCGAGCGTCATCGCGCGGGCAATCCCTTTTCCGCGCGCGCGCCGCGCCGTGGCAACCAGCACTATCGTGCCGATGAGCTTGCCCAGGTGCGACTCGGTATCGAGTTGCAGCTTGCAAGTGACAAAGCCCACAACCCCCTTGTCATCTTCAGCCACGATTACGGCGTCAACCGCGCGTCCCGCGCAGGAATTGCGAAGCCATTCGGCGTGCAATTCATCCGCTTTATCTGTGGGGACGGCCGGGTCCGCGTGAAACCGATCATAGACGTAAGCCTTGCGGGCCAACTCTGCCGTCGCCTCAGAATCGGCTCCTGTAGCCATTCTTATGTTGATGCCCTCGACGGCAGGCTCGCTTACCGGCGCGCTGTTCAAGTTAAGAGCAAAGGTGAGAATTGAATCCACGGTTATGAAACCGGCTTGCTCCAGCACGTGAAGCCCTGACAAATCCGAAGCGTCGAGTCGCGCGCTAAAATGTTGTATGTCGCGTTTCGCGCCGTGCATGAGCGCCGAGGAAATCAAGTTTTGCTTTATCTGGTATTGCTCGCGGTAAGAGCCTGACGCGACCAGGTAATCAATACGCGCCGCAGCCATTCCTAACAGGCGGCTGTCCCACAGAAGCTGCGTGAGCGAAGTAAGGCCGAGCACGCTGTTGCCCATCCGCACTATCCAGGCATTAGTTTGAATGCTCTCAAGCGCGCTGTCTGCGCGGGCCAGACAGAGCGAAAGAAGTTTTTCGGCGGGCCAGCGGTCGTGGCCCGCAAGCGGTTTGAAAGCCCATCCGCCCAGAAGCGTTGCCACGCGCGGCCAGTCTGACGACGTATAAAGTTCCAGTGGATAATTAGTCATGGCAATTACCTGTAGGTTTGCTGAGCCTCGCCAGCCTGTTCGACAAACACACCGCGCCTGACGAGCACGTAAGGAATCGTCCGGGCCAGTATGCGCAGGTCGAGCGCGAGCGATTGGCGCTCGACGTACTCTAAGTCGAGCCGCTTGCGCTCGTCCCACGGGATGCTGTTTCGCCCGTTGATCTGGGCCAGTCCCGTTATGCCCGGCTTGACGAACAGTCGCGTCATATCGCGCGGGGAATAAAACTTGATCTGGTCGACCTGATCGGGGCGCGGCCCTACCAGGCTCATCTCGCCTACCAGAACATTGATAAGCTGCGGCAATTCGTCCAGGCTGGTCTTGCGCAGAAATGCGCCGACGCGCGTGACGCGCGGATCGTCTTCGGAGTTGAACGTAGACCCGTCTGCGTTTCTTATGTCGGGAGCGCCGACGCGCATAGTGCGAAACTTATAACAGTTGAACGGCCGCCCGCGCATCCCCATCCTGCGCTGGCGGAAGATCGCGGGGCCTTTGGAATCGAGCCTGATAGCGATGACGATAATCAGATAAATCGGAGAAATAATCGCAAGCGCGGGCAAAGAGACGCTCGCGTCTATCATTCGCTTTAAGGCAAACTGAAAAATGTTCATCTCTGGTGTCCTATAAAATTTCCTTTGAAGCTATGGAGGCACTGTGCTCGCGGGGAGAAATGGAATGGGGGCGGGAGCGAGAGGGTTGCAGTTCTTGATAAAGCCGCCACTGTTCGTCAAACATCCGTCGAATAGTAAAGCGGTCGAGCAAGCGCGCGCGCGCGGCGGCGGCGCACCTGTCAGCAAGCTGCCGGTCAGTTATCACTCTTGCTATGGCGGCGGCTATCGCCTCGGGCGCTCTCGTGGGCACGAGCAAGCCCGTCTTTTCATGCCTGATAAGCTCGGCGTTAGGCTCTATGTTCGTAGTGACTATCGGCCGCGCTGCTGCCATCGCTTCCATCAGCGAGATCGAAAGCCCCTCCCACAGGGACGGGCTGACGAAACAGTCGAGCGCCGCTAAAAATTCAGGTATGTCACTGCGGAAGCCCAGGAACCTGATCGAAGACGCGACGGCCAATCGCGCCGCGAGCGACTCAAGCTCCTCGCGCAGCGGCCCGTCACCGGCAAGAAGGACGACGAACTCTCTTTTGCCCATCAGCCCGCTGAGGTGCGGAATTGCTTCGACGAGCGACCGCACATCTTTCTGCGGCGAAAGTCGGCTCGTGTTGCCGATCATAATCGTGTCTGAAGCCAGCCCCAGTTCCTGTCTGAACGATTGGCCCGCCTGCTCGCTTGCCTGCAAAAACGGTGTCGGATCAATGCCGTTGCAAACGGCCACGAGCTTTTTCGGCAGCGCCAGGTGAAAGCGAGCCCCCTGATCCACAGCAGCCTTACTCACACAGATGACGCGGGTCGAGATGCGCGAGGCAATGTTTTCAAGCGGCGTGTAAAGAATCCGCTCCGCGAGGCTCGAAAACTCGGACACGGGCCAGCCGTGCGCGCTGTGCAGTCGAACAGGCGCGCCCGCGTAGCATGCCGCGAGACGGCCTATGAAACCCGGCGTCGAAGTGTGCGTGTGAATCACGTCGTAAGACTTTTTGCCGATCAAGCGCGCGAGCTTCGCCAGGGCGCGCAGGTCGGCCATCGGCGCTACGTCGCGTGGGATGAATATGGAATCGATTACCGTGACACCCGGAATCTTTTTCAATTCTCGAATGGTCAGCGCGTCGGTGCTCAACACGGCGACATCGCAATTATGGCTCACGAGGAACTTGCACCATTCCAGTATGAGGTAAGTGGCGCCTCCGAATTTAGAATCGCCTACGACTTGAAGAATTTTCATAGTTTTATCTTTAAGGCTTAGGAGGTCCGAAACCCCTCACCGCCGCAGACACAGAGGACGCATATGGCCGACGATGTGCTTCGCACGCGGCGGATGCGCAGAGAAAACTATATTCTGCTCTGCGTCTCCTCCGTGTTCTCTGTGTCTGCGGCGGTGAATCTTTTTTCATTAACTTAAAATACCGCTCTTGCGAGCACTTTATCGTAGACGGCAAACAACCGCTCTGCGTTTCGCTCTGCCGAATACTCCTCGGCCTCGATTGAAGCGCGATTTGCCAGCTCATCTCTAAGCGACGGATTATCGAGAAATTTTTTGATCGCGCCGGCAAGAGAGCGCGAATCATCTGCGGGAACAAGCAGAGCCGAATCGTCGCGTAGTACTTCCGCCGTGCCGTCTACTGCCGTGGCGATAATCGGACAACCTGCGGCCATCGCTTCGAGAATGATTATCGGCAATCCTTCGTAACGCGAGGGGAGCGCCATGAAATCTGCTTGCTTGAGCAGCCCTGTCACATCGGAACGGTTCCCCATAAATCGCACGCGATCCTGCAACCCCAGCGTTGCGGCCATCGCTTCGAGTCTGTGCCGCTCTTCCCCGTCGCCCGCTATCAGGCAGATATAATCATCGCGGCCCATCTCTGAAAGCGCAGCGAGCAACACGTCTACGCCTTTCTGGATGTTCAACCGGCCCGCGAAAAGTATCAGCGTCTTATCCGAATTCGGCGAAAGGCCAAGCTCTTCAAGCAAGTCGCTTTTAGCGGCGTTGATATGATTTTTGCGAACGCCGTTTTTTATGATTGTCGATCTGTCGGCCAGCCCCGGTTGCCACTCGACAAGATTCTGTTTCGTAGAAGCGTTGACCGCTATGACCTGCCCGTAAGAGTCATAAGCCAGCCGGTCAAAGATTTTTCCCGCCACGCCAAGTTGCCGCCTGCGATTAGTAGCCAGATGCTCTGTGTAAACAAGCCGGATATTTTTAATTCCAGCGGCGGCAAGCCGGACCAGATGCAGTTCGGGAAACAGGTGCGCGTGAACGATGTTGTAATTGCCGCGCCGGATTATCCGCCTGAGCGCAAGCACGGCTGTCGGGTCGTATTTGCGCTTGCTTTCGAGGCAATGAATCCGCGCGCCCTCGGAGCGAAGTTTTTCGCCGAAATGCCCGACCGCATTCAAAACGCAAATATCGAATTCGTACCCGCGCGCCGCATGAAGCGAAGGCCAGAGGTGATACAACACCGATTGCGCTCCGCCTAATCCGAGGTTGCCAATCACGTGAAGCACTCGCTGTTTCATTAGATCAAATTACATATGAGTGTAAGGGAATGAAAGAAGATTCACCGCCGCAGACACAGAGGACGCATATGGCCGATGATGTGCTTCGCACGCGGCGGATGCGCAGAGAAAACCAACGTCTGCTCTGCGCCCGCTCTGTGTTCTCTGTGTCTGCGGCGGTGAGATGATTTTCTAATCCCGTACATTCAATCGAAAACTACTCTAACTGTTCGCCATCCATTGCTGTAGCATCAGCACCGCCCACAAATCGCCTTGCCAGTTGAGCCTGCCCGACCTGTGCTCGTTCCATTTTTGTCGTATCGGTTGCGGGTTGAGGCCCGATTCGCGCAGGCGTTTTTCATCAAGCAAAGCTTCGGCCCAGTCGCGGAGCGGCCCGCGCAGCCAGTTGCCCAGCGGCACCGCGAAGCCCATCTTCGGGCGCTCTACCAGAGACTCCGGCAGATATTTATAGAGCAGTTGGCGCAGCAGCCACTTGCCCTGCCGCCCGCGAATCTTCAGGTTTATCGGCAGTCTCCACGCGAATTCTACGACGCGGTAATCGAGCATCGGCACGCGCGATTCCAGGCTTGTAGCCATGCTCGCGCGGTCCAGCTTGACCAGTATGTCGTCGGGCAGATAGCTGACCGTGTCGGCAAGCATCATCCACTGCCTGAAATCCGCAAAGCTCGTCACGCGCTCCGGGTCGTCGAACGCGGTAGCCAGCGGCTTGCTGCTCTCGATCAAAAGCGAAGGGTCTTTCCATTGCGCGACCGCGCGCTGATACATCATCTCAGGCGTAGCGACCTTCAAGACCTCTGCCGCTTTCTGCAACCGATCCGCTATCGATCCGTCCGCGCGGTAGCGATCAAATAAAGGCGAGGCCCACGCGAACAGACCGTTCCACGCGACGGAGGGCACTTCTTCGATTATTCGCGCCACGGTGTGACGGAAAACGCGCGGGACTCGCGTTATGCGGTTCCAGTCTTTGCCGACTTCGTACCGCTTGTAACCGCCGAACAGCTCGTCGCCCCCGTCGCCCGATAGGCTCACCGTTACGTGACGGCGCGCAAGCGCTGAAACCAGAAACGTAGGAATCTGCGAAGCATCTGAAAACGGCTCGTCATACATCCGGGCAAGCGAAGGTATGACCGCCATCGCCTCTTCGGGCGTCACGTACAACTCGGTGTGCTCAGTGCCCAGGTGCGCGGCCACGGCGCGGGCGTGCAATGCTTCGTCATAGCCTTGCTCGTTAAAGCCGATCGTGAACGTGCGGACGGGGCGGCTGCTTAACGACTGCATCAACGCGACCACTGTCGAAGAATCTATGCCGCCCGAGAGAAAAGCTCCGAGCGGCACGTCGGCCAGCATCTGATGGCTGACGGAATCGCGAAGCAGATTCTCTAATGCTTCGACGGCTTCGCGATCGGTCCCCGCGAACGGATTGCGGATGCCGTCTTCGGCGGCCTGTCGCGCCGACCAGTAAACGAGCGGCTCAGCCGAACGTCGCGCCATAGAGTCATCTACTTTTAAAGTGAGCATCGAGCCGGGCAATAGTTTGTATACGCCTTTGTAGATCGAATGCGGCGCGGGGACGTAGTTGTATTTCAAAAACAGAGCGACCGAAGCCGTGTCGATTTCGCCGCGCCAATCCTTGTGCGCGCGAAGCGCCTTTAGCTCAGAGCTGAAAAGAAAAGTGTCACCCATCCAACCGTAATAAAGCGGCTTTTCTCCGAGCCGGTCGCGCACCAGTGTGAGCGCGCGCTCCACGCGGTCCCACACGGCGAAAGCAAACATTCCCACGAATCGCTTTACGGCTTGCTCTATCCCCCACTGGTCGAAAGCGGCCAGCATCACTTCGGTGTCCGAAGACCCTTGAAAACTGTGGCCCGCGATTTCCAACTCTTTGCGAAGCTCCGGAAAATTGTAGACCTCGCCGTTGAATGAAAGCTGATAGCGGCGGCTTGCGGAAGACTTCGGCTGGTGGCCTTCGGTCGAAAGATCGACTATCGACAACCGGCGATGGCCGAGCGCAACTCCGGCGTCAGAGTCGAGCCAGTGGCCTTCGTCATCCGGCCCGCGATGAGTGAGAGTCGCGGTCATACGGCTGAGGCTTTCGCCCCAGCTCGCGCTCTTGTTATTCGGATTAAAAAACCCGACTATTCCGCACATCTTTATTTTTTTATCACGCACTCCAAAGGGGATATTGATAAACGCTATTAACTTACATTCTCGGCCAGAACCATCACGCGGTTTTTCTGTTGCGCGGCGGGCTGCGGCGTTTGCTCGATGCGGCTGGCTATTACGCGGGCGGCAAGCAGCGCGAACGTCGAAATCATAAAATGGTCTTCGAGGACGTGATCGCTGAACCATCCCAGCATCAGCGCGAAGACTGCGTAAGCAATCGCGGTCGAGCGGGCCTCGCCGCGCACGCGCCAGGTCGCGGCCAGAACCAGCAAGGGCAGCAGAAGCAAACCCGCCACGCCGTGATCTACAGTGAGGCTCAGGTACTGGTTATGCGTCCCCATTCCGAAATCCCAATCTTTTGAAGCGGCGACGCCGTACCCGAAAACCGGCTTATCGCCGATCATGTCCCAGGCCATCGAAGCGACCTCTTTGCGCTTTGCCGCGCTGTCATCAACGCCGAACTCGTCGACCCTGGTAAACCCTTCGAGGCGTCCGATCACGTCTTTATTCAACACGCCTATGTCTTTCAGCTCTGCGACCAGCGTGTCCCAAAACGGGATCATTAAAGCGACGGCCAGGACCGCTATCGCGCCTCCTACGGCGAGCGACCTTCGCAAATCGATCTCGCGCGTGCGCACTAAAACAACCATTATGACGAGCCAGGCGAGCATCGGCCCGCGCGAAAAAGTGAGTAAAACGCCGACGCCGACTACGAGCGCAAACGCGAGCCTGAGTCTCTGAGGCAGCGCGCTTATTCCGAGTATCATCCCCGCAATCAACGCCGCGCCCGTTTGCGTCGAGATGACGTAAAGGCCCGCCGAGCGCCCGCTCGCGAGGCTGAATGTCAGCGGATTGAAAAGCTCGAATACGTTTATCCCCACCGCGATCAATACTGCGGCAACCATAGCGCGCGCGCCCCACTTGCGGGCCGCGTCGTTGGAAAAGATGATCATCAGTATGAGCAGCAGCAGCGCAGAGACGGTGCGAAGTCTCATCTCTTGCCACGCGCCGTCGGATACCGCGCCTTGAAACAGAAGCCACACCGCCGATAGCATCGCAAACCCGTAGCACCAGTAAGTGACCGGCGAGCGTCTTAGAACCACGAGCGCCGCGCGCGACAAAAAAATCGGCGCGGCGGCTACGGCAAACGCGCCCGTCCAGTACCAGGGCGAAAGCTCTGCCACTTGAGGCAGGCTCAGGTAAACGGCCAGGTTAGTGAAGAAGATCAAAACGGCGCTCACCGCCAGAACGATCTGATAGTTTCGTTTCATACAGCGCCCGACCTTCCTGTTAAATCGAACAACGCCGCTTCGGTCCTTTCGATCAGGTGCGACACCGAGAAGCGGTCAACGATTCGCTGCCTCGTGGCCTGCCATTCGTAATCTTCGGCGGCGATCTTGTTTAGCGACTTTTCGATAGCATTGCCGAGCAACTCGGGTTCTCTCGGCGGCACCACTTCGCCAAGCTTGCCCACCAGCCAGGCCGAATCTCCAACATCGGTGACGACACACGGCACACCGCAAGCCATCGCTTCACCGATCACGTTTGAAAACCCTTCGCCCGTCGAAGAGGAGACGATCACGTCGAGCGCGTTATAGACTTCCATCATTCGCCCATCGGCTTCCGCCCAGACGACGCGACCCGACAAACGCAACTCTCGGCTCAATTCTATTAATCCGGTTTTGTAATTCGCGGGGCCGCTGCCTACGCAGACGAACCTGACGTCTTCGCGTTGCCCGGCAATAGCAGCAGCAGCTTTCAAAAACGTCTCGTGATCTTTCATAGAATCGAGCCGGCCAACAACTCCGACCAGTCTCTCGTCGCGAGAGATTCCCCACTCTGCTCTCAAGCCGTAGCCCGCTTGTTTGTCGCGACAAAAGCGCTCGGTGTTGATGCCGTTCGGGATGACGATCATTTTTTCTTTCGGGAAACCGTTCGCGGCAGCATAATTCATTCCCGCGTGCGAATTGACTATGATGAGGTCGGCGAACCGCGAAAGCCGGGATTGCAGTTTGTGAATGATCCGCTCCATCCGGTCATAACAGTCCAGATCGATGTTCGAGTCTCGCACTCCCCAGGCCGCGCGCATGCGCGGAAAGACGAAGGCCAGGAGCGACGCGAGTATGTTTTGAAATATGAGATAGCCGTGCAGCACGTTCCGGAACGTTCGCGGAGAATGATCTTAACGAGCCGGGCGAGAAAGCCTATCACGTCCCAGCGCCCTTTTTTGTCGAGCGACCAGACCGGCACTCCCGCGCGCGCAAGATCGCTTTCAAGCGGCTGGCCGGGATAAAAGACGATCACTCCGACCGCGTGCCCGCGTTTGTGAAGCCCGCGAGCGAGCGTGACCATCTGGCGCTCTGCGCCTCCGTAGCCGAGCGAGCGGATGAGAAATACGATTTTGAAATGTTCCTGCTTCATGATCTTGCCGCGCAGACCTCGCTCAAAGCCGCGTTCCACAACTCCATCACCCGCTCGACGCCGAATCGCTTTGTCACATCCGGCGCGCGAAGCGCGAGGCGTGCGCGCTCGACTTCGCTGCTCATCAACCGGTCCATCGCCGAGGCGAGCGCGACGGCGTTGTCGCTCGCGACGAGAAGCCCGTCAACGCCGTCGCGAATTATTTCGCGCGGGCCGCTCGGGCAATTCGTAGAGATGACCGCAAGCCCGTGCGCCATCGCTTCGCACAGTGCGTTGGGGAAGCCTTCGTATCGAGAAGACATAACGAACAGATTTGCCCGGACGAGAATATCGTGAAGATTTTTTACGCTCCCCGGCAGAAAGACGCGGCCCTCAAGCGCGAGCCTCCCGCGCAAAGATTCAAGCTCCGGGCGCTCGGGCCCTTCGCCAAATATCGTCAGCGTCCACTCGTTATGACGATCTTTGATTTGCGCGAAAGCTTCGATCAGCAGATCGAAGCCTTTCTGCCGGTCGAGACGGCCTACGGCGATGAGCGACGGGTTCGCCATCTTTTTTTTCGTCGCGAATCGCTCCTCTGATTGAGGCGATACCGGGTTGGGTATGATCGAGGCGCGCACCTGAATTTTTGGAGAAAAATAGTTAAGTGCCGCATTGCTTTGAGCCACGACCAGGTCGGCCATCGGGTAGGTCCAGTTGCGAAGCCGGTCCCACGCGCGGCCTAAACGGTGTCGCGCCGGGTCTATCCGCTCAGAGACTATCACGGGAATATTCAGCCCGCGCGTTGCGAGCAGGGTTACGACGTTCGTGGTGTCGAGAAACGAGATCACGGCATCGGGCCGGCTAGATTTTATGGCTTGGCGCAAGAACAAGACGCGCTCCAAATTATTGCGCAGGCCCGAAAGCGCCGAGCGCGAATTGCTCGCAAGTCCGAGCGGGAAATGGCGGACGCGCGTGTCAAGTTCGTAAAAAGGCGCTGCGCTCGCGTTGTCAAACGTGAACAGGGTGACGGGCCATCCGCGCGCCGCCCAGTAGTTAGCCATCACAGTCATCACACGCTCTGCGCCGCCGCACCCCAGGGACGGGATGACGAGCGTGAGTCGCTTTATTGCGGCGGCTCGACGATCGATCAACGCGCCGTCGTTGATGAGAAAGTCATTTAATGCAGTAACCATAAACCGGATTTAACTTTGCGCCTGCGCCCGTTTAAGAAGCCGCCGGGACATAATCGCCTTGTAAAAAAAGCCGACCATATAAACCATGCTCGTCGCCAGGGCTATGCCCGGAACGCCAAGCTGCCGCATCAATATGTAATCGAGCGCAAGGTTCAGAGCGAAACTGATGAGGGTTCCCCACATCAATATGTGATTGGCCTTGAACGCCGAAAGCAGCGGCACGAAAAGCATGCCGAGCGCATAAAACGGCAGTTGCAACATATAAAGCCGCTGCACCTCGGCAACCTGCTCGGCGTCTTCAGCCGTGAAAGCCCCTCGCTCAAACAGCAGGTTTACTATCGGCCTCGACAGCAGAATAAAGATCACCGCCGCCGGAATGGTGACGGCCAGTATCAAGCGCGTATAAACTCGGAGCGTCTTTTTGACCCCATCCCAATCGGCCGCCGCCGCCATTCGAGAGAACTGCGGCAGCACGGCTGAGCTGAGCGCGAGCGACCCGACGCTGACGATTACCGCTGCCATCTTGTTGCCGTAGCTCAACACGGAAACGCTGCCGCGACCGAGCATCGCCGCCATCGCTTGATCGACCAGTACGGTCGAGCTGATAGTGCAAGAAGCTGCGATCATCGGCGCGTATTGTTTCATCACCTGTTTGACCGACGGATTCAGCCCTCGCCAGCGCGGCACGACCGAGATTCCCTGGCGTCGCAAAGCGGCTCCGAGCAGCGCGCATTCGATAACGGCCCCGATCAATATCGCTGTGGCGATTGAATAGACTCCCGCCGCGCCCGCGAACTCGCTCGCCGCCGCCATCACGACAACCGGAGTGATGATCGGAACTATCGCCGCGAGGGCGAATCGCTCGCCCGCGTTCAGCACGGCTGCCCAGATCGTGGCTATACCCGTGAGCGGAAGAACGGGAAGGAGTATGAAAAACAGCGACCGCGTGAGCCCGATCTTTTCCGCGCTGAAGCTTGAGCCGATCATCGGCAAGATGTGCGGGGCCGCAAGCGCGAGCGCGATTGCTACGACGAGCAACAATGCGACGCTCAAAGCCAGCACGCTTGAAAGTAACTTCTGGGCTGCTTGCTTGCCTCCCTGTTCGCGCGTCTGGACGTAAGCGGGTATCAAGGCCGCGTTGAACGACCCGGCGACCACGTTGATTGCGAACGACGGGACAAGATAAGCAATCAAAAAAGCGTCCAGGTAATCGCTCACTCCGAACTGACGCGCAACGACGACCTCTTTGAGCGTGGCGGCGATTTTGACGACCATGCCGAGCGAGGCGACCGTGATGAGCGCGGCAAAGATGCGCCGATTGACGCTCCCTTCGCGCCACGCCCTTAAACGATTCGCGCCGATTTCGATTCGCGCTGTTCCGGCCTTTTGAATTTCCTGCACCAATTTTATTTCGCCCTTACAGGGCTTGTTCTCTTATGCGTGCTTTACCCGGCGCGCGGCAGCCGGGCTATCGAATTGCGCCCCTTCGGGGCTTTGGCAGCCATTCCTGAACAGTCTTCAGGCCGATTCTTCTCTTCCCTGCTCGTTGCCGTAAGAGTACCGCCCGTAGTAATAGCCGCCGTACTCTTCGTGGCGCAGGTTGACGTTGTTCAGCACGACGCCGAATATCTTGGCCCCCACGCTTGCCAGCTCCTGCCGAGCGCGGCGCACCAGGTCGCGCGTGCTCCGCCCGCCGTGGACTACCAGCATCACGCCGTCAACCATTCGCGATAAGATCACCGGGTCGGTCACACTGATCAGCGGCGGCGAATCTATCAATATGTGGTCGTAACGCTCGCCGAGCATTTGCAACATATCTTTCATCTTCGCCGAGCTGATTAGCTCTGCCGGGTTCGGCGGTATAGGCCCGCACGCCAGCAGCGACACGTTATTTATGGGAAGCCGTTGTATTAGCCCGTCTATCTCGACGTTGCGCGAAAGGTATGTCGAGACGCCGAGCGTCTGATCAACGCCGAAGACTTTATGCGTCGAAGGCTTGCGCAGGTCGCAATCTATTACCAGCACCGAAGCGCCCAATTGCGCCAAACTGATAGCGGTGTTGATGCAAGTAGTGGTCTTGCCTTCGCCGGGCTGGCTGCTCGTCACAAGTATGGTTTTCGGCGGGTTGCCGGCAGCCGACAGCAGCACAGATGTTCTCAAAGCGCGGTAAGCTTCCGCGGCGGTCGAGCGCGTATCGAGCGCCATCAACTGGCCGGGCTTGAATTCGCTTGCCGGCGGCGAAGAGCCTGCGACGGAAAGACTTCTCTGATTGCTCACATTTTTCGCCGATAGCTTGCGAGCCGCGCCCGCGCTGATCGCAGGTATCACGCCGAGCGCGGGCAATTGAACGTACCGGCTCACGTCTTCGACATTCTTGATAGTGTTATCGAGGTACGCGAGGAAAAAGACCAGCCCGATGCTGCCCGCAAGGCTTACGATAAAACCGAGCATTATCATCAACAGCCGTTTCGGCCCTATCGGTTTTTTAGGCACTTTGGCCCGCTCGATCACGCGGATGTTGCTGTGCTGCTCGGCCACCTGCGCTTTCGCCTGGTTGGTCTTATGAAGAAAGTCCGTGTAGAGCGCGCGCGCCGTGTCCAGGTCTTGCTTGAGTATGTTGTACTGGATGGCGGCCTGATTCTCTTCGGCCGCTTCCGTCTTGGTCCGTTCGAGCGCGCCCTTGAGCGATTGCTCATCCTGGATCGCGCGGTCGTAATCTACTTTGAGTTTTTCTTCAAGAGCCGTTCGGCCCGCGGTTATTTGCTGCTCGACGGCGGCGATCTGCTCTTTAACCTCCACGACTCGCGGGTTCTTTGGCGCGAACTTGACGCTGAGCTGCGCCGCAACGGTCTTCAACTCGTTGAACTGCTTTTGAAGCTCGACTAGCTTCAGGTCGGAAAACGAATCGGGCAGTTGCGCGATGTGGCCCGCCTTTACTTCTTGATAAAGCGTCTGCTTCAGCATTCGGTCGGTCTCGGCGCGCAGCGCCTGGTCGTGCAGGCGCGCGAGCTTGTCCGTCGTCAGCGTAGTCTTGTCCTGCTTTTCGTCGGTGATCGAAAAGATGTTGTGCTCGCGCGTGTAATTCGCAAGCGCCTGCTCGCCCTGCTCGACTTTCGCTTTCAGCTCGCGGGTCGAGCGGTCCAGCCAGGTCGCGGCGTCGGTGTATTTTTCGGTCTTCGCTTGAAAGCTGCGCTGCATGAAGTGGCGCGCTATGGCGTTAGTCACCCTCGCCGCAATGGCCGGGTCGGTGTGCGTGTAAGAGACCTTGAGCGCGCGCGCCTCTCTGACCGGCTCCACGGTCAGGTGCTCTTCAAGCGCTTCGACGAAAGGCGCGAGCCGGGCTATCTCTTCCGGCGAGCGCGAAGTCTCACCTTCAACCGATTCGCCTTCAGCCTGTTCGCCCTCTTCCGCTTCAGCCTGGTTCTCGTCGCCCGAGAAGATCGACCAGAACGGCTTTTCATTGCTCGTTTGCAAGAAGGCGGGATTTTCGTCAAGCTTCAAATCCGCTACCACGTCCTCGTGCAGCTCGCGGCTGTTTAACAAGAGCATCTTCGTCTTTATGTTGACTTGATAATAAGGGTCCGAATCGTCATTTATTACGAGATCGCCCGACCGCACTACGGTAGAGCTGTCTTTGCCGATCTCTATTATGGTCGCGGCCTGATAAGTGGGCTTTGTGCGATACATCTCGACCGTGACAAGAGCGGTGACGACGAGCACTATGCTCACGATCAGCCACTTGCGCTTGAGGATCATGCGACACATCTCACGGAGGTAAACCTTGTCGTCTTCCGTGCCGTAACCGTAGCCATAACCGGGCGAGATTTTGCTGTAGGACGAGGCTGCATCGCGCGGCTGAAATCCTATCGCATCGGCTGTACCTATTTCGGTTGCCGAGAATTTTTCAAGCTCGTATCTTTCGTCTGACATAATAAATCTCCATTAGTTAGTAGCCGCGTACGGGGAGGCGCGTGGCGTTGACGCCGAATGCTCTGAGCAATGTTCCGCCCACGGACTTGAGGCGGCTGTTCGGAACGATGATGATGTCGTTAGCCATTATCGTCAGGTCTTCCTGTTTTCCGCTCATCACCGAAGGGATGTCAACTTTGATCTCTTGTCGCTTTCCGGTCGCCGGGTCTTCGCGGAAGATGAGCCCGCGCGAGCCTGCGGCTTGAAAGTTTGTGCCCTGCGCCAGCGATATTGCCTGGCGCAAAGTGGTCCCTTCTTTAAGCTGGAACGAGCCCGGCGCGTTGACTTCGCCCGCGACAAAAAAGATGTCGGTCGGCGGTATGTGAATTATGTCGCCCGGCGTTATCTCGACGTTTTGATCGAAGTTCCCGCGCAGCAGGCCGTTGATATTGACCTTCATCAACTCGTACCTGGCGTTCGCGTCGTCCTCTGAAGCCTCAGCTTTCACATTTGAAATTTCAGTCGTCTGCGATTTGGTTTCGTGAATTATGAAAGCGGTCGAGCCGTAATTGTCGTTGAGTCCGCCCGCTATGGTAATCAGCTTCAAAAGCGAGGGGCGGCCTTCGATCTGGTAGAGACCGGGTCTGCGAACCGCTCCCTGTATGAAGTAGGTGCGGCTGTTTATCTGCTTGACCATCACGCTCACCTGCGGGTTATTCAGGTATTCGCCGCGCAGCCGGTCGGCGATAATCTTAGAGAGCGATTGCGCAGTTTTTTGCGCGACCGCAAGCCTGCCCAGGAAAGGCATCTCGATTGCGCCGTCTGCGCCCACGCGAAACACGCGCGAAAGCTCAGGCGCGTCTTCGATCGCGATCTCGATCACATCGCTCGGCCCAATTGCGTAATCTTCCTCCGGCGACACTATGACATTCGGCAGCACAGGCTCGTTCGCGGTCTGAGCGGGCGGCTGATATTGCTTTGGCTGTCGTCGCTCCTGCGCGCTTGCATCGAGCGTTACGCCGCAAGCTACGATCAGCGCAACAATCAGATTGCCTGTTAGCTTTCGCTTATTACTCTTTTTCACGATGACACTCCTGTTACAAATTCGAATTCGCGCGCTTTTCCAGCCGAACGGGCCACGGCTTTGGCCCGCGCGGGCACGGCTACGGAAACGACCGCCGTGAGCGCCAGAAACAACAAGGCGTTTGACGGCAACTGTAGGTTGAAGTCGAAAAGGCTGTGCGTGAGTATTCCGACTATGCCCGCGCCGCCGCCTATCGCAAGCCCGCGCGCGAGCGGGTCTTCGGAGCGCGCGCCGCGAGCTATCGCGCGGAACACAACGACGATGAACCATAAAACGATAGCTCCGCCGACCATCCCGCAATCGGCGAGAGCTTGAAGGTAATCGTTATGCGCGCGGTCTACGGTAAACGATTTGCCGAGCGTGATCGCCCCGTCGTCCTGGCTGTAGATCGGATAAGCAGTTTCGTATGCGCCCAGCCCGACGCCTACAATCGGGTTTGCCCGGATCATCAACAGCGTATCGCGCCAGATCCACCCGCGACTGGCAAAGAACGTATTGGCGGGCGCGCCTTCGCTTTTTACATTCGCGCCCGTCACGCGATTGATAATGCGCTCAGGGCCTACCCAGACGACGCCCGCCGCAATAGCGACAAGGATGAGGGATGAGGGATGAAGGATGAAAAGAAAAGGATTGTTCATCTTTTTCTTTTCACCCCTCATCCGCGCCGCGCGAAGCGCCGGGGAACCCGTTCCGACGGGTCGCGCCATATCGCCTTCATCCCTTCTTTTGGCGCACATCGCGGCGATGAAAATTAATTGGGCAATCAGGCTTATCATCCCGCCGCGCGACAGGGACGCGATCAGAGCTACGGCCATCATCGTCGCGGCAAAGATGTAGAACAAACGGCTATCGCGGCGGGCAGCCCGCGTTATGACTAAAGCAATCGCGAGCGGCAACAGCATCTCCATGTAACCGGCAAAGTGGTTGCGATTGACGAACGGCCCGAAGACATTCGCGCCATCGGCAGTGATTGGCCGCAGCCAGTACAACCGCCCGTTCCAGGTGAAATGCTGCACGAGTGCAAACAGCGCCATCGCCAGCCCGAAGATAATCAAAAAGTTGACAAGCGACCGCAGGCGCTCTCTATCCGTAAAAAAGTTTGCGGCGATCAGAAACGAGGCGGTCAAGAAAAACAGCACGAGCGTCGTTGCGCGCGTGGCCTCTACATCCATCGAGAGGCTCCTCCATCGCCCCGCGCCGTCGGCGACAGCAATGCTTTGAACGAGTCCGAGTGCGAGCAGCGCAATGAGTGGAAGCAGAGCGGCAGGCACTCGGATCGCCACACGTTTTCTGACTATGAACCTGGCGGCGACCGTCAAAACGAGAGCGACTACGATCAGCTCAAAGATTGCGACCGCCCACGCTTCGACCGCTCCGTGCGCGAGCGCCGTAAATACGATTGCAAGAAGCAACCCCGCTCGAATCGCTTTGTCGAGCCGGGGAGAATCAGTCGCACACTTTGCCAGGTCTCGGCTCGTCATCGTGAGTGTTTCGTCGGTCGAGTAATTCATCAACGGCTCGCGAGTTCGATCAAAGTGAAATCGTCAAAAAAGATGCTGCCGCGCATAGGCTCGTCATAGCTGTAGAGCGGCCTGCGCTTTATCGTGACAAATAAGCTCGTGACATTTGGCGGGGCGGTGAATTCAACCGCAACGGGCTGCCAGTCCGATTCGCTTGCGCTTACAGATTGGCTTGCGCTTACAGGCTCGGACGCCGCCAGCCAGTCTGTCGCGGTCGTGGTCGTTATCACGACTTGAGGCCCGGACGTGGCGATCAGTTTCTCCGCTTTCGCGTAACACTCAAGGCGGTATCGCGCGCCGGGGCGCACGACGATCAATTGCTTGATCTCGCCGTCGAGCCGCGTCGTCTCGCGACCTGCGAAATCTATTCTGAGCGAGCGAGAGCCGGTACGCGCGCGGCCCGCGCCTACACGGACCTTTGCGTGCTCGCCGTTATACGTGCGCCAATCGAACTGCGCCAGATCACGCACGACTTCGGATTCAAAGCCGCCGTTTGAGATAAGCGATTGATTTGCTTCTGAACCTGCCCAGAGCTTGCGCGCAAGCTCCGGATGGCCTTCATTGATGAGCGTGTTAAAAAACGCCGCTGCCGATTCTCTATCTTCCCCGGCCCAGCGCGCGCGCTCGACCCGGCTGAAGACATCGGCCGCTTGTTCGATACGGTTTTGCTTGAGCAGAAAATTAGCAAGCGCGAGGCGGTCTTCCGCGCCCTCTCCGGCGACTGCCGTCACGGCATTGAGGTCGGCGTTTGAAGCGCGCCAGACGAGATTGAGCGAGACGGGGAGAAGTTTTTTATCGAGCGCCGAGGCCCGGCGGAATTCTGCTACCGCGCCTTCAAGGTCGCCCCGCCTGAGCAGCAGGTTTGCGAGCTGCCAGCGCACTTCGGTCTTATTGGGCGCAAGCGCGAGCGCCTCTTTTAGCGAGCGCTCGGCTGATTCGAACTCTCCGGCTGACTCCCTGACGGCGGCAACCAGCAGGTGAGAGTCATATCTGTAAGGCGACATATTGATGGCGCGCGTGGCGTGCGACTCGGCTTCGGCCAGAAGGCGCTCTTTTTCAAACTCCCTGGCAAGCCTGATTTCAAGTCGCGCGGAATTCGGGAAGTAGTTTGCGGCTGCGGCAAGCGCATTCCGGCTGACCCGGACGCGATCATCCGTCAGCACGCCGATTATAAAATTTGAGACTACCAGGAAGGCGAGCAGAGCCGAGATGATTAACGCCGCCAGCCCGGTCGCCGCTTTTGCCACGGGATTGTTTAATCCGAATCTGATTGTCATGAAGAAGGTCGGTAGAACCGAAAAGCTCAGGGCACACTTCGGCCCTGAGTGTTAAGCCCCGAAGGGAAGCCGCTCGGCGGCAGATCAGTTTTTCACTCCGAACGCGGGCATAGCTTCGCCTGATTAACGAAAATTACTAGCCGCGTCGATGGATACCCCAAGCCTGGAAGGGGCTGATGGCGCTCTCAAACAGGCCACTCAAACCTGTTTGACGGGAGGGCGGAAACTGAAAGCCACGTGTAGAGCTTTTCAGCAGAGCAAACAAACAGCGATATGGAAGGTAACAAACATCGTGCCGGAATCAGCCGCCGCAAATTACGCAGGCTTTATGCCCGATTAGGGGGTGTTCCGATGTGCAGGGCGAGAAATATTGCTTAGATTTGCCACGCTCGCCAAAGCCGGTGTGTCCCTTAACGCCTCGCGGCAAAGGTCGAGCGTGCGTGTGGTTTGTTGACCGTTGCCACTGTCGGCTTGAACGGGTATGAACACTTTACGGACGACTGCGGTCCCGCCTACTCTCTATAAAGCTTTAATGTTATCTGGTCTAACTCATCTCGGGCTTCGAGCGTGACCTCTTGACTCAACTCTTTATATCCCCTTGCCCTGACTTTTATAATGTAATTGCCGGGCGGCGCTTCGATGTAACTCGACCGCCTCACGATTGGTTGCGCATTCGACTTATCTTTTAGGGTTAAAGTTATTCTGAAATCTAACTCTCGTATTTCATTCCCCTGCTCATCTTGGAAATTAACAACCAGCGTACTGTTTTCCGCTTCTTCGGCAGCCATCCATATCTCGAAATAGCCTTGTCGATCTTTGTCCGAATCTTCGGAATCTTTTACGTACACGGGATTCCACCTGTGCTGATCGACCCCTTGAAGCAGAGCCACTATTTCATCTATCTGGTCCTGATCGTCATAGTATTTAATTTGATTATTGGGCGGCGCGAGGTTTTCGCCAACCACTTCGATTGGCGGCACGAAGTAGCCCTGCGCTTTCAGCGCGGCCTCGATCACTTCGGCCCGTTTCTGATGAACCGGATTCGCCCCCCTATGAATATAAAAGCGGCGCGGCAGCCTTTGGGCGAGATTAGTATCGCTTTCCGCCGCCTCGCTCAGCGAATCGGCCAGCGATTCATCGTCTGTGGGAAGTGTTTTAATGACCCTGGCCGCCGCTTCCGCAACTCTCGGATCTTTATCTGAGGCGGCAATGGAGAGTATTGCGACTATTACTTGATTCGGCACTTTCTCTTTTTCCAGCAACTCTTCAGTGCTGTTTAAAGCGCTCAACCTTTCATTGGGGTCATCGCTCGTCACGCCGAGCAAAAGCCCCGCTATTTTCCGCGCCTGATAATTACGGATTTGCAGATAGGCTACGATCAAGATCATTACGAGGATCAAACCGACTGCGAGCGAAACAATGAGCAGTTTGCGCTTCTGCCGCTGCGCAAGCTCTAGCTTTTTGGCGGACTCTTCTTCGAGCTTGCGCCGCTCCAATAATGCCTGTCTCGCGGCTTGCTGCTGTTTGATCCAGGGGACGAGAAATTCGCTTACGATCTCGTAGAAATAGACGTTGCGGCGAGGCTCGCGCTGAATGATCTTGCTTTCAATAAGAGCTTTCAGTGTTCGCTCAATGCGCTCGCGCGGAAAATTATCTTTCTCGCGATTAATCAAATCGTCCTGCGAAATGATGTTGCGCGTGTTCGAAGATGTAACCATATGACCGAGCAGCGCCACTGCCGGGTCCTGCAAATCTTCGGGAAGTTTATTTACAGCCGCCGACATGTATTGCTCAAGCAAACCCTGTATGCCTTCCTCCTTGAACAGCGAAACGGGGTCGGTAGATTCCCAGAGCTTGCGGCAGACGATCTGCAACTCGGAGAGATTGACGCGCCTCCCTTCGCTGCGCTTCGCAAGCTCGGCGGCGACCTCGCCGGCAAGCTGGTCGGTCAGCTCGCTGTGGCCCTCGTCCGGCTTAGCTTTGACGAACTGGCTGCGCAGTTCTTCTTTTTCAAACGGAGCGCGGATAATCTGCTTCAAATTATCAACGTGAGGGGGCAATAGTCTCAGGTACTGGTCCAGCAGCTTGGGGCAATGCTCAAAAAGTATGTTCAATTTCGCGAGATAGTCTTCGCGGAACACAAAGAGTATTTTGATCGGCAGGTCTTCGTCTTTTATCAGCGTGATGAGCGAATCGAGTATCTTTTTTTGACACTCGGCTGCTTCAAGCGCCTGTTGGTTTTGCTCTCCGCGCTGTGCTTCTTCAAACAGCGTGATGAATTCTTCAAACTGGTCGAACATCAGAATCGGGGTTCGCTCGAATGCGCTACGTTGCGGGGCCGCGTTCTTAAACTCCATAAGACGCGACATGAATGATTCGATGGAGACCTCAAAGCTTGCGGACGTTTCGTCTTTCGCAAAGTTCGAAGGCAAAAACGAAACCTGCTCGCCCGCGCTCGTCATTATGCGCTCGACTTTGATCTCTTTGCCTGCTCGCGGCTGCACGCGAAGCCGGTCAGGCACATAATCTTCGTCGAGTAACTTTGGGATCAGTCCGGCGTTGATCAAAGAAGATTTGCCCGTGCCCGAATCGCCGTAGACCAGCACCGCTCGATAGATGGTTATGCTGCTTTGCAAATCCCATATCTCATCGTTGCGAGCGGCAAAGATCTGCTGATCCATAAAACGAAAAGGCTCTATGCCGGGATAAGGCGATTCAGGAATCGGCAAGCCTTGGGTCGCTGCACTCGTCATACACTTGCTCCTGTCAGGGCTGCTGAGGCGGCACGCTTGTCGGCATCTCCTCTTTCTTCACGGCGCGGTAGAGCTTCGGCACGTAGTCCCAAAGGTTCTCTACGATGAAAGTCACATGACGCCGTTGATTCTCATAAATGTCGCGGATCAAATCATCCGGCTTGATGTCTACCGAGTAATTCGGCGGGATGCGCGCGGCATCCAGTTGCCAGCGGATAGTCTTGAACAGCACGCGAAAGTTATAGTCCATCAAGCTGTAGCCGATAAAAAGCGTCGGCCACTTTGCCAGGTACGTCAGCACGTTTTTGCCTACGGGGTGAAAGGGCTGCTTATCACCCATCCGCAACATGAAATGTATATAGTCCTCTTCGGTAATAACTATCGATTCCGGCTCGTCTATGTCGCCGTGTATCTTCAGGATGTAAGGGCGCGCGGGGTTTGGCGTGGCCGAGCAATCCGTGGTCGGCGCTTTATTGTCGGGATTATAAATGCAGACCTCATATTGATCGCGCGGTTTGCCGAGCGCTGTTTCATAAAGCTGGTCATAGTTGGTGGTGACGACTATGGGGAAATTCAATTGCGCGAGCGCGTACAGCACGGGCGAAGGCTCGCGGTCGTCGCGCACGGCGGTGGCGATCTCTTCGACGAGCCGGAACCGGGATTTCTTTGACTCGTAATGCTGCGTCACTCTTTGAAGGTTCCACGTATCCTTACCCGGAAAGCCGCTCTTTTTCGCAAGTTGCGCCGACAACTCACCGCCGATTGGAGGGCTTTTTTCTTTGGAATATTGATACTTGCTGTCCGGCGAGGGCGGCACGTGAATGGCCGAGCCGAGAAAGAGTATGCACTGATTCCTGGCGACCTTGCCGGCTATGTATTCCAGGTTCTCATCGTTTTCCGGGCTCTGCTGCGGGGTAATGACCGACGCGCTGTCATCCGGCACCGCATCGCGGCTCGCAGGGGGGTTAATAGAATCAGGTGGCATACTCTACGCTCCTTATAGACTCTTCGCAAAGGCAAGCGGGCCGGCAGCGCTTCAGAAGGCCGGGATAATCTTTATCGCAGCCAGAGAGTATGTAAACCAAATTGCAAAGAGAGTCAATCCCCGATGCACGGCTGTAACAAAGTCGATTTTGTTGGGCTGAACTGGATTCGAAGATCAAAGCTCGAAAAAGCAATGTGCGATTTCCCTCAGCTTTTCTCAACTTGCATATCGCGGCGACTGCGCCAAGTCCTTTGTTTTCATTTCTCAAGCTACTTTGTTACAGCCCTGATCCCCGATGTCGGCCTATTGATCGGTGAAGGCGCGACACGAGCGGGCGCGGCGGGAAGCAGCAGCTATATAAATGAAGTGAGAGCCGGGCGACTCCGGCGCTATTTCTTTCGATATTTCTCGATGTACTTCACGGCAAACTCGTCGAGGTGCGGGGCTTCGCGGAGGCCGACCTTGGCGGCATCTTCCCTGGCGGCGTCGATCGTCCACCCGTCGCGCAACACGCGCCGTATCATCCAGAATGCGCCGACGCGGATGGCTGCCGTGCAGTGGATAAAAGCGGGCCGGTTTTGGGGGTCGTCCGTCAGCTTGAGGAATTCTGTTACCTGCTCTTCTTTCGGATCACCGTAGGCGACGGGTATGTTGAAGTAGCGCAGGCCGAGTTCTTTTGCCTTAGCCTCTTCTTCGGCGGCGCGATGCTCGCTCGGCTGTCGCAGGTTGATGATCGCCTTGACGCCGTCCGCTTTCAGCTTTTCCAGGTTCTCCATTCTCGGCTGGCCGCCGGTGCAGAACTGGTCGTTGACGCGCAAGAAATTGCGTATGGGCGGGACCTCTTGTTGAGCCAGCACGGGCAAAGCCGCAAGCATCGCGATTAAAAGCAGGTTGAATACTTTTTTCATAACTGTAGTTTATTATATCATCAGCCGCCGACAGTCAATCCGCCAGGATTATCAGTTAAATAAAGATACCATCCTTGCTGCTTCGCGGTTTTTCTGCGATGGCAGTTAGCGCAACGGACTTCGCATTTCTCTATCTCTTCCGAGATTCTTCCCCAGGTCTTAAGAGAGCTTACCATAGCGGAAACTTCTCCGGTTTTATTCTTGCTTTCTTTGTGATCAAATTCTAAGACTACAGGATCAGTCTCGCCGCAATCTACACATGGATGCGATAAAAGATAGTCAAATACTCTCCTACGAATTTTCTCGCGAACAGCTTTATTTCTTCGCCGCGCTTTTTTAACGTAGTAATCGGTATTCTTCCTGTAATGTTCTTGAACATACAATCGCATGCAATCACGACACGATGCATGTCTTAACCCTTTAGCTTTTAGTTTCCAGGTAAACTCTTCTAAAGATTTTTGCTTACCGCAAGCCGGGCATGTTTCATGAAATCTCCGAAGGCTAAAAGGTAGTCTGGGGATAATAGCTGGATGCGCCCGGCAAGGCTCGAACTTGCAACCGTCGGTTCCGAAGACCGATGCTCTATCCAATTGAGCTACGGGCGCATCATCGATTGTGCATAAAGATTAACGAGCAGGCTGAGGTTATGTCAAATCTCAGAGAGTGATAGAAAGGTAAGGCGAAAGCCCCGAAGGGGCGCAATCCGATAGCCCGGTGCATCGCGCCGGGTAGTAGGCGATAGATAGCAACAAGCCCTGTAAGGGCGAAATAATCCGACGATTTATTTCGCCCTTTCAGGGCTTGTATTAATTTGCGATGTCGGTCACATGGCGATGCCCTGTGCTATTGAATTGCGCCCCTTCGGGGCTGTGATCAAAACGGAGCTACTGCGCTCGCTTGATTGAGCGGGCGGTAAAGCTCGTTGAAGTCGCGCACGCTGCGCTCGAATACCGATTGAAATGTGTTTATATCTTCCGGGTGGACGGTCAAATTCACTCCGTTTGCAAATGCGAGATACGTGTCGAGCGTGCGAAGCTGAGGCGATACTAAGACTACGTATGTGCGCCGTCGCACCTGCGGGGTGAGCGTGTTGATGTATTGCATCATAGCCCCCGCGCCCTGATGGTCAAGGTCAAAGCCGGGGCTGAGCACGATCACTTCGGCGCGCGAATCGTGAAGTATCTCTACGGCTTCGGGAGCCAGGTCGGCTGAAAAAATCTCGTAGTACGCCGGGTCAAGCGCCGCGCGCAGTCGCTCGCGGGTTGCCGTGTCGTCAAGGCAAAGCAGCACGTGTCGGCGCTGCCACTTGCTGACTTCGCTTGATTGCGGCTGCGTTTGCTTAAGACCCGACAGCAACAATTCCGCAAGCGCGCTGAGCGGGTCTTTTTCCGTGCGCGCGCCCGTTGCAACCGCGTCGAGAACCCCGGCGGCGCCCGGCAATCGCGGCTCCTCTTTAGGCGGCGGCATGATAGTCACCGACTGGCGGCAGCGCGGGCACAACACATTGAATGGCTCGGTAGGCAGCCTGTCATCATCAAAGCTGAGGCTCATCGCGCATTGTGGGCAACTGGCTATCATCTGTCTCCCCTTCGGTTCCTAGGTTTATCTCTCAACAATGTCTGCGCGCGCGCGCGCCATCGAATCTGCTGCGCGCGGGATGAAGTTGCGCTCTTCGCGGCGACTCAGCATGTCGTCGGAAGTCCCAAGCCCCGACAGCCGCAGCAGCAAATTCGACGGGTTGGTAGCAAAGGCCAGACCGTCTTCACGGGTGATCACCTTGCTGCGAATCATCCGCTCTATCACCTGATCGAAGTGCTGCATACCTTCAAGCTCGCCGTCGTTCATCGCCTCAAGCAAGGTCTTGCCTTCGGTTTCACCCTGCTCTATGTACTCGCGAGTGCGCGGAGTCGCTTTGCATATCTCGACCGCCGCGATGCGGCCCGACCCGTCCGCGCGGGGGATCAGCCGCTGCGTGACGATGTAGCGAAACGCCTGCGCCAGCCTCGTGCGTATGACGTGCTCTTCGGATTTCGGGTAGATGCCGATAATTCGATTAACGGTCTTTGACGCATCGGTCGTGTGCAAAGTCGATAGAACCAGGTGGCCCGTTTCCGAGGCTTCGAGCGCGATCTCGGTCGTCTCCATATCGCGCATCTCGCCCACGAGTATTACCTTCGGGGCCTGGCGCAGCGCCGCACGCAGCCCGAGCGCAAAGGCGGGCGTGTCCGTACCCAGCTCCCGCTGATTGATCGTAGATTTCTTGTGCGAGTGCAGGAACTCTATCGGGTCTTCGATAGTGACTATGTGGTAGCTGTACTCGTTGTTGATCTTGTCTATGATGGCTGCGAGTGTAGATGATTTGCCCGACCCCGTCGGCCCCGTCAACAGGACTATTCCGTTCTTGAGATGAGATATGTCTCCGAGATGCGTCGGCAATGACAAACTTTCAATCGTAGGCACGTTCGTAGGAATCACGCGCATGACTACGGATATAGAGCCGCGCTGTTTGAAGATGTTTACGCGAAAGCGGACCCTGCTCGGTATTGCGTAGCTTATATCAGCCGCGCCGGTCTGTATGAAGCGGCGGGCCGCGTCGAGATTGCCTTCCATTAACGACATCGCGATTATTTCGGTCTGGTAAGGCGTCAGCGTTCTGAGTCCTTTTATATCGACGGGCGTGAGCTTGCCGTTTATTTCGACCTGGGGCGGTCGTCCCACTGAGAAGTTTAAGTCGGAGATATTATCGGCCACCGAAAGCATCTTTTCGAGGATCGGCGGGAGGTCGAAGAAACTCATTCTTGTCTCCTGAATTTAAGCGTCTGAAGTTAAGCGTCCGCTTTTCGAGGGTCTGGTGATCGAGGTAGGGGCAACAGACGTTTCAGGTGTTGACAAGATACGATAAGAAGATAGAAAGGGCAATACTATTTTAAAGTAATGAGTGACGAGTCAAAGGGCTTTTAACTCATCACTCATCACTGCTAATTAACGCGAGCGGGGGCGCTCGGTACGAATTATCATCTCGGTTCCCGGCTCCAGCACCAGGTCTTTGTCGCCTTCCACATAAACGGTGCCGACGCCGCCAGCGCCGCCTATCACGGCCCCCAGCACAGCGCCTTTAGCTCCGCCGATGATCCCGCCTATGATGGCTCCGGCAGCAGCGCCGACGCCGCCGCGCACCTGCGAGTCTTTGCTGCGGCTGCCCGATTGAACGTTGCCTTCCTCATCCACTTTCTTTACCGTCTCAGACTCTATGATCTTTTCGAGGCTCGCAGTAATCTCAGCATCTCTTCCATCCTGAAGCCTGATACGGTCGAACGCCAGCGCCAGCTCGGTTCGCCCCGTCACGCGGCCCGAGCGATTGATGTTGGCGATGTGGCCTTCGATTATCGCGTCACGGTACAGGTCGGGCGAGATGACGACCGCTTCAAACTTGTCCCCGGATCGATTGTTCTTTGTGTTGATAGGCGATGTCAGCCTGATCTCTAGCGCCGTGCCGCCAGGTATGTTCAGCGGCTCGGGGCCTTGAGGCCGATTGTCATCCCGCCTCGGCCTTGTTTGCTGCGGCGGCGGGTCTTGCTGCGGCGGCGGATCATCTCGTCGAAAATCGTTATCGCGCGATTGCTGATCCCTGGCCCTTTGCGCGTTGGCGAGCACGGCGGCCTTAGCAATCACAGCCCCGTTGGCCGGGACGGCTGTGCTGCGCGCGCGACCGTAGTAGCCGTCCGTGTGTCCTATCTCAAACCCGAGATCATACCCTTGTGTGTATTCTACATTCGCCGCGTGACGGGCGTCATACATCTGGTCGCGGCGGCGAAAACCGTCCGACGATTGAAAATCACGAGGCACGCCCTGACGCCAGTCGGCCTGCCCCTGCGTGAATCCATCACCATAACCTTTTTGATAGCCTTGATTGTAAATGCTGGGCGGCACTTTAGCCGCGGGCTTTGCGGGGGCTTTGCGCTGCGAGAAAGCCGAGCCTGCAAACAACGCCGTTATCATAATGCTTGCCAGAAGGGCCGAGAGAGTCGTTCGCCCCACTTTCCTCATCTTACTCATCCTCCTTATTTGTCGATTGCGATTGATTGAATTTAGCAATCGGGTGATAGCAAATCAAACTCATTGCGTTTTACGCGCCGACTCTTCGATGCTTTCAATTGCGCGGTGAGATGCCACGCGTATCTGGCCTACTGCTTCGGTGCGCTCGATCTCTCGCAAAATCTTGAGCACCGCAGGGTCGCCCGTGCGACCGAGCGCGCGCGTGGCGACAAGGCGCATGCGCGCCGAGCTCTCTTTGGTTATCGCTGTCAGGTGTTTGATGACGCGCTCGCGTTCGCTTTTATGCTCTTTCGCGAGCGTACCCAGCGCGTTCATCGCGCCGATGCGCGCGCTCCGCGGGCGGCCATAACGGGACCACTCGATGGCGAGGTCTATGCCCCGTTTCTCTTTCATAAAGGCGAGCGCGTCAAAAACGGCCGAGCGAATCACGTCTTGATAAGACTCCCGCTCAAGCGCCCGCGTTAATACCTCGAACGCCCCCTGGTGCCCGCTGTGGCCGATTGCGCGAATGCTGGTTGTCGCCACAAACAGGGACTCGTCACGCTCAAGCGCGCGCAACAGAGCCTCGTAAGCTCGCTCGTCTTTCTTGTAAGCGCCGATCCCCCACACCGCCCCGCGACGGACTCGCCCGTCCGCCGACCGGTTGTAAGCTCGTATCAGAACGTCTAAAGCGCCGCCGCTTCCCTCTTCGCCCAGCGCCGAGAGGGCAGCCACTTTTACGGCCCAGAAACCGTCCTGCTTAACAGCTTCGCCAAGCGCGGCGATAACGTCACTGCCCCGGAAAGCCCCCAGCTCGCGCGCGGCGCGCAGTCGGGCCGTCACGTCATCGCTTCGCTTGAGCAGGTACATCAAGTCTTCTTTCGGTCGGTCGAAGGCGAGGCGTTTTAGCACGCGGTTGTGCCGGTCGAAGTTTATTGCCAGCGGGAGGCTTTCGACGTTGAAGTAAAAATCGTGCTCGGCGCGCTCTATCATCACGCGAAAGACGCGCGGGCCGCTTTTTGTAATCACTTCGATATCGACCGGCGTCTTAAATATTGGCGTGATCTCATCAACCTTTTGCGCCTGTCGCACCGTCACGCGCAGCATGCGCGCTTGCGCGTCGTAGCTTTGCGTGACTTCAAATTCAGGATAGCCGCCCCGCATCAACCACTGATGGAAAAACCAGTCGAGGTTCTGACCCGTTACTTCTTCTATCGAGCGGCGCAAGTCATCCGTTTCGACGGTCTGCCATTCAAATTTTTTCAAGTAATACCGAATCGACTTAAAGAACGCTTCATCGCCCAAAACGTATCTGAGCATGTCCAACACCAGCTCGCCTTTTTGATAAGTGTGGCGGTCGAACATCTCTGTCACATAGGTGTAGTGGTTAAAGATTATGGGGCGACGATACCTGCCGCGATCTTCCTGAATATAGTTTATGTATTCCTGAATCAAGTAGAACCGCGCTTCGTCCCATCCCTGGTCCTGCTCTTTGTAAAGCGTCTCTGCGTAAGTGGCAAAGCCTTCGTTCAGCCACACGTGCGACCAGTCTTTGCAGGTCACTATGTTGCCCCACCATTGATGCGCGAGCTCGTGCGCTACGAGGTCTTCGTTCGATACGTCGCGCGCGGCCTGTTGGTCGAGCAGCGCGCGGTCGGCGATGGTCGTGGCCGTAGTGTTTTCCATCGCGCCGAAAAGAAAATCGCTCACGATCACCTGATCGTATTTCGGATAAGGATACTGGTAATCAAACAGCTTCGAGAAATGCTTCATCATATCCGGCGTTTTTCGAAAGAGTGCGGGCGCGTCGCCGACCCGGTTTTCGTAGACGTAGTAACGAACGGGCCTGCCTTTGTATGAATCTTTGATCTCGGCGTATTTGCCTATTGCTATCGAAACCAGATATGCCGGGTGCGGGTAATCATGCGAGTAGTGATAAGTTTTTGCGCCGTTCTTTTTATCCTGTTTTACCGAAACCAGGCGGCCATTCGAGATCGCGATTTGATCTTCGCGGACTGTCACTATCACTTCCGAGGTCATCTTATCGTTAGGGTGATCGAAGCAAGGGAACCAGTGATGATTATCCGTGTCTTCGCCCTGCGACCAGACCTGATGCGGGCGGTCGGGGTAAGCTTCGTCGGGCCTTATAAAGTAAAGCCCCGCGCGCGGGCGGCAACTGTAATCGAGTACGACTGTCAGGGGCTTGCCGGCAGGGTAGGCATCATCGAGCGCGATCCATAACTTATCTTCGTAGGTCTTAAAGCTCGGCGCATCTCGAAGCCTTCGACCGCGCTTTATCGCCACGCGCGCGAAGCTCATATCCGCCGCGTCAAACCAGATTTCGCTCAACCCATCGGCGAACGGTTTGACGGTTATCGTGGCACGGCCACGGACTTCGCCCGCGTCCTGATCTATGTCAAGCTCAAGCCGCGTGTGCTCTACATCAAAAGTGCGGCTCGGCCCGTATCGAGGCTCGCCCTTGGGCTCCCCGCGCTCAAGCGGCGGCGTCAATTCATAGATGTCAAGGTCGGTCATCTGTCGCGGGTCCATAAGCGAAGGGTGGACAAGTGAATCGACTTCACGACGCATTTTTATTATCTCCGGCTGTTCGTTTATTCGGCCACCGCGAGGGCGGGCAGCAGTTGAGGAGCGCCCTGCGCGCTACAAGGGACGATTGATGAATTCCATGGAATCTAAATACAGGCGTCGGGATCAGCGTGCGATTAACGGCCCGGCGCTTTTGAAACGCGGGTCACAGTTTACCAAAGCGAGTCAGGTTTGTCTTGAATAGCGCGTTGATTTTTCCGAGCGCGACTGTAATATTTCTCGGTCTCGGCGAAATCAGTATGAGCATACATTCCACCTCAATCATAAGCGAAGCGGCGCGGTTGGGCGCAGGCGTCACGGTCGGCCCGTTTGCAGTGATCGAGCCGGACACAGAGATAGGCGAAGGCACAGAGATACGCGCTCACGCCACGGTCAAGCGGTATACCGCGATGGGGCCTTCAAACGTCGTTTATGAGGGCGCGGTCCTGGGCGGCGAGCCGCAAGACATAAGCTTCAACGAGTGCGAAAGCCGCCTGATAATCGGGGCGCGTAACCGCATACGAGAAGGCGTGACCATGCATCGCGGGACTCAACCGGGGAGCGAAACGCGCGTCGGCTCGGACTGTTTTTTTATGGCCTGCTCGCACGTGGCGCATAACTGTCTGATCGGAGACCGCGTAATCCTGGCAAACAACGTCGCGCTCGCGGGCCACATCGAGATCGAAGACGGGGCATTCATATCGGGCGGCGTTGTCGTTCATCAATTCTGCCGCATAGGTCGGCTGGCGATGGTCGGCGGGAATTCAAAGATAGTGCAAGATTGTTTGCCGTTTGTGATAACGGATGGCAACCCCGGCCGCGCGCGCGGCCTGAATCTGGTCGGGCTTCGCCGGGCGGGGTTCAAATCGAGCGAGATTAAAAATCTAAAGCTTGCTTATCAGTTATTGCTGCGGTCGGGCCTCGCGCTCGAAGAAGCGCTCTCGCGGTTAAGCGATATAAACGACCCTTTGGTTGATCATCTTATAAATTTCGCCCGCACGTCCAAGCGCGGCTTCTGTCATGTACGTACTGATTGACATCGATTTACATATTTGATATACCCCCTCTGTAACGACAGTCACTTTCTCGTCTTTAGTTTTGTTCTTTGTTCCATCCTTAAATGAAGGGAGACTGCATATGATTACTCATAACAAAGGAATTCACTTACTTGCGCTTGTTGCTTTTGGGCTACTCGTTGCGGCAGGCGGTAAAACAGCATCTTTGAGCAGCCCTGCTATTACTCAAGCTCCCGTTGAAGGAGAAAGAAAGGCCGAAATTAATATAGCACGCGGGCTACCTGTTTCCGTTATCTCCGTAAAGAATCTCCAAAATGAAGAGTGGCTTAAGGATCTAGAAATCGAAGTAGAGAACATATCAAACAGGCTCATCTATTCAATGGAGGTCGATTTAAATTTTCCTGATATACCGAAAACCACAGAGGTCGATGGCATACCACGCGGATACGGATTTACGCTAAGATACGGCAGACTTGACTTAATACAAAGTCGTAGCTTCGCGACTTCTGAAGATATTCCAATTCGACCCCGCGAAAAATACATATTTAAGATTCCCGAACCGTATTGGAAAGGGATTAAGTCTCACTTAGTTAAGCGAGACCTCCCGGAATTAATTATAAAAAGAATCAGAATAAAGATTTCCACGCTCAGTTTTGGAGATGGCACAGGATTCATTGATGGAGCAGTTTTGCCGGTTAAACAAGTTTCAAGGACACACTCTGTTTGACTAAAGGAGGCTGTTTATGATTACTAACAAAAAATGGGTTCACTTACTCGTGCTTGTTGTTTTTGGGTTACTCATTGCGGCAAGTGGTAAAATAGTAAGTTCGAGCAATCCTGCTATTACTCAAACTCCTGTTGGAGAAGAAAGAAAGTCTAACGTTGAGATAGCACGAGGTCTGCCTGTAACTGTTACCTCCGTAAAGAACTTGCAAAATGAGAATTGGCTTAAAGATTTGGAAATCGAAGTGCAGAATAACTCAACCAAGCCTATTTATTGCTTAACTGTGTACCTGAGATTTCCAGATATACCAGAAACCACAGAGGTAGACGGCATACCGCGTGGTTACGTATTTCTACTGCTATACGGCAGACCAGAACTGTACAAGGGTGTCGAAACCGCAACTTCTGAAGATGTGCCAATAAAACCGGGCGAGAGATACGTCTTTAGGATTCCCGAGTCTCAATGGAAAGGACTTAAATCCGAGCTAGCCAGAAGAAATATACCGGAATCTATAATTAAAAGAATTCGGATACAGGTTCCTACACTTATATTTGGAGATGGTTCAGGATTCCGGGACAGAACACAGGTCCCGGCCAAACAAACCTCAAGTACCTATCAATTCCCAGACCTCAGAAGCAGCACACCTGTTAACAATGTAGTAGCGTTGGTGAATAAACAATTTACGAGAAACTTCAGCATTCCTCTTAAAGTTAAAGCAACCAACTCAAAATCAAGCGCGACGAAGCCACGCGACTCATGCGGACCTCCGCTTTCTGGCTGCCGCAGGTATAACTTAGTCGTCAACCAATGCCCCTCAGGTGGTCGCTGCTTTAAGCAATTTTACACAGAAAGTTCAGGTGGCATATGTTATGGCCAGATAGATCACACTACTTTACCTTGCGAGGATGGAGGAATTACTTATACCTGCATATTAGATACTGGATATACCTGTGAAGAAACTGTTGAGTGCGGAACCCATTGTTCTACAAAAGAGTGTTACGATTGCGAAAATTATGAGGGTGGGATATGGAATAGTAGTAATTGCTTTTGTGATAATAGCGGAGGAGGAGGAGGATGTGAAATATTATTTTGTGCAGGGCCTATCGACCCAATCGCCTGTGTCTGCATCGGCAGCCCTATAGTGATAGATATTCAAGGCAATGGCTTTGATCTTACAAATGCTGTCGGCGGCGTCCGATTCGACCTCAGCCCTGGCGGCGCACCTGAACAGGTTTCCTGGACTTCCACCAACTCCGACGACGCATGGCTGGCGCTTGACCGCAACGGCAACGGCTTAATAGATAACGGCGCAGAGCTTTTCGGCAATTTCACACCGCAAACGGCCTCATCTGAACCGAATGGCTTTATAGCGCTCGCCGAATTCGACAAGCTCGCGAGAGGCGGCAACCGTGACGGCAAGATAAATAGCAATGATGCAATATTCTCATCCTTGCGATTGTGGCAGGACAGCAATCATAACGCCATATCAGAATCAAACGAGCTACGCTCGCTGCCTGCGCTTGGGCTGGCAGCTATTGACCTTGATTACAGAGAGTCGAGGCGGCGCGACCAGCATGGAAACCAGTTCCGGTATCGGGCAAAAGTGCGCGACACGCGAGGGGCGCAACTTGGCCGGTGGGCGTGGGATGTATACTTGATCTACTAGCCTATAAGCTGATTCGGCATTACTTCGACATTGAATCACAAAGCCGCCAGCAAATCAGGCTGATTTGCTGGCGGCTTCGTTTTATACATTTCTCGCAACGGCTCAGTTCGGCCTCGACGCGTCGGCGACCGAAGGCATATAAATGACGTTTCTGCCGTCCGTTCCGGTCTTGCGGAGCTTGCGGTCGTGTTTGTCTGAATACATCGCGCGGTCGGCAGCCATCAATAATGTGTCTAAAGTCGTGCCGTCCTGCCCGTACTTTGACGCTCCCACGCTCACGCCCACCTGCACGTATTTCATGGGGCGCACACAGAATGCGAACTGCTCGACGGCTTTTTGCAACAGCTCCACCATCTTCTCGCACTGCTGCTCATCTATCTGGCTGATGAGGGCTACGAACTCGTCTCCGGCGTAACGCGCAAAGAAGTCATACTTGCTGAACTGCGAGCCGAGCATGTGCGAGATCGCTTTGAGGAAGTCGTCCCCGATCTGGTGCCCGTGCGTGTCGTTGATAGGTTTAAAGTTGTCCAGGTCCATCATCAATACGTGAAACGGAGTTCCGCTCCGCTCTGCGCGCGCCGCTTCTTGCTCGAAACGCAGTTGCAGGGCTCGCGAGTTCGGCAGCCCCGTTAAAACGTCCGTCATCGCGTCGGATTTAGTTTCAGCATACCGGACCGCGTTATCGAGCGCGTCGGACGCGATGCGGGCTACGGTCTCAAGTAATCTCAGATCATCGTTCGTGTAATCTACAATCGTCATCGAATAGAGCGCGAGCGCGCCCAGCAGACAGTCGTCTTTTTGAAGCGGGAAGACGGCGACCGCCTTGTAGATCACGCCTTCGGGCAAGTGTACGTCGGCAAAATCGAGCATCGGGTCGGTGTGCGCCACAGGAGTGCGATTCGCCAGCACGTAACCTGTTATCCCGTCGCCCGGAACCACAGTGCGGCCCCGCAGAAAGTCTGCGTACGCGCCTGAGACATGCTCTGCTACGGCCATCCCGCTAAGTTCATGAAATCGGTAGATGGCGCAGGTGTCGAATTTGACGACGTAGCCGAGCTTGTTTGCGATGATCGCCATCGCGTCTTCTATGTTGAGGCTGCTGCCGAACGTGCGGGCAATCTCGTAAAGCGCGTAGACTTCCTGATGCGCCCGGCTGATCTGCTCGCGGTAATCGGGCGCCGAAGCAGGCGGCTCGCTATGGTCTTGAGACAACCCTGCGGCGGGCGTCGCGCCGGAAGCCGTCTTGGGTAGCAAGGGGGCTGTTCGCTCTACCTCTTCGATGGCCTGCTCGGCTATCTGAGCCTCGAACTTCGGCAGGTTATCGATGAAGTAACCGACCACCAGCGGGTCGAACTGGGAGCCTGCGGCGCGGCGGAGAAAGTCTATCGCCTGCTCGCGCGTGAGCGCGCGGCGGTACTGGCGGTCTTCGTGCAAGGCGTCAAAGCAATCGACTACCGAGAGTATCCTTGCAGTGATGGGGATGTCTTCGCCCTTGAGCGCGTCCGGGTAGCCTCGGCCATCCCAGCGCTCGTGGTGGTGACGGACTATCGGCACGACCGGATAAGGGAAGCCGACACGCTCTACAATCTGAGCGCCGACTATGGTGTGAATCTTCATCTTGTCGAATTCTGCGGCGGTCAGCTTGCCGGGCTTGTTCAATATGTGATCTGGGACCGCGAGCTTGCCCACGTCGTGTAAGAGCGCGCCTGCTTTGAGCGCCTCGATCTCGGAGCCCGACAGGTTATAAAGATGCGCCAGCCCTTCGGCGTAAATCTGCACGCGGCGCACGTGGCCGTGCGTCGTCTGGTCTTTCGCGTCAATGGCCGAGGCCAGCGCTTCGACGGTCGCAAGGTGCAGCCGGCTCACCTCTTCTATGTGCCGCGTCTTTTCGTTCATATGCTCGAAATAGACTTTGTAGGTGAGATAAGAGGCCACGATGATCGGCACTGCTGCGGCAACGTAAATAAAGCCGTATCGCTCGATTGCAAAAAAGACGACGCCCGCAGTGATTGCGGCGGCAAAGAAGGTCCACGAAGTCCACAGGTAGCCGCTGCGCCAGAAGTGATAAACCGATTTGCGCGCCCTGCGCGCATAAAACCAGGCTATCAACCATCCATTAGTCAGATATTGAACAAAGGCCAGCGCGACCAGTGCGGGAAACAGAGCGGTGAAAGGAATGTGAGCGCCGCCTATGGGCCATTGCGGCGACTGGCCCAGCGCAAGCGTCAGCACCCACTGAAAGACTGCCGAAGAGCAGGCTACTGTTACCGCCATCAGGTTCGGAGCCAGTATCCAGCTCGTAGGGCGGCGGGCTATGCTGCGAGCGGCGATGAAGTTGTCTACAAAGCCCAGCAGCACAGCCGAGGGTGTGCCAAGAAAGAAGAGGCCCAGAAAGATGAAAACGTCCGATACGCTTATACTCGCTTCGGCGTTAGGTATATGCAGCGGGTGGCGGCTCGCAAGCGTTACCAGGGCGACCAGGAGCGCGAGCTTGAGCCAATCTTCCCCGGTAAAGGCCGAAGGCAGCAAGGCGAGCGACGTGAGCGTGATCGCGCTCCCGACAACAACCATTATCCACCAGTACAGCTTGGATTCCAGGTTGAAGTCTGACATATCCAGTAGCCGCAATTTTGTCTTTCTGAGCCTCACCACTATAGCTACCCCATCGCCTTTCATCTGTGGCAACCCGCGCATCACAGCCTTGCTTCGTTTGGCTACTCTCCGCGTATCACCGACGTGTTGCTCGATGCAGTTGTCGAGCCTTCGGAGACAGTTGTTCCTTCCGACAGAGCTATTCCCTCGGCCAGCGCGATGCCTTCCGACAGGGTTATTCCCTCGGACAGAGTTATTCCTTCCGCCAGCGCGATGCCTTCGGCCAGCGCGATGCCTGAAACGACGGTTACGCCCGCCGACAGAGTAAGTCCGCCTGCAAGGACGTTCGGGCCGAGCCGCCCGGCGTTGTATACGAGAGCCTGCGTGACGTTCTTGACGCCCCCTGTCAGCACCGTCCCGACAAGGACAGGGGTGCCGTTAATTTTAATCGTCGAGCCGTGCCAGAGCGCGCCCGGCTTGTAGATCATCTGGTAGCGCAAAAACAACTCGCCGCCCGCCCAGGCATTGTACGAATTCGAAAAGATTACGCCGCTCGTCGTGCACGACTGGCCGCTTATCGTCGTGTTAAGCGACGGGAGCGTGCTGTTGAGCGAAAGCTGGTCGCCGGGCTGTAAGCTCGATGCGTTGGTCTTCAGCGCCTTTGCCAGCTTCACGGCCGCGTCGAGGTTGAGAAGGCCCGCGCCCTGCTGGCAGATATTGGCGTTGTTGATCGGCTGGGCCGTGTACTGAAGGATAGCTTTCACAAGCCCCGGAGTGAGACTTGGGTTAGCTTGCAACAGCACCGCCGCCGCGCCCGCGACGACGCCCGAGGCTATCGAGGTGCCGCTGATCTTCATATATTCAGCCGAAGTCGTGTAGGCGAGATCAGGATAATCAATGCTCAGTTTGCCGCTCGCCGCTTTCGCGGTAACGATCTTATTGCCCGGCGCGACCAGGTCAGGCTTTAGCACTAAATCGTACTGCTTCCGGCCCAGAGCATTTACGCGGTAGCTGAGCGTGGGGCCGCGCCCGCTGAAATTGTTTACAGTGTCATCGCTTCTGTAGGCCGTCCCGCGCGTGTTCGCGCTTCCGACGGTGATTGCGAGCGGATCGTTGCCGGGCGAAGTGATCGAGCCGTAGACCTCATAGCCTCCCGAGTTTTTACCGGTGTTGCCGGCAGCCGTGACGATGACGATCCCGGCCCCGACGGCTCTTTCCACAGCCTGGCACAGCGGGTCGTTAAGAAAAGAGCCTACGGATGAAGCGCCGAGGCTCAAATTCACTACGCGGATATTGTTCGCGGCTTTGTTCGACACGCACCAATCAAGGCCACGTATAGCATCGCTCACCAGCCCCTGGCCGTTCTGGTTAAGAACGCGAACGCTGATTACATCGGCGTCGGTCGCAATCCCCGATATCTCCTGGTTCTTGCGCCCGGCTGCGGCGCCCGCGACCGAAGTGCCGTGCCCGTGTTTGTCGTTGGTCGTCGTTTCGCCCGTGACCAGGTTGACCAATTTCTTGACGCGAGAAGTGGTGGTGCTGCCCTTCTTAAGCGCGGTGTTTGCTGAATCGACACCGGAATCGAGAAACGCTATGCCGATGCCAGTACCCATCAGAGACGAGTTGGCGTTGCGCACGTTGGTGGCTCCCGTCTCGTCGTCCAGGTTGTTGTCTTCGCCGCTTTCCATTGCCGAAGTCTGACGGTCGGGGGATATATGAATAACATCATTGCGGGCGGCGAGGTAACATATCTCTGAGGGCGTCATCTGGGCTGCAAACCCGTTTATAGAATCGAATCGATAAGCCGTTTGAATGGTCTTGCCGACCGTGCGCTGTCCCGCCAGCGCACGGCGCATAGAGCGCGCCGAAACAGCAAAAAGTAGATTGTCATCAGGACGATCCGCGGTCTGGACTATCACTCTTACCGGGCTTTCAGCGACCGAAATCTCGCTCTCCATATCATCAAAGAAAGCCAGCGACTGTTCTTGAGTTGCTTCAAAAGTCTGTCCCTGGTCTACAAGGACGGAAGCGAGATCGGGAGCAATCTTTTCGCGCAAGCCCAAAGAAAGCTGCATTATCGCTCCGTCAAAAGGGCCGGGTTCGTCTGAACTATATGTCGGCTGCACACCCATAAACACTTCTCTTGAAGCACTCTCCTGGGTGTTTGCCAGGGCTTGTGAGACGGGTAAGAGTAGTGAGGTAACTAGCAGAATTGCTACTAGCAGATTTGTTTTTCTTATTGATCTTTCGCCTCGCGTCATTATTCTGAGGGACTCCTTGCTAACTTAGTACAATGCGTTCGACAATAGGGCAATTCGGATTCCTCGCCGCGACTTAAGAGCTAAAGAGTCCAAAAATAAGGGCTTTAATCGGACTATCGCAATTTCGGCGCAGAGCTATTCGGTCAAATTGAAATAAGGCGGATAACCGATGTCGGTAAAAATGGTTAAAAGATTGGCGGGCTTATAAGCAAGTATTGACCGTTTATCAACGCCCGGCAATCGCTTCTGCTTCCAGGCGCAGGCGGTCTAAGGTGGCTTGCAGCGCTTCTTGTTTTAGCGCGGCTTCTTCCGAGCGGGCTACGTATATGGGTTCGGCAATCATCAACACCGCGCGCGTGAAAGGCAGCGGTATCTGCAATCGGTCCCAGCTCGGCAGCTTGACCGAGCGCCGCGCGGCTATGTGAAACGGCAGTATCGCCTGACCCGTGTGACGCGCTAGCGTCACCGCGCCCGGTTTAGCGACGTAAGCGGGGCCGCGCGGGCCATCGATTGTGAACCCGACGTCCATGTCGTTTGAGAGGCATTCGGCCATCTCGGCAAGCGCGCGGCCTCCCCCGCGAGTGGCTGAGCCGCGAGCAGTGCCGTATCCGAATCGCTTTATGAATCGGCCCACGTACTCCGCGTCCCGGCTCCGGCTCGACATCACCACGATGCCCCGCTTGCGCCAGAACCAGGTCGCGGTGAAGATGCTACTGTGCCAGAAGGTAAATATCGCCCGGTGGCCGCTCGCCAGTATGGTATCAATATGCTGGCCGCCTCGTATCTCCCACCGCAATGTCGAGCAGATCAGAAGGATCAATACATAAAAGAATATGTCTGCCAGGTGGATCATGACACGGTCGCTCGTTTTGTAACCGGATAAGTCTGACGGATCGTAGACGCGACGCCTCAATTCGTCCGCATCTATCCGGCGTCTTTCTCTCTTTGTAGTCATAGTCGTGAATGCTGCGACCCGCTTGCGCGCGTGCCCCGGAGTTATTTGATTTTACTCAGGACTCAGCACTATTCAATAATCGCGTGAGGGTGTCAACTAAAGCGGCCTGAAATGTTGACAAAGCCGTGCGGTAAAAGTAACCTTTTTTATGAATCTTTTATCTGGAAAACTGCGTTTTATTTATTCGACATTATGAATCAACAATCCAAAGTTAAAGACTTCCCCGGGCTTGTTCTCGAAGACGATCCCGACATAGAGATTACATACCCGGAAGAGACGGGCGACTCGACCGGCCTGTGGGCTGAAATCAAATCGATCTCGCGCGATATAATATTCGCAGCCGTGATGGCTGTGCTTATAGTCGTGTTCGTCGTTCAGCCGGTCAAGGTCGAAGGCACTTCGATGCTCCCACGCCTGGAAGACAGCGAGCGCATATTCGTCAACAAGTTCTTATACAACTTCAAAGATATCGATCGCGGCGACATAGTTGTCTTCTGGTATCCGGAAGACCCAACGAAATCATTTATCAAACGCGTTATCGGGTTGCCGGGCGAGACAATCAGGATGGACCAGCGCGGCCAGCTCTTTATCAACGGGCGCGCTATGGAAGAGCCTTTTCTCGCGCCCGAAAAGAACATGAACCCCCGCGTGATAACTGATACATACGTCAAGCCGCACTATTATTTTGTGATGGGCGACAACCGCGACGCCTCGAACGACAGCCGTTCGTGGGGGCTTGTGCCTGAAAAATACATTTACGGCAAAGCGATGTTCCGCTACTGGCCGCTGCAACGGATCGGCACGCTCGAATAGAAAGGATGAAGGATGAGGGATGAAAAAGATGTCAGGCATCACATCCGATCATTGGATTTGAGATTTGCGATTTCAAATTCTTTTCATCCCTCATCCCTCATCCTTCATCCTTTTTAGAATGTGGCTGCTCATCAAGCTTTTTTATAACCCGCTACAGGCACTGGCCGAACTTTCAGACCGCGCGCCCTATTTTGTCGGGGCCGCCCTTGCCTTCATCACAGGTTTTCTCTACTACAACCTGCCGAGCGGCGAGCTTGCGCAGCTTCTATCGGGATTAAAGAATAACGGGCGCGGTCCCGCCTCGGCGATAGTTCTGGTTTATCTGTTTCGTTTAGTGATGGCGAGCCTCGCGCCCGTGCTTTTTCTGGGAGCTATTTTCGTCCCGGCTGCGCTCTTTTCTGCGAGCCTCATCAACCGCCGCTCGGGCTTTCGCGCGTTGCTCAGCCAGGAATACGCGCCGCTCTTGAGCGCGATCTTTTATAGCTGGGCCGCCGCGCATCTGCTGATGTTCGTTCCCGCGTGGCTCCTATTTCAACCCGTAGGATCGCCGCTTGATCAACTCGGTATGAGGCTCGTGCCGCTTCCGTTCTTCATCTTCCTTGTCATACTCGCCGTCAGAGTCGTGTTGCGCATGAGCTACGGGCGGGCAGCAGGTGTAGTGGCGCTTGCCGCGCTTTCGCTTCTTGCGCTCCCGCTCTTACCGAATCTGCTTTTCCTTCTAACCTCGCCTTTCCTGCTTATTCTGCTCATCATCCTGCTCAGAAATCTCTTCGGCGATCTGCTAAAGGCGCAGATGTCGCGCGAGAACTTCAAGCGCAATCTCGAAATCTCGACCCTGAATCCCGCAGACGCTTCGGCCCACTACAACCTGGGATTGATTTACCAGCAGCGCCGCCAGTTCGAAGAAGCGCGAGCGTGCTTTGCGCGCGCTATAGAGATCGACCCGGAAGAGGTTGACGCGCATTACCAGCTTGGCCGCATAGCCCGCGAGCAAGGAAGGCTCACGGACGGGATTCGCCACTTCGATAGCGTCGTAAGCCGAGACCCTCAGCACAGCCAGAACGAAGTCTGGCGCGAGATAGGTCACGCATACTTTCAAGCCGCGCAGTATGAAGACGCGCGCGCTGCGTTCGAGCGGTTCTTAGCCACACGCCCGTCGGACGCCGAAGGCCGCTACCGCTACGGGCTGACGCTTTACAACCTGGGTCGCGCGGACGAGGCGGCGACCGAGATGCGAGCAGTCATAGAAGCGGTTCGGACCTCACCCGCCTTCAAATATCGCGCCGAGAAACGCTGGATGAACGAAGCACAATCTTTTTTGCGCTCGCAATCGGCCTAAAAAACAACTCGTCGCGCCACGCCACGCGACAGCCCGTCATGCGCTATGATACTTTTTAACTATGGAAGCAATTCTCGCCCTCGAAGATGGAAGAGTCTGGCGCGGTCGCGGGTTCGGCGCGCCTAAAGAAGTAGTCGGCGAGGTCGTCTTTAACACCTCTATGACAGGTTATCAAGAGATACTGACCGACCCTTCCTACTGCGGCCAGATAGTGACGATGACCTATCCGCTGATAGGCAACTACGGCGTCAACTCGGAAGACGCGGAATCGCGTCGCGTCTTTGCCGAAGGGCTGGTAGTCCGCGAGCTGTCGCGAACGGTCTCTAACTGGCGCGCCGATCTTTCGCTCGATGATTATTTAAAGGACGCGGGTATTCCGGGCATCTCCGACATAGATACGCGCTCGCTCGTTCGCCACATAAGAGAGCGAGGCTCGATGCGCGGCTGTTTGTCTACGGAGCGGACGGATGAAAAAGCGATTATAGAGAGCGCGCGAAAAGCGCCCGAGATGGTGGGGCTGGACCTGGCGTCGGTCGTCACCTGCCGGGAGCCTTATGTCTGGACGGATGACCAGTCTTACGCTTACGGGTCGCCGCGACTGCTTCACCCGAACGTCTCGCCCGTCGCCGCACAAACGGTAGAACAGGGCGCGGCGATCTTCGAGCCGCGCTTTCACGTGGTAGCTTACGATTTCGGTTTGAAGCATAACAGCCTTCGCAACATGGCTGCTCTGGGGTGTCGCGTGACGGTAGTCCCCGCGCACACTTCTGCGGAAGAAGTGATCCGGCTCGCGCCCGACGGGATATGGCTTTCAAACGGGCCGGGCGATCCTGAGCCGCTCACGGGCGTAGTAGCAAACTTGAGAAAGTTGATCGGCCGCTATCCGATATTTGGAATATGCCTGGGCCATCAACTGATGGGGCTGGCCTTCGGCGGGCGCACTTATAAACTTCCGTTCGGCCATCACGGCGGGAACCAGCCCGTAAAAGATTTATTAACGGGCCGCATCGAAATCACCGCGCAAAATCATGGCTTCGCCGTCAACGCGGATTCGCTGCCGCAGGATTGCGAAGTGACGCACATCAACTTGAATGACAACACGGTTGAAGGACTGCGCCACCGTTCTCTTCCGGTCTACTCGGTTCAGTACCACCCCGAAGCAGGACCCGGCCCGCACGACGCAGCTCCGCTGTTCGACAAGTTCGTTGAGATGATGGAGCGAAATCGCCGGGGCGACTTTTGAATCAATCCGTCTGCTGCACGCGAATCCCGCGCTCGACCACGCGATCAATGTCCGGCTCCTCTTTCCCGATTCTTATGCACGCGGCGAAATGATCGGGCGCGATCTCGCGCAGTCGCGGCTTAATCTCGGAGCACTCTTTTATCGCGTAAGGACAGCGCGTGTGAAAACGGCACCCGGCGGGCGGGTTGATCGGAGAAGGCACATCGCCCGTCAGCACTATGCGGCTGCGCTTGCTTTCGACTTCGGGGTCAGGGACCGGGACGGCGGATATCAGCGCGCGCGTGTAAGGCATCAAAGGGCGATCATAGATTTCACGCGACCGGCCAAGCTCGACTATCTCGCCCAGGTACATCACCGCTATTCGATCGGCGATGTGGCGGACGGCGCGCAGGTCGTGAGAGATAAAAAGAAAAGTTAGATCGAACTGCTTTTGCAGTCGCTCCATCAAGTTGATGATCTGGGCTTGAATGGAAACGTCGAGCGCAGAGATCGGCTCGTCACAGACGATAAAATCGGGCTCGGCTGCCAGCGCGCGCGCAATGCCTATGCGCTGCCGCTGGCCGCCCGAAAATTCGTGCGGATAGCGTTTGATGAAGCGCGGGTTCAACCCGACAGTCTTCATCAACTCCTGCACGCGCGCATCAATAGCCGCGCCGCGCCGGAGCCCGAATGTTTTTATCGGCTCGGCTATGATCAAGCCTACGGTCATTCGCGGGTTGAGCGAAGCATAAGGGTCTTGAAAGATCATCTGAAGGTGACGGCGGAACGGGCGCATCTCGCCGACAGAAAGCCGCGCCAGATCAACAAAGCCGTTCTTGCGCGCACGCTTCGGCGCTTCCTCTTTTTCGCGGTTGTCGCCGTGATAAAGCAATTCCCCGCCCGTCGGCTCGACCAGTTTAAGAATCGCGCGCCCGGTCGTAGTCTTCCCGCATCCCGATTCGCCCACGAGGCCGAGCGTTTCGCCCTTGAATATATCAAAGGAAATACCATCCACCGCATGGACGACGCGACCCTTCTCGCGCCCGAGCGCGCGAGCCACCAGCCCGCGCGTCGAAAGATCGAAGTGAACCTTCATATTGCGAATTGAGATCATTGCTTCGTTCATAGCTGACTTTCACCTGACCCAGCAAAGCGTCCAATGGTCTTCCGCGACCTGATGATAAGGCGGAAACGCCTCGCGGCATTTGTCTATGGCCTCCGGGCAGCGGTCTGCAAACGGGCAGCGGTCTTTTGACAAACGCGCGAGGTCCGGCGGGAGGCCGGGTATTTGAAACAACTCTCCCTGCTCTCCGGTCGGGTCGGGCACCGACCGGAGCAGCGCCCGCGTGTAAGGGTTCTGCGGGTTGCTGAATAACTCTCCGGTCGCCGCCGATTCAAATATGTGACCGGCGTACATCACGACGACGTGGTCGGTCATCCCGGCGACCAGCCCCAGATCGTGCGTGATCAGTATGACTGACGTGCCGGTTTCCGCTTTGAGCTGTTTTATCAACTCAAGTATCTGGGCCTGTATCGTCACGTCGAGCGCGGTCGTAGGCTCGTCGGCTATCAAAAGCTTCGGCTTGCACGACAAAGCCATGGCGATCATCACGCGCTGGCGCATCCCGCCTGAAAACTGGTGAGGATATCCGTTGACCCTTGAGCGCGCATCGGGTATGCCGACAAGCTCAAGCATCTTTACTGCGTGCTCGTAAGCCTGCTCTTTCGTGTAGCCGAGATGCAGCCGCGTCACTTCCATCAGCTGCGTAGAGATTTTCATAAAAGGGTTGAGCGAAGTCATCGGGTCTTGAAAGATCATGGCGATCTGGCCGCCTCGTATCGCGCGCAAATCGGATTCCGGCAGCTTCAACAAATCTCTGTTTTCAAAGATGACCTCGCCGCCCGCTATCTCGCCCGGCGGGCGCGGGACGAGTCGCACGATAGAGAGGTTCGTCACGCTCTTGCCCGAACCGCTCTCGCCGACTATCCCGAGCGTTTCGCCCCGTCTCAGATCAAAGCTCACGCCGTCGACCGCTTTCACCAGACCCTCTTCGGTTCGGAAGTAAGTCTTCAAGTCGCGAACCGACAGCAGCGTCTTATTCCCATTTCCGTTTCCGTTCGTTGACATAGCTTTATAAAAGACGAGTGTTGGCAAGGGAGCATCTCTTTTTCATCCCTCATCCCTCATCCTTCATCCTTTCTTTCACACCTTTCTCGTCTGCGGGTCGAGCGCGTCGCGCAATCCGTCGCCCAGAAAATTGAGGCTGAAAAGCGTCAGCGCCATCATCGCGCCGGGCGCAATCAACAGCAGCGGGTGGACTGCTATGGCCTGCGCGCCCTCGCTTGCGAGCACGCCCCACGAAGGCGTCGGCGGCTGCACGCCTAATCCCAAAAAGCTCAGGAAAGCTTCCTGCAAGATCACCGACGGGACGGTGAGCGTGGCGTAGACGATCACCGGGCCGAGCGTGTTCGGCACAATGTGGCGAAAAATAATCTTGAGATTAGAGACGCCTATCGAGCGGGCCGCTTCGATGAACTGCTCGTTCTTGAGGCTCAGCACCTGGCCGCGAACTATGCGCGCCATCGTCAGCCACGAGACTGCGCCGAGCGCCGCGAAAAGCAGAAACAGGCTGCGCTCGAAAAGCGCAAGCAGTATCACGACCAGTATGATGTAAGGCAGCGAGTAGATGACATCCACTATCCTCATCATCACGTCGTCTGTGCGCCCGCCGAAATAACCCGCGACCGCGCCGTAAGTCACGCCTATGACGAGCGACACCATAGTCGCTATGAGTCCCACGAGCAGGCTTACGCGGCTGCCGTAAAGCAGGCGCGCAAGCAGATCGCGCCCTAAAATATCTGTGCCTAACGGGTGCAGCCACGAAGGGTCGGCGAGCCTTATCAACAGGTCTTGCGTCTGGTAGGTGAAGCCGTTGTACTGGTAGACAAGCCACGGGCCTGCGAGCGCGAGCACTAAGACTAGAATTACTATGACGCCGCCCGCGACGGCGAGCCTGTTTCGCCGCAGCCGCCTCCACGCGTCTTGCCAAAGGCTCACGCCCTCGACCAACTCGGCCTGTTCAATGCGAACTGCGGGGAAGGCCGCGCCGAGGTCGCCGCCGACTATGCCTTCGGGGACCGCCACCACGTCCGCCGGCAAAGGCTCTCGGATTAAATCTTTTGGTCTTCTCATACTGCTCCGCAAAAACTCTATTCGTACTTGATCCTCGGATCGATCCACGCGTAGGCGATGTTAACCAGAAGGTTAAAGATCATCAGCGAAACGGCTACGAATGCCGTTATGCCCAGCAAAAGAAAGTGATCGCGGTTGTTCGCCGCGTCGATGAAGTAACGGCCCAGTCCCGGCACTGAAAATATCGTCTCTACTACAATCGTTCCGCTTATCAAAAAGGCGAGCGCGGGGCCGGTGAAACTGATTACGGGCAACAACCCGCCGCGCAAGGCATGGCCGAGCACGACTCGCCGTTCCGACAGCCCCTTTGCCCGCGCCGTTCTTATGTAATCTTGACGCAGCGTTTCAAGCATGCCGCTTCTGGTCATTCGAGCGATGTAGGCTACGTAAAGCGCCGCGAGCGTCAACGCCGGAAGCATCAATGTCTTGAGCGTGGGGATGCGCAGGTAGCCCCACTCTACGACCCACTCCATACGCGCGGGCGGGAACCAGTACATAGTCAGGCTGAATATGATTACAAGCAGCGGCCCGAGCACAAAGTTAGGGATCGACACGCCCATCATCGCGCTGGACATCGTCGTGTAGTCGAGCAACGAGTTTGGCTTGAGCGATGAAAGCACGCCGGTAGTCAAACCGAGCGCGAGCGCGATCAAATAGGCCGTCAGCCCCAGGACTATCAATACGGGCAGCGCTTCTATAATGATGTCGTTGACGCGGCGGTCGCGGTACTTTGTCGAGTCCCCGAAATCGGGATAAGGGTGCCACGAGTAGCTCGCCGACTGGGCGTCGTAAGTGAAGCCGAGCGTGCGCCCCATGAAGCGCGTGTACTGGGTCCAGCGCGACTGGTCGAAGCCATATTTCGCGTTGAGGTTCGCTTCTATTTCGGGCGGCAGCTTGCGCTCTTTGCTGAACGGCGAGCCGGGCGCGAGGCTCACCATGAAAAATGTTATCGTGAGCACGAGCATCACCAGCGGCACCATGATCAATAATCTTCTGAGAGCAAATCTAAGCATCCGGTTACCTCGCTGCTATCGGCTCTGACCCCGGCGTCCAGTTCGTGTCGATCCAGATGTATTTGAACGGGTGCTGGTCGAGTATGTTGGGCACAGTCCCGCGCACGTAAGGCTTTTTCAGGCTGAACCAGGTGTATATGTAAAGCGGCACAAAGGGCATGCTTTCGAGCAAATAGGTTTCGCACTCGGCGAGCCTCTTCATGCGAAGCGCGGGATCTGTAGTGGAGTTCGCGGCCTTGAGCATCGCGTCGTATTTCGTATCGGTCCACCCGCTGCCGTTGTTGACAGAGCCCGTGACGAACATATCCAGAAACGTGTTCGCGTCTACGTAGTCGCCGTTCCAGGCGCGGCGCGCGACCCCGTTGTAGTGCAGGTTGTCGAGCGTTTCGAGATAGACTTTCCACTCCTGGTTCACAAGGCTGACGTTGACGTTCAGCTCGCGCCGCCACTGCTGCTGTACTACTTCGGCGATCAGCTTGTGCGCTTCGAGGGTGTTGAAGAGTATCTCTACCTCTAAGCGGCGGCCATCGCGCCCCACCCCGTTCGGCCAGCCTGCTCGCGCCAGCAGCTCGCGCGCCGCTTCGGGGTTGTAAGAGAGCACGTCATAGTTTTTGCCGCCTATCTCCACGTTCAGGCTTTTCGGCGTGTCGTAGCCTTCCATCGGCGGCACGAGGTTGAGCGCGGGCAGCTGGCCCGCTCCCATAAAGTCGGTAATCGCTCTCTTATCCGTCGCCATGTTGAGTGCGTAGCGGAGTATCACGTTGTCGAAAGGCGGCTTCTTCGTGTTTATCAGATAGAAGTAGCTCGTGAACGCGGGCGTGATATGAAAATCGGCTTTTTCGCGCAACACCTGTATGAACGGCTGCGGAACGGCATTGGCCGACATCGCGTCTGCCGCGCCTGCTTTGTAGATATTTGCGCTCGTCGTGTTGTCGTTGATCGGCAGAATCGTCAACTCTTCGAGCGCCACCAGATCGGCTTCGTAGTAGTAAGGATTCTTCTCAAGCACGATCTTGTCGTAAGGCCGCCACTCGCTCATTGTGAACGCGCCGCTCGTGACTATGTGGCCGGGCTGTGTCCAGTCTGATTCGAGTCCCCGGTCGCGCGCCGCTTCGATTGCTTGTCGCGGGACGGGGTAAAAGATGTGATGCGATTGCATCTTTACAAAAAACGCGGTCGGCGCGCGCATGTCGATCTGGAACGTGAAATCGTCAACCGCGCGCACGGCCAGGTCTTCGGGCCTGAATTTGATCACATCGGACGCGGCGGCAAGCCGGGCGAATTTCTGATCCTCTTTAATCTCCTTTTCGGTCGCGGCGATCTCTTCGCCGGTCGCAGGGTCAGTGCGGAAGCGGGCGGTAGCCGGGTCGCGAAAGCGGACCTTGCCGGAGTTGATCTCTTCGGCGTTCTTGACGTAGTAGAGCAGGCTCGCGTAATCGGCTATCGTCTGAGGATCGACTACTCGACGCCAGGAGTAGACAAAGTCGTTCGCCGTGATAACAGTCCCGTCGCTCCACCTGGCGGGGAGATGATCGGGCGGGGCGGAGTGTCCGCGCGAAAAATCCTCTTCCAGGTGTCCGGCTTCGTATTCCTGCCTCAGCGTATCCGTGTTTGGCAATTTTATTCCGCGCGGCGAAGGGTGGCCTCGCAGGTAAAAAGTGAATTGAGTGTTATTCGCATTCGTCTCGTAGTGCGTGGCAAGCGCCGCCACTGGGTCGAGCGTCTTCGGGTGATATTTAGTCAGCCCCTCAAAAAGCGCATCCTGAATATGGCTTTCGGGAACGCCCGTCGATTTCGCCGGGTCGATCGTTTCCGGCTCGGCTGCGTTTTGATATACAAGCCGCTCGCGGTCGGGCGGCGATGTCTTGCCGAAATACTGGCCCCCGCCCATAGAACAGGCCGTTAAAAAGATTGCGCCCGCCAATAAAAGCGCGAGCGCGGCCCTTTGTCTAAGTCTCATTCAACGCTCCATAGTGTAAATTACTTCACACAAGAAAACTGCTCGCTTCGAGCGTTCGTCGGCTAAATGTATTTGAGAGTACTGCGAATTCTGGTAGATGAATAATTAAGGCAATCCGCAAGCCGTTATCGGCTCCCGAATAATATTGATGAAATCGGTCTGCGATATGTTGGCCGCCGGAGGGCAGGCCTTTGTCAGCCGATTCAAATTGCGACCCGAAATCAGCCCGCCCGTGCGCCCCCGTCACACAGCTAAGTCCTTTACCTTCTTGATTTTGACGTGCAAGAAAATTACAACACACAAAGCCGGCCCGCTGTGTTAAGATAGAATCAGTTTGGCAGGGGAAAAATAAAAATAAGATTGCACGTACAACTTCCTCATCTTTTGCCAAATCATAGTGCCGGACGTTTTTGATAGATCCAGGGAAAGAAAGATTTTAAGGATGAAAGGTATGGCTCGCCAAAACATGAAAAGAATTCCTTCCTCTCTGCTAGCGTTAACGTTCATTCTCGCAATCGCCGCTGCGGCAAGCGCACAAACCGCGCAATCGGACAAGCTTTCAACTATAAAGATAAAAAACTTCGGCCAGATGGACGAGCGATTTTATCGCGGCGCGCAGCCGAAGCAAGAAGATTACAAAGCCCTCGCGGCGGTCGGCGTTCAAACAATTATCGATCTTCGCAACGACCCGCAGGATTATGCCAAAGAGGCAGCCGAAGCTGCCGGGCTGAAATACATCAACATCCCTATGAGCGACAAGAAGCGCCCGCAGGATGACCAGATTGAAAAATTCTTGAGCATCATCAACGATCCTTCGACGGGTGTCTTTTATGCTCATTGCGCAGGCGGGCGTCACCGGACAGGCGTGATGGGAGCCGTTTACCGATATAATCTCTATCAGTGGAATTATGATCAGGTCTATAAAGAGATGAAGCAGTTTGATTATTACTCTCGCTGGGGACATGGCGCGCTGAAAGATTATGTGCAAGAGTACTACGACCGGTTACAGACCAAGAGCATCGAAGCGACTTCGGGCGAATCATCCTCCTCCAACAAATAGCATAGCTCTCCTTTCAGCGAATAAAGGCTGACTCCTTCGGGGTCAGCCTTTATTGTTTTCAGGGCTAAATCAGATTTGTAAGAAATTACACCAGGCGAGTAGGCTCGTTTGGCTTGGGGTCGCCTATAGGCGGCGGATCAGGCTGATCGTCGGTCTTCCCTGGTTGATCTGGCGGTTCTTCTATAGGTGGTTCGGGCGGCTGATCCGGCGGCACGGGTTGAGGATCATCAGGGCTAGAGCCTGGCAGTATATCGACATCAGGGTTTTCGACGTCAGTGTTTCGCCCGCCTCCAGCATCAGGGTCTTCAATGCTCGGGTTGTTTCTGCTCATCAATTTCTTCGTCTCTTTTTTTCGGTCTGCATTTGTCTAGGGGCGAGCCCGAGGCCCGCCCCTAAACCGGGTTGTGAGTAATTGCGGCTCGACGTAAAGCCCGCTCCAATTTACTTGGCTTGCTCTCTTACTTGACTCGCTCTGCGCCGGCCGCGTCAAGAATCTTGCGCGCCTGATCGGCGCGGTCGTCGTGAGTGTATACGCCTACGAGTATCCCGCCCTTTTCAATCTCTTCGTTGTAAAACTTCGCTTCGTGCTCGGGGATTCCAAGGCCGATCAGAGCGCCTGTCAGCCCTCCTGCTGCCGCGCCTGCGCCCAGTCCCGCGAGCGCCGCCACTATCGGGCCTGCCGCAACGAGTCCCAGCCCCGGCACTGCGATAATTCCCAGCGCGACCAGCCCTGCCGCTACTGCTCCAATCACGCCTCCGATAGTTGCTCCCGTAGCCGCGCCCTCCGGCGCTTTGGTAGCCATCGCAAGCCCGAACTCGCGCCCGCGAGTCGCATCAGACATAAGCAAGCTTATGTCATCGCGCGCCCATCCATAATGAACCAGGTCTTCGACTCCGCGCTCAGCATCCGCGCGGTTGCTGAATAAACCCGATACCAACGTTGCCATATACTCTTCCTCCTTGACGAAACTATTATGCTTCCGCTCCATGTCGTTAGAGCAACGGTGATGCCAGATAAGAGTTTAAGACCTGACAATAAATAGAAAGCGATGAGACAGACCTCGCCCGTCTTTTTTCAATACAACGCGGCCGGCTTTTGTATCGAATCCTTCCTAGGGCTGAGAAAGAGTTACTAGCTCATTTATTCGCTCCTGGAAAGCTTCTGAAAGCATCTGAACATCTTCCGGGCTATAGTTGGCCGCGCGGAATGCGTCTTTGATCTGCCCGGCGCTCAACCGTGAAAGCCAGCTTCCCATCCAGCGGGCTTCATTGATGGTGATGTTGCGAAAGACGCTTTTGCGTTTGCCGCTGTAGTGGAAATCGACATACTTGCCTTTAAGCTCGTCGATGAACTCGGCCTCAACATAATCTTCCGGCTTGTTGCGACTGCGGGTCAGGAAACTCCCGGTCTTGCCGAACGTCGCGCCGAGGTCGCTGATGATGTAACGCAACTCGTTTTTGCCGGTGCGCGGGTCGCGCGCAAACAGCACTCTGTTATTCGAATCCTTGATGTCCCAGTTGTTGATTAAGACCATCATCACTTTCAACCCTTGAAACGGGCGCGTGCCGACAAAAGGGTTGGCATCCCATTCCCATTCGCCGACGCGCTTGACGCCCGAAGGCCGGGCCTCGAACCGGACATTTTCAAACGTGCCTTTACCTTGAATGTGGACGCGCGGGACCAGGTATGAAATCTCCGTGTGATAGCCGACTGCCCACAACAGGCGATTGGCTGAGGTGTCGGTTTGAGCCTCTTTGCCAAGCTTGGCCACCCACACGCGGCCCCGGCCATCGCGCACACGATACTTGGTCGAATAACCGCCCTTCTCTTCCTCGATGAAAGTAACGCGCCTCAAATCGGGCATCATCCCTTTGCCGCCGGGACCGTAGTAAAGGTTCCGCGTCGCAATGTCTGCGGGCTCCACCCACATCTCCGGCGTGCCTTTGTAAGACTGTTTTTTCTTGTCGGAATCTTTGGCCGAAATTTGACCGGCCGCGAGAAAAAGTATGATCGAGACGCTGACGAGGCTGCGGACTTTATTTCCCAGAGGCATAGCTTCTCTCCCCCAATTGATCTTTACGCCACTAGCGCCACACTGTGCTGCAAATAATCTAACTTTCCTTATTATTTAAGAGCTGCCAGCGCGTTTATTCGCGCCCTCACCGCGATTGTGTACGCCTGTATCTCTTCAGGCGTGTAATTAGCGGCGCGAAACGCATCCGAGATCTGTTGATCGGTCAATCGCGAAAGTCGTTCTCCGACCCAGCGGGCTTGTTCGACGGTTATGCCTTTGAACAGATCGCCACGTTTGCCGCCGTAATTAAAATTTATGACGCCGTTTTTGACTTCCTTGATAAACTCGGACTTCGCGAAGTCTTCGGGCTTGTTGCGGCTGCGCGATATGAAACTGCCCGTCTTGCCGAGCGAGCCGCCGAGGTCGCTGATGATGTAACGCGACTCTTCTTTGCCCGTCTGGCCGTCGCGCACATAGAGAATCTCGTTGTTCACGTCCTTGATGTCCCAGTTGTTTATAAAAACCATCATGACTTTCAGCCCGTGAAATTCGGGTGAGTTTTTGAAAGGGTTTTCATCCCAGCTCCAATCGCCTGTCCGCTCAACATCGTCGGGCCGGGCCTCAAACCTGACGTTCGAGAGTGTCCCTTTGCCCGGAATCGTAGCGCTGGGGACGAGGTAAGCAACCTCCGTGTGATAGCCGATAGCCCAGAGCAAACGGTTGGCAGCCGTATCCGATTGCGCCTCTTTGCCGATCTTGGCGACCCAGGTGCGGCCCTGCCCGTCGCGCACGCGATACTTGGTTGAATACCCTTCCGTCTGGTCTCTGATAAATGTGATGTTGTTCAGGTCGGGCTTCATCGCTTCGCCGCCCGGCCCCAGGTACAGATCGCGCGTTGCTATATTCTCTGGCTCTACCCACATAACGGGCGTGCCTGTGGGCTGCTTTTTCTTGTCTTTCTTTTCGTCAGTGAGAGCAAATGTCAAAAAAGAGAATGTTGAAAGCGCCAGAACAAAAATGAGCGAAATATTTAACGCGGCGCAGACTCTTTTTTTCGATGGCATGATTTGAATCCTCCAGAAAGTTGATTCGGTTCGTCCGGTACGCGCCTACATTTGACGAGACGCTGTTAGGCACAACAAATCCCGTTCCAGATCGGATTCAGATTAAAAGGAGTATATACAACGATTAGCTATCAAGCCGAGGCAAAACGGCTGTCTGGCTAGCGTACATTTGTCTCAATCTTCAATTTACTTTGTTCTATTTGACGAGGTGATATTCGGTCTGACGTTTCAGCACCCACGAGATGCGGCCCTGCTCATCCAAAACGGCGTCTTCTTCCTGGCCCACCCATAGCTCCGCCCCGCCCCACTCGGCCACAGGCGTCGTAGCCTGCAACTCGATAGAAAACCATGTGCCGGGCAACAACATCACGTCCCCGCGTCCCGGCACACCTTGCTGGCGGTCCCACAAGCCTATCAACGGCCCCGCGCCGTGGCCGTGATCCCCAACGGGGTGAGTGTAGATAGTCCCTTTGATACCTTCTGCCTTCATAGCGGCTAAAGCATCCATCAGCACTTCATTGCCGGTGCGTCCGGGCCGCATTCGCTCGATGAGAATATCCTGAAGCCGATTGGTGACGGCAAGCGCCCGCTTTATTCCCGAGGGCACATCGCGCTCGCCTTCTCTGAGCACATAGCCCATGTGCTGCGTATCGGTGTTAAGCCTCATGGCCGTGATGCCGAAGTCTACGTGCAGCACGTCGCCACGATCTATCACCGTGGGTGCGTTTTCCGCCAACAAAGCGACCCCGGCTTTGCCGGGTTTTTGCACGCGCACGGAAGGTTGAAACCAGGTGCCGAGCCCCAGGTCGTTTACCTGTTGTCTGAGCCACCAGACAACATCCTGATCCGTAGTCTTGCCCGGCGTGATGACTTCGTTTGAGAAGGCGCGGGCAATAAGCCTGTGAACCGTCTCCATCATCTGCTTATAGATCGGCATCATCTCCGGCAAGCGTATAGAGACATACTCAAGCGCGAGGTTTTCGGCTCGCACGAATTTTTTCACCCACTGAGGGCCGAGCGCGTCTTCGAGCTTCTCGCGCTCGCCCGCCGACAAGCCGTCGGCAAAAGCATGTGTGTGAGAGATATTGACCGCGATTGTTGCGGGCTTGCACTCTTCGATGAGCTTTCTGAGCAGCACCCATTGGCCTTCGCCGTATATCTCGCGATTTTCGACTTCCGGGTCGCGGTAGACCGTATAAAGCCCGCCGTTCGAGCCGCCGCCGAGAGCGAGTCGTTCGACGCCCCGTTCTTCGCCGCGATCAAAAAAGACGTACATAGTACGGCGTCGGGCGGCAAATACTGTCGGAGAGACTAGGGAATAAAATACAGGGTCTTCGTTGTACTCGCGGCAGATTACGAGCCACATTTGGACGCCGTGCTTGCGCATCAGCTTTGGCAGGACGCGCTCAAGCCTGAGCTTCAGCCATTGCTGTTGAATTTCCGCCTGCTCGCGAAGCCGAGGGATTCGCTCGATAGTTTGCGCGGGGGCAGGTGCGGCCAAAAGCGCGAGCATACAAATAACCTTTGCAAGTCGCCGCCGTAAGAGAGTATTCATTCTCGTCATCTCCTAAAGATTTTTGCGCAGCTATAATAGACGATTGCATACAGGTTTTAGCAAGCGGTGTTGATGTTGTTTGTATTGTTAATCGGGACTGAATGATTCTTAGAAAGTACCTATGCAGCCCCAAAGGGGCGAAATTCAATAGCCCGGCGCATCGCGCCGGGTAAATGATGTGCGTGATGATAAGCCCTGTAAGGGCGAAATAACATTTAATCCCATACATATTTTTCATCATATTCCACGTTGTACTTCTTCAGGAAAATGCGGAACTCATCTTGAAATGTTTTGCGGCGATGATGTTCTTTTTGAGCAGCTATGTATCTCTTCAAATTTGGAACATTCGATTGCCCTATTGAGAATGCTCCATAGCCTGATTGCCAATGAAAATTGCGAAACTCATTTCCTTTTGTCTTAATCCACTTAGAGCTTCTCTTCTTTATCTCTTCTGCAATATCGGCCAGTGATGAGGTTCGTGAAAGCGAGAAAAGCGCATGTATATGATCCTCAGTTCCTCCAATTAAAATCGACGGAGAATTACACTCGCGAAAGATTACAGAAAGGTAAGCATGAAGCTCAGGCTCAATCTCAGATGAAACAAGAGGCTCGCGTAGCTTCGTGCTAAAAACAAGATGGATGAGTATCGAAGATAAAGATTGGGGCATAGTCTGTTCGCTTTATTTCGCCCTTTTAGGGCTTGTCATTTTCGATCACCCGCTACCCGGCGCGATGCGCCGGGCTATTGAATTTCGCCCCTTTGGGGCTTTCAAACTGCATCAGTCGAATGATCTTTCTATTCGACCACTTTCACTATTTGACCACTTTCACTATTCGACCACTTTCACCGTCGCCTTGTTGGAGCGACCGCCGTCGGGGTTGCGGGCCTGTAGCGCGATGTGACCCGGCGCGGCCGTAAGCTCTGCCGGTATGCGCGCTCGAAGCTCTGTCTCACTCACAAATCTTGTTTCAATCGCCACGTCATCAGCGAATATCTTTGCGCCCGGCTTGAATGAGACGCCACCTACGGAAATCTCCAAAGCCCCATTCCCGGCGCGCACTTTTGAACGCGACAGCCGCGTGACGAGCGGCCCGTTTTCGACCTCAAGCGTTAAAGCATTTGAGCGATTGCCGTCTGCGTTGAGCGCCCGAATTTCAAGCCGAGCCGGTCGCGTAAAAAAACGGGCGGGCGGGCGGGCGCGCAGCAAGCTCGCGTCGATAAATATCGTCTCGACCGCTTCGTCAGCAATCAACACGATTGCGCCCGGCTGAAACGCTCCGCCCGTGAGGGCAATCTCAACCGCCTCAGCACCTGTACCGATCTCCTGCGGCGTTATCTCGGTCAGGCGCGGCGGGTCATCGAAGACTACAAATTTTGCGGCTGAGGAAATCTCTCCTTTTGGATTGCGCACGCGCACATCGATTGCGCCGCCGTTCGTAATTAACTCTGCGCCGACTCGCGCTCCAAGCTCGGTCTCTGAAGCAAAAACTGTTTCAAGCTGCGCCGGGCCGAATAAGACAAGCGCGCCGGGCTGAAAGCTTTCGCCCGTTATCTTGAGCGTAAAGCTTGCGGAAGCCCGGCGAATGCTTGCGGGCGCAAGCGCATGGATACGAGGCTTGATTGTGAAAGCCTGTCCCACGGCGCGGGTTCCGGGAGAAAACAAAATACCTGAGCCTGAGACTACGGTGTGAAGCGAAAAAGACGCGCCATCGACATCGGGGTCGCGGTTGAGAGCTTGATTCGCCCCGCCCTCAAGCGCGCCGAATTTGATCTCTTGCAAAAGTCGCCCTGCCGCATCTTCCAATTTTATTGTGTCGCCTCCGTTGTTCAAAGAGAGCCCGCCCGTTGACGCCCTGAAGACCAGACTATTTTCAGCAGCGTTGCCGAATCGGCCCCTTGCCGTGCCGCCGCCAAAAACGATTGCGGCTTCGAAAGGCGGCAACACGGTCCCGGCTGCAAAGACGTGCCTGACCGCGTCGGCGTCAGACAATTTGTAACCTGAAAGGTCTATCGCGTCCGAAGTGCGATTTACTATCTCGATAAACTCGTCTTGTGAAGTGCTGCGCGTGCCGTCGCCGTTAGCGTCTCCTGCCGCGCCTTCGGGCGGGTCGGCAAGAAACTCATTTATGATGAGCGGATTCTTTATCGAGATGTTGAGCGCCGCGTTATTTGAAATACCGAAATCGGGATTCTCAACCCTGATCAATAATTTCCCCGCGACTCGTACCATCTCGGCCTTGACCGCAACTTCGAGCCGATTGTTGCCCGCAAAAACAGTATCGAGTTTTTGTCGCGGCCCTGACGGCTCGACTATTCGCGCGGCAGCGCCGGGCTGAAACCTTTCGCCGATTATCATAACGGTTTGATCCGGGCTGCCTTCGATTATCGCGGGCGGATCGATGGAATGAATAATCGGAGCAAGCGGCGCGACCCGAAATATAACTTCGTTCGAGATCGTGCCGTCAGCGTTTTGCACTTTTACGACCCTGAGTCCCGGCGTTGCGATGAGCGGCTCGGCAATTTCTGATTGAATCACGGTCGCCGAAACGACTCGCGTAGGCAGAGGCGTCTGATCGAATACTGCGACCGCGCCCTCTCTGAAGTTTGCCCCCGTGACGGTGAGCGTGAATTGAGGCCCGCCCGCTACTGCCTGTGAAGGCGTGATTGCGATAACCTGCCCGCTCGGAAACACAACTTCGAATGCCTGGTCGCGGGACTCCTGCCCGTCGCTGTTACGAACGCGAACGCGGCGCGTTCCTGTAGCCGAAGCAAACGAAGCCGGCACGGTCGCCCTTAATTCGCCGCCGTTCGCAAGCGTAGTCGCAAGCGGTGTCTCTTCGACCAGGACGACCGACGCGGCATTGAAGTTTTCGCCTATCGCGAACAGCGTGAAATTTCCTGTTCCTACATTCACAAGTTTCGGCAACACGGAAAGCAATACGGGCGGCGGAGGCGTGACGGTGAGCGTCACAACATTAGAGCGATTGCCGCCTTGATTGCGGACTTCAACGCGGTGAGGCCCGACCATGTCAATCACGCGCTCAGGCACGGTTGCGATAAGCTCGCCCGCGCTAATAAACCTTGTGTCGGCGGGCGCGGAGTCTATGAGGACATTCGATCCGACTTCGAACCCGCTGCCCTCGACCGACAGATCGAACGGAGGGCTGTCGAATGGAACTCGATCGGGAGCGATCCGAGCGATGCGCGGCCCCGCAGTGAATTCGGAACCGTTCACCATCGCGCCCGGTGAAAAGAGTCGCCCGCCGCTCGCGCCGATCGTAGAGTGCGCGGAGAAGCTTGTTCCTATGATCTCAGGGTTGCGCGTGATCGACTGGTTGGCGCTGCCTTCACCGGCGCCGTACGTGACCCGCTCGACCGCATTGCCGAGACTGTCTTTCAGCGTGATCGTATCGCCCGAGTTATCGAGCGAAAGCGCGGAAGTAAATACGAGGCCGTTTGCGCGGGCATTGCCGAACTCGCCCTGCGGGCTGCCGCCGCCAAAGATGACGGCGGCTTCACCTGCCGGGATGACCGCGTTTGACGGAAACGTAAATCGCGTTTGATCCGCATCGCTGACGGTAAACCCGCCGACGCCCAGCGCGGCACTTGTTCGATTCACGATCTCTATGAATTCATCTTGCGTGGCGCTGCGCGTGCCATCGCCGTTAGCATCTCCCGCCGTTCCATCGGGCGGGTCTGCGAGGAATTCATTTATTCCAATCGCGTCAAAGACCGTGAATGCAACCGCGTTCGAGACTGTCGAATCGGGATTGCGCACCGTAAGCTCGTACCTGGCGGGCGTGCTGGTCACGGGCGGCGCGATGTTAGCGGTGAGCGCGGTATCGCTTATGAAAGTGGTGCTGATTGTCGCCCCGTCTATTCGAGCTTCGGAGCCGCTTTGAAAATTACTCCCCGCGATGTTGACGATCACCGGGTCTGTCGTAGCGATGATCGCTTCGGGCGTGACGGAAGTTATAGCCGGATCGTCAGACACAAACGGGCGACCATTAACGCGAGCGCCGGGCGAAAAGAGTCTCCCTTCGCTCCCCGCCGCAGAAGCATGAGCCGTAAAGCCGCCGGTGATGTCAGGGCTGCGCGTGAGCGACTGATCGATATCGCTAGCAGGCGGCGGATAATCGTGTCTGGCTATTTCCACGCCGGAGTTGTTTTTGATGATTATCGAATCGCCCGCGTTATTCAGGGACAATCCCGCGCCTCCGATTGCGAAGACAAGTCCGTTGGCCCCGGCGTTTCCAAATGCGCCCGCAGGCACTCCGCCTCCAAAGACGACGGCGGCTTCGCCCGGAGGTATTATTTTGTTTGCCGGAATGGTAAACCTCACCTGTAATGCGTCGCTTACGGTGAAGCCGCCGACGTCGAGCGGCGCGGAGCCTGTGTTGACCAGTTCTACGAACTCATCCTGAGTAGTGTTGAAGACGCCATCGCCGTTCGCGTCGCCCGCAGCGCCGGAGGCCGGGTCGGCGAGGTATTCGTTAATGATAAGAGGCGCGGTTTGAAATGGCGTTGCTCGGTTTCGGATTTCAGCGGCGGGGTTCTTCAGACCGCCGACAAAAAACAACATGAACAGCCAGCAGGCAAATCTCTTTTTATACATAATCGAACTCCGGCAAGCCGCGCGTCGGCTTGCGCTTGATTTAGATAATTGGGAGTTGATGCGGAAATCTGGCTGAGGGTAATCAGGTCTATAAAAGCCTGTCTGGGGATTTAAGCGGTCAGTCGTTCCCCGCTTTTACATTATGACGCGAAGCGCGCGGGTTTCAATGCAAAAAAGTCTATTAACCCGCGAGTGGCAGCAATCCAATACCCGCTGGCGGAGCAGATCAAGCATATGATTCAATCATGTGCAGATGAGTCTATGGGTCATTGCCATTCTAGTTTTTCTTCTAAATATCCCTTTCGGTTTTTGGCGGGCCAGAGTCAGGAAGTTCTCGTGGCAATGGATTCTTGCCATTCATTTGCCGGTTCCCCTAGTGATTGCGCTACGAATCTTTAGCGGGTTGGGCTGGCAGTTGATCTCCTTCCCCGTGCTGATAGGGGCTTTCTTTCTAGGTCAATTTTGTGGAGGGAAACTGGCTTATATGTTCAAGGGCCGCCGATAAGCGATTCTCCAGATCGTGACGCATGATGGCGGGGCCGAAGAATTGCCATTTTGTTTTATCAGGATTTTGGGAGGCTGACAGCGACTATCACACAAGTACCGGCGCTGACTGAAAAACTGCTCAAGCGCTTCGATCTCAACCCGTAGGCCGGAAATCCGGGGAGGAAATTCAGCCTCCCCGGATTGATTTGCTGCAATCCTGGCGCATCGCGTAGCCGTCGATTTTTGCCTTGCGAACCCTGCGCCCTCGCACACCTCCTTTGCATTGTATAGATCGTTAAAGGTTGATATAAAAGAGAGCGCCTTCGCCGTGCTATTAAGGCGAGAGCCTTCATGATTTTGGTCGCATTGTATTCATTCGAACAAATTATTTTCGCAAGCGGTTTCATTCACGTTAATAAATCTGGAGGACCGATATGATAGAACGGAAGATGGAGCACGAATTGGGGATGGACTTCTTGCGCGTGGTCGAAGCTGCGGCCATCGCTTCGGCGCAGACTATGGGGCAGGGTGAACGCAAGTACTCCGATCACGTTGCCGTCGAATCCATGCGCCAGACCATGGACAGCGTGCCGATGCGAGGCGAGGTGGTCATCGGGGAAGGCGAGCGCGACCAAGCCCCTATGCTCTATATAGGCGAGAAGGTGGGCATGGGGTACAAAGAGACGGCGGAAGACGGCGCGCAGTTTCCCGAAGTAGACATAGCCGTCGATCCGCTCGAAGGAACTAACCTCTGCGCCACAGGCTCCGCCAACGCCATCTCGGTTATGGCTTGCTCGGAGAAGGGCGGGCTGTTGCGCGCGCCTGATATGTACATGCAGAAGCTCATCGTAGGCCCGTCGTCGAAAGGCGCCGTTGATCTGGACGCCCCCGTAAAAGATAATCTCCGAGCGATTGCGCGGCGATTGAATCGCGATGTCGAAGACCTGGTCGTTATAGTGCTTGATCGCCCGCGCCACAAAAAGCTGATCGCGGACATACGCGAAGCGGGCGCGCGCATACGGTTGATTTCGGATGGCGATTTATCTGCGGGCATCTCCGCCGCTGTAGCCGGGTCGGGCGTGCACGCGGTGATGGGCACGGGCGGAGCGCCGGAGGGCGTGCTCACGGCCGCCGCGATGAAATGCCTGAATGGACAGATACTCGCCCGCTTCGTGCTCAAAGAGCAGCTTGAAGACCTCGAAGACCGCAGCCGAATTGCCGAGGACGCCGTCGAGCGCATGAAAGAGATGGGCATCCAAGACCCTGGCCGCATCTATGACACGGACGACCTCGCGCCGGGCAAAAAGATTATCTTCGCCGCGACCGGGGTGACAGACGGAACGATCCTTCGCGGCGTGCGATTCTTCGGGACAGGCATTCGCACGTCGTCAATCATAATGGCGACCGAGCGCACAAAGCGCGTGCGCTTCGTCGACACGGTTCATGTCGAAGGCGGCCCCGATACGGTTGTCAGATTTTGAGCTTTGTCCGTTGTCCGTAGCCAGTTGTTAGCCGCTTTCAGGGATGAGTAAGCTGCTAATTGCAACTGGCTACGGACAACTGAGCATCGCCAGATGCAAGCAAGCAACGAAAGAATCGCGGCTATCACCTACGCGGCGGCGCTCGCGGTTGCGCTGCTGTTTGTGAGCGCGACCATTGCAGCGCCCTTGATCGAATCCGCCGGTGGAGAAAACACGGCAGCCTCGTTCATCTATCTCGCGTATACAATAGTCTGCCATCAGATCGCTGACAGGTCGTTTCACATTGAAGGCTATCCGCTCGCGGTCTGCTCACGATGCTTTGGAATTTATGTCGGGTATGTGCTGGGGCTGGTCATCTATCCGTTCGTGCGGTCGCTTGCGCGAACCGAGACGCCGAGGCGTCTCTGGCTTTTACTTGCGCTCGCTCCTATCGCAATCGATTTTGCAGGCGATTACGCGGGCGTATTCGATAACACGCTGCTGACACGCGCGTTGACAGGGCTGGTGGCGGGCGCGGCAGGAGCCTTCTTCACGTTGCCAGGCTTTGTGTCGCTCGCCTCAACGATTAGCAGGACGCCAAAGGAGGAATACAGTGGTCGATAAACCGAAGAAGTTTATTCCGGCGCTTATCGGCGGGGCCGTGCTGTGCGTGCTATCGCTGATTCCGTTCGTAAACTATGGTTGCTGTCTGTGGGTGATTGCAGGCGGCGCAATCGCTGCGTATATGCTCATAAAGCGCTCGCCCGTGTTGCCGGTAACTACCGGCGAAGGAGCGTCAGTAGGAGCGCTGGCCGGCCTGCTTGGCTCGGTACTGTACCTGGTCATATTCACCCCGATATTTTTCGCATTTGGCCGCGAGGCGGCAATCGCGCAAATGCAGCAGGCAGCCTATCAGCAGACGGACCCGAACGCTCGGAGAATGGTGATGCAATTTGCCGACGTGGTCCGAGATCAGCCGATGGTATTCATTTTGATTTGGTGTGCGGTGATAGGAATTTTCTTTATAGCCTTTGGCACTCTCGGAGGCATCATAGGCGTCGCGATGTTTGAAAAGCGCAAGGGCCAGCCTATGACTCCACCGCCACCGCCCGGAGCGCCGGATTATGGACCGGGCTTTGCGCCGCCGGGTCCGCCACCGGGCGGGCCTATGCCGCCGCCGGGCGAACCGCCCCACGGAGGCGACGACCGCCCGCCGTATTAAAGGATGAGGGATGAGGGATGAGGGATGAAAAAGACCCTTTGGTTTTACAATATCTCGTGATTTGAGATTTGAGATTTCAAATTTCAAATCTTTTTCATCCCTCATCCCTCATCCTTCATCCCTCTGCCTTCATCCCTCATCTGCGCGGTGTTAAAATTATTTCCTATGCTAAAGACGAAGAACCTGTTCGCCCTCCTGGCGCTCGCCATTATTTTTGTTTCGGCTTGCTCAAAAACAGAAATGCCGGGCAGTTGGTCCATCATGGATACGGGGACCGGCGATGCTTTTTACAGCGTCAATTTCGTAGACGAAAATACGGGCTGGCTCAACGGGCACACCGACCGCAGCTACATCCCTTCCGCCGAAGAGCTTGCCAATGCCAACGCCAACGCTAACAAAAACGCAAAACCGAAGAACCCGAAAGACAAGATCGATGACCCTTTGAAAGCCAACCAGGGTTTTGAAGTCTTGCATTCTACCGACGGCGGACGGACGTGGAAGCAGATACCCGATCAGTTCAAACATAAGATTCGTTCGGTCTGGTTCGTAGACCCGCAGACCGGGTGGGCGCTGACGATTGATAGAGACATACTTCACACTAAGGACGGCGGCCTGAATTGGGCGCTTCAACGGAAAGCCGGCACAACGAAGCTGAAGCTGCGTGATTCGAGGGGCGAGCGCGTTATGGATGCCCCGGAACAGATCGATCAAATCTACTTCCTCGACACGGCCCGGGGCTGGGCCTGGGGAGGCGGGCGCAAGGACTCTTACTCCGAGCAGCCGGGCATACTGCTTTCGACCGTAGACGGCGGCGGGAACTGGAACGAAGTCCCTTATCCTTTCGATAGCGACATCTCGGCCATATTCTTCCTCAACGCCAATCGCGCCTGGGCGAGCACGAAATCCGGCTTCTTTGCGACGACTGACGGCGGGCTGAACTGGGGCAAGGTCCAGACACGACTGCCGGAAGAACTCTTTTATTCGATCTTTTTCCTTGATGAGAGCAACGGGTGGGTCGTGGGCCGCAGCGGGCGGATGGCAAAAACTGCGGACGGCGGAGCGACCTGGACCAGAATCACTCGCGATATGGTGCGAGTCGAATTCGTGATGCGCGACATACATTTTACGGATCGCGATCACGGATGGGCCGCCGGGGAAAAGGGCGCGATACTCTACACCGATGACGGCGGCGAAAACTGGGCAAGTATACCTTCGCCCTTTTCCGGAACAGTTTACCGAGGTGTTCTTCGTCAATCGGCGGGCGGGTTGGATTGTGGGCCTCAACGGCGCGGCTCTCCGGCTTGAACCTGCAAATTAAGCGTTTAGAATTGTGAAGTGAATGTGAAGATTGCTTTTCGCCTTGTTTGCGCGGGCATCTTTACCGCCCGCCGCGAGCACTAACGTATGGAGCAGATTTGAGGGGGAATTCCGTGCAAATCGGGATGCGTGAATCGTTCTAATGTTGGCAGGGGTTTACAAGGAAATCGGACGTCAGATTTTAGCAACGTAATTGCAATAAGCTTGAGGAGAATAATCATTGACAGCAGCAAGAGCCTCAAGGGACAATATATTGAGCCGATCTTCGGGTTATCGCAGCCGAGATTGAGCAGGAACAGAAAAAGGGTAGAGGGCCGAAACCCTCTTGTAACCTCTTAAGCCCTGAGTGATGCCAGTAAGTGCCCGGCTGATGGGCTTTCGTAGGGAGGATATGCAAAATGGCTTTATTCGCAGACGCGTTCGTTGAAGATTCGACAATATTTGGCCGACTATTTGATGAAATCTCAGAGGCATACCGCGAGTTCAGAGAAGATCCCAAGGCTTATTTTGATAGCGCCCTCAAAGGCGATTCTCGCCATCGCCGAAGGATACTCTTGAGCCTCGGCCTCGTGCTGAGCGCGATTCCCGTAATCTTTGCGCTCGTCATTTTAGGAAAAATATTATTGGTGCTCGTGCTGTCGCTTTTCGGATTCCAGACGGCGCAGGCTCAGGGTGCTCCTGAGTATGAGATAGTCGAGCTGGCTAATCCTGTAAACGACATGGAGCAGCAGATCGAGATGCCGAAGGCCGACAAAAAGGCCGGCGGCGGCGGCGGCGGCGGGCGTCAATCCAAAACGCCTCCTTCAAAAGGGCAATTGCCGGAGTTTTCGCTCAAGCCTCCCCTCATCGCGCCGCGCCCTGAACCGAGACTTACGCCCCCTGTGCTTCCTGTCCCTGAGACGGTGCAGGTCGATCCGCGATTGCAGCCGAAACGTGATGACCTGATGCCCACGGGACTTCCGACCGGGATAGAAGGCCCGCCTTCGCCGGGTCCGGGTACTGGCGGCGGCATGGGATCAGGCTCTGGCGGCGGCATGGGATCGGGCGACGGAACGGGCGTGGGCCCGGGTCGCGGATATAACATGGGCGGCGGCGACCCTTCGCTCGGCGGCGGCAATCTGAATCCCGACGGCTCGGCCAAAACGGTTGATGCCAAGCCTATATTATTGAACCGGCCTCAGCCTCTTTACACAGAGGAAGCGCGCAAGAATAAGATTCAAGGCACGGTTCGCGTGCGCATACTGGTCGGCGCTGACGGCAGAGTCAAGCGAGCGTCTATCATTACGGGCTTGCCTGACGGGTTGAATGAAATGGCGCTGCAAGCCGCTCACAGGATGCAGTTCAAAGCGGCGATGAAGAGCGGTCAGCCGGTCGCCTACTGGCTTAACAATGTCTTGATCGAATTCAACATCAGGTAAGAAATCAAGTTTTCGGAAAGGCGCGATTGTCGGCTTGATAATCGCGCCTTTTTTGGTAAATCGGCTACGCCTTCCGCTCGATTGGCTCACCTCTAAGATGGTTTCTGCAATGACAAGCGATTTTGATGGCAGCAACGGCGCTTTGCCCTTTTCGATGATCGAGCAAAAAGGGCTTCTCGCGCGGCTGGCCGAAGAGCTTCTGCGCGCCTGGCGGGAAATGGCCCGCGACCCGCGCGGTTTCATACGAGACTTGCTTGTCGATGAGTCGAAAGACACAAAGCGGCGTCGCTTGATTCGCGTCGGCCTTCTTTGCGCGCTCGCCGGGCACCTCGCATTGATTGGAATAATCGTAGTCTTAGGCTGGAACCGCATGGCTGCCGCGTCCGACGAGGAACGACCGGAATACGTAGTCACGATGGTTCCTCAGACGGCTCGTAACCCGCACGGGCAGTCCGGCGCTTCGAAAGGCGATGAGTCCAGCGGTAAGAATGACGGCGGCGGTGGCGGCGGCGACCGCAACCCGCTTCCGGCATCCGGCGGCGCTTTACCTCAAATGGCGCCCTCGCAGCAGATAGTCCATCCGCTTGCGCCAATTCCGCCAAAACCACTGCTTCCGGTTCCTGCAACAATCATCGGCCCGCAGAGCGCGGAGCCGCCGCCTAACGTGGCTCTCGGCGTTCCCACAGGCCAGATAGATGCTCCGCCCTCGCCGGGTTCGGGCACTGGCGGCGGCATGGGCGACGGCAAAGGGACGGGAGTAGGCTCGGGCGACGGGCCGGGCGCGGGTCCTGGCAAAGGCGGCGGAAGCGGCGGCGGCGGCAGGTCATCCGGCGATCCGGATGGGACGGGTTCCGGGCCGGGCATAATCGCTTTTAACAATCCGCAAAAACCTTCAGGCTTTTCTCCCTTCACCTGGACTTATCGCCCGACGCCTATCGTGACGCCGGAGGCGCAGGCTAATAAAGTGTCCGGGACCGTGCTTTTGAGAGCGACTTTTAATTCTAACGGGGTGATAACGGATATTGAGATAGTCAACCCTGTGCCCTTTATGACCGACTCAGCCGTAGAAGCGCTCAGGCGGTCCAGGTTTCGTCCGGCGACTGTAAACGGCAAGCCGGTAACGCTCGTTCGAGTGCCTGTCCGCATCAACGTCCATTACTAATATTCATCCCTCGATACCGTCCGCGCTATTTTGGCCAGCACAGGCTTTATGTTTTCGAGTGCTTCTGAAATGTTCGCCGAGTAGTTCAATTCAAGCGCAATCAAATAATCCCCTTCGATCTCTTCAATGATAAAGCTCGCGCCGTCATACTCGATGACGAAGTGAGTTAGGCGGCCCAGCTCAAGGTTGCGGGCGGCAGTCTTGCAGTTTTGAAAGACGACGGCGACGTAGGCTGCTCTCAGTCGCAATTGTTCGCCGTCGCCCGAAGCGATCCACTGCACGGCTTCGCCGCTCGCGTCCATAATGATCGCAGATTCAGCGCCTTCGACGCTTGAGATAAGCTCTCCGAGCAGTGCTTTGAATGGCACTGGCGCACCTCGTTTCTCTTTATTGGGGCGGAAACTTGAAGGCTCGACCGCATTATAAAATAGACCGCCACGAGCTGCCATAGCTGATCGAAAGCCGCCCGCCCCGTCGTTTAAACCGCTAAGTGTTATACTCTCAGCAGATTTTCCGACTTTTCCGGCCGCTCGCGAGTCTATATTAATGAAGCGGATGGAAGGTCTATCCTCGGATAGGTGGCGCGGGTAGAGACTTGGACTTGAGCGACAGCCAAATCATCGAGCGCACATTGGGCGGCGAGCCTGAGGCATTCAACCTGCTCGTGCGCAGGTGGGAGCGACAAATTTACGGGCTCAGCCTGCGCATGCTGGGCCGCGACGAAGAGGCAAAGGATGCGACACAGGAAACTTTCCTGTCGGCCTATCGCAACCTGTCGAAGTTCAGAGGCGAGTCCAAGTTTTCATCCTGGATTTATCGAATTGCCCTCAACATCTGCAACACGAAACTGAGGAGCAGGGCACGGGGCACGATTTCGCTCGAAGAGCAGTGGGAGACTACGGGGTTTGAGATAGCCGCAGAGACTGACGACCTGAGCGGCAATATTCAGCAACAGCAGATCACGCGCCACGTGCGCCGCGCCTTGCAGGGGCTTCCGGCAGAGATGCGGCAGGTAATAATTATGAAGGAGTATGAAGGACTGAAGTTCGCAGAGATAGCCGACATACTCGGCATACCTCTGTCGACCGTCAAGACACGCATGTACACGGGCTTGACCGAATTGAGAAAAAGGCTTGAGCACCTGCGGGCGGCTGTCTGAATCAAGCTTCGTATGATTCGAGCGGTGACCGATTGATAATCGAGAGCTTGAGGAAGTGGGTGGTGAGAAAATGACCGACACAAACAGAACACCGAACTGCGATATGCGCGAAGCGATGGTCGCATACCTCTACAACGAGGCGACTGCCGACGAGAGCCGCGCGGTCGAAGCGCACCTTGCAGGCTGCCATGGTTGCCGGCAGGAATTCGCATCTTTCGAGCGCGTGCGCGGCATGCTACAGCAATGGCAGCTTGACGACCTGCCGGTCGTGCGCGTTGAGACGGCGAGCCGGAAGCACAGGTCCGCGCTTGAGGCTTTCAAGGAGCTGTTTGCAGTGGCTCCGCTGTGGGCCAAGCTTGCCGGGGCCGTGGCGATGGCGATGCTCGTGCTTGCGGTGATGGGAACGGAAGTGAGCGTAGGCAGCAACGGTTTCACTTTGCGGGCAGACCTGTTCGGCAGAGACAAGGGCGTGCAGACCGCCGCCGCGACGGCTGATCCGGATATGAATGCAAGGCTCGAACAGATTCGCGCCGAAATCAAGACTGTAGTCAACCTGGAAATCGCGCGCAGCGAGCGCGAGCAGAGCGATGCGCTGAAAGCGCAACTCGTGAGTTTCGAGTCCCAGCTACAGAACCTGCACGCGGCAGATTTGGCGAAGCTTGCGGCGCGCATTCAAGAACATCAAGCAAAGATCAAGACGCTTGAGCGCGACATAGACCGCCGCGAAGGGCTTGACCTGACGGACATACTCTTTAGCGAGTTGACGAAAGAGCCTTCCGGCCAAATATCGCAAAGAGGCAGCGACTAAAGGCAATCAATAATTCTTGCGGGATACCGCAGCTCCGGTTGACGAATTGTTGGGCGAGGCGAGGCGCCAGGCCGCGCATGAATTGGGGAGAGTTCATGCCGAGCCCATGCTCAGTTTCCGACGACCGGCGCTGCGGTTCTGTTTTTTATTCCTGAGCAGGGCTTTCTCATAAAAAATTGAGTTTCTTTAATGCTATTATCAATTGGTCAAAGTCATCACTGAATTTTTCTAATAACGCTTTTTTATTCTGATCGCTTTGACGACTCAAAATTATTGTGGCCAGATTTCGGACTTCAGCCATCACTTGCGTAACCACTTTTTTTTGTCCGCTGTTGATCTTCCTTGAGTGTTACATCGCGCAACTGATTGTTCACTTCAACTTGCCAATGACCACGAATCGCTCTCACCAGCTCTTCATATTTTCCGACTTCGTTACTCAGATAATAGCTCACGGCGACACTTTTTTTCGCACTCTTTAATTGTTCGGTTTCGCGCCTGACTTTAATCTCCGTGCGAATTTGACAGGCTTTGAAGCGAGCGGCCGTTTCCATTTCCAGGACATCCGAGATTTCGTAGTGGCGCTCTTCAATGTTGGTTACTTTTTTTGTTTAGTCACTATAAAAAATAACCATTTGCCTCCTTGTTTTCAATTTTTATGAGAGAGCCCTGTAAAATTAAATTTAGATAGCAAAAGAAGAGGAAGAGTATTTGCAGATTCTTCGCGATATTTTGTATTGATAAAAGGAGGAAAAAAATATGAACACGTATGTAATTTGTTTTCAGGAGATCGATAGAACAAAGTTTATGGTTGTGGGAGGCAAGGGCGCTAATCTAGGCGAACTGTCCGGAATCAAAGGGATACGGGTGCCGGAGGGTTTTTGCGTTACCACCGAAGCGTATAAAAAAATAACCGGAAATAATCAGGAGCTTAACAGCTTGCTGGATGAATTAACGCGTCTCAAGGCAGAAGAAAGGAAAAATATCAGCGAGATCAGTGCAAAAATCCGTATGGCCATCGAAAGAATACCCATTTCTAAGGATATAGCAGAAGAGATTGCGGATTATCTCACAAAGTTTGGTGAAAAAGATGCCTTTGCTGTGCGGTCCAGTGCTACGGCGGAAGACCTGCCGACGGCCTCCTTTGCAGGCCAGCAGGATACGTATTTGAACATTATCGGAAAGGAGGCAATCCTAAAGCATATCAGCAAATGTTGGGCTTCCCTATTTACGGATCGTGCGGTAATCTACCGAATGCAAAACGGCTTCGACCACCATAAAGTCCACCTGTCTGTGGTTGTTCAGAAGATGGTCTTCCCGCAGGCGGCAGGAATTTTGTTTACTGCCGATCCCGTCACTTCTAATAGGAAAGTGTTATCCATTGATGCCGGCTTCGGACTTGGTGAGGCCATGGTCTCCGGCCTGGTGAATGCTGATATCTATAAAGTTTGTAACGGCAAGGTTATCGATAAGAAGATATCCACCAAGAAACTGGCTATTTATGCCTTAAAAGATGGCGGTACGAAAGAACAAGAGATTGAGCCTGAGAGGCAGAATAGGCAAGCGCTGACGGATGAGCAGATTTTAAGCCTCGCGCGCATGGGCAGAAAGATCGAAGAACATTTCGGCCGTCCCCAGGACATCGAATGGTGTTTGGTTGATGATACATTTTATATTGTCCAGAGTCGGCCAATCACTACTTTATACCCGATCCCTGAAGCGAATGATCAGGAAAATCACGTTTATGTATCTGTCGGTCATCAACAAATGATGACCGACCCCATAAAACCGTTGGGATTGTCTTTTTGGCTGTTAACGACCCGTGCACCCATGCGTAAAGCTGGTGGAAGGTTGTTTGTTGATATCACACATCATCTGGCTTCGCCTGATAGCAGAGAAACGATAATAGATACCCTGGGACAATCCGATCCGCTCATAAAAGACGCTCTCATGACCATCATAGAGCGAGGAGATTTTATAAAATCGTTACCAGATGATAAAAAAGAACAGAGTCCCGGTAAAAGCAATAAAGTTATTTCGTCTGCGGGTTTTCGAACACAAGTCGAAAACGATCCGACAATCGTTTCTGATTTGATTAAGCGTAGTCAAACATTGATAGAAGAGTTAAAACAAAACATCCAAACGAAATCAGGATCAGATTTATTTGAATTTATCCTGGAAGATATCCAGCAGTTAAAGGAGTTTTTATCTAATCCACAAAATTTAGGTGTGATTATGGCTGCTATGGATGCTTCATCATGGATCAATGAAAAAATAGAGAAGTGGTTAGGTGAAAAAAACGTAGCAGACACGCTTTCTCAATCTGTACCAAACAATATTACTTCGGAAATGGGTCTGGCGCTATTGGATGTCGCAGATGTGATTCGTCCTTATCCAGAAGTAATTGATTATTTACAACACGTAAAAGATGATAACTTTTTTGATGAACTGGGTAAGTTTGATGGTGGAAAGGAAACCCAGGACTCTATCTATGCTTTTCTCAACAAATACGGAATGCGATGTGCTGGAGAAATCGATATTACTAAAACTCGTTGGAGTGAAAAACCAACTACACTTGTCCCCGTGATTCTCAGTAACATCAAAAACTTTGAGCCTTATGCCGGCAATCGGAAATTTGAGCAAGGGCGACAGGAGGCTTTGAAAAAAGAACAAGAGTTATTAGATCGATTGAAGCAATTACCGGACGGTGAACAAAAAGCCGAAGAAACAAAACGAATGATCGACCTAATCCGGAATTTCATCGGATATCGTGAATATCCAAAATACGGCATGGTTAATCGCTACTTCGTTTATAAGCGGGCTTTACTGAAAGAAGCCGAACAACTCGTACTAGCCAAGGTAATTCATGAAAAAGAAGATATTTACTACCTTACTTTTGAAGAACTTCACGAACTCGTACGCACAAATAAACTGGATTACCAGATCATCAGCAAACGAAAAGACGAGTACAAATTATATGAAAAACTAACTCCCCCACGTGTTATCACGTCTGATGGTGAAATCATTGCAGGTGAGTACAAACGAGAAAATCTCCCAGCCGAAGCTATTGTAGGTCTAGCTGTTTCTTCCGGAGTTATAGAGGGACGAGCACGTGTCATCTTAAACATGGAAGATGCTGATATAGAAGATGGAGATATATTAGTCACCTCCTTTACTGACCCTAGCTGGACACCATTGTTTGTATCCATAAAAGGCCTGGTCACCGAAGTTGGTGGACTGATGACCCATGGAGCGGTTATCGCACGTGAATATGGCTTACCAGCAGTTGTCGGAGTGGAGAATGCTACCAAGCTGATCAAAGACGGACAGAGAATCCGAGTGAATGGAACGGACGGATATGTAGAAATACTATAAATTGAGATGTTTTTTGTTAGTGAAGCAAAAAGAAGTGGACGTGGAAGGGAAGACCGTGTTAGCAAACAAGACAGCGAATACATTGACCTCAAAAATTTGGCGGACCTCCTCTAAACTCAGTTCTTCTGCCGAGCCACCTATACCATAGGCGGCATTATTGACTACTACGTCCAGTGCGCCGAAATGCTCATGTGCTTTCTTTATAGAATTTTCGATTGATTGTGCATCGGTCAGGTCCACTTCCAGCGGCAAAAACTGTCCTTCATTATGCTTACCTACGGCAGTTTGCAAAGCAGCGGCGCTGCGCGATGTGCAGCTACGTTATAACCTGCTGCCAGTAACTTTTTAACCAGCGCCAAGCCTAATCCCTTAGAGGCACCCGTGATAGATGACTTTGACCAATTGATAATAGCATTAAAGAAACTCAATTTTTTATAAGAAAGCCCTGTATTCCTGAGTAAAAACATCGGAGCATCATTACCTCGTCTCTTGTTTCTCACTCAGGACTTCCTTCGGGTCTTCTTTTCTCAATACCGTAAAATCGGATACAATCCGTTGAATGCAAGTGCTCGAACGTATCCGCGCCCGCGCCGCCGCCGATCTAAAACATATAGTGCTGCCGGAAGGCGAAGAAGAACGAACCATTCGCGCCGCCCAGCTCGCGACCGCCGAGCGAATCGCCCGCATTACTTTGATAGGCCGAGGGGAAGTCATACGCGAACGCGCTCGGGGAGCGGGCCTCGACCTGACGGGGGTCGCTATAATCGATCACCTCAAAGCTTCGGAGCGTGAAGAGTACGCCGCCCGTTACTCGGAAGCGCGGCGGGCAAAAGGCGTAACCATAGACGAAGCGCGGCGGCAGATGGATGACCCGCTCTACTTCGGCAATATGATGGTACGCGAAGGACGGGCCGACGGGAGCGTATCGGGGGCCACTCACACGACAGGCCATACGGTAAGCGCCGCGCTCCGCTGCATTGGCCCGAGGGCGGGCCTCAAGGTTGTCTCAAGCTTTTTTGTTATGGCGCTGCCGCGAAGCGAGTTTGGAGCAAACGGCGCGCTGTTGTTTGCAGATTGCGGGGTAATCATAAACCCGTCGGCTTCCGAACTCGCCGAGATTGCGCTGGCTTCAGCCGATTCTGCGCGAGCATTGCTCGGAGTCGAGCCGCGCGTCGCGATGCTCTCTTTTTCGACAAAAGGCAGCGCAACCTCTCCCCTGGTAGACAAGGTCCGCGAGGCTACGCGCACGGCAAAAGCCCGCGCGCCGGAGTTAATCATAGACGGCGAGCTACAGGCCGATGCCGCGCTCGTCAGAGCTATAGCCGAAAGCAAAGCACCGGGCAGCGCGGTTGCAGGCCAGGCAAACACATTGATCTTTCCGAATCTGGAGGCGGGCAACATCGCATACAAGCTAGTCGAGCGATTAGGCGGCGCGACCGCCGTAGGCCCGATACTTCAAGGACTTGCCCGCCCGGCTAACGACCTTTCGCGCGGATGCAAGGCCGAAGATATACGCGATGCCCTAGCCATCACAGCCGTCCAGGCCCAGGCTCTCGCCACTCGTTAATCCACTAAATTTCGTAATCGGTCAGTTACGTGGGGAAAGTTGAGATGCCCTCTTTGCAAACAAAGGATTTACGGTTTTTGCTCCCCACGTAACTGAGGCATTACTAAATTTCAGCCGAAGCTCACCGCCCCCCGTCATCCTGATTTGGCTCCGGCGGCCTGGGCGCGGCTTTTAACTGGCTTTTCTACCTCCACTAACTTTACATCACATAAACGTAACGCCAACTTCGGCAGTTGTTTTACTATCTCTTCTCCTTTTATCAGCCCGCTACTGATTGCATTTCTCCCTACTGACAGCAAACTCCGTCGCGGTCCTTTCTTCGTCCAGTTGAATTGCGCTTCGCGATCTTTCTTCAACACGCTCGCTCCTGCCCCCATCCTTAATGCATAGGCCACCATCGCCGCACACCACAATACGGTCAACTTCACATCACTTCTTAACCCGATCTGCTTCAACCCCCATCCATACCTACTCCCCTTCGTGTCTCGGAACCCGCTCTCGATTCCCATCCTCCTCGCATATAGACTTGCCACCTCTCGCGCTGTCAGGTCCAACCGATCTGTTGCTATGAACCAGGGTGCCTTGTGCCCACGACCGCGATAAACTATCAGCCGCAACCGCGCTTGATTCTTCTTATCTTTACCCAACTCTCCTTCTCCCAGGTCGTCTAATCCTCCTTCTTTGATCTGATAATCACGCAGTAATCCTTGATACTTGGAGCTTGAAAAATAGGTGTTGTGACAAACCCTGGTTATGAATCTCAGTCCGTGCTGGCGCAATTGTTTTACGAGGCTGATGCGAGCGAAACCACGGTCATTTATACAGGTTATCTGTTGATTTGAGCGGCGCACCAGAGCCAGCAATAAGAAGAAAGCGTGCTCGGCCTGGTTTTGTGACCGAAGCAGCTTGCGTACCTGGTAAGCTACAGCCAGGAAGGGTAAGCATCGGCCCGAGTGCATAAGAGCGGCCATCAAGACTTGCCGCCCGTCACGCCACATCGTCCAATCAATGAGCACGAAGCAGTCCTTGAGTTGAGATGTGTAATGGTCCCAAAGCCATTGCCAGACCTCATCCAAGTTCTGTGTTTTGCGATGAAGGAATTTCTCAATCTTGCGGTAAGCTTTGCGATATTTGAAGCGGCGAGTGCGAGCCAAGTGATCAACGGCGTTTGAAGTGTGGAAACGTTCGTGATAAAGGAAGGCAGAGACGAGAGCGGCAAAACAGGTACGGCCACCGATTCTCCAAGAAGTTGTCATTTGGCGAACGAGGAAGTATAAATCAATCCAAGACATAAAAGTCGCTCCTGAGAGACTAGATTTAGACAGTCAAGCTCTCAGGAGTTTTTATTTGATCTGACTTTTCTTGGCAACCTCCTCTTGTATGCAATACACGGGGGGCGGTGAGCAGCCGAAGACATTGACAGAACAGCTCGCCGAAAATATAATTAGCACTCTCGGCTAGAGAGTGCTAGCGCACCTATATATGGTTGCATCTTACCGGCGCGCTGCCTTAATAGAAATCAAACGAAAGGAGTCTACAGACCATTATGGCAAGCATACGGCCACTTCATGATCGAGTGATAATCAGGAGGATTGAGGAAGGAGAACAGATTCGGGGAGGGATCATCATACCCGACTCCGCTAAAGAGAAGCCGATGGAAGGCGAGGTCATCGCGGTCGGCAACGGCAAAAAGAAAGATAACGGCGAGTACGCCCCGCTTGATGTGAAAGAGGGCGACCGCGTGCTTTTCGGCAAATACGCGGGCACGGAAGTGAAGCTTGACGGCGAAGAGTACCTCATCATGCGCGAGGAGGACATATTGGGCGTGATCGAGCGGGCCGCCGCCAACGAAGGCTCGAAAGCAAAGGGCAAGGCATCCAAGTAATTTCTTAATATTAGGAGAGGAAGAAAATGGCTAAACATATAGCATACGGCGAAGAGTCTCGCCGCAGTTTATTGGCAGGCGTGAACCGTCTGGCAGACGCAGTAAAGGTCACGCTCGGCCCGAAGGGGCGCAATGTTGTAATCGAGAAAAAATTCGGCTCCCCCACGATTACCAAAGACGGCGTGACGGTCGCAAAAGAGATCGAGTTGGAAGACAAGCTTGAAAATACCGGCGCTCAGATGGTTCGCGAAGTCGCTTCCAAGACCTCTGACATCGCAGGCGACGGGACCACGACGGCAACGGTCCTTGCTCAGGCCATATTCCGCGAAGGCGTGAAGACCGTAGCCGCAGGCGCAAGCCCGATGGCCTTAAAGCGCGGCATTGAAAAGTCTGTTGAGAAGGCCGTAGAAGAGATTCAGCGATTGTCGAAGCCCGTCAAAGGCGAAGCCATCGCGCAGGTCGGGACGATCTCGGCCAACGGCGATACGACCATAGGAAACTTGATTGCCGAAGCTATGGACAAGGTCGGCAAGGACGGCGTGATCACCGTCGAAGAAGCGCGCACGCTTGAGACTTCATTGGAAGTCGTCGAAGGCATGCAGTTCGACCGGGGCTATTTGTCGCCTTACTTCGTCACAGATCCCGAGAGGATGGAGGCGGTGTTGGAAGATTGCCTCATACTGATTCACGAGAAGAAGATCTCTTCGATGAAAGACCTGCTGCCGCTGCTCGAACAGGTGGCGCGTCAGGGCCGCCCGCTTCTCATCATCGCCGAAGATGTAGAGGGCGAGGCGCTGGCTACGCTCGTCGTAAACAAGCTGCGCGGCACACTTCAAGTCTGCGCCGTCAAGGCTCCCGGGTTCGGCGACCGCCGCAAGGCGATGCTCGAAGACATAGCGAAGCTGACGGGCGGCAAGGCGATCACGGAAGACCTCGGCATAAAGCTTGAGAGCATCCAGATAAATGATCTTGGCCGCGCGAAGAAAGTCGTTATCGATAAAGACAACACCACGATAGTCGAAGGCGTGGGTAAGCCCGCCGAGATCGAAGGTCGCGTGCGCCAGATTCGCGCGCAGATCGAAGATACGACTTCGGATTATGACCGCGAGAAACTGCAAGAGCGGCTGGCGAAGCTCGTGGGCGGGGTTGCCGTGATCAAGGTCGGCGCTGCCACCGAAACAGAGCTTAAAGAGAAGAAGGCTCGCGTCGAAGACGCCATGCACGCGACGAAGGCAGCCGTCGAAGAAGGAATAGTTCCGGGCGGCGGCGTGGCGTTCATTCGCGCCCAGAAAGTGCTCGAAGAGTTGGTGCTTGATAACGACGACGAGAACATCGGCGTCGGCATAGTCCGGCGCGCGCTCGAAGAGCCGATGCGCCAGATCGTGCAAAACGCGGGATATGAAGGCGCGGTGATAGTACACAAGGTCAAGTCGGAAAAGAACGCGAATTTCGGGTTCAATGCCGAGACCGAAGAGTACGGCGACATGCTGAAGATGGGCGTCGTAGACCCGACAAAGGTCACGCGCTCGGCTTTGCAGAACGCCGCTTCCATCGCAGGTCTGCTGCTGACGACCGAGGCGCTTGTCTCGGAGATTCCGGAATCTGAGAAGGAAGCTCCGCAGATGCCCGGCGGCGGCATGGGCGGATTCTAATATCGCCCTGAGAAAAGATTAGCCGCCGCAGGCGCGGAAAGCATAGAGCTTTGCCAAACAATCTCTATACGCTTCGCGCCTGCGGCGGCTTACTTTTTCATCCCTGGTTTTGCGCGCTCACGCGGCCGTCAATTCAGCAGTCGAAGAGGCGAAGTCATTCTTTATCATTCGGGTTACGGCTGGGGCGGAAAGCCCAGTGTGTCTGTGATGCCGAGAAATGCCGCTTCACAAATACGAGGTGCTGTGCGAAACTCCGCGCGCGTAATTATATCGAAATCGTATCGCCGTTCGTCGCTAGGACTGATCACATCGTAATACAATCGAAAATCAGTCGTCTCATCGGGCAAATCGTCCGTTTCGCAATCGTTAAGGATCGTTATTGTGTAGGTCATATCGGGTAATCTGGGCAGCCACGTCCTTTCCTGCGTGACCGTATCGGTTATAGCAATCCCGCTCCCGGCTTCGTCTCGGCAGACGATGTTGAGACCCGGGTCGTCTGCTATTTTAGGAAACAGTCCCAATACCATGCCACGAGGATTAAGCTCGGTCCATTCAACCAGGTTATACCGTTCCTTATGCATGGTATGTGTATAAAGTAGACCTGCGGTCACGGCCAGTTTTACCCGGAACCTGTCGTTGTGTACATCAACTTTGTCTGCGTGAAGGTCGGCGCCTTCCACATCGGGGACAAAACAAAAATCCCTCAGGTCGCCTTCTCTGCGCCGGCTGACCCCTTCGGTCTGTGGGTTTACAACCTCAATGAACAGATTGTTGATTATATCAATCTCCGTACTTCCACCAGTAGGGGGCTCGATTATCAATTTAGGCTGTTCGTGTTTCGGGCAATCAAGTATTCCCACTTCGCATTGATTTCTGCTGTTGATGCACATAAGCATCACGCCCTTAAAACGAATCCTCGCGGTCACGTTGGCACTGCTGGGATCTTCAAACATAGCTTTTCTCCTTCCAATAGATTATCGGGTGATAACATCTGAAAACTCGATTCGGTCAAAAGTTGGCGTACCCGCCTACGGTGATAAACGGCGCCCAGTAATACGGCGAGTTATACCGGCGCTGCGGGTCATCTATCATATCGAGCTGCGCTTGCCTGAGAGCCGCAGCCGACGACCATCCGCCCTGCTTTCTATATTTGTGAAAGCTTATCATCAAATCGGCGGTCGGGTCTGAAGCCACCGGCCACAGGCTTGCAACAACAAGTGGAACGCCTGCGGCGAGGAACGTGCGCGACATTCCTATCATCCCTTCCCCGTTGTAATAATGCTCGACGCCGGTTTGGCAGGCGGACAGCGTCACGAGGCGCGTCACCGGCAGCCTGGTCCGGTAGATGTCGAGGGCTTGCAAAACTCCGTCTGATGATTGGCCCTTCGAGCCTCCTTTAAGCTCGTCCGTCAGCAGCAGCTTTGAGAACATAGGGTTGCGCTCGTCTATAACATAGTGCGATGCCAGGTGTATTACATCGGCCTTCGCCATCTCATTTCTGACTCTTGTTTTTGTTGCGTTTTCGCCGACGAGACAACCCCTCGACTTGTAGCAGCGCGAAACCGCTTCTGCCTCTTTGCCGGATGAAGGCAGATCGGGAAGGCCGGGAAAAGCGTCTCGGTCGAAGCGAGGATCGCCAACGCTCAACACTCTTTCTTCGGTCGCGCCTGATCTCTTGACTGCCCCATCCGTGCTAAGCAAAAACGTGTTTGCACTCGGAGCAAACGACACCAGGTAATCGCTTATCAGATACCTGTCCGTGTCAGGGGAGATAAGAGCGTTGAAGGGCAAGTAATTTAACGCCTTATCCGGGACGATACAAATCTGCTTCTCTTTTTCCAGAAACGATTCGACGGGCTTAATCAGCAATTCATAAAGCTCGGTCCCGCTCACATGCGACTTTTTCGCGGCCTCCTCAGAACGGCTCGAAAGTGATCGCCAGTAATTGAGAACCTTATCGGTCAAGCTGCCCTGAGTTATTTTCTGCTCCTTCACCTCAAACTTCGTGCGCGAGATGAGCCATACAAGCAGCTTATCTTCGAGGACAGAGTATTGCAGTATCTGGGCTTGTTCGGGCAATCGTGCTCTTATGCCGCTGAGCATCAAAGGCTGTGGAACCGATGCGATTACGGGATCGTGGCTATTGTCGTTCAAGACTTCCGCGCCCGCGGTCATCAGGTCATACAGCGATCTTGCGCGTGACACTTCAGAAAAGTCGAACGCCTTTTCGAAATCGCGTTTTCTTGAGTACTCGAAATCAATCGCTATGTCATAGACATACTGCTCTAAATCAAAAAAGCTGTTCCTATTCTTTTCCTCTTTAATCTTTGAGCGGTGCTCTTCGAAAAAGGCCAGCACGGTTTGTAGCTCTTCTTCAGCCGATGCGTCATTGCCCTGAGCTATATAGCAGAGAAGCCTCCCTTTGTGCGCTTCATAGAGATAGGCAAAAAGGTCTATGTCCTTGCAAATCCCGATGGCATTATCGTAGTACGCGGTGGCCCTGTCGTATTCTTCGGTCTGCCTGTAGATATGAGCAAGCTGCAAGGACGAAAAAGCTAAAGGCCGCAGGCTCGTGCCCGCGCTCGATATGGCCTTCGCCATCTCGTAACTTTGCTCTGCGCATCTCAGGGCTTCCGAATAATCTTGCAGCTTTGCGTGTATTGCCCCAAGTTGCACATAAGCGAGTTGCTCGAATCCCGGGTCTTTAGCCTCGGAAGCGAATCCTAGAGCGGCTTTTTCATACTCGGCAGCGGCTGCATAGTAACCGAATGTATTGAGAATCCCTGCCGCCGTGTCATAATTTCGGTACATCTGCCTTGCGCCTGACCAGAAATCACCGGACCGCTCCAGACAGTCTTGCATGTACATGAGCGACTCTTTACGGTCGCCAATATTCTTCAGAGCGTAAGCCAGCGCAGTGAGATTTTTCTGAGTGTTGTAATGGTCGTTTATATTTATTGAGATCTCCAGCGACTCTTTATAATGGGCTAGCGATGTTGAAAATTGGTTGAACTCCTCGTGTATATTGGCAATCATCGTCAAAGCGCGTTCGACGAGCGAGAAGTAACTCCTGAGCTTGGCATGCTCCGTTACTCTGGAAAGCTCCGATAAGCTTTTCTCGAACTCCGACTTTCGATAGAACGAGTATCCTATCCAATAGCGGGCGTACCAGCTTTCCACCTTGTCGCCCGTCTTATCGAAGATAGCTCTGGCTTGCTCGTAAAGCTCAATAGCCCGGTCGGTTTCAGACCTGGCTAAAAGCGCGTGAGCCTGGTCGATGAGCGTATGTGCCTGAACAAGCGATGTCCGGTGTTTGAAGCCCGATGATTCGTAGAACCCGGACAGTTCCGAGACGAACCGGTCGCCCGACTTTTGTCTTTGTAACTCGCCCGCATAAGAAAGGGCCTTCAGAAACTCACCCGCCTTATCCCGCTCGCCTTTTAATGAAGTATCTAGATAAGCACCGAGCAATTGCCACCACACGAGGTGCCCTGTTATGGCTTCTGTATTCTTGCTCAACAGGTCGTAAGCTTTTTCATCATCTCCGGACTGGTAGGCCGCGACGAATTCTGCTAATAGCTCGCCCCCGTCCTGCGATCTGGCTCTCTTCCTTTCTTCAAGTTCGTTAAGATGTCGCCGTGATTCATCTGTCCAAGGAGAATCGGCATCTCTTTCGAGATACCTTTTCCAATCCTCTTCCGATTGTTGTAACAGCCTCATGTCTTCGTACAAAAGCGCCCGGTTAAAAAGGGCTTCCGACAGCGAGCCGTCCAACTGAAGCGCTTTGTTCAGGTGCTCAAGGCTCCTCGCAAACTGATCCAGGCTCTTGCCCGTCTCGTTCCCCATACGGTTGACCTTCCCCATCTCGTATAACGCGGCCCCATAGTCGCTATAGAGCTGCGCGTTATTCGAGTCCGTTTTCATCGCTTCTTCAAATCGGATAATCGCCTGGTCAAACTTCCGCTCGGTCATATAGAACTTACCGAGCGCGTGCTGAGATTCGGGGCCGGGGTCCGTAAACATGGCGTCGAGCAATATCCTTTCTGCCCGATTACGAAAGACTTGATCCCCGCTATTCTGGTTGCCGCGAGTCTCAACCAGGGGAGCGTAGCTCAGTCCTGAGATGCGCGCCTCAAGGGGCCGCTGCCCGCTATAGGCTTCTCGGAGAGCAGACATCCCTTTGTGGACATCGGATTGATAAAAGAACGCGCGATAGATTACCAGCCCAAGCCCGACCAGGAGAATCGCGGCAACAGCCAATCTCAAAGGTGAACCGAAAGCCGAGACTATCCACGGTAGGTGACGACCCTGTCTTGTCGTCTCTGATCTTTCTTCCCTATGCTCCACGGCTAATTCCTTACTGCTCAACCCTTATTATTTTATGGAGAAATGAGGCAAAACATTACAAGGTTTATCCCGCGCCGCCTATCACAGGTTTGCCTTAATCCGATGGAGGTGCATTATGCGAATGTTGATCGCGACCCGGGAGGTTGGCCAATTCCCGCAGTCTATCCCCACCCTTTCGCTCGCTGAGGGTATTACAAAATAGTGTACGGATCAAGGTGGCGGATAAATTTCGGCGGGTGAAATCTTTTATTGCGCGCGCAGGATCGCCAGCGGTTTTCGCGAAAGCACGTCGAGCGTGGAGAGCGCGCCTACCACAACCACCAATAAGACCGTGGCCGCGATGGCCGTAAAGTTGATCTCCGGCGTGAAGTTCCAGGGAATGTCGAATAAGAACCGCATCGTCACGTAAGAAAGCGCCACCGCCGCCATAGACCCGATCAACCCTGCCACCAGCCCTATCAATCCATACTCGGCCAGAAGAATGACGAGCAGCGTTTTTCGCTTCGCCCCCAGCGTCTTTAAGACAGCCGCTTCATACACGCGTTGAAACTTTGTCATCGCAATCGAGCCGGTCAGTATCAGAGCGCCGCTTACGAAAACGAACCCTCCTATAAAAGAGATCACAAGAGAGATGGTGTTTAAGACGCGCTTGACGCTGCGCACGATATCGCTGACATCAATGATTGAGATGTTAGGGTACTGGTCGGTCATGGCGCGTTGAAAGCGCGCGCGGTCCGCCTCGTCGGCGGGCCCGTTGATCGGCGCGATCAGCGTTTGCGGCGCGTTCTCTAGCACGCCCGGCCTGAACAGCACCATAAAACCGGTGCGAGAATTCCGCCAATCTACGCGACGCAAGCTTGTCACGCGAGCCGTGATCTTTCGCCCCGCGATATCGAACGTCATATTGCCGCCGACATCAAGCCCGGCCAATCCCTTCATGCTCTCTTCGACCGATATTTCCGGTTCAGCCGATGCGGTGGAGTCCCAGAACTCGCCTGCTATTATCTGCTCGTTCGCTTCGATATTAGGTCAATACGTGATCACGTATTCGCGCCCCAGCCGGCCCCGGTCCCGTCTCATCTCGGTTTGATCCAGGTCAACTTCAGTGCCGTTGATCGCAACTATGCGGGCGCGCAACGTCGGCACAAGCACGGGGGTCTCGCCCGACTGCTGCTCGACAATTTTTTTAACGCCCTCTTCCTGAGCTTTTTGAACGCCGAGCAAAAACATGCTTGGCAGCCTGCCGCGCAGGCTTATATCAAATTCACGCGTGAGGTTGGATTGGATCAATTGAATGGCGACTACGAGAAATACTCCGAGTCCTACGGCCATGATAATGACTCGCGTCTGATTGCCCGGCCGGTAGAGACTGTTGATGGCCTGTTTGAGCGCGAACGACGAGACGGGTTTCGCGCGGCGCACCAGGGCGATCAACAGGGTCGCCGACAGGTGAAGCGCCCCGGTTGTAATCGCGAGCCCTGCCAGGAAAAACAGCCCCACGCGAATCGAGCCTGCCTGCCAGGATACTAAAAAGATCAGCCCGAAAACGACTACCACAGCCACGGCCCAGCGGAAAACGTCTACCCGGCGTCGCTCTATGCCTGCGACTTCGCGCAAAAGCATGTTGGGCTTTATCTGGCGTATTCGCAGCAGCGGGAGCGCGGAAAAAAGTATCGAGATGATGATTCCGACGCCCAGCCCCTGGATGATTGCTCTTGCACTCAACTGATAGCTCATGTAAGACGGGAGGCTGTCGGCCAGGTAGACGGAGATAAAATAGAGCGCGGTTTTTCCGAGCGCTATTCCCAGTAGACTGCCTGCCACGCCGAGCGCGACTATCTGAGCGAGGTAGACGAGCGTTATCTTGCCCCCGGTCCCGCCGACACACTTGAGCACAGCTATAGTCTTTTTCTTTTGATCTATAAAAACGCGCGTGACGCTCGATATGCCGATCCCGCCCAGCACCAGTATCACAAGCCCCGTAAGCGAGGAATAATTTTCGGCGTTCGCCAGCTGCTCGTTCAGATTCTCTTGAGACTCTCTATACGAGCGGACGTTGACGAGGCTGTTTTTAAGCTCCGCTTTCAATTGCTTGACGAGCGTTTCGGTCTGCCCCTGGCGCACGCGAAAAAGTATCTTTCGCCGCGAGAGGCTGCCGAAGCCTACAAGCCCGGCTCGCTCAACCGCCGCGCGCTCGACGAAGACTCGCGGGCCGAGGCGAAATCCGCCTCCGATGCCCGGCTCTTGATTTATCACCGCGCGTATCTGAAAAGTCGAGTTGCCTATCTTTACTTCATCGCCGACCTGAAGCCCAAGGCGGTCCAACAGCGCAGGCTGGACGACAGCGCCCTGGTTTGCAATCAAGGCGTAATCGAACGGCGAGCCGTTCGACAGCTTGAAATCGCCGTAAAAAGGATAAGGCGGCTCAATGCCTTTAAGATCGATCATCATCGCGCCTTCGCGCGCCGGGTCAGCGGGCCGCAGCATCGTGGGAGATTCGATCGTCTCAACCTGCTCCTCAACCATAGGGGCGGCGATGCGGTTGATGGTCGCGAGCGCCTCCTGGTTCCACACCCGCTCCGTGTCAACCTGCACGTCAGCCGTGAGCAGCGACCGGGCTTCGACGTTTATGGCCTCGGCGGCGTTGCCTATCATCGAATGGAGCGCGACGATTGCGCCGACGCCGATTGCTATGCAGATAAAGAAAAACAGCAGCCTTCCCCAGGATGCTCTCAGCTCGCGCCGCGCCATTTGAAAGATGAATCTCACAGCCCCTTAACCTCCACAGCCGCGTCTTCTGTTTCCCGGTCCAGAGTTTCCGACTCACTAGTTTCCGACTCACTGTCAGATACGACGCGACCGTCTCTCAAAGAGATTCTTCGGTCGGCCATAGCCGCAAGGTCGTGATCGTGCGTGACTAAAACGAGCGTAGCTTTTCGCTTACGATTCATCGTGATCATAAGGTCGAGGACGTGCCGCCCGTTTCTCGAATCGAGATTGCCCGTGGGCTCATCCGCAAGCAGGATCGATGGGTCGTTTGCAAAAGCGCGTGCGATGGCTACGCGCTGGCGCTCGCCGCCCGATAGCTGCGAAGGGTAGTGATGCGCGCGCGCCGTGAGGTCTACGTCTTCAAGCAGACCGCGAGCGCGCTGCGGGGCATCCCGCGCTCCGGCTATCTCCATCGGTATGAGAATATTTTCGAGCGCGGTGAGTGAAGGGATCAGATGAAATGATTGAAAGACGAAACCTACCTTCTCTCCTCGAAGCTCGGCCAGCTGGTCTTCGCTCATTCTTGTGATCGCCTGCCCGTCAATGCGAATCTCGCCTGCCGTCGGCGCGTCGAGTCCCGCTATAAGTCCGAGCAGAGTAGATTTCCCGCTGCCGGAGGGCCCGACTATTGCGACGAACTGGGCGTCGGGGATAGTCAGGTCGAGCGAGTGAAGAATGGTCAACATTTCAGCGCCTGAAGGAACTTCTTTCGAAACACGGTATAATTCAATCATAATTGTATCTATTGCAAACAAGGGAAAGCAAAAGCAGCTTAATGCAAATATAATTGAACTTTGATAGCTTGCACTCTCTTTTTGCCTGCCCTTCTTTTTTGTTACTCGCTATGTTTTTGTTACCCGTTTGTTACCCGCTTCTGTATAATAGCAAACAAGTGAAAGCTTAGATAGCAAAGTGCAAATGGAGTAACAAAGATGAGCGTGAAACTTAGAAAAAAGAAGCTTGCCGATGGTCGGATTTCACTCTACCTGGACTATTACTCGAACGGTCAGAGGCAATATGAATTTCTCAAACTGTATTTGGTTAAGAACAAAGTTGAGAATAAAGAAGTTCTAAGGCTAGCTGATAACATCCGAGCGAAACGAGAGCTTGAGGTACAACATTCTGAGCATGGTTTCATACCAGCTTTCAAAAAGAGACTGAATTTTGTTGATTATTTTGAGAAGCAAGCTAAAGGCAAATCAGTAGGTGAAAAGGCGTGGTTTTGTTCCTTGAAGCATCTAAAGGATTATACGCATGGTCACATTCAGTTCTCAGCCGTCAATGAAGAATGGCTTGAAGGATACAAAAGCTATCTCCTGACAAAAGTTTCAACCAATACAGCGCACATGTACTTTAGCAAAATCAAATGTGCTTTGAGGCAAGCTGTTAAAGATAAAATCATAGTAAAGAATCCAACTGAGTTTATTGACAGTATCAAGACAACAGAATCGGAGCGTTGTTATCTCACTCAAGATGAGCTTCAAGAATTAGCAGATACACCATGCAAAAACTCTGAGGTCAAGAGGGCGTTTCTCTTTGCATGCTATACAGGTTTGAGACTCGGAGACGTTGAAAATCTTTCCTGGCAAAACATTCAAAATAACTCAGTCCAATTTAGACAGAAGAAAACTAAAGTGCTTTTGGCTGTACCGCTCACAGATACAGCAAGAGAATTGCTCTATAGTTTTCTTAATAATGTTTCGCCTTTGCCGACTAACAAAGTCTTCAATCTGCCAAGTAGAATACAAATCGTGTATGTCTTGAGAGATTGGATTGAAAAGACCAGCATCAATAAGCCTGTAACCTTCCACACGGCCAGACATACATTTGCAACGTTCGGCCTAACAAATGGAATTGATTTATACACGATGAGCAAATTGCTTGGGCATAAGACCATTTCGGCAACTCAAATCTATGCCAAGATTGTTGATGAAAAACTGAGGAAAGCTGTCTCTATGTTGCCAAGCATTAAGGTGAGCCGATGAAAGGTTATTTATTCAGTGAGTATCCATTTTATCCATGTGCGGACAAAGATAAAATACTTAAGTATTGCCAATCTTTGCCAAGTGTAGAAGCAAGGATAGATTATTTGGAATTTGTTCTCAAAGAGCGAAAGAATGATTTGGAGGACAAAACCGACCCTAATAATGAAATGATAAATACCCTTGAAGATTTCTTTCAGCATAGTGAATGGTTGAAACGAGAAATTAGATATTGGAAAGGTATTCTCAATCGAAGAAATCGTAAACTTAAAGAGCAGCAAAGCAGGCAAGAGTCTCAAGAACAGCGAGCTAATCAAAAACCAGTCGAGAAAATTCAATGGCAGGGTACAGAGGCTCAGCTTGTTTATTTATTTGAAAAACTTTATGAGAAAAGGCTTTTACCAAAAGCTGTTAATGACAAGCAATTCGCTTTCATAGAAAAGCATTTTATAAATAACAAAGGACAAGCGTTCAAACGAAAGCAGCTAGCACAAGCTTCTCAGAATTATCAAAACAACAAAGAAGGCAAGCCCAAAGGTGCAAAGCTGATAGACAAACTTACTGAAGAAATAGAGCCTCACACAAGAGTATAGCATGTTGATGTTCCCCGTGCAGATTGTGGGTTAGAATTACCCCAACGGCTTTTCCGGGTACAACTATGGCCGATTGGTGAATACCCGCAATTTGACCTTACGATGTAAAATGATACTCAAGAACTATGGGAAGTAATAAGGAATTCCGCTTTTTTAGCTTCTGCATTTAGACACTTTGGTTATTTTGTCTAATTCAGAAATCTTCAACAAATCTTAATTTTTGTTTTAATAAAGCTAACACCCGGCTTGCTTCGCCGCTGCTTCTATCCAAGCCCCAAGATTGTCGCGACCATTGTCATTTACCCAATCATAGGTTTTATAGATTGAGGAAAGAAGCTTTCCGTTTATTGATAACTTATCAAACGGATTGGTTCCTTTAAGGTCCGTGCTCCCATCAAACAAACGACAATTATGGATATAAATTGCAAGCAAGCCATTCCCACATTTCAAGCTTTCATCTATCTCATATTTCACCCACTTTCTTTCTGATGTTTTCGCACCAACTAAAACCACAGTTACAGATGTGCCTTTTAACTGTTGGGCGATCCAGTTTTTAATTGCCTGGTCTCCGCCTCTTTTTACTTCCTCCCATTTTGCACCGTCAATAAAGTCAGAAGTTTGAATAGAATTATTCTTTACGACGTTGCTGTTTCTAACTTGCCCTGCTCTGACCGCATCTCTTTGATAGTGAAAACTGAAAAACACTTTCCTTGCCATCTTATTTGTTCACTCCTTTGATGATTTGGATAATCTTGCTGATTATCTCATCGGTCGCTTGTGCCTTACTGTTGGAAATATCTTCCAACAGCGGAATTATCTTTGCGTTGTTAGGGTAGCAAGATTTGAGGTCTTTTGACATCTCATCAAAAATCTCTTTTGCCATATAACCTGTCACTGGGATAGGCAATGGAATAAGGCCATTTTCCATTGCAATTTCAAATTCTCTTTTGATTCCATTAGCTAAAATTACATTATTATCTTTATCTAATTTGTTGCCAAAGATGAATATTGCAATTCCTGCGAGCTTGATCATTCGCTGCCGATATTCTTCCCAAAGCTCTGAGAGTTCTTTTTCTCCTGTCCTATATTGAGGGAATGGTTTCATTACCAATTGGTCTTCACTAAATTTATTTGGTCGCTCATAAATAGCTTCTAACGCGCCATTTATTACAGCACTACCTACGCCCCAACCAAAGCCGTTGACTATGCGGAAACCTGAAGCAATTATGCTCTTACTCAGTTTATGGATGAACTCTTGTGCTTCAAGACGACCCCACTCGCCATACTCTTCCGCACTGCCAGAGATAAAGATAGTTCTTTTTCTAAATCGGGTTTCTATCTCTCTCAAAATTTCAGTAATTTGAGAATAATCGTCAACCAGAAGAGCTTGAATTCCATATCGCTTCAACTCCCCAATCATTAAATTCTGTTTTCTGGTGTTATAGTCGAGGTCTGCTTGCTCTTCATTTCCCTTCTCTCCCAATTTGGGTTTTTTTATGAAGCAGTAATGCTGCCGTTTGTGCTCTCGGTATTTTAGATTAATTCTACTCAATACATAATCTAGGTTTGGATCGGTAAAACTGAACCCGATAAAGAGGAAAGTTTTGGTTGTTAAATCGCCTGTTAGAGCCGAAAGAAAGGCTTCGTGTGACGAGTGGTAACCCTCGAAATCTTCCTTTGTCAAAATAGCTTTAGTCGGTAGCGAAACATCGCCGTGCATTTTATAAATTACAACGTCTCTTTTAGGCCGAGTGTTGAATATTTGTTCCACTTGGTGCTTAACATCAACCACTTTACGAGCCTCTTTCAGCGCGTTTTCTATTAAAGTGTCATAGTTTGTCGTCCAGTAGGTTGAGATAGGTAATCTAGCTAAAATGCGGTGATTTTCAGTTAATTCATTTTCTTCGACAAATTCTTCAATAATCTTCTTACTCAACTTAGCGCGGCTTTTCTCGTTTACGTGAAATTGTGCTAGAGAGATCAAATCAGACTCTTTATCAATTGCCAATCCTAGCTCCTCAGCAATGTCAGCAAGCAATTCTTTCCAATCAATATAGCCAGAGGCCTTTGACATCCCTGCACCAGCAAAGATAGCCACATTGTTTTCAGCCAAATCTTTGACGAAATCTTTTATGAATGCTTCTATCTCTTTATTCATACTACTAAAACCAGGAATTATGCCGGGATGATAATAGCAGAAAATCACGTATCTGCTAAGAGAACCGACCAATGACAGCGTAGCGAGGCATTTAATAATTTCAAGAATAGTTATTAGACAAAAGAATTGAAGTGTCTAATTCGATAGATGGGCGATGCATACCTATTCTTGCCTTAAATCGAAGAAATCTCAAACTACTTCTTTTAACTCAATAGAGAAAGCATCTGAATATATGGAGAATTCCCTAAGCTCTATTGGCTAATGCAGAATGCTTTTACAAAACCTCACTGCACTTGACCGCTCAAGCGTGACCAATATTCTTAATTTCTCTTTTTGCTCATAATAACTCTCAAGAAAACAAAAGAAAATGAGGAGTAAAAATGCAAGGTGAAATTCTTGAGAAATTAAACAACATTGAGCGATTGTTACTTGAACAATCCGAACAGGTCTTAAGCTTCAAGCAAGCTTGTGAGTATTTAGACTTATCGCATTCAGCTTTGTACAAACTGACAAGCAAAGCGGAAATTCCTCATTCAAAGCCTAATGGAAAGAGAATCTACTTTTCAAAAAGAGACTTGGTCGCTTGGCTCTTGAGAAACCGGGTTCAATCAAATTCTGAGATTGAACAGAAGGCAATTGAGCATGTCTCACAGAAAGCAAGGGGTCATATGCAGGGAGAAGAACATAGGTAGGCTTAACAGAATGCGCTCAAATCGCGTTTCCACAGCTTCTGAGGGCTTTTTCTGCGTTAGGGTCTCATGGTATCGCCCGCTTTATGAACTCTGCTCTACGCTGAAAAATCGCCATCTGTTTCCATATGAGATTTGGATAACCTATGACAGTGAGGGTAAGCATGGCGAGGGTTCCCTATTGCGTTTAGATACTCTATAGAAAAACTGGCTCTCAACTTAATAGGCCCATCTTTATTGAACACTTCTTTATCGTTTTTGATACCCCATTCTTTTGAAGTATGTACGACTCACTCACAATGTTTGTAGCAAGCACTCAGACTGAAAAAGCTGTGAACAGGCTTGATGCAATCCAAGAGATAGCAAACCGCTCGACGGGAGAAATCTTTTTCAAAGGTAATATTGGCAACTTGAGAGTGAGAGTCAAAAGCAACAGTGTTTTCATAGTTGGCTCCCTTGCAAAGTTTCACTTTGGTAATAACTTTGAGGTTTTGACAAAAAAAGATACTAAAGCGGCTATTGAAAAATTGAGTGACATAATTGGCTTGGATGTTGCTCAAGCGAGAGTTTATGTACTTGAAATAGGTTCAAACTTTTCGATGCAAGAGCCGGTACAAATATACTGTCAGTGCTTAGGCGAATGTAGATTCTATGACAAGTCCCAATACAAGCATGGATTGCTGTATAGCAATTTGAGGAGGAGTCTAACATTTTACGACAAGCTGGAAGAATCTAGTCGGCATAAAGAGAGAGTTCCAGAGAGCTTTGATGGGGCACACCTCTTGAGATATGAGCTTAAATTTAAGAACCGTCTTTCAGCACAGCTTGGTAAAAAAGGAGTGCTTGCCCGGCAGCTTTATGACGAAAGCTTTTACGCATTGGTTTTGGAAAAGTGGCAATCTGAATATTTCAAAATCAGACGAATAAACAAACTCAAGATTGATGGTATCAAAATGAGTAGTCTAAATACTCCTAAAAAACTCGAAACGATGTTAGCAGCTATTGGGCTGCAAACAATTGGAGAGCAAAATATGTTGAGTATAATCAAAGAAAAAAGAAATGCTCTGAGTAAAGTACAACTCTCAAGACTAAAAGCGAAAATCAGAGAATTGGCACAATCCGCTACTGCAACCATGCCTCAAGAGGCCATTCTTGAGCTTGACTCAAAAATCAGGCAATCTGTTATTAGCTCTCAATGAATACTATCTACCTTGAGATATGGTTGTCGTCGGCTTTGTTCATGCTTGTGGTTTATAGCATGCCAGTGATTTGAATCTTAACTTAAGTTAAGAAGATATATTGTCAGACAAGCCCGGTATCAAAAACTGATAACAGAGACACATTGATAACATAGGCTTCTTCTCTTGTAGGGTAAAGTTAATTCTTTTTCTGCGGTTTTAATCGAGCTTGTACTTTCTCTCTCCACTTAGATTCTGATTTGATACTTGAGCCGCTTTCACGGAAGGCAAACATTATCATCGTATTCATAATTTCCCTTAGCCGCCATAGGTCGTCACAATCGTATAATGCTGATATTAGACGCGCAAACTCATCTGCACCCAACATGCCGCACCAATCTGTTACGAGGTTGTCTAGGTCGCTTCGGCTCTCCAAATCAATCTCTCTTAGTTCCTCTTTTATGAGGCCCACAGCATCAAGCATGTTTACATACTCTGCCTCTGTAGTGTCTTCGTGATGTGCGAAAGCAAGCACAAGCGCTCTTTTCTCTGCGATAGTCATTCTCATTATCTGATATGTTGAGACTGCATCCGGTCTAGCCACTCGCGGAGTATTATTGCGATTTGGGAAGAGGCTAACGCTTGCAAGCTCCCCTTTCTCACTCGACACGGTTCGTTTTTTCTTTCGGGCAAATACATTCTCTTCGTCTCCGGGTTCCTCTTGTTGCTCCTCTAACACTGGCCGCACTACTGGCACGGTGATATATGATGCTCTTTTTGAGCGTCCCATTACCGATAGTTCTTTTGCTGTTTCTCGAAACTCCGGGTATGCGCTGGCTATTGGAGACGCAAGGACGATATTACTTATTCTCTTTGCCTCTTCGACTCTCCCAACCTCACCGAGTTCGACCGCAAGTGAGTTTAAGGTGATACGGCAAACGATTGGATTTGTGTAGCGCAGTAATGGAATAAGGTTCTCTAGCTCTTTTACTGCGTTTTTGTGAAAGCCTTCTTTTGCTTTTACAACGGCCATGCCTTTCGAGATGTCTATGCGCGTTGAGAGGTCTGGCGCGTACTTCGCTGCCTCAATAAAATTCTTTAATTCTCCCTCAAAATTCCCTTCCCTTGCATCTATCGCAGCAAGAGACATGAATGCTTTTGCCCTGTAGCTCTGAGATTGTTCTATTACCTTTTCAAATACTTCACGCGAGTTTCCTCCTCTTCTGTATGTACCCCAAGCAAGATAATACTGGCCGATTAACTGATACTCCTTTATAGGAAGGTTCGAGAGGAGCAGCGCCAATTCTTCTACTTTCTCAACCTCACGAAAAGCATGGGCTATTTCGGTAGCGTAAACTATCTTGCTTCCCAACTCTTGGAAGCTTGAAAAGTTAGTAAGGAACTGCCGATAAAACTCGGCACATCGCTTTAAGGAGGAACACATGAAAAGACTTGTAGCAACCTTCATGCTCATTTTGTGCCTGTCCTTTCTCGCAGTCGCAGGCCACGTACAAACAGGTGGCCGCTGGTGTGACTGCAACAACCCTGAGAGTTGTACTCTAGGGCAGCTTCAGACGAGCGGAAACCAAACAACAGATGAAACTCAGAACAGTGAAACTTCTAATGACGCAGTATCAGAGCTAGGCTTGTTTCTAACAGCCATTCGATTGTGGCTGATATACAAAGCATAGTCGCCTAGCCGTTTTCACAACCACGATTCCTTAACTCCGCTCTTGCGGCGGTTAAGTCGAGGTGTGCCGAATTGTACTATAAGCTACTTATAATGCAAACGATTTTAGTGCCTGAGATATTTGGGAGAGTTCAGATTAAAAGCATGCTTAATGAATGGGTAAGCATTGGCATGCGGGGAAGCATAGCGGTTATAGTTTTGGAGGGAGTTCTTGATAGTTGCGGCATCGGATTTTGACTACTTTGAGAGGTTTTTGTTACCTCACTGTTACTCAGTAAACCGATGCTAGTTTGTTTTCAACAGCTTAGATATGGATTAAAGAATTCAATCATGAAGATTTTTCTAACTAGCCTTTTCTTAATCGCGATTCTAACGCTTGCGGCCTGCAAAGATGAGCCCCAGGAACCACTCCCTGCCAAACCGCCCGCGCCCGCCGCGCCTGCGCCTTCTAAGAGTTTAGCGAAGATAGTCGCTTTCGGCGATAGCCTGACGGCGGGTTATGGCCTGCCGCTATCTGACAGCTACCCGGCCCAGTTACAGAAAAAGCTTGAAGCCGACGGGTACGACTACGAAGTCGTCAACGCCGGCGTGTCGGGCGACACGACAGCAGGTGGATTGCAGCGCATCGACTGGGCGCTGGAAGGAGACGTGAAGTTTGTGATACTGGAGCTAGGCGCAAATGATATTCTGCGCGGACTGCCGGTAACGGAGATGAAAAAAAATCTCTCCGGGATCATCGCTCGCGCTCGCGCTCGCGGGGCCAGGGTGCTGCTTGCAGGCATGGAGGCCCCTACGAATACGGGGCCGGAATATCGCCGGGAAGTCCACGAAGCATATCTTGAGCTTGCCGGAACTCAGGACGTTGAATTCATCCCATTCTTTTTAGACCGGGTCGCGGGCATCCCGTCGCTAAACCTGAACGACGGCATACACCCGAATGCCGAGGGCACGCGCATAGTCACGGAGACTGTTTATAAAGCAATTCGCCCGATGCTTGAAGGAGAGAAGCAAAGCTTGGGAGGCAAGTGAGAGCCGGTCTTGCGGGCGACGCGCTGCTGTGATACGGTCTCGCGCATCACTTAAAAACTGCGCGAGGAAGTTTACAGGAGGCCACTGTGGCACAGCAGAAAAACTATGACGCTATAATTGTCGGGTCGGGCGCGTCGGGCGGCATGGCTGCGAAACAGCTGACCGAGCGCGGCTTCGAAGTGCTGGTGCTCGAAGCAGGTCCGCCCGTCAACCGCGAGCGCGACCTCAGCTCGCATCGCTGGCCTTTTCAATCAATGTACAGAGGCTTTGGCCCGCCCGGATGGCGCGAGCAAGAACAGTGGATGCAGACGACCGCGAGCGAGTTCAGCCGTCACTTCTACGTCAAAGACACCGAACACCCTTACACGACCGATCCGGGAAACCCCTTCCTGTGGGTGCGCGCGCGCATAGTGGGCGGAAAGACTCTGCACTGGGGCCGTATGTCCTACCGGCTGTCGGATCTCGATTTCAAAGCCGCTACTAACGACGGTTTCGGCGACGACTGGCCCATCTCTTACGCGGAGCTTGAGCCTTACTACGACCGCGCCGAAGAGTTTATCGGCGTAAGCGGGTCGCGCGACAATTTGCCGCAACTGCCGAACGGAAAGTATATGCCCGCGATGCGACTCAATTGCGGAGAGCAATTGCTGCGCAAGGGAGCGGAAAAGACCGGTCGCAACGGGATACCTATGCGCGTGGCGCAGATCACCGGCACGCCCGGCCCGCACATGCGCGGGCGTTATAAATGCCATTTCTGCGGCAACTGTGGCGACGGCTGCGATGTCGGCGCGATGTTCAACTCGCTGGCCTCGACATTGCCCGCAGCAGAGGCGACCGGGCGAATGACGCTCAGGCCCAATTCCGTAGTCCGCCACGTTATTGTCGATACAAAGACCGGCAAAGCCGGCGGCGTCGCGTTTGTCGATCGCGTGACTCGCGAAGAGTTTGAAGTCACGGCTAAGGTAGTCGTGCTTGCGGCGTCCACGCTTGAATCGACGCGAATAATGCTCAACTCAAAATCGCGACAGCACCCCTCGGGGCTGGGCAATTCTTCGAGAAAGCTGGGCCGTTACTTGATGGATCATTTCGGCGGCATAGGCGCGAGCGGATATTTTCACATTCTCGCGGGCAAAGACGTGATGAACGAGGACGGCAAGGCCACGGGTCTTCTCGTCCCGCGCTTTCGCAATATCAGCAAAGAGACCAGGCAAGCTCGATTCATTCGAGGGTACGGATTCGAATGCGGGTCAGGCGCGCGCATCTTTCCTGCGTTCGCAAAGAACCCGAACGTCATACCGGGATTCGGCTCGGAGTTTAAGAAGCGAGTTCGACATTATTACACCTCGCCCGTCAGCCTGACGACGCGGGCCGAGATGTTGCCGAGGTTTGAAAACTTCGTGGAGATAGACCCGGACGGCGTGGTAGATGCCTGGGGGGTTCCGGTGCTAAAGATTCATGTTCAGTACTCAGACAACGAGCGAGAGATGGCGCGCGATGCAGCCGCGACGAGCGAAGAGATACTGCGCGCGGCGGGGGCAGAAGTAGTCTCGACGGGCGGGCGAATAACAGCGCCGGGCCGCATTATTCACGAGCTTGGCACCGCGCGTATGGGGAGCGATGCGAAGACGTCTGTGCTAAATAAATTCAATCAAAGCTGGGACGTGAAGAACCTGTTCGTAGTCAACGGCGCGGCTTTCGTCACGAGCGCGAATCAGAACCCGACTTTGACAATACTTGCGCTCACGATGCGCGCCTGCGATTACATCGTCGACGAATACAAGCGCGGCAACCTCTAACGATTTTGGATTTGGGATTGATTCACAGCAGGAGGGATGATGCTATTCGGTCAATCAAAGAAGCTCTCGAACAAGACCGGCGCGCGAGTTTATTCAATCGCCGCGTTGGTTAAAGAAAATCGCTTCGCGGGCAGTTTTGATGCGGCAGGCGCGGGCTACAGATTCACGTACACTCCGACAAAGGGAGCGGTGGCCGGGAGCAGGCTTCTACTCGAAGGGCGGCTGACGGTAACGGACGCGCAGGGCCGCGCACGCACGCGAGAGCGAGTCAGAGCGTTGCTCGCCAGCACGCAGGGAGGCATAGGGACAGCGCCTATTCGCGCTCAGGTGCTGGTCGGCGGTGTGCAGAGCAGCACAGCCGCAACTTCAGGCCAGCAACAGCAGATCGCGGGAGAGGGCGCAAAAAGCGATCAAAAATCGGGCGAGCCTGCGACACCGCCGAAGGTCGTAATGCCTGAGATCGATAGCACCGGGCCGCTCTCATTTTGCGGAGCCATGTATTTTCAACTGGAGCCGATGGACGGTCGCGCGTTTGGAGTCCAGGCCGACTTGAGCCGCGTTCAGATGAATGTGCGCATTGCGCCCGGAGATGAAAAAGCGCGCGCGCTGCAAGGCGTGTACAGCGCGATAGCCGACGCGCTCTACGGCAAAGAACCGGACAATCGCCTGGCCGCGATTGCCGTCGGCGAGCTTAATAGATTACTTGCCGCAGGTTGAAAGATAAGAGGATGAAAAATGAGACACCAGCCGTCTGTTATTCTCAAATTCTTTTTGCTGCTGATAGTGGCAGCATTATCGCAACTGACTCTTATCGCTTCATCGCAAGCGCAAATAAAACGCCTTGACCTTGAAGCTGCTGCCAAAAATGTCCGGCTCAGCGATCCAAACATCGCGCCCGACGGCAAATCGATTGTCGTCGTCGTAGCGCGAGCCAATTACGAAGAGAACCGCTGGGAAAACGAATTGGTGCTGGTGGATGTCGCCTCAAGTGCGCAGCGTGTATTGACGAGCGGGCGGCATGACGCAGCTCAACCGCGCTGGTCGCCGTCGGGAGATCGGCTGGCATTCGTCTCGGCTGCGCCGACGGGCCGAGAAAACAAGCCGCAGATTTTCGTGCTGGCAATGAATGGCGGCGAAGCCAAACGCATCACGAATGCGCCAAATGGCGTACAGCATTACGCCTGGAAACCCGATGGACAAGAGATTGCTTTCGTCACCGCCGATGATTCGCCCAACAAAAAAATCGGCGACCGCGAAATCGCGTTCGAAGTCGGTAATGACCATTTCCTGACGAATGCACAGGTGACGCCATCACACATCTGGCTGACAAGCGCCAACGGCGGCAAGGCGAAGCGGCTGACATCGGGCGAATGGAGCCTGCCCATCACGCTGCCGCCCGGCTCTCCTTCGTCCCCTCTTTCCTGGTCGCCGGATGGCAAATCGATTGCCTTCGTCAAACGGGCAACACCACATTATGGCGATTCGAGGCTGAGCGTTGTTCAGATTCTCGATGTCGCCAGCGGAGGAATTCGCGCGCTGACGGGACGCAGCGAACGCGAAAGCCAGCCGGTGTTTTCTCCTGATGGTTCGCGCATAGCTTATTGGTATCCGCGCGATGGTCAATCCGGCAATATAAATGAAATTCACGTAACCAATGTCGCCGGCGGCGAAGGCCGCAACGTGACTCAAGGATTGGATCGAAATGTCTTTCGCTCAATCTGGCTGCCCGATAATAAATCGTTTATCACGGGCGGGAACGATGGCACGCGCGCTTCGTTGTGGTTGCAACCGATGGAAGGCGCGGCGCGACGGCTTGATCTGGGCAACGTCAATCCGGCAGGGTCGTTCTGGCTCGAAGCCAGCATCAGCAACGACGGCGCGCTGGCCTTCACCGGCAGCGAGCCGCAACGACCGACGGAGCTTTACTATCTGTCATCGCCAACCGCAAAGCCGAAACGACTGACCGATTTCAACGCGCAGATCACGGCGTTTTCACTCGGCAAGGTCGAAAAGATCGAGTGGACAAATGACGAATTCAAAATGGACGGCGTGTTGATTTATCCGCCGGACTTCACGTCGGGGCGATTGTATCCGCTGGTGTTGTACATTCACGGCGGCCCGGCGGCTGCTTCCAAAGAAACATTCAACGAGCGTGCGCAATTGATGGCGGCGCGCGGCTGGGTCGTCTTCGAGCCGAACTATCGCGGCAGCGACAATCTGGGCAGCAAGTTCATGCGCGGCATTTTCAATGATGCCGGGGCCGGCCCCGGACGCGATGTGATGGCGGGAATCGAGGTTCTGAAAAAGCGAGGGTTTGTTGATACGACGCGGATGGCGGTTTCCGGCTGGTCGTACGGCGGGTTTATGACGACGTGGCTGATCGGTCATTATCAAGGCTGGAAAGCTGCCGTTGCCGGTGCAGCCGTGACCGATTGGATGGACCAATACAACATCGGCGATAGCAATGTGAGCCGAGCGGGCCAATTTGGCGGCTCCCCCTGGACTGGCGAATTCGAGAAGGCATACCGCGAACAATCGCCGATTACCAATGCGCCGAAGATCAAAACGCCGACGCTGATTATGTCAACTACGGGCGACGTGCGTGTGCCGATTACGCAATCCTTCAAGCTCTATCATGCGTTGCGCGATAACAACGTGCCCGTGCAATTCATCGCTTATCCCGTAGCGGGGCATTCTCCTGCCGATCCCGTCCGACAACAAGATATAAGCAAACGCTGGATCGAATGGATCGAGAAGCATTTCGTGCAACCCACTGCGGCTGAAAACCGGTGAGCTGGCGAATGTAATAACGCTTGAGGGGTGGATAACATGAAATATCGTCGTTTTGGCCGCACCGATTGGGAAGTAAGCGAGATCGGGGTTGGCATGTGGGGCATGGGGAGTTGGAGCGGCTCATCTAATGAAGAATCCTTCTCCTCATTGCAGTACGCCGTAGACCTTGGCTGCAACTTCTTTGATACGGCATGGGCGTATGGCGATGGCCGGAGCGAGGCGCTGCTTGGCGAACTCGTACGCAACAATCCACAGAGAAGAATCTATACCGCCAGCAAAATCCCCCCGAAAAATCGCCAGTGGCCCAGTCGCCGCCATTTCAAGCTTGACGAGTGTTTTCCGCCTGAACATATAGAAGAGTATGTTCACAGCAGCCTGGAAAACGCGGGATTGGAAAGTTTTGACCTTATGCAATTTCACGTGTGGGAAGACGCCTGGCTCGCGGATGACCGATGGGCAAAAACGATGGATGAGCTAAAGCGTCAGGGGCTAATAAGAGCGGTCGGCATCAGCATCAACCGATGGGAGCCGTGGAACGGTGTGCGGGCTGTGCGCACCGGCCTGATCGATTCAGTACAAGTGATTTACAACATCTTCGATCAGAACCCGGAGGAGGAACTGCTGCCCGCCTGTGTTGAGATGGATGTAGCTGTAATTGCGCGCGTGCCGTTTGATGAGGGGACGCTAACGGGCACCCTTACGAAGGAGAGCACCTGGCCGGAAGGCGACTGGCGCAACACCTACTTTGTGCCTGATAACTTGATCCCAAGCGTCGAGCGCGCTGAGGCTCTTAAGGCAGTCCTGCCGCAAGGCATGAGCATGGCGGAAATGGCGTTGCGCTTCATTCTAAGCAACCCGGCTGTGAGCACGACTATTCCGGGCATGCGCAAGAGGGCTCACGTTGAATCAAACATCGCCGCAAGCGATGCGGGCCCGCTACCCGAGCGGCTTATTTCAGAGCTACGGAAACACCGCTGGGAACGGAAGCCGACTGAGTGGTCTCAATGATCGATCAATTTTATTCACCAGCAGGTATAGCCGCCATCGGCGACAACGATGCTGCCGGTCATCAGGCTTGAGGCGTCTGATGCGAGAAACAATACTACAGAGGCAATCTCAGGGGGTTGCCCGACTCGCCTCATAGGCGTCATTTCAAGCCATGTCTGGAACCATTCCGGGTTATCCATTCCGCGTCGCGTCATCGCCGTCTCGATGTAGGTCGGGGCTACGGCATTAACGCGGACTCCACGCTCGGCCCATTCAGCCGCAAGCGATTTCGTCAGCATGTGCACGGCCGCCTTCGACGCATTGTAGTGGCACTGAGGCTGTGGTTTGTTGGAAATTATGCCTGACATGGAACCTATATTGATTATGCTGCCTTTGCCCGCTTTCAGCATATGACGGCCAAAAGCGCGGCAGCACCAAAATACGCCGTTGAGGTTAATGTCTATAACTTTCAACCATTCTTCATCGGCCATCTCCTCAGCCGGCGTGTTAAAGGCAATGCCTGCGTTGCAAACCAGTATGTCAACGCGACCATGATTTTTGACTACCTGATCGGCCGCAGCAATCACGTCCGCCGGGTTCGTGACGTCGAGTTGCAACACTTCGGATTCGAAGCCCGCATTAGCCAAATCCTGATGACCGGAAGCTGCGACCTGGGAGTCTATTTCCGCAATAATGATTTTAGCGCCCGCTTCTGCAAGCGCGTGTGCGCAGGCGAGGCCGATATTTCGACCGCCCCCGGTAATTACCGCAACGCGATTTGAAAGATCATACTTTTCTAGATACATAACGACCCCTTTTCATAGCGAGAGCGCTTCACCAGAGGAATCAAACAAGTGACAGTCGCGGCCGTCAATCTGAACGGCAACGCGGTCGTGTAAATGTGCCGGGCTGTCACCCCTGGTTTCGATAGTAACCCTCTTGCCGCCGTCCATCTGAACATAGAGATATGTTTCACTGCCGAGCCGCTCGGCAACAATCACTTCTCCCTGAAATTGTCCCTGTTGGCTTAAATGCAGGTGCTCAGGTCGCACGCCTAAAGTGACCGGCTCATCCGGTTTCAAATTGTTCGAACTCACCGGCACCTCCAACTCGCCGACTCCCGGCAGCGCAATGGTGATGCCAGACTCAGTCATTGTTTTCACGCGCGCGGGCAACAGATTCATGCTGGGCGAGCCGATGAAGCCTGCGACAAACAGGTTCTTCGGACGGTGGTAAAGCTCCAGCGGTGTTCCAACCTGTTCTACCCGGCCGTCCCTGAGCACTACGATCTTATCTGCGAGGGTCATCGCCTCAACCTGATCGTGTGTTACGTAGATCATGGTTGCATTCAAGCTTTCATGCAGCCGGGCAATTTCTATGCGCATCTGCACGCGCAGACCTGCGTCCAGATTAGAGAGCGGCTCATCAAACAGAAAGACTTTCGGGTTGCGTACGATAGCCCGTCCGATCGCTACGCGCTGCCGCTGGCCGCCGGACAGTTCCCGTGGCTTACGCTCAAGCAGCGATTCGAGCTGAAGTATTCGAGCCGCTTCAATGACTTTCTTTTTTCGCTCGGCGCTATTGATGCCTGCAAGCCGCAGGCTGAAACTCATATTTTCGGCCACGGTCATATGCGGATATAGCGCATAGCTTTGAAATACCATTGCAAGGCTACGTTTGTCGGGCGGCACGTCATTGACCCTTACGCCGTCGATTAGAAGGTCACCCGAAGTAATCTCCTCAAGTCCCGCAATGAGCCGCAACAGCGTCGATTTCCCGCAGCCTGACGGGCCGACGAATACGACGAAACTACGATCTTCGATCTCAAGATCGATACCCTTTACGACTTCAAGGTTGTCGAAGCTTTTCGAGATACTGCGTAATGTGACTGTTGCCATGCAGTGAATACCTCGTCACTTGACAGCGCCGAACGTGAGGCCGCGAACGAGCTGTCGCTGACTCAGCCATCCGAAAATCAGAATGGGCGCAATTGCCATAGTCGATGCGGCAGAGAGTTTGGCCCAGAACAAACCTTCAGGGGCAGAAAAGGAGGCTATGAAAGCCGTGAGCGGCGCTGCGTCTGAGGTTGTGAGATTCAGGCTCCAGAATGCTTCATTCCAGCATAGGATAATCGACAGCAGCGCCGTAGAGGCAATGCCGGGTACGGCCAGCGGCAGCAGCAGGTAAAAAAGTTCTTGCCTGGGACGGGCCCCGTCCATCCGACCGGCTTCAAGGATGTCCTTCGGCACATCTTTGAAGAATGTGTAAAGCAGCCAAACGACTATGGGCAGATTGATCAGGGCATAGATAATGATGAGGCCGATTCTTGTATCGAGTAACCCGAGGTCACGAAACAGTATGTAGATCGGCACCAGCACGCCCACCGGAGGCAGCATTTTCGTAGACAACATCCAGAGCAGGGTGCTGCGCGTACGCCTGGTCGGGAAGAAGGCCATTGCGTAGGCGGCCGGGATAGAAAACGCCAGCGCAAGCAAGGTTGCGCCAACTGAAATCAAGACGCTGTTGGTCGCGGAATTTATATAGTTCGCGCGCTGTTGTACCGCATTATAATTTTCAAGCGTCGGTTCGAACAACAAGAGCGGGGGCGTCGTGACCGCGTCGATTTCAGTCTTAAAGCTTGCCAGCAGCATCCAGAAGATTGGAAAAAACATGAATACCGCAGCACTCCAGGCAATGATCGTGATGACAAGCTTCTTATAAATCGAGCGCTTCATTTTGGATCAAGCCTCCAACGTTCGAGCTATTGTGCGAATCAACGAGATGGCCACGATATTTGCCAGTACAATGGCAATAACTCCCCCGGCCGAGGCGACGCCGACATCGTATTCCAGCAGCGAGCGGATATAGATTAAGTAAGCAAGGTTGGTTGTCGCCAATCCCGGCCCGCCGCTTGTTGTGACGAAAATCTCGGCAAAGACGGATAGAAAAAATATCGTCTCGATCATAATCACCACGCTGATTGCTCGTCTCAGGTGTGGGAGTATGATAAAGAAAAACATCTGTATTGATCGCGCCCCATCCATCCGCGCCGCTTCTTTTTGTTCCTGGTCTAGCGACTGGATTGCAGTGAGAAAGATCAAAATCGCAAACGGCAGCCACTGCCAGGAAACAATAATGACGACAGAGGTCATCGGCCAATTACCAAACCAATCGATGCCTTCGAGCCCAACCACGTGCATTAACGAGGCTACAAGACCGTTGACCGGGTGCAGCATCATGTTTTTCCAGATCAGCGCGCTCACCGTCGGCATGACGAAAAAGGGCGCTATGATCAACAGCCGGGCCACTCCGCGACCGAAAAATTCTTGATCGAACAGCACGGCCAGCAGCGTGCCCAGAATCACGGTGACGGCGAGCACTGAACCAACCAGAATCAAGGTGTTCAGCATGGCCGTCCACAAGGTCGAATCGGTCAGAAGAGACTTATAGTTATCGATCCCCGCGAAACCGGTCATGGAAGGGTTCAACAGGTTGTACCGCTGAAAGGAAAACCACAGCGTCATCGCCAGCGGCACAATCATCCAGAGAAGCAGGACGAATATAGAGGGTGATAATAACGGCAGCGTGTTTACACGTCGCTTACTCGCACTGATGCGACTTTTTACCAACGCAGTCATTTCGATTTTGGATTTTGGATTTTAGATTTTGGATTACCGGAGGCGGTTAATGAGGGGCGATAGTTCATCGAAATTCTCCAATCCAAAATCCAAAATCTATTTGATATAACCTGCCTGTTTCATGGTGCGCACGGTCGCGCTCTGAGCGGTTTCAAGCGCCTGATCAACAGACATCTGGCCGGCGAGCGCAGCCGCAATCGATTGACCGACCTGTGTCCCTATGCCTTGAAATTCTGGTATGGCGACGAACTGCACTCCCGTGTAAGGCACGGGTTCCACCGTAGGATGGGACGGGTCGGCGGCAAGGATTGCCCTCAGAACGAAATCGGCGAATGGGGCCGCATTTTTGTACTCACTGATTTCGTATGTCGATTTGCGAGTCCCAGGCGGAATTACAGTCCAGCCCTCGGTTCTCGCCCACCAGCTTCACATATTCCTTGGAAGTCGCCCACTTCAAAAACTGCCTGGCAGCATCTGCTCGCTTTGAAGAGGTCGGAATCGCAAGGCCCCAGGACCATGCCCAGCCGGCGCCGTTAGGGGCTTTCGCAGTCGGCGCGCTTGTGAATCCTACTTTGTCGTAAACCTTGCTCTGACTTTTGTCAAAGATATACCCGGCGGCCGATGTGGCATCCACCCACATGGCAGAGTTACCGTTGGCAAACAGCGACCGGCATTCGTTGTGCCCGTTTGAGCTTGCGCCGGGCGCCCCGTAGTTTTTTAAGATGTCTGTGTAAAAGTTGACCGCCTCTTTCCAGGCGGGGGAGGTCAGCTGCGGGTTCCAATCCATATCGAACCAGCGGCCCCCAAAAGTATTCACCATCGTCGTGATAAAGGCCATGTTTTCGCCCCAGCCCGGTTTGCCGCGCAAGGCGATGCCATAAACTTTGTTCCCCGGGTCGTGCAACTTCGCGGCGAATTCTTTTATCTGGTCGTAGGTCGGATGCTCAGGCATCGTGATGCCTGCTTTTTTGAACAAGTCCGTGCGGTAAAATGTGAAGGAGCTTTCCGCGTAAAACGGCACAGCATACATCTTACCATCGTAAGATAAGCCGTTGCGCACCGGCTCCAATATATCGCCGTATTCATAGTCATCACCCAGATCGTCCACGGCCAAGAGCCTGCCCTGCTTGCCCCAGATCGGAGTCTCGTAAGCGCCTATGGTGATAATGTCAAACTGCCCGCCGCCCGTGGTAATATCTGTCGTCACACGTTGACGCAGGACATTTTCTTCCAGCACTACCCACTCCAATTTGATGCCGGTCTTCTCTTCAAACTGCTTAGAGAGCCGCTGCATTATTATCATGTCCGCGTTATTTACAGTGGCGATGGTCAGCGTCCTGGTCTGTTCGGCCTTGCAGCCGACGAGCAGCGAAATGGCCACAAGCGAAATGGCTCCAAAGGCAGCAGCCAGTCTTAACTTGGTCATGACTCAAACCCTCTCATCAACTATGTACAGAGGCCAATAATACTTGCGATCCGCTCCCGGCCGGGTCTCTTTGAAAAGCGGAGACTGATTATTAACAAATCGGGACTCCTTTTTCAACAACGTGAGGTGGGGCCAACAATCCGGCGGGTTTTTGAAAACGACGCCCGGCAAGCGACAGTGTCACACACTTAGGATTGATTGATGTTAAGCCGGCTGGCAATTGGCATCGATGCTTGTCTTGGATTAACGCGGTACATCCACTTTGTTAGATCATTTTGCTTCCGGTAACACGCTCGTTTCTTTCAGTCCGGGGTCTCAAGTTCCAGCTTTGCTAACTCAAAAGCGCCAAGTACGCCTGCATTATCTCCCTGCTTTGGTAGAACAATATAATCTTGGATAGAGTCTATAATCTCGCTGGACCGTATATAATTATTGAGTATTTTTTTTACCTTATCTCGTATCAGCATAATTAACCGTTCTTGCTTCATAATACCGCCCCCAATAATTATTCGCTGTGGTGATAACGTACAGATATAACTGGCTAAAGCCATAGAGATATAGTATGCCTCTAAGTCCCAAGCTTTATGGTCATTGCTGAGGCTTTGCGGTGATTGCCCCCAACGCTCCTCTACTGCCGGGCCTGAGGCCAAGCCTTCAAAACAATTATATAGATTATTCTTACTGTGATATGGGCAACTACCGAGGTATGTATCTTCGCTATGTTGGGGTATACAGATATGCCCCATTTCCGGGTGAACCAATCCGTGTAAAAGCTTACCATTTATCAACCCGCCGCCACCAATACCTGTCCCAACCGTCAAATAAATAAAAGTGGTCAGACCTTTTCCCGCCCCCCAGTAATGTTCGCCTAATGCGGCCGCATTTACATCAGTATCAAATCCTACTGGAACATCAAGCAATGTTTTGATCTTTCCGACAATATCGGTATTCGCCCAACCTGCTTTAGGTGTGGACGTGATAAAACCATAGGTGGATGAACCTTTATGAAGATCGATAGGACCGAATGAGCCTATCCCGATTGCCGATATGGGCCTCTTTGAGTTCTGCTCTTTGAAAAACTCTGCCGCACGAGTCAGAGTCTCTTCGGGGGTTGTTGTCACGAAACTTTTTTTATACAGGTCGTCAGGGTTAGAGCCCACTGCGCATACAAATTTCGTCCCTCCTGCCTCTATCGCGCCGTAGCATTCATTCATTATGTATCTCCTAATGTGAATCTGTCAGATACAAAGTTAGAGGGTCATTTTAGACAGGCGGATGAAATTACGTCCACAGAGGATCAGGATGCGGTACCAGGCAAAATTATAGTTTCTTCAGCGCTTCGTCGAACTGCGCCTGAAATGAGCGTTTTAAGCTGCTCATCGCGGATTTTTAATAGTTTTTGTAATGAGGGTATTACCACGTTGATAATCCGCCGCCCGAAAAATAGCTCTGCGAATACATACTTGAGCGCACTGGTCGGTCCGTAGGTGATGATTCGACCGAACCCCAGTGTAAAGCCTGGAGCGGGCCAGCTATAGACAGGGTCGAAGGTTACGGCGTTGCCGTGGCGGAACCATACGCGGGAGTGTAGTGGCAGCGCTTGGTCGTCGCATTCGACAGCAGGACCAAATCGCTGTTGATTGTCAACCACGCAATTCTCAGCGCGAATCCCGCTAATTTCGCCGTGCTCCGGATGTTCGTCGGCAATCCCACCAACCCGCTCGATAAACCCATCCTGCCTTGAGTCAATCGAAAAATTTCGCGCCGCAGTAATATGGTGAAAAGTTCAGCAACTTCTCCGTACGGCGGTAATTTTGCGGATCATCGCCGTCATCGAAGCCGATGGCACGGCGATGTTCGCCTCGGATCAACCCAATATCCAAAAGGAAAAGAGAATGAGAAACCAAAGTCTGTTTTTGAAAAAGATGACGGCGCTGGCGATGGCGCTCATGTTTTTGGTCGCTTCGAGCGTCACGCGCGTTGAGGCGGCTGCAACCAACGTTCTGACCTCGGAGCAGATCGAGGCGGTGATTGAGGAAGTATTCACCGGATTAGCTGCGTTCGACGCCCAGGGGGTCGTAAACCATTTCGCCGCTGACGCCGTGATTGAAGACCCGGTCGGCACTCCGCCGATCCAGGGAACACAAGCCATAACCGCTTATTTGCAAACATTCCCCTCTCTCTTCAATCAAATCAAACTCTACTCCCTGTACGTCACGGTGTGCGGTCAGGAAGCCGCCGTCCAATGGAGGTTACGTTTTACGACCAAGACCGGAAATGTCTTCTTCCTGGAAGGCATCGGCATCTTCAAGTTCAACCAGGAGGGGAAAATTCAATCGGAGAGAGAGTTCTTTGATCTGGCCTATTTTCTGGCGCAATTGCAGGACTGAACATGCGGCAATCGTAGCGCAAAGCGGTCCAGTTTACGACTTTGGAAAGTTACCCTCCGTGAGTGGCGAAGAGGCGTTTGCGGCGTGAGGCCATTGGGTATTGTCCATTGTTACGCAGGAAAGGCGCCGTCTTATCACAGCGCGACAATGGACAATACCCAATACCCAATGGAATAACTTTCCAAGTCGTCGGGAAGTTTTGACACGCTAGGCAAGAAGTTTATTAACTGGTTACGTGAAGCGTTCATTTGTACCTCCAATCAGGTGCTTAGCCTAATGACAGAGTTGACCGGAGCCGCCGTCCTCGCTTAATTCTCGGGCTATCACTTCAAGGCAGCGCGAATGCCACAACGTAGTCTCCAATCTTCGTGCCGAATCTGCCATGCCCGCCTGCTGCGATTACAACGTATTGCTTGCCGCCTTCGCTAACTTTGTAAGTCATGGGAGTCGCCTGCCCGCCTGCCGGTAGACTCGCTTTCCATATCTCTTTGCCCGTTTCAATATCAAAGGCGCGCAGGTAGTTATCCCTCGCCGCCGCTATGAAGACCAGGCCGCTTGCAGTGACAATCGAGCCGCCCAGATTGAGCGATCCCCACTTGTCCGATCCGGGAATCGTCGCAAGCTCGGGAAATGTTCCAAGCGGGATTTCCCATCGCACCTGCCCTTTGTTCACATCTATCGCAACAAGAGTGCCCCAGGGCGGCGGGTTGCAGGGAACCAGCATCGGCGATAGAAGAAACTCGCGCCGCATCAGGTACGGAGTGCCTTCCTGACGCGCAAGCTCGAAAGTAGGGTTGGCGGCCCTCCATTTCTGAACTTCCTTCGGATCAAACTTATCACGCGGAATCAACGTCACCGCGCGGGCGAGGCGATTGGTATTCGCAATGAGCAACCCGCGCGTCGGGTCGAACGAAACGCCCGACCAGTTCATTCCTCCGACGTCTCCCGGAATCGTGAGCGTGCCTTCGAGGCTAGGAGGCGTGAAGCGACCTTCCCACTTGAGCGCCTTGATCCTTTCCCGGCACTCTTCGCGGGCTTGATCCGTAAGCCCCCACGCATCTTCAGGCGCGAGCTTCTGAGGCCCAATCGGGGGCGGCGCGGTCGGGAAGGGCTGAGTCGGAGCGGGCGTTTCACCCTGGACCGCAGTTTGAGGCACAGGCCGCTCTTCGACGGGAAACAGCGGCTTGCCTGTCTCGCGATGCAGGATGAAGAGATGGCCCATCTTGGTCGCAACGGCCACAGCCGGAATCTCTCGACCGTTGCGGCGAACGGTTATCAGCGCAGGCTCGGCAGGAATGTCGTAGTCCCAGATGTCGTGATGAACAGTTTGGAAATGCCATATCACTTTGCCGGTCGAGCCTCGCAGCGCGACCACAGAGCTTGAGTAATAATCGCTGCCGTGCCGCTCGCCCCCGTAATAGTCGGGGCTTGTATTCCCGGTGGGAAGAAAGACCAGGTCTCGCGCTGCGTCAACCGAGATGACCGACCAGACATTAGTGCTGCCTAACGGATAAGCGGTCGCTTGCTGCTTCGAGTCTTTGGCGCTCCCCGTCTCTTTTGCGCTCTTAGCTGCCCGGCTCTTTTTATCTTCAGGGGGAGCCGCATCCCAAGCCCATCGCAGCTTGCCGGTTCGCGCGTCATAGGCCCGAACGACTCCGCTCGGCGCGTCAACTCTCTGATTATCGCCGATGGCAGACCCAACGATAACCACGTCATTGATCACAGCGGGCGGAGAAGTTACCTGATATTCTCCCGCTCGCTTGATTGCTACGCCCGGTGACAAATCAACCTGGCCGTTTTGTCCGAAGTCAGCGCAAGGCTTGCCGGTCGCCGCGTCGAGGGCGATCAGCCGCGCGTCGTTCGTGCCGATGAAGATTCTGCGACGGCACGGCTGGCTCGGCTTCAATCTTGAATCGAGCCACGTTGACACGCCGCGCGAGTTGAGTTGATTGTCGTATCTGCGCGACAGATCAATCTTGGGATCATAAGCCCACAACTCTGCGCCTGTTTCGGGATTGAGCGCGATGACGCGATTGAATGGAGTGGTGATGTAGAGCGTCCCGTCAACCAGTATGGGAGTCATCTGAAATGCGGTCGAGCTTTCGGTCTTCTTGCCGTCAGCAAAATCGCCTGTGCGATACGTCCAGGCAGTCTTGAGGTCTTTCACGTTCTCGCGGTTGACGTCGGCAAGCGGCGAATAACGCGAGCCGCCGGGATCGCGCCCATAAGACGGCCAGTCTGCTGTTGAAGCAGCTCGCTTTGATCCTCTGTTCTGACCATAGCCGTTAAACAACGGCCCCGCGACAAGAATGATTAAGAGAGCGAGGCTCAGGCCGCGCGATAAAGAGGACGGCTCATTGATACTTGCAATCATAGAGTCCACTTTCCTTTTCCAGGGACAGCCTTTCGGCTTGCCGCTGGTTGCCTTCTTTTGCTCCTTCGGAGCGTTGCTCGATTTTGTTAAACATCATCTTCTGATGTTTGCCCGAGCTTAGCTTCAAGCCGAGCTTTTACCTCCGGCCACTCCGCTTCGACGATGCTAAAGTAGACTGAATCACGGTAACGGCCGTCGGGCATTACCATGTGATTACGCAGGATGCCTTCTTGCTTTGCCCCAAGCCGCAAGATGGCCGTCCGAGACTGCTGATTTAGAACATCAGTGACGAACCCGACGCGAATGCAGCCCCAGACCTCAAAGGCGTGGGTCAGGAGCAGGAGCTTGGCTTCGGTATTTACTCTGGTGCGTTGCGCGCTCACCGCCAACCAGGTATACCCGATTTCAACGCGCCGGTGATCCCGCTCGATGGAGTAAAATCGAGTGCTTCCAACGACCTGGCCCGATGACTTCCGGATGATGACGAACGGGAGCTCAAGCCCCTGGGCCTGCGCGTTAAGCGCTGCCGCGACGTAGGCTGCCATGGTGGCTTGAGCAGGCACGATGGTGACAGTTGAGTTCCACAGTTCGCCATCGCCCGCAGCAGCGATGAGCGATTCCTCGTATGCCGATGAAAGAGGCTCCAGACAAACGTGCTGACCTTCGAGAATCACTGGAGATATTTCCATTTTTCCTTCCTAGATGCCTAACCCTGAAGTAGACCAATTAATCGCCGCCTGATTCTAAGCCCAACAGCACACCTAATCAAGCAATAGGTAAGGACAAATAAGGCCGGGAATCTCATGCCACTCCCGGCCTGGAAGTTTCTACCACGAAATAAGGATTATGATTGCCAGCCGGGCAAGGGCGATGTGAGCCGGCCGCTCCGAAACAACGCGCTCGTATCGCGTGTGCTCTCTTATTCTAAGGCAAAACGTGGTCGAGAGTCTTTAACGCCTGCGCGGCTATGGTCAGCACCGGGTTTGTGGCGAGCGAGCCAGGAATCACTGACCCATCTACTATAAACAATCCAGGGAGAACATCGGTCAACCCGGGTGGCTTGCTGCCATCGAATACTCGCCCGTATTCGTCTACCACTCCGTCGGAGTTGGTAGGCCCGATGGCGCAACCACCCAGCGGGTGCACGATCATTAGCTTCCGATCCGCGAAGCCGCGCCACAGCGGGTATGACACGTAGCGTCCGCCCATCGCCTCAGAGAAGCTCTTGAGCAGTACCTCAATCTTTTCAAAGACCGGGTGCTCAGAGATCGGCCTCGGCCAGTCTAAGTCGATCCCGTTCCTGTAGAGCCGAAACACTCCGCTCGCGTCGTCCTCGGCGGCGACGTTGAAGAAGAAAATGTTCGACACCATCGCGGCTTCGGTCTGGTAACTGGCAGGGTCGTAGGTGTCAGGTCGGCCAGGGGTAAATTCTTTGAGATCGCGTAACGACCTTAACATCCAGGACATCTTCATCTTTCGGCTAGAGGCATCTCGCTTTGCCCAGTTATCTACGGCTCGGAGCGCGGCGCTGGCGAACGGCGCGAACAGGCTTGGTATGCCACAGTCTTCGACCGAGATGTTGTATCCGTCAAACTGCACACGGACTCCGCACGTGTTGATCGGGCCGCGAGCGCTGTCAACGGGCATGGCTGTATCAACGGCGAAGCCTCCGAAGTTGCCGTTGGTCGAAAATCGCGTCCCCAGTTTTTCGCTGAGTTCGAGCGCGCCCCTGTCGCGGGAGCGCAGAAGAATCTCAGTCGTACCCAGCGTCCCTCCGCCCAGGAAGACTAAAGGCGCGGTGACGGTCTTCCACTTGCCCTCGTCGCGGTAGTCCTCGAACCCGACCTCGTAGCCCCCTTCGATTGCCCTTACCTGCCTCACGTTAGCGAGCGGCCATAGCGTAGCGCCGGTGTCGGGATTTGCAAGCAGCCGCTCGTAGAGCGTTTTGTTGAGCGGGTGAGTTGCCGCCGGCAGGCATCCCAGTATGCACCTGCCCTGGCGGTCACAGAAGGTGCGAGACTTTGCGGCTTCGCTCTCTGCCCGACGCTCAGGATCATACTCAGTGATGGAAAGATCGAGAGGCTCCCACTCGGCTTCGACACCCAGTTTTCGCGACACTTTACCCGCCGCGTTTTTCAAGGCGCGGGTGCGGTCAAGGTAAAGGTAATCGTCCGCGCCTAAGTCTGATACGTCGCGCCCCGGCAGAGGTATCTTGGTCACAATACGGTTAAACTTGCCCCTGTAATTTTCCATCCAGGCTCGCGCGGCCCCAAGTTCATGGGAGCCCAGGTTGAACCTATAGACCGTAAGATTTCGGCGCGAGGCGTTGAATTCACGTTCGAGTATATAAGCGAGCCGCCGCCCACGCCGCTCGCGGTGAGCACGAAGGCTTGTTTGAACTTTGAGAAATTATACAGTCCGCCTTTGTTGCGCTTGCGTCGGATGCAGGCGTAAAACTCCCACAGCCCTTTCTTGTGATTCGGTCGGGGAAAGTACTGCATGGGGTGGCCGTTCTCTTTTACCCACTCCGGAAACGGCTTCGCACCCGTGTCGTTTGCATGGCCCGCCAATTCAGGCGTGCCCCACCACGTGCCGCGCTCAAGCACGAGTACTCGCTTGCCCTTTTCTACGAGGCGAGTAGCCGCGACTGTTGCCCCGAAGCCCGTGCCGATCACGATGGCGTCGTATTTCATCATGTTCACTTTTTATTTGTCCTCATGCGAAACCATTCTCAATAAGACCTTCTTCCGGCTTACGTCTTTCGCTCAGAATCAAAACTCCGGCTCCGCAATCGGGAGGTCAACGGTTATCGGGCTATGGTCTGACAGCCTGCGGTCCAGAGAGTAGTTGAATGTTTCCAGCGTGCGGGCAAAATGCGGGGCCATTTTATACGGCTCGTTTAAGCCTCTAGGCGACTTCGCATAGCCCTTTACGAAGATCCAATCAAGTTTGCTCTTTCCTACCGCCCAGAATGTTCTTTTCGTCGCGTGAGTTGTAATAAAGCCTTTCTTGCGACTCCGCTGATTGGAATTAGCCAGTGTGCCCACAGTACCATTCACCGTGCGTCGTGCGTCGCCCCTGAAGTCGAAACAGTATCCGTCCGCGAAACGCATACGCTCAAGCTCCCTGAACGTCTCCGCCTCCCTGTTCGGCGCGAAGAATATCCCCCTACACGTGGGGTCGAAAGCGGTCTGTGCGAACTTTGCCGAGACAAATCCCACGTCTCCCACCAGGCCGATACCCGTCAATGTTTTCACCGCTTGTTTGGTCCAGAATTCTCTGCTCCTTATGCGCCTGACGAGTTCCTTTGTGAGCGTGGTAGGCCGCATGTTGGAACCGGAAGTGTTCAGGTCTCCGGCGATAACCAGCGGGCCGGTGATGTCTTTAATGAGTGAGAGAACTTCTTGCATCTGCCGCCTTCGCTCCGACGGGCCGCAGTAGTTCTCAAGCTGCGTTGCAACAACGGTCAAAGATTCTTCGGGAAGATGCGGTAGGTCCATCTCGGCTATGAGGACGCAGCGAGCGCCATAGCGAACCTGGCGGTGGAAGCTTTGGAGGAAGAATACCTGGCCCATCTGCCTGCGCACTGATTCGGCGACGGAACGCCTACGTTTTTCGTCGTTATACCAATCGTAGGGCTGGTACTTCAGCGGCACGAGCGAGGCCCGCTTAATAGGGAAACGGCTCAGTATCGCCGTCCCGTGCAGTATGTTATAACGCTCTTTTTCTGCCGCGCTCTGCTCCGTGTACTTTGTATTATTGCCGGCGGCTTGATTGTTAAGGCCCTCTGCGCGATTGCCGGGAAGGGCAAGCTCGATGAACTCGACCCCATACGCATAGTTCATCTTGAATGCGGAGGCCAGTTCCCTGACCACGTCTCGATAGCCTGTCTGCTCTAACCCGCGATCAACTTCATTAAGCACAAGCACGTCTACCGAACGTAAGGTTTCCAGTTGGTAGAGTGCTTCTTTGTACTTATTGCTTTCACGGTCATACTTCATCTGTTGCTTGAATTCTTCCGGGGACGCCACCGCCAGCTTTATCTCGTCGAGGCTGTGCCCATGTTCTATGTTCCAAGAGCCTACCCGAATGAAAGGGCCGAGCTTGTCACTGCGAGATAATTCCGGAGCAGCCCCATCGTAGGAGGCTTCGTTACTCACGAATGGAGTGGTCAATAATATATCGAGCTTGGCTTTCAGCGCGACGGGAATACTCGCTGACCTTGCAACCTGTATAATCTCGTCATAAGTAGGCAGGTCTGGCCCGTGATGGCCTTTGGTCTCCCTAGAGGGTTCACCGTCCGGTTCATGCGGCATAGATGCTTCGACAGAGAAGAAGGAAGATTTGACAAGAAAAACCGCTATCAAGAAAAAGAACAAAGTTTTCTTTTTAACCATGATTGTCCGCTAAGAGGTGTGATAAGACAGGGCCTTGTATTATTCCCGGTAGGAAGCAGGACACCTGACACAATTCTTCATCGATCATCAGAGCAGCGCCCCACTGCTAGCATACTACCACAGCAAGAGGTTGCTGCCTGATACGGATTAGTAACGTTACGAAAAAAAAGACAGGGGAGCGGCCACTTTCGCCGCACGGCTCCCCAGCCTTGAGTTTCTACCACGAGACGCGGCTCCCGGCTCGCGGCGGTTGAGGAAGGATGGTATGAGTGAGTACTGTTCGGCGGAAAGAGTTAAATAAAAGCCATTAACCCAGGGCTGTAACAAAGTAGCTTGAGAAATGAAAACAAAGGACTTGGCGCAGTCGCCGCGATATGCAAGTTGAGAAAAGCTGAGGGAAATCGCACATTGCTTTTTCGAGCTTTGATCTTCGAATCCAGTTCAGCCCAACAAAATCGACTTTGTTACAGCCGTGCCATTAACCGCCTTCGCTTGACATGGCCGCTCATTGAGCACAGACTTGGCAAGAACCGAGCATAGCTCACTCTCTTCTTCAGCTTCTCTGGGATTCGCCAGTCCATCTGAACCCGACAGCTCATTTGCCAAAGGGCTATCAATAGTTTACTCGCAATCTCACTGAACTTGAATCTAATAAAAGTGGGAATGATGTTATTAAAAGAAAGTACCATGATCGTAAACGGAGAATCAGCTAAGCCTTAACTTACTTCTGACATCAGATCAGGATTGAGCGTAACAAACGCCGGCACCCGAACCCCCGAAGCGGCGTCAGGGTGGTTTCTTTCATCACGCGGCGCGGGCCGGGTGATGCTAAGCGATAGACGCTGGTCGTAAGAATCGTGGTGATAAGAATCGGGGTGATAAGAATCGGGGTGATAAGAATTAGGTGAGATGCATCCTTTATGCACGTTGCTTCATCACATTCGCCATTAGAGGTTAACCATGAAAAAAAAAGAAAAGACCAAATCTGCTGCCTCTCCGTCACAATCGGACTTTGTCATCGCCGCCATTCCAGCTCTGATTTTCCTATTCATATCTATTGCCGCACATGATTCAGTGAGCACTAAGCTCTCTCACATAAACTCTAAAGTCCATGCTGCACCAGAAGGATTAGCTCATGTTTTCCGGCATGCTAAAACGTCTGAAGATGAGCTTTGGCAAGAGGCCGAAATGGCTCCACTGATGAGCAAGCAGGCTGAACGCAGGATAGATACTCTCTCATATCGAACACTGCGCTTGGATCGTGATGCCCTCACACGACTTCTAAATCTCTCCCCGATGGAATTTACCGCAACCAGGGGCGAACAAGCCGTGATAACTTTACCGATGCCCGATGGAACTCTTGCCAGATTTCATGTTGAGGAATCCCCTGTAATGGAGTCCGGACTGGCAGCACAGTTTCCAGAAATCAAAACATATAAAGGTCAAGGAATTGATGACCGAACGGCCACTACCCGCTTTGACTTGATGCCGACCGGATTTCACGCAATGGTAATTTCAGCCCATGCCACAGTGATGGTCGAGCCTTATAGCAAAGAAGATACAGGCATCTACATCAGTTATTACATAAGCGATGTGCAAAAAGATGCGGGACATTTTCAATGCCTGGTTCCGGGCGATAACCCCGCATCAACAGAAATGGCGGATGGGCAATTTCAGCTCGCCATTAACAAGACTTTAAACATTGCCAACGGAACTACGCTACGCATATACCGCCTGGCTGTCGCCGCAACAGGTGAATATGCACAAACCTATGGCCGTGGAACTGTTAACGGCGCGCTTGCTGCTATTACTACAAACATAAACTTAGTCAATGCTATCTACGAGCGCGAGCTTGCGATTCGCATGGTTCTTGTTAATAACGAAGCTGCAATCATTTTTACGAATGCGGCGACTGATGGTTATACAACCAATGATAGTGTCAAACTGGTGGAAGAGAATCAAAGCAAGCTCGATTCTATCGTTGGCTCTAGCAATTATGACATCGGATTTGTCTTTGATAGCAGCGCCGTTGGCTCTGTCCGTTTCAATATTCAGGGCGCAGCGGGAGGGGTAGGAATCGTCTGCATCAGCGGGAGAAAGGCGAAAGGTGTTGTAGTCTTTTATGCGACAGGACCATCTGATCTTGAAGGTATTCATTCAGTTGCGCATGAAATGGGTCATCAGTTCGGCGCGTCTCACACCTTCAATGGCGTATTTGAAGGCTGCGGCTCAAACAACAGGGTTGCCGCCACCGCGTACGAGCCAGGCAGTGGATCAACCGTAATGAGCTATGGATTCTTGATCCCGCCTGACAATAGATTCCTTTGCGGCAGTGAAGGCCTGCATTCGGCCGAAGTTTACTTCCACACGGCCAGCATTGAACAGATAGTCAATTACATTACTAGTGGCACGGGCGGCACCTGCGCGCGACAAAGGGCAACAGATAACAATCCTCCGTCGGTCGTTGCCGGTGAGAATTACAATATTCCGCAAAGGACACCCTTCACGCTCACCGCGACAGGCAGCGATCCGGATGGCGATGCGCTTACATACTGTTGGGAAGAGTTCGACCTGGGTGCGGCGGCCCCACCGGATACCGACGATGGCAGCCGGCCTATCTTCCGTTCATTTGCTCCAGTGACAACCCCTTCTCGAACATTCCCGCAGTTGACCGATATTCTGACCGGCACTTCGGTTTTCGGTGAATCACTTCCCACTACCACTCGCGCCATGAATTTCCGTGTGACGGTGCGCGACAATCGTTCAGGAGGCGGCGGAGTCAACATAAGCGACATGCGTGTCAACGTGAAATCTAACAGCGGACCGTTTATCGTTACAGAACCGAAAGGAGAAGAGAACCTGGATAGGCGGCTCATTGAAGACTGTCACATGGGACGTGGCCAATACTTCAAGCTCACCCGTTAGTTGTAAAAACGTAGCGATTCTGCTCTCGACCGACGGAGGTAGCACTTTTCCGATTGTGCTCGCGAGCAGCACTCCCAACGATGGCTCAGAGCCTGTTACGGTACCCAATATTCCGACTGACGCAGCCCACATCAAAGTAGAAGCCATAGGAAATATCTTTTTTAGTATTTCAAAAGCCAGCCACACCATTGGTCCTGGGGTTGACTGCTCATTCAACGCCGGTCCGATCAATCAGGGGTTTGATTCGACCGCCGGCAACGGCAGTGTGAATGTGATGACAACTGAAGGATGTAGCTGGGCAGTGAGCAATGTTCCAAGTTGGATCAATATTACTTCAGGCGATAGTGGTAGTGGTAGCGGGGTGGTCAATTATTCGGTTGCAGCTAATACCGGGACTGGCCGCACAGGAACAATGACCATTGCCGGACAGAACATTGTTGTGACGCAGGCAGCCGCTGACCCTATAATAATGAGCGCCACAGTCAGCGGTAAGAAATTGCTCATTTCCGGCGAAGGGTTCGATGAGGGCGCGGCGATTCTGCTCAATGGCGAGAAGCAGAAGACGGTAAATAATACGGCTGATCCGAACACAAAACTCGTAGCCAAGAAGTCGGGCAAAAAGATTAAGGCAGGCGACAAGTTACAGGTAAGGAACGCGGATGGGAGGCTATCGCAAGAATTCATTTTCACCGGCTCGTAAACATCGGGTAGCATACCTGGAAGGGAAAACTCAGCGAGTATTCTATCGAATCGTTGCACCTGCCTTATTGAACCATCTGACCATCTGTGATATACCGCGCGTGTAGGACCGTGGACATTTGCGAGCTGAACAACTAAAAGCACAATATGAAGCAGAAGAGCTTTTGATACGGTTAATACATAGCTTAATGTAGCTAGTTGCAAAGCCGGTGGGGTCGTTTGAAGAGAGAGTTTCCAAACAATTTAGCAAAGGGATTTTATAAACTATGGAATGGCTAGCTGACCCGCAAATTTGGATTGCGTTTTTAACTTTAACGCTTTTGGAACTCGTTCTCGGGATTGACAACATCGTCTTTATCTCGATTTTGGCAGGCAAGTTGCCGCTCGAACAACAATCAAAAGCGCGTTATCTCGGCTTGGCATTGGCCCTTGTGATGCGCGTGATTTTGCTTTTTTCTTTGAGTTGGGTTATTGGTTTAACCGCGCCTTTATTTATCGTTCTCGGACAGGAAATATCGGGACGCGATTTGGTTTTGCTCATCGGCGGTTTGTTTCTACTGGCGAAAAGTACACACGAAATTCACGGCTCACTCGAAGGCGAAGAAGGTCATAAGTCCGCGAAAATTTATCCGTCGTTTGTAGGCGTTCTCATCCAAATTATGCTTCTCGACATCGTTTTCTCGCTCGATTCGGTGATTACGGCGGTCGGAATGGTTGATAATCTCTGGGTTATGATTGCGGCGGTGGTTGTTTCTATTATTTTTATGATGGCTTTTGCGGGTAGCATCGGCACGTTTGTCCAAAAACATCCGACAGTCAAGATGCTTGCCTTGGCGTTCTTGATTCTAATCGGTGTCTCGCTGATTGCTGAAGGTTTAGACCAGCACATCCCTAAAGGTTACATCTATTTTGCGATGGCGTTTTCAGTTCTCGTCGAGATGTTGAATATGCGCCTTCGCAAAGTTAAAACTGAGCCGGTGCATTTGCATAATCCTTACGACGATAAGGACGAAGCCAAGGCATTGCAGACGGAATAATTTGTTTGTTAATAGATTTAAACAAAGCGTGCTTTAGATGGCTTCGTCCGGCAGTCGAGTATGGCTTCGCTTTATGCATGAAAAGGTCTAACTGACGACAAATTGTTTGTAATGATCAAACCGCTCCAGAATGTTGTCAACATAGTTTACCGGCTCCATCCCCCGACAAAATCCGAATTTCACGACCGGGTCTGTCGAGTACTGCTGTATTGACAACTGTAGCAGCCAATAAGATACGTCATCCCACACTTGAGGGGCACCCCCATACTTTTTCGTGAGGCGCTGCGCGTCTTCCACATGTCCTGCCCCACAGTTGTAGGAGGCGAGGATGAATTTTAATCGCTCCTTCTCGTCCGTGACGCGCTCTGCCCAAAAATCTTGGAGCCACCTAAGGAACCTTACGCCGCCCTGCACGTTATCCTCGGGATCGAATGGGTTGAGCACATCGAACTGTCGGGCCGTCGCCGGCATGAGTTGAAGCAGGCCTCCCGCGCCCGCCCAGGAACGTGCATCTGGTTTGAAGCGAGATTCTTGGAAAACCTGTGCACCCAGCAGCCGCCAGTCCCAGTTCAGGACTATCGCGTGTTGCTTGAGCAGGTCGTCGTAAGCAGATAGTTTACCTGTCGAACGAGGTGAGATACTCACTCGTAACACGCTCTAAATATCCACGGCGGTCGATGAAATACTTCTTGTAGAGTTTATCGAACAGTGACCCGTTCTTCTTTTCTTCGATCCAATTATTCAACTCGCTCAACAACCTGGGAGAATTCTTTCTTACCGCCCAGGAGACACTTTGTGACCGCCCGATGATGGGACGCACCTTCAGGTTTTTGAACTCGGCCTCTTTCAACTCAGCCAGGTTGTTTTGCATAACAGTGAATTGTACTTCTCCCCGGGCTACCTTCTGGGCCAATGCTTCGTCTTGAATCTTCCCGCCCATCTCGACGACCTGTATGTCGCCGGAGATTTCATCGGCCAGCTCAATAAGAGTGCGGTGATAAGGGGATTGCTCAGGTAGATTGACGGTCTTCCCGGCCAACTGAGATGGCTTTGTGATGAGGCGCGCTTGAATCTCTGCCTCAGGCAGTGGGTCAGCCGGACCTGGAGCAAGGGCCTTTTCCGCCCCTTCACCTGCCGTATCCGGATGAGATTCCTGCTGCACTAGGGCCGGCTCCGTACGATAAAGAGCGCGCGTGAAAGAGACGTACACTTCGTTCTCCGGGGTTGGGATGAGTTAACCGGCGGCGATGTCTCCTTCGCCGCTATTTAGCAGAGAGAGTATGCTCTTCGGGTCTGTGACCACAATCATCTTCAACCCCATGTCATGCGCTTTGGCGAACTCCTGAAGCAACTCGTACTCGTAACCGAGCGGCTCTCCGCGATAAAGAAAATAAGTAGTAGAATTATACGGGGCGAGGACAACCAGCGAACCGCGCTCGCGAATCTCCATCAGGTCACGCTCCACTGGTTCGACCATAGGCACGTTTGCGCTTCGGTCGATCTGGTCAACCTCGGCGAGTTGCATTCGTGGGTGACGCTTACAGGCCAGGCAAGAAATAATAAGAAGCGAACAGAGAATCAATGAAAGAAACCTGGTGCGGGTTCCCATAAGATAACACTTAAGCACTCGATCAGCACCTCTCTTTCTCTCACGCCATCCCTCGTACAGCAAGGAGGAATAACCATAATCTAGGAGACGAAAAGCTTTTATGCCAATATGTGTTATAAGTCAACCGTCAAGTAATCAGCCAAGCCGGAGGCAGAAGAAGACGACCCGCCAAACCCAAGCGCATGCAGTAGGGCAGGGCGAGCCAATCTCTTATTGCCCCATCAGCGCCCTGCACCGCGCCCACTGATGGGAGGCCTCATAGGGCTATCCCTGAACGATCGGGCGGTATCCGTTGGATTGGAGCAAATGACCTCACGAATTGACTTGGCGCGTTTTTTCTAAACTAAAGCAGCCGTGCCGACTAGTGCTGTAATGCCGCCCAACAAATGCACACATTGGAGCCGCGAAGCGAGTTTCGTAACATTCAATCAATGTAAGGCGCAGCCCCGCTGATGGGAGAAGTTAGGCGGCAGTGCTGCCAGCGTATTGGAAACAAGCGGACAAATCACCATGGTCAACTGCATCCAAGCCGTCACATTTTCTGGGCCTGGAGATTGACATCTAACCCATCCAGTAATAGAGTGGGCACACAAAATGATCGTGTCTTATTTGAGACCAGCGCCGACTCGGAGGGCAGTTGAAGATTCACCAGTAAGCCAAGCAGCAAAGGAGAAATAGCAATGAAAAAGTATATAGCAGAAATGATCGGAACCTTTGTTCTTGTATTTGGCGGTTGCGGCAGTGCTGTGCTGGCGGGCGATAAAATAGGCTTCCTTGGCGTATCCATCGCCTTCGGTCTCACTCTACTGGCGATGGCTTATGCCATTGGGCCTATTTCCGGGTGCCATATCAATCCGGCGGTTACTGTGGGCCTGCTCGTTAGTAAGAAGATGGATTCACGGGACGTAGCAGGTTATATCGTGGCGCAGATCATTGGCGGTATTCTGGCTGCCGCCCTGCTCTTAGTTATAGCTAAAGGGGTGGCAGGAGGATATGACCCCACATTGACAGGGTTCGCGGCGAATGGTTACGGCGACCATTCACCGGGCCACTATAATCTTATATCAGCGTTCTTAGCCGAGGTAATACTGACGTTCCTTTTGATGTTTACGGTTCTTGGTGCTACCGATATTAAAGCTCCCGTAGGCTTTGCTGGTATCCCCATAGGCTTGGTGCTCGCGCTCATTCATCTGGTCGGCATCCCCGTGACGAATACCTCGGTTAACCCTGCGCGTAGCATCGGACCTGCTATATTCGTTGGCGGATGGGCTTTAACCCAACTCTGGTTATTTATTATTGCGCCTATTACGGGTGCAATTATTGCAGCGGTTGTTTACCGTATTATTGGAACACCTCGCCCAATAATTAGTACACAAGAGGCTGAGCGAGCACTCGATAGCGAGGTGGCCGAAAGGCGACGCTAAACATATAAAAGGAGGAAAGCCTGAGCTATTAGAAAACCAAGTTTGTTCTTATGCGCTCCGTAATTGGAAAGCCGCTTAACAAACGCAAGCAGCGGAGGCCGCGCGAGCGAGTTTTGTATGGTTCTTCCACGAGAGCATTACTTGCGCCGTCTCCTTAAAAGCAAGACCACTACTATAATCACGAGCAGTAGCCCTAACCCTCCGGGCCAAACAAACCATCCACACCTTTGATTAGTATTCTGATGGCATCAAGATGGTCGTTACCGACCTGTCGGCCTCAGTGATGTTCCAGAGCTTTTCGCCTTTACTGGTGTGATAGGCTGAGAAGTTTCTCAAATCCTTATCTAATGAAATCAACCAAGCTGCCTTGGGGCATAAAGTCGGCGTGATAGCCGCCGGTAATTTCTCCATCACTGCCGTATTGCTACAACGCTTTGCTTGTTAAGATAATGGAGTGATGCTCTCCATCTTAGCGAGGTACGGAAGTGAAGAATAGGAGGGACATTTAGCCTGCTGAGGCTATCATACTCCACAATCCTACACGGGCACATTGGGCGACCCGAACTCAATCATTCTCCGGTAAGGGCTGACCGGCCTCTTCTTATTCCCCACCGGGTACTCATGGGGCCGTTTTTATCGGCTCGATTCTGCGACCGCCGAGCAGACTGTTGAACCGGGCGACTTCGTTCTTCATCGTGTCGTTCAGCTTACCGAGCTGCACGTCCAACTCCGACGACAGCATCTGGAACGCCGCATAGGTCTGAGGCGTGGGCCGTCCGTCTCCGGTTTCGACGCTCAGCTTGAGGTTCGCCAGACGGTTATTCAGCATCACCGGATAGGTCACAGCATCCAGCTTGCTCCGGAGCTTAACCTGGTAGAGCTGTTGTTCGACCTCGCTCAGGCGGTCGATAGCAGACTCTCCCACAGATGCAATCTGGTCGTCTTTGGCTTTCTCAATTCGATCCAAAATCTGCTTCTTGATGCTGCGGATCAGAATGACCCCCTCGTTGGCTTCGCTGATCCTGTCGCGAATCTTCAGGGCCAGAGAGAACTGCTCCTGAATATCAGCGTCCGTAAGATCGCTCGGTCGTGGGTCGCGAAGAATGTTGAACCGTTGCGTCCGCGTTTCTCCATCAGCCGTCACGCGAACCTGATAGCTGCCCGGAGCCGCAATGGGTCCGCTGGGCGATCCCACCCACAGGATCATTCCCGGGAAGACCGTCGCGCTTGAATACCGTAAATCCCAGGTGAAGCGATTCAGCCCGGCACTTCGGGGAGGTTGTTGTGGCTGGCGATCCGGAGACTCACCCGCCTCTGACGCTTGCCCGATCTGAGCCGCTCCCGGCTCTCCGTCGCTGTTGGTGTAGCTTCGTATGACTTTTCCGTCGGCATCCAGAATCTCGATGACGACTCTTCGCGCGTCTGCCTTCAGCGCGTAGTCAATGACAACCTGATCCAACCGTCGAATGGCGTCCGCAGGCTGAAACAGATGGAGCGCCGACGATGTAACTTGCGGCGAGAGTTCCCGCAGCGGCCCGATGTCGTCCAGGATATAAAATGACCGTCCGTGCGTGGCGATCACGAGATCGTTTGCCTCGACGACAAGGTCCGGCACCTGCGTGTCAGGCAGATTCAAAGAAAGCGACTGCCAATTCTCCCCGTCGTCGAAAGAGACGACCACCCCATGTTCGGTGCCTGCATATAACAGTCCCTGGCGCTTCGTGTCTTCGCGCACGGCATGGACGAAGTTATTTGGTGCAATGCCACTAACGATTTTCTTCCAGCTCTTGCCGTAATCCGAGGTCTTGAAGATGTAGGGAGCGCGGTCATCAAGCTGATACCGCTTGGCGGCGACATAGGCGGCGCCGGGCCTATGTGGCGACGCCTCAATTAGACTGAGCCTGCTAAACTCGGGCAGTTCCGGCGGGGTGATCTGTTGCCAGTTCTTGCCCCCATCACGTGTGATATAGACCAGGCCGTCATCCGTGCCGGCCCAGATCGTGTTTGCCTCGTGATAAGATGGCGCGAGCGTAGAGACCGATCCCCCTGCCTGGCGGTTTTGGTCTCGCGAAGTGGGGCGAGACAGGTCCGGGCTGATCCGCTCCCACTGCAACCCGCCGTCGGTCGTGCGCCATACATGCTGAGAGGATGTGTATAGGATATTCGGGTCGTGATGCGAAAAGGCGAGTGAATACAGGGAAAAGCGCTCTCCATTCGGCCCGCGAGCTGCGACAGGGCTCACCTGAACATCTCTCGTCTGGCTCAACCCGGTGCGGCGATCATAGCGCGTGATGACGGACGGGCCCGTGGCGAAAAACAGGTCAGGGTTGCGCGGGTGTGGCGCAATCATTCCGAACTCACCCCCTCCCGGCGCATAAACCGGCCCGCCAAGTGGCGGGATTCCCGTGCCGAGGTAAGGACTCGTAGATCGCCAGGGCGACTGGCTGCTGGGAACACAGATGGCGTTTTGATCCTGCTGCGCGCCGCACACGTGGTAAGGAATGTCTTTGGTGGTTGCCACGCGGTAGAGCTGCGCGGTGGGGTAGGCTTGCCCGGTCCAGCTCTCGCCGCCATTTACTGTCACGGTCGCACCTCCATCATTGCTGACTATCATGCGGCGCGTATTGTTCGGGTCGATCCACAGATCGTGCTGGTCAGGGTGTAGATTCCGTATACCTCGGTAGGTTTTTCCGCCATCAGTCAATTTGTAGATGAAAAAATTCAAAACATAGACGACATCCTTGTCTTTCGGGTCCGCATAAATGCGGTTGAAATAGGAAGGGCGCTGCCGGAGCGCGCCCTCTTCGTTGATTCTCGCCCAGGTATCTCCTCCGTCATCTGAGCGAAACACCCCGCCGTCCTCGGCTTCGATGAGCGCGTAGACACGCTTGGCATCCGAGCCGGCAATCGAGACGCCAATCTTTCCGATCGTTGCTTTCGGCAGGCCCGGATTTCGCGTGAGTTCTGTCCACGTATCGCCACCGTCGGTTGACTTGAAAAGACCGCTGCCTGGCCCGCCGCTCAAGACCGCCCCACCAGGGGCCACACGGGCTTCCCAGATGGCCGCAAAAAGGATGCCGGGATTGTGTCGATCCATCACCAGATCGACCGCCCCCGAACGGTTGTTGCGGAAGAGGATTCTTTGCCACGATTTGCCGCCATCCGTTGATCGATAGATGCCGCGCTCCTCGTTTGCGCCGTAGGGATGTCCGAATGCCGCTACGTAGACGCGGTGCGGGTCCTGTGGATGAATACGCACCCGAGAAATCACATGGGTATCCTCAAGCCCGATGTGGCTCCAGGTCTTGCCGGCGTCGGTGGACTTATAGACCCCGTCCCCTTGCAGCATGTTCCTCTGAATCTGGACCTCACCCATCCCGATATAGACGATGTCGGGATGGGACTCGGAGACGGCCACAGCGCCCACCGAAGAACTATTGATCTGGCGGTCGGTGACCGGTTTCCAGGTGGTGCCTCCGTCTGCGGTCTTCCACAACCCGCCTCCGACCGCGCCGGAATAGTACTCAAAGGGCCGAGAAGAGTTCCCTGCGCAGGCAATGGACCGCCCGGCGCGATCCGGTCCGATGTTGCGCCACTGGAGGGCTCTGAATAGGGCGGGATCGTAGGACGGGCTGCCGCTAACGGTTTGCGCGTCAACGCGCAATGACGCCAACATAATGAATAGAAGAAAAAGCGCACCTTGTCTCATAGGGTCTCCATCGTAAGCTTATGGGGGCGGGCGCGGGGATTCCTTCGCGCGCTCCTCGCCTCTGCCGACTATCTGCGGTTTCAAGCTGGCAGGCAAGGACGATTACGCTGTCACCTCAGAATAAGAGATAGGTTAATACTCTACCCACGTGGTATCAAGCAGCCAAATCGAAAGCCAGCCGTGAGTCGCTTTGCCGCCTTCCTGCAATCGAAGCCCGCCAATCCGAGCCTATTAGACCATGAATCGCTCATGAGCTGATTCTGAGCTTTCCAGAGTATAAGCAGCGTGTAAAAAATGGCTCGCGCTTACCTGGCGGCGACGGTCGGCAGGGACAGCGCCAAACGAAATTGCCTTTGATTAGAGCGGTTCTCGCTGGATCGCCGGCAGGTCAGGTAAACTGTGTCCTTCTGGCAACTGAGCTTAACCGTTAACGTCCGCCGGAAGTGTGTCGCGTCGGGGCGCGGAACCCATCGCCCGTGCGACAGGATCTGCAACACCGCCGCTGACCGATTCCGGGCTACCACGATCCCGAATGCTATCGAACGTGGTAGCAGGAATTCGTGCTTTCTCGTGTTGCGCTCTGTTTCCCATTCCTGTACCTTTGTCGTCGTTTGTAGATTATTACTGAGCGCGGCGCACGTCGCTGACGATCAACGCTTCGAGTGCGGCTCCTCAGCCGAGATCCGTGCACCGTTCAGGTCCGCTCGATAGCGGAGTCTGTAAGGACTCCGCCAAATGGAAGGAGGTCACTATGGGCAGCGTTGACGTTAGCACCAAAACCGATGCGGCGCCGGAGGACAAACCGGTTGACATGAAGCTCGAAGTCGTGGTGATCGGCGTTTCCGACGTCGACCGCGCGAAGGCGTTTTACGAGAATCTCGGCTGGCGGCTCGACGCCGACTTTGCGGCCGACGGCGGCGACTTCCGCGTCCTGCAACTGACGCCGCACAACTCGGAAGCCTCGATCATCTTCGGCAAGGGAGTCACGTCGGCCAAGCCTGGCTCGGTGGACAGCCTGACCCTCGCCGTCAACGACGTCGCCGCCGCCCGCGACAACCTTGTCGCCCGCGGCGTCGAGGTGAGCGAGGTCTTCCACTACTCGGGCGGCCCCTTCAACAACGCCGTGGAGAACCCGCGCGTCGGCGGGCGCGACCCGCAAGGCCGTTCCTACTACTCGTTCGCCTCGTTCGAGGATCCGGACGGGAACGGCTGGCTGCTCCAGGAGATCCAGACGCGGCTTCCCGGCCGCGAGTGGAAAGTGACGGGAGCACGAGCCATGGACGTCGCAACCCTTGCAGAGCTGCTCCACGAGACGGAGGAGCACCACGGCCAATACGAGAGGACGCACGGCGAGCACCACTGGTGGGACTGGTACGCGCCCTACCTGAGCGCGCGTCAGCAGGGGAGCAGTCCGGAGGAGGCAGCCGCCGACGCCGACCGCTACATGGAGGAGGTCCATCAGGTTCCTCCCCGATGACGCCGTTTGAGCGACCGCACTCTCCGAGCACAATGAATATCTTTTCACCAATCCGCGTACAGGCACTCGGTATAAGGACGTGAAGAAAGCGTTCAAGCGATTGCTCAAAGACGCCGGGATAGAAGACCTGTGGTTTCATGACATTCGCCACAGCTTTGCAACTGCGGCGGGAGATTCGCCCGATGTCAGCTTGCCGGCTCTGGCCGAAACTTTGGGTCACAAGAGCATCAAGACGACAATGATCTATACGCATGCGACGGATGAAGGAAAGCGCCGTGTAGTAGATGCGGCGGAGAGATTCGCTAGGGGCCGGTCACAAATCGGTCACATGAAAACGGAGGAAATGGAAAAGCAGGCCGTATAGCCTGCTTAAGTCATTGGAAGTGTGAGTAGCGGGGGGAGACTTGAACTCCCGACCTTGGGGTTATGAATTCTACTATTTACTTCCCTACTGAGTTCTATAGTTCTTGATTATCTTCGATTTAAGCGACATTTCAGGCAGCTTTGACATGCTAGATTTTGATGGTTTTGTATGTTGTTTGTAGAAAATGTGGCAGAAATATGGCAGAAGAGTTTTGAGAGGTCTAAGCGAGCCAGGACACTCGCTATTCTAGTGGCGCTCAGTCTTGCCACCCGACTCAGCAAGAGTAAACGCATTGAACCAGCTTTGCCGTGAATCAGCGCCCTTCATCCGGCTTTTCCCGCAAGCTCTTTTTTCAGACCGTTCGGCACCATCGGCAGCGAGCGCAGGCGGATGCCTGTAGCATTGAAGATAGCGTTGCCCACCGCCGGGGCGAGGCCGACAATCGGGGTCTCTCCCGCGCCTGCTGATGGCAGGTCTTTGCGATCAATCATCACCACCTCGATGCTCGGCATATCGCTGAAGCGGGGAACCCGATAGCGAGACATTCGCGCATTGAGTATCTTCCCATTCTCAAACCCGACCGCCTCAAATAAAGCGCCCCCGATGCTCATCACAATCGCGCCTTCGATTTGATTTTTCAGGTGGTCAGGGTTGACAATCGCCCCGCACTCGAAGGCTTCGACCACGCGCAAGATCTTCACCTGGCCGGTCGCGCGATCTATGGCGACCTCCGCGCAGGTAGCAATATAGCCGCCCTTTTCAAAGCCACCTGCAATGCCAAACCCGCGATCCGGCGCGCTCCTCGTTTTCCCCCAGCCGAAGGTTTTCGCGGCGGCTTCAAAAACCGCGCGCAGTCGTGGCTCTTCCACATTCTTTAGGCGGAACTCCAGCGGGTCCATCTTCAGGATGTGAGCCAACTCGTCCATGTGCGTCTCGCGCGCAAAGTGATTGGCCGTCGCCGCCAGCCCTCGATAAGACCCCTGGCGCAGAGGCGACTCGGTCGGATGAAACACAATCTTCTGGTTGGCGAATTCGTACTTGGGCTGAATGGCGGATGGGCCAGAGTTGTAGTTGTGAAATTCCCAGGCCATGACCGTGCCGTCGTTGCGGACGCCGCTTGTGATGTCAATAACGCCGGCGGGGCGGAAATATGCCCAGGTGAATTCTTCCTCGCGCGTCCACACGATCTTCACGGGCTTGCCCGTTGCTTTGGCCAGCCGCGCCGCTTCGATAGCCGCATCGCCCGTGTGCTTGCCGCCGTAGCCTGAACCTGTATCTGGCACGATGACCCGGACTCGGTCTTCGGGAATGCGGAACGCTTCGGCCAATTCGCCGCGCACGCCGAAGGGGCGCTGCGTACCTGTCCACACCGTGAGCTTGCCGTTATTCCATTCGGCAACCGCCGCGCGCGGCTCCAGTGGCGTGTGCGCGATATAGGCGACCGTGTAGGTCTGTTGCAGTTTCTTATCGGCTGCCGCCATCCCTTCTTGTATGGAGCCGCGATTGTTGCCGGAGTTTCTATTGCCGCCTCTGCTTTGAGTCGGATGCGCTTTGAGGTAATCAAACAACTCGCGCTCGGATGGTTGGGCCGGAGCTTTCCATTCGGCTTTAATCAAGCCTGCGGCGCGCAGGGCGGTTTGCGAATCCGGCGCGGCCACGCCGATGAAGTTGCCGTCTTTGACCGCCGTGACGCCTTTCAAGTTTTCGGCTTCGCGTGTGTCGGCAGAAACCAGCGTCGCGTTGAATGCCGAAGGTCGCACGATTTTCCCGTACAGCATTCCCGGACGTTTCATGTCGGATGTGTATTTGTGCTTTCCAGTCACAAAGTCACGCCCATCAACTTTAGGCGCAGATGTGCCGGTGATCTTCCATCGCGTTGCCGGGGTGGTCGGCACATCATCGGAAATTTGCTTCAATAATTTCTGCCCCCTGGCCAATTGCCCGTAGCCGATTGACTGCCTGGTTTGTGCGTACATCACCTTGCCGTCATTTGCCGTGAGCGTCGCACGGTCGGCTTTCCATGCATCGGCGGCAAGATCGATCAAGACTTCGCGCGCGGTGGCCGCTGCCTTGCGAAGCTGGGGAGCCATCGTCGGCATCGTGCGGCTCCCGAATGTTCCCATGTCAAACGGCGTGAGGTCGGTGTCACCCATCACGAGGCGGATGGAAGCGAGCGGCACGCGAAGCTCTTCGGCCACGACTTGAGTGAGCGACGTGCGGATGTCCTGACCGAATTCGACCTTGCCTGTATAAACCGTGATCGTGCCGTCTTCGCCGATCTTGAGCCACGCGCCGACTTCTTTCGGCAGAGATGTGTTGGACGTGGGGCGACCTGATTCGCCCGATTGTCGCCCGCCGGATTCCTGCCGACCGAGCGCCTCATTGAGCATGAACCCGACAACGATGCCGCCACCAAACAACTTGAAAAACGTGCGCCGGTCAACGTTGAAGCGATAAGCGGGCGCAGCGTAAAGCTCGTATCGCTCAGGCTCGATAAGCTCGTATGGTTCTGGCTCAATAGCTTCTGAAACATTGAGTTCGTCGCTCATTTCGTGCCTCCTTTCATCATCTGCGCGGCTTTCGTGATGGCGGCAATAATGCGCGGATAGGTTCCGCAGCGGCAAACATTGCCCTCCATGAAGCGGATGATTTCGGCTTCGCCAGGATCGGGCGTTTTGTTCAGCAACGCGACGCCGGACATAATCATTCCCGACGTGCAATACGCGCACTGCAAAGCATCGGCTTCGAGGAAAGCTTGTTGCAGTGGGTGCAGCCGCCCATTCTTTTCGACGCCTTCAATGGTGGTGATCGGCTTACCGGCAACCGTGCCGACTTTGGTGATGCACGACCTGACGGGATTGCCGCCAATCAGCACCGTGCAAGCGCCGCACTGGCCTTCGCCGCAACCGTACTTGCTGCCGGTCAGGTCGAGGTCATCGCGCAAGATGCTGAGCAGGCTCTTGTCTGCGTCAACCTCCACGCGATGCGTGGTTCCGTTCACGTTGAGTTCTCTGATTGTGATCATAAGACACCTCAAGAGGTAAAGCATCGAGCGTCGCAATCATCCGGTTGACGGCGCTCCAGGTTAGATAGAACCGCGCGAGATTGGGACAATGTGTGGTCGAAGCCGGAATCAGGATAGGACGCGGATGAACGCGGAAAGACGGATTGACACAGAGATGATCGGGCCGGTTTGCCTATACGTGTTTATCCGCGTGCTATTTCTGTATTTCGCAATAGACTCAATGCCCCAACCTCATGGGTTATTGATCGTGACAGCGCGACCGCGCTCGCCCGCATTGGGCGTTGATTCGGGTTAGCGGCATTCACGGTCAAGCATGTTGATTGAAAGATCGTCTCCACACCTTAACAGTATAATCAGCTTTGCCGGATTCATCCATCACGCCCGCAAAGGCTTTATGGCGTAATCGCTTGTTGGTATGCAGCCTCTCGCGGAGGCTCTCCGATCTCAGTTCCCTCAGAATCGGCAACCCGATGCCAAGCAAATCATGGCGGCAATGTGGTCGCTTGTAGCACAAGGACTAGCTTACATCAACTTTAGACAACCTAGCCCGGATAATTGGTACCTGCGTCTTACGGATCAAGGATTAGCTGCAATCTCTGATAAAGAAATGAATCCTGACAATTCTGGCGAATATATTAACAGGCTCCAGAGAAGTATACCGGATGCAGAGCCTACTATATTACAGTATGCTCGTGAAGCATTGGTGTCCTACAACAATAGATGCTATCTTGCGAGTGCAGTTATGCTAGGCGTAGCATCAGAGGCTGCATTCTTGGAGTTGGCAAATTCTTTTGGAAATTGGCTACCTGCCGGGCAAAGAAAAAAGTTCTTGGAAATTATAAACAATCCACAAGGGAACTATATTGCCAAGTTTGGCGAATTCCGAAAGAGAATTGAACCCTTGAAAGCAAATATTCCAGATGAGCTTTCTGATGGAATGTCATTGACCTTTGATTCCGTTTTGGACTTACTCAGAATATATCGAAATGATGCGGGGCATCCAACAGGCAAAAAAATAAGCCGTGATGATGCTTTTATTAACTTACAAATGTTTGCCCGATACTTACAACGGCTGTACTCGTTTAAGCGCTTTTTTGATTCGGCTCGCAGTACGCCATAAAACGTCTAACAACGGGATGGACCGGAAGCGCGCGAAGCGAGTTTTGAATGTTTTCATTGAGTGCCGCTCGCGCGCCCGGTCATCCCAACCGTTATGCGGTTCTGAGAGTAACGTCTTCAAGGAGAAGTCTATATGAAAATAATATTTCTAACCCTGGCAGCGTTTCTTTGTTTCTTATGTTCGACTACACTTTGTCAAACGAACCCTTCAAGTTTATCCAAAGGTGTGATGATCGTTGAGGATACAACCATCTTCCCGAAAAAATTCGTGGAGCTATATAAGAAAGCAAGAAGAGGAGATAGTCGTGTATGGGCTGTAGGGATGAGAGTACCGGATGGCCATCACCCCAAGATTGATATAATCATCGAAAAGTATGGCAAACCAGATCAAGTATTAGAGGAGGAATGGTGGGGGATGAAGGCTACACCTGATGGGGAACCGATGCAAACCCCCATGCTTGTCTACTGCTATGGGCGGTTCTTCTTGGGTGTTCTCAAAGACGATGTGGAAAAGAGAGTCGTCTTCGTTCTTAGAGATAAGGGCCAGAAGTAGGATGCTTGTGCGAAAAGAATATCCGCAAGAAGAACCGCCTAACAAGCGCATGCAGCGGAGGCCGCGAAGCGAGATTCGCATGTTAGAATCAGCACGGCTCGCGGCTCCGATAATGCGTGTCGTTGGGCGTCGGAAGACTACGATATTGGGAGAGTATGATGATTTCGAGAAGGCAATATCACTGTCGTACCCTTACAATAGCAATCGCACTGAGCACAATGGCTTTCGCCGGATCATTACCAGAAGGGCGTCCGAATAACACTATCGCCCAATCCCAGTCATCTGTGGTTGAGCCTAATGACGCGACGAAGACTCGACTGCAAAATATAATCAAGAGGATTCTGGCCGCCTGGGACAAAGCTGATGTCGTCTGTCTGGGCGAAGACCACGGCAGCAAGAACGATTCTGATCTGCGCATCGCATTGATCGAACACCCCGACTTCGTCCGCAAGGTAAATGCGATCATTGTCGAGTTCGCTGACACGCTTCATCAGGACCTACTGGATCGGCTAGCCCTTGAAGGCGAAGACATCCCGCGCGAGCAATTGCGTGTAGTCTGGAAGGATACAAGCGGGAAGGCGGTCTGGGAGTCACCCATATACGAAGACTTCTTGAAAGCTGTGCGAAGGGTTAATCTCGCATTACCAAGGAATAGACGCGTGCGCTTAATTGCCGGGGACAATTCTACTGAGAGGAATCGGGGGCGGTTTATCCGAGAGGCAGTCAGCCGCGAGATATTAGACAAGGGGTTGAAAGGGCTGGCCGTCTATGGCTCAGGGCACTGCGAATGCCGAGGCGGGGGCTTTCCTGGAGAGTTGGAGAGCAAGTACCCAGGAAAGATATGGGCTGCCTTCAACTTCTACAATGTTGAAGAAGGACGCCGAGAATTTAGTCTAGGAGACGAGCCAAAGCTAATCCCGATAACCGGCACAGAGAAGGCAAAGATACCCGCCGGTAAGATGTTCTTCTTGGGAAGGTATAACGATCCGGCGACTCTGGGCGACATCGTCAATGCCATTGTCTATTACGGCGGCGTCAGGGATGTCAAAGTCCCTCCAGACAAACGTTAGTCTTCGCGCCGCCACCCAACAAATGGTTGGACCGAAGCCGCCGAAGCGGATTTGTTACGCTTTAACCATTATTGGCCACCACACACATACTCACAATTCTCTTCCAGACAGGTGGCGTAAAGATAATTACAAAGTGAGAGGGGCCTGCCTGCTTGAATACAAGCCACCTTGTCCTCCGCACATGCGGTGTAGCAGTCTTGACATGCATCGAATGCCCTTACTTTGCTGCCGTTCTGTGGCATTAATCCGGTTGCCAGCAGCATTAGAAACAGCAATAGGAAACCGAGACGGATTCTCTTATTCATTTTTTTCTCCTCTTAGCCTTGGGAACTGTTAACGGTTTGCCTTTAGACACAGGGCAGCAAATTACGGGAAGGCATTCTATTCCTGAACTGGTTACTTGTAAAGTACATTACAGCACCACTGGACGGCAGTAAACCATAAGCCGGTTATTCGCGGGACCGATATGGGAATATGGCGGCGCGTGCGGTTATTACCTTTTACGGTCTGCATACCTGAAGACGAGCAGGATAAGGCGCTACCTGCTAGATTGCGCGAAGAGTTACCCGGCTTACTCGCTTGGGCCGTCGAGGGCTGTCTGAAGTGGCAGCGCGAAGGCTTAGGCATTCCCGATGCCGTAAAGGATGCGACGAATGCCTACAAGGATGAAATGGATGTTATAGGCCAGTTTATATTTGAGTGTTGCGTTGTGACTGAGTCCGCAACTGTGCGCTCAAGTAATCTTTTTGAGGCTTGGAGGCAATGGGCGCAATCGAACGGCGAAGCGGAGAAATCCCAAAGGTGGTTTACCGATGTCTTAGCCGAAAAGGGTTATCAGAAGAAGACTCGAAACACGGGAGCCTGGTGGATGGGGATCGGGCTGCGGGCTGAAAGCGATGGTGAATCGTGAGCTTCAATTGCTCTCGCGTATGTTTAGCCTTGCAGTCGAAAGGGGATTGATTAAAGCCAATCCTTGTCGAGGCATCAAGTTGTGTAGTGTGGGCAATGTAGTAGTCAAATATCTAACAGAAGACCAGCAAGAGCGGTTAAAACCTTTCCTCACAAGCATCTGTTGGATATTCTGACAATTGACCTCTACACAGGTATGCGGCGCACCGAGCTTCTGTCACTTCACACGTCTCAGATAGATTTCATTCGCGGTGAGATAATTCTGATAAAGACCAAGAGCGGCAGGGCGCGCACAGTTCCTATCCATCCTGATATTCGCCCGATCCTTCAAAGGTTGTGCAATAACGCCGGGCCAAACGTCGAGAATTCAAAGACAGGCAAGCCCATAACGGACATCAAAACGGCTTGGCGTTCGGCTCTGCGGGATGCGGGTATTCCTCACATTCCCTTTCACTGCGCAGGTCGCCACACGTTCGGCACACGGGCAGCGGAAGGGGGAGCAAGCCCAAAGGATATTCAGGAGATAATGGGGCACGCCAGTATCACGACTACGATGCGTTATGTTCACGCCACAGATCAGGGCAAGCGCCGAACCGTTGATGCGGTAGTGAGAGGGAGGATAAGGGATATAGCGCCGACGCTCGAAATTAGTGGCAGAAGAGAAAAGGGCAGCCGGTTAAGGCCACCCTTCGGTTTGGCTAATATGTTGAGAACTAAAGAGAACTTGGTAGCGGGGGGGAGCCTTGAACTCCCGACCTTGGGGTTATGAATCCTAAAGAAAAGCCGCCCTTCTAATCCTATCTGAGTCTATTTCGTTCGATTTTAAGGAGTCAGCAGCCAGTCGGTTCACCGTGAAAGTATGTCTGATTCCGTGTAGTTCTATGTGAGCCTGCCTCACAGCATAGGCAGAGATTTCAGCAATCATAATTGAGTTAAGGCCGCCTGCGCGATGTAAAAGCGAGATATACCGTGCGAAATGAAGCGAGCAGGACACTCGCAAGACGAACGAAGATTTTAGGTTTGCCCCTGATGGTGATTGCCGTGAGGGAAGATAACCAGACGGGGCAAAGCGGGGCAGCTAGTCCAATCGCCTGTGACGGCTGCCCCAGTATGATTCGCTGTTTACATCGGAAGAAAGCTCGTTTCGCATATCGTGAGGCGATGAAGGCGCTCGGTAGTATGTGGGTAAAGCTCAAGATCAACGATGATGCAAACAGGCGAATTGAATTCCCCCTCGTTCTGTGATATATCGCACCTAGCTATGTAGCGCCATTCCACTGCGCGTTTGATTCTATACTGTTTTTGAATTGTTTAAATTGCGGTTTGCGTCTACAGATTGCGGGAGGCAGTGTCGCTTCCGGCATCAACGAGCGCATCTAAACGAGTCTCATCAGGACTCGGAGTGTGACCTTGCTAAATCTTATCGATAATGAACCACTAAAGTTCATTCATCCCGAAAGGAGTGCTCACCATGTCCATTTTTATTACCCTAATCAACTCCTCATTAACTACCACTATCCTAGTGCTGATACTATTAATCGGTACGGCGCGAGCACAGACGACAGCGTTCGCTTATCAAGGCCAGTTGACAGATGGCGGCTCCCCGGCTAATGGCATCTACGACATGCAGTTCAAGCTGTTCGACACGGCCACCGTTGGCACAGGCATCCAACAAGGCTCGACCCTTACCAATTCGTCTGTACAGGTGACAAATGGCGCTTTTGCTGTAGCGTTGGATTTCGGAGCATCAGTATTTACCGGCGCACCAAGGTTCTTGGAGATAGGTGTGCGCACTGCGGGAGATTCCAACCTTTACACGATACTTGACCCCCGCCAAACGATTACCTCAACACCTTACACGATTCGTAGTTTGAGCGCAGCTAATGCCGATTCAGCAACGAATGCCACGCAGCTAGGCGGAATCGCGCCGGGCGGCTTTATACAGAATACTGTGACGCAGCAAGCAGAGGGGAACTTCAATATTGGGGGCAACGGTACGCTTGGTGGAACACTCAACGCCAATGCTGTCAATGTCGCTACGCAGTACGATATCAACGGCAGTTGCGTTCTTAGCGTACTGGGAACGAACAACATATTTGTAGGTGCTGGCGCTGGCCAATCTAATACAACAGGTGGGGAGAATTCCTTCTTCGGGAGTAATACGGGTTTTTCCAACACGGATGGGTTCAGAAACTCCTTCTTTGGAACCCGCGCTGGCCGATCCAACGTAACAGGAGCCAACAACGCTTTCTTCGGGGCCGATGCAGGCCAAGCAAATACAATAGGCACCTTCAATTCCTTTGTCGGAGCTAACGCCGGCCGTGCCAACACAACTGGTACTAGTAACGCTTTTTTGGGATTCGGTTCAGGTTTTTCCAACACAACAGGCAACAGCAACTCCTTCTTCGGAGGCTTCGCCGGCCAACTTAATACAACTGGCTCCGCGAACTCTTTCTTTGGCCTCGATGCCGGCCTTTCCAACATAACGGGCTCTAACAACTCTTTTTTCGGCACTGGTGCTGGCGAATCCAACACGGCCTCTAACAACTCCTTCTTCGGGCGCCAGTCTGGTCGATCCAATACGACGGGCTCTGGCAACTCTTTCTTCGGGGCCTTTGCTGGCTTATTCAACACGGCCTCTGACAATTCCTTCTTTGGAGGGTTTGCTGGCCAATCCAACACAACAGGTTTCAGCAATTCGTTCTTCGGACGCAACGCCGGTACCAATAACACGACAGGTGACAGCAACTCCTTTTTCGGGGCAAACGCCGGGCAGTCCAACACGAGTGGGAGTTTAAACTCTTTCTTCGGATTCCAATCCGGTTTCTCTAACACGACCGGCACCGGCAATTCTTTCTTCGGAATATCGGCAGGGGTAAACAACACGGCGGGGTATGAGAATTCCTTCTTCGGATACGCTGCTGGTCAAGGGACGACGGACGGTCATGACAACGCTTTCTTCGGAACCAGTGTCGGCACAAGTAACACGAGCGGATATGACAACGCCTTCTTCGGGACAGAGGCCGGTTTTTCCAATACAACAGGATTTAACAATGCGTTCTTCGGAAATTATTCGGGGCATTCTAATACAACTGGTGTCGGCAACTCTTTCTTCGGAATCGGTGCTGGCTCAGCAAGCACTGAGGAAAATTTCAACACATTTATCGGGGCGGAGGCGAATGGTTCTAAGGGTACAAGTAGTTCGACCGCGATAGGGTATCAGGCTTATGTAACCCAGAATAATAGTCTGGTGCTTGGCAGCATCAGTGGCTTCAACAATGCAATAGCAGACACAAGCGTGGGTATAGGTACGCCAGCTCCTAAGACCAGGCTGCATGTAGCCGGGGGCAAAATCTACATAGAAGCTAGCGGGCAAGGTATCATCCTTAAATCTCCGAACGCGAGTTGCTTTGAGGTCACCGTTAACGACACGGGAGTACTAACGACTGTACTTGTTCCATGCCCGAACTGATTAACCGGCCCCTTGGCAATAAAGCAGAGGGCCTGCTCGCATCAGCCCGATAACTGTAAACCTACCTTAAATCCCGATCACATCCCGCATCAACGCGCCGCCCTCAGACCCCGGCGCGGCCTATTCCGGGTGAGCATTCTATACTGTGACTTCTGCCCTAATCACCCGCAAAGATTAAAGCTATCACCCAAACTTATCATACAGTTGAATTCTTTTGACTATTCGTTCGCGCTCCTCTTTAAGCGCTTTTTTCATCGCAACTTTAATCTTTTCGTCTATACGTTTATGACTCCATTCCCCACTTGTATAGTAGCGATAGTTGTTGGGATTCCCCTTCACTTTAGACCTTTCTAGCGTTATGTGATGACACGTTTCGTTAGAGCCGCCGAAAATCGCATCCAGGATTATTGAGTACTCCGTGCCCACCGGAAATTCTCCGTCGGGTATATAGTTGCTCATATACTGGCTGAAGTGTGTGGGAAAGCCAGCGATAGTCGAGCCTTCTCGTACCATGATCGGCCCCAAAATGCCGGTGTACGCGCCTCCCTTGTAACCAACTGCTTTGACTATTTGCTGCACCTTCATCACTCGGTTTTTCGTCTTTGTCTGATCTTCTGCCTTCGGGGCGAGGGGCATTTTTTTCTCTTCAACTTTAGGTCTCTCAGTCGGCGTGGGTTTCGGCGCCTCAGTTTGCTCCGGTGCTTGGGCTTGCTCGGTCGCCTCGGCTTGCTCCGGGAGCGAAAGCAGGTATAAACGCATCATCGCCTTCACGATTCGGTCATGGCTGGCCGCGATGGTGCTGAGATCACCTTTCGTGGGGTTGGACTTCGTCAGTAAGTCGGAGTCAAAGCTCTCATCAGCTAATAAGATGCTGATATAACCGTATGCAAAATCTTTTGCGCTATCCCAGGTTTCATAGGAATAAGTTTGGTCAGAGTTGGCCAGCACCAGCAGCACGTTGAGTACTGCCTGGTAATTGCCGATATTAGTCTCCAGGCCCTGCCTAATCTCGTCGGCTGTCTGCGGTTTTCCAGCAATGTTCAACGTCCTTTGAATGACCGGACCTGACGGGGGTAAATAGAGGCTCGCGCTGCCTGCGTTGTCGCGCTTCGTTTGGGCCATACCTTCGCGGCCCGCAATCTGCTCCGGCTGCGAAGGGTTCGGTTGTTGCTCCACGCGGGCGGCAACTGCTTTCTCTCCCATGATGGCGGCTTCTCTTTCCAGCGCGTCATCATCATTAATCTCCACGCCCTTCATCTGGAGAGTCGGCTTTACTCGCCCCTGTTTTTGCTGCACGACATGCCAGGCTTCGTGTGCCAGGTGCTTTTCTTCATTCGCTCCTAGATAGATGTCTGTGCCGTGGGTAAATGCCAACGCCTGAACTTTAGCGGGCTTCGAGGAGTTGTAGTGGACCTTCACATCATCCATAGCCAAGCCGGAGAGGTCCTCAATTCCGGCCTTGAGGTTATCGGGAAGGACTGTATTGTTATTCTCTTTTTGAATCGGTTGATGTTGCGCCGGTCGAGCCAAAAGCCTATCAACTGCCCGATTACCAATCGTGCGTTGGAGTTGTAGCACATCCTGCGGGCTAAGCGAACGTGGGTCAAGCGCAGCTCGCTGGGTGAGGAGGGCCGGGTGAGTTTGCTGCCACGCCGGTATATTCACCTTTTTGACAGTGGGCTTGAGTGAGCTTTGTTTTGAACTTGCTTTATCAGTACGCGCTTGCCCTTTCGAGGCCATAACTGTCTCCTTTAAGATTGCGTATTTTCAATTCGCAACGAAGCCGCCAAAGGCTCATGGCGACAGTGGCCGCGAGACTTGCTGATTCTATGTCCAAAGCCAGACCCATTCAAGCAACGGTTAGCGACAAAAGTGTCTACCACGAAACTTGGTTCCTGGCTCGCGGCGGTTGAGGGTGGCGAAATGAGAGTGGCAGCAGGTGGAAGGGCAGAGCAAGCCAAAGAAGGCTTCGCTCTTTACATTCTTACGAGGTTGTGGCTTTAGCTGCTGCGGTCGCAACCACAGCAGCTAAAGTCGTGACTTGAGCGACTCACGACGGAGCATTAACTTCCAACTTTGAGACAAAATCCGTCAATGCTGCGACCGTCGCTCACGGCTTGACGGGCAGTGGTGCGAAGAGAGCTATCACTGCGTCACGATATATCTATTCCTTTTCGCGGGATAGACCACAACGGCTATGCTGACGCCGTTGCTCACGGCGTGACCAGGGATGACAGGATATTCGCCCCTGTAGGTGTAGATGCCTTCCACGTCGAGCGGGTCGTCCGGAATCGCTTGATCCGGAGTTGGCCCAAAAAGCACTTCAAAGATCACGAATCCCTCAATGTAAGGCGGCGGCTGGTTGGGCTGGAGCACGATGTTGAGGTGACTATAGATGTCCCGGCAGACGACTTCCATAGCCCAATCAGACGGCAAGCGCTCGATCTTCTTGAAAGCGGGTTCAGTCGGCACCTGCCCGCCCCTGAGCGGGATGACTTTCTTGCGAAACACGATGTGAAGCCCTGTGTTGTTGTGGACGTTGATCTTTGTCGAATAGCGGCCCGCCTGAGCATCCGGCATCGAGTTGATGTTAGCATCCGGCTGCACGCCGCAGATGAACTTCGCCGCATAGGTGTTGGTGACCGTGTCCTGCGCCTGTGCGGGGGCGGCTGCGAACAACAAGCCCACAACCCATGCGAATCCGATGACAAGTATTCTCTTTTCTATCTTTTTCATCTTCTTCTCCTTTGCATCACTTTGGTTGAAAGAAAAGCGCAACGCATGGCCTGACAGGCAGAGCCAAACGATAACGCAACGAAAGCGAGATTCAGGAGATCTGCTGGCGAATCCTGAGGTGAGACAGTAAGGATTCGAGGTGTCTCTGTCCATACACCTTTTGGTTTGTCGGCAGTATCCGTCGGGAATCACGCCTGTGACTGTTATTTCTTAAGCGTGTCCTTTGTTCGACCTCCCCTATCTGGATTTGGAATTGATCTCCCCTCGTTGAGGGTTGGGGTATGGCAGGCTGTACTGCCAGGCCGAACCAATCGTCGCAACAGGTTTCAACAGCCGGGGTCGCAAGTGGACAAGCAGCGGTTGTAACGATTGTTGCAGAAAAAGATACAGGCTGAGGAGGGCGGATCACCACAAGCCTCGATACAACTGTTAAACGCAGGTTCACAGCTACTACAACAAGCCACTGCTGAAGCCTTCCTCTCAGCGAAGTTGAAACTGGAAACGCCTAGACACGCGACAAGCATGCCTATCAACAAGAGCCTGTAGACAAGTCTTCGCATTTGCGGTCTATTCATAACCTTCCTCCTAATCGCTATTATTGGGTTGTGTCGGTGAGGGATGGGGTATATTAGCGTATTTGTAAAAGTAATTATGTTGATCTAAGGACGCATTGACACGGACATTATATCTCGGTTTCCTATTTAGTCAAGTTAATTTTGTAATTCATGCTACAAAGACTTCATGATAAAAAATAATACCGTGTTAATTCCCAGCAGTCAACATAAGAAGAGCAAGAAACGTGCTGAGGATAAGCAATAGGGCGCATCTGTAGCTCACATCTCGCGGCGGTTGAGGGTGGCGAAATGAAGGCGATGATCGGTAAGCCAGAGAAGGTAAGAATTAAGGCTACCAGCATTAGCCTTGCCCAAAAAATCGCCTTCGTGACTCCTACAGCCCAAGTAGAAAGATTCTATCAACAATTAACTGACTTTTTGGGCAAGCCGGCGCGTGAGCGAGCCTCGAATATGAACGCTCAGTTTGTTGACGCTCGGATCGCTCCGTTTATGCAGTGTCGCTGCGGGGCCTTGCTTGACTTCACCACAATGGATTCGTGCGAGCTGGTGATGTGATGCGGGAACAGGTAAAGAGAAAAAGCCTCGACCCGATTAAAGAGAGAAATGACCAAGTAAGTCTTAGTATTCTATCCAATCGTTACACCTACCTTATTGAACCGATAATCCATCTGTGATATACATCGCGCGGCCCCGCTGATGCACAGCGTTAGGCGTCTTCATCATGCAGCGAGTTTCTGTGTTATAGTCTCTAATAGAGGGCCCGACGTTGGCGAAAGCGGCTTCTTGCGAAGCCAATTGTCGCAAATAGATCATCAGCCGATTACCATGAAAGGAGAATAAGAACGTGCCTCAATCCACCCTAACATTTATCACTGAAAGCCTACCTGACTTTCATCGGGGCGTGCCTGCGAACTATCAGATAGAGGTGAGCGGCGGCACACCACCCTACAGATTTGAGATTACACAAGGTACCCTGCCTAGGAGCCTGACGCTTGGTATAAAGGGAAAAATATCGGGAGTACCTAGAAGGGTGGCCGATACGACCGTTTTTGTTAAGGTGACAGACAAGGTACACGCATCTCTCACTCAGGCTTTTGCAGTACGAGTATCGGCCCCCTGAGTCAGGAGATGCAGACTTAGAAGCAGCCAGAGAGCACTGTCAGAGGGTAGTAAACGAGTTTTGGAATTAAGGAGGTGGTGGGGACAGTCATCACCAAACAGCCGCCGCCTAACTAGTGCATTCAGCGGAGCGCGCGAAGCAAGTTTCTCATTGTTCCGCTAGTGCCGCTCGTGGCCCCGCTGATGCGGACCGTTAGGCGCTACGTTGAAATAAACGTTAACAACTATTTAAGAAAGGTGATGTGATATGGAGCCTAATATGAATCAGCAACAGCCTGCGAACTCTCAAAGTCTACCTCCTTGTGTTTTGTGTAAAACGCCAATGCAGCCGCTAATGCAGATGCCAATCAGGGTTGGTGGCCCCGAGGCTGGGTTTGTTTTCTTTAGGGAGTTTCAGGAAATGAATGAGAGGATGTTAATTTTAGATACTTACCGTTGCCCTAATTGTCGAAGATTGGAATTCTTCGACCTCGATATGAGTTTACCGAACAGATAATAATGATTGAAATTGGAAGATTTATGTAAGCAGAAAATTGTTAGGCAAATTTCGGGATAGGCATTTACGTTTCTGAATGAGAAACATGAAATCTTTTTACTTTGAGCGAGGCTCACTTCATTCCAATAAGAGAATATGAAATTACCGCGCCTAACAACCGCATTCAACGGAGCCGCCGAAACGGATTTCGCATGGTTTCTATCAATGCCGCTCGCGGCCCCGCTGATGCGTATGTTCGGCGTCTCTCTTGACCTAGCTTTGTCATAAAAGGAGTCTGAAAGATCACTTTCCCACAGGAGATATTACCGATGAAAAAAAGTTTTATCGCCGTAGCGTTATTGATCACGTCGTTAATCCACGTTTCCGGTCAAGGGAACAAAAGCCGAAATGCTCCGAACGCGACTGACGAAGCTGCCATCCGGGCCCTCCTCCAGAAATGTATTGAGGGCTGGAATAAGGGCAGCGGTGAAGCCTTCGCCGCCCAGTTCGCCGAAGATTCCGATTTCGTCAGCGTCAACGGGATGCACCTCAAAGGCCGCAAGCAGAACGCATCCCATCACCAGCAAATCTTCGACACCTTCTTCAAGGGGACGCGGCTCTGGGCTCAAGTTAAGAGTGTGCGGTTCTTGAGGACCGATGTTGCTCTGATGCACACGGCCGGCAGGATTCTCAGACCCGGAGAATCAGACGCCTCGCCGGAGCCTGCAAGCATTCAGACATTGACGGTATCGAAACATGGTAATGAGTGGCTAATTGATGCGTACCATAACGCCCCGATCCAGCGTTAGGGCGGGCAAACACCCAAGCCGTGATCGTTTACCCTCGACGCGCCGCCGAACAACTCATTCAACCCGACCGCTCATTGCAGACAGGACCATCGCATAATCCTCCCCGCCGTGAGCCGATGAGCCGCCTTCCTGCAATCGGGCCACGAGTGCATCCGAGTGATTGAACCGTGTGGGGAGTTTTGTGGATACTACCTGCATATACTGAGTATCAAGGGTTGGCAAGCAGGGAAGTACTGATTTTACAACTTGATAGTATTCGATGACACTCTGTGATAGGTGCTTCAAATGAACTGCAAACCTTTATTCATCGGTTCGATTCCGATCGCCGCCTCTTTCCACACAACACTTACTTTCCTGCGCTTGTTCCATCGTCCACCTCCACAAAGACAGAAGGACTGCCTTCGAGATGTCCTATCTGTGGTCTAGGTTCTCAATGCGAGCAGGATAGCCTTTTTCAAATCAAGAACTAACAGGCAATCAGGCAAATTCCTCTCATGCTTTGTGTGCCTATAGTGGTATGATTACTGGGGGAGATGATGAATTGCCCTCGATGCCGACAAGCCTTAAACGAAGATGCACATTTCTGCAGCAGCTGTGGCCTGCCAACCGCTCAGTCCAATACTAATACTCAAATCATAGACCAGCAGGTCACTACTAAATACGCGGCTACAACTGACCCGCTTATAGGCCGGGTGCTCGACTCTAAGTACGAACTCATCGCTCGCCTGGGAGAAGGCGGGATGGGTGCAGTTTACCGCGCTCGCCGCCTCCATATCGGCGATGAAGTGGCCGTCAAGGTGCTCCACCAGCGATTCGTTCGCGAAAGAGGAGGTATTGAACGCTTCCGCAGGGAGGCCCGCTCCGCAGCCATTATCCGGCATGCGAACATCGTTACGATTCATGATTTCAGTGAGACTCAGGAAGAGGGCGCGTCAGCTTATATCGTAATGGAGTTAGTGCGGGGGATATCTTTGCGCGACCTTTTAAGGCAGGAAGGTAGACTCGCGCCCGAGCGGGCCGTGGCGATAATGCGCGACATCTGCGCCGGTGTCGGCATCGCTCACCGCCAGGGCATCGTGCACCGCGATCTCAAGCCGGATAATGTCATCGTCGTGCCGCCAGAAGTTGAAGGCGAGCGCGAGGCGGCCAAGGTGTTAGACTTCGGGCTTGCCAAACTACGCGATATCGCTGCTGAGTTCAGCCTGACTCAGACGGGCGCCGTGATGGGCACGCCTTACTACATGTCCCCTGAACAGTGGCGAGGCGAATCGCTCGACGCACGGGCCGATGTCTACAGCCTCGGCGCGATGCTCTATGAGATGTTGACCGACTCACCACCTTTCGATGCTACGAATGTCGCAGGGCTAATGACGAAACACCTGAACGAACCGCCGCCACCTTTACGCCCGAACTTAGAGATATCGCCCGCATTGGAATTGGTCTGTCGAAGGGCACTCTCAAAAAATCCTGACGAGAGGCAGGCAGACGCAGCCGCTCTGAGCCGCGAACTACAAGCAGCTCTTGCAACACCTGTCATCACTGAGCGTTTAGGGCAGGGTATCGAGCAGTCAAGAATCAGCCAGATTCGTACCATGCCGTCGCAATGGGCTAGGAAGCGAGAGCAAAAATCCAACCTGGCGAAATGGGCCGTCGCCAGCGTTCTTGCGCTGCTGATAGGGGCGGCCATCGCTGTTACGGCTATCAAGTACATAACAAGAGATGAGGTCGCTAACCACAACTTAGGTAATAAAAATACGGCCGATATAAAATCTTCACCCGCTCCAGGTACGACCTATAATGGAAACGCGGATGCCGTGCCGAACACTGGATCGGAGAACGCTTCACCAGCCGCCGGGGGCCAAAGCCTGATGGGGACCTGGACGGGAACATATGGTCTATTAAGCCGGCCTGCCAAATTATTCGTTAAGCACCACGAGGGCAGCGGATGGAGCGGGGTCCTGGAGCAAGGGGAATTCCGGGTCGCCTTTATCGGCAGTGTTGACTTCTCTTCGCTACAGATAACATTTAAAGAGACCCAGGTGTTAAGCGGTGATGGATGGGATTTGGGCGAGAACACGGGAAAAGTATCTCCTGATGGACGAAGAATGTCTGGTACGGGGAGGGATACTGTCGGTGGGCAGTTAGGATTATCATACGAATGGTCATTTTCTAAACAGTAGTCTCAGGCAGTAGCAACGGTTTGTGGGGAGATAGATTATCCATTTCAGCGCGAATTTGCGTCCTGTTCTCCCAACTTTAAAGGCTCAATAGCGGTGGCGACCTGATACTGAGTCGCGCTAAGGAGCTTCCACCAGTTCATAGAAAAACCGACCATCAAGCGGCCGCCTCACCTTTGCAGATACGTCCAACGTAACCCCCTTTCCCGCCGTGAGCCGATGAGCCGCCTTCCTGCAATCGAGCGCCTCTAGTCCGAATCATTCTCCTCGCTCGTGTTCAGAATCTCACCCTTTCAGGGTCGCGGCCTTCTCCTTCTCGCAATGAGTCCTTATCACAATCCAAAATATCTTTTTTGCCTCCCCTTCATGCTAACTGTAGTTTTCTCCTCCCTCCTCTTAGGGCGCGAACGACAACTTTTGTTTTTTTTGTTAGCGAAGAGTGTTTTAGCACGGTCACGTTATCAACTAATGATATTTGCGACCGGGCAATAATCGGGCCGGACAACACAATCCGCCTAACCCGATGATGGACAGGCAGAGAATTCCCGCTTTGCTTGGCGGGCTGATTAACGGGAAGCAGCGGAGGGAGGCTGCGCGATGTCTAATGATACTGACGATTATGCGGAACAGTGGGTACGGTTTCTGAGTCGTGGCCCTTATTATTTTTCTAAAGAGTTACTTACGCCTAATATAGCCCTTCTTGTCTCCCCTGACGGAAGCAAAATCATAGTCATTGGTGATACTAGCGGCGTGCGGTGTATATATGGTGAACAGGGATCGGCAGTTTACGTCAACTTTTGCAGGGGAGGAATCGGCAATTCGTTAACCTGTCCTGCGTGCGGGCAGTATTACATAATTACAACTGAATCTCACGAGCAAGATGATGAAATAGTTTTTATTCAAGATGACAAGGATTTTTATAGATGCGCCTGCGGGATGATATTTGTCCTTTATGAGAGATACGAATTTGTATCTCTTCCGATTGATCTTGAAGACTTAGCGCCTCTTTATTTTGCGGGTCTGTCACAGAACGCAGACTTGTTGGTGCGTTACATTTTAAGCCAGGATGGTCAATCACTTGTGGAAGAGGTTAGTGAGGTTCGGAAGCATTGGGTAGACGATAGTTGTTTGACAGAGCGGCCAGGATTCAAATTTGAAGCTTGGACCATTGCACCATGTTTTGTAGCGTGCGATTCCCTCCATTCCTTAGGTGTGCAAAATGTGCGAATATGGCGCAAACGCAAGTACAAACTAAAGTCGGATATTTTTGAAGAGGAAACGTATAGGGCAGCCTGGGATTCCTGGGATACAGTTACTAGAAAGGTCGGATATAGGGGCGATAGCTATGCCAATCAACGAATGCTTGAAGCACTTGAATCCCTTAATGAGAATCCATCTCGAACAGCCGACCTAGCGCAAGAGCAAATAACGAAGAAACCGCGCGGTGGCGATCAACGCGTCGAAGAAATAAAGCGGCTATGGGCTGATACTGATGTGCTTAAAAGATTCGCTGATTTGGTTGATAAACTTTGGTTGACATGGGGATGGATCAAGTTGAATGTTGACTCATCTGCCTTAGCATCCACGGATCGGCAGCAAGAATGGGTAGATGAGATGTGGGAAAAACGTAATGAGATAAAAATATTCGCTGCTAGACATCCTAAATTTACCAAAGCGGTATTAACCCGCGCCGTAGACGACGAGTTAATCAAGATAGACCGCATAGACACGAATTTTGTAAAGTCCATGTACCGCCAAATCTTGATCAAAGGATCATCGGGTTTCTTGAAAGAGGGATGCTCTTCTACAAACATGATATTTCCATCCTGACTCGTTGCGCCGCTTACTTGCCTTTATCTGCTGTGTCATCTCCTCGTCTCACTTAACGTCTACCCGCTGGCATCGCTGTTCCGGCTCCCGATTTCAGCAGTGAGGTGAGCCTGGCCGTGATGTAGATGGATATTGGGATTTAGCATATCAGAGTGAAATGGTTGGCGATTCTGCGAATCGCACTATATAGCATCTTATCGAACATATTGAAGCCCAACAGAGAGGCGCACTTTTCAAAACCGGCAGCACTGACTGTATAGGACCAGCATCCTCTTGCAGGTCTTCCAGGTATCCATCAGCACTCAGAATCTTTATGATGGTGTCTAATCTATCACCGAATGACTCCAACATATTCTGTCCTCTGTCGGACTCTTTGAATTGGTTGTGGAGGACAGGTTCTTCTTCGGTCTCTAATGAAAAAACACATATCGCTCTGAGTACAGCCATAGCTTGTCTGTCCATCGCATACCTCCTCTTCAAAAACTATAGGATAACCTATATTTCCACTAAAGAAGCAAACGCCTCTAGCGCAGGCCGCAGATTATTAGTCAATCCCTCCACTAGTTCATTAATCGCGTGTTCTTGCTGCGAAGAGCCAACACGGACTTTGCGGGAATCATGCCAGATGAAACGGGGGCGCATGCGCTCCATGCCCACTATGAAGCCAGTTATAAGGTGAATAGTTTGATCGGTGAATACCTCTACACCTATGCCGGCGTGTAGGTGGATAGGATATACCCCCGGACCTTCCGCCACTATACACCATCCATCATTCCAAATCAGATCCGGGCTGCCCATAGCTCTGGGGATCTTGAAGTGATTGTAAATCGCATTATCCTGTCGAAATCCTGACCTTGGAGTGGCAGATGAAATCGCATCGGCGAGAGGATGCAAGGCATCCAGTAACTGCCCCAAAGCCTTTGAAGCCTCTCTTTGATATTCGGCTCTTTTCTCCTCCTCTCGCCGGGACGGCTCGACCGCAGTGGCAATTCGTTTTGCAAGATCGCTTATGTCTGTGGGGCTAGTAGGTTGTGCAAGCGGTGCGAGCCAGGTCCTAAGTTCGGCTGCCATTTCAGCCATCGTAGGTCGGTCCTGAGGATTATGCTTTGTAGCGTGTTCAACGAGCCAGTCAAGGGATCGTGTTTTGGGATGAGGTACATAGGCTCCAATGTTTATTTGCCGCATGTCTATTCGTTGTTCGCCCTGAGGTGGAAAGATGTTGCCTGTTGCGAGAACCCAAAGAGTCTTTGCTAATGAATACACGTCTGCTTTATGTCCATCAGCATTCTTCGGGTCGGTGATCATCTCGGGCGCCAAGAAAAAGCGTGGGCCGAGAGTCCGCCCCTCTTCAGTAAGTGCCTCTTTGTCAGGGTACTCAGCGAGCCCAAAGTCGCCTATTGCCCACTGCCCCTCATATTGATAGAGATTCCCTGGCTTTATGTCGCGGCGAGATATGCCCTCTGCTGCAAACGAGGCTAAGGTTTCCGCGATTGTGGCTATAGCTTCTACCACTATATTGAGCGAAGGCTGTTGCCCAAGTGCTTCGCTGATGCCAGTAGCTATAGGCATTACTAACCAGGCGGGGTTTTGCCTACTAGGCTGTTCAGGCAATGAGGCATTGATCAGGGGCAGCAATCCCGGCCGCTTGCCAAGCGATCGTAGCAAGTTGATTTCTGCTCTGAATCGTTTGTAAGGTTCGCTGTCAGGATTGTGAGTGTTGAGAACTTTTAACGCAGCATTCCTACCGTCTTGGTGAGTGACCCGCCAGACTTCTGCATTGCCTCCTTTGCCAAGACGATCAACAAGCGTCCAACCACCATGGACTTCTCCTCGGTGTCGCCTGTAGTTGCTCGACATATTCCTGCTCACTCCTTTGGTCAATGTGGGGACATATGTGGGGTCAAACAGCTACGGCCACCTTCGCGGTAGCCGTAAGTAGCTGAAAAAATTAATAGCGGGGGGGAGACTTGAACTCCCGACCTTGGGGTTATGAATCCCACGCTCTCACCAGCTGAGCTACCCCGCCACGGTAGAATAATTATAATCAAGCAATAGCTTATCCGCAATTATTCATCCGTGCAGCGCCCCTGCCAGCAATCGAACGCCTTTGCGAATCTCTCGCTCATCATAGCCCGCGTAACCTAAAAGCAGCCCGCTTCTCCGCTTGCGCTCGATGCAGTATAACGACAACGCGGGGACTTCAATTCCTAAGCGGCTAGCTTCGCGCGATGCCGCGAGGTCATCTACTCCGTAAGGCAGACGACCTACAAGATGCATGCCCGCTTCATTCGGCTCAAGCTCCAAAGCGTCGCCAAGCTCGCGCCGCGCCGCGTTGATCAAACACTGCTGCCGCTCTTGATAAAGCGCGCGCATACGACGGATGTGACGCGCGAAGTGGCCTTCGGTAATAAAGTCTGTTAATACCGCTTGCTCTATCGAAGGCGAAAACCGGCTTAAGATTGCCCGCGCGTTCTTAAATGCTTCGGCAAGATCGGGCGGCACGACCATGTAACCGAGCCGCAGCGAAGGAAAGAGCATCTTGCTGAAGGTGCCGAGATAGATAACACGGCCTTCTTTATCCAGCCCCTGCAAAGCCGCTAACGGGCGACCCGAATACCTGTATTCACTGTCATAATCGTCTTCCAGAATCCACGCGCCCGCGCGACTCGCCCATTCTAGAAGCGACAGCCGTCTCGCCAGGCTCATCGTCACGCCGAGCGGAAAATGATGCGAAGGCGATACGTAAACCAGCCGGGCTGTCGGGCAAAGGTTCGCGCCCGCAGCGACATCGAGCCCTTCATCGTCTACGGGCACGGGCACAAGGCGCGCGCCCGCGCCGACCATAGCGGAGCGCGCGCCTAAATATCCGGGGTCTTCGATCCAGACAGAATCCCCCGCGTCCAAAAGCAGCCGCGCCGCAAGATCGAGCGCCTGCTGCGTGCCCGAAGTTATGATGACCTGATCCGGCGCGCAACGAACCGCGCGCGCCGCGCCTAAGTATTCGGAGATCGCTTCACGCAACGGGGTGTAACCGGCGGAGTCTCCGTAGCCCAACAGGTCGCGTCGCGGGTAACGCCAGTGGCGAGCAGTCAATTTCATCCACACGTCGAACGGGAAAGCGTCGAGCGCGGGAGTCCCAAGCCGAAAAGCCCGCGTGTGACCCTCCGCGGGCGAGGCATTAATCAAAGTGCTTGCGATGACCTTTCCGCGATCCGACAGCGCGCGCCCCTTTCTCCGCGCTCCGCTGACTTTCGCCACGTCCGCCCGCGCGTGGAGCATGTCGTCCGGCAAGGCGCGCGAAACATAAGTGCCCGACCCTACCTGGCCTTCCAGATACCCTTCGGCCAGCAACTGCTCGAACGCGTTCATCACGGTGTTGCGCGATACGCCAAGCTCTGCGGCCAGCTCGCGCGTCGATTGCAAACGAAAGCCCGCCCTTAACTGGCCCGTCAATATGGCCTGCCGCAATGCTTCGTAAAGTTGTCTGTACAACGGGACCTGGCTTTCGGCGTCCAGGGAGAGCGTAGTGAAAGGTACAACAGCCGAGCGCTTAGACATCGCCATGACTCTTCATCCGTTAACACAATCATCAGTCTTATTCACATATACCGCAGACCTATTGAATCATCAACCGTTCGGGGAATTGTGCGTTGATGTTCGGAATTGGAGGGGCACAATGCTGTTTTTGTTCTCATTTCCCTGGCAGTTTCCGAAAGATTCAAATATAACGACTCGCTGGTAACCCATATCCTTGACTTTCAACAGGTGCATCTTGAATACAGAGCCGATTGAAGGTGTCTACAGTATCCCGATTCGTCGCACGCGCTGGTCGAGTTTCCGGATTGGGGCGGCGGCTCAGCTTATTTCCTTGCTGCCGGCCGGCGCTGTCAGCAGCTTGCTGGTCTTATCGTCAATTATAACCGATGGGGTAGTGGTAATAATGGTGTTTGGCCTGGTCTGGGGAGCCGTTTTCTTCCTCAGCTTTCCCTGGCAGCGGCGCTACGCGCGGTCGCTCGATTTGCGACGACCCGGCATACGCCTTGCCAACGGAGTCCTGGCGGTGCCTGTGACCGATGATTTAACATTGCAGTTCAAACTTCATGAACCGCATGAGTTGAGGTTCGGCTGGTCCGAGACTATAGTGACTAACATCGGCGGACCCACCACCCACGCGCGTGCCTTTTTGACGTACGCGTCATTATCGTTGGAGCGACAGAAGGCCGAGATCGTCAGCCGTTCAGCAATTGATATCAATGATGGCCGCATTTAACTTCTATATTGTTAAACGTGCGGCACTAGAAAGGCCTGTTTATGAATACACCAACACTACGACTGATTGTAGCGGCATCGTGGCTGCTATTTTCGATAATACCTATAGCAGTAGCAGATCAGCCTTCACCACTGCCGAACACTTTTGTTCATGATTTTGCCGGAGTGATCTCAGACGACAAGGAAGCCGAGATTCAATCCAAATCACAGCGATTGAAAGATGAGTATAAGACTGAAATCGCGCTCGTGACTATTAATTCCTTAGAAGGTGAAGACGTTTTCGACTACTCAGTGAAGATGGCTCGCGCCTGGGGGATTGGTTCCAAAGATAACGACATCCGCGGTTTGCTAATTCTCATTGCGATCAATGAGAGGAAGACTGCCTTTAGAACGTCGCGCCACATTGAGGGGGAGATTCCCGACGCGGTCACTGCGCAAATAAGCAAAGAGATGAACGCCCTTTTTAAGGGCGGCGATTTCGGCGGCGGGTTGTCTCTCGGTATGGATAAAATCCTAGAGCGTATGCAAATGGTTTATGAGTCGCCCGCGCCGCAGAATAACTCTTCCTCCACGGGTTTAGGATGGCTCTGGGCGCTCATTATCGGCCTGCCCGCTGCGCTCGTTGGTTTTGTCGTGCTTTGGAAAAGACGGAAGCGGCGAGAGCGAAGACTGGCAGAACAAGAAACGACTCGCAGACGGTCAGAACTTGCTCGTATAGCTAATGCTCGCGCATCTTCAAAGCCACAGAGTAAGCAAAGGAAGGGCAAAACGGCTCGACCAGGGAAGCGGAAAAGTGGAGCCAGAGGTTCCAAACCTTCGCCTGGCTATAGCCCCAGCTACGATTCAGGTAGCTCCAGTTACAGCTCTAATTCGTCGAGCAGTTACGACTCCGGCTCATCGTCAAGCTCCGATTCGGGATCGAGCTACAGCGGCGGCTCGGATTTCGGGGGCGGTGGCTCTGACTCTAGTTGGTAGCGCGTTCCAACAAATTGTTCGGCGGCCCGGTGACGCGAAGCCTTGGGCGCGGCTATATTGCTCCATTCAATTCGGTGCCTTCGCGAATGGCAAGAGACTCAAGCCTGCCCCTCTTCAGGTCTTCGATTCACCCGCCTGCTTGCCACCGCGTTGACTACGTTGTATAGTCGCCCGCGATAAACAGGTGGTTCTTCAAACTTTTTTTTGAGCAGACGGAGCAAAGCGACATGGTGGAAAGGCTGATTGCTTACAGTGAGCGCCGCGCATTCCACGAGGAGCCGACCTGTCGCCCGAGACGCCGCCGGATGCGATGAGAAAGTAGCGTAGACTGTCCGGTCTGCGGCGAATTAAAAATTTATCCGCCAACCAAAGTGGCACCATCAGTCCGGGCCAAAATGGAACTTGTTTCTAGTCCATTTCCTGGTACTGTTTTACCTGCGATTAGATGGATTGAAGGAGTTCGAAGTCAATGAATAGAATTGAACCGACAGAGAGAACGACTCTCAAACGGCTTCCGAAACGCGGAGAGTATGAGCGGGATAGGATTTACGAAATACTTGACGAAGGTTTTATCTGTCACGTCGGCTTTGTATTCGATGGTCATCCTTATGTCATCCCCACGGGCTACGCGCGCGTTGGAGACACGTTATATATTCACGGATCGGCTGCGAGCCGCATGCTGCGCACGCTAAGGGAAGGCATAGAGGTGTGCGTGACCGTAACGCTGATTGATGGGCTGGTGCTGGCTCGCTCGGCTTTTCATCACTCGGTTAATTACAGGTCGGTCGTCATACTGGCTACCGCTGCGGCAGTAGAAGACGCGTCGGAAAAGACGGAAGCGTTGCGCGCTTTTACCGATCACATAGCGCCCGGCCGCTGGGAAGAAGTCCGCGAGCCCGATGAAGGCGAGCTTCGCGCCACGCTGGTTTTATCGCTTCCGCTCGTCGAAGCTTCGGCCAAGATACGAACCGGCCCGCCGATTGACGACGAGCCGGATTACGAGCTGCCGGTTTGGGCGGGCGAACTACCGCTCTATCTTGCGACCGGCTCGCCCGTTGCCGACCCCAGGTTAAGGGCCGAGACGCCTGTCCCGCATTACCTGCGCAACTACAGCAGGCCGTCAAAACGACTTGAGCCTGTCGTGTGAAAGTTGCTTCATCAAATCCACCCCATGCGCTCGCGCAGCGAGGTGATGTGAGCGACATGGTGTCGCCCGTGCCAGGCATAAAGCCCTACGTTTTGATTCAGGCTCACAGTGCCAAGCTCCGGGTGTTTGAACGTGCGTGTGAAATCTTTATCCGTCAGCGAGCGCATCAAAATCACCCATCGCTCGTGAAGGGATTCGAGCAAAGCGAGCGATGGCTCAAGGGGCGCGCTCTGCCCGTCGTAAAGCTCGGCCCATCGATCTTCTTGATAGGGTTTGATAGTAGGCTCGTCTTCGGTCAAAGCCAGCTTAAAACGTATGTAGCTGTTAAGGTGACTGTCGGGCAGGTGATGAACCACTTGCCGGACGGTCCAGCCCCCATCGCGGTAAGGCGTGTCGATCTGCTCATGCGATAACCCTTTGATGGCATCTCGGAGGCGCGCCGGCGCTTCTGCTATCTGATCGATGAGCCGAGGGCGATCGTCTCCGCCTATCTCAGCTTTTATGTCGAACCGCCCCACGGGAAAACGTAAATCCGTCATCTCAATTTCCTTTCAAAATATATATTGTCCATATTACCGGCCTGACTAAAAGCGGCGCGGGGTCCCGCACTCCAAAATAAGAAGTCGCATTTACAACAGCAGTTCCATAATTCGCGTGTCGGTCCATCTGCCGTCTAGAAGTCCTTGCTCTTTGTAATCGCCGACCGTGCGAAACCCGAAGCGCTCATAAAGCCTGACTGCCGCTGTGCTGTGCGGGAATGTGGCAAGCACAATCTTGTGATACTCCGACGCGCGCGCACGCTCTATCAAATCGGCCAAAAGCTGAAACCCTACCCCCTGGCCGCGCGCCTCGCGTTCGACGTAGACCGACAGGTCGGCGACGAAGCGATACGCCTCGCGCGGGCTGAAAGGGTTGAGCGAGGCCCAGCCCAGCACCCTCTCTTGTCGCACGGCTACGATGACCGGGTGACGAGGCGCGCGGCTTGAAAGCCATTGCCTTCGCTCTGAGACTTCGCGCAACTCGGTTTCAAAAGTTGCGCGGTCTTCGATACCCTGGTTGTAGATGCGCGTGATCGCGGGCGCGTCGTCTTCTGTCGCCGCCCGAACCAGGATGGATTCGACAGTTATTTCCGATTCCATAACTTCTGAGAGGGTATGCGCAAGGCGCGGTTGAATTTGCTTGAGGCGTTCTCCCAGGCAATTATTGCGGTCAACTCTACCAGCGCGTCATCCGAATAAAACCCGCGCAATCGAGAAAAGAATTCGTCATCAACTTCTCGCCCCGTAATAGTCATTCGATCAGCATACTCAAGCGCAATTCGCTCGGCTTCGTCATAAAGCGGGCTTACGGCGTAGTCCGGCAAAGCCATGATCTTTTCATCCGACAAGCCGAGTTCGCTGCCTACGGCAGCGTTTATGTCCTGTCAGAATTCGCAGCCGTTTATCGAAGCGACCCGCCGGTTGACGAGCGATTGAAGCCGCTCATCAATCAACCCCGAGCCGCCGATGCCGGTCCACATGCCGCGCGCGCCTCGAAAGATCGTAGGCCGCCGGGCATAAACCAGGTGGTTGAGCAAAGGCGCACCCCACTTGCGCGTCTGAGCTTCAAACACCTGTTTGATATACGCTTCGACATCCTCGGGGTTTACTCCATCAATGCGCGACATAAAAAGTACCCTCACTTGGTAGAGGCGGATGAGTATTCGGCGGGCGCGAAAAAGACCAGCAGCAGGAGTTCTTCCGTAATAGAGTGAAAGCGATGCTCTACTCCCGCTTTCACAAAGATGATCGCGCCGGGCGCGATCTCGCGGTCTTCCGCGCCAACTTTGACGCGCGCGCGTCCGCTTGCGACATAATAGACCTCGTCCTCGCCGTGCGGCTGTTGAGGATCGTGCGCGCCCGCCCGAAGCCTGTACACGCCCAGGCTTAAGGAGTCTGCGCGAAGGAATTCCAGATAAGCGCGCGTCGTTTGCTCTTGTTGTTTGAAAAGCTCTGAGATATCAAAAGCGTCCATCGTTCGCCTGCCGCAAGTGTTTTACTAACTCTATCAGGAAATCATCCGGTGACAAGCTCCACTTTAGCGGAAACAGACGGGGCCAATTATGGTGCGTGGAAAGGTATGAGAGAGGGTAGGAGGCGCAACTGTGCGCCTCCTACTGTGCGGAGATCACGGGATAACGATGAAATCCATAGTGCGAGTAATGGGCTGTACCTTTTTATCCGCGAGCATGTCGGTGATAACGAGCGTCAGCGTGTACCGACCCAGCGGCACTCTCGACAACCCCAACTGCCCCACCTTTATCACCTGTGCCGCTCCCGCGCTAACATTCAATGCCTCTTCCGGCTCCTTGAATATCATCTTTCCTCCCTGGCTTATCATCAACTGCGTCTTGATCTGCGGCTTTCCGTCCTTCTGCTTCGCGTTGTAAATCACCGTCGCATACCTCAGATCGCTCGTCCTCGATATCTGCCTATCTGCCGGTATCGGCGTCGGCGTAGTCGCTTTCGTATCGTTCGAAGGAACCGCCCCCAGCAGCAGGCTGCTCGCAAAGAACCTTCCCTTCGACAGATCGGGCACTTCGATATACCTTGACATCGTCCCTATCCGACCCGTCTTGTTATCACGCACTGCAAACTTAACCTGATAGGCTCCCGAAGGCAGCGTCGTGTTTGCCGAATATAGAAACCCTCCCTTGTTGATCCGGTCATACTCTTGCGCCGATAGGTTTGCATTTATCGTTTCACTGAATCCGCCGCGCAACTTCCCCGTCTCATCAAAAACGAACCCGGCAATGTCGAGGCTTGCTTGCTGTTTGTCGCCCGCCTGCTCGAATTGCAGCTTCTTGGAATCTATTACCAGGTGAATGTCTATCGCTCCCTTGTCGGGCGGCATCGCCTTGTACAACAGCATCGAGTCAATGTCTACGTCGGCGCGGGCGAGCGGAGATTGAATCGCCGTCAGTATCTGGTCCTGTGTTGATCCAGCTTCGGTGCGTGGTTTGTCTTCACGAGCGATATATCCGCGACGGCTATAGACTTTCAATCCATCGCCTTTTACTTTGATATCTACCTTGCGGAACTTGCCGTCGAACTTGGTGTCCTGTGGGGTGTAAGCCAGCAGGTAATAGCCCTCGTTGGCGTCAACTATCTTGCCCAGCCCCTCGTCAAAATTGTTGCGGTTAAGGATGGCGATGCCGCCGGTGTCTGCGGCCAGTCTTCTCAGCCCCATCTGATTCTCAATCGTGTTGGCGCCGAGCATTGTCTCGTCAGGTCTTCGACCAAGTCCGGGGTCTGCGTTATCGCCGAGGCCGCCGATCATGCTCTTGCCCGGCGTGTCAACGTAGCGTGCAACGCCAACCTGTCCGGATAATCCTTGTATGTCGAGCGTGTGGATGGCAACGCCTGCGCGGGAAGCTCTGTCTGTGAGCACGTTGATAATTTGAGAGACATTACCGGCAGCAGTGCCGGCCTGTTGATCGAGTATAGGCAAGCCGCCGGAGATGAGCACAAGCGATTTGCGGCCGGGCAACTGTTTCATGCCGTCTATAACAAAGCTGGCCGTGCCGAGGCTCATGTAGGCGCGCATCATTTTGTTGGTATCTTCACCAGGGTTGGCCCTTGCTTGCAGCGGGTCGTAAGCATCAGTAAAGCTTAACACCCCCGTTTCAGTTTGATCAGCGTTTGGATCGCCAATCCCTCCCAACGCCGCCGGCGGTGAGCCTGACAGCCTGGTTTCAATGGCGGAATCCCTATTAAAAGAGTTCAACGGGTGTGTCACCAGTTTGAGCGAATCGATTGCGCGCATCAATAACTGCTTATCGGTTGTGAACTGCTGCAACAATCCCTTCCCGCCCACAGTCCGAATTATCGCCACCAGGTCCGTAGGCTGCATACGGTTATTGACGAAGTTCGTCAGCATCTTCCGCACATACACAAGGTCGTCGGGTCTAATAGTCAAATCGTCTACTATGAATGCAAAGATGCGCCCTATGTCGGCTTCGGTCGCTCCCTGCGGCGAGGTAGGCGCGGCGGGCCGACCCGATATGTCTATTTTTCCACGTCCCTTGCCTGCTTCGACAAACTCGAAAAAGCTTATGGGTTGCTTTTTGCCGCTTTCCGATAACTCGAAATCTTCTTTCTTTAATCCCTTGACGACCGCGCCTTTCTTATCAACAACGACAACGTCAAGTTGAATAAGTTCGGTGCTGATGCGAATGGGTTGATCGTCCTCGGGCTTTTGCGGCTTTTCTTGTGGTTTGGATTGAGGGAATGCGATGCTGCTTAAAAGCAACAGAAATAGAGCGATAGTTGCTGTCTTTCTCATAAATACCTCCAACTGATTATAGAAACGGGCTAATTTAGTGCTGTTTGCGAAATAAAAATTATAACACTTTATAAGATTAATTAACGACTACAAAATCCATATTGCGAGTGATCGTCTGCGTTTTTTTATCCGCAAGCGTATCGGTGATAACGAGCGTTAGCGTGTAGCGGCCTGCCGGCACGCGCCCTAACCCAAGCTGGCCTACTTTTATCACCTGCGACGCATTACCGGTTGCGTTTATCAATTCTTCAGGCTCTTTGAAGATAATCTTGCCGTTCTGGCTTATCATCAACTGCGTTCGCACCTGTGGACGGCCATTACTGAGCTTTGCATTATATACAACTACGGCGTAGCGCAGATCCTGACTACGCGATATTTGACGATTGGCTGTTACTGGCGTGGGCGTTGTCGCTTTCATATCATTAGGCGGAACCGCCCCCAACAGCAGGCTGCTTACCGCAAACTTTCCTTTGGCGAGGTCGGGCACTTCCAGGTAGCGCGATAGCGTGCCTATGTTGCCGGTCTTGTTGTCGCGCACTCCTATCCTGATTTGATATATGCCTGCGGGCAGAGCGGTATTGGCCGAATAAGTGAATCCACTCTTCGTCACACGATTGAACTCTTGCGAGGTGAGCGAAGCGTTAACGGTCTCGCTAAATCCACCGCGCAATTTGCCCGACTCATCGAAAACGAACCCGGCAATGTCGAGGTCGGCATGCTGTTTGTCGCCCGCCTGCTCGAATTGCAGCTTCTTGGAATCTATTACCAGGTGAATGTCTATCGCTCCCTTGTCGGGCGGCATCGCCTTGTACAACAGCATCGCGTCTAAATCCACCTCTCGCCGAGCCAAAGGCGACTGTATTGCTGCTAACATCTGCTCTTCTTTTGTCTTTGCAGCCACGGTCGTCTTTTCTTCCCGCGCCAGATACCCCTTCCGGCTGTAGACCCTCAGCCCGTCGCGCTTTACTTTGATCTCCACCTTGCGAAAATCGCCGTCGAACTTCCCCCCCTGCGGCGTGTAGGCCAACAGGTAGTAGCCTTCGCTGGCATCAATTATCTTGCCCAGTCCCTCGTCAAAGTTGTTGCGGTTCAACACGGCTATCCCGCCCGTGTTTGATGCGAGCGTTTTAAGCCCCAGTTGGTCTTGCATCACATTCGTGTTGCCCAGTATCTGCTCGTCTGCCGTCCGACCGAATCCGACACGCCCGCTGCGTCCTCCTCTCAACTCTTCAATCGTCGTGGGGAGTGCGCTTCGGGCAGGCGTATCCGTAAATTGAGCAACGCCCGTCTGCGCCGACAGCCCTTTGATGTCCATCGTATGGATTGCAACGCCCGCTCGCGTCGCCCTATCCGTCAGCCCGTTGATCAGGTTCGATATGTTTCCCGTTGCCGTGCCCGCCTGCGAGCTGAGTATTGGCAATCCCCCTGAGATCAGCACAAGGGATTTGCGACCGGGCAACTGACGCATGCTGTTCAATGACGAACCTGGCCGTGCCCAGGCTCATATAAGCCCGCAGCATCAAGTTCGTATCGTCATAAGGTGAGCTGATAAAGGTATCGTCTACAGCAGTCTCTTCGAAGAAATTCGGCACTGGCTCAATATCAGCGGCGTCGCCGGTATCGGCGCTGGCAGCCGATGGTGGCCTGTTAGTCTTTCCCAGGTTGTCTTGAGGATTATATACATTGTAAGGGTGCGTCCTTAGCGAGAGCATAGAGATGGCCTTGAGCAGCAGTTGTTTGTCGGCGGTAAATTGCTGTAGCAGGCCCTTGCCTCCCACAGTCCTTATGATCGCCACCAGGTCTGTAGGCTGCATCTGCCGTTCGACGAAGTTCCTCAGCATTTCCCGGACATAGGTCAAATCTTCGTTTCTGATCGTAAGGTCATCGACCACGAATGCGAATATACGACTGATGTCTGCCGACGAGGGGCCTTGAGGCGGCGGTTCGGTTATCTCACTGGCGCGCTCGCCCTTCCGAAGGCTTTTGCCCGCATGGACAAACTCAAAAAAGCTGATGGGCTGTTTTTTGCTGTTCTCATACAGCTCGAAATCGGCGCGGGTCAAATCTTTAACTATGCGCCCGTTTTTGTCTGTCACGACGGCGTCCAGTTGAACGAGGTCGGTGCTGATGCGGATGGCTTGATCCTCATCAGGCTTTTGAGGCTTGTTTTGTGATAAGGCAACCGTCGTGAGAGCTAGGATCAGCAAAATGAGCGTCGCTTTTCTTAGCATAGATTCCTCTCCTGCCTAAGGACTCTTCCGTTCAATTCGAGCGGTGGGACGAACATTATATCATCATTGGGGCCGATAGGAAGCCCCTACTTAAATCGCTTTAGCAGAGTTTTCTAAGAGGGCGCGTCCGGTTTTTCATATTCGCAGAGGTTTTCGGGCGAGCTTATCCAATTTTTCGTAAATACTTCCAGAATCATGGAAAGTTCAAGCCCGGAGCCGAGCATCGATTTTTCACTAAAAGCTTGTTCACCTATGATTTGAGTGATTCAGCGAGTTGCGGTATTGAGATTGCTTAGCTTAAAGGTGCACATCCTTAGAATCTCTACCATTCTGTTCTGAACTTGGAACTGAGGGTCGCTACTAGGGCACGGTAGCGACCCTTAATTTTTTCTCCCCATCTTCTGTCGAGATCACTCCATACCATCTTGCATTATCTGGCTAAGGCTTGAAAGGGTTTCTTACATATCATTACAAGTCTCTCTTTTCAAAATGCTTCAGTTTGACCGGTCAGATTGATGGCTTGAATTAACTGGCGAGCCTACATCAGTCTCAATAACCCTTTATTTTAAGCATACTACCTTATTCCGCTGGATGGCCCCGCACTTGCCTAATTTAGCGGCTGCCTGCCCCCGCGCGAACGGCCCTCAGGCACCCCGGAGATAGCATTGCTGGAGATAGTATTCCCCGACAGTTTCGGGTGGTTTTCTGTCTATCCACATACACCCCTAATAAGGCTGGAGGTCAATGCGATTTAACAAAGGGCGATTTATCCTGTTTGCCTCGTGTGCCGTGTGGATATCGGTGATCGTGGTAGGGCTTGGTCTGCTGTGGGCTTACGAAAACAGGCCCGGCCCAACCACCGCAGCTCCCGCACAATGGCCTCCTGACAGCCGCATCCATCTCGCTACTGACCGGGCCACGCTCGTCATAATGACTCACCCGCATTGCCCTTGTACGCGGGCGAGTGTCGGCGAGTTGGCTAGACTGATGGCCCAAGCCCAAGGCCGTGTGACAGCTTACGCGCTCTTCCTTAAACCGGAAGGGTCTTACGACGATTGGGAGAAGACAGACCTCTGGCAAAGCGCCGCGAGCATCCCCGGGGTCAACGTCGTCGTTGACGACGGCGGCGCGGAGGCGCGCCGGTTCCACGCAGTGACCTCCGGCCAAACCCTTCTTTACGACGCTGAGGGACGCCTGCTGTTCAGCGGCGGGATCACAGGCTCACGTGGGCACTCCGGCGACAACGCGGGACTGAGCGCCGTCGTGTCGCTCTTGAATACCGGAGAGGCCGAAGCGGCGGAGACCTTCGCCTTTGGCTGCCCGCTTTTCGACACACAATCTGAATGTCGGGGATCGTTGGATGACAGAAATAAGCACTGACCTGGACAGGCGCGACGCGACCGGCGGTCGCGTCGCGGAGATATTTGAAGAGCACCAGCAACTCGTCCACAGGCGCACAGACCGCATGTTCGCGGGACTGATGGCGCTTCAATGGTTGGCGGGCGTAGCCGCAGCCCTGTGGGTCTCGCCGAAATCATGGGCCGGGGTGAACAGTCAAACGCACCCGCATGTCTGGGCAGCGCTGTTGCTGGGCAGCGTCATCAGTTCTCTCCCTATCATATTGGCGGTGACTCGCCCCGGGCACGTCGCCACCCGCTATACGGTCGCGGTCGGGCAAATGCTGATGGGGGCGTTATTGATCCACCTCACCGGCGGACGGATCGAGACGCACTTTCACGTCTTCGGGTCGCTGGCTTTCCTCTCCTGCTACCGCGACTGGCGCGTGCTCGTCCCGGCCACTATCGTGGTGGCCGCCGACCACTTCTTGCGCGGCGTCTTCTGGCCTCAGTCGGTCTACGGCGTGCTTACGGCGAGCGAGTGGCGGTGGCTCGAACACGCGGGCTGGGTCCTGTTTGAAGACACGGTTCTGTTCATCGCCATCAGGCACAGCATCGGCGAGATGTGGGGGATCGCCGAGCGGACGGCTGAGATAGAGAGCTTGAACGAGGGGCTGGAAGCCCATGTCGCGAACCGCACGGCGCAGCTCGTCGCCGCCAACCGTAAATTGGAAAGAGAGGTTGCCGAGCGCAAGCTGGCCGAGGCCCAGTTGGATGAACAGCGCTCGTTCCTGCGTCAAGTCATCGACCTCAATCCCAGTTTCGTCTTCGCTAAAGACGAAGACGGGCGCTTCATACTGGTGAATAAGGCCATCGCCGACGCATACGGCACTTCGGTCGAAGGTCTGTTAGGCAAAACGGACGCCGATTTCAATCCGAACAGAGAAGAGGTAGAAGGGTTCCGCCGTGACGACCTGGAAGTCATAAATACCCTGAAGGAAAAGTTCATCCCCGAAGAGGTGATTACGGACGCCAATGGGCAAGTCCGCTGGCTGCAAACCATCAAGCGCCCCATCGTCTCGCCGGACGGCACGGCGAACCAGGTGCTCGGCATCGCCACCGACATAACCACCCGAAAACAGGCGGAGAGGGCGCTGCGCCAGAGCGAGGAGAGATTCCGTCAAATCGCTGAGAACATCCGCGAGGTCTTCTGGATAACCGAACCCCTGGACAAAAAGCTGGTCTATATCAGTCCGGCATATGAGGAGGTATGGGGCAGGTCTTGCAGAAGTCTTTCCGAGGTGTCGAGCACATGGCTCGACGCGGTCCACTCGGACGACCGGGCGCGTTTGATTGAGGCCGAGGCGACAGTTCAATCCGGCGGCCAGTATGACTTGGAGTACCGCATCGTCAGGCCCGGCGGCGAAATTCGTTGGGTGCGCGACCGCGCCTTCCCCATCGCGAATGTTTCGGGCGAGGTATACCGGGTCGCGGGCGTCATCGATGACATTACGGAGCGCAAGCAGGCGATTGAGCAGATTAAGAGTTCGCTGCACGAGAAAGAAGTTCTCCTGAAAGAGATTCACCACCGCGTCAAAAACAACATGCAGGTCATCACCAGCCTGCTCAATCTGCAATCCAAAACCATCAAGGACGAGCATGCGTTGTCGGTATTTCAGGACAGCCAGAATCGCGTCAAGTCGATGGCGCTGATACACGAGACGCTTTACCAGTCGGAAGACCTGTCTCGAATCAATTTCGCGGAGTACCTCCAAAAGCTTGTTGCCCACGTCACGCGCTCGTACCGCATACGCCCGGATGCGGTTAAGATCAACGTCGCCGTTGATGACGTATCGCTGCCGATTGATACGGCAGTCCCCTGCGGGCTGATCATCAACGAGTTGGCCTCAAACTCACTCAAATATGCGTTCCCTGCGGACACGCAGGGAGAAGTTAACATAACGTTCTCGCGCGCTGACGCCAAGTACGTCCTTCGGGTTAGCGATACGGGCGTAGGCTTACCTGATGACTTTGACCCTGATAAGGGCAAGTCTCTGGGGATGAAGCTTGTGCGTATGCTGACGGGTCAGCTGTGCGGAGAGTTGGAATGCCGCAACGGTGTGGGAACGACCTTCGAGATCAAATTCCCCGAAGAGAAGGAGGAAGTTCGCGCATGACACAGGCCCGAATACTGGTCGTTGAAGATGAAAGCATAGTCGCCTTAGACATCCAAGACAGGCTGGAGTCTTTGGGCTATAAAGTGCCGGCCACTATCGCCTCGGGCAAGCGGGCGGTCGAGCAGGCGGGCGCGCTTCGTCCCGATCTGGTCTTGATGGACATCCAGTTGCAGGGGCGCATGGACGGGGTCGAAGCCGCAGACCGGATACGTCAACAATTCGGGATCCCGGTCATCTATCTGACCGCCAATGCCGATCACCCCACCGTGCAGCGCGCGAAAGTCACCGAGCCGTTCGGCTACGTGATCAAACCCTTCGAGGAAAGAGAACTGCATACGACCATCGAGGTGGCCCTCTATAAGCACCAGGCGGAGCAGGCACTGAAAGAGAGCGAGGAGCGATACCGGCTCCTGGTCGAATTGTCGCCGGAGGCAATCGTCGTCCAGAGCGGCGATAAAATAGTGTATGCCAATCCAGCGGCAGCTAATCTGTTTGGCGCAACGTCGGCGGAGACTTTATTGGGCCTCGCCCTCTCCCATTTCGTTCACCCCGATCACCGCGAAAATTTCCTGGCGCATGAGAGGCACTTGAGTGGGAATCAGCAGTCCGACCTTAAAGCAGAGAAGTTCGTGCGGCTGGACGGCCAGGTGAGAGATGTTGAGGTCGTCATGGCTTCCGTCACATACGGGGGGAGGCCCGCCACGCAGATTCTTACGCGAGACATCACCGAGCGCAAGCGGGCCGAAGAGCAGTTGCTTCATGACGCTTTCCATGACTCGCTGACCGGGCTTCCGAACCGCGCGCTCTTTATTGATCACCTTAGACTGGCTGTCAATCACTGCCGGCGCAGAAAAGGATATCTCTTCGCCGTTCTGTTCATCGACCTGGATCGCTTCAAGGTCATCAACGACAGCCTGGGTCACATGGTCGGCGACGAGATGCTCATCGCAATCGCCCGCAGGCTAGAGGTCTGCCTCCGCGACGGAGATACCATCGCACGGCTAGGCGGCGACGAGTTCACTATCTTACTTGACGGCATTAAAGATTATGACGACGCGCAACGCGTCGCCGAGCGAGTACAGGAGGTGCTTGAGCAGCCCTTCCGTCTCGCAGGGCGGGAGTTGTTCATTACCGCTAGCGTGGGGATTAAGTACTCCTCGGGCGGCGACGAACAGCCGGAAGACCTCCTGCGTGACGCGGACACGGCGATGTATTCGGCCAAGGCTCTTGGCAAAGCGCAGTATCAAGTCTTCGACGCGAGAATGCACGCGCACGCACTGACTCTCCTGGAGATCGAATCAGACTTGAGACGTGCCGTAGAGAGGGAGGAGTTCTGGGTCAACTACCAGCCCATCGTGTCGCTCGATAGCGGGCGAATCTGCGGCTTCGAGGCCCTGGTGCGTTGGCGTCACCCCGAGCGCGGGCTGATTTCGCCATGTGATTTTATTCCTATCGCCGAGGAGACCGGTCTCATCCTCCAGATAGACCGCTGGGTACTTAAACAGGCGTGCTTACAGATGCGCAGATGGCATGAAGCTTTGCCCGTAACAAGGCGGATGAAAATCAGCGTCAACCTATCTTGCAAACAATTCATGCAGCCGACAATCGTCGAGCAGGTGCTGGAAACATTACAAGAGACCGGCCTCGATCCTGCCAGCTTGAAATTGGAAATCACCGAAAGCGTGATGATGGAGAGAGGCGACTACGTCATGAGGGTGCTTGAGCAGCTCAGTGGGGCCGGCATCGAACTGAGCCTGGATGACTTCGGCACCGGCTATTCTTCGCTGAGCTACATTCACCGCTTCCCTGTTACCGCCTTAAAGATCGACCAGTCGTTCATCAAGCGGATTGGCGGCGAGCAAAATGGTGAGATCGTGCGCACGGTCGTCGCGTTGGCACGCAATCTTGGACTTGAAGTCGTTGCAGAAGGTGTCGAAAATGTGATGCAGCTCAATCAATTGAAGGCTCTGGGTTGTGAGCAAGGTCAGGGCCACTACTTTTCCGAACCGGTTAGTGGAGACTCGGCAACCGAGTTGCTAGAGAAAGAGGAACGCGAGAGGTTTCTAGAACTGGTCTCATAAATAACTTGTCTTGCCAAAATCAGACGAGAAGGATTAATTCATCAAGCCCGACGGTTCGAGGTTTAATGCGATACCTGCAAACCGAACTGTGCCGTAACCCCTCCTTTTTCTCTATCAAACTGCTTATATTTCAGTGATAGTTAGTTATTAAGGGCTACGGCACAATTACATATCAGGTAGAGCGTCACTATTTGAAGTTAAAAGTGATCTGACCGGTTGCTTGCACTACCGTCCCGTTGAGCTTTGAAGGCTCGAATTTCCACCGCTTCGCCGCAGAGAGAGCCGCATTCTGTAGCACCGGATGCCCGGACAGAGCCCGCGCGGATGCTACGTTGCCTCGCTCATCAACCTGGACTTCTACTACAACTGTGCCCGTAAGCCGCGACATGGCGCTGGTCGGGTTGGTCGGCTCGACGCGCTTTAAGACTTTCCCTCGGACCAGACTGCTCGCTCTGCGAACTGCTTGAGGCGGCGGCGGCGGCGAATCGCTCAAAGGCAATCCTGCGGGCGCAAGAGATGCCGTGCCGTTGCTAAAACCTCCTTGCCCGGCGTTGACTCGTCCAATCATAGGCGGAGCCGGTGAAGGCGGCTTGCTCTCTTTTGGCGGTGGGCTTGTGATTGTCGGCCCAGGCAAAGGGGCCGGCTTTATGACCTCTTGCTCAGGCTCTTGCTGGTAACGCTCAACAGGATTGGGTGCCGGAGCAGTAATCATCACCTCTTCAATCTGCTCGCTCGGCATCAATTGTTGCTGCTCATACGTCTTCGCTTCTGTATAGGATTCCGGTAGCGAAGACGGGGCCTGCTTCAGATCGACAGGCACAAGCGCCGCATACTGCCTATCGAGGTGTCTGTCGTAAGCAGACAGACCTGCAATAGCAGCCGAGGCAAATACCGCCAGACAGGTTGCCGCTACGGCGCTAAACTTCAGCCATCTGCTCTGCCGCTTCTCTGTTTGTGATGGCAGCAATAGTGAGATCGGTTTTACGCTCAGACTGATGTCTGTCTGGGGCCGGGTTGCTATGGCTACGCTAGAGACTGATCCTTTCTTTGACGTAATACTCGATTCAGCAAGGGGAGCCAGCGCCGTATCATTTGTAACAAAGGTTTGCTCGGCAGCGATCACGGGCGCGGGCAGAGCAGGCTCTTTGATTAGAACACTCTCTTTGACTAGAACACTCTCTTTGACCGGAGGCTCTTTAACCAGAGTGGCTGGCGACTGCTCGAAGGGCGCGACATTGGCGGCTGGCTGATGCTCCTTTTCATCTTGCTCGCGCGCAAGATTCAGTTCAACCGCCGGCGGCGGCGCTTCTGCCCCGGCATTATTGAGTGAAACCTTATTGAGCGAAACCTTGACAGTCGAATTATCAGTAGCGGCCCTGGCCACTTCGCTGCTTACGAATACAGGCGGAGGCTCTTCATTCGTTTTGGGCTCCATCTTGGGATTGAGGCGCTTCGCCCTGACCAGATAATCACTTGCGCGGTTAGAGTCTCCCCGGGCCTCGTATATGCGAGCGAGCTGAAGACATTCCTGAGCCGCCTCGTCCAGCATTTCGCTTCGCAGGTAGATGTCTTTCAGCTTGGTGTGGACCTGGATATTTTCGGGCCTCTCTTGGAGCATCTGTTGTAGCATCGCGACAGCGTCGCCGATCTGCCCCATGCCCACCATCAGCTCGGCTGTAGAACCTGTCGTATTATGTGCTCGTCGTTCTCATCTACAGCCTTTAATCCTTTCGTCGGGTTTAACGACATATACCCTCCTCACAAAGAACCCTCTCATTAGTTGCCTTAAACAATTCCACTCTCGATGTTCATGACTTTCCGGGCTTATTCATTCGGTGAGGTCGTAGAGACGCATTGCGAGCGCCCAACGGGGCAATATACTTGATTGTCTTTATGGATGGGCTTTGTATCGAGCACTCAGCACAGATTTCTTGATTATGATCTTTCAGCCTGTTGCTTGCGGACTGTCGCCTGGCTCCTGGCCGGGCGTTCCCCTAGAACAGTACGCGAAAGAATGCTCTTGATTATTGTTGGGGTAGGGGCAGATGCTAATAGGTCTTACCTATCAGCCGCAATTAGAGCATAGACTGAGATCGATTGCAACGCTTTAGATTTCCAAGCACGGCTGTAACAAAGTCGATTTTGTTGGGCTGAACTGGATTCGAAGATCAAAGCTCGAAAAAGCAATGTGCGATTTCCCTCAGCTTTTCTCAACTTGCATATCGCGGCGACTGCGCCAAGTCCTTTGTTTTCATTTCTCAAGCTACTTTGTTACAGCCCTGATTTCCAAGTCTAGGCGGTCAGGTTTTCAGAGCGAGTCTTATGAAAGCCCAGGCGATAGACAATAGCGCCCGTTATCACAAACCCTACTCCCCAAAATGCCTGCACGGGATTATTGGCGGCAAGCAGGAACAGCAGCACACAAATCAGTATTAGAAAAACAATGGGGGTAACTGGATAGCCGGGCGCTTGATAAGCAAGCGCTGTCGGCTGTTTTTTTCTCAACACAAATACGGCGGCCACCGTCAGGGCGATGAAAATGACTGTGACAAAGATAAAATAAGCAATGATCTGATTGAACGTGCCCAGCATCACCAGCAGTGAAGCCAGCCCCCCCTGAAGAACGATGGCTCGAACAGGCGTCCCGAATCGCGGATGAATTGATGCTATGGATTGAAAAAAGAGGCGGTCGCGCGCCATCGCATAGTACACACGCGGGGCCGACATGATAATCGCTTGCAGACTGCCGAGCACAGATATAATAACTATGCTCGAAAATATTGCTCCGCCCGTTCTACCAAATAGAGCTTCTCCCGCTTGAGCAGCGAAAGTCTCGCCCGAAGTTACGCGCTCGATGGGAATCAGGTAAAGAAACACGGCGCTTATTAAAATATAGATACAGGTTACTGTAAGCACTCCGAAGGCAAGCGCGCGCGGCAAGGTTCGCGCCGGGTTACGAACCTCGCCCGCAAGCTTGCTCAAGTCCCACCACCCTCCGAACGAGAAAAATGCGGCCACCATACTGCCAGCCAGCGCCGGAATCAGGGGCGCAGATCCCTGTCTTTGAGCTATGAGAGGTAGGAAGTTTGACCAATCGCCAAGCCCGAACGCGAACGCCCAGAGCATGATCGCTGCAAGCAAGCCTATCTTGAGCATCGCGATCAATCTTATTAGGAGTGCGCCGAGACGCGCGCCAAAGATGTTCGCGGCAGCGAGGGTCAAAATACTTCCGACGGCGATGGCCTTCATCGCGAGCGGAGATAGATTGACTATGTACCCGACGTAGCTTGCCAGTCCTATGCTGAGGGCGGCAGTAATTCCCGGGTCCATTATCAGAAGCGACTTCCATCCATACAGAAACGCAACCTGCGGCCCGTAGGCCTCGCGCAGATACACATAGCCGCCGCCCGCCTCCGGGAACCGCGCCGCAAGCTCGCCATAGCAGAGTGCGCCGCTCAATGCCATCGCGCCCATAACAAGCCACACGGTCGCAAGCCATGCGGGTGAGCCGAGTGATTTGGACATCTCAGCCGGAGTGAGAAAGATGCCGACCGCTATTACCTCCGCGACTATCATAGCCGTAGCCGATCCGAAACCTAGCTGTCGCCGCAACTCACCTTTCGTCAGCTCGGCTTTTGTCCGCATCGTTTCCGCCATTGAGTCGCCCTAGAATGTGAATCGCACGGCAAGTTGAAATGCGCGCGGCCCGCCGGAACCGAACACGCCGCCCGCTGTTGTTACGGGGGTCCCAAAACTTGAAGACCGCAAGAATCCGGGGCTGCTCGGATCATTGCTGTCGCGCACGAGGACATTTGAGAATCCCGAATAGTTCACATTCGACACCCCCAGCACGTTTGTAACATTGAAAAGATTGAATACCTCGATGACAGGTTCTACCTGCGCCCGCTCGCCCAGTTTGAATGCTTTAGACGCGCGCAAATCGAATGAATTGAAACTGTCGTTGAAGCGGGCGTCGTCCCTCACAAGCGGTAGCGGCTGGCCGTTAATGCCGCCGCCGGAGTTGACCTCTCTTATGAAGTCGTTAAGCTCTGCGCCCGTGTCGAAAAGCCGCCCGCCCGCGTTGCGCTGTAGAATGGGTATTCGCGAAGCCCCGTCGGGCAGGATGATGTCCATCGGCACGCCGGAAGCCATCGTCCATATGGGGGCGAGGCTCACGCCTAGAGGTAGATCAAAGACGCCTGATAAGGTGAACCGGTGCCGCTGATCGTTGGGAGGCGGTCCATACTCAAGCCTCAAGTTGCCCGGATCAACGGGGCCGCTTGCGAATGGTATCTGATCGTCGTTGGCGTAGTTGAACGCTTTTGACAGCGTATAGGACGCGCGTAGCTGAGAGCGATTCGAGAAACGTTTTTCAAGGCTCATAAGCAAGCCGTCGTACTTGGTCTGAACGCTGGATTCCAGGTTGACTACGCTGTCGGGCCCGCCGACAACCGGGTTGAAGACTGTCCCTATCCTGCGTCCTATGATGAAATGCGTGCCGAAGTTGTGCAGATAGTCGGCGCGAACAACAAAATCCCGAGCGATCTCGCGCTGGACGCCCAGATTCATCTGCTGCACCATAGGATTCTGCAACCGGTTGTCGATTATGTTGATGCCTCCTGCCCCTGCTCCGGGAAGGATAAAGCCTGTGAAAGGATTTGAAATCGTCGGCGCGAAGGGAGGAAACATCCCTGTCTCCATATCAATAAAGAAGAGGTTCCCGGCCCGGACTTCGAGGGCGAGCGCGCGGCCATCCAGCCCACGTTCGAGCGATTGGATTTCCAAAGTCACTCGGTCATAGTAGATGCCGTAACCGCCGCGAATGCTCGTGCGCCCATCGCTCGTTGACCAGTTAAAGCCCACGCGGGGACCGAAGTTGTTTTTGTCTCGCGTGCGCTTGCCGCTGAGGAAAGGCAGGATTAAAGGGTTAAGCTCTTCGGTGCGGCTGACGTTCTTTACGTCGGTGTCAATCTCGTAGCGCAACCCTATGTTGAGCGTGAGGTTCCTGGTCGCACGCCAATCATCTTGAACGAAAAAAGCAAAATAATTATTGTCGGCGTCCGGTATGACCAGCGGCCGGTCGGGAGTCGCGCTGCGAAGCGTGACGGCAAACAGCAGATCGTTGTCATTAACACTCCCGTCGCCGTTGTGGTCGAAATCGGGAAAGTCCTGCACCAGCTCGATGCGCCCTTCTTGAAAAACGCCGAGGTTGAAATCAGCGTCTATTCGCTGCATTTCGCCGCCCACGCGAAGCGTGTGAGCGCCGCGAACCAGAGAGAACGTATCTGAAAATTGCAGCCTGTTTTGGCGCGTCTGCTGCGGCACGCGGAATGACGCTCCGTCCTGCAAGCTCGGGAAAGTAAGCTGCGGCCCCGGGGTGACCGGCTGTGTGCGATTTATAAAGTTATTGACGCTGAAGCTGAAGGTGTTGACGGTGCTGGAAGAGATCAACCGTGTCCAGTTGGTTAGAAATGATTGGAAACGGTTTCGTCCCGCCTGGCGCTGCGTGGCAGAGCCGATTGCCCTTATGAGAGTGCTGGCGGCCACATCATCCGCGCGCTCGATTGAGTACCGGAAACTAAACTGATCCTGGTCCGACAGCCTCCAGTCGCCGCGCGCGGTTGCAAGCAAGTCGTTGAGCGGCGCAAGGGCAAAGCCCCGTCTGATTATGCGGCTCGCCGCGTCACGCTCGCCTACCAACACCGCGCCGTCTTGATTCCTATACTCAAAAGAGCCGAACCAAAAAACGCTGTCTCGTTTGATGGGCCCGCCCAGCGCAAAGGCGTATTGCTGGCGGTCGAAAGGCGGTTCCGCGTTGCTGCGGTCAAATGTGGCGGGAAGTCCTTGAAGGCGGCGGTCCCGGAAATAAAATGAAGCCGAGCCATGAAAGTCGTTAGTCCCGGTCTTAGTGACGATATTGATCACAGACGAGCCGGAGCGACCTATCTCAGCCGAGAACCGATTGGTCGCGATCTGAAACTCCTGGACGGCCTCTTGCGAGATGTTTTGCAGAGAGCCGCCCACAACATCATCATTATTATCTGCGCCGTCAATGGTCACGCTTCCGCCGCGCCCCAATTGCCCGGCAGACGAAATCAGAACCGTATTTGTCTTAGTGGGATCAAAATTCGGAGCGGGCGAATTGCCGGGGATGAGCAACGCAAGCTCAAGGAAGTTGCGGCCATTGAGCGGCAGCCCTTCTATCGCGCGGCGAGTTATCACTCCATCAACTACTGCCGAATTTCTATTCATCAGATCGGGTCCGGGCAACAAGATGATATCGGCGGCGGTGATAGCGCCTACTTCAAGAGCAATATCGAGGGTGACGCTTTGTCCGACTTGCAGCGTTACCGCTGAATAGGTCTTGGCGGCGAAACCGCTTGCCGACACTTTCACTTCATATTCGCCCGGGGGCATATTCGTAAGCACAAACAGCCCCTCTTCATTCGAAGCGGTTTCGCGCCTGATCCCCGTTGCTTTCTGCGTGGCCAGAACGTTTACGCGAGCGATGACGGCGCCCTGGGAATCAACAACACGTCCATTTAGATTGGCAGTGGCAGGTTGTTGCGCCATTGCGTCTAGCGAAAGTATTAGAGTAAATACCAGGCATACAGTTCTAGACATGGCTCGTACACTCCTTTTCAGAAGGCCATACGGGTAATTAGTGTCGGATTATTTGACGCCTGAGACAGCGGAATTATAAAGACGGGGTTGTTATATCACAAGCCGCGCCGAGCAATGGTGTTTCGCGCTTATTCCAGTGTCAGGGTTTGCCTTTAGAAAGAATGCAAAAAACTTGATCTTGCTTTTGGTGTTCCATGATACAATCGCCCCGACCAGTTCCATCGGTTGTTGCAGCACTCAAGTCTATAAAATAAGTTAAGGCTCTGTTTTTCGTATCGTAACCGTTTTCTTGCTTTCCTGATCCTTCAGGCTCTAGTGGGAGTGAGTATAAATGGATATTGCTTGCGTCAAGGCGCCGGAGCCGGGCAAGAGCTTACAAAGCCCGCAGGAACAATCTGCTTTTATCGGCGCTCAATCGCTTTCGCGAGACACGGGCAGGCAGAAGAGCATTCCTAAGCCAATCGCTTGCCTGGTTGAACCCAAGGACAGATCGCTTACATGCCGATTCTACCCCAAAGCGCCCCCGGATAATCCGGAAGGCATAGAACCGGAAGGCATAGAAGAAGCACAGGTATTATTGGGCCGTTTAGCACAGGGGGATTCCGCAGCTTTCTGGGGGCTATGGGACGATCATCAAAAATATCTCTATGACGTTTGTCTCAGAAATATGAGAGGCGTCCCCGAAGACGCCGAAGAAGCGCTCAGCAGAGTTATGTTCAGAGCCTGGGGCAAGCTGCCCAACTACGCCAGCGAAATCACCAACATCAAAGCATGGCTTATCAAGCTCACTTACAACCTCTGCATGGACATACATAGAGAGCGCAAAAGACAGGTGCTGGGCATTAAGAGCGTGGAAGATAAAGCGCTGGCCGATAGTTGGCCGGCCTCAAGTATCATCCAGTCACCGGAGCAGGCCCTGTTGAGCGGCGAGATGTATGCTCACATAAACTCCGCCATCGACAGCCTGCCTAACAATCTGCGAGAGCCTTTCAACCTGCGCTTTTTCGAGCAGATGCCCTATCAGGAGATTGCGAAAGTTCTTACGCTCTCCATCGTTAATGTTCGCAAGCGAATTCAAAAAGCCCGCGCCATTCTGCGCCAGAGGCTGAATGATTATCATGATAAATGAATTCACAACTCACTCTTCTCAATCGTCTTTAGTTTGGCACATTGGGTTGTCATCAACCGAGCGGTTCGCGGCGGTTGATTCCTGGTAACAGAAACGTAACGGCAGACGAGATGGTTATATCTCTCGAAGACTGTTTATAGAGGACTCTTATGCTGAATCGTAAGCCTGTGTTTCCGAATGCCTTCTATGTAATTCTAGCCACCCTGTCATTGTTGATAATTGCCGAGTCGGCCTCTGCGCAAGTGACCCCGCCCACGAACAGGTGCGCGCGAACTATCAGGGCCGAAGTCGTGGCCATTGATCAGCCTTTTATGCTGAACCGTCTGGGGGCCTCCATGCCGCAGGGCGTGATTTTTGCCCTCAAGCGCGACGTGCTTAAGGAAGGCAGCAGCTATCAACTCAGAAATTATAAACGGCCTCGCCCGATTGTGCTGCGCGCCAACGAAGGCGATTGTTTGGAGATAGAATTCTCTAACTGGATCAACCCGCCGTTGCTGGATTCCAGCAACCAGCCGCTCACCACGACTGAAATATCCATACATGCACAGGGGATGCAGCTTGTAAAAAATATTAGCGACGACGGTTATTTTGCGGGCGTCAACAATTCGAGTCTAGTTGATCGGGGAAAGACCCAGATCTACAGGATATTTGCCGAGCGCGAAGGAACTTATCTGCTCTACTCGACCGGTGACACGGCCACAACAGGCCGACAGATAGCGCAAGGGCTGTTCGGAGCCATAAACGTTCAGCCCAGGTCTGCCGAGTGGTATCGCAGCCAGGTTACGAGATCAGACATAGACCTCGCCACCACCGGCCAGACTCCCGATGAGCAGCCGATCATAAAGTACGACGCGATATATCCCGCCGATTACGATCAGAAAAATAATGGCGAAACTAATCGCGCGTGCGCTCCCATTCTGAAAATGGTCAACATCAAACGCGAAGCGGTGCTGAGAGACGGGAAGTATTCTTGCGTGGAGGATAAGACAAAGCTAGAGACGTATCACACGGATTTGACGGCGGTCATCACCGGCCCGCAACACGGGAGATTTGCCGGCGTCAACGGCATCGAACGAGAAGACCCGCCGTGCAGCCAGTTGGCCGACCCCGCAAAGAAGGTCGATCCGCTATTTTGTTCCAACCCCGCCTTGCCGGATCGCAAACAGCCCTACCGCGAACTCACGACCATATATCACGAAGTCCCCACGGCCTCGCAGGCTTTCCCAATCTTCTCCGGCAGCAGTCCAATAATAAACACCACCGTGGCCGGGAAAGATGGTTTCGCCATCAATTATGGCACCGGCGGCATAGGCGCTGAGATCTACGCCAACCGCACAAACTTAGGCCCGATGGCTAAATGTGTGGAATGCAAATTCGAGGAATTTTTTCTTACCTCGTGGGCCGTCGGCGATCCTGCTATGGCCGTAGATAACCCTGCAAACACGAATAAGACAGCGCAGGTCGCCTACTTCCCGGATGATCCGTCAAACGTCTATCACGCTTATATGAACGATCACGTCAAGTTCAGGATTCTCCACGGCGGGACGGGCATCACACACGTTCACCACCAGCATGCGCACCAGTGGCTTCAATCTCCCAACAGCGACAACGCCAGCTACCTCGACAGCCAGATGATAAGCCCCGGAGCGAGCTATACGCTTGAGATGGTCTATAACGGCGCGGGGAATCGTAATAAGACGCCGGGCGATTCGATCTTCCACTGCCATTTCTACCCTCACTTCGCGTCAGGAATGTGGTCGATGTTTCGCGTCCACGATGTGTTCGAGAGAGGGACAAAGATATGCGGGTCAACCGGCCTGACAAAAGAGGAGCAAGAGCTTTGTACTTCGAAGAAACTCCCGAACGGAGCGGCCGTGCCCGGCGCGCGCGCGCTGCCGGACGGCGAGATCACGGCGGGCACACCTATCCCCGCCCTGGTGCCTATGCCCACTCTGCCTATGGCGCCGACGCCTTCGCAGGTCTTTATCAACAACGGCCAGGTCGTCTACGGCACAATCAATAACCCTGACCCCACGGGCCAGAATGTGAAGAAGAATCCCGGCTTCCCGTTCTTTATTCCGGGCGTAGCAGGCGCGCGGCCCCCGCACCCGCCGTTGGATTTTGCTACCCAGACCAACACGCAAACAGGCAATAAAGAACAGCTCGACGGCGGGCTGCCGCGACACGTCGTCACGGGCGGCACTGTAGTCAATAATCAGACCACTGCTTTTGATTGGAGCAAGGATTTCTACGTCGATTGCTCTGAGAATGATAATTTCAAATACATCACGGCCTGCCAGAACGATAAGAGTAAAAAGATCGGCAGTATAACGGCGCGTCAGCTTCCCGAAGAGGGAACAAACGTTGAAAGGGTGGCGATGAAGTTTTTCGAAGATCGCTGCCATCCGTCTTTTCTTCCTGAAAACGGAAGCCCTCTTAATGCGGTTGCGCGGCTGGACATGGGCGGGCAGGGCTGCGTCAACCAGCCGATCCCGGCCCCGCCTGCCGCAAATTTCATTACAAACGGTCGCCCCGCTCAGCCGGGCGCTCCTTATGCAGACCCGGCGGTTGACGATCAAGGCAGAGCCACCGGGCAAAAGCGCATTTACAAGGCCGCAGCGATCCAGTTGAATCTCGTGCTCAACCGGAGCGTCAAATGGCATTATCCGCAGCACCGCATGCTCACTTTGTGGGAGGATGTAAAGCCGACTTTCGATTATAAATTCGGCGACCCGAATCCGCCCGCTCCCCTTTTCATCCGCGCCAATACCGACCGGGATTTCGTCGAATACTGGCATACCAATCTGGTGCCGAACTATTACCTGGTCGATGACTTCCAGGTGCGGACCCCGACAGACATCATCGGCCAGCACATACATCTCGTGAAATTCGACGTGACCTCTTCGGACGGCGCGGCCAACGGCTTCAATTACGAAGACGGCACCTTCAGTCCCGATGAAGTGCAAGAGCGATACGGCGCGATTACCAACACAGGCGGCCAGTGGATGGGCTGCACAAACTGCGCGCCGCTCAGGCAGCCGCAGCCGCCTCCTTCGGGGATTTGCGCAACCCCGAATTCGCTCCCCCAGTGCAGTAAAGAGTGGCTGGGCGCTCAGACTACCATACAGCGATGGTATGTCGATCCGTTGAAAAATAATAATCAGGTTGACCGGACTATGCGCTCGGTCTTCACGCACGACCACTTCGGCCCATCCACGCACCAGCAGGCGGGGCTTTATGCGGGCTTGCTGACCGAGCCGAAAGACTCTGTCTGGCGCGATCCGACGACCGGGAAAGTTATGGGCGGCGCGGGAGTGAAAGGGCGCGACGACGGAGGGCCGACCAGCTGGTTTACGGACGTGATCACTCCGTGCGTAGGCGATGACATCAACAAATGCACGAATGCCAAAGACAGCTACCGCGAATTCGCTCTGGAATTTCAAGACCTCCGGCTTGCATACAACCAGTTGAGTAAACCGGCTCCAAGCCTCGACCCCTCGCAAGGGTGGAGAGACATCAATAATGCGATCAACGCGCCTGAGACCCCGGCGCTGATAAGCACCGGCACCATCACCTCGACCTTTATTCCCGGCACGGCGGTAACAAACTACCGCAACGAGCCGTTCCCGCCTCGAATCGGCGGGGGAGGACAAGGGTCAGGAGATTTCTCTTTCGTATTCGATTCGACGTATCTGGATAACGGAGACCCCTACACCCCGATTCTGCGCGCCAACGTCAACGACAAAGTTCAGATTCGAGCTTTGATAGGCGCGCACATGGTGGCGCACTACTTTACCATCAACGGTCTGAAGTGGATGGCCGAGGCGGGCACCCCCACGGACCCGAAGGCCATCAATAACTCAGGCTACCGCAGCAGCCAGGCGATGGGGCTATCCGAGCACTTCGAGTTGCTTTTCAACGTGCCGCCCAGCTCTATAACGAATTCCACTCGCCAGTGCCCCGAAGCCTTTGCACAAAATGCGGGGTACAAGGGCGATTGCGCAGACTATCTCTACAGCACAAGCTATGACGATCTGAGTCTTGCAAACGGCATGTGGGGATTGATACGCACCTATGATCCGACCAAATCCAACAACCCCTTGCTGCCGCTACCCAAGGCGAGCAACCCGATCGGAGTGGGAACAACGCTGCCGGTTTATTCGGCCTGTCCGGCGGGCCTCATAAAGCGAAAAGTGGCCGTCACAGCCGTCACGGCACAACAGGCCCTGTCGAGTTTAAGTCCCGTGCCGGGCCAGACCGCAGGGATGATACCGTTAAACTCGCGTGGAATAGCGACAAGTTCCGGGAAGACTACGATAGGAATGCCTCTCGGGATAATGTATGTTTACTCGGGCGATCTCGATAATCCGAGCAATCCCGGCAGCGCAAAGCTCAAGCCCGGCACTCCGATTGAGCCGCTGATACTGAGGGCCGCCGCCGGAGATTGCATCGAAGTGACATTGACGAACGGCCTGAGTCCCGGTTCAGCCCTATTCAATACCGGTTTCCAACTGAAGTCGCCGTTCCCCGCCGGGTCATCTTATTTTGCATCACAGCAAGTCGGACTCAGCCCGCAGCTACTCTCTTTCGATGTCGCATCCAGCAGCGGCCTCAACGTCGGTTTCAACAACGCAAGCAAGAAAGCTCAGACAATCCCCTTCAACCAGAGCATTACTTATACCTGGTACGCAGGCGACGTCAGCCTCAACTCGACAGGGAAGCTGGTCTACACTCCTCTTGAGCTGGGCTCGTCGCTTTTGTTCCCTTCCGACCCGTTGCTACAGCACATCAACGGTTTATTCGGAGGCATGGTTGTTGAGCCTGCGGGCACAACCTGGAAATGCGATAAAGACGGGAGGCCGACAGCCAACTGCGAGCCGCCGCAACCAAATCAGAATATTGCTTACGCCCCTCCGAGCACGCGAGCGCAAGCAACCGTCTCTTATAATTCTCCCGGCAAAACTGCTTTCCGTGAGTTTGTGACTATGATCAGTGACGAGATGCAAGCGTCTTTGATCACTGTGCCTACGGGGGGCGGCGCGGCGACCGTGTCGGCTTTATCTGCTTATGGCGCGATCAACTACAAGACGGAGCCGGGACTCTATCGCTTCAACACAACCTCACTCCAGACTTGCGACAGCGCTTGTGATATGTCGAATGCTTTAGTGAGCGGCGATCCGCAAACGCCTATCTTTACGGCCACGGCGGGAACGCCCGTCCGCTTCCGCATGATGCATCCTCCGGGAACGGGCGTATCGCAAGTCTTTACCTTGAGCGGCCACGTCTGGCAGAGGAACCCATACAAGACTGTCAATAATGTTTACTCAAAAGAGATCGGCGATAACAGGCAATCACAGTGGATCGGGTCTCGCGATAATCACGGGGCGACTGACCATTTCGATTTGATAATAGATCAAGCGGGCGGACGAATGAAAGTGCCCGGCGATTATGTCTACACAGTCTTTTTGCCGGACCAGGCAGTGACGGGCGGATGGGGCATATTCCGCGTGCTCACGCCGCAGGGCAGGACAGTGCGAGGCAACCCCGTATGTCCTCAGCCCCAGTGCGGCGGCCAGCAACCTTCTGCTGACCCTGCCGGCGCGTTCACAGACTTGGATCGCTTTGTGAAATCGGGAATAGTCAAATCAGCGGGCAAGAACTAAACATAAAAAATACGAGTTAGAATTTTTCTCGGTAAGGAGAAAAAACCTATGGGAGGCAGACTGGGAGGTAAGGCGGGCGTCAAAGGTGGCAAAGGCAAAGGAGGCCAGGCCGGTCAATCTGGTCCGGTCAAGGTAATATTGCCATTTCAAACAGCCCTCACACTTCTGCATGCACTGGAAGCGGCGCTAGGAATTACTCCTCCGCCAAAGAAGAAGAAAAAGAAGAAAAAGAAAAAGAAGAAGAAGGGCAAGAAGTCCGGCGGTAAGGGCGGTAAGAGACCATAAGGCTTAAAGCGAATTCTATGTGAATGTGCGGGACTGGACCGCCGCAGACGCAGAGGACGCATATGGCCGATGATGTGCTTCGCACGCGGCGAAGGCGCAGAGTTTTTATTCTTCTCTGCGCCCCCTTTGTGTTCTCTGTGTCTGCGGCGGTGAATCTTCTCGCATCACGATACATTCAGCCGAGCTTTTCCATAGTCACTTCTTCGTCACCGAACGAGCCGATACGCGCGTGGCTTTCCAGGCTCGGGCGGCAATGTTATTTTTTCGCTTTCGCAAAATGAAACCGGTAAAGCAACGTTCCTACCCTAACATCCCGGATCATCTATTCTGCGTTATCACAACCGAGTTCGACTCCCACCCGCGCGCCTGCGAGTTGTTTGAAGAATTCTTTCAACACAGCGGCTACTCCAGGAGCTTTGCAATAAAGCTGATCGAGGCGGCCAGAGGAAGGGCGGGCGATTCGTGGGCTGTCCGGCAACTGGCCACGTTGATGCTCGAACATCAAGCGTTAAAGCTTGCGGTTGAGGCCGTAGACGAATTCGATTTCTTGCTGACCGAGCTGAACCTCAAACCCGCTCCCGGAACAGAGATCAAGATTAATGATTCGGTCTTAAAAGAAGGATTCTTCGCCACGGATTTCCGGAGATTCACAAAAGCGTTTCGGCGAAAGCTTGAGCGGCTCAATCGAGTTCACGTCAGAATGAAAGGAAAGAAATGCTCAGCCGGCGCGCTGCGTGATTTTATAGACCTTTCGCGGCGCGATTGTAAGCTGTCGCTGGCGCGGTATCTGTTTCAACCCGACGAGATCGTTGATCGAATACTGGGGCAGGTCAAAACTTCTATGGGAGTCACGGACCTTGCCTTCCAGCACTCAATTATCGAGCGGGAAGTAAAGCTCGCTTTAGACCAATTGCCCCGGTACGAAGCGCGAATATTGGAGCGGCTCTGCAAGGACTCTGTAATCTACTGGGTTTCCGAAAAAACCGGCTCCGACATAAACGCGCTGGTTGAGTACCCGTTGACTACAGTTGTCCTGGTGATAAAACCGCCGGGGAGCGATATAGAGTTTGAGATCAAACGTGCGGGACGCCGGGGGCCAAACCCGCTCGGAGTTATTTATTATGAGGATGAGTACGTAGCCCCTGCCCCTCATCGCCTTGACGGAGGGAGCATGCAACACTTTTTGCGGAAAGAGGCGATGGCGGCTTCATTCCTGTCAGGCGTATATCGTTTGGCGCACGCAACCGAAGCGCCGATACCAAAGTACATTTCCAGAGCTACCATATTCAATATTCCCGTCGAGTATGGCGAAGAGAACATAATCTCCTACTACACAAACCCCGAAGCTTTCGGTAAGGGTTTTAGCCGAATGCGAACGGCCATGAAAGAGTCTGTCGAGTCGTTTAAAGAGGAGGTCGGCGCGAGCCTCTCAACTGCTACACAAGACCTGGGGCTTACGATACGCTTTCTCAATCATACGGTGCCCGCCCAGGCAATCATGTACCGGACAAGCTCGTTTCGATTGGATAAGCTCGCCGAATATCTCTCCGGTGACGGGGCGAAGATTTATTTCAAGCAGCATAAGAAAGCCGAGTATTCGAATCGCGAGGCCAGAAAGTTTGCCGATGAAGTTCTTGAAGAGGTCTTAGGCGTCTACAAGCCGCCCAAAGTCAAATATCAAAACTACGAGCAATACATGGACGAGGCGTTCAGCGTGAAGGAGAATCGCGAGCGGGCCGATCACGCCTACCTGTCTGTAATCAAACAGGTAGGCGTGTTCTGGGGGACGCTGCTGGCTGTGAGAGCAAGCTCGCACGGCGAGTCATTCGTGGCCAGGAATGTCGGCTTAAAGAGCTTCTGGGAAAATGATCGTTGGAAAGTAAAGATCATTTTCATGGATCATGACAACCTGCAAATAAGCAATCACAGGTCAGGGAGCTACAGCCCGCATCAGGCTATTGTAGGCGCTTCTACGGATGAGCGATACATTCTCGGCGGTTCCGACGACAAACAGTACCACAGAGGCTCTGTCGAATGTCTCAGGGAGATTTATCGAATCGGAAAGCAGATCAGGCAAAAGGGCAAGGCCGTATTGCGCGATTCAATGAGAAGCGGCTACAGAAAAACACACGACCGCATGGCCGCCGACGAGGGTTTTTTGGAGTTTTATAACCGGGCCTTTGTAGATCGCATTCGCGACTGGGATGCTGTTGTCGCGAGCTACATCAAAGCGAAGGATAAGGGTAAGCGACTCAATGGCTGGGAAAGGAAGATGAAAGGATTTTTAGCCGATAAAGGCTACAGCGAGCGCGTGATCGAGCGGTATTTGAACACGGTGAAAATAGACTCGGAGTGGCTTGAGCGGTTCTCGTTTCTTTTTAGCGGCAAGTAAACAGCTATTCATTCTCGCATTATCTTCGTCGCCGACATAGGCGCACCGTAATGGACCTCTTGCGGGTCTTCGCCCTCGCGGGCCAGATCGAGAATGTATGTATCCGCGAGATGAACGGCCAACAGCACAACGTTACTCGGATATAAAAATTCGAGCTTGAAATTAACAAACAAAAAAATGTTCGAGGTGTATATCCAAATATTCTTTTTATCTCTCACATAATCTTGAAAGCTCTTTTCCTGCATGCCTTCGACGCGAGTCTCTATGACGGCTTCCGACAGAACCCGCTTTGTTATATCAAAATGATCGAGCGCATATTTCCAGCTGCTTTCAAAACTCCTTTTCGACCTCCCGCGAGACGTGGGCAGCGGGCCATTCTGCTTTATCGCGATGGATTCTCTGATCGTACGCTCCTGGTCAGAGTAGACCTCATAATCTTTGTTCGTTAGTTTTTTCAGGAAATCATCCGCATCGCTGCTGGACGTGAGGACTCGGATTATCAGCTTGCCGTAAGTTATTTGATGCGGGTTCATATCGAACAGCGTTACCCTCTTTGGGCGGAATAAAGAGATTAGATTAAGCCCATAAAACCCGCCGACCACGCTGACCAGATGGACATCGCTCCTTCTTTCGCCGTCGAGGTTGTTATAGAAATCCTCAAACTTTGCGAACTCTCGAAATGACCCGTCTTCGCATCCGTCATCGGTGCCGTAGAATATATCTTCAATGTTTCGGAAATCGTGTCTGTATGCGTGTCTGGGCGGGGTCTCCTGCATAGTGTTTGCCGTCCTGTCAAATTTATTCATCAGTTGCCAATCCACCCTCTTTGACGTGCCTGCGCGCGGACAGATGGGAGAGGGCGATAAAAGAAGCGTTCTACAGGCGCGACTATCAAGCCGTACAACTGCCCGATCACCGGCATCAACCTGACCAGATGGCCGCCAAAGTATCGCTTATAAGAAACCGAGTCCATCGCCTGACCGGCTACGGATTCAAATAGAAGTATTCGCATCCTCGACGAGTCATTGCGCCAGCGTTCGATATCATCCTTTTTCGGCGGGCGGTTTAACTTGCCGTGCACGGGTCCGTCAAAATCGGAGACATGGTCGAGCGCGTCTTCGTAAAATTGCATCATCGAGGGCGTGTATTCTTCATCAAGAAACGAGCAAACTCTTTTTAGAGTCTCCTCCGCGTTTAGAACCAAATCTTCATAACGCACCAGGAGGCATCTTCGCGGCCCTAACTGCCGCTCGCACTCGCGCGCAATCAAAACACGCGAGCGCCAGTATTTCGCTCGTTCGTATTCTGTCCGGCCGTGCCATCCTACCTTTTCGAGCGAAGCGCTCACATCGCGCCCATCGCGAATGATATGAATTATTCGCGCGTCCGGGTACAGTTCGGCAATCTGCTTCCAGCAATCGCAGTAGACGGGCGTCTTATCACCCCATCGCGGCTTGTTTGTCTTCGCGATTTCCAGCCGGAACGCACAATCGATCAACTCGCGGAGATGACAGGAGCCGATCTCATCGAATGCGGCCCTCAATTTGTCTTCCTCGATATGCCAGGTGCGAAAGCGCGGGTGTCGAATAATGATCTCGGCAGTCTGCCGTACCTCTTCCGGCGAGAGCTTGCGAGCAATCGGCATTTGCTTGAACACCCACAGCAAGAAGTGAGACTCCGGCGGGATCGCAAGCCGAGGGTGACGATTGAGCATCAGACGAAATAACGTCGTGCCGGAGCGCGCTGCCCCCATGATAAAAAACGGCGTATCGGATCGATCCTTAGTCATAAGTCGGGAGCGGGTCTGTTGTCAGAAATTTCTCCGGCACATCGAGAATTCCGATTCCATGCGTAAAGCTGCCAAAGACTATTCTCTTTTGATCTGTCGACCATTCGACGTTCGACGGGTTGTAGCGCGAATCCGTAAGCTGATACGCCTCGCCGCCCGACGAGCTAATCACCCAGATGGCCTTCGGCGTATCTTTAGCAGGTTGAGGAGCGGGTCGCGTCAACACGAAAGCAATCCAGCGCCCGTCAGGAGACCAGCCGGGCGAGCGACCTTGATATGCAGAGATCGGCTCTCCCGGCTCCAGCCGCTCGGCAGCCTCCCCCGGCCTCACTATCCACAGTTGATTGCTCTCTTGATTGCATCTGCCGGCATTGCCCGCAAAGACCACAGTATTGCAGTCGGGGCTGACACTGAGCCGACCGGCGCATACATCCGGAAATCTGGTCAACGCCCGCAGAGGCGAAGCGATAGAATCCGACAAAGCGAGTTTATAAATGACGGGTTCGCGCGCGCCTTCGTTTTCACTGATGCCGACGACGGCAATCGCTTTCAAGTCTTTGTACCAGCATGGATGAAATAGCTTTGGCATCTTTTGGGGTAACTCTGGAAGAAACGGGCGGCAATTGCTGCCGTCGGATTCGATTGTATAGATCGTCGTAGCGTCATAGGTGAAAGCGATAGTCTCAGGGCTCCATGACCACGTCGGGCGAGTGGCGTTGATTCCATCGGGAGTAAGGCGCGCGGGTTGAGCCGCTTCGCCTGGACCAGAAGGAATAATCACAAGCGAGCCGTTCAAGCTGAAAACTATTCGGCTCCCGTCACGAGAAAACGACGGCCATACGCCTTGCGGGTGAAGCATTCTGATTGTTGGAAATTGATCTGATCTGCTCATCTAGTCCGGCGCAAAAACTTACCAGCCGTCAACGCAGGCAATCCATCGGTTGTCGGGCATTAGATGCGGGTCAATGTGGTGCATACCTCCCATGTTCCAACCCGAGGTCGCAGCCTTCAAGACGGGGCTGTTTTCATGCTCCTTTTCAATGTAAGTCTTGGGGGTAATCTCTGTGATATTAAAAGCTCTCACCTGAGTGCCGTAATACGGGTAGCAATCCTGTGTGTACCGGATAACATTGCCGTTAAACGCCAGCGCCCTGCCCGCGGGTCTTGCCATTCGCCGGTTGTCGCGCACAATAGGATTTTTCGGGTGCGCGGTCCAGGGGCCGGTCGGCCGGTCGGCAAAATAGAGCCAGAGAAGATCGTGTTTCGAAGAGCCCGGGCAGACAAACATCCACCACTTGCCGGCGAAGTAAAAAATCGACGAGTCCAATCCCGGCACACAGATCAGCGTCTTAACGTATGTCCATTTATCGGGGAAACGCGCGGCGCGGTACAGGCGAATGGAGCCTGCTTGATAGGTCTCAGGGATCATGTAGTAATCATCGTTCCATCGAAAAACATACGGATACGACAGGTGAATACGTTCAGAAAGCACAACCTTTTTATAGCTCCAGACCAGACCGTCCAGACTTGTCGCCAGCCCGATCTCGCCTTTCCGAGTATGCCGGTTCATGATCTCGAAGAACATATACCAGACATTTTCGACTTGAAGCATGAATGGATCGGCTAAGAACCGAGCAGCCACGTCGGACACGTCCCGGCAGGTGAGAACGGGGTTCTCTATTTTCGGGTGCGGCGCTAGATCGAAAGGCGAGTTGCCTGAATATATTCCAATCGCCCACACTTGCGATCTATTCTTTACTGCGGATAATTCTCTATCGCGTTTTTCCTGCTCCGAATTATCAACGTCTTTATGATTCATTTAAGATGAGCCGCTCCCACATCGCCATTATTTTTTCGGCGTCAAATCGCTCTACTACTTCCCTGGCCCTGACACCCAGGCGATTGCGTTCGGCTTCATCTCCCATAAGACGGTCGAGACTTGCGGCCATCGCCGTCACGCTCCCGTCGGCCACAAGCACCCCATCAATTCCATCTCGAATGATGTTGCGCGGGCCGCCGGGGCAATCAAAACTGACTGCCGGAAGACCGCATGCCATGGCCTCGCACAGAGCATTGGGGAACCCTTCATAACGAGACGACATCGCGAATAGATCGGCTCGCCGCAGCGTAGCATGCGGGTGCTTTGTAAATCCCGGCAGGCGCACTCGCTCTATTATTCCAAGCTCGGAAGCCAACCTCTCAAGCTCAGAGCGCATAAGCCCCTCGCCCCAGATTTCCAAAGACCAGTCCGGATGCTCGCGCGCAACCAGAGCAAATGCCCGCAGCAACAGATCATACCCTTTGACCGGCGCCAGCCGCCCCAGCGCCATAAGAACTTTGCCGTTTTTATCACGCTTCCCGTTCCCATTAGCGTCGGCGGGAGGAGATAAGACCAGATTGGGAATCACTCGCCCGCGCTTCCTGATGGCGTCGGGAAAGTAGATCAGCGCTTCTTCCGTCAGCGTCACAAGACAGGTCGCGCCGGGGTAGAGCCGCAACCGCAGAAGCGCCCAACCGGTCTGCTTTATGATTTCATGTGCAGGAGTGCTGCGCTCGGAAACGATAACGGGAATGTTCAGGCCGCGCGTTGCTAAAAGGACTCGGACATTGAGCGAATGTTGAAATGCAATCACCGCTCGCGGGCGACTCTTTATTATCGCTCGCCTTAGCATCGCCAGCTGTCCAAGTTCTTCTTCGAGGACCGCCCGCTCGACATCAGAAGTCTCGGCCAGCGCCGATTCTTCGGCCAGACTCAACCTAATTTCAGCATCCGGCTCGCCGGAGTATTCGAAATAACCCAGATCGTGGAACTCAACGTCCGGGTGCAGATCGTAACAAAGAGGCTGACAGTCCTGGATGAGCGTGAGTAAGGTTATTTCCCATCCCTTCTTTGCCCAGTGATTAGCCATGTTCGACATCGCGCGCTCGGCGCCGCCGCACCACAGGTTAAACCCGACAAAAGTGATTCTCATATACGCTCTCGCGCTAACCCTCCCGCTCTTTTTCTCTGATCAGCGGCAGAACCTCTTTGCCGAAGAATTTCATCTCATCAAGTTTGGGCCAGCCGGAGATGATAAATTGAGAGATGCCTATTTTTTTGTACCCCATAATTGCCGACGCGATCTCATCCGGCGACCCGACCAGCGCGATAGTGCCCGCGCCGTGAGAGCGTATTGCGCCGGTCCATAAGTATGAAGTCAGCCATTCGGTTTCGGCGATCTTATACGCCGAGCTTATGCCTACCGAGTCGCTCTTGTTGGCAAAGTCCTTCTCTTTATCTCTATCTTTGAAGTCAGCATCGGCGCTTTCGACCAATGAATAAGCTGCTCGGAGGGCGCTTTCTCGCGTGGGCCTTGCGATTATGGAGCAACGAACCCCAACTTCTTTGCCTCGCTCTAAGACCGGCAGTATCCGCGGCCTTAGCCTCTCAGGAATATCCGCGAGCTGCATCCAGCATGACCCCTGGCTGATAGCCATTCGCTGCGCAGGCTCGGAGCTGCCCGCGATATACAATTCGGGGAATCTCCTGTCGCTTGAGATGAACGGAGTGTTGAGCTTTCCTTTTTCAATCCTGTAATACTTCCCGTCGAAGTTTACATCGCCCTCGCGTTCCCAAAAGGCGCGGCAGACGGCAAGGAACTCTTCCGTGCGCTCGTATCTTTCATCGTGAGATAAGAAGTCTCCATAGAAGCGTTGTTCTTCCGGCGAATGCCCGGCAACGATATTGAGAGAAAACCGCCCATCGATGAGCGCCGAAAGCGTGTTGAGCTGCTGAACGAATGTTGTCGGAGATAAAAGTCCTGAGCGATATGCGATGATGAATTTGATCTTGCTGGTCGCCAATCCAAGCGCGGCGGCCAAAAGTATTGGGTCCGGCTTTGACCATCCGAAATCGGTCAGCAGAGAATTGATCCCGCATTCTTCTGCGACGCGGCAAAAATGAATCTGCGCTTCAATATCGGGCAGGCCCGTCTCTGCGAGGCTGGCCTGGTAAGCACGGCTCGCGCCCGGCCTTTCACCCCCTTGAGGCAGACGCCAGTGAAATCTCAAATTCATGACTTTAAGAGAGACATCTCACCGCCGCAGACACAGAGAACACATATGGCCGATGATGTGCTTCGCACGCGGCGGGAGCGCAGAGCAGATCTTGGTTATCTCTGCGCCCGCTCTGTGTTCTCTGTGTCTCTGCGGTGAATCTTATCGTATTACCTTACGTTCAATTGAAAATCGATCTAAGCAGGTTCCGGGTCAACACCCATCATTCCGCTACTGTTTTTGACGAAGCGAGCGGCGGCATCAAGGCCCTCCTCTATATCGTCTGTCGGCGGCTCCTTCAACAATTCAAAATAGTGGTAATCATCCCGGCCACAGGCGAGCACAACCGTATGGTGTTTTCGCACCTGTTTTACTCCGGCAGCCACCAGCCGAATTGCATACCCTATGCGCTTCTTGGCGGATTCGTTCGACTTCGAGCCGTGCACCATGTTGACGTGATGAAGCGACATGTCACCCGCCTTCAACGTGACATCATTTATATCTTGCTCGTCAACATCCACGGCCACATGCAGCCCGGTGCTCAACAGGTTGTTCTCGCTTCTTTGCTCGTAGTGAGGAAGCGATTGCTTATGAGAGCCGCGCACCACGCGCAGGCAGCCGTTTTCAATCGTTGAATCTGTCAAAGCTATCCAGGCCGATACGACATGAGGCGCAGATAATTGCCAGTAATGTCCGTCCTGGTGCCAGGAGACATAATTCGGATTATGCGGATACTTGATAAAAAGCGTGCTGCTATGGATGAGAATATTCGGCCCGATAATGTCTCTGGCCGGCCCCAGGACTTTTGGATGAGTAGCCAGATCATAAGCCCAGCGAAAGTGCAGATGCGGCTGCATCACCGCTCTAGAGGTTAGCGTTCCGCCCAGGTGATTCTCTAACTTCTCTATTACAGCGGCGGCTTTTGCTAATTCGTCGGGTGAAAGCACGGCTATGGGAAACAGGAACCCATCGCGCTCATACTTTCGAAGCTGCTCTTGCGAGAGAGCGTTATTCATCGGCTGCGCCTTTTCTTATAATGCAGCAATGTTGCCATTCCGGGCTTACGGGAGGAAGTATTTCGGCGTTAGGGAAAATGGTTTTCATATACTCCCAGGTAAAAAAAGTGAGGTAAGACGCTCCGCTCTGTTCTATCTGAGCGCTCATATCATCAGGCTCGACATAAAGCAGATCGTTTATGAGCGTGCACCACCTTGCGCCGCTTGCCTTGTCGAGCAAGGCGTTAACATCAATCGCCGGATAACGCTGCTTCCATAGCTCAAGGCGATGCTTCAAATTGCTGCCGCGATTCGGATCATAGTGTGGGTCGGTAAACGTGAAGGCCAGCACGCCGTTGCCATTCAACTTTGTTTTCAATTGATCTACGAGTTCTAACATTTCAGCTTTCGCCGTGTGGGTAAAAACTGAAAAAGCCAGTACGAAATCGAACGCCCGCCCAAGGTCGGGCAACTCAAGCCCGCGAATGCCTGTTGGGTTATATTCGCAGCTATACCGGTCGTAGAATACAAAATGCGCGCCTGGAAATCTTCGCTTCCCTACTTCGATAGCCGCCCTCGACAAATCTACGCACCAGTAAAGATCGTGATTTATTCCGGCGTTTGCGCTTTCGAGGAAGCCTCCGACATTTCCCCCAAAATCCAGAATATTTTTTTCCGCCCAGATGGGGTGGCCCAGTTGTTTGTCAAAGTAAGAGAACTGTGTCGTTCTCGTAGAAAACTTGCTCACTCTTCGGCCTCTAGCTTTTTGATGAGTGGTAGAACGTCGCGACTGAAATAGGTCATCTCTTCAATATCGGGCCAGCCCATGAATAGAAATTGAGAAACGCCTATCCGCTTATATTCCATAATGGCCGAAGCGATCTCTTCCGCCGCTCCTACTAAAGCTATCGCGACTGCTCCGAGGTAAGGCACGGCCCCGGCCCACAAGGTTGGAGTCAACCATTCGGACTCGCTGCTTTCGGCCAACGCGAAGGCAGACTTGAAGGCTACGGAATCGGATTTTCGCGCAAACTCTTGATGAGTCTGTTTCGGCCTTGCGCCCAGCGATCCGATCATCGAGTAGGCTGCATCAAGAGCTTCGGCTCGCGTCGGCCTCGCAATTATTGAAACCAGCAGCCCGACTTCCGTACCCGTATCAATTACGGGCAGGATTCGCTCGCGGAGTTTGGCCGGATGATCCGGCAACCGCCACCAGCAGTCCGCGTGCTTGACGGCCAGTTGTTCGGCCTGCTGTGAATTACCCCCCAGATAAATCTCCGGCGACGGACGCTCCTCAGAGACAAACGGCGTATTCAATCTTCCATCTTCAACGCGGTAGTATTTCCCGCTGAAGTTAACACTGTCGTCCCGATTCCAAAACGCGCGACATACGCTCAAGAACTCATCTGTCCGCTCGTACCTCTCGTCGTGAGATAAAAAATCCCCGTAGTAAGCCTGCTCGTGAGGCGTGTGGCCCGCGACTATATTCAGACAGATGCGCCCGTTCGTTAACGCGGAAACAGTATTCACCTGTTGCACAAAGACTGTCGGCGAAAAAATTCCTGAGCGCACTGCGACCATGAACTTAATCTTCGTCGTGTGCATACCAAGAGCAGCCGCGAGCGCGATGGGGTCCGGCCGGTGAAATCCGAAGGCCGTCAACAGAGATTCGATACCGCACCGCTCGGCATGGCGACAGAATTCGATGTGCGCTTCAAGGTTCGGTATGCCGGATTGATTGGCCCTGGCCTGTGCCCCTCTCAACCTCTCTCCGGCTGATGACATGCTCCAGTGAAATCTCAATTGCATACCGTTTCGCCTCTTATCTCTCTTTCATACTCTTTGACATAATCTGCCGCCATCCTCAGGTAATGATAGTCTCGCATCGCTTTATCTCGACAATCGCGCGGAGAAATATTATCAATCCGATTTATCGCTTTTATGTAATCCCCGCGATCCTTACAGACAAAGCCGACATCAGGAGAGACCATCTCCGGGCACGCCCCTTTGTCGCTACAGATGACGGGCGTTCCAGACATCAGAGCTTCGGCAATAACGAGCGGGCAGCCTTCATTGAGCCGCGTGGGAAGCAGAAGCGCTCTTGCGCCCGCAAAGAGTTCGGCTTTCCTTGTGCCGCGCACATCGCCTAGATAAGTGACGCCGCTCGCCCGGCATAGCTCTGTCACTTCGTTTATGATCTCCTGAAATCGGCTGGTGCCGACAACCAGAAGCTTGAAGTCGAGTTCCCGCGAAAGGGAGAGCGCCTCGTCCAACCCTTTGCCCAGATGTCTATCCATACTTGCTGTGAAGAGAAGATAATCATCCTTGGCTTCGGAGTAGATAAAATCGGCGGGGTCTATGCCGTTGCGAACGAAACGCCGTCTCTCGTATGAAGCGGCCAGACTCTCGGAGACAAATATTGCGTTGTGCGGGACTTCGTCGGCTGCTACGCCTAACAACTCTTTATCGAGATGGTATGTCTTGACCCAGGGCACCGAGTCTGATTCAAGGTTATGAAATATATCAACGTCCGACCTGGCTTCAGAGACCTGGGTTATTCCGGGGAGCAGAGGCAACTCAGCCCCGCCTCTTAAAAAGTAAAAGACTTCGTGGCCTAATTCCGTGAGGCCCTTTGCCAGACAGTCATGCACCACGTGGCCTGATCCCGAAGGCACGGGCTTTGTGCGCACGCCATCACCGTTGGCGCGATAAGCCGGATACGTGTGATATGACCAGAGCAATATGCGCATGGACGATCAGAGGGTGTTTGAAAAGCCTCGAAGAGGCGCAATTCAATAACGTTATTTCGCCCTTTCAGGGCTTAATTGATAAATCGCCTTTTACCCGGCGCGGTGCGCCAGGCTATCGGATTTCGCCCCTTTGGGGCTTATGAATTATCTTTTCACACCCTCTCAATACTTTTTAATGAATTCTCTCCAGGCCGGGATATTTTCCTCAATGCTCGCGGTCGGCGGTTGTTCCAGCAAGTTGAATCGGTGACAGCCGACCCGGCCACGGGCATGAATGATCGGGCCTACGCTCTTTTCAAACTTCGGGGTGATGAACCGAACAATAAAGCCTATGCGCTTGGTGTCGGATCGATTGGGGCGCGAGCCATGAATGATATTATTGTGGTGCAGCGACATCTCGCCCGCGCGCAGAAGCACATCTTCGGCCAGCGATTCATCAACATCAATCTGTAATTCCTGGGTCACTACGTTATCTTCACGATGAGACTTTGCGTGCGGGAATCTGCCATTCCGGTGAGACGTTGGAATCACTCGCATGCAGCCGCTCTCTACGCTGCTATCGCTGAGCGCGACCCAGGCCGAAGCCGAATGTGACCCGTCCTGGTGCCAGTCGACGCGGCTTGAATCCTGAGGGTACTTGCACAAAATCAGTGTGCCGTAAATCTGTATGTCTCTTCCCAGAATATCCTCTGCCGCATCGAGAAGCACAGGATGTGTGGCCAGGTCATAAGCCCACCGGAAGTAGAGGTGAGTCCAGGGTACGTAGCGCTGATTGCCTCCTAGACTGGTTTCCAACTGTTCAAATGCCGTGCGAAACGTTGACACTTCCTTGGCAGACAAAACCGGGATTGGGAATAAAACGCCGTCGCGCTCGTACTGTCCGACTTGCTCGCGCGAAAGCGATTTAAGCATTTACCGCTATCCCGACCTCATCAAGCCGCTGGTAGATCAAGCTCTCAATCCGCCTGGCGCACGCGGCATAAACCTCCGCGCCCGCCCCGCCGGGGTCTTCGATATCGCCTTCGGGGTCGAGACAACGGGTTTTGCCCGCCGCCGAGGGAAACATACCAACCACCTTCCGAAGCTGGTCTTGCGTCATGCAAAAAATCACTTCGGCCTGTTGCACTATTTCGGCGGTCAGGTTTTGCGATTTGTGAAAGAAGCCCGTCACGCCTAGATGACGCAATGCATCCTCGGCTTCGAGCGTTATCGGCGTGCCGGCCGTTGCAGTTATACCGGCGCTAATCGCCCGCACGTTTGATTCTTTCAGCGCCTCTAGCTGAACTCCCAGCCGCCTGGCTATCTCCCGGTTGCAGATCGCGTGAGCGATGGGCGAGCGCGAAGTGTTGCCGCTACAGACGAACAAAAACACGCGCTGGAGAGCGGCTCGCGGAGCAATCGCCTGCCCCTTTGTAAGCCGCTTGAGCTTGCCGAGATAAAAAGAGAGGGTGTGGTGGAGCGGGGATAAAAAGAGAATTGCGACGATTATCAATCCCGCGCCCGTGACCTGAAGAACGCTTGGCGACGGTTGTTTGTAGAACAGTACGAGCGCGTAGGACGCGGCCAATCCTGAGAGGAGGCTTGAGCAGCGGTTCAGAGGCACGCAGAAAGTGTTCTCTCGACGATCAAGGTAGATGAGAGTCCCGAACATATAGAGACAGGCATAAAAGCAGCCTATCAGGAGCGCCGGGCCGATTGCGATGCTCGCAAAAAAGGTCGTAAAGCCGCTGCGAAGCTCAATCATAATATCGCCCGAGCCGATGATCGCAAAGATGGCCGGGACCGCCACCAGTATCGGCATGGCTACCAACTGCTCTTCGACAATGTAGCGGCGCGCGGTGTTCTCGTCTGCCGACTTTGCCAGCTTTGTCATCAAAGGAATTCTGAGGGCGTAGCCGCCAAGGTATGCCATCACGTTGAGAGCGGCGATGACAGTCATCGTATAATTTGTCACGTCCGCCAATGCGAGCACTAGCGCAACAAAGCTCAACGCCAGGGCCGTCCACGAAAACCAGCGCACCTTTCGCTTAAACATGGCATCGACAACGGGCGCAATAATGAGCACTCCGCCGCGCAGCAGCAGCAGCGCCAAAACGATTGACACGCCTCGGAAAGTGTAAGCCAGCGTTGTCGTGCCGATGATGATTGCCGTGGCGAGGCCGGAGAGAAAAGTCCAGCGGCTCGGAAAAGGAATGCTGAAGCCAAAGACCTGGCGGCGACCCGCATATTTCCACCAGCCCATCAGCGTAATGATGAGCGGCATTGTAATCGCTGTGGCTATCACCGTCGCAGGCAGCAGCTCGAAGCCTGTGATAGAGGCGCGGGTCCCCGGCAACGGCCCCGTGGTAATGATTTTTATCAATGCGCTATAGGGCAGATAAAAAACAAAGTACCCGAGGGCGAGGATCCAAATCCCCAGATTGTATCTACGATTCTTAAAATTCATTTGACGCTCCGGCGCTCGGCCTTATTTGAGCGTCAGCCGAGCCTGTCTAAGGTTTGTAAAAAGAATGGTCGTAGGTTTGCCCGAGAAGTGATTTGCCTATGGTTGCCAGTATCTGATCGTCATTGTCGTGACGTATGTAAAAAGAGAGGTCGCGGTAGACGCGCTCAAGCGGGCCGGGACGATTCAGGCAACGCGCCCCGCACGCGCGAATCGAATGGTTGAGCGCGTCCTCGGCCAGGTGCTCAATTACGTGCCGGGCGCGGCTGCCGGCCAGCTTCGCCTCTTCGTACTTGCCTGACTCCCACATTCGCGCCACGTGGCGGAGCCACAGGTGAGCCGTTTCCACATTGACGGCTATTTGGCCGACGTGTTGTTGCACATAAGGGTCGTCATACTTTTTCTGCGTCTTCAAATGCTCGATTGTGTAATCGTAAGCTGCTTCCGCAGCGCCCAGGAAGCTCGCGGCATAATGCGGGATGAAACAGGTCTGCCATCCTTCTTTGAGGTATTGCCCCGGATAGCCGATCAAGTTTGTTTCGGGGATAAACGTGCGCTGAAAGCGCGCGAGATGGCTTACGGTTGCTCGCATACCGATGGGGTCCCACCACGAGTCGTCGAATTCGACCGTAGGGTCGGACAAATCACACCCGAGCATCAGCAATCCGTCGGCAGAAGCCGTAGCGTGTCTGGCTCCGCCCGGCCCCTCGGTATTCACCAGCAATATTGCCCACTGCGCGCCCCCGGCGCTGGTGCAAAAGACCTTGGTCCCGTCCACCACGTAGCCGCTTTCGACTTTCTCGACTGTCGTGCCGAACTCCATGCGCTCGCCGGGCGTGCTCGTCTGCGGCTCGCCGCTCCATGCGACCCACTTCTCTCCGCGAGAGACGACGCCTTCGAACCAGCGCGCTTTTTGCTCCCGGTCGGCGATCCCGTCTAACAGCACGAGCGAATTGACGTGGCCTTCCCAACAGCGCGCCAAAGACATATCGGCCTTTGCCATCTCCTTAGTCATCATCCATAGCGTGAAGACATCGTCGCGATACGGCCCCAGCCCCAGACCTCCGTATTCTTTCGGGATGGCCGGCGCGTGTAAGCCTGCGCGAAATAGATCGTCAAAATCCTCGGCGGGAAAAGTCGCCGTCCGATCATAGTGAGCCGCGCGCGGCGAGAATTTCTCGCGCGCAAGCTCAGCCGTTCGATTGATGAGATTTTGCCGGTCAGGAGTGAGATCAAATTCCATAGAAGTATTCGTGCGGTTGAGGCAAGCTCGCGCCCTTAAGACGGTGAACCTGCCACCACAACGCGAGTCCTTTGCGGTGGTTTGGAAACGGGTCTATCCCGCATTCTATGTAACGCTGGTCTTACGGCTCACTATTATTACGGTTCCAATCGGTAGAAGAATTCCCGGGAGAATCTATTAGAGCGCCCGCTCTCGTCTTTGAACCTATCGAATTTCACTACCACGAGAACACCCAGTTTTATCCACCCGTGTAAATATGAGTCCATAAATCCGAAATCATAAAAAGAGGAGAAAGCTCCTCCTCCGTGCGCGCCGCCGCTCTCAGCAAACTGCTCGACTACGGCTTCTCCCCAATCACAGGGCGCAGGCTCACACGCGCCTAAAACCTGCATTGTAAAAACCCCGTCCTTGCGCGCCATTACTACTCTGACGATCCCGGTTGAAGCGCTATTCGTATTCATCCAGGTTCCCAGAAATGGAGTCGGGTCAAGCCGATTCTCAGTCGCGCGCGCCGCATCTGTCTCGATACTGCTTTGTGTTAATTCCATCGGTTAGTTTTCCCTATTCGAAAGACATCTCACCGCCGCAGACACAGAGGACACAGGATGGCCGATGATGTGCTTCGCACGCGGCGGTTGCGCAGAGCAGAGGTTGGTTTTCTCTGCGCCCGCTCCGTGTTCTCTGTGTCTGCGGCGGTGAGTCTTCTTTCATTCCCTTACACTCTCGCTCTAACGATGATAGAACTCTCTGGAAAATTGATTTGATTGCCCGGCGCGATCTTTGAACCTATTCAGGCTGGCGATGATCAACAGCCCCATGCTCATATTTGCCTCTAAGTGTGTCTCGATAGGGCCGAGATCATAAGAGGCCGTAAAGGCCGCTGCTTCTTGAGCATTTATGTTCGCGGCATAGACGGCTTCCGCTTCGACTTCTCCCCAGTCTTTCGTATCGGCAAAGACGCGCACCATCAACGCTCCACTCTTTGAAGTGAGCACGACCCTGGTAATACCACGACTATCTTTGTTGGTATTCATCCACGTTCCAAGCAGCGGGGTTATGTCGAGGCTCTCTAAACGAGGGGCGGAGTTTGCGGTTTTAAGCTGGTCTTCCGCTTTTACAAATCTGGCAGATTCCATTCGAACTCCTTATGTCGAACTCTCCGTTTGAGAGCGTGGCCGTTCCCAGCCCAGTAGACCGCGAGCCAAAGCCACAGGCATCTCTTTTCCGGTCATCAACTGAAATTGGCGGAGCACTTGAGCGATAAGCACGTCTCGCCCATCAATCGCCGTCCGGCCTAAAGCGCGAGTCCTTGCAACCAGAGGCGTGGGCGCGGCGCCATAAACCAGATCAACTACTACGGCGTCTTTACTCAGCCCCTCAACTTCGAAAGGCAATTGATGAATATCGCGGCCTACGGGAGTGGCATGCACTACTATTGAGAACCCTTCCACCGAAAACTCTGACAGCGGCACGAAGGGCAAGCCCAGAAGCCTGACGGCGAGTTCTCCGCGCTTCGTGCCGCGATTGACCAGAGTGACCTCGGCCCCGGTTTGATCGAGCGCCGCCGCCATCGCGCGCCCCGAACCGCCGCAGCCGACCACCGCAACTCGCTTCCCCTCGACGAAGATTCCCCGCTCTTTGAGCGTCGTTATGACGCCCTCAGGGTCGGTCGTATCTGCTCGCCAGTGGCCGTTGTTCCGGACCAGGAGATTCGATGAACCGGCGCGCTGGACGATGAGGCTGCTCGTACCCGCCTCCACCAGCGCGGCCTCTTTGTATGGCGAAGCGACCGTGAAGCCTCTGATCGGCATCCCTAATGATTCGAGGATGCCGCCCCTTGCCACCTTGCTCAAAAAGCATGGGAATGATTCGACTTGAAAAGGCAAGAAGAGCGCGGGATGCCCAAGCGCCCTGTAAGCCGCGTTGTGTAATCGCGGCGATAGCGAGTGCGCCGTCGGGTTTCCGACGATGCCGTATATCGCTTCCAGATCAGGCAGCGCAGGCAAGCCATAATCCTCGATCAATTGCGAGATGGTAGGCTCGCCGTAATTCCCTCGCTTATCTCCGACTATTCCAAAGATCATCGCCGACCCGAGGCGGGGCGCAATCAAGCGCGTCCAGAACCCTGTTTGACCCGCAGCAAAAGCAATAACGTCCGAGCGCTTCAGTGAGTCGAGCAGAATTAGCGGACCCAGTTCTTCGCCGGTCTGATGAGCCGTCGAAACAAGTTTATAGACGCGCGCTTCGGTTGCGGACATCCGAGTGAAGCGAGCGCGCAGCTCTGACATATCTTCAGCCCGGCCGTGCCACGAGAGCAGTCGCTTTTGCGGAGGGATTGCGGCCAGCAAACTTGGGAGAAGATCGCGATCCGCTTCGAGGTCTATCAGGTCGTAGTGGCGGGCCGCTTTTTGAAACCCGGAGAGACGTAATTGTCCGCTCTCGTCAAAGCTCCCGCCCTCGGCCCGGCTGCGCAGGCTATAGAGCAGTCGCCCTCGAAAGCGATTTCGCAACCAACCGGGATCGATCTCGCCGACCAGATCGGCGCGAACTTCCAACCATTCAACCGAATCCGAAAGCGCCGTTATTTCCTCGCCTCCGGCTGAGGGAGGGGCGGCGAGCGTAGCAATTAGTTCGGCTTTGGCCATAAATTATGGTCGAATCTATTTCCAGCTTATAACTGCTTAATTTTGAGCCAATATTAAATGGATGCTAACAAACCTTTAAATCGCGATTCAGTCAGGACAATATGTTCTCTCTATAGAGACGCTCGCGAATCGCTTTTGTGAATTATTTTCGGGAGCTTGAACGATTCACAGACGGCATGCGCGAAACGTCTTTATCTGGGACGGACAGCGGTTTCGGGTCGCTATCGAGAAGAATAGCCAACCGTGAGATAATACAGCCCCGTTGTCTTAATCAAAGCCGATGAAAACCTTTTGATGAAAACCGTTTGAGGAGGCATCAATAATGAAGGCAGTCGCTTATCGTTCGGGCGCGAGGAGATTAAGCGCGTTTACAGCCGTTTTCTGCTTTGCGATCTTTATCGCCTCAATCGCGCACACGCCGTTTGCGAGCACGCTCAACCAGGAAAAGAATGATAAGAAGAGGGTGGTCTACCAGGGCATAGCAGTTGACTTCTCTATCGAGCAGGCGCAGCCGGGGAAAAAGCAGGCCGTAAGATTTCAAGAAGGCGACGACGTTGTATTTCGTTTCAAGATCACCGATGTCGCTACCGGGACCGGGCTGGCGCGCGCCGGGCCTGCGGCCTGGATGTATCTTCGGCCCGATAGTAAAACAAAGGAAGCTCCGGCCTGTGCCCAAAGAATTAAAGATTTCCTCAGCGGCAGTATCTTCTCTCAAGCAGAGCTTGATTTAAACTCTTTCTACGTCCTGGCATTAAACCAGGACGCCACAATTACCGTAGTCGATCCGCTGTTTGGATTCGGCGGCACTAAATTGCTGGCTCTCGTCGCCTTGAAAAGCCCCGGAGAGGATTGGGCGATGGCGACTGACCGGACGAAATTATTTGTCTCAATGCCCGATTCGGATAAGGTTGCGGTCGTCGAAACATCCTCGTGGAATGTTGTCAGCAATATTGACGTTGGGCCGCGCCCGTCCCGCGTGGCCCTGCAACCCGATGAACAGTATCTCTGGGTCGCTTATGGGGCTGATTCAAAACAGGCCGCAGGCTCCGGCGTGACGGTCGTCGTCTCTGACAAGTTCGCAGTAGCGGCGCGCATCCCGACCGGCAGAGGCCATCACCAGATGGCTTTCACTACTGATAATCGCTTTGCATTGGTGACGAACGAAGATGATGACACGCTGTCCGTGATCGATATAAGAAAGCTCGCAAAAATCAAAGATGTTAAGACCGGCAGGAAGCCCGTTTCAATCGCATACTCTGCACTCAGCCGGATGGCCTACATCACACACGCAGACGGCAGTATCACTGCGGTCGATCCAAACCGGCAGGAGGTCGTCGCGCGGATCAATGCCGATGCCGGGCTGGGGCAAATAAAATTCGCGCCCGGCGGCAGACTGGGATTTGTGGTGAACCCGGAGAAAGATGTCGTCTACATTCTGGACTCGACTACCAACCGAATCGTGCAAACGGCCAAAGTCGAGCGCGGCCCCGATCAGATAGCCTTTTCCAACACGCTGGCTTATGTGCGCCATCGAGACAGCGAGACCGTTTTGATGATCCCGCTGGACGTGGTAGGGACGGAGGGAAAACCGGTCCCGCTGACAGACTTCCCCGGCGGGCAATTCCCTTTCGGAAAAGTATCAAGGCCAAGCCCTGCCGACGGCATCTTACAAGCTCCCGGCATGGGCGCGGTCCTGGTGGCCAATCCCGCCGATAAGACTATCTACTTTTACAAAGAAGGCATGGCTGCCCCGATGGGAAATTTCAGCAACTATTCAAGAGAGCCGAGAGCCGTTCTGGTGCTCGACAGGAGTTTGCGCGAAGTCTCGCCGGGCGTTTACGAGACGACGGTGAAGCTGAAGAATTCGGGCCTGTATAACGTGGCTTTCCTGTTAAACACGCCTCGCATCGTACACTGCTTCGAGGTGGCGATAGACCCGAATCCTGAGATGGCGAAGCGAAGAGAAGGCCCTACGGTCAGCGTCGAGCCATTATCTAATAATCGAACGATGCGAGCAGGCGAGCCATTTCGTTTTCAGATCAAGCTGATTAATCTAACAACCAAAGAACCAAAGACAGGTCTGACGGATGTAAAGGTTCTGGCCTTTTTAGCGCCGGGTATATGGCAAAAACGATGGATGGCGCGCTCAATCGGCGGCGGCATATACGAGATCGAATTCACTCCCCCGCAAACAGGGATCTATTATGTTTTTCTCGAATCCCCCTCGACGGGTTTGACATTCAGCAATTCTCGGCCCTTTATATTGGAGGCAAAAGGTGCCGAAGGGTAATCAGAAAAATGACGAGCTATCAAAGGCTATTGCTAATCGTGTCGTTAATAGTTCTGGCGTCGCTCGTTTCAAGCCGCGCGCGGTCATCGCCTTTGCAAAACGTCAAGCTGAGCGCGGAAGAGCAACGCGGCCAGGAAATATATTTGCGCGGCACGAGCCTCGCTCAACAAGAGATTGCTGCGAGGCTGGAGAACACCGGGGCCGAGCTTCCTGCTTCGGCCCGCGCCTGCGTCAATTGTCATGGCCGAGACGGCGCAGGTAAGAGCGAAGGCGGGATAATCACTTCAAACATCACCTGGGAAAACCTCACCAAGCCTTACGGCGTGACTCACCCTGACGGGCGAAAACACCCCCCATACACCGAGAGATTATTAAAGCGCGCCATCACTATGGGGTTCGACCCTGCGGGCAACAAACTGCATGTCGCAATGCCTCGCTACCAGTTATCTCAGGCCGACCTTGCCTGTTTGATTGCTTACATCAAGACAATAGGGGCAGGCCCAAATCCGGGCGTAACCGACACGACCGTCCGCATCGGCGCGACTCTAATAACTGACGGGCCGTTTGCGGAGATGAGTAACTCTGTAAAGGGAGTCCTCGCGGCGTACTTCGATGATATAAACCGGCAGGGGGGCGTGTTCAATCGCCGTATCGAATTGCGATTTGCAGAATCTACGGATTCGCCGGATCAAAGATTGAAAGCTCTCGGTAAGCATATTGAAGACGACCAGGTCTTTGCTTTGACATCAGTATTCCTCGCGGGTGCTGATGAAGCTATGGCATCTTTAATCAGAGAGAAAGAGATTCCCGTCGTTGGAGCTTCGACGCTTTATCCCCAGACCGGCCCCGCGCCTAGCCCATATATTTTTTATGTTCACTCCGGGCTGAACGAGCAGGGGCGCGCGCTCGCCATTTTCGCGGGAGAGAAGTTTCCGAAAGAGAAGCCGCGAGCAGCGATAATTTATCCCGACGAGAAACGACTGCGCGAGGTGGCGGCGGCGATCAAAAAGCAATGCCTGGATTCAGGATGGGAAACGGTAGAAGAGATCGAAGTCGCTCGCGGACAATTTCCCGCCGCGCCTCTGGTTGAAAAACTGAATGAAAAAGCGACCAGAATTGTCTTCTTCGTTGCCGAGAGCGAAGCGCAAGAAAGTTTTCTGGAGCAGGCAGGGCGGATCGATTGGAAACCGGTTCTATTTATCCCCGGTCCGCTCGCAAGCAGGCGGCTACTCGACGCGCAATCTGGCGAGGCCGCCGAGCTATACTTATCTTTTCCTTCTTTGCCTTCGGACCAAACCGTGGAAGGGTTGACTGAGTATCGGCGTCTCGCCGAAACGTACAAGCTTTCGCCAAAGCACATAACCAGTCAGGTAACGGCCCTGGCTTCGGCCAAGCTTCTAGTCGAAGGGCTAAAGCGCACGGGAAGGAACTTAAGCCGCCAGAAATTTATCGAAGCACTCGAAAGTCTATACCAGTTCAAAACCGAGTTGACCCCTTCGATCACCTACAGCTCTAACCGGCACATCGGGGCGTTAGGCGCGTATATCGTCTCAATCAATAAAGATAAAAGGCTGGTTCCGGTCAGCAGGTGGATTGCGCTGGATTAACGCTCCCTGAAAATAGCCTGCGGTCGCTTGACATCAAGACAGGTTCGTAGCTATATATACAACGCACTTATATGTAAAAGAGAATTTATGAGATTTCAGAGAGCACATCACGGCAGCCCCACTCACCACCATGCCCATCATCGGCATGGCGGCAGTGGGTTGGCGATTGCGCTCTTAGACCGAGAGCGATTGCGAGAGTAGCAAAGAATCGCATCTCTGAATCGCAACCAACCCGCTGCAAGTGACTTGAAAGTCCGGCAGCGGGTTTTTATTTTCACGAGATCAAGGGCTGCAATCTATGACCGACTCGCTTTCTAAAGTGCCAAACGGGATGAGGTACTTTCTCGGCGCGGAAGCGCGTTTGAGGCGGTACGTTGAAGACACGGCTATGTCAGTATTCGACGGCTGGTCTTATGAGGAGATCACCACTCCCTCCGTCAATTACTATGCTCTTTTCGAGTTTGGCATGGGGGAAAGGGAGGCGCAACGAGCCTTCCGCTTCACCGACAACGATGGACGGATGCTTGCGCTCAGACCCGACGTGACTTCGTCGGTCGCGCGCGCAGCGGCCACGCTTCTTGCGAGGCGCGCGCGCCCGCTTCGTCTATGCTACGCGGGGCATGTCTTCAGGCAGCAACCGACTTCATCTGCTCAGTGGAGACGCGAATCTACGCAACTCGGTTGTGAGCATATCGGCAGCGGGCAAGGCGCTCCTGACATCGAGGTGCTGGCCATAGCCGCTGAAGTCCTTGATCAATTGGGGCTAACCGGTCGCTTCACCATCACGCTCAACGACGTGGGTATATTCAACGGTGTGGCCGAGCAGCTTGCGCTCAACCCGGTCTCGCGCGACCGAATGCGTCATCTCGTAGACATCCGAGATGTGGCGGAACTGCGGCGCTTTCTCGTCCAGTTCACTCGCGGAGAGGAGGCGAGCGCATTTGCGCGACTTGTGGAACTGCCCGGCAAATTTGATTTGCTGGCCGAAGCCCGGGAGTTGATAAAGAACCCGCGCTCGGCTGAGGCGCTTGAGCGTCTTGCGCTTTTGTGGAGCGTCGTTGAAGCGCTCGGTTTGCAGGATCGATTCGAGATCAACCTGGGAGATTTATGGGGGCTTGATTATTACACCGGCCTCACGTTCAAGATTTATGTCGAGGGCATAGGCGCGCGGGCGGGCAGCGGCGGGCGATATGATCATTTAACCGCCAACTTCGGGCGGCAGGAGCCTGCGGTCGGATTCGTCCTCGATCTGGATGCGATTACTGATGCCCTTGCCCGGCGTCCCGGTTCTCACGCCGGCCCCGGAGCGTGAACCGATGGCGGAGCGGTTGATCGGAGACGACACAAGCGCGCTCCTCATCCGAGCTTTAAGACATCGTGCGAACGGCGAGCGCGTGCTGCTCGGCCCGGAAGAGGTGGAGTAATGTCGGAGCTTACCATCGCAGTAGCCAAAGGTCGGCTGCAATCCGCAACTCTCGCGCGTCTGGAGCGCGCGGGCATCTGTGCGACCGATGCGGCGCTCGCGCCTCGCCGCCTATGGATCAAGGACAAACAGAATCGGTTCATTTTCGTCAAACCGGTCAACGTGCCTGTTTACGTTGAACATGGCATAGCGGACTGCGGCGTGGTGGGGCGCGATGTGTTGCTCGAATCCGAAGCAGACATTCTACAGCCGCTCGATCTTGGAATCGGTCGCTGCCACATCGTTATAGCCGCTCTCCAACCCGAACTGCCTTTAAACGGGTTCGGCATGCTGAGAGTAGCGACGAAATATCCACGCATCACGGCAGACTATTTTGGGGCGCGCGGAATCCCTGTGGAGATCATCGAGCTGGCAGGGTCGGTCGAACTGGCGCCCGTGCTCGGCCTCAGCGACTGCATCGTCAACCTGATGGAAACCGGAAGGACGCTCGACGAAAACGGTCTGCGCATGATCGAGGTGATCGCCGAATCAACGGCGCGGCTCGTCGTCAATCGAGCGAGCTTTCAGTTAAAGGCCGAGGCAGTGGGCCGCCTCATCAAGGCGTTGAGCGAGTAAAAGCGCACACAAAGAGGCATAGGTGAAAGAGCAGGTAAAGAGTTTGATAGAGGTCGTCGGCCGCAAAGACAAACAAGCCCGTAGTCGCGTGCTTCAGCGAATCGCGGGCCGGAATGTTGTGCTGGACAGAGAGGTGATGGAATGCGCGGCCAGAATCGTGGAAGACGTGCGCGGGCGAGGCGATGAGGCGCTCATCGATTACGCTTCCGAGTTCGATCATATAACTCTCACTCCTTCGGAACTGCGAGTTGATGAAGAAAGCTTGCGCCGCCGTGCGGCGCAGGTAGACGCGCCCGTGCTCACGGCCTTGCGCGAGAGCATAAAGAGAGTTCGCGCATTCCACGAGTTTGAACGCCAGAGTTCCTGGGAGGTGGAGATGGAGCGCGGCGTCCGCCTCGGGCAGCGCATCACACCCGTCGAGCGAGCGGGCCTTTACGTTCCCGGAGGAACGGCTAGCTATCCCTCATCCGTGGTGATGAACGTCGTACCGGCGCAGGTTGCGGGCGTCGGTCGCATTGTCGTGACAACGCCGCCGCGCGCCGTCGAGCAGAATTCGGCAGTCTGTGCGGCCCTCGTCGAGCTGGGCATCACGGAGGTTTTCGCTATCGGCGGCGCACAGGCCATTGCCGCACTCGCTTTTGGCACCGAAACCGTCCCGCGCGTGGACGTTATCACCGGGCCAGGAAATAAATATGTGGCGGCTGCAAAGAAGCTGGTCTTCGGAGCAGTCGGCATCGATTCAATCGCAGGGCCGAGCGAGGTCATCATCATCGCAGACGAAACGGCGCGCGCAGATTATATCGCCGCCGACATGATTGCGCAGGCAGAGCATAGCCCCGAAGCTTCGGCCCTGCTCGTGACGACCAGCAACCAGCTCGCTCAGGAAACGGCTTTAGAGATTACGCGGCAGGCGCAAGATTTGCCGCGCCGTTCTATAGTCGAGCAATCGCTCGGTGAATACGGGGCAATCATTGTTGTCGAGAATATAAAAGTTGCTTGCGAGATTGTGAACGACCTGGCCCCTGAGCACCTGGAGGTTATTGCCCGCGAAGAGGACGCGATAGTCAATCGAGTGCGCAATGCCGGGGCAATATTCTGCGGCCCGCACTCGCCCGAAGCGGTGGGCGACTACATCGCGGGGCCGAATCACGTATTGCCGACAGGAGGGGCCGCGCGATTCTCATCCGCGCTCGGCGTCCAGAATTTTCTTAGAAGAACCAGCATAATCAGATATACGTTAGCGGAGCTTGAGCGTGTCGCGCCGATGATCGAAGCCCTGGCAGAGGCGGAAGGTTTAAGCGCTCACGCGCGGTCCGCAAGAATTCGAGTGCCGGAGGGTAATAAAGATGTCTAGCCTGTTTGCGAGCGTCAAAGCGCGCGTGCGCGACCTGCGTCCCTACTCGCTCACGCCTGAACGCGCGCGGGTCAAAATCAATCAAAACGAGAACCCCTGGGACGTTGGTGTGAACATCAAGCAGGAAGTGCTAGCGCGAGCGGGCGAGCGAGCCTGGTCGCGTTACCCCGATTTCATTCCGGCGGCTCTACACGAGCGGCTCGCCCTGTTTGCCGGTTGGAAACCGGATGGCATCATTGCAGGGAACGGGTCGAATGAATTGATCCAGGCTTTGATGATGGTGACGGTCGGCGAAGGCGTTCGCGTGCTCATCTCTGAGCCGACCTTCGCGCTCTACCGTCAACTCGCCACTATACTGGGTGGCGAGATCATAAGCGTTCCGCTCACGCCTGAGTTCGAATACGACTCGCGAGTTTTACGAAATGCTATTGAAGTCAATCAACCATTGGTGACGATCATCTGTTCCCCGAACAACCCGACAGGCTCTGTGATGGCTAACGACGACATTGCGGCCCTCGCCGAAGCGGCGCGGGGGCTGATCGTCATTGACGAAGCCTATTTCGAATTCTCCGGGCAGTCGGCCGTGCCGCTCCTCGGACGATACCCCAATATAGTGGTTCTTCGCACTTTCTCGAAGGCGATGGCGATGGCCGCGCTACGCGTCGGATACTTGTTGGCCGCGCCGGAATTAGTGCGCGAAATCTCGAAAGCCGTACTCCCTTATAACCTGAACGCCCTCTCCCAGGCTGCTGCCGAGGTCGCCGTCGAAAAGTACGAGACAGAAATTGAGCCGCTCGTCAGAAAGATCGTCAGCGAGCGTGAACGGCTCTACACAGAGATTTCTCGCATACCGGGGCTCACCCCAGTTCGCTCGCGCGGGAACTTTTTGATAGTGCGTTCCGAAATTCCTCCGCGCCACGTATTTAACGAGCTTTTGAAGCGCGACATTCTCATACGTGATGTTAGCGGGTATCCGATGCTCAAAGAGTATTTTCGCGTAAGCGTGGGGACGCCCGACGAAAACGACCTGTTGGTTGCGGCCCTGTCGGAGGTATTCAAATGACAAATAGCACTGAGATGCTCACAGACGCGCGGGAGCAGACCGGCGCGCGAACGGCCACCATCCACCGGCAGACGAAGGAGACGGATGTGCGCGTCCGGCTTACGCTCGACGGGAGCGGGGACGCGCAGATCGAGACAGGCGTGCCGTTTCTCGATCACATGCTGGAGCTATTTGCTCGTCACGGATTGTTCGACCTTGTGGTGGAGTGTCGCGGCGATATTAAAATTGACGATCACCACTCAGTCGAAGACATTGCAATCACCCTCGGACAGGCGTTAGCCGAGGCGCTAAACGACAAGACGGGCATTGCGCGCTACGGCGCGAGCATAGTCCCGATGGACGAAAGCCTGTGTCGCAGCGTCGTCGACCTTTCAGGCCGCTTCTATCTGGTATACGAAGTTGAGACGACGCGGCAAGTGATCGGCAGCTTTTCGGTCGAGCTTGCGGAACATTTCTGGCGCTCTTTTGCAGAGGCCGCGCGAATGAATCTGCACATCGATCTTCTGCGCGGGCGCAACACTCATCACATCCTCGAAGCGTCGTTCAAAGCCACGGCGCGGGCGCTCAGACAGGCGGTCGAGCGCGACCCGCGCATCAGCGGGGTCCTCAGCACGAAAGGAACGCTCTGAGGCTATGACACGAGTGGCGATTATCGATTATGGGGTTGGCAACCTGCGCTCGGTCGAGAAGGCGTTTCGGGCGGCGGGTTCTGCGGCTGTGGTGACAGACGACGTGCGTGTGTTGCGCGAAGCCGAAGCCCTGGTATTGCCCGGCGTCGGCGCGTTCGGCGCGTGTATGAGCGCGCTCAAAGAGCGCGGGTTTGACGCGCTTGTTTGTGAGCGCGCGGGCGAGGGCGCACCGCTTCTGGGCGTGTGCGTCGGCATGCAGATGCTCTTCGAGGAATCGGAAGAGTTTGGGCGAACCGAGGGCCTCGGCCTTTTGAAAGGGCGTGTTCGACGCTTCAACAACGACCTGCGCGTGCCTCATGTCGGCTGGAATCAGGTCGAGGCGAAAAGGCCGCACTCACTGGTTGCGGGGATAGAGAATGAAGCGTTCTTCTATTTTGTTCACTCCTACTATTGCGAGGCGGACGACCCGGAAGACGTTGTAGGAGAAACCGAGTACGGTTCGGCTTATGCATCGATTGTCGCGCGCGGCGCAGTGTGCGGTGTGCAGTTCCACCCGGAGAAGAGCCAGTCGGCGGGGCTGCGACTGCTTCGCAACTTCGCGGGATATGTATCAGGTATAGCGTGACCGGTAATGCTTGCGAAACGAATTATTCCTTGTCTCGATGTTGATAGCGGGCGCGTAGTCAAAGGGATACGCTTTGTGTCGTTGACGGACGCAGGCGACCCCGTCGAGCAGGCCCGCCGTTATGACGCCGAAGGCGCAGACGAACTCGTTTTTCTCGACATCACGGCTTCGAGCAGCAAGCGCGCCATCATCCTCAATCTGGTGCGGCGCGTGGCCGACGAGGTATTCATTCCATTCACGGTCGGCGGCGGGCTTAAGTCTCTTGAAGAGATTCGCACAGTGTTGCGCGCCGGGGCCGATAAAGTCTCGGTCAACACGGCGGCTGTAGAGCGCCCGCAACTTATACGCGAAGGCGCGGAGACGTTCGGCAGCCAGTGCATGGTCGTCGCAATCGACGCGCGCCGGAGAACAGAGGGTCAAGGCTGGGATGTGTTCACTCACGGCGGGCGGAAGAATACGGGAGCGGACGCGGTCGAGTGGGCCGTGAGCGCCGAACAACTCGGCGCGGGCGAGATACTGTTGACAAGCATGGATCGTGACGGAACCGGCGATGGCTATGATATAGAACTTCTGCGCGCCGTCAGCCAGGCCGTAAGAATACCTGTCATCGCTTCGGGAGGCGCGGGACGGCTCGAACATTTTTATGAGGCGGTGACTGAGGGAGGCGCGAGCGCCGTGCTCGCGGCTTCGTTATTTCATTTCGGGCATTTCAAAATAGCAGAGGTTAAAGACAATCTAAGGGCGCGAGGAGTGGTCGTAAGATGAATGTGGCGGTTGAAGATATTAAGTTCGACGAGCGTGGCCTCGTCCCGGCCATCGTGCAGGACGCAGGCACGCAGAAAGTGCTGATGCTCGCCTACATGAACGAAGAGAGTCTCAGGCGCACGCTTTCAACCGGGGAGACATGGTTTTATTCCAGGTCGCGCGCAAAGATTTGGCACAAGGGCGAAACCTCCGGAAACAGCCAGCGTGTCGCGGGTGTGAAAGTCGATTGTGACAGCGACACGATTCTGGTTTCAGTCGAACCCCGGGGGCCGGCCTGTCACACAAACGAGTTTTCCTGTTTCCACAACCGGCTGGAGGGCGCAGAAGCACAGGAAGCGCTGCCCGGATTGGGGCAGGCGCTTGAGGAGCTACATTCGATCATCGAGTCGAGGCGGCGCGAAAGGCCGTCGGGGTCTTATACAACTTATCTCTTCGAACAGGGGTTAGATAAGATTCTGAAGAAGGTCGGCGAAGAATCAGCAGAGACAATCATCGCAGCTAAGAACGAGAACCCCGACGCCCTCACGATGGAGACGGCCGATCTTCTTTACCATCTTGTAGTGCTGCTGGTAGAGCGCGGCATTACTCTTGACGATGTCTGTCGCGAACTGGTGCGCCGTAGAGGAGAGCGAGGCCAGAAATGAATATGGAGGCTCCTGACTTAAAAGAGTTACTCGATTTCACCGTGCGCCTCTCCGAGGAAGCCGCCGAGATCATTCTTCGTTATTACAAAGGTTCGTTCGTAACTGAACTCAAGCGGGACGGCTCGTTCGTCACTGCGGCTGACCGCGAAGCTGAAAGCCATTTGCGCCAATCGATCAACCGAGCTTTCCCCGATGACGGGATTCTCGGCGAAGAAGAGGGCGAGCGCGCGGGCAGATCAAATCGCCGCTGGATCATCGATCCTATCGACGGCACTTATTCATTCGTTCATGGCGTGCCTCTGTTCGGCGTTTTAATCGGGCTGGAAGTCGAAACAGAAGTAGTCCTGGGCGTGACGAATCTGCCGGCATTAAGCGAGGTGATTTACGCGGCGCGCGGGTTGGGCTGTTTCTGGAACGGGAAGCCTTCGCGGGTCTCTTCAACGCCGTCGCTTGATCAGGCGCTGTTATTGTCTACCGATTTCCAGGCATGCAAGAAATACGGTTTCGGCGCGGCGGCCGAGAGGCTGCAAACCAGAGCTGCTGCGCGGCGAACATGGGGCGATTGCTTCGGGCACATCCTTGTCGCCACAGGCCGCGCCGACATAATGCTCGACCCCATCATGAATGTCTGGGATTGCGCGGCGCTTCTACCAATCGTTGAAGAGGCTGGGGGAACTTTTACTGATTGGAACGGCCAGCGAACGATTCGCGGCGGCAACGCCATCTCCACTAACGGCGCGCTGTTTGAAAGCGTAATGGAGACGATCGGCGAAGGTTAGGAGAGACGATGTTAATTATTCCCGCCATTGATCTCCGGCAAGGGCTATGTGTCCGTCTGGCGCAAGGGCGGCGCGAGCGCATCAAAATCTATGGAGACGACCCTGTAGAGGTTGCTCGCAGCTTCGAGTCCGAAGGCGCGCGAATGCTTCATGTGGTGAACCTGGACGGGGCTTTCGATGAAAGCGACTCGCTCAACCGGAAAGTGGCGCGGCAAATAATAAAGGCTGTCGGGATACCCGTGCAGTTCGGCGGTGGATTGAGAAGCGCCCGCGCCGTGGCACAGTTGATCGAAGCCGGTGCCGCAAGAGTTGTCGTCGGCACGTTAGCCGTCGAATCAGGCGAAATTTTGGAAGCGCTTGTGCGACGTTTCGGCAGCCGCATCGCTGTCGGCATTGACGCGAGAGACGGCATGGTTAAGACGCGCGGTTGGGAGAAGCGAGAGAATCTATCGGCAAAAGAATTGGCGCGGCGCGTTGCCGGTTCCGGAGTTGAACGCATCATCTTCACGGACATCTCGCGCGACGGGATGTTGGACGGGATTAATACCGAGCAGACCTGCGCCATAGCTCGCGAGTCAGGCATAAAAGTAACGGCATCCGGCGGAATATCCTCATTAGATGATATCGAGCGGCTGGACAAAGCAGGAAGCGACCTTGGCGTCGATAGCGTTATAATAGGCCGGGCCATCTATGAAGGTCGATTCACACTCAACGAAGCTTTGGGATTAGCGTGCTCCTCTGCCGTAGAGGCTTAGGACGCGGTTAGGTTCACCCGTGTAGCAGCAAAGCATAAAATGGTGGCGTAAATTGCACCGCGACCCTTTCGTTTTACCCGGCCAACTGCTTATAATTCAGTTATGCTCACTAACAGTAACGGCTACGGCGCGATTACTGTTGTATAGACGGTCGAATCAATTGAAGTGACTATACGATCGCAATATTGTATGCCGACCGCAAGCATACGAGATTTGGAGGACCTCAATGAAGCCAGCAACAATTCTGCTTCGAATCTGCTTTGTTATCGTTGCCGCTGTCGGCTTTGCCGATCTGGCTCACGCGCAACGCACAGCCCCTCCTACGAGCACGCCAAACGTTGGCGCGGGGGGTACGGGGAGCATAGATGGCCGGGTCGTGCTTCCGTCGGGCCAGCCGGTTCCGGGCCGCGTCAAAATCAATCTCAGCACCATTAATGATCCGGGAATGACGCTCTACACGGACAGCAACGGCGGATTTACGTTCGGGAATCTGCGCTCGGGAACTTACTTCGTCGAGGCCACTAGCGAAAGCACCTCTTATGAGCCGTCAAGCGAGCAGGTGCGCCTACAGCGCGGCATGCGCGTAACCCTTATCATCTCTCTTAAAGAGAAACCGGGAGCAGTCGGTAAAAAACCGGGAGGGGTAGTGTCGGTCGCAGAGCTTGATCCAAACGTCCCTTCTGCCGCAAAGAAAGAGTATGACCGCGCGACCGTTCTGGCTAACTCCGGCAAGGTGGAAGAATCGATAGCGGCTTACAAAAAGGCTTTGAGCATCTACCCAACATATCTCGTAGCGCACAACGACCTGGGAGTGCAGTACTTGAATCTCAAGAAGCCCGCCGATGCCGCCGACGAGTTCGGGGCCGCCCTGGAGATAAACCCGAAAGCATTCAACCCCCGGCTCAATATGGGAATCGCCCTCGTAGAGCAGGATAAATTCCTGGATGCGATAGAGCATCTGAACCAGGCCGTCTCCATCGACAGCTCTGCGCCGGCAGCTCGCCTTTATTTAGGCATAGCCTCGGCGGAGACCGATGAGCTTGAGGCTGGAGAGCGAGAACTCGGCCTGGCCCTGTCATCAGGCGGGCCTGAGTATGTGATCGCGCGCTATTATCTGGCGGTGATTCACATGAAAAAAGGGAAACGCGACGAAGCCGTGCGCGAGTTGAAAGCTTACCTCGAAAAATCGCCCGAAGGCGCGCTCGCAACGCGCGCCCGGCAATTGATAAAGACTCTCGAAAACTAAAGACCGAAAACCTAACGGCGAGCGCTATCGCCGTTAGGTTCTCAGATGCTTGTTGAACCACCCCAGCACGGTCGTATACCACAGCTCCGAGTTTTGCGGCTTCAGTATCCAGTGGCCCTCATCGGGGTAATAGAGCAATTTTGACTCGACGCCCTGGCGTTGCAGCGCCGTAAACAGTTGCAGCCCTTCGGTCACAGGCACGCGATAATCAAGCTCTCCGTGAACGACCAGCAGAGGGGTCTTAAAATTCTTCACATGCATGTGCGGCGACCAGCGCGTGTACATCTCAGGGTTCGTCCACGGCGTGCCTTTGAACTCCCATTCGGGGAACCACAGCTCTTCGGTCGCGCCGTACATGCTCGTCAGGTTGTAGACGCCCGCGTGCGAAACCAACGCCTTGAACTTAGCGCGCGGGTCGTCGTTGTGCCCTTCGATCCAGTTGACCATGTAGCCGCCGTAGCTGCCCCCGGCAGCGCCGATTCGATCTTTGTCTATGTAGGGCATGCCCGCGACGTGAGCCACGCCGTTCATAATGTCCGTGTAAACCTTGCCCGCCCAGTCGCCGGAAATCTCGTCGGTGAATTTCTGGCCGTAGCCGGTAGAGCCTCGCGGGTTCGGCGTAAAGACTACGTACCCGGCTGCTGCGAAGACCTGCGGATTCCAGCGATAGCTCCAAGCGTCATTCCACGCGCCCTGCGGCCCGCCGTGTATCAGCACAATCAGCGGCCACTTTTTATCCGCCGTAAAATTTGCGGGCTTTGTTATAAAGCCGTGAATCTTTGCGCCGCCCGCGCCGTCCCACGTCACGTCTTCCGCGGGCTTGAGCTGGAACTCGTTGATCAATACATCATTGGTTCGGGTGATCTGGGTGACATTAGTGCCGGCCGACGACGCGACAAAAATCTCGACGGGGCGCGCGAGGCTATTGCGCGTAAAGACGAGCGTCTTCTGGTCCGCGCTCAACTGTATGTCGTCGTTGAAGCCATCACTGATGACTTTCTTCATCCCGCTGCCGCTCACGGCGATTTCATAGATGGGCTGCCGCCCTCGCTCGGCGGCGGCGAAATAAATCTTCTGGCCGTCGCGCGAAAAGGTGAATGATTCGACCGAAGAGTCGAGCGCGCCCGTGATCGAACGGCTCTGGCCGCTCTTGCGGTCGTAAAGCATCAACTGCCACCGGTCGCTTTCAAAGCCGGGCTTCGATTGAGCGCGATAAGCGATAAAGCGCCCGTCGGGCGAATACATCGGCGAAAGGTCGTTTGCCGGATTGCTCGTCGTGATGCGGCGGGCCTCGCCGCCCGCTACCGGCGCTAAAAAGATGTCGCCGTTTGTCGAGGTGGCTTCGACTTTATCCGTGTTGCGCGCGAATGCAAGCTCGGTCGAATCGGGCGAGAAGCTGTAATCCATAGGCCCGCCCAGGGTGAACGGCGGCGCGTCGTAATCGCCCGGCGTCAGGTCTCGCGCCTGTCCGCCTTCGCTCGCGACTACAAAGATGTGTGTGCGGCGGCCCTCTTTCCAGGAGGTCCAGTGGCGATAAAGCAAGCGGTCGGTTATTTTCGCCTTCACCTTGCTTGCTTCTGCCTGCTCGCCGCGCTGCTTGTTACATTCGTCATCTTTGCATTCGGGATAGATGTCCGAAGTGAAAGCCAGGTAGCGGCCATCCTGTGACCACACGGGGCCGTCAGCGCCGGTCGAGATAGAGGTGATCTTCTTTGGCGCGCTCATACCTGCGTCAGTAATCTCGGCGATCCAGATTTGAGAATCGGAGACAAAGGCAAGTCGCTTCCCATCGGGCGACCAGCGCGGCGAGCTTGAAGATAGTTTATCACTGGTCAACTGGCGGGGATCGCCGCCCTGCGAAGAGATCAAATAGATTTGAGTTGTTCGCTTATTGGCAGCCTTATCCGTGTCACTGATCGAATAGGCTATCCAGCGCCCGTCGGGTGAAAGCTGCGGGTCCGCGACGCGGCGCACCTGCAACAGGTTTTCTATAGTGAAAGGCTTCAACGGCTTTTGCCATTTTTGGGCCGAGGCCGGCGCTAGCGCAAGCAAGATAACTGCGATTGAAGATACGAGACGCTTCATAAACCCCTCCTCGAAAACGCGCCGCGCGACACCGTGGCAAATTGCGGGCGCTCTGCTAATGTGATCAGAAAATAGTGATGTGCAAACAAAAAAAGTATCAGCCGTCGGGCGCACAGTCAATCTCTGAAGGCCCGGCAAAATCCGGGCGAACAATCCCGCGCCGGTCGCCGTAGACCTTAATTGGGGGATTGACTTAAAAGGCGGCAGGGAGTAAAACAGAATTACTCCCTATTTAATCTTTGAATGTTTTTTTTTCAAACAGCCAGCGATTAAATAACTAACAGACACGGCTGTCCTCACTCGTTCTTAAATTATTTCAAAAGGCGAAAGGGGGAATGCTTATGTCAGCAGTTCTATCCACGACAGACACAAGAGATCACGTCAAATGGACCCTGATCGGTCTTGTCTCGATGTTCGGGCTTCAAATAGTAGTCTCGCTTGTCTTTGACGCCATCGCTCTTGCTCGCGCCGAAAGCTCGACGGCCTTTATGCAAAACACGGCCCCTATAGTTATCCTGGGGCTGATGATAGGAGCATTTCTGGTCGGCGGATTTATCATCGGGTGGAAGAGCGAGCAGCGCCGCCTGTTTGATGCCGTCGTCGCTGCGGCCATGACCGTGGGACTCAGTTTTCTGGTCTACCTGCTGCTCCCGGAAACCTACAAAGACCTGTTTATAACCGGCGGCCTGTTGGACGATCCTGCGCAGGCCGGGTTGTTTCTGGTCCTGGGATTTGTTGCCGCGCCCATCGGAGCATACTGGGGCTGGCACGTAGCTCAATCCGAAGAAGACGCTCTCGAAGAGACTTCGATCAGCCCGGAGCACCGCAAAAACGGAAAGACGAGTTAAAAGTTTTACGAGCTAAATACGAGCGTAAGGTAATGAAAGAAGATTCACCGCCGCAGAGGCACAGAGAGCACAGAGGGGGCGCAGAGAAAAAACTCTGTGCAACCTCCGTGCTCTCTGTGTCTGCGGCGGTGAGTTGTCTACCCAATCCTGTACACTCAATTGAAAACAGCTCCAGCTACTTGAGAGACGCGGGTAGCTGATCACGCAACGGAAAAATCTATTAAGTGGCGCGCGCGGTCAACTCTGTTGACAGATATTCGCACCTCGTCGCCGAGCCTGAAGCGCCGATTCGTGCGCGCGCCAACCAGACGGTGCTTGCGTTCCTGGTACTCGTACTGGTCGTCCCTAAGCGTAGAGATGTGAACGAGAACCCTCCACGAAATATTCGTTCAGTTCTACGTAGAAGCCATACTCCTTTATCGACGTAATCACGCCCGCGAACTCTTCGCCAATGTGCGCAGCCATAAACTCTGCTTTGCGCCAGTTCATCAACTCTCGCTCGGCATCATCGGCGGCGCGCTCGCGCTCGCTCGTATGCTCTCCGACCGCATCGAGCGTCGAACGCAGTCTCTCTTCTATCTCCTGGTCCAGCACCGGCCACGAAACCATCTTGCGCGCACGTTTCTGGCCGAGGTCTATCGCTTGCCAGTTCTCCTGCCCGCGACCGCCGCTCGCGAGCGCTTCGCGGAGTATGCGGTGCACAACCAGATCGGGGTAACGGCGAATGGGCGAGGTGAAATGCGTGTAGCTTTTCATCGCCAGCCCGAAATGGCCCTGGTTCTGCGGCGTATACCGTGCGCGCTGCATTGAACGTAACATCAGGTATGAAAGCATGCGCTCTTCGGGCAGCCCGCGAATCTCTTCGGCCAGTCGCTGGAACCCGCGTTGCGGCACGGGGCCGCGCATAGAGAATTTATGACCTAAAGAATCGGCTATCTCGGCGAACTCATCGACCTTTGTCGGGTTAGGCTCTTCGTGTATGCGGTAGAGCGACGGCACATCGAGCGCGTCCAGATGCCGGGCAACGGTTCTCGTTCGCCAGCAGCATGAACTCTTCGATCATGCGATGCGCAATATTGCGCTCCGACCTTACTATCCCGCCTATCTGACCTTCGTCGTTGAAAAACAACTCGGCTTCGGGCAGATCGAAATCTATCGCGCCGCGCTCGCGACGGCGGTCGATTAAAATCCGCGTCAGCTCGTGCATTTGATTTAACATTGGCTGGACGTGTCGATAGCTAGCGGCCCGTTCGCCTTCGGGGTTCGTGAGTATGTCGTTGACCGCCGTGTAAGTCATACGCTCGCGGCTGTGTATGACCGAAGGCGTAAGGTGATAATCGACTACGCGACCCGTTTGATCAAGCTCAAGGATGGCCGACATCGTGAGGCGGTCGACATTCGGCTTTAGCGAGCAGATGCCGTTCGACAACCGTTCGGGTAGCATCGGAATTGCGCGCTCGGGGAAATAGACAGATGTCCCGCGACGATAGGCTTCTTCGTCGAGCGCCGACCTTTCGCGCACGTAATGGCTCACGTCGGCGATGTGAACGCCGAGCTTGAAACGCCCGTTCGACAACATCTCAAGGCTGACGGCGTCGTCAAAATCGCGCGCAGTTTCTCCGTCAATCGTTATCGTAAGCTGGTCGCGCAAATCGATGCGCCCGGCCAATTGATCTTCGCTCACTATCTCCGATATTGCTTCGGCCTCTGCCAGAACTGTAGAGGGGAAGATGTGTGGCAGTCGGTGTTTTCTAATAATGATCTCTATGTCTATGCCCGGCGTATCTTCGTCGCCGAGGATTTCTATGACGCGGCCCCACGGGGGGCGGCCTGCGACGGGGAGCCTGGTGATCTCGACGTTTACTATCTGCCCGTCCGTAGCCCCGAGCGTGTCAGACGGCGCGACGCTTATTTCGTAAAGGAACCTCTCGTCAAACGGCGAGACAAAGTTTTCCGTCTTGAGCTTGACGAATCGGCCAACGACCGTCGGGTTGGCTTGATATAAGACCGCTTCGACGCGCCCTTCGCGCCCGCGCGCACCTGCTCCCGTCACGCGGGCTATAACTTTGTCTTCGTGCATCGCAGAGCCGAGGTTGCGCTCTGCGATGTAGAGGTCCCCGCTCGCACGCTCTCGCTCGTCATCGGGCAGGACGAAGGCATGGCCTGAGCGCGTGCCGCGCAGCTTGCCGATCAGAAGACCTGCGCCCTGCTTGCGCCAGTAGCGGCCGCCCTTTGAAGCGGCAAGGCCAGTTCGGACGAACTCGGCAAGGTAGCCGCGCAATCGCTCGGCCTGCGAGTCTGTAAGCGAGAGCGCTTCTATCAAGCGATCGGGGTTTACGGCTCGCTCGCGCACGCGCGGCAGCGCCTGTAGAATTTTTTGAGGTGAAAGGTCGGTGGTAAGCATATTAATTTGGGATTCTAGAGTTCAGATTCTAAATCGAAGGATATGCTAATTGATCCGCAATCCAAAATCCAAAATTGAATTGACACTTTTCCCGCCCGATAGCTAGTATATTTTCAGTTTGATTGATTGACAATCGCTTAGTATGCGGATGTGGCGGAATGGCAGACGCGCAGCGCTCAGGACGCTGTGGGAGCAATCCCATGGAGGTTCAAGTCCTCTCATCCGCATTTATTCTCCCAACCAATTCTTATAATAACTGCTATTGCTCCGCAATTGACACTATTCGAGAATGGGATTAGGCTTGCCAGTGCGAAAACTGCCTTGGGAAAGAGCTGGTTTATGGCTGTGAGATTCGGACACTTGCGAACTTATTTATTGATTGCCGGGTTGGCGATAGGAGCTATCTCACTCAATGCAGTCGGGGCGCAACGAGAGTACCCGGAGCCGACCAAATCTCCTCCTAAATCGAAGCCTGCGCCCCCTAAGCCAAAGCCGCCCGCGAAAAAACCGGCCCCCAGGCCAAAGCCGCCCGCTCCCAGCTCCAACACGTCTCCGGACAAGTACGTCGAGCAGGGAGATAAATTTGCCAGTGAAGCTAGATGGGCAGAGGCCGAGGCCGAATACCGGAAGGCAGTCAAGGCTGATCCGAATAATGTCCGGTTGCATGTTGCGCTCGCCATCGCGCTCACAAGACAGAACAAATATGCCGATGCCGAAGCCGAATACAGAGAGGCCGCGCGCATCGAGCCGAATAATGCTCAATGGCACGCGGGCGTAGGGGACCGCCTCGCCGAACAGCAAAAGTATGCCCCGGCCGAAACGGCTTACCGCGAAGCTGTACGGCTTGAGCCTGAAAACGTCTTCTGGCGCACCTACCTCGGCTTTGTGCTGTCGCGGCAAAAAAAATACTCCGAGGCCGAAGCCGAATACCGCAAGGCGGCGCAGCTAGACCCTAACAACGCCACGCGCTACGCCGCAGTCGGCGACCGCCTGGTCGAGCAGTTTAAGTATGCCGAGGCCGAAACCGAGTACAGGCGAGCAGTCGCGCTTGAACCGAATAACGCTCGCTGGCGAGATTACCTGGGATACGTGCTCATCAAACAACAGAAATGGACCGAGGCAGAGAAAGAGTACAAAGAGGCTGTGCGACTCGACCCTTCCGAACCCCGCTACCAGGAGTTGTTGAAAGAGGTCAGCACTAAAGCATCGGAGAGGTCTGCTTCGGGGAAGAACAAAAAAAACGACCCGCCGCCGAAACCACAGCGGCCTTCCGACGGCTCTGCTCAGTCTTACATCCTGGATGGGGACAGGTTGACGAAAGAAAAGAAGTGGGCCGAGGCGGAATCGGCTTACAAACAGGCTGCGAGGCTAGAGCCGAATAACGCCATACTGCACACAAAGCTGGCGATAGCTTTAAGCGCGCAGCAAAAGAACGACGAAGCCGAAGTCCAGCATCGCCAAGCCGTTCGACTTGAGCCTAACAAGGCGCTGTGGCATTACAACCTCGGCGTGGTCTTAAGCCGCCTGGGAAAAGTTGCGGAAGCCGAAGCGGAGCTTAGAGAGGCTGTGCGGCTCGACCCAAAAAATATCCAGTACCAGGGAACGTGGAAACAGGTTTCAGACAGCCTGGCGGCGAATGCTTCCGCGCCAACTGACTCCTCGGTTCAGCAAACCGGCGCGAGGACTGATGTGGTAGTCAATCCTTCGGGCGTTTGGAGCATAGAGGTGCGCACGCCTCAGGGCAATTTGCTCGTGGGTTTCAAGCTGTCTTACGAAGGGGAACGGCTGACGGGCACGTTTATCGCGCAGACGGGCACTTCGCCCATCCAAAAGGCAGCTATCTCAGGCAGTCAACTTCGATTTAATACAAACTTAAAAATCGGCCAGGATACTATCGAAGCGACCCTCACAGGAGTGATAAAAGAGAACCTGATAAGCGGGGTGCTCGCAATACCCGGCCGAGGGTCGTTTGAGTTCGCGGGAAGCAAAGCAAAATGAAGCGCTATGGCCTTGTGAATATGAATTCGTCGGAAAGCTTTCCGCCGGGAATCTCGACCCGCAAGCTCACCGTTTGACCGGAAGCGATTTTCCGGCCCGCCTTCTTTGCGATCAAGCGAGTCCCCGGATTTTGATCGTCGTTCTTAGTCTTCTCTTCTCTCCCGTTCAACATTATTACCGTGCCGTTTGCGAAACCCGTCCCAACAACCAGCAGCTTTTTGCCGCTGACCTCCGCGCTTGTGATTTTGGGTACGGAAGAAACGGACAGGTGCTTATCGAAAAAATCATCGACCAGCTTCCGATTTTCAGCCTGTTCGAATTCGTCCCCGCCGTGACCCGCTCCTTGAATAAACGTCAAGGTCGTTTCCACACCCACGGCTTTAAGCGCGTCCGCCATGTCACGGCTCTGCAAGGGCGGCACGAGGCAATCTTCGGTGCCGTGCATAATCAGAAACGGAGGATCATCGGCGGTTGCGTACGTGACGGGGCTCGCGCGACGCGAGCGGTCCTGGCAGAGTTGAATCGGGCAGCCCAGCAGAAGAGTTTCGGGCGAGACGGGCGAATCGTGATCGATGACACTGCAAGCGAGCGACTCGGATTGCATCTTTAGAAAATCTGCCGGGCCGTACCAGTCAATTACGGCCTGCACGCGGCTCGACTGATCGTTATTACCGAGACCGCCTTCAAGCTCTCGGACATCGCCCGATGTGCCGAGAAGCGCCGCCAGGTGGCCGCCCGCCGACGAGCCCCAGACGCCTATGCGACCCGCGTCCAGGTTGTAGCGCGAGGCGTTGGCTCGCAACCAGCGGATGGCCGCTTTGCAGTCTTCGATCTGCGCAGGGAATCTCGCCTCCCAGCTCAATCGGTAATTGATGCTCGCGACGGCGTAACCTTTTGCCGTCATCCTGGCCGCAGGCCCGGCGTCGCCTTTGTCTCCCGTCGCCCAGCCGCCGCCATGCACCCACACGATTACGGGAAGCTTTGACGCACCCTCGGCAGGCAGGTAGAGGTCTAATAAAAGCGACTTCTCACCGGCGCGGGCATATTCAATATTGCGAATCACCTGAGCGTTTGTTTGCGCGCGTATGAGCTGTGACGCCGGCAAGATGGCTGCGACCAGCAGCGCAAGCAATGTGAAGCGCGCGGCCCGTCTCGTCCTCACCCTCTCGGCAACCGGAACCTGTTCCTTGTTCGTCATCGCAGTAGCTTCCCTTTACGCCGTTATAGCCGGTTCAATTCGCCTGGTTCGTTCGATTGAGAGATAGGGGTTGACCCGCCTTGCGAATTCAAAACCGAGCGTAGATTATATGATGTGAGGGAATAATTCTACCACCCGGCGCAACCGATCTATGCTCTCGATTCGCGTAAAGCTTACGTTCTGGTATCTAGCCGTAGCAGCCGCAGTGCTGCTGGCGTTTGCCGTCGCGATCTACTTATACCTTTCTCGCGGGTTGCTTGCGACGATAGACACATCGCTGTGGCATCAGGCCGACCGCATCGCGCAGGCGGTGGGGCACCCTTCGATAGCCGAAGAGATGGGCCAGCCCGCAGTCTTGATGCTCGCGCCGCAATTCGTCTCAATCGTGAACGAAGACGGCAGGGTTACGGATCAGATACTGGATATCGAAGGCCACCAGGTGCCTGTAAACCCGGCGACGCTCGAACGCGCGGCGCGCGAGTGGAAGCCTCTGTATGAAGAGGCTTCCATCTCGGATTTATACCAGGTGCGCATCATTACCTGGCCTGCTTTAGACGAAGACGGCGAGAAGTTTTTTGTGGTCGTGGGACAATCCCTCAAAGAGATTCATCAAGCCCAGCGCCAGCTTCTCTTGTTGCTCGCGATCTCGAACCCTGTCGCGCTGTTGCTCGCATCCTTAGGCGGGCTGTGGCTTGCAAACCAAGCGCTCAAGCCCGTGGATCGCATCACGCGAACGGTCGAACGCATAGGGCGAGGCAATCTGAGCGAGCGCGTCGAAGAGCCGCGCACGAGGGACGAGATAGGGCGGCTGGCCGCTACGTTCAACGAGATGCTCTCGAAACTTGAGCAGGCTTTTGCGCGCGAGCGGCGATTCACTGCCGATGCTTCGCACGAGCTTAGGACGCCGCTCGCCGTGCTGCGCGGCGACATCGAAGTCACGCTGCGCCGCGAGCGAACGACGGATGACTACCGACGCGTGCTCACGTCGAGCCTGGAAGAGATCGCGCGGCTCACGAAGCTCACGGACGACCTGTTGACACTGGCCCGGTCGGACGCGGGCGAAGCGATGCTTGAGCTTGAGCCGCTCAGCCTCGACCGGCTCGCTAAAGAGGCGCACACATTTTTACAACCGCTAGCCCAGTCTGCCCGCGTCTCGCTCGACTACAGCGCGCCCGAGTTGACTGTCGTCGTAGAAGGCGATCAGAAGCGGCTCAAACAGCTGCTGGTCAACCTGCTGGACAATGCCATCAAGTACACGCCTGCGGGCGGGAGCGCGCGGCTTTCGCTTTATCAGGAAGGCGAGACCGCGATTATCGAAGTGTCGGACACCGGGCGAGGCATACCCTCGGAGGCGCTGCCGCATGTGTTCGAGCGATTCTATCGTCAAAGCGACCCCGGCGATGGGCGCGTGAACGGGTTCGGGCTCGGACTTGCCATTACAAAGTGGATAGTCGATGCGCACGGCGGTGTGATAGAGATCAGCAGCCGTCCGGGGTCAGGCTCGCGCTTCACGGTTCGTCTCCCGGTAGCGAAAAGCGATCAGCGCGATTAGAAAAAGGCAGCCCTTGCGAGGCTGCCCTTTTCATCTGGCTTGTTCGGCTCGCCGCTTCTTTAGTTCGCGGGCCTGAACGCATTGTCAAAGACTAAATCGGCTATCTTTCGACCTTGAGCGATGCCCTCGGTCTTGTCGAACGACCAGTGGATGCCCAGGTAGATTCGGCTCTGACCATTCTCTTCCTCTGCCTGCGAGAACGACGAGAAGGTGCGCGGCCTGAGCGGGCGCATGTTGCCCGCTCTATCCTTCGTGACCCCGTTGAGTTCATCCGACACAAAGGTGAAGGTCACATTGTCTCTTCCGAAGAAGCGGCGCAATGTCTGGAACAACGTGCCTCCGAATGTTGCGTGCCCCGAAGGATAGGCCGGGAAGGGCGGCGTGAAGTTCGGCCCTGTCAAATTGCTTGCGGGAGCGCCGAGCGGCATGAAATTCGGATCACATACCGTATTGGCATTGTCATCGCCCAGGCCGGTCGGGCCAAATCCCGCGTCGGCTTCGCGTATCCCGCCAATAGGCCGCCAGTAATTGTAGAAGTATTTCGACTCCCAACACGCGATGCCCGAGTCGGCCATCGACGTGTTTACAAGCGCCAGCAGCCGCGCCATCTCTATGTCGTTGATGTTAAACTGCTCGCCGATCTGCACAGCAATCTGGTTGTAGAGTCGCGGCGGCGCGCACAGGCTCGGCGTTCCGTCGTAGGCCCAGTAGATGCCTATATCGGTCTGATCCGTGGTGCGCTCGGTCGCGGTAGTTACTCCGTCGCCGCCCAGGCGCTTTACTTCATTGTAAGCCGTCGCATACGCGGCGGTGTTGGTTGCGGGCGGGGCCGGAGCGCGGAACTGGCTTCCTGATGTCAGAACGAACGGCGTGACTTCGCCCCAACGCGCGCCGAGCGCCAGCGGAATCAGGCTGATCGGGTCCTGACGCCACTTGCCCGGCTGGTCGCTGGTAATGAAATCTATGTTGACGCGTGGCTCAGGAATCTGCGAGCCGTCGAGAGAGCGTCGCGCCAGTATCGAGAAGGCCGCCGTCTTCCCAAGAGCTATGCCGTTTGTCTTTGATTTATTGTTGGGAAGGTCCGAGAGGTCTTCGGCAAGAGCTGAGTCGAAGATGGCTTTCTGCGAAGGGAACATCGCGACCAGTGTGTCGTGCGCCGCTTGCGCTACTGCGGCCTTCGCGGAAGTCTTTTTCGATGCGCGGAAAAGACCTGTGTAACTCTCGAATCCCCCGGTGATCGCGTTTAACGCCTCGAACATAGCGATGTGGACAATCGCTATCGCGCGGGCTGCTCGGCCAGGCCCAAGTTGCTCGCCAAAGACGCGGTTCTCGCCCGTCCTTACCGGCGTGTGGTCAAGCCCGCTGGCGTCGATTGAGATATGGTTCCAGCGGATGATAGACTTCAGCGATTTGGTTTTTGCCTGTTCTAGGCCGGGAATATTTTTCTGAGCTTTGTAGCGCCCGCCCCAATAAGCTTTAACACCCTCGGAAGACTTTTTTTGCGCCCAGGCAGGCATGGCCGTGCCCAGCAAGATAGTGACCAGTGTCAGAATAATCAATTTTCTATTTCGTTTCATAACCATGAGAAGGCCTCCTCTATACCAATTACATTTTGCCCCGAAGGAATCCGACCGGCGGGCTTCGGCTTGCCGGAGGACTCCGCTGCAATTGCGTCGTGCGCTAGCGGGGCGGGAATTTCAACTCTTAGCGTGAGGAACTTATTGCTTCACAGTCTTTATCCACACTATTCGGCTACATAGCGTAGGAGCCAAAGCGCGGAAATTATATTCTAATGTTCGCCGAAAAAGCCAGATGTTCTTAATCTTTTTTACGCGTTAGATTTTGTAGCTGTTTGCCCGCCGATCAAAGGAGCTTGACCAGAGCGTACATCAAAACGACATGCAGCGACCACATAGTCAGCGCGAACGGCAGTTGGAATTTTATGACCCCGTATTGATCGCGCATATCCAGCAGCGCCGCCGGGATTATGTTGAAGTTCGCCGCCATCGGGGTCATAAGCGTGCCGCTTGAGCCTGCCGTGAGCGTGATGATTGCAACCATAGCCGGATCGACCCCGAACGGCTTTACGATGAGAGGGACTAAAACGCCTGTGGCGATCACGGGAAACGCGGCGAATGAATTTCCCATGATGATCGTAAACAAAGCCATGCCCAGACAGTTTGCCAGGATCAGCAAAAAGAGATTGTCCGACGGAATGACGCGAGTTATCCCGCCCGCTATCAATTCGCCGATTTTGGCCGCAGTAAAGATGATGCCCATCGAAGCGAGCAACTGGGGCAAGATATTTACCGATCCCATGGCGTCATTGATCCTGCGCCCTTCGTCGAAAAGGGTTCGGAGACGGCTTCCGCCCAATCTCAAAGCGACTATCATTCCCGCGATGCCGCCGAAGCCCAGCCCGACCAGCGCGCCCCGGTTCCTATCCGCACCGACAATCCAGAAGATAGCCGCGAAAGCGAAAGTCACGAGCGGGATAACAAGCACCGGCAGAAAGATTTTATTGCCCAGCCTCGCGGCTTCGCCGGCCTGCTCGGCTTTCGACGTTTCGTTATAACTGCCCCGCCTGACCTGACCGCAGCCGTCGAGCGCGACCATCAACAGCACCAGCATTCCCGTTACCCAGTGAGGCAGCATCCCGCTGAATATGAAAATCAGGCTGAGCACCGTCCAGAACAATCCACTCCCCACGCGGCGAGGGTTCCCACGGTCTCGAAAGGTCATCGCCGCAAAAATTATCAGGACCAATCCCGTCAGTATGTAAACGGCTTGAAGGCTGAACACATAGCCTGCGATTGACGATATGGTTTGCATTAATCGGTCTTCGCCTTTCTCGGATAACGGCGGTCGAGAAGCAAGAATTGAGTTGCGCCGAGAATTACAGAAAAGAAGACTATTGGTAAAGTGTAAATAACCAGACTCCAAACGCTCACCACATAGCCCAGCCCGTTGAGAACGCCGAAAACGAGGAGTATGCCTGCCTGCGCAGGGTTGAGGTTCTGCCCGTAGAAGTTGCCATAGTTTTCCGCAGCCGAATTTGCCGCCTTGATCTTTTCGATCCCTTTCGCTTGCAGGTCATCAACGCTGGCTGCGCCCGTCATCGACTCGGCCGCGCCGAGCGACATCGGAAATATTAACGGTCTGACAAAAGATGGGTGTCCGTTGAGCCTGAGTCCCAAAAACCCTGTAATCACTCGGAAGAGTTGATAGATGATTTGCAGCCCTCCGACCGTAGCGCCGCCGATCCGGCGAATCAATCGAGCCGCTTGCTCTTGCAAACCGTGTCGCTCGGCAAGCCCTATCGCGGGCAGCGTGATGATAAAGAGCGTCACCAGCCGATTCTCGGTAAAAGCGCGGCCTAGCATGTTAATGATTCCTTCCTGGTCGGGCCGAGTCAGGTAAGGAATGCCCTGAAATATTCCTTCGTTAGAAAAAAGCGGCAACCCCGCAAGCACGCCTGTCACAAGACCGGCTATAACAACTACGATAGTCGTGCGCAGCTTGAGCGCAAGCCCTACGACCAGGATGGCGACCCCTAGCAGCTTGAACCAGTCTGGCAAATTCAATTCTTTTCCTCCGGCGTTAAGCGATTGATTTAAACGCGAAAAGCGATCTTACCACAACAGTTCTAAGTCCTGAGCGCCGAGCGCTGAGCATCTGTTTTTAGTTGATTACTGAGGGCTAATGTTGTATAAGGGAATTGTCATCTCTATCGATCTTGGAAATCCCAAACAAGGTTTTGATTGATTCGATAGCAACGTCCTAAGATTGTCATGGACTGCGACAAACCAATTGTTTCGAACTACTGCTGACCAGATATAGATTCAAGGGAAAATAAGAAAAATGTGTCAGCTACAGGAGATTTATGGATAGAAAATACAAGCAACGCGGTTATCAGCAGGATGAAGAGCGCGACAACAGGCCGCGCCCCGCGACCCCGCAAAGAAGCGACGTGCGCTCGCCCAAGATGCCGCCCTTTCGCGAGATAACGCGCTGTAATCTGTGCGGCACGCCCGTCAACATAGAAGTGGGCGGTATAGCTTTAGATGCCGAATGTCCAAAGTGCCATACCGATCTACACACTTGCAAAAACTGTTTGAGCTTCGACCCCGGCGCGCGATTCCAATGCCGCAAGCCCATAACCGAGCGAGTAGTCAAAAAAGATGTGCGCAATCTGTGTGAGCTTTTTGAGCCGCGCAAGACTATCGAGCGCGAGACAACGACCGCAAGCGTAGATACGAAAGACCCGAGAGCGGCCTTTGATAAGCTTTTCAAGAATTAGCCTGTCCCTGCGACTCGCAAGCCCCGCTTAGTTAACGGCTCAATGGTTAGATCATTAAATTGATTTAAGCCTTCACGACCCTGTCTAGAACAGTTAATTGATCGAAGCGCGCGGCAGAAACCTGTGAACCAGGTATCTGTACGTGGCAGCGCCCAAAAGCCCGCCCACGATCGGCGCGACGATGTAAAGCCACCATTCGTTGCCGCGCGGGCCGGGGAAGGCTACGGGGCCGAAGCCTATCGTGTAGGCGAATAATCGCGGGCCGAAATCGCGCACGGGGTTTACCGCGTCCATCGTGAGCGGCCCTCCTATGCCTACAATCGCCGTCACCGTCAGCCCTATGAATAGAGGGCCGAGCCCCGCTTGCGGCAGACCGGGATTGTCGGGCTCGGTCAGCGCAAAGATCATTAAGAGCAGAAACATCGTGAGCAACACTTCGATCAAAAAGGCGGTCGGGGTGCTCATCTGCGCCCAGGCCCCGGCGTCTGTGCCGAGTCCAGGGCTCGGATAGAAGCAGGCAAACATGGACATCATTTTCTGGCTGCCGGGCTGGCCGATCTGGACGCCGAGCTTTTCTGCGGCCTGCGGCCAGAATCCATGCCATACCCCGTATACGCAAGCCGAGGCCACATAAGCGCCCGCGATCTGGCTGGCGATGAAGGCGGGGATTTTTTTCATGGGGAAGTCGCGAAATACGGCCATTGTGATTGTGACGGCGGGGTTGAAGTGCGCGCCCGAAACAGGCCCCGCGACGTATATGCCGAACGTCACGCCAAGCCCCCAGATCATAGCGACCGCCCAGCCATTGATTGCGCTCGACCCCGTCAGCGCGCTCGTCATTACTGCGACCGATACGGCCCCGTTGCCTAACAGTATGACGATGAACGTGCCTATGAACTCCGCGAAGCACTGGCCCGCGAGGCTCGATGTAAGGACGGCGTTCTGCTCTCCGCTTTTTTCGAGTTCGTCAGCGACCTCGACTCTGACCGCAGCATTTGCCATAAATCACAAATAGTCTTTCGCAAATTGAAGGAATCGCCATTGAGCGCGGCGGGCGGCCGCCGGCCAGCTCGCGCTCAAAAGCGGCGTGGCCTGCGTGGCCGAAGCCTCCTGCCACCGATTCGTTGACCCGCTCAAATCCCACAACAGGTCCGCGCCTTTCAACCCCGCGCGAGCAAGCGCGCCGGCAGGGTTGCGTCCGTTATCGCTGTAGACGTTATCGTGGATCCAGTTATTCTCAGGCGTCGGGCCCACGTCGAAAGAGGTGCCGGGCGGGAAAGCAAGATCCAGGCTGAAGATCGCAACGCCATAACAATCGTTGCCGCGAATCTCGTTCCCGGTAACTTCCGTTTCATCGGCGGCCATTATCATCACGCCCGTGCCGGGCGGGACGCGCGAGACTATAGAGTTCGGCGCGCCGAAGTTCGGATGGTTATTGTTGATAACGCGATTGTTTATGACCTTGCAGTTTCGCCCTACCTTCGACGGGTTGTTCGGAAGAACGAAGACCAGTATCCCGCCCGTGTTGTTATAAACATAGTTGTTTTCAACAACGGCGTTGACGGAATTTTCGATCTCTATTCCGGTGACGTTGTCGTGCGCGATGCAATCTTTCACTACTATGTCGCGCGACTGGCCCACGTAGATCGCCGCGTCCGCTATTCCCGATGCCGTCACTCGCTCGACCCAGACGCTCGTGCAGCTCACAGGGTATACGCCGTATAACCCTGTCTTATCGATCACCAGATCGCGAAAGACCGGCGCGTGAGCGTTCTGCACAACGATGCCGTTAGCGGTGTAGTCGCGGACATCGAAGCCTTCGATCTGAAAGTTGTTTCCCGTGACTATTACCGCGTCTGAAAGCTGCCCCTTTCCGTCCAGCACAGGTCGCGCAGGTTGAGCCGTGCCTGTCACGCCTTTCAGCGTGATGTTATCTATATCGATTGTGATCATCTCGTGATACACACCCGGCATCACTTCGATCGTGTCGCCTGCGCGCGCGCGGCGGACAGCCGACTGTATGGACTCGCCCGTTTTTACGGTGATCGTCTGCGGCGCGCGCGATTCTGCTTGCTCGCGCGGAGAGCCTGTGTTGAATTTAGCTGCGATTTCGCGGCCAGGGTTTGTCAAACGCGGAACGACCGCTAATCCCGACGGGACGCGGTCAGGTATTTGAGGGAGGTTCGACTCGTCCGTGAGCGAGATCAAAAACGCGGCGAGGTCTGCTCTCTCTTCCGAAGTGACCGGGAAGACGCGAATCTTGTCATTGATGTGAGGCGTGTCGAATCCCTTTCCGGGTCCGCCACCGCCCGCGTAAAAATCTATCACCTCTTCAAGCGTCTTGAACCTTCCGTTATGCATGTAGGGCGCGGTCAGCGCGACGTTGCGAAGCGTCGGCACTTTGAAGGCTCGCTTGTTGCCTTCGCCCTGGGTCACTTCAAACCTGCCGAAGTCAGGCTTGTTCGAGTCCGTGTCGGGCACGCCTATGATCTTGAAGTCGCGGTTTGCGAATGTTGGCAATCCGTGACACTCAAAGCAGCGAGACTTGCCCGAACGGAACAGGTCGAAGCCGCGCCGCTGCGAATCGGTGAGCGCGTGCTGGTCGCCTGCGACAAAACGGTCGAAAGGCGAGTTGTTCGTCGTGAGCGTTCGCTCGAACGCGGCAATGGCTTTGACCACGTTATCAAACGTCACGCCCGATGCGAACGCCGCGTCAAAGCGGCTGGAGTATTCCGGTATGGCTTTTAGTTCGGAGACCAGAGTCTCAGGATTTTCGGCCATCTCTATGTCGCTTGTGATAGGCCCTCTCGCCTGCTCTTCCAGGTTGGGCGCGCGCCCGTCCCAGAACTGCATGTGATTGAAAGCCGCGTTCCACACCGTAGGAGCGGCGCGCTTTATCTCGGCGGCGCCCGCGCGATCAGGCCCAAGCCCGCGCCCGCCTTTGCCCATAGACAGCGCGCGCCCGTCGCTCAACCCGAGGTCCGGGTGATGGCAAGTCGCGCAAGAGATGTCATTTGCTCCCGAAAGAATCGGGTCGAAGTAGAGCAGCCGCCCAAGCTCGATTCGCTCGCTCGCTTGACTGCCTGCGGGCGAGTTGTCGGCCGGGAAGATCATCGACGGGAAAGAGCGTTTCAACCCTCCGCCGTCAAGGCCCACGCCGGCCGTCGCCTCATCGCCCGCGAAGTCGGCCTTTGCGGGCCACAGTCCGAGCGCGAGAACTGCCGCGAACAATATCGCGACAAGACCAAGCAGGATTCGTTTCCAGCGTCGCGGTTTTGGCGCAGGGACGGATTGCGGCTCGTCAATCTCAATCCGTTTTATTGATGCAGCAGTCATAAGCTTGCTCCTCCAGAGTGATTGGGCGAATCTGAAATAGGATTTGTGGGAGTAGGATTATATTTTACCCGCCCTTGAAGTCAAAGCGATTCTTAGAAAAAAGCTTTGAATATGAAAGCCCTGAAAGGGCGAAATAAATTGTTCGGATTATTTCGCCCTTTCAGGGCTTGTCGGTATGGTTGGCGCTGACCTGGGGCGCTACACCAGGCTATTGAATTTCGCCTCTTCGAGGCTTGTCAGACACGCTCTATGGTTGCCCTTTCAGTTTCTTCAGCATCTCGACGGCGTTCGAGTTTCCGGCGTCGAGCTTTAACGATTTTTCGTAATTCTCAATCGCAAGCTGCTTATCGCCGTTACGCATATAAGCTTCGCCCAGGCTGTCGTAAACGTTCGAAGATGCGGGATACGCTTCGACGTTGAGCTGAAGAACTCTGATGGCCTCCTTCAGTTTGCCCTGTTGTATATATGCGTAACCGAGAATGTTCAAAAGCCGCTCCTGGAAATCGTAAGCGTCGGGTTGATTCTTCTTCAGATCGTAATACTGTTTGACCCCGGCTTCTAAGCCGTCTTTCGCAATGGCCTTGTAAAGGACCCTATCAATCGGCGGTTTGATTGACACAGGGGCAGGCTGTAGCCCAAGCGCGACATCCAACGCCGCTTGCGTGAGGACGTTTAAGGGGGCGCGATCAAAGTTGCTCATCATCACGACCGCGATAGACTTTTCAGGAATCAGCACGAGGTTGCTGACAAACCCTGTGTCGCCGCCGCTGTGAGTCACGGTCGGGTACTCCTTAAATTTTCTGAGAAACCAGCTAATGCCGATCTGTTGAAATTGCTCGCCCGCAGGCTTCCACATCAGGTCGTAAGTCGAGGCTTTCAAAATGCGCTTGCCGTCAAGCTCTCCGCGATTCAGGTTAGCCATCGCCCATCGGCTCATATCAAGCACGTTTGAATAAAGCGTCGAGCTTGGCGAGTGCATGCGGTTATAGGGAAACACCTTGCTCACTTCCACATCGTAAGAGCTGCCCCTAACGTGAGGGCGCGTGAGCAACTGCGGGTCGGCTTTTTTGACGAGCAAGGTGCTGGTTTGCATCTTGAGCGGCTCCAGGATGTTGTGCTTGACGTAATCCTCGAAGCTCTCGCCCGATACTTTTGCAATCACATCGCCGAGCACTTCAAAGGCCATGTTGCTGTATTGGAATTTTGTGCCGGGCGCTGCAATAAGCCGTTCGTTGCCGAGGCTCTTGACGTAACGCTCAAGCGCGCCTTCATCATACTGAGGCTTATCCCACTCGTAATCTGTGACGTCGGGCATGCCGGATATGTGGCTGAGCATCTGCCTTACGGTTATCGAGGCGTAGCGATCATCTTTCACATGAAAGTAAGGAAGGTATTTAACGACCGGCGCGTCGAGATCGAGCTTGCCTTTCTCCCAGAGCTGCATTATCGAAGTGGCAACGAACGGCTTTGTGATCGAAGCCATATGAAACAATGATCGGGCAGAGATCGGCTCTCGGGTTTGAAGGCTCTTGACGCCGAAGCCTGCCGAATAAACTATTTTCTGATTCTCGACAACTGCGATGGCAAAGCCGGGCATGTACGACTGCTCCATCACCTGTTTGATGACAGGCTCAAGCTGTTCTTTAAATCTATCGGGTTTCGTCTGAGCATTTGTTTGAGCGTGCAGGCAGAGAGCAGCCAGAAAAAGGGCCGCAGAGCGTATAAAGATTTTCATTTATAAGAACTCCTTTGATGTTTCTAGCTCTAGCCTGAATACGCTTGAGCAAGCCGATTGTTCTATTTTTCTGATCTGTGCCAATGCTTGACGGTGCAACTTTAAGGGGTGTAGCTTGGATATAGGACGCCTCACATAAGGAGTATAGGTTTTGAGAAAAGCTTCCATTTTGATTCTCGCTTCGATAATCCTTTTATCAACGGTCGCCTCTGCACAGACGCGACGCCGCTCGACGCGCCGCAGCGCCCCTGCTTCGAAAGCCGCCGTTGAAAAAACGTCCGCCGAACTTCTTGCAGCCCGCGCGCGCGTGGCGGCGCAGATAAAGACGCTCTCGCAATTCCTCTACCTTTACGGGGGGATTGCGAAAGGCATCGAATCGGCTGACCAGGCATCGCGCAGCGGCGAGGCGTCAACGGTTGCGTCCCAGCAAAACGAGCGGACTAAGGCCAGGGTGAAAGACAGCATCAGGAATGTGCGCGAGGGGCTTGATAAGCTTGAAGCGGATCTCCGCTTCGGCAGCCCCGCAGTGAAGAATTACTACCCGTACATTTCGGGCGTAGCGAGGACCGCCGAAATGGCCGAAAATCAGGCCGCGGCTAATCGCTTTGACGAAGCGGGAAAATCCTTGCTCAAGGCCGTCAATCAACTGGCGGACGCGCTCACGGCGATGCGCTGATTTATATTGAATGTAAGGAAATTCAAGACAACTCACCGCAGAGACACAGAGGACGCATATGGCCGATGATGTGCTTCGCACGCGGCGGGGGCGCAGAGAAAACTCTGCGCCCCCTCTGTGTTCTCTGTGTCTCTGCGGTGAATCTTTTTGCGTTATCAGTTCGTCTGGGTTATTCCACGGCTCACGAGTATCTTGACTTCAACTCGTTGATTCTTGCTGCGTCCTTCCGCCGTGGTGTTGTCGGCCACCGGCTTCATCTGGCCGTAACCGAAAGGCGTCACCATGCGGCGCAGCGGTATGTCATGGTTTTCTTGAAGATAACGCACTACGGCATCGGCCCGCTGTTGGCTCAAGACGCGGTTGCGCGCCTGGTTGCCCGTAGCATCGGCGTGTCCTGAAATCTCTATGACGTAGCCCTTTGTGCTTGCCGCTTTCTGCGCAAGCTCATCGAGCGCCGCTTTGAATTCAGGCGTGAGGACCGCGCTGTTTACCCTGAAATAAACATCGACCGCATCCTGCACTACGTAATCGTCAAGCGCGGTGATGCGCTCGTTCGTAGTCACCACGCCCGCGTTAGCCCTGTCGGCCTCGGCGCGGGCCGCTTTTGAAACCTCGTTCAACTCATCGACCTGCCCGGCGATGCGCTGGTTTTCTCGCTCGACCGGAGAGACGCGCGATTCGACAGTTTGAGCGACTTTAAGATCAGAGGAATTGAAGCGAACTTTTTCGGCAACCAGCTGGCCGTCCGCGTCGCCTCGCCCTTCAATTTCTACCGGCAAGCCCCTGAGCAGGCTCGTAACGTCATAGTTCTTCCCGCTTCTGAAAAAACCGCCCTTCGACTTGACGCTAGTCCTGTCCGTCAATCGCACGATGGTCTCCATACTCTGGTCATCGAGTATGCTGAAAGTATCGGCATCGCGGCGAACTATTCTCCCTTTGAGCTTCGTCTTTTGACCGCTCACTGCCTTGCGAATCCCCGGCCTGTAAGCCGTATCCTGCGCCGGAGTATTTGGCGTGCTCTCTTGACCGAACGTCACCGTCGCGCTCGACACGAGCATAAGCAAACCAACCGCAATTGATAAATATCTTGCTGATCCTTGAAATCTCATCGACTATCCTCCTGGAGCGGGCATCTTCGACGAGGGACAACCCGTCGGACCCGCAGTTTGTGTCAACAATTCCAGATTACGCTGGCATCAATACTATTGAAATAATTGAAACGGAATTGAACCTCTAGCGATTACTCATCGAACTTCAGCGTGGTCGGTGAGGATAGGATTCCCGCCTGAATTCGATCGGCAGTCCGGCCGCAAGCGTGCACACTGTAATTTTAAACCATCAGGATATGAGTGCGCCATAGGACAGCGGGCGTGGCGTTATCAGATGATTCGAGCGAGGTTTGCCGCTATCTCTGCGGCCAATCCGGCGTTGTTTACAAGCAGTGCGCGATTTGCTTCGAGCGTTTTACCGTTGGACAATTGCTCCATTCGCGACAGCAGAAACGGGGTAATCGCTTTCCCGCGAATTTTTAACCTCGTAGCCTCTTCAAGCGCTTCTTTCACCGCGCGCTCTACTACGTCGGCAGAAAGCTCGAACTCTTCGGGCACGGGCGCGCACACGAGCAGGGCCGAGGTCGCGCCCGCCTCCCAGTGGCGCGCCGCAAGACGGGCCGCCTCTTCGGCAGTCTCCACGGTGATGTCTACGCCCAGCCCGCTTCGACGAGAGTAAAAGGCGGGCAATTCATCCGTGCGGTAGCCGGCTACGGGCACTCCCAGCGTTTCAAGCATCTCGACTGTTTTCGGAAGGTCGAGTATGGCTTTCGCGCCCGCCGATACGCAAACGACCGGCGTCTGTGCGAGCGCCGTCAAGTCGGCAGATATATCAAACGTATCGTATGCGCCGTGGTGAACGCCGCCGATGCCGCCGGTTGAAAAGACCCTGATGCCCGCCCTGTGGGCGATTCTGAGCGTAGCCGCGACCGTCGTCGCGCCCCACGAGCGTTTGACCGATACCGCCGCCAGGTTGTTCAAGCTCACTTTTTCAATACTGCTGCCGTCGGGGGCCGCGCCCTTTGCAAATATGTTTATCTCGACTTCGGAAAGCCCGACCGCCGCCCGGCCATCGATTACGGCGATGGTTGCCGGGACGGCCCCCTGATCGTAGACGGCCTGTTGACACTGGCGCGCAGTTTCCAGATTGACAGGGTGGGGGAGGCCGTGCGCAATGACGGTTGATTCCAGCGCTACGACCGGCTCGCTTCGCGAGAGCGCCTCATCGATTTCGGGCGCAAGCCGGAGGATATTTTTATGATCCGTCTCCATCTTTTTTTAAGCACCGCGACGGTCAATCGATCTTTTCGATCTCGTCTTGTATATCGCCTAAAAACAGCACGGGCACCGAAGACTCTGCGGCCAGGTCGTCGGACAGGCAATCCCGCCAGGTGACTATCTCGACTCGAAGCCCCATCCCCTTTACGTACTTTACGGTTTCGAGATAATCGCGGTCGCCCGAAACGAGCAGCGCCGTTTCAAAAGCGCGGCTCATGGCTAACATAAGCATCTTCGTTGCAAGCCCCGTGTTGACGCCCTTCTCCGTATAAAGGGTGGCCGCGCGATGGCAATTGCTGCACGTCACGGTCTTCAGACCGAGCGGGTAAAGCACCACCTCCCAGCGCAGTTGTTCTTTCAGGAATTGAAAAAAGCTGGCCTCTTCAGGTCTGGGCGGGTCCTGGTGAGACGCGAAGAAGTAGGTCTGCCAGATCTCTTCTTCTTGATTAAAATAGTTGGAAAATTTTTTCCAATCTATACGCCAGCCGGATTGTTGTTGTCCGTGAAAAGTGTTTGCGTTATCTATGAAACAGATCGTCTTTCCTCGCGCCGCCATGCCCGCTCCCTGATTGATTGATTTCGCGTCCGCGTAGATTTGATAATAGTGTAGCCGTATTTGAAATCAAAGCTTGACGTGACATTAATCGTGAGCTTTCCGATGTTGCGGGTGGGCGGTTATACTCTTTTGCCTGTGTCTAGTGGCGAGAGTTTTAACAATTGAGAACTATAACAATTCATTCGGAGGAATGAAGCGATGGCGACCGATGACGTTATTGCTGTGATACTGGGCGGGGGAGCGGGGCAGCGGCTTTATCCGCTCACCAAGCAACGGGCGAAACCCGCAGTGCCCCTGGGCGGCAAATACCGGCTCATCGATATCCCGGTATCGAATTGCATCAACTCGGAGGTGCATCGCATTTTTATCCTCACGCAATACAACTCGGCGTCGCTCAACCGTCACATCGCGCGCACGTACAGGTTCAGCCGTTTCACAAACGGCTTTGTCGAGATACTCGCGGCCGAGATGACGCCCGAGCGGCCCGACTGGTTTCAGGGGACTGCCGACGCCGTGCGCCAGAGCCTGCATCACATAGACGACTACAAAAGCGACACGATACTGATACTGTCGGGCGATCATCTTTATCGCATGGACTACCGCGACTTCATCGCGCGACACCACGCGACGAAAGCAGACTTGACCGTAGGCGTGACGGCGGCGCGCTACGAAGACGCTTCGGGGTTCGGGCTGCTCAAGACGGACGAGCAGGGGCGCATCGTCGAGTTCAGCGAAAAGCCGAAGGGAGACGCGCTCGAACTCATGCGCGTCGATACGACGTGGCTGGGCTTATCGCCGGAAGAGGCCGCGCGCCGCCCGTTTCTCGCCTCGATGGGGATTTACGTTTTCAGCAAAGCCCTCCTGCAAAATTTGCTTATCGATGAAGCGCCTCAGGCAATCGATTTCGGGAAAGAGATCATCCCCCAGGTGCTCTCCAAGTGCAATGTTCAGGCCCACCTGTTTGACGGGTACTGGGAGGACATCGGAACGATAGGGGCATTCTATCGCGCCAACATGGAGATGACGCTGCCGCTGCCGCCGTTCAACTTCTTTGACGCCGAAGCCCCTATATACACGCGCCCGCGCTATCTGCCCGGCTCGAAATTGTTAGACTGCCGCATACAAAGCTCGATCATCACGGAAGGCTGCATAATTAACGGCGCGACCGTGACGGATTCGATAGTCGGGATACGCAGCCGCATAGAACACGGCGCTCGATTGGAAGGCGTTTTGATGATGGGGGCCGACTACTACCAGACGCTCGACGAGATGCAGCGCGACATAGACGCGGGCCACCCGCGCATAGGCGTCGGCAAGAACTGTTTTATACGCCGAGCCATCATAGATAAGAATGCGCGCATAGGCGCGGGCGTGCAGATTCTAAACGAGGCCCGCGCGGGCGAGTTTGACGGCGACGGCTACTTCATACGAGACGGCATTGTCATAATCCCAAAAAGCGGGATTATCGCAGACGGCACGGTGATTTAGTTCTTCGTCCTCGCGGCAAACACAAGGCGCGGTTGTCAACTGCGGTAAAGATTTACTAATATTTATCTTTTCACCGGAATAACTTTTTCTCGCCAGACGAGCGAGTATTGGAGGCAATAGATTTATGTTGAAATTCTTGAGCAGACGTAAACGCTCGCGCAAGTGGCTGCTGATAGGTTTCGTAGTCCTGCTGGCGCTCGGCCTCATAGGCACGTTTACTCCGGCCTGGGACGGGCTGAAAGGCGCGTCCAGCGCCGATGAGAGGCCCATAGGCGAAGTCGCGGATTATAAGATCACGCTAAAAGAGCTGCGCCAGGCGCTTACATTCTACGGCCAGCAGGTTTCCGCCGGTCGGGGCGCAATACGTCAGGATGATGTGGCCCAGACCTACGCGCTATACGGGCAGAAAGTGCTCGACGATCTCATCGGCGCGAAGGTCAAGCTTTACGAGGCCGAGAAGCTGAATCTGACGGCGACCGACCGCGAGGTCCAGGAGCGCATCAAGCAGATACCGGGGTTTAACCCCTGGCCCGGAGCCGCGCAATATCGCGCGCGGTTGCTCGATGCGGGCACGACCCCGGCTCAATTCGAGGAGAGCCTGAGAAACGATATAGTAGAGCAGAAGCTGCGCCGCTTTATCACGGCCGCCGCGCAGGTTTCGCCGCAAGAGGTCGAAGAAGAATACCGCCGCGACAAGACCAGCTATGTCGTCCGCTGGATTGACGTGCCTCCGACCATGTTTCGCGATAAGCTCACGGTGAGCGATGCGGAATTGCGCGCCTTTTTCGATCAGCGGAAATCCGATTTCCGCATAAACACCGAGCAGCGACGAGCGCGCTACATCTTCGTTGATCAGACGCGCGCGGGGCAATCGCTCCAGGTGTCGGATGACGAACTGAAGCAGGGGTTCGACCCCGAGCGCGCCGTCAAAGAAGTCCGCGTCAGTCAGATCGTATTTAACATCCCGAAGGATCAGCCCGAAGCGCCTACCGCGCCTAAGACGCCGACCTCGCAAAAGACCACAAAGTCAAAAGAGGAGGTAAGCCGACTGGTGGCCGAGATAAGCACGCGCGCAAAGGGCGAGGAGGGAAAGCCCGCAGAAGATTTTGCCGCCCTTGCCCGCCAGTATAGCGATGAGCCGGGGGCAAAGATCTCGGGCGGCGACATAGGCTGGGTCAATAAAGATGTGCTCAAGCCTGATAATCCGCTGCTGAACGTTTTTAACATGGCGAAAGGCGATGTGAGCCAGCCCATCACTACGGACACGAACGATAAGGTTTACATATTCAAAGTCACAGACCGGCGGCTGCCGACTTTCGAGCAATCGCGCGAGCAGTTGCTCAAAGAGGCGCGCGTCAGGAAGGGCTATAGCCGCGCGGTGGAGATATCCGGAGAAGCTTCGCAGAGATTGAAAGAGAGCAAGAACATTGATGCGGTCGTCGCAGAGATGAACAGCAAATATGGCGATCAGATTGCTTCGATTAACGAGACCCCATTTTTCGCCACGGGCGACAGCCTGCCCAACCTCGGCGCGGCCTCGGAGTTCCAGCAAGCCGTCTTAGGGCTCCAGCAGACGGGCGATGCCACCGAGCGCATCAGCGTCAATAACGGATTTGCCGTAGCTCAATTGACGGATAAGCGCGACCCGCACGATGCGTCTTTCGAGGAAGTGAGAGCAAAGGTCGAAGACAGCTACCGCACAGAGAAGTCAAAAGATGTAGCTGCCGAGCGGGCGCGTCAGCTTGCGCAAGCGCAGACGCCCGACCAGATGAAGACTCTCGCCGCGTCTATGGGGCTGAAGGCGGATGAGAGGGCCGGGTATACTCCGGGTAACGACCCTCAACTCGGGCCGCTCACGAGCGAGGCGGACCTGGCGAGGATACAAAAGCTCAACAAGGGCGAGATCACGCGCGAGCCGATCAAGGTTACGGGCAGCGACTCTTATGTGGTGGCAGCCGTCATCGACCGCAGTGAGCCCGATATGGGAGAGCCGTTTCAAAAAGAGAAAAAGTCGATTCAGGAACGCTTGCTCGATACCAAGCGCAACACTCTGTTCACAAGCTATCTGGCCGCGGTCCAGAAGCAGCTTAAAGATGAAGGAGACATAGTCATCTACGATGATGTCATCAAATCGGCGCTCGGCACAAGCGCCGCTCCCGGCGGCCTTCCGCCGCAGATGCCGGGCGGCGGAGGGGTGATGCCGCCAGCCCCGCGCAACAACCCGAGGTCGCGCACATTGCCTATTGCGCCGCCGCAGTAATACTCAAAAAAAGAGCGGCGGATCGAAGGCCTTCGATCCGCCGCTCTCTGTCATCACACCGCTCCCGTCTTACGCCGAAGCGACAATATCTCCGCTCTGCTCTTTCTGCCTGACGACAATCAGAATGTCGGTGCCGGACTCGCTCCTGTCTATAGGCCACATCGCGGCATCCCAGTAAGTGACCCCGCGTTCGGGCTGGGTGGGAATCGTGTAAGGGTAGCGGGAGATAAAAAAAGGCTGCTTGGTCTGTCGGACGGTTTCAAGCATGTCGGCGGTCTTGCCGCTCACGTCCGGAAAGATGTTTGTCAACGGTTTGCCGACTAAATCATCGACCATGACGCCGCCGGCTGCGGCGTAAGTGGGGCTTACAGCTTTATAAACTCGATTCTCATCTATCAGAGCCGCCGCTACCGCCGCAGTGTCGACCAGCCCCTTGAGCGATGAGGCGTCCCACGGCGCGCGCGGCATTGCTTTTTGCCCAAGCAGGTAAGCGATATTCTCTATCAGCTTGTTGGCGTCAGCCGGTTTAGTCATATAGGCCTGCGCTCCTGCTTTCATCCCGCGCTCGACGTCCTTCTCGAATGCCGCCGCCGATACGAACATGATCGGAGAGATCTTGTTGAACGCGCGGATCTGATGGCAAAGCTCGACGCCGTCGCCGTCCGGCAGCCTCACGTCCATCAATATCAGATCGTAGTTCGTAGAGAGAATACGCGATATGGCTTCGGCAAACGTTCCTACGTGGGTGACACAATACCCTTCCATCTGCAAAAGCACGTTGTAGACGAAGCGCGTATCCTCGTCATCTTCAATTATAAGTATGTGCGGATTTATCGCGTCCATTCCACATGATCTCCTGCTTGTCCGAACTTGTGAGGCCGTGTCCTTTAATAACAGTCGAATGAAATGCTAATCGGAAACGCGCGCGACCGCAAGTAACTTTTTCTACCTCAGCGAACGCGGTGCAACTTTTTTGAAATCCGCAGGGACGGCGAATCTATCGGGCGGCACCCGGGTTTCTATATCGCGCCGTTCGGTTATGATTTTAACGCCCCGGCCTTCGACTTCCACGCGGATGGCGAGGCCCGCCAGCTCGCGCGCACGAAACAAACGCGTCACTTCCGCGCGCCCGTCGTCAAATACGGCTCGCCGCTCTGTCACGGCGCAACTGTAGCCTTCAACCGTCTGGTCTGGAAGCGCGCGGGTTTCTACTTGCGCAGGCGTTGGCGCATCGCCTGTCGCCCGGTCTATCTCATCGGGGCCGACCGGCGAGGAAGCCCCGGGTTCGGGCTGCTCAGACCTTCCATCCCCCGTTTGCCCGACGCCTGTCACGGGTTCGGATTCGACGTATGTTCGAGCATCAGGAAAAATCAGAAAGCTCTTTCCCAGATCGGGCCGGAGGATAAGCGCGCGCTCCCGGCCTTGCTCGGTCCATTCTTCTCTGAACATCTCGCCGGAGCGGGCTACGCGAGTCACGCTCACCTCGCGGCCTGTCCCGTCTTCCACAGTGCGTACGACGGTGGCCGAGTATTCGTCGGGCTCTCCTCGGAGAGCCTCTTCTTGCGGCGGCGGCTCAACGCTTTTGCGGCAAGCCGAGGCTCCGAGGGTCGCAAACGCGACCGCCACCAAAAGCAACGCGCGAGCTTTCGACCGTTTGCCCCGTAACGACATCTTGAGATAGATTCTACACCATTACGATTTTGGATTTTAGAATTTGGATTTTGGATTAACGGAATTATTTCTCGGTCAATCCAAAATCTAAAATATAAATGAAACGCCGGGCCGCGTTTCCCGGTTGCGTCAGGGATTGGCAGTGCGGCCCGGCTTATGGTGGGTGGGGTGTATGGGGATTTGAGGGCGGCCGATTGGGGATTCGGATACGGCCGCCCGGGGATAAAATTTAGTGAGCGGCAGTTAACACGGTCACCTCGCGTCCATCGTCTAGTTTGGCAAAATGCTCTTTCTCATCTCGTGTGCATCGCAGAAGGACGGCGTTATTGGGGTCAACATCACCAAGGGTGGCAGCGCTCAGTTGACTGTTTCTGCCGAACGTTATCTGGAATGTCGCTTCTTTGGCTACGCGGACGAGGTAAAGCTTTTTAGATGATCGGTCGGCGACAAGCATCTGTCGCTCTTTTTTATTGATTTTTAATACGCGGCCAGTGATAATCTGATAGCGGCTCGACGCTTTGGCGCCCGGGGCGCTCGCGGCAAGCATTATAGAGGCCATCACCAGGGTTGCCGCCAACGCTATTGATCGTTGTTTTATCGGTTTCATTTTTGTAATCTCCTTTTCTTCGAATCTGCTTATCAAGTAACGTATCAGTTCCGGCTTGCAAAAATCGGGCGAGGCCCGAAGGCATGAGCCTCACCCACCGAGCGTTGACATCTTCAAAGGACGGGCCGAAGTCTATACCCGTTCCAAAGCGGTGAGTAGGTGATTTCCCGTATTTGTTGCGCCTGACAGGCGCAGAATGAGACTGTGGAATCCCACAGTTCTAAAGGGGGGCTTTCGACGTACTTGTTTATGACGTACTTGTTTATGGAGAACAAGGATTGGACACGCAACGCGAATTAATAGAAGGCTTACTTCAGTTTGTGACGCTGGCCGAAAGCGAGCGAAAGCTTCTGGCTGCGGATCTTCACGACCAGACTCTATCGGACCTGCGCGAGCTTGCCCGCATCGCACGGCGATTGTCTGAGCTACCCGATGAAAAGATGTCGCCGGAGGTGCGCGACGGGCTCGGCTACATCGTCACGGGCCTGGGAGAAACGATGAACGAGGTGCGAAGGGCTATGGAGAACCTCAGCCCTTCGGCGCTCGACACGCTGGGGCTACTGCCCGCGCTTGAGAATTGCCTGACCCGCGCCGCGTCGGCTTCGGAGCGCCCCTTCGCAACACGGTTCGCCTGCATGGTCAAAGAAGAGGAGGTGCGGCTGACGGAGATCGAGCAGCTACTGGTTTACCGCATAGTTCAAGAAGCGATCAACAACATATCGTCGCACGCCCGCGCGCGCGCGGTCGAGCTTCTGGTTGCGCGCGTTGGGGACGATCTTTTCATAAGGGTAGTTGACGACGGATGCGGGATGACGCAGTCGGGCGAGCTGGGGCGCGCACGCGGGTTAGAGAATATGCGATACCGCGCCCGGTTGATCGGCGCGAACCTCACCTGGCTGCGCGGCATGGGCGGGCAAGGGACCGCCGTCGAAGTGTACGTCCCAATGAAAGGATGAGGGATGAGCATTTTGATTGCTGAAGACATGGCCTTTCAGCGCGATTATCTGCGCTCGATCATAAGGGAGAACTTCGCTCAATCGCCCCAGATCCTTGAGAACCGATGACGGCGCGCGGGCAGTAGAGATTGCGCGCGAGCACAGGCCGCAGCTTGTGATACTCGACATAAAACTCGCGGGGCTTTCGGGCGTGCGGGCCGCGCGGCAGATATGGGCGGAGACGCCGCTTGCGCGAATAGTCTTCTGGTCGCAATACAAAGACGAAATCTACGTCCGCGAGCTTGCGCGGATCGTCCCCGCCGAGACCGTCTACGGATACGTGCTCAAATCGGCTTCGGACGAAAAGCTTATCGCGGCCATTCGCGCTGTGCTCATAGACGAGCAATGCTGGATCGATCCTGAAATCCGCCAGATCCAGTCTCGCGCTACGAGCCGCGTGTCGGGGCTTACGGATGTCGAGCACGAAGCTTTGATTGATATAGCCATAGGGCTTACCGATAGAGCGATTGCCCGCCGCAGGTATCTATCCGAGCGAGGCGTTCAGAACCGGCTGCGCGAGTTGTACGCAAAGCTGGCAATCGATAACGAACAGATCGTTGACGAGCGATGGGGAAACACATACAGCCCCCGGTCGCGGGCCATCTCAATCGCCATGCAGCGCGGCCTTATAAATGCCGACGAATTGGCGCGCGAAAACGACGCGCTCCAAAAATGGCTCAAGCGCGAAGGCGCTATGCCCAGCTAGCCGAGGATTAATCCTTTACGGGTCTGTTACAATTACATTGTTTGAATTTCTTGGTATCGGGTGTTAATCTGCGAGGAATCGAGTAACAGGAACGCCCCAGTCTAGCTTTGTGACTCTGGAAATCGGCACAATTATCCATCACTACAAGATTTTGTCTAGCCTGGGCGTGGGCGGGATGGGCGAAGTTTATCTGGCCGAAGACACGAGGCTGGGGCGCAAGGTCGCTTTGAAGCTGTTGCCCGCAAGCTTTGTCAAAAACGCGGACCGGTTGCGCCGCTTCGAGCAGGAAGCGCGAACGGCTTCTGCGCTCAATCATCCGAACATAATCACTATCCACGACATAGGGCAAACCGAAACGACGCATTTCATCGCCACGGAGTTCATAGAAGGGGAGACGCTACGCCGCCGCCTGCGCGCGGGGCCAAGGCTCCAGCTTCTGGAAATCCTCGAAATCAGCATACAGGTGGCCAACGCGCTCGTGGCAGCGCACCAGGCCGGAATAGTTCATCGCGACATAAAGCCGGAAAACGTCATGCTGCGCCCGGACGGTTACGTGAAGGTGCTGGATTTCGGGATAGCGAAGCTCACGGACAAGTTCAAAGAGCAAGAGACGACCGGCGGCGATTCGATTGAAGCGATGGAAGCGCCGACGCTTGCGGTCGTGCAGACGGAATCGAACGTCATTTTAGGCAGCCCCAGCTACATGTCGCCCGAACAGGCGCGGGGCCAGAAGCTCGACGCGAAGACGGACATCTTTAGCCTGGGCGTGATGATCTACGAGATGATCGCGGAACGGAAGCCTTTCCTCGGCGATACGGTCGTCAACATAGTTGCCTCGATACTCAATCAACAGCCCGAGCCGCTTTCCGCTCACGCCCCGGGAGTTCCCGAACGCCTCGACCGCATAGTCGCGCGGGCGATGGCTAAAGACAAAAACGACCGCTATCAAACCGCCAGAGAGTTGCTGATCGACTTAAAGAAGCAGAAGCAGCGGCTTGAGTTTGAAGCGGGGCTTGAGCCTTCCGTAACGCCCGACATCGCCGGCAGCACGACCGTGGCCATAAGAAATGATCCGGCTACGCTCGGAGACGGTTCAGCGGGCGGTTCCACCGGCAGCGTGACCACTCGCCAGATTTCAATCACCGAGCAGGTTACGGGCAAGCTCAGGACTCCCACTGCCATCGCCTTGATGGGGGCGGCAGCCGTGGCCGCAGTCACAATATTTTTTCTCCTCTTTTATTCCGGGGCGGGCGTCGGGCGGGCCATGGATTCGCTTGCGGTCTTGCCGTTTGTAAACGACAGCCAGGACCAGAACCTGGAGTACCTGTCGGACGGCATCACGGAAAGCCTTATCAACAACCTCTCGCAGTCGCCGAATCTGAAGGTCATGTCGCGCAACTCCGTCTTTCGCTACAAGGGGCGCGACGCGGACGCCCGCGCGGTCGGGCGCGAGCTTGATGTCGAGGCCGTGCTTAGCGGAAGAATCGTTCAACGCGGCGAGGGGCTTGGCCTGAGCGTCGAGCTTGTAGACGCCGAGGACAACAGCCAGCTATGGGGCAAGCAATATAGTCTGAACATGACAGACATTCTCACGGTGCAGGAAGACATATCGAAGCTCGTGTCAGAGAAATTGCGGCTGCGCCTGAACGGCGAACAGCGAAAGCGTGTGACCAAACACCACACGGAAAACACCGAGGCTTACCAGCTTTACCTGAGGGGGCGATATTACTGGAACAAGAGGAACGAAGAGGGGCTCAATCGCGGGATAGAGTATTTCAACCAGGCGATAGAAAAAGACCCGACCTATGCGCAGGCTTACGCGGGGCTTGCCGATTGTTACGCCCTGTTGAGCGAGTACAGCACGACCCCGCCTGCGCGCTCTCGCGAGAGCGCGAAAGCGGCTGCAAAGCGCGCGCTTGAGATCGACGACACGCTGGCCGAGGCTCACACTTCGCTTGCGGCGGTCAACGAGTACGACTGGAACTGGGCCGAGGCCGAACGCGAGTACCGGCGAGCCATCGAGCTGAACCCCAATTACGCGACGGGCCATCACTGGTACGGGATATTCTTAGGCGGGATGGCCCGCTTTGACGAAGCGATGATTCAGATCAAGCAGGCGCAAGAGCTTGATCCTCTCTCGCTCATCATAAACACGGGGGCCGGGCGTCTGCTTTACAACGCGCGCCGCAACGACGAGGCGATGGTCCAGCTCAAAAAGACTTTAGAGATGGAGCCTGACTTTGCCGAAGCGCGTTTCCAGCTCGCCCTGGTCTACGAAGCGAAGCGTATGTATGCGGAAGCCATTCAAGAGTTCGAGCGGGCGGGCAAGCTTTACCAGGACCCGACTATGAGAGGCTGGTCGGGGCGTGTTTACGCGCTCATGGGTAAACGAGAGCAGGCTTTGCAGATTGCCGAAGAGTTGAAGCAGATGATGGGGGAGCGATACGTTTCGCCTTACATGCTTGCGATAATCTACACGGCGCTCGGAGATAAAGAGCAAGCATACGAGTGGCTGAATAAAGTTTACGAGGAGCGGTCATATTACGTGATATGGCTTAAAGTAGACCCGGTCTTTGACAGCCTCCGCACAGACCCGCGCTTTATAGATTTCATGCGCAAGGTCGGTTTGGCGTAGTGGGATTTTTGTAGTACCATCGCTTTTCTACTGATAAGAGTCGTTACTTTCCGGCCAAACTCAAAAGATGGATGTACATCTGATTTCGATTAAAAAATCTGGCACGATCATCTGCCTGAATCCCCAATTCTGACAGAAGACATGCCTTCATCAAGAACATTAGCCTCTGAGTTAACCAAAAGAGGCGTTGCCCATAATCTTGATCCTCACCTAAACGGGAATCCCGATGCACTACGAAATTCCTAAACGTCATCACTTCGTCAACGGCTGTCTCTAAAGAGCTTCCAAACAACGGGCCGATAAGGGCCCAGTGTTCCTCAAAAAGTATCTGCATTAGACCCTTCAGTGACCGTCCGTCCTCTGATGTTAAGTTTGGCTCATTTATGGACCTCCTGCGTTCATATACCTCAAGCGACTGAAAGACCACGAAGAACTTTATATCTACGTATGAGTCCGGTTTATACTGAGTGCTGAAATAAAGCGATAAAACATCTCTCAGCCGGTCTGAAAGCTCAATCCAACGAGCGATCAACTCAACAGCACGTTCTCGGATATCTGCCAATGTAAATAGCATCTTATATGAAAACAGATCTGTGGCACTTTTGTCATAATATGTCTGAGCTGCAAGGACCTTAATAGGATTACGATTGTTAGGAGTATTCACATAAAAATCAACAAGTGCATTTGGGTGATCAGTGGCCAAGGTCATAAAATTTTGTAACGAATAAATATATCTCTTGTGCAATTCTTCGGCAGAGATAGGCTGTTCACAATTGATGTCGAATTGAACGAACTCCTCTATACAGCGTTTCCGCTGCGAGCCTGAAATCTTGGCACCAACACGAAGCAAAACCTGACCGCCGGGGATTTTCCCGCCCAACGATTCAGTAGAAACCCATTGAATCTCAAGTTCATTTTGCTGCCCCTCACCAGGAAATACATGTCTTTCAGCTAATCCAGTTAACCCTTCCGCCCAACTTGGCAGACCGCTGAACTGAACGGTTGCCCTGGAGAACGAAAAGTCATCCTCACTTTCTATGTGAGCACCTGCGAAAAGACGCCCACAAAAGTATTTTTCTCTAGTTATACCTGGAGAGCTAATCTCATGACCAATCTTTATGCAGTCTTTGAGTGTGAACAACTTGTCAAGCGGGCAGTCCCAGGCAATACCGAGCACAATCGGAATGAGGTTTTTCTCAAAAATATTGGATTGGTCGCCGAAAACGCCAGCCAATGATAAAGTGATCTCAAATTCGCTTGAGACAATGAGTTTGCCGACAAGCTGGTCGGAAGGGGCGGTCGGAAGCCACCAGATTCCTTCGCATTGAAATTCTTGCATAAAGTATCTATAGCCCTTTACGCTTCTGCTCAGTACAAAATCGGTCCCACTCGTCTCCCCTTTACCCAACTCTACGGAGATGAAAACGAGAGGAAACCGCCTCTAGATGGGGAGGCTTCCCCCGCATAGATCGGATACTCACTTATGTAAGACAGTCGAACTTCCTCTTTACTGATCCATTGGCTCATTAAATCCAAACAGTCGTATAGTGTCTCGGTGGTCAAGACACAAGCGATTACCAATTCCTTTACTGCATCCGGCTCTCCTTCAGCAAAGATATCTGTCCAAAAATAAAGTCCCTCCGGGTTACCGGACGGTTCATGTTGAATCACTCGAATTCCTAACTGGCGGGATGGACAGATAGCAGAAAAAATCGGGTTACCGTCCTGGGATGGAGTCCCATCCGCGAATGAGTTATTAATCCAAGGGCTTTTCCACTCATCCTGGCGCCCCATAGATCGAAGTAAATCATTCCATTGATTACGCCAAAGAGTCTCTGCTTGATTGTATTCCGCCGGATCCTTCAAAAAATTTGGATACAAAACCTGTAACATTTCAGCCTCTATAAACTTCTACACAGATTTTGGCACACAGGCCTTACCCTTGTGAACTTCTAGGTCAACCCTGATGTCCCCCATACCAGGCTTTCTGAACGTTTTGCTAATTTTTTTAACTTGAACGTAAAGCCCGCCAGCTTTTGCTGCGTTTCGGATGTATCGCCGTAAATCGGCCAGCATATCTTTTCGGTCTTGTAGCTCTCTGGGAGTCAATTGGCTTTCTAACTTATCACACATTTCCAGCATCTCTCTTTCAGTGGGTGGTTCCGATTGAGCCCAAGGTACTGATTTCTCCGTGCCACCCCCTTGCGCTTGAATACACCCTCGATGTTGAGGATCGTCTTTTCCTTTGCTATGTGAGTGGTCTGCCATGTAATCACACTCAGATTACCTCACACCAGGCCATGTTGATTACTACCTTACTATAACATTTCTTTGGCTAGAGAATAGCGCATCCTTATCCCAGACCGCTATAGGAGTCAGGATTTCTTCGAAAAGATCGGGAAGCAAGTGCGCTAACTGGCTCTTGAAAAGTATTATCAGAGGCGAGGCGTTTATTACGACTCGATCAATCTTCACCGGATAGTTCCTCTTTCAATTCCTCAGCCGTATACTGAAAAGGTGAGACCTTAAATCGTGACAGTGCGTCTATGAATTCTGCGCGCGAAAGTCCGGCGATTTCCGCAGCTTTGCCTTGAGAAAGCTCTCCTACTTCGTATCATTTCACCGCCGCTGCTATGCGCATCTCGCGGACAAACTCATCGGGCGCTTTGCGTAAAGCAGCAAAAACTGTTTCCGGCAGGTCAATCGTGATTGTACGCATATAAGCTCCTATGCGAGTTGTCTGTTCAATGCGCTATTCTAAAGGCTCGATGATCTCTACGAAAAAGCTTCCGTCACCAGTTGCCTTTGCTCCATCTGGTGAATCGTGTGTGACCCTGTAGCCGTGCTCGCGCTCGGCGCGCGACCGACGTAGCGCAGCCGTTGATTCGGCCCAAGCATGCGGCTCAGACGCGGCTCCATAAACGACCACCCGCCCATATTTTCAGGCTCTTCTTGTACCCAGACTATCTCCGCAGCATTTTTGAACCGGCTCAATTCATCGGCTATCAAATTCTTCGGGTAAGGATAGAACTGCTCGATGCGCACTATTGCAACGTGCTCAACGCCCCTCTTCTTTCGCTCCGAGGCGAGATCGAAATATATCTTGCCGCTCGCCAGCAGCACGCGAGCTACGTTATCAGGATTCGTAATCGCATCATCGCCGATCACGGGCAGAAACCCGCCTCGCGTGAACTGCTCGATGGGCGAAGCGGCTTCCGGCAATCGCAGCAAGCTCTTTGGCGTTATGACTATGAGCGGCTTGCTTGCGGGCTGTTTGATCTGGCGTCGAAGCAGATGGAAGTACTGCGCGGCGGTGGTGCAATTGACCACCTGCATGTTCTGTTCGGCGCACATCTGTAAGAACCGCTCGATGCGCGCGCTCGAATGCTCGGGCCCCTGCCCTTCGTACCCGTGCGGCAACAGAAGCGTGATTCGGCTCGTCTGGTTCCACTTCTCTTCGCCCGCCGCGATGAACTGGTCTACGATCACCTGGGCGGCGTTTACGAAATCGCCGAACTGGGCTTCCCATAAAACGATCGCCTCTTGATCCGCCACGCTGTAACCGTACTCAAAGCCCAGCGCGCCGGCTTCCGACAGCGGGCTGTCATAAATCTGAAACCGCGCGTGCCCCGTGGCCAGGGTCGTAAGCGGCGTCCACTCTTCGCCCGTAATCGTGTCGGCAAAGGCAGCGTGTCGCTGGCTGAATGTTCCTCGCACAGTGTCCTGGCCCGTGAGTCTCACGCTTGCTCCTTCGGCGAGCATCGACCCGAACGCAAGCGCTTCGGCGGTCGCCCAATCGACTGCGACACTGCCTTCGACCATCTTTGCGCGGCGCGCAAGCAACCCGACTATCTTTGGGTTCAGGTTAAAACCGCGCGGCACAGTGGTAATAGTCTGGGCAATCTTTCTGAGAGTCGCCTGATCAACGCCCGTCTCGAATATTTCGACCGATTCAGGCTCAGGCGGGTGCGCAGGCAACTGAGGCTGCTTGCCATTTTGAGACACGATCTGCCTGGCTCCCAAAAGCGCGTTTTCGTAACGGCGCGTCCGCTCGTCCATCAACGACTGTATGGTACGCTCGTCCATCACGCCTTCGCGGACAAGCTTGTCCGCATAGAGCTTGCGAATGCCCGGATGCTCGCGTATTCGCTGGTACATCAGAGGCTGCGTGTAGGTAGGCTCATCGCCTTCGTTATGGCCGTGACGGCGATAGCCTATAACGTCGATCACAACGTCCTTTTCAAACTCCCGGCGATAATCCAGAGCTATCCTCAGCACGTTGTAACCGGCTTCGGGGTCGTCGCTGTTGACGTGAAAGATCGGCACTTGAATCATCTTTGCGATGTCCGTGCTGTAGGTCGAGGAGCGGCCCTCTTCGGGCGGAGTTGTAAAACCCAACTGGTTATTGACTACAACGTGTATCGTCCCGCCCGTCTTATAGCCGGGCAGTTGCGAGAGGTTCAACGTCTCTGCGACGACGCCCTCGCCCGCGAATGCCGCGTCGCCGTGAAGCAAGACGGCGAGCTTGCCTTCCGGCTCTCCGTTCATGTCTTGCTTTGCGCGCACGATGCCTTCGACTACGGGGTCGACAAACTCAAGGTGGCTGGGGTTTGACGCGACTGAGAGATTCACCTGGCGGCCCTCGGCAGTCTCGCGCACGCCGCCCGCGCCCTGATGATATTTCACATCACCCTGATCGTGCGGGAAGCGAGGATGTATGGAGTCCTCAAAGCTCATGAATATCCGCTCGCAGAATTTGCCTATCACGTTCGCGATCACGTTCAACCGCCCGCGATGCGCCATGCCTATCGTTATGTCCGAGACTCCCAGTTGCGAAGCGCGCTCGATCAACTGGTCCAGGAGCGCTACAACGGTCTCGTTGCCTTCGATTGAAAATCTCTTCTGGCCCAGATACTTCGTCCCCAGGAAACGCTCGAACAATTCTGCTGAGATCAGCTTCCACAAGATCTGCTGCTTGACTTCGACCGGAATCGGCGGCGGCTCCGCTTCGACGCGAGCGCGTATCCATTCTTTCTCTTCAGGCCCCTGGATGTTTCGATACTCGACACTTGTCTTGCCGCAATAGTAGCGGCGCAGCAGGTCTACGATCTCGCGCAGCGGGGCCTTATCTTTGCCCCCCACCCCGTCCGTAATAAACTCGCGGTCGAGGTCCCAGATAGTCAGCCCGTAAGTCTCCATATCAAGCTCGGGGTGATATTGAACCTCTTTGCAGCCGAGCGGGTCTATGTCCGCGATCAGGTGGCCGCGCACGCGATAAGCGTTTATCAGTTGCAGCACGCGCGCCTGCTTGCGCACCTCGTCGCGGTGGCTCTCTTCGCCCAGAAGCGCCGGGTTGATGTTGATAGCCCAGCGGTAAGGTTTGTAAGGGATTCGCAGATCGGCAAAGATTTCATCATAGAAATCGTGCTTGCCGCGCAGCATCTCATCGATAAAAGCGAGAAACGCGCCCGACTCCGCCCCTTGAATTATTCGATGATCGTAGGTGCTGCTTATCATCATCACCTTGGTGATGCCGAGCCGCGAAAGCGATTCCGGCGACATCGCCTGGTATTCGGGCGGGTATTCGATTGCGCCCGTGGCGATGATCGCGCTCTGGCCCGGCATCAATCGCGGGTTTGACGCGCTGGTGCCGATTGTTCCGGGGTTGGTCAAACTGATCGTAGTCGCTTGAAAATCCGCGACCTGCAATTTTCCCGCGCGCGCCCGGCTCACCACGTCGTCGTAGGCCGCAAGCAATTCAGAAAACGTCATGCCCTCGGCGCCTTTGATGTTGGGGACGAGCAGCGAGCGCGTTCCGTCCTTGCGCGTGACGTCAACGGCTACGCCGAGGTTCACATGGTTGTGACGGACGCGATACGCAGTATTATCGCGGACTTCGTAAGAATCACTGAACGAAGGGAACTTCTCGACGGCTTTAACTATGGCGCGAGCTATCAGGTGCGTGTAAGAGACTTTGCGGTTGCTGGCCTTGAGGTGCTGGTTTATGAGCCGGCGGTTTTCATCCAGCAGCTTGAGCGGTATCTCGCGATACGATGTTGCCGTCGGGACCGAGAGGCTCTCCTGCATGTTCTCGGCTATCCGCAGGGCCGGGCCGCGAATTGGCATGCGCTCCGCTTCGTCAGTCTCGGCTGCGGCAGCGGGCTGAGCAGCCTGCGCAGGCGCAGCCGATTGAGTTGGCGCAGCCGATTGAGTTGGCGCAGCCGATTGAGTTGGCGTAGCCGCTCGCGACTCGGCGGCGGGTTGAGGCTCGGCGGCAGGCGCGCTCGCCGCCTGAGAAACAGCAGGCGAGGGCTGAGCAGCACCGGCCTGCGACGCGACCGTGGCCTGGACGGGTTGGGCGGAGCCGTTGCCGTAACCGAGCAATTCATTAAAGTACTCTCGCCACTCTTCGTCGACCGACGCGGGGTTCTCGGTGAACTGGTCGAGCAGCACGCTCACGTAATCCGCATTGACGCCGAATTCGTCGGCAATAAGCTCGTCCAACTCCGCCTGGGTCATCTTTTGGGTTGTTGTCATCTCGTTGTCCCCTAATTCGAATAATATAGTTTAATCCGTAAGCTGGTGGTTAACAACTAACGGAAGATCGATCAAACGCTTGCTTGTTAGCCCTCCGGGCATACGCTAAACTTTTTATAGTTGAATGAGAGAACCAATTCCTGTTGCGCTCGTATAAGTTAATCGGCCATCGCACGGGATTGTTCAACTTCGGTCAGTTTTGGAGAGGTCGTTTCGATGAAAAAAACCTGCCGCGCGCCAGCCATATTATCCGCCATCTCTGTATTGTTTTTGTGTCTCGCCCTGACTTCGGCGGCACCCGGGCAGACAGCCGCCGGGCAGACTGGGGCCGAACTGCGGCAGGAGACATTCGAGATAGTCTGGCGCACGGTTAAAGAGAAACATTACGATCCGAAATTTAACGGAGTAGATTGGGACAAGGTCCGCGAGCTTTACGCGCCGCGCCTCGGCCAGGTCAAAAGCGATCAGGAATTTTACGGCTTGCTCCGGCAGATGCTCGGCGAGCTTCATCAATCGCACTTCGCCATTATTCCCCCCGAAGCCGTAGTCGAAGAGACAGCCCAAGAGGCTTCACCGGGCACGATTGGAGTCGATGTGGATTACATTGATAATCTCGTGTTGATTACGCGCGTGGAAGCCGGGTCGCCCGCCGCGCTCGCGGGCCTGCGCCCGGGATTTGCCGTCACGCAGATTGATGCTACGCCTGTCGATCAAATAGTGGGGCGGTTCTCAAAATCGGCTCACCCACGCCTGATGATCGCCCGCTCGATTCTTGCGCGCCTGAATGGCAGGCCCGCGACCGTTGCGCGCATAATGTATCTGGACGAGCGCGACCGGGCGCGAGAGGCGAACGTAAAGCGCGTCCCGTTCAAAGGCGAGATGTCGGAGGCGTTGGGGAATTTCCCGGCGCAGTACACCGAGTTTGAAGCAAAACGACTGGCGAACGGCGTCGGCTATATTCGATTCAACATTTTTGTCGCCTCTTTGATGGATAGAGTGCGCTCGGCGATACGGAGCATGAGCGACGCGCCCGGCCTTATCATAGACCTGCGCGGCAATCCCGGCGGATTTGGAGTTATGGCGAGCGGCATAGCAGGGCTTTTAGAGACAAAGCAAACATCTCTCGGCACGATGCAATTACGCAGGGGCCATATGAATTTTGCGGTCTTTCCACAGCGGCCCATTTACAATGGGCCGGTAGCCGTTCTGATCGACTCAGGCTCGGCCTCGACGAGCGAGATATTCGCGGCGGGGATGCAGGAGCTAGGGCGGGCCGTAATCGTAGGCGAGCGGAGCGCGGGCGCGGCCCTCCCTTCGTTCTTTACGAAGCTGCCTACGGGGGCGTTATTCCAGTACGCGGTCGGCGATTTCAAAACGCCCAAGGGCGTGCTGATCGAAGGGCGCGGCGTCGCGCCCGACGTGGAGGTGAAGCTGAACCGCGCAGAGCTTCTGCGCGCACGGGATCCCCAACTCGATAAAGCGATTGAACAGATTCAGAAAAAGATGGTGGGCGGCAGGCAGTAATCAGCGGGCAGTATTTCATAACTGCCGACCGCACACTGCCCAGTGTTTTCAAGAAAGGATAAAGCTAATGAAGCGAATAATGACTGTAATACTTTTGAGCTTGGCTGTGGCGGGCGCGGCCTTCGCGCAAGAAGCCAAGCCTAAACCGGCGGACGCGATGCCGACCGCCGATCAGATAATCGACAAGTACGTCCAGGCGCTAGGCGGCAAGGCGGCGATTGAAAAGGTCAACAGCCGCGTAACAAAGGGGTCGCTGGAAATACCGGCTGTCGGCGTGAGCGGCACTGTTGAAACCTACGAGAAAGGCCCCAACAAAGCAATTACGATAGCCACTATTCCGGGCGTGGGGGTGATACAGGAAGCATACGACGGGAGCGTGGCGTGGTCGGACAATCCGATGACGGGGCTGCGCGACAAATCGGGCGTGGAGCTGGCAAACGCAAAGCTTGAGGCCGAGCTTCACAAGGCGGTCAAGCTCAAGCAGCTCTACCCTACCATTACACTTAAAGGCAAAGAGAAAGTCGGCGAAAAGGACGTGTATGTAATAGAGGCGACGCCGAAAGAGGGCAGCGTAGAAAAGTGGTACTTTGACGCTCAGACAGGGCTGATGATACGCACCGATACGACACAAGAATCGCCCGAGGGCAAAGTGCCGACCGAAATTTATATTGACGAATACAAAGATGTGGACGGCGTAAAAGTGCCGGTTACTCTGCGCATCTCGACACCTATGTACGTCATAAATGTCAAGACCCAGGAGGTCAAGCACAACGTTCCGGTAGAAGATACGAAATTCACTAAGCCAGCACCTAAACAGTAAATCTTCCCTACAAAACGGCGCGCGGCACTAACCGCGCGCTGTTTATTTCACCCGCATCCCAGCCTTCGCCCTCTGATCGGGCAGTTCAATTTATATGAATAATCCCTTCGGTTGATTCGAAATTGATACGCGCATGACCTCAAACCTGACACTTTTCTTCGCTCGCAACCGCAAAGCTCTATCTAGAGCTTGCCCCGATTGGCATAGGCATTGCTTTTAAGATTGGCGAGTTTAAGAACGAGCAAGGGGGATCTGATTATGGTTTCGGTAAGAAAAAAAGCGCTGGCGGCAGTTTTACTTTTAACAGCGATGGCCGCGATGGCATTCGGCCAGGGGCCGATACATAAGCGCGTCAACTACAAGATCAACGTAAGCCATGCGCTCAGGATGGGAGATTATGTGCTCCCGCCGGGCAAGTATGTCATCTATCAGATAAATCAGAACGACACGAATCTTTTCGCCCTCTACCAAGAGGATATGACGCATTCGCCTATTGCCATGATTCGCACCACGCGAATCGACTATCAAGGCAGCGACTACCCGTCAAAGACAGGTCTGTTTATGGACATAGACGAATCGAGCCGGGACTTACACCCGGTACTGAAAGGCTGGAATATACCGGGAGAAGACGGATGGGAGATCATAAGCGTTGTTTCTAAGCGGAACGGCGTTTTGACTCGAATCAGATAGTGTGCGAGCTGAGGACGCTTTTACAATCTGCGGATAGAGGCTATGGGCGCACCCCGTGTGCGCCCTTTTTGTCATCGGCGAGAGTTATCAACAAGAGAGTTGTCAACAAGAGAGCTGTTGACAAGAGAGTCTTTGCGGTCCTGAAGATCGGCAAGCTCATTTTCAAGTTTGTCGAGCCGCGCTTCGCGGTTACGGTCGCGCCGCCGCTCACGCAAGGCGGCTATCGCCAACAAAGTGACGCTCGCAAACGCCAGAATGCCTGTAACCCAATATATCATCGAGTGCGTTATGCCCAGTCCAAGCCATAGCCTGGCATTGTCGGCCATTATTTCGTAACCGCCGCCTAACGCGAGCAACCCTAAAAAGACTCCCGCGCCCATGGCCGCAGCCGTAGTCGCTTTGTAAGCGTCCAAAGCCTGGCCCTCTTCGCTGATCAGCGAGCGCAGTTCTTTCATCCGACTCTCTAAACGATTGGATTCGGCGCTGTCAGACATAAATCAGTGATGAGTGATGAGTAATGAGTAATGAGTAATGAGCGACAGGAAAGAAGCAGGTTGAAGCTCTTTTCCTGTCGCTCATCACTCATCACTTGATAAGCGTGCCCGTGCGCGACCAGCGCGATTTGGTGAAGAAGTCTGTTATCGGGTTTGACCCGTTGCCTTCGTCTTCCCTGGTGCGCTCGATAGACCAGTAGACGAACATCGCGCGGCCTACGATGTTCGAGCGAGGCACCGTGCCCCAGAACCGACTGTCCTGGCTGTTATTCCGGTTATCGCCCATACAGAAGTACTGGTCGCTATCGTACAGGCCGTCATTGTCGGCGTCGTAAACCAGTCGGACCCTGGGATCGTTTTTTATCTCTTCCAAAATGGGCTCGCCCTTTTTAGGCACAACGAAAGGCTGATTCGCCCTGGCAAACCTGATCTGCGGATCTTCGTCCATACCGGACCTGAAGCTGTCCTCTTCCTCTTTGTAATAATAGACAGTCCATTTCGCGCCCTCGGCCAGGTCAGGCTCGCCTATGGGTTCCAGGTTGGCAGGATCATTGGGGTCTTGAGGGCTGACATAGACGCGGTTTTCGGGCAATTTTTCTTTGTTGATATAGACCTGGTTCAACTTGAACTCTATAGTCTCGCCCGGCAGCCCGATGACGCGCTTGACGTAATTGATTTCGGGATTCTGCGGGTACTTGAAGACGGCTATATCGCCGCGCCGGATTTCGCGCGCCGGGAAGACGGGGAAGCTCAGCGGCCCGGTCGAGCCATAAATAAATTTGTTGACGAGCAGGTGGTCTTGAATCCAGATAGTGTTTTTCATCGAGCCCGTCGGTACTTTCACCGCCTGAACGATGAAGGTCATTCCGAACAAAGCCATGATGAGCGTCACGACTGCGGACTCGAAATACTCGCGCGCCACGCTCTTCTTAAAATGCAGCGCGTCTTCGTCCCTCTTCTCCCGCCGCTCGGTCTCTATCGGCTGTCGCCTCGTTTCTGTCTCTTCTTCCGTCAGCGTTGCTTGTTCTTGTGATCGTATATCCAGTTCGTCAGCCATAAGATAAGTAGCCTTTTATTTATTAAACCTCGGTAGCGGCGATGCCGCGAGCTTCGTTCTCATCATCGCCTGGTGAATCTTGATCGCGTGCCTGCGTGTCAGGTGAAAAGCCTTCGACAATCTCTGCCGCCTCGTCTGGTACAGTCAACTCCGCAGCCGGTTGAAGCTCGCTCGCCTGCTCGTCTGCTTCAGAGAGCCGATTGTCGGGCGGTCGATCTTCCATATGAATCTCGGGGCTCTGCTCCCGGCACTCGGCGGAAGATAACGAGAAAATATCTTCGATTGTTTCGGGCGCAAAAAGCGCGGCGCGCGCGGCTTCTTGCTGCGCGATCTTTATGCTGCGCCCTTCGCCGACGCCGAGCGGGCGGCCGGCGGCGCGAAGCTCGACGCGAAACGTGCGGCGGTGATCCGGCCCGAGCGCTTCCACGACTACATATTCAGGCACGGGCGCGCCCGCCGCTTGAAGCCGTTCCTGCAAAGCGGACTTGTAATCGGCCCCTATCATCGAAGCGGGGTCTATTTGCCTGACCTTTTCGCGAAGCTCGTGGCGCAAGAATCGCTCTGCCACTCCAAGCCCGCCGCTGATGTAGAGCACGCCGATAAGGGCTTCATATGCGTCGGCCAGCAGCGCGCGTTTTTGTCGCCCGCCGGTCTTCTCTTCGCCGCGATTGAGCAGTATGTAGCGGCCCAGGTCTATGGCCTCTGCCAGATCGACCAGGCTGGCTTCGCTCACCAGGTAGGCTTTCATCTTTGAGAGCTTGCCTTCGGAAAGTTCGGGATTGCGCTCCAGCAGCCACGCGCTGACGACAAGCCCGAGCACAGAATCGCCCAGAAACTCCAGGGCCTCGTTGTGCTGGCACTTCTCTTCAAGACGCTCGTTGGCGAAAGAGCGATGGGTGAGCGCACGGTCGAGCAGTGCTCGCGAGCGGAATGAATAGCCGATCTTCTGCTCAAGCTCTGAAAGCAGTTTTTCGCGTTCAAGTAGGATCATAGCGCGGCTCGCGCAAGCGCCACACACTTGCACGCAGACAATATAACACAAAAGCGGTCAAACGCTCTATTTTACAGGGAAGTTAAGGGCCGGCTCTCAAACGAGAACCAGCCCTTAAATATTTCGCTTAGATAATCGGTGATTAGCTATCTGCGTCTTTTCGCGCTTCTCTTAGCAGGCGCTTTGGCAGGTTTCTTTTCCGGCGCGGCAGATGCCTTTGTCGTGCCGGGCGCGGCCATATTTGTCGTGCTTGCGGCTGCAACGTTTGTGCCCGCAGGCGGAGCGGAAGTCTGTGCGCCCGCTCCCTCGTTAGGCTTGGTGGGCGCGGGCGCAGCCGGAGGCGGCGTCGTTGCGCCCGTGCGGTAATAATCGATCAGCTTTTGAAGCCCATCGGGCGATTCCGGATGGCGATACTTGTAGAGGTCGACAAGCGCTTTGTTGACCTGATCGCGTAACGCCCCGAAATCGTTCTTGGTCGCCGTCATTCCCAAAAACCTCGCCCAGCAATCGATGACCGCGTCGGCGGTCTTGTTCACGTCTTCGAGCGCGGCTTTCACTTCCGGCTTCGGCTCGGGGGCGGTCTTCTCGGCTTCAGGCACCGCCTGATACTTCTCCACCGCTTTCAGATACCGGTCCTGATGTATGCGGCCGCAGGCCAGGAAATGCGCGGCATTCGTCGGCTCAAGAGCGCCCGCCTTCGCGTGGTACTCAAGCGCCTTGTCCATGTTCTTGTTCTTCTCTTCAATCGCGGCCAGGGTCTGATAGAGATAGGCGAGCGCTTCGTTCTGCTTCCACTGCTGAACGCCTGACGGTTTCTTGCCCGCTTCGATCAACTTGATGGCCCGCTGCGTAAAGTCGGCTGCCTCGGCGGCGTGCGAGTAGTTCGGCGGATTTGCGAACAACTCATTCGTGCGTATGTTGACCGCGACCAGGTAAATGTAATCCAGGTTGTCGGGGTTGACTGCGAGCGCCTCGTTGGCGATTTCAAGCATTCCGGCCGTATTCTTCTTCTTCATCTCCTCGTTGAAGAGGAACCCGAGCACCTGCGGTATCCATTTGTCTTTCAGGTAAGAAGCATACTGGCCTGTCGGGTACTTAGTTAAATAATCCTTTGCCAGACCCATCGCAGCGCGATAATCGTCGGGGCTTTTGCTGGTAGTCGCCGTCTGGTTGGCGTCATACCAGGCTTTATAAACAGCCGCCTCTTCCGCCTTCGGGTCCTGTGCGGCCGCTTGAGATACGTTAGCATGCGCTGATGTGAGGGGCGTGAACAGCGCAAGCACGAAAGTGAGCGCCGCTATCATCATCACCGATCTTTTCATTTAATGAAACTCCTCCTAAGCTGTTTTACTCATACGCGCGTCGAAGCCGATAACCACTGGCAAGATCAAACGGCTTGATTAGATTCTGATAATTCGGTCCAACTCTGGGATGCACGCGGTGCAGTTCGGAGTTGCTGACCCTAGAGCAAGGAAAAAGCTCGAATTCATGGTGACACGTGCCGAAGTTGCTGTCAAGCAAAGCAGCCCTCCGCTATGAGCCGTTTGATATTAAAATCCGATTCCGCCGCCCGCCGCCCATTTGTGACGCTTCAAATCAACCTTACGATCAGCGGGGCGGCCCCGGATTGATGGCAGGCCCGCCCGCGCCGGACCCGGCGGTCAGCCGTACAAAGAATTTGTGAAGCTCGGGGTCGAGCGCAAGCAATTCTTGATTTGTATGCCGCGCCGTAACGCCCGCCGACGGTCTCTTCCGCTTCGAGATAAAAGCCTCGTACCCCTGGGCAAAATATTCATACTCGTTAGCCGCGGCGTAATAATCGAGCAGGCGGCCTTCGCGCTTTGCCCGCTCATAGAGCTTGCGAACCGTCTGAGCGTCCTCTTTATTCATAGCGGCTATATGGACCTGGTGCGCGAACTCGTGCGCGATGGTGTGGAAGCCGCCTCGCGCGGCTATCTCGATATACTCTATGCCCGAAACCGTTATCCGCCCGCCGACCCCGCGTATGCTCGCGTAGTAACGCTCGTCAAAAGTCTTCTCGTCGCTCACGTCGTCAAACTCGCGAATATCGCTTACGGCCTGGTCGAACTGTAACAGGTAGTGGCGCGCGCCGCCCTGCGCGAGCCGGGGCAAAAACTGCGCGAGCGGCGCAACCGCCCGGTCGATGACCATCTGTCGGCGTCTGCCGAGCGATTTATAGTTAGGGAATATCTCCGCGGTCAGGTGAAGCGCGGGCGGCGCGGCTTCGTCATAAAAGAGCTTTTCAAAATCTGTCGCGCCGATCTCTATTCGCGCCCTCTCCTGCATCCCGTAGTGAGCGTAGCTCAGCTCCAGGTGCGCGCGCGCCCCCGCAGGATCAACCGCTAAAGCGAGGCGCGCGGCAGTCGCCGCCCTCTCGTAATCGCCCTCCCTGAGCCACACGTCGCCGACCGCGACGAGCGCGCGGTAGTAGCGCGGCTCAAGCGCAAGCGCCGCTTCAAGCTCGGAGAGCGCTTCACTCGTGCGGCCCTCATGCTTTAGCGCGCGGCCGCGCTCGAAATGAATGCGCGCTCGCTCCACCACTTTCTGCTCCAGACCCGCGCGCCCATCCAGGTACTGAGAAAGCAGCCGCCGCGCGCCCGCGTTAAACGGGTCGAGCGCTATAACTCGCTCTGACAGCGCGCGAACCTCTTTTGCCTTTCGCTCGGTCGCCTTTGCGAACGCCAACGTGTAGAGGCCGTCCGTGTCAAAAGGCTCGATCGCGATTGCCTTCTCCGCAGAGCGCGCCGCTTCGCGGGCGTCGTTATTCTCAAGCAACACGCGGGCGAGCATGGCGTGCGCGCGCGCGCTTAGCGGGTTGTCGGCGATCAGGCGGCGCAATCGCGCTTCACTGCTTCGGTAATCGCGCTCTAAAAGATCAACCCCCGCTCGACCCAGACCAATCGCGGTTGAATCGGGGACGAGGCGCGCAGCTTTATCAAAATAGGCGCGCGCGCGCCGAGGCTCTTCGGCAGCAAGATAGATCGCCCCGTACTCAGTAAGGATTTCCGCAGAGGCGGGATGAAACCGCGCGGCGCGATCAAGCAAACGCAGAGCTTCCGCGTAATCGAATCTTGCCCGCGCTATCCGGGCAAGCCCGATTGCCGCTTCCTGGCTTGCGGGGTCGAGCCTCGCAGCTTCGCGAAAAGCCGTTTCGGCCCGGGCGATATTCCATTTACGCCGAAGCGCTTCTGCTCGCTCGGCAGCCTCGCGCGCAAGCCTTGCAGAAGAATCGCTCTGCGGCCCGTAAGGTGCGTTTTGCGCCGAGACAATGCCCGGCGTCGAAGGCAAAAGGCAAAAGGCAATAAGCAAAAAGCAAAAGTAAGAGTAAAGCCTCTTGCCGCTTTGCTTACTGGCGCGCTGCGCAAAATTTATCTTTGCAGTCACTATGGATGCTTGCCCTTTAAGTTTTATTCACTGCCGGACGTTACCGGGCTTGAGGCCGACATCTTCGGCCTTGTCGCGCAGGACGCTGATGATGAAATCAATATGCTCGCCCAGGTCTATGCTCAACTCTTCGGCCCCTTCGTACACCTCATCGCGATTGACCGTGCGGGCGAAAGCTTTATCCTTGAGCTTCTTCTTTACAGACTTTGATTCCAGGTCCCAGATGCCGTTCGGCCGGACCAGGGCGCAGGCGACTACGAACCCCGTCAACTCGTCCGAGGCATAAAGCGCGCGGGCCAACAAAGTGTCTCGCGGCACGCCCGTGTAATTTGCGTGCCCCAGTATGGCGCGTCGCGTCTCTTCGCCGTAGCCTCGCTCTTCAAGTATGCGAGAGCCGATCAGAGGATGGTCAGGCGGGTTCGGATACATCTCGTAATCGAAATCGTGAAGAAGACCGACCATGCCCCACTTCTCTTCGTCTTCGCCAAACCGCCGGGCGTAGGCCCGCATCACGGCTTCGACGGCAACAGCATGTTTTCTGAGCGATTCACCTTTAGTGTGCTCGCACAGCAGGTCCCAGGCATCGTCTCGCGTAGGCATATTTCAAATAAACCGGATTCACCGCAGAGACACAGAGGACGCAAAGGGGGCGCAGAGATTATACGTTTTCTCTGCGCCCGCTCTGTGTTCTCTGTGTCTCTGCGGTGAGATTGTTCTTGCTTTCCATAATCTCTCTTTGTTTAGGTTTGCGTTCGCTCAAGCGCGGTCTGGCCGCCCCAGCGGGCGATTATCTTATCGTCGTAGTCGTCAGCCGTGAGCGCAACCGCCATCACGGACGCCTTCAGTTCTTCCTTGTCACACCTGGAACCGACTATGCCGTGCTCGTAGACAATATAATTACCATCTTCGATTCCGAATGCGCCAAAATATTTTTGCGCGTTCTCGCGGAGCAAATAGGTCATCAAATCCGGCGTGATCTCTGCGCCGCTCACCACGTAGGCCCGCGTGTTGATTATCGAATCGTTTTCGCCCCAGGGATAGACTGCCACCTGCGCCAGCGCCGAGCCTACGAATATTCCTACCACAGGCATGTCGTCACGCACTCTCGTGAAGTGCTCGCCGAAAATCTCTTTCAGCCAGGGCAAGACCTTTTCGTAGCATTCTTTTTGCGCTTCGGTTTTGAAATCCATCGTCACTCACTCCTTTCTTTACTTTCCGGGCTGTCAACCTGAATCGCGTCGCCGTCAAATTTCAGAACCAGCGATTTCATCTCTTCGGCGCCGCCGTCAGGAAGCTGATGAATCAAAAGCGGGCTGAGGCGCTCGTCCACAAATCGCTCCCAGTCGCGCTCGTTGTTGTAGGCGCTCTTTTGCTTCATCAGCCAGTCAATCATGCTCTCGTCCCAGTACAGCAGCAGACCTTGCTTATGATAACGCTCGGTTATGTCGGCCAGCAGATTTTTCTGGAGCCAGTGGCGCGAAGCCTGATCCGAGGTCAAGACTTCGGCGCAAACCAGATCGCATTGATCTACCAACTCCGCGCCCAGCACACGCTCGGCCATCTCGCGCGCAGTCCCTCGCGCAGGCGATGTTATTTCTTTTTGCCGAAAGCCGGGCACGCGCCGCCGCGATTCCATTTTTATGCCCGCCGTAAGCACCACCACCGTGTCACTCAAGTATATGCGCTTGCCTCGCGCGTCTGTCAGGAATCCTTCGGCGAGCGCGTTTGTCAGCACTTCGAGAATCGCCGGGTGACAGGCATCAAGGTTTTCGCACCTCAGCGCGCACCAGGGCATCTGGGCAACGCGATGAAGCGGGAGCGTTTCGCTATAACCGATATACCCCGGGGGCGCGCCTATCAGCATCGTTATGTCGTGAGCTTGAGTGAACCGGCTGAAATCTATAGTCACCACCCGCTCGGCTGCGCCGAACAATGCTTCCGATATCGCTACCGACAGCTCCTCGCCGTTTTCGGCCAGCTCGTCTATGAGCAAGATAATGGCGTTCGGCCTGGACGGCCTTAAATCCAGACCGCGCATAGTCACTCTCAAACGGTTGACGAGCGAGCGCACTTCTTCTTCCGCAAGCAGCGAGCGCTCTAAAAGCGAATCTCTTAGCGCGCTCTCTCTTTCCTCGATGGCGATGGGCATCCCGACTATTCGTTGAGCCACGGCGCGGGCCGTCGCCTGATCGACGGCGCTTTTGCCGTGAGCTATCGCGTGAGCGACGAACTGCTCAAGAAGGTCTACGGCCTTATCGGGAAAGAAACGGTTGCGCAAGAACCGCCCGGCAAAATCCAACAGCCAGCGTAAGACTTCGTCCGATACGCGAACCCCGCGCGTTGCGGCGTAGTCGTCGCGCAAGGCCGCAAGCACCGAAAGAGTCTGCTCGGCGGTCATCTCCTGAACTCGTATAGGCTGGAAGCGACGTTCGAGCGCCGAATCCGTTTCGATAAAGCGGCGGTACTCGTCGTCCGTGGTTGCCGCGATACAGGCGAGCGCGCCGCGCGCAAGCGCGGGCTTGAGAAGGCTGGCAATGTCGGAAGTGCCTTCGCGCCCGCCCGCGCCCATGATCGAGTGGACCTCGTCAATAAATAAAAGTATCGCGTCCTGGCTCGCCTCTTCGATGATCGCGTTCATGCGCTTTTCAACTTCGCCGAGCACGCTCGCGCCCGCGACTAAAGTCGAAGGCTGTATGGCGAGCAGGCGCGACCCGCGAAGCACTTCCGGCACTTCGCCCCGCACTATGCGATTGGCAAGCCCCTCAACGATTGCCGTCTTCCCGACGCCCGCGGGGCCTACCAGGACCGGGTTGCGCTTCATCCGGCGGCAGAGCGTTTCTATAGTCAGTTGAATCTCTTCTTCGCGCCCGACGAACGGGGCGAGACGGCCGTCCACAGCCTCGCGCGTAAGGTCGCGGCCGAACTGCTCAAGCGTCGGGGTCGGGCGCTTTGCGCGCGGCCGGTATTGCAAAATCGGGAGATCGACTTTCTTCTCCGCCTGTTCCGCCACCGTCGCGTCCGGCGCAGGCTTTTCAACCGGGGCAGCGGACGCAGTAGCCGCCGGGGCGGCGGCGGGCTGCTCGACCAGCGTGTAACCGTCGGCGGCAAGTACCACGGCGGCGATGTCTCGCTCCGAAGCTTGTGTTCTGCCGCGCGAGACTGCGCGCTCGGCGGCCCGGCCTATGACGCTGCTGCAGTCCAGGGGCAGGCCCGTGACCGCTTCGCGCAACTGGTTCTGTATTGTGTTCTGTAGGCTTGCGGCGGCAAGCCCTTGCGCAAGTGACTCGGCCATAGGGCCGTGGCGCTCAAGCAAAGCAAGTATCCAGTGATTTATGCAAAGCTCATCGTGGCCCGCTTGCTGTTGCTTTTGCGCGGCGGTCTCTACCAGCCGCTTTGCCCCAGGCGTGAGAGCGTCAAAATTCTCGTTCGCGACTTCAGACATCACCTTCTCCCTTTTTCAGATAAACAGGCGACCATTTACAATGCTTTATCGCGGACGACAGGTTTAACACTGCGGCGGTAAGAATTCAAGCAGATTTATTTGACGAACGAGCGGACAAGGCCGCGAACCGAAAAGACCTCTCTGGGGTCTACGGTTTCATTTACAATTCCCTGGACAAGCTCTTGCAAAAATCGGCTCTTTCGAATTCTTCGCGCGACCAGGTCGTTGAGCCAGGGCCGCGACAACCAGTCCTGCGCCAGCTGGTAGCCTAAAAACTTCGGCTTTAATTCTTGTTCCAACCTATGGGGGAACTCCCGCAAATGATCGAAGTCGGATTCCTGTAGCGCCCGGCTTGCGACCTCGGCGGCAAGCTCTCCGGTCTCCATCGCTTTGCCTATGCCTTCTCCGGTGAAAGGGAATGTCGCGCCGATCGCCTCGCCGATCACCATGACATTTCCGCGACCTAACGCAGCGGTCCCCCGCATCCCGCATCTGAGCCGCGCGCCGCGAAGCGGGGTGATCGCGTGGGCCTCGTTGAACAGATCGATTGCTTCCGGAAAATTCGTCTCGAATAATCGAAAGGTCTCTCTCAGGTTTACCCGCTTCTTCTTTTCGGCGTAGATGACGCCGCACCCGACGTTATATTCACCTCGTCCGAGCGGAAATATCCAGGCGTAGCCGGGCGTGATCGCGCGATCATAAGAGATTATCAGCCGGTCGATCTCTACATCGGATCGCACGTAACAACGAAGCGCGACAGCCGAAGCGCGCGACTCTGAGACAAGGCCCAACTGCTCGGCAAGCTCGACGCTCGCTCCCGTCGCAAGCATCACGATCCGCGCTTTTATAGGCTCGCGGTCTTCTGCGGAAGTTGTGATTATTGTTCGGTCCGTTTGCGGTTCTACGTTTATGATCTTCGATTGTAAAAACACCGCGCCGTTTTCTTCGGCCTTTTGCTTTATCAAATCGTCCAGCACGTATCGCTTCAGCGTCAGGTACTCGCCTTCAACGTCGAAGCGTATCCGGGAAGGGCTGTAGACGGTTCCGCGACTTGTTTGATACCCGAGCCGTAAAACCTCCGCGTACAGTTCCGCGCGTTTGAGCGCGCCGATCGCGTCCGCGATAAGTCCGTCGCCGCATACTTTATCTCTGGGGAAACGGTCTTTGTCTATGAGAAGAACCGTGTGGCCGCGCCCGGCCAGATGAAGGGCCGCGGTCGAGCCTGCGGGACCCGCGCCAATTATTGCCGCGTCCCAAAGACGGGTCGCCGCCTGCGAGGCGATTTCGGTTGAGCTTGAGAGACTTTCTTCGGCGATCAACGGTCTTCCTTTCCAGGTGGTCTAATATATCCGATACGGTCGCGCGTGTCAGGCGGATGCCTCTTTTGGAGTGCGACGACTTGTGATACTGCTGGCGAATTCGGATAACCGGCGGATCCAGCATGGTAAGTGTGGTATTTCTTCGGCTCGATCTCTGTAAGTGGTGCAAAACTGAATTCGCCAGCAGTATCACTTGTTGCCGCACTCCAAAGAAAGCTCGATTTGGCGGACGATTGATGAAGTGGAGAGCGGCGCGTTAGAGTCGCTCCGCCCACAGGGCCTGCTCTTCGTGGCGGGTGGGACTCGACAGGCGGTAAAGCGATTCGGCAAGCGAGGTTTGAAAGACTGAGATGAGCAGATTGACATCCAGCAGCAGGGGCTTTTCATTGTAAGCGCGGTAGAGAGTGAAAGAGCCGAGCCGCTCACCTTGCACGGATAGATCGAGCGTGATAGACCACCGGGGTTCGAGGGGTTCTATCTCAGAACCTTTGCGCCAGATGATTTGCAACTCTCCGCCCGTCTCTTCAAGCGGGATGGCCAGGTTGCTTCTAAACAGCGGCTGGAGGTTGAGCCTGTATCCGTCAAACGCGTTCGTGTCGAATGCCTCGTCGAGCACGCGGCGCAGCGCGCCTACGGTTTCGACGCGCGCCAGCGCGCGCGATGCCCGGCGCAGCGCCAGGTTGTTTCTGATAATTCTTTTTTGTTCTATCGTGCGCTGCGCGACGCGGCTCAATTCGAAGAACTCGTGATAGCCCAGGCGCTGCACGCCTATCCAGATGCCCGCGCCCAAAACAAAGAAGACTATCCCGAGCGTCGCCCCGCCGGGATACAAAAGAAACAGGCTCAGCAGCCCGAAAAGCGCCGACACGCCATAAAGGATGACCACGACCTGTCGTTGAGATAATCCCCGGTCGAGGAGTTTATGATGTATGTGCTCGCGGTCTGCGCCGAAAAGCGGCTGCCCGTTCATCCACCGGCGGAAGACGGAAAGCGTCGTCTCGAGGACCGGCAGCCCGAAAGAGACTATGGGTATAGCCACGGCCACGACCGTGGGCGCTTTCTGTCTTCCCGCGAGCGCGAGCGCGCTCAACATGAAGCCTACGAACAGGCTGCCGCTATCGCCAAGAAATATAGTCGCCGGGTTGAAATTAAAACGCAGAAAGCCGAGAATCGCGCCCGCCAGTCCCAGCGTCAACAACGCGACCGTCATATCGTTGCTCACAAGCGAGACGATGAAGACCGTAAGAGTCGAAAAGAGCGCGGACCCGGCTGCGAGCCCGTCAAGCCCATCGATCAGATTGAAGGCGTTCGTTATCCACAAGACCCAGAGTATCGTAAAAGGAAGCGCGAGCCACTGGAAATGGTATTCGCCAAACAGCAACGGCACTTGAATAATTTTAAACCCGCCCAGAAACAACAGCAGCCCTGCCATGATCTGCACGCTGAATTTGACATAGGGATTGGCCGAGCGAAAATCGTCATAAAGGCCGAGAAGAAATACGAGCGTCGCGGGCAACAACAGGTAAAGCAGAGTTCGCGGCGGAAGCCCTATATCAAGATTCAGAAGGTAAGAAGCCAGCGTAAGCGTCGCCGCCGTCACTATGAAGGAGAGGAATATGGCGACGCCGCCGAGGCGCGGGATCGGCGTGTTGTGGATATGATGCGAAGCCGGAATTACTACCCAGCCGCGCTGCACCGCCACCCTGCGCACGAACCACGTGAGGATGAACGAGAGCAACAGCGAGAATAGAAATAGGGCAAGATAGATTAAAGTCATATCTTATTCTTAGTGATGAGTAAAAACAGCCCAAGTGAGCCGCTTGCTACTTTTACTCATTATTCATCACCGGGATGAGGGGCGATTTTTTGCAACTCCCCGGCTATCCACCTGTAGGTCACGGCAAGACCCTCTTCAAGCGACACTTTCGGCTCCCAGTCTAATACTTGCCTGAGGCGCGTATTGTCGCTGTTGCGGCCTCTGACGCCCTGCGGTTTTGTCGTGTCGTGCCGCTTCCTGATCGTCTTGCCCGCGATACGCGCTACTATGTCTACAAGCTCGTTGATCGACAACATACGATCCTGGCCCAGGTTTATCGGCTCCTGGTGATGGCTTCTCATCAGCCTGTATATGCCCTCGACGCAGTCATCGATATAGCAATAAGAGCGCGTTTGCTCGCCGTCACCCCACACTTCTATCTCATCGCCGTCGGCCGCCGTGGCCACCTTTCGACATATCGCCGCCGGGGATTTTTCGCGCCCCCCGTCATAGGTGCCCAGCGGGCCGAAGATGTTATGAAATCTCACGACGCGCGTTTCAAGTCCGAAGTCTTCCGAGTAGTGACGACAGACGCGCTCCATATAAAGCTTTTCCCAGCCGTACCCATCTTCGGCATCGGCCGGGTAAGCGTCTTCTTCTTTCAAAGGCGTCACGTCCGGTTGATTTTGAAGATAGCCCGGATAGATGCACGCGCTCGAAGTGTAGAGATATCTTTTAACTCCGTTTTCGCGCGCCGCTTCGATAGAGTTCATATTGATGAGCGTGTTATCTCGAACGATGACGGCCTTGTTGTTTTCTATAAACCCTATGCCGCCCATGTTCGCGGCAAGCCCGTAGACTTCGTCTATGTCGCGCGTCGCCGCGAGACTATTCTCCCGCGTCCGAAGGTCGAGCAGCAGGAATTCGTGCGCAGCCGTAGGCTCGTACTCAGGCTCTTTTATATCGACGCCGCGAACCCAGTAACCTTTCTGCGCCAGGTGACGCGCCAGATGATGGCCTATGAATCCTCCCGCGCCGGTTATCAAAACTCTCACTCTATCCGACATTAAATCCTCCGAAACCGAAGGGGCTATTGAATATGGATTAGAGTCAGTTGCTTCATCCGGAAGCTGCTGACTTTGCTACCGGCATTTCACGGGGGTCTGTTTCCAGAACTCTTATCATACGCGGCATAAGCATTTCCATAGAAAATTCGTAAGCGAGCTTATTCGCTTCCGGCGCAGGGTTGAACCGCGATGGCTTCGCGCGCTCAAGCGACGACCCCTCAAGTGAAGCCTCCTCAAGTGAAGCCGCCTCAAGAATGCGGCTCACGACCGACCGGACATCGCCGTGGCAGGCAGCGCGGGCGACGTTACCGTTTCGCGAAGAGATGTCCGCGATGTGGCTTTCGGCAGGGCCGATGTAGAGAAACGGCGCGCCTACCGACAGGATGTTATATATCTTGCAAGGGTGAACGATGCCGACAAACGCATCTCCCATCACGACGACATGCATATCGGCGGCAGAAAGCGAAGCGGCCAGGCGGTCGAGCGGCTGGTACGGGAGACAGACTATGTTTGCAAGGTTATGACGTTTGGCGAAGGCTTCAACTTTTTTAAACTCGCTGCCGCCGCCCACGAAACAGAACGCAATTTCAATATGCGTGGCAAGTTCGAGCGCGGCTTCCATCAACGTGTCGAGCGGGTGACACGGGCTGTGATTGCCGGAATACATCACCACGAACTTATCCGACAGACCATGCTCTGAGCGAAATTCTGCCCGCCCTTCCGCGTCGTAACGGATTTGATGATCGTGAGACCAGGGCGGGATGATTCGTGTCTTGTGCTCGAAATCCCCCTTTTCAGCGATGCGTTTTTGCATGAAGCGATCAAGCGCGACTATCTGCTCGCTCCGGCGGAAGCTGTACATCAGTATGGCGTTAAGCGCGCGGGCCGGGACCGATTCGACGCGCAGCCATCCGGCGGCTATCGCTTCGTCGGGGTTGAGATCCATGACCCAGAAGACGAAGCGGCCACCTTTGAGGCGGGCAAACAGCGCCCCAAGAAGCGAGATCAACGGCGGCGAAGTCATCGCTACGACGACATCGAATCGAGGCAGGAGGCTCAAGCGCAAGGCGCAAGCGGCGAAAAAGCTTGCGAAATCGAGTATGCGCCGCCACTTCATTGCCTTGCCAAAGCCCGTGGCCGGAAGTCGTATGATGGTTACATTCTTCCAGACCTCACGCTTTGGGAATCGCGCCGTCGGGTCGTCATATCCGCGATTGCTTGCGACGACCGTCACCTCGTGACCTTGCTCTGCGAGACTTAACGCGAGGTCGGTGAGGTGCTGCGCCGTTAATACGACATCGGGATAAAAACATTGATTAAGCAGCAATACTCTCATGAGGTGAGTCATCTCACCGCCGCAGACACAGAGAACACAGAGCAGACATAAAACTCTGCGCCCGCTCTGTGCTCTCTGTGTCTGCGGCGGTGAATCTTATTCCCTTTATACTTTGAGGACTTTCAAGTTCTTCCTCGTGGATTGAGATTCGGCCTCAAGGTCTGCCGCGACCATCTCTTTGACTAGCTCGTGGAACGTGTAGCGCGGCTGCCAGCCGAGCACCTGTCTGGCCTTTGTCGCGTCGCCGATCAACAGGTCTACCTCAGCCGGGCGGTAATACCTCTCATCCGTCTTCACATAATCCCGGTAATCAAGCCCGACTTCGGCAAAGGCCAGCTCGCAGAATTCGCGCACCGAGTGAGTCTCGCCCGTAGCGACCACGTAATCGTCGGGCTGGGGCTGTTGAAGCATCAGGTGCATGGCCCGAATGTAATCCATCGCGTGGCCCCAATCGCGCTTCGCTTCGAGGTTGCCTAAGCGCAGCTCGGAAGCCAGGCCGAGCTTTATCTGTGCGACAGTGCTCGTTATCTTGCGCGTCACGAACTCGAACCCGCGACGCGGCCCCTCGTGGTTGAACAGCACGCCGCTCACGCAATACATGCCGTAAGATTCGCGATAGTTCATCGTCAGGTGAAATCCCGCAACCTTGCTGATGCCGTAAGGCGAGCGCGGGTGAAAAGGGGTCGCCTCGTTTTGCGGCATCTGGCGCACCTTGCCGAACATCTCGCTCGAACCGGCGAAATAGAAATGGCAGTTCGGGCGCAACTCCCTGAGCGCCGCCAGGATGTAATGAGTCCCGTTGATGTTGGTGTTCATCGTCGAAAAGCCGTCGGTAAAACTCTCAGCCACGAAACTCTGCGCCGCAAGGTGATAGCATTCGTTAAAATCGTGCTGGCTGATTATGTGAAAGATGCTCGGATAGCTTTCCAAGCTCGCCGGGTGGAGAGTCACTTTATCCAAAAGATGAGCTATGCGCCCGAACCTTCGTTCGGGGTCTTCGAGCGCCACCCGCCGGACAAGCCCGTGAACTTCATACCCCAGGCCGATCAGGTGTTCGGCCAGATAGCTGCCGTCCTGCCCGGTGATTCCGGTGATTAGAACTTTCTTATTCATAGGCTTACTCAGACCTTATTTGATGCTTCTTCGCTTCTGGATTGAGTCCAGGTTGACTCTGCACTTGTCGCCTGCTCCGTATTACCGTTTTGCCGCATCTCATCGAGCTTGATGTCTACGAGCAATCGATACCAGAATGCTTGCAGGAAATGAAAGATAAAGCCTTCCCTCCCGTCGAGGAAACCCAGGCGAAGAATGTATCTGTAAAGAAAAAAGATGGCCGGCCTGAAGTATAGCGGGAGTCCATTCCAGAGACGTTTCCGCCATAAGCTGCGCTCATCGGGAGACCCCCAAAAAGAAGGCTTGAGATGAGGCTCTCCAACGCCGTCCGTTTTATACAGATATTCCAGAGCTTGCAGAGATGCATACCGATTATGCTTGTCTATCCAAACCGATATATCCGATTCATTCTTATTATCTTCAATGATGTCATTCTTGAGCCTGGCGGTCTTTCCGCCAACGCGAAAATGATGATCGACCAGATCGGCCTCATTTAACCATACCCGGTCTCGACGGAAGAGCTTCAGCAGGTACTTCGGATAGTATCCGCCGTGCTTTATCCAGCGGCCCCGGAAGATTTGCCGCCTTTTAACAAAAAAGCCCGCTATATTCTCTTGCGCCCCGTTCACATCTTTCAGCATCCCAGAGATTTCATCACGCAACTCTTTCGTCAGACGCTGGTCCGCGTCTAAGGCGAGAATCCATTCTGTAGATATAGGCAAGTTTTCCAGGGCCCACCGCCACTGTTTGGCATGGGTTTCAAAGGGATGAACTATGACTCTCGCGTTATACTGCCCGGCAATCTTCACTGTGCCGTCCGTGCTGCCGGAATCTACGACAAAACATTCTTTGGCCCAGCCTGCCACGCTTTTCAAACAGGTATCGAGGTTTCGCTCTTCGTTGCGTGTCAGCACGATGAAAGTCAGTGGCGTAGTCTCAGTCATCTATAAAGTCTCCGCACAATTTCAGCGTGAGAAGCGTGTTTTAAGGCGCAGGATCGGCTTTTCAAAATAGCGATACGACAAATAGGAAATTAGTATGGTGAGAGCTATAGCCATCGGATAGTATGAGGCAATGTATAAAGCCATGCTCTTGCGCCACCACTGGGTCGAATTAAAGTACCACGACGTGAAATAAAGGGCGATCATATGATACATGTAAATCCCGTAAGAGATCTCTCCCAGCCACTCGGTGATTCTTGTCTTCACCTTCACGAGCGGCCTCGGATTAACTGAAACCTCCACGATCAGCCACGAATATAGAAGCACCTGGAGGCTCTCTTCTATGAGCCAGTGTCGAGGCGTGCCTATCACGATATACTCAACCAGCAGCAGAATCATCAGCCACTGCAAGGGGCGGCGCGTGAATAAAGGCAGCGAGAAGAGTTTAGCCGGCCTCTCGTACAGCATCCACGCCGTGAAAGCGCCTGCGGCCATAAAGTGGAATTTGAGCTGGGCGAAAAATTTCTGCATTTCCAGGAGGCCGAAGGGATTTATCATGTTCAAAGAAAACAGGGCCATCGAAAGCAGAAAAACGGCGAGACAAACCATGGGCATTCTTGCATGCCATCGCTTCACCACGGGCGCCCAGAGCAAGTAGAACTGCTCTTCTACGCCTATCGACCAGGTCGGGTTGAGGATGCCGCCCACCGAATAGAGACTGTTCATGAGGTTTGGCAGGAATAACACATAGAGCGCGATTGCCGGCAGCAGCGGGTATTCGACCCTGTACTCGATCCCTATAAGCGGCAAGAAAAAGTTATAGAACGCCAGGCCGAAACCGATGACCAAAAAGTATAGAGGCCAGATGCGGAGAATGCGACGAAGGTAAAATGCCCGCACGCTCACGGTCCCTGTCCGCCGCTGCTCATCGAGCAATAGAAATGTTATGAGAAATCCGCTCAACGTGAAAAAGAATGAGAACCGCAGGCGAGCCACGGAAAAAGATCGCCCCATAGGCCAGGCTGGGCAGGCCCGCGCTCGTCTGGGTCAGTGGCGCGTGGCAAATCACCACTAACGCGGCGGCATAAAACCTCAACGTATCCAGCCCCGCAAAATGAACTCGTGCCGGGGCGGCGCTCAACAACTCGCCATGCTCGAAGGTAGCGACCTCCGCGCGAACGATCTGTTTTTTAGCGCTCATAAAATATGTCCGGCCTCGTATTCCCTGGAGTGTGTTTAAAAAGATAGTTTCTAAGCCCCAAAGGGGCGCAATCCAATAGCCCGGTGCATCGCACCGGGTACTGGCGATGGGAAAACAGCAAGCCCTGAAAGGGCGAAATAATCCGACGATTTATTTCGCCCTTTCAGGGCTTATATTATCGCGCGATTATGACCTGGGGCTACGCCCCAGGCTATCGAATTTCGCCTCTTCGAGGCTTTTCAATCTCTCTCTAAACTCACCCTCTACGCACGACGCATAAAGCTCAATGAGTTCACTCGCCAATCGCGGCCATGAAAAACGTCGGGCCACAAACTCGCGGCCCAAACGCCCGCGCCGCTTGCGCTCGCTTTCGTCGCCCAGTGCTTCTGATAGCACGTTTGAAAAGCTCGCAGCTTCTAAAGGAGTCACCCAGCCGATGTCGGATTCTTCGATTTCGGGCGCGAGGTTCACGCAATTGCTCACAATAACGGGCACGCCGCAAGCAAGAGCTTCGGCGGCGGCGAGCCCGAAGTTCTCTTGATGAGAAGTCAATGCAAGCAACGCGGCATTCTGAAGCGCCGACACTCTTTCGGCCCCATCCAGCCAGCCTGAAAAAATAACTTTGTCCTGGCCGCGCTTACGCTCGACCATAAGCCTTAGCGAGTCTATGTACTCGGCTTCGCCGTCGCCTGCGACTACCAATCGCCAATCGCTGAACTCGGGCCGGGAGGCAAGCGACAGGAAAACCTCTAATAACAACTCGATGTTCTTTTTCGGGTGAATGCGGCTCAGCGTAAGGACATAAGGACTGTTGCCAGGCGACGGGTGGCGACGGCGAAAAATGTCCTTATAATCTTGGTCCTGAAAACTCTCCACCTCGATTCCGTTCGGGATGACGACCCCGTGGGTTAGCCCTAACGAAGCTTCGGCAAGCCCGCGCTCTTCATCGGTTGTGTATTGGATCGCCTTTGCTTTGCGGAGCATGTGCCTCACAGTCATGTGCCACATCAATCGCTTGAGCAATGCTCTTTGTTTCATGCTCCAGGGGTCGAGGCTTCCGAGTGGTCGAACTATGTAAGGCACCGCCTGCCTTTGACATGCGCTTGCGGCCGCCAGGCAAGCGTGCGAAAAGACCGCATGAATATGGACTACATCAAAGCCTTTGACGTTGGCGTCCAGCCAGCGAGCCAGAGCGGAAGAATAAGCGAATCGCTTGCTCCATTCTCTGCGGAAAAATATTGTTGGCGTTCCTTGATAGTTGCTCACACTTCCCGTATCTACCTGCAATCTGTCCGGCCCATCGCCATCCGTAGTCGCAATGAGCGCCTCGACCCCCTGATTGTCGAGAGCGCGGCACATCTCAAAGATCACTTTGCTCGGACCGCCATAGCGCGGCGCTATCGCGGGAATGACGTGCAGCACTTTTAAAGCAGCCATCTTATGTTTCGCTTACGCTGATCTCTTGTCTGAGGCACCAATCGACCAGCACGGTCAGCCCCCAAACCCGCGTCCACGAAGTCAAGGGCGACCCGGCATCAAAGCGACTCGAAACATCTGCAACTGCTGCCGGATCAAGCCCGGCCCGCCTGACCGCAACCTCATCTTTAAGCGTGTCCGACACAAACGGCCTGAGCGTTGTGCGCAGCCATCGCTCGAACGGGAGAGTGAACCCCATCTTTTTGCGGTTGACGATCTCAGCAGGCAAATCCGCGCCCAGCGCCGCTATCAACAACTGCTTCGGCAAGCGGCCCGTCTTCATCTCTCCAGGCAGCGAGTAAACCCATTCGACCAGCTCGTGGTCCAACATCGGCACTCGGACTTCCAACGCGCTCGCCATGCTCATCGCGTCCGTGTCGCGCAAAAGCATGTTCGCCATGTAAAAGCTCATCTCGTAACGCGAGATTCGATTGAACACGTCCGCGTCACTGCCGCCTTCGATCAAAGCCAGCGCTTCAGCGGGCATATCGTAATCGCGATTCGTTTCGCTTGCCTCGCGCGCTCGTCTGCTCATCAGATCAGATCGCGAAGCTTTTGAAAACAACCCTCGCATGCTCAAGTACGAAGCCAAAAGATCACCCCCCTCATTGATTGCGGAAGCTACTTTCCGGCTTTTGAGCGTGTCGCCCATAACCATCGAGGCCACGGCGGCGACCTGCCGCCGCCGCGACGGATTGAGGCGAGCTATCGGCGAGAGGTATCGTTCGATTGCGCGCGCGCGTTTGAAACTGGGATAGCCGCCGAACAACTCGTCGCCGCCGAGTCCCGACAGGGCCACAGTGATGCCCGCTTGCCTTGTGGCGCGCGAGATGACCCAGGTGTTGATGCCGTCAATAGTCGGCTGGTCAATGCTTGAGATCGCGTCGGGCAGAGACGCAAGCATCTCACGTTCAGAGAGCGCAATTTCTGTGTGCGAAGTGCCCCACTTTTCCGCTACGCGCCGCGCCTCGTCGCTCTCGCTGAATTCCTGCTCCCGAAAGCAGACCGTAAAGGTGTTCACGCGCCCGGCGGCTTGCTTGCTCATCAAGGCGACTATCGAGCTTGAGTCTATCCCGCTCGATAAAAACGCGCCCAGCGGCACGTCGGAAACCAGATGCAGTCTCACGCTCTCCTCAAGGCGCGCGCGCGTCTCTTCGATTGCTTTGGCGCGGTCGCGGCAGTCTCCGGGCGTCGGGAGTTGCCAGTAAGGCGCAAGCTCTTTGATCGCCCCGCCAGCCGAAACCGTGACGTAGTGAGCCGGCGGAAGCGTTCGCACATTCTTGATTATCGTGCGAGGCTCTTGAACGGCCCCGAAACTCAGATAAGAGTTCAACGAGACCGGGTCGAGCACGCGCGGGACAAGCCCGGAAGCCAGAAGCGCGCGAATCTCGGAGGCGAAAATAAAAAGTCCCGCGTTCGAATAATAGTAAAACGGCTTTATCCCCAGCCGGTCGCGCGCGGCAAAGACCTCGCCGGTCGCGCCGTCCCTGAGCGCAAAAGCAAACATTCCGCGAAGCATGCGCAAAGACTGTTTGCCGTACTTTTTATACAGGTGAAGAAAGACTTCCGTATCCGTGTTCGAGCGAAACTCTACGCCGTCTGCTATAAGCGATTTTCTTAAAGCCAGGTAGTTATAAATCTCGCCGTTAAAGATAACCGAGTAGCGCCCGTCATCGGTCTGCATGGGTTGTCGCCCGGATTCGGTCAGGTCGATTATAGACAATCGCCGGTGAGCGAAAGCAGTCCTTAGCGCGCCGTCCGTCCACACTTCAAGGCCCGCAGCGTCAGGCCCGCGATGCGCTACGCGCTCGCTCATCTTTTCGATGCGCCGTGTGATGTCGGGCAAATTATTGCTTACTATTCCTGCGATTCCGCACATATCTTTAATGAGTCCTGAGTGAGAAAACAGGGCCAATGTCCTGATGTTTTACTCAGGATTCAGGGCTAAAGTTAGGAGCGCGTCGAGGTTCGATTCAAAATTCTGAAACGTAAACCGCTCGACAAGTCGATTGTAACCGGCGCGGCCCAGCCGCAATCGCAAATCCTCGTCATTCAAGATCCGTATTATCGCTTGAGCTATGCCGTTGATATCAGTCCGCTCGACGAGCAATCCCGTTTCGCCATGTTTGACTACCGAAGGCGTCCCGGCGTGCGCGCCGCCGATGACCGGTTTGCCGTAAGCCATAGCTTCGAGAAAGACTATTCCGAAGCCTTCGGCTTCGCTCGGCATCACAAACAGCGAGCAGCTTTTGTAAAGCTCGCGCAGTTGATCGTCCGTCAGCTCGCCTGTAAAAGTGACGTACTGGGAAACTCCCAGCCTGCGGGCGAGCGCGCCGAGTCGCTCCGCATCGTCTCCGCCGCCTACTATGCGGTAATCAATTGCGCCGACCGCAGCCACGACCGCAGCCAGGCTTTCAATCACGCTATCGACGCCTTTATAAGAGTCCGATTTGTTCAGGCGGCTGACGGTCAAAAGCATTGGCGGGCCGGAAGGATTTGATTGCGGTAAATCGTCCGCCGTCCAGTATGGGTCGAGCGAGCACGGAAAAAGCTCGACCTTGTTTGCGGCAAGCGAGTTTCGCCTGCAAAGCTCGCTTCGGGTGTACTCGCTTATGGCAAGCACGCGCTCGGCTTTTTGCAAAGCTCGTTTTTCTATTTTCGAAAGTTCTCGCCACGCCTCTATGCCGTAAGCGATAACCCAGCTTTTCGCCCTTCGATTGAGCGTGCCTGCTAACAGCGAGAGAGGCGACAAAGCGATGTGCCCGATTATTATGAGGTCGGGGTTGTAGGTGGCCGATTGCCGTAAATAGCTCTTAATAAAATTTGCCTTGCTCCCGCCGCTCGTGATGAAAGCGTTAAAGCCGCCGTCGATGTAGCGCGGGTCGGGCCTGGCGTTGTCGTTTAGCACAAGCGCTCTCACCTCGGCCCCGTTTTTTTGCGCCCAGCGGCCTGCCCCGTAACAGAGCGCGCGACAGAACATCTGTATTCCGCCCGCGCTCCCAAAGACTTCGGGCAACAATAATAGAATCCGCTTTCCGCGATTCTGCATACACCCTGTTATTCCAGATACGGTGCGAGTTCTCGGACCAGCTTTTGGCGATAATCCTTCCACGTCCATTGCTCTGCTTTGAGACGCGCGCGCTTGCCCATTTCAAAAAGTCTGTCGCGATGTTGATAAGCCCACTCCAATCGCTCTGCGAGTGCGTCGATGGAATGAGCCGCAACGCACCAGCCCTCGCGCCCGTCCGTGATCAATTCCGGCCCGCCCGTGTTCGTAGTCGTAAGCACAGGTACGCCGCAGGCCATCGCTTCTCCGATCACAAGCCCGAACCCCTCAGCCAGAGACGGAAAGACAAAAAGATCAGTCTGGCGCATAACGTCTAACAACTCGGCGCGAGGAAGCGCGCCTAAATGCTCAAAGCTTTTCGAATGTGTATTCAGGTAATCCCGATCAAGGTTTAAAGCGCCTGCCAGCCGCAATCGCGCGTCCTTTAATTTTAAACGCTCCCACGCTTCTACAAGGTGAGGCACGCCCTTGCGCAATCCGATCTGGCCCGCAAAAAGCACTGTGAACGGCCCGGCAGGTCGCTCGCTCCTTGCCTGCGTCTGGTCGGCAGGCGTCCCGTAAGGAATTATGACGCAGGGCTTCTTATCACACAGCTTGCTGTATCTCAAACCCTCTCTCGCCCACGCGCACGGCACGACGACGAGGTCGGCCAGTTCAAGCTCTGCGTCCTTGCGCGACTGTTTCCATTGAGGCTCTTCATATTTCAGCGAGTGGGGGGACCTCTCGGCGCGCGAGCGATTTATCTCTTCGGCGACCGCCTTGTAGTAGCCAAGCGGCAGCTCATAAATCGCTCGCGCGCCCTGCTTGCGCGCAACGGTGAAAGTCCTCTTCGCCGCGTCCTCATAAGCGTAAACCGCATCCAGATCATTTTCTAAACTCTTAGAGATTTGAAAGTCATGGCCGCAAAACAGCACGTCGTACCAGTTAACGTGCGAGGTCGGGCCTGCGGGCTTCACACGTTTCCCTATGCGCGAGACCGTTTCCCAGAAAATATGCGACCGCCGCCTGGAGCGCGGGATCGCTTCAAAGTTGCGGCCCGCCGCGCGCTTGCCGAGATCGGATGGCAGGTATCGTAGCAGTCTTGCATGTCGCGATTTTCTTACGAGGCCCGTCTGAAACGAGCAGAGCCATTTTTGATCGGCGAGCGCAACGGCGGCCTGATAACTGTTGGCGTTCCCGTGTGGGTGCGATAACGATATTCTCAAACGATCTGACTCACTCAAGCGCGTTTTTGAAGACTTGTAGATATGCCGCCGCAATGGCCGATTTTGTATGACGCGACAGGTGCGCTTCGGCTGCCGCGCGAAAGACGGCCATCTTGTCGTGCCGCGTCAACAGATCCGCGAGCCTGTCTGCCAGCCCCTCTACATCTCCGTTTGGAAAGGTGATGCCGCACGCGCCTATTGCGTCTTTAAGCCCGCCGCCTTCCGAGCCGATTACTACACAACCACAGGCGATGGCTTCAAGAGCTACGATGCCGAAAGGCTCCTGCCAGCGCGAGGGGGCTACCAATATCTTATGCGCGTTTAATAACTGCGCCAGCTCTGCCTCGACTTTGACGCCCGCGAAAACGATTTGATCTGCAATCCCTAAATCCTCAGCCTGCCGCCGAAGCTCAGGCTCTTCCGGCCCGCTGCCGATGATGGTCAGGCGGGGCGCAAGGCCGCGCTTTTTCAAACACCCAAGCGCGCTTAAAAGCAGGTCCGCGCCTTTAGCCGAAACCAGGCGGCCCAGAAAGACCAGCTCTTTATCGCGCGCCACATCGGGAAGCAATCGAAATATATCTTCGCGATAAGTGTTGGGTATGACCTCGGAAGGCGTCCGCACGTGAGCGGCAACCGCGTGGCTTACGGAGATGCCGGTGGCGAATCGCGCCGCGAACTGCTTGAGATGATCTTGCCAGCCGAGCCTGCCATCGTCGCGCGCGTACCAGGCGTTGTGCGCCACGACCCACGGCCTTCGCTTGAAGATCAAAGGCCACGCGCCTTTCAAGCTCATGTGAGCTTGAAAAAAGATTTCGCACCAGCCGATCAAGCGCAGAAGTCTGATTGGTCCGGGCCGCCTTATGACTTCAAAAGAGAATTGCTTCGGGCCTTGATACGATATTTGCGAGACGAGCTTTACTTCGTGTCCCTGGCGCACGAACTCTTCGGCCAGGATTTCCATCAGAGTCTCAAGCCCGCCTATGCTCGGATAGAACGCGGGCGAGTAGATCAATATACGCACGATGAAATCATTGATAACCGGGCGCGGCTCACAATTGCCTTTTTACCCGGAGGGTCTTTTTAACCGGAGGGTCTTTTTACCCGGAGGCCGCCTGTGCTTTCGGAGCTTTCATCAGAAGCGACAATCTCTCTGCGTTCAACAACGCCAGAGGGATGCCCGCTAAGACCCACTGGTATAGTCCCTGTGTGTGAGTGATTATTGCTCCGCCCGTAACCACCTGAACGATGAGCACTCCAAGAACAGCGATAGAGATGGCTTTTGACTCCGGATCGCGAATGCGCAGGCACACCCGGCACAGCATTATCAAAAGTAAAATACGAACAAGGGTGTAGAAAAGGAATCCGATCACACCTACTTCGAGCATCACGCGACCCGGCTCGCTTTCGGGCATAACGGGCAGCCTCTCGGTCTGCCCCGACATGCCTAACATCCTGAGTATCGCGGGAACGCCGTTCTGTGTCAGCCCGATCCCATAGCCGAATGGACCCGCGTAGGCAGCTTCGTCAACAGGTATCCTCAAAGGGTCGAGCAGCCTTTCCATGTTTTCATCCGACTCCTGACCGGCGCTGAAAGCGCGCGTGTAAAAAGCGTCGTATGCCTGCGGGAAGAGTACCGTAAAACTCAAATAGACCAGAAGACCGATGACGATAATTTGCTGCAATCGTCGGAACAACTGTTTTCTAGGACTAAAGAAATAAAAGAACATGGCGATCAAGGCAATCGCGAGGACCGCGCCGCGACTGCCCGTCATAAACGAGATGACGATCACTGCGCCGATACAGAGGTAAAAGACCCATTGCAACGCCCTCGACATCTGCCGCGTCGAGTTTAGAGAAATCAACCCCAACAACAGGGAGAACATAACCGGCAGATAGGCTGACAAGCCTGTGACATAGGAAAACGTGCCGGTAATTCGCACATAGTGAGAGCCGGCGGAATCAAAAAAGGAAGCCACATCCCTGGTCGGGTTGGACGCCTCCATGCGCCAGGCATAGCGGTTCACCGTGGAAGTCGGGTCGGAATCCATGAACTGCATCACGCCGATCAGCGCAACAGGCAGGACGATTACCGAATACCATTTCAAGAATGCGACCAGCTTCTCTTTATCAGAGAACATCCTGGCCACTACGAAAGTCAAAGGGATATACAGGCAATAAGCTTTTACGCCCAAAATTGGAATCAGGAAGTGAGGGCTGTTCGGGTTCATCACGACGGCGAGGGCGTAGCCGACAAAGAGGGCCAGAGCGAGGCGCAGCGGTTTCAACAACTGGTTGACGAGCAGCGGCGGCTTTCCCTGTTTTTTCATATAACCTATGAGAATAGCTATCACCAGAATATCTTTGTATAAATAGACCAGCTCGGTAAAAGAAGGAAGAAACCACTTGCGCATGGCCCCTTCGATAACCACGACGACTAACAACGACTTCAGGCCGAATTCCCAATCGCGAAATGTTTGAACTATCAGGGCCACGCCCAGAACAAGGCCGACCGGAGACAGGCCGCTTACCGATACTTCCGCCTTGTTGAAAAGGTATACAATAGCTACTCCTAAAAACCCCGCGACCAGGGTTATGAAAATAGCTTTATTCTTTCTCCATCTAAGAGTCGCGGGCGAAAGCGGCTGAGAGGCGCTATTGATTTGAGGGCTATGCGCGTCTATGTAGGGATTAAGTTTCATGACATCATTGACTGATCAGAGTCATACCATAACTTTTCAAGGTAGCCGGTTCAAATAATCTAAAAGCTCTTGCCTGGTTTCGCGGCTGAGTTGCAGGAATGCCAGGCCGGTGCCGTATAAAATATGAACCCCTCGCTCCTTAATTTCGTGCACGAACTGACTGACTTTGAACGGTTCAAATTCCGTGAAAAAATCATTTCTTCCATAGTCATCCCAAATCAATATGCCGTCGTCAGTCATCAGGGGCAGAGTTTTGAGAGTATCATTGCGGACCTGTTCGTAAGAATGTCCGCCGTCAATCAAACAGAAATCAACTCCGCAACCGATATTCTTGAGAAAATCGAAAGTCGAACTGTCGCCATAATGCTGTTTGATGTTCTTGACCTCGGGATGATCCGCATAGTAATAGCTTCCCCAAGAATCCGTAATATCAACCGTATTCACCTCGGCTTGAGGCGCATTCAGCGCAAAGTTCAAAGTGGTCAAGCCGCGATAAGTTCCCACCTCTAAAATCTTTCGCGGTTTTCTAAAAGCGACTAGATAGCATAAGGCTGAAATCTCCGACACCGTCATGGAGCAATGCCACTGGTCGGGGCGGTACACCCGGAAGGCGACCGGCTTCTTTACAATCTCTTCGATGAAGACTACCGGCAGATACGCGCCCGCATTCAGTTTGCTGGCGCGATAAATCTCTTTCATGTACTGTGCAGCAGCGCGGAATCCTCGGCGCAATAAAACGACTACCGCTCCGACGTGCAAGTAATAGATCGTTAATAATCCAAACCTTATTAATCGTTTCATACTTACCGTAGATCAAAACCTGTTCTTTATATCCTGGACGAGCATCCTGCGGGGAGAGCTTGGTCGCGCAGGGCTTGCGTCTATCCGTATGGCCATTTCATTTTTTGCCGGGAGATGTTGTGTGTCCGGGAACTCTCCTAGTTTGTCGCGATATGACGCGACAAAATGAATACCCACAGTCTCCTCGGATAAGCCCGTCATCCGGGGATTTGCTATGATCAATTGGCGGGAGTCCCAGACATAACAGCCCGCGCGCCATCCGAGCGCTGCCCAGCAAGTTTGCTCAACCCAGTGGGCTCTTTTCGTAAAAACCTTTTCCAGTTGTTTCTGCCCCAGGAACCACTCAATAAATTCCAGGTCATAGGCTGATGTGCGGAAGAGAATCAATCCCGTATTGACTCTTCGCGGCACACGGATTCTGCCGACGGGATGAATATGCCAGGGTCGCAGCGAATAGGCATCCTGACTGTCTTGCATAAAGATTGCGGATACGCCGGCGCTCGCCCATCCGAACAGACAGGTGTATGGTCTGAGAAACAACACATCGCTATCGCAGTACGCCAAATCATTCGGCTCAAACAACGGCAGGTCTATAAGCTTGAGCGCAAGGGGATGTTGCATGCGATAGCTGCGGCATTTCGGATAACGGTTCAGCATTGGCAGAACTTTTTCATCCGCCTCTGCTCTGCTGACAATGCGAGCGCCGGGAAGGCCGGAGGTCAATGCTTCGCAATCTGCTTCCGACAGCGTGCCGTCATCGTGAATATGCAAAGAGAAAGGCTCCTGGCTCAGACACAACAGCGAGCTTAGACATCTGAGCCCGACTGCGACCTGACGATGCCCGATCAATGTTCTTACTACTCGCGTCTGAGAAGCCATTTGCTCCATGCATTCGGATTTCGTCATTTCAGCAAATCGGCGCGGGCCACTCTCTCAAGAACTCCTTTTCCCGACAGGTCCTCGAAAATCACTCTGCCCATCAATTCGTGTCCTTCCGGGCTAAAATGGACCCCGTCGTGATAAAGCTTCAGCCTCCGGTCGGAATTGCGCAGCCGGTCGAGCGGGTCAATATAAAGATATTGCTCTCGTTCGCAGAATTGCCGAATTCTTTTGTTGATCGAGTCATACTCCGTAGTAAACAACTGCGTTTCATCAGGGCTGATGATGAGCAGAAACTCCGCCCCGTTATCTCGCGCAAGACGGGCTATCTCTTTAATCTTCTGAAACGCCTCGACCGAATCGTCCGACGGGTGCGAAGCGAGATAACTCATCTTATCTACAGGCTCGGCGTTATTAAGCGTTTCCGGCGAGTGCTCTCTCTTATAATCGTGAACCAGTAGATATGCGGCCCTCGATACGAGCTGGTCAATACGCCTGTAGAGGGCCGACTTATAGATCAGCCGATTTTTGACGGCGGTCAATCGCTGGCCAAAGCTCGTCGTGGCGGGGACGATGGGAGCTACGGGAAAGTCGTTCATATAAAATTGTAGGACGACAAGCCGAGGCTTGAATTTCAATCCGTCTTCTTTGAACGCGTCCAGCTCGTTGCCGGTATGGTAGGCGAACATCGAAAGGTTACGAACCCGGTAGCGTTCGGGGAGCCGTTCCTCAAGCCGGTTTTGAACCCGCGCCACAAATGTTTCCGCCTGCTCGACGCCCAGGCCAAAGCTCACGGAATCTCCCAGCCACAAGATAGGCGCGCGAGCATCGGAAGCCGGATAATTGCTATCGCGGTAGCCGTCTTCATTGGCCTGATACGCGATGTCCCCATACCTTTCAGGGGCAACCGTCAGCGAATTCGGCTTCAGCTTAAACCGTTCGCCGTTAATTACGATCTGATCGTATAAAGAGCCTGTCCGGTGCGTAAAGGCTTCATAGATTCTCACGCCCGCTTCGCCCAGGATGCAGCCGATGATCAAATACAGGAAAAGCCGTTTGATCTTTTTTTTCAGCCCGGCGGGCTTGAGTTTTAGCCTGGCAGTCATTTTGTCGTTTTCAAAGCGACGGCCCGCTCGATTGCCTGAATAGTCGCTTCCGCATTCTCGCGCGGCGACCAGGACTGCATACGCTCGCGAGCCGCTTTTCCCAATCTCGTCCGAATAGCTCGATCGGATAGAACCTGGCGCAACAGGCTCGCCATCTGCCCGACATCGCCGCAAGAGTAGACGAATCCGTTCTCGCCGTTTTCTATCAAATCCATTCCCGCCCCTACGCGGTCGCTGACGATTGCGGGAATCCCGCAGATCATTGCCTCGTTGACCGGCAAGCCGTAAGGCTCGTGCTCGGACGGGAAGATCAGGACATCGCTCGCGGCGTAGACTTCGGGCAATCGCGAATACTTCACAAGCCCTATGAAGCGAACACGGTCCGCGATGCCCAGTCGCTTGCTCTCTTCTATCAACTCGTCGCCGAGCGGCCCGTCGCCGACCATTACAAGATAACTGCCTCCGACGCCGGCTTGCGCGAAGGCTTGAAGCGCGTCCTGGGGTCGCTTGCGCGGCAAGAACTTGGCGCAGAAGACTGCGACCGTTGCGCGGGAGGGTATCTGCCACTCTTCCCTGACGCGCTCGCGGTCGGCGCTCGCGCCCCTGCCTGCTATATAGTCGTTGTCAACGACGTAGGGCGTGATGATGATGCGGTCTTCCGTCACGCCGAGCGAGCGGATGAATCGCTTAGACATAGTCGAAGGAACCAGCACGTAATCGGCCACGCGGTTGTAAAGAAAGGGCAGGAGTTTTTTCTTTACCTTCGACTTCCAGCTTCCGCCGTATTGCGACTGGATGTAGGTCGCGTCGGTCGTCAGCAGCAGCGGCTTGCGGTAAAGCTTTGCCGTAAGGATGGCGAGCCAGAAGGTGATATATGAATGGCCGTACACGATGCAGCAATCGCATCGCCTGACCAGCCTGACGATGCCCAGGTTGATCAAGCCGTAAAATCGGCTCAGTCGCGGCAGAGGCGAATGATTGCGAAGCTCCACCCACTCGTAACCGTCCAGCATGGGAAGGTCGAACGCGCCTCTGGTCAGATGCTCCGGGTCGCGCCAGAGCTTTCGATCCGGCAGGCTGCAATAAGCTGTCAGAGCTTCGACGCGCGGGTCTTCGGCCATGATCTGCAAGGGCGCGGCGTTTTGCGTCGGCTGTGACGAAACCATCAGGACGCGCGGTTTAGCTCCCGACGCTGTAGATGTTTTCGTTTGCCGGTTGTAGTTTGCCGTTGAGACAAGCGGCGAGCGTTTTTGCATGAGTTGAAAGATTGTGCGTTTGATACCACGCGAAAGCGTTGTCGGCTATCATCTGCCCCGCATCAAGGTCGAGCCGTTCGGATTCAACATCCGCGAGCCAGTAATGCCGACCTGCTTCAAGCCCGTCGGCAGGCTTAGAGTTTCCGGAGGTCGCAACAATCGGAATCACGCGATGCGCGCAATAGGCGGCAAAGATCGAAGATTTGCCGAGAATAAAAGCCGGGTAATCAATGACGCCCGCAACCGAATCAAGCAGCAGGCGAGAGACTTCCGCGCCCGGCAACTCGCCGCAGACCGTGACCGGCGTGTCTAGCTCAATGGCGAAATCAAACTCAACGGCTCGCCCTATATCTAAAATCTCAGTGACGCCCAGCCTGTCACAGATGCGATTCAACTCGGCAGCGGATCGTCTGTAAACCTCCACGCGCCGACCGCGAGTGCCGAAGACGACAAGTCGTCGGCGACGTTCAGAAAGAGGCGACGCTATAGCTGGCTCGCCGATGGTGGAGAAGACCGGCAGGTTATAGGCGCGCGCTGTCTGGTCTGTGCTTAACCGGCGGACAAGCTTGCTGTAAAGCTCCAGGCTGGTCATCCATTGATCGCTTAATCGGACGAGCCGTGTGGTTAAACTCCTTTGCGCCGACGAGAGCCAGAAAGAGCTTGTCCACGGCGGTCCCGTAGCATATAACTCATGAAAAATTATCATCAGCGTTCGCCCGGCTCTTGCGAGCTTCCATCGCTCAAGCGCCGCGACCAGCCACAAAGGGCAACCGCGCGTCGCATAGCCGTAGCCTTCGTAATGCAAAAGCAGAGTGCTGCGGTCGGCTTCGTCCTTGCGCTCTAGCAAATCGAGCAACTCCTGGCTGCTTCGCGAAGCGAGACGACGGACCTGAAAACCTTCGACCTCTGCGGGTCCGTCCCACGCCGGATCACCGACTACGAATTCGGATTCAATTCCCGACACCTTGCGAAGCGCCGTCGCGAGAGCAAGCCCGTAGTCTCCGACCCCGTCCGTCACAGGCGGGACGCGCGGGATGATAGAGAGTAGGCGTAACGGATTCATAAGCGATCAATCCAGATCAAATTCGCGTCGCCAGTCTTTCGTATCCCGGAACGCGGGCTGAAGCTCTTTTTCCAGCACGCACGTCTCAAGCACCAGCGCGTCCATCTCCGTTCTCATAAAACAGCGATAACTGTCTTCGATTGAACAGACGATTGGCTCGCCCCTCACGTTGAAACTCGTATTCACGATCACCGCGCATCCGGTCTTTTCGCGAAAGGCTTCGATAATCTCCCAGTACAGCGGATTAGTCTCGCGCCTCACGGTCTGTATGCGCGCCGAGTAGTCCACGTGCGTGACCGCCGGAATCTCCGAGCGCACACAGTTGAGCTTCTCTATGCCCCACAACAGCTCTTCTTTTTCGGTCATCTTTCTGAGGCGATGCGGCGCAACGTCTGCCACTATCAGCATGTAAGGACTATCGGTATCAAGCTCGAACCAATCGCCGACCTGTTCGCGTGTCACGCTTGGAGCGAAGGGGCGAAAGCTTTCGCGGTATTTGATCTTCAGATTCATCACAGACTGCATTTTCGGCGAGCGCGCGTCGCCTATGATGCTGCGCGCGCCTAAAGCGCGAGGGCCGAACTCCATGCGCCCCTGGTGAAGCCCGACGACTTTTTCCCGCGCAAGCATCTCGGCAACCTGCGCGGGCAGCTCTTCTCTCGGATATTTTTTATACGGCAATCCACGACTTTTCAGGAAATCTTCGATCTCGCTCTCTTTGTCTTGCGGGCCGAGGAAAGCCCCCTTCATCCCGTCCGCATAAGGCGCGATGCCGTTGCCGTTCGCGGCAGCCCACGCGCCCGTCTTCTCAGGGCTGTTGCGAGGGCTGCCGAGATAGCGATGCCAGATGGCCAAGGCCACGCCGAGAGCGCCGCCCGCGTCGCCCGCAGCGGGCTGAATCCATATCTCCTCAAACGGCCCTTCGCGCAAAAGCCGCCCGTTACCCACGCAGTTCAACGCCACGCCGCCCGCCATGCAGAGCCGCTTTATGCCTGTTTCCTGATGAGCGTAGCGAGCCATCTTCAGCATCACCTCTTCGGTGACAACCTGTATGCTGCGCGCCAGATCCATGTGCTTTTGCGTGAGCGGGGATTCAGGCCGGCGCGGCGGCTCGCCAAACAGCCGCGCGAACGCGCCGTTCGTCATGCGCAACCCCGACCCGTAGCCGAAATACTCGTGATTCATTCGCAGGCTTCCGTCTTCGCGTATCTCGACAAGTCTTTCTTTTATGAGCGAAACGTACCGAGGCTCTCCGTACGGGGCCAGCCCCATGACTTTGTATTCGCCGCTGTTGACCTTGAATCCCGTGTAGTAGGTGAACGCGCTGTATAGCAGGCCGAGGCTGTCAGGAAAGCGAAGCTCTTTGAGCATCGTTATCTCGTTGCCGCGCCCAAATCCGATAGAGCTTGTTGCCCACTCCCCGACCCCGTCCATCGTCAGTATCGCGGCCTGCTCGAAGGGCGAGGGATAAAACGCGCTGGCGGCGTGGCTTTCGTGGTGGTCGCCGAAAAGAATCGGAAACGAGAATTGTTTAGCGCGCCGTTTTGCTTCTCGCTTGTCCGAAGCTCCATCCGCCATTGCAAGCTCGGTTGAAATCACGTCCGGCATCCAGAGCTTCTCTTTTATCCACACGGGCATGGCTTTCAGAAAGGAGCGAAAACCTGCCGGAGCGTAGTCAAGATATGTTTCTAGCATTCGCTCGAATTTAACAAGCGGTTTATCATAAAAGCAGACGTAGTCAAGCTGTGTGACCGCGAGGCCCGCTTCTTTCAAACAGTAGGCGACGGCGTTTCGCGGAAACGCGGCGTCGTGCTTTATCCGCGTGAAGCGCTCTTCTTGCGCGGCCGCGATGATCTCACCATCGATCACAAGACAGGCCGCCGAGTCGTGGTAGAAGGCAGAGATGCCGAGAATGCCGGTCATACGAACCTAGAGCGGTTTTCAATCGAATGTACGGGTCTGGAGAGACATCTCACCGCCGCAGACACAGAGAACACAGAGCGGGCGCAGAGAAAACCATCTGCTCTGCGCCCCCTTTGTGTTCTCTGTGTCTCTGCGGTGAATCTTCTTTCATTCCCTTACACCCATATGTAATTTGATCTAGTACATCTTTTCGTAGTGTCGCGGGTCTTTTTGCCTGGCCGAGTAAGCCTTCCAGTAAGAGGCTTGGCGAGCGGCGCGGCGGTCGAGCGGGTCTCTGCCAAGCAACCTTCTTATGAAACCGAAGGGCGTGATTATCAGGAAGAAGATCACGCCCATGATTATCGGCGTGGTAATGAACGAAAGCGCCCGCGCAAGCCCCATCCACAGGCGGTTAGGTATGACCAGCGCTTTCGGAAAGACGGCCCCAAAAAACACGAGCGCAAAGCCTACGGCTAAAAGACAGGTTGCGACTGTTTGAAACCTTCCTCGCCATAGCCACCACCCCGCAAGCGTTATAAACACCCCGCCGACCAGCAGGCCAAAGTTACGTTCTTCGTGATACGAGCGCATCAGTCTATGCTCAGGAACTGTAGCTGTATTGATTTTCTGTTTTCCAGGCGCCGCGTTTGTATTCCGCTACCCAGTGTGAATAAGTTGCTTCAAGCTTTTTGATATTCGCCGACCAGCTAAGCGTCTGTACGCGCTCCCATCCGTTGCGGGCGACGCGCGCGCGCAAATCTTCATCGCGCAGGAGTTTCAAGACTGACTGCTCCATCGCTTCAACGTCATCGAAATCGCACAGCAAGGCTTCCTCTTCGTGGCGCAGTTCGGCCCCGAAACCTGTGCGCGTGGTGACGGCGGCGCAACTGCAAGCCATCGCTTCGGCCAGCGCCATGCCGAATCCTTCGTACTGCGTCGGGAAGAAAAAGAGTTTTGCTCTGGCGATACTTTCTGCAAGCTCGGAATTAGAGAGTCGCCCATGCACAACGATGCGTTCATGCAGTGCGCCGGGAAACCGAGCCAGCACGGCCTCGCGATTGCCGCCTGTGCCGTACACGTCGAAATGGAGGTTTGCATCCCTGGTCAATATGCGCGCCATAACTGCGGCCAGATGATCGATCCCCTTGCGCGCTATCCACGAGCCTGTGTAAGCAATGCGCTTCTCCTTTTTGAGAGTGAAGGGCATCAATAGATATTCATCATCAAGCCCCGGCTCGATGACTTCCGTTCGCTCCCTTGGATAGATTCGGTGTTCTAAAACGTAATGGCGATCCATTTCGCAGCCGGTCACAAAAGCATCCGCGTAAACGAAAGCGGCGCGCGATAATGGCTCGTGCGTGTATTCAGCGAACCGCGCACGCATATGACCTTTCAGCGAAGCCGGCGGGTTGTAAGCTCGCTCGCGCTCGCTTGCGAGCATCTCTAAGCCGTCCGTGTGCGCGACGACCAAAGGGCGATTGGGAAGTTTTGACAATTGCCAGGTAATAAGACCGAACTCGCCGCCGAAAAACTCTATCAGGTCGTAATTGTTTGACCGCAACTTTTCTTTAACGAAGCCGCAAGCGCCCCACGCCTGGCGGAACCTCAAGGCTCTTCTCAATCCATGCCACGTTTCATAAACTTGCGGTTCAGCCATATCAACTGAATGCCCAAGCTCGCGCAACCCTGTTGACCACCGCAGGCGTGTCTTACCTGAGCCAAGAAGCGGATCAAGCGGACAGGTAGAGAGCGACAGAATTCTCATTCGATAACTCAGCCGAAACTCAGCCGATATAAGAAGTATTACGTGTGGAGCGAATCAGCCCTGACTGTCCGCTCTCTCTGTTTACTATCCAACTTGTTATGCGATGATTAGATTTTGCGATTAACTCTCTCAGTTCTTCCACGGTGTGGTCATCAAACAGGTGGTATTCCAGAAAAAAATCTCGGCTGCGATTCAACAACGTCGGGTCTTTTAGAATAGACCACTCCGAGCCTTCGCAGTCCATTTTTAGAATGTCTATCTCACACCCTTCGGCTACTTCGGACGCGGCAACACAACTGACTGAGGTAGCTCCATCCTCAGTAATTCGTCCCAGCGTCGAATCACACGAGGTATCAAGCTTCGCAATTCCCGAATGCTCGCCGACCGCTGAAGGAACGATTCGTATGCGTGTTCCTTCGGCATTCCGCGCAAGCCATTTTAAGGCTGACGGGTTCGGCTCATAGGCGTAAATATCTGCGCTCGGGAAAAGTAAGGTGCAGAGCTTGCTGAACATTCCGATATTTGCTCCGATGTCGGCGATGACGCGAGCACTGGAATTCCTGTGGTATTCAAATAAACCGTAACAGTCTTCGATTACAACTTCCGAATAACAACTCGCCGCGCCCAGCTCGTCGCCAGCCGCGACCAGGCATGTCTTTCCGTTCGCCCGAAGCCAGAACGGCGGGCGCAGCATCGCCATTCTGTAGTAATGAAAGCGAGAGCGTTGCAACAGCCTTGCAGAGTTTTTCAGTCGCTTATGCAGTTTCATTTAACTGATCGATCTTCGGAATGATTTTAGTAAATTGAGAGACTTATCCAGAACGGGAAGCAGCGACATTATCAATTTCGGCGGCGCGGGGACTCTCGTTTGCGGGATTCCGGAAACGCCGATGGACCGGGCATGAATGCGGCATCTCTCCCAATCGAAATCCCAAATGTCATCAAGCCAGAACCGGCGAGCGCCATGCACGGCAAAACTTCGGAGGACTTCATAATCATGCCAGTAGTAAGTTTCCGACCTGACCGTGTGCATGTCGATTCCAATTCTTTCCCATTCATCGAACCATTCTTTGGGGGACGTTTCCAATCTGCCGAGGCTCGTCCAATCCATTCGAGAACGATATGCGAGTCGCCTCCTCCAGACAGGGCTTGTGCGAAGCACATGCTCCAGCACGCAGTACATTCGTCGCTTAGAGCTTTGGGCGCCCGCTCGCGCCAGCGCGTAATGGAGTATCTTCACATCTTGAACATGCAGTTTCGGAGCAGATGCCGGAGCCGGAATTCTAATGCTGTGTATTCTCTTTGGTTGATGCTCTGTCCCATCATCTACATAGCCAAGAGGCCAGGGCGTCTCGTACCTGATTGATTGAGCCGGTGTTAAGTACAAATCAGGCTTTTCAAAACATAGGACCGTGCCCGGATTTGCGCTGAGCATCTCTTGCCAGCCCGATGTATTTAGCGCGTTGGCGGCCAGGATTTCATCAGCATCCAGTGCGAATATGATCTTATGTTCAGGAACCAGCTCTCTGGCTTTGTTTAAGAGTAACCGCTGTCTGACGGATTCGTCATACTCCTCGGATTCGTTCTGAATAATTGTTACTTTAGGGTAGCTTTGACAAATAGCCACGCTTTCATCCGTTGACCCTTGATCGGCGATAATGATCTGATCGGCAAACAGACTTGTAACGGATAAGAATCGATTAAGTATCCAGGCTTCGTTCTTGACGGGAGTAACAACGACTATTTTTGGAGGATGACTCATTATTCTGTGATTAGACGGTTACTGCCTGCACCTGCTTTCGCTCCCACTGCGCTTTGTAGACATCGCCGGTCTGTCGAGCGATGGCTTTCCAGCAGAATTGCTGCGATTGCCGTCTGGCCCACAGGCGAGCCTCGGCCAGCCTCTCTTTATCTTTCAACAGGCGGATTACTTTTTCGCTCAAAGCCCCGGCGTCGCCGCGCGGGACAAGATATTCGCTCGTCAACATCATCGGCGGCCCCGGCGAGTTATACGCAACCACCGGAATCGAGGCCGCAAGCATTTCTAGAACCCCTAATCCGAAGCCTTCGATGTAGGAAGGGAAAACACCTACGGAGCAAAGCGATAAAAGCTCCGGCAACGTTTCCGCAGGATAATGAGGGATTACTTCAATGCTGCGTCTCAGCTTTTTGGGAAAGCTGGTAAGGACCTTTGCTTCGTCCTTATAAGTGCCGAGGAGGCGAAAGACGACTCCGGGCACAGCCGCGCGAACTCGCTCTACTATTTCAGGAAAATCTGTCGCGCCTTTACGATTATCGAAAGTTCCGACAAAGGCCACTCTCGGCTCAACAGGGGTGCGACTCGAAACCGCATCGAAAAGCATCCTGCTGCTCCGGCTGATCCCATAAGGTATAACTACGATCTTATCTTCTGCTACGCCGCTTTTAACAAGCTCTGCTTTATCGTCGTAATTCGGAACGTTAATAAGATCAGCTTCATTCAGGGTCAGGTATGCGCGCCTTAACCATCGCTTGTGCCGCGCTTCGCCGTCTCGCGCAAGAAGCAACGAGCGAATACTGGATTTCAAGCCTTTTTCTTTAGGCAATTCGATCTTGTCGAAATGATGACTCAGCAGCACGGACCTCGTAACAAAGAGTGTTTGATGAGGAAACTCGCTCCTCGGATAAGGCAGGTGGCTATGGTTATAGTCAACTACATCGTACTGGCTTGCGTGCTCATGCAGATATTCGCGGAGATATGCAGGATACTTCTCATGAAGCTCACGAGCCTGAGCGGAAACTATATCCGATGGAGAAATCAGATCGCACCTCCACCCCAGATGCTCCATCTCTTCAGCCAATTCAATTACAATCTTTGAACCGCCTAGCTCCCTACTCAAATGTGTTTGACTACAGAAAAGGATCCTCATCAGTTAAGTGTGCTATGAAGATGCGATGTGGTCGCGCCGATTGTAGGGACGACGATTAGCACTGGCTCAGGAGTTTACAAGATTTATGTTCTGCCAGAGTTTATGCCTTACATTATTAACATAGTGGCGTAAGGCGATCTCCTTGCCGGCATGCAAGTCCCGGTAAATAAACTGGTCATCTAGACTCAAAATAAATCTCTTAGGAGAAAGTGGCCGAGCTTCATTCTCGTGCATAGCTAAATGCACCATCGTCTGCTCGGTGTTGGCGAAAGGCGTTCCTTTATATTCCGCGAGACGTTTGAGGGGAACCGCCCAATTTAATCTTTCCTTCAATATCATGAATCCGGCATTAACGGGATTACAAATCTCGGAATTATCGTAGAGGATAGATATATCTAATGAGGGCAAACAATCCGGCAGATACCAAAACCGACCATTTTCCGATTCAACTATGTCAATTAGCTCTTCAGAATTAGGAAAGAAGAGTATATCCGAGTCTGTATAAATGGTTGGCCCGGTGACAGGAAGCGAGATTAAGACCGCCAGCTTCTTTCCCATCGGATGCCTGACGGCAAAATCGCGCACGCATTGAGGCAGTTCGCAAAGCAACGCATCCCATTGGATTAAACTGACGCAACTGTTTACTTGCTGAAGCGCGCGACGAGACTCTTCAGAGTAGCTTCCATGAAATACCACATTAAAACTATCGGGAATGCCTACGTAACGGATGAATGACCGGATGCTGGCTATTTGCTCCGGTAAATGATGCTCTCCTGAAAATGAATAGACCGATACAGGCACTCTTCGTGTTTGCCGAATCGGGCGATTTACGATTCGTGGAAGCATCTTGCTGTAGAGCAAGCGGGTTAGATTACCCTGTGCCCTGGCAGCGCGATACTTAATGTTTATCATTTTCGATCAGCGATTAACTAACTCTTTTATACACCCGATTGTGCCCAACGTTCAGAACGTTTTTGAAACGTTCTACCGGAATCTCTTCGCACGCAAGCGATACGTTTTTATGTCCCTTGAAAAAGCTTTCGCCGGGCAAAAAGAAAGATGCGTCGTCCATTACCAGATAGCCTTCATCCTCTACCAGCAGGGCATAAGTGGAAATATCTGAACGGACTGCCTCAAAGTCATGGTCACCATCGACATAGACCAAAGAAAAGCGATTGCTCTGGATCTGCTTTATCACAAACGGATCATTTGAATAACCTTTCACTAATCGCAGATGTTTATCATCAATATCGAATACAGAGAAGATTCGTCTAACATCAGCAATATAATCTGACGCCGGATAAATATTTCCGTTCGCTAAATCGTTGCGATATTTTGAATCAAGCAGCCATTTCATCTTTTGCCGCAATCCGGACTCAGGCTTTGCATTACCTTCAAAAGGAGAAATAGCCGTGATTTCTACATCCATTTGTAGTTCTTTAGCTATAAGACTCCAAAGCGATATAACTTGTCCCTTATAAACCCCTATTTCCAACAACCTGACAGGCTTAAAATGTTGTGCTGCATCAATCAGCAATAGCAACCACATATAATGAAATGCGCGATCACCAAATCCCCAACCGGTACGCTCGACAAAATCACGATGCTCTTTCAAGTACGGTACTGTGTCAGTAAGATTAGTAAATTCCTGGTGCAGGTCATCATTGTTCGCGGCGGTATTTTTGTAATCCCGAATTCTTTTAGCAAGACTATCGCTCATGCTAATTCGCTGGTTGGGCGGAAAAGCTTGGCCCAGGTGATAGCTGCGCTGAGAATAATCCCCGATAAAAGTGACAAAGCCCCGAACAATAAGACATCGCGAACATTACTCATATCTAACAAGATGATGAGAATCGTTTGAAGCGCCAGTATACAAGGAATATTAATCCAATAATGTTTGACCCATCCTCTGGTTGCATTGAATGACTGCATGGCCCCCGATATGGCGCTTAGTGCGGCTCCAAACATCATCAGCGGGATTTCTTTTTGAAGATGCGCATACTTCTTACCCAGAATCCATAATAATTCTTCAGGGAACAGTAAACTTATTACTAATAAGAAAGCTCCAAAAAGAAAGAATCCGACGACTATCTGAAAATAACGGCGACGTAACAGCTTCGCCGACTGAATGCGCGCAACTCCCGGCAAGACGATGCCGCTCATCACAGAGGCTACGACCGCAAAGATCATCCCTAATCGTCCGAGCGCGCCGACTTCGGCGATGTTCGCAGTGTTTCCGAAAACGCTTATCAACCAGACGGTCAACTGCCCCTGCAAACAATAAAAGACCGCATTGGGAGCCTGGTGCTTGACTATGCCGAGGATTGTCGATTGATCTTCACGGTTGATCGGCGCGCGCGGCTCGATGTTGTCGGCCGCCCATCGCTTCAGGAAAACATATTGCGCGATCAGCCCGACCAGCCCGGCAAAAAGAGCGACGGCCGTATCCAGAAAAATAAAGTATGCCGCAACAAGCAACAGCAACCGCATCACAGCCGCCATCGCGTCGAGCTTCTGCACGCGGCTGACCTCGGAGTGAAGACGCGGCACTACGCCCAGCACGCCTGTCAGCAGTTGATAATTCAGCGCGATTAAGACTGCCAGTGTGATGGCGGCCGAATACGGTTTAGGCGCCCCGTTGCTTACGAGCAGCCAGACCAGGATCGGCGTGACGATTGCCGCCGCGATCAATCCCAGGTAACGGCGCAATCTGAGGGCGGTGTTTATCAGCTCGCCGAAACGCAAGCGGTCTTGCCAGACTTTGCCGCCTATCGAAGTCACTCCTATGCTCACGCCCGAATCGGCCAGTATGCTTATAGTCGCAAGCATACTGTTCGCAATAGTGAAGTAGGCATACTCCTGCGCGCTCAAGGCGCGCACAAGCAGTATCCCGCTCGCCGCCCCCAGTAGCTGGACGACTACCTGCACGGAGACGAATTTCGTGAGCAGACGCGCGCGCGCGACCGTCAGCGCGGACGGCGCGAGCCGCGAGGCAAAAGAGGCTGTCATTATTATCCGGTTGCGAAATTATGCGATTGCGAAATTATCCGGTTGCGAAACGGTCTTGAGCTTAACTCAGATCGCGCTCATATGCCGCGATCTGATTCATGGTTGTAGTCGGAGTAATAGCGATAGGAATAAGGGTTGTCGTAGCCTTCGCGCTGCATGTCTACGTTATTGAGCACGACGCCGAAAATCTTCGCCCCCACGCTCGACAGCTCCTGCCGCGCGCGGTGCGCGACGGCGCGCGTGCTCTTGCCGCCGTGAACGACCAGTATCACGCCGTCTACCATCGCGGACAGTATGACGGGGTCGGTCACGTTTATCAGCGGCGGCGAGTCTAACAGCACGTGGTCGTACTGCTCTGCCATGCTGCGCAGCAATCCTTTCATCTTCTCGGAGCTGAGCAGCTCGGCGGGATTGGGCGGTATCGGGCCGCACGGAAGCAGCGACAGGTTCGGTATCTGTAGCTTATTTATCAGCCCGGCGACCTCTATGTCGCGCGACAGGTATGTCGAAAGCCCGTTCGTGTTGTCCACGCCCAGGACTTTATGCGTGGCGGGCTTGCGCAAATCGCAATCTATAATCAAAACGGAAGAGCCTAGCTGCGCAAGCGAGATCGCAGTGTTGACAACTGTCGTGGTCTTGCCTTCGCCGGGCTGCCCGCTTGTGACGAGCACCGTCTTTGGAGGTCTTCCGGCTGCCGACAGAAGCATAGAGGTGCGCAGCACGCGGTAGGCTTCGGCAGCCGACGAGCGCATGTCCATCACAGCCATACGGTCGTTGCCGCTCTTGGATTCCTGCTCGCCGTTGCCCGTGTGGTTGCGGCCTATCAGCTTTTTGCCTCTCCCGCCCGCCCGCAGGTGCGCCGGCGCGCGCCCGGTCATGGCAGGGATGACGCCGAGCGCGGGCAATCGCATGTAACGGCCTACGTCCTCGACAGTCTTTATGCTGCTGTCTAGGTATTCCAGGAAGTAGGCCAGGCCCAGGCCCGCAGCAAGGCTCAGAAACAGCCCGAACATGATCATGCGAAATCGCGACGGGCCTATAGGCCCACGCGGCACGCGCGCAGGCTGTATCAAACGCAGGTTGTTATGCTGCTGGGCCACCTCGACCTTTGCCTGATTGGTCTTTTGCAGAAAGTCCGTGTACATCGATTTGGTAGTCTCGACTTCCTGCTTGAGTATGTTGTACTGAATGGCGGCCTGGTTCTGCTGGACAGCTTCGCCCTTGGCCACGTCCAGCGCGGCCTTGAGCGACCGCTCGTCGCGCGCGGCAAGCTCGTATTCTCCCTTCAGCTTATCTTCGAGCGTGCGGCGGCTCGACTCGATCTGCACTTTTAGCGTGCCGATCTGCTGGCGGGTATCGATCACCGTGGGGTTATCGGGGCCGTACTTGAGGTCGAGCTTGGCCGATAGCGCCTGAAGCTCTTCGAGACGGGTGTGGAGCTGCGCGAGCTTGGGGTCTGCAAAGGCTATGGGCAGTTGCGTGACGCGCCCGGCTTTCACCTCTTCATAAAGCGACTGCTTCAGTATGCGCTCGGTTTCGGCGCGCGTCGCCTGCTCGTGCAGCCGCGAGAGCTTGCCCGCAGTCAGCGTCTCTTTGCCGTCGGTCGAAAAGATATTGTGCTCGCGCGTGTAATTCGCCAGGTCTTGCTCGGCCCGCTCCACCCTCGCCTTAAGATCGCGCGTAGTAGTGTCGAGCCACGTTGATGCTCGTGTAAACCTCTCGGTTTTGCTGTCAAAGCTCCGCTCGATAAACGCCTGCGCCACGCCGTTTGCCACAGCCGCCGCGATCACGGGGTTGGCGTGATTGTAAGTGACCTTCAAGGTGCGCGTGTCCTTGACCTGCTCGGCTCGAAGCCCGCCCGCAATCAGGCCGACGTATGGCGCGAGCCGCTCGCTCTCTTCCTGCGTGCGCGATCCGTTTTTCTCAAGGGCCGGCTCGCCCGTGTAGACTATCGTCTCCGGCTCATCGTTCTGCGGGCTTGAGCCGATACGATTGCCTATGGCCTGGATGGCTTCCCAGACCGATTTCTTTCCCGTGTCTACGAAAGCCGGGTTCTGGTCCAGCTTCAAGTTGACGACTACATCTTCGAGCAGAGGCTCGCTTGTCAAACGGAACAGGTTCGTATTGATGGCAAGCTGCGGGTAGTAAAGGTCCGAGTCTTCCGTCCGTATGACCGTATCATTAGGCCCGGACCGGATGGCGGGGCTGTCTTTTCCGATCTCTATGAAGGCCTGCGCCATGTATGTAGACTTGGTTCGGTAAGCTTCGATAGTGACGATTGTGGTGACGATAAAGGTTATGGTTATTATGAGCCACTTGCGCTTGCGCACAGTGCGCCATAGATCGCGCAGGCGCAGGCCGTCCTCGTCGCCGTAGCCGTAACCGTAGCCGGCGGATTCGGGATAGCCGGTCAGGCGCGGGTATCCGGGGCGCGCCGGGATAGCGTCGTCTGCCGGGACGATCCTCTCAAGCTCGGCTTTCTCACCTGCCATAGCTCATCCTCCTACCCGCGAGCGGCTGATAGTCAGGGCGACACAGCCGGAATAATAGAGCATTCGATTGTTTTTGAGTACCAAAATATTGCCGGAATAATCCTTATCTATTTACGATCCTTCAAACGCGCAGGCTACGCCCCGAATGGTTAAACCTCTGAGGGAAGCCGTTGCGCGCGGCAGATAGACTTTTCAAATACCAGTTTCGAATGCAGCTTTGGGGGATTTGCTGCCTGATGATTTAGGCTCTTCGCGTTTCATAACCGGAGAGATAAACGCGCGTGAATTTTATGGGGACATTCAAAAAAGTTGTCTTCGTGCGTCCGGCCCGCGCAAGCAGCCTTAAAGACGCGCTACAGGCAATCTCGACCTGGGGCTCCTCCTGCACGTCTATCATTGCCTTAACTCGAAGTGTGGCTACCTGGGCGCCTTCCTTGCGCCGAAAATATACTTTCCCTTAGACATTGCTGTCAATGAGTTTACAGGCGGGTATTATCTTTGCTTCAGGATTGGATTCAAAGGAAGGCTCCCTCTTTTCGCCCTCCGCTCACCGAGCGAGAAAGAGGGAGCAGAATGGCCTACCCCTGCTGCGAGAGGTAAGGCCATAAACTTTATTTTGTAATGACCTTAACCACGCCCGAAGAGTTGATGTTTCCCGCCTCGTCATAGGCTATGGCTTCGAGCGTATGCAGCCCGCGCGCGACCCTGTTTGCCATCCACCTGACGGTAAAAGGCGCGGTGTCTGACTGCGCGACAAGCTCGTTATCGATAAACAGGTCTACGCGCGCAAGGCTCAGATTATCCGTCGCCTCGACAGAGATTCGAGTATTGCCCGATACGCGTTCTCCGTTTCCGGGCGACGTGATGCGGACGACCGGCGGCGTAGCGTCGAAGCCCGCCCTCATCCTCGCAATCGTAGAAACGTAGGTAGTGTTGCCGTCGCGGTCTCTCGCCGTTACCGTAAGCGTGTGCTCGGATCCATCGGCAAATGCGGAAGTATTCCACGAGAACACGTAAGGCGAAGAGGAGTCTAAGCCTACCGTCACGCCGTCCGCGATAAGCGTCACTTCGGCCACGCGGGTGTCGTCTATAACGCCGACCTCTATCCTTTCGCCGTTTGAGATGCCTACAACTCCATCCAGTATCCACCCGCGCTGCGGCTGAATGAATTTAACCGCAGGCGGCGTGATGTCCTCCGCCCCGTCGAGTTTGGCTTGAACGATGCCGACCGCGCGCTCAACGTTCAAGCGGCCCCAGCCGTAAGCCGGGTCCCAGCCGTCCCCGTTCAAATCATCCGATGCGACCTTGAGGATATTGTCTAGCTCGGCGGGCGCGAGGTTCGGGTTTACCGACAGCATCAACGCGACCGCGCCGGCCACCAGAGGGGTTGAAAAAGATGTGCCGCTCACCAATTGGTAGTTGTTTCCGGGCGCGGTCGTCATTATGCCTACGCCCGGCGCTGACAGGTCCACGTAGCTCCCTACGGTTGAAAAAGAGGCTACCGCGTCGGCTTGCGTGGTCGCGCTGACGACTATCACATTGGAATTGTCAGACGTAGTAGCGAAAGTGCCTGTGTTGCCCGAAGACACAATCAGCACTCCGTTCTTGCTCTGCATATACCTTCCGGCTTCATGCATCATGACGCTGCCGCCTGCCATGTAGCTGAGGCTTGCGACTCGCGCCCCGTGGTCAGCCGCCCAGACAACGGCCTCCGCCAGATCGCTCGTCGATGCAGCGCCGCTGCTTAAGGACGATACGCGAATGGGCATAATGCGACAGTTCAAAGCGGGAGAAGCCACGCCTATTGCGTTATTGCCGGTGGCGGCTGCCGTGCCTGCCGTCCAGGTGCCGTGCGCGCTGACAGGGCTGGTGTCATCGTTATTGTCGACCACGTTCCAGCCGGGAACCAGCTTCGGCGCCAGGTCGGGATGGCTCGCGTCTATACCTGTATCGCAGATTGCTATCGTTATCTGCTCGCTGCCTGACGTCATGGCCCAGGCATTGGGACAAGCGACTTTGGGCAGATGCCATTGCGATGAGTAGAGCGGATCGTCAGGCGTCATGCTCTGTGGGTAGAGAATGTAATCAAGCTCTGCGAACTCGACATCGGGCTGAGCCTTCAGCGTCATTAAGATTTCTTCTTCATTCGCATCGGCAGGCAAGTCCAGAATGTGAGCGCCAATCTGCTTGATCTCGCGATTCAGGCGAGCGCCCGCCGCCATCATCAAATGCTGTGCGCGGTTTTTAGAAATGCCTGAGCGGTATTTGACCAGCACGCGGCCCGGCACGAATGCCGGTGTAAGGCTTGAGCCTTCTGTAGGCTGAACTCCGGTGTCTTGCGACGGCTTTTCTTTATAATCTCTCGCCCAGGATTGCGCTGTGATCAGTGAGGCAAACAGACATGCGACAACTAGAGTTTTGATGCGCTTATTCATTATTATCTCCTCCCGCAAGTCCGCGTGTTGGGTGGCGCGGTCTTTTCGGCGGGCTGTCGGACGCAGTTGATGGGACGGGCTTTGAAAGCCCGATGTCGGCCAGTGCAAGATTGAAACCGCAAAGAAGGGCGGATGAAGAAGGGGCGAGGGTGAAGATTAAATTGGCGAAAAGCCTACCCCGTTCTTGTAATGCTCTGTTTTTTTTTGATCGCTCTAACAGGCCGAGTGATACTTGTCCGAACGAGATTTGGAGAGGTGATCGAGGAAGTTTTCCACACCAGCAAACAGCAGCCGGTCGGGACTTTTGCTACGGCTTGCAGAAGGTAAGTAATTGCAGCCACAAAAATTCGCGTTGAAGATTTTCGGATAATATTCGACTGAGAATGGCTTAAAAGTGAGGCTAAAATCCTCATCATCTGATGGCCCAAAATTCCCCGGTGAAATTTTGAAAACATTGGGCTTTTATAGAATATTCAGGTGATAAAAATGCGTGTCATTCCCCGTTCAGGTGTTGACAAAGGCAGGCATTAATAGATACTATCCGGCCGGAAAGTTGTCAATAACTATTGATCGGCCTTACTGGTCGTTGTATACCAGCCGAGTATGCCGGGCAGGCGGCATTGAGCCACACAGTTTAATAAGTAACAAGGAGCAACTTATTATGCAGACCTCTAACAGCAATACACGATATTGCAGAAGTCTATCGTCTTCGATTCTGCCCCGGTATAGCGAGCGAGCAACATTTTTCCTGACCTGCGAAGCCACTAAGAGATTAGTGTTTCTATCTTTCCTCGCGCTGATCTTCACTCTGTTTAGCGCGACCCCAAGCTCTGCGGCGACCATTACTTCAGCGGGCGACGGTAACTGGAATTCAACCACGCCCAACGCCCCTTGGCCCGGCGGGACGGTGCCGAGCGCGACCGATGACGTTGTGATTCTCCCGACACATGACATCACTGTAACGGCGAATGCTTCCATAAACTCCATCACTTTAGGCAGTAACAACACCGCTACTACTAGAATCTTAACCGTTAATTCAGGTATAACTCTCACCGTGACTGCCGGTATCACCATGCAGAATGATGATGCCACCAATATGGCTGCCACGATAACAGGAGCAGGCACAATCACTTGTGCATCTCTGACTGTTGGAGGCACGACAACTACCCTCACTGGTGATGCATCGACTATTCTGACTTCTACAATCACCAGCCTATCGATTTCGGGCAATCTGAACATTAATGGTGAAGACGATGGCAACGATGATAATAACGCCACATTAGCATTAGCATCAGGATCGGTTACCGTAGGCGGCACTGTGAACACTGACGAAGAAGCTGGATCAGTTGTAACTTTAACCCTGAACACCGGCGCTGCAACGGGCACTCTATTCCTTGCAGGTGCAACCCCATTTACAGACACAGTAGGTACACCAACATTTGATGCGGCTGGCAGCAGCGCAACGGTAAACTATTCTGGCGCGACTCAAACGGTGAGGGCAGTGACTTATAACAACCTGACCCTTTCGGGCAGCGGCACCAAAACGCTTGCTTCGGCACTCACAGTTAATAATGATGTCACGATTAATTCCGGAGTTACGCTTGACGTCGCTGCAATAACGCTGACCGTTTCCAGCGGAACAATAATTATCAATGGTACGCTGGATTTTTCGGACTCAACTGGTTCCGCCACTAGTACAGGAACTTCTGTGGTGACGATGGGATCTACCGGGCTGATTCGCACGGCAGATGCCACTGGTTTGGGTCCTGTGGCAACCGCTTCCTTAATAGGCACTTGGACTACGACCACTATTGATACCAACGGCACGGTTGAATACAACCGCAACGCCACCAGCGGTCAGACTGTCACAGATCGCGACTACAACAACTTGGTGATAACTGGTTCTACGCAGATCAAGACATGGACGAGAGGAGCGGCCCGCACGGTGAATGGCTCTGTGACGATTAACGCCAGCGCTCCTTTTACCCTGGCTGGTAACCAAACGTTGAATGTTAAGGGAAATTGGTCGAACAGCGGCACTTTCACCACTACCACTGGAACCATCGCCTTCACCGGCACGGTGCTACAGAATCTGAGTGGCTCCTCCGCCACTGCTTTTTTCAATCTTACGATAAACAACACTTCAGGTCTTACTCCTTCTGTGACTTTCAACCAGAATGCCAGCGTCGCATCAACCGCAACGCTGACGCTTACAACTGATCTGAACGTAATTAATCCATCATTGCTCACAACGACGGGGGCTACCTCCGTCGGGGCTGGCGACGTGATCGGGGGTGTGCGGCGAACGGATTTGACCCCCGGCACAGCCAGGAGTTTCGGAAACGTTAACGTTCAGGTCACGATTGGTGGGTCAGGAACCCTGACCACGATGACAGTAAATCTAGCCAAGCAAGCACCAACCAGTTTCCCGGCTGCCGTGACAAGGACTTATGCCTTGCTCCCCGCAGCAGGCTCCATCGGCAGCGGTCCTTTACCTACTCTGCGGCTCCGATATAAAGACGCCGAACTGAACGGTAATACTGAAGGTACCTTGGAGCTTTGGCGGCTTGATGGTGCGACATGGCAACCAAAGGGTGGAACCCCGGATACTGTGAATAATCACGTTACGGCGTTGGTGGACGGATTCTCCTCCTGGGTCATCTCCGGCCCGAATGCGCCGACGGATGTCGCATTAATTTCCTTCGACGCTAAATCTTATGACGGCAAGGTCGTCTTGAATTGGCAGACCGGATACGAAGTTGATAACCTCGGCTTTAACGTCTACCGCGAAGTCGCGGGCAAACGCACTCGCGTAAACACAGACATCATCGCAGGCTCGGCGCTGTTGGCCGGCGCTGGAACCGTCCTTAGAACCGGAGAGTCTTACGTCTGGACAGACACTTTATCTAAAACGGATCAGGATGCGCAGTACTGGCTTGAAGACATCGACCTCAAAGGCACTAGCACCTTGAGCGGCCCGTTCGCCGTCACCAACGCGACAGCGGATGACGGCGCAGCATCCAGACCCGGGCGATCACCCCTGTTAAGCAATATCGCTTCGGGTGATTCAAACTCCAGGGACACTTCGTTGACTCGCCCGGTCGAGCGCACTGCAAAACTCTCTGCTATCGCTATCAAACCGCCCGGCGCGCCTGCGGACCTGGCCGGCATGTCTGCCGTCAAGATTTCGATCAAGCGCGAGGGCTTCTATCGCGTCACTCAACCTGAATTGCTCGCCGCAGGCTTAAGCTCCGGCACCAACCCGCGCAACCTGCAGCTTTTCGTCAACGGACAGGAACTGCCCATCAGCGTCACGGGCGAGCAGGACGAAAACTTTGGCCCCGCAGACGCCGTAGAGTTTTATGCCTATGGCCTCGACACGCCTTCTACCGATGCGCGCGTCTACTGGCTTGTCGCGGGACAGGCTCTCGGACAGAGGATAAACAAACAGCAGAGCCAGGGCGGCCCCGGCACGGGCGGCACCTTCCTTCACACCGTCGAGCGCAAAGACAAGACGGTCTATTTCCCTGCCCTCAAGAATGGCGAGGCCGATAACTTCTTCGGCTCTACCGTAACCTCGACGCCGGTCAATCAGGTCTTGAACCTGCAAAACGTGGCGACCGGAGACGTAAAGCATGCCGATCTTGAGATCGTGCTTCAAGGCGTGACGGATTCCGCCCATCAGGTGAAGGCGCTGTTTAACGGGGCCGAAATCGGCACGATCAACTTCACGGGCCAGCAGCAGGGCATATTGCAATTGCAGTTGCCGCACTCGCAGCTACTGGAAGGCGACAACACCGTGAATCTGGTCGCCGAGGGTGGAAGCACCGACACAAGCCTCGTCGCCCACATCCGCATAAGCTACTATCACACCTTCAAGGCCGATAATAACGCGCTGAAGCTCAAGGCGCAGTCGGGCGAGCAGGTGACCATCAACGGGTTTGCGAGCGCCGGCATCCGCGTAATAGACATAACCGATCCGAACTCTGTCACAGAGATCGCGGGCATCGTAGACACCGACAAGACGAGCTTTTCCGTAACGGCTTCGGTGACGGGCGCGGGCGAGCGAACATTGCTGGCGATTGGCGATAGCCAGATAAAGCAGGCCGCAGCCATCACGGCCAACCAGCCTTCGAAGCTCCGCACAACCGGCCAGGGCGCAGACCTGATAATCCTGGCTCACAAAGATTTCATCCCGAATCTTGCGCAGCTCAAGGCGCGCAGGGAAAGCCAGGGGCTGTCCGTGATGATTCTCAATGTCGAGGACGCCTATGACGAATTCTCCAACGGCCACAAGTCTCCTCAGGCCATCAAAGATTTCTTCGCGTATGCAAAGAGTAGCTGGAAGCGCAAGCCGCAGTTTGCTCTCCTCGCGGGTGATGCGACGTTCGACCCTCGCAACTACCTGGGGCTGGGCGACAACGACTTCGTGCCGACAAAGCTCATAGAGACAGGCGTCAACGAGACGGCCTCCGACGACTGGCTTGTCAACTTCAACGGCGATTTTCTGCCGGACATAGCCGTGGGGCGGCTGCCTGTGAGGACGCCGCAAGAGACAACGGCGCTGGTGGCGAAGATAATAAGTTACGATCTATCGCCGAGGTCGGAAGAAGTGCTGCTTGTGGCCGACAGAAATGAAGGATTCGATTTCGAGACGGCCAGCGCCGAGTTGCGGCAGGTAATCCCGACCAGGTATAGAGTCAACGAAGTGATGCGCGGAAGCACGGATGATGAGACGGCCAGAAACAACGTGCTTGAGGCGACCAATCGCGGGCAGAAGATAATCAACTATCTTGGGCACGGGTCTACTAGAGTGTGGAGCGGCGGGATGTTGACCGCTAACGACGCTCCGAGCTTGACGAACACGAACCAGTTGTCGGTGATCGTAGCGATGACCTGTTTGAACGGATTCTTCCAACACCCGACGATAGAGAGCTTTGCCGAGGCGATGCTGAAAGCGGGACAGGGGGGAGCCGTAGCCGTGTGGGCGTCATCGGGTATGACTGCGCCGAACGGGCAGAAGCCGATAGACAGGGAGATGGTGCAACAGTTGTTCAGCGCGCCGAACGTGACGCTGGGCGAAGCGACGGTCAAGGCGAAGGCGCTGACGGCTGACCAGGACACGCGGCGGACGTGGATACTGTTTGGCGATCCTTCGACCAGGATCAGATAACGAGAGTGTGTCAAAAGGCTCAGGTCAATTAAGGAGCTTTGATATGCCGTTACGGAAAGGCTATTTCGTCACATCTTCCGGTAACGGCATATTTCTTTGATTATTGACTAAGGACTTTCGCTCGGATATAAAGTACGCAATAACAAAGCAGGGGCGACAGCAAAGGGCTGGAGGCAAGATGGCTGAAGAAGCACTACAAAGATTACCCCGCGCGCGACATGAACGTCTTTTGGTTGAAGAGCTGGCGGATGAAACGCTCGTGTACGACCTGGATCACAACAAGGCGCACTGTTTGAATCAGTCTGCCGCGTTGATCTGGCAGCACTGCGACGGGAAGGTGACGATTAAAGAGCTGGCCTCTATACTTGAGCGAAAGTTGAAGACGCCGGTCGATGAGCGCGCGATATGGCACGGGCTCAATCAACTGGCAAAGTTCCGGTTGCTTGACGAGCCGGTCGCGATGCCTGCGGGAATGGTAAAGCTTACGCGTCGCGAGCTTGTGCGAAGAATAGGTCTGACAGTCGCCGTGCCTCTCGTCATATCGGTCATCGCACCATCAGCATCCGCAGCATTAAGCTGTGTTGGCGTCGATTGTACGGGCAATCCATCAATCTGCGGGGCACAATGCACATGCGATACGGGTGTTACGAACAAGTGCATTTAGCTGCTGCCGACCAGCCACGGCGTTTCCTCTCTTAAATACGATCCGTTCCGAAGCCTGTCTCTATGGCCGACACTCTTCCAATATCGCGGAGCGAATCGATAGCGTCATTGCTTGCCGGAACCTGGCGCTCTCACCCCGGCCCGCTTGATGTCTCTGCCGAACAGCTAACACAAATAGCGCCGATGCTTTTGGGATCAGGGGCCGGAGCTTTGATCTGGTGGCGAATCAAACACTCACATTTAAAATCGGCTAAGATAGCCTTTCAGTTTCAGCAATCCTATCGCCTGCACACTATTCAATCCGCCCTGCACGAACGCCAAATCAAAGAGGTTTTTACACGTCTGCGCCGGGCCGAGATAGAACCGATACTGGTTAAAGGATGGTCAGTGGCCAGACTTTATCCCGAAAAAGGGCTGCGACCTTATGATGATATAGACCTGATAGTCCGGCCCGATCAGTACCGGCGGGCCGAAGCCGTGCTGAGAGACTGGGAAGAGAAACGCGACCGCATAGATCTGCACAAAGACTGGTCTGCTATCGATCAGCGTGATTTCGATTCGTTATATGCACGCTCGCAACTGATAAACCTGGACGGAGTGGATGTGCGCGTGCCTGGAATCGAAGACCTCTTAGGCATACTTTGTCTTCACCTGCTGCATCACGGCGCGTTTCGCCCGCTCTGGCTTTGCGACATCGCGGCGGCATTAGAGACGCGGCCCGAAGCCTTTGATTGGGCGCGCTGCCTGGGCGAAAACGAGCTTCGCGCGGATTGGATTGCATGCACCATCGGCTTGACTAATCAGTTGCTCGGAGCCGCCGTCGAGGATACGCCCGTGGCCGCCAGGGCAAAGCGTCTGCCGAGGTGGCTTCCGGCAAGCGTATTGAAGCAATGGGAGACGCCTCTGGCTAAAGACCAGAGTCCTATGAAAAACCGCGCTCCGATGGCGGCCTATTTGCGCCACCCGTCGGGCGCGCTCGAAGACTTGCGCAATCGCTGGCCCAATCCCATCATAGCGACAATCGATATGGAGGGAAGATTCAACGAATTGCCCAGGCTTCCTTACCAGTTGGGAAATTGTGTCTCGCGGGGGCTTAAGTTCTTAGGTCAATTGCCAAAGCTGCTCAAACAACAGCAGTCTTGAATGCGGACTTTCAGGAGAAGATCGCATGCCTGTGATGACAGCCGAAGAGCTTGAAAAGTTTTTGTATTCGCATTTTCCGGAAAGGAAAGCCCGGCCCTTTCGCGTAGAAAAAGTGGATGACCGCACGGCCTATGTGCGGCTCATTTATCATGCGAGCCAGCTCAGACCGGGCGGGACCATCTCCGGGCCTGCGCTGATGACATTGGCCGACACAGCCATGTTTATGGTGTTGCTCGCAGAGATAGGCCCGGTAGAGCTTGCGGTCACTACGAACTTGAACATCAATTTTTTGCGCAAGCCCGTTCAGGCCGATGTCATTGCCAAAGCCCGGCTGTTGAAATTAGGCAAGCGGCTCGCGGTAGGAGATGTCTTGATGTATTCGGAAGGCGAGCGCGAGCCTGTTGCTCACGCCACGGTGACTTACTCTGTTCCGCCCAGGTAAAGTGAAATTCATCTGAGCGTAAGGGAATGAAAGAAGATTCACCGCCGCAGACACAGAGGACACAGAGGGGGCGCAGAGATTATACGTTTCTCTGCGCCCCCTCTGTGTCCTCTGTGTCTCTGCGGTGAAATATTTCTCAAATAAACGGCCACACGCTGTCGATCAGATCGGTTCAATCGGCAGTCGCTTCCGCCAGTTCTTGCGGGCCTACGCTAAAATAGGCCGCGTCGGGGTGATGAAAGACCAGCGCCGACACACTTGCTTCCGGCTCCATCATGAAGCCTTCCGTCAGCTCTATGCCGATCTCTTCGGGACGAAGCAAACGGAACAAGCCCGCCTGTGATTCCAGATCGGGGCAAGCCGGATAGCCGAATGAATACCGCTTGCCGCGATAACGAGCCTGAAAGATCGCCTGACGCGACAGTCCTTCCGGGTCGGCAAATCCCCACATCGCCCGAATACGCGAGTGCAGCCATTCAGCCGCCGCTTCGGCCGTCTCTAGCGCCAACGCCTGAAGCGCATACGACCTGAGATATTCGCCCTTCTCCTTTGCCGCTTCGGCAACCTCTCGGATGCCTTCGCCCGCAGTCGTGGCAAACAGCGCTATGTGGTCGCGCCTCGCTACAAAGCCTTCCCGGTCACGCTCCGGCGGCAGCACAAGGTCGCTCAAAGCTACGCCGGCCTCTTTTCGCTGGCGCGGGAAGACAAATGTTTCGGCGGGCTCGCGTCCACCCGCAAAAACGTGCAGACGGTTGCCATCGGATTCGGCTTCGAAAAATTGCCACACGACTCGAACACGCATCGCGCCCTGGCGGCATTCTTCTTTGACGCGCTCGATTTTTTCTTCAAGCTCGATTGCGCGGCGGTCGCCCTCGGCAATCAAATCATTAAACCGCCCGCGCAACCCGAGGTGTCGGCCATAAAGCATCTGCGGGTTGATGTAGCTCCAGACTTCGTCCAAATCCGCGACCTGCTCGACGTGACGCGATTGGTCAAAGACCGGAGGGATCGCCACATCTAAAGAAATCTTTGAGCTGCGCTGCTCAGTTTCGACCGCGACCGCTTGCGGCGCTTGCGCCACCGCGCCGAGATCTTTATCGAGCAGTTCGGCTTCGAGCCGCGCGCGCTGATCCGCGTCCATCAAACGGTTCAAAATATCGAGCCCGTTCATCGCGTCGTTGGCGTAGACGACCGTGTTGCTGTAGGCCGGAGCTATCTTTGTGCGCGTGAAGCGATCCGACAACGCGGCCCCGCCTACGAGCAGCGGCAGGCCGATGCCCGCGTCTTTCAAATCGCTCGCCGTTATGACCATCTGCTGCGCCGATTTGACGAGCAAGCCCGAAAGCCCTATCGCGTCGGGTTTGTGCTCGCGCACGGCTTGAATCAAGATTTCGGGCGGGACTTTGATGCCGAGGTTTATCACATGATAGCCGTTGTTCGACATTATGATGTCGACCAGGTTTTTGCCTATGTCGTGCACGTCGCCTTTTACGGTCGCAAGTATTATGCGCCCGCGAAGGCTCGTGTCGCTCTTTTCCATGAACTGCTCAAGGTGAGAGACGGCCGTCTTCATCGCTTCGGCGGATTGCAAGACTTCCGCGACTATCAACTCATTGTTATTGAAAAGGCGCCCGACTTCTCCCATCCCGGTCATCAGCGGCCCGTTTATAATGTCGAGCGGGGCAGTCTCTTTGAGCTTCAAATCAATATCGGCGATCAAGCCTTCTTTCGTGCCTTCGATGATATAACCTGCGAGCCGCTCGTCGAGCGGCAGATCGGCGGCGGTCTTTTTAGAGCGCGAGGTCGCCTGTCGAAAGTGCGCGGCGAACCGGGCAATCGGATCATCGCCGCGATTCCACAATAAATCTTCGGCCAGCCGCCGCTCTTCATCGGGTATCGAAGCGTAGCGTTCGAGCTTTTCGGAATTGACTATCGCAAGGTCCAGCCCGGCCTTCGTGCAGTGATAAAGAAAGACCGAGTTCAACACTTCGCGGCCCGCTTCCGGCAGGCCGAACGACACGTTGCTTATCCCTAGAACGGTTTTGACGTGAGGTATCTCTTGCTTGATGAGGCGCACGCCTTCGATAGTCTCTACGGCGCTGCCGATATAATTCTGATCGCCGGTGGCGCAGGGAAAGACCAGCGGGTCAAAGATAATGTCTTCCGCCCGTATGCCGAAATCTTCCGTCAGCAGTTTGTGAGAGCGGCGAGCTATCTCAAGCTTGCGCTCGCGCGTTATGGCCTGCGCCTGCTCTTTGTCTTCGTCAATGCACCCGACGACGAGGGCCGCGCCGTACTTGCGCGCGAGCGGCGTCACGCGCTCGAATTTTTCGAGCCCGTCTTCCAGGTTGATGGAATTAATGATCAATTTGCCCTGGCAGTAGGTGAGCGCCCGCTCGATGGCGACCGCGTCGGTCGTGTCGATCATGACCGGCGCTTTGACCAGGCGAATCATGCGCTCGTAGAAACGGTCTACGTCGTAAAGCTCCTCGCGGTCGGCATTCTGCAAATTGACATCGCAGATCTGCGCGCCGCCCTTCACTTGCTGGCGAGCTATCTCTGCCGCCTCTTCGTATTTCTCTTCGGTGATGAGCCGCTTGAATTTGCGCGAGCCGACTTCGTTGGTGCGCTCGCCCACGATGAGCGGGCGCTGGTCGTCGCTTGCCTCGACGAAATCGATGCCGGAAAAAAGCGTCCGGTGATGTTTCTGATATGCGCGCGGGCGCTTGCCTTCGACCATCTCGGCAAGCCGGCGTATGTGCGCCGAGGTAGTCCCGCAACAACCGCCCACGAGATTGATCCACTCGTGATCGACGAACCGCTCAATCGTTGTCGCGAACGTCTCCGGCGTTTCAAGGTAGATGCCGTCTTCATTCGGCAATCCCGCGTTAGGTATGCAAGAGACGCGCGTCTCTGCCAACCCGGCGATCAACCGTATGTGATCGGTCATGAACTCTGGCCCGGTAGCGCAGTTCAGACCTATCGAAAGCAGATCGGCGTGCATTATCGAGGCGACAAAAGCTTCGGCGGCCTGACCCGCGAGCATGGTGCCCATCGCCTCAATCGTGCCCGAAACCATCACAGGCACTTTCAGCCCAAGCTCGTCAAACAACCGATGAATGCCTATCAACCCGGCTTTGATGTTTCTGGTGTCCTGCGCGGTTTCGAGGATCAAGATGTCTGCGCCGCCCGCCACAAGCCCGGCCGCTTGGTCGTGAAAGGCTTCTACGAGCTGGTCGAACGTCACGCCGCCCGTGACCGAGATGGCCTTTGTCGTCGGCCCCATTGAGCCAGCGACAAAGCGGGGGCGTTTTGCGGTCAACATCTCTTCGGCGGCCCGCCGCGCTATTCGCGCTGCCGTTTCATTCTGCTCGAAGACGCGATCTTCGAGGCCGTATTCGGCCAGGACTATCGCGGTGCTGCCGAACGTGTTCGTCTCGATGATGTCCGCGCCCGCTTCGAGGTAGCCGCGATGTATATCGAGCACAACGTCGGGGCGCGTGAATACGAGGTTCTCGTTGCAGCCCTCCAGGTGCGGCCCGCCGAAATCTTCAGCCGTCAGGTCGCGCTCCTGAAGCGCGGTGCCCGTAGCACCGTCCAACACAAGAATGCGCTCGGCCAACAGCTCTTTCAGTATTTGTGTCCGGTGTCGTCTCTCGTCACTCATCACTGCTTTTCCGGAGGCTTCTCTTCTTTGGCGGCAGCCCCGCCCAGCATCTGGCGTATGTCGGCGCGGCGCTCGCGCGCGACCGTAGCCATAGTCAAATAGATGTTCCCGAACGCAGTCTGATTGAGAGACTGCGCCGTGCTGAACAGGTACTTGTACCCTATATCATCCTCGTTATCGACAAAGAAGCTGCCTATCGTTATCGCGTCGTTCGCCCCGAGCAAGTATTTATAAATCTCTTCGCGGTTCGACGCTTTTTTTATGCTGCCGAAATTGTAGACATAAAAGCCGAGCAGAGCTTTGCGGCGGTCATTGACTATGACTATGGTAGTCTTTCCGCCTTTGGGGTCGGCGTAATTCGACACGACCATATCATTCGTGCTCTTGCTCTGGTCTACGGTCGCGCCTACGAGGTGCAAGTACCGCTTGACGCTATCTATGAGCGAAAGCTTAGGCGCGGGTCGCGTCGCTTTCGGAGGCTCCGTCTGCGCCGGGGCCGGGGCCTGGGCGGCCTGCGCTTGCGCGAAGGCAAGCGCCAGGGCGAGCGGGGCTGTTGAAACAATGCTTTTTTTCATAACACCATCCGGCTGGAATCCAATTTTATTCGAGCCTCGCCGTTCAACTCTTTCGCATGTGCTGTTCGAGTATCGGCGTGTATTCATCGCTGATGCGAAGCAGCTCCACGGTCGCCACGCGGAACGATTCGAATCCGACGCCGTTTTCGGTCGTAAATGTGAAGCGCGCGCCTATGTCTCCCTGGCTATCAACAAAGAAAGTGGCGAACGCGCGATGATTGGCTTCAAGCAACCGCTGGAGCATCTTTTCGCGGTCGGCTGTGCGCGACATGTTGAAGTAGCCGTTTGGCTGCTTACTGTAAGCCATGAGCACGAGCGTATGGTCATCGCGTATCTCCAGGTAGAGGTCTACTCTGTCGGCGTGATCGTTGTCTGATCGCGTGACTACCAGCGCGTTGCTGCTCTTCGGGTGCGGGACGTATTTCAATCCCATCTTGTCGAGATAGCCGCGCAGCACGGGAATAGTAATCCCTTTCTGTTCGCTGCCGACCGGCGCGAGCGCGAGCAGCGCGCCCGCCAGAATCGGCAGAGCAATTCTTTTTCTCATCAGTCACCTGGCTCCAATCCTCTAAGATTACATTCAAAGAGCGAACTGGTTCGTGTTTCAAACCTTTTAAGCTAACATCGCCGCGACCGAGATTTCAAGCAGAGAGCAAATACCATTTCACCGCCGCAGACACAGAGGACACAGAGATTACACAGAGAAAACTCCGCGCAACCTCTGTGCTCTCTGTGTCTGCGGCGGTGAAATCCGATCTTTCATCCTTCCCCTCACAACACGCTGAAAACGTCGAGCGCGTACTGCACCTTGCCGAACGGCGCGGACACCTGAACGCCTTGCACCACGTCCATAACGTCGAGCAGAGTTTCACGCGCTATTGCCAGCCCCTCTTCGCGCGCGGCCTCTTTGTCCGTGATGTCGTGCATGCGCTCGAGCACCGATTCGGGGACGACCACGCCGGGCACTTCGTTTGCCAGAAACTCCGCGTTGCGGTAGCTGACAAGCGGCCAGATGCCCGCGATAACGGGGATGCGGCAGTGCTCTATGCGCTTTAGAAAATTTCTCAGTTGCTTGACGTCGAAGGTCGGTTGCGTGATGGCGAACTCCGCCCCGGCTTCCACTTTCCATTCGAACCGGCGCAGCTCGTAATCCAGATCGACCGCGCACGGGTTGACCCCGACGCCCATATAAAACGACGTCGGGCCGCCGATAGGGTTTCCGCCTATATCCAGCCCGTGGTTGAGCCGGTTGACCATATTGACAAGCCCTATCGAGTCTATATCAAAGACGGCTGTCGCTTCCGGGTACGGCCCCATCTTTGGCGGGTCGCCCGTGATGATCAAAAGATTGCGCAACCCCATGGCGGCCGCGCCCAACAGGTCGCTCGTCATGCCTAACAGGTTTCTGTCCCGGCAGCAGTAATGCACGACTGCCTCTATGCCCACTTGCTGCTCGATGAGCGTGGAGACGGCCAGCACTCCCATGCGCGATTGCGCGCGCGGGCCGTCGGGGACGTTGACCGCGTCAACTCCCGCTTCTTTCAACTTCCGCACGCCTTCTATCATCTTCGCGGGGTCGCACCCTTTGGGCGGGACGATTTCAACAGAGGTGACAAATTCGCCCGCCGAAATCTTTCGAGCGAATCGGGACTTCTCTTCGCGCGGCGTCACCGCGATATTTGCGGGCGTCTCTTCGGGCACAAAGACCTGGACGGTCGAGCGGCCCGGCGACAGCGCAGCCACCGCGTTTCGAATCTGCTTGATGTGATCGGGAGTCGTCCCGCAACACCCCCCGACAAATTTCGCGCCCGATTGTATGAGCCGCTTTGCGTACTTTGCCAGGTACTCGGGCGACGCCATATAAAACATCCGCCCGTCAACCTGTCGCGGCAGCCCGTTGTTGGGCTGTGTCGAAAGCTTGCGGTGCGTGACGTGGTGCATCTTCTCAAGCGCGTCGAGCATGGCGTGAGGGCCGACCGAACAGTTAAGCCCGATCACGTCGGCCCCCCACTCGTCTAACCTTTTTGTGAAAATCTCGGGCGAAGTCCCGTAGCTGGTGTTGCCGTCATTCTGTATGGTCATCTGCGCGACTATCGGCAGGTCGCAGACCGACCGCACGGCCAGTATGGCCTGGTGAATCTCGGCCACGTCGGAAAAAGTTTCCAGCACGAAAAGGTCTACGCCGCCTTCGAGCAGCGCTTCGACCTGTTCGCGGAAGATCGATTGAGCCTCTTCGCTCGACGTGGGGCCGTAAGGCTCTATGCGAATGCCGAGCGGTCCTAAGGCTCCAGCCACGAAAGCACGACCGGCGGCGGCTTCGTTTGCCAGCCGCGCGCCAGCGTTGTTGATCTGATATATCTTATCTTCCAACCCGTAGCCGGTGAGCTTCACGCGGTTGGCCCCGTAGGTGTTCGTCTCGACGATGTCGGCGCCCGCCTTTACGTAATCGCGGTGGACGTTCAAAACCAGATCCGAGCCTGTCAGGTTCAACTCGTCATAACATCGATTGATGTAGACGCCGCGCGAATAGAGCATCGTGCCCATAGCGCCGTCGAAGACATAGACCCGGTCATCTGTAACAGCGTCGCGAAAATCTTTCATCTGATCTCTTGCCTTTGATCGCTCATAAAAAGCAAAAGCCCCGCGCTAAACTGCGCGAGGGCTGATTCCAGGCTGTTTAGCAGTTTTTTACGTGGAGCAATTACCATAAATCGCCACGTTGAATTTTCAATGCCCCAAGAATACACTCTGAAAACGCTCAAGTCAATTGTAACCGTGGCCGCCGTTAATCGAACACACTGGAGTCAACTTCGTTGAAGAATTGATCGTGGAGCAATCGCGCCACGCGGTTAACCTCGCTTTCATCTATGACGAAGGTCAGGTTTATCTCGCTTGCGCCCTGGCTGATCATGTTTACGTTGGTCGTCTCAACGGCGCGAAATAGTTTGGCGGCCACGCCCGGCGTGAATTTCAAGTTGTCGCCGATCACACAGACGATCGCTTTGCCGGTCTCTACGCTCACTTGCCCTATGCCTTCGAGGTCGCGCTTTATGCTATTGATGCGGTCTGTGCTGTCGAGCGTTATCGAGACTGAAACCTCGGAAGTCGTCACCACGTCAACTGAGGTCTGGTGTTGATCGAAGACCTCAAAAATCTTGCGCAAGAATCCGTAGGCCAGCAGCATCCTCGTCGAGGAGACGTTGACAATCGTCACGCCGCGTTTGAAGGCAATCGATTTTATCAGGTTGCTCGACGGGTGCGGCTCTCGGACGATCAGCGTGCCCTCGCAAGACGGGTTGCGCGTGTTAAAGATATGAACGGGTATTCCTCGCTCGACTGCCGGGAGCACTGTGCTGGGATGCAGCACCTTCGCGCCGAAGTATGAAAGCTCCGCCGCCTCGGCAAAAGAGATCACGCGAATGCGCCTGGCTTCCGGTACGACGCGCGGGTCCGCCGTCATAAGCCCGTCAACGTCCGTCCATATCTCGATTGCTTCGCCGCCCAAAGCCGCGCCTATTATCGCGGCGGAGTAGTCCGACCCTCCGCGCCCGATTGTCGTCGTCACGCCTTCCGCGGTCGAGCCGATGAAGCCCTGAACGACCGGCACGACTCCCCGCTCTATCAGCGGCAGGAGCGCGCCGCGCGTGCGCGTTTCAGTCTCGTGCATGTCGGGCGCAGCCATTGTGAAGTTATCGTCCGTGATGATGAAGCGGCGCGAGTCTACAAGCTCTGCCCGCGCGCCCCGCGCCCGTAGCGCGGCGACCATCAGCACTGATGAGAGCCGCTCGCCAAACGAGACAATCGCGTCCTGGCTGCGAGCAGTAAGCTCGCCGAGCGTGGCAACCGAGCGAGTCAGGCTTTCAAGCTCTCGAAACTGTTCTTCGACCCCGCGCCCCGCCTCATCGCTCAAATGGTCATCGGATGAGAGCAGGTCGCGCGCCGTCGCCATGTGTCGCTCGCGCAGGTCACGGATGATAGCTTCGGCTTTATCAAAACGCCGCTCCATCGCCGTGTGCGCAAGCCGAAGCAGCGTGTCGGTGACGCGAGCCATCGCCGATACGACTACCACGGGCGCGCGCGGGATGCGGCCCCGGACTATTTCGGCTGCCTGATTTATCGCGGCTGCGTCCCCGACCGACGTGCCGCCGAATTTCATTACGATCATAATTTTCTTACTAACATCAAGCGACGGAGTTAACGGTTATCCCAAACCCCGCTCGCGCGCCTCCGTGCTACTTCTTATATGGCTTCCACTTTTTCATATCCTCGGCAGATGCTGGTTTCAGGCTGACCGCAGCGCCGCCGCCGCTTGCCAGGTTGATCTCAAGCATAGTCTGATCATTTACCAGGAAGTTTTGAATCTGGTACGCCATAGGGTTAGTCTCCCAATGAGCGTCGGCGGCATCGGCGTACAGGGTTGCTACATACCAACGGTTTCGAGTGACATAGTCCAAAGGTATCTTTGACGTACGCGCTTGCTCATCCGTTATTGCTCCGATATACCACTCGTCTCTGTTCTTAGCCTTCCGGGCAACTGTGAGATAATCGCCGGGCTCTGCCTCTATAATCCTTGTGTCATCCCAGTCAACTGCCACGTCTTTAATAAACTGGAACGCATCCATAAACCGCTCGTAGTTCTCGGGCAGGTCCGCCGCCATCTGTAAGGGGCTGTACATCGTCACATAGAGCGCCAGTTGTTTCGCCAGTGTCGTATGCACCTGTTCTTTCTTGTCCGGCTTGTAACGATCCAGTTTGATCTGAAATATGCCCGGCGTGTAGTCCATCGGCCCGCCCATTAAGCGGGTGAAGGGCAGGATCGTTTCGTGCTCGGGCGGGTTGCCCTCGCTCCAGGCGTTGAACTCATTTCCCCTAGCCGCCTCGCTGGCGAGCCAGTTCGGGTATGTGCGGTGCAAGCCGGTCGGGCGTACAGGCTCGTGGGCATCCAACATGATTTTATACCGGGCTGTTTTCTCTGCCACCCTGATGTAGTGATTGATCATCCACTGGCTGTCATGATGCTCGCCGCGCGGAATGATTCTTCCGACATAGCCTGTCTTTACCGAGTCGTATCCGTGCTGCTTCATGAAGCGGTAGGCTTCATCCATCCTGCGCTCATAATTTGTCGCCGAGGCCGAAGTCTCATGATGCATGATAAGTTTCACCCGCTTCTCGGACGCGTATTTTTGCAGTGCCGCGACATCGAAATCCGGGTAGGGGGTCACGAAGTCGAACACCTCTTCTTTCCAGTTGCCGAACCAGTCTTCCCAGCCCACGTTCCAGCCTTCTACCAGCACGCCGTCAAAGCCATGTTTAGAGGCAAAATCAATGTAGCGTTTCGTGTTCTCGGTCGTCGCGCCGTGTTTGCCGTTCGGCTTCAGGCTTCTCCAGTCCGTTTCCGACAGCTTTATATTATTCACGTCCGCATAGTTCCAGCTGGATGTGCCTATATGCATCTCCCACCAGATGCCTACGTATTTCTGCGGCCGTATCCAACTTACATCTCGAATACTGGAGGGCTCGTTTAAATTCAGGATGAGCTTGGAAGCCGGAATATCTGCCGCCCTGTCACTGACGACAATCGTGCGCCACGGCGTTTTACAAGGCGCTTGCATATAGGCCTTGTTGCCGAACGCGTCAGGAACCAGATGCGAAGAGAGTCCGAACTTCGGTTTATCAATGATCAAATTCATCGCCGGATAATCGATCAAAGACGCCTCGTGAATATTGATGTATAACCCGTCAGCGGTCTTCATCATCAGTGGGGTCTGTACAGCATTCGGCCCGATGAGCCAGCGGAAAGCAATCTCCTTAGATTTCTCGCCCCTTGTCGCCTCCACCTCACTCAGCTTTGTGGTCGAGTAGTAATACTCATTTGTGTCGTAATCGCCGGGAATCCAAAAAGTCTTGTGGTCGCCCGTCAAATTAAACTCGGTCTTTTCATCCGATACGACGAAATACTTCAAGCCGTTCTGCTCGGGAAACTCGTAGCGAAATCCGAGCCCGTCATCAAACAAGCGGAATCTTATTATCATGGTCCGGTTGTCGTTGGCCGCCTGCGAAAGAGTAACCGCCAGTTCCGTGTAACGATTTCGAATACGCTTCACCTCTCCCCATACGGGCTCCCAGGTCTCATCCGTAGGCGAGGTGGTGTTCTTTACCAGGGTAAAGCCGCCGGCAAAAGCGGGCTGGTCTTTCAGTTGAATGCCGAGCTTGCTTTTTTGAATGACCTGTTTCCCCTTGAATGAGAGCTGGTAGGTCGGCTCGCCCTCGCCGGTTAAGCCGAAGGAGAGCGACAGTCTCCTGTCAGGCGACTCTATATTTTGTGCGTAGGCATTTATGCTTACGAGCAATAAAAAGAGGAGAAGAGTTGCGCGTTTCATAAGAACTTTTTTATTCTTCCGCCTCCCACCTGTCAATAGACCTGCGGATGCCTGCAAGGCCGCGAGCTTGAACTGTTCGAGACGCCGGAATACAATTTACGTCAATTCGGTTGCCTTCCTGCTTTGGAGGTACGCTTTGGGAAGAGTTTCAGTATATGCCCGACTCGTCGGAAGTCTGCTTATTTTGAGCTTTTCATTCGCGACCGTCATAAAAGCTCAGCCCGCTGTGGCGCTCACGCCGAAGTTTACCTTGAAAAAGAGCGGCCAACAGCTTGAGCGACACACTCAGGTTGGCTCTTTTTTTGACGTTGTAGGCCGCCGCTCGGCAGTTTTCGGCTACGAGAATCGCTCGCTCGAAGCGTGGGTCTACCCGATAAAGATATTCGATGATTTCAATCTCTCGTTTAATCTTCAGGGCTATCCGCTGGACATCCACGGCCCCGACGTGGCCGTCGGCATCACCGTGCGTCCCGAGGCGACTATCTTTACTTACTCTCACGCCGCGTTCACCGTGCGCCAGATCATCTTCGCGCCCATCGAAGAGCCGGGCATCATAATGCTGCTCGACGTTCAAAGCGTGCTGCCGCTCGCAATCACCGCCTCGTTCCGGCCCAAGCTCAGGCTTATGTGGCCTGCGGGGTTGATGACCGGTTATCTTGGCTGGGACGAAAAGGCCCGCGTCTATACCGCCAGCGAAGAGAACCGGCCGCTTTGTCGGCCTGATCGGCTCGCCTGCTGCGCGCGACGTTTCGCTGATGCCTTACCAGGAAGAGCCACGCGATGTTCCCGTTCGATTCGTCATAGAGGCTGCGCCTGAGGCTATGAAGTCTCACTTCATTCCCATCGTCATCGCGGGCGGCGTTGACGGTCGCGATAAGGCGAAGGTCACTTATGATAAGCTGATGGGCTCCGCCCAGTCGCTCTATGAAAAGAACGTGGCCTATTACGAGCGACTCAACAGCGAAACCGCCGGCATCAATACGCCGGACGAACGGCTTAACACCGCGTTTGATTGGGCAAAGGTCGGCATCGATAAGGGCATTGCCACAAACCCATATCTCGGCACAGGGCTGCTGGCCGGGTTTCGCACCTCAGGAGAAAGCGAGCGCCCCGGATTTGCCTGGTTCTTCGGGCGCGACGCATTGTGGACCGCTCTCGCAATTACTTCGTATGGCGATTTCGCTTCGGTGCGGTCGGCCCTCGATTTTCTAATGAAGTATCAGCGTGAAGACGGCAAGATTCCGCACGAAATTTCGCAGAGCGCGGCGCTCATCCCCTGGTTTAAAGATTATCCTTACCCGTGGGCGAGCGCTGATGCAACGCCGCTTTACATCATAGCTCATGCGGACTACTGGCGGGCGAGCGGCGATACCGGTTTTATAAAGAAGAACTGGGATTCGATTGTAAAGGCCTACCGATTCAGCTCTGCTACCGATACGGATAAAAACGGGTTGATTGAAAACACCGGCTTCGGCCACGGCTGGGTTGAAGGCGGCGCGCTCTATCCGCCGCACGAAGAGATTTATATGCAGGGGATATGGGTCGAGGCGCTTCGCGGCCTGGCCGAACTGGGCGATCTGGTGAATGATCGCAAAATAGCCGGTGAGGCGCGCTCGGCGGCCGAGCGCACGCGTGCGGCAACGGAGCAGATTTACTGGCTGCCGCAAAAAGGGTTCTATGCCTTTGCGACTAATCGGCAGCAGACCACGCCTCGCCTTGCGGAGCCTGGGCCGAATCGGGACCGCCGTCAAGCGCGAATGGACGCGCTCAGCCAGGCGCGCTTGATAGACGAAGACACGGTATTGCCCGCCGTCCCGCTGTGGTGGCGACTGCTTGATGACGAGCGCGCACAATCCGAGATCGATCACATCGGAGGCGGCGCGATGGCTACGGATTGGGGGGCGCGGATCATATCCAGTCGCAGCCAGTTGTACGATCCGCTCTCATACCATTACGGCTCGGTGTGGCCGCTTTTCACCGGGTGGGCTGCGATGGGGGCATACAGCTATGGCAGGCCGCACGTCGGTTTTCAAGCGCTGATGGCAAATGTTTTGCTCACCTACGACGGCGCGCTGGGGTATGTCACAGAGTTGTTGTCGGGCGATTTCAACGCGGCGTTCGGTCGTTCATCGCACCATCAAGTCTGGTCGGAAGCTATGGTGGTGACGCCGGCTTTGCGTGGTTTGCTCGGCGTCGAAATAAGCGAGGGAGGGCGTGGCTTGAGCTTCGCGCCACAACTGCCGGCCGATTGGGATAGGGTTCGAGTGCGGAATGTCGCGGCAGGCGACGCGCGCTATGATCTATCGCTTGATAGGACGGCGGGGCAAGAGTTGATCAAGATCACACGGCGCGGGCCAGAGAATTCGGATGTCACCAAAAGTTCGATGCGGATAACTGTCGCGCCTGCCTTCCCACTCGATGCGCGAATCAACAGAGTGCTTGTCAATGGCCGCGCCGCAGAGTTCCGAGTCGTACGTCTGGGCGACGTGCAGCGCGCGGTGGTCACCGTTGAGGCGGCAACGGAAATGACTCGGGTCGATTATTTCTATGACGAAGGCACAGAGGTTTATATCGAACACCAGGCGCTCGTTCCCGGCGCAAGCAATCAGGGCCTGCGCATTCTGCGATCACGCGCCGATCAGAATGCGTTGCACCTGACGCTGGAAGGACTGGGAGGGCGCGCTTATCAATTGCGGGTGAAAACCCCGAGGCGACTCGGTGAGGCAAGCGGGGTAAAGAAGGTTGAGAACCGGCGGGTTGCTCGTCAGCTTCGAAGGGCCGGAAGGCTCTTACGTTCGCCGCGACTTGACCATACCGCTGCTTGCGAGAAAGTAAAACGTAGAAGACTTCTCCGGAGGGTTGAGCAATGGTTACGAAACAATGGGTCAGGAAGCTCTCAGTCGTTTTCTCAATCACTTTTTTAACTCTGTCTCTTTCCGGAATAACTCTGACCGGGCCTCCGGCAGACAGGGCCACAAACGAGAACCTTCAATCCGTACGAAAGTACATTAAAGATAGCTGGCACACGCTGACACGCTCAAACGCACGGCTTGCCGATGCCGCCGTAGACCCCAAGCTCCATCTGCCCGCCGGTTCGAGGTGGCCCGTTTATGTCTCGCGCAAAGAGAACATCAGCCAGATCGAAAAGACGCTCGCTTCACGAATGTCTGCGGCGGACTTCGCCAAGATCGACATTCGCCGGTTGCCGGACGACGAGAAGGAGATCCGAGAGCATGGCCTCCTTTATCTGCCTTACCCCTACGTAGTGCCGGGCGGACGTTTCAACGAGATGTATGGATGGGACAGCTACTTCACACAGGTCGGGCTCCTTCGCGATAACGAAATCGATCTTGCTAAGAACATGATCGATAATTTTCTTTACCAGGTAGAGCATTATGGGAAGATATTAAATGCCAACCGCACTTATTACCTGTCGCGTTCACAACCGCCATTTCTTACCCAGATGATTCTCGGCGTTTATCAGAAAACGCGGAGACCGTCGATGGCTCCAGAGCACAATCCCGACGATTGAGAGCTACTATCGCTTCTGGACCAGCGAGCCGCACCTGGTAAAAGAGACGGGGCTTTCGCGCTATTACGACTTCGGCGATGGCCCCGCGCCGGAAGTCATCTCGGACGAACGCGACGATCAGGGAAGAACGCATTACGACCGCGTGCGAGAGTATTACCGGACACACGAGATCAAAGACTACGATCTGAGCCGGTACTACGACAAAGAGAAAGACCAGTTGACGGCGTTGTTCTACAAAGGCGACCGCTCGATGCGCGAATCAGGGTTCGACCCGTCAAATCGATTCGGGGCGTTCAGCGTAGACATCATTCATTACAACCCCGTCTGTCTTAACTCGCTGCTCTACCTGATGGAGACGGACGCGGCTGAGATAATGAAAATACTTGGCCGCGCGAGCGAGGCGGCGCGCTGGGCGGGCAGGGCCGCCGAGCGCCGTGCGAAGGTCAACCGCCTGATGTGGGATGAACAAGACGGGCTTTATTACGACTATAACTTTGTTGAAAAGAGAGTGCGCCGCTATCCGTTTGCGGCTTCCTTCTATCCTCTCTGGACGGGGATAGCTGACCGCAAGCAAGCGGCGCGAGTAGTGGCAAACCTGCATCTTCTTGAGCGAAAGGGCGGCCTACAGACGAGCACAAACGTAAGCGGCAGCCAATGGGATGCGCCCTTCGGGTGGGCCCCATGCAGATGATAGCGATCAAGGGATTACGCCGGTATGGCTACTCGGCAGAGGCCGACCGAATCGCGACGAATTTTCTCTCGATGGTGCTAAAAGAGTTCATCGAGCACAACGTCATCGTCGAGAAGTACGATGTCGAGCAGCGCGAGTCTCAAGTAAGCTCCGGCATAAAGTTCGGCTACACGGCTAACCAGATAGGCTTCGGCTGGACGAACGCCGCATTTGTGGACCTGTACGCAGAGCTGCCTGAAAGAGAGAAGCCAAAGGTACTGATTCTGGATGGCGCGGCGACTCCTCAGCATAAGCCGAAATAATAGATCACGATTTATAGAGCGAATTTACGTTGTAAGGGAATGAAAGAAAATTCACCGCAGAGACACAGAGGACGCATATGGCCGATGATGTGCTTCGCACGCGGCGGTTGCGCAGAGCAGAATACTGTTTTCTCTGCGCCCCCTCTGTGCTCTCTGTGTCTCTGCGGTGAGATGTCTCTCTTATTCCGTACATTCAAACGAAGGCGGCTCGGTTAGGGCCACCCTTGACCCTAACCGAGCCGCCCGGTTTTCGCCACGGCCTGTAAGCGGCGGCGATCAGAAGGTGAATCTAATCCCGAACTGCCATTGCCTCATCCGACCTATGTTAGGAGCAAGGCTGGTTATCTTTCCAACATCCGCGCTATCAACTTCGCTGTTGGGCTGGCCGAGGTTGACTTTGTTAAAGATATTAAAGGCCTCGGCGCGAAATTCCAGCTTCGTGCCCTCGGTCACTCTGAAGTTCTTAAACAGAGAGAGATCGGTTTGAAGGAACGTAGGCCCGCGCAGGCTGTTGCGTCCCGCGTTCCCGAACTGGCCGTCCGCAGCTTTGGCCCAGGGGGTCCCCGGCCCTATGCCGCCGGTGAACCAGCGATTTTGATCTCCCCCCGTTTCCGGGTCACCTATGCGGTCGGGTCTGCAAGGCCCCGCGTTGACCGAGCAGTTCGCGCCCGACACGCCGGGTGTGAACGGCAGACCACTCATCCATGTGGTTATAGAGTTGAGTTGCCATCCGCCGATGAAAGCATCGACGACTTTGGATGAGTCGGATAGATACTTTCTGTTTCGGCCTATTGGCAAATCCCACACTTCGGAGAACAAGAAGACGTGCTTGCGGTCGAAACTTGTCGGGCCGTACCCGATGTCGCGATTGTGGATGAAGTAGTTGTCGTCATAGTTTCGAGACGCCGAAAGTGTGTAGTGGGCCAGTATGTTGAGATCGCTAAAGCGCGTCTCGAATTTGGTCTGCAACGCGTTATAGTGATTGTCTGCGCAGTTGCAGAAAAAATTGATCCCTTGAGTCCATCCGAATCGATCAAAGAATGGCCTGCGTTGAGCTTCCGGCACGCCGAGCTGGCTTCTGGGAGCATTCGCATCGATAGCAGGGCCATCGCCTGCAAATACGTGAGTACCCTTATTGCCAACATAACCCGCTTCAATAGAAGTATTATTGGCAATCTGGTGTTGAACGGTGATATTCCAGGCGTCGAGTGTCGGCAGCGTCATTTCGAAAGGACGCGCGCGCGCCGAGATTCCGTTTGGCAGCGTTATCTTACCGTCTGCGGAAACAGGCGGGAAGATAGGGGCAGGCGGCCCCTGACTCAGATCGAACACGCTGCGGAACGGGTCGGTCGTAAGGTCCTGAAGCGCTAAGATCGGCAGGTTTTGCGTCACCGCATGACCGAAGATCGATCCGAACACGCCTATGTCGAAGCTGCGACCGTAGCCTGCGCGAATAACAGTCTTGTCCGTCCACTGATAGGATATACCCAGTCGCGGCGCGAATGCTTTGTATGTGGGGTCTACGTTGAAGTGGCGGTTTACATCACCCACGCCGCCGACAAACAACTCGCCTGTGTCCAGGTTGAGCAGGCTGCCCGTTCCCGCTTCCTTGATTCTTTCAGGGAATACCAGTTCCCAGCGCAGCCCGTAATTGAGTGTGAGCTTCTGGGTCGTGCGCCAGGTATCCTGACCATAGAAGAACCAGCGGCGCTGGCGCTCGGCCGCATCGGTCGAAGTGCCGACGAAACGGTTGAAGTTGGTCACTCTGCCGAGCAGGAAGGTCGCAAGCCCCTCGCCCCCGCTTGTCGTGCCTGCGGCGTTGACAGAGGCGGTGCCCGCCTGGCGGAAGAACAACTGACCGGCGCGGTGAGCATCCGAAGGCACGCGCAAGTTCAGGGCATAACGTATGTCTGTGCCAACCCTGTAGTTGTGATTACCTCGGATCAGGCTCCAGTTGTTGACAAACTGAAACTGCGATTCCTGTTGATCGAGAGGGCAGTTGCAGCCGTTGGCAAACAGTGAGAAGCCGAATTTGAATTGACGCCTGTCATCGAAGTTACCTCCCACGCCCGGCGCCTCTATGCCGAAGGCAGGCATCCCCGAAGTGAAGAAGTCATCATTGTTAAGGCCCGGTATGCCCGCGTCTGCGGCGGGGCTTGTGCCTACGCCGCCCGGCAGCACTGCCACTCGGTAGCGGAAGAACCCGAAGCGGAAGTCTGTAATCGTATAAGGAGTTATTGTGTAGTCAAAGCCTGCGGCGAGCGATTGATTGCGGACGTCTGATACGCCGGCAAAGCGGGCGCCGCTCAATTCCGGCCCGCCGACCAGAAAGCCAAACGCCCCCGGCTTTGATCTATCGAATTGCGCGAAGCTGTAACGCCCGAACAGGTGCAGCCTTTCGCTCCAGTAGTGGTCGTCGCGAATGTCGAATTGATCGCCGTTGAAGACGTCTATGCCGGACGTGCTGAAGTTGTTAACCACGCCGGGCAGGTTTGGCTCCGGTATGAACGCCAGAAGTGCGAGTGCCTGTGGCGACAGGCGATTCATGGGAATCTGGTTCCCGGCGAAGGCCGTGCGCCCCACGCCGGTCACCGGGTCGCCGGTCAAGGGATCAAAGATCAGGTTCGGGTATGCGCTCAGGTCGCCCCTGCGAGCAGCCAGAGTCGGTACGGTGGTCAGGACCGAGCCGCCCTCCTTGCTACGCGTACCCTGGTAATCGGCAAAGATGAAGTTCTTGTCCTTCTTCAGTTTCCACCCGAACGAGCCGCCGAACTGGCTCCACACGCTGTCGGGTTTGAGCTTGCCGGTGACCGGGTCAGGCACGCTTTGCGAAAAAGGATCGCGCGCTTGCGTCAGGTCGTTGCGACGAAAGATAAACAGGCTGCCGTGCGGGTCATTCGAGCCCGAACGGGTCTGCGCCGTGACTACGCCGGCTGTAGCCAGGCCGAACTCCGCATCGAAGTTCTGGGTGGTCACTTTAGATTCGGTCACAGAGTCGAGCGCCGGGTTGATGACGATAATCCCTAAGATGGGATCGCGGTTGTCTGTGCCGTCAAGCTGGAACGAAGTCCCGCTGAAGTGTTGCCCGTTGACCATTATCTGTATCGAGCCCTGCGGGTTTTCGCTGGCGGCGTGCTGGAAGCTGGCCAGCTTTATGGTGCCGGGCGTGAGCAGCTCGAAGGTCGTGAAGTTGCGGTCGAAGATAGGCAACTCCTGAATTTGGGTCTGGCTGAAATTTGTTGCGACGTCCGCCCGATCAGTCTTCAAAGAGAGCTGTTGGGCGTCGCTGGTTATAGTGACCTGTTCGGTCACCGCGCCTATCTGTAACTCAATGTCTGTGCGGGCCGAAACATCGGCTCTGACCTCAACCTCCTGATTGGCAAGTTTGTACCCCTGCGCCTCAACTTTTACGATGTACCTGCCGGGGATGAGGCTTAGCACGTTGTAATTGCCCGATTCATTCGTCTGCACGGTGGTGACTACATTCTTTGTAAGCTCTGTAACTGTCACTGTGGCGCCGGCCACCGCTGCCCCCTGCGGGTCGGTGACGGTGCCGAAGATGCTGCCATAAACAGCTTGCGCCCTGGCGCTGACAGAAAACGTGGTGAGCAACAGTAACAGGCTAAACATTAACAAAGGGATTCTGTGTTTTAGCATGGTCGGTGCCTCCAAGGCTCTTGAGTCGCAACCTCTGTTGCTTTTTCAAAATCGGCGTGTCAACAGACTTAAATCTGTTGAGTAATGATTGAAAACTGGGGATGCTCTACACGTGTAGAGTATGATTCCCACACAAGCCACCAACGATTATCTGAAGCGCTTTTGTCGGTGGAACTGCTGGGAACATCATTACGCTGTGTACACCTATTGGAGTTCTAGACTCCGCAGGCGCAATTAGGGAAATGCTCTGGAAACTACCGGGGATGTGCCGCCCGATTGGTTTTGCAATTTGTCAGAGCACTTCGATTATAGGACAAGAGGTTTTCTGCACTCCGGTTAAGAGTCAAACAAGTTCCACAATCTGTCGAGTGCTTTTCGTAAGATGCTATATCAAACTGAGGATGGGCTGTCAAGCAGCGCCGCTCTTTAACCGACACGGCGCCATTTGCCTCTTCCGGTTGGGGAGAGATATTCTTATTCGGTGTGATCAAGACACATGCTGTTGAGTCGGAGCTATGGCTACTATTAAGTTCTCACTTCACCTGATGCTGCTTTGCGCCTGGGTGTCGCTTACGGCGGCGGCGGCCCCGGGTCAGGCAGAAAAGAATCGCCCGCCTGAGCCTGCCGCGATCCAGCAGGCGCAGGCGCTACTCGGGGCCGGTAAATCCGATGAGGCTATAAATCTACTCAAGTCCATCCCAAAATCCGATTTGAACCGGCTGCAAATAGACCACCTGTTAGGACTCGCACATTATCAAAAAAGTGACTACGCGCGCGCGGCAGACTACTTTTCACTCGTAATCAAGCAATCCGACAATACCGCTCGGCAGTATCGGCAGGCGGTAGAGTTGCTAGGCATGTCATATTATTTTCTGGGGCGCATTAAGGAGGCAATTCCTTACCTCGAACAGGTCAAGACGTGGGCGCCGGGCAATGTGGAAATGGCTTACGTTTTAGGCAACAGCTACATTCGAACTCAAAACCCGGACGGCGCGCGCGAATCATTCGCGCGAATGTTCGCGATCCCTCCCGACTCGCCGTCCGCCTATTTGATAAATGCCCAGATGATGATTCGCCAGCAGGTTGAATCGCTGGCCGAGAAGGAGTTGCAGAAGGCGCTGGAGTTGAACCCGAAACTGCCGCAGGCCAACTTCCATTTAGGAGAACTGGCCATTTATGGCGCCCAGATAGATCGCGGCATTGAGCTTCTGAAAAACGAGATCGCCATTAATCCCGCCTTCGCAATGGCCTACTACAGGCTCGGCGAAGCGTATACCAGACAGCTCAAATGGGACGAGGCCATCGCGCCGTTACAAAAATCTATCTGGTTGAACCCATTCTTTAGCGGGCCTTACATCGTGCTGGGAAAGGTCTATCTGAAAAAGGGCGACCTGCCGAACGCTGAAAGCATATTGAGACGGGCGCTCAGAATGGACCCGAACAACTTCAACGGCCATCACTTGCTGGCCCAGGTCCTCCAGCAAGCCAACAGGGTCGAAGAAGCCAAAAAAGAGTTCGAGCTGGCGGATCGGTTGCGGGCAGAATCCGAGAAATAATCTTCTCATGCAAACAAGCGCCAAGTTGTATCACCGCTTCACAGCCTCTACCGTAGTTGCGGTCGCGCTCGTTTTGAGCGGGCTGTTTTTTATCTCATGGGTTCCGGTTTCAACAGAAGGTAGAGGTGGCGCGGACAATTTCCCGGTGACTTTCGTTAATATAGCCGAGCGCGCGGGGCTGTCGGACGCGGTTGTGTACGGCGGGCTGGAGAAAAAAAGGTATATCATCGAGACCAATGGGTGCGGCGTCGCATTCCTGGACTATGATAATGACGGCTGGCCGGACATACTGCTGCTCGTCGGCACGCGGCTCGAAGGATTCCCGAAAGGCAAAGCGCCGACCAACCTGCTATATCGCAATAACCGGGACGGGACCTTCGGCAACGTGACCGCGCAATCGGGCCTGTCACGCACGGGCTGGGCCTCGGCCGTGTGCGCAGGCGATTATGACAACGACGGATATGTAGACCTTTTCATAACCTACTGGGGACAGAACGTCCTTTATCGCAATGATGGTAAAGGCAGATTCGTTGACGTAACGACCAAAGCCGGACTTGCCCGAGAAGCTACGCGCTGGGGGTCAGGATGTACGTTCATCGATTATGACCGCGACGGCGACCTGGACCTTTTCACAGGTAACTACCTCAAGTTCGATCTGGCAACGGCCGCCGAGCCGGGGCGTGGCGCCAATTGTATGTGGAAAGGCATACCCGTCAATTGCGGCCCGAAGGGATTGCCTACCGATACCAATCTTTTTTATCGCAACAACGGCGACGGCACGTTCACCGATGTCTCGGAAGCCTCAGGCATCAGCAAGGTGCGCGAGCGCTACGCGATGACGGCCACCGTGATCGATTATAACGTTGATGGCTGGCCCGACATCTATGTGGCCTGTGACTCTACGGCAAGCATACTTTATCGAAATAATACTAAGGGGGGATTCTCGGATGTCGCGCTTGAAACGGGTTGCGCTTACAACGAGGACGGCCAGGCGCAAGCAGGCATGGGCGTCGCCGTAGGCGATTACAACGCGGACGGGTACCCCGACATCTACAAAACACACTTCGCAGACGACCTGCCCGTGTTATACAAAAACAGTGAGCGCGGCTTCTTTGAAGACGCATCGAGAGCCGCCGGTTTTGACCACACGCGTTACGTTCAATGGGGCACGGGCCTGGTTGACCTTGATAATGACGGTTGGCCCGACATCTTCACAGTAAGCGGCAACGTCTACCCGGAAGTAGAAAAGCACTTCAAGGAGTACCCGCACCTGAATCCGCGCCTGGTCTATCGCAATATGGGAGACGGCCGCTTCAAAGATGTATCCGCACAGTGCGGGCCTGGGGTAACGACTCCGCATTCGAGCCGGGGCTGCGCATTCGGTGATTTCGACAATGACGGCGACATTGATGTCCTGGTCATGAACATGAACGAACGGCCTTCGTTGCTGCGCAATGATTACATAAAGGCGCAGGCTCCCGGTCAAAACAACTGGCTCAAGCTGAAGTTGATCGGCGTGAGATCGAACCGCTCGGCCATAGGCGCGCGGGTGTTGCTGAAAGCGAGAGGGCACATCCAGGCGCAGGAGATCACCAGCCAATCCTCTTACTACTCGCACAATGACCTGCGCCTAAACTTTGGGCTTGGCCCAAACAAGAAGGCCGAACAGATAGAGATACGCTGGCCCGGCGGGCAGACGGAGATCATCAAAGACGTTGCGGCCAATCAGATTGTTACGATCAGAGAAGGCAGCGGCATCATGAAAACGGCGGCAAGTAGATAGTGAGTTTTTGAAACCCAATTGGATCGCTGTTCGAAGGACATCTCACCGCCGCAGACGCAGAGTTTTGCTTGTTTTCTCTGCGCCGCCTCCGTGCCCTCTGTGTCTGCGGCGGTGAATCTTTTTTTCTCATTCATTCGAGCGGCTTCAACCGGGGGTTAAGTTTTTTGGCTTTCTGGTAGGCCACCTGTGCATCCGCAAGTCGGCCTTTCTGCCGGAGCGCTTTTGCATAATTATAATGTGCCTGCGCATCTTCCGGGTTGAGCTTGATGGCGAACTCGAATCTTTCAATGGCCGCCTCGACATCTCCCGCCTTGAGCCTGGCTATGCCGGTATTGATCGCAAACATTGCCGCCTGCAAATCCGCCTCTCTCTTGTTGAGCCGTGCGGCCTCTTGAAATTCCAGGCGGGCGGCCTCGACATCACCCTTTTGCCGGAGCGCCGTGCCGAGGGTGTTATGAATCTCCGGTGCGTTCGGCGCGTGCTTGAGCGCTTCTCGTAAAGCCGTCACTGCCTCTTCCAGTTTGCCTTGCTGTTGGAAGACTGTGCCCAATGCGTAATGAGCCTTTGCATAATCCGGCTTTGCTTGTATGGATGATCTGAGCGCAAGGGCCGCCTCGTCCAGCCTCGACTGTTGCAGGTGAATAACGCCGAGCGTGTAGTGCGCCTCGTACAGGCCGGGCTGCAAAGAGATGGCTTTATTAAGCTCGACCACCGCATCCGCAAACCGGTCTTTGTTTTTTAAGGCGAGCCCCAGGTTGTAGTGAGCTTCGGCGCTGGAGGGAGCGAGCGCAATCAGTCTTTGATACTGAACCTCTGCGGCCGTGAAGTCGCCTTTCTGAATGAGCGCCATGCCTAGATTATGATGAGCCACCAGATTATTAGGGTCGAGCTTGAGGGCGCTGTTGAATGCGGCGATTGCGCCGTCGGGATCACGCCTTGAGACCAGCGCAAGGCCCAGGTCGTTATAAGCCTGAACGAAGTCCGGCTTCAGTTTTATCACCGCTTGAAATGCTTCAATCGCTTCATCGAGGTCATCGTTTTGTTGTAGCGTCTGACCCAGCGCGTGGCGCGGTTCGACCTTTTCGGGCGCAAGGCGCACGGCAATAGCCAGTTCTTCCATTGCGGTTTGAAGGTCGCCGCTCTTCCTGGCGGCCAGGCCCAGGTAGTAATGCGAATCGGCATGATTCGGCATCCGCTGGGCTGCTGCTTTTAGCGCCGCGATTGCGCCGCTCGTATCATTAGAGAACCAGCGGGCCGTGCCCAGATAATAATAAGCCTCTGAATAATCGGGGCTGAGCTTCACGGCAGTCTCAAATTCAGAGACGGCCTCTTGAAGCTTGCCCATAGCGCCGAGCAAGTACCCTAAATAGAAATGGGCTTCGGCCATGTCAGGGTCCAGCCGCGCAGCTTCACGAAACTCTTCCAGCGCCGACTGAATAATTTGCTTTTTCTGAAAAGCGACACCCAGTAACAACCGCGTGTCAGCGTCGTCGGCTTTAAGCGCAACGGACTGCTTGAGCGATTCTATCGCGCCGTCTACGTCTCCGAGTTGTTGACGGCTCCTGCCGAGATTGCGGTGGGCCTTATAAGATTTCGGGTCGAGCTGAACCGCCTTGCGGAAATGATCGGCCGCGAGTTTGATCTCTCCTTTCCGCGCGAGCGCGAGCCCCAGCACGTTGTGAGCCTCGGCGTGGCGGGGGTTGATACCTACCGCCATTTTGAGTTCCGCGATGGCGCGATCCGTCTGCTGTTTTTCCAGAAACTCTATGCCCTTGTCGTAGTGCTGCTGGAAAGCAGAAGGCGGCTTCTTCTGCCCGGGCGCGAGACTTGAGCAGAGACAAATAAGGACGCCGAGAGCAACAAGATTGATGGCGTATCTAATTCGAGCGCCGCGCGTCGTGCTGATACCTGTACCCACTGTTCACCTGGCAGCTATTTCTTAGGCTTGTTGGAAGGCATTGTTCGGACCAGCCCGACCCCTTCTTTTACATGAATGAACTGATTAGCGGCAACGTCGCTCAAAGTATCGACCTGCCCGCCGGGCCAACGTATTTCAAGCGTCTTAACCTTGTCGCGCTTGCCCAGTCCGAAGTGGACGCGCAGATCATTTTGCGAATAATAGCTGCCGCCGCTGCGCACTTCTTCGATCTGGCTCGCGTCTTCGGTGACGCATTTAACGCGAGCCCCTATTCCGTTTCGATTGGATTTTACGCCGATCGTTTTGATAGTGATCCAGTTGTTTTGATTGCTCGACTGGCAGCGCAGAAGCTCGGGCAACGCATTAACCGGATTGACGAGAATGTCTGTGTCGCCATCATTATCATAATCGCCGAACGCGCACCCTCGCGCCGACGCAGGATCGACGACGGCCCCGCCCACACGCTCTGAAACATCTTCAAAGCGGCCGTTTTGAAGATTTTTATAAAGCACTTTACGTTGCGCGTATCCTGCTTCGGTCGTCAGCTTCTCGACCTCCGGGTAGACGTGACCGTTGACGAGAAAAATATCGAGCCAACCATTATTATCGACATCGACAAAACCGCAGCCCCAACCTAACCAGCGCGTGTTAACCCCTATACCAGCCGGGAAGGTTAAGTCATCAAACATAGCTTTGCCGGTGTTGCGATACAGGGTCGAGGTATCGCCGGAAAAGTTGGTCTTAAAAATATCGAGCCAGCCGTCACGGTCATAGTCGCCTGCCGAAACCCCCATGCCCGCCTGGGGCTTGCCGTCAATACTAAAGGCACAGCCCGCTTCAACGCCTATGTCGGTGAACGTGCCGTTCTTGTTATTGCGATAAAGAGCAGCCGGGGCCGAATCGTTCGCCACGTAAACGTCGGGCCAGCCATCATTGTCAAAATCTGCGACCAGGACCCCAAGGCCGTAAGTGCCGTTGGTTTTTCTCACGCCCGATTTTTCTGAAACGTCGGTGAACGTGCCGTCGCCGTTATTGCGATAAAGAGTATTGACCCCCCCGGTGAGGCCCGGCGGGCCGCAGGCGACCGTCACACCTTTGTACAGGCAGGGTCCCGTCTCAGGCAGCGGGGCCGTCTTCAGATCCAGGTTGATGTAGCTTGCGACAAACAGGTCGAGCAAGCCGTCGCGGTCATAGTCCAGGAATGCGCAGCCTGACCCCCATCGGGAGCGGTTATTTGCCACGCCCGCCTTCTCGGCTATATCTGTAAAAGTGCCGTTGCCGTTATTGCGATAGAGAGCATTCTTTCCGAAATAGCTTATGAAAATATCGTCGTGCCCATCGTTATCATAATCGCCGACCGAAACGCCCTGCCCCCAGCCTGTGCGAGTTAGCCCGGCTTTTTCCGTGACATCTCGGAATGTCCCGTCGCCATTGTTGCGGTAGAGATGATTGGTTGGCGTTATGGCTTGAGGCAAGCGTTCGAGTCGGGAGCCGTTGACTAAGAAAATGTCTTGCCACCCGTCGTTATCATAATTGATGAAGGCAGCTCCGCACCCGGTAGTTTCGAGAAGATATCGGTTTCGGCGCTCATCCCCGTAAATAGTCTTTGTCGTTATACCAGCCTGCGGTGCCACGTTGACAAAAGATATCCCTATGTCATCGTTCGCCAGCTCTAGCGCCGAGGCCCGGCCAACGACTATTGCGAGGCAGAAAAGCAACAATCTCAAATTTCTGCTGATTGCCTGCGACGGGAGTCCCTTCATTGCCCACCAATCATAAATGACAGACAACCCGTGACTCAAGCCCCTCAGCCGGCAGGCAGATTCTCTCTCGTGTTAGACAGTGCCCCTGGAGGAAAGCATCTAACACCGCGGTTGACCGGGCCGCCAGGTATTGAAAGAAACCAGGCGAAAATAGCCTCGGCGGCCCCGGTCGGACCGAGCGTACAGTATTAGCAAGCCCCGAGTGCGGGGAACTTGTGACGCAGATCGAGAACCCCTGTGATCTCCCCAACTACCACAGTGATCGCTGCCAACGGCGCGTAATGGTGTTCGACGCCATGTGGCGGCAATCCATCTGGCTCTGTGATAGAGTCATTAGCATTATTCGGATCAGGAACGTATCTGGTAGGCCATTCAACATCACCCGTTGACACGCGCGCCGGAATTAGCCAGTAATCGCCCGTGCGATACTCTGTCGGGGCCTCATCCTTGACCGGAGGCTCAAACCGTATACTGATTCCGTCTTCCAGTTCTATCCACTCTCCCTCTTCGAGCAGGATGGCCCCGCCTCTGAGCGGCTCGTCTTCCAACTGCCGGTGATCCCAGCGGCGCACTTTCAGATTCCAGATCGGCATATCGCGGTATTTCATCTGAGGCTCATAAATTTTTCCCGACGCCGTGTTCGGATCGATAGTCAGGCTTTCGCCATCGACCTGGATCACTCGGGCCATCGTTCCCGGCACCCCGTTTAGCTCCAGCGCATCGTGAGTGATCTCCACCCAGTTGTCTTGCGTGAACCAGCGCGAGAAATCACGCAAGCCGCTGACGATTAACTCATCCCCCCTCTTCCGCTTGACCGGAGCTACAATCGTTCCATTGTCGCGCGACCATTTGAAGGTAGCAGCGTCATCCCGATTCGTCCCCTGTTCATTCAACGCGGGGCCACCCTTATGAATCTCCACTCTGTAGAGTTGATTCTCCCTCCCGCGAAAACGCGCGTCGGGCGAACTGATGCAGGGATCCTCCGAATCGGTTCTCCATATCCTTCTTTGCGTCGGCCTGCATTCTTCCGCGATTGGAAGGCTTTAGTTTACCCATTATCTCAAGCCAGGCAGGGTCGAACTTTTTGCAGTCGTCAGGCGGAGGCGAGGGCAAGGGTTCGGGCCTGATCCTGACCTGCCAGACGAGCTTCGTGCGGGCGCTTGTGTCTGCGCCGCCGAGCGCTACTTCCCGAATTGATGGGTCTTCGAGCGCCGTGACGTGGCGTTCCGAAACGTCGAGGTAGAGGAGATATGTCCCGTTGCCGAGTTTTTTTATGCGGTCGTCATTCGCCTGTTGCAGGTCGGGCTGCTGCGAATAGCGCCAGTAATTTTCGTTTTCGCAAAGTAAGCCGTCAACATAATAATGGCCGCTGGTAATAAGCATGGGAAACTGGTTTTCTTTGATCACCCTCTGTAGCCTTTGTTTCTCGTCCTCGCTGACCGCTTGAGCTGAGGGGAAATAGGTCACACCGGCGCCCGACCCCCTGGCCGCGATGATTCCGAAACCGCAGTTTCTCTTAATCCCCCCCGACCTGTTTGTCTGATTGGTGAATGAATCATCCGGCCCGCCGTGCTGCCCGATCAGGTCGGCGGCCAGTGCACGCAAGTAGTGGAGCAGAATTGCCACCTGTTCGTTGGCGTCGGCGTCCATTTGAACCCGACCCTGCTGTGTGATGACGCGGGTGAAATGCTTGAGCGGATCAAAAGTGACGCGTGAAAGATCACCGTTCATTCTATTATCCTCCTAACTGACGAAGATGATTCCGGCTTCGGCCCCTGCGGGCATGAATTCAGCGAGCCTCGCGCGAAGGCTTGCGGCCCGCTGGGGTTGAAACAGATTATGAAAAACTCCCATCTCTGATTCGTCGCTGGCCCCGCGCGTGATTTCCATAGCGCAGGTCAAGGCCAACCGGCAGTAGTCCGGTCGCCCGTATCTTGTGCTGTCGAATTGGGGGCGAACGCGCCCCCGCTCGCCTTGAAGGGCCTGCTTTTTCTCGTCGGCCTGTTCGGGTTTATCGAACCGGCGCGCGACGGCTGCTTCAACCAGGTCGGGCTGGCAGTTGTAGCGGCGCGGCGTGCGCGACCCGGGCGGGATGTAGCAGAAACGCATGCAGCCGATTTGCCTCCGCGTGACGCTGATCACCCCGGTGAATATGCTGTCCGAAGCCAACTGGATGGCGTTAGTCTGCACCTGGCCGATCACGGTGCTGCGCTCGACCCGAAGCACTGCGTGGGCGCGCGGCCAACTCGCCGCGCCTATTGCTTCGCGCTCGTCGCTCGTCGCGTTAACAATGCTGTCGGTGACACGGATTTCGAGCGGGTCGCTTCGGACCTCATCTTTGTTGACCTGAATCGAACCGACAATGCTCTGCTCGATCATCACACGGCAGTTGGTCTTCCTTAGCTCCAGACTCGGTTTGCCCGGACGCTTGGGGTCGCAGTCGGGGCCGATGCCCCAGCCGGGAACTAAAGTGCAATGTCGAATCCGCACCTGTTCTACCGCCCCTTCGACGAGCATGCTTCGCCCGGTCAAAAGAACCCCTTCTAGTATGAAACAGCCGCCGGTTCGGCTTGTGACCGTGAGCCATTCGGGGCGGTTCTTGCGCAGCTCGTGCAGGTAAATGATGGGGCGCTTGCGGTCGGCCGCGCGGATTTGAAGACTTTGACCCCGGTTAAGCCTGATCTCCAGCGGCTCAGAGTAAACCCCGTTGTCCGTGATTTCGATTATGGCGGTGCGTGGCTTGTCTTCTCGCCAAAGCTCCACCGCTTTTTCAATGCTTGAGATGGCCTGGCCTTCGCCCACGCGGTAGAGGCGGAAGTATTCGGCCAGCTCTTTTTTGTACGCCTGTTCCAGCAACCGCCTGTTGAGGCGGCCAACCTCTTCGCTGAGCAGCTTTCCTTCAAGCAAACGGACGATCAGTTGCTCAGTCTCGTCATCCAGACTGATGCCCGCAAAGCGTTTTTCATCAAACAGACTCTCGTCGTGAAGCAGCCGGTTCAAATCCTTAATCAAAGCGGCGACCAGCGGCTTGCGCAGACTTTCCGGCATCGAATCCGAGCCGTCGTAATCTTTAAGCAACTTCTTCGTCGCAGCCGAAAGCTGTTGACTGATGAATTGATTAAGCGGGCTGGCGGGAGTCTTCAACTGCTTTGCAAGGCCGACTAAATCCTTGAAGTCCGGTTCCGTGAAAAGTCCGGTCCGGCCGAACTGCCGGAGCTGGCGATGGTACTGGCCGCCGCCAATATCGGCGCTGAAACCGTAGTAGTATGACGCCCACACTCCGGCGGGCGATTCTTCAGGGTGAAAGGCAATGCGGCCCAAAACCGGATCGACCGCGACCTTGCCATGCGGCGTGCGGTAGCGATTCCAATCGCTCAGATCGGCCGGGATGATTCGTCTGAGCGCAACCGGCCTGATCGCAATTTTGTTTCCGTTATCGGCTACGCCGGTAAAGATTTGCATGCTCCTGCCTTCGCCGTAATAACGGCTCGCTTTTTGACGGCGCTCTTTAGCCGACTCGATGTCTTGCTCGAAGGCTCGCCGCCTGATCGGGACCGGCAGATTTGATTCATCGGCGATGTGCGTCGGGTCGGTTTCGGGCTGCGTGCGCGCGAACAGGGGGGCGTCGTTGCCCAGGAAGCTGAACGTGTAGGCGAAAGGCAAGCCGCTCTCTTCCAGACAGGCCGCCTGGCCCACAGTCACCGGATACTCTTTGAGCCTGAAGACAAACAATCCGACTTGCGAGAGGTTGTAGCGCCCCGTCGTGCCGTGCGAATTTATCCGGCGCATGTCCGGCGTGTGAGCCAGCCTTTCGAACGGGCCGTTGAGCAGGTCCAGACGATCTATTTCCCGCACATCAATCAATTGACCGCGCTTGAGATGCGGCGAGTTGATCGTCTGAGTAACGCCCAGGAAGCGGAAAAATTCGACCGCGCGAGCGGGCCAGCCGGTACTGTCACGCGCAAGTTCTTCGAGCAGGGCAAGCGTCCCTCTGCGCCGCCGAGATTGGATGGTACGAGCAACTTCGCGGCGCGAGATCAGAATCCTGTTGCGCGCCTGAGATTCGATGGAGCTGCCCGGCTCTCCCGCTTCGTGGACGGGCTGGAACCCTATAAGCTCGCCGATGTAGGGTACGACCCAGTCCTGACAGGTTTCTATAAACCAGTTTTCATAAAGCTGCTGTATGTCGTTCTCGACCAGGTTGACCTGCTCGGCGATGACGCGCAACAGATCGCGCAGCGGGCCGCCCAGCTCTTCGTCCCGCTGCCGGTAAACGACCGGCAACAACCGATACAGCCGGTTGATCGATTGGTGAGTCTGCTCAGTTGTATCGTTCATTCTGCTCCTTGAGAATCAGCGTGTCTTTTGCTTCCGGGCTGAGGAAAACCAGTTGGGCAGGTAAGATGTCATCCTCTTTGCCACTGACCCTCGCCAGATTTGCATTGACTCGCGGCTTCAACTTCAGCTTCGCTCCGAAATTCGGGTCCGTCAGCTTCTCTTCGTTGACGGAATCGAGCAGGTCGAGGTCCACATAATTGACCCCCGGCACCGACTGAATCACTCTCAGCACTTCGCTCTGGGGAACGTCCTGACCAAGCTCACGATTTTCAAAACCGAATTCGTCGAACATCGCCGTGGAAATCTTTGACTTGACGTTCTCCCAGAGGTAGTCGGGGTGCAGACCCACCTTGGCGCTTACGACCAGCAGCACGCGTTCGAACACTTCTACCTGTAGCGGCTGGAGCGGATCGCCGAAACGCTTTAGCGCCGCAACCAGGTTCAGGTATAGCTCGGAAGTCGGGTCTATAGGAATATCTCCGGCCCCGGCTACGGTCAGGTGAACGACCTGGCGCGCGCCATCCGACAGGCGCGTGGCGCTTGCTTTGGCTATGCCCGCGAAGGTGCGCGCAAAGTCGGCGTAATCCTGCACCGACACAAGGCGGTCGAGCGCCAGCACGCTTATCGGCGCGTTGCGGCGCGCCTGGACGAGCGTCTCTTTGTCTGCCCCGCCGCTGGCGCGCAGCGGGTTTATGACGCCTTTGACGCCGAGCGGTTTTGTCAGCGGCAGCTTGATCTGATCGGCCTTGACGTTGCCCTCTTTGCCTAGGCCCGAACGGTAGACGGCCTTGACGTTTTCGACCCCGGTCGGCAGTCGCGCGCCGCGCTCCCCGTTGCCGAACGTCACGGTCGTCTTGCCGTCGTCGTCCGTGCTCGTGACGTACTTGCGGTCCTTGCCGCCCAGGGCAAACAGGTTGTCGGCTTCGCCCCAGCGCACATCGTTGACGCGGACTTCAAGCGTAGACAGCGTGCCCGAAGGGGTCGCTTCGGGCAGGTAAGTGAGCGGCGGCTGGCGCAATGTGAATGATTGCAGCGCGCGGCTCCCGTCGCCGCTGCCGAGCACTTCGTTTCGCGTTTCGCCGTGCGTGGCGCGGACTACGTTGCCGTAGATTTTCACCGTGTTGCGCCTGTAACTGTAGGCCGGAGTCTCGGCGGGGCGGATAAAGGTGTGCAGCTTCTCGCCCCTCAATTCTACGAGTTCGTCTTTCAGCAGCGTTTTTGCTTCGTGCGAAACCGAAGCCACCATCACCAGCTCGCTGACCTGGACGCCGGTGTTGATCATCTTTTTGGTTTTGACCGTCTTTGAAATACGGCCGTCTCGAACGACGCGCTCATCCGGGATGACGCGCTCACCTGAGATAATGATCCAACGACCGGGTTCGAGGCTTGTATAAAGACCGTCAAGCTCGATCCTGGCATCCGTCGTGCCCTCGGCGAAGCTTACGTCACTTGTCATTTCAATCTCTGTCAGGGCGAGCGCTTCGCTTTGGGCAAAAACCGTCGTGCTGCGAACGATGGCGTTGTTCTGTCTCCCATCTCCTATCTCATCTTCTTTCAGCCAGGGCGTATCAAGAGTAAGGACCGAGCAAGAGAACTGAATGTCAGAGAAAGTAAGCAAGGCCGTTTGCACCGTGGTGACTTTGTGAGTAGTGGTTGTGAAACCTTTTTGCGAGTCCTGGTTATCCACGCTAGGGCGCTCGATGGCAACATTGCTCTGAGGTGCGATCTGATCGTATTGGCCGTCGAGCGCAATATGTTTCAAATCTCCATTAGACTCCAAGCGAAAGCCCGCTTGAGCGAGAGCCGCCACGTACTCACCGAGGTTCGGCGGCGAAACTATTATGGTCGCAGCATTGTTGCCGTTGGAAGATTCCCTCACGATGGGCGGCAGGTTGTGCCCGGCGAGCGATGCTTTCAGACGAAGCGCCTGAACCTCGATCAACTGAATGACGCCCTCGGTCTTTGGCAACCGCGTAGGCACTTCGATCGGACCTGCGTTCACCAGCACGGATTTCACGAACGGGGCTGCCTGGGGTTGTAAGGTGGCGTAGACCTGCGCGACAAAATCTGAGCTGCCGGAGTAAATCTGGCCGACCCGGCGTCCGAGTCGCGCTTCGCTCCTCGGCTGGAGTGATTGCGGCTCTTTGAATGGCTTGAACAACTCGACGAAGGACGGGATGCCCGGCGCGGGGCTTGTCGTCCCGTTATCGGTGCTGGATTTATCTCGATCAACCTGGAGAGCCTCGCTCACCTGAAAAGGTTCCAGCTCATCGATCATTCCAGACAGCCACGAAGCGATCTTGTCGTAACCCCTGTTGGAAGAGAAAGCGTACTCGTTGATCAACTCGGGGAGCAAAGCCTGCACCTCGCCGGCGGGATCTGCGTGTGTCTTGAGAAGAGCTATCTTATCGCTCACCCTCTTTACTATCTTTGACTTGTCCGACAGATCAAACGAATCGAGGTCCAGATACTTTTCGGCAATCGCTTTTATCGCAGCCGAGGTGTTTGCCTTGGGGTCCTTCGAAGGCTGAAAATTCGGAGCCGCTCCCTGGACACGCAATTTGATAGTCGTCCGGTCGAGCTGCGGCTCGGGCCTGATTTCGAGGGCGCGATAAACCGCCTGCCGCGCTTCAGGCGGGTTTATCATCTCGAACCCCAACAGCAGCGCGTCATTGACTCGCACATTTGTCGCAGTGCCTTTAAGAAATATCGTGAAGTTTTCCAGGCTATCTTTCGGGTAGAAAAATTGCGGCTGCGTCAATCGCAGCTTGAGCAAGTTGAGGCTAGAGTGGGCGACCAGGCTGTCCGCCGTCTCGAAGACCTGCGGCTTCTCATTGGGGCCGGGAATGCTCTGGGCCTTGTTGCCGGCTTCAATAGTCGTCGTCTCCTGAGTCGGCTCCAGCGTGTAGGCCAGATAGACGCTCGACGCAACGCCGGGGCGCAAGCGATACCCGACAAGCCTCGCCAGTTCGAGAATCGAGCGACGTTCGGTGGCCGTGCGCAAATAACCTTCGCTCGCTATGCGTTCCTGATAAAACGTCAGCACATCGGCGACGACCGACCATGCGTCGAGCAGGGCAATCAATGCGTCACCCTGATCACGTGTGGTCAATCCGGCGAGCTTCGGCAGTTCGCTGCTCGACAGTCGCGCTTTCATCGTTTGCAGAAAACTGCCGTGCGTGCCGACGCGATACGCGATGGTGCTCAGGCCCGGGCGGTTAAAGAGCGTAACCGGAGTCAGGACTGACACGCCCGTACAACAATCACAGGTTTCCAGAGTTCGCTTTATATTTTTCATTACTTTCATATCCCGCCCACCATCTTGAAAGCGATCCTGCCGTTTTCAGGAAAGTTCGGATTATTGTCGAGCCGCGCGATCTCCGTCGGGCCGAGCTTTAGAATACCTTCGGCCAGTTCTTTGGCCCTGGGCTGGAGATAGCGCTGCAATCTGGTCACAATGACGTTTTCGACCCCGGCCACCGATTGCGCGAGCGCGACCAGTCTGCTGACTTTGATGCTTGTGCCGAAAGTCAATTTGTCGGGATGGAAAAAGCCCAGGCCCCCGCCCGGCAAAGCGGCGTTGCCGAACAGGTCAAACATCTCGACCTTGATGTGACCCGACAGGAAGCCGGGTTTGACGCAGACGGTCATCTCAATGTCGAGCGGCACGTAGATGGCCTTCTCCACTTTTAGCTCATGGCCGATTCTGCGAAACGGGCGGAGCAGGCATTCGACTTCATCCAAAAGTTTTTCATCGGCTTCGGCTTTCTCTTTCGGATCGACCGCCACAATGACCTCGTAGAATGCGCCCGTCCATCGAAGAATCGCCGTGGCTTTCTCGACGCGCGGGTGACGCTCGGCGAGGGTCGCGTAATCTTCGGCGGTGACCGCTCGTTGCAGATTCGAGCGAAAAGCGTAAGGCGCAAACTTCTTGACTTCATCCGTAGCTTCAGGCTCAACTCCGCCGGTAGCGGGTAGCGGATTGCGCGGCTGCAAGGTGATCCCGCTGAGTTTATCTTTCAGTATAATGTGCGAGATGGCTTCGGCCCCGACATTGCCCGCGACGCCGTTGCCCGCGCGGTAGCTTGCGGTAAAGTGTTCGCCGGGTTGCGGGGCGCGTCCAAGCTCGCCTTCACCAAAACGCAAATGCGCGCGCGCGCGGTTGTCTATCTCGACGACGTAATGGTTGTCATCGCCGCCGCTGGCCAGCAGGTCATAGCGGGGCTGCCAGTCTATAACCGCATTATCGCCGGGCAGCAAACTCTTCAGCCTGATTTGCGGCAACGCCTGTCGGGGGTCTTGCCTCAGCAGGCTGGCGGCAGAGAGTTCTTCCCTTGGGCAAGGGTCTTCATACCGGTCCTCTGACTCATCCGGCAGGGGTGAATTCAAATCCGGCAGCGGCTGGCTAAAAGTCAGCGGGCCTTCTTGCAGCCGGGGATTGAAACGGCCCGCTATGACGGGGACTTCGGGTGTGCAAGAACTATCGCAGCATTCCGCCTGCGTCTCTTTTATGGGAACAGCGCCCAGGTCTTCGCCGCCGATGGTGTGACCGTAATCGACCAGAACAACATTGCCACGCGCTACGGTGACGGGTTCCAGCTTTTCACAATCGGGCGCGTCGCCGGTCGCCGATAAACAGAGCGGAAATGGAAGCGCGTCTTCCTCTGCCCATTCGATTTCGACTATGGGCTGATTGGTGAGATGGTCTACGCCCGGAGTGACTTTCGTCAGCAGCACCGCGTGACGATGTGCCGGATCGACATCGGACTTTTCACCCGTAGTCGGGCTGACGATTTCCTCAAAGATCAGCACATCTCCGGCTCGCAATTTCAATCTGCGTTCCGGCCCCGATTGCTTATCGTAACGGTCGGCTCTCTCTTCGGCATCGTGTTGTTCTGATTCTTCTCGATTGTCCTTTTGATACGCGTAGTCGTCGTCACCGTTTGGCGGCGGTGTCGGGTCCGGCAAATATTCATCGACCAGTGTCGCGCTTGTTGCGCCGCGCGGCAGGCAGCACTCAAAATCACCCCAGGTATAAAATCGTATCTCGTTGTGAGCCTCAGATAGATCTATTTCGCCCTCGCCCATAGGCTCGAAGACTTCGTGCAGGCCGGGCTGAAGGTTGAGGGCGAGCAGGCTCTTGTCCGTCAGTATCCGCTCGCTTTCGGGCAGAGCGCCGTTATGCCCCGTGATAAAGGCGATCTTGTCCTTCTTCAGGGTGATATTCCCTCCTATCGTTTCCACAAATACCCACGCGCGAGCGTTGCAGCCTTCGTGCATCTGGTAATCAACGAGCCGGGCGTGACGGCGGACGGAGATTCGATGTTTGGCCGTGTCCAGGTAGGCTTCTGTGGCAACCGCATCCTGATAGTAGCTCAGGTGATCGCCGACATAAGCCAGCATATCGACAAGCATCACGCCCACGTCCGGCAAGTGGTCTTCGCGCCAGCCCGGCATGATCAGTGAGAGGCGATCCAGAATTATCTGTCGAAAGCTGCCGAAGTCTTTTGCCAGGTAATTTATCTCAGGCTGTGCCAGCGGCTTCGGCGCGCAGACGTGTCTGGGCAGGCAATCCAGATCGTCCTGGCAGCCGGCCTTGAAGGAAAAGACTATTTCGGCGAATCGCGGGTCGAAGCCGTGAAAAGGGATTTTCTGGGGACGCCCGCGTTTGTCCGTCTCGACCACGTGCAGGGTGTAATCAGAAAAATCTCCGCGCTTATTTACGGTGATCCTCAGGCAGTCGTCCAGGTCTTTGCCTTCCTGCCGGCAGACATCCAGGTCGATTACGCTGATGCCGGTCACGCGACGGCCGCCCGTGATTACGAAGTTGTTTTTGCTGATCCCTTTCGGGGCCTTGCCGAGGAAGAAGACCGACAGCTTGAGTTGATCATTGCTGACTTCGACAAAGTCTATGCCGTTAAGATCGGCGCGGCCTTTTTGATCGCGATGATCGCGCACCATCTGCCGTCGCAAATCTTCTTCGCAGAGTTCAGGGGTCTTCATAATGGTTCCTCCCGCGCTACACGTTGCGTGAGATCTGTGTCGTCCGCACTTCATTCGTCCGCCGGACCATATAGCTCAACTCAAGGCTCAGCTTCGAGTCCTCTGCCGTGACCTCAAGCTTTTGCAATTCGATCAAATCGCCGAGCCATCGCTGAATCGCCGCCTGAACGCTCCCTTGCAGCGTGGTCGCAAGCTCCTTGCTGTTGGGCGCAAAGACCATCGCCAGCAACCCTGAGCCGAAGTTGGGGCGATTGACGCGCTCGCCCGGGCTTGTGAAGAGCAGTTGTTCGAGCATGTCGCGGATGTGATCTTTGTCGTCGGTAGTCGCGGTTCGCCCGCGACCGTCGAAATGAAACGGGTAGTCTATATTCATCATATCCCCTTTACTCGCACCTGCGTGACGATGACGGTCAACGGCGTGCCGGTCGGGGCGCAGACCGCCTGGCTGTCTTGCAGCAACACGGGCACGCTCGACGCGCGGACCCGCGTCGCGGCAGTGATCCATTGCGCGGTGACGCAAGGCGGGCTCGGCACGGCAGATAGACCGCAGCCCGCGATAGCGTACTGGCTGGTTTGCGTAACAATCGGCTGCCCGCCGAGTCTGACTCGCGGGTTGGTTACTACGGGTTGCGCTTGCCCCGGCGGGTGCGAGCACAAGACGGTTGCGCCCAGGTGCAGCAGAAAGCCCGGCATCAGGTCACCTCCAGCGCGCCGTTATTGATCGAAACCTGTGGCCCGGTCATCTTGATGCTGCCGCCGGCGCCGTTGTTGATTTCGATCCCCGACACGTCAATCTTGATCTTCATCCCGGCCTGCGTTTCGATAGTGATGCCGCCCGCGCCCGGCAGATCGTTTAGCGTGATCGTCGCGGTGTCGGTCTTCAGAACTTTCATCTCCGCGACGGCGGGCGAAGCAGGCAGCTCGCCCTGCGCCCAAAAGCAACCCGCCCAGATCGGATAATCCGGGTCGCCGTGTTCGAACTCAACCCAGACCGAGGCATCCGTGGGCGGGATCAAAAAGAGGCCGACGCCATTTCCTGCATACGGGAGCGCGGGCAGCGCCCAGCCGCTCTCGTTTTCGCCGTACACGTCCGGCACTTTCAGGCGCAGGCGTCCTAAAAACAGCGGGTCTCGATTGTCAGTGACCTTGCCTCGGAACTTGCCGAGAAAAGGCGGCCCTTGTCCGTTCATAATCAGCTCGTTTCTTTAATTGATTTGAGGCACGACCAGCGGCATGAGCGACCCGTGCCCCTCGCGCGTCAGCGTAAAGCTCTGTTTGTATTCGCCTCGTCTTATCCTGTGCTTCACCTGCTTGACGTAATAATTGCCGTTGTAGCTCAAGCCCACGCCCCGCACGCCCACCAACCGCCGCGAGCGCAGGGCCTGACCGTAGCGCACGGCGTCGATCTCGCCGGTCGCCGTGACGGCATCCGAGGATTCGGACGACGACGACATCGCGCGCAGCAACCCCTGGCTGGCGTCGAGGTTCGCGCTGTCGCGCGCAATATGGCTCCGCAGCGCCGCCGCCGGACGCGTCGCCAAAGGGGGGCGCAGCCCTCCGGGCACAGGGATTGTGATAGGGGTCTTGGTTATGGGTTCCAGTATCGTCACCAGCGGCGCGACCGGCCCGAGCGCGTTGAAATGAAAATTGATCGGCGTATCAAGATTTGTCTGCGGCCCCATGTTCATAGACAGCGCGGGCTGCGGAAGCCCCAGCCGGTTGTCCGGCCCCCAGTAAGCCTGGCTTACGCCCGGCACAGGGGTCGGCTCTATGTAAAAAACAAACCCGTTGCGCTCGGCCAGCCGCCGTATATAACCCTGGTCGGTCTGCTGCTGCGAAGGCACGCGGTTGACCTCAATCGGTATGTCGGTGGTGGGGGTGATCTGCGGCACGATGCCGAACCTGGCATATTTTGCCAGCAGCTTCCCGACTATAATCGAATCCGGCTGGTTCGGGTGTGTTTCGCTCTGCGGATCGAGATCGAGCCTCAGGCTGATGTCTTCGCCCGTGACGATGAGCTTTGATTCTCCGGGGCGGTTGCTAGGCACGACTTGATGGCTGGTTATGACGCCGTCGAGCAGCACTTCCGGCAAGACCCCCATCAACACCGCGATGACGATACGATTCGGCGGATCGAAATAACCGTTCAGCAGCAGGCCGTAATCGAGCAGCGAATCTTTTCCCAGACTGAAATCGAGCTGAAACCCGTCGCGCTCGCTGTCGTTGTTGCTCACCTCAAGGGCGACAAACGACTCCATCACCGCGAAGGGCGCGGGCAGCGGCACGTTCGGGCCTATCATCAGTTGTAGTCTCACGCCAAGATCGCCCATCTCACCGGCCCCCTCTCGGCATAGGAATCCGCAGAAAGCGCCCGATCTCTTCGGTCAATTCATCGGGCCGCATCGCGTCGTTCACGTCCGACACCTGCCAGAACTGTTCAGGGTCGCCCAGATATTTCGCCGTGACGTTGTCGAGGCGGTCGCCCTCCTCGACCTTGTGCTCGGCGATTATCACCGCGTCCGACGAAGGCGGCAGGAACCGCCGCCTGAGGTAGACGATCTCCCGTTGATCTTCCGTCACATACTTCACTATCTCGATGTTGGAATAACGACTGGTTCGAGGAAACATAAGCTCACCTCAGCCGGACCGAGCGGGAGCTAAAACAGCTTTAACGAACCGCTCAAGTTCAGCGCGCTGTTGGCGACATTAGTATTGGCCAGCACCTCTTTCGCGATGTGGTGCGCCAGGAAAAGCTGATACCCCGGATTTGTCAGTTTCAGATCGAAGTAGCTCAGCACTTGCAACGTCAGGTCTACTTTGGCGCGAATCGGATTCAGCAGCGTGTCGTAAGCCTCTTCGGTGATGCTGAGGCTTGTGATGCGCACGGGCAGCACACGCGCAGGCCCCCAAAAGAAGAGCGTCAGCGGGGCCTCGGGCGGGATGATTTCCAGACTGCCGATCTGAGCAAGCGCGGTATTGGCAATCGTGAGCGCGCTTCCCGGATACAACAGCATCTCTAGCGCCGCAAGCGTAGGGTGAATCCCCGAAGCGACGGCCAGCGGGTTGGCCTGCTCCAGTTGATCCGTGGCATCGATCTCGACCGAGAGCGTGATGGTCTCTTTTGGCGGCCCGGTCAATCGAAAAGCTTCCGAGCGGTCGGCGTTGTCGCCGCCGCCCGTGGAACGAGCATCAAGCTTGCGCGTCAGCGAATCCGGGTTGTATTGAAAAACAACCACGCTTGCGAGCGGCTTCGCCGGATCAAGCCCGATGATCGCGCCTTTCAGAAGGCGAGGGCTTCCTGGAAAACTGCTCATATCGCACGTCCTTTGTAATATGCTTCTAATACCAGTTCATACTTTGGAGGCTCAGAAGCAAAGCAGGTTCTCGAATATCGTTACCCAGTCTTGACAATACGCGGCGGCATCATACGGATTGTCCTTAGGCAACTGGTTTAAGAAATTCGACCAATTTAAGAAGGTCCCCGAAAAAGGGGCTCCGTCCTTAAAAAAGCCATAGGCAATTAAACTACCCCGGCCATCGCGCCATTCGCAGTGACCATGTAAGACGTCATCTCTCACATTTATCCGGGCTACGACCTCGCCAAGGTCATTTTTTATGACAATTCCTTTCGTGGTTTCCTCCATCGCCTTTCACCATCCTTTCTATTGCGCCGATAATAGAGCAGACAAGCTACGGCAGCTTTTCGCTGCAAAAACAGGATAGCGTGGTGCCTGTTATAGTCCATTGGAAACGCGGCATTGGAAGTCCCGTGATAGGGTGTGGCGCCGGCCCGGATTTTAATTCCCAATCAAGGGGCGGTTTAGGGCCTTCGACAGGCCGCTGCCCGTTTTTCGACATAACTTGACCCGGCTCTTTTCCATCTTTATCCGTTTGGCCTCCAACAGTGTGGAAGTCCGGCAAAGTCGGCGACGAAGCGCCGGTAAGCACATCCGTCGTTGACAAATTAAACTCCCAAAGCCAGAACTTATGGAAAAACGGGCTACAATCTTTAGAACAGTCGGCGAGCTTTGTCATCTTTGCGTATATGGCTTTTGTTGGTGCCAGCTCATGGAATTGATAATCTTTGAATGCAAATCCGGCGCAATTATAGCCACGCCTTTCAACATTGGGTGCGATTGCGAAAGCCACATGCGCCGCTTCCGTATTTTTTCCCCATTTGCCATCAAGGATATCTGTATAGAAGCCCGCGTCTTTTAATTTCTTTTGATATTTTTCGACAGCTATTCGCGTATTTTCTCCGTATACGCCGTCCGGGTTAGTTCCAACGACTCCCTGGATTTCGATAACCGATCTTGTGACGCCAGACGGCAGCGCATATCTAAATCCCGTGTCGGCAACATGCTGCCGTTGTAGAGTGCCGGTCTGCTGCGTTACATGATGTAGTTCATGCGCCAGCAGTCTTTTGCCTTCAGACGTATGCGGCTTATACTGTCCCGTTGCAAAAATGATGTCCTGCCCGACTGTGTAAGCCAGCGCGCCCACTTCTCGCGCTGATTCCGCCGCTTTGGCGTCGGTGTGAACCCGCACGTGGCTGAAATCATGTTCCGGCCTCGGACCAGATTCGCTCGTCACACCTGGCATACGAGACTGGACCACGCGATCAGCAACGCCGTCGGCCTCGCGTTCATAATGGTCGCCGGGAGGGCCGATTCTCAGGTCTGATCCGGACGATTTCTGCATAACGGATCGTGCCCGCACCTGGCTGAAATCGTGCCCGAAGCGCGGCTCCATATATGCTCGCGTCGCTGCATCTAGCGGCTGGCCCGGCGATCTTAAAACTTCACCTACTATCGGCGGCGTCTCGCTTACCGCCTCGCCGCCGGTCGCCTTCCGCTGTAGCAAGCCCTTCTTCTTTTCGCAGTCCGAGCAGCCGCCGCCCGCAACCGTGTGCTGCCCGCACGAATCGCATTTGCGCTGCAACAGGCCGGCTATGGATGAGGTCGGCTTGGATGCCGTTGTTTTTATTGTCTCTCGATTGCTCACGACTACTTCCTCTAGAATCGTCCCTGATTCTCTACATTAAAAAGATACTTGCGCCAGTTTTTGGAGATGAATTGGTATTCCGGCTTGACCTTGCCCCCGTCTTGCCAATGCTCTTGCAGCGCTTTATCGATTTCCGCCTGATGTGAGAAGGCGAACTCAAGCAGCGCCTGGGCTATCGGGTAGTAAGACCAGTGCCAGCGTTCGGTCGTGTAGCCTTTGCCGGGGCCGCCCTCCGTATCGAAAGGCTGTATGAAGCCATAGCGAGAAGCGTTTCTGGCTAACCAGCGATAGGCATCGGCGAAATCGCCTGTGCCGGTCCAGGCTTCCGCTTCGAGGTCCTTAGGCACACCGGGTCGGCCAAAGTCGAAATCAGTACCGGCGTGGTGACGCGACACGCCGGGTGCCGATGAGGTCATCAATATCTCTCTTTCACGTTCTTCGCCCGTGAGCGTCGTCTTCCAACAATGCTCATGATCCTTATTCTTCGGGTTCCATTCCTGCTCGGTCGCCTTGATATCTGTCCCGCACTTCTTGCGAGCCTCGTCTGTGATGTGACCGAACGCTTTCGAAAATGTGAAATCGAATTTCGGCTTCCAGATGTCAGTCTCTTGCTTGGCGAAGGTCCGCTGCTCCGAGGTGATGATGGTGCCGGAGGGAAGCTTCATTTTTTTGTCCGTAAGCGTTTTAGCCATCGCATCCGTCATGCACTTTCGCTGTTGCTTAACCACAGATTCGACCCCCGCAGGAACTCCGCCAGGTCCGCCGATGATCCAGTTGATGATCTCCACCATCGGCATCCGGCCAATCTTCTTTCCCCAGACCGCACGCTCTGCATCCAGCTCGCTTTGAGATTCAAAGAACAGGCAGTTTGCCGGCTTGGTTTTCGGAGCGGGATCGCGATCGAGCACGGGCGCATCGGTGCTCAGCGTCAGCGTCGGCTCGTTGCTCTTGCCGGGCCTGAGCCGATTCCTGAGCACGGAGTTCGGCATGCCTTCGATCATTTGCAGCTCCAGCTCCTCGTCTACAAATACGGGGCAGGGGCCATCGGGAACCCCGAACTGGTCCAGCGCGTCTGCGGCCATCGCGTAGTTCTTGACGTAAACCGAATCGTGCGCCTGAAACTTATTGCCCTTGTCTATGAGTTTGTCTTTCTTTCGTCCCGTCTTCTCAACGTTGATGAATCTCTGCTGGGCCATCACGACCGAGAGCGATCCGTCGTCTTCGCTTGCCGGGATCGGGTCGGCTTGCAGGAAAACAGTCCCCTTGGAGCTAAGATCCGTGAAATCCTGGGGCTTTGTCACAAGAAAGAAATCGTTCATACCCTCACCGGGTTTTATCAATGGATTTGCCGCCTTCTTGCCGGGGTCTTTCGGGTCTTGCGGCAGTCGCGAACCCTTTTCCGCGACACCCTTGTAGCTATCGAGCAGAGGGATTTTCTTGCCGTCTACGACATGCTCTTCGTTGTTGTGCAAAGCCAGGACAGGGAGCGCGCCATCGGTCGGAGAAGAGCCGCTCCCGGCGCGGCATTCGCTGATCTTGCTCCCCCACTCAGTCGAAACGAACGTCCTTAACTCGTCTACCGCTTTATCCTTCACATCCGTCTGGCCGTCGGTTCGCTTGCTCTGATCCTTCTCCAGATGACAGCCTTTATCGGCCAGGGCGTCCTTCTTCAGCCCGGCTTCGGTGAAGACGCGGTTCGGGTCGGCGGCGCAGACGTGCTTCTTTCCGGCGACATCAATCTCGAATCGAACATAGCGCTGAAGGGCCGAGGGATTTGTGTACGTGTCGAGGTGAACCAGGTTTACGCACCGGCGGTTGCGAATCTCTTTGGCGACAGCCAGGGCGGTGTGCTCTTCACCATGTAAATGCACCACACACGCCCCTGCTCCCTTCGCATAAGACTGAAAATTCGTCTCCACCTTGTTCAAGATTTTGCGTTGCAGCCTCGTCGCGGGCATGGCGCGAGGAGCGGTGAATGGCTCGCCCGCAACGACCTTTTGGCCGACGCTCTCTGCCTCGCGCTCATCGGCGCTGTCGGGTGGATCGACGAGAGAACCCTGGACCGATAACGTAGCCCGGCTCTGTTGAACTACGTGCGCCAGCTCGTGCGCTATCAGCTCGCGCCCCGCCTTCGTCTCTGGCGCATACTGTCCGGCGCCGAACACCACATCGCGGCCCACTGTATACGCAAGCGCGTTCGTAGCTCTTGCCGACGCTTGCGCCCCGGCATCGGTATGAACGCGCACGCGGCTGAAGTCGTGCCCGAAGCGCGGCTCCATAAACGCGCGCGTCGTCGTGTCGAGCGGCTGGCCCGGCGACCTCAAGACTTCATTTACTATCGCCGGCACTTCGTTTGTCGCTTCACTGCTTGATGCCCTGCGCTGTAGCATGCCTTTCTTCTTTTCGCAGTCCGAGCAGCCGCCGCCAGCCACTGTGTGCTGTCCGCACGACCCGCACTTGCGTTGCAATATCCCCGCTACGGATATGTCGGGCTTGGTTGTTGTCCTTCTTACTGTCTCTCGATTGCTCATTTGTCACTTCCTCATCAGAGTCAATTCTTGATCAGAGTCAATTCTTGCATCGCCGACTCTATGGCCTTCACGCCGTCCATCAGTCTTATACGATCTCTGTCATTTGATCTCTGCCGGTCGGCAGGGCAATTCTTCCGGGGCAACTTCTCTGCTACGGGCCATCATACGGCAGGTCTGACCCGCCATCGCTGTCTCAATTGAAGGGACTGTGCCTGGCGCGCCGGGCAGAAAATCGCCATGCACTGCGACGGGTCCCATTCCTGATGTGGTCTTGGCGGATACGTTTACGTCTTCGGAGGAGGCCAGGCCCCAGTGCGCGCTTTGCAACGGCATGAAAGCGCCGAAATCGCGGACGCCAAGGATCAGGTCGAATTCCATGCTCCAGAAGTAACTGTTCAACACAAACGGCCCCGTTTTTGGATTCGGGTATCGCAACGGGAAGACCGTCCCCGGGCGATCAGATATGCTGACACTGCCTGAGGCGCTGCCGGTTTTCTTAAGCGTCAGGCTACGGCTATCAATGCTGAAGAGGCTTGTAGCGGTCTCCACGTCTCGACACGGAAGCGTGGTATTGCAACGCCCATAGTCGAGCAGCAACATACTTTTATCAACAGAGGATTGATATTGAGCCAGCCGCGTATCCGTGACTAAGAACTGTAGAAAGCCGACGGCAGCCCCTTGAAAGCCTGTTATATCAACTTCAGCTGAAGCCGCCATCGCCGGTATCAATCTGATAAATTGATTTTTACCGAAATCAAAACCCGGTGCCGGAACGGCTCGCTGTTGCTTCCCGATCTTGAGATTCTTGACATTGACAGCGACGGTCGGGTTGCTGCTCACCGTCGCGGTAGGAACAAACAAGAAGACATTGACGCGACGATTGCGCGCCATGTTCTCCGGGCTTGTTTCATCCGCAAGCAGCCTGCTCGATCCCACGCCTTCGACGATAAGGGATTTATCCAGCAAGCCCTCGCCTTTAAGAAAGTCTTTCACAGCATTGGCGCGATCCAAAGCGAGTTGATCATTGGTATCTTTGTTGCCGCTCGAGCTGGCGACGCCGACAATCTTAATCTTAATGTCGTCTCGCGCCGATGCGTTCGGTCCTGACCCGCTAACCAACATCTTTTTCCATCGGCCAGCCGCTTCTTTCAACCTCTTCACGTGGTCCGGCCTCAGCCGGGATTCGCCGGCGCAAAAATTCCACAGTGTCAATTCGTTGCTCTTAGAGGTTGAGGTTTTCGAGAGGTTGTCTTCTACTCCGAAAACTTTTCCGGGATTCTGATTCGCCCATTGCGCTTCGGGCGTGCCGCTTGATTTGCAATCGTGCTGCATTTGTGGAGCGGTGACGCCGTGAGCCCGCTGTTGAGCTACGTGTGTAAGCTCGTGCCCGATCAGCGCCCTGCCTTCCGCCGTCGCCATCGACAGCCGCCCCGGGGCGAAGCTGATCACATTACCTTCGGTCATGGCGAGTGCTTGCGCCTTGACAGCTTTAGCCTCTGCCGCCGTGTCGGTCCGCAGTTCCGTACCGGCAAGGCTAACGCCGAGATGCCGTTCGGCTATACGCCGGACACCTGGCTGTAATTGACCCGCTGACACGTTTCCGACCGACATCATATCGCTTCCGATACGCGCGCCGAGCGCATCGGCTTGGCGCTCAGTCGGGTGCTTAGATTTATCGCAATGAACTTTTGTACGGTGCTGAAAATGCGCAACCGGGCGCTCAAGGGCGACATTCATCGGCGCTTGCTCGGTCGCTCGATCATTCACGGCCTCGTGTGGGCGCGCGCCGAGCTTCCCATTGCAATATTCGCATCCACGGCCAGCAGTTGTGTGATTGCCGCAGTCACACTTGCGCTGCAAGACGCCGCTCGCCGACGACGCTGGCGTTTGGTGTTGCTGGGCTGTTTGTGTCGCGGCTCGCTCGCTCATTCTCCTATCCCTTTGTAAACAGCTTGAGCGATCTGGTGTCCGACTCGCTCAGGGCTGTTATTGTTCGCCATCTGAACCGACACGGCACCAAGCGAGGGCCAGGCGCCGCCCGCTGTAAGCTCTTGACTTAAACCATCAACCGCCAGCAGCCGCGCCAGCTCGCTCTCGACCGCAGCTCGAAGCACGGGACGCTCGTGCGGCGCCAGGTCCAGCCCGTCGAGAATCAATCGCTCGATTTGAACATTGATCTTCAAGCCGCCTCCCCGCTGCCGGGTAACTGGGCAGCTTCTTCCGCTTCGTCTTCGGGCCAGTACAGCTCGGCCTCATTGACGGGGCGTCCGAGCTTGGCGAACTCTGCGCGCGCGGCCTCGAAGATCAAACGCATCGTAACGGGCGTGCCCGCGTTGGCCGCGAGGAAAGCCGCGTTGAGCGCCGTGTTATGAATATTGCCGCCCGTCAGGTTGAGTCTCGACAGGCGGTCAAAATCGAGTCGCTTTGTCAGCGCCTGCGGCGGAAAGACCTTCTGCCAGATCGTGCGCCGCTCGACGGGGCCGGGGAACGGGAAGTTTACGATAAAGCGTAACCTCCGTATGAAGGCGGGGTCGAGCGCGCTCTTCATATTCGTAGCCAGTATCGCCAGGCCACGGTACGATTCCATGCGTTGCAGCAGATAGTTGATCTCTATGTTGGCATAGCGGTCGTGGCTGTCGCGAACTTCACTGCGCTTGCCGAACAGCGCGTCGGCCTCGTCAAAGCAGAGAATCGCGCCGCCGTCTTCGGCCGCGTCAAACAGCTTGCGCAAATTCTTTTCCGTCTCCCCGATGTACTTGCTTACGACTGCCGACAGGTCTATGCGGTAGAGATTCAATCGCAGCTCATTGGCGATAACTTCGGCGGCCATGGTTTTGCCCGTGCCGCTGTCGCCCCCGAACAGGGCGCTGATGCCCAAACCCCGGTTCATCCTCTGGCTGAATCCCCATTCTTCATACACCTTCGCGCGCTGGCTGACTTGCGCGGCGATCTGACGTAACAGCTTTGCTTCTTGCGGCGGAAGCACCAGGTCGTCCCACGTCGCTTTTGCGTCGAGCCGCAACGCAAGTTCATCTAGTCGCGGGCGCGTCTTGGCCAGGCATCCGTCCCAGAGCCGCTCGTGCAGCGAGCGCGGTCTATCGGCTGTTATTTCGGAGTCAGCATTGATTGCCTCGCCTGCAATCGATTCGATCTCGGTAAGCCCCAGGTCGAATTGCCCGGCGAGCAAGGCCGGGCTGTCTCCGGCTAAATCGCCCAGAACCTGCGTCCACACCATCTGCTGCTCGGCGCGCGTCGGCTTGCCCGCGTCGAGCGTGATCGTTTCGCGCGCAGACAACTGGTGCGCGTCTCGCGTGTCGAGAAAGAAGAGACATTTGATGCGCGACAGAAACCGATTTAAGCCCGAAGGCCTGGAGCTTTCTGCCCCTTCAACAACAGGCTTCTCGCCCTCGGAAGCATCCAGGTAGAAAGCAATCGGCATCAACACGCTTTCGCGATTAATCAATCGCGCCAGTGTTTCAAGCTCTGCGGCGTTGGCAGGCAGCCATTCGGCAGGCAACCGATACAAAAGCAGATTGAGCTTGTTTGCCAGATGCCACGCGATCAGTTGCTTGCTGGCAGAGTCGCTGCCCAGCAATTGGATTACGGGCAACTGACGGTCGGCCTGCTCAAGCTGGCGGATGAGTGTCTTGATCATGTTCTGCTGCGATTCGGGCAACGCAGTCGCGCTCCGGGCAGGCGTGATCGGGATCAACAACGGCGCGAGGCGATCATCCAGATAGTTCAACCCTTTCAGGTAATTCAGTATGCGCTCGTCGGCGCGCAATGCGCTTGTCGTCAACGGCTGAGCGCCCGGTTGATTGATATCGAGGAACCGCCAAAAACGGAGCGGGCCTTCCGGCGCGAGCGCTTCCCAGGCAGGCTCCTCGAATAATGAGAGCGCCAGCGCAAAGGTCGGGTAAGATCGATTCACATTGCCCATCGCCAGGTTGCAAAGCGATCCTATGCTGGTGTCCAGCTCCATCGCCGCGCAAAGCAACAGCACATTACGTTCAAAGCGCGACATCCCGAAGCGTTCTGCAAGAATGAGCAGGGCGGGCGGCGGCTCCATCGCCGCAGCGGCTTCCAGGGCGGCGGCGGCCTCGGCGACCTGCTCGTCGCTTGTCAGCAGGTTTGCGGGGGGCAGCAATCCGGCGGTCTGTCCGGTCTTCTGAGTGGCTTTATGTTTGAGCAGGCGCGCGAAAAATGACGGCTCTTCGGTCTGATCCGAGCCTGTAATCAGCTCGCCGATCTCGCACCTGAGGCTCGATTCGCGGCAAGCCTGCCGCTCCAGCAGCAGGCGCACCCAGGCAATCGCCGCCGACAAGTAGCGCGCGTTCTGTTCCTGCCAGTCAGGTTGATTGCTCATTGGACTGTCACCTTCGGCCCTATGAATTCATTGAAGGTCGGGCTGGCATTATTCGCGTCTCGCTCAAGCACATTTTCAGCGCCGTTGACTTGCACGCGGACCAGGTAATCGCCGCCCGCAACGTCTTTGACAACGAAATCAATCTCATCGGTCTCTTGCTGGGGGGCCGGAATGCCGTTGTCTTTCGGAGCGTTGAAAACGTAGCCTCGCGGAGGGCGTGTCGCGGGCGGTTGAAATTCGTTGAGTATCAATTGAACGCGCTGCGGCTTGGCGATCTTCGGCTCGAAATTGACGGTGATCTCTCCGCTGATCAGGCCTGTCTGCGGATCGACCGACGTTTGCGTGAATGTCGGCGGTTGAGTCAGTGTCGGCGCAAGCACGAACGCCGCGACGTTGGATAAAAAGCCGCTATGAGGCGCGGGAGGCGTGCCCATCAAAAACTGCTGTCGGACTTGCAGGCCCTGTATGCCGGAACGCAGGTCCGCCGGCAGCGTCAATTTAAGCTCCCTGTCATCGGCGGAAGCCGGAGCGACCGGCGGCAGAAGGCTTCCGCCGAAGCTGACCTCGGTGACATCGCCCCTGAGCGCCCTGCCGATAATGACTATGTTGCTGCCTTCAGTGATCGGCCCGTCGATGGCGGCATCAAGCTTCACTCTTTCTACAGCAGGAATGCGGAATTGAACGGCGTAAACATTGCGCTCGACAACAGGCAGCGGGGCGCTCGGCACGTCGTCGCTCTCAATCAACACGACCGTTCCCTGGTAGGTGGTCGAGAGCGCGTACTGAGTCTGAAAAAAGACCGTCCAGAGTTTTGAAAGCTCTTCGAGCGAGAGCGACGTCGGCGTGAATTTGACAAGCTCGATGTCGTCGGCGAGATTCGACTGCGCAAGATAATTGAATGAGGGAGCGTTGATCGTCTGCCGAATCTGCTCGCGCGTCAGCACGGGCTGAGAATGGATCGCCCGGATAGAGCTGCCGAGCAATCGCTGCGGCACCTGCTTCTCTTCGTCGCCATAAAATGTCAGCAGGTAATGTAAATCAATCGCCACGCGCGGCCTCTCGATCAGCCTTCCTCGGTCATTGCGCGTCGCCAGATCGGAATTGCGCCAGGCGGCATTGGGCGTGACTTGATAAAGGTAGATGTTGAGCTTGGGCTCTGCCCGGCAGCGCCGGTATCGGGGCGGGTCGTCGTTACCGTCAGACCGGCCACATCTCTCTCCACAACGCCTTGCAGGAATTGCGCGAGCGTGGCAGTCACAGTAGCAATGGCAAGGTGGTTGCTCACGGGTTGCCTCCGCTTCGCTTTCGCAGGTAATCGTCCAGGGTCATTACCTGTGGCGCGCTGCGATGCCTTTCGGGCCTTGATGGCTGCGCCGGGGTGGCGCGGACTTCGATGCGGCCTATCGTGACGTTGATGATCGTCTCCGGCTGGGAGACTTCGGCCGCAACCTTATCGGGCGCACTCGGTCTTATTAAATTCGGCTGCGCCTTTACCGCAACCGCCGCTCGCCCTTCGCCGGGCTTTGGAATCAGGGTCGAGAGTGGGGCGGGCGTCGACTGCTGCTTTTCGGAAGGCTCAACTATTCGTTCGACTACGGCTTGCCTTCTCTCCATCTCTATCGGCGGGAGCGGGAATGGTGCTGCCGACGAAGGCCGCAGCGGATTCGGCGGCGAGACTTTTTCGGCGGCAGGATTTTTTTTCTGCGGCATCGCTTCGACTTGTTCGACAGATGCAATGGCGGGAAGCGGGGAGACGCGCTGTCCCGACTCATTCGCCGCCGGGAGAAGAGGCTCATTACCTTTGGCTTTATCTGCCGCCGCCGCGAGAGTCGGCCTCAAGGATTCCGGCGGCCTTTCGTTCAGTGGTCGCAACGCTTCGCCGGTCACGGGCCTGGCCGACTTCGGGGGCGCGAACGGTTTCGAACTCGACAAGGGTTTATCTGCCGTACGGGAAATGTCTCGTCTGCGCGGTGCGGCAGGTTGCGGTTCGGCCTTTGATTCGACCTCCTGATGAATGGTCGCAACCGGATTATTGCTTACGACCGGCGGAGGCTCACTCGGCGCTTTATCTATTGTGTCGGGCGGTCGAAGTTGCTGCTCATCGTGCAGCGAGTGAATGCCGTACGGCTGTAGCTGTCCCTGCTCCTTTGTGGAGACTCCCGGGTCTGTAAACGGGTCGATAAACTCCTCTGAGGTCGGAGGCGCAAGACGATCAAGTGCATTCGGCGACGGATGCAAGGGCGGCGCGTCGAGCGGCTGGACTGCCGTCACGGGTTTAAAACTTCTGACGAGCAGGTTGTTGAAATAGTCACTCATCAGAGCAGCATCTCCAGATAACATTTCCTGCGCCTGGAACTCATTGCCAGGATGTCTGACTCGCGCCAGCCGTAGGCCGAAGCGAGCAGATGAATCTCTCGCAGCAGATTCACCGCGCGAGCGTGGAGTTCTGTCCAAAGATAAGAGACGATGTCGAAGGCGGCCCCCCACTCGTGCCCGCAGCATGGGCAAGTCATCTCGACTTGCACATCGGCCTGAGGATCAGCCTGCGCAATCCGCTCGATGGCGGCATCGATTATCTCAGTCGGTATTTCCGAAGCATTCGTGGCCGGCCTGGCCCGGCCCCGGTGCTCGACCTCCAGCACACACTGCTCAAACAGCCTGCCGCGCATGTCCGAGGGACTCGCGCATTCGGCCACTGCCAGCAGATCAAGACTGTTGGGGAGTCGGAACTGCATTTTGTAGCCCGATTGTTCGAGCGAAAGTGTGTGCGCAGGCTCGACTCCCGACGGGGCGCGGATGTCTGAGACGCTGAAGCTCATCTCCAGTCGCTGGCCGCAGGCGGGACAGTCCGCAAGACTGGACAACTGCTCGCCAAAGATATGCTGGCGCAGCGTCAAGAGCGAAGCGTCGCGCTCGCCTATGCTGAATGCGGCCAGCTTGTCGCGCGCGACGTCCGGGTAAGCCGCAGCCAGCAGGGTCAAGGCTCTCTCTACCGGCGCTTGATCCTGCCCTCGTTCCCATACATCCAACAACTCCGCCGCCGACAACGACCGCACAGGCGCGCGCTCCTGCTCGGCGAGCAAAGATGGGCTTGAAAAGCTGACCTCGCTCATCTTTCAACCTTGGATCATCAACCGCGTCTCCGCCTCTAGCCGAAGTTCAGGGTCGGCTCGGAAGGTTCCGTAACATCCGTGTCTCGCTCCCAACCTTCGTTCTCCAGTTTGATATTCTGGATCAGAACGGCGTTGGCGTTGGCGTCCAGATCGCCCTGCGCCTGATACTCCGAAACCCAGCACCGGAAGACCTTGTAGGCGATCACTTTTTGACCGGACTCGTTGTACAGCTCTATGATGATGTCCTTGCGAAAATCCTTGAGCGACACTTCCTTGCCCAGCCCGGAACCGAAATCCCAGACCTTGCTGGCCCACTTCTCAAACTCCAGATCGTGCGTCACCCCGCGTTCGAGCGTGATGGCTTCATACTCCGTGCGACCCGGCGACTTGCGCGTGCTGCTCGGGTCGCCGCCGTCACGGTGCTTGACTACTTCGGTTGTGCGCTTGAGCGCGCCGACCTTGCTGATCCCCGCTACGTAACGTCCGTCCCATTTGATCCTGAACTTGAAATTCTTATAAGGATCAAAACGCTGCGGCTGAATATTGACGCTGAACTGTGCCATAGCTGCTCCTCTGAAGCGTAAACGTATGCCTATGAATTCTCACCCCGGCCTTGCCTGCGCGGCCGAAGCCGAAGCTGATGGTCGGAGGTTTTACGTTTCGATCTGTCCAGCCATCTGCTGGAGTTTGATAATGACGAACTCCGCCGGTTTGAGCGGCGCAAACCCCACGAGGATGTTGACGATCCCGCGATTAATATCGTTCTGCGTGGTCGTCTCCTTGTCGCATTTGACGAAGTAAGCCTCGCGCGGCGATGCGCCCTGGAATGCGCCCTGCCGGAAGAGCGAATTCATAAACGCGCCGACGTTGAGCCGAATCTGCGCCCAGAGCGGCTCATCGTTCGGCTCGAAGACTACCCATTGAAGAGCGCGATAAAGACTCTCTTCGATAAACAGCGCGGTGCGGCGGACCGGGACGTACTTCCATTCGGAGGCGAGACGGTCATTGCCCTGAAGAGTGCGCGCGCCCCATACCACGCGACCGGCGGCAGGCATCTGGCGCAGGCAGTTGACGCCGAGCGGATTAAGCTGTCCGTTCTCTGCATTGGTCAGCGACACGGTCAAGGCCGGGACACCGACCAGCGTCGCATCAAGCCCGGCGGGCGCTTTCCACACTCCGCGCTGAGCGTCCGTGCGAGCGAATATGCCGGCGACGGCCCCGCAGGGCACGAAATCTTCGAACTTGTTGTCGCGCAGCGGGTTTGGCTCGCGCAGGCGCGGGAAGAAGAGAGCCGCGTTCTTGCTGCTCGTGCCTATGCTCGGAAGCCCCGCGATCACCTCTGCGACCGTATCCCAGGCCGCCACAGGGTTGACTATCAGCATTGCGCGCTTTTTCTCACAGTAGTCCGCCGCATGCCCCACCAGTACGCTGTCAATATTGCCGTCATCTTTATATGGCGGTATGCAGAGCAAATTGAAGAGGTCGGCTTTCTCAAGCGCGAACAGACCTTCTTTGGCTGTCGCTTTCCCCGGTCCGGTGAAACTATTCTGATCAATAGCCGCGCCATTCGTTCCGCTGTCGGGGGTAGCCTTAATTGGTTTATCCTCCTCGGTATCCTTATCCTCGGTATCCTTAGGGCTGGCGTTGGGGACTTTGCTGCCCGCTTTCACGCGGACCAATAGCGAATCCTCATTGAGCACCCGCAGAACGTAACGCGAGTCAGCCGGGTCAACCGAGACATTGCGGATGCTCTCGACATTTATAGGCTGCTTAGTGTCTGGGTCGGTTTCGACGATATCTAGATTGAACTGTTTGGTGTCGCTCTTGTTTTTGGTTCATGGTTCACAGAAACGCTAAGGTTACTGCCCCACGCACCAGGGCTTGACGCGGCCAGCACCAGGAAATCGTTTGGGGCCGCCTCACCCGTAGGCAGCTTGATTTCGGCAGCAATGGCGTTTTTGTGCAGACGCACGATGATCGCCTGGCTGCCGCCGTTGAAAAAGAAATCGCGCACGGCATAACCCAGGCTGCTTTCGACCCATAGCCCGCCAAATACGCGCTCAAAATCTGCATAGCTGTTGATGACTACCGGCTCGTCGCTCGGCCCGCGCAGGGCACGGCCAACGAAAGCCGTTATCGAAGTTGCGACTCCCGTTATGGTTCGCACGCCGCTCGGGATCTCTTCGATGTAAACACCCGGAAAGGTCAGTGTGGATGGCATAGATACCTCCCTACGTAAATAGCTGTTTCAATTTAATTCCTCTTCGATAAGAGGACCGGAATTAGAGCCTTAAGTTATCCATCGCCTGAGCCGGTGCCAGACGCCTCTGCGGCCCGCGAATTCAATTCTCATCGCTTTTAGATAAGGAGCCATGAAATTCAACAAGTCATCGGCGTTTTTTAAATAGCATCGCTCCCCGCTCGGCACATGCGTAACCAGGCCGTGCCAGACGAATTGATCCTGCGGGCCGGGCACCTCTTCAATCCAAAACTTAATGATGAACGACTGAGGATTGGCCTGCATCTTTTTACGCCCTCGCGCATTCTCGCACGCCTCTGTCTGCGGCAGCGTCTCAAGCGCGTCTCCGGCGGTATCTCGGTCGAAAAAAAAGTTAAGCGCAATAATGAAGCGTTCCTGCTCAGTGTTGTGCGCGCTGGCGGGGTAGGAAATATTCGACGAGTTGAATATCCTGCTGAATCTGTTTTTGTAACTCGGCCAGCTTGGTCTGCGATTGCTTGAGATGGGCAAGCAGATCGGATAATGAGAATGACGACTGCGAATCGGTTTGAAGCGATGGCGCGCCGACGGAGTCGAGTCTGTCGGCGCGAATCTGCTCAAACAACATGAGGGTTGTCTTCGCCGGCTCAACGCCGAGTTCTTCCTTCAGGGCCTTCGCACATCGCTCAAACTGGCGCAACGCGGCAGTACGGTTCCCGGAATAGTGGTGCAGGCGCATCACCTGCTGGTGCGCGCGCTCGGAAGCGGGGTCCAGGCGCAAAATCCGCTCGGTATACTCAAAACCCTCTTCGAAGCATTTTTGCAGCAGACACCACTCGACCAGCTTGTCTAACATCGCCAGGTACATGTTCTGGAGCCGCTCGCGTTCATAAATACACCAATCCTGCCAGTAGTTTTCCAGAAACCCTCCGCGGTAGAGTTGCACCGCCTCGCGAAGAGGCGCGGCCTGCGTCGCGTCTATAGCCGGACGCCCTTTGATCTGGTTGTAAGCCTGTTCGAAGACCTCTGTGTCCACCCAACACTCAACGGCGGGGTTTAACTGAATATATTCTTTGTCGATTGAGAGCAGGAAATCACACTTCATTTCAGCAGGCAGGGAGTCACAAGACCTGAGACGCCACAGAGTCTGGCGCAGTTGTTTCCTCGATTGATCCGTGGGAGAGTCTCCCCACAGCAGGCAGGCCAAGGATTCCCGACTGTGCACGGCCCGCCGGTGGCTCAACAGAAAGAGAAATATCTCCTGGGCGTTGTTATTCTCCGGCCCACACCATGTCTTCCCGTAGCATTGAATGAACGGTTTTCCAAAAAGCCTAACTTCCCAATCAGCCACGCTTTCCTCCAATAATCTGGGGTGTGGGGATCAACTCCGATACAGAATGGATTTAAGGCAATGTCCGTCTTAGCGCGGATATGCCGGTGAGGTGTTTGATGATAAAAAGGCTTCTCCGGCCTTGATATCCTTACTTCCCTGGCGCCGGAGCAATTAGTACCGGGCCGTCCCCGAAGGGCTTTATTCGTACCGCTCACATTGCACCACCAACGGGCTGCCAGGGTAATACTCACTACTGCCTGTCAAGTAAAGACGGATTCTTTGAATGATATAATGCAAAGATTATTGGGGCCGGTCACAGAAATGTGTGTCATCACAATTGCGGCGCGTTCCTCAGTCATAAAGAGGGTTTAGAGCGGGATTCTGTACCTTTAATGAGGGGAGTGGGTGGGGCGCTATATTTTTGCGCCGGCGGCCTGTTGAGATTTTAGCCTGTTGGTATTTTGGCCTGTTGGTATTTTGGCCTGTTGGTATTTTGGCCTGTTGGTATTTTGGCCGGAGGCCCTCTGGGCCGCATCGGAGACTTGCTTACGTAATACAAGCCTTTCGATGCGTAGCGCTACTCCGGCCAAATTGTTGCTTCTTTCAAAATCCTGATTCGGCCGCTTGCCCGCCGCCACTGTTCGGCAGACGAGCGGCCCAAGGAGAATCTTTGAAAGAACGCAGACAACCAACACAAAGACCAGAAGTCACAACGACTCCTACTGACCAAGTGGCGGCGGGCTGGAAATTATCGCAGCGCAGATGAAAAAAATTTAGACCTTGCAGGTCAAGTATTCAAAAGGTGGGTTTGGCTCAGAAGACGGTGGAAGGTTACTGTTGCGATTCCTTTTTTATCGCCTGCCTGACTAACGCAACCTTCTCAGCCGTAATCTCACGATTATCGAATGCCGCCCTCTCTTCTTGAAGATAGGTAAGGCGTTTGTCGCAGATAAGACACAACCTCAGGTGCGCTTCAGCGCGAGCCAGGCTGAACCGGTCGAGTCCTTGATCGCAATAAGAGACTAGCTGGGATTGTGTTAAGTGAGGGAACTTGCTGCTCTCTAGTTCGTCTTCTATATCGCTCTGCTTCATTACGTTCACCCCCTGCATGAGCTTCAAATAACCTCTTGAGATTTTTTAATGCGCGCCGACAAATTCTGCTGACGTTACTCTCTCCAAGGCCGAGTTCTTTCGCGATTTCCCTGTGTGTCTGGCCATACAGATAGTAAAGGGTTAATATCTGCGCTTCCCTTTCATCGAGACGAGAGATCACATCCCGCATCAAAGTTACTCTCTCATGGCCCTCGACCATATTATTGTACATTTGCGACGCTTCTTCCGTCTCCGGCAATCCTCCTGCAAAGGCAATAGAGATGGCTGCAAGGGCGTTTTCCACCTGTTTGCCTGTAAGCTTGACATGCGCGGCAACCTCTTCAACCGTCGGCATACGCCCCAGCTCTTGCATCATCTTCTCGATTGCTTCCTTTATATCACGATAGTTATCGTACTGAAAACGAGGTAGGCTGTGGGTGAGTTCGGGACTGTCGAATATTGCCTCGCGGATACGATATTGCGCATAGGTGCTGAATTCAAAGCCTCTATCGGGATCAAACTTTTTTACAGCTTTTATAAGACCTATTACGCCTTCCTGCATCAAGTCTTCCTGGCTTACCCAGGGCGTGTTTCTGGATATTCTCTTAACCCAAAGCTCGACTAAATAGAGATAGAAACATACTAACTCCTCCAGTGCTTCTTGGTTTCCCTGGCGATAACGTCTCCACAATTTGATTTCATCTTCTACCATTCCACACTACCCCCGCGATGATTTATGAGCTTCGCTTTTATTCTCTGCGTCGGGGCCATTGACAACACGAATGCGCTCATTACAGAAACCGCCAACAGATGAGGCGGCCTGCTTACCTAGAGAAGTGCTGCGAGAAGGCTTTTCATAACACCAGGGTCGTTTTTTGAAGTCAAATATATAAAGTTTGATAATCGACTTCGAGTCTTTCAATAAAAACGAAATTTATTTTTCTCACCGTCCTCCTAATCCCCTTTTCGGCCCAAGAAGAAGATGAAGCCGGTCAATAACCGGCCTCCAGATCAAACCGAAAAGGAGAGCTTTAATGAACAAGAAACGGACTCCGCAAACGGAACGCACGCGTGCGCTTGAAGCCTTCGTCGGAAAGCTGTCTTCAGCTCGCTACTGGGTCATGGCTGCGCTCATAGCGCTCTGCCTGATTAGCTTTAAAGCCACCGCTTTTGGACAGGTCGCCTGTCTCAACGAGTGCCAACAGACGCTGGTCGTGTGTTTACAAAACGCACAGGGCGATCCTCTGGCGGAAGCCCGCTGCCAGGACAAATATGATGACTGCTCGGAAGGATGTCTGATTCATTGACCGGCCACGCTCTGATAAATCGCTCGTCTATTCCAGAGATCTGGCGATTTATCCTGCCTGTGAGCAGCCGGTCTGACTACGCAAGAAGTTTAGAGCCCGAGCGCGCGGGCGCAACAGGCTTACCAACCCGCTAAAATCTAAGGAGACAAAATGAAGAAACTGATCTGCGCATTGTTTTTGAGCGGTCTGACTTCCATAGGGCTGGCGACGCCCTCCTCCGGAAACCTCTATCAGCCCGCTTCCACCATATCAATCGATCAGGTGCGTCAGGCTCACAGCGTACACGAAAGTTCTAAAGCTCTGTCGGCCTTCACGGCGACGGCTGTAAAATTGACTCCACACCCGGGCGAACTTGATAGCAGCTTGCCCAGCTTTTTCGAGCGGAAGGTAAGGGTTTCTATCGGCGCGGGCGTCTTCCGACGCCACAGCGTTGACCCTCTCGGCGTAAGAGAGCAACTCGACCTGTTTGACGGGCGGGAGCTGTACCATACTGCTGTTGAGATGGGCAAACAGGTGGAAGAAGTAAATCAAACCCGAGATTCGCAGACAGGGGATTTAGCCTTCGGCATCAAAACATTCGGGCTTGCTCCGGTTCTAAAACAGCTCTCAGACCCGGCAACCGAGGCCATCTACCTGGGCCGCACCGCTCGAAAAGAGGATAAGTTCGAAGTGAAGACACCGTCCGGCAGTTGGACTCTCTACAGCGACCAGCAGCATATAATACGCAAGGTGGAGATTGGAGCCAGGTCTATAGAGTATGCGGATTATCGAGTTGTCGAAGGAACACGGCTTCCTTTTATTCAGAGGGTCTATTCTGGAGGCCGGCTGATCTATGAGTTGATTTTTACCGGCATCGATCTCAATCCCTCATTCCCTGCCGATTACTTCAGCCGCGAGGCCTTCACTAAAGAATTCGCTCGTTAAAAAGTGATCTCTCATTAAGAGTGCGCCCCTCGGACGAGTTTAGCATCCGAGGGGCGCACTCTTCATTCCCGCCCGCCGTCAAGCTGGAAAAGCTCTTTCCGCATTATCCTGCCGGTTCCACTCGATGTTATAATTGCGCACTGTTTGTGGACAATAACAAATTGATACTAAAGGTCCCAAAAATCTATTTCGTCGCATTTGCGGTGAGCGCATTCCTGTTTATAGCTTATGCTGCGGTCGCTTTCGGGCAGGATGCTAAAGAGAAAGACCCGGCCTCATTATCGCGGGCGGAAGAGTATTTTCAGGAAGCCCTGACACTGTGTGGAACCCGTGAGCGAGAGTTAGCGCGCAGCCGGTTCCTGGAAGCAATTCAAATGTGGGGGCAGATGCGAGAGCCGGAAAAGGCTGCGCAAGCGGCCCTGCAATTGGGCGATTGCCACAGGCAAGCCAGGCGATATAACGAGTCTTTATATTATTACAATCAATCGCTAAAAGTGAGGTCGGCAAACGGGCCGGCAAAAGCGATTGCCTACAACTCTATCGCCGCGATTTATGCCGAGTTGTATGAGCGCGACCTGGCGTTGCAGTATTACGAAAAGGCTTGGAAACAGGCGCGGGCGTCTAAGGATGTCTCATCCCAAATCCAGGCGCTTGTCGGGTTGGCCGATCTTCATTACCGGCAGAGAGAAAAGAGACGAGCTATCGAGTATATTCGTCAGGCGCAGCAGCTAACCCAACAGCAAGGCAGTGAAGCGGCTGAAGCGGATTTGCTCCACTTGCTCGGCTTGATAGATCAAGAAGAGGGACAGTTTGAGCAGGCTAAAAGGGCTTTCGAAGACGCCCTCGCCATTTATCAAAAAAACAACGATGTAGAGAACCAGGTCAAGATAATATGCTCGATTTCCAATCTCTACCTGCTGTCTGCTCAGAAGCAACAGGCGTTTGAGAAAGCAGAGCAAGCGGTAGATATGGCGGAGAAGCAGGCGAAGCGCGCGACAAGCAATGGTGACAAGTTGAGGGCAAGAGATTTGCGATGGCGCGCCCATCTCAGTTACGGACGCGCACAGCGAGCAATGGGGCAAAAAAAGTTAGCGATCAATTCTTATCTGCGCGCGATAAGTCATCTTGAGGGGATATGGTGGCTGGCCTCAATGTCTACCATAACCAGCGCAGCCGCTTTCGGCCAGCAACGAGAAGCGCCTTATACAGAACTCATAGACCTCTTTATAGAGCAGGGGAATTTCCAGGAAGCGTATGATTGTGCGGAGACGGCCAAGGGACGAGCTTTAATGGTCTTGATCGAAGCTCGGCGCACGATGGAGGCGCCCAAAAAACTTGATCCGGACGGGCGGCTCCGAGAGCGATCTCGAACAATCGCACGCCTGCGCACACAGATGCTCGCTTCACAGATAAGCCCGCAACAGCGAACGACTATTCAGACCCAGATAAGAGACGAGGAGTCACTTCTGAAAGAGGAGCGGTTAAAGGCTGAGATGGAGCAATTCAGCAAACGTCGGGTCTGGTCTCAACCCGCCACTGTCAAACAACTGCAAGAGAAGACGCTCCGGGATAAGGATACGATTCTGGAGTACGTTTTGGGAGAGAACCGCTCGTTCGCATGGCTAATCTCTCCTGACGACGTTTTTTTCGAAATACTCCCTGGCCGCAAAGAGATTGAAAAAGAGGTCAAGCATTATATAAAGCTAGTGACCGCAGCCCCTAACAACCTGTTTATTGAAAGAGAACCTGGCGCGGTTGGAAAAGCAAGCCGAAAAGCTTTACACCCTTCTGTTTGGCCGGTTATTCGAGCAAATCACCCCGGGCCGACGGCTTATAATTGTTCCTGACGGACTGCTTCACTACTTGCCGTTCGAGGCGCTGACACATAATGGACGTTTTCTGCTGGAAGATCATGAAGTCAGCTATCTCCCGGCGGCGAGCCTGGCAGGCTTGTGGCAGGATGCAAGAAACAGGAATGATCGCCAGGATAAGATGGAGCTTCTCGCTTTCGGCGACCCTGACTTCGGGCCTGAGCTGAAAGCATCTGTCACCAGGAGATACGGGAGCGGCCCTGTCAGTTTTGTTCGACAAGCGGGCTTTTCAGACGGCTTTCAATTGGACCGGCTTCCGAGGACGCGCGATGAAGTCGAATATATTGCCGGCCTCTTCCCACCGGATCGATCCCGCGTGTACTTTGGTAAGGAGAGCACCGAAGAGATCGTTAAGCAAGAAACGCTCGGCCGTTACCGGCGCTTGCATTTTGCTACTCATAGCCTGATTGACGAAAGAGATCCATCCCGGTCATCGGTAGTCTTCTCGTTGGATGATGATCCGGGGGAGGATGGATTTCTTGAAGTGAGCGAGATTTCCGAATTGGAACTGGATTGCGACCTGGTCGTCCTGAGCGCATGTCAAACGGGGCGCGGCCAATTAGTATCAGGCGAAGGCATACTCGGATTGAGCCGCGCCTTTCTCTATGCGGGCGCTCGGTCCGTTGTGGTGAGTCTATGGAACGTGAGCGACATCTCAACCGCTCAACTCATGAAAAACTTCTATCAAAATCTGGTAGATGGCGCCGGCAACGCGACCGCCCTTCGCCAGGCGAAGCTAAAAATGGCGCGCGGCTCAACGGAGACGCGTCATCCATATTACTGGGCGCCTTTCATCGTCGTCGGAGAACCATAGGGTCAATCAAATGGGGGCTGTTTCGGTTTTCGAACCTGTTAACTGTACCGGGTAATAAAAGGGTAAACTGTGAACTCGTTCGGGGCGAGCAACGAAACGGAACTGGCTGATCTGGTAAGGCGAATCATCGTCGGGGATGGACGCGCCGAAGAAGAGCTGGTTCGGCGATACAAAGACGGCGTTTCGATCATTATCAGAAAGGTCGTTCAAAACCATTTTGTCACCGAAGACATCTCCCAGGAAACGTTTAAAAAAGCGCTGGAAAAGATAAGGCACGGGGATGTGCGCGAGCCTGAAAGGCTCTCGGGGTTTATTTGCTCGATGGCAAGGAATCTTGCCATTGATTACGTCCGAAAAGAGAGGAAGGCGTCGAAAGAAACAGAAATTGAAAAACCCGAGCTGATTCCCGCTACTGCGCCGGACCAGTTCGAGCAGCTCTATCGCAAAGAGCGGGCCGGGATCGTTCGCCAGGTCATTAATGAACTGAAAGTTAAACGAGACAGGGAAGTGATCCTGCGTTACTTCATCGCCGAAGAGGACAAAGATCAGATATGCGCCGAGCTAGGTTTGACCAGAGGTCAATTCAACGGCGTTATCTTCAGAGCCCTTAAGCGATACAAGGAGCTTTATTTGAAACTTGTGGGCGAGGATTGACAGTAAAGTTTTATTATTGTCAGGCGTGATGCGATAAAAGGAGTTTCAATCACACTTTTTATTTAGGGCAGTGAAGCACAAATGGACCATAGTTATATTGAACAATTCGATCTCATCGATCGCTACTTGATGGAAAAGCTGCCGGAAGAAGAGAGCGCCCGGTTCGAGGAGCATTTCATCGATTGCTCCGAGTGCACTGACCGGTTAAAGACAACCGGCGACTTCCTTCAAGACCTGCGACTGGTAGCGGTTCAAAAGACATCGCTAACGGATGATTCCAGGCCGAGGGCGATGCCCTGGTATTCTTCTCAACTGCCCTCGACGAGGGCGCTGGCTATTGCAGCCGGTTTCCTGTTGCTGATTGCCATTGCAAGCCTTGTCCTTGTAATCAACCGGATGGGGGGCTTGCAGTCCGAGGTTGACCAGGCAAAGAGCGTTGCCGCCGAGTGGGAGCGCCGTTACGAGGAGGAGCGACAGACTGCATCTCTGTCTGACAAAAAGCATCAGGAAGCCGAAGAGGAATTGGCCGAGCGACTCCGACAGCTCGACGCAAAGATTCAAGACGAGCAACAGCAACGCGCAAATACGGCCGCCGAATCAGGCCCGGGGTTGCGGCCCGGCGTTAACCTGCCAATCTTTGTTTTAAATTCTGTCAGAAGAGGCGAGCAGAACGCTTCCGACTCGGTTAATAAAATCGAACTCGCACGCGTGCCAACGGACCTTTTGATCTCATTGTCGCTCGAAGGCGAAACCGATTATAAAGATTACCGCATGACGATCTTTGACGGTCGCAACCGGGCTATCTGGAAGCGAGGCGGTTTCAAGCCAAATCGTTATAACTCTCTTTCAGCCGGCTTCAACTCACGATTCTTCCGGCCCGGCGATTACCTTCTCATAGTTGAAGGCGTTACCGGCAAAGGAGCCCCCGCTCAGATCGGGAATTATCCCTTCCGGGTCATCTACTAGAGCGAAATTCATATAAGTGTAAGGAAATGAAAGAAGATTCACCGCAGAGACACAGAGAGCACAGAGGGGGCGCAGAGAAAAGCTTAAAACTCTGCGCCCGCTCTGTGCTCTCTGTGTCTGCGGCGGTGAGATGTCTCTCGCATACAGTACATTCAATTGAAAACCGCTCTAGTGCCCATATACGGGCATCGGCAGTTGGCACGTGCCTAACTGTAGGCACATAGCTCCCCGGCTTTATCCCTTCATCCACCACGCCTTAAAGCTCTAACCCGTTTCCACAGAGGATTTGCGCGGTCAACCGCGCCTGCCGGCGCGACTGGCAAGCCGCTTGCCCTAGTCTAGTGGTGTCGGACAAAACTTTTGCGAGGTTAGAGAAATGATTGCAGCGCGCCAACTGGAAAAAGTTGTCATCAAGGACTGCCGCAAATGCAACGGCCAGTTGTCAGTGCCGGGCAGTTTCTGTCGCTGGTGCGGAATTCATCAAGGCGATGACGAAGACACGCTGATACCAGTCAACAATACGGGCTGGCACGATCAGAAGACAACGCCCGTGCTAATGAACGAGCAGATGCGTCAATCGCTTTCGAGCATACCGCTCAACCTGTTGGCCGAGAACGCGGCGGCGAAAGCCGGATCGCTTCGCTTGAACCGATTCGGGGTTCTCACGGTCGCGGTGCTTATAGCCATCCCGATGTGGCTGCTAATCATTCTGCTCTCCCCGCTTGATGCTTATGCTTCGGCCAAAGCCGCTTCGAGCCGCTTGAATGCCGAGTAAACGAAAAGAGAAAAAGGAAGGAGTCGAGATAATTGCGCGCGACACGTTGACGAAATTGATATGGGAAGAGATCGCTTATCAGTCTTTGATCGCGCGGCAATGAGAGAGGTAGATACAATGCTCAAGATACAGATCACACATTTTCTAGCCGGATTATTTCTGGCACTGGCGCTTGGCGCACAAGCATCGGCGCAATCGGGAAGCCGACCGTCGGATGTCTGTGAGAGCGCCGCACCGAAAATCAGTTTGGCCGACCGCGCCGCAGTGGCGCGAGCGGAAGAACGCGTCGAATCGTTGCGGGCGAAACTGTTCGACTTACAGATGCAGGAGATTGAGTTGCAGGCCCGCATTGAAGAACTCGATATTCGCATGATGCCCGAAGCCATTCACCGTCAGCTTGCGCTTGTAGGCTCGGCGCGCCCGATGGACGAGTTGCGGAACGGCTTGCGCAAACTGCTCGAAAGCGATAAGGCCAGAGTCAACAGGATGCTCGAAATTCTTGTATCGAGCAAGGAGCGGCTTGAGGCGGAGATTCTCGAAGCCGAAGCGGCGCTTGAACGCGCCCGCGAGCGCGTGGCCGAGTAAAATAATTCAGCCCGGTCTGGGGATTTTTGAAGAGTTGACGCGTATCAGGGCTATTCCTGGGTTCAATAAATCCCCTGACCTGGTTTACACAATGGATAATCCCGCAACGTGCGCGGTTTACTCCGGCCAGGCGTTGAACGAGTCTGCTTTTTGACATAAAATCAGACCGCTTTATGACGGCCTTAAAAATTTGAAATTCTTGATGCGAAACACGGAAGCGGGCTGGAAGATAGAGAACCTGATTTATACTGACGGGTCAGACCTGATTAAGATATTGAGCGCCCCGCACTGAGACAATCTTGAACCTGAAATAGAAAAAAACTGCCTCACTCCTGATAGCAAGCCTTTCAAAAACTTTCATTATTGAATCGTTCTCGTACGGACGGACTAGAGCTTTAGCAAAAGCGCAAGCCCTATGCCCAACACCATCAAGCCCACTCCGTCGAACGGTAATGTCTTGCCTCTCCTGGAAAGCAGTAGCACAAGGTTGACGATGTAAATCACGGCTCCGATCAGGAATATGATCCCTCCGATTGTGAGTCGTCCCAGTTCCGGCATAAGAGACCTCCATCCAGCGCCCGCTAGAATCATTAGTAATCAATTTTCATAAGAATGCGATATCGCTTGTTTAAGAAATTATTAACCCGTATTTGTAAGAATTCACTCTGCCGCGCCAAGCAAGCGCCGAACGGTGTCGAAGCTCGCGCCTAATGCTTGATCGAGCTTTTCAGGCTCCGTGCCGCCGCCCGTAGCCATATCTGCGCGACCGCCGCCTTTGCCTCCGACTAGAGCAGCTATCTCTCGCACGATCTGGCCCGCGTTCAACCGCCCGGTCAAATCGTCGGTCACGCGAGCCACAAGCGACGCCTTGCCGTTTGTAGCCTGTCCCAACACGACCACGCCCGATTTGAGTTTACGGGAAAGCGTGTCGGCAAGCTGGCGCAGCCCGTTCGCATCCAGGTCCGCCACGCGGCGCGTCAATACGCTTATGCCTTCGATTTCGCGCACGTCTTCCGCAGCCGTCTCGCTTGCGCCAAGCGCAAGCTTCATCTTGAGCTGCTCTATCTCGCGCTCGTAACGGCGCACCTGCTCCAACAGCTTATCAACCTGCGCCGGAATGTCTGTAGGCTTTGCCCGCAAACGCTCGCCCAGTTGTTCTATGACCTGCTCGTCGGTCTGAAATCGCGCGATAGCGGCATCCGCCGTCAACGCTTCAAGACGCCGCACGCCTGCGGCAATCGAAGCGTCGCTTATGATCTTAAACGGCCCGATGTCGCCCGTAGCATGAACGTGCGTGCCGCCGCACAACTCGGTCGAAAAGCCGGGCAGGCTCACCACGCGAACATTGGAGGCGTATTTCTCGCCGAACAGCGCCATCGCGCCAGACTTCATAGCCTCTTCAAGCGGCTTGATCTCGGTTTCAACCTTTCGGTTATGAAGTATCTCGTTGTTTACGAGCCGCTCGATTTCGCTCACTTCTTCGGCGGTGAGCGCCGCGTAATGCGTGAAATCGAATCGCAAACGATCCGGCGCTACCAGCGACCCGGCCTGCTTGACATGCGGCCCCAGTACTTCGCGCAACGCCGCGTGCAGAAGGTGCGTGCCCGTGTGATTTGCTTTGACGCGCCGCCGTCGCTCCGCGTCAACCCGAGCCGTGACGGTGTCGCCCACGCTTATTGAGCCGCGCTCGACTCTCGCCTTGTGAAAATAGTAACCCGAAACGACCGAATAAGCGTCTTCAATCGCGGCAAGCCCGTCGTCTGATTCCAGCACCCCCGCATCGCCTACCTGCCCTCCGGCTTCGGCGTAAAACGGAGTGCGATCCAGCACTATCTCTCCCGTCTCATTCGCATTCAAACTCTGGCGCTGGTCCTCGCCGACTATGATTGCGAGCACGCGGCTGTCGCGAGTCTCTGTCTCTTGATAGCCTGTAAATTCCGTGGCGGGCAAACCATCGGCCGCGCGCGCGTAAATCTCTCGCGCGCGCCTCGCAGACCCGGTAGCAGCCATCGCGGATTCGCTTTGACGTTGAAGCTCGGCAAGCGACGCATCGAACTGCTCATTGAACTCCTCTTCGCTCATCTCGACGCCGTGCCGGCCAAGCACGACGCGAATCAAATCCTTCGGCACTCCGTAGGTGTCATAGGTCCGCGCAAGCTCTTGCATAGGCGGCGCGGCGGGCGCGTAAGTCGCAAACAGGTCGGCGAGGCGCGGCTCGCCCACGCTCAGTATTCGGCTGAAGCGCTGCTCTTCGCCGCGAACGATCTGCTCGATCAGGCGGCGCGAGGCGACAAGCTCAGGGAAGGCGTCGCCCATTAGCTCTATTACGAACTCCGTCACCCTGTAAAAGAAAGGCGTTGCGAGGCCCAGCGTCTTCGCGCCATGAAAAATCGCGCGGCGCATTATCTTTCGCAGAACGTAATTTCTCCCGACGTTACCCGGCGCAATCCCGTCGGCTATCGCAAAGGCTGTGGTGCGCGCGTGATCGGCCAGGACGCGCATCGAAAAGCCTTCCTCGGATTCGTAAACGTACTCTCTACCCGAAAGCTCGGCGATAAAATCTATGATCGGCTTTATCAGGTCCGTGTCGTAATTCGTCTTCACGCCCTGAATCACCGCAGTTAATCTTTCAAGCCCCGCTCCCGTGTCAACCGACGGCGCGGGAAGCGGCTCAAGCCGGTATTGGCCCGGAGCGGTCTCGATGCGGTTGTACTGCATAAAGACCAGGTTCCATATCTCAACCGTCGTGTCGCCGGGGCCGTTGACCAGATCGCGGCGATTGAACTCCGGGTCTTCGGGGTTAGGCCCTGTGTAGTAGTGTATCTCCGAGCAAGGGCCGCACGGGCCTGTCTCTCCCATCTGCCAGAAGTTGTCTTTGCGGCCAAAACGCATTATTCGATCTGGCGATGCGCCGACCTGCTGCCAGTATCGCTCGGCCTCTTCATCGGGCGGGACTTCCGTGTCGCCTTCAAAGATAGAGAACCACAGCCTCGTGGGATCGAGTTTCAGCTCATTGACGAGCAGATCCCACGCGAAGTAGATGGCTTCTTTTTTAAAATAATCTCCGAAAGAGAAGTTGCCCAGCATCTCGAAGAAAGTCTGATGTCGCGAGGTGCGACCCACTTCGTCCAGGTCGTTGTGCTTGCCTCCGGCCCGAACGCACTTTTGCGACGAGGCGGCGCGCTTGTAATCACGCGGCTCAAGTCCCAGGAAAACGTCTTTGAACTGGTTCATCCCGGCGTTAGTAAAAAGCAGCGTGGGGTCGTTCGCAGGCAGAAGCGGTGAGCTACGTACCACGCGGTGGCCGCGCGCGGCGAAATAATCGAGGAATTTTTGTCTGATCTCGTGTCCGGTCATATCGATACTCTTCACAGTGAAAATATTCCGCTCTGATGAAAATTTAATTATAGCAAAGGCCCGGCGGGCGGGGTAGGACGGCAATCGTCCGATCAGGGATAAGTTTTTTTGCACGGGCAAAAAATAAATTCAAAGGCCCTGAATAAAGCAGGTTTCCTTTTTCGTCCGATCTATATGGAGGCAATGAAAAGCACAAATAGAATTGATCGCTTTGGAGATTGGCCAGTGACTCAGGTGTATAACGGTTCTTCAAGGTAAGCGGTATGAATCTAACTAAGTGACGGTAGGTGCCTTAAAAGAATAAAGTTTTGTAAAGAATTCGCAATCTGTCAGGGCTTGCTCAAGCTTATCGATAATTACCGCCCCTAATTCGCTCCGACATCCATTACATCTACACAGTATTTGCCCCGTCTTCAAAAGCTGGGGGCATCCGGCTTTTAATTGCGCAGGGTTTAACCTGCGACAAGCGGCTTCGACCGTCATATAAGGAGAAGATATGGAGATTAAGACTGACTCGATAATATTCCCCAAAGCGCGCGTTATAAACCCGCAATACCAGCAGCGAACCTATTCCTTTCCCAAGCCTGTGCGGGATGCGGCTGTCGGGCTTACGGGCGTAAACTTTGGATTCTCGCCGCGCCAGGACCGAGATTTTGGGGTTACGAACATTAGGCTTGATGCCAGTTGGAATGGCAATCTAGTGACTGTTGAAGCCCGGTTCTTAGTTCGCGATTGGAGTGGCGAAGTTGATGACGATTATGAAGGTAATGTTCAATTCGTCGTGATCGCAGAGCTGGAAACAACCTTTGTCGCCTCGAATCTTTCCATAGCCGGAGTTGAGCATACTCAAGCGATCCAGTTCTTTCGCTCGAAACTTGATCCGGGAACTGCGGAGCCTGATAACTCGATTGATCTGATCGCGGGCAAGCCCACGGTTATGCGAGTCTATGTTGATACGCAAAACGATCCTACCCGCCCAACGATTTCTTCGGTCTCCGGCATTTTGGAATTTCGACTGCCCGGCAAGCCTGACTGGACTCCGGCCAGGTTGATACGCAATTTCAGCCCGCCCAAACGAGACATAGACATAGATCGTGGAGATTTCAGAGATACTTTGAATTTCGTAATACCCGGCGCGCTTGACGTGGAGAATATTGATTATCGCGTGCGAGTGTTTGATGTGTTATTCCCGGACCAGGCAGGCTATACCAGCCAGAGGGTTCAACGCACACTGCGTTTTACGCGGGTTGAACCTTTGAAGGTGCGTTGCATAGGAATCAACTACACAGGCTTGGGGCTTAACCTGCCCGCCCCCGACATGGCGGCAATAGTCAAAGCATTTGATCGTCTGCGGGAGCTTTATCCGACGGGTGACGTTCTCTTCACCGGTTTTGAAGTCATTACCTATGACGGCGAGTTAAACAAGCCGGATGGCGACACATCAGGGTGGAACGACCTGCTCAATAAACTACGCGAGATTCAAGGAGAAAATGATGAGGTGCGCTATGGAGTATTACCGGCGGAACTGCCGACTAGTGGAATATCAGGATATGGTAGCGGCAACGGGCGCGTTGGCGCAGGAAAAGTGAATGATGTAGACCTCCCGGCCCATGAGATCGGCCATGCTTTTGGAAGAAATCACGCGGCCTGCAACGACACCGTCACCATCCCCGACGAGAACTATCCGGTCTATGACGCGCTGCCCAGGGCAAGTATCGGTGAGTTCGGCAGCAGCCCGTTTGCCACAATAAAAAACCCGAAGACAACCTTTGACATCATGTCTCCGAGTTCTTGCGGCACCCGCTGGATCTCACCCTACACATACAGGGCGCTCCAGCAGTTCTTTCGCCCGATAGCCGGATTGACCGACGAGCAGCCACTGGTTTTTGAAGGTGGTGAAAAGATTCTTGAGCCTGACCCGATTCAAGATGAGCACCTTTACTTAAGGTTCCGCATTTACCGGGGCGGCAAAATCGAGGTGTATCCGAGCTTCCATTATCCCTCGACGCCGCTCCCTGAAACAGGAGATCGGACGTCTTACGGCATAGAGTTGCGAGATCGTAACAATACTCCTTTGCAATCTCAAAGGGTACTGTTGGCCGATCCGTATAGAGACCTTGATAGTTCGTCGCTGGACTTCTATACACCAATCCCCCTTCCGAAACAGGCGACGCAGTTGGTGTTTACCTGCGGCGAGTACGGAGGTTGCAAACAAGAGGTTATACATTCAGTAGCTATTCCCACCGATCCACCCAGAGTAAAATTTCTGGAGCCGAAAACATCGGGTCAACTCTCAGGTAAGGTGCGTGTCGCCTGGGAAAGAGTCGGCGGGAAGGAGGAGCCATATTATCTGCTGCGCTATAGCAACGACGAAGGCAAGAGATGGCGAGCCGTTGCGCCGGGGTTGCAACAGAAGGAGTACGTTGTTGATCTTGACAAGTTGCCTGGCGGGGATAAATGTCTTTTTCAAGTGCTTGCCACTGAGCTTATACGCACCGGCTCTGCTATAAGCGTGCCTTTCAGCGTGCCTCACCGAAAGCGCGAAGCAGTCATCGCTGCGCCTGCCGATGGAGCGGTTATCTTTACAGGGCAAATAGTCAAATTCATCGGTCTAGCTTTTTCACCAAGCACAGGCTGTGCGCCTGCCCCAGAGATGAGCTGGCATTCAGACCAGGATGGCGCGTTAGGGGTCGGGCGAGAGCTTATCACCAACACGCTGAGATTAGGGCGGCATCTCATTTCTTTGCGAGCGCCTGATGGGCAGGGCGGCCAGAGCAGCGTCTCGATTAACATCAAAGTGGAATCGCCTGTCGGCTTTAGTAGTGTCTCATCAACGCGCCCGGATCACGACTGAGAACCGATGTCAGCGAAACCGAGAGGAGAGTAATAACATGGAATTTGCATCTGACAAGATTCCCTTCCCGTCGAAAAAAGAGGAATTTCCAAGAAATCTCACAAGAGAAGTTCTCTTTACGAAAAATGTCCTAAGAGCGACTGTTATTCTGACTGGATCGGAATTTGGATTTTCCCCGAACCAGGATCGAAGGCTGGGACGGGTTGTGTTTAACGTTGCCATCATCAGCCCGTTTACGCCTCCAAGTCCGAAAGTGACAGTACAAGCTACACTGGGAGTGCGTGATTGGTCAGGCGATGTGGATGACGAGTATGAAGGAATCGTCTATTTCACGGTTATAGCAGAAACTGCCTGAGCAGCCGATTGCGTGGCCCTGGCGCGAATACAACGGTGCAGGAACCTGTGGACGCATTCAGATATCTTCAGGTTTACAGGTGGTCAAGCGCAGTAAAGCCTGCCTCTTCTTCGTCCTTCGCGCGCAGCAGATCCAGCAGCAAAGCCATGTTGGAAGTAGACTGTATCGTAGGCTCGTAATCGTTGTCCGACTTATTGAAGTGAAACCTGCCTTCCGTCGTGCCTAAGAATTTATTCAGCGCGTTGAGGCTGGAATCCTCGCCTGATTGCGCGTCGACTATCTGGCCGCTGTTAAAGAATATCTCGCCGCGCGCCCCGGGCATGGTGACATCAAGCGCGCCCGTGAGGTGGCTGTTTTCGATCATCTGAATTACGTCAAACAGGCTCACGACGGCGAAGTTGCCGGAGAATACAGCCTCGTTCGCCGTTTCCGTTTGCGGCCCGGCAGCACGTTCGGCGACCGGCTCGGGCATAACGAGTGGCTTGCCCTCAATGAGGCTATCAAGCAAGGCCACGTACTCGCCCGTAAGGTTGATGAAGCGCACGCCCATTCCCACTTGCGGCATAGAATAGCGGACCTCGCCCAATGTCTCGATCACATGGTCTAGAATGCGAAACTTCAGCTTTACCACGGCTCCTACGGCAAAGCTCGACATCGAGTCGATAAAGACTCCGGTCTTGCTGATGTCGTTTATGCGTGTGGTGAGGCGGTTGGCTCCGGCGGTTTCACATTCCACCTCGCATATATAGGTGATGCGCTTTGATTCGCGTCTATCTATCCTTCCCATCTCGCAGTCTCTCTTTTAGCGATGAGCGTCTGTTTTCATTAATTACTAATTACTCATCACTCGTCTTCGACATCGGCTTTGAGGGCGCGGAGCTTGCTTATAATCAGGCCATACTCGAACCCGAGCCTGACCAGATGATCGAACATCCGCTTTGCGCTTGCGCGGTCTGAGGGACGACCGTGGGTGCGTATGCGCTTTTGAATTGCTCGATCAATCAAGCCCTCTTCTCCCACTTCGTCAAACACCAGGTCGAGCGCTTCGTCAATCGTCTTTCGCGTCACGCGCTTCCCGGCAAGCTCGCGAGCAAGCCTCCCCCGCCCGACCGCGCGCAAGCTCAAGCGCGAGCTTGCGTAGCTTTGAGCGAACTTGCTGTCATTCACATAACCAAGCTCTTTAAGCCTTGCGATACAATCTTCGACCGCCTCTCGGTCGGCCCAGGGCTTTGCCAACAACCGCTCGCGCAACTGGCTTTCGCTACGCGCCCGCAAGGCCAGCATCTTGAGCGCGGCGGCCATGGTCTTATCGCGAATCTTTTCGGGGCCCGGCGGCTTCGCCACGTCGCACTCGCGCTCTTCGCGCGCTCTTCGCGCGCGGCTCATCTTGTTGTCTGTTCTGTTCCTTCCAGTAGCCAATTTACAAATTGCTTTGTCTCAGGCTTTGAAGACTCAAGCATCCCTGTGCGTTTTCTGGACCGCTCCATGTCTTCGCGCGCCTGGTCGGACACCGATCTTATGCCCGAAACCCTCAGCTTGAACTCATCCGGATTCGACGCTCCCGTTAACGCCTCTTCGTATGTTATCAACCCGCGAGAATACAAATCAAACAGCGACTGGTCGAAGGTCTGCATCCCGTATTGCGAAGTCCCCTGCGCGATGGCGTCGCGTATGAGCGAGGTCTTTTCCGGCTGAATTATGCAATCGCGTATGTACGGAGTCACTATCATCACTTCGACGGCGGGGACGCGACCGTGTATCTGCTCGGCCGCGCGAACGAGCCTCATGGAGATGACCGCGCGCAGCACGCTCGCAAGCTGCAAGCGAATGGCGCGCTGCTGGTGCGGCGGAAAGACCGACACGATTCGGTTGATCGTCTCCGTGGCGTCCAGCGTGTGCAAAGTCGAAAGCACCAGGTGGCCCGTCTCGGCTGCCGTGAGAGCCGTTTCGATGGTCTCGTAATCGCGCATTTCGCCGACCAGGATCACGTCCGGGTCCTGGCGCAGCGCGCCGCGAAGCGCTTCGGAAAAACTCCGGGTGTCGACATCGACTTCGCGCTGGTTCACGTAAGATTTTTTGTCGCGGTGAAGAAATTCGATAGGGTCTTCGATAGTAACGATGTGCCCGGTTCGCGTGCGGTTTATATAATCTATCTTCGCGGCAAGCGTAGTCGATTTTCCAGACCCGGTGGTTCCCGTGACAAGTACGAGGCCCCGGTTCTCGTCGGCGATCTTTTCGATGACCGTCGGCAATCGCAACTCTTCCGTCGTCCGCACGGTCGTAGGTATGACTCTTAAAACCATGCCGACCGTGCCGCGCTGCTGGAATATATTGCAGCGGAAGCGCCCCAACCCCGATACTCCGTACGCAATGTCTATCTCTGACGCTTCGCCGAAGCGCTGCTTCTGGCGATTATTCATTATAGAAAAAGCCATGTTGAGCGTATCTTCGGCCGAAAGCCGCTGAGCTTCGACCATAGGTTGAAGCTCGCCGTTGACGCGGACGAAGGGGAAGCTGCCCGCCTTTATGTGCAGATCGGACGCGCCTTTGCTGCAAGCTATTGTGAGCAATTGATCGATGCTCGATGACATCAGTGCAGGCCTCGCAGATTTTCACTACTGTGACGGAAACTAAAGCGGGGACATAAGAAGGGGCGCACCCGCTTGCCAATTAAGCTAGAAGGCAAGCGGATTTCGTGCCGACCGTATTATAAAGTCAACCCCGATGCGGGGCAACAGTTAATAAATCGCGGGCAATTTACGTGCTTTGGGCCGGGGCCTCCTGGTCGTCATCGCCCAGCAGCTCTTCAAGCGGCCTGCGGTAACGCTGATAAAGGAATGAGACGGCCAGCAAAACGCCTCCTAAGACTACGAACGAGATGATGCGGTAAATCGTCTTCAGCGAGGAGAGGTCTACGAGAAAGACCTTGACGATAGTGACGGCCAGCAGCGCGAGCGCCATGACGCGGAGCATCAACTCGCGTTTTACTATCCCGAACACGAGCAGCGCTCCGCCGTAGACCGTCCAGATGACCGAGAGCGAAAGCTGTTTTGCCAGCCGCGAATCATCTGTCGCCTCATCGCCAATTGCCATCTGCTTTTCAAAGTGGCCGTACGCTTCAAGGCTCAAGGCTAAGACGGCAACGAGGTTTACGGCGACCACCAGCACAGGCAAAAGCGACGACCGCTCCTCGTCGCTCACGCTCGCGGCATGCGAATAAAGCCAGATGCTTGACCCCAGCGCGACTACGAGCAGAGCGAAAGCCGCAAAGGTGTAGTTAAAGATGAGCGCGTTCCACTCTGCGCTGTAATACCAGGAATCGACCGCCAGCACTTTTGCAGTCGCAACAGCGAGCAAAGCAATCCCCCACCACCTGAGCGGCTTTGACGCGCGCTGAATGCCGAAGGCTACCGAGGCGAGGCCGTAGATTATCCATAGCGCAGAGAGCGCCAGTTGACGCGCGTTATCGATCTCGCTCCAACCGATAAAACCGCGCAGTAAATCAGAGTCCTGTGCGACGGGTTGCGCGCTCGCCGCTTTTTGCTGGAAGTAACCGTTTATGTCGAAGCTCGCCAGGGTGACAACCAGCAGGTTTGCCCCAACCGTGTAAATTCCCGCAAAGCCCGCCCGCTCGCCCGCCTCTACATTCGACCCGAGCCGTTTATAAAGCCACGCGGCACAGGCGAGCGCCGCGACCAGCACGGCGCACGAAAGTGCGCGCGGGTTTAAGAGCGGGGTAAAAGACGGGTCCGGCGCCTGAGAGAAATCTCCCACATCAATTGTGAGCCAGTGCGACGCGGCGATTATGAAAACAACCAGTGACGCGAAGCGCGATAGACGGTCATTTGTCTTGAGTCCCAACCACGTCATCGCGGCGGCTTCGGTCGCCCAGCCTATTGTGACCCAGTGCCAGTCGAACTGTATCGGGATTGCCAGCACCGCAAACAGGATTGCTCCGAACGTGTAGGCTCCAATAAAGCGGGACCGCTCGCCCGGCTCGACGTTCGACCCGAACCGTTTATAAAGCCACACCCCGCAAGCGAGGGTAGCGACCAGAACGATGCACGAAAGAGTGGCGCGGTTCAGCAGCAGAATGGAGGATTGATCCGCCTCGTAGGCAAATTTCCTGAAATCGTCTATCGCCCAGTGAACCCCTGCGATTATAAAAACGACCAGCGCCCCCAGGCGTGATATGCGATCATTTGACCTGAGTCCTACCCAGGTCATCACAGCGCCTTCGATTGCCCAGCCCATCGTGACCCAGTGCTGATCGAACTGTATCGGGATTGCCAGCACCGCGAACAGAAAGGCGAGTCCGAGGAATGTGTGGACCAGCAAGTAGTCTTCCCGGTCGCGGCGGTAAGTTACGTAACCCAGCGCGAGATAGAAAGCCGCCATAAGCACGGCGAACAGGCCCAACCCGCCGCGATAAACGTCGTACTCATAGAGCAACACGTAGCTGGTGCCGAAGTAGAGCAAGGCGTTGATAAAAACTAAAACGAGGTCTGCCCAGGTGGTTGGCCGCCGGTTGATTATGTTGTAGAGCACCGCAAGCATTGCGAAGATGCTGAAGAACAGGGTCAGAAAAAAGATCGTCAGCCAAAGAGCCGACTGCTCGTAATACTGATCCATCCACGCCGCGACGGTAAAGACCGTCGCCCCGAATGCCATGTAGTTGAGGCTGCGCCATTGCTTGCGATAAGCGAGCGCCAGGACTCCGGCGTCGAGAAGCGCAATGTACCCGAATAAGCCTATTTCGTTGTTCGTGCCGGTCGACAACAAAAAGGGGGTCAGAAAACCGCCGATCAGGCTGAGAATGGCTATGGGGAGCGCGCTGTAGCGGGCCGCCAGCAGCGCGGCCATCGTCGTCACCAGCGCCATACACATGAATGCCGGCAGTTGGGGCATCAATTCATAAAAAGCGAACGCCGCATAAATCGAAAGGTAGAGAATAAGTATGCCGCCGCCCGTCAGCCCATAGGCATAACTGGCATACCGCGACCGCAGTCGCTCGCCCGCGACCAAAAACCCCAGCCCTATTACTGCGCCTATCACCACCTGCCCTCGCGGGCCTATCCATTCGCTATCGATGGCGAGCTTCAAGAAGAAGGCAACGCCGATGCTGATGGCGATAATGCCGATTCTGCCGAGCCAGCTTCCGCCGATGCGCGTCTCAAGGTCCGAGCCTGTATTCAAATCTTTCCGCCGCGCATCGGCGGCGGGCGGCGGCATCTTCATGGTCTCAGCGTGCGAAGCCACGGGTTGCGTAACGGGCGGAGCGGGGCGAACGGGCATAGGCCGTATCGACGGGGGCGGTATCGGCGCGGCGGGCTGTACTGGCTGCATCGGCGGCGCTGGCGGCCCGGCGCTTTCTGTCGTCGTTTGTTCTGTCGGTATCGGTTGAGTGCTTTGCTGGGGTTGCGGAGGGCGATAAATCAAACCGAGTCGCTGCTCGATGTAGTAAAGTCGCCCTGACTGCTCGCGCAAAATCTGCTCCAGGTAGTCGAGGCGCTCGATGAGTTGATCGATACGGTCTTGCGAATTATCGTCTTCTGACATAAAGGCTCCGCCGCCCGCTGGTTGGATTCTACAACCGGGCTGGACGCGCGCACAAATAATGATACAGGAGTTGTCACGTTCAAGTCGCGCATCGTCGTCTATAGATGACGGAATCTCGTGTTTAGTTGTCGCGGCAATCTGTCAGCGCCGCCTTGCTTGACTCGCAATCCGTCTAATGATAATTTGCCCGCGCAAAAGGCGCTCTTCTTTCCTTCACCAGTGGAGCAAGACAAAAAACTAATAACGAGGGTCTCAATGAAAGCTAATCTCACTAGCCCTGATAGACGGGACACAGCTACAGGTCGCCGCTTGTTGTTTTTCTTGCTTGTCGCGCTCACCGCAACTACCGTGGCCCTGGCGCAAGAGGGCAACGGGCGCATTGACGAAGCCGTACTCAAAAACCTTCAATGGCGCGCAATCGGCCCGGCCAATATGGGCGGGCGCATAGACGACTTCGCCGTCGTAGAGAACAACCCGAACATATTTTACGTCGGAGCGGCGACCGGCGGCGTGTGGAAGACGACCAATAACGGCACCACCTGGGAGCCGGTCTTTGATGACGCAGGGTCAACTTCCGTAGGCGACGTGACGGTTGCGCCGTCGGATGCAAACATCGTCTGGGTGGGTACGGGCGAGCCTAATAATCGTCAAAGCTCTTCGTGGGGCGACGGCGTCTACCGCTCATTGGACGGCGGGCGGACGTGGCAGAACATGGGGCTGAAAGAGACAAAGCACATTGGCCGCATCGCCATACACCCGGCCGACCCGAACACGGTTTACGTGGCTGCGGTAGGCCATCTCTGGGGGCCGAATAAAGAGCGCGGGCTTTACAAGACGACCGACGGGGGAAAAACCTGGACGCTGTCGCTTTTCATCAACGAAGACACGGGCGTCATCGATGTCGCTATGGACCCGCGAAGCCCCGGCACGCTTTACGCCGCCGCATACCAGCGACGCCGCACGCCCTTCGGCATGAACGGCGGCGGGCCGCACAGCGCGCTTTATAAAACCGTGGACGGCGGCGCTACATGGTCGAAGCTCTCAAACGGGCTCCCAGAGGGCGTTACAGGGCGCATAGGCATAGACATCTATCGCAACGATCCGAACATAGTCTACGCAATAATCGAGAACGCCAAAGGCGGCGTCTTTCGATCGGAAGACCGCGGGCTTACCTGGAAGAAGATGAGTGACACCAACTCGCGCCCGATGTATTACAGCAAGATCAGAATCGATCCCAACAACGATCAGAGAATATGGCAGCTGGCCGCGAACATGTTCGTGTCGGACGACGGCGGCAAGGCGTGGCAGACAAACCTGGTCACGAGGATTCACGGCGACTACCACGCGATGTGGATCAACCCCGCGAACTCCAATCACATGATCGCGGGCTCGGACGGCGGGATTCACATCTCTTATGACAGGGGCCGCTCCTGGGACTTCATCAACACCATTCCGCTCGGCCAGTTCTACGAGATTTCGCTCGACAATCGAAAGCCGTACTGGGTCTACGGCGGGCTGCAAGACAACGGAAGCTGGGCCGGGCCGAGCGGCACCTACAACCAGGAAGGCATAACCAACGACGAGTGGTTTCGCATAGGCGGCGGCGACGGATTTTACGCGCAGGTCGATCCTAAAGACCCGGACATCGTCTACGTCGAATCGCAGAACGGGAGCGTGTCGCGGCTGGAGCTTAAGACGGGCGAGCGCATATCAATACGGCCTGAGCCGCGCGCGGGCGAGAAGCCCTATCGCTTCGATTGGAACTCGCCCATAGTGATCTCGCCGCATAACAATCGCACAATCTACTTCGGCGGCAACCGCGTCTTTCGCTCGACCGACCGAGGCGACTCGTGGACCGCGAGCCAGGACCTGACGCGCGGCGAGGACCGCGACAAGATGCCGATATTTGGCGCGATGCCCGACAAAGATATGCTCTCGCGCCACGACGGCCAGGAGACTTTCGGCCAGGTGGTCACGCTTGCGGAATCGCCCGCAAAAGAAGGATTGCTCTACGCGGGCACGGATGACGGCTACCTGTGGATTTCGCGCGACGCGGGCAAGGCGTGGAAAAACATCACCTCAAATGTTCCGGGCGTACCCGATAGAACTTACGTCAGCCGCGTCACGCCCTCGCGCCACGCGGAAGGGACTGCTTATCTGACTTTTGACGGGCACCGCTCGAACGACTACAAGACCTATGTCTTTACGACGACCAACTACGGCGAGACGTGGAAAGCGATCAAGAACGATCTTCCCGCGGGAGTGACTGCCCGCGTCATACGCGAGCACCATCGCAATCCGAATCTGCTTTTCCTGGGCACAGAATTCGGCGCGTTTGTATCTTTCAACCGGGGGAACAACTGGACGCGGCTCAAGGGGAATCTCCCCCTGGTGCGCGTCGATGACATACAGATACACCCGCGCGATAACGATCTTGTGCTGGGGACTCACGGGCGAAGCGTGTGGGTGTTAGATAACATCACGCCGCTTGAGCAGATGTCGGAAACGGTAATGGCGTCGGACCACCACCTGTTCGACATCCGAGATGCTACTCTTGTTCGCCTTTACGGGCGCAAAGGCAACACCGGGCATAAGTACTTCTCAGCGCCCAATCCTTCTTACGGCGCTGAGATCTATTACCACCTGAAAGCGAAGCCGAAAGATGATGTGAAGATTGCTGTCCTCGATAAGAGCGGCAAGGTCATACGTGAGATCAACGGCGCGAAAGAAGCCGGGCTTAATCGCGTCGTGTGGGATTTGCGCCACGCTTCTCCGATAGAGATTCAACCGGGCCAGCAAGGCGGCGGAGGCGGGGGCGGGGGCGGATTTTTTGGAGGCGGGCGCGGCCCGCGCGTAGCACCCGGCGAGTACACCGTAAGGCTCACGGCTGCGGGCAAGCAAACGACCCGGACGGTGCGCGTAGAAGAAGACTCGCGCATACAGATTACCGAAACGGATCGCGCTCGGTGGGCCGATGCGACGATGAGAGTTTACGAGCTTCAAAAGTCAGCCGACCTCGCGCGCCGCACTGTGCAGAACCTCAAGACGCAGATGACTGCGCTCCAGGAGTCGCTCAAAAAGACCCCCGGCTCATCGCAAGCTATCATCTCGGCGGCAAAAGCGGTCTCGGATCAGATTGACGACATACAGCGTAAGCTCGCGCCGGTCGCCGAAGGGCCGCTCGGGAGCGCAGGCCCGACGCTTCCGGGAACGCCGCGCCCGATTGTCGGGCGATTAGGCCAGTTGGCCGGAGGGCTTGACGGCTACACGGCAGCGCCCAACGCCGCGCAGTTGGAAAGGATCGATGATCTGTCGAAAGAGCTGAAAGCAATCATCGAGCAGTTGAATAAAGTGATTGAGGATGCGGTCCCCAATCTGAACAAGCAGATGCGCGACAGCGGCGCGTCGTTCGTAAACGCGGGCCAGCGCATCACGCCGCCTCAATAAAGATTTCAAGATAAGCGGGCGCAGCAGAGATTCTTGCGCCCGCTATTTTTCTTAAGGTTGAGACCCGGCGGCATACCAGATAGAATTCACCGCAAGAGGAAGCAGTCATGGCAAGGATCGAAATAGGTAAACATCTGGCTGCGGACACTCGCATCTGCGGAGGGCGGTTGATATTTAAAGGCACGCGCATACTTGTTGCTGATGCCCTGGAACTGTCAGCGGCCGGGTATAGCCCCGAAGACGTTGCCGAACAATATCGCGGCATAGTCACGTCTGAGGCGGTGCGCGAAGCGCTGTCTCTTATCCGTCGAGGGGTTGTCAGAGAAGCGGCTACAGGAGCCTAGATTCGCGGGTGATAATACTCGACCATAACATAACCAAGAATCAGGCCGAACTGCTTTCAAACTGGCGTTTCCATTTTCGACAGATCGGTTATGAAGTCGGTCGGCCTGAGTGGGATGACCAGCAAGAAGTCCTTCGTTATTTACATAGCTTGAAGCAAGCAACTTTCTTTACCCGCGATCTAGGATTCTTCCATAAGCGTTTTTGCCATCCTAGCTACTGCATTGTCGTAATCACGGGGCCAGCTTTGCAGACAGCGGTTATGATTCGGCGACTACTGCGTCACTCTGATTTCAAAACAAAAGCCAAACGACGAGGAAGAGTAATAAGGCTATCAGCTGCTAATGTGGCCTGGTGGGAAACGGGCCACAACCGACAGCAGCATCTTCTTTGGCAATAGGCAAGCAGAAACGATTTTGGTAGACTTGGCCCTACTCTAATGGTTAAAGACCTTCACGGGAGAAAAGCCATGAAGAAAAATTTTGCGAGCCTCTTATGCCTCTTGATGACGGCGTTCGCTTTGCTGCCAACCCTCGGTTACGAGCGCGCGCGGGCGGCAGGCCGCACTCTTGCCGAGCAGGTGATTATCAGGCGAGATAATTTCGGCGTTCCTCACATACTCGCCGAGACGGAAGAGGCGGCTGCTTTCGGCATGGGCTACGCGCAGGCCGAAGACCACGCGGTCGAGGTCGCGCGGCGCTTCGTCACAGCCAGAGGCGAAGGCGCGAAGCTCCTGGGGGCGGACGTGGAAAGCGACTTTCGCATGAAGCGATACGGCAATTATGAAGTCGCTCGCGCAAGGTTCTCTGAATTGAGTCCGTTGTTTCAAAGCATGATGCAGGCATACGCGGCGGGCTTCAATCTTTATGTGGAGAAGCATCGCAAAGAGTTGCCCGATTGGGTTCCGCGCTTCGACGGCATAGACGTACTGGCGCGCGGGCGCGCTGAGGTCATGAGGTTCGCTTTCGACGAAGCGATGATACGCGCTGTTCAGATGAAATATCCGGGTGACGCAAGCGTCGGAGCCTTCAACCAGGCAACGCAAGGAGAGAGCGAAGACCTCGTCGGGTCGAATATGTGGGCTATAGCGGGCGCGCGCACCACATCGGGCAAGCCCATACTGATGGGCAATCCTCATCAACCCTGGTCAGCTATCTACTGGGAAGGCCACGTCACCGTGCCGGGAAAGATAAATTTCTACGGCTCGACCTTCGTAGGCCGCCCGGTCCTCACCTCAGGCTTTAACGAGCAACTGGGATGGAGCCACACCGTAAACTATCCCGACCTTGCCGACGTTTACGCTTTAAGTTTTGCGCCCGACAGCCGCGATCATTACATATTCGATGGCCGAAGGATGCCGGTCACAAAAAAAGAGGTCGCGGTCGAGATCAAACAACCCGACGGACAATTGCGCACAGAGAAGCGAGTCTATCTTTACTCTCACCTCGGGCCGATAGTCCACACGTCCGCCGATAAAGCTTTTGCGATCAAGTCGCCCCTGCTTGACGAATTTCGCTACTACGAAGAGTGGTACGCCTTGAGCAAATCGAAAAATCTTCAAGAGTTCGTTTCCAACTTGAAACTCAACCAGATACCTATGTTCAACATCGCGTATGCGGACGCGGATGGGAACATCGCGTACTGGTGGAACGGCACCGTCCCGAAGCGTTTGGACGACGGGACGGATTATCGCCAGGACGTGGCGGCATCGACAGGCGAGCATGTCTGGACCGAGCTTCACAAGCTTGAAGAATTGCCGCAATTGATAAACCCGCGCGGAGGGTATGTTCAGAATTGCAACGACGCGCCGTGGTGGACCTCGATTAGCGACCCGCTTGACCCGCGCCGCTATCCTTCGTACTTCGAGCCGGGCCGCATGCTAATGCTTCGCACCCAGATGTCGCTCGAAATAATGGAGGGGCAAAAGAAGTTTTCTATCGACGACGTGAAGCGATTGAAGTACGAGACAAAGATGCTGGCCGCCGACCGCGTAAAGCCCGATCTGATAAAAGCCATACGCGAGACGGCGGCAGCTTCGGAGGACGTGAAGCGCGGGCTTGCCTTGATCGAAGCGTGGGACAATCGCGTAGACCGCGACAGCCGGGGCGCGGTGTTGTTCAAGAAGTTTTGGGACACTTACACGGCGGAGAACCGGTCGCCTTACCGCGTGGCGTGGGACAAGAACAATCCTGCTAAGACACCCGCAGGGCTTTCGGACCCGCGTCTGGCCGTGAAACACTTTGAAGAGGCCGTGCGGTGGACGAGAAAAACTTACGGATCGGAATCGGTGGCCTGGGGAGAAGTGCATCGCCTGAGACTCGGCAACCTGGATTTGCCCGTGGGCGGCGAGAGCGGCCTTTACGGAATATTCCGCGTCATGGGTTACGCCAGCTCGCCCGACGGCAAGCGCGTTATAGGCACGCTCGAAAAAGGAAAGCCGATGCAGGGCGGCGGCGACGGCTGGATTTTCGTCGTGGAGTTTTCAAAGCCGATCCGCGCCTACTCGATGCTGGCCTACGGAGAGACGCAGAACCCCGCATCGCCTCACAGCACGGACCAGGCCGCTCTGTTTGCCGGCCACGGCTACAAGAAAGCGCTCTTTTACGAAGCCGACATAAAAGCCAACCTTGAAAGGTCATACCATCCGGGGCAGTGAGTTAAAGGATGAAGGATGAGGGATGAAAAAGATTTGCATGGCGCGACCCGTCGGAACGGGTGCCCCGGCGCTTACGCGCGCCGCGATTGCAAATTCCAGATTTGCAATCTCAGATTTCAGATGCCGCTCTTAAAGTCTTTTTCATTCCTCATCCTTCATCCTTCATCCTTTATTTTCGTCCTTCATCCTTGATTATTTCCGCCACTCGATTGGGAAGAGCGCGCCTGCTTTTTCCGGCTCTAGCCTGACTCCTGCTAACTCCGCCGCGCGCACAAGAACCGGGTCGCGGCCTGCGGCAAGATCGGCCGCCGTGGGCAGCAGCAGTTCATCGGGCGTCACGCCTACGCGCTCAAGGCTTTTGCCGTCCGACATTATCAGATCGGCATCCGTGACGCTCACCGCATAGTAGGCTACGGAGCTGGCTCCTTCGATTCCTAAAGTGAATACCTCCCCCCTGGCCCTCATAACCGCGCCGGCGGTCTTGTCTCCGATTACTATGCCACGCTTTTCAAGCTGTATCATACGCGCGAATATCTCCGCAGAAGACCCCGACCCGCTGTCTACGAGTACAATCAGTTTCCCCTTGAAACACTTGTCCGCCTGCGTTTTTGCCATCAGCGGCTTTGTTTCTTTACGCCCCTTAACGTCACCTATTTTTATATCCCGGTCGAAGAAGTGGCCCAGCATACGCTGTAGTGTGACCTCATATCCGCCGGGATTGCCGCGCAGGTCGAGGACCAGCGTTTTGCGTTTCCTAACTTTTTCCATCATGTTGTTAACGTTGATATTTTGCAGATCAAACTGAGGCATCTTCCAGATAAACAACTCGTCGCCCACCTCAGTATACCGTTGTCTGAGAAGGCGGGCTTCGCTCTCCTGTTCCAACGTTAATTTATGCAGGTCTGCGCTCGTAAACTCGTATACCAACTTCTCTTGCTTGACGCTTGCCATCAAGTCCATCTCGCGCTGTCGCCCGTCAGGGCTATGGACGACGACGCGTACCACGGGTTTGGGCCTGAGCGTGTAATAAAGGTATTGCAGTTTCTTCAGATTATCCCGGACGGGTCCGAAGCCATCGACCGAATAAACCATATCCCCTACTTTAAGGCCCTTCGCTTCGGCGTCGCTGCCGGGCTTGACCGCCACGACGTAGCAGTTCTCGCCTATAGCTTGCATGTGCCAGCCGTAATCGATTCGCGTGGCCCGCGAGGGCGGGTAGAACATGGTGTGCGAGTCATTGAGGTCTAAAACCGCCTGGGCTATTATTCCGAAGACCTGGCCCAGCGATGTGGCCTGCTTTAGCTTCTCTTCCGCTTCTTTGAAGCGCGCGTCTACGTCCAGGCCGTGAAAGTTAGGATCGTAATAACTTTTCTTGATCTCGTTCTTAACATTGTTGAGCATTAACCGGCCTCGGTCGCGCTCAAAGTTGTCCAGCTTTTGAGCTTGCGCAGGCAAAACCGTGATTGCTGCGAGCAGAAAAGTTATAGCAACCGCGCGGACGCGCGTCCGCCGATAAGCATTGCATTTCATAGATGCCTCTCCTAATTGTCAGATAAAGATTAACCTGATTTATTTGATAAACCCTGACCATACGGCCCTGAGGTAATCATTATGCTAACACCAAACCGGCGGGCTATAAAGAAAATAATCCGACGACCGTTTGTGTCAATTCTTACCCGAAACTTTCTTTTGGAGCTTGTCGATGGCCTCTCTTATACCGGCCTGTCGCTCTTCGTTCATGTTCGGGTACTCTTTGAGAAAAGCTTTAAGGCGTTGGATGGCTTTCGCCGGTTCGCCTTTCAGCTCATAAAGGTTCGCCAGGTACAGGTGTACTAGGGGCGTCTTGGTGATCTCGTTGGCGCGCAGCAGATCCGTTTCGGCCGCCGCGTAATCGCCCGTGAACATCTCGGCCAGGCCGAGGAACAGGTAGGGGGTCGAAGACTGCTTGCTTAATTCAACGCCCCGGCGCAGAGGGGCAATCGCTTCCGTATATTTCTTCTGCTTGACGAATGTGATTCCAAGCCCGACGTGTCCGTCGGGCGCGTCGTTTTTCAGCTCGATCGCTTTCTGATAGGCCGCAACGGACTCGTCGTATCGCTGGAGCTTGCCGTACTGCTCGCCCATGAGTATATGCGCGGCGTAAAATGTCGGGTGAGCCAGTATAGATTCCTGAAGATGTTTTATGGCCTCTTCGGCCTTGTTGCTGTCGGCGCTCTTGACGCCCTTCTCGTAAGCCTTTCTCGCGCGCTCGGGAACGTTTACGCCCGTCGAGTCGGCGGAAACGACATCCGCGGCTAGCACCTGCTTTCTCTGTTTCAGCGTGAGCTGAATGTTTTGCGTAAAAGTCTGAGGGGCGCTGCCGTAAGCAGACACCTCGGCGTAGACGCTCGTGGTCTCAAACGTCTCTCCGTCGCCTTCGGCAGTGAGTTGGTAAGTGCCTCGCATCACCCCGCCGAAATTGAAGCGCCCGCTCAGGTCCGTAAAAATTTCGTAGATGCGCCTGCCGTTAAAGGTCAGAGTTACTTTGACAGGGTTGGACGGCGACATGCCGTTAGGATAAGAGACCTTCCCTTGAAGCGTGTGCTGACCCTGCGCAAAAGTCGGGGCGGCTGCGATCAAAATAGCGCCGATTATGAAGAAGGACCGAATGGTGGTGATAGCCGACATAACTACCCTCCTTGCGGCGGTGAAGCGTTCACAGGAATGGGATCGAGCGTGAATAAGCATGTTCCGGCGGGCGCGGGCTGTCAAGCAGCGGCGGTCGCGCCGGGCTAATAATAATTATGCCAATAAAAGTAAAATGGCCGGGGCTTCGATCAAGCCCCGGCCCATCAGTCTGCGGCTTCAACTCAAAGGATTAGAAGTTGAAGCGGAAACCGAATTGAGCCTGGAACGGTATGCCTATGGGCTCAGAGAAACCGGTCGCGCCGAAGAAGTTGACCGGCAGCAAGAAATCATCCGTGCCAGTTACGTTCTGGAACTGGTTGCCGAAATTCGCAGCGTTGAAGAGGTTGAACGTCTCGAAGAAGACGCCCAGCTTTCTCTTCTCGCCGAAGTTGAAGAACTTCGACACACGGACGTTGATCTGTTTGAAGCTGTCGCCGCGCTCGGTGGCCGGCGGCAACTGGTTCTGGTCATTGCCGTCACGCGTCTCGCGGTCGTTGGCGACGCCGTCCCTGTTTATGTCACAGAGGCCGCAACTCGGCAGTATGCTGAAAGGACGCGCCGACGCCAGTTGCAGGATCGGCGAGACCTGGAAGCCCCACGGCATATCTATGACGCCCGACAACACGAAGCGGTGACGCTCGTCTTCGGGGGTGTATCCGAAGTTCGCGCTCGGGTCGAACTTGTTGAACGGGTTTACGGGCTGGAGGCCGAAGTCGGCAATCGTGCCGAACCAGGCGACCGCCCTCGACAGCGTGTAATGCGAGTTCAACTGGAAGCGGTTCGTATACCGTTTCTTGAACGATACGGTGAACGCGTCGTAGCGCGAGCGCCCGTCAGACTGCGCGACGGTTATGCGCCCGAATGGCGACGCATTGCCGAACTCGGCTATCAAGGCGGCAGCGTTCGCCGCAACTAGCGGGGCCAGCAACCTCGGGAAGGCGGTCGCGGCCTGGTCGCGCTGCGCATTGTTTAATGGCCCGACGCGTGGGTTGATCTCAAGGCCGGTGAACTCGTGCAGGCCGAGTATGTGAACGTAGTCGAACTCAAGCGACGCGTTGCGCCCCAGTTCCTGCGCGAAGCCTATGTTGAACTGCTGCGAAAAAGGCGACTCGAAGTCCGGGTCTATAAGGCGTCCGCGCGCGCCCGGCAGCGGTTGGGTGAGCGGGCGCGGTACGGCCGGCGGCGCCGAGGCCAGCGAGAGGTCCGGATCGGTCCGCTGGAACGTCGCGTAAATCTCAGGGTTCGCCAACTGTACTGCGAACAGCGGCACGTTCAAAAACGACTGGTCGTAGTACATGCCGTAACCGCCGCGCAGCACCGACCGGCCATCGCCCGTGATGTCCCAGGCCATGCCTATGCGTGGTGAGAAATTGTTCTTGTCGTCTTCGACAACTTTCTGGCCGAACGGGCTGCCGATGATCTGGAGGAACCTGAATGTGCGGTTGTTGACCTGGTTCTTCGAATCAACGAAGCCATAGTCTACGTCGTAGCGCACGCCCAGGTTGAGCGTGAAGCGCGAGGTGACTTTCCAGTCGTCCTGCACGTACCACGACAACTGGTCGGCGCCATCCCTCAGGTTAAAGCTCGGATCGCCGCCCGAAAGGAATATCGCGCCTACGACTCCAGGCGTGTTGAACCCCTGCGGGAAGTCGCCCGGGTTGTTGACTATGTCTTCCACGTCAAAGTTGAAGTCATATTCAGGCGCGGAGTTGAAAGCGAACAACCCGCCCAGCGTCGGTACCCATGTGTAGTCAACGCCGAACTTCAATCCGTGCCTGCCGCGATTCCACGTCAAGTCGTCTCGGAACTGGTTCTTGCGCTGGATGGTCTGCTGCGGCACGTTGCCGTTGCGGCCCACCGTCAGCCCGTTCGGGAAGACGAGTTGCTTCAGGTCGGTCGTCGCGTTGATGCGGTTATCGAAGTCCGAGAACTGGTAAGTGAACTGGTTGACGATCCGCGAGCTGGCGGTCCAGGTCCAGGTCCCGAGTACACTATAGAGGTCGTTGAGCGACTCGTTGCCGCCCGACAGATCCGTCTGCACGATCAAAAATCCGGCCTGATCGTTCAGCCCGTTATTGTTCTGGCCCGCGAAGCGCAAAGTCATCGCGTGGTTTTCCCAGATATTGAAATCGGTCTTGATCGTGTACTGATGATCGTTAAAAGGCTGTGGTAGGAATTGCACCGCCTGGTAGCCTAGCGGCTCAAGTAATCGGATCTGCGATTGTGCGTCCCCTGTAACTATCGAGTTACCGCGCTCGCGCGTGCGCTCGTAGGCGCCGAACCAGAAGGCCTTGTCCTTGACGAACGGGCCGCCGACCGAGCCGCCGAACTGCTGGCGACCGAACGGGGGCTTTATGGCCTCGGACGGGTCCTCAAACGAGAATGGGTTCGCCTCCGCGAGCAGCTTCGCAGCGTTGGCGTTGAGCGACTCGTCGCGGAAGAAGCCGAACGCGCTGCCGTGTATGCTGTTTGTGCCGCTCTTGCTCACGACCGAAAGCAGCGCGCCGCCCGACCGCCCGTTAGCGGCCGAAAAGCGCTGGGTCGAAAGCGCGAATTCCTGTATGCCCTCCATCGTGTAATTCTGGAGGATGCCGCCGACGGCGTTGTCTTTGTTGTCGCCGCCGTCAATGGTGATGTTGAGGTTGCGGCCCGTAGAACCGCCCACGGAAAACGTTCCGACTCGCGCCTTGGTCGGGTCGAAGGACGGCTGCAAGGTCGCGCCCGGAATCAGCGTGGCGAGCGAAGCGAACGACCGCCCGTTGACGGGCAGGTTCTCCATCTGCCGCTGGTCTATGACGCCGCTCACCTCGGTCTTGGTCGTCTCGATCAGCGGTACGGACTCGCCCGTAACGGTCACCTGCTCGGTAGCCCCCGCAGGTTTCATTTCCGGATCGATAGTCACGCGCGAAAGCACGTTGACCGTCACCGGCTCCTGTATGTACTTCGCAAAACCGGACGCCTCTATCTCGAGGCGGTAATCGCCCGGCGGCAGCTGCGCCAGCTCATAGCTGCCCGCATCGCCCGTCGTCGTCGTTCGCGTAACGCCCGTCGCTACGTTTGTAGCTTTGACCGTTGCGCCAGCCACGACCGCGCCCGACTGGTCTTTGACCACGCCGGTGATGGTGCCTGTGCTGGTAGCCTGCGCAAAAGCAGCAATCGGCGCGCTCGCCAGCAACACCAGCGCGGTAAGGACTGATGTTATACCCTTTCTGAGCTTATTGGTCCTCATTTGGAACCTCCTATCATTAAAGTAAGTTCAGTGAAATTTTTCCAGCCACGCCCCGCGAGCGAGCGGGGCCGAATGTCGCAGGGCTATAGGGATGTTTGATCGAAGCTCTGCAACTTTTAAAAGTCATTTCGGAAGATGCTTGGAATTTTTGCACGGATTAAGCGATCCTGCCGACGGTCCCGTCAACGCTGCTTAGAAGGACTGCCGATTTGAAACCAGGCTTAAGGTCTTGATCCCTTGTAGATTGCGACCAGAAGCCAGATATTCCGGTCTGCGCTGTCGTTAATTTATTTGCTTGCTCAAATGACAACCATCTTAACTCACGATACGGTGACAGGAAATCGAGCAAGCCATATTCCATTTAGCGATCAAATCCCTGAAAGCCCCTAACGGCTTGGCATTATACTACTTTACGGCCGTTTTCAAGTATGATTTTTGTCCATTCCGGCCTTCCGGAATACTAAATTCTGGATTTTCATCCGAAATTTTGAATTATTGGATGGTGTCGGACGAATTGTCGGCGACTATCATAGGGATGGGCGAAGCGTGGTGGTGGACCATAAGCCAGCGCCCCTGGCGGCGTATAAAGAGGTTTGTGGCTACGGCCTGAACGGAATCGAAGCTCGTCTCTTCAAAGACAGTGATGTTCTCAAGACAGGTGACCCAGGCGAAATCGCCCTCCTCGTTGACCGAGACTGCAGAAGGCGATATTCGCATGCGCTGGCCGTCTTCAAATATCCTCGACCAGCTGTCGCGCACGCGCCGCCAGCCTGAGATTATCTCCCAGCCCGGATGCACGCACTTTACCCAGGACTCGTGCGCCCACACTTCATCCATGCGCTCAATATCCAGGGATTCTATCGCGCGGTAAAACGCGGCATTCGCTTCTTCGATTGAAACGTCTCTTGTCACGTCGCGCAAAATTATACTCAGACGGCAAAGAATTCAAGCCCCAAACGAGCGACTCAGGATCGGGGCGCTACCAAACTCTTTCCTAAATCGCGCAAACTATGGCGTCACGCGCATCTACTTTGATGCGCTTTGGGGCCGAGTGATAGAATTAAACTTATCTTTCAATTATGAAAACGGAAGCACAGGTAACAATAATCGGCGGCGGGCTGGCCGGGTCGGAGGCGGCCTGGCAGGCAGCCTCACGCGGCGCGCGTGTCTGTTTGTACGAGATGCGCCCCGTGCGCGAAACGCCCGCTCACCGCACGGCCCAATTGGCCGAAGTCGTCTGCTCTAACTCGCTCAAGTCGGACGAGCCGGGGACCGCGCCTTACCTCCTAAAAGAAGAGTTGCGTCGAGGAGGGTCGCTGCTGCTTGAAATGGCGCACGAGACTTCGGTGCCCGCAGGAGCGGCGCTCGCCGTAGACCGGGAAAGATTCGCCGCAGCCGTCACCGAAAAAATCGCTTCTCACCCGAATATCGAAATCCGCCGCGAAGAGATGCAGCAGATTCCCGACCACGGGCCTGTCGTCGTAGCCACGGGGCCGCTCACCTCTCCGGCGCTCTCCGAGGCGATAGCGCAATTGACGGGCGCGGAGGCGCTCTATTTTTATGACGCGATCTCGCCCGTCGTTGACGCCGAGACGATAAATTACGACGTAGCCTTTCGCGCGGCTCGTTACGATAAGGGCGGGGCCGATTATATAAACTGCCCGATGGACCGGGAAGAGTACGACCGTTTTTATGACGCGCTCGTCGAAGCCGGGTCGGTCCCGCTTCACGAGTTCGAGAAGACCATCTATTTCGAGGCCTGCCTGCCGATCGAAGAGATCGCGCGACGCGGCCGCGACACCCTGCGCTACGGGCCTATGAAGCCCGTGGGCCTCAGCGACCCGCGCACGGGCCATCAGCCTTACGCGGTAGTTCAACTGCGCCAGGAAAATCTGCTCGCAGACAGCTACAACATGGTCGGGTTTCAGAACCACCTCAAGTTCGGCGAGCAGAAGCGCGTCCTCAGACTGATTCCGGGGCTTGAGCAAGCCGAGTTCTTCCGTTTCGGACAGGTCCACCGCAACACGTTTATATGCGCGCCCCTGGTGCTGGGCGAGACTTTGCAAATGCGCCGGTCGCCGCGCATTCTCTTTGCGGGGCAGATCTCTGGAGTCGAAGGTTACATAGAGGCTATCGGCACGGGCTTCGTCGCGGGTGTGAACGCGGCCCGCCTGGCCGCAGGGCGCGAGCCGATCACACCGCCGCGCCGCACGGCGCTCGGAGGGCTTGTAAACTACATAGCGAACGCCGATGCAAAGAATTTTCAGCCTATGAATATAACCTTCGCGCTTCTGCCCGCGCTCGCCGACGCGGACCGTCGAAGGCTGCGCCGCAAGGTTGATCGCCGGAGGTTTCAGGTCGAGCTTGCGCTGAAGGATTTTGAAGAGTGGCGCGCGAAACATCTTTCAGATAACAGAGTGTGCGAAGTTTCTAAGGCTTAAAATCATGAGGAACATACGGGAAGCGAAAGCGAAAAAGCCGGGCGTCATCCCGGCCCTTGTTTTACTATTAACATTTGCCTTTTGCCTTTTGCCTCTTGCCTTTCCGCAATCGGGTCGGCAGCCGGGGCAAGGACAAGGGCAGCAGGCCAAGCCGTCATCGCCGGCCCCACCTCCGCCGCAGGAGACGCGCCCGCGCCGCGTGACCGACGACCAGGACCAGGATGAGATCAAGCTGAGCGCCAACCTTATAACTGCGATCACTTCGGTGACCGACCCGTCGGGCAATCAAGTCAACGACCTGACTCAGCAGGACTTCATCGTCTACGAAGACAACGCGCCGCAAGAGATCGCGGGGTTTTACCGCGAGGGGCAGCTTCCGCTCCGCCTCATCTTTTTGTTCGACGCGTCAAGCTCCATCCGTCATCGCTTCGACTTTGAGCAGCGAGCCGCCGCGCAATTTTTCCGCCAGGTCATGAGGCCCGGCGACCAGGCCGCGTTGATGAGCGTTTCTACCGAGCCTAAACTGGAGATGCAGTTCACATCCGACGTTGATAAGCTGGTCGCCGCGCTCGCCGCCATAAAACCCGAAGGCGCGACTGCGCTCTACACCTCGATGACGGATGCGGCCAAGTACATACGCCCCTCCGAAGGGCGTCACGTAATGGTAGTCCTATCGGACGGGACCGACACCATGTCGGCGGCCACGCTCGCGCAAGCCCTCACCGAAGTGCAAAAATCGGACGCGGTGATTTACTCCGTGCATTCGACGGGCATAGCGCCTTCGGCGAACGTGCAGGACCTGGCGGGCGAGTTCGTGCTAAAGGCTATGAGCGAAGACACGGGCGGGCGAGCATTCTTCCCGCCGATATACGACGATCCAAAAAAAGAGGTGCGCGACCTGGACGAGATATACAGGCGAATAGTGGCCGAAGTGCGCGCTCAATACGTTTTGACTTACTATTCCAAAGGCGGCGACGCGCGCAAGGATGGGTTCAAATCCATTCGCGTCGAGGTCAAAAGGCCCGGCCTTCAAGTGCGCGCCCGACGCGGTTACTACACAACAAAATAAAGGATGAAGGATGAGGGATGAAGGATGAAAAAGAGAATCGCTTATGTCCTTTTCATCCCTCATCCTTCATCCTTATCTAAGCGGGGTTCCTGATGACTCTAAGATTATCTAAATTCAAATTAGCCGTCTGCCTGTGCTTAGCTCTCGCGTTCACATTATGCGGCTATGCCGGTAATCCGTCGCAGCAGGCAAATGACTCGGCGAAAAAACAGGGCGACGCGGAGTTGCGCGCGCGGGCCGAGAAACTACATCGCGAAGCTATAGTCGTTGACACGCATAACGATGTCACTTCGCACATAATAGATTTTGGATTCGACCTGGGGATGGCGGGCGATGCGCCTGGCGGCGTCGCATTCGATTACACGGGCACGCAGCCGATCCCAAAGGACGGCAAATATAAAACCGAGACTGACCTCAGACGATTGAAGGCGGGCGGAGTCAACGCAGAGTTTTTTGTCGCTTACGTCGCGGCGAAGTACGCCAAGGAGGGCGGCGCGGCGCGGCGCGCGCTCGACATGATAGATGTTATTTACGAGCAGGTGCGCCGACACCCCGACGCGCTAGAGATGGCTTCGACCGCCGATGATATTCGCCGCATCTCGAAAAAAGGAAAGATAGCTACGTTGATAGGCATCGAAGGCGGCCACGCCATCGAAGACAGCCTCCCGGCGCTGCGCATGTTTTATAAGCTAGGCGTCAGGTATATGACGCTTACGCACTCGAACACCAACAACTGGGCCGACTCTTCGGGCGACATAAACAATGCGGAGGTGAAGCACCACAACGGGCTCACGGATTTCGGGCGCGAGGTCGTGCGCGAGATGAACCGGATTGGCATGATGGTAGACATCTCTCACGTAGCCGATAAGACATTTTATGACGCCGTAGAAGCGTCGCGCGCGCCCCTGATAGCGTCTCACTCTTCGGCCCGCGCTCTGGCCGATCATCCGCGCAACATGACAGACGATATGTTGCGCGCCATCGCCCGCAACGGCGGGGTCGTGATGATAAATTTTTATGAAGGCTTTATCGATTCGCGCAAAGCAGACTTCAGCAAGCGCGCGCGCGTCAGACAGGAAGAACTGGGCAAGCAGTTTCCCGGCGACGCAGCTCGCGTGGAAGAAGAGATGAAAAAGTGGCGCGCGGCAAACGATCCCGGCAAGACGCCTCTGTCTAAATTGATCGATCATTTCGATCACGTGGCAAAAGTCGCAGGCATAGACCACGTCGGCATCGGAAGCGATTTCGACGGAGACATTACCCCGCCCGAAGGCATGGAAGACGTATCGCGGCTTTCAGCCATCACCTACGAGCTTATGAAGCGCGGGTATTCGGACGCGGACATCAAAAAGATTCTGGGCGAGAATTTTCTGCGCGTGATGGCGGCGGTCGAGCGCACGGCGGCACAGATGCAATCGAGCAAGGCGGCAGCATCGGCAGCAAAAAATTGAATGCCTAAAGCGAATTTCATATGAGTGTAAGGGAATGAAAGAAGATTCACCGCCGCAGACACAGAGGACGCAAAGAATGCGCAGAGAGAACAAGCGTCTGCTCTGCGCCCGCTCTGTGTTCTCTGTGTCTGCGGCGGTGAGGTGTCTCTCCTTATCCCGCACATTCAATTGAAAGCCACTATAAAAAATAAAAGCTGACGAGCAACGGGGTGAGCGTATGAATCGTTTCAGAGTGAGCTTTACTCTCTTATTCATTCTTTTGGCTTTTGCCTTCACTGTCATTAACGCAGACCGGGCTGCTCGCTTAAAGCTCACCCCTTGCGATCTGTCTAACACCAAAGCGGCGAGGTGCGGCAAGTACGAAGTCTTTGAAGACCGAGATGCCCGCCGTGGGCGGCGTATCGCGCTAAACGTCGTAGTGCTTCCGGCATTGACCGATAAACCCGCACCTGATCCCGTCTTTTTTCTGGCGGGCGGGCCGGGCCAGGGCGCGGCCCAGATCGCAAAGAACGCCGGGGCCGATTTTATGCAGAGTATTCGCCGCACTCGCGACGTGGTCTTTGTAGACCAGCGCGGCACGGGCGAATCGAATAATTTGAACTGCAATTTCTACGGCGACGGAAGCTCGATGCAACCTTATTTCGACGAGTTGTTCCCTCCCGAAAAACTGCGCGAGTGCCGCCAGAGGCTTGAAAAGATCTCAAACCCCGCGCTCTACACCACATCGATTGCCATGGACGACCTGGACGAAGTTCGCCGCGCGCTCGGATACGAAAAGATCAACGTGTGGGGAGGGTCTTACGGGACGACAGCTTCATTGGCGTATCTCAGGCGATATCCGAAACAGGTCCGCGCTGTAGTGCTCGAAGGCGTAGCGCCGCTCGATTCCAAGCTGCCGCTCCCGTTTGCGAAAGGCGCGCAACAGGCTCTCGACCGGTTGATGGAAGATTGCGCCGCAGATGAGACTTGCCACAAGGCGTTCCCCGATTTTCGCGCGGAGTTCGCCGCCGTTATGGCGAGGCTGGATAAGGGGCCCGTCAGTTTTGAAATGACCAATCCCGTTACTAAAAAATCTGAGCGCATACGCATGTCGCGCGGCGTTTTCGGAGAAAGGCTCCGCCTGCTGCTCTACTCTCCGGATCTATCGAGCCTCGTCCCGTTACTGATTCATGAAGCTTATAAAAATAATTTCGTCCCGTTCGCTTCGCTTGCTCAATACATGACGCGCTTGATCGTCAATCAGGTGGCTCAGGGCATGTATTTTTCCGTGACCTGCCCGGAAGACGCGCTGCTGATAACCGAACAGGAGATTGCGCGCGATACGGCAAATACTTTTATCGGTGATTACCGGGTGCGGACTCACATAAAGGCTTGCGAGCAATGGCCGCGCGGGCGCGTGCCCTCGGATTTTTTGAGCGTGCTGAAATCCGACGTGCCGGTCTTGATGCTCTCGGGCGACGTGGACCCGGCCACGCCCCCGCAGTACGGAGAAGCGGTGGCGCGGCATCTTTCAAACAGCCGCCGGGTGCTTATCCCGAACACGCCTCACTCGTACGGCGGAAAGTGCCTCGACGATCTTATAGTAGAATTCATCACGAGGGGTTCAGCCGGCGGGCTTGACGTTTCGTGCGTCAACCAGACCCGCCGCCCGCCGTTTATGACCGAGTTTCCAAAAGATTTTATCGAGCAGTAGGAATTTGAATGAATCGTTACTCGCGCTTCTCGCCGAGCCAGTCGCGCGGGCGAAAGAAGTCCATCGCCTCGGCTTCGCGCGAGCCGGGCGCGGGTTTGTAATCGTAGGCCCAGCGAACCAACGGAGGCAGCGACATCAAGATCAACTCGGTGCGCCCGCGCGTCTCAAGCCCGAAATGGGTCCCGCGATCATAGACCAGGTTGAACTCGACGTAGCGGCCTCGGCGTATCAGTTGAAACTCGCGCTCGCGCTCGGAAAAAGGCTCGCTCCTGCGGCGCTCGGCTATGGGCAGGTAAGCAGGTAGAAAGGCCCGGCCAACCCCTTTTACAAAATCGAAGATGAATTCGATTCCGCGATCACGGTCCGACTTTTTATCATCCGCGTCCAGCAGCGGCCCTTCGCGCTCGCCCGTCAGGTAATCGAAGAAGATTCCGCCCACGCCTCGCGATTCGTCGCGGTGCTTGACGAAAAAATACTCGTCGCACCACTTCTTGAATTTAGGATAAAAACCGGCGTCGAACTTGTCACAAGCATCTTTCAGAGTGCGATGAAAATGGACCGCGTCGTCTGTGTAAGGGTAATAGGGCGTCAGATCGGTCCCGCCTCCAAACCAGCCGCCAGAGCCGCGTTCAAGGTAGCGGAAGTTTGCGTGAACGGTGGGAACCATCGGGTTCAACGGGTGCAGGACGAGCGAGATTCCGGTCGCAAAAAACTGATTGCCCTGACCCACGGGAAGCCGGTCGGCGTAGCTCGGATTCAGCTCGCCGTAGACTTCGGAAAAATTGACGCCCGCTTTCTCGAAGACCGCGCCGCCTTCGATCACGCGCGCGCGCCCGCCGCCGCCGCCTTCGCGCTCCCAAAGGTCTTCACGAAATCGCGCTTTACCGTCAAGCCGTTCAAGCTCTGCGCAAATATCATCCTGGAGCGAGGCAAAAAAATTCCTGGCCCGCTCTTTGATCTGTTGCTCCTCGCCCACCCCGCGTTCCTCCTCTTGTGAAATTCTACTTAAACGAAGGCATGAGGCTATCATACCTTCATAGTGAAGGCGCGAGCAAAATCGAGTTCATAAACATCTGCTGAATCGTCCGCCACAAATATCTGAATGTTGGGTCTTCGGCAAAAAGTATCACGTGGCCGTTGCCCGTCGGTTCGTCGATCACATAAGCGGTCCCGCGCAGTAGCTCCTCCGTGTTATTGGGCCAAACAAATCCCGCGACTGTGAGCGGCCCGTCGCCAGAGAACGTCACGACATTAGCGCCTTCTTTCGACGCGCGGAGAAAACTGCTGCCGTCCATCAACACTGCTATCGTGTCCGAATCATAGCCGTATGAGAGGAAATGCTCGCGATTGATCTTTGCTTTAAATGACGCGCCGGGCACTGCAATCGGCTCTGTCGGCTTTCGCTTCTCTACCGGCTTTTGCTCCGGCTTGGTTTCTGCTTCCTTACGCTTTTCTGCCGGCTTAGTCTCGGAAGCAGGCGGCGAAGCAGTCGAGCTTGCGGGCTGGGTTGCGGGCGCAGGTGAGCTGGTCGATGGAGAATCGTCTTCCACTCCGACGAGCCGCGCAGATGTGAGCGCGATATCTTTACGAGTAAAAAGCGCCGCCGCGCCGCCCGCGCCCACAAGCACGTTGCCCGCTTGCACCCACGACTTGAGCTTGTCTATCCCATCTTTTCCGAGCAGCGTTTGGTAAGCGCTCGGACTGCCGTCGGGCAGAACGATGACGTTGAATTTCGATAAATCCGCCGACTTGATCGCGGCAGCGGTGACGGGCGTGAATTGCAAGCCGTAAGCTCGCTCAAACCCATACCAGATCGCTCCATAAGAAGTGGGGCTCGTAGCTTCGTCCCAGACTACGGCCACGCGCGGCTGCTTGAGACTGGCTATGCTCTCAGACCCGACGCCCGTATCGCCTTGCTCGCTGAAAGCCGAGTTGACGGCAAAGACCTGGGCACCCGATTCGCGCGCGAGCGCGGCTATGCGGTCGTGAAGCGTCGCGGGGTTGCGAGCAGTGCGCGCAAGCATAGTCCCCGCGGGCCAGTTGCGACCGCCCGCGTTCAATTGCCTGGTTGCGACCGCGATCTTGAAACCTTCCGCGAGCAGACGAATCGTGAGCCGCGTCGCCGCATCCGTGCCGTAGGGGATGATGTAAGCGGTGTTTGCGCGCCCGCCTTCTACGCCGCCGATCAGACCCGCAATCGGTTGCGAGTCTGATGCGGTCAAAAGCTCGCCGTGAAGTTCGTGAGGACCAGTTTTGGTTACGACTCCGGTCATCGCTACATTCGCGCTTTTGACGGCCGGCGCGTCTTCTGTCCAGTAAGCCTCAACGCCCGTCGCAAGCGGCAGCGACCAGCTTGTCACGTCATAAAATTCAGGGTCTTCTTTCCGCTCATTCTTTCCCCGGCGCTCATTGCGCTCGCGGCGCTCAAGCTCGTTTTTTACAAACTCGGGATCAAGCTCAGACCCCGGCTCAAGCTGCGCTTTCGCCAGCCGCTTCATCGGTTGATTGAGATCGATGATGTACGCGCCCGCAGGGAAATCGCGCCCGGCGGCCCTTGAGCCGAAATAATCGTGGGCCGACGCGGAGCGAAAGCCTTCGCGCGCGATCGACACTTCGATGCCATGTCGCACAAGGTTCGCAACGAGCGCGGCGGCCCGGCCCGCGTCTTTGCCCGGAACGAGCACCACGCGCTTCATAGGTTCCCGGCGGCCTTCGTCCATGCCGGTTTTGAAAAACAGGTAATAATCCATCAGCCGCGCCTGGCGGTTGTCTGCTGCGGTCTCGACCGTCGCCAGAGAAGCGGTAAAGTGTTTTGCTATGCCCTGGCTAAAGGGGAGTATCGTTTCGTCTTCCAGCTTCAGTTTGATCGAGGTAGGCCCTCCGGCGTCGGTTTCGTAAGTCATGCCGGTCGCGCCTTGCAGCGACGACCACGAATCCATGTATCCCGCATAAAAAATATCGAAGACGTGTCGCACGTAATAATTCCAGCCGTAGCGGTCGAAAGCGGCGGCGTTGCCGCGACCGAATTTGTCATACCAGTATTTAGATTTCTCGACGGGCAGGTTCTTGTTTATAGGCTCCGCCGCAGGCGGGAAGAAATAATTCTCTACTTGCCCGTGATGATCTACAAAGACCTGTGGGCGCCACTCGCGCACGGCGGCGAGCAGATTCAGGTTTTCCGGCTGCGTGAGCGCGAGCATATCGCGGTTCATATCGAAGCGATAGTGATTGCCGCGCCCGTAGATTTGATACGGTTCCCGGTGCTCTATGCTGAATCGTTCCGGCTCGCCCACGGCTACAGAATCGATCCAGACGGCGAACCGTTCGTGGCCGTCCGGGTTGTGCATGGTGTTGATGACGACAACGGCATTCTTGAGTATCTCAAGCGTGCGCGGTTCTTCGGACGCGGCCAATTGATAAAGCACCTGCTGGACGGTTTCGTAGCTTGCCGACTCGTTCCCGTGAATGCCGTAGTTGAGCCAGACTATTACGGGCGTCGAGCGCGCTATCTCGGTCGCCTCGGCTTCGGTGAGCTTTCGCGGGTCGGCCAGCCGCGCGACATTCGCTTTAATCTGATCGAGCCGATTGATGTTTTCCGGCGAGGAGACGACCGCCAGATAGAGCTTGCGATGCTCCCAGGTCTGACCGTTTTCTATCAAGCGCACGCGGTCGCTGGCTTCGGCGGCTATCTTTTCGAGGACGCGCACTATCTGGCCGTGGGGCGTTTGAAACTGGCCCGGCTCGTAGCCGGTGATCGCGGAAGGGCGCGGCACGTTCTTGCGATAGGGGCCGCGCGCGTAAAAGTCGAACCGCTCCTGGGCAAAACTGTCCGCCCAACTGCACGCTATGAAAAGCGTGAGCATAACAATCATTCTTAATCTCATTCAGAATTCCACCTGCGAGTTTGGAGTCAAGCTTGAGTATGCTAGCCGATAGCGGCGCGCGTTGACAACTTGCGAGTGATTACAAAAGTTTCCCACACCATGTTCTGTCTTGTTGCACCGAAGCTTTCTCGTTGAACGGGTTTCATCCGTTTAACCGTCCCAGCAGCGCGATTCGCAAGCCGAGCGCGGGGCACGGTGATTGCACATTAGACAGCCGTATGTCAGTCAATATTTGTGTCACAAACCAGGGTTTAAGGAGGAACTACGGATGAATGCGACGGAACTTTTGAAACAAGATCATCAAGAGGCTTCGGGCCTGATGGACGAGCTTGAGACTGCCGATAAAGGCAATATGAGTTCGACTAAAAAACTGTTCACACAGCTTAAGGACGCGCTTACGCTGCACACTCAGATAGAGGAACAGATCTTTTATCCGGCTCTCGAACAGCACGAAGAGACGAAAGACATGATAGGCGAGGCATTCTCGGAGCATAAGGAAGTAAAGGAGATGCTCGAAGAGATGTCTACGATGACGCCGGGCGACGACGAGTTCATGGATAAACTCACCGAGTTGAGAGACTCAGTCGAGCATCACGTTGAGGAAGAGGAGACTGAGATGTTTCCGAAGGCCGAACGTGTGCTTGGCCAAAGTCGCATGCAGGAGTTGGGTCGCCAGATGCAACAGATGAAGCAGGGCAAGGGCGCTACTGCTACTAATCAGCGGAAGTAGCTGATTTGGCTGAGATTCGAAACATCTCACCGCCGCAGACACAGAGAGCACAGAGCGGGCGCAGAGCAGAATATGGTTTTCTCTGCGCCCCCGCCGCGTGCGAAGCACATCGTCGGCCATATGCGTCCTCTGTGTCTGCGGCGGTGAATCTTTAGGTATTACTTATAGCGGCGCTTCGCGACCGCGCGCACTCACGCGCTCAACGGCAACAACCCTGTTGCCTGTTACGATCATTGCGTAATCGAAATTGTTCACCGTAGGACAGATGTGCACCGGCACAAGGTAAAGGTGCTCGCCGATCTTCGGCGCATCTGTATCACTCAATACTTCAACAGGCAGATGTTCCTCGCTAGGCTTTGCGGGCAGCAGACCGGGCTGGCCTATCACCGCGCACGTAGGCACCCCCGAATCGGCAGAAACCGTTTTATGGCCCGCGTCACAGGTAATGCGGCGCGGCGCAGGATGGCTGACCACGGTCAACACGACGACGGCCGCAGGGCGATAGCCCCACTCTTTCGGCAACTGCGCGAGGCTCGTGGCATCGCTATAAATGATTGTGCCCGGCGAGACGCGATGAACGAATCCCTCGCGGGTGAGTCTCGGATAAGAGAGGCTGCAAGGCAGCGCCGGAGTTCCCGCCGTTATGACTTCACTCACCTTGATGCCCGCGCTTTCGACCCGTTCAACGATCTCCATCAAGCGGTCGTAACCGCGATGCGCGACCTCTTCTCTTTCCGCGAGATCGAGTTTTGCAACGTGCCCGTCGTAATAATGGAGTCCGCGAAAAGCGATTCCGGCAGACTCTATCGCACGGGCAAGCTCTGTTATTTCATCCGCGCGGTCTTGCTCTATGCCCGTGCGATCCATGCCGGGATTGACGTCGATAAAAAGCCCGATGCGGCTCTCTTTCCACTCATTGATCTGCTCGCCATTTTCCACCAGCGTCGACACGCGCGCCTGATTAAATTCTTCCGCGACCGCGCGAGCGCGCCGCGCATTCGCCCCCACTACAGGGTAAGCCAAAACTACGTCCTCGGCGCCCGCCTCGCAGGCGACCCGCAGCTCAAGCGTCGTGGAGCATTTAAAATTCGCGACGCGATGTTCTACGAGTCGGCGCATCACGTAACCAAGCTTCGCGGTCTTGACGTGTGGCCGCCACCGGTCGGCGTTTCCGCCCAAAAGGTCGAGCGTGATCGATATGTTCCGGTCGAGAATTTCCGTGTAGATGGCGAGCGCCGGAGTTAAGACCTCCTCGACGTTTTCGATCGAGTAATTTTCTGGCGCAACGCCGTCGAGCGGGTTAGCAGAGCGCGCAGTAGTAGTCATTCGTCGGCCTCCATTAATCGGCTTCAAGTGGATTCATCATCCGGTTGACAATGCTATTTTAAACAGTGCAACATTAAAGCTCTTCAAGGCGTAAAGCAATCGTTAAAAAACAAGCGGCGGCGTTCAGGTTTACCTCGATTAACGCAACTCAAAATGGATTAGATGCCTTCGAGTTTGCGCCGCTCGCCATCACACAGGCTGGAAGGAGTGTCGTTAATATGAAATCGCAAATTAGAGCTACTTTGATCTATCTGTTACTCGTCGCTACCCTCGGCGCGCAGATGGCTCGCGCCCAGGAAGCGCCGCTCATAGGATTTGATGATTACGTCAACAAAGCGCTTCGCGATTGGGAAGTGCCCGGCATGGCGATAGCCATCGTCAAAGACGACAAGCTGATGCTCGCGAAAGGCTACGGCGTGCGCAAGATCGGCGAGGCGGCGGCCGTAGACGAGCGGACGCTATTTGCAATAGGGTCGGCCTCGAAAGCCTTCACCGCGGCGGGGATCGCGATGCTTGTCGATGAAGGCAAGATGAAATGGGATGACCCGGCGACGAAATACCTTCCCAGCCTTCAACTGTTCGACCCTTACGCCACGCGCGAGCTTACGGTGCGCGACATGCTGACTCACCGCAGCGGTTTGGAGCGCGGCGACCTTTTGTGGTACGGCACAGAGTACGACCGCGATGAAATCTTGCGCCGCGTTCGCTACCTCAAACCGAGCTGGAGCATGCGCAGCCGGTTCGGCTATCAGAACATCATGTACCTGGCGGCGGGCCAGGCGGTGGCCACGGTTTCGGGCAAGAGCTGGGACGAGTTCATGCGCCAGAGAATCTTTACGCCGCTCGGGATGACGTCGAGCAGCACTTCGATCAACGCGCTGAAGACGGAAACGAACGTCGCGTCTCCTCACGCCAAATTCGAGGAGAAGGTCCAGCCCATCTCCTGGCGCAAGATAGATAACATCGGCCCCGCCGGATCGATCAATTCAAATGTAGTCGATATGGCGCAGTGGGTTCGTCTTCAACTGAACCAGGGCTCTTTTAAGAACGAGCGGATACTCAGCTCGGGCGCGGTAAAAGAGATGCACATGCCGCAGACCGTTATGCGGCTCGAAGGCTTATCGGAAAAGGTGCATTCCCAGTCGCATTTCATGAATTACGGGCTGGGATGGTTTTTGCAAGACTACCGAGGGCGCAAGATCGTGCATCACGGCGGGAACATAGACGGCATGAGCGCGCTCGTCGCGATGATGCCGGAAGAGAAGCTCGGCATTGTCATACTGACGAATATGAACGGCACTTCCATTCCTACGGCGATAATGTACCGCGTCTTTGACGCGTTCTTGCAGGCCCCGCAGAAAGACTGGAGCGCCGATCTTTTGAAGATCGTCAAGGCCGCGCAAGAGCAAGCAGGGGCTGTGGATAAAAAGATGGAAGCCGACCGCGTGAAAGGAACCAACCCTTCGCTTGAGCTAAAGAAGTACGTAGGCACATACACGAACGAGATGTACGGCGACGCAAAGGTTTCGGAGCAAAACGGCAAGCTCACTGTCGAGTACAGCCCGGCGCTGACGGGCGAGCTTGAGCACTGGCATTTCGACACCTTCCGCGCGACCATGAGGGAGCGCCATCTCGGGAAAGCGTTCGTCACCTTCGCGCTGAATCCTGCGGGGAAGATCAACGAACTGAAGATGGTCGTGCCGAATTCGGCAGACATAGCCTTCAAGCGCGCGCCCGAAAAAGTTTCTGACGTTGCGGCAGTCGCGATGAGCGAAGACGAGCTAAAGAAGTACGTGGGCAAATACGAGATGAAGCTGCCGCCGCTCGAAATCAGCATAGAGATGTTGGGCGGCAAGTTGAAATCCGTAGTGCCGGGCCAGCCCGTCGGCACGCTCGTTCCCGTCTCGCAGAACCGATTCAAGATCGTGGTCGAAGGCGTCCCGGTCGAAATATTCGCAGAGTTCCAGATGGCCGATGGCCGTCCAAAGAGCATGATGCTTGAGCAGGGCGGAATGAAATTCACCCTGCTCCCGAAGCAGTAAGCATTCGAGATTGTTTGAAAAGATTGCTCGCAAGCCCCGAAGGGGCGAGATCCGATAGCCCGGCGCACCGCGCCGGGTAGAGGGCGATTGATTAATCAAGCCCTGAAAGGGCGCGATAAAAATATTTCGCCCTTTCAGGGCTTGTATAAACTGGCATTGAACTACACAGGGCGATGCCCTGTGCTATTGAATTGCGCCCCTTCGGGGCTTTTCAAACAGATTCCCACTTCTATTTTGCGCCGCTGCCCCGACGGGCAGTTTAGTGGGGCGCAATAAAGTTTTATCGCAGGAGGATTCCCCCATGCACAGGCGAACAAAGAGTTCCGTCACCATCTTTCTTTTATTGATCTTTTCCGTCTGCTCGATTCAGGCGCTCGCGAACGGAAAACGATTGCTTGATAAAGAGACTTTCATGGATATGGAGAGCGTCAGCAACGCGGCGATCTCCCCCGACGGCAAGCAGATTGTCTTCACGCGGACCTGGGTAGACAAGATGAAGGACCAGTACCGCAGCAACCTCTGGATAGTCGATACGGAAGGCACCCGCCCGCGCGAATTGACTCAGGGCAACTGGCGAGACAGCTCGCCGGTCTGGTCGCCCGATGGCCGTCGCATAGCTTTTATCTCGGATCGCGACACCACTTCGCAGTTGCACGTTTTATGGGTCGACACGCGCGAGGTCGCGCAGCTCACACACCTTGAGCGCGCGCCCGCAAACCTCCGGTGGAGCGACGACGGCAAGCAGATAGCTTTCACTATGCTCGTGCCGGACAACGACCCGATTCTTGCCGTGAAACTGCCTGAGCGGCCTCGCGGCGCAGAGTGGGCGAAGCCCGCAGTGATCGTGGACCGCATGACGTGGGCGCGCGATGGGCAGGGGCCGTTGCCGCTGGGTTACTCGCACGTATTCGTGATCGACTCGGTGCTTGGCGGAACCCCGCGCCAGATCACTACCGGCAAATATCATCACGACGATCCCGAATGGTCGAAAGACGGCAAGACCCTTTACATCTCCGCCGTGCGCAAGCCCGATGCGGAACACCTGAGAAACGACAGCGAGATTTATGCGATCCGGCTCGACACGCTCGACATAAAACAGCTCACGGACCGCAAGGGGCCGGACGGCAACCCTGTAGTATCTCCCGACGGCAAGTGGATAGCGTACGCGGGCTATGACGATATGATGTACACGAATCATATCGAGAGCCTTTACGTTATGGACACGGCGGGCGGGCGCAGACGCGTGTGGTCGGGCAATCTGTCAGAGTCCCCGAACTCGATAGCGTGGGCGACGGATAGCTCAGGCATCTATTACCTGATGGGCGAGCGCGGCTCTATGAACATCTATTTCGCGCCGCTCGAAGGCAAAGTCCGCAAGATCACCGACAGCATTCAAACTATGGGCGGCTTCACTATGGCCGATAACGGCCAGGTGGCGACCGTTCGCTCGACACACAAAGAGCCGGGCCATCTCGTCACGTTCAAGATGCAGACCCCCTCGGCTATGAAAAAGCTCGTCGACGTCAACCAGGACGTGCTTGCCAGCGTGCAGGTGTCGGATGCCGAAGAGATGTGGTTCACGTCTAAGGATGGGTGGAAGGTTCAGGGCTGGCTGATAAAGCCCGCGAATTTTGATCCGAACAAAAAATACCCGATGGTGTTATGGATACACGGCGGCCCGTGGTCTATGTACAACGTCGGCTTCAACTGGTCGTGGCAGAATTTCGCGGCGAACGGTTACGCCGTGCTTTACACGAACCCGCGAGGTTCTACGGGTTACGGCCAGGACTTCGTCAACGGCATTCAATACTCATACCCCGGCAAAGATTACGACGATCTGATGGCGGGCGTTGACGCGGCGATTGCCAAGGGGTGGATAGACGAGCGCAACCTGTTCGTGTGCGGAGGGTCGGGCGGCGGCGTGCTGACGGCCTGGATCGTAGGCCACACAGACCGCTTTGCGGCTGCCGTCTCGATGCGTCCGGTCATCAACTGGCACTCGTTCGTAGGGACGACCGACGGGCCTTTCTGGTATTACCAGTTCAAAAAATATCCGTGGGATGACCCTATGGAATACTACGAGCGCTCGCCGCTAACCTACGCCAAGAACGTGAAGACGCCGACTATGGTTATGACGGGCGAGGCCGATTTGAGAACGCCGATGGGGCAGAGCGAAGAGTATTACCGCGCTCTGAAGATGCTGAAGAAAGAGACCCTGCTGGTTCGCATGCCGGATGAGTTTCACGGCTGGCGGCGGCCTTCGCACCAGCTCCTACAGCAGCTTTACCTGATGGCCTGGTTCGACAAGTATAAAAGGAAAGACGTAACTCAGGCTGACGGGCGAAAATAGGCTCCGGTGGGGCCGGAAGATATTAGCCCTGGAATAAAAACGGGGATCAGACGGCAGTAAGCAAAAGTAGAAAGGGGATCTCAATCGCCTGGCAGTAGTTTGTCTTTCGGCAATTGAGAGTTCTGCTTACCGCCTTCTGATCCCCGTTTTCGTGTTAAATCCCGCCAGCCGCTTTCCCTCTACTTCGCTCAAATGTTATCTGCGTGTTTTCGCTTGAGCCTCGCTTAGACCTCAGAGCCTGGGCGACGACTTTTAACAGAATTGACGGGCGAAAAAGTGCTGTCGGAGCGATGAGCAGGTTGAACGCTTGGAGCAGAACCTTTCGCACCCGAACGTCTTTTGACGAAAGCTGCATCACGTGATCCATATAGCCGTGCATAAATCTCGTCATACGGTCGGGCCGCCCGCCTTCCGTGCCCCATTTCAGATGCTCGGAATAAGTTTGATGATTCATGGTAAATCTCTTCTTTCGTCTCCTTGATCGAAAACCCTTATGTTTGAAAACAAAACATTCTCAGCTCTGTTTTCACGATCTATTGAATCCGGGCCGAAGGGCGTGTTCCGATTCCCCTCAACCCACAGGCAGGATAGTTCCGAAGCAGGCGAAAGGTCTTTAAGACGGTATAAATAAATTCTAAAAGAGTTTTAAATGCGTGCAGGCGTTTGAAACAAAAGAGTTTATGGGCTGGCGTCGAATCAAGCAGCCAGCTCGGTCAGAATCTCTTTTCACGCTTTCGGGTGGGCTTTGTCGTAGACTTCCATCAATTTTTCCATAGAGACTTGCGTGTAAATCTGCGTCGTTAACAAGCGCGCGTGTCCGAGCAGCTCTTGAATGGCGCGCAGGTCCGCGCCCGCCGATAGCAGATGCGTTGCGAAAGAGTGGCGCAGCGAGTGCGGGCTGATGTCGTGCGCCATCGCGCATTCCGTGACGTATTTATCGATCATGCGGCCGACCGACCGCGTTGTGATTCGGGTGCCTTGATAGTTCATAAAAAGCGCCATAGGGTCGCGCTGGTCTTCGGGCGCTTCGACAAGCAGCTCGCCTCGCACGCCCAGATAGTTTTGCACCGCTTCTTTCGCCTTCGACCCGAAAGGCACTATTCGCTCCTTGCGCCGTTTGCCGCGAACGCGTATCGATTCGTTCTTGAAATCTATGTCGTCCAGGTTTATTCCCGCCAGCTCCGCCACGCGTATCCCCGTCCCGTAAAGCAATTCAAGGATCGCGCGGTCGCGCTTGCCTAAGACGGTTTCGGTGTCGGGCGTCTCGATAAAACGAATCACGTCATCAACGGAAAGCACCTTCGGGAGCTTCTTTTCAAGGCGCGGGCTTGAGACTAACCGCGCGGGGTTCATCTCAAGCACTTGCTCGCGGCAAAGGAATTTGAAGAAGGTGCGCAGCGTGGCGAGCTTTCGGGCAATTGAAGTCTTTTTCTTTTTCTCGCGGTAGAGCGTTGCCAGGTACTCGCGGATAGTGATGTGATCGATCTGGCGAATCTCTATGAAACGCCGGTTGCCCGAAGAATCAACAGGGCAGAGGTAATCATAAAACTGTTCAAGGTCGCTCATGTAATTGCGCAGCGTATGAGCAGAGACGTTGCGCTCATACTTCAAGTGATCGCCGAACCGGCTCATATATTCTTGCATGATGGGACTCCCAGGCCGCCTGGCTCGGGCAAAACGGGGATGCCCCAATTCTAAGGCCAAATGCCCGCCGCGCGCCATTGCTCGTCGACCTTTGTGTCGGCTGCCATCTTTTTTACCTCTTCTGCGCTCAGGCGGCGGCCAAACCGCTCGGCTTTGTCCGCGATCATGTAAGCGGTCGCGGCCAGGGTCGCAACGGCTGTCGCGTAGTCTCGCGGGTTGGCTTTATCGAAAGTGTCGGCGGCGGTGTGGTGGACGGGAAAATAAGGCGCGTCGTCCTGTAGCATTATTAAGTTCGGCACACCCTCGGCCATAAATGCGGCGTTGTCGGTTGCGGCGAATGCCGAGTGCTCGATCACGCTGACGCCAAATTGTTCGAGCGGTTTCATCAACCTGCGAATATCTTCATCCAGATCCGTTCGGCCCATAGAAAACCAGCCCAGAGGACGGCCCGCGCCTACGTCCATAATGAGCGCGGCAACCGTGCGGCCCATCTCGTCGCGATGACTGCGCACATAAGCGGTCGAGCCTATCATTCCTTCTTCTTCGCCCATAAAAAGCACAAACCTTATGGTGCGGCGCGGCGCGCGATTGAGCGCCTTGATGGCGCGCGCGGCTTCCATGACAGCGCCGCACCCGGCGGCGTTGTCGAGCGCGCCCGGCCCCAGGTCGTTGGAATCCAGATGCGCGCCCACAATTACTATCTCATCAGGTCGCTCGCCGCCCCGGATTTCGCCTACGACGTTCGTGCTCTCAAACGAGGGGCCGAGCTTGTTTCGCACGTCGAGCCGCACACGCGCGGGACGGTTATTGCCGAGCAGTCGCTGCAAGAGGCTGACATCTTCTCGCGCGATATTGAGCGATGCCAACGCCGCAATGCGCGCCGAGGCGGTGAAGTCTATGGGCGCGGTATAAAGCAGCGTGTTCTGTTTGTCGGAAGCGACGAGCAATGCGATTGCTCCGGCTTCCTGGACTTCTTTCGCCAGAAGCGGCGCGCGGTAGAAGTTGTATATCACTTCGTCAAGCGTCACTCCGGCGGGCGCGGCCATCGCGATTGCGCCTTTGAGCTTTGAGCGAACGCGCGCCACGTCATCTGCGCGGCCAGCGCCAACGTCTACAACGTCGCCTTCAATCGCGCTTGCGGTTCCCGGGGTCCAGGTGAAAGAGGCTACCGAAAGCTGCCGATTGCCGTGAGAGATGAGCGTAGCCTGAGCCGTGCCGCGCTCCCATGAAGAGGGCATAGTGAACGGCTCGCGGCGGACGTTTACCAGGCCGATCCGCTTCATCTCGGCTTCCATCTCTTGCTCTGCGCGCCGCGCGCCTGCCGATCCCGTGAGGCGGCTGCCTATCTCGTCGCTGAGCAGCGACAGGTATTTCATGTGCTGCCCGTCAGCAAAGACTTCGCCTATCACGCGCCCGACGTTTGCGTCTGCGGGCGAAGACCCACGCGCGCCTGTTTGAAAGAAAACGAGCGCGCTCATAAGACAAGCCAATACTGTTTTGCGGATCATCGGTATTCTCCTCAAAGAGATATTTATAAGGAGCAGCGTTTCCTTTGGAGTGCGGCGCGGGGTCCCGCACTCCAAAATTAAGGCCATTGCGTTGGTAGGCGTGATTACCTGGCCCAATCATTTTTAAGATAAAACCTGATTCAAACGCCGCGTCGCATCTTCATCGCAGTGAGAGTATTTTTCATCAGCATCGCAATAGTGAGCGGGCCGACGCCGCCCGGAACCGGCGTCAGGTAGCCTGCGACCTCGCCGGCTTCGCGCGGGTTCACGTCGCCCACGAGTGTATAGCCGTTTTTTTCGAATGCCGCGCGCCGCTTCGCGTCATTCCCAAATAGGCGTTCAAGGTCTTTTTCTTCCGTGACGCGGTTTGTGCCGACGTCTATGACCGTAGCGCCGGGCTTGATGTAGGAACGGTTGACCATCGCCATTCGCCCTATCGCGGCAACCAGTATATCCGCTTCGCGCGCAATCGAAGCGAGGTCGGGCGTGCGCGAATGACATATGGTCACGGTCGCGTGACGGTGCAAGAGCAGCAGCGACATCGGAAGCCCGACTATGCGGCTGCGACCGAGTACGACGGCGCGCGCGCCTTCGATCTGTATCGCGTACCGGTCAAGCATCTCGATTATTCCCGCCGGGGTGCAGGGCCTCAGTCCCGGCTCGCCTATCGAGAGCCGCCCGACATTTATCGGGTGGAAACCGTCTACGTCTTTGGCCGGGTCTACCGCGTTTAAAACAACCGCGCTATCGATCTGGCGCGGGAGCGGCAGTTGAATGAGTATGCCGTCTATGTCGTCGCGCGAGTTGAGGTCGCGGACCAGCGCAAGCAACTCTTCGGTCGAAGTAGTCTCAGGCAATTCGATCTTTTCCGAATAAAGCCCTAATGCGGCGCACGTCTTGACCTTGTTCGAAACATAAATCTGCGAAGCGGGATCGCTGCCTACAAGCACAGCGGCAAGCCCCGGCTTCAGCCCGCGTTCTGAATAGAGAGCCACCTCTCGCGCCACTTCATCTTTTATCGACTGGGCCACGCTCGGGCCGTCGAGTAACTTTGCAGGCATTAATCAGACCTCAAATTAAGCAGCTTGCCAATCTACACCGGCCATCAGATTTGCAACTGATAAATCTTCATCTAATTCCGGCCAGTGCAGACTGACACCGCCGCCGCCAATCTCATATACAGCTCGCTGCTCAACTGTTGCTTCATGCAATAATGGAAACCAGATAATGGGAACGCTGATAATACGCCCGTCCGTAAGAGAGACATGCATCATCTCATCATCGAATTCTACGGTCTTCGCCAGAGCAGTCGTAGGCACATACGCTCGCCGCGTGTTGGATTTATCCTTAACCAAAGTATTCATTCCAGGCCTCCATCAACATCGCTTGATGCTCGAAAACAATCCGCCTGATCTCATTAAGCTCATGCGGCTTGAACCCATAATTTGATGCCAGTTCTATCGTATCAAGCCAGAATTTTGCTTCATCACTTCCCGCTTTCACATGTATATGCGCCGGCTCCTGGCGTTTGTTGCTAAAAAAGAAAAAGCGGTAGCGACCTACTCGTAATACGGTTGGCATCGATGTTTATCGTTATACATCACTGTAGCGGGACTTTACAACTTGGTTGAAACTGCGCCGGTCACTCGTGTAACATCAACCCTGCGGCAGACGCTTGCTTGCAGCAACAGAACTATCACAAAGCATTTTACCAGCTGGGTGAGGGTAGTATGAACAAGAGAGTAGCGCTCACGTTTTTCGTAATCGCGGTTTGCGCGATGACAACTTCAAACACCGGGCGATTGCGCCTATCGAGCACAGTCGAGGCCCAGGCGTCATTCGGGGCGCAGCGCACGCCTGCGATCGAAGTGGATAAAGCGAACAACCTTTACTTATTCACATCGACCGCCACCTTGCCCGCGGGCGCGGGCAGACCCGGCAGCCAGATATTTTTCACGATGTCGCGCGACGGCGGGGCGAAATGGGATAACTTCCCGCTCACGCGCAACCTCTCGAAATCGCCGGGCGAAGCGTTCGGCCCATCCGTGGCGATCATGAGGACCGGCAAGACTCGCGTCTATGTCACCTACCACGACAATCAAGGCGGGCCGACGCAAGCATATTTTATCGCTTCGAAAAAAGGTACGAAGTTCAAGCGCGGACGCAACATCACTACGCACAATGGGGGGGCCTTCTCGCCACGCGTCGCAGTGGATTCAACCGAAGGTATAAACATCGTGTGGGGAGACATACCTGTCTCGCAAAAGCAGGTTGTGTTCGTTCGCTCGACCGATCTGGGCGGGACTTTCAGCGAGCCTACGAACGTCTCTCGCTCATCAGGCGACGCTTTCGACCCCAAGCTGGCAGTGGGCCGCGACGACAGTATCAACGTCGCGTGGGAAGATGATACGCCGGGCGTGAGCGTGATAATGTTTGCGCGCTCTACCGATCACGGCGAGACGTTCTCGACGCCCATGCGCGTTTCGAAAGGCGATGGCCCGGCTACGGAAGCGAACGTTTTTACGGGCAACGCCGGGACCGTTTTTGTCACCTGGGTAGATGAAAGCGGCGGCGACGCTCAGGCGTTCTTTTCTCGCTCGACCGACGGGGGAGAGACTTTTTCCGAGCCGATCAACGTGAGCCAGGACCCCGGGGCCGAGATTAGCAAGCCGGTTATCACGGCTTCCGGCAATACCGTCTATCTTGCTTTTCAAGATGACAAGCGGGGAAACAAGCAAGTCTTTCTCGCGAAATCAACCGACGCGGGGCAGAGCTTTTCAGCGCCCGTTCAGGTTTCTCGCTCAAACAACAACGTGTCAGGTGGCCGCGCCCACAGCCCCGCTATGGTCATTGACGGCAGAGGCGTTTTGCACATCGCCTGGGTAGACAGTTCTATCATCGGCCAGGACGAAGGCATAGTGATCTATAGCAACACGTCAAACGGTCAAAGATTTTCACAACCTATAGTCATCTTGTCTGTGCTCTAAGGGGAAGCGCGAGCGGCCCGCAGTCTCGCTTTCTTTGCCGCTCGCCTTTTGCAGCAAAAACAATCGCGTCGAAACTCTTCAAACGCACAATCATAATTCTGTCCAATCTCGCGGAGGCAGGAGGAAACTCAAATGAATACTCGTTATCGAGCATCGCTTTTTGTCTGTTTACTGCTCGCGCTTATCCCGTCAGCAACTCGCGCGCAAACGCCCGCCTCACAGAAGCGAGCGATGAATTTTATGGACATAATGTCGATGCGCCAGGTCGCAAGCCCCGACGTAAGCCCCGACGGCAAATGGTTGCTTTATACGCTCAGCGCGCCGGACTGGAAAGCGGCGAAAAGCTTCTCGGACATCTACCTTGTATCGGTCGAAGCAGGCGCGGGGTCGGCCCGCCAGATGACCTTCACCAAAGATAAAAACGAAGCTACGCCGCGATGGTCTGCCGACGGCAAGTTTTTCGTTTTCGCGTCGAACCGTGAAGCGCCCGCAACGCCTGCAACTGCCTCCGCGCAAAACCAGCTTTACCTGATGCGCCCGGACGGCGGCGAAGCGCGAAAGATCACAGACGCCAAAGACGGGACGGGGCAGTTCGCCTTCAGCCGCGACGGGCGATGGCTCGCGTTCTCTTCGGGCAAACCCGAGGACCAGCAAATCTGGATCGTATCGGTCGCAGGCATAGAGAGTGAACAGCCGAGGCAGTTGACCAGACACGCGACCGCAATCACCTCCTGGCAATTTTCGCCCGACAGCCGCCGAATATATTTCCTCGCGCCCGAAAACGCCGATAAAGACAACCGCGAGCGCAAAGAGAAAAAGTTTGACGTGAAAGTCAGGAATGAAGACCCGCCGCTCGCGCACCTGTGGGCATTCGATCTGGATACGAATAAGGAGAGCCGCATCACTTCCGCGAGCGAATACAGTGTTTCGGACGTGACCATCTCTAAAGACTCCCGGTGGGTCGGCTTTCGCGCGACGCCGAACAATCGCTACGCCCGCACGGTGACGGAAGCCGACATCTACGGCGATCTGTATCTGGTCGAAGTCCTCACGGGAAAGCTCGAGCGGCTTACCCAGAACAAAGAGATAGGCGAAAGCTCTGTGCGGTTTTCGCCCGACAGCCGTTTGATAGCTTTTTCAGCCGACGATGATTTCACGTACTTTCGCAACGGCCGCATATACGTGCGCGGGGTGACGGACGCGGGAGGCAAGTGGAAAAAGCTCGGCAGCGATTTTGATGGAGATATGTCCGTAGGGTTCTGGTCGAAAGACGGCAAGACTATCTATTTTAACGCGGGGCTACGCGCGACGAGCCAGCTTATGGCTGCATCGGTCGATACCGGGCATGTGACGCAAATAACTCGCGAGCAAGCCGTGCTTGCCACCAATCAAGATGAGGATACGGGCGTAATTCTTATCAACTACTCTGACCCCGTGACGCCGCAAAACATCTACACGGTCGCCTCAGCGGATAAAATCCAGAGCCGCGCGGCCTGGAAACAATTGACCGACTCGAACCCGCAGGTTAAGAGCCTTGAGCTTGGCGGAACCGAAACGGTCCAATGGAAATCCTCGGATGGCCGCATGGTTGAAGGCGTGCTGGTCAAGCCTGTAGGCTACGAAAGAGGCAAACGCTATCCGCTCGTCGTGCAGATTCACGGCGGGCCTGCGAGCGCGGTCGTTATGAATTTCAACGGCGGATACGGTTATTACTCGCACGTCTATGCAGGCGCGGGCTACGCGTGTTTGCTGCCGAACTATCGCGGGTCTACGGGCTATGGCGAGCGACACAAGATGGAGATAAGCGGCGATTATTTCCGTCAAGGTTACGACGACATTATGACCGGGGTGGATCATCTGATAGCGGCGGGCCTGGTCAACGGCGATAAGATGGGCGTGATGGGTTGGAGCGCGGGCGGCCACTGGTCCAACTGGATTTTGACGCACACCACGCGCTTCAAGGCGATCTCGTCAGGCGCGGGCGCTATGAACTGGATTTCGATGTACGCGCAAAGCGACATCCAGCGCAACCGCGAGTTTTATTATCGCGGGACGCCCTACGACAACTTCGAGCATTACTGGGACGTGTCGCCGCTGAAGTATATCAAGCAGGCCCGGACGCCCACGCTGATTCACGTAGTAGACGGCGACCCGCGCGTTCCGCGACCTCAGAGCGAAGAGCTGCACATGGCGCTCAAGAAGCTCGGCGTGCCTACGGAACTGTTCGTCTACCCCGGCACAACGCACGGCATCACCGAGCCGCGCAATCAACTGGTAAAGATGGTTTCGGAATTCAACTGGTTTGAAAAGTGGATTCGCGGAAAGCCGGGCTGGTTTGAATGGAAAGAGCTGCTCGTGACGCTAAAAGACGATAAGGCCGACGAGAAAAAGAAAGAGCCGCCAGACCCGGCAAAAGAACCTTGAAAAGAACTCGGCCGCGATCATTTTGCCGGGCGATAGCCTTTAGGGTGATGAAGGTGCACGTCGGTTTCCGCCGTCACTTCTATGCGGCGAAAGCTTGAGCCGGTGTTAGAGGTGCGATAGGTTATCACCCACTGCAACCCCATCAGCTCGTTCAGTTCTTTGAAGTACGGGCTGAAGCTGACGAAATCCGTGCCGGAAAAAAATGCCTCGCCGCCCGTCTCGTCCGCAAGCCGGGCGAGCGACCCCTGGCCGTAGGTGACCGCGATGCGGCTGCTGCTCGTCAGCCCGACGGAAGGCGCGAAAAAAGTAAAAACGGCGACGCCGCGCCGCTGCGCTTCTTCGATTGCGCGGTCGAGGTCTACAGAGAGCGAGGGGCTTGCACTGCTAAATCCTCTCGAATCGTCAAGCCCATCGGAAATCAACAGTATCGCTCGCCTCCCTGCGGGCTGCGAATCGAAACGCTTCAAGGCTTCTCTGACTTCAACATAAGGGTTGAAGGGAGAAGCCGATTCGCTGCCACGCACTATACGCAGCGAATCAGCCGCCCGCTCGCGGTCGGTCGTGAAGACTTGCGCGACGCTCAGGCTGCCTGCCGTCAGATAACCGGTCATCACGCGCGAGCCTTCGGGCAGGCCGCGTATAAATTCTTTAATCTCTTTGAACTCGGTGTTCACGCGCGACACGAGGTCATCCTGGATCAACACGGCGAGTACAGGCGGCGCTTCCGATGCTCGTTTAACGGATACGATCTGCTGCGGGCGCTTATCTTCGCGCACAGAGAAGTCGCCCGGTTGAAGCGCGGCTGCCGCCTGGCGTGTGCGCTCGTTGTGAGGATGAGCCGTCACGACTATAGTCACCTCGCGCCCATCGACAGTCACTTTGCCGGACTTGCTTTGCGCGCTTGCGTCAGCAGCAAAAAGAGAAGCTGCGATGACGGCTATCATTACTCGATTGACGATTATTCTGTGTCTCATTTTTTCTACTCCTGCTCTTAATTTTAACTCCGCAGGGGGCGGCATATACAGCCGGATTCACCGCCGCAGACACAGAGAACACAGAGGCCGCGCAGAGAAAGAATAAAAACTCTGCGCCCCCGCCGCGTGCGAAGCACATCATCGGCCATCCTGTGTTCTTTGCGTCTGCGGCGGTGAGATGGTTCTTGCTTTCCATCGTATCTCTCTATAGTTTATAGCCGTCAATAATCTCTTCTATCTGGAGCTTGGCGTATGAAAAGTGCTACAGCCGAAGTTGCGGGGAAACGCGCTCGCTTTTTCGGTCGCAAGACGGCGTGGGCGGGAGTAATACTTTTATTACTGCTCGCGCTCGCCATAGTGATAATTCCCGTCAGAGTCATCCACCCGTTTCGGCCTCAGACCCCGCAGGGTTTAGAGCTTGCCTTCACGATGCGCCAGTGGTCGCCGATCATAACTCTGCTGGCTTCGATCATTATTCTCGCGTTAGCGATCATTCTCTGGCGCAGCGGCAGCCGGTGGTGGGGTAAAACGCTGCTTGTCCTCCTTGTCGCCCTGTCGGTCGCGGCCGCCTGGTTTGCGCGCCAGAATATTTTCGAGTGGATGTTCAATCCTCAGCCGAACGCTTCGTACGCGCGTGCCGTCGAAGCCGCTTACGTAGACGACGACGACCAGGTCATAGCAATAGAGGTCAACGGCGACGCGGTCGCTTATCCTGTCCGCCAGATCGCTTATCATCACGTCGTAGAAGACACTGTGGGAGGTCAGCCGGTCGTCGCCACTTATTGAACGCTCTGTCACACCGGTCTGGTGTGGGAATTGAACAATAGACGGGCGCAAGTTGAGTTTTCATCTCGCGGGCATCAACAACCAGAACTTCATCATGCGCGATGAAGAGACGGGTTCGTGGTGGCAACAGGTGACGGGCGAAGCCGTGTTAGGCCCGCTCAAGGGCCGCAAGCTCAAGCAGGTTTCTCACGACGAAATCTCTTTCGCCACCTGGAAGCGCGAGCAACCCGGCGGGCGCGTTTTGAAACCCGACGAGCGAGTGGCTGCTAAGTATGCCCCGAAGGATTGGGAGGAGCAGGTTGGACGCCTCCCCGTAGTCACACCTTCTGCCGAAGGTGACGGGATTGCCCCGCGCGAGCTTGTCCTCGGCATAGAGATTAACGGCTCGTCGAAGGCTTATAAATTCAGCGACCTTAAACTCCAGGCTCCGTTGCTTGACGTGGTGGGCGGCGTGCCTGTGATGATCGTGATGGACGAAGAGCGTCGGTCCGCGCGAGTCTTTGACCGGACCGTTGATGGCCGAGCTGTGGAGTTTTTCTTGAAGCCCGCGACTGCGCCTTTGCGACTGGTCAATTCAGAGACGGGCAGCGAATGGGATTTTTCCGGCAAAGCCACGGGCGGCCCTATGGCCGGGCGCAGCCTTCGACGGCTTACGGCCTTGAGCGATTACTGGTTCGATTGGAAGGCGTATCATCCGGACACAACCGTTTATCAATAAAAGAGCAGGTTGAAAATCGTCTCACCAAGTTTTTCAGCCGCTTCGTCCCAAACTAAGGCCGCTTCGTCCCAATTCACTTTGCCGCGCGCAGCCTTTAATACAATATGCGACCTTCGGGGTTTCGGATGTGCCTCATGAGTTAGAACGTTTAAATGCGGTGTACTTGCAGTCGCTCCCAAAAGCGACTGCGGAACGAGGGCTAAACAGCACATCTCTCAAGGCTCTCAGGCCGGGACTGCACTTTATGGTTCCGGTGGTGGCGACAGATCAATCAATTAGTCCTGTAACTAATGTCGGGCCGGGGCACGCAGCCTGATATTATGGTAATCTTGATTAGGTCGGGCCACCGCTTCTTTTGCCGGGGATAAAATGAAGCTATTAACAATGTGGCGACACCGCGGGTATCGGTGGGGTCTGATCTTCGCCATCTGGACTCTGTTCGGCCTTTTTCTCGCCAGCCAGATGTATATGGATTATTCCCGCCGCGATCTGCCCTTCCAATGGCATAAGATACTCTTCTTAGAAATGAGCTACGGCTACGTCTGGGCTCTGCTCACTCCGCTGATACTATGGCTCGCGCGCCTGTTTCGCATAGAGCGCAACCACTGGCAGCGCAGCCTCGCAATACACATATTTGCGAGCCTTTTTATAGGGTTCGGCACACGTTTGATACACGACCTGCTCTTCTATTATTTCATTTATGACGGCACTCGCCCGATCACGCTTGTCAAGCTTTTACAGAACATTTATTTGATCTTCGACTACGGCACGTTGATCTACTGGGTGATATTGTTGATCAACTATTCTTTCGATTATTATCGCCGCTACCAGGAAGGCGAGGTGAAAGCATCGCGACTGGAGACGCAGCTGGCGCAGGCCGAATTGCAGGCGCTCAAGATGCAGTTGCAGCCCCATTTTCTTTTCAACACGCTCCACTCCATATCGGCGCTGCTGCACAAAGATGTCAACGCGGCGGACACCATGATCGCGCGGCTCGGAGATTTTTTGCGCCTCACGCTTGAAAACGCGGGGACGCAAGAGGTGTCGCTTCAAGAAGAGATAGAGTTCTTGAGGTGTTATCTGGAAATAGAGAGAATGCGTTTTCGCGACCGATTGACCGTTCACATAAACATCGAGCCGGAAGTTTTCGGCGCGCGAGTGCCGAACCTGATCTTGCAGCCGCTTGTCGAAAACGCAATACGTCACGGCATCGCCCCGCGCTCGCGCCCCGGGCGAATAGAGATTTACGCCCGGCGTCAGGATAGGATTCTTCAAGTTCAGGTGACGGATGACGGGCCGGGGCTGCCGGTAAACGGCAACTCAAAAGGCATATTGAAAGAAGGCGTCGGGCTTGCAAACACGCAGGCACGCTTGCAGCAAATCTACGGTCACGCGCATCGCCTCGATCTTGCAAACGCGCCGCTGGGCGGTCTCACAGTAACGCTCGAAATACCTTTCATAGAAGAGTTCGCCGAAAAGCGCGCTCAACCCACCCGACCCATAGCCACTCATGTTTGAAGCATTTACTTTGGAGCGCGCAGACCGCGCGGCGCTTTAGAGTTAGGCAAAAGCCGTGATGGCTAACTCAAAAGCGGCACTCCAAATAAGTAGCCTGTTAACGAAGATTCCCGTCGAAACGTCTGATTATTTAGAACGTCTGATCAAAATATTTGTGTGGCAAAATTGAACATCGCGCAAAATCGAACTGATTCAATCGTTCCGACGTTAAAGGAAGCATAAGGAGAAGCCAATGTCGGAGTCCGCGCGGATACGGGTCTTGATAGTCGATGATGAACCGCTCGCCCGCGAAAGAATCCGTGAGATACTTGAGCAGCATCCTGAAATCGAAGTCGTAGGCGAGTGCACCAACGGTCGCGAAGCTATCGAGGCGGTTAACGAAAGGCCGCCCGACCTCATATTTCTCGACATACAGATGCCTGAGACGGACGGCTTTGCCGTTATAGAAGCCATACCGCCTGACCGCATGCCTTGCGTCATATTCGTGACGGCTTACGACCAGTACGCCGTGCGCGCGTTCGATGTCCTGGCGCTCGATTATTTGTTGAAGCCTTTTGACCGCGAACGGTTTGAAAAAGCCTTAAATCGGGCCAAAAAACAGATATTGAGCGACCAGGGCGGAAACTTGGGCGAACGCATACTTCGCGCGCTCGAAGAGATAAAGACGCGCCCGGTTTATCTTGAGCGGCTGGTCATAAAGACGAGCGGCCACATATTTTTTCTCAAGACCGAAGAGGTCAATTACTTCGAAGCCGAGGGCAATTACGTGCGGCTGCATTCGGCCAAAGAGTCTTATCTGTTGCGCGACACGATAAGCGCGATCGAATCTCAAATCGATCCGAAAAAGTTTTTGCGCATACACCGCTCGACCATCGTCAACGTAGATCGCATACAAGAGCTACAGCCGTGGTTTCACGGGGAGTACCGCGTCATCCTCAACAGCGGCGCGGAGCTTACGCTGTCGCGCACTTATCGCGAAAAACTTCACGAGCTTTTGGGGAGGACGCTTTAACCTTTATTACGCGCGGCGGCCCGTCACCCGTTTAGGCCGCTTCGTCCCAACTCTTTCACGCTACATCCCAAAATCATTTTCCTGATCGCGCCTCTCAAATAACCTTATTGCCACTCTGGCAGTGGTCTGTGTTGTCTTTGAGTTCAAAAAGCAGACCGCAAACGCCTCGGCAAGCTAACGCGCTGGGGCTTTATTAACCGAGCACGAGATCGATATTCATTATGAATTCGCTTCAGCTCACTTTATCTCGCTCGACAAAAGCGAGAATTACCATTCCCGATTTTTTTTGGAAGGAGAAAAAATGAGGCACCTTCGCAGACTGAAGTCTTTAATATCGACAGTGGCGCTTGTGATGCTGTCCGCATCCTTTGTGCCGCTCGCAAGCCAGCCGGCTCTGGCACAGGCCACCACGGGCAACATCGGTGGTACGGTCAACGACCAGACCGGCGCGGTCGTTCCCAACGCAATCGTCGTGGCAAAGAATCAGGCCACCGGCGTTGAAACTTCTCAATTCAAGACCACGAACGAGGGCATCTACAACATATCGAACCTCAATCCGGGCACCTACACGATCACCGTCGAAAGCTCGAATTTCAAGCGCGCCGTCTACACCGATATAACGGTCAGGCTCGGCGAAACGACGACCATCGACGTAGTGCTCGAAACCGGCGGCGTCACCGAGACGGTGACGATAGTCGCAGGCACCGAAGAGGTCGTGCAGAGAGATTCTTCGCAAGTCTCGGCGAGCTTCGAAGCTCGCAAAGTCGAAGAACTGCCGTCGAACGCAGCGGGCGGCGGGATCGACACGCTCGCGCTGCTTGCGCCGGGCGTCGTTCCGGGACTGGCCGGAAATTCAAACGGCACGACTCTTTCGGTCAACGGAAACCGTTCGCGTTCGAACAACTTCACCATTGACGGACAGGACAACAACGACCTGGCCGTAGCAGGCCCGAGCTACTTCGTGGGCAATCAGGACCTGGTAGCAGATTTCCAGGTCATCACCAACAACTTCTCCGCGCAGTACGGGCGCAACCAGGGCGCAATTGTCAACATCGTGACCAAAGCGGGCACGAACGAATTTCACGGGTCGGCCTTCCTGTTCCATCGCGACCAGAAGATTCTTGACACGCTGACAAACATCGAGCGCCGCGGCGGTCAGGAAGAGGCCCTTCCGCTTTTGTCGAACATCTACGGCTTTACGGTCGGCGGCCCCGTGCTCAAAGACCGCGCGTTTTTCTTCGGCAGCTTCCAGGGCATCAAGCAGCGCCAGAGCGCTATAGTTCGCGGCAATGCTCTATCGATACTGCCTCAGGATCTTGACAGGTTGAAAGCGACCTTCCCGAATAATCCCGCGATCCAGTTGCTGGCAGACTTCAGCGCATTCGCGATCACGGATTTCGGTCAGGTCCAGCCGCGAACGGACATCGCAAATCCGTTCGACACGGTCGTGCTTCCGCTCAACCCGGCTTTGCCTGCGACCGGCGCGAACGCAGTCTCGTTCGCAGCGGCACAGCCTGAGCGAATATTCAGCCTGCCTTTCGATCAGGATGAATACACGATTCGCGGCGACGTGAAAGTGACCGATAGAGACAGCATCTGGGGAAGCTTCCTCTACCAGGACAGCAACAACAAAAACTTTCTCGCTCTGTCTCCCGACTTCGCGCAGCAATTCGCCAACGGGTTTACGGGAGATATCCCGGCTACGAGCAAGAAGGGCGGCGTCACGTGGACTCACCAGGTGTCGAGCAACGCTCTTAACAGCGCGTTCTTCTCCTACACGGACCTGCTGGTGCAGTTCGGCGGCGGGTGCGACCCGGCGACGAAAGGCTGCATTCCCGGCATAAACCAGATCAGCGAAGCGGCCTCGCAAGTGCAGTTCGCGGGAGTTCGCGGGTTGAGCGGCGCGGGATTGCTGGTCACGGGCGGAAGCGCAAACTTCCCACAAGGCCGGTCGGTCAAGGTCTATCAGTTCTCCGACACCTACTCGCTCACGCGCGGGCGTCACCAGATGATGTTTGGCGGAGACGTTCGCCGCCTGGTCAACGAGAGCACCGTTCTGTTCAATTTCGCCGGCACGTTCGCCTCGTTCAATGCGGCGCGACTGGTTCAAAACAATCCCGGCTCTGTGACCCTGGCCGCAGGCCCTCCGACGGTTCAGTACAACGAGAACCGACCAGTTCTACTTCTTGCAGGACGATTGGAAGGTGCGCGATAACCTGACGCTGAATATCGGTCTGCGCTACGAGTACACGGGCCAGCCCGTCAATGAGCTTAACAAGCTTACGCTTGAGCGCGAGTCGAACCCGCAGGAGGCCTTTTTCCGCCAGTCGCTCCCGCTTGAATCGCGCATTGTTCCGAAGTTCCAGGCCGACAAGAACAACTTCGCGCCGCGCGTCGGCTTTGCCTGGACGCCTCGGTTTGGCGGCGACGGGTTCATTGGAAGATTGCTCGGCGAAGACGCTACGGTGATTCGCGGCGGATTCGGAATCGCTTACAACCCGGCGTTCTACAACATCCTGATCTTCCTGTCGACGGGCGCGCCCGTAGTCTTCTCAAACACCGTATCGAACCCGGCTGCTCCTACGGCGGCCAACCCGATACTTTTCCCCATCCCGAGCGCGGCCCCGACAGCGGGCAGCGTACAGGCTTTTGCCGATTCGAACGGGTTGATTACCAGAAACGAGCTTGATCCGCGACTGCTGACGCAGTCGGTTTTGCCGCCCGATTTCCACTCGCCTTATTCGGAGCAGTGGTCATTCGGCATACAGCGACAGCTTGGCCGCAACAACGTGTTCGAGGTCCGCTATCTCGGCACGCACGGCGTCAGCCTTTTCCAGAACGCCGACCGCAACCCGCGCATAGACCGGCTCGTCAATGGCTTTAGCAGGGTCATTGCCGGTCAAACGATAGTCTTTCCGGGATTCCCGAACCTGGTCCCGCCGGGCGTAACCCCCGTCACCTGCGTCGAGAACCCTGCCACGCGCGACATCGAAAGCGTTTGCAACGGTCGCATACTCGCGGGCCGGGGCCAGATAATCGAGACGGGCAACAACGGCCAGTCGATCTATCACTCGTTGCAGTCGCGCTACAACGGGCGGCTCTGGAACCAGGTGACCTTAGGGTCGAGCTACACCTGGTCTAAGGCGCTCGACACGGCGAGCGAAGTCACGTCGCCTGCGGGGACGGCTTCGATTTCGCAGACGCCTTTCAACATCACTTCAGCCGACCGCAGCTACGCGGCGTTCGACCGGCGGCATGTCTTCTCCATGAATGGCATCTGGGACATCCCGGCCTTCAAGGAGCAGAAAGGCATACTCGGCCACGTGCTGGGCGGCTGGCAGTTAAACAGCGTCTATCTGATCAGCAGCGGCCGCCGCTTTACGGTCGGCAACGGCTTTAACAACACGCTGAACACGCTCGGCGTTCCGGTCTACAGCTCGCAAGTGACTGCGGATCGCTTCCGCCCGTTCTACGGCAACCCGGACGCGGATCGCAGGCTCGTAGGCATAACCGGAATAGACGTGCTGTTGGCGGCAGCAGGGATAGGATGGCCGACCGAAGGCATCGCGCCGACTACCGATCTTTACCTGTTGAATGATCTCAACAACGGCATCGTGACTCCCACGACGCGCAACGCTGTGAAGTTCATTCTCAACGGGCCGGGGTCTGCCCTGCTGTTCAACAATCCTTACGGAACAGTTCCGCGAAACAGCGAAGTTGCGCCGCGCATCAATCAGCTCAACGCAGGGTTCTTCAAGAACACGCGCGTGACCGAGCGATTCACGGTTCAATTCCGCACAGAGATTTTCAACATACTCAACCACTCGCAGCCCGGCTACGGGACGACTTTCGTAAACGAGTCTATCCCTGCCAGCCGCAATGCGGCCAACGCGGGAGTCATCGGAAATGCCTTCAACAACTATGAAGACATCGAGATGGCCCGCCGCGTCGTGCAGTTCGGTCTGCGCGTGATCTTCTAACAGAGCGCAACCAGACCGGTGACGTAAATGGGGGGAGCGGGCGCATCCCCTCTCCCCATTTTTTCTCATTACGTGCAAACGAAAGGATGTGCGCATGCAAGTTTATAAACAGAGTCTCGCGGGCATTGAAACCCATCTTGATCGCAGAATCGAACCTGTCACATCGACCTTGATCCGGGAGCGTTTGATAGGCATCAGCTTGTGGGCAGATCAGGCTCGCGCGGCGGTCGCCTCTCACGCCGCGCATGATAACGCGGTTGTGCTGGAAGGCCCGGCCGGGGCGGGCAAGAAGTTTTTAGCCCGCTTGATTCATAATTCGAGCGCGCGTTTTGAGCAGCCATTCGTAGCCTTTTCCTGCCATCAGGTTTCGCCGCAATCGGCCGAATCGGCGTTGTTCGGCTCCACTCGCGGCCCCGATCGAATTCAAACGGGACTGGTCAGGGCGCTCGGGGCAGGGACTCTTTATATAAACGGCGTATCATCTTTCACACCATCTTTGAAAGCAAAGATCGCGCGCTTGATCGAGTATCGCGAGTTCAACACTTCGGGGAGCGACCGGGTCGAATATGCGGACGTCAGAGTTATCATCGGCTCAAACGAGCCTGCCGAACCGGCGCTTGACCGAAGCGATTCGGAGATGCTCAGGATCGCAATCAGAGACAAGCTCGCCATCCCGTCGCTTTATAAAAGGGCCGCCGATATCGAACCGCTCAGCAACCATTTCGTCGCAGAGTTCTGCCGCCAGGTGAACAAAGAGCAGCGAGATATTTCAGATGAAACGATTGGTTATCTGACGCGGCACGACTGGCCGGGAAACGTGAGCGAGCTGAAAAGAGTCATCTATGAAATGATACGGCGGTCGAAGCCCGTCACGCTCGACGTCTCGCTTCTGCCCGCGCACATAGTTCGCGCAACAGGCTCGAAGCGCACGATCTGCGGTTCGGGAATCGATCTGACCAACGAGGTAGAGCAGTTCGAGATCGCGCTCTTGAGCGAAGCGCTCAGGCAATGTCACGGGGTGCAAAACAGGGCCGCACAGCTTTTGAACATCAAGCCTACGACTTTGAACATGAAACTTATGCGCTATCACATAGACGTGTCGAGGTTCAAATAAAGGACGCTCGGTGACTCCTCGCATAGCCCTTACAACACGTAGTATCATGACTCCGTGGCGCTACTATGTAAGGAGTAAAATCATGCAGAAAATCACCCCGTTCTTGTGGTTCGATAACCAGGCAGAAGAGGCCACGAATTTTTACGTATCGATCTTTAAAGATTCTAAGATCGGAAACATTACGCGCTACGACGAGGCATCGTCGAAGGCTTCCGGGAAACCGGAAGGCAGCGTAATGACCGTTGAATTCCAGCTCGCAGGGCAAGATTTCATCGCATTGAACGGCGGCCCGGAATTCAAATTCACCGAGGCCGTATCGTTTTCTGTAGACTGTAAGAATCAGCAAGAAGTAGATGAGTTCTGGGAAAAGCTCTCGGCAGGCGGAGAAGAAGGCCCGTGCGGCTGGCTGAAAGACAAGTATGGCCTGTCGTGGCAAATCGTTCCTAGCGTGTTAATCGAGATGTTGAATGACCCGAATACCGAGAAAGCGCAGAGGGTCACGAAAGCAATGCTTCAAATGAAGAAAATCGACATTAAAGCCTTAGAGGAAGCTTATGAGAAAGGGTAAAGCAATTTAAGAACTGCCCCGGAGGGGCAAGCTGACATTAGCCGGCGGGTGTAATCACCGGACATAGTCGAAAAAATACGCGCGCCCTGGAAGGGCGCAGGAGTCCTGCGCCCTTCCAGGGCGCGATCTATTTCGTCGCGTTATTCCAGGGGCGGCGGGCTACGCCCTTACCCCTAGCTAATTTCCTGTTGCCCCTCCGGGGCAATTCATCAACGGTACAACGTTCCTACCTGATTCTCTTTGTGATAATCAAACAACGCTCTCTCTACGTCTCGCACTGACCTGTCAAACCGTCGCGCCCAGTATCGCAGTCTTTCCAGGAACTCAAGCCAGTTATCAAACGAGAAACCCGCGCCCGAAGGTCTCGTTCGGACTGCCCCGAACTGGTAAAGCAGTTGCCACACTCTTATATCGATCACGCCATACGCTTGCGGGTCGGTTAAGGTGAGGATTGCAGATGCAGTCGGAATGCCCACTCCTTTCAGACTCGTAAGCAACTCGATTTTTTCTTTTTCCGATTCCGCCGCGAAGACTTTTATAGAGACGCTTCTGATCCGAGCGCTTGAGTTTGATTGGTAGAGGTGGCGCGGGCGCGGGCTTTTCCAACTGCACATCCTTAGAAATTCCGGCTTACTGAAATATGCCTGTTGTTTGATGTGTATGAGCTTATCGATCAGCTCTTGCGCCGGGTCAGTGTCGTTCGGAAGCCGCAGGTTAAGAACTCTCTCGATATTCGAATTCTTACTCTTCATAAAGCGGCTCAAGGCTTTTTACCAAGATGTTTGAGGACATCGCGCATTGTCTCTTTAGTATAGGGAATGAGTTCGCGGGAGTTGGCTAATTCACGGGCATGTTCCGCCAACTCGGTGTCACTCCAAGGAACGCCGAGATACCATGCAATAACAAGGACAGCCGCCTTGTTACGGTCATCCATCGTCTTGTAGCCCTGAACTAACGGCATAAACTCGTCCGGCTGAATAGTGGAACACGGTATTCTGCCATCGCGAGACACAAGGTGCTGGTATGGGATCGTCGTTCTAGCAAAGTTTCGCACTTCTGGATTCTCACTATGCAGCCAAAGGGTGAATAGCCGTCCGATCATATCCGGGTTTGCCGGTGGATTCCAGGCTTTACAAGGACCAAGTTCATACAACATCCAAACAGCCGCAAAGTTTTCAGCAGAGGAATCGCTAAAGAGTAAAGGCAACACCGCTGCGCCAATATGACGCAAAATGCTATGGAATGGGTCGAGCAGCTCTTCGCTCCTTCGAATCAGAGTACATAAATGCGCACAACCAAGTGCCCCTTCGCACCTCGCAGCAATTTCCTGGCTGGCCAGTAGTTCAAGAAATCGAGAGGCTGCGTGTTCGTATCCAGCTTGATCCTCTGTCTCTATTGTTTGCCACCAAATGGCAAGCTCTAATGTCCAGGCGGGCTGAATAAGGTCTTGCGCGAGTCCCAGAAAGGCATTCCTTGCCTCTTCTCGCAGTATCGCGCCATAACGGCCTCTGGCAAGTGGTGCGGTGAAAGGTGCATCATTAAGTTCGACTCCCAACTGAACCATCTTGCGCATAGCCGCACGAATAGTCTCTGGCCGGGCAGCTACCTCATCAGCCAGGCAACTGCCGAGTGCGAAAAGAAACCGAAGCTCCGTCAGTCGTTGAATCAGCGCCTCCGTAGCTTTCCCGCCGAGCGCAGCCGCAAGCGGGATGACCTCTCGCCATTCTTCCTCTTCGAAATGCGGTTCAAGGACATCTACCAGAGTGTCAATGTCCTTGCGTCCTTGATGCCAGCCCTCAACCATTGCTCGCGCGGTCAGAAACTCCTGAAAAGTGAGATGGCGGAATTCGAAGAACTCAACAAGCTGTCCGTCCTCTACATCAAGGCCGGTCATCATCAAGAGGCTGCTGCGGTCTTCGACCCGGTCAATGAATTCTTCGACGCTATCCTGGACAAAACCCAATTCTGTCGGCAGAGCGTTGCGCGCCTCTTGCAGTAATTTTGCCAGGCGAGGCCGGCTGACTTTTTGTACGCCTTCCAGCATCATTGCCGAGGCGACATAGCAAAGCTGCGGCAGGGCTTCCGCATCAGGAATCGGGTCGAACCCCTCTGTGTTCCAGGTCATCAAGAGGACTTCGACAGCTTTGCCGTACAGGACTGCGCGGCGCGTCGGCAGCGATCCGACCCATCGCTTGACCAGCAACAGGGTAGTCAGCAGCAGTGGGTTGATAGCGAGCCGCAGAATTCGATCATTCGATGCGATTGTGCGCGCAAGCTGTTCAGCGTCGGCGCGCACCTTCTCTGAATCTCCCACGACTTCGCGGTGCCACGCTACGGTCAGCCTTCGAATATCATCCGCATCAAAAGGCGAGATTGTAGCGCGGGTGCAAATCGCAGCCAGATGCGCGGCCACATGCCGGAAGCCTGCCTCGCGTGACGTGACCACGAGCGCTGTGCCGGGATAGGCTTGTACTGAGGTTCGAAGCGTAGACACAAAGGCCGCGCGGTCGCCAGGGTCAGAGATTTCATCAAGCCCGTCCACCAGCAGGAGAACGCGCCCGTCAAGCAGTGCGCGATCAACGTAAGCACGAAATACGGCAGCGTGCTGCCGCACCGGCTCCCTTTTTGAAAGAGCCTCTATCAAATCTGCGAATGAGCCGCGAGCCAGCTCGCGCAACTCACGGCATCGGAATAGCAGCGGGAACCAGTCGCGCTGCGGCAGATCATCGGCAATGCGCTCGCGCCGCGATGGGTCTGCATAAGCAACAGCGAGACGCTTGAGCAGCGTGGACTTTCCGCCGCCCGGCGCAGCAAGGATGGAGAGGCGGGGGTTGTCGGTAAGGACTTTTCCAACCTGCTCACGCGCTTCTTGACCGTGATGGTCGAGGCGCAAAGGGACGAATAAGTTTTCGAGCTGAAGCCTGCGAGAGCCTGCGTCGCTGTCGGCGGGCATACCGTCCAGTTGAATAAATCCGCACTCTTCCGCGATGTAGCGCCCGTATGCCTTGAGAGCTTCATTAATTTGCTGCTGATAATCTGCCGGTTGCGGGGGAGCGGGATTAATACAAGTCAGTTGGTGCAGCGTACCGCCGCAGTCTCTGTCAGAGGTTATGATTTCATCGGCAATGGCGCGGGCGAGCGGTGTGCCATCCGCATGGATCAGGGTGAAGTGCGTCCGCTCTTTGCCCTGCGTGTAATAAATCGCCCATATCCAACCGCGCTCGTGAGCAAGCAATTCGACCTCAGAATCCAGAACCAGATCGCCGAGCGCCGAACAGCAGCGCCCGGCTAGTTCTGTAGCACGCTCTTTGCTGATCAGGCTTCGGCCCCGAACCAATTCGCCGACAACCTGGGGACCCGTAAGAAGAGTGATCTTTGTGCGCTGACGATTTTTTTCCTGTTCGATAGCAGCTTCTGTGAAGCCGCCGAGGGAGATGAAATAGCCAGCTATGGGAAGGTCGTCCTTCGTCTCCGCATCGAGTGCTCCGACGAACTTGTTGAGATCATCGCCTCCTATTGTTTTAGCAGTAGCCTTGCACTCGGCGATGGCGCGTCGCCGTTCAAGGCGATGTTCTGCGTCGAGATCAAGCTCGCGGCCAGATTTGTGAATATTGAGACGAGGCTGTTCATAGCCGAGCGCAACAAAGAGGTCGGCCATCAAGCGACCGAAGAGATCGCCTCGCCGGTTGTTGTCTTTCTCAAGGATGCGAATTTGGGTCGCGTCAGACACGTGGCGAAAATAACATTTCTACCAAGGCCATACAAGTTTCGTTTAGCTTATACGACTCTACCCGGGCTGGTGCTGATATCGATCATTGTGCCTGAGAATCTGCGCCTGTTCGGCAAGCGCCGGAGGGCCGTTTGCTTCAACGACATCAAGCATTAAAGGTTCGCTCATAGCAAGTTGAAGCTGTCACTTATCCCCAGGGAGTGATGAGTTTATCGTCAATCGTGCCCCCGATTATAGTCATAAGATCGCCCGCCTTAGTTTTAGCCTCAACGTAATTCTGACCTTTAGACTCGGGCCGCGTCGTCCGCCTTCTTCGAATAGTGAAACCTGGTAAACGAAAGCCCTACGTGCGGGGTCTTGTCGAGCTTATAATTATTTAAATGGTTAAGCTCTACTGTAAGGTGGGGGTAGCCCGCATTGCTTATCAATAACCATCGCGTACTACTGGGGCCTGTTTTATTTGCACCGGCGAGGGCTGTCTTGTAGCCGATCTTTCGATACTGCGCGTTTTAATTTTGCCGCTCATAATGATCTCCCGGGACGAACGAAGCGGAACTGAATATAGCATGAACTACATTCTTCGCACACCCGCAGGGGTCTGACATGCTGCACCGTGACCGGCTGCAAAATGTGGTTTACCGCCTGATGCTTTGTAGATATTATTCCCTCCCAACCTGCAAGTGTGAGAAATGCCTCAAAAGGAGCGCCATGAAAAAACAATCTGTCCAACTGGTCAAAGGCGTAAAAAGCGTCACGGACTTTCTCAGTGACGCGATAGATGCGTTCAAAGATATTGGTTTTATCGCCGCGATTGAAAAGGCGCTGCCCTGGGCAAAGGTTGCGGGCGAAGCGACCGTCGAGGCATTACCTCCGCTTAAATTCATAACTAAAATTGCAGAAGAACTGCTTAAAGAGAACCGACCCGGAAAAACTCGGATTGACGGCCTGCACTCTTGCCTATCAAAGAGCGGTCGAAATAGCTTTCAAGAAAGTCGGCAGCCCTACGGGAGAACGACAATCAATCGAAGAGGCGAAAGACCAGCTACGCGCCATCGAGCATATGGAAGACATTGATATGGGAACTTTTTCGCTCGATACGCCGCAGCAACACGAGTTTTACACCCAGGCGACGTTATGCCTTCAAGTAGCGGCCATCAAGGTCGGTTATACGCAAAGCCAGGTTAACGATGTTACAGAGCTGGTACAAGAAAACTTTCGACACTCCTTAACAATGCTGTTGTCCGATGGAGACACAAAAGAAAAATTCGAGCCTTTTACCGAGTATCTCAAGCTGGGCGGGGCGGATGAAAAACGGGCGCGAAAGATGCTGGCGCAACACGCCAATTACCAGCGCTGGCTGTTTGAGCAAGCGCCTGTTTTGCGGGTATCGCCTTTTGCCTTGAAGCATGTCTACATCGAAACGGATTGCGGCCAGTTGAAGTGGCAACAAATTAACGAGCCTCAACGCGCTCACGAGAACAGAATCAACCCGTTTAATGAAGAGCATGGCGGGCGTCAGCCGTTGCTTAAAACCGTGCTGGAGTTAATCGGTTCTAAGACGTTGACTGAGGCAATTATTATTCAGGGCGTGGCGGGCGCGGGTAAATCCTCATTCACGCTGAAACTCTGTGATGAGCTGCTGAAACGCAAGCTTCATCCGATTCGTGTTCGCATCAAAGACCTCAGTTTTGACAAGCATATTAAAGACGCTTTACCTAAAGCGATGCTATTTAGCGAGGAAGACTATCCGGAGCCTGAGCCTTTCGCTTTCGACAATCTATTTCTCGACGAGGCCATTTTCGCGGAGCACGGCATCGGTGAATACGAACATATTTGCAAATACATATTGATCCTCGACGGCTGGGATGAAATAAGCCTCTCGGATGAAGGGTTCAAGATAAAAGTAGCGCAAATGCTCAACCAGATTAATGACCATTATCTTAAACGGAAAAAACCTCGCGTCCGCGTTATTCTCACAGGCAGACCTTCGAGCGACATAGGCGAAACCCGGTCTTTGCGGGATGAGACGCAAATACTGACTATTCGCAAGCTCAGACCGGAGCGACTGAAAGAGTATGTCGGCAAGATAGCCAGCGCGGTCAACGCGGCAGAGCCGCTGATTGAAAGGAACGAGCAAACGGAAACCTGGACCGTACCGGAGATAAGCCGATTCGAGCCGATCTTCCAGATGTACCAGGGAGCATTTGAAAAACAGCGACAACAATCATGGGACGGTCTAGATGTTTTGGGGTTGCCGCTGTTGACTTACCTGACCGTGCGGTTGGTGTCGGAATGGCAAGGCGATTTGTCGCCCTTGCTGGAGAACACGACTACGTTATACCGGCATCTGATCGATTTGACTTGCGAGGAAGCAGGCAAAGGCAAGGTCGGCGGTGAAGACAGCGGCGACCAGTACAAAATTTACGGCGAAGAGCTTCGCGAGCTTCTCCGGCAGACGGCGGCCGCAATTACCATGAGCGGAGAAGAGAATATCTCGCGCATAGAATTGGCGTCGCGTTTAGATAAAGATGAAGAGGAGCTTGACACAGAGGTCAGCAGGGTAGCCAAAGAGATCAAGCTCTCGTCTTTGCTCATCAGCTTTTATTTCAAAGGCGGCCATGCGAATCTCGGCTGCGAGTTCGCGCACAAGTCTTTCCGCGAATATCTTTTCGCCGAATCTATTGTCGAAGCGTTGAAAGATTTTGGCAGAAAACAGAAGCAGATCCCTGCGCCGCGCGAGACTTATTGGGAAGATTTTTTGGAAAACAAAGCGAACGATTTCAGGTTTGATTTTTCGCGCAGAATTTCGGAACGACTCGCCTCGCAATGGTTGACGCTTGAAGTTCGAAATCATGTTCGTCAGCTAATCGCATGGGAAATCGAACGTACGGCCAAGCCGGACAGTCAAAAGCGTCCGGGCAGGTCGACAGACCCGTTGAGCTGGGAAGAGTGGAAACAAGTTCGGACGGGGCTAGCAGACCTTTGGGAATGGTGGGGTGAAGGCGCACATCTTCGTCCGCAAGCATACAAAAAAAAGGGGAAACAAGACTTAAAAACGGCTTACATCAATGAATTGATTGAATGGGACGCCCCGCGCGACTCTCGCATTACGTCCTGGGGATACGCGAGAACAACGACTATGGACGCCCATTTAGGCGATGGGCTGTTTCATATTTGCGCCCTGGTTCATGCTTATATGGTGGCTAATGGAAAAGAAACCACGCCGCCAAGCCCAAGAGAATATCAATCAATTAGAGAAATAGAAGGAAGATTTGAGGTTTTATTCAAGCCATCCGGCGATAATCCAAGTTACTTCCGAAACTATATCGCCAGAATTAACAGCGCGGGTTGGCGACTCGGCATTTTCCCTACAGATTCATATACGCCTTTTATAGACCTCAGCCGTGCAGACCTCGGCCGTGCAGACCTCAGCCGTGCAGACCTCAGTCGTGCAGACCTCAGCAGTGCATTCCTCAGCCGTGCATACCTCGGCGGTGCAGACCTCAGCGAGGCAAACCTCAGAGATGCAAACCTCAGCCGTGCATACCTCAGAGATGCAAACCTCAGCCGAGCAGATCTCAACAGTGCATACCTCAGAGATGCATTCCTCAGAGGTGCAGACCTCAGCGAGGCAAAATTACAGATTGATTTTCTCTTACTACATTCTCAAATTATTGATGAGTTAGAGAAGGCTAGATTTGACTTTATAAAAATCAATCAAGAAAGATTAGCCCGAACGACGGCTCTGCGGCGTCTGAGAGAATTACAATCCGGCAACATGAAAGGCGAACAAGTAGAAGCGCAAGATATTCAAAATCCTGAATAATTTTAAGCGCGGCTTTGGCCTAACTCGAAAGCGGTGACTTGTGATACTGCTGGCGAATTCAGTTTTGCACCACTTACAGAGATCGAGCCGAAGAAATACCAACACTTACCATGCTGGATCTGCCGGTTATCCGAATTCGCCAGCAGTATCACAAGTCACCGCACTCCAAATATCAGCGAAACAACCGACATGGTTTTAGGCCGATCTGTCACTCGAATTATCGCACTCATCCCAAAAGCATTCTCACTCTGAAGCTACATGCCTACACTTCTAGTTACCACGAGAAGTGTATCAGCCCGTTGCTTGATTCCAGTCATTTCCGCTGGCCGGAATCAATTGCGCTAAACCAACTTTGGAGGCACCATGAGAAGAAGTTTTAGACAATTTAACCGCGCTCTGGTCTTTATGCTCGTGCTTGCAATGGTCTCGCCTGTCTTCGCACAGGGGACGACCGACGGCACAATCGCGGGCACTGTCCAGGATCAGCAAGGCGCGGTCTTAGCGGGCGCAAAGGTTACTGCAAAAAACAATGCAACCGCTCAAACTTTTACCACGCAGACAGCCGACAACGGCACGTTCAGACTCAACAACGTCCCCGTCGGCGTGTACACGCTCACTGTAGAAGCTCAAAGCTTCAAGACTTACTCGAACCCTGAAATCCAGGTCCAGCTCAACAAGGTCACAGACCTCGTAGCCAACCTGGAGCCGGGCGCTGTGTCCGAGGTCGTGACGGTCACGGGCGGCGCGGCGGCTGAGCTTGTCGAGACTACCACATCACAGCTCGGCAAGAACTTTGAAGACCGCAAGGTCATAGAGCTGCCCATAGGGCAAGATGTAAACTCGCTCGCGCTGCTGTCGCCGAACGTCGTGACGAACGGCGCGGGAGTTACGGGCCAGGGCGGAGCGGTAGGCGGCAATCGCCCGCGCAACAATTCATTCAACCTCGACGGCATCAACAACAACGACATAAGCCTGACGGGGCCGCAGATCGCCCCCATTCAAGACGCCGTCAAAGAGTTCACCATTCTCACCAACCAGTTCACGGCTGAATTCGGCCACTCTTCGGCGGGCCAGTTCAACACGATCACAAAGAGCGGAACAAACTCGCTTCACGGCGATTTGTGGTGGTACAACATCAACAAACATTTCCGCTCGCTCGACCATCGCTTCAAAGAACAGATAGCCGCAGGGGCGCAGCCGGACGAGCGCCCGCGCGACGACTTTAACCGCATAGGCGGCGATGTCGGCGGGCCGATACTTAAAGACAAGCTTTTTTATTTCGGCGCGTTTCAATACCAGACTCGCGGCCAGGCAGGCTCGACCTTGACGTTCGGCGCTCCGACGGCAGAAGGGTTCTCAAGGCTCGCGGCCGTGAACGGAGTCAGCCCGTTCACTTTGAACCTGCTCAGAACCCACGTGCAGCCAGCCGCCGCACAGACGGGCACCATAAATGTCTTCGGAGAAGACATCCCCACCGGGCAGTTGCTCGTGCTGATACCCAACTTCTTCAATCTGTATCAGTGGCACGCAAATATCGATTACAACCACTCTGACACAGACCGAATTTACGGGCGGTTCTTTTATGACCGCACGCGCGCGCCGCTCGTCGGCTCGCCCGGGCCGGAGTTCACCGGCGCGCAAGGCACGGACAACCGGTTGTTTTCGATCACGCACAATCACAACTTCTCGTCGACTCTGATAAACGAGCTGCGTTTGGGCTATCGCCGCCAGGTCACGTCGTTCAACGTGCCGCTTGAGTTTTCGGATTTCCCGGGCCAGTTCCCCAACATCAACATAGACGAGCTTGGGTTGATCATCGGCCCGAACAGCAACTCTCCGCAAGGCGGCACGACGAACGTCTACCAAGTTGCTAATAACCTGAGCTGGACGAAAGGCGCGCACCAGATGAAGTTCGGCGTCAATTTTCGCGACGCGATTGCGCCGGGCGATTTTCTCCCGCGCTCGCGCGGCGAATACTCGTACCAGACGCTCGAAGATTTTCTCTCGGATCTGAAGCCCGCAGCGCCCGGCTCGAACGGACTGCTGCGCGGCGTGGGGTCAGGATTTTTCGCCGGCAACCAGTGGGCGATCTATCCTTTCTTCCAGGACGACTTCAAGCTGAGGCCGAACCTGACGCTTAACCTCGGCCTTCGCTACGAGTACACGTCAAACGCCAGAGACGCAAAGCTGCAAGAGCTGAACGCGATCTCTAACGTTGCGGCTGATGACCCGATCCTCCAACAGATTCGCCAGGACACGGGAATAAACATATTCCCCGACGGGATAACCTTCCGCTCACCGAAGACCGACAAGAACAACTTCGCGCCGCGCCTGGGGTTCGCCTGGGCACCCGATTATCAATCGGGTTGGATGCACAAGATATTCGGCAACGCGGGTCAGTCTTCGATCCGTGGCGGGTTCGCCATCGCGCACAACGTTCTGTTCCAGAATCTCGTGTTGCTGCAACTACCTCCGCAATTGCAATCCGAAATCGACGCAACGTCGGGCAGCGGCGGCATATTCGGCAACGACGTGCGCTTCCTTGAGACGGGCGGCATTCCTTCGGGCGGCCCCGTAGACCCCACGCTGTTTACCGATCCGGCTACGGCGCGCGCGCTCACAGGCTCGTACATAATCAACACGCAGACTCCTTACACCATCTCGTGGTCGCTGGCCTACCAGAGAGAGTTTTTGCAGAACTGGTCGGTCGAGCTGCGTTACCTGGGTACGCGCGGCGTGCATCTGTTCATGCAGACGCGCTTCAACGGCGGAGTCGCGCCCGATTTCAACCTGCCGACTTTCTTCAACGCATCCGAAGTTCCTTCTCGCGCCGAGCTGAGAAATCTGCCGTCGCAGCAAGACTTCCTCGACGCTCGGCGGCGCCTTCTTCAGCCGCTCGGATTCCTGTCTAGCTTCACGGCCTTCCCGGCGCAGGGTAACTCGATTTATCACGGCGGCTCGGTGAACGTCCGTCGGCGGCTTTCGGGAGGCTTCTCGGTAGACGGTTCGTACACCTGGAGCCGAACGATTGACGACTCGACCAACGAGCTGTTCACAAGCTCCGTCAATCCGCGCCGCGCGCAGGACTTCTTCGACCGGCGAAACGACCGCGCAGAGTCCGTGCTGAGCCGCCCGCACCGGCTGGCAATCGGCTGGATATGGGAAGTTCCCTTCTTCAAGAACGAGCGCGGGTTCATAGGCCAGGCGTTAGGCAACTGGCAGATCAGCGGCGTCTATCAGGCCGAGAGCGGACAGCCCTACGACGCTCTGAGCTTCAACGACGCGAACGGCAACTTTGACGCGGCGGGCGACCGCTCGGTCTTTAACGCAGCCGGAGACCTGCGTAGAGGCACGGACGTAAACTGGCTGACGCGGGGTGGCGACATTGTAGAGCGAGACTCGGTTGACCCGAGCGAAGTTGTCGGCTTCGTAGCCGTAGACCCGAACGCAGCATTCGTGTTCGCGGACACCGGCGCGCGAGCCAACGCGGGTCGCAACCTGCTTCGCGCACCCGGCCTCAACAACTGGGACCTCGCGGTGTTCAAGCGATTCCCGATCACTGAAAACCATCGCCTGGAATTCCGCGCAGAGATGTACAACGCGTTCAATCATCCTCAGTTCGTCATAGACGATCCGTTCGCGCTCGACTATGTGAACGTGAGGAGCGCAGACTTCCAGAACAAGCGATTGTTCAGCGGCAACCCTTACGGCACCATTCCCACATTCGGGTTGATCACAAACCCGCTTGCGAGCGGCAACCCGCGAGTGATTCAGATGGTGCTGCGCTACAGCTTTTAATCCCAACCTTGACTGATGTAATGCCCTCACTATGCTTGGGAGAGCGCCCGCGGCTCTCCCTTTTTTTTATTCGCGGCAAAAATTCGTCCCAAAGATAAGCGGGCGCGTCACATACCCAATCCCTTTCATCCCAAAACAGTTCTGCTCTCCGAGAGTCTCTAATATCATAGTGACATGATTGCTACGACGTGTGATCGAGCCCGCTCTAGATCAAAGTATCGCGTGCAGGGGCCGCCCACAAAACCCTTACCCGATTCGGCGAGGTGTTGTCGGCTCACCTAAATTACGCTCCAGCCCGATTAGGAACCATTCCAACTTACAAGGAGTAACAGTAATGAGGCACTTTCGCAGACTGAGATCATTGACGGTACTGACGGCGCTAGTAATGATCTCGGCATCCATAGCGCCGGTATTTACCGAGACGGCTTACGCGCAATCGAGCAAAGGCATTCTCGTAGGCACAATAACTGATCCATCCGGGGCGCGTCTGGAAGGCGCGCAGGTAAAGATCTCAAACAAGGCGACGGGCGTCGCGCGCGAAACCGTTACCACGGGTGAAGGCCAATATAGAATCGACGCGGTCGATCCCGGCACCTACCTCATCGAAGTAACTTCGGACGGCTTCAAAAAATTCACGCTCGATAACGTGATCGTAGTCGCGGCGCAGGCCACGACCAGCGATTTCACTCTTGAAGTCGGCACGCCTACGGAAGTCATCAACGTCACGGCGGACACCACGGTGGTCCTGCAACAGCAAGACGGCGCGCGAACCAACACGCTCGAATCGCGACAGATCGTCGACCTCCCCGTCGCCGGACTCAACCCCGTCAACCTCGTCTTCACGCTGCCGGGCGTGACGGACCCGGGCGTGCTTGCGGGAGGGTTCGTGCAAGGCACGGAGTTCAACGTCAACGGGCTGCGCGCGCGCGCAAACAACCAGTTGATAGACGGGACGGACAACAATGACAACTCGATCACCGGCCAGCAGATTCAACCCATATTGCGCGACGGTTACAGAGAAGTGACCGTGTTAGGCGGCAACTACTCGGCTGAGTACGGGCGCGCGGGCGGCGCGGTGGTCAACGTAGTCACCAAGAGCGGGACGAACGATTTTCACGGCTCGGTTTATGACGTGCTCGATACGAGCGCGCTCGCAACGCTCAGCCCCGGACAGATAGCCAACCAGGGATTGACCCAAACGCCCGTCTACACTCAAAACAGTTTCGGCTTCTCGCTGGGCGGCCCCATAAAGCGAGACAAGCTATTTTTCTTTGGCACGTTTCAGCCGACCTTGACGCGCTCGACCGTGCAGGCTTCGGCCGTGGTGCCGACCGCTCAAGGCTTCAATATTTTGCGCACGCTCTTTCCGCAGGGGGCTAGCGAAAATCTTGACCGCTATCTGAGCGTCGTAGGCTCGTTGCGCGGCACGGCCAACCCGGTCGCCATAGAGCTTGGCGGAGGCCGCCCCGACATAGAGTTCGGCACGGTGACGACATCTTCGAGCCAGCCCGTAAACACCTACGATTTGCTGGGGCGCGTGGACTGGACGCCGAGCATCAATGACAGCTTCGCGGCCCGGTACATGCTCCAGGAGCAGACATTCACGAACCAGTTTCCGACCGTCTTTTCCGGCTTTGAGGTCGACGTGCCGGGCCGCGTTCAGAACTTCTATTTGAGTTATACGCGTGTGCTGTCGAGCAAGACTACGAATGAGTTCCGCCTATCCTACGGGCGGTTCAACGTCGAGTTCGGCGCGCGCAATCCTTCGGCGCTCGATTTCGGGCCGACACTGCTTTTCGGCGGAATCCCTGCCAGCCTCGTAGGCGCGCTCGGCGACATCCCGGCGACGTTTCCGCAATCGCGCATCTTTAATAACTACCAGGTGCAGGATACCATCACCTACACTCGCGGCTCTCACACGATACGCGCAGGCGCAGACCTGCTCAGGCAGGTTGCGAAACAGAGCATCCCGTTCGATTTCACCGGGACGCTCACATTCTCGGCCAGCCAGGATGATCCGGCAACGCCGGAAGACGAAACCTTTCCGACGTTCGGAAACTTCGTTGATGCGTTCTCAGGCACACAGGGAAATTTCGCAACCAAGACGTTCGGCGATCCAGTCGTCCGCCCAAATGCGTTTCAGCAAGCCTATTTCATAAACGACAGCTGGCGCATGCGTCCGAACCTGACGCTGAACCTCGGACTCAGGTATGAGAACTACGGCACGCCTTTCAACGTGATCGAATTCCCTGCCTTCGCGGGGTTCGACGTGCCGCTTAACACGAAGGTCGAGCAAAAGGCCGACAATAACAATTTCGCGCCGCGCATCAGCTTCGCCTACACGCCGCACGTCAGCGGAGACGGCGTATTTGGAAGATTGTTCGGCCAGGAGGCGACGGTCATACGAGGCGGGTACGCCGTCAGCTATGATGTCTTTTTCAACAACATCCTCCTCAACAACGCGGCCGCATCGCCAAACGTATTCGGAGTCAATACCTTCGGAAGCACGGTCGGCGGTCGCGGCTTTGCCAACGCAGGCCCGGGCTCGCTGCCTACGACGGGGTCGCCCGACCCTGCGACCAGGATCGATAGCATCTCGCGCGACCTGGTAAACCCGCAGTCTCACGTCTGGAACTTTGGCGTGCAGCGCCAGTTGCCCGGCAACTTCATAATCGATGCGGCTTATGTAGGCTCGCGCGGGATGCGCCAGTTTATAAACGAGCTGGTCAATCCGGGCGTGCCCGGCAACCCCGAAGGAGTTGATGGAGTCTCCCGGCTGTTTCCAACGCGCGGCGTAGTAGTGCTTCGCACGAACGGGGGAGATTCGAACTACCACTCGCTGCAAACGCGCATCGAGCGGGGATTCAAGGATGGCTTGCTGCTGCGGTTTGCCTACACGTGGTCTAAGGCGATTGATAACGTCAACAGCGAAGTCTTTGTGACGACCGGAGGCGCGAGCCGCGCGTCGAATCCGTTTGATCGCAACGTAGATCGCAGCGTCGCTTCTTTTGATGCGCCGCACCGCGCCGTCTGGTCTTTCGTCTACGACGTGCCGGGGCCAAAGACGGGCTGGCTCGGACAGGTAGCGGGGTTCTGGACCGTGTCGGGCATATACCGGTTGCAGTCGGGGGCGGTGGAAACGCCGTTTGTCGGCGGCATAGATTTGAACGGAGACTCCGAGGCTTTCAATGACCGCCCTGCCGTCGGGAATCTCGATGCTCCGGCGAACTCCGTAGCGTTTGCCGATCTGTTTTTCGGAGTCGAATCGCCGACCGGTTACTTCGATTTGAACGGCAACGTGATCGCGCTTTCAGACGCCCGCTACATCGTAGACCCGGCGATACGCACTAACATTGCCGGTCGCAACACGCTGCGGGCCGAGCGCGTCAACACTTTGGACTTGAGCCTGACGAAAGCCTTCAAGATGCCTTTTGAATCTCACAGGCTTGAGGTGCGGTTCGAGTTCTTCAACCTGTTTAACCACCCGAACTTTACGTGGGCCAATCCCGGCATCGGAAGCGATCAGGGCAACGGCGACGTGTTGAACCCTTTCTTCAACAACGTGCGGGTGAACGATGGGGGAATTATAGGCCCGGCGGGAAACACCGTTGGCCGTTACGGTCGAGTGCAGTTCAGGTACTCGTTTTAGGCAGTGAGGCGAACGCGGTTTGAAGGTGCCTCAAAAAATCGGGAATGCGATGTGAGCCGCATTAACCACATTACCTCGACCGCATTCGTTCTTACGGCAAGGGGAGAGTCGCCAGAGCTCTCCCCTTTTTTATTGACGAAGAAATGTTAATCAGAAGATTAACCGAAGGAGATTGATTTAATAGTCGAATAGTATAAAATGTGCCGCACCTTGTCGGAAGCATTTAGGTGGAGAGCGAATCTATGATGGACCCAAGCCGCCAGGCGGCCTGGCCGCAAGCGCCCCAGCAGCGACTCGAACGCGGCGAAACCCACCTCATAGGTCTTTTCGTCTTGTTCGCAGCGGGGCTGTGTGAGCGGTTCAGCTTCTATTCGGTGCTCTCGCTATTTACGCTCTACTTGCAATATGTATTCGGCTGGTTCTCCTATTCAGGCCGCGTCGCTTTTCTCGTTATATCTGCTGGGCGTTTATATCAGCCCGCCCGTAGGCGGACTGCTCGCCGATTTGCTCCTCGGTTATCGCAGGGCCGCAATTATAGGCGGCGGTTTCTTTATAGTCGGATACCTGCTGTTGAGCTTTCCCTCGCCCGGAGCCTTGTATGCGGCGCTGATCTTCCTTGCGATAGGGAACGCCCTGTTCAAGCCGAACATCTCCGTCATGGTCGGCGAGCTATATCCGGAAGGTAGCCGCCTGAAAGACCGCGCCTACACCTTCTTTTACCTGAGCATCAACCTCGGCGCATTTGCCGCGCCCATGGTGATGGAAACCCTCAAGACGTGGCTCGGCTATCGAATCTGCTTCGTTGTGGCTGCGCTTGGAGTGCTGCTCTCCATTTCGATATTATGGGGGTTCAAAAGCTTCCTCGATAGAAAGAAAGAAGCTATTCAACCTCTTAGCCATCCTGAAACCAGAGGAGCGGCGACACCCTCTATGCGGGTTGCCGCGTTATTTCTTATATTCGGAATCGTCGTTCTTTTTTGGATGGTGTTTTACCAGAGCGGCGCAAAGCTTTCAGAATGGAGTTATGAGAATACAGACTGGGGGAGCAGTTCCAGTGCGATTATCTATTCGATTAATCCGGTCCTAATCATCCTGCTGGGTCTGCCGCTGGTGTTGTTCTGGATGTTGCTTGATAAAGAAGGGAAGGAGCCTTCGACACTTGCTAAAATAGCAATAGGAATGGCTCTTGTGGGGTTCTCTTTCTTCATCATGTATTTTGCGGCAAAGGTGGGAGAAGCGAGCGCACCCGCCGGCAATCCTTATGCTTTCAAAGTCTCGCCTCTGTGGTTGATTGCCGCGTATGGGGTGGTGTCTTTGGGCGAGTTGATGATCTCTCCGCTGGGGCTGTCACTGGTTTCAAATGTTGCGCCGCTCCGCGTGCGGGGCCTGATGATGGGCTTATGGTTTTTTGCCATCGCGATAGCCAATAGGCTCACGGCGATAGGCACTTATTGGGACGCGTGGCTGCATTCCACATTCTTTGCCGTCCTCGGCGCTGCGGCCTTATGTATTGCGGCAGTCCTGTTGATACTGTTAAAGCCGCTCAGGAAGTGGGCGCCGATGGTATAACCGGCCCGTCGCATTTGAACCGCGCATAGTTGGTTTTTATCTTTCCGCGTCAGGCCTGTCATGCAATAATTTTGCTGATGCGATCAGCACTCTGCGTAAAAGCAGCAACAATATTCCTGCTCATCTTTTGCCTCAATGCCGAGGCTTCGGATTGGGGTCGCGGGGTGGCGCTTTACAACAAAGGCGAGTACCGCGCGGCGCTGGCGGAATTTCAAGACATAGCTCAGGAGCAGCCCGACGTCGCGGGCGCGTGGTACTACATAGGGCTGTGCGAGTTCAAGATGAAGCGGTACGACCGCGTGGAGCTTCCGCTCACGCACGCCATCGATCTGCTCGAAGCGCAGTCGCCTCAGAGCGCCGACATCGCGGGCGCGTGGTACACGATAGGACTCTCTTACTACCTGTCAAACCAGAACGAGCGGGCCATCGAGCCGCTCAAGCGGTACATAGAGATTACCGCGAAGGCAAAGCGCGAAGTCGACCCGAGCGCGCGGGCCGCGCTCGGACGGGCTTATTATTCTCTTGAGCGATTCGATGAAGCCCTCGCCTTGCTTTCGACAAACACTAATACGTCGAAAGAGGCGAAGGAGCCGAAAGAGCCGAAAGAAGCAGCCGCGAACTATTATTACGTAGGCGCTATACACTTCAAGCGAGAAGACGACGACCGCGCGATTGTCGCGCTCCGTCAGGCCGTGCGGCTGAACCCGGAAGATGCCGCCGCGATGGATTTGCTTTCCGAAAGCTTGATGCGCAAAGCGCGGAAGGCCGGTTCAAATCCGGCATGGGTAGAAGCGGCGGAGGTCGGAGAAAAGCTAAAAGCGATCCGCGACGATCTGAAGACTGCGAACATACTGGGGCGCGCGTACCTGGGCGCGCGCCAGTTTGACCGTGCGGTAGAGCCGCTTGAAAAGCTTGCAAAAGCCAGTCCCGATAACGGGCAGGCGTGGCTTTATTACGGCATATCGCTTTCGCGCAGCAATCAGATGAGAAAGGCTATGGAGGCGCTTGAGATCACCATACAGCTTATGCCCGATTCGGTCGCGGCGCTTTCGGAGCTTGGGTATGTTTACGAAAGCGACAAGCAGTATCAACAGGCGCTAAGAATTTACGAGAAGGCTTACGCGGCCACAAGCGACCCGGCGATCAAAGAGAGCATCGAGCGAGTGCGCGCACTGGCCGCGCAGCAACCCTGACGGTCGAGCGTCACCCACCGGGTTCTTCGATCAGCTCGAAAGGTCCTATCTACTGGGCGGGCTTGTAAGAGGGAAGCGCTTCAGCCTCTTTCTCGTAAGTGTCAAAGACCGTGATCAGCTTTGTTATTGTCAGCAGGTCTTTGATGCGCTTGGTCAGATTTACCAGTTTTAATTGGCCGCCCTCGCGTTTAACGGTCGTGTAGCTGCCGATGAGCGCGCCCAATCCCGCCGAATCGATATAACTGACGTCGCCAAGGTTAAGCAATATATTCCGCTGCCCGTCGGCCAGCAGGTCTTTGATGCGGTCCCTGACCTGAAGGTCTCCTTCGCCGAGCACGATCTTACCCGATATATCCAGCACGCTCACTCCCTCTACAACGCGCTCTTTGATGTCCATAGTCGCCTCCTGAAGCTTTGGTTGAGTTCGTGAAATTATCATAGCGCAGCAGTTGAGTCAAAGACGACTCGCGCGCGCGTTTTCCTGCCCCTGCTTGACAAAGCCGGGGGCGGCGACAAAGAATCGCTCATTAATTACCCGGGAGGAATATTAATGACTCGCAATTGCTTAGTCGTTCTCTCTTTCTGTTTGATCGCAATCCTGAGCCGGCAGACGGCGGCTCAAACCGCAGACGCGGTATCTACAGACGCAGTATCTACGCGCGAGATGAGCGACATCAACTGGATGGAGTTCAAAGAGGTCGTCCCGTCAAAGATCAACACGGTCATATTGCCTACGGGCACGCTTGAGCCTCACGGGGTTATCAACAACGGCGCAGACATCATCGCGCCCGTAGCAATCGCGCGAAAGATAGCGCGCGACGTAAATGCGATGATCGCGCCTGTAATCCCTTACGGCATCACGGGCAGCATGGACGCTTACCCCGGCGCATTCTCAATCTCCGAGGCGGCCTACCGCGCTTACGTGCGCGACGTGCTAGCGGGGCTCGCCAAAAACGGCTTCCGAAACATCATCGTAGTAAACGGGCACGGCGGCCCGCAGACGGCCGTGTTGAATCAGGTGGCGATGGAGGTCGGCCAGGACAAGCGCGTGCGGACGCTGGTCGTCAACTGGTGGAGCTATGCGGCGGACGTGACGCTGGCAGTCTTTGGCGAAGACGGCGGCCACGCGGGATGGAACGAGACGGCCTTTGTGCAGGCTATCGATCCCCGGCTCGTAGACCGCAAGCGATATTCCGATCAACTCGCCACGCCCAATCCCGCGCCCGGCACTTACTCTGCTTACCCCGCGCCTTCTTCAATCGGGCTGTACAAAGAAGGGCAGGGCTACGTCAAATTTGATCAGAAGAAAGCCGACGAGTATTTTGCAAAAGTTACCGAAAAGATTGCTAAACTGGTCATAGAGATTCGACGTAAGTGGGATATGGCAGGAGTGTGAAAGGTTTGAAGCGGGTTTGTCAGGTGCATTGCCAAAAACTCGTCACTTGTCACTTGTCACTTGTCACTGTTTTAGATTAGTCTCCAACAGACCACGACGTTATTATATTGGGCGGGAGAGAAGTTATGGTATGTCCAAAATGCGGCGCGGAAAATCGCGAAGGCTCTAATTTCTGTCGCTATTGCTCAACGCCGCTCGCCGAGCGAAGCTCTGACCCGAACTCCGGTTATATACCCTCGGTCCCTCCGCCCGATTCGAACCCGTACGCATATCCGCCGCCGCCTTTTCAGCAGCAGGCTTATCAACCGCCTCCGCCGCCCCCAATGCAGGTCAGACCGATGATCGGACAGTTAATCTGCCCGCGCTGCGGCTCGACGAGCGTTGTAAAAGGGGGCACTCCGCAGTGGGCTATAATCGTCGCCATCATAGGGCTGTTCGTCGTTTGCGTCCTGTCGCTGTTTTTCTTACTCGTTAAAGAGCCCAATAAGTGCATGCACTGCGGGCTTGAATTCAATTGAATGTACGGGATTGGCAGAGACATCTCACCGCAGAGACACAGAGGACGCAAAGGAGGCGCAGAGAAAACCATATTCTGCTCTGCGCCCCCGCCGCGTGCGAAGCACATCATCGGCCATCCTGTGCTCTCTGTGTCTGCGGCGGTGAATCTTCTTTCATTTCCTTACACTCATATGTAATTCGCTCTAGAGAAACGAAGGCGCGTGAATATTATACTGTTTGCCCTCCAGCCCTTTCTTGATTGCATTATCGATTGCCGTCGCATTCGGCACATATATAAATGGCCGCCAGGGGTAGATACGGTCGTTGAACCAGGTCCCTTCCCATCCCTCGGTCGTGTCGAAAAACTTCTGGACAAAGGATTCTTCCTCCGAGATCGAAAAATTCTTTTGGACTTGCAGGCAGCCGCCCACACATATATCAACGTAGGACTGTACAATTGGGAATCGAGGGCTTGGCTGGTATTGCGCCCTGGATTCAAAGAAGTATATTTTCACGTCGTCAGTTTTAAAGCCCCCCCGCTGGTCCAGAAACTGGATTTTGTTTAGAGGAATTTCCCGCACGTTATAGCTTGCCTCTCTCTCTTTCAGCCTCTTTAGCTCTTCTTCATCGACGGCAAAAATGACGCCGTTACAGGTTGATTGTTCATCCAAAACTGCTCCAAGGTATGTTGGCTGGAGAGTGTTCGATGCGCGGTCCTGCTCAAACCAGCCCCGCTTAATCCCTTTTACTTCCACGGGATAGACATATAGCGCGGAAGGCACGCTTCTGGTCCTTGATGCATACTCTATAAGAGAGCCGTAAGTAAAAACATATTGTATTGTCATAAACTGTCTTCTCCTCAATTAAAGATTTGTCCGAAAGTCGTTTAGATGATATTGACGTTTCAACAAGCGACTTGTGACATTCTTGAGTTACGAAGCTTAATTGAAGTTAGCGGGCCTTACAACAGGGACACGCGCTATGATTTACTCCTTAAAAATCGAAGAATCATCAACGGGGTTGAAGTTCGAATCAAAGTGTTGCCTGGCCTCTTCGCTCTTGCGCTTCTCGGCCTCCTCGCGCTCGCGCTGAACTTCTTCAATACCTTCCGAAAGAGCTGTGACATAATCTATCCAGAGGCCCGGACGAAAGGCTGAAACTTCAACGCCGTGTCCCGTAACCATCACCGGCTCAGTGCGGCGAAACGGCCATCGGCGACGCACGATATGAACCGCGACGGCGCAATTGAGCCAGCCATCCCTTTTCGAAGGGGCGAGTGTGATCTCAATTTTTTTGTCTTTGTAATGATAAAGACCTGCCGCGTCAGGCCCCTCGCGCGGGTTTTCATAGTCGCCGCGATAGACGTGTTCGTTCATAAACTTTACGATGAGAGATTTCACCGCGAGCGCGCTTTTGTTGCTCATAGTGTGACGGCCTCCGTAATCTTGAGCTACTCTATCAAAGCCATTCGTTTTAGTCACCGGGCGGTTGAGCGGCGGCGCGCGATTTCGGATAATGAAGAAGCTCGTCAAATCTCAACCTCGAAGGTGAATAAGATGATTAACGCCCGCGCTCTCAGAATCTTTACCCTACTGCTGTCCGTCTGCCTGCTCGCCGCCGTCGCCGCCCGCGCGCAATCAATCGAGGTGACGGCCATCAGATGTGGCCGTCTGCTCAACCCCGTTGATGGCTCTATCACTCAAAACGCCGTCATCATCGTGCGCGGCGCGACGATAGAACAGGTCGGCTCGAACACCCGCATTCCCGAAGGCGCGCGCGTCATCGATCTTTCGGCCTACACAGTGATGCCGGGGTTGATCAATTGCCACACGCACGTGCTCTTGCAGCCCGAAGACGAGCGCGGCGCTCCGCCCGTCATCACAAAGTCGCAGGCGTTTCGCACCGTTCAAGGGGTCGCGGCAGTCAAGAAAGATTTGGAAGCGGGATTCACGACTATGCGTGACCTTGATAGCGAAGGCGCGGGCTTTGCGGATGTGGCGATACGCGACGGGATCAATCGGGGAATAATACCGGGGCCGCGATTGTTCGTATCTACGCTCGCGCTGACGATCACCGCGGGCCACATGAATAACGCGGGGCTCAATCCCGACATTCAGATACCCGACCCGGCTGCGCTCACGGATTCGCGCGACGCGATGGTTGCCGAAGTGCGGCGGCAGGTGAAGTACGGGGCCGACTGGATCAAGCTCTATGCGACGGGCACGCTCAGGCACGTAAACCCTGTGACGTTGGAATCGATGAGCCAGGTGTCGGAAGAAGAAGTGCGCGCGGTCGTGGCGGAGGCCCGCCGCTGGGGCCGTGACGTTGCCGCTCACGCTTACGGGGGCGAAGGCGCGAAGAACGCCATACGAGGCGGCGTGCGCTCAATCGAGCACGGGATGTTGATGGACGACGAAACGATAAAGCTTATGGTCGAGCGCGGCGTGTTCTGGTGCCCCACGCTGGGGGTTTACATACCTGAAATCGAGGAAGACAACACGGAGTTGCGCCGCCGCATCGTCGCAAATCATAAAGAGGTTTTTCGCAAAGCGTTGCGAATGGGCGCCAAGATCACTTTTGGAACGGACGTGGGCGCTTACGAGCACGGGACGAGCGCGCGCGAGTTTAACCTGATGGTCGATTATGGGATGAAGCCGATTGACGCGATAAGGGCCGCGACCATTCGCGGCGCGGAACTGCTCCGCATGGAGCGTCAGATAGGTACTATCGAGCGGGGCAAGTTCGCCGACGTGATCGCGGTCGAAGGCAACCCTCTGGAAGACATTCGCGCGATGGGGCGCGTCGTCTTCGTGATGAAAGCCGGGCAGGTTTACAAATCGCCTAAGTGAAGCATTGGAGGAAACATCTCACCGCCGCAGACACAGAGGACGCATATGGCCGATGATGTGCTTCGCACGCGGCGGTTGCGCAGAGTTTTATGTCTGCTCTGCGCCCGCTCTGTGTTCTCTGTGTCTCTGCGGTGAATCTTCTCGCATTCCTTAAGTTCAATCCCCGCTCTAATCAACCGCCGTAAGGGTTGCCCCAGCGGCCGGCGAATGCGATTTCTTCAACCGGCTTGCGAGCGCGTTCAGCCAGTTCTTTCGCTCGCAGCTTTTCAGGCACGCTTTCGAGGTCGCCGTGATACGGATAGCCTACGGCTATCATCGCAATCGGAGTAAAGCCTTCCGGAATCGCAAACTCCGTGCGAGAGCGTTCCAGGTCAAAGCCCGCCATCTGATGAGCCGCTAACTCTATGTTCAACTGCTTCGAGAACCAGGTTCTCGCTCCCCAACCCAACGTCGTGCTGCGCCGTGCGGTTAGGCTTTTCGTTATGAGTAAAATTGTCGCGCGCAACCGATATCATCAGCACAGGAGCTTTAAGCGCCCACTCGTTGCCCTGGCTCAAACACGCGCGCGCGCGCTCCAATGCTTCCGCGTCTGACCCGTCAAATACGAGGTAGCGCCACGGCTGCTCGTTAAAACACGACGGGGCCCACCGCGTCGCTTCAAGCAACTGCAATATCTTTTCACGCTCTACGGCGCGGTCTTCGAAAACTCGCGGGCTCCAGCGGCGCGCTATCAACTCGTTGATCGGGCGCTCGGCAGGCGCGGGCTTTTCGGGATAGGTTTCTTCGGGCGTGCAAAGCTTATCCGTATCAAGCCCTATGTGTTTCAAGTGACCGAGCATGTGGTCTACGTAATCGTCAAACACGAAGCGGAGCGTGAGCTGTTCCGAGTCGCCTATGGTACAGGTGCGCGACCAATCTTCGCCGGACGCGGCGCGGGTCGAGGCGAGCAGTTGATTGTTGAGCACGCGCCACAACTCTATCAACTCTTGCCAATCGCGGTTCTGGTAATCGTGAAGCTGCACCCAGCGGTCGCCGTCGTAGTTGGGCAGAGCGGGGCTGTCTTCGATCTGCGCCAGCACGATTCGCCTGTGATTGTTCGCAGCCGAATCTATCAGGTGCCCTAACTCCTCTTTCGGCGACCAGGCGTCGGGGGCGGGCCGTCGCGCGGCCTCGCCGCTTGAAATCGCCGCGAGGTGAGCGGGGACCCGCCCGATGAGCGAGCGGAGCAATTCGATCTTTTCAGGCGTGCGCGCGGAATCATTTGTACGGTCAGCGTCGGTCATCGGCTTGAATCCTTTCAACTCATCTGGGCTGCGCTGCAAGAAATTGTCTTAATCGACCGGTAATAACAGGCTCCATCCCAAGCAGTCTTTGATAAACGGTGATCTGCCCGCGATGATACATCTCGTGGCTGATTAAGAAGTGCAAGAAATCCGTCTTCGGCAACATTTTGCCGTCCAGCCGCTCCATAGTCGCTTCGAGCGCTTCTTCTCCGAAACCCCGTAAATCCGTTTCGGCTGATTTCATGCTTTCTTTCATCAAATCTATCAGCGCATCTTTACCTTCGACTGCGGCCACGTCGCCGGCATAGCTTTTAATCAGCTCAAAGATCGGCATCCGTTTAAAATTCGTATCCTCGCGGCACACCTCTCCGGCCATCACCTTTTGAGCTTCGACGACATGCCGGACGATCTCCGCCACGCTTCGCACATCCGGGGTCGCTCGAAAGTCGAACTGGTCGGCAGGTATATGCGCAAGCTCGTCGATGAATCCCGCGCGGACTTCCGCCCATCTGGCAATTATCTGGTCTAGCGACATATAAGCGTCCTCCCGTTGATTTGAGTTTCCTTACTCGCGAATTACGCTCTCTCTACAAAATTGTTTTGCATAGTTTCGTCAGCTTGACTTACCTGACGGACAGACAATAGCATTCCCCGCACGCGCAAGGCGAGTCTTTATTAAGCGACAGATTTAGCGTGAGCCGGTTTGAAAGGAATTTTATGATGCGTTTGCTGATGATAACCTTACTTACAGTTGTCTTGCTTCCCACAGGTTCACACGCGCAGGAATCGGCTGTCAGCGCGAAGACCGCCGGGCTTCAAAAAATCGACGGCTACGTGCCGCTCTACTGGGACCAGGCGACCGGCAAGATGCTTATGGAAATCTCGCGTTTCAACACCGAGTTTCTTTATCAAGTCTCGCTGCAAACGGGCGTGGGGTCAAACCCGATAGGGCTTGATCGAGGCCAGCTTGGCGACACGCACGTAGTATTTTTCGAGCGCATAGGGCCGAAAGTCTTGATGATCGAGCCTAATTATCGCTACCGCGCAATCACCGCTGACGCGGCGGAGCGGCGCGCGGTCGAAGAGTCTTTCGCGCGGAGCGTGCTTTGGGGCTTCAAGGTCGAAGCCGCTGACTCGAACCGCGTGCTGGTCGATGCGACGGGCTTTTTCATGCGCGACGCTCACGGCGTGCTTGACCGCTTGCGACAGACGCGCCAGGGGCAATACCGCTTCGATGAAAGCCGCAGCGCGTTTTACCTTCCCCGAACAAAAGGCTTTCCCCGAAATACCGAGGTCGAAACCTTGCTGACCTTCGGGCTCGAAGGCGACCCGGGCGCGCTCGTGCGCGAAACGGTTCCCACAGCCCAGGCCGTGACCGTGCGCGAGCATCACTCGATTGTAGAGCTTCCTGATAGCAACTACGCGCCGCGCCGCCTGGACCCGCGAGTCGGCGTTTTCGGAATAGATTTTTACGACTACGCTACACCGATCACCGAAGCGATAGAGCAAAAGTGGATCGCGCGCCACCGTCTTCAAAAGAAAGACCCCGCGCAGGCCGTGTCCGAGCCGGTCAGGCCGATCATTTATTATGTCGACAACGGAACGCCGGAACCCATTCGCAGCGCGCTCATCGAAGGCGCGTCGTGGTGGAACGAGGCATTCGAAGCGGCTGGCTTTCGAAACGCGTTTCAAGTAAAGGTGCTGCCTGCGGACGCCGACCCTATGGACGTGCGCTACAACATGATCAACTGGGTGCATCGCTCGACGCGCGGGTGGGCTTACGGCAATACGATCACAGACCCGCGAACGGGCGAGATCATCAAAGGCAATGTCACTTTGGATTCCTTGCGCGCGCGGCAAGACTTCACGATAGCAACGGGCCTGGTGCCGGATTACAAAAACGCGGACGGTTGCCAGTTCGGCGTGGCGTCTGAGTTCGAATATCTTACCGCGCTCGACCCGGCGACAGACCCTGGCGCGATGGCGCTGGCGCGCATACGCCAGTTGTCCGCGCACGAAGTCGGCCATACTTTAGGGCTTGCTCATAACTTTGCCGCGAGCACCTACGGGCGCGCGTCGGTGATGGATTACCCCGCGCCTATGGTTGAGATCAGAAACGGCAAGCTCGATCTTTCGAACGCCTACGCGAGAGGCATCGGCGCGTATGACAAGTTCGCAATCAAATTCGCGTACTCTGAATTTGCGAAAGGCGCTTCGGAGGCGGCAGAGCTTGAGCGAATAATCGTTGAAGGCATACGCGCGGGGATGCTTTTCATCTCCGACGCCGACGCGCGCCCGGCGGGCGCGGCGCATCCGCTCGCGAATCTGTGGGACAACGGCGACGACCCCATAGCGATGCTGCGGCACGAGATGGAAGTGCGCCGCATAGGGCTTGCCAATTTCGGCTTGAACAACATCCGCGAAGGGATGCCGCTGGCTATGCTCGAAGCAAGGCTTTTGCCGCTCTACTTGCATCATCGCTATCAGCTCCAGGCCGCGATCAAATCACTGGGCGGAGTCTACTATACTTATGCGGTCAGGACTTCAAACGGGCCGAGCCCGGCGCGCATCCGCGAGATCGTGCCGGCCGCGCGCCAGCGCGAAGCGATTGCTGCGGCGCTCGATACTCTCGCCCCGGATCAACTGGCCATCCCCGCGCGAATTTTAGAGATGATCCCGCCGCGCGCGTTCGGCTACGACAACAATGGGACGACCGAGTTGTTCACCAAACGGACCGAGCCGGTCTTTGATCCTATCGCATCGGCTACGATAGCGGCAGACCTTGCCATATCCGGCTTGCTACAGCCTCAGAGGGCCGCGCGCCTCGTAGAGTTTCACGCGCGCGACCGCGCAAACCCCGACTTCAAAGATGTCGTAGACGCGCTCATGCTGCGGACGTGGAAGACCTCGACCCCGCCCACAGACGCTTACCAGGCGGCGATCCTTCGGGCCGTCGAGAGCCTCGCGGTTACGCGGCTGATGGACCTTGCGGCAAACGCGGACGCCGCGCCGCAAGTTCGCGCCACCGCGACCGAAGCTCTGCGCGATCTTTCGGAATACCTCAAAACGCCTTCGCAAGACGGGGCGGTCGCCGCTCACCGCCGCGCAACGCGCGACGACATCGAGCGGTTTTTAACGCGGCCCGATCAGCCGCGCAAACAGACCGCGCCGATAGCTTTACCGCCGGGCGATCCCATAGGCTCGCCGAGCCGGTCAAATTAAAGAAAAAAAACGACCGCTTCGGGCTTCGCCAAGTTGACGCTTGATCTTCAGAAATATACTATTTAACAACTTTGTTACCGCTATGTAACGAATTTATTAAATGGCGACAAAACGGGAGGCTCAGGAGGGTTTATGTTTGGTCTGATTCCGCGCGAAGAAAAGTACTTTGCCATGCTAAACCAGTTAGCGGAGAAGGTGCGGGAAGGCGGCGAGATATTCGCAAAGATATTTAAGGACTTCTCAAATCACGCACAGTACGCCGAGCAGATAAAGAACATAGAGCTTGAGTGCGACGACATCGCGGCAAAGATATTGCAGAAACTCAATTCAAGCTTTATCACGCCTATCGACCGCGAAGATATTTATCTGCTCGTGACGGAGCTTGATGATGTCATAGACATGATAAACGACCTGGCGCGCAGGCTGGAGATTTACAACGTCACCGCGCTGAAGCCCGACTCGGTCGAGATTTCGAGTCTGTTGAGCAGGGCTACCGTAGAGATTCAAGATGTATTTGCGCTGTTGGAGCGCAGCCAGGGCGTAGGCGAGCATTGCCGCAACATCAATCAACTTGAGAAGCGCGCCGACTCGCTCTACCGCGATGCGCTTCGCCGGTTGTTTACGGAAGAGAAAGACCCTATAGAGCTCATCAAGTGGATGTCGCTTTACGAAGAGCTGGAGAACACCATTGACCGCTGCAAAGATGTAGCCGAAGCCCTTGAGGCCGTGGTGGTCAAAAACAAATAGCAGCGGAGGCGCAGATCCTATGACACAAACGCAGACGGCGTTTGTTATCCTCATAATCCTGGTCGCCCTTGTATTCGATTACGTAAATGGCTGGCACGACGCGGCCAACTCGATAGCTACGGTGGTATCAACGCGCGTGCTTTCGCCGGGGCTCGCCGTCATCTGGGCGGCCTTCTTCAACTTCGTAGCCTTTGCCATATTTGGAACGCGTGTGGCAAAGACCATCGGGTCCGACCTCATCGAAATAAAGCTCATAGACGAGAAGTGGCAATTGTGGGTGTTGTTGTGCGCCCTGCTCGGGGCGATCATCTGGGACGTTATCACGTGGTATTACGGATTGCCTTCCAGCTCTTCTCACGCGCTGGTTGGAGGACTTGCGGGCGCGGCCATTGCGGCGCACAGAGGGCTTGACGGAGGCTTGCTCAAACCGGCGGGTTGGATAAAGACTGGCTCGTTCATACTCATCTCGCCGCTCGTAGGGTTCATTCTCGGTTTTCTCATAATGATAGCGATATTCTGGATTTTCCGCCGTTATTCGCCCGACCGCGTCGATAAAACGTTTCGCAAAGGGCAGCTATTGTCGGCTGCGCTTTACAGCCTGGGACACGGCGGCAACGACGCGCAAAAGACTATGGGCATAATCGCAGGCGTGCTCGTAGCTTCAAACATCAACCAGAACGCTACAAGCAATATCCCGCTCTGGGTAGTCCTCACCTGCCATGCGGCCATCGCGCTTGGGACTCTTTCGGGCGGCTGGCGAATCGTTCACACGATGGGGTCGCGCATAACCAAGCTCAAGCCGGTCGGCGGTTTCGCCGCCGAGACCGCAGGCGCTACGGCCATATATATGGCTACGTTTGGCGGCATCCCCGTCAGCACGACGCACACCATTACGGGCGCGATTGTCGGCGTGGGCGCTACGCGGCGGCTTTCAGCCGTGCGCTGGGGCGTGGCTGGTCGCGTAGTCTGGGCCTGGGTTCTGACCATACCTATGTCGGCAATTATTGCCGCGCTCACTTTTCTGATTGTAGAGCTTCTTCATAAGCTTTGATTTCGTGTTGCGCAGAAATCAAATCCCGCATCAGTTCCAGTTTGGAAAGCCTCGAAGAGGCGCAATTCAATAGCCTGGGGCGCAGCCCCAAGTCATCAGCGCACATTAATACAAGCCCTGAAAGGGCGAAATAAATTGTCGTATTATTTCGCCCTTTCAGGGCTTCGTGTCGTATGCGTGCATTGCCCGGCGCGCGGCAGCCGAGCTATCGAATTGCGCCTCTTCGAGGCTTATGAACTAACTTTTTCAAACACGCTTCGGTCTTTTAACCGAAATTTAACATGGATGTTGCCGATCTGTAACACCGCCTTTCTATACTCATTTTTTGTGTTAGTTAAAAACAACACGGGAGGCCCCTAAAATAATGATTAGACGCATTCCAGCACTCAGGTTGGGCGCAACAATATTAATGATAGCGGTTGCCGCGCTTGCTATGGTCGGCTGTGGCGGCCCGTCAAGCAGTTCAGGCGGCGAAGTGAGGATACAGGGCGCGGGCGCGACCTTTCCAAACACTCTTTATCAAAAATGGTTCAGCGACTACAACAAGGCTCACCCGAACGTTAAATTCGATTATCAATCGATTGGGTCGGGCGGCGGCATCAAGCAGATAGTGGAGAGGACTATAGATTTCGGCGGCTCGGACGCGCCGATGAAAGATGATGATTTAAAGAAGGCTCCGGGCGAGATACTTCACATTCCAACAGTCCTCGGCGCGGTCGTAGTGACTTACAACCTGCCGGGGGTGACCACCGAGCTTAAGCTCACGCCGGAGGCCATAGCGGGCATATTTCTCGGCAACATAAAGAAATGGAATGACCCTGCCATCGAGGCCACAAATGCGGGAGTGAGCCTGCCCGATTCAAACATCTCGGTCGTACACCGCTCGGATGGAAGCGGCACCAGCTACGTGTTCACCGACTACCTGTCGAAAGTCAGCCCTGAGTGGCAGTCGAAAGTCGGCGCGGGAACGGCCGTGCAGTGGCCCGCGGGTAACGGCGCTAAGGGCAACGAAGGCGTGACGGGCCAGGTGAAGAACACGCCCAACGCTATAGGCTACACCGAGCTGATTTATGCCGAGCAGAACAAGCTGCCCGTCGCCTCTGTGAAGAACTCGTCGGGCGAATTCGTGCACCCCTCGCTCGACTCGGTGACGGCGGCGGCCGCTGCGTCGGCAGGCCAGATGCCTGACGACTTGAGAGTATTGATTACGAACCCGCCGGGCAAAGACGCTTATCCGATTTCGAGTTATACGTACCTGCTCGTCTATAAAGAGCAAGATGATCAGGCCAAGGGCAAGGCGCTGGTAGATTTCCTCTGGTGGGCTTTGCACAACGGCTCAGAGACGGCTCGCAGTCTGCAATTCTCGCCGCTTCCCAAAGAAGTGGTCGAAAGGGCCGAGCAGAAAATCAAAGCGATTACGCACAAGGGCACGCCTCTTTACGCGGGCTAGAAGCAGACAATGAAACCGATGATGACAGAAAGAGAGCCTTCAAGCGTGGGGCTCTCCGCTTTTTTTCCTCCCCGCTGGCTCGGCTTCGCGGGTCGCTGAGCCTTGGCGACTGGATCTTTAAGACGATCACTATGCTTTTCGCCCTGCTGATAGCGGGCCTCGTCATAATGATAATCATCGAGATGGCTCGCGGCTCTATGCTCAGCATCGAGCGATTCGGGTGGGATTTTCTGTTCGGGGAAACCTGGAACCCCGTCGAAGGGCGCGAGCAGTTCGGCGCGCTCGCCTTTATCTACGGCACGGTGGTTTCTTCAATAATAGCTCTCGTCATATCCGTGCCGGTAAGCATAGGCGTCGCGGTCTTTCTGACAGAGCACGCGCCGCGCGGGCTTTTGACTCCGATTTCGTTTCTGGTGCAGTTGCTGGCCGCCATACCTTCGGTCGTCTATGGGCTGTGGGGATATTTCGTGCTGGGCCCGATGCTGCGCGACCACGTCTATCCAAAGCTCCAGGACTGGTTCGGATTCTTGCCGCTGTTTCAGGGCCAGCCGCGCCAGACCGGAATGCTGACGGCCGGCATAATACTCTCAATCATGATAGTCCCGATTGTCACCGCAGTGACTACGGACGTGCTGCGCGCCGTGCCGCCTTCGCAGCGCGAAGCCGCTTATGCGCTGGGGGCTACGAAGTGGGAAGCCACGATCGTCATGCTCCAAAACGCGAGGTCAGGCATAACGGGCGCTGTGATACTCGGGCTGGGCCGCGCCATCGGCGAGACGATGGCCGTGACTATGGTCATCGGCAACCGCCCCGAGATTTCGGCTTCGCTCTTCGACTCTTCGTTTACGATAGCGTCGGCCATCGCCAACGAATTCAACGAGGCGCAAACGGCTCTGCACCAGAACGCGCTGGTCGAGCTGGGGCTGATACTGTTTGTTATCACGTTCATCATAAACGCGCTCGCAAGAATTCTGGTGTGGGGCGTGACGCGAGGCCACGGAAAGGCTGCGCATGCGTAATCTGAGGCGTCGTAAAATCATAAGCGCCGTGATGACGACACTGACAACCATGTCGGCGGGCGTCGTCATACTGGCTCTCGTAGTCATACTGACCTACATAGCCGTCAAGGGCGCAAGCGCGTTGAGCATAGGATTTCTCATCCACGACACCAAGCCGTACGGCGACCCCGAAACAGGGATCGCGAACGCCATCGTCGGCTCGCTCATACTGATCGCCATAGCGAGCGCGATAGGGCTGCCGGTCGGAATTCTGGGCGGGCTTTACCTCGCCGAGTTCAGCACCAATCGTTTCGGCACGGTGATTCGATTCCTCATCGACACGCTCACGGGCATCCCGTTGATAGTAGTCGGCGTGTTCGCGTGGACGTTGCTGGTGCGACCGATGAGAGGGTTTTCGGCGCTCGCGGGCGGCGCGTCGCTCGCCATTATCATGATGCCCATCGTCGCTCGCACGACCGAAGAGATGATACGCCTGGTGCCGCACAGCCTGCGCGAGGCCGCGCTGGCTTTGGGCGCGCCGGTCTGGAAGATGAGCCTCGGCGTAGTGCTGCGGGCCGCAGCGAGCGGCGTGGCTACGGGCGCGATGCTCGCCATCGCGCGCATCGCGGGCGAGACTGCGCCGCTGATATTTACGTCGCTCAATAATAACGACATGAGCACGTCTTTATTTGAACCGATAGCTTCGCTCACTTATCAGATTTATTACTATGCAGGCTCGCCGTATGAAGACTGGCACAGTCTGGCGTGGGCGGCCACTCTCGTGCTGGTGGGCATGATACTTGCCATCAACGTAACGGTCAAAATACTCGCGAGGAGCCGCCATCAATGAGCGAACAGCAAACGCCCCGGAAGGTGAGTGAGGAAATGCAAGCACAAAACGCCGTATCAGAAATAGTCGCGCCGCCCGCCCCGCAGGTCGCGCCTGCGAGCCGGGAGGAGCAGGATCAAAAAACCAGCGAGAAGATGAGCGTCGAAACCCTGAACTTCTATTATGGCCGCACGCGCGCGCTCAAAGAAATCACGCTCTCCATACCCGCCAACCGCGTCACGGCCTTCATAGGCCCGTCGGGGTGCGGCAAATTGACTTTGATACGCACACTCAATCGAATGAACGACGTTATACCGGGCACGCGGGTCGAAGGCCACATCCGCCTGGACGGCGAAGACCTTTACGCAATGGGCACGGACGTGGTATCGCTCCGCCGCAGGGTCGGCATGGTCTTTCAAAAACCGAACCCTTTTCCCCGTTCCATCTTTGACAATGTCGCTTATGGGATTAGGATTAATAATATGGCCCGGTCGAAATCGGACCTCAGCGACCGCGTCGAATCGAGCCTGCGGGCGGCGGCGTTGTGGGACGAGGTCAAGGACCGGTTGAAAGAATCGGCTTATGGGTTGTCGGGCGGGCAGCAACAGCGAGTCTGCATAGCGCGCGCGCTCGCGGTCGAGCCCGAAGTGCTTCTGATGGACGAGCCGACATCCGCGCTCGACCCCATTGCGACGCAGAAGATCGAAGGCCTGGTCTTCGAGCTGAAGAAGAAGTACACGATAGTAATCGTGACTCACAACATGCAGCAGGCGGCTCGCATATCGGACCGGACGGCTTTCTTCTGGCTCGGAGAGATGATCGAGTTCAACACTACGGAGAAGATTTTCACCAAGCCCGATAATCGTATGACGGAAGACTACATCACGGGAAGATTCGGATGATATTCAGTCCTGAGTGAAAACAGGACTCGTCGGATTCAACTCAGGACTCCGGGGCGCCCGCGCAAGCGGGTCGCAGGACTCAGGACTTATAGAAGATGCACAAGCGATTGATTGAAGACGATTTGAACCGGCTGCGCGACAAGCTCTTGATGATGGGCGGCGCGGCAGAACGAGCGATTGCGCTTTCGACGCGCTCGCTCATAGAGCGCGACTCGGACCTGGCCGAGCGCGTGATCCGCGATGACGACGCGATAGACCAGCTGGAGCTTGAGATAGATACGGCTTGCGTAGACATACTGGTGCTAAAACAGCCCGCCGCTTCCGATCTTCGCTTCGTAATCTCGGTCGCCCGCGCCGCGCCCGTCGTCGAGCGCATAGCCGATCACACGGTCAACATAGCCAAGCACGCGCTTGCGCTAAACGACGAGCCGGAGCTTGAATTGCGCATTGATATATCGGGGATGGCGGAGTTGGTCCAGCAGATGCTCGTAGACGGGCTGGACGCTTTTACTTCGGGCGACCCGGAGCGCGCGCGCGCGACCATAGCCCGCGACGACGCGGTCGACGCGCTTTACGACCAGCTATACGCGCAGGTGATCGAGGTGATCGAGCGCGACCCGTCTACGGTGTCGCGCGGCGCTCAGTGGCTGTTCGTGCTAAAACACCTTGAGAGAATTGCAGACTACGTGACGAATTTATGCGAACAGATCGTTTACATGGCGAGAGGACAGGTTATCAAGCACACGATATGGTAGCAAACACGGACGAGGCGCGTACCCGCAGCATTGTCATCGTCGAGGATGACGAGGACATTGCGGATTCGATTCGCTACAACCTGGAGCGAGAAGGCTTTCGCGTCCGCGTGGCGACGACGGGCGAAGACGCCATCAATCTGATACTCGACCGGCCGCCTAACCTGATACTGCTGGATCTGAACCTGCCTCACATGAGCGGGTTCGAGATGTGCCGCCGCCTCAGGTCGGAATCGATCACGGCCCGCGTGCCTATCTTGATCCTCACGGCGAGGACGGACGAGTCGGACAAGGTTCTGGGGCTGAACCTCGGCGCGGACGATTACATAACGAAGCCTTTCAGCATGCGCGAGCTTATGGCCCGCGTCAACGCCGTGTTGCGCCGCGCCGACGGCGCGGAGACCGAACGCCCTATTTATGACAACGGCGTGCTCGTCATCGACCCGTCTACCTTCAGCGTGCGCTGCAAGGGGCGCGAAGTCCGGCTCACGCGCAAAGAGTTCGCCCTGCTTTCGGAGCTTGCCCGCAACCAGGGCCGCGTGATGACGCGCGAGGTGCTGCTGGATCGCGTGTGGGGGCTTACCTACTACGGCGATTCCCGCACGCTCGACGTTCACATACGGAGGCTCCGCCAGAAGCTCGGCGACCCTTCGCTGATAGAGACGGTCACGGGGATAGGTTATCGCCTCTACGATAACCGCAAGCAAGCCGAAGCGTAGAATCGTAGAATTTTGGATTTTCATGGCGCGAGATGCGCTTCGCGCCGCGCGATTTTGGATTTTGGATTTACAAACCCTCGCGCTTTCCAATCTAAAATCTAAATTCGCGCTGTCCGAAGGACATAATGCGCTATTAAAATCCGAAATATGAATAATCTTGCGCGACGTGTCTGGCTGGTGACGTTGGCAGCGGTTTTGATCTTCGCCGCCTACGAAATGATCAAAACGCTCCTTTTCCCTCAAATGTCCGTCAACACCTCGCACGTAATCACGGTGATCGTCGTCGGAGTGCTGGCTTTTTTCATGTCGCGTTATGCCCTCAATCGTTACAGCGCGGCGCTCAAAGAGACAGAGCGGCAGACCGTTATGACCGAAGAGACCAATCGATTATTGTCGGCCATTCTCGCAACCATGCGCGAAGGCGTTTTGATAGTAAACTCCGCTATGCGCATAGTGGTCTATAACGGCGCGGCGGCGCGCATAGTGCGACTGCCTGACACGGTCGCCGAGAAGCAACATGGCGACCGAGAGACAGGCGTGCCGTTTAAGATCATCGAAGACGCCGCCGAATATAGCTCCATCCCCGCGTCGCCCTCTTATCGCCTCGTAGACGCCACGCGCAACCCGACGGTCAACGAAGCGTTCCGCCGCGCTCTCGCCGAGCGCACGGCGGTCGAGGTGCGTGTAGAGATGGCTGACCGCAATGCGTGCAGCTATCAATTGAATGTAGCGCCGCTCGGGAGCGACCTTGTGGTCGGGGTCTTTTTCGACATCACCCAGTTGGAGCGGCTGGAGCGCGTGCGGCGGGAATTTTTCGCAAACCTCTCGCACGAGCTGCGCACGCCGCTGACGGCCATACTCGCCTATTCAGAGACGCTGCTTGCGGGCGCTATAGACGACCGCGAGAATAACACGCGGTTCATAGAGAAGCTGCACAAGCACGCGGCGCGCATGAGCGAGTTGATCTCGGACATCTCCGATCTTTCAGCCATAGAATCGGGCAGCGTGAAACTCGCGCTCGGCCCCGTGCGTCTAAAGAACGTCATTACCGAGGTCATCGCCCTGACCGAATCGCGCCACATCAACTGCAATATATCGTTTGCCGTCTCCGTCCCCGAAAAGTTGCTCGTCCAGGCCGACCGCACAAGGCTTGAGCAGATCCTCTATAACCTGATCGACAACGCGGTGAAGTTCAACCGGCCCGGCGGAAGCGTCGGGGTGAAGGCCGAAGAGGACGGCTCTCAGGTCGCAATTCGTGTTGAAGACACGGGCACAGGCATAGCCGCAGCGGATTTGCCGCGAGTATTCGAGCGTCTTTATCGCACGGACAAATCGCGCTCGCGCAAGGTAGAAGGCACGGGGCTCGGCCTGGCCATAGTCAAACATCTGGTCCAGGCGCACGGCGGCGAGGTTTCCGCCGCAAGCGAGATAGGTCGCGGTTCCAGTTTCACCTTCACGCTGCCGCTCGCTCCTGTTCAGGATATTGTTGCCGCTGATAATAACGAGTCAAGAAGCGCGATCAACTGAACTTATCTCGAACCGCCTTTCTCGTCCTGTGCTTGATTGCGACGCCGGAATAAAAAATTCCGCCCGCCTGTAAAGATAATGCTATGCCACTTGGCTCGAATATGCCGGTCGGTGTAATCTAGCATCTGCACGAACGCACTTTTAAGAGATAGGGGATTCTTACCCCTGACCCCTAATACTTATGAGCAATACTCTTTCTCACTATCGCCTGGAAGAGCCCCTTGGACAGGGCGGGATGGGCCGCGTCTTGAAAGCTTATGACATCATGCTCGACCGCACGGTCGCCCTCAAGCTGCTCGCGCCCGAACTGATGGCCGAAGAGGACCCCCGCAAGCGATTCCTCAGAGAGGCGCGGCTGGCTTCGGCGCTCGACCATCCCAACATCTGCATGGTTTACGAGATCGCCGAAGTAGATCAACAGTTCTTCATAGCCATGCAGTATGTCCCGGGCAAGACGCTGAAAAAGGTCATCGGCGGAAAACCTCTCAGCCTCGACGGCCTCCTTTCAATCGCCTTGCAGGTGGCCGACGCGCTTGAAGTGGCCCACTCTCGCGGCATAATTCATCGCGACATCAAATCGAGCAACATCATCATCACGCCGCGCGGCCAGGCCAAGGTCCTCGATTTCGGGCTGGCAAAGCTGCTCACCGATAAGGGGCGCGCAACAGAGGAACTGACTCGCATAGGCTCGCCGCTGGGGACGCCGTCTTATATGTCGCCCGAACAGGCCCGCTGCGAGCGCGTCAACCACAGAAGCGACATCTATTCGTTCGGCGTAGTCCTCTACGAGATGGCGACCGGGAAAATGCCTTTCAAGGCCACCTCAAGCGTCGATATGATGCACGCGGTCATACACGATGCCTACAAGCCCGTGGGCGAGATCAACTCCCAGCTGCCGCAGGAACTGACCGCACTTATAGACAAGGCGATGGCTAAACGGGCGAGCGACCGCTATCAATCCATGAAGCCGCTGCTCGAAGAGTTGCAACGGCTGGTTGCGGCTATGCGCATTGGCGGACAGGGCGTTCCCGACGGAGTTTCCGTGCCGTTCGTTGTTCCGAAACGACACGTGCCGCAAGGAGCGTTCTCAAAGTTTTTCGGCAGCCTGTTCGGGCGCGAAGCCCAGGCCGAAATCCAGGCCGGGCAGGTGCAAACGGCAAAAAGCGATTCGGCGACGGGCGGGGAGTTTTCCCTCACCAACACGACGCAAAAAACGATTGCCGTTTTGCCCTTTCGCAATTTGAGCGGCGATCCCCAGTCCGATTTTTACGGCATGTCGCTGGCCGAAAGCCTTATCTCAGAGCTAATGCGCATCAAGTCGGTCGCCGTCATCCCGTCGAGCCTGGTGGCTAAGTACCGCGATCAATCGATCGATCCGGCTCGCGTGCGGGCCGATCTGAACGTCGATATGGTCTTGATGGGAAATCATTTGAAAGCGGGCGATCGGCTCCGGGTGACCACGCAACTTATAGACGCCGTGCACGGCGGGCTTCTGTGGAGCGAAAAGATAGACGCCGATGCTCGTGAAATGCTGGAGATTCAAGACCGCATAACGCAGCGCATCATCTCGGGCCTTTCGGGCGGGCAGGTCGCAATAGACCCGACGCTGTTGCTCAAAGAAGAAAACGAAGAGATGCGCATGGACGCCGTGCGCACGCTGAAATTCTCGCACGACCCGCGAGCGCTTCCGGCCCTCGTCGAAGCTCTCCGAGACACAAGCCTGAAGGTCAAAGCCGAAGCCGTACAGGCCATAGTCAAGATGGGCGAGCAGGCTACAGGCCCGGTCATAAGCATGCTCAAAGACGCTATGGATGAGGGCGATCACCTGACCGCGCGATTCGCCGCTAAGGCTCTGGGAGAGATCGGCGACCGCAGCATCTCTTCGGTGCTGGTAGAGCTGTTAAAAAGCGACGATCGCTTTGTCGCCTGCGAAGCCGTGCTTGCAATCGGGCGGCTGTCAGAGACGAAGGCCGTCCACGAGCTGATAGACTTATTGACCGACCCGAACGGCAACATACGCTTCTGCGCCGCAGAGGCGCTGGGAGAGATGTGCGACCCGCGCGCCCGCGACGCGCTTCAAGCCGCGTTGAGCGACGAAGACGAAGGCGTCCGCGCAAAAGTGCGGTGGGCGCTCACCCGTCTGCGGAATGCGGGCCGCGCCTTCGGGCTTGAAAGGCGGGCGCACTCCTCTTAAAATCGTGACCCGGAATTTCTAAACTGGACTTCAGATGACGCAACCTTCAGACAGACTTTACGTGGGCCTTGACGTCGGGCGGACCATACGCGCCGCGCTCGTCCGGGAAGACGGCCACATCCTCAAACAGGAGCGCGTCGTCTCTGAAGTCAGCAACGCGAGCGTCCTCATCGATCAGTTGGTCGAGGCGATAAACGCCGTGCAAGATGTCGAGGGAGCGCGCGCGCCGGTCCTGGCTATGGGCATAGGGTGGGCCGGCATGGTCAATCATCGGAAGCAGCGAATAGAGGCGAATCCCAATCTGGTAGACGTTTCAGACTACGACCTGCACAAGGAATTGCAACGGTCAACGGGGCTGCCCGTAGTCGTCGATAATGACGCCAATATGGCGGCCTACGGCGAATGGCGCGCGGGGGCCGCCACCGGCGCGACGGATGTTTTTTACATCACCATGGGGACGGGCATCGGGGCGGGCTTGATTCTGGGCGGCCAGTTGCAGCGAGGGAGTCTTGGGTTTGCGGGCGAGTTCGGCCATGTCAAAATCGATATGGGAGGTCTGGAATGCGCTTGCGGCAGCACGGGCTGTCTGGAGACCATAGCGTCGGGGCCGAACATAGTCCGGCGCGTGCGCGAGCAATTGTTCAGCGACCCGTCATTTTCAGTCTCGAAGCTGGCCCACGATATGGAAGGCAAGCTCACGAACCGGCGCGTAGTTCAGGCGGCGTTAGAAGGCGACGAGCTTGCGCTGAAGGTGCTGAAAGAGACGGGCCGCGTCCTGGGGATGGCCGTAGCGGGCATAATGAATTTGCTAAACGTCGAAGTCGTGATCCTGGGCGGCGGCGTGATGGCCGCAGGCGATTTGATTCTAAAACCGTTGCGCGATGAAGCGGAGAAATCAACCATGGCCCCGGCCTTTGATTGTTGCCGCATCGTCCAGGCCAAGTTAGGCCAGGATGCAGGGATAATAGGAGCAGCCATGCTGGCTCGCGACACGCTGGAAAGACACGCCACAAAAAAATTGCAAGTTGACGGGTTAGGGCTTTGATTTTTGCTCGACCGCTTTTTCAAACTTCTTTATATCGTCTTTTACGACCGTGACGTATTTGAACTCCACGTAATCCTCGAACCTGTCTCCGCGCACGTTTCGAGAGGTAGATAGAAACTGAACCTCCACCGTGTAACCGCCGGCCGCCTTTTCCTGTCGCGTCCAGACGGTGCGTAATTTGTCTTTGGTCTCGGTAGTCTTGTAATCGATGCGCAATCGCGGGTCGCGCCCCGTCAGATCATGTGAAGGGCCGCTGTGGAGTGTCTGCTGCAACCACAGACCTTCCGTAGGGCGCGGCTGGTGGTATTGAAGCGCAATGTGCGAGACGTGCTCTTTGCGGAATTTCAATTGTAAGACGCTTGTATCTTTGAGCTTCCACGTGAGTATGACTTCTTCTTTTTCATCCTTTCGCGCATCGGGCATGCGTTTGAGCTGCTCGAAGACTTGCTGCGCGTTCATGCCTATCTCCACGCCTTCGACGGCGGCCTTGTGATCCTGAGCGGCTTTCGGGTCCTGCGCAAATGCAAAAAGATTCACCGCACAGACACAGAGAACACAGAGTATAGAATAAAACTCTGCGCCCGCTCTGTGTCTGTGCGGTGAGAGGTTTCTCCAATCCCGTACACTCATAATGAAATTCGCGCTAGCTCATCTTTTCTTAAAAACGAAGATATATTCGTGCTTGAAGATGTAGAACCCGCCGGCGAGCGCGCGGTAACGCCAGAGCTGTTTTTGATCGCGCTTCGCGCGCGTCTCTTCAAAATTCTTTACCACCACGCTCTTTAGCAAAAAGCCTCTTTCCAGCACTTGATTCATGCACTGGAAGCCGAGCGGTATCCATTCGCCTTTCGAGTATTTGTCGCCGATGACGAGGGCGAGGTAACGGCCGCGCTCAAGCAGCGGCGCAAGATTTCGGACGACTTCGTCAAACAGCTTCAAAAACTCTGCGGTGCTTGCGGCCCTCGACAAATCTTTTTCATCTTCGGAAAAGCTTATGATGTCGTGATAGGGCGGGTGCATTATGAGCAACTGGACCTGATTTTTAGTAAAGGCGGCGAGCGCCGGGCGCGCATCCACGATCCGCGCGTCGCCCGTGATGATTTCGGTCGTTACCGAATGCGGATTACTTTCTTTAGCTATGAGGGCGGCGGCCTTGCGCGCCACCTGCGCGTTCAGTTCAATCCCCAGGCCGTTTCTGCCCTGGCGGCGGCATTCGATCAGGGTCGTCCCGCTGCCGGCGAATGCGTCCAGCACCAGATCGCCTTTCTTTGTGTACCTGAGCATAAGCTGGCGCGGAATCTGCGGAATGAAATTGCCCCAGTACCAGCCCAGGTGAGCGCCCGTGGTGTCTCTTTTGGAAAAGTCCCAGAGGCTGTCGGTGATGATCTCCTCGTACTCTTTCCAACGCATCAGGTTGATGTCATTGATCCCGGTCGTCCTGTCCTCTTTCACGCCGCGCTCAAGCCGCTTCAGATAATACCTGGCCCTTTCAATCGTTCGCGCTTCGAGGATTTGATCCAGTTCCGCGACAAGAACGTCCCTGCGCAAAAATATGGTGTCTCCGTTTGAGGATGAGCTGAATAGACCATCTCCGTTATTGCCGGTGGAGACGAGAGCTTGCTTTAGAGCCTCCGTTTGTCGCCTCAGCGAAGCGAGACTTCTTTTCGCAATTATCTTGCCGAGCAGTTCGAGAAGCCTCCCTTTATCGAGCGTCACCGAGCCATAGCTTGAAAGCGCGTCTTCCAAACAATCGTGGGTTTTCGATCTCATATCGCGTCTTCGAGTTTTCAGTCCGCGTGACAGCCGAGCAATATCTTTCGATACTTTTCAGGGATTGCGGCCTTCTCCCAGGTGTCCATATTGATTGCGACCTTCACTTGCGACGAGCCGGCGAGCAACTGGTCTGATCCTTTCTTGCGAACACGAAACTCGAACGTGGCCGAGCTTTCGCCCACGCTCGAAATATAGACCGTGATCTCAATCGTGTCTCCGTAGCGCAAGGGCTTGTAAAAATCTGTCGAGTCGTGCACGGTCGGAAAACCGAGCCGGTCTTCTTCTATCAATCGATGATAAGCAACTCCGACATAGTCGGCGAAAAAATCTTCCTGCGCTATGTGCAGGTAATGAAAAATCACAGGGTAGTAGACTATGCCCGCTTTGTCGACATCGCCGAAGCGGACCTGGATTTCTGTTCGATAAGCCATTTACGAAATATTTTCTGTTTCGGCAAACGTCACCCGTTTGGTTCTCGGCCATCGGCGAGCGATTCCACTACCGCCGTGACAATCATATCCGAAAGCGCTTCGTATGAAGCCTCGCCTTCCGTGCGCGTGGCCGCGCGCGGGTCGCCGAAATAAGCTTGCGTCCCGCCCGCTTCTCGAAATCCTTGCGCGCCTTCGCGTATCTTTTCGGCGATAGAGATCGGGACTCTTTCAAGCGATTCTCTTATCCGGTCGCGCACAAGCTCAGGCCGCGCAGCCATGACAAGCGACGTTTCGTAAGAGCCTGCGTGACAATCGCCTCGGCGAAACTCTTCGGTCAAGGTCGCGGCCCATCGACGGCGGCGCTTATCCGGAAAAGCGACTTCGCGGTCTGTCTGCTGTTTCACCTGCTCTATCGCGTCTTTGATTGAAGCGACGTGTTCAGGCTCAAGGTGCGAGTTGGCTATGACCACAAGCCGCGCTCCCTGCGCGTAAAGAGAGACGCAAACATCGCGTATGAGCGCGGCGGCTGTCTCTCGCTTAATCGTGATGCTGCCCGGAAAATCCTTGCTGAAATCGGTCACGCTATAAGCAATCGCGGGAAGCACTACGGCCTCGACATTTTGCCCGGCGAGCTTCCGCGCGGCGCGGCGCGACATCTCTTCCGAGATTATCACGTCGGTAGCAAGCGGCAGGTGCGGCCCGTGCGCTTCAGTAGAGCCTACGGGTAGGATGCACACCACGCCGCGAGCGATTCGCTCTTGCGCCTCTTTCCAGGTCAGGTTTTGAAATGCGGTCATACAGATCACTGCTTTAACGACTTCCGATCGATCTTTCCGCGATCATTCTTTGGAAGCTCGCTTCTGAATTCTATCCAGCGAGGATACTTATACGGCGCAAGCCTCCCCTTCACAAACTCTTTCAGCTCGCGCACAAGCTCCGCGCTTGCGCTCACGCCTTCCGCCAGCACGATAAAAGACTTTGGCTTGACCAGCCCCTGCTCATCCGCCGCGCCTATGACGGCGCACTCGCGCACCGATGCGTGCTCAAGCAGACAATTCTCTATCTCTGTAGGCGAAACATAAATGCCGCTCACTTTCAGCATCTCGTCCGTGCGGCCGCAGTACCAGTAGTAACCGCGCTCATCTATGCGGAACTGGTCTCCGGTCGTGCACCAGTCGCCCGCGAACGTCTCTTTCGATTTCTCGTGCGCTTTCCAGTAACAGAGCGCCGCCGAATCGCCTTTGATCTTGAGCGTCCCCATCTCTCCGACGGGCACTTCGCACCCGTCGGCATCAATTATGCGAGCCTCGTAACCAGGAACGATGCGACCGAGGCTGCCGGGCACCACGTCGCCCGGATAGTTGGTAATGTATATGTGAAACATCTCCGCCGAGCCTATGCCGTCCAGTATCTCGACGCCGAACGTATCCATCCACCTGTGATAAAGCTCCGGCGGAAGCGCTTCGCCCGCCGAAAGACAGAAGCGGAGCGACGAGAGGTCGTACTTCTGTCGAGCGCCTTCGACCTGGAGCATAGCGTTAATCATGGTCGGGACGCTAGTAAGGATCGTAGGGCGATATTTTTGAATCATCTCGAACATGGTTTCCGCCGTCGAGCGTTCCGCAAAAAGCGCGGTCGCGCCTCCGACCGCAAAAGGAAACATCATGTTCGTGCCCGTGGCGTAGCCGAAAAAAAGCTTTGGCACCGAAAGCGTGATGTCGTTTTCATTTATGCCAAGCACACGTTTGGCGTAGCACTCTGTGTTGTAGGGCAGGTCGTGATGAAAGTGAACGGCGGCTTTAGGGTGGCCGGTCGAGCCGGAAGTAAAAAGCCAGATGGCAAGGTCATCGCGCGACGTGGGCGCAGTCTCTAGCCGTTCGCTTGCGGCGGATGTTATTTCCTCATAAGAGAATAGAGTGGATTCTGTCGCAGGCCCCGTGAGGCTTCCCGACACCTTGGTTCCCACAACAACCGTGTGTTTGAGATAACGCGAGCGCGCGGCGGCGGGCGCGAAACGGTTTATCACCGACACATCAACGACGGCGACTTTTGCCCGCGTGTAGTCGAGATAGTATTCGTAATCGGAAGTCGGCAGGATGGTGTTCAGAATCGTGCCGGAACTACTTCGCGATGTCTCTTGCCCCGTTCCGCCGTTAACCATAGTTATCACAGCGCCGATCTTTGCGATGGCGAACCAGGTGGCAATGAATTCAGGGCAATCCGGCAGCGATATCAGCACGCGGTCTTCCATATCTATGCCGAGTGAAAGCAGGACGTTGCCCATGCGGTTCGCCATTCGCTGTATATCAGAATAAGTGTACTTCTTATCTTTATAATAAACAGCAACTCTATCTCCTTTACCTTCCTTGATGCGGTCATCCAGAAAGTAATCGGCCATATTGAATTGCTCTGGGAACGAGATCATGAATGTCTACCCCAGCATGAGTTATTTGCTGAAGCGAGTATAACATGCATTTTTGTGCGTCGTCCCTTAGCACCTTTGCTCGCACTATGAGTAAAGGAGGTGAGAAAAAAACTGATAGGCAGGATATTGGAAGGCATTAATGTGAAGAGGTGAAAGGGCAATACGAATAAGGTTAGCAAGATGCTTTGATCCAATCCGCTAATAATCGCGTCTTCAATTCAAAGCTATGAAGGGCTGGGTTTCATGCTCGCCCTCGCGGACCTGCTTTGAATTGAAGACGCGATTATTAGCGGATTGAAGCCAAAGGGCAAATCTGGGTCTTAACTCGACAGTCCGTTTCAAAACCGCATGATCGAGGCTGATGATGAGGGCGTCAGACAGATTGGAATAGAGCGCCGTGCGTTCTACCATCGCATGGGACGGGCGCGCAACGAACTCAAGGCCGGCGATCTTTGTGAAAAACTGGCTTGGGTCGGCAAAGGCGTTCACTTCATTTGGACAAGACTGCCTTGACTTCATTGATTAAGTTACTGTTACGCGAAGTCAGGTTGATCGAACCGCTATCTCCCCTTACAACAACGTATTTCGATGTTGGATTGAACGCGGGTTCCTTAGAAGATTCAGGCAATTGAAAGATCGTAGTTCCCGCAAAGCTTTGGCGATCTGCCTTGAGAGGGGACAGAAAAACCAAATATCTCTCCTTTTCTACAAATGACGGCATCCCTTCCAAGGGGACAAATCCAGGTACATAAATGCCCAAAATGCCTCTTGATCGCACCCTCCCATCATTCTTTAGTATTTCCTGGACACGTAGACGGATGAGGTGTCCAACGACATAGTCGTCAGGGTTCGGTAGCTCAACAATCTTCTTTCCATCGGGAAGCTGTTTTACGGTACTTGCCATTTTATCCCGACGGATGACTGATTGATACTTCTCGACTACGCCAACAATAATCACACTGCTTTCTTTAGCCAAAGTGTCCCAGCCCGGTCTGCTGGGTGATTGCGTCAGGCTGAAAGAAGAAGTTAAGGCATAAATAAACAAGATGTTTGTAGCAAGCATTATTTGTCTCCTTTTCTGAGACTAGGGAAGCAAACTGCTGGTACAATATCATACTTTATCTTACCTGCTATACCAGCGACCTGCCAAAGGATTCCTATCACTAAAAACTGCCACAGTTCTGATAAATATATCGTGGCGCAATCAGATCAGAGACGTTATACGCCTCTCTTTCAAAAGCTGGCTTTCTGCTCTGAATTAACTGGTCTTGTCTGGTGGCCCAAGCAACCGCAGCGTTGTTTATCTTGGCTCTCAATCCCGCCTCTGTAGGATCAGTAAGGAGCAAGAGGTCTGCCATGAGGCTACTAACCGTCCGTATATCAGAAAGCATGCCGGTAGCGTATTGTCGCTCATGCACGCTCTCATGCTCCACCGTCTTGGTAAAAAACTGGCTAGCAGGTGGTACGATTATCACTTTCGATTGCAGATTGCGTCTCAAAGTGCCTGACCCGATGACTACCCAAAGGTTCCGTGATGGGTCAAACCCAATTTCTGGACCACCTGAAATTATAGGAGGTGCCACAAACCCAGCGGCGGGCCTCCAGCACCCGTCAATCGTAAGCGATGTATTTAATGTTGCCCTTACAGAAAAACCGAGCGAAAAATCAACCGTGCATATGATGGTATAGGTGCTTTGGCAGTTAGTATTAGGGCACTCTCTATTCGGCAAGGCGAACCAGTGCCCGTTGGTCTGGGTTGACGTGCCGTTAGCTGGATTGAAGGTCACATTAGGGTTATTACCCGCGCCTGTGGGGGCAGTAAAGGACCAGGCTATACTTGATGGAGTTGCATCGGGCGATTGTATGCTGAAGTTCGTCGTACCTCCATCCATTAACGTTTGAGCAGCGCTTATGATAACTCGCGGGATCACACGCACAGCTGCAGATGCGTTTCTAAAAGAAGAGCGACTGCCACAACAAGAAGTAGGCTCTATTGGGGGCGGGCCAAAGCCTGGGCCGCATTGAGTTGGAATTGAATTGAACGAATTCCACGATGCAGTGATCGTCGCCTGTCCAGCTCTCTGCGGCGTAACCTGCCCGCCCGATACTGTTGTCACTGAGCTGTTGTTACTACTCCAGGATGCTGATACCGGAACCAGGTAAGCGAACCCATAACAATCAACCCGTTGCTCGAACGCACTCATCGTAATGGATTGTCCAACTTGCATATCCACCTGAGATGGGGAGATGAAGACAGATTGCGGGAAGTCTCCGCAGCAGTTCTGACAGGCATACGTGCTGCTGATGGCCTTCACTTCATCCACCTGCTCCGACCGCCCGATCAGTGCTAAAAGGTCAGTCCCTTCACTCTGTATTATTGTCCATCTTACCTGCCCGTGTGCAATACCATGCGGGATCGTCCGCTGCTCCTGGTCCGGGACTTGATTATCTCGCAGAGCGCGGATATCAATCGTCACTGTCTCCTCCGGCGCGATGGCCTTCACCCCATCATGTAATTGCCGCCTTCAAAATTCATATGAGCCACATATTTCTGCTCAACAGCGGTCGTGTTCTTAATATAAACCGTGGTCGAAGAACTGCCATAAAAATAGAATGGATATACGCCCGTACTGCTCTTTTGCACCGTTACGTCCAGCATCGGTACCTGAAAAACATGGTTGTTGCTCTTGCTTACGCTCAACGCTGAAACGATTACGCTGCCGGGTTCAGTGTCATAATCGAATTCCAACCCTGCCGAACCTTTCAAGCCCTTGGCCTCTTTAATCTCCCATTGTCTCACCTCACCGGGCCTCAGCTTGACTTCTCGCAGAGGCAATACGTCTATGCTCCCATCGCTCTTAGTGTGAGGAATGCGCCCGCGCAACACAGCCGCCTTGTCACTAATGTTGAGCGCTACAATTACGGCATTAAGCTCTTCGCCCGCTATCTCCCCTAATCTTAGCCCCGCTCCGTGAAGACTTGATGATTTAGCCTTTTTCGGATCAGTAAGTTGTGCGGCTGAAGAAAAACCTGCAGGCGTATCTTGAATCATCGCCCTGGCTATCATATCCCCCGGTTCGCCCGAATATCTTATTGAAATTCCACCGGTACTCAGCAAATCAGTCGGCTTATCAGAAAAGTCCTGCGCAGGGTCTATTAATATTGTCTGATGCGGTTTAAGGGTCAGCTCTCTTGATCCATGTTGGTTTGGCGCTACGCCGCCCACTTCCAATGACGCAGTCTGTGTTGAATCAGTCGTATTGGATATAGCGATGCTAACTTGAGAATCGTGAGACGGAAGCCACCACAGTCCTTCAAGGCGAGATGAAATCATGGTTTTAGGTTCGGAAAGCTGTTCATCGAATATAATACTTGAAGCTGAATCGGTTATTTTAACTTGCGCCCCTAACAAAAGGTCCTTGCCACGGTAGAAGAGTTGAAGGCTACCTTGTTGGAATGCCGGCCCGCCGGGACTGGCCCATTCAGCGAGATCAAAGATGCGAAACGAAGTGGCCTCTATGGTGACGGGAGGAACGTCAAGGCGTTCACCATCCATGTTGAAGAGAGTTGGCCTCACTTCTAGTGGAAGAAGTCCTTTGTTATTAAGACTGATAGAAGATTTCAGAGTCCCTTGCAAATTGTAGTAAGAGGCTGCCATTACCTGCGGCTTGTCAGATTGAATAGGTGCTGAGTCCTGAATGGTTGGCGTCCTATACTCCGCGTGAAAGTAATTCGGGGTGTTGACGATTAAGGGTTGAGGTCTGACCATCGCCGTGTGAGGGACAGCGGCCAGAAACAGTACGCCGATAAGTACGACCATACCCCCTAATTTGATAGGAGCAAAGTTAGACATGTTTTTCATGGCATCTCCTTTCCAAAGGCAAGTGGCAAAGTACAAATAGTGTTTAAGCGTTTCTAAAAGATGATTGACTTCGTTTCAGCCGCCGAGCACCCAAGTGGAGTGCAAGATATTAAACGGTAATACACATAACATAGCCTTTAAAGCCGGTCAACTAGATTATTTAAGCCAAACAGGTTCAAGAGAGGAGAGTTGTAAGACCGAGCGCCTTTTTGAAATACTCGGCTAATCCATTGAATGCGGTCTTGATATCATCGGCCCGCGTAAGCGGAACAAGGCTCATCGCACGACCTACAATTCGCTAAGACTCTTCGAATCCGTAGGTTTTGAATTTTAATAAATCTGTTGCGTGATAAGACAGCTTAAAGAAAGACCAAGCTGCCTACCCAGTCCTTCGGAAATGAAGCTCCGCGCAGCAAGCTGCGCGGTATCGCGCGCGTGCGCGAGTCGTCAGAATAGTTCGAGTTGCTGATTATGCAATTGCTTATACTCTTTTTCCCTGCCCTGCTGCTTTATGTACTTGCTGATCATCTGCTCGTTGCCGTGCTGTCCAACCGTGCTGATGTAATAGCCGTCCGTCCAGAACTCTCCGCCCCACAGTCTCTTCTTTACCTCCGGACACGCTGCAAAGATCTCCCTGGCCGTAATGCTCTTGATGATTTGTACGATCTTCTTCGGGCTGTACATCGGCACCGACTGCACCAGGAAATGGACGTGGTCTGTGTCGGTGCCTATCTCCAGAAACGTTATCTCATACCGCTTACTAATCTCAACACAAACCTCTTTGAGCTTCTGATCTACTTCGGAGCTAAATATCACTCTGCGATACTTCGCTGGACAAACTATGTGGTACAGCAGTACCGAAACGTTATGGCTCTTATGGATGAAGCGGCTCACTCATCCAGTATACTGACGCAGCAAGCTGCGGGGAACTAACCCCCTAGAGAATGAAGCTCCGCGCAGCAAGCTGCGCGGTATCGCGCGCGTGCGCGAGTCGTCAGAATAGTTCGAGTTGCTGATTATGCAATTGCTTATACTCTTTTTCCCTGCCCTGCTGCTTTATGTACTTGCTGATCATCTGCTCGTTGCCGTGCTGTCCAACCGTGCTGATGTAATAGCCGTCCGTCCAGAACTCTCCGCCCCACAGTCTCTTCTTTACCTCCGGACACGCTGCAAAGATCTCCCTGGCCGTAATGCTCTTGATGATTTGTACGATCTTCTTCGGGCTGTACATCGGCACCGACTGCACCAGGAAATGGACGTGGTCTGTGTCGGTGCCTATCTCCAGAAACGTTATCTCATACCGCTTACTAATCTCAACACAAACCTCTTTGAGCTTCTGATCTACTTCGGAGCTAAATATCACTCTGCGATACTTCGCTGGACAAACTATGTGGTACAGCAGTACCGAAACGTTATGGCTCTTATGTATGAAGCGGCTCACTCATCCAGTATACTGACGCAGCAAGCTGCGGGGAACTAACCCCCTAGAGATTAGATTGTCGCTGAAAGATAAGGTATAAAATGATTAACCGATCAAGAACAAATAAGCGCAGGTAACGTCTATGTCGAAATTAAACAACCGGAACGCACAGCAACCCTTCTACCAGGAAGGCGATGTAGTACTCAAAGACGGCTCCACCATACACGTTCGCCCTATCAGGCCGGACGACGAAGCGCGGTTGCTGGAACTGTTTCGCTCGTTGTCGGATCAGTCCCGGTGGCTACGCTTTTTCGCCCCCGTCTCCGACGCCGTTTTGACTGCTGAAGCGCACCGCGAAGTGACCATCGATTACACGAGTCGCTTTGGCGTAGTAGCCACGAAAGGCTCGGAAGAGCGAATCGTAGGCCATGCTTTTTACATAACTTCAAACGAAGACCGCGCGGAGGTTGCCTTCACCATATCGGACGAGTTTCAAGGGCGCGGGCTGGGCACGATCCTTCTCGGCCAGCTTGCGGCAATCGCTTCCGCAAACGGCATTCACGTATTCGAGGGTGACGTGCTCTCTCCGAATCATAAGATGATAGGGGTATTTCGCGAATCGGGCTTCCCCATCAAGACGGAGGTTGAGACGGGCCAGCTACGCGTGACCTTTCCTACAGAGCTGACCCCGGAAGCAATCGAGCGGTTCGAGCAGCGAGAGCGCAGCGCCGCCACGAGCGCGCTGAAGGCTTTCTTCCAGCCGCGCTCCGTCGCCGTCATAGGCGCCTCGCGGCGGCGCGACAACATCAGCGGCAAAGTCTTTCACAACCTTTTGAGCTACGGCTTCAACGGTCCCGTTTATCCGGTCAACCCCGTGGCGGAAGTCGTCCAGAGCGTCTCGGCTTACCCTACAGTCGAGGCGATACCCGGCCCCGTAGACCTTGCGGTGATCGTCGTCCCGGCAGATCAAGTCATCGAAGTGGCCGAGGCATGCGGTCGAAAAGGTGTGCGCGCGCTGGTAGTGATCTCCGCCGGGTTCGGCGAGACGGGCAAAGAAGGCCGCGCGCGCCAGCAAGAGTTGATGCGAGTCTGCCGCGCCACAGGGATGCGGCTGATCGGGCCTAACTGCATGGGCATAATCAACACCGCGCCGGAGGTGCGGCTCGCTGCGACGTTTGCACAGACGGCCCCTCCGCCGGGCCGCGTAGGCTTCTCGTCACAGAGCGGGGCGCTTGGGCTTGCGATCATCGAATACGCAAAGTCGCTCGGTCTTGGCCTGTCAACATTCGTGTCGGTCGGCAACAAAGCAGACATATCGGGCAACGATTTGCTGCGTTACTGGGAGGCGGACGAAGGAACCGACGTAATATTGCTTTACCTGGAATCGTTCGGCAATCCGAAGAAATTCTCTGAGATCGCCAGGCGTGTGGGGCGCAAGAAGCCGATCGTCGTTGTAAAAAGCGGGCGCTCGACGGCTGGCGCTCGCGCCACGTCATCACACACGGGCGCGCTGTTGGCTGCGTCAGACGTTACGGTCGATGCGCTGTTTCGGCAGGCGGGTGTGATCCGCACAGACACGCTCGAAGAGTTGTTTGATGTAACTTCGCTGCTGGCAAACCAGCCGGTCCCGAAAGGCCGCCGGGTCGGCATCATCACAAACGGGGGAGGCCCCGCCATTTTGTGCGCCGACGCGTGTGAGTCCGAAGGGCTCGAAGTGCCGGTTCTATCCGATGCCACGCAAAACAGATTGCGGGCGGCGCTGGTCGCGGAGGCGAGCGTCTCTAACCCTGTCGATCTGATAGCCTCGGCCACCGCCGACCAGTACCGCGAAGCTATCAATGCGGTCGCAGCGGACCCGAATGTCGACGCGCTGGTAATAATATTCATTCCGCCTTTGCTGACGCTCGCAAGGGACGTGGCCCGCGTGATTACGGAAAGCGCGCGAAAGCTCGCTCGCAGCAAACCCGTCATCACGGTCTTCATGTCTGCCGAAGGCGTGCCCGAAGAGTTGCGCTCTGCGGACGTCCGCGTGCCTTCTTACGCTTTCCCGGAAGCCGCCGCGATTGCGCTCGCCCGAGCGGCGCGTTACGGCGAGTGGCGCGAGCGGCCCGCCGCGTCCCCCCCGCGATTTGAAGGGCTCCGCAGGGACGAGGCTGCGGCAATCGTAGCGACCGCCCTTGAGCGGGGAGATTGCTGGCTCACGGCAGAAGAGATTGCCGATCTTTTCTCTTGCTACGGGCTCCCGCTCGTCGAGCAAAAGATTGCCTCGACCGCAGACGAGGCCGCCCGCATCGCGGAAGAGATGGGGGGCGAGATCGCGCTCAAAGCCATCGCTCCCGGCATACTTCACAAGACGGAAGCCGGGGCCGTGCGGCTGAATCTTTCAGGCCGCGAGCAGGTTCGCCAGGCGGCAGCCGAGATGGCCGCAAGCATCGAAGCGCGCGGCGTTACGGTAAGCGGCTTTGTAGTTCAGAGGATGATTGGCGGAGGGGTCGAGATGATTGTCGGCGTGGTCAGCGACCCGCAGTTCGGCCCGGTAGTCGCTTGCGGGGCGGGAGGCGTATTAGTAGAGCTTCTCCGGGATGTTTCGGTCAGGCTGACCCCGCTCACCCGCGAAGACGCTTCGGAGATGATCTGGAGCCTGAAGACTTACCCGCTGCTCGTGGGCTTTCGCGGTAGCGCGCCGTCGGACACTGCGGCGCTTGAAGAGGGGCTGTTGAGAGTGAGCGCGATGGTCGAAGACATCCCGCAGATCGCGGAGCTGGATTGCAACCCGTTTGTCGTAGGCGTTAGAGGCGCAGTGATCCTCGACGCGCGCGTCCGCGTGACCCCGTCAGAGCCCGCCCGGTTGTTCGGCGTTCGAGAGTAGTGGCAATTGGATAAGTATAAAATTATTTTCTTGCCATAATATTACGGTCGTAATATTATGATCGCGATGCGGTATCCAAATCAGCACAAGGCGGAAACCCGAAAGAAGATAGTCACGGCGGCGGCCCGTCTGTTTCGCGAGCGCGGCTACGACGGGGTAGGGGTTGACGCCATCATGAATGAAGTCGGGCTGACGGCAGGCGGCTTCTATGCGCATTTCCCTTCTAAAAAAGCCCTCTTCGCCGAAGCCGTTACAACGGCGCTTGACCGAGGAGAGGCTCTTCGCGCGGCAAAGAGCATTGATCCAAAGGATTCTCTGCGCGCTTTGATAAACGGCTACCTCAGCCGCACCCATCGCGATATGGTTGGTGAAGGATGCCCTCTGCCGGTGCTTACGCCCGACGTCGCGCGAAGCGATGCTGATACGCGCGAAAGCTACGAGCAGCAGTTTCTTCATTACCTCGGCGAGATTGAAGCCTTATTGCCGGAAGGCTCGACCGCTTCACACGACAGGGCGCTCGCGTTTATGGCTCAGTGCGTCGGCGGGTTGATGCTTGCCCGCGCGGTAAAAGATGAGCAGTTATCGAATCGTATTCTGAAAGCCTGCCGTCAGGCGGCAACAAAAATATGCGAGCAATAGATTATATCAGGTTAAGCGGTTACTAAACAGGAGGTGACTGATGAGCGCTTTAGAACAACCAGGCCAATGGCTTCCGACAGCTTGCATACTTTGCAGCCGCAATTGCGGGATTGAAGTTGAAGTTCGCAGCCGCGAGATGGCTCGCATTCGCGGGGATAAATCGCACCCCATCTCGACCGGTTATTTGTGTCAGAAAGCGCAGCGGCTGAATTACTATCAGAACCACTCAGACAGGCTCACCTCGCCGCTTCGCCGCCGGGAGGATGGGAGCTTCGAGGAGATTTCCTGGGTGACGGCGATCCAAGAGATAGCCGCGCGCCTCGTCGATCTGCGCGACAGGTTTGGCGGGCGAAGCCTCGCTTATTTCGGCGGCGGCGGGCAGGGCAACCATCTGGCGGGGCCTTACGGCAAGGCGCTCCGCACTGCTATGGGGACGCGGAATTATTACAGCGCGCTCGCGCAAGAGAAGACCGGCGGCTTCTGGGTAGACGGCCGCCTCTTCGGCAAACAAAACTGCCACCCGGCAGAGGACGTAGACAACGCCGAAGTAGTGGTCTTTATCGGCACGAACCCCTGGCAATCACACGGCATTCGCAATGCGCGCCAGGTGCTTCGCGAGATTCACAACGACCCGGCCCGCCGAATGATCGTCCTCGACCCGCGAAGAACAGAGACAGCCGAGATGGCCGATCTGCATTTGCAACTCAGACCGGGCACGGATGCTTTCTTGCTGGCCGCCATACTTGCCGTGATCGTTCGAGAAGGACGCCATGCGACAGAGTTTATTTTCAATCACACGACCGGCTTTGAGGCGGTGCGCGAAGCGTTGTTAGAAGTGCCGATAGAATCTTTTGCCGCGCGCGCCTCAGTGGCGGTTGACGATGTTTATCTGGCCGCGCGGATGATTAGCCAGGCCAGTAGTTGCGCGGTTCGTACTGATCTTGGGATAGAGCAATCGATCAACAGCACGCTGAATTTATACCTGCGCTCGCTGCTGTATCTGCTCACAGGGAATTTCGCGAAGCCGGGCGGCAACAACCTGCACACGTCGCTCATCCCGCTGATAGGCCACTCGCCTGAGGGCAGCCGCAGGCACGTTTCTGCTGTAAACGGTTTTCAGTTCATAGGCAATTTACTGCCGCCTAACATCCTGCCGTCAGAGATCGACACCGATCATGCGGAGCGTACGCGCGGGCTGGTAGTTGACAGCGCCAACCCGATTGTTACGATGGCCGATACGAAAGCTTATCGCAAAGCCTTCGCCAAACTCGACCTGCTCGTCGTCATCGATGTGGCGATGACCGAGACCGCCGAGATGGCTCACTACGTATTGCCCGCCCCTTCGCAGTTCGAGAAATGGGAGGCGACGTTTTTCAACCTGGAATTTCCCGTCAACGCATTTCATCTGCGCAAGCCCTTGTTTGACCCAATGCCCGGCACTCTGGCCGAACCTGAAATCTACACGCGACTGGTCGAAGAGATGGGGGCCATGCCGAAAGAGTTTCCCGAGTTGAGCGAGGCGGCGCGCAAAGGGCGGTTGGCTTTCGCAAAAGCGTTTCAAAGCCTGCTCGCTCAAAAACCCGAGCTTGCCGATTACGCGCCCGCGATTTTGTACCGGACGCTTGGACCGACCTTACCAGATAACGCCGATGCGGCGGCATTCTTGTGGGCTACGGCTCATCAATTCGCGCGTAAAAATCCCGACGCGGTGCGACGCGCAGGGCACGCGGGCGAGGGGCCAGTGCTCGGTGAAAATCTGTTTGAAGCAATTCTCTCTTCACGCTCCGGAGTAATCTTCAGCATTAGTGAGTACGACGAGAGCTGGAGCTTTGTAAAACACGATGACGGGCGGATTCATCTTGAGATTCCTGAGATGCTTGTCGCCCTGCGCGAGCTTGATACCGTAGAGTCACCGTTATCAACCGAATATCCCTTTATTCTCGTAGCCGGTGAGCGGCGGTCGTATAACGCAAACACGATCTACCGCGACCCCAACTGGCGCAAGACCGACCCTGACGGCGCGCTCAAGATACATCCTGAGGACGCGGTTAGTGTTGGGCTCACGGATGGCGGGTGGGCGCGTTGCGAATCGAAGCGCGGGTCGGTTGTCGTGCGAATCGAGATAACCGATTCCATCCTTCGAGGACAGGTCACGCTGCCGCACGGTTACGGAATGATGCACCCGGACAGTAACGGCGAGCGACGCCGGACGGGAGCGCACATTAATGAATTGACGGCTTCGGAAGATAGAGACCCGGTTGCGGGCACTCCCTATCACAAGTATATACCCGTGCGGCTCGCTCCGATTGAATTCGCTCCTGCTTAGAGATAAATGTCCAGGATTGGAAAAACATCTCACCGCAGAGACACAGAGAGCACAGAGGCTGCGCAGAGAAGAATAAAACTCTGCGCAGCCTCTGTGCTCTCTGTGTCTCTGCGGTGAATCTTCTCGCCTTACCTTAACGCCGCAGCGAATCGATCAGCGATTGGCGATGCTTTGTTGATTCGGGTGAAAACCAGTGCTCGATGAATTTGTCCAGAGCCTGGCGATCACTGCTCGCCGGAGGCAGCCCTGTGACTTCGTTAAAAGAGCGTTTAATGGCTCCGTAAGTCAAAGGCGGCTTTCCGGCAAGCTCGCGCGCCCGATGGATTGCTCGCTCTAAGACCGATTCGGGCGCAGCAAGCTCGCTCGCAAGCCCGGCCTCAAGCGCGTAGGCGGGCGTGAAAGTCTTTCCTTCAAGTACAAGCTCGCGGGCTTTCACAGTCCCGACGGCTACTGCGGCCATGCGGATCATGCCCGGCGGCAGCGCAAGCCCGATATTGATTTCGTTAAGCGCAAACCCGTATTCGCCTTCCGCCATCACGCGAGCGTCACAGGCCAGCGCCAGCACCGCGCCGCCTGCGAAGGCGTGGCCGCTCACCGCCGCGACGACAGGCTTTGCAAGTCTCAGCATGCCTTCATAAAGTTCAATGAATCGTCCGAAAAACTCCGTCATCGTTTCGCGGTCGTATCCAAAGACCTCCATCACGTCAAAGCCGCCTGAGAAAAACTTTGCCTGGTCGCTGGCCAGCACCACACCGCGCACGCTTTCGCCCTCCCCGGCCATCTTAATAGCAAGACTCAACTCTTCAACCATCGCGCTGTTGAGCGCGTTGGCTTTTCCCCGGCTCATGCGAACAATGAGCAAACCTTCGTCACTCTCTATTTTGATATGTTCCATATAGCCACTTTCCTTTCGCCCCCTTATGAGATAAAAAAACTACCCTTTCGCCGCTTGAGTTGTCTATCCCTGTTTGAAACTTCCGCATCCTGATTTAGAATCGAGAAGCGTTTTCGAAAGAGAATCTATTAAAGGAGAGTAATACTGTTATGTCGCAAGCAAAGACAGCTTCTATACGCGAACAGGTTTCGGCAGAAGAGTGGCAGGCTCGCGTCGATCTGGCCGCTGCTTATCGCCTGGTTGCTCATTACGGATGGGACGATCTGGTCTTTACGCATATCTCGGCCCGCGTCCCAGGCCCTGAGCATCACTTTTTGATAAACCCTTACGGAATGATGTTCGACGAAATCACGGCTTCAAGCCTCGTAAAGATCGATCTAAACGGCCAGGTCATGATGGAGTCTCCTTACCATATAAACCCCGCAGGATTTACTATCCATAGCGCCGTTCATGCGGCTCGCGAAGATGCTTTGTGCGTGATGCATCTTCACACGACGGCCGGCATCGCCATCTCTGCGCAAAAGTCGGGACTGCTGCCTATCTCGCAGCATTCCCTGTTTCCGCTCTCGTCCATCGGCTATCACGACTACGAAGGGTTGGCGCTGAACGAAGATGAAAAGCCGCGCCTCGTCGCCGATCTTGGAGAGAACACTCACCTGATCTTGAGAAACCACGGACTGTTGACCGTTGGCAGCTCGACCGGCGACGCTTTCCTTGCGATGTACAATTTGCAACGCTCGTGCGAGATACAGCTTCTCGCTCAATCGGGCGGCCACGAATTGATCTCTATTTCAAGGCCGATCATCGAAGGGATTGCCGCCCAGGCCAAGGTTGTAACGAAAGGGCTGGGCGGAGGTCTGGTCTGGCCCGGACTTCTGCGCAAGCTTGATCGAATCGATTCCTCATATCGCGACTGACAATTTGAATCTTCGTGTGGGAGGCACTTTAGTCTTGAGCTGGGAATCCGAAGTCGAGGAGATCAAACGTCGCGTCGAGCTTGCGAAGCAAATGGGTGGCGAGGCCAATGTCGCGCGCCAGCACACGAGCGGCAAGCTGACCGTCAGAGAGCGCATAGAACGGCTGCTTGACCCCGGCTCCTTTCACGAGATCGGCGCGCTCGCCGGGAAAGCGAGTTATGAAGACGGGAGCATCGCTTCGTTCGTGCCGTCGAATTATGTGATGGGGACGGGGCGCATTGCAGGGCGGCGCGTCGTCGTGGGCGGCGATGACTTCACCGTGCGAGGCGGCGCGGCTGACGCCACGGTCGGCAATAAAGCAGGCTACGCAGAAAATCTCGCGCGCGAGTTGCGCTTGCCAATCGTGAGACTAGTTGACGGCACAGGCGGCGGCGGAAGCGTCCGAATGCTTGAGACGATGAAGCGAACTTATGTGCCTGCCAACCCGTCGTGGGATGTCGTCGTGGCGCTGATGAGCGAAGTGCCCGTCGTAGGCGCTTGCATGGGTTCTGTCGCGGGGCTTGGCGCGGTGCGAGTGGTCACGTCCCATTTCTCGCTGATGGTCAAAGGTACGAGCCAGCTTTTCGTCGCAGGCCCGCCCGTGGTCGAGCGCGGCGTGGGGCAGAAGGTCAGCAAAGAAGAGCTGGGCGGCGCTCACATTCACGCTCACGGCAGCGGCGCGGTCGACAATGAAGTCGAAACCGAGGAAGAAGCTTTTGCCGCGATTCGGCGTTTCCTCTCCTACCTTCCCTCAAGCGTCTGGCAATTGCCGCCCCGCGCCGCAGTTCACGACGACCCCCGCCGGCGTGAAGAAGATTTGCTATCGATCATCCCGCGCGACAGACGCCAGCCCTATGACGCGCGCCGTTTGCTCGGGCTTGTGGTTGATCGCGACTCTTTTTTCGAGATCGGGCGTTTCTACGGGCGGCCTCTTATCACAGGGCTTGCGCGGTTGGACGGCCACCCGGTCGGCGTGATGGCGGGCGACCCGCAGCAGGGTGGCGGCGGGCTCGATGCGCCGGGCAGCGAAAAGATGACGCGCTTTGTCAACCTCTGCGACACGTTTCACCTGCCCGTAGTCAATTTCGTAGACCAGCCCGGTTTCCTGATCGGCACCTCAGCCGAACGCGCAGGGACTGTGCGTTATGGCGCGCGGGCTATGGCTGCCGTCTATCAAGCTACGGTTCCGTGGGTCTCGGTCATCCTGCGGCGCGTGTTCGGCGTAGCCGGGGCCGCGCACGGCAACGCGCAGGGCTTGAACCTGCGTTATGCGTGGCCGAGCGGGGACTGGGGATCGCTGCCTATCGAGGGAGGCGTGATGGCCGCTTATCGCCGCGACATAGAGGCAGCGCCTGATCCCGACGCGCGGCGGCGCGAGATCGAAGAGATGCTCAACGAGTTGCGCTCGCCTTTCCGCACAGCCGAGTCGTTCGGCATAGAAGAGATCATCGATCCACGCGACACGCGGCAGCTTTTGTGCGAATGGGTTGTGACTGCTTACGAGCGCCTGCCTTCGGAGCTTGGCCCCAAGGGCCGGGGTTGCAGACCGTAGCTCACATTAGACGATTGAAATTCGGTTCGTCGCATTCATTGCCTGGGTTTTATAGATTTCTGATGTAAAATAAAATGAGGTTAAACCAATGAGCTCGACCGAAATACAATATATATCCGATGAAAGCGGCAATACTGTCGGGGTAATCGTACCTATCGAACTGTGGAGAGAGATCGAGTCCGAAAGAGAAACGGCCTATCTGTTAAAGAGCGAAACCATGAAACGCCGTCTTTTGGAGGCGAAAGACCGTCAAGACGGAATTTCTTTCGAGGAAGCTCGTGAGAAACTTGGAATTTGATGCTTCAGGTTTTGAAGACCTGGCCTGGTGGGTTGAGCAAGACCGCAAGAAAGCGATGAGGATTATCAAGTTGATTATGGAGGTTCAGAAAGACCCGTTTCATGGTATTGGGAAGCCTGAGCCATTGAAGCATGAGTTAGCAGGTTGCTGGTCGAGGCGAGTAGACGGTGAGCATCGCCTTGTTTATCAGGTAACAGAGAATAAAATCAGAATCCTTGCCTGTAAGATACCATTATTGATTTCAGCAAGAATTGTAAATAAGACTTACTTCATAGTGAGGACTACCTTGCCGTGGGTCTTTCGCCCGGCCAGTGCCCTCAAAGCTGTCACCGCCTCAGACAGTGGATAAGCCTCGGATACTACCGGCTTGATTCGGCCCGCTCCATACATAGCGAACAACTCCGCTTGAGCTTCTCTCATGAATTGCGGGTGGCGTTCCAGATAGCCGCCCCAATAGACGCCTATGACGGAGATATTCTTTAACAGAATCCGATTCGCCGCAATCGAAGGTATGCGCCCGCCGGCGAAGCCTATCACCAGAAGACGGCCTTCCGTGGCTATGCACCTGGTCGAAAGATCGAATATGTCGCCGCCCACGGGGTCATAAATAATATCGGCCCCGCGCCCGCCGGTAATGGTTTTCACCTGATCTACCCAGCTTTCATCGCTGTAATCGAGCGCGTGCTCGGCTCCTTGCGAAAGACAAACGTCGAGCTTCTCCGCGCTGCCCGCTGTCGCTATGACGCGCGCGCCCTCAGCCTTGCCGATCTGCACTGCTGATAGGCCGACCCCTCCCGCCCCCGCGTGCACAAGCAGCCATTCGCCCGGCTTGACCACCGTGCGATTCTTCAGCGCGAAATAAGAGGTCTGGTAGATCACTATCATCGCCGCGGCTTCCGTGAAGCTCATCTGATCGGGGACGCGAAAAGTCTTACCGGCCTGAGCTAACGAATATTCTGAAAAGCCCCCGCCCAGAGCCATCGCCTGAACACGGTCTCCGACCGCAAAGCCCGAAACATCCGGGCCAATCGCGGCAATCTCACCCGCGACCTCCGAACCCGGAGTGAACGGCAGCGGCGGCTTGATCTGATACCTACCTTGAATCAGTAGAATGTCATAAAAGTTAAGCGCCGCCGCCCGGTTTTTTATCAGCACCTCTCCAGGCCCAGGCTCAGGGACCGGAATCTCTTCAAGCTTCATCTCTTCGGGCTCGCACCATTCACTGACTCGCCAGGCTTTCATAATCTCTCTCCAGTCCTCAGGACTTTATTTTAGGCAGATGCCTCCATCGACAGGGATCACGACTCCGTTCACATAGGCTCCGGCGCGCGACGCCAGGTAGATGGCGACGCCTGCCATATCTGCCGGCTCGCCTATGCGCTTCAAAGGACAACTGGCCTCTAAGCTCTCTTTGTGATTTTCAAGCAGCCATTTGGTCATCTGGCTTTCAAACGGGCCGGGCGCGATTGCGTTCACGGTGATCCCGCGCTCGCCGAGTTTGACCGCGAGCACATGCGTTAAATAATGGACGGCTGCTTTGCTAGGGCCGTATGCGTAATTTTCGATGAAGGGAACCTTGATGCCGTCAATCGAGCCGATGTTTATCACGCGCGCGGGATCGCCCGGGCGCGCAGCTTTTTCAAGCAGCGGCAGCAAGGATTGCGTTAGAAAGAAGACTCCCTTGACGTTAGTATCCATAACCTTGTCGAACCCGTTCTCCGGATACTCTTCAAGTGGCGCGCCCCATGCGGCGCCCGCATTGTTGACGAGTATATCGAGGGACTGCTCTTGCGCCGCCAGCCCTTCGGCCAGATGCTTGCAGCCTTCTGTTGTCGACAGGTCGGCGGGGATAGAGACGCAAGGGCCGATCTTGGAAAGCTCTGCCGCCGCCTGATCGCAGGCTTCTTTTTTGCGAGCAGAGATATAGACCTTCGCGCCCGCCTCGACGTATCCGCGCGCAATCATAAAGCCTATGCCCCGCGACCCGCCCGTCACCAGCGCTACTTTTCCCGCAATTGAAAAGAGGTCTTGAACATTTATAGCTTGCTCCCGGTTATCCATTTATCTTCTCCTAAAGCAGACCAGATTAGACGACAGCAGTAATATACTCAAGAAAAAGAGATATGCATACCGCCTCTGTTCAACCTATCGATAATAGCAGAACGGGCCTGTAACAGATCAGGCAAGCCGCATATACTTGTACGTACTGACGAGTGAAAGGAGACGCGTGTAATGCCGCTCAAGTCAATTCGTGATGAAGCGACCGGAGAAGAGTTTCTGGAGGTATCGCTCGCCGGGCGTATTTTGTTCGACACTCCGCTGCTGAACAAGAGCAGCGCTTTTCCGGAAGATGAGCGGCGAGAGTTCGATCTGCTGGGGCTGCTGCCGCCTCACCTCTCTACCATGGAAGAGCAGTTGATTCGCCTGTATGAAAATTACAAGCGCAAAGAGACAGACCTTGAGCGATACATCTTTTTGATCTCGTTGCAGGACCGCAACGAAACGCTCTTTTACAGGCTGCTGGAATCTCACATCACTGAGATGATGCCCATCGTCTACACGCCGACCGTGGGCGAAGCTTGCCAGCATTACAGCCACATATACCGCCGCCCGCGCGGCCTCTACATCGATTATCCACACCGCGAAGAGATAGGGCGCATACTCGGCGACGCGCCAAACGAGGAGGTTGAAGTCATCGTAGTGACGGACGGCGAGCGCATACTGGGGCTGGGCGATTTGGGCGCGGGCGGCATAGGGATTCCCATCGGCAAGCTCTCGCTCTACACCGTCTGCGCGGGGATATACCCCGGCTCGACATTGCCCATCCTGTTAGACGTGGGAACGAACAATCAGGAGTTGCTTGACGACCCCCTATATCTTGGGTGGCGACACGAGCGCATACGCGGCCAGGAGTATGACGACTTTATCGAAGCTTTCGTCCGGGCAGTTTGCGCCAAATTCCCCAAGGTTCTTTTGCAATGGGAAGACTTTGCGAAAGATAACGCCTCGCGGCTGTTGGAACGCTACCGCGACCGTTTATGCACGTTCAACGACGACATACAGGGGACGGGCGCGGTGACGCTGGCCGGGTTGCTTGCGGCCTCCGAAGTGACCGGCAGAAAGATAAGCGAGCAGCAGATCGTGATACTGGGCGCCGGATCGTCGGCCATAGGCATCAGCGACCAGATAGTGACGGCGATGACGGATGAAGGATTGACCGAGCGCGAAGCCAGGGCGAGGATATGGCTCGTTCGATCGCCAGGGGCTTGTGCTCGCAGAGCGCGACGAAAGCGACCCCGGCAAACGGAAGTATGGCAAGCCGGTCGAGCTAATCAAAGGGTGGCAGTTACAACAGCCCGACCGCGTGATGTTGGCAGACGTGGTGAGGAATCTGCACCCGACAGTTCTGATAGGCACCTCCGCCCAGCCCGGCGCTTTCACCGAAGAGAGCGTTCGCGAGATGGCCCGACACACCGAGCGGCCAATCATATTTCCTCTTTCAAACCCGACATCGAAGAGCGAAGCTACGCCAATAGACTTGATCAACTGGACGGACGGGCGCGCGCTTGTGGCTACGGGCAGTCCTTATGAGCCTGTTAACTACAAAGGGCGCAAAATTCCCATAGGCCAGTGCAATAATGCTTTTATATTTCCCGGCGTAGGTTCTCGGAGTGATAGCCGTGGGGAGCCGCCGCGTAACAAACGAAATGTTTGTCTCCGCCGCGCGCGCGCTCGCAAAGTTTTCTCCCGCGCTCTCGGACCCGGACGGATCGCTATTTCCGGCGCTCGAAGACGTGCGCAAAATATCCCGTGGCGTAGCCGTCGAAGTCGCTGGAGAGGCCGTGCGCGCGGGTCTGGCCGAAAGCTACTCCGAGGAAGAGGTCGAGCGCCGCGTGGACGCGAATATGTGGGAGGCGCGCTACGTCCGCTACAAGCGCAGGCGGTAGCTCCGTTTTTTTCAACTGCGAAGCACACGAAGGACACAAAAAAATTGATAATTATTCGCGTCCTTCGTGGATTTTCTTTGGAGATGATATACTTCGGCGTTGCGCTCGCGGGCGCAGGGCGCGGGCTGAACATTTTTGAATCATGTGGAGGGAAGATGAGCGCAGACACATTGACGATCATAGACAACCGCACAGGCAAACAGTACGAAATCCCGATAGAGCTTGGGGCGATACGCGCCGCCGACCTCAAACAGATCAAAGTGTCGGACGATGATTTCGGGCTTATGAGCTATGACCCTGCTTTCATGAACACGGCCTCTTGCAAAAGCGCCATCACCTTCATCGACGGCGATCTGGGAATACTGCGATATCGCGGCTACCCGATAGAACAGCTCGCCGAGCATGGCACCTATCTCGAGAACCGCTTATCTGCTGCTCCACGGAGAGCTCCCTACCGGCGCGCAGCTTGAGGACTGGGAGTGGAACATCACACATCACACTTTCATACACGAAAATATCAAGAAGCTGATGGACGGGTTTCATTATGACGCGCACCCTATGGGCATGCTCGTCTCTATGATGGGCGCTCTCTCTACTTTCTACAGCGAAGCCAAGAACATATTCGATGCCGAGACGCGCAAAAAGCAGATATATCGCCTGATAGCAAAGATGCCTACGCTTGCGGCGTTCGCCTATCGCCATAGCGTGGGGCTGCCGTACGCCTACCCCGATAACGACCTGACCTACACGGGCAATTTCCTGAACATGATGTTTAAGACTACGGAGGTGAAGTATCAGCCTAACCCTGTTCTTGAGCGCGCGCTCAACGTGCTGTTCATACTCCACGCCGACCACGAGCAGAATTGCAGCACGAACGCGATGCGGAGCATAGGCAGCTCGCACACGGACCCGTATTCAGCCGGTGCCGGAGCGGCAGCCGCGCTATACGGCCCGCTGCACGGCGGAGCGAACGAAGCCGTGTTAAGGATGCTGAACGAGATAGGCTCGAAAGACCGCGTGCCCGAATATATCAAGCGGGTCAAAGACGGCGAGTTTCGATTGATGGGATTCGGCCATCGCGTTTACAAGAATTATGACCCGCGCGCTCGCATCATCAAAAAGATCGCGTACGAGGTATTTGGGGAGACGGGGCGCAACCCCATACTCGACATCGCGCTGGAACTGGAGCGCATAGCCCTCGAAGATGATTATTTCATTCAGAGGAAGCTCTACCCGAACGTCGATTTCTATTCCGGCATTATCTATCAAGCGATGAAGTTTCCCGTAGATATGTTCCCGGTGCTTTTCGCCATCCCGCGGACGAGCGGCTGGCTCGCGCAGTGGGAAGAGATGCTGCTCGACTCTGAGCAGAAGATAGCGCGCCCTCGCCAGATATATATCGGTTACGGCGAGCGCGATTACGTGCCGATAGAAAAACGAGGCGAGAGCCAGAGCGCCGAGAAGAGTGCTTGATAAAGATTCGAGAACCTCATTGCAGAGACGCAGAGCGGGCGCAGAGAAAATGTAGCTCTCTGCGCCCGCTCTGTGTTCTCTGTGTCTCTGCGGTGAATCTTTTTGTATTCCTTAGATTCAGCTCTGCTTTACCGCAGCGGTTTTCCCCACTCGGTCTGTTTTCTCAAAACAGGCTTTAGTATTTTGCCGCCGGGGTTGCGCGGCAGCGGCTCCGCGCGAAGCGACAAATACTGAGGGACTTTGAAATCCGCCAGATGCTCTTCCGCAAATAAGATTATATCTTTCGGCTCGACTTCTGAGCCGGGCCGCGCGACGATGACAGCGCCGACCTTCTCGCCCATCACCTCGTCGGGCACGCCTATTACGGCCACTTCAAAAACATCGGGGTGCGCCGCCAGAGCGTTTTCGACTTCGACACAGTAGACGTTCTCGCCGCCGCGACAGATCATATCTTTTTTGCGGTCAACGATCTGCACAAACCCTTCGCCGTCTATCCGCGCCATGTCGCCCGTGTGCAGCCAGCCGTCAACGAACGCCTCAGCCGTAGCTTCGGGCTTGTTCCAATAACCCTTAACAACATTCGGCCCGCGCACAAGAAGCTCGCCCACGCCCGTCTCGCCGTCCGCCTCGAACAGATCGAGGTCTACGACGGGCGCGGCAAAGCCTACGGATTCGGGCCGCATTCGCGCGTACTCGTGCGGCAGAAAAGTCGCGACCGAAGACGTTTCCGTCAAACCGAATCCGTTGCCCACGCGCGCGTTGGGGAACGCTTCCATGATGCGGCCCACAAGCTCAGGCGCGATGGGCGCGCCGCCATAAGAGATCCAGCGGATCAATGATGCATCCAGCTCTCGGAAGTTCGGTTGATTGATCGCCAGCCAGTAGACCGCAGGGACCGAAGTGAGCAGGTTGATCTGCTCTTCGCGAATCGCGCGAAGGAAAGCCTGCACTTCGAACGCGGGCATGATGACGAGCGTGTCGCCGCCTTCAACGGTCGGCAGTAGCTGGCTGTTGCAGCCCGTCACGTGAAACAGCGGGACCGAGACTAGATTACGAACCGATCCGTCCATCGGCAGGTTGACCACTCGGCGGCACGTCTCTGTGTTCGAGAGAAAATTCTCGTGCGTCGTCATCGCCCCTTTCGGAAAACCCGTGGTGCCGCTCGTATAAAAGATCGCCGCAACCATAGCGGGCGCGAGGTCATCGACCACCGTCGGCGGGCCATCGGGAAGCGATTCACCCGGCAAAAAAATGTATCGCGAGCCTGAATCGGTGATCACATAATCAACCTCTGATTCGCTGAACCGTGTGTTTACGGGAACGCCGACGGCGCCCGCCATTTGAACCCCAAAGAAGGCCAAGCACCAGTCAAGCCCGTTCGTAAATCGAATCGCGACTCGATCGCCGCGCCCGACGCCTTCGGCCCTCAGCCCGCCCGCCACGCGGGCCGAGCGGTCCCAAAGCTCGCGGTAAGTAACGCGCTCGCCTCCAAGCTCTACGATAGCCTCTTTGTCGGGCGAGCGTTCAACGGTTGCCCGAAGCATCTCTACGAGCGAGGCCGGACGATTGTCGTAACGAGCTATACGGTCCCGGCCGCGAGTTATCGCGCTGTTGTCGAATGGTTGAATCATCAATAGCCGCCCTGCCTTTCAAAAATCTTTCGGGGGTTGTCTACAAGCATAGTGTTGATCTGCTCATCGGTGACGCCGCGCTCTTTAAGCGCGGGGATCACGTCGTTGTGTATATGAAGAAAATTCCAGTTCGGGAGAATCTGGTTCACGTTTTCGGGCAGCCAGTCGTTAAAGCAAGCCGCGTCTTGCGACAGGACCATCTTTCCGGCATGCCCGCGCTCGCACAACCGCGCGACCGTGTTCACGCGGTCTTCAAACGGGAGCAGCACATCTATGCCGAAGCGGTCCATGCCTATGTACGAGCCGTTGGCGATCAAATCTTCGAGGTATTCGATGTCCGTAGTGTCGCCCGAATGGCCTATGACGACGCGAGACAGGTCGACGCCCTCTTGCTCGAATATGCGCTGCTGCTCAAGCCCACGGTGCGTGTGCGCGTGCGTGTGAGTCGAGATCGGCACGCCCGTTCGGCGGTGCGCCTGTGCTACGCCTCGGAGCACGCGCTCTACTCCCGCGGTGACGCCCGGCTGGTCGGTCGCGCACTTGAGTATCCCGGCGCGAACGCCCGTGTCTGCGATGCCCTCCTCAATGTCTTTCACAAACATATCGACCATGAACTCCGGCCCGCCAAGCTCCGTGCCCGGCCCTTGAAAGTGAAAGTACATAGGCACGTCGTTGTAAGTGTAAATGCCGGTGGCTACGACTATGTTGATCGCGGTTTCGGCGGCTATGCGCTGTATGCGCGGGATGTAGCGACCGAGGCCGATCACGGTCAGATCGACTATTGTCGAGACGCCGCGCGATTTCAATTCGTTTAACCGGGCGACGGCGTCCGCGATGCGTTTTTCTTCGTCGCCCCACGCGGCGGGAAAGTTCTGCATTATTTCCGCCGACAGCACGAATACGTGTTCGTGCATAAGCGTCACGCCGAGTTCGGCGGTTTCGACAGCGCCTCGAACAGTGTTTACCGAAGCCATATTCTCCTCCGCAGCGATCTGTAAAAAGAGGAAATAGTAATACTACGCCGCGCGAGCGTTAAGCAAGTACTCAGAGATACGGACCTCACCGCAGAGACACAGAGGACGCAAAGAATGCGCAGAGAAAACTCTGCGCCCGCTCTGTGTTCTCTGTGTCTCTGCGGTGAAATAGTTCTAGCTTTTCGTTGTCTCTCTTTTCCAACTACGGAATAGCCCTGAATAATGACCGAAAAAAAGTTTATTTTGTTGTGGACTAATACGCGGGGTTGGAGTTACATTATGATCACTGACCTAATTCGATTCGGGAGGGTTAATGATTAAGATGACCTCAACAGCACCAGCCACCCATCCCGGCCTTCGTGTCTAGACTCACCTAGCGAAAGCCAATCAGTTAAATAAAAACACGGGTTGCACCTGTCAGGTTTTCCGTTTCCGGCTCGACTTGGCCGGGAATCGAAAACGGCCTGACGCGTGAAAGCCTCTTTCAAAGATAGGAAAACAGAAATGAATAGGCACGTAGAAACAATATCCCCTCAAATCGAACAGCCGAAGCAAGGTCGCCTCGCCCGGTCGCTTGCGGCGCTGCGCGAAGCCGTGCTCGGCTCCGATCAGGATTTCACCGAAGGGAGCATAGGGCGCGCGATCACGCTGCTGTCAATCCCTATGGTGCTTGAAGTCTCTATGGAGTCGCTGTTCGGAATCGTCAACGTCTTTTACGTGGGAAGATTGGGGGCCGATTCCGTAGCGGCTGTCGGCATAACCGAGTCTCTGCTCACCATCGTTTTCGGCATCGGAATGGGCTTGAGCATGGCGACGACCGCGATGGTCGCGCGCCGCACGGGAGAGAAAGACCACATGGGCGCTTCCGTCGCCGCCGTGCAGGCCATCGCGCTGGGGCTTTGCATATCGGTGCCCATAGGCATACTGGGCATATTCTTCACGCCCACGCTCTTTCGTTTGATGGGCGCGTCCGACCACGTAATAGCAGCCGGGTCGGGTTACGGCACTATCATACTGGGCGGCAACATCGTAATCCTGCTCCTGTTCTTAAACAACGCGGTCTTTCGCGGGGCAGGCGATGCGGCGATTGCGATGCGCGCTTTGTGGTTGGCAAACGTCATTAACATAGCGCTGGACCCTTGCCTGATATTCGGGCTGGGACCGTTTCCCGAGCTTGGAGTGGCAGGCTCGGCGATAGCCACGACCATCGGTCGAGGCGTGGGCGTGGTCTACCAGTTCTATGTCTTGTTGAGCGGCAAAGGCCGCGTAAAAGTGAGCCGCGACCAACTGCGTGTAGACGTAGCAGTGATGCTGAGGCTGCTTCGCGTCTCAATCGGCGGCATTGTTCAATTCCTGGTCGCGACCGCAAGCTGGCTGGGGCTTGTCCGCATCGTAGCCATATTCGGAGACGCGGCCCTTGCAGGATATACAATCGCGCTTCGCATAATCATCTTCGCGCTTCTTCCTTCGTGGGGGATGAGCAACGCGGCGGCGACGCTTGTGGGCCAGAACCTCGGAGCGGGAAAGCCTGAGCGGGCCGAGCGGAGCGTCTGGGTGGCGGGGTTGAGTAACATGGCCTTTCTCGGCATAGTTACTATTATCTTCGTAGTCTTTGCCGAACAAATGATCGGCATCTTTACAAAAGACCCGGAGGTGGTACCATACGGGGTCGCGGCGCTGCGCTATGTCAGCTACGGGTATGTTTTTTATGCTTACGGCATGGTGATGGTAGCGGCGTTCAACGGAGCGGGCGATACGACTACGCCTACTATCATCAACCTCTGTTGCTACTGGCTGTTTCAAATCCCGCTCGCCTACGCGCTCGCGCTTCCCGCAGGGCTGGGAGCCAACGGGGTGTTTTTGGCGATTACATTAGCCGAGTCTCTGCTGGCTGTCGCGGCGATATTGGTATTCCGGCGTGGCCGTTGGAAGGATCGCAAGATATAATGCGGGCGCTAGGCGCGCTGCAAGGCTACATCAATATTGAAAGGACCTCTCAGGCATGGAATTCGAATTTTCGGAAAAGACTAAAGAGCTTCAGAAACGTGTCTCCGCGTTTATGAACGAGCACATCTACCCGAACGAAGCGATTTTTCGCGAGCAGATCAACGAGGGCGACCGATGGCAGCCGACGGCCATCGTAGAAGAGCTGAAAGAGAAGGCCCGTAGCGAAGGACTGTGGAACCTCTTTCTGCCTGAAAGCGAGTACGGCGCGGGATTGACCAACTTTGAGTACGCGCCGCTGTGCGAGATCATGGGACGCTCGATTATGGCCCCGGAGGTCTTCAACTGCTCTGCGCCCGATACCGGCAACATGGAAGTGCTGGTGCGCTACGGCAGCGAAGAGCAAAAAGAGCGATGGCTGCGCCCGCTGCTTGCGGGCGAAATCCGCTCATGCTTTGCGATGACCGAGCCTGACGTGGCCTCTTCGGACGCCACGAACATTCAATCGAGCATAGTCCGCGACGGCGACGACTATGTGATCAACGGGCGCAAGTGGTGGACTTCGGGCGCGGGCGATCCGCGATGCCGCATATCAATCTTCATGGGCAAGACCGATACGTCTGCGCCAAAGCACCGGCAGCAATCGATGATACTTGTTCCGATGGATACACCGGGCGTGAAGATCAAGCGAATGCTTACGGTGTACGGTTACGACGACGCGCCTCACGGACACGCGGAAGTCCTTTTCGAAAACGTGCGCGTTCCGGCGTCGAATATATTGCTCGGCGAGGGCCGCGGATTCGAGATAGCGCAAGGGCGGCTAGGCCCGGGCCGCATACATCATTGCATGCGGTTGATAGGCGTGGCCGAGCGGGCGCTGGAAGCAATGTGCAAGCGCGTCAAATCGCGCGTCGCTTTTGGCAAGCCCATAGCCGAGCAAGGAACGATTCGCGCAGACATCGCAAACTCGCGGATGGAGATAGAGCAAGCGCGGCTGCTCGTTCTAAAAGCGGCTTATATGATGGACACGGTCGGCAACAAAACGGCTCGCGCAGAGATAGCTATGATAAAAGTGATAGCGCCGAACCTTGCTCTCAAGGTCATCAACCGCGCGGTCCAGGCTCACGGCGGCGGCGGCGTGTGCCAGGACTTCGGCCTCGCGATGGCGTGGGCGCACTCGCGCACATTGCGCCTGGCCGACGGCCCCGACGAAGTGCATCGCGAAGCTATCGCAAAGCTTGAGTTGAGAAAGTACGAATAATAAGGATGACTACATGAAACTCCAAGACAAGGTCGTGGTAGTCACGGGCGGAGCTGACGGGATAGGGGCCGCATTATGCCGCCGTTTTGCTCAGGAAGGCGCGCGCGGCGTCGTGGTCGCTGACGTAAACGGCGACGGGGCCGCGCGCGTGGCGGAAGAGATAAAAGGCATTCCAGTCACGGTCAATGTAAGCCGGGAGGCCGACATCATACGCATGGTCGAAGAAGCTGACAGGGCTTTCGGCGCTATCGATCTTTTTTGCTCGAATGCCGGAATCTTTGGAACCCCCGGCGGCGCAGAAGTGCCGAATGATGCGTGGCAGCGAATCTGGGAAGTAAACGTCATGGCGCACATCTATGCCGCGCGAGCCGTGCTGCCCGGCATGCTCGCGCGCGGCGAAGGCTATTTGCTTCAGACGGCAAGCGCCGCAGGGCTGCTCGCTCAAATAGGCTGTGCGCCCTACTCCGTCACCAAGCACGCCGCCGTCGCGTTTGCCGAGTGGATTGCTATCACTCACGCTGAAAAGGGAATCAAGGTTTCGTGTCTGTGCCCGCAAGGAGTTCGCACAAAGATGCTGCTGGGCGAAGACGGCATGCGAGAAAGCTTTCTGCTCGACAGCGCGCTCACGCCCGAAGAGGTGGCCGAGGCCGTAGTTGAAGGGCTGAATGAGGAGCGGTTTTTAATATTGCCCCACCCCGAGGTGGCGGAATACTTCCGCCGCAAAGCAACCGATTACGAGCGATGGCTCAGAGGCATGCGCCGTTTGCAAACTCGCGCGAATTTGAGCCTATGAATCATCTCGATCAGTCGTCCGACTCTTGCTTTAGAAAAGATAATACGGCGTTGATACTGGCTTCGGGTTGATCGGTCATAAATATGTGGCTCGCCTCGCCGAGCATAATCAGCTTTGCGTTGGGAATTAATCCGGCTATAAACCTGCCGTTTTCAGGAGGCACAAGCCGGTCGCTCTCTCCGTGTAAGACTAGCGTCGGAGCAGAAATCTCCGGCAACCGGCTGCGCGCGTCAAAATCAAAGATGGCCTGAATCTGGCCGAAGTACCCTTTACTCGTCGGGTAAGTTCGCCGCCTTATCTCAATATCTTCTTCGATGCGTTCGCGCGGTGTCGCCGCATCATAGATGTAAGGCACCATCGCGCGCGTGCCTTCTTCGGGCTGCATGTTCCCTCGCGCCATCAGCACTTCTAAGACTTCGCTGTCGGCTACAACGGCTTCGCGCCCTCCGTGATGAGTGCAGCCCAGTATGAGTGATCTCGTACGCTCGGGATATCTGAGGGCAAACTCCTGCGCGATGAGGCCGCCCATAGAAATTCCGAAGATGTGCGCGCGCGCGATGCCCGCCGCGTCCATTACCGCCGCCGTGTCGGCGGCCATATCACCTATGCCGTATCCTTTGGCGGGAACGTCGCTGCGCCCCACGCCGCGATTGTCAAACAGTATCGTTCGGTACTGCTGACTGAGCGCGGGCAGCAATCAATGCCACATCTCCGACGTATAGCCTAAGCCCATTATCAAGACCAGCGGCGGGCCGCTGCCGCGCTCTCCCCAATAGATTTTCGTCCCGCCGTTTTCCGCGTAAGGCATAGTCAATCGCTCCCGTAGCGCGCAGTGTGACTACTCCGCGCCCTAAAGGGTAGCGGCTTTTATGGTCATTTGACCAATGCTCTGTAGCCCCAGAGCCAGTATGTTTATAGCTGCATTGTGGTCACGGTGCAGCCTCAGCCCACAGCACAAACAGGCATGTATACGAACACTCAAATCTTTCTCCATGATCTCACCACAGCCGCTACATATTTGACTTGTGTTGCGCGGATTGACTTGCACTACACATCTACCAGCGTTTTCAGCTTTGTATGATGTGAACTGTACAAGCTGATTCCACGCCGCATCTGAAATGGACTTGGCAAGACAGTGATTCTTGAGCATACCGCGTATGTTCAGATTCTCAAAAACTATGGTTGCAAATCTGTTGACGAGCTTTCGGCTCTCTTTGTGAGCAAAATCTCTGCGCTTGTTTGCTATGCTCTCATGAACGCGCGCTACTACTGTTTGCTGCCTCTTTCGCTCTTGACCAGCCTTTGTGGCCGCGCTCAGTTTCTTCTGTGCCTTCGCAAGCCGCTTTTCATCCCGGCGAAAGAAGCGCGGGTTAGCAATATGCTCGCCTGTAGAGAGTGTGGCGAATCGCTCAAGACCGCAATCTATACCAACCGCATCCGAGACTTGCTGCAATGGCTCAGGCTCGCATTCTACAGCAAAGCAGGCGAACCATTTGCCGGTGGACCTGCGCGTGATCGTAAGAGTCTTTATCTTGCCTTCGATTGTGCGATGCAGTTTGATTTTGACACGGCCAATCTTAGACAGCCTAAGCTTGCCTGATTCGATAGCGAATCCAGTCCGATGAAAAGTGAAGCTATTATATCGAAAATGCGAGCGGAAGCGCGGGAAGCCGGATTTTTCACCAGCTTTTACCATACGAAAGAAAGAGTCAAATGCTTTATCGAGATGTCTCAAAACGTCTTGCAATACTTGGGAGTGAATAGCTTTCAACTCAGGCCGAATCGCTTTTATTTCCGGTAACTGATTCTGCTGATCGTTGCAAGCAATAGTCTTGCGCGTTATTCGATAAGCATCCCGCCGTTCTTGCAGCCCTGCGTTGTAGAGTTCACAGCACAGAGCAAGCCAGCCTGCAAGACGGGTCTTTTGTGCGCGGCTCGGATAGATTCTGTATTTGTATGCCCTTAACATCGCCTGCTGAGTTCCAGTTGAAGTTCGCATTTCACAACAAGCCCTCTATAATTCACGCCGGGTTGAATAGACCCCGCGTATTTATACCAATGCTGCTGCTAAAGATGGCATCTGTCATTACTATTTCAGGCTCTCCATTCGATACTGTCAACCTGAAGGAAGAATCGAGAGAGCCATCGGCCTTGCGATGGTTTGCGCTCAGTATAACGAAGCCGCTCAAGCTGACGGCAATGCTGAAAACTGGGTCGCCGTCCTTATCGTTGAAGGCGAATAGCGTAAGCTCATTTTCTATGTATAACGATGCTCTTTCCCGGCCCTGCTTATCTGTGAGCGTGAACTTATTTGCTATGACTTCGCCTTTGGTAGTCGGCTCTTGCTCTGCTTGAGCTGCTTTCGTTTCTTCAGTATCTTCGCTCATGCTGTTTGTCCTCGCTTTCGTATTGACCAGGTTACAGTTGTGACAGAGCAGTTGAAATTTGGCTTTCGGATAGCCGTTTCTTTTTAACCACGAGAACCCCATTTTAATTATGGGGTAAATATCTAACTTGACCTCATTTGTCCCTCCGCGCTACCTTAATATCCTTACATCGTAAGGATGATATAATAACATCTTAATAAAGTTAAGATGTTATTAGGATTTATAGATATTTCGTGAGCAAGTTTCAGATGAGCGACCCCGTAGACATCGACGACTTAATTTCTCAGGCTGAAGCTGCGGCCATTCGCGGTGTCAGTCGAGCGTCAATTAACGAATTGGTTAAGCGCGGGAGATTGCGTAGCGTACAAATCGGTGGGAAAACATTCTTATACCGCAGCGAAGTCTTGGCCTTTAAGCCCGAAGTAGGCGGCAGACCCTCAAAAAAAATTAGCAAGAAGGACACTAACAAGTAGTATAAGCAGCTTAGGCGTGAGCGAGCTAATTCCCCGCTTGAGTTAAAAGAGTAATTCCCAATCAATGACAACTGATAGGAGAAGCGACGCGGGCCGTCGCTTCTCCTAAGCAATATGGCTCTTTTGCTTAGTATAGCATATGGGAATGATCCAAATTGAACATTACGATTGAAATTCTTTTCGCTCATCCACAACACTCCCTACGGAACTCGTCATCTCCAGCCTATCAGGGCTATTGCAAAGTAGGTCTATCGGCGCAAAATGAGATTCAGCGCTTCAAGCGGATTGGCACTGTAGCTTCTTCTTGCCGCTGCTAGATTGTTTATGCCCTGTCTCAGAACCAATCCTATTATCAGGTTGTTTATCACGGCCATCACCTGCGCCGCCTCTCCCACTTTTAATCTGCAACCATCCTCCCCTAGCGTTTTGTCTTTCCGATAGTGCAACCCGTTTTCTATCCCCCAGTGCCTTCTCACTATTTCCATCAATCTCTCGGCTGTGGCTTCTTCCCTCCTCAGACTTGTCACTCCATAGCTCACTTCACTTCGCTTCTTGCCAGTACTTATCTCTTCGACTTCTCGCTCAATCTTGAAGACCTGCTCAAGGCAGGGCCACTGCAAATATCCCTTCAACAGGCTGGTCGCCACAAGACGCCTCTCCTCTATTCGTCCGTGCCCCTTTTCTATCGTCTCAGCTCGTGACAAGTCATTCTCCATTGCTTTCAGCGCCGTCTTGCCTTCCTCAATCTCGAATGCTGCCTCTATCTCAGCCCTCAATGTGGATTGATTATCTTTGACCGTCCACACATACTCTCCTCCGCCCTCGACTACCATTTGAGACAGTTCTCTCTGCGCAAACATCGCATCGCCTGTCACGATTTTTCCCTTTAAATCTACGCTTTTTAAGACTCGTGGTGCTGCAACTATCTCGTTTTCTTTGCATCCTACTTCAACCTGGCAAAGCACTATGCCTTCAGCAGGAAGATAGGCTGCCAGCAGGTGAACTCCCTGTGTTTTGCCTGGAGGAATCGTCCCTCGCAAGGTCTTTCCATCTAAGGGCATCTGTAAAGACAAGCCTCCTTCCACAGTTGAAAGCAGAAACTGCGTGAATGATTCTTGAAGCTGCTCGACCGAAACCGCCCAACCAAGTATGCGAGAGAAAGTAGTCGGATGAGGTGTAGTCTTTCGCTTGAGCTTGAGAGCTTCGATGAGCAAATCCTTGCGAAGAGCGATCCAGTGAGCAATCCCCTCAGGGTCATCCTCGCCGGCAAGCTTTGCCAAAATGACAAAGACCAAAGCGACCGCCAGAGGGTAACGCACGCCCTTTGGTTTGCGGCGATCAGTAAGGCAGTCGAGGTGATAAAAGAGACTATCAACATCAAAGATAAACGGCTCGGATTTTTGCTCCAATGAGAAGCTTGCAGTGTTATGCTTCATCTAAGACCTTCCTCCGGTTCAGTTTTGAATTACTTTGCTATTGAACCGAGGTAGGTCTTTTCTTTTCAATTGTCAAGCGACTTTGCAGGAACCCTGCCAGCCTATGCAATTGAATGGTTTAGTTATACTGTTCAATTCAAAAATGCTGAGCTAACCAGGCGGTAACCAGTGACTTGCAATCTGAGGTTATTCGCCCAACCGTCTCTCTAGTTCAGCAGTTAGTTATACGAGCTTGTTGTGTGACTCATGGATTGACCGTGTAGTTGATCTTTAAGCCACGAATAAGTTTGTCGAACTGAGTTTTGAACATCTTGGTTTTCCAAGCTGAGAAATCCAAAATATTCTTTTTTGCTAACTGTCTCCATAAGACACTGCCATTCACTTTTTGCTCCCAGCTCCCATCGATAGCAATTGGGCACAAAACATCACGACCTTCGCTCTTCTCTTTGTTGCGTGCTGCCTCCAGTTCAAATTCAACCCAGTCACTCTTGATCGAGTTCTTTGAAAGAACCAAGACAACCACGTCATTAAGTCGAATGGATCGTAAGACCTGTCGTTCAAGGTCTCCGGCCAACAAATCGTGCCGGTCGAGCCAGCAGGATGCGCCTACCGCCTTGAATTGCTCGTAGAGTTTGTCAACAAAAAGCGAGTCGGCCCGCGCGTATGAAATGAAGATCCCGCCAAGGAAGAGCGGGCCATCCGTGCGTGCGCTAAACAATTCCGTCGAAACGATCTCTGATATCTCATGCGCCGAAAGGGCCGGATCGTACAAGCGTGCGTATGCTACTTCCCAAGCTGAGAGGCCGCACTGCCGAAAAAATGTATCGGGAATATGTGCCTGGGACAGCTTAAGAGTGTCTACTCCGAGCGTACTTGGTCCGGAGTGTACAATGCAGTCTAAATTCCGTGCAGATGAAAGATCTACGTTGCCTACTGTTGTAAAACCCCACCGCGCTCCGGCAAAATCACTCCTAGCAAGACAAGCGGAGGTCAAGTCACTCCCTGTCATGTCACAGACAGATTCGAACTTTGTATCTCTAAGATTGGCACTGCGAAGCTTTGCACCACTTAAGTCGCAATGGTTCAATACAGATCTGGAGAACGTTGCATGGTGCAAATTCGCACGCCGAAAGTCGCAGCCCGTCAGAATGCATTTATTGAAAGAAGATTGACTAAGGTCCGCTCCACGGAACGTAAATTTCTCAAGAGTCAGTCCGGTGAATCGTATACCTCTAAGACTCGCATCCGTTAAATCTGCCTCAGTTGTTGGATTTGCGACTCTCCAGTCGCGAATTGCATCAACTCCGCGTATCACTACATTAATGTGGTCATTGTTCGCCATATGCAATTTGTTTCACGGACCCACTCTCGTGGCGAAGTAGTGCTTCATGATACCTAACTTCGACGTATAATTGCAGAGGTTAAACTGCCAAGCCCATTCTTCACCGAATCCTCCACAATCCATGCCTTCTCACAAACAGTTATCAGCGTGTTATACTATTGAACAAAAGGGTTGAACTGTTCAATTTGAAAGGCACGCGCTGCGTGCCTTTTCTCGTCAGATTTAAAGAGGAATTCCGCTACTAAGCAGAATAACTGAAGCGCTCAGTAGCAGAATGCAGAACCACCAGATTCCTACGGTTTTATTGTCAATAACAGAAGCCCTTTTTACTGTAATGCACAGTCGGCCAATTCTCAGAAATATGATATAGCACAAGTACCCAATTCAACCGAAAGGGTGATTTTATGCCCACGCTCTATAAAGCGAAGACGTGAACATATTTTTACCCGCTACTCAAATTCATACCCCGCCTGAAACTCAGGAGAAATCTTTGCCATTTTGTTAAACTAACCACTTATTACTTACAACCGTTATGGCGGAGCACGAGCATTCACCCGAAGCGATCAAGGAGCGGCTTGCCGCAGGGCCGCGCCACTCTTATCTGCGCGATTGGATATACGGCGGGATAGACGGAGCAGTCACCACCTTTGCCGTCGTCGCCGGAGTAGTCGGCGCGCAGCTCTCTCCAAAAATAATTCTTATAATCGGCCTCGCCAACATCCTCGCCGACGGCTTCTCGATGGCCGCCAGCAATTACCTCGGGACCAAAAGCGAGCAGGACGAGATCGAGCGGCTGGTTGCGATAGAGAATCAACACATAGAAAAATTCCCCGAAGGAGAGCGCGAAGAGGTCCGTCAGATATTCAAAGAGAAAGGGTTCGAAGGCGAAGACCTCTCTCGCGTGGTCGAGTTGATCACCTCAGACAAAGAGCGATGGGTCCGCACTATGCTGACCGAAGAGTACGGCATGCCGCAGGAAGTGCGCTCCGCGTGGCTCGCCGCCGTCAGCACGTTCAGCGCCTTTCTGCTATGCGGGCTTGCGCCGCTCTTGCCTTACCTGTTTGGCGCAAGCCGCGCCTTCGCGCTTTCGGCTGTGCTTACGGGCGCGGTCTTTTTTACCATCGGGTCGGTCAAGAGCAAGTGGTCAACTACGGCGTGGTGGCGGTCGGGGATTTCGACATTGTTTGTAGGCGCGGCTGCGGCCGCGCTTGCTTACGGCGTCGGAGTCTTTCTGCAAGGATTGGCGGCCTGACGAGCCGGGAGGCGCGATACGGATAAAGTTGTTAGAATAGATGATAGACGGGACGCTTATCCACTCGGGAGGAAGATAAAGATGCCAGTTAACAAAGAATGTGAGCACGTCGGTTGCAACTGCGCCGTAGGAGACGACAGCGATTATTGCAGTCCTTATTGTGAGACGGCTGGCGACACCGATACTGTAGAGATTGCGTGCGAGTGCCACCACGCGGGCTGTCCCGGCTCGGCAATTGTATAGAGAGGGCCGCGCTAAACCGGGGCAAGAAGCGCACTCGTTTCTTGCCCTTTGCTTTTATAAGGCGCCGTAATTTTATGTCATTTGAAAAACTGGTTGAAGAAAAGATAAGAGAGGCGATGGCCGAGGGAGAGTTTGATAATCTGCCCGGCAAGGGAAAGCCTATAAATCTTGATGCTTACTTCGCCACGCCTGAAGATCTGAGAATGAGTTACGGGGTATTGAAAAACGCGGGCGTCGTCCCCGAACAAGCGCAGTTGCTAAAGGAGATAGATTCTCTCAGGCTCGATCTGGAGCGATGTTCTGACGAAGACGAAAGAGCAAGGATCAAGCGCAGCATCGAAGCGCTTGTCTTAAAGATGAATCTGATTGCCGAATACTACAAGCGAAAGCGATGACCTTAAAATAGGCCCGCCGCCACGCCCGCTTCTATAAAGATTAATCAGGGTTGCCAGGTTATGTAGAACTCGCACACGGCATCGCCGCGTCCCGTGCAGCGTGTGTGTGTGATGCGGGCCGAGCGCGCGCCGCACAATTCGACGGCATGGCGGAAATAAGCGGTCCCGCTCTCGCAGAAGCTCACGGGAGGCGCGGTGTCGTACTTGATTGTGAGCAACCCGCTCGTATCGCTCAGAGGCTCGTAAGAAGCTTTGCCGAAATCCTGGTAGGCATGGTGTATGAGTGAGGACTGTTTTAGAAAGCTGTGTATGTCGGGATTGAGCAGGCTGCTGTAGGGGCCGGACAGAGCGGTCGTCGCGGAAAACTCCCCGAGCTGATTGAAGACCTCCTCATATTCGCCCGCAAGCTCATCGGCGATGGCCTTATCGATCAGGTCGAGCGTGCGCAGCGGATACCAGTTATCCAGGCCGATCTCTTCAAGCGAGCGGCGCTCTTCTTCCGGCACCCGCGCCAGTATGTGTCCCCACACGTCCGGGCCGTGATTGAGAGCTACGAACAGAAATCGCGCTCTGAGCAATCCGCCTTTGACGTTCATGCCTGCGTAGCTTTGCTGAGGTGAATGCATAGCCGGGGCTCCAGCCGGAAATTTCACACGGGTTCGGGCAGGCGAATTATAGCACGATCCGATGGGTAAGTCGCACAACTAAGACGGAAGATATTTGTAAACTTTTTTTTAACGCGACGCCGAAGTCCTCTCAGTAAGGCTGAGCTGACTATGATTTGCGCTTTTTTTCTCTCAGTTTTGACTTAGGTTTCGGCCCGGTCTTCAGATTCGGTTTGGGGGCACTTTCTGGAATAATCCAATAATAGCCCCCGAATGGGAATTGTTCCATCTGCGCGCCCGGAATCAATCCCTGTTTTAGCCAATTCAGGACGGTGGTATACGCCACTCCATGCTTCTCCGAGTACTGACGCGGAGTTAAGGACTTGGCGTTTTTATTCATGCGTATTATTGTAGCCTCCTACAGTAATCCTGCACAAGATTAAGGTGGTGCTACAGTGTTGATCATTAGCCCGTAAAACCGCAACATTCTTTTTCTTAAAGCTTCGGCTCCGGCGGAGCCTCTCGCCCCCCTTCATCAGATCTTAGTGCTCTTACCACTTTTTCAAACTCTCGCTCGAATTTTTCATTATCTTTCTCCCAACCGCTGAAATCTGGAGCAAACCGTGTTTTCACCTGTGTCGCCTTCCCACTCGCCCACTTGAACAAGTATCCATCCAGGTCCAACGGGACCAGAGCCAGTATCCTCCTGCCTCGTTCCTTCATTAGCTCCTGTTCCTTGTCGAAAGCAGTATTGATTTCATTATCTACCCACCAACTCGTTAGTGATGTTTCAGAGCAACAAAGCAGCACTTTATCCCAGAGCCGTATGCCACGATCTACCTGATCAAAGATATCATCTCCAGGCAAAAGCTGGTGTTCATCGAGCCAGCAGCGGATTCCTCTGCCTTGAAGAGTGTCGTGCAGTCGCCGGGCAAACGATTTGTCAGCGTGACTGTAGCTGATGAAGCAGGAGTAAAACTCAAAAGCCTTTCCAGTAAGCGAGTGCATATAAGCAATGAAGTTATCCGGTACACCTGCTCCGCGAAGGAAAATATCAGGGATATTGCCTTTAGATTGGTAGATCGTGTTAACACCAATAGTTGAAGGACCGAGGTGACTCACCGATTCAAGACCTTTAACTGTACTAAGATCATTATTGCCAAAGACCGTCTGACCAACTGTGGCATTACTGAGGTTCGCATCTCTGAGGTACGCACGGCTGAGGTTCGCACCGCTGAGGTTCGCACGACTGAGGTTCGCATCTCTGAGGTACGCACCGCTGAGGTTCGCACCGCTGAGGTTCGCATCTCTGAGGTACGCACGGCTGAGGTACGCACGGCTGAGGTTCGCATCTCTGAGGTTCGCACTGATGAGGTACGCACTGATGAGGTACGCACTGATGAGGTTAGGCTCTGTTGCAGAGTTTTGTTCCCTCCACTGATTCCAAGCTTTCCACCCTTGCTTGAGAATGTTTAAATGCTCTTCATTTGCCATAGCCTTCTCCTCCTTAACACTCAGATGCGTGCGTACCATTACTTTGATCGGTATTAGCAAGGTAATATATCACTGCTGGCTGGAATCTGTTGTAGTCTATTCTTATGTGTCGTCTTTAAGCTGCGCGGAATTGTCTGATCTCCTCAGATTAAGAAAATATAAGCATTTTTGTAGGGGTATGCAAAAACTTCTTGACGGAGTTTTTGTAGGGGTATACAATAACCGCATTGTAATTAGAAAGTAGAAACGATGTACACCGATCTTTATGGTCATCAATACAAGTCACGGGGCGACTGTGAAATGCTGGGCGGATCTCTACGAAAGCGAGGATGAATAACATGAGCGGTGACGCTGACGAAACGAAAGCAGAACAAGAGCGGACTACCAAAGGCGAAGTCATAGCAAACAAGTTCACACTCACGGATAACCAGGGCCGGGAAAGAGCATCGTTATACGTAGAAAACGATCTTACGCTATTCGCCTTTAACGATAAGGACGGCGAGCCAGTTTTCAGCATTGCCGTAAGCTTGAGTGGTTTCGTTATGTTGAGCGCCAACCATAGAAAGGCCGATGGCGCTCTCTCGTCGTCATTCAAAGGCTCAGAAGAAACTGAGCGCGGCTACAAAGGGAACTCCAGAGCGAAAGAGAAGACGCAAGGTAGTAGCGCGTGTTTATGAGCGCATAGCAAACATGCGCAGAGATTTTGCCCACAAAGAGAGCCGAAAGCTCGTCAATAGATTTGCAGTCATTGTATTCGAGAACCTAAATATTCGCGGGATGCTTAAGAATCACTATCTCGCTAAATCCATATCGGACGCGGCGTGGAATCAACTTGTACGGTTCACATCATACAAAGCTGAAAACGCTGGTAGATGTGCGGTGCAAGTCAATCCACGCAACACAAGCCAGATATGTTCGGGCTGCGGAGAGATTGTCGAGAAAGATTTAAGCGTCCGTATTCATGCCTGCTCGCGCTGTGGACTGAGGCTGCACCGTGACCACAATGCAGCTATAAACATACTGGCTCTGGGGCTACAGAGCATTGGTCAAGTGACCATAGAAGCCGCGCCGCTTTAGGGTGCGGAATAGTCACCGCGACGCGACTTGATCGCGCTCCGACCGGATGCGAGTAATTATCCTCGCAAGCCGCCGAAGGCCATCGCGCTCTGCGACTATCTCTACGCGGTCAAAGACGTGAAGGTCCGAGGGGGTAAGCTCTATATCAGCCAGCGTCGAAATCGATACAAGCTCGCCCGCGTTCAACACGGTCGTTTGATCGTCTATCTCGAAAACCAGGCGCTCGCCTTTCGTCGTCTTGATGCGAATCGCGCCTGAACGAGCATCAGTGATTATTCCTTCTACTATAAAACTGGCTGAACGCCGCAGTATGCGCGGCGCAAAGGTTTGCTTCTCGACGCTCTTTTTAGAAGTGTTACGGCTCGCAGTTCGTCCCTGACCAAAGGCTGGCGGAACAGAGATCAATAAAACCGCCAGCGCCGTTGTGATTATGAGCGTTGCTCGCTTCATCTTTATTATCTCCGCAACTAACATCAAACCCGAACTGCCACCGCCGTCCTTGTGGCAATCTCTGTGCCGCTTTTTCCCAATACGTGCGGCGCGTAGAAAAGCAATTCGCGATTCGATAACATACGCCCTGCTATGAAAAAAGTACGCGGTAAAAAAAACACGAGCCGCATTCGCGCGGCTCTCACCAGCACAAACGAAGGCTCGATCACCGATGTTCACGGCATCAAGGTCGGCCACGCGCACGACCTTAGAGCGCGAACGGGTTGCACCGTCGTGTTGTGCGAGGCGGAAGGCGCAGTAGCCGGGGTGGACGTGCGCGGGGCAGCTCCCGGCACGCGCGAAACAGACCTTCTCACGCCCGGCAATCTGGTCGAGCGCATTCATGCGGTGGTGCTTACGGGCGGGTCGGTCTTTGGCCTGGACTCGGCCTGCGGCGTCGTGGGTTACCTGGAGGAGCGCAGGGTGGGATTCGATACGGGCGTGGCCCGCGTCCCCATAGTTCCGGCGGCTGTTATTTTCGACCTTGCAACAGGCTCTGCGAGCGTGCGTCCCGACGCTCGCATGGGACAGACGGCCTGCAAGCAAGCATCAAGCGACCCGGTCGAAGAGGGTCAGGTCGGAGCGGGCGCGGGCGCGACCGTAGGCAAGATACTCGGCCCGGCCTTCGCGTCCCCGGGTGGAGTGGGAACGGCTTCGATCAAGCTGCTGACGGGCGTGACGGTAGGCGCGCTCGTAGTGGTAAACGCTTTCGGCGACATAATTGATTCCGAAACCGGGCGCATACTGGCAGGCGCGCGCGCGCCGAGTGGGCGCGGCTGGCTGGATACGTCGCGAGCGATTGCTCAAAGAAGCAATGATACGCCCGCGCCCTTTTCGGCCATCGAAAACACGACGCTTGCAATAGTCGCCACGGACGGCGCGCTCACAAAAGCAGAGGCGCAAAGAGTCGCCCTGATGGCTCATGACGGGCTGGCGCGGGCCATCCGTCCCGTTCACACGATGTTTGACGGCGACACGGTTTTCGCGCTTTCAACCGGCGACCTTCAGGCGGATGTTACAACCATCGGGAGCGTGGCTGCGGATCTTGTAGCTCGCGCGATTGCGCGCGTAGGCCGAATGTTCGAATAGCTGATTTACTCTTCTCTCAACGCCGCAGGTTAAGCGGCGGTGGTAGGCGCACTCTGAGTGAACTCCGCGCACTTCGGGTCGCGCGGCCCTCGATCAATGAACTCGCCCGCTGCTTTCGAAGAACCGGCGTCGGGCGGGTGTCCGCTCTCGATCATTGAGCGGAAGTATTCGTCCACCTGATCAAAAATCTCTGCGACGGATTGTGAATGAAAGACGCGCTCGCGCAATCGCGCGCCCCCCGCAAGGCCGTGCGTGAAGTAGCCGCACATCTGCTTGAGCTTCCCGGCAAGCGCGCGCTCGGGCAACTCGCCGTGCAGCAATTCGTAATAGCGGTGCAAGACTCGCTGCTTTTCTGCAAGCGACGGCTCATAAACTCGCTCGCCGCGCATCAATTCTGAAGTCTGGCGGAATATCCAGGGGTTGGCGATAGCGCCGCGACCTATCATCACGGCGTCTACGCCCGTCTCGCGCAATCTGACGCGCGCATGTTCCGGAGTAACCACATCGCCGCACCCTATCACAGGGATGCCGACCGCTTGCTTGACGGCGGCGATTATATTCCAGTTGGCCTGGCCGCTATAGCCTTGCATGCGTGTGCGACCGTGGATAGCGACCATGTTGGCCCCGCAGTCTTCGATTATGCGCGCGACCTCTACGGCGTTTATCGAAGCGTCATCCCAGCCCGTTCGGATCTTCATGGTGACGGGGATAGAAACGGCGCGGCGCACGCGGCGCAAAATCTTTTCCAATTGCGGAAGGTCGCGAAGCAAGCTCGACCCGCCGCCGCCCTTGACCACTTTTTTTGCGGGGCAACCGCAATTGATGTCTACTATGTCCGCGCCCGCTTCTTCGATGATCTCTGCGGCTGTGGCTATGCGTTCGTCATCGTATCCGAATATCTGTATCGAGAGCGGCTTCTCTTCGGGCAAGAACTTCATCATGCGGTGCGTGCGCAGGTTGCCGCGCGTAAGCCCTTCGACCGAGATGAATTCTGTGACGATCAGCCCCACGCCGCCCAGCTCTTTAATCAACCTGCGAAAAGAGGAATCGGTCACGCCAGCCATCGGCGCAAGCACAAGGTTCGGCTCGATTTTGACACTCCCTATTTTGATAGCGCCTGACCAGTTCATAAACGGAAAGTTTATCACAACTTGTAATAGTGGCAGTAATTGACCAGGCAGCACTGCTCGCAAAGCGGATCCGTAGGCCGGCATATTTTGCGACCGTGGCGAATGAGGTTTACGTGGACTTCGTAGTAGCGGTCGTCAGGCATCATCTCTGTCATCAAGCTGTGCGCTTCTTCATCCGAGCATTTTTCGGGAATCAGCGCCAGGCGACGTGCGATGCGAAAAATGTGTGTGTTGATAGGGAAGACCGGGCGCGCGCAGGCAAAAAGCAGCGTACAGGCTACGGTCTTCGGGCCTACGCCTTTGAAGCTCGCAAGGAACTGCTTCGCCTCTTCTAGGGGCGCCGTGCAGAGGAACGCCAAATCGAGCGAGCCGCGCCGATCATATATCTCGTTGAGAAGCTGTTTGATCCTGACAGATTTTTGGCGCGCAAGCCCGCCCGATTTTATCGCGGCTTCGATTGAAGTGACGCGCGCTTTGCGGGCCGCCTCCCAGGTCGGGAATCGCCGCTTCAAGCTTTCAAAAGCTCGATAGCTGTTCACGTTCGTAGTCGATTGCGAAAGTATCGTCTGGATAAGCACGTCCAACGGATCGAGTCCCGTCTCGCATTCGGGCACGCCGTAAACCGCTTTGAGGTTTTGAATGACGTAGGGCAGACTGTCAGCCGCATCATTCAACACGTTTTCTTTCATCAATAATCTTCTACCATCGCGCCTTCGCCGTTTGCAACCAGCGGAAAGTAATATGCGGAACTGTACGGACAAGGCCCCGCGCCCGGTTATATATTGGTCGCCCTTACGAAGACTATGTAGAGACTTATCTTCACAAAACTATTTGGCCCCTCAGAAGTTTTTGCACGGTTCGGGAGCGAGTCGAGCGGTAATTAAGGCTTACGGTATGGCTGCATTGACACTGGCTGCGAGCGTTTGCAATAATTTCTGTGCGCGCCCGTAGCTCAGCCGGATAGAGCGTTTGCCTACGAAGCAAAAGGTCGCACGTTCGAGTCGTGCCGGGCGCACTTTAGATTCAATCAGATAGGAGCGGCTAACATGCCGCTTTTTCTTTTTGGTGTGCCTCTGGTGTGCCAAACTCAGAGAACAGTATCTTTTCAAGCTTAAAAGACGCGCAAATCAACCCAAAGGGGTCATCTCTATTTTGCATTGACAGTCGGCGAGGTCACTGATCTTGTGCACTGCGTCGCGGCGTTTGATTGGAACCGGGCGTTTCAACGCCTGGGATGAGCGATTAAAGAAGTGTGAGCGGCTCCGTGTGGTCGAGAGGGTCGAAGTCTCAACACCAAGAGCCGCTCTAATGAAGAACCGTTGCCTGCATCGGGTGTGATGTGTTCAGGACGACGTGGCTGACCTGCGCCCTTCATCGCGCCTTCAGGCTAAGTGAGTCGCCATTAGTTTTTACACAAAAATTCAAACATAGCCCGTTTTTGCTGGCTTCACAGAACCATTTTTGCAAGAACTTTTGGCTATTAACTTAGCTGCATTTGTCGTAGGTGGCCTGATAGATAACCTTCCACAGTGTCTTCAGCAGGCTATTCCTACCGAAATGAGATACATTGACATCCACCGAATGAAGCTTCGCCTCTGCCCAGTCTAAAACCTCCGCCGCACCGGGATTCTGCGTAACCGTGGTGTCTGACACGTAGTTTGCTCCAACTTGCAAGACCCATTCGGCGGAAGGGGGCGTCGAGATGAAAGCATTGACCATCTTCTTAATCTTTATCCACCCGGCGTTCCCTGCAGCGTTCGAGTTCACCATACGCGCCAGCAGGTTGAAGCTATCTACCACCGAATTCGGCATCATGTATTCCAGGTTGACCGCCAGGTTATAGCGGCCTTTCGTGTCTGTACCGCGTGGCAAGCCAAGCGTGTAGAGCATGATCGTGCAATAACCGCAATGTGGCAGATTGGTGCGGTAGTTGGTGAAGTTAATGGCAGTGCCATTGTTGGCGACGACGAGCCCGTTACCGTTAACGTTCCAGATTCCCCGGTTGAACGAGCCTTCGAGCGCCACCATCTCCGAGTGTTCCTGAGCGGTGGTGCTATATTCTATCGGCGCGGTCGGCGGCCAATTCACGGTCGTCTTCGCTCCCTGCTCTCCGTGAGTGCTGTAGGGAGAGAAATCGCCGATAGCCGTTTGAATCGCCCCGATGGATGTCTTCGCGGTGTTAATCAATGGATCAATATCCTGAGAAGTCAAACTTGCCTTCCAACGAATTCGCGGCATGATGTTCCTCCTTTAGCGTCGAACCGCCGCTTGCGGCGAGCAAGCTCAGGCAGCGCGCGAGCGGGCCGACAAGGACGGCTGTCGTGTAAGGTCGAGCGACGGGGGCGACCCGCCACCAGCGGCCCTCGCCTCCCATCGCCCGCAAATCGCCCTTGCCGACTGAGCCGGCAAGGGCGAAAACGCACGCCAGGCATCGGCCCGATGACAAGTCATCAAGCGCCAGCCCTGTGCTCAACCCTTTAGCGTTTCCGCTTCTGGGTCTTTCGCCGCGAAGCTGCTGCCTTCGCCGCAGGGGTGGGTGCTGGATTAATCAAGTTGACATTCAAGCCCATAATCAATGCGGTCTCTGTCGTCGTCGTGCCGCTGAATGTCTTAGTCGCCGAATCAGCTTTCCAGCCCGAAGACGAACTGCCGCCGCCGCCGCCAAAACTAAATGGCCCGATGCGCAGGCCTGCCGACACTTCCCACTTTTGGCTGAACGAGGTGAAAGACGATTCGCTCACCCTGATCGAGAACGACGGCTTGTAGCAAACGAGCATGCCGACCTTCTGAACCGACATGATGCCGTTCGGCCCCCATACGGCCTTGTCCGTACCGCCGCCGTAGGGAGAGTAACCGCGTATGAATGGACCATTGGCTATGCTGCTGACGAATCCACCGTTATACCAGCGCCCGGCTTGAATGCTGATCTGATCCCAGGCTTGGAAGCTCACGGTAACTTCCAGTTCATTGTCGGAAGCGAACTCATCCACGCGCTCCCACGAGCCGCCGACATTGACGCTCCAGAAAACGTAGCTCACCGAGGCGCTGCCCTTCGCCCAGGTCTTCGAGTAATCATACTGCGATTCAGAGTTCTGGAAGCCGATCTCGCCGGGGCTGCCGCCGGTTCCTGCCTTCACCTTGTTCAGCCACGTCGTCGCGTCCATGCCGAGGGAATAGCCAGGCACGGGGGGGAAAGTCGAGAGAGTGGGGTCTTGCAGCTTCGTGTAGTAGTCCTGATTCCTCGCCCGCGACTGCGCCTCGTTGAGTCCCGGCGTCGTCGTCTCGGAAAGCAACTGGTTATAGACCGACTGTTGCGCCAAGACGTTCTTGTACGCCGAATCCAACTGCGCCGCCCAGGACTTTCCACCGAAAGTCCCCAGCCATTCCGTATAAGGCGGGATGTTCGTGCCGCCGGTTTCGCTCAGATAAGCGATGCGCGACTGGGCGTAGATCGTGTCGTAGTTGTTGGTGGCCAGCTGAAGCATGTTGCGGGCCTGGTCAAGCTGCGCTTGCAGTTGCGGATCGGTGGTCGCCGCCTTCACTACATTCAACATGCTGGTGTAAGCGTCATTGAAGGCCGTGCCTGCCGAGGTGTACTGCCCGCACGCGCTGTACTGTGGCACCATCGAGCAAAAATCCCACTGCGCGGCGGAGGTGAAGCCGACCGGCGTGATCGGCCAATCCCAGGTCGTGAAGGGATAGATCAACTGAAAGTTGTTCGGCTGCACGCCTAAGCCGTCCACCATCGCGCCGTACAGATGATTCCACGCCTTGTCGTTGACATCAATGAGACCAGCGGTCGGCAAGGGCTGCTCCTGAGTCGTTGCCAGCGGGTGGTCGCTGGTGTTGATGTCGAGCGCCGAGACGAGATCCTTTTCCAAAATGTCCAATGAAAGTACTTTACGCATAAGATTCTCCTTATAATCGTTGATACTGCGTTACCAGTGGAATGGCCGCCGAGGTTCACCTGTGAGGATGCTGTCGCTTGCAAACCGCCGCGCGTTGGCTTGACAAGGGAAATTGTCACAACCATCTGCATGGTGGTAGCTCATCGGACGGTCGGGGCCGTGAGAGGGGCGATTACTTCTGAAGCAAGGGCGGCGCAACATTGCCCGCTGGTTCGCGCGCCGAAGGCTTTTGCGGCGATGCCCAAAAGCCATTGCCAGCTTCGCGGGCCAGGTCAACGTATCGCCATAATCGCGGTTGCCTGCTTGCGCCCGGTGATGCTCAGGCGCAGAGAAGGTGACAGCGAAAGATCTACATCCGACGTGCAGAGTTTTGCCAATGACCGCTTTACTGATTGGCAATCTCGCAAACCGGGGAGAGAGCCGGTGTCGCATAATCCTGGTATCGGTCAGTCGGCGTGACCCTTGACCGATACATGTCGAGAAGCTGCTCATAATCCTCGCGCACTCAGAGTAAGGCAAACCGCATCACGCCGCGCAAGCGCCAGCTTTAAGCGTCGCGGGGCGCTGCTCAGATTGCTTATGCTGGGCAAGACCAATGCTAAGCTTGCCAATTATCGTTCGGCTTCAGTCGTCGGGCGCACCCGGCAGCAACGTCGCCGAATCGTCTAGTCCTGAAGGGGTCAATCAAGTCGCTGCTCCTGGTATTGATCTGGCGTCAGGAATCCTGGGACTGACGCTTGCTGCTCTGTTGTGGCTCAGGATGCGGCAAGGAGTTGCGCGCCCCTGACCGTTTGAAATCGTCCCTGAATTCCCCAACTGCCATTGGCTTGGCGGCTTAGTAGAATTGTGGCCGCATGGCGGCACCATTCTACTACGAATATCCAAAGATGTGTAATCAAAATCCTACATAAGCGGTCACATCCAATTGCAAACTGCTATAGCGAGTCCCTTTTAGATGCTCTCTTGATAAAGGTTTGCCCTACGATCAAGCTTTGATTTGTCTCGCACAAAATTAACCACAGTGTAAAGGATCAAGCTTGCGCCAAACATCTCTAAGAATTCTTCTGCGCTTACTTCTAATCTGTAAATGAATGTGCCTTTTTCGGTAAACTCATAGCCTATCGTTTCCAGCACACTGGCCCCCAACAGGTACGTCAATATCCCTGCTACAGCAACGAGGCTTTTTTTTCGTGACCAGAGCCACAGCCCTTTTAAATCAGGATAGATCAGCCGGGCGAAGAATATTAGCAGTACTAAGCCGGCAATCGGAATTTCTTTATGTTTGAGTATGAGAGGCGGGACCCAATCAATATATCGGTCGCCTAAACTGGCAGTTATACTTTCATGTACCTGAGAGGTTTCGTCTAAAGACATTAGCAGAAAGGCTGCGCCTGTTATAAAAAGGAAAAGGCGGGATGGTCTTTCATGGGAGTTGTGCAAGAGACAAGCAAGCCATGTGGTCAAACATATCAAAAGAAGCTGGGAGGAAGAAAACCATGCAGGGATGTTTGCTTCTCTATCAAGGTCAAACAACGTAGATAGCAGATTAGGCTCGCCCAGCAGGAACCCGACCCAGTACATAAAGACCAAACAGAGTTCGACTATAATAAAGGCGCGTAGAATTGAAGCGGCATAGATGCTCTTTAGCATAGCGATTAGAAAATTCTGCCTCGGTTTCTAACCGCGCGCTGGTGTCTATAGATGAGTGTTTATTGAGATTGGTTGGTTTCAACTTTCCGAGTCCGGCGAAATAGGTATGGAAGAAAAAGCCGCCTATCTCCGTCCAACCGTTGAACCCTTATTCTAGATGAAGGAGAAATGTGATGAAAGCTCAACGTCTTGGGATAATTCTCACGGTAATCAACCTCGTGATTCTAATGCTCACACTGGCTCAAACGCGCCCGACCACGGCCGATGGCGTCGCGCCGGTTCTCCGGGGCCGTTCGCTCGAAATCGTAGACGATCAGGGGCGGGTTCGAGCAAGCATCAAGCTGCACCCGGCAGATCAAACCTTCAAGATGCCTGATGGTAAGATCGGGTATCCTGAGACGGTGATGTTTCGGCTGATCGATGCCAAAGGACGCCCCGAAGTGAAACTCGGAGCCTCGGAGCAGGGCGGAGGGCTTGGGCTCATAGGCGCTTCCGACACGACGCACGCCTTGCTCCAAGCCGAAGGCACGGACACTATCTTGAAATTGACGAACAAGGATGGGCGTCAGCAGCTAATCAAACCGTAGCAACCGGGGACCGGGGATGCGAGCAGCGGAGCGTGCCCGAAACCGGCTGCTCAGGTTCGCTGCGCCTAACAACGTGGTTGACCGGAGCGCGGCGGGCGGTTGATTTCTCACGCCATCGCGATGGTTTGCAAACCGTCGCGATGGCTGCAATACTGTTGACCGCCTATAACTTTTATTCTCCGGAGCAACTATGAGGAACGGTTTCAAATCCCATCTCAAGAGGGCGACAATTGTCTGGATGTGCGGCGTCATAGTGGTTTTGGCTTCGCTTTCAAACGCAGACGCGCGGAACAGGCAAGAGAAGAAGAGAGCACAGGTAATGGTTTTGGGCGTGTACCATATGGATAACCCGAACCAGGATTACGTGAAGACAAATGTTGACGATCACCTCTCTCAAAAAAGGCAAGAGCAGATAGCGGAAGTAGCAGCGCTGCTCGCGAAATTCAAGCCTACCAGGATCGTCCTTGAGGCAGTCGATGGGGTCAGTCCTGTCCCTCGCAACTATGAAGCTTATCTGAAGGGCGAGTACACGCTGAAAGCCGACGAGCGCGATCAACTGGGTTTCCGGCTGGCCAAACAATTGGGCCACAAGCGTGTCTACGGAGTTGACCACAGGCTCGGCATGGATATCGAGAGCGTAGTGCAGGCGGCTCAACAAAGCGGCAACCGGGCCTTCCTCGAAACTTTTCAAAGTGTGATGGCCGAAGTACAAGAGTTCGAAAAACGCAAAGCTACGATGACCGTGCGCGAGATTCTGGCCGAGATGAATGATCAGAAGCAGATTGTAAAAGCTCACGATCTCTATCTTCAAATAGCCAGAGTGCGCAGCGGCGAAAAGTTCGTCGGCGCAGATGTGCTCACGGCCTGGTATCAGCGCAACTTCCGCATCTTTTCAAACCTCGCGCCCGTGATCGAATTGACCGAAGACCGCGTGCTGGTCATCTTCGGCCAGGGCCATGCGCCGATACTCAGAGAGATGGTACAGAGCAGCCCCGATCTCCAGCTTGTCGAGCCGAACGATTATCTGAAACAACGCTGAAAAGAGCCGGATTCAATTCGAGGCTCTCAGCGACTTTCTTACTTCTCCCGACACATAGCAAACCCTTTGTCAAAAAGCGCGCCCAGGTTTGGACTGTCTATTAGAAAGCTGCGAAGTGCTCCCTGAAATAAGAATCGTAAAGTTTATTACGCAACGAGACGGTATTTCCCTCTCGGCGTATGAGGCCCGCACCATACAAACGGAAGAAGACCTTTTGGTCTTTACACCTGTGCGTTCTCATAACTTCTCGCAGGCCCTCGGCCAGGTCTCTTCTGTTATTTATCATTAATAGAAAATAGCGCAGATGGTCTCCAAATGGGCCTTCGTCATCCGTAGCCTTGTCCAACAAAGCACTGAATGAGAATCTTCCGCTAGAGATTAGATCTAACGCCCTGCCTATTAAGTAAGGCTGGCCGCTGACCAGGTTCATTAATTGTTCTTGTTCTCCCGAGGATAGAGGTGAGCCGTGAAGCTGGTTAAGTTGTGCGACTTGCTCTCGCGAAAATTCCTTTAACTCAATCACCTCACCTACATTGAATGGGGATTGGTTTAAATTATCTATCAGCGCGTAGGGTTCAGTGGAAAGGGACAACACAATATCGATCTGTTTCCAGATACTATTAATGCTACGACTGTTATGCCAGCTTCGTAACATACCGAAAAAATCCGAGCGGTATTGCGTATCGAAGATACGATCCGCCTCATCCATTGCCAACACGAAAGGACCATTAACCTCTTTTAAGAGATACTGCCCAAAATAACGTGTACAGCGCTGCGTATTACCCAAAGGAAAGCGCCAGAATTCATCGGTGCGATCTTCAAGGTCCAGTATATCTGTTACCCAGGAGCAGAACTGGCGGAAAAAGGTTTCCGCATTCGTTATAACTGCACTATCAAGTAATTGAAAATCGAGAAACACAGCCTCTTTGCCCACTTTGGAGGCAGCATCTACTATGCGCACCAGCAAAGATGACTTGCCCATCTGTCGCGGCCCCTTGATAACCAGGGTTACTCCCTGACGCTGTATCGCCTCCATGGCGAGAGTGTCCGAATACCTCTCAACATAGAAAGCGGATGAAGGATGCATGGCTCCTCCGGGCATCTCTAGACGGGTAGATGCAGGAGAAGAAGTCTCTTCAACCCGTCTCAGCCCTTCGCCGGAAATGACACGCATCAACTGCTCGATTACGCGCGGCGTGTCCTCCGGACCTCGCCACAGCACATACTGAAAGTGGTCAAGGTACGCTGCAAGGTCATAAGGCAACTCGCCTTCAAAAGCGACGCGGATAGGTAATATGGTGAACGGCTTTTCGAGGTTCTGCGCAAGCTTGTGAGCAAGCCATACTTCATTCCGCACCTTATCGCTGCGAATCGATTCTGCGGAAAGCAAGACGACAAAGAAATCCGAGGCTCTTATGCGACGTTCAATTTCATCCACCCATTCTGTCCATTCTGTTCCGGCAGAAATCCGGGTATCTACAAAAATATCGTGACTTTGCTCCTTTAGATGATTCGCCAGAAAGAGTGCTAGTTCCTGATCCGGTTGCACGTGTCTATAGCTAATGAAGATTTGCGCTCGCCGCGCATTAGAAATGTCTTGCGCAGGCTCGCTCCCCAGTCTGATTGCGGTCATTACGGCAGCCCAATTCTTTTCATTGGTTTCGCTATTGCCTTTGAAAGACTGACCGTCGTTTGCGATCTGGATGCGGTATTTGTCGATAGCAATCAATCCGGGCCTGCTCACCCCATATCCCTCAAGAGTAAATTGAAGTGATTCACGGTCGAAAGAGCCTCTCACATATTCCACAGCCGTGTCGCCGATGAGATCAGTCATATCCCTTCTTAGGGTTTCCTCCCGTCTCCAAGTTATCCCGCCTTCGATTTCGCCCCCTTCGGTTTCTTCAAGCTGCATCTGGAAGGTGAAGCGAACCCCGGGTTTTTCCCAGACGCCTCTCCACGTTCCCTGAACGCTGACAGGTTCTGGGATGACAGGCTCGTCGTCAGGCCTGAAGAACTCTGGTGACCGTTTGCCGGAAACTGCTGTAATCAAGTCTTCGATCAGTCTCGGTGCATCCTCCATGCCTTCGCAGTAGACTGAGTTGAACCGATCCAAATATGCGCTCAGCGGATACCTAAACGGTTCCTGGTACGCTACACGTACCGGGATAATAGCCGCTTCTCGCTCCTTGACAGATCGGAACATCATTTCAATTTCCGCCAGCATCATCTCGCTCTGTACGGATTTTTCTGACAGAAATACAATAAAGTAATCAGCTTCATGCAACTCGTCTTTAATTCGTTCTGTCCAGATTTCTCCCACCTTAAGGGCTTGATCGATGAAGACGTAATGATTTTTGCTTAATGCCCTGTGCGCCTCTAAAGCGATCTCTTCATCAGGATGTACGCCGCGCTTGTAGCCGAGAAAGATTCGCGCTCGCTGCGCTCCGGGTGTCGGCTTGCTCAGAAGAAAGGTCGGCTCCAGGTCCAGGATATTAATGGCAGTACTATTCGCATCGGGCACGGCCAGCAGGTTAGAGGTTGGGTGAAACTCCCCGCCCGAAGGCCAATAATCTGCCCGGGGAGAATGGGGCGCATCAAGCCTGGCTATCTCTGTCCCAACGGCAGTCTCCCATAGCTGGATCGTATTATCCCATAGCCGGATCGTATGGTCTGAGGAGGCGGAGGCGAGCAAGCGATTATCAGGAGAAAAGCTGACCGAATAGACCTCGTCTGTATGGCCTGAAATAACGTGGTACGTTTGCCAGGACGCCTTATCCCAGATTCGGACAGTTTTGTCTGTTGATGCCGATGCGAGCAGTCGTCCGTCCGATGCCCAGGCGAGGCCGGTAACCCAGCCCGTATGCCCCTGAAGCTGAAGTTGTAGCTGCAATTCGCGCCCTTGTATGCGCCAGATTCCAATCTTCTTGTCTTTAGACGCAGAGGCGAGCATTTGCCCATCCGGTGAACATGCTAATGCGTAGATTGCTTGCTTATGAGCTTCAATTGAATCCCTTCGGCGCTGTGTTTGTACCTGCCAGAAATCTATTATGCCCTCGCTGTCGCCAGAAATTATCAAGCCATCCGGCGTCCATGTTAGCGCATAGATACGGCTTCCTGTCTTTAGTTGTGATAGCAACGTGCCCTTCTCAGCGTCCCACACACTAATACCATCGCCGCTACCGGCCGCAAGCATATAGCCATCCGGCGACCAGGCCAGACACCACGTCTTTCTTTTGTCAGCCTTGAACGTTTGCTCAGGTTGGCCCGTGTCCACATTCCAGGTCCGTATAGTCCGGTCCATGGAGAAGGAAGCGAGCTTTGAACCGTCCGGCGACCATTTCATACCGCCTATGCTTCTGTTATGAGAACCGAGCGTATGGCGGAGCTTGAACCCGGGAGGTAATGACAGGACCACGCTCGGGATATCAGGCGGGCCCGTGTCAGTCATAGTGGGAGGCAGCAGCCATTGAACCAATTCATCGGGAGCGGGCAAGGATATTGTGCCGAAGTTTACAGATTCATTCCTCGGGCCGATTGAATCAAAAAGGCTTGTTGCGCCCGCCCTATCTCCCGCAGCCAGTCTTTCGACGCCTGCCGCGTATAGCAACACCTTGTCTTGGCCGATAAGAGGTGGGGCGAGAGCCCTGGTCAAGCTCGCAAGCCGCAATATCCCCACCCGGTTTTCTGCCTGCAATCTTTTTCCCAGGGCGGCGGCTAGCATCTCCGCAGCCTGCTCAGGCCAAATATACGCCAGAGCGGTCCACTGCTGTAGCGCAAGAAAATCGCGAAGCTCGGCGTCATCAGTAACCTTCAAGCTCCGCGCGGAGTAGGTAAGCAAAAAATCTGCAAGCTCTTTGACACGCAAAGGCCCGAATTCGGGGTCGCTCCTCAGCTCGTGGAGTAATAGTTCACGAACGTGATGATCCATTTCATAGAGCCCCCGCCGACCTCGCGGCATAGAGGCGAGAGTAATAAATCTGCTTCAGAGATCCATGACGCGGCGCTGACAAAGTTGATGCGGATAAGGTGAACGAGTTCCGGCGTAAGGCCGAGCGGGAGTGCTGCATGCATGGCAAGGGTTATGTGCGACTCACCGAAGTGTCGAGCGAAAGTGATAACTCTCTGTAGCGCCCCTCCCGACCTGGAAGGGTCTAAAATAGTCGGAGGGATAATCTCTGAAGCCATTATCGGCCTCTGCCCCGCAATACATCCACCGCCGCGTTAACCCCGATTCGGTCAAAGGTAAACATTGCAACCGCGCACTCATCTCGAATCGCCTCAGCCGTAGTACCGCGCCATCGAGACTCGGGCGTAGGGTTAAGCCACGCGATGTTGGAGGTGAACCGCCTGACCATTTGAATGAAGCGTTTTGTTTGCTCAACGCGATGCATGTCGGAATTGCCGCGCGCGGCGCCCGCATCGCTGATAACTAGAGCGCCATCCCCGATGAATTCCGCCAGTACATTATCGAGTGGTCTGGGGGAATTCAGCTTTGAATCACTAAAGAGAAGATTGATAACGACATTGTGGAAGAAGTATGTGGAAACCCTGGCTAAGCCGCTCTGCCTGGCGGATTCCAGCAAGGCCTGCGTGATGGGCCGGAATGGGATCATCGAGCCGCCTTCATCAACTAGCATTAACATTTGCGCCAGATTGGAGCGGCGGGGTATGAGCACCGGATCAAGATAGATACCCTGCTGGTACATCCTTTCGATAGTTGCCGTAACGTCCAGCTCGACGGGCTGCCCGATACGTTGCATCCGTCGATAGTATCGCCAGGCCCGCTTCAGTTGCCTTTTAGTCACGGGCAATTGCCCTGCGAAATCAAGGCGGCGGCTGATGGGTCTAGTCTGGATGGCGGGGATCGGGATATTTATATCCGTTGGGGCCAGGCCCCGGACAAAATTGATAGTCGTGTTTGGGTTTGACGTCTTATGCCTGTCCGGGTCCAAATCACCCGATTCCTCCACCGGTCTGTCCGGTTCTTCCGCACCGGACGAGCCGGAACCCTCGGATTCCTTCCGTTTATCCGTGCCGTAACGATCACTTTCGCCGACAGCATCTTCTAACACCTTCATTAGCGATTGTAATTCTCGCTCTGTCAGCTCTTTCGGCAGAACAGCCTGGAGCGCCTCTGCAATCTGAGATTGCTCTTCCGGCGATTTTGCCCAGAGCGTCTGACACAGAAAAATAAGCTCTTGCCGGGAGCCGTTACCGAACCCCCTGGCTAACGCGTCCAGGGTATTAAGATACTCTTGAACGCTCAATTGAAAATTGCGCCGTTGCAGTTCTAGAAAGACATCTATCAGTGGGACAGGGCTTTCGGTCATCGCGTTATTCTCTTGTCTTCGAGCGTTCTACGCGTTGCAAATCGCGCTCGTGCTTGAATAGAGCCTGCCAGTGCGGCAATTCGGTTAGCGCTTTGTCCTCTCCCATTTGCTCAAGGGCAACATTCCAATGGTGTAGAATGCGCACCCAGTCTATTAGTTCTCCGGTAGCGGGATGCTTGCGCAGGTCCTCAATCTGCCTGAACTTGCTCAGGTTATCAATGGCGCTCTTGACCAGACTTTCGTCGAGCTTCAGTTCAGGTATATTGACGCGGACAATCTCCATCAATTGCGCGACGGAGGGGAAATTGATGTAGTAAAACAGGCACCTGCGGAGGAAAGCGTCGGGCAATTCCTTCTCGTCGTTGCTGGTGATCACGATGATTGGCGGCTGCGCGGTTTCATATGTTTTTCGATAGCCATCTTCAATCTCCTCTGCTCTCAGTTCGGCGGGGTCAAGTTCTTCAATTGTGAACTTCTTCTCGTCAAGCTCTCGCAGCAAGTCGTTCGGGAAATCAATATCAGCTTTATCAATTTCATCGATTAATACGACGGTTTCGGTCCCGCTGCGCAGCGCGTCTCCAAGCGGGCCAAACCTTATATAAGGAATGATCCTCTGGGCCTTGGCGTTTTGCATGTGAGCATCCTGAAGCCGCCGCACCATGTCAATGGAGTACAACCCGTCTCGCGCCCTTGAAGTGGATTTGATATACCACTCGTGAAGCTCAAGACCGAGTTCGTGGGCAATCGATTTGGCGAGGCGAGTCTTACCGCAGCCGGGAGGCCCTTTCACAAGCAGAGGCTTTTTTAAGACGATGGCCATATTGACGGCCTTTCTCAGCCCCTCATCCGCCAGATACGGGAAACGCTCGTCCTGGTTATCATCAGGCGGCAACCCATTCCCCCTATAACGGTTAATATTCATGGCAAGTCCCCATACTCCTAATATGCTTCAGAGAGCCTCGATTTCGAGTTTTCTGTACAGCACAGACGGATGTCCGCCCGTTTCTGCGATCAGCGTCCTGGCACAGGCTTTCGCTTTATCAACCGGCAAACCATGCTCGCGCAGCCAGACAATCAGCTCGTCTTCTTTAAAAGTATTAAGCTCAGGCAGCACAATTACGCGCGATGCATCGAACGGTTCCTGCCCCCCCTGGCAGTAGAGATACTGCCCCCATCCGGGATCGAGCAACTGCTCAAAACTCAACAATCCGATCAGGCGGTGCCGGGGAGCTTCCGTCAAAGATGAAACGATTGGTTCCCAAAACCCACGAACAAAACCTGGGAGTGAACCTTCAAGTCGCTGAAGATCAGTAAATTCTAAAATTAAATCGCCGACCTCCAAAACCTCCTTTAATCGGGCAGCAAGCGCTTCAGTCGAATTTGGTATGCGGTCAGAATCGATCTCTCTTCCTATGATCTCCAGTAGCATTGCTACATCTTTGCGTCTCCAATCAGGCCTGATGTCAACTCTGCAATACCGGGATTCCCCGGCACTCTCTTCAAGCTTCTTGCGCAGCCTTGCGATCATCTCCTGGTGTCCATATCCCGCCTGGCCATGTATCAGAAAGCACGCCACCTCGCCCATCTGCTGATTGGGCAGCATCCCAAAAGCGTCTTCGAATTCCCTGACGTGCGCCTTGCGACCTAATTGAATGATCTCATCCCCTCTAGGCCGGATCACGAAAGCGCCTTCAGCTTCGGATGACCGTCCCTGCGAAGCGAAAGCGCGTATACCGCCCATTGTCCATCGTGTGACTATGCTCGCCACATTACCTTCCAAATGAGCTAAGTCATCAAAAGTCATATAAGCCCCGAGGGCGCCGACGCGCTTAAGAAATGCCTCCTGTGCTTCCGAATCAGCTTTCGATTGACCGGCAGCCCGTCGTCTAAGCTCTTCGGCAAATTTAGTAGTACGATTAGGAAGCAAAACGGCCATTATTTTCTTGTATTCACAAGCCCAGTCGAATTCAGCTTCGGTAATCGATTTCCCCTTTAGTTCACCGGGAACCCAACCGCGCCGGTAAGCGAATAGCCCCAGGTAGTGGCTGCTCTCGGTCTCAATCTTTTGGCGGCAGAGGTTGACTCCGTCAATAAAATCAGCAATCCAAGTCTTCATTTCTATTGGCACCGCCTTGTTACCAATAGCTCGCTTCACGGAAGGCGTACAGTCTTGCTCAAGGTCTTCGCTGGTGGCGCTGATAAAGACACATATGGGCATACTTACCAACCAAACTCTAATATCATTTCGAACTGCTTCATATCTTCCAGGAATTATATTTATCCGCTTACTTAAACCCAAACCAGTCCGTGCATCTTTACCCACGGCGCCCCAAAAGACTCGTATCGTGGGCCTGCGGCGGCGTCAGCTCATCGGAGACCGAATAATACAGGGCTTCGCCCGCTAACGTAAAAAAAATAAAGACCACGTCTTGCTCCGGGTCATACTCTCGAACGACCTCGGCCACTTCTTCGTTCGGCCAGCCGCCCCGGCGGGCGAGCTTCTCGCTTCGGTCAGCCACATAGTAGCTCGGCACCTGAAAGCGCGCGCCTTTCTCAGCAGCGCGGTTCATATCGATCACTATCGCGCCGCGCCCTTCGCTCAAGTAGCGCCTCCACGCGAATGAAGCAAAGTCCCGCCACTGCACGCGTATCAAGGTCTGGTGCCCGTCAGGCGTGTCCATAGCTTTTATTCGCTCTGTTTTTTCCGCGTCGCTCATAACTAGCTATTATCTTATATAGCGCGTAAAGTCCTTGACCGTCGCTCGCCGCACGGTTAAATCTAGCAACTGTCTTTGGCCGAAACAAGAAAGGAGAAAGCTTGTCGCAGAAAGAAGAGAAGGAAAAGCGGGGCTCGCCTCGCGAGCTTCTGCGGCTGCTCGCTTACGCAAAGCCGTATCGCGCGAGGCTCGCCGTTGCGTTGGCCAGCCTTCTGATCGCGGGCCTGCTCGGCCTGGTCTTTCCCCAGGTAGTCAGGTTGATAATAGACGCGGCTTTCACAAATAAAGACGCCTCCCGGCTCAACCGGTTCGCAATTCTCCTGATCGTCGTCTTTGCCGCTCAAGCGCTGTTCAGTTTTCTGCGCTCCTACCTGCTCTCCTACACGGGCGAGCGCATAGTCGCAGACGTTCGCGTGCAGGTCTACTCTCACCTGACCACCTTGCCCGTCTCTTTTTTCGCCAGCCGCCGAGTCGGAGAGCTTACCTCGCGGCTCGCCTCTGACGTGAGCGTCGTGCAGACAGTCACTACGGGCAGCTTCACTGAGCTTTTGCGTTTGTCAATAATTCTGATCGGAGGCGTGGCGATCATCGCTGTAACCAACACGCGGCTGACGCTCATAATGATGGCTATCGTCCCCGTAGTGATCCTCACGGCCACCTTTTATGGTCGCTACGTCCGCCGCTTGAGCACAAAGGTACAGGATCAATTGGCCGAGGCGAACTCGGTGCTTGAAGAGAGCCTTTCCGCTATTCGCATCGTTCAATCGTTCGTGCGCGAAGAGTACGAACGCGCTCGTTACGGTCAAAAGATTCGAGAGTCATTCACACTGGCCGTTCGGCGGGCGCTTGCCGGAGGCGGCTTTATCGCTTTCATCATACTTGTCGTCTACAGCGGCATCGCCGTAGTCCTGTGGTTCGGCAGCCGCATGGTTATCAACGGGCAGCTAACGGCAGGGGAGTTGGTCGCCTTCGTGCTTTACACATTTGTCGTCGGCGGCGCGATAGGAGGAATGACCGAGCTTTACGGGCAGTTCAATCAAGCCATAGGCGCTACAAAGCGGTTATTTGAATTGCTCGACACCACGCCTGAGATAAAAGAGCCTGAAGGCGCGCTGCCTATGCCGGTCGTGTCGGGCAGCGTCAAGTTGAAAGATGTGCATTTCACTTACCCCGACGAGCGCGACCTGGCCGTTTTGAAAGGCGTCTCTATCGCCGCCCGCAGCGGTGAGATAATCGCGCTGGTCGGGCCGAGCGGAGCAGGTAAATCAACTCTCGCAGCCTTGATCCCGCGCTTTTATGACGTATCGAAGGGCGCGATTCTCGTAGACGGCAAAGACGTGCGAGAAGTGCGGCTCGAAGACCTCAGAGAAGCCATTGGCGTGGTGCCGCAGGAGACAACGCTTTTTGGCGGGACCATTCGCGAGAACATTGCTTACGGCAAGCTCACTGCTTCGGACGCCGAGATAGAGGCAGCCGCTCGCGCCGCGCACGCTCATGAATTCGTCACTCAATTCCCCGACGGCTACAACACGGTCGTTGGCGAACGAGGGGTAAAGCTCTCGGGCGGGCAGCGACAGCGAATAGCCATCGCCCGCGCCCTGCTCAAAAACCCCGCGATACTCATACTGGACGAAGCGACCAGCTCTCTGGATTATGAATCGGAGCGACTGGTTCAAGACGCGCTCGAAACCCTGATGCAGGGCCGAACGACATTCGTCATAGCTCACCGTCTTTCGACCGTGCGCCGCGCAGACCGCATCATCGTGATGGACGAGGGCAGGGTGGTTGAAGAAGGGACTCACAAAGAACTGCTTGCCGCAGGCGGGTTGTACAAACAACTATACGATATTCAGTTTAGAGATTATCCTTCGTCGGCCAGGGCAACGTCCGAAGCCGATTGGTAAAAATATATTAAGGAGAATAAAGGTGATGTTCCTTTCAGACAAAATGCTGGCCGCGCGGGTGGAGACCGTCGAGGCGCTGAATCAAGTCGAGTACGCCCTGGCTCATAACAGGCAGGGGGTTGAGCCGGAGGCCGCGTATGCAAAGATCGGGAGCGGTTACGCGGTCTATGCCGGGGCCGATTCGCCGCTCACACAGGCTTTTGCTCTGGGGATGGAGGGCGAAGTCAGTGATGACGAGATAGACGAACTGGAAGCTTTTTTTAAGAACAGAGAGGTGCCGGTCAATATCGAAGTCTGCAATATGTCAGACATGAGCCTGACCCAAAAATTGATCGAGCGGGGATATGCGATCAGCGAGTACTCGCATGTCTTAGTAAGACCGCTCGGCGAAAAAGAGGTTTTCGATCAGAAGGGCGATTGCCTTATTCGCGAAGTGAGAGAAGACGAGATCAACACCATTGCCAGAGTAGTGTCCGAAGGTTTCGTGGAAGGCGGTTTTGTGCCGGATTCATTAATACAATTATTCCAGGTCTTCTTTCGTCAATCCAACTGTGCCTGTTTCGCGGCTTTCAACCGTAGAGAGGCGGCGGGCGGCGGCGCGGTATTCATAAAAGACGGGATTGCGGAGTTCGGCGGCGCAAGCACGCTGCCCGCGCACAGGAACCTCGGGATTCAAACCGACTTGCTTAGAAAGCGACTGGCTTTTGCAGTATCCAGGGGTTGCGATCTTGCTATGGTGGCTACCGCGCCGGGCTCCACTTCACAGCGCAACGTGCAGCGCCAGGGATTTCAAATCGCTTACGCCCGGACAAAATTTACGAAAGCGCGGTAGCCGCGCCTGCGCATATAATCATAGCAGGAGGGGTTCGAAGATGCGCATTTTGCTGGTTGAAGACGAGCCGGATGCTGCGCGAATGCTGGCCAAAGGGTTGCGCGAGCAGGCTTATGCCGTCAACATTGCGGCAGATGGTGATGCCGCATTAGAGATGGCATATATCAACGATTATGACCTGATACTCCTCGACGTGATGCTGCCGGGCAAGGATGGGTTTGAGGTTTGTCGCGAGTTGCGCGCGTCCGGTTCTACGGTGCCGATTTTAATGCTCACGGCCCGCGACGCGGTCGAAGATCGTATTGAAGGACTGGACACGGGAGCCGACGATTACCTCGCAAAGCCATTCGATTTTCAAGAGCTGCTGGCGCGCGGGCGCGCGCTGTTGCGCAGGAGTCCGGCGCTGCGCCCCGAGATGTTGAGCATAGCGGATTTGACTATCAATACGCGGGCGCGGCAGGTTTGTCGCGGGGGTGTGACGCTGGAGCTTACGGCTAAAGAGTACGCATTGCTTGAGTACCTTGCCCGCCGCCTGGGCGAAGTGGTCACGCGCTCAAATATCGCCGAGCATGTTTGGGACGAAACCTTCGACCCGTTCTCTAACCTGATAGAAGTATACATTCAGCGGTTGCGGCGCAAGATCAACGACGAGCATAAGATAAAGCTGATTCGCACGCGGCGAGGCGAAGGATATATTCTCACGGCAGGCAATGAAGATTCGGACATTTGATTCGGTCAGAGCGCGGCTGACGCTGTGGTACATGAGCATACTTGCCCTGGTGCTCATCGCTTTCAGCGTTGTCGTCTACGCGCTGCTTTCTCGCGCCCTTCACCAGCGCGTAGATGAGGGACTGCGCTCGGTGGTTGAAGTCACGATAAAATCTCTCGCGAACGACATAGAAGAGGGACAGACGAGCGCGGGCGCCGCCCAAAGCACCACGGCAGAGTTGTTCAGCCCGCAACAGGCGATGGCCATCTTCGATGGGTCGGGCAATCTGCTTGCAGAGATTTCTCCCGAAGAAGATTTTCATGTCGGTCGGCTCAAGGTCGGCACAGTGCCTTCACAGGAGCTTTTTTTATTCACCGCTTTTGAAGAAGACGACAACGATCTGCACCGCGTGGCAATGCAGCGAGTTACAATTCCGCCCGCAAATACGCCTTACATAATCTTTGTCAGCCACTCTCTGGAAGGCGTAGAGGAGGAGTTAGAAACGCTCAGAGAAATTTTTTATTACGTCGTGCCTATCGCGCTTGCGGTGGCCGGGCTTGTCGGCTGGTTTCTTGCCCGTAAGAGTCTTGCGCCCGTCGTTACCATGTCAGAGCAGGCGCGGCGCATCGGGGCGGGAAACCTTGACCAGCGTCTGCCGGTTGCAAATCAGCGCGACGAGCTTGGTCAGCTCGCCGTCACGTTTAACGAATTGCTCGAGCGGCTCAACTCGGCATTCGGGCAGCAGCGACAATTCATGGCTGACGCTTCGCACGAGCTTCGCACGCCGCTTTCAGTCATACGCACGACGACGGGCGTGACCATCCAGCAGCCCCATCGCGATGAGGATGAATACCGAGATGCGATACAGATGATCGATGAGCAGGCACGGCGATTGACTCGTATCGTGGAAGATATGTTCATCCTTGCGCGAGCCGACAGCGGTCGCTACCCGCTGCGCAAAAGCAAGTTCTATCTTGATGAGCTTGTAGATGAAACCGCGCGCGCCGCAGCCGTCCTGGCGTTGAGCAAGAATATAAACATAAAAGTGAATAATTCTTCGGCAGCCCTCTTTTATGGGGACAAAGATTTGCTGCGGCAAATGATTTTGAATCTGCTTGATAATGCCATCAAAAACACTCCCTCGGAAGGGATTGTCCAGTTGAGCCTCGCGCGCGAGCAGCAAAATTATCTTATTGAAGTCTCTGATACAGGGACCGGCATTCCTGCCGACGAGCGCGCGCGCATTTTTGAAAGGTTCTATCGCGGGGACAAGGCCCGCTCGCGGGCTGAAATTGCCACAGGCAGCGGCGCAGGTCTTGGCCTCGCAATCGCGCGCTGGGTCGCGGAAGCGCACGAAGGGAGGCTGGAGCTTGCACACTCAAGTAAAAGCGGAAGTGCTTTTGTAGCCTCACTTCCCGCCTCCAAAGAATAACCACCTACGGACGTTTATCTTCTGTTTATGTAGCTTTCGATAGAATTAACATGAGCGGAATGCTGATGTGGGGAGTGTTTATGAGCTACAAATTGAAAAGGCTTATCCCGGTTTTAGGAATGGGTTTAGTAATGAGTTATGCGGTATACAATATGGTCAGCATTTACTAAGGACGCTAAAGGGGAAACGAATAAAGGGGTAGAGATCATGCAAAGCAAAACCAGGCTGAAATACTCTTTACGCTATTTTTACGCTTTGATTCTGGCGACGGCGGCAGTAATCGGAATGCTGATTTATATATACAGATCCGATTCTCCTTCGACGATGGCCGGAACGCCTTCGGCAACGGCCAAAGCTTTTGTGGGAGGCACGTTTGAAGCTTCGGGCGTCATCAACGTGGCAGGAACCGACGGCATACTGTTTGTCAACGACGGGAAGCCGGGCGAAATACAATGGATGCGATTGGACAAGGACGGTAATCAAAGCGGTCCTATTAAAGCAATAAAGCTTGGCGTAAACATCGAAGACCAGGAAGGCATAACTACGGACGGCGCATATTTCTATGTCGTCAACTCTCAATCCAGATCGAAAGCGAGCGACCAATCGGGCATCGTGCGATTCAAATTCAACCCCGACACTCAAAGCGTTGAAGCGGTCGAGACGGTGAGTCGGCTCAAGCAGTTTCTGGTAGAGAATGTCTCCGAGTTGCGAGACATGGGAACGGTAAAAGCAAAAGACGACGGCATAAATATCGAAGGGCTTGCCTGGGACCCCGCGCAGAAGCGGCTTTTGCTGGGGCTGCGCTCTCCGGTAAAAGACGGCTACGCGCTTCTAGTGCCTTTGAAACTGCGCGACGCTCGCGGCCCATTCTCTAACGAGAACCTGGAGACAAAAGAAATAAGAGTGATACGGTTGCCGCTGGGCGGCAATGGAATACGAAGCATAGAGTATGACGAGCGATCAAAGCTATTCAACATAATCGCCGGCGCAACAGAGAGCCAGGATAAAACAGATTTTAAGCTCTGGGAATGGGGCGGACTTGAAGATCAATCTTCGCTGCGGGAAGCGGCTAGCTTTGATCGCAAGCTGAAGCCTGAGGGGGTGACGCGCGCAATAATCGGCGAAAGTAATTTTAAGCTGATCGTTTTTGACACGAGCAAGTATACAAGAATCGACTAGCCCGGATTGTTAGTGTTGATAGTTTCGAGCAGGGTCGAAACTATCTCCCTTCCGCCGCGATGTGCTTGGCGATCCTCTCGGCCAGCGCGCCTATCGTGCGCGAAGGGTTGACGCCCAGCGCCGTCGGAATGATCGCGCCGTCGGCAACATAGAGATTCTTGTAGCCGAACACTTCGCCCTTGTGATTCACGACGCCGTTTTCGGCTGTGTCGCCCATGTTGCAGCCGCCGAGCGGGTGCGGCGTTATCAGGTCGTGCGATAAAGTCCAGCCGGGGGGTACAATCGGCGTGCCTCCGGTCTTGTCTGAAAGCTCTTTGTGCCTGTTCACTATCGCGTTCATCAAAGGTAGTGATTGCTTTATGTCCCAGTCGAGGTGCAATTTCTTCGAGCCGAAGCCGAATTGCCACCAGGGGCGCTTCAAAGAAAGCACGCCGTCCCCGGCATCCATGCCTTGAGCAAACCACGGCATCACGTTGTTTGTAAGGCTGGAGTTGCGCAGGAAATTCTGTATCCCTGTGATGAGCGATTCGGCATTCAACCCTTTGGCGATTCTTCCGGCCCCCATTGTCATACGGTCGCCGAGCAGGTTAGGCATCCCGCCGTCTTCGATCCAGTAGACGTGCCCGCCGTCGCTCCCATCCAGAAAATTTATCGCGCTTGAAATCGTCGGCCCCCGGTCAGGATATATCTTGCGGTTCGCGTAGATCGCGGGAGTGAGAAAATCGCCGTTGCTGCTCCAGTCGCGGCCCAGCCGCTGGCTGATGTTCGGAAGGCTCTTTTTCTCATCGCGACAGCGCAACAACAGCTCCGTAGAACCGAGCGACCCGGCGGCCACTATCACTATTCGCGCCGTCTCGCTGCCCGGTATGCGCTTGTGATTCTTTGTGTCGATCCGGTCGAAAGAGACGCGGTAGCCGTTTGATTGCGGCTCGATGTTTGTGACGACAGTCAGCTCGCGCACTTCGGCCCCGTGTTTTTCCGCCCACGGGATGTAGTTCAAATCCAGAGTGTTTTTCGCATAGACCGGGCAGCCGATGTCGCAAAAGCCCGCGTGGACGCACGTCCCCTGCTCTTGCCCCTGCGCGTTGGTAAATATCTTAGTGCGTTTATAGTTCTCTTCCGTGTTGGGGTCTTTTTCTATATCTAGCTGATAGTCCTTATCAAAACTGACGGCCATATCAATCATCTCGAACCGCTGTGGCTGGCCGATCTTCGTTGCGCCCTCCTCCATCAAAACGGTTCGCGGGTTGCGCTGATTGACAGGCATCTTTTGAACATTCATGAATTGCGCGACATCGTTGTAATGAGGCTTCAATTCGCTCTTGGTGATCTCTTTGGGCCAGCGATTATTAAATGCCAGATCGGGAGCTTCGACAGAGATGCTGGCATAGATCAATGAGCCGCCTCCTACGGCCGCGCCCTGCGCGATGCTCATATTGGGGTAGACGCGAAGGTCGAGCCAGCCGCTGTCTCGCTCAGGGCGGTTGGGATCATAAATCCAGTCCTTCTTGGTCTTGCTCGGGTAAGTCTCTTTAGTCCACCTGCGCCCGCGCTCGATTATGAGCACTTTGTAACCCTTCTCCGCCAGGCGGCAGCCCGTGATAGCGCCGCCGAATCCGCTGCCGATCACTATTACGTCGAAGCTCATGGATCGCTCTCCTTATTGAACGCCTTCTAATCTCTAATGCGCTATCTTGCGTTCTACAATGAAAACAGCTTCACTCACTTTTCGATGACGGGCCGTAAACTTCCCAGAGGCTCCCCATAAACAGCTTGCCGAATTTTGCTGTCGCTTCTATGGGGTGTGGCCCCTCGGCCTTGAAGGTCGTCATCTGCTTCGCAAAATCGGTCTTGAGAATGATGATGATGCCTGCCGCGACGATCTCGGCGTTGGCATCTTCGTCGGCGCTCACTCGCCCGCGAAATATCTTCGTGTAAAGCGTCGAAGTGTCTTTCCATATCTCCATCGGGTTAAACCCGGAGCCTTCTTTAACGTCTTTGAAGCCGCTCATCGTGTACGGATTGCCATTGCCGTCGAGAAAGAAGAGCCGGTACAGCATCAGCTTTCGCTTCGGCTCATTCGCATCAACGAAGAGGTTGAATATGCCGCCTTCGACCGGGCGTTCCCCGCCCAGCGCGTCGCAGCGTATATAGCCGTCGGCGCGGCCTTCGTGCTCGGGCTCGGCGACAAAGCGGTCTACGTCATCCATCTTTATCGTCAGATGAAACATGAAGGAGGTGCCGTTCTTTTTTCCTTCGTCGTGGCCGCGCTGATAATCCGTCTCGCCGAAAGTGACAAAGCCTTTCATATCTTCGGTGAACTGTAGTGATGTCGGTTGGTGCTCGCTAGACATTGCTGTAATCGCCTCCTTTAATCCTCAGGCTTTCGGGCCTCGCGGTGAATGGCCGTCCGCAATCTGTAGACGCAAACTCAAGCCATTCAAATTCGTTCGCACAGGTGAGCGGGGCCGATTAACGCGGTGCGGTCTGGACGGGCGCGATGCTATCGCGGGGGCTATCTTTTGTCAATCAGAAATCGTAACTCGCCTTACCAGTTCCTTGAGAAGTCCTGAGTCCTGAGTAAAACATCGGCGCATCATCACATCGCCTCCGGTCTCTCACTCAGGACTATGGAAAGCGCCTGGCCTTTAGCATTATTATAATCAGGCCTTGAATGAACGACTCGATTTCGGAAAGGGGAGCCGGATGTTAAAGCCCGGAAAGAGGCTCTGGGTCATAGTCCTGATCGGGTGGATACTGATAGGGCTGACGTTCACGCTCAACTACTACCTTTACGCCGACCATTACGTCTTCATCTTTAAGAAGCAGCCGACATTTATAGAGATGCTGGTTTGGGAGTTGCCTTACTGGCTCTTGTGGGCTGCGCTGTCGCCGATCATATTCAAGATAACCCGCCGCTACCGCATAGAGCGCGGCAGATGGTTCAAGAGCCTTGCGGTCCACCTGTGCGCCTGCGTGTTGTTGTCATGCAGCCACCGCGCGGCCTACCTGCTCATAGGATGGATGCTCAACGTTGTGGCTTACCGGCCCATTCCGTCCCTCTCGGAACTGTTCAACTTTCTCTTCTTCTTTAACATGCCCACGGCCCTTATGAGCTACGCGACCATACTGCTCGTCAGCCACGTGCTCGATTATTACCAACAGTATCAGGAAGAGGAGTTGAAAGCCTCGCGCTTGAAGGCCGAGCTTGCGCAGGCTCAACTGCAAGTCGCCCAGGCGCAGTTGCAGGCGCTCAAGATGCAACTGCACCCGCACTTCCTGTTCAACACGCTCAATTCGATCTCGGCGCTTTTGGACGAAGATGTCGAAGCCGCTGACGAGATGCTCGCGCGGCTCGGCGATCTGCTCCGTCTCACGCTCGCGAATTCGGGCGCTCAGGAGGTGACGCTACAGGAAGAACTGGAATTCTTGAGATGCTATCTGGAAATCGAGCGAGTGCGTTTCCAGGACCGCCTGACGGTGAGTATGGATATTGACCCGCTCACGCTTGACGCCCTGGTGCCGAACCTGATCTTGCAGCCGATTGTAGAAAACGCGATCCGCCACGGCATAGCTTTGCGCATCGCCCCGGGTCGAATAGAGATTCGCGCCGCTCGCCGAGGCGACATGCTTCAATTGCAGATCAGAGACAACGGCCCCGGCATACAGTCGAAGACCGAGGCTGCCGTAACGGCAAAAGAGGGCGTCGGGCTTAGCAACACGCGGGCGCGGCTCAAACAACTCTACGGGCCGAATCATCGCTTCGATATTTCAGACGCCCTGGGCGGCGGTTTGCAACTGACCATCGAGATTCCGTTTCAGTTAGACGCGGCGGCGGCGACGGAACAGAAGGCGGCTTACACATGACGGAGAGCGCGAAGATACGTGTGTTGATAGTCGATGACGAGCCGCTGGCGCGCAAAAGAATAAAGCGGATGTTAAGCGGCGACCCGGAAGTGGAGATCGTCGGAGACTGCGCGAGCGGACACCAGGCCCTGGCTATGATGCGCGAGAGCGAGCCTGACCTGGTCTTCCTCGATATACAGATGCCGGAGATGGACGGCTTCAGCGTCCTGGAGGCAATCGCCCCGGAGCGATTGCCCCTGGTCATCTTTGTGACGGCATACGATCAATACGCGCTCAGGGCGTTCGAGTTTTACGCGCTCGATTATCTGCTCAAGCCGTTCGACCGCGCGCGGTTTGAAAAGGCAATGCAGCGGGCCAGGGAGCGCCTCTCGAAAGCAAAGGGCGACGAGTTAAACCAGCGAACCATTGCGCTGCTTGAAGAGATAAAAGCGCGGTCGAAATATCTGGGCCGCCTGGTAATCAAGTCGGGCGGGCGAGTCTTTTTTATAAAGACCGAAGAGATCGATTGGATAGAGGCCGAAGGCAAATACGTGCGGCTTCACGTAGGGCGAGAATCGCACCTGCTGAGAGAAGCTATCGGGGGCCTCGAAGCACAGCTCGACCCGGCAAGATTTCTGCGAATACACCGCTCGACGATAGTCAATATAGACCGCATACGGGAGCTACAACCCTGGTTTCATAACGAGTATCGAGTCATACTGCGCGACGGCACGGAGCTGATGCTCTCGCGCAGTTGCCGCAAAAAACTCGGCGAGATGCTCGGCGGTCACCTCTGATCCCCTGGCAATTCATTCTCCCCTCATCCAACTCGTGCCCGATTCCTGCGCGTTCGCGTCATAATCGTTTTCCCAATCGAGCGTTGAGCCTATATTGGTAGCGCTAATCAACGCCCGTGCCAATAACTCGGAACGCTTGTTTTGATCTCTCACTCATCACTCATCAATTTGAAGGAGGTTGACGATTGGCAAATCCTCTTTTCGCAAGAAAGCCGCTTAAGATGTTGCTCGAAGAGATGGCGGGCGAGCACCGCTTACAGCGCGTGCTAGGCCCGGTCCAGCTCACAAGTCTCGGCGTAGGCGCGATCATAGGCACAGGCATATTCGTGCTGACGGGCGAGGCCGCGCACGACAAAGCGGGTCCGGCCTTGATGCTCTCGTTCGTCGTCGCTGGAATCGCCTGCGTATTTGCGGCGCTCTGTTACGCCGAATTCGCTGCGATGGTGCCGGTCGCCGGATCAGCTTACACCTATGCCTATGCCACGCTCGGCGAATTGTTCGCCTGGATCATAGGCTGGGACCTGGTGCTTGAATACGCGGTCAGCGCTTCAACCGTAGCCGTAGGCGCTTCGCACTACTTTCAGGATCTGATAGGCATTTTCGGCCTCAGCCTTCCCGAACCGCTGACCAAAGCGCCGTTCGATTACGACCCGAAGCTTGGCGAGCTTGTAGGGTCGGGCGGGGCGTTCGACCTTCCCGCAGTCATCATCACCGTGCTTGTCACGATAATACTTATTCGAGGGATAAAAGAGAGCGCCGGATTTAACGCGGCTATGGTGATTATCAAAGTAGCCATAGTTTTATTGGTGATAGGGGTCGGCGCATTCTACGTCGACACAAACAACTGGAAGCCTTTCGCCCCGTACGGGCTGACCGGCGTCAGCTTCTTCGGCAAGTCTGTGTTTGGCAGCGCAGACGCGGGCGGCCAGCCGTTAGGCATGCTCGCGGGCGCGGCGATAATCTTCTTCTCCTACATCGGATTCGATTCCGTTTCGACGCACTCCGAAGAGGCTCGCAACCCGCAGCGCGACGTGCCCAGGAGCATCATCCTGTCGCTTCTCATCTGCACAGTGCTTTACATAGGCGTGGCGGCCGTTTTGACGGGCATGGTTCGATACGACGAGTTGAACATCAAAGCTCCCGTGTCGGACGCATTCAAGCAGAAGAACCTGATGTGGGCGCAGTTCTTGATCGCGTTCGGCGCGTTGGCCGGAATCACTTCGGTCGTGCTGGTATCGATACTGAGCCAGGCGCGTATACTTCTTGCGATGGCGCGCGACGGGCTTTTGCCGCAGAGCTTTTTCGGCGCTGTGCACAAGCGTTTTCACACGCCATGGAAATCGACGATACTCACAGGAGCGTTTGTCAGCCTGGGCGCGGCGTTTCTGCCCTTGAGAATACTTGCCGATCTGGTCAGCATCGGGACGCTTCTCGCGTTCGTAATCGTGTGCGCCGCCGTGCTGATAATGCGCCGCACGAACCCGGACGCAGAGCGCCCGTTTCGCACGCCTTTTGTCCCGCTCGTGCCGATACTCGGCATAGTCATCTGCTTGGTGTTGATGTTTTCGCTGCCTTCTGAAAACTGGCTCCGCTTAGGCATCTGGTTGTTAATAGGCTTTGTGATCTATTTTCTCTACGGCCGCCGTCACAGTGTTATGTTCCGCCAGCTCAGCGAAGAGATATCTGCTCACGGCATCACACCCGGCCCGGCGAAGCTTGCAGAGATCGAAGAGGTAAATAAAAAATAGACTTTATCAAATATCTGTCAGCCGCTCGTCCTGTGATAATATTTGCGAGTGTGAGCAAGAATTTGCTCAAGGATTTCACGGACGAGCGGAGATAGGAGTTGGCTCAAAGAAATTATCGCGATCCGCTACATAACATCATCTCGCTTGATGAATCCGTAAGCGACGACCGCTTGATAGTCGAGCTGATCGATTCAGCCGAGTTTCAACGCCTTCGCCGCATCAAACAGCTCGGCCTCGCGATGTTCACCTACCAGGGGGCCGAGCACAGCCGGTTTACACATTCCATAGGCGTGATGCACCTGATGACGCGCGCGCTCGACCTGCTGGGCGCGCATCACACAATCAGCGCGGAAGCGCGAGTGGTCGGGCGGGCGGGAGCGCTGCTTCACGACCTGGGTCACGGCCCGTTCTCGCACGTCATGGAAAAAGTATTTCACTTCCATCACGAGGCATGGACTCGCAGCATAGTCCTCGACCCGCAAACCGAGATCAACAAGATACTGCGCCGGTTTGACGACGGGCTTCCCGAAAAGCTCGCGTCGCTTTACGATCATAATTACAAACATGCTTTTGTCTCTCAGCTCGTGTCGTCCCAGCTTGATTGTGATCGCATGGATTACTTGCTTCGCGACAGTTTGATGACCGGCGCGAAGTACGGCATCTACGATCTTGAATGGGTTTTGCACGCGCTCAAGATCGAACCCGTTTCGGATCGCGTTTATGTAGAGTCGAAGGGGCTTTATGCGGTAGAGGAATATCTTCAAGCGCGTTATTACATGTTTCGCCAGGTCTATTTTCACCGCACGCTGCGGTCGGCCGAAGCCGTGTTGATCTCTACGCTCAGGCGCGCGCGCGAGCTGATGGAACGGGACGAGCTGGAGTTTCGCATGCGCGGGTCCGTCTTTGAACGGATGCTCGCAGGCGAGCAGGTGACGACAAGCGAATACCTGCAATTAGACGACACGGATGTTACTTTTCATTTAAAGCAGTGGTCGCGCGACCGTGACCCGCTGCTTGCGGACCTGGCGAGACGATTTATCAATCGCAACCTCTTCAAGGCCATTGATCTGGAATTGCCGCCGGAAGCGAGAGAGCGGTTTTGGGAACAAGCGAGCGCGTGCGTTTCGCGCGCGGGGTTCGACCCGCAGTATTACTTGATAACCGATCGCGCCGCCGACATACCGTATTATGGATATTACTCGCCCATAGGCATTGCGCCCGAAAGCTTGATCTACATAGAGAGCGGTGGCCCTCAGCCGGTGATTAGAGAGATCAGCGAGATTTCAGAAGTCGTGCGAGGGATGCACGGATACCGCATAGACCGCGTCTGCTTCCCTGTCGAGGTGGCTGCAGAAATGACATCTCTCATCGCCGACTGCGCTTCGGATGCTGAGGCTCGCAGCATTGGTTAAGGCCGGAAAGCACGAACAGCCTGCGTTTATGCGCAGGCTGCTTGATTGAATTAGTGCCGCGATTATAATGGAAGCTTGAGCACCTAATTCGGTTCGGTCATTTGTCACCTCAAAGCAGTGACAGGCGTAACTATACACTAAAAAAAAGCAGAATCAATTCCCCGTGTGGGTAGTTTTACAAGATCACTTCATTTGTTGGCCGCTTGCTGGTAACGGGCCAGGGCTTCTCGGAAGCGTTCCGCATCGGCCCGGTCGACTTTGAACTTCTGAGACTTGTTTTGAAAAGCGACCGTCATCTCGTCCTTCGCAATCTGAACGCCAACACCTATCAAGTTAGCCGAATAGACGTGGTCGCCCCCATCATAGCGGACCCCCGTAGGATTGACCTTCAGCGTGCCGCTACAACTGCCGCGCAGGCTGCCGTGAAGATGCTTTACCTGTATCGCGACAGGCGTCGGCTCTGCGGCCTTTTCGCGCTGCCGCTTTTCGATTTTTTCAATCCTGTCATCAAGCGTTGCTATTGAATAAAGCGTGCTCCCTCCCAGCCGGCGGGCCTCTCTGTAACGATCAAGCGCTTTGGCGGTATCGCCCCGCTCCATCGCTATCTCGCCGAGCGCAACAATCGAAGAGCGATATTCATCGCCGATAGATGGCGGTACGTCGCGGAAGTAACTTGCAGCTTGATCCAACTGCCCGAGCTTCAGATGTGACCGCGCCAGCGCGTAAATCACATCAGGAGTGCCCTGGCCGTTGGCGACGGCAAATTGCAGGTCCGGTATCGCATCATCAAAATTCCCCCTGCGATAATTATCAAGCCCCCGGATGCGGTGCTGCTTCGGATCGGCCGCTTTCGCCGCTTCAGCCGCGCGCGTAGACTCTATCTCTCGAAGCCGCACGCGGAGCTGTTTATCTTCGGCGAATAATTCGATGACGTGTTCGAGTTGATTTACGGCGGCGTCGGTGTCGCCTCGCGCATAGGCCTGCTCTACCGCAGACGTGAGAGTCTCTTTAACACGATTTCTGACGGCGCGGGCCTGTGAGTTTTGTCTATCAATAGCCAGCGCCTGCTTTGAAAAGTAATATGCGCTCAGGCTTGGAGGATCGATCAAGCGGCCCGCGCGCAATGCGTCCTCGGCTTTGCGCACCAGATCCAACACTTCGCCCTTGCGCGATGACAACTGGTTTTCCAGTTTCGCAGCCGCCGCCAGCGTCTCCTCATCTTTCGGATAGTATTCGAGCAACAGGTTATAAATCTCCTGCGCCTGTCCCGGATCCTTGCGGGCCATGGCCGACTGCGCTGATTGCAGCAAGGATTTGCGCACGCGCTCTCTCATTTCGAGAGCGAATTGATTGGACGCATCCATGCCGAGTAACTGATCCGTGTAATAGAGCGCGCTGTCATCAAGAGGGAACCCGTAGCGATTGTCTAAAAAAGCATCTTCGGCCCGGGACTGAAACGACTTGATCTTTTCTTCGGGCGTCAAACCGAGCGCGTCCGACGGCGGCAATAGCTTGAGCTTGTAATCAAGCTCGCGGCTAGACTCTGAAACCGTGATCTGCTCCACGACGGGCTCGTAACCCTCTTTGGAGATGGTCAGCGTGTAGGTGCCTATCCTGACCTGTTCTAGCTTGACCGGCGCCTGGCCGTAATCCTGCGAATCGAGTCTTATCTCGGCGCCGCTAGGCACCGTGGAGATCACCAGGTAGTCTACGGTCGAAGGCTTTTTCGTTATCAGATATATTCCGGCCACAGTGAGCGTGGTAATCAGCACAGCCGCCGCGGCGGCAAACGGCCACCACCGCGCGCCCGGGTGTCGCTTTACACCGCGCCGAGATTCTGCACTTGCCGGTACTTTTACGTCAGTCCCCATCTGTAATTAAACTATCTTGCGCTTCTTTCAAAAACTTGAGATACAATGTGATCCGTGACGCGGCGGGTCACCTCGACCGCGTTCTTCATGTGCAATTCGCGAGTGATATGGCCCGCGACGTATAGCCCGCTTACGGCAGTCTCGAACGTTCGAGGGTCATAAACCGGGCGACCGTCGGAAGCAATCTCGACGCCCGCTTCTTCCAGAATGCGCGTGTCAGGATCAGCGCCTATCAGCGCGAATATGTGATCGCACTCAATCTCTACTATATCACCTGCGCCGCCATGCGCAACGCGCAGGAGCGCCGAGCGCGGGAGAATTTCTACAATCTCTGACGATGTGATTATTTTGACTCGGCCTTCAATCTCTGCGCGCTCAAGCGGCTCTTGAACCCAGGGCTTTATCTTAGCGCGCGGGCGGCCTGCGGCTTCGCTCGCGTCGTCAATATCGTCAGGCAGCTCAAGCGACGACCGGCGAAGCGAGAGAGTTACTTTCGCGCCCGCCTCCCCAAGAAACAACGCCGCTTCCGCCGCAGAATTTCCGCCGCCTACGACCAGAACCGTCCTGGTTGCATAAGGAAATGCTTCTACAAATCGGTACGAGACGCGCTCGGCCGATTCCCCCGGAACATCTAGCTTTCGCTGCCGACCGAACCCGCCCGTCGCCACAAGAACCGTGCGTGATCTGTATTGGCGCGCGTCCGTCTCTACCAGCAAGCCTTCCTCGTCACTCATAATGCGGCGAACGTCTTCACCTGTGCGAATGTCAATCCCTTCACGCATCATAAGATTATTGTAATGCGCGAGCACCTCTTCGCGTGTAGGCTTTGAAGCGCGATTGAGCGCGCCTTGCTCAAGCTCGACTTCTTCGGAGGTTGAAAACAGAGGTTTGGCAATCGGGTAATTATATATCGTGTTGGCTATCACTCCGCGTTCAAGCACAAGATAATCAAGCCCGTTTCGCTTTGCCGATAGCGCCGCGACAAGGCCCGCCGGGCCGCTGCCTACGATTATCAAGTCGTACATAGTTTGTTCGCCTGCCAAAACTGCTAACTTTAAGGATACAACAACCGATTATTGCCAGCAACGGCGCGGCGGCGACGGCTCGAAAAGCACAGAAGCGCGTGTGAGGAATGACCGCAGACCTGAAATAAAAGGGCCGACTTAAAGGGCTGACTTAATCGACCAGGGCTTCATTAAATTTATACCCAACGCCCCAGACCGTCAGCACGTACTTTGGCTTCTTAGGGTTCTCTTCGATTTTTGTCCTGAGGCGGTTTACGTGCGGGTCAATATTACGTTTGTAGCCTTCGTAAGCCGTATCCCAGATAACGCTAAGAAGGTCCTGTCTCGAATAAACATAACCGGGGCTGGAAGCCAGCAGCTTGAGTATATTGAATTCGATTGGCGTGAGAGAAATCGCTTTGCCGTTTAGCGAGACGACGTGACGATCCAAATCGATTTCAAGGTCGCTGTGCTTGATGACCTTTTGCTGTGGCTGCTCGGCATCGGCGGGCGTGCGGCGCAACAGGGCTTGTACTCTCAGCTCAAGTTCCAGCGGGCTGAATGGTTTTCCCAGATAATCATCGGCCCCTTGTGAAAAGCCCGTAACTTTATCTTCAATGCTCTGTTTTTCGGTGAGCATTATTATCGGCGTCCTGACGCCTTTTTCTCTGAGCAACTGGCAGAGCTTGAACCCGTCTATACCCGGCATAACGACATCTAGTATGATGACGTTGGGCGATGAAGAAAGTCCTTTGTCCAGTCCCTGTATTCCGTCGGATGCCTCATCAACTTCGTAGCCTTTGCCTTTCAGATAGTCTGAGACCATTCCGCGAATGGATTTGTTATCATCAACTATAAGAATTTTTTTACCGTGTGTGTTGGACATCTTCTTAAGAATAACACTACGGTATGCAATTCATAAAACTGAGAACGCAGGCATTCGGCCTAGAGCAATCGCATAGGCATCACGACATAACGAAAATCGTAACTGGCCTCTGCCGGCGGGCGCATCAGCGCAGGGCTCTGATCGTCCTTGAATTCAAAGGCTATCTCTTCGGTGCCGACGACGTTTAAGAAATCCAGAAGGTATTGAGCGTTGAACCCTATGCCGAGCTTTTCGCCGGTGTAATCTATCGGAATCACTTCTCTGGCCTCGCCTACATCGGCGCTTTGCGACGTGATATTAAGCTTGCCTTTATTTAGTTCAAACTTCACGCCGTGGCTTCTCTCGTCGGCCATCAAAGCAGCTCTCCTTATGGCCTGCGTTATCTTATCGGCGTTGAGCGGAACAACCTTATCGTTATTCTTCGGCAGCACAAGCTCATAATTTGGAAACTGTCCCGCGAGCATTCTGGACGTTAGCCGGCGGTGTCCTACTTTGAAGAACAGATGATTTTCGTCGCGAGCAAACTCGACCATCTCATCACTACCGGAGGTCAGCTTTAATAATTCGCTGAGAGCTTTTCTCGGAATTATCACCTTCAGGGGCTCTGCCTGTGTAAAAGTCGAAGCCTGTTCGAGAGTGGCCGAGGCCAGCGACAACCTGTGCCCGTCTGTCGCAACCATCTGCAATTTATCATCCGACAGCAGCAGCAGCGACCCGTTGAGAGCATAACGAGACTCTTCCTGGGTAATCGCGTATATAGTGCGGCTGATTAAATTGTGCAGGATCGTAGACGGAAGTATCAACCCGGCTTCATCTGAACGAGGCGTAGATGGAAAATGCTCCTTAGCCTGACCGACGATTTTGAATTCGGAGGACCCGCATACAATCCGCACCCGATCATTATCTTCTTTTATAAAGTTTATGTCGGAGTCGGGCAGATTTCGAACTATGTCGAAAAGCTTGCGAGCCTGTAGAACAATCAATCCCGGGTGCGTGACATCGGCTGTGCACTCGGTTTGAAGTGAGACGTCAAGGTCTGTTGCTACCAGATTGATAAGAGACTCGCCTGTTGTTTCAATGAATACATTGGACAATATGGGGATGGTATTCTTTTTTTCCACAACCCCTTGAAGAAGGTTCAATTCTTTTAAGAGAACCTGTCTGCTAAGACTAAATTGCATTTTACACCTCTATACTGAATTCTGGCCTTTCTACTATCTTTAATACTTATAAACAGTCTATATATATCTAGTAGTAGTAGTAGTGCCTGTGGAAAAGTGGAACCATGTAGCTAAAATGTTGAAAAAACAGTATTAAATCGCTTTTTTGCCTGTGAAAAAATCTGTGCAAAACCTGTGTAAAACCTCTCCCCCCTGTGGAGCCTTTTCATAACTTCAACAGTTTTCAACAGGTTCCACAGCGGGTCCACAGAGGGGGTATGTGGAAAAAGTAAATAAGTTATTTAATATTAGTAATTAGGCTGTTGATAAGTCTGTGGAAAACTGCATCCGTATCATATAACTGCGAAACTTTATTAATGCTGTGAAGCACTGTAGTATGGTGCTTGCCCCCGAACTCGCGCCCTATCTCAGGCAGACTGGCTTTTGTAAGTGTCTTACATAGATACATCGCCACCTGTCTTGGGCCTGCAATATTTCTGGAGTTATTCTTCGATTTGAGGTCAGCTACTTTAAGCCCATAATGGCTTGCTACGGTCTTTTGGATCAATTCGATAGAAACACCGTCCGTCTCTTCATCAATTATGTTCTTGAGAACTTCCTGAGCCAGCTCTAAGCCTATCGGCAGTCCCTTTAATGAAGCGTATGCTACGAGCCTGACGAGCGACCCTTCGAGCTCTCTGATATTCGACTTTATCTTGCTGGCGATAAACAGCGCTACATTATCCGGCAGATCGATCTTTTCGATCTCGGCCTTTCTTTTCAGTATCGCTACTTTTGTCTCCAGATCCGGAGGCTGTATATCTGCTATCAACCCCCATTCAAACCTGGAATGGAGCCTCTCTTCAAGCGTAGGTATCTCTCTCGGAGGGCAATCGCTAGATATCACTATCTGTTTCTGAGCATCATATAACGCATTGAAAGTATGGAAAAACTCTTCCTGGGTCCGCTCCTTCCCCGCCAGAAACTGTATGTCGTCCATCAAAAGCACATCAATATTCCTATATTTTTCCCTAAAAGAGATAGTTTTATCGTAACGGATAGCGTTAATTAACTCGTTCATGAATTTTTCTGACGATATATAAGTCAGTCGTAAATTATTATTTCTGGATTTTATTGAGGCTCCGATAGCGTGCATCAAATGGGTTTTTCCTAGTCCCACTCCGCCATAGACATATAGAGGGTTATAGGTTTTCGAAGGCATATCAACTACGGCAAGGGCTGCCGCGTGAGCAAATTGATTACAGGAACCGACTACAAAGGTGTCAAATGTATATTTAGGATTAAGCGGCAGCTCAAGCGGCTCGATCTCTATATGTTTGGCAATACCAAAACTGCTTATATCCTGATTATTTAATGATGCCAGCTTTGAAGGCTTTGGAGTAATTTCTGTGTTCTTACTTCCATTCGAGCCTTTCGACTGTTGTTTATCTTCGATCAAAAAGCTGACCTGGTATCCCTCCATCTCCAACTCTTGCAGGGATTCTTCAAGCACGTCGAAATAATTGCTGCTTATCCAGTCGCGAAAAATCTCGTTCGGTACTTTCAAATAGACTGTAGAATCGTCTTTTGTTGCAAAAGAGATAGGCTTAAACCAGGTGTTAAAGCTTTGATGATTCACCCTTTTTGAGATGGCAGTCAGTATCGAAGACAATAAGTCAATTTGCGTACTTGAAGCAGTCATGGCAATTCCAGCAAACAGTGCTTCACCGATTTAGAACACGAGAACCCCTCAATTCAGATTATTCAAAACCGAGAGTTAGCTCGTGGAATTATGAAATCTCAATGAAGCTTCGGAACATTATCATAAACTCGGGAGGGTTTCAATCCCATACTGGTAAAGAAATGATTTATCCTCTATCTCTTTTGGTTGCAGTGTTTACGTTTTTTATTGAAGGATGTTTTTGACGCGGATTCAGCGGCCAGCCTTCTCTGCCAGTTGCAGTTCAATCGATGCTCTTTCAAGTTCTATAGTTGCGCGAATAACATCTATGTCAGGGTCAGACATAGCGCGCTGTAATTGTCTTTCTGCGAGTTCTTTCTTTTCTAGAGCGCGTTTCAAGTCTATATCCTCGGGGCGTTCAGCTTTATCGGCCAGGACCACAACTCGATCAGGGCTAACCTCTACAAACCCATCACTTATAGCCATTTCGCCTTTTTGCTCATTGATGTAATAAGTCAATAGTCCAGCCGGCTTTAGCTGAGAGATAAGCTCGGTATGGCCGGGCAATATGCCTAATTCTCCGTCAAGGCCCGGCACATCCACTCTATCTACCTCGGACTCAAAGACTTTCCGTTCTGGAGTTACAACCTCTAAATGGATTTTTTCTGGCATCGACCATCTCGCTCTATTTGACAGAAAGTTAGGGCGACCAGTCTGAGTGACCGCCCTTTTTATTGCGGCTCAACTATATATTTTTTGCTTTCTCTACGGCTTCTTCGATGCCTCCAACCATATAGAAAGCTTGCTCAGGCAGGTCGTCATACTTGCCTGAAATCAATTCCTTAAAGCCTCGAACCGTATCTTCCAGAGGCACGAATTTACCGGGGAATCCTGTAAATTGCTCGGCGACGTGAAAAGGCTGGGACAAAAAGCGTTGAACTTTTCTTGCGCGCGCAACGGTTAGCTTGTCTTCCTCTGAAAGCTCATCTATGCCAAGAATTGCAATGATGTCCTGCAAGTCTTTGTATCTTTGTAAGATACGCTTTACTTCCTGAGCAACGTTATAATGATCCTCTCCTATAATCCTCGGATCGAGTATGCGTGAGTTAGAGGCCAAAGGATCAACCGCAGGATATATGCCAAGCTCAGAGATTTGTCTGGATAAAGCAGTGACTGCATCCAGATGCGCAAAGGTTGTTGCTGGCGCAGGGTCCGTATAATCATCCGCAGGCACATAAATCGCCTGCACCGATGTAATGGATCCCTTCTTCGTAGTTGTGATTCGTTCCTGTAGTTCGCCCATTTCAGTCGCCAGGGTAGGTTGATAGCCTACAGCCGAAGGCATGCGGCCCAACAGGGCTGAGACTTCGGAACCTGCCTGAGTAAACCGGAATATGTTATCGATGAATAACAAGACATCGGTCCGGGCTTCGTCTCGAAAATATTCTGCAACAGTCAAAGCAGAGAGCGCCACCCTTAAGCGAGCTCCGGGCGGTTCCGTCATCTGTCCGTAAACTAAGGCTGCTTTAGACTTAGAGACGGCTTCCATGTCAACATGACTTAAGTCAAACTTACCTGTCTTTTCCAGATTCTCGTAAAATGACTCGCCAAAATTTACAACTTTCGATTCGACGAACTCTCTTATAAGATCGTTTCCCTCTCTTGTGCGCTCTCCGACTCCTCCGAACACTGAAAAGCCGCCGTGTTTCATCGCGACGTTGTTTATAAGCTCCTGAATCAGAACTGTTTTACCTACACCTGCGCCGCCAAAAAGGCCTATTTTTCCTCCTCTAAGAAAAGGTTCGATCAAATCAATAACCTTGATGCCTGTCACGAACATTTCCAATTCGGTCAATTGATCTTGAAAATCCGGCGCGTGTCTATGTATCGGATAACGCTTTTCTGATACTACCGGGCCGAGCTTGTCAACAGGCTCGCCTATAACATTCAAGACCCGCCCGAGCGTTGAAGGACCGACCGGGACTGTTATCGGTTGACCCGTGTCTATGGCTCTCATTCCTCGAACAATACCTTCCGTCGGTTCCATAGCCACGCAGCGGCAGCGACCCTCGCCCAAGTGCTGTTGGATTTCTACTATTATGTTTATAGGATCAGGCACGTCGAAACCTTCGCTTACAACTCTTATTGCCTGATAGATGGGCGGGAGCGCTGATTCATCAAATTCAACGTCTACAACCGGTCCGATTATCTGTATGACTTTTCCTTCACCTGCCATAGAATATTTTCTCCTTTAATCTCGCAATTGGCGTCTCGGATTGGTTTTGTTCTCATATATATAGATAGTAGCCATCTTGCAAAGCAGATCAAAATATCACATCCTTATATACCTTTGCCAGTTTTTTGTGTCATCCGCCATGCTTGAAATCGGTCATTTTAGAATAGGGTCCGGTCAGATAGGCTGAATCGATTCTTGGGATTCGTTTTTTGGAAAGAATGGTTTTTCTGTAAACTACTATTAAAATTGCGGTTATATGTTTTTCCGAGATTTGGTATATCAGTTGCTAATACATCTTATAAGTAACGACAGATGCACGTATGGCCACACCGGTCAGAAAACCTGCTATTTCCGGTGTGGCCCTTCCTTTTTAATCGTGAATTTCTCCTCCTTGTTTCACGTGCCACATGATTTAGAAGGGTTTCACGTGCCACATAATATTCAGATCTTTAAACTCGATTACAGCTCGCTAAGGCCGTTTTTTGGTTGCGGGAACAGGTTTTTGTGATATTGTACCACTTGATGGCAAGGTTAATAGCAATCGCGAATCAAAAAGGAGGAGTAGGTAAGACAACCACGACGATAAACCTTGGAGCCAGCCTCGCAGTCGCCGATATGAGAGTCTTAATCATAGATGCAGACCCTCAAGGCAACAGCACAAGCGGTCTGGGCTTAAGAGGAAAATTTCATAGAAGCTACTATCATTCACTGGTTCTCAACGAGCCGCTCGAGAATATAGTCCTGACCGTCGAGGATATTCCTAATCTAAAAGTCATCCCTGCCGAAAAAATACTTGTGGCCGCAGAGATCGAGCTTGTAGACCTGGAAGACCGCGAATACAGACTTAAGAGACTGCTTGAAGGGTTTGCCTCCGGTTTTGATTATGTGCTGATTGATTGTCCTCCGAGTCTCGGATTATTGACTTTAAATGCCCTTGCCGCAGCTAATTCAGTGCTGATTCCCATCCAATGCGAATACTTTGCGCTTGAAGGAGTTTCGGAAGTATGGGATACACTCGTCAAAATACGTAGGACTTTGAACCCCAGTCTCACTATTGAAGGATTTCTACTAACAATGTTTGATGAAAGGACAAACCTGGCAAATCAGGTGGCCTCGGAGATTAGAGATTTCCTGGGGTCACAGGTGTTTTCGACCGTTGTTCCGAGAAATGTTCGTCTAGCAGAAGCCCCGAGTTATGGTAAGCCTATTGTTCTGTATGACATCAAGTCAAAAGGAGCAGAAAGCTATCTCAGGTTAGCACAGGAGGTAATAAACAATGTCAAGAAAGGCACTGGGCAGGGGGCTTAGCGCTCTATTTACTCAAATAAACCCGGAAACCGAACTCGTAGAACTGGGCATAGATCAGATAGATCCTACGGAAGATCAACCCAGAAGAATGTTTAATGAAAATAAACTCAACGAACTCGCGCAGTCAATAAAAACTAACGGAATAATTCAGCCGATAGTTGTAAGAAGAAACGGTCTGCGCTTTCAGATAATAGCGGGAGAGCGGCGATGGCGAGCCGCGCAAAGAGCGGGCCTTCATCAAATCCCCTGCATCATAAAAGAGGTTGCGGAAGATAGTATTCTAGAGCTTTCCTTAATTGAGAACATACAAAGAGAAGAGCTAAATCCGATTGAAGAGGCAAACGCATATAGAAAACTGCTCGACCAGCTAGACGTTACCCAGGAAGAGATTGCCAAGAGAGTCGGGAAAGACCGGACTTCGATCACTAATTCATTAAGATTATTAAAACTCCCTCAAGAGATTCAACAGCTGGTTGAAGAAGATAAACTCTCTATGGGGCACGCCAGGGCGCTTTTGTCGCTCGACTCTCCGGATGATCAAAAATCGCTTGCCGCCGATGTCATAAATAAAGGACTCTCTGTGAGAGAGAACCGAGAGGCTTGCGAGAGAAGTGCAAGATAAACAGCCGGCTAACCTTGAACGGAGCAAAGTTTCCAGAGAGATAGAGACTGAAAAGGCCAATATACTCGCGGCAGAATCGAAGCTGAGTAAAAGGCTTGCCGCTCCTGTGAAGATAAAGTTTTTGCAAGCCGGAGGAGCTATAGAGATAAGGTTCTCGTCAACGGAAGATCTTACCAGATTGTTCGATCTCTTAATACAAAGGCCGGCAACACACGGAAATCATTATTCAGCCCCACCGATTGAGTAGAACCGATCTTTAAAGTCATGTCCCTAAATAAAAGGCGAAGAGCCGATTACTTTTATAATCGGCTCTTCGTCTTTTATCAAAAGCAGAACGTTATTTGCGGCAGTAAAACTAAATGTCAATTTCCTTTCTGCTTCACAGTGTGAACCCGCCCGGCGACAGTTATCTTCCCGGTTCTTGTGCCTCCAGGGTTTGGGGCAACAGTATAACTCATTGTCCCATTGCCGACGCCGCTGCCTGAAATGATTGTAATCCATCCTACATTCGCTGTTGCGCTCCACTCACACCCGGGCGTTGCCGTCATTGAAACGCTTCCTGCTCCGCCGCCGCTGAGGAAAGACTTCAGGCTCGGAGACATACCGTAATTGCAAGAAGTGACTACGCCGTTCTGCACAATAGTAAAGGTCTGTCCTCCGACGCTGATTGTGCCCGTGCGAGGGCTTGTGGAGAAATTATCTCTTACCTCGTAGAAAACTTTTCCGCTGCCGGCCCCGCTATCCCCCTCCACTATGATTATCCAGCTATCATTGCTGACCGCCGTCCAACCACATGCGCCCGATCCCGAAATCGAGAATCCTCCCTGTCCTCCTCTTGACGGAAATGATTCGCTTATCGTTGAGAGAGATAGTGCGCAAGGAGCAAATCCTATAAGCAAAGGATCGTGGTCAGATGCGCGGTAGGGGAGAGGCTGATACAGATAAGGCTGATTCACCTCGTCGTCGTTTCCGTTATTGCCGGGAGGGAAGCTATCGATATTATCGTTGTAATCCCGTGCAATCGGCTCATCCGCGTTGATATGCCACTCGGCCACGCCTGTAATCTGTGGCACCAGGCTCGAAGAAGCGAGCGCATGATCCAGATAACCTGACTGTCCCTGGAATGCAAAGGAGTAAGTGGCATTGCCTGCGCCTGCCAATGTCGAAATCAGGTTAACGAAGCCACTGCTTATAAGCGTTGTGATGGGGTCTTCCATCGCGTAAGAGTTCAGGTCGCCTATAATAAGAACATCAGGGTCGCCCGCCGCAGGGATGACCGTGTTGTTTATGAAATTCAGCAAAGCGGTTGCTTGCTGCGTCCGTTTGAGGTTCCAGCAACTCTGGCCATCGCCCTGGTCGAGATTCGCTCCGCTTGCGCTGCCGCATCCCTTCGACTTGAAGTGATTAGCAACTACCGTGAACTTTGCGCCGTCTGAAACCTGCTGGAAAGTCTGAGCGACAGGGAAGCGATCAAAAATAGCATTGTTATCCGAAAGAGATGCTCCCACGGGTGTGACTACAGCCTGGCGATAGATAATCGTCACTTTGATCGCATCCGTGCCGTAACCATTTGCCGGGTCGCCGATGACCGTGTAGTGATCGGCAGAATTGGGGAGCGCGGCATTGACAGCCGCTACTAAACTATTAACCGCTGTCGCACCATTGTTTTCCATCTCCATAAAACCGATGACATCGGCATCCAGCCCGACAATAACTGCCACTATCTTATCGCGCTGGCGCGTAAACTCCGCAGCGGAGTCGGCCCCGCGCGGGACGTCGCTTCCGGTATCGATAGTCGTGAAGTAATTGAGCACGTTCATGGCTACAATGCGCGTTGTCGCGCCGCCCACAGACGAGGGCGCGGTTGGGCGCGGATTTGAAGCCGTCCATGAAATGGGCGTTGTCGGGTGCAACCGATAATTGCTGAAGTCAAAACCAAGCACGCCCGTAATGCTCTGTGTCGTATAGCCGTTGCGAAAAACATCAGTCGTCGTCGGAATATAGGGGACAACCGCCGGGTTTCCTACGTTGCTGCCATCGTCTATCAGCAGGCGGCGGCGATCATTGAGTGATTGCTCGGCTACGGCTGCCGCGCCCGGAGTTACGTAATTTGTGGGGTTAAAGAGTCTCCCACCTGATGAAACGACTACTTCTCCGAAACGACCGAGCGTAAAGACTTCCGAAGCCGTCAAGGGCCCGTTGCTGGAATCCGTGACGGTGACGAACATACCTTCGTACCGCTCCCAGTCCCCCGTGTTTGCAATGGGCAGCATAACCGATGTCGAGGAAATGCTTGCGCCGGTCGAACAAACGACGACGGTTGTCACGCTATTAATGACGGTCTGGTTAAACGCTTCGGCAGCGGTTCCCATTACTAGAACCGTGTCGCCCGCATTGACTGCCGTGTTGGACGAGACAAATATCCCGTCGGAAGTCGCAGGGTTCCCATCGCCCGTAGCATCCTGAATGTAGAATCCATTCAGGCCGCTCGTACCTTGAAAATCCCCCGTAACAACTCCTTTAGTTGTAATGCTTTGGCCTGTTAAGGGGGTGGATGAGCCTGAGCCTTGAATGGTATAGATAGGCGTGAATGTGGAATCGCATATGTCGTCGGGGACAGTAGAAAAGGTCCAGACAAAATTAGACGCCATGTTATCTGGAGGGTCTATCAGGTCTTGATCTGTCACCTCGCTTGCTACGATGGTCACAGTAATGTCTTCTTCATTAGCAAAGTCAAGGTCCGGGTTTAATGTGAAAGTAGTAGGCCCGCCAGTGACTGCTGCCGTGTGGCTTCCGCTGATCGAGCCGCTGATCGTAAACCACGCGCCGGTTACATTGACGGCCTCGCTGAAAGTAAGCGAGATGTTAGCATCTACGGCTATATTCGTAGCATTGTTCGTGGGCGTTGTGTTTAAGACGGTAGGCGCAATGTCGCCGCCCGTGCAGTTTCCTGTTTGACCTGTATTGACTGCACCAAATGTGTTGGCGGCAGCGGCATTCCAAGTGAAATCTTCGTAGACGCATCCCGTGCCGCTCAATCGCAGCGATTGTCCAACGGGTGTAGTACCCGTTTCGCTAACACCTATATTGACGCTCAGCATACCGCTGGCTAAGCCGTTCATTGCCGTGAATGTGCCTTCGTAGCTGAGAAACTGCACGACGGTCGTTCCATTTACAAGCGCAATAGCGTCCGGTGAGCCATTCTGAATTCCATCTACGGGATATGAAAAGCTTAGAGTTCCCAATCCACTTTGTTGATTGGGAATCGTCCCGCTTAAAGCCGTTGTATTATAAGATAACCCATTAGCGCCGTTATAAAGGACGAGGCTCCAGCCTGCCAGATTAGTTCCCGCAGGCCCGGCGACTTCTATCGCTTCTCCCGTGTCAGTACCGACGTTGTCGTAATGTATCTCGTTTATAAAGACGGTAGTGCTTCCCTTCACGCGGTTTGGTTTTGTGTCAGCAGAGGCAAGCAAGAAAAATGCGAACATGCTGATAGAAAGGGTAAGCCCTATGCTTCTTGATATTCGTTCTGTCGTTTTGGAAATAGGTCTTCGGGTGGTGAGGTTCCGGGGTTTTCTCATAGCAGTGCAAAGCCTCGCTCTGTCCGGGTTTTGAAACTCGGATAGAGGCGCGCCTGGGGCGTGCTCAACAGAACTAGGCGTACTCCTTTCGGCTGTAATTTAGTTTGAATGCTCGCCGAGTGAATTGAATGCTCTAAGCAAACATTCTATATCAATTTCATCACGCATCATAGTACATTGGAAATTAAGTTTGTTGATATTTTGCATTATCGCTATTGACTTGCTGATAATGCCGATTCAATTTGCTTCGCGCTGACTCGATAGAGAACTGCCAATCTATCTTGATGGCTTTCTCTTCTCGCTCTTTGACAATCGCCATGACTTCTTGTGCCAGTAGTTCCCGCGTCGCGATCCGACGATTCAGGCATTGCTTCGCAAGCGCCGAAAACTCGATCTCGATCATATTGAGCCAACTCGCTGACTTTGGCGTGTAGTAAAACTCGAACCTCTGCGATAAAGCGAATGCTTCCTCAGCACAGAACGTCTCATAAAACGAACTCGTTGAATGTGTGTTGAGATTATCTTGAATGACCCGAATCTTTTTCGCTTTCGGGTAGCGGGCGGCCAACTCTTTCATAAACAGCGCGTATTCGCGCTTCGTGCGTCGGTCGTGGACTTGCGCCAGCCGCTTGGCACTGTGCGGCTCAATCGCCATCAGCAAGGCGCACGAACCGTTTTTCTCATAAGCATAATGCTGGCGAGCGACTTGGCCGGCTTTCATCTCTAGTCCTCCAACCGTCTCGCCAATCAAGAAACACGGGCGTTCATCGAAACAAACGAGCGGGTAGAGCGCATCCTTGGGCAACGCGTAGAGATGGAGAATCTGTTCCATGCGAGCGATAAAGTTGGAATCCATAACGCCAATACACCAGCTCTTTTTCAGATGCGGTCGCAAGTCATTTTTTTTAGAATCTGCTTGGCCGCCGTATGCGACAGATGATCACAATAACGGAGTTCAACAGCTTTGTCAGCAAGCAGCCGCAGCGTCCATCGAGCGCGTCCTTCGGGAGGCGAAGAGCAAGCTAAGGCGGTGAGCTTGGCGCGCTGTGAGCCATCAATTTCAATGGGCCTGCCGGAACGCGGTTTGTCGTGTAGGGCCGATAAACGGTTGGCGAGATAGTTATCGCGCCAGGTGGCAACAGTGAAGGAAGAAACCTGCAAGGAGTTTGCCACAGCCGATAGCGTCTTACCGCGATGGAGTTCCAGCAGCGCGGTAGCGCGTTTGAAAACTCTGACAGAGGTTTGCCCTTTGGCAAGTAGCGAAGTCAAAAAATCTTGGTCGATTTGGCTCAGTTTCACGTGTTCTTTTTGCATAGGTATAGGAGATGTCCAAAACCCCAGATTATTTAGTTTCCAGTGTAATAGTTTTATAATCGTAAATTTCTTGTGAATTTGTGGCGTCGGCTTTTGCGGGCGCGAGATTTTCTGTATTAATATCTTTTCCGAACAAGGACTAGCCTTGGACTCTCACGCATAGAGGAGAAATTGATTGCGACGCCATATTATTTGTCTCACCGCGATGCTGATATTGATCTGGTCATCTGCCGCCGCTCTGGCGCAGGACAAACTGCTCACGATAGATGATATCTACGACCCTGATAAGAAAGTCGATTTCAGCGGCTCGCCTCCGAAGGATCTGATCTGGCTTTCAAGCGGCACTCATTATCTGCAAAACAAGACCGATTCTAAGACTCGCATCGCGCAACTCCTTAAGGTGAATTACGCGACGGGCGAAGGCTCGCCTTACTACGACGCGGCGAAGATGGAATCGGCCTTTGTCGCGCTGCCGGGAATGAGCCGCGAAGCCGCCCAGTCGCTTTCCCGTCTCAGCTCTTACCAGATGAATGACGGTCAAACGGCTGCGTTGATCAATCACGCGAATGACCTCTTCTATTATGAATTCGGCGCGAGCAAGGCCGTGCGGCTGACCAACACGGCGGATGAAGAGGTCGGCGAAGAGTTCAGCCCCGACGGCCGCATGGTGAGCTTTGCCCGCAACGGCAACATCTATCTGGTCGATATCGCCACGCAGCGCGAGCGATCTCTGACAAACGACGGCGGGGGAAAGATTCTCAACGGGCGGCTGGACTGGGTGTATCAAGAGGAGCTGTACGGTCGCGGCAACTTCAAAGGTTACTGGTGGAGCCCCGATTCGACTCGCATAGTTTATCTGAGAACGGACGAAGCGCCCGTCCGCGAGTTCGTCGTCGTAGACCATATCCCTGTTATGCAGGAAGTCGAGACTCTTCCTTATCCGAAGGCCGGCTACCCTAACCCCAATGTAAAGCTCGGCGTGGTGAGCGCCGCCGGGGGCGATACGAAGTGGATCGACACGTTCAGTTATGAAGGCGGAGATTTTCTCATCGTTCGCGTAGGCTGGACGCCCGACAGCAAAAAGGTCGTCTACCAGATTCAAAACCGCGAGCAGACCTGGCTCGATCTAAACTACACGGACCCGGTAAGCGGCAAGTCCGAAAACGTGTTGAAGGAGAGATCAAAAACCTGGGTCGATGTTTTAGACGAGCCGCAATGGCTTAAAGACGGCAGCTTCCTCTGGTTCAGCACTCGCAACGGCTGGCAGCACCTCTATCATTACTCGCGCGACGGCAAGCTGATACGCCAGGTGACGGACGGCAAATGGGACATACAGTCGCTCAACGGCATAGACGAAGCAAAAGGCTTTATCTATTTCACAGGAACCGAGCACAGCTACATCGCAAACCACGCTTATCGGATCAAGCTCGACGGCACGGGGCTCACTCGGCTGACGCAGGCCGAAGGCAATCACTCGGTTAAATTCAATCCCACCTTCACGCATTTCATAGACACCTGGAGCGACGTAAACACGCCTTCGCAGGTGCGCATGTATGACGCGAGCGGCAAGCTCGTGCGCGTGATCGACGAGAATAAAGCCGAGGCGTTGAAGCAGTATAAGCTCGGCAAGGCGGAGTTTTTACAAGTGAAGACGCGCGACGGGTTTGTGATGGAAGCCATGATGATAAAGCCGCCCGATTTTGACCCGTCAAAGAAGTATCCGGTTATGAGCTTCACCTACGGCGGCCCGCAGGCCCCGCAGGTGAAAAATACGTGGGGCGGGCAGAGCTACCTGTGGCACCAGATGTTGGCCGAGAAAGGCTACATTATTTGGATATGCGACAACCGCACCGCCAGCGGCAAGGGCGTGGAATCGGCCTGGCCCCTTTATCGCAACTTCGGCGAGCTTGAGCTTCGCGACCTCGAAGACGGGATCGCGTGGCTCAAGAGCCAGCCTTACGTAGACGGCGCGCGGATAGGGCTGTGGGGCTGGAGCTTCGGCGGCTATATGACCACTTACGCGATGACGCACAGCAAGAGCTTCAAGATAGGCATAGCGGGCGGCAGCGTCACCCACTGGGGTTTGTACGATTCGATCTACACGGAGCGGTACATGGCAACGCCGCAGAACAACCCGGAAGGCTATGAAAAGGCCTCGCCGCTTCCAGCCGCGAAAAACCTTCAGGGAAAGATTCTTCTCATACACGGCATGATCAATGACAACGTCCACATGCAAAACACCATACAATTCGCCTACGAGCTTCAGAAAGCGGGCAAGCAGTTCAAGCTCATGTTATATCCAAAGTCGCGACACGGCGTAACGAGCCCGCTGCTCCTAAAACACATGCGAACGATGATGGCCGAATATATACTGGAGAATCTCTAGAACGAATTTCATATGAACGTAAGGGAATACAATAAGATTCACCGCAGAGACACAGAGAACACGGGATGGCCGATGATGTGCTTCGCACGCGGCGGGGGCGCAGAGCAGACTGTTTTCTCTGTGCAGCCTCTGTGTTCTCTGTGTCTCTGCGGCGGTGAGATGTCTCTCCAGTCCCGTACCTTCAATTGAAAACCGCTCTCGCGGCGTGGTCGTGTTTACTGTGTAGAAAATCAATAACCCGCCCGATGTCGCGCCGAAGGCTCGGCCCGCGCCGATAGCTCGGCACAGAACCCATCGGCACTTCGCTTCGTCATCCCGCCGCTCATCAATGTAAATCCTATTCTTTCGTTAACTTGATTGCTTTGCCTGAGTCTCCGGTCTTCTGGCAAAGCAATTGCCCTTTATCCGAGCGTCCGAAGAAATTGGTGGAAACATTGAAAGGAGAAAGGTAGTGAAATCAATTCGCGTTTTATTTAGTTTCGGTCTGTTGCTTATGATTAGCTCCGTTGCCGCAATGGCTCAATCGGTGCAAACAGACTACGACCGTTCATTTAATCTCGCACGGCTCAAGACGTATGACTTTTATCAACAGGCGCGGAAGCCCGGCGACCCGTTAGCCGTAAGCCCTTTGAATGATCGCCGCATCCACAACGCCCTTGACACCCAACTGAAGGCGAAAGGCTTTGCCAATAGCGGGCAGCCCGATTTCCTGGTCGCTTACTTTGTGACCACTCAGCAAGGGTTGGATATTCAGGATAACCGCTTCGGCCTCTTGCTGAGGCGAGGAAGCATAAATGTGAACCCGGCGACGGAAGGGAAGATAGTTGTAGTTTTCATCGACAGCGCGACAAAGCAGGAAGTCTGGCGCGGGGTTGTGTCGGGCACGGTTGATGCCAAGGACCTTGATAAGGATGTCAACAAGGGCATAGCCAGGCTCATTGAGAAGTTCCTCAAGGATCAAGCGGGGAGGAAATAGTCCGGGCGCGCAGCGGCCCCGGTTTGCTGTTTCGAGGTCCAATACTCTTACCGGCTGGCATTGTCACCTATTTGGTATTGTGAGCAGTTTTTCTCTCACTCACTTAATGACAGCCGGTAAGATATATCTCCCCATCATCTTATCAACCTGTCGATGTGCATACGGTTTATTGTACGCAAAGGCACGCGAAAAACGGTTATCGTATTCTTGCTTTCTGCCAGGCCCGCGCCGGCGTGAAGGTTCTCTTTATAAATCAAGCTGCCATCCACAAAGAACGAGAATTGGTAGTTGCCGATTTTGGTAAGCTCGTCCGCAGTCAACTCGGGCGCCAGGCGGTGGAGATAGTTCGTCAGGGAGTTGCTCATAAAAGTTCTGATACTCAGATCGCTGTTTTCTTTCAGCTCGAAGGTCTTCAAAAAATCGGCTTCCTTGTAATTTTCTATCGGGATGGGTTTTGACATGAAGGTAATCTTGCCGATGTTCGCCTGGTGCAGAGGGCTTGTTATGCCTTGATTTTTTACTAGGTCCGACTGCCCACATACAGTGCAAGAAAGAAGTAATAACGCAAGCGAGATGATGGAGTATTTCATAAGATTGATGACGCATTGTGCCGGCCAAGCGTTAACACAGATCAGCAATGTGTTATAAGTTTAGACCATGAAAGACGGGTCACCGGACATAGATGATCGCTTATCAATCCGTGAACGCCCTACAGGCTCGCCCCTAATGTACCAGTCGTGGGGTAAGCTGCTCTTCATGCATTGGCCGATACCGGTCGAAGCGCTTCGACCGTTAATACCGGAGCCTTTGGCCATAGACACCTATAACGGCGAGGCGTGGATCGGGGTGATACCCTTCACTATCTGGGACGCTCGCCCCATCTTTGTCCCCCCGCTGCCCTGGTTGAGCGACTTTCACGAAATAAACGTGCGCACCTACGTACACTTGAACGGTGTTCCCGGCGTGTGGTTTTTCTCTCTGGATGCGAACAGCCTTGTGGCGGTGATGGCGGCCCGCACTTTCTTTCGCCTGCCATACTACAACGCGAGAATCAGCCTGGAGCAACAGGACGAGACAATAATCTATGCTTCAAGTCGCGAAGGCGCAAAGACGCCGGCGGAATTCAATGCTGTGTGGACGATGGGCGCTGACTTGCCGCAGGCCGAGCCCGATTCGCTGGATTTCTTTCTCACTGAGCGTTACTGCCTCTATGCGGGAGATGAAGATAAACTTTATCGGTGTCGCATCTTTCATCAGCCGTGGCCTCTGCGTGAGGCGAGTCTTTCAAGGTGCGAATCAAGCATGATTGAAGCCGATGGGCTCCCCGCGCCCGGAGGCGAACCGGTACTGCATTGCGGGGGGACTGTCAATGTAGAGGTCTGGCCGCTTGAGGAGGTCTAATGAATTGCACACTTCACCGTCCCCGGTGAACCCGAATGTCAGTCCCCGAGTCTCTCTCGGTTATATGATTTAGTGGTGAGGAAATTGCTCCTATTTATTATTGCAATGACTATCTGCTAGAAACCTGTCACAGCGAACCAGCGTCCCGCCGAGTTTGTGACAAATATTATTGGAGCAAAACAGGGATTGGGCAGATCTATAGTCGCCCTTATATCGGCATCGCCTGTTGTGCTGGCCGGGAAGTCCTCCGTGCTGATATTAACTATCGAAGGACTGCCCATGCCATCTATACTCTGGCAGCTAACGACACCCCGAAAAGCTGCAACCGGATTGGCTCCCGTAGATGCCAGCACCAGTCCCCTTACTTTAATGTCTAGCCTGCCATCAGCTCTAAGCTTCCCCTTACCATCAGCTATAACCCAGGTCGCGCCGCCGCCGCTGACACCGCGTATCGGATTGGTCGGCCCCTGGTAAGGCCCTGATACCCCGACCATAGACTTGAACTCCAGGACAACCGGGTCAGACTCCGCAGCCACTATGATGGTTAACAGAAAAAATCCTACTACCAAAACCGCAGCTCTTCTCATGGCTTAATTACTCCTTTTCGATAGGCGAAGCAAAGGCTTCTCACAGGCGAGATAACAAGCGTCTTAAATAAGAAGAGGGCGCGATTCTCTAAAAAGTACATTTCACGGCTCACAATGCTACTTTTGCTGTAGCGATTATCAGGATTAGGATCTGCCGGCCTTGAATTACTCCCAACAGCTTAATATGGTATATCTTGCGCCCTGTGATAAGGGGCGTAGGATTGCTGTGTCGTTCTCAAACTGGAGGTGTCCATGCGTACTCAGGCTGAAAAAGGGAGCGTATTTCGCGCGCTCCATCAACAGGATAAGGCTTTTATCATTCCTAATCCGTGGGACGTCGGTACGGCGCGGCTGCTTGCTCACCTGGGCTTTGACGCGCTGGCCACTACCAGCGCCGGATATGCGTTCTCTGTTGGACAGCGCGATAACACGATAGGCCGCGATCAGATGATCGCCCACGTAAGCGATATCGTGTCGGCGACTGATCTCCCGGTGAGCGCCGACCTGGAGAATGGCTTCGGGGATGAACCGGACGCGGCCGCAGAGACCATCAGGCTTGGCGCCGCAGCGGGTCTGGTCGGCGGCTCTATTGAGGACGCCACCAAACGCAGGGGTGACCCGATTTACGAGTTTGAACTAGCGGTTGAAAGAGTCCGTGCCGCAGCCGATGTAGCACGAGCGCTTCCATTTCCCTTTATGCTGACAGCCCGCGCGGAAAACTATCTTTTTGGGCGGACCGATCTGAAAGACACGATCAAGCGCCTTCAGGCCTACCAGGAAGCCGGAGCTAGCGTTCTTTACGCGCCGGGGCTCACGAGCAAAGATGACATCGCCGCAGTTGTCGGTTCCGTAGATCGTCCCGTAAACGTCTTGATGGGGCTTCAAGGTGTTCAAATCAGCCTTGAGGAGCTTTCCGAGATTGGAGTAAAACGCGTCAGCGTCGGCAGCGCACTGTCTCGGGCAGCGCTGGGCGCATTTCTTCGCGCTGGCCGCGAAATGCGAGAGCAAGGTACATTCACGTTTGCGAGCGAGGCTGTAAGCTTTCGCGACCTCAGTGCGATGTTCAAATAGCGTACTCGATCTGTTTTCCGCCCGGAGCCGCACGAAGCGAATTTTGTTTTGAAGACGTTAGGAGAAGCTGGAAAATATTTCTACCGGCAGGTGGCGCGGCGCGTGTCTTTGCTGTATAAATAATTGGCCTTAGAACTTTCGTCACTCTCACAACGTAGACTGGCTTGAGTTCCTAAATTTAACACCCACATCAGGAGAAGGAAGAATATGCAGTTAAGAAAAATTACGTTTCTACTTGTCGTCGCGTTACTCGCCAGTGCCACAGCCATGGGCGCGACGACGAGAACGCAAGCCAAGCCCGAGATATCGGGTAAATATTCAGGTCTCGCCAAGGGTGCAGGAATTGGCGAGCTACCCATCACCGCTGAGATCAAGAATGATAACGGCAAAATTACAGGCAAGCTCGAAATCCCGACCGGGACGGCAAATATCACGAGCGGTACTCTCACCGATGGCAAGCTCACGCTGAAAGTCAATGCCGGAGGCAACGAGCTTACTTTCACCGGCACGTTCAAAGATGACAAGATCGCCGGCGACTGGGCGATGGAAGGTCAAACCGGCACACTCGAACTGAAGAAGACGGGCGCCGCCGACGCAGCCCCGTCCACACCCCCTGCGGCACCGGCCAAGCCCGCTACCGGGGGCGACCCCGTGTCGGGTGAATGGGCCGCCACAGCCGACGCTCAGGGATCGAGCATTCCTTTCACGATGAAGCTCAAGCTCGAAGGCGATAAAGTTACCGGCTCGACCGAGTCGGCGCAGGGCGCGCTCCCGATAAGCAAAGGAAGCTACGTAGGCGAGAAGCTCAGCTTCACGCTGGACACGCCCAACGGCCCGATAGTTATGACCGGTATTATTAAGGATGGAAAGCTGACCGGCGATTTCGATTTCGCAGGCCAGTTCCAGGGCAAGTGGGAAGCTAAGAAGAAATAACTACTCTGCAAACCTCGGCAAGGGAGCAGGGGAGCAGAGGGGCAAGAGAGATTTAAGTCTTTCTCCCCTGCGCCTCTGCTCCCTTACTTTATTCTTCGAGTCTACTTTCAGTCCGCACGAATGTGCGGATGGAGTTAAAACTCACGAATTTCATTCGCATTCACTTTCAGTCCGCAGCTTGCCTGCGGATACGCAACCTATGCACTTTTAGTGCATAGTGGTTTAGTTTGCTGCTTCGAAGACGACCTCGCCGCCTATGACCGTCATCACGCACTCGGTCTTTAAAATCTCAGGCTCGGCTATCTTCATTATGTCTGCTGAAAGCACCGTCAGGTCGGCAAGCTTGCCCGGTTCAATCGAGCCTTTTACACCCTCTTCAAATGCGGCGTAGGCCGCCCAGATCGTGAACATCTTCAAAGCCTGCTCGCGCGTTACTTTTTGCTCAGGATGCCAGCCTTCGCCCGTGAACCCTTTTTGATCCTTTCGCGCGACCGCAGCATAAAACTCTATCATCGGCTCGCCGCGCTCTACCGGAGCATCAGACCCGCCCGCGATGATCGATCCCTGCTTTATAAAGCTCTGCCACGCGTACGCGCCTTCCAGCCGCTTTATCCCGACTCGGCTCGGCGCAAAGTGTAGATCGCCTATGGCGTGCGAAGGCTGCATCGAAGGGATGACGCCCAGCTTTACAAATCGCGGGATGTCCGAGGGGTGCATTATCTGCGCGTGCTCGACCCTCCAGCGCGGGTCACGCACTTTGCGCTCGCCGGGCGGGACTGCTTTAAAAGCCTTCTCGTACAGATCGAGTATGACGCGGTTGGCGCGGTCGCCTATCGCGTGCGTCTCAATCTGTATGCCCTTACGGAGAGCTTCGATAAACATCGGCATCAGGTCCTCTTCTTTGTACATCAGAAGACCCGTGGTGTCGTGATCGGCGTAAGGCTCAAGCAACGCCGCGCCCTTCGACCCCAGCGCTCCATCGATGCTGACTTTGATCGTGCGCACGGTGAAGCGATTATCAAACTGACCGGTTGCAGAGCCTTCGCGCAGCAGCCGCGCGGTGTCGGGGCTGGGGCCGCGAATCGCCTGGTAGATGCGAAGCTTGATTTTCCCCGCCGCGTAGAGCTTTTTCAATCGCTCGACTTCCGTAAACGGGCTGCCCGCGTTTTGAATCTGCGTCCACCCCAGTTCTATGCTTCGACGGACTCCGACAACCAGGGCTTCTTCCATATCGGCTTCGGTCGGCGCGGGGACGTGACGCGCGACCAGACTTTGCGCGCGGTCAACGAGCATGCCCGAAGGCTCGCCCGTACTTTTATCTTTCATTATCTCGCCGCCCGAAGGGTCAGCCGTCTCTTTTGTCACGCCTGCCACTTTCAGCGCGGCGCTGTTTACCACCGCCGCGTGCCCGTCGGCGCGAGTCAGAAAGACCGGATTATCGGGCGAGATTTTATCGAGGTCCCAGCGGGTAGGAAAGACGGGCGGCTTCCAGAAAGTCTCTATCCAACCGCGCCCCGTAACCCACTCGCCCGCCTTCGCGCCCTCGACGCGCGTTTTGACGCGAGCGAGAAACTCTTCGAGGCTCGCGGTGCCTTCAAGGTTGAGATTCATCTCGCGCGCGCCGACGCCCGACAGGTGATAATGAGCATCGGTGAGCCCCGGCACAACCGTCCTGCCTTTAAGATCGATTACGCGCGTGCTTTTACCTTCGTAAGCTTTGGCATCTTTGTTCGAGCCTACGAAGATAATCTTATTGCCTTTAACCGCTACGGCTTCGGCGCGCGGCTGGCGCTCGTTAACGGTGTAGACGTTACCGTTTGTAAATACTATGTCTGCCGTTTCTGTCTTGCTACTGCCGGGCACAAGACAGAGCGCGGTAATCATCAAAACAAGCGCGATTATTCTCATCGTTGCTCCTCGAATCGAGCAGGTCACAGATTGTACCTGCCTGCTGTAATCATCGAATCGGCAATGCGGCGGCGCGCCTGGATAGTTTTGATCGGCGCGTGATGCGCAAGCCTGTCGATTACACCTGTGCCTTTCTCTTCCTCGCTGCCGGTTTCCGTAGCTATCATGAGCCCGGCCCGCTCAACGCGCCCGGCCGATTCGCGCGCAAATACGCGAGTGATCTCTGTTTGAATCGACGCGCGCCCAAGGCCGCGCTCGGTTATTAGCCTTTGAGTTCTTAGCAACGCGCTTTCAATCGCGTAAACGTCCATGACCATCTCGGCTATGAGCGCGAGCAGTTCCTGCTCGTCGCGCGCCTTGTCGCCGTGCGCGGTTACGACATTATTGATGGCCGCAAGCGTGATCCCTTTCGCGCCCGCAAGCATGCGCAATTCGTGAGAGAATGCGGCGTTGGCGACAGACATCTCCATCGTGTCGCCTGTGTCCGGCCCGGCGCTCTGGGCGTTGTGGGCCGCTTCGAACAAGCCAAGCTCGCCCGCCTTTGCGCGGCGCAGCAACTGGCTCGCGATCACTATGCGGTTGATCTCGTTCGTGCCTTCGTAGATTCGCGCAATGCGCGCATCGCGATAAGCCCGCTCCGCCGGGTAATCTTTCGAATACCCGTACCCGCCATAAACCTGCACCTGTTCGTCTACGACGTAGCCGAGCGCTTCGCTCTCCCACACCTTGATGATCGAGCATTCTATTGCGTACTGCTCAAGCACGCGCAGCACTTCCGCCGGGTTGTCTTTGTCGGCCCGTTCGAGCGCGCGGTTGATTACGCCGAGCGCGCGGTAAAGAATCGATTCGCCGACGTATGCGCGAATTGCCATCTCGGCGATCTTCTGTTTTATCAAACCGAAGTTAGCTATGGGCTGGCCGAACTGGTGACGCTCCTTCGCGTACTGGATGGATTGGCCGAGCGAGAGCTTTATCGTGCCTACGGAGCGCGCGCCGAGCTTCAGCCGCCCGATGTTTAGCACGTTGAACGCGATCTTGTGGCCGCGCCCTATCTCGCCCAGCACATTTTCCGCAGGCACGCGGCAGTCTTCAAGCATGAGCGCGGTCGTAGACGAGCCGTCGATGCCGAGCTTCTTCTCTTCGTGCCCGCTCACCAGCCCCGGCCCTCGCTCTACCAGGAAAGCTGTGAACTTCTCGCCGTCTACTTTGGCAAAGACCGTGAACAGATCAGCGAAGCTGCCGTTGGTTATCCACATCTTCTGGCCGTTCAGCGTGTAGTGCGTCCCATCTTCCGAAAGCACGGCTTTCGTCTTCGCCGCGAGCGCGTCCGAGCCTGAATGCGGCTCGGTGAGCGCATACGCGCCGATCATCTCGCCCGTAGCCAGGCGGGGCAGGTATTTTTTCTTCTGCTCTTCGGTGCCGAAAAAGACTATCGGGAGCGTGCCGATGTTTACGTGCGAGCTTTGCGTCCCGGCGAACGAGGCTTGAAGCGCGAACTGCTCGCCGACTATCGCGCTGCTAACTTTATTCAGCCCCAGCCCGCCGTACTTCTCCGGTATGTCTATGCTCAGGAGGCCAAGCTCACCCGCCTTCCGCATCAACTCGCGGTGCGTCTCCCAGTTCTTCGCGTAGATTTCGTCTTCGCGCGGGAGGACCTCTTTGCGCAGGAACTCTTCCGCCGTCTGCGCAAACATGCGCTGTTCTTCGTTTATATCCTCGGGCGTAAAGATCTCTTCGGGCGCGGCGTCTTCGATCAGAAACCCGCCGCCTTTGATCGGCTGTGATGGTTCGGCTTTACTCGTCATAACTGCCTCCGTTTCTGCAACTCTGGACACCCAATTCTACATCCTCGATTCTTAATTCCTAAAACTCTTTTCCTTCAAACCGGCTTATCAACTCCCGCAACCGGTCGGGCGCTCGCGTGGGCCGCAACGTCTTCGGATCGACGCAGACGTAAAGCGACGAGGCCGAGCCGATGAGCAAATCTTCGCCCTCGCGGTATATCTCGAACTCAAACGTCATGCTCGTATTTCCAATGCTCGACACGCGAGTGTGAATCTCCAGTATCTCATCAAACTGCGCGGTCGCCTTGAACTCCATAGTCGTGCGCGCGAGCACCGTATCGACTCCGATCTCGATCAAGTCTTTCAGCTCCAGCCCCAGGGCGCGGAAATATTCGGTCCAGGCAACGTCGTAGTAGGTCAGGTAATTGCCGTTAAAGACGATTCCCTGCATATCCGTCTCGCCAAACCTGACCCGCAGCTTGTGATTGAAATTAAAATCGTTCTTCACGGGCCGGTATCATGCCTGAACAGCGCAGACTAATCAATGTGACGCGCGGTTTCGGCCCGTTGGCATTTGTGATATGCTGAGCGGCGCACGCCGTATTTCAATCAAATCTATTAAGCCGGGAGGTTGGAAGTGCTCGTTCCCCTGAATGAATACGACTTTCTCAAACGCGCCGTGGTCGCGCACTCCAGTAAAGAAGCGGTCGTCTGCGGAGAGACTCGCCTGACCTACGGCCAGTTGGCCGAGCGCGTATACCGCTGGGCGAACCTTATGCGCGGCTTCGGAGTCGAGAAAGGCGAACGCGTGGCGATACTGTCGCAGAATTGTCACCGCGTGATCGAAGCCTTCTTTGGCACACCCTTAAACGGATCGATCCTGATGCCGCTCAACTTCCGGCTGGTGCCGGACGACTTCGAGTACATCCTAAATCACGGCGGGGCCAAAGTCGTCATAGTCGAAGCGGGTCTGGAACAGTTGATCGACCCTATCCGCGACCGGCTTGAAACAATCGAGCGCTTCATCGTAGCTCGCGACACGCCGAGTGCTTCTACGGACGACTGGCTGGATTACGAAACGCTGATGATGGAGTCCGCGACCCGGCCGCCCGCTCCCGTCGATATAGAAGAGAATGAGCCCTCGGCGCTGCTCTACACGTCGGGCACAACGGGGCGGCCAAAAGGCGTGATGCTCACGCATCGCAATCTTTACCTCAACGCTATGAACTCGATATGCGAGTTTGAGATAAACGAGCGCGATGTCTATCTGCACACGCTCGCGCAATTCCATTGCAACGGGTGGGGCATCCCGTACGCCGTCACAGGCATGGGCGCGACTCACGTCATAATCAAAAAGTTCGAGCCGGGGGTTTTCTTCGACCTCGTCACGCGCGAGCGAGTCACCTTCGCCGCGATGCCGCCGACCATGATTAACATGGCTTTGAATCACACGCTTGAGCCTGCCCAGGTCGCCGCACTCCCGCGCGGCTTTCGCGTGGCGACTGCCGGGAGCGCGCCTCCGCTTGCCACTATTCAGGGGGCGCAAGAGAAATTCGGCTGGCGCGTGATTCAGATTTACGGTTTGACAGAGACATCGCCTTTTCTGACCGTCTCGAAAATCAAGCCTCACATGACGGATTGGCCCGCCGATGACCGCTACCGCGTGCAGGCGAAGACCGGATACCCGATGATAGGCGTAGACATTCGCGTGGTAGATGAAGAGGGCCGCGACGTGGCGGCGGACAGCGGCGAGGTGGGCGAAGTGATTGCTCGCGCGAACGTCGTGATGGCCGGTTACTGGCGACAGCCGGAAGCGACCGACGCCGTGATAGTCGAAGGGTGGTTTCACACGGGCGATATGGGGACTCGCGATAGCGAAGGCTACATCGAAGTCGTAGACCGCAAGAAAGACCTGATAATATCGGGCGGCGAAAATATCTCTTCAATCGAAGTCGAAGGGCTTTTGTATAAACACGATTCGGTGCTTGAGGCGGCGGTGATCGCCGCGCCCGACGAGCGATGGGGCGAAGTGCCTTATGCGGTTGTCGTGCTGAAGCCGGGCGCTCATGCAGGCGAGGCGGAGTTGATAGAGTTTTGCCGCGAGCGTCTGGCCCATTTCAAATGCCCCAAGCGCGTTGATTTCATGGACGCGCTTCCGCGAACTGCTACGGGCAAGATTCAAAAAAACATCCTGCGCGAGCGGTTCTGGAAAGGCGAAGCCAAGCGAGTGAACTGAGTCGAATCAGTCTCGCTTCTGTTTAACTGTGAACGTCTTGCCGAGTGCGCGATAGCTGTTACACGGTTTCCATAGGCGTTGGCATACTTCGGATCAAGTGAAATAGCCTGACTGCATTTTGAGTAACATGGTCTAACCCCTTTTTCCCATGGTAGACAAGCCTGCGATTAAAATATTCATCTGCCGGCTCAGGTCACTGCTCGTTCAAAAAAATTCCCTGATCGGAGCAGTTTATTGCATAACCATATTGTTCAATGACCACTTTTATTGTTCCAGGCCTTTCCAGGATGCGGAGCGCGCCACCCCTAAAACTCTTGGACACGTTGATATAAGTTCCCTGTTCGGTGGGATCATCGTTAAGCTTTAAGCTCAGTATTTCCGAATCCTTAGAGAAGCGATGCCGGACTTGGTAAACTACTGGGTCAGAATACACCTCCGTCATTTTTTGGTATTCACACTCATATTTCCCGTAGGGAAGAAGAAGCCGAGCATCTCGAAGCTTCTTGAGACCCATCTCCGCAGAATGCACGTTTAGTTTGGCGGAAAAACGTGTCGTTAGTTCCAGATAATATTCCTTACCAGCTTCCACCTCAAGCACCATCTCCGGATTGGAAAAGAAGGTCCCGGAGCCTGTGTTCCGGGACGCCATGAACATCTCCACCTTCCCCGGCGTAGTGACGAAAGGGAAATAGCCTCCCCTGTGGAGATAAGTGATGAGTCTCCTATTGGCAGCAATCGGGTAAACGTCTTTGCCATACCATGCCTTATATAGGTAGATTACAGCTTTACCTTCAGGGATTGGTTCTCAGCGGGGTAAAAAGGCATTTGGTTGCTTGCTGTTTTGCCCGTTTCTCTTCTTCCTTTCGCAGGCGTTCTTCTTCTTTCACCTGTTGTTTAGCGCGCTTTTCCGCTTCCTTACGCTCTTTCTCGGTTTGCTGGTTTGTCTGATATGTATTGATCAAGAGATCGCGCACCAATACTTCCGTTTCATTTGTACGCACTTCACCCAGTTGTGCAGCATCTGGGCCGGGCATTGGCCAATGCCTAACCTGCGTTCCTACTCCGATTGGGAGGGTTAGACAAAGCAGATAGACCAGAATAACAATTTGTTTCATCGTACAGCACCTCTTTCCGTTGACGGCCTTAGAGCCGTCACGCGTTTGTCATCTTTTCAAGGCCTCTGTTTGCTTAACTCCTGAGCCTTCTTTTCATCTGCATCGGCCAAGTCTTTTTTACCTAGTGCGCGATAGGCTGCGGCCCGGCTTTTGTAAGCGCGGGCATTCTTAGGGTCAAGTGAAATAGCTTGGCTGCTATCTTGAATGCCACGTTCGAATTCGCCTTTCTTGTAGTAGGCATATCCACGATTGCCGTGAGCCCCGCTATGCTTCGGATCAAGTGTAATGGCCCGGTTGAACTCTTCAATGGCGCGGTCATAATCGCCTTTTAGAGCATAAGCAACTCCGCGATTGTCGTATGCTTTAGCATAATTTGGTTTGAGCGAAATAGCTTGGCTGAATTCTTCAATGGCGCGGTCATAATCGCCTTTTAGAGCATAAGCAACTCCGCGATCGAAATAAGCTTCGGCAAACTTCGGATTGAGTAAAATAACTTGGTTGTAATCTTGAATGGCACGGAAAAAATCGCCTTTCGCGAGGTAGGCAATTCCGCGATTGTTGTAAGCTTTGGCATAATTCTGGTTGAGCGAGATGGCCTGGCTAAAACCTTGAATAGCACGGTCAAAATCGCCTTTCTTATAGAATACATTCCCGCGATTGTAATAAGGGGTGGCATCCTTCGGACTGAGCGAGATGGCTTGGTTGTAGTCTTGAGTAGCACGATCAAAATCGCCTTTGTCGTCGTAGGCAGTTCCGCGATTATTGTAAACTATGGCAAGCTTCGGATTGATTGAAATGGCTTGATTGAAATCTTGAATAGCTCCGTCTAAATTACCCTTGTCGTGATAGGCAGCCCCGCGATTGTTGTAGGCCTCAGCCAAATTCGGATCAAGTGAAATGGCTTGATTGAAATCTTGAATAGCTCTGTCTAAATTACCTTTCCCGCCGTAGGCCATTCCGCGAAAGATGTAAGCTTCGGCAAGGTTCGGGTTCAGTTGCAACACCTGCCGATAGCTCTCAATCGCGGCATCGTAATACTTCTTTTCATAAAGAAACATTGCTTGCGCAAACAGCGGCGCAATTTGACTGGGGTCAGCCAGGCCCTGCGGTAGATCGACTCCTACTACTTGATCCGAATGAATTTCAATCTCAACCCCCCAACTTAACGTCTCCTGCGAAGGGCGCGCCCCGGCCACCAATCCTTTCAGTGCGCTTGCATCCCCACCCGCGAGCCGCATCGCCAATGCCATCAAGCTCACACCGCCGGAAATCTGAAACCCTACCTCTTGATCCTTTACCCTCAACACCTCCGCTTCCTTCGGCGTTCTGGTCTGCTCCGGGGGATACTCGGTGAGAAAGTAGTCCACCTGCGGCCTAACTTCCACCTCGGTCAATCCCTTCGCCAGCGCTGCCAGCCGCGCCAGACCCCGCAGCGTCTCCAATACCTCACGCGCCTCTGCCGCTGCATCATAGTTCTCGCTCAACGACCGCGAAAACCTCTCCGATGGATAGTGCTCGAACTTGGTCACATCCGCTACCGGCTTGCCATCTACCTCGGCATGCAGAACCTCGGTGAAGATACCCATCTGAAACTTTTCCAACAACACCACGTCGCCGAACACATTCACCCGGTCCACAATCGGATAGAACCAGAAACGTGACCCCACGCTAGCTCTACCCCTTCCTGCCTTCCGGTGCTGCTCAAGCAAGAGCTTGTAGTAAGTCTCCAACTTCTCAATCGGCAACTGCTCCAGTCCCAACGCGATTCGCTTCATCAGCCAGTCCGCTTCGTAGCAGACCTGCCCAAAATGTGTGTTCTCAATCCCGGCGAAGAACCGCACTTCTTGCCCGATGTAATCGCGGCAGTCATCTCTTGGAGTCTTTTCTGCGCACACCGGGTCGATCGTCACCCCAGGGTCTTTATCGCTGTGAATGAACCTTGCCCGTAGCGCTGCTACCCAATCATCTAAGGTCAGCGCCGAAGACTTCGGGTCGTGTTCCCCGACCAGTATCCAGTCGTTGCTGCTCGTATCCAGCACCACCGCTAATGGCCTGGTGATGCCGCCCAGATAGAATAGGTCGGGCTGCTTCTTGCGAAAGTCAATGCCTTCCTTGATCGCTTGCTCCACTCGTGCCTGCGCCATCCCCATTGAGTAGGCATAGAAGGTTCTCTTCCCCGCGCAAAACAAAAGGAAAGGCGAGCGCAGACCTTGCTGCCGAGCGGCCACTATCTGTTTCTCACTCCCTCCACCGCCGAACAATTCACTCGTGTCGGCCCGCTCGTTTTTCACCACGTCGGCTTTCAGCACCACACCGCCAGGCAGTGCCGTTGAAGGCAAACGACTGTTTGGCGCGTTAACGTTTGCCGCCCTCTGCGAGGGCTGGGTAGTTGGCTTGATGGCGCCGCTCGCAACTCCGCCAGATGGTGCGGGCGGCGGGGGCGGGCCACCGGGAGGAGGCACAAACGAGGGCGCGAGGTCATCAGGCAGACGTTTCTTCCACGAATCATCCCGAACCGGAATTGTGCTTGTCGGGATAGGCGCCAGCAGGTTTTGAAGCGGCCCTGATGTCGCTCCATGCAGGTTTCTATAATCGAGAGCGGAGTTGCGCCAACGAGTCACGTTGTCGAATTCGGCGATGATCTTCAAATCGAAGCCAAGTTGCTTTAGATCCTCCAGACCATACATCTCGCTGAAGGTCTTCGCCGGCAGGCCACGAGCTGTTGCCGACTGAACCTGTCTGTTCCATTCTCGTATCATTCGAGGGCCGCCTTCATGCAGCACCAAGTCCCGGCCTATACTTTGAGATATTCCCTTAACTGCATCAGCAGTCATCCCGGCTACCGATGCGCCGATGGCAGCACCTTGTGGGTGCATTGAGCGGCCACCAATGATCGCGCCAGTGATTTTGAAGAGACCCTCAGCATAACGGCTCAGTTCGTCCAAATAGGGGAGAATCGATCTCTGGGCCGGTTGCGATGAGGCGGCGACAACAAAGTCGGGTAAGCCCGCCATCAGTGGAGAGTTCAGAAGAGTCTTGTATAGGGCCGGCAGTTTGCCTTCCCTCACTAGCTGGTCCACCAGCTTGGGTAATTCCTTGAGACCAAACTTGCCCATGCTCTCCAGCGCTTGTGAAGTCAAAACGTTGAATTTCTGTGAGCGTGCGGTCTCGAAATCACGAAGAATCGAACCGGAAAAAGCCAGCGGAGCCTTCATCTCCATCGGCATCTCCATGTCCATCGTTTTGTAAAGCAGGTCCACAGCTTTGTAGAACCGGTCGAGGTTCCTGGCCACGGCCCGCGCAGAGGGTAGAGGGGGCAGTTGTCTATTCTGCTCGTCACGTGGGGATGAAGAGAGTCCCTGGCCGCTCAACGCTTCGCCGCCAATCTTAATCACCGGGTTTGGTTGCCCGTCCGGCAACGTGACGTTGATAAAATACCCGTGCCAGATACCTTTCCCTAGGGCGTCCGTTACCTGAATATTGATGACCTTCTCGTCATGCTTAATGGTATTGCTCCATTGACCCCACCTCGTATGAAGGTTTGACAGCCTGTCAATCCGCTCCAGCAATACTTTGGGGATTTCAACATCCCCACCCGTGATTTGATGGAATGGGTAAGCGGTTAGAACAAGATTACTGAAGCTCACATTCTTCACGACCTCGGTCGGCAAATCGCCGCGAGCCATCAACTCTCCAATTCGAGGGATAACTTCGGCCCCTCCGGAGTTCCCCGTGAAAGTAGGCTTGATGCCGGTCACTTCGTTGATCGCAGCATTGATTCGCGCCGTTTGTTCAGCGGCGGCTGTCACGTTCAACTTCCAGGTGATACTTTTCTGTATTAACTCGATCTTATTCTTTCCCTTGTACCATGAACTCAGATCAACTGCGATAACCGCGTCTCGATCAGCTTGTTGAGCCATCGCCGCTGCATAAGTCATTTGGCCATAGGGAGTGCTGTTCCAACCATGCGCATCCATGTGTAAACGAGGCAGCCAGGTATTAGGCAATCGATTCTCAACGCGCAGCCGCCGGGTGATGTCTTTCACAACCGCCTTCATGCCTTCGAGCGTACTGGTTTGCGGCATCGCTTTGATTATAAAAACATCCATTGTCTTTCCATCAGCAAGGTCCACCACACGATGTTCGTAGGCTCGAGCAACCAATAGGCTGCCACGGCCACCATAGTCGCTACTGAGCAAGCTTTGATGGAAAGCGATTTGACCTTTAGTCCAGTTAATGAACTGCGTGTTGCTGGCCGGCAAGGATAAGCCTGAAGCCAGTTCAGCGGCTTTCTGGAAGTCGTTTTCCGCCTCGTTCCATGCTTCCATCGAGGCATAGGCCACGCCGCGCCCGTTGAAAGCGAGCGCAAAATCGGGAGCGAGATCAATAGCCTGCGTCAGGCTCTCTACCGCATCAGGAGCGCTGCCTGCTGCGAGTCGAACTAGCCCAAGATTGGCGTGGGCGTCTGCAAACTTCGGTTCCAACTTAATCGCATACTCGAAATCGGCAATCGCATCTTCTTTCTTTCCCGCGAGCGCATGAACGACCCCACGCACGTCGCGAATCAGCGCCGAGCGCGCATCAAGCCGCACTGCCTCGTCAAGCGCAGCCTGAGCTTCTTCATACTTGCCGATGCGGGCCAGCGCGTCACCTTTGAGCATTTGCACAACCGCATTTTTGGAGTTGTGGCGGGTCAGTGCTGAGGCATAGTCTACCACCGCCCGTGTCGCTGCTGAGGCGTCCAACCGTGAAAAACTCGCCAACGCGCGGTTGTAATCACCTGTTGCCAGGCCGGCATAGCCCAGCAGCCAGTCAGCAACCGGTGCGCCCGCATTACTCCGCTTCCATTGCTGGGCCGCCTCAGCAACCTTGCTCCAATCCGCCTTGAGTAATGATTCTTTGCTGGTGGCTTCCCAGTCTTGCTGAGCCCATGAGGAATCTACAAATAATAGGAAGATTAGCAAACTGCCCTTGGCAATGCAGATCGCTTTCATTGCGATTCCTCCTTGCTATAAGGCTGATCGTCGCATAACACATCTTTTCCCTTACTATGCGACCAGCTGGAATATAGCATGCTTCTGGCCGAGATTATACGACTCACAGACATATAATACCCTCGCTCCGGAGCGAGGCAGATAAGGGGTGCTCTCTCCGCCTGAACTTTAGCTATCCGGCAGCCTTCAGAATCTGCTGCGATTTGTTAGACGCTTCCGCGCCTATAAAGTCGGGCGCTACAGCATGCGAATTGAATTGGCCTCCCGATTGTGATATATGACGCCGGGCCGAATTTGTAATTACGCGTGATCATTATTCGCGCCGACAAACAGAAGATCACTTTAGAATGCCGAATAAAGTTTATAACGTGACCGTAACCCTACCCGACCTGGCCGCCGCTCACGCGGAGCAGGAGGCGAAGGTCGAAAGCTCGACCTGGCCTGCGGCCATCAAGCTCGCGTGTGAAGAGATCAGCCGCCGCCCGCACGTCAGGGGCAAGCATATCAAGAGCGCAAAAATATTCTTCAGTGTCCTCGACAATGTTCGCCGCGCGGATACGGACCAGCAAAAAAACGAAGGCCAGGAGCGCGCTCAGGGGTTGTTGTTCGACATCTAGCCTGCCTTCCGAGTCCAATAAATATCAGAGGTCTACCCGGTGTGGTTCATACAGTGGTTCAAGTCGCTAACCAGGTCGAACGCGCTGCGCATCCCTATTCGCAACTTTGGAAAAGTCACAGAGACTATTTATAGGGGCGCGCTGCCGGACACGGAAGGTTATCGCGCGCTTTCAGAAAAGCTCGGCGTCTATCGCGTGTGCAGCATGATCGAAACCGAGCGCCGCAAAGACCGCCAACACGCGCTTTCTGGCGGAATCCGAGAATGGCGTCACATACCATTTTCGGACAGGGACGCACCGCCGCCCGACCGCGTCCGAGAATGGCTCAACTACATTCGCACTTCGGATGAGAAAGGCGCGATATTTGTGCACTGTCGCGGCGGCAGACACAGGACGGGAGTCTTAGTCGCGGTCTACCGCGTGACCGATCAGGGTTGGACAAAACAACAGGCGCTGGAAGAAATCATGAAGCATGGGTGGTACTCTGCGTGGGGACATCAATCGCTTCTCAACTGGTTCTTAAACGAGTTTGACCCGGCGGATTTCGCCCCGCAGTAATAAAAAGAAGATTCACCGCCGCAGACACAGAGGACGCAGAGATTGCGCAGAGAAAACAATTTTCTGCTCTGCACAGCCGCCGCGTGTGAAGCACATCATCGGCCATCCTGTGTTCTCTGTGTCTGCGGCGGTGAGGTGTAGTCTGCTTTAAGAACTATTATCAACTGAAGGCAGCGCGGTATGTTCAGACTCGCTGACTTGCTTAAGCTGATTGATGCGCTCTCGAATCGCTTTTGTAAAACACGCGACCTCTTCGCTTGACGCCCCGCTCGCGACGAGGCCGTCTCTCAATTGCTCGTCCGTCAGTCGCCCGATGTATTGATACAGCCAGCGGATATCTTCTACGCTGATCCCCTCGGTCGCGTCTTCGGTCCTCTGGCCTATGTATCCCCACTTGACCGTTCCATCATCTACAGACTTGATGAACTCAGACGTCTGGGATTCGTAAGCGGCACAGTCCCATTTTTCGCGGAAGCCGACGGCGGCCCATCTGCCCATCGTAGCCCCCCAGTCAATTATTAAGTAACGCGCTTCGATTGAACCGTCCGGAAGATAGTACTGAAATATCGCCGTGTTTGACCCTCGCGCCACGTCGCGAACGTCTTTGTTGTCCCAGTTCGACAACAGCATTAGCATGATCTTCAGCCCGTTAAGCTCGCGAGTGCCGACGAAAGGGTTGTCGTTCCACGCCCAGCCGTGCTCATCGAACATCTTGTGGACGCCTTTTTCATCAAGCTCGAACCGAGCATCCTTAAAGGTGCAGTCGTCGCCGACACAACTTTTTGCGCGGCCCAATTCTTTAACCCCTTCAATGCGCCCCTCCGCAATAAAATGGGTGATCTCGGCATGATAACCGGCGGCCCAGACTAAACGGACGGCGAAACTTTCCGAGCGCACCTCGTCCCCCCACTTGACTCTCCACGTGCGCCCTCGCGCGTCTTTGACGGACAGGCAAGGGTTCGACCCCGTCGCATGCTCTTCGACGAAATGAAACGGAGGCGCAGGCGTTTTATCGCGGCCCCCCGGCCCCGCCCGAAAATCGAGTCGTTCGACCGCGCCCGGATCGCGCCAGATCGTTTCACGGTGCGCCCGGAGCGGGCGCGGGCCCGCTCGCTTTATCTTGTAAAGGGAGATTACCCACCAGGTAAAATAAACGCACGCAACGACTGCGGCAGTGCCGACGACGCCAATAACCAGGACCCATAAAAGCTTGTTCATTCGATTTAACGCTCTTAATATAGCAGATGCTATGACCCTTATTCGCGCCGAAAACGAAGAAGATTACGCCGAGGTTCATCGCGTGATCGAGATGGCCTTTGGCCAACCGGAAGAAGCCCGGCTGGTTGAAAAGCTTCGAGAGGTCGCGCACCCTAACATTTCGCTTGTGGCTGTGGCGGACGAGCGGGTAGTGGGCCACATCTTTTTCAGCCCGGTTACGATAGAATCGGATCGCGACATTTTTAACGCGATGGGTCTTGCGCCGCTCGCGGTCCTGCCCGAATACCAGAATCGAGGCGTCGGCTCTCTGCTGGTCTGGGAAGGATTAAAAGAGTGTCTGATGATCGGCCACAATATAATCGTCGTGCTGGGCCATCCCGGTTATTATCCGCGCTTCGGGTTCACGACCGCTAAATTGAAAGGTCTCGATTGCGAGTATGACGTTGAGGACGATCACTTCATGGTTGCGGAGCTTGAGCCGGGCGCTTTAAAAGGGCGGCAAGGGTTGGTAAAGTATCATCCTGCGTTCAACGAGCTATGATGCGATTGAATAGTCAGTATTCAAGCTTTCCCTGGTAGATCATATCCTTTGTCTTATAGCGCGCATCGAGTAAAAACGTTTTCGAGAGCTGCGAGTGAAAATGAAGCTCGCCGCTTTCAGCCGTAATAAATGGCTCGCCATCTACGGAGCGTGGAAAAATAAAGACGCTTCCAAGTGACCCATACGATCTGTATTCGCTCAGGTAGACTCGCTTTCCCCCTTTCACCTCCAAATATGTATTGGGCTTAAGATCTTCGGTCCTATATTTATTGAGCGATGATTGCGCCTCCTGGAGTCTGAAGCTCTCCTTTTGCGAAGCGGCAGAGACTAGAATGACGATCCTGTCATCCAGTTCGGCAGGAGTGGAATCGTCCAGTAAACTGCTTGTCTGGTCCTTAACCCTTTCATCAATGTCCTGCGCCAGGGTGCGGCTTAACGCCTCACGAATCGGCTTTGCCGAGAAGAGACAGATTCTGAAGTAGATTTGATGCGGGATAGAAAAAGTTCCGTCGGTAGTCTCCCTGGGCCGATCAAAATCGGGATTTCTACTCCCGGCTATAGGCGTATCAACGACGGTTAAGAAGTTTTGCGTTTTGCTCCAGGGCGAATCGCTCAACAGCTTCCTTGTTTCGACCGACGTCCATTCAGTCGAAGGCTTCTTGTTCCATTGAGCAATCACAGTAATAGAAGATGTAAGGAACAACGCGGCAACGCTTGATATGATGATGCGCTTTACTTGCTTCATGCAATTTCTTACTCAATGCTAAAAAACTAGAATCGGAAGACGACGCCTGCCGATACCAGAAAATTATGCTGGCGGTCTCCTATCAGGTCTGCGTTAAACTGAGGCGTGCCGGAATAAAAATCGCGCACCTCGCCTCGAAGACTCACATACGGAAAGACGCGCACGTCTAACCCGCCTCCGAAGTTAAACACGGCGCGATTGGTCCCGCGATCACCGGGATTAGGCAGGTCGTCTACGCTGGTTGTGCTTTCGTTAAACCGCGCGTACCCCACGCCCGCCACCGCGTACGGCGAATACTTAAGACCCGGCACAAGCTTCAGCTTTATTCCCGGCGTGATGAAAATCGAGGAGTAGCTGCGCGGCGTAAGCGCGTTTGAAGAGTCTATCTCTGTGCGGGGCGTGACGACGAGGGGGACTTCAAAATAGAGCGCGGCGACGCGGGCGTCGAAAAACCGCTGCGCGTAGCTTATTTCAAAAGTCAGCCCCGTCCCCGTCTGCAAGAACCCCGGGTTGGGCAGAATTATGTCGTGGTCGCCCGCCTTGAGCGCGCCCGATGTTACGGCGATCTCGTGCTTCTGCGCGAGCGCGGCAGTGGCGCTCAGCAGTATGACAAAAAGAATTGCTGAATGTTTTATGGCTGAGCAAACAAGTTTTTTCATAATCAGCTCTTTGACCTCTTTCAGAATTCATGAAAGTAATAGTACCGATCACCTTGACGGGCTGTCCATCGAGCGTGGTTGGGCTGAACCGCCATTTGCGCGCGGCTTCTATCAACTCGGCGGCAAAAACATCAGGCCTGCATTACTCAAGAGTCAGTATTCGAGCTTCCCTTGATACATCATATCCTTGACCTTGTAACGCATGTTGAGCTTTGCCCCCCCGGCAAGCTCTGAAACGAATCTGACCTCATCATCTTCAGCCGTGATTATGGGCTTGCCATCAACTATGCGCGGGAAGATGAAACGCGCGCCAAGCCCGTCGTTGCGCGGCGCTTGATACTCTTCTAAAAAGATGCGCCGGTCTTTCATTATCAGGTAGGTGTTGTTTTTCAGCGTTGCCGTCGTGCGGCTGTTTAGCAAGGCCATGGCTATTTGCAACCGACCCTTCGATTCCGCGCCATCCACGGTCACAGTTACGATCACGTAGTCGGGGAAGTCCTGATTTGCAAATGCCTTTAGTTGTGTGGCCATCTGATCGTTCATTGCGCCTTTCTGCTTCAGCTCCATAATACGGCTTATGGCCTGGCGCACGGGTTTTGCGGATAGAAACCGTATGTGAAAGAATATCTGGTCTATCCCTCCCGGGGTTGCCGTGCTTGAGTTGACTCCAGCGCCGGGGCCTGTCGAAAACGCGCCCGCCAGGTTGGTGCCGACTTGAGTCTGCGCCCAGGCAGATTTTTCAAGCAATTTCTCCGCTTCTTTTTCCGACCACTCGGTGTAGGGTTTTTTATCCAACTGCGCCGATGCGGCAAGCGAAACTGCAAGAACAATCGCCACGGCTCCCACCCAAAGATGCTTTGTGACGTTCATAATCGCTCCTCCTTCCGGCCTGCGCCCGGTTGCTTATGCGGGCGACGGCCGGTCGTTTTCAGTATTCGAGCTTTCCTTGATACATCATATCCTTGACACGGAATTTCCTGTTGAGCGTGAGCTTGTCGCTCAACTCCGAGTAGAATCGCGCCTCGCCGCTTTCAGCCGTTATAACGGGCTTGCCGTTTACGACGCGCGGAAAGATAAAACGCGCTCCCAGCCCGTCGGGGCGAGGCGGCTGGTACTCTTCGAGCGGGACGCGCTCGCTCCCCTTGACGTAGAGGAAGGTGTTGTTTTTAAGCTCAGCCGTCGTCAGGTTCGAAAGCAAGGCCCGCGCTTTTTGGAAGCTGGCCGTGACCTTCGGCGCGTCACACACGACGGCGATGATGATCTGATCGGGAGCGTCCGAGTCGATGAACTTCTTAAACTGCGCGGCCATCTGCTCTCCCAGCTCTTGCTTTCGCCGTATGGCGAGCATCCTGACGATTGCTTCACGCACGGGACGCGCGGTCAAAAACCGCATGCGGAAATTGACTATCGGAACATCGCTCACGCGCGTGCCGCCCAGGTCGGTGCTGCCCGCCGTGTCGAGGTCGCCCTGGTTTAAACCCGAATTGGTTCGCTGAGAACCTCGACGCCGTCTTCGGGTCTTCGGCTATCGAAGATTTCTGCAACGAAGTATCGGTAAACGTCTGGGTCTGTCCCCAGCCGGAGTCGTTTAAAACTTTGTCGGCTTCTTTTTCGGACCACTCGCTATAAGGCTTCTTGTCCAACTGCGCCAGGGCGACGCATGCGCAGAAGAGCAATAAGAAAAACGCGCGAGCAAGTCTAAACCTGTTCGAGAGTTTCATTACGCTTCCTCCCCTGACCGGTTCGATTGATTCCTGGCGATGATAGCGAACCAGATAATAAATGTATTGGCTTTGTTCGTCCGACACGGGCTGAGGTATCATAGCCCGGCCCGCAGCGCAAATCAAATCCGGGAATCTGCGGAGGGGAAGAGAAGCTACATCTTTGGAGTGCGCCGAGTATCACTTGTCACCGCACTCCAAATAAGATTCACTTTCGAACAGCCTTGATCTGCGCCGCGTCCAAGTTACGGTGTAACCGCGCAGGCCGAGTTAACGTCTTTGGTATTTAACGCACATACTGATTCCAAACGCCCGCAAAAAGGAGAAGCCATGAAAAGAGTCTATCTGCTCGCCTTCTTATTGATCGCGTGCGCGCCGCTTGCCGCGTCTGCCCGCGAAGCTCGACTGGTCCGTTATCCGCATTATCACCAGGGCCGCATAGTCTTTACATACCTGGCCGATATTTGGACTGCGGATGAAAACGGCCAGAACGTGCGCCGCATCACCGTGCATAAAGCGCGCGACGTCTATCCGCGTTTTTCTCCTGATGGCCGGTGGATAGCCTTTTCAAGCGACCGCAACGGCAACCTCGATGTCTACATCATCCCGGCCGAAGGCGGCGCGGCCCGTCAGCTCACATTTCACTCGGCGGGTGATATGGTGCAGGGCTGGACGCCCGATTCGCGCGCCGTGCTTTTTGCCAGCAACCGCAACGACGACTTTGCGGGCAAGCTCTACACCGTGAGCACGGACGGCGGGATGGAGCGCAGCGCGGGCGCGGACATGGGCGTATTTGCGACCTATTCGCCCGACGGGCGGCGGCTCGCCATCAATCGCAAAGCGCAGGTTTACTGGCGCAAGTATTATAGGGGCTCCAATCAGAGCGATATAACTATAATGGACACGGCAGCGGGCAAGTTTACGGACGTGACCGATTTCGACGGGATGGATTCGTGGCCGATGTGGGGCACGGACGGCCAGATATATTTTGTGAGCGACCGGGAAGATAATGGTCTTACAAACATCTGGCGGGTTTCGGAAAAGGGCGGCAAGGCCGAGCGCGTCACCTCGTTTAAGACGGGAGACGTGCGCTGGCCCGCGATGAGCGCCGACGGGCGGGTCATAGTGTTCGAGCACGATTTTCAAGTCTGGAAGCTCGACGTCGCGAGCCGAAAGACAGCGCCCGTTAAACTTGACATTTCCGCAGAGACGCAAGAGAGCCTTTCAGAAATCAGGGACTTCAATTCCCAGGCGGACGATTATGACCTGGCGCCGTCGGGCCGCCGAGTGGTCTTTTCTATACACGGCGAAATCTTTACCGCGCCCGTCGAAGAAGGCGACCTCCGCCAGATAACCGACGGCCCCGCGCGCGACCAGTCGCCGGAGTATTCGCCCGATGGTCGCTGGATCGCTTTTATATCCGACCGCAGCGGGCGCGAAGAGATTTATATCGCGTCGGCAGACGGCGCGGGCGAAGCTCAAAAGATCACAGACCTCGACGCGCTCAAATTCGGCTTCTCGTGGTCGCCCAATTCAAAAGAGATAGCCTTTGTGGCTTCCGACAACAAGCTGCGCAAATATGTGCTCGACACCAAACAGACCGCAGATCTTGCCCTGTCGCGCTACGGCAACATCAGCCAGCCTGCGTGGTCGCCCGACGGCAAATGGCTGGCTTACTCAAAGGCCGACCACACGCGCACAAACGATGTTTATCTAGTCTCTGCCGGAGGGGGTGACGAGAAGCGAGTCACGTTCGATTCTTATAGCGACGGCAATCCGCAATTCTCGCCCGATGGCCGCAAGCTCTACTTCGTGAGAAGCGAAGGCGGGTTCGGCAGCGGCCCGCCCCAATCGCAGATCTATGCCATAGCGCTTGAGCGCGAAGAGCGCGACCCGGCAGACCCCGAAGAGCGACCGGAGCCGTCTGACGCGCAAGATCAGACGGGCGATTCAGGGCCGCGCCGCGAGGCCCGGCAGCGCAACCAGCCGCCGAAGGATGTCAATATCGATTGGGCCGGGATCAAGCGGCGTACTCGGCAAATCACTCGAATGCCGTTTGCGATCTTTAACTACCGCGTCACTCCCGACAGCCGCGCGATTGTTTTTGTGACGACCGAGCCTTCCTCGACTCGTTCGATACCCGTGATCTATTCGATACAGGAAGACGGCAAGCGGCTGACGCGCGTCACTGCGGGAGGCGGTGGCGAAGGCGACGCGGCGGGACCGGGCGGATTCGGCGGTTTTGGCGGCGGCATCGCAGACCTCAACATCACGCGCGACGGCCGCACCCTTTTCTTCCGCGAAAGGGATTCTATTTACTCGGTGCCTATGCCTACGACCGGCGTGGCTGCGGCGATGCTTGGAACTGCGGGCGCGAGCCGCGAGGGCACGCGCCGCCGTATCAGCTTCAACGCCAAAGTGAAGATAGACCGTCCCGCCGAATGGGCGGAGATGTTTGATGATGCGTGGCGCACGATGAAGTATCGTTTTTATGATCCTCAAATGCACGGGAAGGACTGGGATGCCGCGCGCGCCAAGTACCGACCGCTGGTCGATTATGTCGGCGACCGCCAGGAGCTTTTAAACATCGTAAACGAGATGATAGGCGAGCTGAACGCTTCGCACACAGGGGCCGCGCCTCCGCCGCAAGGCAGTGCCGGAGAAGTAGCGACAGCGCACCTTGGACTTGAGCTTGAAGCGGATGAAAAAGCCGGTCGCTACCGCGTGACTCATGTTTACGAAGAGGGGCCTTCGGACAAGGACTGGGTGAAGGTTGCGGCGGGCAACTACCTGATAGCGATAAACGGCAAGCCGGTTCGCGCGGGCGATAATTACTGGGACCTGTTGAACAATCGCCTCAACCGCAAGGTCGAAGTCACCTTTAACAGCAAGCCGAGCGAAGACGGCGCGTGGCGTTCGCGCATCGAGCCTGTCTCGATGGGCGCGTACAATCAATTGCGATACGAGCGGTGGGTCAGCACTCGGCGCGAGATGGTCGATAAGCTATCTGGCGGGCGCGTGGGTTACGTTCACATACAGGCTATGAATCAGCCTTCGCTTCGCCGGTTCGAAAAAGAGTTGCGAGAGAATCGTAATAAAGAGGCGCTGGTAATCGATCAGCGGTGGAACGGCGGCGGCAACATCGAGCAAGAGTTGCTGGCTCTGCTGGTGCAGCGCGCATATCAAGTCTGGCAGCCGCGCGGCACGGAATCGGCCCTGCGCCCGTTCGCGGGTTTCTTCGGGCCGAAGGTCGTGTTGCAGAACTGGCGCTCGGCGTCTAATGCAGAGATGTTTCCGGCAGGCTTCCGCGCGCTGGGACTTGGCAAAGTGATAGGCGTGCCGACGGCAGGCGCGGTGATAGGAACAGGGAGCTATTCATTGATAGACGGCTCAACCGTGCGCACGCCGGGCGTAGGCGTTTACCTTGCGGACCAGAAGCGAACCAACATGGAGAACTACGGCGTGCAGCCGGACATACTTGTAGACAACACGCCGGAAGAGACTCTTGCGGGCCGCGACCGCCAGCTTGAAGTGGCCGTGCAAGAGTTGTTGAAAGAGCTCAACCAGCGACCCCAGCAGGCTAAGAAGGATTAGCTTTAAAGATTGATCCGCTACAGCACTTTTGCCGCTACGCGGCAGGGTAGAATAGCATTTCAGGAGAAAGCATGAATAAGCCTGTGCGTAAGCTTCTCTCTGTCTTTATCGTTTTAACAATGCTCGCGCTTCCCGCCGTCTCGCAGCAATCCGCGGATGACGGTAAATTGCGCGAGCGGGCGGCCCGACTTCATCGCGAGGCCATCGTCATCGATACGCATAACGACATAACCTCGCCCATCTCCGATAAAGGTTACGACCTGGGCCCGCGCGACGCGAGCGGGCAGACCCAGACCGACATTCCTCGAATGAAAGAAGGCGGCCTGGATGCGGAGTTCTTTGCCATCTACGTCTCTGGAAGGTACGCGCGTGAAGGCGGCTCGGCTCGGCGCGCTTTCCAGATGATAGACGGCGTCTACGATCAAGTGCGCCGACACCCCGACGCGCTAGAGATGGCTTTCACCTCGGATGATATTCGCCGCATCTCAAAATCCGGCAAGATAGCAGCGTTGATGGGCATCGAAGGCGGCCACGCCATCGAAGACAGCCTCCCGGCGCTCCGAATGTTTTATAAGCTCGGCGTCAGGTATATGACGCTTACGCACTCGAACACCAACAACTGGGCCGACTCTTCCGGCGACATAAACAACAAAGAGATCAAGCATCACAACGGGCTCACGGATTTCGGGCGCGAGGTTGTGCGCGAGATGAACCGGATTGGCATGATGGTAGACATCTCTCACGTAGCGGATAAAACTTTCTGGGACGTGATGGCCGTAAGCCAGGCTCCCGTGATCGCCTCGCACTCTTCGGCGCGCGCGCTCACAGACATCCCGCGCAACATGACGGACGAGATGCTCGCAGCGGTCGGCAAGCGCGGCGGGGTCGTGATGATTAATTTCGGGGCGAGCTTCGTCAACACGAAATATGTGAAGCCCAGCCCCGAAGCGCAGGCTAAGATAGACGAAGCTCGCCGTATGTACGCCGGCGACCCCGACCGCATGCGCGCCGAGATTGCGAAGATCACAGGGCCGCGCCCGCGCGTGACGCTCGACATGCTCATAGACCACATAGCTCACGTAGCAAAAGTCGCGGGCATAGATCACGTAGGGATTGGCTCGGACTTTGACGGCGTGGGCGGACAACTCCCCGAAGGGATGGAAGACATATCCAAGCTTCCCGCGATCACGTTTGAATTGCTCAAGCGCGGTTTTTCTGACGCGGACGTGAAAAAGATACTGGGCGAAAACTTTCTGCGCACGATGGCCGAAGTTGAACGCGCCGCCAAAAAACTTCAGGACGCGGGCGCGCGGCCTTCCTACGCCGACATACAGCGGCCGGGTAAGAAGTAAAAAGCTTGAAGAATGCTGCGCGACGGCATAAAGTGAGCAGGTAGTTGGACATCTTCCAGCAAATCTAATTGGCCCCGAACCTCATTCGTCAAGCATAATATTTTCATGAATCGCGCTGACCTTCAGAGGCTCACCAGACTCCGACTGAGAGAGACTAAAATATTGCTCGACAACAAATGTTATGAAGGAGCGTATTACCTGCTGGGATACACTGTCGAGTGCGCGCTTAAGGCGTGCATCGCCAGGCAAACGAAGCGATATGATTTTCCTGACCTAAAGCGAGTTAAAGATAGCTATACGCATGACTTGAATACTCTCCTTAAATTGTCCGGCCTTGAACTGGAATATCGAAGAGAAAGTAGAGTAAATCCGAACTTTGAAGTAAATTGGTCTATTGTGAAGGATTGGTCTGAACAAACACGGTACTCAATCGGCACAACTAGAGCCAAAGCGAAAGATTTTCGATCCGCCGTAGTTAGCAGAAAGAATGGGATTTTGCCATGGTTACAGAAATGGTGGTAAAGGAATCGTTATCGAGCGAAATGATTTCTGCAGGAGCAGAGTTAACGCGCCGCTTAGATCAGATGCACTTTGTCGTCTCTGCAGCACTTTGGTTCTATATTTCTGATATAAACTCCTGGCGCTTAATCATAGCTTCTCCTGAAGTAAGAATTAATGGTCCCAAAAAGGCATACAAACAAATTCAAGCTGCAATTGCCAGAATGCCAGAGAACCAGCCAAAGATTTCGTTAAAAGATATTAGTGTAGTGGATTCGCAAGACCCACTCATTTCACTCTTACGTATGTTCGGAAGAGTCGAAGGAGTATCTGGAGTTAGAATCTCGAATAATGTCATCAATGGAGTTCCAATTGATGACGCTTACATATATCGTCTTACATAAACCGATGTCTAAGAAATCCTTCGACAGGAAGCCGCGAATGGAGTTGCTTATAACTCTTGGAGTGCCGCGCGACGGCATAAAGTGAGCAGGTAGTTATGAAGAAGTTTGCCTGCCTCTGTTTCATATTTTTCCTGCTCCTCATATCCGTGTCCGGGCAGTCACGCCTCGGCTCGGTCCCTCACCACACTAAGGAAGCGCCGCGCGGCCCCGGCGAATTCACCTTCGTGCGGACGATTTACAACTCGTCGGACGACGGCTGGCGCAACGGCTCGTGGGCCGTAGATTTTCCGGAAGCCGACGATCACTTCATCATAGGCGTTCGCGACTGGTCGGGGACAAATCTGAATATCTCTGCCCGCCCCGAACAGCTTCCCATACTCGACGAGAACCTCTTTAACTACCCTTTGATCTACTTCGTCGAGCCGGGCTACCTTGAGTTGTCGGAAGAAGAGGCCCTGCGGCTGCGCGAATACCTTATGCGCGGCGGCTTTCTGTTTCTGGATGACTTCTGGGGCGAGTACGAATGGCAAAACGTGCAAGAGCAGATGCGCCGCGTGCTGCCCGAATTTGAGATCAAAGACCTTCCGCGCGAGCATTCGATATTTCATTGCTACTTCGACATCAACGAGGTCGTTCAAGTCCCCGGCATAAGCTCGTGGCTTCGTCGCGGCGTGACGCACGAAAAGGGCGGCATCGTGCCGCATTACATGGGCATACAGGATAAAAGCGGCAGGGTGATAGTCTTTATCGCCCGCAACTGTGATCTGGGCGATGCGTGGGAATGGATAGACGATCCGCGCTATCCGCTCAAGTACGGCCTTGCGGCTTACAAGGTGGGAATCAACGTGGTCATCTACGCGATGACGCATTAAGCGTGATTCCACTTAACATGGAATTCCACGTTAAGGCTGCTGCGGCGTAAAAGAAATTTGATGAGTTGAGCCAGTCCAGCCCGTTTTGCACTTTGCTTGTGATCTTTGCAGCCGGGTCGTAAACGTACATGCCCGATTTTGTAATAGTGATTATCGGCACCCGCAGCCGGTCGGCAAGCTGACGGTCATCCTTGCTCGGCGCGGGGTCACAGTGGTTCGGGTGTGTGTGAGCTATGGCTATTGCCGCCGGGTCCAATCTGAAGGTGAATTGCGATTGTTCGTTAGTAATCGCAAGCGTCCTTGCGATGTAGTTGCCCGCCGTAGACCGAAAGACCAGGACTACGGCCTCTCGGTTAGATGTCCCGTTTTTTGACAGCAACCATGCCTTTTGAAATTCATCCACGACTCTCTTATCTACTCTCACCAGCTCGAAAGCGGGAGGTTTACGAACGGCTTCGGTATACTTTGCGGTCTGTGCGGCAATCGAACAGGCGAGGGTGATAGATAGCGCAATTGACCGGAAAATGTTCGTTCGCTTCATGATGCAACTCCGCCCGTAAGGCCAGCGTACTTTCGATTGCGGGACGGATAGTAGTCCGGGGGTTCGCGGAAAGTCTTTTCAAAGTGCCTGACAAACTCTGACAAACTCTGACAGGCGTTATGAGCGTTGAAATAAAGCAGGTTTACGAATTTGGCCCTTATCGTCCTCTCCCGACGCCAACTATGTCTATTACAACCTCTGGGACAAGAAGGGCGTGGGCGTAATCTATCGCGTCCCGGTGCTGGGAGGCGCATCAACCCGCGTCATATTCGACGTTATGCCTTCGCTTGCGATTTCGCCTGACGGCAAGCGCATAGCTTTTGTGCGGGGATTCGCGGCAGAAAAAGCGCAGGCGCTGATGACCGCGAGCATAGATGGGACTGACGAACAATCGCTCGCCCGCCGCGCGGGGTCCGCCTGGTTTATGCAGCCCGCATGGTCGCCGGATGGAAAGATGATAGCCTGCTCTGCCGGAAGCGTCGGCGAAGAGGGAATAAGCACCATAGGCATAATCGTAATGCCTGCCGACGGCGGCGCGGAGCAAACTATAACCTCCGAGCAGTGGCTGGGCATCGGAGGCCTGGCGTGGCTCGGAGACGGCACGGGGCTGCTTATCGCCGCCACGGTCCAGGCGCGCAGCCCTTTTCAGATATGGTCCGTATCCTATGAATGAAAGAAGATTCACCGCCGCAGACACAGAGAACACAGAGCGGGCGCAGAGAAAACAATCTGCTCTGCGCCCCCTTTGCGTCCTCTGTGTCTCTGCGGTGAGATGTCTCGAATGAAGCGGTTTTTATTCTTTAATAGCGATAACTCGAATTCTTCGGTAATCCGCAAACCACGTCCCGTCTCGATAAGCCTCCGCGCGCAACCGATTTTCTGTCTCCGCGATAACCTCTTCGAGCTTATCCGCAGGCAACAACTCAAGCACGTTATCGGCAAACGTCTGTAGCCAGTTTCGCAACCCCTCTTCGCCGCCCGAAAGCGCGGTCGGGCGATCAAAATGCGCCGCCGAGGTGACGCGAAACCCCTGGCTTTCCAAAAGCGTCGCGTACTCGCCGATTGACGGGTAATAGCGAAAAGCTACTTCATCGCTCACCGCGTACCCGGCGGCCGAGGAGGCGTGATGGAGCGCCGTTTTGGTGGCTTTGAGATTTCCTTTTCCGCCGAACTCCGCCACAAAACGGCCCCCGGGTTTTAGCGCGCGCGAGATGCAGGCGGCGACCGCCGCAGGGTCTCGCATCCAGTGGATCGCCGCATTTGAAAAGACCGCGTCAAACGGCTCGTCAAAACGAAAGTCGGTCCCGTCTGCGATCTCGAATCGCAGATGGGGAAAATTCTTTCGCGCCTGCTGGATCATGGCCTGCGAATTGTCTATGCCTACGACTTCGGCCCCCGCCTCGGCGATCTTGTTGGTCAGATGCCCCGTGCCGCACCCCAGGTCGAGTATGCGCTCGCCCTGGCGAGGCACGAGAAGCTCTAAAACGTCCGTCCCGTACTGCCAGACGAACGAGTGCTTGCTGTCATAAGTCGGAGCGTCCCACTGCTTGACCGTCTCAGGCTGTGGCTCTTCTGTCGCGTCTTTACTCATCCGATCTTCTCAGTTCGATTTCGGCTTTGCCGCTTCTCGCTCTTTTTGAGCTTTCTCTACCGCCGCTTTGTCCAGCACGTTTATGTCAAACTGCACCTGCACCATATCGGCGATTGAGTTCATCTTTGAATCGTAGGTGATGCCGTATTCTTTGCGGTTGATCTGGAACGTGCTGCGAAAACGCCCGCGATTGTTTTCATAAAAGACCATCTCGACCGGGACCGAGATCTCTTTCGTCACGCCGTGAAGCGCGAGGTCTCCGACGACGGTGTAGTTCTTATCGCCGGCCTTTGTGACCTTCTTCGACGTGAAAGTGACGGTCGGGTATTGCGCCACGTCGAAAAAGTCTTTGCTGCGCAGGTGATCGTCTCTCCGCCCGACGCGCGTGTTGATGCTCGAAGCGTCAATCGTGATCTTCACGGTAGAGTTTTCGATCTTCTCGCGGTCAAGGCTCACCTCGGCTTCCCATTTATCGAACGACCCATGGGCTGAGATAAATCGGGCTTCCGCCACAAAGTTGATCTGGCTGTGCGACGAATCAACGATATGCGGAGCCGTAGCCGGAGGCGCTGCAAACATCACGCTCGAAACCAGAAGGACAAAGGAAAAAGCTATCTTAATCATTAACCTTACCTCTCAAATTGTTTTTGTATTTTTGTTTCCACTGACAATTAATAATCATCTCAGATAATCGGCCTGCGCTCAATAAAGCTTTTAATGTGTCGGGCTATCTCTTCGCCCTTTTCTTCCTGTAGAAAATGGCCCGCGCCTTTGATCGTAATCTCCGGCTCCTCTTTAGCCGCAGGAATCAACTTTCGAAAGAACCGGTCGCCGCCCGCAGTCACCGGGTCGCTGTCAGAGAACATCACAAGCGCAGGCTTGTTCCATCGGGAAAGCGCATCTCGCGTCTCGCGCATCTCGCGCGCGCCCGCCTGCTCGTGCTCGATGGGGACGAGTTGCGGAAACATCTGCGCGCCCGCCTTGAAAGAGCTGTCGGGAAAAGGCGCATCGTAAGCTGCGACTATTTCATCCGTGATCTGTTCGGGCCGCGCGGCGCTGCGCCGTACGATCTGCCCTACCGGAAGATCGGGCGTGCGCATGGCATAAGCCCGCCACTTCATGAAGCCTTCGGTCGCAGGCACGTCACCCGTAGGAAGCCCCGTGTTCATTATCACAAGCCTCGCGAATCTCTCAGGCATCTCCGTCACAACGCGCAAGCCTATGATCCCGCCCCAATCCTGCACGACGGCTGTAATGCCTGTCAGATCAAGCTGCTCTATGAATAAGGCGAGCGTGCTGCGATGCATCTCAAACGAGTACGCCTCGCGCTCCGCGAATTTATCCGAGCGGCCAAACCCTATGAAGTCCATCGCTACTACGCGATGCCGCTCGGCCAGTACGGGAATCATCTTGCGATACAGGTAAGCCCAGGTGGGCTCGCCGTGAAGACAGAGAATAGTCTCTCCCGCGCCTTCATCTATGTAATGCACTCGCGCGCCATTTATCTCTGTGTAATGCGGCTCGTATGTCCACCCTTCCAGATTTGTGAAACGTTCGTCAGGTGTCCGCAGGATCATCTTCATATCCTTCCGTCTAAATCCGAGATGGTTTTTGAAAGGACTGTTTGCAAAGCCCCAAAGGGGCGAAATTCAATAGCCCAGCGCATCGCGCTGGGTTTACGTTAACCAACGACATAAGCCCTGTAGAGACTGCTAAAAAAGTTGGCAAGTCCCGGTCGGCGCAGTATCCTGAAAGCGACTTCTAGCAGAGGAGCGGTTCCCATGCTCAAACCAGACTACTACATCGCCCCGACCGACATCGATCTCTTGGTCTTTGCTAAACTCATCCCCGCTGATCACTATCTGCGCCAACTCAAAGCCATGATTGATTTCGACTCGCTGCGTCATCTGGTCGCCGATTGTTACTCACCCTCGATGGGGCGCAGCGCCCAAGACCCGGTGCGCTTGCTCAAGCTCAACTTCCTCCAATTTCACTATGAGTTGTCGGATCGCGAAGTCATCGCTGAGGCTCAGGTCAATGTCGCCTTCCGTTTCTTCCTCGACTTGGCGCTCGATAGCCCATTGCCAACGCCGCCCTTGTTGACCCAGTTTCGCACCCGCCTTGGCGTCGAGCGATTCCAAAACCTCTTTGATGAGATTCTCCGCCAAGCCCGCCACCTTGGCTTGGTCAAAGATCGCCTGCGCCTCAAAGACGCCACCCACATCATTGCTAACATTGCCGTGCCCTCGACGATTCGCCTGGTCGCTTCTAGCCGCGAGCGGTTGTTGGCGGCCGCCCAGCCCTTTGCGCCCGAAGCCGTCGTCGCGCATCAACAGCGCGCCATCGGGATTCGTCAAGCCACCGCCGATCTCAAAGACCAAGCGCGCTTGCTGCAACGCGTCGAGCAGTTGCGTGAGATCGTCGTCTGGGCCGAGCACTGGGCCGCTCCGCCAGTTGGCGAGCCAGTTGGCGAGCCAGTTGGCGAAGCCACCACCGAGTTGCGCGCGGCGCTCGACCTGGCCCACAAGATATTGGCTGATCGCCAGCCCCAAGCCCAAGATAAGCTGTTGTCGCTGGTCGACGAGCAAGCGCGCACCGGCAAACACGGCGAGTATTACAATGGCTATCTGCTGGATGTCAGCCTGGATGCCGACTCGGAGTTGATCTGCGCCATCGAGGTGCTGCCGGCCAATGGCGATGAAGCCAAGGATGCCCAGCCCTTGATTGAATCTGAAGAAGCGGCGCACGGCAATGACATCAAAAGTTTGTCGATGGACGCGATCGGCTTTCGCGGCGAGGTGTTGCGCGAGTTGGCGGTCGAGAGCGGGCCACAACTGACCGTGTATGTGCCGTCGTATGAGTGGCCGGGCTCGGTGCCCGGCTTGTTTCAACCGGGAGATTTTCAACTCGATGAGCCCGGCGAAGCATTGCAATGTCCGGGTGGGCAAACCAGCCGCAGTCGCACGCGAACAGGACGCGATCAAGGCTGGCAATACTTTTTTCCAGCCCGCCAATGCCAAGCTTGTCGGTTGCGCACGACTTGCCTGAAAGCGGGAGCGAAAGGAGGACGAACGGTTATCAAGAACGACTACGAAGCGGAATATCAAGCGGCCAGAGCGCGCGCCACCACGGCAGCCTATCAGGAGGTGAGAAAGCAGCATCCGCGGATTGAGCGGAAGCTGGCCGAGATGATGCGCTGGCATGGCGGCAGGCGAGTGCGCTATCGCGGGCGATTGCGAGTGAAGATTCAGTATGTGCTGACCGCCGTCGTCGTCAACCTCAAGCGCATGGTCAAGCTGTTGAACCTGCCACTGAGTCACCAGCCTGCCTGAAGTGCGGGCAGCAGACCGTGCGTGGTGATGATGAGGTGTATCGTGCTTCATTTCAACTCGGACTTTTTTAGCAGTCTCCTGTAAGGGCGAAATAAATCCTATCTTATTTCGCCCTTACAGGGCTTGTATAAACTAACGCTCACGACCTGGGGCGATGCGCTGGGCTGTTGAATTTCGCCCCTTTGGGGCTTTGCAAACAGTGTCTGAAAACCCAAGTTACAGCCCGCCTGCGACTTCAAGCACCTGGCCCGAAACGTAATCGGAAAGCGGCGAGGCGAAAAAGAGCACTGCCCCTGCTCCTTCAACCGGAGTTCCCGCGCGCCCCATCGGAATCAAAGGCGTGGTGCGCTCTAATCGCTCGCCGGGAATCCCTATCGCAATCTCTACGCCTTCGCGCGTGATGGTCCGGCCTTTCTCTTTCGCTTGAGTCAGCCGCGTGTCTATGCGCCCGAAGGCGACGGCGTTGACTTGAATGTTGAACTGTCCCCATTCTTTCGCAAGGGTCTTTGTCAGCCCGATCACCCCGGCTTTGCCCGCGGAATAATTTGATTGTCCGGCGTTCCCGCGCGTGCCCGAAGTCGAGCTGATGTTTACTATCTTGCGCGCGCGGGCCTGTCCCTCGGACGCCTTTTCTCGTTTCGCAGTTTCGCGCAAGTATTCGGACGCGGCTCGTATTATGCGAAACGGCGCGGTCAAATGGACCGCAAGGATAGCCTCCCATTGCTCATCCGTCATCTTGTGAATCACGGCGTCCCAGGTGTAGCCCGCATTATTTACTATGATGTCGATCCCGCCAAAATTCTCTATCGCAGTTTTTACCAGCAAGCCCGGAAAGGCGCGATCCGTCACATCGCCCGCCACAGCGACGGCTTCGCCGCCCGCCTCAAGAATGGCTCCCACAGCCTCTTCTGCGGGAGCAGGGTCGATGTCGCTTATACAAACGCGCGCGCCGTGAGCGGCAAAAAGCTCTGCCGCCGCGCGGCCTATTCCCCGGCCCGCGCCCGTTATGATCGCAGTCTTACCTTCGAGAAGCCCGTTCACCGTTGCCCTCCTTTACTTGGTTGATCCCATATCGCGCAAAGAGCGATGAAGAATCTTACCCACGGCTGTCTTTGGCAATGCCGCAAGTATTTCGATCTCCGACGGCACTTTGTATTTCGCTAGCCCCGCGCGGCAATGCTCGATCAACTCTTCCGGGCTCGCTTGCAGACCGGCGCGCAGCGCGACAAAGGCTTTCACTCGCTCGCCGCGATAATCGTCCGCCACGCCTATCACGCCTGCCTCCAGCACCGCAGGGTGCGCGTAGAGGACTTCTTCGACTTCGCTCGGGTAGACGTTGAAACCCGATACGATTATCAAATCTTTCTTCCGCTGGACGATGTAGAAGTAGCCGTCTTCATCCATCGTCGCTATGTCGCCGGTGTAAAACCAGGGGCCGCCTCCGTCCGGGTCTTCTCTGAGCGCGCGCCGCGTCTCTTCCTCCTGGTTCCAGTAGCCGCGCATCACCTGCGGGCCGCGCACGCAAAGCTCGCCCATCTCGCCTAACGGGACTTCCGATTCGCCCGTCTCAAGATCGACTATCTTGCATTCGGTGTCGGGGAACGGGATGCCGCAGCTTTCCGGCTTGCGAAGACCAAGCTGGGACGTCGAGTGCGTAGTGGGCGATGTTTCGCTCAACCCGTAACCCTGACGCAGTATGCAGCCGGTCAATTCTTCAAACCTCTGGGTCACGTCGAGCGGCAACGGCGCCGAGCCGCTGTTGAAATACCTGATCGAAGAGAAATCCGTCTCCGCCGCTTTCGGATGATTGAGCAGAGAGACGTAAAGCGTCGGCACGCCGGGAAAGAAAGTCGGTTTGTGGCGGGTGATCGCGTCGAGCATAAGATTTATGTCGAATTTCGGGATCAGTATCATCGACCCGCCTTGAATCGCGCTCAAGAGCATCCCCACGGTCATGCCGTAAACATGAAACATCGGGATTATCAGCAGCATTCGCTCGCCTTCGGGCGTGCTGAAATAACTGCGCCACAAAACGCTTTGAACGGTATTGGCAAACAGGTTGAAGTGAGTGAGCATCGCCCCCTTCGGCACACCTGTCGTCCCGCCCGTGTACTGCAACGCGGCGAGGTCTTGCTCCGGGTTTATCTCCACGCGAAAATGGCGAGCAGGGCTTTCTGCTATCACTTTCGAAAACTGGCTTATCGTCACATTACCCGGGGCCGCCTGTTGAAGGTCTGCCGGATTGGGCAGCCGCTCGGAGTTTTCGGCCACGTAATGGGCGGCCACGGGCTCAGGCATGTAATCCTGAATTCCTGTGACTATGACTTGCTCGATGTCGGTCGCGGCGAGCGCTGAGATCAGGGCGGGCGCGAGCTGGTCCATCACTATGAGCGCGCGTATGCCTGAATCTTTCGCCAATCGCTCGAACTCGCGCGGCGTGTAAGTCGGGTTTATGCTGACGCAGGTAGCGCCCGCTCTTACTACGGCGAAAAACGATATGGGGAACTGCGGGCAGTTGGGCAGCATGATGCCCACGCGGTCGCCTTTCGCGATGCCTATCCCGGCGAGCGCGTTCGCAAGCCTTAAAGCGTAGTCGCGCGTCTGTCCGAAGGTCATTTCCGCGCCGAAAAATATCGTATAAGGCCGGTCGGGGTAATTGCTCGCGCCTATGTCGAGGGCGCGAAAAACCGGCTGACGCGGATAAGTGGTCGAAGCCGGAACCCAGAAATCGTAATGTTTGAGCCAGGGCTTTGCCCGATAAACCGAATCGGTCTCAAGAGTTTTTTTCGCCGTTCCCATTGCGTCTCCTGCGAGCGAGGGTGATTGCGATCTAACAGCACGATGTTATTTGCTGAAGCGCACCGCCGAGTGTATCACAAGAGGCGACAGTCGGGCACGGCGACGCAGCGATTGATTGGTTGCTCTTATGCATATCGCTCGCATATTATTCCCGCATGAAAGGAATAGTTCTCGCCGGGGGCTCGGCACACGGCTCGCCCCGCTAAACAGAATCACGAACAAGCATTTGTTGCCGGTATACGATCGGCCCATGATCTATTACCCGATACAGACTCTCATAGAAGCGGGCATAACTGAGATACTGCTGGTGACGGGCGGCAATAATGCGGGAGACTTTCTAAAGCTCTTGCGCAACGGCGCGGAGTTCGGCCTCAGCTACGTGAACTATGCTTATCAGGAAGGCGAGGGCGGAATCGCGGCGGCGCTCTCGCTGGCCGAAGACTTTGCCGATAGCGGCCCCGTGTGCGTCGTGCTGGGCGACAACATTCTTGAAAAGAGCATCGCGCGTCATGTCAAAAAGTTTCGGCATCAAGGATCGGGCGCGAAGATACTCTTTTCCGAAGTGCCCGACCCCGAGCGATTCGGCGTCCCGGTCATCGAGGGCGACCGGTTGCTTGCGATTGAGGAAAAACCGGATGATCCGAAATCTCCTTACGCCGTGATCGGCATTTATATGTATGACAACCGCGTCTTCGACATAATCAAGACGTTGAAGCCGAGCGGCAGGGGCGAGCTTGAGATCACCGACGTTAACAACGTTTACATAAAATCCGGCGATATGACGTGGGATGTGATCGAAGGATGGTGGACCGACGCGGGGACGTTTGACAGCCTGCTTCGGGCCTCGAACCTTGTTGCCGGAATGCGGAACAAAGTCGAATGAACGACGGATTTTTGGAGTGCGGCAACAAGTTGCAGTAGTGACATAATCTTATGGGCGAGAGCTGAGAAATTGTCAGGCCAGAAGCGTAAAGGGATCGTAAGAAAAAGCGGCTTTGCGCACTACAATTCCTGCCGTGTTCACTTGTCTCTCAGAGTGACGCCGGTGATGGAGTCTAGATTACCCAGTCGCATATGGGGTCTGTCAGAACTGTTAGCAGCGTAAATCGAGTTGAGATTGTAAAGAAAGAGAGATGCCATTATTATTTCAATCATGTCAGCCCAAACCACCGCGACCGCACTTGTAAAAACCCTACCAGGAAATGGCGCCTCTAGTTATGAGCCGTTGAGCAGTGTATGGGAAGGAAGCGATGGCGATTTGATAGAGGCCATGCTCAAGTTTTACGCAACGATTCGGCCAGAGCCAATATTGGACGCCACTTATAACGCAGGTCAATTTTGGAAAGGCTCAAAGCGTCAGATCGTCTCGATGGATATTGACCCTCGGTACGAACCAATGATTGTTTGTGACAATCGAAACATGGTAGGTGTACGATCCTCTAGGTTTGGGACCGTCGTTTATGATCCACCACATGTTGGACCGCAGGGTCGGGATAAGAGCAAGAAGCGGTTTGATGTGGACTTCGGAGCTACCATCGAATGCGGCAAAGAACACAACTGGAATCTGAGTTATTTGTATCCACCATTCCTGAAAGAAGCTAAGAGGGTCTTGAAACCCAATGGGCTACTGCTCGCGAAAATCACTGATATGGTTAACAATCACAAATCGAAGTGGCCGCATTGCGATTTTATGCGAATGGCAGAAGAAGCTGGATTTACGGTTTGCGATCTAATCATCAAAATCCGCAATGGCCCGATGATTTCAAATAAGTGGAAAGCGGCCCATCATGCGAGGAAACGTCATTGCTTTTGGATTGTATGTAGAAACGGGGGTAACTGCGAACGAGATATTAAGACTTCCGCGGCGGAAAGAGTTCATTCCATCGGCTGACGCGCTCGGTTCCGGGACGCCCTACTCCTGGTGTCTTGCTGCCAAACCCGCTCTCGTTCCACTCCGGCTCGTAGTAAGCCATTAAGGCAAACTCAGCCGCAAATACCCACCACTCACTGTCAAACGTTAGATAGCGGCACTGCATGTCAGCGACCGTGATGTTCTGTCGGCCTTCAATCTTGCCAATGTGCTCATTAAGCCTGCTGCGTAACGTCCGCTTACTCTTTGTCCTGCCCTTGGACGCCTTCCCGATGTAAACGAGCTTGCCTTTGAAATAGAGCGCATAGATGCCACTCTGTGCAGGGCCGACTCCCCTGGTTAGTGAAAGCAGGGGGCTTGCTTCTAACTTCTCAACGACTTGTTCACGGATACCACGATCTAAGTCAAAATCGAAGTGATGGGGATCGTCGTCGGCGATGTTATCGGTAGGAACGACCATCGGACTGCATCCTAACAAAGCGCCACCTTGCCATCAATACAAGATTAGGGCGCTAACCAAGCCGCCCGCTCCAAAGAGTCGCAGATTTATTCGTGTCTTAGAGCTGTTATCGGGTCGAGATAAGCGGCTTTGATCGCAGGCCACATCCCGAAGACTATCCCTACGGCGACCGATCCGAAAAAGCCGAACGCGGCGGCTCCCAGAGGAATCTTCATACTCAAGTCGGGCACCAGCGTAGAAACGGTCCACGCCAGCAGCCAGCCGACCAGCAATCCTGCTATCCCGCCCGCGCCCGTCAGGGTCACGGCTTCGGTTAAAAATTGCCAGATTATGTCCCTGCGCCGCGCCCCCACGGCCTTGCGTATCCCGATCTCGCGCGTGCGCTCGGTGACTGCGACCAGCATTATATTCATCACGCCGACCCCGCCGACCATAAAGGCGATCGAAGAGATGATAATCATCACGCCGAAGACCGCGCCCACTATGTCGTCAAAAGTCGAGATGAAAGATTCCGGCGTGCCTATCTCGAAATTATTCTCCGCGTGAAGCGGCACGTTGCGGCGGATGCGCAGAATACGTTCGACCTGATCTATGCCTTCCTGCATTCGCCCTTCGTGCATGCGCAGGATGATGAAGTGATCGTCGGTCGTGGGGTACATTTTGTGAAAGGTCCAGTAAGGAACGAATATGTCGTTGTCTTCCTGGTTTTCAGAGCCGAACGGGCCGGACTTCTGCTTCTTGACCGTGCCAATCACGCGAAAGTCCTGCCCGCCTACGTTGACCGTTTTGCCGACAGGGTCTTCGGCCGGAAAGAGGGCTTCGACCACGTTGAAAGCCAGCACGCACACGTAAGCGCGGTGCTCGTTTTCCGCATCGGTGAAGTAGCGGCCTTCACCTACTTTCACATTCATCACCATCTCTGCAACCGGGAAATTTCCGACGACACGCGGGCGCGTCATCACTCGGTCGCGGTAGCGGGCTTCGGGGGGAATCGGCGGAATCTCGCCAGGCAGCGGCAACCCGTAGATCAATCCCGCGTAGACATACTCGACGGCAGGCGCGTCGCGCTCGATAGCCTGTGCGTCTTCAATCGTGAGCGGTTTTCGATTGATGATTTCCGCAGGCAACTTACTTGTCTGGATAAACGGATAGCGCCACAGATAGACGTTGCGCGTGCCGAAGCTTTCGGCCTGGTCTAACACCGACTGGCGAAACCCGTTCAGCACACCCGCCATCGCTACGATTACGAGAACGCCTATAAAGACTCCGAGTATCGTCAGCCCCGCGCGGAATTTATGCGCCGCGAGCGTCTCCATCGCGAGCCGTGTATTCTCTCTGATGCCTGTCCAACCCATAAACTGCTATTCCGCTCTCAATGCCTCAATCGGGTCTAAGCGGCCCGCTCGCCGCGCCGGGTAGATGCCGAAAAATACGCCTATGATCGTAGATAAAAGAAAAGCCACAAGCGGCGCCCACATCGGGAATGACGACGGCAGCGGCGTGAAGTTTGATAGCAGCCACGAGATGCCAAAAGCCAGGATGATCCCGCCCAGTCCTCCCGTGCAGCAGAGCACGACCGACTCGACCAGGAACTGGTTCACCACGTCTTGCTGGCGCGCGCCCACGGCTTTGCGTATGCCTATCTCTTTCGTCCGCTCCACTACGGAGACCAGCATTATGTTCATTATCACTACGCCGCCGACCACTAGCGATATGCCGACTACGAACAGCGAGACCGAGAATATTATTCGCGTCAAGTTATTGAATAACTCGTTGACGCCTTCCGAAGTTATCAATCCGAAATCATCTTCTTCGTGATAATCGAGCCGGTGCAGCGAGCGCATAATCAATCGCGCCTGGTCCTGCGCCTGCTGCATCTGGCCTTCGCGCGCCTTGATCGATATGTTCACCGTCCGGCGCGCGCCGTAAATCTTTTGGAAAGTCGAAAGCGGAATCTTCGCAAAGTTGTCTTGCGAAAATCCGAACACCGAGCCTTTCTTCTCCGCCACCCCGACGACCGTGTACCAGTGGTCTTCTATCTGTACGCGTTTGCCTATGGGGTCGAGGCCGGGAAAGAGCTTTTCTGCGATCTCCCAGCCAAGGAAGGTTACAAAACGCGAATGCTCATCTTCCCAATCGAGAATCAGGCGGCCCGTTTCGACCGCGTAAGGCTCGATGTTGAGAATGTTCGGCGTGATGCCCGCCATATCAACCTGCTCGATCAATTGCCGCTCGTAGCGCACGCGAACCGACTTGTGCGTCTCGACGCCTATCTCTTCGCAAGAGTTGCAGTAACGGCGAAGGGCGTCGGCCTGGTCGGAATGAATCTCAGGGTTGCGGCGCAGCATCTCGATAAACTTGTCAAAGTTCGTAGTTATCGGGAACTGCGTTATGACGAACGTGTTCGGCCCGAAGTTAGATACTTTTTCCTTCCAGTATTTGTCCAGCCCTTGAATGATCGATATGACCGATATGATCGAAGTTATGCCGATGATGATGCCTAACAGCGTCAGAAATGAGCGCAGCTTGTTTGCTCGCAAAGAATCCAGCGCCACGCCAGCATACTCGAAAAACCCAGCGTGCCCACCGGCTCTTTCCTTCGCTGCGCTTACGATCTTTCCGGTCAACGGGGCGGAAGTCTTAAGCATAAAATCTACCTTCAGTTATAACTGCTCGCGCGCATCAGGGCAAGAGAAGCGCTGAGTCCTGAGCGCTGAGTGCAGCGTAAAAACCGAGTGCCGATAACTCGGGACTCCGGGGCACCCGCGCAAGCGGGTCGCAGCACTCAGGACTTTACAATGGGAAGCTCGATATGTAATTCTGCCAGCACCCTAAAAAAAAAGACGGAGTGAATTGATGAACCTGACCCTTACGCCAATCAGATTTAAGACGCGCGCCGTGAGTGTTTACGGCAACAAAGTCGGAATCGTAGACGGCGACGTGCGGCTCACGTATCGCGAATTTGCAGAGCGCGCCGACCGCCTTTCAAACGCGCTCGCCGAACTGGGCGTTGCGCGCGGCGAACGCGTCGCATGGCTCGGCTATAACAGCCACGAGCTGCTGGAGGCTTATTACGGCGTCGTGCAGATGGGCGCGGTGCTGCTGCCGCTCAACATAAGGCTCACGCCGCAAGAGATAGCCTTCATACTGAACGACTCGGAGTCCGTCGCCCTCTTTTATAACAGCGACTTTCTCCCCCTCGTCGAGGCGATACGCAGCCAGACCCCAACCATCAGGCATTTCATCCCGCTCGAAGCCGCAGCAGCCGCCGACCGGGCGGATTATGAAACCCTGCTACAGGCTGCTGGAGCCGATTTCACGCCACCCTCGGACATTAAAGATGACGACCTGGCAGAGCTGTTTTACACTTCGGGGACGACGGCAAACCCGAAGGGAGTGGAGATTGGGACACAGCGACAGTCCTTCTAACCCTCAAATTCCATTTCAAGTAAATATCTGCGTGTTTTCAGTAAAGAAAGGCATAGCTGTGCGTATAGTGGTTGGCACAGGTCGTACTTTTATCGCTCGATAATCTTCTTGAAACTGACTGTTGCTCTTGATTAAATGCGCAACAATGCGCTTTGAAATAATCGGCGAAATCTTAGACATTGAAGCCATAGCTGTAGGCAGCCACATTCGGGATATTGCGCGACTCCGCAGACGATATGGGAGAGGCCGTTGGAGAAAGATGAAAGGTACTGCACTTGTGCGGCTGGCTAGTGGTAGAATACGTCTTGCCGAACTGCACTGGTATGAGGCGCACGGCATAGGTAAGAAAGAACTTAAGCGCAAACGATATTTGGATTGAGATATGAAAAGAAAGAACTCAACCCTACTATTTGCAATCTGCGTTGATAACTCCGAGTATCCAGCCTCATTGGAGCTGCACAAGGTATATCGCGTGCTGCCTGACGAAGACGCTGAGCAGGATGGCGATTTGAGAGTTATTGATGAAAGCGGGGAAGACTACCTATATCCAGCCGACTACTTTATGATGCTCGAATTGCCACGCGATGTGCAGCGCATCCTATTGCAAGCGAACTGATGTAACTCAACGACGCCCAACAAACGCGCACGCGGGCTGTTAGTTCTCGATCAACACAACCGGGCCAGATTGAGTGGTAGTTTCGGAATACTAGGGATCACCCTATGAGGTTTTCTTTCTCCGTGACTTGCTCGATTTATGATTGCGTGATGCTTTCTATTTTGCGCTTGTCTAAAATCGCTTGCCATTCGTCGGTAAACTTCGCCCATTGATCTGTCTTATCTATAAAGCCAGCCATCACTACAACGGGTGACGCGCCTAATGTGCCGCCTTCATGCATTCCGCTTTCGTCAAAATAGCCATCGAAGATAGACATAACACGTTCCTTCGCATCCGAGGGAAATAGTAGCCTACCTATCCTTCCGATGTATATACCAGCAGAAGATGATAGACTTGTATGGAGTGAAAGTATTCCGATTCATTCGAAATGCCTTATCAAATCATGCAAAGAGTGACTGTCAATCCTCTTCGCTTACCATCAGACGAGAAGCGGGTTTCTTAGCTTATCTGCTTTTGTGATAGACTCGTTTGCTCATAATCCAAATATAATTTGCTTATGGAGAGATACGAACATGAATTTGACGCTTACTCCCATCAGGTTCAAAAAACGTGCTGAGTCTTTGTTTGGTAACAAGGTCGGAATCATCGATGGCGACGTGCGGCTCACCTATCGTGAATATGGTGGACGATGCGACAAATTGTCGAATGCGCTAACAGAACTTGGTGTTAAGCGTGGAGAACGAGTGGCGTGGCTTGGGTACAATAGCCATGAGCTACTTGAGGCGTATTATGGAGTAGTGCAAATTGGTGCTGTATTACTGCCGTTGAATATACGGCTCACGCCCCAAGAGATTGCATTCATCCTTAATGACTCTGAGGCTGTCGCAGTCTTTTACAATAGAGACTTTCAGCCATTAGTTGATGGGATTAGCAGTCACGTCGCAAGTGTTAAAAATTACATACCACTTGAAAAAGGAGAAGGGGGAACAGATTACGAATCGCTGCTTTCTGGCGCAGCAACAGATTTCACGCCACCCTCGGACATTAAAGACGACGACCTGGCAGAGCTGTTTTACACTTCGGGGACGACGGCAAACCCGAAGGGAGTGATGATGACGCACCGCAACCTCTACCTGCACGCGATGCAGGTGATAGCCGGGCTGCTGGTTGACGATACGGTAGTACAGCTTCACACCATCCCGCTGTTTCACGTCAACGGCTGGGGCACGCCGCACACGCTTACCTGCGCGGGCGCGCGCCACGTCATAATGAAAAAGTTCGACCCCAAACAGGTGCTTGAGCTTGTTCAGAGCGAGCGGGTTACACACTTCGCGATGGTCCCGACTATGGCTACGGCGCTCATCAATCATCCCGGCCTGGGCGAATACGATCTGTCCAGTCTCAAATTCGTATTGATAGGCGGCGCGGCGTCGCCCGTAGACCTTATACGCGAGATAGAGCAGAAACTCGGCTGTCGCGCCTATAGCGGGTACGGGCTTACCGAGACGACGCCCGTGCTCACACAATCATTTATCAAAGATCACTTGAAAGACATCCCTGACGACGAGCGCTGGGCGCGTCAGGCGATGACCGGCTACCCGATACCCGGAGCCGAAGTGAGCATAGTCGACGCCGACGACAACCACCTTCCGCGCGACGGCGCGAGCGTCGGCGAGATAGTTGTCCGCGCAGACAACGTCATGCACGGCTACTGGAAGCAGCCCGAAGATACGGCTCACGTCACGCGCGGAGGCTGGTTTCACACGGGCGACATGGCCGTCATCGATGAAGAGGGTTACTTCCTGATAGTAGACCGCAAAAAAGACATCATCATCTCTGGCGGAGAAAACATCGCTTCGATAGAGATAGAGAAAGCCATCTTCTCGCACCCGTCGGTCCTTGAGTGCGCGGTCGTGGCGGTCCCGGACGACCGCTGGGGCGAAGTGCCGAAAGCGCTCGTCGTGTTAAAGCCCGATCAAGAGTTGAGCGATCAGGAATTGATCGATCATTGCCGGACGAAATTGCCGGGGTTCAAGGTCCCCAAGTCCGTAGAGTTTTTTGACTCGCTGCCGAAGGGCGGTACGGGGAAGATACTGAAAAAAGAGCTGCGCGAGCGCTACTGGGAAGGCCAGGCGAAACGCGTTCACTAGAAAGTTCTAAGTCGAGCCGCGAACCGTTGCGCATAGCGAAAGCAATTCAACTTTCGCTATGCGCCCCCTATTTGTTTGTTCCATCGCCGGAATATTTCTTAGACGCTCAAGCCCCAAACTCACGTTAGCTGCTTTTGTCAGCCACCTGCCGCTTGTATTTGCACCGTGAGGTCATTTGCACCCACAACGCCTCCAACCTGACCAGAGACCGAGTACAACTCCCAGTTTATTAACTCCGCCGATATATCTGCGCGTGCAGCGGCGATAGCCTTTTTGAGCGCTTCCTGAAAATTACCCTTCTTTGACGTTCCCTTGTATCTACCACTCTTTTTAGTTTTTGCTTTCATTTCGGTTCCTCCGTTTCTCAAATATCAGTCTGTTGGTATTTCGCTTAACACCGGCCTATCGATATCTTAACCGGCTGGCAGCCTGTTGTCCTTATCCGGGCTTTATAAGGCTCTTGGCGCTTCTTTCCCAATCCAGGAAATAACTATTGTTGTGCCTTGCATGCAGATGGAGATATCCGCGACAGTTCCGCACACAATTACCTCGTCGCCTATTTTGAACCCTTTTAAATCACCAAGAAGTGTATAAAGCTTTCCATCTGTGCCGCGAAGCGCCTGGCACTCGACACCTTCGTCCGTGAGAGTTCCCTTTACGCATATCTGCCCCGATGCGGAAGTTTCGCCAAGGATGGCAACCATTGCGTTGGTGGACGCATGTATTCTGACTCCCCTGAAGCCTTCGGGGATCTGCGTCAGGGTATGTTCTGCGGTGATGGTTTCGATAGGGCGAGTCACCGGACCTTCCGGGGCGTTAGCGCAGAAGCTAAAATCATAGATCCCGTCTTCGGGGGGCTTTTTGTATATGTAGGGGACAAGTTGCGGATCGGTCCATCCGGAAGACGGAACTGTGCCACAGGCAACTATCAGAAGTTGCGGCGGGTAGGTTTTGATGAGCGAAAGATTAACATCAGTCACTTCTAAGACAGTAGTCAACATCGTAACATTCTCCTTTGAAAGTGTTTTACTCCAACTCTTTCTCGCCGCGCGTCGAACGCCGGTTGATCAGGAGGAATTCGCTAGCGCGGCCAGGGCGCAAAGCTAATGTCAGAGTGCGCCTACCCTTTAATGAGCTTTTTGCCGGAAATGTTACATTGCGGATGCTCAGCAGATGTTATACTGGATGCGCGCCCTGGCAGGTGCGCTTAGATCGTGTCGCAGCAACGGTCACTGGCTTGATCTCATCTAATCGGCGTGAAACAGACGGTGCAAATAACAGGACTCGTGATCGCGCTTCTCTACGGCGCGGTCATCGTCTGGTTATACGTGCGCCAGCCGCGCACCTTCGAAGAGCTAAAGACACAGGCCGCGATAGAGACAAACGTCTACCGCGTCAAGCAAGAGAACTTCGATCAAGCCGTCAAGCATTTCAACGCAAACCAGCATCAGGTTGCCCTGGAACAGTTCAAGCTCGCAGACCCCGCAGGCCAGGACCCTACGACTCAATTCTATATTGCTTATTCGTATTACATGCTTGGGCGCGGTAACATCTATGACGACGACGAGCTTTTCAAGAAAGGCATGGAAGCGGTCAACCGCTGTATAGTCGGCGCGCCTAATAATATTTTTGAGATCGACCGCGCAGACCTTGAGATACGCAGCGCCGCCGTGTTGCAGCAGCGGCTAAAAGAAGGGTTGGAATCCTCCGCATCCGATTTCAACCCGCTCAACTGGTTCAAGAAGTGATGGAAAAGCCCGCGACAAAAGATGTGCTCGGCTACATCGTTGTGCCGCTCTTATTTTTAACCGTCGCGCTTACGGGCGGCGTACGTTTTACGGCGGAGCTTCAAGAGCTGCGATTCATCGCGCCGCAACTAGTCTCGTTGATACTGGCGGTCTTTGTGATGATAGTCTTCGTGCGCGGCGGGCTTGTCCAGTTGAAGGATTATCTGGCTGAAGATCGCGGGCTGGTTGAAAACGCTTCGGGGCTGGTTCGACTGGCTGCGCTCTATTTCGCCACAATCCAGGTTTTCAACGCGGTCACGCCCGAGCGAGGGTTGCTCAATTTCTTCTTCAACCTTTTTTACTTTCTGATCTTCTGGAACAACCTTTTTGTAGTCTTCAACCCCGTGAGGCTTACAAAGAGCCTGGCTGTGGTGCTGGGCGCGTCGTTCGCGCTCAAGTATCTGATACTGGCAGACCTTTTTGCGCCGACTGAGTCCTGGGCAAAGTACGCCCTTCAAAAACTGATGCAGACGGCTTCGCTAGGCGCGTTAGAATTCGAAGTCTTCGCTCCCGCGACAGGTTATCTCGCATTTGCTACAGTGATCTTCTACATATTGGGGCTTTACCTGATCTCGCCGCGAGTAGATCGGGCGGAAGAGTTACTCTACAACATCTTCATCGAGCGATACCGGCTCACGCCCGCCGAGCGCCGACGCCTGATCGCCGCCGTCGCCCAGACCGCCGCGCACAATACGGACGATGTCATCGAGGCCGAACTGGTCGAGACGACTGTGGCGAGTGACAAGGCATAAATCTCAAATTTGAAATTTGAAATCTCTCGTCACGCTTCGTAAGATTCGACGTTTATGGTTTCATAAAGCGAAGGGGCCAGCGCTTTGGAAGGCGGTCTTTCCGGGACATCCAGCACCCGAACAGTGGTAATGCGCCCGCGCTGGCGTATGGCAAGCTCGTCACCCACGTGAACATCGCGCGCGCTCTTAGCCCGCGCACCGTTGAGGCGGACTGCGCCGGCCTCGCACATCTGCTGCGCGAGAGTGCGTCGCGGCACCAGCCGGCTGAGCTTTAAATAAATATCAAGACGCATTTCGAAAGGATGAAGGATGAGGGATGAGGGATGAAAAGGAGTTGAGAACGCAAATTCTTTTCATCCCTCATCCCTCATCCTTCATCCCTAATTCTTCATCCCTAATTCTTCGCCTGGTTCGTAGGATAGCCGGGGGCGACTTGAACGTAGGCTTCCTTGCGCAGACGCGCGATGTATTTTTTGCGGCCCTCTTCGGCGCGCTCCATCGTGGCGGCGCGGTTTATAAAGTTCTGGACTTCGGGGTCTTCAAACGCGCGCACGGCCGAAGCCTTGCGGTCATCAACGCGTATGATCTGATACCCCTCTTGGATCCTTATCGGCTCGGTCACCTCGCCGACCTTGAGGGTCGAGATCGCCTTGGCGAGGTCCTCTTTTATCTCTCCGGGCTTGAACGTGCCGAGCTTTCCTTTGTTAGCGCGAGACGCGCGATTGGCCGGAGAGTTCTTCTGCACGGCTTCGTAGAAATCCATCCCCGCGCGCAACTCTTCGACCACCCGGCGGGCGCGCTGTTCTACGTCTGCGGCTGTGTAGCCTTCGAGCGGCAGGAATACCTCGGAGATAGTCACTTCGCCTTCCGTAGTGAACTTATCTTTGTACTTCTCATAAAATGCTTTGCGGTCGGCGTCGCGCAGGCTGTTGTAGATGGGTTGAAGAACTTCGCGCTGCACGACGTAGGTTTGCAAGAGCCGCTTGCGCAAGCCCGCCCGCGCAGTCTCGGGGTCCATGCCTTGCTGCCTGAGCGCATTCTCGAACGCAATCTGGTCCTTAAACCCGTTCTCTTTGGCGATGTCGGCCATCTGCTGGTTGACATCCGCCTCGACATTGATGCCAAGCTCTTTGGCCTTCTGCTCCAGAAGCAGGTCTTCGATCATAACGTCGAGCACCGTAGGCTTCAGCCGCTCGAACTCGGCGATGATCTCGGCATCGCCTTTGCCCTGCTGCTGCATCTGGCGCGCAAGCTCGGATTTAAAATCATTCAGCGCGTTCAGGTAATCGGCGCGGGTGATGATCTCGTTATTAACGCGGGCGACTATTTCGCTGACAAGCTCAGGCTCCTGCGCGCGAACGGGCGCGATGGACGAAAGCACGAAAGCTAACGACAAAATTGCTACAAGAAACTTCATAACTGCACATCCCCTCTTTCGATTGCGGATTGCGGAATTCCTTGGCGCATTATGCGCGGCGCGATTGCGGATTTTAAAAGCAATGATCTTATTTTCGATTTTTAATAACCGACGCACGGGCCCGAGATTGTATTTCAATCTGCAATCCGCAATTCGAATTCCGCAATCAATTATGCCTGAACTGTCCGCTATATGTGAAGCCCAGCGCCGCGTCATTTATTTTTATGGCGGCCCCGCTCACCAGCCGCTCGACTGCTTGATCGAGGGCTTGCTGATTTTTTCGCGCGATAAGCTCTTCGGCCAGTCCCGCGCGGCGCTCGTCCAGCTGCGAGCGCCGCTCCTCTATAGGGCGCGGCTGTATTCGATGTTCGAGCTTGAATATGTGAAAGCCGAAGTTCGACCCTATGACGGGGCTTATGTCGCCGGGGCGAAGCGGTTGAATGGCTTTTTCAAGCACGGCGGGCAACTGGCCTTCGTCATAGCGGTTCAATCCGCCCTGCTCCGCGTTGGGCGCGTCCGAGTGGAGACGGGCCACGGCCGCGAAATCGCGGCGGCCTTCGGTCACTTCCAGGTAAAGGCGGTCGGCCTCTTCCTTCGATTGGACGCGGATTTCGCGCGCATAAAAGCCCGCGCGCTGGGTGAGCCGCGATTGATTCTGCTCGATGTAACGCTGAATCTCTTCGGGCGGAACGCGCACGTTGCGCTGCACTACCTGCTGATAATACTTCTGCACCAATAGGTCTGCGGCAAACTCTTCGCGCGCGCCCGCAGTCGCAGCCCCGGGCTTCAATTGCGGATTATCTTGAGAGGCTTGCTCGATCTCCGCTTCGGTGACCGTAAGCCCGGCGCGGGCGGCTTCGTCGATCACCAGGCGGCGGCGCAGGTATTCATCAAACATCTGGCTGCGGAGCGGGTCCGGTGTGTCGGACGCCGCAAGCTCGCCCATCTTGAGCGCAAGGAAACGCTCGAAATCCGCCCGGCGTATTTCGCGGTCGTTGACCACGGCGATTACCGGCGAAGACTCAGGCCTGCTCGCGCAGCCGGAGGCCGCCATCAGGCATAACAGAAATATCAATCCACGTCGTTTCACGGCTTTAATTATTCTGCCACAGAGACACAGAGACACGGAGCTTTTTTGATTTTTTTCTCTGTGCCTGAGGTGTCTCTGTGGCATGTCTTAGTTATCACAGTTACAACTTCTGATTGACAGACGAGCCGTTTTCGGTAATATATATCCTCCCTTCCCAATAGATGTGATTGCTTGGAGCTTCAAAAAGAATTGGAAGCTGTAGGTTTTGAATTAAACATAATAGCGTTTCGCCGTTTTTATTCTGAGTTTTTCAAGTTGTCGAAACCGCTCCTCTCTTACTGCGTCCAGAGCGGTTTTCGAGCGCAATAACTAAAACAGAACAAGCCCTAATTCCTCAGCCGCGCGGTATGCTCTGCTCCAAAGGCAGGGTTAGTCCACTTACCGGGGATGCTTTTGAGGTTTTGAAGCCCTCCCACAATCGCCCAAACGGGCACGCAAGGAGAGATAAAGAATGAGGCATTCGACGCAGATTGTAGTCGGGCTTGTGCTCGCCCTTTTCCTTGGCGGCACAAGCGCGATGATGCAAAACGGAAACGAAAACGATTTATCAGGAAACGGCAGAAGCCCGCAAACCACTTCCCAGTTTGACGCGCTGCCGCAGACCTTTATTAATGACTCGACATATCACAAGCTAATGCTCGCCGCTTCCGACAGGGCTATCTATGACAGCCTCGCCGAAGCGCGCGCCATCGTCGAAGAGTTCGATTACGGAAGCTTCCGTATGGTGGTAATAGACGAAAAAGCATTGGGCGGGCGCGACTCGCTCGCCCGACTCGGCGCGGCTGTGCGCGACGATCAGAACCTGATTGCGCTGAACGGCTACATTTTGGACACGACCGACCCTTCGGCGACCTATCGCCAGTTGCCCGAAGACCTTCGCCAGATCGATCTGGCCGACTCGCTTGCGCGAGGCACTGCGCCTAAGGGCGGGCTTTACCTGGTGCAGTTTGCCGGGCCGATTCAAGACCGCTGGCTCGACGCGCTCAAAGCGACCGGCGTAGAGATCGTCAGCTACATGCCTAACAACGCTTACGTCGTGCGAGCGCAAGCGGGCGCGGCGCTCAGCCTGCCGTTTTTTAAGAACAACTCTTTTGTGGAATTCCTCGGCGATTATCAACCGGCTTACCGGCTGTCGCCCGCGTTGCAGGCCATCAGAAAAGAGCCTGCCGAAACTCTTGTAGACATCACCGTGCAGGTGATCGATGGGCCGGACGCCGAACAGACCATTGCCCAGTTGAAAGTCATGTCAAACGAGATGGCAGGCGTCTATCAGGTGCTCAATTATCACAACGTAGAATTAAAAGTCACGGTCGGTCGCCTGGCGGAGATAGCGCGAATGGATTCCATTTTCGCCGTCGAAGAGCGAGGCCAGCGCCGCAAGCTGGACGAAGCGCAGGGGCAGATTGTCGCGGCCAACCTGACGGGCAACGCACCGAGCGCGCCCGGCTATCTGACGTGGCTTAACGGCAAAGGATTTTCAAGCTCTCAATTCACGTCCTTCGTCGTAAACGTGGTCGATGATTGTAACTCGCTCACGGGCCATCCGGATCTGGCGACTGCTCGCATCGCCTTTCAAAACAACCCGACCAACCAGACAGGCGCGCAGGGGGGCCACGGCTTCCTCAACTCGCACATCATAGGCGGCATCAACACCGGCACAGGCTCGGCTGTCGAAGACGCGCTCGGCTATAACTACGGCCTCGGAATAGCTCCTTACGCACGCATGGGCGTGACGGCTATTTTCGGCGGCACGGCTTCGAGCGGAACCACGTGGGAGAACACCGCCTACGGCCAGGCCGCGCGCATATCGAGCAACTCGTGGGGCTTTACCACTGCTACAGGAGGCCCCATCCCGCGATACGATACCAACGCGCAATCGTATGACCGCATAGTCCGAGACGCGCAAACAGGCGTAGCCGGTCTTCAACAGATGACCATAGTCTTCGCCGCAGGCAATGACGGCGCGGGCACTAACACTGTGAGCACTCCCGGCACGGCCAAAAATATTATCTGCGTAGGCGCGGGCGAAAACGTGCGGCAGACGGGAACCGACGGCTGCGGCGTCGGCAACACGGGCGCAGACAGCGCAAACGACATCATCGGTTTTTCGAGCCGAGGCCCCGTCAACTCGGCGGGCGGCGATGGCCGTATCAAACCCGACATCATGGCTCCCGGCACGCACATCGAAGCAGGCGTCCCGCAGTCTAACTACAACGGGTCGAGCGTCTGCAATCAGTTCTGGCCCACGGGTCAGACGCTTTACGGATGGTCGAGCGGCACTTCGCATTCTTGCCCGGCAGTAGCGGGCGGCGCGGCGCTCGTTTACCAGGACTTTCTCAACAAAGGTTTCGCCGCGCCCAGTCCCGCGATGGTCAAGGCTTACCTGATGAACTCTGCCACGCACATGACGGGCGTGGGCGCTAACGACACGCTGCCGTCAAACAATCAGGGCATCGGCCGCATGAACCTGGGCCGCTCTTTCGACGGCACAGCTCGCATACTCCAGGACCAGACGACGACGCTTGGCACTACGGGTCAGACTCATCAAGTGACCGGCTCTGTGTCGTCCACAGGCCAGCCTTTCCGCGTCACGCTCGCCTGGAGCGACGCGCCTGGCCCGACTACCGGCGCGCCTTACGTGAATAACCTCGACCTTGAAGTCACCGTAGGCGGCAACACCTACCGGGGCAACGTATTTTCAGGAGCGAACTCTGTAACGGGCGGCGTTGCCGATACTAGAAACAACGTCGAGAGCGTCTTTATTCCGGCGGGAGTTTCGGGTAGCTTCACCATCACCGTCCGCGCGACCAACATCGCAGGCGACGGCGTGCCGGGCAATGCCGACACTACGGATCAAGACTTTGCTCTTGTCATTTATAACGGCGGCGCGGGCGCTCCGACAAATCCCACTATCGGAGTCAGCCCGGCAAGCTTCAGCTTCACAGCAACGGCAGGCGGCGCGAATCCCGCGAACCAGTCTCTGAGCATCACGAATACCGGCGGGGGAACTTTGAACTGGACGGCGAGCGACGACGCGACGTGGTTGAGCATAAGCCCGACTTCAGGAACCGCGCCTTCGACCGTAACCGTTTCGGTCAACATCACCGGACTCACCGCAGGGACATACAACGGCACAATCACCGTCAGCGCTACGGGGGCGACGAATACGCCTGTCAACATCCCCGTGACCCTTACTGTGAACAACCCGGGCGGCGGCCAGTTGATAGTCAACGGCGGGTTTGAAGGAAGCAGCGCGCCGTGGGTGCTGTCAGGCCAGGCAGTCTGGTCACAGGGAGGCATACAGCACTCGGGCACGGGTTACATGATCCTGGGCGGCGTCAATAACGCAAACGGCGCGTTCTACCAGCAGATCACCATCCCGGCAGCCACATCGCCGAACTTGAACTTCTGGCTGAACGTCACGTCGGCCGAGACCACGACCACGACGCAATTCGACCGGCTCTTTATCGAAGTGCGGAGCACGTCGGGGACATTGCTTGCCACGCTTGCTACCTTCAGCAACTTGAATAAAGGAGCGTCGGGAGCGTACGTGCTGAGAGGCCCATACAATCTAGCTCCGTGGGCGGGTCAAACAGTGCGAATACAATTCCGAGGGACGACGGACTTCTCGCTCATCACCTCATTCCGTGTTGATGATGTGTCGGTCCAGTAGTTAGGAAAAACTTTATCCGCGAAGTGACACGAGGAACACGAAAGAGACTTATTGCTCTCTTTCGTGTTCCTTCGTGTTCTTCGTGGACAGATATTTTAAGACGCCACGTTTTCATATCCCGCTAACCCGCCTGTCCCCGAAAACTCCTCGCCTGTCCCAAACTAGTCGTAGTTACCCGAGCGTGATCGCTACACTACAGAGCTGACCTCAAGCCGCCGCTACCGAAAGCACCTGGATGCCGTGCTTGAGAAATAAGACGGATTCAAGCTGCGCCGACCTCAGATAGTATAATAACGACAAATCGTTTCCAGGGGCGATGCCCCCCTGGCTATTGAATTGCGCCCTTTCAGGGCTTTTTCTCACACTCTCTTAGATCATTCCAACAGTAGCCAGTCATTTTAAATGATCGAGCAACTGGCGCACTTCCTCAAACACTGCGGCGTCATCCTGAGACGCGAGCTTGAGCTTTAACACTCCCGCCGGCGTAAAACTCGCCGCGCCGCCCGACACCATAGCGATCAATTTGTCGGGATCGACTTTCGCCTGCTCGCTGAATTTCACGGCCAGCCGGTCGCCTTCGCGGTCTATCGAAACCACGCCCAACCGGGAAGCCTCGCGCCGCAATCGCGCATACTCAAACAGATTCTCGACCGTCTCCGTTATAGGCCCGTAGCGGTCGGCTATCTCCGCGTGAATGTCGGCAAGCTCCGTTTCGTTATCGGCGGACGAGATGCGCTTGTAAGTCCGCAGCCGCTGGCTCGCATCATAGATGTACTCTTCGGGTATGCGTATGCTCACGCCCAGGTTGATCGCCGTCGACACTTCGTCCTCGACCTGCTCGCCTTTAAGCTCGCGCACGGTCCGTTCGAGCATCTGCGTGTAGAGGTCGAAACCTATGGCATCAATGTGGCCCGACTGCTGGCCGCCGAGCAGATTGCCCGCGCCGCGAAGCTCAAGATCGAGCGCCGCTATGCGGAAGCCCGCGCCCAGGTCTGAAAACTCGCGGATCGCCGCAAGACGCCGCCGCGCTATTGGCGTAAGCTCTTCTTCGGAAGGTATCAAAAGGTAAGCATACGCGCGGCGGTTTGACCGGCCCACGCGACCGCGCAGTTGATAAAGCTGCGCCAGGCCGTACCTGTCCGCGCGGTTGATTATGATCGTGTTTGCGAGCGGTATGTCTATGCCGTTTTCGATTATCGTCGTACAGACCAGCATATCTATCTCGTGCCGTATGAATTTCAAGATGACCTCTTCAAGCTCGCGCTCGCCCATCTGCCCGTGACCCACGCCTATGCGCGCCTGCGGCACGAGGCGGCTTATAAGCTCCGCGATGGTGTAGATGGTCTCTACGCGGTTGTGGACGAAAAAGACCTGCCCGCTGCGCTGAAGTTCTAACTCAATCGCACTTCGTATGACCGGTTCCGAGAATTGAACTACATGGGTCTGAATCGCAAGGCGGTCGCGCGGCGGGGTTTCGATCACAGACATATCGCGGAGGCCCGCAAGCGACATATTGAGCGTGCGCGGGATGGGGGTTGCCGACATCGCTATGACGTTCAACCTTTTTTCGCATCTGCTTGATGCGCTCTTTATGAGCAACGCCAAAGCGCTGCTCTTCGTCTACTACGAGCAGGCCCAGGTCTTTGAAGAGTATGTCTTTTGAAAGCAGGCGGTGCGTGCCTACCACTATGTCGACTGCGCCCGCCCCGATTGCTTTCACAACCTCTTTCTGCTCTTTCGCCGTGCGGAACCGCGAGAGCATCTCTATTCGCATCGGGAAGGCGCTGAACCGGTTTTGAAAAGTCTTAAAGTGCTGGTACGTGAGCACGGTCGTCGGAGCCAGTAACGCGACCTGCTTTCCTTCCATCACCGCCTTGAAAGCGGCTCTCATAGCCACTTCTGTCTTTCCGTACCCCACGTCGCCCACCACGAGCCGATCCATAGGCTGAGCGGTCTGCATGTCGGCTTTAACGTCTTCGATAGTCGCTTCCTGGTCGGGCGTGAGCTGGTATTCGAACGCGTCTTCGAACTCCTGCTGCCAGGGCGTGTCTTCGCCGTATGCATGGCCGCCGACGAGCTTGCGCTCGGCGTAGAGCTTTAACAACTCTTCGGCCATATCTCGCATGGCGCGTTTGGCGCGCGCTTTTGCTTTCTGCCACCCGACGCCGCCCAGCCGGTCGAGTTGAGGCTGGTGGCCCTCGCTGGCCGAATACCTTTGCACAAGGTCCAATCGTTCAACAGGCACATAGAGCCGCGCGCCTTCGGCGTAAGTCAAAAGCATAAACTCGCGCACGCCTGAGGCAGCACGTTCAAGCCCCGCTGCGACATTTCCGGTCGGGCCGCCTGCCGTCGTTATCTGCTTGAGTCCCTGAAACTGGCCTATGCCGTGATCAACGTGGACTATGTAATCGCCTACTTTGAGGTCGCCCAGGTCGGAGAGAAAAGCCGAAGCCTTTCGCTGCTTGCGCGCGCGTTTGGGCGTCTCTCTCTGGCGCGCGGCGCGTTCGATGTCGCCGAACAGGTCGCTTTCGACAAGGATCGAAAGATCAGCCGCAGGCAGCGTGAATCCGTTCGACAGGCGGCCCACGGTCACTATGCGGTTGCTCGCGATTGTAGGCCGCGTCTGGCCAGGCTCCGTCGCAGGATTAAGCGTGGCGAGAAGCTGCGCGTTTAGCTGGTACTCGCCAAGCATCTCCGTGATGCGCTCGGCTATGCCGAGGCTCGGCATCGTAAAAAGCGTAGTTCGTCTGATCCCTTCATCGGCTTCGAGGTCGCGGGCCAGCTCCTGTATGCGACCGTGATAGCGGCGCGGCGATTGCGAAATAATAGAGATGTCGGGCGTGGATTCTGCGAGCGTGAAAAGGAATTGCGGCGCGGCGCGGCTAGCGATCAAACTGCCTATCTGCTCGTCGGGTGATTCGAGCGTGAGCGCGTCGATGCGGAATTGCTCGTCGGTGGCGGCGGCGGCGCGGCCCAGCACGCGCATATCTACTCGCGTGACGGATTCAAAGCGCGAGCGCAACTCGTCGGGCGTTAAAAAGAGCGCGTCGGGCGCGAGCGCCAGTTCGCCCGCGTCGTCGGCTTGGGAGTAGCGGTCTTGAAGATAACTGTAGAGGTCGGCTGCGCGCTTCTCGATCTCCGCCGGCTCATCGATCACGAACACGGCGTCTTTCAAATAATCGAACGCGGATCGGTCGAGCCGTCTGGTGAGCGGGAGCAGATACTCCCAGCCAGGAAAAGGCTCGCCGCGCTCTGCGTGAGCGATCCTCGCCCTCAGGTCGCGGCGGTACTGCTCGTCCGACCACCTGAGGCGCGCCGCGTCTGCCCAGTTGATGAACTCTTCGCGACGCACAGACATCTCGCGCATAGGCGCCAGGGTTGACTGCATGATGCGGCCTACGGATCGCTGCGTATCGGCGTCAAACTCGCGTATGGAATCTATCGTGTCGCCGAAAAACTCTATGCGGTGCGGCGCGTCGTGAGCCGGAGAGAAGACATCCATTATGCCGCCGCGCAGGCTGAACTCTCCGACCGCGCCGACAGGCTCCTGGCGCACGTACCCGCCCGCGATCAATAAATTAACGATTAACTCAGGCGGCATGTCGTCGCCCACGCGAAGATTTATGGAGGACGATTTTAGCTGATCGGGCGCGACGGTTCGCTCGGCAAGCGCGCCTATCGAGGTGAGAAGCACGCGCGCTTCACCTGCGAGGGCGCGGTAAAGCGCGAGCGCGCGCTGTTCCTGGACTTCTGCGTGGGGCGAGGTCCCGTCGTAGGGGTCTGTTTCAAGCGCGGGGATCGTGAGAACTTCTGTCTCGCAACTGTTGACGCCGTTCAAAGCGCAATAGAAAAATTCTATGTCCGATTGAAACTCTTCTACCTCTTTGTTTGAGCGCGCGACAAAAACAATTTTGCGATTGATCTTTTTTTGGAGCGCGGCCAGGACCAAAGCGCGCGCGCTTCCCGCAAGCCCTGAAACGACGACCGCGCCCCGGCCCGCTTTGATCTCGGATGCCGCCTGTTCAAGCTCGCTGCTCCAAAGCAGTCGCCCGAAGATTTCCGCGTAGTACGTTTCAGGTGGCGAATCGATAGCCATATCCTGTAACGATTGTAGCAAGGCGCGAATGGCTGACGCAAAACTAACCGCAAATATACGAACCGAGCACTCTCAAAACTCGAATGCTATGCCGAGCGAAGGCAAGAAAGGTAGAAGCTTCTGTCGGCCGAAACCATCTTGCCGGACATTCTCGCGCGCCAGCACATTCAACACCTCGCCTATCAGGGTCAGCTTTGACCTTTTGAAATGAAATGATTTGCTTATTCGAAAATCTACCCGGCTGTAATCGGGCAGCCGCACGCGATTGCGCTCGCTTGCCAGAAAGAGTTGCTCGCCTATTTCTTGAAGGAAGCCTACCATCGGCAGACCGCTGCCGTATCGCCACTGCGCGCTCAAATTGAGAGTCTCTGTCAGCCGATAGCTCCCGTATCCGCTGATTGTGTGTCGCTGGTCGAAGTCGCTTATGAAGCTGAAGCCCGTCACACGGTCCCGCAAGCGCGTGGCCGAATAAGAATAGGAAAGCCAACCGGCAAGACGGTTCGCGCTGCGGCGGTGCAGCGATACCTCGAACCCGCGCGCGTAGCCTCTGACCGAGTTATTAAATGGAAGGCTGATAAACGACACCTCACCATCCAGGATCAAGATGTCTTCAAGACCAAAGATCAGCTCTTTGTCTTCTCGATCATAAAACTCTGCCAGCACGCGAGTGTTATTGCCGATGAGATGTTCGATAGCTACATTGTAATGCGTGGCGCGCTCGGCGCGCAGGCGCGGGTTGCCTCTTTCACCATACAGCACCGAAAAATCCGGGAATTCCGCGTGCTGTCCCCATCCCAGGCGGAGAGTCGTTCCCTCGCGCGGGGCCAGCCCCAGCGCCACGCGCGGTGTTGCCACGGTTCTCGCCCGTCAACCCCGTGTGATCGATCCTGATCCCGCCTGTAAGAGCAAATCTGAGACGCGCGCTGCTCCAGGTGTCTTGAAGATAGTAACCCTGTTGAACGGCCCGGCGGTCGAAGCTAACCAGGGGGATAATCTGCGGCTCAGGAAGCGTCAAGATCGCGATCTTGAATCTATCGCCTTGAACCGAGCGCACATAAATCCCTGTCTCCACGCGGTGATCGGGATGCGCCAGCAGCTTGAGATCGCTGCGCAAACCTGTCTCTGCGCGTGTCCCATCCTGGAGCACCAGCTCATCAGGGTTCTCATCCTCGAAGCTGCCGCTCAAAGTGAATACTTGCGTCTGCACAGAGAGGCGCGCGCCGGGATTGTAATTCCAATTGCCGTAGACCAGATGGATGCGAGAGTTGCTTGAAAAAATATCAGCGATGTCGAATTCGCTGCGCGGGAGGCTTGTGTCGAAATCCGATTTGCCTACGATAGCTGTAAGGCCAATCTGGTTATGAGGAGTCAGGTCATAAACCGCTTTCCCTTGAGCGTCCGTGAAATTAATGATCAGGTTGTCCTCGGCTTCATCCTCATTCAAGCGGTTTAGCACATAATTGAGATAGCTTTTGCGCGCAGTAACCAGCCAGGCTCCGCGTTTATCGGCGAAAGGGCCGTCAAAGAGCGCCGAAGAACTGAGCAGGCTCGCAGCAATGCGCCCGGATGGCTTGACGCGGTTGCCTTCCCTGGTTTCCAGGCTGAGCACCCCGGCTGTGCTGTCGCCGAATCGTGCGGGATAAGCGCCGCTCAACAACGACACTGACGCAAGCGCATCGGCATTCAGTATTGATATAGAACCGGAGTTGTTGTCTGAAAACATAGTGTGGGCGGGATTATCCGGAAGCAGCAGCCCGTCAATGTAAAAGCCTATGCGTTTGAAGCCTGCCCCGCGCAAAGTAAAGTCGCTTCTGAAATCATCATTGCCCGCCACTCCCGGCAGCGCCTGGGCCGCGCGCGTCGGGTCACTTGTCAGCACCATCGAAAGCGCGCTCAGCTCTGATTTGTTGAGCATTTGCTCGGACGCCGCGTTGGTTTCAGTCTGCTCGAAGGGGCCTGCGGTGACGGTGACTTCATCCAGCAAAGGCGCTGCTTCTTGATTGAGGGCGATTCGCAGATGCGCCTCCTCATTCTCTTTTATAACAGCTTTCTTCTTAACCAGCCCATAGCCGATGGTGGTGACATACAGCTCCACTTCTCCCGGCTCCAGCCTGAGAGTAAACTCGCCTTTATCGTCTGTCGTCGTGCTGAGGTCGCCTCCTATCACGATTATCTTGACCTTGGCGATTGGCTCGCCGGTCTTCGCGTCGGTCACGCTGCCGCGCAAGGTAACAAGCTGTGAGGTTTGGGCTGAAGCGGGCAAGGCGGCGAGGAGCGAGATTATAAGAATCGTAGACAGGTTCTTTATATGAGACATGCTTAAATCCTTTCGAGGTTGATCGCAGCCGAGCAAGAGAACCGGCCTACCCCATGCCTCATCTGATTTTGCTCTGATGCTTTCGCATACGACCGAGTTGGTAGGAGGTTCAATGATTTGCGTAATTAAAGTCTCTTATTGAGATCGTCAAGCCCGAATGCACGCTCCAAAGACTCGCAGCAACGCTCATTAAATCGTTGCCGCGCTAATCGCCTTGCTATACAATTCGCAATATGAGCAGCGATGATCTTACTAAACAGACTCCTACCGCAGACCGCCTTGACGAGTTGATCTCACTCGTTCATAGAATCATTAGCGATATTACCGAATTGAAAACTCGCCTCACTACTCTTGAGCAAAAGGTTGATGAATCCGTAGTTCGTCTCAATGCTCTTGAGCAAAAAGTTGACGAGCGGCTTCATGATACTCGCCCGATTTGGGAAGCGGTTCAAAGCCAGATTACAGAGCTTCGCAATGAAATGGCGTCAAGCTTTCGGAAGTTCGACAGGAAGTTCGATGTGCTGCAAGCGGATTTTATTGATATAAAGTACAAGCAGCGCGAGCTTGAGAGTCGCCTCGATAAACTCGAAGAGAAAGCATCTTAATTTATCCTGCCCTTCTGCCTGCCTAAACTTGAAACTGTTGCCAATCGGAATAGCCGTTTGTTAGTATGCTTTTAGCTGGTATCCGCAGCTACAGCTCCCGTGCCAGTCTCGGAGGACCAATCATTGAAAATCTTCGCGCGTGCGCTGGTGGTGAGTGCGGCGGCGCTCTCACTGCTCTGGGTCGTAGCATTCGCCAGAGAGCTTGGCTCGCGCGAGGCGCGTGAGCGCATTGCCGAGGCGGTCGGATTAGATAGGCCCGACCGTGTTCACATCAAAGGTATAAGCGCAGGCATGAATGGTCAGGCCATCGTCGAAGCGACCGTAGACGCCGCTTTTCGTTTTCAACAGGACAAGGAAGGCAATTGGAAGGCTGTAGAGGTGCGGACGGGCGACCGCCGCTGGGAGTCAATCGAGTTGATCCGGACGGCCATAAATAAAGAGAAGGCATTGCGCACGACCGCCGATTTGAGAACTCTCGCCGTGGCGTTGGAAGCCTTCCGCCGCGAGCGCGGATTTTATGTCCCCGCCGATACCAACTCGGCGCTCGTCAACGCCCTCGCCCCGCACTACCTCTCTCCGATCATACGAGTTGACGCCTGGTCGCGAGAGTTTGAGTACAAAGGGACGGAAACCGGCTACAGGCTCGCGAGCCTCGGCCCTGACGGCAGGCCCAACACGGGTGACGAACTCATTATAGAGAACGGTCAATTAATCAAGGGGGCGACTGAGTGATAACCGGGTCGCAGGAAGTTTCAGAGCGCGCGGCAGTGCGGTCACAGGTCGCAGCAGTCCATCGCAAGGCGCAAGCAATCGTGCTCGCCTTTACGGTCAGCGTTTTGATTTGCACCGTGATAGGTTTCTGGCTCGCAGGGTCGCAAACGGTGACGCGCACCGGGCAGATGCCTGTCGGGTTTGTAGTTGGAGTGATCTTTTTGGCGCTCGGGGCGACGGCGCTCCGCAGGACTCAGCTTCGGTGGCTGAGGTTACAGGCGATAGGGGAGGCGCGCGGGGTGGAAGGGCTGCTCAAGCACCTGTTCACGGTGACGCTCATATCGACGGCGCTTGCCGAAGCGATAGGGGTGCTGGCGCTGCTGGTCGGCCTGTTGACCGGCGAGCAATTTTACGTCCTGGTCTTTGGCGTGGTGGCAATGGTGGTACTGCTTTCAAGCTATCCCCGTCGCATGGCCTGGGAGCGCGCCGCAGAATATTTCGCTTCAAACGGGCAGAAGTAATTTCAAATTATAATTTGAAATACCGGTAGAATTCTGAAGAGAGAAAGGAAGTAGTATCTTGAGAAAAGATCTTTTAACAGCGAGCGCCTTCATTGCGCTGACATTAATACTCACCCCTGGGAAATCTGTCTTCGCGCAAACGGGCGAAGGCGCGAAACCGGCTCCTGCGGCTGATTCTAAGGCTGCGGCGGCGGGCGCGACCGGGCAAGAGGTCAAGACCGCGCAGGAGACCAAACCTGCCCAGAAGGCGGACAACCGTGCCCAGGCGCTCAAGAAATATCTTGAGGCCCAGCGCCTTGAGCAGTCGGGGAACTATCCCGGTGCGGTCGCGGCTTACAAGGAGGCCATCACGCTCGACCCACAGTCTGCCGAGCTTCGGGTAGCATTCGGCTCGCTCTACTTGAAAAGCCGCAATGTGATTGACGCCGAAGCGCAGGCGCGCGAGGCGCTGAAAGTCGCGCCCGACGACCCGGAGGTGCGCAAGCTTTTAGCCCGCGTCTATCTCGCCCAGACCTTCGTCGGCAACACGATCGATAAAGAGAAAGCGCGCTCCGCAATAAAAGAGCTTGAAGAAGTCGCCCGCGCGAACGCGACCGCAAAGATCGAAATCGGCATGCAGGAAGTGCCCGTCTACACCGTCATCGGCGAACTGTACTGGTCGCTCGACGAAGAGGACAAGGCTTTGGACGCGCTCAAGCGCGTGGCCGAAAGCGACGGGGCGGCCGACAAAGCGCATTTCCAACTGGCGCAGCTCTATTTTCAGAAAGGCAAATTCCGCGAGGCCGCCACGGCCGCGCGCAAGGCTTACGACTTAAATCAAAAATCTTCGGAGTATGCCGGAATACTCGCAAAATCATTACTGCGCATAGGCCGCACGCAAGAGGCGCTCGACATCTACAAGAAGGCCATGGGCGTAAAAGACGCCGCAAATGACAAAGACGATGCGGACGAGACGGGTAAAGACGCGCTGCCGTTTTCGCCGCTGCTGTTTGATTACGCCGACGCGCTCGTGAACGCGGGCCGCTACGACGAAGCGATTAAAGTCCTCGACCCCGTCCTCGCGATAGTGCGCAAAGACACGCCCGCCTATCTGAACATGATCAGGATCAAGGTCGATGCGCTCAGGCGTTCGGGCCGCCGCGAAGACGCCATTCACACGCTCGAAGACGCGCTCAAAGGGCAGGACGTGTCGGAGAGCCTTCCCGTCCTTTACTCTCTGGCCGAAACCTACGAAGAATCGCTCAAGTTCGATAAAGCGATAGAGAGCTATGAAGAAGCCCTCACTGCCATAGTCAATCCCGACGGGACCGTTAACGGGCAGCAGAACAAACAGAACGCCGGTTTGATACTGCGTCGCATAGCGGTCGCATACCGCATGGCGGGGAAGCGAGATAAGGCCTTAGAGACTTTCGAGCGCATACGCAAGCTGTTGGGCGCGGAAGACTCGCTGGCCGACCGGCTCACAATTGATGCGCTGATGAACGAGGGCAAAAACAAGGAAGCCCTTGACGCGGCGACCGTCGCTGTAAAGCGATTCCCCGAAGAGCGAGCATTCAAGCTGTTCCAGGCTCAAGCCGCCGGCAAGCTCGGCGATATGGCGACTGCCGACGCCACGCTTAAATCGATGCTGAAGAATGGGCCGGAAGACGCCGACATTTACCTGTTCTGGTCGAGCGTTCAGCTCGAAGCCAACCAGCTCAAGCAAGCCGAAGAGACTGTGCGAAAAGCTATCGTGATCGAGCCGAACGACATCGGGCCGCTCATCACGCTGTTGATCATCCAGGAGCGACAGAATAAGTTCAAGGATTCGGAAGCGACTCTGAGGCGAGCGCTCGAAATCGATCCCGACAACGCGACGGTTTTGAACAACCTCGGTTATTTTCTTGCCGACCGCAGCGATCGAATACCCGAAGCCGAGGCTTTGATACGCCGCGCGGTCAACATCGAGCCTACGAACGGCTCTTATCTGGATTCGCTCGGCTGGGTGCTGTTTCGTCAAGGCAAGATTCAGGAAGCGCAAAAGTATCTTGAGATGGCGGTCAACTACTCGCCCCGCTCCGCCACGATACACGATCACCTTGGCGACCTTTATAAAAAACAGGGACAGGCCGACAAGGCGCGCGCCAAATGGGAAGACGCGTTGAAGCTCGCGACTGAGCCCGAAGAGATAAAGAAGATAAAAGAGAAGCTCGGAAAGAAGTAGGAGTCAGGTGTGAGGCAAGAGCTTGAGATTTGAAATTTCAAATCTCAAGCTCTTGCCCTCGGCCTCTCGGTTCTGAAAAATAAGCCCCTTAGCAATTCGTAGATAGCCGGTTTCGAAAAAGACTATTTAATAATCAGCCGGGTCGTTTTCGGTCACGGGAAGCGACGGGCGAAGGACGGATATGAGGAGAGTTCTCGGATTTTCTCTTCCTGTCGTAGTGACGGTTGTGATGTTTGCGCTTGCTATGGCCGAGCGCGCGTACTCGCAACAAACGGGCGGGGTCTTCGTAGGCCGCGGGCGAGTCGCGCGCGCGCCAAACCGCGATGATCGAGCCAGCCGGGATGAACGAGCGAATCGCGAAACAGAGCGCGTTTATACTGATGATGATCTGAAGCCCATGGTCCCGGAGCGTAGGCTTCGCCAGATCGAATCGCTTGAGCAGCAGTGCTTGACGGAGGTGAATCGACATCGCGAAACGCGCGGGCTTACCGATCTTGAGTGGTCCGAAGAGTTGCTCGAAATAGCTCGCTACTACAGCCGCCGCATGGCCGAAGAGAAATTCTTTTCGCACACCGACCCGGAAGGCCGAACCGTCCGCCAGCGCGTCAGCGAAGCGGGGATCACCTGGCGCGTGCTGGGCGAGAATCTTGCTTATTCCAGCGGTTACACAAACCCGGTCGCGGCCAGCATAAACGGCTGGATGGATAGCGAGGGGCACCGGCGGAATATACTTGATCCCACATATCGCAAGACGGCTATCGGCGTGTGGATTAGCGCCGACGGAACCGTCTTCTTCACGGAGATCTTTCTCAAATAATTTTCAAAGTGACGAGTAATGAGTGATGAGTGAAAACTGGAACTCATCACTCATCACTCATCGCTCATCACTTTTTATGTCTTCCCTCATCATTAGATCGTACGCCAAGATCAACTGGACGCTCGACGTGCTACACCGGCGCGCGGACGGCTATCACGAGCTTCGCACAATCTTTCAAACCGTTTCTCTGCACGACCGGCTGCGCATCACCGAGACGACAGGCAATATCGAGATAGTGTGCGCGGATGCGCGCGTGCCTCTCGGTGAAACTAATCTCGCGTACAAGGCCGCAAGCCTGATTCGCCAGGCTGCCGGGAAATCGAACGGGGCGCGCATCGAGATAGAAAAGCGCATCCCTGTGGCCGGGGGACTTGGCGGCGGCTCGTCAAACGCAGCGGCGACACTCCTTGGGCTTGCCCGTCTCTGGCAAATCGATCCGGAAGAGCCGGAGCTGATTCGCCTGGCGGCCCGGCTCGGCTCGGACGTGCCTTTTTTTCTGTTGGGCGGAACGGCGCTTGGCATAGGGCGCGGCGAAGAAGTATACCCCCTTGAAGAAGTCGTTTGTGCCAATCTGTTGCTAGTAAATCCCGGGGTCAGCGTGTTGACTGCCGCCGCATACGCGAGGCTTTCGCGGTTGACAACGGATGAGCCGCTTCGTATCATACCTTTTACTTTACATGCCGCTAAAGGCATCCCTGAGCTACCGCTTGCGGCTAGCAACGATCTGGAATCAGTTGTTTTCGCCGCTCACCCGGAAATTGCGGAGGTCAAGCGAAAGCTGCTCGAAGCAGGAGCGCGGCATGCGGTAATGTCCGGCAGCGGCGGAACGGTTTTTGGGGTCTTTGATAATTTGGAAGCGAGCGAGCGAGGGCGGCTTTGCATGCGTGTGGAGGGGTGCTGGGCGGAGTGCGCGCGCGCGGTCAGCCGTCGGGAGTATCGAAGCACAATGTTCGAGTGATTGCTGCTGATAGAGTAAAACCAGAATCTTATCAATTATAATCAAACCTATAATCTTTGGCGGCCAGGGGAAGTTAAATAGACGGACTCGGTTCCAGATTATAAAAGTCAACTGCTGGGGAGTCGCCAAGCGGTAAGGCAGCGGCCTTTGGAGCCGCCATCCGGAGGTTCGAATCCTCCCTCCCCAGCCAAGAAAAGCCCTGAGTCCTGAGTGATTCGGTTTTACTCAGGACTTTGAACTCAGCACTTCTTTTGTGGAGACGTTGTGGACATAAAGGTCTTTTCTGGGAACGCGAATCGTCCGCTTGCTGAAGAGATCTGCCAGCACCTGCGGATCGAGATCGGCAAGGCAAATACATCGAGGTTCTCAGACGGCGAGTTCAACTTCCAGATACTGGAGAACGTGCGCGGAGAAGACTGCTTTCTGGTTCAGCCCACGTGTCGGCCGGTCGATCAGAACCTGATGGAGATGCTGATTATGCTCGACGCGTTCAGGCGATCTTCGGCCAAGCGGATCACTGCCGTTATTCCTTATTACGGGTACGCGCGCAAGGACCGCAAAGACCGTCCGAGGGTGCCGATTACGTCAAAGCTCGTCGCCAATCTGATTACGGAGGCGGGGGCCGACCGCGTCTTGCTGTTCGATCTGCACGCCGGTCAGATTCAGGGATTTTTTGACATACCGGCAGACCATCTTTTCGCGGCGCCGGTTCTGGTCGGTTATTTTCAGACCCTGGAATTGCCGAACCTGACCGTGGTCGCGCCCGACGCGGGCGGGGTCGAGCGGGCGCGCGCTTATGCGAAACGATTGGACGGGGAACTGGCTATTATAGACAAGCGCCGCGACTATGACCGGCTGGGCGAAGTCGAAGTGCTCCACGTCATAGGCGATGTCGAGGGGCGCACGGCGGTCATCGTAGACGATATGATAGACACTGCCGGGACTCTGGTTAAAGCAGCCGAAGCGCTAAAGCGCAACGGCGCCGCAACCGTTCTGGCTACGGCGACGCACGCGGTCTTTTCAGGGCCGGCGGTCGAGCGTATTGAAGCTTCGCCTCTTCAAGAGGTGGTCGTGACCAATACGATTCCGACAGAAAATGCTTGCCGCTCACAAAAGGTCAAGTGCCTGAGCGTAGCCAATCTTCTGGCGGATGCGATCCTTTCGATCCACGACGAGACATCTGTGAGCAAACTATTTATTTAGTCCTGAGTCCAGCACTCAGCACTTATCGGGAGCTAAGAGAAAATGATTAAGGATATAACGGTTAACGCAAGCTCGCGCGAGGGACTGGGCAAAGGCCCCACGCGTCGGCTGCGGGCGAAAGGGATGATACCGGTTGCCATCTACGGCGAAGGTCAGGAGGCCGTGGCGGCGGCGGTTAACGCCAGAGAGCTTGCCAACATTCTGCGCAGCGAAACGGGCCATAACACCATATTCAAGGTCGCGTTCGCGGGAGGCAACGGCGGCGCGGAGCCTGCGACGGTGATCATCAAAGACTTTCAAGTCGATCCGGTCAAGGGCCGCCTGCTGCACGCGGACTTGATGCGGCTGTCGATGACGACGGTCACAACTGTGAGCGTGCCGGTGGAAATCCTGGGCGAGCCTGTAGGCGTCAAGATGGAAGGCGGCATACTCGAGCTGCAACTGCGCGAGATCGAAGTCGAGTGCTTGCCCGGCGACATCCCGGACCATTTACAGTTGGACGTTCCGAACATGCACATAGGCGATCATGCTTCGGTGGCGGATTTGATCTATGACCGCGAACGCGTCAAGGTTCTTGTTGACGAGCACCAGATAGTCGCAGTCGTGCTCGCGCCGCGCCTGGCCGAGGAAGCAGCCCCGACGGCTGAGGAGGCCGAGGCCGCAGCCACGGGCGAGCCTGAAGTTATAAAGAAGGGCAAGACCGAAGAGGAATAGGAGACATCTGAGATTTCAAATTTCAAATTTGAGATTTCAGATGAGCCCTGCTGTATGAAGCTGATAGTCGGGCTTGGAAATCCGGGGCGAGAGTATGAAGCGACGCGTCATAACCTCGGATTCATGCTCATTGACAGGATAATAGAGAGGGCGGGCGGTCGCCGCCTGCGCGACGAGGCCGGCGCTCGCGTGGCGGAATTGACTTTTGCCGGAGAGCGCGTAGTGGTCGTCAAGCCTCAGACTTTTATGAATCTGAGCGGCAGCGCGGTTCGCCCTCTGCTCGACCATTACGGTGAAGGCAACCCGGCCAACCTGGTCGTAGCAAGCGACGATGTCGCTTTGCCTTTAGGCATGATTCGCGTCCGCCCGCGCGGTTCGGCGGGCGGGCAAAAAGGGCTAAAGTCGATCATCAACCGGCTTGGCACAAACGAATTTGCTCGCATAAGATTGGGCGTGGGGCCTGATCATCCGGTCGAGAATCTTTCGTCGTTTGTGCTCGCGCCAATACCGAAACGCGAGCGCGACCGGCTTGACCAGATGCTTGACCGCGCGTCCGACGCCGCAGAAGTTATAATCACGAGTGGCGTAGAACGCGCGATGGCGCTCTTCAACGAGCGCGTTAAAACGGTGACGAATGACGAGTGATAAGTGACGAGCAAAAAGCTCCGACCTGTTACTCATCAATGTTGTTTGAAGAGGTTCTATAGTGAATCTCCTTGCTCTGGCTCCAGTAAGCCAGGGCTAAATCGGCTTTTTCGAAAGCCAAGTTCATCCAAAAGGAGGAAACCTCTCTAATGAGAGTTTATGAAGTGCTTTTTATCATCGCCCCGAATGTAGAAGAGGGCGATATCGATACTCTCGTCACTCAATTGAGTGATGTCGCAACCAACCAGGGGGCCCGCATCGCAAAGATAGACCGGATGGGCCGCCGCCGGTTGGCCTACCAGATACAGAAATTCAACGAAGGCTATTATGTAGTGTTCACGGTCGAGGGCACGGGCGCGGAGATTGCCGAAATCGAGCGCCGCATGCGCGTTACGGATGCGATCATTCGCTACATAACTATTCGCATAGACGAAGACCTCAAGCGCGCCGAAAAATTCCGCGCTCGCCGCGCCGCGCACGCTCGCGGCGCATCTGCGTCGGCAGGCGCGGGAGCAGGTCGCGGTCGCCGCGCCGAGGCTGCAATCAACGTAGAAGAAGATGAAGAAGAAAACGAGGAGGGCGATGAGTTATGAGCAGTGATGCAAGAAACGAAGGCCGCCGCGACCGCGACGATAGAGGCTCGCGGCAGGGCGGAGGGCAGGGAGGCCGCCGCTTTGTGCGCGCCCGCAAATCGTGCAGATTCTGCGCCGACAAGATCGATTATATCGATTATAAGGATTCGCGGATGCTTGGGAGTTACATACCTGAGCGCGGCAAAATTCTGCCTCGCAGAATTTCCGGCACCTGCGCGCCTCATCAGCGCATGCTCGCCACCGCAATCAAACGCGCTCGCAACGCCGCGCTTCTGCCGTTTGCGACAGACTAATCGATTTGGATTTTGGATTTTGGATTCTCACAATTAATAGAGAAGCTGAAATCTAAAATCCAAAATCTAAAATCCAAAATTGAACGGGGATTTATCAATGGCACACATGGATGTATTGCTTCGTGAGGATGTAGAACACCTTGGCCATCGCGGCGATGTGGTTAAAGTGCGCGCTGGCTACGGTCGGAATTATCTGTTGCCGCAGGGGCTGGCGATTAAAGCCACTACGGGCAACAAGCGAATGATCGATGAGCAGCGGCGCGTGCTGGCAAAGCGCGAGCAGCGCGAGCGCGTCTCGGCACAGGGCGAAGCCGAAAAACTCGACGGGCTTGAGATTCGCTTTGATCGCAGAGTGGGCGAGCACGGCATTCTTTACGGCTCGGTGACGGCCCTCGACGTCGCAGAGGCGCTCAAGGAGCGCGGCTACACGGTCGAGCGCCGGAGGATAGGGTTGCGCGATCACATCAAAGAGGTGGGCGATTACGATATAGTCATCAAGCTGCACCGCGATGTCACGCCGACCATAAAAGTTCGCGTGCGCAAGGAAGGAGCGCCGGACGAGCTTGAAGTCGCAAAGACTGAACCCTCAGAAGCGGCTCCGGCAGCCGCTTCCACCGATGTGACGGAGACGGCCGCGCCAGCCGCGGCAGAGGAAAGCTCGACCGAATCGCCCGAGGCATCACCTGACGCCGAAGGCGAGGCTGAGTCCAAAGAAGAATAGTTTTGGCGGTATTTGAAAAGCGTGTTGAGGACGAAAAAGAAATATTTCTTTTTCGTCCTTATCTTTGCGCGTTGTCGCTTTTTAATCTGCTAGACTCGCCCTGCGGGTCTTTGGTAATATCGGCGCGGAATGCTGAGGGCGCAGCATTCCGCTTTCCATTTTTCGCAGGTCGTCTCTTTTTCAATCATCACTTCCCAGGGAACAGACCATAAGGAATTAACTACATGACGCGACCGGCCTCCGGCGACCCCTTTTTCGAGAAAGGGCTTCCGTCGAACCCAGAGGCAGAGCGCTCGATACTCGGCGCAATACTGCTGGACAACACGGTCTGCAACCAGGCCATAGAGCTTTTGCGTCGCGAAGACTTCTTCTTAGATTCACACCGCCGCATCTACGACAAGATGGTTGCGCTCACCGAGCGCGGCATGCCCATAGACCTCATCACGCTTACGGACGAACTCAGACGCGCGGCAGAGTTCGAGCAGATAGGAGGCGCGACTTACATCGCCTCGTTGATTGATGGCGTGCCCCGCACGGACACGATTGAGCACTACGCAAAGATCGTCAAACAAAAAGCTATGTTGAGGCGGTTGATCACGGCTTCGAATCAGATCATAGCCCGCGCCTTTGATGAAGAAGACGACCCGGACATCATAATAGACCAGGCCGAGCAGATGATCTTCCAGATAGCCGAAGATCGCGTGCGCCAGGGCTTTCAGTACATAGGCGATGTCGCGCAACGCCGCCTTGAGCAGATAGAGCAGATGGCCGGTCGCCCCGAAATGATAACGGGCGTGCCGACGGGGTTCACCGATTTCGACCAGATGACATCGGGACTACAGCGCCAGGATTTGATAATCATCGCCGCTCGCCCGTCAATGGGAAAGGCGCAGCCTCTGGATGCGAAAGTGCTTACCGAAACGGGCTGGAAAAGTATGGGCGAGATTGAAGCGGGCGACGACCTCGCCTCGCTCGACGGACGCCCCTCGACTGTCATCGGCGTATTTCCGCAGGGCGTAAAACAGATTTACAAAGTGACCTTCTCCGACGGGCGCGCGACCGAAGCGTGCGGAGAGCATCTGTGGCGAGTCCATTATCGCGGCTGGCCTGACCCGAGGGTGCTGACCACAGAAGAAGTAGCAAAGCTGCTCAACCGTAAGCGATACCGAAAGCGACTTTGGATAGACCTGTTCACGGGCGATTTCGGGCACAGCGAACCGCTGCCCATAGAGCCGTGGGTACTTGGCGTGTTGATTGGCGAAGGCGATTTCAACTCTTTAAGGGTCTCGACCGCAAGCGACCTGATCTTGAGCCGAATGGCTACAGACCTGGGGCAAGAGTTCACGCTCCGTCATGCCGAAAGGTATGATTATCGGCTAGTGCAAACGGCGGGGCGCCGCCGTCCGGGCCGCTACGGCGTAGGGCCGAACCCGTTGAAAGAAGAGTTGAAAATCCTGGGGCTGTGGGGCAGACGGAGCGAAAGCAAATTCGTACCGACAGTTTATAAAACCGCGCGCCGCGCCGTGAGGCTTGCGATGCTTCAAGGGCTGCTTGACGCCGACGGCTGGGTCGAGCGAACCGGCTCGGTGAGGTTCGCAACCTCAAGCGAGAGGCTTGCGGATGATGTTGTCGAGCTTGCGCGCTCGCTCGGAGGCTGGGCGACTAAGAAGACTAAGCGGGCGGTCTATACTTACAACGGCGAGCGCAGGCAGGGCCTACCCTCTTTCGTCGTCAATATCGCCCATCCGGAGCCTCAAAGCCTTTTCACGCTGCCTCAAAAACGCGCGCGCGCGGCAAGAGCGCGGCGCAAGATGCCCGTGTTCGTGTCGATTGAGCCTGTTCGACAGACGGAAGCGCGATGCATCGCGGTCACTCATCCGACGCAACTCTACATCACAGATGAATATGTCGTGACGCACAACACAGCGCTCGCTCTAAACATGGCGCAGTACGCCGCGAAGAACGGGCATACCATAGGCATCTTCAGCCTTGAGATGTCTGCCGAGCAGTTAGTATCGCGGTTGCTTTGCTCTGAAGCTCGCGTCGATGCGCACCGGCTGAGGACCGGCTATCTCAACCGCGAAGAGTGGGCCAGGCTCGCTGACGCCCTGCGCCGACTGACCGAGACACAGATATACATAGACGACACGGCCGGGGTCGGCGTGCTTGAGATGCGGGCGAAGACGCGGCGGCTTAAAGCCGAGCGCGGCCTCGATATGTTGATTATCGATTATCTTCAGTTGATGTCTGGGCGCGGGCGCATAGAATCGCGACAGCAAGAGGTCTCGCAAATATCGCGCGACCTCAAAGGGCTTGCAAAGGAATTGGACGTGCCGGTGATAGCGCTTTCGCAGTTGTCGCGCGCGCCGGAAACCAGGAGCGAGCACAAGCCACAGTTGAGTGATCTCAGAGAATCGGGAGCTATAGAACAAGACGCGGACGTCGTATGTTTTATCTACCGCGAAGAGGTATACAATCAAACAGAAGAGAATCAAGGCAAAGCGGAGTTGATTATTGCCAAGCAGCGCAACGGGCCGACGGGATCAGTTCCGATTGCATTTCTTAAGCAATTTACGCGCTTTGAAAATTTATTGCTTGATGATCGTATGATGTGATCTGGTTCTCAGAGTTTGCGAGCAGATTCGTCTTCTTAATTCATTGCTCCATGGACAACGATTTAATTACTCATACGATTTCATATCATTATCGGCCGACCTGGGCCGAGATCAAGCTGGATAATCTCGTTCACAACTTTCGCATAATGAAAGAAGCGGTCGGCCCGCAGGTCGCCATCATGGCAGCGGTGAAGGCCGATGCTTATGGTCACGGCGCGACGGAATGCGCGCTTGCGCTCGAACAGGCGGGCGCGCAGTGGTTCGGCGTCGCCCTGGTCGAAGAAGGGATTGAGCTTAGACGGGCCGGAATCACTCGCCCCATCCTCTGCCTCGGCGGTTTTTGGGAAAATCAGGAAAGTTTACTGATCGCGCACGACCTCACGCCGGTTATCTACAGCCTCGACCGTCTTGCGCGGCTCGACGGCTTTGATCGCCAGATCAATTATCATCTGAAAATCGATACGGGGATGGGCCGTCTCGGAGTGCCTTACTCGGAGTTGGGCGCGTTTTTGGACGGCGCGGCTCGATTTAAAAATGCGAAGCTCGACGGCGTGATGACACATTTTGCTTCGGCGGACGATCCCGACAAAGTCGACTTTACTCGCCGCCAGGCGCAAGCTTTTGAAAACGCGGTCGAGCAGGTGCGCGCGCGCGGCCACTCGCCGCGTTGGATTCATCAGGCAAACAGCGCCGGAACGCACGCTCTTGCTAAGGGTCCGGCTAATCTTGTACGGCTCGGGGGCGTGCTTTACGGGCTGTGGCGAGACGTGACTAACCCGTCTATACGGCCGCTCGACTGGCGGGCGGTCCTCTCACTCCACACGCGAATAATCTTCTTAAAATCGGTCCCCGCGGGCGCTCCGCTCGGATACGGCTGCACGTTTGTGACCCGCCGCGAGAGCCGCATAGCCACGCTCGCAATCGGCTACGAAGACGGGCTGAGGCGGGCGCTTTCAAACTGCGGCCAGGTCCTGATTCGCGGCAGTCTCGCCCCCATAGTCGGGCGGATCAGCATGGACCTGACCATAGTCGATGTCACCGAGATTGAGGGCGCTGAGTGCGGCGATGAAGTCGTGCTGATCGGTCGCCAGGGCGAGTCCGAAATCACCGCCGAAGACCTGGCCGAAAGCGCCGGGACGATCTCCTACGAAGTGACGTGCGGGATCAGCCGCCGCGTGCCACGCATCTACATCAGGGACCACTGACAACTGTTTTTGTAGCTTGCCCTTGCAGGATTTTCAGCTATAATACCCCGCATCGCAGGGAAGCGCAGATTGATTGGCAGGGTCCCTCTTGGGTGAGCACTAACACGGACGGGTTTATCGAGCGAGGAATTCAAATATGCAGCAGCAGTCGCGCGTAGCCGCGAAAGACATATTGGAGAAAGCCGCAGCCTTCACGAAGGCCGAAGAGTTCCGGCGGGCAGGGCTTTATCCCTACTTTACGGAGTTCTCAAGCGGCGCGGATTCCGGCGAAGCCGAGGTTATGATGGGCGACCGCCGGATCCTTATGTTCGGCTCTAATAATTATCTGGGTCTGACGACTAACCCGGAAGTTAAAGCTGCTGCAAAAGAGGCCGTAGACCTATACGGCACGGGCTGTTCAGGCTCTCGCATGCTCAACGGGACTATGGATCTGCACGTGCGGCTCGAAGATCGGCTTGCCCGCTTTATGAATCGCGAGGCCGCGTTGGTCTTCGGCACGGGCTTTCAGACCAATCTGGGCGCCTTATCGACGGTCGCTCAAAAAGGCGATGTTATCATTGCTGACCGCAATATTCACGCTTCTATACTGGACGGCTGTCTGGCATCGTTTGCGCGGACTACCAGGTTCCGCCACAACGATATGGAAGACCTTGAAAAAGTGCTTGCCGGCCTTCAACCGGACGAAGGGCGTTTGATCGTGGTAGACGGCGTTTTTTCGATGGAGGGCGACACGGCCAACCTGCCCGAAATCGTCCGACTCGCGCGCAACTACAACGCCCGAATCTACGTCGATGAGGCCCACGCCATAGGCGTGCTTGGCCGCAACGGGCGCGGAACAGCCGAGCATTACGCAGTTGAGCGAGACGTCAATATAGTGATGGGGACGTTCTCAAAGTCGTTCGCCTCTATCGGCGGATTCGTGGCCGCCCGCCGAGACGTCATAGAATACATCAAGCACCACAGCCGCGCCTTTGTCTATTCCGCTTCACTCGCGCCGGCAAACGCGGCGGCTGTGCTTAAAGCCATAGAGATAATCGAGCGCGAGCCGGAGCGCCGCCACCGCCTGCTCGATATGGCCGGCAAGCTTCGCCGAGAGCTTTTGAGATTGGGCTTCCGACTGCTGGACGGCGTCACCCCGGTTATTCCAGTCGTCGTCAACGACGAAGTTCTGGTTTGCCGTTTCTTTTGGGAGTTGATGGGCGAGGGCATATACACAAATCCTGTGCTTGCGCCCGCCGTGTCGCACAGCCTGGTCCGCATAAGCTGCATGGCCACGCACACGGAAGAGCATGCCGAGCGCTTGCTCGAATCAATGTATAGAATAGGCAAGCGGCTGGAACTGATAAATTAAGGATGAGGGATGAGGGATGAAGGATGAAAAAGATTTGAAATCTCCAGGCTGAGACTTCTTATTCCTTTTCATCCCTCATCCTTCATCCCTCATATTTTAGTATGCGACGTGTTGTGGTAACTGGCATCGGGGTAATTGCGCCAATCGGCGTAGGGCGCGAGCGCGTCTGGGCGGCGCTTTGCGAAGGCCGGAGCGGCATATCCCGGATTGAAGACTTTGACACGTCAAGCCTCAGGTCTACTATCGCAGGCGTCTGCCGCGACTTTCGCCCCTGTGAGTTTTTCGATGAGCGGGAGATGACGCGCATGGATCGCGTCTCACAGCTCGCGCTCGCCGCGACCGAGCTTGCGACGCGCGACGCGGGCTTGACCAACGGCCACCTCGACAGCTACGACGTGGGGGTGATACTCGGCACGGGCTTTGGCGGGCAAGCGTCTATTGAAGAGTATTGCGGCGCTTTCTTTTCAAACGAGCGAGGGCGGCGCTCGGCCATAACGATACCGAAATCAATGTATAACGCGTCGTCTTCCAACATCGCTATACGCTTCAAGACTCGCGGCCCGAATATCACGGTGAGCACTGCTTGTTCGTCGGGCGCAAACGCCATAGGCCAGGCGTTTCATTTGATCCGTTACGGCCACGCCGAGCGCATGATAGCGGGCGGGGCCGACGCGCCGGTCACTCCCGTGGTGATGGATGCCTGGAAAGATATGCGCGTGCTTTCCACAAAAAATGAACCGCCCTCGCGCGCCTGCAAGCCGTTTAGCGCAAACCGCGACGGGTTCGTCCTGGCCGAAGGCGCGGGCATCATCGTGCTTGAAGAGATGGAAGCCGCGCTCATGCGCGGCGCGCGCGTTTATGCGGAAGTCATTGGCTACGGCGCTACAGCGGACGCCGCGCACATAACTTTCCCCGAGCCCGAAGGCGAGGCCCAGGCCATCTTGCGCGCTCTGAAAGATGCGGGCGTCTCGCCCGACGAGATCGATTATATAAACGCGCACGGGACGGCGACCAAGCTCAACGATGTCTCTGAGAACCGAAGCCATAAAGCGCGTGTTCGGCGACCGCGCTTATGAGATACCGGTAAGCTCTATCAAATCGATGCTGGGACATTCTATGGGCGCTGCCGGGGCGATTGAGTTCATCGCCACGACGCTCTCGCTTTCCGATAAGCTCATACCGCCGACGATCAATTACGAAGAGGCGGATCCGCAGTGCGACCTCGATTACGTGACCGAAGGAGTGCGCTCCGCCCGCGCGCTGCCGTTCAGAACAGCCCTCTCCAACTCATTCGGCTTCGGCGGCAACAACGCGGTGCTGGTCGCGCGCGAACACTCTTAGGACCATCGTTGCGGGTCGCAGCCAGGTCGAGCTAACTAAACCGAGGGAAACCGAAATGACTATAGAAGCCGTTGAGTCGATAGAGGACATCGTCAAGAATATAATCGTGGCCGAGCTGCGCGTGGACCGCACGCAACTGGAGCCTGCCACGCACCTGATGAAAGACCTCGGCGCGGACTCGCTCGACGCCCTCAATATCGCTTTACGCCTGGAAGAAGCGTTCAAGATAAAGATACCGGACGAAGCCATCCCCAGATTCTTAACCGTCGGAGACATAGTCAAAGGAGTAGGCGAGCATCTGGCCGCCCGCTGATCTTTTATTATCTTCAGATATATTGTGTCCTTTGGAGTGCGGCGACTTGTCGCCGCTTTTGATTTAGGCCAAAACGTTGCCACCTTAACCCGAAAGCGGCGCGGGGCCCCGCGCTCCAAAATAAGCGTTTGAATTCAAGCAAACCCGTGTAGTATTGCTTGCGTATGATGTGATGAAATAATAGGTTCAATCGAGGATGAAGCGGACGAAGGAGACAGCTATGAAAGTCAAACCGCGCCTGTTTTTGATCGCCGTCCTGGGCTTCTCTCTCATCGCTGCTCGGCCCGCCAGCTCTTCACAAGACACGCAGATAGATCAGCTCGAACGTCTTCTCGAAAAGACGCGGCAGGACCTGCGTATACCTGCGATGTCCGCCGCAATAGTCAAAGACCAGAAGGTCGTCTGGGCCAAGGGATTCGGCTTTGCCGATCTTGAGAACAAGATCCCCGCCACCGAGCATACGTCTTATCATCTCGCCTCGCTTACGAAGACGTTTGCTTCGACCATCGTGATGCAGCTTGTGCAGGAAGGGAAAGTAAAGCTCGACGATCCCGTCTCGAAGTACGGCGTCATGCTCGAATCCGAGGGCGTCATCAGGGTGAAGCATCTGCTCTCGCATACTTCGGAAGGCAACCCCGGCGAGCGATACCGCTACAACGGCAGTCGCTTTGGGGAGCTTGATAAGGTCATACAGAAGGTGACCGGCAAATCCTTCGCCGAGCTTTTGATCGCAAACATACTCGACCCGCTCGCGATGGACGAGACCGGCCCGAACGCCCCCGCGACCGTGAAGACGAAATCACCCAACGCGACGGATCAAAAATCGGAAGAAGAGGTGAAGGCCGCCTTGATGGATTTCTTCGCCGGGTACAATGCGGGCAACGTCGATCAGATCGAGCGCGGTCTGGCTTCGCAACAAAACGGCTATCGTGCTGACGGCGGGCTGCTCGGCCCCATCGCAGACACGGCGGATTTGCGCGGATTTTTCCGCTCCGGCTCTAAGGTGAATCCTCAGGTCCAGAATCTGGAAACGGCTGTCTACGGCGACTCGGCGCTTACGACTTTTATCCTGACGGTCCATGTCACTCCGTCCAACAGGGCGCCCAACAAAGAAGGACCCTGGCGAGCTTCTTACGTCTGGAATAAACGCGACGGCGCGTGGAAGCTGGTTCACACGCATCTGTCGCCGTTTAGCGGCTCACTTGTGACCGAGCGTCAGCAACAGAGGTTCGATGCGGTGATGAAGCGGATCGCGCAGCCTTACGCGCTCGATGATAAATTTAATCCCGTGAAGATCAAATACCCGACCCATTTCAGCACGTCAGCCGGGCTGATCTCGTCGGTCCTCGATATGGCGAAATACGACATAGCCATAGACCAAAATCGTTTTCTCACTAAAGAGACTCAGCAGCTCGCCTTTACGCCGATGGTCTCGACCAAGGGCGAACAGCTTCCGTATGGGCTGGGGTGGTTCACACAGAATTACAAAGGCACGCGCTTGATCTGGCATTACGGATACTGGATGGCCAACTCGTCGCTCATCATCAAAGTGCCTGATCGAAACATAACCTTTATAGCAATGGCCAACACGGACAATCTGAGCCGGCCTACGGACCTCGGCGCGGGCGACGTGACAAGCTCACCCGTGGGGCTAGCTTTCTTAAAGACTTTCATCTTCCCCGAGATATTTAAAGAATCGCCGCCGGAGATAAACTGGAAGGCGCCGGCTGATCAGTTGCAGGCACAACTGAAGCTCGCATCTCAAAAGCCTTACAGCGATCTGTATATTAAAGAGCTTCTGGTGCAGGCCCGTATGTTTGGCAGCGTTGGACAAAGAGACGATGCGAATCGGCTTTTCAAAGTCTACGGCCAGTTATATGTGAAACCCATGCCCGCCGAGCTTTCAAGCCAGACGGCGCTTGCCGAGATAACTCGCGTAGCGGACAACGAAGACAAAACGGTCGAGTTTAATTTGGCCGAGGAGCGAATCGTCCGCATCTTTGCGATTGGAGAAGGACAAGGCGGGCAGATGTTTGATTACGGCTGGATTGAAAACGTCGAAACGGGCAGGCCCGCCTGGGAGATGAAAGAGCCGGAAACTAAGCACGCGGGCGGCGCGGGCAGAAACCGCAAAGCCGATCTAGTGGTGACGCTCCCGGCAGGAAAGTATCGTCTGCGCTACAAGGCTGATGACTCTCACTCATTTGATAACTGGAACACGCTTCCGCCGGATGTGAATTTCTGGGGCATCGCGGTCTACGCCAAACAGTGAGCGCGCACGAGCTGCTGATTCAAACACAATTCGATCTGAGCTTATGAAAAAAGCGCCGAAAGTGGCAGCCCCGAAAGTGTCGGCCACGAAAGTGGTAGCCCCGAAAGTGTCGGCCCCGATTAGCGAGCCAGCCGCGCGCGCGCGCGCGGCTGTTTTTTGGCTCTCTCTCTTGATTCTCGCTCTGGTCCCGCTCACGTTCACGACTGCGGTCTATCGAATATATTCGATGCCCAAGTTTGCGCTGTTGGTCGCGCTTTCGGCGGCCATCGCGCCGCTCGTTGCCATAGTCTCGCTCGACCGCGCGCGCCGGGAAAGCTTGCTTCACTTAAAAGAATCGAAGCATGCCTTAGTAGTCTGTCTCTACTTTATTATAGTTTCGATTTCCACCCTTTTCGGCGTGGCCCCCGTCGCGTCCGTGTTCGGCAGCATCTACAATCAGATGGGGCTGGTTACGCAGCTATGTTTCTTTGTCGTTTTTTTAGGACTGGTCATTGGAATAGGCAAAGACCAGAAGCGGTTCGAGCGTGTGCTGTGGGTGATGGGGATAACGGGGTCGGTGATTGCCGCTTACGCTTGCTTGCAGTTTTTCGGCCTCGACCCTTACCTTCCGCAAAGCTTCTATACGATGAGTTCTACAGGCGGACCTGTGGTTCGCGTCATCGGCACGCTTGGGCATTCAAACAGTCTCGGCAACTTTCTCCTGTACACGACTCCGATATGTGCGGGCCTCGCGATAGGGGCAAAGGGCGAATCGCGCTGGCTTATGGCTGGGGCCACGATTCTTTCAGCCGCCGCCGTTGCATTCAGCGGGACCCGCGGCGCGTGGCTGGGACTGGTCGCAGGCGGAATTACTTTCGCCGCGCTCATGCTGAAAGGCCGCTTCAGCCGTCTGCTGAAAATGCCCGGGCGACTTATCCTGCAAACAGCGATAGTTTTTATCGTGATTTTGATCTCGGTACTGGTGATCATCTCAACCCCTGCGTCGCGCGGAATCGTCACGCGAGTCCGGGCGGTTGCGACGGAGGGGTTTACAGGCGCAGGCCGGACCATTCTCTGGCGCGATTCGATCAAAATGGTTCCGGCTTACTCTCTCACCGGCTCCGGGCCTGAAGGCTTTCGCAAAGCGTTTCTGGCTTACAAATCAAAAGAGCTGGCGCGCAACGCGCCGCAGATCAATAACGAAAGCTCGCATAACGCTTACCTGGACGCCTCCATATCTTACGGGTTGCCGGGCGCGATTGCCTACATAGCAATTATCGCGTCGGCTTTCATACTTTTGATGCGGTCGCGCCGCCGCGCCGCAACCCTGCGACGGCGAGTCGTCATCACCGGACTCTTATCGGCGCTCGTGGCCGTGACGATTCATAACTTTTTTATCTATGACCAGATTTCGACCGGGCTATATTTTTTTGCCGTCGCTGCGCTCGCTTTAGTATCAATCCGCGTGGCGGGCGACCAGGCGCCCGCAGCCGAAGAAAGCTCCGGGCAAGCTATCAAAACCGGGTGGCCGAAGTGGGCAGTCGCGGCAGCCGGTTGCGCTCTCTTTGTCGCCGCCGCCTGGTACTCTATAAGCTTGTTTCGAGCCGATGCGGCGATAAGCGGCGCCTTCTTTTCATCCAATCGGGGTGAGGTTGATCTAGTGGTAGGATACGGCCTGCTGGCTACGAGCGGGCCTGACCCGGCAGGTGATTATGATTACCTGTTTATGCACGCGCTTGTTCGATGCGTTGACCGCATGCAGTCGGGCAATAAATCGCAAGCCGAATTCGATAAGCTTCAAGAGAAGCGAGCTGCAATTATCAACCTGGGAATTATTCACGGCGAGCGGTCGGTTGCGCACACGCTCACGCCCGACGCGAGCCATCTGCTTCTGGCATATCTCGCCCTCAAGGCGGATGATTCAACACGACTGCGAGCTAATGCAGCGGAGGCGCTCAGGTGGGACCCTCTGTTTCCGAGCGCGCACACGCTTATGGCGGAAGCCTATCTAGCCGAAGGCGACCGCGAACAGGCGGCGCGCGAAGCCCAGCTAGCCCTTGATATTAGTCGGTCAGCGCGCGACGCTCGCGGCGTGCTCAGGCGATTGCGCAGGGGGTTTAAGAAACGTTACCCCAGGCTGGAAGAGCGAATTGAGCGCGGGCGCGAGCTGGCAAGCGCGGGCAAGACAGATAAAGCCCTCGCAGTCTTAAAACACGCGATCAGACACGCCAGAGGCCCTTGCCCCGAGTGCCACAGCGCACTCGCTTCGACCTACGAGTCGGTCAGGCTCTACAAAGAAGCAATAGCCGAATGGCAGATATTTATTGAGCAAACGCCCGACCGGGCATCTGCCGAGCTGGCCCGGCGGCAAGTGGATATGCTCAGCCAAAAAGTGGATGTGAATAACTAAACTTTCTGCTTTATCAGCAAGAGAGACTTAACACAAATCGGCAAAAAAAGACTCACACATGAGAAGCCAGATGTGCTATCCTCGCAAATGCTCTGGGCCGAAACGTAGCAAAAGCAGGAAGCCATCAATAATAGATCGAAGTCAAGCGAGACTTGATTTACCCAATAATCGCAGCACTTAACCCTCGTCGTCTGATCTCCCACCCTCCAAAGTCAGATGCGAGATTCTGCGACCAGAGCTTTTTAAGGAGATTGAAAATGAGAAGATTCAAATACACGCTGCTAGTGGCCATTGGGGTTCTATTCTTCGCCGCCACACAATATGCCTCTGGGACTCAAGACGTTAAGTCAGGCCCGCCTCCAGCGCATGAATGGGGAAGCGGGGTAGTTCCTCCAGCGCCTAACGGGGCTCCGCCTGAGGTGGGGTCTTGCGGGTCTACGACCCTGCGCTTTGACGAGCTTCCCACGCAGCCCGTTAACGGCTTGATCTTCAGAGGGGTCATCTTCAGGTTCTTCGTAGGCGACACCGAGTCTACAGATGCCGTGTACAATGGTTCGGGGCCAGGAATACAAACTTTCGTTCAGGACCCATCTTTGGAAGGCACGGCCTTTGGCCGGCTGGAGCTGGATTTCCCAGCATCTACGCCTACGCTCTCATTCGGCATTGCGCGCAATACAACTGCACCGCTGTTCCCGGGAGCGACCGTCGAATTGATAGGGCCGGGACCTGTTCCGATAGGGACTTTCCCTGTGAACCTAGCGCCCACGTTTCTAGGCGGGTTTGCAGAGGGCCAGTTCAGCTACGGCGGCCCGATACCTGTCATACGGGCGATAATTAGATTTAACTCGCCTACTACGGCTTCGAGATTTGCTATAGACAATCTCTCCTACGTGGGATTCCCCATAGTCTTGCAGGATGACGCTAACCCTGACTTGGTTCTACAGTTCAACCCATTTACCGGCGACTATGAGTTCATCAATTGCGCTACGGGCTTGATGGTATTTGGGAGAGGCGGCTCTGCTTCAAACCTCGGCTGTATCCTCGCGTTCGGATCAGGCGGCGGCTTTAAGGGAGGGCCCAATCAAGTCACCGCGTTGGTCAACACTTGCGCGAGGTCGGGCACGGCAACCGTGCGTATCGGATCATCAACCTTTAACATTAGTGACAGTAACATCGATGACAATCTCTGCTGTGAAGAGGGCGGGGAAAACAAGCAAGCGGTGGGGAACAAGCTGGGCCGCGGCGATTTGCCACGGTTGAACAAGAAAGCAAAGAAGCTATTTAAGAACAAAAAGTGACCCACGCCTTTTAGTTATCAACGGGGGCTGAGCAGGCAAAGCTCGGCCCCCGCCTTATTCCAACGAGTTTCAAAGCAATCGAGCAAGGGATTCAAAAGCGCCCTTCGCGCCGACTCGCGCAATTCGCGCAGGAATGGTCAGCAAATCGGGAATATGCTCATCATTACAACAAAGCCTGAATCCCTAGATAAAGCGAAACTTCCTATTGAATCGAATAGAGCTTTGGCGTATGATAAGCCGCGTCTATTTCGAATAGGGTCATCGGTCGTTCCTCCTCTTTCCACGCAACGACCGAGGTTAGTTAACTGCTTCATCCAATATTATCTCTGGCTTTGGGCCTGGATAACCTACTTAGGAGGATTACAAGATGAGAACTAGGAGAAATGCAAAGCGTCTGATTCTGGTAGCTCTGGTGGTGACAGCTTTGACAGCCATCTCGCTTATATGGCTGAAGTCAACGCCCGTGCGCGCCAGTTCAGCCAATATCGATGAGGCCTTCGCAGCATTACAGCAGGCCCGAGCAGTAGAAAGAAACAAGCCTACGAAGGATAACGCCCGCGCTTCGGAAGCAGCCCTGCACAATTACAATAGAGCCGTCGCGGACCGCATTGCGGAAATTAATGCGAGAATAGGCGAGCTGAACGAATTGATGGGGTTGATTACAGACAGAGCTTTCGATATCCGAAATGAGCCCCAGAAAAGGCCCGACGCACAGCTGCAAGCTGAGTATGATGCTTTGCAGGCGGAACTGGGCAATCTCACAAATACACCTTTAGCGCCGGGTAACCTGAACACGGTGACGGAAGTCGAGCCGAATAACACCTGCCTGACTGCCAACGCGCTCAACCTGAACGCGAACGGCTGCCGCGTGGCTTCGGGCGCGATCACGGCCGGCGACATTGATTTCTGGTCGTTTACGGCCCCGGCAAACTCAAGAGTATGGGCCTATGTAGATACGGGCGGCGGCCAATCTTCGCCTTTAAATGATCGGGATTCGTTCCTCTCGCTTTTCGGCGCCAATTGCGGCGCCCTGATTGAAGAGGACGACGACGACGGGAGCGGCAACGGCGGCGACTCGGTTACCGAATCCGGCTTCGCCTCGACCATATCGGGCAGGACGCTGGCGGCTGCGGGGACCTACACCTTGGCCGTCGAAGGCTTCGGCCCGACAAGCGTTATCCAGCCTTATCGCCTGTTTGTCGTCGTATCGACGGGCAGCACTCCGGAAGCCGAGCCGAACAACACGGCCGCAACGGCAAACCCGGGACTGACGACCGGCAGCGTCGTGGTTAAGACCGGCTCGATCACGCCCGCCGGAGACGCGGACTTCTTTACGATAGTGGCGAATGCCGGCGATGTCTTTTACATCAGCGGAGACGGCAACCCCGAGCGTGATGCCACAAACACGGACCTTATCCTCGACATTACACACCCGGATGGAAGAACGCTACTTCAGCCGCCAATAGACAGCGGGCTTGGCGGAAGCGCCGGCAACCCTGAGGGCGAAGCGGGCTCTTTCGCGGTCCCTGTTAGCGGGACATACGCCGTGAGCGTCAGGGGCTTTGGCACATCGACCGGCACTTATGGCCTGTTGATCGCCAGGTGCAGCCCCGTGAATATATGCCCTGTGAACACGTTTACGGGAACACTCGGTTCAAACAGCACACAGAACCCTGGCATAAGCGGCGTACAGAACGGGCGGTTGAATCGCTTCGTCGATCAGACCGGCGCGTGCAATAACGTCAGGACATGCCCCCTGCAGTTCACGACCGTAGGCGCGCGACCGTTTGACGCTTACACGTTCCAGAATCCCAGCTCCTCTAATGCCTGCGTGACCGTAGTGATTGATGCCCAGGCTTGCCTGGTTAACAACTTCCTCGTAGTGGCTGCTTACTCGGGGCAAGTTTATGACCCGGTCAACCAGTGCAGCTTCTATCTGGCGGACATCGGCGGCAGCCCGAACCCAACCGGGGTCTTCTCGTTCAATGTGCCGGCAGGCCAATTCTTCACGCTGGTCATAACTGCGGCGAACGCAAGCCCGTTAGTTTGCGGAACGCCCTACAGAGTGACCATCACGGGCTTACCGACTTTCACAACGAGCATACAGGATCCGGTTACCGGCAACACGCTGCAGATCAACTGCACAACGGGCACTTTCCTGTTCACAAATTGCGCGACGGGAACGTCGGTGAGCGGAAGAGTCGGCTGTGTGTCGTTTGGCTGCAACCTGTTCTTCGGAAGCGGCAAAGGAGCGGGCGCTCAATTTAGTGGTTCGATCAATACTTGCACAGGCGAAGGCAGTGTAAGCGGAACCATCGGAGGAACGCCCTTTAGCATCAGCGATAGCAACGTCAATAACAACACCTGCTTCTGCCCTTGAGCTGAGGCTCAAGCTGCTTGAGCAGGATTGACCTGCATCGCGAGTAAAAAGACGGGACGGAGGAGCCGATACTCTCAGCTCTTCCGTCCCGTCTTTATTTTAAGAAGGATTTGAGATTTCAAATCTCAAATTTATATTTTATCCGCCGCTCGTTTTGCGAAGCTCAAGAAGGACTTGCTTGGCGACGGCCTTTAGCGTGTCGAATACGCCTACGCCCCGATTGGCCACGCCTTCAAATACCGGCTCATCCTTGCGCAGCAGCTCTGCCGCAAGGTCGCGGACCGGCACCACGTTCGGCAAATCGCGTTTGTTGAGCTGTAGCACGTAAGGAACCTTCATCAGGTCATAGCCGTGCTGTTTGAGGTTGGATTCGAGGTTAAAGAGCGATTCCACGTTCGCGTCCATGCGCTCGCGTTGCGAGTCTGCGACAAAGACTACGCCGTCGACGCCTTTTAAGATGAGCTTGCGCGAGGCGTCATAAAATACCTGGCCCGGAACGGTGTAAAGATGAAAGCGGGTTTTAAATCCGCGCACCGTGCCCAGGTCGAGTGGCAGAAAATCGAAAAACAATGTGCGGTCGGTTCTCTGTGGCGAGGCTGATAAGTTTCCCTTTCGCCTGCGGCGCGGTCGAGTCGTATATGTATTGCAGATTGGTAGTCTTCCCGCCCAGACCCGGTCCGTAATAAACAATTTTGCAATTGATCTCGCGCGATGCGTAATTGATGAACGTCAAGGCTCGTATTCCTTATCTGTACTGGGGCCGGTGAGGTCGGGGGTTGCTACCGGTCGGTTCACGCCTTCAGGGGCAGACTCACAGGGTGAGATCAACGGAAAAGCGCGTCAATGTCCTCTTCTGTTATCTCCGCAAACGGGGAGTCGAATGAGACCCCCAGATCGCTCTCGCGGGCGATCTTAGAATTGATCGAATCGAATATCATAGTCATCTCGGCCGTCGCGCGCTTCACACGCAGACGGACAAGACCCAGGCTCGAGCGATCATCGAATATCACGACTAAAATCACGCGAGAAGCTACTATCGATATGTGTATATTATCTCGCTCGCCTTCGTGCGACAGTACGGGAAAGCCGCGCTCGCCTATCAAGTGGGCCAGCCCGTCGGTTGCGGCGACGTTGCCTGCCGTCAGGCTTGCGAGGCTCGTTGTGTCGAGGTTGAGCATCTCTCCGTGCGCGGCAATCTGCTGCCCGCTTTTATCGACGAGAAAGACAAACTTCGCGTTCGCGTCCGCGCACAACCTGGTTATCACGTGCTTGAGTTGCTCGTACTCCTTCTCATACATTACGACCGGAGTGGTCATCACTTCTCCTTGCTCTTGGACCGATTTTTTGAAGTGCCTGGCTTCACAGGCACCGCGCCCGACTCTTAACGCCTGTCTGTCGGGTTGGGATATATGGCCGATTAGCAGGGGCATTTGTGGGGTAAGGCTTTTATAGCATGCCTGAGCAACGCTCACAAGACTTTTAATCACACGTCTTGAGGTGCGCTGCTTGCCCGTCCGAAACGCGGAATGTATGATCAATTCAGCTCGCTTAAAGGAGACTCGAATGGAATCGAAATTCGTAAAGCACGTCAACCGCGACGAGATTGTATATATTGTTTCCGAGCTTGTGCGCCAGGACACTACAAACCCGCCCGGCAACGAGCATCTCTGCAAAGAGATAGTCACAGATTGCATGAAGCGGCTGGGGATGGAAATCTCTTATTACGAAAAAGAGCCGAACCGAACTAACATAGTCGGCCGCATAGGCACGGGCTCGAAGTCTATAGGGTTTGTCTCGCATATGGATGTCGTGCCGCCGGGCGAGCTGGAACAGTGGAACACGCCGCCGTTCGAGCCTACGATTCTGGACGGAAGAATTCATGGGCGCGGCACACTCGACGACAAGGGATCGTTCGCCTGCGCCTATTCGGCCTGCAAAGCTTTTCTGGCGGAGCACTCGGAATTTGACGGCACTATATATTTGATCGCGGCGGCTGACGAGGAGCTTGGCTCGGAGCTTGGCATAATCTATCTGGTCGAAGAGTGCGGGGTAAAGTTCGACGTGGCGATCATCCCCGACGGCGGGCGCATGGATCTGTCGATCTACGGCGAGAAGGGCATAATGTGGGTCGAGCTTGTCAGTAAGGGAATACAGGCGCACGGCTCGACCCCCGAGCTTGGCCGCAACGCAATAATTCCGCTAGCGGAGTTGATTGCCGAATTGAAATCGCTCGACCTCGGAGCCAGTTACGATCATTCATTCGACGGGTGGACGATGAACGTGGGGACGATCCAGGGCGGCTCATCTGCAAACACCGTCCCTGCGATGGCGCGAGCCACAATCGATTTCCGGCTCCCGGCAGGAATTACAAAGCAACAGGTGCTGTCAAAGATCGATGAGAAGATCGAAGCCGTTCGCCGTCGCTCTCCTGACGCGGAGCTTAACGCAACAGTGCTGCACGAAACCGAGCCGCATATCTCGGACAAAAACTCCATCATCATAAGGAGCTTTGACCAGGCGGCTCGCCGTCTGGGGTTGCCGATGAATTACGAGACGTTCGGCGGCAACACCGTGGCAAAAAATCTTTTCTTCGCCGGCATAACTTCGGTGGTACATTATCCCGGCGACGACAAGCTGGCGCACGTGCCTAACGAATTTGTCATCATAGATGAGCTGGTGACAGGCTCTGTTCTGTACGCCGAAACGCTCGAAGCCTATTTCTTCGGCTAGAGCTTGTAGTAACTTCCGAGAATCCAGTTCAAGGGGTAAAGATGTTTCGAGCAATCAGCGCCGCGCTCTTTTTTACGCTAATCGTGTTCGCAAGCCAATCGCACGGGCAGAGCTTACAAACAAAAGCGAACGAGATTCGCGCCGCTATGGACGCGCGCGATTTCGAGCGAGCCGAAACGTTGACGCGCGCGCTTCAAGCCGCAGACCCCGCTCTGTTTACCGCGAACAATTATGATTACCTGCTGGCCCGCCTCGCTCAGCGTCGCGGCGCGAATGCGGAAGCCCAGGGCTTTTATCTGAAGCTGGTTGAACAGGAGATCGAATCTTGCGCAATACGCTTTGTGGCATCTTTCACAACTCGCGCGCGCGTCGGGCGACCTCGCGCTTGAGCGACAATACATCACGCGGCTTTTGACCTCGTTTCCATCCAGCACGCTCACGCGCGTCGGGCGCGAGCGCATGATAGAGAGCCTTGGTGAAAGCGGCGACTGGCGCACGAGCGTTGCGCTTCTTCGCCCGATTGCAGCGACGCGAGGCGTGCTTGGGCGCAGCGCGATGGCCCGGCTTGGTGAGGCTTATTCAAAGGCAGGAGACTCACAGACCGCGCGCACGACGTTCGATCAGTTGTTGTCCGGCTCGCGTGATGATTACGCGCTTGCCGCAGCCTCGGGGCTCGATGCGCTTGACCGTCAAGCGGGGGCGCGGCCCTCGGAGTTTGAAGCCCTGCGGCGCGCGCGAGTCTATCTGTTCAACCGCCACTGGAGCGAAGCGCGCGCGCACCTTCTCGACATAGTCCAGCGGTTTCCAGAGAGCCTCAATCGCGCGGAAGCGCTCTACCAGACGGGCTTCACCTTTTATCGCGAAGACAATTACGACGAAGCTATCAAATGGTTCGAGCGCGCCCACGCGGAATTCCCGGCGAAAAAAGAGGGCGAGCAAGGCTACTATTACGTGGGCACTGCGCTACAGAAAGCGCGGCGTTATGATGAAGCCGCGCGTCGCTACAGCGATTTCATCACGGCTTATCCCGAAAGCGAGCTGCTCGAAGGCGCGTATCGCAACGTGGTCGATAGCCTCCGCTACGCGGGCAAATATGTTGAGGCGATCAGTTGGTCGCGGCGCATCGGTGAAGACTTCGCAGGAAAGCCTCTGGTCGTGGTCGCCCTCTACAACGAAGCGAAGATCGAGCTTGTGCGCGGTCGATTCAATGAAGCGATACAGCTTTTAACCCGCCTTCAAGCGCAGCCAATCTATCCGCGACTTGTGAGCGCGCCGATTCGCGGCGAAGCCGCCTTCTTGCGCATATATGCGCTTGAGCGGATGGGAAGGATTTCGGAAGCCGTACAGCTTTACCTTGCGATACCTGACGAGCGCGATAACTATTTCGGCCATCGAGCTACGGAGCGGTTGCTTGCGATTGGCCGAACCGAACAGGGGCGACGCGTCATAGAACCGCTTGCCCGCAGCTTTCGCGACCAGGCGCGCGCGGCGTTGCAGGCTACGCGCTACGGCGAAGCGAAAGCTGCGGCCTTGCGCGCGCTCCGGCTAACGGAAGACGCAAACGTTCAGCGAGATTTATTGACCATCTTGCGGGCAAGCTACAGCCGGCTTCCTGCTTACTCAACGGTCTCGCGCTTTCAGTTGACACAGGCCGCGCGCAGCTCAGTCACAAGCCCCGTGAGCGACATGTCGCGGCAGTCGCTCGCAGCGGAGTTGATGTTTCTGGGACTGTACGATGAGGGCGCGACAGAGTTGAGGCTGGGCGGTTTTGGCGGCGCGCGCTCGGCGCTGGATTCGAGCGACGACGCGCAGCCGGACGACAACTCGCCGCGCGCGGTGCAGGTTTCTACCTCAACGGCGGGAGGCGACACTGCATACTCGCTTGCCGTTTACAGCAATCGCGGAGATCACGCGCAGTACGCCATCGCATTTGCCGAGCCGGTTTTTAGCTCGATTCCGAAAGACTACCTTATAGAGCTTATGCCGCGCGATCTGGCGGAGTTGATGTACCCCGCGCCGTACCGCGACGCGCTCAACCGTTACGCGCCCCGGCTCGGAGTCGACCCTCGCCTGGTGCTCGCGCTCGCGCGGCAAGAGAGCCGGTTCAATCCGTCGGTCAAAAGCCCTGCCGCCGCTCGCGGGCTCTTGCAATTCATCTCAGAGACGGCTACGAAGACTGCCAATGACGAAGGGATAAAAGATTTCGAGCTTGATGACGTGTATGACCCTGAGATCGCCGTGCGGCTGGCGACGCGATACACGGCAGACCTGTTCAAGGTCTTTCCCAACAATCCGCATGCGGTTGCTGCATCCTATAATACCGGCGACCCGAACGTCGAGCGGTGGATATTCCGCGCGCAATCAAACGACGTTCGATCTGTTGCTTGCCGAGATAGCAATCCCCGAAACGAAAGACTACCTGGCAAAGGTGATGAACAACTACCGCGCTTATCGGCATCTCTACACCGACGACCTGGCACCGCGCCTGCCATAAAAAATGCGAGTCGCGAAACAGGCTTCCACGGCCAGTTTCGCGGCTTTGCGTGCTCGCGAATCAATATGACGGGCGGTGAAATTATCCGTGCCGAAGTTTTTTCGCGCCGGTCGCTAACCTTTTGCGCCTATCATGTCTCTTTAATCATGTAGGGTCGAGTTTCGGAGCGTGGATGGCAAAGACAGACCTGGAGCCGCCCGATGAGGTGCTTGTAGTTGCGGCTATAGTGGGCGATCTGGAGGCGTTCGACGAGCTTGCCGCCCGGTACCGCGCAGCCGTTGTGCGGGCGGCGCAGGCGATAGTCGGGCGCGAAGACGCCGAAGATGTCGCGCAGGATGCGCTGCTGCTTGCCTTCAAAGCGCTGCCGTCGATTGAAGACCCTCGGAAGTTTGCCGCGTGGCTTCAAGCCATCACCAGGCATCGCGCCTTGCGGTTGAGCAAACGCGAACGCGCCCGAAAAGGTGTGAGCGTCGAGCTTGACGATTTGCTGCTTGAAAGCGTCGAGGCTCTCTCTCGTCCGCTTGTCGCGAGCTGGCCGGACGATGAGATGGCGAGGGCGCTTGAACGAGTGCCTGCCGATTACGCCTTAGTGCTGCGCCTGCGGTTTCTTGACGAGATGCCGCTCAAACGCATAGCGGCATTCCTGAACGTGCCGGTCTCTACGGTGAAGTGGCGCGTGCATCGCGGCAAGCAATTACTTCGCGAGCAGATAGAACTTTTGAGTCTCGGAGGTGAGCAATGGAAAGAGAAAAAGAGATAGCGAAACTTGTAAACGTGCTGCGCCGGACGGCGCGCATGGCCATGCAGTCGGAATGGACTGGCAGCGGGCAAGATGCTGCGGCTTTCTGTGTCGAGCAGTATAACCGCGTCCTCGCCCGCCTCAAGGAGATCGAACGCGGATGTCGGAGCCGTGTTCGACGCGCTGCCCGCGGGCAGCACGCTAACGGTCGCGGCGATGGCCTGCCGCCAGCTAGCCGCTTATTACGAAGACGAAGTCCCCTCGGCGCGATGGGGCAGAGCCTACGGCATGGCGTTTGATCCTGATAAGTTCAAAGACTTCTGGCAAAAGTCGGCGCGCGAGATCGAAGACCTCGGCGAGTTTATACGCGAAAGCGTGGAAGAATGGGCGCGGTGCCGCACAGGAGAAACCAGGAAACAGCGACAGGACAAGACAGAGCCACAGACGAGCGAATGAAGAATTGAGAATCACGAATTAAGAGTGTGTATGAAAGCCTCGAAGAGGCGCAATTCAATAGCACAGGGCAACGCCCCAGGTCGTGAGCATTAGTTTATACAAGCCCTGAAAGGGCGAGATAATTCGACAATTTATTTCGCCCTTTCAGGGCTTTAAATCATTTGTGTTGCCGAACACAGGGCGTTGCCCTGTGCTATTGAATTGCGCCCCTTTGGGGCTTATTGACTATACTTTCAAACAAGCTGTAAGAATCCTTCTTAGACTTATTCTCCCCGGAAATTCTTACATAGCGCAATGGTAATCTTTACCCTTGTTTTGGCGAAACCTGCGTCTCTACCCCTTATTTTAAGCAAATTTACGCTGTTTTAGATGGCGGCATAGGTCTTGCACCATCATCCGTGGGGCAGAGATACGGGTAATGAATAATGTCATTTTCCGTTCTCTTATTAGGTTACTGTGGTGAGGACGGTAACCACGATAGGCGATGCGGATAATTAATTATCCGCATCGCCTTTTATGTAAGACCTATAAGTGGGAGCACATATATGAAAAAAAGGATCACAGTCGTATTCGCTCTGAGCCTTTTAGTAGTTTTAGGTTCCGCCGCGTGCGCCACCAAGAAATACGCGCGCAATCGAATAAACGAGCGCGTCACCCCATTAGAGCAGCGCACGGGCGAGTTGGAAGAGAGTTCGCGCCGCAACACTCAGGACATCTCAACCCTGAGCACGGATATAAATGATGTGCGAGGCCGCACCGACCGCGCGCAATCGCAGGCCGACGCCGCACTCACTCGCGCCGGCGAAGCCTCGACCCGCGCAGGCACTGTCGAAGGGTCCGTCAATGATTTGCGCACCAACCTCGACAAATACTCGCTCCAGAATACCGCGACGTTGAACTTCAAGTTCGACAGCTTTGCGCTGACCCCCGAATCGCAAGAGAGCCTGGATCAATTGGCATCGCAGATAAAGGACCGCCAGAATTTTATACTTGAGATACAGGGCTTTGCCGATGCGACCGGCAAAGACTCTTACAACAATCAGCTCACGCAGAAACGCGCGGATGCCGTGCGCCGCTACCTGGCCGAACAGCACGACATACCGCTTTTCAGAATGCATATACTCGGTTTCGGCGAGGTTCGCGCGGTGGCAGACAATAAGACGCGCGCGGGCCGCGCTCAAAATCGCCGCGTCGAGATACGCTTGCTCACTCGCAACGTGACCGATCAGCAATCAACGCCGACCACTTCCACGTCGCAAAAATAAGTCTGCCTTCTCCTTGAACGGCTAGAACCAAAGCCGCATCTAGTAGCCTCCTATAGAAAGGCGGGTCACACGGCCCGCCTTTTTTGTACCTGGCCTGCGCGCTTAACACTTTTGTAACATAACAAATTGCTGCTCCGTCGCGGGCATTGACATACGTTACGGGTATGACTATCTTAGCCATGCAGTAACTGTGTCGGTTGGCTTATCAGGTCAATACACCAGATCCTGTTCGACCCCCTATTGACAGGAGACTCAAGATGCCCAATACCAGGATAGACGATTTATTAAACGCCTACTTTAATCGCCCGGTAAAAGAATACGCGAAAGCAGTCACCGAGATAAAAGGAAGCGGCGGGCTTACACCAGAAGAGGTCAGTGCAATAAACAATCAGCTACGATTTATCAATGCCTGCACGATAGTACGGCAGGCGGGCGGGCGTGGAATGCAAAACCGCGCTCGAAGCTCGGAAGGCTGAGGGTCAAAGATTCCGACCCTCAATAATTATCGGCGAGCGCCCGAGATGATTTCACACTTATTTAATGATGAAGTCATTTTCTGCTAACCGGCTTGCCCTATCTTAGCATCAATACTTCAACGCATTCGGTACCTCGAATCGCGGCGCGGCAAACGGGAGGCGATCCGAATCTGCCGCGCCGCAGTGGTGACCTCCTCGACGGTGGAACAGGCCCACGCACTCACCTGCCTGTTCCACCGAGTTTTATAAAGCCATAAGAATCACACGTGCGAGGGCATAAATTAAAAGAGCAGCGACGATAAAGCAAGCGTCGCTGCTCTGTCGAGGGGGTCCTGCGTGTTAAGATTTGTCTTAAAGCGAGGTGTTACAAGAATCGGCCTGCTTGAGCATTTCCTCCAGTTCGCGTTTTTGCGTCTCCAATTCGTTGGTGAGCCGCGCTAAGGTGGCATTGTTGATGGGCAGGGCCTCGCGCGCCCAGATCAGTTCTTCGCGCTCCGACTTTGTCGCCACACCATCGCGGCTGCAACGCGCTTCAAGGTAATCAACGCGTGCGCCGAGCGATGAAAGGTAGTATTCGGCCTGGCCCAGCTTGGCGGCAGCGAGTTTCAATTCGAGTTTCTTTGCGTGAATGGCTGCCTTGCGAACCTGTTCCTCTGATGCGCTCGACCCGTTGGAAATGTGATGGAGCGTCTTTTGAGCCATCTCCAGGTCCGCCACGCATCCATTAATTGCATATCTCTTTTCAACCATTGCTTACTCCCCATCAATCTTTCTACCTCCCCAGGTGGGTTGAGAGGGCTTCATTTACCTACTCGCGCTTCCCTTCGAACGCGCTTGAGCGCCTTTTGCAGCCGCATAAGGTCGTGTACTTCGCGCTCTATCTCGCGCCGCTTCCGGTGCCGCGCAGCCAGACTGACTTCACCGGCCTCAAAAGCCTCATTATATTCGCGGACCACTCGTCTTATGATTTCGACACGGTGGCTGGCTTCATTCTCTAATCGTTCGGCGGTTCTTTTTAGTCCTTTTGCCACTGATATGACCCGCTTAACCCCGATTCGTTTGGTTTCCTGCCGACTATAAGGTTAAGCCAGGTGTCTTAGTTAGATATGACCTCGCCTTTAAATTTTTGTTAATTTTTCAGGCGATGCTGCGGAGTAATGAGAGAATTAATTCTCTCATTACTCCGCTCTATCAATTGGATAAGCGTTAGCTCTCTGGTATGGCGAGGACACCGATGAGGAATATTACGCCTATTACCACTGCTACCCCGATTGCGATCTTGACGCCTGCTGCAAGGTTGTTGCCCTTGACCTGCTTGACCTGCGCATAGGCAACCTGGGTAGCTTGACCATTCGCGCCAATGACGGTGAAAGACTCTGTGCTTGCCTGGCTGACGTAGCCTTTCAGTTTCTGCTTATCGCGCAACTTAAGCTCGACGCGCGCCTCCGGCCCGGTGCCGAGTCTGGCAACGCCTGCTCGCACCTTCTCTACGAACTGCGCTTCCTTTTCCGGGTTGGGGCTGGCGGCAATCGGCTGCGCATAGGTTAGGCACGCCACCAGACAGGCAAGCGTCAACGATAATATCTTCTTGAACATAACTTTCTCCCCTTCCGTGCTAATTCCGGCATTTATCTCTGCGGGTCCAATTCCCCGCAGCTTGCCTGGAAAGAGTATTCGGTTCTCGCGCTAAACGGTGCTCTATTTCATTATATAGCAATGGGGAGGAGATCCTCCCCATTGCTATTGAAACTACCAAAACTAATTGAGTATCCACACAGGGTTGACGAGTTTATCGTACAGCTTATGGCTGTTGTCTTGAATGAAGGCCGAGCCGTTGATTGGATTATTAGGCTCACCCACATTGATGCGTAAATCCGCAAACCTGCCCCCCTGATCGATGAACCGTTCGACCGCGCATTCGAAGATCAATCCATAAGCGTAGTAGATGGCGGCCAGGCATACATAGTTGCGCCAATCGGTCCAGGAATCAAATGCCGCAAAGTAACAGGCTAAATCGGCCCCTGCAAGGACGCCGAAAATCACTGAATCAGGCAGCAGCGACAGGTAGTCAGGATTGAAGGTATAAGTCGCATGCTTGGACAGAGAATTCGCGAGACGCAGGTGCCACCCGGCTGGAACCGGTGTATAGGGCGTGTGATACGCGCTCTTACTATTAGGCTCGTTTTCATGCGCCGCCGTGTAGTAGTCGTACGCGCTGTAAGCCCACGGGTCGAGGTTGAAAGAATAGCTCCAGACAGGCGCTGCCACCAATACTGCTGAACGCTCATTGTCTATTGCATGAGGGAGCATGCCTTGCAGGAAGTTCAAGCCGGGGAAGAGACTACAATTACCGCCGGTGACAAGGCCATTATCCTGGTCCCACAGCGTCAGGTAATCTATTCGAATGACGCTCACCAACTGGTTAGAAGCGGTAAAGGCAAAGCCCAGGGGCTGCACACGGAAGTGGCTTACCGGATTTGGCCCGAATAATTGCAGTGGCGACTGCGGCACAGAGTTGTTAAAGGTCGCGTAGTTGTTTGTCTCGTATGCCGAAACATGGTAGACGGGTGTGAAGGCGTCTGCCAGCATGTTCTCAAAATCTTCCGGCAGACCGTCGAGGTCTGCATCCGCTCCACCCTGAGCCCTTAACGGGGCAGAGGTATTGATAAACGAGGCTTTCATATTCGAAGAGAATCCCGAGGCAAACCTTAAGGCATTAGCCCACTGCGGATCGGATTTATGCGCAGTCGTTCTTGCTAACGGGTCATTCTTTCCATTGAGACGAGATTGTTGTGGCTGCCCTGCGACTTGTGTGAAAGAGAGCACATCAACTTCGCGCTCCTTCGCCTTTAAGAATTGCCGATTACCATCCTTATCAGAAAAGCCGAGCGAGGTCTCCAAACCGGCGTCGCCTTGCTTGCCTTTGATAGTGTCCTTCAACGTTTTCCGCGCTGCTTTTTGCTCCGCCTTTTGCTCACGCCTCTGTTGAGTGAACTTATCCGACTCCTGATCGAGAATCTTATGAACTTCGGTCTTCACGATTTCGCGCAGTTCTGGCGGCAATTTTTCCCAGGCGGCCCTGGCTTCAGGCGATTTGGCGCGCTCGACGACAGAAGGCAGCTTGTCGGTGAACTCTTTCTTCTTGGCGCGCGGAACAGCAAAAGGATCTTGATCCGGGGTAGATTGTTGAGCGACTGCGGAAAGCCCATTTATGCTCGCCGCTGCTAATAAAATTATCGTTGTACCTAAACTTATTATACGTTTCATCTTACTCCTCTTAAAATTAAAGACTTTGCGATGGCCGCAGTTCGGCCACAGCAAGGCTGTCTATCCTACCTAACTGACCTGCCAGGCAATCTGGCAGATAAGACATCTGACTGAGTTTGAGCCGCTGCTGCATCTCCGCCAGAGTGAGGAATAGCGGCGACACATCATCTGATGGCATATGTAGCAGCGGTTGAGTTGTTTATAGTCACATCATCATTAGCAATGGTAATGTGGCTTAAAGATTTAAGAAGGTTATAAGGTCGGATTGAGGGACATTACTGCTAAAACCCGGGGCAGTTGTAGTCGTTGCTTCTTTCTTTTTAAATAAATGCGTTGAGGTGTGAGGAGAAAACCCTACCCGCTTGTCCGACCGATCACCCTATACCCTGTTTTTTCTTTCTTATTACCGATATAGGTAATAAGCACTACATTATATGTATAGTGAATAAAGCTGTCAATATGGGCCACAATTTTTTCTAGGGCGAGAGCATCTAATTTTCTAGGAGAATAAGGATTTTGGTTTCTTAGACTTCTATACCAGATACAAATATGAGCAAATTCCTTCGACTTTTGACGGTAATTTGAATTGGCAAAATTGCTCGAAAAGTTGAACCCCTCATTTTTGTTGGGAATTTAGATGCTCTCGCCCTGCGGATGCCTATAGATTTTGTGTGGATGGATAGAGAATAATGTGAGCGGATACAAAAAAATTGTCTCACCGCAGAGTCGTTGGACGGACACAAACAGATCAACAACTTTAACTACGTGCCGAACGATCTTTGTCTCTGCGGTGAGACTGTAGCTGACAGTGAATCTATCTTAGTTCGAAATCTCCACAGTCCGTGTAGCGACGCCGCCCAGCGGTGATTTCACACAGACCTGAGTCGGAATCTGGGTAATGGGGCGCTGCCGGAATGACCACGACCCATCAACCGAGCTGACCGTGGCAGAGCCGATGCGTGTCCCGACACAGTCGGTCCCTGATGCGTTCGTTCCGCCGGGGAATATATCGACGCTGGCTGCGAATTGGCCCGTCTGCGAACTTCGCGCGTTAGCACCTTCTACGCGAAGCTCACGGTTGCCCGTTCGTCCTTCAGTCTTGATAATCGCGACTCCATCGCCTCCCGGCACGGTCTTGATTATCTGGGTTTCCACCAGCGTGCCGAACAGAACACCCTGAGTGGTATCAAAGTATCCGTCGATGCTCACATCTGTGCCCTCATGGCCCGCGAGGTCGTTAATGGTGAGCGGCGACCCTCCGAGATCCAAAATGCTGTTCGGGAACCTCGGGTCCGCGTTCATGCGGACAAGCGCGCCATTGACGCGGAACGAGTTGGTGGCAACATCTACGTTTGATAACAGCCCGACTAAGCCATTCTCGGCTAATTCCACAAAGACCCTGGTCGCACGAAAAGACATGCAATAACCTGTTGAACGACTGATTGAATATAATGTCGCCGGACGCAATGACGGTCCCGCCTACTATGGTGCGCTGCGCTTCGAACGTCGGGGAGGTGAGGTCCGCAAATTGAACGTTCCCGGTCAAATCAAGGTCACGCGTCTCTACAAGGACGGTCAACGGAATTGAAAACGTCATACCGTTGACTGTCATCGTGCGGTTGGTGCGATCATACGCGGTGATTTTCCCTTCCGCTTCGAAAACCAGCAAGGCAGGATCGGTCGGAGGAGTTGTATTGACCGGAGTGCAAGGCCCCTGCGCTTTGGCTGTAACAGAGGCTAAGATCATCAGGCAAGCAACTGAAAATGCGAGCCTGGCGAATTGTAAAACAAATTTATAGTTCCCTTTCAGAGTTGTCATCTCAATTCCTTTCTTCGAGAATTATTATTAAAGTATTGGTGCTTACAGAAATCACGCAGGCACACCAACACCTTTGCGCCCTGCTAAGCGCACGTTGATGGGTTAGCCCAAAGCGAGAGAGCTTTAGACTTCTCCTGCTATGGTCAAGAAATAATCTGATACCAGGAGCAGGTGTTGCAGATATCCGGACGCAGAGCTATAAAAACCGTTTACCAGTTTGATGTCTGATCAAGACTTGCGAGCGAAGTAATAACCGACAATCAAATCTACAATGAAGCGTTCTTTAAATTCGGCTTAGGACCAAGAAAATCTGCAAGCAAGGGAGATAGCAAGGCACATGCCATCCTTAAGTAAAAAAGCTCGCCTCCGAGCAATCCCATCTTTTAGTAATATTTACCTCTTGTTGAAGTTGTCTCAACCGAGGCGGTTTTAAGTAAGCACTGTTACACCCTGAAACATGCAGGCAGGGATGTTGATTTGGAATAGAACACCGGCTACGGCATTCATCCCGTTTGTTATCGCTGGGACATATCACTTAACAGAAATCTAATAATGTTTGATCTACACCTTAATCGAGCCTCGCAATATTTGTTAAAATTTTCTCTGAACAAACTGAGATATAATGTTGGCCGTAAGGGACGAAGATGAATATAGAGATCAGGCAAGGCGATATAACTGCTCAACCCGACATCAATGCAATAGTCAATGCGGCAAACACCGAGCTGTGGCTCGGGTCGGGCGTGGCAGGCGCGATTGCCCGCCGTGGCGGCCCCGATGTGGAGCGAGAAGCAATAGCAAAAGCTCCTATAAATCTCGGAGAAGCGGTCGCGACGACGGCGGGCAATCTTCCGAACAGGTTTGTCATACACGCCGCAGCGATGGGCTATCGCCCCGAAGACCGAAGCGTGCCAAAGCGCGAAGGGACCGAGTCCAGCGATGAGATCATAAGCGCGGCTACCGCAAACAGCCTGCGCATCGCAGACGACCTCGGATGCCGGACGATAGCGTTTCCGGCGCTTGCCACCGGAGTAGGCGGCTTTCCCGTCAAGGATTGCGCCCGCGTGATGATAACCGCCGCGAGAGATTACGGCGCGTCGGTCGAGCAATCAAATATCGAACGAGTTGTCTTTGTTCTTTTTACGGCGAGTGACTACCATATCTTTGAAGAAGAGCTTGGCAATATTGTATGAGGCTTTTATCTGACGTTGATGGATCATCTGCGAACGAATCCGATAAAGGCGTTTGCGCACTTTGCGCTCGGGAAGTGAAAAAGTTATCGAAACATCATTTGGTTCCCAAATCGGAAGGCGGCATGTCAACCGTTGGTCTGTGCCGAACCTGCCACAAAACGCTGCACAGTTTTTTTACTAACCGCACGCTGGCTAAACAACTCCACACACTCGAAGCACTGCGGCAGAACCAAGAGGTGCAAAGATACCTTGCCTGGGTGCGAAAACAACCGGATCGCCACATCCGAGTTCGCTCCAGTCGAAAAAAGCGTTAGCATAGTCATTTGATAAATCAAACATAGAAGGACACGCTTGTATTGGAAAATAAACGCGGCAAGCAATCGCCTGAAAGCAAAGAGCCATATTGTTACGCTCACCCGCGCCCTGCGGTCACAGTCGATATAGCTCTCTTTTATTGCCCGACAAAAGATTATAAAGAAGTCTTGCTCATCAAGCGGGCCGGGGAGCCTTTCAAAGGCCGGTGGGCGCTGCCGGGAGGGTTTGTCGATCAGGACGAATCGCTTGAGCATGCCGCCGCGCGCGAGCTTAAAGAGGAGACGGGGCTTCGGCGTGCAAGGCTCGAACAATTCGGCGCGTTCGGCGATCCGGGCCGCGACCCTCGCGGCCACACGGTCAGCATAGGTTTTACAGCCTGCATTAATAAACACGGGCCGTTAAAAGCCGGCGACGATGCCGAGGATGCGCGGTGGCATTCGATTAACCGTCTTCCGCGACTCGCCTTCGATCATAAAAAAATTATTCGCGCGGCGCTCAATCACGCGTTCGGCAAGAGCGCGAGGCCTCCTAAGAAAAACTCCGTATGAAAGACGCCTCCCTTTCCACATCGCGTCTCGACGTCGCTTTGATAGAGCCGGAGATTCCGCCCAACACTGGAAACATAGCTCGGCTGTGCGCTGCGACTTTCACGCCGCTGCACCTTGTTGGAAAGCTCGGCTTTCGAACCGATGACAAAGCAGTTCGCCGCGCGGGGCTGGACTACTGGAGCGAAGTCGAGATCAATTATCACCTGAACATCGAGGCGCTTTATAATGCGTTGCCCGCAAGTCGCTTCATTTATTTCACAACGAAATCGGATCGCTATTATACGGACTTTCAATTCCTACCGGGCGATTGCCTTGTCTTTGGACGCGAGACTCGCGGCTTGCCCGAAGAGTTGCTTCGGGCAAACTGGGAACGGGCGCTGAAAATCCCTATGCCTAACCCCAAAGTGCGCTCGCTAAACCTGGCCACCTCGGTCGGCATAGCGCTTTATGAAGCGATCAGACAGATTTCAAATTTGAGGTCTGAAGACTAAAACGGGTCGGCTGTTTGATGCAGCCGACCCGCGAAAATTAGAAATGCTCAACCGGATGATTACTGTTGAGGCGGTTTGGTCTCGGCAGGCTTGCCGTCGCTATCGCGCCGCTTGAGCGTGGGCCTGTCTTTTGGCTGCTCTTCGGCGGGCTTGGTTTGATTCGGATCGTCACCTTCCTTGCGCCGCTTGAGCGTAGGCCGCTTGGGACCTGTGTCGCGGTTAGCTTCGTCGCCTATCGTGCGCGCGTTGGTAAGCTGGAGCAGCCGCGCCTTGACGCGATTGAACTCCGACGTCGAGATGGTGTACTCGTCGCGGTCCGGGAAACGCCCGACCAGGCTGCGCACGCCCAAGATTCGGTCGGGTGTCGGCGGGTGCGACCGGAATAGCTTTGACAGCGTACCCGGCTTGCCCTTCTCTTTCTTCTCAAGTTTTTCAAAGAAAGTTATCAAGCTGTTCGGATCATAACCCGCGGCCCAGGCATACTGCGCGCCCAGCTTGTCGGCTTCCGTCTCTGCGCCGCGCCCGAATTTTAAGAACGCGAGCGGCACGCCTATCTGCGCCGCCTGATACGCGATAGCGCCGAGACCTCCGGTCATAAAGATCAGCGGGATCATAGCGTAGTTGGCAATCTGGGCTTTCGACGCCTGCTCGACGCCGTGGCGCGCGGCGACGTGCGCGATCTCGTGCGCCATAACGCCCGCTATCTCTGCCTCGTTGTCTGCGGCCAGTATCAAGCCCTTGTTGACGTAAAAGAAACCGCCGGGCAGCGCGAATGCATTCACGTCGTCGGAATCGAGAACCTTGATCGTAAACGGCACCTTTGCATCAGAGTGCAGCACGATGTTCTGGCCCACGCGATTTATATATTCGGTGATAATCGGGTCATCGATAAACTTGGCCTGCCGGTCTACTTCTGCGGAAAGCTGTCGCCCGATACCTACTTCTTTTTCAAGCGAGTAAAAATTTATCTGGTGTTTGTTGATCTTCCGATTGCCGATGAGCTGAGGATTCTCATCGTCGGCAAGTTTGCCTTTAGGCATTGCCGACGCGGTTCCGGTAGCATCTTTTTTATCAGGACTATCAGCGCCTTTCTTATCGTCTGCAAGCAGCGTCATCGGTGCTAAGAGCATCGCCGCAAGCATCAAAACCAAACTACGCTTCATCAAGCTTGTCTTCATTAGATTGTACTCCTATTGGTAAGGCGTATATCGTTAAGAGCGTACGCACGGGTCGCGCCGCCTCGACACGAAAAGTCTATCACAGCCTTGTTCGGCGCGGAAAGCTGAGCCGACCGCGCCACAGAAATTCGTCCTTGACGGTGAATTTAAATTATACGCGAATGAGATTAAAAGTTCATTAGAGACCGATTATAAAACATTAATTTGCGAATTGGCGCATGTGCCGAATCAAATGTAACCTGAAAATCAAGACCAATCGAAGGAGCTGACTGTTTGAGAATCACGATCATAGGCGCGGGTCGCGTAGGGCAAACGCTCGGTCGGCTGGCTCGCCAGGCAGGTTATGATATAGGCGAAGTCGTATGTCGGTCTCACCGGTCTGCGCGTGCCGCTGTCAGTTTCATATCCGCCGGCAACCCGCAATCGGCGCGGCGGGCGCAGCTTTCGCCCTCGGACATTATTTTGATTGCGACACCCGACGACCATATCAAAGATGCGGTAAAGCTCATCGAAGCTTCCGCAAAAAACTTTCGCCGGGCCGTCGTATTGCACGTGAGCGGCGCGGTGTCGAGCGAGATTCTCAGCCCCCTGGTCCGGCTTGGGTTTCATACAGGCTCGTGTCATCCGCTCCAAACTTTTGAAAGCCCTCAAAGCGCCGTCGCCAAAATTCAATCGAGCTACTTTTGCATCGAAGGCTCGCCGCGCGCAGCACTCGCCGCGCGCCGGTTGGTCGAACAAATCGGCGCAAGCTATTTCGAGATCGCGACCGCGATGAAGAGCCTTTATCACGCGGCGGCGGTGATGGCCTCGGGCGGGGTGACGGCGCTTGTGAGCATAAGCATAGAGATGCTCTCTCGTTGCGGGTTGAGCGACGATGAGGCCGCGCGCGTGCTGCTGCCCCTGGTCGAAGGCACAATCGCAAATGTTCGGGCGGTCGGCCCGGCGCGCGCGCTGACGGGCCCCGTACGGCGCGGCGATGCCGGGACTGTAGAGCGAAATATGAAAGCCCTTAACGAAACAGAGCAAGACTGGGTTGATGCCTATCGCTTGCTCTCGCGGCGCAGCATCACGCTTGCCGAACGCGCCGGCGCGGATGAGCAGGCGCTTAAAAAGCTTCGGCGCATTCTCAGTAATGAGTGATGAGTGATGAGTAAAAACCGGCACCTGCCCGATTCACTCATCATTCATCACTCATTACTCATTACTATCTTGGATTCCGGCGCGACTCATCCGTGATGAACCGGCCACGTATGAGATCGATTCCTACCGTTGCCCCGTGTGGAGGCCGCAGCGTGAGCGAGTCGCTAGAGGCTGCCTCAAGCCATATTCGTCGGTTGCCCGTTAAGACGACGAAAGCTTTTTCGCTTGTCCAGAAAGGTGTGTGCTGGAGCGCTTCGCTGCCGGGCGCTCCCATTCTGCCGAGCAGGTCTTCGAGGTCGAACAGCGGGTTTACAGGCGGGCGAGGCCCAAAATCGAGCGGGCCGGATGAGCCGTTAGAGCTAATGTTATTACCTTGATCGGAAACGGCCGTCGCAAGCTTCTCGAAAAGCTCTACAGAGCCTCTTCCTATAATGTCTGCGAACTCGGCCAGGTAAGCCACCAGGCTCAATTCGCGCTCCGCTTCCAGGTAGAGCGCCGACGAGCTTATGCCCTGGTGAATCGCTTTCAGTTTCACGTCAGAATAATCCGCGCGAGTCGTTTGGAATTTGCAAAGGTGAGCCAGCAAGACTGACCACACGTCGTCGCTCACGTGACCTTCGATAAGCACCTGCGCTATGGGACGGCCTAGAATGCTGGCGAATACTTCTTCGAGCGACGCGCGGTCAGGATTGCCGCCCGCGCTCAAATTGACCCAGTCGGCCCAGGCGTCGTCGAGTTTCGCGCCTTTATATTTTATCCCGCGCAGCTTTGCGCCCGTCAGGTTGCAACCCGAAAGATCGGCCCCCGTGAGGTCTGCGCCGCGAAGGTCCGCGCCGACTAGCGAAGCCGCAGGTAAGGACGCACCCATCAGGTTTGCGCCGACCAGACAGCTCCCTTCAAAGCGAACGCCCGATAAATCTGCGTTAGAAAGATCCGCGCCTTCGAGCAATGCGGAAGTGAGGTTGGCCCCGGCCATCTGGGCCATTCTTATGTAAGCGCCGAGGAGGTTTGCGCCGCTCAGATCGGTTTCGTTCAAATAAGTGCCGACCAGGTATGCGCCGATCAGTTGAGCTTCGGCGAGACTGGCGCCGGTAAGATCGGCCCCGCTCAGGTCTGCGCGGCTCAGATCAGCGCCTCTCAGCAGGACTCCGATCAGACTCGCCTCGACCAGGTTCGCGCCGACGAGCCTGGCTCGATTGAGCGTCGCGCCGCTTAAAAAACATCCCGTCAGCCGGGCGTCTTTCAAGTCGGCACGCGTCATGTCGGCCATCCGGAGGTTGGCTTCGGTGAGATCGATGCCGGTCAGGTCCAGTCCCGAAAGGTCTGCGCGGACAAGGTTCACCCCGCGCAAACTCTCACCGCTGGCTACGCGGTCAAGTATATCCCCTCTCGATATCTGAGACATTAAGTGACTCGGGAAAAATAAGCGACTCGGGAAAAATGCCGACAGGTAGGGGCAAATAATTTTGAGTGCTGAGTAGAAGACAATTACTCGGCGCTCAGGACTCAGGTTAATCCGAAGGTCTATGTTAGCCGGAGAGGGCAGGCGAGTAAATAGTAATTTGGGCGGGATTTGTCGGTCGTTACTCCGTCGTCGTTAGTTATTTTCACAAAAGATTTTCGGCGGGTATTTAACACCCCGGAGCGCGGGATATTCCAGCTTTGATTCGCGCCATCTCTTGAATCTCTTCGGCAAGCTCAAGCGTGTGGCGCGCGGCCTGGCGAGCCACCTGCTGCTCGTCGTGTGTCAGAGCGTAGCGGGCAAGTAACTGCCGCCCCAGCTCGTGGTGATGGCGCTCGTCTTGCTGGATCAAGTCGCGGTAAAGCGCGGCGGTATCTTTATCGCCGAGAGAGTCGGCGTACTCGATAAAGCACTGGTTGCGAACGAGGGCAATCCCTTCGCGGGTGAACTGTCCTGCCGCTATGCGAGCGACAGTGCTTTGAAGCTGGCGCAGGTAGTCGAACAGAGACGAGTATCCGCCTTCGCGGGGATCGATTCTGGCGGCGTCCACGCCGAGCGCCTGTAGCCGCTCGGAGATCAATCTGTAATGCTTTGCTTCGTCGCCCACCTGACGGGCGAAGGCGAGCTTAACGTCTAACTCCGAAGTAGTCCCCATCCACACGGCAGCCACCTCGCTCGCTTCAAGCTCGTTTTTGAGTGCGACGCGAAGTAAGCGCTCTATGGTGAGAGTCTCAGCCGCCGCGCCCGCCGCGCTGAGGCGGGCCAGCCGGTCAAGCGCCTCGCGGTTTTCCGCATCGAGCGCGAGAACAAATTCCTCACCCGTCATAGCCGGCACGCTCTGTTCTGTCATAACTGTTCTCTAAATCGAATCTATATCAGGCGGCAGATGATTGCAAACAATGGCGCGCGCTTTGTTGACCGGCTGCTCGCTATTGAAATAAGATACCGCACTCGACTAATTCTCGGAGGAGGCGTAAACCAATATGACGGAAGTCGGCCAGCCCGACATGAAATCGAAATCAATCCAGCCGGGGAGTGAAAAGACCAGCGCTTATCAGGCGCTCCTTGAGGGCCAGACCGTTTGCACCGTGAAGAATGAGAAGGGCCAGAATTGCACGGGCCACGTAAAGCAATGGCTCACGGCTCCCGATGATGTAATGGAGAAAGCCGCGCCCGGAAACACGATTCATCGCTGCCAGAGGTGCTACACCATCTACGAGGGGCCGCCGCAAGAGTACCTCTACCCCAAAGTAAAAAAGTGAATACAGAAAGCAGGTAACTCGATATGAGATTTGAAAAGCCAGGAAGCAAGCTTCGAATGACTGCCGCCGCAATCGCTATTGCCGCGCTGTCGGTTTGCGCTTACGGCCAGTATGGAAAGAAAGAGGCGGGTAAAAAAGAAGGAGCGGGGATGCTGAAACACGAATACGCAGACGTTAACGGCGTTCGCTTGCATTATGCGACCGCGGGCAAAGGGAAGCTGATAATGTTCGTGCATGGTTTCCCGGAATTCTGGTACGAGTGGAAAAACCAGCTCGCCGAGTTTGGGCGCGACTATCAGGCGGTGGCTCCGGACATGCGCGGCTACAATCTTTCGTCAAAGCCGGCAGACGTAGAGCAGTATCAGGTCAAGTATATGGTCGAAGATTTGCGCGCGCTGGCTGAAAAGCTCGGCCACAAAAAATTCACTCTCGTCGCGCACGATTGGGGCGGAGCAATCGCCTGGGCATTCGCCATAGCCCATCCCGAATACCTCGATAAGCTCGTCATCATCAACGCCCCGCACCCGGGCGTGTTCCAGCGCGAGCTGCGCGAGAACCCCGCACAACAAAAAGCCAGCCAGTACATGATCATGTTTCGCAGCCCGCAGGCCGAGCAGATTCTTTCGGCAAACAACTACGCGGCGCTCGTCCAGGCAGTGCTGGGCGAGGGGCTAAAGCAGGGCCACTTCACGGAAGAAGACAAAAAGGCTTACATCGAAGCGTGGTCGCAGCCGGGCGCGCTGACGGGCGGGTTGAATTACTACCGCGCGGCGCGCGTGGGCCCGCCTGCTGCCGGGAGCGAAGCTAAAGGTGATATGGCGTCGGGAATGACTCTCCCGTCGTTCGATGTAAAAGTGCCGACGCTTGTGATCTGGGGCGAGAAGGACACGGCCTTGCTTACGGGCAACCTGGAAGGGCTTGATAAGTACGTGCCTAAATTGACGGTCAAGCGAATCCCCGAAGGCACGCACTGGGTCATTCATGAACAACCGGCGCTCATCAATTCTTACATACGCGAGTTCATCAAGAGCAAGTAGCGAGAGCATCTTTGGAGTGCGGCGACAAGTGATACTGCTGGCGAATTCATTTACCGGCTGCTAAGTCCTTTAGGCTCAGTGAGCCTTTCAAATCGTAAAGCCAATAAGTTCTTTAGAATCGAATTCGCCAGCAGTATCACTTGTCGCCGCACTCCGAGATCATTTGAGTTTCAAACCCCGCAGCAGTTTTTGAAAACGCGCATCACTGCGGAGGCTGTCGAATACAGGGTCTACGCCGATATAAATAAGAATGCTGTGCCGCTCTTCATAAGCTCTTTCGAGCCACTCCAATGTCTTATCGATATCGCCAAGCCCCAGGTGCAGTCGCGCGCGGCTGAAGGGCGAAACGAACTCTTGCTTTGATATCTCTTCGACCCTCTCTAAAATCTTTATAGCTTCGTCCAGGTGGCCCGAAATCGCATACGTGTATCCGAGCGTCAACATTGTTTCAGTATCATTTTTTGCAATCGCAAGGGCTTTCTTGAATTCTTCGGCGGCCTCCTCGTACATCGCTTTCTGATGATAAATCTGGCCCAGACGGCGATGCCCCACTACAAAACTGTTGTCTATCTCAAAGACCTTAAAGCATTGCGAGATGGCTTCATCATAACGGCGGGCGAAATATAATATCCTAGCCACGTTCAGGCTTATTATGAGCGAGAGCGGGTCAAGCTCTTCGGCGCGTTTCACCGTCAAAAGCGCTTCATCGAGGCGGCCTACCGTCGCCAGGTTCAAGGAGTACCACACGTATGCAGTAGCGTAGCTGGGGTTAAGCTCTATGGCGCGTTTATATCGCAGCTCAGCGCCCGCCCAGTCCCAATCGTACCAGGCTCGGACTGCGGCCAGCGACGTGTGAGCCTCGGCAAGCGTCTCGTCAAGCTTCAACGCCTTCTGCGCCGCTGCTTTGGCTACCGGAAAGACCTCTTCGGGCAAAAACGCGCTGTAACCGGCCAGCAGCACGTAGCAGTCGGCAAGCCCCGCGTAGGCCAGCGCGTAATTCGGGTCCGCGCCGATGGCTTCGTGAAAATGTTCAATGCCCTTTTTAATTCCTTCTTCCGTGCGCTTGTTCCAGTAGTAACGGCCCTTCAAATAAAGATGATAAGCGCGCGTGTTTTCGGTGTGACGTTTCGTAAGCCGCTTCTTCTGCTCGCCGCTCAATTTCAAGCGAAGCTTCTCGGATATTTCGCGCGCGATCTCTTCCTCCATAGAAAAGATGTCCGCGAGCGGGCGATTGTACTGCTCGCCCCAAAGCTGCGCTCCGTCGGTCGTATCAACCAGTTCGGCCTTTATCACCAGCCGGTCGCTGCGCTGCAAGACCCTGCCGGTAAGCACTGCTCGGACATTAAGGTCTCGCCCGATCTCTTGAGGATCAACCTCGCGGTCTTTGTATCTGAAAACGGTGCTGCGAGCCATGACACGAAGCTTCGGCAGTTGCGACAGGTTGCTGATGATGCTCTCTGTGATGCCGTCCGAAAGATAATCGGCATCCGTGTCGCGGCTGGCGTTGCTGAAAGGGAGTATGGCGAGCGAATCAATGGTCTTACGAATACGCGAGCGGCGAGTGGGCTGAGTCTGCCGGCCCGATGCGGCGATGAGCAGGCTGGTATCCGAATCGCGCTTAAAGGATTGAAGGTCGATGACCAGCTCGCGCATGGACTGGTAGCGGAGGTCAGGAGATTTTTCGAGGCATTTGCGAGTGATGCGTTCAAGCTCTGCGGGCACGCTGTAGTTATAGCGCGAGGGAGGCAACGGCTCTTCGTGCGCTATGCGGTCGATAACCTCAGTAAAGCTCTCGCCGATGAACGGGAGCCTTCCCGCAAGCATTTCGTAAAAGACGATGCCGAGCGAGAAGATGTCCGTGCGGTGATCAATCGCGCGGCCAAATGCCTGCTCAGGCGACATATAAGCAAGGGTTTCCGGAATGTGGCCGAAACTTGTCTCTTGCCCGATACGCTGCGTGTTATCGCTCTCGGCTTCGTCACTGACAGGCTCGGCCACTTTAGCGATGCCGAAATCTAAAACCTTAACCAGCCCCCGCTCGGTGATAATCAAATTCGAGCTTTTTATGTCAGGCATGAACTATCCCGAGCGAATGGGCCTCGGCCAGAGCGTCAGCCACCTGCACGGTTATCTCGACTGCCTCGCGCACGCTCATCGGCCCGCGCTCCGCTTTCGCCGTCAGCGGCTCGCCCTCGATGTACTCCATAACGATGAAGATGGCGCCTTCGTGCTCGTCTATATCATAAATGGCCGCGATATTCGGCGAGCGAAGGGCCGATGCGGCGCGGGCTTCTTTCAGGAAGCGAGCGCGGCGGTCAGGGTCGTACTGGTAAGAGGCGGGCAGGAACTTTAATGCCACCTGCCGGCCGAGGCGCGTGTCTTCCGCGAGATAAACCTCGCCTATACTGCCGGCGCCGAGGCGAGCAAGGATACGGTAGTGAGAGATGATTGTGTCGGCGGGCAACAGCTCTTTCATCGTTCAGAATCATTCTACCACATCAATGAAAGAGTCCCATCCGTTCGAGAAGGTCTGCGAATCGCGGGTCCGCGCGAAGCTCGTCAAAAAAGGGTTCTATGTTGATAAATGCCATCGGGCTTGAGCGGTTCAATCGAGCCATTTCCAGCCATTCGAACGCGCTGTCGTTATCTTTCAGCCCCGCGCAGATCACAGCCATGTTGTAAGGCGAGAAGGGCTTGCTTTTCGCCATCTCTTTTAATTCATCGAGCAGCCGCCCGGCCTCATCCCGCCTGCCCGCCGCTGCCAGAGCATGACCGAGTATTCCAATGACCCACGGGTCGTCGCTCGAAATCTCTCTGGCCTTCTGATAAACGGCGATGGCCTCTTCCATCCTTCCCGTCGCTTCGTAAGCGAACCCCAGAACGAAATACGCGGGAACGAACTCCGCGTCCATATCAATCGCCCTGCGGCAAAGCATTATGGTCCGTTCATAATGGCCCGCCCAATAACATATTTCCGCCATGTCATTGTTTATGACGATTGAGAGCGGGTCGAGTTTATGCGCGCGGTCGATCTCTGCCAGGGCTTCGTCAAACCTGCCTACCGCCGCCAGATTGTATGCGTGCCACTGGCGCGCGGTCGCGTATTTAGGGTTCAACTGTATGCTGCGGTTGAATTCGTTCTCGGCAGCCTCCGGGTTCCAATCATAAATAAGCTTTGAAAAGGCCAGCGTTGCGTGCGGCTCCGCGAGCTGCTCGTCTATCTCAAGCGCGCGCTCCGCCGCCGCCCTCGCTTTAGGCATAACGTCTGCGGGCGGCAGATCATTCCAGATTCCGAGAAGCAGGTACGTGTCGGCCAGCCCCACGTAAGCCAGCGCGTAATTCGGGTCCAGATCGATGGCTTGCTCGAAATGCTCAATCGCTTTTTTCATGCCCTCAGCCGAGCGCTTGTTCCAGTAAAAGCGCCCCTTGAGATAAGCCTGGTAAGCTTCGGCGTTATCGGTGCGGCGTTTCGTGAGCCGTTTCTTTTGCTGCCCGGTCAGCTTCAATCTGAGGTTGTCGGAAATCTCGCGAGCGATCTCCTCTTCGAGCGCGAATATATCCGACAGCTTGCGGTTATAATGCTCGCCCCACAAACGCGAACCGTCGAACCCGTCGACCAGCTCCGCTTCGACAATCAACCGGTCGTTCCGACACATGACTCTTCCTACAAGCACGGCCCGAACATTAAGCTCGGTCGCCACCGCTCGCGGGTCTGGTATCTGGTGCGAAGCCGTCTCCTTTCGAGCCGCGCGCTGCTTGTATCTGAAAACGGTGCTGCGAGACATAACACGAAGCTTCGGCAGTTGCGACAGGTTGCTGATGATGCTCTCTGTGATGCCGTCTGCAAGATAATCGGCATCCGTGTCGCGGCTGGCGTTGATAAAAGGAAGAATGGCGAGCGAGTCAATCGTCTTGCGACTACGCGGGCGGCGAGTGATCTGAGTCTGGCGGCCGGTTGTAGAAGCGAGTTGACCGGAATCCGAATCGCGCTTAAAGGATTGAAGGTCGATGACCAGCTCGCGCATGGACTGGTAGCGGAGGTCAGGAGATTTTTCGAGGCATTTGCGAGTGATGCGTTCAAGCTCTGCGGGCACGCTGTAGTTATAGCGTGACGTCGGCAGCGGGTCGAGGTGAACGATTTTATCAATGGTTCTCGTTCGGGCCATCACCTTCAAACGGGAGCTTCCCGGCGAGCATTTCGTAAAAGACGACGCCGAGCGAGAAGATGTCCGTGCGGTGATCGAGCGCGCGGCCAAGCGCCTGTTCGGGCGACATATACCAGACGGTTCCGAAAACGGTGCCGAGGGCCGTCTGCCGGACGATCTTCATCGTGCGATCAGCGTCATCTTTGCTTTCGCGCTCCTCGACTTTGGCGATGCCAAAATCCAAAATTTTGACCAGCCCCCGCTCAGTGATAATCAAGTTCGAGCTTTTAATATCACGGTGAATGATCCCAATCGAGTGTGCTTCGTCGAGCGCGTCGGCCACTTGCGTTGCGATCTCTATGGCATCGCGCACTTCGAGCGCGCCACGGTTGACGCGGGTAGAGAGCAACTCGCCTTCGACGTACTCCATAACGATGAAGATAGCGCCTTCGTGCTCATCAATGTCGTAGATGGCCGCGATATTCGGCGAGCGAAGGGCTGATGCGGCGCGAGCTTCTTTGTGAAAGCGAGCGCGGCGGTCAGGGTCGTACTGGTAAGAGGCGGGCAGGAACTTTAATGCCACTTGCCGGCCGAGGCGCGTGTCTTCGGCGAGGTAGACTTCGCCCATCCCGCCCGCGCCGAGCTTGTCGAGTATGCGGTAGTGAGATATTGACTCGCGGATTGGCAGATCTTCTTGCATAGGGGCTACCTGTCAAAATTCTGCAATCCATTTTAACGTGGGAGATAGGAATTTGGCGATTCAAAGAATAACAATCGACAGCCTGTTTACAAAATTTTTTGGTCATCCCAACCCGACGCGGCGAGCAAGCTCTTGAAAGCGAGGGTCCTGGCGAAGGGTATCGAACCTCGGTTCCACTTTGAGGTAGACCAGAAACCCATATCGCTCTTCGTAAGATTTTTCCAGCAACTCGAAAGCCTGATCCGTCTGGCCCAGCGCCGCGTGAATTTGCGCGTTGAAATATGAGGGAATGTATCTCTGCTCTCCCATCTCGATGAGCTTGGCGATTATGGCGTGAGCTTCCGCAACTCTCCCCGACGCCGCATAGACGTGTCCGAGCGCCGCTATCAATTCGGTGTCGCCCGCCAAGATCGAAAGCGTTTTTTGAAACTGCGCGATGGCCTCATCAAACATCCCTTTCTGCTCGTAGGTCTGACCCAGCCGCCTGTGCGCGAGAATAAAGTGCGGGTCCATCTCAAGCGCTTTTTTATAAGCCTCAATCGCCTCGTCATGCCTGCGCGAAAGATAATGAATCCAGCCAACATTCGTCATTATCGGCAGCGACAGCGGGTCAAGCTCTTGCGCCCGGTTTATCTCAGTTTCGGCTTCTTCCAACTTTTCCATGGCCGCAAGATAAAGCGCGTACCACAGATGCGCAGCCGCGTAACCGGGGTTAAGCTCGATTGATCGCTTGAACTCGCGCTCGGCCTCCCCGAAGTTCCAATCGAAACCGAACATGACAAACGCCAGCGAGGCGTGCGCTTCGCCCACTCGCTCGTCAAGCTCAAGGGCGCGCTTGGCGGCGGCCTTAGCTTTTGGGAATGCCACTTTGGGCGCGAGCGCGCTGTAGCTTACGAGAATGTTGTAAGAGTCGGCCAGGCCCGCGTAAGCCAGCGCGTAGTTCGAGTCTACCGTTATAGCCTGCTCGAAGTACTGAATGCCTCTTTTCAAATCCTCTTCAATACGCCTGTTCCAATGGAAGCGGCCTTTCAGATAAAGCTGGTAAGCTTCGGTGTTCTCCGTGTGGCGCTTGGTCATGCGTTTTTTCTGCGCCCCGCTCAATTTCAATCTGAGCTTCTCGGATATCTCTTTTGAAATCTCTTCTTCGAGAGTAAATATGTCGGCCATCTGACGGTTGTACTGCTCGCCCCAAAGCTGCGACCCGTCGAAAGCGTTAACCAGCTCCACCTTGATGACAAGCATCTCGCCTCTTTTCACCACCCGCCCCGAAAGCACCGCACGGACATTAAGGTCGCGGCCCACTTCTCGCGGGTCGGATTCGCGTCCCTTGTAGCGGAAAACTGTGCTGCGAGCCATAACTCGAAGCTTGGGGATTTGTGACAGGTTATTGATAATGCTTTCCGTGATGCCGTCAGAAAGATAGTCGGCGTCGGGTTCGTTAGAGGCGTTGGCGAACGGGAGGATGGCGATTGAATCGATTGCCTTGCGCGTGCGAGCGCCGCCACCCGCAGCGGTCTGACGCCGCACTTGCGAAGAGGTGAGAGCGCCGGTTTCGGCGTCGCGCTGGAGATTGCGAAGATCGGTCAACAAATCGCGCGTCAACTGGTAACGCCGCTCGCGGTCTTTCTCAAGGCATTTGCGGGTGATGCGCTCAAGCTCAGGAGGCACGCTGTAGTTGTATCGCGCAAGCGCCGGGGGCTCCTGGTGAACTATGAGGTCGATGACCGCGGTTGAGCTTGAGCCTTCAAACGGCAATCGCCCGGTAATCATCTCGTACATAACAACGCCGAGACTAAAGAGGTCCGAGCGGCTGTCAACATCTTTGCCGAGCGCCTGTTCGGGCGACATGTACCAGACGGTGCCGACGACCGTGCCGAGTGAAGTCTGCTGGCCGAGCATCACGGTAGGCTCGTCTTCTTCACCCGCCTCGCCCACCTGCTCTGTCATCTTAGCCAGGCCAAAGTCCAGCACCTTGGCCAGCCCGCGCTCTGTGACCATCAAATTAGAGCTTTTGATGTCGCGATGAATGATTCCCAAATGGTGCGCTTCATCGAGCGCGTCCGTAACCTGACGCGCTATGTCTATGACATCTTTTATCGGAACCGGGCCGCGCTCAAGCCGCCGCGTGATAGTCTCGCCTTCGACATACTCCATGGCGATAAAATTCGAGCCTTCGTGCTCGCCAATATCATAAATCGCGGCAATGTTCGGCGAGCGAAGGGCTGAAGCGGCGCGAGCCTCTTTTAGAAAGCGAGCGCGGCGCTTAGGGTCGTACTGGAAAGAGGCGGGCAGGAACTTTAACGCCACCTGGCGACCCAGGCGGGTGTCTTCGGCGAGATAGACTTCGCCCATGCCGCCCGCGCCTAACGGCTTGACTATTCGATAATGAGAGACATTTCCTTCGATCATCTGCTACCAACCCACGCGCCCAGGCTTTTGATTGTACGTTATGAGCCTGGCAATCCGATGCGTTTGAGCAGGGCGGCGAACCTGGGGTCGTCGCGGATAGTATCGAACGACGGTTCCACTTTTATGTGGACCAGAAACCCCGCTCGCTCTTCATAGGCCCGGTCAAGCCATTCAAACGCTTTGTCTTTCTCGCCGAGAGTAGCATAGAACTCGGCTATGAAATAGGCCGGAAAATAACTCTCCTTCATTTGCTCCAGGGCTATGTCGAGCCGCTTTTGCCAGAACCCCCGCATCCCCGCCTCGCGGTAAGCCTCGCGGAGAGCGGCTATGATTTCGGGGGTTCCGCCCCACAAAACCAGGGCTTTCAAATACCCCTCGACGGCCTCATCAAATCTTCCGGTCATTTCGTAGAAGAAACCGAGTCCTTCGTACGCCAGAAGGAAATTCGGGTCCAGCTCTATAGACTTCAAAGTCTCTTTTATGGCCCGGTCATACTGCCGCGTGTAGTAATAGGCCATTGACATCGCGCCGCTTATCACCACCGACAGCGGGTCAAGCTCTTGCGCCCGCTTTATCTCTTTAATGGCTTCGTCAACCTTCTCCATCGTCAACAGATAAAACCCGTACATATGGTGCGCGTTCGCGCAGCTCGGGTTCAACTCGATGGCCCGCTTGTACTCTCTTTCGGCTGCGGGCCAGTCCCACTCGTAGAAGAACTTCGCGTTGGCGAGCGAGAGATGCGCCTCGGCGAGCCGCTCATCAATCTCAATGGCTTTCAGCGCCATCGCCGTCGCTTTTGGCAGCGCCTCTTGCGCGGTCAGGAAATTGAAATACCAGAGCGCGCCGTAAGTGTCGGACAAGCCCGAATACGCAAGCCCGAACTGGGGGTCTAAACTGATGGCCTGCTCGTAATACTCTATCGATTTGTTAAAGCCCTCTTCGGTCCACTTGTTCCAGTAGAAACGCCCTTTCAGATAAAGCTGGTAAGCTTCGGTGTTCTCCGTGTGGCGCTTGCTTAACTGCTTTTTCTCTTTGCCGCTCAGCTTCAATCGAAGCTTGTCCGATATTACGCTCGATATCTCTTCCTGAACCGCGAATATGTCGGCCAGCCGTCGGCTGTATTGCTCGCCCCACAACTGCGACCCGTCCACGACATCGACCAGCTCGGTCGAGATCAAAAGCATCTCGCCGCGATGAAGGACTCTGCCCGCCAGCACCGCTCGCACGTCAAGGTCGCGCCCGACCTGTTGAGGGTCTACGGCTTTGCCTTTGTAACGATACATAGTGCTGCGGGCCATCACGCGCAATCGCGGGAGCTGTGACAGGTTATTTATTATCGTTTCCGTGATGCCGTCAGAAAGATAGTCGGCGTCGGGTTCGTTAGAGGCGTTGGCGAACGGGAGGATGGCGATTGAATCGATTGCCTTGCGCGTGCGACGGCGGCGCGGGGCCGCATCCGAATGATGTATGCCCGAAGAGCTGTCTTCCGAGCGGGCCGCCACGTCGCCCGTGCTGCGGGACGCAAGCGCGCCGCTCGAAGAGTCGAGTTGAGCAGTCCGTATGAGGTTCGCTTCAAACTCCAGCGCCTGCTTCAGGTTTTTCAAATCTACGGCCAGGTCTTTGGCCGTTTGATAGCGCTCCTGTCTGTTTTTGCGCAAAGCCTTTGTGACCACCCATTCGAGGTTGGCCGGGACTTCTGCCGAGAAGCGCGCGAGCGGCGGCGGGTCGCGTTCCAGTATCGAGACGATCAGGTCGCTTGTCGTCGCGCCCTCGAAAGGTCGTTTGCCCGCCGTCATCTCGTACAGCACAACGCCGAGGCTGAATATATCGCTCCGCTGGTCGACCTCAAGCCCGCGCGCCTGTTCGGGCGACATGTAAGCGGCAGTCCCAAGCACGACGCCGGGCAGCGTCTCTTTGCCGAATAAGAGCGTGCGGCCCGATTTATCTTCGTCCATTTCTTTGCTGTGCTCGGCAAGCTGTTTCGCCAGGCCAAAGTCGAGTATCTTCACCAGCCCGCGCTCGGTAACTATCAGGTTAGAGCCTTTGATGTCGCGGTGAATGATCCCAATCGAGTGCGCCTCGTCGAGCGCGTCGGCCACTTGCGTTGCGATCTCTATGGCCTCGCGCACGCTGAGGGGACCGCGCGCGAGTTTGTGCGAAAGCAACTCGCCTTCGACATATTCCATCACGATAAACAGAGAGTCTTCGTGCTCGCCGATGTCGTAAATAGCCGCTATGTTCGGCGAGCGAAGGGCTGAAGCGGCGCGAGCCTCTTTCAGGAAGCGAGCGCGGCGGTCAGGGTCGTATTGGTAAGAGGCGGGAAGAAACTTTAATGCCACTTTCCGACCGAGGCGCGTGTCTTCGGCGAGGTAGACTTCGCCCATCCCGCCCGCGCCGAGCTTGTCGAGTATGCGGTAATGAGAAATCTTTTCCGGGATCAACAGTCTTACCTTGCGACTAAGTAAATTCTCTTCACGTTATTCGGACTCTTCATCATCATCCGTAGAGAAGAACTCTTTGTCTTCTTCAATGACTCGTTTTTCGAATCGGGTAATAATGTAGACCGTGATGACGATTATGGCGGCCACCAGTAATATGACTTGAATTCGTTTCAAATCGCCTATCAGGGTGCTGATGCCGCTTGCGAAGGTGTAGCCCAGCCCCGCGAGCACGGCGACCCACACGGCGCAGCTTGCCAGCGTCAACCACGCGAATCTTAAATATCCGAAATGGGCCAGCCCCCAAAAGATGGCGCTCGTAGTCCTCAGCCCATAGATATATTTCACGATGAAGACCGACAGCACCCCGAACTTTTGCATGAGCTTTTCGATTCGGGGCCGCGCCCGCTTAAAGAAGCGCGAGTTGCTCGCCCGCTCGCGAAAACGCGCGCCGATCCAGTAGCTGATCGAATCGCCGACAAACCCTCCAGCCGTCCCCACCAGCAGCGCTTCTCCGAAGGTGAAAGCTCCTGCCCGCGCCAGCACTCCCGCCAGCAGCAACGTCAGATCACCCTCGATCATCGCGCCGAAAAACACCGCCCATAGCCCGTATCTTTGCAGTAGCTCGTCCATCAAATAGTTTCTAGTTTCTGGTTTCCACGACCGAAGATGCGCCTTCGGCGCGCGGCGGTTTCTGGTTTATAGCCGCGTCTCTTTAACCAGAAACTACGAATACCTTTTGGGCCTGTGGATTTTAGCGCACTTTGCAGGAATTAACAGTAGCGGAATCGCTTTTTGAAATTTGCCTGGGGTTTCGGGAGCGAGAGGAAGGATCACGGCTCCATACCGGACACGCCACTTTTATCACTATGGCTGCTGCGCCGATCTGCTCGCACAGAGGGCGGCCCGTTCGAGCAGCAGATGGCGCTCGCGCGCGTTCCGAGTAAGCGACGCCGCGCGCTCGAACTCCGCGCGGGCCTCGTAGAAGCGACCGAGCTTTGTGAGGAGGTCACCGCGCACGCTCGGCAAGAGATAATAGTCCTTGAGAGAACGCTCGGAGGTCAGCTGATCAACGATCTCAAGGCCCGCTGCCGGACCGAATGCCATCGCGACCGCGACCGCGCGATTCAGATCCACGACCGGCGACGGCGCAATCTGGGCGAGCGCGTCGTAGAGCGCCGCGATGCGTTCCCAGTCCGTTTCCTCTGCCGTGCGCGCCCGCGCGTGACAGGCGGCGATTGCGGCCTGGAGCGCGTACGGGCCGAGAGAGCCGCCTAAGCGTTCGGCCCGCTCAAGCGCCGCAAGACCGCGATTGATCAGTATGTAATTCCAGCGGGCGCGGTTTTGATCGAGGAGCAAGATCGGTTCTCCTGACGGGCCGGTCCGCGCCGCCGAGCGAGACGCCTGTATTTCCATGAGCGCGACAAGCCCGTGGACTTCCGGCTCCTGCGGAGTAAGCTCGGCCAGGATGCGCCCAAGACGCAGCGCCTCCTCGCAAAGCGCAGGCCGCATCCAATCGTCGCCGGCGGTTGCTGAGTAGCCCTCGTTGAAGATCAGGTAGATAACTTCGAGCACCGAAGACAGGCGGGCGGTGAACTCGGCCCCGCGAGGAACCTCGAACGGGACGCGAGCCTCGGAGAGTGTCCGCTTGGCCCGGACAATTCTCTGGGCGAGGGTCGGCTCGGAGACGAGAAAGGCGCGCGCGATCTCTTCGGTCGTCAAGCCTCCGAGCAATCGGAGCGTAAGCGCAACGCGCGCCTCTTGGGATAGCACAGGGTGACAGGCCGTGAAGACTAAGCGCAAAAGGTCGTCGCCGATATCATCCTCCATCGCATTGTCAAAATCTGCCACGGCCATCTCTTGTCGGGCCTCAATCTCGCGACCAAGCTCCTCGTGCTTGCGCTCAAGCAGTTTGCCTCGCCGCCAGAGATCGAGCGCGCGATTCTTCGCGGCCGTCATCAGCCAGGCTCCCGGTTTTTCCGGGATGCCCGACTCCGGCCACCGCTCAAGCGCGGCGATGAAAGCGTCTTGTGCGAGATCTTCGGCCAGCCCGATGTCGCGCACAATCCGCGCGAGACTGGCGATGAGCCTGGCCGATTCGATCCTCCAAACAGCCTCGATCATGCGATGCGTATCAGTAGCCATAACGATAACTAAAGATATAAGTCTATCAGCGCATGCCGAGGCGCGCGACCATTACTTCTTTGCTTCTATCTGCGCGCGCAGGCGCGCCTCTTGCTCTCTGAGTTCGGGTGTCAACTCTGCGCCGAAATCTTCCGTCTCAAACACCTGGCGAATCTCGACTTCGCCCTCCTGGAAGGGAGAGCGCTTGAGCCATTCTATAGCCTCTTCCAGCGACTTCACTTGCCACAGCCAGAATCCCGCGATTAGCTCTTTCGTTTCGGCGAAAGGCCCGTCGATCACGCTACGCTTCTCTCCTGAGAACTTGACGCGCGCGCCCTTCGAGCTTGGGTGAAGCCCCTCGCCCGCAAGCATCACGCCAGCCTTCACCAACTCTTCGTTGTACTTACCCATCTCAGTAAGGATCTTCTCGTCCGGCATAATGCCCGCTTCTGAGTCCTCATTAGCCTTGACTAGAACCATAACTCGCATCGTAAATTCTCCTTATCAAATTAAATTTAGAGCCGGGTTCCTGTGTTGACCCTCGCTCTATTATGACGACGAACGAGAATACGCGATATCAACATCTCGGGAAAAATTCTTTTCCGTAAGCCGGAATGAGGGAGGGGAGAATGGGACAATATCTAGAAACCTTGCTACAGGATCTGCGTTACAGCGCGCGAGTGCTACTGAAAAAACCCGTATTTACTTTAATCGCCATCATTACATTGGCGCTCGGCATCGGCGCGAACACGGCGATCTTCAGCGTGGTACAGACCGTACTCTTGCAGCCGCTGCCTTTTAGCGAGCAAGAGCGGCTGGTCGTCATATGGAAGAATGATGAGGCTACAAAGCATCCGTTCGTCGAGGTATCGATCCCGGAGTTCAATGACTGGCAGGGTCAAAGCCAGGTCTTTGAACATCTGGCGGCGATGACGACAACGATTAATGGTTTTGGCTACACGTTGATCGGGCGAGACGAACCGGTGCAAATCGAGACGGCCAGAGTCTCGGCAGATTTTTTCGCAACCCTTGGCGTCAGGCCCGCGCTGGGGCGCGCCTTCACAGCAGACGAAGACCGTCCCGGCGCTGCTCGCACGGTCGTCATCAGCCATCGCTTGTGGCAACGTCGCTTCAATGCCGACCCCGATCTTGTAGGGCGGATGATCGCGCTCACTGACGGGGGAAGAGAGGCGGCGTTTGACGCGGCGTTTAATCCCGGCAAAGCGGCGCAAACGAACACGCAGAACGATACCGGCTTCACGGTTGTCGGGGTGATGCCTGCCGAATTTGAGTTTCCGAAAGGCGCTGATGCCTGGATGCCGCTCTCGGCTGTGAGCGGAAGATGGGCGGTTGAGAATCGAGTGGGATGGCTGCAAGCTGTCGGACGGTTGAAACCTGCTGTGACACGCGAGCGGGCGCAGGCCGAGCTGGACACAATCATCGCGCAGGTTGCTGCCGATCACCCGGAGACCAGCGCCGGCGGGCAGCGGTCTGTAATCACGCCGCTGGCTGCGCACCTGTTCGGCGATGCGCGGCTGGCGCTTTATCTGTTGCTTGCGGCCACCGCCTTGTTGCTGCTCATTGCCTGCGCAAATATCGCCAACCTGTTGCTGACCCGAGCGACCTCGCGGCGCAAAGAGATCGCGCTACGGGCCGCACTCGGAGCCAGCCGCAGTCGGGTCGTGCGGCAACTGATGACCGAAAGCCTGGTTTTGGCAATCGCCGGGAGCGGGCTGGGAATACTGCTGGCTTATTGGCTTATCGAACTGCTCTCCGGCCTCGTCCCAACTGACATACCGCGCATCGAGGCGGTTGAGATCAATGTTCCGGTGCTGCTTTTCACCTGTGGCCTCACGCTGCTGGCGGCATTTGTGTGCGGCCTCGCCCCGTCGTTCTTCGCGTCAAAGGTAAACCTTAACGAAGCGCTCAACGCCGGAAGCAGCAAGGTTGCCGGTGATCAACGAGGCAATCGCTTACGCGGCGCGCTGGTAATTACAGAGATCGCCGTGACTCTAGTGCTGCTCATTGGCGCGGGGCTTATCTCGCGCAGCTTCTTAAACCTGCGGCAGGTCGATCTGGGATTCGACCCGCACAATGTCCTGACATTTCAGCTCAGATTGCACGGCAAGCAGTATGCAGAGGCCGAGAGGGCCAGAGACTATTTCCAGGCGTTGCTCGAACGACTTGAGGCGCAGCCGGGAGTTACTGCGGCGGGCGCCATTCTGATTCGCCCGCTTGAGGGGAATATCGGGTGGGATGTGGGATTCTCAACCGAGGGACAGTCACCGGACGAGATAAAGCAGAACGCCATACTGAACTGTGAATCGATCACGCCACACTACTTTCGCTCAATCGGCATTCCGCTCAAAGGGGGGCGCGAGTTTAACGAACAGGACGACGCGGATGCGCCGAAGGTAGTAATCATCAACGAAACGATGGCGCAAACCATCTTCGCCCCCGGGGTTGATCCCATAGGCAAGCGCATCAATGTGGGCGGTCACGGATGGTCTACGATTGTCGGGATTGCGGGAGATGCGCGTTACCGCGAACTGAGAAAAGGCCGCTTCGACGTGTACGTGCCTTACCGACAATTCGCCTTCCCGCCCATGTACGTGACGATTCGCACTGAATCCGAGCCGTCGTCGTTTGTTCCGATAGTCCGGCGCGAGATGGCCGCGCTTGATCCCGATCAAGCTATGACGAGCGTGATGACGATGGAGCAGATTGTCTCCGCCGCGCTCGTGCGACCACGTTTCAACGCGCTCTTGCTCAACGTCCTGTCGGTAGTGGCGGCGATTCTTGCAATGGTAGGGATTTACGGTGTGATTTCGTACTCGGTCACCGAGCGCACGCACGAGATCGGCATCCGCCTGGCGTTGGGCGCGCGAGGTGGGGACATGCTAAAGCTGGTGATCGGGCAAGGAATGAAATTGACTACCACGGGTTTGGCAATCGGATTGCTCGCGTCATTTGTATTGATGCGGTTGCTGGAAAGCCTGCTGTTTGGCGTCAGCACGACCGACCCGCTGACATACGCGGCGATAGCCTTCATGCTGACCGGCGTCGCGCTTTTGGCTTGCTATCTGCCCGCGCGCAGAGCGGCAAAGGTCGATCCGCTGATCGCACTCAGACACGAGTAAGTTTAGAGGGAATGAAAGAAGATTCACCGCAGAGACACAGAGGACACAGAGCGGGCGCAGAGCAGAATAAAATCTCTGCGCAATCGCCGCGTGCGAAGCACATCATCGGCCATATGCGTCCTCTATGTCTGCGGCGGTGAGATGGCTCTCTTATCCCGTACATTCAATTGCAAACCGCTATAATGACTCACATCGCCGGGCGCGATTCAGAGTTCGGGGTTAGCCATAAAAACGCTTGCGGGCAGCCGCTTGTTCGTGCTGGGAAGCTTGAGACATCGTTTGAGCACGAAATCGAAGAGTAGCGGGTTGAAACCATAAATCTCTTTTAAACAGGCGCGCTCCTCGGCGTTGATGTAGCCCGCGCGCGCGAGCGGCTTTGTCCTGATGAGCAGATTGATTGCGGGCAAAGGATAATCGCTGCCGTTAACGAGACGATCATGCAAATCTTCTCGCCCGATGATGGTTGAAAGCGGCAAGCCGATACGGTTGAACTGTGTCATCGCCGAGATGTCGCCGAAGACCAGCCCGTCGTATCGCTTGTCATCCATCAGGCGCATGAAAAGATTGAAGTTGTGCGTGCGCTTTCTCTCGGGGTCGTCCAGGTCTTCGTTGTGGCCCAGACCGGCGCAATGCGCGACGATGGTTTTGACGCCGTGTTCAAGCGGCCTGCGCAAAAGGAGCGGATTGCCCAGCTTTTGATCCTCCTCCGCTTCGACGGCCTTCTCCTCGCCGCCGTGACTGAGCAAGATCAGGTTAAGCTCCTTCATCTTCTGATAAAACGGATCACACTTCGAATCAGCCGGGTCAATGCCCATCGCATTTGGCAGCCATTTGACTATCCGCCCGCCGCGACCGGCCCACTTTTCTAATTCGTCAATCGCGTCGGGGCGATAAGGATTTACCGAGATGACAGGCTCGAACAGATCGGGCCGCTCGTCGGCGAGGGCGAAGACGTATTCGTTGGGGACGTAAAACTCCGTCTTCGCCAGGTTCACCGTCCCGTCACGGTTGTAGTTTTTGTCAAACGCGAGCAGGCGATATTTGCCGTGATGATCTATGTGCTCGGCGAGGTCGGTTAACCGCGCTACGACTTCTCTGTCGGCATGCTCAAGCCGCTCGACTCCTGCGGCGCTGAGATAGACGGCAAACTTTATGCGGTGAAAAGGATGCTTCAAGGTGAGCATCTTGGGGTTGACAAGGTTGTTGGAGTCGCCTGTGCCGATGCCCGCAACGTGAGTGTGGTAATCCGTCAGGCGAGCCGGGTCCACGTCATCAAAAGCCCTTTTGATGAGATCGGAAGATTTAACGCTCAGGCGGTCATTCAATTCTTCGGGCCGGTGCGTGAAAGCTCCGCCAAGAAAATGTAACAGGCACATGCTTTAACCTCTGAATAGTTCAGCTTTAGCTGATGTCAACCTATGCGCGCGCTTTGTCCGCCATCTACCGGCAGCATCACCCCTGTGATGAACTTTGCTTCGTCTGAAGCCAGGAACAGGGCGGCGAAGGCCTTTAGTCTCAAGCGCCGATTCCTGGTTCGAGTCAACCAGCGCCACCCGCGCGCCTTCTCGCGCGAAAAGAATTGCTGTCGCCCGGCCATTGCCTATTGTTTCTCCCGGCGTCTGGCCGGCACCCGTTACAATAGCTACCTTATCCTTGAGTCTCATTTGAGAACCCTTCAAAACCTTCTTCCAACCGGACCCCGAGCGAGTTAAGCGCCATTGACACAAGATTGTACTGGCCGACGGTGAAAACGAAATCTATGAGCTGCTCGGTGTTGTAACGCTCTTGAAGCGCATTCCAGGTGGAATCGCTGACGAAAGAGTTTGCGTGCAACTCGTCCACCCCGCGCAGCAGCATGGCTTCAAACCTCGACCAGCCGGGCGCGTCCGGCCCTTCGGCGATTCGCTTGATGTCGTCGTCGTCGAGGCCGACTTGCTTTCCAATAGCAACGTGATGTCCCCACTCATACTCGGCCCGGCATAGCCACCCCACGCGTAAGATGGCAATCTCTCGCTCCCGCGCCGGAAGCGTGGATGCGGATAATATGTGGCTTGCGAATACCAGCCATCTTTTCAAAAGCTTCGGGTGACGGGCCAGGGTCGTAAAAATGTTATACACCTGGCCGCCCCGCCGCAGGCTTTCCATCATCTCTCTGGTCTCGTCATCCCACTCTGACTCAGGAAGAGGTGGAATGCGCATCGGCTTCGGATTCATCAGTTTATTTCCTCTTTACTTGTTATCGAGTTTGCGAAGCCTAACGACCCTGCCCGCCTGGCCCGGTGACCAGAGACAGCTCGATAAAGCTCGTCTGGCCGGGAGCGTGATAAATCCGCTGCACTGCTTTTTTATAATCCGCAGGCTTTGCCCAGAAGATGCTCGGCACGAAGGTCTGCGGATTGCGGTCATAGAGCGGGAACCAGCTCGATTGCACCTGCACCATAATTCTGTGACCCGGCAAAAAGACGTGGTTAGCCGTGGGAAGCGCAAATCGGTAGGGCAGCGGCTTGTCCGGCGTGATGGGTTTAGCAGTCTCAAAGCTTTCGCGATAACGGCCTCGGAAAATGTCTGTAGAAACTGCCAACTGATAACCGCCCATCCCCGGCTGACCGGCGACTTCATCGGGATAGACGTCGATCAGTTTTACCACCCAATCGGAATCAGTCCCGCTTGTGGAAGCGATCAAATTGACGAGGGGTTCTCCGCTGATCTTTACAGGCGCGGTCAATTTGTCGGAAACGAACGCGACTACATCGGGGCGGCCCGAAGCCTCGCGCTGATCGTCAACCAGCCACTGACGCCAGGTGCCGTCGGCAGCGCCTACGGGGCGGATGGGGCGCGCGCGGAAGGGCACAGGCTTGGCGGGATCAGAGACGTATTCATCGAACGCGGTATCGCCTGCCTTCGGGGCGTCGAAGCTCGCTTTCAGACCGGCGTTGAGATAAAACGGCGTCGGTCGAACTGTGCAACCGCTCGGGCAGCCCGCCGGCCAGGCCGACAAACGCCGCCAGTTGTTGGTCCCCGTTTCAAACGCGGCGACGGGCGGGATGTCAGCCTTCGAGGCTCCATCCTTGAGGTATTGATCCAGGAAAGGCCGCAGTATCTCCTGGCGGAAGTAGAGCGCGGTATCGCTGTTGAATTTTATAGCGCCGAGCGCGCTGCCGTCCCTTATCATCTGGCCGTGATACCACGGGCCCATGACCAGAAACACTTTGTCGTTGCCCGCGTCTTTCGGCTCGATGGCCTTGTAGACGGCGATTGCGCCGTAAATGTCCTCCTGGTCCCAGAGGCTATGAACCAGCATGACCGGCACCTTCAGCGGTTGCGCAGCCAGCAACTTGTCGACCGCCTGATCGCGCCAGAATGCGTCGTAAGCCGGGTGCTCAAGAAGTTTTCGCCAGAAGCCGACCTGCTCAAGCCCGCGCCGCCTGCCAAGCTCACCTGCCGAACCCGCTTGCATAAACATGTCATAGTCGTCGTAGTGGCTTGTCCACCAGTGGGCCGTCGAGTCGCGCGTCGCTTCCTGGTCGTACATGTAGGCCATCATTTGCTGGCGGAAGGCGCCGTTGTGGAACCAGTCGTCGCCCATCCAGCCGTCAACCATAGGGTTCATCGGCACCGACACCTTGAGCGCCGGATGCGGATTGACGAGCGCCATCAAAGGCAAAAAGCCGTCGTATGAGATGCCGAGTATGCCGACTTTGCCGTTGCTTTCGGGGATGTTTTTTACGAGCCAGTCTATGGTGTCATAAGTATCTGTAGCATGATCAACTGCTGTCGGGTTCTGCGGCCCGCGCAACGGGCGATTCATCACGTAATCGCCTTCGGAGCCATACTTGCCGCGCACGTCCTGGACTACGCGTATGTAACCGCCTTCGACTATCACGTCGGTGGCGTTGTCGTAGCCGCTCAGGATTGGGCCGAGGTGAGAGCTTTCGGCGTGCTTCGTGAGCCCGGCGGCGTCGTAAGGCGTGCGCGTAAGCAGTATCGGCGCGCCCTTGGCGCCCTTAGGCACAAGGATGACGGTGTGCAGTTTCACCCCGTCGCGCATCGGTATCATTACGTTGCGCTTGATGTAATCGAAGCCGTCATTGGTGGGCTCAAGCCTCGCCGGCGTTTCGCTTGGCAAAGCCGGGGTTTGAGAGAAAGCTCCGAAGCTAAAAGAGAGGGCGAGCAGAACGGCCATTATTAGCTCACGCTTCATAAAAGTTCCTCCAAGAGAAATCAATAATGGAAAGTATTACGGTGCCGGGAAAGCGAAGCGTAATTGTAACGAAGGCGAAAATAGAGTACAAGCGATGCGAATTATGTACTGCCCCGGAGGGGCAAGCGGACATTAGCCGGTGGTGCAACCACCGGACATATTGCCGATAAAATGCGCGCCCTGGAAGGGCGCAGGAAGATGTTTCGATCCTGCGCCCTTCCAGGGCGCGAGAAATATTTGGCGATGAGTTCCGGTGGTTGCACCACCGGCTAATATCTTTCGCTCCTCCAGAGCGATTCAGAAGTGATTCACCGGTTGTCTACTTGGTGACCTTGATGCGGTACGACCCTGTTCCGGATGCCTTGTTGAAATGGCGTATCTGGACGAAATACTGGCCCGGGATGAGGTCTGCTACGATTCGCGCATTTGTGCCGACGCCGCTGTCGTCATCTTCGGCGATCAGGCTGGTTTGACTGGTCGGCCCGAAAAGCTTCATAACAACATCGGTCTGGCCGGTGGTGGAGACGGTGTGGCGGCCGCCTGATTTTGCGGTGAAAGTAAAGAGGTCTTCCTCCCCCGGCGCACCTATGCTTGCCTGTGTTGGCGAGGTGCTGTTCACGGAAAGCTTTGTTGCCACGATCGGCTTACGCGGGTAAGCCTCTTCGCCTGCGATAAAGGCTTTGTCCATCGTCGACAGCACCTCATTAGCCTTGGTTCCTTTACCGGACTTGGTCCAGCGACCCGGAAAGAAATAAAGCATGATCGAGTCCCCATCGAACTTCGTCCCTTTTATCTGGTCTACTCTGTATTTCTCAAGGACGTTATGTCTGACCTGATCGGGGTCCCAGTTGTTTGGAGGACCGCCAAGCTCGCGTACAACTACTTCTTCTTTCCACTCGATGCCGCCGTCCGGGTTTTGATGCTCGTGACCAAGCCCGATGGCGTGTCCAAATTCATGAGCCGCCGTCCCGCCGTCCATAAAGCCGAGATTCATAGTCGGATCGCTTTGAGGGATCTTGCGGCAGTCGGTGCCTATAAATGACCAGGCCCCGTCGCTCTCGTCAAAGGCGATGCGGATTTCTGCATTCGGCACATCAATGAACTCAAACGTGAGATTGGCGTGTTCGCTCCACCAGGCCGCCTGCTCTTTTACTTTGGCTTTCTGAGCGCTGGTTCCGCCCATAAACCTCACTCGCAGTGTCGAGCCGTTGACCCATAACTTTCTGAACTCAAGCACCGCACGGAAGTTGCCGACCCTGCGGTTGCCTGTAGTCGATTGCCGCCGGAACATCTCCTGCGGCAGAATCCTGTCGTGACAGATTTTCAAAGGTTTTGCCATATTGTTTTCCTTTAGATTAATTGATCCAAAACAGTATCATCTTTTTTTCAAACGCGAAATGCTCAGGAGGGCCGCTCCCCTTCACTATGCATGGACGCCTTCGACAAACCGATTTTTGCTGAAGGCGGGCTCATTTTTTCAAGTTCTTGATTGTAGACGTATCCGAAGCGAGTCTCTTTGAGGGCGGCCAGCGAGCAGGTAAACTATTGAACTGAAAAGACCGATCATCGCCAGGGTTCCTGCAAAGTCGCTTGACAATTGAAAAGAAAAGACCTACCTCGGTTCAATAGCAAAGTAATTCAAAACTGAACCGGAGGAAGGTCTTAGATGAAGCATAACACTGCAAGCTTCTCATTGGAGCAAAAATCCGAGCCGTTTATCTTTGATGTCAATAGTCTCTTTTATCACCTCGACTGCCTTACTGATCGCCGCAAACCAAAGGGCGTGCGTTACCCTCTGGCGGTCGCTTTGGTCTTTGTCATTTTGGCAAAGCTTGCCGGCGAGGATGACCCTGAGGGGATTGCTCACTGGATCGCTCTTCGCAAGGATTTGCTCATCGAAGCTCTCAAGCTCAAGCGAAAGACTACACCTCATCCGACTACTTTCTCTCGCATACTTGGTTGGGCGGTTTCGGTCGAGCAGCTTCAAGAATCATTCACGCAGTTTCTGCTTTCAACTGTGGAAGGAGGCTTGTCTTTACAGATGCCCTTAGATGGAAAGACCTTGCGAGGGACGATTCCTCCAGGCAAAACACAGGGAGTTCACCTGCTGGCAGCCTATCTTCCTGCTGAAGGCATAGTGCTTTGCCAGGTTGAAGTAGGATGCAAAGAAAACGAGATAGTTGCAGCACCACGAGTCTTAAAAAGCGTAGATTTAAAGGGAAAAATCGTGACAGGCGATGCGATGTTTGCGCAGAGAGAACTGTCTCAAATGGTAGTCGAGGGCGGAGGAGAGTATGTGTGGACGGTCAAAGATAATCAATCCACATTGAGGGCTGAGATAGAGGCAGCATTCGAGATTGAGGAAGGCAAGACGGCGCTGAAAGCAATGGAGAATGACTTGTCACGAGCTGAGACGATAGAAAAGGGGCACGGACGAATAGAGGAGAGGCGTCTTGTGGCGACCAGCCTGTTGAAGGGATATTTGCAGTGGCCCTGCCTTGAGCAGGTCTTCAAGATTGAGCGAGAAGTCGAAGAGATAAGTACTGGCAAGAAGCGAAGTGAAGTGAGCTATGGAGTGACAAGTCTGAGGAGGGAAGAAGCCACAGCCGAGAGATTGATGGAAATAGTGAGAAGGCACTGGGGGATAGAAAACGGGTTGCACTATCGGAAAGACAAAACGCTAGGGGAGGATGGTTGCAGATTAAAAGTGGGAGAGGCGGCGCAGGTGATGGCCGTGATAAACAACCTGATAATAGGATTGGTTCTGAGACAGGGCATAAACAATCTAGCAGCGGCAAGAAGAAGCTACAGTGCCAATCCGCTTGAAGCGCTGAATCTCATTTTGCGCCGATAGACCTACTTTGCAATAGCCCTGCGATCATCGCCGCCAAAATTGACATCCCATTAACGGCTGGGTTATTCTGAAAATTGCGACTCGCCCGGGAATTTTGGCCGGGGCGAACCGGTTGTCAGATGCCGGTGGCAGGACGGCGGACGGAAAAGTTGAAGATAGTTTAAAAAGTTTTTGCTCGAACCTGGCACCTGACCTCTTAAATCTCTGATCGGGTACAGCTATATGACATCCAGCCAGACTAACGACCCTCTCTTTATCGGCATCGATCTGGGCGGCACAACGCTCAAAGGCGCGCTCGTAACCTCGGCAGGCGAGATAATTCACGAGATTCGCATCAATACCGAACATCAAAGCCCCGAAGCTTTGTTCAGCCAGGTTGTCAAATCGGCGCTCAGCTTGCGCAATGACGAGCGGGCGGGCGGGCGCGTCGCCGCCATAGGCATGGGAATCCCCGGCCTGGTCAATCGCAAGACGAACCGCGTGGAGGTCATGCCCAATTTACCGGCCCTTACCGAAATAGATATTCCGACCGAGTTATCACGCGAAACGAATCTCCCCGTAGTGCTCGATAACGATGCCAACGCGGCCGCATACGCAGAGCTGCAGGTCGGGGCCGCGCGCGGGCGTCGGAATGTATTTTTCGTGACGCTTGGAACAGGCATCGGCGCGGGTTTAATAATCAACGGGCACATCTACAGGGGCGCTGCCGGGTTTGCGGGCGAGTTCGGACACATGACGATAGACCCGGAAGGGATAGAGTGCGGCTGCGGCAACATCGGGTGCCTTGAAACTATAGCGAGCGGGCCGAACATCGTCCGTCGCACGCGCGAGCGGCTTTATCGCGACCGCACCAGCTCGCTTTCGCGACTGGCCGTCCCGCGCGACCGCGAGTTTACTGCCGAAGACATAGCCCGCGCCGCGCAGCAGGGCGACGAGATGGCGCAGGTCATGATGGAGCGCACGGGGATGTTTTTAGGCATAGCCATAGCCGCCGTCATCAATCTATTGAATGTCGATATGGTCGTGATGGGCGGCGGCGTGATGGAAGCGGGCGATTTGATACTCAAGCCTACGATCAAAGAGACCAGGCGGCGCGCATTCCCGCCTTCGTTCAATAGCTGCGACATAGTCATAGCAAAGCTAGGCCCTTCGGCAGGCATGATAGGGGCCGCGCTCCTGGCCCGCGATCAGGCCGGACAGTAGCCGTAAAAACAGTAGCTATAAAATGCTTTCCAAGCTTTCCACTGCTCTGATACTCATCGCGCTCGCCGTCCCGTGTGTAGGCAATCGGCAGCAAATAACCAAGACGGATTCACAGCAGAAATCTGCGGATGAGGTCACGCTGACCGTTACCGTCACGGATAATAAGGGCCGCCCGGTGATGAAGGTTTCTAAGGATGCCTTTACGGTTTACGATGAAAAAAAACCTCAAGAGATAACCTTCTTCGCTCACAAAGATGAGCCTTTGAGTTTAGGCGTTATTCTTGATGTATCCGGCTCGATTAGAGATCGTAATAAGAATATGCCGGTCATAGTGAAGGAGAATCTTGAGCGCTTCATTCAACAAAGCAATCGATCAAATGATTACTTCGTATTATCTTTCAGCGATTGCGCCAAGCTTATTGTCAATTGGACCAGCGACGGAAGTGAGATAGTCAACGCTCTGAGCAAATTCAATATGCCGAAGCTAGGTTCTACTGCTCTTTACGACGCGTGTTATTCAGCCACCGAAAAGCTTAAGCAGAGTTCGAATCAGAAACGAGTTCTGTTGGTGGTGACGGACGGTCAAGATAATTCATCGCAGGCAAAATATAAGGAATTGCGTGAGCTGCTGCGGCGATCAGAGGTAAGTGTCTATTTTATCTTCCTGGGCGATGAGTTAACCGACTCGCTTGCGGGTTACGGTAGAAGCATTGCCAACGAGATTTCTACTATAACCGGAGGCAGAATCTATAACGTACGCGACAGTCGTGATATGAATGAAAGCTTCAGGTTGTTGGCTCTTGAGCTGCGTTTCCAGTACAGAATCGGCTATAAGCTCGCGAACTATGTGGCCGATGGCAAATGGCGCAAAGTCAAAGTAAAAGTAAACCCAATCGAAGTCGAAGATTTGACGAAGCCCGACCGACCGCGCAAGAAAATGGATCTCACGGGGCGAACCCGCGAAGGCTACTACACCGCAAAGCAATGACCCTCGATAGATAAGCTGAATTATTTGACCCCGCTTGTTGAACTGCTGCTATACTTACTGCTTGAAGATTTCGGATTTGAAATCCATTGAGGGCTGATGGCTGATCGTTTAAAAATAAGAAATTTTTCTATCATCGCGCACATCGATCACGGCAAGAGCACGCTTGCCGACCGGCTGCTCGAAAGTACGGGCGCGCTTTCCGTCCGCGAAATGAGCGAGCAGGTTCTTGACGCGATGGACCTTGAGCGCGAGCGCGGCATTACCATAAAAGCCCACGCCGTCCGCCTCAACTATAAAGCCCGCGACGGGCAAGAGTACCTGCTCAACCTGATAGACACGCCCGGCCACGTCAATTTTTCTTACGAAGTTTCGCGCTCGCTTTCAGCCTGCGAGGGCGCGCTCCTGGTAGTCAACGCGTCGCAAGGCGTAGAAGCGCAGACGCTCGCAAACACTTACCTGGCGCTCGATCACAACCTGCACCTGATCCCCGTCATAAACAAGATCGATTTGCCCGGGGCCGAGCCTGAGCGCGTGCGCGAAGAGATAGAGCACACAATCGGGCTTGAAACCGACAACGCTTTGATGATCTCGGCCAAACAGGGCATAGGCATCCAGGACGTGCTTGAAGCCATCGTGCGCGAAGTGCCGCCGCCCGCGGGCGACATCAATGCCCCGCTCAAAGCTCTGATCTTCGATTCGTGGTTCGACAGCTACCGTGGCGTGGTCGTGCTGATGCGCGTAATCAACGGCGTGATACGTCCGGGTATGCGCGTGCGGTTGATGGACGCCGAAAAAGAGTATCAGGTGGACGCGCTCGGGGTGCTTACGCCCAAGCCGCGCGAGATAGACGAACTCGGCGCGGGCGAGGTCGGATTCTTTACCGCTTCGATCAAAACGGTGGCCGACGTTGAGATCGGCGATACGGTCACGGAAGCGGCGCGACCCACCGAGACGCCTTTTCCCGGCTTCAAGCGCATCAAGCCGATGGTCTTTGCGGGGCTTTATCCGATTGAATCGAACCGTTATGAAGAGTTGCGCGACGCGCTCGACAAGCTGCGATTGAACGATTCTTCATTTTTTTACGAGCCTGAAGCATCGGCGGCCTTAGGGTTCGGCTTCCGTTGCGGCTTTCTCGGCTTGCTGCATATGGATATAGTCCAGGAGCGGCTTGAGCGCGAGTTCGACCTTGAGCTTATAACCACCGCGCCTAACGTGCGCTATCGCGTGACGACCACGGCGGGCGAGGTGATGGAGATCGATAGCCCGTCAAAGCTGCCCGATCCGGGCAAGATCGAAAAGATCGAAGAGCCTATCATCCGCGCGATGATAATGAGCAATGAGGAATTTGTCGGGCCGCTGTTTGCTTTGCTGGAAGAGAAGCGGGGAACGCAGTTGGGCTTCGAGTACCCGACCCCGAAGCGCGTGCTGCTTACTTATGAGATACCGCTTGGCGAAATCATGTTCGACTTTTACGACCGGCTCAAATCGGTCTCGCGCGGGTATGCGTCATTCGATTACGAGTTGACGGGCTATCGCGAAGGCGATCTGGTGAAGCTCGATATGCTGGTCGCGGGCGAGCCTGTCGATGCGCTTTCGTTAATCATTCACGAAGAGCATGCCTACACTCGCGGGCGCGCTCTTGTGGAAAAGATGCGCCAGCTTATACCGCGCCAGTTGTTTGAAGTCCCGATCCAGGCGGCGATAGGCAACAAAGTGATCGCGCGCGAAACGGTCAAGGCGCTGGGCAAGAACGTCCTGGCAAAATGTTACGGCGGCGACATCACGCGCAAACGCAAGCTGCTCGAAAAACAGAAAGAGGGCAAAAAGCGCATGAAACGCGTTGGCCGCGTCGAGATTCCTCAAGAAGCTTTCCTCGCAGTCCTCAAAGTCAACGAATAGTCCGTCGTCCGTTGCCAGTTACAACGGACAAGGGACGACGGACTACTGACTATTACTAATCAAGCTTGAATACGAAAGTGATTATGCCGGTCACGCGCACGGGTGTGCCGTTGAGCAGCGTTGGTTGAAAGCGCCACCCGCGAGCGGCTTCGACGGCTGCGGGCTTGAGCAGCGGGTGGCCGCTGACGGCGCGGGCCGTCTCGACGCGCCCTGCGGGAGAGATGACTACCTCGACCGAAACCGGCCCCTGGATACGCGCAATCATTGCCAATCTGGGATACGCGGGCGTCCGCCGTTCAACGGTTTTGCCCTGTAAGACTGTTGACGCAACCCTCACCGGGGATTGGTCATCCTGCCTGGGCTGCCTCGTCGTCTGCGCGGGAGGCGGGGGTGGCTCGATCGGTTCGGGCGGCAAGTTTCTTCGGTCCGATCCCATTCCCGGTATGAATCCGGGTGAATTGGGAACGCCGTACGGATCGCCACCATTCGGATTACCCGGCCCCGGAATCAAAGGCCCTCTCGGCGGGTTGTTAGACCGGTCGGGCGTCGGCTCTTCGACCGTCCTATCAACAGGCGTATCAAGCGGAGTGGGGTGATAAATATCCGGTTGAGCCGGTCGCTGCTGCTGCTCTCTTCTGGGCTGAGTCGCAGCGTCGCCGGACTTTGGCGGCGGGATAAGAGGGAGAAACTTCAGTTCAGATGTGTCTGCAAGTTTCGGGTCTGTTAAGAGCACGGAGACGACGAGCGCCGCCGTTATGGCGAACAGGTAGAGAACCGAGATCCCGAAAAAGAATCCGAGAAATCTTCGCTTGCGCCTCTTTGGCGCCGAATCAATCAGCTTATCAAACATAGCGTTTTCTCCTTTCAGGCGACACCGCGCCTTACGGCTTTGCCGATGGGCAAAGCACGGGAGCGGAAGTCTTTCGGCGCTACGGTCAGATTGTGATTGGGCGCTCTTCGGAAGGATGAAGGATGAGGGATGAAAAGGAAGAAAGATGAAAAAGAATTCCGGTTGTTAGAATCAACTTCTGAATTTCAAATCTTTTTCATCCCTCATCCCTCATCCTTCATCCCTGATGTTCAGCCGCTTACGTTCATCTGTTCTACTAAAACCACTATGCGAGTTGGGATGGGGCGGCCTTCGACCATGGCTGGCTGGAAAGTACGTTTCGACAACGACCACCATAACTGCTCGACAAGTTGAGGCGGGGGCGGATCGTCGCCTAGAACTTCAACCAGCTCTCCCCGGCCATCCGGCGAAACATCGACCAGCACGGCTATGCCTTCGCTGCTGCCCTGTTCGTATGAGACGTGACTGAAGCTTACGAGCGAGCTGTCGTCGAGCACGCGAGGCAACTCGTAAGAGTGCTCGTTGTCGCTCGGGCCTTCTCCCAGTGGAGCATCGTTGTATGCGGTATATTCCTCTTCCGGGCTTGTTACGACCGGTATGGAATCGGCTTGCACGGCGGCCCCGGTAGTCGACCCGATCACGGGAATTGGTTTGACTGCCGAGAGCATAAAGGTGAACAGGATGGCGGATACCACCACGCCCGTCGCGTAAGAGAGCGGTCGCGGGTTGAGCTTCAGCAGCCATTCAAAGAAGCTTTGATCGATGCTGATCTCTCTGGCCTCGCGCTGCTCGATTGCCCTCATGATGTAGCTGTGAAGCTCGCGCGGCGTTTCAGGCTCGTCATTCCGTTTTAACGCGAGCGATAGAGCCTGGGTTCTCGGCCAGGCGCGAGCGGCAATCGGCGCAAGCGGAAAGATGCGTGCGATATTCGATTGTTTCGTTTTCGCCGAGCCTTCGGTCCAGGTACGCAGAGGCTCGCGATTCAAACTTCTTGCATTTCATGGCAACACCATATTCAGTCCTGAGTGCCGAGTGATTCGGAACGGTGGTTGTCTTTACTCAGCATTCATAGCAGGGCTTTCACGCGGCGGCGCAACTCTTCTCGCCCGCGCGCTATGCGTGATTTCACCGTGCCTATAGAGATGCCCAGCGTTTCGGCGATCTCTTCGTATGAAAGTTCTTCAATCTCGCGCAGGACAAGCGTGATCCTGTACTCGGGCTTTACCTCTGCCAGGGCGCGAAGAATGCTTCGCTCGCGCTCGCTCGCTATCGCGAGTTGTTCAGGCGAAGCCGATTTTTCAGGCAGAAGGTTCGACAGCGGCTCCGCATCACCCCTGTTTAAGTCGAGCGATATGGTCTCGTCGCGATGCCGCCGCCGCCACCATCGCTGCTGGTTCATCGCCTGGTTGATCGCTATGCGATAAATCCATGTCTTAAGCCCCGATTCGCCGCGAAAGCTCGACAAGCCGCGATAGACCTTCAAAAAGGTCTCTTGCGCGGCATCCCTAGCCTCTTCGGCGTCACCGAGCAGCCGAAAACAGAGCGAGTAGACCGGGCGCTCGAAATGGCTTACCAGGTCTTCAAACGCCTCAAGCTCGTGCGCGCGCAGACGGGCGATAAGCCTCGCCTCGTGATAGTTCTCTACCGCGCGACCATCAAGCTCTAGCCCCGCGAGGGCGGTTTGCTCTAATGCGGCCATATCTCCGGCTGACATTGGCGCTCCTTGACTCTTTACTGACCGGAGTGGGCCAACGCTCGCGCCTTTGGAAGCCGAGCGCCGTGATAGCTCCAAGTGGAACGGGCGATGGCCCTTGCACCTCACTTGTCACTAACTTAGACACCCCACTCGGTCAGAATGTTCCAGCTTCTATAACTTTAGCACACTCTTTCGGATTTCAAATCCTAATCCGTAAGCTCCGGTCGCTTCTGAGAACGCTAAAGGCGGCTCACCCTTGCACCCCGGCAGCCCATCTTGACAACCGGCGGAGTAGCCCGTTATGTTGTCGTTTGCTCTACAGGACGCCGCGCCCGACAATCTGACTCGCTCACACATACGGGCTACGGCGTTCGGTTACACACAGGAGGACAGTTTTGGCAAGGACAAGAGGTAGAAAAGGACGGATCAGCGTCAAAGACATGAAGTATCGCAACGATCCGATGATACGGCTTTATGATAAGACGCAGGACTATTTGCAGGAGAGGGGCCGCCCGATAGTTATAGCCATCGGCGTCATAGTCGCAGCCATAGTGCTTTATGTCGCCTGGGAGTGGTTCAGCTCGTACCGCCTGGAGAAGGCGGCGGTAGCCTACGCAGCCGCGGACGAAAACTCTAACGCGCCCGTAAACGACCCGACGACTCCACCCTCGCCCAATCAAACGGGCAAGTCTTATAACGATGAAAGAGTGAAATGGCAGGAAACGGCAGAAGCGTTCGAGCGCGTGGCTAACGATTACTCCGGTTATTACGGCGCGATGGCCCGCTACCGCGCCGGAGTCGCGTATCTTCAATTCGACCGCGATAAAGGCATGCAACTGCTCCAGGAAGCTGTCAAAGAAGACGAGCGACCCGCATCCGATTTCGCGCGCGTGGCGCTGGCTGAAAGCTATTTGGGCAGCGGCGGAACCGACAAGGCCGTGGCCGAATACAAAGAGTTGCTCAAATCTCCGGCCATGAAGCAAGTGGCCCAGTTGGGGCTTGCGCGCGCTTACGAGAAGGCCGGTAACACAGAACAGGCCGTGGCAGCCTATTTCGAGGTGGCAAGCGAAAACCGCACCTCTTCCGCAGGCCAGAAAGCCGAAGAGAGGCTGAGGGCGCTTGCGCCGGATCGGCTTAAAGACCTGCCCGTATCCGACCAGATTCCTTTCCCTGAGTAATCGATCCGTTGCGGCGGGCCGACAAAGCGAGAGATGGATGATGACTGAATCAACTCTCGAATCAATCGCTCTTTGATTGATTGCTCGCCGCCGGTTGCCGACTGATGGAAAACCTGGCGCACACACTGTTTGGGCTGGCCCTTGCGAAAGCGGGCCTTGAGCGCGCCACGCCGCTCGCCACAACCGCGCTCGTCATCTCTTCAAACCTTCCCGATATAGATGTCGTTGTCCGTATGCGCGGAATAACGGCTTACCTGGAACACCATCGCGGCTTGACGCATTCACTTGTGGGGCTAGCCGTGCTGGCCGGGGTCCTGGCGTTTTTGCTTGCTTATCTTGACCGCAAATTTCGCCTGAGAGGCGACCCGTTTCGCCGCCCCGTGCGGCCCGCGCGGTTGTTTGCGGTTTCGCTCGTAGGCGGGCTCGGACACCTCTTCATGGATTTTACGAACACCTACGGCGTGCGCCCGCTCTTGCCGTTCAGCCGCCGCTGGTACTACGGCGACCTTACTTTCGTAGCCGATCCCTGGATATGGCTGATACTCGGCTCCGCAGCCGTGTGGCTGACGACGAGCGCGGCTGCGCGCCCGAACACCCGCGTGGCATTGCGAGCCGTCTTCTGGCTCGTATTGGCCGTGCTCACGTCGCTTGCGGTTGCCTTAGCTTCTCCGAACACGGACGCGCCCGAGGCGGCAATACCCACAACGTTGCGCGTGCTATGGTTCGCGGGCCTGGCGGTAATCGTCGCGGGCGCAGCCCTCGGCTGGGGGCGGGCAGGCGCGCGAGTGGCGCGGTATGCAATCGTGCTTCTGGCTCTCTACTACGGCGGGCTGTGGATAGCTCATCAAACGGCGCGAGAAAAAGCCGGCCAGGACCCGCCGGCTGAAACTGCTAGCGTACGTTCGGCATGGCCCGCGCCTGCAAACCCTACGCGATGGCAGGCGGTTGCGTCCGACAATAATTTCTTCTACACGCGCTTTCTGACTCTCGGCGGCTCGTCCGCCGAGTGGCGCGAGATGGCTGCGCCCGACCCTGCGCTGGTCGAAGAGCTTCGGCAATGGGAGCATGCTCGCGTGTTTTTAGATTTCGCGCGTTACGCTGCGGTTACGGAAGAGAAGCTTTCGGAAGACGAGCATAGAGTCCTGTTTCGCGACCTCAGGTTCCCTTTGCAGATGAGCGTAGAGCTTGACGGCGACCGACGAGTCAGGAGCGTCGCGGTTCGCTGGTTTTAATCTCTATTGCCCCTCGCGAGATTCACCAATACAATTAAGCTCACAGTGAACGAGAAGATAAAGATTCGACCCGGATTTATACCGTACGTGCTGGCGGCGGCGATGCTTTTGACGGCCGGATCGGCGCTGCTCAAAGACGGGCTGATAATCTGGGCGCTCGCGGTCTGGGCGCTGCTCTTGCCTCTAGCCGTTGCAGTCATATTCGATCACATAGAATTCGATGGCCGCGTCATACGCCATCGCGGCCCTCTGGCATTCTTGCTCTCCCGTACTGCCAGGGTCAGCCGCGAGCTTGCGATTGCCGAGATAGAGACTATAACGACCGAGACCAGCAGCCTGAGCTTTGCAAGCGGCGACGCGCGGCTGATCTACCACACGCGAATAAGCGGAGGCGGCATAGAGATAGTCATACGCTCGCACCGCGCCGCTTACGCGCCTTTCATCAAGCGATTGTTTCGCTCCGTAGGCCCGCACAAACTCGACCCGAGATCATTCGAGCTTTTCGAGTATTTCGAAAGCGGCAACTCGCTCAAACAATCCCCCGCGCTGCGCAGCGAGATAGCCGCCATGCCCGCGCCGCTCCTCAGAAGGCTTGCAAACTCGCTCAAGCTCGCGGGCCGCCTGGCGCAGGCTTCAAGCTATTTCCGCATCGCTTACGAGCGCGAGCCGCGAAACCCTGAACTGCTTTATGAGATGTCTCGGTTTTTTCATTCTTCGGCCCAGACCGAAGACGCGCGCCTGCTCCAGCGATCCGACGCCTGTTTGCGTCTGGCATCGCGCCTCGCGGGCCGTGCGCCCGACCTGCTTGAGCGAATCGGGGAAGCCTTTTTCGAACGGTTAGATTACAAGCGGGCGTCGGATTGTTTTCGCCGCGCGCTGGCCGACGACCCCGCGCGGTTCCGCGCAAACGTAGGGCTTGCAGAGATCGCGCTTCGCGACGGGAAGCTCGCGCACGCGGCGCATTTTTACAACGCGGCGGCGGCAAGCTCGGACGCCGCGCTCGCGCGCATGGCCCGCCGCGAAGCCGACTATTACGAGCGGCTCGTAGGCGACGACGATTTTTTGGAAGCAGAGCTGAGGCGTATACGCACGGCCAATCAGGTGAGGTGGGCGCGAAGGCTTTCGGCCCTGACTTTTTTCGGCGCGTGGTTTATAGCGGGACTTGTCGGGCGATTCTACCCTATCATCGAAGACTTCGGCTGGGCAGTGATGGCGACATCGGGGCTTGTCTGGTGCGGTACCGCCTTCACAATGCGTTACTTCCGTCGCCGCAGCACAGCCTAGCACACCGGCTCAAACGGGTTTTCAAACCGACCCTCTAATTGGATTTCAAATTATCTTCTGCGGACGCGAGCGGCACGACCAGGCGAAAGCGCGTGCCGTGGCCTTCTGCGACAGGGCTGGTCAGATCGACCTTTCCACCCATCTCTACGACGCGGCGCTGCACTATCGCAAGACCGAGCCCGGTGCCGCGCGCTTTCGTCGTGTAGAAAGGCTCGAAGACTCGCTGCTGAGCTTCGGGTGCGATCCCCGGCCCCGTGTCTGTCACCGATATACTCACCCTCTCGGAAGCGCGGCGCGAGTTGCCGGCTTGCGCCACAAAGGTCTCGATGCTCGCTTCAACTTTAACCTTGCCATCGCGCTCAGTGGCCTGCACGGCGTTGACCACAAGGTTGCTCAACGCCTCGCGCAGTGCCGCAGCCTGCGCGCCCGTAAGAGTCGCGTCACCTTTGATCTCTGCGCTCAAATCAACGCCGCGCTCGCGGGCCTCGTTGCCGAGCAGCGCCAGAGTCGTCTCGATCAAATCGCGAAGGGCGACCGGGCGCGAGTCGGCATTGCTCGGGCGCGAGAAGGCGAGCAATTGCGACACCGTTCGATTCAAACGGTCGATCTCGCTTACGATCAACCCCAGGTCGCGATCATAGTCGATGAGCGCGGCTTCTTCGCGCATCACCTGGGCTATGGATTTGATCGAAGAGAGCGGATTCTTAACTTCGTGCGCGACGGTCGTAGCCATCTGGCCGAGCGTAGCCAGTCGCTCGCGGCTGGCAAGCTCTCGCTCCAATCGGACTTTCTCTTCGATCAGACGCACGCTTTCGATCTCCATCGCAACCTGGCCCGCGAGCACATCCAGAATAGCTCGCTTCTCGGACGAAAGCGTGGGCGAGGTGGCCGCGATTATCATCAGCCCTTTTAGCGCGCCTTCTCGCCTGAGCGCATAAGCCGCGGTCGCATCGATGCGTTTAAGCTCTTCATCCGTTTCGATCACGTCGGTTTCCCAATCGATCATTCTTTCGGCGAGCCGCCGCACCGGCCCTTCATCCATGTCCGCGCTGAAAGGCACTATCTCTACGCGCGCCAGATCCAACCCCTGTCGTATGGTCTCTTCGGTGTAGCGTACCAGCGAATCAAGCTCGCCAAACCCGGCTGCGCCCGCCGACACCTGTCGCACCACGTCGCGGTACAGACCTATCTCGCGGGCGAATATGCGGTGAACGCCCCTGTCGATCAGCCGCACGAACGGGCGGGTCAGCGCGACCATAGCCAGTATCAATAAGACCTCGATCACGCCCGGCGTAACCTTGTAACGCTCGGCCAGGAATTGATCGAGCTGCCTGACCCCATAGGTGTAGACCGCGATAAAAACGACGGCGAATGACGCGTAAACCAGGCTGTCTTTGATCGCAAGCTCCACGAGTTTGTAGCGGTAAACGTGATAGGCGACCGCGAAGGGCGGGAGCAGAGACAGCAACACATAGGCGACCCACGGCGCGTCATTCGGCCCCGATTTGAGAATTACTACGACCAGGAATTCGAGCGCGCCGATCATAAATAAGAGCAGCGCGAGCCGCTTGAAGAAGCGGCGCTCGCGCTCGGCCCAGTGCTCGAAACGGTCTTTCATCGCCCAGTTGATTGCCGCCGACGACCAGAGCGCGAACACAAACCAGACCGAATAGGGAATCAACAGCGGGCGGAGCTTAAAAAGAAAGGGCTTGTACTCGCCTTTGAAAAGCAGGTAAAGCGCAAACGGCAGACCCAGCATCGGCAGGTATATCAAAATAGCCGACAGGCGGACGTGGCGCGGTTTTAAAATGCGGTAATTATCTAGTGAACTCCAAAAAGCGATGTGCGCGTGAAGCAGCGCGGCGGGGAAAAGCGCTATGCCGACCATGGTCATCGTGTCCCACACGCGCAGCCAGCCGGTCAGCCTGTAATCGCCGAGCAGAAGCTGTTGAAGCGCCGTCAACAGATTGCCCAAAAACCACGCGCCCATGCACAGACCGAGCGTGATAAAAGCTTGCTCGGTCTGTGTGAGCGCCTTGCGTGAACCCAGGCGGCGATGCCAGATCAGCCACGCGATGTAGAGGTAAAGCGCGGCCCCCATCGCGAAACCGACCAGCTTCAATATTTCTATCAGCGACATAAGACATATCAACCGCCAGGACGGTTATCTCGGCACTACCTTTCAAATCTCTGCGCATCGTGGCTCGCGTAAGCAGCGACTGCCAGGTCTGCTGCGGAAGTCGCCTTGAGCCGGTCGACGACTTCTCCGAGCCTGCCCGCCGGTATTGCGCACGTCATCTCGCTGTTTGCAATGCCCGTGCGAACCCGGCTGAGCATGCAGCCTACGCTCACGGCTACATCGTTCTGCTCTTTCGCGATTGGGATGATGTGACATTGAGGCTTGCCTTCAAATCTGAGGCCCGGCATCGCGTCGTGCAGCACCATGACTTGCTTGGCGTTGAGCCGCAAAAAAACTACGTCGGGCGCACCGGGAGTTTCGGCGAGCGGGCCGTAGGTGATGAACTCGGAGCGCTGGCTCACTACGGGAATCTGCGGGACAACATCCATAGTCACCCAGCCCGTTTCAAGCAGCGCAGCAACGTCAGAATTGCCCGCCACTTCTTCAAGCGTCTTAAGACCGTGAGTGAGGCTGCCGACGCTGCAATTGCCGTGATCTTCGGGCCGCGTGATAAAAGTTTTATCGGTGGCTTCAACCCAGAAGACACAACCCGCAGGCACTTTGCCCGTGCGCCCGTCCGGGGTAGGCTCAGGCGTTTGGGCTTCGAACTCCGGCACGCCCTCCGGCGCTCTGTTTGAAAATGTGATCGCCAGCGGCGGCGATTGCAGTTTTAATAAATCGATCAGCTCTGAGGCCAGCCCCTTCCAACCAGAATCTGTCATTAAAGAAATCTCCTCCAAAGAAATTATAACTGCGGTTTGATCACCACGCGATGGCGTAACGGCCTCGGCGCGGGTCCGCGCCGCCTTCGATCACGCCCGTATCGGCCCTGAACATTACGACGGTCGGGGCCGAAGGATTGCCCCACGCCGCCTGGACATCAACTTTGTGCCCGCGCGATTGAAGCTCATCCGCGACGGCTTTCGCAATGCGGTCTTCAAGGTTGAGCACGCCGGGGTTGAATCGATGATCGTCAAACGAGCTGACGAGGTGCAGCGTCTGAAAACGCGGGGCTTCTACGGCCTCCTGAACATTCATATCAAACTCGATTATGTTGAGCAGGATTTGAATGAGCGACTGGTCCTGGTTGTCCCCGCCCGGCGTTGATAGCACCAGAAACGGACGCCCGTCTTTCATCACAAGCGTAGGCGAAAGCGTAACTCTGGGCCGCTTGCCCGGCTCAAGCGCGTTGGGATGGCCTTCTTCGAGCAGGAATGACTGCATGCGCTGTCCCATCATCACGCCGGTATCGCCCGCGATAACTGCCGGAAGCCACGCGCCCGACGGAGTCGCGCTAAACAGATTGCCGTCTTTGTCTATCACGTTCACACAGGTAGTGTCGTTGGCGCGCATGTTTTCAGGTATCGTTGACGCGCCCGTGAGGGCGGGTCGCGCAGGTGTTGACGGCAGCGCTGATTTGTTTAGCGGGTCGCCCGGCCGCTGATCAAGCGATGCGCGCGCCGCGTCGATTAGAGACTTGCGCGCCGCCGCATAATCTTTCGCGAGAAGCTCGCGCGCCGGGACTTTCACAAAATCGGGGTCGCCGTAATAGCGGTCGCGGTCTGCAAAGGCAAGCTTCAGAGCTTCCGTAAGCGTGTGTATGTAATCAGCCGAATTGTGCTTCATCGCGCGGAGGTCGTAGCCTTCCAACAGGTTGAGCGTTTCCAGCATCGCAGGCCCCTGCGCCCAGAAACCGGTTTTGTACACCTCGATGCCGCGATATGAAACGTGCGCCGGTTCTTCGACTTTTGCTTGAAAAGCCGCGAAATCACCGGCGCGGAGCAAGCCGCCGTTAGCTTCGGAAAAATCCGAAATGCGTTTTGCCACAGGCCCTTTGTAAAAATAGTCGCGCGCGGCGCGTAGCGCCGCCGAGCGCCCACGCGCCTTAGCTTTTCGTTCGGCCGCGACTATCTCGCGAAGCGTGCGCGCCAGGTCCGGCTGCGAGAATATCTCGCCCACGCGAGGCTCGCGCCCGCCGGGCAAAAAGAGCTTCGCGCTTGTCGGCCACGCTTCAAAAATCTTCCTGGTGTTTTTGATATAATTCACGCGCAACTCATCGATAGGAAACCCATCGGCCAGCTCAATTGCAGGCTGCATAACTTCCGCGAGCGTCTTTGTCCCGCTCTTGTCGAGCGCGACGACAACGGCGTCCAGCACTCCGGGGACGGTAGCCGGCAGAATGCCGGTTGATGGAATTGTGCCCGGGCGCGCGCCGCCCGCCGCTATCGAGACGTATTCGGGTGCGCCCCTGTAGACAAACTCGCCTGCTTGCTCGCTCTTTTGCGCGCGGTCGAGGAAGAACTTGCGGTTGGCCAGTCGCGGCGCGATCCCCTGGCCGTTGATCACAATGGGAGACGCGCCGCTCGTTTTTATGATGATCGGCACTTCGCCGCCGAAAGAGAAATGCGAGAACTCTATGACCGATGCGGCCAGCATTGCGGCGCACCCCGCGTCAACGGCGTTGCCGCCCTGTTGTAGCAGCCGCATCCCTGCCTCTGCCGATAGCGGGTGGCCTGCCGCGACGACGCCGCGCTTGCCTCTCACGACCGGGCGAAACGTGTCTGCTGCGGGCGCGACGGTGGACGCCAGTAAGACCACAACAGCTGTTGTGATAGTGATCAATGCAGGTAATGTTTTCATCGGTCCCTCCTCGCGAGTTGAGATGGCTACAGGCCAGTTTCTGACTTTGGCTGCCGCTTGTCAATGTGGGCGCAGTTCAAATTAGCCACAGAGACACAGAGTTCTTTAATTCTTTTTCTCTATGTCTCTGTGGCAAAACTAGTATAAGACTTTCTTGTTCGAGCATTACTCAGCTCGATATAATGCCGCCGCCCGGAGGAACGACCTATGTTTATCGTAATGTATCGCTGGAAACTGAAGCGCGGAATGGAAGAGAAGTTTCGCGAAGGTTGGCGGCGGGCTACGGAGGCCATCTCGCTCAGGTACGGAGCGCTCGGGTCAAGGCTGCACAGGGCAGAGGATGGAAGCTTTGTGGCCTATGCTCAATGGCCTGATAAACAGCATTGGGAGGATATGCGCAAAGGGCTGCCAGCCGACCCCAAATCATTCGCCGTGATGCGAGATTGCGTGGATACGAGTATAGATTACGGCTTTCCGTTTCTTGCTATGGACGTGACCGACGATTATTTCAAACATACTTGAAGACCGGCGCGCGAGATTTATCAACGTGAATTAATAATCTGCCAGCCCTTCTATAATCTTTCTTGCAATTCGCTCTCGGTCGTCGCGGCGCCGGACTTTGCGGCGGCGATCAGTCCCTTCGTTATCGATCCAGGTGACTCCATCGATTACTATCAACGTGTCAGCCGTGTAACGCATCGAGTGGCGACGTTCTTGCTTGCGCCGCTCGCTTGTCGCGCGCCTTTCAATCCCGTTCCATTGAAACATACTACCCTCGCTCTTACGACTCTGAGACAGGGGGCCGAACCGTGAGTTGGATTATCCCCAGAACCCTTGTGTTATTAAAATAGCTATTGCCGGTCAGCTTTCAGTTGAATTAAACATTTTTTACTCGAAGCCGCGCGATCCCCGATCGGGGGAGACCCGGCTTACAAATTCATTCGCTGGAAGTAGACCGAACGCGGGAGTTCCCCGTCGCAGCCCGTATCGTTCCACCCTTCTGTCATAGGGTTCTTTGGAACTGTCAGGGCTATCTCCTCTTCTTTGTTAAAGACCTCTTCGCGCATCACGTTTGCTTCCGAGCGCAGCGCTTCGATCTTTTCAAGCAACCCGTTGCGAGTCGAGCGCAGCGCTTCGAGCTTGAGCTGGAGGCGGCTGATCTCGGTCTGGCGCTCTTCTATTTCCCGGTTGAGCAAGAACTCTTCTTCCTCGAAAGCGGCGGCGCGGCGATAGAGCCCTCCGGCCTCGTCTTCGAGCGCTTCGGCCATCTGCAACAGCATTTTCATCCTGACGTGTGGCGCGGTGGCGCGATTGCCTGCCGCAAGATTTTCCTGGTTCAACATAATCACCCCATTCGATTTCGGATTTTCATGGCGCATTATGCGCTTCGCGCAGCGCGATTTCGGATTTTGGATTACCGGATAAAGCTCTACAAGCTAGTGTCCCCTCAATCCAAAATCTAAAATCCGAAATTCAACCAACGGGCGTTTTGCCCGGAAATGCCGCGAAGCGCAAAGCCGTAACATTGCGCTTGCGTTCTATTTTGTCCTCGTACATTCGCTGATCGGCCACTTCCATCAGCTCGTCTATAGCCAGTCCGTCCAGGCCAAAAGTGGCATGGCCTATCGAAATGCCCACGCGCGCCATGCGGCCCGCGCGTACCTCGTGAGAGTAACTGTCTACGGCTGACTGCATGCGCATCTTCAGATCCAGCACCATGTCGGGCGTTGCGCGGTGCAGGACGGCGACGAACTCGTCACCGGCATAGCGTATAAGCGTGTCACCCGTGCGCAACTGGTTGCGCGCGATGTGAGCTATGCGGCGCAATATCTCGTCGCCGACGTGATGGCCGTAGGTGTCGTTGATCTTCTTAAAGCCGTCAAGGTCCATCATCATAAGCACGAGCGGGTAGCCGTGACGCTCGGCGCGGCTCTGCTCCTGGTCAAAGAAGCTGTACATATAACGCGAGTTCGGCAATCCCGTCAGGTTGTCGGTCAGGGCCGATTCCTGTGTGCGTTCGAAAGCCAGCGCGTTGTGGACCGCCGCCGCCGCATGATTCGTAATGGTTTCAAGCAGTCTCACTTCGTCAGCCGAGTAGCCTCGGTCTTCTTCCGAATAAAGGGCAAGAGTTCCTATCAATATCTCTTCGCGAATGAGCGGGAAGATGGCCGTCGAGCGGTAAGCCGTCGCCGCAGGCCCGATGGTGTGCTCAAGGTCGGCCAATGGGCTTCCGCCGATCAGAATTTGCCGGTGTTGGGCGACCCACCCGGCCCCGCCTTCGCCTATGTTCATCTCCGCAAATTTGAGGGCCTCCGCGTTTTTACCTATGACGTGCGCCGCGCGCAGCTCATTGCCTTCGGCCAGGTAGATTACGAGCGTAGTAAAGTTGGCGATATTTTCGAGCTTTGTCGCCACTATCGGGAGCACTTCCGAGAGCTTCAAGGTCGAGCCGAGCGTTTGCGAAATCTCGTAAAGCGAAAGCACCTCTCGCTGCGCGGCAGAGATGTCTCTGAGGGCGTTTTCTGTCCGCGTCCTGGACGAGACCGCATAGGTTGGCTCAAGCATGCGGCCCGTAGGCAACGCATCTATGCCAGTAAGAGAGGCTGGAAGGGAATTGACGGCCGGCAACGACTCTTCCATCGATTCGATTATCGCGAAGAATTTATCGAGCAGCGGGGGGTCGAACGTGCGACCGCTCTCGCGGCGCATAAGCTCAAGCGCCTGATCGCGGTTGAAGCGCGGCCGGTAGGGGCGACTCGTCGTGAGCGCGTCGTAGCAATCGACTATCGTAAGAATCCGCGCGCCTACGGGTATGTCTTCGCCGCTGAGGCCCGACGGGTAGCCCGTGCCGTCATATTTTTCATGATGGTGTTTAACTATGGGGACGACCTCGTAAGGAAATTCGACATTGCTCAGAATGTCTGCGGCCACTACCGGGTGTATCATCACCTTCGAATACTCGGCGCTCGAAAGCTTGCCCGGCTTGCTCAATATGTGTTCCGGCACGGCGAGCTTGCCTATGTCGTGCAGGAGCGCCGCCGCCTTCAAGCCTTCCATCTGGTCTTCGGGATAACCGGCCGCGCGCCCCAGCCCTTCGGCCAGCACCCGCACGCGCTGTATGTGGCCGCGCGTCGCCGGGTCCTTAGCGTCTATCGCCATGGTTAAAGATTCGATAGTCGCAAGGTGTAGCTTTGTGAGCATATCAATGCGGCGGTTCGAGCGTTCAACCTTTCTGAGGTACGTGTAGTAGGTGAAGTAGGTGAAACCAAGCACCGGGCCTGACAGGAAAAGCGAGTAAAAACCGAATACCGTGATTGCTTTGGCGATTGCCCCGGCCGCAAGCATCCCTACGAAATAGGCCATCGAGGTCCAGAGGTAATTATCCATCCAGGTCTTCACCACGCCGTTCGCGCGCTTGATTGCAAGCGTCGTGGCGACGATGCCCGTGTTGATGAAGTAGATGATTCCGGCCAGCAGTCCTAGCGCGAGAGCAAAGTGATCCAGCCTGCTGTTGTCAAAGACCAGCAGGTCGAGCGGCCCGAAAACCCGCAACGCCGCGAGCGAAGCGCCCAGCACCGCCAGATTCATCGCGGCCATGTTTATGAAAGCCGTCCCCAATCGCCTGACGTTGCGAAGAGAGGTCGCCAGCCCGTCAATCGATCCCAGTACGGTTGCCGCCCAGGGATTCAGTATGAGCACGCCGACATAAATAAAAGTGTCGGTAAGCGTCATCTTGCTGCGCACGCCGGGCAGGCGCACGTCTATGCGTGAAGCCAGCAGCAAAAGGAACGTGAGCGTCAGAAGCCAGTCGGATTTCACAGGCTCAAGCCAGAGGCGATAGATCGAATAAGCGAGCACCAGCACACCCGCTACAGGCAGTACTTTTAAGAATAATTTCGAGAGAATATGCACTGCTCGTTTCACGCTCACCTCGCGGCTGGCAATGCCTGAGCGAAGGTTACCGGGCGGCGCGCGCGGGTGAAGGAGACACCCGCCAAACCTGTCATTCAAGACGGTTCGCGTCGCGAGCCGGCTACCCTGTTCAAGTCTGTTGCGATCTTTACAGGGGCCGCGCGGGATAATCCCGCGCCAATCACGCTACATCTCTATTCAATGCCCGTGCCGCGCCGTCGCACGCTCGAAATTTTTTTAAAGACTTTGGATGTGGAGTTTAGCTCCGGCAACTCGGACGCCCGAGTTCGTGTGGAGATAAGCGACAGTCAAACTGGCTGTGTGCGACAAAAAGGTTCGTTCACTTTGACCGTAACTCAAAATGCGTGATCGAAATGGGTCTACTGCAAGCGTATGGATTATTGTCTTATATCGCGGTCGCGCTTGTAGTAATCGTAGCGCTCAAGGATGCTTTCGACGTAATCGCGAGTGACTGGAAACTGTATGCGGGCTATGAACTCTTCGCGCGACATATTCAAGCGGTCCGAGCTTGAAGCCCATCGCTCGACGTTCGACGGGCCGGCATTATAGGCGGCCAGGGAGACCGCAAGCGGGTGAGGCTCATCACCGTACCGGGCGAGCAGAGTTTGAAGATACCAGCAGCCTACGTGAAGGCTCACGACGGGGTTGCTCAACGCCTCTTCAAAACTGATCTCACGCCCGCGCGGCACATCGGGCGACAGGGAGGCGGCCGCCTCTCCGAGCGAGCGCGAGCGCTTTGACTCGACCCACTCCTGGGCGGCAATCGGTGTGACCTGCATCAGCCCGACCGCATTTTGCGAGCTGTGCGCTCGCGGGTTAAAGAAAGACTCTTCGTAAATGATGGCTTTAACAAGCTCGGGGTCGAGGTCGTACTGTGCGGAGATCTCGACGATGAGCTTGTCATAGCGGTGGGTCCAATAGTACCACGCGCTAAAGATAATTCCCGCGCCTATCAGTCCGAGGATAAGAAGAGTGAATAATCTCTTACGCATTATTTTCAGCAGGTGTCAGGTGATGGCAAGCGATGTGACGTTAAGACAGCGCCTCTTTGTAACTGGCACCGCCGCGTGCGAAGCACATCATCGGCCATGGACACCTTCTCAGTTGTCGCGCCGCAGCCCGGCCCAGAAATCGCCAAGTTCGTAATCTCGGTCTACGCCTTCGTACCGGGCCGCTATCTCTGTTTCTTCAAGCACGTGACCCTGTAGCCACACGCTGGCCGTGATGGTATCGCCTATCTTGGGTCGCCCGCGCAGGGTGCGCCGGTTTGCCAGGATTTCAAGGCGAATCTTCCCGCAGTCTACGTAAAGCCAGACCAGATTGCTTTGAGTCACGGGGTTTTGCATCTCGCGCCAGGCGAGCACTCGACCGCGAATAAAATAATCATTCTCGCAAGCCGATTCGGCCAGCCCCGGCAACTGCTCGGCAAGCTCGAACCGGCTCGAAACAACCTCGCCTTCGGCCACGGGCAGCACCTGCGCGTTATATGCAAGACCGGCGAGCGCAATATGTAGATGCCCCTCGCGGAACACGCAAGGGTTTAACTCGGTCAGGTTTTGCAGCTCGAAGATGACCTCGGCCCCGCCGGGCAACACCCCTCGCACTATCGCTTCGCCGTCTTCGTCATACTCGATCAACTCCCACGGTTGAACATGGTGGACATAGCGGCTGCGGAAGGCGGGGCGGCAGTCGGCATAATAAATCTCTGCCGCTCGCTCATAAAGTATCGACCAGACTTCAATCCCTTCGGCAAGCTTCCAGCATCGCCCGTGCAGCGTCACATCCGCGCGATGCACGCGGCTGCGCTCGCCGCTGTTCTCAGCATACTCGGCAAGCAGGTTATAAGAGTCTTCGTCGGCCACCTCAAACCCGATACTGGCAAACAGCTCTACCATCACGCCGTCGCCTGGAAGCTCGGATTCAAAAGGCCTTTCGTTCATATCAAGGGTCAATGGTTGGAGTGCAGGGGAGCCGGGGAGCAGGTGAGAAAAGTTTAATTCTCACCTGCTCCCCCGCCGCTATTTCTTTTCCTCTTCGGCTATTTCCGCAGACAAAGTGTATTCGCGCCCGTCGCGCAGTATCTGTATTGAAATCTTTGTGCCAGGAGACTTGGCGGCGATAAGGCGATTGAACTGCACATAAGAAGTGATGGGCTCGCGATTGACCGAAGTTATCAGGTCATCTCTTCTAAGACCGGCGCGGGCAGCAGGCGTGCCGCGCTCGGCGCGTATGACCAGCACGCCGCGTGATGTGGGAGGCAGTTTTAACAATCCGCGAATGTCAGTATTCAAATCGCGCGTCTCGACGCCGAGGAACCCGCGCGCCACGCGGCCACGCTCTACAAGCTGCGGCAGTATGGCTTTCATGGCGTTTATCGGTATCGAGAAGCTCAACCCCTGTGTTCGCTCAAGCACAAGCGTGTTGATCCCGACGATCTTGCCCTGTGTGTTTACGAGCGGGCCGCCGGAATTGCCCGGATTGATCGCCGCGTCGGTTTGAAGAAAATCGTCGAATTGCCCGCCGAACCCCGTGCGCCCCTTTGCGCTCACAATCCCGAGCGTAACCGTGTGATCGAGTCCTAAAGGGTTGCCGATGGCGATCACCCATTCGCCCACTTTGAGCGAGTCGCTATCGCCAAGCTCGGCTACCGGAAGCGGTGTCCCCGACGGGATGATTTCAAGCAACGCGATGTCTGTCGCCTCGTCATAGCCTTTGACGGAAGCGGGAAACTGGCGGCCGTCGTGCAATATGACGGAGACATTGGAGGCGAGCTTAGGCGCGGCTGCGGAGGCAGCGCCGCGCTGTGTGCGGCGCGTATCGCTGCTTGAGATCAAATGAAAGTTCGTTACGATCAACCCGCGCTGATCAACTATAAACCCGCTGCCGATGTTTTCGCCGCCTTCGTAATTCGACCGCACGTTAACCACCACCTGATTGACGCGCTCGGCGATTGCGGGAATGTCGAGCAACACCTGGGGGGCCGAGGCGACCGTCTGGCGTTGTGAGGTCTGGCCGTAGGCTGCGCCGAAAGAAGACAGCAATAAAAGAATCGAGATCGAAGCGAGGTAAAATTCTTTAATCATTTTTATGCTCTGAATGGTTCTGATTATCGCCAAAGCCAGGCGTGGGAGCGTTAGAGCGAAGGCCGCGAATGTTTCTGGCGCGGCCATAATTCGGCCGCTGGCCTGAGCGCACCATCTCCGCAAACAGATCGAACGTCATAGTCGCATTCGCGCGACATCTCTTCGCGGATCGCGTGCAGCTCTTCTAGAAATCTCGGCTTCCTATACATCTTAGAACTCTGCGTTAATCAAAAACTCCGGCGTCACGATCATCGGGACGAAAAATCCCGCGACCGTGTTGAATAACTTTATTCGCGATTGACGATGGACGTTCGCTATGTAGCCGAAGTCCCACGTTACAATCAGGTCGGCTTTGTTGACCGACGCAAGGGCCACGTGCAGCGCATTGCCTATGTACTTGCGGTGGAATATGCCGCGCGAAACATACCCCTCGGCCAGTATGGCCGCTTCGTCCGTCACTTCAAATTGCGGCACGTCGCGCACCAGGTTCAAATAAGCGGACCGCCGAGGCTCGTCCGCTCGCTCCAATTCGCGCACGACCAGCGGCGAGATAAAAGGCGCATAGTCGGCCATCTCGTGCTCCCACCAGCGTATGGTCAGATCGCGGCGGAACGGCTCGCCGTTGTCCAGGTACGCGCCGATCACGGATGTCTCAAGATATATGCTCTTTTTCATGGCGTCTGCAAAAATAATTTTACCACAGGCGGGTGTTTTTAAGTGATGAGTAATGAATAATGAATGATGAGTATCGGCACTTTGTTCTTACTCATCGCTCATTACTCATTACTTATTTTTCCCTTACGGGAGAGGTATGAGGCTTGAGCGTGACCTGTGCGCGGGAGAAATCTATGGTGACTCGATAGTGGCGGAGGAAGTCGCCCCCCAGTATGCCGCTTTGCTCAAAACCGGATGTCTCGTTTATTGCGCCGAAGTCGAGCACCAGCGCCCGCATGTTGTTTTGCGAAAGACCCGCCACGCGGCAATTGCGTATGAAGAGAAGTTCTACGTTGTCGCTTACGCCGGCCGCGCCTATCACCCGTGCCGTCTGTCCTTTGATTATCTGGTCGCGCATTTTGAGCCGTTCGACGGCGGCGGCAGAGATTACCGTAGAGCTTGCGCCCGAATCCAGTATGGCGTTGATGCGGTGGTTGCCGTCAAGCTCTGTCTCGATGCTTATTAAGCCGTTTTGCGTTGTGCGGAAGGGGATTACAGTCTCGTCGGCGGAAGGCAGCAGGGGCACAGTAGGCTGTGTCTGGCGGTTGAGGCGCATCACGCTCCCCTGGTAATCAAGCTCCGTCAAAAAGTGCGCCAATACCGACAGACCTATAAAACCGTCCGAGCGCATCTCGTCAATACGCTTCTCGGCCGTTCCATCTTTAGCCCCGTGAAACGGCCTTATGAAGCACGGAATCGAGCGGAGCCTGGCCTCCCCAAGCTGTAGCGATTTGATCAGGCCGTAGATTATAGGGAATTTGCCGGTTCCGCCTACACCCTGCGACTTGCCGCCCCGCGCGATCTCGGAGACGCCAAACCGTTTGGCCGCCTCTTTAGAGATCACCGTGAATCCCGAGCCCGTGTCGATGACGAAGGTGGCATCCCGCCCGTTGATCTTAAGCTTAATGTAGGGCCTGCGATCCAGGCCGAGTTCGAAAGGCACGTCGGTCGAGTTCGGCCCGCTGAGTTGATGCACCTCGACGCCCGACAACTGGCGGTAAAAGTTTATCAGCCCTTGTATACGCTCGCGGCGCTCTTTGTCGGTCTTTGGCGCGATGCGGAGAAACTCTTCGTAGGCGTCGGCGGCGTCGGCGAATCTCTCAAGCCTGCTTGAGGCGCGCGCAAGCGTCACAAGATAATCAGGCTCGTTAGGGTCGAGGTTATAAGCATGCAAAGCCTTTGCGTGAGCTTCCCTGGCCCGGCCTTCATAGTAATTGACTTCGGCGGCGGCCCCGAATGCGAGCGCTTCTTTAGGATTGATGGTGACCGATTGGACAAGCCGCTCGACCGCGCTTGCAACATACCCCGATCTGAGCAGCGCGAGCCCCGCCAGCGCGTGCGCGCGCGCGTTGTTCGGGTCTATCTCTATAGCCTTGTTCGCGTGATCGTAACAGCCCTGAAAGTTCAAAGCCTTGGCGTAGGCTAAAGCGATGCCGAGTTGCCCCTGGAGGTGGCGCTCATCTTTACCGAGCAATTCGGTGTATATCTTTATCGCTTTTTCGTAATCGCCGTTGCGTACGGCTTTTTTGGCCTCGTTGTGGATTTTTTCGTAAGGGTCTTTATTCTTGCGGTCGCCGAAATCGGCCTCTCGGTATTCAGCCGCACCGCGAGGCGCGGCGGCTGAAAGCGCGAGGGCGAGAAATATAGCGACGACGAGTCCGGTGATGCGGCTTCCGGTTCTCAACACAGGTCTCCGGTTTTTATTGAAAGAATAACCGGAAAAAGAGAACCAGGAAAAAGTGCGTGCGCTCTCGATACCTTTGACCTTCATTTCAATATCTCCCCGGTCTTTGTGTACCACAAGAGCAAGTCAAGCTCATCGAAGTCTATATCGATGCGCTCGGCGAAAAGTTTCATCTTTTCCTCAAGGTCCACGTACCTCTTTCTTGTGGAAGGCGGTTTGGGGCTTTCGATCACCCCAAACTCTGCGAGCCGTGCCAGTATGTGTTTATCCAGAATCGCGTAACCGCGAAATCCTACGTTGCGCAGAAAGTGACTCGCCTCTTTATACCCCAACCCGCGCACTCCGGGATTTGCCGCAAAAAAATCTCTGCGCTCTGCCATCGTCTCAAATCCCGCGAGCAACTCACGCATCCGCAGCCCGCAGTGCTCGCGCAAATATTCGCGCGTCTCAAAAGTATAAGCGCCGCGCGCTTCGGGCCAGCGATGCCTATGAGCGAGGGCGCGCTGGATGTCTTGGAGCGACCCGGTCATCAAGACCGGCCGGACGCTTTCTACCGAGCGCAATCCCATGCGCGCGCTCGCGCCTGCGGTGTAGATGCAAAAGACGAGTTCTTCAAAGAGCCTTTCATCAGAGGCACTGCTGCCTACTGCTTCAAACTCAGCCAGCCTTGATCTGATCTCTCGACGCTTCTCCAGGTAGATTTGCTTTAGCTCTTCAACGGTCAAACCGGCTGCCCTTTCGGCCTTGATGCTGTAGGGATTGTAAGGCTGCGCTTATTGAATGTCAATTATGACCTAATTTGCATAAATCTTTGATAGATCATATAAAGTTTTAAGCCCGGACGGTGTCCCTGGCCGTCCGGGCGTCGAAAGAGTCATCCCTGGCGGGATGACTTTAATAACCATTCAGGTGAGATTGTGGTGCTCTGGGATAATACTCTTACGGCTGCGATGTTTCAACTTCAGCAACGAGCATTTTCTGCATGGCGCGAGAGGCCGTCTTGAGATAATTTAGACAAAGCGAACGGAGGGTAGTTGAATGAAGATGAATCGAGCCGTCCTTATAATTTTACTTTGCGCAAACCTTGCGCAGGTTCCCGCCACTTTCGGCCAGGCCGTCAAAGCGCAGCAATATTCGCTATCCCGCATCCGCACGCGAGCCGAATTCGACTCGCTTGCGCGAGTCTATTTTCGCGGGCGTTTTTACGCGCTGCCGCATATCATGTTCGTCATAGACCGCCGCGCGCCACGCGCCGCAGGCCCGCGTGTTTATTACGTCAACTCCAAACGGTTTCAGTTTCACAAAGATTTCGTCAACGCCACTTACCTGTCGCTTGAGCGCGGGCGCGTCTTTTACGAGAACAACTATCAGAAACCGGATCGCCGCTTTTTCCTCGGCACCGTCGCCTACCAGAGCGCGATTGATAAATTCACCTTCGAGTTTTGGGAAGGCGATCGGCTCACGAAAGAGTTGCTCGCCGAAGCCTTCGCCTCTCTGAGCGAGAGCTTCTTTGCGCCGCTTTCGTTCAAGCCGAACTCTCTTGCTCAAGAAGAGGCCGCGCGCGGGTACGAGGACGATGCAATACAAAATAGTTCGGGCCGCCGGTTCGCAGTTCTTACCGCGAGCGAGCTTGCGCGCAACGTCGAGTATCAGCCGCTCAACCTCGGCGCGGGCATAGGCCAGCTTCGCATCATTGATCGAATGACTCCCGAAACCGTAATCGACCGCAATCAGATAATCATATTCAAAGAAGTCCCGGTCCAACTGACTCCGCTTTCGGGTATAATCACGACCGAGCCCGCTTCGCCGCTCTCGCACGCGAACCTGCTGGCGAAGTCATGGTCGATTCCCAACGCGCACATCAGAAACGCCGACCGCATGTTCAAACAGTTGGAAGGCAAATACGTTCGGCTCGAAGTTGACGAAAACCAGTACCGCCTCGCGCCCGCAGACGTGCGAGAAGTCGAAGCGCGCCAGCGACAGTGGCTTAAGCAGGCCGATACCGTCACGCCCAAAGCCGATCTCGATTACGACGGGCTCGCGGACCTTAAAGACCAGCGCGCGCGCGACGCGGTGCGGTTCGGCGCAAAATCGGCTAACCTGGGCGAAATTCTGAACGCGCGTCTTCCGGGCGTAGAAGTGCCGTCAGGCTTCACCATTCCTTTTCATTATTACCGAGAGTTTATTCGGCTAAACAATCTCGAAGAGCGCGTCGCCTCGGCGGTCGAAGAAGACCGCTTCGTTCACGACCCCGCGTATCGAAAAGCGCGGCTCGCGGAGATACGCCGGTGGATTCAAGAAGGCCGCCACGATGCGGATTTTCGACGGGCAGTGCTCGACAAAGTGCATCGCCAGTACGCGGGCGCGGGGCTGTTCGCGCGAAGCTCGACTAATGCCGAAGACCTGGCGAACTTCAGCGGGGCCGGGCTGTACACGACCGTGCCGAACGTTCGCACCGACGACCATCTGATGGAAGCGATAAAGACCGTGTGGGCTTCGGTGTGGAACTACGAAGCTTACGAGGCGCGCGAGAGTTTCGGCATGAATCATTTCGGTGTTTATCCGGCGGTGCTCCTTCAAAGGGGGATCAACGCCGAAAGTGCAGGCGTCGCCATCACGACCGACCCGTTCAATCGCTCTAATCAAGGCGCGGTCTACATCAACGCGAAGCGCGGGCTGGGTATAAAAGTGGTCGAGGGCCGCCGCGTGCCGGAGCAATTGCTCTACAGCCCGCGCTCGAACGCGATAAAGGTTTTGACCCGCTCGGACGAAGACACGATGCTGAAGTTTGACGAGAGCGGGGGCGTTCGCGAGATAAAGATCGAAGAGAGCCGTGCGGTGCTGACGGACCCGATGGTGCGGCGGCTTGCGCGCGCCGCGACCGCGCTCAAGCGCGTCTTCGCCGGGCGCAACCAGGACATCGAATGGCTTTACGCGCGCGGGCAGCTTTACATAGTCCAGTCGCGCCCTTACATCGAAGGCAGCTAGCAGTCGCGCAAGACTCAAGACCGGCTCAACCGAGTTCAAGCAGTGCTCGATAGGGCGCAAGAAAAACTCTCACTTCAGTCCTGATAGGATGTCTGAAAAGGTAGCTCAAAAGCCTCGAAGAGGCTTTTCAGGCACCCTCTGAGTGAAAAATCGAGCGATGGATTGTTCGCTTTGTCTTTTACTCAGCACTTAGAATTGATGCTCCGCAACCTGCCCGTGTATACTCTTTTGTACAAGCAAGTGTCTAGGCGCATCCCAAGAATTTCAGTTCAGCCATCTGGCGCGCGCGCCAGTCGCACCTCCAATTTTGCTTTCGCGGCTCTGTCCGTGCTGCTTGTCGTCGCCGCAGGCTTCTTTTTTCGGTCAGCCATCGCCGCCCAGACCGAGGGCGCAATTATCGTAGGAACGGTGCAGGACGATCGGGGCCAGGCAGTAGCCGACGTAAAAGTTACTATTACGGCGGAAGGGTTTTCGCAATCGACTCTCACACGAGCCAACGGGAAGTTCGAGTTTAAAAACCTCACACCGCGCCAGTACGTCATAACTGCCGAAGCGTCCCGGTTTCGCAAAGAGAGAATAAGCGTAACCATAACCCGCATAGACGAAGCGCCCGCTCCCTTAATCAAGCTGACCCCGTCGTCGCTGCACGTTGCCGTGTTCGATGCGGGGAATCAGCCGCTCAGCGGCGTCGTCGTAACTCTGTCGAGCCAGGACCGCCCGCCCCAGCGCATTAATACGGACGAAGGCGGCGATGTTTATTTCGGGCGGCTCGCGCCCGGCTCTTATCAGCTCACGGCAGTGCTGGGCGGTTATGAGGAATACCGCAACGAGGTATTTATCTCGTCGGGCATCATGATGGAATTCTCCTTGAAGCTCGTGGTCGCGCCTACGATTCCTATCAATGAAAAAGCGGTCATGCGCGTGAGCGTGCCTAACCTCCCTTCAAAAAATGTCCAGGCCGTCTTTCAAGACAGTGCGGGCTGGATGTGGTTCGGCACCGATAAAGGAGTCGCGCGGTATAACGGCTCGGATTTCAGATCATCGGCTACAGCGGGGTCGGCTTACGAGAAACTTTCGGGCGAAGACATTCGCTCGATTGCCGAAGACCGAAGCGGAATAATCTGGCTTGCGACGCCGCGCGGCATCCGGCGTATCGCAAAAGATGGAGCGGACGCCGGTATCGCGCTCGGTGGCCGCGATGCGCGCGGTGTCGTAGCAGACTCGCGCGGCCAGGTGTGGGTGGCAACCTCGACAGGCGTTTTTAAGTTTGACGGCGAAGATTTCACTCTGTTTGACCAGGCCGGAGGATTGCCGTCTAACGATGTTAGAGGATTGGCCGAAGATAAGAGCGGCAAGATTTGGGTCGCGACTTCAAACGGGTTTGCGACGATTGATGGTCAGGCGGTTGAGCGAGCAAACAGGAGCAATGATCTGGTTGATGCTCAATCGGTATTCGTAGACAGCGGCGGGACCGTATGGCTTGCGACGAGCAAAGGGGCATTCTTTTTCGACGGCGCGCGAGCAATCCCCGTGACGCCGATTGCCACCGCTCGCGCGGATTCAACCACAGCGCCGCCTTCTTTGAACGTGCGGGCGATAAGCCAGGACAGCAGCGGTCGAATATGGTTTGCGATGGCGGCGGGCGGGGCTTTGCTTTACGATCCTGTGCGCCGCGAATCTCAGGGAATCGCTTCTGTCGAGCGCGACCGCGTAGCCGCGATCTTCACGGGGCGCGAAGGCATCACCTGGTGCGCCACGGACAACGGAGCCGTTCGCGCGGATTTCTACAGCTTCGTCAACTTCAGCACGAGTCGGGGCCTTTCGGATAACGACGTGCGAATGGTGGTCGAAGAGCCTGCGGCAACAGGCAACGGCAGTTCGGGGCGATTGTGGTTTGTCACCGCCGCAGGCGTCTCGCGACTGGTCGATGAGCGTTTCGTGCCCGTCCAGGGATTTCGCGCCAACATCAGCGGGCGAGCCATCGCCTTTGACCGCGAAGGCGCGGCCTGGTTTGCGACCGATCAGGGCGTGTTCCGATTGAGCGGACAGATTCTCACACCGTTCAATGAAGGCAACGGGCTGTCGTCCAGAAACGTTCACTGGGTTTCCAGCATCGCAGGCAATTCCGCGATGCTCTTTGCGACCGCCAGGGGCGTAGACGTCTACAAAGACGACAAGCTAAAAACTCTCGAACAGCTTGCAGGCTCCGACACGCGCCACGTCTTTGAAGACACGGACGGGCGATTGTGGTTCGCCACCTCGCGAGGGATAGTCGCCTTCAATCCGCAGACGGGCGAGGCCGACGTGATCGATAACCGGGACGGGCTTGCCGATAATGACGCGCGCTGGATCACGCGATACAACGATAAGCTGCTGGTAGCAACGCGCGCCGGAATCCAGGTCTACACGGAAGCGTCGGCGGGCGCGTCAAAGTTCACGACTTTCGACGGCGAGCCTACGAGCACGCTCTACGTTGATAGAGCGGGCCGTTTCCTTTGGGCGGGGACCGACGACGGGCGAGCCAAGAAATTCGCTTTGTTCGGCGTCCACATTATCTCTACGGCCTATTCGGGCGAAGCGCAGGCTCTGACAGCCGGTAGAGTCAACTCTATATCCGAAGACGGCGAGGGGCGAATCTGGATTGCGACCGACAAGGGCGCGGTGCGACACATACCGGCGCGCGCCGCGCCGCTCGTAGAAGCTTCTTTACAGATAGACGGGCAACCCTCGACACCCACTTCGGAAATGCACGAGGTCTATTATGGCCGCCATCGCCTGTCGTTCAGGTTCACGGCTGTGAACATGATGAGCGGGCAAGTGATCTACTACCTTTATCGCTTGAAATCGGCTGAGGCCGCCACCGCGTGGCAATTGCTGCCCGTACAGCCCGGAGCCGAGCGCCCCGTCGATCTGCTGGATCTGAGCGAGGGCGCGCACACGTTTGAAATCATCGCGCTCAACCGCGACCTTTACGGACTCGACGAGCCTGCGGCCAGCCTCACGCTCAGGGTCGGCTCGCCTTTTTGGAAACGCTGGTGGTTTTACGCGCTGGGGCTCGCGCTTGTCGGATTGACCGTCGCCACCGTTGTTGCCGCCCGCCGCGTGCGCGAGCGCGAATACGTGCTGCCTAAAGAGCTGCGCAACTACCTCCCGATAGAGCCGAACCCTTACATAGTCGGGAACCCTATTCGCACCGAGCAGATGTTTTATGGGCGCGAGGACGATTTTCGCTACGTCCGCACGAAGCTCGAAGGCGTTAGCCAGGGAGTGGTCATAGTCTTTTGCGGCGAGCGCCGGGTCGGCAAGAGTTCTATTCTTTATCAGGTGCTGAACGGTCGGCTGGGCGATCGCTTCATCCCGGTCTTTGTCGATATGCAGGAGATGGTTATCGCCTCGGACTCGGAGTTCTTCGCGCGCGTTTCTCGATTGATAACCGATGCCGTCACCCGCACGGTTAAAGCCCAGACGGCCGCCCTCGCTCATACGCCCGGCGCAGGCGCTGCCCACGCAGAGGCTTTTAGCCTCTCGCTGAGCTTGCCGCAGTTCGATGGACGCAACCCTTATCCGGTCTTTCTGGATTTTCTGGATGAAGTGATGGCGGCGATCGGCGACCGCACGCTGTTGATACTGATGGATGAATACGAGTTGATGGAAGGGAAGGTCGACGAGGGGAAGCTTTCGCCCGAACTGTTCACGTTTCTGGCCGGGCTGATGGACAACAAAGAGAGGCTCGCGCTGATCTTTACCGGCTCGCGCCGGCTCGAAGAGCGCGACAAAAAATACTGGCGCGAGCTGTTGAGACGCTCGCTGTTTCGCAAGGTCGGCTTCTTGTCCGAAAAAGACGCGCTTCGTTTGATCACCGAACCCGTGGAGGGGCGCGTCGTCTACGGTCGCGGCGTGATAGAAGCGGTCTGCCGTTTGACGGCAGGCCAGCCCTTCTACACGCAGGTCATTTGCCAGAACCTCGTCAATTATATGAACGAGCACGAGCAGAACTGGGTTACGGTCGCAGACCTCAACGAGGTCATCGCCGACGTGGTCAACAATCCTTTGCCGCAGATGATCTACACATGGGACGTGCTGTCGGATGACGAGAAGCTCGGGCTGTCGCTTTTGGCGGAGATACTACGGGACGGCAACGCATATGCTACGGCAGGCGAGCTGCGCGCTTCGGTAAAGGCTAATGATTATCCCGTGCACCTGTCGGAAAACAGCATCAGGCTGACTCTCGAAGAGATGTTTCGCCGCGAGCTTTTAGACAAGGATTCCGGCGTCGGCTTCAGGTTCAAGATAGACCTGCTCAGATTGTGGATCCGCCGGTCTCACTCGATCTGGCAGGTGGTTAAAGAGGTGAGAACGCTTTAGAATTCTAAAGCGGATTTCTTTTGGAGTGCGGGACCCCGCGCTCCAAAGAAGATGGCCGAAGAGAAAAGACTTCATTATGTCAGCAACCGACCAGACAGCGCCGCGCAACCCGTATTTGAATCGGGTTGCGATCAAAGACCCGAAGCAGTTTTTCGGGCGGACGAAAGAAGTGTCAAAGATTTTCTCGCGCATAGGCGCGTCGCGGCCACAATCCATCTCGGTCGTTGGCGAGCGGCGCATAGGCAAATCTTCGCTGCTTTACTTTATCAATCACCCTGAGATTCGCGCGCGGTTATTAGACCGCTCGGCCTCTTACGCATTCGCCTTTATAGACTTGCAGCAAAAGCGGAGGCTTACGCTCACGGAGTTTTTTAAAGAGCTTTTCGCTCTGCTGGCTAAAGAAATCTCGGATGATTCTCTGAACAAGCTCGACCCGACGTTTGATTCCGTCCGCAGCGTGCTTGAAAATTTCCGCCGCGACTCGCGCAAGCTGATAGTTCTGTTCGACGAGTTCGACGCGATCACGACGAACCGCGCGTTCGATCTGGAGTTCTACTCTTTCCTAAGGTCTATAGCCAATAACTATGACGTCGCGTACGTGACAAGCTCAGCCAGGGATTTGCAGGAGCTTTGCCACACGCAATTGATAGCCGATTCGCCTTTCTTCAACATCTTCACCAACGTCTTTCTCCGCGCCTTTACTCGCAAAGAGACGATGGATTTGATCGTCAAGCCCTCTGCGGAAGCGGGGCTGTCGCTCGAAGGCTACGCGCGGCGGATTATCGAGACGGCAGGCTACTTCCCATATTTTTTGCAGATCGCATGCTCGGCTTATTTCGATCACCTGTTGGAGAATCAAGGCAAGCTGGACCGCGAAGAGGTCGATTCGACTTTCTTAGACGAAGCCAAAGGCCAGTTCCGCTTCATCTGGGATCACATGGGCGAAGGCCAGCGGCGCGCGATACGCAGCTTCAACGAGGATGGCCGCGTAGAAAAAGAGCAGGACCATATTTATCAAGACCTCAAGCGCGCGGGCTACTTCATAGAAGACGACCGGGGGCCGCGAATATTCTCCACGCTCTTTTCATCCGTCATCTCTCGCCCGCGCGTTATAACGACGGAGCTGCGCGACACGGACCGCGCGGTGCTTGCGGTCCACGACGGCCAGACCGAAAAGGTCATCGCGCCGCCGCTGATAGAGCCCGAAGGCCACATAGGGCGGTTCGACATCCGACGCTCGCTCGGCGCGGGCGGCATGGGCGAGATATTCGAAGCATACGACACGGACCTTCATCGCATAGTTGCGATAAAAGTGCTGGCGTCAAAATATGTCGAAGACGACACGATGAAGCAGCGCTTCTTGAGAGAGGCGCGAATGGCCTCGCAACTCAACCACCCGAACATCGCGACCATCTACGAGATAGGCGAAGCCGCCGGGAATCCATTTATCGTGATGGAGTATGTCGAAGGCGAGACGCTTTCGGACCGGCTCTCTTACGGGCCGATGGAGTTGAATTCGGTTATAGAGATCGGCATCCAAACAGCCGAAGCCCTGTTTGAAGCCCACGAGCGCGGGGTGATACACCGCGACATCAAGTCTTCAAACATAATGATTACCGACCGGGGGAAGGTGAAGGTGCTCGACTTCGGCCTGGCGAAACCTTCGCCGCTCGCGAAGCGCGATACGAGCAAGTCTCGATTGACCGAATCGGGCGTGCTTCTGGGAACAGTGAACTACATGTCGCCTGAGCAGGCGACGGGGCGCGGCGAGGTCACGCACCTGTCAGACATCTTCTCGCTCGGCGTAGTGCTTTATGAGGTGACTACCGCGCGGCTCCCCTTTGAAGGCGACACCTATTTTCAGACTATCGAAGCGATAAGCAAGCGCGGCCCGTCCGGCATAAAGAAGCACCGCAAGGACGCTCCCGACGCGTTGGTCAAAATCATAGAACGAATGCTCCGTAAGAATCCCGCAGATCGTTACACTTCAGCCGCAGAAGTGGCGAAAGACCTCGAAAGGATGAAAATAAAGGATGAAGGATGAGGGATGAGGGATGAAAAAGATTTGCATGGCGGATGATACGCTTACGCGCGCCGCGATTGCAAATTCCAGATTTGCAATCTCAGATTTCAGATGCCGCTCTTAAAGTCTTTTTCATCCCTCATCCTTTATTTTCATCCTTACTCTTTGTTCGGGGCTGATGGAAATCTCCTCCTCGTGATGCGACTCGCGCGTGAACATAAAGAAGCCGACCCCCATAATTATTAATAACAGGACGAGGACTATCACGAGGAAATACCAGGGCAGCGCAGGCTGACTCGAACCCGGCTCGCGCCCGCCTACGGCCAGCAACAAAAATGGCCCGACTATCGCTCCGAGAAGCCCTAATACGAGCGCCACGCGGTCAATGATGCCTTCTTGAGGCACCGTCACGTGCCAGCCGATGTATGTTCCCGCCGCTGCTGCGACTACCGCGAACGCGACGAACATCAGGCTTTCTGCCGGATGGCCTGCTATGTCGCTGAGCGGAAGGACGGTGACGAACTGCTCACGGCTTGCGTCCGGCAGCACCAGGAGAAGGAAGACGCTCAACAAGAGCGTTGTCAGGACCACGATGAGCGCATCTATCATGCGCAGCTCTTCGCTCATCCAGCCGATAATAAAGCCGCCTACAAGAAATGCGCCCAGGCTCAGCCCGAAAACTATGACCGATACGGTGCTGCTGGCTTCGGGCTCGGCCAGCCCGGCGAAGATGAGCGAGATTATTACCTGGAGTCCGAAGGTGGAACCGATCCCGGCTAAAATCCATTTGATGCGGCTCCCCATCACTCCTCCCGGTCGCGCGGTTTCATCCGCAACTGTTTCTCGGCCACCGATCAAATACGAATCTGTATCCGCCTTGTTCAGCACTGATGTTTAATCCCCTGTTTCGAGCAATGTTAGACCTTGACGGGTATGGTGTCAAAGGCAGGCGGCTCGTCTGTCAGTCCACGCCAAAAAGGCGCAAGCCCTGGACCGCCCCCGTGGCGAGCAAGTATCCGAGGCCCGTGTAGAAAAGCAACTGCAATCCCGCCATGCGCCAGGAGTTGGTTTCGCTTCGGACGACCGAGACGGTGGAGAGACATTGGAGCGAAAAGAAGAAGAAGATTATCAACCCGATAATGCTCGACGTGGTAAAGACCTTTTTGGAGCCGTCCTCAAACGTAGCGGCGCGCATGCTTTCCATCAGCCCTTCTCGCTGCGTCGCTTCATCGTCGGCCACGTGAAAAACAATAGCCATCGTGCTTACGAATACTTCTCGCGCCGCAAAGGCCGCGATAAGCCCTACTCCGACGCGCCAGTCTACGCCCATAGGGTGGAGCGCAGGCTCCATAGTCTGCCCAAGCTCTGCGGCGAACGAATGGTCCAGGTCGCTCTGCGCCACAAGAGGCGCAGATTGCCCGTCGGGCAAGGGGGGTTGATGCGCGCTCAGACCGAAATTCGACAGCAACCACAAACCGGACGAGATTATTATGATCGGCGCTCCAGCCTTCTTGAGGTAAGCGGACGAACGGCTCCAGGTCATTCTGAGCGTCGGTTTCAACAAGGGCTTGCGGTAGACGGGCATCTCCATCGCAAGCATAGAGCCTGACCGCTTGCCCAGTATGAACCGGCTTATCACCCCGGCAGTGAGCGCGCCCGCAATCAGGCTCGCGACGTAGATGGCCGCAAGCGCGAGCCCCGCTTTGCCCGGCGCGCCCGGCAACAGCGAGGCCAACAGCAGCGCGTAAACAGGTATTCTCGCGCTGCAACTCATAAGCGGGAGGATCCAGATCGTAAGCAGGCGCTCTCGCTTTTGCGGAATCGTGCGCGCGGCCAGCACTGCCGGAATCGCGCAGGCGTAACCCGACAGCATCGGCACGAACGAGCGACCGTGCAGCCCCAGATATGAGAGCGGTTTATCAACGAGCGCCGCTCCTCGAGAGAGATAGCCCGAATCTTCGAGCAGCGTCATCAGGAAAAAGAGAATGACTATCTGCGGAAAAAATACCGCGACCGAGCCGACCCCGCCGATTATCCCTTCGGCAAAAAATCGCGACAGCACGCCTTCGGGCAAAACTGAGAGCGTGGCTGCGCTCGCTTGAGTAAAACCCCAGTCTATGAAATCCATGAACGGCTGGGCCGCCCAGAAAATCGATGCGAACAGCCCGCCCAGTATGGCGAAAAATATCGGGAACCCCAGGTAGCGATGCAAGACTACGTGGTCTATACGCGCCGTGAATGAATCGGTGGCAAGCCTCAGCGGATTGCTCTGCTTTACGACGCCGCCTCGCTCCAGCAGATCGCCTATGGCGCGGTAAGCCGCTACAGGCTCTTCGGGCAAATCCGCGAGAGCGTTGTACTGCGCGGGCTGCTCTATTACTTCGCGCAGCCGCACCATCAACTCCGCCGCGCCCCACGCGGTCCGCCCGTCTACTGGTACGACCGGAATTTTCAGCGCCTCTGCCAGGCGGTTCGTGTTGAGCGATTGATTTGTGCGCGCGAGCAGGTCCATCATCGTCAGCGCGATAATTACAGGCTTGCCGCGCCGCGCGACGAAAGCGGCGAATTTTAGATGTCGCTCCAGTTGAGTCGCATCAACTACTACTATTATCGCGTCAGGCTGGATTGAATGGTGACGGCCCGCAAGGACACCACAGGAAAGCTCTTCTTCGGGCGACGGCGCGACAGAGCTATGCACGCCCGGCAAATCTACGAGCGTCATCTCGGGGCCAAACTCCGCGCGGCTTTTGCCTCGCGAGAGCGTCACGGTGACGCCAGGGTAATTGGCCGTATGGAAACTGCCCCCCGTCAGCGCGTTCATCAGCGCGGTCTTTCCGGCATTCGGGACGCCCGCCAGACAGACAGTTAAAGAACGGGGTTCGTTTTGCCGGTCTGCTGATTTTTCGGGTGTGGGCTGCGCTTGGGGAGGGGCCACATTTACAGAACCTATGTCCACTTATTGAACCTGTATCCAGGCCGCTTCTCGCCGCCTGAGCGCAAGGCGCATTCCACGCACTACGACCACGAGAGGGTCGCCCAACGGGACCGCCTGCACGACGGCCATCTCTTCGCCCGGCGTCAGCCCTAAATCGAGCAAGCGGCGGCACTCTTCATCAGGCCCTTCGAGCCGGTCTATTCGATGCCATTTGTTTAACGGCGCATCCAGCAGGCTCATAACCTACCTCTCATACCTAAAGATGGTTTATTAAGTCTTAAGCAAATTGAAAGTCATTTTCAATTTGCTTCATCGGAAGGATATAGTTAAAGGCATGGGTTGTCAACGACAAAGATCAAACCGGAATGATTCAGGCGAGGCGGCGCGCGGCGGCCAGGGCTTCATCCAGGTCCGTGACCTGATCGTCTAATTGCAGGTCGTAAACCAGCCTTAGTATTTCGCCCATGCGCGGACCCGGCTCAAAGCCCGCTTCGATCAGGTGGCGGCCTTTCAGAATAGGTTCAGGCGCGCTGTGTTGGACGCCGAGCCTACGCGCTTTTTCGATGAACCAGTCTTGCCCGGTGGCGTCAGACGCCGCGCCGCGCCCGAGCGCATCGGCTTTGGCTACGCGGTAGAGCAAGTCCAGGTCGACTTTGCGGGCGAGCCTTCTAATAGCGCCGTCGGTCGTGCGCTCGCGGTCGTCGTAAAACTGTCCCGGCCTCAGGTGCTCGCGCACAAGACCGAGCGCCTGCGACCGCACATCGTAGCCGCCAAGCGTGTGAAGCCCAAGCGTATTCATCACCGCTCGCGCCGGAGCAAGCCCTGCTTCATCGTGACCCGGCGAGCGTATGCGGCCTTCGATAATATCGGTCGCGAGTGGTTTCCCCAGGTCGTGGCATAAAACGGCCAGCATAACCGTGATGCGCTTCTCTTTCGGCAGGTCAGCCACGAGATTTACCGCTTCGTCTATCGCGAGCTTTGTATGAGTGAAAACATCGCCTTCGGGGTGCAATTCAGAATCTTGCGGGCAACCCACGAGCGCGCGAATTTCAGGGAAGAGCTTGTCGAGCACGCCGAGATCGAACGCCGTTTGAAGCCCGATCGAGGGGTGCGCGGCCATCGTAAAAAGTTTTTCTATCTCGCCCCAGATGCGTTCGTGCGGAAGGTCCGCAAGGTCTATAGACCTGCACAACTCCGCCGTGCCGGGCTCTATTGTCAACTCAAACCGGGCCGCGAGTTGGACGGCGCGCAAAACGCGAAGGCTGTCCTCGACGAATGTGTCGGCGGCGACCGCGCGAAGCAGCCTCGCTTTCAAGTCTTTTGCGCCGCCGAACGGATCGATGATCTCGTCTGTCAGCGGGTCGTAGAGAATGGCGTTGACGGTGAAATCACGCCGCCGCGCGGCTTCTTCAAACGACATCTCGGGGTCGCCTTCTATTGTGAAGCCGCGATGGCCGCGCCCCGATTTTGACTCGCGCCTTGGGATAGACACGTCTATCTCGGATGAAGGGCCGTCATCCGTGTTGTAAAAGGCGAGCTTATAAACCGCGAATTGCCCGCCCACGGCGTTGACCGGGGCGATCTTTTCAAGCAGTGCGCGCAAGCGGGCAGGCTCGATACGGTAGACTTCTATGTCAAAATCCTTCGACTCTATGCCGAGCAAATAATCGCGCACCCACCCGCCGACCAGCATCGCCCTGCCGCCTGCCGCGCGCACTGCTTCGCAAATCGTCAACACTGCCCGATTCATGCAGTGTGCAGTATGCAGTGTGCAGTGTGCGGCGCGCAACGTATGAGAGGCAGCGGGCAGTAAAGCATTACTGACTGCACGCTGCTCACTGCCTGCTGCACACTGTTGCTGTTATTTTGCAAAAGAGCGAATGTAACCGACGAGGGCCTTGATCTCGACGTCGCTCAGCTTATCTTTATAGGCGGGCATCTTAGGCGGCTCGCCGTTTTTGATCTGACGTATTAAATCGTCATTGCTCTCTTTCTTCTGCCATTCGGCGTTGGCAAAGTCGGGCGCTCCTTTTACCTTGCCTTTGCCGTCCGTCCCGTGACAACCGGCGCACTTTTGCGCGACGTACAAACCGGCCGCATCAACACCTGGAACCGGATCGGCTTTAGGCGGCGTCTTCGTGTCTGCCGGCTTCTGAGGCGCGGTGTTCGTGTTTGCCTGCGCTTGAGTAGACGGATCAGGCGCAGGCGGAACGGCTACGGTCGTGTTCGTGTTTGCCGGTTGTGGGGCTGCGGGCTGGCTCGCATTCTGGTTTGTTGTCTGTGGCGAGCTACACGCGATAGAAAATAAAACTGTTGCTGCGATTACTAACCCTGTCTTCAGAGCTTTCATTCACACAATCTCCTTTCAATCATTTTTGATTGCATAGCGGCTGAAAGCGGCTCTGGCGGCCTGTTACAGGTTTGCGCTGTTACAGGTTCGCGCTGTTACAGGTTCGCGCTGTTACAGGCTCACGGCCAGACCGAGCTTCCCGCCGATTATCTTTTCAATCTCGCCGATCGCGACACGCTCCTGTTGCATGGTGTCGCGGTCGCGGATCGTCACTTGATTATCTTCGAGCGATTGGTGGTCTACGGTAACGCACAGCGGGGTGCCGACCTCGTCCTGCCTGCGGTAGAGTTTGCCTATCCCTGCCGTGTCGTCATAAACGGCGCGCATTGCGCCCGTGCGCTGCAAACGGGACTTGATATCTTTGGCGAGCCGCACAATCCCCTCTTTGTTTTTTGCGAGCGGCAGCACGGCCACTTTGATCGGAGCCAGGTCGCGATGAAGCTTCAAGACAACGCGTTTGTCCCCGCTGACCTCCTCTTCCGTGTAGGCATCCATCAGGAAGGCCAGCACCGAGCGGGCCACTCCCGCAGACGGCTCTATCACGTAAGGAAAGACGTGCTGATTCGATTCGTGATCGAAATAGGTGAGATCGGCCGTCGAATCCGGGTTGAGCCGCTTGCCCTCTTCGTTCGCGGGTTTCTTAGAATGAGACTTCAGATCGTAGTCTGTCCGGTTCGCTATGCCCTCAAGCTCGTCCCACTGCTTCTCTTCATCCTCGCGGTCGGGAAAGAAGCGGTATTGAAGGTCGACCGTGCGTTTCGCGTAGTGGGCTAGTTCCGCGCGCGGCTGTTCGTACTTTCGCAAATTCTCGGCGCGTATGCCGAGCGACGTGTACCAGTTAAAGCGGTCCTCGATCCACCGCTCGTGCCACTCTTCATCGCTGGGCTCGCCCGGCTTGAGTATGTTCGGCGGCTTTACGAAATATTCTATCTCCATCTGCTCGAACTCGCGCGTACGGAAGATAAAGTTGCCCGGAGTGATCTCGTTTCGAAATGCCTTGCCGATCTGCGCAATGCCGAACGGCAGCTTGCGATTCGTAGTGTCGAGCACGTTTTTGAAATTGACGAATATGCCCTGCGCCGTTTCGGGCCGCAGATAAGCCAGCCCCGATTCATCCTCGACCGGCCCGACTGTCGTCCGAAACATCAAGTTGAACTGGCGCGGCTCGGTCAAATCCGCAGAGCCGCACACCGGGCACTTGTCGCCTTCGAGCTTATCCGCGCGCAGGCGGGATTTGCATTTGCGGCAATCAACCAAAGGGTCAGAGAAAGTCGCTTCGTGACCCGAATACTTCCACACCAGCCGGTTCATCAATAACCCGGCGTCCAACCCAACCATATCGTCGCGCTCGTAGACGACCGCCCGCCACCACGCGCGCTTGACGTTATTGACAAGTTCTACGCCCAGCGGCCCGTAATCCCAAACGCTGCCCAACCCGCCATAGATGTCGCTCGATTGAAAAGCAAAACCGCGCCGCTTGGCTAGGCTCGTTATTGTTTCGATGTCTGCCATTCTAATAACTAGTCCCCTCTAATAACTCGTCCCCTGACCGCATGAATTCAAAATCGCTTATCGGTCGAATGAAAAACTATACAACAATGACCGGGACATTAAAAGTTAGGCGGCGGCCTCCGTTAGTTGAAGAAAATCGTAATTCCGGCAATAGTATTTGAAATAGGATGGAGATCATAAAAACAAGCTGTGGGGCGTGCCGTAGCCCGCTCGAATTCCCGCGAGATTTCGATAACGTAATATGCGCAGCGTGCGGCGCGGCTTTCCAGGTGCGCCAGTACAAGGGGGCGATCAGCCTGGTCGCCGTCCGTCAGGACGAAGAAAGCGTCTCGCTTCAAGCGGGATTTGACGAGGTTGAATCGCGCCTGGCCTGGCTCGATGAAATGATCGAAGACCTGACCGCCCAGGTCGAAGTGATAAGGAGCAAAGAGCAGGGTGCGCCGCTTCAGATGGGTTGCGCCCTGTTCGGCGTCTTCAGCCTGGTCTTGCTCGTCCTCGCATTCTTTACGACCGTGGCCCGCACCTTTTTCGGGGGGTGGCTGTTTTACCTCGCGCTTTTAGTGGTAATACTTTTGGGCGCGAAAAGAATGCATCGCAAGCTGACAAGCCGCGTCGAAGTCGAGGAGTTGCGCCAGGAGCGCCAGCAGCGCGAAATCGCGCTCGCAGACCTTGAGGACGAGCGCGACCGTCTACGAGAGCTGCGTCAAAAAATCATCTCGCAAAGGCCGGACGCCGTCGCCGAAGAGAACGGCGGCTAGCCGCTCAACCCGCGTTGACGCTTCCGCACCATTTAATATATAATTAAGCTGGCTTAAATATTAATTTGGATTAATTTGGAGGGCGGATGGCAAGAGCGACGGGCGCGGAAGCCGAGGCGGTCTTTGACAGGTTTATGGAGATAATGTTTAAGCTGATGCTCGACCATCACCGGAAGCAGGTCGATGAGCTTGACCTGACGATGCCGCAGGCGCAGGCGTTAAAGATATTACGCGCCGGGCCGCTTTGCACGGGCGAGCTGGCCGTGAGCTTGAGGATATCGGCCCCGGCGGTGACGCAATTGACCGACAGGCTCACCCGCAAGCAACTGATCGAGCGCCGCGCGGTTGATGGCGACAGGCGCAGCGTGCTTGTCGCGCTCACGCCAAGGGGGTGCCGCGCAGTAGACCGCTTTCGCGAGCGCCGAAACACTATTTTCGGCGGCGCGATGGCCGAGCTTGGCGAAGAAGATCGGGCAAATGTCGTCCTCGCGCTCGCCAAAGTGGTTGCGGCCCTGGAGAGGCTCGACTCGCAGACAGCGTTGGAGCCTAGCAAGGCATCTAACTTTGATGGGCGAAGCCGAAAGCGTGTCCCGGCATCGGCAAGATAAAAGCGGCAATCGAATAGAGCGCAAAGAACGTATAGTTAGTAGTAGAAAGGAAGAGAGTTTTTTGGAGGTGCAAAAGAGAATGAATAAAGTAAAGAACAAAGTAATCGCCCTTTTTGCGGCCATTATGCTGGCTGCGTCGTTGGCGGTAACTGCGCCTGCACAGTCGGATCAGGCGGCTTGGAATGCACGCCTTACCAAACAGGTACGTAAGGAGCTTGTGACGCTTCCGTACTACGGCGTGTTTGATAACCTCGCTTACGAGGTCAACGGCGAGACGGTGGTCTTGCATGGTCAGGTGGTTCGGGCGTTAACGCGTAAGGACGCCGAGCGGCGCGTGGCGAAGATCGAAGGCGTGGAGCGCGTGGTCAACAATATTCAAGTGTTGCCGCTCTCTTCGTTTGACGATTCGATTCGCGCTCGCACGTATCGAGCGGTATTCCGCTCCGGTAGCCTTTATCGCTACGCGCGAGGCACGAATCCTTCGATACACATTATCGTCAATCGAGGCCACGTAACGCTTGAGGGCGTTGTGTCGAACAAGATGGACAGCCAGCTCGCCTACATGGCAGCCAACGGCGTGCCGGGCGTCTTTTCTGTCACAAACAATCTGCGCGTCGAGCGCGATTAATTAACTGGTCGCGGGCCGGATAAGTTCATCAATTTGTCCGGCCCGCCACGGTCTCTAAACTCGGTCCCGATTCTGGATGCAAGCAATATAAAGAGAACTTGTTGAACCTTTCGGCGTGAAAAGCTTTAGGAGGTAGAGGAACGATTATGGATGTGAATTTTGGTAGTTTCAAAAAGCGATTGAAGCGCGCACGCGCGCTGGTTTTTGCCCTGGCGCTTGCTATTGCCGCAGGCGCAGGTTACGAGTTACATACGCCGGTTTACGCCCAGCAAAGTCAGGCGCAGTTGCCCTCGCCTGCCGATTTGTCGCGCGTCTTTATTAACGTAGCCAAGCAGGTCAAGCCTGCTGTGGTTAACATAGATGTTGTTGAGAAGGCCAAGCGTCCCATGGCGCGATTGCCCGAAGGCTTTCCACAGATACCGGGTTTTGGCGACGGCCAGCCGCGCCGCCAAAAAGGGACCGGCTCAGGCGTGATAATCAGCCCGGACGGTTACATTCTTACCAACAACCACGTGGTCGGAGAAGCCGATCAAATCAATGTTAAGCTTGCGGATGGCCGCGAGGTCAAAGCCCGGCGAGTCGGCACCGACCCGGAAACCGATATCGCAGTCATCAAGGTCGATCTACAGGGCCTGCCCTTTGCCAAACTCGGCGACTCTGAAAGGCTTGAGCAGGGCGAGTGGGTCATAGCGCTTGGAAGCCCTTTCGGGCTCCAGCAGACGATGACGGCAGGCATAGTCTCTGCTACGGGTCGTGATCTTCCGGGAGCCGGACCGTTCACAAACTTCATACAGACCGATGCTTCGATCAATCCGGGAAATTCCGGCGGCCCGCTCGTTAATATGCAAGGCGAAGTCATAGGCATCAACACGATGATATTCTCGCGCTCAGGCGGCAGCGAAGGTATAGGCTTTGCCATACCCTCTAACCTGACCACGAAGGTATATGCCCAGCTCATCAAGAGCGGCAGAGTGACGCGCGGATACCTCGGCCTGTTCCCGCAAGACGTCACGCCCGCGTTTGCCAGAAACGCCGGATACGATGGCGAAGGCGGCGCGCTGATTGGCGATCTGTCGGGCGCTAACACGCCGGCTGCCAAGGCCGGGTTGCGCAGCGGCGACATAATCACTCAGGTCAATGGCAAGGCCGTTCGCTCGGCCAAGCACTTGACGGAGCTTGTGTCCGAACTCCCTGTCGGCAAGCCCGTCGAAGTCAAATTCATTCGCGATGGTCGCGTTCAATCTGCCTCCGTTACGCTGGGCGAGCGCCCGAGGGCGAATGATAATAACCCGGAACAGGGCGGCGACCCTGAGCAGGATACCGGCAAACTCGGCATCAACGTTATAACCGTGACGGCTGAGATTGCCCGCGAGCTTAAGCTGAAGATCGATTCGGGCGCGGTAGTTCAAAGCGTCCAGCCCGACAGCCCGGCAGCCGAAGCCGGAATATCGCGTGGTGACGTAATTCACCGTGTCAATCGAATACCGGTGACAAACGCGCAGAGCTTGACCGAAGCGCTGCGGTCGCTCAAGGGCGACAAGCAGGTCGTGCTTCAAATCGAAAGCGGCAACCCGCAAGGCGGCAACAGTCAGCTTAGATTCGTGACCGTTGAGCTTGAGTAAGCCGGAAGTTAATAATTCAATAGGCGCCAAAGGCGGTCGATTGTTGACCGCCTTCTTTTTTTCCCGCCGTCGCAATTTCATACGAGCCGTAATGATTGAATACTTCTACTCTGAAAAAAGTTTTCGCGCCCACACCTCAGCAGCCCGCTCGGCGGCTTGAGCGAGATAACATGCCGCCTCTCATTGGCACGAGCATTGCCCCCTATTTTGATGAATGAAGAATTTGTAGAGCCAGTGGAGGGACTATGTTATGAAACGCATACTAGCAGTATTAGGACTGTCATTTGTACTTTCGATTGGGACTGTTGGCTTTGCGCAGACAGCAAGCCACAACCATTCGCAAGGCAATCAGCCGATAACGAAAAGCGATGGCTCGGTCGTTGAAATAGTCGTTGCGCCGGACGGCACAAAGACTGAAATCAGGACGTTCAAAACGGGTGATGTTGCGCGAATAACCCGCACGACCCAGACCGACGGCACGCGCACAGTTATGGTCGAATACCGCGATGGCCGACAGGTAGACCTTACGGATGAAAACGACATCGAGCAGGCAATGGACGCGACTGCCGATACAATGCTAATGGCTGCTGATAAGGCCTGGAGCGCTACCAAGAAAGTCGGCGAAGAGATAGCCGATAAGACCGAAGACGTGGCTGACAAAACCGTCGATGTCAGCAAGAAAGCCGTAGACGTGACCAAAGAAGCCGGTAAAGAGGTAGCCGAAAAGTCCAAAGATGTGGCAGATAAAACCGTTGATGTCACTAAAGAGGTGGGCAAAGAGGTAGCCGATAAGACGGAAGATGTGGCAGATAAGACTGTTGACACAAGCAAAAAAGTCGCAGTCAAAGGTGTAAAGGTCACTAAAGAGACGGGTGAAGAGGTAGCCGATAAGACCGAAGACGTAGCTGACAAAACCGTCGATGTCACGAAGGAAGGCGCCAAGGAATCCGTTTCGTTCAGTAGGAAGATAGGTCGCGGCTTCAAGAAAATGGGCGGATGGTTTAAGAATATATTTGACTAAGCAAGCTTGAAGCGATTCAAGTTGTAAACGAGCCTCGGCCCGATGGCTATCGGGTCGAGGCTCGTTTCTTACCCTTCTTCGCCTGCTATGGCGTGGATCTGCACCCTGACCCGCGTCAAACGGGACGGGTCTTCGTCTATGAGGTAAGCGGCCTCCTGGCGAAGTCTCTCCAGGTGGACATATAGCTTGTAAAGGTAACGGCGTGCGGATTCGACTCTCTGCGCGCATTCTGCCGAGGAGGCGATCAGGTCCGCTATGCCTTTATCGAGCAGCGGGAGGCGCTTTTGCAACGCTATCAAGCCATCGACATTACCTGCCGTGCCTTCAGCGGCGATCTGCGCGTTAATATTTTGCCGCTCGTTTTTGCGCTCCTCTATGAGCGCGAGCAGGCGCTCCTGTTGCGCTTCCGCTTCTTTCAACGCCGATTCGGCTTTTGCCATCTCGCTCTTATTTCGTGAGCCGTTCGGATGCATATCTTGGCGACCTCCTGCCTTTGCCCGAAATGTATTAATCCTGTGCGTGCGGCTTTTAAACGTTAAACCCGATTACATCTTTACAGGGGCCGTCCGGGGTGTGCCGACATTATCGCAAGACAGGCTGCGCTCGGCAATACTTTAGTTGTTCTGAGCCTGCGCGCTAGATATACTTTGCTTGCAATTCAGGAGGATAACCATGCGCCATCACAGGCTTAAAAAGGTTGCAGGCATAGTCCTATCTCTCGCGGTGGCAGTCAACTCTCTTGCTGCGGCTGCCGCGGGACAGGCTAATGGGGACAATCATGTGCGGGAGCTTCGAGGCTACTCCGAAGCTAATCGCAAAGCGCAGACGGGTTGGGAAGAAAAGATGCGGGCCATCCCCAAACCGGAGCTTTTGCGCGAATACATGCAGCGGCTTTCGGCGGAGCCTCATCACGTAGGCTCTGATTATGACAAGCAGAATGCCGAATACATGCTCGAAAAGTTCCGCTCCTGGGGGCTGGACGCGAAGATCGAAGAGTTCGACGTATTGTTCCCGACGCCGAAAGAGCGCGTGCTTGAGATGATAGAGCCTGTCCGATTTCGCGCGCAGTTGAAAGAGCCTGCGCTGGATGAAGACCCCGATTCAAACGACGCCAACCAGTTGCCTACTTACAATGCCTTCTCCGCCGACGGCGACGTGACGGGCCAGCTGGTTTATGTCAACTACGGGGTGCCTGCCGATTACGACGAGCTTAAGAAGATGGGCGTCGATGTAAAAGGCAAAATAGTCATTGCGCGCTACGGCGCGAGCTGGCGCGGCATAAAGCCCAAGGTCGCTTACGAGCATGGCGCTATCGGCTGCCTAATCTATTCCGACCCGCGCGACGACGGTTACTATCAGGGCGACGTTTACCCGGAAGGCCCTTATCGACCGGAGCAAGGCGTGCAGCGCGGCTCTGTGATGGACATGCCGATTCATCCGGGCGATCCGCTCACTCCGGGCTGGGGAGCGGTCAAGGGCGCGCGCCGCCTGCCGCGAGAAGAAGCGGAAGTGATTATGAAGATTCCCGTGCTTCCCATCTCGTACGGGGACGCGCTGCCGCTATTAAAGGCTTTGCGCGGCCCCACAGCGCCCGATTCATGGCGCGGGGCGCTGCCCATCACGTATCACGTGGGGCCGGGGCCTGCGCGCGTTCATCTGAAGCTTGCGTTCGACTGGTCGCTCAAGACGCTTTACAACGTCATCGCTCGCATTGATGGAAGCACGTATCCAGACGAGTGGATCGTTTACGGCAATCACCACGACGCGTGGGTCAACGGCGCGGACGACCCCGTCAGCGGCATGGTGACGGTTATGGAAGTGGGCCGCTCTCTGGGCGAGTTGTTGAAGCAGGGATGGAAGCCGAAGCGCACCATCATATTGTGCGCGTGGGACGGCGAAGAGCCTGCGCTGCTCGGCTCGACCGAGTGGGTGGAAACTCACGCGGATGATCTGAAGCAAAAGGCTGTCGTCTACCTGAACTCTGACAGCACGGGCAAAGGCTGGCTCGGCATTGGTGGGTCGCATACGCTCGAACGCTTCGTAAACGAAGTCGCGCGAGATGTCGTGCAGCCCAAATCTAACAAGTCGGTCTGGGAAGCGATCAGGGACCGTAGGATTGAGCAGGCCAGGACGGACGAAGATAAAAGAGAGACACGCGAGCGCCGAGAACCTGCGCATAAGCGCGCTCGGCAGCGGCTCTGACTACACGCCGTTCATACAGCATCTAGGGATCGCTTCGCTCAACACCGGCTTTGGCGGCGGGGGCGGAGGCGGGATTTATCATTCGATTTATGACACCTTTGCCTGGTACACAAAATTTTCCGACGGCACGTTTGAACATGGCCGCGCGCTCGCCCAATACAACGGCACAGTTGTCATGAGGATCGCCAGCGCGGACGTGCTGCCGTTTGAGTTTACCAATCTGGCCGACACCGTTAACAACTACATTGACGACATCGATAAGCTCGCAAAAAGGAGCGGGCCGCCCAAACCTGTTGACCTCGGCTCGCTGATGTTGGCGGTCAAGTCGCTCGCAGACAGTGCGCGCCGTTACGAAGAAGCGCTGGCGCGCGCCGGAGCCAAAGGCTTTGCGCAGGTAAAGCAGCCGAAGGCGCTCAACGAGCTGCTTTATAAATCGGAAAGGCGGCTTACAAACGAGCAGGGCCTCCCGCGTCGTCCCTGGTTCATACACCAGATTTACGCGCCCGGTTTTTACACGGGCTATGGCGTCAAAACGATTCCGGGTGTCCGCGAAGCCATAGAGCAGAAGCAATGGGCAGAGGTCGAGCCGCAGATAAAGACGGCTGCTGCGGTTCTGGAATCGCTTCGCACACAGGTAGACGCGGCCACGCGGTTGCTCGAAGGAAAGTAAGCGACCTTCTCATCCCCACCGTCGCCAAACCCGCATAGACCGCGCGGGCCCGGACGGTTTAAAATATTCGTTCCCTGGTCAACACCAGATGATTTCTAATGAGGGAGTGCTATGACTTTGTTCAAAAAGTTTTATTCTATTGCTGCGCTTGTCGCGCTCGTGGCCGGAGCTTTGGGCCAGAGCGCGATTGCTGTGGCGCAAAGCTCTAAATCTCATAGCGGCCAATCCGCTGGTCGCAAAATTGACTATCCGGCAGCGAAGAAGGCAGATCAAGTGGACGATTATCACGGGACTAAAGTTGCAGACCCTTACCGCTGGCTTGAAGACACAGATTCGGCGGATACCAAAGCGTGGGTCGAAGCGCAGAACAAGCTGGCCTTTGCTTACCTGAACGAAATCCCTGCCCGCGAGCAGATCAAGCAGCGTCTTACGAAGCTCTGGAATTATGAGCGGTACGGGACGCCTTTCAAAGAGGGCGGGCGTTACTTCTATTCAAAGAACAACGGATTGCAAAATCAAAGTGTGCTGTACACGGCCGACTCCTTGACGGGCGAGCCCCGCATGCTGCTCGACCCGAACACGCTTTCTGCGGACGGCACGGTCGCGCTTTCGGGGACTTCGATCAGCGAAGACGGAAACCTGATGGCTTACGGCCTGTCGGCCGCCGGGTCGGACTGGCAGGAGTGGAAGGTGCGCGACATAGCGACGGGTAAAGATTTGCCGGACACGATCAAGTGGGTGAAGTTTTCGAGCGCTTCCTGGACGCGCGACGGCAAAGGCTTTTTCTACAGCCGCTACGCGGAGCCTAAGGAAGCCACCAAGCTTGCCGATACGAACTTTTATCAAAAGCTTTATTACCACAGGCTCGGCACGGCGCAATCAGAAGACGTCTTAATCTATGAGCGGCCCGATGTGAAAGAGCTTGGATTCGGCGGCTTTGTGACCGAAGATGGCCGCTACTTGATAATCAACGTCTGGAAAGGCACTGAACTGAACAACCGCGTTTACTATAAAGAGCTTTCGTCGAAAGACGCGCAAGTCGTCAAGCTGCTTGACGATTTCGATGCCTCTTACGGCTTCATAGGCAACGACGGCCCCGTCTTCTGGTTTCAGACTAACCTCGCCTCGCCTCGCAGCAAAGTCATCGCGATAGATACCAGAAACCCTGATCGTAAAAACTGGAAAGAAGTGATCCCGCAGGCGACCGAGACCCTTGATGGGGTCGGCGTTGTAAACGACAAGTTCGTGGCCTCGTACCTCAAGGACGCGCAGACGAAGATAAAGATTTATGATCTTAACGGGCGCTTCGTCCGCGACGTCCAGTTGCCGGGGATAGGAACGGCGTCAGGCTTTGGCGGCAAGCGAGTGGATAAAGAGACGTTTTATTCCTTCACGGGATTCACCACGCCGACGACTATCTACCGTTACGACATGGTGAGCGGAAAGAGCACCATATTCCGCCAGCCGAAAGTTGATTTCAACCCTTCGGATTACGAAACGAAGCAGGTCTTTTACAACAGCAAGGACGGCACGCGCGTGCCCATGTTCATCATCCATAAGAAAGGGTTGAAGCTCGAAGGCAACAACCCGACGTACCTGTACGGCTACGGCGGATTCAACGTCTCTATGGTTCCCCAGTTCTCGGTTTCAAACGTGGTGTGGATGGAGATGGGCGGCGTCTACGCTGTGGCGAACCTGCGCGGCGGCGGCGAGTACGGCGAAGATTGGCACCAGGCGGGCATGAAGATGAAGAAGCAGAATGTGTTTGACGACTTCATAGCGGCTGCCGAGTGGCTTATCAAAAATAAATACACTTCGTCAAAGAAGCTCGCCATCGGCGGCGGCTCGAACGGCGGCCTTCTGGTCGGCGCGGCCATAACGCAGCGCCCGGAGCTTTTCGGAGCGGCGCTCCCGGCCGTGGGCGTGATGGACATGCTGCGCTTCCACAAGTTCACAATCGGCTGGGGCTGGGTTTCCGATTACGGCTCGTCGGAAAACCCCGAAGAGTTCAAAGCGCTTTACGCATACTCTCCATATCACAACATCAAGCCGGGAACTTGCTATCCGCCCACAATGGTTACGACCGCCGACCACGATGATCGCGTAGTGCCGGGGCACAGCTTCAAGTTCGCGGCTGCGATGCAAGTGGCGCAGGGCTGCTCAAACCCTGTCTTGATTCGCATCGAGACAAAAGCCGGACACGGCGCGGGCAAGCCCATCTCGAAGGTCATCGAAGAGATCGCCGACCGCTGGGGCTTCCTTGTCCGCGCGCTCGATATGAACACGACCGTCGCGATGAAGTAAGAGCCAGTAACAGAGTCGCCCTTCTTTGGAGTGCGGCGACTTGTCGCCGCTTTTGAGTTAGGCTAAAGCTAGTTTGCTAACCCCAAAGCGGCGCGGGGTCCCGCACTCCAAATATGTAGCTTGTTTTCACCTCTTAAGTGACTTTCGAACGGTCTTGAATTTGGCGTCATGCCGCTTGAAATGGCCGCAACCGACCCCTATACTGTCGGCTTGGTTCTGATACCAACTTCGACCCGCACGGCTGCATCATAATGCCCGGCACGGGTGAAAACGATTATGGCAAGGTTTATTAAACTATTTCTGATCGCATCCCTTCTTTTGGCGATAGCCTGCGGCGCAGCTTACGCCCAGGCGACCGGCTCTTTGCGCGGCTCGGTAGTTGACCTGCGCGGCGAAAGCACGGCGTGGATGTACATAACTTTGCGCAACACCGATACCGGCTTCGAGCGTCACCAGTCGGCTGACGTAAAGGGAGCATTCGCCTTCGATGGTCTTGAACCCGGTCACTATGTCATTATCACTTCGCGCCCCGGCATCGAGCGCATACTGAGAGAAGCCACAATCGAGCCGGGCAAATCGGCGCAAGTCGAGCTGGTCGGTTATCCTCTCGCGCCATCAAGCGGCACGGATGACATAGATAAATTCATCGCTTCGTCGGAGGCTCAGGGCGGCCGCTACCCGGCGGGGAACATAAGCTATCTGAATGTCAACGACACCCTGGACCTGTATCTCATGGCGGCTTACTTTGCCATACTGGCGTTGCTTTCAGTGTACGGGATTTATCGCTACCGTCTGATCTATCTCTTCCTGCGATATCGCAACCATCGCCCGCAGCCCAAAGCGCAGTTCAGCCCGAACCGGCTGCCGCGCATCACCGTTCAGTTGCCGCTGTTCAACGAGATGTACGTGGCCGAGCGAATAATCGATTCCGTCGTCAAGCTTGAGTACCCGCGCGAGTTGTTAGAGATACAGGTGCTGGACGATTCGACGGACGAAACGCGCGAGATAGCCGAGCGCGCCGTTAAGAATTATTTCGCTCAGGGCTTTGACATAAGCTATCACCACCGCACGAACCGCGAAGGCTTCAAGGCGGGCGCGCTCGAAGAGGGGTTGAAGAAGTCTTCGGGCGAGCTTGTTCTGATCTTTGACGCGGACTTCGCGCCGCGACCCGACTGCATACGCCGCATGGTCGATTATTTCACGGATGCTCGCATAGGCATGGTGCAGATGCGTTGGAGCCACATAAACGCCGACTACTCGCTGCTGACCCGCGTGCAGTCGCTAATGCTCGACGGCCATCTGGTCATAGAGCAGACTTCGCGCCACCGTTCGGGCGGGTTCTTCAATTTCAACGGGACTGCCGGAATGTGGCGGCGCGAAGCCATAGAGTGGTCGGGCGGCTGGCAGCACGATACGCTCACCGAAGACACCGACCTCTCTTACCGCGCGCAACTGATGGGCTGGCATTTCGTCTATCTGGTAGACGACGACGTGCCTGCGGAACTGCCCGTCGATATAAACGCGTTCAAATCTCAGCAACGACGGTGGGCGAAAGGCGTCGTTCAAGTTGGGCTGAAGTTGATGGGGAGGATGTGGCGCGACCCGCGTCTGTCCTTGCAGGTGAAGCTCGAACAGTTCTTCCGCCTGACGGGAAACCTTGCAGCTCCGCTCGTGATAGTGCTTGCGCTCATCAACCTCCCTATAATCATCGTCCGGTACAATCAAGGCCTGTTTCACCTGTTCGTGCTGGACGTGCCGATATTGACGTTCTCGACGCTTTCGGTAGTCGCTTACTACATAGTGCCGCAGTGGTACTTGAACCGAAAATCGTGGTGGCGGTCGCTCAAGTACATGCCATTTGTGATGAGCATGGGAATCGCGCTGACGTTTTCCAACGCGCGCGCCGTGATAGAAGCATTGATAGGCGTGAAGTCGCCTTTCGTGCGCACGCCCAAGTATCGCATAGAAGGGTCCGGCGACAAGACATGGACGAAGAAGCGATACGTCAGACGGCGTCTGTCGGTGCCGGTGCTTGAGCTGCTGTTTGCTTTATATTTCATCATCACGATCTGGTACGCGATTGAAAGCCACATATTCGGCACGCTGCCCTTTTTGTTCATCTACTTTTTCGGCTACGCGTATGCCGCTGTGATGACGATTGCGCAGGGCCGAATCCGTATGAAACGAAAATAAAGGATGAAAGATGAGGGATGAGGGATGAGAAGGATTTGAAACCTGGAATCTCAAATCTTGTTCATCCTTCATCCCTCAGAAGGCCCCTAGATGAGAAAGATCGTCTCGCTTCTTGTTCTGCTGATACTTCTCTGCCCTCTGCACTCGAACCCCGCCGCAGCGCCGGCCCAGCGCCCCGTGGAAGCTCAGTACACAAAAACCACGCTGCTATCGGATGGCGAGATCAAAGCGCTCGCCGCAGAGATCAGCGGACTGGTCGCTAAGGACACAGTCGTAGAACTCTCGCGTCATCATCGCGTGCAAGCCTCTTCCGGATTTTCAAACGCGGCCCAGTTTATCGCCTCGAAAGCCAAGGAGTATGGACTCGAACAGGTCGAAATCGAGCGCTACCCCGCGGACGGCGAGAAGACTTATTACACGCTGAAATCTACTCCGGGCTGGGAAGTCGAGCGCGGCCAGTTGTGGGAGACGGAACCCGGAAAAACGAAGCTCGCCGATTACGATGAGATGCGCGTCGCGCTTGCCGATTATTCTCAGAGCGCGGACGTGACCACGTCGCTCGTTCAATGTCGGCGCGGGCACGGACGCGCGCGATTACGAAGGCAAAGACGTAAAGGGGCGCATAGTGCTTGCGGGCGGCAACGTCGCCACCGCGCACCAGATGGCTTGCAGTGAGCGCGGCGCGGCGGGCGTGTTGAGCTATCAGCAAAACCAGGTGACTGGATGGTCGGGCGATTACCTGGATAATGTCCGGTGGGGACACCTGTCGCCTTACAACCCCGACAACAAATTTGCTTTTATGATCTCGCTGCGCCGGGCGCGCGAGTACCGCGAGCGGCTTGCGCGCGGCGAGCAGATACAATTGCACGCAGTTGTAAAAGCCCAGATGCGCCCTGCTCATTACGACGTAGTGACTGCGGTGATTCCGGGCGGCGACCGCGCGGGCGAAGAGATAGTCTATTCGTGCCATCTCTGCCATCAAAAGCCGGGGGCGAACGATAACGCTTCGGGCGCGGCTGCAATACTTGAAACGGCGCGCGCGCTTTCGGCCTTGATACGCCGGGGCGAGATAGCTCGTCCGAGTCGCACTATAAGATTTATCTGGCCGCCCGAGATAAACGGCACGCTCGCCTTTTTCGCCGAGCATCCCGAAATCGTCCGCCGCATGAAAGCGGCGGTCCACTGCGATATGGTCGGCGGCAACTACGCCGTTACGAAGTCAGTTCTTCACGTGACCCACACGCCCGCATCGATCCCAAGCTCCGTAAACACCATAGCCGACATCTTCGCAGAGTACGCGATAGCCGGAAGCCTGAAAGCGGCTACAGGAGCCGGTTTCGAGGATGCGCTATTGTCGCCCGAAGGGAGCAAAGATAGCCTGGTCGCCGATATAACCCCCTACCAGATGGGCTCGGACCACGACGTTTATCAGGAAGGGTCGTTCCGCGTGCCGACCGTTTACTTGCGCGACTGGCCCGACGTCTTTATTCACACAAACAACGACACGCCGGCCAACATAGACCCGACAAAGATGAAGCGCTCGACTTTTATAGCCGCCGCGTCAGGTTATTTTATGGCCCGCGCTACGGCGCGAGACGCCGCGCGTCTGGCGGATGAAGTCTTCGCGCGCGCGCTCGCGCGGCTTCCGAAAGAGCGGGAGCGCGCGCGACTGCTTGAAGCTGCGGGAGCCGAAGGCGGCGAGGAAGGCCGCAACCTTATCGCGCGGTCTGCTGAAAGAGATGCTGAAGCGATATCGTCGGTCCTGATGTTTGCGCCGACGGATACCGATCTGAGCGATAAGGTTGAAGGATTGGTTGATCAACTGAGCGGCGCGTGGTTGCTTTTGACCGGGCAGATTACCGAACAGCGCAAGGGCAACAGGATTATGTTTATTATCGAGCCTAAAGTTCAGCCGATTGACAGGTTGCGCAAGCCGAACCCGAAAGAAGCATCCCGCCCGCGCTCCGTAGGCCCCGATTTTGGCCGCGTCCCCGCGCGAAGGGTAACAGGCCCGATGAATGTTTATTATTATGATTACGTCGTCGACCGCACCACCCCCGAAGACCGGCGCATCGTTGACCGAATCGGCGCGCGCGAAGACGGCGACATAATTCTGTACGAGATACTCAACCTCGTAGACGGCAAGCGGACGATTCAGGCAATACGCGATTACGTCGCGGCGGCCTACGGCCCGATTCCAATCGATGATGTGTCTGAATACTTAAGATTGCTTGAGAAGATCGGCGTCGTAAAGATGGACAGATAAACCGCCGAAGCAAAGACATCTCACCGCAGAGACACAGAGGACGCGGAGGGGGCGCAGAGCAGACGTTGGTTCTCTCTGCGCAATCGCCGCGTGCGAAGCACATCATCGGCCATCCTGTGTCTCTGCGGTGAATATTTTTTTCATTCCCACACCATTCTATCTGTCATTTATTTCGCTCGGCTTCGTTTGTCGCGCTTTTTTGTTATAGAAGTAAGCGATTCCGGCCAGCATAAAAAAACCGCCCGCCACATCTATCAGCACGTCGCGCACCGAGCCTGTGCGGTCGCTCGTTGTCGTTTGATGATACTCATCCAGGGCTGCCCAGATCGAGATCACGGTAAACGAGTATACGGCCCATCTCAACTGCCATCGCGTGGAGCTTTCCGCGCGGAATGCTCGGAACAACAGCGCGGCAAGAATCGCGTACTCGAAAAAATGCATGAATTTGCGCAGCCCGTAATTAAGTCCACGGATGAGGCGCGCGCTAGGCTCCGTTACAAACCATCCGAGTATCTTGTCAATAATGCTCGCGGTGTTGTCGCCCGAAAGCACGTCGGTAGAGAAGTAATACATCGCGCCGAGCATCAGCAAAACCGGGAGCCAGTACTTGACCGCCCGTGTTGCGAGCGTATTCCTGTTCGTGAAGCTTTCTGCCATCGCAGGTAGTAAAAGAAATAGGAGGGTAGCGAAGGCAAAAGATACCTTTTGCCTTCTTCATGGCGCCTTATCCTTCGAGCGCCTGAGCGCCCGATACGACCTCGATAATTTCGCGCGTGATCGAGGCCTGTCGCACGCGGTTCATGTTGAGCGTGAGCGAGTCGATTACTTCTCCGGCGTTCTTTGTGGCCGCGTCCATAGCCGTCATGCGAGCGCCATGCTCGCTTGCGACCGATTCCAAAAGCGCATAAAAGACCTGAGTCTCGACGTAGCGCGGCAATAATTTTCCGAAAATCTCAGCCGGAGGCTGCTCGTAGATGTAATCTATCAGAACCTCCGATTTCCCTGTGTCTGCTGCCTCACCTCCGAGTTCTTCGGTGCCTATGGGCAGCAACTCCTTTATAACAACGCGCTGCTGGATCACGGACTTGAATTCGTTATAGATCAGATATATTCGGTCAATCGTAGAGTCTTCGGCCGTGTAGCGATCCATCAAATCGCGCGCGATCTCTGCGGCATCATCGTGATTTACCGTGCGCGCCGTGATGTTGATGTAATCGTTCAATACCGGGACCTCGCGGCGGCGGAAGAAATCGCGCCCCTTGCGCCCGACGGCCACTATCTCGATCTGCTTGTCCTTGTGTTCGCGGATGAACTGTTGAGCGGCCTTGATCAAATTCGTGTTGAAGGGGCCGCACAGCCCCTTGTCGGCCGTCACCAGCGCCAGGACATAATGCTCGTCCCCGCGCCGCTCAAGCAGCGGGTGACGGTACTCGCCCGCACGCGAGGCCAATCGGCCAAGCACGCGCATCATCGTGTTGGCATAAGGGCGGGCCGCCGCGACACGCTCCTGCGCGCGGCGCAAGCGGGCCGCCGCGACCATCTTCATCGCGCGAGTGATCTTCTGCATGTTTCGGACGGCGCGAACCCGTCGGCGAAGGTCTTGAAGGTTTGCCATCGTTTTTTAGTCTGCGGCCTGGGACGAGGCGGCCCCGCCCTGCTCTGCTAAGAAGCGCTGCTTGAACTCTGTTACAACGGCGCGCATCTCGTCTTCCAGCTCTTTATCGAGCGCCTTGCGCTCGCGTATCTTTTCAAGCAAATCGCTGTGAGCGTTCTGGACGAACGCCAACAACCCTTGCTCGAATCTCTTCACATCCTCAAGCGGTATGTCGTCAATAAAGCCCCTTGTGCCGGTCCATAACACGAGGACTTGCTGCTCGACGGGCATAGGCGAGTATTGCGGCTGCTTGAGAAGCTCTGTCAGCCGCATGCCGCGATTGAGCTGCGCCTGCGTGGCTTTGTCCAGGTCGGAAGCGAACATCGCGAACGCTGCGAGGTCGCGGTATTGCGCCAGGTCCAGCCGGAGCGTGCCCGCTACCTGTTTCATAGCCTTGATCTGCGCCGACCCTCCCACGCGGCTTACCGAGTTGCCGACGTTGATAGCGGGTCGCACGCCTGAGTGGAACAGGTCGGATTCGAGAAATATCTGGCCGTCGGTGATCGAAATGACGTTCGTAGGAATGTAAGCCGATATGTCGCCCGCCTGCGTCTCGATGATCGGCAGAGCCGTAAGGCTCCCCGCGCCGAGGTCATCCGACATCTTCGCCGCGCGCTCAAGCAGTCGAGAGTGCAGATAGAAAACGTCTCCGGGGTATGCCTCGCGTCCAGGCGGACGGCGCAGCAGCAGCGAGATAGAGCGATACGCCCATGCGTGTTTTGAAAGATCGTCGTAAACGCATAAGACGTGCTGGCCCCGGTCGCGAAAATACTCGCCCATCGTGCAGCCCGCGTACGGCGCGACATATTGCATGGCCGCTGGCTTTGAAGCCGAGGCGTTGACGATGATGGTGTATTCCATCGCGTCGAAATCTTCCAGCGTCTTTTTCACCTGCGCTACAGTCGATTCCTTCTGCCCTATCGCGACGTAGATGCAGATCAGGTCTTTGCCCTTCGAGTTGATAATCGCGTCAACGGCAACGGCAGTCTTGCCCGTCTGGCGGTCGCCGATTATCAGCTCGCGCTGTCCGCGACCGATGGGGACCATCGAGTCGATGGCTTTAAGACCCGTCTGCACAGGCTCGCGCACGGGCTGGCGGTCCATCACGCCGGGAGCTATGCGCTCAAGCGGGCCGAACTTCCCGCCCGTGTCTATCGGGCCGCGACCGTCGAGCGGGCGACCGAGCGGGTCGACCACTCGGCCGATAATCTCGTCGCCTACCGGCACCGACATGATTCGCTTCGTGCGGCGGACTTCATCATTTTCTTTGATCTTTTCGTAATCGCCGAACAAGACCGCGCCGACTTTGTCCTCTTCGAGGTTGAGCGCGATCCCCGCGACATCGTACGGCAGGTCGAGCAACTCGCCCGCCATCACGCGCTCCAGGCCGTATATCTCCGCGATGCCGTCGCCGGCCTTTATGACCGTGCCTACCTCGCTCACCTCGACGTTCGTGTCATAGCCTTCGATCTGCTGGCGTATGATCTTGCTTATCTCGTCTGCTCTGATTCCTTGCATGCTTGTCTCCCACCGGTATTCTCTCGTTTATAAGTTCTATAAATATTCTAACCAACGGCCCGGCTACTTGCCGACCGAGGATTATTGCTTCAACCGCTGCTTGACCACTTGAAGCTGAGTGCGTATCGAGCCGTCATAGACGACCGAGTTGATGCGCGTCACGACCCCGCCTATGATTTCGGGATCGGTCTTGAATTGTAAATGAACCTGCTTGCCCGTTAGCTCGCGCAACCGGCCCGCGAGCGCCTCCTGCTCGGCGCGACCGATGGGCGAAGCGGTCGTGACTTCGGCCTGCATCAGGCCTCGGCGCTCGTTTATCTCGCGCTGGAATCGCTGGTAGATGGTTTCGAGGTGGTGCAAGCGGTAATGGCGCAGAAGCGTTCCGAGCAGGTTCGCCGTTATCTGGCTGGGTTGCGTCTTTTCGATGATCGCGTCCAAGACGTTGGCCTTGTCACTCTGCGAGACTATGGGGCTGGCGAAGAGGTCATAAAGCTCGCGGTTGTCCGACATCAAGCGAGCGAACGCGCCTACCTCCTGATCGATCAAATCGATCTGATTGCGATCAACGGCGACATCGGCGAGCGCCTCTGCGTAGCGGCGAGCAATTGCAATCACGCTCATCTGTTCACCTCGCGCAACTCGTCAAGGTATTTGTTAAGCAGCCGCGAGTTGTCTTCGGGTCTGATCTCGCGCCGTATTATCGATTCGGCCATATCGACCGCTTGTTCCGCGACAAACGCGCGAAGCTCTGTGCGGGCGGCCTTCATCGCCCCCTCGATCTCGCGGTTGGCGGTCTGGCGAATCTTTTCGGCGTCGGCCTCGGCGGCCTGGCGTATGCGCTCGCGTTCGCGCCCGGCCTCCAGCTCGGCCTCGCGGCTGATCTCGCTGATCTCCTGATCGAGACGGCCGAGGCGGGCTTCGACCTCATTGATGCGTTGCTGGGCTTCCTGCTTTTCGCGGCGGGCTTCTTCAAGCTCTCGCGTTATTGTGGCGGCGCGGTCGTCGAATACCTTTCCGATGCCTATCTTGTTGCGGAGGATGTAGACTAGTATGAGAACGAAGACTAAGAGATTAACCACCCTCCAGAACATCGGGTTGGTAAACAACCCGCCGGAGCTTTCCGCGCCCGCCGCCAGCATGAGAGCCGGCTGGATAAGCGTTTCAATTATCAATCGGCTCCTCCTCCCACTGTGCGACCGAGCACAGTGCGCGAGATTTGGGCCGCTATCTGGCGGGCCTCTCCTTCAAGCGAGGCTCGCGCGCTCTCGGCTTGCCCGGCGATCTCGGCCTTCGCCTGCTCGATCTTTTCATTCGCCTCGGCCTTTCCTTGCTCGATCAACTGGCGGCGCTCTTCGAGCGCGGCGGCGCGATGCTGTTCCAGCAGGCGATAGCTTTCGCCTCGCGCCTGGCGTATGCGCGCCTCGTATTCGGCAAGCTGCGTCTGGTAGCGACGTGTGGCCGCGCGCGCTTCCGTCTTCGCGCCCTCGGTCAACGTTTCTCGCTCGTCCAGCACTCGCCCGATGGGCTTGAACAAGATGCGGTTCAGCACAAAGACGAATATGAGGAAAAGGACGAGTATAAAAATGAGCGAGCCGTCCGGCTGTATGATGTTGCCCCCGCCCTCCGAGAAAGCGAGCGCTGTCATCGAAACCAAAGCATGTACTCCCTATAAGGAATTTTCTCCCGACTCAAGCCACGAAAATTAACATACGGTTCCAAAAAGTGTCAAGGACAGGCCAATTTAGCGGGTACGTTGCGCTAAGGTTTTTGCCCTCGACTGCTCTCACTCCAAGTTTAGCGAGCAGCCAGGCGGCAAGCGAATTTTGGGTGGAAGAAAAAAGCCAGGAACAGAAGTCATTCTGTTCCTGGCGTCAGACAATCGGCCTGTTGGTTTCAAGCTACGGAATCAAAACTCTCTATCCTCAGGCTTGCGTTTGCTCTCTTTCAATTCTCGCTCTATCTTAAATTTCATGTCCGAAGGAATCGTCTCCTTGATCGCGTAATCCGAAGGCACTTCAAACAGCGAGCGCGCAGGCTCGTCGCGCGTGATGTTCGTGAGTCTATAGATGTGCTCGCCCATGCGCGGATCGGTGTGCTTGCTCATAATGGTCGCCTGCAACTCGGGCGAGTACCACAACTCGGTGATCATCTGGATCGGAAGCTCGTTTCCGATCTCGCCGGCCGGAATGGTGATCGTCATGCGCGTCCCTTCGGCCTCGACGCCTTCTATCGTCTGCTTGCCGAGCGATTCCATCTTTGCATTCTTAGGATCGAGCTTTGTGCGCTCGTACTCAAACGCCGCGCCGGGACGCGGGCCGGGCGGCGGGCCGGGAGCGGCGGCTATGAACGTCTCTTCGCGCTCTTTGAATTTACGCTCTTTAAGTCGCCTGGGGGAATCGCCTTCGGTCGTGACGAATACTTGATCGCCCGGCTTCCCTTTCATCCACGGAGAAGGCACCTTGCGCGCCGTGCGGCTTCGCGAATCTAGTATGTAATTGACTCCGGCCACGGGGTCGTTGATAAAAGTGGTCTGCGGCGGATCGCCTGCCGAAGCATATGGGCCGATGGCCCTGAGCGTCTGGTCTCGCCGAGTGCGCCCTTCACCGTCGCGATAGACCGAAGCCGTAGACTTGTTAACTATGCGGTTGCCGTCCGCGAGCGTTTGAATGCTCTCCGAAATCGCCTGAGCCGAATACGGCGCTCCTTTGACCACCTTGCCGTCAAAGCTCATCTCGCCTGAAATGAAGACGAACGTGTTGCCGTCCCCGTTACGATCCACGAAACTCCAGTATGAGTCTTGTCTACCGGCTGCAAGCACAACTCCGCCGTTGCGCTCGATTATAACGTCGCGGTCTCTTGGCTTAGGCTTCTCTTGCGCAGTGACGCCCACAACACTCGCAAGCACGGCGAGCGCGCAGATAGCTGTTATCATCCCTCGACTCTGAAATCTCATACGTTCCTCTCTTTCCTCGATAAGCGATAATTATATTTTCAGTAATTCTTGCGAATTTCGGTTAACGCACAAAGCGTATAGCTCGCGCCATCCCGTCGTTGCCCACCACCACGTCTGCCTTGATGCGCTCTCCGGCCCGCTCCAGGTTCACCGGCAGCCCGAACGAGGCCATCGCCGAGCGCGGCAGTTCCACGCGCACCACCTGGCCGCCTTCCCATTGAGCAAAACTCCCGTGAGGCGTGAGCGATATAAAATCGGTCGCTATCTCGTAATCGCTCGCCGCCCCGTCTTTGCCCTTGTTCTCCTCCGCATTCGGCGCGGCGCGGCGCGACCGTCCGTCCGCGTAATGGTTTTGAAGTTCCCGCTTGCGATCTCTGGGCATGACGGATTTCTTCGGCTCAGAATTCTTCTGCTCAGGCTTCTTTTGCTCAGGCTGAGGTTGAACTGCCGGCAGAGCAGGTTGTGTTTCGTTCGTTGCTTTCTGCTCAGGCTCAGGCGCTGATTGATTGGCGCGAAGCGCGACCAGCGCAATCAATATCAAAACAGCGGCGGCGGCGGCAATGGCCCATCGCTGCCACCCGCGCGGCTTGATCGGCGCAACGGGAATCTGTTTGCGCTCGCGAAAGTGCGCGAGCAATGCGGCTTCGACCTTCACCGGGGCCTGCTCATTGCTTGCGCTTGCGGCAAGTCGGCTGAGCCCCGCGCTCAACATCCGCTCGTCGGCGAGGCGCGCGGCACACTCTCGACACCCTTCGCTGTGAGCGAGAGCGCCCGCGCGCCTCGCCGAGTCCATAATCTGATCGCGCGCCAGATCGTTTATGCTGGCTTCAAAATCTTGACAGTTCATGCAAAGCACCTCACCGGGTTGGCGGCGTGTGATGTCGAATCGCGAGAGCTTGCGCGGAGTTTTTCGACCAGCAATGCGCGCGCGCGGTGAAGGCGCGAGCGAATGGTCCCCACCGCGCAGCCGACCACATTTGCCGCCTCGGCATAGCTCATCTCGTGAAGATCGCACAGTACGACCGCTTCCCGGTAATGCGCGGGCAGCGCGAGCACGGCCACGCGGACCGTCTCTATCATCTCGCTGCGCGTCAAATCGGCGAGCGGGTCGGTTTCGGCTATCAATCGAACAGTCGTCACAGACTCTTTCTCTTCTTCCGCATCGGCGAATGGAACGAATAATCGCTCGCGTTCCAACCGGCGCAAGACTTGATTGCGCGCTATGCCGTAAAGATAACCCGCGAGCGACCCCCGCGCCGGATCATATCCATCGCCTTCGCGCACAATCGTCAGGAATACTTCTTGAGTGACATCTTCGGCAATCGAACGGGACCCGCTCATCTGCAAGGCGAAACGGTATATGCCGCCCTGCCGCCGCCTGTAAAGCGTCGTGAAGGCGTCTTCATCGCCCGCCCTCATTAAACGTAACAGGTCGTAATCGCTGGTAGTTGAGCTAAATTCCATAAATCAGCTTGTGAGCGGTCCGTCTTGCTGCCATTAGTGATTCGCCTCGACGGGCATAAAAGTTCCAAAAGTTGAGACACACAATCCAGCCAAAGCCCCGAAGAGGCGCGATTCAACTCGAATCGCGCCTCTTCGGGGCTTTTCAAAAATGCCGCAAACGGCGGATTAAGGTTGCTTTTTAGCTGTAGTGGTTCCGGAACTCTTTTTGGCTTTCGGAGTAGCCTTCATTGCCATCACCTCTTTAGGCGCCCAAAAATCCGGGGCCGCCGCTATCCACTCTTTCGATACGTAACTCATTTGCGGGCTGAAGGCGTAGATGCTCGTTTCGGTGCTGATGACCGACTCGCTTATCAGCTTCCGTCTTTTCTTAATATTATCTTCGCCCAGCGCATCTTGAACAGCTTTCGTGCGGTCAGGGTTCGGGTCCATTTCGGCAAGCGACTTTCTGGGCGTGATGACAAAGTATGTTCCGTTCGGCATCCCGGCAGTTATCCCATAAACCGTGCTCGGCACAGGGACATTTGCTTTTTTGAGCGCTTCGACAAGAATCCTTCTTGCCTCCATCCATTCTTCTTCATGGCCCGGTCGCAGGCGAACTGTGTTGATCTGAAAATAACGCATCTGAGGTATATTGACAGGAACGTTATGGCTGAGGTTCGGGCGGTAGGTGGCGATTATGCCGCGCTGGTTGGTGCGAAACTCGGCGTCTGCCGCATCCAGGCGGCTGAACTCGCTCATCAGCTCGGCGTTCTTCTCCATAGCCATGTGGTCTTTCTCCATCGCCGCGTACGATTCATAAGCCGTTATAAACCATGCGTCATGGGGGCCGGAGACCGAAGTGAGGGCGAGAGAATTGGTCGGCCAGTTCGCTTTTTGAAGAGCGCGGACATAACCCGCCTCAAGTTTTTCATGCGCGCCGCCACGCGCTGCTTTCACATCTTCGCGAAAGATGTACAAGATGTTGGGCGGCCCTGGCGGAGCTTGCGACGGGGTTTGCGCCGTCGCCTGGAAGGCGAGCGCCAGAAACAGGCACGTTGCGAAAAGGGTGATCAAGTTTTTTTTCATGGTTATTCTCCTTTGAGGTTGCTCGATAACTTTAAAAAAGGATTCGGAAAAGCAGCGTCTGAAAGCTGCTTCTTTCGATCAATGCTTAAATCCTCGCTAGAGCTAGGAAGCGGGGAATGAGAAACGAAGGATCGGCTGCGGCGAGAGAGTTGAACGGAGTTGCCGCGTCGGGCGGCATTATATCACCGGAACCTCGCATTGCAACTTTTTTCCACAAACTCCGGACGGCTATTTACTCGGACTCGCAGGGAGGATTTTTGTTTCGCATACTCTTTAACAAAAAGCAAAGAAGCCCGTTGAGTTCACGCAGGAGATGAATTTGCGGCCGTCCACGCCTGACCCGATAATTACCACGTCGTATATCTTTTGAGCCTGCATGTATCGGTTCTCCAATCCCTTCGGCTAGTAATGTCCTAAAGTTGTGTTGACAAAAGTTTGGACAAAGCGATTGTAAGGGTTGTCTCACTGAGCGTTACAGTAAGGGCTAACTTTGATTCTGGGCTATAAACATTAGGCATCTCACCTTTTTACAGTCTACTACTCAGCAGAACAGTTATTCTGCTTAGTACCAAAATCTTACCCTTGAGTTAAAAGGGGTAGTTTTCAGTTGCTGCTTTCATCCTGATATTGCTTGGTGTGCGCCGAATGAATATTGGTCAACTGATCACTTTTCATCATCTTCTGTAGTTGATGGTGTGTTGTCTTTTTTCTTAGGTGAAAGAGTCTCAGCACTGTCGCGCAACATCGCAGAGGCATATTTTATAAGTGAAGATGTAATTGTGATAAGTTGTGCAGATAGTCCTTTGAGTACCTCTGATGCTATTGAAGGATGTCGCGCCGCATCTGATGCTTGTTTGATACGTTCCTCAGATGCCCCCCCTTTTAACAATTGTCGGCGATCTTTGGCAGGAATCCCTTTCTGACTCCATTCATCAACCTTTTTTCTAATTAGAGGCTGGTCTTCTATATTTTCTTTTTCCAATTGATCAATGGCTTCAATAGTAGTTTTACCTAATGTTGCGGCGTCGATCATTAAAGTACGTAGCACTTCGCGGTAATGATCAGTTTGCAACTCAATGCCTTGTTTGTTCTTGGCTTCGCGTGCGCCGATTAAACGTCCTTCAATTTGACTCAGCAAAAGCGAGCCCGTAGAAATTCGCAAACACAACTGAAATACACTTGCTAAACTTGAAAGTTTTGGATGTTTCATCAGCGCGTCATCTACTTTAGGATAGACAACCCGCACTCGTTTCCTGAACTTAGGATCGGCTTCCGGCGGATCTAACGCCGCTGATCCAAGCCCATCCGCCACTGCCAAAGCAGTTGAACCAGGTAGTGAGGTAATAAATAAGGACAAGAAATAAAGGATTAAAGCAACTGCTGCTGCTGCCTGTGCCCCCATACCCAGGGCGAACTTCTTGTCCGACACCCACACAGAAACAAAAAGGGGTTCAGAATTAATACCTGAATAAGGGTTTCCAAACTGATCGTTGAAATTGAGTGTTACAAAATAGTTGAAAGCTTTTGTAGTATTGTAGGTAAAAACCCAGACTTTGGGAATCAGCCAAGTCCAACTCTGAGTGAGCGGAGGAAAGTTCAGATCTATTCGACCGTTTGGGTTAGTTGTAAATGGTAATGAACCTCGCGGCACTTTAAGACTAGATCCATCTTCTTGCTCGTAAAGTGTGGCAGTTCCGCTCATCGTAGCGTATTGGCTCAGATTCAAAAATCGTCCGGTAATGTTATAGCTTTCTTTCCAGTAAAACTGTGGTTGCTGTCTACCAAAATGTGCCGATCCCACAAGACTTGTCCAGTTCCACCAAGAAGCGGAAACTTCTTCAGGAACGATTGCAAGTTCGGCTGAAGACTCAAAAACATTATTTTGAAGTGCCGATGCAGTGATCTGCAATCGTAAAGTTTCCTGACCGACCTTATAAAACCAGGCAAAAGGAATTGATAGATTCAGTACTTGTTCGGACACCCCGCCTTTTTGATAAGGAGTAGCAGCACTCTGAAATAAGGTAGTAAGCCGATTGTCAGATAAAAGCTTGGCAATGACATTTCCCACAGGATGGATGCCTGGTAACGCGTCGCCAAAAGAGTCCCAGAACTGCCAAGTAAATGAAATAGGTTGACCTGGATAGAAGGTTGGAATTACATCTCCTGAGCGTGATGCCAGAATAACAGTGTCAGAATTGAATGTAAGGTCTGCCTCTTGAATGTCAAAGACAAGTGAGTTTAATAAATTAGCGTCCATCAGATCACCTTTCACGGACTGAATTGGAAGGAAGGCGAGGCTATCATTGCGTAGCTGCATTTGTCAAAGATCAAGATATTTTCTTCAGAGTGCTCTTGATCAAGCTGAAAATGCTATACTAAGCAGAAGAGTCATAATGCTTAGTAAGAGACATGTAGACTTGAACCAAAAGTCATAGCCGAATTGCACTTCATCAAACTCGCTATTTTATCAACATAACTTTAGGACACTACCAAAACTTTAACTCCGACATCCTCAGGTAGGGTAGCATAAGAATTCAATATCATCGTTTCTTAAATGCTACGCCATGGCGCGTAATTTTTTGATTATTTTTCTTAGGGCGGCCAACCTTTCTTTCTCCAACCAGCTGTAAATCGGACTCACGAATGACAAAAGCCCGACCAAATTTATCAGCCGGAAGGCGGCCACTTTTAACAAGCTCCTGAACGCGCCGTATGCTTATGCCTAATCGTTCAGCCGCTTCTTTTGTGGTAAGAAGTTTCATGCAACATAGTTTACGTTAAATAAAAATTATTCGTCAATGCGAGATTTTTCTTGACTTTATTCTGCGCAATAGCGTATAGTTTTCTCATCCTGAAACTATATAGGAAACATGATGCACGAAGATATGTACAGCCATTAATGCAACACACCTGAGCAGGATGAGATGTGCAGACCTCTACCAAAGTGAGGAAGAATAATATGAGCGGAGACAATGACGAAACGAAAGCAAACCAACTAGGGCAAGAGCAGACTAACGAAAACGAAGTCATAGCAAACAGGTTCACACTCACGGATAAGCAGGGCCGGGAAAGGGCATCATTATACATAGAAAACGAGCTCACGCTATTCGCCTTCAGCGATAAAGACGGTGAGCCGGTTTTCAGCATAGCCGTCAGCTTGAGTGGCTTCGTTATGATGAGCGCCAATCACAGAAAGCCCGATGGCGCTCTCTCGTCGTCATTCAGGTTGACGGTATCGAATGGGGAGCCTGAGATATTATTGACCGATGCAATATTTGGCGGCAGCATCGGTATAAATACGCGCGGTCTGTTCAACCCAGCCTGAGAGATAGCCTATCATTAAATACGAGTTTAAACTGGAAGTCGTCAGGTTGTGTGTCAAGATGCAGCGAGAACAATAGATGTTGAGAGCGTACAAATACCGCATCTATCCGAGCCATGCACAAAAGACCTGTCTTGCAGGCTGGCTTGCTCTGTGCTGTGAACTCTACAACGCAGGGTTGCAAGAACGGCGGGATGCTTATCGAACAGCGCACAAGTCTATAGCTTACAAAGACCAGCAAGCCCAGTTGCTTGAGATCAAACGAATACGGCCCGAATTCACCACCATTCACTCTCAAGTATTGCAGGACGTTTTGAGACGACTCGATAAAGCATTTGACGCTTTCTTCCGCAGGGTAAAGAATAGTCAAAAGCCCGGCTTTCCACGCTTTCGCTCGCGCTCTCGATACGACAGCTTCACCTTTTCTCAATCTGGCTTCGCCATCGTGACAGGCAAGCTCAGGCTGTCTAAAATTGGTCGCGTCAAAATCAAACTGCATCGCCCGATTGAAGGCAAGATAAAGGCGCTCACGATCACACGCACTTCTACTAGCAAATGGTACGCCTGCTTCGCTGTAGAGTGCGGGCCTGAGCCATTGCCGCCGGTCTCGGATGCAGTCGGTATAGATTGTGGCCTTGAGCGATTCTCCACGCTCTCCACTGGCGAGCATATAAATAATCCGCGATTCTTTCGTCAAGATGAGAAGCGACTTGTAAAGGCTCAGAAGAAACTGAGCGCGGCTACAAAGGGCAGTCGAGAACGAAAGAAGCAGCGAAAGGTAGTGGCGCAAGTTCACGAGCGCATAGCAAACAGGCGCAGAGATTTTGCCCACAAAGAGAGCCGAAAGCTCGTCAACAGATTTGCAGTCATCGTATTTGAGAATCTGAACATACGCGGGATGCTCAAGAATCACTGTCTCGCCAAGTCCATATCGGACGCGTCGTGGAATCAACTTGTACGGTTCACTTCATACAAAGCTGAAAACGCTGGTAGATGTGCGGTGCAAGTCAACCCACGCAACACAAGTCAAAGATGTTCGTGCTGCGGAGAGATAGTCGAGAAAGATTTAAGCGTTCGTATTCATGCTTGTCCGTGCTGTGGACTGAGGCTGCACCGTGACCACAACGCCGCTCGAAACATACTTGCTCTGGGGCTACAGAGCATTGGTCAAGCGACCATAGAAGCCGCCCCTCTTTAGGGCGCGGAGTAGTCACCGATAAGTTGCGGCAACCTGGTCTACCGTCTTGAGCAAAGCAGCTTTCTTGGGGCTGGAAGACTTCATCAAAATGGCGCGAAGCTCGGCCAATGCCTTACGCAGATCGGCGCGTTCGCCAACCTGATACGTGCCTTTGCTCTTTATGACCTCACCGAGGAATTCTGACAGGTTGTTGATCGCCTCTTCCGCGTGAGCGCCACTCGGATAAAGCTTCAAATACCTGCCGACGGTCAGATTGTAAGCGTACAGTTCGCAATCGAGAAATCCTTCGCATTCGCCGGGAAGCGAATTGTTAGCCCCTTCCCAGGCAATGCGGTCTGCTACGGTGAGCGAGTTGTATTTTTTTTGAAGCTCCCAGAAGAGGTCGGATTTTACAAACCACTGACCGGCAGGCTCGCTGTAAACAATCTGATCGCCCAGCGATTTTATCCACAATTGATATAAAGGCTCGTTCTGTTTATCGACAGGAATCACTGCTGCGGCTCGCTGGGTCGCGCGAAGCCGCGCAAGCTCAAGCTCTGCCTTAGCGTCAGCTTGCGTCACTTCCGGTGTTACGCGCGCAAGAAAATTCACAAGGTCGACAGCATCGGTAAAAGAGGGTTGCTCAACCTTCAGCCGATTGTTTGCGATCTGTTGATAGCTCTCGCCGGCTCTGGCCGTGTCGAAGCCCGTAGTGAAACCGCCGAAGACCCAGCCTTGCTTTCCGTCCGCGAGCGCCACTCGATACCATCGGTCTTCAACGCTCGCGATTTTCTCCGTGTTGGGCGAAGCTTCCAACTCCTGGACGACCGTTCCTACGGGAAGTTTTGTCACCTCTTCTGCCGTGACCTGCGGGCCGGTGCGAATGCGGACGCCCGAAGCAGTCGTGATTCTCATCCTGGATTGATGCGCCGCTTGCGATAAGCCATCGCAAAACATAAACGGCAGCATTGATAAAACCAGGGCCGTAGAAAGTTGACGACCTCGGCAAGCGCGAAAAAATTTAAGCATAATAACTATTCTCTCCAAGCGGTTTAATTTTCTACTACTACCTGCCCTCGTTTGATGACGGTCGCCACGTGATTGATGCCGAAAAAATAGGGTATCTGCCGGTAATCGGGGCAATCAAAGATAACTATATCGGCTTGCTTGCCCGGCTCAAGCGACCCGATGCGCTCTCCCCGATTCAAGCTATAAGCGGCGTTGATGGTCGCGGCGGTAACGGCTTCCGCAGGAGTCATTCGCATTTGAGTGCAGGCTATCGAAAGTATCATCTGCATCAACGGCGTGGGAGAGCTTCCGGGGTTGAAGTCTGTTGCGAGCACTACGCCTACCCCGGCTTCTATCATCTGGCGTGCGGGCGCGTAGCGGGTAAGCCCGAGATTGAATACCGCACCCGGCAGCAGTACCGCCAGGACGCCTGATGCGCGAAGCAATTCTATTCCCTCTTCATCGATCCACTCCAGGTGATCTGCGGTCGCCGCCCCTAGCTCTGCGGCCAGACGCCCGCAGCCGCACAGGCTCAGTTGATCGGCGTGAAAGCGAATCCCTAAGCCAAGCTCGCGCGCACGCCCAAGCACACGGCGCGACTCCTCTACGTTGAAGACGTGAGATTCGCAAAAGATGTCGCAGTACTCTGCAAGCCTTTCGGACGCTACTCGCGGGAGCATCTCATCCGTGACAAGACGTATATAATTCTCACGCGAAGTTGCCGGATCGTCGGTGTCTCGATACTCGTCGGGTATCTCGTGCGCGCCCAAAAAAGTTGGGACCATCTCAAGCGGAGTCTCTGTTGCGAGACGGCGGATCACGCGGAGAATTTTCAATTCGTCTTCAACCGTCAGCCCGTACCCGCTCTTTGCTTCTGCGGTGGTCGTGCCGTGTTTTAAAAACCAATTGATGCGGGGCAGCGTCATCTCGAACAACTCGCTTTCAGTCGCAGCGCGTGTCTTTCGCACGCTCGATCTTATCCCGCCGCCAGCAGCAGCTATCTCCTGGTATGTAAACCCTGCGGCGCGCATCTCATATTCGTCCGCGCGCGTGCCTGCGAAGACCGGATGGGTGTGAGCATCAACGAATCCCGGCATTACAACCTTGTGGTTTGCGTCTATGCGCCGAGCTTCATTGCCCGCCTCGCGTTCAACGTCGGCCGAAGCTCCGACAGCCGCGATTATTTCACCGCGAACGAGGATCGCCCCGTCTTCTATGATTTCAAGGTCGAGCATTTCCTGGCCGACCCTCGCGCGGTCAGGCCCGGCAAGCGTCACCATCTGGGATGCGTTTGTGATCAGCAGTTCGTCATTCATCGCAAACCTGTAAATTGGTAACTGTTCAGAGTGTCGGATTGTTTGCTGTAAGTAAATCCAGACAGGATTGATAGAAATTGACCTGTCGCAGTCTCCATGTGCCGAACAGTGATGCCAGTATACTCTTGGTCTCACTTCCTTTCTCCGACCTCGTCCCTCCGCTGATCTTGCGACTCACCACTAGATGTCTCACACTCCGCTCTGCTGCATTATTGTCTGAGGGCACTCTTGCGTCTGCCACAAACATAAACAATTCTGGTAGGAACCGCTCTATTCTTTCGCAAAGCCTGCTCTGTAGTCTCTTCTTCTTTAGGTGCGGTCGGCACACTCTCATCAACTCTTGCTCATACTCTCGCTGCCGCTTTACTCGCTGCTGTTTCTGCTCTACCGCATCGAGCCTCGCGCTTGGCCCCTTATACTGCTTTGCTCCCTCATAGATTGCTTTGACTGCTTGTGCCCACTTCTTCAACTTCCTGTCATCGGCATGCTTTTCCTTCAGTTCGTGTATATCTCTCAGCAGGTGTATCCAGCATCGCTGATGTAGCCCCAAATGCGCGTTGTACCCGCCATAGAAATCACTCACTAAAACACCATCGAACTCCTCGCCCAAGACTTCTTTCACTACTGTTGCCGAACGACTCTTGCGGTAAATGTAGTACCTAATCTTGTCGGTCGAGAAACTCCACACATACCCGTTTAGCCCATCTTCTCGCCAACTCGTTTCATCCCCATTTACTACGGGAGAACCCCGAATCTGCTGCTTGAAACCTTCCACTATCGCTTTGCCACTTCGGGCCACCCCCTCAACTAAAGCTACCAACTTGCCGACACTTATTCTGAGGCCGAATCTGTGGCGGAGATAGTCTTGTATAACTCTAAAAGGAAGCCTGCATTGCTCACGCAGTAGCGTCACCTCAGCTTGCACACTGATACCGAAACGCTGAGAGCCTACAGCTACTGTTGATAAATCCATCGGTGGTGCCCACCGCTTGTGGCAGTTCGGGCAACCACGCTCTATAAGGATGTGCTCTACGACCTGGGCTTGAACTGGTGGAAGCTCAATAACCTGGCGAGACTTGATCACTCGTCGCCCCCTGAGCGATACCTGACACTGTGGGCATTGCTCAAGGGAGTGCTCGACACGCGCAGTAGCAGCATCAAGCTTGCGTGCGAAGCCGTGCGCACGTTTCTTGCGCTTCTTTTTCTTACTACGAGTCGGGCGGTTTGCCTTAACGAAGCTTGGAGGATTGCTTTTGGAGCCACCGCCGCGCAAAGACTCTAATTCTGCTTCCAATTGCTTGACGCGCTCTTGTAAGAGTTGAAGTTGAGCGACCAACTGCAAGTTGAGATGGATCAGTTCTTCGCGGGTGGCCTGTTGGAGGTCGAGCATCACGCACGAAGTTTACACCCGTTGTCAACTAGCCCAAGCCTCATCCCCGCATCAGAGTCTGAACAGTTACGTAAATTGACTACTCTACAATCGAAATCGACATTGTGGTATATTGTGCGCCGGATCGCGAATCCAAAGGCAAAGCTAATGTCCGACACACTGGTGGGAACAGTCAAGGGGCCGGGCGAAAAGCCTGGCGAATATCTCTTCGTCACGACCGACAACCAAAACACGCGGGTCGGCGAGTTCATTTATTATCAAGCTCCCGCCTCGACGGGCGAGCAAAAGATTATCGGCAACATAACAGAGCGCCGACTGGTCCGCTCGCTCCCCGACAGTTTTCTCGCAGACCCCGCGACGCCGCCCGCGATGGTCGCCGCAATGATAGGGCTTGAAGATCAGGGCGCGGAGCTTTTCGAGATAGTCGTTTCAACAATCGGCTTCTTTGATGAAGAGTTGAATGATTTCGTAAACCCTCGCATACCTCCAATGCCCGGACAGGCAGTTTATCTCGCGCCGTCAGAGATGCTCGCGCGCGTGCTGTCGCCAAGAAAGAAAGGCGAGCTTGGCTCGGCGCACATCGGCAGTTTGCTTACTCGCGAAGCGGGCCAGGTGCCTGTTGTACTGTCGGTCAAAGACGTCGTATCGACTCACCTGGCGGTGCTGGCATCGACGGGCGCGGGCAAAAGCTATACCGCGTCGGTTCTGGTCGAAGAGTTGATGAGGCCGGAGAATCGTTCGGCAGTCCTCGTAGTCGATCCGCATGGAGAATACGAAACGCTTCAAGAGATCAAGCAGGCGGAGTTCAAAAAGCATTTCTCTTCCGACGGCTACGAGCCGGAAGTCCGTATACTGCGCCCGGAAAAAGTGAAGGTGCGGTTCGACTCGCTTGAATTCGCAGACATCTGCTACCTGCTCCAAGACCTTTCAGAGAAGATGAAGCATTTTCTCGGCACGGCTTACCGCACGGTCAAAAGCCGTTTTGGCCCGAACGGCCATTACGGCTTTCAAGACTTGATGGAAGCCGTGGCCGAGCAGCGCTACGGCGACCAGGAAGGCGACCGCGCGGGCAACGCCTCGACGATTGACGCGCTCGAATGGCGGCTTGAGAATCGCTTTCGCGCTCACTCAAAGAACCAGATCTTTTCCGACAGCGAGCACAACCTGCTCTCGGACCTTTTCATGCCCGGCCAGTGCACAGTGCTACAGCTAGTCGACATAAGCGAGCACGAACAGCAAGTGATCGTAGCGACATTGTTGCGCCGCGCGATACTGGCTCGCATGGCAACGCACAAGAATGAAGTGACAGACCCTACGAGCGAGCGATTTCTGCCGTACCCGATATTCGCGCTGCTTGAAGAGGCGCACCGTTTCGCGCCCGCCGGTCAGGCGGTCGTCTCTACGAACGTGCTGAAGCAGATTCTTTCCGAAGGGCGAAAATTCGGCGTAGGCGTCGGCCTTATCACGCAACGGCCCGGCAAGCTCGATTCCGATGTGCTGTCTCAGTGCATGACGCAATTCATCATGCGCATAGTAAACCCGATAGACCAGGACACGATTGCAAAGACTGTCGAAGGCGCGGGCCGCAGGATGTTGGACGAATTGCCCGCGCTCACCAAAGGACAGTTGATAGTGTCGGGCGTGGCGATAAATACGCCCGTGATGTGCCAAGTGCGAAAACGCATGACGCGGCACGGCGGCGAGACTATAGACGCGCCCGCAGCATGGGCCGAGTGGCATTCCGTCCAAAGCCGCGCGCGCCGCGACGAACAAACGTCGGTGCTCGTAAAACCGCAGCCGAAATCCGGCGGGCGCATCGGCGGCATAGAGATTTAGAGGCTATTTTAAGAACGAGCCCCAATTTAAGAACGAGCCCCAATTTAAGAACGAGCCCCAATTTAAGAACGAGCCCCAAAGCCCCAAAGGGGCGAGATTCAATAGCACAGGGCAACGCCCTGTGTTTATCAGCGCAAATAATACAAGCCATGAAAGGGCGAGATAAAACGAATCTTATGCCGCCCTTTCATGGCTTGTATTAACGGATGCTTATTTCCTAACGCCCTTTCAGAGCTTTTCAAACAGCCCCTTTACATCCCCTGTCCATAGCCTCAGGAGGTAACCGCCAATGGCCAGCATCAACTTTGTGGAAGCCGCTCACTTGCTCAGGCGGGCGGGCTTTGGCGGTAGCCCCGACGATATAAACGCTCTCGTTTCGCGCGGGCGCGAGGGGGCGGTCGATTCTCTTATCAACTACGAGTTGATAGACAATTCCGCGCTTGACGCTCTGCTTCTGGGGTCATTCAAAAACGAAAATTTCAACCTGCCGGGAGACATTCAGCGCTGGTGGATCACTCGCATGGTCTACACGCGCCGCCCGTTTGAAGAGAAGATGACCTTCTTCTGGCACAACCACTTTGCCACGGCTTATTCCAAAGTCTTTTACCCTTACATGTTCATTCAGAACAAGACGCTGCGCCGTTACGCGCTCGACCGCTTTGACACGTTGCTGCTGAAAGTGGCGCAAGACCCCGCGATGCTGATCTGGCTCGACGGCATACTAAACATAAAGGGCAACCCGAACGAGAATTTTGCGCGCGAGCTTCAAGAGCTTTTCACTATGGGCATAAACGACATCGTTACGGGAGAGCCGAACTACACGGAAAAGGATGTCAAAGAGATCGCGCGCTGCTTCACGGGTTATACGATCAAGGTGAAGCGGAAAAAGATCTACAAGTCGAAGTTTCGCTACAACCCTGCGGCGCACGACAACACGGCGAAAGAGGTCTACGGGCAGACCGCGAATTTTACTGGCGAAGACATCGTCACGATTGTCTCGGCGCGGCGCGCGACCGCGCGTTTTCTGGTGAGCAAGCTGTTCGAGTTCTTCGTCTACCCGCTTACCACGAGCAATGATGACAAGGCTACGATAGAGAAATTCGCAGACATTTATATGAACGGCAATCATTCGATCAGGGCGCTTGTGCGGGCCATCTTTGTCTCGGATGAGTTCTTTAGTCAGCGGGCGCGGCTGGCGCTCATCAAAAATCCGCTCGACTTTATCATAGGCGCGATACGGATGCTCGGCGCGACTTATAGCCCCGGCAACCCTTCGCGCCCCGATTTCTCGATCAGCACGCGCTCGTGCCAGATGGGGCTTGAGCTGTTAAACCCGCGCGACGTGAACGGCTGGGACCTGAACCTCGGATGGCTCAACACCTCGAACATGCTTGAGCGATACAACTTCGCGAATTATTTTGTGAGCAACCGCGAAACCAACCCTGATGCCCCCGGAGTCTGGATAACGAACGACCAGCTTAAAAAGCTCACCGAGCCGACGGCCGATGCCACCGTGAGAAAATTTTTATCCGTCCTCGGGCCGATAGACGCGGACGCGGAGACGATCTCGACGCTTACGAATTATCTTGAGACCGACGACCAGGGGAACCGCGTGGGCTTTGAGGTTAATGAAACAACTATCAACAAATCGGTGCGCGGGCTGGTTCACCTTTTGCTGTGCCTGCAAGAGTTTCATCTGAATTGACGGCGGAGTGAGTCCGAAAGTATGGCGACGACTAGAAGACAATTTATCAAGCGCGGTCTTGGGTGGGTGAGTGTAAGCGTGGCGCTCCCGCACGTCTGGCTCAGCGGTGCGCGCGCCCAGTCCCCTGACCCCGACCGAAAGATTTTAATCGTGCTTGAAATGCTGGGCGGCAACGACGGGTTAAACACGGTCATCCCCTACACCGATTCTCGTTACTACAGCTTTCGGCCTACGCTCGGCATCAAAGAAGCGGAGCTTAAGACCGTTCAGGGGCAGTCTACGATTATCTCCGACCGGTTCGGGCTGCACCCTTCGATGGGGCAGATGAAAACGCTCTACGACGCGGGCAAGGTTGCGATAGTCCAGGGCGTAGGCTACCCGGAACCCAGCCTGTCGCACTTCCTGTCGGCAGACATCTGGCACACGACAAATCCTGCGGGCAAGGGCGACGGCTGGCTGGGCCGTTACAGTGAGACGGCGCTTCGGGGACAGCCGGGCCTGAGCGCCGTTTCGATTGGTTCGAGGCCGCCGAAGACGTTTGCTTCAAGCAAAGTAGTGGTCCCGAATATCTTCAGTTTTGATCTATACAGTTTTCAAACCGATCAGAAATATACGAGCAATCGCGCGCGGAAGCTCGACGCGTTCAACGCGCTTTACAGCCGCCGCTTCCCCGAAACGAGTTTTGCAACCGCAGTATCGAACGTGGGACTGGATGCCGTGACGGGCGCGGGCCGTATCGGGCTGGCCCCAAGCAATTATCGCTCGACAGTCGTCTACCCTGCGAACAACCCGCTTGCAGCCGGTCTCAAGATGCTCGCGCAGATAATCACCGCGATACCCGAAGCGAGATTGCTTTACGTCCAGATGGGTTTTTTCGATCATCACGGGCAGCAGATAGCCGGGGCCACAAGCAAGCTGACGGGCCCGCACGCCACGCTGCTACAGAATTTCTCCGACGGCGTCAAAGCGTTTTATGACGACATGATCGAGCACGAGCTTGCCGACAAGGTTTTGATAATGCAATGGTCGGAGTTTGGCCGACGCCCGAACGAGAACAACTCGCTCGGCACCGACCACGGCACGTCGTCGTCGTTGTTTATCATAGGCAACCCGGTCGCAGGCGGTTTCTACGGCGAGCAGCCTTCGCTCGAAGCGACCGCATTGGACGAAGCAAACAACATGAAATTCACGGTCAACTTCCGCTCGGTCTACGCGACTGTCATAGACGGCTGGTTAGGCGGCGACTCCAGGGAGGTGCTCGGCGCGCGATACGAGAACGTAGGCTTTATCAGATAGGGTCAAGTTCGGATGGCGCAACGGGCCGCGTTTGTTTTAGGATAAGCTAAATATTTTAAGACAGCGAGGAATTGAGCATGCCTTTTACAAGAATGGATCAAGGAAAGGTCGAAGATTGGATGATGATAGGCCAGGCCGTGGGCCAGCGCCAGGCCCGCATGCCGCAGATCATAAAAGCCATGCTTTTGCAGCTTGAAGAGCAGGTCAACGGGTTTGCCGTAGACCAGCTTCAACACGGGCTGCAAACCGCCACGCGCGCGTTGCGCGACGGGGCGAGCGAAGAGTTGATAGTCGCCGCGCTTTGTCACGACATAGGCAAAGTCATCTCTGTCGAAAACCACCCGGCAATCGGGGCAGAGATATTAAAGCCATACGTCTCGCGCGAAACGTACGAGATCATTCGCACACATCAAGATTTTCAGGGCCGCCATTATTACGCGCTGATGGGCAAAGACCCCGAAGCGCGAAATCGGTACGAGAATGAGCCCTGGTATGAGCTGGCTTGCCGCTTCACGGACGGGTGGGATCAAACGGCGTTCGACCCCGAATACGACACCCTGCCGCTCTCTTATTTCGAGCCGATGATCGAGCGCGTCTTTGCCCGCCCCGGCGGCGCGATGGCACAGGGAGCGTGAGCCTTACTCAAAACATCTCACCGCAGAGACACAGAGAACACAGAGCGGGCGCAGAGATTATACGTTTTCTCTGCGCCCGCTCTGTGTTCTCTGTGTCTCTGCGGTGAATCTTTTCTTTTTCCCTTAATTCAATTTATTGCTGAAACTGAGGCAGCGGCATCCCGCTCGGGACGGATTCGGGAATCAACTTGCGTAGGTTTTCGGGCTTTGCGCGCGGGTCGAGCAACCCGTTGCGCACGAACTCTACTATCAGTCGAAGCTCTTCTTCGTTCAAAAGAATTCCCCTGATCAAAAACGGATTGACTCGCGCAAGCACCGGAGCGACAGGCCCTATCGGGCCGCGCAAATCTTCTGAAAGTTTTCCTTTCAGGTTCTCAAGATTTTGCGCAGATTTCGTCACGTCGCGGTAATGGTTTATCGTGTCTTCGAGCGTTGTGAAAGCCCCGTTGTGAAAAAAAGCCGCCTGCGCGCCCACGTTGCGCAGCGGGGCCGTGCGAAATTTATAGCGGTCTGCGGGGTCGCGAGTAACCTGCTCCAACCCGAAATCTTCATTCTTATTCGGGCCGTCAAACTCTACATTGGTGTTTTCAGGAACGACCTGCGGCACGCCTATCACGCGCTGAGTGAAATCGCTGAACATCTCGTTTAATTCCGGGCCTGCGACTGCGTGGCACAACACGCAATTGGCCTTGCCGAAAAACAGCAGCGCGCCGCGCTTTTGATCGTCGGTCATTGCCTTCCGTTCCCCGCGCGCAAAACGGTCTATCGGGGCGTTGGCGAACACAAGCGTAAACTCGAACTCTGCTATAGCACGACCGACCATTTCATAAGTTATCGGCGCTCCGTGTTTGACTTCGCGGAAGACTTTTCCGAAAAGCTTCTTATATTTTTTGTTGCCGTTCAATCAATTCAACAGCTCGAAGCGAATTGCGAAGCTGTCGCCTTCGAAAGCAAAGCAGGCCATCTCGACCCGCACCGTCACGGGGATAAAAGCCTGGGCCGCGAGCAGGTGCGGCAGGTGCGACAAGGTCATACCTTCCGGATCGGGAAAACGAAACCCCAGGCTGTTATCGAACGGGTCGCCTGTGTTCGACGAGAAACGCGAGTCCCACATCAAGTTCGGATAAAACGCGGTGTTGATGACCGAAGGCGCGCGGCGCTGATTGCGCGGCCCCTTGCGCCCAGGCCCTATGATGCCGTTGTTGCCTACGCCTATTGCTATCAACTGCGTGTCGCTCATAGCCGTCAGCGGCGAATGGCAGCTCGCGCAGCTACTGTCATTGCTCAAGGATAGTATGGGATCGAAAAACAACAGCCGCCCGATGTCGGCCAGCTTCTTATCTATCTTTCGACCCAGCTTCTGTTCCAGCCTGGCTTCCACGCTGCCGGTGAAGCCCTGTTGTTTGAGCACGCTTTCCAACTGCACATCTAAGGGGTTTTCTTCCGAAGTCACTATCTGGTCGAAGGCTTCTCCGCGTGGGGCGAGCATAAGTCCGATCACTACTATAACCACTGCCGAAAGGATTAATAACTTTGGGGTGCGCATTAAAAAGCGTTCTCCTGGCTCGGTTGAGTTGGGCAATGTCATAACGAGTTTTGAAGTCTTACCCGAAAGGGGTACGGAGTTTGACATATCCGTAAAATTTCAACCTCAGTGATTGGAAATGGAAAATATAATTGTGAATCCAGAAGGCCGGATAGCTTGCCCACATCGACAAGCCGCTATAATATCGTCTCGCATTCGGCTATGTTTAACTCAACGAAGATTCGAGCGTTAAAAAACTTGAAGCTGCCGGTTAAGACCTTCGGATTTCGCCGCTGGCTGGTCTGCTCGCTCGCCACGCGCGAAAGTATGAGAACAAGAACAAAGCTGCTTATAGCCTTATCGCTCTTCGTCGTCTCTTATGTCACAAAGTCGCTTCACGCGGTCGATTTCGCGCCGAAGATGTACACGATGGAACAGGATTTCGGCGGGCTGACCGAAACTTACGACGCGCGCGCCGCTTTGATTTTGGAAGGCAAGGGGCTGCTTGGCCCTTACGACGTGAGCCCTCGAAACACCGTCTGGATAGCGCAAGCGCCCGCTTATTCGATCTTCCTGAGCGCGATCTACCGGATGGCGGGAAGAGACTTTTTCAAAGTCCAACTGTTTCAAAACGCCGTAAACTCGCTCTCGCCCATACTGATATTTTTGATCGCGGGCTCGACGGTGAGCTGGCGAGTCGGCGCGGTTACGGGAATGCTGGCCGCGCTGTCTCATCACCTGTCTTACATATCTAATTTTATTCTCCCCGATTCGCTTTCGGCTCTCCCGCTGCTTGCGGCAATCTACCTGCTGGTACTGGCGCGCAAGCATCCAGGCTTCGGTTACTGGTTCTACGCGATGGCCGGGGTGCTGATAGGGCTATCGGCGTGGGTCAGGTCGCAGACGATGTTGTTCGGATTATTTCTCGTAGTGATGCTCGCGATAATCTCCGCCCGGCGGCGCGAGACGATCAAGCGGGCGGCGCTTGCGGCAGTCTTCTCGCTGCTTACCATTGCGCCCGTGACGATCAAGAATTACATAGTCTACGACGAGCTTGTCCCGGTAAACATAGGCATGGGCATAGTGCTTTGGGAGGGCATAGGCGAAACGGCGCGAGGCAAAGAGTTTGGCGCTGTCGCTAGAGATGAAGAGGTGGCGATTCAGGACGCAGAGATTTACGGCAAGCCGCGCTACGGAGGTTCCTGGTCTACGCCCGACGGCATAATGCGCGACCGTGATCGAGTCAAAAGAAGCCTCGGCATTATCGTGCGCCACCCCGTCTGGTACTCAGGCGTGATGTTGAGAAGGATGGCCGAGACACTTAAATACTCCGCCGCCGCGCCGCTTGTTTACCGAAACTCGGAAGTCAATGCTTACGAAAGGACAGGTACAGTCAGAAAAGCGTGGGAGCCGCTCGTTACGGACGGCGTATCATCGCTCAAGGTCGGAGAAAGTTTCTCGTGGGCGCGGCCCGTTGTGAGAGCGATTCAGCGCGTTACTAAAGAGACGATGCTTGCTTTTGTAATCTTAGGCGTTGTGTTGATGCTCATTGCCTGCCCGCGCCGGAGCCTCTTTCTGCTTATGATCCCGATCTATTACTGGCTGTTTCAATGCTTCATGCACACGGAGTTTCGTTACACTCTGCCGATGCACTATTTTCTCTTCGTCTTCGCCGCGGTCATCTGGATATTGCTCGGCACAGCGATCTGGAACGGCTTGAAGCGCATTCCAAAACTCATACCCGCGCGCAACGCCGAACTGGCGCGAGGTTAATCCTTAATTTGAATAACGCGCCCTGATTCGCAGAGCGACTTGCCACGCGGCCTTGCCCGCTAAATAGAGAGTCGCGGCGGCGATTACGAAAAGGAAATAATGGATCGCGAGAATATATCGATACTCGGTGTGAAAAAATGATTGCGCCAAGAGGTAGTAAACGGGGACCGAAAGCAGTATCAAAAGCTCGCTGTGGCGGCGCGCAAGCGCGAGCAGCACAATTCCAAGCGCTATCAGCGACAGCATAAAGTCCGTCTTAAAGAGATTCTTCTGTACGCCCCGAATAATCGCGCGCGGCGCGCGAGTCCACCCGTAACCTGTCGGACCAAGCTCGAATAACTGGGCCTCGCCTACCTCGACGAGGTGTTCGTTTACGGGCGGGCCGTCGCTGCTTAATACGAAGCGCACTTCGTTCAGATCGCCGCTTGCGAAAGGCAACTGCAAAACGGTCAAGGATAGTTCGTCGTCAAAATCGCCGTCGGTGTCGCGCTCGGCTTTCTTATTCTTTTTCGGGGCGAGCACGCCGACCCACACGAGCGTGATGCGCGGGTCCGCGCCCTTTACTTTTACGGCGGCCCGCCGCGCGCCTCGCCTCACGGGAATCTGGAGCAAGTAATCGGTATTCTCCTTGACGCGGATGGGCGCAGAGCGGAACTGGTCGCCCTGCTCGGAATTGTCTGCCTTGATCCCGAGCAGCGCGTCTTTATCTGCAAGCTGTGCCTTCGCCTCGCTAGATAAAGTCTCCCCATCTGCGAGCAGATCGGCGGGACTGAAGACCTGAACGGGCTCCATCTCTGTCGCGTCTGTTAATGCGTGTCCGAAGTTTGGGCTTGCGCCGACGGTCGGCGCCATAGTTGTGTTAAAAGGCCTGTCCTGCGGGTCGAAATCATTGTACCTGAGCATAAACCGCATGCGTCGTAACATCACTTTGAAAAACCAGCCGGGGTTTTCACGAATGATTCCGGCGGCGCGATTGAAACGGGCGCGGTCGCGCTCGACGCCGTCGGGCGAAAACGGGTTGTGACGATAGTCCGGGCGATTAAGTCTGCGGGCCTCTTCTAGTTGAACGTCCATGTCCATGACCGGCAGGTTGAAACGATTCTCCGTGTCGTATTCCGCTATGCCTTCGATCATGGTTATTCCCGCGCCTATCAACAGCGGGATAAAGCTGCGATACAAAATCCAGTTGCGAATTGTTATCGGGGCGATGACCGCGACGGTCGCCAGTATGACTGCCGCCGCATACTTGAGCCGCTTGCTTCGCTCGAATAGCAACAGCACGGCTGCGGCCAGAAACGGCGCGAGCAACAGCGCATTTGAGCGCAGCCAGCACGACAGCCCTATCATCAATCCGGCGGCAAGCACTGTTTTAAGTCGGGGCCGCTTCCATGCTCTGATCAAAAAAAAGACGGCGAGCAAGATTGGCAGGGGAGCCAGTGAATCGGGCGAATGCCAGAGCGAGTAATAAGCCAGATGCGGCGAGAGCCCGGCTATCAACCCGCTCGTGATCGCCACGCCGCGCGGAAACAGTTCTGCCGCGATGAAGAATATCAGCACCGCCCCGGCAGAAGAGAGGATTACCCGCACCAGTCGCATCAGCGATTCGGTTTCGCCGAACAGTTTGAACAGCGCAGCCATCAAGATCGAATAACCGGGCGGGTGGACTATCATCCATGCGTTGCCCGATTCAACAGGCGTATCCGGAATCAGCACGCCGCCTTCGTTTATTATCCTGTGCGCTTCGTCGTCATAGATCGTCCCCATCGTGTGCATGATCAACTTCTTGAGCGCAAGCTCGACACCGGAGTCTTGCCAGTGCAACAGCCTGACCGTGAGCGCCACAAAAAAGATGGCGGCGCAGATCGTAACGACGAGGGGGCGCGAGCCGGAACGCGCAGTCGCTTCACCGTTAACCGCGAGTTGCCGGGCGAGCCAGTCACGTAATTTACTGAGCGAGGACCGCAAGTTTCCTGACATAAAGATAGATCGGGGATAATGGGCGGAGCCTGCGAGAGACTGCTAACGTTAACGCATGCGAGTCAATTCCGTCTCGGCTGAGATGAATCCGAACGCGGGCCAGTATTTGCCCGACACTATTTTTTGAAAATACTCCTTCGCTTTATTCGGGTTGCCGTTGTACAGGTGCCAGTTCGCAATGCCGTAGCCGACGGTCGCTATCTCAAGGTCTGTCATCTTGTCGTTAATCAAATCGCTCTCTTTCTTCAAGCCTTTGTAAAACAGCAGCCGGTCAAAATAAGACCTGTTCTCTCCGGGTTGCATATCAGGCTTGATCCTTTCCAGCACGCGCGCGGCTTCGGCCTCTTTTTTCTGCCGCCGGTAGGTCATATAAAGCCAATCCGAAACAGATATCAACGACTCATCTTTATCGGCCACGTCTCGACATTTTTCGTAAGCGGACGCGGCGCGCGCGAAATCGCCTTTGAGGTAGTAAGCAAGCCCCAGGTGATACCAGATGTCATAATTTTTATCGTTGAGTTTTGCGCCGCGCTCAAGATCGGCTATGGCGCGGTCAAACTGGCGCGTCGAGATATAACGGTGCCCGCGATGGCGATAAAGCAGGGCGTTGTCGGGAGCGATCTCAAGGCCGCGCGTGTAAGTCGCTATGGCGTCGCGGTAACGCCAGACCGATGCCTGGGCCTGGCCGAGCTTTATAAGCAGCTCAATATTTTTGGGGTCGGCGGCCAGGTTCTTTTCAGCTTCCGCGACCACGCCCTTCTCATCGGGCATGGGATAAAACTTTGCGCCCGTCGGCGAAACCGCTTCCGGCACAGCAGCAGTCTGGGCAAGAACGGAAATGGATAAAACCGAAATCGTCATCAAAGCAATCAAAAGCCTGCGCGCCATGTCGCACCTCATCTCCGGGTAGATTTTAAAATTTGAATTGAATCGCAGTTATGATACTTGTCGCGCTCTGATTTGACAAAGCCACGCGGCTATCTATAATCTGCCGACTGCATTCAGACAAGGGAGGCCACACAATTGAACAGACCAAAAATCAACGATGCTGTACTCTCAAGCACACGTCGCGAGTTTGCGAAGTCGCTTGCGATCATCGCCGCCGCGCCGCTCGTGACGCGCGCCGCCGAATCTGAGCCTGCGCTCGCGAGCGCGCCTCAACAGACGCCGCCCGCAGATGCGCCTTCGCCGGTAGCCGAAAGCCTGACCGAAGTCGTAAAGCTACGCCACGGCAAACATCTCACCGAAGACCAGTTGAACCTGGTTAAGCGGAACATAGACCGGAGCCTCCGCAATGCCGATAGACTGAAACAGTTCAAACTCGTAAACAGCGATGAGCCGGCTTTCGCTTTCACCGCAGACGTATAAGAAGTCCTGAGTGCTGCTATGCAAAAAGAGATTACAGAAGAGACGCTCTATTCATCGGTGCGCGAGTTATCAGAATTGATACGCTCCCGCCGCATCACCTCTGTTGCGCTGACCGAAGCTTATCTCGACCGGCTCAATCATTTGGGCCAGAGGCTCGGAGCGGTCGCTACCGTCACGCGCGACCTGGCCTTGAAAGAGGCGCGCGAAGCCGACCGCGAGATACGCGCGGGTCGGGTGCGCGGCCCGCTCCACGGCATCCCTTACGGCGTCAAAGACCTCGCCGCCACGCGCGGCATCCCCACGACGTGGGGCGCTGAACCGTACAAAGACCAGGTCTTTGATTACGACGCCACGGTAGTCACAAAGCTACGCGCGGCGGGCGCGGTGCTTGTGGCGAAACTCGCTATGGTGGAGCTGGCCGGAGGGTTCGGCTACAACAACGCGGACGCTTCCTGGACCGGGCCGGGGCGGACGCCCTGGAACATGGAGTACTGGTCGGGCGGATCATCGTCCGGCCCAGGAGCGGCTACAGCAGCCGGTTTGGTGGCTTTCTCGATAGGCTCGGAAACGTCCGGATCGATCATCACGCCGTCCGCCTTTTGCGGGCTGTCGGGACTCAGACCCACATACGGTCGCGTGAGCAGGCACGGCGCAATGGCGCTCAGTTGGACGCTCGATAAGCTCGGCCCGATGTGCCGCACGGCGGACGATTGCGGGCTGGTGCTCTCAGCAATAGCGGGCCGCGACCCGATGGATGCGACAAGCGCCGCCCGGCAATTTGTCTACCCCGAACCCGCCGGCCCGAAGCGCAGAAGGATTCGCATAGGCGTAATCAAAGGCTCTGCTGATCGCGTGCAGCCGGAGGTGAAAAAGAATTTCGAAGAATCCGTAAAAGTCCTGCGCCGGTTTGCCGATGTGGATGAGGCGGTCGAGTTTCCCGACATGCCTTTCGGCCCGGTCGTCGGCACGATAGTCGGCGCGGAAGGCGCGAGCGCGTTTCGCGACCTTCTCGAAACCGGGCGGGCGGGCATGCTTCGCCAGACGAATGACCGCTGGGGCGGGTATGCATCTTCAATGATACTGGCGATAGATTATCTACAGGCGATGCGAGTGCGCGGGCCGATGAAACGAGAGCTTGATAAGCTTTACTCAAAATATGACGCGCTGGTTGCGCCCTCGCGCGCGACCGTCTCTTACCCGATTGCTCTGGACTTTGATAAAGCTTACCCCGGAATAGGCGGCGGGCCTGCGGTGATTCCTGCGGGCAATATTGCGGGCCAGCCTGCCATCTCGATTCCGAACGGGTTCGGGGCCAACAATCTGCCTACGGGCATTCAACTGACCGGAAAGGTCTGGAGCGAGGCGCGACTGCTTGCGATTGCAAACCTGTATCAGCAAACGACCGACTGGCATCGAAAACGCCCGGCGATCAATACGGCCTGATGAATCGGGCTTAGTGAACGTCGTCGCTTTGATAGCTCGCGTCGGCCCTCTCTTTTTGATGATGATCGGGTTTGGCGGCGATAATCAGATGTCGCAGAAACTCTTTCTTGAGCGACAAAATCTGCTTTAGCTCGTTTAGGATTGCCACCTGTTCCGGCGAAGCTTTGGCTTCAAGTCGGCTCAAATGATTATCGACAAGGTCATCGAGCGCAGCGATTTCTCGTGTAAGGTCGCGATGATATGACATACCCTTTACCTCTTGCTCGAACTTATTATTTTTAGACGGCCGGGAGTAGAACCGAGTAAGGCCAGAGAAATTCTATCTTAAATTGATTGTGCCGGCGAGGTTTTTTTTAGCTTTTTTTCCTTGTCCGGCGGCTATTTGCTCTCATCCGCTTTGGTAATTTGAAAAACAGAAGCATACATCTGTGCGAGCTTTTCTTTTACGACAGGGTCGGCCTGCGCCAGGTTAGTTGTTATCTCGTCGCGGCGCGCAAGCACAGGTTGTAGCTTCTGCTTAAGAGCCTCGTCCCGGGCTTCGCCGATCAACTTCTGCAAGCTGTCAAAAAAAAGACCCGCAAACTCCGCAGCCGAAGCGTAGTTGTTTCTATTGACTTCGTAGCTTGCCATTCCTATCTTATCGCGCAGGTCGGCGAGCCTCACCTGATGCTCTAATTGCGCTTTTTGCCGGGCGCTCCCGCAAGACGGAATGTACCCGAGCAGGAAAGCCAGAATGACGACGCCTGCCCCCACGGCGATTTTTAGAGGCATCGGCCAGCCGGTTGTCGTAATAATCTCTTTCTCTTTCTCTTTCTCCATCGATCTCCGGTTACTGAATTATAAGCTCATAACTGCATATCACTATCTTGTCGCCCGCTTTCACTTCCGCGCTTTCGTTCGTAGGTATCTCGCGGTTGTCGTCGAGCATTATGGAGTTCGCGCCGAGACAGGTGACGGTGAAACTACCGTCCTCGCGCTTCGTAAGCTTTGCGTGCGTGCGGCTGACTTCGAGGTCGCCTTCCAATCTGAGGTCTACGGTAACCTGGCGCGCGCCGCGCCCGATTGTGATCTCGTCTTTGAAGAAGGGCCGAACGTCGGGCGGCGCGGTCTCGGCTCCGGGTGCGTCGCGCCTTACCAGGATCGAGAAGAGAGGCTCCACGGGTTTGCGCGGGCGAACGATAGTCGCCTCGTCTTCGCGCTCTTCGGCCACGGTGGCCATGCCGGTTCTCGGCGGCTTCGGGCCGTTTGCGCGGGCGGACCATAGTCTTTTGCGCTTCGGTGTCCCACACGTGCTGCACGCGAAAGCGGCCTTGTTCGAGCGCAGGATCGACGCGAAGCTCGACCGTGAGCGTCTTGGTCTGAAAATCATTTTCTCCGGCAAGCTCGCGCGCGCGCTCGGATAAAACATGAAAGAGGCCGCGCTCCAGCCCTTCGCGTTTTTCGCCCTGCCACTCGGCATCATCATCGGGGTTTAGAAAGACTATGTATTCGCGGGGCACGTAGGTCGGGCCGCCCGGCGGCGTGAACATCTCGCGCTGCATAGTCTGTTCGACTTCTCGCGCAATCGCTACGAGAAAATCATCCCACTTCGAGCGGGCGAGAGGTTGCCCCTGCTCGTCAAAATCTTCTTCACCGTCGATCCACTTTCTGAGGCTCTCGAACCATTTCTGCAAGCCCATTTTCGTTCTCTCCCAAATCGATTATTCTAATCTGACGAATTGTTTGTTCACCCACCCCTGGTCAGGCGTGTTTTCGGGCGGAATGATCCCCCATCCAATCACTTTCACGCGCGCCCACTCGCCGTCGTATTCGAATACGCGCACGCGCGTACCTTTAGGCAGTATGGCTACCGGCTCCGCTTGCAGGCTCGGCCCGCTCCGCAGATTGACGTTCTCCCGCCCGGCTATCACTCCGTCTTGATGGGCGAAGTAATAGAAAACCGACGCGACCAGCCCTATCAGCGCGAAGACCAGGAATATGACAAAGACGCGGACAGGCCATTCCGACGCCATGACCTTTTGCAGGCGTTCAGTCACTTCTACCCGCGCGGGCTCGCTGGCCAGCTTTTTCGTGCGCAGATCGCCGGGGGCGACCGCCTCTTGTTTAGCTACCCCGCTGCCCGCGACGAGCGACCCGTTCTCTTTTTTAATCGTTCGCAGGTTGCTTCCACGCGCCTCCGCAACGGCTGTAGTAACGGCCGTATTGCCCCTGATTCCCGACCCCTGGTCCCCGACCCCCGGTTCAGGCCGTTGCGGCAGTTCTACGACTATGCGCGCTTTCTGAGGGCGACTGCCTTCTTCGGATGCCACGGCGAGAGTTTGAAAATTCGGCTTCGGCGCTACTCGCTCGACATTGCTGGTGCTGCTCAATCGCGAGCGCACCACCGTAGCTTCAGAGTCTTCTTCGGCGACCCTCTCTTTGCCGACCTCGGCCAACTCTTCCCAGAACTCCTGTATCGTTTGATACCGCTCGGCGACTCGCGACGCGGTAGCCCGTCTCAATACTCTCAGGAGGGCCGTACTCCAGCTCTGGCGGGCAAGCTCTGCGGGAAGTTCTGTGATCGGCTGGCGCGCATACTGGCGCGGCGCGCGGCCAGTCAACGCCGTGTAAATGGTCTTGGCGAGCGAATAGATGTCAGCCGACGGCGTCAACTTTTCGTTGAGTCCCTCATCCGTGCTGTCGGGGTGATGTTCGGGCGGCGCATAGACGTTCGTACCGACGCGCGTTATCTCAACCGTGTCGTCGAGCGTAAATTTCGCCACGCCGAAATCGGCGATCTTGATCGTCTGGCGGTCCTCGGACATCAGCAGGTTGTTCGGCTTGATGTCTCGATGAATGACGCGCTGGCTGTGCGCGTAGGAGAGCGCCTCGGCCACCTGTCGAAAGTAAAAGAGCGCGTCCGTCAGCCCGCAGGGCCGGTTGCGGCAGAGTCCCAACAGATCGCCTCCGGGCATATATTCCAGCACCAGGTAATGGAACGGCACGCCCTGGAGGTCTGCCGCCGTCCCGTGTCCGAGCCGTCGTATGATGTGCGGGTGGCGCACCTTGTCGAGGGCCACGGCTTCATTCTGAAAATTCTCTACCAGTGTCTGCTCAAGGTCGCGGTCGAGGGTGCCTTGCAGTTTGAGGTTGAGCGCCTTGATTATGATCGGATCATTGTGACGATGCTGATCGTAGGCGAGAAATATCTCGGCATAGCTGCCACGTCCCAGGGAGCGCTCGACGAAGTAGCGATCATCAACTATGCTGTTTTCCAACCTCAGCTCAGGCACTTGTTAACCGTTTCGTATGCTCGCCGGGTCAGCGAGCCGATGCATTCGAGTTATTCGAAACCGCAGACCCCGCGCGCTTGCGCCGCTCTTCGGCGTAGAGGCTCAACATACGGGCTGCTTTCTGTTTGTCACCTGCGGCCTCATAAGCGGCTGCCGCCTGAACATACGCATCTTGCATGCGGGGCAGGCCAAAAAAGCCTCTGTCAAATTGATCATCTCTAAAGGCCGCTGCTTTCTCAAAATTCGCGCCAGCTTTTATAAACTCACCCTGCTCAAGTTGTACGCGGCCCAGCAAATAGTGCGCATATCCATTCTCCGGCTCGCGCTCAACCATAGAGCTAAAATGATTCGCCGCCGCCTGATAATCTCCTTTATTGATCGCGTCTATTCCAAGTACGTAAGGGTCGCCTGCATTGTTTGTCGCTTTGGGATCAGACGCAGGCTTGTCCCTCCATTCTGACGCGCGAAGCCCAAGGTAAAAAGCTCCGGCCAGAAGCACAACGAGCGCGAGCGCCCAGGCAAATTTTCGCAAAGGCGACGTGCCTTCGCGTTGCGAGGCAAGCTCGACCGGATCGCGCGAAGTGCGATTTTCTTGATAATCGCTTGCAGCGCGCCCGCCCGTCTGCCTGCCGAATTCAACCTGTATGCGCCCGCCGCGCTGTTGACCGCGAGCGCGGTCTACGGCGCCGGCTGAAGCTTCCGCCCGCGCGCTCATAATCTTTTTGTCGCGAGCAGGAGGGGCGTTGTCTGCGACCGCAAGCACGCGGCTTTGACGCGCGCGGCCAACCTGGATCACGACGGCAGTCAAGTTGTCGTCAGCGCCGCGCTCGTAGACCAGACGCTTAAGCTCGTCGGCGGCGCGCTGCGGGTCTTTATTTTGAGCCAGCACCTGCGCGATCTCTTCATCCGCCAGGTGGCGATAGATGCCGTCGCTGCAAATCAAGAAGCGCGCCCCATCGCGCACGTAGACCGAAGAGGTTTCCACATCAACTTCGGCCTCGACGCCCAGCGCGCGGTTTATCACGTTGCGGTCTTTCTGATCGCTGGCCTCGTTTTCGCTTATGCGGCCTGCGCGTATGTCGTCGTTCAGGTCTGTGTGATCGATGGTCTCGCGGTAGAAGTGGCCTTCTTCGAGCCGGTAGACGCGGGAATCGCCTACGTGCGCGACCGTAGCGCGGTCGCCGTTTATGTAAAGGAGCGCGACCGTAGTCGCCATAGTCTTATAAGCGGGATCGCTTTCGGCCATCTCAAAGATGTCGCGGTTGGCGAATTGAATCGCGCGGCGTATGAGCTGGTCGGAAGAGTTCGCCGATGTCTGCGCCAGGGCTTCTTCAATAGTTTCGGCGGCTGTCTGGCTTGCGACCTCGCCCGCGCGCTGCCCGCCTACGCCGTCAAAAACCGCAAACAGCCCGCGTTCGGGCAATGCCAGAAAGCGATCTTGATTGACGGGTCGCTTGCGGTTCAGCCCCCGATCACATACAGAACCAACCTTAAGCTCCATACCCTCACTCTATCAAAAAGAGTTACTGTTCGGCACTCGTCAACGTCCGAAACATTTTAGCATTACCACCCGCGTCGCGCGAAAGAGCGCGGGCGAGTCAAAAGCGAAGTTATGAAGAAGTCGGTTAGCTGGAGCCGGGAATAAGTGTCACTTCACGAAACTTACGACGACTGCCGCCGCAAGCAAAGTCACTAGAATTAACAGCCACTGGCGCAACGTTACATAAACAAGAGGTATTCAGTAGGTGACAAAGAAAAACTATGAAAAGCCAGGGCTATCTCCCCGCCGCAGACACAGAGGACGCATATGGCCGATGATGTGCTTCGCACGCGGCGATTGCGCAGAGAAAACCAACCTCTGCTCTGCGCCCGCTCTGTGCTCTCTGTGTCTCTGCGGCGGTGAATCTTTTTTCTCTTTTCATAATCTACATCATTAATTGACATCCGGCGCACGAACTGGCTAGCCTTATTTTGTGAGCCATCTCAACCGCCACATCAAAGAGTCGGCGCGCGAACTGGGGTTTGAAGTGGTGGGCATTACTTCGATTGAGCCTCTCACCGGCGACGAGCAAGCTTTTCTCCAGTGGTGCGAGCAAGGTTTTGCAGCCGGAATGTCTTACATGACGCGGAGGCCGAACCTTCACGCGCGACCGAAATTGCTTGTCCCGCATGCATGTTCGCTCATCACGCTCGCGATAAATTATTACGCGCCCGCGCCCCCCTTCGCGCACGAGAACCGTTTTGGGCGCGTGGCCCGTTATGCCTGGGGTAAGGATTATCACGACATAGTAAAACCGCGCCTCACATTGCTCGCAAAACGGATTGAAGAGATCGCGGCGCGCCCAATCCGCTCCCGCTCGTTCGTAGACGCGGTCCCGCTGCTTGAGCGCGCTGTTGCGGCGCGCTCCGGAATAGGCTTTTTCGGCAAGAACACGAACCTGTTGCAAGCGGCGCGCGGCTCGTGGTTTTTTCTTGCGGAGATATTGATCGACCTTGAGCTTGAGAGCGAAGACCGCAAGCAACAGGTTAGCTGCGGAACCTGCCATCGCTGTCTCGACGCCTGCCCGACGGATGCGTTTGCCGGGCCGTATCGGTTGGATTCGCGGCGCTGCATCTCTTACCTGACAATTGAAAACAAAGAAGCGATCCCGCGCGAGTTGCGCCCGAAGCTACAGGAATGGATATTCGGCTGCGACGTATGCCAGGAGATGAGCCCCGACGCCACTAAATATGGGCCGCTGCCGGTGATAGTGCGCGGGCAATCGGAATCGGTGTGCCCTTTCAACCGCTTCGCTACAGAAACCGACTGGCGAGACTTTCACCCCGAGGCGGGAGTCGGCCCGCGTCTCGATTTAATTAAGGTGCTTTCGATTGCTACTGATGAAGAATTTCGCGCCGTGTTCAAAGGCACACCGCTTACGCGGCCAAAGCGGCGAGGGCTGCTACGCAATGCGGCGGTTGTAGCCGCCAACATCAAATGCACGGCTGCTGTTCCTACTTTAATCGAGCGCGTCGAGCGCGACCCTGAGCCGCTCGTTCGCTCGCACGCGCTGTGGGCCGTAGCCCAACTCGATCCTCGAAAAGCCGGGCCGATCATCGAGCGGGCGCTCACAGATCCAGACCCGCTGGTGCGTGATGAAGCGACGGCGTTGATACTAGAGGTTTTTTGAAAGCCCCACAGGGGCGAAATCCAATAGCCCGGCGCACCGCGCCGGGTAATGCATGAATAAGACAGAAAGCCCTGAAAGGGCGAAATAAATCGTTCGGATTATTTCGCCCTTTCAGGGCTTGTCGTTATGCTTGGCGCAGACCTGGGGCTAGCGCCCCAGGCTGTTGAATTTCGCCTCTTCGAGGCTTTTGAAATATCTTTTCAACCGACCTCTAGCACCATCTGTGTCTGTGTCACTACCGCGATCAGCCGTCCTGCTTCATTCGTTATGCGTGTCTGCCAGGCCATCGTGCGGCGGCCTCTATGCAGCGGCAAGCATTCTCCTATCACTTTAGTTCCGGCTGGCGCGGGCGCAAAGAAATTCGTTTTCGACTCTATGGTTGTCGTGCCCTGCCCTTCCCGTAAGTTGAGCACCGTCGCGCACGCGCCTAAAGTGTCTGCAAACGCCATGATTGCTCCACCGTGTAAGGTTGACGGCGTCGTGCAAAGCTCGTCCCGCACAACCAGCTCAGCCGTCACTCTGATCTTGAGTCGCGCTGATAAATCGCACGCCGAGCAATTTAGAAAACGGCGGAATTCTTTCTTGTAAAATCCTGACCAGATCCGATTCATCTTGCATGCTGTTATCCTTACTTGAGCTGTTTAGACTCCCACTTCAGTCTTTATACACCTCATCGCTCGGATTGTTCCACCGGCTGGCCTCAGATAACTTCCTTGTCACCTCTGAGCAGGGGAAATCGGGGTGTTGTGGAAAGCCGTGATGCTCCACTGCCCTTTCTCCTTTGTCGCAATAATCGAATTCATCGCCTTGTTTTCGCGCGGAGTATCGCCTTCTTTGAATTTCAGGTTCCACTCGACATGAGCGATTGCTACATCATCGCGAATGAATCGGACGCTTTTGGGCGAGGCGCTGATAAGGCTGCCTTTATAGATCGTATCGAATATGCCTCTGTGCCCCGACTCGATTATCGCGCGCCCTTTGATCCGCATCCCGTTGACGACGACATAATCTGCGTCTTCGGCAAAGGGCGCAGCAAAGGCTTTGCTGTCGCCTGCGTTCCAGGCGTCTTGCAGGCGGATTATTATCGCGCGAATGGCGGCCTCATCTTCGGCGCGGGTATTTGATGCGGCTGTGACGGCAGTCGAATGAGACACGACCAGAAGCGAAACCAGGACGGCTACGGCTGCAATTATTCTTTTCATAATTCATCCCCTCAGATTGTATTGATTGTCCAACCTGTAATGCGTGTTTTCTGATCGAAACGGCTCAACTGCGGCTAAACTTTTTTGGATGCTAAAAAGAAAAGGGCCGAGAAGCCTCAGCCCTTTTCGGTCGATTGGTTGCGAGTAAATTACCGCTGGCTGCTGCCGGGCGGCGTAGGTCGCGGCGCGTTGCCGTTTCCGTTGTGATAGTTCGGATAAGGCGGACGCACGACCTTCTTCGGCGGATTCTTCTTCAGCTCCGCCATCACGACTTCGACAGCCTTTTCAAGCTGCGGGTCGCGCCCCGCTCGCCACGCTTTCGGGTCCATCTCGACTTCGATGTCAGGCGCGACACCGTAGTTTTCGATGTCCCATTTGCCTTCCGGCGTGTAGAACGCGAAATTCGGCGCTGTTACCGAGCCGCCGTCGATCAGCGACGGAGTGCCGCCGATGCCGACCAGACCGCCCCACGTGCGCTTGCCGATCAGCTGGCCGATGCCTGCGCGGCGGAACATATACGGCAGATAGTCACCGCCCGATCCCGCGTACTCGTTTACGATCATGGCCTTCGGGCCGGGCATCGAGCCGAAGGGCTGGCGGAGATCGTCGCCATCGCGTATCGCCCAGTAACTGTTAATCGGTTTGCGAAGGTAATCGATGACGTAATCCGCTGCGTGGCCGCCGCCGTTGAATCGCTCGTCGATGACCGCGCCATCTTTGTTTAGCTGCGAGAAGTAGTAGCGATTAAAGTTCGTGTAACCGCCTTGCGCCGTGTCGGGCAGATAAACGTAGGCCAGCTTGCCCCCGGTCATCTGATCGACCTTGCGCCGGTTGCCTTCGATCCACGCCAGGTGGCGCAGCCCGCCTTCGTTCCCTACGGGAACCACTGTGACTTCGCGCGAGCCCGATCCGTCGGGGTTCGGGCCTACGCGAATGACGATCTGTTTGTTGGCCGTGCTCTCAAAGAAAGAGTAGACATTATCGGTTGCCGTAATGTTGCGACCGTTGACTGAGAGCAGGTATTCGCCTTCTTGCACGTTCACCCCGGGCTGCGTGAGCGGCGCGCGAAGATCGGGGTTCCAGTTCTCGCCGTCGTAGATTTTGGCAAAGCGATAACGCCCGTTTTCAATGCTGTAATCCGCGCCGAGCAGGCCGCCGGGCACGCGACGCGCAGCGGCCACGTCGCCTCCCTGCACGTACAGGTGGCCGACCGTCAACTCGCCCAGCATCTCCTGGAACAGGTAGCTCAAATCCGCGCGGTGCGCGAGCGATGCGACATAAGGCTCGTACTTCTTCTCGGTCGCCTTTATGTCCAGCCCGTGAAAGTTAGGCGCGTAAAAGAAGTCGCGCTCGATTCTCCACGTCTCGCGGTACATCTGGTTCCACTCGGCTACCGGGTCGACATAGACTTCCATGTCTTCGGTCTTGATGCGCCCTTCGCCGGGTTTGATCGGCTGCTGCGTAGCTGCGATGAACCAGCTTCGCGTGGGGCCTTGACCTTGCGCGAAGAGAATCTTTTCGCCGTTGGCCGAGATGTCAAACGACGTGACGTTTTCGACCACCTTGTCGAGCTTGCGTTTTTCAAGATCGAACTTGTGGATGACCACGCCTGTAACGCCGGGCGAGGGGCCTGGGAACTCAAGCAGGTAGATGTTTCCGGTCTTGCCCGCCACGAGTCCTACGAAGTTGCGCGCGGGTATCGGCAGAGAGAGTATCCGCTGGTTGATCTTATCGAAATCGATGTTGACGCGCGGAATCTCTTTCTTATCGCCGGGCTTTGCCTGCGCCCCTGCCGGGGCCGCCGCCTGATCGGCTTTCTTTTCGCCGCTCGGCTCAGCCGGCTTGTCCTGTATCGTCGGCTCGGAAGGCTTGGCTTCCGCCTGAACTTTCTCTTCGTCGCTTTCAGGCGCAATCGGTGAAGGAAGGTCTTTGCGAAGCACCGCCACGTAGACGCTTCGGGTCGGGCGGTGCGGGTAGCTCGTCATGTCAAAGCCAAAGACCGCAGGCCCTATGTCGGTGCTTGCGGTGAAGTAAAGATACTTGCCGCTCTTATCGAATTGAGCCGAGACCGCGTCGCTCAAACCGTCCGTGACCTGGCGGGTCTTGTTCTCTTCGAGCGAGTAGATGAAGATCGCGCGATACCACGAGTCTAAAGCATCCGCATAGGCGATCCAGCGGCTGTCGGGCGACCAGGCGGCGTTGAACGAAAGCCCATGCTTCGAGTTTGCGATCTTGACCGGCGTTCCTTTTTCAACATTGACGTACCAGAGGTTTTCCCGCTTGTCGAAGTAAGCGATCTTCTTGCTGTCGGGCGACCATGTGGGCGCGTAGAAAAACGACGGCGGGTTGCCGAGGTTGATCTTCTTGACATCGCCCATGCCGCTCTGGTTGCGCAGGTGAAGCGCGTATTCGCCTGACTCGTCAGAGAAGTACGCTACCCACTTGCCGTCGGGCGACCACGACGGGTCGCGCTCGGCCACGCCCGGCGTGTTCGTCAGGTTGCGGGCATCGCCTTTTTCAGCGGGGACGGAAAGTATATCGCCGCGCGCTTCAAAAATAGCTCGCGCGCCCGTGGGCGAAAGACCTGTGGCCGTGATGCGAGGAGCAACTCTCTCATATCGCGGTCGCACGGCCAGCATATCGTTGTTGATCGAGATATTGATCTTTTGAGATTTGCCGGAATTGAGATCAAAAAGGTTCAGCGAGCCGAACTGCTCATAAACAATCGCGTCCGGTCCGGCGGTAGCCGCTTTGATGTCGAGTCCGGTGTTATCTATAAGCTGCGCGACGCGCTTTGTCGCCGTGTCGTAGGAGAACAGCGTTATCGGGCCGTTGCGGTCCGAAAGGAAGTATATGCGATTGCCGATCCACATCGGGCAAAAATCGTTCGAGTTGGTGCGCGGCAATTTCTCGACGCTGGAATCCGCGAGGTTCGCAATCCAGATGGGAGTCGCGCGCCCGCCGCGATAACGCTTCCACGCTTGGAACGCTCGCGGCAGCGGAACGTAAGCCAGGCGCGACCCGTCAGCCGAGTACGAGCCTTCGTAAGCCATCGGCAGCGGGATGACCGTCGGGTTGACGCCGTCTACGGGCATGGTGAAGAGCTGCGCCGTGCGGCCCGACTGGCTGCTGCGGCCCGACGTGAAAAGCACCTGCTTGCCGTCGGGCGTCCACCCTTGCAATATGTCATTGCCCGGATGATAGGTGAGACGGCGCGGCACGCCGCCCGCCGCCGCGATGACGTATACGTCAACGTTGCCGTCGTACTCGCCCGTGAAGGCTATCCACTGGCCGTCAGGCGAAAACATCGGGGTGCCTTCGGTGCCTGTGCCCGTAGTCAGTCGTTGCGCTTCTCCGCCATCGCGGCTGACCGTCCACAGATCGCCCGCATAAGAGAAGGCTATATGCGTGCGGCTCAACGTAGGGTTGCGCACCAGCAACGGTTTGTTGGTCTGCCCATATACCAGGCTCGCAGCGGCGAGCGAGAGCATAAGCGCAAGGATGATCTTTTTCATTAGGGGTCCTCCTACACTCACAAATTAATGCTGATCTGAAACAGATAAAGAGGGGCGTGATCAGGTGCGCCCCTCTTTATCCGCGAGTTACTTGTTTGCCACGCCGCTGCCGGTGTGGTAGTTCGGGTAAGCCGGTCGCTTGGGCTGAGGGCGCGGATTTTTCTTGATCTCTTCCAACACGACCTCGACAGCTCTTTCAAGTTGCGGGTCGCGCCCCGCCCGCCACGCGGCGGGGTCGAACTCGACTTCGATGTCGGGCGCGACGCCACGGTTCTCGACCTCCCATTCACCGTTGAGGCCGAATATAGCAGCATCCGGCGCCGTCACAAAGCCGCCATCCATCAACTGAGGCATGGGGAACGACGCGACCAGCCCGCCCCACGTCCGCTTGCCTACCAACTTGCCTATCTGCATCTTGCGGAAGTACCAGGGCAGCGCGTCGCCGCCCGACCCTGCAAGCTCGTTGACGATCATAACCTTTGGCCCGTAGATCGCGCCGAGCGGCGTCGGTATGTCGCGGCCATCGCGGAAGGCTATGTAGTTTAAAAGCGGGCGGCTCAGGTATTCGACTATGTAATCTGCGAGCGCGCCGCCGCCGTTGAATCGCTCGTCGATGACCGCGCCTTCTTTCTGAGCCTGCGAGAAGAAGTAGCGGTTGAAGCTGTTGTAGCCGCTGCCGCCCGTGTCTGGGACGTAAACGTAAGCCAGCTTGCCTCCGCTCATCTGATCAACTTTGCGGCGATTGCTCTCGACCCAGTTCAGGTTGCGAAGCGCCGTCTCGTTCGCCACGGGAACCACCGTAACCTCGCGCGAGCCTGACCCGTCGGGGTTCGGTCCCACGCGAATGACGACCTGCTTGTTTGCGGTCGCTTCAAATGAAGAGTAGACATTATCGTTCGCCGTAATGTTGCGGCCGCGAACCGAAATCAGGTATTCGCCTTCTTTGACGTTCACGCCCGGCTGCGTCAGCGGCGCGCGCAACTGCGGGTTCCAGCTCTCGCCGTTGTAGACTTTGGCGAAGCGGTAACGCCCGTTCTCAATCTTGTATTCCGCGCCGAGCAATCCGCCCGGCACGAAATTCGGGCGCGGCTGGTCGCCGCCGTTTATGAACATGTGCCCGACCGTTAGCTGGTTGAGCATCTCGCGGAAAAGGTAGTTGAGGTCGCTGCGGTGCGCGAGGCTCGGAAGATAGGCTTCGTACCGCTTCTTGAACTCTTCCAGGTTGACGCCGTGCAGGTTGGGGTCATAGAAGAAATCGCGCTCGCCGCGCCACACTTCATTGTACATCTGGCGCCACTCGGCTCGCGGGTCTATGTAGACTTCCATCTCCGCAGTCCTGAGCATGTTCGGCCCGCCGGGCGCGCCCGGAGGCAAAGGCATGCCGAGCGTCATCGTGGAGGCGATCATCCAGGCGGCCAGCCCCTGGCGATAAAGCACCTTCTCGCCGTTGGCCGAAACGTCGAACGCCGTTATGCCTTCCAGCACCTTGTCGAATTTTCGCTTCTCAAGATCGAACTTGTGAAGCACGAGGCCGGGAGGGCCCGGAGCGGCGGAAGCAGCCGGGGGCGCGAATTCGAGGACGAATATTGTGCCGGCTTTGCCGACGTTGAGCCCCACGTAGTTTCGCGCGGGAATGGGCAGGGCGACTATGCGCTGCTCTATGCCTTCAAAATCTATGCGAACAGGCTCGACAGGCTTCTTCGCAGGCGGCCCGGCAGGCCCGCCGGGACCAGCCGGTGCGCCGGGTGTTTGCCCGGCTGCTGCTGCTGCTGCCGCGGCGGCGGCTGCGCCTTCGGGCTTATCCGAGGGCGCGGCGTCTTTCTTCTCTTCGGTTATTTTTTCTTCGTCGCTTTCGGGCGCGACCGGCGATGGCAAATCGTTGCGCAGAACTACCGCATAGACGTTTCGCGTTGACTGGTGCGGGAAGTTAGACATCTCGGCGAAGCTGAAGGCCGGGCCGAGATTGGTGCTCGCGGTGAAGAAAAGGTATTTGCCGCTCTTATCGAATGCGCCGTAGCGCGCATCGCTCATCCCGTCGGTCACCTGCGTGCTCTTGGCAGTTTCGAGCGAGTAGATGAAGAATGCGCGAAGATAATTGTCAAGCTGCTTGTTGTAACCTATCCACCGGCTGTCGGGCGACCAGAACGGCGCGAGCACGTCGTTCAGCAGGCCGTCAGGGTTCTTGTCTATCTTGACCGGCGTTCCTTTTTCAATGTCGATGTACCAGAGTGTAAGCCGCTTATCTAAATAAGCGATCTTCTTGCTGTCGGGCGACCAGGTGGGCGAATAATAAAACGACGGCGGGTTGCCGAGATTGAGCTTTTTGACATCGCCCATGCCGGTTTGATTTTTCAGGTGAAGCGCGTATTCGCCCGATTCATCCGAAAAGTAAGCGATCCACTTGCCGTCGGGCGACCACGACGGGTCGCGCTCCATGACGCCTGTGGTGTTGGTGATGTTTCGCGGGTCGCCTTTTTCAGCGGGGACGGAAAGGATTTCGCCGCGCGCTTCGAAAATGGCTCGCGCGCCCGTGGGCGAAATCGTCGCGTTCGAGATGCGCGGGCCCACCCGCTCGAAGCGCGGTCGCACGCTCGCCATATCGCCCGCAACGCGTATGTTAACCTGGCGGGCTTTGCCCGCGCCTAAATCGTAAAGGTGAATCGTCCCGAACTTCTCGTATACGATAGCGCCCGGCCCGGCGGCAGCCGATTTGATGTCGAGGCCGTTGTTTTCGACCAGCCGGTTTACGCTCTTTGAATTCACGTCGTAGCCGTACAGGGTGACTGCGCCGTCGCGGTCGGAGAGGAAATAGATTCTGTTTTCGACCCACATCGGGTTGGAGTCGTTCGAATTTTCGCGCGGGAGCTTTTCGACGCTTGAATCCGAGAGCCGGGCTATCCAGATCGGGGAAGTCTGGCCGCCGCGATAGCGCTTCCAGTCGGGCTGCCATTGCGTGAGCGGCTGATAAGCCAGACGCGAGCCGTCGGGGGAATACGAGCCTTCGTAAGCCATAGGCAGCTGCACTTCTTCCGGGTAGCCGCCCCCTGCCGGAACCGTGAAGAGCCGAGTATAGAAGGACGTGCTTTTGCGCCCGGAGCGAAACAGTATGCGCTTGCCGTCAGGCGTCCACCCGGATACCTCATCAAAGCCCGGGTGGTAGGTCAGACGGCGCGGCACGCCGCCCACGGCGGGGACGACGTAAACGTCCGTGTTGCCGTCGTACTCGCCCGTGAAGGCCACCCATTTGCCGTCGGGTGAAAACATCGGGTCGGTTCTCTATTCCGACGCCGGTCGTCAGCCGCGAGGCGTCCCCGCCCTCGCGCGCGACCGTCCACAGGTCACCCGCGTAGACAAAGACTATCTGGGTCCGGCTCACCGTCGGCTTTTGCAAAAGCTGCGGCCTGTCGGTCTGCGCTAGCGCGCTCGCGGCGGCCAGAAGCGACAGCGAGAGTACAAAGAACACTCGTTTCATTTCGATTTAGCTCCTTTTTTTGATGCCTGGTGCAATGGCGAAGGTACAGCAAGCATATTTAACGTCCGATCCGGCAGGCAAGTTCAATTTAACATGTTGAGATTTTATGACATTACGGAGCCAGGCCGGGCTCGTAATACCACTTGCCGTCGTTTCAGATTCTCAATCGTAAGTTAGTCGTTGTGGTTCTGATCAGGCCGACTCTGAAAAAGCAAACCTAATTATATGCCAGGTTTGCTCGCTCGAACAAGAGGCAAGCCCCGCCGAAATGTTGGGATTTCTTTATAGTTTTTTTAACATATAAATGAGTTCTCCCGCGTATAACTTTTTTTAGACAAGCTCGCCGCATGAGCCAGCGGGCTTTATTTTTGTAGGAGATTTTCGGAGGAGAGCATGACTACACAGGCGTTTGACCAGAAGAAAGCAGAAGAGTTTACCGGAAAAATAATGGGGATTTTAAACGATGCGGCTTTGGCGCTTATGACGAGCGTCGGCCACCGTACGGGGCTGTTCGACATTATGGCGGAGTTGCCGCCCTCGACCAGCCGGGAGATAGCCGACCGGGCGGGGTTGAACGAGCGGTATGTGCGCGAATGGCTCGCCGCGATGGTCGTAGGTCACATAATCGGTTATGACGCGGAGGCTAAGAGCTACTTTTTGCCCCAAGAGCACGCCACGGTGCTGACGCGGGCCGCTTCGCCTAACAACATGGCGGCGGTCATGCAGTTTTTTCCTCTGCTCGGGGGCGTCGAGGATCAGATCATAGAGTGTTTCCGTCACGGCGGCGGCGTCCCTTATTCGGCCTTCCCGCGATTTCATGAAGTCATGGCCGAAGAGAGCAACCAGACGGTCGTGTCGGCGCTCATCGATCACATACTGCCGCTCGCGCCCGGGCTGATCGAGTCGTTGCACAGCGGCATCGAAGTCCTCGACGTAGGGTGCGGCAGCGGTTACGCGATCAACCTGATGGCGCGAGTCTTTCCTGATAGCCGCTTCACGGGTTTTGACCTTTCGGACGAAGCCGTAGCCAGGGGCGCTGCGGAAGCCGAGCGCGCGGGTCTGTCTAATGTGCGCTTCGAAAAGAAAGATGTCGCGACGCTGAACGGCGGGAGCCGTTTCGGCCTCATCACGGCTTTCGACGCGATACACGACCAGGCACAGCCCGCGACCGTATTGAGAGGCATATCGAACGCGCTCTTAGACGACGGCGTATTCTTGATGCAGGACATTGCCGGGTCCAGCCATCTCGAAAAGAACTTTGACCACCCTATCGCGCCGTATCTTTACTCAATATCGTGCCTGCACTGTATGACGGTGTCGCTTGCTCAAAACGGCGAGGGGATGGGGACGATGTGGGGCGAAGAGCAAGCGCGAAAGATGCTGGCCGATGCCGGTTTTACAAAGCTGGAGGTGAGACAACTTCCTCACGATATTATAAACAACTACTTCATCGCCAGAAAAAGCTAGACGCAAGACGGACACATTCGAGTGCGGCACAGGATCGCCGCACTCGAATGCTTGCGTCTCGAACGGTTCTGGTATTTCATGCGTGATCTGAATGGGCAGCTTGCAGCCAGGACAGGTTCTTAAGCACTACCGCATTGCCGGAAAGATCGGCCAGGGCGGCATGGGCGAAGTCTATAAGGCCGAAGACACCCGGCTGAATCGTTATGTCGCAATAAAGTTTTTTACGGCTGCCGCGACCGAAAACGACAACGCGCGCCGCCGCCTCTTGCAGGAGGCGCGTTCGGCTGCCGCGCTCAATCATCCCAGCATAGTCACCGTTCACGCCATAGACGATCACGAGGGGCTGGATTTTATCGTGATGGAATTTGTCGAGGGCGAAACGTTGAAATCCGTTATCGAGCGCGGCAGCATCCCGATGCCGCAGTTGCTCGATATAGGCGCGCAGGTGGCGGGCGCGCTTGCCGCCGCTCACGCGCTTAACATAATTCATCGCGACATCAAGAGCGCAAATATACTGCTCACCGCAAGCGGGCGGGCTAAAGTGCTCGACTTCGGTCTGGCTAAGACCACCTCCCCGCTTATAGACCAGTTGGACCGTGAAGCGCCCACCTGGTTAGCCCTGACCGGCGCAGGTGTGGTGCTTGGAACCGTCCCCTATATGTCGCCTGAGCAGACGCGGGGCGAGCCGCTCGACGGGCGCACGGACATCTTCTCGCTCGGCGCGGTGCTGTATGAGGCGGCGACCGCCAGCTTGCCGTTCAACGGCCCAAGCGTGCTCTCGATAATTCACGACATAGCGACGGTCAATCCGCCGCCCCCAAGCCGCTTTAAGCCGGAACTTCCGGCGGAGTTCGATATGATCATCGCCCGCGCCCTGGCGAAAGATCGCCAGCATCGCTACGGATCGGCGCTTGAAATGGCCGATGCTCTTAAGAGCATGCAAGGGACGACTGCGAGCTTTACGGCTTTACCCGTCACTACGGGGCCGCTCTCACTCGACGCCGAGCCGGAATCGTTCGTCGGGCGCGAGCCTGAGATGAAAGAGCTTGACCGGCTGCTCAATCGAGCTACGGAGGGTGCGGGCCGCGTCGTCTTTATCACGGGCGAGCCCGGAATAGGCAAGACCTCGGTCGTCGAGGAGTTCTTGCGCCGCTCGCGAAAGAACTATTCGAACCTGCTTTTCTCTCGCGGGCGTTGCGTGGAGCAGTACGGGACGGGAGAAGCTTATCTGCCTTTTCTTGACGCCGTAGGCACAATGCTTGGCGGGCCGGGCCGTGAGCGCATCAGCGCGCTGCTCAGGAATTACGCTCCTACCTGGTGCTTGCAGTTCCCGGCGGTCTTTGTCTCAAGCGGCATCTGGGAGAACTTGCAGCAAGAGACGATGGGCGTCAATAAAGAACGCATGTTGCGCGAGATGGGTGACGCGCTCGCCGCCCTTTCGGCAAGCTCGGCGGTCGTGCTTGTGCTTGAAGATTTACACTGGGCCGACCCGTCGAGCATAGACCTGCTGCGCCACCTGGGCCAGCGCATCGCAAATAAGCGGCTGTTGATAATCGGGACGTACCGCCCGGCCGAAGTCGAAATGAGCGATCACCCGCTCAAGATGTACAAGCTTGAGATGCAATCGCACAACCTGTGCGACGAAGTCTTGCTCGGCTCGCTCGGCCAGGAGCACATAGCCGCTTACCTGGACGCGCGCTTTGCGCCGAACGATTTCCCGCCCGACCTGGCGTCGGTCATAGAGCGCAAGACCGAAGGCCACCCGCTGTTTGCCATCAGCCTGGCGCAGTTTCTCGCCGAGAGCCGCAACATTGCGAAGATCGATGGCCGGTGGTCTGTGGCGCGCGAGCTTTCAGAGATGAATCTGGAAGCGCCGGAAAACGTCCGCAGCATGATACGCAAAAAGATAGAGGCGCTTGATGAAGCCGACCGCCGCGCGCTTCAATACGCGAGCGTCGAAGGCGACGAGTTTCTCTCGACGGTCGTGGCGAGCCTGCTCGGCATGGATGACCTTGAGCTGGAAGAGCGGCTCGCGCTCCTCGATAGGGTTCATCGCCTTATCCTGACCGTGGGCGAAGAGGAACTGCCCGACGGCAGTCTCGCGACGCGCTACCGTTTCGCCCACGCTCTTTACCAGAACGTTCTTTACGGCGACCTCGTGAGCAAACGCCGCATACTGCTGCACCGCCAGGCCGGCGAACAGCTCGCCGCGCACTACGGCAAGCAGTCGCCCCGCATAGCCGCGCAACTGGCGATGCACTTCGAGCGCGGGCGCGATTTCAAGCGCGCGGTCGAATACTTCATCTTCGCGGGCGACAACGCGATCAGGCTCTATGCCGGCGCGGAAGCCGCCGAGCATTACGACCGCGCGCTCACGCTGGTCGAAAAACTTCCCGACGAGCAGAGGCCGGAATTGCTTTTGACGCTCTATCAGAAGCGCGGCGGGGTCAATCTTGCGATGGGCCGTTTCCAGCAGGCGGTCGATGATTATACGGAGATGCTTGAGCAGGCGCGCGCAAGCGGGTCGATCACAAAAGAGTCTGCGGCGCTCAACGGGCTTACGATGACGTTGTTTTACTCGCACCGTCTCGAAGAGATTACAGCTCGCGCGGATGAAATACTCCGCACGGCTGAACTCACGGGGAGCGATGCGTTGCGCATAGAGGCCATGCAGGTGATAGCGCTCAATCACCTGGGTCACGGGGAGCTTGCTAAAGCAAAGCCGATGCTCGACGACATCATCAATGGCGCAAGGACTCTTAACTACCGCCCGGTCTTGCTCACGGGGCTTGCCTGGCGCGCGATACTACACTTCTTTCAAACGGAGTACGATGCGGCCGAGCGCATGCTCGCCGAAGCCCGCGAGCTTGCCTCGGAACTGAGCGACGCCTTTCTGCTCCTGGAAGGCTACTTCGTTTTAGGCATGGTGCAGGGAAACCAGGGCCGCGTGTCCGAGGCGCTCGCGACGTTTGAGCGCGGCCTCGATATAGCCGAGCGCTACGGCGACCGTTTCTGGTCGCCGCGCATACCGAATTGCATCGGGTGGGTCTATCGCGAAAGTCAAGATTTTGAGACCGCGCTCAAGTATGACCAGCGCGGCTTCGACGTAGGCCAATCTTTAAACGTGCTTGAAGCGCAGGCTAACTCGCTCATCAACCTCGGCATCAATTACGGGCGCGTGGGCTCGACGGAAAAGACGCTCATTACGTTTAGCGAAGTCGAGCGCATCTTTCAAAAAGACACCTGGTTCAAGTGGCGCTACAACATTCGCCTGCAAGCGGGCAAAGCCGAACACTGGATCGGCGAACGGGATTTCGAGAAAGCGGAAAAGTATGCCGCGCGCTTGCTTGAAACGGCTACGCTTTATGAGGCGCGCAAATACGTCGCCGTTGCCCACAAGCTGCTGGCCGAGGTAGCCGTCTCTAAAAATGATTTCGCCCGGGCCGAAGCCGAGCTTGAAGCGGCGCTTGCTCAGCTTGAAACGCATCCCGTGCCCGTAGTGGCGTGGAAGGTTTACGCCGCGCTCGCCAGTTTGCGCGCTCATCTGGGCGACGGGCCGGGTGCAAAAGAAGCCTTTACCGAAGCCGCGACGATAGCTGACCGCATCGCCGCAAGCATCACGGATGAGCCATTGCGGAAGATATTCTTAAGCTCGGCTGCGGTCGAACGGGTGTTAGAGGGGGCCGGGTCGGATTTGCAAAAGAAGTCGGAATAGATAGTCCCGTCAGGGACGAAATGTTTATAACAATAATATTGATTCATCAATCAAGCCCCGTCAGGGGCGATATGTTCGTTATTTCGCTCCTCACGGAGCTTAATTTGATTAATCTCTATCTTGCTATAAACATCTCGCTCTCTTTTTGTGCAGAGCCGCGACTGACCACAGAATTCCCACCCGTGGTACTTTATTCCCATAACGCTTGGTAAGTTAGTACCCAAATTAAATATCTTCTATTAGATGATAGTCTCGAACTATGAGCTAAAGCGCGGCAAAGGGCGAGCTTTCGATAGCCTTCTATACTGGCATACGGTGTGCTTTTAGATTATCTAAGTATTAATCTGAAATTAATGACACCGTGCGTGATGCACCAGTTTTTGCCGGATCATTGAATTGAACGCTTATCGAGCCAAGTCAACCGGGTATACCTTTCGGCGCGGATAAAACTTGTGCCGGATAGACGTTACTGCGACCCGTTAACTGTAATCGGTTATATCACTCGGAAAAAGAGTGTCTGCTACCAGAGGTGAAATTCTCATGAAGCCACAAAATGCCCCCGCGCGCGCCTTAACGCTTTTCCTGCTGTTTCCTCTACTGCTGGCCGCCCTATACTCTCTAACCACGATGCCTGAGTCTGCGACCGCGCAAGACATTATTCCGGCGGGCCAGCTCACAGAGCTTACAATCGATGACGGGACCGCGAGTTGCGCCGCAGGGCCGCCCGAAAACCGGCGCGGCACGCCGGGCTTCGGCTGGGTCAACAAGCTCACGCCTGCGACTTATCCGGCGACTTTGCGAAAGATCACCATAGGGTTCAACCGCTCGGGCGCGCCGCTGCCGGACGTAAAGCGCGATGCGCTCTACCGTATAGTCGTCTTCAAAGACCCTGAGATGAACGGGCCTGACAATAATCAGCAGCCGGATGCTATTTTCACGGGGCGCGTGCGCGGCTCGGCGGATGCCATAATGACCTTCAACCTGATCTCGCCCGTGACCATCACTTCCGGCAGCTTCGTCGTCGGCGCTATAGACGTATTCGGGAATGACACGGCTTTCCATGCGCTGTTTGACGCTCCGGGCAAATCGAACCCTCCGGGCTCGGAATCTTATATCACGTTCGACTCGGGCAATTCCTGGCGCACGCTGCGCGACGCCACCCCGCCCGACAGCGCTTGCGGGCCGGGTAGCTGGATCATTCGCGCGACCGTAGAGACTAATCCCGTAGACGTGCTCGCCGTCGCCAACACGATTAAAGACCCGCTCGCGGTCGAGCCCTGGGGCGTGGCTCTCAATCCCGATTCGGCGAGCGATTCGAGCGAAGTGTTTGTCACAAACTACGTTTCGGACAATCTGACGATTATCAAAAGAAGCGACAACAGTATTCAAAATTTGCCCGTGGGCGATGGGCCGGGCGGCGCCCCGGACGGCCCGTTCGGCGTCGTAAGGCAATCGGGTTCTTCCGTAGTCTTCGTGACGCTGTTCGGCTCAAACACCATCCCGACAAAAGAGTTCCCCGTAGACTATTCGACCGTGGGCGCGGGCCGCGTCGCCGTTTTAACACGGCAAACGGCGAGCGGGCCTTTCGCGGTGAGCGCGACAATCAACGTCAATAAGGGGCCGAGATTCCCGGCCATTGCTGCTCTATCAACCGGAGCAAGGCTCTATGTGCCTTGCGGCGGCACAGACACTGTAGACATCATCAACCCAAGCACAAACTTGAAGGTCGCCGAGGTCGCTGTCGGCGACGACCCGTCAAGCTGCACCGCGTCGATCACAAGCACAAAGGTCTATGTGACCAACTTCGGCGCGGGGACCATATCGGTCATAGACACAAAGCTACAGAGCAAGATCAAGGACATAACGCTTCCCGCCGTGCCGCAGCCGGCCGGGTCAAATCCGGCGCAGGCTATTAATCCGTGGCGCGGCGCCATCTCTCCGTCGAACGGCAATCTTTATGTCACCTACTGGGGCACGGCAGGCAACGCCGCGCCTAACGGCGTCATAGCCGAGATAGACACCTGTAAGGACGAGTTCGTTCGCTTCATCATCGATGACACGACTGGGGGGACGCCTGCGGGCAACGCGGGCGCGAGCGGCATCCTGGCCCCGACTGCGCCACTGGCGCGCGATCCGGCTTCGGGCCTCACTCCCGGAGCCGGCGGAGGCGGAGGCGGCCCGTTCGGCATAGCCTCTTTCCTGCCCCGGTTCGTAAACAGCAGTACGCTCTTCATCGAGCCGCTAATGGTCTTTACCAACGACGGCAAAGGGGTGATCGGCGTCATCGACACGCGCATAGATCAAGTAGTCTCGGCCCCGCCCGCTACGGTCGCAGCGTGTCCCAAGCCGCGCCAACTCGCGGTTGTGAGAACCAGCACTCCCGGCAGAATAGTCGCCTACGTGGCCTGCGGGCAGCCGGACAATTCGGTGCTTGTCATCAACGCGCCCGACACAGTTTTTCAGAACAACGACGTGCAAAGCCCTTCGGTCGAGATCAATTCAGTAACGCCGGGCGACACGCTTTCGATCAAAGGCAAAGGGCTGACTGCCGATATACTCGTCGAAGTGATAACGTCTGACGCGACTGCCTGTTTGACATTCCAGAAAGCGCCCAAGATTAAGAAGCAGGGAAAGAAATTCCTGCTTAAAGGGGAGTTGAGCGACGGGCGCAGGCTTTCACAGGTATTCGGGCAAGGCATATTTTCGATCATACGCATTACCCTGCCCGACGGGACTATACGGCTGATCTATCCTTAGCCGCCCGCGAGTGAATCAATGACCAGGTGAGTCAAACTCTCCAATTTCGCATCGACCACCAGGCAGCAGGCTGCCGCCTCGACCATTTTCTAGCGGCTCAACTGGGCGGGTTGAGCCGCATGCGCATAGCCAACCTCATAGCCGATGGCGCTTGTCTCGTAAACCGCCGCGCGGAGCGACCGGGCTATCACCTGGCGGCAGACGACCTGGTCGAAATCACGATTGCCGACGGCCCGCCGACTTCGATGGACCCCGAGCCTATAGCGCTTGAAATCATTTATGAAGACTCACATCTTTTAGTCGTCGTAAAGCCGTCGGGGATGCTGGTCCACCCGACAAAGGGCGTCAAGCGAGGAACGCTCGCCAACGCTCTTGCCTACCACCTGAATCGATCGGATTTCAAATTTGAAATTTCAAATCTCAAATCCGCAGTGCGCCCGGGGATAGTGCACCGGCTCGACCGTGATACTTCGGGGTTGATGGTGATAGCAAAGACACAGCGCGCGCTCAGCATATTGTCGCGCCACTTTAATCGCAGGCTTATCAGAAAGCGATACGTTGCGCTGTTGAGGGGGCAGGTCTCTGCCGATGCGGGCGAGATTCGCGCGCCCATCGGTCGAGACCCCGACAGTCAGCCGCACTGGCGGGTGATGGAAAGCGGCAAGGTGGCCGAAACGCGCTTTCGAGTTATGGAAAAAAGAGGCGACATTACTCTGATCGAGCTTGAACCTGTTACGGGACGCACGAACCAGTTGCGCATACATTGCGCTTACGCGGGCCATCCCATACTGGGCGACAAGCTCTACGGTGATTACGGATTGAAAAACAACCCCTTGCTCACCGAATCCGCAATCCGGTTGTGTCTGCACGCTTCAGAGTTAGCGTTTCATCATCCGGCAGGCGGCGAGTGGATGGAGTTTCACTCGCCTTTGCCCGCAGACATAATCAAAGTGATGAGTAATGAGTGATGAGTGATGAGTGAAAAACAGAGTGCCGATACTCATCACTCATCACTCATCACTCTCTGGATGGTTTGACTGATCTCCGCAAGATCGAACGGCTTTGATATGGCCGCGTCTATTATGCCCTCTTCAACTCGCTCGCTTGCCGCGTTTGCGCCGTAGCCGCTCATCAATACTACTTTGATGTCCGGGCGTCGCGCTTTTATCTGTGTCGCGGCGGTGATCCCATCGGTCTTCGGCATCGCGAGGTCCGTAAAGACTACGTCAAACTCGTGCCTTTCCAGAAGCGGCAGAGCCTCTTCGGCGCTTGCGACCTTGAAGACTTTGTGGCCCTGCTCCATCAGTATCGCTGTCAATACGTTTCTGACAAACTCTTCATCGTCTATAACCAGTATTCGCGATCCGGCTACAGCCTTCTTATCGATCTCCTCACTGGCTTCGCTTTCAGCCATCTTGACGACAGGCAACAGGATGGTGAACACGGTCCCCAGTCGGAGCTGACTCTCTACATCTATGCGCCCTCCGTGCCGCTCTATTATGCGATAGCTTTCGCTCAACCCCATCCCTAAGCCCGACACTCCTTTCGTAGTAAAAAACGGCTCGAAGACGCGCCGCTTAAGCTCTTCCGTCATGCCGCCGCCCGTGTCCGCGAAATACAGCACGACGTTCTGCCCCTGGCGGGCTGCTTTTATATCGATATTGCCGCCCGCAGGCATCGCGTCAAGCGCGTTGAGGATTATGTTGACAAAGACCTCGCGCAGCTCCGACGGCTCGCCTGCGACGAGTAAATCCTGCTCGTCGCCCGAATCAAGCTCCACTCGATATATGATCCCCAGGGCTTCGGCATCATTTCGCCATCGCGGGCGCGTTATGTCTATGGCGTCGCGAACTATGTTGACGATGCGCAAGGGGATGAAGTCGTCTTTGCGGGAGCGCCCGCGCGAGAAATTCTGTATGCGCTCGACCATTCGGGCCGCATCCCTGGCCGACTGTTCCACGACGCGCAGGTATTGAATTATGTCGGGGTCTTTCACCTTCGGCATCGCAAGCTCTGTGTAGCCTATGACGGCGGCCAGCGCGTTGTTGAAATTGTGCGCGACGCCGGAGGCCAGTTGACCGAGCGCGCGCAGCTTATCGGCTTGCTGGAGGCGGTCGTGCTCGCGCTGCTGCTCGGTCACGTCCCTGGTCAGCAGTATCGCGCCCGCGAGCCGCCCTTCGTCGTCGAAGAACGGCGAAGCGGTCATCGCCAGCAGCATCCTCTGTCCGTCCGGCCTTGAAAACCAGAGGCGCGTATCGACTATGCGGCGCTCGCTGAGCGCGGTTGGAATAGGCAAGCGCGAAAGCTCGATCACGCGCCCTTCTTCTTCGCTGAAACGCCCATCGATTAAATCGTATGCATCGCTTTGCGACATCTGGCTCGCTGTGAAACCATATATGCGCTGGGCGTGCCGGTTCGCGCGCACAATCTTGCCCGATTCGTCGCAAACGATCAGCCCTTCGGCCATCTGCTCGATAGTTGCGTTAAGGCTGGCGCGCTCTCTATCCGCCACTTCGCGCGCCTTGTATAGATCGGACAGATCGCGCGTGACCTGGATGAACGCTATCGTCTCGCCTTCCGGGTCGCGTATCGGGTCGACGATGGCGAGAATCGGATAGTCCGTGACTACGCCCGACGGTAGCTCTATCGCGCCGCCTTCGCCTCTGAGGCGAAGCTGGCAGACGGGGCAGTCTTTAGGGTCAATATTCTTAAACCTGTGGACAAGGTCTTTCATCGGGCGGCCGAGGCATTCGTCGGGCGTAAGCTGCACTCTTTTATAGAAAGCCTGGTTGGCGCGTATCAGCCGGTCGTCCCAGCCTACGATCATCACTATATCGGTCATCGCGTCGAAGGTCGTCTGCCACTGGACGTGGGCCGCTTCGGCCTCCTGGCGCGCGGCCTGCTCTAGCGCCAGCAACTCTGCGCGGAGGGTGTTGACCTGTTCGGCCTCGTTGCGCGCGGCCTGCTCGCGCGCCAGCAACCCGGCCCGCTCGACCTCCGCCTGCTTGCGCTCGATGGCCATAGCCACCTGCGTGGAGACGAACAACAGAATGTTTTTATCCTCTTCGCCGTAGCTGAAACCCTCCGTGTAGCTCTGGACCACGAGCGCGCCGATAGCCTGGTCCTGAGTTTTGAGCGGGACGCCGAGCCAGTCTACGGCCCACGCCCCTATCAACTCGGCCTCGCCCCTATTTTCAAGCTCCTCTAGAGCTTCCGGCGACCCGTGCAGGGCCTTTCCCGTGCGCAGCACATACTCGGTCAACCCGCGCCCAAACTTGCGCGGAGCAGGCGGCGGCTGAAGCTTATCGACGAAGTAGGGGAAGCTTATCGTTTCGCCTTCGCGGTCCGAGAGCGCTATGTAAAAATTATCTGCGGGCATAAGCTCGCCGACCGTGACGTGAATCGAACGAAAAAGGGCTTGAAGATCTTGCGTCGAGTTGGTAGCTTCCGAGATTCTATAAATCGCCTCCTGCACCTTCTCGGCCCGCTTGCGCTCCCTTATGTTGCGGGCCACGCCCTGAACCCCCACGGGCTTTCCGCCCTCAAACATGAGCTGAGCGTTAATCTCGACTTCAACCCTTTCGCCGTCTTTTGTCAGTATCGTCAATTCGTAAAGGGGCGCGCTTCGGCCTTCGACCTTGCGTTGCATCATGCGGCGCGCGAGTTCAAGATGCTCGGGCACTATGATCTGGCTGATGTTCAGCTTGAGCGCTTCGGCGCGCGTGTAGCCGGTAAACCGCTCGGCGGCCTGATTGATCGAGGTTATGTTTCCTTCGAGGTCGTGAGTGTAAAGAATGTCACTCGCATTCTCGAAAAGCTCGCGGTATCGCTCTTCGCTCTCGCGCAATTCGGTCTCGGCCCGCTTGCGCTCTTGCTCGAATTCGCGGCGCAGGGAAGATTCTTTCCTCTCCATGTCGTGTAGTTCCGTTATCTTAGTTTAGATATGTGCGTTAACGCGAGAAACACTCTTATAAACTTGGCGCGGCGAACCTCTGCTGCCTGGAGAGACTGAGAGCAAGTCTGCGGGCGGCATTCCGGAAGCCGACAATACTTTCCGGTTAAACGCGAAGTAGCAGCCAGTGAGCGAATGATTTTATCATTGAGACGGGCATATTGCTAGAAAAGCTTTTGGGGTTTACGCCAGCCCGAACGCCTTCTCGCCGCGGCCTTTTCGCCGCGCCCCGCCTGATGTAGGATAAAAGTTTCGAGGCAAGCTCTCCCGTACTGCTTACAGGCTTGCCCGAATACTCGATAAGTATTTTTAGGAGACCGGCAAGATGGCAGACGACTTTCAAAGCGATCAGGACTTTGCACTCGGCCTCGAAGACTTCGCTTCGGAGCGCGAGTACCAGATGCACTGCCTGAAGCACTCGACTTCACACATAATGGCTGCGGCGGTTCAAAGGATTTTCCCCGAAGTTAAATTCGGCATCGGCCCGCCGATCAAAAACGGGTTTTATTACGATATGCAGCTCGCGCGCCCGCTCACGCCCGATGACCTGGCCGAGATAGAGCGATTGATGCGAGAGATCGTAAAGCAAGGCCTGGAGTTTCACCGGGAGAACTGGGACAAACAGAAGGCCCTGGAATTTTTCGGCACGCGCGGCCAGGACTTCAAAATCGAGCTTATAAACGGCATTCCGGGCGACGTGGTATCAACCTACGCGATAGGCGATTTCACCGACCTGTGCGCGGGGCCGCACGTCACGCGCACCAGCCAGTGCAAGCATTTCAAGCTCACCTCGATTGCCGGGGCTTACTGGCGCGGCAGCGAGCGGAACCCGATGCTGCAACGCATCTATGGCACGGTCTGGCCTACCAAAGAAGAGCTTGAAGAGTATCTGCATAACATTGAAGAGGCCAAAAAGCGCGACCACCGGCGACTGGGCCGCGAGCTTGAGCTTTTCATGACGCACGAGTGGATGCCGGGCGCGCCGTTCTGGCTGCCGAAGGGGACGGTCATTTATAACGCCTTGCAAGATAAGATGCGGCACATGCTCCGGCGTAACGGATACGTCGAGGTCAAATCGCCGCTGCTTGCGGGCGAACAGCTATTCAAGACTTCGGGCCACTGGTATCACTACAAAGAGAACATGTTCATCGTCCACGAAGACGATCAGGATTATGGGCTAAAGCCCATGAACTGCCCCGAGCATATGCTCATCTTCGGCTCGCGCCGTCGCAGCTATCGCGAGCTTCCGCTGCGATTGAGCGAGCAGAGCGTCCTTCACCGCAACGAGCGCGCGGGCGTGCTCGCGGGGCTTACGCGCGTCAGGCAGTTTCAGCAGGACGACGCTCATATATTTATCACCGAAGAACAGATCGGCGAAGAGGTGGGCCGGTTGATACGGCTCGTAGAGCGCGTCTACAAAGCGTTCGACATGCCTTACCGTTTTGTCCTGAGCGTGCGCGGCGACGACGCGACAAAATATATGGGCTTGCCCGAGCTGTGGGACAGGGCCGAGGCTCTGCTGGGCCGCGCGCTTGAGGCCAACAACATCGAGTACACGGTTGCAAAAGACGAAGCCAATTTTTACGGCCCCAAGATCGATCAGATGGTGCAGGACTCGCTCAAGCGCGAGCATCAGCTTGGGACCATACAGTTGGATTTCCAATTGCCGCGCCAGTTCGAATTGAGCTATGTCAACGAGCACAACGCCGAATCCATACCGGTAGTAGTGCACCGGGCGATTTACGGGTCGCTCGAACGATTCATAGGAATACTGATCGAACATTACGCGGGGGCTTTCCCGGTGTGGCTCGCGCCCGTGCAGGCGAAAGTGCTTTCGATATCTGAAAAGACCGCCGGCTACGCCCGCGAAGTCTACGAGCGATTGATGGCCGAGGACTTGCGCGTAGAACTGGACGTGCGCGATGACAAGATAGGCGCAAAGATTCGCGATGCGCAGCTTGAGAAAGTGCCTTACATGCTCATCACGGGGGCGAAAGAGGCCGAAGCGCGCGCGGTCGCCGTTCGCTCGCGCGAGCGCGGCGATGAGGGCGCAGTCCCGCTGGAAGATTTCGTCGCCCGCATAAAACGCGAAGCCGACTTTGACTACTAGGGGGCAAAGGAAAGGATGAAGGCGGAGGGATGAGGGATGAAAAAGAATTGAAATGAGTTCTTTTCATTCTTCATCCCTCATCCCTCCGCCTTCATCCTTTAACCGACCCCTGCTCCTATGACGCAAGTCATTCAAATAGACCCGGCGAGACCTGATTCATCTGTAATCGCTCGCGCCGCTGCGATCATACGAAGTGGCGGGCTCGTTGCTTTTCCCACCGAGACAGTCTACGGTCTTGGCGCGGATGCGACGAACGAGCGAGCGGTCCAAAAAATCTTTGAAGCGAAGCGGCGGCCCGCCGATAACCCGCTCATAGCGCACGTTGCGGGCCGTTATATGCTCGACCGTATAGCAAGCGGGATAAGCCCTGAGGCCGAGCGGCTCATCGAGCGGTTCTGGCCCGGCCCGCTGACGCTCGTCTTTGCGCGAAAGCCTGTGGTGGCCGAGGCGGTTACGGCGGGCCTTGATACGGTCGCGGCGCGAATGCCTGAAAACCGCGTGGCGATAGAATTGATTCGCACGGCAGACGTTCCCGTAGCCGCGCCGAGCGCAAACGTTTCGGGGCGGCCCAGCCCGACTCGGGCCGAGCACGTCTTACGCGATTTGGAAGGGCGGGTAGATATGATCCTCGACGGCGGGGCGACAAATATAGGCATCGAATCAACCGTGCTCGATATGACCGTGGACCCGCCCGTGATACTCAGACCCGGTTGGATTACGCGGGAGCTTTTGTCGGAAACCGTCGGGCCGATCTCCGTGTTGCCGTCCGCTGAAGAGTTGCAGCGCTCGCCCGGCACTCGCCACCGTCATTACAGCCCGCGCGCCCGGGTCGTTCTGGTAGAGCAGGCTTCGCCGGAATTTATCGCCCGGCTTTGCAAAGAGTATCTTGAAGACGGGCGGGTAGGCTTTATCGGCAGCGCGCGAATCAATATCGATGAACCCGGTTTTTATTCGATCAATTTGGATGACAATGCTTGTGCTTATGCTCACTCGATATACAATGCTTTGCGCGAGCTTGACGAGAAAGATTTGCGCGTGATCGTCATCGAAGGCATAGACGCAAGCCGCGAGGGCGCAGCCGTGATGGACCGCCTGCGCCGCGCCGCGTCCGAGATTAAAAAGATTTGAAATCTCAAATCTCAGGGGAGAGAGGATGCAAGCACTCAAGAAACGGAGCCTCACAGAAGACGGTTTGCAATATGTCGATAACGAACCGGAACCGGGGGTCGGCCATCAGGACGTAAAGATTCGCGTACTGGCCGCATCGATCTGCGGGACCGACCAGAGCATTTATCAGATCACCACGCGGCCCGGCATGCGCGACGAGATGCTCGCTTACAACGGCGGCGACGTGGCTAACTATAATCCTATAGTTGTAGGCCACGAGTTTTGCGGCGAGGTGGCCGAAGTCGGCGAAGATGTAGACCCGGGACTTGTTCGCGTCGGCGATTACGTCACTGCCGAGATGCACATCAGCTGCGGCCATTGCCAGCAGTGCCGCACGGGCCGACAGCACATCTGTAAAAACATCCGCGTTAAGGGAGTGCATATGGACGGCGCGTTCGCCGAATATGTGGTCGTACCTAGCGGCAACGTCGTGAACCTGGAACGATTCGGCGGGCGAGAAGTGATCCCCCCGCGCTTTGGCGCATTTCTCGACGCACTCGGCAACGGCGTTCATACGGTGATGGAGGGCGACGTAGCGGGAAAGACCGTAGCGGTGCTCGGCTGCGGCGCGCAGGGGTTGATGGCTACGGCGGTCGCGCGGGTGCTCGGGGCAACGCGAATCTACATCACGGATTTTTCAAACCCCTCGGGCGGGTTCGATGCCGGCAGGCTTCAGAAAAGGTTCGAGACCGCGCGAGGGCTTGGGGCCGATTTTTGTTTCGACACGAACGAAGCAGCAGCAGCAGGTGACCGCCGCGAATTGTTCGAGCGCGCGCGCGACGAGCACGGCGGCGGCATAGACGTGGTTTTGGAGATGAGCGGGGCCGAGGCGGCTTACAACGACGCGGGCGCGCTGGTAAAAAATGGCGGGCAGATATTGTTGCTGGGAATACCGGCGCGGCCCCTGCGCTCGTTTGACTTCGGCAAGTACGCCGTCTGGAAAGGCGTGACGATCCGGGGTATTTTCGGGCGGAAGATGTTCGAGACCTGGTACGCTATGCTCGACCTGCTGGCCTCTGAAAAGAGCGGGCTGAAGGCCAGGCTTGAAAAGATCATCTCAAGTGAGTATGTGCCGCTCTCCGACTTCGAGCGCGGCTTCGGGCTTGTGCGCACACACGAAGCGGTCAAACTTCTGCTTGTGCCCGACGGCGAAGGTAAATGAACAGAGACGAGATATTGAAGAGGCTTGAAGAGAATCGCGAAGCTATACGTAGTTATGGCGTTCGGCGACTCGGTCTATTCGGCTCTTTTGCGCGGGGCGAAGAGACTGAAACCAGCGACCTCGACTTCGTAGTAGAGTTCGAGAAAAAGTCTTTCGATGCATACATGGATTTAAAAGAGTTTCTTGAGGCGCTCTTCAAATGCCGCGTCAACCTTGTTCTTGCTGACGCGATTAAACCGAGATTGCAAGCGACAATCCTGGGAGAGGCGGTCTATGCGCCGGGACTATAAAGTATACCTGCAAGATGTCCTGGAAGCGGCGGAAAGAATTCGTGGTTACATAACAGGATTATCATTAAAGACATTTTCCGATCATGCAGATAATCGAGGAGGCGTGAATGAACCCCAACGAACTTTACACCCAGCTTGATCGCGAGCTTGGAAAGCTCAAAGAGGCTAAGACATTCAAATATGAAGTCCCGCTCGAAAGCGAGCAGGGCGGCCAGGTCGTGGTCGAAGGCCGAAAGTGCGTTATGCTCGCATCTAATAATTACCTTGGCCTCTCAAACCACCCGCGCATAAAAGAAGCCGCGCACCGCGCGCTCGACCAGTGGGGGTATGGACTGGCCTCGGTTCGCTTTCTGTGCGGGACGGAGCCTATACACTTCGAGCTTGAACGCCGCATAGCCCGTTTCGTAGGTTGCGAAGCGGCGATACTCCATTCGTCGTGCTTTGCGGCGAATGAAGCATTCTTCTCCGCGCTGATTGCGAACGATTTCGGAGATGCGGATTATCAGGACGTTATTTACAGCGATCAGCTCAATCACGCTTCCATCATCGACGGAGTGCGGCTCTGTCGCGCAATCGCAAAACAGACCGTATCTCGATTGTATCGAAACGGGGACGTGAAACAACTGCGCGAGATGTTGGAAGAAGACCGCGACAAAAACTACCGCATAAAGATCATCGCTACGGACGGCGTCTTTTCGATGGAAGGGCTGGTCGCGCCGCTGCCCGAGCTTGTAAGGCTCGCGCGCGAGCACGGGGCGCTGCTTTTCGTAGACGAATCGCACGCCACCGGAGTCTTAGGCGAGACGGGGCGCGGCACTCCCGAAGAGCTTGACGTTTACGGCGATATCAATGTCATCACGGGAACATTCGGCAAGGCTCTGGGCGGCGCGTCGGGCGGTTTCATAGCGGGCCGCGCGCCGCTCGTAGAGTTCATCAGGCAAAAGTCTCGACCTTATACTTTTTCAAACACCGTGCCGCCTGCGGTCGTGGCGGGATCAATCGAAGCGATAGACTTGATTGAGAACGACCCTTCGATAGTCAATCGGCTGCACGAGAACACGGAGTACTTCCGGCGCGAGATCGTGCGATTGGGATTCAAGATCATCGAAGGCCATCACCCCATCGTGCCCGTGATGCTGGGCGAGGCGGCGGTGGCTCAGGACATGAGCCGCGAGCTTTTGGGTGAAGGCGTTTATATCAAGGGTCTGTGGTATCCGGTCGTGCCGAAAGGCGAAGCGCGATTGCGCGCGCAGATTTCCGCCGCGCACACCCGCCAGGACCTCGACCGCGCGCTTGAAGCTTTCAATAAAGTCGGCAAACGCCTCGGCGTGATATGAGAAGCTGTTTGAGAAGCCTCGAAGAGGCGCAATTCAATAGCCTTTGAGGTCGGCTGAAGGAAACGCGCGATCAAGGCTTCTTCTGTTTCACGGTAAATGTGTGCCCTGCTATCGTCATAGTGCCTGTCCGAGTGCCGGTAGTACTGGCAACCGTGTATGTTACCGCGCCCCCGCCCGTGCCGCTGCTGCCAGAGTTGATTATTATCCACTGGACGTTGCTCACAGCCGTCCAATTACACGCGCCCGACACCGAAACATTTACGGTCCCCGTGCCGCCATTAGCATTGAAGGATTTGCGTGTGGGAGATATTGAGAACGTGCAGGTGCCTGCCTGAGTCACCGTGAAAGTCTGCCCGGCGAGGCTTATTGTGCCGGTGCGAGAAGCGGTTGCGGAATTCTCTCTTACTGCGTACCCGACAATATCATTGCCGCTGCCGCTGGTGGCTGAGGTGATGGCTATCCAGCTTGCATTGCTCACGGCTGTCCAGCCGCAGCCGGCGGACGTGGAAATACTGATGCTGCCTTCCCCGCCGCGAGATGAGAATGATTGGCTGGTCGGGGAGATCGAGTAAACACAAGCAGTACCGACGAGAAAGCATCGAGCGAATTCCGAAGTGTTCGCGTCCGGGTCAATTGCGGTAGCGGTTATAAAACTGCCCGAAGGAACTGCGACCGGCAAGGTGATCGTAAAGCTTGCGCTGCAACTGCTGTTGGTTGTCGCCGTCGCAGAGCCGAGGAAATTTTGGCCCTCGCTAATCCCCGAAAGACAAGCGCTGTTGGAAAAGAACTCGATACGGTATGTGACGTTGGGCGCGCTGTCGAGCGTCCCCTGTATGGCTGTGCTGCCGCCCGAGCTGTTTGCCGAAGTTATCACGGGAAAATTTTGCCGGTTGTTCCCGCCCGAATCGTTATCGCATGAGTCATTCGGCGTCGCGCCGTCAAGCTCAAGGTTTATCCCCAGACCGGTGTTTGAAAAAATAGAATTTGAAGAGATGGCGTTGGCCGGGGCGGTCACGATTAAGACTCCATCGCCGCCGTTAAAGGCGATGGTATTGCCCGCGTTGCTCGCCGTGCCGCCGACGGTGTTTCCGCCGACGACATTAAGAAACACGCCGTTCGAGCCATTTCCCAGAGGGCTGGTGCCGTTCGTCTGCGTCCCGATGAAGTTACCCTGAACCGTGTTGGGGTGATAATCACAACGAATGCCGTTCCCACCGTTTCCCGAAATAACGTTGCGCGCTGCTGCGGTCGTCCCTCCAATCGTGTTGTTCAACGACCCGAAGTTGATAAGCACTCCATCAGACAAATTACCCAACGCAGCGCTGCCCGTGACGTTTGTGCCTATGAAATTGCCCTGCACCAGATTCCCTACAATTGTGCCGCTGATAGAAACGCCCGTCCCGTTGTTGCCCGAAATAATGTTGCGCGCCCCGGGCGCCGTGCCTCCTATAGTATTATTGACGAAGCTGCCGGACTGCCCTCCGGTCGCGACGCCGCTGCCGTTGCCAACGGCAGCGGCGCCTGCGGCGTTCGTGCCTATGAAGTTACCTTGCACGGAATTTCCCGCAGTCCCTGCGGTGAGAGAAATGCCGAAATTGTCGTTGCCCGAAATAACGTTGCGCGCTGCTGCGGTCGTCCCTCCAATCGTGTTATTCGAACACTGAATTCTCATACCGTGAAAGGCGTTGCCCAGGTCTGCGGTGCCTGCGGCGTTCGTGCCTGTGTAATTGCCCTCGATGATGTTGCTCCCGTTATTGCTCAAATCTATCCCGTCACCGCTGAATCGATTTATCACAAGGTTTCTCACCACGCTGCTTCCGGCGGTGATGTTCAACCCGTCTGCGCCTGCGCCTGCGTTGGTGCCATTCAACTCGATAATGGGAGCGCCGTTGAAGCCCTGCTGGCTGTTTCCTGCGATGGTCACAGGGTCAGAGATTGTCGGCAAGGCCGTCGCCGGAGTGATCGTGTGCGGCCCTGATCCCGGTATGGCGAACTCAATTCTGTCCGCCCCCGGGTTGGAATTGGCGTTGAGAATCGCCTGCCTCAGCGTCCCTGTGCCGCTGTCGCCTGTGCCGGTCACGGTGAAAATGGAGACAGGAGCAGTGAGCACAACCGCAAGCGGTTCATCGCCATTTTTGAGAATCACAAAATCACTGAACGCGTCTTCGTTCAAGCGCATGGGCAGAATTGCTACGGGTTCGCTCGCTACGTCAAGCGACGCTAGCAGAGAGTCATTTGAAATTTCGGATTGCCCTTGATTAAAAATGTGCAATTGGAGATTGGCGCGATCCAATATCAGCAGGTCATCTTGCGGAAGGGTCGAGACCCGCGCGCGAGTTAAAGTGAACTGCTGGCCGGCTGGCTGAGTTAAGCGAGCGGCGTTTCTTAATTCCAAATTTTTTAGCGCCGATAAACGCCGTGACTGACTGTCCGCGCCACCCAACAGATAGACCGTCTTTTCGTCAGACATCATCGCCACGTCCATAGGGCGATTGGGTGTGAAATCTCCTACGGCTATTGACGTGATGGCGAACGGAAAGGCTTGTTGGCTGATTGCGGCCCTGGAAATCTCGTCCTGCCTTATCCCTTCAAGCGTGAGCTTGCGGTTCTCGCCCATGCATTATCAATAAATCGTGGCCCGCCGCTATCGCTAAATCTGCCGGGTAATCCTCATCCAATTGCCCCAAAGCCAATGCGGTCGCATGTGCCTGCAAGGTGAGAGATTCAGGTTTGGTTTTGAGCGCCCCGTCCGGCCCTTCGAAGATCAACACTTCCGCCCCGTCCGGCCCCTGGACTGCCACCGCCAGATCCGTCAATCCATCAGCGCGGTTAATCTCGCCCGCCACAAACGCCGTCACCTTCCCCGCCAACTCTATGCGCACAGCCTGGCCGAGATTTCCACGCCCGTCTCCCGCGAGCAAGTGTAGCGCGCGGCTATCAACCTCTGTCGCTACGATATCCAGATGGCCGTCCGCGTCGAAATCTCCCGCTCCCAGAAATCCGGGCGTTTCCGGCAGATGAAAGACTCGCGCGGGCGATAGAAACGGCGATGCGGAATGATCACCGTCTTTTGAGTAGATTGAATCCGCGTTGCCTTGATGCAGTACCAGGATGCCGCCGCCCGGACCTGGATAGCCGCTCACTAAATCCGGCACGCCGTCTTCGTCGAAGTCGCCCGCAGCCAGCGCGAGCGGTGTCAACAGATACGACGCCTGTACGGATTTAAAATCCGCCGCTTCTTTGTAATCGGCCGAAACGTCGCGGCCATCGCTCAGGTTGATCAGAGGGTTGCCGCGTCCTGCGGCCTTCACCGCGACGGGGTTGCTCACGTCGGCCTGTCCTTGCGTTTGATGCCTGAAGGTTAGATCACCCGTCGAAGCCATTGTTTCGATGAGGCGAATCGATTGGCTCAGCAAAAGACTGAGACCCGACAGCGCTAACAGTAGCAGAGCTTGCTTCTTCATCATCCTCCTCCTTGAGCGAAGGTCTGCTTTCGGATTTACACGTGGAAGCAGGCGCAAGGCGAGGAGCGAGTTACCGATCGCTTGCAACTCGTTTCTGCCTGGGTTGCTCTCGGCAGGGTTTGATCAATCTCTTTGAAAGAAGGTTTGATGAGAACACCTCCCCACTCATCAGGCGTCCGGAAAGGTGACTTCTAAAAAGGGGAGTGACTTTCATCGTATAAAGAATGAGGCTTAGAAGTCAAGATTACATCGGCGACCGGGAAGTCACGCGCAGCTTGAGCGCGCGTTGAGATGTGGCCGGGATAAAAGACCTGTTGCAATGTCTTTTATCCCGGCCAGCCGTTGGGCATCTGCTCTTGAATGCGGCGGTGCAGATGCCAGGTCGTTTTTATGTTAGTTGGTCAGGTCATTCTTTGCCGCATTCTTAAAGGCAATGGCCTGGTTGATCAGCGCATTTCTGGCGCTCTGGTTACTGGTGATGAGCGCAAGGGCATCAATCGCCGCAGCCGCAAGCAGCTTATTCTGGGCTTCGGGGTGAACCCCTGCGCAGTCCAGGACCTCTCGTGCGTCTTCAAGCTCTGCGATCGATAGCTTTAGCAGTTCCTGCGCCTGCGAGAAGCTGGTCGCAACCTTGGCGCGGTTCTCCAATTCTACCGAGGAGCGTATGTTCTCCAGCGCGTTGATGACCCTGAGGAACATGGCGACCGCTTCAACCTCAGTGGCTTCAAGCCTGATGCCTCCAATGACCGAGCCAAAGCCGGGAGCTATATTGAAGGCTTCGCTGTTGTAAAAGTCTACAGCGCCCTCTATCGTCCCGATCGCGTTGTTATGGAAGAACGGGCCGGTGTCTGCCGCTTCAACTACGACAGGCGTGTTAAACGACCCGTTGCCGAAGCCGGTGCCGGGAGGGCCAGCGGCCTGGCCGAATCCTCCGTCAGGAGGGACGGGCTGGGCCGGAACCACCAAGTCAGCCGGCTGGAACGGCAACCCCTCGACATTTGTGTTGAAGTTGGCGTTCTGGCCCGGGAAGAAGAAATCGCTCGCGCCAGCGTTGAGGTGGCAGAAGAAGCATTTGCCCGCTCCCTCGTTTGACGCGGCTGGGTTTAAGACATTGCCGGGATTGAGGAATATCTGCTGTCCCTTTTTGGCAAGCTCGTTTTTCAGGTTCAAAGGCAAAGTGAGGTCTGCCTGCCGCCCCGTCAACCTCTGGAAAGCCTCCATCGCATCCAGTTCGGCATTGGTCGGCAAACGGAAATCGACGCCCGGTACGCGATTCAACCTCTTGGTGAAGTGCTGGGTGACTGCGCCTGTAGCGAACTCCCTGAGTGTTCCTGTGCCGGGAGCGCCGTCGCCGCTCCATCCGGTTCGCTCGTTGGGCGGCAGCGTCGTGCCGTCCGCTCCTCCGCTAACAGCAGTTAAGGTATTCTGGAGCAGGGCGAGCGTGTGAGGGACGCCTCGCATAACACCGGGCCTGTTGAACCCGTCGACATTCTCCAGGATCAGCCCGAATTTTCGCATCAACACAGGGTTCTCAAAGTTGGACGCAAGGGCCGGGGTGAATTCGGCGACAAAGAGCGCATCGTTGGGCGGCAGCGTGGCGATGAACTCCGTGTCTATCGTGAGGTTGTTGTCCTCGCGGTGACAGGTTGCGCAGGTTCTGCCGTTGCCGTTGAACTCTTCGTTGTTGAATAGATTCCGCCCCTGTGTGATCAATACCTGGAGCGGGGTGGAGGGGTTGGGGATCGGCCCTATCTGCGCCTCAGCCGTAGGAATTATCGCGCCGATCAGTTTTTCAAAAACGCCGCGCTCGTCCGTGGCCGGGAGTGGTTGCGATTCAGCGTCGGCCAACACGCCGAATTGGCCGCGCTGGCTGCTGCGATACAACCTGTGAAAGAGCGTTGTTGTCCCGACTATGACGCGGTCTGCCGGCGGGTCTTTGCCCGCGCTCGTGATGACAAACAGATCGGGGTCGAAATCTGCGAAAGCTTCGCTGCCGAGGTTGGCTTCGAGCTTTTGAACTTTATCCACGCGCTTCAAGGTGCCCACGCGCTTCATGTTATCCTCGGGATCGGGCATGATGCTGCTTCCAGCGCCATTATCCACCATCCAGAAATCGTAGCTTCCCGTGTCGGGAAGCCCTGTCGCTTCGACCGAAACGGTCCCGTCCACGATATTCAGTATGGCCTTTCCGTGGGCATAAGTCTCGACTGTAGCTAATCCTTTGAACGGGCCCATCGGCACGACCATGTTACGGTCGCCGCCGTTTTTTACGTACAGTTCTTCCCATGCTTTGTAACTGGCTTCAAGGCTCTCGACGTTGCCAAGCCCAGTGCTGGTCAATCGGTCATCTGCGCTCGCAGGCGTCTCACTGCCGGAAAACCATGCCGGCAGCAGGCACGCCAATAGAGAAGCAATAGTGGCTAACTTCAGAATCCTTGTCCTCATTTCGCCTCCTTAATAGTTGTTGGTAGACGAGTTACACACCAACTCGGCTTACAGGTTAACCCCTTGCCTATCTGGACCCTTTGTTCCCGACCGATGTGTTCGTACCCAAAGGCGTGTTCGTTACCTAGACCGGTGTAGCCTGGAATGATTTATATGAGGAAAGACTAGGGTGACACAGCCACCCACTAAGGCATCTGTAAACTATAAGAATAAAGTGAAAACAAAAGATACTGCCTTGCCACGACACAAGGCAAAACGGCACCTGCTGAAACCTGAGGCAAATAGCAGGTCCCTACGACTTATGAGGTCTAATTTTTTATCCCCTCTATGCTTTTACAAGCAGGCGTAGTTTGTATCACAGCCTGAATTTGATTGCAACAAAAAATGAAAAAACGGAGCTTAAAAACGAGGAGCGGCAATCGGCTCGCTCGCCATCCGAATTCCATCACCGGGAATGAGGCGCGGGCGACGGGTTATCGCGTCGCGCCGGAGTCTTTCAGCAGTTTAAGCGCATCCTGATGACCCTGCTCCTCGGCTATCTTCAAAGCCGTCTTTCCGCCGTTATCCGTCGCGTACGGGTCGGCGCCTTTGGCCAGCAGGGACTGGATGATTTCAAGGTGTCCTTTTTCCGCCGCCTTCAACAGAGCGGTCTTACCATCTGCGTTCTGGGCCGTCGGGTCGGCGCCGTGTTCGAGCAAGGTTTGCATCACCGTTTTGTGACCGCCTTCGGCTGCGCATATCAGCGCGGTGTCGCCGTCCGGCGATTTGGCGTTTACATCCGCGCCCTTCTCGATCAAGGCTTGCGCGCTCTCGGCATGTCCTTTGAACGCCGCGCGCATGAGCGCAGTCCATCCATTCGAATCATTTGCATCAACTTCGGCGCCTTTATCGAGAAGCGCTCTGACAATCTCGGTGTGATTTTCCCAGGCGGCGAACATCAAAGCCGTCATGCCTCTATCGTCTTTTATCTGGATGTCTGCGTCTTTGGCGAGCAGAAGCTGCACGATTTCCGTGTGGCCTTTCCAGGCAGCCGACATCAAGGCCGTGCCGTGGAAACGGTTCTTCGCATTCACGTCAGCGCCGCCTTCAAGCATGACGTTTATGACATCGAACTTGTTTGCGAGCGCCGCAGCCATCAAGGCTGTCTGTCCCTCATTAGTCTTGGCATTGGGATCTATCCCCGCGTCTAAGAACAAGCGCACAACATCACTGTTGCCCAGTCGCGCGTTTTCTATAAACGACGGGTCCGAATAAACGACATTCATCTGCGCAAGCGCGACGCGCGCTTTGTCATGGTCTTTGCCGCATCCTGCGAGCACGATTACGAGCGCAAGCAATAAGAGTAGGCGCTTCATGATCTCTCCTCCTCCGGTAGCGATATTGATAGGGATTGGTGCCGAGTGATATTTACTCCAAACCGCGACACTATTCAACCTCTAATGAGCGAGTCTGAAGAGATATGCGCCTGAAGTGTGGAAAGGAAGGGATTATGAAGGTGGCGGAGGGGACAGGACTCGAACCTGCAAGAGCTTTCGCTCGGCGGTTTTCAAGACCGCTTCCTTACCATTAGGATACCCCTCCGGCAATTGGAGCAAGCAAAAGTATAGGTGATGCGGCAAAGGCTTTCAAGACGCACATCAAACCGGCTTATTCTTAAAGCGTAGCTAAAAATGTGGACAAAAAAATAACGGAAGGGGTTCCTCTGGCGAGTAGTCCTTCCGTTTCTGCGTCCCTTCAATGGTTGTGTCCCTCAACCAGAGAAGAAGAGGAGGTTATTTGACAGCCACAATCCAAATTCCCTCATGGTTGCCGAGTTGGCGGCAACTATACCAAACCTTGCCCTCTTTAAGGAATCGATCCTTCGGGAAAAGCAAAATAAAGTATCCTCGACTTTAAGAAGTAAACTTCGGTTTCATAATCGTTCAATATGTTGAATTCGCCCTAAATATATGAAAAATCAGCAGTTTTGTCGGAAAGGGCTTGGATTTTGGCCGGAAAGATTCATTATACCGATCAGGCAACCGTTGCTTGCCCCGGACATTAAAGCCCAAAACCGTCAAAAATATTTGGCAGGGATACCATCATGGATGAGGTTTTAGTTATGAAGAAAAAGGTAAAAAAAGGGATTCTTTATCTGGGTATAGGGTTCGTGGCGCTCTTTTGCATCAGACTGGCCTACGGCTACATCTCAACGACAGAGCCACAATCGGCTACCGCCGCGTTAATTCAGAAGACCGAAGGCGTATGACAGGATCGCAATCTCGCGATGGCAGATGTTGACAGTAGTTTGGCCGGCAAGTAAGATACTCGCGTTGACAATCTGTCTGCCGAAGTTGTTCGCTTATTGAAGAACAACGCGGGGGAACCAATTCCGCGCTAGTCGTGGACGTGGGGCGTATCGCGAAGATTATTTCGCGTAGGACACTTCCAGTCCGAGCCCGTCAGCTAACCTCGTAGGCTAAAAGGGAGGGCGATTATGACTACAACCAACTTGTAAGGGTTGCAGAGCGCATGCTCTGCAACCCTTTCCCATCTCTTATCACAAAACAAAACGATAGCAATCTCTCTTGCTACGCCGGAAAGCGTGGCCTGCGCCGCTTATTATCCTTGAGCGGGCTTTTTGTGAAAGGCTTAATGAGCGCCGCGCCTTCGGGCAAGCTATATTAATAAAAAAGGAAAGCTGATATGAAACGTGAAAAAGTTGATCGCCGGAATAGGCGGGTCATAGTCGCCGCGCTTTTAGCCCTGTTTCTTGCGGCCCCGTTTCTTCAAGCCTGCGGCGGCAATCGGTCAAGCTCCGAGAGCGGCAAGGTCACGCTCATACTCGGAGCATACACCACACCGCGCGAAGCTTACGGCAAAGCGATTATCCCCGCCTTTCAAAAATACTGGAAGGATAAGACCGGTCAGACCGTAGAGTTTCAAGAGTCTTACCAGGCGAGCGGGGCGCAGTCGCGAGCCCTCATCGGCGGGTTTGAAGCCGACATCGCCGCGCTCTCGCTCGAAGGCGATATAGACAAGGTAGCCGAGGCCGGTCTGATCACCCACGACTGGAAGGCAAAAAATAATAAAGGGATGGTCAGCACCTCGATAGTCGTCATAGCAGTCAGGCCAGGCAATCCGAAGGGCATAAAAGACTGGGCGGACCTCGCACAGCCGGGGCTCAACGTGTTGACGCCAGACCCGAAAACTTCCGGCGGCGCGCAATGGAATATCAACGCGATGTACGGCGCGGCTCTGAGAGGCTATGCCGGAGTTGCGAAGGACGATCGGGAGGCGGCGAAAGAGTTTCTCAAGAGCGTCTTTCGCAACGTCTCGATTATGGATAAAGGGGCGCGAGAATCGATTACCAATTATGAAAAAGGCGTCGGCGACGTGGCCGTCACTTATGAGAACGAAGTGCTGGTAGGCAAACAGGCGGGTCAAGCTTACGAATACGTCATCCCGCAATCGACCATCTTGATCGAAAACCCCGCAGCCGTAATCGACAAAAACGTGGACAAACACGGCGTGCGCGAAGTGGCCGAAGGCTTCCTCAATTTTCTGTGGACGCTTGAGGCGCAGCGGGGGTTCGCGAAATACGGGCTGAGGCCGCTCGACCCGACAGTCGCCCAGGAGGTGAAGTCTCAGTTTCCGCCCGTCACGGATTTATGGCGGATGGATTATCTGGGCGGTTGGGGCAAAGTGGCTACAGAGATTTATGGCCCGCAAGGCGTCTACACGCAGGTCAGCGAGGAGTTGCAAAAATCGAGATGAGCACCGCGACCTCTTTAAAACCGGCAACCCTGACGCGCGCCGCGCGACCCTGGGGAAAATGGGGGCTGCGCGTTACCGCGATCAGTTATCTCGCTTTCATGATAGTCCTGCCTCTTTCGGCCATCATGGAAAAGGGATTTGAGGACGGGCTGACCGCTTTCTGGAGCGACATCACGCACCCGACCGCATTGGCCGCGCTGCGGCTTACGCTCATAGCGGCGGTCATTATTACGGCCATCAACGGAGTGATGGGAACGCTGACGGCTTACGTGCTCGTTCGTTATCAGTTTCCGGGGCGCAGGCTGTTGAACGGACTGATCGATATGCCCTTTGCGATCCCGACACTGGTCACGGGCGTCATGCTCGTAGCGCTTTACGGGCCGCAGCGCACGCTCGGGGCGTGGCTCAACTCGCAAGGCATCCAGGTCATCTTTGCAACGCCCGGCATAGTGCTGGCGCTACTGGTGGTGACTTACCCGTTCGTGATACGCACGGTCCAGCCCGTGTTGATGGAAGCCGAACGAGGCCAGGAGGAGGCCGCCTACACGCTCGGCGCGTCAAAGTGGAAGACGTTTCGCCACGTCGTACTGCCCTCAATAATGCCCGCGATCATCACCGGCTCGCTGCTCAGTTTCGGGCGGGCGCTGGGCGAGTTCGGCTCGATAGTCGTCGTCGCGGGCAACATACCGGGCCTGACGCTGACCGCGCCCGTATACGTCTACGGCCAGATAGAATCCTACAACCAGCGCGGGGCAAGCTCTATGTCGATACTGCTGCTCGCGCTTTCATTCACTCTGATACTGCTGGTCGAGTGGATACAGAACCGCAGCCGGAAAGATTATGTCTCAAGCTGAAGCTGAAACTCTGTCTGGCAGCCGGAGCCTCCCGCATCGCTCGTCCGCGAAGGCCATACGCTCGCGCCTCGTCGAATGGGGGTTGATTGCCATCGTGGTGCTTTATGCTGCGGGGCTTTTGATCGGGCCGCTCGTAGCAATCTTCTGGAGCGCGATCGGAGAGGGCGTCACCGAGTTCGTGCGCCAGATCACTTCCATCGATTCGGTTGAATCGTTAAAGCTGACGCTGATACTGGCGGTCGCCGCGACGGTGATCAACACGGTCTTCGGGATGGCGGTGGCCTGGGTGCTGGTGCGCGACGATTTCAAAGGCAAGCGCTTTATCAACGGGCTGGTCGATATGCCGTTTGCCGTCTCGCCCGTCATCGCAGGGTTCATGCTGATCTTGCTGTTCGGCAGAGACGGGTGGTTCGAGCCGATCGTGGAGGCGCTCGGAATAAAGGTCGTGTTCGCGGTGCCCGGCATGTTGATCGCCACGATCTTTATATCGCTTCCGTTCGTCATACGAGAGGTGATGCCTGTGCTTGCGCAGGTGAGCGCAGACCAGGAGAACGCGGCTTACACGATGGGCGCAAGCCCGTGGCAAACTTTCTGGCACGTGACGCTGCCTTCGATACGCTGGGGGCTGTTTTACGGCATCTCGCTCACGTTCGCGCGCGCGGTCGGAGAGATAGGCGCGGTCCTGGTGGTGAGCGGAGGCGTGAGCCGTCTGACAGAGACTTCTACACTTTTCATCTTCCGCTCGCTCGACGACCGCAACTACGTCGGGGCCTACTCGATGGCTGTAGTGCTTGCAGCCATATCATTCATCATTTTGATGGCTATCGAGTTCCTGAAAAAGAGAACCGAAGAAAACTGACGCGCTCAACACATTCCTGTAAATCGAAGGGAGAGCCGATGACTATCCAAAGGAATACTTTTCGCCTTTTTGTAGGGCTTGTCGCAGCAATGCTCCTGACTTTTTCGATTGTTCAAGCGCAGACACCCGTACGTCCTGCGGCTTCCGAGCCGAAAGCGAAAGCCGCAAACGAGCCGAAGCAACAGCAACCATCAAGTGAGATCGAGCAATTGAAATCAAAAATAGATTCGCTCGTGTCGCTCGTAGAACAACAGCAGCGACAGATGACCGAGATGCAAAAACGCATCGATGATATTGACTCTAAATCGAAAGCCGTCACCGCAGGCTCGACCGACGGCCCGGCAAGTCTGGAAACAGATATTAAGACGGCGGCGCTCACGCCGGGCCAAACTCAGAAGCCCGAGTCAGGCTCGTCGCCCGTGCAGAAAGAAACGAAGCCCGCAGATAAACCCTCGCTGCTGGCCGGGTGGGACAAAAATCATGCCTTCTTAAAAAGCAGCGACGGGCGATTCGAGACGCAGATAACCGGGTACGGCCAGCTCGATTATCGCGCCTATCAATCGGGCGATCATCCGCCGAATACTTTTCTCGTTCGCCGCGCGCGGCTCTCGCTCGAAGGCAAGATCGAACGCTACTATGACTTCAAGATCGAGGGCGATTTCGCCGACATCGTAGGCACGCAGCTACGCGATTTTTACGTGAGAGTTCATCGCATAGACGAATTCCAGATGAGCTTCGGGCAATTCCGCGTGCCGATAAGCCAGGAAGAGATTCGCTCGGACGCCTACCAGGATTTCGTCGAGCGGTCGCTGGTCAATAACCTTGTGCCGAGCCGCAGCCCCGGCGTTATGGCTTCGGGGGTGATCAACAAAGGCGTATTTGAATACCAGGTCGGGATGTTCAACGGCAAAGGGTTGCTCGCGATTAACAACAACGGCACTCCTGAGAGCGCCGTCCGTCTGCGCTTTGCGCCCTGGAAAAACGGGGATGGATTCTGGACAAAAGGCTTTATCTTCGGCGGCGCGTACACACAGGGGCGCAGCCTGGGCGGCATAAGCGTGCGCGGCCTGACCGAAAGCCGCAGCTTCAGCTTCTTCGTGCCGGACACGATCAACGGGAAGATCATTCGCGCCAACGGCGAGTTTACATGGCTGCTAGGCCCCGCGGCGATCCGCGCCGAGTACGTTCAGACCAATCAGCGCCGCGAGAACCTGGGGCCGGGCGGCACGACGCTGCCGGGCGTGGTAGCCAAAGGCTACGTGGCCCAGTTCACGTACCTGCTGACGGGCGAGACTAAACCCGAAGCGGGAGCGGTGGCTCCGAAGCGCAATCTGTTCGGCGACGAAAAGAACGCGACCGGCTTTGGCGCGTGGGAGCTGAAGTTCCGTTATGCGAATCTTCAGATCTCCGACGCGACAGCAAAATCGAATTGGGCCGAGACTATATATTTCGGACCCAACTGGTACTTGAATCGTTTCGTACGCTATATGCTGGATTTTGGAATCGAGCGGTTCAAAGACCCGCTCAGAGTACCACAGCCCGGCGACGATAATTTCTTTGTCGTGCTGAGCCGCATTCAAGTCGCCTGGTAAGAAACCAGAAAAAGTATGAGGCAACCTGCCGTCGAAGAACAAAAAGCGGATATGAGCGACCTCAACATATTGATCCCGGTCAATACGGTCGCGCATGCTCAATCGGTGCTGCCGCTTGCGCTCGCGCTGGGCGGCGACAAAGCGGGCTCGCGCGTCATATTGATCGGGGTCACGCCCGTTGCCTCTGCTTCTTCGTTAAGCGTGGGCACGCGCAGCGCGCAACGCCTGCGAAACAATCTTGAGAAGCTTGCCCAGGAGAATCCTTCTATAAGACGCCTGGCTGGGAGTTTCGTGTCTCACCGCCCATGGGAAGATATAGAGGCGCTGGTCGAAGAGCGCGGCGAAGAGAAGGATTTGCTGCTGCTGCCCTGGCAAACGGGTAAAAGTTATCTCCAGGCAGATATCGCTCGCATGTTGCGAGACGTTGATTGCAACGCGGTCGTAGCAAGCCCCGGCGTGCATCCCTACCGCATTCGCCGCATACTGTTGCCGGTGCGCGGCGGCCCTTTCGCAAACCTGTCGTTGCAGCTTGCCGTTCGATTGGCGCGCTCATCGAACGCGGAGATAACGCTGCTCCGCGTGGTGGCAAGCGATGACGATCCGATGAGCAGGCTTTTGCGCGAACGATTCACGGGTCTTTCAGACGCTTATCCTGAGATCACTACCGAGTTGCAAGTAGTGGGCGATGCGGGAACGGCCATCATGCGCGAGCTTAAAAGGCATCAGGCAGTCATCCTGGGGGCAAGCGCCTCGCAGGATGGCTCTTCGATAGGGCTTATGGCAACGCTCATCTTACAGCGAAAGGATATAACGACGCTCATCGTAAAGACGAAAGAGCCTTTCCGCCTGCCCGCTCGGCCCTCCCGCCGAACGAGCTTGCCCGTCCTGGTGAAAGTGGAGAAATGGTTTGCCGAAAATACGTTTCATAGCCGCGAGTTTTCAGACATCGGCAGGCTCATCGATCTTAAGCGAAAACGGGGCGCGCGCATAAGCCTGGGCCTTCCCGCGCTCAACGAAGAAGCGACGATAGGGGACGTGATCAAGACGTTCAAAGAGGCGCTCATCAATGAAGCGCCGCTGGTTGACGAGATCGTCTTGATCGACAGCAACTCGTCGGATGCTACGCGAAAGATCGCGGCCGAGCGGGGCGTGACTCCTTACGTTCACCAGGAAGTGCTGCCGTCGCAGGGCAGCCTGCGCGGCAAAGGCGAAGCGTTGTGGAAGAGTCTCTACCTGTTGAAAGGCGACCTGATCGTCTGGATAGACACCGACATCGTCAACCCGCACCCGCGATTGGTTTATGGGGTTGTCGGGCCGCTTTTGATGGATCAGCGCATTCAATACGTGAAGGGCTTTTACAAACGCTCGGTCAAGCACGCGAGCAAGAGCCTGAGCGCAGAAGGCGGGCGCGTAACCGAGATTCTGGCGCGGCCTATCATCAACCTGTTCTTTCCCGAGTTGTCGGGCATCGTACAGCCGCTGGCGGGGATATACGGCGGCCGCCGCGCGGCGCTTGAGCGGGTCCCCTTTTATTCGGGCTATGGTGTAGAGATAGGACTGCTGCTCGATCTGCTTGAGCGGTTCGGATTGAAGGCCATAGCGCAGGTCGATCTGGAAGAGGTCACCGCGCGCTCGCAGGCCGCGAGCGCCGTGAGCAAAATATCTTTTGCGATCCTTCAAGTCTTTGCCGATCATCTGCGGCGAAAAGAGATCATCAATTCTACTGCGTCGATGGAGCGCACTATGAAGCTGTTGCGCCTGGAAGAGGATCAGCTACACCTGGAAGAGGTAGACGTTCACGAGCAACGGCGACCGCCGATGATCGAAGTGAAAGAGTATCGCGGACGCCACGCGCGGCTGCGCATCGGAGGCGCGGGCGTATCTTAAAACTGTGCGGCGTGTTGTTCGAAAGCAACTTGAATAACATGCTGCAAGCGATAAGAATAAGACAGGCGATACGAATAAATGTCGATAGTCCTTGAACAGATAAGCAAACGGTACGGCAACCTGTGGGTCGTAGATCAAGTCTCGCTTGAAATACAGGAAGGAGAGCTTTTCGTGCTGCTCGGGTCGAGCGGCAGCGGCAAGAGCACCATACTGAGGTTGATAGCGGGGCTGGCTCAGCCTACGAGCGGGCGCATACTGCTGGGCGGGCGAGACGTTACAAACCTCACTCCGCAAGAGCGCGGCACCGGGTTCGTCTTTCAGAACTATTCCATATTCCGCCACATGAGCGTGGCCGAAAATATCGAATTCGGCCTCAAGATCAGAAAGGTTTCCAAGCCTGAAAGAAAACGCCGAACCGACGAGCTGTTGGAGCTTGTGGGGCTGGCCGGGTTGGGCCGCCGCTACGCTCATCAGCTATCGGGCGGCCAGCAGCAGCGTGTCGCGCTCGCGCGCGCGCTGGTTTACGAGCCGGACGTGCTGTTGCTGGACGAGCCTTTCGGCGCGCTCGACGTGAAGATACGCGCGCAGTTGCGCCGCTCTCTCAAAGAGATTCAACGAAGGCTGGGCGTGACTGCGATACTTGTCACTCACGACCAGGAAGAAGCCTTCGAGCTTGCCGACCGCATAGGCGTTCTCGAACGCGGGCGGCTGCTCGAAGTAGGCGCGGGAGAAGAACTCTACGCCGCGCCGAAATCGCTTTTCGCGGCCACATTTCTCGGAGCGGGCACGGTTCTGGTAGGCCGCGCGCATAAAGACGAAGCGCAATTCGGCGAGATCAGCCTGCCCATCCCGCCCGACGTCCCTCACGAAGAAGGCGCGCGAGTGCGCCTGTTGTTTCGCCCGGAGCAAGTGACGCTCAGCGCCGACGGCCCGCCGACGGACCTGCCGGTCATCGGGAAAGGGCGAATCGTAGAAGAGAGCTTTACAGGGCCGCTCAGGCGCGTGCGTTTGCGGCTGCCGCGCCTTGCGGGGACTCGCCAGCTATCCCCCACGCCCGCGTTCGGCGAAGAAGGTCTGCTCATCAATGCGGTCTTCTCTTCCGAGACCAGTTTTGACGGGCAAGAACTCTGGGTAGGACTCAAAGGATGGACGATTCTGAAGCAAGCGCAGATGCGATTGCTGGTGTGCGACAGGGGCGACGGCTCGACCGCGCCGCTTTCCATCGCGCGGGTGCTGGTCGAGCGGGCGGGGGCTGCGGCCACGATACTGGCCGTGACCGAAAACCCCGAAGCCGCAGAAGCGGTGCGCGCCGCGCTAAAACAGAGGCAGGCCGAAGCCTCACTCGAACAGGTCGATCTGCACGTTCGCCATGGCAACGCTTCCGAACAGATTGCAGCCGAGCAGGCCGAATCTCTTTACGAAATGCTGGTGCTGGCGACAAGCCCGCGCGCAAGGACCGTCCGAAGACCTGTGCGCGATTCAAAAGCATTTTCCAGGCTGCTCGGAGAGACCGTCGTAGCGGCGCTTGAGCGCGCGGATATTCCCGTGCTGGTTGCGAAAGCGGAGCGGGCCGGGATTGAAAAAATATTGATCTGCACGGCGGCGGGAGAGCCTGGCAAAAGCGACGTTCGAGTTGGCGGGCAACTGGCGCGGCGATTGAATGCAAAGGTCACTCTGTTTTACGTGACGAGAACATCGGACGGGCCCGACTCGCTCACCGAAGATCACCTGCAACGCGCCGCGCGGACTCTGGGCGCGCTTGATGTCGAAACCGATATTCGAGTCCGCGCTGCCGCTTCACCTGCGGCAGGCATAATGGCCGAAGCCGAAGAGGGTAATTACGATTTGATAGTGATGGGGAGCCACGGGCCGCGACTCAGAAAGCTTTTCAAGCTCGACGACGTGACGCTTCAGGTGCTGGCCGAGGCCGACCGTCCCGTGCTTGTCGTCCCGGCTGAAAGAGGATGATGAGAAGTTTAATCCAAAGACAGCGTGTTCATCGCTTGATCTCGTTTGTACGGTCGCCCGGTGCTGAGGAGTTTCTAAGAGGTTTTGCTTTGCTTAGCGAAAGGCACAACCGCCGCAATTGAGAAACACGTTTGAGGCGCGCTGTGACCGCTTTTGCCGACATATCAACTTTCATAAGTTCTTATTTTCGCGATCTCTCTTCAAGCAATCTTTCTCAGCCCCCATCGGTATAGCACTTTCATCAAAGTCTTGAACCGCCCGTACCAGCGATCAGTGTAAGGGAACCACCACCAGTTGCTCTTCATCGGAAACAGGTCCCAGTTGACGTGCTTCATACGGACGAATTCAAACAACCCCGCCCGCCCGTGCGTTACGCCCGTGCCGCTCTCCTTCACCCCGAACCAGGGTGTCTCGGCCGCGCCGTGCGTGTAGAGCGCGTCATTGATTATCACTGTCCCCGCTTCGATCCGCCGCGCAAGCCTCCGGCCTCGCTCGTTATCCGAAGTCCAGACCGAGGCCAGCAATCCGTAACGCGTGTTGTTGGCTTCGCGCAGGGCCTCTTCTTCGTCTTTGACTACCATTATGGGAAGCACCGGGCCGAACGTCTCTTCGGTCATCACCTTCATCGTGTTGTTTACATCGACGAGAATCGTAGGCTCGAAAAAATAACCGCCGAGGTCTTCGCGGCGGCGACCGCCTGCGAGCACCCGCGCCCCCTTAGCCACCGCGTCGGCAACGTGGTCAGAGACTATGTTCAACTGATTCTCATTTACGAGCGGGCCGATGTCGGTTTCGCAGCCCGCCGGAGGGCCGACCCTTAATCGCTTAACTTCATCGACGACAGCCGAGATGAACTTTTCGGCGACAGGCTCGACCACGTAAAGCCGCTCGACCGACGCACAGACCTGACCACAATTTGCGAAAGCGCCCCAGACCGCGCCCTTAACCGTGCGCTCGAACGGCGCATCGTGGCATACGATCATAGGGTCTTTGCCGCCCAGCTCAAGCACCACCGGCAGCAATCTCTTTGCCGCTGCTTCTGCAATCCGCCTGCCGGTCCTGACGCTTCCCGTGAAGAAGACCTTATCGACCGCGGAATCAACGAGCGCCGCACCCGTAGCGCCGTCGCCCTGAACGATTTGAAAGACGCCTTCCGGAAATCCTGCCGCCGCAAACAACCTGCGGATCGCGTCGGCTACCATCGGGGTGAATTCAGACGGCTTCAGCACTACGGTGTTTCCGGCCATCAAAGCCATGACGACTTCGCCCGTCGGAATGGCGAAAGGGAAATTCCAGGGGCTTATCACGGCTACGACTCCGAGCGGCTCGGAAATAATCATCGAGCGCTTGTTGCGAAAAACGGCGAGCGTGAACCGCTCATCGCGCAGTATCCGCTCGCTCTTCGTGGCGTAGTAGCTCATCAAGTCTGCCGCAGGAAAGACCTCGGTAGAGAGGGCCTCGAACGGAGGCTTTCCTGTCTCGTCCGAGACTATATTTATGATCTCGTTCTGCCGGTCATAAAGCGCGCGGCGCAGCTTGAGGATGTACCGCGCGCGGTTGCGGTAAGAGAGCGCGGCCCATTCGCGCGAAGCCGCCCGCGCCCGCGCAACCGCTGTGTTTACTTCCGTGGCCGACGCTATTGGAAAACGGCCAAGCTCTTCAAGCGTCGCCGGGTTGATCGAGATTATTTCTGCGGCAGTCGTAAGGCTTGCGGTCATAACTCCTCCACTCTCTCGGTGATGAGTGATGAGTATCGGCGCTTTGTTTTTCACTCATCGCTCATCACTCTGATGAGGTCGGCGGGCGCGGCGAGCGCGAAATCAGGCGCTTCGGCCATGAGGCGGTCGCGGCTCGAACCTCCCCAGAGGGCCGCTGCCGTAAGCGTTCCGGCGCTGCGGCCCATTATTATGTCTGCCGGGCTGTCGCCTATGACCAGCGTGCGATGAGGGTCGGCTTCCATCTCGCTTAAAGCGCGCAGCACGCCGTCGGGCTCAGGCTTGGGCCGCCGAACGTCGTCGCCCCAAACGCGCGAGCCTATGCGCGAGCGCAACCCCGTTATGTCAAGCTCGCGCTCGCCCGCCCGGCGCGGCTTGAGCGACACTATCCCCGTGCGCGCCCCTCGCGCCTGTAGACGATCCAGCACCTCAAAGATGCCTTCGTAGGGGGTGAGATAATGATGATGGTTGGCGTAATAATGCTCCTCGAAGCTTACCAACATCTCTTCGAGCAACTCTTCGGAATAGCGGCGGAGCACTTCTTGAGGCGTCGTGTTCCAGTAATCGCGGAAATCCAACTCGTTCACCTCAAGGCCGGTGTGCAGCCTGATCGAATGGCTGAACGCCTCGCGGTACGCCGGCTCCGAGTAGGCCAGCGTCCCATCGAAATCGAATATAAAACAGTCCAATCTCATAGAGGCCAGGGGTTGGTTGCCTTGAAAGAGCCTTCGCGCGGAAGAATAAAGATTATCTTAGCTCTTGGCTTCATAGTTCTTCTCTATGATTATTATCCGACTGTGAGCAAGGTGCTCCTTTAAAGTTTCGCCCGCCTCGCTTTCATTCTGAGCCCAAAGTCTGACCGCTGCTATCGCAAACGCAGACGCCAGGATTAGCACAAAGCCTCCGATTGCTATCCATCTTTCTCCGACGAAATCGTCACTACAGAGGATACGGAATCCACCGTGAGAGGTGGCTGAGTCTTGTTCCTGAGCACGTAAAAGGCTCTCGTCATACTCCGGCCCAAAATGAAAAGTGGCGGCAGAAACAGCAACAAGCAGTACGGCGACCCCCAATAAAATCTTTATTGTCTTGCTCACGATAATTTCCAAATCGTCGCTTTATGCGAGTTCGCCCATGACGCGGAACTTGTCATAACGCCGCGCGACTCGCTCGGTATTGCTCAAGTCTTTCACCGAGTTGAGCGCGTCGGCCAGGTAAGCGTCAAGCGTGTCGGCCATCTCTCTGTGATTGACTTGAGCGCCCCCGTCAGGCTCTTCGATTATCTGATCTATCAATCCGAATTCAAGCAGATCGGGCGCGGTGAGCCGAAGCGCCTTGGCCGCCGCTTCGGCATAGGCCTGATCGCGCCACAAAATTGACGCGCACCCTTCGGGGGTGATGACCGAGTAGATGGCGTTTTCAAGCATCATCACGCGGTCGCCCACGCCTATGGCTAAAGCGCCGCCCGACCCTCCTTCGCCCGTCACCGTGACTATGACCGGAACAGTGAGACGGGCCATCTCGCGCAGGTTGTAAGCGATGGCTTCGGCCTGGCCGCGCTCTTCGGCATCGATGCCGGGGTAAGCGCCCGGCGTGTCTATGAAGGTGAAGACGGGGCGATGAAATTTTTCGGCGAGCTTCATCACGCGCAACGCCTTGCGATAACCTTCGGGCTTGGGCATGCCGAAATTGCGCTGCTGCCGCTGCTTTATCGTGCGACCTTTTTGGTGGCCTACGACGACGCACGGCTCATCGTGAAACCGCGCCAGGCCCGTGATAATTGCCGGGTCGTCGCCGAAGCGGCGGTCGCCGTGAATCTCTGTGAAGTCTGTGAAGATCAGGTTTATGTAATCGAGCGTGTAAGGGCGGTCCGGGTGGCGCGCAAGCTTTACCCGCTCCCAGGCGTTCAACTGTTTGGGGTCAGCCGTCAGATTGGCGGCGTCATCTTGCTGGAGCCGGCGATGAATCTCGTCAATCGAGTCGCCGGAAAGGGATTTTCTTTTCTCTTCAGCCATAGGGAATTGCTATTTTAAATCAAATCGGCAATCTTGGCATCCCGCGACCGCACGAGCGAATCTTGACACCGCTTGCGCGCGGTTGCTACATTGCGAGCGCGCAAGCCGCCCAAGCGCACTATACAGGAGGTCCAAATTAATGGCGACGTTTAATGGTATAGAAGTTCCCGCCGAGGGTCAAAAGATAACCGTCAACGGCGCGCGGCTCATCGTGCCCGACCGGCCCATAATCCCTTTTATCGAAGGCGACGGAACGGGTCGCGACATCTGGCGCGCCTCCCAGCGCGTCTTTGACGCGGCGGTGGAAAAAGCCTACTCGGGTGCGCGCCGCGTCGTGTGGTACGAGATATTCGCGGGCGAAAAAGCGTTCAACCAGTTCGGCGAGTGGCTGCCCGAAGAGACTGTAAAAGCCATCGCCGAATATGTCGTCGCGATCAAAGGGCCGCTGACAACGCCTGTGGGCGGCGGCATCCGCAGCCTCAACGTCACGCTGCGCCAGGTCCTGGACCTCTATGCCTGCGTGCGCCCCGTGCGCTATTTCGAAGGCGTCCCCTCGCCCGTCAAGAATCCCGAGCGCGTCAATGTCGTGATCTTCCGCGAGAATACCGAAGACGTTTACGCGGGCGTCGAGTTCGCTTCGGGCAGCGACCGCGCGGCAGAAGTGATAAGCCTGATAAATGATAAGTACGGCTACAAGGTGCGCACGGACAGCGGCATAGGCATAAAGCCCATCTCGCCTACGGGGACCAAGAGATTGGTGCGGCGCGCGATTCGCTACGCGCTCGATTTCCGCCGGCCTTCGGTGACTTTAGTTCACAAAGGCAACATCATGAAGTTTACCGAAGGGGCGTTCCGCGACTGGGGCTACGAGCTTGCCAGGGAAGAGTTCAGAAGCGAGATCGTCACCGAGCGCGAGACGTGGATACTTGAGAACCGCGAAAAGAATGGCTCGATCACCGATGAAGAGAACGCGCGAAAGATAGAGCCGGGGTTTGACCAGATGAGCGACAAACAGCGCGCGGCCGTAGTCGAAGAGATCAAACAGACGCTCGCCGCGATCTGGGCCACGCACGGCAACGGCGAGTGGAAAAAGAAGCTGCTTGTCAAAGACCGCATCGCCGATTCGATGTTCCAGCAGATACTGATACGCCCGGACGAGTATTCCGTCGTGGCTACGCCGAACCTGAACGGCGATTATCTTTCTGACGCTTGCGCGGCGCAGGTCGGCGGCCTGGGAATGGCTCCTGGAGCCAATATTGGGGATCACGCGGCGGTTTTTGAAGCCACACACGGCACTGCGCCCAAGTACGCGGACCAGGACATGGTCAACCCTTCATCGGTCATACTGTCGGGCGTGATGATGTTCGACCACATGGGATGGCGCGAGGTGAGCCAGACGATTGTTGATGCCCTGACAAAGACCATAAAGCAGAAGCGAGTGACTTATGACTTGCACCGGCAGATGGAAGGCGCGACGAAACTGAAGACAAGCGAGTTCGCCGAGGCAATCGTCGAGAATATGTGATAATCAACTGCTATTTTTCAGCACACTGCTGGGCGAGGAAACATATAACATTCGATACGGCGTCGGCGGCTTGCATCTCTCGTTGCGCGACTTTTAAATCGCCTTCCGCTTTGTCAACCCACTCGCTCGTCTCTGTCTTCATACAGAACGATTCCTTTTGACATTACTTCTGTCGCGAAGACGCCTTTACGCTCCAGAGATGCTTTCAAATCGGCTGGCCTGAAGACAAGTATGTCTATGGCAAAATCATGATCGATTGCAGCAGAGATACGAGCAGCAGTATGAATAGGTTGTTCGTCGGTATCCATCACTATCAATAAATCTACGTCGCTATCTTCGGTAGGCCGGCCGTCAGCGTAAGAGCCGAACAAGATAACTTTCATTGGACGAAATTTATTGACGATCTGCCAGACGACCCTCTGAATCTCATCTGTAGTGACAATCGTTTTAGCAACAGCCATCTTTTGATCTCCAAGATAGCATCGGGTCAGGGTTAATATCGAAACCATACTAGCAGATTAACTTATCAGGCGCTATGAGGCGTGCCGCTGAAAACGCGAGAGCGAGGCTTACAGTCAAGCGGAAATCATGTAAAATAGCAGGCTTTCGGATTCCATACTTAGTAACAGTGTGAGCGTGCATGGCAAAAAGAGTGCGCCCGGCCTCGAAACCGGGCACGTTGATGTTGATAGGCGGCGCGGAGGATAAATTCGAGCAGAAGTTTCTGCTTAAAACATTTTTCGAGCGCAGCGGAGGCCCGCGCGCAAGGCTTACGATCTTGCCCTCGGGTTCGGAACTGGCTGATAGCGGAGAGATCTATCACAATATCTTCACGGATTTCGGCGCGCGGTCTGTTAAAGTCCTCTCGCTGTTCAACCGCGAGGAGGCGAATCTACGGGAAGTCGCGCGTGAGCTTGCGCAGTCGAAGGGCATATTCCTGACCGGCGGCGATCAAAGCAAGATCGTTCGCATACTTCAAGAAACGGCTTCGCACCGCGCTATCATAGCCGCTTATCAGAAAGGCGCTATCGTCAGCGGCACCAGCGCCGGCGCTGCGGCTATGAGCAACCCGATGATAGCCAGCGGCCTTGTCGGGAGCCTCGCACGCAGCGGCATGGTAAAACTGGGCCAGGGGCTTGGGCTTACTGAAACCCTGCTCATCGATCAGCACTTCCACCAGCGCAACCGGCTCGGACGCTTGCTTACGGCCGTTATGTCTTATCCGCACATGCTCGGCGTAGGCGTCGATGAAGACACGGCGGCGATGGTGACGCCCGACGGGGTGCTTTCAGTGATAGGCCGTGGCACCGTGACCGTAGTAGACCCAAGCGGGTTGAAATCCGTCGATCTGGCGATTACGCCCGACCGAAGCCCTCTACCTTTTTCTCATATGGTGCTGCACACTTTTGTGCACGGGGGCCGTTTCGATCTGAAGAAGAGGACAATCATAACCGAGGAGTGACGCGATGAAGATTCTTGATACCCAGGTCTTTCGCGGGCCGAGCGTTTACAGCCTTAACCCTGTCGTTCGCATGATGGTCGACATAGAGGACATGGAACAGCGGCCCTCGAACCTCGTAGAAGGCTTTACCAACCGTTTGATGGAGATGATGCCGAGCCTTTACGAGCATCGCTGCTCGGAAGGAGTCGCGGGCGGCTTCCTCACACGTCTTCGAGAAGGCACCTGGGCCGGGCACATCGTCGAGCACATAGCCCTGGAATTGCAGTGCCTCGTCGGCACGGAAGTCGGCTACGGCAAGACGCGCTCTGCGGATAAAGAGGGGGTCTACAACATAATCTATTCCTACATCGAAGAGAAAGTCGGGGTAGAGGCGGGCCGCGCGGCCGTGCGAATCGTAGAACACCTGGCCGACGCCGCGCCGCTCGACTACGCCGCCGAGCTTGCGCGGCTCAGCCGCATCCTCGACGACGCGGCTTACGGGCCTAGCACTCAAGCGATCATCAACCGCGCGCGCGAGCGTGACATCCCCACGATTCGACTGAATGACCGCAACCTCGTGCAGCTCGGTCACGGCAAGTATCAAAAAAGGATTGAGGCGACCGTCACTTCGCTGACCAGCTTGATTGCCACCGACATTGCTTGCGACAAAGAGCTGACTAAACGAATGCTCGACGACGCGGGCATCCCCGTGCCGAAAGGCCGGGTTGTCGAAAGCCGCGAAGAAGCCCTTGAGCTGGCCGAAGAGCTTGGCTTTCCTGTCGTCATCAAGCCTCTGAACGCGAACCACGGCAAGGGCGTGGCTATCAACCTGGCAAGCCCCGAAGAAGTAAGCAATGCTTTCGAGCGGGCCGCGGATTATTCGAGCGACGTGATAGTGGAGCGTTATATCAGCGGACGCGACCATCGCGTTTTGATAGTCAACGGCGAAGTCGTCGCCGTAGCCGAGCGCGTCCCGGCTCACGTTACGGGCGACGGTCGTTTGACGCTCGCGGCATTGATCGAAAAAGAGAATCGCAACCCGATGCGCGGCGAGGGGCATGAAAAGGCGCTTACAAAAATCTTTATCAATGAAGAATCGGAGCGGTTGATGGCCGAGCAAGGCTACACGATGGAATCTGTCCCCGAAGAGCGTGCTACGGTCTGGTTAAAATACACGGCCAACATCAGCACGGGCGGAACAGCCGTTGACCGCACGGACGAGATACATCATGCGAACGTAGAGACTGCGAAGCGCGCCGCAGCCATAATCGGGCTGGACGTAGCCGGAGTCGATATGCTCACGACGGACATCACGCGGCCCCTGGAAGAGACGGGCGGCGCTATCTGCGAGGTGAATGCCGCGCCAGGTTTTCGCATGCACGTACACCCTACGGTCGGCAAATCGCGCGATGTCGCGGGGGCGGTATTGAACATGCTCTTCCCCTCTGGCGCACCCGCTCGCGTCCCCATAATTGCGATCACAGGCACCAACGGCAAGACGACGACTTCGCGAATGCTTGCGCACATACTAAAGATGTCGGGCAAAAAAGTTGGCCTGACGACGACGGACGGTCTTTACATAGACGGCAAACGAATACTGCAAGGCGACCTGACGGGGCCGTGGTCGGCCCAGATGGTTTTGCGCGACCCCAAGGTGGATTTCGCCGTGCTTGAGACGGCGCGTGGCGGGATACTGCGCGCCGGGCTGGGTTTCGACTATTGCGACATAGGCGCGATAACGAATGTTTCGGAAGACCACCTGGGGCTTCGCGGCGTTGATACGCTTGAAGAGCTGGCCTACGTCAAATCGATTGTGATCGAAGTCGTGCGCCGCGACGGCTATTCGATTCTCAACGCGGAAGACCCGCACCTTGTGGCGCTTGCGGAGCGAGCGCGCGGGACGCTCTGTTACTTTTCGCTCGACCCGAACAACGAAGTTATCAAAAAGCATTTTGAGCAAGGCGGCACGGGGGCGACGCTCAAAGATCACTCGATTGTAATCCGCCGGGGCTCGTCGGATCTGCCCGCGATCAATCTGAACTCTATACCGGCGACCTTCAACGGGCGCGCGATGTTCAACGTGGCAAACGCTATGGTGGCGGCTTTAGCGGCGCATCTTTCAGAAGTGAGCCTGAACGACATACGCGCAGGGCTGAAGACGTTTGACACGCACTTTTATCTTTCGCCGGGCAGGCTGAACATGGAAGAGGTAGGCGATTTTCACGTCCTGCTCGATTACGCGCACAACGTCGCGGCCTATCGCAACGTGGCTGCTTTCATTGCGAAGCTCAATGTAGAGCGGCGGGTCGGCGTCATCGCCGCGGCGGGCGACCGCCGCGACATAGACATAGAGACTATGGGGCGCATAGCGGGAGAAGCGTTCGACCGGCTCATCATCAAAGAAGACGACAACCTTCGCGGGCGCGAGGCGGGCGTGACGGCTGAGATAATGAAACGCGGCGCGATTGCCGCAGGGCTTGCGCCCGATGCCGTTGAGGTGAGACTTTACGAGCCTGAAGCGGTTGATTACGCGCTCGCTCAAGCGCGCAAAAACGATCTGGTAGTGATAACAGCCGACGACATCAAACGCACGTTCGATCAGATAGTAAAATTCCGCGAAGAGCGGGCCGCCCGCGCCAGGATATAAGCAGTAATGAAATAGCCGCGATACTGATATAATTCTCTATAACAGGAGAAGAGTTATGAGCACAGCGATTGAACTGGATGAGCAGCGCCGGTTTGAAATCGTCACGCCAAAGCAATTTCTGGAGAAATGGGAAGCCCTCTCTTGATTGTTTCACCATAAGGAAGAATTTCAAATTATAATCGAATACTAATCTACAAATCGCCGTGTAACCTTTCAGCCGCCTCAAACGTGTTATCTGTAGAATCGGCTTGAAAGGAGCTACGAGTATGCAATTCGATGAATTAAATACCGATGTCATAATAATTGGCGGCGGTCTTGCGGGGCTTGCGACGGCTACTACGCTTGCCCGCAATGGCAAGCGCGTGCGCTTGTTTGAACAAGCACACGGCGTCGGCGGGCGGGCGCGAACTAAGGAGCAAGACGGCTTTTATCTGAATCTCGGCCCGCACGCGCTCTATCGCTCGGGGCAGGGTGTAAAAGTCTTGACCGAGCTTGGAATCGAGCCTCGCGGGCGGGTGCCTTCCGTGTCGGGCGCGTATGCCGTACGCTGTGGCGTAAAGCACACCTTTCCGGCGGGGCTTGTCTCGATGCTCACGACAAGCCTCTTCGGCCTTTCGGCAAAACTGGAAGCGGCGCGCTTTCTGGCTTCTTTGCCTAAGATCGCCGCCGATCAGGTCACGGCCGTAAGCGTTCGAGAATGGCTAGACAGCAATCTTTCCGACAGCGTGGTGAAAGAGTTTTTGATGGCCGTCTTCAGGGTTTCGACCTACACGAATGCTCCCGACCTGATGAGCGCGGGCGCGGCCATCGAGCAATTGAAGATGGCTTTCGATAAAAGCGTCCTCTACCTGGACGGCGGCTGGCAAACGCTCGTCGATCAATTAAGCCGCGCAGCCACGGACGCGGGAGTGATTATCGAAACCGGGGCGAGGATAGAAAGAATCGAGCGCGACGCGGCGGGCGCAGTCCGTGGGGTGCGCCTCTCCGATGGCCGCCGCTTCGAATGCTCCACGGTCGTTATAGCGGCAAGCCCGAACATAGCAGCCGAGCTTTTAGAAGACGGCCAACGGTCTTCGCTCGCGCGCTGGGCCGACGAGTTGATCCCTGTTAAAGCGGCTTGCCTCGACGTGTTGCTGAAATATTTGCCAAAGCCGAAAGCGACTTTCGCGCTAGGCATAGACCGCCCGCTTTATCTGTCTGTCCATTCGGCCACCGCCGAGCTTGCGCCCGAAGGCGGCGCGCTCATACACGTCGCGAAGTACCTGCCGCCCGATCACGCTGAATCGCCGAAGGATGACCGCCGCGAGCTTGAAAACCTGCTCGATCTGGTGCAGCCGGGATGGCGCAAGGCGGTTGTAAGCTCCCGCTTCTTGCCTGATATGATCGTGACGAACGCGTTGGCGGCCACGACGCTTGAAGGCATAAAGCGGCGACCGTCTCCCGAAGTTCACGACGTTCCCGGCCTGTTCATAGCAGGCGACTGGGTCGGGCCGGAAGGGATGCTTGCCGACGCCAGTCTCGCAAGCGCAAAGCGCGCGGCGCAGTCGATAATCAGCAAGCAAACGGCGACCGTTGCCGCGAGCGCTTGATTATCCGAATGGGAATACAGGTGTATGGCTATACCGGCTGAGGTTTTTGAGATCGATAGAAAATTGCTGTGGGGCCTGTGCTATCGCATGACGGGAAACGCGGCTGATGCCGACGACATTGTTCAAGAGACGTTTGTCCGAGCGATAGAAAATCCGCCGCGTCGTCTGGATCAGCCGTTGCGGCCCTGGCTTGTGCGCGTGGCGATGAACCTCAGCCGCGATTACCTGCGCCGCCGCCGCCGTCGCGCCTACATAGGCCCCTGGCTCCCGTCGCCCGTCCCTACGGATGAAGCTGACAACCCGGCTTCTTATGAGCCGCCCGCTCCGACCGAAGACAGCCCCTCGGCGCGTTACGACATGCTCGAAAGCATCTCTTTTGCTTTCTTGCTTGCGCTTGAGGCGCTCACGCCGTCGGCGCGCGCGGTGCTTTTGCTCCGCGATGTCTTTGATTATTCGACCGCCGAAACCGCCGAAGCGCTCGACATCACAGAGGCGAGCGTCAAGGTGATACTGCACCGCGCGCGCCGACGCATGCGCGAATACGATAAGGATCATCCCGCCTCGAGTTCTCAGCCGAACGCCGAGACCCGCCGCGCCCTCGAACAGTTTCTGCTTTACCTCAGCACGCAAGACCTGGAAGGCATGGAACATCTTTTGACAGAAGATGTAGTCGATCTGGCGGACGGCGGCGGGCAAGTCGCAGCCGCCAGGCAGCCGATTCGCGGCCGCGATAAAGTCTTGCGGCTGCTGTTCGGGCTGGCTGCGAAATTCACGACCTTGCCCCGATTCACGTTTCGCCTCCTTAACGGGCAACCCGCGCTGCTCATCGAAGGCGACTACAACCGTCCGGGCATCGCCTCTCGCTTCACCCTGAGCATCGAAGTCGACCCCACGGGGCGAATAAAACAATTTAACTTCGTGCTCGCGCCCGACAAGCTCTCTGCTATATAGTCCTGAGTGCTGAGTCCTGAGTAAAAACATCAGCACACTGTTTCTGTTTTGCACTCAGCACTCAGGACTTAGAAAGAGTGGCACGCTCTTTGAGTTTTTCGGGATACTGAGCTAAAGACGGGCAGGTCTGGAATGAAACCGTACCGCAATCTCTTCGCGGTGAATTATTGAAATACACCGCGTCGGATTTCTTTTTGCCCGCTCGTCCCATAAGAAACATTGGCAGCGGCTAGCTCAAGCCCAGCTTCAACAGGGACTCAAGCTACCAACAAGCCGAGCAGGGAGTTGCGATGGCCGAAGCGACAGTTCCACAAAAACGACCCGGTAACTGGTTCAAGCGATGGTTTTTTGAAGGACAGGTTAAAGAGATGGAAGGCCCTCACGAGATGGAGGGCAAGCATCACACTCACCCCTGGTGGCAGGTGATGTGTTTGACCGGAGTCGATTACTTTTCGACCCTCGGCTACCAGCCGGGAATAGCATTTCTGGCTGCCGGCGTGCTGTCGCCTGTAGCTACACTGGTGCTTATCTTTGTAACTCTTTTCGGCGCGCTGCCGATGTATAAACGCGTCGCGGCTGCGAGCCCGCACGGCGACGGCTCTATCTCGATGCTTGAGAAATTGCTGCCAAAGTGGAAGGGCAAGCTGTTCGTGCTCGCGCTGCTCGGCTTTGTCGCGACCAGCTTCATAATCACCATTACGCTCTCTGCTGCCGACGCTACGGCTCACGTAGTCGAAAACCCTTATGCGCCCGCCTTCCTGCACCATGAAATATCGGTAACCCTCTTTTTTATAGCGGCGCTCGCTGCCGTCTTTCTCAAAGGGTTCAAAGAAGCTATAGGGATCGCCGTTTTGCTCGTGGCGATCTTTATACTCTTGAACCTTATCGTTGTGGGCGTAGGTTTATATCACATAGTTCTAAGCCCTCAGGTAATCTCCGGTTGGGTTCAGGGGATGCTCTCACACCCGAGAGTAAACGGGAATACGTTTATGATAATCGGCGTATCGCTTTTCCTATTCCCCAAGCTCGCGCTCGGGCTTTCCGGATTCGAGACGGGCGTCGTTGTGATGCCGCTGGTGAAAGGCGACCCGACCGATACGGAGGAGAATCCGGTAGGCCGCATACGCAATACATGGAGGCTGCTCACGACGGCGGCGCTCATAATGAGCGTGATGTTGATTAGCAGCAGCATTGTAACGACGACGCTGATTCCGCCCGAGGAGTTTCAGGCTCCGACCGACACTCAACCGGCGGGGAAAGCCTATGGCCGGGCGCTGGCTTATATAGCTCATTCGTACATGGGTGACCTGTTCGGCACAGCCTATGACCTGAGCACCATCCTGATCTTATGGTTTGCAGGCGCATCTGCTATGGCAGGTCTTTTGAATATAGTTCCGCGTTACCTGCCGCGATATGGGATGGCGCCTGAATGGGCGAGAGCTACCCGTCCGCTTACGCTTGTCTTTACGGCAATCTGCTTTCTTGTGACTATACTGTTCAAAGCCGACGTAAACGCACAGGGCGGCGCTTACGCTACGGGCGTTCTAGCTTTGATGACCTCAGCCGCCATCGCGGTCACGCTGGCTCAATGGCGCAAGGGGGGCTGGACGGCATGGGCATTTCTTTTTATCTCTCTGGTGTTCGTCTACACGACCGCCGTGAATGTGATCGAGCAGCCGAGCGGCATCAAGATAGCTTCCATGTTTATCGTAGGGATCATTGTCACCTCGTTCGTTTCCAGAATCTGGCGCACGACGGAGCTTCGCGTCGAGCGGATTGAGCTTGACGAAGAGGCTGAAAAGATCATCTCGGAAATGTGCGGAGGCGAGATACGGCTGGTCGCCAACCAGTGCGACATAGGCGATGCGAGCGAGTACAAGGAGAAAGAGAAAGACCAGCGCGAAGACACACACATACCGGACGAAGACCCCGTAGTCTTTTTCGAGGTCAGGGTCCCGGACGCCTCCGAGTTTACGGACGTGCTTGAGGTAAAGGGCTATAACATAGACGGCTACCATGTGCTGCGCGCGGAAAGCTCGGCGGTTCCAAACGCCATAGCCGCGTTCTTGCTCTACCTGCGCGACCGGTGCGCGGGAAAGACGCCTCACATCTATTTCGAGTGGAGCGCGGGCAAACCGATTCCACACCTGTTCAACTACCTGATATTCGGCGAAGGCGACACCGGCCCCGTCACGCGCGAGGTGCTCAGGCAGGCCGAGCCGGATCGCCGCAAGCGGCCCTTCGTTCACATCGGCGGCGAATAAGCGGCCCCGGTTACGATTTACGACCGGGCCACTGTTGATATAAAATCTCTGCCCATCAGGTGGTAAATCATATGAGGAACAAAAGATTTCTAATCGCTTTTCTTGCCGCCGCAATTCTGGTCGGCTCAAGCGCGCTCGGTGTCGCGCGCGCGCAGGACCCTGCGCCTGACGCAGCCACGGATTTGCTCGGCACCTGGGCCATCAATTTCATCGCGCCCGAAATCTCACCCAAAGGCAACCGCTTCGACCAGCCGCACCGACACCGCTTCACTTTTAGCGATATGGACGGCCAGCGAATCACTGTCGCCCGCGAGGTCTTCGAGCTGCGCGTCCCCGGCGCGTGGCGACCGGCGGGCACGGATTTCAGCGCCACTTTTGAATTCGTGTGCGACCCGGGCGTCACCTGCGGCTCGATCCTCATGCGCGGCCGCCTGGAAGACGAGCATCACATGAGGGGCCGCATCATTATTATCTACGACACGCGCGACGAGTCAACTCCGACGGGCCGGGACACGGTGGCAGGCACCTTCACCGGCGAGAAGTGCAACGATAAAACAGGGGGCATACGCCCTGCTCACGACACGGGCGGTTGCGAATCCCAGTAATATCTGCGAGGGACAGTTTATGCAGTTTAAGAAGCGGCGCATTATCCTGCGAACAGTAGTGGCTATAGCAATGCTAATGGCTTTTGCCGGAGAAGTCCCTACTGCTTCTGCCAAGAAATTATATAAGGGCGAATGGGTCATCACCATAACCGCGCCCGATTCACCGACCGGCAACCAGTTCGGTACGCAGACCTTCACGATACTTGCGCGGAAATTCGATTTCCCTCCGTCGCCGCTTCCGCTAAATAAACTCACGGCGACCAGGCAGGGCGGCCCCGCCGTTCAAGGCGTATGGCGACAGGTGGGGAAGAATTTCTCTTTGACCTTCGAGATACCGTGCGAATCGGGCGTTATATGCGGGACGGTCATACTGCGCGGCAGGATCAAGCCGAAGGACTTTATGAAGGGTGAGGCATTCGTAATCTGGGACACTCGCGACGATCAAAACGTAGCCCGGTACGAAACCGTCAACGGCTCTTTTCAAGGCTTTCAACAATAAAGACGGTTTTCAGTTGAAAACTGTTCCGGAGGAATAATGGCGAGGAAGAAGATAACAGTCGTAGGCGCGGGCAACGTCGGAGCGACCGCTGCCCAGCGTTTGGCTGATAAAGAGCTTGGCGATGTTGTGCTGGTAGACATCATAGAAGGCATGCCGCAGGGCAAGGCGCTCGACCTGGCCGAGACTGCGCCGATTGAAGGATACGATGCGCGCATCGTGGGTACGAACGGCTATAAAGAGACGTCCGATTCGGATATCGTGATAATCACTTCGGGGCTTGCGCGCAAGCCCGGCATGAGCCGCGACGACCTTCTGCGCACGAACGCCGGTATAGTCGAAACGGTGACGGGCGAGATAATGAAATATTCTCGCAATCCTATTTTGATAATAGTCTCGAATCCGCTGGACGCAATGTGCCATGTCGCGTTGAAAAAATCGGGCCTTCCGAAAGAGCGAGTCATAGGCATGGCCGGGGTGTTGGACTCCGCGCGCATGCGGTGCTTTATCGCGGAAGCGCTCAACGTTTCGGTCGAAAACGTGACGGCGTTCGTGCTGGGCGGCCACGGCGACACTATGGTTCCGCTCCCGCGCTATTCGACCGTCGCAGGGATTCCGCTGCCCGACCTTATGCCGCAAGATAAGATCGAGCAAATAGTGAAGCGCACCGCGAACGGCGGCGCAGAGATAGTGAGCTTGTTAAAGACCGGCTCGGCTTACTACGCCCCGTCCGCCGCATCCGTGGAGATGGCAGAAGCAATATTGAAGGATAAGAAAAAGATTCTGCCTTGCGCCGCGTATCTCGAAGGCGAGTACGGCATCAACGGATTGTATGTAGGCGTGCCGGTAAAACTGGGCGAGCGCGGCATAGAAGATATAATTCAAATCAACCTCACTACGGACGAGCGCTCCGCGCTTCACCGTTCAGCCGCAGCCGTACAGGAACTGGTCAACGTGCTTGGCCGATAACGCTTGCATGCCGGGACGACGCGTTAAGAAAACCGAATGGTCGTCCCGGCAATCCTTCTCGAAATGGCAGCCGAACAATCTCCTCATTACCTGGACCACCGAAAGCGTTTGAGAGAACGCTTTCAAAAAGCCGGCTCCGACGCCTTACACGATTACGAGATACTTGAGCTTCTTCTGACTTACGCGATCCCGCGAAAAGATGTGAAGCCGATTGCCAAAGAGCTGATAAGACGTTTCGGCACGGTAGCGGGCGTGCTCGACGCCTCGCACGACGAGCTTGAAGCCGTCGCGGGCCTTGGACCTTCTTCCGCGACCCTCATCAGATTGATCAAAGAGATGTGCGGGGTCTACCTGGCTGAAAAGATGCAGCGCCGCGACGCGCTCTCGTCGCCCCGCGCGGTGATGGATTTCGCTCGAATGAAATTGGCGGGGCTGCCGCACGAAGCCTTCATGGTCATTTACTTGAACGTCAAAAACGAAGTCATCGAGCAGGAAGTGATAAACGAGGGCACGTTAGACCGCGCCGTAGTCTACCCGCGCCGCATCATCGAATCGGCGCTTGCGCGTCACGCCGCGAGCTTGATACTTGTGCACAACCATCCGAGCGGCCACACGGAGCCTTCCGAAGAGGACAAGCGATTGACGCGAGCTATCTCGGACGCCGCGCGAACGCTGGACATACGCGTCGTCGATCACATAGTCGTGGGCCGCAGCGGTTATTACAGCTTCATGGAAAACGGAATTCTCTACGGGTAGCAAAGACAAAAGTAAAACTCCAACCGCTTAGCCCCTTCTTGCCATGCCGGGCGATAACGCAAGAACTTGCATTCGACCTGATAAGTCCGCACTTTGCCGGATTTATTGTCCCAAGAATTGATCGCGCCAAATGTCACAAGCTCGTTGATAATTCGTATCCGTTTACTCCGTTTGACGAAGGGCGTATCATTTGTACGGGTAATTACGTCCATTAGTTATGAAGTATTATGGGATACGGTAATTTAAGAGCATTCTTTAACGAATTAAGGGTAAGCGCCTCAAGCCTGTAAGAAGATTAGGGAGAAGGAAAATCATATGAGCCAATTGTTGTTTCAAGTTAAGCATTCAAACATCATTATTGCACCGTTATTGCGCAAGTTCCTTCTGTTGGCCATTGTTATCTTGCCTTTATCGTGGCCTTACCAAAATCATGTGTTGGCCGCCGCAGGCGATCTCGACGAGTCTTTTAGCAATGATGGCAAGGTCACTACCGATTTCGGCGGCAGCACTGATGAAGCTCGCGCCATAGCCATTCAAGGCGACGGAAAGATAGTGGCAGCGGGGTTTGCCCTTGCCGGCATTTCCAACTCGGAACGTCTCTTCGCGCTGGCGCGCTACAACACTGACGGCAGCCCTGATACAAGCTTCGGCTCCGGCGGCAAGGTCACTACCGATTTCGACGGCTTCGCGGAAGAGGCTAGTGCCGTCGCCATTCAGACCGACGGAAAAATCGTAGTCGCAGGGTTTGCGAACATCCCCGGCACCGGCTTTGACTTTGCCCTGGCGCGCTACAACAGCGACGGCAGCCTCGACGCCGCGTTCGGCTCCGGCGGCAAGGTCACTACCAACTTCTTCGGCTTGTCTGAATTCGGCAGTGGTGTCGCCATTCAGAAGAATGGAAAAATTATCGTGGCGGGAACCGCCGCGACCAGCGGGAGCTTTGACTTCGCGCTGGCGCGTTACAACACTGACGGCAGCCTCGATGCCGCGTTTGGCTCCGGCGGCAAGATCAACACTGACTTCGGCGCACCTTCCGATTTTGCTAATGCCCTCGCCATTCAGAGTAATGGGAAGATAGTGGCGGCGGGAGTTGCCAGCGTCGGGACCTTCGATTTCGCGCTGGCGCGCTATAACAGCGACGGCAGCCTCGATTCTACGTTCGGTTCCGGCGGCAAAGTCACTACCGACTTCGGCGGCTTGAATGACCTGGGGGAGGGCCTCGCCATTCAGGCTGACGGGAAGCTGGTAGTTGTGGGAACTGCCAATGATAATAGCCCGACCGTTGACACGGACTTCGCGCTGGCGCGTTACAACACTGACGGCAGCCTCGATACCACTTTCGGCTCCGGCGGTAAAATCACCACTGACTTTTCCCGCACCCGTAACAACGCCCATGCCGTTGTTATCCAGAGTAACGGGAAGATAGTGGTGACGGGAAATATTAGTGGTGACTTCACCCTGGTTCGCTACAACAGCGACGGCAGCCTCGATACCACTTTCGGTTCCGGAGGGATTGCCTCCGCCGACTTCACTGATTTCTTCATCAGCCGTGACGAAGCTCTTGCCCTTGCCGTTCAGAGTGATGGGAAGATAGTGGCGGCGGGGTCCGCCGATCGCTCTGTCGACGGGGGCAAGAACTTTGCGCTTGCGCGGTTTCAAACTACCCTCCCCAGAATCACGGGAGCTTCGGTCAGCGGCAAGAAGTTGATTGTCTCCGGCGAGAACTTCGATAGCGGGGCGGTAATTCTACTCGATGGCAAAAAACAGAAGACCGCGAATGACGGACAGAACCCCAGCACTACTTTGATAGGGAAGAAAGCCGGTAAGAAGATAGCGCGCGGTGAAACAGTTACTTTACAAATCAGAAACTCTGACGGCGCTCTATCGCAGGAATTCAGGTTCACATTGAATTAAGCAGCGCTTGACGACAGCCTGCTTCGCGGACGGTCAATAGATAGGGTGTCTATTAAAGGTTCTACGTGGTTAAGGCGCTCTTACTGTAGAACTTTGCCTTTTGCCTCTTGCCTTTTGCCTTTTGCCTTTGCCAGAATGTGACTTCCTCCCCTGCGAACTGCGGTATGATCAATTTCATCGAATCAAAGCTCCGACCGCCCGTCCTCAGGGCGAGCCTCATCAAGCGCGAGCATATTATCGAGCGCCTGACGGCGAACCTCGATCTGAGCGCGTCATTTATTTGCGCCGGGCCGGGATGGGGCAAGACGACTGCCGCCGCGGAATTCCTTTCAACGACCACGCGCGCTTCGGTCTGGTACGACCTCGATTCTTCGGACGCAGACATCGCGGTCTTCTTTCAATACCTCGTCCGCGCCGTCCGCACAGTAGCTCCCGCATTCGGTCACGGCACGCTTGAGATGGTGCGATCAAGCGATGGCACGCGGCCCGAACAGCTCGCAGACCTTTTTCTTTACGAGATGTCGGAAGGCGTGACTCAAGACGTAGTGATTGTGCTCGACAACATACACAACGTCTTCGCTTCGGAATGGAGCGCGCCGATTCTTTACCGCGTCATAGAATTGCTGCCGGAAAATATTCATTTGATACTGCTCGCGCGCACCGCGCCGCAGTTCACCTTCTCGCGCGTGCGCAGCAAACAGATCATGGATCAGATCGATACCGCCGCCATGGCATTCACGCGCGCCGAGGCGAAGAGCTTGCTCGCCGACGCGCTCGCGAGCACGGATTCGATAGACCGTTTGCTTGATTGGACTCAAGGCTGGGTCGCGGGGCTACAGATAATTCGCCAGGCGCTCGAAGCCGACCCTTCGCTCGGCGAGCAAGAGATCGACAAGATAATCAACCAGTCCCAGGCTGAGATATTCGACTTTTTCGCGGAGAAGATTTATCGCGCCGAGCCGGCGGAAGTGCGAGGGCTGTTGATGCGGTCGGCGCTGCCACGGCGCATAACATCGGAACTTTTAAATCAGGCGCTCGCCTACCCTGTGTCTGTAGACGATCTTCAGGCCATAGTGCGCGAAAACATATTCCTGAGCCGCGTCGCAGGCGAAAGCGATACTTTTATCTATCACCCGCTGTTTCGCGACTTCCTCTGCAAGCAGCTTGAAGAAAAGACGCCCGCCGCCGAGCTATCGCACATGCACCGCCAATTGGCGACTTACTATGCTTCGCACGAAAACGTAGACCTCGCGCTCGATCACTTCTTCAAAGCCGGGGACGAGTTGGGCGCGGCCCGCACGATTTTGGCCGCGGAGCGCCAGATTCTGGCTAACGGCTTGACCCGGACCGTGAGCAAGTACTTTCCGCGATTTCATGCCTCGACGCTTGGAGCTTACCCGCAGCTACACAACGTGATGGGCGACATGTTCGTGATCAAGGGCGAGACGGGGGCCGCCGAAGCGATGTTTCAATCCGCGCTCACGCTTTCGCGCGCGCGCGCAGACCACGCGGCAGAAGCGGCGGCGCTCGCGGGACTGGCGCACACGGCTACACGCAATCACAATTTCAAAGACGCGATAAAGTATGCCGAGCTGGCCGAGCGCCGAGCGCCCGAACAGGTCGCGATGCTGCAATCGGCGACGCTCGGCGCGCGAATCAAAAACGTGATGGGCGCGGTCAGAATATTTGAAGGCGAGTACACGGAAGCTAACGACTTGATGGAAGAAGCGCTCCGTCTGGCGCACGAAGCGGGCGATGCCCGGCTGGTGCGGTCCATATCGCACAACCTGGCGCTCCCGGCTTATATGGAAGGCGATTTCCGCCGCGCGCTTCATTATTTCGCGCGCAGCCCTATTTCCGAAGCGAGAAGCGATCACGGGCCCGAGATGCATCCCGATTCGATCACTCTCTATTTGAACCGCGCGGCGGTCTATACGACGCGCGGCGAGTTTGATCTGGCCGAATCTGATCTCAACCGGGCAGCCGAGGTGGCCGAGGTCTTCAAGCTGCGCGGCTTCCTGCCGTCAATGCTCGAAGGCAAAGCCAACGTTGCGCGCGAGCGACGGCAGTTTGACGAGGCCGACCAGTTATACAACAGTGCTCTAAATGAATACCGAAGGGTTGACGCTGATCCTGTTAAGACCGATCTTTATTACGAGCGGGCCTTGCTGGAATTGAGAAGAGGCGATTACGATCAGGCGCTCGATTTAATTAATCACATGATCGCCGACCGGAAGGAGAGCAACCGCGAAATAGAAGAAGCACTCGCCCGCCAGATGCGGGGCCGCATCTGGCTTGAAGCTCGACACGAACGCGCGCTTGCGGACGCGGAGGCGAGCGAGCATCTGATACGCCGCCTAAAGTACAACTACTATCTTGCAATAGGCTGTTATTTGCGTGCTCGCGCGCTTGCGAACCGCGATTTTGAGGGCGGTCGTCGCGCCCTTGTCGAATTTTTCACACTCGCAGAGCGGTTCGATTACAGATATTTCATCGCCTGCGAAGAGTCTTACAGCCCTGCACTCGGCGAGTTGTGCCGACTATACTCGGTATCTTCCGAGTGGGCTGATAAAACAGCGATGAGTTATGAGTGATGAGTTGGATCGGGCAAGTCGCTGTTTTACTCATCACTCATAACTCATCACTCATCACTTAGAATATGCTTCCGCAATTCTTTTTAAGAACGAAGCTTTTGCCCCCACGCTCCGGCAGTCGCGTGCTGGCGAGGCCGCGCTTGCTGGAGAGAATGCGCGCCTCGCTCGACCGCCCCGCCACCATTGTCTCGGCAAACGCCGGCTGCGGCAAAACAACGCTTGTCACAGACTTCGTCCGCTCCTCGGGCCTCCCCTTCGTCTGGTATCAGATAGACCCTTCCGACTTGGACCTGGCCGTATTTTTCGGCTACCTCATCTACGGGATTCGAAACCAGCGGCCGGAGTTCGGGCAGGTGGCGTTGGGGTTCATCTCAGAGACGGAAGACCTGGCGAAGAAGACGGACCAGTTGGTGGACGTGTTCGTCAACGAGGTGAGCGAGCAGGTGGAAGAGAAGACGATAGTGGTATTGGACGACTATCATCACGTGGACAGTAGTGAGCCGATAGCGGCGGCGGTGGACCGATTGTTGCAGTACGTGCCGGACGTGTTGCACATAGTGATAACGTCGAGGAGCATGCCGAACCTGTCGGTGACGAGGTTGAGGAGCAAGGGGTTGGTGGGAGTGGTGGACAGGCAGGATTTGTTGTTCACGCAGTTGGAGGTGGAGCAGTTATTCGCCGAGACTTTCGGCCAGCCGATCAACCAGGAGTTGTTAAGCCAGTTTCACGAGCGCACGAACGGGTGGGCCACGGGCCTTCAATTAATAGCACAGGCGGTCGAGCACCGCAGCCTGTCTGCCAGCGGAAACGGCCTTACGGAATCGGCCCTGCTTGAGACGCTCAAGCAGAGCGAAGAAGAGATCTTCGATTACTTTGCCGAAGAGGTGCTACAGTACGAAACTCCTGAGACGCAAGACGTGCTTTTAAGGCTTTCGCTTTTTTCGCGCATAGACCCCGAGACTGCCAATTGCGTCCTTCCGCACGAAGAGGCTTATCAACTCCTCGCCTCGCTGCAAAGGCGCAATCTTTTCATCTCGCACGTAGAAGGCGGCGGCGTCGATGAATACAGCTTTCATCCGATGTTCCGCCGCTTCCTTCGCCGCCGGCTCCGCGCGCGCGTTGGCGAAGCGGGACTGCGGGATCTGAGCCGCGAGTACGCGGATCGGCTGATGCAGCTCGGCAATTGGAAAAAAGCAGGGCTGCTTTACGCCGAAGCGCACGACAAAGAGGCGATGGCAAAGATAATGGTCGAGCGCGGGCGCGAGTTGATGGACGCCGGGCTGTTCGAGATCATCAAGCGCGGCTATCAAGCCGTCGTCGACACGGTCGCCGATCTTCATCCTGAAGTGCTGCGACTGCGCGCACACATCGCGCGGATGGAAGGCGACCTCGGTCTGGCCGAGCGGCTCTTTACAAAAGCCATAGACGGCGCGCGGGCGATAGGTGATGCGCGCTGCCAGGCATCCGCGCTTCACGGGCTTGCCTCTGCTTTTATTCAGCGGGGCGAGCACGCGCGCGCTTTCATGCTTGCGCGAGAAGCGCTCGCAAAAGCGCCGGTTGATGACCTCACGCTCCAGGCGCAGTGCGAGCACACTGTAGGCAATTGCCAGTTTTTGACGGGCGTGGCGACGGGCGAGTTTGACGAAGCCATCCAGACCTGGCAGCGCGGGGTCGAGCTTGCCCGCCGCGCAGGGAACGACCGATTGGCGCGAATTATCTCGCACAACATCGGCCTGCCTTATGCTTTTACGGGCGACATCGAACGCGCGCGCGGGTGGTTTTCACAACTGGTCACAGACGACGGGCACGTAGCCTTTCCGCAAGAAGTGTTGGCCTACTGCAACCTGGCGCGAACAGACCTGGCCAGGGGCGAGCTTGAGGAAGCGGAGCACCATCTTGAAAAGGCTATGGAGCGATGCCGGTTGTTCAACCTCACGATCGAGCGCGCCGAGGCTCACGAAGTGATAGGAAATCTCCACCGCGAGCGCAGGCAGTTCAGCCTCGCGCGCGATCATTATTCGCAGGCGGAAGACCTCTACCGGGACGCGCACATGCAACTGGATTCGCGCGAGCTTCCTGACGAACAGGTCAGGCTGCTGCTGGCCGAGGGCAATATATCGAAGGCGCGCGACACGGCCGCAAATCTTTTGGAGAAGCGCGAGCGGCTGGGCTACGCGGTCCCGCTGGCGCGCTCGCGCTTGCTGTTGGGCCGCATCCTGCTTGAAGATTATGACCGCGACGCGACGGCAGACGAAAGAGAGCAAAGCGCGATCACCGCGCGAGGCTTGCTCGCACAGGCGCTCTCGCAGTTCACGGCCTGTCGTTCACACGCGATGACGGCCGGCGCGCACATATTGCTTGCCCGCGCCGAGCTGGACCTGGGCAATGAAGAAGTGTCAATGACTCACCTTCGAGAAGCTGTCCGTCTTGCCCGCGAGTTTAATTATGCATACTGGCTCAAGACGGAAGCGGCCAGATGGCCCGAAGTATTTCGCCGAGCGTTTGCCCGCAACATCGAAACCGATTATTTGACAAGCCTGGGGGTTGGGAGCTGGGTGTCAGGGGATAGAGATACTCAAATTCGCGGCAAAGCCGTCGCGGCGACCGCTGCCGTTACAACATCGATTCCCCAATCTTCGACACTCAACCCACAACCTCTGGCCGAAGCCCGCGAGTTCGATTTGATAATAAACCTGCTTGGCCCTGTTGAAGTCTTGCGCGAGCAGGGCCGTCAACTTGCGAGTGACGCATGGACGCTGTCGCGCGCGCTCAAGGTGCTCTGTTTCATTGCCTCGCGGCAGAATCATCGAGCGACCAAAGACGCTATAGTCGAAACATTCTGGGGCGAGACGCCTGTCGGAGACATAGATAAAAACTTCTGGCCGACGATCTCTTACATACGCCGCGCGCTCAACAGCAACCAGGCCGTAAAAAAGAACTTTATACGCTACCGCGAAAGCGCGTACTATCTGAATCCTGAATTTAATTATTTGATAGACATTGAAGAGCTTGAGCGATTGATCGCGCTCGCGCACACGTGCCGCCGCAAAGGCGATGCGGCAGGTTTTGCTGACGCGGCGCACCGCGCAATAGAGCTGTACCGGGGGGATTTCCTCGAAGAGTTCTATGACACCTGGGCCGAAGAGCAGCGCGCTTATTATCGCAATCTGTATTTCGCGACGCTTAAAGAACTGGCCGATCATTACCATCGCGCGGAGCAGTACGGACAGGCGATCACATATTGCCAGATCATTATAAAGCGCGACCCATACCGCGAAGACATTCATCGCCAGTTGATGGATGCTCACGCACATACGGGCAACCGTGCCGCGCTCAGAGACCAGTACGAGAATCTCAAGAACCTGTTGATGGAAGAGCTGGGCGTCAACCCTCTTCCCGAAACGGTCGCAACTTACAAGAGATTGACCGGACAGGAAAAGCAGTAATGAGTGATGAATGATGAGTGATGAGTAAAACTACCGGCGCGCTAAATAACTCATCATTCATCACCCATTACTCATCACTTAGAATATGCTTCCACAGTTTTTTCTAAAGACGAAGCTTTTGCCGCCGCGACTGGGGAGGCGTGTACTGGCGAGGCCGCGCTTGCTGGAGAGAATGCGCGCCTCGCTCGACCGCCCCGCCACCATTGTCTCGGCAAACGCCGGCTGCGGCAAAACAACGCTTGTCACAGACTTCGTCCGCTCCTCGGGCCTCCCCTTCGTCTGGTATCAGATAGACCCTTCCGACTTGGACCTGGCCGTATTTTTCGGCTACCTCATCTACGGGATTCGAAACCAGCGGCCGGAGTTCGGGCAGGTGGCGTTGGGGTTCATCTCAGAGACGGAAGACCTGGCGAAGAAGACGGACCAGTTGGTGGACGTGTTCGTCAACGAGGTGAGCGAGCAGGTGGAAGAGAAGACGATAGTGGTATTGGACGACTATCATCACGTGGACAGTAGTGAGCCGATAGCGGCGGCGGTGGACCGATTGTTGCAGTACGTGCCGGACGTGTTGCACATAGTGATAACGTCGAGGAGCATGCCGAACCTGTCGGTGACGAGGTTGAGGAGCAAGGGGTTGGTGGGAGTGGTGGACAGGCAGGATTTGTTGTTCACGCAGTTGGAGGTGGAGCAGTTATTCGCCGAGACTTTCGGCCAGCCGCTTCCGCCGGATCAGGTGAATCAGTTTTACGAAAAGACAGACGGGTGGGTTACGGCGCTCCAGTTGATACATCAATCGCTCGACCGCGTGGGAGATCAGAATCAAGCCAGGTCGGCTGACGGCGAACGAGCCTGGCTCGCGACTGCGTTTCAGCAATCGGAGCTTGATGTGTTCGATTATTTCGCCGAAGAGGTGCTCCAGTTTGAATCGCCCGAAACGCGGCAGATGTTGGGCCGCCTCTCGCTTTTAGACCGCATCGATCCCGCGATATGCGACGCGGCTCTTGGTATAAAAGACTGCCCGCAAGAGTTGCGCGCGCTGGCCCGGCGAAACGTCTTTATCTCGCACATCTATGCTTCGGGCGTTGAGGAAGAGTACCGGTTGCACCCGCTGTTTCGCAGCTTCCTCAACCGCTGGTTGACGAGCGAGCTTGGCCCGGACGAAGTTAAGCGATTACACAGAGAGTGCGCGAATTATTTCGTTGGCACGTCTCAGTGGGACCTGGCCGTTCATCATTACACCGAAGCGGGCGCGGCGGAAGATGTGGCGGGCATGCTAGCGCGTCACGGCGCTGACCTTGTCGGGTCGGGCCGGTTCGAAACTATCAAGCGCGCGTTTGAACGCTTGCCGCAAGGCGCGCTCGTTACCCATCCGCGCGCGCTGATCACGCGCGCCGACATAGCGCTTATCGAAGGCGACCACGCGCGCGCGCTGACGCTCTACACGCAGGCGGCAGACATGGCCCGCGCGGCGGGTGAGACAATAATAGAAGCGGAAGCCCTTCGCGGTCAGGCTTACATCAACCGCTATCGAGGGGATTGCGGCGAAGCAATCACACGCGCGCGCGCAGCTATAGAGCTTGCTCCGGCGATGCACTCGTTGCGCGCGCGCTGCTTCAACACGATAGGGCTGTGCTGTTTTACCGCGCTTCACGATCCTGAGCGCGCAATAGAGAGCTGGCGCGCGGCGCTCGACGAAGCTCGCCTCGCGGATGATGACCGCTTTGCGCGGATAGTGCTGCACAACCTGGGGCTGCCCTATTCGGTCGAAGGCGATTTCAATGAAGCGCTCCGCTGGCTCGGACAGATGATCGAAAGCCGCTCCGAAGCCGTAGCAACAGATCAGGCCGCGCCCTTCCCTCAAGAGGCTATAGCCCATTTGAACATCGCGCGGCTCAAGATCGTGCAGGGCCGTCTGGATGAAGCCGAATCGCACCTGGAGCTGGCGCTGGACCGCTGCCAGTTGTTCAACCTGAAATCCGCGACCGCCGAAACGCTCGAAGCATTCGGCAATCTTTATCGCGAGCGCGGCGAGTACTCAAGGGCGATGGATTTTTATGACGAGGCTGCGCGGGCTTACCGCGATGCGGGACTATCGCTAAAGGACCGCGAGCTGTTGGACGAGCGCGCGACGCTCTATCTCCGAATGAATGAGCTGATGCTGGCCGAGCGCGAAGCCGGTGAATACTATCAGGCTAGAAAATACGGCTCGGCTGCCGAGCGAAGTGCTGCGCTCATAACGCGCGGTCGCGTAGAGATGGCGGCGGGCCGCAATATTGAAGCCGAAGCCTCATTAATTGAGGCCGCGACCCTTGCGCGCGGAGGCCGCCTTTATTACAACGAGGCGCGCTCGGCCACTTCCCTTGCGCGGCTGCTGTGGACTGCGGGGCGCAGCCACGAAGCGCTCGCGCACCTCAAGCGCGCGGTCGAGCTTGCCCTGAGATATGATTACTCTTACTGGCTAGCGGCAGAGGCCGCCGTCGCCGCCGGTCTGTTTCGCGCCGCGATCGATCGCGGGATTGCCGCCGATTATCTGTTGCAGGTAGTTCCTATGGAAGCGCGCGGCGTTGAGATGATGCAAACCGATAACCTGCGCCGGATCAAAGCACAGCCTGCGGTCGAGTTGATAATCGAGCGGCCTACTTACGATCTCGCTATTAGCATGCTCGGCCCGGCAGAGGTCTACCGCGATCCTTCGGACTCGCTCAAAGATGCGTGGCGGCTTACGAAAGCGCTTCACATACTCTGCTACATCGCCTCGCGCCGCAACCGCCGCGCGGCTAAAGATATGCTCGTCGAGCTGTTCTGGGAAGACGCCGAGCCTGAGACGGTGTCGAAGAATTTTCACCCCACGATCTCGCACCTCAGAAAAGCGCTCAACACCGGGCAGGTCGTGAAGAAAGATTTCGTGTTGTACCGCGAGGGCGCGTACCTGCTCAACCCGCAGTACCAGTACCGTATAGACACCGAAGAGTTCGAGAAACTTTTGGCCGACGCCAGGGAAGCGCGCCGCAGCAACGATCAGGAAGGGGCCGCGCAGTTGTTGACCGAAGCGATACGGCTTTATCGCGGCGAGTTTTTAGAAGAGTTCTATTACAACTGGATCGAAGAGCTTCAAAGCTATTACAAAGATTTATATCTTGAGGCCCTGAAAGAGCTGGTCGCCTACCACAGCGAGCGCGGCGATTACGAGCAGGTGATTCGCTACGGGCAGATCATCATACAGCGCGACGCCTACCAGGAAGACGTTCACTGCCAGGTTATGGAAGCGCACGTAAAGAGCGGCAACCGCGCAGCGGCCATAGAGCAGTTCGACGGGCTGCGGCGAATGCTGCGCCGGGAGCTGGGAGTGGAGCCGCTTCCGGCTACTATCGCGAAGTACGAATCGCTTATTCGATAAGGCTTTCCTAATAAACCTCACCGCTGTTAAAAAAAATAAATCCGGTTAGTGAAATATTCTTGTAATTGTAGTCACTTTATTATATAGTCGCGCCCGCAATATAAAGAAGTTTTTCAAATCGCGACCAAGTCCTGGTCTGCTTTTAGTAATCTATTTTCTTCCGAAGCGTGTAATGGAGGTTTCTATGCCAAGATATATAGCTGGATTATCAAGATCAAGTTCTATATTTGCCTTTCTTGCCCTGCTCTTCATAGGGTCTCTGGGCGCGGACATATGGCCTTCAGGCGCTCGGCCCGACCCGCAAAAGGATGAGTTACCGAAGGTGAAGAATGAAACAGAGTCTTTTCAACTTGTCAGTGTAGAAAAGATTGATTCTCTACTCCAGTTGCGGCTCAAAAACACATCCAATAAGGCGATCACTGCATATAGAATCGGTTACGGCGATGGCTGGCAGACCGGGATAGATAAAATTCTAGGCGACTACGTGGTCGCCCCCGGAGAAGTCGAAGAGTTTCGGACTTCTTTTAGCAACGTGTCTAATTCAGACAACTCTGCATCGCCACGAACAGTGACGATTCTTGCCGTGGTTTTCGATGACCGGTCAAGCGAGGGCGATTTCGAAGCCGCCAGTCGCATTCTAAATGATCGCCTGGGACAGAAGATACAACTGGAACGTATAAACAGTTTGATACAGGCAACCCTGAAATCGCCGGATGCTAACACGCCCGTCGCACTCAGCAGGCTGAAGTCTCAAATCACATCTCTTTCGGAGGATCAAGGGAAGGGACAGCCACTTGCAATCCATTTAGGGCTTCACTACATGAAGCAGCATGTTCTCAAACAGTTAGAAGGGATAGAGCAGTGGCAGCAAAGCGGCCAAGTACTAGAGGCTGAACTTTATGACAGCACCGACGTTCAAGATGCGCTGGTTAAGCTTAAACAGCTAGGCGAAAAGAGAATTGCCAAACTTTAACCATTTGAAATAAGTAGCTCTCAAAGAGCTTTCCTTCAAAAATAATTAGAATCTTCTTAATAGACCATTCAAAGGCCACCTGTCAGGTGGCCTAAGGAGAAAACTGTATGAAACGCATATTATCAATTGCTATGGCGGGGCTTGTGCTTTACTCCGCAGCCGGCCTCAATATCGTGTTGGGTGATTGTCCACCTGACGGCTGTCCGCGTCCTCCTTCAGGACCTTGTATTCCGACTTACTCTATGGCCTCCTGTGATGATCTGAGAGGGCCTACATTTAATTGCAAACTAATTAAAAAGTCCTTTTGGGATGTCACTTTTCCCAATGGACCCTCCTTCCGGCCTCGTGAGGTAACCGGCGAAGGTAGCACTCGAATAAGCACGGTCTGCCTCCAACCACACTGCTGGCCGCTATTCTACTGCCCGGAAGCATTTGAGGGGTTCTGGGTACAACCTGTTGAACGACAGAGCTTTTATCACAACAGGTACGGGAGGCAATACCTGCGGCCTGGTACAAAGAAGGGAGGATTCTATGATAACTGCTGTTTGTATAGGTAGCGGAGGAGGAGGAGGCGGCGGCGGTTGCACCGGTTGCGATCCCAATCTGGTTATCTGCGAGTTCGGATCGCACGTCAACGAGTGCTGCATGTGCGTAACCGAAGAGAGCCCTATCATAATCAACATTCTAGGCGACGGCTATAATCTCACCGATGTCAACAGCGGCGTCATGTTCGATCTCAACGTAGATGGCGTCAGAGAACTCCTCTCCTGGACCGCCGGCAGATCAGACGAAGCTTTTCTCGCGCTCGACCGCAACGGCAATGGCCGCATAGACAACGGCGCCGAGCTGTTCGGCAACTACACCCCGCAACCGCGCTCTCCGGATTACAACGGTTTTCTTGCGCTCGCCGAGTTCGATAAGACAACCAACGGCGGAAACGGCGACGGTTTGATAGATAGCAGAGACGCGGTCTTTTCATCACTGCGACTGTGGCAGGACACGAACCACAACGGCGTGTCTCAGCCAGGCGAGCTGCATACGCTGGCATCGCTCGACGTGGTTGCGATGGAGCTTGATTACAGAGTATCAAGGCGCACGGATCAACACGGAAACCGCTTCCGCTACCGGGCGAGGGTATTTGACGCGCACGGGGCTAACGTCGGCAGATGGGCCTGGGACGTGTTTTTAGTAAGAGGATAACCATTACACAACATAGCTTACGCCCGGTGGGACCCCGCGCCGCTTTCGAGATAGCTATCGCCGTATTGGCCTAATTCAAAGGCGGTGCGGGGTTCTGCACTCCAAGGAAAAAATCTTATGCTTCGAGCTTCGCGTCCATAGTGATCTTTGCGTTCAACAGCCGCGAGATGGGGCAACCCGCTTTAGCGTTGTTGGCCGCAGTCTGAAATGCTTGCTCGTCTGCGCCGGGTATTTTTGCATTAACATCCAGGTGAACTTCCGTGACGGTCCATCCGGCTTCGAGCTTCTCCATCGTGACCGTGGCCGTAGTGTTTATGTTTTCAGCCGTAAGGCCTGCGTTGCCTAGCTGGCCCGAAAGCGCCATTGTGAAACAACCGGCGTGTGCTGCGGCGATAAGCTCTTCGGGATTCGTGCCTATGCCTTCTTCAAAACGAGTGCTGAAAGAATATTGAGTATTTGAAAGGACGCCGCTCGCCGTTGAGATCGCCCCTTTGCCGTCTTTAAGACCGCCTTGCCAGGCGGCTGAAGCTTTGCGTTTCATCTTTCCCTCCTGATTTTTTTAGTCGCTGCCACGCAGCAAAGTTTACACGAATAAAGCGCAACTTCACATCTTTGACCGCGACTGAAACTTATTGCCCGCCTTCGTCACTGACTAGGGGGCCAAATCTGTCTTCAGGAGTAGATAATGGAAAATCTCTTTCAGGACCTGCGCTACGCCTTGCGTATGCTCTTTAAGAATCCCGGCTTTACGGCTGTGGCCGTGCTGACGCTTGCGCTCGGCATCGGCGCAAACACGGCCATCTTCAGCGTGGTCAATACGGTCTTGCTTCAGCCGCTGCCTTATAAAGACCCCGACCGGCTCGTGATGGTCTGGGAGGACAGCACCAAGGCAGGGTTTCCGCGCGATACGCCTGCGGCGGCTAACTACATCAACTGGCGCGACCAGAATCAAGTTTTTGAAGGTATGGCGGCAATCGCCGACACGAGCTTAAACCTGACGGGCGTAGGCGAGCCGGAAAGAATTGATGGCCGGCGCGTCTCGGCTAACCTTTTTCCCTTGCTGGGCGTTGAGCCGCGCCTGGGCCGCGCGTTCTCGCCCGAAGAAGACCAACCCGGCGCAAATCGCGTTGTCATCATAAGCCACGGCTTGTGGCAACGCCGGTTCGCCTCCGATACGAATATTATCGGGAGTCCTATCGCCTTGAATGGCGAAAGCCACACGGTCGTCGGCGTGATGCCGCCAAACTTCCAGTTTCCCGCCCGTGAAGTTGAGTTGTGGGTTCCCATCGCCTTCACCGCCAGAGAAGCAGCCAGCCGAGGAAATCATTACCTGGAGGTCGTTGCGCGCATAAAGCCGGGGATTACTCTCGAACAGGCGCAGGCGGAAATGGAGACCATAGCCGCTCGCCTGGAGCAGCAGTACCCTGACCAAAATACCGAGATAGGCGCCACAGTCGTTCCGCTCCACGAGCACGTTGCGGGCGACATCAAACCGGCCCTGCTCATACTGCTGGGCGCGGTCGGGTTTGTCCTGCTTATAGCCTGCGCAAATGTCGCAAACTTGCTGCTCGCGCGGGCTGCGGTGCGACAAAAAGAGATCGCCATACGTGTCGCGCTCGGCGCGAGCCGCCTGCGGTTGATCCGGCAATTTCTGACGGAAAGCGTTTTACTGGCCGCGCTCGGCGGCGGCGTAGGATTGGCGCTGGCTTTGTTAGGAGTAAATCTGCTGAGAGCTTTCATCCCTGACAGCATTTCTCAAGTCAGGGACATCACGATTGATGCCAGGGTGCTGGCGTTCACTCTACTGGTTCTCGTTGCTGACAGGCTTGATATTCGGTTTAGCCCCTGCCACGCAAGCGTCCAGCTTTAATCTCAATGAAACGCTGAAAGAAGGCGGCAGGGACTCGTCGGCGGGTAGCCGTGGCAGTCGCATTCGCAGTCTGCTCGTGATCGCCGAGGTCGCAATCTCGCTCGTCCTTCTGATCGGCGCGGGGCTGTTGATAAACAGCTTCGTGCGACTGAGCAACGTCGATCCGGGGTTCCGCACGGACAATCTGCTGACGATGCAGATCGTGCTGCCCGTGCAGAAGTATCCTGACCGGACGCGGCGCTCAGTCTTTTATACCGAACTGGTGCGCCGCATCGAAGCCCTGCCGGGCGTTCGATCGGCAGCCGTCACCAACTGGATTCCTCTAGTCCGCCAAGGTGATTCCATCGGGTTCAGCATCGAAGGTCGCCCGGACCCGAGTCGCGGCCAAAGACCGACAGTGGTGACGAGAGTCGTCAGCCCTCACTACTTTCAAACTATGGGCATACGGTTGATGCAGGGGCGTGAGTTCAACGAGCAAGACGGAAACGATTCTCCCAGAGTGATCGTCATTAACGAAACGATGGCGCGGCGTTTCTGGCCCGATGAAGACCCTACGGGGAAGCGCATCACACCGGGACCGGTCGATTCTCGTAACCCAGCCGACTGGTTAACAATTGTCGGGGTGGTGAACGATGTGCGGCAGTTTGAGCTTAATGCCGAGCCGAAGCCGCAGATGTACATAACGCACATACAGGCCGGATTCTTCGCGCCGCGCCACCTGGTCGTCAGCACGAATACGGAGCCGCGCAGCCTTGCGGCTACGGTGCGCAGCGCCGTGTGGGAGATAGATAAAGACCAGCCGGTCTCGAACATCAGCACGATGGAAGAGACCCTCTCCGAATCGATCGCGCGTCAGCGGTTCAGCACGCTTTTGCTCAGCATCTTTGCTGTTGTGGCGCTGGTCCTGGCGGCAGTGGGAATCTACGGCGTGATGTCGTATTCGGTCGCGCAGCGCACGAGTGAGATCGGATTGCGGATGGCGTTAGGCGCGCAGACACGCGACGTGCTGAAGCTGGTCATGGGTCAGGGAATGAGGCTGGCGATTGTGGGTGTAATGATCGGGTTGATCGCCACGTTCGGCTTGACCCGCTTGATCGAGAGTCTTCTATTCGGTGTGAGCGCGACCGACCCGCTGACGTTCATTGCGCTCTCTTTGCTGCTGACAACTGTTGCCTTGCTTGCGTGCTGGATACCGGCCCGCCGGGCCGCGAAGGTAGATCCGCTGGTGGCGCTGAAGTACGAATAACGGCCACTGAGTGTAAGGTAATAAAAGAAGATTCACCGCCGCAGACACAGAGAACACAGAGATTGCACAGAGAAGAATAAAACTCTGCGCCCGCTCTGTGTTCTCTGTGTCTGCGGCGGTGAGATGTCTCTCTTATTCCACACCTTCAATTGAAAACCACTATATGTGTCTCTTCTTATAGCCCCCCCCGCGAACTATCAAGCCGCCTTCAAGTTTAATTCAAGAATTACTCAATGTTTCGGAGTTACCCTGCAAGTCCAAGCTGAGCAGTAGGCTTGAGTGGCCTGTTACAGTCGGGGCCACAAACAACTTCAAATTTCACTTCGTTCGGCAATCCCCGCAGCGGACGGCGGGTCAGCAGATGTGTCGTTTCAAACAGACAAAAGGAGACTAGAAAAAATGACGTGCTCAATTAAATCCTTCTACACATTGATCGTTCTGGTAAGCTTCCTGGCGGCAAACACGCAATACGGCATCTCGATCAATCTGCCCTCAAACCTGATCGAACAGATACTCCCGCTCATAGCTTCTCTATTTTAAGTCTATTTTACTATCGAGCAGTAGCAGCCGCTTACTGCTTCAGGACTTATTAAGGAGGCTAGAATGAAATATCGAAACTTGCTTTTTGCGGTCGCGATGATATGCGCGGGCTTTGGCGCCGAAGCCGCAGCGGCTCCGAGAGTCGATCCTGAGCTGGCGGCCCGGCTTTCGGTTGCCAGCCCGACGGATCGATTAGGAGTCATACTGACTTTTTACGGCAATTCGGTAATTGATTCGCAAGTCAACTCGGTGCGCGCGCTCGGTGTTCGCATGGGAATTCGCATGACGAATTTCCCGATCATGGCGGTCAACGCGACTCCTTCTCAAATCCAGCAGATGTCCGCCTGGTCTTCGCTCAGGTCTATATATTTGAACGCGCCGCTTAAGCTTAATATGCACCAGACGCGCCCGCTCATAGGCGTTAACCGTTTGAGGACCGACCCGGCTATCACGGCTCGCAACGGCGGCACGCCCGTGTCGGGTCGCGGAGTGACAATCGCGATCAATGATTCGGGCATAGACGGCAGCCACCAGGACCTCACTTACAACCCGCTCAACCTGCAACTCAGCAAGACGATTCAAAACGTGCTCGTAAACCCTAACGATAGGGATGGGCTGGTCGTGCGCCTCAACAGCCTGGGCAATCCCGTCGAAGGAATACTGCCGCCGACTTATGTTGAAAACGTCATCAACACCGACACGCACGTAGGGCACGGCACGCACTGCGCCGGAATAGCCGCAGGGACGGGACAGGTGAGCGGTGGCCTGTATCAAGGCGTGGCTCCCGGAGCGAAGCTTGTCGGCCTTGGCTCGGGCGGAATACTATTCGTGCTGGGCCAGGTCGCGGCATTCGATTACATCTACACGCATCAATTCGAGCTTAACATCCGCGTGGTCAGCAACTCGTGGGGCAATTCGGCAGTGGCCGTAGACCCGGAGCATCCGGTCAACGTCGCCAGCAAGAGGCTCGCCGAAGAGCGCCACATAGTCGTCGTCTTTGCCAACGGCAACGACGGCCCTCGACCGAACTCACAGAACCGCTGGGCGTCAGTCCCCTGGATCATCACTGCGGGCGCGTCGATGAAGGATGGCCGCATAGCGAGCTTTTCATCGCGAGGCATATTCGGCGATCCGGTCATTCATCCGACGGTGCTGACACCCGGAACCGGCGGACCTCCGGGGCAGGGCTACACTTCGGCTATCATCGCCACGCGCGCTCACACCAACGTGGTCTCTACGGGACTTAACGAGGACGCGGAGATTCCAACGGCGTTCCTGCCGAGCTACACGCAGATAAGCGGCACGTCAATGGCGTGCCCGCACCTTTCGGGAATAGTGGCCAACATACTTGAAGCCAACCCGCAGCTCGGCCCCGAAGAAGTGAGGGCGATCATCGAGCAGACGGCCACGCCGCTTTCGACCTATGACCAGTTTGAAGCGGGGGCGGGGCTTGCCAATGTTCACGCGGCGGTCGATCTGGCCTACAACCCGGAAAAGCAGTACGGCAATTTCGGATTCACCGGCAAAGGGCTGAACGTGGAGCAACAGGATGGCGGGACTCTGGAAGGCTCTGTCGCCGCTCAAGCAACCGACAGCAAGACGTTCACCGTACCCGCCAACACGCGCTTCACCTTCGTGCAGCTCGATTGGGAAGGCTCGATTGGCGAAGACGAGGCGGTGCTGGACAACACGCGAATAGTGATGAACGATCTCGCGCTCAACGTGTCGGGCAACGGCGTCGATCAGACTTCGGACGCGTTGAATCTGGCCGCGCTGTTCGGGGCGCGGGAAGGCTTGAAGCTTGAGTTTCCGCCCGCAGGCACATACACGGCGACCGTGAGCGCGGGCTTCGGCTTTTTGCAGCCGACTGACCAGCCTTACAAAATCACGATCACGCACTACACCTACGACCCCGCGCAGGTCGAGGACCTATCAACGCTCGACGGGGCGGCGCAGACGGGCGCGTTGCGGCTGGTTTACGATCAGGTGATGTCGGCCAATGGCGGCGCGTTCCGCCCCGAAGAGACGCTGACGCGAATGGAGCTTGCGCGTGCGTTGATGTTAGGCGCGCGCGTGCCGCAGTACATGCCCAATCAATCGAGCTTCAGCGACATCCCCGCCAACACGCCCCACGCCCTCATTGCGGAATCGCTCAAGCGCGAAGGCGTGATGGGCGTTAGCGGGACGACGTTCGGCATCACTGCGGAAGTGGATCGCCTGGAGCAGGCTGTCGCGCTCGTCCGCGCGCTCCGCCTGGACGCGCAAGCCCGCGCGCTCGCTAACTCGACCGTCACCGCAGGCGGGCAGCCGCTCGTCGACAACGCGCAGATTCCCGCAGCGCAGCGCGGCTACGTTCAGATAGCGATTGATCGCGGGTTGATGCAGGCGTTTCCGGCTGAGGTCCGAGAGATAGCCCCCGGACAGTTTGTGGTCGTCCCCGGCCCGCGCTTCGAGCCTGCTACGAAAGTGAAGCGCGCCGACTTTATCGCGCCGATGCTGAAGGCGATAAACATAATGTTCGGCGAGTAAGAAATCCTCACGAGCGCGAGCCGGTCAATTCATTTCAATCCGGCTCGCGTCACTCGCCTGAACCCATTCCTCCCCAGCCTCCCCCCACGCAAACAATCATTTAGGACTTCGGACAATCTCTCGATTTAAAACCAAGGAGGCGTACACCTTGAGGGAAGCACGACAAGGCTTTGCCCAAGAACTGCCCATAAAGTAGGGAAGTTGCCCAAAAAGTCAACGCGGTTACTTTGGGGATTTCTTAAGTTTCTTAATAATCCCTTCCGGGTTAACACCTAACGCTTCCGCTATATCAAGAAACTCTATAACGTCTAATCTTCTCTCCCCCTGTTCATATTTGGCTACAAATGAATGAACCTTATTTAATTTTATAGCCAAATCCCTCTGAGAAAGTCCTTGTTTTTGTCGTGCTGAAACTAATAAAGAAATAAATGTCTGATACCGCTCCGTAAAGACCGATTTTGTCATCTCCAAAAAGTAAAGCTCATTTTGATTTGCTCCCAAAACGGGAGCAACATATACTGTGTTGTCTTGGAAGGGTATAAGATATGAGCGAAGAAACAGAGGAAGGAGAGGGTAAACCTTATGAGGGCAACGGGAATAAACCGATAGAAATAACCCCGTTGAAATTGCTTGCCGTCATACTTAAAGTTGTACTCACAGATCGATCACAGATGAAGAGATCGAGAAAATCTGCTCAACTTACTATAAGACTCTTCAAGAATGGTGGGATTAACAACTTCATTAGTTGCCGTTTCCATCGCTCCAAAAAGTTGTATCAATCCCTAACTCATAACTGGATTGAATCAAGCAACAGATATTGTGGCAATGGATACCACGCGATTTAGAGCAAGAGCCGCGCGTTTGCCCTAAGTGCAAATCACCATATTGGAACAGACCACGAAAGACTAAGGCCGAAAAATAGGACTAACTAAACGCGATAAGATTTTTATTGCGGTGTAGGCATTGCGGCTAAGATGACGTGTGGGTAGATTGTCTGACGTGATAAGTCGCTACGGTTTTTCCTCTGTCTCAATGAGTGTGCGTAGTCTGTCGCATTGCGCGTCAACCCATGCCGTTTGCTCGGTAATTGAATCTATAAACGGAGGGGCTTCCGCATAGAAAACATTGCCCATTTCGCTCCCATAGCATGAATCTAAAGCGTATCCGATGCGATCTTTCACGCTCTGATATGTTTGTTCGGATAACGGCTCTCCGTGTTCAAGTTGGTTATACGCTAGATAGCACACACCAAGCGCAAGCGTTAATGTTTTGATATTGTTAGCATGTTGTTTGTATTCTTTTCAGTATCCGCAGCCGAAATATTCACGATTTGTGAGTCTTGTGACGGGGTAAGAGACCGCCCTGCATTCTCTGGTACTATATCACGTAAAAGTCTGCTCATATTCTCCGAAGGGGCATTGTTATTCAGAAATACGTGCAGCAATATACCAGCAAACACAAGCGCGATAGATACTCCAAGAAGAAAGAAGAGTACAGTCGGGGGCAGCCCTGCGAGCTTTGAGAGAAAGGTTATCACTAAACCAATCCCCCCAAAGATACCAAGTATATTGGCGGGTACAGAAAGCTTCTCGTTCCAGCTAAGCTGTTCTTGCTCTCTTGGCATGCCGCAAGTCTATCACCAAAGAATTTCTTTGTGTAAAGCGAGTGTATTAAAACCGACTTTATGGGCAAAAAGCCATTCTGCCCATAAAGTATAAACCAACTGTAACATTAAGTTATTTTCGCTCTACATTTTGGGCAAGGCCAGCACGACGATGACGGACAGAGCTAGGGGACAGGATAGAGCTGGGGAGCAAGGGAGCTTAGGGCTGATGATGGTTTCGCAGGCGGCGGAGCAGAGGTTCTTCTCTGCTCCGCCGCTCCCCTGCTCCCCTGCATCTGTAGTTCCGTCATCTCAATTTCATAGTCGGGTCTCCAATCAATATCCACGTGCGGCGTATATCAATATCCGTTACGGCAGACTTTGCTCCCCTGGTCGCCTGCCCCAGCGTCGTGCCGCTCCCCGAAGCGAAGACCAGTCTATACAACTCCTGATTCATCTGGGCCTGCCCATGCGGCAAACACATCCCGGATGAAGCCCAGACCGCCACCGCTCCCGTTCGCTCGGCTTTCATCAAGCTTTCTGCCAGCGAGTCTATCCCCGCGTCGTGGAAGTACCCGTTCAAACAGGTCATCATCACAAACACCGGCAGGTGCTCTGTGTTGCTCAGCTCTCTTGCGTCTTCGCTCGTAAGCAGATCGCCTCGCCATAGATTCACGCTGCCGTGGCCCACGTAATTGACTACTTTTGCCCCTTCATTGATCCCTTCGATCAACTGGCGTTTTGCCGTCTCTGCGTCCATACTCCCTCTGTTGATCTGAGAGACTCTGAGGCCCGACGGCAGCAAAGTGCGAAGCTGTGTGCTTGCGCCTTCAAAATCGAAGCCGTCATTGATATCCGCCACAAGCATCACCGATTCCGACGGGGCGGTTGTCTCATATTTGATTATCTTTTTTACTACGGCTTGCGCCTCTTCCGGCGTGCGAACAGGCAAGCGGCCTACGGCCATCTCTGCCAGCCCGTCCCCGTCAAAGTCTGCAAACCAATCATCCGAAGCTGTCTCCATAAAGAACGTGTCAACGAGCTTCGTGGGCACTATGTCCCAGTCCCCGAATCCCAGATAGTTCTTCGGGTCCAGACTCGCATCCGCCGCAAAGAGCACGTTCTGCGGTTTTGTCTTCCAACTGCTCCCCGCGTACGAGAGAAAATCTTTCACGGCTTGAGGCGATTTGTGCCCGAAGCTGAACTCGTCAAAGATGTCCTCGATTCCAACTATCTCTACCTTATGACCCTGGCCTTCTCGCCTCATCCTTAGAACCTGCAACGCCGGGACGAAGCTTTGATCGGTGATAATCACAAGGCTTGCCGCGTGAGCGGCGCTTCTCAGGTTAGACGGGGTGTTAGCGGCGACTTTGGATACCGCCGCCACTTTGTCGGCTCGGGTGGCGAGCAATATTCTCTCGCCCCCAAGGGGAGCAGTAGCTGTTACCGCAAAACCGTTGCCTCGCGGTCCTACTTTCCCGATCACCTCGCGCACCTGCTCAGGGGCCGTTACGTCAAAGACCCGAATATCTTCGCCGCCGAACCCATCTATCGTCACCGCCTGACCGCCCGTAGCAGTAAGCCTCAGTTGATCGCCGTCGGCGGTGAAGCTGTGCCGGTAGCTCAAACGTATGTGATCTATCAAGCTAATATCGCTTGGTCCTGCTTGCGACGCGAGCTTGACTTCGTTTTGGCCTTCTTTGAGCAGCGACTGGGCAACAGTAAATTCGGCGCTCTTTTGCTCCTGCGCATAGAAAGAGATCTCACCGACAACTGATTCGTTCAAATATACCTGCACACGGTGCGGGACGAGCGTCACGCCTTGCAGCGAGATACTCAGTGTTGCCTGCCCATTCGCAGACTGCGCGAGGTGATTTAATGCTAGCGATTCGGTGACAGGCTGGGTGGCAACGACTGCGCCAAAGAAATTCTCGCGCTCGCCGTTTCTAAGACTGGAGAAGTAAATCGTCCTATCCTTTCGCTCGACCGTATAGAGGAAGCTCGCGGCGTCGGACGCGGTTCCATCCATCCTCACTTGCTCGATTCTCAGCCCCGCCTGTTCGCCTTCTGTCAGCCAGTAGGTTCGCTCATCAGAGTGGGCCGCCTCCAATCCCAGGCCGTAGAACTCAACCGCCGCGAGGCGTCCATCCCCGCCGGTTATAACACCGATTGGAAGCTGCGCGCCGTCAACGTAGAGTTGTAGCAAGCCGGGATTGGCATTGGGATTAAGCCCCGCTTGCGTAAGCTCCGCAGCCGTTACCCTGTACCATCCTTCTCGCTTGACGGAAATCTTGACCGCAGGCTTGGAAGCCAGAACGTTCTGTTGCTCGGTCTGAGCCAGGGACAATCGAGCTACCCGCGCCTGCCGATTTAATGATTCGGTAATGCCGTTTTGTGTCCGGCCCATCTGGCTGAGCGAGGCCGCGTTGCTACGGGCAGGCGGAGCGCCTCCGACGAAGCGAGCGGTGAATGGACCGTGCATCGTGCTCCGGCCCTTGAGATCAATATCTTCAAGCCAATACTGAGCACTCCTGGACTTTGAAGCCTCATCCCACCAGGCATAAGAATGGCCTGCGGTGAGCGACGTGCCGGGGCCCGTCAATAACGCAGACCCGGCAAGGATTTGAGAATTGACCAGCGCGCGGTTGCCGCCTTCTTCTCTGTAGATGTTGAAGCCGAGGTTATCGACCTCAAAGCCGGTCTGCCATTCGAGGAAGACCCCGCCATCATAGCCCGTGGCGGCAAATGAGTTGAGCTTTACTGCGGTCGGCGTACCCAGAAATTCCAGGCACCAGCAGTTGAGCGTTCCCTCATCAGGCGCGAATACATCTGTGATTTCCAGCGTCCAGGTGCCCTGCGCGTTTTCACCGTCAAAGGCTGAAAGTAACTCGTCACCTCCGGGGTTGAAGCTGCCGACAAATGGAGCCGTCCCGCTTTCGATGTCGGTGGGTGCTTCGTCGTCTATCACGCAGTTGGGTTGCGGCGAGCAATTGCTGCCGAAATTTTGCCCATCGTCTCCAACGCCTACGAATAAATCAACCGAAGTGCCCGCAGGCGAAGTCAGCGTTACGACAATATCGCTGTCGAATGCATGCGTGATGAACAGCTTTACGTTCAGGTCTGCAATCGTCACGTTGTTGTTTACGGTCAGGGTCGAGGTTACTGTGTCCTCATCAACTATGGCTTTGGGAACATCGGTGCTACAGGTGTTGTTGAGCGATGCCCAGGTCTTCTGAGCCGTTGCGCTGAAAGCGTTGCCGCTAACAGTCCCGCTTGCCTGTATCGTGTCGGTGCCGGTCGCGCCGTTGCTCGTATAAGTGAAGCTCGCCTGGCCGAAACCGTTGGTTGTGGCCGAACCGGTCTGGCCCGCGTTTGGACCCGCCGTGATATTGAAATTCACCGTCGTGCCTGCGGCTGGAGAGCAATTCAGCAGCACAGTTGCCGTCACCGTGTGACTTGTGCCGACAGGATTGACTGCCGTCGCAGGGCTGAGCCTGGCGACCGCCCCTGCTCCCGCCGTTACTTGAGCGCACTCGGAAAACTCCGACGTGTTGCCCGACGGGTTGGTAGCCGTCGCCGTGACCGTCTGTCCAACGGAGACCGCCGGAGTAATGTTGGCCGTGAAAGTCACGTTACCACCGGCGTCGGTTGTGACCATCATCGTGTGAATCAGTATCTCTCCTTCTCCAAAACCTGAATCGTCGCAGGAAGCGTTAGAGAAGAATTCGAGAGTGAACTGTGTGTTGGCAGTGCTGTTGAGCGTGCCCAGCAGGGTCGTGTTGCCGCCTGCGTTGCAAGCCGACAATAACACGGGGAAGTTTTGTAGATTGTTGCCTCCCGTGTCGCCGTCACCCGTGTCATTTGCCGTCACCCCGTCGTCTTCAAGATCGATCCCCAGATCGGTGTTATCGAAAATGGAATTTGAGCTAATCCTGTTGCCTGTGGAGGTAGGCTCAGAAACGTCTACGCCATTGTTAAGGTTAAAAGCGATGATATTGCCTGCGCCTGCCGCCGCTCCGCCGATCTGGTTGTTGGCGGCCCCGCCGTTGATCTCAACCCCATCGCTGATATTGGCCAGTATGCCGTTGCCTTGAACGATGTTTCCGGTCGCGCCATCTCCGTCTATAATAACGCCATTATTGATATTGCTGCTGATGAGATTGCCCGCGTCGGTGGCTGTTCCTCCGATAGTATTATTCGGCGCATCAACGATCTCGACGCCATCCGAGGTGTTACCCAGGAATTGGCTGCCTGTGACGTCCGTGCCGATAAAATTGCCTTGAACCGTGTTTCCGGTCGAGGCAGCTCCATTGATGTCAACGCCGTCGCTGCTGTTGCCGCTGATGATGTTGCGCGCCTCGGCTGATGCGCCGCCGATTGTGTTTGCGGGCGATGCGCTGATGCGAACCCCGTCGCCGGTATTGCCCAGGTCGAGGGTGCCTGTAACGTCCGTGCCGATGAAGTTCCCCTGAACGATATTCTGATTGGCTCCTGAATTGAAAGAGACGCCGTTGAGATTGTTGCCGCTGATGATGTTGCGCGCCTCGGCAGTCGTGCCCCCAATAGTGTTATTGGCCGTGGTGTTATTAAAGAAGACTACGCCCACCTGAGTATTGCCCAGGTCGAGGGTGCCTGTAACGTCTGTGCCGATGAAGTTACCCTGGACGATGTTTTGTGTGGCCCCGGCCTCCAGGTCAATGCCGGAAAGATCGTTGCCGCTGATAACATTGCGCGCGCCGGCGACTGTTCCGCCGACCGTGTTTGCGGACGCGCTGGTAATTATGAGCACGCCCATCTGTGTGTTGCCCAGGTCGCCTGTGCCGTTCACATTCGTGCCGATGAAATTGCCCTGCACAAGATGCCCGGTCGTGCCGTTGCCGTTGATCTCTATGCCTTCATCGTCGTTGCCGCTGATGACATTGCGCGCTGCGGCAGTTGTTCCGCCGATTGTATTGTTGTCCGCGCCGGTGGTTACGAGTATGCCGTCGGTTGTATTGCCCAGATCGGCAGTGCCCGCAGAGTTCGTGCCGATAAGATTGCCCTGCATTTGATTGCCGTCCGAAGCCTCACCTGTAATCTGTATGCCGCGACTGTTGTTGCCGCTGATGACATTCGGAGCGCCTGCGACGGCCCCGCCTATCTGGTTGTTAGGCGCGTCAAAGATGCCTACGCCGAGCTGAGTATTGCCCAGATCGGCAGCGCCGTTCTTACTGGTGCCGATAAAATTGCCGCGAATTTGATTATTTGTCGCGGCCCCCGCCGTGGCGGTGTCAGATACTTGAACCCCATGAATGTTGTTCCCCGATACAAGATTGAGCGCCGCGCCTGTAGTCCCGCCAACCGTATTGTTTGACGAGTCGAATATGCCTACGCCGAGTTGAGTGTTACCGCGATCTATTGTGCCGCCGGGGTCTGTGCCTATGAAATTCCCTTCGATGATATTGCTCCCCGTTCCCTGTACCTGCACGCCGTGCAAACTGAAGCGGTTGATTACAAGACCTCGAATCGTGCAGTTGTTTGTGGCTGCGGCAATCGTCAATCCTACGACAGCCCCTCCCGCGCCTGTGCCGTTCAATTCGACGACGGGATTGCCCGCTGTGAAATCCGGCTCGGTCGTGCCGTTGATGGTCAGTTGTTGCGTGATAGCGGGCAGGGTTGATGTCAGGTTGATCGTGTGCGGGCCTGCGCCCGGAATGTTGAACCGAATCTCGTCCGCGCCCGCAGCGCCGTTGGCGGCAGTGATCGCCTCGCGCAAAGTGCATTCGGCGGCGTCACACCCGCCCGCGCCTGGGTCGGCCGTCGAGTTTACAGTGAAGGTCACTGCCGGAGCGCTCACTATTGCCGTCGGCGCTGTGCTGCCGCTTCTGAGAATTATCAGATCATTGAGCGCGTCTGAATTCAATCGCATCGGCAGCGCAGCAATCGCGCCGCCCTCGACATCAAGAGACGCAGCCAGACGCGGCAGGGCTGAAGTAGTAAGGCCGCGATTTTCTGATTCCGTCTCTTGGCTGAGAATCTGTAATTGATGATTGGATAGGTCCAAAAAGATCAGATCCTTTTTCGGCCCTGCGGATACCTTCGCCGCGACCAGCTCATGCGGGCGACGGTCAACGCTCGAACGCACGAACGCAGGAAGGTTGATTGCGTCGCTCATCTGCCACGCGGCTTCGTTTTCGCCTTCGGGATTTTCGCCCGCTGTCTTGCCGGCGGCACGAGTTGATCTCTTTTCAGCTTTTGATTGGCTTCCCGGCTGGTCAGCCGGTTGAGCCGCCGCCGCCGCTTCGCTTTCGGGAGTCTCGCCTGACGCTTGAAACAACTCGGGGTCGGTTCGCTCAAGCAGGCGTACCGCGCCGTCTTCGGCCATCAGCGCAAGCTCTTCTCGATTATCGCCGCTGAAATCGCCCGCAGCCATCGAGAGGATTGCAAACTCAAGCTCGCGAGTCTCAACCCTTGCCGGTTCGGACTCATCGCGCCCGCGAACTATCAACAATCTGCGACCAGCCGCTACTGCCAGGTCGGTTTCGTATCCATTATCAAATTGACCCAGCGCCAGGGCGTTTGCTTCCGCAGGCAGGGTGATGACTTCCGGCTCGCTCGCGACAGATTTGAACAACAGCAGGCGCGGCCCATCGCTTCCGGCTACTGCCACAACCGCATCGGTCAAGCCGTCGGGCCGGTTAATCTGGCCGGTCACCATGAAGGTCACGCTTCCGGGCAGCTCGAATCGTTCGGCACGGCTCAGGCTGCCGCCGCCGTCGCCCGGAATCAAATAAAGCGCGTTGCTCCCCTGAGCCGTCGCCAAAAGATCCTGGTGGCCGTCATTGTTGAAATCGCCCGCCCCCAAAAACTCCGGCGCTACTGCTAACTCAAAGACTTTCGCCTCGGGCTCAAAGGGTGCGGGGGAGTTGCCCGAGGCTGCGGCCTTCCGATGGTTAGGATATATCGAATCTATGTTGCCACGGCGCAGCGCCAGGATGCCGCCTTCGGTGCTTGCGTACCCGCTGACAATATCCGCGACGCCGTCCCCGTCGAAATCGGCTGAGGCCAGGGCCACAGGACGCCAGTCACTCGGTTGCGCATTTCGAACCAGTTCTTGCGTCCCCGCGTGGCTGGTCGATAGATCGAAACCATCGCGCAGATTGATCAAAGGGGCGCCACGCCCTGCGGCTTGAACGGTGGCGTCCATTCTCGCCGCCTCCGATGAGGCATGGCTCGCGTGATGACCTGTTGTTATGATTCCGGCGAAAAAAGCTGCGCCAATAATTAAGGCAAAGATACGGTGAGACTTCATATCCATACTCCTTAGCGATGATGTGAGGATTTCTCCCTCCCGGTGAGTGAGCACACCGACCCCTTCTCGGCGCTCGCTCCGGGTCCGATAGATTTAGCTGTTTCTTAAGCCTTCTACTGAGCTGAGGTCCAGCTCTTAAAAGCCACGCATGAAAAGGATCGGCCTTTTATAGTTCCGCCGGCCCTGATTGTGTCGAAACGTGGCTGGTTGCTGCTGTATTTGAAGCTGAAGGTTCCGGTGGCCTGACGGCTTCCGCTGCCGCCTGTAACCAGAACCTCATCCGACTGTGTAACCATTCGCGATACATGGAATCTCACGCTTGATGGATCAGGGTCGGCCACCTTACCGTTTACGAAAACCTGAAGCGTAAGCTCTTGTTCTACGCCTGCGCGGCTACTCGTTTCAGTCGGCGAGAGATGACACGCGGCATCGATGATGGTCTGCCCGAACACGAATTCATTCGAATCGCCGCCCGCGCCTTTTACAATTATGCGCGCACCGTCCTGAGTCTCTTTGCCGCCCTTCTTTGCGACTAAGAGCAATTCGGGGGCGGCAGCGTCGGGCCTGGTTTTCTGCTTCTGGCCGTCTACGAATATCTGGTCGTCGGCATTAAACGCGCCTGAAACCATAAGCTTCTTCCCCTTCTTTTCTACGTCGAGTATGGTCGTCGGCCCTACCCATTGCTATTGGGCTGTGGCGAAAAACAGGTCGCCGTTTGCTCCTTTCATTCACTTCTCCTGTTCCTGCGATTTTTTAGAAATCTTTTCGATGATGGCCAGAAGCTCTTCGAACAGACGGTCTTTCGACAGACACGCGTCCGCGTGAATATCATTCCGGCTCAAGTAAATGTCGGGGCTGTTCAGCGTATAAAGGATCAAAGGCAGGTCGGGGCTCTTCTTCTTTATCATCTCGCCCGCCTTGATCCCGTTTAGCCGGGGCATATTGATGTCCATGATGACTATCTGAGGATGAAGCCGCTCGGCATACTCGACGGCCTCGCAGCCGTCCGCCGCTTCGCCGATCACCTCGGCCGCACCCGCTCCTTCGAGGTAACTTCTCAGCGTCTGCCTGAAGAACGAGTGATCGTCAACGATGAGTGCTTTGATAGCCATCGCAGTCGATTATCGTTAGAATGGAAAAAATTAGAATCCAGCGGCGCGGGTATTTTTTGTCAGGTGGATACTGTATTTTCTTTTGTCAGGTGGGCAGTGTAGTCGGTCCCGGTCATCTCTCTACAAGGCCGTTGTCGATTGCATAGCGGACAAGCTCGGCTGTGTTGTGGAGATCGAGCGCGTCGATAATGCGCGCCCGGTGAGTCTCGACCGTCTTTACGGAGATAAATAGTTTTTCGGCTATCTGCCGGTTCGTCAGCCCCGTTGCGATGAGAGACAACACTTCGCGCTCGCGGCGCGTCAGCAACTCGCCCGACTTGCGGCGCTCCCCTGATTTCAGCACGCCGGCCACAAGCGAAGGGCTTATAAATGTTCCTCCTCGCGCGACCGAGCGCAAGGCATAGACCAGGTCTTCGAAAGCATTATCTTTGAGCACGTATCCGTGCACGCCTGCTTGAATGGCTTTGTTTGCCTTGTCAGGCTCGTTGTGCATTGTGAGCAGTATGATCCTTGTCGAAAGACCTTCATTGCGAACCGCGCGCGCGACCTCCAACCCGCCCGACGGCATCGATAGGTCGAGTATAGCTACATCAGGCCCGACCTCCCGGATCAGCTTCAAAGCCTGAACCCCGTCGGCGGCCTCGCCCGCGACAGTTATGTCTTCGACCGACGCAAGCAGTTGTGCGAGCCCCTGCCGGAATATGTTGTGGTCATCTGCTATCACGACTTTAATCATTGAGCGGCACCTCGACACGAATCCTCGTCCCATCTCCCCGAGAGCTTTTCAACTCGAAGACCCCGCCGAGCAGCTCTGCTCGCTCGCGAACGGTGGAAAGCCCCATGCCTTGATCATTCGCTGCCGCCTCCGCGACATCGAACCCTTTGCCGTCGTCTTTAATCTGTAAGCAGAGCTGATGGCCGACCCTTCTGAGGCTGACGTCAACTATGCGGGCGTCGGCGTGCTTGCCTATGTTGCTCAATGCTTCCTGGTAGATTCTAAACAGATGCTCTTTGACTCTGGGGTCGGCTTGAATTGCTACGGGGGCGTCAACGCGAACCTCTATGCCCGACTTGTCCTGAAACTGTTTCCCGTACCAGTTAAAGGCATCGCTTATTTCAACATCTTCCAGGAACGACGGGCGCAGCCCCGCCGCAACGTGGCGAAGCTCTTCGATGGAGTTAGACATCTCTGAAATCAGTTTCGGGAGCCACCCTTGCGTTATCTGCTCGCCGGTTTCGGTTCGGGCGTTCATCATCTGAAGGTTCAGTTTTATAGCCATCATCGATTGCCCGAGGCCGTCGTGGATGTCTCGCGCCAGCCGTTTTCGTTCCTCTTCGTGCGCGGTCAGGACTTTTTCAGACGCCGTGCGCAGGCTCTTTTGAATGCGCGCGAACCTTGCGGCGCGGGCGTACATTATGAATGTAACAAGCCACGCGATGGCATAATAAGATAAAAGAATTCCATTAATGCGCAGAGAGCTATTAGAGGCGATGTAGGGCGCTATGATGCCCGCAACCATCCCGGTCATGCCTATGAGTATCGGGCGGCTTTCGTGCATCTTTCTAAGATAGGCTTTGACGCTGTATAAAATGGCGAGGACCGATATTGCTATATAAACCACGCTTGCTACAACGGCGACTATGAAAAATTGTTCGAGGCCCGGCAGCCCCGCGAAACCCAAAGCCGAAATCAGGCAGACCGCGATCAGCACCTTGATCGGCAGCGTGATTCTTTCCTGATACCAATGCATCAGGAACATCAGAAAGAATGCCGGAAGCAGCGTTCCCATAATGACCAGTATTCGCTCGACCGCAAACGTCCTCAGCCCCGTGCCGTAAAATAGGCGGCTGTCTAACGTGATGTCGCCCCAGATAAAGAGCAGGCAGACCCAGGCGTACAAAGTTTCCCGGTCGCTCGCTTTGCGGCTGTAGAGAAAGAGGGGAAAGATAAAGGCAAAGGCATAAAAGGTTATGAAAGCCGCTTCCATGGCCGTCGTGTTTTTTTCCCGGCCGAGCTTGCCTACAACCAGGTGGCTGAAATCTCCGACGGCGACAGGCCCTTCGACGATCCCGCCGTCAAAGTAGACGTTCAACACCCTGACGGCGAGAAGATTTTCCCGGCCGACTTTCAATAGATCATCCGGCACCCTGTAGAGTCGCTCGATGGGGGACATGCCGAAGCGATTGTCGATAACGCCTTCGCCTCCTATCTTCACCCCGTTTAAAAAGACTTCGTCGGCGTTGCCGATCAGCCCGAGCGCGACGGCCGGGTGGCTGCGCGCGATCTCATCAGTAGCCTCAAAACGAATTCTGTACCAACCCATCCCGTCCTTTGTCTCTACGCCCTGAGCTTGCCAGCTTCCCGGCACTTGAATCTGTTGCCACGCTGCGTCGTCGAAATCCGGCAAGGCCCACGACGGGTCGTCGCCCGGCGAGAATTTGTGAGAGCCTTCAAGCGAGATTTCGTTGTCTGATGCCGCAACGGTAGTGGCGAGCAAAAGTGAGACGCAGAGAAGGAATAGGATTATGATATAGGCTACGCGCATCGCCGGGTGATGATGTTAACTCAAACGCATCTCTAAGGAAAATTAAAACCGAAAGCCGCCGTCGCCCGGAAAAATATTGCCGGGCTGTTTAGCGTGTATTCGCTCATTGCGAATCCCCTTAATTTGTTAGACCTGAAAGGTGTTGACGGAGATTTTTTGCTTGACTGCGGCGGGGTCGTTGCGCTAGTATGCGGCCCGCTTCGAGCTAGTTTCTCTCAAGATTCACCCAGAGCGGTTATAAGTTGAGCAGGACGCCGTGACAGCTTGATAAAAGCCGCAAAGCGAGGTTCGGCAATGCCGAGCTTCGCTTTGCGGCTTTCTATTTTTCATCGCGGCGGAGTGGGATGGGAGCACGACTATAACTGCGTGAAACATTAGTAAGACTGGAGGAGGATCATCAAATGTTAAAATCACAGGGCAAGGTCAAATGGTTCAGCAATGCCAAGGGCTATGGATTTATCGAGCAACCGGGTGGGGCTGATGTTTTCGTCCACTACTCGGCCATAGAACAGGACGGATATAAATCGCTCAAGCAGGGCGAGACCGTCGAATTCGAAGTAGTCCAGGGCCCGAAAGGACCTCAGGCCGAAGCCGTGAGGAGAGTGTAGAAAGATTTACCCAGGCGCATAAACTCAGGCTGCCCTGCTCGATAAAAGCAGGGCTTTTTATTTGAAGCACAAATGCAGAGCCTAAAACGAATATCAATTGACCCTATTGAGTTGCTGGATAATCAGTTGCCGCTCATTCAAGTGCAATCCGATTTAATTTTGATCTTTATCCTCTACGGCGCGGGCGGTGAATTTCACGCGACCGTTGTTGACGCCCACCACGAAATCTATGGCCGAAGATGAGAGATTCGCTTTTATCTGATCAACGCGCGATTGAAGGAATTCGGTGAAGACCTCAAGCGTGAGCGGCCCGATTCTTTCGCCGCAATCGCGGCGGGCGGCTATCAAGTGGTTGTAAAGCTCGGTCACCTTTTCCGTCTCGCTGGCAGGGTCCTGGCATCGGATTGTTATTGTTTGTGACCTCAAGGCCGAGTGGGCCTCAGCCGTAGGCGCTCGCCCAATCTCTTCGCGGTCCTGAGTCTGCCGCCGCCACAGCTCGCGCATAACATTGTAGCGAGCGACCAGTCCGTTATAACGGAATCGCTGAGCGAACGACATTCCGCGCGAATCATAAATGCGCTTTATAGCAGTCTCGACTCGCCCCTTAGTATCGAGCGGCGGGCGGATGGTTCCCCCGTTAAAAAAGATGTCGTACTCAATCTTCAACCGGCGAATTTCAGTTTCTAGACGGTCGAGGTCAACATCTATCTGGTTGACCGATTTTGCTTCCATTCATCTTGCTCAAGCGGGGTCTTATGTGGATCGCGTGGGGGTTATGCTAAAATGTAAGCCAGGCACCTTGCGGTGTCAACCGTAATTGCATGTCTACAGAATTGCTAAGATCAATGCCTTCGATTGAGCGGCTGCTTCAGAGCCCGACCGCAAGGCGTTTGTCTGCGGACTTGAGCCGTGACCGCGTGCGCGACCTTTTGCGCGAAATCACGGATGATTTGCGACGAGAAATAATAGAAATAGATGGCCAGGGTGCAGGGGGCAGAAGGCAGGGAGCGGAATACCCGGGCGCGTCTCTGACCGTTGACTCGTTGAGCGATGAGATCGAGCGACGACTTGACGTGCGGGCCGCCGGTTTAGAAAAGTCTTCGCTCAAGCATGTGATCAACGCGACGGGCGTCATCATACACACCAACCTGGGACGCGCGCCTCTGGCCCGCGCCGCGCGAGATGCCGTCTCTGATGTGGCAACGCATTATTCAAATCTCGAATATGACCTGGAACGCGGGAGCCGTGGCCGCCGCGAATCGCACTCTAAGGGGCTGCTCGCCCGACTTGCCGGGAGCGAGGACGCGATTGTGGCGAATAACAACGCGGCGGCCGTCTTACTCGTGTTGAATACGCTGGCCGAAGGCGGAGAGGTCATAGTCTCGCGCGGCGAGTTGATAGAGATCGGCGGCAGTTTTCGCATACCCGACGTGATGGAAAAAAGCGGCGCCGTGTTGCGCGAGGTCGGCACGACCAATCGCACGCGCATCGCGGATTACGAGCGCGCAATAAACGAACGGACGCGGTTGATCTTGCGCGTGCATCCGTCGAACTTTCGCATCATAGGATTTACTGAGCGGCCCGAGGCAGGCGAGATAGCCGAGCTTGCGCGCCGCGCGGGCCTCCCTTCGTTTGAAGATTTGGGGTCGGGCTGCTTGATCGATCTCGCGCCTTTCGGCGTGACGGACGAGCCGGTCGTCGCGCATTCGCTAAAGTCAGGCATCTCGGTCGTCTCTTTTAGCGGCGATAAGATGCTTGGCGGGCCGCAATCGGGCATAATCGCAGGCTCGCGCGACATCATAGATCGTGTGAGGCAGAATCCTTTGATGCGCGCGCTCAGGGTGGATAAGATGACTTATGCCGCGCTCGAAGCGACGCTCAAGCTTTATGAACGGGGCACGGCGCAAACCGAAGTGCCGGTCATACGGGCCATAGCTCGCACGCGCGAAGAGATCGCCCGGCGGGCCGCCGAGTTTCGAGACGCTTTGATCGAAGCAACAGGCGGCAGATTTAAGGCAAGCCTCGAAGAAGGCCGGTCGGTCATCGGCGGAGGCTCCGCGCCTCAGGTGGAGCTGCCGACTGTTATCATCGCGCTTGAGGACAAAGCGCTGAGCGCCGCGCGCCTTGAAGAGCAGTTGCGCTCTTTTCGTGTGCCGATAATCGCTCGGACCGAGCGCGACCGCGTGATTATAGACCTCCGCACAGTTGCGGAAGACGAGCAGGCAATTATACTAGACGCGCTGACAGAGATGGCAGAGCCGGAGCTTTCTAGAGTCGCGTCGGAAGCCTGAGGGCAATTCAGGTATTAACCGTGTGACGCGCCGTGTCGGGTTGCGCGGAATCTTGAGCTTAGGATTTGATTAAGATGTCTCTATTGCTAATGAGCTTTATTCAATTGCAAGGAATGGGCTGGCTCACCTGGGTCATTGTCGGCGTCGTCGTTTTGTTAGCCCTGTTTTTAATCTTCTTCTTTGTAAAAGGCATAAAGAAGGCCGAGAAAGAGACCGAGGAAGAGTGGAGCCTGTCGCAGCGCAGTATTTTTACAAACGCTCCCACACCCCCAGATGAAAATCCTGAGCGCACAGGGGTGCGAACGGCGGAGCTTGAAGCAGTCGCGCCGCCGCCACCTCCTCAACCCGCCCCGCGTCCGGCGGGCGAAACTCGCTCGCTCTCAAGCGCAACGGAAGCGGGTGAGCGAGCAAAGACGGAACCTCTGAAATCCGTTCCCGTCGTCGAGCCTGAGCCGGAAGCCGAACGCCCGCGATTGATTCCCGCGCTGCCGCCCAGAACCAAGAAGCGCGATGAGCAGCCTGCGCGCGAGGAGCGAGGGACCGAGCTTCTTGTGAGCAGAGGGCCGGAAAAAGTCGAGCAATCGGAAAAAGTCGAGCAACCGAATGAGCCCGCGCCTTTTGATGATGAGGTCTGGGCGGGGCTTGAAGTCGATGAGCAGCCTGTGGCGGAGCCTCCGGCGGTTGATGAGGCGAGTGAGTCCCCGAAAATTGCACCGCGAAGATTTATTCCGCCCGTGCCGCCGGATGTGCCGCGCGAGGCGCGAGTCAACCAACGCCGCCGCGAGATGTTCGAGCCGCCCGTAATCGAATCGGTAAAACGGCGCGAGCCGTTCGAGCCGCCCATAATCGAGCCTTTAAAATCACCGGACGAGCCGCCGCGCGAGATGCGCAATATGGTCGAGGCTCGACCCGTAACCATAGAGCGTGATGTTGCGCCGCAAGAACGCACCTTGCGTTCTGAAAGCGAAGCGCCGGTTTTTTCAGGCGAGCGCGCAGTCGAAGCCGCTCCGCAGCCAACCGCGCCGGAAGCTGTTGGGACTTCGGGCCAGTCGGATCTATGGGGCACGCAAAGGACCGGCTCGATTCCTAATTTACCTGCCGAAACTCGAAGAAGCGGCTCTATATTGAATCTACCAGCGGATGCTTCCGATGCCCCGATGGTCTATGGCGAGCCTGCTGCGGATCGAGACGCGCAAGCTATAGGAAGCTTGTCGAACTACGGCAAGGACCCTGACGCAGGCAAAGGGCGCAAATGGATCGGGCTGGTGGTCTTGCTTGGTGTTGTCGTTGCCGCCGTTCTGCTCTACTTTTTCGTGCGCCCGATTAATGAGCGGGTCAACAACTGGTTTGCCCAGGTGCGCGGCAGAAACCTGGCCGCGTCGAAGCCCGTTGCCCCCGATTTCAAAGCGCAGATTTTCCCCGCCCGCGCAGAAATGAATAACAACAGCAGCACGGCAAAGGCGAAGGGGCGAGTCATCAATTCGTCGGATGCGCCGCTGGAAGGTCTATCGGTCGAGGTGGAGCTTGTGCGAAGAGACAACGCGCCGCCCGACATACGCACAGGCCCCGTCAACCCGCCCCAGCTTGCTCCGAACCAACAGGGAATCTTTGAATTTGATATCGATCTCAAGCAGCACACGGGCACATATAAGGTGAACAAGCTGATTGGAAAAGACGGCGAAATCTCTTTCAAGACTCCGGGCCAGAACAAACCGCAGGCTCAGCCGCAATCTCAATGAGCGAGCAGGTCGAGTATCTGTTTTTTATCGGCGGCAACGCGAGCGGGTCGATTTGCGAAGTTTCCTTTGATCTGAAGCCAGCCATCTTTTTGTTCAAGCTCAAGGCTGCCCGTGTGATACCCGACCGTGTAGGTCGGGTCTTTCATCAGATTGCCTGTCAGCACCGCGACCACCCTCTCTTCGGGCGACATCCTGGCTGAGTGAATCAACTTTCTTATGCCTGCGAGCGTAGCGGCAGACGCAGGCTCACATCCTATGCCGTCGCTCCCTATGACGGCCTTTGCGTCGGCTATCTCTTGCTCGCTCACGCGCTCGACCACGCCGCCGGTCCAATTGATCGCGCGAAGCGCCTTTTTCCACGAGACGGGACTGCCTATCCTGATTGCCGTAGCGAGCGTCGAAGGACTTTCAAAAGGTCGTAGCTCGGATTGATCGGCTGAGGTTACGAGTTCATAAAACGGCGCGGCCCCTTCGGCTTGAATGACTGCGAGTCGCGGCAGGCGGTCAATAAAGCCAAGCTGTTGGAGTTCGTGCAGGGCTTTGCCGAAGGCCGAGACGTTGCCGAGATTTCCTCCCGGGAGGACTATCCAGTCGGGAGCGCGCCACCCGAGTTGCTCAAGCATCTCGACGGCTATCGCTTTTTGTCCTTCGAGCCGGAACGGATTTATGGAGTTCAAAAGGTAAAGACCGGCTTCTTCCGAAAGCTCGCGCACCAGCCGCATCGCGTCGTCAAAATTGCCTTCGATCTCGATGACCGACGCGCCGTATTCGAGCGATTGAGAGAGCTTGCCGTAAGCGACCTGTCCGGCGGGTATAAATACGAAGGCTCGCATCCCGGCTCGCGCGGCGTAGGCCGCCATCGAAGCGGAGGTGTTTCCGGTCGAAGCGCAAGCGACTGCCGTAGCATTTAACACGCGCGCCTCGGTCACACCCGTAGTCATGCCGTTATCTTTGAACGAGCCCGTGGGGTTCATCCCCTGGTGCTTGAACATGAGCGACAGAAGCCCCCCGTAGCGAGCCGAGCGCGGGGCGTCGTACAACGGAGTGTTTCCCTCGGCGAGCGTGACTACCTGTGAGAAGTCCGAGACAAACGGCAGCAGCTCTCGAAAACGCCACACGCCGCTTTGATCTAAACTCGACCCCGCAGCTTTGCGCTCCAAAAAAATCGCTTTCATTTCCGAGGCGCTCGCGGGCAGGCTGAAGTCATAGACTACGTCGAGCAATCCGCCGCACGCGGCGCACGTGTACATCTGCCGGTCAATCGGATACCGGGCGCGGCAATTTTCTTCAATGCATTGTAGTTGAGCCATAAGAAAGGGATGAGGGATGAAAAGGAATAAGAAATCTCAGCCTGGAGATTTAAATCTTTTTCATCCCTCATCCTTCTGCCGTTACTCTTCCGGTTTGTTTTCTTCCCAGAGCCTTTCCCATCCTTCGCTAGGCTCGATGAGTTTTAAGCCGATGCTGCGCTCGCCCGGCTCGCGCCACACTGTCTGCACTATGGCTGTGGCTTCGAAATCGTATGACGGCACGCTGACCTTTAAGATCGCGCCGGCATCGATCTCGCGCGCGGTTCGGAGTCGCAGCCCCGACAGGCTTATCTCTTCGATAATCATCTCGTCTGAGAAGGCTTCCAGGTGCGAGGTGTTGCCTTCGACCCTGGCTTTGATAGATACCTTGGCGCGCGGTTCCGAGCGGCGGTCCTCGTCGCGCTCGTCTGACTCTGTCGCCTCCGCGAGCAGGTCGTCGTAACACGGCGCGCATACCTGTCGGTAGCCCAGGTGGGCCACCGGAGCCAGTTCCGGCAGGCGGGAGATGTTAACTATATGGCTTGTTCGCTCGTTGCATCGGTCGCATAAGCCCGACATACGACAAAGCTCCTTTATGTAGGTGAAACCTGTGGGCGCAGGAAAAGTTGTGCTTTTTCGGTTTCATCTTCGTAGACCGGCTGGCGCGCCGGTCGAGACGCGCTCAGTATATTCGGAATTGCTTTTTGACTCAACAGGATTTTTCGATTTACCAGCCCCGGCTAAAAAATGTTTAACAAGCCGATTTGACAACCCGATAGCTTACAAATTAGATTTTATAAAAGTATGAAATTGCTCCTCGCTACACTCATGCTTCTGACCGTGGCCCTGGCCGCGCAGGCGCAAGCGCCGCAAACGAAGCTTAAGGTGGGCGATAAAGCGCCCGAATTCGCGCTGCCTAACGGCGACGGCAAGCAGGTAACGCTCTCCGAATACACGGCGCGCACACCCGTCGTCGTGGTCTTCTATCGCGGCTTCTGGTGATCTTCCTGCACAATGCAACTCACCAGGCTGGCTGAGGACTACAATAAGATAAAGGAAGCGGGAGCCGATTTGATAGCCATCAGCGCCGACACTAAAGACTATGCCTGGTCTATGGGGCTGGCGACGGGAGCGAAATTCCAAATACTTTCCGACAGCGATCACAAGGTCATAGAGTCGTTCGGAGTCTTGAATGCAAGAGAGCGTAACGGCATAGCTCACCCTGCGGTCTTCATCATAGATAAAGATGGGCGCATACGATACGCGTACGTGGGCAAAGACCCCGGCGACCGCCCGGAAGATGCAACGGTCCTCGAAGAAGTAAAAAAAATCTCCGCAGTAAAATAGTGATGAGTGCTTAGTGCGGGTTCTTGCTCATCACTCTACTTTGGTCGCATTCCTCTGATAAACCCTATAAAATAGATAATAGAAGATGACGGATAATCTGGTTATATCAAACGTATTATTTCGCAAGACGCGCACGCTCGTTTCTATCGCGGGCGTAGCTCTTGGGGTCGTACTTGTAGTCTTGACCGTAGGGCTTGTTCACGGGTTTTTGAACGATCAGGGGCGGCGCAACGCTGCGGTGACAGCCGAGCTGTGGATTCGCCCGCCCGGCGGGTTCAACCTGAACCTCTCGACTACGCTTTCGATGTCGACCTCCGTCGTCGATCAGCTTCGTTCAATCGAAGGCGTCGCCGATGCCGTGCCGATCGGCAACCTTGTCATAGACGGTCGAACGATCAACGGGATCGATTACGACCAGTTTACAAAAGTTTCGGCCCTGCGCGTAGTCGAAGGCCGCCCCATAAACTCGGGCGATGAAGTAATCGTCGATCAATTCTCAAAGCGCAACGGGAAGACGACACAGGTCGGAGACAAGATAGACATCTTTGAGCGACCGTTCGAGGTTGTGGGAATTTACGAGCCAGAATCGCTCGGTCGCATCAAGATACCGCTCTCGACTATGCAGGAGTATTTGAACAGGCCCGGTCTGTGCTCGGTGATCCTGGTGAAAGTTGCCGACCCTTCCAGACAGGAAGAAGTGGCGGCCAGGATAAAGGCGCGCTTCCCCGATCACGGACTCGACTTCACGCGGGATTTGCCCATCTTGTATGCGCGCGGCACGCCCGCGCTCCAGACCTTTTTGAAAGTAGTCATCGCGCTCGCGATCATCGTAAGCTCGCTCGTCATACTGCTCGCAATGTACACGACCGTCACCGAGCGCACGCGCCAGATCGGCGTGCTGAAAAGTCTCGGCGCGTCGAAAGCATGGATAGCGAGCCAGATCGAAAAAGAGGCTTTATTGATAAGCCTGCTCGGCGTGATTGCGGGCTTTTTGCTTTCAGTCGCGGGAAAGTACATCGTGCAACAAGTGTCGCCGATACGAGTCGAGCTTGAGATCATCTGGTTGTTGTACGCGCTCGCGCTAGGGTTGCTGTCGGGCGGCCTCGGCGCGCTCTACCCCGCGCTGCGCGCCGCCAACCAGGACCCCGTAAAAGCTCTCAGCTACGAGTAGCAGTGGCCGGTTGCCACTGCTTTTTTGTAAGATCACTGCTCGGAAGGTTATATGTACTGCCCGAACTGCGGCTCGAACAATCAGGCAGAAATAAAATTCTGCACGCGCTGCGGCACGAATCTCGCCGTCGTGTCGGAGGCGCTCAGCGGCAAGATTACGGGTCAAGCTCCGGCGGAAGATCGGATGGTAAAGCTGCTCAAGGATTACTACAGCGGTCGCCGCGCTACTTTTCTAGGGGTTCCGCTGCTCGTATGCGGAATAATAATGCTCGCGGGTCTTCTCACAGCCGATCTGCCTGACAAGCTCGGGCCTATACTTTTATTGCCGCTTATTGCTGCCGTCTACGGGGCAATATCGACTTTCTGGGGGATTAGCCACTGGATGGATTCAAGCAGCGAATTGAAGGCGCTCGGTTACGATAGCCCGCAAAAGGCTTTGACTCGCCCGCTCATCGAACCGCCAAACGAGACAGTTACCACACACGCGAAAGGGTACGCCACAGACCCTATAGCGTTCCCCGGCAGCATCACCGAACAGACTACGAACCTGTTGGAAGAGCGCACCGATGCTCAGGACGCACAGCGCGCGCGGGAGATTCAACCAAAGCAAATTTCATAAGCATGCCAAAGCGAACCGACATCAGCAAAATTCTAATCATCGGCTCAGGGCCGATAGTCATAGGGCAGGCTTGCGAGTTCGATTATTCGGGCACGCAGGCTTGCAAAGCCCTGAAGGCCGAAGGCTATGAAGTCGTCCTTATCAACTCGAACCCCGCGACGATAATGACCGATCCTGAGCTTGCCGACCGCACTTATATCGAGCCGCTTACGACGGACGTCGTCCGCGCGGTCATAGAGCGCGAGCGGCCGCAGGCGCTCCTGCCCACGGTGGGCGGGCAGACGGCTTTAAACCTCGCCGTAGCCCTGGCCGAAGACGGAACGCTCGCGCGCTACGAGGTCGAGTTGATAGGCGCAAAACTCGAAGCGATCAAGATTGCCGAAGACCGCATGTTGTTCAAGCGCGCGATGGAAGAGATAGGCCTAGAGATGCCGCGCTCAGGGTTTGCTAAGACGCTTGACGAAGCTCGCGAGCTTATAAAGGCCGTAGGCTACCCGGCGATCATACGGCCCTCGTTCACGCTCGGCGGGACGGGAGGCGGGATCGCGTACAATTCCGAAGAGTACGAAGAGATAATCGCTCGCGCGCTCGCCGCTTCGCCGATTCACGAGACGATGGTCGAGCAGTCTATCATCGGGTGGAAGGAGTACGAGCTTGAGGTGATGCGAGACCTTGCCGACAACGTCGTCATCATCTGCTCGATTGAAAATTTTGACCCGATGGGCGTGCATACGGGCGATTCGATCACGGTCGCTCCTGCCCAGACGCTCACGGACCGCGAATACCAGATTATGCGCGACGCCTCGATTCAGATCATACGCAAAGTCGGCGTCGGAACCGGCGGGTCTAACATACAGTTTGCGCTCAACCCCCGCGACGGCCAGTTGATGGTGATAGAGATGAACCCGCGCGTCTCTCGCTCGTCCGCGCTCGCGTCAAAGGCCACGGGCTTCCCCATCGCGAAGATCGCGGCGAAGCTCGCCGTAGGCTACACGCTCGACGAGATACCTAACGACATAACGCGCAAGACCCCGGCAAGCTTCGAGCCGACCATAGACTACTGCGTTGTGAAGATTCCCCGGTGGGCCTTTGAGAAATTCCCCGCGTCCGATCCCACGCTCGGCACGCAGATGAAATCCGTGGGCGAGGCGATGGCGATTGGCCGCACTTTTAAAGAAGCTTTTCAAAAAGGGCTTCGCTCTCTTGAAACGCGGGGGCTCCCCCGCGCGCTCGACGACCTGGACGAGACGGAGCTGAGGCGGAGACTGATTACGCCGTCTTCCGAGCGCGTCTATTTCGTGATGCACGCGCTCAGGTCGGGGTTTACAAACGAAGAGCTTCACGAGCTTACGAACATCGACCCGTGGTTTTTAGACAACCTGCGCCAGATCGTAGAGATCGAGCAGAAGCTAAAGCAAGAGCGAATAGAGACAATATCGCGTGATGATCTGCGGCGCGCGAAGCAGGCGGGCTTCTCTGATTTTCAGATAGCCGCGCTCGTCGGGGCCGAAGAATCGCAGGTCAGCCGCGCCCGCCGCGAGATGCGCGTGCGGCCCGTCTTTAAGCGCGTAGACACCTGCGGCGCGGAGTTCGAGTCTTTCACACCGTACCTCTATTCGACGTATGAAGACGAGGACGAAGCCGCGATCTCTGATCGCAAAAAGATAATCATTCTCGGCTCCGGCCCCAACCGCATAGGCCAGGGTATCGAGTTCGATTATTGCTGCTGTCACGCCGCGTTCGCGCTCGCCGAGCAAGGGTACGAGACGATAATGGTCAACTGTAACCCCGAAACCGTCTCGACCGATTACGACACTTCGGACCGCCTCTATTTCGAGCCGGTAACTTTCGAAGACGTGATGGAGATAATCGAGCGCGAGCGCCCGAAAGGCGTAATCGTGCAGTTCGGCGGGCAGACCCCGTTGAACCTGGCTATGAAACTATTGGACGCGGGCGTCCCCGTGATAGGCACCTCGCCCGAATCCATAGACCTTGCGGAAGACCGCAAGCGATTTGGAAAGCTGCTCGCCGATCTCGACATCCCGCAACCGCCGAACGGGACTGCCGTCTCAAACGAAGAAGCGCGCGAAGTGGCTGCCCTTGTAGGCTATCCTGTGCTCGTGCGGCCGAGCTACGTGCTGGGCGGTCGCGCGATGCAGATCGTTTATGACGAAGCGAGCCTCGCAAATTATATGACCTACGCCGTCGAAGCGTCGCCTGAGCATCCCGTCTTGATCAACTCTTTTCTTGAAGACGCTTACGAGATTGACGTGGATGCGCTCGCGGACGGCGAGCGCGTGGTGATCGCAGGGATACAGCAGCACATCGAAGAGGCGGGAATACATTCGGGCGATTCGTCATGCGTGCTGCCGCCTTACGGCATAAAGCAAGAACACCTCGACGCGATGCGCGGGTACACGCGCGAGCTTGCGCTTGCGCTCAACGTCGTAGGTCTTATGAACATTCAGTTCGCCATCTCTAACGACAAAGTCTTTGTGCTTGAAGTAAACCCGCGCGCGTCACGCACCGTCCCGTTTGTCTCGAAGGCGACAGGAGTTCCGCTCGCAAAGATTGCGGCGCGATTGATGACGGGCCAGCGACTCGCGGATTTCGATTTGCCGGACGAGCTTCGCGTGGACCGTTTCTATATCAAGACCCCCGTCTTCCCGTTTGTGAAATTCCCCGGCGTTGATCCGATACTCGGCCCCGAAATGCGCTCGACGGGCGAGGTGATGGGCATAGCCGAGGGATTTGGCGGCGCGTTTTTGAAGGCGCAGCTTGGCGCGGGGACAAAGCTCCCGCGTGAAGGAGCGGTCTTTATAAGCGTCAATGATCAGGACAAGCGCGTAGTCGCAGAGCTTGCCCGCGAGCTTCACGAAATGGGATTTCGCCTTGTGGCTACACGCGGCACGCAAAGGGTGATCGAGAGCGCGGGCCTCGCTTGCGATTTCGTTTACAAAGTGAACGAGGGCCGTCCGAACATCGCCGATCTGGTCCGCAGCCGGGAGATCACCTTGATAATCAACACGCCCCTGGGCCGCACGTCATTTTATGACGAGCGGGCGATAAGGCGGGCGGCGATGCAATACTCCGTGCCGTGCGTCACGACGATGACCGGCGCGACTGCGACCGTGGCGGCGATCAGAGCGTTGAAAGATGAGGAGCTTCACGTTCACAGCCTTCAGGAATATCACGCTCAAGCCGCTTTGAAATAGGGCCGGAAGGCAATTGCCTCCCGACCCTTTGAGCCGGTTAGCCGATTACATTGACAGTTTTTGATGCGACAGGCGTGTCCTCGCCTTTAGGGAATAGTGAGTCCAGGTCGATGTCGGCCAAGACGCGAGCCCTGACCGTCGTGGTTCCGCCGCCAGCAGCAGAGCCTGCCTTAGCGCGTAGGATGATGGTATCGCTCTCGCCTACCCCAAGAGTAGACTCGTCCTGTTCGGGTTCGGGAGTGAAGAGCTTCTCCCCACCAGCGATATTTGTCAAAGTGCCGTCATCTTGGGGGATGTTGAAATCGGCAACTGTGGGGTTATCGAACGATACCCGGTATCTAACGTTCTTCAGTCTAACGCCGGTCGAGGTGGTTGCGTTTGTTGCTTTAATGTGTACATCAAATTCTTCGTTCGGAGTTATCGTAGTACCTCCGGCTGGCTTAACCTGCGTGATCGTTACTGTAACCTGAGTATTCAGATAAGCTTTTACTGCATCTGGAATATCTCTCAAACTCATTTTCGTGTTCTCCTTTTATTACTAAACATTTTGCCGGTGACTACTTCTTTAAGTCGGCGCACTCCACCGGCCCTAAAAGGCATCGCGTTTTCCGATGTCATCTATTAAGGCGGGAACAGCTCTCGATTCTTATCATCGAGTAAGAAAATCTCATAACGCGTGATATAATCGGCGCGATTTGATCCAGAGCTTACTACGTCTCGGGGTTTTGCATGGCACCCTCATCAAAGTCAGTGACTCAACTGCTCATCAACTGGCGCGACGGCGACGAGACGGCGCTCGATAAACTATTCCCGCTGGTTTATAAAGAGTTGCGCCGTCTGGCTCACCACTACATGCGAAGAGAGCGCAGAGACCACACGCTTCAAACCTCTGCGCTGGTCAACGAAGCTTACATACGGCTTGTCGATCACAAGGGCATGCGCTGGCAGAACCGGGCACATTTTTATGGGGTCGCGGCGCAGGCCATGCGTCGCATACTCGTAGATCACGCCCGCTCACGTAACTACGCCAAGCGGGGAGGCGCCGCGCAGATGGTAGAGCTTGACGAAGCCGCGACCGTAGCCGAGAAGCAGGCCGCCGAACTGGTCGCGCTCGATGACGCGATGACCGGGCTTGCAGCCATCGACCCGCGAAAAAGCCGGGTGGTTGAAATGAGATATTTCGGCGGGATGAGCGTGGAGGAGACGGCTGAGGCGCTCGGGGTGTCGACTGTGACGGTAATGCGGGACTGGACGAGCGCGAAAGCATGGCTGCTGCGAGCGATCACCAACGAAGAGCGCGCCTGAAAATTCCCCTGGCGGCGTGACGGGTATTAAGCCTTATTTACGTCTAAATACATAGGGCGTGATAGATATTAACCGCAATTCCCGCCTTAAAGCATGAGAGCCGTATTATGACACCTGAACATTGGCAGCAAATAGATCATCTGTTTCAAGAGGTTCTTCAGCGCCCGTTCGACGAACACCCGGCGCTGCTTGATAAAGCCTGCCTCGACGAAGAGTCGCGAAAGGAAGTCGAATCCTTGATCTCCTTTTACCAACAGGCGGGGAGTTTTCTTGAAGTGCCCGTCTTTGAGGCGGCTGCAAAGATGTTCTTCGAAGATCGAGCCGAATCGTTGACCGGGATGACAATCGGCCTTTACAAGATCGGGGAGCAGCTTGGCGCAGGCGGGATGGGCGAGGTCTATCTGGCGGAAGATACCAGGCTTGATCGCAAGGTGGCCATCAAATTTCTGCCTGTAGATTTGGAGGCGGACGAGCAGGCCAGGATGCGGTTGATTAGAGAGGCCAAAGCCGCGGCCAAGCTGGACCACCCGAATATATGCGCGACTTATGAAGTCGCGGAAGAGGATAGCCGCAGCTTTATAGTGATGCAGTATGTGGAGGGGGAAACGCTGGCCGCAAAGATTGAGCGCGAACCGCTTGAACTCGGTGACGCGCTCGACGTAGTTGCGCAAGTTGCCGACTCGCTTGCGGCGGCTCACTCGTGCGGGATCATTCATCGCGACATCAAGCCGCAGAACATAATGCTTACTCCTAAAGGGCAGGTAAAAGTACTGGACTTCGGACTGGCTAAAATTATTAAGCTACCGGAAACCGTGCAAAGTGAGGCGCAAACCTATAGCCAGTTGTTGATGCCCGGGATGATTTTAGGCACAGCCCCCTATATGTCTCCGGAACAGGCAAAGGGCGCGCAGGTTGATGCGCGCAGCGACCTGTTCTCCCTGGGTGCGATGCTTTACGAGTGCATAGCAGGCAGCCCCCCGTTTTCCGGCATCACTTCAATGGACGTATGCGCGCATGTGATACTTGTCGATCCGCCGCCGCCGTCTCACCTCAATCCGCATGTGCCGCCGGACCTGGATGCTGTGACGCTTATGGCGCTCGCGAAAGAGCCTGCCGCCCGCTATCAATCGGCGGGCGACTTGCTGGAAGACCTTAGGGCGGTGCGCGCAGCACTTGATACAAAAGTCCAATCGCCGACCGTAACGGCGCGGCTCAAAGCTCGGGGAAGTCAAACAACTTTATCCAAAGTATCACAGCGCCCTCGCGTCTTCCTCATCGCCCTCGTCCTCGTCCTCGTGCTTGCTCTCACCCTCTGGGCGTTCTATGAAGTCCCGCCGCAGGGCCGGGCTGCGCTGCATCAGCCTGCGCCCGAAGCCCTCTCCTGGTACGATCAGGGAACGACGGCTTTGCGCAACGGCGCATATTATGAATCGAGCCTGGCGTTACAGCAGGCCACCGCCATCGATAACGAGTTCGCGCTGGCGCATGCGCGGCTTGCCGAGGCGTGGGCCGAGATGGATTACGACGGCAAGGCAAATTATGAAATACTTCGCGCCAGATCGCTCGTGCACGACCTTTCGCTGCTCGAACCGGCAGACGCGCTCTACCTGCAAGCCGTCACCTATCTGGTAGCGCGCGAGTTCACGGCGGCCATCGAGAGCTATAAAGAGATCGCGCGGCAAGCGCGAGATGACGAAAGGGCTTTCGCATATCTGGACCTCGGACGGGCATACGAGAAGGATGACCAGATAGACCTGGCCATAGAGAGCTATCACATGGCGGTCGGATTCGCGCCGGAATCTCCTGGCGCAATATTGCGGATGGCCAGCCTCTACGGTTGGAAGCGAGAGATTGCAAAGGCCGAGGCGGAGTTCGAGAAAGCTGAAAGACTATATAAGGCGAAGGGGAACAGCGAAGGCGTCATAGAGGTGTTATGCCGGCGCGGCGAGCTTTTTATTAGTTTTGAGAAGCTGGGACAGGCGCGCTCGCAACTTGAAGAGGCGCTCGCTATGGCCGTGGCTTATGACAACAAGAGCCAGCAGATCAAAACGCTGTTGCGGCTGAGCCGGGTCTCTTATCTTGGGGGCAAGATTGCGCTCGCGCAGCAGTACGCGACCGAGGCGAGAGTATTGGCGCAGACTAATAGAATGGATAATCCCTACACGCAGGGGCTGATTGAGCTTGGCAACTCACATCTCTACGGCGGCGACTACGGCAAGGCTGAAAGTTATTTCACACAGGCGCTGGAATCTGCGAAAGCGAACAAAGCGACTCGCCTCGAAGCGAGGTCGCTTCTGTCGCTCGGCAATGCGCGCGTAGTTCAACATGACGCGGACGGGGGATTGCCTTATATCGAGCAAGCGCTCGCAATGTATCAGCAGGGAGGATACCGCAAAGAGGCGTCGCTAGCGCTGATGCTGTTTGCGCGTGCCAAAGCCTTGAAGGGCGATTACGCCGCCGCGCTCGAAGCGTATGAACAGCAGCTTGAAGTTGCCACCCGCATAGGGGATGAATCGCAGGTTGCGCGCGCGCACGCGGAGATCGGCAATATGCTCAACCTCAGGGAACGGTATCCCGAAGCGCTTCCGCATCTTGACGAGAGCATCGCAAAGTATTTCTCGCTCGGTAACCACCCAAAGGCCGGTTATTGTCTTGCAGACCGTTGCGACGCGCTATGGCGGCTAGGTCGTTACGAAGAGGCGCGAGAGAGCCTGATGCAGGCATACTCAATAGCGGACCAGCCTGACGGCAAGAACAAACAGCTATTGGCTAAAGTCTGCCTTATAGAGACGCATTTGACGTTAAGCGAACGTCGCTTTTTACAGGCCAGGGAGAAAGCCGGACAGGCGCTCGCTTTGGACGAGGAAACCGAAGAGGCGATTAATGCTAAGTATGCGCTCGGCCTCGCCGAAGCTCTTTCCCGCGAAAAACGTCAAGGAGTACAGACGTGCGCGGAGGCGGTCAAAATGGCAAGGCGCGCGCATGACGGGCGGATGCTGCCCGATGCGTTGCTCGCGCACGCCGAAGCCATGCTTGAGAGCGGCGACTGGCAGGGAGCCTTGACGAATGCGCTGGAGGCTCAAAGCATCCTCGCGCCCACCGGTCGGCGGGAATCAGAATGGCGCGCATGGCTTATTGCCGGTCGCGCGAGTCAGCAGGCGGGAGATGAGTCAAAGGCTCGCGACTACCTGTCACGCGCCGGCAACCTGCTTGAAAGCCTCGACGCCCTGTGGGGCACGGAATCTTATAACCTTTACCTCACAAGGCCCGATGTTCAGCACTATCGGGATAGCCTCAGACAGGTGCTGAATGTGAACAGATAAAACTATTACCTAACTTCAAAGGAGATTATCATGCCTCACCTACCACCTATTACAGTCAGCAGCAACGGTCATCTCAGCGTAGATTTTCCCGTCAGCGACGGAATGGAGTGCCACATCGCCAGGAAAAATGCCGAAACCAGCAGCATCGACATAGATCAGGGGAGCACGCGAATCTATAGAATCAACGTCGAACAGATGGACGGCTCTGTAGTTGCGATTGTGCCTAAGGCCGGGTTGTGCAGTGTTAAAGTTTATATTGCCCACGAGGAAGAACCCCTCCCGGAGACAGCCGCAGAGATACTTGCTTTAAGAAAAGACTGGGAACATGCTGAGTCAACCGCTCTATAGAGTGACCAGTAACATTTGAAAACCCTATAGCAGTTTGCAATTGGATGTGACCGCTTCTTTTGGAATGCGGTGACTTGTCACCGCTTTTTAGTCAGGCCGAAGCCGATTTTGCTAACTCAAAAGCTGCGACTTGTCGCAGCACTCCAAAGGAGATGCTGCTTATTCTGGCTACATTCAATCGCAAATCGCTATAATCCGGCGCGCATATTCGTCTGCTGCTGCTTTAGTCGTTCAATGACAAGCAGCACGCTCAGTCCGTTTGAGAAGAATGCGCGTTGATGTTGAGGGGTTTTGTGTGTTGCTATGGAGCGGACGGCAGCCCGCTCCATAGCTGTAGATGGTTTACTCGCTCGCTTTTTTCGCCGCGGGCTTATCGGGTTGGGGGACAACTCGTAAGTAGGGCTTCAAGGTCTTCCACCCGCCGGGGAACTTCTCTTTAGCCTGCTCGTCCGAGAGCGCAGGAACGATGATCACATCGTCGCCCTCTTTCCAGTTCACGGGCGTAGCAACACTGTGATTTGCCGTAAGCTGTAGCGAATCGATCACACGGAGTATCTCGTCAAAGTTGCGACCGGTGCTCGCGGGGTAGGTGATCGTAAGCTTCACTTTTTTGTCCGGCCCGATGACGAAAACAGAGCGGACCGTAAACGTGTCGCTCGCGTTCGGGTGAATCATGTCGTAGAGATCTGCTATTTTGCGGTCCGGGTCTGCGATGACGGGGAAGTTCATCTTACAGTTCTGCGTCTCTTCAATATCGCTTAACCACCCTTTGTGCGAGTCCAGCGGGTTGACGCTCAAGCCGATCACTTTAACGTTGCGCTTATCGAATTCGCTCTTGCTGCGCGCGACCTCGCCCAACTCCGTCGTGCAGACGGGCGTGAAATCTCTCGGGTGAGAGAACAGGACCCCCCAACCGTCGCCGAGATATTCGTAGAAGTCTATCGGCCCGTCGGTTGTCTCCGCCTGAAAGTTTGGTGCGATGTCTCCTAAGCGTATTGCCATAGCTTTTTCCTTTCTTCCTTAGTGCTAGATTCCTCCAAGAACCATGCTCGTCTCAACCTGAATTTGTCTCAATTAATTATGGCCTTCTCGCCTGACCGCGTCAACCGGGTCTGTTCTCCTCGGCGGGCCTGTGGCAAACTGTGGCTTATGCGAGCAGTCGTTCAACGAGTGACCGAAGCCGCAGTCGAAGTCGAAGTCCGCCGGGTAGGCGAGATAGGCAGAGGTCTGCTCGTGCTTTTAGGCGTCGCGCGTGACGATACACGCGATGACGCGGACTATCTAGCGGAAAAGATCGCGAACCTGCGCATCTTTAACGACGAGCAGGGCAAGATGAATCGCTCTCTCGTCAATACAGGGGGAGCGATGCTCGTCGTTTCGCAGTTCACTCTTTACGGTGATGTGCGGCGCGGCCGCCGCCCTTCCTACATCGAAGCGGCAGAGCCGGAAAGCGCAAATGCTCTCTACGAATACTTCGTCGGGCAGGCGCGAAAACTTGGAATCACAGTAGAAACGGGCGTCTTTCAAGCCATGATGCGGGTGAGCCTGGTTAACGATGGCCCTGTGACGATTCTGATCGACAGCCGAAAAGTCTTCTAAGTCACTCAGGACTTCTTCAAGACGTACTTAACGATCTTGTGCCGGTTGCGAAGGCTGGCAAAGACTTCGTTCCGGTCATTGATCACCAGCCCGAACGTAACTTCTCTTCCGCCGAATGAATCAATGTAGCGGCCGCTGCCGTCAAAGACATGCACTGCGCGGAAAGTGTCGCTGACGTAAATGCGCCCCTGCCCATCGACCGCGATGTTGTGTGGGGAAAAAAGCTGGCCCGACTGTTCGCCTCGCCCGCCAAAGCGGTTGACGAACCTTCCGTCGGGCGAGAACTTGAATACCATGCTGGAGTTCCTGTCTAAAACATAAATGTTTCCGGTCCCATCTACTGCAAGCTTGTCGAACGAGACTCGCTCTCCGACTCTTTCTCGACTATTTATGACGGTCTTTACCTGATTATCAGGAGTGATGCGCAGGATATTTTCGTCGCTCCCAATAGCGTAGAGGCTGCCGTCAAGCGCGACGAAACAGTCGGAATAGTTTTCGAACCTGTTCCCGGCAAGTTTGGGCACCTCGCCAATCAACCTTCCCGTCGCGCCCTCGTAACGAAGAAGCGCGTTTGAATGGACTGCGTAAACAATGCCCTTGCGGTCTGCAACCAGATTGAGAAGAACCCGTTCCTGATCGACCATCCATTGCGTGATGAACTTGCCCTCGGCGTCGAATACCTGCACGCGCCCACCCGAATACTCGCCGACATAGATGCGGCCTTCGCCGTCTGTCGCCACAGCGCGCGCGTCTTTGAACTGCCCCGCGCCAATGCCTTCGCTCCCGAATTCTAAAGCCACACTCGCAAAGCCTGAATCCGCAGGAATCGAGGGCTTGCCGGGCGCGGGAGTCGGCATCGCAGGGACGGGAATCGGCGGCGGCGGCACGGTGGCAGACGGAGGGCTGGCGGCACGAAACGCAGCCAGAATTCCTAAAGCAACAGCGATAACGACTATCGATATCAAGAGGCCGACGACCCACAAAGCCGCGCGGTTTTTCTTTGCTCCCGCTGACGGATCGTGCGCGATGTGGAAAGGCGCATGCGAGCGCTGGCTTGCGCCATGCGACTGAACGGTCGCGTGAAGGATGGTAAACGGCTCGCCTCTTTCAATCCGCTCGACCGCGTCTTTCGCCTCTTTCAACCCGCCGCCAAAAGCTTCGCGGTAAACTTTGATAGCCGCTATCTTATTGCCGGATTCGAGCAGTCGCGTGATTTCCGCAAGCTTTAAGCCTTGATCAATGGCCGGGCCGAACGACCCCGCCGCGTGGCCTCCAATCCCGGTCGCCCCGCGCAACTCTTCGGGCAGAACCAGGGTATTGCCGCAGTAAGGGCATTCGGTCTTCAAAGCGCCTGTTTCCGGGTCAAGCGGCGCGGCGCACGCCGAACAGTTGAGCAGCTTTGGCATTCGTCACCCTCTTTATAAACTTCCCGGCGGCCGAAGCGATCCGATTATATCTTACAACAGCGCCCGTCGCTGATAATCAAAGTCGGAGCGCGGGCAAAAGAAAAAGCAGCCAGCAGGCGATTCTGCTGGCTGCCCGGTCTGTTATTTGTTACGCGCTATTTTAAGCCGTCGCGTCACCCGTTACGGGCGGGATTATCGGATTGAGCATCGAAGGCTTCGGCTCGATTTTGGGCTTATCGCCGCGCGCCGGGGTCGGCTCGTCATCGTCCAGGGGGAGCCCGGCGACGAGGCGGCGAATCTGGAGCGAGTCGAGCGATTCGCGCTCAAGCAATGCTTCGGCAAGGCGGATCATAGCGTCTTTGTTTTCAAGGATGATCTGGCGGGCGCGGTTGTACTGCTCCATCACTATGCGCTTGACCTCCTGATCGATCTTGATCGCGGTGTCTTCGCTATAATCCTGGTGCTGCGCTATCTCGCGGCCCAGGAATATCTGCTCTTCTTTCTTGCCGAACGTGATCGGGCCGAGGCTCGACATGCCGAATTCGCAAACCATGCGGCGGGCAAGCTCGGTAGCTTTTTCAATGTCGTTTGAAGCGCCCGTCGTCATGTGGTTGAGAAATATCTCTTCGGCTATTCGGCCGCCCATCATTATCGCGACCTGACCTTCGAGGTAGTCGCGCGTGTGAGAGTAGCGGTCGGCTTCGGGCAACTGCATAGTCACGCCCAGGGCCATGCCGCGCGGGATGATCGAGACCTTGTGGATCGGGTCGGCGTTCGGGACCTTGATGCCGACGAGCGTGTGGCCCGCTTCGTGATAAGCGGTGTTGCGCTTCTCTTCGTTCGACATCACAATCGAGCGACGCTCGCTGCCCATCAACACCTTGTCCTTGGCCCACTCGAAATCGAGCATCGATACGGTTTTTCTGTTGTAACGCGCAGCGTTCAACGCCGCCTCGTTCACAAGGTTCGCAAGATCGGCGCCCGTGAACCCGGGCGTGCCGCGAGCGATGACGTTTATGTCCACGTCGTCGCCAAGGGGTATCTTGCGCGTGTGAACCGCCAGTATGCCTTCCCGGCCTTTAACGTCCGGGCGATTGACCACGACGCGGCGGTCAAAACGGCCCGGTCGAAGCAGCGCCGGGTCGAGCACGTCCGGCCGGTTGGTCGAGGCGATCAAGATGACGCCGTCATTCGATTCGAATCCGTCCATCTCTACGAGCAATTGGTTCAGGGTCTGCTCGCGCTCGTCGTGGCCGCCGCCAAGCCCTGCTCCGCGATGGCGGCCCACCGCATCAATCTCATCTATGAAGATGATGCAGGGTGCGTTTTTCTTGCCCTGCTCAAACAGGTCGCGGACGCGGCTCGCGCCCACGCCGACGAACATCTCGACAAAGTCGGAGCCCGATATCGAGAAGAAAGGCACGTTTGCTTCGCCCGCAATCGCGCGCGCAAGCAAGGTCTTGCCCGTGCCCGGAGGCCCCATCATCAAAACGCCCTTCGGTATGCGCCCCCCCAGCTTTTGAAACTTCTGAGGCTCTTTTAAAAACTCTATGATCTCTTGAAGCTCTTCCTTAGCCTCTTCGACGCCGGCCACGTCCTTGAACGTGACGCGCTTCTGCTGGTTTGACAGCAGTTTTGCGCGAGACTTGCCGAACGAGAGCGCCTTATTGCCGCCCGACTGCATCTGCCGCATCATAAAGATCCACAGACCTATGAAGACCAGAAGCGGAGCGTAACTGATAAGGCCGAAAAGCCACTGGCTGGAGCTTGAAGGCTTGAAAGTTACCTCAATGGTTTTCTTATCCTTCATCTGGTCGGCGAGTTTGGCCTGAAGATCGTCATTGTCGAGGTCGGTGGTGAACTTTTCGTTGTTCGTCAGCTCACCCGTGATCCCATGACCTTTCTCGAATTCGGCCTTTTTGACCTCGCCTGCATCAACCTTTTGAACCAGGTCCGTATAGTTCAGCTTCTTTTCCTTCACGCTGTTTTTACCCGCAAAAATCTGGTAAAGAAGGAAAGCGCCGCCTATAATCACGACCCAAAAAATTATCTGTCTGACTGTGGAATTCAACCTGTTACCTCCAATTAAGACAGACGCTTATGCGTCTATTTAATTCTATCCTACATCATTATGATGCGCAATAATTGACTGCCGAGGCCCCGCGCGAATTGCGGATTTTAGAATGCGGATTGCGGATTGAAATATAAATGCAAGATTTTCTATTCTCTAACCCGAAATCCGAAATCCATTATTCCTCCATCACGGCAAGGTATGGGAGCTGGCGGAACTGGTTTTGTAACCCCAGCCCATAACCGAACAAAAAGCCGTCATCGCTCTCAAACGCTATGTAATCGGGCTTGATGTCCACGCGCCGCTCCCCAGGTTTATCTACGAGCATACAGGTTTTCAGAGATTTCACCCCGCGCTCGGCCAGGTGACGGGATATATAATCGAGCGTTATGCCGGTCGCAACGACGCCGCCTACCAGCAGTATGTCGCGGCCTCGCGGGTCGAACTCGCTCGTAAACATTATCTCGGTCTGCCCGCCGTGGCGGTGACGAGTCGCTTTCATAAAGCAACAGCTTACTTCCATATCCAGCGCGCGGAGCAGATCGGCGAGAAAGACGAAAGCGTCGTCGAGTATTCCGACTACGGTCAGGTCGGCGGGGGCAGTTTCGCTGATCTCGCGCGCCAGCCCCTGTATGCGATTTTCAATATCGGCTTGAGAACGAATTATTCGGAGAGTCTTTTCCATTATATCACCTTGGGTGATTGACCCGGCGAGCGATCAAAAACCTGAAGCCCGCAAGATGGCAAGAGCCTGTGTCTCGTCACATGCGGCGAACTCTACGGCTGGGGGCATTCCGGGAGACCAGATATAGCGGCCATCTGGAGTTGCTATTATCGGCCAGACGGCGCGACGGCTGGAAGGGATTTTATGGTCAATCATCAGGTTTTTCAACTTTTTTATTTTTCGCTGGCCGCAAACCCTCGCACTCTCGCCTTTGCGGCGCGTCCTTACGACAAGAGTTTCGGGCAGCAAGCGGTCGTCAAGCACTGCTATCGCCCAATTTCGCCCTGAACGGGCGGCTTCGCGCCGAGCCTCTGTGACGCTCTTTTGCAGCAGATGGCCCGCTCGCCCCCGGTCTATAGCTATCTCTATTCCGCCAGCTTCGATGCGCGAGCAAGCGGCGTCAAACGCGCGCTCGCCGCCTGCCTCGTCACTTCCTGCGCGGTGACGGAAAACAAGCATCTCGAACTCGCGCCACGCTTCAAGCCCCCCCGGAAGATGGAGGCTCGCGCCGCTCATCCTCTCATCGAGCAGCCCTTCGACGGCAGTTACGTGTTTTGACTCGATCTCTCCTCGACCGGTTGAGCCTCGTTCGAGCCTTATGGCCTCTATTATCATCCTTCGGCGCAACGCGGGCGACTGCTCGACGAAAGCCGCCACCCGGTAAGCGGACGACGCGCCTTTCCGGGGCTGTCGCGCTTTATCCAGGAGCGAATGTGCAAGCGCGTCGAGAGCCTCCTGCTCGCTTGCGATAATCTCTGCCGCGCTAGAAATGTGCTCGACCACTCGCGGGTTGATCTGTTTGAGCGCGGCGACTACCTCGTGGCGCACTCGGTTGCGCGTGTAATACGGGCTCGCATTCGAAGCGTCGTCGCGGAACTCAAGCCCGCGCTCGCGGCAATATTCCTCTACCTCTTCGCGAGTCACAGCGAGTAAGGGACGAATCAGCGAGGGATGAGGGATGAGGGATGAGGGATGAAAAGGATTTGAAATCACAAATCTCAAATCCAGGGGGCAATCAAGAGAGTGCAAATCTTTTTCATCCCTCATCCCTCCGCCTTCATCCTTTACAAAGGCGTGAGCCTTTGTGACAGGGCGCATCGAGGCGAGCCCGCGCAAACCCGCGCCGCGCGCGAGCCGCATCAAAAAAGTTTCCGCCTGGTCGTTCATCGTGTGGCCTGTCGCGATGGTGTCGGCCTGCGCCTCGCACGCCGTTTCGAGCAGGAAGTTATATCGCATCTCGCGCGCCCTCTCTTCGATGCTGCGGCCCGAAGCCCCGGCCGCTTGTCGCACGTCAGCCGATTCGATAGTCACAGAAAGGTTCAAGCTTTCGGCGAGCGCTCGGACGAACTCGGCATCCGCAGTTGCTTCGTCGCCGCGCAGCATGTGGTTCAGGTGTGCGACGTGAAGGCGGAAGGGGTTTTCTACTGACCGGAGTCGCACCAGAATATCGAGCAGAGCTACGGAGTCCGCGCCTCCCGACACGGCGACTACTACGGCACGCGTTTCGTTGAGCATCGAATGGCGCTCAATGAAGCGGCAAACTTTTTTAAAAGATTTGTTCACCTTCTCAAAAGATTACACGAGCCGATAGAGAAGGCAAAAGACAAGGGGCGAAAGGCAAATTATTTTTTGCCCACGTATTCCCAATGCCAGGGTTCGTAGAAGTAAGGGCGGAAACCGAAGCGGGAGGCGTTCTTTACTAACCAGCGATAAGCGCGCGTTTGGGTCTGCAATGCGCGGTTGTCATCTTTTGTGCTGACCGGGTCGCCGCCGACATAAATGTCGAGCGCGCGACCCGTGAAATGCGGGCTGTTGACCGCAAGCCCCGCCCGCCCGCTGTTTGGCGACTGCTTGCGAAGATGGTCCTGATATTCGCGCGAGCGGAATGCCGAGATGACTTTGAGATATTTCTCGCCCTCGGCAAGCTCGCCGTCAGCAGTCACCGCAAGCCCGAGCGAAGGGTCGGCGGCGGCGGCCCTGATCATCTGCTTGTAAGCAAAATAGGTCTCGCGCTCGACTTTGCGAAGCTCTTCCGGGCGCGACGGGTCGTAGCATTCCGAAACCGGGACGGTCACCAGTTGAGCTTCGGTCGGATAAGAGCGGTCTTTTATCCGGTCCGATTGCCAGGCCGAGATCATTTGAAACCAGGTCGAGCTATCAAGCATGCCGTGCGAGTTGAGACCCCTCTCTTTTTGCCAGCGCGCGACGGCCAGGGCGAAGTTGCTCGTCTGAGCGTCTATCTCTGCCTCGATCATTTGCGAGATCAACGGAGTGTAAAGCTGCCACCCGCGCTGCGATTTGCCTCCGAAGACCCAGTTGAGGTCGCTTTGCAGTCTTATGTTTTCAAGCGCGGCGACGTCGAAAGCCGGGACCTTTGAGACCGTTTCTGCGGCAGGCTTTGCAGGCGTAGAGAGCCTGACGAGCGATTCGTTTTGAGCAGCAACCGGTTTCACCGAGTTATCTTGAGCGGGCTTTCCCGCGCTCTCGCCCTTCAGGCCAAAGAAGACAAAGATGCCCGACAATAGAATAAACAGACCGATAAATATACCCTTGTTCGATTTCATTTTGCCTGCCTTTTTATAGAATTGAACTCTTATATTCTAACCCATTGCCCGCCCGCGCCTCAATAATTTAGACCCATCATAATAAATTGGAAACAATTTATTGCAGGGGGCAAAAATGAATAAAAACGCAAATCTATAAGCCGTAAAACTCGTTTATCTGCTTGGTTTACAAGCTTTTTAATGACTTACTCTTCCGGAAGCCAGGGGCTAGGAGGGTTTATCTTAAAGACCGACTCTCCGACATAAAGCGCCGAGTGAGGGCGCATTGACTCATCCATGTTCAAGATGCCCAGCGATTCCAGCATCGGCGCGCGCGCGCTTTTAACATGGGCTGCGAGAGCCTCAAGCTTCGAGTGCTCGACCAGGAGCTTCATTATCCCGTCGGCGGCGGATTTGACATAACCGACAGGTCTGTCGGTTATAAAATCGGGCGGGATAGCCGCGTTCTCAGGGCCGATGCTGGCGTGACGCGCGCCTATCTCGATAGCCGCAGCAAGCCCTTTTGAGTTGACCGCGCAGCGCACCACACGAAGCTCGCTTTCAGCGACTGTAGAATGAGGCTCGCTTGTAATCTCTATCTCTTCGTAGCTCACCGGCATCCCAAGCATTATCGTTCCCGCCAGCACCATGCGAGAGTTGACGCTCATATTAAAGAAGTAAACAGCCGGGCCTTCGCCCGCGTTGACGTATGTGCGGTAGTTGACCTGATCGAAGCTCGGGCGCAGGAGCGGCAACAGGCTCGAACGCAATTCGGCGACGTGGAACGCGACTGCGGATACAAACGCGACTTCGCGTCCCTCGGCGTCCGTGCTGAGGTCAAGCTCAAGCTCGTCAGGCACCAGCGCGCGAAGACGTTCGGGCGGCACGCTGTAGTTGATGAACAACAGATTGCGCAACGACAGTTGTACCTGGATTGAACTCATAAGCATAAGGGCAAGCGCCAGGCGACGCTGCCGATTGGACCGGAAATTTCACGCCTACAGAAATTAGTATGATATGCGCGGCGTGTATATGCAAGCGTCAGGGTATTTGCGATCTCGCAAGCTTATGTTATACCGTTGTAAGGGGACATCTTTTTCGGAGATCGAGCATAGGGGTTAGCGAACTGTGAGCACGCTTGTCAATTAACCAGTTGAGAAGATGGAGGCAGTCGTATGCAAACCCGTAAAGAAATTGCCTACGCGCTGTTAAGAGTGACTCTGGGCGTGACGTTTCTGTTTTTCGGCATAGGAAAATTCACCGCCGGGATCGGCAACTTTGCAGCCGGTCTGCAACAGAATTTCGCAGGCAAGCTCCCCTCATTTCTGCTCGTTCCATTCAGCTACCTCTTACCTTTCGCAGAGGTGGCGATAGGCTTGCTGCTGGTGCTCGGATTGTTGAACGTCGTAGCGCTGATACTTGGGGCGTTGTTGATGATGGCCCTCACGTTCGGCATGGTGCTGCAGGGCCAGGCGGCCACGGTCGCCAATAACACGCTCTATGCAGTGGTCTTTTTCATACTGCTGTGGCTTGCGGATTACAATCGGTTTTCGCTCGACCGGCTGCTCGGAATAAAATGGTTGACGGCCCTCGCGCCTGATAGAGAATCGTTTTGAAGGAAGGTAAGGCATGCATAAGATGGCTCGTATTCCGGTTCTGGCGCTCATCGCGCTGACGCTATTAATAGCAGCTTCGTGCGCTTCTCCCACATCGGAAACGAACAATAACAGCACGCCTGCGGCAAGCCCGGGCACCGCGCCCGCCGCGTCGCCCGCGCCGATTACGGAAAGCGAGGCGACGGCCACAGGCGGCATCAAAATCGAGTCGACGCCTGTGGGCGCCGAGGTACTGCTCATAACGGAAGCGGTAGGCGGGGCAGGCCCGCCCGAACCGCGCGGCACGACGCCGACGACTATCACAGACCTTGCGCCCGGCACCTACACGGTTCACCTGGAAAAGCCCGGCTACAAGTTTTATCAAAAAAGCGTTCAAGTTAAGCCGGGCAAGACCTCTACCATTACAGCGACGCTGAAGAAGTAGCGCCACAGCGGTCAAAATAATTTTCTCTCCTCACCGCTCGTGAAAGCGACAGCCGCCCTTCGGGTTCATCACACTGCGCCCGGCTTCCGGACAACTGCTTGATGTAATCATTGACACGCTGGGAAATCGTTGCTAGATTAGCGCCGGCTCAATCGAGCGGTAGTTTTTCTCTCAGGCTTTTCTTGCATCTGTTTGTCTCAAATCAGGTGTTGAGAATTCACCAGCATCCACAACCGAGGAGGTCACGAATGAAAAAACTTTCAGTTTTCAGCCGGTTCGTTTTACCTGTATTAGCTTTGTCTCTTCTAACAATAGGCCCATCGATGATCTGGGCCGACAACGGGCCGAACCACAGAGTTCGCAACCTTCACTTTGGCGTGTCGGGCGGCAACATCAAAGACACATCACGCCGCTTCTGCTGTAGCGGGACTTTAGGCTCGCTCGTCAGAGACACGCAAAATGTCCAGTACATCTTGAGCAACAATCATGTGCTTGGACTTGCGGGAAGCGCGTCAGTAGGCGATGACATCTCACAGCCCGGTCTAATCAATAACGGCTGCCAGCTTCCCCCGATAGTTGCGGACTTCACAGCCGCGCCCGCGCTCAACTCGAATGTTGATGCCGCCATCGCTGAACTGCGTCCGGGCCAGATGGACGGCACGGGTTTCATTGAAGACATAGGCACGATCAGCAGCGTGGTCAAGGCCCCTGCGGTCGGCCTGTCTGTGGCAAAGAGCGGGCGCACTACCGGGTTTACTACCGGGACTATAAGCTCTATCAACACGACAGTGAGCGTGAGATACTCAAAAAGTTGCGGATCAAATAACGGCCCCGTCTTCACGTTTACGAATCAGGTAGTCGTCAACAGCAGCACTTTCAGCGCAGGAGGCGATTCAGGCTCGCTGATCGTGACCAATAATCAATGCCATCAGCCCGTCGCGTTGTTGTTTGCCGGCAGCAGCACTTCGACCATCGGCAACCCCATCTCATTAGTCCTCACTAGAGTCAGCGCCTCGCTGGGACGCACGGTCAGCTTTGTCGGCGGCACTTGCACGGCGGCGGCTACGACGCTTGAGGGTCTGTCAACAGGCCAGCTTACGCGCGAAGAGATAACTCGCGTGCGGGCAATAAAAGATAGCCGCGAAAACAATCTCTTGTCTCGTCCCGGGGTGATAGGGGTCGGCGTCGGCGCGTCGGACGATGATCCGTTCGAAGCCGTGATAGTGGTCTACGTCGATGAGACAACGGGCTTGAATCCCCGCCTGCCTGTCAGCATCAACGGCGCGCGCGTGAAGGTCGTCAATACCGACACGTTCGTCGCTTACTAAATTTATTTGAAAAGCCTCGAAGAGGCGCAATTCAATAGCCTGGGGCATCGCTCCTGGTCGTGAGCGTTAAGTTAGACAAGCCCTGAAAGGGCGAAATAAATCATCGGATTATTTCGCCCTTTCAGGGCTTGTTGGTATTCGCCGCCTGGTTTCCCGGGCTATTGAATTTCGCCCTTTCAAGGCTTGCAGGCTATCTTTATCAGTATCTTTTAATTTTTTTCCGCATACATCGCGGCGACTTCATCAAGTTTTTTGCGAAGCTCGCTTTCCGCGAGCCACTGCCCGCGCACCATCACACCCGCGCGATTGGCTACGTTGGCAACGTCTTTCAGCGGATTGTCATTTAGCAGTATCAGGTCAGCGCGCTTGCCCACCTCAATCGTGCCGAACTCGGCAGCAGCCTTGAGATAGATGGCCGGGTTGCGCGTACCCGTCTCAAGCACCTGATAAGGAGTGAGCCCCGCTTTGACCATCGCCTGCATCTCTCTGTGAAGCGAAAAACCGGGCACGCTGAAAAGCTGCGGCGCGTCTGAGCCGAGCATTATCTTAGCTCCGGAATCCTGGAGAGCCTTGAGCATTCGATTGCGAATCTCAAGCACGCGCTTACCGGCTGCCGGGTCGTTCGGGTTTTTCAGCTGATTGGTTCGCTGCGTGACCCACTGATTTATCATCTGGGGCGGCAAGTATTTCAGTTCCGGTCGCCCGCGCAAAGACTCCGCGCTCTCATCTGAAATAAAGGTCTGCCACAAAGCCATCGTGGGGACGTTCCAGACTCCCGCCTCGCGCGTAGATTGAGCAAGCGCCGGAATCTTTCGCTCGTCGAGATGAAAAGGCAGTTTTTGCGCGCGCGTCTGCGGGTCCGCGTTGCGTATCGGTGAATCGTCGGCTTCGAGCGCTTCAAGGTAGCCGTCAAGATGTTCTACGGTCAATTGCTTTGACTTGAGCGCGTGAAGCAGTCCGACTTTATCGGCTATGTGTCCGCCAAAAGGTATTCCGACTTGATTGGCGGTCGTGACGATCTGGTTATAGGCTTCGAGGCTCAAGCCTTCGTGAACTTTAAGCAGATCGAACCCGTCTTGCTTATATTTGCGGACTAATTGCTCTGCTTCCTGCGGGCTGTGCACGCTCTGCCCGCTGAGGGCGGGACTTGCGGCGTAAATCCGAGGGCCGAGCAAGCTCCCCGCCGCCACCTTCTCGCGTAGCGCGGTGTGATTGTCAAAGCCAAACATCCCTCGCACGGTTGTCACGCCGTTGGCCACGAATAAGAATAAAATCGAGTTGGCCGTCTGCTCGCTCATGTTTGGGTGAGGCAGGTGGCCGTGCATCTCTGCAAGCCCCGGCATCAAGTATTTCCCCCGCCCATCCACGCGCAGCGCATCGGCTGGAACCTTTATCTTAGTCGCGCCCCCTATCTCGCTGATGCGACCTTCGCGCACGATGACAGTCTGATTCTCTAACACGCGCTCGCGGTCCATAGGTATTACATTGACATTGACGAACGCGACCGCCTGTTGCTTTGGCCGGGCGTCTTGAGCAAGCGCCAGGCAGTTGACCGAAAGCAGGATCAAAGCAAACATGCACACTTTGATTCTCATAAATTTTTCCTCGACCGATTTTTATATTCCACTGGTTCTCGACTGTAGAAACTACCTGCCTTACTGGCGTTTCTTCGGCTCTGCGTAAAACGTCTTGTTGACGATCTTCCATTGCCCGTCGATCTTTAGCATAGACATGTAATCAACAAATTGCGTGTTAGGGTAATCGAGCACGACCTTGACGACAGCGGCATTGCCCGTGATGTCTATGCTTGCGATGCTGCGCTTTCGTTGAGCTTCGTCGTCGGCGGGCTTGCCTGAGGCTCTGCCGACATACTCGTCCAGAGTCCATGTGCTGAACTTCCCGTCGCGGATAAAAAAGAGTTTTGCTTCGGGATGAAACGCTTTTCTGAAATGCTCGCCCATGCCCGTAGCGTGTCCCTGGAAATAATGGCCGATTGCCTCGCGCACGCCTGCCTCTTCCGAGTTCTGCGCCTGGGCCGCGCCGTGAGCGGCCGCAAAGGCCGCGAGTAAAATGGCGATTAAGAAAAGATTTCTTTTCATCGAATTCTCCTTATCTCTGGCGGTATCAATGCGATTAGGTTGATTAGGAAAATCAGCCTCACCGCCGCAGACACAGAGAACACAGAGCGGGCGCAGAGCAGACGTTGGTTCTCTCTGCGCAATCGCCGCGTGCGAAGCACATCATCGGCCATATGTGTCCTCTGTGTCTGCGGCGGTGAGAATTTTTTCATTATAGGTTAAGGCTTCCCGTTGGTCTTAACAGGAGGAGCCGGGCGTGCGGGCAGCCGCACAAGATTATCCTTGAGCTTCTTCATGACCTCGGCCACCGCGCGCTCAAGCTGCGGGTCGCGACCTTCTATCACCGATTTCGGATCATTCTCCACTTCGATGTCCGGGTCAACGCCATAGCCTTCGATAATCCACTCGCCTTTGGTGTTCGCAAACCCGAATTCAGGCACGAAGACCGAGCCGCCATCGATCAGCGTCCCGCGATTGGTTATTCCTACAACGCCTCCCCACGACCGCTTGCCGATCAGCGGCCCGAGCCCCGCTTCGCGGAACATCGCAGGAAAGATGTCGCCGTCCGAAGACGAGTTCTCGTTCAACAGCGCAGCCATCGGCCCGCGAAAAACGGCGTCCGGATAAGTCGTCGCCTCGTCGTTCGTCCGTGAGTAGCCGAGCGCAAGCGTCTTTCTGCGAAGCCGCTCGATCAACATGCGCGAGACGTTGCCGCCGCCGTTTGCGCGAACATCGACGACAAGCCCCTCTTTATCGATCTGGCCGTAGTACCATTTGATGAATTCGCGGATGCCGTTCGCGCCCATGTCCGGGACGTGTATATAGCCGACACGCCCGCCGGTCATCTCCGAGACCTTGCGACGATTCCCCTGGACCCAGTCGAGATAGATCAAGCTGCTTTCGTCTGTGATCGGGCGGTAAGAGATTGTGCGCGATCCTTCGAGGCTGGGCTTGCTGTTTACCGTGAGCTGCACGGGGTTGTCAGCCCGATTTTTGAGCAAGCGGTAAGGATCATCGTTTGCCTTCAGCTCTTCGCCGTTGATCGCCAGAACGTAATCGCCCACAGAGACGTTGACGCCTATCTCTCTTAGCGGCGAGCGGTAAAGTTCTTCTTCGTTCTGCCCGTCGAATATCCTTGAGATGCGGAATCTTCCGGCTTTGCGATCAAGCTCGAACCGCGCGCCCGCGAGCGCGACACGAGGACGAGGCGGAATCTGAAAATCGCCGCCTTCGATGTAGGCGTGCTGGACCGTAAGCTCCGCGATCATCTCGCCTATGACATAGTTCAAGTCCGAGCGGTGAGCGACGTACTGCAAGAGCGGGCGGTATTGCTCGCGCAGCGCATTCCAATCATACCCATGCATGTTCTCTACATAGAAAAAGTCGCGATAACGCCGCCACACCTCGTCAAATATCTGGTTCCACTCTTCGGCGGGCACGCGGTCGGCTGCAAGCCCTGAAGTCGAAACGGCCTTTTTCGTTTTATCGCCTTGCATCGTCGCGTCGTAAAGATTAAAGGCAGGCCCTTGAGCTACGAGCACCTTCGAGCCATCATCCGACAACACGTAACCGCGCATCTCTTCGGCAAGCAAGGCTTCTTTCCGGTCTTTCAGCGAATAGATTCTAAGCGAAGTCGGGCGGTCAGCCTGGCGCCCGTAATAAAACGCCGGCCCTATGCCGTACAGCAGGTGGCCCGTCTTTGCGCTTAACCCGCCGTAGTTGTTAGCCTCAAGCGGCACCCGCGCCACTCTCGAAGCCAGCCCGTCGAAATCAATGACAAGATTGCCCGACGGAGCGGGCGGCCCGGAGGCTGCCGGCGCAGCAGCCGCTTCGGTCTTATCCGGCTCTTTGCCCTGCTCTTTCTTTAACTCTTTGTTGATGTCCTTCGCGGGCTCTTTGGGAATAGCCGAGTCGCCTTCTTCTTTCGGCTTCGCCGCATCGGCTTCGGGCTTGCTTATAGTAACTTCGTCGCTTTCCGGCGGGAAAGGATGCTTCACGTCTTTGCGAAGCGCCATAGCATAGATGTAAGTCTCGCGGTTGGTCGCGTAGTTAAACTCTATGGAAGAGATCTGCGGCGCGAATTCGTGATCGCTCAGGAAGTAAATAAAATTCCCCTGCGGGTCCCACGCCGGGCTATACTCGTTAAACATCTCGTCCGTTATTCGGCGCAGCTTGCCGTCCGAGGCAGACCAGATGTAAATCGAAGAGAAGCCGTTAGAGTCGCCCATGCTGAAAGCCAGATGATTGCCTCGCGGCGACCAGGTGTAATCTCGCACCTGCCCTCGCGCCGAATCGGCTATCTCTGTCAACTTTCGGTCTCCGAGCGTCAGCACGTACACCTTTCCGTCCTTATCGCTGAAGGCCAGCCGCTTGCCGTCAGGAGCCCACTCCGGCGCGTAGCGCATAGCCTTGCCGCCTTTGGTAATCTGCTCCGCCGGGCGCGAGCCGTCCTGCGCGACAAGATAAAGCTCCTCTTCGCCGCTTCTATCAGAGATGAAGGCGACCTGCGTTCCGTCGGGAGACCAGCGCGCCCACTTATCGTGCGCGTTTGACGAGTGAGTCAGATTGCGCGTCGGCCCTTTCTCTATGGGTGCGCTAAAGACATCGCCGCGAGCTACGAAAAGCGCCCGCTCGCCTTTCCCGCTTAACGAGAAGCCTTCGATAAGATTGGCCACCGAGACTCGCCCGGCCCTGCGAGCCAGCCCGTCGTCAGGCACAGTTATAGAGACGGGATTGTTCTTCTTTGTCTTCGTATCAAAGATTTGTAGCTCGCCGTTAAGCTCGTAAACGATGTGCCCTTCGCGGTCCGCCGAAGGCCAGCGCACATCCCACGGGCGGCTGCGCGTCACTTGAGCGGTCTTTGCGGTCGCGATGTCGTAAGCGTAAAGGTTGAAATGGCCGTCGCGATCAGAATTGTAGTAGATAGTATTTTCAATCCACATCGGGTCGCGATCTACGCGCGGGTCGTCGGCTATGCGTTTTGTCTCGAAAGTCTTCAGGTCAAACAGGTAGAGATCGTTCGCCTGCCCGCCCCCGTAACGCTTCTCGGTGCGAAAGTCGCGCGCGCGAGGAGAGTAGACCATGCGCGTGCCGTCGGGCGAGTAATCGCCCGCGCCGGATTCAGGCATCGCGAGCGGCTCTGCCGGCCCGCCATCCACGGCTACTGTGTAGAGGCGCGTTATGGGCAGCGTCCAGGAGTCTCTGTGCGAGCGAAACAAGACGCTTCGCCCATCATTGGTCCAGCCGTAGACTTGATTGTCATAGCCCCAGCGCGGCGTGAACGGGCCGCGCGCGGGATAATAGGTCAACTGGCGAGGCACACCTCCCGTAGAGGGAATAACGTATACCTGCTCATCTCCGTCGTATTGGCCCGTGAAGGCTATCCACCGGCCATCGGGCGAGAATTTGGCAAAGACTTCGACGCCGGGGTGTGCCGTCAGTCGTGTGGCCGTCCCGCCCGCAGCAGGCGCGGTCCACAGGTCTCCCCCGTAGGTGAAGACCACACGGTCGCCGTGTATATCGGGGAAGCGCAGCAGCTTTGTCTGCGCCGAAGCTGCAAGCGGCATCAAAACAACGGCCAGCACGCAGGCGAAAAAGATTCTTGAAAGCATAAGCATCGTCCCTCCAAATTAACTTTGTTAAGCGGAAATCGGTATGGGTATCGTAACAAGCGAAATCAGTTTTTCGCTACCCCTTCATACGCGGGAGATATGATGTAAAGTTCTGAGTATTAGCGTCGTCTGGCGGGCGTCGGCGAAAGAGAGCGTATTGCGTCAGAGATTGTAAAAAGCTTCGCATGAAAAATGTGTCCAATAAAAAAGGGAGAGGCTTTTGACCTCTCCCTTTAGTTTTCGTCCTGTCGTTCAGACAGTCGAACGTGCGCTTGATTAGAAGATCACGCGCAGACCGAACTGGATGTAACGACGCGCGAACTGCATGTCATTGAAGTCGGCAAATGCAACGCCTGACACACCGGCGTCTTCAAGGAACCTGTCGGGAACGCTGTCCGGAACCTCGAATGCAGGCAGACCGTAACCCGGAGTCGGGTGGTTCAGGGCGTTGAACATTTCCGTCCTGAACTGGATGGTAACACGCTCGTTTATTCGCGTGTTCTTGAAGATACCAATGTTCATCTGGTTGAGTCTCGGCCCCTTCTCGATGTTGCGCGGGACATCGCCAAAAGGCGTGCCCTTAACAACCGCCGCGCCAGGACCATTGAAGATGTAACGGACATCATTGGCGCTGATGGGGGTGAGTGTTCCCGCGAGGTAATCGTTGAACGAGTAAACCTGACTGGGATTATTCGTCGGAACGTCGAATCCGAACAGCGGCGCCAGCAAGAAGGCATCAAGCTGATAGATGCCTACCTGTGTGGCAGGAGCGTTCGGGTTGCCGTAGAACGGACGGTTCGTGTCGCCGACGAGAGGATCGGTGTAGGCCCCACCCAGAGAGTTGGCGATAGTTGTGTTAAAGACCTGTGAAGGCGTCCAGCGGCGGCCGCTCGTGACGACGTGCGTGCCGTTAAGCTGCCAGCCGCCGAGCACGTGGCCAATGACGCCCTTCTGGTCCTTGTAGAAAGGAACATCCCACAAAGCGTTGAACGCCGCGCCATGACGGCGGTCAAACCCTGAGTAGCTCTTCTCGGCTCCGTTGATGTTAAACGGATTTTGCGCGTTCGCATTCTCGGCAAAGGCGAAGATTTCGCTCGAGTTGTCAAGCGCCTTCGACCAGGTGTAAGACGCGCCGAAGGTCAACTGGTTAAACAGGCGACCGTTGTAGCGTGTCTGCAACCCGTGATACATCGAAGAAGCTGTGTTCTCGCGCGCGAGTATTCGGCCTCTCGCCAGCGGGCGACCGTTGCAAGCGGCTGACTCGTTGATAAACGGAGTGGCCGGGTCGTTAAGGCAGGGCGCGACGCCCGCAACCAGCGGCGTAAGCCCTGCAGGAACCAGGTTCGGGAATCCCGGGAAGGCTATGCCTTGGGCCGTGAAGCCATTCAGCAGACGGTCGATCCTGGGATTGCGGCTGTTGGTCTGGAACAGGCCAACTGCGTGCGTGCCGACGTAGCGGATTTCGGCGACGTTGTTGCGATTGATCTGGCGTTGAATGCCGAGTGACCACTGCTGCGCATAAGGCAGGTGGAAATCGCTCGCGACCGGCACCTGGTTCTGGAATCTGGGATCGGCCACGCCACGGATGATCAATCCACGGTCTTCAGCAAATGCGCGGATCGTCGAGCCGACTGGAGTGTCGGTTGACAACGGGAAGAGCACGGGGTTGGCAGCCGTCGGGACCGCAGGGTTCTGCGTGATGTTGTTGAACACCACGGGAGCGGCCGTCGAGATGTTGAGCAGGATGTTGTAGAACGGAGGATCGTAGGCTATCGAGTAGCCGCCGCGAATCACCGTCGCATCCTCGCCCAGGAAGCTCTTCATGAATCCATCGCCGCCGAATCTGGGCGTCCAGGCAAAGCCTAAACGGGGTGCCCAGTTGTTCTTGTCGGCCGCGAGCTTCGGAACCGTGCGCGCTTCGAGCGGGAGGCTCAGTTTCCAGAGCGCCGTGTCGGCGTTCGACTCGCGCTCGACCGTAATCTTATTAAGCGTGTTGATGGGCTGGCCGATGTACTCGTAGCGGAGGCCGAGGTTCAAGGTCAGGTTGTCTTTCACCTTCCAGTCGTCCTGGAAGAAGTAGAACTGGTCGGTTCTCGAAGTACTTGATCTCAGCCGTTCCGGCTGCGAGCGTCACCGTCTGCGGAGAATTGAGGATTAAACGGGACGCAGTCCCTACCGAGAATGCGCCGTTGATGTTGGGCAGGAACGGGACGGAGTTGCGCAAGCGCCGGATGTCCGCGCCCATGATCATCTGGTGACGACCGCGAGTGAGCGAGAAGTTGTCGTTGAACTGATAGGCGTCAACGGTTCGACCCTGCGGCAGGTTGGTCGCCGGACCGATTGCTTGAAGCGATAAGCCTGTCGTAAATCCAAGGATGCCGGTGAAGGTTACGTTGGCTAATGCTTCGCCGATTCCGCCGCCGGTCGGGTCGGGAATGCAGCCCTTAAGCCCTTCGCACCCGCCGCCGAAGAGCACAAACAGACGGCTGAATGCAAAACGGAACTCGTTGACTGCCGTGGAGGAAACCTGGCGGGTCCAGCTTGCGCCCAGGTTCTTGCTCTGTGCAGGAACGTTGCCCGTAAAGCCGCTGCTTCCGCCAAGGCTGTTCTTAAAGACACTGTCTTGCCACAGGAAGCGGCTCCAGATGCTGTCTTTATCGGTGAGCTTCACGTCGCCTCGGACCGTGAACTCTTCCTGCTCGTCAGGGCCGACCTGGCCGGCGCTGAACTCGCGCTCAGGGAATGCAGCCTGGAAACCCTGGCAGTTGGCAAAAGTCTGGGTGTTGCACGGCAAAAGCGGGTTAATCGGGAAGAGCACTACGTCGAACGCGCCGCCGACTCTAAAGGTGCGGCCGTTGACCGTAAGATTCTCGATATCGTTGCCCAGGTCGGTGCGCGTGCGGAGGTTGCCGAAATCGGTGATCGCAAAAGCCGAGAAATTGGCTATCGTTCCGGCAATCGGGTTGCCCGCAAATGTGTTTCTAAAACGCTCCAGTTCTTCCGGAACAATCGCAAGATTTCCGCCGCGAGCTATAAATATCTCTCGCGTGCGAATGCCCTGGAAGGTGCCGAAGAAGAAGGCCCTGTCCTTGACAATCGGACCGCCGATGGTGCCGCCGTAAACGTTATAAAGCAGCGGGTTCGCTTCTTCTTGCTCGCCCGAACGACGCTCAAGGTTGTTCAGCGTGCCGAAAAGCTTGCGGTCGATGTGGTGCCAGAAGGCCGTGCCGTGGAAGTCGTTGCCGCCGCTCTTGGTCACGATGTTTACGATTGCGCCCTGGTTGCGACCGTACTGGGCGGAGAAGTTGTTGGTGATGACCTGGAAGTCCTGTACGAGGTCCTGGTTGCTGACGAAGTAGCTCGGACCGCCGATCGACAGGTCGTTGTTGTCCTGGCCGTCAATGCTGAAGTTGTTTGAACGCGACCGCTGTCCGTTTACCGAAAGCGTCGTACCGTTGCTGTTGACGTTGCCGAACCCGGGAAGGACGCCGGGCGCAAGCAGCGCCAGGGTGTCGAGGCCCGCGCCCGCCGCGTTCGACGGCAGTTCGGCCACTTTGCGCGTATCAAAGTTGGCTGATACTTGGGCAGTCTCTCGGTTCACCACCTCTTCGCTGCCTGCCGCGACCGTAACGGTTTCAGTAACGCCGCCCGGCTGCAAGGCCGCATCGATGGTGATTTCCTGGCCGACGGGCACCGTAATATCGGTAAAGACGGCGCGTTTGAAGTTGGCCGCTTCTACCGTGACGGTGTATATGCCGGGAATCAGATTGGAGAGGTTATAAATCCCGTCGCTGGTCGTTTTGAAAGGGCTGCTTTCAACCCCAGTCGCCTGATTCTTTGCTACGACCGAAGCTCCCGGAACGACTGCGCCAGTCTGGTCTGTTACCGCTCCTCGGATGGAGCCTGTGGTTTGGCCCACAGCCAGAGCTGGCTGGCTAAACAATGGCACCAGTAACGCTGCAATCATCGCAAACGTCGCCAAAGATGCCAACGCCTTCGCTTTGCGGAGTGTTCTCATTTTTATCCTCCTAAAAAGTGTTGGTTGAGTGAGTTTTGGTTGATTCCGTAAAGGTAGACTAGGAAAGGGCTTTAACGCAAAGCTGATGCCAAATTGAAGCCGTTACAGGGTGAGCGATCCGGCAAAGTTCTAACCCCTGTCATTCATAGATTTAATAAAGATTTTTGGCTCTCCGGGCGGGGGCTTCGGCGGGCTGTCTCCGGTGATTTGAAGCCCTGTTCATCCAAGATTTTGGATTTTTATCCAGGAATTTGTAGAGTAGGTCAAATTCGAATGGCTCGGCGCGAGCGGCGAAAAACGTTACAAGAGAGTGGGCAGCAGACGGTGCGGGGAGTTTCTTGACTGCCCACTCACTTTTTCACGATCAGGCTTTGGGTTTCTTCACCTTCATTTGAGTGATCAGATTATTTTTCAAATCAAGCACCACTTCAACCCGGTAGCCTGGCTCGATCTCGTCCAGATTTAACTCTTTTTTGCCGAACTGCTTCTCATCGGCCTTGATCTTACAATTGCCGGCAAGAGCGAGTGTGTGCTCTGACTTCTTGCTCTTGTGGCGAATCTCTATAGAGTTTTCTTGAGGATGCACGTTTATTACATCGGCTGAGAATTGATAAGTAGAGAGCCCGGTCATCCCTCCCCCGATCGGGTTTTTGTTTTCAAGCCCGGTCGGAAGTCGTGAACCGGGTTGATTGGCCGGGCTGGTGACGCTTCTATCTATTGGCCGCTCCCCCCGGCCGCCAACGCTGCCGCGTTGAGCAAAGCTCGATACAGTGAATAAAAATAATAATGTAAGCGTGACAGAAACTATTCGCATAGTACCTCCTTTAGTACGGCAATCAATATTTCACTATGATTTCGAGTCGTGTAACCGACCTGGTCTACATGTGCAGGAAAAAATAATAACACTTTATCGTTCGGTTGGCACTTATAAAATTCAGGCGGCTACAAATTCCAAGCGACTTCGAGTCGCGACTCTAAATCGCGTGCGCGCGTGATCATGCTGCCAAGCGTCGCGCCCCCGTGCGCTACGGGAATTTGAAGTTTTTGCTCAATATCTTCGAGGCTCAAATCGTCGAGAAAGATGTGGCCGGATTTAAGGCAAGCCTGCTCGGGCACTATCAGAAAATCGCCCTCCATCTGGTCGCGCGCCCGCAGCAAATCGCCTCCGGCTATGAGTCCCGCGACGGTGATCTCTTCTCCGAAGAAGCTGTTTTTGACCGCAATAGCTTTCAGCCGCGTTCCGGTCTGTTTATTCAACCGGCTTACGAAGTCGTTCAATATGGGATAAAACAACTCGCCCGTCGCAACGGTGCCATAAAGCATGCCCGGCTCTAACTGGAAATCTGCGCTCAAGTCTCGCTTGAGCATTTTTGTCGCATCGAACGAGAAGCGGCGCACCATCCCCACGCCGTCTTCGATCTGCGGGTAATCGCCGTAGTGTGCCCGTCCGGGCAGCCTCGTTCCGGCGCGCAGGTAAAATTCGTCGGCCAGAAAAACGAATGTAGTCGAAAACCGGCGGCGCATCTCGCGCTGCAAGGGGCGAACCTGCTTGATAAGCTCGCGCGCATATTCGTCAGTCACGGCGGTCATCAGGTGATGATAGTTGTGCAATTTGGTAAAGACCACGGGCACGACGGCGACTGAGTGCAAAGCGGGATGAAGCTCTGCCAGTTCAGCGATCGTGCGCTTGAGCACCGCGCCGTCATTTATCGTGGGGCAAAGGACTATTTGCGCGTGAAGCTCTATGCGGTGATCTGCGAGGTATCGCATCTTGGCCAGGACATCGTCCGCTCGCTTGCGACCGAGCAGATACCGGCGCACTTCCGGGTCGGTCGCATGCACGGAGACATACTGAGGCGAAAGCCGCTGCTCTATTATGCGGTCAAGCTCCACCTTCGATATCGAAGACATAGTCGTATAGTTGCCGTGCAGAAACGACAGGCGCGTGTCTTCGTCTTTGAAGAAAAGCGACTCGCGCGACCCTGCGGGGTTTTGATTGCAAAAGCAGAATATGCAATCATTGGCGCACTGACGCGGGGCGAAGTATTCAAAATCGAGTCCCCAGATTTCGCCTTCGCCCACTTCCGCATCGATCTCTACGGCCTCTCCGGATTTTTTTAGAACTTCTAGCCGCACGCGGTCTTCGCTGCCCGTGTAGAATTGAAAATCGAGAAAGTCGCGCAACTCCCGCCCATTGATTTTCATTATTCGGTCGCCCACCTCTATGCCTACCTCGTCGCCCAGCGCGAACGGGTTGACCGAGGTCACAACGACGCCCTTATCCTTTTTAGGCGTGTTGATAGGATAGATGGTTTCGAAAAGCTCAGTGTACATAAGCTTGAAATTATAACAGAGGAATCAAAAACTTAGCCATTTAGGGTGCAAAAAGTGAATCTCTTGTGTTAAGGACTCGAAACCAACCAATCCCACTTAACCATCATCTATAAGACCCAGCGCGTAACCAGTGGCCGAAACTGACACGAGAAAGGCGCGGCCTTATGTCAGGATTAATGAAGAGATTTCTCACGGCCTTGGGTTTGTGGATTCTAGCAATCCTTACTACTTTCACCGGTCGTCATTCTCTCTCGGTCCTTACCGGATTTGGGATTCTGCTTTTTCCCTTAGCCGGATTTGCTCTCCTGGCCTTTTCTGTCATCGTTCTGGCCAAAGAGGGTAAAAGGGCGCTCCCCCTGCTTGCAATACCTTTGATTATTTCCATATCTGTGATGACTTTCAGTAAGGCGGCGAGCTGGGGACCAATAGCTCACTTCTACTTGCACCGAAATTATTATGAGGGGAGAGTGGCAAGGGTTCTCTCGGCCAAAAGCGAAGCCGAGAAGGAGAAATTATGTAGCGTGGATTGCTGGTTGATGTCTGCCAGCGATAACCGTATAGCCTTCCACTACGCTCATGGATTCCTGAACTGGCACGATTTTGTTTATGACCCGACGGGAGCGATAGGCGATGTGAAGCGAGAGGACTTCCGAGCGAGATACAGGATCAGCACCTACTTTGTCTATGCGGAACATATCACAGGCAATTGGTATGTCTGTCATTTTGCCGATTAGCTTCTGTGCAAGTTCGGGCTTGTCGTCTATTGAGCGGAGGCGATCTGAGATTTCAAGATTGCAATCTCAGATCGCGCAATTGATTCGGGAAGGTTATAGCAGTTTCTCAATCGGAGTGTATTCAAGCCCCTGGTCGTGAGCTATTGCTTCATAGACCACTTTGCCCTTGTAGGTGTTCACGCCGCGCCTGAGGTGCGGGTCGCGCCCGATAGCCGCTTCGACGCCAAGGCCCGCGAGCTTTAATGCGAAAGGCAAGGTCACGTTTGTGAGCGCGAACGTGGAGGTTCGCGGCACCGCGCCCGGCATGTTCGTCACCCCGTAATGAAGGACGTTCTCTACATAATAGGTCGGCGAGCTGTGCGTGGTGGGCTTTGTAGTTTCGATGCAGCCGCCCTGGTCTACGGCCACGTCGACTATGACAGCGCCGCGCGGCATTGCCTTGAGCATATCGCGCGTGACCAGCTTTGGCGCAGCCGCGCCCGGCACGAGCACCGCGCCCACGACCAGGTCCGACGCGGCGACCGATTCGGCAATCGTGTAAGGGTTCGACGCGAGAGTTCGAATGCGGCTCCCGAAAATATCATCGAGGTAGCGAAGCCGCTCGATGTCGCGGTCTATGATGATGACCGACGCGCCGAATCCCACGGCGATCTTTGCGGCGTTAGTTCCCACAACGCCGCCGCCGATTATAGTCACGCGCCCCGGAGCCACGCCCGGCACTCCGCCCAGCAGCACGCCCCGCCCGCCGTTTGTCTTTTCCAGGTATGTAGCGCCAACCTGTATAGACATGCGACCGGCCACTTCGCTCATAGGCGTAAGCAGCGGCAGGTGGCCCATCTCGTTTGTGATCGTCTCATAAGCAACGCCCGTCACTTCGCGGTCCAACAGCGCGCGCGTCAGCTCGCGCGCCGGGGCCAGGTGCAGGTAGGTGAAAAGCAGCAGGCCCGGTCGCATGCGGTCGTACTCGATTGCGATGGGCTCTTTGACTTTGACGACCATTTCAGCGGCGGCCCACACCTCGTCGGCAGTATCGAGGATCCGGCCCCCTGCCGCGCGGTACTCATCGTCCGTAATGCCCAACCCTTCGCCTGCCGCGCGCTCGACAAGGACTTTATGCCCGGCGTCCGTCAACGCCTTCACCCCTGCGGGGACGAGGCCGACGCGGTTCTCGTTATCTTTAACTTCCTTTGGTAGTCCGACGATCATATTCACCTCAGTTTTCAGTTTTTATCCGATTCCGCTCGTGACCGTGTCGATCTGGGCGCGTTGTAGCTTACCTGAATAATCGACGTAGACGGCCTTCCATTCAGAGAAAACATCGAGCACCTGCGTGCCGCCTTCGCGGTGGCCGTTGCCCGTCGCCTTTGTCCCGCCGAACGGCAGATGAACTTCTGCGCCGATGGTCGAGGCGTTGACGTAAAATATGCCCGTCTGCACATCTTCCAGAGCGCGGAAAGCGCGGTTCGCGTCCTTCGTGTAGATCGATGCCGAAAGCCCGTACCGCACGCCGTTCGTTATCTCGATTGCGTGATCGAGGTCGCGGCATTCGAGGATTGAAACCACCGGCCCGAAAATCTCTTCTTGCGCGATGCGCATTTCGGGCTTGACCCCGCCAAAGACCGTAGGCTCGACGAAGTTGCCGTACTTGAGGTCGCCGCGTTCTACGCGGTGGCCGCCCGCTAAAAGTTTGGCTTTGTCTTCGCGCTGGCCGATCTCTATGTAGCCCAGGATTTTATTAACCGCGTCCTGATTTATCACCGGCCCCACGTCGGTCCTGTCGCTCAACCCGTTGCCGAGCTTTAATTGTTTAACGGCTTCGACAAGGCCGGCGGTAAATCGCTTTGCCACTTTTTTATGAACTATGACGCGCGAAGCGGCGGTGCATCGCTGACCGGAAGTTCCGAACGCGCCCCAGAGCACGCCTTCGACCGCAAGATCGAGGTCGGCGTCTTCCATAATCATGACGGCGTTTTTGCCGCCCATTTCAAGCGAGCATATCTTGTCCGTGGCGGCGGCGGCCTGGCCCACTATACGACCCACCTCGGTCGAGCCGGTGAACGAGATTAATCGCACCTTGGGATGACCCACGAGCGCCGCGCCCGCTTCTTCGCCTCGGCCCGAAACGATGTTCAACACGCCCGCAGGCACGCCCGCTTCCTCGCAAGCTTCGACAAGGTTGTAGGTCGAAAGCGGAGTGTCTTCGGCGGGCTTGATGACTACGGTGTTGCCGCAGATCAAAGCGGGCATGATCTTCCACGACGGTATAGCCATTGGGAAATTCCAGGGCGTGATCAGCCCGCACACACCTATAGGCTCGCGCGAGCACATAGCATACTTATTAGGAAGCTCGGCTTTCGTCGTGAACCCGTGAAGGCGGCGGCCCTCGCCTGCTATGAAGTAAGTCATGTCGATTGCTTCTTGCACATCGCCGCGCGCCTCTTTGAGAACCTTGCCCATCTCGCGCGTCATATCGCGCGCGAACTCTTCTTTGCGTCGTATGAGAATCTCGCCCGCTTTATAAAGTATCTCGGCGCGGCGCGGCGCGGGCGTCCTGCGCCATTGATCGAACGCTGCGGCTGCGGCCTCGACGGCGCGATTTACGTCTTCCGCGTTGGAAGCGGGGAAGCGGCCTATAAGCTCGCGCGAGTCTGCGGGGTTGCGGTTTTCGATGTAATCATTCGACGCCGGGGCGACCCATTTACCATCAATGTAGTTTCGATACTCGGTCGTTTTTATTTTTGCTGCCGGCTTTGCCATGTTAAAAGTCCCTCCGTATTTTTCGTTGAGTGAAATAGCGCGTTGGCCGCATCGGGGAATTTATGACATTGAGCGCAAGGGGTAGTTTGATCGGGCGGCTTTCCTTTTTTCGGATGGTGGAGCCAGACTTCTGAATTCGGCGTGTGACACGACCAGCAAGTCTCGCGCGGCGTTTCACGGCTTACGCCTGCATGCTCGGGCCGCGCGGTGAGCGGCGTCGGTTTTTTACCTATGAGCGACAGGTAAATGAACAGGCCTATGACCGCGACAGCGATACCAGCGAAGATCAAATCTTTCTTATTCATAAAGTCGAGCGCGCATGTAGTTATCGCAGGTGAATTGGCTTAAATGGCGAAACTAAGGGTATAAAATCCGGCCTCGCCAAACAAGCATCTTACAACACAATCGGATCATAGTCAGGTCGTAAAAGCTCAAATCAAGTCGCCGCCGTTAGAGTAACGCAATCGCAGGAGAAATCGTTCTTCTTTCCTCTCACTCATTTTCTGCACAGCCTCTTAGCTTGAGCAACAAACCAGATCATTATATTCTTGCTTTCAGCGCAACAGCTAATGATAATGAACTTCTCACCTTCACGTTTGTTCAATCAAGGTCTTGGCTGGCTTTCGCGAACAATCACGACACCCGGCGCGCAAATTCCGGAAGGCACTGCACCTTCCAGCCGCTATAAATCTCTACTGTTAGCCTGTGCTCTTATATTTATTACCTCAGCAGGCGTCAGGCTCTTGCACTGGCAAGATAAGCGGATCGGCTTTGAGCGGAAAGAGGCGGGGAACGCGTCTCTCCTGGCAGGCTATGAGCGCGAAGCCGAGCGAATGATCGAACAAGGGAGCATCCTTTATCCGCGCGAGCCTATTGATTCCGGCGATGCGCGCATGCTCGTCCACCCGCCGGGGTACTCGATGCTGATAGCCTTATTTTATAAAACGCCCTGGGATGCGCACACCGGCTTAAGGCTTGCGCAAATTATCTGCGACTCGATAGCAGCCTTATTTGTTTTTCTCATCGCAGCAGAGTTGCTGCCCTTGATAAGTGCGCTCATCGGCGGGGCGCTCGTAGCCTTCTCTCCACATCTTGCCGGGTACTCTCTCTGGCTTTCGGCAGATTCGCTCGCGGTGTTGCCCATCCTGGTGTCGGTCTACCTTATTGTCAGGGCGATCAAAAAAAACCGGCTAATAACAATTATCAGCGCAGGCGCATGTGTCGGTTTGTCATGCTGGCTCAGGTCGAATGGGCTGCTGCTCGCGTTCTTTCTCGCCGTCGTCATTTTTTTTCTGTTTAAGCGCGGCAACCGGCTCCGTTACTCTATGGCCTTTATTGCCGCGTTTCTCGTAGTCATCGCGCCGATCACTGTCCGCAATATAATAGTATTCGACAGCTTCATCCCGCTTTCGCTCGGCTCAGGAATAACTTTGATCGAGGGCATTGCCGATTACGACACTGATAAAAGATTTGGAATGCCGCAATATGACAGAGATGTTGCGCTTAAAGAGGCCGAGTGGCACGGTCGGCCCGATTATGCGGGCAATATCTGGCGTCCCGATGGCGTAGAGCGCGAGCGAGCGCGATTTGCTCGCGGCCTTGCGGTGATTCGATCAAATCCCGGCTGGTTTTCAGGTGTTATGCTGCACCGCGCCGCTTTCATGCTCAGGTACAATGATGCAGGCCCAAGTAATTGGCCGTTGAATACCTCGCAGGCTCAGATAGTTTCAGCCGAGCCCGGTTTCAGTCATCAGCTTCCGGCTTCCGGTGCGCTTATGCCGGTATGGAGAGGCTCCCCGGTTGATTTGATGGCTGAGGGCATCTCCGTATCAACGGATGCAGACATCAAGCTCGCAAACGATAATCAGGCGCTGGAAATCAGGGGTGATGATTCTCAGTTTGGGGACCAGTTTGCTTCCGGGCTTATAGCGGTGCAAAAAAATGCCGATTATGTTTTAAGGCTTCCGGCCAATCTCATAAATCGCGGCATTGCGGTTAAGGTGACGAGCGAAGACCATCGCATCACGCTCGCATCAGAAATTCTGGACGAGCCTAAGAGAAATAAAAAAGAGAGCAGCGAAGATATTGATTCAGACGGTGATGAATCAATGGCCTTGATCGAAATACCGTTTGCGAGCGGTGACAGAACGGAGGTGCGTCTCGTAATCAGCAACGATCATCCGGCACGGGGCCGCCCGCTCGTCCGAGTTGGGCAGGCGGAATTAGTTGAAGCCGGCCCGACTGCATATACGTGGACTCGCTGGCCCCGCGCTTTAATACTGGGTGTTCAAAAAAACCTGTTCAAAACCAATCTCATGCTGCCGCTGGTTGTTGCCGGGGTTGTTTTGTTGGCGCTCGCTCGGCATAAGCGCGCGCTCATGATTTTACTCGCGGTGCCCGTTTATTTCTTTTGCACACAGTCGGCTCTCCACACGGAATACAGGTACATTATATTGATCCACTATTTTCTTTTCATAATGGCGGCCGTAACGCTTTACTGTTTGGGTGCGATCATCGGTCAAACATCAACCCGGTTTATGAGAAAGCAAAAAGGCACAACCCGCAATGCCTGATTGGTTATAGAAAGAGTGTGATAAAGCAAGACGATCTTCACCGCAGAGACACAGAGTACACGGAGGTTGCGCAGAGCAGACGTTGGTTTTCTCTGCGCCCGCTCTGTGTTCTCTGTGTCTCTGCGGTGAAGAAATAGTCGCTTTTCATTGTCTCTCGTTGTAAAAACCTTAATGGCTCTGGCTGGCAGAGACATCCGCGCATGGCTGTAACAAATACTCGGCCAACTGTTCGTCCGTGTGGCGCAGGCAGAATTCTTGAAACGTCTCTTTGTCCGCGCGAGCTTTTTTGTAGCGCGCAAACAACCGCGATAAAGCATCGGCCATCTCGTTTGAGTCGATGCGCACGCCTATTCTTCTGCCGAAACTTTCGTGCGCGCCGACGCCGCCTCCCAAGAAGACTTGAAACGTCTCGCGCTTTACTCCGTTGATCGTAGTCAGCGACCCCTCAAGCCCGACATCGCATATATGGTGCTGGCCGCATGAATTCGGGCAGCCTGTGACGCTGATCCTCACCCCGTCGTCGAGATCGACTGCGCGTTCGAGTTTATCGCTTAACTCGACGGCTCGATTCTTTGTCTCTGCCAGTGCGAGCTTGCAAAACTGTATGCCGGTGCAAGCGATCACCGCGCGGCGCGCCCAGCCGGGCTTGTAATCGAACCCCTGCGCATCGAGTTCCTCAGAAAGTTGCTTCAGGTTCCATTCGGGGATGTCGAGCAGGATGATGTTTTGAGTGTTGGTAGTTCGCAACCGCCCGCTGCCGTACCGGTCGGCCAGGTCGGCCAGCCGCTTCAGATCGTCGCCCGATGTGCGACCGCCGATCAACGACAGACCTGCGTAATAAAGCCATCCTTCGCGCTGAGGATGTATGCCGAGGTGCGTTCGGTCTCCTGCCGCGACCGGCTCGGCTTCGGGCTGGGGTGCTCGACGCAAGCGACGGCCCAGCCGCGATTCAACTTCGTCGCGGAATCGCGGTATCTCCCATCTTTCTACGAGAAACTTCATCCGTGCGCGCTTGCGATTTCCTCGGTCTCCTTCGTCGCGGAAGACCGAGGCTATCGCCCCGCATAATTCCATAACCTCTTCGGAATCAACTATGACCTCAAGGTCTTTCGAGAATCTCGGCGTGGTCGATAAACCTCCGCCGACGCGCGCACGGAAGGCCACCCGCCCGCTTTCCTTGTCGCGGACGGCGAATAACCCTATGTCGTTGATCTCAGGATATGTGCATCGAAGATTACAGCCCGTGATCGTGATCTTGAATTTCCTGGGCAGATTCGAAAAGTCTTTGTTGCCTACGAAGAAATCGTTCACCTCGCGGACAAGCTCCGTAGTATCGCAAAGCTCCTCTCTATCTACGCCCGCAACGGGGCAATTGATTATGTTGCGCACGCAATCGCCGCACGCCTCGGCAGTTGATAGCCCGACCTCGCGCAAGCGGTCGAGTATGTCGGCCAGGCTTTCTATACGAACCCAGTGCAGTTGAATGTTTTGCCGCACGGTGATGTCGGCAAGCCCGCGCCCGTGGGTGTTTGCAAGGTCGGCTATCGTGCGCAACTGATCGGGTCTGAGGTCGCCGCCGGGTATTCGCATTCGCACCATGAAGTATCCGTCCTCGGCGGGCCGCTGAGTGTAAATTCCGTACCAGCGAAACAGCGGCTCGTCTTCCGGTGCGATCGATTGAAGCCCCAGACGGCTGTAGCGATAAATATCCGGCAGCACGTCGAGCCCGTCTTTGCTCTGCTTTATCTCTTCGATACGGTTCATAGCTCTACTCCTTCGGGCACGGTTACAAAATGTTCAAGCGCGACTCGGGCGCGATGCGGAAGGCTTTCGCCGACCCGGGAAAGTATTTGCGATAGGCTCTGCTCTACCGATTCTGTGGAGCTGTCTACGACGCAGTCAGGAGCGAGCGGCGCTTCGTAAGGGTCGCTGATTCCGGTAAACGAGCGCAGCTCGCCCGCAATCGCTTTTTTGTATAGCCCCTTCACATCGCGATCGATTAAAACTTCGAGCGGGCAGCGGACAAAGATTTCGAGGAAGCGGACGCCGTCGCTCTCTATCAAACGGCGAGCATCATCGCGCGACTGCCGGTAAGGCGAGATGGCTGAGACGAGCACGGTTATACCATTGCGCGCCAGCAGCCGCGCGACGAATCCGATGCGATGAATGTTGCGGTCACGATCTTCTTTGCTAAAGCCCAGCCCGTGACTGAGGTTCTCGCGCACCTCGTCACCGTCAAGCAGTTCGACCAGGTTGCCCGTTTGCAAAAGCTCCTGCCTGAGCGCGCGGGCAAGCGTGGTCTTGCCCGCGCCCGAAAGCCCCGTGAGCCATATAACCAGTCCTTTGGAGTTCATCACGGAATCGGCGTTATCGGTTCTCATCTCTCTTTCCCTTCGATTCAAGTTTTTTTCGACTTCAAACTTCAAAGCTGTTCGAGATGACACCTGCTTGAGGCAATGCGTGAAGCCCGCACTCGGTCTTCTGATGGCCCGACCATCGGCCCGCGCGCTCGTGCTCGCCCGCGATAGTGCGGCGCGTGCAGTGCGTGCAGCCGAGGCTTGGGTAGCCTTCATCGTGCAGCGGGTTATACGGGACACGGTTTTTCACCACGTAGTCCCAAACTTCGCGCCGGGTCCAGCGCGCCAGCGGGTTGACCTTTACAAGCTGCCATAGGTAATCCCACTCGACTACGCGGGCAGTCGAGCGCGCGAGCGTCTGATCGCGCCTGATCGCGGTGATCCACGCGCTCAACCCGTCGAGCGCAACTTTCAGAGGCTCAAGTTTTCTGATGCGGCAGCAGAGGTTCGGATCGCGCGACCATAGACGCGGGCCGAACTCTCGCTCTTGCGATTGAGGCGTGAGTAGCGGTCGGACGGCGCGAATCTCTATCCCGTAACGGTCCTCTATGCGCCGCCTGAGTTCATAAGTTTCCGGAAAGAGAAAATCCGTATCGATGAAAAAAATATCGGGGCGAGGGTTGATCTTCACGGCCATATCGATCATCGCCACGCCTTCTGCGCCGAACCCCGTAGCAATAGCCACGCCGCCTCTGAACTGATTGAAGGCCCATTTGAGGATTTCCTGCGGCTCGCATTTTTCAAGCAGAGCGGCGACTGCTTCGAGCCTGACAGCATCCTTGGCCGAAAACGTGAGCGGTTGTGTTAGAGCCATCTTTATTTCTCCGTCTAAGCTTCGATCGATTCGATCTGCCGGATAGCGATTGCGGGGCGGCCAAACCAATGAAGCTTTTCTCTGAGCGAAACCACACTGCCGATGATCGCGATGGCGGGTGGCTCGATTTTAATTCGAGTTGCGTCGTCCGTTTGCTCATCCATGCGCCGAAGCGCATCAAGATTTGTCGAATAAACTTCCTGACACTCGTAGGTGCCCCATCGAATGATGGCGACCGGGGTTGAGGGCTCGCGGCCTTCGACGATAAGGCGGCGAGCTATACTCGTTATCGTTTCGGCGCACATGAAAATAACGAGCGTGTCAGCCGCGTGAGCGGCCACAGACCAATCTATTGCTTGCCCGTTTTTGTTGCTTTCGTGTCCGGTGATGAACGAGACGCTCGAAGCGTAACCGCGATGCGTCAGCGGTATCCCCGCATAAGACGCAGCGGCCACGCCCGACGAGATGCCTGGTATGACTTCCCATTCGATGCCCGCTTCGGCCAGGGCTTCGGCCTCTTCGCCGCCGCGCCCGAAGATGAAAGGGTCTCCGCCCTTCACGCGCGCAACCATCTCGCCTCGGCGCGCGCGCTCGATGAGAATTTCATTTATCTCCGGTTGTGAGGTTGACTGATGGCCCGCGCGTTTGCCGACATAGATCAACTCCACACCTTGCCGCGCGTGTACCAGGACTTCGGGGTTTACAAGATAGTCGTAAACGATCACGTCGCTTGTCGCGATGGCCTTGGCCGCCTTGAGCGTGAGCAGTTGCGGGTCGCCCGGTCCCGCGCCGATCAGGTAGACCTTTCCACTTTTTCTAGCCATCAATCTCATAGCCGGTAAAAGAGCGATCAAAAACGAAAAACCCACTGCCGGCAGTGCCGATAGTGGGTTTAAGGAAAACTCTTAATCTAAAAATTAGACTCAGGTTCTACACGTATCAATCTCCACTAAAGGCTCCGCCCGGCGCGCCGCTGGCGCGCAACAACAGATGCAACAGTCTAAAGAGAACATTCGGGTCATAAGCCTTTAAATAGAACCTTAAGCAGATTCAGATATAGCACTTGACGCATTCAGCGTCAAGTGCTGAGGCAAACGATCAATTTGGACTAAACCACTATGCACTAAAAGTGCATAGGTTGCGTATCCGCAGGCAAGCTGCGGACTGAAAGTGAATGCGAATGAAATTCGTGAGTTTTAACTCCATCCGCACATTCGTGCGGACTGAAAGTAGACTCGAAGAATAAAAGTTCTGATGAATTTCGTAGCGTGAGGAAATTGCCCGACCTTCCTCAATAACGATCATCGAAGACGTTCTCCGGGCAGATGAAGCCAGGCTGAGATTTCTCGGTCGCCGAATCAATCGAACCATGTCCATGCTCATCGTCACTTTTCGGGATTACGCGATTCACTAATCGCGCTCAGGCTGATGGAAATCCGACTTCTTGAGCACGTAGCCGAAGAAAAGTTCTCTGCTTATGTTCTGGGCATCATCACAGCGGGGGGAGTTGCCGGTGTCACATAACTCTGCAAGTTGACATAAGACAACTTTTGCAGCGCCCCGTAGAACAAGCCTCTTAGTGAACAGCTCCGCCGTTAGCCCGTCTGCCACATCTTTCGCGTTGCGCGTCTCGGACATCTTTAGCTTCTCACATAGCAACGCTAACCTTGAGCGATCATAATTCTCATTGAAAGCAACCCTGACTTTGGATGCTCCAAGCTGTAGATGCCGCTCCTTGGGAAGAGACACCCCTTTATCTGCCAGTTGAAAGATATGTTCCAGATTCTTATCAAGTATCGAGCGCTTATATTTTGTTATCCCGCGCCCTGACCAGAGTATTGTGTACTCATCAGTGGTTATGGAAGTCACAACCCCTGTTCCATAACTGTTAGTCATCTGAGAATCTTTATAAACAAGGACATCATCCATCTTCATTTTCATATATCCTCCACCTCGGTTGCGACACGCCTACATTCAAGAGAGAGACAGGATAAATAGAGTAGAACCCCGTTTATCCCATCCATCCGTATCCATCCTTAGCAAGATTTAGTTGTGGTTGTATCCACCGCGATCTTTTGGACCGCCGCTGTAGCTGTTACGGCCCCCGCCGTAGCCGCCGCGATTGCTCGAACGGTCCTCGCGCGGGCGCGCTTCATTCACCGTAAGCGAACGGCCTTTGAGTTCCGCACCGTTGAATTGCGCGATTGCTTTATCAGCACCCTCGCCGCCCATCTCCACGAACGCAAAGCCCTTTGACCGACCCGTGTCACGGTCCGTAATAATAGTAGCTGACTCGACTTCTCCCGCCTGCTCGAACAGGTCTGTGAGGTCGCCTTCCGTCGTCTGATACGACAGGTTTCCGACAAATATTCTTTTAGTCATTAGTTTCTCCTGAAACTGGTTATGGGAATTTCCGAGGCTTTGCGGGAAGGGATGAAAACTGAATCAAACACTCTCCGAACAGCAGGTCGTTCCAAAATTCATAAAGAGCAGCAGCACTAAGTCCGCTGCATCGAACATTATTATATTACCACATAAGCGCGATTAAGTATATGTCGCGGCAACTACGCCCCAACTCTGAAGCTTGATTTGGGTCCATCTATTTCTAGCCGCCATCCCATGACTCGCCCGGCTACGAGAATGTCTATCTCGCGTCCAGCATCTAATTTCATATTTATAATCTTGAACGTCGTTCGCTTGTAAAATCATGCGTGCTACGACGCACGCCACACGGCGACGAGTGAAGGCTTACGGGTAAAGCTTTTTTCTCACCTGCGCTTCGATGCTCCTAATTTCCGTCAACGTCAGATCAGGATCACTCTTACGCAGACGCCCTAAGTGACGCAGCCACTCCCACCCCACAGCCGCCACGCGTCCCTCCTGGTAGCTTTCGCTGGAATTGTCGGGCGTGTCTGTACGTTTGATTGGCAGTGGAGGAGCGCCAGCGCTGACTTTTAGGTGGCTCTTGTTCTTTCTCATAGTTCCACCTCGGTGGCTCTTTCTCAGGTCAGGGCGTAAAGCTGGAAATTGCTTCCGGTTCGGAGTCGAAAGTCTCAAACACAGTTATTAGCTTTGTAGTTATCAGCAAATCATGCAGGCGGTTGTTGACATGAAGCAGCTTGATGTGGCCGCTCACTCTTTGCATTGCGATGTAGCCTGCGATCAGTTCACCAAGGCCGCTGCTGTCCATATGGCCCACTTCCGCCAGATTCACAATTAGCTTACGGCGTCCGGCTTTGATTTTAGTGGCAACACGATGCTTGAATTCACCATCCTCGCCCAGAATGAAGCTGCCGCTGAGATCAAGCAGAATAATATCGTCTTGCGTACGCTCTTGGATTTTCATGGTCCTTCCTCACTCAGTAAGCTGATAATCACACCTTAGACCGGGCCGTTAGTTATTAGGCTCAAACTTTTTCGGCTCGGCGCGATTGTGCCAATCTTGCAATGTCACTCAGATCTTCTCCGTTAAATTCTACCCTTTCGAGAACCCCGGCGAGATAATCGACGCACTTCCGAAAATCCTTAACAGGAAATCCATTTTCAATATTGCCATCATATTTCTCCTGGGCTCTCGCCTGGCTATATTCATCGTACTTCTTCCTTAAGTCTTTCACTTCCGTCTCCCTTCATATACTTTCGATAATCTCTCTAAGCGACACCGTTCTGTATTCCGAGCCGTGATCACCGTATAGGATAGGTAGGACATTACTCTGTACCACATAGCTTATTCTTTCTAGCTGAGCGAGAGATTTGTGGTCGTTTGTCCAAACCAGTGAGTGGATACCTGTGTAATGATCACTGTGATTATTCAAATAGGCTCTCTGAGGAGAAGGTATACTCAGCCTTTTTAATGCCGTCTCCCCAGAGAGAACCATCAGTTGCTTTTCCTTGCTCCACGGCCTTCTTGCAGGCGGTATTAATGGCTAATGCCGCCGAAAGCTCTCTTATAATCAGACTTGCCGAGCATCACTAGCGTTGTGGGCGTGATGCCGATCAAATATATAGCCTATTTTATACGCCGAACAGATCGGAAGTCTGTTCAATATTAGACAGCTTCTGAATAAATTGATTTTTTTTTAACCGGAATCCGGAATTGCGGATGAGTTGAGACAGGCATCTCGCCGGGATCAGTCAGCGATACTGATCAACCACTTCTGAATCTTCCTGGCCTCACCGGTGATTGGCTAGACGCACTTTATCGGCTTTCACGAGATCGTAACGCTCCATATCAAATTGTGTATGCATAACCATTCGCCTCTAAAACCGCAGCCGGCCATTCTGTTACCGCTTACATCCGGCCTGCGTAAGCAATTGAGCTATACCGGCGTGGCCTTCTGACGAGGCCTCCATTCTCGCCGTGTTTCCGTTCCTGGTTTCTGCATCCACGTTTGCGCCACTATCCAACAGAGTTTGCACGATCTCGGCATGCCCCATCACTGCCGCGCACATCAGAGAAGTGCTTCCGGCAGCAGTGCGCGCGTTCACCTCGGCGCCTTTCTCAAGCAAGATTCGTACAGTGTCGAGGCGACCGCCCCATGCTGCAAACATCAAGGCTGTAATGCCGCCTGCGACTATCGAATTCACATCAATGCCGTCATCAAGCAAGTCTGTTACGGCATCCGTGTCGCCGCTCCATGCCGCTTTCATCAGGGCTGTACTCTCATAATCGTTTATCTTGTCGATGCCACCGATATCATCAAGCAAGGCCTTCTCGGCTGTGTCGGCGATAAATGCTGTGGCCATCAGAGAGGCAACGGGATCATTTGTCTTCGTGCTCATGTCATCTCCTTCACCTGTTCTTCGGGCTGATAGAGATTTCGTCCGTGTCTACGGATTTACGGTTGAACATCAGGAGGCCGGCCATAATTACCGCTATTAACAGAAGCGGCATTAAGGTCCAGATGTACCACGGCAGGCTGCTAATTTCGCCCCCGTCGAAAGAGAGCATTACTAATATGAATGGTCCCAGGACTGCGAAAATGATTCCGACCAGAGCCACTCTCGAATTGAATGAGATGGCCGAAATGGCTTTGAGCCTTAGCGCAACACTTTGAACGTTCATTCTTTATTCCTTTCGCTTGGCTCTTGCGTTACTGAAGCCCGAGATACCCATAAAGAAGACATACTCATAAGAAGAGGGCGAGCCCTGACTCTTCTTAACTGCGTGAGATTGAGTAGATAACCAGACGTAATGAGTCTCTCTGTACCTGTAAAGATGAGCTGTTTGATTCAGGTGGTCTGGCGGATTCCAGAGAAGCTGAAGAAGAGAGTGAGCTAAGCTCGATTCCAGTCAACCCTATCACCCAATTTAATTCCTGTCAAATTAAGGCCTTCCATCATAGTTGAGATTTGCTTTGCCTGTGCCCCGCAAGATAAAAATGTGGCGGTCGCTCTTTGTGTTATACTCTGAATACTAACTTGTTATTTGCATTGTACAGCCAACGACATCGGGACAGAGTCCTTCGATCTTTCCTTATGCCGCTCGTTGCAGCAGCAGCAGGAGGTCCCGAATGTCAGTTCGAAATAATGGTAATCCACGGCCTGAAAACCTTATCCTCTCATCTCTACCTAAACAGGAATATGAGCGCATTCTTCCTGATCTAAAACCTGTCTCGTTAGCTTTAGGCGACGTCTTATATGAGCCTGATGAAAAAATCCGATATGTTTACTTCCCCAGTAAAAGCGTGGTGTCTTTCGTCTGGGATACGCGAGACGGTTTAACTGTTGAAGTAGGTATGGTCGGCAGCGAAGGGATGACCGGCATCGCGATAATTTCAGGGATTAAGACACTCCCCTATAAAACCGTCGTGCAAGGCGCGAACAGCGCTATGAAGATGAAGGCTACTGTGCTAATCTCCGAGTTCAACAAACACGGCGCGCTACACGATCTGCTGCTGCAATACATGCATGGGCTATTCATCCAGGTGGCGCGAACAGCCATCTGCAATCGCATCCACCCGATACACGAGCGATTCTGTCGATGGGTGTTGATGATGCGGGACCGCATGGGTTCAAATGATTTAGATCTCACACACGAGTTTATCGGCACTATGCTTGGAGCGCGGCGGTCTGACGTGACTATCGCTGCCGGTGTTTTGCAGAAAGCAGAGCTAATTCGCTATAGCCGTGGCCATATTACTATCTTGGACCCGCAAGGTTTGGAAGCACACGCCTGCGAGTGCTACAGGATCAGCAAAGAAGAGTTTGACAAAGTTAAGCTCGCCCTATAGCCCAAATCTTCTTATGTTTGACACCAAACATATGCTATACTCGCATCCGCTAATAATTTGAATCCACAGCTTTCGACACTAGGCTTACTAAAACCTGTTACTTACCTTGTGCCGCCAGTTGCCTTTCAAATAATCGAACTAAGGCTTAGTCTCGGAGAAGTCTGATCGTTGATGACAATCTAGATTTGTTCAATCTGCTGAGTTGTATGCTGGTGAAAACCGGATTTCAGGTGGTAAAGTCTCAGGACGGATTTTATAACCTGATGGTAAAGGAAGCGGAGCACCCGGACTTGAGCCGCTGAAAAGAAGGGAGCTTATGAGAATTCTACTCTTTAACCCTGATAATGGTGTGACTCGCAATTTCATGCCTCACCTCTGGATGTTTCTCCTAAAGTCACTGACCCCGCCCCAGCATGAAGTGGTCCTGATTGACGGCAATGCTCATCCTATGGATGAAGACAGCATCGCGCGGTTCGTTCGCGATGAAAAGATCGGCCTTGTCGGCATCGGCGCGATGACGAGGATGATTGCGAAGGCTTACCGCATGGCTGATGCTATTCGCGCAGCGGGTGTGCCCGTGGTGATGGGCGGGCCTCACGTCACTGAGGTGCCCGATGAAGCGCTTGGGCGAAATGGCGGGCCGCGCCACGCTGATGCTGTCGCTCTCGGCGAGGCGGATGAGACATGGCCCAGGATAGTCGAGGATGCCGCGCGCGGCGAGCTTAAGGATATCTACGAGCCGGTTGACGAAACAGGCAAAGAGCGCAAGCCGAGCCTCCAGCCATACCCAACTATACCCTGGGAGAGCATGAACCTGGACCAGTTCAACATCGTTCCCAGAGTATTCTCGCCCATGCTCAAACGGGTTGCGGGCGGGTGGGGAACCTTCCGACTCATCCCTGTCGAATCCGGGCGGGGATGCCCTTATGGATGCGAGTTCTGCACAGTGACGGGCTTCTTTGGCGACTCTGTCAGGTTTCGCACGAATGAGAGTGTCGTGGGTGAGCTGTTGCGATTGAAAGCAAGAGCCAAAAGCGAGCAAGGCCAAATCGCAGTCTTCTTCATCGACGATAATTTTGCTATTAACGTCAAGCGCACCAAGTCGCTGCTGCGCGACATCATAGCGGCCGGGGCGCAGATGCACTGGGTAGCGCAGATCAGCGCCAACCTTCTGCGTGACGAAGAGCTTGTCGATCTCATCGCGGCATCAGGGGGCAAGTGGATATTTATCGGCATGGAGTCGATAGACACGACGAACCTGGCCATTGCGAACAAGGGGTTCAACAAGCCAGGAGAGTATAAAGCGGTTCTAGAAAGATTGGCCGAGCGCGACATACACGCGATCACGTCATTCATCTTCGGAATGGACAACGACACGCCGGGCGTAGCCGAGCGAACGCTTGAGCAGATACGGAATTGGCCGGCGGGGCTACCCGTCTTTGGGACGCTCATCCCGTTCCCTTCTACGCCGCTCTATAAAAGGCTGAATGAGACGGGGCGACTAACACGGCCAAAGCACTGGCTCGACTTCCAGCCTTTCCAGATGGCACATACTCCGCTAAAAATGAGCATCGATGAAGCGCAGGCTGAGGTAAATCAAGCCTGGAACAACTCCTACAGTCCGGAAGGGATAGGGAAAGCTGTGGACTCGATGAGCGAGAAGCATCTTGGCCATCAAATAAACATACTTATCGCGCGACTATGTTTTCGCGGGATCTACTTTCCGCAGATGAGCAAATGGGCGTGGATAAAATTGATCGCTCAGAATCGGCGCACGATACAAAGGCTGATAGCCGACGCGATTGGCTCGACTCGCGAATCGAGAAAGGTGCGCGAAGGCACGAGTCAGGCAAGCGATCCTGAGGCGAGCATTTAACGAGGACGGAGAACTCCGATTGCCGGCGCGTAATGCCAACCTAAGATTGGCATTACGCGCCGTCCCTTAGCTGAGATCAGCCTATCGACAAGCGCCGGATCATGCTGTCGCACGAAGATCATTTTGCGCAGGTTTTTTTAAGGCTTGCTTCGGTTGCTTTACATCTTTTGCAAGCTTTAGCGCCTTGAGGCTCCAGATCACATACCAGCCGATGTCTATCTGCCACCACCGCCGACCGAAGCGCGCAGCATTCGCCTGCGAATGGTGATTCTTATGCCAGTTCTCCCCCCATGCTCCCAGTTGCAATGGGCCGAGCCACCATATGTTCCGGCTCGAATCTACGCCTTCGGGCAAACCCGGCGTCATGTGCAGTAAGCTATTGACGACCATCTGAAAGTGCAGCACGTAGACTAGCCGGATAGCTCCGAGCCAGAAGAACGCTTCCCATCCCAGGATCAGTCCCGAAAGTAGGGAAAGCCCGATGATTGGAATTTGCAATCGCCTCCACACCCTATACCTGCGCCTGTCCATGTCGGGGCACCAGCGGCGGACTTCTGATCCCGACCATTGATAGACCCACCGCATGTGCGCCCACCAGAACCCGCCGTGACGCGGGCTTGATACGTCTTCTGCCGTATCGGCTTTCGCGTGGTGATGGCGGTGATTTGCCACCCACCCCATAGGCTCTCCCGACGCATTGAATATGGTGAAGAATATAAGTATGTTTTCGACTATCGCGTTCAATCGCAAAGAGCGGTGCGCGAGGCAACGGTGATAACAGACCGATGTTCCGACCCCGCCGAGCGATGTGATTGCAACGGCCACTATCAACAAGGGCCAGCTCGGCAATGGGAATAAGACCAGGCCAACAACCGCCAGCACGTGAACAAGAACAAAGTAGAGTAATACGGGACCGTTTCCCGCCGAATATTTCCACCAGGGACGCTCCCATGGTCGCTCATCTATTAATTGTGTCGATCTCATTTTTGCTAAAATCTCTTGCCGCCTTACATTAAGAGTTGGTTCTCTGGTCCGACTCCATATCCCTTTTTAATGATACGCATGCGCGAGACAAGTTTCTGTTCAATATTGGACATAAGAGAGAATAGTTAACAGGCGGACCTCGGGACGGAGCATCGACTGTCAGGCCATTTTATCCGAATAATCATCAAGCCTATTTTCTTTTATAATGAGAGCGACATCTTCTGTTCGAGCTGTCGCTGCGAGGGGCTATTCTGCACATTGTGTTATCATAGATCCGGAGCAACATCCAGTTTCGCGAGATAAAGATGAAAGAAGAGTTTAAGGACATTCGTATAATTGGCAAGCCCGATCCTGATAAGGTAAGGGCCGGGGGTAAATCCTATACGCATAGGTTCTTTTTTCCTCTCTCGTCTGCTCCCCCGCAACGCTGGAACGAGCTTCTAGCTCAGGAGTGGATATACAGGATAATGCAGAACCCCAGGCATATCTGGATTAGCAGTAGCGAGCTGGTGATCGATTGCCCCGGTCGAGAGCTTGCGCTGATCGTGGAATTCATTGTCGCCGATATTCAAACCGTAAACAGAAAGTATAAAAAGGAGGTTGAAGGTAACCGAAAAAAAACGGAACAAGAAAGAGAGCAAGCATTGGAGGAAAAACGTGTTGTTGATGCCTCTATAAGGAAAGTGATTGATGAGCTGAAGTTGCCCGCTTAGATATATTTTGGCGATTGTCTAATATTGAACAGCGACGATTCTATGTTGAGAGTATACTATTATAGGCGGAAGTCCGGTTACGATTATTATCGGTGGATCGCCCTGCGCAGGAGCGGTGATGTATGATTCAGAATAGCCCTGAGAACCGATCTATTCAAAGAGCAGATGCGCGCCTCGTTACAGAGCGAGACCCTGAACTCTAGCGCTATCGAGATTTCCAAGCACAATAATGTCTATACGATTGGTGAGCATGTCGAAATGGTCTACTTCATAGAAAGGGGCCAGGTAAAACTGGTCATGTCTTCGTGTGACGGCAAAGAATGTATGCTTGCTATACACTCATCAGGAGATATATTTGGCGAGTTGTGTCTGTCCGGGTTGGCGGGTCGGCTGGAAACGGCGACCGCTATGCAAGATTCGGTTCTGAAACAGATTCCTTGTGCCAGGTTCCTTGAGCGCTTGTCCAGGGATTCGTTGCTTGAAGGTTTCGTCAAATACCTGGCGGTGCGCATTGCGGATCAACAGGAAGTAATCGCGAATCTTGTGACGGTCGATAGCGAACAGCGTCTGGGGAAGACCCTGTTGCAGCTTGCCCGAAAGCTGGGCAAGAAAGACCCTCGCAGCATACGCATCGAGTTGAGGATTTCACACGAAGAGCTGGCCTCGATGGTCGGCACTACAAGGCCACGAATCAGCGTCTTTATGCAGAGATTTCGCAACCTCGGCCTCATTGAGACGAGCGTAGAGCACCATCTGATCATCAAGGAAAAAAAGCTCACTGCTTACCTGACATCAATCGCCTAGTCCGCTTGAACACCCTTCCTGCCCATCAAGTATTTCTACGGTTGTTCAATTCTGAGCCGGTCGGGACGAGTCACTGGAAAGACCGAGCTTGTGCTGGCATTCGATACCATAACCTTTGCCCGTGGACGGCGCCCTCATAGGTCTTATACTGGGAGGCGCAGCCGGCGTTGCCATAGTCTATGTCGAGGGCAACAAAGACCTGATTCTGGATTTCGGAACCGAAATGGTTATACGCACGACAGGACAAAGGCAGCGATGAGGCGGATGAAAGTGCGCTCTTGGATTAACATAGTCTGACGGATTTGGAGCGAACCATTGAAATAAAAGTAGGACTAAAAATGACCGAGTCAGGCAATGGCCGACTTGAGGTATGCGTAGGGGTCGTGATGCATCGCCCCTTCAGGAAGCCACTCCCACAGCACCCCCAGATCCTTTCGCGCCAACTCCGCATAGAACTGCGGAAGCTCGGTTGTCTCCTGCTCGAAATAACGCCGAAACTGCATGTCCGTATTGAGCCGCCGCCGCACTTCATTATGGTACTTGATCCTGCCAAATCCTTCTGACGATACTGCTCGAACTACATTCATCCAACGCGGGACCATCCCACTAGTCGCTCTGCTGCGGTTAATAATCGCGCGCCATGAATATGTATGGCTTGTCAGATCAATTACGTGGTCGTAGAACTCGGGCCAGGAATAATTCTTTGGCTTCACGTTCATTGCTTGATTATTGTTCAGGAACTGGAAAGGGAAAGGTAAAACGCGGCTGTCACGCTGGTACTGGAGATTGAGCGGCGCCGCCTGCCCAAAGGCGGTGAGCAGCGAGTAGCCAGGAAACGCGCCAGGTGACATGTCTACAAATCGTTTCGTTAACTCAAAGGGTTCTGGCCCTTCGTCTGCGTCGAGTCCCAGCACGAAGTTAGTTTGTATGTAAGGCAGATACCTCAAGATCATGTTGACGTGTTCGGAGACCTGCCGGACCTTATCGATTCCCTTCATCTTACCGGTCTTCGATTTGTCGCCTAGCTCGTACCACGACTCGATCCCCGGCAGCAGCGCTTTGAATCCATTTCGCTTGAGCCTGGCGAGGCGCGGCTCCGATAGAAGGGATAGACTGCTTTCGGCGATGAAATCGATGCTGTCTGGCGGCACGGCATCCTCAATCGCATCCATGCAGTCGTTGAATCGGACGCCAAAATTTGGATCGTGCCAGCCCACAAGCGGGCGCTTAAACTTCCGCAGTAAGAAGCGTAAGTCCTCCTTCATCACGTCGAAGTCCAGAGACTGATATGGCACGACTGAATCTATGCAAAAGCTGCAAGTGTAGGGACACCCCAGAGAGCCGAGCATCGGAACCATCTTTATCAAGGGCGCTTTCCGAAGAGTCGGCTCGATGAACTCCCAGCGCTCGCGCACACCGGGAAGTTGAGAGGGTTGTTGTCTGGCTGCAATGTGGATGCCGATTGGCCTATGCTCTGAGCAGTCCTGCAAGACATCACGGACCACCGTCTTGTCGGTGAATCCCAGAACGTAGTCGAAATACTTCTGCGCGTCCTGTGGGTAGCATCGGGCGTGGGGGCCGCCCAGCACAGTAACAGCGCCCCTGGAACGGAATAGGTTGCTCAGCGCGTAGGCTAGCTGCGCTGCCTCCGTGAACGCGCCTATGAAGACTATGTCTATGTTTTCTGGCAATTCCTCGATCAGGTCCTCAAAACCCGTATAGCATACAAGCTTCACGTCATGTCCTTCTTGCTCACACCACACGGCTATGACCTGAGGCATGATGGAGGCGAGATTGGCATTCATGACGCGCGCGAACATTGCTCGCGTAGGACTTTTAGCGACGAGGTCTATGATTCCGATACGAAGCTTTCGCATCATAAAAGCTCCCAAAGAGGCGATAGACTGCTTGTGTTAATGGCCCGTGCTTGCCTTAGATAGGCTTTGCAGCGAAATGGAGTATTTCTCGATCAAAATGTGATCCTGCAAAAAATCGATATTGAACCATATCGCGCAATGATTGTACCTGAATATACTCAGACCGCCATAGCTATTCTTAATATTTGTGCAGACCGATATTTATTATCCAATGTAGCATAAGATATAAATGGCCTTTTCCTTGCTCAATCGGCAACCGAAGGCGTATGATTCGCCTGGCGCTCATTACTCGGATTCATCGGCCTTCCAGCCGTAAACGGCCATGTAGACTGCGTGCGTGTGCCATCTCTAGAACAAAGAAATAGCCCGAGTCGCAAAAGGCAGTTTATGCTCTTGAGCAGGCGTTCGGTAAGCCCGCTTATGTGCGATCTGGAACGAAGTGGCAGGCAATCCAGAACCTGAAAGCAACCTGATGCTGCACATGGATTGTTGCACTGCCGCGCGGTTTCGCAAACAGTGAGCTTTGAGGCCCCGATAGGAAATGAAATGACAAAAAAACAATTTACAGTCGCAGATTATCTGTTAACCAGGTTGAAACAACTCAATGTCACCGAAGTCTTTCAAATCCCTGGTGACTACGTCAAACACTTCACACAGGCACTGGAATATTTTGATGGCGTGAATGCAATCGGCGCTGTTAATGAACTTGATGCAGCCTATGCGGCCGATGCCTACGGGCGAACCAGAGGACTGGGGGCTGTATCGCTGCAATATGGCGTCAGTACCTTCAGTGCGCTCAATGCCATTGCCGGCGCTTATGTTGAACGCAGTCCTGTCGTCGTCATCAGCGCCGCACCGGGCGCGGATGCCCGTCAAATCACCAAGATGTATAACGTCCTATACCACCACTCGACCGGCAACTTGAAAGCCGATCAGGAAGTCTATGAACATGTCACGGTAGCTGCGGAAACGCTCAGCACATCGGTAGGTGCGCCCGAAAAAATCAACAACCTGCTTATTGCAGCCATCACGCACAAGAGGCCGGTTTACATTGCCTGTTACAAAGAAGTTTGGGGGGAGCCTTGTCCGAAACCGTCCAATAAAGTCTTGCTCCCGTTATCCATAAAAAGCGAACCGCTGGCCCTTGAAAACGCAGTCGAACAGGCCTGGACACAAATTACCGCAGCGCAAAACCCTATGATATTCGCAGGCGTCGAGGTGCTTCGTCAGGGGTTATCAGGTTTGTTACAACAAATTATTGATGCGAGTGGGTTTCTTTACACCACCACTACGCTTGGGAAAACGGTGTTGGATGAAAAAGGCGACAAGTTTATCGGCACCTATTCCGATGCCGCCTCCATCTCTAGTGTGCTTGAGCTTGTCGAGCAGGCCGACTGCTTCCTGACGCTCGGCGCGATCATTACCGACGATTACCTGTGGTTTATCGAAAACAAGTATGCCGATATGGTGCTGGCCACCACAGAAGAGACGCGGGTGGGGTACTTTACGTATCAAGGCGTAACCATGAAGGATTTTATGGAAGCCTTGCTGGCGCGTTTCAAGAAGACCAAAGGGTATCCGCTTTCGACCGTCGCGCCGCCCCAACCCCCTTACCCGGAACCGTGGGTGTCCAATTCAGATCCAAAGTTTAATGACAAACCTGAAATCATTACTTACAACCGCTTCTTCCAGCACTCGATGAAATTCCTGCAAGACAACAATATGCTCGATAAGATTGTCATGACCTTTGGCGTCAGCTCCTCGCTTTACGTGGCTACGAACGCCTACGGTCTGTCACAAAACAGCTTCCTTGGATCAGCCGCCTGGCAATGCATAGGGTTCGAAACCGGGGCAGCTTCGGGCGCCCAGCTTGGAAGTGGAAAACGGGCATGGACCATCGCCGGAGACGGCGGATTTATGATGGTTTGCCAGTCGCTCTCGACCCTCGCAAGAAACAACCTGAACGCGGTCATTTTTGTGATCAGCAACGGGGTATATGCCATTGAGCAGGTCTATGTTGACATTACGTCATTTGAACCTGGTCCCCAACACAAATTCGATTCTTTTGACATCCTGCCGACATGGGATTATATGGCGCTGGCCCAAGCGTTCGGCGCGAAAGGATACCGTGCGCAAACCGTCAGCGAATTGAAGTCGGTGCTGAAAGAGCTTAAAAAAACTACCAATAAGCCTTCGTTGGTAGAAATTGTCATCCCCGAGAAAGACCTGCCCGGGCAAATGCTCCGGCTTGGAGAGGAATAAAATATCATGAAAAATAAAACCTATTCTATATTCGGAGCCGGCGCCGCAGGGCTTTATACTGCCTGGCGATTGCTTGATGGTAAAACAAGCAGCAATAAGGATAAAGCGAAACAACTGGCGAAAGGCGACACGCTTGAGTTGTACGATTGGGGCAAGTACGACTTTTCCAAAGCTGAGCCCGGAACGCGGTCTCCCGGCGCCCGCGTGTGTAGCTGGTATTACAATGACGACAAGAATAACTCCTACCTTGAATTGGGTGGTATGCGCTACTCGGACTGGAACGGCGAGGATGGTGCGGCCAACCAGGGACACCGGCTGGTTACCACCGTAATCGAACAGCTCGATCTCAAAAAATATTCAGTACCGTTCAACGAGTCCACCAATCCCTTGTTTTACCTGCGCACTAAAAATATGTATCTGAATGACATCACCTCCAGCAATCCTGCGCCTTACAACGTGGACCACTTCGGCGCAGCCACTTCCCCGGACAACGGTTTTTCAGTTATTCAGGATTTGGCGGTAAAGCCAACGGAAGCAGCGCAGAAAACCCGCGCCGAATGGTGTGAGTTTTATAGGAAGGGGACGATCATTGTTGAATTGCAGGACTCTTCTGTCTTCAAAAAAGGCGATCGAATGACGGACATAGGCTATTGGGACCTGATGTTCGATCAGTTGGGTCCGGAAGGTTTCGCCTATACTGCGGATGGGAACGGCTATACGTCGAACATTATTAACTGGAACTCGGCAGTCGCTATCCAGGCCAACAATGAATTTATACCTGGTAATGAATACAAGACTCTGACGACCGGCTATTCCAGCATATTCACCGCCTTGTTTGCCGCCATCGTGCAACTGGCCAAAAAGAATGGTGTGAATTTCAACTATTATCCGAACACTCGCCTCCACTCCATTTTGCAGATCGATAAAGTTATTCATTACTCGATAGCGACCCGCGAGAACCCCAACAAAAAATCGGGCTCAAGCACTACCGATGCAGCCTGGCTGGCCATGCCGCGCTATGCGATCGACCTGGTGGCACAGGCCACTCGCTATCAAGATCACAAAGGCCTCGATGTGCTCAACCACCGGAAGGTGCAGTTGTACCTGGAGTCCGCAATCATGCAGCCCTCTTACAAGGTAGGTATGTTCTTTGACTCACCCTGGTGGGCAGATTCGGCTAAGACTCCTCCTCCGTACCCGGCTCAAATTACCGCCTACGAAGTAACGGATGATGTGCTCAAAGAATTGGCAGCCCATGGCTTCCCTAAAAAATATATTGAAGCAATCCGCAAGGCCAGTAATCCCATAATTGTGGAAGCTCCATTCACACCGGCTGCTGCTTTCATCAGCACAGTGGAAGAGTGCATACAGGAGCGGTTAACCGTGAAACAGGCAGATCAGTTGCTCAAGCTTTCCGTCCGCAACACCATTGGGCCGAGCGTAACCGACACGCCGATCCGCCAAATTGTCTATTTCGGGAATAATGCAATTGTCCAGAAAGGAGACCCGGTTTACGGGATTCTCGCCAGTTACGATGACGAGCAATTCACAAGTTTCTGGCAAGAACTGGAGTTGGAGCCGAATACAGAGCGCAAAGTGCCGATCTCGGAGGATTACCAGCCACTTGAAGGCCCGCGCAAAGTGCCTGATCGGATGGTGAAGATGCTGCGCAAGCAACTGGCGGCTGTGCATTTCGGACCGCAATCGGACTATAGCGACGTGCCCGAACCGCTGGAGGCAAGGTATATGGACTGGTCGTTGCCGCCTTTCAACGCGGGGTATCACGCCTATGCCGCGCACTACAATATTTGCGATGTGCAGCAGAAAATTCGCAAGCCATCCCAATTGATCAAAGGAGAAGATGCCAACATTTTCATCGTTGGTGAAACCTATTCCAACGATCAAGCCTGGGTGGAAGGCGCTTTCTGCACTGCTGAGTCAGTGTTAAACGATTTTTTCGGAATCAAGCCCATCATTGACAATACGAATTATCCGTTCATCTGCGGAGATTGTTAAGATTATGCGTTAGCATTCACGACTTCGGCCTATTCAGTGCAGTCTGCGCGTATCAGCGAAAAGGAATAGGCCGTTTTCTTACGACCAGGCTTCCGTTGCACAGCGGTAATGTTGTCGGCCTTCTTTATTAATGCCGCCCCATTGCGCGAGGCCGGATGATTTCGCGCCGGTTCAGATGTGACAACGTGCTTCAGACGGCAAATTCCTTCACACGAATTTTGCTCAATTGACGCTGATGCGATTCGTTAGACCTCTGAATAAGTGGCGTTATGTCAGTGCCCATTCAGCCGATCAGAAGGTTGCTCGCTATCAACAGTCAACTTAATCAACTCTGCCGTCTTCATTCTATCAGTCTCAATATAGGTGGCTGATGAAAACAGCAGTTTGTTCTCATCAGCAGTAATTTGCCCGGGCGGGTCTTCTATACGGCTTCGCTCAAATACGTATGCATAAAACATCCGTGCAAGCCCACACACGAAGATAGTACCTAGAATTGCCTGCGAAATCTTCTCGAAGGCTGTATCGCTTGGTGAGCTTTCAACCAAAAAATCATCAGATGGGAATAAAGCGCCAAGTAGAATATAAGCCGGAATGAGGATAATACTTAGCAGTATCAATTGGAATCCTTGGCGAATGCCTTTTTGAGAAGGAGTAAGGCTATTGAGCTGTATTTGAGGGTGAGTCTCTTGCAGTGAGGAGTTATCTACAAGTAGATTTTTGATTGAATCGAGTGCGAGGCCACAAGTCGGACATGATTTGAGGTTATTAGGGACTTGTTGACCACATTTAGGACAGAACATTGAATGCCTCCGAGAGTTAATTATGAAACGAAGTCAGATTAGATTACGTGAAACAGGGTATCAAGTTCATTATTATCTCTACAGATAATAGAGCGAACAAACAGAGGTCCAACAAGCGCAAGCAATTGCAGCGCTAAAGAATTAAAGATACTCTAAATAAGTGGTGACTACTCTCAATACAAAACAGCGACAGTATCTCAAAGGACTGGCTCATCCTTTAAAACCTCTATTGCATATAGGTAAAGAGGGTGTAACAGATAGCGTGTTACGGACTATTGAGAATTCTTTCAATAACAGAGAGCTACTCAAAGTAAAGGTCCTTGACGCATCCCCGGAAGGTGCAGATCAGAGCGGAGAAAGAATTGCCAGCAGCTTGGGCCAGGTAGAACTAGTACAGGTTATTGGGAAAACAATAGTGTTATACCGAGAGCATCCGGATAAGCCTAAAATTAAGCTACCCGGCAGAGGGGCTGTTGGCGAGGAAGCCATCTAACAAATGCACGCGCCGGAGCCGCGCAAGCGGATTTCGTATGTTTTTCTTCAGCGCTTTGTGCGCGGCCCGGTGATGCCAAGCGTTAGACCCGTCTTGATCTACGAGTCTATTCGTCGTCTTCTGGGAATAGATCATCAACAGATATGGACCATCCTGGCACAACCTCACCGGCATTTGCAATATCGCCACGATGAAAAATAATTGGATTCTCGGGGTTGCTGGCAAAATAGGCTTTAATCACATCTGGACTGAGCAAATCCACGTCCCAAACACAAAGCGTCCCTGCTGCAAAATAATCTCTGCGCTTGTCTGCAATTTCTCGTTCTGCGCTTGAGCCGTAGTCGCACTCGCTCCTCACTTCGGCAGCAAATACTGGCGTGCCTTCGAGGAACTTCATGCCTTTGGGCTTGCCTGTGTACCAAGCCGCGTCTGGGCTAAAGGAAGTACGATTCGGAAGTTTGACCTTAAAGCCAGCGTTGTCGGCGATTGCATATCCAGATTTTGTTCGTCGGGAGTGCTCGCGCAAGCTGACAAATATTTCACTGGCTGCGTAGCTCGGTAAGTATCCGGTAGGAGCCATCAAAACAATTTCTCCATTGACGATTTCAGCCTTACCTTTAACTTGGTATAGGTCTTCGATTGTCGCTTGAGTTTTTGTAGTCATAACACAACCTCACGACCAAATATTAGCATAGACTACCGTTCGATGTATGGTAAGCGAAAAGCCTCAACGAAGACGAAAGGCAAGGGTCTAACGCCAAGATTGACCGGGCGCGCATTGTACTGATTGCATCATACGAACATTGCTTACGCGCTCCGCGCCCGGTTATTCAAAGGGTTAGTCCACCGTGTCACTGACCCACCAGGAGGACAAAACCATGCAATGCGTAGATTAACCACTGTTGTCGTATTAACCAATTGTGTTAATCTCTTACAAACCAATAAACATAGAAAGGAAACCCTATGCCAGCCATGCAAAGCGAAGCACTACGCAGCTACATCGCCAATCTCCCGGTTGGCGCCCACCTCCCCTCGATGGCCGAGGACACGTCGGCGATCAACACGATCAATATCAACAATCTGCCGGACGGCATCGTGACTGGATCGAACCTGATCCAATTCCCGGCGGACGCCAGCCCGGAGCTCAAGTCGAGCGTGGCGCTTTCGCTGTTGGCCGCGCAGCGCGTTGCCACCAATGACCCGGTAGTCCTGTCGCCCGCCCAGTGGCTCGATCGGCACAACACCGTGCTGCAGAACTTGAACTGGCGGAACGAGGGGGGCGGCGTCGCCAAGTCGAGCTTCGACAGCATCGATCTGGCCGTGCACCAAGCCATCATCCCGTTCCTCACGGCGGCGTTCGGCGGAGCGGTCGCGGCGGGCGCTCTGATCCTGACCGCGCTGAAGCAGTTGCAGGAGATGGACAAGGATGCTCCATGGATCACGCTGTTCGACCGGCAGAGCCGTCGCTTCGAAGTGACCGAGTACCAGTTCTCCGTCGTGCAGGTGGTCGGCGACACCGTGCACCTGAAGGTGGCGGCGGCGCGCCTCAATGCGTCGTTCGGCAAGACCCAGGTATTGTTCTTCAAGCTGAAGACCCAGAACGCCGAGTTCGAGCAAGCCAATCAATCATTCTCATCGGAGGCTGCCCTTTTGACGGAGATGAACGCGGATCTGAAGGTCAAGCTGATGACGCTCACGAAGTCATTCATCCGAAGCCTTCCGGACGACCTGCTGCGCGGGGACGCCGGTAACTAGCGGGACTCGTCCTGGTTTTCTTGCTGTGAGGCGGGGCCTCTTCCCGCTGCTCCTGCCACGTAAAGATTCTGGAGGAGGTATCGAAATGGCGACCGTATATGTCATCCACGCCGAGGGCGATACGCCCTTCGTGAAGCAGCGCTTGCTGCGACGTCTGCCCAGCAACGGCTACGACTGCTGGCTGTCAAGATATCACTTCGCTGGTGCCAAGCCCGAAGAGCACGCGATTGCGCAGGCGATGGACCAATGCCAGGTGATCCTGACTGTTCTTTCCCCGGCGATCCTCGGGTCGCCGACGTCTATCAAGGAGATCAACATCGCACTGGCCAGTCGGCGCACGCTGATCGTGGTTCAGATCGCGGCCCTCGACGAGCAGGGCGAATCGCGGCTTCCAGCGCGGCTCTGGGCGCTGCCGAAGGTCGACCTCACCGTGGAGGAGGAAGGGGAAGCCGTTCGCCTGCTCGCAGGCCTGCTTCCGCCGGTCGATGGCGAACCGGAGACGCTGGCGCCGAAGGACGCCGAGCGCATCGAATGGAACGAGGAGATTTTCAGCGCCGCGCTTGCCAGCGCGACCAGACGGCACGACTCCGCGCGAGCGGAGTCGCTGGTCGCAGCGATCGTCGGTCATCTCGTGCACCGTCCGTATGCCTATCCCCCGCAACACGCATACGCAGATCTGCAGGTGCTGCGCCAGGATCGTGAATTTGAGCTGATGCGCCGGTACGCAGAGGCGGTGATTGCATCCGGTACTCGACAGGACGGGGTTCGACGCTTGTTCGCCCAGGCGCTGATCGAAACGAAGGAGTACGATCGCGCGCTCGAGGTACTACAGTCGATCGTCAACGAACAGGACTCCTCGCAGAAGGAAGTCTTCGAGGCCTACGGTTTGATCGGCCGCACCTTTAAACAACGCTACGTGGAGGCGCCGAACGCAGCGGGGGCGGCCGAACTGCTCCAGCGGGCGATCGCGGCCTACGAAACCGTATACGTGCGGGATCGGAGCCAGTTCTGGCATGGCGTGAACGCCGCGAGCTGCATTCTTCGAGCGGAGCGCGATGGCATCGCCGCCGCACCGCCCGGCCGGGCTCAAGAGATTGCGCAGCAGATCGTGCAGGATCTCGATCGGCTTTCGCAAGTCGGTGCCTTGCAAGTGTGGTACTGTGCATCGCTGGTCGAAGCCTTGGTGGCGCTCGGACAGTATGACGAGGCCGAACGGGCGCTCGACGTGTACATCAATCATCCTGACATGATGGCGTTCGAAGTATCTTCGACCTTCCGCCAGTTCGATCAGGTCCTCGAACTGGGCAGCAACCCGCGCGGGGCGGCCATCCTCGCCCGCCTGCGTGGCGTCATGGAACGCTATCGCGCCGGCAAGGTTGCCGCTCGCCCCGCCCCCACACCGGGCCTGGAGACGGAGTCGGTCGGTGGAGCCGTCCGCACGGAACCACTCGTCATCCGGCTGAGCGACCCTGCCTGGGAACCCACACACGTCACCGACCTCGTGATCCAGACGCGCCTCGGCAAGATCGTCACCGCACGCGGCTCCGACGCAAGCGTCCGCGAACTGCTCACCGATTCGATGGTGATTTCAGTCGAGGAGAGTCGACCCGCCGGAGGCATCGAGTGTGACAGATCGATGCCGTTCATCAGGACCGCCGCGCAATATGCCCATGTGGCCGGACCGTACAAGGAGACGGGCGACCACGCGCTGATCGCGGTCATCAACAACGGCATCAACGTCCTCCACAAGGCGTTTGTCGATGCCAACGGGAACTCGCGCATCGTCGGCATCTGGGACCAAACCGCCATCGGCGGCACGCCGCCTTCGGGGTTCAGCTACGGGGCGTTTCATGACGCAGCGGCCATCGCCGGATACCTGAAGGCATGTATGGTGCCTCCGGGTCTGGGACGCAACGACAGCGGACATGGGACGCACGTCGCAAGCATCGCGGGTGGCCGCGCGGTGGGTGATTTCGCCGGCGGCGTCGCGCCGGATGCGAAGCTGCTGATCGTCGTTTCAGGCGGAAGCGGGCCGATCGGCTATTCACAGAGCCACATCGAGGCGCTTGCCTTCATCGATGGGTTCGCCGCGGCGCTCAAGCTGCCCGTCGTCGTGAACGTGAGCCAGGGAATGAACGCCGGGGCGCATGACGGCAAGTCCGCTCTCGAGGTGGCTTTCGACGCGTTCTCCGACTCCGGACGCAGGCAAGGCCGCGTGGTTGTGAAGTCAGCGGGGAACGAGCGCGCCAAGGGCGGCCACGCCAAGGTCACCATGCCGCCCGACTCGTGTGAGCAGTTGAGCTGGAAACGGGCTCCGGGTGCAGACTACGCCGAACGCATCGAGTTGTGGTGGAGCAGCGCCGACGAAATCGAATTCCGGCTGCGTGATCCATTTGCAAACTGGTCGAACTGGGTGGGAACCGCAGCGCCGGAGTGCGAAGGGACATTCCCCAGGGGTGGCCCGTTTCATCTTGTCTTCACCAAGCGCCATATTGACAACGGCGACAGCCTGTTGTTGATCGAGCTGGGCCATGCGACAGCCGATGCTGCCCTCGGAGACTGGCTGCTCGAAATGCGCAGCGGGGCTGTACCGGAAGGCGGCGAGATCCACTGCTGGATAGAGCGCAGTCAAGGCGTTCCGAGTTCGTTCCTGAACCATGCCAGCGAGGAGATGACGCTCAGCATTCCCGGAACTGCGGCGAGCGTCATTGCGGTGGGCGCAGTGGACGCGAGCAAGCCGATCCAAGTTGGCACTTTCTCGTCGTACGGCCCCACCCGCGATGGGCAGAGAAAGCCGCTCGTGTGTGCGCCGGGGGTGAAGGTTCGTGCCGCAGAAGGCGGCACTGCAGAAGGCGTGTTTGCGGACAGCGGCACCAGCATGGCGGCACCTCACGTCACCGGCGCCATCGCGCTGCTGCTTTCACGAGCAGCGAAGGCGGGCAAGGTCCCCAGCGGCAACCAGATCGCTTCCGCCCTTCGCCAGAAGACGCAGAACTACAACGGACGATGGGACCGCGGCCAGGGCTACGGTGTTATCGATGTGACTGCCTTGCTTGCTGCGTTTGACTGATGATTCGGCCGTCGCGTCGAGACTTGAAGGTCAGGCGTCTTCGGACTGCCGAGGGTTGACTTGAAAATTTCTCACGCCACGGGCGCTGCCACCGGTTCGAGATGCACCCGATACCAGAGATGCTCGATCCGCCGGGCGGCCCGGTGATGCGATCCGTTAGACGGGTTGAACCGCACTTTGTTGTTGGCAACGCCGGCTGTATTGTGATTAACTCGCCTTCTCATAGCTAAACATTTCAAAAGGAGGATGCCATATGACAAAACGACGCGAGTTGTTAAAGAAGGGCGCTCATGCTTGCGTTGCGGCAGTCGCGGCAGGTCTGGCTAATCCATATAATGCTAATTCCGCCCAAACACAAAAGTATCTCTTGATTGGACTCGTAGGCTCAGAGAATCCTACTAGAGCTAACTTTCCATTCGTGTGGGCTGCCGCATTGAAAGAAGCAGGCAACGAAGTACGAATAGAGTTGGCCGGAGATGCAACGGTATTAATGAGGAGCGCTGTCTCAAACAGCGTAACTCCAGTAGGATGGCCTCCATTCAAGGAGGCGTTGGCGAAAGTAATAGAGTTAAAGATTCCAATATATGTTTGAAAAGCGTGTGCTGCTGCCCGTGGGGTAGAGCAAGAAGACATGGCAGGGAAGAACGCACAGTATACGAATCCGAAGCTAACAGCCGAGACAATGGGATGGGCAACAAAGATACTTGTTATTTGAGGTAAGTCACTAAGCAAGCCGTCTAACAAGCGCAAGTAGCGGAGGCCGCGAAGCAAGTTTCTCATCAATCCTTCAATGCCGTTTGCGGCCCCGCTGATGCTCGACGCCAGGCGGCTAAGCAGCTAGGTGCTGCAAAGACATAATGTTAATATAACCGATATGAAAAGGAGAGTTCTGCTATGCCACACACGGTAAAATCCGGCGACACCCTGGCGAAGATCGCCAGGGCAAATGGGATCAGCCTCGAGCAACTGCTCGAAGCCAACCCTCGGTTCAGGGCCAACCCGAACAGGATTCGCGTCGGCGACGTCTTAAATATCCCGGACGGTCAATCTACCCCGGACGTGCAACAGCCGACAGAACCGATGCCGCAGCCACAGCCTCCGGCAAGCAAAGTTCTGGGCAAACTGTCTGAGCGGTTTGAGGTGGGCCAGCGAGGGCCCGGAACTGTTTCGACCGGGCGGGGAGACGCAGGCGGCGTGTCGTACGGCTCTTATCAGATGACGAGCAAGCCTAACGGGGGTACGGTCAAGCGTTATGTCTCCCAACCTGCCTTCATATTCCGCGACAGGTTCGTTGGTTCCACCCCCGGCACCGACAAATTCTCGGCGGTGTGGAAGGAGATCGCCGCCAATAGACGAGACGAGTTTCAAAATAGTCAGCACGATTTCATAAAGAAAACCCACTTCGATCCGCTCACCCAAAAGATCATCAGAGAAGATGGATTAAACGTGCTCACCCGGTCACACACGCTTCAAGATGTCATCTGGTCCACAGCCGTTCAGCACGGCCCCGGCAACGACGTTATACACCGGGCACTCGCCACATTGAGTATCGGGCCCGAGGACCCGGGCTTCGATAAGAGTTTGATCATAGCCATTTACGCAGAGCGCGGTCGCAAGACCCCCGCTGGTAACCTCGCTCGCTTCTCCCGCAATTCTCCCGAAGTACAAAGGGGCGTGGCGAGGAGATTCAGAGACGAGCAGAGGGATGCCCTTGCGATGCTGGCCGAGGAGAGAGCAAGCTGATTCGGACTAAAAAACAGGTGAGGCGTAGCAAGCCCTCGGGTCAAACAGAAAAAGCCACCCGTTTGTTAAAACAACTAAACATGATGTGAGAGCCGCCTAACAAGGGCATTTACCGGAGCGCGCGAAGCATGAGAAATTCGCTTCGCGCGCTCCGGTTATGCGCGGCCGTTATACGCGCAAGGATGCTGTGAGTTCGATATCCAGACAAAGTGCTCGTTGCATCGTTAGATGTTGGGCGGCAGGGATACTCTGAGGCCCAGGGGCAAGTTTTCTATGAGAAGTTGATTGAGCGCATTGAGACCATGCCCGGCGTTCGCTCTGTGAGCCTGGCCCGGATAGTGCCGCTTGGTACTGGCTTTATCAGCAGGAGCATCCGCGCCGAGGGCCAATCCGCTGATGTCCTGCCGCTTGACGTTACCCAAAACATAGTCTCACCGCGTTACTTTGACACTATGGAGATACCTCTGCTGATGGGGCGAGATTTCAATAGTGAAGACGATAAAGCATCCCGACAAGTCGTTATTATTAATGAGACTCTCGCGCGGCGACTCTTTTCCAACGAAAATCCATTAGGCAAGCGTCTTGCGTTCATGAGAGGGAAAGACCAGAGCCCTTATCTCGAAATAATCGGAATCGCGCAGGATGCCAAGTATAAATCATTGCTGGAGACTCCGCAGTCACATCTGTACGTGCCCTGGCTCCAGCAATATCAATCAACGATGACGCTGCATGCGCTTGTGGAAGGCGACCCATCTGGTTTGGCTGCGGCAGTGCGGCAGGAGGTTCAAGCCCTCGACAAGAACTTGCCGGTTTATAAAGTCATGATGCTGGCTAACCAATTGCGGGATTCTGTTATGTCGCAGCAACTTGTCGCAGAACTCATTGAAAACCAACCTCTGCTCTGCGCCCGCTCTGTGTTCTCTGTGTCTGCGGCGGTGAGATTCGATCTAACTAATCTCAGTCACTCGCCGGGTCAATCGAATCAGAACCGAACTTTCAGCCCCAACTGAATATTGCGCGGGCCGCCGCTCCCGATCACCGGGTTAGCTCCGGCCACGTCCGGCGTCGCCGTCACCAGCCCGAACGAATCCGGGAACGAAAGATCGTTGGTGAACAGTATGGCCGGGTTGGCAAAGTTCGGATGGTTCAGAATGTTGAAAAACTCGGCGCGAAATTGTATGCCTACCTGCTCGGTCGCCCTCCACGATTTCACAAGCGAGAAATCCCAGTTGCGATAACCGGGCGCTCTAAAAATGTTGCGACCGGAATTTCCAAAACTGCCGAATTCCGGAATTTCCAAAACTTGCTCAAACGGTATCGGGCCGGTGGTCGAAAAGTTTGGTATCGAATCCGCGCCGCCTATGACGTTCCACCGGTCGCTGAACTCTCCGGTCAGGCTCACGTCGTTGCCGAAATCGATTGCGTTGTAGGGCGGGCCGGTCTGGAGCGTGACTATGGAATTTATCTGCCAGCCTTCCAGCAACTGGCCCCAGGATTTCTTCGACGGCAGATCATAAGTCAGCGCGAGCGTGAAGCGGTGGCGTATGTCCAGATCGCTCGACGCGCGCTCCAGGTCTACGCGGTTGCTGTCTTGAGGCTGTGCCGCGCGTTGCAGCGAAGCGAAATCTATCGAGTGCGCCCACGTATAACCCAGCACGTAAGTCAGCCCGCGCGCATACCTCTGCGTGAGCGTCGTCTGCAATCCGTGATAAGTCGAGCGGTGAGAGTTCTCGATGAAATTGATGTATCCCAGGAACGGGAACCTGTTGTTGAAAGGCCGCCCGGCCTGTTCGCAGTTGCCGCAGTCTTGCTCGGCCTGCGAATTTTGATTGACCTGGTTGATGTCGCGTATGCCGTAAAACTTGACGCCGTGATTGCCTACGTAGGCGAGTTGCAGCGATGCGCTGTTCCAGAGCGCCTGCTGGATGTTGATCGTCCACGTCGTTACATACGGAGTGCGCAGGTTGCGATCTACGCCCAGCAGGTCGCAAGGCGTTCCGCCCCGGTCGGGGTCACAATTCGCCGTGACGTTAAAGATCGGCCCGGCAGCCGACCAGTTCAACCCGACCTGAGTCGTCGCAGCCGCGACTATCGTGCCCGCTATATTAGAGCCGATTGCCCCGGTCGGAATCACGTTCAAGCCGGGCGTCGTCGCGTTGTTGACGCCGTTCTGGCCGAGGAATGTCGCGAGGATTGGAATCTCGTATACGACGCCCAGGCCCCCGCGAATAACCGTGTTGCCTTTGCCCCACGGGTCCCAAACTATTCCGAGGCGCGGAGCGAAATTGTTTCGATCAGGCTCGTACGGCCTATCAATGTTTACGCCGACCTGCTGCAAGCCCACCTCCGGGTCGAAATTGCCCAGCCGGTCTTCCTTCTCCTTGATGACGCCGTTGAAGTCGTACCTCACGCCTACGTTTATCGTGAGCCGCTGGCTCGCGCGGTAATCGTCTTGAATAAACGCGCCGAACGAGCTGATGGTCACCTGACGCCGCGAGTCGCCTACGAAGATGTCGCCGCGCGACGGGAAGCCCGCCAGAAAATCTTCGAGCGGCGTTGAATCAGAGAACGCCTCGCCGCCCGTGAAACGTATTCGCCCTTTGCCTCGGCGGTTCCTCAAATTATCCGTAGTGCCGTAACGATATTCGCCGCCGAAACGGAAGTTGTGCTTGCTCAAGTTGTAAGAGATGTTATCGGCAAACTGAAAAGTCTGATTCGGCGTCGTCAACAAAGGCCAGCCGCTGTTGCCGCCCAGTTGATTAAAGCCGCCTATCAAGATCGTAGGCATCCCGAAATTGACGGGGTCGGTCACGCCCACATTGATGCCGTAAGTCTGTACGGGGTCTGCCTGATTGTCTATGGTCAGGATCGCCTGCCAGAATCGGTTGAACCCGAACTTGGCTTCGTTAGCCCAACGGGTGCTCGGCGTCCAGGTCCAGTTGACGCCGAACACCTGAGCGCGTAAATCGGATTGTGAGCGCCACTCCGGTTCTCAGCACCGCGATGTCTTGCTCCTGTTGCAGGCTGTCGCCAAAGAAGTAGCGGCCCGTCAGGTTCTGACTGTCGTTGAGACGATGGTCGATCTTGATTATGAGATTATCCATGCGGTTGGTGTTCGGAAATCCCGCATTGACCAGCGCAGGCCCGGCAGGGTTGCGCCCGTCGTTTACGGGGAAGAGTCCCGGAAACGAGCCGTTTCCTGTGAATGAGCCTGTGCCTATCAGGTTCGCGCTCAGCGGGTTTACATCCAACCCGTTCGCCCTCAAATTGGCGATGGCGTCGGGTATGCTGTTTTCGGGATCGCCGCCCAGCGAGACCGTCGCCGGTGAAGAGACCAGATTCGAGTTGCTCACAAACGCGCGCACGCCTTCATACGAGCCGAAGTAGAAAGTCCGGTTGCGTATGATGGGGCCGCCGATGCTTGCGCCGAACTGATGCTGGCGCAGGGCCTTTTTCGGATCAGGCTCTGTGTTAAAGAAATTTCGTGCGTCGAGCGCGCTGTTGCGGTGAAAGTAGTAGATCGATCCGTGTATGTCGTTCGTCCCGCTCTTCAGCCCGAGGTTGACTATAGCGCCCGGTTTCCACCCGTACTCAGCCGGGGGATTTTCCTGGGCGTTGAACTCTTGAATGGCGTCTATCGGGAGAATGGTTCCGGGAGTCCCCTGCACGCCTTCGGCGTTAATGACGGTCGTGCCGTAGTAGGGATCGTTGTTGTCCGTGCCGTTGACGATGAAGTTATTATTTTCGGGCCGGTTCCCGTTAGAGCTGATTGAAAGAAACCCGCCGCCCGTAGACCGCTGCACGCCGGGCCGAAGGACTACGAGGTTTTGAAAGTCGCGCCCGTTGAGCGGAAGGTCGTTGATGGCTTTATTCGAAAAAGTCCCGCCCAGAGTATTATTCGTCGTCTCGATCAGCGGCGCGTCTCCGGTGATCGTGACCGACTCAGATATTGCGCCGGGGACGAGCGACACGTCTATGCGAACGTCTTTAGCGACTTCGACGCGCACCTGGGTGCGCTCGACGCGCTTAAAGCCCTGAGCTTCGGCCACGATGGTATAGAGGCCGGGCGGCAGATTTGGCGCTATGTAATCGCCCGCGTCGTTAGTCTCAAGCGTGCGCGATATGCCCGTCTCGACGTTCGTTATCGTCACTTTGCATTTCACGATGGCGGCGCCGCCTTCATCCGTCACGGTGCCGAGGATGCGACCTTGATAGGTCTGGGCCAGAGTTCCAACCGGGAGGGTTACGATCAGCAGCAGCACACAGAGCGTTCGTAAGTGTTTCATAGTGCCTCCAAGCGAGAATGGATAAACCTGTGATTGGGCCAACGATACGCCTGACGATATGGGCTGTCAATCGTAATTCTTTTTTGACTCCCCGCCGCGCTTGTAGATCGGTCACAGTCGGAATAGAATACATCAACCCAAATCCCTGTGGGACCGGGAAGCTTGGCCGGCATCGCTTCAAGCTATGGATTGACTGCATGAATAATTGGAGGATACGACTGTTATGAGAAAAAGATTGATTTGCTGTGCCGTCGCTTTAATGATAGCCGGCATTTGTTTGAAAGCAGCGCCGACGCTCGCATCTGACGATCCGAAGCAGGTGACGATCAAAGGCGAAGTTATCGATCAGCCTTGTTATGAAGGCAAGAACGGAGCGCGAGGCGAAGGTCATAAAGGCTGCGCTTTGGCGTGCGCCAAGCGCGGCAATCAGATGGCAATAGTTGACGATAAGAATAACGTCTACTCAATCACGGGCGATTATGCGGCAAACAAAAACGAGAAGCTGATCCCCTTTGTCGCGGAGATGGTAGAAGCACAAGGAGTCGTGACCGAGAAGGACGGCAAGAAAACGATTGCCGTCTCTTCGATAAAGAAGCTGTAAACGAAATAACCGGCGCTCGCGAGCCGATTGCGCTGGAGGCGCAATGGACATTAGCTGGCGGTGAAACCACCGGGACTGATCGGCTAAAACAATACGCGTCCTGGAAGGACGCAGGATTCCTGCGCCCCTCCAGGGCGCGTTTGTTATATCTACGTAGCAACCGGCGGTTTCACCGCCGACTAATGTCCTTCGGCCCCTTCGGGGCGAATGCTCAACTGGCAACTTGGATTAATCAAAACGCTATCTCGGCCATCGCGCGGATCGCGTCCGCGCTGTGTGCGCCGCAGATCAACGTAGTAACGCCCGCCTCTTTCCACGCGCCAAGCCGGTCGCGTATCCGCTCGCGAGGGCCGCACAGGGCCACTTCATCAACCAGCGCATCGGGCACCGAAGCTATGGCTTCATTCTTCTTGCCCGAAAGGTAAAGCTCTTGAATACGGCCAGCCGCTTCTTCGTACCCATACCGGCACGCCAGGTCGTTATAAAAGTTCTTCCCGCGCGCTCCCATCCCGCCGATATAGAGAGCAAGCTGCGGCTTCACCTGATTGCGGCAGGCATCTACGTCATCGCCCACGACCACGCTCACGGTCGGGGCGATGTCGAAATCCGCAGGCGTCCGCCCGTCCGCCCGGCGCGCGAACCCCTCTTCGAGCGAGGCGCGGAAGACGCCCACGCGCTCAGGCGAAAAGAAGACCGGCAGCCAGCCGTCCGCTATCTCGGCGGCGAGCGCGACATTCTTCGGCCCGATTGCCGCAAGGTAGATAGGAATACTGGAACGCAACGGGTGAATGATCAGCTTCAGAGGCTTGCCCAGACCCGTGCCGCCATGGACGGGGATGTCGTAATACTCGCCGTGATACTCTACGGGGCGGTCGCGCTTCAATATCATTCTCACTATCTCGACGTACTCGCGCGTGCGCGTGAGCAGTTTGCCGTAGACGACTCCGTGCCAGCCTTCGACCACCTGCGGGCCTGATGCTCCAAGCCCCATCAAAAATCTTCCGCCCGTCAGCAGATCGATTGTCGCGCCGGTCATCGCGGCCATCGCGGGAGTGCGCGCGGGCATCTGCATTATCGCCGTGCCGACGTTTATGCTCTCGGTCTTGGCCGCCAGCCACACTAGCGTAGTCACCGCGTCCGACCCGTATGCCTCGGCCGTCCAGAGCGAGTGATAGCCGAGGCGTTCGGCTTCCTGCGCGATTGCGACATTGTCCGATGGCCCCGAAGACCAGTAACCTAAATTCAATCCCAGACGCATTATCCTGCCTCCTCAAATTCAGCCAGTATTTGCCGAATCTGCTTTGGGGAGATGTCCCCCTGATCCAGCTTTGAGTATATGGTTATTAGGACAACCGATTGAGGAGAATGAACCTGATAGATAAGGCGATAGCCGGAACTCTTACCCTTTCGGATGTCTCTGTTTCTCACTCGCACCTTGAATACGACGTATGTTGTCCCGCTTATCCGATCACCGACAAATTCGCCTGTTTCTAGTTGCTCGATAAGTGGCTAAACGTCTGATCGGATGTGACGATATTTTTTTGAGAGCGCGCGAAGATTGCGTTTGAACTCTGGCGTGAACTCCACCAATACGCGCGACGGCTCATTCGGCATCTATGCCTTCCCATAATTCGGCAGCCGGGCGAGTCTGTCCATGTTCAGCTTCTTGCCAGCCCTTGCGAAAGCTGAGTTCTGCAGGCTTCAACGTGACGCTCTCCCGAAACAGGCGAACAATCTCCAGCAAATTCGGCCAATATTCATTCGGAATCGAATGAATCTCGCGAATGATTTGCTCTTCGTTAATTGAAACATGGCTAATCATCTCTTATTCCCCAAATTGAAATAATGCTTTAATAAATAATCTTACTTCACTTCGGCTGCCGCTTCCATTTCTACCGCGATCTTTTTGTCCTCCGACTTGTCCTTAAACGTCAGCGCGAAAAACAGAGTGATCACTGCGGCAAAAGCGCACGGTATCCACCAGATCGTCGCCCAATCCTTTACGCCGTCCTTCGTAAAAGCATCAACCACTTTGCCCGAAATCACCGACCCGAGCCCTATGCCTACGCCATAAGTGATCAGCGCGATAAAGCCTTGCGCGCTGGCGCGTATCTGGTTGGGCGCTTTCTTATCTACATAAATCTGGCCGGTGACAAAGAAGAAATCGTAGCAAATGCCGTGCAGCAATATTCCCAGGTAGAGGAGCCATTCCAACGAGCCGAGCGAACCGTTAGCAAAAAGAGCATAACGAATCACCCACGCCAGCATTCCTACCAGCAGCATCTTCTTTACGCCAAGCCGCGCAAAGAAAAACGGCATCAAGAGCATAAACCCGACTTCGGACATCTGCCCCATGCTCTGCTTGGCCGCCGCGCCTTTCATGCCCAGGTCGTTCAAAAACAGATTTGTGAAATTATAGTAAAACGCTAAAGGGATCGATATCAGCAGCGAGCACAGCACGAAGATGAAGAAAGACCTTTCCCCGAGCAGACGCAACGTCTTAGTTCCCAGGACTTCCCCGACCGTGACTTCCTTGCCGACGTTTTGCGGCGGCGTATTGGGCAAGGTAAACGAGTACAGCCCCATCAAAACCGAAGCCGCTGCCGCCATCTTCAGCGGCAGCGAGCTTTTTTCAATTTCCGGGAAGAAGTTGAATTGGATAAACGTTATCAATAAGCCGGCAACTATCCAGCCGATGGTTCCCCACACGCGCACGCGAGGGAACTCGGCGTCAGGGCTTTTCATCTGCCGAAACGACACGGCATTGACCAGCGCGAGCGTGGGCATATATGTCAGGTTGTAAAGGAAGAGGCCGAAAATGAGCGGCCCGACCGCCGTGACATCAGCCGACAAATAGAGTATGACTGCGCCGACCAGATGTAACACCCCCATTACTTTTTGCGAGGCGAAGAAGCGGTCGGCTATCATGCCGATAAAAAACGGAGAGACTATGGCTGCGATATTGTTCATCAAGTAGGCATAGCCGATCTGGCTGCCCGTGAATCCGATCTGCCCCAGGTGCGTTCCCAGAGTGACAAACCACGCGCCCCAGACAAAAAACTGGAGAAACATCATCAGGCTCAGCCGCCAGTAAATTCTCCCGTCCATCTTTACCCCTCCGCCTTTTATTTGATCTCCCGAACGCGCACGCGGCGAAACGACGCGCGCGAGATCGGGTCGTGGTTTTGCAAGCCTATGTAGCCTTCGCGGCCACGGTCGCCGTCAAACTCGTTTACCGTTTCACCGTTCAACACTATGGTGTAATGCTGATCGACTACTTTGATCTCGTAGAGATTCCACTCGCCCGCGGGCTTTGAGGCGACTTTTGTAGCGGGTGAAATGTCATAGATCGCGCCGGTCTGATGTATCAGGCCATCCTTGGAGCAATCATCGATCTGGACTTCGTAGCCGTTGCGGACGGCGTACCACGGGTCGTCGCTCTTTTCGGGAAAGCGCAAGAATATTCCCGAGTTGTTACACCGATGATTGACCTTCCATTCGACCTCAAGCACGAAGTCGCGAAACTTTCTCTGCTCGTACCAAAGCATGCCCATCCCGCCGTGAGACACAAGCGCGCCCTCTTCGACGGTGAAGTTGCCGGGCCCGGCCTGTCGCCATCCTGTAAGGTCTTTGCCGTTGAAAAGCTCGATCCACTGTTTATCATTCATCTTCTTATCCCCTGGCTCGGCTGCAATCGCAGCTTGGATGATGACCGAGCCGAGCGCGATTGCGAGAACAAGATGTCCGATCCGTTTCATCTTTTTCACCTTTACGAAATCTTTTTGACCGTCAAGCAAGAAGCGGCGGCATACTACTTCATTGCGTTGCTCATTTCAAGTAAAGCCGTTTGTCCCTTCCGCGAACCCGCGCCGGGTAATTGGTTAGCCGCAACTCTTTATGGGATAATCAGCCATCTGTGAACATTCAAACCGACATTGAAAACCGATTGTCCGTTGAAAGCGATGCCCGGAGGCTGGCCGCGCAGTTCCTCTCACGCTTTCGCGAGGACGGCAGCTACTTGCGAGAGAGCGTAAAAACTCTCTGCCGCTGGGCGACCTCGGAAGATGAGGCAACCGCGAAAGCGGCCACCAGAGCCGTTTTCGCGTCGCTGGTCGAGCCGCTCGCGGATTCATTCGAGCCCCGCGCCGTGTCGGTTTACAACCGCGTGTTCGCCCAGTTGATAGACTTCTGCCGCGAGACAGACAGGGGCCGGAGGCTTGCGCGCGAGCTTACGGCCTTCAAATTATTTGACGAGCAAGACCTGTTCGTCCGCGCGGAGCGGCTCAGGTCTGTTACAGGGTTTCATAGCTCTAAGAGTCGGCGTCAGGAAATGAGGCGCGTGGTTGTCTTGTCGCGCGTGACGCTTGGGGCCGACGTGGCAGTTACAAGCGTTATCATCGAGCAGTTGAAGCGGACTTTTCCAAAAGCGGAGATCGTGTTTGCAGGCGGGCGAAAAGCGGTTGAGCTTTTCGGTGGCGACTCAAGGCTTTATTTCAAAGAGGTCGATTACCTTCGATCAGGAACCCTGATTGAAAGATTGCTCAGCTGGATAGAGCTTGCGGTTTGTGTGCGCGAGTTGACCGAAACATTCAAGCCGGATCAGTACCTGATCGTTGACCCGGATAGCCGCCTGACGCAGCTCGGGCTGCTGCCGCTTGCGGGCGAGTATCTTTTTTTCCCGAGCCGCGAATATGGTTATGACACGCAGCAATCGCTCGGCGAGATAACTTCCGCGTGGTTTAATGAAGTCTTCGGCACCCAAGTGACTGTCTTACCGCGCTTGAGTCTAAAAAGCTCAGACCGCGACGCGGCAGCCGCTCTGGTCAATAACATGCGAAAGGCGGGCGCGCGCGCCGTAGTGACAATAAATTTTGGCGTCGGTGAAAACCCGTTCAAGCGCATCGACGACGAGTTCGAGCGTTCGCTAGTCGCGAGCTTGATCGAGGAAGGCGCGAGCATCATCCTGGATAAAGGCGCGGGAGAAGACGAAACCGGAAGAGCAGATGCGGTCATCGCCCACGCCGCTCAATTAAGCCGCAATCGTCGCCCGATTCGCATTATTGAAATAGACGAAGCGGCTTTGCCTGAATCATTAAACTCCGGCACTCTTGACGCCGAGCTTTTGGTCTGGAGCGGGCGTGTAGGGTTGCTTGCCTCGCTGATTGCGGAAAGCGATCTTTATATCGGCTATGACTCGGCGGGCCAGCACATCGCGGCGGCTGCGGGCGTGGCTTGTATAGATGTCTTTGCGGGCTTCGGCTCTCCGCGCATGCTTGAGCGGTGGCGACCGACCGGGCCCGCTTCATCCGAGGTCATCGCCGTCGACACGATAAACGAGCAGGCGAACACTCGCGCGATACTTTCGGACACTCTGCGCCATGCGAGAGAGAGACTGAAAGCAAGTCTCGCATGATGCATCATCCGATCGCTATTTATGAAGATCACGATACTCGAATTCGCCCCGTGCGCCGATACTATCTATCACATCGCGCGCGATGCGGAGGAAGGCTACATCGCAGGTGACGCAGAGACGCTGACTCTGCGCTCCGGCGCAAAACTGAGGCCGCGCTCCGTCAGCGCGTACGCCGGGGGCAAAGCAACCAACGTCGCGCGAGTGATCGAAAAACTGCTCAAGCCCGAAGATCAAGTTGAAATTGAGCTGGTCGTATTTCGACCGGACTCAGCCGAAGGCCGTTACATCCACGAGCTTCAAACCGCCGCGCTCAACCGCGTTCAGATTCGACCGGCCATCATACGAGGCAAGGCTCGCTTTTGCATAGACCTCACGGACCCGACTACGCCTTCCGACCAGCGTGTCGAATTCAACATCAGCCCGCGCGCGCTGTGGGAGCCGGACGCGCTCGAAGTCGCTCAACAGTTCGTAGCTACCCTCTCGACGGACCTGTTGCTGCTTGCGGGCAACCCGCCCGTCATTGAGCCCGCAGGCCGCATGGCCATAGAGCTTTACGCGCAGATAATCGCCACGGTCCGCTCGCGAGTAAAGGTTGTGTCGGTTGATATCGAAAAAGAGGCGCTTCGGCAATGCCTGGCGGCAAGCCGTCAGCCCGACGTGATAAAGATTAATACGGACGAGCATAGATGGGCGGAGAATTTGTGGGACGGTTTTCGAGGAACGCTAGTGGTCACGGACGCGAGCGGATGTCTGGTGAGCGAAGACGGCTCGCCGCCCAGCCGCGTCCGAGGCGCAAGCATCGAAAAGCTTTACTCCACGATAGGCGCGGGCGACGCCGTGCATGCGGGCTTCACACTGGCGCGATGGGTGTGGGGCTTTGATCTTACGAGGGCAGCTCGCTACGGCCAGGCCGCCGCCGCCGCGACCGTAAGCTCGCTTGAAGGCACGCGAGGCGTGTCCGGTGAAGCGGTCGAGCAGTTCTTTGCCAAAATTGAAAGCAAAGGAGCAGGTTGATGAAGATAATCACCAGAGTCGAGCCGGGCAAGACAGTGAGCCTGGCAGATTATGACCCCGAAAATACTTTTGGATTTACAAAGGCGCAGGGCGAAGATCGGTTGAAGGAGTTGAGCGAGCAGGTCGGCGATCTTCAAGATATACTCTACGCCGCACGGCAAAACAGCGTGCTGATAATTCTCCAGGGCATGGACACAAGCGGCAAGGACGGAACTATTAAGAAAGTGATGGCGGAAGTAAACCCGTTAGGCTGCCGCGTCGAGTCGTTTAAGGTCCCGACCGAAGAAGAGCTTTCGCACGATTTTTTGTGGCGCGTGCATAAGCGGGTTCCGCCGTTGGGGATGATGACTATCTTCAACAGGTCGCATTATGAAGACGTGCTTGTCGTGCGCGTGCACAAGCTGGTGGCAGACGAGGTGTGGAAGAAGCGTTATGACCACATCACAAATTTCGAGCGGACCCTGACCGACAGCAATACCATAGTCTTGAAATTCTTTCTTCACATCAGCTCTGAAGAGCAGAAGAAGCGGCTCGAAGATCGCGAGAAAGAGACGGAAAAAGCGTGGAAGCTATCGGCGGGCGATTGGAAAGAGCGCAAGCATTGGGGCGAATATATGCGCGCCTATGAAGACGCGATCACTCGCACCGCCACGGACCACGCCCCGTGGCACATCATCCCGGCAAACAAGAAGTGGTTTCGCAACCTGGCCGTAGCCGAAGCCATAGTCAACACGCTCAAGCCACACCAAAAGGACTGGAAAGCGGCGCTCGACAAACTATCGGCCGAAAAGCTGGCGGAGCTTCGAGCGATGCGCGAATCCGAAAAAGAGTAATTAGAGCGATTTTCAGCTGAGCGCACGGTGATGCAAGAAGATTCACCGCAGAGACACAGAGGGCGCATATGGCCGATGATGTGCTTCGCACGCGGCGGTTGCGCAGAGCAGAATACTGTTTTCTCTGCGCATCCTCTGTGCTCTCTGTGTCTCTGCGGTGAGATGTCTCTCAAATTCCGTACATTCACTTGAAAACCATTCTATGCATTCGGCGCAGCTAAGGTGATTTGATTTCAGGAACTCCCGTGCGGCGGAAATTGTATCGGATGACGGCGCGGACGCTCACGGGCTGCCCGTCGCGCGTTGCAGGTTTGAATTTAAGCTGGCGTATGGCGCGCGCGGCCGATTCGTCCAGGCCGAAACCTGCCCAGCGCGTAATTTCGATTTCGCCCACCTCGGCGTTGCGGCGAAAGACTACATTCGCTTCAACCGTTGCGCTGATAGCTGCGCGGTCGGCTTCAGGCGTGTACTCCGGCTTTACTCGATTGAGGAACACGGGCGGGCTGAACCCGGCTGAACGCGTTGAGCCTTCGTCAGGAATATCTTCGACGGGATCGATGGCCGAAGACGACGTGTTTTGAATCCTGAAACGCGCCGCGCGAAACGCTAAGGCTCGATCAACGTAACCACTCGCGCGGGCGGCCAGGGTTTTAGCAGCGCCGTCAAGCGAATCGGCGCGAGCGGCAGCTTTTTCGGTTATGAGATCGAAAACCGCGAGCTGACCGCTTCGGCCATCAACCATCATCAATCCGATCAGCGTCTCTTCGTGCGATTGATTTTCGCGCTCGCTGCGCGTAAGCGTTTCCGCCTTGCCGATAATAAAAAAGTCGCAACCGAGCGCCGACCCTAAGCGACGCGCATCCTCCGCGCTCAGGTTTATCGAGCCGTCGTAGCCTACGCCTGCGAGCGCGGGCCGCAACTGCGCGCCGTCTATCACAACAACGCGCGCGTCGCTGGCGAGCGCCTTCGCCAGCGGCGCGTCTAACAAACGCGCGGCTTGAGCATCGGCTGCCGCTTCGGGCCGTTTCAATCCGAGCAAGGCCAGGCGCAGAGGCGCATTTGCAACAGTCTGCGTTGCGGTCGTGTATTCAGACGTGCACAAAACGACAATTGCCGACAATATGACAAATGATAAGAGAGTTCGTGTCATCTCTTTTTTATCGCGAGGGTGCGCGGGATGCCTTGCAGATCATCTTTTATCGTTGTTTCGCTCCACACGGTTGTGTCGATCATTTCACGGATCGCGTCCAGTTGAGTATAGCCGATCTCGCAAACAAGATAGCCGCCGGGCTTCACGTAACGCCAGGCGTCGGCCAGCAGCCGCCGGTAAAAATCGATTCCTTCCGGCCCGCCGAATAATGCTTCTCGCGGCTCCCAATCTAGCTCGCGCTGGAGCAAGTGTGAGTCACGCGCCGGGACATAAGGCGGGTTCGACGCGAGAAAATCGATTGCGCCTTCGAGATTCCGGCCCGCGAGCGGCGCGAGCAGATCGCCTTCGAGAAATTCTATTTGAGCATCTACTCCTTGTCGCGCGCTGTTTTTGCTTGCGACCACGAGCGCAGCGCGCGAAATGTCCGTAGCAATAACGCGCGCATTTTGAATATGCGAAGCGAGCGCGACGGCTATGCACCCGGACCCTGTGCCCACGTCAACGATGAGCGAGCCGTCGCGAGCCAGATTTATGACGCATTCGACGAGCAGTTCGGTTTCGGGGCGAGGAATCAGCACATCAGGAGTTACCAAAAAATCGATCCCGTAAAACTCTTGAAGCCCCGTGATGTATTGCAGAGGTTCGCCCGTCGAGCGGCGCGTAATCATTTCGATGTACGCCTGAAAGCAAGCTTCGTCAATCTCGCGGTCGGACTTAGTGATCAGGTACGTGCGGTCAACTTCGAGGGCGTGGCCGAGCAGGACGGTTGCGGTGCGCCGTTCTTCGGCAATTTTCGAGGCGCGCAGTAGCCGCGCTCCTTCTGCAATGGCTTCCGCTATTGTAGGCAAGAAAATAAAACCAGCAACGATTTTCCGACTTGATTGGCTACGAAACTATACACTTCAAAACGGTATCGTGCAGCTTCGGTTAATAAACTCTTCTGCTTCGGATGCGCCCCAGATCAATATTAACCCCTCAATGGCTAGCGACACACTTGCTTTCTGCGAAACAATCAACAGCCCCGGACTCTTCTCTTGCTTTATAAAATCCGCAAAGTGGTGTGGCATTGTTTTTCTATCGTGCGTGACAAGAATGCGCTCTTGATCAGCAGCAAGTTTCAATACCTGAGAATCATTCAAACCTTGTAGATTAGCCTCCCCAGCAGTTTGGAAATCAAGACCAGGCTCGCGCCGCAGCACACCTGTCACGATGTCTTCATTAAAATCGGCGTCCGCCTGAAAGCGTATCTTCACGAGCGTTGAGCCTGGAGGTTTTTGCGCGCTTCGTCGAGCTTTTCGTGCAATTCGGAATTGGCTTCTCTGGATTTCTGCCTCAACTCCTCAAATTCTGCTTCAGCTTCTTTGAGATAAGAATCGATTTCCTGTTGATGAGATAGATAGAAAGTTATGGCGCCATATATATCTTCGAGCGTGAGCAGAGGAAACGAGCGCCGTATGCTTTCAGGAGAAGCGCCACGTTGAAAGGCATAGACTACAGAATCAAGAGAGATGCGGCTATCACCGATATAGTATCCGCCATTTCGTTGTATGACATATTCTTTCATATGGCACCTCTATCTTATACCGCAGCTTATCACAGTTAAGCGGCGGCTTCGGTGTCGGCCTTCAATTTTTCGGCTTGATAGTGCGCGACCAGCGCGTCTATAAGCTCCCCGATAGCGCCTTCCATAAAGAGGTCCAACTGGTGCGCGGTGTAGCCTATGCGGTGGTCGGTGACGCGGTTGTCTTTGAAGTTATAGGTGCGAATCTTTTCCGAGCGGTCGCCGCTGCCCACCATAGATCGACGCTCCGAGGCAATCGCTTCGTGCTGCTTGCTCTGCTCCATTTCAAGCAATCGCGAACGCAATACTCGCATCGCTTTTTCGCGGTTCTTGATCTGCGATTTCTCGTCCTGCATCGAGACTACAGTATTCGTCGGCAGGTGAGTTATTCGGACGGCGGAATAAGTAGTGTTCACCGATTGGCCGCCCGGCCCCGAAGAACAAAACGTATCGATGCGTAAATCTTTCGGATCGATTTTGATATCGACCTCTTCGGCTTCCGGCAGCACTGCAACCGTGACGGCTGATGTGTGTATGCGGCCCGAAGCTTCCGTCTGAGGCACGCGCTGGACGCGGTGAACGCCCGACTCGTGTTTTAGCTTCGAGTAGACGCGGTCGCCTTCGATCAAAAGAATAACTTCTTTGACCCCGCCGATGCCCGACTCGGACGCATCGAGCACCTGAACGCGCCACCTCTGTCGCTCGGCATAGCGCGTGTACATGCGCATGATCTCCGCCGCAAAAAGCGTCGCCTCGTCGCCGCCCGTGCCCGCGCGAATTTCGAGGATAACGTTCTTTTCGTCATTCGGATCTTTCGGTATCAGCAGCGTCTTCAACTCGCCCTCGACGCGGTCGCGCCGCTCCCCAAGCGAGACAAGCTCTGTGCGCGCAAGCTCCAGCATCTCGGCATCGTCTTCGGACGCCAACATCTCTTCGGTTTCCCGCAACCCGCGTACAAGCGATTTGTACTCGCGGTACTTCGCAGTGATCTCTTCAAGCTCCCGGTGCTGCTTTGCCGCGCGAGCATATTTCGACTGGTCGGCCAAAAGCTCCGGCTCGCCCAATTGTCGTGACAGCTCTTCGTACTTCTCTTCTATCGCATCCAGTTTATCGAACATATAACCTCGGTTTTGAGTTTACAGTTTCCAGCCTCCAGTCGAAAACTGAAAACCGAAATCTGAAAACCGTCTTACGCTAAAGGCGCAGGCTCATGGTCGGCCACAGGCTCAAGCTTCAGCGATTCTTTCAACGCAAATATTGCGACTTCAAGCTGGCTGTCATCGGGCTCGCGCGTAGTGATGTTCTGGAGCCACAGCCCCGGCCGGGTGATGAAAGTCAATAGCCATTGAGCGCGGCTGCGCGCCGAAGCGCGAATGATCTCGTAAGAGACGCCCGCGATTACCGGAATCATCGTCACGCGCACCAGCAGGTTCAGCAACAGCGAATCGAACTTCAATACTGAAAATGCCGCTATCGCGACCAGCATCACGACCATCAAAAAGCTTGTGCCGCAGCGCGGATGCTGCCGCCGCTTGAGCCGGGCGTTTTCGACCGTCAGCTCCTCGCCCGCTTCCCAGGTGTATACGACCTTGTGCTCGGCCCCGTGATACTCGAACACTCGGCGTATGTCGCGCAACAGCGAAAAGCTCACGATCATAATCAGGAAAAACGTCATGCGGATCAATCCGTCTACGAGGTTGAAGGCTACCGAAGGACGGACGGGGCTGAGCGCCGCTTTGAGCCACGCCCAGCCGTCGGCGTACCACGCTCCGCTCGCAGAGGCAGCGCCCAGAGTCCTTCCCTCCAGGTACGCAAACAGCATGTTTGTGAGAAGCAGCGGCAGCACTATGAACAGCAACACGTTGAAGACCAGCGCGAAGATCATAGAGCCTACGGCGGCAGCCGTAGTCGTTTTCTTTGACGGCTTCTCTTCGCGGGTCTCTACGCCCGGCGTCTTCGGGGCAATCGCAATCGGCGCGGTCGCGACGACGCCCGAAGTCACGGCTGCGGCCTGTAGCTCGAATTCGCGTTCGACCACATGCTCTTTTTCCGCCTCATCGAATGCTACGCCGGCAGAAAAGTTCAATGCCTTTATGCCAAGTATCATCGAGTGAATCAGCACCGCCGCCCCTCTGAGCACGGGCAGCTTGAGCACGGGGTATTTGTCGGACAAAACCGGTAGCCGCTCGCCCTTAGAAACGATCTCGCCATCGGCCTTGCGCACGGCGACCGCGTACGAGTGCGGCGCGCGCATCATGACGCCTTCGATAACGGCCTGGCCGCCGACTATGATCTGTTCTTCTTTCATAAACACCAGCTTTCAGCTACAAAAAAAATTGGTCGCCGGATGCCCTTTCGCCTCCGCCACCCGATCTGCTCATCACTCACTTATCGCGTGAAGCGATGAGCAGAAGGGGTGCGGCAGCCCGCGGGCTCCGACAACCAATATTCGGTTTTAGATTGGCTAAGCTTCTGTCTTACGACCGTACTTGCGATTGAACCGCTCGACGCGGCCTGCCGTATCGATCAGCTTTTGCTTGCCGGTAAAGAACGGGTGACAGCTCGAGCAGATCTCAAGCCTTATTTCGGACTTGGTCGAGCGCGTCTGCCATGTCTCGCCGCACGCGCAATGCACGTTTGCGGTTACGTACTTGGGATGAATATCGGGTTTCACCTTCTTGCTAGCTCCTGTCAAGAATTTGTCTCTATAAAGAAACATTTAAGGGTAACTGATTGCGCCTGGTGCTGTCAAGGTTGCGCTTCAACCTCGGCTTGTTATCTCCAGGCCCGCGAAAATCGCTGACGCATCAATGTGCAGCCGTCGCGAGGCTTTATCGTAATTATCTGAAACGTAATCGAAAGTTGAAAAAATGCTTTTAACCAGATTCTCGCCCCTGACCGTTGCGCCCGCAAAACCGGCAAACCCGGTGATGCGAATGCCTACGTCATCAGGCACCAGCACCTCCGCGCCCCCAAAGATTGAAAAGATGCTTATCTTTGTTTCGCCCTCAGGAAGCCTGTTTGCAGTCAAATCAACCTCCACGCCTCCGAAGATCGCCCCGGCATTAAGCCCGTCGAGTTGCCGGTCTTTATTTGAAACCGAAGCGCCAAAGAATAAGCCTACCGTCGTCGCCGCGCCGCTCCTTGCGCCGACCGCGCGTGGCTCTCGAATTATCTCCGAGACGCGTGTGAGATTAGTCCCGCAAGTCCTGCAAAACTTGCCTTCGCATTGAGCGCCGCATCTAGGGCAGAACATCGAAGCCTCCATATTAACTTGAGCCTGCTATGCTACTCTTAACGACGGCCCGCCTCAAGTCCTCCGCAATCTTCACTCTTTGGGTTATAATGCTGGCATTCCAGGGCGAAGGAGGAAGTCATGAAAGGGCGCTGCTTTTTCCTCGCGCTCGCGCTCGTGTTACTGCCCGCTGCCGCATACGCGCAAGCGCAAGGTAACATGCTTCGCGGCAAGGTCCGCGCAACAAACGGCACCAGCCTCAATAACGCCATAGTCGAGCTTCGTCAAAGCGGCGGCGCTATGATCGGCCAGACCGTGACGCGCAATGACGGCAATTTCGCCTTCACAAATCTCACCCCCGCCGAATACGAGGTCGCAGTCTTTCTCGCCGGCTACGAGCCGGGGCTACAGATCGCCCGGTTCAATCAAGGGGAGAGAATGGGCTTCCAGGAAGTGATAAACGTCGAGGTGATACTGCGCCCGAAACCGGAGGCCGCGCTCGGGCCGCCCGGCACAAGCTTTGCCCAGGATGTCCCAAAGCCCGCGCGCGCGGCTTACGACAGGGCGATAGCACGGCTGCGCGAAGGCAAATCGGATGAAGGCATACAGTTGTTGCGTGAAGCCATCAGCATCTTTAACGAATACTTTGACGCGAATTTCTCGTTGGGGCGCGAGCTGTTTCGAGCCGGGAAAGATGAGGAGGCGCTCGAAGCGCTTGAGCGCGCCCGAAAAATAAATGACCGAGAGGCGGCCGTCTATCACGCGTTCGGGATGGTGATGCTGAAGCAGCAGAAGTTCGCCGTCGCAGAATATGCGTTCCGCGAGGCCACCCGCCTTGCGACCGGCAACGCGCTCTCGCACTTTTATCGCGGGCTGTCGCTGATCGAAGTCTCCGCGCGCTCTGCCGACGAGCGCCAGCGAAAAATAGACCTTGCGGAAGCCGAGAAGGAATTGAACCTCGCGCTTGAATTGAGCGACAAGCGGTTAGCAGCGGTCTATGTGCAGCGCGCGCGTATATACGAGCGGCGGGGCGAGAACGAGGCCGCAGCCCGCGACCTTGAAAGCTATCTGAAAGCCGAGCCCGAAGCAAAAAACGGCGACGCCATTCGCCAGGCCATCACCAAGCTGCGCAGCTCAAAGAAATGATTTGAAAAGTTGCTTGAAAAGATAGTTCAACAGCCCCGAAGGGGCGAAATTCAATAGCCCGGCGCATCGCGCCGGGTGATGGACCGATCAACAAACAAGCCCTGTAGAGACTGCTAAAAAAGTCCGAGTTGAAATGAAGCACGATACACCTCATCATCACCACGCACGGTCTGCTGCCCGCACTTCAGGCAGGCTGGTGACTCAGTGGCAGGTTCAACAGCTTGACCATGCGCTTGAGATTGACGACGACGGCGGTCAGCACATACTGAATCTTCACTCGCAATCGCCCGCGATAGCGCACTCGCCTGCCGCCATGCCAGCGCATCATCTCGGCCAGCTTCCGCTCAATCCGCGGATGCTGCTTTCTCACCTCCTGATAGGCTGCCGTGGTGGCGCGCGCTCTGGCCGCTTGATATTCCGCTTCGTAGTCGTTCTTGATAACCGTTCGTCCTCCTTTCGCTCCCGCTTTCAGGCAAGTCGTGCGCAACCGACAAGCTTGGCATTGGCGGGCTGGAAAAAAGTATTGCCAGCCTTGATCGCGTCCTGTTCGCGTGCGACTGCGGCTGGTTTGCCCACCCGGACATTGCAATGCTTCGCCGGGCTCATCGAGTTGAAAATCTCCCGGTTGAAACAAGCCGGGCACCGAGCCCGGCCACTCATACGACGGCACATACACGGTCAGTTGTGGCCCGCTCTCGACCGCCAACTCGCGCAACACCTCGCCGCGAAAGCCGATCGCGTCCATCGACAAACTTTTGATGTCATTGCCGTGCGCCGCTTCTTCAGATTCAATCAAGGGCTGGGCATCCTTGGCTTCATCGCCATTGGCCGGCAGCACCTCGATGGCGCAGATCAACTCCGAGTCGGCATCCAGGCTGACATCCAGCAGATAGCCATTGTAATACTCGCCGTGTTTGCCGGTGCGCGCTTGCTCGTCAACCAGCGACAACAGCTTATCTTGGGCTTGGGGCTGGCGATCAGCCAATATCTTGTGGGCCAGGTCGAGCGCCGCGCGCAACTCGGTGGTGGCTTCGCCAACTGGCTCGCCAACTGGCGGAGCGGCCCAGTGCTCGGCCCAGACGACGATCTCACGCAACTGCTCGACGCGTTGCAGCAAGCGCGCTTGGTCTTTGAGATCGGCGGTGGCTTGACGAATCCCGATGGCGCGCTGTTGATGCGCGACGACGGCTTCGGGCGCAAAGGGCTGGGCGGCCGCCAACAACCGCTCGCGGCTAGAAGCGACCAGGCGAATCGTCGAGGGCACGGCAATGTTAGCAATGATGTGGGTGGCGTCTTTGAGGCGCAGGCGATCTTTGACCAAGCCAAGGTGGCGGGCTTGGCGGAGAATCTCATCAAAGAGGTTTTGGAATCGCTCGACGCCAAGGCGGGTGCGAAACTGGGTCAACAAGGGCGGCGTTGGCAATGGGCTATCGAGCGCCAAGTCGAGGAAGAAACGGAAGGCGACATTGACCTGAGCCTCAGCGATGACTTCGCGATCCGACAACTCATAGTGAAATTGGAGGAAGTTGAGCTTGAGCAAGCGCACCGGGTCTTGGGCGCTGCGCCCCATCGAGGGTGAGTAACAATCGGCGACCAGATGACGCAGCGAGTCGAAATCAATCATGGCTTTGAGTTGGCGCAGATAGTGATCAGCGGGGATGAGTTTAGCAAAGACCAAGAGATCGATGTCGGTCGGGGCGATGTAGTAGTCTGGTTTGAGCATGGGAACCGCTCCTCTGCTAGAAGTCGCTTTCAGGATACTGCGCCGACCGGGACTTGCCAACTTTTTTAGCAGTCTCTACAGGGCTTGAATGATTTTGCGCTGGCGTTCACAGGGCGTTGCCCTGTGCTATTGAATTTCGCCCCTTCAGGGCTTTTCGAATAGCTACTGATATTTACTTACTGGGCTTCGCCTCAAGCGTTTCCCTGGCCCATTTCTGAATCGTATCTAAAAACTCCGGACTTATCTCGCTCTTCTTCGCGGCTTCAATACCGGCATCGAGCGGCGAGGGCGTGAATACGTGCGAGAGGTTTGGGAATATCCGAAGGAGCACACGCTTGTTGCCCGACTCGGCCAATACCCTCGCCGCATCGATGGCGTGATGCGGCAAAGCAAGCACGTCGCGCTCGCCCTGTAGTATCAGCACGGGACATTTCACCCGCCTGTACGTCTCGGCCAGATTGAGCGCAATGTGCTGGCGCAGGTACTCGTACACATCGTTCGGCGTCGCGTCAGGCTTTCCCGATTTCGCCTCTTCAATCCGGGCCAACAGCCAGGTAACGATCGGAGGATACTTCTCGCGGTCCTGCGGGTTGAAAGGGCTTTCGAGCGCCTTCTGATAGACGATCTGTTCGAGCAGCAGCTTATCGAGGGTTGCAAGCGTCGCCCCGGCGAGCAGAATTATGGCTGCGATCTTCTGATCTTCCGAAGCGATCACGGCAGCCGTCATGCCGCCTTCGCTGTGACCGATCAGCATCACGCGATCCGCGTCGATATCTTTGCGGCCGCGCAGGTATTCGACCGCCGCTTTCGAGTCGTTGATAACATCGCGGTAGGCGGTCGGCTTTTTAGGCATCAAGCTCTTTCCGACTCCGCGATCATCGTGGCGCAAAACGGCGACGCCGTTTCGAGAAAGCAGCTCGGCTATCTTTTTGTACAACCCGAGCACGCTCATGCTCCCGTCTCTGTCCTGCGACCCCGAGCCGCTGATGATGACCGCCGCCGGATGACGGGCCGCCCCCGTCTTTGGCAGGGTGAGCGTGCCGCCCAGTGTTATGTCCCCGTTTGGAAACGTCACCTCTTCGCTTGTGAACTCGTCGTTCGCGGCGGGTTTCATTATCGCTTCGGCCAGTTCTTCCGACCCGCTGCGAACGACTTTGACGCCTTGAGATTCGAGCACAAAAAGCAGCGGCGCGCGCGACTGGTCGGTCCAAGTATCGATGACGATCCCTGCGGCCATAGTCAAGCGATAGCGATCTGTTACCGCCGCCTGTCCCTTCACCGTGTAGGTCTGAGATGATACGCGCTCGATTCGCCCGTCAAAATCTATACCCTGGCTTGGCAAGAATGCGGTAAAGCTTTGCGGCTCGCCTTTATGCGGCCCGTCTTTATCGGCGCGGTATTGATTGAGCAAAAAGATATATTGATGCCACACGCCGTTTTCTAAAATCACCGTTGCCTTTGACGTGACTTCTCGCTCGTCTCTTCCCGCCACATGTAACATTACTTTCGCGCCGTCAAATACGGCGGAGATAACTTTCGAATCGCCGACCTGGGCGGTGAAGCTCGCGGGCCTCTCTTTAGAGACCACGGTTGTCATTTTCTGTTTCGGGCCTTTGACGGTGATCTCGGCTTCGGCTTTAACAGCGCCGTCTGCCTGCGCTGTTATCGTGTAGCTTTCGGTTGAAGCCGGGTTGCCGCCGACGTACATCGTATAAACGCCCGTTTGCTGCTGGGCATGTACGGCAGTTAAAAAGGCGAGCAAGAAAACAGGTGCCGCGTAAATCGCTCTTCTCATCGGTAATCTCCCGTTGCTAGAAATCGCGCCGCTCAACTATTCTGAGCGAAAGGTAAAACATCACAGCAGCGACCGCAAGGCTTGCCGCAAGCCCCGCCAAAGGCAGTTCCCCTGTGCGGAAGTAGTCCGCGCCGCTCATTATCTTGGTGACGCTGTAGGGGGCGAATTTTTTGACGAGCAGCGAAACCGTTTCCAGGACGAATACCACTATAAGCCCGACGACAATGGGCTTTATCTTATCGCTAAAGATGGTTGAAAGCAGTATCGAAAAAGCGAAGAAGACTATACCGCCCGCGACCATCAGCATCACATAAACAATCGCTTCCCCCGCGCTGTAAGTTTCTCCTATCAGCAGCGAGAGCAGCGGGATCAAAAGCGAAGGCACAAGAGCCAGGACTGCAAGCTCGCTCGCGCCTGTCGCCGCGCGGACCGCGAGCATCTTCCGCCGAGTGACCGGAAGCGATAGCGTAAACAATGCTCCTCCGCGCGTGCTTTCCGTCACCACCCCGCCGACGCCTATCAAAATCGCCAACATTAGCCAGCCAAATAACAGGTTCTTGCCGAACCATTGAATCCACACATAACCTTCATAGGTCTTTGAGAGCTCGATCTGCTCGCGCAGAATCTCGCCTACCATGCCTCCGGGGTCTTGAAAGTTCTCCATCGCAACGCTCGTCAACGGTTCTGTGAAGACTACCATCGCGCTCAGCGCTGTGAGCACGGCAAGCCCTATGAAAAATCGCCATCGAGTCTCTAACCAGTGTTTGTACCAGAGCATAAATCACCTCCGACCGAATGGGCTTTACCCTAATCGTCGTTGCTTCGAACGCTTTCCAGAAAGATCTCTTTGAGCGTCACGGGGACCACATCTACCGATTGCGCGCGGAGCGCGCGAGCCTGGTTGATGATCTCGTCCAGGTTGTGGCTTACGAGCAGCGAAAGCTGGCGACCGTCTTTCTGTACGCGCTCTATTCCGGCAATCTCAAAGCTTGCCGCAGGCGCGAGGCCGTCAAATATCAGGTTTATTCTGCGGTATTTTTCTTTCACGTCGTCGAGCGCGCCTGCGACTACTCGGCGGCCTTTATCGATGATCGCTACGTGATCGGCTATCTGCTCTACTTCGGCAATCTGATGAGATGAAAAAAAGATCGTCACCTCTTCTTCTGCGACGAGGCGAACGAGAGCCTGTAGCACATCTTCGATTGCCGCAGGGTCAAGCCCTTCGGTAGGCTCATCTAGTATGAGAAGCTCCGCCCCTCGCGCCAGCGCCAGCAGCAGCGCAAGCTTGGTCCTCATGCCTTTTGATAACTGCCTGACCTTTCGCGTCAAAGGCAGCTCGAACGACCGGAGCAACTCGCTTTCGCGGTCGCGCCGCCAGGACGGGAAAAGCGGGCGGGTGAACTCGATCATCTGAGAGACGGTCATATAATCGTAAAGCCCTTTGTCTTCGCTTACGAACCCCGTGCGGCGGCGAATCTCAAGGCTTTCGCTTCTGACATCTATCGGGTAGCCAAGGACTCGCCCCTCGCCCGCGTCAGGCGCGACCATGCCCAGCAACATCTTTATAGTCGTCGTCTTGCCCGCGCCGTTGCGGCCAAGAAATCCGTAAATCGAGCCGCGCGGCACACGGATGTCCAACCCGCACACGGCCTCAACCTCTTTGTAACTCTTCTTGAGTCCAACTGTCTCAATCACAGCCTCAGACATAACTCACCTCTTTCGCGGGGCGATTTGCAACTCGGCTCCCTCGCGCAGCCGCGTAAGCTCCGCTTCAAACAACCGCCTCATCTCTTCCTCATTCAGCCCGAGCGCGGCAAGCCGCGTGACGGCGTTTCTAATAACGGGGCGGGCGTCGAGCATACGGTCCGCCCGCGACCGCGACCGGTGGCGGTCGGCTACGAAAGCCCCCGAACCCTGGCGAAGCTCTATCACCCCTTCGTGCTCAAGCTCGCGGTAAACTTTCGCGACCGTGTTCGGATTGATCACCAGGTCTTCGGCCACCTTTCTGATGGCAGGCAACTGCTCGCCGGGCCTGATGGCCCCTGTCTCTATGGCGTACTTCACCTGCTCCATAAGCTGGACGTAGATGGGCACACCCGACGATGGGTTCGGACTGAAAAACATAATAAAAATTGTACTAGTGTTCTAGTACAGTAGTACTGTACTATCGAGCGCGGTTTATGTCAAGAAGAAAGTTTTTTCTTATTGTTGAGACAAGAACTCTCGGACCACGTCTTTCACGTCGCGGTGCTCGCCGTCTACGGCATAGTTGAGCCGTCGCATCTCGGAGTCGGTCAGCCGTCCGGTCAACCGCTTGATGGCCTCGCCGACCTGCGGGTAACGATCGAGCGTCTCTTTGCGAACGAGCGGCACGGCTTCATAAGGAGGAAAGTAGCGGCGGTCGTCTTCAAGCTGCGTCAGGTCGAGCTTGTCTATCAACCCGTCGGTAGAGTTCCCCGCGATCAAATCAACCTGGCCTGCGGCCAATGCGCGGTACGTGAGCGCGAGGTCCATCTCGCGCGGCGGCTCTCGGAACTTCAAGCCATAAGTTCGAGCGAACCCCGGATAACCGTCCTGCCGCGACATGAAATCTTGCCCGAATCCCGCGCGCCACTTCGGGGTATACCTGGCCGCGTCCGATATGCTCTTCAGACCCAGGCTGCGCGCGTCCGTTCCGCGCACAAGGATCGCAAACGTGTTATTGAAGCCGAGCGGCTCAAACACCTCGATATCAAAAAGCGTTTTGTATTCTTGTTTGACCTGGTTGTAGACCTCGCGCGGGTCGGTCAGCGGGTCGTGTTTCAGTATCGCGGTGAAGGCCGTTCCCGTGTATTCGACATAAACATCCATGTTGCCTTCGACCATCGCGCGGTGGCAAAGATCGCCGCCCAGCTCGAACTGTCGCTCGACTTCGATGCCGTTTGACTCAAGCGTCTGGGCTATCATTTCGGCGAGTATGACCTGCTCTGTGAAATCTTTCGAGCCGACGATGACGCCGCGTGAACCGCTCAAGAAAACGGACGCGGTTATAACGACGACAGCTACGGCTGCGGCGGCAGCCGCGACCAGCCCCAGTGTTCTGGCAGCCGCCTTGCCGGGGGCGAGGAGCTTTTCGATAAGGCCGAGCGTGAAATCGGCTCCCAGAGCCATTATCGCGGCGGGCACGGCTCCCGCGAGTATCAACGTATCGTCGTTCATCCTCAGCCCGCGAAAGATGTAGACCCCAAGCCCGCCCGCGCCGATTGCGGCTGCGATTGTAGCCGTGCCGATCAATATGACCGTCGCCACTCTCACGCCCGCAATTATGACGCTCATAGCAAGCGGCAACTCGACCTGGCGGAGCATCTGCCAATCGGTCATGCCCATCCCGCGAGCCGCTTCGCGCACGGCGGGGTCTACGCCGCTGATGCCCGTAAAAGTGTTTCGAATTATGGGCAGCAGCGAATAAAGGAACAGGGCGATGACGGCGGGCAAGCGACCTATGCCTTGCGACCCAAGCAACGGAATCAGGAAGCCGAACAGCGCGAGGCTGGGGATCGTTTGAAGGACGTTCGCCGCGGCGAGCACCGGCTTGCTTAAAGCGGGACGCCGCGTGAGCAGTATGCCGACGGGAATGCCTACGGCTGAGGCCGCGCCCGTCGCCAGCGCAACCAGAAAGAGGTGCTCAAGCGTGAGGTGTAAGACCTCTGCGCTGTTTCTTGTCAAAAAATCGATAAAGCCCATGCGGCGAATTTCAAATTCGATTTTTCAAATTTCAAATCAATTGGTTAAAGGCCCTGGCTTCGGGATTGTTCGACAGGGCAAATTTGTCAGGCTCGGCAAGCTCTACCAGATGGCCGTCCTCGAAAAGACCTATGCGCGTGGCGAGCGCGAACGCTTCGCGCACGTCGTGCGTGACAAAGACAATCGTTTTCGCGAGCCTCGCCGTAAGCCCCTTGAACTCTCGCTGCAACTCTGCGCGCGTGAGCGGGTCGAGCGCGCCGAACGGCTCGTCCATAAGTATGATCGGGGGATCGGCGGCAAGCGCGCGCGCCACGCCCACGCGCTGTCGCTGCCCGCCCGAAAGCTCTCGCGGATAGCGGTGGGCAAATTTGTCGTAGTCCAAACCGATAAGGCTCAAAAGCTCGCCGACGCGTTCGCGCGTGCGCTCCGGGGGCCATCCTTCCAGTTGGGGGACGAGCGCCACGTTTCGCTCGACTGTGAAGTGCGGAAATAGCCCCGTCTCCTGTATGACGTAGCCTATTCGCCGCCGCAGCTTGATCGCATCCCAATCGGTCGTCGCTCGATCTTCGACGCGCACTTCTCCGGCAGTAGGCTCAAGCAGCCGGTTGATCAGCTTGAGCGTAGTAGTCTTGCCCGACCCGCTGCGCCCGAGCAACACGAGCGTCTCTCCGCGCCGCACCTCGAAGCTCAGCCGCTCGACAATCGGGCGGCCCCCTGCAATTTGAAGCGAGACGTTTTTGAATTCAACAACGCGCTCGGTTGTCATAGCATCCGAAGGTATTCGATGGCTTTACGTGCATCACCATGCCAGGAGCCGTGAAAATTGCGAATCAAAATATCGGCAGGGCTCAACCCCTCTTTTATAACTTGCTCATCAAGCATGTCCAGATAACGCGCCTCGTCCGGGGCGATAGACGTTAATCCTGCTCGCGCTATCTCTAAGACAGAGACGGCCAGATCGATCACCGAAAGATTATCCAGCCGGGCGGCAAGCCCGTGGCGGGCGACTTCCAATTGAAGATGGGCGAACTCCGCTCCGCCAAGTCGCGGCGCAATCGCGAGCGAGCGCTCAAGCGAGTCGCGATCGTACATCAAACCTTTCCATAAAGCCAGCGCGGCCATTAGTCGCTCCCTGCTTCCGCAATCCATGCTGCGCTGCTCTATGTGCGGCTTGAGCCGCGCTTCGGTGAAAACGGTAGAGAGGTGATCGGTGAAGTCTTGAAAGATAGCCGGGCGGCCCGCGCCGTTTCGGATGAACTGTGTGAACGAGCGCCCGGCCATGTCTATGTACCGGCCGTCGCGCCGTATGAACAACATCGGCACGCGGCTGAGGTATTCAATGAATCGCTCGATTGAGAATTCGCCTTCAACCGCTGCGGGCGAAAGCCCCGTGCGGTCAGGGTCGGTTTCGAGCCACACCGCGTAGCGCGTCAATTTGTATCCCGACAACTTGCCTTCTACAAGCGGCGAGTTGGCGAAGATCGCCGCGACTACGGGGCCGAGCCTATTTGCGAGCGCGAATTTTTTGGCAAGATCATCCAGATCGCCGTAATCCAGATTGACCTGAATAGCCGCCGTGCGCGCCATCATATCCCACGCCCTCGGCCCGCGTGACCGGAGGTAAGGGCGCATTATCCTGTATCGCTGCTTCGGCACCCATTTCTGTTCTTCGAGGCTTCTTAGAGGATCGAACCCTGCGGCAACGAAGATAATTCCGTTCTCTTCGCCTATCTCCGAAAGGCGATTGACGTACCGGCTGAGCGAGCGTTCTACGTCGGCAAGCGCGGTGTAGTGCGCGCCTGAAAACTCTATCTGCCCGCCCGGCTCGATGGTGATGCGGCTATGGGCTCCTGACGGCTCTGCGAGCGTCGCCTCTATCAACAACCCGTCTTCCGTCTCGCTGTCGGCCGTATCAGGCGCAAAGCCTTTTATTAACGCCTGCACCTGATCGCTTCCTATCCGCTCAAGCGTGTCGCCGGTAAAGCCGAACAGTTCCAGCTCCGGGCCTGTCGCCCACAGGCTTTCAGGCTTGGCGGATTTTACGAAATAGTGCGAGAAGTCGCTGGCCGGGCCGATTGAATCGGTCGGTCGCGGGGGGCGTGATGGGTTGAATGCGATACACATTCCGATTCATTTCGGATCGCACGCGGCCAGCAGGTTGAAGCTGAACCGGCGCGCGCCGTCAAACCATGTTTTTGTTAAGCAGAACCCCGATTGCCGCGCAAGACCGGCGAGCTGTTCGAGATCGAATTTGTAAGAGTTCTCGGTGTGTATGGTCTCGTCAGGCTCGAAGCGGATTTCCAGCTCGATTGCTTTTATCAAGACGGTCTGTGCCTCAAGGCTCACCAGATGACTCTCGACGCGACCGAGCTGCTCGTTATACGTCGCACGGTGCTCGAATTTCGATATGTCGAAATCGGCGCCAAGCTCGCGATTGATTCGCGCAAGCAAATTTCGATTGAATGCCGACGTGACGCCCAGCGCGTCGTCATAAGCGGGCACTATCAGGTCGGCCGATTTCTTCAAGTCCGCCCCGACCAGAAGGCCGTCTTCGGGGTGCAGCATCTTGCGAATCTCGCTCAGAAAAGCGACCGCTTCGTCAGGGTTGAAATTGCCTATGTTCGACCCGAGGAAAAGCGCGAGCGTGCGTTTGTCCTGTCGCTCGGTCACGCCCGCTTCGGCAAGCGCCCTGAGCGCTGTGAAGTAATCAGCCGCGTAAGCCGTGATGCGAAGGCGCGGGTAGATGTGCAGCAGCACAGCGCTGCTCCGGTCAAGTGCGACGTCGGATATGTCTATCGGCAGATAGTGCAGCTCCGATTGTCTTGCCAGCAGCGCTTCGATCAGGTGGCGCGTCTTATCGGCGCTCCCGCTGCCAAGCTCTATCAACCGGGCGGGACCTTCGACCGAACGTACTATCTCGTCGGCGTGACGGCTGAGAATCTCGCTTTCGGCCCGCGTCAGGTAGTATTCGGGGAGCAAACAGATGGCCTCGAACAACTGCGAGCCGAGGTCGTCATAAAAATATCTTGGCGGGATAGTTTTAGGGCTGCCCGTGAGGCCCGCGCGCACATCCTTGGCAAACTCATCTGAGACTTCGTCGCGAGCCAGGCGATGAATGACCAGACGATCTTCTGGTTTGTGGCCGTATCCTGGGAACATCTCTCATCTCCTTTTTTGGTCGCCGCGCCGCATTAACCGGCAGCACATTGTAATGCTATATTAAGATTCGTGGCTGTGCCAACCGGCATACGAAGGGAAGTATTTAATGTCATACGAATTTAACAGAGACGAAATGGCGCGCGCGATGCTCGAAGCGCGCCGCGAAACGCACGAATTGATAAACCTGGTAAAGTCTGAGACGGATCTCAGACGCCCGCCTGCGGAAGGATTTCGTCCCATACTGTGGCACCTTGGGCATGTCGGCGCGTTCGAGGGCTACTGGATATTGCAGCGCGTGAAGCGAGAGGCGAGCCTGTCGCCTTCTTACGACGTGATCTTTGACCCGATCAAAACGCCTAGAGACGATTCAAGCAACCTGCCTCCCGTTCGAGAGATCGAAAGCTACCTGGCTCGCGTGCGCGAAAGCGTGCTTGAGTTTCTAGCAAGCCACGATTCAAACAGCAATCCGTTGCTCCGCGACGGCTACCTGTTCCACATGGTTTTAGAACACGAGTATCAGCATCAAGAGACGCTTGCTTACCTGCTCCAAATGCTCGATACGCGCTTAAAGGATAAATCGGATTTGAGACTTCAAATTTCAGATTTCAAATCCGAAGATCGGGCAGGCGACGAGATGATTCTCATCCCCGAAGGCCCATTCGAGTTAGGCTCGCCCGGGTTTCCGTTCGCCTACGACAACGAGCAGCCGCCGCACACAGTCGAGCTGGGCGATTTCCGCATAGACAAATACCCTGTGACCAACTCTGATTACGAGCAGTTCATAGAGGCGGGCGGTTACGATACGCGCTCTTTATGGAGCGATGAGGGGTGGGCGTGGAAAGAGGAGAACCGCATCGAGTGCCCGCTCTACTGGTCGCGCGCGACCGGCGAAGACGGTTGGGTCGTGCGCGAGATGTTTGAAGAAGTAAAGGTGCCGCTCGATCATCCTGTCACGGGAGTGAGCTGGCACGAAGCCTCTGCGTATGCGCGGTTCCGAGGCAAGCGGTTGCCTACGGAAGCCGAGTGGGAGAAGGCCGCTTCGTGGGACCCAGAGACAAAAAGCAAACGCCGGTTCAGTTGGGGCGACGAACGGGCTTCGGCGGAGCTTGCTAATTTCGGGAATCACAACTGGACATCGTCACCCGTGACCGCGTTTCCACGTGGCCGCAGCGCGTACGGTTGCTTTGATATGACGGGAAACGTCTGGGAATGGACCGCGAGCGTGTTTGCGCCGTATCCGGGGTTTGAAGCCTACCCTTACCGCGAGTATTCAGAACTGTGGTTTGACGGCGACCACCGCATATTAAAAGGCGGCTCGTGGGTGACGCGCGAGCCGCTCTTGCGCTGCTCTTTCAGAAATTTCTTTCGCCCGCGCTTTCGCGCCGCATTCGCGGGGTTCCGCTGCGCGGTTTAGATGGGAAAGCAAAAAGATTCACCGCAGAGACACAGAGGACGCATATGGCCGATGATGTGCTTCGCACGAGGCGGAGGCGCAGAGATTTTATTCTGCTCTGCGCCCCCTCTGTGTTCTCTGTGTCTGCGGCGGTGAGATGTCTTTTCAGTCCCGCACATTCCTGTGAAACTCGCTCTAATCTTCACCGCTCGCTTATTATGAATTTTGCCGGGGCAACCACGGCACTGGCTTCCGGGTTGTAATAATCAAAAAGCAAGGAGGGAGCCGATTTCGCCGCCAGGCCGAAGCGCGGGCGGAACTTGAACTCGAACCGCGTCCCGCCTGCGCGCGGCCACAGGTAAACGATCACGCGATCAGGCAACACGTCGTACTGGCTGAGGTCCCATCCCGCACTATTCAATGCACGATCAAGCGAAGCGCGATCCACTTCCGCTCCCGGCGGCAAGCCTATCTCGGCCAACATCATCCCGTAGCCGCTGAAGCCTACGCGCTCGGCCTCGACCTTGCACGTTACCTCATCGCCAACCCTGGCCGCCGTTTTATCGAACCTTACGCCGAGCCGCAGCCCGCCCTTTCTCCCTGCCCCGTCGTTCACGCTTGCATCGGTCCAGGGCACATAATATGAGGTGACGGCCTGCGCCGTGGCGGACGATGAACCGGAGCGGCGGCGAACCTCTATCAGATTGTTGCCGGTCGATAACAGGCCGGAGATCGAGACTGTGACGGCGCCGCTCGGCTTATCGGCGGGCGGCAGAGCGAGCGATCCGGCAGAGCGTCCGTTGACAAAGATTTCTGCCGGGTCGGGCGCGGCGGATCTTATGTCGAGCTTCTCTTTCGGCAGCAGAGTGACGAGCGCATCCAGAACGTTGATCGTTGCCTGTGTCGAATACCAGACGCCGTAACGGTCTTTTTGCCGGAGCAAGAAAAGCAAGCCGCCGTCTATCATTTGCCGGCAGCCGCCCGTTTGCGCTTTGCAATCTCTGGCAAGCGCCTGGACTGCGAGCGCCGTAGTCTCTATTCGACCTGCGAGGCCCCAGCCGTAAAACGGCGTGTTTGACTCAAGCGCCCAATAAATCATCCCGGCGTCATTTCGAGCCAGCGCGCGCAATCTCGCCAGCGCGCTTTCGGCCCGCGCCTGCTCGCCCGCGTCCGCAGCAGCAATCGCGTACGAAGCGATCAAGTAAGGCTCATCCACTTCGGCGACAGGACGGGCCAGATAATCGAGCGCGCGTTTTAATGCCGCCTGCCTTTCCGTTTGATGAGAAGTGTCATCGGTCGCGGTTTTGGAAGCGGCAAGCACACGGGCGATGAATGAAGTGACCATCGCCGTCTGCCTCGAATCTTTGCCGACCGTCCGGGAAGGAGCGGGCCAGCTCCCGTCTTTCTGTTGCTGTTTGATAATCCACTCGCGCGCACCTTTGATCACGTCTTTATCAACTTCGATAAACTCGCTCGCGTCGTTAAGGAATCTCAGCGCGTAAGCGGTAAGCGCAAGGTCCGCCTCGCCACGACCCCAGTAAGAAAAACCGCCGCTCTCGCCCCGGTAGCCGAGCAATCGCTCATACCCTGATTGCGCGTAACGCCGCGCCGTTTGAGCCAGGGGCGGGAAGTCTTCGCCGTTGCGCTTGTAGTAGCCGAGCACGAGAAGGCTCGGATAAGTAGACGAGATGGTCTGCTCGGCGCAGCCGTAAGGACGCTGGAGGATGGCTTCGATGCTTTCGATCACATGCGTCATCAAGTTGGGATAAATCTTCAGCTCTGATTGCGCGCTATTTTTGATGGCACTCGCGGGGATATTTATTTCAAGCGTGGTCGATTCGTTAAATAACCGGCTTGCGGTTTCTGTGATCTCCTGGCCGTCCGGGTGGACGGTGACGGGCTTTTCTACGGCGTCGCTCGCCTCAGCGCCTACGGCGGTGATGCGCTGTTTGCCGTCTTTGACCGTAGCCAGGGCGCGAAGGCCAAATGTCTCGCGACGGGCGTCGCCCGCAGCGACTTGTGCTTGCTTTCGCGCAGGCCCCGTAAGAGCGAACCAGTTTTCGGGCTTGATCTCAAGCGTGACCGGCTGCGCGCGGTCGAGGTAATTGCGCACAACGATGGGAAGGGCGATCTCGTCGCCTTCGGTCAGCACGCGCGGCGGGTCGTGCTCGATGAAGAAAGGCTGGAAAGCGCGAATCTCACGCTCGGCCACGCCTATCTGCCCGTCTGTGGTCGATGCGATGACGGACATCTTCCAGGTCGTGATGTTGTCGGCGAGTTTGAAGCGCAGTTGCGCGCGCCCTTTGGAATCGGTTTCGATTTCGGGCTGCCACAAAAGCGTCTCCGGGAAATGCTCGCGCAGGCGCGGGGTCAATATCTGAGCCTTCATTCTGGCGTCAGCGCGAGGCGATCGAGTTGCCCCTTTTTCGGAAGTCGAAAAATTCGACGTTTCTCTAGTTCCCTCTTCGCCGCCTGCCGCCACGGTCACAGTCTCGGTAACGCCACCCGGCTCAAGAGCCGCGTCGATCTGCGTAATGCTTGACGATTTGACCGGCACATCGGTAAAAACCGCCGCTTTGAAATTCGGGGACTCGAAATATAATTGATAAAGACCCGTCGGCAGGTTGCTCAAGATGTATCCGCCTTCGTCATTACTTTTAGTTTCATACACCAGCAACATAGCCATATGAGTAGCCTTAACCTTGACGCCCGGGATAACGGCGCCGATGGCATCAGTAACCGCGCCGGTGATAGTTCCGGTACTGCTCGAATAACTCACGGGGGCGCGCCGAGGTTGCGAGGCTGGCTCTTGAGCAGACTGCTCTGCGACGATGCGAAAGAAGTATCCGGCATCGAAGTCGTCATACGTCCCTTGTCTGCCGTCCGGGCCGCTGCTGCGAAGAACGATATACCGGAGCTGCTGTGTTACAGGCGTAACCTCTGTGCGGTGTTGCGGCTCGCTGCCATAAATCGATTGCGTTCTAAGGCTGACGCGGTCAGTGTAGCGAGAATCGGTATTGAAAGTTGCGTAGTAGCGGTTGCCCCAGGGGTCGCGCAAGCTATTGAGGTCTACGCCTGATCCTTTGAGCGCCTCGTTCAGCTCTTTCTGATTCTGCGGGAAGCGCGCGGTGGATTGAAAATAATTATTGAGCGCGGCGGTAATTTTGTCCTTCGTTTCGGCAACATAATCTATCTGCGACATCCAGATAGTAAAATCGTCCCACGCGCGGCTTGCGTCCGGGCCATTGCTTCGGACATTTAATGTTAATCGCGTCCGGCTTACTCCGAACTCAAACCTGTAGGGATTTCCCCACCTGTCGCGCAACGCGTCAAGCTCGACTGCTTCTCGCCGCATCTCGCTCTTGAGCGTCGTTGCATCGCGTATAAAGCCGTCCGTGCGGGCATGATACCTGGCGACCGCACGGTCAATGGCTTCGCCAACCGATGTAAAGTAAGGCCATCTCGACTTGGTGGCAACAAAGTCGTCCGCCGTGCTGAATCGTTTGTCCGCCCCCGCGCTCTCAAAACTCAGCGTGTCCATAGCCGACTCTACCGAAAAGACCGCGCGGTAACGCTCCCCCCAGGGGTCGCGAAGCCCATCAAGATCGATTCCCGAATCAGCGAGCAAACGGCGCAAAGCAGTTTCATCCGCAGGGTAGAGGGCGCGGCTCGTGTAAAACTTGTTGAGCGCATCTGCGACCGGCTTGAATTGAGGCTCTACAGTCCCGGCAAACAAAACGCGCTGGTTTGTTTCGCGGGTTTCTGAGCCGAAAGTGTCGGGGTAATATCTGCCGCTTTGATTGAGCATTATCTCCGCAACCAGGTCTAACTCGGGGGGCTGTGGCTTTGATAAATCAATGCGGTCCAGGTCTTTTCGGCTAACGCCCGCCAGGCCATCATCGCTGAGAAAAGCGGTGTAAAAACCACTGCCCGCGCCAAACTCTTGATCGGTCCTTGCGCGCTCTTCAACGGCCCTATCGATCACGACTACGCCGAGCACGCTTTCAATCCCACGCCCGTCGGGCGAGGTTACGCTGATCATAGCTTTTGCGTCTTCTCCTGGTTGATAGGTGGCCTGTCCCGGCTCGACGTTTATCTTCAAATCATGATCGCGCGGATAAAGTACAGTGCGCGATCCGACGCGAAGGCTATCAGAGTCGCCTAGCAAGTATGCTGCGATTACCACCTCGTCTTTGAAATCATCATTGTAAGGGAAATTTATAAAGCCCCTGCCATTGCGCAGCCTAACGATTTCAGAGCGCACGACTCGATTGTCGGATACAGCGTCACAGATTACCGCCATGTCCGGCTCGCTCGCCGTGATCTCGGCCCGGATGGGCTCGCCGGGTTTGTGAATAGTCTTATCCGTATCAACGCGGATTACCCGGCTCTCGTAATAGTAAAAGTGCTCGTCATGACTCCCGCTGAGGCCCCGGCCATCCCGCGCCGAAAAGATCAACTCCGGCACTTCACCGGAATCATCACTTTTAGGGGCAATAATGAGATTGCTCACTTTTGCCACGCCGTAGCGGCTTGTCTTTAAACGAGCGAGCGGGCGCTTGTTTGTTTGAGCAACATGTTCGGAGCTTTCCGTTATCGCCAGTTCGCACTCGGCGGGCGAGCCGTCGGCATAAAAGGTAGTAACGTAAAACTGCAAAGGAAGCCTTCTGGCCTGACGATTGTTGCCCCTGACTACGTAGACGTGAATGGCCTGTTTCGTCACGCGGAGATCAAAGCGGCGCTGCTCGGTCCTGTTGGTCGTGGGGTCTGTGAAGTACGCCGCATAAGTAGCGTCTCGGAATCGGTAATAATCCGAGTCGGCCAGCTCTTCGTGCGCTTCTTCAAGTTTTATGCGCGCAATGAAGCGGCCCGTCTTATCTGTTTCGCCTTTGTATTCGTCGGTCTGGTTGACCTCCCATTTCTGCTCGCGGTAATTCCACTCGCGTCCCGATTCGCGTACGACTCGCACCTGCCCGCGCGTCACAGCTTGACCGAAAATATAGTCCGCGCGCACTTCGACAGAGGCATTCTGGCCCGGCAGATAATAGGGGCGGTCGGGTTTTACAGTGACAACGAAATTCGGCAGGTCATAACGGCTGACCTTTACGTACTGCCCGGCAATCGAGCGTTTGTATTTCCCTTCCTCAATCTCAACTTTGATCATGTACTCGCCGAGGCGGGTGTTTTCAGGTATAGGCCAGTCGAGGCTCGCAATGCCATACTTAGAAGTCTTGAGCGAAGAGCGAAAAACATTTGTGCTTTCGGGATCCGAAATGCTGACCGACACGGGCGCGTCGGCCACCGCCCGCCTTAAAAGATTGTCGCGGGCGAGCAGTCGCATGTGAAGCAACTGGCCCGGCTGATAAATCGGCTTATCAACGCTTATAAACATTTCAGCGAATCGATCAAACCTGATTTCGCTTCGGGCTTCCTGGGTGTAGCCGCCGCGCGTAGCCGTGACCGTAATTTCAGCTTCGCGTGATGTTATGTTTCGCGGCAGATCTAAATCGAGCACGGCGAAGCCGTCAGAGTCCGTCGTCGCGGAGGTTTTTATTATCCCGACCGATGGGGCATCATCAAAACTTAACTCAGCTTGAACAAAAACATCTTTTACCGCGAGCGACGAAATCGGGTGCTTTGCGCGGGCGCGCGCGCGATAGCGCATGCCATCAAAGGCGAGAGATGACCCGATAATTTCCAGGTCGAACAGGTCCGGCGTTATCTCGGATAAAGAGATAATGCCTTCGATAGGCTCGCTTGAGATGCCCACAGTCGTTTTAGGGATGATACGGTAGCGCAAGCGATACCACAGCAGGCGGCTGCGCTCCTGTTTGGTCAGCTTTGAAGCGACGAGCGACACCGGTATTACGATTGCGCTCGAACCAGCCTTGATTGTCTCGTCGCTCTTATCGGCAGCAGAGACGCGGCCTTGCGTGTCCAGAAGCTCAAGCCTGATTTGCGCTCTGATACCACTATCGGAAAAGTTTTCTACCGCGAGCGAGACAGAGGCATAGTTTTCCATAAGCGCAAACCGCGTGCTTGCTTCATCAACTCGCAGCATGGTCGCCGAGGTTGACAGTTGAGCGACAAAGACCTGAGCGGTAAAGAAGAGAGCGGTTGCAGAAAAGAGAAAGATATTTACTACGCGACGGCGCATCGCATATTCTCCATGAGTTTGATTTTCCAGAGAGTGGACTGGGATGTGCGAGTAGAGAACGAGGCGGGCATTACGGCTTGCGAATAAGTTTCATAAGAAATATTGCCTTGCTTGACACTCAGAAATTGCGGCCCGTAGCATGATTCTTATGGCCGATGCACAAAATAAGCGACTGTTTCTCATAGACGGCATGTCGCAAATCTACCGCGCCTATTACGCCATTCGCGGGCTGACCAACTCAAGCGGGCTTGCCACGAATGCCGTTTTCGGCTTTACGATGATGCTCCGTCAATTGATCGCTTCCGAAAAGCCCGATTACCTGGGCGTTGCTTTAGACTCGCCCGAAAAAACTTTCCGCCACGACGCATTCGAGAGCTACAAAGCCACTCGCGGGGAAATGCCCGACGACCTCGTGGCGCAGCTTCCATACTTAAAGCGCGTGTGCGATGTGCTGAGAGTGCCGATCACAAGAGAGCCGGGATTTGAAGCCGACGACATCATAGGCACTTACGCCTGCCAGGCTCCCGCGCTCGGCATCGATGTCGTCATCGTGACCAACGACAAGGACATGTGCCAGCTCGTCAACGACAACGTGAAGATATTGCGCTCCGAGCGCAGTGGCGAGCTTCGCTGGATGGACGCGGCGGCGGTGGAAGAAAAACTCGGCGTTCGCCCCGATCAAGTAGTTAACTTGCTGGGACTTTGGGGGGACGCTTCCGACAACATACCCGGAGCGCCGGGCGTCGGCGAAAAGGGCGCGAAGCAGATCATTCAACAATATGGCTCGATTGAAAACGCGATTGAGCACGCCGACGAGATCGCGCGCAAAACATATCGCGAAAGCCTCAAGAACAACGTCGACATCATTCGCCAATCGCGCGAGCTTGCCCGCATCAAATGCGACATGCCTATCGAGCTTGACCTGGACGCGCTTCGCTACGAGGAGCCGGACCGGCAAGGCGCGTACGAGCTATTTTCAGAGCTTGAGTTTTCACAGCTCACGCGCGAGTTTGCCGACGCGGCCACGCATGACTCGGTAGCCACGGTCGCGGCGCGCAAGCCCGGCCAGGCCCGCTACTCGCGCATCACTACTACAGGCGAGCTTGAGCGATTCTTAAACTCGTTGTGGTCGCTCGACCGTTTCGCAATATCGATAGCCGAGCGCAAGGGCGCGGTTTACGGCGTTGCCGTCTCGACCGCGCAGATGAACGCCGTGCTCATCGATTTCGAAAAGTTTGATGCGGGCGCGGACCCGCTCGGCATGATAAAAGAGGCTCTTGAAAACGGGTTGATACGCAAATCCGTCCACGATTGGAAAGGGGCGCTCACCTTGCTTGACGCTTACGTCTGCGAGCGCGACGGGCCGCAGGCGAGTCCCGCGAAAAAGGCCGGTAAAAAGGGGAAAGCCGATGAAAAGCGCGACGAAGGCTGCATTCAAGACTTTACTCCCGCAGTGCGCATCGAAGGCGTCGAAGACGACACGATGCTGGCGGCTTATCTGCTCGACCCCAATCGCACCAACTATCGCATACTTGAGATAGCGCGCGAGCAGTTGGGGCTTGAGATGGCGGACGAGGTGGAAGGCTTTGACCAGACGGACGCGCGCGCGCTACAAACGGCAGACCTCACGTTTCATATAGCCGATGTGCTGCGCGCAAAGCTCGAAGCCGCCGAGCTTGAGAGAATCTACACCGAAATAGAGCTGCCGCTGGTCGAGATACTGTTCGAGATGGAGCGCATAGGAGTGCGCATAGACACGGCGGCGCTCGAAAAGGCCGGCGGCGAGATGGAGAAAGAACTCGCGCGGCTCACCGCGCGGATTTACGAGCTTGCCGGTCAGGAGTTCAACATCAACTCTACCATTCAGCTCGGAGAAATTTTCGAGAAGCTCAATTTCGAGGTCGGCCGCAAGACAAAGACCGGGCGCATCTCGACTTCTATAGACGTGCTCGAAGAGCTTGCGTCCAAATACGAGCTGCCGCGCTTGATCATCGAGTACCGCGAGCTTGCCAAGCTTAAGAGCACTTATGTTGACGCGCTGCCAAAGCTGATAAGCCCGCGCACGGGCCGCGTGCACACGACGTTGAACCAGGCTGTAACGGCGACCGGCAGGCTCTCGTCTACGAATCCCAATCTCCAGAATATACCTATACGCAAAGAGCTGGGTCGGCGTATCCGCGCGGCATTCGTCCCTTCGCCGGGTTACGTGCTGATGTCGGCTGATTATTCGCAGATCGAGCTGCGGCTGTTTGCCCATATCACGGGCGACCGTGTGATGACCGAAGCATTCAACAACGGCGAAGATATTCATGCGCGGACGGCGCGGGCGGTCTTTGGCGCGAAGACAAAACAGGAAGAGGCCGAAGCGCGCAGGCTTGCCAAGGTAGTCAATTTTGCCATCGCCTATGACGTGGGGCCTTTTGGGCTGGCTCAACGAACGGGCCTTACGCGTGCCGAAGCTAAAAAGGCCATCGAGACTTATTACCAGACCTATACGGGCGTGCGCCGCTATATGGAAGAGACGCCTGCCGGCGTGCGCGAGACTGGAATAGTGCGGACGGTCTTTGGCCGCATACGCCCGATCCCCGACATAAACAACCGCAACCACAATTTGCGCGCGAGGGCCGAGCGCGAAGCCATCAACGCCCCGCTACAGGGGACGGCTGCCGACCTTGTGAAGATGGCTATGATACGCGTGTACAATCGACTGCGCCGGGAGCGGAGCGGCGCGCGAATGATCCTACAGGTACACGACGAGCTGCTGTTAGAGGTCCCTGAGAACGAAGTGGAGCGCGCGCGAGAGATAGTTCGCGCCGAAATGGAAAACGTCTATGATCTGGCCGTTCCCCTGATCGTAGACATAGGCGTGGGGCAAAACTGGATGGAAGCAAAGCCTTGAAGCTCTTTGCTTTCGTGCGAAGCCGAAGCGTAAGATGCAATATGCAAAGATCAATCACGCGATAACCACAAGGAGAAAAGATTGATGAAAACCCTATCTTCATTCGTAGCTCTGGCAATAATGCTTGTAACGATAGCTTGCGCCGGAGGCGGCGCGACGGGCGAAACGGCGAGCAACGCGACCACGGCCGACCCCGCCGCGAGTCAAGATCGCGGGCAAGCGGAATTGGCGTTGGACGGCGGGAAAGTATCCGTTGAGTATGGCCGCCCTACTTTGCGCGGGCGAAACATCGAAGCGCTGATACAGCCGGGCGACGAATGGCGGCTGGGGTCGAACTCGCCGACGACGCTTGCGACCGACGTTGCGTTGAAGTTCGGCGATAAAGCGCTCGCGCCCGGAAAATATATTCTCAAAGCCAAGCTCATCGAGGCGAATAAGTGGCACTTGCTGGTCGAAACCCAGGATCACACGTCGGTTGCAGAAGTTCCGCTTGAGCTTAAAAAGCAGGACAACCCGGTTGAGGCGCTGACTATCAATCTGGAAAAGAAAGATGCCGGCGGAAGATTGGTTGTTCAATGGGGGAACCTGAGCCTGTCTACCGATTTTCAGAAATCGGCTTCTGCGTAGCCAGGTTCTCATATATGAATTATGACAAAGCTTCAAAGGCGGCGCGGCGCGCAGTGGCGGCGCTCGTTTTAGCGGCTCTCTCGGCGGGGCTTGCCTCCTGCGGGTCCGGGGACGAAGCCAACGCGGCGCGCTACGAGCTTAAGGGCAAAGTAGAGCATGTAGACAAGCGAGGCTCGGCCGTCACTATCGCTCACGGCGCGATTGCCGATTACATGCCTGCCATGACCATGCCTTTCAAGCTGAAAGACGAATCGCTTTACGACGAGCTGGCACCGGGCGACGAGGTGACGGCTACGCTCGTGGTGGCGGGCGACCGTTCCTGGCTGGAAGATGTGATCCGAGTCCGCGCCGTTCCTGACGAGGCGGGCGCTCCTACTGCCGCGCGCCGTGTCGAGCCAGGCGCGGGAGAACAGGTTCCGGATTTTTCGCTCACCAATCAAGACGGCAAGCGAATCCGCGTCAACAAGTATCGCGGAAAGGCCGTCGTGCTGACGTTCATCTACACGCGCTGCCCGTTGCCGGATTATTGCCCTCTGATGACAGAACGTTTCGCGCAGATCGAGAAATCGCTCAAGGGCGACGGGCCACTCTACGGCAGGACTCACCTGTTGAGCGTCACGGTCGATCCCGATTACGACAAGCCTGCCGTCTTGCGCAGCTACGGACAGGCCGCGGGCGCGCAGGCGTTCGAGCACTGGGAGTTTGCTACGGGCGGTCGAGAAGAAGTGAAGCAGATTGCGAGCTGGTTCGGGCTTGAATACTGGCCGGACAAAGACCAGATTATTCATTCGCTCAGGACGGCGATCATCGGGCCTGACGGAAAGCTGGTGAAGATATATCACGGCAGCGAGTGGAAGCCGGAAGATGTGATAAGCGATCTAAGGAGCTTGCCCGGTAGCGAGCAGGTCGAGACAAAGGACGACCCCAAGCTGGCTGCCCCCAAGCCAAAGGCCGATCAGCAGGCGGCGAAAAGCCCTGACAACATCTATCACGGGGTCGGCGTTGTGGAATCGATTGATAGAGAGACGGCGACGGTGCAGATCGATCACGAGGATATAAAGGATTTCATGCCGGCGATGAACATGCCTTTCCGTGTTATAGACAAAGCGCTTCTTGACCGGGTTGCGCCGGGCGACCGCGTGGAGTTCGCGCTTCGAGCCGACCAGTCGGGCATGATTATTGTGGAGCTTAAAAAGCGCAGCCCTTGAAGGGCTCGCCGTCTAAACCGGGATCGTCCGCCGGTCAAGCACATGAGCTGGCGAAGCTCTCTCTCGCGTTTCCGTTTGGCCCTATTGATGCTTCTGGCAAACTTCAGCAATACAATCCTAGAATAGCGCCCGAAAACGTGGCGGCAACATGCCATAAAGAACTCGGCGGGCTGAAAGCCAAATCCGGCGATGCTCTGCGCAAGATTAGGGGCTTGCGATCTGCTTTATACTGGCCCAAAACCGAGACTCAGAAGTATTATGGGATTAGGTCTAATCTGATGATCAAAGCCCCGTGTTCTCAGGTGATCATGTTAAGAAGGGTTACTTTATATAGAGTGTCGCAGGAGGCGTAGCAATGAACTCACAATCTGTATGCGGATTTAATGGTACGAGAAGAATCAAAGGGCTGTTGAGCTATATCCTTGCCGTCTGTGCAATCATAACGCTGACAATGGGAGATTGCATTTCAATCCAAGCGCGAGGCTTCGGATCGCCTCTTCAATCCGTCACAAATCAAAGCGGCGCTCAGCAGGTTAACAAAGATGCAACCAGCCTGGAAATAGGTAAGCCCATAGAGCGAGAGCTACAGCCCAATGAGGCACATACATATCAAGTAAATCTCAGCCTGAATCAGTATCTAAGAGTGGTGGTGGACCAGCGCGGTATAGACGTAGTGGTGAGGCTGTTTAATCCTGACGGCAAGAAGATAGCAGAGGTGGATAGTCCAAATGGGGAGCACGGGCCGGAGCCGGTTTCGGTGGTGGGCGATCAAACAGGCAGCTACCGATTGGAAGTACGCTCGCGAGAAACTCATGTACAGCCAGGACGATATGAAATAAAGATAGAAGAGATACGACCCGCAATACAACAAGACAATATGAGAATAGCTGCCGAGAGAGAATACTTGCAAGCAGAGCAAGTAGGGCGAGAGCATCTAATTTTCTAGGAGAATAAGGATTTTGGTTTCTTAGACTTCTATACCAGATACAAATATGAGCAAATTCCTTCGACTTTTGACGGTAATTTGAATTGGCAAAATTGCTCGAAAAGTTGAACCCCTCATTTTTGTTGGGAATTTAGATGCTCTCGCCCTGGCAGAGCAAGTGAGATTGCAAGGCACGGCAGAATCTATGCGTAAGGCAATTCAAAAATATGAAGAAGTACTGCCAATATTTCGCTCAACAGGTGACCGACAGAGAGAAGCCATGACGCTTAACGTTCTAGGTTGGGTTTACAATTCAGTAGGAGAGACGCAGAAAGCGCTGGATTACTACAATCAAGCTTTGCCGATACAGCGGTCTGTAGGCGACAGGCGAGCAGAAGCCGTAACGCTTTACAATACTGGAAAGGTTTACTATTCACTAGGAGAGACGCAGAAAGCTCACAACGCCTACACTCAAACTCTTCTGCTCAGCAGGGCAGTACTTGATCTTGACACAGAGGCTAAGGGCTTATATGGGATCGCCCGCGTAAAACTCAGTCAAGGTGATTTCGTTGAAGCTCGCTCGAATGTTGAATCTGCGCTTCGAATTGTTGAATCACTCCGCGTCAAGGTGACCAGCCCTGAACTCCGAGCTACCTTCTTTGCATCCGTTCAAAATTACTATGACTTTTACATCGAGCTGCTGATGCGGCAGCATCAGCTCGAACCGAAACAAGGCCACGATGTCCTTGCCCTTCAGGCCAGCGAGCGAGCCCGCGCTCGCACTCTCCTAGAGATCCTCATCGAAGGCCGCGCCGATATTCGCCAGGGCGTAGATATCGCTTTACTTGACCGAGAACGCTCTCTTCGACAACTCCTTGATGCCAAAGCCGAGCGTCAGACTCGACTCCTCAGCGGCAAGCACACCGAGCAGCAAGCTGCTGAGTCGAAGAAAGAGATCGACCTTCTCGTCACTCAATTCCAGGAAGTACAATCCCAGATCAGGGCCAGCAGCCCTCGCTACGCCGCGCTCACTCAGCCGCAGCCTCTCACACTCAAGCAGATTCAACAGGATGTTCTCGATCCCGACACGCTCCTCTTAGAGTTTGCTCTCGGCGATGAGCGTAGCTTCCTCTGGGCAGTCACTTCTGATTCGATTGCCAGCTTCCAATTGCCCAAGCAGGATGATGTTCAGAAAGCCGCTCAACGCCTTTATGACCTGTTGACCGCGCGCAACCGACGAGAGAAAGGCTCGTCGGCCGCCGACCGCGAGGCCCGTCTCAAACAGGCCCAGGCGGATTACAACCAGGCGGCTGCCGAACTAAGCCGAATAATTCTTGGCCCGGCCGCTCGCCTGCTCGGCAAGAAGCGCCTGCTTGTGGTCGCGGACGGCGCCTTGAACTATATCCCTTTCGCCGCTCTGCCTTCGCCTGCCGTTCAAGACCGGCGACGCCTGCTCATCGCGGATCACGAGATCATTAGCCTCCCCTCCGCTTCAAGCCTGGCTGTGTTGAGGAAGGAACTGGCCGGTCGCAAGTCCGCTCCTAAGGCCGTGGCCGTTCTGGCCGACCCGGTCTTTGATCCTGCCGATGCACGTGTTCAATCCGCCACCAAAGCTCAGGCTCAGAGTAACGGCTCATCACCAGAGCAGCAGACTAACAAATCGCAAGCCTCATCAGATAGCTCTTCAAAGGATGTCTCAGACCTCTCGCTAGTGCGTTCGGCCAATGATGTTGGATTGACCGACAGAGGCGATCTGCCCAGGCTCCCTTTCAGCCGCCAGGAGGCTGAAGCCATCCACTCCCTCACCAGGCAGTCCGGCATTGATCAGGCTTCGACCAGACTGGCCCTTGGCTTCGATGCCAGCCGACAGACGGCCGCAAGCCCTGACCTCGGTCAGTATCGAATTGTCCACTTTGCTACGCACGGGCTGCTCAACAACGAGCACCCTGAGCTGAGCGGCATAGTCCTATCGCTGGTAGATAGAGATGGCAAACCACAGAATGGATTTTTCCGGTTGTATGACATTTATAACATGAACCTGTCGGCGGAGCTGGTGGTGCTGAGCGCGTGCCAGACGGCGCTGGGCAAGCAGGTCAGGGGAGAGGGGTTGATGGGGTTGACCAGGGGGTTTATGTACGCCGGGTCGGCGAGAGTGATGGCCAGCCTATGGCGAGTGGAGGATGAGGCGACGGCGGAGATGATGAAGAGGTTCTATGAAGGGATGATAAAGGGAGGGCAAAGGCCGGCGGCGGCATTGAGGTCAGCCCAGGTGTGGATGCAGGGTCAGAAGAGGTGGAGAGCGCCATACTACTGGGCGGGATTCACACTGCAAGGCGAGTGGAAATAGCCGCGTTCAGGTGTGCCCAGACTGTCCTGATAGACATCGCCGGGTGGCCGAGGATATAGACTTGAAAGAATCGGTTTCTCAGAGAGCGGATACTGACTTAACGCAGGAATCATTCGAACGATTACTCAGATGGCTAGACACAGACAGGGATAATGCAGGCCGGAGGTATGAAGAGATACGATTTCAGTTGATAAAGATATTCATATCTCGCGGCTGTTTGATCTCAGAAGAGCTGGCGGATGAAACAATCAATCGGGTCGCCAGGAAAATCCAGCATATTGCCGAGACGTATGAGGGCGATCCTGCGCTGTACTTCTACGGAGCGGCCAGGCTGATTTATTTGGAGTATTTGAGAAGAAAGCCCGCTCCGCAGCCGCTCGCCCCATCTCCTGTGTCGGAGGAAGAGGAGCAGACGTATGAGTGCCTGGAGCAATGCGTTGAGCGGCTTACTCCTAAGAACCGTGAATTGCTAAGGACTTACTATAAGGAAGATATCGAAGGGAAGATAGATCACAGGAAAGAGATGGCCGAGCGCATGGGTATGGAGCTAAATGCATTGTGGGTGCGAATGCATCGCATTCGCGAAAGATTGCGGGAGTGTGTGAGTGAATGTATCCTGCGCAAGCAGGGTAGGGACAGTTAACGGCTGATTTGGACATATATAAGTAGAGAGAATGCGATCGGGTAATAGGATGGATCAAATGACGGTAGACAAAGCGATGCTCAGGAGGTATCTGCTCGGGGAAGCTCGCGACGAAGAGCAAGAGCAGACAGAGCGGCGTCTACTGACAGACAGAGAGTATTTTCAGGCTTTTCTCAGGTTGGAAGAAGAGCTGATAGATGAATACGCCCGAGGCGCGCTCAACAAGCAGGACCAGGAGAGATTCGAGAATTACTTCATCAAAGCGCCCGAGCGGCGAGAAAGCGTAGAGTTCGCCAAAGCATTGAGGAGATATGTATCGCAAGAAGCAATTTTGAATTCGGCAAGAGTCGCGGGCCTGGACCACAAGGAGGCCGGGTGGAGGCCGCCTGTATTCGGCTTCCGGCAAGTAGGAAGCAGAGCCGTGATGGCCTCGCTTGTATGCGTGGCGCTGCTACTGGGCACAATTGCAGTGTGGCTGTTGGCTGAAAGGGCTCGACTGAGCAGGCAGATTGAGCAACTCCAGAGTGAACAAGTGAAGGCCGCCAAATCGGAAGAAGAATTAAAGCAGCAGATCGATCAGCAGCGAACAATTAGCGACGGCTTTGTTCAGCAACTTGATCAAGCTCAGTCGCGGCTGGATGAAAAAGAGCAAGAGATAGCAAAATTGAAGCAATCGAAGGTTCCCGGCCAAACTGCCGTCAACGCCAGTGTGGTATCGATGCTTCTGGCGCCTGAGCTACGCAGAGGAGAAGAAGTCCGCAGTGTTGTGGACTTGTCAAAAGGCAGCGACCGATTACGGCTAAAGATGGAAGTAGACGGAGAGGTCTATAAGAAGTATCTAGCGGAAGTGCGAACGGCAGAAGGGGAAGAAATATTCAGGAGCGGTAACTTGAAGGCGAAGGTGAGTAGGAACGAGAAGATAGTGGAGGTTGAGTTAGCTGCTAATAGATTTGCTCAAGGCGATTATATGATAGCGCTCAGCGGGGCAACTGGTGATGGCGATTATGAAAGGATAAGCACGTATCATTTCAGAGTCGTCAGGCGAAACTTTAAAAATCCGCTATAGCCCGGACTCGACCTATAAAATTTCCCGCCAATAATCTACAGCCCGCACAGGCCCAACTTGAAATGTAAGTTTCTTTGACGAACAGTCATATAGACATGAAAGAGGTTGGCGATATGAGCGCGAAGGGGTAAAGCCGCCTTAATCTCAATCGCGTCCTTTCAGTTTTAAGTTTTCGATAAAGTCGCGGTCTTTCGCTCCTGCGTGACAGACTTTGCAAGACTCCTGGTTGCGCTCTTCCAGGTCCGACACCAGGGCATAAGTAAGCCCACGGTGCGACCACGTCATCACCTTATAGCCGTCAATCGAATCGTAATGAAACGTTAGGTCTCCTGATTGGATCTCTTCCCCTCCCGACGGCAGGGCGATAGAGTTGGACGTGATGATAAGGCTTATCGGGCGGTGCCGCATCTGGTAGGCAATATAGGCCGCGTAATCTTTATTGAACCCTACGAGCCGCGCGCCTTCCAGGCTGTAGAGTTTTTCCTGGCCCGATATTTCTTGATAAGAAGGCAGCTCGACGCTGAAAGAGACTTTGCCCGTAAACCACGTGGAGATCTCTTTGGGCGCGTGCGTGTATATCTCAAGCGGAGTACTCCCTCGCAGGTAACGCTGGTGTGCGTCTACGGCCAGGAGCGCAAATTCTGACGGGCGGGGCGCGGCTTCGTCCTTGCGCACGGCGATCATCCAGATTGAGGCCAGAACGAACACGGAGCACGCAGCCAGAAGCCACGCGCGGCGGGCGCTGCTCCCCTGAAATGCGGTCGTGCGCGCGCGCCAGACGGAGCGCTCCACACGCTGTCTGAGCCCGGGCGGGGCGGCGTAAGGCGCGGGCACGTTTGATAAAGTCCGTTCGACGCGCGCGCGAAGCTCGGGTGGCGCGTCGTAGAGAGGTCGCGAGGCGCGGACCAGAGCGAGAAACCTTCGCTCGTCTTCGCATGCCCGGCGACAATCGGCGCAGATATCCAGATGCGCCTCAAACTTGGCAAGCTCGTCGCCTTTTATTTCGTCGTCCAGATAAAAAGCTATCTGGTCCAGTGCCTCTTCACATCGCTTCATGCCTGATTTGCCTTATAAGCTTGCTCTCGCGCTCCGACTCGCCATTCGGCGAGAAGCTGCCTCAGTTTCTCTCTCGCCCGGCCGAGCCTGCTCATAACCGTCCCGGCGGGGCAGCCCAGTATCGTAGCGATCTGCTGATAGCTGAATCCTTCTATATCGCGAAGCAGTATGACTTCTTGATGAAGGCGCGGGAGGCTTTCAATCGCGGCGCGGACCTCTTGCCGCTCGATCTTTTCAATGTAAGCCAGGTGCGGGTCTTTCGTCACACGGTCGAGCCACCACGAGCGGTCTTCGCTCTCCGCGTCTAGCTCTACGAAGCGCGGGCCGCTTCTGGCGTGGCGAAGCTGGTTGAGCCAGATATTGCGCATTATGACAAACAGCCAGCTCTTGAGATTGCTGTCGGGCGCCAACTGGCCGAACGCTCGGACGGCCCGCAAGTAGGTCTCCTGCACGAGGTCTTCGGCCTCCGTCTGGTTGCGAACAAGCGTCATCGCAAATCCATAGAGCGCGTCTATGTGATCGAGGGCCGCAGCGGCGAAGGCGGCGTCGCTTTTATCCGTCAGGTTCATTATCGTGCCTCGACCAGTTGAGAATAACACATTTCGAGTCGGCTTATTCCATAGGTTTATAGCTTTTTTCGAGAAGGAATAAAAGCTCGCCTAGCGTGTTATTACGGTCGGAACGGCGCGAATCGGGGTTGTTTCAGATCGCGCTCTTTAATCAAGCACAAGTTGCAAGTCGCAATCGTCTCTTTCACCCTCAAAACGCGGCTGTAGTGGTTATCGCAATTGCAGTCGCATGGTTGACCACACGGAGGACCTGGTATGAGAAGATTCAAGCTCACCCTGATTGCATGCTTTGTGGCCGCGTTATTTTTCTCGGTCTCGGCCCAAAGCCCACAAAGGGAGAAAGCGCAAAAGCGAGACTCAAGCTTTGCTCCCGTCGTCTCAAAAGAGCCGTTTGAAGCTGTGCTGGCGCGGATGAAAGGGGCCAAGGCCGAAGTCATGCGGCGGCAGATGGCGCTGCTCAACGAGCGATATGATCTTTCAAAGCGAGTCTCGAATGATGTACGGATGACGCGCGGGAAGCCCATTCCCGTGGGGCCTACGGCCAGGCTCGGCGCGGGCACGACGTGGGAGCGGCTGGCCGAGATGTCGCCGGATGAGATTCGCGACAAGGGGCTTTTCCCGAAAGGCTATCTCCCGCTTCCGCACCCGAACCACCCCGAAGGCGGAATGACCTTTCCAAAGATGATGATCGATGAGCTGGATAAGATGGGCGAAGGCCGAAGGCTTGAGCGATTCGATCTGGACTTCGATCTGCCCGAGCACTTCCTGCCCGAATTCCCGCCCGCGATCTTTCTGACGACGCGCCCGGACCTCGGCGACGTCTCTAAAGGCAAGGTCGTGACTCTGGATAACCTCTACGAGCTTTTCGACGGCATACTAAACCCGAAGCAGCTCGAAGGCTTCCGGCTGCTGGTCACGCAATTCCCGCAGCAGCAGTTCAACATTACCGAAGACCGCAGGACGGAAAAGCCTAGCCGAGGTGTGACCTGTTTCGATTGCCACGTGAACGGTCACACGAACGGGACCATCCACCTGGTAGGCGACATACGGCCCCAGGAGAACCGCCGCCGTATCGAAACGCCCAGCCTTCGCGGCGTCAACATACAGCGCCTGTTCGGCTCGCAGCGCGCGCTCAAGACCGTAGAAGATTTTACGGAGTTCGAGCAGCGCGCCGCTTATTTTGACGGCGACCCGGTGATCGCGATGAAGAAAGGCGTGAACATTCTTGACCGGGGCACCCAGGTACATGACATGTCGGAGTTGCAGGAGTTGCTCGACTTCCCGCCCGCGCCGAAACTGAATATCTTCGGCAAGCTCGACCCGGCGAAAGCCGGCGCGAGCGAGATGCGGGGGCAGGAACTCTTTTTCGGCAAGGCCAGTTGCTCGGTCTGTCACACGCCGCCCTACTACACGGACGGGCTTATGCATGACCTCCAGGTAGAGCGGTTCTACAAACCGCAAATGATAAACGGGATGCTCGCGACGAAACAGGGGCCGATCAAGACGTTCCCCCTGCGCGGGATAAAAGAGTCGCCGCCTTACCTGCACGACGGAAGGCTTTTGACGCTCGAAGACACTGTTGAGTTTTTCAACCTGGTCCTGGGCACCAGGCTCACCGCGCAAGAGAAGACCGATCTGGTCGCTTTCCTCCGCGCGTTGTAGCTGGCCAAGATAGAGACGCGGAAACAAGGCGAGCATAAATCACTCGCCATATCCCCTCGTTTCCGCGTCTCTCCTTCGCCACGATGCCCGCAGCCTGCGACGCCGCAGCCGGTCCCACGCCAAAAACAGACTCTCTCGCTCGGCCTCAGCAAGACCCACAGCCCGAAGCAACAGACGATCCTGCCGGGGGAGCAACTGCTCAGGCGCGACCCTCGCGCGAATGGCGCGGTCAAGGTGAGCGAGCAACGAGCGGGGCGTGCGCGTTACGGGGACCAACACTCGCTCGATCTCAGAAGGGACCAGTTCAAGAACTCCTCCGCCGTAGTGACGGCCTTCCAGCTCAGCCGTCAAGGCCGTGAGGCTGTTTATAAATGAGCATACAAGCTGCGTGGGACCTACGCGGAAGGGGCGGACTCGATAGGCGGTGTCGGTTGTGAAAGCTCCGAGCCGGTTCAGCACAAGGCGAGGATAGAGATGCGAGCGTTTTAACATCGCCACAGGCGCGCTCGACACCGAAGGGACGTTGTACCAGGGTTTTCTGATACGGCATTTGTAGCGGCGGTGCAGCCCGTCGGCTTCGCCCATCAATATGTACTCGCGAACGGTTTCAGGAAAGTCTGTGACCTCTGTCTCTTTAAACCACAGGAAATTTGTCGCAAGCCCTTCTCTACGATTCTCGTCGTGAGCCCGTCCGTCGTATATGACTCCGCGCGCGTGCTGGCTGCGCCCGAACATAGGAGCGGCCCACGGCTGTAGTTTATATCTGGAGACCACGCTATCCGGCACGAGAAAGAATTTGTTAGCGCCGGTCACTATCCCCACGTTGACGCGGGCGATCTGTTGAAACTGAAAAACCGCCGGGCTGCGTTCGACAGCGTCGAGCAACGTCCTTTCATTTTCGGTGAGAATCAATCGAGTCCACTTGCCTTTCAAATCCTTCGTGTCCGTGAAGTGGGCTTTTTCAAACTGCGCCTCAGGGTCTTCTTTCAGGAAACTCCTGTCGGCGACAGGGGCGATGGCTATGCGGTCTGTCTGGCTCTGGTCCGAGGATCTCTTTTCGGCCATAAGCAGCACGACTCCCTGAAGGGTGTCGCTGAAGCAGAGTTCTTCGGTGTCTATGAGGAGTATCTTTGAGCAATTATTCGAGAGAAACGCGCGCAGCGGTTCGGCATAAAGCACGTGGAGGATTTCTGCGGGGACGACCATCGCGAGCCGCCCGCCGGGTTTCAAACAATTGATCGAAAGAAGGACGAACGGGACCCAGGCGTTGGTGTGTCCGGCAAACGGGAGATCGAATCGCTCAAATATCTTTCGCATGCGCATCTGGCACGCATCATCGAGATACTGATAGCGAATAAAAGGCGGGTTGCCAACCACGGCATCGAACGGCCCGGTGCGGACGAGGTTCGAGAAGCCACATTCAAGAAAATCTTCCGCCAATACTTTTATTCGCGGAGCGCGGATTTTGCGGGCGCGGCGTCTTGCTTTAGCGGCCTCCGCGCTATCGATCTCGAAAGCCGTGAGGTCGCGCAAAGACGAATGATTTAACTGGCTGACGGCTTCGATAAAGGCGCCATCGCCGCAGCTCGGCTCAAGCAATCGTTTGGGCCGGGGCTGGAGCGCCCAGCGCGTCAGGAAGATGGCTATATCAGGGGCGGTATAATAGCCTCCGCGAAGTTTTGTTGATGTTTCATTCTCGATAAAATTCATGTGAAAGCCTTAGCCGATACGCGCCGTCGTGGCCACGTTTCTACCCCGGTTGGTGAGGAGTACAATTAACGGGCACTTTCAGCAAGGACAAAGCTGATAATGCAAGATATCAACATACTTAATTACCAGTGTACCTGGCTATAACTTCTATCATTTTCTGCTCATTTCAAATATGCATCATAATATAGATAAAGCTTACGCACACTGCAGGCTTTCACATCATGCTTGAAAGAGAATTTTCCGTAAAAACAAGACAAACCCATCCGTCATCACCGAGCACTCAAGAGGGCCGCGAAAGTTCCCGCCGAAGCGTACTTTTCTAACTAAAGTAAGGCTTTTCCTATTAGGAGCCTGGGATAATAAGATAGGGAAGCGATTGTTCAGCATATCAAAGACCGGGGCTTACTCGATGCACGTAACTATTACTGGAAGAAGTCACGGCAAAAGGCCACATCGTAAGGAGCGGTCCTTGCCCTCGCATGCTTGTTGATGAACGATGTTCTATGCTTTAGCACTGGTTCAGCTCCTTCTCTCGTCCAATGCATCTCGCCATCTTTCATCCTACGTGCCACTACCAAGTCGTTTGCTTTCTCTGCAAGCCCGCTGCTTACAGTCCCTCCTTCTGCTTTTACCTGCTCATAATTGGGTATCCTATCTTTGTGTCTGTGCAGATAGCTGATCAGTTTCACAGCCCCCTCTCGCTTGTATTCCTTCTTCGGCAGGTGCTTCTTTATATAGCTAATCGCCTCATCAACTAATCCTTTATCCAAACATCCTTGTAGCTTTTCCTCATGATGGTCACGTTTCGGATTCCTCTTGTAGGCTTGATTGATCCTTTCGCCCACTTTGCATTTGCTGTGATATAGATCAAGCCGGGGCTTCGCATAAGGGAAGACTGTCTGTTGCAGATTCCATATACCCTCCGCCCCATCTGCCACGAACTCTACTGCCTCTCTAAAGTTCAAACCTCTTCGCTCGGCTTCTTCACTTACTGGCTGAACAAACTCTTTCCACTCCCGCGAGGCTGCTGCCACAAAGCTCGCATCCAATACTTCTCGCCTGTTTTTGCTTATTTCAGCCACATTCGAGAAAAGCGATGCGACCTTCATTTCCAGCCATTCGTCTTTGTTACGGGAGCGGACTAAAACCCCATCCATTGTGACTACACCGGGAGGGTTGTCGAGCGGGTCAAGCTCAAGCGTAGCAGGAGACAATTGCTCGTCTTTTAATACATTCTCGCAGGTCTTTGCTCAAAGAGTTGCTCCAAACAAGAAGCAGATGAAAGCCGAGGCAACAGCATAAGGCCAGCTTGCCGCACAAAGAGCTACTACCAGAGCAAGCCTTGGGGGAGAGGTCATCTCAAGAACTTGATCGGCTGGCATCTGGTAATTGTCACAACCCGGACAGTAGTATTGGTTGCGACTAAGGATGATGCTTGAGCCAAAGATAGTCTTTGGATGAATAGCCTGGTCTGTTTTATGGACTCTAAGCCGAGAATTACAATCTCGACAAATAATCTGCCCGTTAGTGATGCTTTGCTCAATATGATTTATCCTTGAGGGGAGGATAAAATCTTGCAACAAGGTATTGGCAAGTTGAGAGATGAGCTTCTGAGTATGAAGCTCGATTTGATCAAGGGGTTGCTGTTTCCAGGAAGAAACTTCCATAGCATCGAAGACCGCCTTAGCGATAGAATGCAAGCTGTCCGGCTCCATAAGTCTGCTCCTTTTAGTGTTTATTAGGATTTGAGTAGACTTATGGAGTTTTCTCATTTTTTCAACCAGTAATTCTTACGTGGCTCGGGTAACTGTTCAGAGTGTCGGATTGTTTGCTGTAAGTAAATCCAGACAGGATTGATAGAAATTGACCTGTCGCAGTCTCCATGTGCCGAACAGTGATGCCAGTATACTCTTGGTTCTCACTTCCTTTCTCCGACCTCGTCCCTCCGCTGATCTTGCGACTCACCACTAGATGTCTCACACTCCGCTCTGCTGCATTATTGTCTGAGGGCACTCTTGCGTCTGCCACAAACATAAACAATTCTGGTAGGAACCGCTCTATTCTTTCGCAAAGCCTGCTCTGTAGTCTCTTCTTCTTTAGGTGCGGTCGGCACACTCTCATCAACTCTTGCTCATACTCTCGCTGCCGCTTTACTCGCTGCTGTTTCTGCTCTACCGCATCGAGCCTCGCGCTTGGCCCCTTATACTGCTTTGCTCCCTCATAGATTGCTTTGACTGCTTGTGCCCACTTCTTCAACTTCCTGTCATCGGCATGCTTTTCCTTCAGTTCGTGTATATCTCTCAGCAGGTGTATCCAGCATCGCTGATGTAGCCCCAAATGCGCGTTGTACCCGCCATAGAAATCACTCACTAAAACACCATCGAACTCCTCGCCCAAGACTTCTTTCACTACTGTTGCCGAACGACTCTTGCGGTAAATGTAGTACCTAATCTTGTCGGTCGAGAAACTCCACACATACCCGTTTAGCCCATCTTCTCGCCAACTCGTTTCATCCCCATTTACTACGGGAGAACCCCGAATCTGCTGCTTGAAACCTTCCACTATCGCTTTGCCACTTCGGGCCACCCCCTCAACTAAAGCTACCAACTTGCCGACACTTATTCTGAGGCCGAATCTGTGGCGGAGATAGTCTTGTATAACTCTAAAAGGAAGCCTGCATTGCTCACGCAGTAGCGTCACCTCAGCTTGCACACTGATACCGAAACGCTGAGAGCCTACAGCTACTGTTGATAAATCCATCGGTGGTGCCCACCGCTTGTGGCAGTTCGGGCAACCACGCTCTATAAGGATGTGCTCTACGACCTGGGCTTGAACTGGTGGAAGCTCAATAACCTGGCGAGACTTGATCACTCGTCGCCCCCTGAGCGATACCTGACACTGTGGGCATTGCTCAAGGGAGTGCTCGACACGCGCAGTAGCAGCATCAAGCTTGCGTGCGAAGCCGTGCGCACGTTTCTTGCGCTTCTTTTTCTTACCACGAACAGGGCGGTTTGCCTTAACGAAGCTTGGAGGATTGCTTTTGGAGCCACCGCCGCGCAAAGACTCTAATTCTGCTTCCAATTGCTTGACGCGCTCTTGTAAGAGTTGAAGTTGAGCGACCAACTGCAAGTTGAGATGGATCAGTTCTTCGCGGGTGGCCTGTTGGAGGTCGAGCATCACGCACGAAGTTTACACCCGTTGTCAACTAGCCCAAGCCTCATCCCCGCATCAGAGTCTGAACAGTTACCTTTAACTGTAGTGCTGAGTAGCAGTGTAGCCTTATGCTATACTATGTAACAGAAAAGCTATACTGTTACATTGGACAGCAAATCCGTAGGTAAGTTTCTTCTGTTTATCAAGTTTTGAGAAACTCAGCCATCATTTAAGACTTGGAAAAAACTACTGTAATGTTACTTCTTGAGAAAATTAATTTCGTGCAATCGGGCCGCACTTACTGGGCGGAGATCGCCAGTATCTTCTGTAAGAATTTTATCATTACATTACATTTGAGCGGTGTAGAAAAGAATCGAATTAAGCCAAGGCCGAAGAAATAAGATTCACTCCTTAAGCAGTACTCTCCAGATGCGGGTAGACGGGAGAGTCAAATGGCGTGGGTTCCCTCTAAGCCCGTGACCAGCCGCTTCCTTCTCTGGTAACAGTTCCTGATTTCAAAAATACTCAACTAACTGGCATAAGGTCGCCAAAAGTGTTCGATCTGTGCCACGTTGTGGGCTACCATGATGAAGATAGGCGCATAAAGCGCCTGTTTTTATTGGCTAAAATGTGTTCGAGAAATAACACTTTGCAGAATTGACCAACATCGCTCAAATCGAGCCCTTATATTCAAGCCAATAAAGTTCGAGCCATCGCCGCGGCGCTTTCTTCTAGAAAGGATGATCCAATACCGAACTAAACCACCAAGTGTATTTCAGATAACTTTTGCTTAGGGCAAGAGCATCTTAAATCTTGTAGGATGTAGACCTTCCTTGAGCGCAGCTACTACATCAGTAGTCTCGAAGCGGATGCGAAGCAACTGGGCAAAGCGATACGAAGGCATTGGTCAATAGAAAGCTCACCGCACTGGGTGTTAGACATAGCCTTTCGTGAGGATGAGAGCCGCATACGCAAGGATCACGTTTCTGAGAATGTCGCAACCTTGAGACACATAGTGTTGAATCTGCTCAAGCAAGAGAAGGCGACGAAAGTAGGAATAAAATCGAAGCGGCTGAAAGCAGGCTGGGATGAGGGCTATCTACTTAAAGCTCTATATGGTTAAGATACTCTTGCCCTATCTTTCATCTCCTACATTATTGAATTGAATTATATTTTGTGATATGTATCACTTACCTTGAGCGTCCGGACTGATCTATTGCCTAAGCAGTTCTGGGTTGCGGCCCCGGTGATGCCGGGCGTTAGGACGACCCGATAATGTTAATCACCACATCAGAGGAGGTATGCCTATGTCTCACAAGCGGCACCAAACAATCAAAAGGACGCGATCTGCTTTGACCAGCAGTCTCGCGGTAGCAACGGTCTTGGGGCTGTTCCTTTCGGGCCTTGTGCCAATCACTTCTGGCTATAACGCCGATGCTACGCAGGCTATCACAGGGCTCGCCACGCACAGCTCCTTTCATTATGAGATGATCCGCGTTCTCGCCGTGCTCGCCGGGTTCAGTAAGGATGAGGCGGAGGAAATCGCGGTGGCTGGGGAGGCGGTCGATCTGGGAACATTCACCGGCTATAAGATTTCAGGCGGAGCCAAGACCGTCACTGTGAAAAACACCAACCGCTTCGGACCCAACGGTCTGCTCTACCATTTCGCCCGGCGTTCGTCAGAGTATGAGAAGGTGGAGGCACCGGGATCAGTCAGTAACACCTGCGAATATTTCAAGAACGGGAATCCAAATAACAAGTACACCGCGCCATGCACAAACAAAGGTCCCGAGATTGACTGGATCAGAAACTGGGCGTTTGCGCTGCCCGGCCCTAAGCCGACCGCGAGCCAATTGCCGCTCGACAAGCTTGGCAAGCCTGTGAAGCCAAAGTCACTGGTGGCGCTTGGCATTTATCTGCATTCAATCGGTGACACGTACTCTCATGAGAAGTGTATGATTGACCAGTCATGGCGTTTTCATAAGCCCAATCCGTTTTCCTGTAATACCAGTTGGCACACCGACCCGCGCGGCGATTTCGGCGAAGGGGTTCCCTTCACCCAGCCAGCGGCCAATGAAGTGTGGCGAGCGCTGCGCCAGTACAAGGGTGCTGACGGCTCAAACGTCCCGACCTTTACCACAGAATTCATAGCCATCAAAGATGCATGTCAGCGAGTGAAATTTGCGGTTGATACCTTCAACAAGCTGGCGAATGAAAACACGGTGATTACGTGCGCCACAACTACGCAAGTACCTGTGCGTCGTCGTCGTGGGCTATGACCTTAGTCAGGCGTCCCTGAAATGTGTTGCAGCAGATTCAATAAGTCTGCCTGTCAGCGAGCTTCGTTGAAGCAGCAGCTATGGCGCTCGGGAAGCTCGAACAAGACTGCGTATGAGCATAAAAACAAAAGGAGGAAAAGATGAGCAATATGCTAGATAGACAGCCCAATATCATTTTCATTCATGTTGATGAAATGCGTTTCCCCATGCATTTCCCAAAGAACATCCACAATGCCGGTGAATTTCTGGCTAACTTCATGCCCAATCTCCACTCGCTTTGGAAGAGAGGCGTCAAGTTCACTCGTTACTACACAGCGGCGGCTGACTGTACTCCTGGGCGCGGAACCTTTGTCACAGGGTTGTATGCCTATCAGACGAACCTGTTTTTGACGCGGGAGAGCGCCAATAACCCGTACGATACTAAACAGCCGCAGCCCGCTTTACAGCCTGAGTTTCCAACTTATGGCAAGCTCTTGCGTGATGCCGGATACGACACACCCTACATTGGCAAATGGCATCTGTCCGATTGTCCGGAGACTTACAAATCTGAGGGCGCTGATAAATACCTGGATGAATACGGCTTTCAAGGTCTTACGATTCCAGACCCACTCGGTATGCCAGCTCAAGGGCTCGGTCTTACTAAGCCGGAATACGCGGGAGCGCCGCCACCGCCCGGCGACCCTGAGATCTCCGCACAGGCTGTGAGGTGGCTATTTGATCGCGCCAAAGATCGAAAAAAATGAGAAGCCCTTCTGTCTGACCGTAGGCTTTGTGAACCCGCACGACAAGCAGTTTTTCTGGGGTGGCACTCAGGCAAATCAGTTCAACGCCGTCTACAACACCATTCCTGATCCATTGAGTCCTACGGGCTTCGAGATACCGGCCTTCGGTTTCAACCAGGTCGTAGGGCCTCCGCCTCCGCCTCATATTTACGACAGCCCCCCGGATAATTGGGAGTCGTCCGAACATTTGAGGAGAACCAAGCCCGAGTTGCAAACTGTTTTCAAGGAGATGTTCGCTTATTACTGGACAGGCGGCATCGCCGAAGATCAGACGCATCGCTACTTCTACGCAGAGCCTACGCCTGCCGCAGAGCACAAGCACACGGCTGTTGCGCCTTATTCTTATTGGGCGCGGGCGCTCGACTTCTACACACAAATGATGTCTGCGGTTGATGTGCACATCGGCCAAGTGATCCACAACATCCCGGAAGAGTTTGCCGACAACACCGTAGTCGTCTTCAGCGCCGATCATGGCGAGTATGCCAGTTCGCATGGGCTTCAAGGCAAGGGCGCATCTGTATATGAAGAGTGTTTCAATGTGCCGCTCATTGTCTATGACCCGCAGGGAGGTCGGTTCACAAAAGAGCCGGATAGGGAACGCCATCAGCTTACCAGTAGCGTTGATTTGCTCCGGATGCTAGTAACGCTGGGGCATCGCGGGAGCACTGATTGGTTGAAAGCCAATTCTGATTACAATGCTATGTATGGTGACGGTATCCGGGCCGATCTGTACGCCATTTTACAGAGCCCTGATGCGCCTGGGAGGGACTACGTTATCTACAGTACAGATGAGTTCTTCAGCGTGACACAGGACTATCTCCATGCTCCACAGCAGGTAATTGGGTTATTGACCTCTGACCGTGTTAGTGACCTCAAACCGGGCAAGCTTGGCTTCTATCATCATTGGTTGCCAGGCACGACCCATTGGGACGAAAAGAAGAAGACGGAAATAGAGTACTACGACTACACGACCGAAGGCGGTAGAACAGAACTGGATAACACGGCTGGTAGCGAGGAATCGAAGAAAGCAGAGAAATTTCTCACTCTCGCCATCCCGGAACAGTTAAAAAGGCCCTTGCCTGCCACATACAAGTCTGCTCATGAACGCGCCGTCAAGGAATACTGGGAATTTGTAAAGCGTGCTGATGCGCAAGCAATTGTGTCAACGGCATTCGCATAGAGCCGCCTTCCGGCCCTACATGCGTGCTCTTTAAACACTAGACGGTGTTGTCAACTTAATGGCTAAAGGTGAGAGTTTGGATAGAAGATGACCTGCTGCCCGATTATTCATCGTGGCGCTTTATTACAACTTGATGCGAGGTGTTAAGTATCAGGACTTGGGTGGGAACCACTTTGAAGTGCTAGACCGGGAGAGGACTAAGCAGCGACTGGTGCAGAGGCTGAAAGGGATGGGCTACGACGCGCAGATTGAGCCGACATCCGATGCGGCTTAATTGAACTGGCGGTGTAAAGGGAGAAATCTCTCTCCGCTTCACAGGCGGGCAGGGGCTTCAGAAGCTGATAAAGCGCTTCGTTGGTAACCCGCTACTGGGCCAAGAATCTAGAACAACAAGCGATTTGTGATTGGCTACTGGGGCGGGTTAATAGCTTTATGATGAGCCTTGCTGATTTTAGCAAGATCACGTTTAAGGTTGCAGGTGGCGACCATATCGAAGCTGGATAAAGGGTTGCCTCCTCGTTGACAGATCCTGCCAATATGCTAGGCTACCTTTATCATTAACTTGACTATCCTTCAATGCACACTCCAGACCAGCGTCGCTGGATTGCTGATAAAATCGCTGACTTAGGGAACCTCGCAGCAGGTGCACTGCTGTTCGGACAGTTCATCGCAGGCTCGTTTCGCTTCACTATCGCTCTTGCAGGCATCCTTATAGTGCTGCTGGCATACATCTACGGTTACTATCTTCTTAAATCTACTAACAAACAATAATCATATGGACACACTACTTTTCTTCCTTATCGGTCTTATGGTCATAATGAGCATCTTCGCCCTCCCGCCGATCATCGAGGACGCACGCCACCGACGCAACAAATAGTCTCTCATTAGACTCCCTGGTCTAATTGATCTCTTGTCCCATTCAGAGATTGGTTTATGATCTTCTATGCTGCAGGGATGATAGCTTGGCTTAAAGGTACTTTCTCCTTAGGCTGCTCAGGCTTGGGCAAGAGCTGGTGATATTTGAAGTACTCGCGCAACTGGCTTAACAAAGCAGAAAGTGTTCGATCTGTGCCACGTTGTGGGCGACCATAAGGTAGTAAGAGGCACAAAGCCCCTTATTTTATTGGTTAATTCGGTTTGAGGATTTGAGATTTTTCAGTTCTTATTAATGAACTCAATATGAGCCCTCATACTTAAGCCGGAAAAGTTCGAGTTCACGGCAGGAATCTATGGTCGCGATCACCGATTTGCCTATCGTATGTACGCTAAAGCTTGAAGTCTTAGGACAGAGCTATCGGCCTCTTGCAACACTATTTAATGATCCCACCTATTGGCATGCTTGCTGTTTCCAATAAACTCGTCAATGCCTTCCTCTCCTGAGCGCAAGAAATCCAGGAAGCTTACTCCCTGATATTTGCAGGTTCTCAGAAATACTCAGAAGAATAAGATATTCGCGGATTCCTTTATCCGAACTTCCTTCGCCAAGCTTCCTACGGAGGTTAGCGAACGCTTTAATAGCGTGCTCCGCATTATTATTATTCCAGGGCACATCATCATAATCGAGGAATGTGAAAAGCTTGTCACGATACTTATCAAAACGTCTTCTATATTTGATTACTATTTCGCTTTCATAATTGCGTTCGGAAAGCCGCTTATAAAAGCGCCCAACGAAGACTTTATGTTTTCTCAAAAAATGAGCTTTCAGGCCGAATCTATCAACTGTTTCGATTATAGGTTTCAACAGCATAGCGAATTCTCGCACCAATTCTTTCATCTCTTCATTGAAAGGCTGCTTGAGGAGATCATCATTTAGGTCTCTCATGAGATGGATCAAGCACTTTTGTTGAGGGCAATTAATTGAATCATAGGCAGCATAAAAGTCGGAGACTAAAACTCCCTTAAACTCTCGCAGCAATTCTTGAAGAAAATCGCCCTCGCGTGTTTCTGTATAGTAATATGCTACCTCTTCCAGATTTGTGAATACCCATACATACGTGCCGATCCCTCCGATACCGATTTGAGTTTCATCGGCGTGGACTAATTTTCCAGTTGCTATTTTGTTGAGGATCCCCTCATAAGTGCTCTTATACACCTTACAGGCTGTTGCTTTCTGATGCGTAACGATACTATTACTTCGGCCAGAAAGCCTGAAGCCGAATAAATCGTTGAGGCTCTTTGTGGCAAGCTGTTGACCGACTTTTAATTCCACAATTAGATACATCAAATAGGCTCGTACATTTGGGCCGTACTTCTCTCTTGTCCAAGCTTTTTGCTCTTCTGAGAGAAAAGTAGCCCTACATTGGTTACACCTATAGCGATGGTATATATACTTCACAATCCATCGCTTTATGCCAGCTTGGCCAAACTTTAGGTCATAAACAATCTTGCTTAACTTTCGATATTTGTGGACATCCATTGCCTCGCATATAGGGCAGCAAGGCGGCGGCGGGCATTCAACTACTTTACTTATAGGCAGAGCTTTGGCACGGCCTTTAGCATTCTTTCTAGAAACCCGCTTCAGTCTTTGGCTCGATCTTACATACACTTTTTCCCGCTGGTAATCCCAGTAGGCCGCTTTATTGATGTATTCAAACTCTGGCATTGAAGGATCAAACTTTCCGAGGTGATAAGGGTTTTCTTGTTTCAACAGTTCTGTATGCACGACGTTATCTTTTGGCGTTGCTGCTTCGCTCTGTCTTTGACACAGTTGAATAATGGTTTGCGCAACTCTTTCCAATGCCTCACAATCCTCTGCGTTGTAAGTGACCAGCCTATCTTTCAAAGAAGACTGTTTGGAGGACTCCCACTCGGATCTCCAAATCAGCGAGTTGAATCCAGAAGCCTCGCTGTCTGACCATTGAAAGCCCAAATACTGTGCTAAATCTTTAAGACCATTTGAATAGGTTGGAAAGTAAATTTGTGCGTAGATAACTGACAAAACATTTACTGATTCTGCGATGAGCTTGTCTAGGAACTCAGAATTGTCATCAGCCCCACTGTGCCGTTCTTTCATGCACTTCAAAAATACTGTTTCATAACTTCCGTAATGGATTAACTGCGGGTTTTTAATCTCTGCCAAAGCTTGAAGAAAACAAACCCATATTTCCTTCTCCTGAGATGGATCATTCGCCCAGAATGAATGTTGAACATAAGAATTATTGCTCCTGACACGCAATCCAATCAGATAATAAAAATCCCAATCTGGAATACCTTCAACATCTAAATAAACCGGAGTTCCTTTCACGATCAGTTCCGGCCTTCCAGCAATGTGAATTTTGCGCTCCCGGATAGCGAGTGCTCTTAGTGAATGAGAGTATTTGTCCGGCTTGGAGACAGAGCGCTTTGGTTTTCTTCGAGGACGAAACGTGTAAGAGAGTTGGGTAACTGTGAATATGCCTTTGTCGTGCTGTCTCTTTCTTTCTTTCTCGCTCATACTCTGAAGCAGAGTAAGCTCGTCCTTCTCAATCGCAGCCACTTGACAGCGGCCTCTGAATTCGCACTCTGCACAATGTTTGTTCAATATCAGCGGTGGTGGCGTGGGACTCGCCTGCTGTGTGGTAATCTTTTCAACAATTGACCAGACCGTTTTCATCGAGCCTTCTAACTTAATTTTCGCGGCGGTAAGGGTGAGGCCATGTATTATTTTCCCGAAAGGTGGCATCTTGCCAAAAGCAGCAGATAACACCAGCGCGTCGAAGGCCAATAAAAGCTTGTGCTCAGGCTTGATTTTCTCGCTCGGAACAAACCGAACCGGGATCAAGGAGTTGCGGTTTGTCTTGGCCGGAGATGGTGATGACTCTATCGCGTGAATACGAGATTGAAGTCCGGGCGCTTGCACCATGCAGTCAATTGCGAGACTATACTTCCTGTTTTTGAAATCTTCTAAAGATAATGCACCTACGGCACATTCATTTTCTTGAAGACCGGAGCGCAGTTTGGCCCAACACTTTTGATTGTAGTCTTCGATAAGACAGCGGCGATAATCCTTGATCTCAGGGTGTGTTATGCCAGCGTTAATAGCTATTAGAGAGGATTTAGTTTCGCACTTGAGAAAGGCTTCAAAGATTTCTTCTGTGACTAGCATGCAAGATATTGTCGTCTCAGCTACTCTCTCTAAGTGCTGTTAAGCTGAACTGAGTTCTTTACGCGCGGGCGCAGAACCTATCGTCTAAAAAGTCTCATAGAGCAAATTAAGATAGCAACGTAATTGAGTATCACTTGTTTCGACTTCTTTTCTGCGAACGGGTGGGCTTTTTCTTTTGCTTTCTATAGTCCTTCACCATGCTGGCAATCTCTTCCTCTTCTTTGTTGATATCTTCCTTAAGCTGCTTGGATCTGACCTGCCGCCCGGTAGTAGAAGGCTGATCTACCGTCTTCATGATCGCTTTTCGCTCTTCCAGTATCATGCGCGTACGATTGAGTTCAGCAGCAATTGTTTTCTCATCAGGCAAAGTGGTGCGATACTCGGCTGCTAGGACTTTGTTAGAAAGTCCTTCTAATGCGTAATGAGCAACCGCAGCATTCTTCTCTGCGGAGAGAATTAAACCCACTGGAGGATTCTCATCCGGGTGGGTCCAGTGTTCGCGGGCATAATTGAGGTACATATGCATCTGGCCTGCATCGGCATGGGTAAACTTTCCGATTTTTAGGTCTATGATAATGAGGCATCGCAGACGGCGGTGGAAAAAGATCAAGTCAACGCGGAACCACTGATCACCAATCCGTAATCGTTTCTGTCGTCCAATGAAGGCAAAGTCTCCACCAAGCTCTAACAGAAACGCTTCGAGATGCCTGATCAGGGCTTCCTCCAATTCGAGTTCTGAATATTCATCCTTGAGGCCTAGGAATTCCAAAACGAATGGATTCTTGATCTCTTCCTCAGGTGTGACAGCATCTTCAGGCCGAGACTTGGATCCTTTAATGAGCATAGCAGCCTTGTTGCGGGACAAAGCTGTGCGTTCATAAAACAAAGTGCTTATTTGACGATCAAGCTGGCGCACTGACCAGCCACCTCGTAGCGCCTCAGCTTCATAAAACGTAAGAGCTTCAGACGACCGGGTGCGGCGTACGAGCATTACATAATGTGACCACGATAGAGGAAAACACTTGGTAAGACTGACTGCGTCAGATATCCGAGACGTTGTCTCGGAAATGTTAGGGGCAGGGTATGAAGTGTAGAATAGCCGCATTGTTTCAAGATTATCAACAGAAAAACCGCGTCCAAAGCGTTCCTCCAAATCTCTTGAAAGCCGTTTGAGCAATTGCTCTCCGTACTCTGCACGCCGCCTACCGAATTGCTCGAATTCAACAATGCGCCTGCCGATTTCCCAGTAGGTTGCAGTCATAATGGTATTAACTGTGCGGACTGAAGCTCGACGCGCTGATTCGAGTAAATCAACGATATCGGATAAGATTTTGTTATAGCCGGAGAGGGAGGTGCCTTTCTTGGCTAAGGCAGTTTGCTTAGGTTTCTTTTTCATGTAGTTAAATGTTTGGTAAAGCTTGTCCTTAGCATAGAAGGCAAACGGGAGCGTGTCAATTTATTGGATTAGACCGATGGGTCTAATCATCCCATCTTTGCTTATGAGACGGAACTGCTATGCTAGAGGCAAACTGAATACGATTTATCAAAAGGGTTAAGAATCCGCTGCTCTTAATATGGCAGCCACAATCTGTAGTCTTTTACGCTGGCTTGCGCGAGATACTTGCTAGGCAGCAACTACAACTTTCTTAGGAAATAGTTCGTTCTGTCTGAAATACTCGACCAATTGGCTTAGCAAAGCCGAAAGTGTTCGATCTGTGCCACGTTGTGCGCTACCAATTAGACTCATGAGTCTAAAAATACCTCCTTGTAGAACTCAATGTTTATAGGATATTCCTGGTTTTACTTGTGTTTTAATGTTTCGAGTTCCCAGCAGGGTTAGTGGATAACTCCAATAGTAAAACAACCGGCCTAGTGGCCGGTTTTGCGTTTGTATTTAAACTCTACTCTTCTTCCTGGCTTGATCCCATCTCTAATCGATCAGCAATTCTTCCCATCAGTTCTATGTACTGCTTAAGGAAGTACTCTGCCTGTTCTTGCTGCTCTGGACTGAGATCGGGGTAGAGGTCTTTAATGGTGAATTTATGCTCGGACTTTTCGGGCATTGATCACCATAGCAAAACAGGTTTGCTTGACAAAGAAGCCTAACAGGGCTCGTTAAATAATCCTATAAGAATTCGAAATTTGACAGTATTCTTTGTATCTTCTACAATGAATATGAACTAATTAATTAGTTCAATGTATCTTTAGAGGAGTTAATCATTAAACAGCCAACCAAGAAATCTATGACTAAAGCCGTATCAGCATTGACTGCCCGCACTCAGTTTGGGCAGATCATGCAGCGAGCCACCAAGAATCGGGAGCGCTTCGTAGTAGACCGCAGGGGCGAGCCTCAGGTGGTTATTATGGGTATCAGCGATTTCATTCAGACCATTGCCCCACCTTCCGAGGTGGTCAAAGCCATTAGGGCCGATGCCAAACAGAAAGGTACCAGCAAGCTCTCCATGCGCGAGATCAACCGGGAGATTGTCGCCTACCGAAAAGAGCGACAGAAAATATCAGGTAACCGGACCGGCCAATGATACGAGTGGTGCTGGATACCAACGCGCTTGTATCGGCCAGCATAAAGGATACCGGAGCTGAAGCTTCAGTTTTAGACTTGATCATTACCCGGCATCTGATGCTCTTTGTTTCAGAGCCTATCCTGGAAGAATACGAAGCAGTGCTGCTTCGACCTAAGTTCCACCTTGATCCGGATTTGATCGAAAATTTAATGCGACTGATTCTCTCTGTGAGTACTATTGTAAAACCGGCACGAACCCTTTCTATCTCTTCCGATGAAGATGATAACCGATTCTTAGAATGCGCGGAAAAAGCTCAGGCAGACTATCTTATTACAGGCAATAAAAGGCACTTCCCAAAGAGTTGGCGTAAAACTAATATTAAATCTGTTGCGTGATAAGACAGCTTAAAGAAAGACCAAGCTGCCTACCCAGTCCTTCGGATTAGAGCTCTAACCCCGTTCTTTGAAAGATTCTGTCATAGGCTCTTAAATTGACCAAACCCGCTACGATATTCATTGTCTGATCGTAGTCTTCGTCGCGGTTGCGATAAATGTCGGCTGCTATCTGATATTTCTTACGCCGCGAGAAGGTATGTTCAATCTTGATGCGCGTGCTGCTGCGCAGTCGGTTCAACTCCTTCTGCTTACGTGTCAGTGGATGGTTGCGCCTCGCTTTTTCATTCAGTCGCACACTCAGAGGCAAGTTCATATCGCCCATCCCGTCAAAGCCGCTGTCGCCGTACATCGTTACACGATAGTCTTTGAATTCCTTGCAGGTGCCGCGCGCAGCGTGATCGTCCTTGAACACTTTGAAGTCATGTGCTCGTCCTCCAACCGATGGGCTTTGATCAATGATGATACCCGATGGTGTGCCGATCACAATCTGTTTGCGCGTGTGCCGCTTCTTCTTGCCGGAGTAGTCGCTTTTGCGCTTATCTTTATTCTTAGGCTTGCGCTTGGGCTGTTCGACGCCATCAATGATGAAGGTCAATTCAGGGTAGGCTTGCCGAAACTCATCAACGCTGCCGATTCGCTTTTGGCGACGCTTCTGTTCCTTGTCGGCCAGCGATAAGATACGCCTTCGTGCTATGGTTGGGATTGGCAAGACCGCCTCGCAGACCGGGCGCATCTGCTTTATGCCACGACAGATGACGCTCTTATCTTCGGCCTTGAACAATAGAGTCATAAACTCCTGGGTCAGATAGAGCCGATAGTACAGCAGCAACATCAGCAGTCGGTCAGGCAATTGGTTGGCGAAGTGTGCGCCACCACCAACTTGGCGTTGTCGCTCGTTGCCAGTGCGCACGACTTTCTGTTTACGCTGCCGTTCGAGCTTGTCATAAACTTGTTCGAACTGCGGCAACAGGGCTTGAAACTGATGTAGGTTCATGCCGGTTACGGCGAGAAACTGTTTTGGCTTACGGGCTAGTTTACGGTACAAGGACATCAAGTTTGCTCCTGCTCTCAAACTTAGCCTCCTCAAGCCTTATCACGCATCAGGTTTAATGACTCCATTCCCCTCCTATCTGTCCTATGAAAAGCTGCCTAGAAAAAGCAATTGGCTCAACACATGACCATTTAGAAATATAAGCTTGTGGCAATCTTGTGGCAACAATAGCCAGACATTAGACGAAATCAACCGTAACAGGTGCAATTTTGAGTGACTGTAACCTGTAACAGATGTTAGTAGTTGCAGCTTTCTGCGCTTCTGCTTAAAGTCTGCGCTGTGTCCTCATAATCCTTTGGTTGTAGGTTCGAATCCTTCAGGGGCCATAACCACCTTCAGCATCAATAGTTACATTACATCTTAGTCAAACAGACTCAACCCTCAAAACCATAGGACTTTCATAAATCGGTTTGGAGGAAATATGCTGAAACTGTTTGAGCAATTCTGCAAAGAGAAGCAATACCTACACGGAACCTCACCCCTTACCATCAAGAGCTACAAACAAGCGTTTGACAGGTTTGTAAAATCAGGCGGTACGGAACTCACCAAAGACTCCTTGAGCCAGTATGTTATCTGGATGAGAGAACGCGGCTTGAAAGCTACCACCTGTAATATCTCAATCCGAGGGTTTAATACGTTTCTAGGTTGGCTCTACAAAAATGAACTTGTCAAAGAGCGACTACGGATCAAACAGGTAAAGACCGAGAAGAAGGTTATAGAGCCTTACACCGACGAAGAGATTAAGAAAATCCTCTCGTTTAAACCGAAGGACTACTATGAACGGAGGCTGTATACCCTCGCCTGTCTTTTGATTGATACTGGAACTAGGATTCAAGAATGTCTCACCCTTACCAGAGACAATGTTGATTTAGACAATCAGCTTATCAGGGTTTGGGGTAAGGGGAACAAAGAACGGATCATCCCCATCAGCTTTGAGTGTCGAAGAATCTTGTATAAGTTTCTTGACCGACACGAAGATAAAATGGTCTTCCCTACCCTGACCGGGAATAAGCTCTCATACCGGAATATCCTCAGAGAATGGAGAGCCTTCTGTAAGCGAATCGGTATTGCTTATCGCCCATTCCACCAGCTACGCCATAATTTCGGGCTGAACTTCATTAGGGAAGGAGGAGATATATCAGAACTACGTAGGCTGTTGGGCCACGCATCAATTACGACTACTCAGCTTTATGTATCGCTCCAGACGGAGGATTTAAAACGAGCGCACGCTAAGACCTCAATTCTTGGGAGATTGAAGTAGCCACTTATAACGGTTTAGCTGTTTTGCTGTTCGCCTCATATGGCAGTTGAAACATCGGACTTCGCATTTCTCTATTTCAGCTAGAATCTTCTCCCAAGCGAACTTCCGGTGTGCCATAGTGTGAACGTAGTTAGCAATAGCGTCTTTCTTCTTGTCTTTGTGGTCGAAGGTAAGAACTATAGGATCAGACTCGCCGCAGTCTACACACGAATGAGTGAGCTTGTATTCCCAGAGCTTTCTTTTCATCTCGATTCTACGTTTTGATTGTGGGGTATTCGAGTAGTCCATCTAGTCGAACTTAATAGTCTCCCCTGGTTCAACAGGTATAGGGTGATTCTTCTCTATAGTCATTGGCTTGTCTTTAGGAGGACTAACATAAAACCCTACCTCTGTTTTACTTTCGTTATACCAGCTACGGATCTTGACGTAGTTGTACCAGAGGATTTCAGGGACTTCCTTACCCCTGGCAGATAGAAAATACTCTCCATCTATTTTTGAGACTTTAACGAATTTTTCCATTGTTTTGATTTAATGCTAACCATAAACGTGCTACTGCTTCTTCTGAGGTAGAGCCTTTTTGCTGTGTTTCTTTAATTGGCCTACCAGCCACCCATGCCGACGATTCTTCACGCTCACAAAGCATTAGTATTGACCTATCACACGCCTCTATAAGCTCGGAGAGAGTTGGAATTAAAGTCAGTTCTCCAGTTTCTTTATCGTGATGGAACCTGTGAGATACAAGCTCCCCTTGTGGGAACCCCGCGTCTTTAAGTTGTTTGGCTAGTTGATAATCCATTGAGATCTTTATATTTATTTATGATTGCTAATACTTCTTCACGAGTGTAGTCATTGCCTTTTTCAAAAGCGTACTTTCTGATTCGTTCCATTTCTTCGTGCCCGTAGGTTCTAGCCATATAAACAGCGTAAGCAGCATTGACGTTCTTATTGTATTTGTAATTGCAATTCCTACATTGTGGATGAATATTTTTGGGTTCGTAGTCTATCTTGTCGTGTATCCAGTGGCCCGCGTGGATCATTCCAGAGTTCCAGAGATATTGTTGGTTACAAGTAATACAGGCAACGTACCCTCTCCAATCTGCGTTTGATTTCCTAAGCCAGATACTAAAGACTTTCCAGGCATCTTTCTTGAGACTTTTAAGAGATTTCAGCTTCTTCTTTTTGGGTTTCAAGGCGGTTAGTTATCAAGCCACTTAATTTCTGTTCCATACTCAGGGTGTCCGTGAATCTGGTAAAAGGTTTCATAGTCAGGCCAAACCGAATGTGAACGGTACTGGGTAAGCCAGCGGATAGCTACTGTGCCATCAGAGAACACTACACCTTCATACTGTGGTTCGTCAGGCTTATTAGCGGCTCCTTGTTCGTAATATTCTTGTGGAGGGTTTGGCCGATAGCCAATAAATCGTTTCATATATTTAGGCCGCAACCTTATTGCGGGCGATTATTTATTGACGACTTTATCTTTTTAACTGCACCGTGGTATCCATTACGATAGTGCTGCAAATCCGAGCGAGTTAATTTGGATTTCACCAGATCATCCAGCCCTGGATATTCTTCCCCCTTATTACACCGCTCTACTTTTTCTATGTACTTATCAACTACAGCAAGAACATCTACAACCGCAGATATGCGTATTGTCTGGTTATAATCACGGGCTAGTATCTTCTCTATTTCTTCTCTCATATATTTATGCTGCGACCCTCTGAGTGGAGAGCCACGTTTGATATGAATTATTGTGAGTGATTTCTATGGTACGGAGCTTCTTGATCCAGGGCTGAGAGATAAAGACCTCTTTAGGGGTCAACACTCCCTTGCGCTGAAATTCTCCCCCTAGCGTGGTCTTTTTCTGTTGAGCGGTATATTCCCCCAGGTCAGATAGAAACATGGCGTAGCAGTCAATATAGAGCATGTCAGAGGATTTTCGAGGTAAGCCGTAAATCCAGATAGGAGAGATTGATTCTTCTAAGGCTAATAATTCGACATAGACATTACCCGTTTCCTCGCTCATCTCATCATATTTAGCCTCAATGTTCTCCCGGTAGGTCTTACCGTCTTTCTTGAGGTTTACAACTATATCCACTCCCTTTTTGCTTCCATACTTCCAGCCATCGGTATCAATGACCTCGAAGCCGAGATCAGGGAGGACAGACCGGAGCAACCATTCAAACCAGCGTCCTTTGCTTTTCTGCTTATTAAAGTATGAGGAAGGCATATAGGAGGGATTACTACTTAAATCATGGCATATCTATTGGATTTGTAAATGGCAGTTATCCCCAGGTATATTAATCTCTAAGGAGTAACGCTATGGAGCTTCAAGACCATCTGAGATTCGGTAAATCCGTTATGGACGGCAAAGTATTTTGTGTTGATTGTGCTAGCCGAATACTGTTTAATAAAGATTTTCCAGCAATGTTTTGCACAACTTGTAACAAGAGCGGGTTTGTAAGACCAGAGCTTGACGCTGATGATAAACCGCTTGCCATTACTGATGAAGGAGATCAGAGGTTTTACGGTAGGGTTCATCCTTTTATCATCAACTAACAATAATATTGAATCAGAACGGCGAAGTTCTTTTTAAGGGCTTAAATCACTTCTAAGGCTCTCGTTGAGGCGGGAGTCTTTTTCTATTGATTAGCCTGTTCGTCTAGATAGTCTAAAATACCATAAATCATTGCTGCTGCCGCTTCTTTCTCATAGTCCTCTGGATTGGGTGACTGGGAAGCTCTTAGTCTGCCTAGTTCTTTTATTCGGTCGCTTGGTTTCATATGTCCTTTTTAATTAACTTCTCTTGGGCTAACCATTCTCTTTAAGTCTTACCGTGGTATACGGACTCTCTGGCCCTACAAAGTCTATCTCTCCGTCCCACCAACCAGCGTTAGGATTATGCTCAGCAACAAACGAACGTTGAACAGAATCACGTTTATGGATGGTATATTCGTGGGGACCGTTCCCACCTGACCAAGTAATAACCACTTTCGTACCTTCCGGTAGATGATTAACTTCTTCTTGAGTTAAAGCCTTTCTCATATTCTTTGCCTATAGGCTGGGGTTAGTTATTAGGTTCTAAAATAATGAAGTCTTTCGTTTCTTCTGCCATTTTATATTTTTCTTTCGGAATAAAAACCTTATCCCTATATGTGGGGAAGGCCGCAGGATTATCAAACTCAAGATAGTGAACTGTTGGCTCTTGCATACTCTCTCCCTTATGCCCGAAGGCTTAATTAGACTGACTTGATAAACTGACAATTTGTAATGGGTATAAATCCTGTAGGCCAAGTAATCGTTTATACCAGTGCTTAGATTCTACAGCGGCTAATACGTCGAACCGTTCTCCTGGGGGGAAGTTAGTAACCTCAACTGTAATGAGTAGATTTTCCTTCATTGTTTTTATTGATTAAAGATTTGATAAAGGTATTCCAATTTTTGCCGAGTTTTTCTTTCTCTTTCTTCAACTCTAACCAGACTTCATCTGAAAGTGTGATATGCCTTTGTGGGTATGCTTTGAATTTCTTGTCCTTCATATGGCTACCATAATGTCCTTATATACTCCCCCCTCTATTTCTGTCCCCTTTGCATCCAGCTAGTATTTCCTAAAGCGCAGCTAGATAAGAAAATACGGCTTATCTAGGCTGCATGCGCGCTTTGAGGTTTCTACTGAGGTTCTAATGTAGGGAGCTTTATGGGGTTCGGTTGGTTAGTTGGGGGGCTAGTTCTTCACTAGCGACTGATGATAGAGGAGCCGAGTTAATCTCCAGCGATGCCACGAAGGACACTTTTTTTCTCTTTATTATTTCTATCACCATGCGTTAATAAACAACTTTCCGTACTAGATGTTGCTGGCGGTAGGGGTTTGACGAGACAACCATGCCGGTCTTACCCGTTGTTGTTAGATTGCAACTCGTATAGTCACCCTACATAGCGAGCAGGGCTTGTTTAGCCTTTGTCCCGAAGTAAGTCGGTTCTCGCCTATACGCTTACTCTAGCGTCTACCTATTCCGCCACACCAGCAACATTTAATAAAGAACTCAGATTATTTTCATCACAAAAACCCGCCCTACCCTTGCGAGGTTGGAAGCGGGTTTATTGTGCAAGGGTAGTTTTGTTTAATTGTTCCGAAGTATGTAAAGATACAGCCCAGACTTTACGGGCTAAGATCAGCATAACAAGCCTACAGAATGTGTCAAGTGGGGTTATCCACAACCACACATCACCTGACTTACCAACAAGAAATTAGCAAATTGCGGAGCTGTAAAGAAATAACTAATATCAGTAACAGATTATATTGTAAGTTTGTTTATACTGCTTGGTACACTATAATTGGCCCCGAAAGCTGGACCACAGGCTAAGGTGGAAGTAGGCTATGATCCACCGAGCCAGTGGAGGGTCAATCATGTCCAGGATTCGCAAGCAATACAGCAGTAAGTTCAAGTTCCAGGTAGCGATAGAAGCAGTCAGAGAGACGAAAACGATTAATCAACTCGCCAGCGAACATGGCTTACACCCAAACTTGGTCAGCCTCTGGAAGCGCCAATTGCTCAATTCGGGGCCAGAGATTTTCAATCACTCTAGGACTGGTCATCAACAGCAACTACAAACACGTGAGGCCGAATTGTTTGAGCAAATCGGGCGACTAAAGATGGAATTGGAGTGGCTGAAAAAAAAAGCTGCCCCGTTCAATTGAGATCAAACGGGGTATGATTGAGCCGCAGCAGGCAGACATCAGTATGCGTCGGCAGTGTGAGTTGATCGGCCTGAGCCGTTCGACTTTCTACTACAGCCTGGCTACAGAGTCCGAGTTCAACTTGCAGATAATGCGACTGATTGATGAGCAATACACCAAGACTCCATTTTATGGTTGGCCACGCTTGACAGCTCACTTGCAGCGACTCGGTCACAAGGTCAACCACAAGCGGGTAAGGCGATTAATGGCGCTAATGGGCCTACAAGCCATCTTCCCTGGACCGAAGACGACTGTAGCTAATCGTGAGCATAAGAAATATCCGTACTTACTGCGAGACTTCTCTATCAGCCGAGTGAATCAGGTTTGGAGCGCTGATATAACATACGTGCCAATGCGAGCGGGCTTCATGTATCTGATGGCAATCATTGATTGGTTCAGCAGGTATGTGGTCGCCTGGCAGTTGTCGAACACTCTGGATGGAGAATTTTGTCTACTGGCATTAAAGCGTGCGCTGTCGGGTGGGCAGCCTGAGATATTCAACACTGATCAAGGGGTTCAATTCACAGCACAGGCTTTCACCTCAACCTTGGAGGAGGCAGGCATTCGCGTCAGCATGGATGGGCGAGGCCGGGCATTGGACAATATATTTGTTGAGCGATTATGGCGAAGCGTGAAGTACGAGGACATTTATCTGAAAGAGTACGCCAGTGTTCCAGAGTTGGAGACAGGGCTCGATACTTACTTCTGGTTCTATAATCAAGAACGACCGCACCAGAGCCTAAGCTATCGTACCCCATCGGAGGTTCACTTTGGCAGCTAGGAAATGTCCACTTTATTTTTCTTAATTCGTGGTCTAGACAATGGGGCCAACTATACACGGAAGGCTGTACCAAATAGTTGTACGGGTACAGCTATCATAATGGCCGCACAGGTCAGTATGAGAAGGATCTGTGTAATAATCATCCTCATACCCATAAATGGCTGCCTGTCCACTCATAGTAAACATAGTGGTAAAAGAAAGCCAAATCGTTGTGACTAGAAAGATAGTAAGCAAAACGCGATTTTTCAGAATCTTTTTTACCTTGGACATTTCAAGCCTCCTAAATCTGGATTTATTGTGGCGGATATTACATTACTTAATATTCGATATACAAATGAAAATCCTATTGACTTTGTAAACTTTAATACATTGCAGACTTCAAGATTTCCTGTAAAATAAGCACACTTTCAGTAAGCCGCCAGTTGTCCCGGCGGTAAGTAGTAAAAGTTGGTTGTCAAAACTAGGCTTTCGCTCTTAGATACAGCAGCACAACCACTAAGAATAAGCCTAGAGTAGCGTCGTATTCAGGGGCTTGTTCTTGCGCTCGAACGGCTCCATTAAACGTGCAGTGTTCAGGGTCGTTACAAGGACAGTAACCATAGCCATCAACGGGTACGTGTCCTGCGAACACAGGAAAGGACAGACACAAAATGAGCGTCAAAGTCGCTAACAGTCGTTTCATTGTTTCCTCCTTACGGGCCGGATTTTATCAGCAATTATTAAAGTCTGGATTTCAGGAACTAGGATATAGCCTTGTTAGAGGGATTGAGACTGCCCAAGTTTGCAGACAAGGTGACAGGGTAATCGAACTGGCTTCGATTCTTGATAACTTCCCTACAAAGGAACATCAGCTTATAGGTCAATATTACAAAGCGTGGCTTGGACAGAAGGCAGGCCAGGACGCACGACCCATCTTTGAGAGAGTAGCCGAAGAGTCACTAATTTATAGAACCAGGGCTTTCATGTCACTGGCTGCAATCGAGGCCCGCAGGGGTAACTTTGATGAAGAGCTTTGCTACTATAAAGAAGCATCGAAGACCGCAAACAACCCCTCTTTGATTGTTGAGTTATCCAGGGGCATAGCAATGGTCAGGTCAAGAGAAGGAGATTCCAAACAGGCAATTAAGGAGTTTGAGAGAATCCTCCCCCTCATTAAACACGCCGACCCCTTTTACTATTACCAGTATCTTAATTCATACGCTGTTGAGTTGGCCGAAGTTGGGAGGCTAGAAGAAGCACGTAATATTTCCAACATTGTCCTTGCATCGCCACTGGCTTTTGCATATCCTGAGTGGCGCGAAACAGGGGAAGAAATACGTTTAAAGTTATACCGTTCTCGTTCTACTATATCGTTTACTCAGGTTGCACCACATAATGTTGTATCGCTTCCAGAGCGAGGTAGTATCAGTGAGCCTGTAAAACAACCAGGGAAACTGCTTCATTACACAGACTGGATAAAGAAGATGGTTAAAGAGCCGAATGGCAACGGTGAAGAAAAACTTCCCGATGATATGACCGCACAGGATATGGCAATGAAGCTGGTTGAACTCATCACCGAGAACAAAGAAGAGGACGACAAGCTAAGAGAGATCCTTGATTACGCGATAAAGGTGTTTTCAAAGAAGTGATTTCTTTCGTTTCTTCTTCGGCTTTTCGTTGAGGAACCTTATAAAGTCAAAAAGTGACTTCTGTTTGTTAGCAGGAAGGTCTAGCCATTCCCTCATTAAATTGATAGTCTTCGGATCACTTATCGCTTTCTGGATCAGGTCGAGAAGCAAGAGCGGATCAATCCCAGTATTCTTAATCGGTATTCCAGATGCGGCAGTGAAGATTTCATGAGCATCTACCCCAAGTCCCGTAGCCAGTTTGATGATAGTATCAACCGAAATATTCCCGCCCTGGCCTTTGGTAATTCTGCCGATATAGCTATTTGTAAGCCCGCACCTTCTGGCAACGTCTTTGGGCGACAAGCCCTTTTGCCGCATTACCCGCTCAAGATATTTGCTCAGTGTTTCCATAGCCCCCCCCCATTCTAAAAGTCACAAAATGACTTATTGGTATTGACACTTATAACACAATAAAGTAATATAGCCCACGCTTTTGGAACAAGTGGCAGAATCCTCAATCCGTAATGCCTCAGTTACGTGGGGAGCAAAAACCGTAAATCCTTTGTTTGCAAAGAGGGCATCTCAACTTTCCCCACGTAACTGACCGATTACCTCAATCCTCCTTTTGCGGCTGAGAGGGGATAGGGCCATTCAGTTCTCTGGAAAAGAAAGAAAAAGAAATATAGTCTCACCTCGAAGTTAAATCCATTTCAAACAAAGAGGTGAGACTATGGCAAGTCAATCGCTTGCTCTTGTTGATTACTTAGCCCAAATCACAGACTTTCGTCAATCTTCCGGCAAACGCTTCGGCTTGGTTTCTATCTTGTCGTTGTCGGTCGCAGCTATGCTTTGCGGCTATAAATCTTATTCCGCTATTGCCCACTGGGGCCGTAACTATGGTCAGCAACTGGCTGAGGCTCTCGGCTTCAAAGATGGCAAGACGCCTTGTGCTTCCACTTTCTATAACATCTTTTCTTGCCTCGACACTCTAGACCTTGAGCGCAACTTAGGGGCTTGGGCCGAGGCTCTACAGGCTCACTCTGGCTCAGAAGATGAGTCTGAAGCCGTATCCGTAGATGGTAAGAGCTTGCGCGGCTCTCGAAAGCTTGGCGCACCAGCCGCTCATCTGCTATCAGCCCTTGGCCATCGCTTAGGGTTGACTCTGTTTCAGGTCGGAGTCTCAGACAAGACCAATGAGATTGGAGCTATGGATGAACTACTTGCCGGGCTGATCTTGAAAGACAAGCTAATCACTATGGATGCATTACTTACACAGCGAGAGATAGCCGAGGCGATAGTCTCTGAAGGAGGCGATTATGTGATGATGGTCAAAGCCAATCAACCCTCTCTGCTAGCCCAGGTAGAGGGAGCGATAGCCGGAGTTGCTTTCTACAGGCAAGCGCCACAAGAGGCAGAAAGCCTGGATTGCCAACACGGACGAATCGAACACAGAAAGATCATTACGACCTCGGCATTGGCCGACTGCTCAGTGTGGCCAGGGTTGGAACAGGTCTTTGAGATAGAGAGGCGAGTCATCCAACAAAAGAGCGAGCAGGAGAGTTACGAACAAGTATATGGGATAACGAGCTTGTCGCGGGAGCGAGCCTGAGCCGAAGAGTTGATGGAGATAGTCAGACAGCATTGGGTAATAGAGAACAAGTCACACTGGGTGAGAGATGTGATATATGAAGAAGACCGGTCACAAGTAAGAAAGGGGAGCGTACTTCAAGTGATGGCAGCGTTGAGAAATACGGCCATCGGATTGATGCGATGTGGAGGAGAAAGCAACATTGCGGGGGCATGTCGGCGGTTTGCGGCTCAACCTTGGGCGGCGCTCGCTCTCATTGGTATTAATGTCTCAACTTGATGGAGAATTAAATGGCCGTCGAGAGGGGATGCAAGGGTAGCGTGGAAAACTGGGGAAACCACAAAGTCTTTGCATCCCTTCTTTTTTATTATGACAGGACGTAGAAAACATTTACTCACCGAAAAAATGAAAGCCTTAGCTGCCTCTGCCCTGGCGCAGAAGATTGGCTATCTACGTGTAGATGACTTCCCTGATACTAAAACCTTTGAAACTCTGCCGACCCAATCCTACAGTCCAAACAGGATTATACGCTGTAAAGACGAATTGCTTATCGTCAAAATTGGAATAGTTGAAATCTGGCACACCCGGTATGACAAGCTAGTAGCTGAATTAGAACCAGGAGCGATGTTCGGGGATATGGCCTTACTTGGTCAATCCCTTTTAGGAACAAAGGTCATTACCGGGAAAACGGGTGCTACGGTTTCTGTAATGAATGTCGAAGCAGTTAAAAGATGGATTGAGACTAACCCGGCTTTGATTGTTTCCGAGTTAGGTCAAAGACTTTGCGAGCTTGAGACAGAACATTATAGATCACGGTTTCAATTAGCTGATTCAAGAATAGCTGGATTCTTACTTGACACAGCAGGACAGGGATTAACCGTTGCCGGACTCTCCCATCAGGAAATAGGAGAGAGATTAGGAATGTACCGTGAGACAGTAACCGTTATTCTTGATGCTATGAAATCGGACAAGCTCATTGAGATTGGCAAAAAGAGAATAACACTGCTCGACAAAAGAGCTATGCGTGAGATGAGCGAACTGTGAAGCCCTCCAAGCAAACCCAAGCCACAACGTATCTTAAAAACTTGCTTGCCAGTAGAAATATCAATATCGAACCAGGGATAGTCTTGCTAGGCGGTGATGAAGCTTGGCAAGTATTCGAGTACAGGAAGAAGTGTATAGGGATTGATCCAAGTAGTAATGTATGGATTGGTCCATCAGGTGGAGACTGGCGAGCCTTGGGAGAATGTACTGTTAGCTGCGCCTTACAAGCTATCGAGTTTCTAACTAAAGAATAAATATTATTGCGCGGGCCGTTAAAACGGACGCGCGTCAATTAGTTGCCGGGTTAGTCAGCGGAAGTGCTTACCGTGCCCGAATAAAGTCACGAAGCGCTCCCATCTGGTTTATTTCTTAACTGGCGTGCTCGGTGCCTTAGGCGGCGGTGGAGGCGGTGGATTATACCCCTTCGTATCGCCTGGAGGAGACGGGCGCGTATTCGGTGTGTTTGAACCTTTATTCCCTGACATCCGACTAACTCCTTTCATTCACTTTTTCACTGGCGTTGGTGGCGGTGGCTGTGGCTGTTTTACCGGCGGCGCTTTGGGCGGAACATACCCAGCTTCGTCCTTTCGTGGCCGGTCGGGTAATTGTCGAAGTGGAGGTTGGCTTTTCTTTCCTGACATCAATAGCTCCTAGGTTTGATTTGATAAAAAAAGTCATCAAGACGACACCAACAAAAAATAATATTCCTCCAATAACATTTAGAGAAGCCGTAACAGTAGCATTCATCCCTCCTGGTGATGGCTCGCGCCCTTTACCATCATCTACACGCTCTATGGCGCACTGCAAGGCTCTATGACTGACAATACTTCGGACATTATTTGATCGAAAGGGGTTAACAAGAAAGGCCAAGAACTGGTTGAATCTGAGTGTCGAACTCCACTTCAACCGGTTAATGGCCTATGACAATTGTCAAAGACATTCTCAAACAGATGCCTGCTCTCAGTCAACCGCAGCGTAAGTTCCTTGAAACTTTGTTTGCTACTATCCTCGCCCTGCGCGGAAGAGTCAACTTTCGCAATCTGAGCCGCTACTGTGACTACTCCGAGCGCACGATTGCACGACAGTTCCGGCGCTCGTTTGACTGGCCGGTCTTTCATCAACAAGTCATGGCCACAGCCATCAGTCGGCTCTCGGAAATCATCTCGGCTCAAGATGCTTCTTTCATCCCCAAGAGCGGCAAGCAGACTTTTGGTCTCGGCCATTTCTTCAACGGTTGCACTTCTCGCGCCGAACGCGGGCTGGAGATTTCCACCCTTGCGGTCGTTGATGTGACGCGCCGCTGCGCCTTCACGTTGGCCGTGGCGCAGACGCCACCCGGTGATGGCGAGGCCGCCTCGCAGCAGGAAAAAGAGGAGACTCGGATTGATTTTTACAAGCAGCAACTGCGTGCGCAGCGTCACCGCTTGCCACAAAGTATCAAATATCACTGTGTGGATGGCTACTTTGCGAAAAAGAAATATATTGATGAGGTCGTTTCGCTCAAGCTCCATCCGATCACGAAGTTGCGCTGCGATGCCGACTGTCATTTCCTCTATACGGGGCCGCACCCGAAGCGACGCGGGCGAAAGCGCAAGTATTCGGGCAAGGCCAACTTTCAAGACTTGGGCCGTTTTGCCTATCTCGGCACGATGAAGGAGGCTCAATATGTGCATCTGTATGCAGCTATCGTCTGGCACGTTTCCCTTAAGCGGAAACTGCGTGTGGTCGTCCTGGTCAATCGCAAGCAAGCCAACAAGGCGCGTTACATTGTCTTGGCCTCGACGGATCTGGAACTGGACGCTCACAAGCTGGTCGAGTTGTACGCCGCGCGTTTCCAGATCGAGTTTATCTTCCGCGACAGCAAACAGTTCACAGGCCTGTCGGACTGTCAGGCGCGAGCCGAGGCCGCACTGGATTTTCACTTTAATGCGAGCTTGGCGACGCTCAATCTAGCGCGTGCCGAGCAATTGCTGGCGCAGACTGATGAGTCCGTGCAAGTTTTCTCGATGGCGAGTTGGAAACAGCGTCATTTCAATCAACGATTGCTCGATTTATTTATTGAGAACTTAGCTCTCGATCTGAGTTGGGTGAAAAATCACCCCTGTTATGACAAACTCAGGGCTTACGGCGCGATTGCCGCCTGATTTTGTCCGAACCATTGACTGAAATAATAGGAAAATAAGACTGCTGTAACGCTAAGCCCCCAGCTTATCCAAGCAAAAAATAGTAACGTCTCATTTAATAGATCACCCGGACCAACAATGTCTTTTAAGAACGCAAATGAAATACCGAGCGCACCACCTGAGAGTGTCATTACTGCTTTGTCGTAATCTTCTTGGGCTTTCTGTCCGGCTAGGACTAAATGATTCCTATACTCGAACATTGCATCATCGAGCACGACTTCTTCTGTGGCAGGTTCTTCTGTTTCAGCGCAACTCGGACCCGATTCGACTTTTTGGACCATAGCATTATTTCCTCCTAAGGTCAGAGAATAATCGGGGTTTCTGGCCGAGAATTTTATATGTCTAACAAAAGGTCGGTCAAGCAAAATTCAAGATGTTGTATATCAATAATAAGTAATATCTAGATCATGTGGTATACCACTGTGGATATCATTCGGAAATCTATAAAAACCCTAGCAAATATGACCATTTGACAGAATACTCCCATTTGCTAAGCTGAGTTTAGAAAGCCTTACCATTAACAAGCGCACAAATGCTCAAGTCAGAACTCATTGAGGCGTTAGCTCTCAAGATAAGTGTGCCTCTCGCAGAGTCAGAGCGGTACTTAAACACTCTGATCCACACCATCTATGAGGAGCTACGCAAAGGAAGAGAAGTGAAAATCAGTGGCTTTGGTACGTTCAGTGTTTTCAAGGCTGCTCAAACACTCCGTAGGAATCCACGAACCAAAGAGATGATGAAAGTACCATCTCATAAAAGGCCGAAGTTCGTAGCAGGAGAAGCCTTTAAATCAGCAGTAAAACTATGACGTACCCCGAAGCAAAACAATATCTAAAGGGAGGGATGAGAGTAAAACTTTGGTTTAATGATGGTGACACTTATATAAAGAGAATCACGAAACTTGATGGAGATGAAATCTGGGGATTCAACGAAGACTTTTATCAAGGAGCTGAAGGTTTCTATCCAGCTAAGCCAGATACTCAAATAGAAATCCTCACCAACCCAGACGGCTCTAAGTGGGTACGCCCAGATCAAGTAGATAGGTGGTTTAAAGTCGGAGATAAGGTCAGGGGTATACACGGAGACATAGCGGGGTCAGAGGGTGTTATCGAGTCCATCGAAGATAGTACGTATGGAATACGTATAACTAAACTTGGGGATAAAACTTGGTACCACCAACCTTCAAATCAGAAACCCCCTGAAGAGTGGAGAATTGGAGGTTTAGTCAAGCGTTTCAACTGCTCTTGGGTAGGTTGTTTAGAAAAAGTCTGGGATCAAAAGAGATCCATTAAGAGAGTTAGAGAATGGGCAGACGGTAAGTTTTTTGTCCAACCGTTCCCGAGCGACTCACTTATAGAAGAATTTAGTAAATATAATTATGGCTGGGACTTTAGAGAAGCCAAGCCAAAAAGGAAAACATTTATGTCATCAATCGTAAAAAAGATTAAGGACCTAGCATTAAGCGAAACAGACCGCTCGTTAAGAGAGCATGGCTTTGAAGATGAGAGTGGCCAAATGACCGAGCAAGCAGAAAATATGATGGACGAAGAAATCTTACAGGAACGCTGGAAAGCCCGCCGTGAAGAAGTAGCCCAGTCTATCAAGACTGTCAAAGCAGAAGAAAAGAAATAATATGGAGTTATTAAGAATACAATCCACAATCTCAAAGGTTACTTCTATGGCCCGTAGTCAGGGGCTAAGGCTTCAAGTTGATACCCGCAAAAATTCGTCATAATTTCCACCCCAGACGCTTGCCTATTGCGTTTCAAAACAGATTAAAATTTGACAGCTAACCTCCGCGCTCCTGACATAGGATAATGCACGTGGACCTGTTTAGCTGTCGGGCTGGAAAAAGCCAATCCGAAATCGATTGGTCGTTTTGTAAGAATTCTACAGGAAGAACTGGCGTTTTACGTGAGTGCTGAACAGCCGGTCAGAGGGGATACAAAATATCAAACTATTTTTGTATCGCACAAAATATCCAGGCACGTCGATTTTTATTTTGTATGTGTGACGCAATCGACTTTTGTGTTGGTGTTCGAAGTATTTATCTTTTTGTGCGAAATGCGGATTTCTGTGCATACAAAAAGCCGAGAGTATAGAATTCGGGCCGAAAGAATTGATCCTGTAAGGATCGCCTATGGAGAGGTCTTACCGGGCCTGCGGAGATCAGCCAAGGTTGAGATGCTATTGGATGCGATGGTAGTATTCTGAGGCAACAGGAGTAACAGTTTGATCGCATTATCTGCTGTTGTAATTCTGTTGGAGCAGCGCGGCAGGCAATAGGAGCAACTATAAATTCTTCTCATATTCATTCGCAGACAGCTTCTGTTTAGGGCGTGGCATACAATAGAACCGGAGCGGCTATGGAGATAATTACGTAGTTACTTTTGTGGCTTGGTTGCCATATTGGGTAGTCAGTTTGTAGCGATTTTCAAAGCGAATTTGCACCTCTCTTTTGTCATTCCGGCATACCCGAATTCCTAATAGGGCTAGTTCTGAAGATGGTTCTCATAGAGCAGCCTGCTTTCTTGATTCCGTGCAATGTGGCCATTTTGAAGGTGCCAAATCAATGGCTTTTGCCCGCATTTTAGAGCGCCTTTGGAGTGCCAAATACTCGTTCTTGGTGCAGGAAATTTTCGTATCTTTGTCACCTGCTGGTTGCCTATAGCGGTAGAATGTGGAGACAAAAGGCCCCTGCATTGTCTTCTTACCTTCTCCGCCCGGTGGTATAATTAGACTGCTTCTCAAGTAGAATCGTGTACTTGAATCGCCCGCGCGGCCCCTCACGAAAGTGATAAGACCCCGGAGCGAAAGGTGGACATCAATGTCTCATGTGCCAAACAAATCCGAGCCTGGCGACAACCTGTTAGTACACCGAACCGAGGTGAAAACATGGCTTACCTACGAAACCATGTCGCCGCTGGGTCGCGCCCTTATGGATATCGCGGCAGAGAACGAACAATCCGAAGGCCCGGCGTTCGATGAGCAGGCAGTCGAAGACGAGTTGAAGATGCGGCGCGGCGGTCATTCAGAAGATGGCGAGTAGAATCCTCACTTTCGTTGATGCCTCCGTTTTGATCTATGCGGCTGTCAAGCCAACCCCGGCAACTTTCCCGCGACGCTTGCGCGCCTTGCAGGTGCTCGGAGACCCCGATCGTGAATTCGTCGCCAGCGAGTACCTGCGGCTGGAAGTGTTGCCGCTGGCGCATTATTTTAACAAGAGCAAAGAAGTCGCTTTCTACGAGACATTCTTCGCCTCCGTCACCGTTTGGGTTGATCCGATAGACATTATTAAATCGGCTCACACGCTGGCTAGCAAGTATGGGTTGGGCGCTCTCGACGCACTGCACGTCACGGCGGCGGAGCAGGTCGGGGCTGAGTTGGTGTCGGCGGAAAAGCCTACCAAACCCATTTACCGCGCCTACGCCCTCGCCTCTTCAATCTACTAGATTTAAGGGAATTATACTTTTGACAAACCCGCCCGATAAGGATCATTCCTTCGAATGCATCAGCAACAGCTAGTAAGGACTCGATTAACAGCGTGCGCTACATTGCTTTATGTTTGAGCCTTTATTGATTAAAATATGCAAATATTTTACTATTAGAAAGCGAAGGTGATTGCTTATGCGCAAACATGGCAAAGGCGGATTGGCTGAATTGGTCAGCAGAGTCGTTCGAGACAAGGGGCTAAAGCTGCGCGATGTCGCGCGCAACTCGGACGGTCAAATCGCACAGAGCTACGTCAGCAGAATAATGACGGGCGACGTCAATAACATCTCGCTTGATAAACTCGTGGCCTTGGCTTGCGGGCTTGGCGAAGACCCACACAGGCTGTTTACTGCCTACTATGGGGGCTGGCCGCGCTCTGCCACTAACCGACAAGAAGATTTCGAGTGTAGCGCTGTCGAGTTTGTGGAGGTTATGAGGAAAGTAGCCGGTAATGGCAGGCTGACTGAGATCGTGAAGGAGGCGACTCAATTGTGGCCCGAAGAATATCCGGTTGTGCTGGGGTATGTGAGACAACTCAACGAGCGTAAGCGAAAGTCAAAGGGGAAGAAGTTGGCTGGTGATCAGACGACTACCTAATCATTAATTATCATCTGAATAGAGGCTGCTTTTTGGAATGCGGCGACAAGTGATACTGCTGGCGAATTCAGTTTTGCACCACTTACAGAGATCGAGCCGAAGAAATACCAACACTTACCATGCTGGATCCGCCGGTTATCCGAATTCGCCAGCAGTATCACTTGTCGCCGCACTCCAAAGTATGCTTCGACTTTGCAACAGCCCTGCTACATCCGATTACCTTTGCTCTTCGCCCTTAGCCTTGAGTTTCTGAGTTTATTCCCATATTGCTTTAGGGCATAAAAGTAATCCGGCGTCCATATGAACACATGGTCTACGGCAATCGAGGCTGTCTTGCGGGCCGACTTGATGCCTTCGGGGCCTTGCTCTATTGCTGCAATGATACGACCCATTATTCGCTGGTAGCCTTTGTCCTTGCTCTCGCTTGCCACCCGCTTGATGAGCCGAAGATTGTTCTCATCAATCTCGCCGGCCTCCTGTTCGATAGGCGCGCTGATAGCGTCAACAACAACCTGCATGCGTGCGGCGAAACTATCCCACTCTCCTACCCGCAGGCTTCTGATGAAGTCGTGAATTTCACTTTCGCTGACGACCGCTTCGCCCAGGTACCTCGCCCCAAGCAGTTCAGACCTTATCTTGAAACTTCGGCTGACGTGCTTACGTGGTTCGAGGCGACACCCGGCCTGCCGGAATCGATCAAAGCGGTGGAGTTGAAGCGGTTCGCGCTCAGGCAACTGCTGCCCTTGTTCGAGGCTAATCTGCCAGAGCGTGCTGAGGCGATGCGCGTCGAGCTGAATTCCCTCGGAGTGCCGCCGCCCTGGGCCGTCTCACCTAAAGAAACGCCTGGGAAGAATGCCGACCCTCGATTCTCCGACGACCTTTCTACGGCGGACTTGATAACGAACGTCAAGAAGATTCCTGACGAGTTGGAGCAAGATAACATTTTCTTTCAGCAGGCGTTGCGCGCATACAATCGCGGCGATTTAGACCGGGCGCGCACCCTCGCCGCCGAGATCACCAGGTCGAACTCGAAGGAAGGGCTAATGACGGTGATCACATACAGCCGCGCCCAGAAGCAGATCGAGAAAGGCGAATTGGACGACGCGGAGAAGACTGCGACTACTCAACTCGACAGGGTGCGGAGGGCCGAAGTTTACGCCCAACTCTATAAGGCTTGGGCCGAGCGCGGCGACATGCAGCGTGCCAACGAGATGATCGCTTATGCGGCTAGCGAAGCGGCGAAGGTAGACCCTCGCAGCCAGAGGGCGCAGGTCTACATCTACTTGGCCAGCATGGCCACTGCTCGTGACGCGCCGAAGGCATTCGAGTTCCTCGAAGCAGCCATGGGTGACATCAACGCGGCTGAGAAGTTTGACCCGCAGGCTCGGTGCTTCTGTTCGAGATGCAGACTCCCAAAGGCAGCAGGAGCATGGTCGGATTCAGCCGCCCGGTCAGCCTGTTGTCGGTCATACCTCCTCTGGCGAAGACGGACCTCACCCGCGCGATCAACGCGGCGCGATACCTGACAGTGCCGGAGCCTCGCGCGCTAGCCGTGATCGCCGCCTGCCGCGACGCGAAGAAGCCTGAAGAGAAGAAGCAAGGATGGGCCTGTCAGTGCTCGTGATCGAAGGCGATGTGACCGTCGCCAAGTTTTTAAGCGAAGTATTCTCACAGCAGGGCTGGAACGTACACGTCTATCTCACCTCACGACCTAGCGCACTTGTCGCATGGATATACCTTGATGATTTCAGACACTGGTTTGAAGGGAAGCTCCCCGATCTGTTGTTTGTGGCGCTCCTGCCCGAGGCAAACGGCGGACTGCCGCTGTACATTGAGGCGCTGGAAACTAAATGCAAAAGGATAGCAGGTCGTACCGCCCGCAGTACGGTGATTATGTTTCAATCCGCTATCAATCGCGTCTTCAATTCAAAGGTCTGTGGTGGCTTTAGTCATCATAGCGGGATATGTAATGTTTCAATCCGCTATCAATCGCGTCTTCAATTCAAAGAGAAGAGGGCTTGAACGCACAGGCCGCCGGGCTTTTACAGTTTCAATCCGCTATCAATCGCGTCTTCAATTCAAAGATACCCCATTTTGCGGCCTTTATTTTCACGGCTTTAAGCACCTATTCCGGCTAACCCGCTTTTTCACCGCAAAATCATCGTTCCTTTGAATTGTTTTTCAAGGGGGATTTTTATTCTATTTTCAAATATCTCAACAGTTAGCTGCTCCCGGCTAACCTCCCCCCTTTTTTCGCTTTCATGGCGTTAGCCGGAACTGTTTTGCAAGTGCCCCTACTCTATTCCGGCGAGGCCCATTTGTCAATCGCGAGGGCAGGTTCTTGATGCAGAAAAATCGCTGGGCAAAGGCTATGCAATATAAACCGCTGGGAGAACAGTGACCCTGGCTTGTCCTAAAGTTACGATGTCACGATTGCAGCTTTGACATATATCGTAATAACGCACCTGACCCGCATCACTGCCGATCAATCGGACAACTTCGCCGCGCAACTTCGCAAACTGCTCTTCGCTGATGATGGCCTCGAATATACTCAGTTGCACCGGCTCGCCGTAGCGCTTCAACAGCTTGAAGAGTTTCGTTCGCGTCCGGTCATCCGAGATGTCATACATGATCACGATTTTGGCCATTGGTTTTCTGTCACCAGTCATTCGTTAGTGATCTCTATCGTTAGGCATTAATCAAGAATCTGTGACCACGCCCAATGACGAATGACAATTCGCCTACGATCTACCCTTTTTGAGGCGTTCTTTGATTTGCCCGAAAGCGCTCCTGGCCCGACTCTCGGTTTGCGCCACAAGCCTGGAGGCTTTACCGGCAAAGCGCCTTCTCGTCTGGTCGGTGAATTCGACGACGCGACGAGCGACGACTTCCGGGATGTTGGGCGGCGGCACGACACGGCCCGCCGCCGTGAACTCATAACCGAGAAAGGTAAACCCTTCGGCGGGCGACACCAGCCGCGTCTTACCCGTATGAAGCTGCAAGCGTTTCGCTTTCAAGGCGTCACGGGCGTCGCCCAATGCCTGGCGCGCTTCGCATTCGCTCGCGCACGGAATCACGAAGTCGTCGCAGTAGCGGATCAGCCTATGGCCACGCGCCGTCAAAGCGCTATCGAACGCCATCAGATAGATATTCGATAGCAGCGGCGACAGCGGCGCACCCTGCAAAGCGCCGATCTTTGGCGAAGCCATTTCGCGCAGTCTCCTGACCACCGGCGGCGCGGCCAGCGCCACCGCCACCGCCGCGCTGCCCAATCCCAACCATTTTGCGGATAGCAGCCCCCGGATGGCGGCGCGTTCGGCTATCGCCAGCAACACGCCGTCTTGCACCAGACGCCGCACCAACGCTTTGCCCGGCGACGGCCTTGCGCTTGCCGTCTCGGCGCTTGTGGCATCATCTTCGAGCAAGGCTTCATCAGCGAACGTGTTTGCAGAAAAGGCGTCGCCATCAACCCCCAGTTTTTGCGATAGCATATCGTTGAACATACCATTCATCGCCTCGCGGACTGCCAGATGCGCGTCGGCAAGCGTGTCGCGCCAGCGCGCCAAAAAGCCTGCCGTCGGGCGCGCGCCATCCAGCGCACCGGCATCAAGCCAGAGTTGAATCAACTGCAATACGTCTTCTGCATCAATTACGGCAGCCAGGTCGGCGAGAAGCAGCTTGTGATTGATCGAAGGAAAAAAGTCTTCTATATCGGCGTCAACCGACCAGCGGCGCCCCTGAGCGCGGGCGACGACGATGCGCTGCACGGCCATCTCGGCGGAACGTCCGGCTCTGAAGGCGAACGAGCAATCGAGCATTTGCGGCTCAAACAACGGCTCGATGCGGTCGAGGACGGCGCGTTGTGCGACGCGGTCGCGCACGGTCGGGATCGCCAGCTCACGCGCTTGGCCGCCCACTTTGGGAATCTGCACATAACGCGATGGCAGCGGTTCATAAGTGCCGTCGAGCAGGTTGCGCGATAGCTCCGTAAGGTTGACGTCGAGGTCTTTGGCGAAGGCTTGAATGCCGATAGCGTCAATGCCTGCCGCGCCGCGATTGGCCTTGACCTTGCGCCATGCCTGATACAGCGCCGGACGGGCGGCGATCTGCCGGAGCAGGCTCGACCGATTGGCGCTCTTCGTTACATTGCGGATATGGAAATCGTTCATCATAACTTTTCTCCCTTTCCTTCGTAGTCGCCGTTCGGCAGTGAACCGCGCCCGCTCGGCTCATTACATGGCCGGTCGCGTTGCCCTGACGATGGCGCGCGATACGACGTGAAGCTCAACGCCGGCGAGATGCTGCATCTCGGCTCTGATATCGGCGGGGACTTTTTCGATGTCAAAACGGTATATTTGCGACGTATCATCCTGCGTCTTGCGCGCAAAGTAGATGATGCAAACCAGGTCGGCGAGCGATAGTCCCAAAGCATCGAGCTGCGCCGCTGCCGCTTCTGTCAGCTTGAGTCGGGTAATCTTCATATCTCTCTTGGCTTCCTCCGCGCGGCGCTCCGTTGTTCGATGATCGCGCCCTGCGGCGACTAGCAGACATAGACATCGGCATCGGTCGTGAAACCGCTTTCGACGAATCGTTCCGAACGATGCACACAGGACTGACAGAGCGTGAACACGGCTACTTTGTCCTGCTTGCGGTTGATGACGCGCTTGATGTCGTCCAACAGGCACGCCATTCGTTTTTTGTCGAGACGGCACTCGAAGGCGCTGCGCTGCACGCGCGCACCATATTGCTCCATCAACTTGGCAACGCGGCGCAATCTCCGCCGGTCACGCACGTCGTAAGCGACGACGACGAATATTGTCTGGTGAGCATGGTTCGAGCTTCGATCCATCAAGACGCTCCACAAAAATAAAAGCTGAAACCTATCGCCAGCCGTCGAAAGGCCGGTAATCGCCGCCGTGCAGTATGGTTTTCTGCAAGACCAGCGCTTGTCCGTAGAGCGCGCGGCGCAAGCTGATTCGCTCGCCGGTTTGCTTGTGCGCGAACTCGGCGGTCATCGTGCGTTCGTACTCGCGCAGGAAGCGTTTGCGCGCCGCGTCATTCAGATAAAAGCCCTGCCCGTCTTCTTTGTGAAAATCATCAGCTTTGATGACATCGAGGTTCACCAGACTGAGCGCAAGGCGGTCGGCGACCAGCGGGCGGAACTCTTCCATCAGATCGAGCGCCAGCGAACATCGCCCGTAGTGAACCGTGTGAAAGAAGCCTATGTAGCAATCGAAGCCGGTCGCGGCGCAGGCGCTGATGGCTTCGTTGTAGAGCATGCCGTAAGCGAAACTGAGCAGTGAGTTGACCGGGTCGGCGGGCGGTCGCCGCGTGTGCTTTTGAAAGTCGAAGTTACGGCGCAGACAGCGGGCGAAGCCTTGAAAGTAGACCGCCGCCGCCGTGCCTTCAATGCCGCGCAGTGTTTCAAGCGCGCCCCCACGCCGGGCCTTTTGGCTGGCCCCAATGAGCCGGTCAATCTCCGGTTGCAGACGGCACTCGGCATGATTCCGGTTGTGGCGCGCGAGGACTTCGGCGCAATTGCTGATCTTGCCCGCGACCATCGCGCGCGATACGTCGAGCGCGAATGGCAGATCACGCGAGCGTTCGTACTGAGCGATACGGAGTGGCACGTTCTTCGATTCAATCGGCGCAAGCCTCCCTTTCAATCGCCCGTGCATGCTCAGAAATGCGGTATCAATGCCGCGTTCGAGCAAGTAAGCCATCGCTTGTGTCGAAAGCTGCGCATTGCCGAAGACGACGACGCGCTCAACCTTGAAATCGTGGACTTCCATTAGCACGTTACCCTCACGCTCGACAACCAGGCGATTCTGTTCTTTGCGCAGCGTCGCGTGTTGCTCAGTGATATAAAGGGTTGCCATTTATTCTCCTCAAGGCTTCAGAATGTAAGCCGCCTTATCCACCGATGCGAATCAGGTCTTGCGGCTGCGGTTGACCGGCGCGTCCGCGTCACGCCGCGCACTTTGCCTGCTGCTCGACATCGGTTTCGAGCAGCGAATAGAGTCCGTGCTGATACTCCTTGCCTTTCTTGACAATCGTTTCGACGGTCAAGCCGCGATAGACCGCAAACAGCGCCCGGTCGCGCTGGTGATCTGTGGTGAAGCTCGCCTCGTCGAGGGCTTCGGCGTTGGCCTGAATCCAGGCGATGGCCAGCGGGCAGTTTTGATAGTCTTCCAGGAGGATGACATGCGGCGCGCTTGCGGCTTCTTGCAGGCGTAACGGTTGCCGCGCGGCGCGCCGCCCAGCCGGTTGCTGCGCGCGAACTTATGCCGGTTGGCCGTGCGATTGCCGCGATTGCGTTTGGCGTTCTGATTTCCGGGCTGGCCGCCGCGTTTGCGTTTGGTGGGAAGTCCAGATGTCACGTATCTCTCCTATGCCAAGCGAAATTCGATTCACGATCTCCGATTCGTTGACGATCTAATGAACAAGCTCGCAGGCGTTGCCGCGCCTGGGCCTTATCTCATTTAATCGAACCAATGTGGAGTTGCTGCGCGGTTCCAGCGTGTCACCTTCGTGATGAGCGTGAAGGCGGCACGCCGCAAGCGCGCGGCGATTGTGAATCGTCTTTGTGTTCCGGCAAACAAGCTTCGCATGCGAAGCTTGTTTGCCGAAGCTGAGGGCTTCCGCGAAGGAAACCCGCTTGACATAGGTTGCAAAGAACGGGGCGCTGGACGCCTCGCCTCAGCAAACCTGACAGCCTCGATTATCGGCCAGCAAGAGAACGCCGGCCCGGGCTATCGAGACGTTCAGGTGAAAGAGCCGTCACCAGAGAAAACAACTCAACTCGAATCCGCCGGTTCGTGTTGACTTGCCGCAAAGAAAACTACTCAACTCGAATCGCCGCCGGATGGAGATTGTTTCACGCAAGTCAATCATTATTAGCAGGTGTACATACGCGGCGACGGACAGGAAAGTTGCAAGGCGGCGCGTGACGAGAGTCCGCCATCACTTTGAAACCTGACGAACGTCGTTGAGCGACAGCGCACCGCCGGTGAATTTACAACCCGGCCTTGCGCAATTCGTCTTGCAGGGCAGGCAGGTTTTTGTGCGATTCACGCAAGGACTTGATATATTCCGCCCAGGCCGCCCGGTCATGGAGCTTGATGAAAAACGGTTTGGCTCTTTTCAAGTAGCCGGCGGCTGTGTTGTACGAGCTGCGCGAGCGACCCGCGATCTCCTGCTCGACTCTTTCGAGATAGAGCCTGACGGCTTCATGCGGCAAATCCTTCTCGGCAGCCTCGGCCACTTTCATCCGCAGATGCGTTGCGCCCCAACCCGTTGCGCGCGGCAACCATTCCAGCGCCCGCGCCACGTCGCCCTCGTGCAGCGAGATTTCAACCAGCGTGTCAAATCGCCCGGCACGCTCCAAAGCCGCTAACACCTCCGCGCGAGTTTCCGGCCAGTTTTTCGTCTTGCGACAGACGGCTTGCAGGGCTTTGAATTGTTCGACCGACGGGCTGTTGACCAGTAGCGTCTTCTGCGCGGTAACCGCTTCCTGCGGTGTGCCATAACGGCGGTAGTAATCGGCGAGCCACTGATCGCGTCGCCGGCTAGCTGTCCTTTCATGCGCCAGGACGAAATCGAGCGCCGCCGCTTTGGCTTTCGCCTCCAGCAGCATATCGGCAAACTGCGTCACCAGTCCGGGTTTACCTTCGACGACATCGTTCATCAGCCGCACGGCCTCTTCGATGCGGCCTTCTTCGATCAGCAATTGCGCCTGTTGTTCCGGCGTGCCCATCTCGCGGATCAAGCGGTCGCCTTCGCCTTTGCGGCCATGCTCGTCCAGGCCCTCGGTGAGGAAGCCGACAAACTGTTCACGGCCCCAGTCGCGGCTGCTGGCGGCGAGTGCGCGGACACGCGCTTCGATCCACGGCCATTCTTCATCGCCGGCTTGCTTGATGACGATGCCAGGTGCGCTGGAAGCAAAATCGATCCCGCCGATCTCGACGTCTTTGGCAAAGGCGTCGAGCAGCGTTTCCAGCCATGCGCGGCGCGTGCGGCTATCAACATTGCTTTTTTCCAGGGATTTGCCCAACGCTTCGGCGAACTCATCGACGACAACGGCGATGTCGCCGTCTTCATCAACCTGTTGAATGAATTCGTCATATCCGGAGACGGTTTCATCGAGCAGTGCGTGATAGACGCGGCCTGCGTTGATCCAGTCGTTTGCTTTTAAGAATGGCCCGGCGATTTGGCCGAGGGCGCGCAACTCTTTTGCGATCTTGCGCGAGTTTAAATGATCCCAGTCATTGTATTGCAAAGCGCGCCGCGTCGATTTGCGGATGGCGGCGGTATCTATACTTTGGCCGGCGCTGGCGTCTTGAGCAGTCGCCGCTAGCTCAACGAGCGCGAGCAGCTTGGGGTCTTGTTTCAACATGACGCTGATGATGGCGAGCAACTCTTCTTTGCTGCGATGCTTGAGCATCTCTTCGACGGGAGCGATGGCGCGGAACTCTTTCGGTTGATGAACGTAGGTGAGCAGCAGCGCGACCGTGTGTTTGCAGATGCCGCCATACTCATATGGGCAGGTGCAGGAGGTGTCGGCGACGCCGCGGGCCGCGAGCGTCACGCTGATTTCATAAGGCTCGTAATGAGAGCCTGCGCATTCGCCGCGCAATTCCATCCCCTGGCGCGCAGTTTCCGAAACGGCGCCGTCCAGGTAGTAACGCTTGCCGCGCTCGAAGCTTTGATCGGTAGCCAGCGCCCGCACCATTGCTTCCGTGAGGCGAGGCAACTTCTCCTTGGCCATAAAGACGAACCTCTACCGCCGCAGTTCAGCGGTGCCGCAACACTTTTCTTGGAGTGCGGGACCCCGCGCCGCCTTGGCATCGCTCATTAAGCAACCCCAAAGCGGTGACCCGCTCACCGCGCTCGCCATAATAAGTACTACTTTTAATTGCACCTATTGCTATCGTCGGCTCGGCCTGCTTTGGCGCGCAGCTTTTATATAGGATGATAAAAGCCGTTTGCTTGAATCGTTTTGAAGCAAGCCTCCATCGTCAATTCGAATTCAGTCGTCCACCACTTACCGGTATGGCGCATATAAGCCAGGTTGAAGCGATTCTTGCCGACATACTCAATTCGCGTAAAGCATGACTCGAACGTCGGCGACAGCGCATTAGGACCCGGACAGGCGTAGGTTGCGCAGAAGTAGAAGAATTGCCGATGCCATTTCGTATAAAGATCTGTGATGTAGTTGAGCCTGTAGTTCTTTGGCGGCTTCTTGATGTGCTTCGGCTTCCACTCATCAACAATTTTCTGAGCTCGCTCTGCGACCTCTCGTTTGACATCCTCAGGAAGCTTGCTTCCTTTGGGCATATGCGGCGAGTAAACCCACATCATTCGAGGTTGCTTGCGTTTGGCCATGGCTGCGTCTGCCTCCCTGGCAGAATGGTAAATTACCTGACTGCGAGTGCCCTGTAAACGCCCTAAGGCTTTCCGGCCATCGGTGCGCGGCAGCACGTTCTTCACCATCAAAGTCAACGTCAAGCCTGAGCGATGATAGCGCGCAGGTCAATGTGGATCGGCCAGTAAGCGTTGGTTTTGCGGTCAAAGTGCAGGGTGATCAACGGCTTGCCAGTGATCTGAAAAACGGTTTCGGCAATTTTTTGAAGCAGCACACCGTAACCGGACGGCACGAGATAGATTTCCCCAAAGCCGCCTTCCGTTTTGATGAGATGCGCCACCCGCTTACAGGCATCGGCGACCGTCTGTTCGAGAGCTTCGGGCGTCTGATCGGCAACATTGCCGGTAGTCGCCGAAAAGACGCGACCAGGCAGTTGCTCTTTAGGGATAGGGTGCAAGCCGTCATTGCAGATGATCGTGAGCGCGCCTGCTTGACGCGCCGGCAATTCGTCGAGCAGCCGAGTAATAGCGGTTTCATCCATCCCCGTGCGCCGTGCTGCTTCGATGATGCGTCGCTCCTGCACTGCCGTTGCGTCTAGCTCTGCGGCCAACGTCACGCCGCGACGAAGATATTCAATTTCGCGGTCTTCCTGCAAGGTCGCCAGGATCATGCCGCCGCTCATCGCTGCGGTGCCGCCGGTGAAATCGGCAATCAGGTCTGTCGCTTTCAGGTCCGGCGCGGCCTCTCGCAAATGGTGATAGATGTGGCTCACCGCTTCTGCCGCCTGGCCGATATCGTTTTCGTCTTCCAGCCCCACAGCAAAGCAGGTAACATCACGACCCGATTCACGTTTGACTATGGCTTTTATCAAGGTTTCGGCGGTGCCATAGCTCCGGCTTGAGCCTTTGTCCCCCTGCGTCGAAATCACCCAACAATAGCGCAACACCGGCGCGTGATAGCGCACCGCAAAGGCAAGCTGCCCCCAGTTGCTCTTGAAGATTTCTCCAAGGTCGAGATCGCCTTGCAAGGCCGCTTGTCGAATTTGCTCGGCAGATTCATATCGGCTTTGCACACCGGGGCCGCGATTGCTGTAATCGCTCAATTGAACAATCAAACCTTTGTGCGGATCGGGAACGACCGATTCGTAACTGTGCGGTCTGGTGTTGCGCCAGGCATTGAATGCCAGCCCTGCAACGGTCGCAAGAAAAAATATCGCCGGCACTAGCAACTTCATCGCAGGCTCTGAAAAATGATGTACCGGCTCGTTCTTCCACCATGTCCAGAACCATTGACTCAACTCTTGCCCTAGAGGCAGCAGGGAATCTACGAACCAACTGAATACCGCCAAGCTCCAGCCGAACAGCAACACCGACTTGATGCCGCCGCCCTTCTCGAAGGCGAACATACCGCTCAATGCTTCGGCGAGCGTCGTACGCATGGAAGGCGTCGTCAGCCGTTTCTCAACCGCCTTAATCGCCTCTTCGGTTTTTTGCAAAGATGGCTTCATCCTGTTGCTTTTCTCTTCACGCAGGGGCGTTTATAGAGAATTCAACTCAACTCGAATCCGTTTCACACGACAATCTCATACTTGCCTAAGCCAAAACTGGTGCCGGTGCCAACGTGCAGGATTTCTCCCGCAACGATCAGCGGCAGGAATTCCGCTATCGCCTCGCCGCTGTACTCAACCTCACCGATGAAACCGCCGAGTTTCATCTTCGTCTCCTGGCGGTTCGAATAACGCTGCCAATCATGCCAGCTCAACGATGCGTGATGGATGCGAACGCCAGCGGCGCGGGCGATTAAGCCTTTATAATCAAGCGCAAGCCGCGACCGGCCATGTACTGCCATCAACATCGACACGCGCCGCAAGAGATTTCTGATCAATAACTCGAAACTCAAATTCGTCTGCAAATCGCCTTCGACGCGTATGCGGGTCGGCGTCGTAAATCGCAATTTCACCGCGTCGCCCGGTTTGCCCCCGATTTGTTTAAGCTCTTCGAGGCGCGCTTCCACCAAATCGCTAAGACAGTTTGCCACAGCAATAGGGGCGAGGCTGCGCCGGTCGCCTGCGGTATAAATCGTCTCACGCTCGCCGGACTCGTCAAGCACGGCGACGCTGCGCAAGGCAAACATGGCACGCTCGACGCCCAGCCCCCGCCGCGCCATCTCACTCACTGTGTAGATCACATAAGACAGGTAGTCGGTCGCCCGGCCCATCAATGTCAGATGGAAGGGTAACTCGTCGCCCGCCGCAAAATTCAATCGCTCGTTAGGTGACGAACTCGACATTCGCATCTCCCCCGGCCTGATCTGCGACGCTTTGCGCAAGACGGGAACGCCGCCTAGCAAAGGACGCTTCAGGGTTGCGGCAGAAGAGATCGATGTCGAGTGCTCTCCTGCTGACAGCAGAGGCTCTTTTATGGCAGCCGGCTTTTCGGTTGCCGATCTCAACAGGCCAGGTGGCGCGAGAATGAACGGATGCGGCGCTTTTTGCTGGCCGCGCAATTGCGCCAGGTCAGCCGGCGCGGGCGTCTCGAAGAGATAAGGATAGATGCAGCGGTCGGCGACTAAACAATGGCCGCAATCGCGGTGGCTCATCAGGCAAACCGCATCCTTCAGCGCGTGTCCGAATGCGCCGCGCAAGGTCGAGCCGAGAAATGCCGGCAAGGAGGCCGATTGCCGAGCCTCCAGCCTTAACTCATAACGTGAGAGGGCAAGCGATATAAAAACTTGGGGGCGCATAAGCTAGCCTTTCTGGTAAAACTCGATCAGCAACCAATCTTTGTTTCCCTTGAGGAAAGCCAAACTCAAGCGAATGCATCAACCGATTAGAGAGCCTCTGTCTTCGCGGATGGCAGACCGCAACATCTGTTGGTTGTTTATAAAGACGTTCACGTCAAAGTGTGCGCGAACTTCCAGCGCGTGCTTTATAGCATGACGGGTTACGGATTGCTAGCCCAAAATCCAAATGGATTCTGTTGCTTTCCCATCTCAACTGCCGTGCTCTCGATCTTCGACGGCTCGTCCACATTGCGAGCAATATCTCGCCCCGTTCGGCATCCGCTCGCCGCACAGCGCGCAGCAGCGATGCAGTCTGCCATAGGCGCTGCGGGTAATCACCTGTGTCCCGGCAAGGTAATCTTCTATGCGGCGACCGGTCGGGTTGAGCCATACAAAGGCGAGCGATACCAGTTCATAAGCAAGGATGACAGGAATCATCATCCAGGCGCAATAGGCGGCCTGCCCAAGCGCCGTCGGCAAGCGGCGTAATATCGCGCGCCATGCGCCACAGGGCTCTGCTGTAGAAGTGGAAACGACGCACAGCCGGCAAACCCACTTGCCGACGCTCTTTCCTGAAGGTGAGCCGTCGCAGATCAGGTGGTAGGCTACGACGATCAAAACCCATAGGGGAAACACGTAGGCGATAAAAGGCAGCGGCACGAGCCGGTCGATGATTTCGGCCAGCGCGCGACGAGCCATGCCGGGACGCGACCGCAAGATTAACGAAGGCATTACGCCGCCTTGCGCAGCACCGCACAAGGCGCAGAACCCGGCACCGCTTCTGATTGCCGCGCCGCACGCACGGCAGTCTTCGGCTCGCATTTCTCCGGCATGGTTGAAAGCTAGAACGTTTCTATTCGCTCGCATAAAACCCCCTTCACATGCAACGCGTCATTGATTCGACCTGCGCGCCAGCACTGATTTCACTGCGCGCATGGCTTAGGTGTTCGCCCTTCGATGAAATACTCGGCGACTCCCGAGCCCTTCGTAATGCAGCCGTGCTGCGGGTCTATGTTCAAGAGGCGCACGTTCGCCGGCGCTTCGAAGCCGCCTTCGAGCAAGTCGGGCCGGTGTTGTTTTACCGCTTTGATAAACGAAGCCCAGATGGGCATGGCAGCCGTAGCGCCTTGAAATCCTTGCGCCATCTTCAGCGCAGGTTTATTCCTGGGCATACCTACCCAAACGGCGACGATGAGGCGCTCGGAGAAACCGACAAACCATAGGTCCGCCACCTGTCCGGTGCCGGTCTTCGCACCGACCTGGGCGTCGCTCGCAAGGCCCGCCAGACGGAGTGCGCCGCTCGCCGTGCCTCTGGGCTTCAGCACCGAGCGCAACATCTGCGTCACCACGTAAGCAGGACCGGGATCAGAGATGCGCACTGGATCATTAGAGGGCAGGTTGAGTTTGGCTCCATCTCGATAAACGGCGGCCAGCGGCGTGGCCGATACCTTCACCCCGTCATTGGCGAACAGAGAATAGCCTTCGGCCATGCTGAGCGCGCTCACTTCCGCGCCTGCCGATCCGCCGATGGCCAGCATCCCCGTCAAATCTTCCGAATATGAGCCTGTGGCCCGGCGAATGAGTTCCCGCACAGCAGCCAGTCCTGCGTCATGCGCTGCGACTACTGCCGCGCCGTTGTCGCTACGCGCGAGCAGCGTCCGCGCGGTCGCCGGACTGCCAACATGGGCTTGCGGGCGGTAGTTGTCAACTTCATCGTTGCGCGGATCAAGCATCGTCGCGGCATTGAACGGCTCGCCGTTATGTCTGCCCTGAGCGATGGCTGACAGGTAGACGAATGGTTTGATCGCCGATCCCGGAGAGCGTTTCGCCGTGGCGTAGTTAAACTCGCCGTCCCGTCCGCCGACCATCGCGAGGATTTCCCCGGTCTGCGCATCCATGGCGACGAGCGCCGCCTGAATCGGTTCGTCACCTGCTTGTTCCACCGCCAAGCCGCGCCGGACGCGAGCCACTAGCGAATCGAGTCGCGGCATTTGATCGCTCACCGCCCGATAAGCAGCAATCTGTAATTCCGGCTCCAGCGTCGTATAGATGTGAAAGTCGCCTCCCTCGACTGTTTCCCCTAACTTTTCGGTCAGTTCGGCGGCGGCGAAGCTTTGAAAAAGAAACCGCCTATGGCAAGAGCAACCAGCCAGTTGTGGTTAAAGATCTCGTATGCGCCGATACAGGTGGTAAAGCCGCTGCCGATAAAGCCTGCGATGAGGAATATCTCTCGCAGGTGCGGATCGAAAATCTTGCGGGCTTTTGCCGGGTTTCCTGTTACTCATCGATGCCTCCTCTATTCGGGTCAGGTACTGAATCAGGCGGCGCAGCGTTCCCGCTCTGCGCGCGCGAGTATCTCAGCTTCTCTGCGCCGGGCGCGCCACTTGCGCATATATTCTCGGTGATACTCGCGCCACTGGTCTTTATTGAAAGGAGAATAGTTGTTGTGGTATTTGCGCCAGTCTTGCTTGCGCAACTCGCGCTTGCGCCGGTTGCTCTGCTCGCGACGGACCAGGGGAGCGCACAGGCTACGTAACCCAACTACCACAAGAGAAGTTTAGCAATGCTCGCGACGGACCAGGGGAGCGCACAGGCTGCAATAGAGAGCACTTGCGGCGCGATCAGGCTCGATCCAGCCTCCGCACTGCTTGCAGGCTTCGCTCACGCTCGCTTTGCAGTGATGCAGTGACAGGCAGAGAGTTGAATTATGCGGATTGGAATTTAGATGCTCCATAAGCCCTCCAAACACAAAACCCAAAACTGAGACGGCCCGCGCGCATGCGCGTTGGCATTGCCGCGACAGGCTGGCGGCACTGCCCAGCCTGTCCGAGCGATTCAGTTTTATTGCGTGAGCCGAACTCCAGTATGGCTCACGCAATTCAATAGGGTTACGCCGACCATCCAGATCGGAGGGCGACGCATTGTCGGCAGCAAGACCACTCAAATGCGTCGCGGCGATGCTGCTCGGCTTTGTGTTTGGCTCATGGAGCCTGGAAAGAAATTGTCAGAGAGCTAAACGAGCTAAAGGTGCCCGCAAGCACGAGAAGAAAATACCATGAAGAGGGGATAGGAAGTCAATGACAATCGCCAAGGGAAAGTAATCGGTCAGTTACGTGGGGAAAGTTGAGATGCCCTCTTTGCAAACAAAGGATTTACGGTTTTTGCTCCCCACGTAACTGAGGCATTACAAGGGAAAAAACTATTTCCCCTACACGCGCAGCAAAACTCGGGAGTAATCATATGGCTCTAAGTCATGCAATAATCTCAGAACTCCTCTCGCCATTGACTGCTCAGGGGGGTGTAGAGCCTCAGAAACAGCCCATCTCTAATCTTCAATCGGTTGCCGCTTGTAAACTCTATAACAATTGTGTTGACACCTTAGAATCAAGTTATATACTCCATCCAGCCGATGAGAAGTTCCAGCGTTCCGGCACGGGCAATTCTTACAGTCCGCCCAAGTCGTTCTGAGATAGACAGGGTTATCATCATATCTTTACAAAAAAGAGGTGCGGGCATGCCCGGCGCGTCAAACGTTCCTTCTAAAAACGGTCAGGCTAATGAGCGAAAGCAATTCTATATCGAAGAGGACTGGTCATTTGCGAATCTGAAACCCTCTGAAACGCTCTGGGGGCCGCACGGTTATCATCGCTATCCGGCTAAGTTCATTCCACAACTGGTGCGCCGCATAATCGAAAGCTACTCGACTCCTGATTCGCTTGTCGGCGATCCGTTCCTCGGTTCGGCCACTACAGGCATAGAGGCGCTGCGCGCGGGGCGGGCCTTCTGGGGAGCCGACATCAATCCGACAGCAATTCTGATCAGCCAGGCGAAGTGTAACCCAGTAGACCCGCAGGCGGTTAAGAATTCTTGGCGACGCCTGGATGAAAAGCTTGATTGCTTGCCCCAGGTTGGCAGGCGCGCTCTCACCAACACCGAGAAATCCTCTATACAGGCAATCAACATTTCACAAGCCGATCCCGAACAACGGCTGGCTTACTGGTTTCCTGCTGCTCACAGATCAACCCTGGAGCAACTACTGCAAGCGATTATTCGATTGCGCGATACGGCTATTCGCACCTTTTTCTTGTGCGCCTTTTCCAATGCTTTGCGAGGGTGCTCGATCTGGCTGAGCGGCAGCACCAAGCCGCAGAAAGACCTTGAGAAGATTCTGAGCGACCCCGTAGACAGGTTCCGACGCCAGGTCCGCGATATGCTCCGCCGCAACAGTCTTTACTGGGCGGATTTGACCGGTTCAAGTATTAATCCATCCGAGGTCGCTTCGCAGTGCGCCATCGAGATTCAAGATGCGAGGCAACTCAGGTTGGACGATGGTCGGCTCGATCTGGTCGTCACCAGCCCGCCTTATGCAACGTGCTACCAGTACCTCGAACTGCATCAACTGACCCAACTGTGGTTTGAAAGATACCAGATCATCAAGCCCAATGACCTGCGCCATGCGTGCATCGGCGGGAAAGGCGTATCTGATCGAGAAAGCGGCGACTCAAGCTCATCTACAGGGTCTAAGGCGGCAGATGATGCCTTATCAAGATTAGCCGGGCTCAGGAACGGCTCTGCGACCAACAGAGTGGATCGTGAAGTCAGGGCGTTGCGATATTACTTTAAAGATATGCAGGCTGCGATAAGAGAGATGGCTCGCGTCGTGGCCCGCGGCAAATATCTTGTCCTCATTATCGGCGATTCATCTAAGCGAGGGATCAATATCCCGACATCTGCTGCGCTTTCGGAGATGGCCGTCGCTTCCGGGTTTGAAATGGAGCGGAAGATAGTGCGCAAAGTCCCTGCGCGTGTCCTCGTCAGCACGAGAGATAAGAAGACGGGTCGCTTCTCATCCGCAGAGCAGAGCGATACGCGAGTCTATCCTGAAGAGGATATTCTGGTTTTCAAGCGCGCCTCAAACGCAAATTGACGAGTGGTAAGACCGTATGAATGAAAGCGCCTTTCAGCAACCGACCGGCGAACAGCTATCCGCCTTCGCGCAAGGCGACCCGATTGCGAAGGATGAGATTGCCCATCTGGTCTTACCTCAACTCGCGCGCTGGGCTTGGCGGCATTACTCGAATCTTCCGCGCGATGAGGTCCAAAGCGTTGTCAACGGCGCGCTCGCAGAAATCCTTCTCCGCCACGAGCGATATGATCCCAACCAGTCTAGTTTCACCACCTATGCCATTCACTTGATAAAGCTGCGATTGGCGAGCCTATATCAGGCATTGAGGAAGATTAAAGAGTTCCAGGACTCAGCGCGCGAAAACCTGCCTCAGCCGACGTATAACAGTATGAACACAGCAGAGCTTGAGCAGATAATCGAGCGCGATCAGTTTTTCGGCGCAGCTATGAAACGGCTTGAAGGCGAAGAGGGAGAGTTCCTTCGCCTGATTTTGCAAGGCGAAAAGCAACAAGAGGCTTTCGTTAAAGTCCTGGCGCGCTATGGCTCATTCAAGCATCCGGGGCGGGAGATCAAGAATGTGAAAGCCAGGCTTCTGCGCATGCTGCAAGCCCTGGCCAGTGAGATGGGCTATGCGGCCGACGATTTGATAAGTGAATAAAGTTGAGGTGAGCGTGGATAGCGGAGATCATACCGGCGACGAAGAGATCATGGCTTCCTGGTACGCCTATGCGGGAGACGAGCCAGGCTTTGTCGGCTACTGGCTTGGCTTGCTCAGAGAGCGTCAGGGGGTTACGGCGGTCGAGCAGCAGAATGAATTCGGCGCAGATGAAGCAACGTTTCTGCGGCTTCAATCAATGCCTCTGCCGCGAAGTCAATTGCTTGCGCGCGATGCCCATCGGATTGCCGAGCACTGCAAGCTTAGAAATTCGATGGCTTTTGTGCAGGCAATGCTTCTTGCAAGCAATCTTGAGCGCGCGGCAGACACCTCGGCAGTTCAGGAATTCTATCAAGCCGCATTTGACGAAGAAGAGTTAGAGTAATCGGCAAGAATTGAAAGGAATGAGATGCGCGACAGCCCGCAAATGCAGCGCGCTTTTTCGATGATTGCCGCGCTTGAAGATCTTCTGGCTGAGCGACCGGAAGCCGAATTTCACGCGTTGCCCAGAAATGTAGAACAGATCATCACCTTTGGCCTGGAGATTCCTATAAAGAGAATGCTGCCGCTCACATTACGCGAAGCATACCGATGCCTCTGCATGCTTTACGGGGAGTCTGAATCGCCAGTTAATTCTATAGCTGAACGTAAGCTGTATGGCTTGCTGCACATCGGGCCGCCTTGCAGAATCATCTTTGTTCGCGACAAGCTGTCGCCGCAGGTCCACAACTACGTGCTGGCTCACGAGCTTGGACATTTTCTCGCGGACGTGTTCCGCATCCAGCAGCTCTGGCTCAAATCATTGCCTGAGCAAAAAGAAGCCATAGCGCGCGCCTTCGCCTGGCGCGAGTGCGACGCACGGCTTGAGCTTTACGCGTTTATCAAGGGGCTGCCGTCGCGGCCTGAAAAGATCATCAATCGAGATCAGGAGATCAGCCCTGAGACTGTAGAGCGTGAGATTCAAGCCAACCTGTTTGCGCGCGAGTTGATCGCGCCGTGGGATGTGGTTTCACCGCTCTTTCAACCTAACAGCAAATCGGATTTCGTAACTCTGCTTTACGAAGAATTCCATTTGCCGCGCCGGATTGCAGATAGCTACCGGGAAGACCTGAGACGTTACTTCGCACCTCAGCCGAACGCCATAGAGGGATTGTTCTCGACGCTTCTGGCTTCTCCAGACAAAGGCTCATCGTAATTTTCATCATCGCGCGAAAACCGGTGATAAACGCCGTATAACTTTTTGAAGACGGCAGGTCAGGTTTAATAATCCGAATCCGTCTCTGCTCACGCGATCAATCATACAGGACTCGAAAGGAGCAATGCGCATGCTCGCTGTAGACCCGGAGGGCGCGACTAACCTCAATCCTGAATCGGAGGTGGACGAGACCTTCGACAACAATCTCAGCTTCGAGAGCATAGTTGATCCGGCCAACTGGAAGCCGCCCGGAGAGTACTATCAGACCATGCCTGCGGCTGCTCGCGCTGCGATCAGTCGCGTGGTCGAGTCGGACGGGCAGGTGCGGCGCGAGTTGCGTGAAGTCTATTTTCCTGAACTGGCGCGCGCGGGAAAGCTCGTATGGGAAAAGGCGAACGCGCAATATATCGAACTCCTACAGCGAAAGCGTCTCTACACGGGCGAGGTCGTCGCAGCCGACGGCACGCTCGCAAGGTATGAGACATTGAGTCTTGTCGGAGCGCAGATAGCCATCTCAAGAGTCAGCTATCAAGGGACGACGGGCCAGTTCGTGTCAAACATCATGCACTGGGGCAGAGAGCTTCCGCGCAACACCAGCGCGGCTGACATAGTCGCGGCGCTTAACTCGCGCGGAGAAGAGCTGAAGAACAAAATACCCAACATCTTTTTGTATGCACTGATGACTTACAAAGAGCGGCAAGTGCTGTTGGACAGCCCGCCGGGAACTTTCAAGCTGATTCAGGGGCCGCTTTTCCCTCACGAGATGTTGAGCGGGTCGGGCAAGCAGCACATCCTTCTGCCCTGCCTGAATCTTATCGGCGCGATGATTGACGACGGATCCTACGCCATGATCGTCTCTCACGATTCACATCGTGATCTGCTCTCGCTCGGCCTTGCGCTTGACGCGGGCGAGTACATCGTGGTGCGAACCGGCGAAGAGATATTAAATCACTACCTCGATAATGCTCACTATACTGATACGGCGATACCGCAGTATGGAGGAAAGAGTCAAAAGCAAGTCTTCAACGACTTCAAAGAGAGTTACGGTCGGAAAGTAATCCAGGGCGTGCTGCGCGCTCATCCGATGAGCCCTCCGTACGTTTTCTACTGCAACAAGGACCGCATGGAAGAAGCAGTCCATATGCTGCTGGCAGACGCGGCCAACACAGGCCCGCGCGGGTTTCCGCTTCTTGTGGACCTCGCGGACCAGTACTGCTCCGGAGCATTTCGCGCTAGCGAATATACCAACCATATGAATGCTGAATTCGCCCGCGCATCGGGCGGGAGCGGCGTATATCAAACAGAGCGATCAACGCGAGATTAGCAGGAGGTGAATTATGTCCGGCGCAAGTGAAAAGACCGGCGGCACTTCAGGGCCGGGTTCCGCAAAGGTTGATGGCGCAATCGAGCAATTGAACGCGCTCCCAGAAAACGAAGAACTTGTGCGCCGCGCCGCGCAGGCTGAAGGCGCGATTGCTTTCGTTCATTTCGATCCGGGCGCGGTAAAAAGCAACATCGTGCAGGCGCTCGTTCACAGCAACGATCTGAAGCAGGTGCATCGCGGGATGTATGTTCACATATTAAGCACCAAAGACGACCGCCGCTACAGTGGTCGCGTTGTGGAAGGACCTTTCTACAACCCCGACGCGCTCAAGCGGGACTCGACGCCCGTGCAATTCATCATCTTGAATCAGGGCCGGGGTAAAGTGCTTGCCGTGCCTGAGTATCATGGGTGGGTGCAGATTGAGATTCTTGGAGAAGAGCGCGGCGGCTCGCTTTCAGGTGCGATGCGCCGCCCGCATCCCGCTTCGCCCGTGCTCCCTTATGATTCAACGATGATGGCCGCGATGCTGAATCTGGATGGCAACATACGGATGGGGCTGCTCGACAATTACGAAGCTATATTCGTGCAGGTTGACGGCGACAACAAAGGCGTTGTGCCGCGAAATTGGATGACGGTCGGAACTATTGGAAGCGGCAAAACCAATACGTGCCAGGTGTTCATCGAAGAGACACTTGCCGCAGGTTACGCGCAGGTGATCGTAGACCCGGAGGGCGAATACATATTTATGGATCAGCCTTCGAGCGCGCCATACATTGACGAGGATTTGAAGCAATTCGAGCGCGCGCCGCGCGGAGTGTCAAGCATTACTGTCTACCGGCCACCGCTTTCGGAATCGAATCGAAATGATGCCGTAGAGTTTTCAGTTCCATTCGACTCGCTCAGCCCTGAGATTATAATGGAAATCACCGAGATGAATACGGCGCAGCAGACTCGATTTACTTTTCTCTATGAGCAGGCGATTCAGATAGCGCGCAAAAAGGGAGGCGATGCGGCGGCCTCTGAAAGCAAAGACATTGACCTTTCAATGGGCTATCCCGGCATAACGCTGAGATGGCTTCTTCTGATGCTCGACCAGGAGTTTCAGTATTACAACTGGAAGCGCGAGCACAAGAAGTCATCCAGGCCAAAGCGCAAGGCCAAAGAGGCCGATGAAGCAGAAGCGGAACCAGGAGAAGAGGCTGCTGAAACGGAAATGAAAATCTACTGCCACAAGTACCAGCTTGAGCCGCTCATTCAAGATCAAACGGACGTGGCTTCTTATGGAGCGCTGCGCAAGAAGCTGCGCGAGCTTCAGATGATGAACATCTTTGATCGCAAAGACGCGCCACGCCTTGAGATGGAAAAACTCAGCGAGCCGGGTCACCTTTCGGTCATAGATATGAGCGATTCTCGCGAGCAGCAGGTGGTGAACATCGTCATCGCCGACCTGCTCGCGCGAATGTACCACTACAAGATGAGCCTGACTGAGGAGGAAAATACGAAGCGCCGCGTCTTTCTGACGATTGAAGAAGCGCACGGATTCGTCTCGCGCGAAAAGCAGGACAAGATGGAGCAGACGCTCGACCAGTTGCGAAGAATTGCCCGGCGCGGTCGCAAGCGATGGCTCGCGCTACACTTTGTCACACAGTCGCCGCAGCATCTGCCGTCGGAGTTGTTTGAGCTGGCTAATAACAAGATCATCCATCAAACGACGGGCGCTGAGAACCTGCGAGTGTTGAAGGCGGCTGCGGGCACGGTGAACGAAGCGATCTGGGAAGACGTGCCGAGTCTTGGCAAAGGCCGGGCGATAATAGTTTCGAGCCAGTACCCGCACCCAATCATCGCCCAGATTCGCCCGGCGGCGTCTAAGCGGGAGTATATAAGGTAAGGCTGAAGGTGCGCGCTTATGGTTTACGTCGAGCTAAGATTCCCGATAATCGGCGCTGCGCTTCCTTGCAATCACGCGCAGGCGATGTTTCGCGCGATCTCGCGGCTTATACCTGAAGCATTGAGCGCCGATTGGCTCCTGATTAAAGACGTGCGAGGCATCAGGCAGCCAGGTAGATCGTTTCAGTTTCCTGCGCAAGCGCGCTTAAATATGCGCCTGCCGCAGAGCCGCGTGTCGCTGATGTTAAAGCTTTCAGACAAGCGAATAGAACTTGGCAAGCATCTGGTAAGATTTGGTACGCCTGAGATTTCCCTGCTCAAGCCTTGTTCGAACCTTTACGCAGAGTGTGTAATGATTAACGGTTGTATCACGCCGGATGCATTTCTCGATTCGCTTGCGTGGAGGCTCGACGAGATGGGCATCGAAGGCGACATTGAGTTGGGTTTGCGCCGCAGATTTCGCGCGGGCCGCCGGTTGATAAGAGGCTTCGCATTAACGCTTCACGGGCTGAGCGAAGACGGCTCGATTGCGCTACAAGAGCAGGGACTGGGCAGCCATCGTCATCTGGGGTGCGGCTTCTTTGTGCCTGTCAGAAATAAAGTGAATAGATTAGCAAGTGAAATTCGTCTATATCGGGAGTAGAGTTGCATCTAATGCGAGTCAAGCTGACATTTCTGGCATCGAATCGAAATACAATGCTGCCGCTGAACTATAACCACGCGGTGGCAGGATTAATCTATCGTACGGTTGGCAACGCGTCCGAAGAGTTCGCGGCACGGTTGCACGACGAAGGCTTTGAAGCAGACCGGCGTCGCTTCAAGCTATTCACATTTTCGCGATTGTTTGTGAATCGCCGCAGGGTTATTGGCGACCGTATGATGCTCGAAGCGCCTGAGGTGTCATTGCAGGTAAGCTCGCCTGTGGGAGATTTCATAGAGCATTTCGTATCGGGGCTGTTTCAAAGCGAGCGGTTCAATATTGCAGGAGCAGAGTTCGGGCTTTCAGAAGCTGAGACGATTGCGCCGCCGGAGTTCAGCGAGCGGATGACGTTTCGGGCGCTCGCGCCGATCACCGAGGCTGTGCGCGACGAGCAGAACCGGGTGCGGTATTTGAATTTGGACGACGATTGGTCCGAGATCATCGGGCGCAATTTAGTGCGCAAGTACCAGGCATTATATGGCCGCGAGCCTTCTGATAGCCGCTTGCATTGGGAGTGGGATGAGGAGTATATAGCGGGGCAAGCAAAACGAAACCGCCGCCCTTCGGTGTTGATAGAAGTTAGCAAAGGGATTAAGGTGCGCGGTTGGCTGGCTCCTTTTCATGTAGAAGGCAGCAAGGAGTTAATAGAAATCGGCTACGAAGCCGGATTCGGCAAAAGCAACGCGATGGGATTCGGGATGGCGGAATTAGCTTGAAGGATCAAAAGCAGCTTAAAATCAGGGTTAATGAATTAGGGTTACGAGTATGCTAGATACACTACTTCACATCGGAAAAACTTTGCGCGACGCAGGACGCATGAGTCATCACCGTTATATTAAACCTGCTCCGCTGTCAGAACCGAAATCTCCAGTAGTTTATTTGTCGCTTCCGGTCAAGGACGATTACGAATTTGACTTTGACAACAGAAGCGAAATCACGGATGAGAATATTCAACGAAATAAACTCTTCTACCTGACATTTAAGTCAAGTGAAACCGACAATGCTGTTAAATACATCTTCGGCGATATTCTGTACGGAGTGGACAAGAAAGGTGGCGAGATCGGTTACTACAAAATGAAGAATGAAAAATCTGGGCTTTATGGTAAAAGCTCTTTCAATCGTGGAAGAGAAGACGCACAGGTTTTTAATGGATCAGTCATAGAAAAATTCAGGGAAACCTTTGAACGAAATCTTGAACGTATAGAAACGCTCCTGCAAGAATCTGGGCAAGGCCAATACGTCTTTCTGCATTTCGATTTTAACGGCAAGCATTGGTACGAGTTTGAACCAGAGTTAGAAGCCATTAATCAAGTACTCTTGTCTTACTTTGTGGAGGAGCAAAACGAGTTTTACGTCATACGAAACTTCCTTTACAAAACGCTGATTTCAGGAAACTCGCATACTCCAGATTTCAACAGCAGAAATAGTTACAAGACAAAAGCTTTCAAGGCCCACGATGAAATAATGGATTTGATATATGCCATTGATTACTCAAAGAAAGCTCTTGTTTCTGAACGCGACATAAAAATTGTAATTCTCCCAAAAGGTGAAAACCTTTCAGCTAATGATATAGAGAACTTCCTCGAAAGGTCGAGGATTGGAAACGAAGAGCAGGCTGAGGCAAAGCTAAACGAGGCAAACAGGAAAATTGACACGACGAACCTGTTAGACAGCTTGTTCGAGCCACCCTTGACTGATGCCGCTGATAGTATCACGCAATTCGATTTCGTTTTTAGCAAAAGGGGCGAAAGAGGGCTGGATGTTGACATGGTAGAACTATCAGGCATTGAACGCAGTTTTCTTGCTGAACTAAGTGGGCGCGTTAAACAGATACGCGAGCCGTTGCGTGAGGAAAGAGATTCGGTTTTCCCGAAGCGACCGAAGCAGTTTGCATTTCTCGATATTCGCAAATCCTTTCTCAATATTCTTGGCGATGTCACGACGGACAAGAAAAAATATCAAAGCCATCTCTTCAAAGTCCTACCTCAGATATACTCTGGGACTTATCACCGTGACGACGTCCTATTGCCTGCCTTCATTGAGAAGACGGAATACAACATTCGCAATGGCACGCCTGATTACAATCTGCTGAAGTACGACTACTACTTTCTCATAAGTTTACGAAACACGAACGGAGACAATGCTGTGAAAATCATGAAAGAAGACGATAGCTATCAGGCGGGATTACTTCTGGGCAAGATGGCTCAACCTCTTGGACGTGGACTTGATCCCGCAATTAAGTCGTTTGAAAAGAACTACGTTGGCTTGCTTTCGCGTCGCATTGCTGACCTCGATGGTTTGATAGAATTATCGAACTTTATCAACGGAAAGCTACTGCTGCACGATGTGGCCTTTAAGAATCTTAAGGAAGCCTCCGTCAAGTTAGCTAAAATACTCGTTGATATGACCGAGCGTGGATATCGGAAGAGTTATTGCGCTTTTGGTTTCTTTGAAGGTTACTTCACCAGAAACGAAGATGCCGCAAAACCCGACCTTCAAACAACCCCCAATAATCAATAAGGAGAGAACCGCGATGGAAACTAATAACCTTCCTGTTGAGAAATCAGAAATCCTTTTTCTTTATGAGAGCAGCTATTCTGTGCCTAACGGTGATCCATTCACTTCTGAACAACGCTATGATGAGGAAACCAAAAGGGTGCTTGTCAGCGATGTTCGTATCAAGCGCTTCATCCGGGACTACTTTGACGATCAGGGCAAGGATGTTTACGTAATTGATAAGCGGCGCGGCATCGAAGGCGAGAAGGGGTCGGGCGCTGCATTGAGAATGCTCGCGCTAAAGGATCAATTCAAAGATGATGAAAGCGTGATAACGGAAGTCAAAGGCAAGAAAAGGCCTGATGCTATCAAAATCATGCAGAAATGCATTGATGTGCGATTGTTCGGCGGCATTTCGACAGAAGAGAAAGATGCTGTAAACCTGACAGGACCCGTACAATTTGCCTTGCTCAATCCTTCACTCAACAAAGTTGATCTGCGGATGCACCAGAATACCTCTGTCTTTTCATCAAGCGAAGAAAAGACGCGTGGGGCAATCGGCACGACGACGGTTGTTCCTTACTCGCTTAATCAAATTCATGGATGGATCAATCCATTCTCAGCTAAGCATACAGGCTTGAGCCAGGATGATATAACAGAGATGTTCAAAGCTATTTGGGCGAGCATCAACAACGCGAACACGCGCTCGAAGTCAAATCAAAACTCTCTGCTATTGCTGCAAATCGTTTACACTGATCCGAATAAGAAACTGTACGGCGCGGACCGTCTCATTAAGCTCACAACCGAAAAACAGGAAGAGCAAATCCGCAGCAGTGACGATTACAGGCTCGATTTCACTAAGCTCAAAGAAACGGCTGCTAAGTCCAATGCGGTAAAGCAGGTGAACTTCTATACAGAAAGCCCAGATGCGAGGAAAGAGCTTGATGGCGCGGACAAGTTCAGTCTGATGGAGTTGCTATGAAAGGGGCGTTGATAAGCGTCGAAGGCAACTGGGGACATTTCAAAAAGCCGGAGACGAATAACAACCCATTAACGCATGACTTCATCACGAAGACGGCGTTCATCGGCATGATAGGCGCGGTTCTCGGCATTGAACGCGCTGAGATGAAGAAAGTCTTTCCGCGGCTTTCGGAAGACCTGTGCTATGGGGTTCAGATTCACAGTGCAGTTAAGAAAGAGTCCTGGTCGTTCAAGTTACGATATGCTTCAAATCTATTTGAGAAGCGGCCCGTGCAAATGGAGTTCTTGAAAAATCCGCGTTACACCGTTGCCGTTGGATTGCTTAATGAGCGTTCGGCATCCTTCTTCAATCAATTCGTTGCTGCCGCCCAGGCCAGCGAAGCGCTATTTACGCCTGTGCTTGGTTTGCATAACTGTCCTGCAAATCTCAGTTTAGTCTCCACCGGCGAGTTTCACTTGGGTGAAGGCGAGTTCAAAACTAAGAGCTTCATCACTGAAAAGCAGAAGCTGATTAGAGTTTCGGAGCTTGGAAACTTTCGCATAGGCGTTGAGCGCGTGCCTACATATCAGAACGATGATTTCTGGAATTTGCCGGATAAGTATGTGCGCGTTTTCTACCCGTCTGAAGACAAAGAAGTATTAGCATCGGGCGAGCATTACGAGTTCACTAATGGTAGCAGATGGGTGCTTATATGAAGACTTTTCACTCGCACCCTGACAAACTGTTAAGCGATCATTTGCGCGGCGTGGTAGAAAAGACGCGGCTACGGACGCCTTTGAAGATGGCCGAAATTGCGGCCCTTTTTCATGATCTCGGCAAAATTAATCCTAACTTTCAACGTAAGCTGTTCGGCGAAAAGAATATCGGCTATTCAAGCCACGCTTATCTTTCTGCTCTCGCCTGGCTGTGCTACTGCTATGTGAATAAAGAGGACTTGAAGGAGTTGATCGGCATTGATCCTTTGCGCGACCCCTCGCCTATTTTCGGCATCGCCGCCATGATTGCGCGCCATCACGGCCACTTGCCAAACCTTGAAGACGATGGATTCTTTAAGGAAAAAGAACAAAAATCCCTCAGAGAATTCCTTGAGCAGATACCATCTGGGGACTTGCCTATTTCCGACTTTTTGCAACAACTTTTAGAACATCGTTCTTTTGACATTAAGCCATCGAGCGAATTGCTTGACCAGTTGATTTTCAAGTTTCAGTTCGGCTTTCAGCACGTGATCAAACTCATTGCCGACCCGCTCGATTTCTTCATGAACACGCAGTTCAGTTTTGCTTGCCTGATTGAATCCGACAAGCGAGATGCAGGTAACAACACACAGTTCAACAAGAATGTTTACGGCGCTTATATCAAGCAAAATTTTGCTGAGCGGATTGAAAGCTTTACGCAAGAGCTTCCGCGAAAGAGCAATTTCGACTGGCTTCGCACGGAAATGCGCGTACAGGCAATTAAAAATATCGGTCCTATGGTTGCAGAAGGAAAGCGAGTTTTCACTCTGTCTGCTCCGACGGGTGCTGGTAAAACTCTGATGCTCCTGGCGCTTGCTGGCGAAATTCTGAAGTACGACGCCGATCTGAGCATCATTTATGCATTACCGTTTCTTTCTATTACGGAACAGACCGAAGCCATATGCCAGAGTATCTATTACGATGAGCCATACGCCGTTCTTCGCATTGATTCAAAATCGAAGAACAAACAGATAGACGAGATCCAGCGCGAGCTTGATGCTAATCCGACTGATGATAACTTGCGCCGATTAATGCAGGAAATTTTTTCTCAAGACACTTTTGATCATCCATTTATCATTACCACATTTGTCCAGCTTTTTGAGGCGCTTGTCAGCAATCGTAACTCGACGCTGCTGCGTCTTCCAAATTTTGCGCGCGCAATCTTTCTGTTGGATGAAATCCAGGCTTTGCCGCCGCGTCTATACACGTTCTTTACGGCTTACCTGGACGAGTTTTGTCGCAAGTTTGATAGTTACGCAGTCATCTCAACGGCCACAATGCCGTATGTTGAAATGCCTCATAAAAAGCTACCAGGGGACGAGAACCCTCGCATTCTTTTCAAGCGTTATGTGAAACCTTGCGAATTATTGAGCAGTAGTTTTTACGAGCGTAGCGAGTTTAATCGCTATCGTATCACTCGATTGGAGCATGACGACCTTCGAATTGAAGAGCTTGCAGACATTATTCGTGAGCAAACGAAATCGAGCCTTGTCATACTCAATACCATTGATGACACAAAGCAACTATATGATGTCCTGAACAGGGAGGGCGACGTTTCGGTTGAAGATGAATTCATTTTACTGAACACGCATTTCACTCCAAATGATCGTCAAAGAAAAATTGAGCATTGTAAGAACAGGCTGAAAAACAACCAGCGAGTTATACTGATCTCGACGCAATTAATTGAAGCGGGAGTCGATATTGACTTCCCTGTGCTTTACCGAGATATGTGCCCATTGCCGAGCCTGATTCAATCAGCGGGCAGATGCAACCGCAATGGCAAAGAGCCCTTTGGGGAGGTTTACCTTTTTGAACTAAAGAAGGAGAATGGCAAGCCCTCAGCGTCTTACGTATATAGGCGCGATGTCGGATGGTTTTTAGATTTCACTAAGGAGAACGTTATAGGCACGACGACAGAAAAGGAAATGTTTGCCGTACAGCAGAACTACTTCCGAAAAGTAGAGCGGGACTTGTACGTCGGACTCCACAAACAGGGTGATAGTGAAATCAATATGGTGCGGTGCATCAATCATATGGCGTTCGAAGACCTCGGAAAGTTTCGCTTGATTGATGAGGAAACGCTCGGCAATGAGTTTCGTTATTATGTTATGAATGACGGAAGTTTTGAAGAATTGCAGGAGCGAATAGCGCAACTGGACTACCGTTCAAAAGACTTCAGTGTAATTAAACATCTTAAATCCAGAGTCGAAGAGCAACTGAGGCGCATGGCTGGAGACATTGTCGCCTTCCGCCTCAGTAGAAATGATCTAAAACAAGCTCCGCCAGCCAATGGCGAAGTCGTCGGAATTTGCAAACTTGCGGATCCCAACGATTACTCGTCTGTCACCGGTATCAAGTTAAACGGCGCAAGCGGCAACATCATTTAGCATCGAGAGGTTTGTCGATGAGTAATCTCCCAGAATTCACAGGCACGGAGGTTGGCTATTACTTCATCTGCCACAAGAAGCTCTGGTGGTTCTCGCACGGTGTTCACATGGAGCACGAGCATGACCGCGTCAAAAATGAAGAATTAGATTTCCTCGGACCTTGAATTTCTTTCGTAGCTTAATCGAACCAGCGTGGAATCGAGACGCGACCGTCTCTTAGAGAGATTCAAGGTGAAAGGGGAAATATGGCTGAGTTGACATTGACCGCGATTTACGAAGAAGCGGAAGAGGGCGGGTACATCGGCTACATTGCCGAATTGCCCGGCGCTAACACGCAGGGAGAAACCATGGAAGAAGTGCGCGAGAACCTGATCGAAGCCGCGCAGTTGATTCTCGAATCGAATCGGGAAGCGACAGAGAAACGCCTCTCCGACCCGGCAAAGGTGACGCGCGAGCGATTGACGGTCGAAGCTGCCTGAGATGAAACGCGCAGACCTGATCCGGTATCTGAAACGGCACGGGTGCAGGTTCGTGCGCGAAGGCGCAAAGCACACGGTCTACACAAACCCTGCTAACGGTGCGTTCACGACCGTTCCGCGACATCGTATGATTAAGAAAAACCTTGCGCGAAAAATCTGCGACGACCTCGGCATACCGCGTCCTTGAACTCTACAAAGCTCCAGAGGTGGATAGGCGATATGGGAAATGCCTTTGATAATTCAAGCCAGAGCGCAACAAGTGAATTGCCTGCTTTCACCGGCACCGAAGTCGGCTATTACTTCATCTGCCACAAGAAGCTCTGGTGGTTCTCGCACGGCGTTCATATGGAACAGGAGCATGACCGCGTTCACATGGGCCGCATCGTTCACGAAGAGTCTTATGCGCGGCGCAAGAAGGAGCTCGATATTGACGGCAAGATTGTTCTCGATTGGCGCGAGGACGGCTGCATCCACGAGGTCAAGCTTACCGACAAGATGGAAGATGCCCACGAGATGCAGCTCCTCTATTACCTCTACTACCTGAAGCTCAAGGGCGTCGAAGACTTGCGAGGGCAGATCGATTATCCGAAGCTGCGACACACCAAAACAATTGAATTGACCGAAGACAACGAGCGGCGCATTGAGCAGGCTCTCCGGGATATGCAACGCATAGTGGCGTTGCCGCGCGCCCCGGAGGTCGAGTGGATGAAGATTTGCCGGTCTTGCAGCTACGCGGATCTGTGCTGGGGTTGAGCTTCGGTCTCCGGCGCAGGATTCAGGCTTTTCATATTGGAGTTGATTATGGCCAGGAACTACTATTTGACACGCTCAGGCCGATTGCGGCGCAAGGACAACACGCTCTGCTTTGAGCCTTCGGCTGAGCATGAGCAAAGCAGTGGCAAAGCTAAAAAGGGCATCATTGATGAATTGTTCTCGATAAATGCATCTCAGCAAGACTCACCCGATGAGATTACCGGATCGGCAGACGAGATGGGCGACCTTGCGCTTGAGCCTGAAGCCGTATCAGAAGACGAATCTCTTTTCGAGCAAGAGACCGCAGCCGAAGATGCGCCTGCGCGGGTCGCCGAGCGCCGCGTGATCCCTATCGAAGACGTAGACGCGATATGGGCATTCGGCGAATTAGAGCTGAACGCGCGATTGCTGAACTTTCTGGCGCAGCATAAAGTGCCTGTTCACTTCTTCAATTACTATGGGTTCTACTCCGGGTCATTTTATCCTCGCGAATACCTTAATGCCGGATTCGTGCTGGTCAAGCAGGTCCGGCATTATGCGAATCGCCGGTTGCGGCTCTCGATTGCGCGGGAATTCATTAATGCTGCGCTTCACAATATACTCCGCAATTTGCGCTATTACGGCACGCGGGGAGTTGACTTGCAGGCTGAAACCGAAGGGGTGCAGGCAGAAGTGCTGAGGCTGGATGCGGCAAAGGATATAAACGAATTGATGGCTTGCGAAGGGCGAGCGCGGAGTTGCTACTATCAGGGATTCTCGAAGATACTGCGCGAGCGCGCCGAATTCACTAAAAGGGTGAAGCGACCGCCAAACAATCCGGTCAATGCACTCATGTCGTTTACGAACGGGCTGGTTTACGCGGCAACACTTACCCAGCTCTACCGCACTCAGTTAAATCCTACGATCAGCTTTTTGCATGAGCCGGGGGCGCGTCGTTTTTCGCTCGCCCTGGATCTGGCTGAAGTATTCAAGCCAATACTGGCAGACAGGCTGTTGTTCAAGCTCATTAATAATCGGCAGATAAGCGAGAGCGACTTTTCTCTGGATTTGAACTGCTGCTACTTGAAAGAATCAGGCCGCAAGGTAGTTCTGAAAGAATGGGATGCTCGTTTGCAGACCACGATAGAGCACAGGAGGCTGAATCGAAAAGTGAGCTACGAGAGATTAATTCGGCTGGAGTGTTACAAGCTGGTGAAGCACCTGACGAATGCTGAACCTTATGTTGCGTTTCGCGCCTGGTGGTAATCTAATATTGGAGTGGGCATATGTATGCTCTTGTAGTTTATGATGTTGAGGTGAAGCGGGTTGGGCGAGTCCACAAGTTTCTGAAGCGGCATCTGAACTGGGTGCAGAATTCAGTTTTTGAGGGAGAGTTGACCGACGCACAGATAGAGGAAGTGCGAATAGGGTTAATCAAGTTGATGGACAATGACAGAGATTCGGTCTTGATCTACACTGCGCGCGAGGAACGCTGGCTCTATAAACAAGTAATAGGACGTGAGCGCGGAAATACGGACAACTTGCTGTGATAAAGGGATTAACCGGTATTATGCGTCGTCTGCGTTGTTTGAAACGCTTAGTTCAAAACAAAGATGGCCTTGAAAAGCAACGGCAACCTACCAATAAGTACAGCCGCGAGGTAATATAGCGAACGTCGTCAGGTGCGGGTGGTTTAAGCACTATTGCCGCCTGACGACGCAAACCTACTGAATAATGCCAAAAAACGGACCTATAGTCTTGATTCTATTACTATAGGAGTTCTACAATAGGAGCCTTTGAATCGAACCAATGTGGAATTGAAACAGCCTTGAATTAAACTGGATTAGAAAGCATGATAAATCCTTTGAATCGAACCAATGTGGAATTGAAACTAAAGACTTTCGAGGCTCAATACGGCGGGCTGCTCAGCTTTGAATCGAACCAATGTGGAATTGAAACCCATAAGAGAGATTATCACCGCCGCCGTAAATATTGCTTTGAATCGAACCAATGTGGAATTGAAACGACTCCTGCCTCCTCATAAGACTCGGCCAGGAGAGAGACTTTGAATCGAACCAATGTGGAATTGAAACCTGGCGTAAGACCTGTAGGCGCAGGCGAGGCCGCGCCCTTTGAATCGAACCAATGTGGAATTGAAACTAATTACCGCTTGATGCGTACTGAGTATTTAACTTATTCTTTGAATCGAACCAATGTGGAATTGAAACTCCTAACGATAAGCGTAGCAAACGCCGTTATGACCGACTTTGAATCGAACCAATGTGGAATTGAAACCGAAACGACCCGGCAACAAATATACTCAATATAAGTAGCTTTGAATCGAACCAATGTGGAATTGAAACTAATAACGCACAACGGATGCCGATTTTCTGGCGCAACTTTGAATCGAACCAATGTGGAATTGAAACTTATACATCGCGTCTTGAGCGATTTCTATATATACCACCTTTGAATCGAACCAATGTGGAATTGAAACCATGCCCCTGACACTTATTAAAGATAAAAGGGAAAAACTTTGAATCGAACCAATGTGGAATTGAAACTATATTCTTGCCTAATTGCTCTGCCGCTTTTCCTGCGCCTTTGAATCGAACCAATGTGGAATTGAAACAGTACCAAGAGGGGCTACTTGATTTATCGGTAGATTACTTTGAATCGAACCAATGTGGAATTGAAACCTCTTCTTCGGAGTCCCAGAGCAGAGCCATCTTCTCCTCTTTGAATCGAACCAATGTGGAATTGAAACCTTATATGCAAACGGTTTCTGAAAACCTCTCGCGCAAGCTTTGAATCGAACCAATGTGGAATTGAAACACTGCCGACTTGAATCAGCTTTTCGGCCAGTTGCTACCTTTGAATCGAACCAATGTGGAATTGAAACTATACACGTCGCCTCATCTGGTTGAGGAACACCTGTCTTTGAATCGAACCAATGTGGAATTGAAACCCTACACATTCGGCTGTGCGCGCGGGGTCAATGACGCTTTGAATCGAACCAATGTGGAATTGAAACCAG